>NZ_CDRNCW010000004.1:0-2563 GCF_977011995.1 Variovorax durovernensis | reverse complement strand
TTGTTGAGTTCCATGGAATCCTGACCCGCGATTTCCATCGAATATTGACCCACCCTCTTTGCGAGCCAGCCGGCTCACGGTGTGGATAAGTTCTTGGCTTTCTCCTTTTTAGGTTGGACTGCTTGAACGGGTTGAGCCGAGCTGTGCTTGAAGCGGAAGCTGTCGTTTCCGGTCTCCAGAATATGGCAGTGATGCGTGAGCCGGTCCAGCAACGCCGTCGTCATCTTCGCGTCGCCGAAGACGCTGGCCCACTCGCTGAAGCTCAAGTTGGTTGTGATCACCACGCTCGTGCGTTCGTAGAGTTTGGACAGCAGATGGAACAACAGCGCGCCACCTGATGCGCTGAACGGCAGGTAGCCCAGTTCATCGAGCACCACCATGTCCGCGTACATCAGTCGGTGCGCGATGTGGCCGGGATTGCCACTGGCCTTCTCTTGCTCGAGTGCGTTGACCAGTTCTACCGTCGAGAAGAAGCGCACCCGGCGGTGTTGGTGCTCGATGGCCTGCACGCCCAGCGCCGTGGCGATGTGGGTCTTGCCGGTGCCCGGACCGCCCACGAGCACCACGTTCTGCGCATCGTCCATGAACTCGCATCGGTGTAGCTGACGCACCAGCGCCTCGTTGACCTCGCTGTTGGCGAAGTCGAAGCCAGCGAGATCGCGATAGGCTGGGAAGCGAGCGAGCTTCAACTGGTAGGCCACCGAGCGTACCTCCCGCTCGGCTGTCTCTGCCTTTAGCAACTGCGAGAGCATCGGTTGGGCCGCCTCGAAGGCCGGCGATCCCTGCTCGGCCAGCTCCGCGACGGCCTGGGCCATGCCGTGCATCTTGAGTTCGCGCAGCATGATCACGATGGCGCCGCTGGCAGGGTCATGTCGCATGGCGCACCTCCTGGCTACTCGACTTGGAGTTCAGCGGCCCGCGCAGGCCGCCAGCAGCGCTGGCACGCCCCCGGAGCGTGTCGTAGCGCAGCACATCGGCCTTCGGCTCGTTCATCAGGCGCAGTGCCTGCGGTGCCGTGACAGGCGCCGGCGCAATGGGCTTGGCATCGAGCAGTCGGTGCAGCACATTCAGCACATGAGTCTTGCTGGCCACGCCGGCTTCCAGCGCCAGTTCGACCGCGGTCAGCACTGCCTGCTCGTCGTGGTGCAGCACCAGCGCCAGGATCTCCACCATCTCGCGGTCTCCGCCTGGCTGCTTCAGCAGCGCGGCCTGCAGCCGCCGGAAGCCCTGCGGCAGCTCGCTGAAGGGCGCTCCGTTCCTGAGCGCTCCTGGCTTGCGTTGCAGCACTGCCAGGTAGTGCCTCCAGTCGTAGACGGTCTGACCTGCGGTGTCGTGGCGACGGTCAATGATGCGCGTGTGCTCGCACACGATCTGGCCCTCGGCCGCCACGACGAGGCGTTCGGCGTACACGCGCAGGCTCACTGGCCGGTTCGCGTAGGAGGCCGGAACGCTGTAACGGTTGCGCTCGAAGTGCACCAGGCAGGTGGGCGAGACGCGCTTGGTGTGTTCCACGAAACCATCGAAGGGTCTGGGGATCTGCAACAGTAGTGGCCGTTCCTGCGCCCAGACATCGGCTACGGTCCCTGGCAGCTTGCCGTGGACGATCTCGCCCCACAGCGCCTTGCAGCGGTCCTCCAGCCAGTCGTTGAGCAGCGCCAGCGTGGCGAACGCCGGCACAGGTTGCCACAACCGGTGGCGCGCATCACGCACGTTCTTCTCGACCTGGCCCTTCTCCCAGCCCGAGGCCGGGTTGCAGAACTCGGCCTCGAACAGGTAGTGACTGACCATGGCGCTGAAGCGCGCGTTGATGTCGCGCTCCTTGCCGCGGCGTACCTTGTCCACGGCGGTCTTCATGTTGTCGTAGATGCCGCGCCGAGGCACGCCCCCGAGTACCTCGAAGGCCCGGTTGTGCGCATCGAACAGCATCTCGTGGGTCTGCAACAGGTAGGCGCGCACGATGAACGCACGGCTGTGGCTGAGCTTGAAGTGCGCCACCTGCAGCTTGGTGCGTTCACCAGCGATGACGGCCCAGTCCTCGCTCCAGTCGAACTGGAATGCCTCGCCGGGACCGAAGGCCAGAGGCACGAAGGTGCCGCGCCCGGTCGTCTGCTGGACCTCGTGGAGATGCGCATGCCACGCTCGTGCAAAGGCCGCCACGCGGTTGTAGGAGCCCTGGTAGCCCAGCGCCACCAGATCGGCGTGCATCTGCTTGAGCGTGCGCCGCTGCTTGCGTGACTTAGACGCCTCGCTCTTGAGCCAGCCGCCGAGCTTCTCGGCGAACGCGTCGAGCTTGCTCGGGCTGATGCGCTTCGCGTAGCTGGGCGCCGCCTCGCCCTCGCGAAGGTACTTGCGGATGGTGTTGCGAGACAAGCCCGTGCGCCGGGCTATCTCTCGGATGGACAGTTGCTCTCGCAGTGCCCAACGCCTGATGACACTCAGTGTCGCCACGTCAATCACTCCTGTGCTCCTGCTGCTAAAAGCAGCAGGTTAGGGTTATCACGTGGGTCAGATTTAGATGGAAATCACCGGGCCAAGTGGGTCACTTCTGGATGGAAATCAACAT
>NZ_CDRNCW010000003.1:0-372360 GCF_977011995.1 Variovorax durovernensis | reverse complement strand
CAGGCTGCCTCCGGTTAGAAGCGCGATGTGAGTTTTCGAGTTTTCACATTACCTATTCCGTCGCCTTGAATCTATTGAAGAAAACACTTGAAGAGGTTGAAGTCATTGCTGAACGGGAAAGCTTATATGTCTCAACGACTTAGCGAGGGAATGGTGAGCCCTGACGGACCATGACGTGAGCTTGGGCGGACCATGACGTGAGATGGGACGGAGAGTGAAGGCCGGAAAGGTGAGATCAAGCGGACCTTGACGTGAGCTTCGACGGACAATGAGAGCAAATTTACGCCGTGTGTGCACCAAAATAGGGCGAGGAGCAGTGGATTTGGCCTAAAAGGAGGGGGTTCTGTGGTCGGTTTGACCCCCATTCTCCGTTTGATCTCACGTTGCACCGGGTCGCATACTCCGTCTGACCTCACATTAGAAATCCGGCCCTTCAAGAGCTTTTTGCCAATAGACGTAAAAAGCTTAGACTCCTAGAATTCCATAGAATCATAGGAGTTTTCATGGCGACAATCACTCGACCCGAGGGGGGTGGCGACCAGGTAGCCACCCATCTCGCTCGCCCTGCCCTCGAGCGCATCAGCATGAGTCAGATCGCACGGCTATCAGAGCGAGCTGGCGAAATGATGGAAGTTCTTCGCGGCACCCTCCTCGCCCCTGGGAACGAGAAATCCGCGCCACCGGTGTCGTCGACCCGCCTGGCCGCCTTGTGCGGTATCGATAAGGCGAAGCTGGCCTATCGGGTCACCCGCGCGGATCTTCCTGTGGGAAGGGTGACGGCTACGGGCGGCCTACGTGAGTTCACGCTGGAGGAAGCCAGGACCTGGACGCGGTCGTTTCGCACGGATCGCATGCGGCCGAAGGGCCAGAAGGGCGTGGTCCTCGCCAGCAGCAACTTCAAGGGCGGGTCTAATAAGACCACGACGGCGATGGTGCTGGCGCAGGGGCTTGCTTTGCGCGGCCACAAGGTGCTGGCTGTCGATTGCGATCCGCAAGGGTCCATGAGCACCCTCTTCGGTCTGCTGCCGGGCTCGGACATAGAGTCCGAAATGACCATTCTGGAACTCATCAACAATAGAAGTGAGCCGCCGGAGAAAAAACAGCCCGCCTACGAGGATCTGCGCTACGCCGTGCGCAGCACCTACTGGGATGGCTTGGACCTGATTGCCGCGGCGCCTTTCCTGTTCGATGCCGAGTTCCTGCTGCCCAGCCTGGCCAGTGGCGATGCGTCTGCGCAGTTCTGGAACGTGCTCAGCGAGGGGCTTGAGCCATTACGCGATGTCTACGACGTGATCGTCATCGATACGCCGCCCAGCTTGAGTTACGTCACTCTGAACGCGCTGTATGCGGCTGACGGGCTCATCGTGCCCATCCCGCCCTCGGCCCTGGACTATGCGAGCCTGTCGCAGTTTTGGGCCCTCTTCTCCGAGCTGGGCGCCGATCTCGAGAAGCGAGCCCCCGTGCCCAAGTTCTTCGACTTCATCCACGTGCTGCTGACGCAGGTCGAGCCCGACAACGTGGATGCCGTGACCGCGGCGGTCAGGCGCTGGGTGCAGCAGGTCTACGGCGAGTATCTTCTGCCGATCGAGATCCCTAAAACGTCAGCGACGAAGAGCAAGGCTGCCGATTTCGGGACGATCTACGACGTTGGGCGCAACGAATTGAATGCCCGAACGTATAAGCGGGCCCTGGATGCCTACGATCGCCTGGTCGAGCTGATCGAGTCTTCCATCGTCCACACCTGGCGCAATCGCACGGTCTCGGGAGCGGGTGCGAAGGTGTTTGCAGGGGGTGGCGACCAGGTAGCCACCCCGGTCGAATAAGGAGTGAGGAATGGCCACTTTTGGGAAAAGAATTTTCGATACGACCACCCTCGTTGAGCAGCGCATGTCCGAAAAGGCAGCGCAGCCCGTTGCACCGGGCGAAGGCACGCCGGCGCCGGTTCGAACTGCGCCCGGGCGCCTGATGCAGACCAACAGCCAGATCGTGGAGCTGCAGGCGGAGCTCGCCCAGATGCGCCAGCGGATGGAGCAGTGGGACAACTCCATGCCGGCCACCTATCTGGATCCGGCCAAGGTGGAGCGGTCCAAGGTGGCGAACCGCCACATGAAGTCGTTCCTGACGCCGGAATTCGCTCGCCTGAAGGAATCGATCAAGGCGGCGGGCGGCAACGTGCAGCCCATTCTGGTCGTCCCAAAGGCGGGCGAAGAACAGGGCTACGTGCTGGTGTATGGCCATCGCCGCTTGGAGGCCTGCCTTCAGTTGGGGTTGCCTGTGCTGGCACTTATCTGGGACAAGCCACTGACGCACGAGGCGCACTTCCTGGCTATGGAGCGAGAGAACCGGGAGAAGTCTGACCTCTCAGCTTACGAAACGGGAGTGATGTATCTCAACGCGCTTGACGAGAAGGAGGGCTTCTTCCGCTCGGAGCGGCACCTGGCCGAGGTCATCGGCGTCAGCCGGCGCTGGATTCAGAAAGTTCTGTTGGTGGCCAGGTTGCCCCCTGCGATCGTCGAGTCCTTCGAGTCACCGCTCGATATCAAGCCCGCGCACGCAGAGGTGTTGCAAGCTGCGTTGGACGAGAACGCAAAGGCTGTGCTCAAGCGGGCGGAAGCGGTTCGGCAACGTGAGAACAAGCTCGATGCGAGCAAGGTCGTCGCTGCGTTGCTGGGCATCAAGAAGGGCGCAACACCGGCCAAGAACATGAGCGCCGTCGGCGGCGTGTTTGGAACCTGGAAGCGTGACACGCAAGGCCGGGCGATCTTTACAGTCAACTCGGGGTTGCTGGATGACGCCCAGACGGCCGCCGTGGTCGAGGCCATCGCCAGAGTCTTGGCCGACAAGTAGGCAATAGCCAGCCCCAGGTGGGACAAGGCGGCAATGGCCGCCTTTTTTTTCGTCAGTTACAGCCGGGAGCGGCCGGAGCTACGAGTCGAAGAAGGGTGGCGACCAGGTAGCCGCCCAGGCCATTATTCGGGCAGCCAGGTACTCTCACCTTGAGGTAGCAAGCCCCAGGGAAATTGCCCGGCAGCCTGGTGCGAAGGGGGTGGCGACCAGGTAGCCACCCCCTTCATTTGCGGGCCGTCAGGACTTAGCTCCCAAGGTTTCCAGTCGCCCCAGGATCTCGCCCATCATCCCCTTCAGAACGCCCATGTCGCGCTCGCGCTTGGCCTCCGCCAGGGGATCGCCGCCGGTGCCGCGAGTGCCCGAAGCGAGGGCCTGCTGGGCCCGCGTCACCGCGTCGTCGAGCTTGGTGAGCAGGTTGTTGCGTGGGCTGGAGACCTGGGCCATTTCGCGCTTGATCACCGCCACCTCCACCACGAGTGCGTCCACCAGGCGCTCGATGCGATCGAGCTGGGTTTCGGAAGCGCCTGCCGCGGGGGAGGCTGCCACGGCAAGAGGACTCGCCGCAGCGGGGGGAAGTGCCGTCACGCCCGAAGGTGTCGGTCCCGGGGCGGTGGTAGCAGCCGCGGCCGGCACTAGGCTCTTCATGACGCCCTGCAGATGATCGGACACCCGCGCCACCGCCAGCTGAAGCACCTTGTCCGGCGCGGTCTCCGTCAAGTGGGGCCACTGCTCGTACACCTTCTCCAGGGCCATGCCCGTGTCCAGGCAATGACCAGGCCTGCCGGCTCGACGCGGCCGCAGCAGCGCTTCGCGGGTGAAGGAGGGCAGGGCCTGTTGCTCGGTCAGGGGCTCGACCACGACGCAGCCGTTGAACACGCCGCTGGAGCTCCACTTCTTAAGCGAGGACTCGCTGGGAGCTTGGCCTCCGTACATCATCGTCAGGATGCGGGCCAATTCAGCAAGGGTGCAGCGCTCCGGCCACGAGTTGCTGTTGACGCTGCTGGCTACCTGGTCGCCACCCGTGGCGAGCGAGGCAACAGGCGCGCTGGGGGTCGGCAGTGGGACGGTGGATTCAGGCATGGCTAATTTAGTTACTGAATAACCGAATTATTGCAGCCTCGACGGGCTACATGCAAAACTGTCTGAAATCCGTGGAACATTTCGCCCTGGGCGAACAGGAAAAGGAGCTAAGTCTTTGTCGCAGCGAAAGAAAAACTCGTTGTGGTCGAGCAACGCAATTGTTTCACGGAGAGGGTTTAGCAAAGAAAAAATGTTCCACGCACCTCGTGGAGCAGACTGCCAGTGCCGGCTCGCGAACGGAAGATCGTTACGGCGCAGGGGCTTGTGTGCCAAAGGTCCGTTCAAGGATGAACTCTTGTTCCACGCGCGAGATTTATGTTCCGCGTTCTGTTGCGCTGCGGAACAAAAAACGAACTGATGGGTGGTACCAAGGACGGCTGCTGAGTGTCTTTGAGCGCGACCAGAAAGGGGGGCTGGAGCATGTGGGTTGACGCAGATGCTCCGGGAGGCAGGTACAGGAGATTCCGGTCTTGATTCGGTGATTGATTCGTTGCGAACCAATTCCCGGAACAGTGGCGCCGGGCCTGTGCGAATGGCTACCGGACTAACCATGTTGACGACTGCGTTCGGCGATCCACGAGCGCCACATGACCGTGTCGCGCTTCTTGATCGGGAAGCCCGCCTCGATCAGGCCAGTCATCAGGGTTTCGACGTGCTCCACTGGGACGTCGTTACCTTTGAACGTCCAGCCCAGTGGAGCAAAGGGGACTCGCGGTTGTGCGGCCCCCAGTGCCATCATGGCCGCCCACTTCAGATTCTGCCAACCGAGGTCGGGGTGGTCTTTCTTGAACTGTTCGTTGTGCCTAGTTTTCTGCTCCAGGTACCAGTCGTAGCTCAACCCAACCTGCGGGTAGGGAACAACGATTGCCTTCGTCTTGGAATCAACCAGGCCCGTGCCCACCCACCCCAGCTCGCTCAGTTTCTCCAGGTGGATCCAGGAGTGGTCGAGGGAGGATGAGAGGAGGGTCAATGCCCTGGCCACCTGCACATCCCAGATCGTTTTTTGATCCACGTCGATGACCACCAGGCCGGAGTCGAAAGGAGCGACAGGCGCCATCGGTTGAACGGCGCACCTCGTGAGGTAGCTCGAGATGGCTGCCTGATCACCTTGGAAGATGAGTGGGTCGAAGACCTCGCTCAAGCCACCAGATGAAATCTCAGCCCGAAGCAAAACGCCATCGAGGCGCAGGACGAAATTGAGTAGGCTCGACATTCGAAGTC
The DNA here is from genome assembly GCF_977011995.1 of Variovorax durovernensis. Classification (NCBI taxonomy): domain Bacteria; kingdom Pseudomonadati; phylum Pseudomonadota; class Betaproteobacteria; order Burkholderiales; family Comamonadaceae; genus Variovorax; species Variovorax durovernensis. Next base: position 367,212 of record NZ_CDRNCW010000003.1, on the reverse strand, counting down.
CCTTATTCGCCGGGCCGTGGCATGGACTCTGCCGGCGAGGTCTGGTCACTAGGTTGCTCTGTTTGGCCTTCGTCCGGTCGCTCCGCCGGCAGATCCTGCGCTTGTGTCTTGGCCAGCTTGGGCGCGAACTTGCCAGCGCGGCGGAAGGCGCGGTCCTGGCCGGCGTAGTGCTTGATCGAGCGACGGCGCTGCATGTAGTGGCCCAGGACCATGGAGGCGACATCCGCCCCGATCGTGGCCTGCATGTTGGCCGAGGCTGTCGACCGGGTGTCGTAGAGCGAGTAAAGCCGCCCGTCCGGGAACGCGCGCTTGCAGGCCGCGGCCAGGGCGGTGCGGCAGCCGTTGAACATCCGCTCGAAGGTGTTCTCGACGTCCTCGGCAAGGAAGTCACGGACATTGCTCACCTGTGTGTCGACAGCGTTAGCCCAGCGGTAGGGCACCTCGATGTCGCGCCAGGCCAGCTCCTGGTTGTGCAGCTCCCAGGCGCGCAGCCGATGCAGGGTGTCGAGCGCCTCGAGGTTTGCAACGTCGGTCTGTGTCTCCAACTGGTCGAAGAAGGACATGTTGCGCGCGATAAAGGCCTTCTGGCGCTGGGCCGCGTCGAGCACTGCTGCCGCGTTGTCCGGGTCGGCTTCGAGCATCTCCATCAGATCGGTCTCGGCGCGAGTCAGCAGCCGGGCCGGGATGTGGGTCCAGCTGAAGGGTGGGTGCTTCTTGAGCTTGAGGTTGGGCACGCGCAGGATCCGGTTGTCCCGGTCCAGCCAGTAGGCGGTCTCCCATTCGCCGGGCCGTGCGCCGGTTGCGATCCCGGCACTGAGCCACGCGGTCGTGCGGCGGGCCCAGTTCATCTTCGAGGACTTGGCCGAGAGTAGGGCGTTCAGCAGCGGACCGAGATCCGCCTCGGGAATCGAGCGCCCGCGGGCGCGGGAGTTGCGCTCGACCAGGCCGGGGACTTGCTCGCGCGATCGGCTCAGCCGCGGATAGAACGCCTGCACCGCCTTGATCCCGTCGGCACGCACCTGCGGATCGAACTCGAAGGTGGACTGGTCCAGAGCCCAGACGATGACGGCGCGGTAGGTGTTCTTGGTGCTGCTCTTGAGCGTCGGGTCGGTGTCGATTTCGCGCACCAGGTCTGCTGGCGTCACGAAGTCCGGGTCCATGTCCTTCGATCGCGCGGCTCGGTTCACCAGCATGATGTAGTAGCGGTGGTACCGGATCGCGGTGGCCTCGGAGACCTTGCGAGAGGCTGCTTCGAACCAGTCGGCGAGAGACGTGGCGGACTCAGCGGCTGTTGGCGAGGTCGAACCGGCCTGGTCGGAATTGGTGCTGCTCGGGGTCTGAGCTCCGGGCGCGACGAGTTCGGGGTGGACGTCGTGCATGGAAGTTGGTTCTTGGGGGGAGTTGTTGTCCATGGGGGTCTGGTCTTGGGCGATGGCCTGGAACTGTGTTCGGGGGAGGCGCGTGTTTCGGGGGGACGGGTCTCGGGTGTGCCAGCTGTGGGGGGAGCGAGGTCTGCGCGAGGACATGGTGCCGGGTTGGGCGTTGGTTCGGGTGGCGTTGGTCCAGAGTTCGGCCAAGTTCGCGGGTGGCGGAGTTCGGGAGGGGCTTGGTCTTGGTGGAGCTGGTGCCTGTCGAACGGGTCCGCAAAGGGCTGTTTTCTCGCGTATGGCTAATAGCTGCTAAGAATTCTGGTTACAACTCCGAGAAATCGTCGTTTTTGGGCTGTGCGAGCAATTGCTAGTAGCCATGGCTACTAGCAATCACCCGGCATGAACGGGCGTTTTGCGGTCGTACCCTATGGCCCGCAACCTCTTGACGATGACCCGCGAGTGTTTGCTAGTAGCCATGGCTACTAGCAAACACTCGGCATCTTCTGAAGCACCTTCGTGCTTGGCGATGTGCGTGAGATTGCTAGTAGCCATGGCTACTAGCAAAACAGCGCACGCCAATTCGCGCATTCGGTGCCGAGCAATTGCTAGTAGCCATGGCTACTAGCAATTGCTCGCCGCATTGAGGGGCGGGTTCACGCATAGTCTTCGCCTTCGAGCAGCCGCCTGGCGCCGCCCTGGCCCGCGGTGCGGGGCGCGGGGCGATCACTGTCCTGGGCACCGTGAGCCACTGGCGCTGGCACAGCTGGAGACTGCACGGTCGCAGGCGGCGCTGCGGGCATCGACGGTGATGGCGTTGGAGCGGGGGCAGCGCTGGCCGGCGCCTGGGCCACCAGTGCAGGTGCGCTCGGTGTGGGCGCTGGAGCCGCCTGCACGGCGGACGCCGAGGTCGTGAGATCGCGTACCAGGGCCGACGCTGTGCGTGTCGACACACCCGGATCGCGCCGCATACGCTCTTCCTGGACCATCAGACCCATCTCGGCGAGCTGGCGGAAGTAAAGCGTGCGTGTGCGCGAACCGGGCCGCGATTCGATGCCCTCGAGGGCCTTGAACAGGATCGGGCTCTCACCGCGCACCAGGCGGATCTTGATGTCGAGGAAGTCGTGGGGATCGTCGATCATGAACGGCCTCAGGCGGCCTCAACGACGGAGCGATTGGCTTCGGCGTCGGCCGCGGCAACGCCTTCGCCGATCAGCTGCAAGCCCTCGACATTGCTGAAAACCGAATGCTTTGGTACGTAGATCGGCATGTCCGGCATGCGCGAAGCGATCTCCTCGGCGTAATGCGCCGGGTGGCCGCCGACCAAGACGATCATGTCGATGATGTCCCAGGCGCCTTTGATGCCGTTCATCATGATGCCCACTGGGTCGCGCACGGCGCGGCGCGCGGCCTCCAGGATCTCCGGGTCGGTCATGTCGATGGCGCGGCCGTCCAGCTTGAAGCCGGCGCCGGTGCGCAGCGAATTGTTCAGGCGCTGCAGGTTCGAGGGCGCGATGGCGCGGCCGATCTTCGCTTCCAGGTGCTCCTTGACCGAGGTCATGACCCGGTGGCGGCCTGCGTCGCTCGCGGCGCCCGAGACGTCGGTGTTCGGCTTGCCCTTGTTCACGAGCAGCCAGTCGAGGGTGTATTCGCCCGGGTCGACGGTCACGATGGTCATCGTCTCCACCAGGTGGTTCCAGTCCTTGAGCGGCTTCAGGCCCGAGTGCGGGTACTTCGCAATGGTCTGGTTGATGCCCTCGATATCGCGGTCCAGGCTGTAGAAACCGCCCATCGGCTGGGGTCGAACGACCACCTTGTTGATAGTCACTTGACGCTGACCATCAATGTCAACCACCCCGGTATAGGCTTTCTTCAGCGCGGCGGGCTTGCCCGGATCGCGGAAGTGGCTCACCGGCAGGCCCAGCGCCAGGACGTCGATGTGGTCCTCATTGATGTAGCTCAGCGCGCCGCGCATGAGGGCGTGGTACGGGGCGCTGTCGTAGTACTTGTCGTCCAGGTGGCGGCCGAAATCGGAGCTGGAGGCGACGCGGTTCGTGACATCGGGGCCCACGACGAACGACTCGCCGTTGTAGCTGACCACCTTCACGTTCTCGCTGCGGCGTTCCTCGAGCTCGTAGCGCCGGCGGTCTACGCCCAGCGCCATGGACGGAAAGAGGTCATACGCGACCTCAGTGCCGCCGTTGGCGCGATTCAGGTGCGCGAACTTGGTCAGGCCGTAGCCGAGATCGATCGCCACAACGACCGGGGGATTTGTGCTGCTTCTCATGCTGATTCCTATTGTTTGGCAGAAATGTGCCTGCACGAAAGAATGGCACATGAGAAAGAAGCCGTCAATGTTGATCGTTGAAACGGCTGGTCGAAGCTTGGGCCGTGCTTCCTCCAAAGCTCGGCCAGCAAAGGCCGAAGATTCGGATGGCGGAAGATTCATCGAAGAAGGGCCGAGAGAAGGGCGATCTTTCGGACAAGCTTCGACCAAGTCAGGAGGACAGAGATGGGTCACCGGCCCGCATGGCGTCGCTTCGTGGCGAACTTGGGCGATGTTTCGGGCGAACTTCGGACAAGTCGATGGCGATCGAGATCGGCCGATGGTGCGCGATGCTGACCTGTCCCTTCAAAGGGAGAAGCTTGGGACAACTTAGCGCTGACGGCGACTTGCCCGAAGCTTCGGCCTTCTGTGGTTGAAGAAAGGGCCAGCCGCGTCCGAAGCTTCGGATGCTCGGGGTCCTGCATGGACCAGGTGCCTAGCGGGGCCTTGGTGTCGCTAGGATCGACGCATCCTCGACGCGCGCCATTGGGCCCGGCGAATGGAAGCGCCGCCATCAAAAGAAAAGTGAATCCGGAAGCGCGCACCTAGAATCATTCCTCTGTCCCGATAGGTGAATACGAATGATCAATTCCAATGGCGACATCTACTGCTACCTGAACGCACGCCACACGCTCGAGACCGTCGCGTCCACTGCCGATGCCGGTTTCTTCTCGAAGCTGCACCAGGCCCTGGCGACCGGCAGCCAGGGCAAGGCGCCTCCCAAGCAGTGGGCGGCCACCATCCGGGCGCTGCAGACGAAGGGCGTCAAGTTGTCCGAGTTGAAAGACAGCAAGGTGCTCGAGCAGCTGGAGGCGTCGATGGAACGCTCACTCACCCGAGAGCAGGTGGGGGCGATCGTGCTCTCGGGCCTGCCGACCGTGAAGGAGATCGAGCTCCGCAAGACCCGGTACGACAGCTACAGGCATCCGGGCGGGACGTACCGCGAATACCTGTATGTGCTGAACTCCCATCGCGACAACGTCCAGGACGAGCTGAGCGAGCTGGAGTACCGCCTCGAGTCTATGCAGTACGACGCGGCCGACCTGGCATTCAGCCTGGAGACGCTCATGGACGATCCCGATCTGCCCGTGAAGATGCAAGCGCAGATGAAGGCCCTGCGGGCCTTGCTCCCGGTGGCCTGGGACTTCGCCGCTCCCCACTTCAGCAGTGCGCTCGACGGCACAGTCGACAAGAACCTCATGGCACACGCACGGGTTACTGAGCGGGGGGCCCTGTACTTTGTGGAGGAGCTCCAGTCGGACTGGGCGCAACAGGGAGGGAAGGCGGCACGGCGCGCTGGTCGCCAGGCTGTGGTCGATCTCATTCGCACCAAGCTCGGAACGATGAGTGCCGACGAATCCACGCTCGTCCATGCCGCAATCAAGGCCAAGGCCTCGATCGAGATCCGTGGCGTCGCCTACAAGCCGACTGACCCGGAAATGCTCGCGGCAGCCGAGCTTGGCCGCAGCAAGGGCTGGGGTGGCGCGATCCCGGCTGCGCCGTTCGTCACAAACACCGAAGAATGGTCGGGCCTGCTGCTTCGCCGGCAGATGCAGCGCGCCGCGATGCTCCCCGCAGTCACGCAGTTCGCCTGGATCACCGAGGGCCTGCGCAACGGCGGGAGGGCCGGCGGAGGCAAGAGCCTAGACGACTTCTACCTGAACATCCTGCCGAAGATCGCGGACAAGGTTCTCAAGCCCCTGGGCGCGAAGGTCTCGATGGGGACGGTGGAAATCGCTGGGCAGCCCCACACGGTGCCCCAGTTCGAGATGACGCCGGCCATGAAGGAAGTGCTGCGAGGTCCCATGCCGATGTACAGCCTCTCGCCGGTGTGGAAGAGCGCGCGCAACGGCCAGGAAGAGGTCAACCGCGTCCTGGCCGAATGTGACCTGATGATGGGCACCACGCGTCACGTGAAGCTGATGGACACGCTCTATGACCTGGCCACGGCCCGCCAGGTGGCGGGAAAGTACATCAACAACGGCATCCTGCTGAATCTGTGCGCGCAGGACCTGGACCGTGCCGCACGGCACGAGGCCTGGCACTTCGCTACCGAGAACATGCTCACCGTCGACGAGCGCGTGACAATGCAGCGTGAGTTTGCCTCGCACAAGCCCATCGCCCGGCGAACCCAGCAGACACTCATCGACATGGGCGAGATCGATGCGGCCCGCCAGTGCTCGCATCCGGAGGAGTGCGCCGCCCACGCGTTCGCCTTGTGGAGCACGGGAGCGATGGAGATCACCGAGCCCCAGCCGCGCGGAATCTTCCAGGAAGTCTGGGCCGTTCTGAAGGACTGCGGGCGCTGGCTGAACGAGCGGATCGCGGGCCAGCCCACGCCCACCACCGAAACGATCTTTCAGGCCCTGCGTAGCGGGGAGATGGCGCGTTCGCGGGAGGCCCGAGGCCATTGGCCACGCCCCATGGACGTGGCGCATGGAGCCGTCGGCGCAAGCCCAGCACCGGGAGGCTAGCGGCGTTGGCGACGGCGTCAACGTCGCTTCCTCTCAACATGTCGCAAACATGGGATGCGGAAATGAGGGAATCAATTGCCGCAGCATGTTCTGCGCGGTAGTATCCGCACGAAACAAAGCCACTTGGCCGGTGATTTTGCCAAGCCCCTTCCTCAGGTCTGACTTCATGAAACACATCCCGCGGATTCTCGGCGCGAGCGCACTCTCAGTCGCACTCCTCACCCTTGCCGCCTGCACCACGACGCCCCCGCCGGTCGCGTCGACCGATCCCGCAGCTGCGGAGCTGGATCGTCTGTTCGCCAAGTCGGCCGACCAGCCGCTGTTCACGAGCAGCGCCGATGCCAAGGCGCCTGCACCCCGGCTGCATGAAGGCAAGTTGTGGGTGACCTGGCGAGGCGATGCCTACGGGCTGCTCAAGAACTTCGAGCCCCTCACCGGCCAGAAGGTCAGCGTGACTGGCCCGACCCCGCGCATGCCGTTGTACGTCCAGGTCCATGCCATCGGCGTGCCCGTGGACGAGGTGATGCGCGACATTGGCTACCAACTCGGCCAGCGCGCTGACCTAGTGCTGGGCGGCAATGGCGTCGAAATCCGGTACCGCGCGTACTGACCAGGCCGTGATGAGCCCCGCACAACGCTTTCTGAGCGCGACCGCTGCGGCGGTTGCGTGTTTTGCCTGCGCGCAGAGCGCCAGCGCCCAGACCGAGGCCCTCTCGATCGACGCGCTGATGAACGCCCGCGGCACGACCGAATCCACAAGCCGGCTGAGCATGGTGCGCGAGACCGCGCTGCGCGAGACGGCCTTTGGCCTGGGCACTCGGCTGGGCCTGCTGCAGCGATCGCGTGAGATCGCGGTCGAGGTGGCCCGGCGCGACCGCGACCTGGACAAGCGCTTCGACTTCGGCTCCCTGCTTATGGGCCCAGGCGTCTTGCCCCCAGTGATCATGGAGAGCCGGGATGCCATCTCGCTCGAGGCCACGACGATGCGCGTCTCGGGCGCGATCTACCGCATCGAGGAACCCGCGCGCTTCGTCGCCATGGCGCCCACCTGGCGCGACTGGTTGCTGCTCGGGCTGCCGCGGGAAGACGCCGCGGACATGTCCAGCGTCAAGCCGCTGCTGCCGCGCGATGGCGCCGAGCAGGAGTTCTGGAAGCAGGAAGTGGCCAAGGCCGTGGCCATCGGCCGTAGCCAGGCGCAGCAGATCTTCGAGATGAACGTTGCCAGCCTGGAGAAGGCCTACTTCGGCATGCGCCTGTTCTATGACCTGTGGAAACGCGGCATGGTGTCGATTCCCGTGATCGCCACCGCCCAGTCCATGGTGGATCGTGAGAACCCGAACACCATTTCCGTGGGCAACACGATGTTCCGCATCACCCAGCAGGCCGACTTCTCGGACGCCAAGGGCTGGAAGCCGCTGGAATAGCCGCGCCAGTGCTCGACGCCACTTCCACCGTAGCGCCCAGGTTCAAGCTTCCGATCGGGCACATCCGTCGGGAGGACCTCAACGGGTTCCTCTCCAGCGTGTACGACCTGGGCTGCTCCGACATCAAGTTCTCCTCGACCGACTATGTCTGGGCCGAAGTGAATCGGCTCTGGCAGCCGGTCACGGACCGTCGCCTGGACGACTCGGAGGTCAACTCCGTTTTGAGTCTGCTCTTCAACGAGAGCGGCCAGACCGAGATCGGCGCGGGCAACGCGATCGACTCGCGGGTCGACGCCGTGGTGTCGCGCGACAGGGTGCTGTCCTTCCGGTTGAACGCGACGGGCTGCTCGGTGGGGAACACCAGTTCGGGCGTGAACATCACGCTGCGGGCGATGCCCCAGCAGATTCCGACCTGCGGGCAGCTCGGCCTGGAGCCGGAGCTGATGGAGAACCTGTTCCCACGCTACGGCATGATCCTGATCGTGGGCACGACTGGCTCGGGCAAGTCCACGCTGCTCGCCGCTACGCACCGCTACCGCCTCGAGGAGCGCCGCCACGATCCGGTGCACATCCTGACCTACGAACAGCCCGTGGAGTACCTCCTGAAGGGCTATGCCCAGGGGCACATGCCAGAGCCAACACAGACAGAGATCGGCGTGGGTGCGCAGCTGCGCAGCATGGACATGGTTGGCCCCAATGCCATGCGCCGAAAAGGACAGGTCATCCAGATGGGCGAAATCCGGGACATGGACAGTGCACGGGCCGGGTTCGAGCTCGGCGCAACCGGCCACGCCGCGTACGCCACCATGCACACGGAAACGCCCGACCGGGCACTCTCGCGCACGCTGCAGCTGTTCCCGCCCGTGGAGCACGCGCGGGTGGCCAACGAGTTCATCGAACAAGCCCGCCTGGTCATCGCCCAGAAGCTCGCACGCCGGGTCGACGGCAAGGTGATGGCCTTCCGTTCCTGGTGCGTCTTCGATCGCGAGGTGAAGCGCGGCCTGGAGGACAAGCCTGTGCACGAATGGGGCATGTCGGTGCGCCGCATGGTCTCGGCGCGAGGCAACGACTTCGAGTCCAAGGCGTTCGCGGCCCTGTCCAGCGAGATGATCAGCTTTGAGAGCTTCGTCGAGGTGTCCTCTATGACCTTGCGCGAGGCGACCGACTACTGCAAGGAACGCGGCGTGAACCCAGGCGACAAGCAGCTGATCTCCCTGCCGGGGCGTATCGCCAGTGACGCCGCCGCCGTGGCGGCCGCAGAGGAGGCTGTCGCATGAGCAGTTCCTGGCCGCGCACTGGCAAGGCATACCGGATTCCGGGGACGCCACTCCCGCCCCAGGCGGGGGCGCCGATGGTGCTCGCGCTCTTCCACTTCTCATGGTGGACCGTGGGCATCGCCTTTGCGGTGTGCGTGGTCTTCGGCTACGCCGCGTACAAGAACCGCACGATCCTGTGGGCGATCCGCCGCCTGCGCAGCAAGATGCGCTCAGGCGTGCTGGCGGCCCGTCCGCGGTTCTACCGGCAGCGCTTCACGTTCGACCAGCCGTTGGACGAGCTCGACTTCAAGTTTTGGGGCAAGTGAGCCGCGCCCCTACCCAGCAAGGTTCTCCCTCCTCGTGAACCCGGCGACGCCGGCGTAGCGTTCGCGGCCCCCGGCTCTGGCTGGGGGCCGCTTTTTCTTCGTGCTGCGAGCTTGCCCCTGCGTGCGCGCTGGCCGCCGCAGATTTCGATGACTTCATCCCGCCGATGTCGAACGCCCGTCCCGCCGGCGCAGGACGTTCGCTCAGTGCACTGCGGGTCATGAGGAAGCAAAAGCAACTGCTGCGAAACATGTAAAAAACATGCATCGAAACATAGTGCGAAACAAAACGCACAATTCCGTCGCGACACTATATATTTGCGGAACATTGGAAAACATCAGGTTTGATGAACGCCTGTAAGGCCTACGAAAGAGGTGTGACGAGATGGATGCGCTGGACCACGTGCTGAGCGGCGAAGAGAAGGAAGCGATCACCAAGAAGGTGTGGTCGCTGGTCGACGCGCTGCCCCAACGCGACCTGATCGCGCTGTCCGATGCACGGCAGTGGGTGGACACAGTGGTCAACCTGCACGGTGAGCAGGCCGTCTGGCACGCGATCCGCCTGAACGGCTTCGGCGGCTCGGAGATCGGTGTGCTGGTGCGCAACCACCATGGCGTGCGCGCCGATCACATGGCCAACGCCCACGATATCGTCCTGGGCAAGCTGATGCGTCGTGCACCCGTCGAGACCAACGAACACATGCAGCGCGGCCACGAGAACGAGCCGCTGCACGCCAGCAAGTTTTACAAGAAATACGGCGCCCACCGCGACCAGGAAGCCTTCGACAAGCTCAGCAAGGCCCAAGGCTCGCTGCCGTGGATGCGCTACAGCCCCGACGAGGTGGCACTGATCCCCTCCCGCCTGTTGGCTCTGACGCGAGCGATGGCCGATGCGCGCCCGATGTCGCGCTGGCTCGCCGACTACAAGGCCCCCAGCCGCGTCGAAGACGACGCCGAGATCCATTTCCAGTACGGCTGCCAGCTAGCCCAGGGCGCAATCCTGTGCGACGAGCAGGGGATCGAGCTGCACGGCCTGATGCTGAGCCAGTACGACTGGGCTGGCTGGCGCCTGAAGGACGACGTCATCGTGGTGAACGACGAACTCAAGGACATGGTCCGCCTGTCGGGCAGCTGGGGCTGGAACTGCGTCATGACTGGTGAGGTGCCTCCCTACGTGCGCACGCCGGTGCTCGCCGATGCCGAAGCCTTCGTGCTCAAGCACGCCGACCTGGCCGTGCGCATGGCCAACGCCTCGGCGCTGGCCAATGCTGCCGACAAGCGTGCCCAGGAGCTGCGCGCCGAGCTGCTGCTGGGGCTGGGCGCCCGCCGCCTCGACGGACACAAGGTGGTCATGCCGGGCGCGGGAACGCTGACCGCGAACTTCAAGATCGACGTCGAGAAGGTCCAAGAAGTCCTCACGCCGGAGCAGATGGCCCAGGTCGTGAAGAAGGACGGCTACGACGACAAGGCCATGGCCGCCCATCTTAAGAGCCTGAACGTCGACCTCAAGCAGTTCAGGACCAACAAGGTCGACGCGGACAAGCTGGCTGAGCACGCTGAGGCGTTCGGGATCGACCTGGAAGCGTACGTCGCCGAGCAGCCCATCTTCCGAGTCGACAAGCCGATCAAGCAAGAGATGGAAGCGTTCATCGACATCCACTACCCGCTGCATGTGGCGCCTGTCGTCCAGAGCGAGCGGGAGTCTGATCACCTGGCGGACCAGGAACATCAGGAAGAAGAAGAAACAACGGCGGAGGCGCCGCGCGGATAGGCGCAGCCGCTCCCGAAGTGTTCGCGTGGCCAAAGATGAGGCCGCACAAGCCTCGCGAACATTCAGACCACGTGCGGTCTCATCTTTGTTCTCAACTTTAGGAGATTGAACAAATGGCTATCACCAAATCCGGCGGCGAACGCAAGAACCTGCTCTACATGTCCCTCGTGGAGCGTACGAACAAGCACATGTCCGCAGCCGAAATCGAAAAGAACCCCGAGCTCAAGTCGGCAGGTTTCCTCTACAAGGACGAAAACGGCGCTCAGCAACTGGCTCGCCAGATCTCGGGCAACGTGATCAGCGTGAAGGCCGGTACCGACACCTACGCTCCCGCGGGCCAGGCGCCGCAGACGTACCCGATCGCTACCGTGCGCCTGAGCGACGGCGAGAGCGTCAAGATCCGTCTGGACCAGAACCTGGGCCGCACCGTCATGGGCCTGCTGGCCGCGAATGCACTGGTGCACCACGACGGCCCGATCGACATCTACGTGAGCCAGGTACGCGCTGGTGAGCGCATCGGCGACGGCCAGCCGTTCGACAAGGACAAGTCCTTCATCAGCGTGAAGCCGATGAACGGGGCCACGGCCGACAAGATCAAGCCGATCTTCGCCGGCGCGGACGGCAACATCATCATGGAAGGCGAAGGCGACGCTGCAGTGCCGGCGGGCCTTCCGAAAGCCAAGACTGTTCGCTTCCAGGGCAAGGACCAACTCGACTGGGAAGAGGTGAACCAGATCGCCGTCTACACGGCCGCCGGCCTGGAGCACCACTACAAGGCCAAGGACGCGCGCGCGCACAGCGAAAACAATGCGCCGGCCGGTGACCACGAAGCCGACGACATCGACCCGAGCGAAGCTGCTGCTGCTGCTGCGCCCCGTGGCTGAAAGGCCCGGTGGAAACCTGGCCGTCCATGGGTGCGGCCAGGTTTTCCGAGACAGCATGAGTATCCCGGTCAAAACCCTGGCGTCTTGATCCAACCCTGACCAGTCGCACCCATGGGCCTTCTTTCGGAGGTCACATGCGGTGCGCATATTTTTTTGAGAGCAGGGCATATGCCAAAGTGGATTGACCTCAACGACGCGTCCGGTGCGCGTCTGAAGATCGCAGAGATCGACGTGGGGGGCGAGCGCCACCTGCATCTGTTCATCACGGGGCTGTCCTACCTCAACCCGGCCTGGGCGAAATCCATCGCCCAGCTCGGCTTCAGCGCCGGCGGCGCGCGCAAGTACCTGGTGCGCCGAGTGCGCCCAGGCGAGCGCCCGTTGGCATCGTCCTTTCGGCCCATCTTTCCGCAGGTCGCAGTGCGCGAGATGGCGCCCGAGAGCTACATGCTCAACCTGCAGCAGGCCCGCCGCTCCGACGAACGCCCGGTAACGCGCGAGGAGCGCGACGCCGCGATCGACATCAACAACGCGGTGCTGTTGGGACGCAACTCGGATGGCGACCGCGTTTTCGAGGCAGCCGGCTCGCGCTACCTCATCAAGCTCAACGCACAGGCCGCCGAGGTGCGTGTGGTCGAGTCCGACGCGAGCCAGCCCCATGTCTTCCTGCGCATGCCGGCCGACGCCTCCGGCGACGCGCGCACGAAGGCGCTGCTGCAGTGCGCCGACGGCTTCGTGCGATCGATGGTGCTGGGCGAGGTCCAGCACACCGAGGACACCGAACGCTTCCTGCGCGCGATCCACGGGGTCAAGGAGGATGGCGAGGGCCGTCCCGCGGCCTGGTCCTCCGAACTACACGACGAGGTGCACGCTGCCATCGAGACGGCGTTGCTGCGCTACCTGCGTGACTCCTTCGAGGTAGCGCAGGACGCCTACGGGGAATCGGCGCGCCTGACCGACATGCTGCCGCCATTCCGGGGGCGGCTGCGGGGCCTGGGCACGATGCCTACGCCGCTCTCAGTGGCCAGCCAGCGGCTGTTGGGCGACACGGCTGGCCTGACCGTGGTCGTGCCCAACGCCTTCGACGGTGCGAGCTTTGCCTTCCTGGCGGAAGGCACCACGGTGCGGGCGTACCGGGGCACCAAGGACATGGAAGCCCTGTCCAGCGCCGTCAACGTGCGAGTGAACACCGAGTGGCAGGAAGGCGACTTCGCCGCGGCCCGTGAGGTCGGCGCCGACGCCCTGTTCATCAACGCCGATCCGGTGCTCAGCGCAGACGGCCGGCGCACCGACTACATGCTCGCGATCAATGCGCTGCGCTCGCTAAAGGACGGGGGTCGCGCAGTGATCGTGGTGGCGGCGGACGCGGTCCCCGGCGAGCTGGCGCCTTCGTCGCGCAGCTTCCTGCAGATGATCAACGAGCGCTACCAGATCCAGGCCGCGTTCGAGACCGCCCCCATCTTGTCCCGCAAGGCCGGTGTACCCGAGGGCAGCCCGGGCCTTCGCGTGCTCTCGGTGGTGAACCGCCGGGTAGACCTGCCCACGCCGATCGCGAACCTGCCCGTCATCTCGTCGTGGGACGAGTTGAAGCAGCGCGTCGACGAAGCGATGGCACAGGCCAAGGTGATGGACGCCCAGGCCCAGGGCGTGGATGTGGAGCGCGCTGCGCTCGAGGGCCGCGTGCAGCGCCCCTACATCGCGTTCTCGCGTGTGGGCGAGGCCCGCACGATGGTGCCTTCGAACATGCAGGCGCCCCTGCAGGCCACTCTCACCCGGATCGAGAAGCTCTTCGGCCAGGTCGACGGCCTGGTCACGCGTGAGCTGGGTTGGTCCGAGAGCGTCCTTCCGCAACGCTTCTCCCCCGAACAGGTGGACGGCGTGTCGATGATGATCGTGCGCCAGCTCGAAGGCTACGCCAGCATCCTGGCGGATGAGACCGGGGTCGGGAAGGGGCGCCAGCTCGCTGCGCTGATGGCATGGGCGTTGCGGCGCAACCACCCAGTCTTCTTCGTCACCGACAGGGCGAACCTGTTCTCGGACATGGCCAACGACTTGAAGGCGATCGGCGAGTGGGACCGTGTGCGCCCGATGATCATGAACACCGATGGCGAAATCACCTGGGAGCCGGCGCCCGGCGCCGCCCCGGTGGTGCTGGCGCAGGGCTTCAGCGCCGCGCGCACGCGGGCCATGGTGGACAACGGCATCAAGCTCGAAGACGAGGGACTGAACACCTGCTTCCTGACCTACTCCCAGATTGCCGGCGCCGACAGCGAGAAAGCGCAGTGGGTAAAGAACCAGCTGGGCAACGCGCTGATCATCTTCGACGAATCCCATGTCGCCGCGGGCAGCGACAGCCAGATCGCCTCCCATGTGGCCGAGATGTCGCGCCTGGCGAATGGGGTGCAGTTCGCTTCGGCGACCTGGAGCAAGAGCGAGGACAACCTGCACATCTACTCGCGCGCGCTGCCAGACAGTGTCAATGTCGCGTCCCTGGCAGCGGCCATCAAGAAGGGTGGCGAGTCCTTCTCGGAGGTGCTCAGCTCGATGCTGGCTTCGGAGGGCGCGCTGATCCGGCGCGAGCACGACCTCTCCAAACTGGAGGTCAGCGTCCATACCGTGAAGGAGCGCCTGGCGTACAACGAGAGCGTGAGCGACGCGGTGGCGGAGGCGCTGGGCGCCGCCACCTACCTGGCGGGAGACATGTCGGCGATCTTCATGCGTGGCAACCGTGAGGCGGTCAGCGTGTTGCGAAAGGCAAAGGAAGCACGGGCGGCGATCGTGAGTTCGACGAACGCGGCCGCTGAGACGCCTGTCTCCCGGGCCAATCTCATGAGCAGCAGCTTCGGCACGGGCTCGGTGCTTTACCAGGTGATGAAGGCGGTCCAGGGCGCGCTCAATGCGGAACAGGTGGCCGACCGAGCGATCGAACACATCCGGGCGGGCCGCAAGCCTGTCATCGTGTCCGAGGCGACCAACGAGGCGCTCACGCGGATGCTGGCCCAGGCGGACTCAGAGGCCACCAACCCGAGCGATCGCGTTGCCGGCGGCATGCCCTCGCTGATCAGAATGCCGACGATCCGCGACGCGGTGCGTGCGGTGCTCATGCCGCGCCTGACCACCGTGGTGCAGCGCGAGATCACTGAAGAGGACATTGAGGACGAGGCCGAGGTGGATCCGAATGCGGAAGGCGAAGGCCTGGCTCTGGAAGCTTCGGACGATCCGGAAGCCACCGTGGCCAACGCCGAGCTTGTGGCTGCGCGCAGAGACCAGGCGCTTCTGCGCCGTCTGGGAACCGGTACTGCCGACGAGCCGCAGGAAGACCCGGATGCGGTGAACCTGGACGACGCCCTGGCAGCAGCGCCAGACGCCGCCGAGGTGGCGACGTCTGGCCGCGTGCGCGTCGTCTCCAAGCGCAAGACGGTGTCCATCATGGATCTACCCGGGATGAGCGACGCCGATCGGAAGCTCTTCGCCGATGGTGTGAAGGCGTTGGAGCGGCTGATCGCCGCGATCCCGGAGATTCCGGTATCGGCGTTCGACGTCATCGAGCAGAGACTGCGCGACGCCGGAATCACTGTGGGTGAGATCACCGGACGCTCGTTCTCCCTGGAGCGTGCGCCGGCGCCGACGCCTCTCGTGCAGGTTCCGGCCGTGACGGTAGCGCCCGGGGCCACTGTAGCGACCTATGAGCCATCCTCCCGTGATGCGTCGGCCAGTCAAGACAGCAACTGGGACCCCGCGGGAAGCTGGAAGGTCGTGCCCCGCCTGCGCAGCAAGCGCGCGGTCAATGCTGTCAAGCGAGCCTTCAATAACGGCGAGATCCAGGCGCTGCTGATCAACCGCTCAGCGGCCACCGGTGCGTCGATGCACGCCTCGCCACGCTTTCTCGACCAGTCGCGCCGCGTGCTGCTCGAGCACCAGATCCCGGAGAACGTCACCGACCGGATCCAGCTGATCGGCCGTGTGAACCGATACGACCAGGTGAGCTTTCCCTTAGTGGAGACCTGCACCACCGGCATCTATGGCGAGCTGCGGTACGTGATGATGCAGAACCGCAAGCTCGAGAAGATGAGCGCGAATGTGCGCGCGAGCCCCGAGAACGCCATGCTCGTGAAGAACGTGCGCGACCTTTTCAACTCCATCGGGCTGGAGTCCGTCCGCGGCTACGTGCAGGACGAGCCACTTGTGGCCAAGAAGCTGGCGTTGCCGGAGGCCTTCCTGGAGCAAAGCGGGGTTCCTGCGGTGAACACTTTCCTCATGCGCGTGCCGTTGCTCAAGTCCGTCGAGCAACACCACGTGTACGACCAGCTCTTCACCCGGTTCGACGAGTCCTTTGATCGCCACGAGCTGATGGGTACGAATCCGCTCAAAACGCGCGAGTACGACTGGCGCGCCAAGGAAGAATTCTCCAGCGTCTTCTTCGGCGACCCTTCGGGCGAGCGCGGGAACGCCGTGGAAGCGTTGGTGCGTGAGGTTCGCGAGGATGGCGGCGCTGCTGCGGAGGGTGCCACGGCCGACCCGGCGCAGGCGACGTTGCCCGCGATGGACGTGAGCGAGATGGTCGCCGCCGGCGACGGTGCTGGGGGCGGTGAGCAGGACGATTTGTTGTCTGCCTTCGACCGGCCCGTGTTCGTGAAGAAGATCGCCTTCCATGAAGAACTCAAGCCCATGTCCTGGGGAGCCTGCGTGGGCGCCGCCGAGGCCGCCGGCGAGATGCTCGCGCGCGAGGGCGGCCATCTGATGCGCAACGCGCAGGGCGAGGTCTGCTGGAAGCCAGAGATCCTCGCAAGGCTCAATGCTGGCATGAAGGCAATCGTCACCATGGCAGCGGTCTCCGCAGGCATCACCGAACACGACGAAGCGGTGCTTACCAACAACGGCGCGCAGCGCGCTCACCTGCGCGCTGATTGGCTGCGCAAGCACGTTGAGGGCCTGGTGCCGGGCGGCGTGTTCGTAGAGGACGCGAAGGTCGACGGCGTCGGCAACGTGATCGAGCGGGCCCGAGAAGGCGTGATCGTCAACATGAAGCTGCCCACCGAGGCGCGCGAGCTGATCCACCCACACAAGTGGAGAATCATGGTGGTGTTCCCGGGCGAGGAGAAGCCGCTGGAATACTCGCTGCGGGCGCTCCTGTCGGAGGTGAAGGGCGGCGTGAAGGTTGGGGACGTCACGGGCAGCTTGCTTACCACCTCGTGGGGGCGCCTTCGCCCGGCCCAGACTGCATTCGGAACGAACGAAGAAGCGCAGCAGGCCCAACCGCCCTCTGCGGAGAAGTTCCTGAACGTCAACAGCCGCGTTGCGCGCCTGAACTGGCTCAAGGACTCGTTCGACCTCTCCCCGACGGGCCGCCAGCGCCGCGTGTGCTACGTGCTCGGCGGCAACATGTACATGGCCTACGACTGGTCGGTGAAGTCACGCGTGGGCCGCTCGATCATCTACACGGACGACAAGGGCATGCGCCAGCGCGGCGTGCTGTTGCCCGCGACCATGTCCCACGTCGGTGCGCACTTCATGCCGATGCGGGTGTGGGGTGGACAGATCAAGCCCTTCGTCAAGCGCTTGTTGGAGGCGCGCGGCGGTACCACCCTCACGCTCGAGACCGAGTTCATGGAGACCAACAAGCCGTATGGCTTGCAGATCTCCGACAAGTCGATCCTCGTGCTCATGAGGGGCACCGATGCGCGCCGCTCTTTGCGCCTGATGCGCGGCGAGCAGGCCAAGATGCGCAAAGAAGCCCTCGGCGATCGGGCGACGGCTGGGAGCGACCCGATGAACGTGACACTCAGCACGCTCTCGCGTAAGGGCCGCGGAGCGGCTGCTGCCGAACAGCAGGCCGAGGCGGCGGGCGACGACACCGCAGCAGCGGCTCCGCGAACCGCCATTCCGCAGGGCTATGTGGCGCTGCGCATGGGCCTGGACACTACCGTGCCCGAGCACCTGGACCGCGCGCTGGACTTGCTGATGCGTGGCACCGGCCTTGAGATCTATGCCAAGGGCCGTGAGCAGCGTGCGCTGGCCAGGGACGTGGGGCGCGAGCACTTCGAGCGGGTTCGCGCCGAGACCGCACAGCGACGCGACCAGGTGCGCCAGGAGATCTCGGCCGCGGCCACGCGCGACGACGCTCCAGTCGAACAGGACGGGCCTGCGGCGAACGAGCCCCTCCAGGACGAGCGCCAGGTGGCCTGAACCGGCTGGCTCCCATCACACTTCACCCCCTGAACCAAGAAGGAAGACAGCACATGTCCGACATTCGATCTGGAGCGCCGGCGGCAGCGGCGCCGGCGGGAGGCCCGTCCATGGCCACCGAGCGCAACGTGTTTCGGGACTACGCCCTCCTGGGCAGCAGCGTTGGCGCCCTTGAGGTCGACGAGAACGCCGAGGTCTCGCTGTCCCAGGACAACCCGGACCTGCCACCGCAAGGGGCCTACGTGATGGCCTGGTGCTACGTCAGCGTGAACGAAATCATCGGCTTCGTCACCGCCAGGGTGCACGAGGCGGGTCTCGAGAACAACGCGCTGGACGATGCGGTGCACACGGCGGCCGAGCGCGGCATGCCAGCGCAGGCGCGCCACGAGGACCTGGAACTGCTGTCGATGGCGACCTCCGATGTGAACAACGCCGGTGTCGACAGCCAGGTGTCGTACCTGGTCGCCCAGCTGGGTCCCCAGGCCGCCTATGAGGTGGTGCTCGCGGTCATTCAGGAGGCGTCGCAGGAGCGGCCGGCCGATGGCCCGCGGGGTTGAGCCATGGAGTACCGGCTGAACTGTGGGCAGTACGTGCTGCACAAAGCGGATGGACGAACCGGTGAACTCGTGCCGGTTGGGCGGGTGATGGACGAAATCGCGCTGGGGATCGACGTCGAGGACGGAACGCTGCACAAGCACGGCCCCGTCGATCGGGTGAACGAGTGGCATGTCCTCACGAGCAAGCAGCTGCGCGTCGGCGGCGCGACTGAGCTCGCCGATCACCTGGTGGTCGTTTCCGGTAGGTTCCCGCTCGAAGAGGTCAACAAGTGCCTGACGCACACAGGCTACGCGAAAGTCTTCCACGACAAGCTCGTCGGCGGTGAGATCGAGCCCCTGGCCTGGGACTATGAGCCCCCGACGCCTTGCGCACCTGGGATGGGCTGAACCCGCCTGATCAACCGTCCCGCTCTTCGGGCTCGTCGGCCGGATCGGGACCGCCCATGCGCTCGCGCTCCGCATCGGCGTAGCGCTCGATGTCGTGGTGCCGCAGGCCGAACGGCGCGCCCACGAACGGGTTTTCCATGCAGGCTGTGACGACCTGGTGCACGCGCTCTATGAAGGGGCTTGCGTCGACGAGATCCACGCCGGAGGGCACGGATACTTCGCCGCCCTCGAGCACGCGCTTGCGTACGGACTGGCGCAACTGCGCGTCGTAGCGCAGGTCCATCTCGTCGGGGTCGCGGTAAGTTTGCGTGATACTGAAGCTCTCGAACGAGCGCAGGCAGGCCTCGACATACACCTGGGACAGCAGCTTCGTGTCCTGCTGCTCGTACACGGCGGCGATGCCTACCTCCATGTCGTTCTGGTTCACGTCCATCCAGCTGATCGGCAGGATGCCATTGCGCAAGAGGGGGATGTTGGCGGCCAGCCGGGCCACGCGCTTGTTGCAGTCGTCGAAGGGCTGCAGGTAGGGCAGGTGGACCAGCATGAAAAGCGACTGCTCGTACGGGTTCTTGATCTCCGAGGCCTTGGACAGGACCAGGCTGAACAGGCGCTTGATCTCCACCATGATGGTCGGCGGAATGTAGGAGCTGCCCTGAATGCGCACCTGGGTTGCGCGGATCGCGCCCTGGCGCATCGAGTTGTTCATCAGGCCGTTGGACAGGATCGAGTGCACGCTGCGGATGTCGTGCGGCGAGATCTGCACTTCTTCCTCGACGATGAACTTCGCAGCCTGGAAGTGGTTCATCAGAACCTTTCGGTCCCGCGGCGGCAGGTTCGCGATCGGCGACTCGGACTCGAAGAAATTGGTCGTGGCCAGGTGGCCATGGTCGACGCCTTCCAGGCGGCTGGACGCATAGGACAGATCGCTCATGAAGCGCCGCATCTCGCGGTCGATGCGCGGCCCGCGCTTCCAGGTACCCGGCGCGCACGCGGCTTGGAGCGTGTGGCGTTCGCCCTCGGTCAGATAGAAGGTGCGGTTGGGCACGTAGCTGTCGATGAGCGAGTTGTCGTAGGCCACGCGTGGGCGGCTCGAGGCCTGGGAGGACAGGTGCTGCTGGAGCGCGGCGCGGCGCAGCTCGTCCGATGGAACGTAGTAGGCGCTGCGCCGGCTCAGGGTATCGACCAGGTGCAGATGGCCATCCTGTGCGAGCTGCTTGAGGCGGCGCCAGACCGCGGTGCGGGCGATGCCCGATTGGGGGTCGTTGACGGTCTCGCTCTTCTCCATCAGCTGGCCGATGGTGATGCCGTCCTTGCCGGCCATGCCGACGAGGAAGGCGAGCTCGCGTTTGCAAGGGTCGATAATTCGGTTCAGATCCATGGAGGGTGCGACGCGAGCGTGAATGCATGGCGTCAGTACCACTCTACAAAGCAAACGATCGCTTGCGTGCAATTGTTTCGCTCGTTGTTCCGATGCGAAACAGAAAACGAACTACATGGGTTGTTGCGGATGCGTCGTTCGCCCCAAAAATTTGCGGCGAAATCGCAATGTCGTTCCAGAATCTCGAAAGGGTGGCAATCCCTGCTGCCGATGAACCCGGGACACTGAGAATGACACGATACGAACTGCCCGAGCCGGGCGAATGCAGCAAGGAATGGCTGCGCTACGGGGCAGCCGACTTCGCGCCAAGCGCGCGGCAGCAGCTGGTCATGGCGGCGACAGAGCGTGCCATCGCGGCGGGCCACTTCTACAGCGTCGACATCAATGAGGCGGTGGCCGCGGATCTCGGCGTGACTTCTGAGCAGCGTGCGCGAAATAGCCACATGGTCGAAGGCGGTGACTTCGCCTTCGACGTCTATTACGCAGGTAAGGCGCTGGAGACGATCAGCCGACGAAAGCTGCGTCGTGAGACCGCTGCCTGCCTTGGGCTGACGGCCGGCGCGAACCTTGGCACGCTGGTGTTCAGCGACGGCACATGCACGACTTCATGCGCTGTTCGTTCGGTGGGGGAGACCGGCGTCGAGCTTGAACTGCGGGGCAAGCGCGGAGGGCTGGTGGTCGGGGTGGCCTGCGATGTCATGGGGCTGGCCAACGCGGTACGCCGGGCGCACGAGCGCGGCATGCGGCCCGACAGCTTCGACCAGTTCAAACTGGCGCGCGTGCGCGAGCGCGCAGGGCCTTTGATCTCGAAGGTGGCCAGCAGCCTGGTGGAAGGCTTGGACGAGGCGACAGTTCTGTCGAGCCTGCTGCAGCCGGAAGGGATGTCGCAGCAGGTGTTCCTGGCCTTGCAGCGAAGTGCCGAGTCGATGGACATGGCGGCTGCTCAAGGGCACGATTGCCTGGACGGCTTCGACGCCGAGGCTGCCGAGATCTCCCGGCTGCTCGAGGCATCGCCATGGACGCTGCATCCGGACCACGGATGCGTGCTGTCGACCGATGTGGAAGAGCTTGACCGTCAGGACGAGCCGGTACCGAGCTGAGATCGACGACCCGGCCGCGGGCCGACGATGCTCGCGATGATCAGGGCACCGCTCCCTGAATCAGGATGGCGGTCGGAATCTTGAGATCGTCGTAGCGATGAGATGTGATTTCCTGGTCACCCGTCGCGCACCGAAACAGGTCCAGAAAGAACCGATACGGCGTGAGCGGCAACGCAGCGATGAGGTCGTTGCTCGAGCCCTGTACTACCGTTGCTGAGCCGCATCGCATCTTCCCTTTTGAGAAGTTGAAGACATATGCAGCTGAAGTGATGGAGAGCATCTTGCCGCACTGGGCAAGTAGTCGGGCGTGCTCGCCGTTGGACATGGAGACCCCTGGCTCGTTTCGTTTGGCCTGGACAAGCACGCCTTTCGAATACTTCAGCGCTGGCGTGTCCAGCGCGACGTGGATGAGCAGGTCGGCGCCGGTGTTCTTTTCTTCGGCCGCTCTGCCGCTGCGGTGGCGCATCACCTTTCCGCTCCATCGAACGGGCCCACCCTGCATGCTGATGTGAGCGCGAAGCGAGCCAGCAAGGGCCGCCGTGAT
The DNA here is from genome assembly GCF_977011995.1 of Variovorax durovernensis. NCBI lineage: Bacteria > Pseudomonadati > Pseudomonadota > Betaproteobacteria > Burkholderiales > Comamonadaceae > Variovorax > Variovorax durovernensis. The sequence continues at coordinate 345,238 of NZ_CDRNCW010000003.1, read as the reverse complement.
GTCGTCCTCATCCTCGTAGTGCCCATGGCTATACGCTGTCATCGTTTCAGTGACTGCGGCGTCCGCGCGATGCGCGACATCCCGAAAGACTTGTTCGAGGTTCATTCTCCTGCTCCACTCTCCTTGCTTTCTGGGAGCATACACAGGCGCCCATCGGCGACTCATGACGTTTGAAGGTCGCGTCCTTCCCGCCGCGGTGGAGAGCGCATCTGCCTCCTGCGCCAGCGGTCCAGCACTCTGTTGTCCGGTCCAGGTGTTTAATTCGCGGTCCGTCGCTTTGTTCCCCCAGTCAGGTAGGTATCTGGGTGCAAGCCCCGAACTGGCGTTTTCCGTTTCGTGTTTTGTTTCGCAGCGAAACAGAACGCGAAACAATGGCATGTCAGCCGCGCACGGAAGCGGGAATTTAGAGACGCGATTTCGAACTATCGTCGGGCCTTATTGCATTGCAGGACTAGAATTCCACGAAGGAAATACGAGAGACTCAATGCCCCCGATTCAAACCTTGTGCCAAAGCGTTCTATGCCTCGATTTTGACGGTGTTCTGCACCGGGGATCCGACGCGATCCACGTTCCGAGCGGCGCGGCCAATGTCCCCTTGCTGGTGGTGCAGTTGAAGGCACAGAGTCGCCTGACCTGGCTCAAGGATCTGGAACAGATGCTCGAGGCCAGCCCCGGGGTAGCTATCCTGGTGCATTCGACCTGGCGTCGTCGCTTCAGCCAGTCCACGTTGGCGCAGCTGCTGGGCGGCCTGGAGTCGCGCGTCGTGCAGCCGCCGGCCTATGCCGTGGATCTCACGGCGCCGGCGCCGGCATTCATACGCCAGTCGCTGGACTGGATCAACGAGACCCGCCACGAAGCGGGCCAAGATTCGCTGAACCTGCAGCACTGCGTGGTGCTGGATGACCGGCCTGAGTTTTTTGCCGAAGACGCCGAGATGTTCGAGCGCTTGGTGGTCACCGATCCGAACCGGGGCCTGGGAGATGCGAGTAAGCGCCGCGAGCTGCTGGTCGCGCTCAAGCATGCGAGTGCGCATCGACACGCAGTCGTCTTCGAGGACCACGGGGACGCGGCTCCCGTCGCTCGGCATTGAGGACTGACGGATGGCGGTGACAAGCGCGCAGTTCGCGCCGCGTGCAGCAGAGCCAGCGGCGCCGGCGCGCACCGAGGTCGCCGAGGTGATGCGAATCATCTTTGGCTGGGACGATCGCGCTTTGCAGCGCGGTGCGCAGGAGCCGGTAGCCTGGTGCGAAGCGGATGCGGTCAACCAGCATATGCTTCTGGCCGGCAAGTCGGGCAGCGGGAAGACCTTCACTTTGCGTCGGATCGTGCGACAGATCACGCGTGCGGAGCGCGACATCCGCGTGCACGTGATGGACGTTCATGGTGACCTGGACCTGGACGAAACGTCCTCGGTTTTTTTCTCGGAGTCCACGCCATACGGAGTTAACGCTTTACGCCTGTCATCGTCCCCACACTACGGCGGAGTGCGTAAGCGGATCCAGGCGTTCATCGAGATGGTCAACGATGCGAGCCGCACTCCGATGGGGGATCGGCAGGTCGCGTCGCTGCGCAACCTCCTGCAGGACCTGTTCACGCAGCACGGATTCAAGTCCGACGATCCTTCCACCTGGCACGAAGAGCCGGATGTGGCCCCGGCCAACGGGCAGATCTACCTCGAGATCCCCTTCGACCAGAAGGATGGCGCCAAGGATGCGGCTCGCAAGGCGGGCCTGACATTGAAGTTCGACCCTGATCTGCGCTGCTGGTGGACGGACCGCCACGAAGGACCGCTCGAGCGCTACGCCCCCAAGCGCTTCGGCAAGCACTACCCAACTCTGGCCGATGCGGCCGCATTCGCCAAGACCCGGCTTCGCTCGCTCACGACCGGCGGCGGCACGAAGTCCACCCGTCTCCTTGAAGATCACAACAAGCGCGTGGTGGCATGGCAAGCGAAGGCCCGCAAGCTCGGCGCCGGCATCGGCAACGGCGAGGACGTCGAGGAACTGCGCCTGGAGGTCGAGGCCGGTGTCGATGGCGTCGTCGACAGTTTCACCGAGTATGTCGCGGGGATTGCCACTGGCAAGGAGCTGGATGCCCTGGTGCGCTACGACACGATGGACACGATGCGCTCGGTGGTCAATCGCTTGGAGACCATCGTCGCCAGCGGCATCTATCGCAGCGCGCCGCCACCATTCGATCCCGCGGCACCGGTGTGGCGCTACAACCTCACAGCGTTGTCCCAGACCGAACAACGCCTTTTTGTGTGGGCGAGGCTGACAGAGATCTTCGAGGCCGCGAGGGAGAGGGGCATCGTGCCTGGCGCGGCGCAAATGAGAGACGTCGTGATCGTCGATGAGGCACATTTGTTCTTCGTCGACAAGGACAGCAACATCTTGGACAAGATGGCCAAGGAAGCTCGGAAATTCGGCGTCTCGCTGATTGCCGCGAGCCAGAGTCCGACGCACTTCTCCGAGGACTTCCTGGCGAACTGCGGGACGAAAGTTCTCCTGGGGCTCGACTCCCTCTACTTCGATGGCACGGTGCGCAAAATGCGCATCGACAAGGAAATCCTGAATGCCGTCGTGCCCGGGCGGGTCGCTGCGATCCAGATTTCGGTGCGCAACGAACAGGCGCCCCAGTTCAAGCTCGTTCGAGTCTCGGGGTAGCGCGGGCGCCGTCGGAGCGCCAGGCACGTCAACCGCAGCTTGCTGCGCCGTGCTTCATGGAGCTTCTTGCTGCCCCTGGGCCTGGGTCGTCATCTCGCGCGTACGCTGCTGATGGAACGCGGCGACACGACCGAGGAGATCGGAGCTAGTGTTGCGCCACTCGCTGGTGGTGGCCTGGAACGCCGAGCGCACGCGCTGAGCAGGCGGCATGACGTTCTCAACACGCTGGGCCACGCCGGCGCCGCCGAAATCCACGCCGTTCATGCGCCCGCCGACGAACTCGCCTTGTGAGTGGTCGTGCGTCGCACGCGGCTGGCCTGACCGTATTGCAGGCGGCTTTGTCGTGGCGGGGCGCTGCGTGTGTGAGGCCACCGGGCGCGGCCGCGCCGCCGGCGCCACGAGCGACTGTGCAGGTGCTGCCACAGCGGTCAGGACCGTCGGCGGCTTGGCGGCCGCGCCAGTGCGCAGCGCCTGAGCGAGCGTTTCTGCCGCAGGGACGTGTACCTGTGCCGACTTCGGAATCGGTGGCGCTGCTGCCATCGGCGTGCCGGCGACCGCTGTGGCGGGCATCGGCGCGCGCTCGGCCGGAACGATGGCCTGGCGCCCGGTCAGCGAATACACCGCGCCCACTCGTTCGTCCTTCAGCGGATCGACCCGCTTGACCTGGTCGGCGGCCACTGCGATGGGCAGGCCCATGCGTTGGGCCTGTGTCAGGTGCTGCTGGTAGGTTCGGTGGGCAAGGTCATAGATGGCCGCGCCATAGGACATGCTCGCTGCGTGCCGGCGAACGCCCTCCAACGCCTCGAGCTCGCGTTCGTCCATCGCAGCGCCGGTGAAAATCTTCGCGCGCAGCTTCGAGCTCGCGTTGTAGGTCGCGGAGACGGCCAGCATGCCCAACTGAGGGAAGCGTCGCAGGTTGTCCTGCCCTTCGGCCAGGAATTCGCCAGCGCGCTTGGCACCCTTGAGCGGGTCCACGTCGCTGGCCCCCGCGTGCTGCTGGTCGATCTGGAACAGGCCGAAGCTGGCTTTCGAGCCACTCTGCACCACCTTCTCGATGCTGTGGCCCTTGTTGATCATGTCGACGCCCTTGCGATCGAAACCGACCTGCACGACGCCGCCGCTCTCGGTGTAGTACGCGCCCGCGATCAAGCGCGGATCCACGCGGATGCGCTTTTCCTTGTACAGCTCGGACGCTGCCTGGTCGGCCAGACGCGCGACGTCCCACGGGTGCAGCGTCCAGTGGGTTTCCTTATGCTTCGTGACGTTGCTGAAGACCCTGGCCACGATCGGAGCGAACTTCCCGTAGGCCAAAACCTGCGTCTGCTCGGCAGACGGCAGTTGAATTTCCTGGTCCTGGGGCTCGGGGATGGCGCGGCCGATCTCTGCGGCCGCCTTGGTGTCGGAGGGAACCGGGCGCGAAAGTACCTGCACCCGGGCCAGGTCGACGTCGCCGAGCGCCGGGCGCGCGGGCGCTACGGGCCCGGTGGCAGACGAAACGACGTCGGATACCTGGGGCAGCGCGGCGGTCGCGGCGCTGTCTTGCTTGGCCATCGTCAGGCCGGCGCCGTCCGCGCGAGCCTGCATCTGGCCGATGGCGTCGCCGATCTTCACATCGCCAGGGCCCATCAAGACGGCAGTGGCCGCAAGACCGGTTGCGAAGAGTGCCGCGGCCTTGAGCAGTCCGGGGCTCTTGCCGCGGACCTGAGCCTCGACTTGCGGCCGCGCGCCGTCAGGAAGGAGAGAGGGGTCGTTCATGGCGATCAACCTTTCATGACGTCGGTGGCGAGAGGCGCGCCGGTCTCTTCGTCGAGTTCGGCGAAGACGAGGCCTTCGCTCGAGTGCAATTGCTCGAGCACGCCGGCCGCGAGAGGTTCGTCGGCCGATCCCAGCTCTTCCTGGACGCCGTCCTGGCCGGTCACCGTGAGATGGGTGGCATGGGCCTGGACTTGCTTGAAAGGAAGTCGACCCACGCGCGGCAGGGCGCCGATGGCGAACTGCGCTTTCTCGCCCTGGCCGATGGAAACGATGGCGAATTCAGTGGGTAGGGTGTCGGACATGGTGTGCGGGCACAAGGTGCAAGGTGAGGGCTAAGGGCTAGGGCCATGACGGGCCCGATCCTGCAATGCTATCGGGCCGCGGCCAATTCGCGGAAGATGTTTGTGGGTGCTTGCGCGCGCCGCCGCGGCGATCACCGAGCCGTTGGTGTGGCGGGCTGGGCCCGCTCACACCAACTTCAACGGTATGACAGGAATTCCGGCGGGAGCAGGCAGTTCGCCGGGGCGGCCGCGAACAGCGGTCCGATGTCTGCCGGGGTATATCCGGCCAGGCCGCAACCGATCCGGGTGACCTCGAAACAAAGTTCCGGGTGCGCGCCCGCGTAGGCTAGGAAGCGCTCGACGGCGGCACGCACCTGTGCCAATGGCAAGGTGTACAGCGAGCGATCGGATCGCTCGCCTTTGGTGGGGATTCCGTACGCATTGCCCTGAATGCCTTCACCCTGACCGTATACGGCGCCGCGCTCACGCCGTGCGAACAGCGCAGCGCCTTTTCCGTGTCTGCCGCTCGTGTTCGAGCCGAAGACAAAAATGGGGGTGATAGGCGCGACGGTTTGGGTCATGGATGCTCTAGACGCCTGTTTACGGGCCGAGGTGGCCAGGCGCGACGGGCGTGAGGACGATGCGAACGTCGTATGCGCCCGGGTAGGCCTTGAGCGCTTCCGTGATCCGATCGAGGCCCGGACCGGGTGAGTCGGTGTTCAACTGGGCTTCGAGCAATGGGGTCGGCGTTCCGGAAGGAGCGGCCAGTGGCAGTGGGTCAGAGGGGGGAATCGCCGCGATCGGCGAGATCTCCGAGGCAATCGAGGCGCTGCTGGTGGCAACACGTGCCTTGAGCTTCCCGCTCACGGCGATCAGGCCGACGCAAACGCTAAACAGAATCGCGCAGAGCACCGCCAGCCAGACTGCCATTGCTGGGGAGTAGAGACGGCCAAGCCGGTGAGCCCAGCTGTCCGGCGTCTCGTAGCGAATCGCGATCCCTGCGCCGATCAGAAGTGCCACTTTGCCGGGAAGCGAGGTACGCACGGAATCTGGCATGGATCGGAACTCGGTGCAATGCCAGACGTCGAGCTCACTGCGCAGGGCCCTGTAGGCGTCGTTCTCAGGCAGCGGGAACTTCGTGCGGCACTCGCCGAGGGTCCACGTGTCGAAGTAGGAGCGGTCGAAGAGCCGCTGGATGCGCTTGTGAAAGACTTCCTTGTCCCAACCGGTGAGGGGGAAATCGGCGGGGTAGGTGATGGCGACCTTCATTGCGTCCTCGAATTGCTCGTCGAAATCGCGGCCTAGGACCGCCAGGCCCTGACGCGGCCTACATCGGTGTGGGTGAATGACCGAGTGACGTAGACGCCAACGCCGCCGGCGCCCAGCCATCCTGCGAAGCGCCCGAATTGCTCGGTGGGCACGCCGGGGATGCGCGCGTCGACCGCACCTCGCAAGTGCCAGCTGTCGCGTGCTGCGCCCTCGGTGATGGAGTTGGTGATGGGGTGGCGGAACGCGCTGGTCCAGTCGATCGGCCTGGCCATGTTGAACCAGCTGAGCCAGCTCGTGATGGCGTAGTGGACGTCGAAGATGATCGGGTTGAGCATCGTCCATTGCGACACCTGCGCCTCGGTGAACTTGCCTGTGTCCAAGGCGCGTCGCACAACGGGGCTGCCCTGACGAATGAGGCGTTCGAGCGTCGTGTCCCGCGCGAACCAGCACAAGCGCTCGTATTCGCTCTGAATCAGCTGGCCATTGCGCCAGTAGGTGCTGCGGATGACTTCGCCAGTCGACGTGCGGCGCGCCCACAGGGTTCGGTCCCGGGTCCAGAACTCATCGCGCTGCGCAGCGGAGGGCAGGGCGCCGGCGGCCGCCGCGCTCGCCTGGGCGAACGCGATCTCCGGCGACTGAAGGAGCAATGCGGAGCCGAGACCCAGGCCGGCCAGCCCGCGCAGCGCGGCCCGGCGGTTCAAGTTGGCGGTGAATGGGTCCTCGGGCTCGACCCAGGGGAGGGCGTAGGGGTCCGGCGTTCTCATGTCACGGCCGCGGCGACATCAATGCCGCTTCTTCTGCATCGGCGCAGGGCCGGACCTCCAGCGCGCCCAGCACCCAGGCCAATTGGGAATCCGAGGGGCACTCGCCCTCGGTCTGCCTCTGGAAGTCCATGGTGGCGAGCACCTCGATCGCCAGCGAGGCGTTCGGGCCGAAGGTCGCGCCGGACTTGGCCTGGCGCCGATCCTCATCGTCCGCGCCCCAGTGCTGCACTGCGGCGCGGATCTGATGAATGGTGAACGTGACGTTGCCTTCGTTCGCGGGCACGACCGGCTCAGGTGTAAGTGAGTTCATGACATTGCCTGGACATTGAAGAACACGGTGCTGAGATGATACTATGTCTCCGCAATATTAGTACGCTGCGAAAGAATGGCATCCTGACCGCATTGCGATGCGGAAATGGCTTGAACACGGAAGGGGATGATTCGGTGCCTGAGAACGAGACCACCGCGGGCCAAGGCACCGTGGCAACCACAGAACCTCCAGCGGCGCCGGCCGTGCGCGAAACGTTTCGGTCGACCGACTGGACGCGGGCATTGCTGGGCAGCGACACCATCACGCTCGCCGGATTCAATGGGCCTGTGGTTTCCGCTGTCGGCATCCCCTGGATGAAGATCGGACCGGATGACCTGCCGCCTCAAGGACCGGGTGCTGCGGCGGCCCGCATCCGTGTGCGCACGGTGGCTGCACTTGGGGTCGCGCTCACGTCGGCCGCGCTGGTTGCTGGTGCGGTGGGGCAGGCCTGGCACGCGAACACGGGCGCACGGCAGCAATACCTGGCGACTTTGCCGGCCTGGTCGGTCACACGCATCGACAGCCAGGGCCTGTCGATCGTGGTGGACGGCAAGAGAGCCCGACCCATCCGTGTCCAGGTGGGCGGCTCACTCCCCAACGGGGAGCGTCTCGTGGAGACCGATCCCGCACGCAACATCTACCGCACGCCCAGCACCAGCGTCCTGGTACGCCCCGCGGTTGACCAACCCTCTCCCTTGCCATCCTCATGAACAGTCCCGAGACCCAGGCCGAACCATCGCCGCGAGCTGAGGCCCCGATCCCCGCACTCGCACCCGCAACGCCGAAGCCGCCGGACGGCGCCCTGACGCTTCTGATCGCTGAGTACGGCATCGGTATGGTGATCCCACCATCCGCTGAGTTCGCCGGGACCCTGAATCTGAACTGCGGGGTTGTGATCTACGGATCCTTCAAGGGCGTGCTCGAGTGCAGTAAGGGCGCGGTTGTCGTTCCAGAGGGCGGAAAGTTCACCGGCAAGATGACCGCCGACCGGATCGTCATCGCCGGCAAGATTGGCGATGCCTCCGTCGCCGCCAAGGACAGTGCGTTGATCATCGCCGGCGAGTCGCTGCATCTGGGCGCAACAGCAGATGTCCAGGGTGTGTTGCGCACACCCTGCCTTGTCAACCCAGACCGCTCGGCGAAGCTGAACTCCAGCATCATCAAGTCGATGCTGACGGGTGGATGAGAGCCATGCAGATCAGTGCTGTCAATCGCGCGCGTTTCGCGGCCTGGGCCTGGCTGGCCGCAGCGCTCCTGGTCGGATTGGCCATAGGGGGCGCGGTGACGGCGGGGCTTTTGCTTCCGCAGCTACGCGACGCGCAGGGGGCGTTGGCCCATCAGCAGCAAGTCGCCTCGTTGGGTGCCAGCGATGGCCCGGCTCTGCATCCGGGCGAAGAGGCGCTGGCCGATCTGAGCGCTGCACGGGGAGAATCCCCCTACGTGGCGCCGGCTGCCGCGTCCAAACCTCAGGTACCGACGCCGCAACAGCCCGCTGCTGCAGCGCAGTCCACCACCTTGCAGGCCGTCGAGACGCCGCGCCGCGCGGTCGCCGCCGTGAAGGTGGCCCCAACCGCGACGCCGCCTGCGGCCGTGGCTCGCGCTGCGGCCCGCGCCCCGGTGCCACCGTTGTCCAATCCAGTGCCTGCGGCGCAGTCGGACGAGTCCCAGAAGATCGCGGCGGCGCACGCACAGGAAGCCCTGCAAGCGCGGGCCCGTGCGCAGGCGCAGGCCCGGACGGACGCGCCCCCGCCCAAGTCCTCGATGGCCCCTGCGGGCGATGCCGGCGCACAGGTTTCTGCCGCAGCGGCTGCAAAAGTCGCGGCACCAGCCAACAATGCGCCGACCCAGCGCGTGACGAAGGACGAAGCTGGCCTGACCGACATCGAGTCGGGTGGAGTGACGTTCAAGAGCGGCCGACGTGTCGCGGTCGGCGACTCGTTTCCCAGCGGCGAGCGCCTTGTGAGTGTGGATCCAACGATCGGCGAGATCATCACGTCCAAGCGCCGCATCGTGCTCAAGACGGGCGGGGTCGCGCCGCAGTAGACATCGAGTGCGGGGCCCTGCGCTCCGTCCATTCGACGGTCCGGCGGTCGCCGGCGCTGCTGGTCGTCTCCCCGCCCGCAGCATCAAGTAGTGAAAGAAGCAACGAGATATCGATCATTTCGTCGCTCGCCTTTGCGTTGTGCCTTACTATCGGCGCAAACGAATGCAACATGTCGTTGCATCAACTAATAATCAACGGGCGTGACTCAGACTGTTTGGATTGCGGAGAAGCCGTCGGCGGCCAAGGACCTCGTGGCTGGAATGCGGCTCGCCTTCGGTGCGAACTGCACCAACCTGAAGGACGCTGGCCGGGATGGGTTCTTCGTCCTGGACAACGGGGACATCGTGCTGCCTCTGGCCGGCCACCTTCTTTCGACGGCGAAGGTGTCGGAGTACCTCACTCCGGAGATGGCCAAGCTCGAGCAGGAGCGTGCCTTCGAGCGCTACAAGGATTTCCTTCCCGTCCTTCCTGACCGCCTGATCACCCACCCGCGCACGGACGAGAAGAAGGGTGCGAAGCGCGGCTCGGGCTCCGGCAAGCCCATCGGCCCGTACACGGTCGCCAAGCGCTTCCTTCGCAAGGGGGTCCGGATCGTCAATGCGGGCGACACGGACCGCGAGGGCCAGCTGATCGTCGACGAGCTGCTCGAGCACTTCGGCATCGATCCGGGCGGGCCCAACATCCACCGAGTGGATCTCGTTTCCAACCGGCCGGAGGACATCGCTCGCATCCTGAAGCAGCCGCTCGACCAGAACGGGGCGCTCAAGTGGGCCCTGCGCCGCCTTGCTGCGGAGGTTCGCCAGTACCTCGACTTTGTGTGGGGCCTGAACCTTTCGATGGCCTACCAGGCCACCCTGCGCAAGTCCAACGTCGCCGTGGGCCGCGTGCAGACTGCGGTGCTGGAGATGGTCGACGCTCGCCGACGCGCCATCGAGAACTTCGTGGTCACCGAATATTACGTACCGGTTATCACCTTGAGAGACGGCACGGTCATGCGGTGGTACGAGCGACCCGAGGCCGCGGGCACGCCGGGTTTCGACCTGCAAGGGCGCATCATCGACATCAACGTGGCCAACCAGATCGTGCGGGCCATCACCGGCGGTCTGAAGGGCACGTGTATCCAGGCAACAGCCAAGGACCACAGGGAGAAGCCACCGCTGCCTTTCTCCCTGGGAGCCCTGCAGTCGGAGGCCGCGCGCCAGCACGGCATGACCCTGGAGGAAGTCACTGAAGCCGCGCAGAGCCTGTACAAGCACAAGGCGATTTCCTACGTGGGCACCGATTGCCGGTACCTGCCGGAGTCCATGCACCAGGACGCGCGCAACATCATGGGCCAACTGGCCAAGTTGTTTCCCGGGCAGGCCCAGGGTGCCCATATGGAGTTGCAGTCCGGTGCCTACAGCGACGCGAAGATGGCCGGCAACGAGCACTTCGCGATCATCCCTATGGGTCTGCCCCCCAACGGGGCGAGCCCCCGTGAGCAGGCTGTCTTCCGCACGATCGCGAAGCGCTTCATGGCCCAGTTTTACCCCGATTACCAGTACCGCCAGCACGCGCTGATCGGTCAGTTCGGCCAGGACCAGTTCCGCGCCTCCCAGCGCGAGGAAGTGCAGCGCGGCTGGAAGGAAGTCGAGACCGAGGCCGAGACCAGTGGCGAGGCTGAAGGCGGCAGCGACGACGGCCCGGGCGAGATCCAGGGCGAAGTGCAAAGGATCCGGGGATGAGCGACGCAAGCCAAAAGTTCGGGGCGTACCACACCGGTGCGGTGATGTTCGCGTTGCAGGCGAAGGTGGAGGCGCAGCGGACCAAGCCGCCGACACCCTACACCGAGGCCGAACTGATGGACGACATGCTTTCGGCGCACAAGTTCGCCGAAACGGAGCAGCTGCGTGAGCAGCTCAAGAGCGTGCAGGGGATCGGCACATCGCGCACGCGCGGCACCTTCATCTCGAACCATATTGCCCGCGACTTCATCCGCCGCACGAAGAAGGGCAAGAACCACCAGCTGCACATCACCGAGTTCGGCACGCACTTGCTCAGCCAGCTGCCGCCTTCCCTGAAGAGCGTGTCACTCACGGCGCGCTGGGAGTTGGCGCTGACCGATCTGGCGACCCACATCCTGGCGAATGACGCGAAGTCCGAGGTCGAGATGCTGAAACTCAAGCGCGGGCACGGCGAAGTGCTGAAGCGGAAGATTTCCGAGATGGTCGTACGCTTGATGGACGAGGCCTTCGCAAGCAGTGGGAAGTCGAGCATTCAGTTTCAAACGGGAAAGTCACCTACGTCAAAAATGTAATTGTCCGTGAAAGAATCACGTCACAATGCATTGAAAGGTGATGAGATGGCAAGCCAATACGCAAATCAAAAAGGTCATGTTATGACGGTTCTTCTCAGTGGTGTTTCGATGACCATGGCGGGCATCGCGCCGTCCCCCGACCGCGCGTCCTACCTGCAAACGCTGCTCAAGCGCATCGAGCCGGCGGCCAACATCTGCGTGGACCGCGTGAAGTCCGTGCTCAGCAGCTACGCCAGCGGTTCGGCGCCGAATCGCGACATCCTGCTGGAAGCGGGCAACGAGTGGCGCCAGAACATGGCGATGCTCCGCGACATGCGCAATGGCACCGACGCGCCGAGCGAAGTCGACGCCGGCGAACGCCCGCGGGCCTGAGCGATGGGTGCAGCAGTGATCAGCGAAGTCACCATGGGCCGCCTGGCGCGCCTGGTGGAGCGCCTGCCCGGATTGCCTGAGGAGCTGGGGTCGATGTTCGTCTCAACCATCCTGCGCGGCGACTCGAAGGCCAAGGTCTGTGCGGACCACCGGATCGATGGCCGTGCCTACGACCGGAACTTTTCCCAGCTGCTGCGAGAGATCCAGCGCGCACCCGCCAGTGTGCGGGACGTACCGGCCCAGCCGATCAAGCGGCTGCGCTTCCCTGTGCCACCGACCCGCCCTCTGGGCAAAGAGAGACTGCCATGAATCCGCCTTCGGAAGCCTGGAACAAGGAAGTCGTCCTGGACGACGTCGAGCTTTACCACTTCGCGACCGAGGGCGAGCGCAAGCTCGCGGCATGCCTGATTCGCGCCAGCATCGACGACATGGTGGCGCTCAAGCGCTACCAGGAACAGGGTCGGCCGCTGGCGCGCAACGTGACCATCGCAGAACTGCAGGTGAGCCGCGACTGGGTGACTCGGAACACCGGCGTGCTCTCCTTCGAGGAGTGCTGCAACATCTGCGCACCCGACATGGACTGGCGCTCCGTTCAGCAGGCGATCTTGGTCGACCCGGTGGGCGCGCTGGAGCGCGTGCGCAACCAGAAGATGGCCCTGACCGACGACGTCGAGCTTCCCCAAACTGAAGCTGAGATCGCGCGTGGCGATGCGCCCATCACCACGGGACGGCTTGCTCACGGACTGCTCGAATTCATCCAGACAGAGCTGGAGCACGAGACGGACGACTACACCCCCCGGCCGATGGCGTTCTGAGGGAAGCACGCTGATGATTTCCGTCGAAGAGCTCCTCCAACGACTGGCCGTGCGCAGCGGCACAGTCTTCGCCGTGGCCGACCGCCCGTTCCATGCTCGGGAAGTGCTCGGCGCCGAGGGGTTCTCCTTCATGCCGCTGGTCGTGCTCCAGGCCGTTCGCGATGTCCGCGAGCTGAGCGTGGGCATGGAATCGGAGCTCGACCTGGACCTGATCGGTGCCATCTGCAGCCCGGGCGAAGCACCGTTCGGCATCAGCGTCTCCGTGCGCCCGCTCGTCGACGAAGTGGGCGTGGTGCAAGTGGGCGTGCTGCGCGGTCTGCTGTTCCAGCAGGCCGCCGAGCGTCTGTTCGCCTGGAACCAGCAGCCTGTGGTCGATCTTCAGGCGGTGATCGATGGCTTCAACAGCGACGGCTACCACGAGGAACGGGAACTCCTCGAGGCCTACGCGGCCAACGTGGCTGTGCGTCAGGACGTGCTCAAGGAAGGTGTGCAGGTGCTGCCATGACGACCGACGTTTCCACGACCAACCCCAACGCCGGCGCCGGCCCTGCTGCGGGTCCGCTTGGATTCGGTGCGAGCAAGCTGCTCAAACACCAGATGCGTACGGGCCGGATGATGACGGCAGGCGCAGGGCGTCCCCCCGGTGCGGATCAGGCGCCGCCTGCTGCGCGGCCCGCAGAGTCGGCGAGCGACAGTTTGGCCGCGGCGCCGGTTGCCAGCGGCGAGCAGCCGGCGCTCGGTCTGAGCGCGGCCCCTGCGGCGCATGCGCCAGCTTCTGCGTTTGCCCCGCCAGAGAGCGCGACCGGCCGGGTGACCCGCCCCTTTGGCTTCGGCGCAGCCCCTGCTGCGTCGCTGACTCCTGGTCCGAGCTCCAGCGCCTACCCCGTTGCTCCGGCCAAGGCCACGGCAGCTGCCCCGTCCGCCGGTGCGGGTTCGACCGCCCCGGTCCGCGCCGGGTTCTCCTTCGGCATGGCCGCCCCGGCGGCGTCGCCGTCGGCAGCTCCGACTCGAGGCACGAGCGACAAGGCGGCCCCGCGGCCGTCCTTTGCCGCCGACATCGCCGCCTCGCGCCAGAACGAGGCAGCACGGGTTCACATTTCGACCGTGAAGCTGCTCATGCGCCTTCTCGGGTCGGTGGCGACCAATCCGGGCCTCATGGCCAGCGAGCAGACACGCAGCAAAGCGCTCCAATCGCGCCACCTGCAGGCCGTCAACATGGGCGAAGCCCTGACGCAGCAATGCCTGGGCGCTCGACTGGCGCCCGAGTGGATGCGCTCACAGGCCGTCAACGCGGCGGCCGACGCGATGTGCGAGGCGTTGAGTGCCGGCATGGCGCCCGAGCAGATCGAAGCCTTCGACGAGCGCTTGGCCGTACAAATCGTTGATATCGCACGCGAAGGCGAAGCGATCGCCGGTCGTGTCGGATTCGATGGATACGTGGTGGCCGATACGGTTGAAACAGCACAGGCGCGTCTGTACGTCTCGGTCACATCGGCGATTGGGCGCTTGTGTGTCCACGGCATCGAGCCCCAGCGCGCCGGGGCCGCGGTGGGCGAGATCGTGGGACATCTCGAGGCGACGGAAGCCTTTGCCGGAACGAAGCTCGATCTGCGCACCGCGTGGCTCCAGGGCAGTCTGGGGCGGTGCGTCGATCTGATGATCACGATCATGGAAGCGCCCGTGGCCTCGACCGAAGTGCGTGCCGACGTTGACCGTCTCGAATTCGCTCAGCGCCAGGCGCTGAGCCTCATCCAGGAAGTGGAAAACTATGCTCAATCTTTCATCCAGCGCAAGTTCGGCCATGCCGATGGGCAAGCTGAAGTCCATGAAGCTGATCCTGGCGCTGTCCCTCGCGCTGGGTAACCTGGGCCAGGCCCAGGCCGCCACCGATTACTGCGGCATCGCCACCCAGGCCAGCCAGGACGCGCGCGATCAAGCCGCGCGGCGCCAGGAACAGGCCAACACCTCGGCTGCGCGAGCCATTTCGCAGTCTGCGAACTGCCAGGGCCAGCTGACGAGCACGATCGCGCGAATGATTCCCCAGATGGCGGAGAGCGGTTCGAACTCGATGCTCGATCAGATCGTGAACCAGATGAGCCAGCAGCTCTCCAGTGCTGCCTGCTCGGCGCTCAACCAGGCCACCAACCAGGTCACGAACGGTATCAACAATGGCATCAACAACGGGATCAACCAGGGCATGAACGGTCTCGGAGGCAACTCCAAGGTTGGCCAGTCTGTGACCGATACGGCGCGTCGCACCGTCACCAGCAACGTCACTTCAGGCGTGAATCAGGCCAGTACCGCAGCACAGGGGTCGGTGTGGGACCGGATCTCGTGCTCGATCAGCGGTAGCTGCTGAGAAACCGAGAAACCGCACACAGAGGCGAACACTCCATGAAACTTCATACTTCGATTGCCGCGCGCATGACGCGCATCGGGCTCGTGCTCGGCTTTCTCGCATGCACCGGCGCAGCGCATGCCCAGTTGATGGTGTACGACCCGGGGGCGTACATGCAGATCCAGATGGCCGCGCAGACGATCTCCCAGACCATTTCGCAGTCGACTTCCGAGCAGACCAACTCGCTGACCGAGAACATCGACAAGAACGTCGAGGACCTCAAGAAGGCCGTGGTCAACGCCATCTCGGGTGCCGCGGAGACCACCTCAAAGGCGTCCAGCGGCGCGGCCCGTACTGTGGGCGAGTCGGCGCAGCGCACGGCCTCCGAGCAGGCCACGATCCGCAACGAAGAGCGCTTTAGCGGCGTCGATCCGTGCAATGTCCTGGTGACCACCATCGGCACGTCCACGGCGAGCCGCAACACCGTGAACGCCTCGGGCGGCGGCGGGGGTGGCGGAGCGCCGCGGGGTGCGCCCGGCGGCTCGGGCGGGTTGGATGAAGTGCTGAACGTGGCCGAGCGCCGCACGACGGCTGGTCCCCCCGAAGTGGAAGCTGTGAAGGCCGCGAAGGCGGCGTGCTCGAGCTTCGGCGACGGTGGGGTGCGCGGCCGATCCTGTACAGACGCAGGCTTCTCGCCACAGAACTCCACGGGCTTCCCCAACGCCGACCTACGTGCGAGCACGCTGTTCGACGGCCCGCAGACAAGCGCGGAAGGCGCCAGCGTGAAGCGCAAGCTGACCGTCGATCTTGCCGGCCCGGAAGGCACGGCCATGCGCGCGCTGATCCGCAACCTGGATCAGCCCGTGCAGCTCAAGGACCTGAACAAGGCCCAGCGCAACAGCGACGCCGGCCGCCAATACCTGGCACTGGAAGATGCTTTCCAGGCGCGGATGAGTGTGGCGAAGTACCCGCAAGACGCTCAGGCCGGCTTGCTCGCCGCCAAGGCCGAGCTCATCCCGATGGTGCAGCAGATGCTGAAGAGCGAGGACGCGCCATTCGTCCAGCGCTATCTGAGCGAGAACGTGCCGAACTGGTCCTCCAAAGGGATCTCGATGGCAGAGCTGCTCGCACTGGAGACGCAGCGGCGCTACATGAATGCCGACTGGCATCTGCGCGTGCTGAAGATGTCGGACACGGACATTGCGCGTGAGAACCTGCGCATGATGGCCCAGAACGCCTGGCTGCAGACACTGAGCCTTGACCGCCAGGTGGTGTCCTCGGTCATCGAGTCGAACGCAGCGCAGGCCGCCGTGCGCGCCGAGCTGATGCCCCAGCTGATCGCCGCGAACAACCGCGCCATCAACCGCTGAGGGGCGAAGTCAATGCTATCCACGACCGTGCCGGGTGCAGCCTGGCCCCAGAACTCGAACCGCCCCGCCATCGAGGACTTCGCGACGATGGAGCGCGGCGAAACCGCGGCGCTCATCATCAAGGCCGAACCGGGCATGAAGCCCCCTGTCAGCGCGCGCTGGCTGGCGAAGGCGCTGGAACTGACTTTCGAGGAGCCTCCCGCGCGCTCGTTGCTCTTCGTTGAGCCGCGCTTTCGCACGAAATGGGTGGAACGTGTCATCGTTGCGCTGTTCGACGGCCCGGGCGACATCGTGAAGGGCCGAATCACGATCGACGACATGGTGGCAGTTCCAATCCTTCGGGACAACGCCATGCGCGCTTGAGAGACCGAGGCGTCTGAGCGCTTTCCATCGAGTTGTGCAGGGCAGTGCGCGTTGCGCGCCGCCCGGCACAACTCGTTTTGCTTCACGACGGGTCGAGGCAATGGCGTCGCAGATGCGATTCGAATTCCTAAGAACACCGCATAAAAACATTTGCGCGAAAAAATGAAATCGCGGGGATCATTCCCAAATGCGATCACACATTTCAAAGCGTTTGAGCGAGGCCGACCGGATTGCGCTGGCCCAGTTGCTCGACGCGCCCGAGCGCGTCGAGATACACGGCAGTGACCGTGGCTGGCGCGCAGGTGTGCTCGCGATGGTGTTCAGTGCCGCGTGCTTGACTTTCGGCTCGGCTCCGATTCAAGCCGCACAGAGCTACCTGCCCTGGATCGACGCACCAGTGCGCTCGCTCTTCTCGAATTCGCCTGAGGTCCCCGTCACCGAGGCCGGCGCGGCCGCACTGATGCGCCGCGTCGGCGCGCAGGAGATCGCGGGCACTGCTGTTTCGGTCAAGCCCCAGGTGTACGCCCTGCCATTTCGCGGCGGCATGAACGAAGATCAGACCCACGAGCGCGTGATGCAGTTCGTGTTCGGTGCCCCCGTGCTGGTGCCAGCCCTGGGCGGATCGCTGCGCTTGCAGAACAACCTCGAGGGAGACATCCCGCGTTCGCAGAGCCCGCAGTCGTGGAGCTACGTGGCGAAGGAGAAGGGACGCACTGGCTGCGTGCTCATGGTGAGTGACCAGCATGGGCCTGCCATCGGGGCGCTGGCGCGCGCCACGGGCCTGACCAACGAAGCGGCGCTGGACTTCGCGCTGATGCACGAGAGTGCCCATTGCGCCCAGACGGGTGAGGTGCTTGCTGCGTCCTACGACCTGGTGCGGCATGGGCGTGTGCAGCCTGAGCGCGTCGCCTCGGGGATGCTGGGTGCGCAGATCGAGTCCCTGATTGCCGCGGGCCGCGAGGGCGAGCTGATGCTCAGCCTGGTGCCCGGGCGAAGCGACCAGTTGTCGGCGGAGCGATTCGCTGACGGCTTCGCGTTGCTTGCGCTCATGGCACAGCAACGCATCAACGGCCAGCAGATCGAAGGCCTGATCGCCTGGCGCCTGGCGGATGCGTCTTCGCACAACACCGCCAGCTTTCTGGCTTTCCTGCGCGACGAGACGCGCAGAAACCCCGTCGCGCTGGCCGCCCTGCGCCAGGACGGCGAGCTGGGCTTCAACGCCCAGGCGATCAGCGACTTTCTGCGCCCGCGGTGGAAGTCGTTCGAGCAGAAGGAGCTCGCGGCCTACCGCGAGAGCAGCGCAGGCCTGCGCGATGCGATTTCCGCCGGGGCTGCCCGCCAGGCGGACGCAGCCACCACCCTGCGAGGCGCCGACGCGTCCGCGTGGGTCAACCCCCGTTCCAACTAGAGACCACTGAACATGTCCAACAAGCAAGCCCTTTCGGCACAGGACCGTGCCGCCCTTGCCTCGATGCTCGAGGCTCCCGAGACCATCGAGTTCCACGGCAAGGATTCGAGCTGGCGCAATGGTCTCCTCGGCTCGATCATGTCGGCCGCGGCGCTGACGTTCACCATGGGGGCGGCCGCGCCGAATGCGCATGCTGACAGCCTCTTCGAGCGCACCATGACCAGCGTCGCCACGAATGCGGCGACCTCGGCGCTCGGCAACCTGGTGCGCCAGGGCATCCAGGGCGGCGTCGACGGCATCAAGCGGGGCGTGACCGGGGAACAAGCGGCGCAACCCGCGCCGACGGTCTTCAACCAGCGCGATCGCCAGCCGATGGTCGTACAGGCGCGCGAGGTGATGCCCACCGGTGCGCTGCCAGGGCAGGTGCTGCCGCAGGTACAGATGCCTCAGGTACCTGCAGCCGTCGGCAACATCTTCCAGAACGTCTCCAACCAGGGGCAGTCCCTCGCGAGCGCGTTGGGGTTCGGCGGCTCGGACGTTCCCGGCGACACCGCAGGCCTGCGGGACGCCATGCTTCGCAACGACGTGTCGGCGATCGCGCAGACCGCGCCGCTGCGCCCCGTCATGTTCCCTGTGGTGATCCAGAGCGGCGACAGCGAGTTCGCGCAGTTCAACGACGCGGCGGTGCGTGCCACCTCGGTCGTTCCCGCCGGCGCTGGCGGACAGGCACTGGTGCGCGACGGCCTGATGCTGAACCAGGGGCGCCAAGGCGGCCCGAACGGCGCGGTCTACGTTGGCTCTGACCGGCGCAGCGCCGCGTGCGTGATCGTGATGCACGCCGGCAAGGCCGGCGACACCGGCGATTTGTCGCGGATCTCCGGCATGCCGATGAAGACGGCGATGGACTTCTCGCTGATCCGCGAGGCTGCGCGCTGCACCCAGCAGGCTGAGACCGTCGCGGCTCAGTACGACGCCGCCAACGGCAACCGCGCCAAGGCGCAGTCCCGCATCGCCATCACGGGCCTGGTGGACGTGCATTCCGAGCGTGCGATCGGCGCCGGCTCCCGCAACCCCGTGGACCAGCAGCGCGCGCAGCGCTCGGCAGACCGCTACGCCGACGCGTTCGCTGCGCTCGCGGTGAATGCGCGCCAGCCGCTGTCGGACAAGCAGTGGGACGGTGTGTGGGCGTGGCGCATGGGCACGGCCCAGACTCAGGACACCTCGGGGTTCCTGCAGTTCGTTCGCGAACAGGCGCAGCGCGATCCCATCGCCAGCCAGGCCATGCGCGCTGACGACGGCCCCGGCTTCAATGCCCAGGCCGTGGCTGCATTCCTGAAACCGGTCTGGAAGAGCTTCGAGGCGCGCGAGAGCGAGCTTGAAGGCAACCGAGACCGTGTGGCGTCGGCTCGCACTGTGCGCCAGCGCTCGGCGCTCGAGCAGTCCCTGGGCTTCGGTCGTGAGGGCGTGGACAGCGACGACAACCGGGACAGCGGCCCGCGCATGCGCTGAGCCGGAAGACCCCCGCTCGTTCGAGGTACGCACATGGCAAGAGGCAGCATGATCGACGCGGCGCAGCGCCGCGAGCTCGAGGCGATGCTCGCCGCCCCCGAGCGCGTTGAGGTGCACGGCAGGGACCGTAGCTGGCGTGGTCACCTGGTGGGGGCTTTGCTCTCGGGCATGGCCTTTAGCATGGGTGCACTTGCGGCGCATGCGCACGAAGCGCCAGGCGCCGGGCCGGGGGCGGAGCTTCGCGCCGCGCTCATGGCGCCGAAAAGCCCCGATCCCTTGCAGACGGTTGAGGCCCGTTTCGAGGCGATGCTGGAACGCTCAGGCGCGTTTCATATCGCCCGGGCTACTCGAAGCACCGAGGTGGCCGCATTTGCCTTCAACTACTCGGCCGCCATGACCAAGGAACAGCTGCAGGAACGGGCCGACCGCTTCGTGCGGGGGTCGCCTGGCATGCTCCCGCCCGTGGTGGGGGGCCTCGAACGCACAGCGGCCTACCTGGGCGGCGTGGCGCAGCGAACGACGACGCCGGTGGCGTGGGTCTATGCGAGCAAGGCGGCCAGCAGCACCGGCTGCGTCATTCTGATGAGCGACAACCAGGTGCCCGAGATTGCGATGCTGACCAGCATCGCAGGCATCGGAGGGGAAGTTGCGGCCGAGTTCGTGGCCAGCCACGAAGCGGCTCACTGCGCCCAATTCAGCGAGACCACTGCCGCGATCCGCGACCTGTCGACGACTGGAAAGGTGCGCCCGGAGCGTTTCGCCTCAGGCCTACTGGACGTGCGTACCCAGGAGCTGATGCAGTCCAAGGCAACCGTAGATGTGCTGCTGTCGACCAGTGTCGAGCAAATGCGCTCATCTGAACGGTATGCGGACGGCTTCGCCGTCCTTGCGCTGCTGGCCCGCGGCCGCATCACTCTGGATCAGGTGGACGGGATCGCTAGGTGGCGCGCGGCTGGCGAAGAAGCTTCACATCAGACCTCGTCATTCCTTGTTCACTTGCGTTCCCAGCTCGCTCAGAGCCCGGCTGCCGTCGGGCAGATGCAGCGGGATGGACCGCCTGGCTTCGATGCCCAGGCCATCGCCTCCTTCCTGAAGCCCCAGTGGCGCCACTTCGAGGCTCAGGAGCTCGCTAAAGAACGGATGGCGTTGGCCGTGCCAGTCCCCAGTGATCCGCTGGCGCTGAGCGACGCCACGAGCCCGGCGCCGCGCGCGGCTTGATTCGTTTCGAGCAGGGCGTTCCATTGCGGTGGCGTCCTAAACGGTGCGTTGCTCTTTAACGTCTAAAACGCAGGCTATGGCAACCTAGCCAATCAATAACCCGTGCAGGTAGTATTGCGCGGCGGATAAGCGATGTGCCAATGGCTACGCCTCTTCGCGCAGATCAATCAACGAAGGGCACCCATGAGCACCAGTTCCAGCAAACGTCGTCTGCTTCAATCCATTGCGGCCTCGGCCGCGGTCCTGTCCGCCCCCGGATTCGGCCTCAAGGCGGCGCTCGCCGCCGGCACGCCGGCTCCTGCGGGCCCCTGGCCGACCAAGCCTGTCCGGCTCCTGGTTGGTTTCCCCCGCGACTCCGCGCCCGACATGGCTGCCCGTGCCATCGCTGCGCCGCTGTCGTTGGCTCTTGGGCAGCCCGTCAACGTAGAGAACAAGCCCGGCTCGAGCGGCAACGTCGTGGCCGCTGAGGTTGCAAAGGCGACGGATGACCACACCGTCGGGGCGCTCATCAACGGCAACATGACTGTGGCGAAGATGCTCAACGCCTCCACGCCGTTCGATCCCGAGAAGGACTTCGCTCCGGTGGGGCTGGTGGGCACCGCGCCCCTGGTCTTTGTGGTTTCTGCCCGAGCCCCGGGCCGCACGCCCGAGGAATTGCTGCTGTGGACCCGGGAGCTGAGCGTGAACGGAAAGTACGGCACCCCGGGCAGCGGCACCGTGGGACATCTGGGCATGGAATTGCTCAAGATGCATGCTGCGATCTTCGCGAAGCAGGTGTCTTTCGACGGCAATCCCCAAGTGGTGGAGGCGCTTCTGACAAACAAGATCGACATGGCACTTCTGCCGCCCGGGCTGGCCCTGCCGCTCGTGCGAACCGGCAAGCTCAAGGTGGTGGGCGTGACCTCTCCCAAGCGCAGCCCCCTGGCCGAGGGCGTCACCACCTTCGAGGAGATGGGCGTGCACGGCGCCGAGCTGGAGATCTGGACGGCGCTGGCTGGGCCTGTGTCCATGCCGGAACACGCGGTCACCAAGCTCAACGCCGCGCTGGGCAAGGTGCTTCTCACGCCGGCGGTTGCCGATGCCCTCAAGAAGAGCGGCTGGCACCCGATGGCCGGCGAGCCGATCGACCTGGCCCGGCGCATCCGCAAAGACACGAACCGGTTGGGCGGGGTGATCATCATCCGTGGGATCAAAGAGGGCTGATAGTCCGACCCCTTCGTGGGAGATCTGGCGCAGGACCTACGCCGTCGCCAGCTCAGCACCTCGGGCTCTGTGCCCACGACCTTGAGCGAAATCGCGCTCGGGACGAATTCGGGGTAGAGTTTCGCCCGTGAACGCACCCCTTTCTTCCTTCTCTCGCGCCGAGCGGCTCGCGTTGCAGCAGATGCTCCAGGATCCCGATCTGGTCGAGTGTCACGGCTCCGATCTGGCCTGGCAGGAAGCGCTGTCAGGCGTCCTGGCCAGGCCCTCACTGCGGGATTCACTGAACTTGGCACCTCCTGCGTCGAGGGACGTGGACGTTCCGACGCCACGTTGATCCGCTGGCGGCGCGCGGCGGCCGAGGAAGGCCCCATCAGCAGATCTCCCGCAGCTCCCGGATGTAGTCGGCAGTGGTGATGGTGCCCGCTTCGCGCTGGGCCTTGAGCTCGAGTCGGACCTGGTCCTTGCGATACTGCTCGAACAGGTCCGCATGCGCGAGCAGCACGTCTCTCGCGAACAGCCATTCAGGCGTGTTCTCGGCGGCGCGTTGCACGGGGAAGACATCGTCCAGGCGATCCAGATCCTTCACCAACGCGGTCTCGGCGGGGTCGTGCGGATCGACCAGGTTGATGATGGACTCGCGCTCCTGCAAAGCGATGTCCGGCGCCAGGCGTACGGCCTCGCGCAACTTCGCCACGATGGAGCGCTCTGAGGCGCTCACCTGCAGTGGACGGGCCGGCGCGAACGGGGGGCGCGAACCGCCTGGACCCGAGGAGGGTTTGCCGAAGCCAAGGGCACCCGTTTTCCCGGTCAAGGCCTCCTGGAACATCTTCCAGTATTCCTTCGCCAGGGTGGCGTCGCTGGTGATGCACTTGAGCACCTGCTGGAAGCGCTGCTGGAAGCGGGCGCGCTGCTCCGGCGACTTCAGACCGCCGCATTCCTCGAGCAGCTGGTCGCGCAAGAAGTAGGACAGCGAGGGGGCGCCGCTCACCATGGTCTCGAAGGCCTCGGAGCCGAGCTTTTGCACCGCGTCGTCCGGATCCATCCCATCGGGCAGTGTGAGGATGCGGATGTCGTGGTTGGAGCGCAGCAGAGGCAGGATCGTGTCCGAGGCCTTGCGCGCGGCTTTCATGCCGGCGGCGTCGCCGTCGAAGACGAACACCAGGGCGTCGGTGAAACGCAGCAGCGTCTGCAGCTGCGTTTCCGTCATGGCCGTGCCCATGGTGGCCACGGCGTTCTGGACGCCGTACTGGGACAGCATGGCGACGTCCATGTAGCCCTCCACGACGAGCGCGCGCTTGTTGCGGCGGATGGACTCCCGCGCCTCAAAGAGGCCGTACAGGACGTTGCTCTTGTGGAAGATGGGGGTCTCGGCGCTGTTGAGGTATTTCGCGCCCGTGCTGTCCTCGATCAGTTTGCGCCCACCGAAGGCCACGACCTTGCCTGCCGTGTCGCGCACCGGGAAGATCAGCCGGGCCCGGAACGTGTCGTAGAAGGACTTGGGCCCCTGAGAAGGAGCGTGAGGTACCTCGCCTTCCGAGCCCTCGCCGTCGCCGCGCTCTTCACGAGCCCGTATCAGGTCGACGGCGGCCAGTGTCGAGCTGGCGTCACCCTGGCCTGGCCCGAAGGTCCCCCGCGGCCAGTCGACGCCTTTAAGCGTCTCCCAGCCGTCCGGCGCCAGGCCGATGCGAAAGCGCTCGATCGTCGACTGCAGGATTCGGCGCTTGCCCACGGTGTAGCGGGCGGCGTCGACCAGGAAGCCGGGCGCGTCGGGCCGCTGGCGGTGTAGGGCGATGGCTTGCTGTAGCGTGCGCTCGTAGAAGCCCGCGGCCAGGTCCGTTGCCATGTGCATCGCGTTGCGCACCTCCGGAGCCGGTCGGCGCACCACGGGCGCGCCAGGCTCGGGCGGCGGGATGGGCACGCCGGCGGCCAAAGCCATTTCCTCGACGGTCTCACGAAAGGGCATGCCCTCCATTTCCATGCGGAACTGCAACGCATCGCCGTGCGCGCCGCAGCCGTAGCAGTGGTAGCTCTGGCGCTGCGGCGAGACTGTGAACGAGGGGGACTTCTCGGTATGGAAAGGGCACAACCCCTTGAAAGCCGTGCCTGCACGCTTGAGCTCGACGTGGCGGCCGACGACCTCGGCGATATCCACGCGCCGCTTGATCTCGTCGATGACCGAATCGGGGATCTTGCTGCCCCCCCTGTTGTCGCCAGGCGCTGCGCTCATCGCAAGTCAGCCATTGCGCGAGTAGACCGCCTGGTGGTGCACGATGTCCGAAGGGGTGAGCACGCGGCCGAGGAAGTTCATTCCGGAGAACAACCAGCGCGAGCCGTCGGCCGCCTCGATGAAGTCGTGGATTGGAACGCCGGACAGCGTGCCGATGCGGGGGCCGGCCCGGCGCTCGCGCATGCGACGAAAGATCTGGGCCGCGGCGTGCAAGCGATCGTGGCGTTCAGATGCCATGGGGGCGCACCTCCGCGACGGCTTCGGCCTGCTGGTCCTGGGGGGGCGGCTCCGGTTGCTCGTCGATCTCCGGTGTGTGGACGGCGAGCCCTTCGGCGCGCACCAGAGCGATGACCGGGGTGATCGCCCGCAAGGCTTCCTTGTGCTCTGCAAGTGCCCGGCTGTAGTCCGTGTCGCCCCCTTCCAGGGCATCGGCCACAGAATCGAACTCGCCTTCGAAGGACAGGTCGACGCCGTCGACCTTGTTCAGGACGGCTTCGTACAGGTCGGTGAGCATGGTCTGCTGGCGCAGCAGCACCAGCGTGCCAGATGCCTCTGACCGGTTCAGGACCTGGACCGAGTCCTCGATCTCGGCCTTGAGCGATTCGATGTGCGCAAGCAGCGGCGATTGATTTGTCATCTTGGCGAAATGTCTTTCTTCCGGCTCAGTCTACTGGTGCGGACTCGATTCCGTAAGGCTGAGCGCCTCGGATGCATCATCCTCCCGGAGCCAGGGTAGCTGGGGGGACAGTTCCAGCTGATCCGTGTGGGCTAGGCCGCCAGGCCAATAGCCGGGGAGGCGGGCCGCGACGAACGGGCGCGCCCGGTCCAGAAAGTTCTCGATCGGCTCTCGGAACCCGAGGTATTCCACGTCGTCCCGGCCCGCATGGGTGACCGTGAATCCTGCCTCAGGGCAAGCCGGCACGCCCAGTGAGTTCGCGGTGGCCAGCGATGCTTCGTTGGTGGTGCGGCACTGGATGTTGATGAAGGTGGGGCGCGGGCGCGTCCGGGAACTCGATGTTCCGGCCATCGCATATTCGACGGCTGCGCAGCAGCTGAGTAACAGGGCCAGTCCTTGGCCGCGGTGCGCGGGCTCCACGGCGTAGCTGAGATTGAGCCCGACTGGGCCCGCCTGCGACTGGATCAGCCCGGCCCAGGCACTGGCCACCGCCGTCCATTGCCTGCGGCGGCCGCCGGCGGGGATTGCCGGCGCAAGGGCGTCGATGCGCAGCGTGGAGCCCAGGTACTCCCACCCGCATGCCATCAAGGCGCGCCCGACTTCGCGGCCGTTGATGTCGTCGTAGTCATCGACGTGCTGGCGCTGGAACGACATGTCGAACACCGGCAGCTGCGAGCGCGAGATGCGCCAGCCCAGCCCGGGCTGCGTCGCGAGCACGGCGCTAGCCCCGCGGCGCGTCTTCGGGGCCGCGCTCCAGGTCTTCCTGTGCCTCCAGGGCCAGGTTCTTCACGCGCTCCACGAGCGCTGTGTTTCGCTCGGGGAGCTTCGTGGCGGCGATCTTGCTCAGATCGGCGTCCTGCCCGTAGATCCACAGGCCCTCGCGCGCCCGGCTCATGCCGGTCAGGAACATGTTTGCGTTCACGAACGACGGCTGGCCCGGGGTCATCACCAGCATGACGTCCTTGTACTCGCTGCCCTGGCTGAAGTGCACCGTGCCCGCGTAGCTCAGCTGCAGGTCCTTCGTCGAGTCACCTGGGAACTGGATCAGGCGGCCATCGTCCAGCTTGATCATCAGGTACTGCGGGCCCTTGCGCTTTTCGTCCTTGTGCGTCTGGAAGCTGGTGATCGTGCCAGTGTCGCCGTTGACGACGCGCACTTCCCGGCCTTCCTCGTCGTCTTCCAGCGTCATGTTGTCGCGGATGACGATCCGGTCCTTGACGTGCAAGGTGGTGCCGGGGATGCGCAGCGCGTTCGGGTTGACCATTTCGCGCAGCACTGGATTGGCGTAGTCGGTGCACCAGCTGGCTTCATCGTCCTCGTCCTGCGAGCGCATCGAGCGGCGCGACATGAGGAGCACCACGTTCTCGATGCCTTTTTCCCGCACCAGGTCGATGTAGCGCGCGGCCACGTCGGGGAAGTAGATCGAGGCGGGCGGCAGCGTGTGGGAGAAGGTGACGCCTTCGCGGTCCGTGCAGTCCAGGGTGTAGTTGCGAACCTCGTTCACCACTTCCAGGATGCCGCCCGAATTGCGCTTCGTGGCCGTCAGGTGATGGTGGTCCACCCCAGGGATGTTCAGGATGTCGCTGAGAACCCGTCCGGCACCGATCGAGGGTAGCTGGCCGGCCAGGCCGTTCACGCCAGGGTCACCCAGGATGATCATGTGGCCGTCCAGGGGCAGGGCCGCAGTCGCCGCTTCGAACAGCTTGAGCGTGGGCATGGTGCCCTCGTCGATCACAAGGATCTGACAATTCAGGGGATCCGTCCGGTTGACCCCGAAGCCACCCTCGGGACTGCCGCGCAGCGCCGAGTGCATCGTGGACGCCGAATAGCCGGCGCGCTCCACCCGCGAGGACAGCACCTTGGCGGCCTTGCCCGTCGGCGCGGTGAACTCGAACATCTTGTGCGACATCATGGCGCTGAAGACTTCCATCAGCGCGGTCTTGCCGCAGCCCGGGCCAGCGGTGAGCACGTGTAGGCGCGAGGGGCTCGTGGCGATGCCGTAGAGCGCCTTCATCTGGTCTTCGTCCAGTTCGTAGCCCAGCATGCGCTTGCTGACTTCGACTGCCTTGGTCCGGAACTGCTCGTAGGTTCGTTTGGTCAGCAGCGGTTTGCCGGAGGTGATCATCCGGTGCAGGTCCTCTGCAAGACGGACCTCGGTTTCATGTAGCCCAGCGGGGAAGATCCGGCGCATGCCGCGGGCGTCTTCCTCGATGCGCACATCACCGCTGGCCACGGCGTGGTCCAGAAGCACTTCCATGTCCAGCCAGGGCTCGCTTTTGGCGAGGCGCGTGCGCAACTGCTGTTCGCGCAGGTACACGTGGCCGTTGGAGTCACATTCGTCGGTGATCAGCCAGTCCGCCAGGGCGCTCAGGCGCACCGAGGCGTCCCGCGGGACATTCAGGGCGCGGCCGATGGCGTCAGCACTAAGGAAGCCGTAGCCCGGCACCTTGCGCATTGGCGAATAGGGGTCTTGGGCGAGCAGGGCTGCAGCAACCTCGGTGATCGGGCGTTCTTTGTCGCCTGTGGCCTTGGCCAGGGCGTAGAAGTGCGCGGCCAGCAGCTTCAGCGTGGCGGGGCGCAGCTCGCGCAGCGCGCCGAACTTGGTGGCCAGCGTGCGCTGGATGTAGGGGATCTCGGGCGCGTCGATGGAAGG
The DNA here is from genome assembly GCF_977011995.1 of Variovorax durovernensis. Taxonomy (NCBI): domain Bacteria; kingdom Pseudomonadati; phylum Pseudomonadota; class Betaproteobacteria; order Burkholderiales; family Comamonadaceae; genus Variovorax; species Variovorax durovernensis. The sequence continues at coordinate 317,701 of NZ_CDRNCW010000003.1, read as the reverse complement.
CCGATCGCTGTCGTCGCCACCGTCCGCCGGCGCATTCTTGTCGCCGAAGGTGGTACGGCGGTTGGTGACCGCTTCGAAGCTCACGGCCCACGGCTCGTTGATCAGCTTGATCCGCAGGGCCTCGAGGCCCTCCTGGCCGCTCTCGGCCTTGATCGTAGCGAGGAATTTTTCGGCGGTGCGTTTGCCGACGCCTTCGTAGTGGGAGGCGATGAATCGCAGGATCGACGGTTCGTCTGGGCGAATGTGCGGCGCGAACGTCACGACATCGAGCTGACGGCCGTGGGAGGGGTGCATCTTGATGCGGCCCGTCACCTCGTACTCGCAACCTTCCTTCAGGTGGCTCACCTGCGGGCCCACGATCTTGAGCGACTCACGCTCCTCGGTGTTCATCGAGCCATGGGCCCAGTCGCCATAGATGGACACGCGCTCGATGACGCCGATGAAGGTCTCGTCGCCGGCGGGCCGGAACTGGCTGGCGGCGATCGCATCGGAGGCGATGCCGCCGAAGCCGAAGCTGGCTTGGGCCTGGTTGGCAGCAGGGGCACCGACAGGTGCTGCGCCGAAACCCAGTGGGGCGGCGCCTGTTGGTGCCACGGCGCCAAAGCCCAGGCGTGCTGGTGCTGGGACCGGTGCAGGCGGCGGTGCCTGGACGGGCGCCGGTACAGGGGCCAGGGGAGCTACTGCCGCGGGGGCGGGCTGCGGAGCCTGGACGATGGCCGGGGCGGGGGGAGTCGCAGGACGGAACGAGAAGGAAAGCGGGCGGGCCCCGGCGGGGCCTGACGGTGCGGCGGGCGCAGCAGCTGGGACGGCCGCAGGAGCAGGGGAAGGCGTGTGGACAGCGGCCGGCGCGGGGGTGGCGCGGGCAGGCGATCCGAAGCGCAGAACCGGCGCCGAGGCGGGCGCAGGCGGTGCGCTGGGCGCGGGCCGAGAAGCCATTGCGTCGTCTTCCACACTGTTTGCGCTGATAGCCATGAAAACTCCAAACAAAATATCAATTGCGTTGCAGCATACCCATAATGCGGAGGAATCAGTCGGAAGTTTCAGGCAACGAAAGATAAACATGAATGATGGAATGCACGCGGCATTCGGCATCTCCGAGGAGGACGTCGAGGCAGTCCTGAAGGCGCACGCATTGGACGTGGTGAACAGCCGCGGTGCCACTTTTGCCGCGATGGCGAGCGAGCTCCTCACCGACCTGGACCACGGCGCCATCGAGCGCGCGGCCCTGTACGGAAACGACATCGACGAGCAGACCCGTTTCGCCCATGCGGCGATCGCAGAACAGCTGCGCGGGCTGGGCGCGCTGGAGGCGCCGCGGCTCGAAGAAGAGACCTTCTCCCCCACCGACACGATGAATGGATGACCAGGCCATGAGCGACAAGAAAACCCCCGCGAAGCATCGCGACCCACGAATCGAGCGCGTTCTGCGCGCGGCCGAGCAACACGGCTTGGGCGCCGGTGAGCCGGAGCATCACGTGGGTGACCTGGAGGACGTACTGCGTGCGGCGTGGGGCTTGATGACTGCCGCGCAGCGCAACTCCCTGATGGCGGGCGCTGACGCACTGGAAGTGCTGAAGTCCGGCGACGACTATGTGGAGGTAGCCCAGCTTCGAGGCTACCTTCTGGATGGTCATGGTGTGCACCGCGTGGTGATCGAAATGACCCGTGAGGGAGGCGACGCCCAGCCTTACCTGACCTCGCTGAAGTATTTCGACGCGCACATGGCCGAGATCGATCGCCATGCGCGGGGAATCAACCCCGAGGCTCTGCGACACCTCGCCGGCCGTCTCGACGATGAGATGGTCGAAGCGATGCCGCCCCAAGAGCCGCCCGCATGGACCGGCACCATCGACTGGGACCTCAAGCGCGACATCCTGACCCAGTCGATCAAGTTGCGCGACCACGAGGTGCAGGTGCGGCCGGTGCGTTGGCTGGACGCATCGCAGGCTCTGGACGCCCAGCGGGTTGGCGAATCCATCGATTCCCCGGTTGCGGCACGCGTGATGGTGATGGAGCTGTTGCAACCCGCAGATGTTGCCGAGACTCAATGGGTCGAGCTGCACCTGAGCCAATCGGTGCTCGACAACGTCGGCCAAGTCAGGAGTGCCAGCCTGGGAGGGGCTTCCTCGCCAGTGATCCTTGGCACCGGAACTAGCCGGGCTGCGCATGAGATCGATGAGGCCGCGTTCACTCCTCTCGACGCCAACAGCAACTGGGAGGTGGTGTTCGAGGGGGGTCGGGCCAGCTCTGATCGGATCCTCGAGTCCGCGCGCATTCCCGTGAGCCTGTTCTTGCAATGGCACGCAGAGCGGCCGACGAGCGAAGTGCTCTTCGTCTCGAAGGCCGGCGAGCTTCTCAACGAGCAGGAGGATTTCGCACGGACCCACCAATGGGTCGAGGACTACCAGCGCTGGTGCGCTCCGGCCCTCGACGAGGTGCAGACCGAGTTCGAAGTGGAGCGCCCCAATGCTTGAAGACCATTCCCAGATCGATCGCAAGCTCAAGGGCCAGCGCGCCGGCATGCTTCGCCTCCTGCAGAGCCAAGGCGTCTCGATCGTCAAGTTTGGCTACAAGGGCGACCACGTATGCGCGCAGCTCCTGGACGCTGCGGGCATGCCCTGCGTGGAGGTGCAGCCGGAGCACGCCGCTATCCTGCGCCACATCGCCACGTCGCAGCTGGATGCGAATCCTGGCGGTCCTGCGCTGTGGCGCCGTTCTGCGGGCACCCTGGAGTGGATCCTCGGCTCCGACCAGACCCTTTCGATGCGCAACTACCCCGGTAGCGACCACGACCTGGGATGGATGGGCCTGGACTTGCGGCAGATCGCCGACGCAGACCCGGCGCCCGAGCTGGATCGGCCGGCCATGGCTGGCTGACAGGAGCCTGGTGATGAGCAACGAGAGCAATGCCATGCGCCCGGGCGGCGACGCCGGCACACCCGATCCGGCAACTGCTGCGGCCCGCGCCGGCCAGCAGGCCAAGGCGATCGAGTTCGCCCACTACCTTGCTGGAAAGGCAGAGCGATTCCTCGATGTGGTGAACGATCGGGACGCGCTGCGTCAGAAGGTTGAGGAGGGCGACGAGGTGTCCGAGCAGGATCTGGAGCGTGCGGACGAGGTGCTAGCCGATCACGCCCGAGGTCTTCGTTCGGGCGTGTACGAATTCCGCAAGAGGGCGGATCGTATCGGCAGCGCTGAGAACCCGAACGAAGCGCCGGAGGGCCGGGTGCCCGAAGTACCGAGCGGCGAGGTGGCCGCCACGCCGGTTGCAGCGACCGCTCCCGTTCCTGTCGCTTCGCCGGCGCCTGGTGAACTCGTCACCTTCTGGCTGTACGAGGGCAACGAACTCGTAGGTTCCAAACGAATGCCTGTTGGCACTAGCCACGACGCAGTGCGGTTCGCCGCCTCGGCGGACGCAATTTTTTGCGATCGTGGGTTTGGCGAAACGCCGCTCATGCGAGAAACCCGCATTCGGAATGCCGGTGTGCGCGTCTACAACGATCGCCCCGATCAGGAGCGCGCACGCCGCAGCCTCCCCTTCGAGTTGCGTGGGCTGTTCCCAAAGGAGCTGCCGTTCTTCGAGCTCACCTTCCGAAGCGACCTTAGGGGCTTCTCTGGGGCAAGGCACCTCGCCGATCTGGTCGAGGGCCTGCAGCAGATCGCCTGTCGCGACACCCTCGGCCTGACCAGCGCGCCTGGGGAATCCGGCGAGCCGTACGAGCGCACCGTCCGGGTGCGGTTCCTCGATCGTGTCGCGCTCGGCCAGTGCGAGGTTGCCATGAAGGCGTACCTGGGCGCCGCTGGCGTTCCCTTGGTGTCCGAGTTCGGGGTGGGCTACGTGCGATGCGAACCGCAGGTCCCCGAGGAATCCGAGCCGCAAGCCGAACACCCTTCCTGTTGAAAGAGACGCCATGCAAACCATCGTGCAAGCCGATGTCCTGAGGATATCCCGCGCCCAGACGCGACAACAACTGCTGGACGTGGGCGTCGTGTCCGTCAGCTTCCGCGTTTCGGGCCAAGACGGGCGCCGCACGGCGCGCCTGCTGATGGAGGACGCCGAGGGCATCTTGGTCGATTCGCAAATGTTGCGCGAGCAGGTGGCCCGCACGCTGACCGCGCACGTCGATGCCGAGGCACCGGGCTGGGATCAGGGTGACGGCGGTCGCAGCGAGATGAACTGGGCCGTGCAGTACGACTCGCTTGACCATCGCCACTATGACGTTGTTCGCATGGAGCGCAATAGGGTGCTCAAGTCGGAGCATGGCCTGAGCCACTCGGGAGACAGCCTCGCCGAGTCCGCTGTCGCGGCGGTGCTGGTGGCCATGGGCGACCTGGCACCAAAGCAGTTGGAGCACTGTCAGAGTCTGCGTGCCGGTCTCTTCCCACTGATCGAGGCTGTACGAAGTGACCAGGTGCGCTTTCTCAAAGCTGCTCAGCGCGAGGTCCTCCTCTCGGCCATCGTTGGCAACCTGGTGAGTGAAGGCGACGTGACCGAGGATTGGATTGGGGAGGTCGTGCGCGACGGGCACATCGGCCTTGAGATCGCACCGGACGCTCGTCTGGTGCAGGAGCTGGCGACGCTCCGGGTGGAAGACCTCGTGGAGCGGATGCTCGAGCGCGGCGAGCCCCATGAGGCCCCAGCGGCCGATGGGATCGACGGCGAAATCATGGACCCGAGTGTCGACCGTGTCGTCTGGAAGGGCGACTGGAGCGTGGGCTCTGACGGCCGGCACGAGGTGCGCCCGATCTGCGCGCGCCTTGCGGAGGGGTTCCTGGCTGGCCATGAAGCGTCGGAGGCCGGGGGCGATGGTTCTTTCACATACCACGGCAAGCCTCATTCGACCTTGCCGGATGCGATGCACGCCGCGGAATCTCTGGCCTTCAAGAAGCTCCAGGCCTACGACGCGCCTGACGCCGGTGATGCGGCAGCGCGCCACCGCGCGTTGCTTGTGTCCATCCTGACATTGCCCCGTAGCGTGGAAGCGCTCGAGGCGGTGGCCGACCTGGCCGGCGACGAGATGCTCGTGTCCTTGTGCGAGGGCGGCTTCCTTGCACCCAGGCCCCAGGACGAGGCAGCCGATGCACCGGCGCCATGAACCCCTTTATCCGGACCTTCAATCAGGACATCTGACCATGACAGAACCCACTCTCCAGAAGACCACGGCCGCCACGATGCTGGTCGACCTGTTCAACTTTCTCGGCGACTTCCAGTTCGAGCACCGCCCCATCAACGGGGGCGACCTGGTCGAGCAACTGGGCGCCTGGATGGGCGAGCACGCCGATGCGTTCTATGCGCTTTGTGCTGGTGATCAGGAGCCCGGCTTGCGCGCACTGAAGTCCTTCTTCATCAAGTTCCGCGATCTCCAGGATGACGAGAAGAACGTGAACGGGGGAGACCTCGTCGAAGATGTCGGTGCTTGGCTGGAGTCGGTGGGCACGGCGATGCCCTTGATCGTCGGAGGGCCCTTCGTCGCCCAGGTGGCACGCTCTGCCGATGGTGAGCACTACTGGAGCGACACCGATGGCTGGGGGTACCTGGAAGACGCGACCGCGTTCTTCGTTACGCCGGCAGCGCTGCTGCAGAGCCAGGCGGCGGGGAGCTTGAGCGTGGTCGAGCTGGCGCCCGAGCTGCTCGAGGTCGCCCAGCGCTGGGTGGAAGAAGCTGCAGAAGCACCGCGAGGTTGAACTCCATGGACAACAACGAATACCTCTTCTTCGAGAAGCCCGCCGCACCGGTCATGCGTCGAACCCTGGTGGCGATGCGCGATGCGCTTGCGTCACTGGGCCGCGTGTGCACCCCAATTTCGAAGATCGACCACGACTTCGAGCGCGGCTATGGATTCGAGCTCGAACATCCGGCGGCGCAGGGCCCGATCTGTGTGGAGTTCATGCTCACCGATGGCGACGAACGCGGCTACGGCCGGGCTGATGACAAGCCCGAGTGCGGCTTGCTGCTCAGCGCGCTCGCGCCCGACGGCATATTTTTGGGGGACTGGTGCCCGTTCAACTACTCCGAGCAGGTGGGAACCTCCGACCCTGAGGAACTCGTGAGCCGCGTGGCCTTGCTCGAGCCAACGAGCCTGGCCGCTGCCATCGATGCGCGGCTCTCGTCTTGGGCCGACGCTCAGCTCGAAACCAGCGAGGCCGGCGAAGCGCCGCGCGCTTGACGCGTCGCCGGCGCCATCACCGATTCACCGGGCCCACCAACACACCTGCGAGCATTCACCATGCGAACCTCCCTTTTCGCCGAGATTCCAGTCACGCCTTCGCTGCTGTACCCCGAGATCAGCGACATCCCGAAGTCCGGTTTCAGGTGGGTGGAGGTCGAGCCGATCGCCGCCGTGCTCGATGTCAGCTCGACGGTCTACTTCGCCCGCATCATCGCCTCGCCGGAGGATGGGCCGCTGGCGTTGTGCTCCGTGTACCTGCGCCAAGACAGCGGCGGCGTGGTGTGCATTGGCGACTTCTCGACGAAGGAAGACGCGATGGAGTACGCCACCCAGGTGGGCAATGCGCGCGACCTGGAGGTCAGAGGGAGCTTGTTCGACCTGCGCGTCCGTGAAGTGCCTGGCATGGGCTACGTCGCCGACCCCAGGGAGACCGGACCCTATACGCGGGATCCTGCGAAGGCGGCGCTGTATCACAGCTCCGTGGCGCAGGACGCGCTCTTCGCCGGCGTCGCCGGCCAATACGGCCGCTGGGTGGATTGGTACGAGGCCTCGAACCATGCGTTGACCCGCACCGAGGAGAAAGCCCAGATGCTCAGTCGTGTGGCCGATGCCGTGCATAAGGCCATGGGACCGTGCGCCCCGGCCGTCGGGTCGGAGGACGAGCTGCTGCTCCGGGGAATCCTGCGCAACGCCGTGGAAGACACCCGCTCGGATCGCCTGGTGGTCTTCGATTCGCAGGTGCGTGAGTACGTCACCAAAAAACTGGAAGACGCGTACGTTCATCTCGACGGTGCCGAGTGCGATGAGGATCTGTGCGCGACATTGCTCGATCACCCGGGTGAGATCTTGTTCGATGACATCGATCCAGCGATGGAGCAGCGGCTTCTGCATGCGCTTGCCAGCGCCGCTGGCGTTGCTGCGATCGAGACGGCGTCGTCAACCCGGCCCCGTCCTGAACCGGTCGGGATGTTGTCCGTCATCCATCAGCGCCTGGCGGAGTACGGGGCGGAAAGTCCGTACGCGGACCTTGTCGACGACGCTCCTGCGCCGGCTGAGCAGCCGGCGCCCTGAGCGCGCCGCCGCGCTGGCGGCGCACCACTCCTTTGCACCACTGCACCCAGGTTCCCCGTGATGACAATTCCACCTTCTTCCAGAACCCTCAGTGCCCCGGCGCTGGACGCAGCCCTGGTCGACAAGCAATCCGCTCGTGAGCGTGCAGCTAGACACTTCGAGCAGGCCGGCGGCGACCCTGCGCGGGCCGAGCTGATGGAAGAGGTAGCTTCTCAGCAGGCCTTGCGAGAACGCGTGCTGGCCGCCGTGGTCCGCGAGATGGGGCTCGCAGCGCCCGCGGAGGGCTCGCCCGCTCGGGACACCCTTGCGGATCGACTGTTGCATGCTGTAAATGCCCACAGTCTGGCTCGCGTGGAGTTCTTCAGTCTGGCAGTGCGCGAGAGGCTCTACCAGGCGATCTTCGACAGCGAGAACGATTCGGGCACATTCGGAAAGGAATGGCGACGCGAAATCTTGCTGCATGGCAAGAAAGGCTTGATCGACGAAAACGACGCCCAGCTTTGGGAGCGAATCGTCATCAGCGTGCCCTTCGACTATCTGATCGGAGACGATGGTGTTTGGCTTGGGGAGCATGAGAAGGATTTCCTTGCGTCCCTGTCGAGCGATGAAGCAATGGCGGTCATTCGGAATGTGATCGACACGCACTTCGAAGATGACCTGGTGGACGCCTTGGTCGCTCTCGAGCAGCGGTTCGCATCCCACATGCTGGCGTGCCCCTTCGAGCACTTGCTCGAAGACTGGCGCGCGCCACCGACAACGTCCCCGCGTGGATGATCGCCAGTCGGTTCGCCGACCCTGTGCATCGTCGTCGTGTGGGAATTTGAGGTAGCTGAAGCATCGCGGGCAGCGGACTGCCCAGTGTGAACGGCTGCCGGCGGGGGCGGCCAAGCCCACGTCTTCTGAGCGGCCTACAAGCCCCACGGCCGCATTCCAACATCTGTGAGTACAGCGCTTCACATCCGAGCAGTGGCTTGGATGTGAGGCGCCGTCGTCGTTGTGGGCTTCACAGAAGGGCCGCCGTGAAGAGCGCATGATCGGCCCCCGACGGCAGTGTTGATGAGTCGTCCAAAAAAGTGTTTACTGATTGAGTTGTCAAGTGGAATTTAGTGATTTTTTTAATAGAGTTCCGGGATGGATGAACTGACCGCAGCAAGGGAAGCAAGGCGCTCAGCGTTGCGCCGGTTCGTAGAGGACGAAGGCGGTTACAGCGTGATTGAGCCCAAGTACAAACTCACGCCTTCGCGCATGAGTTATTTGTCTTCGCTCATCACCAAGGGTTCGAAAGCACCTTTCGGTGAGAAAAGCGCAAGAAATTGGCAAAAGATTTTCAATCTCGAAGGTGACCCCTTCGTGCACCCGCCTTTAGGGCAAGAGAAATACGCCAACCCGCCTGCGAGTGTTGAAGCAACAATTCGCCGCATGGGAGAGTTATTGCGAAGTATTCCTGCTGATCAACGTGAGGCAATTGCTTCAGTTTTGAGTGCGTATGCACGCCGCCCCATTCCAGAGGTGGGCACGGCATTGATCACCTTGCTTGAGAGTAAAGATTATTAGCAATCCAAGGTTCCTTGGGCGAGTTTCGATTTATGGATATTTTGTTTGTTGAAGACCAGCCGGTGGTGTCAGAACCTACCGCACAGAAGTTCCGCCTCACGCCTGGAATCGGGCATATTGAGATTTGCAATACGGCTGAATCGACTTTGCAAACATTGCACGAGGAACCTGATCGGTGGGGGATCATCTTCCTCGACCTGGATGTGCCGGGCGCCGTGGGGCTTTCGCTCGCGATGGAGATCAAGAAGCTCGGCAAGGCTGCGATCACCTGCGTCGTGACGGGCACGTTTCGCACTGACTACATCTCGCAGGTAAAGGCTGAAGGTTTCCGTGGCTACATCCTCAAGTCCAGTGAGATTCGCGAGCTCGAGAGCAACCTGGCAAAGGTCATCGCTGGCGAGTCGGTTTTCCCTGATGAAAACCTCTTGCCGCATGGCTCCGATGTGGTGCGACTCACCACTCATCAACGGGAGTGTCTGCAGCTTGTTGGCGAGGGGCTTACGACAAAGGAAATTGCACGAATAAGGAAAGTGCATCCGGCGACGATCAACTACCACGTCGATTCCGCTGTGACTGCTCTTAATGCAGTTTCGCGACATCAGGCCGTTCACATTGCCGTGCAGTTGGGCATCATTTCCCTAAATTTTGCTCCGAAGCATGACGTCGCTCAGTAGTTTGGGGCCGACCTCGCCCGAGGAGATTCAAGCCTCCATTCGGTCGACCGAAAGTCAGGGAGCGATCTCCCGTTCGCTCATCAATGTGACGCCGGCGCACCGGCATCTGGCCAGGCGGCAGTTCCTCGTTCAGCAGATCGCCTACTGGATCACCGTCATTGGCCTCCTCGTAGCTGAAGCGAGTGCGCCAATTCTGGGCACGGAGAAAACTTGGGTCTGGCTCGCGGTCTCGTTCACCACCTGGGCTGTACGAATCGTACTTTTCATGCCGTTGTCGAGGCTTCCTCCGGCCGTGGTGAAGAAGTCGCTGGTGCTCAAGCTCATCCCGCTGGCCATCATCGGTATCGCGTGTTCCTACTGGATTTGGACCATCTCGCTTTTCGCCGGTCCGACGTTGACGGTGCGCGAGTTGTTCATGTGCATCGGCTGTTGAGTTCCATGGAATCCTGACCCGCGATTTCCATCGAATATTGACCCACCCTCTTTGCGAGCCAGCCGGCTCACGGTGTGGATAAGTTCTTGGCTTTCTCCTTTTTAGGTTGGACTGCTTGAACGGGTTGAGCCGAGCTGTGCTTGAAGCGGAAGCTGTCGTTTCCGGTCTCCAGAATATGGCAGTGATGCGTGAGCCGGTCCAGCAACGCCGTCGTCATCTTCGCGTCGCCGAAGACGCTGGCCCACTCGCTGAAGCTCAAGTTGGTTGTGATCACCACGCTCGTGCGTTCGTAGAGTTTGGACAGCAGATGGAACAACAGCGCGCCACCTGATGCGCTGAACGGCAGGTAGCCCAGTTCATCGAGCACCACCATGTCCGCGTACATCAGTCGGTGCGCGATGTGGCCGGGATTGCCACTGGCCTTCTCTTGCTCGAGTGCGTTGACCAGTTCTACCGTCGAGAAGAAGCGCACCCGGCGGTGTTGGTGCTCGATGGCCTGCACGCCCAGCGCCGTGGCGATGTGGGTCTTGCCGGTGCCCGGACCGCCCACGAGCACCACGTTCTGCGCATCGTCCATGAACTCGCATCGGTGTAGCTGACGCACCAGCGCCTCGTTGACCTCGCTGTTGGCGAAGTCGAAGCCAGCGAGATCGCGATAGGCTGGGAAGCGAGCGAGCTTCAACTGGTAGGCCACCGAGCGTACCTCCCGCTCGGCTGTCTCTGCCTTTAGCAACTGCGAGAGCATCGGTTGGGCCGCCTCGAAGGCCGGCGATCCCTGCTCGGCCAGCTCCGCGACGGCCTGGGCCATGCCGTGCATCTTGAGTTCGCGCAGCATGATCACGATGGCGCCGCTGGCAGGGTCATGTCGCATGGCGCACCTCCTGGCTACTCGACTTGGAGTTCAGCGGCCCGCGCAGGCCGCCAGCAGCGCTGGCACGCCCCCGGAGCGTGTCGTAGCGCAGCACATCGGCCTTCGGCTCGTTCATCAGGCGCAGTGCCTGCGGTGCCGTGACAGGCGCCGGCGCAATGGGCTTGGCATCGAGCAGTCGGTGCAGCACATTCAGCACATGAGTCTTGCTGGCCACGCCGGCTTCCAGCGCCAGTTCGACCGCGGTCAGCACTGCCTGCTCGTCGTGGTGCAGCACCAGCGCCAGGATCTCCACCATCTCGCGGTCTCCGCCTGGCTGCTTCAGCAGCGCGGCCTGCAGCCGCCGGAAGCCCTGCGGCAGCTCGCTGAAGGGCGCTCCGTTCCTGAGCGCTCCTGGCTTGCGTTGCAGCACTGCCAGGTAGTGCCTCCAGTCGTAGACGGTCTGACCTGCGGTGTCGTGGCGACGGTCAATGATGCGCGTGTGCTCGCACACGATCTGGCCCTCGGCCGCCACGACGAGGCGTTCGGCGTACACGCGCAGGCTCACTGGCCGGTTCGCGTAGGAGGCCGGAACGCTGTAACGGTTGCGCTCGAAGTGCACCAGGCAGGTGGGCGAGACGCGCTTGGTGTGTTCCACGAAACCATCGAAGGGTCTGGGGATCTGCAACAGTAGTGGCCGTTCCTGCGCCCAGACATCGGCTACGGTCCCTGGCAGCTTGCCGTGGACGATCTCGCCCCACAGCGCCTTGCAGCGGTCCTCCAGCCAGTCGTTGAGCAGCGCCAGCGTGGCGAACGCCGGCACAGGTTGCCACAACCGGTGGCGCGCATCACGCACGTTCTTCTCGACCTGGCCCTTCTCCCAGCCCGAGGCCGGGTTGCAGAACTCGGCCTCGAACAGGTAGTGACTGACCATGGCGCTGAAGCGCGCGTTGATGTCGCGCTCCTTGCCGCGGCGTACCTTGTCCACGGCGGTCTTCATGTTGTCGTAGATGCCGCGCCGAGGCACGCCCCCGAGTACCTCGAAGGCCCGGTTGTGCGCATCGAACAGCATCTCGTGGGTCTGCAACAGGTAGGCGCGCACGATGAACGCACGGCTGTGGCTGAGCTTGAAGTGCGCCACCTGCAGCTTGGTGCGTTCACCAGCGATGACGGCCCAGTCCTCGCTCCAGTCGAACTGGAATGCCTCGCCGGGACCGAAGGCCAGAGGCACGAAGGTGCCGCGCCCGGTCGTCTGCTGGACCTCGTGGAGATGCGCATGCCACGCTCGTGCAAAGGCCGCCACGCGGTTGTAGGAGCCCTGGTAGCCCAGCGCCACCAGATCGGCGTGCATCTGCTTGAGCGTGCGCCGCTGCTTGCGTGACTTAGACGCCTCGCTCTTGAGCCAGCCGCCGAGCTTCTCGGCGAACGCGTCGAGCTTGCTCGGGCTGATGCGCTTCGCGTAGCTGGGCGCCGCCTCGCCCTCGCGAAGGTACTTGCGGATGGTGTTGCGAGACAAGCCCGTGCGCCGGGCTATCTCTCGGATGGACAGTTGCTCTCGCAGTGCCCAACGCCTGATGACACTCAGTGTCGCCACGTCAATCACTCCTGTGCTCCTGCTGCTAAAAGCAGCAGGTTAGGGTTATCACGTGGGTCAGATTTAGATGGAAATCACCGGGCCAAGTGGGTCACTTCTGGATGGAAATCAACACCTTATTTCTCGGGCGCCTGGTTTCGACGACCGAAGAACGCTCCACGCTGCGCTTCTTTGCTGCCGTATTCACAACACCCGCCCCTCCACAGCGGTTGCTGTGCTACTTGCCATCGGCATGTTCACGCCCAGCTCGAACAGCGTCTGTTCCGATCGGGATATTTCTCGCTTCGCTCGATGAATGACGCCGGGACCGCAATCCGTAACGGTAGCGAGCTTAAGATTCTCAACGTGTATCCGCTGCCATGTTCCAGCGTGCGTCTGATCAATCACTCCACTTGAGCAATCAGTGCACCGCGATGCTTCATATATGCCCTCACCAACACAGCCCCGCTGCTCGGCGAGACACCAGGAATGGCCGGTGCTGCGGATGGTAACTGTCTGAGCCGTGTGCAGCAGCAAAGCAGACTTGTTCTCAACGGGGATGGCCCGGGTCTGCATGATCTTCTTACCAGCGCCACCGCTAAGGGTGGTATCGGGGTCGAGCCAACTCTCCATGACCTCTCCCTGGGCCAGGACGAATTCTTCCCACATCTCGTCGTAGAGGCTTTTATCCTGTCTTGGGTTCGATGCGTAGAGCTGGGTCCATCCCACGCTAGCGTGCTTCAGTTGCCACCGCAAGAAGACCAGCGCTGTCCGCCCTAGCCGGCTGTTTGCCACAGTCCACGCGAAGGTGCGCCGACACTGATGGTTGCTGAGCTTCCAGTTCACCCCAGATGCCTTCGCCAACCGCACCATTGCTTCTCTGCATGCCTTGCTCGACATGACCGTGATCTGCATCGACCCGCCCGAATTGTCGTCACCATACGCAGATGCGCCAAGGAAGATGTTGTCGACGCTTGCCCTCGCAGTAGAAAGTCGCTGGATACAGTCGACTCGAGTCATACCGTTCATTAGTATCGCGTCGACAACATCGTTCTCGGACGCCTCCGCGAGAACTTTTTCCAACCACTCGATCTCGCGTCGCAATCTTTGCTGTAGTGGGGCGGCGTAACGCTGAGCGAGCTTCAGTGCCTCTATCGCCTCAGGCGGCACTAGGAACTCAACGTGGCCCTTCTTTGTCTTGTGATCGATTGTTGCCACCCAGTGGAAGGTGACTCCGTCTATGACTTCTGTTCGCCACGCGTTGTTCTTCACTCCAGTAGCCTCGACATTGCGCATACCGCTGGTGATCTGCAACAGATACAACACGGCGTCGCGTACCGCCGTCAGTCCCGCAGACTGCCTCCCGGTCAACGACGGGTCTCGAAGATCGAGCAAATTGCTTGCGTTCTTCAATTGCTCTTCTGCATGGGCAAACAGCTTCGCTTGTATGGAAGGCGGGATGACGGGCGTCTTGCCTATCCGGCCGGCATCATCTCTATCGCCGGCGCCGCGGCTACACAGATCATCGAAACTCTGCCCGCTCCACGGATCCGCACGCATCGTCGATTCCACCTCGTCTCGGAACGTCCAGACGAGGTCAATCACCTCAAGCTGGCTACGAATCGTGCTACGGGCAAGGGTTCTTTCTAGGATCGACAGGTGGTCGCTGAGATGGATCGCGCGGACCGCACCGAATTCTTCGACGCCGACAGATGCAAGGTGACGCAATGTCGGTATGCAGCTGCGACAAATACCTAGAAGGGTTGTGGCGACAGGAGGTGACTTGTTCTCTCGGCCCTGCCGAAACCAGATATACAACGCGTCCTTTGCGCCATCCAGAAGCTTCCTCGGCACATCAACCGGCCACCGGACAGCGGTCCAGCTTGCCGCAGTATTTTGAGTTGCAATCTCGCTCGCGAGTCTCCATTCTTCGTCACCAAGGCGGCTAACCACGTGCTCTCGACCTTGGTCATCCACCACCGCGCTAACCACAATGCGATCTCGTTCCACGCGGGACAGGCCAATCAAGCTTTTGGGCTGCATCGCGAGTAGCTCATTGGCACGAGCCGCTGCGATCTGCGGCGGCCTCGACGCGCGCTTCGTTTCCCGCATGGTTGTCTTGACGACTTGCAGCTTCTTACCTGCCATCGCGTTGTGTCCCCTCGTCACCATCTAGTTCGGATTGCCCGCGCCGAATGCGCGCTCGCTCGATCTGATATGCCCAGAATGGGTGCAGAGTGTGCGAGGCTCTGGCCTTGGCATCACCAGCCAACTTCGCCCCGAAAGCGCGCGGCGGAAACTCATCGATGAAGGGGATCGCCCGTTCATAGAGATCCCGAAGGCGCTGCTTATGCGGATCGCTGGAGGTCTCGATTGCATTCAAGTGCCCCAACTCTTCTTTCGCGAATATCTGATAGCTGTAGAGGCGCCAAAGGTCGTCAGGTTCGCCCACCACTGCAAAGCTGGGGCAGAACAGGCACATGACGAACATGTCGCAATGGTTGCTCCCATCGTTTGGTGCGAGTGCACCGTGCAGCGTGTTCTGGCAGGCTGAGACAGGCGTATTGACGACCTTGCCAGGCTCTCCTTCTTTCGTGGCACTTTCTTCGTGAATCGCAATGGCCCTGGTCTGTGTCCCATCGCTGCGCAAGCGCACGGTTAGCTCTTGGCCTATGAACCGGGCGCCGTCCGTCTTGAGTTGCTCGTCGATCGTCATGTAGTTGAGATCGGCGACCCTCGGGGTATTTCCGAGCAGGTTCGCCACAACGACGATGTCGCCGTCGCTTATCCGAAACGCACGCTTGCCGAACGACTTTCTCAGACGGCTCGAGTTGACGCGCAGTGGCAGGCCGTCATCGCCGAGCAATTTGTGTCGTCTGATCATGTTTTCCGCTGCCTTGCTTATCGTCGCGAGTGACAGGCATTTAACCTCTCCACGTGTGTAGTTCTGCGTCGATCTATAAAGCCAGACTCGCGACCTGATCCGCGCAGGCGCATCGTTGACCAGGTCAACGGTGTCGGCCAAGGTGCGCTGGATGACCGCCGCTTCGGCAAGTGCGAAAATCAGATCATCGCCCTCGTCGCTATCTGATTCAGCCGCAGCGATAACGCCCTTGACCATCCGATCGAGGACTTTTCGGCCACGATGTTTTACCGTGCGCATGCGCATGGTTCCTGGCAACAGCCCGGGCAGGAGTGCATCGCGGCTCATCTCCAGCAACGGGGTGACGTTGGCGCCCGAGCGCGTTGCAACAATCAGGTAGCGGTTCGCCACCACTTCCGATGGGTTCAGTGTCAGGCGGCCATGGTGACAGTCGACGAGGTCTGCCTTCAGGGCGCCCACGAGCCGCGCAAGCTCGGGGTCGCTATAGGATGTGTGACGGCTGCCTTTCATCCCATGTCGATTCTGCAAATTTCGTACAGGGAAATAACGTTTCGGCTCACCCCGAACTAGCCCTAGTTCAAACATCTTCGTCAGAACGGCCTTCAACTGGTTGCGCCGGTTGCGCGGCCAGTCGATAGCCCAACCGTTGGCTTGGCCATAGGTCACCAGCCAAACGGTGTACTGGGCAACATGAATTGCTGACACCGCCGCTGGTGAACTAACAAAAGGTTGAGGACGCCCCTCTGTCAAATATCTGAAGAACACCTTCATGCCGTCGCCATACCCGGCTATCGAACTGGTGGACCGTGCACGCGATCGGAGGAAATTCAGCAACACATCTATCGTTGCCCACACCCAGTCGTCGATGCCAAGACCTATACAGTCGCGGAAGTCCACTGACCTTGCTTCTCCGGATATTCGGCCGTTCGAGCCAAGAACCTCCGAAAAAATGATCTTTGCTTCACGGTCCGAGACTGTTTGCGCAGCGTCAGTGCCAATCACCTTGTCCGGGCTCCCGCGGTCAGCCGACGTACGTGTCCGAGGGGGAGATCGATAGTCTTTCTTTTTTGGCAAGCGACGTTTCCAAGGGTTCTTTTTAGGGCAGGGCAGCCCCGAAGATCTGATCGAACTCGTCCGACATCGCCAACGCCACGGCTCCAGTGAGGCGCTCAATCTGCTTGAGATAAGTCATAGTGGTTTGCACGGACTCATGACCAAGCCGATCGCGCACGTATAGCAGCGGTTCTCCTTGGTATTCCTTGGAGAGCCGTAGCCGGATCAGCGTATGAATAGCGTAGCTGTGGCGCAGCATCAATGCCGCTACGCGGAATCCCGTCTTCTTTGCCAAATCCCGGCAGAAGTCCCCGACAGCATCCTTGCTGAAAGGCCGGCCGTTGACCGTGAGGACAAGTGCTTGATGCGTAATGTCTGAACAGCTGGCGAGGCGATTCCGTTCAAAAAGCGTGTACTGGTGAAGACTCTCCATGAGGGAGAAAGGTATGTGCACGATCCGCGACTTCTTGAACTTGATCTCCATGTCTTTCGGATCAAGCCTCACCTCAATCATGGTTCCAGGCCTGCATCCCTTGCGCATGGCCGGGTTGAAGACGTACTTCAAGGGAAAAGTTCTGGCCTCACATGATCGAAGGCCGACTCGCACCATCAGATCGAATAGCAGCGCCCTTGACGGCGAGGTGCACGACAAACGCGCAACCTTGATCTCATCGGCGCTCAAAAATGCCGGCTCTTCTTCCCACTCGTCTTGAAGAATATCGAG
The DNA here is from genome assembly GCF_977011995.1 of Variovorax durovernensis. NCBI lineage: Bacteria > Pseudomonadati > Pseudomonadota > Betaproteobacteria > Burkholderiales > Comamonadaceae > Variovorax > Variovorax durovernensis. The sequence goes on along the minus strand of NZ_CDRNCW010000003.1, from coordinate 300,718 downwards.
CTTGCTGACGACCTTGCTTCCACCATCCAAATGCTTCAGATCGTGATCGATTCCAAGCACACGCAAGTCGTCGTAGCCGAACGGAAGCTTGTCAATTCGCCCCTCATTCCTTGCCCATTCATAGAACTTGGCGACAAAGCGGAGCCGGGCATTTACAGTCTTTGGATTGAGCTCCAAGTCCCCTGTAGACCAATCTCGATAACGTACGACGACCCCTTCTCCCGGCGCATCAAACGGTTGATCCCAGACCAACTCGTTTGCATGCAGGTAACTGGCGAAGTCCCAAAGGCGACGACCGTATGTATCCCACGTTTTCTCGTCCAATTTTTTTCCACGCGCGAGCAGCGTGTGATGCAAGAAATCGTGAAAGGGCTGTGCTGGCCGCATGTCCTCGCCGAGGATCAGCGGAAATCCCGGACGTGGCCGACCAGCGTAGACGTACTCGGGTGTGGTGAAGACCAAGCGCAAAGATGCCCTTACAGATCGCTCTTTTTGAGTAGCTTGACCGCTTGGACAAAGGGAATTCGCCAGAGGTGCATGACAAGATCGACAGCACCTCCTCCGCCTTTGCGAACTCGAGTGTCGAACCACTTCGGGCCAGACAATAGGAGTTCCCACTCGCCGCCTGCGGCATGGACGTGTACCAGCACGGTGGAGGTCGCCGACACGGGCTTGAAGGAATGATCGACCTTCACATAGTCGGCGACGTGGCGTAGCACCAGAGATGCCTCCAGCGCCCGCCAACGTTCCAGCGTCGAGTTATCCACAGCCCGCATCCTCCCCCGCGCCCCCTCCTGCTACTCGTCTCTATGAGACGGGAAATTCAAAATACAAGTCACCTGTCGATCTTACTCACAATACTTGCCCATCAGATCAGCGCCCATAGGCCACTCGGGCACCCATCCTGATCTGGTTGGCAAGGCCGATCTGCGGCCGAGAGACTGGGATTCGAACCCAGGCACCACATCGCTGCAGCACATCGCGTTTCCAACGCGAGCCGTTAGGCCACTCCGGCACCTCTCGTTGTTCAATGGTGGTGGAAGGTGCGTGGAATCGAACCCGCGTGCCCCGTGAGGGACTGATGCTTTCAAGGCACCCGGCTTTGGCCTCTCGCCCAACCTTCCGTGATCCTGGTGCCGAGGAAAGGACTCGAACCTTTCACACGCTGATCTTCAATCAACTGCTCTACCAGATGAGCTACCTCGGCGAAGAAGTGGCGCCCCGTAGGGGAATCGAACCCCTGTTTGCTCATAGACAGTGAGCCATTCTGGCCATTGAAATAACGGAGCTGGTGATGGTGGTGGAGATGGACGGGATCGAACCGTCGACAGTCCGCTTGCAGGGCGGGCGCTCTCCCGGCTGAGCTACATCCCCAGGGAGAAAAACAATATGGCGGATCGTGCTGGATTCGAACCAGCGGGCCACTTTCGCAGCCACGGCTTAGCAAGCCGCTGTCTTGGGCCTCTCGACCAACGATCCAGGATATTTCCGGTTACGAGGCTCCGGCGTCTCTCTATCTTTGAGACCGATTTCCGCAAGAAGGCGACTCGCGTCGCTTGTCCTCGCTCCTTGTTGGTCCGTGCTGCAGGGTTCGAACCTGCGACCCCCTGGTCCCAAACCAGATGCGCTGCCAGACTGCGCCAAGCACGGGTGGACGATGAATGAATGGCAGACGCTCAAGGATTCGAACCTTGGAATGCTGGGATCAAAACCCAGTGCCGTAGACCGCTTGGCTAAGCGCCTTCATTCTGGTTGCGCGGGCAAGATTTGAACTTGCGATCTCGAGCGTATGAAACTCGCGGGGACAACCAGGCTCCCCTACCGCGCAAAAAACTGGAGTCCCGTATGGGGCTCGAACCCACCTGCGCAGGGTGAAGACCTGCTGACCTCACCCGAAGTCGAACGGGACAAAAAAAGGTGAAAAGTAGTGTGTGGTGCCCAAGGTCTCGATTCGAACGGACGACCATTTCCTTACAGGGGAACTGCTCTGGCCTCTGAGCTACAAGGGCGTGAAATGATGGCGAGCGCCGAAGGAGTCGAACCTTCAACCGCCGGTTTTGGAGACCGGTGTTCTGCCAGTTGAACTAGGCACTCGAGAAGCTGGTGGTCCCCCAAGCAAGCCTCGAACTTGCACGACTTTCGTCGCCGGATTCTGAGTCCGGTGCGTCTACCAATTCCGCCATCGGGGGGAGATCCATTTCGGTTGTGTCTTTGCGCGATTCGAGTGCTTGCGCACTCACGTCGACATCGCTGCACATTGGTTGGGTCCAGACCAAGCACATCCCACCAGGCCGCCGACGCGGTTGGCCACTGGTGGTGCTGCAAAGGCACACCCGAAATGGAGCAGCGCGGTGGGATTCGAACCCACGGGCCTCAACGTTGGCGACGTTGCGCTCTACCAGGCTGAGCTACGGCTGCATGATTTGCGAATCGCCGATCCCACCAGTGAGGGACGCGACTCGCGGCAAATTTTTAAGGATCACGCACCGGCGCCACTCGGCGGGTGAGTTCACGGCAGCGCGATCACTGCAGTGGCGTCTGGCAGCAAGCGCCATTCGCGGTTGTTGTGTGCGGAACGAGATCTGCACGGAAAAACAAAAAGGCCCGGAATCCACTTGGGAAACCGGGCCTCTGGTGAGAGAGCTTGGAAGGTACGCGCCTACGCGCTACCTCCACCCGGGGGCGGCTGATCCTCATACTGCCCAAGCCACAAGGCGGCCGGGGACGAAGGCATGGAGCTCCGCTGCGAGTTCATCTTGGATGACGTCAGACTGCGACCACCACAAAACGCGACGCGCACGAACACCCGGCCCGATGCGGGTCGAATGTTCAATGTGTTCATGTTTGCTTTCACGGTGTGTCCAGTGCGGTGCGAGTTCTAGATGTGTCGAAAGGGTTGAAGCGGGACGAAGCAATTTCGTCGATGGATGTACTGTAAACTGGCTTTACTAAACCGCGCAAGGTTTTTTTTGCAGCAGTTGTTTTTTTCTTCAACGTGATGCAAACGACTGGTCGCGATCGAATGCCTCTCACCTCTTGAACCATGTCACTTTCAACAGTCCGTCGTAGCAACGCGCTCATCCTCTTTGGCGAGTTCGTCGCGGCACATGCCGCTCACGGAGCTGAGCCGATCGGATTGGCTGCGAAGTTCGCAGAGTCGCTGCAGATCTCGGCCAGCATGTGGAGTCAGATCAAGAAGGATCGGGTGATCTCTGACAAGCTCGCGCGCCAGATTGAATCCCTGAAGGGGAAGCCGCCTCATTGGCTCGATGTGGCCCAGGGGGCGGAGCCGCTACCTGATCCGGGAGAGGAGCGGTTCATCGAACTGGCGCGCAAGGCCTATCGATCGCGAAACGCACGAGGAAAGCGAGCGCTGAGAACGTTGCTTCTTGAGCAGTTGGAGACGCCCGAGGACTGATCGGCGCATCAGTACGAGGACAGGATCGGTGTGAGGCAGTCCTCGAAGCCAACGTGCACCCTGTTCATTCTTGTCGTCAGCAGGCGGTCACCTGAAAGGATCGCGAGCGTCATGGCGTTGATGGTGACCAACCCATTGGAGCATTCGACGATCTGCCGAATCAATTCGATTGGGTAGCCATCCTGGTGGCGGCGCAGCGCATGGATGCCGCCATGGACAAAGGAATTGAGCGCATGCCGCTGCATATCATTGAAGCGGCCCAGCATTGCCGCAGGGGCGGCAGCGGCCGGCGCGGAAGCCTTCTGCAGCTGCTTGATCATCTCGCTGGCCGCGGGCAGCTTCCTCGCTGCTTCGTCGGACTCGAGCGTCAGGGGAGCCGCTGCCAACGAGACGGCCGCGTCGCTCGCGGCGAACAAGATCCACACCGCCCGTGTGGTAGCTTCAAACTGCAGTCTCATGACCGGGACGGCAGAAGAGAGATGCCCGCCGGCGACGAGCAAGCGCAGTGCTCGGGCATGGTCGATGGAGAGCGATGCGGCCGTGGCGCTCAGCCCGAGGCGTGGCGCGTCATCGAAGGACGGGTACCTTTCGGGCTCGAGCAATTGGACGATGGCGTCGTCCAATTCGTCGGACCTTCTGAGGATGCGTTCGATGGGCATTTGGTGATGGGCGAAGTGTGGCGATTGGCGAATATTGCCCGAGTTCCGTCGTCCAACCTAGGCGTCACGCCGTGTCGCGCCCCGACCTCGACTCCGCCAACTCGGCCGAGCGCAAGCGCCAGATGACCGGCGAATGCTGCAAAGCGCTTGGAACGGGTGCGCTGCCCGGGCGGGTCCTGAACGATGCCTGGCGCGGTGACGGCCGATCAGCCTGCAGGGCGCGCCCAGGCTTCGTCGAGCGCCACCGCACGCTGCGTCAAGGTGTCGAGCAAGCCTTCACCGAAATGCTTCTGCTGCAGCAGCTGAGCCGCGGCGCCTCGTTCAAGCGGTGAAGTGGAAACCGTGTCGCCAATGACATAGGCCAAGGCGGTGCCATTGGCTATTGCCTCTTCCAGCTCGGGGAGGTTGTCCATTTCGTGCCCAGCTGCGGTCAATACTTCGACCATCATGACACTTCGACTGTAGGCCGCAGGCAACTCGGCATCGGGCTGCACCTGTCGGCGTGCGGTGCTGCGCTCCATTGCTTCTTCCACGCGGGTTTTGACGGCGGCCAGCAGGCCTTCGAGCGTCGGCGCGGCGATGAATCGATCGGACTCGCTTAGCAAGAGGCTATGGTGGCGCCCGAGCGTATTGGGTCCCTGGTCGACCCAGATGGTGGATCGCCATTCCTTCTCTCCTTCCCGAAACGTGCGCGAGCCGATCTGCACTTCCGGGGGGAAGACGCGGATCTCGACGCCGACCTGGTTCGGGTCATTCTGGTCGTGCACAGCGCGACGGATGCCGACCGACAGGCCATTCCGCACGCTCATGGGCGTGGAGTTGCCGAACCAGGTCAGGTCTGAAGGGGTGATCAGGTCGCGAAGATGGCCGTAGGGCGCCGGTAGTTCGGTGGCCATGCCGTTCAGGGCGCTGGCCCAGCTGTAAGCGAGAGCGAGGAACTGCATGTCGTCGGCAACGACGGTTGGTGATGCGGGTGCAGGGGTGGTCATGATCTGAAGGGGGCAGGTAGGTCGCAGGAGGATGTGCACAGGGCGTCACGGTGCATCTGCGGGTGCGTCGTGATGCAGGTCGAGCAGGGCGGCGTAGGGATTCGGAAGGCTGCCTCTTTCGAGCGCAGCATTGAGCGTGGTGGGGAGCTCGTCGAACTCGGTTTCATAGAGCATCGCGGCCACGATTTCGACTGCTGCTGGCAAGCACAGGTCGCGCAGCACCTCTGCATGCGCAGCCGCTGCTGTTGCTTTGTCAGTGGTCCCCAGCGATGCACCAGCGGCAACAAACGCGGCAGCTGAAAGAATCTGGTCGATCGACAGGCCTGCGCACATCGCCAGCAACTCGTCGTCCGAAGCGAAGGCGCAGCCGTGATATCCGTCGCGCACTGCCTCGTGCACGAATCCGTCGCCTGACGCGGACGCACGATCGGTGCCCAATGCTTCGAGTAAGGCGTCCCGGGTTGAGTCAGCCAAGTAGCTGGCGTGGTCGGTGCGAGCCGAAGCCAGCATCGGTCCGGCGTCGACGAAGAGCTTCTGGTAGCGGGGCGTGCCGGCTGCTGGCGCAGCGGTCCCGAGGATGGCGCACACAGCGTCGACGAGAGCTTGGGTTTGTTGGGATGGAGTCATGGTGCTGGGTGGTCGGGAAAGGCGAGGCAGCAGCGAAGGTCAACCTCGCGGCGCGTCGGGTTGGTCCGGAGCCTGGGGTTCGTATCGGCTGTTCGAGAGGGCGACGAACTCCTTGCGCACGCGGTCGGTTTGCTGGATCAGCTTCTCGGTCAGCGCTACGTAGTCGCTGCCATCGGGCGCGCGATGGTCGGCGCCACCGCCGCCAAGTGCTTGTTCGTGGCGGTCGATGGTGTTGCGGATCTCGCCGATCGCGTCGATCGCGCGTTCGGCCGCGCCGTAGCCTGGCAACGGGTAGAGCACGAGCTCGTCGCCGGCTACCTCGCGGGCAAGTAGCACCGTCAAGCGCGCGATGCGCTCCCGGCGGGCCAGGTCGATGTCAAGGCCGACCAGGTCGACGCTCACCCGGGTGACCGCGTCTCTGGTCGTCTCGCCGGCGCCAATCGTGGCGATCGACATGCATTCGCGCGTCGTCAGGTCCTCCATGGGCCAGCCGCGCGCGCCGGGCGGCAGCACGATGTCGTCGAGCAGGAGGGCGGCGCGCGCGGCGCGGGCTTTGTACTCGGGGAGTAGACCTGGGGGACCTTCGAGCATCGTGAAGTAGCGCTCATCGGCGTCACCCGTGTCCTGGTCCTCCAGGGTTGCCTCGAAGGGGGTGGCAGCGAGTTCGCCCACCGCGAGCACGACCGGCTCGAAGATCTCGCTGCGAAAATTCCACGAGGCGTTGACTTCTACCGACACGATGATCAAGCCGCTCAGGCTGTCCAGGGCGATCATCTTCGAGGCCGTTGGGTCCTCGGTCACTCTCAGGGTGGTTCCTGCCTCGTCTAGCAGAGGACGGAGCGCCTGCTCAACCATCGCGCGCGTCACACCGGCGCGCACTGCTACTTCGAAGCTCACACGTGCGTCGTATCCCATATCAAATCCTTCTCTGGTTGCTGATTCAGCCGCGCGGCGAGTCGCTGGCCGCGGGCTCATCGGCCTCGGCTACGTCGCCGAGGGCTTGAATTTCAAGAGGCCCATGCCCGCCGATCACCCGGGCAAGCACAACCGCCAGGCGCGTGATCTGGCCGCGCTCGCGTTCGCTCAGCGGCAGGCCGGCCAGATCGACACTGATGCGCGGCCGCTGCAAGTTGTCGGCGCCGTTGCGCATCAGGATCTCGAAGCCGGCGGGCATCCCTGCATCCATGCCGGGGCCGCGCGATCCTGGCGGCGCCGAGACCTCGGCCAACCACTCGCGGATGCTCCGCGTGGCGGCCTGGCTGCGGAATTCCTCCACCTGATCGGCAGGGCCGGACACCAAGCGGTGGAGGCGCTCGTCGTCGCTCGACGTGCTTTCGTTGATGAGCAGAGCTTCAAAGGCCTCGGCCGCCAGGTTGCCGATGGCCTTGATGAGTGGGTCGAAGATCTCATGGGCAAAGCTGTTCGGGCAGGAGCCGGTCACCTGCAGGACGAAATGGGCGTCGTAGGGGTCGAAGGCAACCCCGGTTTCGTGAAGATCCGAGTCGTTGGGCTTGAGCGAGTCCCCGCGCCAGTCAAGAAAGGGGCGGCAGGCTTCTCGAACCTGTTCGTTGGTGGTGTCGGGGCGCAGGCGCACCTCGACGCGGCAGTAGGCGTTGAATGACATGGGGTGTCCTTGCGCTCAGGCCCGAGGGGAGGAGGAGGTCTCATCGGATTCGATCGGCCCTGGGAAGAGAGCTGCGATGGATTCACCCATGAAGTGGCGAAAGTCCTCGGTCTCGTGGCCGGATGCTTCGTCGATACCTCGCATGCCGTCGAGAACCGCTCGGGCCTCCCATTCAGTGAGCGCTCGTTCACTGCGCTCGAGCACGTCTTCGACGGTCCAGGCCAGTGTGGTTCGGGTTTCGCAGAACACGCCCACGGCCTTGAGCAGCTGATCGCGAAGGCTTGCGTCGTTGGTGAGCGAAGCGGCTTCCATCGCGACGGACAGTAGCTGGCGAACAGGGCCGATCTGAGGCATCAACGTGCCTTCGCCACCTGTGAGGTTGATCACTGGCGGCGCATCCTCGGCCAGATCGCAGTCTGTGACCGTGACTGCGAATGGCTGCGCGACGAGCGCACCCAGGGAGCGCACCACCGGGTCCAGCGCGATCAGCTCAAAGCTTGCGTGAACCGGCATGCTGTGGAAGAGATGGAGCCGGTCCCCGTCGGCGTCGAGCCAGGCGTGGGCGGCGTGCGCGGAGCGACCGAGTGCGGATGCGGGCGGCGACTCGTCGAGAAGTGGGAACACGGGCCTGATCGCGTCCGCGAGCTGCTCGCGTGTGACATCTGGGCGCAGCAGCACCACAAGCGAGAAATGGGCGTGAAAGGTTTTCATTGCGGACTTTTGAAGGGATGGACTTCTAAGGTTGTGGAGCCGCGATCTCGCACGGTGCTTTCTCAGCGCGGGCGATCAGGGACATCTCACGCGCGAGTTCGATGCATTGAATGGCGCGCTCCCGGTCTTCCTCGAGCTGGGCCGGAGTCAGGCCGGCGCGAACGGCTTCGCGGATCAGGTCCTCACGCATGACCGGGTAGCCACCGCTGAGGTCGGCATGGCCGCGCCAGTCGAAGGTGGCGCTGGCAGTGCGCACGAACGGGGCCCGTGCACCGGCGGGGACGACCAGCATGCCGCCCACGGCCTCGTACAGCGCAAGCGCCATGCCCCAGGCGCCGGACCGGGCGAAGTGCTGCGCGGCGCCTGGCCATTCGTCCAGAGCAGCGCGAAGGTTGGGCACGAACCCTTCGCGCGCGATGTTCGGGTCGATCACCGAGACCTGGTTGGGGCGCAGGGCGATCCAGACGCGGGACGCTGGCATGTAGATGCCGTCGAAGCCTTGGGCCTCTATCGCCGCCGGAGACTGGTCGACCTGGTCTCGGTACGGCACGTCATCGCCATAGGTGATGCTCGTCCATGGGTTGCTGATGTCCAGAGCAGCGGCGATGACCCTCGGAGCACCCGCCTTTCGGATGCCAGAGAACGAAGCAGCCAGCCTGTAACTTTCGGCAAAGAAGAGGCCGCGCTCGTTGGGCGCAAAGGCCTCGAAGCAGGCCTCGGTGCCGTGGTAGACGATACGGGGGGGCAGCGTCGCCATGGGTCAGCCGCGCGGCGCGGCCTCACTGGCGGCGCTTTCCTCCGGGGCTTCCTCCAGCGCTTCGTGGGGCGCAGGGAGCGGTGCCGGCGCAGGAGCGCTGCAGATGGCGTTGACGAGCGCTACGGCGCGCTCGGTCGGGGTGGCGCCGCAGATCTCGATGTCCGGATACCGGGCGGCGAGCAGCGTTTCCACCGCGGCTGCGAGCTGGGGCTCGTCCAGGTTGAAGCGGGCGCAGTTGCCCTGCAAGGCAATGAGGGCGTTGCCCGGCTTCATGCGACGGGCCGCCTGCAGGACATCCCCGGCCTTGTCGGCGAGGACGGCCTGCATCAGCTCGTCGACGGTGTGATCCACGCGGCCGAGGAACAGGTTGTCCTTGCCGTTGAATTTCCGATGAAAGGAACGCGCGGCTGTGGCGAGCGACTTGCCCTTGAAGAGATCCTGGGTCATGTACTCGATGGAGAACGTCGACACAGGGCGGGCGGATGATTCGCAGGTGGATGGGCTGGTCATGGGATTTGGGCGTGGCGGATTTGAGTGACGGGGCTTGCTCAGCCGCGGGGCGCCTCGGCGACTGCTTCGTCTTGATCCTCGTATTCGGCGAGGGTCCGAACCTGGTTCCAGGGGAAGTTCTCGGCATCCATGCGCAACATCAAGGTGGCGACCTCGGTGCCCGCCTCGTGGAAGGCGCCAGCGGGGATTTCCTCCACGTCGGCCAGGCTCTGTTCGGCGAAGTCGCGGAACTTCGTGGCGACCGACGAGGTGCGGTACTGGAAGCTGCGCGACATGATGGCCACCAGAACGCCCTCGGGCTTGAGGAACTTGGCTGCGTGTTCGACGTGGCGCATGTCCTGCTGATTTCCGAACGGCGGGTTCATGATCACGGCGTCGTAGAGCTGCTGGGGCTCCATCGCGAGGAAGTCGCCGTGCACGACATTCTTCAGGCCGGCAGCGCGCAGTGTTGCCACATTGCGGTCGAGGTATTCGCAGGTGAACACGTTGTCCAGGCCAACAATCTCCGCAGCGCGCAACGCCAAGCTGCCGGACCCGGCGCTGGGCTCGAGGACCCGCATACCGGGCGCGAGCTGCGCCTTGGCGACCGCTTCATCAGCCAGCGGGCCTGAGGTGAAAAAGAAACCGAAATCCTTGGAGGTGAGATACGCGCCCGATGCGATCACCGCGGCCACTGCTTCGTCCGCATGCCCGGCAAACACGTGCGCCTGCGTCTTGCCGCCTTTCCAGGCACCGCCTAGGTCCTTGAGCACTTCGTTGACCTTCTTGTAGAGCTTCGGGTCCAGCCGCTCGGGCCCGAGGAAGAACTTGTTGTCCTCGGTGCGGCCAGCGCGCAGCACGCGCAGAACCTCGGGGTCGATCGCGCGCGCCTTCGATGCGGCGTTGTCCGGCAGCGCTGTTTCGTGCGCATGACGCGCGCGACCTGCTTCGTCGGGCGGTGAGGTCGATTCCGGTGCGGATTCGGGGGTGAGCTCGGACGAGACCTTCGGGGCCTTCCTCCCGCCACGCGCAGCAGGGGTCTTCGCCGGCGGTGCGTCCGAGCAGTCCGTCGCGGCGGGCGCCTCGACCCGGCCCGTGCCCTGCGGCTCCAGCGCGTTCTGGATGTCGCCCAGGAGGTGGTTGACCCTGGCGTTGTTCTTGTCGATGCGCTGCGCCAGAGAGGGCGCAGCGGCAACGCCAGGCTGCATCGGTGCGCCGATCACCGGCAGGGGCAAGCGACCCTCAAGGCGAGCGCGCAGCACGTCGACCTGCTCGGGCGTCAGGCCGCCGAGTAGACGTGCGCCGAGGATGGTCTGGTACTTGAGATAGAGGTCGTGCGGGCCATCAACTCGACGCACGAGTTCAAGGTAGTAGTGGTCGCGGGCCTTTTCCCCCGATCCCACCGAGTAAATGGCGCGGGTTCCGAGCAAGGCCATCAGCGCCGGTGAAGCATCGAAGCCAGCAAACCCGCTTCCGGTCCAACGGTCGCCGTGGTTGGGCAGGAAGACTGACAACTGCGTTCGCGAAGGCGTGTCCCAGAGGCAGACGCGCTCGAGCAGCTCGGCCATCTCGCCGGCGCTGAGCAAGGGATTGCGGGTGAAAGGATATTCGCGGGCCATGTCAGTTCCTCGGGGCGCTTGAGGCCTCATCGGTTTCGTTGTCGGGGGCATCGGGCATATCGGGGAGGCCGTCCGGTTCTTGGGCCGGACCCGGGTCATCTGCCTGGTGCAGCGCGTCGCACACGGCATCCCAACTCACCTCCTGCACATCGATGCCGGCCGTGGCCAGCTTCGGGATCGCGTGGCGGCGGATGGTGGCCCAGGGGACGTAGGGATAGGGGCTCAGCTGGTCGGCGGGCACCGTCGCGTCACCGCCTGCCTCCTTTGCGACGCAGTACCAGCGCTGGCGCGGGTCGTCTTCAGCGCGTTGGGGGGGGCTGGTCACCAGCACCGCGACCTGTTCGGCGCCCACGTCGGGAGGTGTCCAGTGGGCGAACGCCCCGATGCGGGGGCGCCAGGTCGAATCGACCAGCCAGCTTGGGCGGATCGCTGCCCAGAAGGATGGGTCGGCCTTCAGCAGCCGTACGGCGTCCTCGGTGGCGAGGTTCTGGCAGGAGAGAGACGCACGGAATGCATTCGTTGTTGGCGCTGGATTCATCGTCCGCATTATTAGGCGAATGCGGAGCAATAGAAGATTTGTTTGATCGCGAGTCAACCTTCGCCTTGCAGGGTCGACGTCGGTTTTCGTCGGTCGGTCCCAGGCGTTGCGCCCTTGGCGCGGCTACCGGCCGGGCTGAGCCCCGGCCGCGGCCGGCCTGGCCGCGCGCATGCGAGTGCGAGCGTCTTCAAGACGCAGCCGCCTGCGCGGAGATCGAGGGGTGAGGACGGGGGACTTGTGGCGCGGGCTGCAGGCTATGGCAGCCGCGCCCGCCGGCGCGGGCCGGCGGGTCGAGGCGGGGTCAGAGGGCCCAGTCGCGAAGTGCCGTCGAGAGAGAGGTGGGCGCCCAGAGGTACGGGAGGGATTTGCTGATGTTGACGATCGCCAGCGAATCGTAGGCCTTGTGCTCGCGCAGGCGGCTATACAGCAGGCGGTTCAACATTGAGCCGCCGGCAGCGCGCAGCGTCTCGATGATGAGCGCCTCAAGAGGGCGAGCTTTCCAGAACGAGGGGGGCGGGGAAAGCTTCAGAGCCAGTGTCTCGGCTGCCGCGTCGCCGCGCACGTCCTGATTGATCAGCGCCTGAATCAGAATCTGCGATGACGCGAGACTCTTGACCCCAAGGCGGTTGCGGGCAGATTGGAACTCAACGCTGCCGCTGAGCACCCATTCGAGTGATTTCCGCGCGTCATCCATCTTCAGTGCCTTGGGGTGGGTGACGGCAAGCATTGTCTCGATCAGCGGGGGCAATAGAGTCGCGTCCTGCACCACTCCCCATCCCTCGCTCAGCAGCCAGCGGACTGTGGGCAGTTCATTGAGGATGTCCTCGCAGTCCTTGGTTTTGAGCACGCTGAGCCCTGAGGAGCGCGAGCCGAGCTCGGCCTTCGCTCCTTTGAGCACCGCGGCGAGAGAGAACGCTCCCTGCGCAACTGATAGGTCCCGTGCCCGCATGCAGACGACGTGCGCCCATAGAGCATCCCGTGAATGCGGCACCCAGAAGAACAAATCGGTCGCGCGTGCAGTGCCCCCATTGATCAGAGTGCTCACCATCGCTCCGTCACGCAGGTCCAGCATGTCGGTCAGGAAATGCATGATGCCGATGACATGGGCCTTGCCGATCAGCGGGGCCAGGCGGGTTTGCAGGTGCCACGCTCCCATGAACCTGATGCCTTCGATCGACTTGCGCAGTGTCTGCAGTGCAGGGGAGTAGACGCTGCGCGTGGCCATAAGTCCGGCCAGAGGCTGAAGGCGCCGACGCAACACGACAGCGGTTTTCTGAGCCGCGGCGTCTGAACCCCAAAAAGACTCGTCGAACGCAGGGGTGGCCTTTTGAGAAACTCCGAACGCCCAGTGAAGACTCTCTTCAGTCCAAGGCTCGGGCTTTTTCACCGCCGCGAACATGGCGGAGAGGATCTCGCGGATCTCCTGAGGTACGGAAGCTTGCTCAAGCTCGGTCAGGCGCCTCTTCAGCAGAAGGCCCAAGTCGGAGGCGTTGGGCACCCAGCTGTCCGCCAAGGAGGCCAGCACCTCGTCGATGCCCAGGATGTGTCCGCCGTCCAGCGGGCACACTTTGTTTGCCTCGGCCAACATCCATCCCAGGCGAAGGTCGTTGCCGGTGACGATGAGGCCGTTGGCGGCGCGCACACGCAGCGAGGCGTCACCCGCATGCAGCCCGGCAACGACCCGGGGCTCGAGGTTCAACGTCAGCTTACGGTCGTATACCACCCGCCGGCGAACGGGGGGGTGTTGGGCGGCGGCGGGCATCGCCTCGTCTTGACCGATCGACTCGTACTCGTCGGCATGGAACTGGAGCGAGGAGCGCCGGGCCGGCATGCCGGGATCCGGCTCGGCAGCCTTGAGCAGGTTGGCGACGCTCAGGCCGATCCAGCCAGCGGATTCCAGAATGGTGAAGCGATCGGTGCCCAAGGTGACGTGAAGGCTCGTTGCTGGACGCGCTTCGAGGACCTTGAGCGAGACTTCCTTGTTGGTTCGTAGGCGGCCGATCCGGCGGGGGATGTGCCGTGCCTCGAGCATCTTTGCCAGATGCTCGTGTATGACTTTCTCACTGTACTTGCGATCGCCGGGCGACAGGGACGCGACGAACTCGGGGTCGGAAAATCGATCGAGATTCGCGGAGTCACGACCAGAGGGAAAGGTCATCCTCCACGGCAAGCCGTGTGCTATTCCAAGAGGGAGGGGGAGGATCGTTGACATGGCCCCGGAGGATACTTACTTTTTCGCCCTCGGCGAAAATCGAGTGCACCAAAGATCGACGAAATTGAAGGCGCATGTATCAGTTGCCCACTGTGCGGAACGGCGCCTCGTTCCATCCCGGCAGATCGAAGCTGGCCATGAAGCCTTCGCAGTGCTGCAGGCGTAGCGAGCCGCCCGCAACGTACTGGGCCATCTTCTCGAACGCAATCCAGCGCCGTCCCGCTTCTTCGCATGCCAGTGCAGTACTTAACCAACCACCAAAGATGTCAACGACGAGGGCATCAGGCGGAGTGAGGAACTCGACAAGCAAGCGGGCGAGTTTCACCGGCATCAATGCGCCATGAGTGGCCAATCCAAGACTTTTAGCCAGTTTGCGGGATTGCGCAACCTCTTTACTCGTGGTAGGAATATTCAAAACGTTCTTGGGAATTGTTCCCAGCGTTTGATTTGAAAAGGAGCCCGGCCGCAACTTGTACGCGCCGTCGCCGTAGCGTGCGGTGCGTTGTTCGCCGCCGCGCGCCAGCAGCTGGGCATGCCTCGGCGAGTGAGGCTGAAGAACGCGCCGGTTGTCTGCAATGCAGGCGACCGGATCATTGCAGAACACAAGCACAGGCTCATAGCCTACGCAGAGTTGTTGGCGAGTGATCGAGGCCCAATAGGTCGGGCCCGGAGCCTTGTTAGACGCCCACACGACCCTATCGATGAGGCTGAGCCCCAGTTTTTGGGACATGGCAATTGTCAGTTTTTCCAAATACAAGGATCGGGCTGGTGATCGAGCCAGAAAAATGTCGTTCGAGAGGTTCAACGCGATGCAGCCTCCCCTGACAAGGTTCTTCAGCAGTGGTTCGATCGAGCCGCAGATGAAGTCGACGAATGCTTCCTCGGACGGATTTCCATACGCGCGAGCATGGCGGAGCGGGTAAGGCGGCGAAGTGATGATCGCGTGGATGCTCTCCGTGAATTGGCTGGTCAGGGTTTCGCTTCGGACCCAGATCGCGCAACCCAAGTTGGTGGAGCAGGCCACCATTGCGACGCCCTCGGGCGCAGGCGTGAGCTCCGGATCCTGCTGCGCTTGCGGAGTGAGGCGCCAGGTGCCTCGCTGCCCCGGCACCCGCTCAATGAGGCCCATGGCCTTCATGGTCTGCTGGTGCCATCGCACTCTGCGGTGTGCGAGGTTGTGCGGCTGGCGAGCTCGCCCAACCGGTGAGCGCTCTCCGTTGGCTACGTTCAGCGTCTCGTATAGCTTGGTGTTGGAGATGCCTTCATCGTGAATCTGGACCTGGCGGTAGGCGGCGAGGAGCGGTTCGAAGAGGTCGGGTTGCTGCATGTGAACGATCAAATTGGGTGTGCGAGCAGGATTGCATTTCGGCGGATCAACCGTCTAGGTTGCGGCCCTTGGTATCCCTCTCAATGCTCGTTCCTGCACGGGCAGGCTCCCTGAGCCAATCGCCCCCTTGCGAGGCCAGAATCTGGGTCGCTCGGGAAGGCCTGGGCTTCATCTAGCGCCCGGTCGCATAAGGCGAGGGCATCGGCCCGCCGGCCGCGGCCGCGGCCGGTGCGGGGGCGGCCGGCTCCGGCGTGTTCCTGGCCGGTGGGACGAAGGGGCTGGGCATCGCCTGAAGGCTGGTGCCCATGTAAACGGGCTGACGAGCGACAGGATAGGAAGCCACAGCAACGGGCGTTTGAACCGGGTCCGGCACGGTCGCGGGCGCGTCCTTCAGGGGGGTGACCGGGATTGCGGCCACCTGCGGGCCTTCGATGCGCGGGCCGCCGAGGACCATGCCGGCGCCGGCGGCGGCGGTTGCGTCGTCGCTCAGCACCCAGCTTCCAGTGTTCGCGATCCACGTGAGGCTGATCCGCTCCCCGGAATCCCAGGTGCAGTGGAAGACCACAGGAGGGGGGCGATCGCCGGGGCTTGGCTCCGGGGCGAATGGATCCTGTTCGGGGGGGCGGCGCTCGTCGCAACCACGCAGCGCTTGGCGGTGCGCGAATTCGTTGATCTCGGAGATCTTGCCGGGGGTGAGGGGGCTCGTCTGGTGGGCGTCCGCGAGGCGGGCGACAAAGGCGGTAGCGAAGCGCGAGTAAGCCTCCTGGGCATCCTGGGTCGTGGGCGGGGAGGGCGCCTGGGCGAATGCGGCCCCAGCGAAGGCGGCCAGCAGGAGAGGAAGCCGGCGGGGCGCTACCGCGGCAAAGCGTGGCCTCGGCGCGGCGGGTGTGGTGGGGCCGGGCGAAGAGCCGGGCAAGAGACTTCGCATAAACAACCTAGCGGAATTATCCTCTGTGCCGATACTATTGCACAAAGGAACAAGCCGACAAGGTAGTCGTGCGAATTCACATCATCTATTCAGCATTGAAAGGCCCCGATGTCTACCACGCCCACCGTCTATGACGGCTCTCAGATCAAGGTTCTGCGCGGCTTGGAGGCCGTACGCAAGCGACCCGGCATGTACATCGGCGACACCGGGAAGCGGGGGTTTCACCACATGGTGTGGGAAATCCTGGACAACAGCATCGACGAGCACCTGGGCGGGCATTGCGATCGCATCGCGGTGCGCATCCACGCCGACGGATCGGTATCCGTGGCCGACAACGGGCGCGGCATTCCGGTGGACATTCACAAAGAAGAGAAGATCGCCACTGCCACCGTGGTCATGACCGTCCTGCACGCCGGCGGCAAATTCGAGAACGAGTCGGGCGAGAGCGCCTACAAGACGAGCGGCGGTCTGCATGGCGTGGGCGCGTCGGTAGTCAACGCACTGTCGAGCCGCTTCGAGATGACGATCGAGCGCGACGGCGGGCAGTATTTCCAGGCGTTCGAGAACGGGGGCAACCCGGTCGAGAAGCTCAAGCGCATCGGCAGCGCCGACGGCCACGGCACGACGATCCGCTTCTGGCCGGACCTCACGATCTTCAAGCCGGAGGAGGGCGAAGGCGACTTGTCCTATGACCATGGGATCATCGTGCACTCGCTGAGCACGCGTGCTCACCTGAACCCGGGGCTGTTGATCACCTACACCGACGAGCGCAGCGGCCTGGCCTCCGAGTGGAAGGCCGACAGCTTCAGCGAGATCCTGGACGTCGTCTCCGAAAACCGCAATCCGCCGGTGTTGCGGGCGTTGTCCGCGCACCAGAAGGTCGCCACGAAAGAGGGCGAGGTCGAAGTGATGGCCGCCTTCCGCGTGCATGCGGAGCGCTCCAGCATCATCGTGTCCTTCGCAAACGGCGTTTCTACGCCCAGCGGCGGCAGCCACGATGCGGGGTTTCGCTCGGCGCTGCTGCGCGCGTACAACAAGTATGCCGAGGACAACAAACTCACGAAGGAAGCCTTTGTCGCCGAGGATGTACGGGAAGGGCTCGTCGCGGCGGTGTCGGTCCGCCTTACCGAGCCACGCTTCTCCGGCCAGACCAAGGACAAACTGGCGAACACCGAGTGCAACGGCGCGGTTGCCTCGGCAACCTACCAGCTGCTGATGAAATTCTTCGAGGAGAACCCGAAGGAGGCCAAGACGGCGATCCTGCGCGCCGACCGCGCCGCGCGCGCACGCGCTGCAGCCGATCGGGCCCGTGACCAGGTGGAGCGAAAGAATCCGCTGTCGGTCGGCACCTTGCCCGGCAAGCTGGCCGACTGCCAGGAAACCGATCCCGAGCTGTGCGAGTTGTTCCTGGTGGAAGGCGACTCCGCGGGTGGATCGGCCAAGCAGGGCCGCGACCGCAAGACGCAAGCCATCCTCGCGCTCAAGGGCAAGCCCCTGAACGTTTTGCGCTTGGATGACGTCGCCAAAGGCCTGCAGTCCGACGAGATCGACAACATCGTCCAGGCCTTCGGCTGTGGCGCGGCCAGCGCCTTCGACATCACGAAGCTGCGCTATCACAAGCTCATCCTGATGACGGACGCGGACGTGGACGGTGCGCACATCGTCACGCTGCTGCTCACCTTGATCCACCGCTACATGCCGGAGTTGATCGTCCAGGGGCACGTCTACGTCGCCCAGCCGCCCCTGTTTCGCGTGCGCAAGGGCAAGGCTGACCCGGTGTGGATTCGCGATGATGCGGCGCTCGCTGCATTCTTCGCCTCGCATGGTGGTCGCGAGGGCTACGAAGTGCAACGCTTCAAGGGCCTGGGGGAGATGAGCGCTGAGCAGTTGTGGAGCACCACGCTCGATCCGGCCGTTCGCACGCTCGTGCGTCTGCAGTATGCGCAGCCCGTTGCGCTCGATCAGGATGAGCAGGTCGTAGCGCCCTTGAGCGGGCCGGACGGCGTGGTTGTGGCGCCGGCACGCCGCGTGGGCGAACACGAGGACCAGGTGTTCGAGCTGCTAATGGGCAAGGATGTGCCCCCGAGGCGCGCGTTTATCGAGGCGCGAGCGACGTACGCGCAGGTCGACGTATGAAGACCACCAGCAAGACTGCCGTCGGTGGCAAGACCGTTGCCGCGCCAGAGACGCCCAAGGCCAGGCAAAGCTTCGTCATCAGCCATCCGGAGATGGGCGTGTTCCTGGGCCTGTCCATGGGCTTCGCATTCTGGTCGAAGCTCGATCCGGTGGGGCAGGACCACGCGCCAGCCTTCGACAACGAAGCGCAAGCGGAGGAGTTCATGGCGAAGTGGGACAACGGCCGCCCTCAAGGCGTTTCGCTCGTGCCCGTACTGCCGGACCTGGACGGCTATGTGAGCGTCGCTACATGCGTCGCAGCAGGCCTGCCGGGCTGGATCGACGAGCAGATGCCCGTCGCGAACCAGATGCCGATCTGAACAAGGACCCCTCCCGCCGCGTGCGCGGCTCCCGCCTGATACCTGAACGAATCACTCTCCATGACCACCCTGATCAACCAGTTCGTCCAACCCCTGATGGAGCAAAGCTTCATCGACTACGCCATGTCGGTGATCACGGACCGCGCGCTTCCCGACGTGAGAGACGGCCTCAAGCCGGTGCACCGTCGCATCCTGTACGCGATGTACGACGCCACCAACACGAGCAACAAGGCCTACCGGAAGGCTGCGCGCACCGTGGGTGACGTAATCGGCAAGTACCACCCGCACGGCGACCAGAGCGTCTATGCCGCGATGGTTCGCATGGCCCAGCCGTTCACGATGTCCACGCCGCTGATTGACGGACAGGGCAACTTCGGCTCGATCGACGGCGACATGCCGGCGGCAATGCGGTACACGGAAGCACGCTTGACGAAGATCTCCGGCGAGTTCTTTCACGACCTGCGCAAGGAAACGATCGCCTGGATGCCGAATTACGACGGCCAGGAAGAGGAGCCCTCGGTGCTCACCGCGCCCTATCCCAACCTGCTGGTGAACGGCGTCGACGGGATCGCCGTCGGCATGGCCAGTGTCATCCCGCCGCACAACCTTCGGGCGGTGTGCATGACCGCGTTGGAGCTGATCGATCGCCCCGACGCGAGCACCGCCGAAGTGGTCTCGCTGCTGCAGGCGCCCGACTTCCCCACGGCTGCGATCGTGCACGGTCTAGACGGATTCGCCCAGGCAGTCGAGACCGGCCGCGGCCGCATCAAGCTGCGCTCTCGCTGGCACGAGGAAGACCGGGGCCGGGGCTCGAAGGCCATCGTCATCGACGAGATCCCGTTCCAGGTGAACAAGGCCGAGCTGGTGGCCAAGATCGCCGATCTCGTGCGCGAGAAGAAAATCGAAGGCATCGTGGACCTGCGCGACGAGAGCAACAAGGAAGGTGTGCGCGTGTGGATCGCCCTGCGCAAGGACGAGTCGCCCGAGGCCGTGTTTGCCGAGCTGGCCTCCAAGACCGACCTGGAAACATCGATCACCTACAACTGCGTGGTGCTGGATGGCGGGCGCCCCAAGCAACTCGGCCTGAAGGACATCATCCTGAAGTGGATCGTCTTCCGCGAAGACGTGGTGGTCGCGCGCCACGTCTTCGAGCGCAAGCAGGCGCGCGCGCGTCTTCACATCTTGGAGGCGTACCTAGCCGCGCTGGGCATGCTCGACCAGGTCATCGCGCTCATCCGAGCAGCGGAGAACCCGGCGGCAGCCAAGAGCGGCCTCATGGCGTTGTTGTCCGTCGACGACCTGCAGGCCCAAGCGATCCTCGATCTACGGTTGCAGAAGCTCACGGGCATGGAGCTGGAAGGCATCCGTGCCGAGCACGCGGAAGTTCTGGCCAAGATCGCGGGCCTGACCGAGATCATCGACAGCCCCGAACGCATCCGCGCAGTGATCCGCGAGGAGCTCACCGACATCGCCGCGCGCTACGGACACAACCGGCGCACCGAGATCGGGGTGGGCATCTCGGACATCACGCGCGAGGACCTGATTCCGCGCGAGGACGTGCTCATCACGATGACGCAGGGCGGCTACGTGAAGCGCCTGCCGGCCAACGCGCTGCGCAGCCAGAACCGCGGCACACGCGGCAAGACAGCGCTCGCGCTGGGCGACGACGACAGCATCAGCTTCATGCGCCAGAGCCACAGCCACGATAGCCTCATGGTGTTCGCCAAGAGCGGCCAGGTGTACGGCATCAAGGCCTATCGTATTCCCGAGGGCACGCTGACAACGAAGGGCCGCCACATCCGCAACGTGATCGAGGGGCTCGACGAGGAGATCTCGGCGGTGCTCGCGCTGCCCGAGAAGGATCCCGAGATCACCGTGCTGACTGTGACCCGCAGCGGCCAGGTCAAGCGCACGGCGATCGAGGACTACGACGGCGCCACCCGTAAGGGCGGTATCCGCGGTGTCGGGCTGGACGATGGCGACACGCTGGTGGGTGCCTTCGCGGTGCGAGATCGCGATGACGTGATGCTGGTTTCGGACTCGGGCAAAGCGATCCGTTTCGAGGCCTCCGACGTGCGTGTGATGGGCCGCACCGCCGGCGGCGTGCGCGGCATCAAGCTCGACGACGGTGAGCTCCTGATCGGCGCCGCCATCCTGCCCGAGGGTCAGACGAGCGGCCTGCACCTGCTGTGCGTGGGGGAGAACGGCGTGGGCAAGCGCACGCCGGTGGATGACTTCCCGGTCCAGGGCCGCGCCGGCGGTGGCGTGATCGCCTTCAAGGCGAACAAGAAGACCGGCATGCTGGTGACAGCCATGGGCGTCACGGAAGCGCAGGACCTGATCATGTTGGCATCCAACGGCGTCAGCAACCGGGTCGCGGTGAAGGACATCCGGGAGACGGGCCGCGCCGCTTCGGGCGTGATCCTCATGAACGTCGACGAGGGTGCGCGGCTCGTGAGCGCGACGGTCTCGGTGCGTGACGGAGAAGACGAACTCGAGCAGCCGCAAGCAACCGTATCGGCAGCGGAAGGCTCGGAATGACCCGGGCACATTCGAGTAGACCGTGGCTGGCCAAAGTGGCCATTGCGATCGGCGTTGCAGGGATCAATGCGCTGTTCGTGCTCATCGTTTGCGGCCTGATGATTCGTGCTGTGCTGCCGCCGTTGCCAGCCTTCCCGGCGGAGGATATCTTGAGATTGTGGGCTTTCTCGGCATTCGTGACCCTCATGGTCTCGGCGGTTCTGGTCGAGAAGCGAGAGCTCAACGCGGCCGCTGATTCCCAGATTCGATACCTCGGGAAGGTGCTGGTCGTCGCGTTGGCCCTGTCGGCCCTTGGAGCCTTTGCTTCCCTCGGGCCGGCGAGTGCACTGGACCTGGTGTTGGCCTTGGGGTGGGCTTTTACAAACCCAGCGTACCTCGTGATTACGTCGTACCTCATGATCACCTCAACCATTGGGCATTTCGCGTGCCAATGGGTGTTGAGAAAGTTGAGCCCGCCCGTCGCAGTGGAAGTCGCCGAATGACCGCCGCGCACTCGCCCGTCCAGCGCGTGGACCACGCGAATCAGCTGATCCAGGTGATCGCCGCTCACGGCCGACGCTTCTTCTACAGCACGCAGCACCAGCGCCATGCGCGCGTGGAACGGGATCCGCGCGGCCGGATCTGGTGGGTGGACGACTACACCGGCAAGCGCATCTACATGCACAGGACGCCGTTCGGCAACAAGTGGCGCGGCTTCTCGCACGGTGGCACCCTGCGCAGCCTGGCCGAAGCGATGCGCGATTACATCACCGGAGGAGACCACCTCCACATTGACTGGATTGCACCGGCCATGTCTCGTGGAGACCTGTGGGGGTACGGCGAGCAGGGTGCGCGTGACGTGCGCGCCGCGGCCTTCGCGCTCCCGATCATGGCCACGCTGGTTGACCCTGACGAGACGTTGTTGAAGGCGGTGGTCAGCCGGCCCTTGAACCGGTCTCTGCCACCGCAGAGGCCTTAAAGCAGATCACTTTGAGAAGGCTTTTCGTCATGAGCAAAACCAAGCAATTCCACCTCCCTCCGGGGATCACATTGGCTCCTGAGGAGGTATCCCGGATGAGGCGGGCGGCTGGCGCGCGTCGAGACATCGTTCTCATCTTCGCGATCGTCGTCGCGTTGGCGAGCCTAACCGTTGCTCTGACCCTGGGGCTGCGATCCTCCCTAGACTGGCAGTCGATGGCGGTGATTGTTTTTGCAGCATTCGCTGGCGGTGCTGGCGCTGGCGTGTTGTTCAAGCGCTGGAACGCGATTGAGGAGGATCGCCGTGTGGAAGAACCTGAAGACTGCCCGCCCTTCAACCAACTGGGCGAGCTCGAGCGACTGGCGAGTCTTCTGACGGGGTCACAAGGCCAGTACGGTGTCGGCAAGCAGCTCCAGCGGTGCCGCACCGTAGCAGCCTTGCTCCTCACGACCAATGCCGACGGCGACCTCGTGCTTTCGCGACAGCAGGTCTCGGCCCTTTTCTACAAGCTGATCGCGATGGACGACTACCTGAGCGATGTCCTGGAGCATCCTGCACTGTGGCGGCATCCGCGCTCCCATGACAGCCGTGAACAGCTGCGGATGGCCATGGCGGACACCGGCCCCGAGCTCTACCACAGGATCATGGAGAAGAACGGCCTGCAGCGGCCCATCAGCGGCACGCGGATGCAGGTCATTGCGCCCGGGGAACCCACCGACGCCGCGGCAAAGGCTTTGGCCGCCGCGAAGCAGGAGCTGGCCCGATGACCACCCTGACCCATCCCGCCGACCAGGCGCTGCACGTGGCGGTGCTTCGGGCCGAAGCCGACGCGCCAGATGAGGGGAGTACATCGCCGTGCCCTTTTCGCGAAAACTGACACCGGCCCAGACGCTAGAAGCCTGGCGTCGGTACTACCCGCGACTGACGGCGTTCCGCGCCGAGCATGGGCACGTCGACGTTCCGGCGGGCGGGAGAAATGAGTCCTTGAGGCTGTGGCTCATGACGGAGAACCGGCTGGCAAGATCGTCTGACTATCCACCCAGGCGGCGCGAGCTGCTCGAGGCCCAAGGCTACGTCTTCACGGCACCCACTGTGAACGCGCGCCTGTGGCAGCTTCGGATTGCGCAACTTCAAAGCTACATCGAATATCACGGCACCTGGCGGGTGCGCCACGACGAACCACAACTTCGCGCGTGGCTATACGCCTCGCGCAAGAGCGCTCGCGAAGGCCTGCTTGAACCGCACCTTGTGAATGACCTGGAAGCACTGGGCGTGTCGGTCGCACTGCTGCCGAACAAAGCAAAGAATGGCCACGGGGTGCGCAGTCTCCCTAGTGCTTCCGGCGAGATGTATGGGTCCGATTGGGAAGCGCCGGAAGTGGAGCGTCCTCGCTGACATGCTGCCCCTGTTCAACACCGACACTGCGGCTCTGCGTGATCCGGTCGCGCGGCCTCCTGTGAGCTTGGCCCTGCGGTCCGTGCGCGCCGCGGGCCGCCTCGCACTCGTCTCGGGGATCGGAGCCGTCGTGCCGCTGCTGCTGACCTGGCTGTTGCTGGGCGTGATGGCGGCTGCAGGTGCGGCTGCGCCTCCAACGCCCGGGATCCTTGCCGCGATCTGGGCCGGCATCACATTCACGATGGCCACGGCCTACCTTCTTGCGCGCTGTTCGCGCGCGACCGTCAAGTAGGCGCGGTCGCGCCGTGCAAGCACCACACTGAGAACGACATCGTGCACACCAACCCTTCCTTGTGGCAGAGCATTGATGCCTGGCGCCGCAATTTCCCCCGGTTGAAGGCCTTCCACTCGAAACACGGGCACGTCGATCCAGGTGGGCCGCTGGGGATCTGGCTCAAGCGGGAGCTCCGGGAGGCGCGTAAGCCCGACTACTCGCCCAAGCGGCACAAGATGCTTGAAGACCTCGGCGTCAAGTTCGAGCCCGACTTCAACTACAGGTTGTGGAGCCTGCGGATGACGCAGTTGCAGAGCTACATCGAGGCGAACGGGACGTGGAAGGTTGGCCCAGAAGATCGCGACCTGCAGCTGTGGCTGTGGGCAGCGCGTCGGGATTCGCGGGATGGCATCGTTCCGAAGAGCCTTGTCCACGATCTCGAAGCACTTGGCGTGCCCATCGAGCCGCTAAAGAGAGGCCCTCTCTTCGCCGCAGATCGAGCTATTTTCCTCTCTGTGCCGCCCGGCGAAGCGTTCGGATCGGACGGCGAAGAGCCAGTGCAGGAAAGTCCGCGCTGAGCGCGAAGATTCGCGACGGAAAAATTGTTCGCAGGGAAGCGCCGCCAACCTAGCGCGATTCGGGTCGCCGATGCAAAGATGGTCGGAAGAGGACAGCACCATGAACCACACTCCATCTCCATCAGCTGCAAGACGTGGGTCCCCATCGGTGCCGATGCAGGGCATCCTGCTCGGCTCCGGTAGCTTGTGCCGATTGTGCATTCACAAGCTCAAGCGTGAAGACGGGGACGACATCGAGCGACGCCTTTGCGCGTCGTGTAAGGACGACCCAGTGGCCAAGGACCTGCTGCCACTCGTGACGCCCAGCGATGCCTCCTTCCAGGCTCCGACTGTCGCTCCGATTGCGGCGGCGCCACAGACCTCGCGCGGCCCCTTCGCGAATATGGTTGCCGACGTGACGGGGGGAGGCCTACCGGTCACACCGCCGACCGTTTCCTTCACCGATGCCGACTTTGCCCTGATCCGTCGCATCGGCGCGTTCATGCCTGTGCACAAGCTGCTGGAGATCCTCAACGAGCGACGCGCGTGCGATCTGGGCACCGACAAGGACCCCTACAGCATCGAGCAGCTGGTGGCCGCTATCGCCGACATGCACGGGGCCAAGGATCCGACCGCTCTTGGGCGCGACTGGCCCAGCCTGCGCAAGCTGCTCGCACAGGCCCGCCGCGCCGGCGTGCTGGAACAGATCAACAACCAGGTCATCGACGATTTCGCGGTCGTCTTCCAGCTCAACGCCAAGCAGGTGGTCGAGCTCAAGGACATCGTGCTCGGCGCCAAGGAGGATTGAATATGACGGAAGAAAACACACAGGTGTCCCTGGTGCGTCGGGATGAGATGCTGAATGCCACGCTCAAGGTGGGCGGGCAGCCGCTCGCTCTTGCGGAGTACGCGACCACGGGCCTCGTCGCTGTGGGCGTGGGCCCGCGAGGCTGCGGCAAGACCAACATCGGACAGCTGATCGGCGAGCAGCTGTCTGAGCAGGGCTGGGTGACCGTAATTTTTGATCCCGAGCGGGAGATCGAGTTGATGTACGGCGCCGCCGTGAAGAGCCCCGAGGAACTGCGCGAGCGGCTCATCCTTCGCGACAAGCCCATCGTGGTGGTGAGCGCTGCGAATGCGTCGGAGTTCGTGCCCTACGGCCAGGTCGTGCTCGAGGTGTCCGACCGCGAGCGCAAGCCCCTGTTCGTGTGCTTGGATGAAGGCCAGTTGTTCAGTGCCTCCCACAAGCGCTCGGACAGCCTGGGCGAAGCCGCGGACATCATCAACGAGTTCGTCGGCCGCGGCCGCAAGCGCGCACTGGACCTATACATCACGGCGCTGCGCTTCACCGGGAGCGTGCACCGCCTGATCTTCTCCAACAAGAACCTGACGTTCGTGGGCTGCCAGGAAGATGCTGCGGCCTGGTCGGCGCTGGCACCGCAGTTCAAGTCCTCCGGCATCGGCTTCGGCGACCTCAGCGCCCTGGCCCCAGGCGAGTTCTTCTGCATCAGCCGGCGTGGCATCGAGAAGGTGAAGGTGCCGATGGCCGAGGCGCTCAAGCGTGTGGCCCCGGCGGCGACGGCCGTGCGCCGCAGCTTGCCCGCCACCTACAGCCAGTGGGACCGTGCCATGCGTGCCATTCCAGTCGAGCGCCTGGGCATGCTGAGCGACCCGGTGATGACCTTGCTGGGCAAGGTGGCGGGGTTGTCCCAACAGCAGATGCTTGCAGGCCAGACGGCACTGCAGGACGAACTCGAGTTGCGCTGAGCATGGCCAAGGACGAGAACGTCACGGATGCCGGCTCGGGCTCGGCAAGAGCTGCGAGCGAAGATCTGGCCTGGAAGCGCTTCGTGCTTGTTGATGGCGGGGGCGCGCGCAACACTGAGCTGGCGCACATCCTCCATCGTACCGTGGCGGAGATCGAAGTCGTCAAGCGCTCTCATTCGGGCGGGAAGCGTGGTTGGCGCGGCCGCGACTTCGATGCGCTGTTCGAGAAGTGGAACGGTCGCCCTCCGCGCGACGAAGAGTGGCCTATTCCGTTCTTCTACGAGAAACGAGGCTCCTACGAGTGGCAGGCGCCAGAGGTCGCGGTGCTGGCCACGCTGGTCGGTCAGCTGTCCGTGACGGACATCGCTGAGGCGCTGACGGTTCGGCTGCAGACGATCACCGGCGACGCTCGAGCGAAGCGGGGCCGCATGGCGGTGCAGAACCAGATCGCGCGCATGGGGCTGATGAGCTCGGACCTGTTGGGCGGTATCGCCGTCCCAGATGCCGCGCGCGAGGTGGGTTCCTACCAGCTCGTGCACCAAGCAATCAGAAACCGAGAACTCGAGGCGCGCAAGATCGGAGCCCGCTTGATGATCGGACACAAGGCGTGGGCGGCGTGGAAGGCCAAGATCCAGGCGCCGCCAGAGGACTTCGTGCAGCTCAGCACGCTGAAGGGGCCGCTCGGAATTTCTAGCGACAAGCTCCCCGAATTCGCGAGGATGGGCTACGTCCCCAATGCTATTCAGTGCAAGCCGTTCGGGACGAAGGGCATGAACACCACGCAGTTCGGCAGCTGGTACGTGCCGAAGGCGGTTGCGGATCAACTCCTTGCCGACCGACGCGAAGGGCGCCCGATGCCTTGGCACGGGAAGCCCCTTCTCGACAACCTCAAGGTCACGTTCCGGCTTTGGCAGGAACGCGAGCACCCTAAGGACTGCGCGACCTGCGCGCAGATCTGGGGAAAGGCCGGCGCACCGGCGGACTTCGATGAGTACATCCAGCGCTACCCGGCATTGGCTCACGGTGCCAAGCGGCACCTCACGATGGTATGGCACCCGGGCGTGACCGTCGGGGAGCTGGTGCAGCGATCCCTGCGCTCTGAGTACCATGTCCGCCGTTCGATCGATAACGGGGTCCTGGCTGCCCAACTCGTCGATGGAGTGCTGCGCATCACGCGGACCGACGCCGCGCGCTGGATCGCGCGCAGATGTCCTACGGGTGATGCAGAGAAAAGCTGGCTGTCGTTTGAATCCGCTGAGAAGCAGTACCTGCTCAGCGAAGCGGATCTGGTGGACCTGTGCGACCGCGGAGTGTTCAAGCTCAAGATTGGAACGAAAGGGCGCTATGTGCTGCGTCAGCAATGCGCCCAGTACCGTGAGAGGGTCGGCTTCTCGGAGGAGGAGGCCGCAATGCGAGCCAAAGTCAGCGTGCCGCAGATGCGGGAGCTATTGCAGGGCGTGGACTGGCGCGGCGCGAAGGGCATTCCGCTGGTCACGGTGCAGGCCGTGATCAAGCGCCTCCAGAGCCAGGCAGGTAAGACGTTCGAGCAGGCCAGCGAGGAGCTGGGTGCAACGGTTCAGTGGATCGAGGAGCGCGTCGCTGACGGCACCGTGACGGTGAAGCGGAACAAGTGGGACGATCGGCTGTACCTGACCAACCCGATGGTGGCGCGGCTGCGCGAAGCGTTCGGGAAGCCTGTGCCGCGCGGCAGACTCGACGCGAACTGGATTCGGCTGGCCGATGCCGGGCATATGGCTGGGGTGTCGACAACCACCCTTGCGCGGTGGGGCGAAGCTGGCGAGATCCGCCGCAGCCAGGAGTTGAACGGTATGCACTACCACCAGGACGATGTGCGTGCCCGGGCTCGGTTGTACTGGAAGACGTCTCGGTACCGGCGCGCCAAGCTGCCGGCATGGCTGGTGGCAGAGCTGCAAGGCGCGCCCGTTGCGAGCGCGCCGCAATCGGCGACCCAGACGCGCCAGCGCGCGGCGGCCGAGGCGCGATCGAGCGATGCGGCGCCGATTGTCGAGGATGACGTCACACCACTCGTGGACCTGCTGATTGGATGGCTCGCAACGCCGAAGTTTTACCTCAACACCCTCAGGGCACTGCGTGCTCGCTTCCGCCGCGGCCAGGGGGAGCCGAGCGAGAGTGAAGCGCGCGTGAGAAAGCTCCTCGCCGAACGATTTGTTCGCATGAGCGACTATGACCTGGTCGCCTTTGACGATATCGATGCGGCGACGCGCGGCGAGCTCGTCAAGCAGGCTCTGGCGTTTGTCGGTGCCTCAAGGGACAGCCTCGGCGCGGAGCATTGGTCGCGCATCCAGGTTGCGATCGCCCGGCGCCTCGCCGGCGGGGACTCGTAGGGCGGCATTTAACAGGTGATTGGCGCTGCGGCCGAGTCGTCACGATGAGGCCCATGACCCTCAATCCGTGGTTCGGCTTTCCGTTGCACCCCGACTGCACCATGACTGCACTTCCGGGGCTCGGCGGGGGCCTCATCGGCGCCAGGCCGAACGCGTGCATAGCGACGCGCAGCATCGAAGCACCCGACTTGCGGGCGCCCACTGCAAATAGCGCCTCAAAGCTCCCTCAGAGCGACCCCACTTCGCAGTGGTACGGGCACCATCGAGGGCATGTCCGTGACTCAAACAGGAATATGGGTAGCTGCCAGCAAACACCAGAGAACGACGCGTTGTTTCAGCTTCCCTTCCGACAGATCGCGACCTGCTGTTTCCAGCAGGTGTGGGTGGCGCCCTGCATTGTTTTTGCTGCTTATCTGCTGGAATCTGTGGCACAACTTCTCGTGGAGTTGGGCACGATCTTGGAATGGAGAAGCTGCCCAAAAAAGGAACAGGCCCGAAGAGCATTTGCGCGGACATCGGAGTCAGCTCTCTGTCGACTGCACGATCGCTGCACGATGACTACGCTTCTTCTACGCTTCTTCGAGCTGGAGCGTGCATCATGAAAGCAAATGCATTTGCAGCGCACTCGGAGCGCACTCACTCAACGCCAGGACGGGCAGCATTGAGGCCATGTTCACGACCCAGTCAATACCCAGGGCGGCAAGAGAGTTTCGCGCCGCTCCGGTTGCACGATGGTTGCGCGATGGTTGCACTTCTGCGGACAGAAGTGGGCACCATGGCAGCCTAATTTGTCATTTCAGTGCACCCCGCGTCCGGAACGACCATCGAGGCGATGCAGCGCGCCGGGCGTGAACCCCGAAAGAGCCTTTGCCGCACCCGTGTCGCACTTGTGTGGCACCCAGTCCGCGTCGTTTCCGGCACGATGGCTTTGGGTTCTGGCCGAAATTGTGTATCGGGTGCACAACGCTTGCGAACCAGTTTCGGCCCAGGCATTTTGTGTCTTTGAACGATCGGCTGAGTTCCTCTGATTTCTTCTGATTTCACCTGACCCCCTCAGGTCCTTTCGGCGACGAATTCCTGGGGTTTGGCGGAACAGAAAGAGGGGAACTAATGCTTTGGAAATGCGTTGCGCCGTACTAGAAATGGGACGCAAACGAGATATGCAACATGGCGAACGTGAAACACTATAGATGAAAGGATGAAGAATGAATGCTCGTGTACCGGGACTTCCGCTCAAGAAGCTGCCTCATCAGCACCAGGACGAGGCCCTTGAAGGCATCGACCTTGCCCTTGCCACCTACAACCGCGCAAAGGTCATCATGGCCTGCGGTACGGGGAAAACATTGGTGCAGCTGTGGGCCAATGAGCGGCGCGACGCGGGCGTGACGATCGTGTTCTTCCCAACGCTGGGGCTGCAGTCGCAGAGCCTGCGTGAATGGCGCGTGCAGCAAGGCGGCGATCTGACATTCCGCGACCTCTGTGTGTGCTCCGACGAGACGGTCGACGCCGGCGGCAGTGCGCGCGATGCTGACGGGGACCACATCCTGGATCACGGGGCCGTGGCCGGCGACATGCGGTTCGCGCCTACCACCGATCCGGCGGTGGTGCGCCAGTTCCTCATGGGCGCCGACCAGGCGCGCTCCTATGGCCAGCGCTCCATCGTCTTCTGCACGTACGCCTCGGCGCCTGTCGTCGCGCAGGCCATGCTCGGTGCTGACGGCGCGTTTGATCTGTCGCCTTTCGATCTCGGCATCTTCGACGAGGCCCACAAGACGGTTGGCGCCGAGGGCAAGCTCAATGCCTTCGCCCTGACGGACGCGAAGCTGCCGATCCGGGATCGCCTGTTCTTCACCGCCACACCCAAGATCGTGGAGACGGTGGCCACCGCCGACGACCCGCATGCCATGCGGGTCGTCTCGATGGACAACGAGGCCCTGTACGGCCCCACCGCCTACCACCTCGGTTTCGCCGAGGCGGCGCGCCGCGGCCTCATCACCCGCTTCCAGGTCGTGGCGACGTTCGTGAACAACGAGAAGCTCACGCCCGAGGAGCTGGCGTCGCCAGATGCCAAGCGCATCGCCGACACCTATGCGTTGCAGGACGCCATGAAGGTCACCGGCGGGCGCAAGGCCATCACCTTCCACAGCCGCGTCGATAACGCCCTGGCGTTCGCGCAGGGCATCAACGCACCCGGCGTGCGGGCCTTCCATGTCAACGGGAAGATGCCGATCCGCGACCGCGAGCGCCAGCTCGCCGCCTTCGGGCGCGCCGACACCGGTGTCATGACCAACGCCAACTGCCTGACCGAGGGAGTGGACGTGCCCACCGTCGACGTGGTGGCCTTCATGGACCCGAAGCAGGACGTGGTGGGCATTGGCCAGGCTGCGGGCCGGGCGATGCGCAAGGCAGAAGGCAAGGACCTGGGCTACATCCTCGTGCCGCTGCGCGTCGACCTGACCGCCGGCGAGACCATCGAGCAGGCCATCGACCGAGGCAACTTCCACCAGATCATCCAGGTGCTGCGCTCGCTGACGGAGAACGATGGGGAGGAGGGCGCGTGGACCACGCGCCTGGCCACCGCGCTGGAGAGTCAGGACGGGCAGCCGCCGCTGCTGCGGCTTGTGGGGTTGGGTGGGCCGGATGAATCGACGCCGGCGTCGATCGATGTCGAGCGGATCCGGGAATCGATCAGCACGCGGATTTTGTTTGGGGACGGAGGGTTCGAGTCGCGGGTGAGGGAGTTGGAGGCGTTCAAGCGGGAGCACGGGCACTGCGATGTGCCCTGGGATCATCCAGGTCTGGGCCAATGGGTCTCGGCGCAGCGCCGGGCTGCCAATCGTCCCGGCTACCCTGAGGATCGTCGTGCTCGACTCGATGCCATGGAGATGGTTTGGGGGGTGTTAGCCGATAGAAGCGCTCAAAGACTCGGTGAACTGGAAGCGTTCAAGAAAGCGAACGGGCATTGCAACGTGCCGAAGAGGCGCCCAGGAGGCTTGGGCAACTGGGTGGCGGAGCAGCGCCTAGCTGCCAAGAAGCCCGGCTATCCGGAGGAGCGCCGGGCGCTGCTCGATGCGATGGGCTTCGAGTGGAATCCCATTGATGCCGCTTGGGAGCGATGGTTCGAGGTACTCGCTACTTACAAGCTGGAGCACGGGCACTGCAACGTGCCAAATCGGGCGGGGGGCCTGGGCCAGTGGGTCACGAGGCAGCGCAAGGCCGCGAAGAAGTCCAGCTACCCAGAGGACTGCCGCGCGCGTCTCGATGCGCTGGGCCTCAAGTGGGGGGTAAGAGAGAGAACACGTCACGCCACCTCGGAGCGATCCTCGGAGCGATGGTTCGAGGAACTTGCTGCTTACAAGCGGGAGCACGGCAACTGCAATGTGCCCCGCAGCTCTGGTGGGTTGGGCGAATGGGTGTCAAAGCAGCGCCGAGCCGCAAATCGTCCCGGCTATCCCGAGGACCGCCGTGCGCAGCTCGATGCGCTGGGGTTCGAGTGGACCGTACGGGACACAGCGTGGGAGCGGCGATACGAGGAGCTCGCTGCATACGAGCAGGTGCACGGGCACTGCAATGTGCCCCATGGATACGACGGCGGCCTGGGCCGCTGGGTGGCGAATCAGCGCTTCGCCGCCAAGAAAAACAGCTACCCCGAAGAACGCCGTGTCCGTCTCAAAGCTCTCGGCTTCGACTGGCGCCCGTTGAAGGACGCCACCCGACCCGAGCGGGCCGATCCCGACCTCAGCTGCGGAGCGGCCGAAGACCAGGATCAACAACCCCAGGGACCCCGCCCATGAACTCCCACGTCCCCTCCCTTATCGCGCCACCGGACATCGCCCCCACACCGCCCCGCATGTCGACCAACTTCAAGAAGCAACCGCTCCCCCATCAGCTCGATGCCCTCCACGGCATCAGCCAGGTGCTTGCCCTCTCGAACCGCGCCAAGGTCATCAAGGCCTGCGGTACCGGCAAGACGCTGACGGCCATGTGGGCGGTTCAGCAGCACGGGGCCCGCACCGCCATCATCTTCGTGCCGTCCCTGGCGCTGCTGGCGCAGACCTATCGGGCATGGCGCGCGGAGAACACGTTCCCGGGTGGCTTTCGCCACATGTGCGTGTGCTCGGACCGGAGCGTCGACGCCGAGGCTGACGACGTTGTCCTGAGCGACGCAGAGCGGCGAGAGTTCAGGGCCAGCACCGATCCTGCCGCGGTGCG
This sequence comes from Variovorax durovernensis, assembly GCF_977011995.1. Classification (NCBI taxonomy): domain Bacteria; kingdom Pseudomonadati; phylum Pseudomonadota; class Betaproteobacteria; order Burkholderiales; family Comamonadaceae; genus Variovorax; species Variovorax durovernensis. The sequence continues at coordinate 268,255 of NZ_CDRNCW010000003.1, read as the reverse complement.
CGCGTTCCTGAGCACCGAACCGCAGGACGAGGCAGGGTCGCCGGCGCCACTGTCGGTGATCTTCTGCACCTATGACTCGGCCGCTGTGGTGGGCGAAGCTTTGCGTGGCATGGCCGTTGGCGATGCCAGCAAGGGCCCGTCCATCGACATCGCGATCTTCGACGAGGCCCACAAGACGGTGGGAGTCGAAGGCAAGCGCAACGCCTTCGCGCTGTCCGACCGGAACCTGTCTATCGGCCAGCGGTTGTTCTTCACGGCCACCGAGAAGCTTGTGGAAGCGGCGACTTCGGCCGAGGACGCTGCGGACGGGCACGTGGTGTCGATGGACAACGAGTCCCTGTACGGCCCGACCGCCTACAAGCTCGGCTTCGCGGAGGCCGCCGAGCGCGGGCTGATCACGCCCTTCCAGGTCGTGGCCTCCTACGTGAACGACGCGCGCTTGAGCATGCAGGAGCTCGCATCACCCCAAGCCAGAATGATCGCCGACACCCGCGCGTTGCTACACGCGATGAAGGTCACCGGTGCGCGCAAGGTCATCACGTTCCACTCGCGAGTAGCTGACGCTCAGGCCTTCGCCGCGGAGATGGCGCGTATCGAAGGCATTCCGACCTTCCATGTGAACGGCGAGATGAGCAGCAGCGAGCGCGATCGCCAGCTCGAGCAGTTCGGCGAGACCTCGAACGGCATCATGACCAATGCTAGATGCCTGACCGAGGGCATCGACGTGCCCACGGTCGACATGGTCGCGTTCATGGACCCGAAGGAGAGCTCGACGGACATCGTTCAGGCCGGGGGCCGCGCGCTGCGCCTCGCGCACGGCAAGACCCTCGGCTACATGTTCGTGCCGTTGTATGCCGATGTCGCCGGCGGCGAAACCGTTGAGCAAGCGATCGACCGTAGCGATTTCCGGCGAGTGATGGAGGTGTTGCGTTCGCTGACGGAAAACGACGGCGAGGATGAACCCTGGACGACTCGTCTTTCGGGGGCACTGGGGAGGCGAGCCGGCGGGGCTCCTTTGTTGCGAGTGATCGCGGATGGCGTTGATGATGTCGATGCTCAGCGGATCGTGTCGGCGATCAGCGCAAGGATTCTTGATTTCGCTCGGCCGGGGTTTGATGCGAGGGTGATCGAGTTGGAAGCGTTCAAGAAAGAGTACGGTCACTGCAGAGTGCCGCAGGCATACCCAGGCCGTCTAGCCTCCTGGATGAGTATGCAGCGGCAAGCCGGCAAGGACCCTGGCTATTCAAATGAGCGCCGTGCCAAGCTCGATGCGATTGGGTTCGTGTGGAACGTTGTCGATGCGAGGGAAGAGCGTTGGTTCGAGGAACTAGAGGACTTCAGGAAGAAGCATGGGCATTGCAACGTCCCATATGTGCGATCAGGCGGCCTGGGTCGGTGGGCAGCGGACCAGCGCATGGCCGCCAAGAAGCCCGGCTACCCCGAGGATCGCCGGGCACGTCTCGATGTGATGGGGTTCGTATGGGTGGTCCGTGACGTCGACGCAGTGCTCGAGAAGCGGTTCGAGGAACTCGAGGCCTTTAGGATGGAGCACGGCCACTGCGATGTACCGAGGTCCCAGCCAGGCGGCCTAGCTCTTTGGGTCGCAACGCAGCGCCAGGCCGCCAAGAAGATCGGCTACCCCGAAGACCGCCGCGCTCGGCTTGATGCGATGGGATTCGCGTGGGTGGTCCGCGACGTCGACGCAGTGCTCGAGAGGCGGTTTGAGGAGCTTGAGAACTACAGGATGGAGCATGGCCACTGCAATGTGCCATTTTGGCACCCGGGCAACCTGGGTCGATGGGTCGCGACGCAGCGCCAGGCCGCCAAGAAGCTCGGCTACCCCGAAGACCGCCGCGCCCGGCTCGATGCGATGGGATTCGTGTGGCGTATGCCGAGAACTGGATCGCCGGTTGATCGGAATGACGGTCGGGCCCCCGCCGAGTCGCAACACATTGCCAACGAATGCGCGGGCGTTCAGGTGGCGACGCCCGAAGCCGATGGTGACGACGACTTTGAGGAGGAAGGCGATGCCGACGCTCCGCGCGGGTGAAAGGGGGCTCCTGGTTTCTGCCGAAGCGAGCCTTCTCCTGATATCCCGAGAGAGTTTCGATCAAAGGGAGCAGCTATCGGCCTGAATGTTCCCGCAATGCCGCGACAAAATTCGCCGAATCCCATCTTCGCAACGCAGAAACACGGCTCAACCTTGCTTCACGTTCGTGCGCACTGATAGAGTCACATCAGCAGCTCCGTTCTCCACCTCCCTCCCTCCTTCTGGAGCTGCTCTTAAACCCGCTACGGCGGGTTTTCTTTTTTGGATGCGCGGTGGCAACAACCTAGCGCGATTGGCCCGTTGTTCCGCATACTGGCGAAGTCATTCACGGGAGTCTCAATGCCTTCGAACACCAACTACGCTTCACCACCAGAAGGGCGCCGCTCCGGGCGCGCACCACGCGTGGGGAGGGCCCCCTTCACGAGCCTGATCGCATCCGCTTCACCGTCGGCTGCGGGCCCGCTGGACGTCGACGTCAGCCGGCCCGCCACGTGCACGGCGTGCGGCTGCACAGACCGGCGAGCCTGCCCTGGTGGCTGCTGGTGGGTTCAACTGGATCGCGAGAAGCGGACGGGCCTGTGCAGCAGCTGCGGGCCGTCCGAGCTGTAGCGCTGAAGCGGATGCGCGCGATGAGTCAGCCCCTCAATGGTGGCCCGTGCTACACGGGCATCGGGTCACGCAGCGCGCCGGCGCGCGTGCTCGAGCAGATGCGCGAGTTGGCAGCCGAGCTGGCCGGCCTGGGATACTTGCTGCGGTCGGGAGCGGCCGATGGCGCGGACACGGCATTCGAGCAAGGCTGCGATGGCGCGGGCGGCCGCAAGGCGATCTTCCTGCCGTGGCCAGGCTTCCAGGGGCGACATCCCGATGCGCACTCGTGTACCTACCTGCCGGGACGCGAGGCATTTGAACTTGCTGCGACGCTGCATCCAGCATGGATGAATCTGAGCCGTGGCCCGCGCGCCCTGCACGCGCGCAACACTTTGCAAATTTTGGGGCGCGATCTGGCCACGCCCTCTGCTTTCGTTTTGTGTTGGACTTCCGATGGCGCGCAGACGGCGAAAGAGACGAACTCGAAGACAGGGGGTACCGGCACAGCCATCCGCCTTGCGTCGCTGCGCGACGTGCCGGTGTTCAACCTGGCGCGCGACGATTCGCTCATGCGCCTGCGGGCGTTTCTGGGTGAAGCGATGATGCAGGACAATGTGGAGCGTCCGCCAGTGGCGTCGGTGGCATGACCACATCGACCGGGACGCTCGTTGGTGACGGAGCGCTTGATCAAATAGGAATTTCGGAAGTGGGCTGCTGCCATGTCTGCAGAATTTGAAGCAACGCCATTGGCGTGGGACGAATGGCCATTTGACGGGTGGCGTGAGGCTGACGAGAACAGCAGTGTGCTGCAGTTCATCGTTGACGCGCCGCTTGGATCGGAGTCATGCCAGCCAGTCACTGAGGCGATCTACGATCTCTCAAAGAATGCGACTGTCGATCTTCTGCTGGTCGCGAGGCGAATCGGTCCTTTCGTACTGCTGCACGAGTTGCGTCCCGATGATCACCTCTGCAGTGATGAAGAGAATGATGTTGAGATTGGAACGTTGATCAGAAGTTGCTTCACTCTCTGGATTGACATGTGGTCACTGGGCTATGAGGAATCGGCCGAGGCGATACCGGAAGACTATTTCGGCTACCTATGTGACGTCCTCTTTCGGATGGCGACGCGGCCCAATGGCGGGGTGGCGGCCAAGCGCGGTGAGGTGGGGACGGTACAGGTCGTGGACGCCGAGGAGTGGGGATCAACAGCTGGCCATTCTCTCGGCGGAGGAGATCTTGATGAGACGCCGACTCAAACCATTGAGGTACACGACTCGATTCTTGGCTGGCTCAGTCGCGTAGCCGCGTCTGACGTAGCTTCAATCGTGACCGTGGCTATGGCGCGAGCCCCAGCGAGAATCGCAAGCTTGGCAAAACGGCATGCCCGGTGGCTCGAAGACGAACGGGTACGGAGATCGAATGGCGAGGTCCACGCGGGTGAGAAATTCATCTTCATCGCTGGGAGAAATGACGGGCATCTCAAAAGGCATTCCTATTTCGATCTGGAGCTTCAGGGTTATGCGTGGGACGATAGGCGGCGAGAGGATATGAAAGCGGAAGCGCGACTGAGCGCTCGCCTCATTGGGCAGTCTCTGATCGAGACTGCCGCGCGTCATTCCATTTAGCCGACCGATTCGGATGCCGGTACGTGTGGGGCGGCTGACGGCCCAGGGCGTTCGGTCCGGCAGACGGGCGCAGGTCAGCGGACGGCCGTGCGCTTCGCATTCTTCTCTGAAAGATGGGTGCTGCAAACGGTTTGCGGAAGCAGGTCACCCGTGAACCGCTCGATGCGGGTCAAGGTATCGCCCCGCTTGACGATCCGAGCGACCAGTTGGGCGTTGGACTTGCGGGATTCAGGATCGTCCCATGCCCACGCTGTATGGCACCCGCACGGCGCGGTGCCGATGAACATGAAACCAAGGGGCTTGCGCTCGCTCGGCGTGACCTTTGGGGATGAGGAGGAGGATTGGGGCATGGCCGTTCCTTTCATGTTCGTCTTGCGTCTGTGCGTCAGAGCAAGTCGAACCTCTTGGCGATCGGGTAAAACACGAGCACGCTGAGGACCGCCGGCGAAGCCATCATCAGTATCCAGAAAAGACCCGTCGCGTGCCGCACCACCACATCCGTTCCGCCCGCGTAGAGGAGGAAGTACAGCGTGCCGGTCACTGCATAGATCCAGAGGGAAATCTTCAGGAGGAGTAGGCGAAGGGGCTTCATGCCGGGCAGCTCTTTTCTCGGGATTCGTGAATGAGGAAGTCGCGGAACGACGGGAAGCAGATGCTGGCCTTGGTCCATCGCTGGTATCGCGACTGCGACCTGGTGGGCGCTCGCACGGTGCCCATGTCGAGGTACTCGACCTCGCTCGTTGGGTGCGCGTTGGCGACCACGCCGGGTTTGGCGTCGTCGAAGTTGACGCCGATGTAGTGCCCACAGTCGGCCGCGATCACCCCGGGCCGTCCGTACACCGTCACACGGCGTCCCAGTTCGGCCGAGACGCCGTACCTGCTGCGGATGTAGGCAAAGCCCGCGGCCACGCATGGATCGGCCGTGGATCGCTCCTGCACGTGCTGGAGAGGTGACCCGGCATGCATCACTTGGCGCGCGGCACCGCGGTGTTCGCCGCGTTCTTGACGCCGCCGGCGCCGGCCTTCTCCGCCAGCGTCCGGTCGCAACCGGCCTTAAGGGTGAGCAGTGCCTCGAGGTCCGAGATCTGCGGCCGCGCGCGGAGCAGATCGGCGACGGCACGGGTGCGCGCCGCTTCGAAGGCGCTGGTCTGCTCGGGCGTCTGGTCCTCGATGACCGAGACCATGCCCACGCAATGCTCAGGGTGCGCGTAGAAGGCGGCCACCGCCGGCGAATCGGGCTGCGCGGTGCGCGCGCTTGCCACCGATGCGACGAGGGGCAGGGCGGCAGACAGGGCGATGAGGACGGAGAGGCGGCGGATTGCGATAGTCATAGTGCTTTTTCCTTAATTCCCGTTGTGATAGCGCTTTGCGAAGGATCTGAAACCGACGCCGTACCTCTTGGGGAATTGCGGTCCGGCTTCGGATGATCACGACTATACGGAGCCGGAATCGAGTCCCGCTAGGTTGCCGAGACTCTTTTTGGTGCGCTTCCTCACCGCTGTCAGATTTTTGTATCAACCAATGCGTGTCCGTCTTGCTGTGGTGCAGCAAGTCGAATTAAAGTGGCACGTCCGCAGAAATATCACGGCACGAACGAAAATGTGCCGCTCCAACATCTACCAAGGAACGACCACATGATGAGTGCTGATCGAGTGGAAGGCCGGAGCCTTACCACTTGTATTCATTCGCCCGAGAGCCTGATCCGTTTCCTGCCTATCGCAGGCACCAGGCATGAGCAGCTGATTTCCGACACCCGGCAGTCAGTACGCGACATCCTGATCGGCCGCAGCGATCGGCTCCTGGTGGTGATCGGGCCGTGCTCGATCCACGATCCTGCTGCCGCGATTGAGTACGCGCGTCGTTTGAAGGCGGTACGGGAGCACTTCGCTGGCACGCTCGAGATCGTGATGCGCGTGTACTTCGAGAAGCCGCGCACCACGGTCGGGTGGAAGGGCCTGATCAACGACCCCTATCTTGATGGCAGCTTCCGGATCGAAGAGGGGCTTCACACCGCACGCAAGCTGCTCATCGACATCAATGCGATGGGGGTGCCGGCAGGGACCGAGTTCCTCGACGTGATCTCGCCGCAGTACATCGGCGACCTGATCTCCTGGGGCGCCATCGGCGCGCGTACCACCGAAAGCCAGGTGCACCGCGAGCTGGCCTCGGGCCTATCGGCCCCCGTCGGCTTCAAGAACGGCACAGACGGCAACATCCGCATCGCGACCGACGCCATCCAGGCGGCGGCCCGCAGCCACCACTTTCTCTCGGTGCACAAGAACGGCCAGGTCGCGATCGTGCAGACCAACGGCAACCGCGACTGCCACGTCATCCTGCGCGGCGGCAAAGCACCGAACTACGACGCGGCCAGCGTCGAAGCCGCCTGCAAGGACCTCGAAGCCGCCAAGCTGCCGCCCACGCTGATGGTCGACTGCAGCCACGCCAACAGCTCCAAGCAGCACCAGAAGCAGATCGACGTGGCCAAGGACATCGCCGGCCAGATCGCCGGCGGTTCGAACCGCGTGTTCGGCGTGATGGTCGAAAGCCATCTGCAGGCCGGCGCCCAGAAGTTCACGCCCGGCGTGGACAAGATCGAGGGCCTCGACTACGGCAAGAGTATCACCGATGCGTGCATCGGCTGGGACGATTCGGTGCAGGTGCTGGAAATGCTGTCGCATGCAGTGTCCGCACGGCGACGAGCGTTTCGTCCGCTGGGTCCAGGTGTGCGGGTGGAACATGCTGACTCGCAGATCCGGATTGACGGCGTCGCCGGAAGTGGGATGAGCACAACGCTTCGTCAACTGCTCGACGGGGACCGCCCATCTGAGGTCAATCCTGCGGCAGGCGCGCTTTCATCTTTGCAAGGAGCCGCTGATGCGCTTCAACCAGCCGCGTGAAGAGATCCGAATCTACGGCGACGAGGGCAAGCATCTGCTTGTGCGCTACACCTGCGCGGATCTGGCGCAGTCCGACGAGGACTGGAACGCGCTGGAGCTCGCGATAGACACGAACGGGAGCGGTATCGGGCCCTATCGCAAGGTGCGAGTGCCGGTCGCCGTGCGCCTGGGCAGGCGCGATTGCGAGATGCTGCTTGCGCACCTGAGCCTCACGCAGGCCTTCGAGACGGGGCACGATCCCTTGAAACTCGAGGGTGTCAACGGCCTGGGCCTGGCGCTTTCCTTCGGACGCGAACGGGCAACTTTCCAGCCCCGCCGGTACACGATGCTCACTTTCGAGGGAGTCGAGCTTCCTGGCGCGCACAAGAGCCATCGCTTCACGCCCGACTCCGAACTCTTCGTGTGCATCTGGCCAGAGCAGGTCGCGAGGCTGATCAACATCCTTCGCGACCTGATGCACGCGCCCGAGTTCCGCCGCGTGGCGGTGGCCCAGGAGAAGCCCGTCGAGTTCGACCCGACCGAATACGTGGTCGGAAGCTGAGTCGTTCCCCCCATAGCCCGGAATGCACATGAACACCAATTCCTTCGCAGGCGAGGCGTTCGGCGCTCGCTCGTTTACACCGCCCACTTTGACGCAGCCGATCAACGTGGGCCACTTCACTTCGGTCCCCTGGATCCCGAATTACTGCGGCAGTGATCACTGGCCGGTGAACCTGGTGCGCTGCGAATCCAGCGGGGTGCGCGAGCTGGTCGAGGCCGGCCGCCTGGATGTCACCCCGATGGCGGTGGCTGACTGGATCGAGCTGAAGGACGACTGGAAGCGCCTGGGCAACCGCGGCATTGCCATCAAGCGGCGCGCCGACAGCGTGCTGTTCTTTTCCCAGGAGCCCTTGAGCGAGCTCGACGGCGCGGACGTCGCCATTTGCGGCGAGACGCAAAACTCGGTGCGCGTGCTCCAGGCGCTGCTCACCCAGAAGTACGGCCTGCGCATCGGCAACTGGCGCCGCGACGTGGACGTCGACGACAACCGCACGCCGCGGCTGCTGATCCAGAACCAAGCCATGGAAGAGCGCGCGCGCGGGCGCTTCCGCTACGAGTTCGACCTCGGCGAAGAGTGGTTTTCGTGGCAGGGCCTTCCGCTGGTCTCGGCGATCTGGGTTCACCGTGCCGATCTCGATCCTGCCGCCGTCGCGCACGTGGAGGACCTGGTCGCGGCGTCGATGCGGAACTACCGCGCCGACCCTGCAGCGGCCGTCGCGAAGCACCGGTCCAAGTTCGGGTGGACCCGCAGCGCGGCAGACGTCGAGCTGCTCCACAAGAACTTCGACTATGAGCTGGGCCCCGCGGCCGAAATGGGAATCGAACGCCAGAGCGAGATCTTGCCCAGGGAAGTAGCGGGGTTCACCCCGGTCAGCACGTCTTCGTCGCAACTGGTGAGCGCATGACCGACGCCGCCGTCTACCTCACTGACGACCGGGATCTGCCCGAAGAAGACCTTCGTACGCTCGTGATCTTTCAGGGTGGGAACGGTGACTGGTATGTCCAGGTCGCCGACGCTCATGGCCGCGCGACGGACGGCGTGCGCTTGTGCACCTCCGGCGGCGCGTCGAGCCAGGCGCCAGGGCTGACGGTGGCGATCGCGGAAGCCTTTCGGGCCATCAAGGCTGCCGGTACCGGCGCGCCGGCGCCGGCGTCGCGGACTGAACTACAGGAGGAAGTAGACGCATGGCGAGCTCGCTTCCCGGGGCATCGCTGTTTCGCCGGCTTCATCGAGAAAAACCATGACGAGTGAAATGACTGAACCCGCCACGGGAAAAAAAGCGCTGAGCAATCCCGATGAGGCGCACGAGCTCTATGGCCGGATGCTGGAGAGCATCGACATCGAGAGAGCTATCGAATCCGGGCAATTCAAGACCCTGGACGATGTCCTGGTCAATGTGCGAGCGTCGGCGGCAGCCATCGATGCCGACTTGCGCCGCGCCGGCTTCTACTCCGGCGGCGTTGAGGCTGGAAGCTCTGCTGCAACGGTGATGGAGCGCAAGCCTGAGAACGGGCCCTTCGAGAACAACGAAGTCGAGACGGACCCACCGCATCTTTGCAGGCTGCCGCCCAGTGGCTTCACCGAGACGGACACGCGGGTGTTCCGTTGGGCAGAAGCGGCGGTGGTGAGCCTGCGCGGGAGCTTGCATGGTCCGATTACAGCCAGCCTTTCCTCGTACCGATGGGACGGCGGCCAAATGCTCGCACTCGACCTCGAAGATGGCAATGGACGCCGCCAGGCGATCAACTTCACCGCACCGTTCGAGCACAGCTTCTGCACCTCCGACCCGCTGGTGCCAGATCTGGTCGAGGCGATGCACATGGCCAACATCGTCTTGAGAGCCCTCGACGTGACGCTCGAAGTCGGCGGGTACTGGCAGAACGAGGTCAATTCCGAGATCGCACCGCGGGCCTGCAGCACCGACGGCTCCGCGCCGATGGTCGTGCGCGCCGCGTAGCACATACCCCCAAGGGGCAAGCACCAGCCGCGATGGCGTGGGGCTGGCGGGCCAAAACACTTCGCTGGAATTCGAGAGGGCAGGGGAGAATTCCGCATCGAGCCCTTATCGACACGACATATGCGCAATTTTGAACTCATGAGCTCGGGCCTTTGCCGGCAATGGCTGGCGCGGTGCGCGGCCGTGGCCCAGGAGACGCTGCAGATTGCGGGGCACGCGCCCAGGAAGAGCTTTGTAGACGATCGGCTGTTCGAAGATGCCTCATCCGTGGCTGCCCTTGGATTGCTGCTTCAGTGGGCTTGCGAGGAAAACGGCAGCTACGCAGCGACCTTTCGGGCGGTCTCCTGGGGTGATGCGTCGCTGTGTCCGTTCCACGTCGATGGGATCGACCTGGCCGTGAACCTGGTGCGCAATGGCATCAACGACGACTGGGAGATCTTCGCGCACTGGGGCCCCAATGGCTACGAGGTGGTTCCGGAACACCAGCGCCAGGCGCAGGACCGGCGCTTCAACGCACCCTGGGCGCCGGACTGGCTGTACCGACGCTGCGGCGGCGCGCGCGGGCCCGCCGACCTGGACCCGGATGTAGGGGCTGCGCTGCACTGGCGAGCGATCGAGCTGGCGGTAGCCAAGCAGGATACCCCGGCCCCAGCATGCTGACCGCTCACGTCGTCACTCGATAATCGCGCCATCCAGTTACCGTTCAACGAATGAAGCCCCCGAGAGGGGAAAAGGCAAAGACATGAGCCAGATTGACCAAATGAAACGCGCCGGCACCACCGAAACGGGCTACGAATACCAGGCCGCGCCCGCGGGCCTGGCGGATGCGCTCCAGGCGCTCGGCTGGGACCGCAGCATGCCCGTGGACGGCTACCAGGAGTACGTGGTCACCCAGGACTGCGGGTGGCAGGAGCAGTTCCGGGGGACGCACGACGGGTGCTTCTCGAAGCTGTTGCGCCTGCAATCGCAGAGCGTGGACTGGGCCGTGACGCACGGCGGCTGGTACATCATCCCGGCCCAACTGTGGGATGAGGCGCTGGCCGCTCGCGACCAGGCCGCCGAGGTCGACCAAGGCGCGGCGCCGCGCGGCTGAGCTAGGCGGACCGCTTTCCATGCCTTCGCCCACCGAAGTGCTTGACTTGGCCCGCCCGCGCGCGGGCATGGTGGTCATGCCGCGGCCGCACTTCGCACCCGTGATGTCGCCGACTACGATCAGCTCGCTCATGCACGAGTTCGAGAGGTTCGATGCGGCCGCAGCGCGGCGCGAGTATCCCTGGGCGACTCGGTTCGTCATGGGAATACCACTGGCGCCCTGGCAGCGCGAGTTCAAATGGGACTTGGGCCAGTGCCAGCGCTTCGTCAGCAGCATCTGGACCGGCGTGCACCTGGGCAGCTATGTCCTCACCGAATTGGACCTCGTCAGCGGAGTCGACCACGTCGAGCATGTCAAGCTGTCGAACTGCGTGATCGATGGACAGCAGCGCCTGCGTGCGCTCGAGCTCTACCTCACCGATCAGTTCGCCGTGCCGGACGCCTCGGGCGCGCCGGCCCTGTGGTCCGAGGTTGGGGTGCCTGACCGCCGGCGGTTCGGGAACACGACGTTCAACCGCGGCACGATCCGCGATTTGGACGAACACGCCCTGAAGTCGCTCTATGACCGCATGAACTTCGGGGGAACGCCCCACGAAGAGCATGAGCGGGCATTGGCGCCTTCGGTTCTCGAGGACGAGCAGGTGCCCGATCTGCCGCGCGCTTGAATCCGGTCGGGCGCGAATGAGAAAATTCGGGTCGTAGTATTTGCGACGTTTCCTAAATCATTGATTTGGAACGGAATATCGAATCCTGAGCCCGAAACCGCAGGTGGCGTCCCCAGGGGCGGCTCTGTTGCGAGAAAGAACCTGCATGCCCAATGTTTTCCATGTCCTGGTGACGCTGCGCTGGCGCGCGGCATCGATGGCCTGCCTCGCTCTGAGCGCCGCAGGCTTGGTAGCGTGCGGACAGCGGGGCGCGCTCTACCTGCCGACCGATCCGGCGGCCGCCCAGCGCGCCACCTTGCCCCAATTGCTCACGCCCGGCGGCTCCAAAGCCTCCGACAACGAAGCGGCCCCCAAGCCCGCCGCAGCGAGCAGCGCCCCCACCTCTCCCCAGAAATGACGACGAACACCTCCCTGCCCGGCCATCCCCACATCGCCCAACGCGACGGCGCCCTGCACGTCGAGGGCGTCGCGCTCGACGCGCTGGCGCGCGCGCACGGCACGCCGCTGTTCGTCTATTCGAAGCAGTGGATGCTCGACGCCCTGGCCGCCTACCAGCGCGGCTTCGAGGGCCGCGAGGCGCTGATCTGCTACGCGATGAAGGCCAACTCCTCGCTCGGCCTGCTGCGCGTGTTCGCCGAGGCCGGCTGCGGTTTCGACATCGTCTCGGGCGGTGAGCTGTCGCGCGTGCTGGCCGTGGGCGCGGATCCGAAGAAGATCATCTTCTCGGGCGTCGGCAAGACGCGCGCCGAGATGCGTCAGGCCCTGGCGGCCGGCATCGCCTGCTTCAACGTCGAGAGCGAAGCCGAGCTCGACGTGCTCAACGAGGTGGCGCTGGCCGAGAAGGTGCGCGCGCCGATCAGCATCCGCATCAATCCGAACGTCGACCCGAAGACGCACCCGTACATTTCCACGGGCCTCAAGGGCAACAAGTTCGGCATCGCGCACGACCGTGCGGTGCAGGCTTACCAGCACGCCGCCCGGCTGCTGGGCCTCGAAGTGGTCGGCATCGACTGCCACATCGGCTCGCAGATCACCGAAGCCTCGCCCTACCTGGACGCCTGCGACCGCGTGCTCGACCTGGTGGAGGCCATCGAGGCGGCCGGCGTGCCGATCCATCACCTGGACTTCGGCGGCGGCCTGGGCATCGACTACAACGGCGAAGTTCCCCCCAAGGCCGATGACCTCTGGCAGCAGCTGCTCGCCAAGCTCGACGCGCGCGGCTTCGGCCAGCGCAAGCTGGTGATCGAACCCGGCCGTTCGCTGGTCGGCAATGCCGGCGTGTGCGTGACCGAGGTGCTCTACACCAAGCCCGGCGAAGACAAGAACTTCTGCATCGTCGACGCGGCCATGAACGACCTGCCGCGCCCCGCGATGTACCAGGCCTTCCAGAAGATCGTGCCGCTGCGCGAGCGCGCCGGCGACGCCCCGACCTACGACGTGGTGGGACCGGTCTGCGAAAGCGGCGACTGGATCGGCCGCGACCGCGCCCTCAACGTGGTGGCCGGCGACCTGCTGGCGGTGCTGTCGGCGGGTGCGTACTGCATGAGCATGGCCAGCAACTACAACACGCGCGGCCGTGCCGCCGAGGTGCTGGTGAGCGGCGCCAGCGCCAAGCTGATCCGCCGTCGCGAGACGATGGAAGACCAGCTACGCAGCGAGTTGGCACCAGACATTCAGTGAAGCGGACTATTTGAAGATCTCGGAGAGGCGCTCGCGAAGGGGGCGCGCCGGCCCGTGGTGTTCCGGTTGCTTGGCGAGGCTGGCCTCTGGTGTCTCTTTGCGATCTTCGCGGGTCAACGTGGCAATCTTGGTTTTCAGGAGCGCAAGTTCGCGCCTGGCGTCCTGAGCCCGTCTCGTTTCTTCGTCCGCTGTCGCTTTGCTCGAATGCAGAAGCTGCTGCAGTAGCTGAATCGCAGCTTCACTCGCTTGATTTGAGGACCCGATGTGGTCGACGAGGGACATCAGATCGTCGTGATAGCCGAACAGACCACGTCGGAGATGCTCAAGATGCGGTTTCATGCGCTCCTGCAACTCGCCGTCAGGGACACCCTCAATCTGTCCGAGGGCATCATCGAGGGTCGTTTTTCCTCGAAGAAGCGTCTCGATCCTGGCGGCTGTGGCGAGAAGAACACCGTCCGGATGATGCTGTTCTATGACTTCGTTCAGTGAGCCGACGAAGAACCGTTCAACGGTACTTACACCGTGCAAGCGAACCCAGCGGCCATCACGGATGACATGCACGGCACGGGCACCGTTGCGATTGCCGCTCAGCGCGATGCAGAGCAGCCCATCGATCATCTCTTCGAACTTGGTTGTGATGCACCACGTCGCCGCCAACGCCTCAGGACAATCGTTCAGGTAGTCCTCCACCGGCTCGAACGTGAGGTTTCCGGCGTAGCCAAATGCCAGGGGATACGGCTCACTATCGAACTCTCCGATTGCACCAGGTGGATCGCCCGACTCCCCTGGGAGGCCGCCTACAAGGATGCCGGGGATCATGGTCCATGCCCTGCAGTCGCTTTCCATTGCACCGATGAAGGCGAAAAGGTAGCGATCGACTTCTTTGCGCAGCTCATTCACTTGCGACGCGAGTTCATCGTCGAACGGGTGAGCGGGTGGTGGGCGTGACTCGGCGTTCAGGACTCGCGCCAGGTCGGACGCGGTCGCGGTTCCGTCGAAGACGCTCTGGATCGCATTCCTGATCGTTTTTGATGAAGCGCGGCGCATATCTTCTCGCCTGCGCGCATCCTTCTTGCGCTTCTCGCGTGCCTTTGCCTTTTCGGCCTTGCTCTTGGCCATGTCAGGTCATTCCTGCTGTGAGGTGACTTGGCATCCAACCGACGACGACCACGCCGTCGATCTCGTCCCAGGTGTAGTAGATGCGCATTGAGAATCTGGGGTCACGTGCATTGCCACGGCCCAGGTGCTGGTCCAGGAACCTTCGTTCACCGCGCCATCGGATGAAATACTCGTCCCCGGCCTCGCCGGCGACGCTCCGGTCAACCGAGCCCCCTATATCGAGAAATGCCTCAGTGCACCGTCGCTTCAGCTCGTCGCGGGGCAAAGCGCCCGCTTTCACGGCCGGATAAACCTCGGCGAGCACCTCGAGCGCCTCGAAGACGTGCGAATGCTGGTGGTAGTCGGACTTCTTCGTCGCGGCGATCGCCCGCGGCAGGATGATGATGCGATCGCTGTTCTCTGCAGCCCATTCCGCGATCTCGCCCAGCTTCCACGCTCGAGCTGGCGCTGCGGGCTCATCCGCGGGCCGCTCGCGGCCCAGTTCGACCAAATGTCGCGCGGCGAGCTGGGCCCGTTCTGCTCGATGGGCCTTGGCTTGTGCGCGTGTTTGGCCGCGCCAGTAGGTGACCTCGTCCTCGAGCTGGCGCCGCTGGCCGTCGTCGCTGGCAAAGAACCCCGGGCCGCGCATTGCGAGGGCATAGACCATCTTCAGGAAGCTCGGCTCGTTCTGTGGCGCGTGAGGCTCGAGCACGTGAGGTTGGTCGATGATCTCAACCCACGGGAGCGGAGGGGTTGTCGCTGATCCCCAGCAACGCCTCCAGAACGCCACAGGATGCGGCATCCCGGTGTCGGCCAGGCCGAGCTCCCAGCTCTCGCGATTCGCAGCGTCCAGGACCTCGCAGGCGAACATCGGCTCGGTCATGCTACGCGCCCACTTCACCTGCATGGTAAGACCGCGAGACTCGCCCACACCCTCGTCGACCAGGTTGGGCAGAGCAAGGTCAAGCCGCTGAAGCGCGGTCCAAACGAGGGCGGCCAACGTATTGGTTTGGGCACCGTGGACAAAGCAGGTTTCGGAGGCAGGCATGGACAAGGTGGGAGCGGAACTACCGGAGCGGGGGCAACAGAATAGCAACACGGTCGGCTGCTGAAAACTCCTGGCTGTCGGCCGTGCGTATTCCAGTCCGACTTGGTCACCCGTTCCGATCTGGACCGGTCATCCGTTCCAGTCCGACCTCGTCACGTGTTGCGGCCCACCCGCTCTTCCTTGCGACGTTCACTCCGAGGCGCACTCAGGCGTGTTCGCAGCGCGCAACAGACGGAAGGCGCGAATGCCCGCCCAGAAAAAGACCACCGTCGGGATCAACGCGGAGGCCGAGCACAGCGTGAGCACAGGATCCCCGTCTGCCAGCACGCTGGCGCCCATCCCCAGGAGGGCCCAAAGGGCCGAAAAGCAGAACGCGACAGGCGCGGTCATTGCCGGGCCTCTTCAAAGCGCACGTCACCAACCCCCGAGACCTTGTGATCGCGCTTGGGTGGATTGCCCCAGATGCGCACTCGGCCGGATCCGGAAACTCTGGCCCGCACCGCCTCGGCCGCGCGGGCTCGCACATGACCCGAGCCGGACACGGAAACGTCGGCATGCTGAGCAACGAGCTCGCGTGCATCGATGTTGCCCGAGCCTGAGACGTCGACTTCCAGCTGCTGCACGCGCCCCGCGGCCTCGATCGATGCGGAGCCCTTGACGTCCAGCGATAGTTCGTCCTGGTCCAGGTCGAACAGAAACACCTCGGCGCTGCCCTTGATCGAGATCGCCTCGATGTCGGGAGCCACGATGGCGACCATGGTGCGGCCTGCGCCGTGAACGATATTGCTCCCCGAGCTGGACTCGACGGTCGTGGAGTCCCCGCGTCGATCGCCGTACGTGTGGATGATGTCCCTTGCGGCCACGCCTCCGTGGATGACCACGTTCTGGAAGAACTGGGTTGCAGACCCGCGCACGCTCGACACTGTTGCCTTGCCGTAGATGACGGTGGGCTCCTGGTCGATCACGAGCTTTGAGCCAACGATGTCAGTGTGGATCCGCACCAGGTCGTCGGGGCTTTCGGTGGCCACCAGCATGCGTGCCTGTTGGCCACGGCAAACGAAGATGCTGGCCGAGCCTGTCACGACGATCTTGTGGGCTCCAGCGACGGGACGCTCCTCCATCGCCCAGCCGGCCGTGCGCGCCCACGCGGTTGAGGCCTGGCGCGCGCCGGCGGTGGTGAGTGCGTCGAAGATGTTCATGGCAAGGGAGGGGATGATTCGGTGCAGCGTGGATTGAATCACGTCGGGCGGCGCTGCAGGGACTTGAGCGAGTAGCCCGTGGCCAGGGCAGATTCGACCCACAGAGGCCGGCGCCCGTGACCTGACCAGCTCTCGTGAGTGTTCGGATGGAAATAGGGGCCAGCGGTTGCAGCGGCGCTGGACTTCGGAATCCTGCTGGAGCCGCCGAATCTGAACCCCAGCTCACGGGTGGTGAGGCCGAACTCCACGATCTTGGCGCGTACCTGCGCGATCGCGTCAGAGCGTGCTGCGGCGCGCAGTGGCGCTGCCTGGGCGAGCAACGCCGCCACATGGCGTTCGTGTTCCGCAATTTGGTCGCTAATCGCTTGGAGACTGGTCATGATTTCGGTGAATTGCTCGACGACGCAAAGTGCGCCTCGGACAGTATGAGAACTCCGGGCCGATTCGCGCAAGGTTGGGGCGGATGACGAGGTGACTGCGATCTCGCAACCTAGCGCAGTAGTCCGCCGAATGGGCATACTCGAAGCGGGCTCACCACAGAATTGAACTTGGAACACCGGCGCCGGCAGCAGCCCATCTTTCGCTGCCATGGTGAGTCACTGGAAAGAGCGATGCCCGCACCCTACAGCCAGAGCCAGCCCAACAACATGGTTTTCGCTTCAGTCCGAGAAGGAAAAACGGTCCTGAATGGCGTGGCCGCCTCATCCGAAGCGCTTCCCCTGCACGGGGCCACTGTCGACGCGATGCTCGCCACCACTACCACCAGGCTGTTCCTGCGCGATGGGCGCACGGATGCTGTCAATGGCGGTAGTTCCGACGTCCAAGGTGGCACGAATGATTGATATGACCACGCCCTCGCAAACGGTGATCTGGAAGACGAAGCGCCAATGGGTATTTCAGATCGAGCGCGCTGCGCACAAGCGCGAGGAGTGGGTGGCGAATCGACCATGGTCATCCAAAGGGCCGCGCAGTGAGGCGGCCAAGGTGTATGGCATCTGGGCGTTCGTCCTTTGCGTGGCCGCCCAAGCCAGTCTGGCGACCTTGGGGGTTGACCTCCCAAAGCTACCCTGGACAGGACCCGAGCTCAACCTCTTGCTCCCAGTTTTCGCAGCTCTGGGCACGTTCATCGGCGTCAAGGTTTTCAGCGCCGCGCAGACGACCTACGACGACTTCATCTACGGGAGCTTGGCGAACTACTCGCCGGTCGACAAAGAGGCCTACCGGGACCTGCAGGAGAGCACGAGGGAAAACGGCAGCATCGACTTCCAGCACCTTTATCGATGGGTGCATCAAGAGAGGCGGGCGATCGCAGAGGCGGCAGGTGAGCAGAAGGCCCGGTCAGCCTTCGTCGACAAGCAGGTGTGAGAAGGGCCGGGGCCGCTCTCGCAGTGGCAGCCAGGACCAACCGCACGGCACCGGAGCGCGACCGCTCCTCCCGCTCAGGCCACCAGGCGGTGCTCGTAGTAGGGCCGCTCGCGGTCGTCCAGTATGGCGAACTGCGCCGCCAGATCAGATGGATCGGGCCGCAGCCAAGCTTCGACGTTCTCGGGCTTGATCGGAACGATGCATCGGTCATGGCCGGTGGCAGCTACCTCTTCCGGGGGCTCGTCGGTGATCGCCGCGAACGAGAGAAGCTCCTCACCGTCCGGGCCGGTCCATCGCGACCATAGGCAGGCCACCAGCATGTCCGGCAGATGCTGGGGCTTGAACTCCAGAACGATGTCCTTGCCGTCGCGCATGACGTGCTCGTAGAAGAGATCGGCCGCCATGATGGCGTGCGTGTGCCCGAACTGCTGCTTCCAGAAGCGCTCCAGGTTGTCGCGTCGCGCGTTGTAGAGACCAGGGAGCTTCGTGTCATAGAACGCAGGCTTGCCCTCTGGCCTGCATTGGTAGCGCATCGGCACGACCACGAAACGCCCATCCTCCCAGATCATGACGGGGGCATAGCTGCCGGGGAAGATCCGGGCATCGCGTGGCGGTAGATCTGTGCGGCTCAGGTCCGCGAGCTTTGCGCGATCGCGTGCGATCTTGTCAGTCGCTATGCGCACGTCCTCATTCGCCTTCTTCGTGACCTTGGTCTGCAGCGTGCGCTGCGCGTCGGCCAGGCGCTTGCGCTGCTTGAACAGGTCCTGCTCAAGCCTGGAGGCCTGGGCCGCGTTGAAGGTATCGATCATCCACTTGATCTCGCGCTCCTCGTCGGATTGCGGAACGCCGAATGCGGCGTCGACGGCCTTGGGGATACTGATCTTGGGATCGTCCTTGCGCTTGCCGTACAGCTTCACGAACTCGCGCAGGCTGAGCACGCCACCGAAGAGGTGGAAGAATCGCTTGTAGTCGGCCCTGATCTGGGCGGAGTAGCACATGGGCAGATTGTGCACGGCACGCGCTCGCTGACGGGGCCCTGGGAGCGCGCGGCGGCGGTTACAGTTGCCACGCCCAGCCACAGCCACGCAAACATGAAGCCCGTTCGCTTGCCCCTGTCACTTCGAATCGTGTCCTCGCTCAGCCTTGCGCTCGCGGGGTTCGCGGCGCACGCCGAGTCGATCTACCTCAGCTGCACGACGACGTCCTTTTCTGGCGTGGATTTCGCCAAGGTCTACAAGCAGGTGCCGAAAAATCCTCAAGACCAGTTCTTGCAGGATGCGCTCATGGAGTACGACCTGGTCAACCTCCTGAAGGACAGGGCAGATTCATGGGAGGTCAATCTGGAGGACAAGACGGTCAGCTCTCCGGAGCGCAATAGTGGTCCGGTCTTCACGGACGCCAAGATCACCTCGAACAAGATCGAGGCGCGCGTGATGGCCTTCGGTAAGAGCTACGTCCTGGACATCAACCGAATCTCGGGAAAGATGATCTACACGGCCTACCTGGCGAAAGACGTGATGGCTTCCTGGAAGTCAAAGCACGGCGGAGACTTGCCCTACACGTGGCAATGGGAGAAGGCCTGCAAGGCAACGAGGCCGAAGATCTGAACGTCCAGAACGCGACAAGGAGTTGCCCATGATCAGCATCAAGCGATGTGCTCTGTTCGCCTTCGTGGTGGGAGCAATTGCGCCAGTAGTGCAGGCCGGAGTGGATGTTTCGATGTGGCGAATGGACAAGGCTGGATACCCGAAGGCATTCGCGGCTTGGGGCAAGGAGGGCTTCCGGAAGATCAACGACTTGATGGAGCCTGCGGCCGAACTGGTTCGAAGGTCAAAGGACTGTGTCGTTCTCGAAGGGATCGGCCTTTCGGATCATCGATCGGATGCGAGATCGAAGAAGGTCGTGTTCTTCGCGGATTGTGGTGCCCAGGGGCAGGGCATCGCCTTCACTCGTTTCTACGTCACTGAGGCTGACATTCGCTCTGGTACGGTGCCCCACTCGGACAGGGCGGGCGCAGAGGCTACCTCGGACGCGCAGATGACGGCGGCGTGTGCTGACTCCGCCCGGCAAAAGCTGCGCCGCTCATCCGCCATGAAGCGCTATCCCGCGAGCGAGCGAGTGGAGCGAAGCACGGTTGCCCTCGGGAATGCCATGGCGACGATTCCATTCGACGCAGGCGAATTGACGTTCAAGGCAGTCTGCTACTTCAGCGGCGGGAAGCTGGTGGAAACAAGCGTCGAGCCACGCTAGTCCCAGAATTTCGCAGTGTTCGAGGGACGCTTGGCCGCGTCGTAGATCTGGTGTGCGATTGCATAGTTGATCGAGGCCTTGCCCGAGTGCGGCAGCACCTTCACGAAACGCGCAAGCTCGGCAGGAGAGAACGACCAATCAGCAGGGAGGCCGAGCTTGCGCTTCGCGGCGCCGTCTGCAGTGTTGCAGTCTCCGCAGATCAGCGTGCGCGGAAATCTGGGCGACAGCGACTCGCTATGGCAATGGTGGTACACCAGGCTGGTTGTGAATCCCATGCCGAACTCGTCGGCGAACTTCTCACGCCAGGACGGCCCCAGGATTTCCGTCCATCGCACGACCTCATTGGCATTGCGGTTGCACGAAGGACAACGCCATCCATTCGCGACTGCTTCTCGATGTAGCTGCGAGCAGTGCATGCCCCCAAACGCGGCCAGATCTGCTGCGCTGGGGATCCTGGAATACTTCGCGGACTTCTTCAGGACCGCCTCACAGGTCAGATTGCTCGCGCAGCCAACGACGCACGTCGCGCACTATCAAACCACCCACGAGGGTGATGGCTGAGACGGTCATGGTGATATCGATGACGATGAACAGATTCACGATGAAATCGATTCGGCGATCACTGCCACCACACGGTTTTTTGATCGCAGGCGATCATGTTCGTTCTGGGTGCGCACCGAGAGGATCGGCTCTCCACCGACTGTGACCCGAACGCCAACCTTGCGGCCCTGCGCTGCGAACAACCAAAGGAGCTCGAGCTCTTGTTCGGTCAGTAGGGCGTAGATGCGGCCATCCAACGCTTTGACGGCGGCAAGGGTGGTGAGATCGTGCAAACGCGATGTAGTCATGGTCGTCCTCCGGATCCCGCGGATTGAGCATTCCTGTCAGCCTCGCGCATGAGCTCGTCCAGCCTTGATTTCAGTTCAACGCTGGTGCCTGATGTGTAGGAGGGCCATGGCACGAAAGGGTGTGCGTAGGCTCTGCCGAAGATGAAGAGGTGCGGGCAGCGGTATGCGATGGCATTGCCTTCCTCGCGCGCCAACGCGAAGTCGCAAGTGACTTCCTTGACTCCGAGCGCCGCAGGAGAAGTCCAACCGTTCTTCTCGTCGTCGCCCCGAAAGAACCACCAGTGATCGACAGCGACGAACATCAAGTAGACGCCGATCACTGCCGAGAGGACTGCCGTTCCGGTTTGCACATGACTCGGCTTTGCGGGCGGGCGCAGGGAGATCAATACGACGACGAAGAAGACGAGGGTGCCTGCGCCCAGGAGGAGGATCAGAACCGGGGTGAAGTTCGTCGCATTGCCTTCGACACCCCTTGGGGAAAACATGCCCATTGCTTGCAGGAAGGTCAGGCTGAGGAAGAAGGCAATGGAGACAGCGCAGGCGCGTTGCCAGCCTGGCTGCGCGGGGCGGCCTGCTACGACGAGGCTGATGAGGAGAATCCAGAAGGAGAAGACGAAGATCACTTGATTTCAAGGCCGTGGTAAGGCATCGCGCTGTTCCTTTAGTTTCTCATCAGCGTCGCACTGGCGTCTGATGGCGTCATATGCTTGGTTCGTAAGCGGCTTGGCACTCATTTGAACCTCCTTGCTCAGGCGGTCGGCGATACAACCAGCCGGGGCTTGTGAAAGCTTCAACGGGGTGACCTCTTGATCCGCGGACCACGCTGTGTAGAGCAGGAACGCACCCATGGAAAGCACCACCAGGCCGAAGACGGTGGTTTCGAATGTGAGATCTCCGGGTACTTTGGCCGAGCCTCTTGCTTGTTGGGTCATGGTCGCGTTTCTCTTCGTTGGGTTTGTCGGCGCCGTTGCTCTCGCTACGGATTCTTCGGATCGACGCCAGGAGCTGCGTTCGCCAAGTCCTGTTCGATCTCGCGCCAGGAGCTCGAGCCTTTCCCTTTTGGAACAAAGCCCACCTGCAAGCCGAAGATGGCCGCGACCTTGTTGAGGGTGTCGACCGTCGGATTTGCGTTGTCGGCCTCGATCGCGCGTAGGCTTTGAACGCTCAGGTTCCGGTGCTTGGCGAACTCGGGCTGGGTCAGCTTGCTGATGCGCCGTAGCGAGGCGACAGCCTGTCCGGTAGACATGTCCCCGGACGTGATGGCGCGGTAGAGCGCATCGCGTAGCTGCAACTCGCGCGCCGCGTTAGACCGCGTGCGGCGCTTATCCATGGCGGCCTCCCAGGCCCAGGGGCGCCAGTGCTTGCAGCTGCTCGGCCTGTGCGGCGATTGTCGCGCGGCAGGCCTCGATCACACTGGGCTCGATGTCGCAATCCTTCGCGATGTCAGGGAGAGCGGCGACCACGTCGGCAAAGGACGCGAGTGCGCCTGCGATGCTCTTGCGCTCGCTGTCCGGGACCGCGAGGGTCTCGACGACCTCGGCCCAGGTCCGCTGGATCGTGCCGCTCGCGTCGCGCCAGTGGCAGCCACGAACAATGACCTCGGCATCCAGGTACATGGGCGCGAAATCGAACACTGGCGTGAGCTGGATGGTCCCGTCGACCAGCCGCTGCACCGCCGTGTTGCGCGCATGATTGTCGGTGTTGCGCATCGCCATGTTCAGTGCGTCTCGCTTCATGAACTCGATCGTCTCGGCCAGCGGTTCGGAAACAGCGTCGCGCAAGCCCTCAAGAAGGAGCTGCTGGCTCTTGGGGATGCCGAATCCGCGCAGCCCGCAGATGCTCGCCAGGCTCTCCTGATGCAGCCTGTGCAGCTTGCCGTCGATCACCTGGCGATCGAAGCGGCGAACGAAAAGGATTTCGTTGTGAAGCTGCGGCGGCGCGAAGGTCCGAATCCCGCATTTCTCGGCCAACCGGAGGAAGCCGGCCTCGTTACGCAGCACCGCGCGATCAGCGTCGCTTTTCCCTCGTGGCAACTTCAGAAGCCAATGCTCGTGCGCACGCTCATCTGGCAGCGCCATGTCGGCGAACCATCGCCCGTCCCGATCAGAGGTCAGCAGGAATTTGGGCGCGACGCCCTGCACGCCGGTGGTGCCCGAAGCGAGCATCGCGTGCAAGGAGAGATGGTCCGTGAATTCCTGGCTTCGGTGAAGGACCTCCGCGAAGTCGAAGCCTTCGGCCGTCTCGGGATCAGGATGCCGCTTGGCCTCGTTGCGAAAGAACTCCAGCGCGCTCGTGAACCGCAGGCATCCGATCGGGTTGAAGGCCCCAGCCATCACCAGCGGCATGATGAGGGTGTCGCTGTCGGCCAGCTCCAGCCGCTCCAGCAGGAACTTGCGGCCTTTTCCCTGGGGCACCAGGTCGTAGAGAAAGGCCGGCGGGCGTCGGTCAGCCTCTGGGCCCGTCGGGCCCTCGATGAATCTGTCGGGCTCGAACCCGATGGGCAGGCCCAGCGCGATGGGGAGTGGGGCTTCGTCGAAGACGTACTCGGTCAGGTACTCGAAGCGGCACCGATCCGCGCCAAGCGCCTGCAGTGTGGCCGCAGGGCGCCACACCCCGCCGGTATGAATCTCGACAATGGTGGTAGGGGCTTGCGTGGACTGCGCAAGGACGCTGCTCTTTGCCATATTGCCCATCATGATAGTAAAAATAAAGACGTCGAGCAAGGCGCTCTGTCTATTGCAATGGTGAAATTAGGAGAATAGGACACGGCGCCGGGATAGGCATTGCACCGGGGTGGGCGAGATGCCCCAAAGCGTTCAGAATACTGGTTTTAAACACAGTATGTATCCCGCTGAACCCCCGCCTTATGCCGAGCTGCATTGCCGCTCGGCATTCACCTTTCTCGTCGGCGCCTCGCAGCCCGAGGAACTGGTGGAGCGTGCGGCCGCCAAGCTGTACTCAGCCCTGGCGCTCACGGACGAGTGTTCTGTGTCGGGGGTTGTGCGAGCGCACTTGCATGCCAGGGAATCCGGCCTGCATTTCATCTGCGGCAGCGAGATCCTGCTCACCACCGAGCGTGGTCACGCCCATGCGCGCGTGGTGATTCTGGCGCAGAACAAGCAGGGGTGGGGCAACCTGTGCGAGTGCATCACACTCGCGCGCCGGCGGGCCGCCAAGGGCCGCTACACGGCTTTGGTGACGGATGTGGAGGGCCGCAACATCCAGGCACCGCACCTGGCGGGCATGCCCGGCTGCTTGGTGCTCCTGCTGCCGCAGCCCGACGCCACCGCCGAGTCGCTGTTCGCCCAGGCGATGTGGCTCAAGACCTGGTTTCCTGGGCGTGCGTGGATCGTCGCTCCGCGCCCGCTCGGCCTGGACGACGAACTGCGGCTGTGGCTGGTCGAGCAGGCTGCCGAGCGCACCGGCCTGGCCATCGTGGCCAGCGCGAGCCCCGTCATGCACACGCGACACCGCAAGCCCCTGCAGGACGTGCTCACCGCCGTGCGGATCGGCACCACGGTGGCCGAGGCCGGCTTTGCGCTGCAGATGAACGCCGAGGCCTACCTGCGTGGGCGAGCGGTGCTGGCCGAGCAGGTACCGGCCGCCTGGATGGAAGAGACGGTGAAGGTGGCCAGCCTGTGCACCTTCTCGCTGGAAGAGTTGCAGTACGAATATCCGCGCGAGGTGGTGCCCGAGGGCGAGACGCCCGCCTCGCACCTGCGCAAGCTCGCCTGGGACGGTGCGGCGGGTCGCTATCCCGAGGGCGTGCCCGAGAAAGTGCGCGCCCAGATCGAGCACGAGCTCACGACGATCGCGCAGCTGGGCTACGAGCCGTACTTTCTCACCGTGGCAGACATCGTGCACTGGGCCCGCGCCCGCGGCATCCTCTGCCAGGGTCGAGGCTCGGCGGCCAACAGCGCAGTGTGCTACTGCCTGGGCGTCACCTCGGTGGATCCCGAGCGCATGAGCGTGCTGTTCGAGCGCTTCATCAGCGCGGAGCGGCGCGAGCCACCCGACATCGACATTGACTTCGAGCACCAGCGCCGTGAAGAGGTGATGCAGTACATCTACGAGAAGTACGGCCGCGAGCGGGCGGCTCTCACCGCAGTGGCAATCAGCTACCGCACGAAGTCCGCGCTGCGCGACGTGGGCAAGGCCATGGGTGTGCCGCTGGACCAGGTCGAGGCGCTGGCCGGCAGTGCCTACGGCGACGATGAGGACTGGATCAGCGAAAGCTGCCTGCAGGAAAACGGGATCGACGTTACCGACCCGAAGGTGGCGCGTTGGCTGCAGCTCGCCGAGACGGTGCGGGGGTTTCCGCGGCACCTGAGCCAGCACCCCGGCGGCTTCGTGATCGCCCGCGACAAGATCAGTCGCCTGGTGCCGGTGGAGAACGCCGCGATGGAAAACCGAAGCATCGTCCAATGGGATAAAGACGACCTGGACGCGACCGGGCTCATCAAGGTCGACATCCTGGCGTTGGGCATGCTCACTGCGATCCACCGCGCGCTGGACCTCGCCGGCGAGAAGGCTGGCGGACCGCCGATGCGGATGCAGGATGTACCGCCGGAAGACGTGGCCACCTACGACATGATCTGCAAGGCCGATACCGTGGGGGTCTTTCAGATCGAGAGCCGGGCGCAGATGAGCATGCTCCCCCGGATCAAGCCTCGATGCTTCTACGACCTGGTGATCCAGGTCGCGATCGTTCGGCCGGGCCCGATCCAGGGCGGCATGGTCCACCCGTACCTGCGCCGGCGCGCCGGCGAAGAGTCTTTCGGGTATCCGAACGATGCGGTGCGCGAAGTCACCGAGCGCACGCTGGGGATCTGCCTCTACCAGGAACAGGCCATGAAGCTGGCGATGGTGTGTGCGGACTACACCCCGGGGGAGGCTGACCAGCTGCGCCGCGCGATGGGTGCCTGGCGCAAGCGCGGGGGGCTCGAGGTGCACGAGCGCAGGCTCACCGAGCGGATGACCAGGAAGGGCTACGAGCAGGCCTTCATCGACCAGGTGCTGGTGAGCATCAAGGGCTTCGGCAGCTACGGCTTCCCGGAGAGCCACAGCGCTTCCTTCGCGCTGCTGGTCTACGTGAGCTGCTGGCTCAAGCGCCACCATCCCGATGCGATGCTGGCCGCGTTGCTCAACAGCCAGCCGATGGGCTTCTACGGGCCGGCGCAGTTGGTGCGTGATGCGCGCGAGCACGGCGTGCTCGTCCGGCCGGTCGACGCGACCGTGAGCGTGTGGGAGACAACCCTGGAAGAGCCCGCGCGCAGCCCGACGGCGTCATCGCGCTGGGACACGAGGTACGCCATGCCGCTGCGTGCCGTGCGCCTGGGGCTATCGCGCATCGCTGGCATGCGCGAGGAGGCTGCCAGGCGCATCGTTGCTGCGCGAGACGCGGCCCCTTTCGCCACGGTAGAAGACCTGGCCATGCGCGCTGAGCTCGACGCGCACGACCTCGCCTGCCTGGCCAGCGCGGACGCGTTGCTGAGCATCGCAGGGCACCGGCCTGACGCGGTGTGGGCAGCCAAGGGTGTCGACACCCGGCCGACTCGCATGCTGCGCGAGGCGCGCACCGTCGAGGAGGCGTTCGGGTTCGCTGTTCCGGAGGAAGGTGCGGAGATAGCCGACGACTACGCGACCACAGGCCTGAGCCTGCGGCGGCATCCGCTGGCCCTGATCCGACCCAAGCTCACCGGGTGGGGCATCCGCACCGCAGAGGATCTGAGGGTGAACGCGCTCGATCGCCAGCAGGTGCGCGCGAGTGGCATCGTCACGCACCGCCAGCGCCCCAGCACGGCGAAAGGCGTGGTGTTCGCGACGCTGGAGGACGAAACGGGCACGGTCAACATCATCGTGTGGCCGCAGGTTGCGGAGGCGCACCGCGCGGCGCTGCTCGCCGCACGACTGCTGAGCGTCGAGGGCACCTGGCAAAGCGAAAAGGGCGTGCAGTCGCTGGTGGCGATGAAGCTGGTCGACCACACCGCGCAGCTGGGCAAGCTGCTCACGGCGAGCCGCGACTTTCGTTGATCGGTGCGCTGAACAGAAGCGCTTGAGAGCACCATAGCCGGTAGAATTTTCTGGCTGGTCACTCCAGAAGTGGGTGAGAAAGATTTCGCTCTTTCTCATCCACTTTTGCTTTTGGTGCGCCGCGAAGCGCGGGCCAAAAAAATGCGCGGACTCGCTCATCCAGTGGCATGGTTGCTCCTTTGCACAACAAGTCCCCAACATGAGCTCCCAACTTTCTTCGGCCGTGATGGCCATCTTCGTGGCCCGGATGGTCGCCCATGGCTGGTCCGGCGACCGTGTGCGCACGGATGTCGTAAGCAAGGACTTTGAGACCGCCGCTGGCGGCCGCACCGCCGTCGTGTACTGCCGCCGCTCGAGCGAGGGCCCGCACCACATGCTCAGCGGCGACTACCAGAGTGAAGGCCGCAACGCGCTGTCGACCTGTTGGGGCACCATCCCCGCGGACGCCGACCAGGCGGCGATCGAGGTCGAGGTCGACCGCTTCGCGCGGCAAGCGGAAGCCCAGATCCACCAGACCTACGCCATGCGCATCAAGGCGCTGCTCTCAGAGCCGCTTGATGACGCTGGAGATGACCCGGAGCCCGTTGGGCAGCCGTGTCCGTCTGCGGGCTAGGATGGACGGGCCGGCTCGGCGTTGGCGCCTGGAAGATGGATTCTCCGTTGTGCTGAGACGTCCTGGCCGATCTGGCGCAACCTGCCGCCGCACGCGCTGCAGCCGCAATATCGGCCGCAATGGTCGCTCAACCTAGACGGAATCGGCGCCACATGTCCATGATGGCTCGCATGACCACCGCCACCCACTGCGACAGATCCCGTACGCTGAATGCCTGGCTCAAGACCGACGAGAAGGCATTGAGCCAATCGATCAATGCCGGGCTCGATGTTCACGAAACAGCCCAGGTGCTGCGGCGCGAACCGGTATCGGTGCTGCGCCACTTGAGCGAAGTCGGGCCGTTCGTCTTTGAACAGGGCACTGAAGAATGGGTCGAGTTCATGTCGATGGCCCTGTCGGGCATTCCCGTACAGGACGTGATCGACTGGTGCTTGGCTTCCGAGGACCGCATGCCGTATGAGCTGCTCGATGCCATGCGCTCAGGCTCGGACCTGCGCAGCGGCTTCGAGCTCGCGCGCGAACTTGGCATTGCCATCGTGAGCATTGATCAGGTCGCGGACCTCGAGTGGCTGATGGCTCAGCCGCGGGGCGTCCAGGCCGGCTACTGCGCCGCTGCCGAGCGCGTGCAGTCTCGCTACGACGCACTCACCCCCTCGACCTTGAAGGCCGAAGTGCTTGGCCTGGTGCCGGCGGAGCCTGCATGGCCGGGGATGTGCGGGCTCAACACGCGCCGCGGCCGCGCGCATGTTTCTCGCGAAAGTGGTGTTCGCTCGAGCAAGCCCCGCAAGGCATCTCGCTCGACCAAGAGCAAGCCGAAGATCCGGAACAAGTGGGCCTACGCGAACTTCATGAAGACGAAGCGCGCCTCCGCGTCAGGATGGAACTGAATGCACTACCAGTATCTCAACGAGAACTACACGAAGACGGAAGGTCTGTTGTCCGAGCAGCTCGAGGCCGAGTTGCGGGCCGTCTTCGTGGCGTATCCGGAGTATCACGATCCCGAATACGGGACAGGCCAGTTTTCGGATATGGTCGCAACCTTCGCTTCAGACGATTTCTACAAACTGCACTACGTCGCGCGACGCTACTTGGACTTGGTAGCGCACGAGCAGGCGGTGGATGCGCCGTCCGCTGCTGGGTGATGAAGCACGCCGCCCCCCTTTAACAGCGTTGCAGTTCAATGCTGGCTGCTTCTTTGCTGCGGCGAGACGAGAACTTCGATGCGCCGAAGGTCCATCGGATACAGACCCGAGCCCGCGGCAATGGCTTCCGGCGTCTCTGGCAGGACGACATGCTGCCGTCCTGCCACATGGGCTACGCGGATCGGTGGGGGCTCGTCCCATATGCAGCGACCGTCCGTGTCGACGCGCCGGCCCTGCATGGCCCAGAGAGTCACGGCGCGCCAGAACGGCGAGCGCGACCCAGGCTGTCGATCGGCAACCGCGCCGTGACGGTCCAGGACGGCAGGGCCACACGTGGGATGCATCTCGAATACCCACTCTGCCTTGGCCGCGTCGATGATGCGGTGGTCCTGACCGCCGGCGAGCAGAATCACGAGAAATCCAAGTGCTGCAGCTCGACCACGAGTCCTTTCACCCAGCCCCGCATGCCTGAGCCGCGGCGCACTGACGCGAGGTGCGAGCGGCGCAACCAGGTGGAGCGCATCGCTGCCAGGCTCGCAAAGCCGCAGTCGCGCGCAAACTTCTTCGCCTGAGCATCAGGGCGTACAGGCTTGTACGAATGGTTCTCGGGGAATGGTGCCCAGACGCGGCGATCGATGGGTGCGCCGAAGGCCTGTTCCCGGTATTCAAAGGTGGCATCGAAGTGCCAGTCGCGAGTATGCGGCTTCGCGTTGGCCGGCAGGAACGATAGGCAGACCCGATTCCATGGGCCCGCGGCCGCCGTCCCGATCAAGGCGCCGCCACGCTCGCGGACAAGCTCGATGCGGGTGCCAGGATAGATCGCAGCCGGGTCCAGCAGTCGCGCATAGAGATCGCGCGGCGACTGAAGCCAGTCCGACTCGATCTGGAAGTTGGCACGCTGGACCACGGTCGGGTCCGGCACGATGCCGAACTTCATCGTGCCCGTGCGCACGGCATCCTCTTCCTCATCGGTCAGGGCCAGCTTGATCGGCATGTCCGTAGCTTCTACCAACTCCTGGCCCTTCGTGGTGAGCATCAGGGTCATGAACCAACCGTGGCGTCGATCAACCTCTCGCACGAGCGTGCCGTAGCCCAGCCGTTCGATCCACATGTCATCGCGAGTGGCGCCGATGCGAAGCCTGCGCGGTGAATGCGCGTCCACGTCGCCGACGGCATAGAGATCGGGCATGGTGAGCGCGCGCAAGATGATTGCCCGCGCCCGCGCAGTTGGGACGGCACCGGTGAAACGCTGGTCGAGCCCCAGGTGCCGTCCCATGGCGATTCCCTTTGGCGTGGCAACCCATTCCTCGGCGCTCGTGCCGCGGTGTTCGAGGTAGCCCTCGCCAGCCAGGCTGAGCACGGTCGATCTTGCCGCGACCCCCACGCCGGCGCGCGCGGTCACGTATTGGTTGTGGATTGAGACCGCCTCCGACAGGGCCGCCTGCAGTGCCACCAGCTGTTGGACCGAGAACCCGCCGGCACCTCGCACAGTGCCACGCGCAATTTGAGCAGATCCCTTGGTCGCGGTTTTGCTTGAGATCGCGATGGACATCTTGGGCTCTCAGGCCACACCCGCCGGCGCGGGGTGTTCCGGATGGCCATCGCTTGGAGGTAGCAGGACGGGGCTCAGGACCGTGGCCATGGTCACTTCTGGCGTACTGTCTTCCCAGCATCCGCGGGCGAAGTCCCAGGCGCTTTCGTCGAGGTCGACCGAGTCCGCGTCGCGGTCGCCATCGAGCTGACATGCAAAGACCGCTTCGCCGTTCAGGAAAAAGTAGCCGCCAGTATCGCCGTCCTGCAGGCGGGTGCCTGGTGGCTGTGAGCGCAGCAGCACCTTCACCTGGTCTACGAACTGCCGCATCGTCCAGGGTGGTGCAGGGGCAGGGGATGCTTTGCTCGAGGCGTCGATCGCGGCGGCCGCCACATCGGCGGTTTCCCGCAATGTCCAGGACGTGGCCAGAACGTCGGGCCGGGCGGCCATGATGGCCTGCGCATCGCCGTAGTCGCAGCCGATGAGTTTGGCGAGGGCCTCGGCAACCTTGGTCTCCCAGGCTGCATAAAGGGGGGAGCGTGTCAGGCTGGATGGTGTGGTCATGGGGAAAGGTTGGTCGGGAGATTGCTGAAAGAAGAAGGTTCGTCGCGGCCGGGCCCTGCTCAGGGCCGCCTGTCGCCCTGGCCTTGTGCAAGCACCATGCGGGCCCTGACGAGCATCCCGAACAGCACTCCGATCTGGATTGAGCTTCGCGCGAGGAACACGACTCCGGCGGTCATGAGCATCATGGAGTCGAGGTCGCTGGCCAGGGCCAGGAACCACTGCGATCCGACCCACGCGCATGTCCAACGCACGATGTACTTCGGCAGCCACTTGTCCAGCCATGCGCTGTTGGAGCGCCGCTTTGCCTTGGCCTGAGCCTGATCGTCATGGGGCGCGGCGCCGATCAGGTAGCTGGCCGGGCTCCAGAATCGGCTCCAGACTGACGAGGTCGTATTGGTTCTGGATGCCGAGGGATCGCTCACTTGCGGGCCTTTGAAAGATGGTGTTGCTCGGCAGCGATCAGCAGCGGTGCCCATTTGATGTATTGGGCTCTGGTGCGCGGATCATTGAAGAAAAGCTTGAAGTCGCCGAGCTCGTACGCGTCAACGTTGAGCAGCTCGTGTGCTGGCACGGTCACTGTGCAGGTCACGGGGCTTTGGTCAAGGCGGCGGCCGTAGTAGTCCCGAGCGCGCTCGCGTTCCCAGACGAAGGTTGCGCCGTTGCTCTTGGACCAGCGTTCTGCGCGCGCCACGTAGCCAGGGCCCGGGTTGCCGTGAGGTTTGAAGCGCTCGGGGCGGTAGTCGCTCTTGTCGCGCCAGTTGTTGGCACGTCGACGGCTCTCCTTTTCACCTTCCTTTCGTAGCCAGAAGTCCTCTTGGCCGACGACGATCGAGCCCACGCCCAGCGTCGCGTTGCAGCGGGCTCGATAGGCCTCGAAGTCCGGCGCCTCACCGTGGTGCAGCACGCCGGTCGCGTCGTAGACGAGCTTCACCGCGCGGTCGAAGCCGTCTGCGGTCCAGGTCTGTACGGGCGGGTGCGGATGCAGTGTCATGCTGCGGTCGAAAAGACCCTGGATGATCAACGCCACGCGGTTGTAGTCCTTCATCTGACGCTCGACCAGCTTCATTCCGTCGTCGTGATAGACACTGCTGTGATCCAGTGGCTCCCAGTCGTTAGCGCGGAAATTCTCGTGAGGCCACCGGTTACCCTTGCTCGTGGCCCGGCGTGCCTTCTGATCGGCGACCTCCTGCTCCCACTCCGCGACAGACATGAACTTGCGGTCGGAGCTGAAGCCATGGGGCTTGTACATCTTGGGCTCATTTGGGTTGAACACGGACGGATCGGGGAAGATCGTCGGATCGAAGTCGATCTCCGTGGTGATGCGCCAGAGCTGCTCGCCGTTGCGCACGTACAGGAAGGTCGACTTGTCGAACTCGCGCAGCTCCATGTTCACGAGGGCCTTGCTGATGCTGCCCTCGGCGTCCCGATGCTTCTCGTTGCGACGCACGCGCATGGCCACGAGCGTGCGTGGGAACGGCAGAATGCGGTCACGGTTCTCGGGCGCGCTGAGCCATGTGTCGAAGGCGCCGATGTCCTTGAACTCCATTCCCCCTTCGTTCCAGCGGGCAAGTGCCTCCTCGTCCATGTAGGCCATGCGCTGCATGACGTGCAGGCGGTCCGTGACCTCGGCCGGCGCGCCGTCGGCGACCTTGGTCGCATCCTCGGCCAGGCCGGCGTACAGGGCGACGCTGAAAATGCGGTCGTCAATTTCTTCGATGATCTCGCTCTCGTCGGCGACCATGGCCCGCATGGCCATCGAGGGCGCCTTCATCCAGCAGGCGAGCTCGCCGTGCTCGAGCTTGATGGCCTTGAATAGTTCGGGGAGGGTGGTCTGCTTCGCCAGCTTGAGGGCCTTGCTGTACGCGTGCGGATCGGCTTGGCTCGACAGGACCATCAACGCGCCGCCGGCGCTGCCTGCCGCCGCGGGCGAGTGCGTGATCGCGGCCGTGTTCGACATGCCCAGGCGCTGCGTCACCTCCTGCACCTCGGCCATGAGGCGCTGGGACTCGCGCTGATGGCGCGCGACCCGGGCGCGGATCACCTGGTCGGCGTTGGGCTCGTGGCGCAGCCGTGTCCAGAAATCCTTGAAGTGAACGCGGATGGCGCGCGAAGAGCCGCGATGGTCGGGAGGCGATTCCACCAGGACGTAGTTCGAGCCGACCCTCATGGCGCAGCCGAGCCAGTCTTCGCGGTCCCGCTTAAGGCGGGCGCGCGCTTCTTCGCAGAAGTCGTCTTCGTCCGCATGCGGTGTCTTGTCCATCGCCACCCAGTACCACTCGCCCAGTACCGGGCCGGCGTCGAAGCCACTGGGCGCATTGCGCGCGTCAGGGGAGCGCACGCCGCCGCCATCATCGAGAACGATGGTGCCCGGGGGAAGGGTACTGTCCGCAGGGAGGAGCGTGGCAAGTTGATTCATGACGAACAGCTTAGGCAGCGGGCCGCGGATCCGTCTAGGTTGGCTGGCAAATGAAAAGGCATGACGCATGCGGAACCGGCGACCCGGTTCAACCAGTCATGCGCTCGCTCGGCGCTTCGTCCTCCGGCTCGTCCTCCTCGTGGAATGGAGTGGCGACGGGCGGATCTGCAGCAATGGCCGCGGCGGTATCGTCTGCCTCAGCGGGGGCGCCGGCGGTCGACACGGGCGCCTGGTATCGCTCTGGGATGACGCCGTAGCGCTCGATGAGCAGCGCCTTAGCGGCGTCGGTCTGCGGTCTCCAGTTCGCGATGGTCTTCGTCACATGCTCAATACCGTGGCGCAGTGCCGAGATCTCGTGCTGAAGCTTCGCGATGTGGGCGGCGTGTGCACGC
The DNA here is from genome assembly GCF_977011995.1 of Variovorax durovernensis. Taxonomy (NCBI): domain Bacteria; kingdom Pseudomonadati; phylum Pseudomonadota; class Betaproteobacteria; order Burkholderiales; family Comamonadaceae; genus Variovorax; species Variovorax durovernensis. Next base: position 234,661 of record NZ_CDRNCW010000003.1, on the reverse strand, counting down.
GGCCATTCGGTATCGGCGGGCGTGAGCTCCTTGAGGGATCGAACGCCTCGCAAGCTGATGACGACATTGAGGCTGATGAGACCGGGAGCCTTCGCGAGACTCTCTCGCACTTTAGCCAAGCGGGCCTCGTAGGAGGTCTTCAGGTAGATCGGCCCGTCATCGGTCGTCTCCAGCGGCATGAAGCCGATGCCGGGGCAGCTGGCAGTCTGCCAGCCTTCTCCGGGACGCTCATACCCGTGATGGGCCATTCGCCCGGTGGGTGTGCCACCCAGCACTGCAATCGGCCGCGTGCAGCAACCGCAGGTCATGCGCAACTGATCGGGATTTGCCGGCGGCTTCACCGGTGCCGGTGCGCGCCCCATCACCACCTTGTCTTTGAGGCCGGTGACCGCCACGGCCAGCGGCAGCAGTTCGGCCATCAGCGCACGCATGGCATCGATCGCGGGGCCCGTTTCCTGGGTCGCCGCCACCCGTTTTGCCGCCGCGTGGACGTCATGCAGGCCGTAAACGCTGATCTTGTAGTAGAGATCGCGCAGCCCGTCGGTGACTAGGCCCGCGCGCCACGCATCACCGCCGAAGAACTTGGTCCCGACGTGCTGATCCCAGGCACGCTCGACGGCGCCAGACAGCGTGGACTTCACCTCCTGCAGCTTGACGTTGCGAATGCTGCCGGAGGCCATGGCTTCGGCGACGGTGGAGATCGCCAAGTCGAGCCGCTCGAGGCGGCGGGCCGTGGCGCGCAAGAGGGGGAAGTCGGCGGGTTGCATCCCTTGGAATTGAATCATCGAGGCGTCGAAATCGGGCAAATGTTTTGCTCTCTCCTTCGCATGCGGTGGAATTTGTCATTTCGGTGCACTCACGATAAAGCAGCACTTGGGGTCGCACATGCTCTGAATTCGTCGGGGAAACGGTCCGCTTTGTAGCCGGGATTCAAAACGTCCGAGCTCAATTCAGCAGCAGATCTGGCCGCTATGAAATTCGGAGCGACCACTCGCGCAGCGGCGGAAGTGGCGGAGGTCCGATGGCGGCCTGTACAAGCCGCGCGCGCATTCCGATTCCGCCGAAAACGGAGGCGCCCTCCGCAAACCCAATGCCAATGCGGGTTCCCTGAGGTTCAGTACGCAAAATCTGCGCTCTCCAGCTCGCAGAATGTGCGGGCAGGTGTGCCTTGACGATGAAGTGGGCCGTTGGATGGCGAGAACGGCGATCGCCGCGGCCGGCGCCGGCCCGATCCTTGTGCACTGCCCTGCAAGTGAGCGGCGGCGCACGACGTACCATACGGGCACCTGACACCAGACTGCTAACGTGACCACCCAGAACATCAATGCGTTGCTGCGCCGGTACGCCGACGGGCCGGAGACAGAGAACGCCTTCTGGCGCGGCGTGGTGGCGAACTTCAGCCAGGCGGGCCCGATCTGGGGCTTGGACCTGAACTCGAACCGTGCGCCGTTGTCTGTCGACAGCTTCATCTACCTGGTCGACACCGCCAACATGTGGCTCGCGAGCGCTGCGATCTCGCCCGAGCAGCTGGCCGTGCTGCTCGAAGAACGTGGTACCGGGCAGGGTGGCGGCAGTCCAGAGCGCGAGCGCGCTGCACAAGCTCTGGCGGCTGCCAGCGTCAACGGCCTGGCCACCGCCACCCCTGAGACATTGAGTGCCTTCGGCGCGGCGCTGACGGCGGTGGCGATGTCGCCGGCGTACGGCGCGACGATGGCCCAGGTGCCGCAGGCCTCGCTGCCGAGCTTTCACCACTGGATCGTCCTGCTGTACCGCCTCACGGGCGGCGAGCTCGTGGCCGGCCTGGGCCACATCGATGAGCCCTATGCCGGCATGATGGAGCGCAACGCGCTACTCGACTGCGTGGACACCATGGTGCAGATGGATCTCGGCAATGTGCGCACGATCGTCAACCAGGCAGTTAAGAGGGCAGGGGGCCTGCAGCTCGCGCCCGACCTGCGGCACATCACGATCGCCTAATCGCAAAGGCCAAGGCGCGCATTGAAAAGAAGTTGAGCAGGACGCCACCTCGCGGCCCCAGGGTTGATCATCCTGCGGACGCAGCTCGATCCCGCAGGAGCCTGCGCACAGTGAGGGGCGACGAAGCCATCTCGTGCCAGATGAGTGCATCGAGCTCCGACGCTCGCACACCCAATGCCTGCGCGAAGGAAAGAAACTGCTGCTCGAGTAGCAGGTAGTCGCGCTCCACGCTCAGACCCTCCTCGAAGAAGCCCCCGAGGACGCCGGCGCGCAGGATGTGGATGTCCAGGATCGCAACGTCGTCTGCATCCAGCCAGTTGCGGGCGATCCAGGAGGCGGTCTTGTAGCCGATCCCCTGCACGGGCAGGAGCCAGTCGCGCAGCGTGCGGCCGCTGCCCTCTGGTGCCGGCTCCGCAGCCAGCCTTTCGAGCGCCGATCGCAGGTACCGGGCCTTCTGGCGCGCGAAGCGGTAACGCACCAGCTTTCCGTTGAGCGCCATGGGGGCGGACAGGCATTCAAGCAATTCCGGCTCGCTAGCCATCTCCCGGCCATCCTGGATCAGGCCCGTCCGCCTCAGGTGCTGGAATGCTGCAAGGCCGATGCTTGCAGGGATGCCGTGGCCACCGAGCAGGCAGGCAGCGACCTCCTCAGTGAGTGTCGCGCCGAGTCGGTACTTCATGCTCGCGCCGGTGACTCGCCGGCTCAGCACCTGGCAGGACCAGTAGGCTGGAGTCGGGAATGCGTCGATCGCGCCCCAGGCGAGCCCCGGACGGACCTCGTGCGCCGGCGGCGGGAACTCAAGGTGTACTGTCGCCCGCTCCAGAAAGATCGCTGTCCGCTGGGGTGCTTCGGCCAAGGCGGACGCAGTCAACCGGGCCCCCGTGCGAACTTCAGGAGCACCTCCGCATGGCACAGGTCGGGCTCGCCGTTCACTGGCAACTTGCACCAGCAGGCGAGATCCCACCCGCCGAGCTCATGGCGTATGTTCTCCAGCGCATGGTGCTGGTGGCGCTTGAGAAACGCCTGGTGAAGGGCGTAGGCCTCGCGCAGCAGTGCGTCCTGGTCACCATCGACCAGCGCCGGCATCCACACCCCGCGCAAGGTGTTCTCGAAGAGAGCCAGAGAGCGCGCCAGGCCGAAGACGTCGACGCGGTACGGATTGCCCCAGCGCGTGCTGCGGTCAACCTTCTTCGCGCGCGCAGGCATGCGCCAGCCTTTCGCGCGGCTGAGTTGGATGCGGGAAGTAGTCAATGCCTCGTAGGTGTTGATTTCCATCCAGAAGTGACCCACTTGGCCCGGTGATTTCCATCTAAATCTGACCCACGTGATAACCCTAACCTGCTGCTTTTAGCAGCAGGAGCACAGGAGTGATTGACGTGGCGACACTGAGTGTCATCAGGCGTTGGGCACTGCGAGAGCAACTGTCCATCCGAGAGATAGCCCGGCGCACGGGCTTGTCTCGCAACACCATCCGCAAGTACCTTCGCGAGGGCGAGGCGGCGCCCAGCTACGCGAAGCGCATCAGCCCGAGCAAGCTCGACGCGTTCGCCGAGAAGCTCGGCGGCTGGCTCAAGAGCGAGGCGTCTAAGTCACGCAAGCAGCGGCGCACGCTCAAGCAGATGCACGCCGATCTGGTGGCGCTGGGCTACCAGGGCTCCTACAACCGCGTGGCGGCCTTTGCACGAGCGTGGCATGCGCATCTCCACGAGGTCCAGCAGACGACCGGGCGCGGCACCTTCGTGCCTCTGGCCTTCGGTCCCGGCGAGGCATTCCAGTTCGACTGGAGCGAGGACTGGGCCGTCATCGCTGGTGAACGCACCAAGCTGCAGGTGGCGCACTTCAAGCTCAGCCACAGCCGTGCGTTCATCGTGCGCGCCTACCTGTTGCAGACCCACGAGATGCTGTTCGATGCGCACAACCGGGCCTTCGAGGTACTCGGGGGCGTGCCTCGGCGCGGCATCTACGACAACATGAAGACCGCCGTGGACAAGGTACGCCGCGGCAAGGAGCGCGACATCAACGCGCGCTTCAGCGCCATGGTCAGTCACTACCTGTTCGAGGCCGAGTTCTGCAACCCGGCCTCGGGCTGGGAGAAGGGCCAGGTCGAGAAGAACGTGCGTGATGCGCGCCACCGGTTGTGGCAACCTGTGCCGGCGTTCGCCACGCTGGCGCTGCTCAACGACTGGCTGGAGGACCGCTGCAAGGCGCTGTGGGGCGAGATCGTCCACGGCAAGCTGCCAGGGACCGTAGCCGATGTCTGGGCGCAGGAACGGCCACTACTGTTGCAGATCCCCAGACCCTTCGATGGTTTCGTGGAACACACCAAGCGCGTCTCGCCCACCTGCCTGGTGCACTTCGAGCGCAACCGTTACAGCGTTCCGGCCTCCTACGCGAACCGGCCAGTGAGCCTGCGCGTGTACGCCGAACGCCTCGTCGTGGCGGCCGAGGGCCAGATCGTGTGCGAGCACACGCGCATCATTGACCGTCGCCACGACACCGCAGGTCAGACCGTCTACGACTGGAGGCACTACCTGGCAGTGCTGCAACGCAAGCCAGGAGCGCTCAGGAACGGAGCGCCCTTCAGCGAGCTGCCGCAGGGCTTCCGGCGGCTGCAGGCCGCGCTGCTGAAGCAGCCAGGCGGAGACCGCGAGATGGTGGAGATCCTGGCGCTGGTGCTGCACCACGACGAGCAGGCAGTGCTGACCGCGGTCGAACTGGCGCTGGAAGCCGGCGTGGCCAGCAAGACTCATGTGCTGAATGTGCTGCACCGACTGCTCGATGCCAAGCCCATTGCGCCGGCGCCTGTCACGGCACCGCAGGCACTGCGCCTGATGAACGAGCCGAAGGCCGATGTGCTGCGCTACGACACGCTCCGGGGGCGTGCCAGCGCTGCTGGCGGCCTGCGCGGGCCGCTGAACTCCAAGTCGAGTAGCCAGGAGGTGCGCCATGCGACATGACCCTGCCAGCGGCGCCATCGTGATCATGCTGCGCGAACTCAAGATGCACGGCATGGCCCAGGCCGTCGCGGAGCTGGCCGAGCAGGGATCGCCGGCCTTCGAGGCGGCCCAACCGATGCTCTCGCAGTTGCTAAAGGCAGAGACAGCCGAGCGGGAGGTACGCTCGGTGGCCTACCAGTTGAAGCTCGCTCGCTTCCCAGCCTATCGCGATCTCGCTGGCTTCGACTTCGCCAACAGCGAGGTCAACGAGGCGCTGGTGCGTCAGCTACACCGATGCGAGTTCATGGACGATGCGCAGAACGTGGTGCTCGTGGGCGGTCCGGGCACCGGCAAGACCCACATCGCCACGGCGCTGGGCGTGCAGGCCATCGAGCACCAACACCGCCGGGTGCGCTTCTTCTCGACGGTAGAACTGGTCAACGCACTCGAGCAAGAGAAGGCCAGTGGCAATCCCGGCCACATCGCGCACCGACTGATGTACGCGGACATGGTGGTGCTCGATGAACTGGGCTACCTGCCGTTCAGCGCATCAGGTGGCGCGCTGTTGTTCCATCTGCTGTCCAAACTCTACGAACGCACGAGCGTGGTGATCACAACCAACTTGAGCTTCAGCGAGTGGGCCAGCGTCTTCGGCGACGCGAAGATGACGACGGCGTTGCTGGACCGGCTCACGCATCACTGCCATATTCTGGAGACCGGAAACGACAGCTTCCGCTTCAAGCACAGCTCGGCTCAACCCGTTCAAGCAGTCCAACCTAAAAAGGAGAAAGCCAAGAACTTATCCACACCGTGAGCCGGCTGGCTCGCAAAGAGGGTGGGTCAATATTCGATGGAAATCGCGGGTCAGGATTCCATGGAACTCAACAGACAAGGCCCTTCACATATGTCTCGTCGACGCGCCAAGCGGAGCCGGCTGCAGTGGCATACCGGTTCCAGCGTTTCTCGAACTCGGGAACGAAGCGCTGCACCCAACGCAGGATGGTTGTATGCGCGACAGTCAAACCGCGCTCGGCCATCATTTCCACCAGATCGCGCGATGAAAGCTTGAAGCGCAAGTACCAGCGCACACACAGAATGATGATCTCCCGCTCAAAGTGTCTGCCCTTGAACAGCTCTTCGATGGTCTTGCGCTTGGCCATGTCAGTCAAATCGACCGATTCTAACCGATGCCGCTATTTGCACCACAACCGTCGTGTGGTGGTTGACAGCTTGAGGTACACATGCCATCATTTATTATAAATAAATGATGTTTATTATACCTAAACGGAGAACGCAATGGATCATGTGGAGAACGCAATGGATCATGTCAGTCCCTGGGCTACTGCCCCTAAGCTTCCGTCTACGCACTATGTAGATAACCGAATCTATACGGATCCGGTGATTTTCGAGGAAGAGCGAGAGAAAATCCTGGCTGCAACGTGGCGGCTTGTCTGTCACGAATCGGAACTGCCAGAACCCGGCGACTACCGGGCGAAGGAAATCGCCGGGGTACCGGTTGTCATCCTGCGCAGCGAGGACCGGTCGATTATGGCGTTCTTTAACGTTTGCCCACACCGGGGCGCGCGCCTAGTGCGCGACGAGCGTGGAAATGCGAAGAAGGGCCTGCAGTGCCTTTATCATCTATGGACGTTTGCGCTCGACGGTAAGTGCACAAGCATCACCCGAAGCAAGGGATATGACGGCTGCAGTCTGAAAAAAGACGACGTTGGACTGCGCTCTGTCCGAACGGAAATCTTCTGCGGCATGGTGTTCGTTTGCCTGAAGGACGACGTGCCACCACTCGAGCAATTCTTGGGTGGTATGGCGGACCATATGAAGACCCACCTTGGCCAGGAAGAGCTTGAGGTATTCCATTACCATCGCGCGATCATCAATACGAACTGGAAGCTCTTCGTAGACAACAACTCCGAGCTCTATCATGAATTCCTGCATGTGCTGAACCGGCGCACCGCCGTCGCACACAAGAGCTATCACGAACGCAATTGGTTGCTTTACCAGAATTCCCACAACATCATTCAGCAGGGTGTAATTCACTACGACAGTTACGGGCTGGGGGAGCGGAGCGAGGGCGCATTGCCGGGAATGCAGCCGAACGGCATGGTCGTCATGCTGCTGTTTCCTGACGTGATGCTCAATATTCGCGCGACCGTGATGCGTATAGACACAATGACGCCACTCGCACCCGGCAAGACCCTCGTCGAATGGCGCGGCGTAGGGCTCAAGTCCGATACACCGGACGTCCGCGCAATGCGGATCCAGCACCACAATGAGGTATGGGGACCGGCCGGTCGCAATCTCCCAGAGGATATCGCCGCCGTCGAAACGCAGTGGGAGACCATGGTCCAGGGTGGATCGCGATACAGCCTCTTTGCCAGGGAAGAAGGGCTGAAACCGCAGGACGATGCCAACCTCCGCGCCTTCTATCAGGAATGGGGTCGGTGCCTTGGACGCGCGCCGAATGATCCGTTCAGGCACGGTAATGTGGATACCGATGTTTCTCATTCAATAAAGGAGATCACCAATGTCTGACGTCGCAAGCCAACTCTTCGAGCGTGAAGCGATACGCGAGCTGATTGCGCGCGTGGGGCGGCTGCTTGACACTAAGGATTTTGCTGCCGTCATCGCTTCCTTTGCAGAACCGGGGAGCTATGTGTTGCGCGCATACAGTCCCGAGATTGGCAAGGAAATGATTTGGATGTCGGTTAAACGCGCCGAGCTTCTACGCCTGTTGAAGGAGTCGGCGGAACATGTGCATGACCTGGCCGACCGGACGCATCAGATCACTGTGGATCAAATCAGCCTCGAAAAAGGCGAGGCATTGGCGCGGTCGACCTTTTCAGTGTTCCGTACTGACATGAAGGGACAGAGCGACCTGTTCGCCGTGGGCCACTATGAGGATCGGCTCGTGAAAAACGGAGACACCTGGCTCATCGACAGCCGGACAGTACGGCTCCATACGCGCATGTTCACAGTGCCAACCCCCTTGCCGCTTTAACGAGATAACTGATGAATACGCAACCGATCAAGCTATGTGCCAGGACCGACATTCCGGAGGGTGAGATGATCGAAATGTCCGTCCCGGGCACTGACAACAGCCTGCTCTTGGTCTCTACCAAAGGAGCAATCCGTGCCTTCCAGAACAAGTGTCCACATATGGACATCCCGCTTTGCCAAGGCGCCTTTGATGGTGAAGTAATCACTTGTACAGAACATCTTTGGCAGTTCGACGCACAGACGGGCGCCGGGATTGAACCCGAGGACGCAAAACTGCAACAGTATCCTGTGAGCGTCATCGGCGACGAGGTGTTCGTCGAACTCCCGGAAGCGGCCGAGTAATTGCCTGGTCTTGCCGGATAGAACCAGCAAGACCAGGCAATAAAGGCGGATATCGCCCATTTCTTTCCGCACTAGTGGAATCCTCATCACCAACTGCCGGACTCTCGACTAATGACCATGCCTCATCGAATCCATTTTGACGCCGCCAACGGCTTCGACGCTGCAACGGACGAACCGCTCCTGATTTCAGGCCTGCGGGCAGGCTATGCGCTTCCGTATGAATGCGCGACAGGAACTTGTGGCTCATGCCGTACCCAGATCATTGAAGGTGCTGTCGTCGTCCGCTGGCCGGATGCGCCCGGGCTGCCCGAGACAAAGCGCCAAGAGGGCCATGTGCTCCTGTGCCAGGCATTACCACAGAGTGACTGTAGATTGCCGGACGCGTTATGTAAATCGCGGGACGCGAGTCTACCCCCGGTCCGCATCGTGAAGGGCCGGGCAAGCGCGGAAACTGAGACGAGCGATATCGCACGCGTGATGGTTCAACTCGACGAGCCGATTACTTTCCTCGCCGGCCAATACGCATTGTTTGAAGTGCCCGGCGTCACAGGATATCGCGCCTACTCGATGGCAAACACCGGCAATACGCTGACCTCCACTCTCGAGTTCTATATCCGCCGCGTCCCGGGTGGCGTGTCATCGCCAATTCTGCTCGGGGCGCGCGACATCCCCTTGCGCCTGGTGGTGCCGGTGGGTCACGCATTCATCGATGCGACCGCACAGCGCGATATACTCTGCGTCGCCGGCGGTACCGGCCTCGCGCCTATCCTGTCGATTGCGCGCGATGCGCTATCCCGCGGCCTGCTTCGCAAGCAGCGTCTGGATATTTTTATCGGAGTAAGGACGCCCGCCGACATTTTCGCGACCGCGTCCCTCCAAGAGCTCATTGAGGCGGCTGGAGGGGCGGTGCGAGTTACCTGGGCCATTTCGGAAGCGGGCGAGTTCGCGGATTGGAAAGGCGAACGCGGCTATGTACATGAGGTGGTCGCCCGCAGTGCGGGAGACCTTTCTGCGCGCCAGGTCTATATGGGGGGGCCGCCCGCCATGATTGATGCCATGGTACGTTTGCTGCTCAAGTCACGGGTTAAGCGATCCCAGATTCGCTTCGACAAATTCGCTTAATCCTCACGGATCAGATGATGGGACAAGCATATGGAACAGGACAGCAAGGGCCAGGCAAAGGGCGCCCTCATGAAGTCGCTTGACAATGCATTGACGCTTCTTGAGCAATTTACCCCCGAGGCGCCGGCATTCGGGATCACGGAGCTCGCGACAAGGCTCGGCCTCAACAAAGCGACCGTTTTCAATATGCTCAAGACACTTGAAGCACACAGCCTGGTCGAGCAGCTTTCCGACACCAAGAAATATACCCTTGGTCACGGCATCATCGTGCTTGCGGGCACCAAACTGGCCCAAAGCGAGCTGTCCCATGTGGCAAGACCTCATCTGGCCCGGCTTTCCCATGAGACAAACGAAACAACCCATTTGGCGATCCTCCATCGCAACGAACTGCTCTACCTCGAAAAGATCGAGAGCAGCCAGCCGGTGCGCGTGGCGGCGCGCATAGGAGGAAGGGCGCCGCTGCATTGCACGGCAAACGGAAAGGTCCTGCTCGCCTTTCAGCCTAATGAAGTGATCGAAGAAGCGCTGCGCGCGCCCCGAGCCCGATACACGGAAAATACGATCGTCGACCCGGCCGTGCTTCGCAGTCAGCTTGCCGAGATCCGACAAGCCGGCTACTGCATCGAACGGGAAGAATTCATTGCCGACATCCGGGGCATCGCGGCGCCGGTCTTCGACTTCAACGGCACGGTTATTGCGGCAATTGCCGTCGTCGGACCGTCCGCACGGATTACAGAAGGGCAGATCGAAGCGCTTGTGCCACTCACCTTGCGAACAGCAGAATCGATTTCCCGTAGCCTTGGCCATAAACCGTATAAAGACGCTTGAAAGCGGATCTCGGACAGGACCTGCGTCACCGGCAGAGTCAGACCACGCGATTGATGGCGGCGACTTGCATCAGTCCCGTTTCGCTGGAGATGCCGGGGATTGCGCCGGCAGCCGCGCGTGAGTGTCGTGACTACCGGCATTCTGTTTATTTCATTAAGGCTTTAGCTTCTTCGAGCAGTTTTTTCCCGTCATAGCCTTTAGCAGTCACGTCCTTCACCCATTCGGCCACGACACCTTCAGAAGCCGCTTGCCAGCGTTGAACTTCCGCAGCCGGCACTGTGTAGAAGATATTCTTGCGATCCGCGGCGATCTTGCGTCCGGGCAGCCCGGACTCGGCGAACACCCTTCCTACCCAAGCCGACGCCTCGGGCCCGCTGTTTGCGTCGATAACCTTTTTCAAGTCGGGCGGCAGGCTGTTATACTTGGCCGGGTTCATTGCAAAGATGAATACCGAGTTTGAGATCTGGCCCGACGATGGATCCAGTTCGGTGTGGAACTGTGCGATTTCCTCCAACTTCAACGCGGGCGAAACTTCCCATGGGATCAACGCGCCATCAATCACTCCTTTGGCCAGTGATTCGGGGGTCTGCGGCAGCGGCATTGGCACTGGTGTCGCCCCGAGCGCTGTGAGCATCTTGGTCGACTGGCGTGTCGCCGCACGCACCTTGGCGCCCCTGAAGTCTTCGAGTGATTTGATTTGTTTCCTGGCTGTATGCAGCAAATTGCCGTCGTGCAGATGGAACAGGATCGGCTTCACGCCCTTGAATTCCTGCATCGCATTCTTCGTTGCGTAATGCCACAATGCCCGGCTGCCTTTTTCGGTTGACGTCACGATGAACGGCAACTCGAATGCTTCGGATACCGTGAAGCGCCCCGCCTGGTAGCCCGGCACCGTCCAGATGATGTCGGCTACGCCATCCTTGGCCTGGTCAAATAACTGTGCAGGTGTGCCACCGAGCTGCATCGCTGGGTAAATCTGACACTTCATCCTGTTGTTCGATTCCTTGGCGATCTTGTCGCACCATGGAACGATGAACTTCGCATGCGCAGTGGAGCTGGGCGGCAGGAAGTGATGCACTTTCAACGTCACCACGTCTTGAGCAATGGCCGTACCTGCCGTGAGGGCAAGCAACGAGATCTGCAGCACCGCTTTAAATATGGAAGCCAGGGTCAGATTCATATTCATCTCCAGAAGTTTGGTTTTTAGTTATAAGATCGAAGAAGCGCCTCCGGTTAGTTACCGAAAGTGCGCACAAGGTACAGCGTAATAATCGGAAAGAACACCAAAAGCAGGATGCGCAGAAGGTCGGAGACTAGGAATGGCATCACGCCCTTGAAAGTCTCCTTCAGTGGCACATCCTTGGCCAGGCTGTTAATGATGTAAATATTCATCCCGACCGGCGGATGCACCAGCCCGATCTCGACCACCATCAATGCAAGGATACCGAACCAGATCGACTTGTCGCCCTGCGACATACCCCAGAAGTCAAGGCCCATAACAACTGGGTAGAAGATTGGGATGGTCAGCAGGATCATTGCCAGCGAGTCCATCACGCAGCCGAGAAAAATATAGATCAGCAGGATGGCAAACATCACCGACAGGGGCGGCAGACCACTTTCCTTGACCCAATTGGCGAGTTCGGCCGGCATCTGCGTGACGACCAGACCGGAGTTGAGCATGTCGGCGCCCAGCAGCACCAGGAGAATAAGCGCTGTGACTTCGGCGGTGCCGAGCAGGCTTTTGACCAGGCCTTCCATGCGCATGCCGCCTGTGATGACTGCCAGTATCCCGCAACATGCAGCGCCGATCGACGCTGCTTCAGTAGGATTGGCCCATCCACCGTAAATGCCGATGATCACGACGAGGAACACGAGTACGATCGGTATAACGCCGACCAGCGAGCGCAAGGTTGCGGCGAACGGAACCTTGGGACCTGCCGGCCCGGCCGATGGGTTGAGCGTGATCACTATTCGGATCACCAGCATGTAACCGAGCATGGCAATAATGCCCGGGATGATCGCCGCCATGAATAGCTTGCCGATCGACTCCTGGGTCAGCACCGCATAAATTACTAGCGGCACGGACGGCGGGATCATGATGCCTAGCGTACCGCCCGCGGCGAGCGCACCGGTCGACAAGGCCCCTGAATAGTTATAGCGACGCAGTTCGGGCAGAGCGACCTGCCCCATGGTCGCTGCCGTGGCAAGCGACGAGCCGCAAATTGCGCCAAACGCAGCACATGCCCCCACCGACGCCATGGCTACGCCGCCACGCCAGTGGCCGATGAAATTATTGACGCATCCGAAGAGTGCGCGGGAAAGACCGCCGTTGGTCGCGAACTGCCCCATGAGCATGAATAGCGGGATCACCGCCAAGTCATAATTGGAGAAGCGCGCGTAGGCAAGGTTCTTCAGCGAATTCAGCAGTGGCGACCATTCACCGCCAGTCATCACGACATAGCCGCCGGCGCCTACCAGGAACATCGCAATGCCGATATGGACTCGCAAGACCAGCAGCATCATCAGGATGGCGAACATGGTGAGGCCGATTGTCATCCCGCTCATTTCGACCCTCCGTTGTCGTTGCCTGCATTGAACAGCTGGAACGCATTATAGAAACCGGCCAGTGTCAACAGGATGAAGCTCGGTACAATGAATGCCAGCGCCGGCCATATCGGCCACCCCAGCATCATCGAAGTTTCGGCGGATTCGTAGAGCGACTCCGTTGCCGCCAAGGTGCGCCACGCGATGATAGCGGCAAATAGGCCCAGAAGAGAGTGGGCGATCGCGTCCAGGCGTGCCCTGGCTTGCGGTCGTATATTGATGGTGAAGAAGTCCACTCGCAGATGGCTGCGGTTCATTTCGCAGTAGGGCAGCAGTGTCGCCGACGCCACAGCCGTGCCCATCTGCAGCATCTCGATGTCGCCCGGCACTGGCATTGCAAACAATTTGCGCCCGACAATCGATACCAGCGACATTCCGACCAGCGCGAGGAAAAGGAGGCCGCCCGTCAAGGCAAACCCCTTGGAAAGCTGATATAGCGGCTGCCCAAATGGTCCGCGCGCCGACAGTTCCCTGTGACCTGCCGGATCATGCAAATTCACGATGTCTGCCTCTAGTTCCGCGTTTGCACTCGAGTGCATATTGTCTCCTCCCTGTTTCCTAACGAAAGCCGTCACAACGGCACAGCGGATATGCGGTCTTTACCTGGTCAAACCTGCCAGATAGACCATCGGTTGCCGAATGGCGTTCGCGTGACGCCCGTTCCATACAGGAAGCCGATCGCTACTGTCATGAGAAAGCGCCCCGTCATAAAAAATAGTCGACCTGATGTCTTGCTATGCGCAGGTCGCCGACGTGCTTCCTGGCCGCCAGATGCGCCGGATGCTGCTGGTAGGCCTGCAGTGCCTCAAGGCTTTCGAATTCCGATACCAGCACTACGTCGCATGCATAATCGACCGCGCTGAAGTCGAGGCCAACCTCTATTGTCAGCAGACCCGGAATCTGCCCTCGCAGCGCCTCAAACGTTTCTTTCAGTGTGCGCATGTTGGCACGATGCGTGGCGCTGCTGCGCTCACCGCGCACATCCCACATAACGATATGGCGAACTATCACGGCAGCACAATCAAGTAGTCAGATCCAGAATAGAGCGCATGGGTAGTTACAACCACGGCCGTGGCGCCGTCTCCGTCAAGACTTCCAAAGATCTCAATCATCATGCCATTGTCAAGTCGAATATGTTTTCATATGGTTGCAGAAAAACTCAGGCGACTGGCGGGAAGCCCGCGCGTTGCGGCCACAGATTCTGAAATGGGCGAATAGAAACCGACTCGAACAATCCGGCTTTGGCAAAAGGCTCGTCGTCCAACCACGTCTGGGCTTCGACGCGATCGGCAAAGTCGATCACCAGGAGGCTGCCCTGCATGGTGACGCCATCGTCAGAAAGCAGCGGTCCCGCGAACGCGATCTGCTCGGCGACATTGGCGAGATATGTCTTGTGCTGCGGCCGGAGCTGCTGGCGCAATGCCAGCGAATCGGGCTTGTCGATACTAAAGAAACAAAACAGCAATTGGTCCTCCTTGACAGTTGGTTCGTTTGCCATTTGCGCCATCTTCCACTGTCGCATATTGGTATCTATCTTTCGGACAGTTCTTTCCCTGATAGCCAGTGCGGCACAGAATCAGAAATGCGAGGATGGCCTCGTCCAGCGTGTGAGGCGCATGAAAATGACATGGTCACGGCCGCTTGCCGTGATACGCGTCTTCGAGCAATGCGCGTATGGCCGCTTTTTCGATGGGGCGTGGGTTCGCATACGCGTTTTGCGTAGCGATCTCGGCGCACCAATCCAGTTGGCCCTCCGGCATGCCGATATCTTTCAATGCGGTCGGCGCGCCCAGGGATGCAGCCAGGTCGAACATGCCGCGCGCAGCGTCTCCTACCCCCAATGCTCTGGCAATGCGATCAATTGCTTCGGGAACGGCCGGTGCGTTGTACGCAAGGGCATGCGGCAGCACGACCGTATGGGTTTCCGCATGCGGCAGGTTGTAAGTTCCACCCAGGGTGTGGCAAAGCTTGTGTTGCAATGCCATGCCCACATTCCCAAGCACGGCGCCGCACAGCCACGCGCCATACAGGCATTTGCTGCGCGCGGCAATATCTCCCGGGCTGGAGACGATTTTCGGCAAGCCCTGCGCGAGCGCCCGAATGCCCTCCTCGGCAAACAGTGACATGATCGGATTGGCATCCTGGGCATACAGTCCTTCGGCGGCGTGCGCCATAGCATTTATGCCGCTAGTCACGGACAGTTGCGTTGGCAATCCTAGCGTCAGCTCCGGGTCGTAGATCACGGTTTTCGGCAACACGCGGATATCGCGCCCGGTTTTTTTCAGGCCAGCCTCGGTGATGCCATATATTGGCGTCATTTCGCTGCCTGCATAGGTGGTGGGGATGGCCAGAATGGGCAGCGCCGATTCCAACGCGATTGCCTTCCCAAGACCGGTGGTCGAACCGCCGCCAATAGCGATCGCGCAATCTGCGTGCAGCTGCCGTGCAACGTCGCGAGCCTCCCTGGCCGTTTCGATTGGAACATGCATAACCGCACGGTCGAAAATGCCAGCACAATGTTCGCCGATCAATTCGGCAACCTGTTCGGCGCTGCGACGCTGCTCTGGCGTGGACAGTACGAGCGCACGCCGGGCACCGAGCGCTTCAATTTCGCGGGTCAGGTAACTTAGGCTTCCTACGCCAAAAACGACGCGCGAAGCCTGACTGTTGTAGACAAAAGGCTGCATGCTCATTTTTCGTTGGAAATCGGGTTCAAGACGAAGTCAAAATCAAGAGTAAAGAATGGCACGTCCATCCGGGTGTCATCCGGCGCAGTCCCTGGTTCATGCCGTACCCAGTCTGCGACCAGGGAGGACCGTACGCCAAATACCGCATCGGAATCGAGATACTGGTCGCCATTGCGGAAAACATGGGTGATCAAGGTCTCATAGCCGGCCGCCTTGATCAAAAAATGCAGGTGCGCAGGCCGCCACGGATGGCGGCCCAACGTGTCGAGCATGCGGCCTACAGGGCCGTCATGTGGGATCGGATATGCTTCGGCGACGATGGTGCGGAAATGGAATTTTCCATCTGGCCCGGCATGCAACGTCGCCCGAGCGCGATGCGCTTCCTGATTCGCATACTGGACGTCATAGAAGCCGTCTGCATCAGCCTGCCAGAGCTCCAATCTGGCGTTTGGGATCGCCTTGCCATTGATGTCCCGAACCGTGCCCCGAACGAAGCAAGGCTCACCTTTTGCACCATTGGCAATGTCATCGCCAAGTGCATATTCAGGCGAATCCTCCACATGGAATGGCCCGAATACGGTCGACTCTGTGCAGCCTTCCGGCTTGCGATTGTTCTGTGCCGTGACCAGCATCGAGAGACCGAGTGTATCGGAAAGGAGGATAAACTCCTGGCGCTTGTCGGAGCACATGTGTCCGGTCTCGGTAAGGAACTGGATTCCGGCGAACCATTCGGCCTCGGTCAATTTGACCTCGCGCGCAAAAGAGTGAAGATGCTGGACAAGGCTGGTCATAATTTGCCTGAAACGCTCGTTCGGCATCTCGGCATGGCGCGCGAGCACAGCTTGGGTGATCGTGTCTTCGTTCAGATTGCGCATAGTCTCCGCCTTCTCTATGTTGTTTTTTGTTGTGGGGATAGTATAGGCCCGCAAAAAATAAAAAAGAACAGAAAATCTGGAAATCTCTTTTTCACTGAATGAAAAACTGGAGTGGGCGATGGACCGTTGGACCGAATTTGAATTGTTTGTGCAAACAGCGGAATTAGGCAGCCTGTCAAAAGCCGCCGAGCAGCTGGACATGTCCAATGCGACAGCTAGTCGCTGCTTGGCCTCACTGGAAAAACGTCTTGCTGCCCGCCTGATCGAACGCAATACCCGGCGCTTGGCGCTGACCGAAATTGGAGAGAGTTTTTACCGGCGTTGTAAAAGCATACTGGCCGAAATGAAGGAAGCCGAAGCAATGGTCAATGCGACAACGTTCGATCCATCGGGCACGTTGCGAATTACAGCCTCACTGTCTTTTTGCATGAAGCACATCACCCCGTTGCTGCCGGAATTCACGCGCATGTACCCAAATATCGATGTCCAAATAGTCGCGGCCAACCGTTACTTCGACTTGATTGATAATGGCATCGATGTGGCGATCCGCACTAAGGAATACGAATCCGATTCCGACATAACAGTGCGCAAATTAGCGCAGACGCGCCGCGTCTTGGCGGCGTCGCCATCCTATCTCGTCAAGAACGGCACTCCGCAGACGATTGAGGATCTAGCGCACCATAAGTTGCTGCTTTACACGTACGCTAATAAACCGAACGAGTTGCATTTCACACGCGATAACAAAACGCAGATCATCAAGGTCCGAAGCTTGCTCGAGGCCAACGATGGGCAGATTTTGCGGACAGCAGCCTTGGAGGGACTCGGCATCCTCATTCAGCCCAACTACATAATCTATGACGATGTGGTCGCCGGCCGACTGATTCCAATACTTGAAGAATGGGACCTGCCTAAACTCTCCATCAACATCGCATATCAGAGGCGCAAGAATTTGCCGGCCAGAGTGCGTGCGTTTATCGATTTCCTCATCCGGCATTTTCGTGAAAAGGGCCATGAACGGAAATGGACCAGGTAGACCCAATGCTCTGTCGAGCAGACCGATCAATAAATAACACTAAAGGTCTTCACTGTTGCTAAGTGCCTGATCAGTATCTTCTCAACAAGAGGGCGATGAAGGCAAGGACGACGAACTGTAGACTGGTATGCAGCTTGCGCTCGCAGTTCTTCCAGAGCCGTCGGCACGGCATTGTCACGGTAACGATTGAAGCTGGTAAAGTCGATCGATGCAGACATCCAAGCCCCTTTACCACCGCCATCGTTTTCCAGACGCCGTCATCAGTCGCGCGGTGCGCTGGTATTTCCGATTTCAGTTGAGCTTGAGGGATATCGAAGAGCTGCTCTTCGAGCGCGGCGTGGTCGTCAGCTACGAAACGATCCGGCGGTGGTGTGACAAGTTCGGCGCGCACTTTACCCATCGGGTAAAGCAGGCCAGGCCTGCTCCCGGCGCAACGTGGCATCTCGACGAGGTCTTCGTCAATGTCGGCGGTGAGCCTTATCTGCTGTGGCGCGCCATCGACCAGCATGGTGCTGAGCTCGATATCCTGCTGCAGAAACGCCGCGACAAGGCGGCAGCCAAGCGCTTCTTCCAGCGTCTGCTGGCCCAATATCCAAATGGCCCGCGTAAGATCGTCACCGACCAGCTACGCAGCTATCCGGCGGCGAAAGTCGAGATTCCCGAACTGGCTGACGTCAAGCATGTGTTCGTCAAAGCTGCAGCCCGGGTCAACAACCGGGCCGAGAATAGTCATCAGCCAACACGCGAACGCGAACGGCGCATGAAAGGCTTTCGCTCGCCAGGACGAACGCAAACATTCCTGTCCAGCTTCGGACCGATCCGACAGCATTTCGCCATCAAGCGCCACCAACTCGGCGCTGTGCGCTATCGTAATCAACTCGCCAGACGCTTCGCTATCTGGCATCTCGTCACTGGCGTTACCCAAAATCCGTCTACCGCAGTCTGAGCACCATTTCACCAGCTCTCACTTCGCCAATACGGCGTTAAGTTGACAAGGCCGTCTCCGAAGACCCGGCGTCACGACACCGGCTGGAACAAGCTGGTTTCGCTCAAGATCGTGGCGCATCCCGCGTTCGACGAGGCCCGGCAATTGCTGCTGCGCCGGGAGTATTTCGCCGGAAAGCCAGGCAGCACGGTTCGCGTAAGGAAGGCCTTGGCGGGGTATGTCGTTCAGGACCTGCGGCTGGCCACGGATCTCAAGAGGGACCGGCCGCCACAGTTTCAGCTGTATCTAGAGAATGCCGACGCGCTTGGGAGCCTGTTCAGCGTCTCGTAGCGCTGGCACGGCCCAGCGAGGATGGGCTAGAGGTGTTCTCTTGCCAGAGCAAGGACCCGCTCGGCTTCGCCTTGTTCGATCGCTTGACGTGGCGTACGGCCGTTCAAGGCGCCCAGCGGGGTTTCAAGGAATGAAAGCAAGACCCACCCATCGCGTGCGCCCAGGCCCTGGTTGAGCTTGGAGATGCACGGCCACAGGACGGGGTCGAACTGCCACCTGGGCAATCGATAGGCGCCGGCGGCGTCGCGTATCGCGATGACCCGGCCTTTCCCAGCCCAGGATTCAATCGTGGGCGTCGGCACCCCGGCGACGCCAGCGGCCTCGTCCATCGACACCATGTCACCCGCTGACAGTCGGGCCGCGAGTTCACCAGCCCCGTTCGACCACAGCATCGTGGTCTTCTCGGCCGTGACGTAGGGATGCGGGCGTCGGTTCATTCGGGACGGGCATGGGATGGACCGCATTGACTGTAGCCCGTCGATCTCTCGAGCGCGCATCTCCAGCCATGGGCCACTCGGAGTCCTGGTTCCCGAACTCCGGTCCCACGGCTTTAACTCATCTGATGTGGGAAGGCGCCGATGGAAGGACTTCCTGCGCCGGAGATCAACTCGCTAGGCATCATTGATCGCAGCTTCCTGAGGTGTGCGTCGGTCGGCCAAGCGCCGGTTGAGATCGACGTTACCTACAACCTGGCCGAGCTCATCGTTTCATGCAGCGCAAACGACAGGCCGTGCAGGACCCCTTTGACGATCTCTTCTACTCCCGGCGAGAAGGCCCGGAACTTCAGACGGTACTGATCAAGGACTACGCAAAGCTCGGCTGGTGTCGCCGGCTTGCCATCGCCAGCCAGCTGCATCATGGTCCCGAGCACGAAGCCGAGCGCTCGCCCGACTTCGTCACGTAGTTCGGCTTGCGGGTCATCCGTTGTAGCCATGCACGCTCCAGCAATGCCTAGGGTGGACCGAAGATTTGGTGCGCGCCTCGTTGCGCCGTCGACAAATTCTCTCGTGCGGTTCCGGCAAGTGGCAATAGGACGGCGTATCGGTGTCCGCCGGGATCAGGCGTCGGGTGGTCGAGCGTCGGTTGCGCTGAGCCGGATCATGGGGCATCAGATGCTGACGCCGTCATCAATGCACATCGATGACCTCTTGATTTGACGGAGATCAAACGAACTCCGGGGCCCCTTCCTACAATTGATGCATCACAAATGCATCTTATGACGTAAGGAGCCAAGCATGTCCGCAGCAACCACCTCCCCCATCGTCGACGTTCGCGAGATTGCGCCGCGTGACCGTCACCCCCTGATCTTCTCGACCTTCAAAGGTCTCGGGGCGAGCGAAGCGATGGAGCTGGTCAACGATCACGATCCCAAGCCGCTCCATTACCAGTTCCAGGCCGAGCTTCCCGGCAAGTTCAGCTGGGAATACCTGGAAAGCGGGCCGGACGTGTGGCGCGTGCGTATCCAACGCCTGGCCACCGGGCACGGCAACGGCCAGTGCTGCGGCTCCTGCGGCGGCGTCTGAACATCCCACCAACAACTTGCGAGAAACACCTTGAAGACCACGAGCAGGCTCTGGCGATGGCTGGGCCTCATCTTCGTCCTGTCGTTCGGAGCCTTGGGCTACCTGGGCTGGCAGATCTACCTTTCAGCGCCTCCAATCCCCAAGCAGGTCGTGACGACCGAGGGCGAGGTGCTCTACACGGCCGAGCAGATCCAACTTGGGCAGCAGGCCTGGATGTCCGCCGGCGGCCAGCAGTTGGGCACGGTGTGGGGCCACGGCGCCTACGTGGCACCGGACTGGTCGGCTGATTGGCTGCACCGGGAGGCGGTCACGCTGGGCCAATTGCGGACTGCGGAGCAGACTCAGGGCGGACATGCCCTGACAGACGCGGAGCGGGCCGCCATCACGCAGGGCGTGCGCGATGAAATGCGCCGCAACACCTACGACGACAGCAATGGCGTCGTGAAAGTGACGGCCGCGCGCGCCAAGGCGATCCGCGAAGTCGCCGCGCACTACGACGGCCTCTTCGGGACCGACCCCAAGCTCGAAAAGCTGCGCGACCAGTACGCGATGACCGCGGGTGCCCTGCCCGAGAAGGAACATCGCCAGGCACTGACCGCGTTCTTCTTCTGGTCGGCCTGGGCGGCGACGACGGATCGTCCCGGTGAGTCCGGCTTGTCCTACACCAGCAACTGGCCGCATGAGCCGCTGGTTGGCAACACCATGAGTGCGTCGGCCGCCATGTGGTCGATGGTCAGCGTCATCCTGCTGCTCGCCGGCATCGCAGCCATGCTCTGGCTGCACAAGGGCAACCACGGCGAAGAAGACGCGCAAGTGCCCAAGGCTGACCCACTGCTGGGCGCCAAGGCCACGCCGTCGATGAAAGCCACGCGCAAGTACTTCTTCACCGTCATCGGCCTGATGCTGCTGCAGATCGGCATGGGTGCCATCACGGCCCATTACGCCGTCGAGGGCCAGTCCTTCTTCGGCCTGCCGCTGGCGCAGATCCTGCCCTACACCATCAGCCGCACCGTGCACACGCAGATCGGCGTGTTTTGGATTGCCACCGCCTGGCTTGCCACGGGCCTCTACGTCGCGCCGCTGCTGTCCGGGCGCGAACCCAAGCTGCAGAAGCTCGGCGTCGACGCGCTGTTCTGGGCGCTGATCATCGTCGTGCTCGGCTCGACCATCACCGGCTGGCTGGGCACGCTGCAGCACCGCGGCGTCGACTTCAGCTTCTGGTTTGGCAACCAGGGACTGGAGTTCACGAGCATGGGCCGCTTCTGGCAGATCCTGCTCTTCGTCGGCCTGCTGTTCTGGGTCTTCCTGCTCGGCCGCGCGCTGTGGCCCGCGCTCAAGAAGCCTTCGGAAACCCGCGGCCTCATCGCCATGGTCTTCCTGTCGGCCACCTGCATCGGCGGCTTCTACGCCACCTCGCTGACCTGGGGCCAGCACACCCACTACTCGATGATCGAGTACTGGCGCTGGTGGCTGGTGCACCTGTGGGTCGAAGGTTTCTTCGAAGTCTTCGCCACCGCTGTGGTCGCACTGATCTTCACCAACCTCGGCCTTGTGCGGGCGGCTTCCGCCAACCGTGCCATCGTCGCGGAGACCATCGTCTTCCTGTTCGGCGGCATCCTGGGCACGCTGCACCACCTCTACTGGACCGGCACGCCCACTTCGGTGATCGCCGTCGGCTCGGTGTTCTCTGCCCTGGAAGTCGTGCCCCTGACGCTGATCGGCCTGGAAGCCCTGCAGACCTGGCGCCGCTCGAAGAACGTCGCCTGGCTGGGCGCCTACAAGTGGGTCATCCTGTCCTTCGTCGCCGTGGGCTTCTGGAACACCGTCGGTGCCGGCCTGCTGGGCTTCGCCATCAACCCGCCGGCCTCGCTGTACTACGTGCAAGGCCTGAACATGACGGCCGCCCACGGCCACGCCGCCCTGTTCGGTGTCTACGGCATGCTGGGCATCGGCCTGATGCTGTTCTGCCTGCGCGGCCTGTATGACCGTGCGCTGCACGCCGACAAGTTCCTGAAGCCCGCCTTCTGGAGCCTGAACATCGGCCTGGCGATGATGGTCTTCATGTCGCTGCTGCCGGCCGGCATCTACCAGGCCTACGAGAGCATCACCAAGGGCCTTTGGTACGCCCGCTCGCCCGAGGTGATTCACTCCAAGCTGATGGAGACGCTGGTGTGGCTGCGCGTGCCGGGCGATGTCGTGTTCGCCGCGGGCAGCCTGTTCCTCGCCATCTACGCCGTCTACCTGCTGCGTCGCCCGATGGGGCAGCAACTGCCGGCCGGCGCCGTCGTCGCGACCAAGCGCTGATCAAAAACTGCGGAGGGCCACCGGGTCCTCCGCATGTTCAGGACGTCCTCGTGACCGACCCTCCGCCTACCCGACAACACCGCATCCGGACGAGCAAGCAATGAAGCTCACCTCCTTTACCGATTACAGCCTCAGGGTGCTCATCTACCTGGCCGCGGCGCCAGAGCGCCGCGCCACGGTCGCGGAGATCTGCACCGCCTTTGATGTCAAGCTGAACCATCTGACCAAGGTGGTCCACCACCTGGGCAAGTCGGGCTGGCTCGAAACCAGCCGCGGCAAGGGGGGCGGCCTGCAACTGGCGAAGCTCCCCAAGGACATCTGCGTCGGCGATGTGGTCCGCGACACCGAAGGGCAGGCCATGCCTGCCGAGTGTTTCGGCGACGACGACAGCGACTGCGCCATCGTCAAGTGCTGTCGCCTGAAGGGTGTGCTGGCCGAAGCGGTGAGGGCGTTCTACGCCGTCTTCGACCGCTACACGCTGGCCGACATCACCCGCAACCCGGCCGAACTCGCGGCCATCTTCCAGTTTCACCGTCCGGTGGCGCGCGCCGCAGCGACCTGAGAGCCGACATGAAGCCGCTCGATGTCAGTCCCTATCCCTACGCGGGTCTTGAGGACCTGCGCGCCCCCATCCTCGCCGCGTTGCACCGGGTCGTGGACCCGGAAGTGGCCATGACCATCGTGGATGTCGGCCTGGTCTACGGCGTGGCGGTGACGGCGGAGCGCCTGCACGTGCGCTTGACCATGACGTCTGCCGCCTGCCCGGTCGTGGACGTCATCCTGGACGATGTCGGGGCTGAACTGGAGAAGGTAGCGCCCGCCGACATGGCCGTCGAGGTCGAGCTCGTCTGGGAGCCGCCCTGGACGACGGATCGCATGAGTGACCGCGCAAAGGCCTTCATGGGCTGGTGAGCAGGCGGCGAAATGAACAGCTTCGCCACGTACTCCGCCAGCCGGTCCGTCGTGATGCGCATGGCGTTCATGCTTTGCGTGCTGCTGGCCCTGGCCTCTGGCCTGAGCGGCGGGCTGGTACGCGCTGGCGTGACCTTGCCTGCCAGCCATTGGCTGACGGCCGCGGTAAGCGGGCACGCTTTCCTGATGATCTGCGCCTTCATGGGAACGGTGATCGGCATCGAGCGCGCGGTGGCGGTCAAGCGGCCGTTGTCTTTTGCAGCGCCGATTGTTTCCGCGTCGGGCGGTCTTGCCCGGCTGGTCGGTGCCACCGACTTGGCTGCGTGGCTGGTTGCTGCCGCTTCGTTGGCGTTTGTCGCTGTCAACATCGTCATTGTCAGGCGCCAGCCCGCCTCGCACACGGGTTTGCTGTTGGTCGCAGCGCTGGCCTGGTCCACGGGCAGCCTTCTTCACGCGATCGCACCAGGCTCGAGTGCCGTCGTTCCCCTGTGGTTCAGCTTCCTGGTGTTCACCATTGCCGCCGAGCGACTGGAGATGACACGGTTGATGCGGCGCCGTCCTGGGGCGTCGGGCGCCCTGTATGTTGTCCTGGCAGCGATGCTGTTCGGCGCGGCACTGAGCGTGGTCTCGGTGGCATGGGGTGGCCTGGTCTATGGCCTGTCGTTGTCTGCATTGGCCTTGTGGCTGATCCAGTTCGATATCGCGCGGCGCACCGTGCGGGCGCGAGGCCTGAGCCGCTACATGGCGCTGTGCCTGCTGCTGGGGTATGCGTGGCTGTTTGTCGCAGGTGGCGCCTGGGTCGCCACGTCGGTGGGTCTCCCCTATCGCGACGCGGCGTTGCATGCGCTGGCCCTGGGCTTCGTCTTCAGCATGATGCTCGGCCACGCGCCGGTCATCCTGCCGGCGATCGCGCGGATCAAGGTGCAGTTCGGCGCGCTCTACTACCTTCCACTGGCGCTGCTTCACGGATCGCTGATCCTGCGGCTCGGCGTCGGCCACTTCGACTGGCGTGCGCTGACCGCCGGTGCCGTCGGCAATGCAGTCGCCATTGCCGCCTTCGCGGCCACCGTCGCGGGCTCGGCGATTGCCTGGCGCAAGCGCCACGCCCAACCTCGGACATCCGACCATCATGGCATCCCTGCTGAACATTGAGGAGCCGCCTCGCCCGGCTCCGAAGGGCTTCGCGCTGTTTGCGCTCGGCTTTCGGCCGTTCTATCTGCTGGCCAGCATCTTCGCGGCCTTGTCGATCCCGTTGTGGGCGTTGCAATTCAGCGGGTATCTGACACACCCCTATCTGGCTGGTCCCGTCTGGCATGCCCACGAGATGGTATTCGGCTTCACTCTCGCCATCATCGTGGGCTTCCTCTTCACGGCGGGCCGCAACTGGACCAACCTACCAACGCCGACCGGCGGGCCTCTGGCCGCTCTAGCGGCTCTATGGATCGCCGCTCGCGTGCTGGTCCTGACGCCCTATGCGTGGGCCGCGACGGCGGCCAATGTGGCCTTCCCGCTCGCCGCCGCCGCCGCACTGGCGATCCCGTTCTTCAAGGCAAGGAACAAGCGTAACTACTTCTTCGTCGGGCTCCTGATCTTGCTGGCATGCGCGGCTGGCTTTGTTCACCTCTCGCAGCTCGGTATCGTGCCCTCGCCGGCATGGCCGGCCCTTCAAGCGGCGCTGGACGTGGTGCTGTTCATCTTGGCGGTGATGGGTGGTCGCGTGATTCCCATGTTCACGAACAACGGCGTGCCGGGGACGAATGCCACCAAGCAGCCCGTCGTCGAGAAGGCCGCCTTGGGTGGCGTGATCGCTGTGCTCGTCGCCGACGTCCTGGGCCTGACGGGTGCACCTCTGGCGATCCTTGTAGTGCTTGCCGCGGCGGCCCATGCCTGGCGCCTGGCGCTTTGGCGGCCATGGAAGACCGTGCGGGTGCCGCTGGTCTGGGTGCTGCATGCGGCCTATGCCTGGGTGCCCATCCACCTGCTCCTGCGCGGCTTGGCCGAGTTGGAACTCGTTGTGCCTTCGCTGGCGACGCATGCACTGACGGTCGGTGCCGCGGGCGGCCTCATCATCGGCATGATGACCCGCACGGCGCGGGGCCATACCGGACGTCCGCTGATTGCGGACCGCTATGAGACGGCGTGCTACCTGCTGGTGCTGCTTGCAGCGCTCGTTCGCGTCGGCGTGCCGCTTGTGATGCCGGCCCTGACCGTTGCCGCTGTGCTGGGTTCGGCGGCCTTGTGGTCGGCTGCCTTCGGGCTCTATGCCATTCGCTACTGGTCCGTCCTGACGCGGCCGCGCGTCGACGGCCGGCCGGGTTGACGCCATGGACTACGCCATCATCAAGCTGATCCACCAGACGGCCGTCGCGCTGTCGGTCACGGGCTTCTTCGTCCGGGGGGCCGCGTCCCTGGCGGATGCCTCCTGGGTCCGTGGTCGCCTCGCCAAGACGGTTCCTCATCTGGTCGACTCGCTGCTGCTGCTCTCCGGCTTGACGCTGGCCTGGACTCTCAGGCTGACGCCGGATCGCGCGCCTTGGCTGCTCGCCAAGCTGGTCGGTCTGGTGGTGTATGTCGCGCTCGGTGTCGTTGCGTTGCGCCCCGGTCGTTCACGCGGTGTTCGTGCCGCCGCCTGGCTCGGCGCACTCTCCGTCATCGGCTGGATGGTCTCCGTGGCCATCACCAAGCACCCGCTCGGGATCTTCAGCCTCTTGGCATTGCCATGACGTCCGATTGACTGGAGTCAACTTGTCCACCCTGATCACTGATTCGACCGACGTTCGGGCCCTGCTCACGGAAGAGTTCCTGCGCAAGTTCGACACCCCCGGACCACGCTATACCTCCTACCCGACGGCAGACCGCTTTGGGGAGGGATTTGGGGCAGCGGATGCGGTGCGCGTACTCACGCAACTGCGTGGGGGCGGGACGTCGACGCCCTTGTCGCTCTATGTGCATATCCCGTTCTGCGAGCAGCTTTGCTATTACTGCGGCTGCAACAAGATCATCACCAAGCACCACCAGCGCGCAGCCCAGTATCTCGACATGCTCGAGGCGGAACTGGCGCTGGTCGTGGAGTCGCTCGGCAAGGGCCGCCCCGTGTCGCAGCTGCATTTCGGGGGTGGCTCGCCGACGTTCCTGTCGGACGAGGAACTGACACGGGTGATGACTTTCCTGGGCGCGGCCTTTCGGCTGACGCCGGACTCCGAGGTCTCCATCGAAGTGGATCCCCGCACAGTGACGCCACAGCGGCTCGCGCATTTCCGCACCCTGGGCTTCAACCGCCTGAGCTTCGGGGTGCAGGACTTCGATCCGGACGTGCAAAAGGCCGTCCACCGGGAGCAGTCGTTCGAGATGGTGCGCGGTTTGATGGTCAGCGCCAGAGAGCTGGGCTATATCTCCGTCAACGCCGACCTCATCTACGGACTACCGATGCAGACGCCCGAGAGTTTCGCAAGGACCATTCAGCAAATCGGTGAATTGCGTCCGGACCGGATCGCGCTCTACGCCTACGCCCACCTGCCGGAGCGGTTCAAGCCGCAGCGCCGCATCAATGACGCGGACCTGCCCGAGCCGTCCCAGCGGGTTGCCATGCTCGGCGATGCGATCACAGGCTTCCTGGCGCGAGGGTATGAGTACATCGGCATGGATCACTTCGCCCTGCCACGGGACTCGCTGGCGGTCGCCAAGCGCGAGGGTCGGCTGCACAGGAACTTCCAGGGCTACAGCACGCAACCGGACTGCGACCTGATCGCGCTGGGCGTGTCGTCCATCGGGCGTATTGGTTCGGACTACTACCAAAACGCCAAGACGCTGCCCGAGTACTACGAGAGCATCGACCAAGGGCGATTGCCCGTCGTGCGCGGCTACGCGCTGGACAGGGATGACGAAATCCGGCGCGACGTCATCATGGCCTTGATGTGCCAGGGGCGTCTGGACTTCGACGCGGTCGAGCGTGCGCACGGCATCGAGTTCACTCGGTATTTCCACAACGAAGTCACCGTGCTCAGCGGCATGGCCGATTCAGGGTTGCTCGAGCTTTCGGATCGAGCCGTACAGGTCACGCCAGCAGGATGGTTCCTCATCCGCGCCGTGGCGATGGTGTTCGACCGGCACCTCCAGGCCGCCAAGGACAGGCGGCGGTTTTCCAAGATCGTCTGAATGAAGTACCGCCATGAAGTTCCCCGACTACTTTGACCAGATTCCCCGTCTTCGCGTGCAGGACCCCCTCGCGCGCGTCTTCGGTTGCGCGCAGGACGGCATCCTGGAGTACGGCTTTGTCGATGCGGTCCGGATCACGGGCCATGCCTGCCCCACGGTGGCTTGTGCCTACTGGTTGACGCTGCTGGCGCTCGAACATCTCTATCCCGGCGAACTACCACAGCGTGGCAGCGTCAAGGTCGAGTTCCGCGACGACGCCCGCTCAGGCAGCAACGGAGTCATGGCCACCGTCATCCAGATGTTGACGGGCGCGGCCGGAGGTTCCGGCTTCAAGGGACTGGGTGGCCGGTTCAGCCGGGCGGGCTTGATCCGCAGCAAACCGGACCTGCTGATGCAGTTGCGGTTCACGCGGCTCGACAAGCAGGTGGCGGTCGACGTTGGTGCCAATCTTGCGGCGATGCCCGAAGGACCTTCCGTCGAAGGCCTGATGGCACGGGTCGCCTCAGGCAGGGCAAGCGTCGGGGACGAGGAGCGACTTGGGGCGATCTGGCGTGCGCGTGTGCGCGAAATGCTGCTCGAGTATGGACACGACCGCACGGTCTTCATGGTCTGCCCGGTCGAATGGAAGAAGCGCTCGGACGGCGTGCTGCAGGTCGTATGAACCTCCCGGCAGGAGTCAATCAACGTGGTCAAGAAATTCCCGATCAAGCCCGCCAATCCTGAGCGCATCTGCTGGGGTTGCGACAAGTATTGCCCGGCAGACGCCTTGCAGTGCGGCAACGGCAGTGTGGCGACCCCACATCCCTCGGTGCTCTTCGGCGACGACTGGATGTCCTGGGGACTCGATGCAAGGAAGGAAGAGGCGCAACCAGTGTCAACACCGTCGGCGCCCTCCCAGGAGCCGACGATCGCCGCGGTTAGCGAGCAGTGCGATGGTGAGCAGCACGCTTGACGCCTGTACCGTCGCGACCTTGCGCAGCTCTCCGGCAGCCAGGAAGAGCAGTTTGGTTCGCCTTGAGTGCCGCACCCCTGCACGACAGAGGCTCTGGCTTCGGCCGGCGCATGGTCCAGGATTTTCACGTCTCATGGCGCCCGGCAACTTGCCCGAGCAGATGCGCACAGGATTGGCAGGCTTGATCGCGAGCTTCTTCACTGCGGCACAACGTGCCAGCGGCACGCTTGCAATGTCTTGACGCATGGCAAACCATGCCGAGCTTCAAACTTGACCTGCATCAAGTCGGCTGCACAGGGCGCTGCCCAGAATCCCGGCATGTTCATCTCCTGGAGCCGCGCCCCCCTCGCCACCAAGATCGGCATCCTTGGAGCTATGCTTCTGACCATCGCTCTTACCGCCATCGGTGTGACGCTGTGGATAGGTTGGCAGTTGGAGGGCGGCGCCGCAGCGGTCAACGAAGCCGGGCGGCTGCGCATGCAGACCTGGCGCATGGCCCATCTGGCGGCGACCGGCGACCGGGCGCAGTTGCAATTTCAGGCGCGCGCCTACGAGTCGGCGCTGAGGCAACTGCAGATCGGCGACCCCGCAAGGCCGCTGTTCTTGCCGCGCGACGAAAAGACACAGGTCGCCTACCGGGCCGTCAATGAGGACTGGCGCCGGCTGACTTCTGCGGCCACCGACGGCGTGCCTGCGCCAACCGGCGCTCAGGCCGAGGCTCTGGTGAACCGTGTCAACCTGCTCGTCGATGCCGTCGAGGCGCGCATGGCGGCATGGAGCTCGCTCTTGTCTGCTGTTCAACTGACCCTGGTGGGCCTTGCGATCGCGGCCTCGGTGGTGTTCCTCTATGCCTCGCATCTCGTCGTGTTCGCCCCGGTGGATCGGCTGCGCCGCGGCCTGAAAGCGCTGGAACAGGGCACGCTGGGTATCCGCATCCCTGGCAACGCCCAGGACGAGTTCGGCGAGCTGGCGCGCGGCTTCAATCGAATGGCGGAGAGGTTGCAGGCCGTCTATCGCGGCATGGAGGACGAGGTACGGGCCAAGACGGCCGACCTGCGCGACGAGCAGCGGCGCCTGGCGGCCTTGTATGAAGCGTCAGCCTTCGCCGCCGGCGCGCAGTCCCAGCGCGAGCTGGCCGCCGGCTTCGCCGACCGCGTGCGCCAGCTGGCCAGTGCCGACGCCATCGCCGTGCGCTGGTTGGACCCTAGTGAGCAGCGCCTGGTGCTGCTGGCCTCTCAAGGCCTGCCGCCCGCCATGGTCGAGGCGGAGCGCTGTCTGGTGCCTGGCGCCTGTCATTGCGGCAGTCCGGCGGTGCGCGCCCGCGTCATCCCGATCACGCCGGGCGCCAAGCCCAGCTCGCATTGCGCCAAGGCCAGTTTCGTTGCGCTGGTCAACGTGGAACTGACGGTGCAAGGCCGCGCCATGGGCGAGATCGATCTTCTCTACCGCGAGACCCCGCAACTCGCCGAGGCGGACCGCGAACTGCTGGACAGCCTCGCCAGCCACCTCTCCAGCGCCATGGAAGGCCTGCGCAACGAGGCCCTGCAGCGCGAGGCCGCGGTCGCCGAGGAGCGCGGCATGCTGGCCCGCGAACTGCACGATTCCATCGCCCAGAGCCTGGCCTTCATGAAGATCCAGCTGCAGTTGCTGAAGGATGCCCACCAGAACGGCCAGGCGCCGGTGGCTGCGCGCCTGCTCGACGAGCTGGAGCTGGGCCTGAAGGAAAGCACGGCCGATGTGCGCGCGCTGCTGATGCATTTCCGCACCCGCACCGACGGCGACGACCTCCTGCCGGCCCTTCAGCAGACGCTGCAGAAATTCCGCCTGCAAAGCGGTGTGCCGGCCGAGCTGCAGGTGGACGGCCACGGCGCGCCGCTGCCGGCCGACGTGCAGGTTCAGTTGTTGCATGTCGTTCAGGAGGCCTTGGCCAACGTGCGCAAGCATGCCCGGGCCAGCCAGGTGCAGGTCAAGCTGGTGCACCAACCGAGTCTGCAAATCGATGTGTGCGACGACGGCCGCGGCTTCGACCCGGTGGCCGATGCGCCGGATGACAGCCATGTGGGCCTGCGCATCATGCGCGAGCGTGCCGCCAAGGTCGGCGCCGCCGTGTCCCTGAAATCCCAACCCGGCAGTGGCACCCTGGTGCGCATCTCGCTGGCCGAATCCGAGGCTGTGACTCCATGAACGACCAACCCATTCGTGTCCTCGTCGTCGACGACCACACGTTGTTCCGCCGCGGCTTGATCGCGCTCTTGGGCACTCAGACGCAGTTGCAGGTCGTCGGCGAGGCTGGCGACGCCGGTACGGCGGAGCGGCTCGCAGCCGAGCTACGGCCCCAGGTCATCCTGCTGGACAACCATCTGCCCGGCGTCACCGGCGTGCAGGCCCTGCCGGCGCTGAAGGCAGCGGCGCCAGGCTGCCAGGTGCTGATGCTGACCATGAGCGAGTCGGAGGCCGACCTGGGCGCCGCCCTGCGTGCAGGCGCCTGCGGCTATCTGCTGAAGACGGCCGACAACCAGGAACTGACCCAGGCCATCGAGCGCGCGGTGCGCGGCGTGTCCAGCTTCAGCTCCGAGATGGCCGGCAAGCTGGCCACGGCCTTCCGCCACGAGGCCGAGGCGGCTTCCCTTGCCGCTTCGCCGCCGCCCGACCCGCTGGCCACGCTGTCGCCGCGCGAGCGCGAGATCGTCGACCTGATCGCTCGCGGCGACTCCAACAAGCAGATCGCGCGAGAGCTCGGCATTGCCGAGACGACCGTCAAGATCCATGTGCAGCATCTGCTGCGCAAACTGGATCTGGACTCGCGCGTGCAGGCGGCCGTGCTCGTGACGCAGCAAAGAGCCGCCTAGTTCTTCCGGACGAGGCCGCCACGGTCGTCGTCCTTCCAGCGGGTGGTGCCCGGCTGATCCTCCGGTGAATGTGCGTGCCGCGCGTAGCGCGGGACAGTGGCTGCATCGTCACTGAGGAGGAGCAAGCGCATGTCCGCCGCCCCCATCGACCGCAAGGCCTGGTCAGTCCTGATCGTCAGCACCCTGGCGTTCACCGTCTGTTTCATGGTGTGGATGATGTTCGGCGTCATCGGCATCCCGATCAAGAAGCAGCTCGGCCTCAACGCCACCGAGTTCGGCCTGCTCACGGCCATGCCGGTGCTGACCGGCTCGCTAGTGCGCGTGCCCCTGGGCATCTGGACCGACCGCTACGGCGGGCGCATCGTGATGGCTTTGCTGATGCTCGTCACCGTGCCAGCCATCTGGCTGATGGCCTCTGCCACGCAGTACTGGCACTTCCTCGTCATCGGCCTCTTCGTCGGCCTGGCGGGCGGCTCCTTCTCGGTCGGCACGCCCTACGTCGCGCGTTGGTTCCCCAAGAGCCGCCAGGGCATGGCCATGGGGGTCTACGGCGCCGGCAACTCGGGCTCGGCGGTCAACAAGTTCGTCGCGCCCGTGCTGCTCGTCAGCTTCGGCTGGGCCATGGTGCCCCAGGTCTACGCGGCCATCATGGCCGGTACCGTCGTGCTGTTCTGGCTGTTCAGCCACAGCGACCCGGCCCACCTCGTGGCCAGCAACGTCAGCTTCCGTGACCAGCTCAAGGCGCTGAACGACCCGCGCGTGCTGAAGTACTGCCAGTACTACAGCATTGTCTTCGGCGGCTACGTCGCACTGGCGCTGTGGATGGTTCAGTACTACGTCGGCGAGTTCAGCCTCGACATCCGCGTCGCGGCGCTGCTGGCAGCCTGCTTCAGCCTGCCCGGCGGCGTGCTGCGCGCCATTGGCGGCCTGCTGTCTGACAAGTACGGTGCCCACAAGGTGACCTGGTGGGTGATGTGGGTGAGCTGGATCTGCCTCTTCCTGCTCAGTTACCCGCAGACCGACTTCACGGTCGTCACGCTCAGTGGCCCCAAGACCTTCCACATCGGCCTGAACGTCTATGCCTTTACCGGGCTGCTGGCCGTTCTCGGCGTGGCCTTCGCTTTCGGCAAGGCCTCGGTCTTCAAGTACATCAGTGACGACTACCCCGGGAACATCGGCGCCATTAGCGGCATCGTCGGCTTGGCCGGCGGCCTGGGTGGCTTCATCCTGCCCATCCTCTTCGGTGCACTTCTGGACCTCACCGGCATCCGCTCCAGCGCCTTCATGTTGATGTACGGCGTCGTCTGGGTCTCGCTGATCTGGATGTACTGGACCGAGGTGCGCAAGACCGAAGTCATGGGCCGCAACGCGCCCGAATTTCACCTCGCCGGCTGACCGGCAAAGGACTGCATCATGAGCAAGAACCCGAATGCCGCCGTCCCGGCGAGCGGCCCGGACATCCACGACTGGCGTCCCGAGGACGAGAGCTTCTGGAGCAGCACCGGCAAGCGCATCGCCTACCGCAACCTGTGGATCTCCATCCCGGCTCTGCTGTGCGGCTTCGCCGTCTGGGGCATGTGGGGCATCATCGCCGTGCAGATGCTGAACCTTGGCTTCCCGTTCAGCCAGGCCCAGCTATTCACGCTGACGGCCATCGCCGGCATCTCAGGCGCCACCATGCGCATCCCGGCCTCCTTTCTGATCCGCATGGCCGGGGGGCGCAACACCATCTTCCTGACGACCTCCATGCTGCTGGCCCCTGCCATCGGCACCGGCATCGCGCTGCAGCACCCCGAGTGGCCGCTGTGGGTCTTCCAGCTGATGGCGCTGTGGTCAGGCGTGGGCGGCGGCAACTTCGCCTCGTCGATGTCCAACATCAGCACCTTTTTCCCCAAGCGCCTCCAGGGCACGGCGCTCGGACTGAACGCGGGACTGGGCAACTTCGGTGTCACGACGATGCAGGTCGTCATCCCACTCGTCATGACGATGAGCTTCTTCGGCATGACGGGCGATTCCATGACGCTCGTGAAGGCCAGTGGCTGGATCTTCGGCAAGATCCCCGCCGGCACGCCGACCTGGATCCAGAACGCCGGATTTGCCTGGGTGCTGTCGCTCGTGCCGCTGTCGGCGCTGTGCTGGTTCGGCATGAACAACCTGAAGACGGTCACGCCGCAGTCCGGCTCGCCGCTGGTGGCCTTCCTGAAGATCAGCTACCTGTACTCGCTGGCCTTCGTGCCGTCCATCGGCATGCTCTACCTCTACCTGCCGGCGCCTACCGGCTTGGGTCTGCTGAATATGTGGGTGGCCATCCCGCTGGACATCATGGCTGCGCTGCTCGTCATGCGCCTGGCGGCCTTCGGTGCGATGAAGGAGAACGTGGCCAAGCAGTTCGCCATCTTCAAGAACAAGCACACCTGGAGCCTGACGGCGCTCTACGTGGTGACCTTCGGCAGCTTCATCGGTTTCTCGATGGCCCTGCCGCTGGCCATCACGGTCATTTTCGGCTTCCAGCACGTGCCGGATGCCGCGGGCGTGCTGCAACACACGCTGAAGAACCCGAACGCCCCGTCCGCGCTGACCTACGCCTGGATCGGCCCCTTCGTGGGTGCCGCGGTGCGCCCCGTCGGCGGCTGGATCTCCGACAAGGTCGGCGGCTCCATCGTCACCCAGGTCATCTCGGCCGTCATGGTCTTCGCCTCGGTGGCCGTCGGCTATGTGATGCAGCAGGCCTACGGCTCGGCCACGCCCGAACAGTACTTCCCGGCCTTCATGGGGCTGATGGTGCTGCTGTTCGCCGCCAGCGGCGTGGGCAACGGCTCCACCTTCCGCTCGGTTGGCGTCATCTTCGACCGCACACAAGCCGGCCCGGTGCTGGGCTGGACCTCGGCTGTCGCCGCCTACGGCGCCTTCATCGCGCCGGTGCTGATCGGCGAGCAGATCAAGGCCGGCACGCCGCAGCTCGCGTTCTACGGGTTCGCGGCCTTCTATGCGGCGTGCCTGGTGCTGAACTGGGTCTTTTATCTGCGCCGCGGCGCGGAGATCCGCAATCCCTGAACCGGCCACCCATCGTCCGAAAGAACGATGTTCCTGCCGACCCGCCTCGTCCTTCCGCGCCGGGCGGCCTCGCCCGGCGATGGATGGCCGCGGCATGCGCCGTGGCGGAGCATGACAACCGTGAGCAAGCCCCTGTCCCTGCCGCTGCCCTGGAATCCGGAAGACCCTGACCTCTGGGCAGACCGTGGCCGTGCCGTGGCGCTGCGCAATCTTGGCTTCGCCATCCCGCCGCTGGCTCTGTCATTCGCGGTGTGGATGTTGTGGTCGGTCCTCGTCGTGCACCTGCCGGCGGCAGGTTTCCGCTACAGCACCAACCAGCTGTTCTGGCTCAGCGCGCTGCCGGCGCTGTGCGGCGCCACGCTGCGCATCTTCTACGGCTTTGCTGTGCCCTGGGTCGGCGGGCGGCGCTGGACAGCCCTGTCCACCGCCAGCCTGCTGTTGCCCACGACCGGCATCGCGCTGGCCGTGCAGGACCCCGGCACGCCCTATGAATGGATGGTCGTGCTCGCGCTGCTGTGTGGGCTGGGCGGCGCCAATTTCGCCAGCTGCATGGCCCACATCAGCGCCTGCTTTCCGGCGCGGGATCAGGGTGTGGCCCTGGGTCTGGGCGCCGGTTTCGGCCACCTCGGCATCGGCCTCGTGCAGTGGGCCGTGCCAGCCGTAATTGCCCTCGACCTCTTCGGGCTGCCCGTGCAGGGCGACGGCCTGTGGCTGGCCAATGCCGGTCTCGTCTGGCTGCCGCTGATCGCCCTGGCCAGCCTGGCCGCCTGGTTCGGCATGGATGACCTGCCTTCGGGTGGCGTCAGCATGGCCGAGCAGGCCCAGCTCTTCACGCACCGCCACAGCTGGCTGATGAGCTGGCTGTATCTGGGCAGCTTCGGCAGCTTCATCGGCTTCGCGGCGGCCGGCCCGCTGCTGCTGCGCAGCCAATACCCCGACCAGCAGGCCGCGCAGCAGCTGGTCTGGCTGGGCCCGCTGCTCGGTGCACTCGCCCGGCCACTGGGTGGCTGGCTGGCCGACGACCTCGGCGGCGCCCGCATCAGCCTCGGCTGCTTCGGCGCCCTGGCCCTGGGCGTCGTGGGCCTGCTGGCCAGCCTGATGGGCGAGGGGGGCGGACCGCTGTTCATCGCCAGCCTTGTGCTGATCTTCATCGCGGCCGGCGTGGCCAATGGCAGCACCTTCCGGATGGTGCCGCTCGGCTTCCTCCGCGAAGCCGAGCAGGCGGGTGGCTCGGCCCGCGAAGCCCATGCCCAGGGCGCCGCGGCCCTCGGCCTGTGCTCGGCCATCGGGGCCTATGGCGGCTTCTTCGTCCCCAAGAGCTTCGGCAGCGCCATCGCGCTGGCCGGCGGCCCCCAGGCCGCCCTCTATTGCTTCCTGGCGTTCTATCTGAGCTGCATGGCCATCTGCTGGTGGTTCTACGGCCGGCCGCGCGCCCCCCTGTCTTGCTAACGGAGAAACAGATGTCTCATTTCCTGGATCGACTGACCGCCTTCCAGCTGCCCAAGGAGGTCTTTGCCGGCGGCCACGGTGTCAGCACCGGCGAGGACCGCACCTGGGAGGACGCCTACCGCAACCGTTGGGCCCACGACAAGATCGTGCGCAGCACCCACGGCGTGAACTGCACCGGCTCCTGCTCGTGGAAGATCTACGTCAAGGGCGGCATCGTGACCTGGGAGACCCAGCAGACCGACTACCCGCGCACCCGCGCCGACTTGCCCAACCACGAGCCGCGCGGCTGCGCCCGCGGCGCCTCCTACAGCTGGTACCTTTACAGCGCCAACCGCGTGAAGTACCCCATGGTGCGCGGCCGTCTGCTCAAGCGCTGGCGCGAGGCGCTGAAGGTGGCCAAGACGCCGGTCGACGCCTGGGCGCTGATCCAGGCCGACGAGGCCGCGCGGCGTGACTACCAGCAGGTGCGCGGCATGGGCGGCTTTGTGCGCTCGACCTGGGACGAGGTCAACCAGCTGATCGCGGCGGCCAATGTCTACACCATCAAGCAGCACGGTCCGGACCGCATCATCGGCTTCTCGCCCATCCCGGCAATGAGCATGGTCAGCTACGCGGCGGGCAGCCGCTACCTGAGCCTGATCGGCGGCGTCTGCATGAGCTTCTACGACTGGTACTGCGACCTGCCGCCGGCCAGCCCGCAGATCTGGGGCGAGCAGACCGACGTGCCCGAGTCGGCCGATTGGTACAACAGCCACTACATCATCGCCTGGGGCAGCAACGTGCCGCAGACGCGCACGCCGGACGCCCACTTCTTCACCGAGGTGCGCTACAAGGGCGCGAAGACGGTGGCGGTGACGCCCGACTATTCCGAGGTCGCCAAGCTGGCCGACCTGTGGCTGCATCCCAAGCAGGGCACCGACGCGGCGCTGGCCATGGCCATGGGCCATGTCGCGCTCAACGAGTTCTACTTCAAGCAGCGCTCGCCTTACTTCGACGACTATGCGCGGCGCTACACCGACCTGCCGCTGCTGGTGATGCTGGAGGAGCGCACCCTGCCCGACGGTCGCAAGACCCGCTTGCCCGGCCGCTATTTGCGCGCCAGCGACCTGGCCGGCCAGATGGGTCAGGCCAACAACCCTGAATGGAAGACACTGGCCTATGACGACAGCGGCCGCCTGGTGCTGCCCAACGGTTCCATCGGCTTCCGCTGGGGCGCCGAAGGGCGCGACGACACCGGCAAGTGGAACCTGGAGGCCAAGGAGGCCGAGGGCGGCGGCGACGTGCGCCTCAAGCTCTCCCTCGCCGAGGACGGCGAGCAGACCCACGAGATCGTCGACGTCGCCTTCCCCTATTTCGCCGGCAGCGCCAGCGAGCACTTCACGCCCAACCCGCAGCAGGACGGCGTCAGCCACCGCGCCCGCGTGCCGGCGACCCGGCTGAAGACCCAGGACGGCGAGGCCCTGGTCGCCACCGTCTTCGACCTGCAGGCCGCGCAGTACGGCATCCACCGCGGCTTCGGCTCGGGTGCGGCCAGCTACGACGACAACGCCCCCTACACCCCGGCCTGGCAGGAGGCCATCACCGGCGTGCCGCGCGCCCAGGTCATCCGCGTGGCGCGCGAGTTCGCCGAGAACGCGCACAAGACCCAGGGCAAGTCGATGATCATCATCGGCGCCGCCATGAACCACTGGTACCACTGCGACATGAACTATCGCGGTGTCATCAACCTGCTGATGATGTGCGGCTGCATCGGCCAGAGCGGTGGCGGCTGGGCGCATTACGTCGGCCAGGAGAAGCTGCGCCCGCAGACCGGCTGGGTGCCGCTGGCCTTCGCCACCGACTGGGTGCGCCCGCCGCGCCAGATGAACAGCACCAGCTTCTTCTATGCCCACAGCGACCAGTGGCGCTACGAGAAGCTGGGTGTGGACGAGGTGCTGTCGCCGCTGGCGACCGACGCCGAGCGCGCCGAGTTCAACGGCAGCCTGATCGACTGCAATGTGCGCGCCGAGCGCATGGGATGGCTGCCGAGCGCGCCCCAGCTCCAGACCAACCCGCTGCAGGTCGTCCGCGACGCCGCGGCCGCGGGTCTCGCGCCCAAGGACTATGTGGTGCGGGCTTTGCGCGACGGCTCGCTGCAGATGAGCTGCGAGGACCCCGACGCGCCGCAGAACTGGCCGCGCAATATGTTCGTCTGGCGCTCCAACCTGCTGGGCTCCAGCGGCAAGGGCCATGAGTACTTCTGCAAGCACCTGCTCGGCACCGAGAACGGCGTGCAGGGCAAGGACCTCGGCGCCGACGATGCCAAGCCGCGCGAGGTGCGCTGGCACGCCGACGCCCCGCAGGGCAAGCTGGACCTGGTGGTCACGCTGGACTTCCGCATGAGCACGACCTGCCTCTACTCGGACATCGTGCTGCCCACGGCCAGCTGGTACGAGAAGAACGACCTCAACACCAGCGACATGCATCCCTTCATCCACCCGCTGTCGGCGGCGGTGGACCCGGTCTGGCAGGCCAGGAGCGACTGGGAGATCTACAAGGGCTTCGCCAAGGCCTTCAGCGAGGTCTGCGTCGGCCATCTCGGCGTGGAGCAGGAAGTCGTCATGTCGCCGCTGATGCATGACACGCCGTCCGAGCTGGCCCAGCCCTTCGACGTCAAGGACTGGAAAAAGGGCGAGTGCGAGCTCATCCCCGGCAAGACGGCGCCGACCATCGCCGTCGTCGAGCGCGACTACCCGGCGACCTACGAGCGCTTCACGTCGCTGGGCCCCTTGCTGGACAAGCTGGGCAACGGCGGCAAGGGCATTGGCTGGGACACCAGGACCGAGGTCGCCCAGCTGGCCGAACTCAACGGCGTGGACGCCGCCGGCCGTGCCCGCATCGTCAGCGACATCGATGCCTGCGAGGTCATCCTGCAGCTGGCGCCCGAGACTAACGGCCATGTCGCCGTCAAGGCCTGGGAGGCCCAGGGCAAGGCCACCGGCCGCGAACATGTGCATCTGGCCCTGCACCGCGAGGACGAGAAGATCCGCTACCGCGACGTGCAGGCGCAGCCGCGCAAGATCATCAGCTCGCCGACCTGGAGCGGGCTGGAGAGCGAGAAGGTCTCCTACAACGCCGGCTACACCAACGTCCATGAACTGATCCCATGGCGCACGCTGACCGGTCGCCAGCAGTTCTACCAGGACCATGCCTGGATGCGCGCCTTCGGCGAGGGCTTCAGCAGCTACCGCCCGCCGGTGGACCTGAAG
Source organism: Variovorax durovernensis (assembly GCF_977011995.1). Classification (NCBI taxonomy): domain Bacteria; kingdom Pseudomonadati; phylum Pseudomonadota; class Betaproteobacteria; order Burkholderiales; family Comamonadaceae; genus Variovorax; species Variovorax durovernensis. The sequence continues at coordinate 195,520 of NZ_CDRNCW010000003.1, read as the reverse complement.
ACCACGGCCGGCATCGCCGGCATCAAGCCCAACGGCCATCCGGAGATAGCGCTGAACTTCATCACGCCTCACCAGAAGTGGGGCATCCACAGCACCTACAGCGACAACCTATTGATGCTGACGCTGAACCGCGGCGGGCCGGTCATCTGGCTCAGCGAGGACGACGCGAAGAAGGCCGGCATCGAGGACAACGACTGGGTCGAGCTGTTCAATCTGAACGGCGCAATCGCGGCGCGGGCGGTGGTGAGCCAGCGCGTGAATCCGGGCATGACCCTGATGTACCACGCGCAGGAAAAGATCATCAACACGCCGGGGTCCGAGATCACCGGCGTGCGCGGTGGCATCCACAACTCGGTGACCCGCATCGTCACCAAGCCGACCCACATGATCGGCGGCTACGCGCAGTACAGCTACGGCTTTAACTACTACGGAACGATCGGCACGAACCGCGACGAGTTCGTGGTGATCCGCAAGATGAACAAGGTCGATTGGCTCGATACGCCGCGTGACGACCACCTCGCCGCCGCCTACCAGGCGCAAGGCGAGAACCCCTGAGAAGCGAGGAGCACGCAATGAAGATTCGCGCACAGATCGGCATGGTGCTGAACCTGGACAAGTGCATCGGTTGCCACACCTGCTCGGTGACCTGCAAGAACGTCTGGACCAGCCGCCCCGGCGTCGAGTACGCCTGGTTCAACAACGTAGAGACCAAGCCGGGCATCGGCTATCCCAAGGAGTGGGAGAACCAGGATCGTTGGAACGGCGGCTGGATCCGCAAGCCCGACGGCACGCTGCAGCCCCGCCAGGGCGGCAAGTGGTCCTTGCTCATGAAGATCTTCGCCAACCCCAACCTGCCGGAGATCGACGACTACTACGAGCCCTTCACCTTCGACTACGACCATCTGCAGTCGGCGCCGGAGATGAAGCACGCGCCCACCGCGCGGCCGCGCAGCCTGATCACCGGGCAGCGCATGGAGAAGATCGAGTGGGGTCCGAACTGGGAGGAAATCCTCGGCGGCGAATTCAGCAAGCGCTCGAAGGACAAGAACTTCGACGACGTGCAGAAGGAGATCTACGGCCAGTTCGAGAACACCTTCATGATGTACCTGCCCAGGCTGTGCGAGCACTGCCTGAACCCGGCCTGCGTCGCCAGCTGTCCCTCGGGCTCGATCTACAAGCGCGAGGAAGACGGCATCGTGCTGATCGACCAGGACAAGTGCCGCGGCTGGCGCATGTGCGTGTCGGGCTGCCCCTACAAGAAGATTTACTACAACTGGAAAAGCGGCAAGGCGGAGAAGTGCATCTTCTGCTACCCGCGTATCGAGGCCGGTCAGCCCACGGTCTGCTCCGAGACCTGCGTCGGTCGCATCCGCTACCTGGGTGTGCTGCTCTATGACGCCGACCGCATCGCCGAGGCCGCGGCCACGCCGAACGACAAGGACCTCTACCAGGCCCAGCTTGACCTGTTCCTCGACCCCTTCGACCCCAAGGTGATCGAGCAGGCCCGCAATGACGGCATTCCCGACAACTGGCTAGAGGCGGCGAAGAACAGCCCCGTCTACCAGATGGCCGTGGACTGGAAGGTGGCCCTGCCCCTGCACCCGGAGTACCGCACCCTGCCCATGGTCTGGTACGTGCCGCCGCTGTCGCCGATCAGCGCCGCGGCGAATGCCGGCCAGATCGGTTCGGTGGGCGAGCTGCCCGACGTGAATCAGCTGCGCATCCCGGTCAAGTACCTGGCCAATCTGCTGACCGCCGGCGACACCGCGCCGGTGATCGGTGCGCTGGAGCGCATGCTGGCCATGCGCGCCTTCCAGCGCGGCGTGCATGTGGACGGCGTGAAGAACCATGCCGTGCTCAAGCAGGCCGGCATCACCGAGGCCCAGGTGCAGGACATGTACCGCGTGATGGCGATCGCCAATTACGAGGACCGCTTCGTGATCCCGACCACGCACCGCGAGTACGCGGAGAACGCCTTCAATGTGCGCGGCGGCTGCGGCTTCAGCTTCGGCAACGGCTGCTCCGAGGGCGTGACCGAGACCAGCCTGTTCGGCTCGGAGAAGAAGCGCACCATCCCCATCAAGGCGACGCTGTGAAGGGACACCTCATGTTCAAACCCGATCCCTGCCCTTACAGCCTACGCGTGCTGGCCGCGCTGCTGCGCTACCCGGACGCGAGCTTCCGGGCCGCCATCCCCGAGCTGCAGCAGGCGCTGCGCAGCGAGGGCGCGCTGCGGGCGGCGCGCCTGGAAGAGCTCTGCGCTCTGCTGGGCCGTCTGCAACGCGACGACCCGTTCACGGTCGAGTCGGATTACGTCGAACTCTTCGACCGCGGCCGCGGCACCGCCCTGCATCTGTTCGAGCATGTGCATGGCGACTCGCGCGAGCGCGGCCCGGCCATGATCGATCTGCAGCAAACCTACGAGAAGGCCGGGCTCTACCTCGCCCCTGGCGAGCTGCCCGATCACCTAGCCGTGGTGCTGGAGTTCGCCAGCACCCAGCCGCCGCGCGAGGCCACGGCCTTCCTGGCCGAGATCGCCCACATCGCTCGCGCCATCTTCAGCGCGCTGCTGCGCCGCCAATCGCCCTACGCCAGCGTGCTGGCCGCCGTGCTGGAGTTGGCCGGCGAGCGCGCCGAATCGGTGGAGATCCCGCCCGAGCCCGAGCTCGACGAGGCCTGGGCCGAGCCCGAAGCCTTCGGCGGCTGTTCGACCGCCGGCCAATCCAAGCCGGACCAGCCGCAGCCCATCCACATCGTGCGCAAGACCGCCCACTCCTCAGGAGCACAGGCATGAACGCCCTGCACAACTTCCTCTTCGTCGTCTACCCCTACATCTGCCTGGCGGTCTTCTTCATGGGCAGCCTGGCCCGCTTCGACCGCGACCAGTACACCTGGAAAAGCGACAGCTCGCAGATGCTGCGCTCGCGCGGCATGAAGTGGGCGAGCAATCTGTTCCATGGCGGCATCCTCTTCCTGTTCGTCGGCCACACGGTGGGCATGCTGACCCCGCACGCGGTCTACGAGTCCTTCATCAGCCCGGCCAACAAGCAGATGCTGGCCATCGTCGCCGGCGGCGTGGCCGGCACCGCCTGCTTCATCGGCCTGACCATGCTGATCTGGCGCCGCATGACCGACCCGCGCATCCGCCTGACCAGCCACCGCACCGACCTGGCGATCCTGTGGATCCTGTGGATTCAGCTGTCCCTCGGCCTGATCACCTTGCCCTTCTCGCTGTCGCACAGCGACGGCTCGGTGATGCTGATCCTGTCGGACTGGGCGCAGCGCATCGTCGTGCTGAACCCGGACGCCAGCGGCCTGGTCGGTCTGGCCTGGCCCTACAAGGTGCACATGGTGCTGGGCATGACGATCTTCCTGCTGTTCCCCTTCAGCCGCCTGGTGCATGTGTGGAGCGGGCTGGCTTCGATCTTCTATGTGTTCCGGCCGTATCAAGTGGTGCGCTCGCGCCGCCTGAATTTGCCGAAGAAGGGCTGATGCGATGAGCTACGCCGTCAACGACATCGAGATCGCCGCGCCTGACGAGGCACTGGACGAAGAGCAACTGCGCCAGCGCGCCTGCACCGAGCTGCTGCGCCAGCGAGCGATTCAGCTCGGCCTGCTGGATGCCGACGACCCCGCGCCCGAACAGGGCGCGATCAGCGAGGCAGCCTCGGCCGCCATCGAGGCGCTGATCGCCCAGGAACTCGCCGGGCCCGAGCCCGACGAGGCCGCCTGCCGCCGGCATTACGAGGCCAACAGCAAGCACTTCGCGCAGGGCGAGCGCATCCAGGTGCGGCACATCCTGTTCGCCGTCACGCCGGGTGTCGACGTCGGCCTGCTGCGCCAGAAGGCCGAGGGCCATCTGATCGAGCTGCGCGCCAGCGAGCCGGCGGCGTTCACCACCGCGGCCAAGAACCTGTCCAACTGCCCGAGCGGTGCCGAGGGCGGCCAATTGGGGTGGCTCACCGCCAACGACTGCGCTCCCGAGTTCGCCCGCGAACTCTTCGGCCGCAGCGAGATCGGCGTGCTGCCGCAGCTGGTGCACAGCCGCTTCGGCCTGCACATCGTCGCCATCGACGCCCGCGAACCCGGCCGCCTGCCGGCCTTCGAGCAGGTGCAGGCCGCAGTGGCGCAGCAGATGCGCCAGGCGCACCAGATCAGCGCGGTGCGGCAGTACTTGCAGACGCTGGCTGCCGATGCGCGCCTGGAGGGTGTCGATCTGCAAAAGGCCAGCTCGCCCTTGGTGCAGTAGGGCCTCCTGACGCCATGAGAAGCCAACGCGTTGCCATCCAGAAAGGGCGCCAACGAGGCGCGAAACGAAGCCGGGGTAGATCCCCCGGCGAGGCTTCGCAACGAAGTGGGCGCCCTTATCTGGTGGCAACCCGGAGGGAACGGGCCTGGCCGACCGCCATGCGTTGTTGCACCGCTCGCCCAGGCGCTAGCCTGGGCGTCGCGCCGCGCCTAGCCTGGCGGTCGGCCAGACTCGTTCGCGTGGCTTCTCATGGCGTCAGGAGGCCCTGATGCCCGACGAGCTGCTCGAACGCCTGCGCCGCTTCCAGACCGATGCCTTCCCGCAGCAGCGCTCGCTGTTCCGGCATCTGGTCGACGACGGCCAACATCCGCTGACGCTGTTCATCGGCTGCTCCGATTCGCGCCTCGTGCCCTATCTGCTGACCGGGGCCGGGCCCGGCGAGCTCTTCCTGGTGCGCAACGTTGGTGCCTTTGTGCCGCCCCATGACCAGAGCCAGGGCTTCCACGGCACGGCCGCCGCCATCGAGTTCGCCGTGCTCAACCTGCAGGTGCGCCGCATCATCGTCTGCGGCCACAGCCATTGCGGCGCCATCCGCACGCTGTACGGCGAGGTACCGCCCGCCGCCCAGAACCTGGCGCGCTGGCTGGACCTCGGCCGCGAGGCGGCCCTGCCCGTCGCCGAGCCTGGTCCCGAGGTGATGCGCCGCACCGAGCAGCGCGCCATCGTGCTGCAGCTGGAGCGGCTGATGGACTACCCCATGGTGCGCGAGCAGGTGGAGTCGCACGCGCTGACCCTGCACGGCTGGCATTACGTCATCGAGGACGGCGAAGTGCATGTCTTCGACGTCGGCGTCGGCGCCTTCGTGCCCGCCTCGCGCGCCGACAACGCAGGCACCGGACCCTACCGCTTCGGTGATGCTGACAGCGGCCTGGACGCCAGCGGCGTTCCGCTGGCTTGAACTGGATCAAGGCGCGCAGGCGTCGCCGGCCCTAGGCTGCCGGTCCATGAACAACGCCCTTCACGACCTCCGCCCGCTCGCCCCGCCGCAGCGCCACCAGCTCGCCTTCCAGTGCTTCGACACCCTCGCCGAGGGCGAGGCCTTCGACTTGGTCAACGACCACGAACCGCGTGGACTGCTGATGCAGTTCCACGCCTACCGCCCGCAGTCCTTCAACTGGCAGGTGGTGCAGGCCAATCCCGGCTACTGGCGCATCCGCATCACCCGCGCTGCTCCCGGCGGGGCGACGGCGCCCGCTCCCCAGGGCGGCGGCTGCGGATGTGGTGGCGGTGGTGGCTGCTCCTGAGCATGACGGCCGCTGCCCTCACGCCAGCGCCGCGCAAGCCTGAGCTGGTCTGCCCGGCCGGCTCGCTGCGTGCGCTGCAACTTGCCCTCGAGGCTGGTGCCGACGCCGTCTACCTCGGCCTGAAGGACGCGACCAATGCACGCAACTTCGCCGGCCTGAACTTCGACGCCGCCCAGGTGCACGAAGGCGTCACGATGGCCCATCGCCAGGGCCGCCAGGTGCTGATGGCGCTCAACACCTTTGCCGACGCCCGCGACACCCGGCCCTGGCAGCGCGCCGTCGACCATGCCGCCGAGCTGGGTGCCGATGCCCTCATCGTGGCCGACAGCGCCGTGCTGGCCGATGCCAGCCGCCGCCATCCGCAGCTGCGCCTGCATCTGTCGGTGCAGGCCTCGGCCACCAATTGGGAGGCCATCGAGTTCTATCGGCAGCGCTACGGCATCGCCCGCGCCGTGCTGCCGCGCGTGCTGACGCTGCAGCAAGTGCAGCAGCTGCTCAAGCACTGCACCGTGCCGGTCGAGGTCTTCGGCTTCGGCAGCCTGTGCGTGATGGTGGAGGGGCGCTGTGCCCTGTCCAGCTACGCGACGGGCCAGTCGCCCAACACGGCCGGCGTCTGTTCGCCGCCCGGTGCGGTGCGCTGGGACGAGGCCGCCGACGGCGTGCGCGCGCGTCTCGGCGGCGTGCTGATCGACCATTACCGCCCCGGCGAACCGCGCGGCTACCCGACGCTGTGCAAGGGCCGCTTCGAGGTGGGCGAGCTGGCCAACGACTACGCGCTGGAAGAGCCCACCAGCCTCAACACCCTGGCCCTGCTGCCGCAGCTGATCGCCACCGGCGTGGAGGCCATCAAGATCGAAGGCCGCCAGCGCAGCCCCGCCTATGTGGCCGAGGTCACCAAGGTCTGGCGCGCCGCCATCGACGCCGCCTGGGCCGCCCAGGAGGGCCGCGGCCGCTACAGCGTGCAGCCGGCCTGGGACGGCCAGCTGGCCCGCTGGGCCGAGGGCCAGCAGCACACATTGGGCGCCTACGACCGCCCCTGGAGATGAAGACGATGCCGGAGTTGTCCATCGGCCCCCTGCTGTACTGGTGGCCGCGCGAGGCCGTGCTGAACTTCTATGCCGACCTGGCCGACGCGCCGGTGCGCAGCGTCGTGCTGGGCGAGCTGGTCTGCTCACGGCGCAACGAGATCAAGTTCGACGACTGGCTGGCCCTCGCCCGCGAGCTGCGCACCGCCGGCAAGGATGTGCGCCTGGCCACCATGGCCCTGGTCATGAGCGAGGCCGAGCTGCGCACGCTGCGCCGCGTCTGCGAGCAGGACGAGTTTCCCGTCGAGGCCGGCGACGCCGCCGCGCTGCAGGTGTTGTCGCGCGCCCGGCGCCGTCCCTTCACGCTCGGCCCCCACCTGAACATCTACAACGCTGCCGCCCTCGGTGAGCACGCGGCCCTAGGCGCCGACCGCTGGGTGGCGCCGGTCGAGCTGTCGCTGGACGCGGTAGCGCTCATCAACCCCATGCCGTCGGCCCTTGAGACCGAGGTCTGGGGCTTCGGCCGCCTGCCGCTGGCCTTCTCGGCGCGCTGCTTCACGGCCCGCCATCACCGGCTGCAGAAGGACGACTGCCAGTTCCGCTGCCGCGACGATGCCGACGGCCTGCTGCTGAAGACGGGGGAAGGCGAGGACTTCCTGGCCCTCAACGGCATCCAGACCCAGAGCGCGGCCCTGCAATGCCTGCTGGGCCAGGGCCAGGCGCTGCGCGAGGCCGGCGTCGGCCTGCTGCGGCTGTCGCCCTGCGGCCAGCACTTCGGCCGCGTTGTCGAACTGTTCGACGCCGTGTTCGCGCGCGGCGCCCCCGCCGAGGAGGCGCTGGACGAGCTGCGCGGGCTGCCGCTGCCGGGCCGCCTGGTAGACGGCTTCGCGCGCCGCCAGCCCGGTCTCGCGGAGGTGGCATGACGAGCCTGACCCTGCCCAGCCTGCCGCCGCAATGGCGCGAGCGCGTCGCCCGCCTGCCCAGCCGGCCACCTTCCACGGCCCTGGCCCTGCTGCTTGACCGCCTGCTGCTGCCGCGCCTGGACGCCTCCCAGCGCGAAGCCCTGCAGGGTCGCACCGTCGAGATCGAGCTGCAGGAACTCGGCGCCCGCGTGCGCCTGCAGCTCGGCCCGCGCGGCTTTCACGCCGCCGGCGAGGGCGCGGCGCCCCATCTGCGCCTGCGTGCCCGCGCCGACGCGCTGTGGCGGCTTCTGCGCGGCGAGGACGACGCCGACCGCCTGTTCTTCGACGGCGCCCTCGTCATGGAGGGCGACACCGAGTACGGCCTCATCCTGAAAAACACCCTGGACGCGATCGGTCCGCTGTGGACCGTCGCGCCTGCCCGATGATGAAACGACGCCTCCTGCTGGCCGCTGCCGCGGCCACCCCACTGCTGAGTGCAGCCGACGCCCCGGTGCAGCGCCTGGCCCTGGCCTGGCGCCTGGCCGACGGGCGCGAGCAGGCCGGCCTGCTCGGCCTGGACTGGGGCGCCCGCCGGATCGACATGCTGGCCGCCTGGACCCTGCCCAGCCGCGCCCATGGCCTGATCGCCGACGGCCGGGGCGGCTTCTACGCCGTCGCAGCGCGGGCGGGCGACTGGCTGCTGCATGTCGACGCCGCCGGCGCCGCCACCTGGGCTCGCCAGGACGGTGCCTGGCGCTTCAACGGCCATCTGCTGCTGCACCCGGCCGGCCTGTTCGCCACCGAGACCGACCCGCGCGACGAGAGCTCCCACCTGGCCCTGCGCGAACCGCGCACGCTGGCACTGATCGCCCGCCTGCCGCTGGCTGGCCGCGACGCCCATCAGCTGGTGGCGGAGCCCGACGGCCGCCTGCTGCTCGCCCTCGGCGGCCTGCGGCGCTGGCCGGATGGACGCAAGCGCGAAGGCGCCATTGCCTCGGCGCTGCTGAAGCTGGACCCGACTACCGGCGGTGAACTGGCACGCTGGCGCCTGGACGACCCGGACATCAGCCTGCGCCATCTCGCCTGGTCCCACGACGGCCAGCGCCTCGGCATCGCACTGCAGGCCGCGCACGCGGCCAAGGAACGCCGCGCGGCCGCGCCGCTGCTGGCCGTCTTCGAGGGCGACCAGCTGCAGCTGCCCGTGGCCGGCGGGCCGGGCCAGGGCTATGCCGGCGACATCTGTGCCGCGCCCGGCGGCGGCTTCGTGCTCAGCGCGCAGAAGGCCGGCCAGGGGCTGCTGTGGCAACCGGGCGTGCCGGCCGACCTGACCCGCATCGCCGAGCTCACCGATCCCTGCGCGCTGCACGACGGCTGGCATGGCGGTGAGCGCGCCGTGCTGCTGGTGGCCGGCCGCGGCGTCGCGCGCTGGCAGGCCAACGGCGCACAGATGCTGGCCTGGCCCCAACCCCTGGCACCCGACAACCACGCGGTGCTGGTTTGAAGAAGCGGCGCCACGAGCGCCGCAAGGAGTTCCCATGCCTTCCCCTTCCACCCTGGCCCAGCGCCTCGTCGATGCGCTGCTGGCGCGCGGTGCGCGCGAGATCTTCGGCATCCCCGGTGACTTCGCGCTGCCGCTGTTCCGCGAGATCGAACGCGACGGCCGCCTGCCCATCCTGACCCTGGCCCACGAGCCCGGCGTCGGCTTCGCGGCCGACGCGACGGCGCGCGTGCGCGGCGGCCTCGGCGTGGCTGCCGTCACCTATGGCGCCGGTGCCCTCAACCTCGTCAACGCGGTGGCCGGTGCCTATGCCGAGCGCGTGCCCCTGGTGGTGCTGTCGGGCGCACCGGCGGCCCACGAGGCCGTCAGCGGCCTGCTGCTGCACCACCAGGTCAAGCAGCTCGACTCGCAGTGGCGGCTCTACGAGGAGATCACCGTCGACCGCGCGCGGCTGGACGACCTCGAGCGCGCGCCCCAGGCCATCGCCCGCGTCCTGGACAACGCCCTGGCCCGCTCGCGGCCGGTCTACCTCGAGATCCCGCGCGACCTGCCGGGGCGGCCCTGCGCCGAGGTGCCGGCGCCCGCGCCGCGGCGCTGGGATGCCGAGCGCGTGGCCGCCTGCGCCGACGAGCTGCTGGCGCGGCTGCGTGCGGCGCGCGACCCGCTGCTGGTCGTCGGCGTCGAGGTCAGGCGCTACGGCCTCGAGGCGCGTGTCGCCGAGCTGGCGCGGCGCCTGGGCCTGCCGGTGTTGACGAGCTTCATGGGCCGCGGCCTGCTGGCCGATGCCGACCTGCCGCTGTCGGGCACCTATCTCGGCCTGGCCGGCGACCCCGAGCTGAGCCGGCGCGTGGAGGCCTCGGACGCGCTGCTGCTGCTGGGCGTCATCGTGTCGGACACCAACTTCGCCGTGTCGGCCCGGCGCATCGACTTCCGCCATGCCCTGGTGGCCTATGACGACGAGGTGCGTGTCGGCCACCACGTCTACCCGGAGCTGCCACTGGCGGCCCTGGTCGATGCGCTGCTCGAGCGCTGTCCGCTGCCGCGCAGCGCCGTCGCGGCGCCGCCCGCGCCGCCGAGCTATCCGCAAGGCCTGGTCGAGGACGAGGCGCCGGTCGAGCCGGCCGACATCGCCCGCGCCATCAACGACGCCTTCGCCCGCCACGGCCCCATGCCCATCGCCTGCGACGTCGGCGACTGCCTGTTCACCGCCATGGCGGTGCTGCCCACGGCCCTGCTGGCGCCGGGCTACTACGCCACCATGGGCTATGGGGTGCCGGCCGGCCTCGGCCTGCAGCGCGCCAGCGGCCAGCGCCCCCTCATCCTCGTCGGCGACGGCGCCTTCCAGATGACCGGCTGGGAGATCGGCCACGCCGCCCGCCTGGGCCTCGACCCCATCGTCATCGTCTTCAACAACGGCGGCTGGGAGATGCTGCGCAGCTTCATGCCCGAGGGCGGCTTCCACGACCTCGGCGCCTGGGACTTCGCCGCCATGGCCGCCGGCATGGGCGGCGACGGCTACACGGTGCAGACGCGCGCCGAGCTGGGCGCCGCCTTGCGCCAGGCCCTGGCAACGCGCGGCTGCTTCCAGCTCATCGACGTCCGCCTCGCCCCCGGCGCACGCTCGCCAACGCTGCAGCGCTTTGTGCAGGCGGTGCGGCGCCTGTCCATGCCCGAGGCCGTCGTAGCTTCTTGACCTGGTTCAAGGACGTCGCCGAGCCTGCTGGTCACACTGCCCTTCACTAGATGTAGCGCCTCTCTGCGTTGCAAACACCATAGGTAGTGGAATGAATCTCTATCCCCAGCAGGTGATGAAGCGCGACGGCCGCCTGCAGGCCTTCGACGCGGACAAGATCATGCAGGCCCTGGCCGCCGCCGGACGCGCCAGCGGCGAGTTCGGCGACGACGAGGCGCGCCGGCTGACCGAGAACGGCGTGATGCCCGAGCTGATGGCGCACACCCTGCCGGGCATCGAGCTGATCCAGGACGCCGTCGAGTCCACGCTGTTCGGTGCCGGCTGGCGCCGCACGTTGCGCGCCTACATCGTCTACCGCGAGCAGCACCGCCGCCTGCGCGATGCCCGCCAGACGCTGGTCGATGTGCAGGCCACGATGAACGAATACCTGCAGCAGCGCGACTGGCGCATCCAGGCCAATGCCAACCAGGGGTGGAGCCTGGGCGGGCTCATCCTCAACGTCTCGGGCAAGGTCGTCGCCAACTACTGGCTGGACCATGTCTACCCGCCCGAGGTCGGCCGCGCCCACCGCGAGGCCGACCTCCACATCCACGACCTCGACATGCTCAGCGGCTACTGCGCCGGCTGGAGCCTGCGCACCCTGCTGCACGAGGGGCTGAACGGCGTGCCCGGCAAGGTCGAGGCCGGGCCGCCGAAGCATCTCTCGAGCGCCGTCGGGCAAATCGTCAACTTCCTCGGCACCCTGCAGAACGAATGGGCCGGCGCACAGGCCTTCTCCAGCTTCGACACCTATCTGGCGCCCTATGTGCGCAAGGACGCGCTTTCCTACGAGCAGGTGCGCCAGTGCCTGCAGGAGCTGATCTACAACCTCAACGTGCCCTCGCGCTGGGGCACGCAGACGCCCTTCACCAACCTGACCTTTGACTGGACCTGCCCGGCCGACCTCGCCGAGCAGGTGCCCGTCATCGCCGGCGAGGAGCAGCCCTTCACCTATGGCGAGCTGCAAGCCGAGATGGACCTCATCAACCGCGCCTACATAGCCGTGATGACGGCCGGAGACGCCAAGGGCCGCGTCTTCACCTTTCCCATTCCGACCTACAACATCACGAAAGACTTCGACTGGGCCCACCCCAACACCGAAGCCCTGTTCGAGATGACGGCGCGCTACGGCCTGCCATATTTCCAGAACTTCCTGAACTCCGACCTCGAGCCGCAGATGGTGCGCTCCATGTGCTGCCGGCTGCAACTGGACCTGCGCGAGCTGCTCAAGCGCGGCAACGGCCTGTTCGGCTCGGCCGAGCAGACCGGCTCAGTCGGCGTCGTCACGGTGAACTGCGCGCGGCTGGGCTATCTGTTCGCGGGCGACGAGGCCGGCCTGCTGACCCGCCTGGACCGCCTGCTGGAGCTGGGCCGCGACAGCCTAGAGATCAAGCGCAAGCTGATCCAGCGCCTCATCGACCAGGGGCTGTTCCCCTACACGCGGCGCTATCTGCGCACCCTGCGCAACCACTTCTCGACGCTGGGCGTGAACGGCATCAACGAGATGGTGCGCAATTTCACCCGCGGCCGGCACGACATCACGAGCGAGGAAGGCCATGCCCTGGCCCTGCGCCTGCTGGACCATGTGCGGGCGCGCATGGTGGAGTTCCAGGAGCAGACCGGCCATCTCTACAACCTCGAGGCCACGCCGGCCGAGGGCACGACCTACCGCTTCGCCAAGGAGGACCGGCGCCGCTGGCCCGCCATCCTGCAAGCCGGCAGCGACGCGAATCCCTACTACACCAACAGCTCGCAGCTGCCCGTCGGCTTCACCGACGACCCCTTCGAGGCCCTGGAGCGCCAGGAGGAGCTGCAGCGCAAATACACCGGCGGCACGGTGCTGCACCTCTACATGAGCGAGCGCATCAGCTCGGCCATGGCCTGCCGCGAGCTGGTCAAGCGGGCGCTGTCCCACCACCGCCTGCCCTATGTGACCGTGACGCCGACCTTCTCGATCTGCCCGACCCACGGCTATCTGAGCGGCCACCACGAGTTCTGCCCCCGATGCGACGCCGAGCGACTGGCCGCCAAGCGTCGTCAATCCGAAACCGAACCCGCCTGAGGAGATCCCATGAACGCTGTCATCGAACGCCAGGACGAGGCCATCACGCTGCGCGAAGAGGAACGCCAGCGCTGCGAGGTCTGGACCCGCGTGATGGGCTATCACCGCCCCGTCGCCTCCTTCAACATCGGCAAGCAGGGCGAGTTCGCCGAGCGTGTTCACTTCGAGGAAGGCCGAGTGCAGTCGCGATGAGCCAACTGGCCGTCGCCGGCCTGCAGCCCTTCAGCAGCGTCGACTTCCCCGGCCGCCTGGCGGCCGTGGTCTTTCTGCAGGGCTGCCCCTGGCGCTGCGGCTATTGCCACAACCCCGGCCTGCAGCCGCGGGGCAGGGGGGAAGGCCCGCGCTGGCCTGAGCTGCGCGACTGGCTGGCGCGCCGCCTGGGCCGGCTCGATGGCGTCGTCTTCAGCGGCGGCGAACCGACGCTGGACCCGGCCCTGCCGGCCGTTCTCGACGAGTTGCGAGCCATGGGCTATGCCCTCGGCCTGCACACGGCCGGCCTGGCGCCGCGCTGCCTGGGCGGTCTGCTGCCGCGCCTGGACTGGGTGGGGCTGGACATCAAGGCCGCGCTCGGCGACGCGAGCCTGCACGACCGCATCACCGGCCGCCGCGCCAGCACGCGCGCGGTGCGCGACTCCCTGGCCCTGCTGCGGGCCAGCGGCGTGGATTTCGAATGCCGCAGCACCGTGCATCCGGCTTGGTTCAGCGACGCCGACCTGCTGCGCCTGGTGCGCGAGCTGGCTGGTGTGCCACGCCATGTGCTGCAGCTCGCGCGCCTGCCCGATGCATCGGGCAGTTTGCGCGCGCCGGTGGCCTGGCCCTCGCCCGCCTTGCTGGCTGAGGCCCGGGCCATCCGGCCCGGCCTGCTGCTGCGGACCTAACCGATCAGCACGGCCTCGCCGGCCGGGTTGAAGGGCAGCAGGCCGCCGAACTCGCCGCTCTCCACGCGCTTGACCAGCAGCTCCAGCATGCGCTTGACCTCGCTGGCCGTCGTGCGCCCGACCAGGGCGGCGGTGAACATCAGCTGCCAGGTGGGGCCGGCCTGACGCGCCTCGGCGGCCAGGGCCTCGAAGTTGGCCAGGTCGGCCGGGTCCTTGTCCACGCACATCAGCGGGCGCAGCACGCCGCCCTTGCCGGCGGCATGAGCGGCGCGCTGCTCGGGCGTCGCGTCGGCGTCGCATTCGGCGGTGGTGAAGACCATCAGCAGATGCTGGGGTTCGCGTTGCCTGCGGGCCATGGCCAGCAGGTCGTCAAAGTGTTCGATGTTCATCGAGGTCCAGTCTGAGCCGCCGCGAGGCGGCGCGGCGCCTCCGACGGAGGAGGGCGGGGTCGTCCGAAAGGAGGAGGCCGCGCCGGTCGCTGTCCTGCCACGGCCGGATGGGCCGCAGCGACGCGGCGCCCAAGAATCGGTCACATGGACCACATGCCATGGACGAGCGCCGACGGCGCGGTGCGCGACCTTCGCAAGCGCCCCTGGCGCGACCTGCGCATCTCGCTGACCGACCGCTGCAATTTCCGCTGCGGCTATTGCATGCCGCGCAGCAAGTTCGGCCCGGGCCACCGCTTCCTGCCGCAGGCGCGGCTGCTGAACTTCGAGGAGATCGCCCAGGTGGCGCGCCAGGCCCTGGCCCTGGGCGTGCGCACCCTGCGCCTGACCGGCGGCGAGCCGTTGCTGCGTCGCGATCTGCCGCGCCTCATAGGCCAGCTCTCGGCCCTGCGCACGCTGGACGGCACGGCGCCCGACCTGGCACTGACGACCAACGGCAGCCTGCTGGCCGCCCAGGCCCAGGCCCTGCGCGACGCCGGCCTGAACCGCCTGACCGTCAGCCTCGACGCGCTGGACGACGCCGTCTTCCGGCGCATGAACGAGGTCGGCTTTCCGGTCGCCGAGGTGCTGCGCGGGCTGGAGTCAGCCCGGAGCGCCGGCTTTACGTCCATCAAGGTCAATATGGTGGTGCGCCGTGGCGTCAACGACCGCGAGGCCCTGCCGCTGGCCGAACATTTCCGCAACAGCGGCATGGTGCTGCGCTTCATCGAATTCATGGACGCCGGCCGCCACAACGGCTGGAAGCTCGACGAGGTGCTGCCCAGCGCCGAGCTGCGCGAGCGCATCGCCGCGCGCTGGCCGCTGCAGCCGCTGCGGCCCACCCGCGGCGGCGAGACGGCCGAGCGCTGGCGCTATGCCGACGGTGCCGGCGAGATCGGCTTCATCAGCAGCGTCAGCCAGGCCTTCTGCGGCGACTGCACGCGCGCCCGGCTGACGGCCGAGGGCCGGCTCTACACCTGTCTGTTCGCGTCCGAGGGCCACGATCTGCGGCCGCTGCTGCGCAACCCCCACGCCGGCGAGGCGCAGCTGCGCGAACGCCTGGCCGCCATCTGGGCCCGGCGCAGCGACGCCTATTCCGAACAGCGCGAGCGGCTCAGCGTCATCCGCATCGTCCGCCCCGACATGCATGTGCTCGGCGGCTGAATCACCCCAGCTTGAACTGCATCACAGCGGCGTTTCAATCTTGACGCCAGCATCGACTTTTCCCTCAACCGCCCCAGCCATGACCCCTCCTTCGCTCCTCGAACGCATGGCGGCCGCCGGCCTGCGCCCCTTGCAACTGGCCGGGCGCCAGCTGCTGCCCATCGTGCAGGGCGGCATGGGGGTGGGCATCTCGGCCCACCGCCTGGCCGGCAGCGTGGCGGCCTTGGGCGCCTGGGGCACCATCGCCTCGGTGGACCTGCGCCGCCACCATGCCGACCTGATGGCGCGCAGCGAAGGCCTGCATGACGGCGACGAAAAGAAGGCCGTCATCCAGCAGGCCAACCAGGAGGCGCTGGCGCGCGAGATCCACCGCGCCCGCGGCATCGCCGGCGGCCGTGGCCTGGTGGCCGTCAACGTGATGCGCGCCGTCAGCGACTATGCGGCCTCGGTGCGCACGGCCCTGGAGGAGGGGGCGGACGCCCTGGTCGTCGGCGCCGGCCTGCCGCTGGACCTGCCCGAGCTGGCCCAGGACCATCCCGACACCGCCCTCATCCCTATCCTCAGCGACGCCCGTGGCGTGGCGCTGCTGTGGCGCAAATGGGAGCGCCGCCAGCGCATTCCCAACGCCATCGTCATCGAGCACCCGGCCCATGCTGCCGGCCACCTGGGCGCGGCCCGCGTCGCCGACTTGGGCGATGCACGCTTCGACTTCGAGACCGTGCTGCCGGCCGTGCGCCAGCATCTGCGCGATGCCGGCGTCGAGGGCCGGGTGCCGCTGATCGCCGCCGGCGGCGTGCGCCGCTGCGAGGACATCCAGCGCCTGCAGTCCCTGGGCGCCGACGCGGCCCAGCTCGGCACCGCCTTCGTGGCCACCGAGGAGTGCGACGCCCATCCCCATTTCAAGCAAGTGCTGGCCGAGGCGCGTGACGAGGACCTCGTCGAGTTCACCAGCGTGGCCGGCCTGCCGGCCCGTGCCGTGCTGACGCCATGGCTGAAGAGATACCTCAAGGCCGAGGAGAGGCTGCAGGCCGTGGCCCAGCTCAAGCAGCGCTGCACCATGGCCTTCGACTGCCTGGCCCAGTGCGGCCTGCGCGACGGCCTCAAGGGCTGGGGCCAGTTCTGCATCGACCAGCGCCTGGCCGCGGCCCTGCGCGGCGACATGGCCAAGGGCCTGTTCTTCCGCGGTCGTGGCGGGCTGCCCTTCGGCCCGCAGATCGCCAGCGTGAGCCAGCTGATGGAACGGTTGCTGACGCCGGGCGTCCCGCTGGGCACGCCGGCATGAACGCAAGTGCTGCGCCCTGGCAGCTCAAGCGGCTGCTGAGCGCGCCGCATCGTCTGGGCTTTGCCATCGGTGCCGCGGCGATTGGCCTGTTCGCGCTCTGGTGGCTGGCGGTGCTGCTGGCCGCCCGCCTGGGCTTCGCGCCAGGCTGGGCCGTGCCGCCGACGCTGGCCCATGGCCTGCTGTTCACGCTGGGCTTCATGCCGGCCTTCATGACAGGCTTTCTGTTCACCGCCGGGCCCCGCTGGCTGGGCCAGCCCGGCGTGGACGCTCGCACACTGCTGACAGCGCTGCTGCAGCTTGCCGTCGGCTGGCTGATCGCCTTCGTCGGCATACACGCCAGCGCGTGGCTGGCGGCCTTCGGCGTTGCGACTTCCGCCTGCGGCTGGCTGCGCCTGAGCTTGCGCTTTGCCGCCATGTTGCGGGTTAGTCGTGTGCTGGATCGCCTGCATGCGCGCTGGGTGCTGGCGGCCTGTTTCGTCGGCGTCGTGGCCATGCTGCTGGCCTGCCTGGCCCTCGTGCAGGGCGACGCGGTGCTGCTGCGCGCGGCCATCCAGTTCGGCCTGTGGGGCTTTGTCGGACCAGTCTATGCCGTCGTGTCGCACCGCATGATTCCCTTCTTCAGCGCCGCGGCCCTGCCGCAGTTGGAGGCTTGGCGGCCGAATGCGCTGCTGCTTCCCATGCTGGGCGGCCTAGCTCTGAGCGGCGTGGCCGAGATGGGCTGGCTCGCGCCGAGCCTGCTGGCGCCACCGTTGGCCCTCGCGTCGCTGGCGCTCCTCGCGCTGGCGCTGCGCTGGGGACTTGCCCAGAGCCTCAAGGGCGAATCGCGCCGGCTACTGGCCATGCTGCATGGCGGCTTTGTCTGGCTGGGGCTGGCGCTGGGCCTGCAGGCCGCCTCCCAGGCCCGGCTGGCCTTCGGGCTTGCGGGCCTCGGCACCGCACCGCTGCATGCGCTGACGCTGGGCTGGCTAGGCTGCACGCTGATGGCCATGGTCACGCGCGTTGCCGCGGGCCATAGCGGCCGGTCGCTGGCCGTCGACAACCTGGGTTGGGCTGCCTACCGCCTGCTGCAGCTTGCGGTGCTGCTGCGCGTCGCCGCAGCGCTGGGCCTGGCCGTCGGGTTGCTGCCGGCCGCAGCCATCTGGGCCGCCGTGGTCGCGACTTGGGGCTGGCGCCAAGGCGCGTGGTTGGGGCGGCCGCGTGTCGATGGACAGCCGGGCTGAGCATGGACACCGTTCCCATCGAGCGCTGGCTGCGGCGCTTGCCCATCTTCAGCGAGATCGATGCAGCCTCGTTGCAGCACCTGGCCGCCGAGGCTCGCTGGCGGCCACTGGAGCGCGGCGCTTTCGCGCTACGGGCCGGCGACAGCTGCGAGGCCTTCTTTGTCAACCTCGGCGAGCCAGTCAAGCTCTTCGTACTGGCGCCTAATGGCAACGAAAAGGTCATCGAGCTGGTGGCGACCGGCCAGAGCTTTGGCGAGGCGCTGATGTTCCTCGGCCGGCCGAGCCCGGTGAACGCGCAGGCCCTGGGAGATACCCGTCTGCTGGTGCTACCGCGCGACGCGATGTTGGCGGCGATGGCGGCCGACCAGCGCCTGGCCCTGCGCATGCTGGCCGGCCTGAGCCGGCGCCTGCATGGCCTGGTCGGCGATGTGCAGGCCTATGCCTTGCAGTCCGGCGTGCAGCGCGTCATCGGCTATCTGCTGCGCGATGCTGGCGACGATGGCGCCAGCACCGTGGTGCTGCCGGTCAGCAAGGCGACGCTGGCCTCGCGGCTGTCGCTGACGCCCGAGTACTTCTCGCGCGTGTTGCACGAGCTGGAGGGGGGCAGGCTGATCGCGGTCGAAGGGCGGCGTATCCAAATCGGCGACGTCAAGCGCCTCGCCGCCTATCCTCACCCTAGGTGTTGAAAAGCAGGGCCTGATCGCGCGGCTGCTCGATGCGCAGCGGCAGGCTAACGTCCGGCGCCGCTGCAAGCCCGGCAGTCGCCAGCCGCTTGCGCCATTGTTCGGCGCCGGGCTGGCAAGCGGTGCGCACTACGACGCTCAGCTGCCACGGCCATTCCGGAGACCCCGGTCCTTCGAGAACGTTGTCCACGCCAGGCAGCTCGCGCAGCCGAGCCAGCAGGTCAGCCGTCGGTGCGGTGCGCCGCCATAGCGCAAGCACTCCGTATTGCGGGGTCGACGTAGGAGGCGGTTTCAGCATGAGACCTTCGACCTGCCCGCCGCGCCGCCATGAACTCAGGCTGGATATGACATGATGCTCGCTGCAGCCTAGTTGCTTGGCGCATTCAGCAAACGGCCGAGAACAGATCTGCAGACCCTGTTCGACGCGAGCAGCGAGTAAGGGGTCGTCGCAGCACACCGTGTTCGCTGATGATGGCAAGCGGATGCGGGCCACCGGTCTCAGTGCCAAGCGCGCGAGCTGACGGTGCAACGCCGTTTCGTTAAGGGCTTCGACTTCAGCCCAAATCGTCGGGAGGTTCGCGCTGGTATCGACGCTCTCGATGCGAAAGCAGCCTGGCAGGGAAGCCAAAGCTAACCGGAATCCAGGCTGGGCGTTGAAAGCGAGTCTCCAGCGCTCCCGCCGTAGCGCGGCTCCCCACCGCACGCGAATTGGCAGCAGGGCACCGCTGCGGCTCAATTGCCGGCATAGGTCAAGGAGCTCTCGTGGCTTCGCGCCGCTGCGCGCTGCCATCAGGCGAAAAGGTGACGTGTGGAGCGGAAAGTCCTGCTGCCAGCCTTGGAGCAGCGTTTGACGTAAGCCGGCGCAGCAACTGGGCGGGGACGCGGGAATGTGCATGGTGGCCCATGCTCGGCTCCCTGATCAGGGCTGGCCTTAATCTGCTTCAAGTTACCGCAAAGCCGAGTTTGAGCGGCGTCAATCTCGCTGCGGTGAGGGCGTCGCGGTGGGCCGGCAGGGGCTCGCTGATGCCGTGGCGTCGGGAACTCCGATTGCCCCGACGCTCGAATTGATGTGACTGACGCGTGTTGACGATGCCGCGGCACCCTCCTCCAAGGCCTCTTGTAGCGCCAGTCCTGGCGGTCATGCTGGTGTCGGGGGGTGCAAAGCTGGCCCAGGCCCAGGATGCGGCGGTACCCGCATTCAAGCAACTGGACTCCATCGACGCTCGCGTCCAGGGCTGCGTCACCTGCCACGGGCAAAGTGGTCAGGGAACGAACAACGGCTACTTCCCGCGCATTGCCGGCAAGCCGGCCGGGTATCTGTACAACCAGTTGGTTGCGTTTCGGGACGGCACGCGGCGCTACCCGCCGATGAACTACCTGGTGGCCTACCTTCCCGACGACTACCTGTGCGAAATTGCGGAACATTTTTCAAGGCAGAGCCCGCCGTTGGCCGCTCGAGACCTGGCTCCGGCGGCCGACGCTCAACTCCAGCGGGGGCAGCAGCTCGTCACCGTCGGAGACCCTGGCCGGGGCGTCCCCGCATGTGCGGCCTGCCACGGGGCCCGACTCACCGGGATGATTCCCGGCATTCCGGGGCTGATCGGCCTGCGCCCGACCTATATCGCGGCGCAGTTGACGCGGTGGCGGGTGGGGGAGCGGCACGCCGCGGACCCCGACTGCATGAGGCGCATCGCCGGGCGCTTGAGCGAGGACGATGTCTTTGCCGTGTCCGCCTGGCTTGCCCGCCAGGACTCCCCGAAGGATGCGGCTCCCGAGCCGGCCAATCTCAACCGCATGCCCTTCGCGTGCGGCAGCCAGCGCTGAGGCCATGGGACGCCTCGCGAAGGTCTTCGGCATCCTGATCGCCCTGGCGATCGCAGCGGCGGGCGCCCTCTACCTGATGCTTCCCGGGGAACTGCCCAAGTCAGCGCATCCCGCCGAGGTCAACAAGACCACGCAGGTCATCGCCCGCGGCGAATACCTGGCCCGCGCCGGCGACTGCGTGGCCTGCCACACCATGCCGGGCGGCCGCGAGTTCGCCGGCGGCCGCGCGATGCCGACACCCTTCGGCGCGATGTACGTCCCGAACATCACACCTGACGACGAGACGGGCATCGGCGCCTGGACGCCCGACGAGTTCTAGCCATGGCGGACAAGGCGCTGTACGTGGCGAAGGCTCAAGGCCGCAACCAGTACCGGACCTACCCTGGGCAGCTGAACTAGCCGGAAGTCAAATGCCGCACTACGAGGCCTGGGGCATCTGGGAGCAAGGCCAGTCGCCCACATCCATGATCGCGCCCAGACTGACGCGCACGATGTTCAACATGAGCGCTGCCAAGATCACGTCGTTGCTCTCGGAAGGACCCCTGGTAATCCGAACTTCCTTAGGTACATCCTGATCATCATCCGGTTTCCGCGACCTGCGGACGAAGCCGATGGTTGCTTAGCCCGACCCGGTTGGAAGGGCGCTTGGCGGACGGACGGGTTTCGCCCTTGGCGGCTTCAGGTCTCTTCCGGCGCGTCAGCCGGTCCCGCGCTGCTTGAAGCCGGCGGAGTCAAGGAGACCCTTCCGACAGCCTTCGCGACAGCGGTCTTCGACCGGGCCAAAGCCAGCGGCTTGGGCGAGCCGATGATCAAGCCGGTGGCAAGCCGCGGCTCAGTGGCCTTGAGTTCGCGGACCTTGTCGCGCGTCAGGCCCGTCGCGAACACGCGCGCCGCCTTCTCCGCCATCTCAGCGGAAACCATGACGAACTTGCCGGGAGCGATTCGAACTCGCTTCATTCGGGGGCCTTCATGGGCACAACTCTAGCGCGGGACGTGCCAGGCGTGGGCTGATCATCGCTCGCGCGGATCTGTGACGTTCCTACTACCTGGCGGCTTTCGTCGACGCGTGGGCACCGCGCCCCAGGTGCGTGCGACGGATACTCTCACCCGCGCGCAGCAGGTATCGGCGGACATTTGTTTGGCGGCGACTCGTTTGACTGCTACTCACTCCACACCGGTACTTGATGATTTCGGGTGGCTGAGCCGATCTCGATGACTGGTCAGGGAATCCGGACTTCCACAGGTGCCTCGGCTGCAACGGCAATCTGCTGCGCAACGAGCGCATACAGATCCTGCTCGGCCGTGGGTGCCTCAATGGAGATAAGCAGGCTGTACCTGGCTGCTCGGTCAAAGCGATTGTGGGACGGCCGGTTCCGCCACCACCCCATGGCCGGAAAGATCGCCAGTTGCCCGCGGTTGGCCAGCTGCGCGGCCGTCCCTGTCCAACTGTCTGACAGCAGCGAGCCTCGGGTGCGCAGCCGCTCTCCAATGGTCCAGCCGGGATCCGCGCCACCCCCGCCCGGAAGGCCCTGCTCCTCGGCAGCCGCTTGGGCGTTGATGCGGCCGCGGAAGGCGGCCTCGGTCTCTAGCGGCCGCCGCACTGCAAAGCGCAGCGCGTGCGATTGGTAGGCGTACTTGTCGATGCCACCCCGCTCGCCGGGATTCGGTTCGATGAAGTACGACAGCGTGACGCGCAGCGTGACCGGCAGATCCCCGAGGTCTTGAAGCACGTCGATGGGCCAAGGCAGATCGTGGAGGTGCATCTCCCGCGTCTTCACCGAGCCGTCGTCCTTGTAATACGGCTGGATCTCGTCCTGCACGATCATCGTCAGCGAGTTGCGCGCGCTGTACAGCACCCGCTCGAGGTTCGGCACGCCGTAGCCGCAATGGCGCAGCAACTGGCGCATAGTGTTCTGGTTGCGCACGCCGCCCGGCGTGTATGCGTCGAGCATCGGCTGGGTCCACCGTGCCGAGTGCACCATCAGGCCACGGATCGTTTCTGGCCAGAAGCCCGGGTAGGCCGCCGCGATCCGCGCGCACATGCCCGCGGCCAGCGCAGTCGCCGCGCTGGTGGCCCAGCTGAGCGTGAAAAGCCGCTCATGCGGCTGGTGGCCGGTCGTCAGCAAGGACAGGCTGTCCATGGAACTGGTGAATCCGGACGGCTCGATCGCGACGTTGCCGCCCTCCATGACGATGTCTGGCTTGAAGGGCCAACCGGCCTGCCAGGTCGCCGACGTAGTGGTGTAGGGACTCAACCCGCCGGCGCCGGCGATGGCCCTATACGCCGGTGCATGCGCTGAGATCGTCGTCAAGTCGGAATACGCGCCGACCGTCAGCGCATTCCACGCCTGGCCCGGGTCATGGACGGAACTGGTGCTCAGGCTGTGTGGATAGGCGGCCCATGCGTCGTTGTCGTTTGTATTGCCCGCGCAAAGCACGAAGAGCCGCCGCGTCGCACCCTGACCTTCGTAGTCGCAAGCCAGCCTATCCACCTGGGCGGACCAGGACGAGGGCCTGCCTCGATCGCGGCCGTCAGTCGACGACACGGCCATCGCAAATACGCGCCGGCGCTCGGCGTCGGTGATCTCCACCCGAGCCACCGCTTCCGCCGTGATGGCGCCAAATGACTCGCCCTCGTTGTCTCCGGGAAAGCGCAGCACCTTCACCGACTCCAAGCGGTGCGGAACCAGCAGCGGCGCATCCTCGGCCAGCGCTGCCGTGAGGTCGCCCATCAGCGCCAGGCCGGCAAGTTCGCTGCCATGGCCGTTGTCGTCATCCGGCCCCCAGTCCGGCTCGACAGCGTGGCGATCCTCGTCGGCCACAAACGGCGCGAGCAGCGGATGGCCGTGATTCACGCCGGTGTCCAGCAACGTCACATACGCGTTGCGGCCGGGCTCAGGCTGCAGCCTTTGCTGCAGATCGCCTTGCCAGGCGGCCTGCTCATCCAGTGCCAGATTAGCGAAAAACTCAGCCGTGGTCTTGGCACGTCGCAGCTCCGCGATCATGTTCAGCACGAGCGATGACTGGAGGAGCTGGTTCTTGGTGCCGTGCACCTGGGCGACCATGCGCTCAGGGAAGTGCAGCACGCGATCGCTGACCCGCAGTCCTGCCATGTCGGCCACTGTGCGGAAGTCGGCAAGCGTGCGCTCCGCATGAGCGCCGAGGGGCAGCCAAGCCTCCCACCAGATTGCCTGGGCATGGTCGGCTGGCAAGGCGGCCGCCTCATCGGTCCAGAGCGAATCGAACGTTGCCACCCGCAGTGCGCTGATGGCGTCCACCAGCGTCTGGTGGTCCCGCGGGTTGCCGTTCTTGTCGGTCTTGTGATCGACGTATTCGGTAATCAGCTTCTCGAAATGGTCGAGCTTGCCGTGTGGAACGAACACGGTGGCCAGAATCTGTGTGCCCTGCTGCCGAACATTCATCAGCTCGATGCCGCGATGATCGCGAGCCAGGCTCGCGGCGGCCATGGCCACCCCCTGCTCACTCTCAAACTCGACCTGGATGCCGATCGCGCTCTGCACGCCGGCTGCCTGCTGCTCGACCACGCGCTGCTGTTGGGCGACATCGACTTGCGCGAGTTGTGCCCGCAACGCGCCGGCATGCTGCTGCCGGTCCTTCGGCTGCACCACGACCTTGTCGCCACCGCCACTGCTCTTGGCCGTATAACCCTCGACACTGCGGGTGTCTTGAGGGAACAGGTGGGGACGGTGCTGCTGCTCGCCGGTAGCCATTCAGCGGACGCGCCCTCAGGCCTTAGCCACGGGCGTGCGGCGTCGCACGGCCTGGCGCTGCAGCAGCAGGATCTTCACGTCATCGGCTGGCACGCTGACCTGGTCGTGCATGACTGCTTCCTTGACCGCATCGCCAACGGCGCGTGTGATCTCTGCATGGCTCAGGCCGACAGCTTCGGTGGTCAACGCCGAAATGGACTTGGCGGACTTCAGGTAGCTTCCCAGCCGCATGCGCAGCAGCGCCCGGATCTCGTCGGCGGACGGCAGTTGGTATTCGACCAGATCGTCAAAGCGTCTGAACAGCGCGTCATCGAGGATGTCCACGTGGTTGGTGGCGGCGACGATGACGCTGCTGGACTCATCCTGTTCGATCATCAGCAGAAAGCTGTTGAGGATGCGCCGGATCTCGCCGACGTCGTTCGCCATGCCACGCTGACTGCCGATGGCATCGAACTCATCGAAGAAGTAAACGCCTCGCGTGGAGGCAACCGCGTCGAACACCTGGCGCAGCTTGGCGGCCGACTCCCCCATGAACTTCGTGATCAAGGCATCCAGTCGAACGACGAACAGCGGTATTCCCAGCTCACCCGCCAGCGCGGCCGCAGTCATCGTTTTGCCGGTGCCCGAAGGCCCGACGAGCAGCAACTTGCGGCGCGGGTGCAGGCCGTGGCTGCGCAGCTTGCTCAGATGCCGCTGCTCCTTCAAGACGCGTTGCAACCCTGCGAGCAGTGGCTGAGCCAGGACCATGTCCGACAGCCGGCTGGAAGGGTAGGAGACACTGAGCAGCGAGGCCAGTTCACCTTTGGGGCGGGCCAGCGGGATGGCGCCGTCAGCAGCACCTGCGGCGCCAGCGTTTCGACGCGACTTGGCGGCGTCCAGCAGGTCCCGCAACTCCTCAGCCAGCTTTCCATGCCCCTGCTTGGCCTCGTGCGCGGCCATCTGCATGGCCACCGAGTAGAAATGGCGATCATCTCCCTCCGCATAGGAGCGGAACAAGGCTTTGAGTTGATCGCCGTTGGCCATGATCTCCCCATTGTTACGCAGGTGCACTTGCACAACTGAAGCCTAGGGTTTGCCTGATCACAACCGCCGGCGGGTTGGGTACCTCACGGTTGCTCCCCGAAGGGGACCGTATCGAGTCAGAACTGCCGACGTGGCCAATTCCCACCGGCTGAGCGGTCAACCGCGAGCTGCGCCGTCAGCTCCGCGCGCGAAGATCCTGCCGGCGTGGGGGCCGCGCTGCGCGCGGCAACGATGCCGAAATGACTATGACGTCGTTCAGCATGACGACGTTGCCGAACAGCGCTGAACAGCTCGATGGGCTGACTGACGAGGTGGACTGAAATACGCACGAATTCAGGGTTTGCCCTAGTCTTGATCCGCAAATTCCCGCTCCGTGCGGAATTTCCGCATAAACCGGGAAACGCGGGAATTGGCGGGCAGCTTGGTCGCGCTGAGTTCTGACCTTCAGCGGAGGACAGCACCTCCAGGGCTCAGCTGCGAGTCAAGAAGACGAAGCGCCACATCGGGAGAGTCCGGCTAAGGCGCCTTTAACACTCGCTCGACGAGCCCAATGTCTTGGGCGCTGCCTGCCAATTCATGCTTGGACGGACCTACGAACCGACTGGCGATGATCTCGGTGGCCACAGCCCACGGCGCGTCCTCCCTGCGTGACGGCTGAACGCTCGATGCGTCGATGGCTTCGCGGCACAGCACGGCGATGGATCGCCTTGTTGTCTCCTTGAGGTGCTGCAGGCACGGCCAATCCGGAAGCCGCTGACGTAGGGTTCGCTCCACTGCGCGTGCGGCCGCCAAGTCGTTTGCCATTACCGCTTCGTAGCCGCAGTACACCAACGCTGCAAGAGCGTCGAGCGTGCCAATCTCGAACAGGCGTTCGCAAAAGGGCCTGAGTGCCCGGCCACGGCGACGCAGAAGTGGGGAAGCCGGATCGAACAAGCAATCGACCACTGGCTGCGCAAGCGCCGCCATCAGTCGGTGGAGGTCGAAGACTGACTCGCAGGGCGTGTCAAACGTTGACCAAAGCGGGTGGATAAGCCACTTGAGCGTGCCAGGCACGACGTGCTCGATCTTCCGGGCTGGCCCCTCCTGCCCATTGGGATACCGCAGCCGTGGGGCTGGCACCCCTTTCGCGAGGCACGAGTGGAAGGTCGTCGGCATGGCGTGGGAGCCTGCCTTGGCGAAGAAGTTCAGGTACTTCTTGTTGGCTCCACCGCCGAGGCAAACAGTCGTCTCAGCCCATGCCTTGACGCTAGTCCGCTGTGCCAAGGTCGCACTTGTTCGTCCCATCACCTGTGCTTGGCTGGCGGCCACACCAGCCCTATTCAAATTAATCCTGTTTTTCCTTGAAAAACGATTCTCGACGGCGAGCGGGCGCAATGGAACACTCGCGCCGTCCCACACGTTGCGTTACTGTGCAGTACACCCTCAAACTCCTCGCGGCCGAGTTCGGACCCCTCATGACGTCCGAGGAGGTCGCGCGCGTGCTCAAGTTCCCGACGGTGCCGGCATTGCGAGCCGCGCTGCGGCGCAAGCGGCTCGCCCTCTCGCCGATGGACATGCCCGGCCGAAAACAGCACCTCTTCGCCACTGAAGAGGTCGCCCACTGCGTGGATAGCTGCCAGCGCAAGGCCCTCTATCCCGATGACGCCGGCGACGAATCGCTCGGCAAGGAGACGGCCATGTAAAAGAAAACGCCGATCACCCTTTCGAATGACCGGCGTTCCGCCGGGGGATACCCAAAGCGGTTTGGCGACCCGAGTATCTCCCTGCGGTCAGCGCTGGTCAAGCTCGCCCCTACGCCAAGGCGTCGGGGGCCTTCGACCGCAAGGAAACCCATGTCTACACCCGCGAGGCGGCTGATCAAGCCGACCACGCCTCGGACCGTTCATCTCTTGAACTTGCGCACGCTGCCAGCGCCAGTTCAGGCCGAGGCCACCACAGAGAGCAACTTCGTCCACATCGCCGCACTGTGCCCGGCGACGAAGTCCGTTGCTTCCCAACCCGAGACCATCGAGCTACCCGGCGGTAAGCGCTATACGCCGGACTACTGTGTGGAAACCCAGGACGGCGGCCAGTCGTTCTGGGAAGTGAAGCTCGAATCCCGCATCGGGAGCTACCGCCATCGGTTTGCGCTTGCCGCCGCGCACTTCTCGCAGCGTGGCGCGCCTTTCTTCGTCATCTCCGAGAAGCAGCTGAGAGACGGGCGCCTGCACCGTGACGCCCGCTTGATCGGGGTCTCCTCGTTTTCAGTGCAATAAGTGACGGTACGCAAAGCTAGCACTGGCGCGGGGGTGGTCTGGGTAGACCGTTGATTTCATTGACTTTCCTGTTCGCTTTGTAAACGGGTATGGTGGCCTCCCACTTTTGAGGTTCACGATGCAGGGTTGGCACACAACGTTTTTGGGGATGCGTGGGCTCCCCCGCGATATCAGCGACTTCGAGATGAAGGCATTTTTCACCTTCGATGGTGCCGAGCGCGACGCAATCAATGCACGCCGAGGTGATTCCCACAAGCTTGGTCTGGCGCTCCATATTGGTTTCCTGCGCATGAGTGGGCGTTTGCTCGGTGCCTTTCGGGTAATTCCAGTAGCCTTGTGGCGCCACCTTGGCAACGAGCTTGGCATTGCAGCACCAGAAGTCGCCTCGCTGAGAGCCATGTATGAACGCGGGCGCACGCTATTCGATCACCAACAAGTAGCCTGCACGGTCCTTGGATTCCAGTGGATGAGCGAGCACCAGCGCCGCTCACTGGTACGTGAACTGCGCGACGAAGTGGCGCGCTGCGCCGACCGCGATCAGCTACTCGTGCGGGCGCGTCAATGGCTGTACAAGAACAAGCTGGTGATCGTGCACGAGCGGGCAATTCGGACACTGATTGCGGCGGCACTTGCCCAGCTTGAAGTTGAAACAGGCACCGCCATCGCCGCCAGCGTTGATCCAGCAACACTTGATCGCTGGCGAGCCTCAGTTTCAGAGCTGCGCCCAGATGGACAAACCCAGCAGAGTTGGCTATGGGCTGCACCGGCGAAACACTCAACCCGCCAAATCAGCGAGGTACTGGAGCGCATCGACCTGCTTTACACGCTGGACGTTCATAAGCACCTGGCAGACATCCCCGATCTCATCTTGCGCCGCTACGCGCGCCGACTTGTCTCCAGGCCGCCCTCAGCCGGAGCCAAGATCAAAGAGCCAGCGCGCACCGTGGAGGTCGCATGCTTTCTTCGGTATTGCCTGTTCACCACCACAGACCAGTTGATCCTTATGGTGCAGCGCCGGATCGCCGATCTGTGGCGTCAGGCTGCCGCCGATGTCCCCGCTACCGTCAATTGGGCCGCAATGTACAAAACGCTGCTCGGCGAACTTGTTGCCTTGAGCGCGCAAGGTGCGGTGCCAGATGCTGAGTTGCGTGCCCGTCTTGAAGCCTTGATCACCGAAACCCAGAAACGCAAACCACCGAGCAGGGCCTCCCTGGTCCGCGAGGGATTGATTGATGGAATTCGCCCCGTGCGGTCGTTGCTCGTCGCCATTGCAAAGCTGCCCTGGCAGGCCACCGGCGAGCATCCTGCCATCGAGTACCTTGCCAAGCTGCAAGCTTTATATCTCAAAGGATCCAGAAAGCTGCCAGTTGAAGTGGTGGCACCAAGTCTGGGAATGATCTGGCAGGTTTCGATCTCCAGCCCAGACCGGGAACGGGCGTTTCAGGCGTTGGAGGTGGCCACCCTGTTTGCCCTGCGCCGCGCGGTGCGCAATGGCTCGGTCTGGATTGAGCACAGCCTGAGCTTTCGGGGTCGTGCGCGCTTGTTCTTCACGGACGAGCGTTGGCAGGCAGAGTCCAAGAAACACTATGCCCGTCTATCGTTACCCAGCAAGGCTGCCACTTTCTTGAAGCCTTTGCTGGCCAGAGTAACTGCCGGTGTCGATGCGGTGGCCGCTGCAGCCCGCAGTGGCGTACTGCGCGTGGATGATGAACTCCATTTGTCGCCATTGCCCGCAGAGGACGAAGACCCAGAAGTGACCAAGCTGCGCGCGGCTTTGGATCACCGCATCGGTGAGGTTCAATTGCCGGAAGTGATTCTGGCCGTTGACGCCCAGGTGCGCTTTAGCTGGATCATGCTCGGACGTGAGCCGCGCTCTACCGACGAGCTGCTGATGGTCTATGCCGGCATCATGGCCCACGGCACCAGTCTGACTGCGGTCGAATGCGCGCGCATGATTCCGCAATTGTCTGCCACCAGCATTCGCCAGGCCATGCGCTGGGCGCGGGACGAACGGCGTCTGAGCCAGGCCTGCCAGGCTGTGCTGGAATTCATGCAGCGACACCCGATTGCCGCCACCTGGGGGCGGTCCGATTTGGCATCTTCTGACATGATGACCATGGAGACCACCAAACGGGTGTGGCAAGCCCGGCTTGATCCTCGGCGCAACACACCTTCCATTGGAATCTACTCCCATGTAAAAGACCGGTGGGGCATCTTCCATGCGCAGCCCTTTGTGCTCAATGAGCGCCAGGCGGGCGTGGCCATTGAAGGTGTCATCCGCCAAGAAAAGCTGGAGACCAGCCAGCTTGCTGTGGATACCCATGGCTACACCGACTTTGCCATGTCACATGCCCGTTTGCTTGGTTTTGATCTTTGCCCGCGGTTGAAGGAACTCAAACAGCGCCACCTCTTTGTGCCACGCGGCACCAAAGTGCCCGCAGAAATCGCTGCGGTGTGCGAAGCCAATGTCGACGTCGCTTTGATCGAAAAGCATTGGGATAGTCTGGTGCACCTGGCAGCCTCGGTCATGAGCGGACATGCCAGTGCGGTGGCAGCTCTTGCGCGGTTCGGTTCTGCCGCCCAGGGCGATCCAATCTATGAGGCTGGCGTGCAATTGGGGCGGTTGCTGCGTACGGCGTTTTTGGCTGACTACTTTGTCAAGGACGCTTTCAGGAACGAGTTGCGCCGGGTGCTCAATCGGGGCGAGGCTGTTAACGCCCTCAAGCGCGCCATTTATACCGGCCGGATCAGCCCGGCGCAGGCCAAACGTGTCGATGAAATGCAGGCTGTGGCCGATGCGTTGAGCCTGATGGCCAACATCGTGATGGCGTGGAATACCTCACAGATGCAGGCGGTCCTGGATCGCTGGTCGAACCGCCGCCAGGTCATTCCACCGGAACTGATCGGGAAGATTGCGCCCACCAGGCTGGAGAGCATCAACTTGCGGGGTGTGTTTCGCTTCCCGGTTGACCGCTATGCTGACCAAATCCTGCCTTCGCGGCCAAATGCATCGATAACTGGCACCAATGGATGAAACCGACCACGGTTTGACGCCACGAATCGCAGATTTGAAAGTGAACAGGAAAGTCAATGAAATCAACGATCTACCAACACCACCTCCGCGCCAGTGCTAGCTTTTCGTACCGTCACTTATTGCACTGAAAACGAGGAGACCCATGCAGCCATCGAGAATCGCACGGTGCCGCGCAACCTGCTGGATGTTCTGGCCAACATCGAGCACTGGACCGGATTCACTCGCAATTTCGGTCCCCAGTCAGGCGACGATCCCAAACTGCGCAACGCACGCGAGCGCTACTTGCTGACCGTGTTCGCGATGGGCTGCAACCTCGGACCCAACCAGGCCGCGCGCCACCTGTCAAACGGTGTGACGCCGCATCAGCTGTCCTATGCCAACCAGCGGCACATGAGCCTGGACCAGTTGGACAACGCCTGCCGCGATCTGACCGAGTTGTACTTGCGGCTCGAATTGCCCAAGCTGTGGGGTGAGGGCAAGAAGGTGGCGGCCGACGGCACACAGCACGATTTCTACGACCAGAACCTGCTGGTGGGCATGCATTTCCGGTACCGGCGCATGGGTGCGGTGGCTTATCGGCATGTGGCCGACAACTACATCGCGGTGTTTCGCCATTTCATACCACCAGGGGTACTCGAAGCGGTCTATGTCATTGAGGGCCTGATGAAGGCCGGTCTGAGCGTGCAGGCCGATACGGTGTATTCGGACACCCATGGGCAATCGGAAACTGTTTTCGCCTTCACACACCTGGCGGGCATCCAACTAATGCCCCGCATCCGGAACTGGAAGGACCTGCGCTTCTACCGACCCGAGAAGGGCACACGCTACCGTCATGTCGATCGCTTGTTCACTGACGTGGTGGACTGGAAGCTGATCCGGGACCACTGGCGAGATCTCATGCAGGTGTCCATCTCGATCCAGGCCGGACGGATCGCCTCGCCGATGCTGCTACGCAAGCTCAGCCAGGAAGGACGGCATAACCGGCTCTTTGCCGCGGCGCGCGAACTCGGCCGCGTGCTGCGCACCGTCTATTTGTTGCGCTGGATTTCCAGCAAGGAGATGCGCCAGGAGGTGAGCGCCACGACGAACAAGATCGAGTCGTACCACGCATTCACAAAATGGCTGGACTTCGGCGGTGACGTGATCAACGAGAACGACCCCAACGAGCAGCAGAAGCGGGTTCGCTTCATCGACCTGGTAGCGTCGTCGGTGATCTTGCAGAACACGGTCGACATGATGCGGGTGCTGCAGGAGATGTACGCCGACGGGGAGCCGGTTTCCGCCGCTGACGTCGAATACCTGAGTCCGTACATGACTTCGGGCATCAAGCGTTTCGGCAACTACCACCTCGACCTGAAACGGCCGCCGGAGCCTTGGGTCAAGGAGTCGCAGTTTCGGGAGGCGGCCAAGCGCGCGCGAGCTGCGGCCGCGGAGGCGCAGCGCGCCAACCAGAAAGGAGCTGGCGCATGAGCGATCTGGACCTCACCATCGTCACGGCCTACGGCCGGCTGGACCGGGCTGCGCTGACGCGTGCGCAGACTAGCTACGACACGACAGCACTGCTGAGTGCGGTCGAGGAACTGGACAAGATTGTTGGGCGTGCGCGAGGGCAGGATGGCCTTCGAGACATCCTGCTGCGGCTGCACGGCATGGCCCACGCTGTGATCAATGGCGCAGGGCTGTCGGTCTCCACGAGCCAGGAAAGTCTGCCGGAGCTGGCCTTCGATGCAACTGCAGAGATTCTGCAAACGATCTCTACGCTGCAAGGGTGGGTGAAACTGATCGAACCGTTGGAGAGCCTTCAGTCTCGCGATTGAGCGGCGAAAATCGCATAAAAGGTTTGGTCCAAACAACCTGAGGGCTTATGAGCCAAAACTGGCCTTATCCTGGCTTGCCCTCCAGTCGGCGAGATATCGCCAGCTCGGGTAGTGATGGGGCTGCGCAGCGTGTCGACGATTACGCTTGGCACCGCTGCTGCGTGGCGCGGCCGCCCGGCGCCGGCACTGAAGACGCGGGGCGCCGGCATCGTCTGGGATGTTGCGGGCTGCTCAGGCGGGGTGGCCGAGACGTGCAGTTGGGACGTATGAGCTTCCATGGCCAGCCAGTATGGGAGGCGTGGCGCGCAACCGTCTAGGTTGGGTGAGCCCCGCTGGCTGGGAACTGGGAACCACGTAGACGCGTCAGCGCGCCGCCGAGCGGCGCACCGCACTACGCGCCGGGCACGGAAGTGCGGTTCGTCACGCTCTGGTAGGGACTGCGGCGACGGTGACTGGCCCAATGCCGTTGTAGACGGTCTCGCCGGTCAACGACACCGAGACGGTCCAGCGCTCGCCAGCAGTGATCGTGTAGGCATCAGGCTCAAAAGGAAGCTCACGTTCCTCGTGGACGGCGGGCCCCAGCCAGGACGGCATGCGCAGGAGGGAGGTCGCTGGAGCGAAGAGATTGCGGTTGTCGCTCACGATGCGGTTACTTCGCGGCCAACTGCTGGGCGATCTTGCTCGCGCTGAGCTCTCGCACCGCGGCAAGCGCCTCCAGTTGAGCGCGTCCAGGCCTGGAGTGTCCCTGCTCCCAGTTGTAAATGGTCTGTCCCGAGAGGCCGACTAGTTGTCCGTAGCTGGCCGCTGATAGTCCCAGCTTCGCGCGGTGCGCGGCCAGGCGCGTCGCGCTGAAGCGACGGGCTACCGGTGCTTCGGAAGCGTCGCTCGATGCCGTGGATGCCGCCTTCGAGGCGCGCTGGGCGCCTTTGCTCAGCGCGCGCAGCTGCTGCTGCAATGCGGCTACCTGGCGCCGCAGTTCAGCGATGGCGCTGCGCTGCTGTGCGGACGTTTTTTTTAGGGATTCGAGTTCCGCGCGCACTTCCTTGCGGGCGACCCTTGAAATCTCAGCTTTGAGAATCGTTGCGATGTTGGGCATGACGCCATTCTGGCGCATGGCGCTCCCGGGCCTGCAGGTGAGCTTAAGTCCAGTCGAGCGGAGGTCCGGTTGAATCGTCCTGAAGGGGAGGCTCATCGAATGAAGGGGACTCATCCTTCACAATGAACTCTCGGAACTCTTGCTCGAAAAATTCTGCCGCTGCGCTCGTCTTGGCGGACACGGTGAACAGTTCGTAGTTGCCGTTGGTGTCTTTGACGTTGACCTTGCCAAACCACTTGTCGGCGAACGCGACAAGGATTTGGACTTCTTGCGCAGACGCCACTTTGACTTGCCAGGTATCGCCTGCAACACCGCCTATGCTGATGCGTTCGATGATCATCGGACCAGTTTAGCGCCCGGTCGGTTGATGTACGCGACGTTCGCGCGCATCTCAAAAGCGAGGTTGATCCAAGTTCTCTCGAATTCGCCCTGACGGCACTTCGAGCCGGGCGTAGTCGGCCAGCGCATCGAACAGCTCGAGCGAATCAGGCAGGAGCGAGAGCGCATCCCAGTCGATGTCATCCTCGTGAACCGACGCCGCGTCGAAGCGCAGCACGTCGACAAGCGCAGCGCCGGGATCGAGCTCAGGCAGCGCGCCTTCCTCGTCCACCGCGCCCATCCGCCGCAGGGTCTTGATCCACATCTTCGGGCGCTCGTGCAGCACGACGCCATCGATCTCGATCTTTGCAGATTCAACCGGACGGATCATGTCGATCCGGTTGGCCATTTGGGTGGACAGACCGTGGCGCTGCAGTACGCCGTGCCCGGCCACGATAGCGTCGGGCAATGCCATCCGAACGGCCTTCATCCAGATCTCGTGCGACGGATCCCGCACGCTCAGCAGGTTGATCCAGACGTCGGAGCGTGCGCCGATGGTGCGCACCAGCCCTGCCTTTTGCCAGCGCCACATGTATTGGTTGAACTGCTCTTTGGGAATTCCTGTGACGAGGAGCGCGGCCGTCGCATTGAAGACGTCTGGCAGCAACCGCAGCCGATCAATGGCGGCAGTCATCGAGGGCAGTCCGCCGACGGGGTGTCATCCTCGTCCTGCTGTGCATCCAGCTCGCCTTGTGCGAGGCGCTGCGCCAGGATATCCATTTCTCGTGCCGCGGCTTCAGCGCACGCGACGGCATGCTCGACCATCGCGCGTACCGAACTCTCGCTCGCAAACCTGTTGGGCTGGTCAAGCTCTTGGGGGAGCCACCGCGCGATCGCGTCGATCATGGGCGCGAGGCCCCCGTCGAGCATCGTGCGCATCGTCGCTGCGCGCTCCAGGTAGCTCTGCGCCAGGCCAAGGGGAGGCAGCCCATTCGGGTACATCGCGAAGTGCGCGGCGCTGCGGGCAACGAACTGCGCCGCGGCCGCCGCCGGCGTCATCCCAGTCTCCTGGCAGATCCACCAGAGGTCGAAGATGTCTCGCTCCTTGATGCGGTTGCGGTCGCCCAGGGCGTGGACCTTGTCGACGAGGATCTCCACGAGCTCGGCCGCCTCGATAAACGTGGGGGCGATGTCCACGCGAAACTGAGGAGCTCCCTCGGGCGCGACCGGCTTTGCCACGGGCTGCACGTTGGAGGCGTAGGCGTTGACAGCCTGCTCGCCAACCACGTAAAACTCGACTTTCACTCGCAGGGCCTGGTGCCAGTTCGGCTCCGAAAGGGTCAGGGTGAAGACACGGGGATTGCGCGGATCGACGGCCCCTTCAGGGTCTCGGGCCTTCACCTTGACCTCGACCAGGGGGAACTGGCGCGCCAAGCTCGCGCGCACGTGCGCCAGGGAGCCGCCGAGGGCCGAGGCGAGGCCGGCATCCGACCGGGCGATGAAGTCGAGATCCTCGGAGAACCGGGGGCTGCCGTAGATCAGGTGAAGGCTGGTTCCCCCCTGAAAAACAAGCTCGCCGGCCTCCCAGCGGCGGGAGGCGGTCAGGCCTGAAAGTGCCGCCGCCTGGACAAGCTCGGTAAGGTGCAGCCACTCGGTGGGGGTGAAGGTGCGTTTTGCGGCCATGACATATTATGCAATACAATCTACAAATATGTAGACTCAAAATTGGGAAAATGCATAAACCGAGTCTGGAGGCGAGAAGCAACTCATTGTTTTTGAAGGACTTTCACTGTAACATTCAATTTTTGTAGTTTGCAGTGAAAATGCCTGGGACGATCGAGAGCAGTGAGAGCCAGAAGCGCCAGTACATCGACGCTGAGAGCGTGTTCGATGAATTGCTGCGTGTTCGAAAAGAGGCGGCGCAAACGCGCGGCGGGATGATCTGGCGCGAGATTTCCGGTGGCCGATACCTGATCCGAACCAGCCCGAAGGGCGCCCACAAGTCGCTTGGGCCTGAGAGCGAGGAGACGCTAAAGATCCACGCGAACTTTACGCAGCGCAAGGCGCAAAGCGCACAGCGGCTAGCGACGATCGAGCAGGCCGCGGAGGAGCAGCGCAGGCTCAATCGCGCGCTTCGCGTCGGCCGGGTACCGCCGGTCGTCATCGACGTCCTGAACGCACTCGATACAGCCGGTCTTGCTGAGCACTTCACTGTCGTGGGTACCCATGCCCTGTACGCTTACGAGAGCGCATGCGGCGTGCGCTTTGCGCCGGCGGCCATGGCCACGCGGGACATCGATTTGCTCTTCGACACCCGCAAGCACCTGGCCTTCTTCTCTCGGATGAAGGAGGCGGACGCCTCCTTTGTGGGGTTGCTCAAAAAGGTCGACAAGACCTTCGAGCGGCTCGAGCACAGGAAAGAGACAGTGCGAAATGCCGCAGGCTTCGAGGTCGATGTGATTCGCCGGATGGCAAAGGATGGCGACCCGCACCCCCTGCGTTTGAGCGGTGACGAGGACGATGTTTGGGCAGTGCAGGCGTCCACAGGTGATCGAATCCATGGGTCCCCTCGATTCAGTCAAATGGTCGTCGCGACAACAGGCGCGATGGCACTGATGCACACCATGCACCCGCTGGACTTCGTGAAGATCAAAAGGACGCTGGGTACGAACCCGGCGCGCGCCCCCCTTAAGCGGACAAAGGATCTGCTCCAGGCTGATCTGGTCGAGGAGCTGGTTCATTCGCACATGCCGCAACTCCAGAACATGGAGAATCTGGAGGGGCCGACCCCGCAGCCGCCCGTCGGCTGAACTGACGGAAAACAATGCATGCAACTGACTTCGCAGCAAGACAACCAGGGACCGGTCGACCTCGTCACGATGGCCGCGGGCAAGGGCGCGCGCGGCAAGCAGACGAGCTTCCCGAACGGGAAATGCCCCCAGAAGAAACCCGATGCGTGAAGTATCCGGGCTAGCTGCGCGACAACTCTTGCGCGTTCCCGTGGCCGCGGGACTCGCCGAGCGCAAGCTTCTCCGCGTTGACCCAGACGGCACGGCCAAGCCTCTCCTTTCCGCCTCAGTGCGCGCGCGCACGGCGACTCAACGGGTCGTCTGGTTGCAGCGTGCCGCCTCCGCCTGGGCCCGGCCGATTGAGGAGGTCAGTGCATGCCGTGGTGGCTGCGCGCACTGCTGCCATGTTCCAGTGACGATCTCGGGCATCGAGGCAGACTTGCTCGGCCGTGCTGCGGGCCGCGCGCCGCAGCGGCCGGAGCGCCCCGTGCAGTTGGTCACGCTCGGCTCAGAAGAGGATGTCGCGGCTGCCCAGGCACGGCTGCAGGCGACAGGGACCGGTTCGCCGTGCCCATTTCTCCGTGACGATCGATGCTCGGTCTACGAGCATCGTCCCGTGGCTTGCCGCACGCTCATCAACCTCGACGACGATGATCTGCTGTGCCGCCACGCCGAGGATGGACCCCCAGCCTCAGTCCCCTATGCCGATGCGCGCATGTTCAGAGCGCTCGCCCTCGCCGCCCAAGCGGGTAGCGAGTTCGCGGACATCCGGGACTTTTTCCCAACGAAGGGAAATGGGTGAGCCCTACGCCAACGCCGCAGGAACTGGCGGCCCTGGCCGACGAGGGGAATGAATTCATCAGCGCGCGAGCGACCACGCGTCGCGTCGGCCGGCACAACATCGGACTCTATCCTGACGGTTGATGCAGGTTATTGCCCAGAGCCAAACTGCGAAACATAGACGGCAAGAAATCCATTCACCTCTGCTCCGTATGTCATGCACATGATTGGAACTCGAGCCGACTTAGCCAATTCACGCCATTGCCCAGATACAGCCCCCTTGGTGGAAACACAAGCGCTAGATGCACAATTGATGTCGACCACCCCATCCGATGAGAATGGCTTTCTCAGAGCATCCAAATCAAATTCATAAACCCCCTGCATTGGCGTGTTTATATAGGCTCGAAAATTACTTCCCGCCGTTTCTATATTTGAAACGCCACTGCACATTGACAATCTCTCTTTGATTGACCTAATGAGCTCGGTCCTGGTTTGCGCCGAAGCAGTCCCACAAAGAAAAGAAACAATCAAAAGAATAATAGCCTTCTTCATCTGCATCTCCTTTTCCGCCTACTTAACTCCATCACTCCCTTGGGATGTTCTTTTTCCACCGCCTGCATATGGATCTGGAGCTTTTATTGGTCCAATTTTTTTATCTTCATTCTCCCTCTCTTCTTGAGCTTTTCGCTGTTCATTTTTACGCTCCCTGGCATTGCATGAGTTCTTTTCGGCCGCGCCTCGTAACGCGCAGTTTGCCGCTTCAAGGCGACCTTTCGCGTCACCAGATAGGCACGCCGCATGCACTCTATCTCCAGCCGCTTCACAAGCAACGGACGTGTCAGCAAATGCAGTATGAGCAATAAGGCATGCCCCTACGCTAAGTATCGATCTAGATTTCCAAGGCATTCAACCTCCGCACTTTAATTTGGGCAGGCAACTGTCGGCTGACTGTTTGCCAGCAAGTTGGGCTAAGGCTACGTCCCGCAGCCGTAGAGTTGCTCGCGGGCGATCATTATTCATACGGTTGCAAAAGTGTCCAACGCTTCTTGACGTCTGACCTGACTTCCTTTAGCGCGACTTCAACGTCTTTGCGGTGGCTCGAATTGCGGTGCGGATCAGCGCGGAAATCCTTTCTGGTTGAGGCCAGTGGCGACGCTTCGCATTCGAGGCCAGGCGAAAGCAATATCGGGGGCGCTCACGGCATCGAGATGCGCCCGGCTCTGAGCGGTGTCGACCAGTATGGGGTGATCTCGGGTTCCGTGCCAATCGCAGCGGTTTGAGATTGGGGTAAACCCCTTAATCCGCTAGCGAGTCTCGTCGGGACGACGCGTGACTTCCCGCCCTCAACAACAAGGTCGAGGCGAGTTTGTACCGTCATTGCTGCCTGATCGTTTGCCAGCCAACTCGTGCATGCCCTCGATCAATCCGCATGACCGTGGGGAACCCGCCGTCCGAACACGCCCCCATGGAGAGCAAGCCGGGATACGGCCAGTTTTAGCTCATAAGCGCTTAAGTCACTAAGAATGACTTGCTTACGCAGATACACATAAGCATGCGGAATTGGCCCCTTTTTCCTTTTGATAGCTGGCGCGATCGGCCGTCTATGTCTTGGAAAAACCGCGCAGATCGGATTCATTGCGGCCGTGAGCTCTGTCCGCGCAGCCGCGAATGGCTTGGCCATGCGTCATCGCGCCCTCAACCACCGCCGCGACGTCCGCCAGAAATCGAGGTGCTGGTTCGTGGCCTGCAATCCGCGCGTTTGCAAGAGCCTGGGCCAGTGCATCGCGGTGCTCCTCTTGCGTGATCATCGCAACCCCTCAACCTCAACGGGACACCAAGCCATCAACTCTCCACCATGCAGCCCTGGTCGAACCGTTTAAGCTCTCCAGCGCGTGCTCCTCGATCCGTGGTCCGGTTGAAACGCCGCGAATCGGGCGAGGCACCTTCTGACGGGGCTTCTCGGTGATGCTCACGATTTTCCTCCTGAAACCAAACAACCGCTGCGTCGACGCTTGATGAGCCCCCCGCAAAAAGGAATGGACACGAAGGCCCCCTGTATTCACTTCGGTGGCTGCACGACCTCAGCATGGTCAAGGGGCATTGCTATGGCAGCTCCTGCAGCGCGGAAATCAACGGACATGACACCGTGCCGTGACTCGCACAACAGTCGTCAACCAGCGTAGCCAGGACGGACTCGATGCGGTGGAGATCGGCCAGTTTGGCGCGCACATTGGCGAGCTTCTCTTCCGCAACCTGGCGCGCTTCGTCGCAATGGGTGCCGTCATCCAATGCAAGCAAGCTGGATACCTCGTCGAGGCTGAAACCCAGGCTCTGTGCGGACTTGACGAACCGAACACGCGCCACATCGGCTTCCCCGTAGCGCCGAATACTACCGTAGGGCCTGTCCGGCTGCAGCAGCAGGCCCTTGCGTTGGTAGAACCTGATGGTTTCTACGTTGACCCCGGCCGACTCGGCGAATACGCCGATGCTCAGGGTGTTGTTCACCTGATTTTCCATACCGCTTGACTCCGTACTTAACTACGGAAGTAAGGTTACTCCGGTTCAAGAACAACCGGAAAGGATGGCGGCGATGCCAGAGGAGCCAGAAGAAAAAAGCGGTCGCAGCGTCCTGATTGCGGAAGGACTTGCTGCACTGCTCGCCTCGACCTGCTGCCTCGGTCCCCTGGTTCTGGTGACGCTTGGTGTCAACGGCGCATGGATCGGAAACCTGTCCGCGCTTGAGCCATACCGGCCGCTCTTCATCGGAGCGGCGCTGGTCGCGCTGTTCTTCGCTTATCGCCGCATCTTTCGGCCGGTGCAGGCCTGTCAGCCCGGGGAAGTTTGTGACGTGCCCCAGGTACGGCTCGGCTACCAGGTCCTGTTCTGGATCGTGGCGACGTTGGTCGTCATGGCGCTCGCGTTTCCCTATGTGCTGCCTTTGTTCTACTGAAAGGACCTCGTCGTGAAAAAACTGCTTTCTGTTCTCGCGCTGCTCGCTGCGTTCACTGCTCCCGCGTGGGCCGCCCCGCAAACCGTCACCCTCTCCGTACCGGGCATGACCTGCGCGGCGTGCCCGTTCACGGTCAAGCAGGTGCTGAGCAAGGTCAATGGCGTGACCAAGGCCGATGTGAGCTACGAAAGGAAGCAGGCCGTCGTGTCCTTCGATGACGCCAAGACCAGCATCCAAGCGTTGATCAAGGCCACGGCGGACGCGGGTTACCCGTCGACCGCCAAGCAATAGGTCTTCACCATGGGGCTGATAACGCGCATTGGGGACAAGGCGGGGGCGCTGGGCACCGTCGTCTCCGCGATGGGCTGCGCGGGGTGCTTTCCGGCGCTGGGCAGCCTGGGGGTGGCGCTCGGACTGGGCTTCCTGAGCCAGTACGAGGAACTCGTCATCACCCGGCTGCTGCCGCTGTTCGCGGTGGTTGCACTTCTCGCCAACGGGTTGGGCTGGTTCAGTCACCGGCAATGGCATCGCAGCCTGCTGGGCATGGTGGGCCCGGCGGTCGTGCTGGCGGCGCTCTATCCGTTCTTCGGCTATGGGTGGACCGAGCGGCTGCTCTACACGGGCCTGGCCATCATGGTCGGCGTGTCTGTCTGGGATCTGCTCGCGCCGGCGCATCGCAAGTGCGCTCCGGACTCGAGCGCGCTGCCGAAGCGACAGTGAATCACCTTTTATCAACCCGAACGAACAGGCCGTTGAATGACCAGTTTGCGAATTGAAGGCATGACCTGCGCGTCGTGCGCCGAGCACGTGCGCAACGCGCTGCAGAAGGTGCCAGGCGTGCGCTCGGTGTCGGTGTCCTATCCGGACTGCCTGGCCAAGCTCACGCTCGACGAAGGCACGTCGCCGGCTGCGCTGACGACGGCTGTGGCAGCGGCCGGCTACCGAGTCCTGCGTGCCGACGCTTCGGCGGCGGCACCCACCGGGCTCCTCGGCAAGGCGCGTCAATGGCTCGGTGGCGACGCACTGCCGGGTGCTGTCGACCAGCCGCTCCACGTAGCTGTCATTGGCAGCGGCGGCGCCGCTATGGCCGCGGCGCTCAAGGCGGTGGAGAACGGCGCCCGCGTCACGCTGATCGAACGCGGCACGATCGGTGGCACCTGCGTCAATGTCGGCTGCGTGCCGTCCAAGATCATGATCCGCGCCGCACACGTCGCGCACATGCGTCGCGAAAGTCCGTTCGACGCCGGCCTGTCCGCAGCGGCGCCGACCGTGTTGCGCGACCGGCTGCTTGCCCAGCAACAGGCTCGCGTGGACGAACTGCGCCACGGCAAGTACGAGAGCATCCTGAGCGGCACGCCGGCCATCTCGGTCGTGCACGGCGCCGCGCGCTTCAAGGACAGCCGTACGCTGATGGTGACGCTGCGCAAAGGCGGCGAGCAGGAGGTGTCCTTCGAGCGCTGCCTGGTGGCCACCGGCGCAAGCGCCGCTGTGCCGCCAATCCCGGGCCTGAAGGAGACGCCGTACTGGACGTCGATCGAAGCCTTGGCCTGCCAGGCGATCCCCCAGCGCCTGGCGGTGATCGGTGCATCGGTGGTGGCGGTGGAGCTTGCCCAGGCGTTCGCCCGATTGGGCAGCCAGGTCACGATCCTGGCGCGCAGCAGGCTTTTCTCCCAAGAAGATCCGGCCATCGGCGCGGCGGTCACCACGGCGTTTCGTGATGAAGGCATTGTGGTGCTGGAGCAGACCGGGGCGAGCCAGGTGGCGTACGCCGGCGGCGAGTTCATCCTGACGACGAATCACGGCGTGCTGCGCGCGGAGCGGCTGCTGGTGGCCACCGGACGCTCGCCGAACACTGACGGGCTGGACCTCGAAGCTGCAGGTGTGAAGCTCGGCGCGCGCGGTGCCATCGTCATCGACCGCAGCATGCGAACCAACGTCGCCGGCATCTATGCGGCGGGCGACTGCACCAACCAACCGCAGTTCGTCTACGTGGCGGCGGCGGCTGGCACACGTGCGGCCGTCAACATGACGGGCGGAAAGGCTGAACTCGACCTGACTGCAATGCCGGCTGTCGTGTTCACCGATCCGCAGGTGGCGACTGTCGGCTACACCGAGGCCGAAGCCAAACAGGCGGGGATCGAGGCTGAAAGCCGCACGTTGACGCTGGACAACGTGCCGCGCGCCCTGGTCAATTTCGATACGCGTGGCTTCATCAAGCTTGTTGCCGAGGTCGGTACGGGCCGAATCCTGGGTGTGCAGGCGGTGGCGGCCGAAGCAGGCGAACTCATCCAGGCGGCGGCGCTGGCAATCCGAGGCCACATGACAGTCCAGGACCTGGCCGACCAACTGTTCCCCTATCTGACGATGGTGGAAGGCTTGAAGCTCGCGGCCCAGACTTTCACCAAGGATGTGACGCAGCTTTCTTGCTGCGCTGGCTGAGGAACTTCCATGCTGGACTGCGGGGTGGCAATGACTGACAAGAGCGTCCACGCGGCGCTCCAGACATCTCGCGCAAGCGCGCCATCCGTCGCCATAGGTCCTGCTTTGATTGCAGAACTGTCATCGTTCGGTCAGAGCTTCGTTCGTCCCACATTCATACAGTTCACCATACCGGAAGAGATGAACCGCGACGACGTTGGACTCATTTCGGACGGGGAACTCGACCGAAATCTTACCCAAAGGACACGAAATGAAGCGCTCTCTCAAGACCCCTCTCGCAATGGCCATCTTTTTGACTGCGATCGCAGGCCCCGCTTTCGCCGGAAACTATGCGGAGGGTGACCCCCGGCCCGCGCCACTGACCGCCTCCACGAGCCGTGCAGCCGTCGTCGCCGATACGCAGCGCTGGCTCCAGAGCGCACCGGATCAAGGGTATCCCCAAGGCAATCCGCGGGCAGTCATCAGTGTCTCAAGCAACAGCCGCGCGGCGGTGCAGGCGGACACAACGATCTGGATGCGATCTGGCTTGGCTGCCGCACAACTTGGTGAGGCCGGTGCCGATCTGTCTCGGCCCGTCTACCAACGAGCCGCGGCAGAATACGCACGCCGGCGCACCAGTCCCGAGTTTGCCGGGCTGATGGAAGACATCGCACGCAAGGGCGTGACGGCTGCGGCCGGGACCGGCCGTAACGCAACGACTGGCCGGTAGGCCCGGCTGAGAACTTGATCTGAGGTCGCCACCGGCGAAGGGAGACCGTGTTGCCGCCGCCAACTAAAACTGCATGACACGCGCGCCTGTGAACGCGCTCTGACGGCGGCACGCAAGAGCTGACGAAAAATGAAAAATCTGCGATCGGCACGTCAGCCTCTGAGAGATCGTTCATGGCTGCATCGGCTTTTCTTGAAATTAGAGTTCCCCCTCGTCACAGTGCACTGTCGACAGATAACAAGCCTCGCCGTCGCCGCAAAGAACATATGAAACATGCTGTCTGCTCTTCAATACTGATGATCGCCCTTGCAGTCGGCGTGCAAGAAATTGACGCTGCTCCGGTCGATGCCAGGATGGCAACACCGCCGACTGCAAGTCCGCAGGTCAAAACGCCAGGTAGCGGAACTTATTCGTCGGGTCAGGTCAAGAGCATCGATTGGGATCAAGGCAAGGTATTGATCGCACATGGCCCCATTGAGAATCTCGGCATGCCAAGCATGACGATGCTTTTCCGCGTGTCAGAGCGCTCGCTTCTCAAGAATCTGAACACGGGGGACAAGGTTCAGTTCAAGGCGGAAAAAAACCATGGCACGCTGTTCATCGTGGAGATGGTGCGGCAATAGCAAATCTGGCCGCATAACGCATAACGCATAATGACGCGGCAATCGAACAGCAACGTTTCAACCAAGAGTTCCATCGTGCCACCTTGTGCCTCCGCCATCCGTAAAGTCGCTGACGCCTCTGGCGTTGGCGCGGACGGTGCAGCGCCCGCAGCTGACCTTGCGTCGTGCGCAGGCGACTCAGGGGGTCGACATTTTTACCTGCGCGGCCACTGCGCCGATATACGGTGATAGGAATGTTGCGCTCGCTCCGACGTCCGGTCATCCGCGCGATGATTGGCGTTGTGCTGTTCGCTCAACTGGCGGTCGCCGCGTACGCTTGCCCGAAGCTGTTCAACACCATGCCCACAGGCACCAGCATGCACTCGCAAGTGCAGGCAGCAGCTCCCGCCGACTCCGATCGTTCGGAACAAGCCGGCCAGATCATGGTGAGCGACGCAGCGCAAAAGATGCCGGCGGACTGCGGCCAGGTCGATCCCCAGGCTCCGAACCTCTGCGCTGAACATTGCAAACAGGGTCAGCAGAGCGCCGACCATACCCCGAGTCCAGTCGTTGCGCCGGCTCTTCTGACCGCGCTGTATCGCGTGACGCTGTCCACTGCGACACCCACTGCCGAGGCCGCCTACTACGCGCCCGGCTTGCTCTTGCAGGCTGCGGCCCCGCCGCATGCGATAGAGCACTGCTGCCTCCGAACCTGACGTCTCCCGAATAGCGTGCTGTGCTTTGGCCGTCGGCCTGAGCTTGACGCGCCGTCTTGGCCCCCCCGTAACGCGCGCCGGATTGGCATGCCGATGACGATGGTCCAAGATCGGACGCACCGTTATCGTTTGGAGATGTTTCATGTTCTCGTATCCAGTTGCCTTCGCCCCGCGGACTCTGGCCCTCATTCGCCGTTCCTCGGTTTGCGCGCTGTTGAGCAGCGTCCTCAGCGCCGGTGCGTTCGCCCAGACGTCAGGCATCGGTGTTTTGGCGCTCCAGGACGCCCTGCGCCTGGCGCAAGACCGCTCGCAACAGCTGGTCGCTCAAGATGCCCTCGCGACGGCCTCTCGCGAAATGGCGGTCGCCGCGGGC
Organism: Variovorax durovernensis; assembly: GCF_977011995.1. Classification (NCBI taxonomy): domain Bacteria; kingdom Pseudomonadati; phylum Pseudomonadota; class Betaproteobacteria; order Burkholderiales; family Comamonadaceae; genus Variovorax; species Variovorax durovernensis. The sequence continues at coordinate 150,640 of NZ_CDRNCW010000003.1, read as the reverse complement.
CAGCGACCCGATCCCACGCTGCGTGCGGGCATCAACAACCTGCCGGTGAACGGTGAAGACCGCTTCAGCCTGACGCGCGATTTCATGACGATGCGGTCCGTGAGCGTGATGCAGGAACTCACGCGAAGCGACAAATTGAGCGCACGTTCGGCACGCTACGAGAAGGAAGCTGAAGTGGCCGAGGCCGGCCGGTCGCTGGCGCTGACAAAACTGCGAGGCGGCACCGCTGCCGCCTGGCTGGATCGCTATTTCCAGGAACGTATGCGCGAGGTGCTGCTGCAGCAGCGCGACGAAGCGAGGCTGCAGATCGAGGCGGCAGACGCCGCTTACCGCGGGGGCAAAGGCAATCAGGCCGACGTATTCGCGGCCCGCTCGGCGGTGGCGCAGATCGAAGACCGCATCGTTCAGGTCGAGCGCCAGATCGCCACAGCCACTACCGCGCTCGCGCGCTGGGTCGGTGCGCCGGCCGCCTCGTCGCTAGGTTCACTGCCGAAGATCGATCAGGTTCCCCTTGTCCAGCAGGATCTGGAGACGCGCCTGGCGCACCACCCGCAGATCCAGTTGATGCTCATGCAGGAGGAGACGGCAAAGGCCGAGGCGGAGATTGCGCGCGCCAACAAGAAATCAGACTGGTCGGTGGAGGTCATGTACAGCCAGCGCGGTGCCGCTTATTCCAACATGCTGTCCGTGAACCTGTCGGTGCCTTTGCAGTGGGACCAGAAGAACCGGCAAGACCGTGAACTGGCATCCAAGCTGGCCATGGTCGAGCGCATGCGGGCTGAACGCGAAGAGGCGACGCGCAGCCATGTGTCCGAGGCGATGGCGATGCTGCAGGAGTGGCAAAGCGATCGCGACCGGCTGGCTCGGTACGACAACTCGCTCATTCCCCTTGCTGCAGAGCGCACGCGGGCGGCGATCGCCGCCTACCGAGGCGGCGCGGCCCCTCTCTATGGGGTCCTGGAGGCGCGCCGCAATGAGATCGACATCCGTATGGAGCGCATCCGGCTCGAGATGGATGCTGGGCGCCTGTGGGCGCAGCTGAACTACCTGATCCCCGAAGGCCACGCGTCCTCGAAGTCCTGAACACCGGAGAAACCCTTATGAAACTCAAACCCCTCGTGCTCGGACTGGTCGCCGCCAGTGTGCTCATCCTCGGCGGCTATGGGATTTACGCGCTCGGCAAACGCCACGGCAGCGACGGCTCGGCAGCGACGGTGGCTGCCGCCTCAGGCGCCCCAGGCGCCCCAGGCGACAAGGTGGACCCGGCCACCGGGCGGAAGGTGCTGTACTGGCACGACCCCATGGTGCCGGGCCAGAAATTCGACAAGCCGGGCAAATCGCCCTTCATGGACATGCAGCTGGTGCCCGTCTACGCCGGCGAGTCCGGCGACGAGGGGACCGTCGCCGTCAGTCCACGCGTGCAACAAAACCTGGGCATCCGAACCGCCGAGGTAGCGCGCGGCGAAATGACGCCGCGCGTGGAAGCCGCCGGCAGCATCGCGTTCAACGAGCGAGACCAAGCCTTCGTGCAAGCACGGTCCACGGGCTTTGTCGAGAAGTTGTTTGTTCGCGCCACGCTGGACCCTGTGGTCAAGGGTCAGCCGCTCGCCGAGCTGTACGTGCCGGACTGGATTGCTGCACAGGAAGAATTCCTCTCGGTGCGCCGCATGCAGGGGACCGATCTGGCGGTGCTCGTCGACGGGGCGCGCCAGCGCATGCGCCAGGTTGGCATGACTGACGACCAAATCCGCCTGGTCGAACGCGCTGGCCGGGTTCAACCACGCATCACGCTCGTAGCCCCGACCAGTGGGGTGCTTGTCGAGCTGACCGCGCGCGAAGGTATGACGGTCATGCCAGGCGCAACGCTCTTCCGGATCAACGGCCTGTCGACCGTATGGGCCAATGCCGATGTACCGGAAGGCCAGTCGGCCCTGCTTCGCGCCGGATCGATCGTGCAGGCGCGTTCCCCTGCAGTTCCGGGAAAAGTGTTCAAGGGCAAGGTCCAGGCCATCTTGCCGGAAGTCAATCAAGCCACGCGCACGATCAAGGCCCGCATCGAACTGGCCAACCCGCAAGGTCAGCTCTCACCGGGCATGTTCGTGAGCGTCGCGCTGAACGCGGACATCGAGCAAGGGCTGATGGTTCCGACCGAGGCGATCATCCAGACCGGCCGGCGCATGGTGGTCATGGTGGCCGAAGGCGACGGCAAGTTCAGGCCGGTGGACGTCGAGATCGGCAACGAATCCAACGGCCAGACCGAGATCAAGCGCGGCCTTCAAGCCGGTCAAAAGGTCGTGACCTCCGGCCAGTTCCTGATCGACTCCGAGGCCAGCCTCAGAGGCACGACCACGCGCATGGAGGATGGCGGCAAGGCTGCAGGTGCCACCGCCGGCGGTGGTATGGCCGCGGCGGCAGAGCACACCGGCAAAGCCAAGGTCGAGGCCATCGGCAAGGACACGGTTTCCCTGTCGCACGAGCCGATCCCTTCGATGCAGTGGGGGGCCATGACGATGGACTTCGGCATGCCGGCCGCCGGTCTGCCGCAAGGCCTGAAGCCGGGTCAGACCGTGAACTTCGCGTTCCATATGAACAAGGAAGGCCTGCCAGTGCTGACGCGGATCGACCCCGCCGGCGCAGCAATGCCCGCGCCCGCTGCCAAGGATGCGATGCCGATGGGATCTTCGGAGAAGAAGCAATGATCGCCAAGCTGATTCGCTGGTCGATCGTCAACCGCTTCCTGGTGCTGCTGGCTACCGTGATGGTCAGCGCCTGGGGCGTCTACTCCTTGATGCGCACACCGCTCGATGCGCTGCCGGACCTCTCCGACGTGCAGGTCATCATCCGCACCACTTATCCGGGGCAGGCGCCACAGATCGTCGAGAACCAGATCACCTATCCCCTCACGACGACGATGCTGTCGGTTCCGGGCGCAAAGACGGTCCGAGGGTTCTCATTCTTCGGTGACTCGTTTGTCTATGTGCTGTTCGAGGACGGCACCGACCTCTACTGGGCCCGCTCCCGCGTGTTGGAGTACCTGAACCAGGTGCAATCGCGCTTGCCGGCGAGCGCAAAGGCCTCCCTCGGGCCCGATGCCACCGGAGTGGGCTGGGTCTACTCGTATTCGCTGTTGGATCGCAGCGGCAACCATGACCTCTCGCAATTGCGCGCGCTGCAGGACTGGTTCCTGAAATACGAGCTCAAGACCGTCGCCAACGTGGCCGAGGTCGCCTCGATCGGTGGCATGGTCAAGCAGTACCAGGTCGTTCTTGATCCGGACCGGTTGCGCGGCTACAACTTGACGCACAGCAAGGTGGTCGAAGCCATCCAAAAGGCCAACCAGGAAAGCGGCGGCTCGGTACTCGAACTGGGCGAGGCCGAGTACATGGTCCGTGCCTCCGGCTACCTGAAAACCCTCGACGACTTCCGCAAGATCCCTCTGATGACCACCGAGGCGGGCGTCTCCGTGCGGCTGGGCGACGTGGCCCGGATCCAAACGGGTCCCGAGATGCGGCGCGGCATCGGTGAACTCGACGGCGAAGGCGAAGTTGCGGGCGGCGTCATCGTGATGCGCTCCGGCAAGAATGCCCTGGAGACGATCGACGCCGTGAAGGAAAAGCTCAAGAGCCTGCAGGCGAGTCTGCCCAAGGGCGTGGAGATCGTGCCGACCTACGATCGCTCGAACCTGATCGAGCGCGCAGTGGAGAACCTCACGCACAAGCTGATCGAGGAGTTCATTGTCGTCGCGGTGGTGTGCTTCATCTTTCTGTTTCACCTGCGCTCGGCCTTCGTCGCCATCGTTTCGCTGCCTCTTGGCATCCTGGCTGCCTTCATTGTGATGCGGTACCAGGGCGTCAACGCCAACATCATGTCCTTGGGTGGCATTGCGATCGCGATCGGCGCCATGGTCGACGCCGCGGTGGTGATGATCGAGAACGCGCACAAGCACATCGAAAAATGGCGTCACACCCATCCCGATGAAGAACTCAAGGGCGAAACGCACTGGCAGGTGATCGGCGAATCGGCCGCCGAAGTGGGTCCGGCGCTGTTCTTCTCGCTGCTGATCATCACGCTGTCATTCATCCCGGTGTTCACGCTGGAGGCGCAGGAAGGTCGCTTGTTCTCGCCGCTGGCGTTCACCAAGACCTATGCGATGGCGGCGGCCGCAGGGCTGTCTGCCACACTGATTCCGGTCCTCATGGGCTACCTGATCCGGGGCAAGATTCCCGATGAAAACAAGAACCCGCTGAATCGATTCTTGATCGCCATCTACCGGCCGCTCTTGAACGCGGTGCTGCGCGCACCCAAGCTGACGATCGGCGCGGCCGCTGTGCTCCTGGTGGCCAGCCTGTGGCCGTTGCAGCATATCGGTGGCGAGTTCATGCCGCCGCTGGACGAAGGCGATCTGTTGTACATGCCCTCGGCCTTGCCGGGACTCTCGGCGGGCAAAGCGTCCCAGTTGCTGCAGCAGACCGACCGCCTGATCAAGACGGTTCCGGAAGTGGCGACCGTGTTCGGAAAGGCCGGCCGCGCCGAGTCGGCCACCGATCCCGCGCCGCTGGAGATGTTCGAGACCACCATCCAGTTCAAGCCGAAGGATCAATGGCGCGCCGGCATGACCCAGGACAAGCTGGTCGAAGAACTCGACCGCATCGTCAAGGTGCCGGGCTTGTCCAACATCTGGGTGCCACCGATCCGCAACCGCATCGACATGCTGGCCACGGGCATCAAGAGTCCTGTTGGCGTCAAGGTGGCCGGCACCGACCTGGCGGAGATCGATCGGGTGACCGCACAGATCGAACGCGTCGTCAAAACCGTACCCGGGGTCTCCTCGGCGTTGGCAGAGCGTTTGTCGGGTGGGCGGTATGTCGACGTCAAGATCGACCGTGACGCCGCAGCGCGCTTTGGCATGAACGTCGCCGATGTGCAGTCCATCATCGCTTCCGTGATCGGGGGAGAGAACGTCGGCGAGACGGTCGAGGGCCTGTCTCGCTTCCCGATCAACGTGCGCTACCCACGTGAGTTCCGGGACTCGGTCGAGCGGGTGCGGCAGTTGCCGATCGTGACCGACCGCGGCGCCCGCATCGTGTTGTCCGACATCGCAAAGGTCGAGGTGGTCGATGGACCCCCGATGCTCAAGAGCGAAAACTCGCGCCTGTCCGGCTGGATCTATGTGGACATCCGCGGCCGCGACCTGCGTTCCGCAGTGCACGACATGCAGCGCGCTGTCAGCGAGCAGGTCAAGGTGCCACCGGGCTACTCCGTTTCATGGTCCGGGCAGTTCGAATTCCTCGAGCGCGCCACCGCCAAGCTGAAGATCGTTGTGCCGTTCACGCTGCTGATCATCCTGGTGCTTCTGTACCTGACTTTCAAGCGCTTCGACGAGGCACTTCTGATCATGGCCACCCTGCCTTTTGCGTTGGTCGGCGGGATCTGGCTGCTGTACCTGCTCAACTACAACCTCTCGGTTGCCGGGGCGGTCGGGTTCATTGCCTTGTCAGGCGTTGCCGCCGAGTTTGGCGTGATCATGCTGCTGTACCTCAAGCACGCTTGGGATGAGCGTATCGCGAGCGGCGCGACGAGCAACGATGACCTGCTGGATGCGATCCGCGAAGGCGCAGTCCTGCGCGTGCGCCCGAAGGCAATGACCGTTGCAGTGATTCTGGCGGGCCTGGTGCCGATCATGTGGGGCTCCGGCACGGGCTCGGAGGTGATGCAGCGCATCGCTGCGCCGATGGTGGGAGGCATGGTCACAGCGCCCTTGCTTTCCATGTTCGTGATCCCGGCTGTCTACTTCTTGATCCGCAAGAAGCGCGAGCGGCGTGCCGCAAGGCCCGGATTCTGGAGACGAGGCCATGTCGCCGAGTGAGTCCCGTCGTCATCGGCTCGCTTGCGTCGGCGCCGTCGCCTGTCTGCTTCTCGTGCTGTTCTGTGGCGCGAGCCGGGCATCCACGGGACGCGTTGTCGGCGAGCGGCCAATGGTGGCGTCGGCACCGGTATTGGAGGAGGCACTGCGCCCGATGCCGAAGGCATTGGACGACATGCCTTGTGCGCAGTGCTATGCGGCTCCCGAGCCGGGGGCCGGCGTCGGCGCAGAGAGCGAGCCACGGGGAGCCGTGCCGCAGCAGCACCACGCAACCTCGGTTGCCGACACCACTTTGCCCAAGGATGCCGGAGGCTGGCCGCCGCGAATGCCCGTGCGCATCGCGTTTTGCCGGTGGCTTGATTGATCAACGACGTTGTCCCGAATAACAGTTCCATATCAGTTGATCAATCAAAGGAGTCAATCATGGAGACGATTTCATCTTTGCGTCGCCGCGGGAATGCAGGGGCCCCCATCATGAAGAAGCTGCTCGTGTTTCCGGCCGGCATCGTGGCGCTGGGCGCTGTCTTGACCGCATGTGCCGGTCCTGGCTGGCAAGAGGACACCAAGGCCGCGGAGCTCAGTCCCGCGCAGCAGTGCGCCGCGGAGCGCTTGGTGTTACCGCTCGATCATGGGCCACGCCCGCAGACGACGCCGTACGAGAACAAGCTTCGCAAGCAGCGCTTTGAGGCCGAAATGAAGGCCTGCAAGGCAGCGGCCGCCAAGGGGGTGGCCCAATGAACCCGCTTCGCCGCCGCTTCAGCGCGACGACCGCGATCGCCCTGGCCGTCCAACCGATGTGGGCCAGGGCGGCTGCGCCGGTTGTCGATGTCTGGAAAGGCCGTGGCTGCCTGTGCTGCGAGGCTTGGGTCAAGCACCTGGAGCGCGGCGGCTTCAGCGTCACGGTCCACGACGTCGGCAACACCGAGGCGCGAGCGCGCCTGGGCATGCCGCTGAAGTACCGCGCGTGCCACACCGCCAGCGCCGCTGGTTATGTGCTGGAAGGGCATGTTCCGCTCCGGGAGATTCAGCGGCTGCTGCGGGAGCGTCCCGACGCGATCGGGCTCGCCGTTGCCGGCATGCCGCGCGGCTCGCCGGGAATGGATGGCCCGGCGTACCGCGGGCGGCGAGATCCGTTCAATGTGCTGCTCGTTCATCAAGACGCGAGCACCACGATCTACCAGTCCTACCAATGAAAGGAAACACAATGAACATCCCACGTATGGCGCTTGCCGCCGCGCTTTGCGCTGCGCTCACACTGCCCGCGCTGGCACAGACCGCCATGCCGATGCCCTCCGGCGGAAGCGTCGCAGCTTCGAGCGCGCTCGCCGTTGGCACGATCAGGCACATCGACGCCGCGCAGCACGTCCTGACGATCGAGCACCAAGCCATTGCCCGCATGAACATGCCGGGCATGACGATGCAGTTTCGTCTGGACAAGGGCTTGTCTACCGACGGATTGAGCGTCGGTCAGCCGATCGCCTTCACCCTCACTCAATCGAGCGACGGACTGGCCATCAGCGAGGTGCAGCCCATCCGCGTCTCGGCCGCCGCCGCCCCCTCTGCGGGCGCATCGAGGCCTCACCACGGCATGCAAGGCCAGGACACTTCCCGCATGAACATGAGCAGAATGGACAAGGAGGCGATGGCCAAGTGCCACGACATGATGATGAAGCCCCAGTGAGCACCACGCCCGCTTTGCTCAGCACGCCGCCGAACGGTGGCTCCCAATCAATCGTTAGCCAGGAGTTCTTATGAAAAAAGTAGTATTCGCCTCTCTCGTCGCCGCAGCCCTGCTGCCCGCAGCCGCTTTGGCACAGCAGAAGATGGACGACATGAAAGGCATGGACATGTCCAACATGAAAGACATGAACATGCCCAAGAAATCGGGGGCCTCGGCCCAATCCACCCACATGGCCATGGGCGAAGTGAAGAACGTCGACCCCAAGGGCCAGGTCGTCACGGTCGCTCACGAACCGATCACGTCGTTGAACTGGCCGGCGATGACCATGGGCTTCGTGGTCAAGGACAAGATGCTGATGGACAAGCTGGTCGTCGGCAAGAAGGTCCAGCTCGAGTTCGTGCAGGAGGGCGGCAAATACGTCGTCACTTCGGTGAAGTAAGCACGACGATCGAGCCGCGACGCGTTCCGGTCGTCCTCCCGGACTGGGGCGCGCCGCACATCGAACGGACAGGCGCCATGTCTGGTTGCCAAGCTGGCTGCGGCAGTTGCGGATGCGATCGCGGCGGCTGTGACGCATGCCAAGCGGCCCCGGGGAGCGAGCCGGGGCGTCGAACGAGCGGCTCAAGGGGTGCGGGTCGACGGATGCCCGGAGGGCGCCCTTGGTCGCGCAGCGTCATCTGCGGCAGAGCGTGCCGTCAGCATCCGGCCGGCCGCATCGACCTTGACCAAGCCGAGCCGCGGGTGGCTCCAGTAGCGTGTTTTGCCGTCCTCGGTCTGGACCTTGGCCGGCGTGGCCTGATCACGCGCTTGGTTCTCGGCGGGTGCTGCGAAGGAGGCTGCGGAAGCGAGCGACAGTGTCGCGGCCAGAATGGACGCAAAAAGTTTGTTGGACATGGTCGTAAACCCTCATCATTGGTCATTTGAAAACGTCAGCGACGGCTGACGGCCTCACGCGTTCCGAACGAGGTCGCAGGGGCGTCGTGATGAGGGAGAGTTTGAAAGCGGACGAGGCACCAGAGGCTGATGCTTTGATTACGTTTTTGCAATGCGGACAGGATCCACTGGGATGCCCGCAAACCGTTCAAAGAAATGAAAATCCTGTTGATCGAAGACGAAGCGAGCGCCGCTGCCTACTTGAAGCAAGGTCTGACCGAGAGCGGCTTCACGGCGGAAGTCGCGACCAATGGCAGCGACGGCCTGCACGCAGCCATGAACGGAGATCATGACCTGGTGGTCTTGGACGTGATGCTGCCCGGCATCGACGGCTTTGCGGTGTTGTCCGCCCTTCGAACTTCGAAGCAGACGCCGGTGCTGATGCTCACGGCGCGCTCCAAGGTCGACGACAAGGTCAAGGGTTTCGACCTCGGCGCCGACGACTACCTGGTCAAGCCTTTCCAGTTTCCCGAGCTGCTTGCTCGAATCCGCGCGCTCCTCAAGCGCGGTGCCAAAGCAGCGTCCGACGACGTGCTGCGCGTCGCGGACCTCGAGGTGGATTCCGTCAAGCATCGCGCCATCCGAACCGGCCAGCGCATCGATTTGTCAGCCAAGGAGTTCGCGTTGCTGGTCTTGTTCATGCGCAGGAGCGGCGAAGTGCTGTCCAGGACGCAGATTGCTTCGCTGGTCTGGGACATCAATTTTGATTCCGATACCAACGTCGTGGACGTGGCCGTGCGCCGCTTGCGCGTCAAGATCGACGACCCCTTCGAGACGAAGCTGATCCACACCGTGCGGGGGGTGGGCTACGTGTTCGAGCACCGGCCATGAGGCCGAAAAGCCTGTCGGTGCGGCTGGCGCTGTTGGTCGGCCTGTTGGGCCTTTTGCAGGGTGCCGGCGTCCTGTGGTTTTCCTATCACACGATGCAGCAGGAACTGGGGGCACAACGGCGGTCCGTCCTGCGTGACAAGGTCGACTACGCTCGACAACTGATCGGTGAATTGCCGGACGAAGTGGCTATTCGCGCCAGTGCCTTCGAGCTCGTGGACCTCATCACCGGACACGCCGAGTTGCATCTGGCGATCGCGCGACGGGGGTCCACGAATCCCACCGTCGCGTTCAGCCGCGAAGCCATTGAATCCTTAAGCCGATTGAAGGACGACACCTGGGGAACAGACGCATTCCTGCAGTGGCGTGCGCAGACCAGCAACGCGCCGATGCTTTCACAGGCCGGGGCCGTGCAACTCAAAAACGGCGAGGCCTACGAGATTGTCGCCACCGTCGACCGCAGCGAAGACCAGCGGCTGCTGCGCAGTCTGCTGGTCACCGCACTGACCGGGGCACCATTCGGCTTGGCGCTCGTGATCGTCAGCGCACTGGCTATTGTCATGTTTGGTCTGCGGCCGTTGCGGCGTTTCCAGAAAGCCGCCACCGGCATCACGGCTCGCAACCTCTCGGCCCGGATCGACTCGAAGGGCCTGCCCACCGAACTGCAAGGCCTTTGCCACGCTTTCAATGCCATGCTGGAGCGCCTGGACGACGGGGTGCGCCGGTTGTCGGAGTTTTCGGAGGATTTGGCTCATGAACTGCGTACGCCTCTGGCGACGCTGCTGGGCCGCACGCAGGTCGTGCTGTCGCAGCCGCGCACAGTCGAGCAACTGACGGACCTGCTCGAAAACAACGTCGACGAACTGGAGCGACTGAGCCGTCTGGTGTCCGACATTCTGTTCTTGGCGCAAGCCGATCATGCGCAAATGGCCGTAGAGCGGCGCGAACTCGATCTGGCGGACCAGGCGCGCACCGTCGCTGAATTCTTGCAGTTGCTGGCCGACGAGCGCGGCATCAAGATCTCGGTGGAAGGCAGCGCGCGCGTGGCAGCAGACGGCGGCCTGGTGCAAAGGGCGATCACCAACCTGCTGTCCAATGCCGTGCGTCATGGAGCACAGGGAATGCCGGTGACGGTGGCCGTGTCGTATGCCGATGAACTGAGTGCCAAGTTGGAGGTGGTCAATCAGGGTGAACCGATCGCGCCCCAGCACTTGGAACGGCTCTTTGACCGCTTTTACCGCGTCGACAGTTCGCGCGCGCGCGATTTGGGCGGCACCGGCCTCGGATTGGCGATCGTCAAAGCGATCATGGGACTTCATGGCGGGCGGGTCGCGGCCACCAGCAGCGCAAGCGGCGAGACGCGCTTCGCGCTTTACTTTCCGCGTGCGGACAAGGGCCGCTGACCGATTCTCCGGCCTCTGGACGTCGCATTGTTCAGCCGGCACCCCATCAGCGCGCTAAACAGGACACCGGCACCGCCTGCGGTGATCGAGATTGAGCGTCTCGCCGGCCCATGCGCACACGTACCGCCTCATCATGAGGTCGGTGCCGTCTCATTCCAACCCGCGAAATCCCTTGACCTTTACACGGTGGGAAGGTGGAGACTGTTCTGGAATAGGAGCCCATCATGCAACTGCACCCTCACAGTCCAGGCGCAACGGAGGCCGACAAACGTTCTCATCGGCATCCCGTTGGTGCGAATACTCAGCTTGCCGCGGGTGAGCATGCCGGTCAGCGCGACGCTTTGAGCAAGCGGGCCGCAGTTGCAGGTGTCGAATACACCTGTCCCATGCACCCGCAGGTGCGGCAGATGGGGCCCGGAAACTGTCCGATTTGCGGGATGGCTCTGGAGCCGGTTGTCGCTACGGTGGAAACAGGGGAGAACCCGGAACTGAGGGACATGAACCGTCGGTTCTGGGGTGGGTTGGCGCTCACCGTGCCTGTGGTCGCGCTCGAGATGGGCGGCCACCTCGCCAATCTGCAGAGCTTGATGAGTCAGCAAACATCGAACTGGCTTCAACTGTTGTTCGGCACACCGGTGGTGCTGTGGGCCGGCTGGCCGTTCTTCGTTCGGGGGTGGGCCTCTGTGACGAACCGCAACCTCAACATGTTCAGCCTCATTGCGCTGGGCGTTGGTGTTGCCTGGGTGTACAGCATGATCGGCGCGATGGCACCACGGTTGTTCCCGTTGGACCTGCGCACGGGGGACGGGGCGGTTCCGATCTACTTCGAGGCGGCTGCGGTCATCACCGTCCTGGTGCTTTTGGGGCAGGTGCTGGAATTGCGGGCGCGCGAAAGGACGTCCGGTGCGATACGCGCCTTGCTCGACCTCGCACCGAAGACGGCCGTGCGCGTGAGAAGCGACGGGTCCGACGAGACGGTGGAACTCGACGCTGTGCTCGTGGGCGAGCGGCTACGGGTGCGCCCGGGGGAAAAAATACCGGTAGACGGCGAGATCGTGGAAGGCAAGGCGACGGTCGACGAGTCGATGGTCACCGGTGAACCGATTCCGGTCGTCAAGACGCCCGGTTCCAAGGTCACTGCCGGCACTCTCAACCAGACGGGTGGCTTCGTCATGCAAGCCGAAAAGGTGGGCGCTGATACCCTACTTGCCCAGATCGTCCAGATGGTTGCGTCCGCTCAACGCAGCCGCGCCCCGATTCAGCGGATGGCCGACCGGGTGGCGGGCTGGTTCGTGCCGGTTGTGATTGCCGTCGCGCTTCTGGCCTTCGGCGCCTGGCTTGTCTGGGGACCCAGCCCGGCCGTCGCGTACGCACTTGTCTCTTCCGTCGCCGTCCTCATCATCGCCTGTCCCTGCGCTCTTGGCCTGGCCACACCGATGTCCATCATGGTGGGCGTTGGGAAGGGCGCGCAGCACGGCGTGCTCATCCGAGATGCACAGGCGCTGGAGCGCATGGAGAAGGTCGATACGCTCGTGGTGGACAAGACAGGCACGTTGACGCAGGGGCGGCCGAAGGTGGTGCGCGTCGAATCGGCGCCTGGCTTTGACGTCGCCACGGTGCTTCAGAAGCTCGCCAGCGTCGAGCGGGCGAGCGAACATCCACTGGCCGCCGCCATCGTCGCCGACGCACTGGAGCGCCAGTTGCCCCTGTCGCCCGTTCTGGACTTTGACTCACCCGTCGGCAAGGGCGTGATCGGCATGGTCGAGGGCGCGCGGGTGATCTGCGGAAGCGCGAAATTTCTGGCTGAGAACGATGTCGACGTCAGTGGCATGGCTGCAGCGGCAGACGCTGTGCGGGCGCAAGCTGCGACGGTCATCTTCGTGAGCATCGACGCCCGCCTGGCTGGTTTCGTCGGCATTGCCGACCCCATCAAGCCCAGCACACCGGAAGCCATCGCCGTGCTGCGCCGCGAGAACATCCGCGTGGTCATGCTCACCGGCGACGGCAAGACCACCGCGGAGGTTGTAGGTCGCCAGCTCGGCATAGACGAAGTCATTGCAGACGTTCTGCCGCAAGACAAGACATCAGTGGTGCAACGGCTGAAGGCCGAGGGCCGGGTGGTGGCCATGGCAGGCGATGGCGTCAATGACGCCCCGGCGCTGGCTGCAGCAGACGTTGGCATTGCCATGGGAACCGGCACCGACGTTGCCATGGAGAGTTCAGGGGTGACGCTGCTGCAGGGTGATCTCATGGGGATTGCGCGTGCGCGTCGCCTTTCGCAGGCCACGATGAAGAACATCCGAACCAACCTCTTTTTCGCCTTCTTCTACAACGTCGTTGGGATTCCGATAGCAGCTGGCATGCTGTACCCGTTCTTCGGCATCCTCCTGTCGCCGGTGGTGGCGGCCGCCGCGATGGCGCTGTCGTCGGTGAGTGTGATTGCCAATTCGCTGCGTCTACGCGCGAGCAAACTGGTCGATTAGTTGTTGGTCGTAAAGGATCGCCGGAGAATAAACATTCGCCCCACGGCGAAGGTCAACCGGTCCCCCTCTTGACCTTGCCACAGCGGTAAGGTGTTGGCTGAAGGTATCGACAACAGGGTCGTTTGGAGGCATTGCGATGGCGCACAGATCTGACGTTTCCCAGGGCCTGGGGCAGGAGGTGCTACGGCTATATAAGCAGGCGGTGGCCGAGCGGCGATGGGAGGTCGCCGAGTTCCTGATGTGCGCTCTGGAGCAGTTGGCAAAATCCGACTTGGAAAGTGAGGCTGCAGTTGAGCAAGGTTACTTGTACATCGGCCGCGGTCGGCAGTCTTTCAATGCGTGAGACGTGACGCCGATTGCCATGGCGGTTGCAACCCGCAGGCCCCTCGTCCAGAAGCGTCGCGGCGTTGTTCCAAATCAACATGGCTCAGACACCGAGGCCGGTCCCCAAGGGGATCTTGAAGTGACACCGCACACCCCGCACAAAGCGGGCGCCGTCGACACGCGACCACATCCAAGATCTGCATAGTCTTCGCAGCGGCTTTTTATCGGGTTGTGCCCCACTGGACGGGGGACCAGTCACGACGACGAGGCCGCTTAGCCTTGCCGACCAACTGCCGCGCATGCCGCGGTGCACGCGCTCCGTGTTGCACTGTTCGCGGCTGCCTGCAGGTGACGAAATCGTCATGCGGCGGTCAGGCGGTTGTTGTACCCCAGCTTCTAAAGTTTGAACCGTGACGCAAGCGAGACGGTCGACCTTGAAGCCGATCACCGAGGCGTCATTTCTCTTAACTTTCAAGGAGCCTGAGATGAAGAAGATTCTGCTCGCGATTGGGACCACAACACTGCTGCTGTCCGGCGCCTACGCGCAGAGCCAGACGCAGGAAGCGGCTCCGCCGACCAACACCAAATCGCAAATCTTGGCCGAGGCCAGGAAGAATGCGAAGCCGACAGGCGTCAAACAGATCAAGGATGGCGGCACCGCCGTTGGACAAGGCTCGGGCGTGATGGGGACGAGCAAGTCCGAGATGGTTGGCGAGAGCCGGAAAGCGGCGCGTGAGGCGCGTCCCCACCGGGATTCGACGCAAGGCGGCACCCCCAAAGAATCGCGGTGACGACAAGTTCCTTCATCGTCGTACCGGACCGGCGCCTTGCCAGTCCGGTCGACGTGAACGACCCGTCGAACGTCAAGTGTCCCATCCTGCCGCGCCCCTATTTCAAGGAATTTGATTATGAACTGCAATTTGAAAACGATCATCAAGATTGGTATCGGGCTAGGAATTGCCCTGACCGCTGTGTACTTCGCATTGCCCTCATCCCACGCGTTCATTCTGGCCAGTGCACCCTTCTTGCTGTTCCTCGCCTGCCCGATCGCGATGATTTTCATGATGAAGGGCATGAACGGCGCCACGAAAGATGAGAGCGCCAAGGTTGAAGAGGGCAAAGTGAATTCCGTGGTGGGCGAGACCAAGCCAGACAAGACCTAACGCGAATCTCGACCACGCATTCACGCACGTTCGGCTGCGCGGCTGCGCCAACGCCGGAGCCAAGCGAAGCCCTTGCCGGAGTAAGGTGGGATCAGCACCCTCGTGACAGATTGCTGTTCTACGGATGAACTATTGTGATAACTCTTCTTATCGCAATAGCCATCTCATCTGGCTAAACTCCGAAGATGAAAAGTACCCTGAGCACCCGGATCCTGGAAGAGGCGTCGCAGGACTTCCCCGGTGCCGCGGCGCTCGCGGCCCTGCGCGCCTGGTACGCCGGCATGGGCACCACCGAGGCTGTCGCTCAGTTCCTGCCGCACAGCACTGGCGCAGGCAGGTCATCCCGCGCCGTCCTGGGCGACATCCGGCGCCAGTTGGCGGACCGCGCCCGCCGGTGCCGCCGCGACGATCTGGCGCAACTGATCCTGCACCCGTCCTCCGAGCGGCCGAAGCGGGTCTGTGCCGTCATGGCGGCGATCGACCTGTTGCGCGGGCTCGCCGTGCCGCGGCCGCTGGTGACGGACGCCGTCGAGCGCTGGCTGCCCGCGCGCATCGCCAAGCCCATCCAGGCCCACGGCCTGCGCACGCTGGCCGATCTGACGGTGCGCGTGCCGCGCCGGCGGCGCTGGTGGGCGGACATTCCCGGCTTGGGCGCCACCGGCGCCAGGCAGGTGGAAGCTTTTTTTGCGGCGCATCCGTCTCTGACCGCCGCCGCCCGTGCGCTGGTGCCGGTCGGCATGCCGCAGGACGTGGTGCCCTGGGAGCGGCTGTACGTGCCCCACGAGGTCGACGGCTCGCGCGGTGCCTTCCGGGCGCCGCTGGAGACCTGCATCCTGGGCGCGCGCAACGACTACGAGGCGGTGCAGGCTTGGCTGTCGCTGCACGAGTCGGCGGCCACCCAGCGGGCCTACCGCAAGGAGGCCGAGCGGTTGATCCTCTGGGCCATCCTGGAGCGCGGCAAGGCGCTGTCGTCGCTGACGACAGAAGATGCCGTGGCGTACCGGGCGTTTCTGCGTCACCCCGCACCACGCGGGCGTTGGGTCGGACCGGCCGCGCCGCGTTCCTCGCCCGAGTGGCGGCCATTCACCGGTGCCCTGTCAGCCCGCTCCGTGGCCTACGCGCTGTCGGTGGCCGGAGCCTTGTTCCGCTGGCTGATCCAGCAGCGCTATGCGCTGGCCAATCCCTTCGCCGGCATCAAAGTCCGGGGTGCCTCGAGGTCAGAGCCGCTGGCGGTGACGCGGGTCTTTGGCGAAGGGGAATGGGCGATCCTGCAGGCGGTGGCCGAGGGCCTGGAATGGGTGCATGGCTGGGAAGCACCGGCGGCGCAGCGGCTGCGGTTCGTGCTGGATTTTGCCTACGCGACCGGGCTGCGCATTGGTGAGTTGGTCGGCGCAACGCTCGGCCAGATCGAGGCGGACATTCATGGCGATCACTGGCTGCGCCTGGTGGGCAAAGGCGGCAAGGCCGGCAAGGTGGCGCTGCCGCCGCTGGCCCGGTCTGCGCTGGACCGGTACCTGATGCAGCGTCAACTGCCGATCACGCCGGCCCGATGGAATCCGAAGACGCCGCTGCTCGGCAGCCTGGAGTTGGAGAGTGTTGCCGGCATCACGGCCACGCGGCTGTGGAGCATCATGCGGCGCTTCTTTCTGAAGGTGGCCGAGGCCGTCGAGGCGGACAGCCCGGCGCTTGCGGACAAACTGCGCCGTGCCAGTCCCCACTGGATGCGCCACACCCATGCCACGCATGCGCTGGCGCGCGGCGCGGAACTCACGACGGTGCGCGACAACCTGCGCCACGCCTCTATCACGACGACCTCGATCTACCTGCACGGCGACGAGGTTAAGCGGGCGCGGCAGATGGATACCGCGTTCGCAGCACGCGGCCCGAACTCATGAGCCGGCCGCGGCGGCTGCCTTGCGCAGGGCGCGCAGTTCCAAGCGCGCGGACTCGCGGATGTCGTCGCGGTCCAGTTCGACGGCGGTGTCGTCGGCCCAGGTTTGCCAGAGGCTTTCGAGCCAGGCTTGGCGGGTGCTGAAGGATTCGACCGCGTAGTCGAGCCAACTGGCGTATCCGGCGGGCGGTGGTAACGGCTTTTGAATGGTGAAGAGGAATTCTCCTTGGTGAGTCGAAACAGGGCCGAGATCATCCAATGCGACAGCGATGGCCGGCAAGTCCAATTTGCATCTGTTGCTTATTGATCCTGCCGGGTGATCAGCGCTCGAACCGCGGTGCCGTATTGCTGCTGGATCTGGGCCCACTGGGTAGCCCGCTGCTCGTAGGCCGTTGTTTCCTCGGTCGTCATCGCCTGACTTGCCTGCGCCCAGCGCGCAAAGGTAGCCACGGTCGAGACGCCGCGGTCGTGGCCGGCGCGCAAACGCCGAGGAACGGCGCTCGTCCAGGCTAATGCGCGTTCGCCGTTGACCCGCTCGAAGATCGAGTCAACGATTCGGACTCCGGCGCTTTTCGACGTTGCATTGCTGTATTTGCCGCCGACAACGATGTCAGAGAATTTCATGTGCCGTTCAGATTTCTTTTTAAATCAATAGCTTAGATGCTTTGTGTCTTGCTGAGCCACGGCAGTCCAGTCCCCAACCTCAATTCCGCCGCCCTCGGATCGCTCGGGCATCAGGAACATCGAACCAAGCACACCAATCTGCACGGAAAGGACGATCACCCCGAGCTACGCTGGGCGTTTTCTGAGTCGCGTGCAAATCACAGCGGTTTGGCATTGAATTCCCATATGAATCAAGCACTTGTGAAAGGCCTGGTGTCGAGGCACTTTCTGATTCATGTGCAAACCGCAGCGCTGCGGTGCATCACATGGCCCCGGCAGCACGCCGCTTTGGGGCGGTCTTGTGCAGCAAGGCGTCCTCGAACTGCTCGATCCTGAACGCGATGGTTCCGCGAAAGTTGATGTGCCCGAAGTGCACCGGCCCCATGCGGCGCAGCCAGGCATCTTCGATGGGGTGCTGTTCCTTGCGCCAGCGATCGACAACACCTTGCATCCTCATGGTGTTCCATGCGACGACCACGTTCGTCAGCAAGGCGTGAGAACCCGAGATGGCCCGCATCTCGTCGCGCCGGCGACCGCGCTCGGGAAGAATCCGGCCATGGTAGATGGCACGCTGAAGTTGGTGCACCGACTCACCCCGGTTCAGCAGCGTGTGGATCTCGCGGCGGAATTCGGTGTTGGTGAAGTAGTCGCACAGAAAAATCGTGCGCAACAGCTTTCCCAGCTCATCTGCGGCCCGGTGCAAAGGATCACCCTTGGCGGCGCTGCCGAGTTTTTCCAGCGCTTCCTTGGCCGAGAGATGGCCGCCGCGGATCGAGGCGATCAACCTCAAAAGATCATCCCAGCCTTTGGTGATCGCCCGCTCGGAGACGTCGCCAATGGCAAGCTGCTCCAGATTCTCGGGTCGCTCGAACGAGCGCGGCAGATAGAGCTTGCGCTCGGCGAGATTCTGCAGGCGAACGCACAGGTCGAAGCCCAGCAGCTTCGCGACGGCCATCGCGACGTTCGTGTAGCCGTGCGTGTCCACCGCGAGCAGAGACAACCGGAGACCGTCGGCACCCAATGTGTTGTTGTGGGACTCCACCCCGTGAACCGCGACCGGTGCCTGGCGCTCGTTCAGGACGATCGGCTGGTCATAGAACAGGCCGTACGATCCCATGACGTGCGAATAGACCCCAACCGCGGGCGTGCGCCGGCGCGGGTCCAGCCGCGCGTTGTACAAGTGCCTGGACGCGTCCAGCGACATCATGTCGGCCGACGCCTTGTCGCCCTTGCCCCAAAGGCTTGCGATAGGGTGCTGGCGCTGGAATGCGACGAGACGCTCATTCGCACGCCGAAGGCGGCCATGCCCTTCCAGGGACCGCATGGCGGCCGAGATGTGAGAAACCTCCAGGCCGGGAACCATCGCGGCGACACCTCTCGCATCGTTCTCAGTGCCGTGCGCCAGGAGCGCACCGTACAAGGCACTGAGTTCGCGGGGCGTTTTCGCACGACTGCCCAAAAGCAGTTCACTGAAACCGACATGCGCATCGAGTTCAACGATCATGTCGCCGAACTGGGCATCGCCGATGATCGCAAAGATGGCATCCCGGCTCCGGCTGGCTTGGGCGTCGACGTCCATCGGCTGGATGGCAGGCAGTCGCACATGCCCTTGGGCGTCGATCTCGACCTTTCCGGCGGCGCACGCGGTGGACAGCGCCTGGAGGCATTCCTTCAGGGTGCCATGAAGGCGATCCAGAAATTGCTTCGGGTCGGCTGTGAGGCTCAGGGCACTGATCAAGCTCTGCCGCTTCTTCTTCCAGTCCTGCGGCGAGATCAACTGATCCTGCCTGTTGCGGTGGCTCCAGCTGTGATCGATCCACAGACGACCACCGCGCAGACCCTTGCGCACCGACGTGAGGGTGGACGCGCGAAGCGCGGCAAGAGCCTTCTTGCGATCGGGAGCATTCAGCAACTCATGCCACACCGGGTCCGTGATCGTGACATCGAAATCCTTAGGCAACTCTCTGATGCCACGCGCCTGGAGGTCGCGCAGCGCCTGGATCTGCTTGAGGGGACGCTGCGATTCATCGCCCTTGACCTCGAAGTGTGCCAACGAATTCAGCAGGGCTGTGATCTTCTGGTTGTCCTGCGTGAGTGCCTGCCTGACAAGCGCTGCGCGGCTCGTGAGGGGAGAACCGCACTCGGGCGGGATCAACGCTTTCAAGGCTTCGATCTTCTGCTGGGCCGTCTGGTCCTCGGCATACAGCAAGTTGCGAATCTTTTCGCGCTCCTGGCGCAGTTCGATGGCGCCACGTGCCTGCGTGGACTGGACCCGGCTGGAGGCATGGCGCACAAAATCGCAGACGCGGCGACCGGCCATGTACACGGTGGCGTCCGTCAGCTCGAGCAGGGTCACGCGCAGGAAACAAGCAATCTCCACCGCCTTCCTGTCCTCGCTCAGCCGCTCGGTGTCGAACGGGGGCCGGCTGACGACGCTATGGCTGTAAGCCCTCAGGCGCGCGTTCGAGATGCCGGACAGCGCCCAGTCGTGAACGCCGAGGGATTTGAGGTAGGAGACCTTCTCAGTGACCTCACTCAGGCCGCTGGGACCATGTTTACCCGGCGGCACCCTCAGCCATTCGAGAATGGTGCCACCCGTTCGGCCACGGCGCTTCGAAAACACCCGGGTAATGGCCCGCCTCAACATCGGTGCAGAGATCTCGCTGCGCACCGAGGCGAGCGCGGCGGCTTCAGTGGCCGCAAAGGCCTGGCGGGCGATGTCCCGAATCGCACGATCCCCTGGCAGGAGGTGTCTGCGGTCGAAGAGCCAGTGCTCAGCCTCCTTGACGAGTTCGTCGACAGATGAGGCCGTCGCCGCGAGTTCAGTCAGCGCGTCGGCAAGTTGTTTGAGAGTCGAGTCGTCGGCCGGGGAGAGGCCACTGGCTTCTCGGGCCCATTTTTGATGAGCGAATCGCGTGGCCGACCGCTTGTACAGCGTCTTGAGCGTTGCGATCGCCGTGTCGTTCAACGCCAGCGATATGCAAAGGGATTTCAGCAGCGCTCGGGGAATGCCCGTGACCTTGTCGAGAGAGCGACCCGTGGCCCGAATGAACACCAGTTGCAGTGCTGCACCCAGTCGCGCGCTCTTGAACTTCTCTCGAACGTCGGCGATGTCCTTCTCACTCAGGCGAAAGGATTCATCAACATCCATCTCCGAAAGCGACTTGGGCAACTCGACCGCACCCACGAACCTCAAGTGGAAACTCGACACCGTGTTCCTCTCGTCGACGCCGAATGGCGCAGGCGGCGCCAATCATGGCAGAGACGGAGGTCCGTGAAACCCGGGCTGAGTTACTCTTGCGAATACAAGGGTTTACCCTTTATTCAAACCGCTGCGATTTGCACCGGAACCGAGATCACCCCAGTATGGAGAGTTCCGCGCCGGACGCGCAAGGTTGATCCAGGACTGCCGGAGGCATCGGTCCGAGGACGGGGCAGGGGATTAGTTGTTGGGTCAGTCCACTAACTCGCTTGCGTCACCGGCCGACGGGTAGCGTCAACCTCGACGCATGTGGCCCAAGCTCTACTTCCTGGCCGATGATCAACGCGTCGATCAGCTTCTTCGAGAACTGCTTCCCCGCGGATGCGCCGCCATAGGTTCGAGCAGCCGGGGACGAAACCGTTGCGGCAGAACATCCCGTGTGAACCACGACCTCGAGCGCAGGCAACCCCGCGGGTGTGTACCACGCCACTCCGCTGCGAAGGTCGCGATTCCGTTCGGCCGCCTTGGTGGCCAGAGCGGCGTTCTTGAATTCACTCGCCTGTGCCGGATCCGCGAGGTGCGCGCGGATTTTGAGAGCCAGCTGTGCCGTCAGCGGGTTGACGGGCAAGCGCACCAGGTAGTCCAGCGTCTCTAGCAGAAGACGTTCCGAGGCGGCCAGGCCGGCGGCGTTGTCGGCAGTCATGGCTTTGGCGCTGCGTCGTCGCTCGATGGCGACTGCGACTCGATCGAAGCGGGGCGGTCGGCGCGTGTCGCCTTGAGGGTCTCCTCAAGAGTCGACGCAGGGTACGCGTTACGGTACGCCTCGAGCACGAAGCCGCGATGCATGAGGTAGTCGCCAGTCTCGTAGTAAACCAACTGCGCGTCGATGTAGGCCTCGATCATCGAGATGGGAAACTGGATCGGCGGCAGGCCGGAAGCGATGAGGATCGCGTTCTGGAACACTCGCGAGCTGCGCTTGTTGCCGTCCTCGAACAATTGGAGGTAGGAGAGATTGCAGGCGGCGTACACCGAGGCGTCGAATGGTTCGCCGGCGCGGCCGAGTGACGTGAAGAGCGCGCCGGCCTGCTTCTCAAGGTAGCGCACGCCATCGGGCGGCACGTACTCAGAGCCAGCGATTCGCACGCGCGTGGTGCTGCGCGTCGCGCCGAGCTGATCGTCGGGCAGTATCCCGCGCATGAGTGTGGCGTGCACCCGGCGCAGGCCGTCAAGGCCGGCGTCGACGATCTCATGCGCGTTGGCCAGGATCATCGCGTAAGCGTCGCGCAGGTTCACGAGCATCTGCGCCTCCACGAAGCTCTTGCCACCAGCGGTCCTGCCCATCTTGAGCAGCGTGATGGTCTCGGCGCGCGAGTAGGTGTTGCCCTCGATCTGCGCGGAGGTGTATGCGAAGTCGATCGCCGACTCTTCCTTCCAGCGCGGATTGCTCAGGAGCATCGAGAGCGGGTTGCGCTGGGCGCACAGACGAAGCTCCGCCAGCTCGTTTTCACGAAAGACTTCGACGTTTTCAAGACGCGAGGGAACGTAGCTGATGGTCATGGAGTCAGTTTATCGGGACTGCAGTTTCGTGCGGGATGTCTTCGCAACGGACAAGGCGAACTGCAGCTGTCGTTCGCGCTCAGCGATTGCGAGACGTTTTGCCTCTACCTCCCCGTGCTGATCGATTCGAAAGACGGTTCGCAAATAGCTCCCCTTCGCTCGGGTTCGAGCGACCCACGCCAAAGGCTGTCCATCCGTTTTCGAGACGACGCAAGTCACACCGCTGCACCCGGTTTTGTTGCGCTTGTGCGCCACCTCCGGAGGCACCAGCGCCGGGCTGGGCAGATCGGAGTCGATCTCCAGCCGAATAGGTTCTGGCGAACCTCTGTGCCGATGCAGTTTTTCGGCGGCGTCGCCCCTTAGGATCCCAGTCAGGATCCGCAGTTCCACCTGTTCGAGTTGCCTTGCACGCTCGGCGATCGCCATCTTGCGCGCATGGCGCCCATAGCGCCCGACGCTGAAAGATTTCTGGAGGATCTTGCCTGGATAGATCTGCGTGTGCGCTCTCCACAGCTTTGGCTTGCCTGTGCTGTCCCGTTGGCAGAAGACACCCGGCACCCCTTTGCTATCGCGACGAGGCCGCTGGGATATGTCCCGCCGATACTGCATTGGATTGGCAGCGATGAAATTGTCTCGCCAGGCACGGGCGGCTCTGAGCGCAGCTCTGATGCCGCCGTGCTCGTCGAAGCCGAATGCCTTCCTGGTGCGCTTCGTCTTGCGCGTCAGCGTCACCGCGTAGGCGGTTGCCTCGCGCGTGATTCCGTAGTTGGCGGCGAGTTTTCGGGGCTTCGATTGCATGCGCGCCCCTCAGTCTGTGTCGCGCTTGCGCGGGCCGCGGGTGCGGCCGGGTGGAGGAGCTGGTAGCGCCTCGGCGCGATCGGAAGGCGCGGCCATGGCCTGCTTCAGCAGCTCTCGGGTGGCTTCGTGCGCGACCATTTCCCGCGCATGAAGGGCCTGCGCTTCCTGAAGTCGACTTCGCGTCCCTTCGAGCTCCGCGCGCAACTGCGTAAGGATGCCGACTTTTTCGGCGATGCGCAGGTCCGCATCGACTTTGACCTGTGCGGCCGCGGCGCGCACAGTACGCAGTTCCTCGTTGAGCTTGTCACGCACCTCGGCGAGTTGATGCTCGAGCTGCGTGCGCGCCGTCCGCTCCTTGACGTTGGCGAGCGCCGCCTGTTTGGCTTCCTCGCGGGCGCGGTCGACCTCCTGCAGCAGCCGGCGCTCGCCGGCGACGTGTCGGTCCTCGGCTTCCTGGGCGGCCAGGTCGCGCCGGGCCAGTGCCGCAGCGTGCTCGGCGCGCAGCGCATCCTTGGCGCTGTGAGCATCGATGAGCTGGCGCCCGAGTCGGGCGATTTCCTGGTCGGCGCTCTTGCGATAGGCCGCGGCATCGGCGGCCTGGTCCGCCAGCTGGCGCTCCAGCGCCTCGCGCGCGGCCTGCGAAGAGGCGAGGGCGGCGTCGAGGCTCTTGCGTGCCTCCTCGAAGGCGACTTCGCGCCGCTGCAGCTCGCCTTCGCCCGTGGACAGCGCCTGGGCCTGCAATTCCAGCTGCCGGCGCACGGCCTGGGTTTCGCGTGCCTGGGTCTGTTCGGCGTTCTTCATGGCCGCGTCCCACAAGTGCTTGGCGGCCTGGGAGACCTCGAAAGGGAACTCCAAGGCCGCCGGAGCCGCCGTACCGCCTTCAGGGGGGGCGACGCGCACCTCCAGGCTAGACGTGCCCGCCAGGCGCATAGGCAGCCGCCTGAACCATTCCTCCAGCATTGGCGCCACTGTGTTGGGAGAGCCGCCACCGAGCTCCTGGCGAACTCGTTCGATCGTCGGCCGCAGGCCTTTGAGGATCATTTCGTCGCAGGCACGCAGTACGGACTCCAGTTGCACACCCGGGCGGCCCGGGCGTGCCGGAGACACGCGCGGGAACGGGCTCGCGCGGCCGGGATCTGGCAATGCCGGCGGGCTGGCCACCTCAACGGCTGCGGCCGCGTCATGAGGATCGGTTTTAGGGCCGCTTTGAACGCTCGGACGCGCCGATTCTTCTCTGGACACTGTGTTTCCAATCAGTTAAAAATAAGGTTCGATAAGCAAGTTTATGACCGCTTATCTATTTAGTATTGTAAGACACGATATCGTGTATCGTAATATTTAATCCAAATGGAACCTATCTTACCACCCCCCGCCCCACTGGAGAATGCCCTGGCGCCGTTGTTGCCGGTGCGCGTGCCGTCGCTGGAGTTGCTAGATCCGCAGCACCTGTCCCAACTGGCCGAGGAGTCGGCCCGGGAGTTGGTGCGCCAGGGCCAGTCTGAAAATACGCTGGCGTCCTACCGGGCCGCGATGCGCTACTGGGGGTCCCCTCGTTTTCAGTGCAATAAGTGACGGTACGAAAAGCTAGCACTGGCGCGGAGGTGGTGTTGGTAGATCGTTGATTTCATTGACTTTCCTGTTCACTTTCAAATCTGCGATTCGTGGCGTCAAACCGTGATCGGTTTCATCCGTTGGTGCCAGTTATCGGTGCTCCCTGCCGCGAGGGCAGGATTTGGTCGGCATAACGGTCAACAGGAAAGCGGAACACGCCTCGCAGGTTGATGCTTTCCAGCCTGGTGGGAGCAATTTTTCCGATCAGTTCCGGCGGAATGGCCTGGCGGCGGTTCGACCAGCGATCCAGAACAGCCTGCATTTGTGACGTGTTCCACGCCATGACGATGTTGGCCAGCAGACTCAACGCGTCGGCCACAGCCTGCATTTCGTCCACACGTTTGGCCTGTGCCGGGCTGATCCGGCCGGTGTAAATGGCGCGCTTGAGGGCGTTGACCGCCTCCCCCCGGTTGAGCACCCGGCGCAATTCATTCCTGAAAGCGTCCTTAACAAAGTAGTCGGCAAGGAACGCGGTTCGCAGCAAACGTCCCAATTGCACGCCAGCGTCATAGATGGGGTCACCCTGGGCAGCAGAGCCAAACCGCGCCAGTGCTGCCACCGCACTGGCGTGACCACTCATGACCGAAGCCGCCAGATGCACCGGGCTGTCCCAATGCTTTTCGATCAGGGCATCCACCGAAAACCAAGGGCCGTGCACGCTACTTGCTGGTGATCGAACAGTGTCTTCTCCCGCCCGTACAGCGTGCGCAGCGAAGCCACATCAGGGGTGGCAATGCCAAGTTCCTCGCTCAAGTGGCGCCACAGGGCGACGGGAACCACCCGAAAGGCATACAGCAGGCGGCCACTCATGCGCAAAAACCCGATATGCAGCGCCAGACCGAGCTTGTGGGCGTCACCCCGGCGCGCATTGATTGCCTCGCGCTCTGCACCATCGAAGGTGAAAAACGCCTTCATCTCGAAGTCACTGATATCGCGGGGCAGCTCACGCATCCCCAAAAACGTCGTTTGCCAGTCCTGCATCGTGAACCCCATTAGTGGGAGGCCACGATACCCGTTTGAGAAGTGAACAGGAAAGCCAACAGAATCAACGATCTACCAACACCACCCCCGCGCCAGTGCTGGGTTTGCGTACCGCCAGTTATTGCACTGAAAACGAGGGGACCCCGACGCTGGCCCTGGCGCAAAGCAAGGGCCGCCTGAGTGAAGAGCAGGAGGCTGCACACCTCAAGGCCATGCGCCACCTGCCCGTGGCCCTGCAGGCCGTGCTGGCGCTCGAACCCCAGCTCATCAGCTGGGCTGAAGACTTTGCGCGCATGGAAAACGCGCTCTTTCTGGGCCGAGGGCTGCATTACCCCATCGCGCTGGAGGGCGCGCTCAAGCTCAAGGAAATCAGCTACATCCACGCTGAAGCCTACCCGGCCGGTGAACTCAAGCACGGCCCCCTGGCCCTGGTGACCAGCGCCATGCCGGTGGTGACGGTGGCGCCCAACGACGCCCTCCTGGAGAAGCTCAAGAGCAACATGCAGGAAGTCCGCGCCCGTGCGGGTGTGCTGTACGTGCTGGCCGATGGCGACACCCGCATCGAAAGCAGTGAGGGCATCCACGTGATTCGCATGCCCGAGCACTACGGCGCATTGAGCCCACTGCTGCATGTCGTGCCGCTGCAGCTGCTTGCGTACCACACGGCCTGTGCGCGGGGGACGGATGTGGACAAGCCCCGCAACTTGGCCAAGAGCGTTACTGTGGAGTGAGCTGTCGAACACCCCGTTTTTTACCAACAACTGACTGATCGATTGGCCAGTTGTTGTTTGCTTTGTGACGCCTCGCCGGTCAGTGTTCAAACCACTGTGCTGAACGCGGGACCGCTGTGATTGCAAGTCAGGGATTGCAATACGCGCAGTGGCGAGGATCTGCCAATGCCCGCGTGGCTTTGCTCATTCTGGACTGGTATTCGCAGCGTGGGCACGACCACACCTCAGCGCGGCAGGATGCGGTAGGCCGTCCGCAGGCAGAGCAGGTAAGCCCCGGTATGCGTTCGGTGACCCAGTAACCCGGGGCGTTGCAGGCTGGGCAGTTCGACTGCAGTCGCTGCAGCAAGTCCTGCGCAGCTTGCTCGATGAGGCGCATGCGGGTGGGGTTGGCAAAGGCCCTCAGGTCCGTCTCCACAAAGACCTGGCGGTTGCGGGCCTGGGCTTGGCAGGCGTCGAAGCAGTGCCGCAGCCGGTCCCAGTCCGCGATGCCTTTGTGCATGCGGGTGTCGTCCTGGCTCTCCGGGCGCATCACCAGCTGTTGCTGCGGGAAGCCCTCGCGCTGCGCAAATGCCTCCACGGCACTCCAGTTATCGCTCAGCAGGTGCCCGCTGCGCGCAGGCCCTTGTGCCATGCCGACGACTTCGATGCCCATGCGGTCGTCCAGCCAGGCGATCAGCTCCACGTTCCAGGGCACCATTCCTGTGAACGGATCGGGACCAAAGCTGCCCTCGCTGGCCAGGCCGGCATCGAGGCCGGAGAGCTCCATGCCCTTGCGGGCTTTGCGCCGTGCTGCATCCAGTTGCGAGCCCGCACGTGCCGTTTCGCGGGTGAAGGTGCCCAGCAGGTCGGTATCGAACCCGCTGACATGTTCAATCGTGCAACCCAGACCCGGCTCCAGCGCGGGCGCGATGACCCGCTCCTTGCCATGCTGGGTCAGCAAGGCGATGCGGCGGTCTGCATAGGGGCGTGCACTGGGGTGCATCACCAGTTCTCCGTGTGCAGCGGCTCCCAGAGACCCTGGTCATAGCGCATCAGGTCGGTGCCTTCCCACCGCCAGAGGTGCAGCCACCCGTGGTCCACCAGTTGCTTGACGACGGCATGTTGATGGATCACTGCGTCGATGGATGGGCGGGGCGCATCAATCACCACGGTCAGCCTCAGTGGTTCGTGCAACCAGCGCTTGCCGTCGTGCACCGACTGCTGCGACAGGCCGATGCGCAGATCACCGCCGTTGCCTTCAAAGACGCCGATGTGTCCGCCCACCACGTTGTGCAGCACCTTGTTGCCACTCCCCAGGCGTGTGGGGGCGCAGGTGGATGCGTGGTACTGCCAGTTGATCCAGTGGGTGACCAGCATGGGCGCGGTCATGAGCGCTTCCAGCAGGCTGCCGTCGGGGTCTCTTTGGGCGTCATAGTCGTGCAGAAAGCTGCGTCCTTGTAGCGCAGCGCCCAGCGTCCTGTGCCGGGGTGCGATGACGAAGGCTGCGTTGCCCGCCAGGCCCCATTCCGGGCGCGTCTGGGCGCCATCGTTGGCGCGCCTTCGCAATTGCTTCAGCAAATCGTCGTGCGGTGTCCGTGGGTCGATGTGCAGGTGCGGTGCTCGTTCTCTGCGGACCTGGTCACTGGCATGGTGTAGCACCGGCTGCAGGCTGTCCCACCGTTGGCGAGCGGCTGGGGGCAGCAGGTCCAGGTCAAAGCCCTCGATCTCATCGGTTGTGGTGTTGTGCAGGGCCGCCACGAAGGTTGTGGACTCCGGAATGGCGATGCCTTGTTCCGCCAGGCCCGTACGCACGGCAGGTTCGTTCAGCAGTTGTGCCAGGCTGCGGGCACTGACTTCGCCGGTCTGGCCGCAGCATGCGCCGCAGTCCAGCGCTGCCGCATGGGCGTTGTTGGCCGACTGGCTGCCATGCCCTACCAGCAGTACCAGGGGCGCCAGATAACCGTCCAGCCCCATGGAGCGCAGCACCCGCGCTGCCAGCGACACCTTGGCGCCGATGTCCAGCCCCGTGAGCTGGGGCCGGCACAGGGGGCGATAGCGCGCAGGCAGGCCTTCCAGTGCATCGTTGGCCCTGGCTTGCCGGGAGGGCCGCAGCCATTGGCCCAGCTTGCCCGCATAGCCCACGCCCGCCGCTTCAACGAACGAGAACGCCGCACCCGGCCAGCGGCTGGCGGACAGCCATTGGTCGGCCAGCGCAAAGCGCCTGGAGCGTGCGTGGATCGCTGCTTCTTGTAGCGTCGCATCGGTCTTCAACGCGCCCGCAGTGGATGGCACGATGCAGTCAGTGGCTTCTACTGCGGGTGCCAACAGGCCCGGCAGGTGGGGCGTGCGAGCGCTGGTGCCCAGCGGTGTGTAGGCGAGGGGCAGGCCAAAAAATCCCGCGAACCCGATGGTCTGTACGGCGGGCCAAATGGCCTCCAGGGACCTCCGCAGTGGCTCGCTGCGCACATCAATACAAAAAGCGGCTTGCACCTCGATCTCGTGCTGGTTGGGCGGGGCACTGCCGGCACCGAGCAGCCGCTGAGCCAGTTGGCGCTGGTAGCCGACTTCCAGAGCTACTTGCCACACTTCGTCGACCAGCAGAGCCTGCTCTGCCCGTTGCAACAAGGCGGGGGCCTGGCCCCAGGCCTGTTGCAGCGCCTGGAAGGCATGGGTGCCTGCGGCATCGTCCTTGCAATGCAGTAGAACCGCACCCCATGCCAGCCGGATCGCCAGCAACTCCCGCAGGTGCGGGTCGGAGGTCTGGTTCAGGTGGGCCTGCCAGCCTAGATAGGCGCACCACGAAGCCCAGCCATTCACCGTCAGCAGCACCGACTCCAGATAGTCTGGCCACACCGCCTTGGGAAGGCGCAGCCTGTGCAGTACCCAGCGTTCGGCGTCTTCCCGGGTGGCGGGCAGAGCCTCCAAGGCCTCGGCGAGGTGTGGCAAGCCCATCAGCAGGCCGATGGAGTGGTCGTGCTGCAGAGTCTCGCGCCAGAACGCATACAGGCCCTCGGACCGCTGGGGCTGCCAGTCCGCCTGTGTCTGGTCGAAATAGGCGGCGCAGGTCTGGCTCACCTGGTGGGTGATTGCCTGGCGCCAGGACAAGCGGGTTTGGCGGTGGGGGTCGTTGTCCAGCACATCGATCAGCAGGGGCAATTGCTCTACGGGCTGGGTGTTGTGTAAGGCCTGTACGCAGTCTTCGGCAGTCAACCCGCAGGCTTGCGCCTGAGGCATCTGGCGGATCGCCTGATCAAGGTCCTGGGCGCTGATGCGTCCTTCCGTCCACGCTTGCAGTTGCCGGTCGCGCCCGGGAAAGACCTGAATGCCGCCCAGCGCTGCCATGCGCGCTGCCACCCGGCGCACCGGCATGCCGATGCGCGCCCAGTGCGGGTTGACTGCAATGGCACGGTCCAGGGGCCAGGCCGGTGCAATGGCTTGGCACGCTTGTGCGCAGGCGGTGTCGATGTCGTTGTGCGAGGCCGGGTGCTGCGCAGCGTGCGTGGGCGCTGGCGCCGCGAGCTCCTCGGTGGGGCAGTCGGTCAGTGATTCCATCATGGGGTTCTCCGGGTGCAGTGCGGTTCAGGGGGCGGCTCTGTGCAACGTGGGGCCTGCTACATGGGGGACCGCGTCACGCGGGGCAGGGGGTGTCCAGGCGGTGGGCCAGATGTACAGGGCCAGCCGGGTGTACGCCTCGTCGATGTAGAACCCTGCATAGCTCCACCTGCGCCAGGTCCGCAGCATGTGGGGCTGCCTCTGCAGCAGTGCCAGAAAGAGGTAAAGGCCTAAAAGTCCGATCAGTGCCAGCCACCCCAGCACGTGCGCCGGAGCATCGCGCAAGCCCAGTGGCACATGGTGGATGGCAACTGCCGCTGCGGTGAGGCCCGCCACCATCACCAGCCCGGCCAGGCTGTGCCAGGCCGCAGTCTTGGCGCTGGCCTGGCCCTGAGGCGACCAGAGCAGCGGTGCCCAGGCCAGTCCCAGCACGGCGGACCACCAGGCGGGCCAGGGCACCTCCGCCGCCACGTTCAGCACCAGCAGCACGGTGGCCGTGGCGGCGACGGGTGCCAGCGCCAGGCTGATGGCTGTGGGCGGGGTTGCGCTGTGCATGGCCTGCAGCCGCGCTTGCCGAACCGCGTTGGATGCCGACAGAAACACATGGGCCTTGTACAGCGAGTGCCCCACGAGGTGCAGCGCAGCCAGCGTGTACAGGCCCAACCCGCATTCGAGCAGCATGAACCCCATCTGCGCCACCGTGGACCAGGCCAGCCTGACCTTGATGCTGATGCGCGTCAGCATGACCATGCCAGCGAGCACGGCTGTACCGAGGCCAAAAACGACCAGCACGACGCGGGCAGCGGCGGCGTTTTCCAGCAAGGGGGCGAACCGTATCAGCACGAACCCGCCCAGGTTGACCACGCCTGCGTGCAGCAGTGCAGACACCGGCGTGGGCGCCTCCATGACCTGGATCAGCCAGCCATGCACGGGCAACAAGGCCGTCCGCAAAATCACGGCCAGGGTCAGCAACACCGCGCTGGCGTGCAGCAACGGGGACATGCCGTCGCGTGCGATGTACGCCCACAACGCCGACAAAGAACCGCTGCCGACTTCCAGCCAGGCCAGTGCCGCCGCACCGACCAGCAATACGTCGGCCACCCTGTCGGCCATCTGTTTTTTGTGGGCGGCCAGGCTGGCAAAAGCCCGGTCGGGGTAGAAGCACAGCAGGTGTTGCAGCGCAATGCCCACCAGAGCCCAGGCGATGGCCAGGACGATCCAGTGGTCTGCCAGCAGCAGCACGTGCACAGCAGCCAGCACACCCGCCAGTGCTGCCATGTAGCGCGGCTGGCCGGGCTCTCCCTCCAGGTACCTCGCAGAAAACGCTGCGATGACGGTGCCCAGCAGTTGCACCAGAACCCCCATGCACAAGCCCATCGGCGATGCCTTGAGCCAGCCAGCGTGGTCCAGCCGGCCGATGCCAGCCATGGCCGCAATCGCCGCCAATACAGAACCTGCCAAGGCGGCACCAGACAGGATCAGCATCCAGCGCCACAACGTGGCAACCGAGCCCTTGTGGCACAGTGCCAGCGCCATGGCGGCCAGCATGAGCATGCCCGGTGCCCATGCGCTGGCGTGGGACAAAACGTGAACAAATGGCATCACTCAACCTCCAGAAACAAGACTGGGGGCGATGATGCTGCGGGGTTATTGTTCTGTAAAATACATTGAAAAGAACAAAAAAATACTAAAAATAGAACAATGAGACTCGATCAACTCAACTTCAACCACCTGTTCTACTTTTGGCGTGTGGCCAAGCTGGGGCACCTTACCCAGGCAGCGCAAGAGCTGCACACGTCCCAGTCTGCGGTGTCCACCCAGATCCGGCAGCTGGAAGAGCGCCTGGGCGAAGAGCTGTTTTTGCGAGAGGGCCGCCGCCTGCTGCTGACCGACACCGGGCAACTGGTACTGGCATATGCCGAGAACATCTTCGGACTGGGTCAGGAAATGCTGGGGCGCCTGCAGGGCAGCGCGTCGGGGGTGACCCGGCTGCGCGTGGGCAGTGTGGCAACGTTGTCCCGCAACTACCAGGAAAACTGGATCCGCCCCTTGCTGGCCGACCCGTCCGTGGTTTTGACGCTGGAGTCAGGGCTGCTGGAGGGGCTGATTTCGCGCCTGGTGCAGCACCAGCTGGACGTGGTGCTGGCCAATGAGTCAGTGCCTTCCGACTCCGAGCGCCCCTTGCACTGCCAATTTCTCGGCAGCCAGTCCATCTCGCTGGTCGGCCCTGCCAGCGTGTGGCAATCGCGCTCGTTGCGCATACCTGAAGACCTGGAGGGTATGGAGGTGGCGCTGCCTGGCCCCCGCCATGCACTGCGTGCGCAGTTTGAAGCCCTGTGTGCATCGGCCGGGGTGACGCCCCGATTGCGCGCCGAGGTGGATGACATGGCCATGCTGCGCCTGATCGCCCGTGACAGCGGCTGGCTGACCGTGCTGCCCGAGGTGGTGGTTCAGGACGAGTTGCGCACGGGCATCCTCGTCAAGGTGGGCTACTCCGCCGGGCTGCAGGAGCATTTCTACGCCATCACCACCCGGCATCGGCACCGTATCGAGGTGCTGGAAACCCTGCTGGAACGTTCGTCGGGCCGCATGGGGCCGTCCTGACAGACCTAGGGCAACGCTGAACAAGTCCCTCGCGCACCGCGCACCCCTGCTTTGGGCGGTCTGCCGCGTTGCAAATCCTCGCGATAGCTACGGCTATCGCTGTGGTTTGCGCCTTGCATCCCATCCCAAATCAGGGCGTGCGCCACTGCGGGGACTTATTCGGCGTTGCCCTAGCTGGGATTCGTCAAAAGTTTGCCCCATGAAAAAAGCCCCGCAATGGGGGCTCGTTCATGGGCGATGCAATGTGATGCGGTGCACCGATGACGCCTTCGCTCAGCCGCAGTGGATGCGCCAAGCGGTGGCGTCCGAAACGCCCGCATCGGCTTGCATTACATGGCGTTGCCGATTTCGCCGTGGGAGATCTGGCCTGTGCGAACAGCTTCTGCGGCCTGGGCACGCACGGCAGCGCGGTCGGCGGTGGATTGGGGGTCCCCTCGTTTTCAGTGCAATAAGTGACGGTACGAAAAGCTAGCACTGGCGCGGAGGTGGTGTTGGTAGATCGTTGATTTCATTGACTTTCCTGTTCACTTTCAAATCTGCGATTCGTGGCGTCAAACCGTGATCGGTTTCATCCGTTGGTGCCAGTTATCGGTGCTCCCTGCCGCGAGGGCAGGATTTGGTCGGCATAACGGTCAACAGGAAAGCGGAACACGCCTCGCAGGTTGATGCTTTCCAGCCTGGTGGGAGCAATTTTTCCGATCAGTTCCGGTGGAATGACCTGGCGGCGGTTCGACCAGCGATCCAGGACCGCCTGCATCTGTGAGGTATTCCACGCCATCACGATGTTGGCCATCAGGCTCAACGCATCGGCCACAGCCTGCATTTCATCGACACGTTTGGCCTGCGCCGGGCTGATCCGGCCGGTATAAATGGCGCGCTTGAGGGCGTTAACAGCCTCGCCCCGATTGAGCACCCGGCGCAACTCGTTCCTGAAAGCGTCCTTGACAAAGTAGTCAGCCAAAAACGCCGTACGCAGCAACCGCCCCAATTGCACGCCAGCCTCATAGATTGGATCGCCCTGGGCGGCAGAACCGAACCGCGCAAGAGCTGCCACCGCACTGGCATGTCCGCTCATGACCGAGGCTGCCAGGTGCACCGGGCTGTCCCAATGCTTTTCGATCAGGGCATCCACCGAAAACCAAGGGCCGTGCACGCTACTTGCTGGTGATCGAACAGTGTCTTCTCCCGCCCGTACAGCGTGCGCAGCGAAGCCACATCAGGGGTGGCAATGCCAAGTTCCTCGCTCAAGTGGCGCCACAGGGCGACGGGAACCACCCGAAAGGCATACAGCAGGCGGCCACTCATGCGCAAAAACCCGATATGCAGCGCCAGACCGAGCTTGTGGGCGTCACCCCGGCGCGCATTGATTGCCTCGCGCTCTGCACCATCGAAGGTGAAAAACGCCTTCATCTCGAAGTCACTGATATCGCGGGGCAGCTCACGCATCCCCAAAAACGTCGTTTGCCAGTCCTGCATCGTGAACCCCATTAGTGGGAGGCCACGATACCCGTTTGAGAAGTGAACAGGAAAGCCAACAGAATCAACGATCTACCAACACCACCCCCGCGCCAGTGCTGGGTTTGCGTACCGCCAGTTATTGCACTGAAAACGAGGGGACCCCGTGTTGGTACCACCTGGCCCGACATGCCCAAGTATTCGACAGTACGGCCAGAGCCGGCTCTCTTTCCGACAGTTTCCACCAGGTACTTTTCAGGCGGGATGAAGTCGTGCGAAGCGCCTGCCGGAAGCTTCGTCGAAGGCCTGCACTTGGGAACCCCGGCGTCGACGTCAACTTGCCCACGGCATACCAGGAGCCTCTCGTCTATCGTCGCAAAGTCGGGGCCGGCACCGTCACCCACAACGACGAAGCCGTCTGCTGGAAAGATCTGGGCTTCGACGGGGGCGGCCCAGGGCAAAAGCACTGCGAGAGATAGGAGCGCACTACCTGTACGAATTTCACGCATGGAAACCTCTTCTTGATTCTGACGGTGGCAACGTATTGTCTGGCACTCCTTCGCGCAAGAAGTTTGCTGCGAATTCAGAGCCACCTGGCGGATTGGGCATGCGCATGCTGTTCAGGGCGCCTTCTCGCGTCGGTGCTGCTCGGCCCATGCACGGGCCTGGCGCCAGGCGATTTGCGGGCTGGCATCCTTGCCGATGCACTGGCCGCTCGGCAATAGCACGCACCAAGCCCAGTTGCCGGCATTGAGCTGCCGTACGCACTCGGTCCGCTCCGGCAACAGGCTCATCGCCACGCTCTTGTGGGTTGCTTTCGGTGCACGTGCGGGGGCTCGGGGGTCGGCAGGCTTGATTTTCGGCCGCGAGGGAAGGGCCGCGAGCACTGTGATGGCCTCAGCGAGGTCCGCGGCCAGCCGGCGGTAGCTCGCGACCAGGTCCATGACGCGCGAGTCGCCACCCTGGTGCCGATCCTCCCACCGGCTGCGCTCGTAGTGCTCCCAGTCGACGGGACGCTTGACCGACTCTTGCGTCGAGCAGGCGTACCGCGTGGGGCTGCCGCCGCCGCTGGCCACGCAGACCAACGGCGCGCCGCATACGCGGCAGGCGGGCACATCCGTGGCTCGGTAGCGCGCTTCGAGCTCCTGCAGGTCTTTTTCTGTCAGCCTCGCATTCATCAGTCACACCGCCCTCTCGAGGAAGGCTGCCGAGGCTGGGGTGCGGTCCGCAGGCCGAGGCTTGATCGACACCGTCACGGGGCCGTTGCGCCCGTCACCGGTGAGCGTGCCATCCAGGACAGCGCGCTCCCTGGCGTTCAGGTTGTGCCACTTCTGGATGTCGTACTCGCCATACAGGAGGCCGCTGGGATTGCGCCCGTCGCTGCGCCCCACCGAAATCCCGCGCGCCGCGCACCAGGCCTCGGCCGCATACAGCGCGGCGAACGTGGATCCGCCCGAGAAGGTCACGATCTGCATGCCGAAGCGGCTGGTGTCGGTCTGGGTGACCGATGAAGGCATTGGCGAGCTGGCCGCCGAAACGGGCGATGCGCCGTCTGCGGCCGGAGAGGGGGCAGTCATCATGGAAAGGTCCTTGGTGGTGGTCATGGGGAACCGCTCCTCGCCGGGTCTGGGCCCAGCAGCCCCCGCCGGCGTACGGCTTCGTCCACGCTGGACCAGACCGCCTCGCGCGGGCGGTCCGCGTCGATCGGGGCGAAGCGCTGCGGGTCCTGTGCGCAGCGAGCGCTGTAGCCGTCTGCTACGGCCCGGAAGAAGTCCAGCGGCTGGCGCTCGAACTTATCGGGCACGCGCGCACCGGCCAATCGGGCGGCGGCTGTCGCCGGATCGAGCGTGAATAGGAGCGTCAGGTCCGGCTGCAGCAGGCCGCCCGTCGGGAGCGAGCTGCGCCCCGCCAGGGCGCACATGCCGGCGTCCTGCACGATGCGCTCGAGTGCGCTCAGCGTCTTCAGGCTGAAGCCGCGCCCGCCGCCCTGGTAGGCGAAGGTCGAGTCGGTGAAGCGGTCGCAGATCACGACCTGGCCGGCGGCCAGCGCCGGCGCGATCACGCAGGCCAGGTGTTCGCGCCGCGCCGCGAACATCAGCAAGGCCTCGGTGAGCGGGTCCATGGGCTCGCTCAGGACGATGGTGCGCAGGGTTTCGGCCAAGGCCGTGCCGCCCGGCTCCCGTGTGCGAACCACGCGGCGGCCGCGCTCCTCGAAGGCCATGGCCAGAGCCTCGATGTGGCTGGACTTGCCGGCGCCGTCGATGCCCTCGAAGGTGATGAAGAGGCCAGGTTCGGAGCCGGCTGGGGCCGCCGCCATGGTGGGCTTCTCGGGCGCGAAGCTGGCTTCGGGCGTGGGCATGCGGCCTTGCACGAAGCGCATGCCTTCGGCCTTGATCGTGCAGCGCGAGGCGCTTTCGTAATCTCCCAGCTTCAGGAAGCTGAAGGCCAGCGTCTTCATGCGCTGTTCCATCTCCTGGATCTCGGCGCGGTAAGACTCCCAGCGCGCCAGCATGCCTGGGCACGCAGTACTTGAAGCCTCATGAAGCCTCGGCGCAGGGACTGCTCGGGGGCCGGGGTTCACCGGCGAGCCCCGGCCGGCACAGGCCGGTTCAAGGCGCGGTGTGGCGCGGCGGCGGCTGTTTCCGTGCGGTTTCCGGAACATTTCGGCATGTGCGTCATTTGTCGTTCTATCATTCTGTCTATTCGTTCGCGCCAATAGCATGGCGCGACGCAAATAGTAAGGCGGCAACATGGCTTCGAGCAAGGTTGAAACTCAATCGTCAGACAGCCCGGCACCCGTGCCGGGGGGCGGCGGCGTGGCGCCACTGGTGCTGCTCCTGCAGGCGGAATCGTCCGTCGAGGTGCGTGCCGCGCTCGTAGCTGCTGCAGTGATGGACTGCGAGACCCGCCGCATGACGCTGCGCGCGCTCCAGACGGACCACCAGGCACGCGGCGCGCTAGGCTTGTTGAAGGCCCTGATCCTTCCCGTGGGCAGCGTGGAGTTCGTGCGTGCGGCCATGTCCGCGCTGGGCGTGCGCGAGCCCGAACCGATGGGTTACGAGGGGCTGCAGGACTACCTGCAGCGCCACGTGCGCCGAACCACGGTCGGGGCGTTGGCCGAGTTGCGGGTACCGGCTTTCATCAAACCGGTGGCCACGAAACTCTTCACCGGCTTCGTGTACGACCCGGTGGTGGCCGCTGCGCCGGCGCAGGCCAATCCTGTGGTCGACGAGCACGTGGCCGAGCAGATGGCTGCGCTGCGCAAGCTGCCTGCGGACACGCCCCTGTGGCTGGCCGAGCCGGTTCGCTTCCAGTGCGAGTGGCGCTACTACGTGGACGCCCGCGGCCGAATCCTGGCGCAGGCCCGCTACGACGCGGACGGCGCCGACGACGCTCCCCTGCCCACGGGCGAGGTGGTCCGCTGCGCGATCGACGCCCTGGTGGCGCACCTGGTGGCCCATGGCGACCCGCACCCGTTTGCCCTGGACATGGGCGTGCTGGAGAACGGGCGCACGGCTTGTGTGGAGGTGAACGACGGCTGGGCAATCGGCCTTAACGGGCACGCCCGGACCCCTGGCGGCATGGCCTGGAGCGCGCGCGGCTATGTCGAGTTCCTGCTGGAGCGCTGGCACGCGGTGGTGCGCCAGTCGCGCCGGCGCAAGGGTGAGCGCATTGCCGTGGAGCCCGAGGACGAGGAAGACGAGCCCGGCCGCGCGAACTCCGCAGGGCGTCACGGCGCTCGCTCGCGCTCCAACCGCCGCACCGCCCTCACCCCCTCCGAATCCTCGTAGCTGGCCATGCTCCGTGGCCGGCAATTTTCGCGATCGAATCCCAACCATTGCACACCAGCCTGGGGAAAAGAGGGGTCACTACAGTTAATCATAGGGTAAATCCCGCCCCACGCCCCTCATCCCGGCCCTGCCCCGCGTGAGGCCCAGTCTCACCGGAAACGCCCCCCAAAAAAACCTGTTCGTGCAAGACATGGTCCCCTCCGGAACTGCGCACTCCATGTGACCCGTCCCCCGCGCCATCGCGCCCTGCCCGCCTACCACCTCGCATCGCTATCTCAAGATGGGACACCGTTCCAGTCAAACCTATTCAAGTGGAGCGCTCCCCTGGCACCTGTTCCAGTCGAAACCTCTTACCGCCCACTCCAATGGGGACCTCGCTTTCCTCTCTGGTCTCATCACGCCCGGCACTGCTCCTGTTGTACAGGGCGCGTCGGGAACGACCTCGCACGGGGAAGGAGGACGGGCAGGACAAGTTCACGAGGGACATGGCACCGGTGGAACGGAACTCCACGCAGGGCATTGGCCTGGAGGGTGAGGGGGTGCCGGTGCTAGCTCTGGATTAACCGTAGTGGCGCAGATTGGCAAACATTTTGAAGCAAATGATGGTTGCCCGTTCATTCGTTCCTGAAATAGTATTTGCACGGTGCATTGAGAATCGCAGAAGCGATGCGCCGTTTTTTCTATGTACGCTGCGCAATGAACCAGGGATCCAAACTCATGTCTTCGCCCGCAGGAGTTCTCAAAAACCTCGCCGGAGGTGTCGCGAAAGGTCGTTCCGGAACACGCGACGCGCGGCAATCCGCCGCCGCCGGCCCCGCCGTCGAGCTGCCCGACCTCCTGTCGACTAGCGTGCCCTTCGAGGGCCCGCCTGGCTCCCCTTCGGCCATCGCCTTCACGCCCGATCGCTGGGGCGCGCTCCGGTTCATCTCCCTGCTCGCCTTCAGCCCCTGGCTGGCTTTCTTGCTGCTCAGCCTGTTCACCGCCCCCGAGAGGGCCTGGTCCTTCGTCGCCGCGTGCACGTGGATCGGGACACCGATCCTGGTCATCTGCGCCGGGATGTTCGGCCTGGATCGCCGCCAACCCATGAGAGAGCGCCTGTGAAAGACTGCGACACCACCCTGCTCATGCGCCACCTCCTTGGTATGGCCGCTTCCCCAGCCGCCTGCTCACCGGCGAGTGCTTCCCACGACGCCTCGCGCCGCACCGTGCGAAGCCTGGACGGGCCGGACCCGCTCACCCCGGAGTCGCGCAACGAGCGCCCGGGTCTGCATCGCCATCCCGCCACCGAGCTCTTGCCCGCCATGCGCTCGCTGACCTGCGCGAGCGTGCGCAATTCGGGCGTGCCCGACAAGGGCACGCAGATGCACCTGGCCATCGCCCTCAAGTGGGCCGACGCCCTGGAATCGGACCGCTTCAAGCGCGGGGCGCGTCGCCTCAAGGACGCTGCCGGCAGGTACTCCGCGTTGGGCGTTCTATGCGAGCTGCATCGTGACGCCAGCCCCGGCATGCCCGAGATGGCCGCACACGGCGCCAGCTACCTGGGCGAGAGCATGCTGGTGCCGCGCATCGTTCTGGAATGGGCCGGCATGTCACTCATGGACGGCCAAGGTCCCTGCGTGGCGATCAAGTCGCGCCTGACAAGGCAATGGCGCGCCTACGCGGTGAACGTGCACGAGCTCGTTGGCGCGACCTGGCAGGATCTGGCCCGCGCGCTGCGCGCGCAGATCTGAGTGCCCACGAAAGCCGACAGTGGCCAGAGTCACACTCACGCCAGCCCCGATCAACCGGGCTCGTCAGATCAAGGCCTTCAGCAGCCTGGCCTTTGGCGAGGCAGTCAAGCGCCGGCGCATGGCGCAACGCATCACCCTGGACGAGATGTCGCGGCGCACCCGGTTCGCCGTGTCCTCGCTGTCCGACCTGGAGAACGGCCGAAAGCTCTCCTTTCCCAAGGCCACTGCGGTCTGCGAGGCGCTTGGCGTTCGCCTGTCCGTCCTGGTGGCCGCCTCCGAGAGCATCCCAGAGATCCGACCACACCGTTCAGAACGCACAAGGTGAATCGACATGATCAAGTCCGAACTGCGCGCCGCCCTCGCGGATCTTCTCGCACTGCTTGCACTGGCTCCTGATAGGGCAGGCCCTCTCACGGGGCTCGCTCGCCAGCATCTGAGTCGAGGCGCCGGTCTGTTGGCGCAGGCCCTCGCCGCCGAGGCCGTCTCCCTGGCGGATGCGCGGACGCAATCGGCGCGCCCAATGGCATGGCTCTACGACACCTACTTGCAGGATGGCACGCTGTTCAGCGGCGCCTCCGTCGAACGCCTGACCATCGGTCTGGGCGTACCGCCAGGATCGACAGAAATTCCGCTCGGCCCATTCCTGCCCGGCCTGCCGCTGGCCCAATCGCCGGACTACACGACGGACGGACTGGCTATCGTCGCGCGCCAAACGGGAGAGGCCGTTCCGATGAACGAGCCGATCTCCATCCTTCGTGCAAGCGATCCACTTGCGCGCGCGGCGCTCGAGGCTCTGGTGCGCATGATTCCGAATGGTCCCCAGCGCGACCATGCCTGCGCCCGACTCCAAGCCTTCAACCGCTTCGCCCAGCACGCAAGCCCGCCCCCATTTCAACCGTCCTGACTGGACGATCCATCCAAACCGGAGAAGGACCCTATGGGCATCCGCTACTACCCCACCGGCCCCCGCGCTTACATCGACCTTGACGGCACACTCGCCGACTTCGAGGACAGCTGCCGGCGTCATGGCCACGTGCCCTCGATTCACAAGATGCATCAGGGCGCCTACCGCCAGCTCCACCCAATGCCCGGCGCGATCGCAGCCGTGCAAGCCATCGAGGCCATGGGCCTTCACACATGGGTACTGAGCAAGATCCCGAGCCACAACGCGGGCGCGGCGAGCGAGAAGCTGGAATGGGTGCGACAGTACCTGCCCAGCTTGGAAGATCGAGTGATCATCACGCCCGACAAGGGCTGCGTGGGCGCGCCGCAGGATCTGCTGATCGACGACCACCCCGAGTGGGCCAACGCCAGCGCGTTCCCCGGCAAGGTCCTGCACTTCAAGGGCGACTGGAGCGAGACGGTGCGCCAGATCCAGGTACACATGGCCGAGCCGTTGAGCCGCGACGACGAGGGCACGCTGGATGCACCCCGCGGCTGAAGCCCCCCCGGCGCCGACGCAGCCGGACCACGCCCTGCGCGAGGACATGCGATACCTGCTCACGCGCGTGGTCCGCCACCTGCGCAAGCCAGGCCCGCACCCGGCGCTGGCCGAGCAGATCCTGGCCTTCATGCCCCGCCACGGCATGGCCTTCTCGCCGCTGCGCGCGGAGGCCCCGGCTGAGCCCACCGAGCCAGCCGCGCTGAACATTGCCGATCCTGCGGCCGCGGCGCCCGGCACGAGCGCCTATCGTGCACAGCTGCGCGACCTGGTCGACCGGGTCTGGGGTCGCGCCATGGAAGACACCTCAGTGCCGTCGACCACCATGGCCGACGAGATCATTGAGCAGTGGGAGGCATCGCTCAGCACCACCAGCACCGTCGCGCTGACGGAAGACGCAATCATCACCGAGGATGAGAGTGGCGCCGAGGTGCAGGCCGCGCGCACTGCCCGAGTGGCGCCCAGCGCCAGCGTGTCCGGCAGGGAAGCATCGCCCGATCCGGCCGTGCTGAGCGATGTCCTTGCCGGTATGTTGCAAGGCATCGAGAACGACGCCGAGCAACTTGGCGCCGCCATCGCGCACGAACCGGCCTTTGCCGATGCGCTGGAGTCCGCGCGCAACCGTCGGCCCTCGCACTTCCACCTGCAGCTGATCTATCCGCAGGAGAAGGTCTGCCAGGCCGTGCTGAACGCCGCGGGAATCCCGCCCAAGGCACGATGGTTGTTCCAGAACTACCAGTTCGCCAAGTTGCACGTGCAGCGAATCATCGAAATGCGCGAAGGGAGCCAGTGTTGCGTCGACAAGGCCCGCACGATTCTCTCTGCCTGGCTGCGCTTCGAGCTCACCGGCGTGCCCATCGCCTTCGACTACGCAGGCGAGTACACCTTCCACCTGCCGACCACGGTGCTATCCACCCACGAAGAGATCGTCTCGTTCTGTGAAGGCCTGCGGCGGCTTCACGCGGGCAGGCCGGACCAATACCTCACGTCCCTGCGTCAGCTGCTGGCACCGGCCGCCGCCGTGAGCAGCGGCGCACAGCCCCAATAGCCACCCGCATCAGGATCCCCATGGAAACAACGCCACGCGAGCGCCACACACATTTCCCCGGCTTCGATCACGAGGGCCGTCACATCACGAACCCGACCGCCAGTGACGCCGGCGCGGTCAGCCCCGCCCACTACGGTTTCGAGCTGTGGACGACCGGCGGGGGCTGCACCGCCTGGGGTAAGGTGCTGAGCGACGGGACCGAGATCTTGGTGACCGACCTGGACGGCACGAGCCACGAAGTCGGCGAGCCCGGCGAGCCTTTCCTCGTGGGTCTGCACCTGACGGACGCCTATGAACAGCTCGGCATCTGGACCATGGCCGTGGGTAAGGTCTATGGGCCCGACGACCAGCCCGAGAACGAGCAGGAGCCCGCCGCGAGTGCGATCAGTGCGCCGGCCGGCCCGAAAGCCTGACCCGGATGAACGAGGCTGCGGCGGGGTCCGATGCGACGAATCCCAAGAAGCAGGCCAGGCCACTCGGCAGCCTGATCAAATCCGAGCTGTTCGACCAGTTCTACCTGCGCTTCGTCGACGACGCTGTCGCCCAGGACATCCGCTCGGTGATTGCCGAGGAGACAGAGCGATACCGCAGCATCACGCTGGCCGGATTCCACCAGATGCGCGTGGACAAGAAGACGCATCAGCTGAGCTTCCATCTCCTGCGGCCGGGCGGGAAGGACTGGCAACAGCGGCGCAGCGTGCACGCGCACTTCCGCCTGCTGCAGACCTCGTCGAGCTGGCGGGCCATGCTCACCCACGCATGGGCCCAGCGCATGGCGTCCACGCTCCCAGCGACGCTGCCCGAGGGCCAGCGGTGGTACGACCCGCAGGACCAGACTCATCCCATGGTGCGCTCCTACGGCGATCAGTACCGCAGCATGCCCACCTCCGAGGAGAACCGCCGCTTTCTGGTCATGGCCTGCTCGAACGCTGGCGAGCGCAGGGTGCCGAAGCGCCTTCGCACCGTCTTGAGCGCGATCCTTGCGCGCGCCGTATGGCGCCACCTGCTGGACCCGGAGGTGCTCAAGCTCACCGCCGCGATCTACGGACCGCGCGCCCAATCCAGCGACTACAACCGCGTGGCCAAGCACCGCAAGGCGCTGCGCGCGCGCGTCGAGGAGACACCGTCCCTCGCGCCCGTGCTCGGCCCCTACCTGCAGGCGATGCATCGTGACCAGGCGCCCACCCTCACCAAACTCCCCGACTTGCTCCTGCACGCTCGCCGCTACCTGCTGATCGGCAGCCGTGCCCACCCGGGCGAGGAATGCGCCGGCAACATCGCGTTGGCGGCGCCGGTGTGGCGCTATCTGGCCCGTTCCTCGCGCACCTTCGTGCAGATGGTGATCGACGAGGGGCTGATCATGCGGGACACCACGGTCTCGCCGACGCCTGAGCCTTGGTTGCGCCACCACGACGAATCCCGCACGCGTGCCCTGCAGATTCTCAAGTCTCTTGCGGCCACGCAGCAGCCGGCTCCCTTCTTGTGCGTCAAATGGCTCTTGCGCCGCAAGCCGGCAAATGTTCCCGAGGACCCGCAGACCCTGGATCGGGCCATACGCCTCGTCGCTGGACAGGCGGTCCTGGAACGCCGACAGGGCACGCTGAAGGCTTTCATCGCCAAGGACGTTCCCCTGGTGTGGGACTACCTGCACCGCGAGGATCTGGTGGGC
The DNA here is from genome assembly GCF_977011995.1 of Variovorax durovernensis. Lineage (NCBI taxonomy): Bacteria > Pseudomonadati > Pseudomonadota > Betaproteobacteria > Burkholderiales > Comamonadaceae > Variovorax > Variovorax durovernensis. The sequence goes on along the minus strand of NZ_CDRNCW010000003.1, from coordinate 107,259 downwards.
AACCAGGTGGTCTCGATGCTCCACCCGATCGCAAAGAATGCGACCTGGGACTCACTCATGCGCAGGCAGCGCGACTGGCACGCAACGCTGCACCTGGAACGAGCGCGACTGGCCGAGCTGCTGCGCCATCGCGATGCTGCGCAACGGGAGAAATGGCGCCTGGAAAACGCGCAGGCACGTGCCATCCAGTGGGACGCCATCCTCGAGCCTTTCGAGGTCGACGGCTTCACCGTGACGCCCCTGACCAGCGGCAACGCACTGGAGGCCGAGGGCATCGCGATGAGCCATTGTGTCGACCAGGATCGCTTCATGCGGGCCTGTCAGTCCGGCGTGTCGCGCGTCTTTCACATTCAGGGCATCGGGCAGCGCTCCACGCTGCAGCTGTCACGCCGCTACGCACAGTCCGTTCGCTGGGACATCGAGCAGCACTTCGGCTGGGACAACGAGTTGCCTTCCGCCCAGCAGGCGCGCCTAGCCAGGAGGGTCCTTGCCCGGTTTCAGGCGGTCTTCGACACCGCAGCGCACGCCGGTCCTACCGCGCGCAGCACCTACAAGGGCTCGTAGCCTTCGCCAGACTCGCCCATTCCAGCGCCCACCGCCTCACGCGGCGACGCGCCGAAGCCACATTCTCCGCGCAGCCGGGTGCGCCCAGCACGGATGCTCCGCTATCCTCGGCGCATCATGGCCACCACGATCACCATCTCGCGCGAGCGTCACCTGCCCTGGTTGCAAGACCCGGTGGAAGCGCATCGCCAGTGGCGATCGACGCTCACCTGGAAGCGAGGCGCCGAAGCCGACAGTGCTAACGCACCCACCTTCACGCCAGCCACCAACCGGGTGTACCAAGCGTTCTGGGCCGGGTTCTGCCGCTGGTGCGCGCTTCCGACCCAGGCCTTGAAGCTGGACCAGGTGCGTTCCGCGCACATCGAGGCCTTCCTGCAGCAACTGGGAGGGCGCAACGACGCACCAGCCAGCGTGCGCACCATGCGCACCTCCCTGGCGGAGATCAACCGCGTCTACACCCACCTCGAAGCAACGGGAGTCGTGCGCGTCAATCCTGCGGCCGTCGTGCTCGAGCGGATCCGCGGGCGCCGCGAAACCCGCTTCGACACGGACCCTCCATTGCCGCCCTCGGGAGTGAGCTTTCTCCAGGCCTACCGTGCCGCGGCCGCCGAGATGTTCGAGGAGGAGCAGGCCCAGATGCCCGGAGCCTGGACGCCGGCGCGCAACCTCGCGCTGCGCCTCGTCGTGTCCGAGTGCGGCCTGAAGCTGTCCGAGGTGTGCAAGCTCATCCCTCGCAACGTCACCATCAACGACGACGGCACGGTCACGATCCGCTCGCCCGGCCACCGCCAGGTGCTGGCGCGCACCGTCACCGGCCCCGCGGTGCTCGGCCAGGCGCTCGCCAACTGGATCGCACTGCGCGGCACCTTGCGCATCGTGCAGCTCCGGCGCAATGACGAGGGAGAAGGACGACGCTCGAACCGTCTCTTCCTGGGCCAGGCCGACAATATGCGGGCCTCCCAGGTGGTCGGCGGGGGGCTCGGCTCGGCCTGCAGCCCGGTCGCGCCCGACCTGGCCGAGCGCGTGGTCAGCGGCTGCGTGAAGCGCGCGCTCGCGCAGCTGGGCCACGAGGCGCCGTTCCACGGCCCTCAGGTCGTGCGCAATGCGTTCGCCGCACGGCTCATCCAACAGGGCTTCAACGATGCGATGGTGTCGCATCAGCTGGGCATGAAGACCTCGTTCACTGCCCGGGCCATCCGCGAGAAGCTCCAGGCAGCGGGCTGAACCCAGGAGCTTCGCGAATCACGCCTGGCAGGCCTGCGGCGGCGGATCCCGGTCCAGATCCGCACGCTGCTCCGCATCGAAACCTGACGCCAGGTCCTCCTGGCTTCGCGCATCGATGGTGCCCTGCGAAACGTAGATCACATCGCCCGGCGGCCGGCTCCTGTGCACCGCCTCGAAGTCGGCGATAGACACGGGGATGGAGTGCAGCCGCATACGCATGGCCACGTGCTTGGCGCTGCAGCTGAAAGTGCCATCGGAGGAGACCACCACGCTGGAGCTCTCGGCCTCACTGCCAAGATCCGCACTGGCGCGCCATACCGCCCGAGGCAGCCGCGCGCGCAGCTTGTCGATGATGAGATTGGTCCCCGCCATCAGGGGAGTCACGGGTTGAACCAGCCGGCGCAGCTGCTGCAGCCGCTCAATGAAGTAGTCGTCGAAGAGCAGGTCGACCTGCCACGTGATCGCGCTGCCCATGGGCGCGATCACGAACACGGCCTTTCGGGACCCCGACATCTCTAGTTCAGCCCGCGACTGCGAGGCTCGAATGCGCTTCGTGCGCCACGCCTGCAGCCGTCGCGGGCAGCACGCTGTGGGCCAGCATGAGCAGGCGGGGCGGGAGTTGCGAGGACGCGGCGAGCCGGTCCCCCAGGGTTCGTGCCGCGCGGCTCACCGCCGCTCGGTAGGTTCCCCAGTTCGTCGCAGACAGCGCGAGCAGGTCGATTGCAGAAATGGACGCGCCCGCAGGCACGAAGAGCTCGAAACGCTCCAGGGTGTGACGCTCCAGCTGGGGGCACCGTGACATCCGCTCGTAAACCAGCTCGGCATCCTCGCTGACGCGAAACCAGCAGGCAGCGCCTTGTGCCGGACCCGCCTCGCCGCGCGGATTGACCGCAATGCAGTGCACCCGCTCCATGGGCCGACGCGGGCGCCGGAAGGCAATCCCCTGCGTAGGGCTTTGCGCTGCGCGACGCAACGACTTTACTTCACTCGATTTCATTCTCGTATTGTCTCCGTTTTCTTTAAGCAACGTAGACGACTGCTAGAACGGTGCAATATTATTTCGACGACTTTCACAATCCAATGACAATGTAATTGCACAAGATGGCGTCGCACAGCACGCCGCCCCTATCGACCTCGAGCTCCACGGTGACCCTCTTCAACATCTACATTGGCCTGGACCTGGCCTGCGCAGTGATGAGCATGCTGGGGAGCTACTTCGTCTCTCGCTACGACCGCTGGTCCTACGTCGGCTGGATCTGCTGGATCGTGGCCAACATCGCCTGGATCGTGTGGGGCTTCTCCCCACAAGGCGGCCCTGTCGTAGGTGTGATCCTCATGAACGTCTTCTTCCTTGCGACCTCAGTGCGAGGCCTTCGCACCTGCCGAAGTGCCATGCGCATGACGCCGGATCCCGCCACTGACGCGTAGGTCCTTAGCGCGTCCCGCAACCTCCCTTTCGTCAAACACAAGCCATGGCCCCCTTTCAACTAGACCTTGCCCAGATCACCTCCACCAAGCTGGAATCCCTGCGCGAGGCTTTCGAAGCGACGCTGTCCAACTCCCTGCGCGACGAGCCCGGCCTGGGGGCGGCGCCGCTCGATCTGATCCTGGAGCGCACGCCCGAAGGCCCATACGTCCACCCAGCAATCGACGGCGCCTGGAACGGCTTCCAGTGGGGTGGCGATCACGTACGCGCCTTGGTGCGCCGCACGCTGGACCGCCTGGATTCGGCCCAGCAAGGTGACGTCCAGCGCGACGCCACCGGTGCACGGGACCCAGCACGCCCCAACGCCGCCGTGGTGAACGCCTCATTCGACCCGACCCGCGAGAACGAGAAAATCGATTGGTCACTGCCCTTGTATGACAGCGATGGCTTCCAACACGCTCTGGTTGGGCTCGGTGGCGTACAGGCAGTCACGAGGCACGCCTTCGTCTTCGTCGTGTGGGATCGTCGCAGCCTGAAGCTCGTGAACGATCCTGGGCTGGCCGGTGAGCCGCCGCTTTCGCTGGGCAACACGCCAATGACGGACGAGGAACGCAGCCGCCGGCGCGCGCTCGCGCTGAACGCCCTTCGCCAACGCCACGAGCTGGAAGAGGCGCCGGAAGCCGACGCACCCCGAGGCTGAACATGGTCGACCTCGACGTATCGGTCATCGTCCTGTTCGTGGCCGCCGTGGTCTGCGGTGTGCTCGGCGCCTTCGTGGCATCCGTCTGGATCGTCCACTCTCTGCGCACGGGCCACCTGGCGGTCAAGGCGGTCGAGCTGCCCCGCCAGGTCGTGGAGATCGACAAATTGAAGGTGGCCCTGTCGTTCAGCGACCAGGACGGCACCATCTTCATGCACGCGGCGCACGAGGTCACCTCCAAGGGGACTGCCGCCGCACTGGTCCAGCACTGGCTGGACGAAAACGGCCTGGTGCTGAACTTCAAGTCCATGAGCAATCCGGGCGGCCAACCCGTCAAGCAGGTGGCTCCCCGTCCATGAGCTCGAACGCCGCGCGCAAGCCCGTGTTCGAGCGCTGGAGCGTCGAGCGCTACCGCAACGAGGTCGGACTGCCGCCCCGCGGCTCCCTGCCCGGCAGCTCCGCCTCTCGCCTCGGTCCACCCGCCCGCGAGCGCCCCCGCGTTCGGGGCGGCCCTGTTGCCGCGCCCGCCGCAGCCACACCGCGTTTGCCCAATCGCGCTCCCGGATTCCTGGCCGACGGCTCGCCGTCGGAGGACTCCATCCACCGTGACTGCGCCAGCTGGGTCTTCGAAAATGAAGAGGCCTACCCCGTGCTGGTCTGGCTGATGCACGTGCCCAACGGCGGCCTGCGCAGCCCCGGCGAGGCCGGAAAGATGAAGGCGCTGGGCGTGCGCAAGGGCGTCGCGGACTGGATCCTTCCCTTCCCGAGCCCCAGCGGACGCTACAAGGGCCTGGCCATCGAGCTGAAGTCGCTGAAGGGGACCGTGAGCGACGAGCAGGAAGATTTCATCCACGAGGCATCCGAGAACGGATGGCTTACCGCGGTCGCTCGCTCGAGCGCCGCTTTCATCGAGACGGTAGAAAAATGGCTACTGGAATGATTGGCGAGACCACACGCGGGCGCATCGCCGACGCGCTCAACGAGAAGGCCGAAACGGTCTGGCGGGTGATGAACCACAACGCGACCGAGTGCGCGAGGGAATTCAATCGCCAGAACTCCAGGAATCCCGAGCAGGAATGCCGCTCGTGGGTCTCCGAGCGCAACAAACTGCATCCCGAGTTCGTTGCTGGCCGCGGCTACCGCGCCGTCCCATATGCGGTCTGGCCGAACTACCTTGGCCTCACCGCCGCCGGCGCGCGCTTCATCAACTGGGGCTTGAAGCACCTGGACGAGTCCGGCCGCGCCAACTTGGACACGCGCATGCATGGCGGCGAGACGGCGCCGCTCGCCCTGGCCGCGATCCTGTTCCCCGAGCCGGCATGAGCCACGGGCCAAACTGAGACCCTTCCCTTTCGAACCCAAACCCCGCACCACGATGACCGCGACATCAACCACGCCCGCCGGTAACTGAAGCCTGAGGGCTGCTTCTGCTACGGCCGTATTGCCGCAAACGCCTCCGGGGTCCGCCCGGCACGCGGCGCGCCCTCGGAGTCCAGGTCCGGACTGCCCGCGGCCTCCGCGGCGGCAGTCACTTCGCGGGCGACGCAGGCGCGCTCAAAAAGCAGCGTGAGCCAGCTTTCGCCAAAGCCCTTGTACAAGGGCAGCTCCCGCACCCGAGGATGGGCCAGCAGCAGGGTGGCGAACTCCCGCGGGCTGCGCTCGAGCAGCGGGCGGATCGTCGACTGCTGCGCCAGCGCCTCCCCTTCCGCGCACACAGTCCCTGTTTGCAGGTCCGTGCGCAGCGTGAGCGCGAGCAGGTACATGAACTCAGGGGACGGCTTGCCGGGATTCGTCTCGAAATCGAACGACAGGTAGGCCAGGTTCCAAGCCTGCAGATCGCTCCTCAGCAAGCTCAGCGCCGCAGGGCCATTGTGTTCGCCGTCGACCAGCTGGCCATAGGCATTGATGGGCTTATCGGAGTATCTCAAGGGCTTCCTCAGGCAAGAGGAGCCGACTGTATCAAAGGCCACCGGCGGAACGTTCCGGCGTCGGTGTTCCATCCGCACCACGGAAACCGGTAAATCGCATCGGCAGCCTTCCGCCTCAGAACGTGAACCAAGTCACACCTAGTGAATTTCCTTCGCTACCATGTTCTTCTACAGCGAAATAGGTGCGCAAAAGCCCCCTTCAAACGCCCCAGCACACATGAGCACCCCTACCCTCGACCTCTTCGATCAGCCCAGCCCCGAACCCCAACGCGACCAGCCCTCGCCGGCTCAGTCCGTGCCCCAATCTCTGGCGACAGTCACTGCAGCCGGACTGCCGACCGAATGGGGCTTCAAGGCCATCGAAGCGGTATTTGACGGGCGCAAGGAGCGAATCAAGAAACTTGAACCCACGGCGCGCGCGGAGCTCATCAAGGCGCTGTGGATCTACGCAGTCGCACGCCACGAGGCACTCCTTGCACGCCGCGGTGCGGCAGCAGCACAGCAAGCTCTGCTCGGGCACCGAAATGCGACGGACGAACTCGCGCTTGCGCTCAAGCTCATCGACAGCCACTGCATCATCCCGAGCGACATCCCGCCAGCGCGCGAATACGCACCAGCGGACCTGCGCAGCATCGCCGGCGAATCGCCCTTCCCCATCCCGCCAGACAAGCCGGGCCTCTACTGAAACCGTGCCGCCTGGAAGCCATCCCACGCCATGACACCCCTCACGCCCGAAGATCTGTGCCAGCTGCGCCGGGACCTCGCCGAGATCACCCGCAGCACGCCCCGTCTGCGCAAGGTGGCACTCAATCCGCACGGGCGCGACTTCGTGATCGGCGACGTGCACGGCGCCTTCGACCAGGTGCTCCAGGGAATGAAGGCGGTAGGGTTCAATCGCTTGGCGGACCGACTCTTCAGCGTAGGCGACCTGATCGACCGCGGGGCGGGCTCGTCACGCGCTGGCGCCTTCCTGGACCAGCCCTACGTCCACGCGATCCCAGGCAACCACGAGGCCGATCTGGTCGATCTGTACCTCACCCAGGACGACCCATGCGGCGTGCTCGCGGCGGTCGCCTCCATCAACTTCAATGGCATGGGCTGGTTGTCAACGACGACGCCCGACGAGCGGATTGCACTAGTCAAAAGGTTTGCATCGCTACCCATCGCCATGGAAGTCCAGACCGCGCGCGGCACCGTGGGCCTGGTCCATGGCGAGGTGCCTCGCGGCATGGACTGGCCGAGCTTCACCTCGGCGATCGAGGCGGGCGACAAACACACCATCGCATCCTGCCTGCAGGGACGCACCCGCCTGCGATCGCAGGACGCGACGGGCGTGCCCGGCATCGGCCGGATCTTTGCTGGCCACACCCCGCAGTTCGATGGCGCAACGCGTCTCGGGAACTGCTACGCGATCGACACCGGTGCCGTGTTCGCCGAGCTGAGCACCGAACCGAACGCCGCTCTGACGTTCGCGGATATGGCGTTCAAGACTGGCGCCCTGTTCACGCCCCGGCCCGCCGGCGACGCACGGGTGCTGGACGACACGACCGACGAGCCCTTCGGGAACTACGCGGGCCCGCTGCCCTGACGCGCGGACCGGGGCGACGCCGCTCCAAGGTCGCTCCGCGTTGCAAAGAATTTTCTTTGGGCAACCTAGACGGTCTTTGCTTCGCATTGATACTCTTAAGCGTCTCAAATTACTTTCTTTCGCAGGACACCTCTTTATGAAAACCAAGCAGATTCCCGGCGCAATCGCGATTGCCATCGCAGCTCTTGTTCTGTCGGCTTGCGGCGGTGGTGGCGGAGGCGGAGGCGGTGGTGGCGGGATTCCGATCCTGCCGGGAGCCACGCCCGATACGCCGACCACCCCTCCCGCGCCACCGCCAGTCACGCCTCCCGCACCAGCCCCAACGCCAATGCCTGGCGCGGAGAACGACCCTGCTGCCGGTGAAACCGCGTCGACCATCGTCACTTCGGTGCCGGCGTCCACCTACCCTGCTGGATCCGAAGAGCTGGCCGCCTACACGAGCCTCAACAATGAGCGCCGTCGCTGCGGTTTCGGCCTCCTGGCGCAAAATGCACACTTGGACATCGCGGCCGACGGCCACGCGAACTACCTTCTGGTGAACAACATGGCCGGCCACTTCCAGGACGCCGCGAAGCCCGCCTTCACGGGCAACGGACCTGGCGACCGCGCTTCGGCTGCAGGCTACCTGTGGAAGCTGATCCTGGACGACAACTCCGACGTCACCGGCGCCGGCGCCAACCTGCTTCCGGGTGCTGGTCGCGAATCGGTGCGCAGCCTCCTGAGCGCGCCCTACCACGCACTCAGCCTGCTGGCACCCGAGCTGGACATCGGCGTCTCCATCAAGAGCAGCGACGCCGTCGGCACCACCGGCAATTTCGGTCCTCGGACGATCTCGCAGTTCAACATTGGGCTGGCCCGCGACGCCTACGCACAAAAGCCCGACGGCGCTGCTGTTCTGACCTTCCCCTGCGAAGGAACGACTGGCACGGCCTACGAGCTGCGCAACGAAACGCCCAACCCGGTGCCCGGACGCGACCTGAATGCAAACCCCGTGGGCCAGCCAGTGATCGTTTCGGTACGTGTGGGCCAGATGCTGGCGATTAACAGCGCCACGATGCTGAAGAAGTCCGATGGCACTGCGGTCACTCTGCGCGCGCCGATCCTGAAGGCCAATGACCCGAACGGCATCGTCGATCCGGGCCGTGCGATCCTCCTGCCGGACGCGCCGCTTTCGCCGAACTCGGAGTACATCGTGACGATCGTTGGCACCAACACCACCATGGCCGACTACAACAACGGCAACCCGATCAGCACCGGCAAGAACCCGGCGATCACGACGAACGCACAGGGCAACTTCCGCACCAGCTTCACGTTCAAGACGGGCAGCTGATCCGCGCGCAAGTGCGCTGAAAAAAGAGGGCGGGCCTTGCGGGGCCCGCCCTTTTTTGTTGCCCGCGGTGCGCCGGGACCTATGCACCGGTCCTCCAGCCACCAGCAAGCTCGGCCCAGAATGAAAAAGGCGCCCGAAGGCGCCTTTCTCATCCTGGCATCACCGGGCCGAAGTCAGGGGGCCGGCCACGTGCTGTCGTTCACGATCGTGCAATACACGGGATTCGCACCCGTTGCCATGCACGCAGAAATCGCTGCCGCCCGCGTGTAGGACCAGTTGTACCAGGCGGTGTACTCGACACGGTTGCGTGCCGCATTGGCCTGCGCTTGCGCGTCGCTCGCCACAGCCTGTGCGTAGTTGGCCGTGTTGCGCGCAGCGCCGGCGACTTCAACCCCATAGTTGGCAGTGTTCTGGGCGTTGTATGCCGTGTACTGCGCGTTGTTTGCGATCTGGTTCACCGAGGAGATCGCCTGGGCAATCGGCGCACCAGCGACCTGCTGGCCCCCTGTCGAGTTCGCGACCTGGAACTGGGCGCTGGCGGAAAGCCCGGCCAGCGCGAGGCCCGCAGCGACCGCAGCACGAGAGAAAAGCTTCATTTTTGACATTCCAGGATTCCTTCCTTGTGTATCAGTGGCCACGCTTGGCTGGACAATCGCTCAGACTAGCTGTTTCCGTGCAGCTATTGTCTTACAGATTTTAAATTTCCTATCACACTTTCTCACGGAAAGTAGCAATACAGGGTCGCGATCGCGCTTGAGCCATTCGGCATAGGCGTTCCTGAGCCGGTGAGCAAGCGCGTCGTCCACGCACCTCCGTTGTCGATGGCGAATCGCGCCAGGCCGCCGTCGGTGGTGGTCTCCGACTTGGGAATCATCTGGATGATCGGCATCGCACCCGGGTTGCCCGCGTTGCTGCAGGCAGGCTTCGGCACCGAGGTGCCATCCGTGACCTCCACCGATCGCACGAAGACCAGATTCGTGGTCACGTCCTCCATGCGCTTCCACACCAGGACACCAGGTGCCTGCGGATTTGCGCGGCACAGCATCGCCTTCTTCACGCCGGCCGTCGCGGCGGAGTATCCAACCTGGCCAAGCGCGGTGCAGGCCGTGTTGTCGGCAGCGATCGGCAAGAACTGGCGCATGGGCGTCCAGACGCCACCAGTGCAGTAGAGCTGCAGGCCATCCTGATCCGTGGCGCCCTGGCCTTCAAGCGTGCAGGGACCACCGGCGACCGCCGTCGTGGTCAGCGGGGTCCAGCGACCGCTCGAGCAGACAACGAGCGAACCCGAGGCCTCGCTCGCACTCAGGCCGATCGCCCCCGCCTCGATGCAGCTGGAGCCCTTCATGAAGGCGCCCGTAGGGATGATCCGCTGGCCTGCCATGCGCCCTGAGGTCACCACCGCGGCCTCGCCACCGCTGTTGGAGGTCATGGCCACGTAGTTGCCATTCGACCCCGTGAAGCCTGCGCCCTGGTCGGTGGTCAAGATGTTGCCACTGGCCACCATGTCCTGCGTGCTAACGCCGCGCAGGCCAGCTGGCACCGCTGTAGGGCTCGCGCCAGCGAAGGCGCCATTGCCTGTCACGCTCACCGTGCCAGCAGCGGCCACGTCGCCCGTCAGGGTCGACGTGCCCGTGATGGCCAAGTTCCCCTGCGCGCTCAGGTTGCCCTGAAGGTCTGGATCGCGCGTGTCACGGATCCGAACGAATTTTTGAAACAGCTCGTTGTTCAACGAGGTGCTGCTACCGCACACCGTGCCGGCAATGGGGCCATTCGGGTTGGCCATGTTCAGAATAGGACCCTTGATCGCCGCCGGCGCGGTGTAGGTCGATAGACCGCCTGTGCCGTTCTGCTGGTCGACGATCACCTGCGCCAGGTCGTAGCGCACATTGGCGCTGCCCAGCGTCACACCGGTGGTCGTGCACACCGTGGCCACGATGTTGCAGCTGATGCCGGGGCAGGCCGTCTTGATGACGTCGATGCGCAGATCCTGACGTGTGGGGAGCGTCCCCGGCGCTGTCGGGAATCCACTGGGAAGCAGCCGCTCGGCCACCAGCTCGGCAACAGTCGGCCGAAGGTCATTCGCCGTCGTGGTCACATCCGTGCCCGTCGACAGCTCGTCGAAATTCACGAGCACGTGCTGCTCGGCCGCCGCAGACACCTGCTTGATGAAGGTCCCTGCCGCCTTCGCGATCTGGTCCTCCGACGCTCGCGCGATTTCCGACTGCGCATAGATCGCGAGCAGCGCAGCAATACTGACGGCGACGATCAGCTCGACCAGCGTGAAACCCCTCTGGGAGCGGCGGCCGCGATGCGGCAACTGGCGAAGGCGATGAGTCATGGGCGTAGAGAAGGTGAAGAGCGAGAGAGACCTGCCGACCCCCTTCGGGGCCGGCCCGTGCTGAGTTCCGATCAGCGGAAGGTGAAGACGAAGGCGTTCGTGTCGCCGGCGGTGCAGGCGTTCTGCGCGGTGCCACCGTTGTAAGTCCCACCCACAGCCTTCGCCACCACACCATTGACAGTGATCAGCTCAGCCGAACGAGACAGTTGCGCAGCCAGGCCAGGGCAGGCGGCTTCGTTCACGGTTGGCAGCGTCACGGTGAACGAGTCGCCTGCGGCGGTGATCGTCGACGAGGCCACGGCGATCTGGGAATTCGTTGCGCCCAGGTCGTGCTGGATGGTGGCAGCGGCACCAGTCGCTGCACTGACGGTCAGTGCCGACGTGCGGCCGCGCGCCGTGTTCGCGAAGACCGCGGTTGCGGCCGCACCAGTGCCCAGGTTCACGTATGGAGTGTTGCCCTGGCCGGAGAAGTTGCCCCGCAGCGATGCCACTGCCTTGTTCACGTCGCTCGCGGTGGGCTCCACCTTGCCGCTGACCAGCATGCCGCGAACGGCAGGCAGGCTGAAGATCGCCAGAAGTGCGATGAGGGCGATGACGATGATCAGTTCGACGAGCGTGAAGCCGCGGGTGGTCTTCATCTTGGAAGCAGCGGAGATGTTGCGGAAGTTCATGTGTTGGTCCTGAGAGTAGTTGAGTGTTTTGAAAGGAGGGTTGAAGTGACCGGGTGAAAACTGATGGGCGAAGGAGGAGTTCTTTTTCGTCGGTGTGCTCCCTGCATCAACGCGAGCTGTAGAAGTTGGTCATGGTGTTCTTCATCTCGTAGATCACGCCGGCCTGATAGGCCATCACGCAGAGCACGCAGGCCACGCCGGCGAGCAACATCGCCCAGCGGTAAATCGTGAGCCGCTTGAGCAGGCGCTTCAGCATGGATTCCTCGACGTGCTGCCCGGTTGCCTCGAACCCTTCCGCGAAGCCGCGAGCCCCTTGCATGTCCTCCAGGAACCAGTACATCTCCTGGGACAGCAGCTTCGTGTTGAACGCCTCCGAGCCGAGCGCACCAGTGCGGGCCACACCCTCTGCGACTTCCTCGACACGCCAGCGCAACCATGGCGAGCGCACAGATTGCGCAAAAGTGGCCAGCGCAGCGCTGAGCGTGAACATCGTGTTCCCACGCTTGCGTGTGAGCGTCGACATCGTGGCCAGGAACAGCGCGCCGCGGACGTCCCGCGCCACGCGGTACAGCACCACATGCTCATCAAGCCACTCACGAAGCGGCCCGATCAAGTTATCGACGCTCCAGTAGATGGCGAACAGCACAACGCCGACTACGAGCACAACGTACAGGCCATAGTCCCGCACGTTCGCGCCCCACCTGTTGAAGGTGGTGCCCCTGGGGCCCCACTCTTCGAGAGGGATGAACGAATAGATCTCCTGCAACTTCGCGGCGGCGATCATCGGGAAGACCGTCAGCATCACGAGGCCCAGAAGGAGACCAAACGCACCGGCCGCCAGCGAGGAAATCACGGCGCCGCGCAACTGGTCCGTCAGCCTTGCCACTCGGGCTACGTCACGAAGTGCCGCCAGCAACGCGCCAGCGCCAGCTTCCTGTGCCACTTCGATGATCGCGAGCTCGCTGTCGGGCAAGGTGCCATCCCACGCGGCCGCAAGGTTCGCACCATTGGTCTCGTAGGCCTCGGCCCAGTATTGCGACAGCTTGGCGCGCGGGGACTTTCCGTAGCGCTGCGCATCTTTCTCGAAGAGGGAGAGCATCTTGATGTCGCCCTTCCCGCCTTCCATCTTGTCCGCGATGTAGCTGTAATAGTCCGCCCGCTGGCTTCGGAACTTGGCCGCAGCCTGGCGGATTGCGAACGGAACGTTGGTCTTGGATTTGCCCATTGGATATCTGCCTGCCCGGGTTAGTGCGTGGTTCCGGCCGCGCCGACCGCGGAGGCGCCGTTCGACGACACAGTCGCCAGCGGCTTGGCGCTCGCGGCGACGGCCGCGAAGCCATCGGGCACCATCACCTGGTTGGTGTTGCGGCGAGCGGCGACAGCTCGTTCCTGCTCACGCTTGAACTCCACCGTCTCGAAGCTCATGAAGCGCGGCTCGATTTCGCGCGGGTCGATCAGCCCAACCTGCTTGTCGCCCACGGTCGTGCCGCGGATCGCTTTGTAGATCGCGCACTCCATCGTGTCCTTGCCGATGAGGTTGTCGTCGTCAAAGCGCGGGCTCGCCATCGAACGCCAATACTTGTACAGCTTGAGCGCGCCATCGTCGGCCGCCATGTACTCGAGCATTTGTTCATCTGGCTCGATCATTTCGCTGACGACTGTGCGGCCTGTAAAGCCGTTCAGCTCGGGAAGCCCTGGCTTTTGGCAATGCGAACACCCATGGTGACTGCGAAGGCGATACACCCCTCGGTCCGCACCATAGAGGCGTTCGATGCGTTCGAAGTAGCGGTTGTGCTTTTCGAGCTCGTCGCCGTGCAGCGAGAAGTTCTTTGCATAGTCCGCGGGCGACAAGGCGCAGTGTGGGCAATTTGTAGGCAGAAGCGCCTGGTACATCAGCAGTTTCAGGATGCCGGGCGTCGCCAGCACGTCGCGGTTGATCGCGATTGCGGGCGAGGCGAACCGATCCACGATACCGAGCCCGGAGCGGGCGTGGGTTGTGGTGTACACGCTGTGGCCCGACTCCACCACCTGACGCGCGACCAGACCCGTCTCACGGTCGCGAATCTCACCCAAGTAGAAAACGTCCAGCGCCGAACGGTAGAGCGCCCGGGTTCCAGCCACAAAGGCGCTGTCATCGCCGGCCTTGGCCAGATCGCGTGTGATCGTCTTTTGGTAACCGCGCTTGAGCTCCAACTCCACCGGGTCTTCGAAGGACTGGATCTTGATGTCCGACGGCAGCATGTCGATCAACTGCACGAGCGACGTCGACTTGCCGGAGCCCACAACACCGGCCAATACCACCATGCCGCCTTCCGAATGAATGACGCGCGTCATGATGTTCATCTGGCTACGCAGGTAGCCGGCAGCTTCGGGCGAACGCACCGTCGCCGACTCACCCAGCCGCTGAATCCGGGTGGTCACCACCGCGCCCTTGTCGATGGCCATGCTGCTCCAGCGCAAGCGTACGCGTGCACCGTCGGGAATATCCTTGCTGCGCGGAAGGTGCAGCATGACCAGGGCCTGCTGTTCGATTCGCATGTCGAACGAAGGGCCGTTACCTCCTCCAGACATCTGCCAGGCGATCCCGAGCATCGCGGTCAAAGTGTCAGTGGGAAGAAGCCACCGATCCGGCCGGATGTAGCGCCCACCGATCTTGAAGCAGATCTGGCTCTTGTCGGCCTCGCGATTGACGGCGAAGTCGATGTCGTCGGCCTTGTTCGCGTAGGCCCACGAAACCACGTCTGTGAACGCGTTCATGAGCGCGTTCCTCGCCGGGTCCCGGGCCACCCCGCGCTTGAACTGCAGGCTCGAGTACGTGACGTCGCCCTGTGAGAGCGCCATGACGACGCTTGTGCTGGCGAAATGTCCCTGGATTTGCGATTCAACTGGCGTGTAGCCCTTCTTCCGCAACTGCACCAGAACTGCTTCGATCTCTTCCCGCTTGGCTTTTTCTTTGTTCACGAACAGCACAACGTGCTTTTCGGTTGCATTGACCCTCGCGATGGCGACCGACGAGAACAGGTGCGGCGCAAGGTTCATGTCCTCGTTAATCACCTTGTCGAACACGATCTCGGCTAGGTCATCCGTTGTCGTGATTTCCGCACGGGAGAATCGAAGGCCGCCCCAGGTGCTGTGGAGGGCCTGCTCGCTCGACGGGCCGTTCGCGGCATTTACGGAGCCAGAAGCCCCCCCCTGCGCACGGCGCGCGGGAGCGCCAGCGGCGGCAGCTGCGACGGGCTTGCCCACAAGAACCGTGCGCACCGAGGCGCGCGCAACTTCCTTCGGCAATGGCTTCTTCTTGCCGAACAGCTTGGCGATCAAGTCACTGAAGAGCATCTGTGGTGATCCGATTCGCTCAGTTGGTGCCTGATGGCTGGTCCAAGCGGGCGTCGGTCACGGCTTCGGTCTGGCGCGGGATCAGTGGCGCAGCCGGTGCCGACTGCAACATCGGCTGGCCCGGGCGCTGCTGGAATGCCGCGGGAGGCTGGCCCACCGAACTGAAAGGCATTGGCACCGCAGGAGAGGGCATGGCTGCGGCAGCGCGCGCGCTCTTCATCGTTTCCACCATTTGCTGGACGCCCGGCAATCCGGTCCACTCGCCGGTCGGGCAGAGCAACGACGCGCCGCCCTTTTTCCCAGCGGACCCGAGCTTCACAGTGCGGTCCTGAATCGAGCGCACCACACAGGCCCCGACCTTCGTTCCGGCACGCACGTTCTCGTACAGATCGGTGTCCAGGGTGAAGTTGGCCCGAAGGTTCTCACCCACGCCATAGATCGAGAGCACCGTCATGCGGGGAGCGACCGGACCGCTCGCCTTCGTTGCCTTCGCGGAAGGCGGCGTAGCCAAGCCGGCTGCGACGGCCTGCTCTTCCGCGCGAGCCAACGCAAGACGGTTCTCGGTCTTCACGAGCGAGTCAACCGTCACCACGCTGTCGGCCATCGCAGCGGACTGGGGAGCTCGGTCCAGCGCCAGGGATCCGCCCGCGGGCTCGGCAGCCAACGTCGAGTGGGCAAGTCCCAGGCCCGCGAGAACGGCGAAAACGGACGCTTTGTAGTAATGGGAACGCAGGATGTGCATGATCGATTTCAGGTTGGGTGGTAGTTCGGCGACCTTGCTCACGGCTTGGCGTAGATTTGTCCCTTGACCTCCGCTACCAGGGCGGACGTCTTCAAGGCCGCCTTGGCGTTCTCGTTGGTCTGGACCGCGATGGAGATCTGCTGCCAGTCGGCCTCGATGCCCGCGTCGATCAGGGCGTCCACGCTGCGCAGCGGCGCCTTCAGCGAGAACGACGCTGCACGCACCACGGGGGCGGAGGCAACTGGAGGCACGGCAGTGCCGTCGGCCTTGCGCGGCGGAGTGATGTCCACCGGAGCGAAAACCAGTTCCCCGACCTGCGAGAAGGCGGGCTGCAGCCGCTGGAGTCGGCTGACCGTCTCCACCTGGTGGTAGTCGATCGCGCGAAGTTTGTCGAAGTTGAAGCCCTGGCTGGCCTGTGTGACGCTCCAGTTCCCGATGATCGTGTCCAGGCCCCGGTACTGAACCGACCAGCCGGCGGGCACGTCGTCCTTCATGTCGCGATTGAGACGGCCGGCCTCCCCGCGCAAGTAGGTCGCGACACAACTCCAGCGCCGGTCCTGCGTGCCGGCCGCAGGGGCTGCGCCTGGTGCTGCAGCAATGGGTTCCTGCGCGCTGCAGATTGCGCTTTGCAGCTTCCACCCCCCCCAGACCAGTGGGACCTTGCCGAGCGAGACGCGCGCGGCTGCCAGGCCTTGCGGGTCCGGCGAACGGTGGAGATCGGCCCAAGCCTTCGTAGCTCGGGCCCACGCCTGTTCGGGAGGTTCTTCGACGACGCGGTTGAGCAACAGCAGCCGCTGACGCTCCTTGTCCTTGTAGATCTCCCAGCCCTTGTTCGCACTCGCCAGGAGTGCCGCACCAACGACCACGACGATCACTGGCACGGGGATCTGCCTGCGGTTGCTTGGCAAGAGTTGCAGGACATCTTCCTCGCTGCCCACAGCCATCAGCAAATCGGCTGCATCGAGGCTGCGCGGCTCGTGGAAGCCTGGGTCTTCCAGGTTCGTGTAGACGGTGTACGCCATGCCCTCATCGACGCCGCTCTGGATCTCGCGCTGCACCTCTTCGATGAGCTCGACGTCATTGTCGGCAGCGATGATCCGGTCCGTGGCGGACGGCTGCCCCCCTCGAACAACGGCAAACCAATACTCGCCCTCGAACAGCTTGAGAGCGTAGATGGCATCGCCGCCGTGCTGGCGCGCCGCAACGCGGGAAGCGGCATAGAGCGTGACTGCCCGCGGCGCCTCGGAGCCGAGCGTGCCGAAACCGAACTGCGTGAGCGAGGTGATCAGGTGCGTTGCGCCAGCGGCGCGGGCCGCCTTGGCGGCATCGGCCTTGCTGGCATTGCGCGATGCGATCGCGCGCCATGTAACCCCGAACGCGATTGCATTCTGAGCCTGTTCGTCAGCGACCACCGACATCATTGCGCGTGCGCCGCCCTGATCGGACTTCGACTTTTTCTTGAATAGAGCCACGGGTGTTCCTGTTCCGAGCGCAGAGCGCCTTGGTGCTCGCTTAGACGCCTTCTTCAGCCACAGCAGTCACCAACAGCACCATGCGGCTCTTGCTGTTGCGCCCTTGGTCTGACCCGCCTGCCAGCAAGGGGATGCCAGAGCCAAGGCGGCGGCTAGTGACCGAATTGCTGGCCGACTCGATGCCGCCGATCACAACGGTCTGGCCGGATCGCACAGGCACTTCCTGGATCACGCCGGTGCCATCGATGGTCTTTTGCTGTACCGTGACGGCAGAGTCGCCCGAGCCCACGGTGAAGGCCTTGAGCGGCTGTGCGCTGGTGACGTCGAAGCTGATCGACAGGAAGATGGTGCCGTCGGCCTTGGCCGTCGGCACCAGCGTCACGAACGTGCCGACGGTCTCCTCCTTCTGGGACACCGTTGGCGCCTGCGCCGTGGTGCTGATGATCGAGGAGCTGACCGCAGTCGCCTGCACCTGGTCCACGTAGTTGAAGGTCGTGCGAATGGCCTGCGTGACCGGGCGTCCAGAGGTGGTCGTGAACGGGAAGGAACGATGGCTCACCACTGTGCCCACCTCGTTCAGGGCCTGGATGACCGCTGAGGAGCCCGACATCTTGCCGTTCGTGCTGCTCCAGCTCGTGTTGCCCACCTGAGAGGCAACGAGGGACGCGGGTGAACTCACCTTGATGGCGCTGTTGGCAGCCTTGTAGACCAGGTCCCAATCCATGCCGTAGTCGTTATCGTCCTTGGTCGTCACCTCGATAGACTCGATGAGAACGCGCACGCGGCGCGACATGAGCTTGTTCTGGCCCTCGACATACTTGGTGATGCGGGCCAACGCCTGCGCGGTGTCGGTCACAACCAACGTCTGGCTCTCCTGGCTGATCACGGCCTTCCCGCTCACGCTCAGGAGCGCGTCGATCGTGTCCTTCATGCCCGAGATAAGGTTCTGGTCCTTGGTGGTGAAGCCCGTCTTGCTCTGCGATTCGAAGGCATTGTTCTGACCGCCGTTGCGGCCCAGCGTCGCCGAGGTGGTCGCCACCTGCGGGATCGCGGCGAGGTTGAAGATCTTCGTCTCGACGCGATAGAACTCCGCGCCCGAAGGCACAGGTCGCCACGAGACGTCGGCCTGGCGGGCGACGTCATCGAGCAGCTGCCACAGCGGCACTCGCGAGGCCTGCAGTTGGATCCGGGCCGGGCCCTGAATCGGCGCTTCCTTCATCGCCATCTTGGCCGCAAAGGCGCTCGGGGGAAGCAGGGCGTCCGGGGTGGCCGTGATGATGAGCCCCGAGGCCTCCGCTAGCTGATTCAGGGCGGTGGTCAGATCGACAGATCCGCGCTGGAAGTTCGCCGTGACGGGCACGGACTTGCGCAGCGACGCGGGCATCTGAACCTCACGCGCGATCGGCACCGTGTTGCCCACGATGTAAGGCTTCTGGACATCCTGGGCGGCGAAGCGAACAGCTTCAGAGCTGCGGATCTGGTCCACCAAAGGCTGACGGCGTGCCGAAATCTCGGAATTCGCCGCGGCGAAGTCGGTTTGCACCGACTTCTGGTACGCGCAGCCGGCGAGTGTGGCGACGATAGCCGGGAGGAATGCGAGGCGGAAGTATTTCATGTGATCTCGGGTGCGTGGCTGAGGGAGAGGCGCTGTTCGATCAGGAAGGGTTCTTGTCGCAGAGCTCCGCCTTCGGAACCACGCGCAGGACCTTGTTCGAGTAGAAGCACGGCTGCAGGGGCATGTCGGTGAGATCCGTCGCGACGAGAACTCCGCGCACCGCCGTCTTGAAGTCGCTACCGAAATCCTTGAAGCCGCGGACTGGCAGGTCATAGGGCACGGTCCAGCTCTCGACGTCATACGTCCACCCCACCAACTTCGCCCAGGACGCCAGCACTTCGCGCAGGTTCGCTTCCTTGCCAGGCACCACCTTGAAAGTTCCCGCAACTGGCTCGGCAGCCGGCGGCGTTGCATCGGGAGCGGCGGTCTGCCCCATGGGAGTTGCACTCGCACTGGCACCCGCTGCTGCGGGTGCCGTGACAGCCGGCGCCGCCGGCGCTGGTCGGTTATCGACGAAGCCTGCCCAGGCTGCGCCCGCGGGGGCAGCCAGGACGATGGCCAGGAGTGCGGCGCGGCGGGCGCAGAGCTTTGCGTTCATGAGGTCAGGTCGAGTAGGTGAATGGGCGACAGGAGGAATGAACCGGTGATTAACCGAGGCGATATGGCATACGCCACACGCAACGTTCTTTCACTGGACCATTCTTTTCCGCCGGTAGTGGTTTGCAACGTAATTGAACTGTCGCGATTACAGCACGACAAAAGTCTGCATCGCAAGGAAACGACTTGCGAGCGCGATGCGTTTTTGCAAATCCGCAGTTGTAGCTATCTACGGAGCTTTGCTTTGCGTGTTACCAGCAGCTGAGAAAATCTCGCTTCTTGGAGGGGTTGGCTGCGGATCACCCTCAGGCGCGCAGGCCGCGCGGGAGCGACGATCGGGCGGGCGTGTAAGGCTCAGCCGCAGAACGGGAGTGGAGCTACGCAGCCAGCGTCTTGAGGGAGCCAGGCCTGACGATGGCACTCCGGAGTGCAGCGGGGTGGAGGCCAGGATGCTCGCCGCTGATGCTCAGGGGTTAGGAAGCCCTGGAAAAGGAAGGGGAAGGACGGGGGAGCGCAGCGGCCCCGTGCCAACGGCTGTTGCTAGCCGCCGCTGGGGATGCTGTAGGTCTTCCCGACCTCGCGGACCTGGTCCCAGTCATGGGTCTTGAAGATCGTGTCGCTGCCGTGCTTCGCGATGCGATCGCGCAACGCTGCATCTCTCACCAGGGGATGGTTCGGCGCGACCTCGGCCAGGGCAACAGCGAAGGAGTAGCGCAAGGCGAGGTTCCCGGCGTTCTGACCGGAGACCGTATCGTACTGGCGCACCAGCTTGTCACGTTCAACAGCCAGAGTGCTGGGCGGGACTTTGAATGTGCGGCCGACCTCTCTAACCTGGTCCCAGTCATTTGTCGCCAGAATGGTTTCCTTGGCAAGCTTGGCAATGCGGTCACGCATCCCTGGATCGACGATCAATGGATGCTCGGGGTCGATCTGGGCCAGCGCTTCCGCGTAGGCGTAGCGAAGAGCCAGGTTACCTGCATTTCCGGCGAGCAGCTCCTTCAACTCTCGGAGGGCGCCATCCCGCTCGGCAGCGACTTGGTCTATGACCGCCTGGTACTGCGCGGCAAGGGCGTTCATCTCGCGGGTGTGCTGATGTTGCTGCCTCTGCAGCTGAGCATCCGCATAGAAATCGTCCATTCCAGCCACGAGCGCACTCCTTTTTGATCAAAAACGCGCTCACGCGCTCCCAAGATGGCTCAGTATGCCGGGCCATCTTGGGAGCGCGCAAGGTTGATTTAGGAGACTCGCCCGGTGCGAGGTGGCTTGGGCACCCCGACGGCGGGCGCTCCATTGCGGGGGGTAGGTGGCGTTCCAGGCCCCCCTGCGCTGCTTCGTCCGGGAGTCGACGGCCCCATGGCCCCCGATGCGGCCTGTTGGCCAAAGCGGCCGAAGGCCATGAATTGACCGCGGGTGCCCTGCTCAGCATCGCGGCCCAGTTGCGCGCCAATCGCACGGCCCGCCCAGGCAAGCGCCTGGTCCGGCAGCATCACCGACAGGTTGCTCAACGTGGTGACCAACGTGTGCATCAGGATCCAGAAGATCAGCAGGAAGCCGAGGACCGAGAAGATGCCCGTGATCGAGTTGCCCTGCACGTTCGACATCACCGAGGGGTAAAGCCAGAACAGGAAGCTACCCATCACCATCATCAACGCCGCGGCGGCGACGAAGCCAAGCAGCATCAAGAAGGGCCGGAAGAGCATGTTGATGATGAACAAGTAACCCGTCTCCGTTCTCTGCCCCATGCCCTCCCCGTTCGCATCCAAGTGCACGAAAGCCCAGATCGGCCCCGCAGCGATGCCTTCGAAGAAGATGGTGAGGTACTGCACCAAGCCGCCCCACCAGTTCACGAAGGGGATCATTGGAATCCACAGACTCATGATCAATCCGATGATGAACATGCCACCCACAATCATCGGCAGGAGAGTCACGAGGCCCTTCAGCGGCGCCAGCAGCTTGCCCATCGTTCCACCAACCGCCTTCTTCGCGGTCGACAGCAAGCCGCCGTCTTCCTTGTCCTTGTCGCCAATGCCCGTGAACTCGTTCAGGTACGAATAGGCGACGTACAACGATTCCGCGGCGACCATCATGTAGTCGCCCATGTTCTTCATCGCGATGATCGGGTCGATCATGCGCAGCTCGCCGCCCGAGGTTGACGTCGCTCCACCAGCTCCAGCGGTCGACATGTCGATCAGGTCCATCGCGAAGGTCTGTCCCAGCGAGCAGTTGCCGGTCGGACGGTATCCTGGCGGTGTGATCGAGCCGGCAACGATGCGGCACAGGCCTTGCCAGGAAGACTCTGAAGCCCCGGAGTTGGCGTTCGCCGCGTCCGACGAGGCGGTCTCGGTCGCTGAGTCCAACACCGACAGCGCCTTCTGCAGCTCCGAGTTGTAGCCTCCGGCGGTGCTGTTGATCGCCATCGGGATGGCCGCGAAGTTCACCGACTGGGCAGCCTGCGCCACCGCGGCGTTCACCTCGGCCAGCGTGGCGTACCAGGAGCCCGCGCCAAACCAGCCGAACTTTTTCATCGACTCCACCGCCTGGCTGGACAGGGCCTGCGCGTTCGCATCAGCCTCGCCTCTCGCGGGCTGGATGGCGGTGTAGTACGAGGTGGCGAGTCCCTCGAGCTGCAGCACCGGCACGGTGGGCCGCTGGCCACCCGTCGTCTGGTAGGTCTGGTAGTTGCGGTACCAGTCGTCGGCAAGCTGGGCGATGCCGTTCACGTACTGGTTGAAGTTTCCGGTGGCGCGCGTCTGCACCGCGCGCGCGATGCCCTCGTAGTTGACCGAGGCCACGCGGTAGCCAACTGCGGAGCTGCTGTTGCGCCCGCCTTCCACGGCATTGGCCGTGACCTTGATGCCGCCGCAGAACGCGCGGTTGTCCGGCTTGCCGTACTGAACGCCCGTGAGACCCGCCGGAGAGGTGGCGCTGATCGTATCCGCGGACATGTCCACACCCAGGGCCTGCTGCTGGCGCACGTAGTCGTTCTGGGCCTGCATACACACACGGGCACGGAAAAGGGTGAAGGCCGCTTCCTCGAGCGAGGAGCCGCCCTGCGCCTTGGGCGAAACGAAGGATGGCGAAACCACCGTGGTCAGGTTGTTGGTGCCCTGCACCATGGCCTCGTAGCCCAGGTTGGCGGCGCCGATCCCGATTGTGGTGGCGAAGACGAGGACGGCCTGCGAGAGCGAGAAGCCGCCGAACGCCGGGATCAAGCTGGCCACGCCGGTGACCATGCGGATCGGCAGCCAAACCTGCGACAAGCGCTTGCCCATGAGCTGCCCCTCGTGGGCCGTCTGCACGATGGCCACGCCAATGCCGTAGGTCGCCCAGATCGTGCCGGCCACCAGGATGAAGGTGTTGAACACCAGGAACATCGAACCCAGCAGCGTGGACGCGCTGCCCAGCGCCGCGAAGGGGTTCGTGAAGAACTGGCCGAGCAGCGCAGTGAAGGCCTGCGTGGACATGTCCGACGGTTTGGTGGCGTCCAGGTAGGGCTGCACCAGGTTGCCCGCGTTGGCACCGCCGCTCTGTGCCTGCGCCACCCCGACCGCCAGCAGCAGGAACGCCGCCGTGGCCAGGCGGCGGATCAAGTCGGCTGACCCGGCGGATCGCCAAGTGCCGCTGCGCGCGCTGGCGCGGCCGCCGATCTCGGAGTGAACGTGGGCCATGTTGTAGCCGTGCGCGTTACGCATGATGTGGTCCTGAATCGAACATTTCGCCGGCCCAATGCCGGCTGTCGCCACCCCCATGCAATGTCTCGCCCGAGGATGACAGTATTCCTTGCATCTTTATCGTCCGCAATGGTATTGCTCTGCAAACGAATGACGCCCTTGCAGATGGTAGCAGTCGGGTCGCGGAATAGGGTGGAATGTTCGAGTTCCGTGCAGGCGCAAGACAACAGGCCGCGTCCTCCCGGAGCGCGGCCTGTTGTCTTGGTCGGCCCGCTACTGCAGGCCGGGCGCTATGCGTGCGTCTCGTTCTGGCCGGACAGCTCGCGCGCCCGGTAGATCGTCAGCGCCTGGGCGTTGTGAGGCTTGCCTCTGGCCGCGGCCTCGCGCACCGCATCCTCGTGAGCAAGTTCGACCAGGTGCTGCGCCCCGACTGCCTGGAGGCGGCTCTCGTCGGCCAAGAGGACCATGCACACATCGCCGAGGACGGTGATCCAGTGGACCGGCTCGCCGGCGGAGTGACACACACCCGCATTGCCAGCCTCCTCCAGGAAGCTGCGCGCCACAGTATTCAGGTAGATATCGCACATCGACGGCGCGGCCAGGTCCAGCAGCCCCAGACGCTCAACGTGGGCGAGCAAGCATTCGCGCAAATTGTCCAACTCATCGGAGGCGAACTTGAGCTCGCTTCCCGCCTCGGGACGCGCTGCGGAGGCCTGCGCGAACCCCAACCGTGGCGCAGCCTGCAGCTGGATCGCTTCGCGCACCACAGACATCACCAGCGTGCACTGGAATGCCTCTTCGATGCTCAGATTCTCGAACTCGATCATGGCCGCCTTTCAGATCGTGACAAGGACATCGGGCAGCTGGCGCACGGTTGCGTGCTCGATACGCAGCGGGTCGATGCGGAAGGTAATGATCTGCAGCCGGGCCATGACGGCTGGCTGCTGCCCACTGGCGTCGGCCACCCGGACCAGCGCCGGATGGATGACGGCGTGCAACCAGTCCCGCTCGCGCATGAACCGCCAAACAGCGGACGGGAACTGGATCAGCAGCGCGTCCAGATCCAGCTCAGTCACCCGCTTCATGACATCGGGCGTCACCTTCGGTTCGATGTAGCCCAGAACGGTATCGCGTACTTCCTTCTGGTAGTCCGAGCGCATGCGGCTTGTGGCCAGCAGGCCCGAGTCGCGCGCAATCTGCTCACTCACGGATGTGGTGGACTGGCGCAGGTGGCTCACTCGCAGGCTCAGGTCGATCTCGTAGAGCAGCCTGCTCCGGTCCAGCGCAGCGCGGGAGTAGAGCACGCTAGCATCGTTGATCGCGCGGCTTCCGTGCACCCCCCAGGCCAGGTCCTCCGGCCGATCTCGCATCGGCAGGCCCTCGATGGTCACGAGTGTGTCCTGGAAATGGAGGGCTCCGGGCTCGCGTGTCGCGAACTGAAAGGACCGCAGGATGGTCACGTCGGTGGCCTTGCCCCGCGATCCCTCCGGCTTCGGGGCGAGCACGGTCCGCTTGATTGCAGTTGTTGTTTTCACCATGCGCAGCTCACAGCACCAGGGGTTTCAGATCGATCGGCAGACCACTGCCGTGTTGCTTGTTCGCAGTACGGTTGAGCTTGGCGGCGCGGCCGCGCCGCGTGAGACGTGCGCCTTGCTGCGGATACGGGGCGCGCAAGTCGAAATCGCCCTCTCGGACCTTGTGCACCAACCGGGTCAGGTTCTCGAGCGTCTCCAGTGGCTTGTCCATCGACATGAGCTTGCGCAGGAACAGCGCAATCACGAGCCGGGCCTTCCCTTCGTCTTCCACCCAGCGATAGGCGGTCGACGAGGAGCGGTCCAGCGACGCGGTGAAACGAGCGTAAAAAAGCGTGCGGGCGTACGCGAGGTCTTCTTCGTCGCCGCTGAATTCTTCGAGCGCCGGCCCGTACAGCGTCTGGAAGGCCTGGTCCGCGGAGTAGCTGACCCAGGGCGCTGGCGACGGGCTCATTTCGTACAGCCGCGCCAACATCTCGACGTCGAACGGGACCACAGCGGCGGTGCGGATCAGGCTGACAAACTGGAAGCGGTTCTGAAGGCCAAGAGCCGACGAGAATTCGGACGAATTCAAGCGAAAGCGACGGCCCAGCGCGTCCAGGTCGCGACCAGTGAGCGGGCGTGCGGACCAGTCCTTGCGCATGTCGACCTCTTGCAGCATCCGGCCCTTCTTGATCTTCGGGAGGCCAGGTCGCGGCGCGCGCGGGCGTCCCGCCCTGGCGGCACGGCGCAACTCCCGCTCGGCGGCACGCTTTTCGCGGGCCTCCTGCTTCTTGCGTTCTCGCTCGGCTTCTCGCTCCAGGCGGGCCGCGACCCGTTCACGGGCCTTGGCGTCGCGCTCGGCCCTGGCCTGCGCCGCGGCGCGTTCCTGCTCCTGCTGCCGCTCCAGGCGCTTCGCTTCCTTGAGCTGGCGGGCAGCCGCTTCTCGCGCTTCTCTGGACAGCGCGCGCGCCTTGGCCGGCGCGGCCGATGGGGCTTTCGTCCGCTTCGCGGGCACCTTGCCGCTTGCGGCGCGTACGCGCGTGGGTGCCTTCGCGGCGGCTGATTTCTTAGGCGACAGCGCGCTCTGCTTCTTGGTGCTCATCAGTTCCTATGCTCAAATTCAGAGAGCCCTTCAGGCGCTCTCCTTTCTGTTCTACGACAGGTGCATCGACGCCCTCTTCCGGTGAGGAAGCAACGATGGCGAACGACCGCAACTCGGCAGCGCTCGGCGCCGGCGGCTGGTCGGGCGCCGACTTCTTCAGGTCGAAGTTGGACTGCCATCCCGGCAGGGCCTCGGACACCCTCGTGCCTTCTACCAGCGCGGCGATGTCCACGCCCTGGGCGTGCGCGACATTCAGCGAGTTCTCGATCGCGGCCTGGCATTCGTTCGCCTGCGACTCCACGGCCGCTCCCTCGCGAAAAAGGCGCCGCACGGCATCGCCCGGGTCACCGCCCACTTCGGAATCGGCAAGCGCCCGGTCGATGGCCTGGTCCACGGTCCAGCCGCGCGCGCCAGCAATGATGGCAGCAGCCGACTGCATGGACTCGCCGATCTCGATCGCCTTGGCACGCAGGGCAATCAGTTGGGCCGCCTGTTCGTCCAGCACGCTCGCAGCGGCAACCCGCGTCACGTGACCAGCATCGGCTTCAGCGAGGTTGGGCACGGCCTTGCTCACGCGCTCCACTGCTCCCGCGATCGCCTCAGCGGTCACAGGCAGCGTTGACTTGCCAACGTCTCCGGGCACCTGGGGCTTGAACCGCAGGGCGTTGCCACTCGGGGGCGCCATCTTCCCGGAGAAACCCGCCGCGGCCGGCGTAGCCGCCAAATTGTCCAGCTTCGGATCGAGGATCGAGTTCTCGTCGGCGGGAGCGCTGGAGCCCGCGGGGGCGCTACCAGTGGCACGAGTGCCGCCACGCGCCCCATCGGCATCAGCACCAGGCGTCGGCTTGAATGGCCGCGCCATCCAGCGCAACAGGTTCATCAGCATGGTGACGAAGGCCCGAATGGCCGCGCCCGACATCTTCCAAGCCTGCTCTGCAGCCTGCATCGCGACGCGCTCGGCATCGGCCAACGTGATGCGCTTGCTCGACGATTCCAGATTCGCACCGTGTACCAGCTGGGGATCCGCGGCGCTCGAGGCATCGAGCCCCATCGCCCGCACAAGCGGTGTCTCGGAAAAAGCGGCGGTCGAGGCGGCGGCGGTCATGTGGTGGGACCTTTCAGGTTCTCGGGTGCTCATGCGCGAGCGGTTCAGTATTCGTCCGAAGGCATTTTTCCACGGAATTACTGCAATACGAACGAAATAATGACCGCTCCCGTATCAAAGCGCAATCTTTCACCGATTCCTTTCCCGCGTAGAAGTACCTGAGAGCGAAGTAATCCTATTGTATTAGCCCCTCGCCGGAAATGATGATAGCCACGGACGCATCCCGAAGCCATAGGTACAGATCGGGGCCCGATCAGTATTGCTCAGCCCTCCCGCCCAATACTCGCCAGGAAGGCGTCCAGGTCCTGCTCTGCGGCCTCGACGAGAGGCTCCTCTTCCACTGGCGTAACCTGAGACGCAACGATCCGCTCGGTGATCTGGGCCGCAGCGATCGGATCGCTCCCGCCGAGCGCGGCCTCGACGGACACAACGAGCGCCCGCGTCTGGTCGTCGAAGCCGATGGCGTCGGAGCCGACCTTCCGCAGGGTCGTTTCAGCGCCCGCGAGCGCGTTCGACACCCAGCCGCCGCTCTGGCCGAGCGTCGCCGACCCTGGCAGCTCAGGCGTTGCGCCTGCTCCACTGTCTTCCTGATCTGGACGCACTTTCGCACCCGTCGATGAGCGCGCCGACTTCTCGTGCACGACCCGGCCGGCGGAGAGCAGGTCCGCAATGGACCCCTTGACCGCGGCCGAGAGGATATTCGGCGCCGCCAGATCGCCGGCGCCGACGCGGGCGATCTGAGGACCCGCGGCCGTTGCAGGAGCTGGTGCTTCTGTCGCCCGCGGCGCGGCGGGCGCGCGGCCGTCCAGGTCGTTGAACAACTCCGCCGCGCTGCCTGCCGGGCCGGGCGCCGGCTGTGACGGTGCCGCGGCCAAGACTTCGTGGGCCCCATCGATGAAGGCGTCCACCTCCAAGGGCGCAGTTCGCAACTGAGCCGTTTGGCGCGCCGGGGGCGGCGCTGCGACGGGCGCAGAAACCGGACGCACCGGCGCAGCGATCTCGGCCACCGGCCGGCGCTCCAGAACGGCGTCGTCGAGGTACGGGAAAGGATCGATGTCGTCGGCCCCCACCCCGCCACCGCCCGCCAGAACTACGTCTGGATGGGCTGGTGCCGGTGGCGCAAAGCTCGGCACCTGGGCGGCGGGTTTCGTGAACGATGCGAACTCGCCCTTGGACGGCAGGCCCACACTCTCCTCGGCTTCGGAAGCCGCACCATGCGCCTCCGACTTTCGGGCGAGCGCTTCCGCGCCGCCGGCGGCCGAGGCCGCTGCGCTCGTGCCTTCCGCTCTCTCGCTCGGGTTGTCCATGCCCATGAACTGCATCGCCTTGCGCGCAGCCACGTACAACGCCGCGCCGCGCTCCGCACCCGTGATGTTGGCGGGCAGTGCCTGCGCCACCATCGCAATGCGGGCGATGAGAATGTTCTTGTCCTGGCTCAGGTCCAGGTGCACGGAGGACTTATAGGTGAGGATGTCGATCAGGCGCAGCCCTCGGCTGACCTTGTCGTCGACGGCCTCGGCCTTGATGGCGTTGGCGTGGACCTCATCCATGCTGACGGGGCGCACCTGCAGGAAGCGGTTAAGCCGGAACTCCTTCATCTTGTGCTCGTCCAGGTAGTCGCCGACGTAGAAGCCGTCGACGCCGAACGTCTTGCCCCGCGTGTTGATCATGCCCTGCCCTGTCTTCAGGCTCTGCATATCCTCGATCGTCACGCGCTCGACAGTCTCCACAGAGATCGCCTTGTCCCGCCGGAAACCGCCCGCCATCAGCTGGTACTGGTTATGCACCGCCACCCGGGCCTTGCCCACATAGTCCGAGATGAGCTTCTGGGTCTTCTGCGCGTCGTCAATGCGCATGAAATACTTGGCCACGGCGTTCGCGAGCATGGCGCCAGCCTCCGCGGCCCGGCTGCCCTCGGTGAGCTTCTCGATGTCCTGCGCCGCGGCAATCATCGACATTCCCAGGGAACGCGCCTGCGCGAACATCACGGCGATGCCATCCGAGAAGTAGTAGCCGAGCTCGTCCAGCGCCACCAGGAACGGGTAGTTCGCCTCGGTGGCCTTGGACTCGAGCACCTGTGCGCGATCACCCTCGATGTCGGCGCCCAGGTTGCGGCCCATCATCACCCGCAGGCACGCGATCGCCAGCTTGCCCAGGTTCTCGGCTTCGGACGCCGACTTCTCTAGGGAGGGAATCATCATCACGAGCACCCGGTTGTTCAGTGCCACGTCGACCATGTCGATCTCGGAATACTTCGCGCGGAAGATGTGCCCGTAGGTCTTGTCCAGCAGGTTGAGCGCCGGCATCAGCTGACCGATGCGGTAGCCGTGCTGGTCGTACACAGCCTGTTCCTGCTCGGTCTTCTGCGCCGGCTTTCCTGCACCTGCCATACCCCCGCCGACAACAACCATCCCGCCGCCGCCAGCTGCCGCGCCGCGGCCCTGTCCGCGTGTGTCCGGTAGCCCCGTGCGGCTCGCGGAGTTCGGATCGGGCGGAAGGTTGTACTTGGCGATCACCCGGTCGACCATGAAGCCGGGGCAGCCGCCCGACTCGCAGTAGCTCTTGATGCCCACGAAGCCATAGGACCACTCGCCCGTGTCCAAGTACTCCTTGTAGCCCTCGACGTACAGTTCCTCGACCTTGGGCAGGCCCATGTAGTCGATGTAGGTGCCCACCGAGATCTCGAAGCCTTGCGTGTCGCGCTTGTAGCAGATGGCCACCACGAGGGCGCGCCAGAAGTTCAGCGCCTTCTCCTGCCAGCTCTTGCCCTCCCCTTCGGCCTTGGGCATCAGATTCGCGCCCATCTGGATCTGCGTGTCGGCGTCCGAGTCCGAGAAGGTGTTGATGCCGTTGGTGCGCCGACGCCGCAGCACCCGGATCTTCTCGGGCGAACTTCCACCAATCAGGAAGTTCAGTCCCAGGAAGTCATCGTCCACGCCCGTCATGCGGCACATGGCCATGAGGTCCAGCGGCATCTTGTTGTCCGCCTTGCCGTCCGCCAGGAAGAACCCTGAACCCCAGCACAGGGCGTTGTAGAACATGCCCTTCAGAGTTTCCGACTTGCCCGAGCCCGTCGAGCCCAGGATCAAGAAGTGGGTGCGCAAGTCGGAGTCGGCCATCCACACTTCGCGCCAGTTCTCATAGGTGTTTGTCGAGCGCATGCGCCCCACGTACATGATCCCGTCGCCGGCCTTGCCCTTCTCGTCCTTCCCGTCGGGCGGGTAGCGCAACGGCAGCAGCACGCGGTAGCTCTTGTGCGTGAAGAACAGGAACATGAAGCCCACCACCCACACCGGCCAGAAAAGCTTGAGGGCGAACATCGCAAGGATGAGCCCTGCGACGTTCACAGCCAGGAACTGGGGTTTGGAGAGCTTCTCCGCATACTTCTCACCCCAGGAACGCACGTCGGCGATGTTCCTGGAGAGCTTTACTTCCTGGTGCTGTTCAATCAGAGCCATGTGTCGTCCTGTGCGCCTTCCCTGGCGTGATCTGGGGTGGAGTGAGCAAGGGCCTCAGGCGGCGCCAGCCGGCCGGCCCTGGGGGTCCTGGGATGGCTGTGCTCCGGGCCGTCCGCCGCCATCCCATGCCGCCCGCCCAGCCCGCTCCAGGACGCTCACCAGCTGCAACGCCGAACCCACGGGCCCGACGATGCCCAGACGGGTCATCGCCGCCGCCGGGGCGCTTCCCTCGTGGCTTTGCACGATGTCCCGGGCGATGTCGCAAAGCACGTCGTTGGCCAGCTCGAGCTCGTTGGGGTTCAAGGTGCTTTCGCCGGCCGCCTGTCGATAGTCGGGGTCCGCGATCCAGCGCCGTACGCGAGCAATCAGCGCCGCCGCGGTGAGCGTCTTGCTGTCGTAGGACAGCTCGACGTCGACGATCGCGGCGAACACGGCCCCCATCACCCCACGCACGAATTGCTCGCGCATCGGGTTGTTGACCGACGTCACCGTCGTCACCGGGGAGACCGCGTTGGCGGGGGCGACGATCTCCACCACCAACGCGGCGATTGCCTGGGTGTCCCCCTCGACGAAGGCATCCAAGACGCGCTCCACTCGGATGGGGTTGACCTTGGACATGAGAGCGCTCCCCGTCCACGCCTTCTCGACGACGCGCAGCCCGTCGTCGAAGTCCGCCAGGCACTGGGCGATCTCCACAGTTGGCTCGGCTGCTGGCGCGCTGTCGGGGCCGGCAGCGCTTTCGCTGGCGGCCCCGCGCCGCGGCCAGTTGCACAGGCGCGTCAGCCAGGAATCCTTGCGCGGCGCGCGCGCGGCGCTTCGGATGTTCGCTTCGGTGGTTCCCATGGGCTCAGGGCTTCTGTGCAGGCGTCGCAGGCAGGCCGCCGTTGGTGTCGAGCCACTTGTTGATGCGTTCGATCGATCCCGACCCTGCGACCACCTTGCCGGTGGCGGAGACCAGCGTGGGCGTTGCCGAGAAATTCAGCGCAGTGAACGCCGCGTTCGCACTCAGCGCCTTCTGCGCTGCGTCAGGGCAGGCGCCATCGCTCGCGGCGTCACCGGTGGCCGCGAGCCCACCGACGGCTACCGACCACGCGGCGACGGTGTCCTTCGCGCAGAAAACGCGCTTGACCAGCTCGTCGGAGCCCGGCTTGAATGACACGGGCACGATCACGGGGACGAAGCGCGGATCCACCTGCGAGAGCTTGGACTCCAGGTCCTTGCAAGCAGGGCAGTTGGGATCGCTGAAGACGACGAAGGGCTGACCAGTGGGACGCATCTGCACGCCCACCTCTCGCGTTGCGTTGGCCAAGACCTGCATCTCGGTCATCGTGAGCGCGTCGCCGAGCGCGCGATCGCGCAGCTCGGCCGGAACCGGGTGGACGCCGGCGGCTGGTGGGGATGCGGCGCCCGGCGACACCGGCCCCTTGTAGCCATACAGGTACTGCATGAGCAGGGTGAAGCACAGGAGCAAGCCCATGAAAATGAGGAACCACTTCAGCAGCGCACGCAAAACGCTCCAGATCGACTTCGGGCGGCGAACGAGCGCCACAAGGTAATCCTTGAGCCAGCCTACGCCACGGGACACTGCGCCACCACCTGCTGCCTTGTCACACTGCTCGTTGAAGGCGGCGAACTGGTCGACGATGTTCTTGATCAGCGCACGACGTTCCCCCGCGTCCTTCACTTCCCGGCGCCAGAGTTCTTCGCTCCCTGCCCCGTCTGCGCCCGCGCCAGTGCGAGATACAACCAGGTGCGACGTGGGAGCGAACCATCGCACCATCCACACAACGCCGCTGCCGGGGTGCATCGCGGTAAAAATGTTTGAGGACGAAAAAGCGTCTGCGACACTGGCAGTTGTGAGTCCGTTGATGCTGGTGAACCGGTCAGCAAAGGAGCGGATTTCGGGGAAAGGCAAGATGGGAGCAGTCGGGAGGGTCATGGCAACCAATCAGTGGAAGGTCGGGGCCGAAGCCTGTGTTGGTGAGCGGGGTGCGAGGAAAGCGTCGGGCGATCAGAAGTCGCCGCCAGTGATGCTGCCGGTCCGACCAGTGGATGCGGCGGCCGCCGCGCCCAGCGAGGCGTACTCGTCGTAGGACTCGCCACTGGTCATCAGCGACTGAGCGCCCTGGCGCACGCGCTTGTCGAAGTTCGCGGCAGACTCGGCGGTCTTCACGCGGCTTTCGTCGTCGAAGCGCGTATCTGCATTGGCAGCCGCCAAGGCCTCGGCGGGCGGCAGCGGCGGTGAGGACAGCTTCACGTTGTTCGCGCGCCTCCAGACCTGGCCGTCTTCCCACCAGCGGTCCTCGTTGTCGTCGACACCGTGCACGTGATGGTCCCAGGCCGCCACCATGGCCTCTTCGGCCGGCGTCACGAAGATCTGCGGGATCCCGTCCTCGCTCACCGGCACGAGCCCTTCCTTGGCCGCCTTGCGCTCGAAGTCGAACTGGCACCACACGGCAGCCGACTCGGTGTGCGGGACCTTGCGAAGAACGGTGTTCAGCACGTAAAAGAGGATCCGGTCCTGCGGCTTGAGCCACAGCCATTGACGGTGCGTCACCTTGCCTTGGCGCTTGGCCATGAAGAAGAGGGCGTACAGGTAGGTGTACTCCCAGTGATGCACCGAGAAAAGGTTGGCCGCTTTCTCATGCGTGCGGTACTTGTCGAAGATCCATTGCGCCACCGTGAGGTTGGGGAGCCCCTCGGGATGGTCCGTGCACGAGTAGTTGAGCTCGTTCATCGCGCGCTCGTAGTCCTTCTTGCCTTCCTTGCCGCCGAAGGCGTGGGAGACCAGAAGCGCGTACATCACCTTGCCCGTTGCACTCATGCGGTCGGGATACACGATCTTCGCGCCGCCCTTGGTCAGCTCCCGGTCGTGCTTGATCGACACGAGCTGGATGCCCAGCATCCGGCTGTACAGACGATTAGCACCCTTGATCAGCCTCGGCTGCCCCTGCAGGTACAGGCGCAGCTGCTCGAGGTTCACCTTGTTGTCGGTGAGCATCGGCTTGCCGTTGACCTTCTCATTGAGCAGCACCTCCTCGGGCCACACCTGCGGGCGCCACCGCGGCAGCTCGTTGGCCACCAGCTTGGCACCCAGGTGCATGACCGGCACGATGCCGGAGAACTTGCGCGACAGGATCTTGAGCAGCCGCTCGGGCGAGGGCTTGCGCGCCAGGTCGTTCGCCCGGTTCGTGAAGGTCCAGGCCACGAGCCCCGCCATCACCACCGCCGTCACCACAACAAGCGGCTGCAGCGTCAAGTCGACGAACCGCAGATAGTCAAAAAGCGCCACGTCCTTGGGACGCGATCGGAATGCGTCATGCAGGTAGCTCACCCGTCCCCAGGTTTCGCCTCCGCCAGGAATCAGGTTGTAGAGCCAGCCGCAGGCCTTGAGCACCGGCGACGAGTAGTAGACGATCCGGTTCGAGCCGGTGAACCACAAGGTGCCCCCGAGAATGAGGGCCACCATCCCCATGCCGAACGCCATCGAGAGGGCCTGGCCCTCGGCATTTGCCGCGTCACGGATCGCGGAACCGCCACCCTTTGCCATCAGAATGCCCCCCGCTGCAGGATGCCCAGGTGGGCGTTCCACACGAGCTGGACATACTTTCGCTGCAGATCGGCTGAGTTC
The DNA here is from genome assembly GCF_977011995.1 of Variovorax durovernensis. Taxonomy (NCBI): domain Bacteria; kingdom Pseudomonadati; phylum Pseudomonadota; class Betaproteobacteria; order Burkholderiales; family Comamonadaceae; genus Variovorax; species Variovorax durovernensis. The sequence continues at coordinate 73,307 of NZ_CDRNCW010000003.1, read as the reverse complement.
GGCGAGTGGTAGCGCGCCGCGGCGCACCACAGATCGCCGTTGCACTGCTTGGAGCGCGACTCCTTGCGCAGGATGTACGACTGCGCCATCAGCGCCTGGCAGTTGTCATTGAGCAGGCGCTCGGGCTGGATGCCGTAGTTCTTCATCAGGTACGGTGCCCACCACTGGGAGTTGATCTGCGATATCCCCAGATCGCACCCGCCCGCGGCGTTGCGGCAGTTCACGACCTGACGGCCGCGCGACTCCGACTTCACGATGGCCAGCAGCAGCATCGCGGGCACGCTGTAGCGATCGGCCGCTGCCTGCACGCAGTTCGCGGGCAGCGCCTCGGGCAGCTTCACCTGGACCTGGTTGGTTTGCGCTGGCTGGCCCATGCCCAACGAGCCGGCCAGCACCGTGATCAGGAGAAAATCCATCGGAAGATATCCGGCTGTACGAGGAACGTGCGCCAGTCCACGAGCGCGCGCCGGGTGTACTGGAACTCCACCAGTGCCCAGCGAAAGGTGGTAGCGGCGCCGATGGCCAACACCAGCAGACTTGCGGGAACCATGATGATCGAGATCCACAGGGGCACCTTGAACACCAGGAAGCAGATGAGCGCGAAGGACACCACGGTCATCGCGATCGAAGCGAACTTCGTGAAGCGCACCGCGCGCACCTGGCTCTTGTGCAGCTCGGGCGTCCAGCCCATCACCTCGTAGAGGTACTCGAAGCGCTCGCCCGGATCGGCCGGGAGCGCATGCTCGCTGCCGTCGGTGAGGATCACGGATTTGATCGGCAGCTTCGACTCGTTCAGCAGGCGCGCGCGGGTCTCGCGCGCGGCCGCCAGTGCCTGCGCAAGGTTCTTGCGCGACTTGCCCATCTGGCCCAAGGCCAGGCCCACGCCCTTGGGCACCATCACACTCGCGGCCGCCGCTCGAGCGCGCTGGCCTCGGCTTGGCGCAGGCGTGCGCTCTTCGCCATCCACACCGGCGTCGGCGCCGTCATCCGGCCGGCCCTTGCGCGTGAAGAATCCCATGATCACGAATCTCCCGAGCCGGCGTGTCCGGCCTCGTATGCAAGCGCCCCGCGCAGGCGCGCCAGGGGTGCGGGTTGAAAGAGTGAGTTGTAGCCAACAGCACGGGCCATGGCCAACGTGTAGCGGGAGAGCACGGGCATCGACTGCGTGGCCGTGGGCGCGTTCTCCACGAACCACTTCACCACCACGCGCAGATGCCTTCCATGCAGGCGCGAGACGACACGGCTGTCGATGAGGGCGGCGCCCATGAGGATCACCACCGCGGGTTGATCCGGGAGCCACTCGAGCAGCTTGGCGGCGTGCTCGCGCTGCTGCGCATCGGACAGCGGGCCGCGCTGGCGGGTCACATCGTCGCCGAAAATCACCTTCGCCAGCTGGCTGTCGAACGTTCCCTTGGGCATGCGTAGGGGTAGATTGCTCATGCTTCGCTGTTTCGATCTGCGATGCGAGCCGCGGGAGCGGCGCTCAGTGCTGAAATTGCAGGCACCCCAGGCAAACCCGCGTGGCGGCAGGCCCGATGCCGTTTTGGGGCCCTGCTTTTCCCCAGGAACTGTGAATAACTACAGGGCGCCACTTCGCGTTCAGCCGTGCAAGGCCTCGAGCGATGACGAGTCGTCCACCTCGTCATCGACACCGGGCAGCCCCGATGCGAAAGGCGAATCGCCGATATGAACAAGCGCCGAGGCGGGGACTTCGTTCTGCGCCGCGGCTTCGTCCAGCACGCTGACGCTCGTGGCCGCCACCAGGTCAGAAGCGCTCGGGTAGGCACGGCCGGACGCCGCAATCGGCTGATGCGCGAGGATGCTGGACACATTCGATGCCGCAGGCGCAGCCGCCACAGGTACCGTGGGCGCCGGTGCCGCCAGGGCATCGCGCACCGATGCTGCGAGCGGCTGGTGAAGGCGGCGGGCCTGGGCAATGGCCTCACGGCGTTCGGCGGCCTTCTCCTCTTCGGCCTTGAGTAGGCAGTCCAGCCGTTCGGCCACAGCCTCGGCGCTCTGCATGCCCAGGTTCGCACTCAGGAAGGCGCCACGGTCGTAGCTCATTCCACCTGCGCCGACAGTCGCCTTAGCTGCCGTAATGTGGGAGTTGCTATGCGACTTCAGGGCCGTGGCGAGGATCTCGCCCTGTGAAGCGTCGACCATGCCCAGGACCTCCAGGTCGCTCACGTAGATCGAGCCGATCACCAGGCCGCTGGCGCCGATCACGACCTTGCCGGCGTGAAAGATGCTGCCCATCACGCAGCCATTCACCAGGAGATCCTGGCCGGCGCGCATGCTGATGTCGCCATTGAAGACCGTCTCCTCGCCGATCACTGTGGCGCTGCCCGAAGCGCTCGACAGGAAGGCGGGGATGTGGGAGGCGATGCCAGCGGCATCACCGTTCGAAATTGCAGTGCTGTTCATGTGTACCCTCGTTAAAATGTTTTGCACCGTGCGATGATATCTATGCGGAGTAGAGCCGGTCAACATAACCGATCTTTTCCGCATCTCACCATTGCCTATGATGAGCACGCGCGCACCGAAAGGACACCAGCCTGATGGACCCCCAGGACCCTATGAACAAGCTCACCAGCTCGCCCCTTCGCGATTCGCTGGTGTTCAAACGCGATCCGGCGGGGCGGGGATCGGGCACGGCGATTGGCACGGGTGGCGCCAGCTCCGGTTCCGAGTCCGGCGCCTCCGGCGGCACGGGTGCAGGCACCGAGGACGCGGCCGCCGGCCTGGGCGTGGACGAGTTCGTCGACCCGAACGCCGGCGCGGACGGAAATCGCCACGCTGAAATGCGCTTCATACCCGGCAACTCGCTGAACCTGCTGGACATGCTGGACCTGCGCGAGCAGAACCACCTGGCCGTGCGGGAGGCTGCGCTGCGCTCGGGGGACCGGCGCAGCGTACTCCTCGACGGCGCGGGCCTGGAGATCCTGCAGCAGATGCAGCGCGAGATCGAGCGAGCTCACTTCAGCCAGGCCGCCGTGGGCTCACGCGACTGCCAGCCGATGCAGCTGGGGCTCAGCTCACCCGGCGTGGCCACGCACACCCTCGAGGAGCAGCAGCGCCCCGAAGAAGCTCAAGTGGTGGAGCCCATGGACTGGGAGGCCCTGCCCCTCGATCTGTCCTACTCCGACGCGGCGCGCGCTCATGCGGGACGCCAGCGCCTGGAGCTGGAATCGCTGAGCATGGCCGCCCTTTCCGAAGCTGCAATGGACCTGGCAGCGCTGAATCAGGCGGAAGGTCACGTCGAGACGCTGCGGGACATCGAGTCGGAACATCGCGGCAACGTGCCGCGCTCGAACACCCTCTCCGAAGAGCAGCGCACCGACCTGGCTGCGGGGGTCGCCGCCGATCTGCGCCAGCAGTTCCAGGAGTCGAATTCGCGCGCCATCCTCGCGGCGGGCGCTGCTCAGCGCCGGCGCATCGGCCTGAACAACATGCTGCGCGACCGCGCACCCCGATAGCGATGCAACACCACCACCCACGCCAGCCGATCCGGGTCGCCTGCGGCCTGTACTCGCCCTACGCCAACGATTTCACTCTGTCCATCGAGCAGCAGATGCTTCAGGTCGACACCATCTTCGCCGTGTTCAACGTTGACGGAGTCGACGTCGGCTGGATCGACGGTATCGACGAACAGGACCCGATCCTGGTGCCGGTGCGCTCGATGGATGGCCATGGCGACCTGGGGACGGTCGAGGATTACCTGAGCGAAGAGTTTCACGCCTCGATCGGCGAGGAGCTCACTGTCCTGTTCCGATTGGCACAGGAGGAATCACTCACGCCTACAGTCCTGGTGCGCGCGCTCGCGATCATGCACAACGATGGCTCCATCGATGCGCAGCACGCCATTCAGCAGTCGTTCGAGTGGGGCTTTACGCTATTGCGCGCTGGCATGCTCGACCGCTTCACGGTTGGCCTTGGCGGCCTGATGCAGCGCGATGCCTTCGGGACACGCCTACCGGGCTAGCCCAGCACGTCGCGCATTGCGCGCAGCGCTTCTGACTTTTTGGACTACCGTGTTGAGACCGTTAGTGCCCATGCTCGGGAGTGCTCATCGTCGTCTGCGTCACAGCCCCGCCCGAGTCCGAGGGCCCCGCCAATTTCAGCGGAAAGACGGTCACCCTCCTCGGTAGCTGCGGCTGTCTCGAGGACAGGAACAGCAGCTCCAGGGTGTGCCGCTGCAAAGAGGTAGCCCAGTGGGTTTCGTACCAGGCCGCAAATGGTGCGCCCGCCGCGCTCTTCGAGGGCGACGCAAGGGCCGACATCGCAGCTCAAAAATTCTCTGGCGAGCTGGCAAGGCTCCACCGAGCAGCAGTAGCCGCAGCCATTGCAGATCTCTCCGAGCCGCGGCTTTGTGAGGAGACGAGGTTCAGTCATTGCTACATGGTCCTCCAGAGGAGCCAGAATCTCAGCGCCTCCGCTTCCAGCGCCCGGGCTATCAACGGCACTGGCGCCACGCTCAAGCCTGCCAACTAGGCTCGGAACAAGCGAGGCACGGTGCAGCGTTGCCGCACCACAGGCTTTAGACAAGCTCGACTGCGTTCTCCGCGCTTTCGACCACGCCGTCTGCCGACAACAGGCCCTCTCGCTGTGCACGCGCGATCAGCCGCGCGGCCACGTCGTTCGACACCGAAGAATCGTCGATGTCGAACTCGCCCTTCTCCGCCATGAGCGCCGCGATCATCGGCTTGGCCGAACCGGCCGGCAGCATCTTGGCCAGCAAGGCCAGCGCCTGCCAGTAGCTTTCCTCGGTGCCCCCAAGCTTGCGGGCCAGCGCCGCGCGCACCGGCGCGTCCGAGGCGTTGGTCGTGAAAGCCCATTTGTCCACGGAGCTCGCCGTGGTCTTCAGGACCTGGGCCAGGACGCCCTCGGTGGTCACGAAGCGGGCGAAGAGCGTGCCCGGGCGACGGCAGTGCACGCTGATCGCCTGCATCTCGGCGTCGGTCAGCTTGAACGCCTCCTTCACCTGGTTGGCCATACTGCCGTCGCCCATGCCGAAGATGTAGAAGTTCGTGGAGTTGGCCATGATCGCATCGGGGAAGTCCTGCACGAGCTGGCTCATCATCATCGTGACCATGTTGAACTTGCGGCCCACGCGCAGATCCTGCGCCAGCAGGCGCTGGAAGGCGTCGGCGCCCGAGGCGTAATGCACCTCGTCGTACTCCAGGAACTTCATCTGTTCCCACAGCTTCTCGACGCGGTCCTTCTGGTAGCGGCGGTACAGCTCCGGGCACAGCGCACTGACCTCCTCCCAGCGCGCGAAGAAGTTGCGGGCCCCGAGACGACGCGCGAACAGAAACATGAGGGCCGACCGGCGACGCCCCTCCTCCGATGCGCCCGAGCTCACCACCTCTTCCAGGTCGATCGAGATCGCGCGCGCGGTGCCCAGGTTCGCCTGCGTGTAGCTGCTGAGCAGGGTATACGCGCCCGTCGACGCCACACTCAGGTTACGCAGGAAGACGTCGATCAGCTTTTCGACGCCGTTCGCCGCCAGGGCCGAGCCGTACATCAGGGTGACGTCCGGCTGCTGAGCTACCTTGGAGAGATCCTTCAGAATCGGCATCGCATAGCGCTGCGCGCGCTCGGCCAGCTGCACATGGCCGGCGGTGAACAGTGCGTCCACCACGTCCCAAACCCGCGTGCGCCCTTCCACGATGGGGTTGCCCAGCCGCTCGTAGAGCGCGCCGACTTCCGGATCCATTGCGTTCTGCCACGGCTTGGCCTCGGCGCTGGCACGCGAGAACCGCTCATATGCCGCGGTGATCAGCTTCACGAAGAACTTGTCGCTCTCCTCACCCAGGCCCGGAGCGATTGTCCCCAGCACGGCGGTGATGAAGTCGCGGTCCTGTTCGGTGCACTCATCGAAGCCCAGGAAGGTATCGAAGGGATTGACGGCGAACTCCGGCGAATTCTTGATCCGGATGGACACCACCTGGTCGCGCTTGTTCGCCGGCAGCATCGAGCGGTACAAGTCCATGATCAACTTCGAACTCGGGCCCACGTCCACGATGGTGATGTAGGGCACATCCTGTGCGCCGGGCGCCATGAGCAGGCCGGAGTTGAGCAAGTTCATGAAGAACGATTTGCCCGAGCCCGTGGGTGCAAAGCCCACGGTCGCCCAGGACGTCTGCAGGCTCGTGCCGATGCCGATCGGGTAAGGCCGGCCTTCCAACGTCGAGGCGATCAGCTGACCCGTCTTCCAGATCGACGCCGCGCGCACCACCGGAGCCATGCGGGTAATTTCCTCGATCGGCGCGGGCAGGTACGGAGCGACGCCGGCGCCGCGGCCGAAGCCCGCGGCCGTCGAAATCGCGGCCAGGCCGGGCTCGCCCGTCTCGTTGGTGCAGACGGTCGAGCCCCATGCCTCGATCGTGCTGCGCAGGTACTCGACCTGGAACTGCAGCTCATCCTCGGATTTCGCCCAAGTGGTGAGGATCATGCGGGTCGCGGCGACGTAGCCGCCCGCCTTCTCGATCTCCTTGAGCTCGTCCCATCCTTGCTTGATGCCCTTGTTGTAGTCGCTCGTTGCGGCCATGAAGCTGCCGAAGAACTGATCGGCCTTTCGAAAGTCCAGCCCGTTGGGCAACACGTCCTGCACGTAGGCCACCGGGATATCGCGGCCAAGCTTGTCCATCAGCTTGTTAAAGGGCTCGGACCCGTCCTCGGGAAGTACTTCCACGACCACGCTGGCCGTGTAGGAGCTGCCCTGGCGCGCAAATTCGAAGGCCTTGAATTCCTCCTTGAAGCTCGCAGGCATCATCTGGCGCGCAAGGGACACCGGCATCACCCCCGCTTCATCACGGCCACTCCCAGGCATGGCGCTCGCCCCGATCGCCCGCTTGTCCCCCATGAAGCGGGGTGCCCAGCTCGAGGGGAAGTTCGAATGGTCGAACACACGGCGCACCATGTTCGCCGCCACGCGAACCGGCAGCACTTCCGCCAGCAGGTAAGTGCCGCCGGCATTGATGTCCATGGCGAGGTCCTTGACCAGGTTCTCGACCATCGAGCGGTGGCGGGTGACCAGCAGACTGGAGGGCTGCGCCATCGACTGCGAGAACAGGTCGTTGTAGGCGATCGACACGCCCTTCTTCGTCAGCTCCGAACCGACCTTGCGCTGGCGCTCGGCCTGCGTTGCGGACTCGTTGGCGCTCATGCCGGCGCGATGGGTGTAAACGGCCAGATAGACCGACTCGTCGACGCAGGTGTGGGCCAGCTCCTTCACTCGCGCGTCGAAGAAGTCCATCTGCACGACGCCCAGGCGCTTGGCGGTCGTGGACATCGGGGCAATCAGCTCGCGGGCAAGCCGAAGCGACCCGGCTGCGTCACTGCGAAAGCAGAAACTCATGCTGTGGTTGCGGCCGTTGCCCGCTTTCATGCGATTCGCGGTGATCTTGGCCAGGTTGACCGCGAGGGTCTCAAACTCTTTCGCGCCGATGTAGCGGCGAATTCCCTTGATCTCGACGAAGGACACGAGGCTGCCGCTTTGCAGGGCCATGATCTCGGCGGGCAGGTCCGGGTCTGTCTGCACCGGCGCGCGCCAGTCGCATGCGAGCGCGCTGTCGCCCAGCGAGATCTGCGAGCCCGCCCAGTAGATGAACTGCTCGACACCGCGGATGCCGAAGTGGCTCAGCCCCCACACGAGTGCGAACAGCCCGAAGGCGCCAAGGACAGTGAGAAGAATCGTCGACATGAGGTTCCTATGTGATCGCCTGTGCGGGGCGTGGATGCGTTTCGCTCGGTAGTCGTTGGTCGGCGTTGGAAACCGGGATGGTCGGTGCCGCTACGCCGTGGGCGCGCGCGGCGCACCGAAGCTCAGCGGCCGGTCGGGCTTGCGGATTGCGGGGCTGGGCTGCAGGGGAATTTCACCCGACGGCCTGGCCGCCTGGGCGCCCTTGGCCGCCGCTCCTGTCGTGCTGGCCGAGCTCGAGCTGGCCAGGATCTCTGCCTGGCGCCGGCGGGCGTATTCCTTGCGCAGCCAAGTGTTCGTCGCGGCATTGAACGCCTCCTCGGAGGCTTCAGCTGCAATGCCCAACAGCCCGCGCATCACATGCTCACGAGCGGAGTTGCGCAGGTTGGTGATCTCTTGCTCGGCGTGCTGAGTGTCTTCGACCTGGTAGCCACGCATCACTTCGTTGATGTGCAGAGGGCTGACGTAGGCGGTGGAGGAACCTTGGTCGCTCGCGTTCGTCACGTCGGGCCGCTCGGACTGCGTCTTCAGGTACTCGACCAGCGCACGCAGGCGAAGGAAGGGCGACGACGGGCGGGCGATCTCCGCGAACGCCATCGGCGCCCCAGGGTGGCGCGTCAGCAGTCGATGCATAGGCCGCATGTTGTCCTCGTCGAGGACGTCGCTCCCCACACGCTCGGCCAGCGGCTGGTAGGCCACCTCCGGCAGACTGTGGCCGGCCTCGTCGCGCGCGCCGCTGCGCGTCCACGTGACCAGCCAGGATGCATAGTCCGGCCCGGCCTTCGCCGGCGCCTGAGACAGGATTCGCGAGAGGCAACCGTCGCCCCGCGCCTCTGGAGTACCTCTCACATGTCCCCCCTTTCGCGCCCGACGACTTCAGAAGCCAGGCACGGATGGCAGGCGCCGACGGCGTCAGCAACCTCCACAAGTTGTTCAACTGATGTGTTCTCCAAGCGCACTTGCACGCCACCAGAGCCATAGCCGGTCACGTTGCCACCCAGCTGCCGGGCGGCCAGCGCCATCTGGAACGAGATGGCGCGATCCATGGCACGAAACCACACCGAGGTGGTCGTGATCTCGCCCGCGCGCGCGCGGCGGCTGTAGGGCGGCCGCGCCAGCCCCGTCCAGTGCGCCTCGGCCACCAGGCCGTGTGGAATCGACAGCTGGTACACGGGATCGCCAGCAATGAGGCGCGGCAGCTGCAGCTGCACCGGCAGTGGCGCGGCCGTGTTCGCCGAATAGGCTGACCGCACTTCGATCCGGGCGTACTTGATCAGCCAGGTCAGTTCGATCTGGGAGACCCAGCGCCGAATCTTCGTGTCACCCGCATCGGCACCGAAAGCGATCAACGACACCAGGTCGGCATCGGCATGTCGCCATTCGATCATCACCTCGACCAGCGACGGCAGGCTCGGGTCCAGCAGTGCGTCCAGATTGGGCTTCGTGGCCACCCAGCCGCCAGTGGGCAGCGGCGTGCGCATGATGTCCAGGGCATGCTGCATCCGGTTGCGGCGCAGGTACACCATCCGCGAGCCACGGTCGTATACGAGCTTGGGCTGCATCTGCGGGCTGCTCCAGGACTGGTAGGCACCTTGCAGCGCCACCTCGACCTGCGGCACGGGGCGCTCGACCGATGGCAGCAGTTCGGCGATGCATTCGCCCAGACGGGGCTTGGACCACTCGCGATCTGGCGCCTTCCAGGGGTAAGCAGCGGCAACGAGATCACGGGTGTGGTTGAGCACCCGTGCCACGTCCACCATCCCGCCCTTGTCGACACCATCCACCTGCTTGAAGCCCGTGAGCTCCACACCCAGGTCCTCGGCGAGCGTGGTGATCTTGGTCTGCAAGAACTTGTTCGAGCGCAGGCTTGGCAGCTGCCGCGGCACCATGTCCAGGTTCGTGATCCAGATGTCGTTCATCAGGTCGCCCCCGGACTGAAAGCGCCGGAAGCCCGATTTCGTGGAGTAGCAGATGCCCCCCGAACCGACGTCGTTCAGGTCGAAATGCGCAACACCGAAGTCGGGCACGGCGCTCATCGCCATCGGCAGGTCTTCCTGCTCGCGAGAGGCTCCTGGGCGGCCAGAGAAAGCGGTGATGGACATCAGATCGCAGCTGCCAGGGTTTCGTCGACCAGATCGCCATAGGCGGCCATCCAGCTCGTCGGCTTAAGTGAGGGGAAGTCCTCGAGCATTTCCTTGCCGGCCTGCTTGAGGACCGGCGCGCGCCAGACCACGCGCAGGTCCGCGATCGCCTCGCCGCGCGCCGCGTAGTCCACGGTGCTCAGCTGCGCCATGGCGCCGGCGAAGTCCAAGGCATGAGAAGTGCCGAACGCCTTGCGCACCGGGCGCAGCCGCTCGCACAACTCCTCGTAGATGAATGCCGCCGCTTCGCGCTCGGCAGGGTCGTTCATCGCCGCGCCAATGGCGCGCAACAGGTTGTTCAGGTCCGCGGCCGTCAGCTCGGGGAGCGCTGCGAGCTGGGCGTCCGAGGCAAGCCCACCGCCGCCACCGGTAGAAGCCGTCTTGCACCCGAGGTGGGGGTAGCCATGGCACAGACTGCACACTGGAACGAGGTTCTCGTCCTCGTTGTGGTGATGGTCATCATCCTTGTGGTGCACCTGCAGCCGCGTGGCCTTCTTGGGCGTCTGCATGGAGCGGTACTGGCACGCCTGGCATGTGTAACGCGCCCGCTCGAGCACTTGCGGACGTCGAACGACGAACACCGCGTCGGCCTGCGTCGCGCGCCGGTCGTTCTCACGGAAAACGCTTCTCTTGATGCCAGGAATCAGATTGAACATTTGCTTGTCGGTCGCCCAGAAATGAGAAAGGTCGATCGTTGAAACGGCGAATCGCCATCCCAACGTCGACCTGCATCCACGCACTCGTTTGAATGCGGGCCTTCGTTTTCTACGTCACAAGTCTATCTTTTGTGCCGTTATATTTTTGCGGTGCTTTAGCTGTTACGTTTTGTAACGTCCTAGAAGCTTGAAGTCCTTCCGATATCGGAAGTACTTCCACCTGCGGAAGTCACCGCGAATTCCACGACAGCCCAGACGCAAATCATTGCGGCGCCGGCTGCCATCGGCATCCAGATCTGGCGGGCTTCGACCTGGTCGCCGCCGTTGTCCTGGCCCTTCTTCTTCCACTTCATGAGGCCGTAGCCTATGGAGGCCATGCCCATCAGAATGAGGGCCCACTGGATCAGCGTGACCCCGGACTTGAGCAGGTTGATCAGCGACTGGACAGAGCTGTTCGCGTCGAGCGCGAACGCCGAGGTCGACATCAGCGCTGCGGCAACGGTGACCGCTGCGCTGCGCATGGTCGCTGGGCCATGAAGCATGGTGGCGCTCGCGATGCGCGCCTGGCAATTGGTGATCAGCTTTTTCAAGATTGCTCCTTCGGATTCGTTGATGGTCGGTGGGTGAGAAATTGGTCGAACGGTGAGCGGATCAATGTGTCGCGATGTTCATGAGAATGGCGCCGCCCAGGATGTGCCAGAAGCCCCGCCAGAAGCCGTCGCCCTCCTGGGCATGGCCTTGGGCGGCGCGATTGAAGAGCAGGAAGGCGCGGAAGATCGCGCAGATGCCCAGCAGGAAGATCCAGGCATAGATCGCCGTCCACAAGGGTGCGAGCGATCCCGAGGTGTTGTCGCGCATGTAGGCCATCTGCGACGCGACGCCCTCCCCGATCCCGCCGAAGTCTTTCGTCAGGGAATCGACCCATGCGTTGAGCATCGTGCAGCCCACCGTCACGAGCAGGTTGCCGGCCACGCCCGCCCAGGTCGGCGCATGGCCGCCGGGCGAGTCCTTGCCCATCTTCACGATCTTGCTCAGCGCTGCGCCCGTGAAGAACAGGCCCACGACCAGGGCGCCCCAGTACACGAGCGGCACCAGGGCCTTCGCGAGGTCCGAGAACTCTTTGAGGAAACTGGCGAAATCAGGCATGTGTTCGCCTCCTTTACGGAACGATCTGGCCGGCCGTGGTCAGCACCACCTCGCCACGCTTGCCAATCGAGAGCACCTTCGCTCCCGAGATGTACTGCCCCACCGACACGGTCGTGACGCGGCCCTGCTCGTCCGCGATCCACGCGCGTTGGCTCGGGCCCTGCGACGGCCAGGTCCCGCGCAGGCTCCAGCCGGCCATGATCTCAGGGGCATCCGGACGAGGGTCCTTTGCCACTCGAGCGGCCTTGCCCTTTGAAGCGCGCGCCACCACGACCGTACGGTGCTTGGCTCTGCGCGCCACCACTTCGGTGGGCTTCACCGCGGCCTTCTTCCCGATCACCACAGGTGCGTTGCGTGCCGCACGCGTCTTGCTCACCTTGGCAGGCTTGGGATCAGCGGCAGTAGCTGCCACCACCTCGACCTTCTTCTGCGGCTCGCGCACGGCCTCGACGGGCGGCTGGACGGCGGCAGGCTTCTCGACAACAGCCGGGGCGGCGGGGGCCACAGGGACTGCCTGCGCGACTTGCACAGGCGGATCGACCTTCACGGCGGGCGCCGGAGATTCGGCGGCAGGCACAGCGGCCGGGGCCGTGGAGCTGGTTGCCGCGCGTTCACCAAACAGGTCCGACTCCATGTCGGAGACCTTCGCGGCCGACTTGCTGCCAGACAGCGGGTCGGCGGACCCGCCGCTCAGAAGGGATTCGGTCTTCGCAGGCGCGCCGCTCGTACCTGAAGGGCCTTGTGCGAGCGTGATCGGCTCCAGGGGCGCCTTCGATGCGCGCCCGAACAGGCCGGCCTTAAAGCCGAGCAGTCCCGCTGCGCCCACCGCAAAGACACCGACCACTGCGTAGAAGGCCAGATTCGAACCCTTCTTCTTGGCTGGCGCCGCGGCCGACTCCTCGCCCACCGGGGCGAACTGGGCGTCATCAACCATGGACTCGTCCACAACCGAGCGCGCCTCGGAATTGTCGAACTCGGGATCAATGGCGTCGTGAACATCGGACTGCCCATTGCTGCCGCCGTCCCACAGATCGTCTACCGTGGACGAGCCGTCGGCGTTCGTGTCGTTCTTGCTCATTTACTGGCGAGCCTGTGTTGCGTTGTACGGAAGGACCTGGGGGGCAAACGTGCCGTAGTTCATGCCCGTGGCCAGGTTCACTTGCTGCTGTTGCGTCGGCTGCTGGAAGTTCTGGCGTACTTGCCGGTCCGGGGTCGCCTGCTGTTGGGGCTGCTGTGGCTGCTGAGCAGGCGCCTGTGCCGTACTGGCGGTCTGCACGGTGTTGAACAGCACGCCGACCAGGGTGTTCGCCGGAAGAGTGACCGTGTTGGGCTGCTGAGCCAAGGTCTGAACAACCTGTTGACCGATCTGCGTGCCGGAGGAGATGCCGGCGGCGGCGGCCTGACGGTCGGTCGCCACGGGGACGCTGACAGAGGACGAGAAGCCGTTCGACACGACTTCTGTGCCGCGCTGAGCGATCGCGCTCGCTGCACCCGAGAGGGTCGCAAAGGCCACCGGCAGCACATACTTCGTGAGAATGTGCCGGTCGATGTTGCCGGCCAGCGCATCGGCTGACGTCTGCTCGTCCAGCGCCACGGCGTTGATGCGGGCGGTTTTTCCGTTGAAACGCATGTCGGTGAAGATCACCTGCAGGCCTTCGCCCTTGTTCAGGATGGCCGTTCCCTTGAGGAACGCACCCGCGAACTTCCCACCGACCACCTCGGCCGAGACATAGCTCGTCTTGCCGGTGTCGATGGGGGAGGTGGTGCGCGCCGCGACGATCGTGAGCGGCGCCGGAAGATCCGGGTCTTCCGCCTGCACGGCGCCACCAGATGACCCACGTGGGAAGGCGCCAGTGCCGGCGCCGTCGGCGACCTGGGTCTGCTTCTTCTCGTCCAGCGCCTGCACCCGCTCGATCGGCATGCCGATGGCCGCGTCGGCCAGCAGTTGGCCCAGCTGGCGATTCAGGCCTTCCTGGATCGCCTGCTGGCGAACTGGGTCCTGCAGCGTGCCCGACTGCTGCACGGCCACCTGCTGGGGCGACACATAGGTCTGGTAGGACCCCGCACCGGCGCCACCGCCGACACCGGCAAGCTGCGTCGGCGCACCCGCCGGCGGCGGCACGTACACCCCGCCCTTTGCCTGGCTCTCTTCGGCCTTCTCGCGCTGGAACTCGGCGAGGCGGCCCTTCTCGTAGTCGGTCTGAACCACGTCGGTCTGCTGCCCGCCGTTCGCGCGCGCGGGGATTTGCACTGTGGCGTTCATGTCCTTCTTGGAGGCAGCGAGCACCACCAGGCCGATGATGAGGACGGCAGCCACGCCGACAGCGATGCCCACCCACTTGATCACCCGCTTGGCACCAGGGTCGATGCGTGCCGCGCCCTGTGGGGCTCCCGCCACGGCACCGTCGCCAATGGACTGCGATTCCGCAGCATGCAGGTCATGCTCGACGGCTTCGCCTCGCACGAGTTCTTCGTTGGTCTGTGCCGTCACTTGGTGGCTCCCTGGCTCTGTGCGCTGGAAAGGATGGCGGCCGACACGCTGGTGGCGTTGGCGCCGACTGGCTCGACCGTGATCCCCTTGAGGGCCACGCTGCGCAGCTCACCGCCCTGCGAGATCACTACGACGGGGGTGATCGGAAGCTGGTACACGAAAACGCCGTCCGAGGAGCCCTGGCGACGTATCCATGCCGGCGAAAGGATCTGCGCCGAGGTGCGCACGGCCATGCTGTTGGCCGACATCTGCCAGGCCATGATCTCGTCAGTGCCGCTGCCCCCCACGATCAGCCGGCGCGCCTCCCGCGGCGGCGTGCGGTAGAGGTAGCCCATCAACTCGTCGGACAGGTGGCCTGGCGCGGGCGCCGCACTTGCCATCGCCGTCGGAGGCAGGCCGCCCACGAACTTCGGCACCACCAGGTCCAAGTTGTAGTCCGTTGCGTCCTGCGCTGGCATCATCGTCACCGACACGGGGCGGGCGATGTCCTTGAGCTTGAATGCGATGTTGCCGATCTGCGGCAGGCGCATGCCCACCGAGAAAACGTGCTCGGCCATTTGGGTGACCATGTACCCGGCCGTGTTGAAGTTGTCGGCGGCCTCGACCGGCCACGGGCGGCCGGCGGCGTCCACGAACATGATGGTCGCACCCTGGCGCAACGCGATGCGCAGCACTGGAGGAGTGCCGCCCGGTGAAAGGTCGATGGTGGTCTGGGTGCTCGTGGGGCGAGCGGGCGGCCGACCTGTGATGTTCTCGCTGAACGCATCCTTGCGTTCATCGATTGCCTTGCGCAGGTTGACGATTTCCTTCGGCGTCAGGGGCGACACCTTGTCTAGCACAGCCTGCGTGGTGGTCACGTAGGGCGTGGGCATGGCCGCGTTTGCGGAAGGAGCCACAGCCGGCGAAGGAAGCCCACCCTGGACGCCGCCCGGCATGGGCGCACTGCCCGGAAGAGCGCCCACCGGTGCCGTCTGCGCTTGAGCCTGTACAGGAGCTTGCTGGGCCACGGCGGCCGAAGGGTTCGACACCCGAGCGACACCCTGGGCATGGACAGGGACCGCGAGCAGACTGACGAGGCCGAGTACGACGGCCGCAGCCGGCTGGAATTGCGCCCGCCAACCTGAGCGAAACGCTACTAGTTGGTCGATGCAATGCGGTATGCGTGTTTGCTTCATATTATTATTGTGCTGCAAAGGAATTGTTTTCGCTTCGAACACGCCACGCTTTCGTGGCGAAATTTAGACGAACGCGATTCCGGTGTGCGCGGATATCTCCAACCGCAGCGTGAACTTGCCATAGACCACGCCCGCAGCCCAAGGCGTGGGAGCAGTTGCCCAGAGCTCCGCCAATTCTGAGCGGCTCGCCGCCGTATCGGGCATCACCTCGTCGTACAACGCATACCAGTCGGGGTACTTCTTGCGTATCTCTTCCCACTGCGCTTCGACTTTCGCCATGCCGGCCGCTTCGTTCGCACTGTCTTGCTTGATCTGGGTTTCCTGTGGACTCATCGCTCTCTCGCCTCTCTCGATAGCTATTGACGGAAAATGGGCGCCACCGAATCTGCGTGGTAGCGCCGGATGCTCTGTTGGGTTGGGTATCTCGCTCAACTGGGTGTGTCATCCCCTCGATGAATCAGGCACCAGCTGGAGGCTGTCGATCGCGATGCCGCGCGGGTTCTGATCAAGCCCCACACGTCGCACTACGACTTGCAAGATGAAGGGCCGGGGCACATCACTCATCTTCGTGCCGCGGCGAAACAGGGAGATCGGGGCCTGCACGCGCCAAGCAAACGTGCCGTTGAAGTCGCCGCGCTTCGCGATCACCGGCGTGTCGGCCATGCTCACAGACATGGTGAGCTCTCGCTCCGAGATGTCCTTGACCCAGGGCGCCAGCGCTTCCTCGACCGCGTCGCCCCCCTTCTCGGTGAAGCAGGTCTTCGAGTTCTGCAGCGTGGTACGCCAGTGCAGGAAGTCGTGGCTGAACACCTGGCGGGCGCACTCGTCGACGTAACCCAACACACGGGCGTCGCTCACATAGGGCTTGTCCAGCGGGATCACGGGGACCAAGCGCCCGTCGCTCGTGGATGCGATGACTTCGCGATGGGTCCGCATCACGAACACCAATGCGATAACCAGTCCGATCGCCAAACAGCCCACTGCCAGGGACTGCCAGACGATGATCCGGGTGAGCTTGCTGACCTGCGCCGCATCTTCACCGCCATGCTCGCCGGCGACCGGCGTCGCCGAATCTGGCACCACCTTGCTGGCGGGTGGTCGGGCTGCGGGCTTCTTCACTGTTGCTGTGTTCATTGCTTGTTCAATGACGTCCTGCGCTGCTGCGCCTTCTGGGGCGGCGTGCTGCTCGGGACTGGGGGGGATGTGGGACGAGCCGAAGTGGCAGCAGGTGCTTCCACACGGGTCTCGCCCAGGAGGGCGCGCTGGGCGCCTTCGTTCTCTTTGTCGAGCTGCACGAGTGGCATGAGCATGCCGCCCGGGGTGACTGCGACTACCTCGAAATCGACGTTCACCGCGAAGATGACGGCGACCAGGAGGCCGGCGCTCAGAGCGAAGACAAGCATCGCAAGGTACTCGGCCCCGCCCGTCAGTGTGCGCCGTGCCCGCGACGCGATCACATGCGCGAGCGCGACGGCATCCGAGCCGGATGGATTCAGCGTGCGTGCGCTCATGGCCTGGGAAGCTGCACAGTTGCGGCAGCCTCGGAACGCAGCAGAGCGATCTCCGCAGCCTTCTCGCGGGAGATCTCATGCAGACCAACCGGCCGCTGCAGCATTGGCCTCGCCTCGGGGGGGAGTAGCGTCGCCTGGAACTCCTGGGTCCGCGCGGTGCCAAAGGCCGTGGAGAACCGCTCGGCGAAGGCGCTCCAGGCAAAGCGGTCCGAGCCGCGATCGGGCATCATTTCATTGATCCTCGCCCACCCGCCCAGGTTCTCGATCACCCGGCAAAGAGTGGCGCCCACTGTCTCGGCTGTCGGTGCTTCATACGGGCCGACCGTCGTCACGAGCAGGTACAACCGTTCCAACGCCGCATCGCACTCGAGGAAGTTCGGGTCCAGCGAGCGCCGCAGATCGCCGACGGTCGGGGCCTTGCGGCTGTTGGTCGACACCCATTCCTGCAGGAATCGCACCGTTGACTGCGCGCCAAAAGTCTCGATCGCCGCCATCCACGCGGTCTGCTCCAGCGCATTGAGCTCGTGGCGCGCTGATGCGCACGCCTGGATGGCCATCTTCATCACGGCCTCGACTTCCTCGCGGCTCGCAACGGCCCCGCTCATCGCGCCCCCCCGGCCATGTTGAAGCCAAAGCTCGCGGTCCGCTCGGGCGAGGAGGCCCGGAACGGCACGTCTTGCGCCGCGGACTTGCCATAGCGCGCACCGAGCACCTCGTTCATCGTGTCCGTGCTTGCATTGAGGGCGGCCTTCTCGAAGGACTGAGGACCCGGGCGGGCGACAAGGACACTAGATGCGGAGACACCATCCCCCATGGCGAGGCGCTCCTTGCTGTCCCGCGGCCAATAGCCGAAGAAGGTGAGGAAGTCGCGGGCGGTGATCGAGCTGGAGATGTAGTTGCGGGCCGTGGCATCCCAGTTTGAATAGAGGCGCTTGCTTGAGCTGGCGAAGTCCCGGAACTTGGTAAGCAGCCAGTCCTGATGCGCCGGCGTCAGGAACCCGGCGCTCTCGGCATACGCGATCAGCGCAGGCGAGAACACGAAATCCTTCGGGAGTGCCCTCTTCCCCTTGCTGCGGCCTGCCGGCTTGACTTCGCCCACGAGGGGAAACTCGTCCACCGCTTGCCCCGCCAGCACCGACGACGCCGCCAGTTCCTGCAGCTGGGCACCGAATCGCTCCTGGACCGCCGCCTGCAGATCGTGCATCGCACGGTGGCGCCACCCGCCTTCAACGCGGTCGAATCCCGCCAAGGCGGATTCACCCTTCTCCGCCCAGATTTCCAGGCTCATCCCGGCCAATCGAGCAAGGGTCACAGCACTGGCCGGCAGGGTCGCTGGTTGCGAGCTGCGGGCCGCGGCCTCCAGCAACAACACACCGGCGCGAACTACCGCGGCATCACCCGAGGCGAACCATTCGGCCTCCGTTGTCCATCGAATATCCACGTGCGGATTTAGCATTTGTGAGAGCATTTTCTATTCTTTCGCAATGTTAGTCGTTCACAGAGTCGTTCGGAACAAAATTTGTTTTGACCTTGACTGTATGCGTTAGCTGTCTCCAGAATATCCACGAAGCAAGCGTTCCGTAAGGTTCATTGCGTCGAAACAATGCTCCAACACGAAGGAAATAAATGTGAGCTTGGCGACACCCGCCCCCCTCGGTTTTCGGCAGGTTGCCGCGCCTCCTCCGCCTGCGCCTTCTGCTCCCTCACCTACGGTGCCGGCAAGCGATGCTTCTCCCGGCGCTGCGGTCATCGACCCCTTGGTGTCTTCGGTGAGCGAGCGCACCGTGCTGAGCACGCTTCTGCAGGACGACCGCAAGGGACTGGCCTCACAGATCGGCAGCGTCCTCAGCGCCGCCGACTTCGGGGAAGAGGTCCACGCCAACCTGTTTCGCCTCTGGCAGACACTCAACCAGGTTGGCCAGGCCCACGACCTGGCGGCCCTCATCGACGCGTCGCTTTCTCACAACCTGTTCACCGGCGGTGAGGACTACCTGATCAATCTGGCGACCAACGCCACCTACCAGACAGCCAGTGATGAAGCGGTGCAAGCGGCTGCGACACGCATCAAGGAACTGAGTGGCATCCGCACGCTGTTGGCATCCACCAAGCTGATCGCCGAGCGCGCCGCCACAGGTCAGGCCTCCCTCGAGGTGCTCACCTCGATGCTCGAGGACTCGGCGGGCAATGCGCGTACGAGCGCCAAGTCGTCGCGCTCAGGGCCTGAACACATCTCCGGCTACATCGCCGTGGTGCTGGAAGAGGTGGAGCGCCGTCTGGATGGTCAGGTAGTCGAGTCGGCCGTGACCACTGGCTTCCACAGACTGAACGCACTGCTCGGCGGAGGCTTGGTAGACGAAGACCTTATCGTGCTCGCAGCGCGTCCCTCCATGGGAAAGACGGCCATGGAAGTGAACTTCATGGAGGCCGCCGCCGAAGCCGACCGCGACGCGTTGCTCTTCTCGATGGAAATGCGCGGCACATCCATGGCCAAGCGCATGATCTCGCGCACCGGCCGCATCCCTGGGTCCGTGTTCACCAGCGCCGACCAGCTCACTGAGCGACTGGACGATCTCTACACCGCGTCGGCGCGCGTCGGCGAGCTGGGCATCTACATCGACGAGTCTCCGGGCCTTTCGCTTGCCGAGATCCGTACGCGGGCGCGCCTGTTCAAGGCGCAACATCCGGGGCGGAAGATGATCATCGGCATCGACTACCTGCAGCTGATCTCGGCCGGCGCGGCCGCCAAGCCTGGCATCGAGTCCCGGGTGGTCGTAGGCGAGGCCTCCAAGGGCCTCAAGCAATTGGCCCGCGAGCTCAAGTGCCCCGTGGTCGCCCTGGCCCAGCTCAGCCGCACCGTTGAGCAGCGCGCGAACAAGCGCCCAATGATGTCCGACCTCAAAGAGAGCGGCCAGATCGAGCAGGATGCCGACGTCATCATGTTCCTGTACCGCGACGAGGTCTACAACCCGCAGACCCAGGAGCCGGGCATCACCGAGGTGATCGTGGCCAAGCAGCGCGAAGGCGCCACCGGCACGGTCAAGCTGGCTCACCAGCTCGCATCCTCGCTCTACGAGGACCACCTGGTATGAGTACGCCCCGCAAGCCGCCGATGCGCAACAGCTCCGGCCCCGTCATACGCAAAGAGGCCGCGCTGCGCAACCTCTCGCCTGAGTTCAGCGTCGCCTTCTTCGGCGACATGCTCGAGCGCGTCATTTCCAGTGCCATGGTCAACGGTGCCTGCTGGGTGCCGGGCATCGGCACTTTCAAGCGCGCCGAGTACAAGGCGCGGCGGCGCCACAACCCCGGCACCGGCCGCGTGGAAATGATCCCGGGCGGCGAAAAGATCGTCTTCCAGGCCAACAAGCCGCGCCGGCCCCCCACCACCAAGAAACCCGGGCTCGGCGAGCCCGCCAAGAAAAGGACACGCCGGACATGAAAAGCCTCCAGACCCGCACCGAGCTACTGCTCATCGCCAGCGGCTGGCTCTGGGCCTTCGCCCTGGCCGCAATCGACAGCCCCAAGGGCGCCGCGCGCATGGCCATCGCCGCCGCGATCGCGCTGCTGCTGTCCCTGGTGTTCCGGCGCGCGGTGATGCGCTTTTTCCAGGCGGACCTGTCTACGCTCGGAGAACGCATCGCCTCGGCCTACCTCTGGGCGATCGGCGCCTTTGTCCTGGGCTTCCTGCTCTCGAGCTACGCGCTGCTGGCAGCCTTACACGGTCCGCTGTGAGCGACGCCTGGAAGCTCAAGCGCACCGCCCAGTGCGCCAAGTGCCCGTGGCGCGTGGACGCCGACCCGCGCGAGATCCCCAACGGGTACTGTGAAACCAGGCACCGAAACTTGGCCGCGACGATCGCGCAGCCCGGGGACTTGAGCACCCTCTCCGAGCCGCTTCGGGCCATGGCCTGCCACGAGAGCCACGACGCCCATTGCGTGGGCTGGGTGAGTCAGCAGGCGGGGCCAGGCAACAACATCGCCCTACGGCTGCGCCTGATGACCTGCACAAACACGGGGCACATTCGCCTGCGCGGGCGTCAGCACGCCACGTTCGAAGACACATTGCCGCGCCACGATCGCGACTGAAGGCGCTTGCGCTGCGCCTGGGCTCAGGTGCGGCGCCCCGGCCCGCGCGTCACCACAGTAGCAGCTCCAGATTTGCGCTCCATTCGTCGCCCTCGCCCTTCGCGCGCAGTGCTTCGCTCTGAACCTAGCGCAATGTCGACAGCCTGCGTATCGTGGCAACATGAAACACGAACTCAAGTTCTGGGAAGGCATCGCCAACGCATCCAACCCCGGCTGGAACATCCGCATCACCCGGGACCTGACGCAGGAGGCGCCGGGACTCTCGACGAACGACTCCCTGGTGTACGTGGTCGACGTCGCCTCCTGGTGGCTCGCCGCCGGCGCGATGAGCAGCCTCGACGGTCACGAGACGATGGCCAAGCTGCGCGCCTTCCTTGCCAAGCAGGGGGACCCAAGCGCGCAGAGCCGGACCGCCTCCGACCTGGCCGGGAACCTGATCTCGGGCTGTGGTGCACAGAACGCAGCCAGCGACAACAGCATCGTCGGGCTCAGCATCGCGGTGGCGGCGGCATCCCTCTCGGAAACTCAAACGTACGCCATGGCCCGTGCGACGAACGAGCAGGCAAAGCTGGCGCCGCTGTCCGGCCACTGGCTGTGCCTGGCGTATACGACAGCGAATGGCGTGGACATCTACACGCGGCCGGTATGGTTGAGCCATGCCCGCTTTGCCAGTGGGACCGGCCCGGCGTTCATGCATCCGACGCAGCTGATGGGCTTCGTGCGCCAGGTCGTGCAGCAGGACACGACCAACCCAAAGCTCTCGATCTACCGCCAGCTCAAGGATTCGGGCGGCGCGCTGGTCGCTCCCGAGCTTCGCTGACAGAGAACGCCGGCTCGACGCCCCGCCAATCTGGCGCCTAGTTGCGCGGCACCACTGCGCTCCGCACAGGTACGGGCGTGCCCTTGGCGATGGCGTCGAAGAACACCTGTGCCTGCGCCTGGTCGGCGCCGGCCTCGCGCAGTTGGTCGCGCAAGCCGCCCATCACCAGCTGTGCCGACAGCTCCTGTGCGTCGCCAGCCGCGCCGATCGCACCGGACGGCCCCCGCTTCAAGCGCTGGCCGAAGAATGCCCCATCGGGACCGCGCGCCACCGCAAGCCAAGTATCCGCGGCACCGGCCACCGGCCGCACCCACATGAGCATCGCGCCGCTGCCAACCAACGCGCGCCGGCTGCCGTCCTTCATGAGCACGGTGCCTCGCAGCGTCCTGAAGAACGTCACGACCTCCACGATTTCTGTCGCAGCGCGCCGCTCGACGCGCTCCTTCGCAATCTCCGCGCCGCGCTGGTTGGCCAGGTAGACCACCACGCCGGCGGACAGCACAAGCACCGCCGCAGCAGATCCGGCAATGATCGCGACCGTGCTGCGCTTCATGCCGCGGCCACCACGCAAGTGCCCAGCGCGGACAGGAAGGCGAGTTTCTTTGCCCGCGGCAGCTGCTTGATGGCCCACTCGGCCTTTGAGGCCTCGGAACGGCCGACGAACGGCCGCGCGCAGAGGATGCGGATCGGAGGATTGGCCCGGGTGAACCGCGCACCCTTCCCGGCCACGTGCGCCGCGAAGCGGGCCGAAAGCCTGTTGGTGATGCCGGCGTACATGACGCGGCCTCTGCACTCGAGCAGGTAGAGGCACCAGGTGCCCTCAGGGATGTCGATGGTCATGATCAGAAAAGGGAGCTCTGGGGAGTCTCGGGCTCCGCTGCGGGTGCTGGGACCGCGGGACGACGACGCTGGCTTTCGTAGTCACGCGCATAGAGGTCCGCCTCGCGTGCGACAGCAAGGTATGCAGCACTGGGCGTCTTGGTGATCTCCTGGCCACGAACGTAAGCCGCCCAGATCCGCTTGCGCAGCTCGCCGGGCAGCGTGAACCAGTGAGGCCGGCAACCCCACTTATCTGGCGGGACATGCCGGGTGCAGCCCGGCCAGTGACAGGTGTGAACGGGCTGGGCGGGCGTGGCGGCGCGTGTCATTGGCTCACTCCCTTGAGAAGAGACCACCCCGTAGCGCTCACGAAGCTCGCATAGCCCATCGGGCGCTCGATGCGCACGCCAGGCGCGTTCGGGAGGATGTAGGCCCACGCACGCCCCGACCCGGAGTCGTAGACCAGCTTGAACATGCTCGAAGGCACCCAGACCCGGCCGCGCCCGACGGTACGGCGCTCGCCGGCGAACACCGGCCCGCTGAAGACGAACACATCGCTTTGCGCGCGCCGCGCGAACTTGCGGGTATCGCTCTCAATCTTCGACCAGATGCGCCGGTTGTTCTCCGGGTCCTGCGGGATGATGTTCGACAGCGCGAACGACTGGGCCATCGACACCGGGTCTGGCTGGTCGCCCGCCGGCGCCATGTGCCCGCGGTCCAGGCCGGAGCCCGCATAGTCGGACAGCTCGGCGCGCATATGCGCAGGCAGTCGCGGATCGGCAAAGAACACTTCGGTGCGCTGCTCATTCTTCGCGCGCTCGAGGTGCTCACTGGACAACCGCTCAACAACGACCAACGGCGTCTTCGTGAGCCCAGAGTAGAGAACAGCGAAGCTCGAGGAGCACAGCGCCACGGGCTTCCACTCGGGCGCCACGATGCGAATGTCCAGCGGCACCTGGCCGGGGAACAGGCCGGGGCAGCCTGCGAACCCATTGCGCGAATCTGGCAGCGCCACCGGTGTGTCGGCGGGGCTCGCGAACACGCCACCGCGCGGCTGGGGGATCGCCTGGTGTGCCAACGCGCGCCCAGCCCGTGCTGCCATGCCATCCATGTCCCAGGCCGATGCCGGTGCAGACACCGTCGCAAGTCCGCAGCACAGCGCAGCAAGGATCAACGTCGGCACAAGTCGCTTGGCCGCGGTCAATAATTCGTGGAATAAGGTCATTGCGAATGAATGGATTGTGCAGCCACGATACACATGGATCAAGATGCCGGCTAGGTTGGGCTCCTACCCCTGAACCGACTCGTTGGCCTCCTCGCGCGGCGCCGCGCCGGCATCGCTACCCGCGATCGTCCTTGGAAAGAGTTCCGCCCATTCCTCCCGCGTGAAGGCCTTTCGCCCCACCGGAGTACCCTCGTGGGAGAACTCCCGTGCGCGATCGCGACCGCTGGCCCGGTACCTACAAAGGACGATCCGCACCGCGTCCTGGGACGTGCACCACCACACCTGGCGCCCGTCGGCGGTCTTGAGCATGTCTGCAGGGTCGTCGTCGCCACTGGTGAGCGTCACGGCACAGCCAGGCGCCACCCGCGCATTGCCTGACAGCCGCATGGTGTTCCGATAGCCCGATTCTCTCCAGGCGAAAGGCGATCGCCACGGCTTCATGCCCGTTGCTGCTTCCCACATTGCGCAGTAGCTCGCGCTCTGCATCTCCACTGCCTTGCGGTACCAACCTGAGTGCAGAGGATCGAAGTTGCCAACGCACCGGCGGCGCTCGAAGCGTCCGTCGCGCAAGGTAGTGCCGTCGTCCACGGCGAACGGGATTCGGGACCTGATCGCGACCTGCAGAAGCGAATCCATTGCGGCGATCCACTCTCGGTCGCCGAGGGTCGAGGGGAGCCCGTCTCTGGCGACGCTGAGCAGAGCCATCGCCTTGGAGGTATGCGTTGCGCCTTGCTTCATACCCGCACTCCGTAGACCGCTTCACACACCGCGCGGCACTTCTCGATGCTGAAACGGTCGTCCTCGTCACGTGCCCCCGTTTCGAGGTCATTAGAGAGCGTTCACTCTGTTAGAACAGAATGTGTTCTCTGACAGTCTCGTTAGAGATGAGTAGCAGGAGGGGTCCGGGGAGGGGCACATGACGCGGAAGGCTGTGGATAACTTTCGATTGGAGCGCTGGCGCGGGCTGCACGCGGCCGTCTTGCTGCCGCTCCTGGCTGACTTCGCGAAGCAGGACGCGAACTTCCGCCCCATCAAGGAACCTGGTACTACTCGCTGGCATGTTTCGGCGGGTGGAAGCGACTTCGAGTTGGTTTGCACGGGGCCGCGGTTCCTAGACACCAGGGCCAGGACCGGCGGCGCTGGCGCCGTGGACTTGGTGTCTCATCTGTGGAATTTGCAGTTTCGCAATGCCATTCGCATGCTTGAAGAGCGAGGCATCTGACGTGCTGCTCGTCTTCTCAACGCGAGACTACAAGCTCGCTCGGCGTGAGGTGCCCGGCTTTCCGATACTGCTCAACTCGGACATGTCAAGCTGCTACGAAGCCAATGAGTTCTTTCGCTTCTATCTGCAGCGTGCTGCTATCGAATCGCGTAAGTCATGGGGCCCGATCGCTCAATCGATCTATGACTATTTTGGCTTCCTCGAGGCTCATGAGCTCTCCTGGACCGATGTCGATCGAGGAGAGGACAAGAATCTTCTCGCTGCCTACAGAGATTACAGCTTCGATGTCGCCAAGCAAAGGCGCAACACCATCCGGCTGCGACTCACCTACATCTGTGAGTTCTATAAATATGCGTTGAGGCGCAACTGGATCGATGTATTGCCCCAGACCTATGAGAAGAGGCATGTGACGCAAGTCGCGAGCGGCTTCCTGGCGCACCTCAGCGGCACAGATGGCACCGTTGAGACGAACTCGGCGATGCCACGCAAACACAAGGATCTCGTCAAATTTCTCTCGATCCAGCAGGCGCGACAGCTACTTCAGGCCGCGACCAACGAACACCACAAGGCGTTGATGCGGCTCGCACTGTCGACCGGGCTACGACGAGAGGAGCTGGCGACATTTCCTCTCGCCTATGTGTTCGATCCAGACCAGAAGAAGCTCAAAGACGCGAACGTGGCCGTGACGCTTGATCCTGAAGACGGGACCGGTATGCGCACGAAGGGTTCAAAGCGGCGCGTCATTTACATGGCGCGCGATGTGATGAAGGGACTCAAGCGCTATGCAGATCATCTTCGAGGAGAACGTGCATCGCTTTGCGCAGACCAGCACGCATCGCTCTTCTTGAACCAGTATGGCCGACCCTTCGCTCAGGACGGCAAGGCAATTGAAGCGATCGTTAGAAAGATCGGACAACGCATTGGGGTGCCAATCCACCCACACATGCTCAGGCACACATACGCGACGCACACCCTTTCTTCACTTCAGCGCAGAGGTGGCCGCGGCCGGAGGACAGAGCCCTTGGTATTTCTTCAGCAGCAGCTTGGTCACGCCTCGCTAAGCACCACCATGGTTTACCTGCACATGGTCAACGACGTGGCCGATGAGGCAGTGCTCGCCTACGACGCCGAAATCTGTAGCTGGGATGAGGAGTAGCAACGCTTGGCAAAACGAAAATTGTTCATCAAGACCGACCTGACCATTCCCAAGGTCGAGCATGTTCGTCGTGGCGAAGCCATCGAGATCCCTGTCGGTCTAATCCCTCCCGTTGAGAGCGCCGTTTTCTTTGTGAACGAATCGCTAGCCAGGGCGCGGTTCGACTTCGCTGAATGGTACGGTGCAGGGATCGATCAGATCACCTATGCGTGTCAACGCCAGGTGGAGCGCTTCCTCGCGAAGCAGGACGCAGAACTGTCGTCTGCAACCATCCTTTCGTATTGCCAACAGGGCCTACGCTACTTTCTCGAATATCTGGTGGTGGTGCGCGCAGCAGTCGGCCGCGATCTCTACTTGACCGATATCAGCAGAAGCGTGATCGACAGCTACATAGCGGCGCTGGGCGTGGGGGACTATTCGCTGTACACCCAACGGTCTAGGTACTTGCACACCAAATCAGTGCTCAAGGCGTTGTGCGCACGGGGCCTCATCATCGAGATCATCGGCGGTGACAACGCCACGTTCCCGTCCAACCCCTTTTCCGGTACTGATGCAACAAAGCGAGGCCACAAGCCCTTCTCACAATCTGAACGGAAGCAAGTTGCTCGGGCGATCAAGGACGCAATCCGGCCGCTGTTTTCCGCTGACGTTGAGGTGACTGCCGACCTACTCGCCTACGCACTCCTCATCGTCGCACTGCATACCGGCAGGAACACGACGCCGCTGCTCGAGATGCGACGGGACTCTTTGAAGCCGCACCCGAAGGCTGACACCTCGTTTCTTGTGCTCTTCAAGCGTCGTGGTCACTCCAAGCACAAGGTACCCATTCGCGATGCTCCCATTGAACCGAATGAGATCGAATCGGTGCCGCCGCTTCGAAGTTCGGTCGCCACCATTGTGCGCCGGGTCATCGAGTTGACTGAGCCGCTTCGATCCGCAGCTCCAGAGAAACTAAAAAATCGCGTGTGGCTCTTTCGGGCCCGGACAAACGGGAGCCGCGGCATGAACCGAGGCGAGATCTCGGTGCTGACCGAGAGCACATTGTTTCGCGCCATCAAATTATTGGTTTCTGCCTATGACCTGCGGGACGCGGATGGCAAGCCACTGCAATTGAACGTCAGTCGCCTTCGCAAGACCTTCGTCAATCGCATCTATGAGCTTGTTGAAGGCGATGTCGTTGCTACGGCCAATGCCGCCGGCAACACGCCGAGAGTCGTCGACATCAACTATTTGCAGCCTAACGAAGAGGCTGCGGGTAACTGGGTCTTTCTCGGCAAGGCGCTGACGGAGGAACTGCTCACGGGGACGCTGGGCAACTCGGAACGAACGCCGGTGGGCCGATGCTCCGACCCCAGTCAAGGTGAGTACGCCCCAAAGAATCGTGGTGGCGTCTGCATGAGCTTTCTCAACTGCGTGCGTTGCAAGAACTACGTTGTCACCGCCGACGATCTCTACCGGCTGTTTAGTTTCTATTGGCGAATCTTTTCGGAGCGATCACGAATGGATCCTCGCCGCTGGAAGCACCAGCTTGGCCACATCGTTCGTCTCATCGACCGCGACATCATTGAGAAGGGATTGAGCCGAGGGATCTTGAAGCGCGACGCTGTTGAACGCGAGCGCGAGCGCGCGCGGACGAATCCGCATCCCTTCTGGCGAAGGGAGTTCTCTTTTTCTGACCTACTCGATATTGGAGCCGCTTGATGGCAGCGACAGCGTCTACGGCGGAGGCGTCACCGGCAGCCCGAGTCTTGTCACAGCCGGACGAAGTACGCGATCTGTCCACTGAGGAGCGCGATCGGCTGATAGTCTTTCTCACCCGCGTCGATGGGACCTGGCAGGTTGTCAGCAGCTACGGCGATTCCGTCTGGTGGGCCGTTGGCGTCACTACCAACAACAGTCCTGCTCGGACGAAGATGGACTTCGCTGCGATTCCAGAATGTTTCCGCGACGTCGCGAAGGCAATGCTGTACAGGTATTTGCGGCGCGGCGCGAATAGCATTCGTCGGCCGGCCCCCGTCACCGTGGTCGGAACCTTCAGGTCGATCGCGCAGGCTTTGAACTACTTTGCATCTCTTGGCCTTGGCGCATTGAAAGATGTGACCCCTCTTGCGTGCAACTCCTATGCGCACGAGTTGCGCACTTCGGAACGTTTTCGCGATGGAACGGGACCAGGCAATCGGAAGAGCCTGAAGGCCTCGGGCCTGTACCGACGTTTATCTGCGGTTGAAGAGCTCTTTGATTTGAGCCAGTACACCTTCGATGCGATGCCGAAGCATCCTTGGCCTGACACCACCGCAGCCTACATGACTGGGTATACCCAGAGTTCCAGCGCTTCAGCACGCACTCCCTTGATGCCTGATGAGGTATTTGCCACCTTGTTCCAGCGTGCCTGGGCCATCGTCCAAGCGGCTCCTGCCCTGCTAGATCTTCGCGAGGAGCTTGAGCGCGTGGAAGCAGCCCACCCGGGGCTCCACAAAAAGTACGTCGCGGCGTTGAAGTCCAAAGAGATCCGTCGCGTCGGCCTGGCTCCGGACTATCGCTCTTACAAGGTCGCGGTCACGCAGATTCGCACTGCGTGCTACATCGTGATCGCGAGCCTGAGTGGTTGCCGCAACCATGAATTGGCGTACTTACGCACCAACAGCTACTACAGTACAGAGGATGCCCAAGGCAATCGCCGCTGGTGGATGCGATCTAGGTCCACCAAGACCTATGAAGGGGCGACAGAGTGGCTAGTACCGGAAGCAGCCGTCGCCGCGCTTCGTGTCATGGATCGATGGGCGGCTCCGCTTCAGGGAATGTTGACCCAGGAGATTGAGGGCTATCGGAAGTCAAACCCTGCAGACGTTCGCATCGCGCAAGCCAGCGCCCACTTGGGTGCGATCTTTGTCGGTGTCGACGCGAGGCAGGGCAAGCAGGTCCGAACGATCTCGAACGGCGCCGCAAACACCGATCTGAATAGCTTCGCAATCGCCTGTGGCCTTGATTGGCAGCTTGCATCGCATCAGTTCCGAAGGAAGTTCGCAAACTACGCTGCTCGTAGCCAATTTGGCGACCTGAGGTACTTGCGAGATCACTTCAAGCACTGGTCGCTCGACATGACGCTCGGGTATGCGCTGAACGAAGCGCAAGAGATGGCCCTCTTTTTGGAAGTTGGTGATGAACTCGATGAGTTGAAGGTGAAGACGGTATCGTCTTGGCTCGATGACGATGAGCCTCTCGCAGGAGGCTACGGGCGCAACCTCATGGACTGGCGCACACGCACCGAGAACATCACCATGTTCAAGTCGCGCAGTGCGATGATCAGGAGCATCGCGCTCAGCACACCTATCCGCAGCAATGGCCACGCCTGGTGCACGGCGCAAGACAGCCAATGCGTTGGCAACGACCTCGAGCCTACGCGATGTGGCGATGGGTGTGACAACGCCGTCATCGAGCGCCGTCACCAACCCCTTTACCAAGGGCTGTACGACCACCTGGCCGAACTGCAGTCGGTCGATGACATCGGTCCTGGAGGCCAGGGTAGAGTCGAGCGAGACCTGCAGCGATGTTCCACGGTCTTGCAGCAGCTCGGATATTCACCGGAGACCGCGTTGTGACACTGCGCAAACCAGCGGACATCCGAGAGAAAGAGCTGCGCTTAGCCATCTATCGCATCCAGCGGGGCCGTGCGCACAGTAAGGCAACGGAGCTCAGCATCTCTTCTGTCGCGCGCGAAGCCGGAGTGTCGCCCGCGCTCGTCCACAACCATTACCCGCAGATCGCTGAGCTCATCCGCATAAAGCAGGGAGCTGCAACCGCAGACCGGCTCGAGGCAAAAGCATCTGAGCTGAAAGCGGAGCGCGAGAAGAACGCAGAGCTTCGGCGCGAAGTCCTCACTCTGAAGCAGCAATTGGCCTGCCTAGCTACTCTGAATGAAATGTTGACTGTGGATAACCAGACGCTTCGTTCTGCCAAGCAAGGCGGCAACGTCACTCCTCTGCGGCCGTCGAGGCGTTAGGAGAGCTAAGGCGTTGTGAGCACACAACTTTTTATGCATTAACTGTTAATTAGGCACCAAAAGCTTCGATCCAGTAGTTCGAGGCCTGGTTCTGGATCTGGGCCACCGCAGCGGCGACATTCCCCGGATTGAGCCCGCCTGCATAGCCGATCAGCCAGCTGCCACCGAGTGACGCCGGCCAGATGGCAGGCGAGATGCCGCGGCCACCACTGGCGTCGTAGAGCCAGGACACATCGTCGTTGTTGGGGAACACGTCGCGACACTGCAGGATCGCGTGCACCTGGAGGCCCTGTGCCCAGGCCGCCAGGTCCTTGGGATTGACGTAGTCGACGGTGTTGATCTGCACGCGATCGAAATGCTCGCGGATCGGCTCGTCATATTGGCTGCGCCCGAGCTCGATCACCTGGCGCGCATCGCCACCGCACAGGTGCGCAGACAGGCGCAGGCCCCGGCCCAAATGGGTGAGCTTCCTGAGGAACTCCAGAGAGGGGTAGCGCGGGTGCTCCTCTTTGCCCTGGCGCTTGGGGGAGAACAGCACGCCCCATTCGATCGGGTAGCGCGCGGCCAGTTCGGCCATGGCGTCGACGTCGGTGTGGTCATCGACGCCGGTGAAGGTGATGAAAGCAGGGAGATTGGGCATGTGATTCCTGTTGATGGTTCGAAGGAGTCCCGCCGTCGGCCGAACTACCTCGCACTAAGATACCGATCACCCCGCCCATCAGACTAGGTTGCCGAGCAGCTATTTCAATGCGGTCGCTACCGCACGAGATGCGTGAACAGGCCCATCTGGCGCTCGGCATCCGCGGCAGCCAGCCGGCAAGCCGGGCACAGGTGCCGGTTGCGGCCAACCCGGGTCGCGTGCGCTTCGCACAGAGGACGATCGCACGTCTTCGACGCCTTGCCGGTCCCGTCACAGAGATAGTCACTCGCGACAGCGCAGACCTCGGGCTTTCCGTCAACCAGGATCTGCTCGTGACAGGGCTCCGGAAGGCCCCTGCCGCGCATGTGCACCATGCCGATGCCGGCGACGCGGTAGTACGGCATCAGTGCGGCGTAACAGGCTTAGGCTTGCGCCAGTAGACGGTGCAGTAGTCGCCTTCGCACCTGCGGCAGTGCGCACAGTCGCACCCCATGTCCGTCTCCCACAGCCAGTACCGCCCCCTCTGGTCGACGAACTCATGCGGCCCGGAATGGCCATAGGCGAGCACGCATCCGTGGGCGTCGGACGGGCGGATCGAATCGCTGCCATGCATGATTCCGCATTCGCAGGGCTCGGCTGACGACCTTTCCGCGCTCACGACGTCGCGCCCTTCTCCACCCCCGCCGCGGCTGCTGCGAGGCGTGCCAAGATGTCACGCTCGACCCTTCGACCAAGCTGGCGCAGATGACGCTTGGTACTGCTTTTCGTGCCGGGCGCCGCGAGCAACAAGTCCATCGCGTTGTCGCTCATCGGCTTCAGTGCTTCGGGTGCCGCTGCATGTGCCGCGCTCGCTTCGCCTTCATGCGCCTGTGCGCGCAGAGCGGCTTCCTGTTCAGCTATTTCCAGCATGTCGAGCGACTCGAAGCGCCGAATCGCCTCGTCTTCTTCGACCGTCGTGGCTTCGGCGGCCATCAGGATCTCCGCCCAGCTCCAGCCATCCTCACCGGTCACGTTGTTGAGTACGCGCTGCATGGCACGCGTCAGGCGTTTGGGAACAGCAACATAGCCTTCTGGCAGCAGCGGGAACTTCCCCGAGCCCTCTGGGGTGGTTGTGGCGGTCGTTGCGGGGTGTCCATGATCCTGCCGTTCGCAGGAGGGGGAGGCCACGAGGGCGTCGAGGTCCAATCCGATCTCCCACGCGATATCGTTCGCCACCCATTGCCGGTCGGGATGATCCTTCCCTTGCCGTGCGGTGTGGTAGTGCAGTTGCAGCCAACCGTTTTCGTCTTCAGCGACTCGGTTCTCGATCAGCCAGCGGAAGGCGGCGGCCTCTGCGGCAATGCGATTAGGCACCGTCTGCACTGCCGCTTCAGTGGGCACAGACCTCGCGAGTCCTCGCTCGATCCCCTTTTTCAACGCATGAAAGTCGATGCCCTCGAAGATGCCCCCCTGCTCAATGACTCGATCGCAGGCGGAAAGGCACGCTCTGAGCGCGATCGGGTCTTCGGCGGGAGAGGACTGGAGGCGAAAGGCGCACAGCGATTGCCAGGCGAACTCGACTTGCGGGTTCACGTACTGGCCAAGCCGATCTGAGCCCGGGAAGTCGCGACGACTCAGCGCCGCGTCGGTGCCACCTGGCTTGGTGCGAACCCACGCTTCAAATTCAGCGCGCTTTTGCGTCTCTTCCCCCTGCCGGACTACTGCTGCGTCGACCGGGTTGATGCTGGTCATGGTCATGGTCCTACGTCTTCCTTTTCTTTGCCAACTGCTCGGCCCGCTTCCAGCCTTTCCAGCGAGCGTGGTCCTTGCCTTTGTCGTTGCTATGGGGTGGGCACGGCTTGCCTTCGGCAAACATCCGTGCGCCGTCGCCTTCCGGCCCAGCGTTGCGGTTTCCCTCCTTGGCGCGCAGTCGCATCGAAAGGCTTCGGCTCACTTGCCACCTCCCCCGCCCTGCCGCTCGCAGGAGGACAAAGCCGCGACGGCGGCGCGAACTTGGGCGAGCGCCTCGCCATCGGTGCGGCCTTCCCCCTTCACGAAGCGTTCGCCCTTGGTCAACAACCAGAACGTGTGCGCCTTGCCTTTGAGTCGATAGTCGTTATGCACGGCAACGGTCCAACCAGCGGCGCGTAGATCGTCGGGCGTGTTGTCCGCAAGCGGCCGCGCTGCGTCCGCATGCGAAGCCACGAGGAAAGGAAGCAGCGCCTCGGCAAGCGCACCAGCGCCCAAGCTATGCGACCCGTCGACACGCCTGATTTCGTTCGCAAGTGCGTCGACGTCCAGCGGTTGCGCTACCGCCTCAGCCGCCCCGGTTGCCGCAAGAGTGGCGCGAAGATCTTGGTACGCATTGTTGTTCTTCAACGGATAGCCGAACTGCATGGCTTCGTTGAGCAACGCTACGAGCGCGCTTGCTGCCGCGGGTAGGCTTTCCGTTGTCATGGTGGCGTTCATCAGCGGTTTCGCATGTTCAGGGAAGAGTTCATGAATCTCCAGCGCGGCAAAGGCAGCCAGCACCGTTTCACCCGCAGCGGCTACGACATTTCGCGAGTGGGCCCGCGCCATCGAGTTGCCCTGCATGGAGCCGGTCCGCTTGATCGCTCGCAAGTGCGTGCCGGCGGCGCGCGTGGCTTCGGATGAAGCGACACCGGCCATTTTTTGGAGTTCGGGGACCGTATGGACCAGGGCCAATCGCTTGACCCAAGGCGAGTACCACGTGTGGTAGTCCACATCGTCCCGGCCGTACTGACGTGGATGGTTGATGATCACGCGGGGCTCCGGACTATACGCACCTGCGATCGGCCCGGGGCAGCCCACGAGGCTGCCATCTCGCGCAGGTGACGCGCGGCCGCCCGCTCGATGACCTCGGCAACCGCCTCGCGGGCACGGCGCTCCAGGCTCGGCAGGAAGTCCCGGCGCTGCTGTGCCAGGAGCTTCAAGCCGTCCCGAATGTCGGGGTGGAAGTCCAGCGTGCTGCTGGCAGGATCGAGGAATGCATTCCTGTCGTAGCAGATCACGTAGCACATGCCGCCGATGACGCGACCGTGGAAATTCGGCGACCTGCGAAGCAGCTTCGCAAGGTGGTTGTACAACCCCTGCAGGTGGCTCTTGTCGTCGGCATCGAAGTCATCGTCGGCAAGGGCCTCAGTGAGGTCCTGGGGACCGTCGATCGCCGAAGGGCCGCCCCAATGCGCATCGATGATGTCGAGCACCTGGATCAATTCCCCCGCGGTGTCGATGTCCCGCTCGCTGGGTCTTGCCATCCTCATGACGGCACCCCGTCCCACGTTCGACCATCCAGCTGGCGCCCAGCGGCTTCCTTGCCGACCTTGAAGGTCTGCATCGCGCCATCGATGAACGCGCCAAGCTCGATCTTCGAGACCGTACCGTCCAGTTGGACCACACCCGTGGGCACCTTGCACTCGCGCCCATAGCATTCATCGAGGACTGTCTGGTCCTCTCCTTCCTTGGCTTTGACCTTGGAGCGGTAGAGACGTTGGTGGTCTTCGTTCTTCATCTGGCTGATGGGGAGCCACTCGCCGTACTGCTTGAACAGATACGGCACGCCGGCGTCCCTGCATTGGTCACGCAACTGGACCGCCCACATCGGATGCATCGGCCGCGCACCGGGGCCACTCTCGCCACCGCAGATCACCCAGTCAATGCCGTTGCCATGCAGGCTGATGCCCACCTTCTTGGACAACGCGTTGAAGGTCTGCCCGCTCTTCTCGCGCACGCGCACCAGGTCGATCGGCCCCAGCTGGGGTTCGATGCTCACGAAGTTCGGGCAAGGCAGGGCCAGCAGCTTCGGGAGGTCGCGCTCGGCTTCTTCCTGGTTCGCGATCGTCGCGCCGATCCGGATGTGGGCGGGCCAGCCGCCGGGCGCCAACCACTCGGGTGGAACCATCTTGCGCACGTTGCCAATCCGCTTCGTGAGCACCAGCATGTCGAGGTTGGTACACGCCGCCATCTTCGCGAACAGGTCGGCGCGCCATGCGGGATCCACCTCGTTGTCGAACACGTCGGAAAGCGACGAGCAGAAGACGCGCTGGCGCACGCTGTGCAGCGAGGTGCCACCGCACGCATCGCAATGGCCAGGTGCACCGCGGCGTGCTGTGCCCCGATGCCCGCAAGTGCCGCACTCGAAGAACGCCAGCTTGTTCCAGCGCTCCAGGTTGTTTCGATTCTTGAGGCTCGTCAGGCGTCGCGGCGCCCCCGAACCCCAGTTGATTGCGATACCGCCTGCGAAGCGCGCGTTGCGCACCTGCGCGTAGCAGTGGTCGCAAGCCGGCGAGATGGGCGTGCACCCTTCCCAGAAATTGTACGTACGGTCTGTCCATTCGATCTTCGATGTCGCGCCCATGCCGGTTCCTCAGTTCTTTGTCGTGATGCGTCGTTCTCGAGCGTCGGGGCTACCGGCGCCGACTTGCCTTGGCGATCGCGACCGCCGCGATCTCATAGGCCACCGGGCTCTCCATGAGCAGGTCGAGGCGCTCGGGCGAGATCTGCACGATCGCCCGGTTGCGGCCGGTGCGGGCATAGCTCACCGTGGGCGCAGGGCGTTGCTGCGCCGCCCGTGGAGGAGTGCGTTCGGAGGCGGGGATTTCCCGTCCTGCGCCCATGAGCGCCAGCAGACGATGGGCGGTGAAGCGGCTGCCGCACCCGTTCTCGACGTTCAGCACCGCGGACTGGGCGAGCCCCGCCAGGCGCCCGAGCTCGGCGGCGGTGATGCCGGCACGCATACGCCTGTCGCGCACGCGCTGGCCCAGCGCCACTTCGGGGCGTTCCTGGTTCAACGGGGAATAGGGCGCATTGGATGCGGACGTTGCGCCGGCCGCAGGGGGCGGCACCACGCGCAGGAGTCGCTGGGCATCGCGGCGAGGAGGAAAGTTGTTCATGACTGTCCCTTGGTAGGTTGAGGGCTGATCTCTTGCTGCAGGTCTACTCGTCGCACACGCCGGCAGCCACCGCCGCTCTGGCCGCCGCCAACGCCAGTTCTGCGTTGCCGAATCGGCAGCGCGCTAGGAAGTCGGCGTCGCGGTTGCTGGGCGAGGGCTCGAACTCGAAGGAACCGTCCTGTGCGAGTGCGTTGCCCATCCAACGCACTGCCCATTGGGCGGCGCCGCCGCGACGCGTCACACGTTCAATCCGCAAGGGGTCCTGCCCCAGGGCTGGTACCGGCATCGTGTAGGCCGCGATCTCGAAGTCGTTGTGGCGGTTGAGGGCCGCGTACGGCGCGGCTCGCTCGATCCACTGCAGCGCAGCATGCGCGTCGGCCTTGGCCAACTCGTCGCCGTCCCGCGCCGCTTTCTCTCGCAACAGAGCAAGCAGACGCGGTGGGAATCCGGGCGCAACACAATCCTGGACGTGCTGTTGATCCATCACAACGCTCCTTGCGCCACAGGAACCCAGCCCGCCTGCTCGAAGCGGATCTGGTTCTTCTTGCGCAACGCCTGCAGTCGACGGTCCATGACGCGCCAGCCTGTGGTGTCCCCATGGCGATCCTTCGGAGAGGCCTTGTCGAACTCGGCCTCAAGGAGATTTCGAAGATCGCCGAATGTGCACTGGCGCCGCTGGATTGCCTCCAGGAGCAGCGCGTCCAAAT
Source organism: Variovorax durovernensis (assembly GCF_977011995.1). NCBI lineage: Bacteria > Pseudomonadati > Pseudomonadota > Betaproteobacteria > Burkholderiales > Comamonadaceae > Variovorax > Variovorax durovernensis. The sequence continues at coordinate 36,922 of NZ_CDRNCW010000003.1, read as the reverse complement.
GGGTGTAGTCGACTGGCATGAGCGTGTGGTTGGTGGGTTCCACACAACCATACGCAGGGACGCCTAAATCGCGCTAGGTTGCGCGCCTATATTTTTTTTACCCGCAGCCTATCGAACTTGTCTGGTGTGCCCGCGAGGCCGACCAGCCCGAATCAGTGATGCAGCGATCGAACGATGGAGGGCTCCAACGGGTTCGTCGTCACCGGCGCCAAGTCTGCCTCTGCGAAGCGCGTCGCCATCTCGGCCCACACCGCGTCAACCATCGCATGTGCCCGCGACAACGGAAGGTTGCCGGCGCTACACAGCGTGTGTGCCCAAGCTTCCCGAATGACGGGGCTCAAGGCCTTGCCGCATGCAGCAGCAAGCGACGGAACTGGAAGTCGATGGTCTGTCATGGGCTCACTCCACTAGGAAAAATGTGAGCCTCAAAGATAGCGTCGCGGGTTCGAGTTGCGCTAGGTTGCCGCGCAACTTTCTACTGTGCCAGGAGAGCCGGCCCGCGATGAGTCCGTACCACCTGCGAGCGAACCCTTCAGGCTGCAAGCCGTCTTCGGTCCAGGGCAAGTCGATCGCTTTCCTCGCGACGCCTGAGCCGGTCGAAGAACCCCTCACCGTGTTCGCGGACAAGGTCCGATTCTTTCCATGCCGCACACCACTCGCGCGGCAGGCCGGAGACAGCCGACATGAACTCTGCGCAGCGCTCGTCGCTGAGCGACGGTCGACCGTCATCCGTGAACACCAGCAAATGAGCGAACGCAGCCCGGTCTTCGCTTCGGTGATCAACTACTGGATGGTCCGTGTAGACGCCGACAAAGTACATGTAGCGGTCGTTGGCGGCGGCCAGAGCATCACGATCCTCAGCCGAGAGAGTGCGCTCCAGTATTGAAGATAGGTTCATGGAATCTCCCCTACGAATGCAGCTCAGTTCTCGGGCTCGGGATCTTCCAGCCGCGAGAGATGTGCGCCAAAGCGATCGAGCACGCTCTCCCGGCTGGCCACACGCGCCGGCTGCTGCTCAAACTCGTAGTAACGCACGGCCTCTTCGACCACGGCCTGTGAGGAAGTGCCGGGCTTGAAGACGGTGCCATGAACTTGCGCGGTGCGCGCGAGCACAGGCCAGGCATCGACAGGGCCTACCGGCGGTGCGCTTTCGTCGCGCAGCGCGGCGTCAAGGGCGAGAAGCGCTGCGGCCGCGGCCGGGGTCAAGTCCTGGGCGCTTGCCAGGTGCCGCACCGCGGCGCGCGCATCGTCGCGCCAATCGCCAGTGGGTCGTGTCTGATCGGAATCCATCCCCCCAAGTATGACCGGGCCAATGCGGCCGATGTGGCGGGCGAGTACAGCTGGAAACAGGCTCACTTCGGACCCTCCCCGGCGGACATGACTGTGGTCTGGTGGTCGAGGTTCATGATGTGGTCGGCGCCGTTGTAAGTGTTGGGTTTCGGGGCATTGATCAGGAGGCGACGAGCTCGCGCCGAGGGTGGTCCGGGCCCGCATCGGCGCACAGGCGGTAGCGGCCCTGGCCGGCCCGGGCAAAGCGCTGCGGATGGCGCAGGAGCGTCTGGCGAATCTTGGCTTTCCAATGCACGTTGCCGGTGGGCCGCGCCGACTGGACCGCGAGATAGATCTGCTCGAGCTCGGCGTCACCGCCCAGGGCGTTCAGGATCTCCTCGACCACCGGAAACCACACGCCATGGCGATCGCGTCGCACCGTCACGAGCTCGGTCCAGCGTCTGTCGATCGCACGCATCTCCTGCGCTTCGTTGTAGAGCAGGAAGCCGAAGAGGCGTCTGTCACGCTCCTTGGTGAAGGTCGCGAACACCAAGGGCAGTTTGAGGCCCTGGAAGAGGTTGCGAGGCAACAGCTGCTGGCGGATCGAGAACTGGCGGTTGAGCTTCTCCACGACCGAGCTGGCCTGAAACACATAGGCCGGCAGGATCAGCCCGCACACGCCGTCGTCGACCAGGATCTGGTGCGCCTTGTTCAGGAAGGCTGCGACCAGGCTGGATTGGAACGGCGGGTTGCCGATCACGGCCTGCACGGCGCCGAGCTGCTCGCACGGCACTTCGAGGAAGTCGCCCGTGATGACGGGCCGCCCGGTGAACATGCGCGCGCTCTGGGCATGCACAGGGTCGATCTCTACTCCGATGGCTTCGACCTCGTCGGGGATCGCGCAGAGGAACGCACCGTCGCCGCACGCGGGGTCGGCTACCCGATGGCCCGGCCGCAGCCAGCCGAACTCCTGCTCGACGATGCCCTCGGCGGCCCACGCCGGCGTGAACCATTGGTGCAGCCGCTGCTGCGTTGTGAGCTGATCGGTCATGGCGCGGCTCACAGCGAAGGGGACGAGAGTGGGTATCGGCGCGCGAGCTCCACAGCCTGCAAGGGCGTGACGTTCACCTGCACGGGGTCGATGGTGACCATCAGACCGCCGCGGCGGATGCGGCTGGCCACGCGCTGCGCCGCAATGCGGGGCAGGAGCCGGCACTTGTGCCCAACCTGCTTGCCGAAGACATGGCCTTCACGATGAATGCGGACCTGGTATAGCTTGCGTTTTCGCGGTTTGGTGGTGGTGGTCATGCGGGAATGTTCTGCACGGGTTGTGTATTCAGACAAGGTACAGGAGCCCCCGCCATTCCGTAAGGTCGAAACCGCATTTCTGGTTGTCCAGGTAGCGTCCTCCTTGACCCCTAACAGAGTGTCAAAAAAGTTCGGCGTGCCCATTGGCTTCCCCACGCACCCGACCGCCTTCACTGGCTGCAGAGTGTCGAAAATCCCGAGCGCACTTCATTCGCACCCAAGAGACGGAAGTCTTTCTTAAATCCCAGTTGGGGAATTTGACACTCTGTTAGGGGCTTCTATGCCCGCAGGCGATGTCCTAGCGCCTCAGGCCGCCAGGGGCATCGGATACACCGGCTCGCTTTCAGCCAGGGGATGCGCCTCGTCCTTGGCATAGCCGCCGAGCAGCTCATCGAAAGGATCCGGGCGATGGGCCAGGACCAGATGGTCGGCGTCAGCCTCGTTCGCGCCCTCAACGTCGAACAGCCCGAATTGACTGCCGGGCCCGACCAGGGCGAGGCCTCGGGACGCTGCCGGCGCAGGCTCCACTTCGGGCGCGGGCGCGTCCTCGGGAGCCGCCGCCGGCGCCGCGATCTCCGAACGCCTCGGCACGCCCTCCACCTGCTGACGCTCTATCATCTCGAGCAGCGCCTCGCGCTGGATCTCACCCACCAGGCCCTGGCGCTGCATCCACTGCGTGCGCTGCGCGATCCCCTGCCAGCGCCCCAGGCTCGCGTGGCCCGGAGACACGATACCCATGCTGAGGTAGGTGCGCACGGCGTGGGTGCGATCGGCGTCCTCGTGGTGATAGCGATCGACGTACTCACGGCCCATACACTCCACGAAGTCGGCGGCGCCTTCCTCGTCGACCTCGAACGAATCCTCGGTGGCCCAGGCCGTCGTGGTGTCGCCGTTGGGAAGGGCTTTCGTCCCGATGCCGCACGAGTCCTCGAACATCTCCTGCAGCGGGGCGCGGATCCCGCTGGACAACATGCGGTCGCGCGCCGGATCGCCCGTGCGTCGATCCTCCTCCCAGGCGCGCCCGACGTACACCTTGCCGTAGCGAGGCACCGGCGAGCGGGGCATCGGGCCAGTGATGGGCGCGTCCTCGAGCTTGCCGCCCATCACCTCGAAGTACACCTTCAGGGCATGGAACGGCGGATGGATGCCGTACAGGCTCCATTGCACATCAATAGCGACCAGGTCCCGGTAGCCCATGATGGTGAACCGGGGCTTGATGCCCAACCGATCGGCCTGCAGCTGCTCGCGCGCCTGTGCGGTCAGCGTGTAGCGAAGCAGCCTCTCGAGCATCGAGGGGCTGTAGACATCAGCCTGCACCGCCACGTTTCCGTCGGCGTCGATGGTGCGGCCGAGATAGTTGCGGGAGTCCCAGTCGTACTGGGTGTTTGCGAGATAATTCCGCAGCCGATTGAGGCCCCGCATGTAACCGTATCGCTCGGGGTCCGACCTGATCATGGTTTCTGCGCTCTTGTCCGTTCCGACGGCCGTGCAGACCCAACATCCGCTGCGGGCACCACATCCACCTTTTTCCTTGGCTGCGTTCTCGGCCATCCGCATGTCGGCCACAACGGCGCAACTAGATCCACCCGCGGCCTTGTAGAACTCGAGGGTCTCTTCGAAATTCGAGTAGCTCTCGATCATGCCCGCCGACACATAGCCCAGATACAGGAATACGTCGTCGGAAGTCCAGTGCAGGATCGGGCTCAGGCCCAGGCGCCCCTTGCCATTGGTCCAGATCTGCGCAGCTAGCTCGCCGCGGGCCCGGATGTTGGCAGCACGCTCTATCGACTCGTCGATTCGCACGCCCGTCATCACCACGGGCTGGGGTGCGTTTCGGTCCGCGCGCAGATCGGCGAACACTTCGTTGAGCAGCCGGTTCGACGTATCGACCTTCCAGTCCGAACTGCAATCGCGCGCCCCCGAGGGGAATGTCGGTAGCGCCCTGCCTCCGATCACGCGAACGGGCCAGGAGGTGTAAAGGCTTGGCTTCCCAACGCGGATCTCCAACGGCAGCCCGTGGGCTTCGCCGTACCGCGCCATCTTCTGCAGCTCGCCGTCGGCCAGCAGCCGCACCTCCGGGCTCTCGACGCCCGTATCCGTGTGCACGACCAGCATGCGAGGGACCGGAAGCTGCAAGCGCTGTCGTTCCACCGCGACCGCGAACACCAAGCTCACCAGCACCGAGGAGTCCTTGCCTGAGGACCATCCGAGGACGGCGGGGTGCCCCTGAGCCATCACCGCATCGATAGCGCGCATGGCCTGAGCGCCCTCCTCGTGGTGCTGGGCAATCTCCGCCAGGCGCGCCTCGATGGCGCAGGGTTCGTGCTGGGCAGTAATCGCAGTCATCGATGAACGATACCGTCGATCCTCTGGATTCATTCATTTGTTTTCTTTCGCCGTATAACTCTTTTACGACGTATTTATTTTCTGATGATCCAACAGAGTTGGAATAATGAGTGATCGCGCCCCGCGCTGAACACATCACCCACCGTGAGCCTCTACCCCGACACCCACCCCACCCGCAGCAACATCGTCATGGGCCTGTCCAAATGGGTGAAAGCCTGGCAACCAGGCCCGTCCGGCGCCGAGCCGCGCTCCGAGCTTGACGAGATCCTCTCGCAGGCCTCGCGGCGCCTGCTGAAGAGCTGGTCCTCACACGCGTTGGTCGAGCTCTGGATGGAAGTACGCACGCCGGGCAACCAGGACAGCATGGCCTTGAGAGAGCGCGCCTTTGCCCGCCACGTGCTGCAGGAGACCGCCAAGGCGGTGCAGACCTCCATCCGCAACATCAAGGACGACGGCTTTCGATTGCGCACAACCTCCCTGGCGCCGGTGCGCGCGCACGCACTTTGGCTGGATGAGCAGGCCCGCGAGCGCTTCTTTCGCGCCTTGCACCAGCATGCCCGCGAGCTCGTCGATGCCCGGTACCCGGAGGAAGCACGCGCCGTCCCGCCGCCACAGCCGGCGCGCGATGCATCACAGATTCACAGCGTGCTGACCGACCACCAAGGCAACGCGGTCCTGATCTCCACCGTGCTGGCCGCAATGAGGATGATCCGGGCCGACGAGGTGCCGAACATCTATTTCTTCGACGCCGAGCACCTGGCCGCCGCTGTGGCGGCCGCTGGCGTGCAGGACGCCGAATGGGTGGTCTTCGGACTCAATCGGCAGGGCGTTCGAGAGCGACAAGTTCACCGCCTGGGCGCGGCGCAGCCGATGACCCTTATGGGCTGGGGCGACTGGTGCGGGGAACCTCTGCTGGCCAAACGCCCCGCGCGGGACGAACACGCCACCGTCGAGGTGGTCCCGCACGCGGGTCCGGCGCCGGCAGGATGACCGCTACGTCCGGTTTCTGCGCGGCGGGAAGCCGGGGATCACCCCCGACGGCAAGCGCGGCGCAGCCGCCGGCACAGGCTCCGGTCGAGCCGGCGGGATGGCGAACCGCAGGCCCGCCATCGGCACGCTGACAGCAGGACGCAGCTTGGCTGGGGCTTGTGCCGGCGGTGCAGGAAAACCCCGAATCACCCCCTGCACCGGCTTTGCGGCTCCGGGCGCGACGCTCGCTCGCGCCGGTACCGCTGCCCGTCCGAAGCCGATACCCGCGCGCACAGGCGCAGACACTGCGCGCGCCGATCCGGGAGGCGCGCCGAGCACGGCAGCAGGTCCTCCACCATGCGTCCGGCCGGAAGGAACATGCTCCGGACTTCCTGTTCGCTCTTCGCGTGCCACACGATTTTCCCGCATGGCGGCCACCGCCTTGTGCACGCGCCGCAGGAGCGCCTCCGCTTCCCGGATGTCGGCTCGCTCAACCTCCTCCTCACGGGAAGCGTCCACCGTGGCGTTGGCCATGCCGAGGAAGTCCGCCGGCGCAACTTTGGTCAAACGAAAGACACCCTGCGCGTTGCCGCTCTGGCTGCCGTCCAGGTAGGAGCCAAAGCCGCGCTGCTTCATGTCGATCTCGGCCAGCCGGTAGCCATCGGTCGTGAGGCTGCACGCCACTAGGCGCTCGAGCGCAGGATCCTCCAGCGCTTCGATCGACTCGACCATCATGAAGAACTCAGCCGCCCCCCCGTTGCGCGCGAGCCGGCCGCGCAGCTGGTGCAGCTGCGACAGCCCCAGGCGGTCCGCATCGCGCACAACCACCAGGCCAATGTCGGGAATGTCGATGCCAGTTTCCACCACCACCGAGGCAACGGCCAGAGGCTTCTCCAGACTGCGCACCTGGTCGATGGAGTCCTGCAGCACCGTGTCGGACAGGTCGCCGTGCAGCACCGCGACCTTGCCTGGGAAGGCGGCCTCGAACGTTGCGGCCGCTTCGATCACGCCTTGGGCGGTACGGGACACCGACGCCGGGGCGCTGTCGGTGATGTCGAGCTGCTCGCCCTTTGCCGCAGGCTTGACCTTCTTGGTGAGCTCGACCGTCTCCACGCGCGGGTACACCACCAGCACGCGCCGGCCGACCGCGATGGTCTCCCTGATCGCCATTGTTACCCTGCCGCGGTCCCGCACGTCGAGCACGTGGCTCGTGATTGTGCGCACCACGGGCGACTCCCGCAGCGAGAACACTTCCAGGCCGTCGAAGAACACAGTGGCCAGGGACCGAGGTACCGGCGTTGCGGTCGCCTCGAGCACATGCGTCGCCGGCCCTACCAGAGCGGCGCGGGTCTGCACCGACAGCTTGTGCTGCTCGTCGATGATGACGAAGTTGGGCACGAGGTGCGCCTTGGCGCAGGCCGCCGGGAGCCCGCTGGTGCCGACAAGGATGTGGCCCGGGTTCTGGATGCGCTTGCCGGCCTCGACGCGCTCGACGCCGCGGATCACTCCGGAGAAGCGCCGCGCGATCTGCCCGGCGATCTGGTTGGCCAGGATGATGGTCGGCGCCACGATCGCCACGGTTGCGCCGTTCTGGTGGGCAACCACTGCGGGCAGCAGGAACGCCAGTGTCTTGCCGGTACCGACGTCGCCCGACAGCAGGCCGTTCATCGGTACGGGCGAGCGCAGGCCCTTCGCGATGGCCAGGATCGCAGCGTGCTGGTCTCCGGAAAGCTGTTCGGGCTGCGCTGCGGCCAACGCCAGGACCTGCTCGTCCGGCACGATCAGCGGCGCATCGCGGTGCGGATGGCGAATACTCTGCGCGCGCGCTGCCGTGCGGATCGAAGCCGCCGAAATCCGTTGTGCAAGCTCCAGCGCCCGCGCACCAGCCGCCACACTCCTGGGCAGGTGCAAGGCCGTCACCAACTCACGCACGGTGGGGAATCGGGGCACTTCGGGCGCCTGGTCAGCCTGGTCGTACTGCACCAAGTCGAGCACCGCCATCTCATCCATCTGCATCGCCGAAACGACGGCGCGCGAGGCCTTCAGATAGGCCGCTTCCCGGTAGCGCACCGCGTGCACCGCCGCACTCACCGTCTCCGCGGACACCTGGCCTGGAATACCGAGATAGCGCGTCCACACCCCGCCGATCGCTTCTCCCGGGGGCTCGAGCTCCGACGAGACGAACAGCGCATCGCCGAAGCGCTTGACCGAGCCGATGAAGTGCAGCATGCGGCCCGTGGCGATCGAGCGCCACGCGAAGGGCTGGAACGAGCTGAGCTGAGCCGTCATGCCGGCGTCGTCGACCAGCTCTACCTGCAGGCGACCGATGTTCTTCCAGATCCCGCCATGCAGTTCCTGCAGCTCCTCCAGCGTCTCGCAGATGTGGCCTGCCGCGGCCAGGATCGGCCGCTTGTCGCGACCCACGGCTAGCGCCTTGCCTGTCACCTTCAGGCTCATCAGCTGAGACGCCCCACCCCGCAGGTCAGCATCGCTCAGCCGGGTGATCGACCGGGTGCAGTCGACATACTCCGAGGGCACGCACAGCAGCGCGAGCTCAGGATCATCGAGCTTGAGCTTAGAGAAGACGTTCGCCGGAATATGCGTTGCCATGTTCCGCACCAGCATACCGGTGCGGCTCAATATCGCACAAGGTCGAGTGCGCAATAAATGGCCCGCTCAAGGTCACCGCAATGCCGTCGGCAGATCCCGTGCAACGAGCTCGGAAAGGTTGGCGCAACGCACATGCCGACTCACGCCCTCACCGCGCTGCACTCCGACCAACTTCACGCCCCGTTCGACCATCAGGTCGACGAGCCGCGTCCTGGCCGCCGCCCCGTCCATCCCCTTCATCACCTTGACCCCCATGCGCGACAGCACGCCATCGCAGTTGATGCCGCCGCGAGCCCCGTCGCGCATAACCGGAAGTGCATGGGTACAGGCAACCGCTTGGCTGCCGCTCGCCAGCACCTTGGTGAGTACGTGGAGCATCTGGTCATTGCCGGGCGCCATTGGCCTGAACTCACCCAGAAAGTAGGTCGCCAAGGGATCCAGGCTACTCGTCAGATCCAGTCCGACCGCCTTGAGGTTTAGCACCGCGTCCCACTCCCTCATGCGGGGAGCTGCGTGGGCAAGGGCTTCGGCCACGACGCGATAACCCGAGCCCGTGATCCCGGTGACCAGCAGCAAGCCGCAGGAATTGGCCGCTTCATAGAGGTCGGCTTCGTCGAGTTCGCGCCCATGCTCGTCATAGAGCTTCAGCATCCCGCTGCCCCCACCATCGAGCCGGCTACCCAGCGGGATTCGTTCAGAAATCGGCCAAGCTGCTCGCGCTGCTCGCCTATTCCTCCCCTCACCTGCGCAACGCGAGCGGTGCGAGGCAGGCGCCCCGCCCTCACCAGGCAGTCGACCATTGCGTGCATCACCCGGCGGTACAGCGCACCCCCGGCGAGCAGGATGCGGTCGACATCTTCCGGCCAGGCCAGTGCGTCAAGGAACTCCCCGCGGGCAGCCTTTCCGAGCAGCTCGTCCGAGCGCTCGGCCGTCATCAGCTGCTCGTAGGGCTCGATGACCTGGTCGGCACTGAAAAAGCCATGGCGCGCCGACAGCACGACCAGGTGCGGCATGTTCGCCGGGTCGGCGTGGGCACGCAACGTCTGCCACATGACGCCGCGGTAGATCTGCAGCGCTGGCGCCGCCTGCTCGAGTTTTCCCGCCGAACAGGCCATGAACACGATGGGCTTGGGCATCTTGGCGGGGCCTACGCTCAGGCAGCGGCCGCTTCGGCTTCGCTGCGCTCAGCTTCATTGGTGACTGCCTTGCCACCCGAGAACGCTCCCTCGCCGCCCAGACCTTCGATAAGCGCCGGGATCAGCAGGCCCAGCTCGCCGGTGGCGATGGCCACGTCCGCGTCGAAGTTGTCCTCCTTCTTTCCGCCGGGCGCGCCGTCACCGGTTCCTTCCAGGAGCTTGATCTTGCGCAAGGTCATGCCGCTGGTCAGCTCGAAGGAGACGCGATCATCCCAGGTCAACGCCAGGCGCGTCGGCGTCTTGCCGCTCTCGATGTGCCCGCGCACTTCGTCGATATCCAGGGGATGGTTGCCGTAGCGCACGACCGCTTTGGAGTCGTCTGTCGCACGCAGCTCGACCTCGCGATCCACCGTGAAGCCGACGGGGGGCTCCTGGGTGAGGAGCCATTGCGCCATGGCTGCCGAAGGCGCTGTCGCGGTCTGCAGCAGGGCCACCGAGAAGCCTTCCAGGCACTTCACCAGCGACGTCACGATCGCGTCCGCGCGCCCCTGGCTGGAGGTGTCGATCAGCAGCATGGACTTGCCCGGTTCGGCGTCGTTACGGCTGAGCCATACCGTGACCGCGCCGCGCTTCGTGAATGCCATGGGCAACAGCTCGAGCAGCACGTCTTCCTTGAGCTCCTTCTTCTCCTTTTTGCCGGGCTTGCGGCCGGTGGTGGCCTCGATGTGCGCGCAGCGCTCGTCGACCTTGCGCCGCAGCACGGAACCGGGCACCGTGCGGCTCTCGGTGGCATAGCGCGCGATCCACTGGCCGTCGATCGACTCGACAAACGCGCCGTTTGCCTCGCCGCGTGGCGGCTCCCAGCCCGAGGATTCTTCCGCCGTCGGCCCGCACGGCAGGAATGCGCTTCGCTTCAGCGCCTCCTCGACAGCGGCTAGAGTGAAAGCTTCGGGGCTTGCGAGGGAAAAACGGTAGACGGTCGCGTTGTTGATGCTCATGAAATGACTTTCTTCGTGTTGTGCCGCAGCGCGCGGCGGGGTTCAAACTTGAGGAGACGACGCCTGACCGCCGGCAATATGCATCCACCCGGCAATCCAGTCGTCGGGGAAGTCCCACGCGCCCACCGGCGCTGCGAGCCGCCATCCGTGGGCGCCGCCATTCCAGCTGCCAACGAACACCAGCCCTTGCCAGTTCTTGTGTTCTTCGAGCGGCAACCGCTCGTAGATGCGCATGAGCACCGGCGTGCCGTCGCGCGGCGCGCTAACCACGGGAAGCCATTCCGGTGCGGCCACCAGGCCGACCAACAAGCGCTCGACCTCCGCGAGTTCGTCCGCAACGTCGGCACGCCGGACCAGGGGCTCGCCATGGCCGGCCTGAGTGCTCGCGCGGCGGTAGCGGCGCGAGCCCAGGCCTGTCGTGTACAGGCGGGCCACATTGGGGATACGCAGCAAAGAGGCTTGCGCGTCAAATGCGATCGGCCCCGCCGCGGAAGACGTACGGGAAGCGCCGGCCATCAGGTGCTCGAGCGGGACTGTTGCGGCCCGAAGGAGAGGACCAGCGCCGCCCGGATCTCCTCCTCGGTCTGCCAGCCGTCCACACGCAGGGCGCGCCGCAGCGCAAAGAAGCGGTGAGCACGCTCCTTCAGTCGCTGCGAGCCGTTGGGAGGCATCGCCAGTCCAATGCTCTGATGAGGCGTGTCACCGGCGATGAACGCGGCGAGCGTCTCGATGACCTCGGCGGGCAGTGCTGCCTGGGTGGTTGTCATGGGTTCGCGATCTCAATGAAAGGTTGAATGTGAGGACCACAGTAGCAGCGCCAACGCCCAAACGTAAGGTTGAAATCTGGTGGAAGAGACCCCGGACTTACTGGCCTGCGACCGAGGGGGCATGGCGCCGAGACCACCTCTCAATCACGCCCTGCTGAGCGGCCTCGCGGGTTTCCGCGTTGTAGAAGACCGTCGCCAAGCAGTCGATGTCCACGCAGCTGATGCATCCCTGGAATACAGGCCCGCTGCCCATTGCTGGTGTTTCATTGACCTTCGAACCAAGATGCGCGTGGCCACCGCAAAAAGGGCACCTCGGGATCACACCTACATGCAAGCAGATACGAATTTCCAGGGCGTCGGGGGGAAGACGCTTACTCGCCACTGGGCCCGTTCCCTGATGGCGTGCCTGCCTCTGCCGTCGCGGCGGGGATAGCCCGCGCCGCTGCGAAGCGCGCGTCGGCCGACGCACTCCAGATCACACGCGCAGGCGTCGAGTCAGAGCAAAGGGACAATCTGGTGAGCCGATATCCCTCGGGAGCCGCTCCTTTCGCACCGTCGACCAATGCCTGGTCAGTGACACCGGGTTGCTGATCGAAGGCGGATACAGGTGTGGCGAATCTCCGGCAGCCCCAACCAGGTTGAGGTCGGAACGCGTCGGCCAAGGTCCAGTCGTTGCGGTGGTAGACCGTCTCGTAGTACGGTTCTCCTGAGATCACGACTTGTCCTTGGACTCATTTCCCGATTGATTCTTCCCCTCGTCATGCTCGTGACGCAGGAAGGCTAACTCGAGCGCGAGCGCCGCATGGGTTCCGGGGTCCTTCATCTGCACTTCGAAATACCCCATCCGCTCGCGCTTCTCTGCTGGCAGCGCAGCGATGGCGCGCCGGCGAATGGCAAGTGCATCCGCAAGCCGGCCAAGAGCGTCTTCGCAAGGTGCATCGCTTCCGGTGCATGCCATTTCACCCAACTCGGTGGCGAGCACGTTGAGCGCGGTGCCCTCCAGGTCATCCAGCAGCGCGCTGCTCGCCACCGGCCGCCTGGCTCGGTGGATGAGCCAACGCCGAATCTCCCGCTGGAGAACGCTGTACGTGATGGGTTCGACCTTCAGGCCCGTGGCCCTCTCTGCCTGGTACTTGCATTCGTCCCAGTCGGGCTCGATGGGCGCGACGTCGTCGGGGACCATGACGAATCCCTCTGGTACGTCCTGCCCAGTTGCAGCAACGGAGTCCGTCGCGGGGACGTCGTCCTCTGCGCTGCCCGACGCCGGACGCTGAGCTACCTCACGGCAGTCGGTCGCCACTTCAGCCGGTAGGGCGAGCAAGGCGCGGGCAAATGGGACGGGGCCTGTCGTGTGCCCGTTCGCCTCGCTCGGGGTGCTGCACGCGTCCCAGAGCGCCATGATGCGCTCGTTCGTGAGGTCCGCGCGTTCGCGTGCTACGCGAGCGGCGGCTAGGGCTCGCTCCAACGAGCGCGACAGCCAGCGAATACGATCCTTTACGCCCGTCATCCAAGCGGCCGGCAAGTGTTGACCCGGCTTCGGATCTCGCATTTCCGCCAGCGTCAAGCGCTGGTCGTAGTTCAGGAACGCACCCGTTGCCAGCTCGTCGTCGGTCAACGCGCCGAGCGTCAGCGTCGCGCGCTCACCGTCATAGTGCCTCGCGTGGGGGTCAGCCTCGCCGTTGGCGTGCCAATGCGACGAGGGCGTGCCGAGCTCAGCCGCCCCCGCCAACTCGCAATCTGCTTCGGTGACCGTGCCCGCCGCAGCGAGCACGTCGCGCCACTGCCAGCCCTCCTGATCGGTGACGTCCTGCATTTCGCGGTTCATCACGAGCGGAACAAGTGCGTAGCCCTTGGGCACATCGGCACGATCTATCGCCGTCGCTGCAGACCGCGCCGCGGCGGCACGAGCGAACTGGATGAGCCTTGCCATGGCTTCCACGGGCAGCTTGCCTGGCTGGCACTTCCCGTTCGCCACTTCCATAATGGCAGTTTCGACCTCGCCGGCGGACAGCAACGCCTGCTCTCCGCTCACGGGTCCGGTGGTGATGGCGTTCATGCTGCTTCACTTTCTGGGTTGTTTGCGCTGATGAAGGCAGCGGATTGGTCTACGCCACTGCGCGGCAGATCCTGGAAGTCGATCGTTGTGCGTTGAATGGACTCGAGCTCGGCGAGTGGCCATGGAATATCGCTGTGTCGGCTTCTGTGCTGCGCCATCGCATCGGCAGACCCGAAGCGGCGAGCGAGGTCCAGGCGCGCTGTGTATCCGCCGCCTTCCTTCCACCACATCGGAAATCTTCCGTCGTCGGCACGAGCGTCCTGAAGCAGATACACGTCGCCGATGCCAGAAGACGTCCGCGGAACTCGCATTCGCTGCACGCGCACGGCGAACCGCTGCAACTCCCCCAACGCCATCGACACGTGCATTCCCGAAAGTTGACCCACACGCGTCTGGAGCACGCCACCGCAGGCCACTGCCAGCGCCATCAAGTCGCCCGTGATGGCATGTCCGACTGCCTCGGCGCCGATACCGCATTGGACGTCCATGCCCAGAATCAGCGCGATGTCCACTTCAAGATTCGCGCCCTTGCTCTTGCTCCATCCAGGCAGTAGGTGGATCGCTCCGCAAGTGACGATTCGGCTGATGTCCCAGCGCAGGTAATCCGCCCACCCAGCGCCCGTGACATGCCCATGCTCTGCAGGGTTTTCCACATGCCAGCCGGCCGCTCGCAGCTCCTCCGCCTTCGCGTTGAATGCTGGAAAGTTGAACTCCGGCAGACCGGTCATCGGACCGGCGATGTAGACGCGCCGCGCGCGGTCCGCACGAAGGTGCACGATTCGCTGGACCTGTTCGATCGGCGCGTCCTGGACGGACCGCCGACTCAGAAGATCTGCGCTTCTACGTACGGCCTCGCCGTTCGAAAGCCCAAGCCGATCAGCCAGCTCGGCAGCGCCGGCACGTGACGCACTCGATGGCTCAACCCAGACGCGCCCGGTGTCGCCGGCGAGCTGCGCTGCAAGCAGGCGTTTCAGCTCATGCAACACCAGGAACACCGACTCTCCCTCGGCCGGCGTCAACAACTCGCCGTCCGCGCGAATCCACCATGCATCGAGCTCGGCGATGGATTGGGCCAACGCCTTCGGCTCGACCGGATTCAACTGTGCCGGTGCTATGGCACTCGGTGCAGCGGCGGGAGCTGCCAGCTGCGCGACAGCGGCCCCCGCTAGCAGCTTCCTCAAGGCATCGGGGCCCAGCTTGAAGACGTAATCGCCCGCCATGCCTGCCGTGGCGCCTTCCTGCCATGAGTCTCCGCCTGCCGCTTCGACCATGGCGGCCAGCTGCTCGTTGGTCAGGCACACGTTTGGGCGTGGTTCAAGGATGCGCTCAGTCATGGACGGCTCCAGCTGCCATGGGGATTTCGGGGAAGGCGTGCAGCATCACCCAGCGGCCATCCTTGCCCCACTGGTCGACGGCACACCCGTCATAGAACTTGATACTTTCCATGACCACGGCGTTCAACGTGCCGCCGGCGCAGTGCTCGGTCGGCCTCTTGCTCACAAGCGCGAGGGCTGCGTGGCCGGTGGATGTCACCCAGGCGTAGACGCCCTTTCGATCTGGCACGCCCGACGCACCTTCCTTCTCGCCGAGCGCCTCATCACCTTCAGCGCGGGGCTCGATTCCGAGCTCGATCTCGCACATGAGCTCGGCCTTGAGCGTCGCGGTGTTCATCGCCGACCCTGCCCGCGCGTCGCCGTAGACCGTCACCGCCCGCTCGATGCGTTCCAGCACCGCCCACCGCTCTTCGACCGCCTTTCGGGAGGTGGCGGCAGGAAGGGAGTGAATCAGTGCCATGCCTTCATCCGGATACTCCTGATCCCAGGCATGCAATCCGAAGCTCTTTTCCTTGTCTTCGTCCTCGGACGGACCAATGTAGAGCACGATGTTGCTGGGCTCCTCGCTTGTGCCGAGTGCCGTGCGAAGGTCGTTGCAGGATGTCTCGCTCAGTTGCATGGTGAGGTGCTTGCCGGGCGTCATGCCCTCACTCGGGGACTTCGCAGCCAGGTCCTCGACGATTGCAAGGAGGTATTCCCAAGCGTACGAGTGCGACCCGGTGATCGGCAGATCCAGCGCGGTGGCGACCTTGTCACGGGCCTGCCGGTCCGTGTACACCAGGCCAGGACTCGGGTCAGGTCCTGCAGCAACGAACACTGACCCCGGTGCCTCGGGCCACTCTCTACGGATCGTGTCCCAGTCCCCATGCTGCCAGGCGCGCAGGAACTCCGGCCCTTCCGTGGTCTGCAAAGAGAACTCGATCGCGGCAACCGCTGCACTCTGTCCAACGTCCCGCGGCGCTGCTACGTCGAAGGCATTGCTCCGGTCCTTCGGCAGCGCCGAAACCCCAAGACCTGCGATTGCCTCGCGGTGCTGCAAGATCCGTGAGTAGAGATGGCTGCGGTGACTGTTCGTCGGCAACCCCGAAAGCATGCCTTGAAGCTCAGAAAGTTCGATGTCCGTCAGCTGCCCGGATGCGTCCTCGGCGCATTCAGTCGCCTCCGGGCCGGTGCTGGAGATTGCCGCTTGCGCGCCGCGGCGCGCGCCTGCTGCCGCCGCCCCCAATGTACGAGCGTGCACCATAGTCATGGTGTACATCTCTTGGCTCCCGGGGGTCGGCATACCGCGCAGAGCGAGGACATAGCCGGGAAGTTCTTTCAATCGTTCCTCGATCCACTGCGATGGCCCGGCAAACGCCGTCCCGAGTGCGCGCGATGAGTCGAACATCAGCTTCTCAAGCCGATTGAGGTCGAGCAGGTCGGCCGGCGCGACGGCCCGCCCCGAATCTTCCAGGAACACAACCATCGGTAGAAGCGCGTCAAGGATCGCGACCGCGCGTTGCCAACGCGGGGCGCCACTCAACTCCGGCTCCTGCCAGAGGTTGTCTTTGAGCTGCTGAATGTCCTCTTGCACGAGCGCAGAGGTGCGGATGTCGTCCGTGGTGCCGGTCATTTCGATTTCCAGTTCGTTCTTCGTTTCGTTCACGAGGCCTGCCCGTCAGCAGGCTGTCCGCCAACCCAGCAATCGCGCCCGCGCGGGCAACGAACGGCACCGTCAACGACGTTGTGTTCGCACTCCTGGCAGGTGGTGATCGCGGCGCGCGCGCGGCGCGCACCTTGCTGGCGCTCCGCATGCTTCATCGCCTTCGCTGCGAGCCCGGCTGCGCTGCGCGACTGATCGGCGGTGCGGTGGTGGATGTCGTCGACACACACCATGCGAGCCTTGTTCGTTGGGGGAGATAGCGGCTTCATCGCCATTCTTTCTTTGCGAGGAGAAATTCCTCCCCAACAAGGTACCATCGCGGCCGCCGTTCTGTAAGGTTCAACGGGTAGAAGTCAAACGCCGTTTCGAACGGGATGAACCACCCCGCCCGATCGGGCCCGGCACCCAGTCAAGACTGGGAGCGTGGGGCTTGCAATGAACGCCGTCGACGAGGATCGCGCCTCGAATGCCAAAGTCGACTTGCAGCTGCCGCGCGTGTCCATGATCGACACTGCCGGTGACTCGGCCAACGGCACCGCGGGCGAGCTCGTTGGGGCAGCTCAAGCGGATGCGCACCATGGCACCGACACCCGGCGCGCTCATGGCGAAGGGCTGGCGGGCTCGACGCCTTCTTGAACCACTGGGTCCACTGGCCATGGCGGCACGCTGTATGCGAGCCTGGTGCCCGCGGCCTGCGCCCACAGGCCGCTCCACGCGCGCTGCAGCTCCACCTCATCCACCCGGCTCAGCGCGTTGTCGACCAGTAGCTGCGTCAAGCCGAGCAACATCTCATCTGGACCGCTGAAACGCGAGCGACCGAGGAAAATGTCATCGATTTGGGGGGAAAGCGGACGCCGGCCGGTGCCGTTCGTCGCCATGCCAAGGCTACGCTCGCGCTGAAAGCGCTCGATGCTCGCCCGGCCGAGCTGGTCGACCCGTGCCAGCATCCAGCGCCCGTCGTGACGGCCGACACGGATCTCGGCTTTCGGGCCGGTCCGCGTGAGGTCCAAGGCGATCTCGTCGATCTCCCAGCCGGCAGTGGCCAGGGTCACCGCGAGGCGCGCGTACTCGGCGCGAACAATCGGGGGGATTCCAGCGGCGCCCGCCGCATGCAACCCCGTCACTTCGGATCTTCCCGCTGCGTTTCGCCGTCCGCCGAATTGTCGTCGCCTGGCGGCAGCCGGTCGGTCGCCGCCTTCTCACAAGCCTCTTCGGCCGCTACGGCTCGGTGGGCCGCAGCGTAATAGGAGGCGTCCGAGACATACGACAGTTCTCCGTAGCCGCTCACCGAGTAGCCGATCAGCTGAGCGAACTGCATCCTCTCCTGCGCCGTGAACTCCTGACAGGCCAGTTCGTTGAGGCCGAAGCCATGACGCTGCGAGTGCTCGAGCACTTTGTCCACCATCGCATTGGCCCTGAAACGAGCGACACCTTCGACCATGATCACCGGCTGCATCGGCATCGTCGCCGGCGCCGCCTGAAGCAGGGCTGGCGTGGCTCCCAGCAAGGATGCGACAACGGCCTGGGCATACCCCATGGCGTAGCTGTGGACGCCGAAACGGTCGTAAAGCTCACCCAGTTGCGCGTGCTTCACGACGAAGCCTGTGACAGGCATGAAGGGGACCATCCAGTCGCCGTCCTGCACCACCCGAGTCATGGCCGATGCCACGCGGTCAGCGGCATGGCTGCGCATCTGGTCGCCGGTGAACAAGTCGATTCCGCCCAGCTCGGCCTTTGCGCACAGGGTGTAGCCCCGATAGGCACTGTGCCAGCGTACGTGGAAGGTGGGATCAGGCAACGCGTGTCCATCTCGCTCGGCGTCGTCATCGCCATCCCCTTCGGGCACGGGCGGCGCCTTCCTTTGCGCCTGGAGGCCTCTCAGGGCCTCGATCGCCTCGCGCATGCGCTGGGCGTCCTCGGAAGCGAACTCGCTGCTGTAGTCGCGCTGATTGCGCAGATCATCCGCATGGGCCTGCAGGCGGTCGCGCGCGCGCTCGAGGGCATGCACGATCTGCTCGATGTCGGCGCCGGCTCCGTTCGTGGTGGGTTCAGTCATTTCCCAGTGCTTTCAGTTGTGGTTGTGCCGCCGCCAGCCGGCGGGTTCACTTCGGTCGTTTCTCGTTCCTTTGCGAACGCTTGCTCCCACGATCGGGCCTCTGCCATCAATGCGAGGCGGGCGAAGTCGGGCAGAAGCCCAAAGTCATGGCGCCGGCTCAGGCAGATGCTCGCGATCTCAGCGTCGGTGAATGGACGTGCCACTTGCGACCATGCGGGGCAGGCCTCAGCGAGCGGTGGGGTGGCTCCGATGGTGCGTAGCGCAGGGAGCGGGCCGTCCGGCTCGGACAGTGCGTCAAGTAACCGCACGGCAGCGCCGATCGATCCAGATGCGCCGCCATCTCGCGAGGCGAAGCCCACGATGGCCAGGGCCAGGTTCGCGCGCAGTTGTGGCCAGCTCACAGTAGGCACGGTGCAGGCCGCGCTCACGATGCGCTCCCGGAGGCCTTGCCCCTCGCGGCCTCGCGGCGCTCGTACACGCGCCCGACAAGGACACCGAAGCCCAGGCCGAGGAGGAAGCAGGCGCAGCCAATGAAGCTCATGATGCTGTGCCTCCATCGAGCGCTGCAATAGAAGCGCGCAGAGCGGCCATCGCCTTGAGCACCGTGCTCTGGCTGGCGGCTTCCGGACCGTCCCCGTGCTTCGGATCGACAGGGCCCGTCAGCATGCTTTCGACTAGCGCCGTGAACTCGCTGGCCTGCGCCAACGCTGCCCGCATCGCAGCGCGCTCGACTTTTCGCCGCTCGAAGCCTCGCAGGAGAGCACTGTTCTCGACCGTGGCGGTCCCGATCGACGATCGGTGCCGGCCTTCGGACTCCACGGCCACGGGCCGAGACGTGTACTTCATGTTCATGGGGCTCTCCCTGGGAATCCGCGTCTCTTGCGCCTCGGCAAGCAGAGGGTCAGAAATCGCGCCTTCACTTCTTCGCTTCCAAGATGTGCAATCGACGATCGCTCACGGCATGCACCTATCGATCCACACCTGGCGCGCACCCGGCCACACAGCACCGTCCATGACCTTGCATACGGTGTCATAGGGGATGTTCATCCGATGCGCGATGGTCGGGCAGGCCTCTGATTCGGCACAGAACCGGCGGAGCACCTCCATGGCCTGGGCGTGCGTGACACCTTCTTGCAGCACGGGCATGTTCGCAGCGGGGAATGCGAACACAGTCATTGGCGCGCGCCATCAGTCCCGTCGGACCGAGCCACAAGAATCGCCTCGGCATCAGCAACCATGCGAATGAAGGCATCGCGCTCGTGCTGCTGCAGCTGAGCGCCAGTCAATTCCGAAAAGCCATCGTGGAACACGCGGCCCGTCAACGTCACGCTGCCGTCGATCGTGGTGCGCCGGTTCGGTGTATTGCCGTTCATCTCACGACCTGTCTTGTTGCTGATCGCCACGGCTCGAACGCTCCATTCGGAGAACGACGGTTCCCCCCGGGGGTCGACCATCACACTCGGCGCTCCAACGATGCGAAACGTCGATGCACCGCGGGCATTGCCCGAGCCGACCCGCACGATCCACAGGCAGCGCGGCTGCTTGCCGGAGCGGTCGTGAATGTCGATGACAACGCCCGCGTGAAGCCAAGCCGACAACGTGCGTACGAAGAGAGGCTCCAGCGCTTTGCGCGTCTCGGCCCATGCGGCGTGGGTGGTGTCGTGCTCTTCGAGCGCGCCGAGCACCTGGTCCTCGAGCGGCCCGATGGCAGGCTCATCAAAGAGGCGCGCGGCGTCGCAGGCGTTCTGGTCGATCATGGCTCGCTATTCACTTCACGTTGACGAAGGGCATCGGCGACCCGGCGGCCACGTATTGCGGCAGTTTCCCGTCCCACTTGCTGATCGCCTGCAGCTGGACGTATCCCGCACCACCCGACTTCTCGATGGCGGCCGACTGGATGGCGATCGCCTTGGCCTCGCCCTCGGCCTGCGCGATCCGCTGCTCAGCTTCGAACTTCGTGCGCTTGAGGTTGTTCTCGGCGGTCGCGGCCTTCTGGTTCGCCGTCACCTTCTCCTCGATCGCTGCGTCGAACGACTTGCTGAAGCCGAAGTTCACCAGGGCAACGTTCTGCACAGTCAGGTGGTACTGGCGCATGCGCTGCTGCAGGTTGCGAGTGATCTCGACGCTCACCTCCTGGCGCTTGGTGATGAGCTCTTCGGCGGTGTACAGCGCCACCACGGCTTTGAAGGTCTCGTAGGTGGCCGGCTCCATGAGCAGCTGTGCGTAGGTGAGTGTCGGGTTACTCACGTACAGGTCGCGCGCCCTCGACGCATCGACCACAAAGTTCACCATCAGGTCTGCATGCACGCTCTGCAGGTCCTTCGATCCCGCTTCGCTGCCCTTCGCATCCACGCGCTGCTGTCCCAGGTAGATGTCGCGTGTGCGGCTCCATGGTGCGATGAAGTGCGCGCCTTCCGTGAGGAGGTCGGGGCCGATCTTCCCGAAGGTGGTGACCACCGCGACGTTCGAGGGAGGCACGGTCGTGAACGCGCTCGCCGCGATCGCGAGCACCGACGCCAGCATCGCGATGATGGAACCGGTGCGCAGGACCGTGCGCACCCGGTCACCGCCATCGGCCAAGTAGAGCGAAGACAGAAGCACGACCAGCGCGGCGACGAAAAGAACAATTGCGAATGCGAACAACATGCTGAATGGCTTTCTACGTTGTGAGTTGGAGTACCTTCGACAAGGTACAGGTCGCGCGTGTCTTTCGTAAGGTTGAATTCATGCACGATCGGCGGTGCTTCGATATCGCCGCACCAGCTCGCTCCCCGGGCACGGGATGCCCTTCTCGTAGAAGTTGCGCCACAGGCCCGTGTAATAGCCGATGTCGCCGCACAGGCTGCAGCGGAACCTGCCAATGTCCAGATCCAGCATGGTGCTTTCACCGCCAACTGCGACCAGCTGCGCCTCGGTATCTCCGTAGGGCGATACCTCGACGTCCTGCATCTCGTAGCGCACCGGTGTGCGATGGGCGCAGGGTGGCTCTGGCGGCGCCGCGCGCTGCTGCGAGCTCACCGGCGGTGCGGACACCAGAGCGCCCAACGGCGCGAGTGTCATCAACACCTGCGCATCAACCGGCACGGTGTGCCCCCGGCGCCGCGCGCTGGTCCACCGCAGCCTGGACTTGCGCGAGGTCGTCGCTCGCCACACGCGGCCGGCCGACACCTTCGACGGTCGCCCATGCGCCGCGTCCCTCGAGTCGGCGATCGTGCAGGATGACCTCGTCGCGGTAGATCCAGCGGCCAGGGTCGCCAAGCACGCCTTCCATGCGGTTCACGCCGGCGCGCACGGACAGGTCGCTGGGTGACCGCTGCGGAACGGGTGGCGCTGCGTCTGCGAAAAGATCGAGGTTCATGTCGTCGCCACCGGCACGACCTCTCCGGTCATGACGTCGACCACTTCACGCCCGGCCGCCACGAGCTCGAGCGCGCGCTCGGCCGTCATGAACGTGGCTGCGGGCGCAGCTGGGTCGCTTCCGGCTTCGACCTGATAGCCGTAGCGCAAGACGTAGCGGCCCGCACCGTGTTCGGCGAAGTCCGACATGGGCCAGCAGCCACATCCAAGGCGCCACCCCCAGTTGCGCGAGCCGCATGCGGCGCACTCACTGGTCTGGCACACGAAGCCGATGATCTCGCCCGCCGCGAGACGGCGCTTTGCGCAGCCGGACTTGTAGGCCATGGGCTCCCCGCTCTCGGGCATTGGCTGACCGGCCAGGCCTGCTTGCAGGTTCGTGTCCCAACGCAACTGCGCCGCCTCCATCGCGACAGTGTTCGCCGGGCTGCCCCAGCTGCTCTCCGGCGGGAAGGTCATGATGGCTCCGAGACGCGCTCGGCTCCGCTGGCATCAGGTGTGCGGCCGCCTCGCACGGCCAGCAACGACTCCACGTAGCCGACCAGCCCTGCGCGGTTCTCTTGCAGGTTGCTGGTCAGTGCGCCGAACCGGTGGCCGGGCGTCGAGTCGATGTGGTACGCCGACTGGCACGCGCTGGCCCAGTCCAGGAGCTCGGTGCGCTCGGCCTTGCTCAGCCGCCTCGCGGTGCTGGCACCCGGACACCACGCGTCGAGCTGCTCGCACAGCGTGTCGATCGGGCTGGTGTGGCCCAACTGATGCAGGCTCCGGGTCGCCTGCAGCTCCCGCACCAGGTGGGCCGGGCCGACCAGCGCCAGCAGCACCTGCCGCAGCGCGTTCACGTCCACGGGGATCAGTTCCTTCACGGTGCCTGCCGCTCTGATGGTCGGGTCAGCCACGGGGAGCCTCCTGTTCGGTTTCCTCGGCGCCCTCTTCCGCCTGCGGGCGCCCGGAGAGGCCTCGCGTGCTGGACTCCAGGGTGAAGCAGCGCTTCTTCCCACGGAACACCTGGGGCTTGGGCTTGACGTCCGCGGTACGGGGCAGCGATGCAGCGATCAAGCGGTCCCAGTTCGCCCGCGTGTTGTCGACCACCGGACCCTCGATGTCGTAGAACGGGCACATCTGGCCATTCCTGAGTTTGAAGAACGGCGTCGGCGTGCGCAGCGCCATCACCGCATCGAAAGGAACCGCGATGCAATCCAGGCCGTCGTTGAGCCGACTCTTGCTCACCTGCTCGGCGGTGTAGGTGCCGACGCGTCCATCGGCCAGTGCGAGGATGTAGCCGCGCCCCTCTGGGCCCCAGAAGCTGATGTGCGCGTGCTCTCGACTGGTGTGCTTGACGCTCGCGATGACGAATAGTTGCTCGCTTGCGGCGGCCGCACCGCCATCACCGATGCTGCTCTCAGCCACGGTTGCTCTCCGAGCTGCTCATGACCTCGTCCGCGGCGTCTTCCGGCGCGTCCCAGTCGAAGCCGCCTTCCTGACCCGCTTGCAGGGTAGCCGCGGCCTTGGCCACGGCATTGGCGCCGGGCCGCGACCAGCCCGCGCGCTCCATGACCCGAGAGGCGTAGCGCGTCTGCCACTCCTCGCGGGTGAGTGCCCCCAATGGCTCGGGAGTCGTGGATGCGTTCATTCGATTCAGTACAGTGCTCACTACGTCTCTCCCTAGATGCGGGTCCTATGAATTCGCAAGGATCGAGCGCGCCGTATCGACGCCTCGGTCTCCTTACGCAAATGATCTGGAAGCCGAGTCACGTTGGCTTCGTCGCGGCAGGCGGCGGCAGGATGCGCATTTCCTGATCTCCACCACAGTGCTTGCACAGCGAGTGCTCCTTCGCGCATCCCATGCACAGCAGATCGGTGGCGGTGCTACCGTAGGTCTGCGGCGCGCCGCAGCATGCGCAGGGCTGGGTGGTCATTGCGGCGCCACCAATCCGGCCATGAATGCGGCCGGGGTAGAAGCAGGCCTTGCATTCGTATTTCTTCATGCGCTCTTCGCGCAGCGTGTCGCCGCCCACTGCGCAAGCCAGCTCGGCAATTTTCTTGACGCGCTCGCAGGCTCGCCTGGTAGCCCAGACCTGCGCATCGCGATCAAAGTTCGCGGGTTTGCGCTCCATCAGTTCTTCTCCTTCGAGACACTGGCGGCCTCATTGGGGTATGCGTGACGGAGAAGGAACTCGGTCTCGCCGAGCGCCCCCATCCAGTGATCTCCGGGCTCGTGCCGGATCAGCTCAGCCTTGCCGGGCTTGAGCCAGTAGTTGGTTTGCTTGGCCGGCTCGCCGATGTATTCCTTCTGGGTGGACATCATTCGGCTGTGCAGTACGCCGTACTTCACCAGGCGCCTGACGACGCGCGTCATCTTGCTGGTGAAGGCCTTGTTGTTCTGGACGCCCAGCCGCGCGGCTACCTCGCGCAGGAAGTCAGCGTCGTCGTCGTAGAAGCCCATCATCGAGAAGTCGTGGTACTTCCCTTCCGCGAACTCCAGCACAAGTGCGATGGCTATCTCGCGTTCGGACACGCTTCGGATCGGCCGCAGGATTCCCGCTGCTTCAGTGGCGATCATGCGGATCCAGGCAGGGCCTTCAAGGCCGTGCGAAGGGCATCGCTGCGCTCGAGCAGCGCGCGCCATTGCAGATCGTCCGCCGGGCGTTCGGAGGCCATGCTCTCGAGCTGCCCCGCCAACGAATTGACCGCGTCGACAAGTGCGCATCCGGCCGCGGGCTCGACATTGCGGGCAGTCTGCCCTCTCTCCGCATTCCCGATATCCCAGAACCGTTGAAGCCAATGACCCGTTGGAGGCGGACTGCTCGCCTGATATCCGAGGGCCAGAGCGCCTTCGATGGCGTCGCCAAAGAGCGCTTGCAAGCGCGGGTCGTCGAGAGGTCGCTGCGGGGAGTCGCCCACTTTCGCGCTCGGGACCGTTTCCGCCGCGACGGCGCGACTGGTGGCAGTGCTGATGCCACAGTCGACGCAGCCGTTGCTCGGCCCGTCCCATGCTTCGCCGTCCTCGTGCTCCATGCGGCCGCCGCATTCGGCGCACTGACCAATCAGGTCACTCAGCAGTGAGTGGATGACCTCCCCTTTCGCATAGCGCGTCGGCTGCGCGGTGCCACGCTGGTGCAACGCGAGGACATCCTCGTGTTCGCGCTCGATCCGCCAGCCCTCAGGCAGGACCGGCCCCGCCCCGGGGGGCGCAAGGTACACGTCAACTGGCGAATGCTCAGGCTGTAGGTCGGTGCCATCCAGAACTTCGACTTCCACATCCGGGTAGGTGTCAGTGGAGCGAATGTGCAGACGAGCCACCACCTTCGCAGGAATCACGGTCATGCCGTTCCGGTTCAAGACCGGGCCTCCCGCGGCGCCGTGCGGATGATCTCGTAGAGATCGAAGGCCCGGTTGCGCTCGGCGCCCACCGGGAGTGCGGCTGCTAGCGCATGCGCCGCTTTCTCGCACTCCCGGTGCTTGCGCTGGAAGTCGTCGCGCAAGTTCTTGAGCTCGACCACGCGCAGGTCTTCGAGCAGGGCTTTTTCATCCATGGACAACCTCC
This sequence comes from Variovorax durovernensis, assembly GCF_977011995.1. Taxonomy (NCBI): domain Bacteria; kingdom Pseudomonadati; phylum Pseudomonadota; class Betaproteobacteria; order Burkholderiales; family Comamonadaceae; genus Variovorax; species Variovorax durovernensis. Next base: position 11,533 of record NZ_CDRNCW010000003.1, on the reverse strand, counting down.
CCTCGTTCGACCGGTGCTTCGGCCGCCTCCGCCTGCGCACGGTTGGCGATATAGGCATCAGAGAACTGCGGGGTCGTGTCACGGCTGGTCATGGCCATCCACTCCCGGCACGCGGCCCAACCTTCGTCACCATGCACCGCGCGAACGGCTTTCGACCAGCGCGTGCGCTCCATGCAGTCGCGCAGCAGGCGCAGGGCGACACCCACGCGCGTGTTGTCGGCGCCGATCACCTGCAGGTGTTGACCCAGCTCGCGCGCCTCCTTGGTCTTGCTGCCGCAGCGCTGCTCGATCTCCGCGATCTGCGCTTGCGCAACCGCGAGTTCCTCGGCGTTCGATTCACGACGCATGAGCAATTCCTGCTCGGCTTCGAGATCGGGCATGTGCTTCACACGTTCAAGAAACTCGTCCATGCTTAAGGGCTTCATCGCCGTCCTTTCTATTGGCGCCAAATCGATCGGGCACATTGGGTACCAGGACAAAGTAGCATCGCGCCGGGTGTTTCGTAAGGTTGGAAATCGGCGCTCGTCGCCGCAGCGCGCCGACGCAAATGCTCATCCACGAGGCGCATCCTGACCCTCGGCGTCGTCGCTCTGGCCCGGCTCATCTGCCCCGTCCTGCGGTGGCACGACGCGCGCTCCGGCCTCACCAAAGGAGCCATTCACCTGCAGCTTCGCGTTGATGAAAAGCAGCTTCTGGGGATCGGCGAAGTGCGCACGCGGCCGGATGATCCGGAAGTAGCTGCTGACGCCGCCGCGCATCTGCTCGATGCCCCCCTCCACCGCTCCCCGCCAGCGGGAGTCCACAGGTGACTTGCGCGAGACGATGATGGTGTCCGCCAGTACATCGGCCACCCAGTCCTCCATGCCTCCCGAGGGCTCGGCCTGGAACACCTTGCCGTTGACCACCCGAAGCCCGCCGCCGGCGCCGTCACCCTGGGTCTGGTCCTTGGGCGCCACGCGCGGAATCTGCAGCAGCGCGCTGCGGATCGGATTGCCCACCTGAATCTCCACCACGATGTGGCCATGCAGCATCGTGGGATCTGCCACCCTGGCGGCCGCCCAGTCGGCGATGCTGTAGTTGCTGCCCGCGGGTAGATCGTCCTCGGGCCACGCTGCTGCCCTTGGATAACCCACTGGCACGCCGTTCGCGTCGTAGCTGGGATCCTCGAACAGCTTCGCGAAGTCCACGTTCTGGCCGTTGATCCGAGCCTGGTCGGCGGACAGCATCGCCGGCTTCAAGCCGAAGCCCATCGCGCCGCCTGCTGGGGCTGCTGGGGCGACGGGACTGGCGCCGGCACGCGGTCGATTCGCAGCCGTCCCTTTGAGGCTCGGGGATCCGGACGGAGCCGGTGGCTGGGCCTGTGGCACGTGGCCAAGCGTGCCAAACGAGGGCCGCGCCGCAGCAGGTGCAGCCGGCGCGTGTGCCGCGGGGCGGGCGAAACTCAGCACCTTCCCTGCTGCCGGCGGCGCGGACGCAGCCGTCGCTGATGCTGTGAATCCCCGTGGGAGAGCGGAAGGCCGCGGCGCCACTGGTGCCGGCGCCTGCGCAGGAGCCTCTGCCTGGCGCGCGTGCACGCCGGTCGGCACCTGCGAGTCCAGGTAGGAATCATCGAAGTCCGGCATGCCGGCGGGCTCCGCGTCGTCCGGCACGTCGTCGTATCGCAATGCACCTCCCCCGCCCGTCCAGTCCCCTGGCAGGTCGGCCGGGATCACGTTGATCGCAATCGCCTGCTTCGAGGTCTCTTGCGATGAGGCCGACGCCGCGGTGCAACCCAGATCCTGCGCGACGGGTGCCGGGGCCGAGCCCTGGTCCAGCTGCAGAAGATCGCCCTGCGGCGAGCCCTCTTTTGGTGCCTCAGGAACACCGGACAGCAGCGGTTCCTTCAACTGCGCCTTGCGCGCGCGGTTGAGGAGATCTCGCTTTGAGGCCTTGGGGCGCTGGGCGCCGGAGGCTGTCAATTCCCGTGATTCGATGGTTGCAGGCATGGAAATTCCGTTCGTTTTCGCATTCTCCCGTGGAATTACCTGTTCGCGGTGGAATTGCGGAACCAAAAGGCTTGGCGCCACGTTCAGATCCACGCTGCCCGAAGGATCAGGTGCAGCCGGTGCATCAGGCCCAGCAGGCAGGGCATCGGCCACGGGCCCGAGCTCGGCCCGGGTGGCCTCCAGTCGCTGTGAGATGCGCGCCAGCACCCCCTCGTAGACCGCCTTGCTCTTGGCTTCCTTTGCCTCTTCGTCGCTCAGGTCACAGATGGTGCCGGCTGCGGCCAGGGCCTCTTGCCTCAAGGAAGAGATCCATGCCCGAATGGCTCCCGGCTCATCGGGGCCGGTATACCCGCGGCGACGGAACGCCTGGAGGGAGGCAGAGCCTTTCTCTTCCTGTTGTTTCGCTTGCTGCACGCCGGGATGCGGCGGCTGCGCCACAGGTTCCAGGCTCGGGCTTGGTACGGGTGCGGCCGGGGTGGGCGGCGGCCTGGTTGTCCGCCGCATCTGGAGTGGAGCCTCCCCTTTCTTTCGAGCTTCCTTAAGCGCCAGGGCGGCGTCGTGTGTCTTGAAGAACCTGCGCAGCTGCTCGGGGTTCACGCCGTGGGCCTTGGCGATGTGCGCGTTGAGCTTCCTGGCGGGCACCGCGGGCTGGTTCTGCGCAGCAGAGGGCTCGCAGAGGTCGGCGCGCATCCGCAGCGCCGCCGCCTGCCAGGATTCGCGCACCTCTCTGCGTTGCGCCCGGCCCGGAACCTTGCTGTCCGCGCGGCAGCGCTTCTCGCTTGAGTCGATGATGGTGCGAAGGCCCTTCATCTCGTCGCCGGTGATCCCGAACAGGTTGATGAGGTAGTCGTTCGATGGTGTGTACTTGGGATCCCACAATCCGCCGCCGAAGCGAACGCGCTTGCCCGCCTCCGCCGCTTTCATCTTGGCCACGAGCGTGTCCAGCGCCCCTGACGAGCTGGGAGGCTCGAAGCCGCGCGGGCCCGGCACGCCTACGCCAGCGAATGCCGGCATCAGCATCTCGACCTCGCGAAGCACATTGCTCGAGCGCACCATGCGCGCCTGGGCGAGGAAGTTCACCATCCACAGCATGGCCAGGTCGCGTGAGCCCTCCTCTATCCCCGTGGCGCCTCGAGCTTCGGCGCGCCGAAGGAACAGGTCGCGCAGGTCCAGGAACCGGTGCCAGCCGAGCGTCACGCCCGACATCCCGTTCTTTCCTTCCGAGCGGGCCTGGGCCTCCAGATCGAGGTTGGGATGCAGGTCGCGCCCGAAGGCCTCCAGGAACTTCAGGTTGCCGCGCAGCTCAGGAGGCAGCGACGAATCCTCCCCCATGCCAGCCAGCGCTGCGTGGTGGCTTGGCTTGGCGCGCTCGCGCTTGGGCGCTGCGAGATTGAGGTCCAGTTGCGCCACGGCGACGCACAGGTCCTGGAAGCGATGACGCCTGGCGCTGTCCCAGACCACGCCGACCATCGACGGGTCCGCCCGCCGCGCTGACGCCGCCGCGTCGACCTTGCTGTTTCGGCTGCCGACGATGCGAAGCACTCGTGCCGAGTCGATCGCCGAGAAGTCGGCTCCGATGTCGCGGTACAGCGCGCTGAGCCCAGCCTGCAACATGCCCCAGGGCTTGAGATCCGAGTCGCTCACAGGCGCCTCGAGCAACCATTTCAGGTAGAGCCCGCGGCCCGAGCACACGATATGCGTCGGGGCGGGGACGCCGGCGAACCGGGCGCGCTCCACCAGCTTCTCCACCAACTCCGGCGTCGGCTCCAGGCCGAGCGTGTAGCAGTCGACATCGACCCAGGCGACCTGGAGCGCTCGAACGTTCGTCGCCTGCCTCGATCTGGCCGAAGCGTAGGTCGCGTTGCCGAGATAGATGTCGGCGGTGCGCGAGGCCTCCACGGCCCGTGTCACTTCCGCGAGCTGGCCCAGGTGGTAGATCTTCTGGCGCTTGCGCCCGTTGTCCAACGTGCGGAGGACGGCGAAGAAGCCACGCGCCGCGCGCGCGGTTGCGCTGATGCCCTCAACGCCCAGTGCACGCTCGGCCTCTGCCAAGCCGCCGATGAGCGTCCCTGGCAAGCACGCGCGCTCGCCGCCGTCGCAGAGGTCCTGCTCAAGCAGCAGGTCGTCGCTGAAAAGTGTTCCTGTCTCCTGCACTGTTCGCTGCAAAAACGAACGAGCGCTGGCCTTACCTGGGAATCTGATTCCCTCAACGCCACGGCTGTCGGGCCGTGGTCAACGCATGCCGGAGCCTCAGCGGACGGTTGAGCGCCCGAGTCCCGAGGAACGTGTGCTGAACGCGTCTTAGGACAAGCCTAGGACAAGGTTCGGACAAGTTGCATTTCATTGCACCGCGAAAGAGGATTTTTGCGGCAAATCAACACAGTTTTCGCATGACGGTCGACAGACGCGTTGACACTTGGACGAAGCTTCAACCATAATTGCCCCAACTTGTTGCTTTGACACTTTTTGTGTTCTTTGCATGGGGCAATTGGTTTTGTGGTGATGAGCTTCGACGTGGTCAACGCGTCGTCAATGTTCATGAACTTTAGAACCAACTCTCTCCTGGCATCGGATCCGGAAATACTCAAAAGCACTTCTCGGATACGGGACAGGTTCTGGGGTTCTTTGTGTCTCTCTGATCCACAGAATTTGTTCTCGACCGCGGCGAGCGTCTGGTTTCGACCGGTGCTCGCTTTTTTTTGCCCTTCTGTTTCATGGCTCGCCTGAAAGCAGGCGCACTCGAAACTCCCTTGACTCCGCCTCGCCCAGGCATTCGCCTGGACAGCCCTCCCCTCGTGCCGCATGCGCGAGCCACGCCAGGGAGAGAAAGGCGCCATCAGGATCCCGCTCGGGGCCTGCATCGGCGACTGAAACAACATTGTCACAACTTTAAAGACGGAAACCGGTGTTTCTTCGATTTTATTTTGCTTCGTGCAATGCTTCAGGCGCGAACGATTAATTTGTGACGCCGATCGCGCGAGAACATGCGCGCGCCTCAGGGCCGATCGACCGGTTGAGATTGCTCTTCGGGTTCTGCTTCAGCGGGCGCCGGCAGGACGAAGGGCACGCCATTCAAGGTCACCGAGTTGACGCTCTGGGCCGAGGCGCGCTTCAGGCCCTGAGGGATCAGCGCCAGGATGCGTCCGGCCGAGGCTTCGTCGGGCGAGAACACAGCGAACATGTTCACCTGGTTGTAGGTGACCACGTCGCCGGTGTCGCGATCGGAGGACACCAGGTGCAGCGCGCGATAGCCCTCGGAGTCCAGTGTGGCCGGCGCGCCGCTGGTGGTTGTTGTGACTGTGGGCGTCGCCGCGGTTTCCGTCGAGACGTCCTCCTCATCAGCCCCGTCGTCTTCTTCGAAGCCCGTGAAGACCTGGCGCACGGGCGTCGAGACCTGCACCGTGAAGGGCGTGCCGTTCTCGGCCATGATCCGCGTCACGACTTCATTGGACAGTCGTGCGTCGTTCTCCAGCGCGAAGCGCGTGACGGCAGACATATTGCCGCCCAGCAGCTCGTCGTAGAGCTCAGCCCAGCGCGTCGCACTCAGATGCGCCAGCGTTGCCTTGAAGCCCGCGGCGAGTTCCACCGGCACAGGGACCACGGTCACCGCTGGCAACGCACCGATTGCGGCCATCCCCTCGCTTTTCACGCCTGGCACGGCGCCGTCGATGAGCGACAGCAGGTAGATGGGCTTGAGCAACGGGTCGACGCGGAACTGTGCTCCCTGCATGCTTCCGAACACGCCTGCGAAGATCGCGCCGCCGCGGGACCCTTCGTTGCCAAGAACCGCGACCAGCTCGATCTCGCCTGTTGGCTCGTGAACGGCAGGGACTTGGCCGGCTTGCTGGTCGCCCGTCGAGATCTCGACGCTCGTGCTCGGCGCGGCCGGGGCGCGCGTCGGCGCCGCGGACTCACTCACCATCGGCGCGCCCTGCCCGTTCGGCGTCGCTGCCGCGGGGAGAGTGGCCGCCGGTGCTGCTGCTGCGGCCTGGGGCGGCCGACCGAAGCCGAAGCCCAGCGGGCGCGCCGTGGTAGTGGTCGAGGGGTTGGTCATGGCAAAGGTGCTCCAAAGGTGCGTGCGTGTTGACGCGGGGTGGTTGATCGAGATGGGTGATGCGGGGCGAGGGTCAGCCGCCGGCCGACGGCGCCTCTGGGGATTCGGCGGCTTCCTCCGCGTGCAGATCCCCGCTCGCGGGCGCGTTTAGCTGACTCTCCAACTGCGCGATGCGCGCCTGCTGGTCGAGCATGTGATGGAACATCGCCACCATCAGGCCGTCACCATCGCCGGACATGTCGCGCCACGGCTCACCGTTGCGCAGCGCAGTGAAGCTGAAGCGCCCCTTGCTCACGCCCAGTTGGACGGTGTACTTGCCGTCGCCGACGGTGATGGAGTCGATCGCATCCGCTCGAGGCGCGGGCTTTCCGTTGGCTTGCATCGTGTGTTCCTGGTCCTGCGCGGGAAGCGCTATCAGTTGATCGGGGGCATAGCTGTTCAGCTCCTCCAAGGAGCGAACTTCGTGGGGCTCGTCGCCCTGTTCGTGAAAGGCAAAGATGCGCTCGCCGTCACTCCATCGCGTGAGCGCGTCGATGCTGGATTGGATCTCCAGACCGCGCCGTTTGAGTTCCTGCGCCTGGTGTTCCTGGTGCGCGTACTCGGCTGCTGACGCGCGCACGTCAGCCTCGCGGCGCACCATCTCTGCGGCCATCCATTCTTCGTGGTCGGAACCCGCCCTGAGTTGAGCCCGCTTCACCTCGATCTGCGCGAAGAGCTCCTCGCGTCGCAGCTCGTTCTCGATGGCATGGGCGTGAATGACTGCCAGACGGTCTTCGAGAGCGAGCGCCTTCTCCAGCGCAGCCTCGCCGCCAGGCGACAGCTTGATCAGCAGCACGAAGCCGGTCGCGGCCTGGGCGTGCAACGAGATGGAGCTCACCTTGTCACCCTCGTGCAGCCCCACGAGATCCACATGGTGTCCCCGCGCGGTCGTTCCGTGCACGTCGACGCGCCCCGACCAGGCCGGGGGGATTGGGAAGCCGAAAGCCGAAACGCTGGCCCGGTGCAAAGCCTCGCGGGCCACTTCGCTTTGCGCTGGCTGCCTCGCCCGACGCACCTCGAGCAATGCCGCCGCGATCGCCTGATCTTCCGTGCTGATTGCAGGGGCTTGAATGGTCATGGGGTCTCCGATGGGAATGGGGTTCGGCCGGATGGGCATCAAGCCCGGGGCCGCTGGCGCGCGTTGCTCCGCAGTTCCATCGCCCGCATGCGCTCCGCCTGTAGAGTGGGTAGTTCCTTAAGCCACTGCTCGGTCTCGCCGTTGAGCCGGACCATGCCGCGGGCCCGGGTGATGCCGACGTAGAGCAGGTTCACTTCCTGTTCGGTCGCAATGGAGAGCACGCCGTTCTGGCAGATCTCCTCCTCGGCTTCGAACAGGAACTCGAAGTCGTCCCCGATGCGCACGCAGTCCCACTCCATGCCCTTCGCCTTGTGGGCCGTGGTCAACACGAGCTCGGCCTGCGTCGGGTCCTTCACTTCGTTGCGCACGACCTGGTCGATCAGGCCCGGAATCTTGTTCTCGTAGCGCTCGATGACGCGAATGAGCATGCGCGTCTCGGCGTCCCGGGAAGCCTCTCCATACTCAACGAACTCGCCCCACGAGCGAAAGCGCTTCATGAACGGTTGCTTCACCTTGAACAAGGTGCTCGCCCATAGGCTGTGCGCGTCGCGGATCAGGTCGAGGTTGTAGTTCTCAACGCCTCCGAGCCAGTGCACGCCGCGGCCACTGCGCGAGAAGGCCTCGTCGAACAGCCCCGCATTGGTGCGCGTGAGCAGTGTCGAGCGAGGCCCCCATCCTGTGTCGGTCCCCATGCCGATGATCTGGACCGATTCGCCCTTGAGGTTCTGCAGCAGCGTGTTGGCCAGGCCGGCCGTGCGCTCACCGAATCGCCAGGTGCGCGGCATGGAGACAACCCGCGAGCCGTCAAGCGCCCGCAGGTTCTGCATCGCGTTCGTCGCACCGTTGAAGGCGAAGATCGACTGGTGCCGGTCGCCCAGCGCCAGGAGTTTCGCGTGACCGAGCTGCGCGACCACGATCTGCTCGGTGAGCGGATTCGTATCCTGCGCCTCGTCCAGGATGATGTTGGGATAGTCGAGTCTGGGGTCCTGCAACGACCAGAGCTTCAGATAGGTGTTGTGCGTGAACGGGAGCTTCGAACCCGGAGCGATGATCTTGCGCCAGGCTGCCCTCGCCTGCTCGACCACGTACCCCTCTTCCTGGGGTGTCAATCCCCAGTCGCCGAGCGCTTGCGTGTGCGATTCATTGACGTCGCTGTCGATGCTCGAATAGAAGGCGTTGAGTGTCCTTCCGATACACGCGCCCATCCGGTTCTCGACCCCGAGGGCTTCAGCGATGTCACGCGGCCGCCAGGAGCTGACCAGGCGATCCTGATACTTGTGCCCCAGTGCCTTGTAGGCCAGGCCGTGAGATGTAGAGGCCTGCACGTTCGGGCCGAATCGGCGTTTGGCCTCCTCGGCGTTCGCCCGCCCGAAGCTCATGTAGAGGAAGCGTTCAGTGGGCCGCGCCGCCGCGTAGCCGATCGCTGTCGTTGTCTTACCCGCACCAGCGACCGCCTCCCCGATCACCACATGGTCGGTCGCAGCGATCAGCGCACGCTGACTCTCGTCGTACTGCACCGCAGGACGGGGGGCATCAAGGGGGGAAAGGGACGCCGCGGGAGCGGGATTGCCGCTCGGGTTCTGCACATTGAAGGAGAAGGTCCTGGCCCTCGCCGACTGCTCGAACTGCGCGCGCAGTAGGCGGGCACGCTCGACGGCACTCGGGCTTGCGGCTTCGGGCCGAGCGGAACCCGGGGGCGTCGACAGTGTGATGGCCATGAATCCCTCGCAACAAATGGCGCGACGGACTGCCGCATCCTGTTTACTTCGCAACGCACTATTAATACGCTGCAATTCAGCAACGATACAGCATCGAGCGAGTTATCCGCCAGATGTTTGGGCGCCGATCGCCTTTCCCCGGCGCCGTTTTCTGCGCCCGAAGGACCGCCCGGCATCTGGACCCCTGTTCCAGCCTGAAATCTTCCTCTGGAACCTGTTCCTTCGAGACTGGCCTTCTTGGGACTCTCCCCTGAAGACAAAGAAAATCAGTTGGTTTCGCTTCCTTGAGGCATCGGCGGCCCGAACACCTGGTGCGCTGGATCATTGGCGGCACCCTTTGGGGCCGCCCGGCACCTGGACACTGTCCCAGCCTGAAATCTCCCTTGGAAACCTGTTCCTTCAGCAATGCCTCTCTTGGGACTCTCCCGCTCAAGACAAAGCAACTTCGTTGGTTTCGGCTCCACAGGCCTGGGGCGCAACTTGAGAAAATGGCCTGCGGTATCTGAGAATATGCCCGAGCTATTTGAGAAAGTTGAGCGGCGTGGCGAGTACAACCGGGCACCGACATGAGCTCCCGCACCAGGTGTCGCTGGCCGCCTTGAACAGGCTGGGGCCGAGACGCCCCGCCCGATCAACTTGGCGCTCAGCGCCCACTATGCGGCGACGCCCAATCTAGGGGCATGGGGTAGTGCAGAAGGATGTACCCCGCCGACAGCGGCGCCGGGGCTTCCCAGATCAGGGTGCCTCCGGGGCCAGCCCTCCGTACGGGCGGCGCCGGAGGAAGCCGGCGCCGCATGTGTTCGATGTAGGCATGCACGTTTTCTAGCAGATCGGGTGTCATGTCGAGGCTCCTTCTTCGATTGGAAGGATTCATTGTTCGGACTCCGCGCGCAACGTCAGAGGTCGTTTTCCGAAACGAGCGGGCGGCCAGTTCACATCTGCGCGCCGCGTCTAAACGCGTAGGGGAAAAAGCTCCCGTTGGGCTCGCCGAACCGGCCAGTGATGTTTCGATTTCTGTTTCGCTACGAAACAATGAGCGAACTGACCCGAAAATTCGTGCCCACCCTATCGTTTCGCGCAATGTTCCGGTGCGAAACGATAGTCGAACGGATGGCTCCGCGGATCGCCGCGAGCGTCAGAGCTTGAGGCTTCCTGCCGGTAAGACTCCGGCAAGGCTGAATTCAAGCAGCTGCTCACTGTCAGGCTCTTCGTACGGCGGACGTGTCGCCAACCACCGGAAGAATGTGTGCTTGGCCGACCTCGAATCGATGCCTTCCTCCGCCCAGGCCCGCGCTATCGCGGCAAGCATCTTCGGCACCTCCTCGCTCTCGAACTGGGCGGTCAGGACGGCCTGACGAGGAGCATCCAGCGCCCGAAACGCCACTTCGGCCTCCTTTGCGAGCGCCCTCACCCATTCGGCGACCAAGTCCGCTTTCGACTTCTTCGTTGCCGGCCGCTTTGCTGCTGGAGATGGCGATGCGCCCTCGAGTTGGACCAAGGCCTGAGCCGCGCTGCCTACCGCCGTGCTCGTCGAATCCTTGCTCGACATGTCCTGCGCCGACGCGTACCCCTTCTTCAACGCGTCTCTGAAGTACGCCGGCGGGGATTCGATCTTAGGCAGCGCGCTGTTTCTCAGGCGCGCCTCAAGTGCTTCGGTGGTTCGGCGCAGCAGGCCTTCGTCATGTTGAATGCACAGCTGCCCCGCATCTTGTTCCTTGAAACCGAACGCCTGGATGCGCGCGAGCAGGTTGAGATCAAAGAAGTTGCGGGGCTCGTTGACGTTCAAGCTTCCCTGTGACTTTCGTAGCACCCGCATCTGCAACTCTTCCACTCGGCGACCGCGGCGGTGCTCGATCAGCTCCAGCGAAAACTCTCCCTGGATCTCGTCAACCTCGCGCAACGCGGGGGTGAGCACGTCGCGCTTGAAGTACCTGTACTCCATTTCTCGGTCCGAGCGGCCGGTCAGTGCCGTGACCCACCAGGCCACGTCCTCGCGGTTCGTGATGCCGGCCGGCGAAGTGAGGTACCGCATCCCGATTTCCGCGAGCACTGCGCCGGGAAGGGACCTAACGTTCTGGTTGAGGTCGACCATCATCCGTGTGTACAGCTTCGGGTCGAGCACATAGTCCCGCACGACGTCCGGAAAGCTCCAGTACAGGATCGTGGGATGGGGGGGGCCGGGGGACTTTATCTCGACGGAACCGAGGATCTGCGACGACCGCCAGTAGTTCGCACTGTGCTCGTCGGAATTCCATTCGATCAATGTCGTCTGCATCTCTCGGATGTAGTCCTTGAACAACTCCAGGCCGTTGCTGCCGTAATGGGCGGACGCGACAAGCTCACTCAAGGGCATCGAGAACGACCCTGTCTCCATGGGGCGACCCTTCGCCGCGTCTCGAAGTCTTTGCTGGTGCTGAAGTTGGGCGTGACTCACCAGCGACTGGTGAATCTTCCAGGTGACGAGTGTGATACGGCCCTTCTTCGCTCGCATGCCCACCATCTCGTTGGCCTTGCGGTACTGGCCATTCTCGGCGGTTAGTTGGCGTCGGCTTGATGCGCGCGAAACACCGGGCTTTTCAGGCTCGGTGGTGTTGTCGGGTGAATCGTTCGGTGAGTTGGCCACAGCCCGCATTGTCACGGATTCGCGGCGGTCTCTCAA
>NZ_CDRNCW010000002.1:0-1129438 GCF_977011995.1 Variovorax durovernensis | reverse complement strand
GGACTTCTTTCAGGGGATCAACGGGTTCACATCATGCCGAGGTTTTGTGATTCGGTCAATTTACAGTTCAGACGAGAGCTCTTGATACTTTGAAAAGAAACACTTGGGGAGATTGAAGAATTGAAGGTGCAGTTTCTTTAATCGCGACAAGTACTTGGAAGGGTTTGTGTGAGTAACGCTGGGATTTCATGTGAGAACCTTTGGGATTGAATGTGAGGTCGGATGGGATTTGGCCCGCGCCAATGTGTGCTTACTTGGGATTTGGCGTGAGTGGACAAGGGCTCCGACGCACAAACTGCGTGCCTCCCACGACACAGCGGCGCTGAATGCCGCTTCGCCCGGGCCGTGAGGGCGTCATCGATGCCTGGATCCCTCGGAATCCGCACCGCCTGGAGGCCCGCCAGGCGAGACAATCCCAATCGATCTCACCTTGGTCCCCAACTCTTCTCACAATAGACAGCCTCGGTTGGGTGAGTCTGTTTTCATATCTTGTTCATTCGACGGATTCTCATAGAATGGCTGAATTCTGTTGAATAAGGCTGTTCTCTATGGCGTTGCCCGCTCCCGCCGGCGCTGGAAACCAGGTTTCCACGCTCGCTCCCTCCAACCCCTCCCCTCCGCGTGCACGCATCGACATGCAGCGCATCGCGGCGCTGGCCGTGCGCGCGGGCTCGATGGTCGAGCAGATCCGTGGGCGGCTGCTGGCACCTGAAGCCCGCAAGGTTGCACCGATCTACTCCACCGCGCAACTGGCAGCCTTGTGCGGTGTCGACAAGGCGCACGTGGCCTATCGCATCACCAAGGAAGATCTGCCCAGCGGCCGGCTGACGCCGGCCGGCGGCAAGCGCAGTTTCGAGCTGAACGAGTTGCGTGCCTGGACGCGGACCTACCGCGCTGACAAGATGCGTCCTGCCGGCAAGAAGGCGTTCACGATCGCCGTGGGGAACTTCAAGGGCGGCGTGGCCAAGACGACGACGGCCATGGTGCTGGCGCAGGGGCTGAGCCTGCGTGGCCATCGCGTGCTGGCCATCGACACCGACCCCCAGGGCTCGCTCACCACCTTGCATGGTCTGCTGCCCGAAGCGGAGATCAGCGAGGACATGACCATTGCCCCGCTGTGCGACGGCAGCCAGTCCGACATCCGCTATGCGATTCGCTCCACTTACTGGGACGGGCTGGACCTGGTGGCGGCGGCGCCCTTTCTCTTCTCGGCCGAGTTCGCGCTGCCGGCGCGCCAGATGCAGGAGCCAGGCGCGCGCTTCTGGGATGTGCTCAACGCCGGGCTGGAGAGCGTGCGTGATCTCTATGACGTGATCGTCATCGATACCCCGCCTTCGCTGTCCTACGTGACCATCAACGCGCTGTGGGCGGCCAACGGGATCATCGTGCCGGTGCCGCCCTCGGGCCTCGACTTCGCATCGTCTGCGCAGTTCTGGTCGCTGCTCGCCGATCTGGGCGGAAACCTCGATGCACAAGGCGGCGACCTCGCCCGCAAGGCTTTCGAGTTCCTGCATGTGCTGCTCAGCCGGGTCGACCCCAGCGATCCGGCCACGCCGGCGGTCCGGCAGTGGATCCAGGCCACCTATGGTGAGTACACGCTGCCGGTGGAGATTCCCAAGACCAGCGTGACCAGCAACAAGGCGGCCGAGTTCGCGACCGTCTACGACGTGCAGAAATATGAAGGCGCGGCCAAGACCTACAAGCGCGCGGCCGATGCGTACGACGCCTTCGTCGACCTGGTCGAGCAATCGGTGGTCAGCAGCTGGTCGGACAAGGCGCAGGTGCAATGAGAGCCTTGCTGCATGAAATGAAGAGGGCGACGGCTCGGCCTGGAAACCTGGTTTCCACCGCGACGCCGCTGCCACCCGTGGCGCGCGGTCGCGCCGTGCGCAGTGCTGAAAGCCTCCGCGGCGAGCCTCGCGCCTGCCGCCGCTGGCTGAGCGGGCCCCGTGCGTGGAAACCAGGTTTCCACGCAGTGGTCGCGGCCTGCCGCCTGGAAACCAGGTTTCCAGGCATCCGGGCCCGGACGTCTTTTTCGTCCTTGTCCGGCCGATTCCGTCCCACGCGGCCCGCGTGGAAACCAGGTTTCCATTGCCCAGGAGGTTTCAATGGCTAGTACCCGCAAGCGTCTCGAAGCATTGACGGCCGGCCTGTCGATTCCAGAACCGGTTCCCGCCGCGGCACCGGTCTCCGTGTCGATGACCCCGGCCCCGCCTGCATTGCCAGGCGCGGCCCCCGTGGCGCTGGAAACCAGGTTTCCACCCGCACAGACGGGTCAGCCCGCCCCCCGCACCGGCCCCGGGCAGATGCTGGCCTTCCGCGGCCAGATGCAAGCCGTCGAAGGTGAATTGGCCGCACTGCGCGAACGGCTTCGTCAGCACGATGGCTCGACACCCACGCGCAAGATCGACCCCGCGACCATCCGGGCCTCGCGCTGGGCCAACCGCCACCCGGCCTCGTTCGAGAGCGCGGAGTTCGCCGGCCTCAAGGCCGACATCGAGCTGGCTGGCGGCAACGTGCAGCCGATCCTGGTGCGTCCGCTGGTCGATGAACCCGGCCAGTACGAACTGGTCTTTGGTCACCGGCGCCATCGGGCGTGTCTGGAGCTGGGGATTCCGGTGCTGGCGGCCATCTGGCTCGACGAACTCGGCGATGCCGAACTCTTCGCAGCCATGGATCGTGAGAACCGGGAGCGCGCTGATCTCTCGCCTTATGAACAAGGCGTGATGTACCAGCGTGCCCTCGAGGAGCAGTTGTTCCCGACCCAGCGCCAGCTGGCCGAGAAGCTCGGGGTGAGCCACACCTGGATCCGCAAGGCACTGATGGTGGCGCAGCTGCCTTCGGCCGTGCTGGAGTGCTTCCGCAGTCCGCTGGAAGTGCAGCATCGGCATGCGGAACAACTCAATGCGGCGCTCGACAAGGATCGTCGCAGCGTGTTGAAGCGCGCCGAGAAGGTGCGTGGAATGAAGCTCGCACCAGCCGCCGTGGTTGCCCGACTGCAGGGGTTGGAGGCTGTGGCGAAGGCGGAGAAGCTGACCATCGTGAACGACGGAAAGACCGTCGGTTCTTGCCTGCGCGCGCCAGACGGCACCGTCACGCTGACCCTGACATCCGGCGCCGTATCCGGCTTGACCCCGGACATCTTGCTGAAGTCCGTCGGCGAGACCTTGCAGAAGGTCCGGATGCTCGGCTGATCGCGAAGGCGCGACAAGGAATCAGGGGGAGGGGGTTCGAGAAGTTCCTGAGCGCCTGGAAGGCGCCAGCCCGATTCGCCGAGGTTCTGGACTGGAAGAACCTTCCCCGGGGCTTGAGTCGCCGGGATGCAGACAGGCCGGAACCCTCGCCCGGTATGGATGTTTCACCGGTGCCCATCGAGCGCTCATGGGCGCCGCGCCTCGCAAGTTGCACCGCAGGCATGCTCTCTGTCGTTGAAGCGCATCCCCAAGCCACTCTCGCTGCGCCGGCCCCCGGCTTGGGTGGCGCGGGGCTGAGAGATGAAGCCGCATGGTGTCCTGTGAATAGCACGCACAGGTCAGCCCCCGGGCAAGCGACCCCGGCCGCGTCAAGGCTGGCGCGCTCGGCGCAACTCCCCTGCACACTGTCGGCGACCGGATGTTCAGCGGCCGAAAAACCGTCGGACAGCCGTCTTCCCCATCGTGAGTGCTCGCCGCTGCGTGGCCCGCGGCCGCGCCGAAGCACTGCCGGTGGGCCGCTTCCACGAGTGCATTCTGGATGGCGTCGGAGGCCAGCGACGTGGTGTTTCGAGTCACGCCGCGAGGCTTCCGAGGTTTCTGCCGGACGTCGACCGGAACCTCCCGGCTTACTTCGCGTTCCCTCCAAAGGCAAGTCTGAACGATTCACGCGGTTCGAGCTGTGTGCAAGGCGCGTGCGGCGTGCCCTGCTCGAACTGGACGTGTCCGTGGCGTGCCTCGCCCCGATGCTTCGCGTTGCGCCATCACGTCTGCAGAGGGTGAGGGTCGCGCAGCGTTTGGCCCCTCAACTTTCCACCATTCTTTTCTCCCTGTCGACATGCGCTTGGCGGGATCCCGCCGCTCAAACCTGGGCCTGCCTTCATGTGAGCATCGTTGGGATTTGAGACCGCAGTGAATAGCGAGCTGCGGCAATCCGAGCCAGGGAACTTGCGCCCGTACTCTGATGAGGCGCTTCTTCAGAGGACACAAGACAGTGGCATTAAACAGCCCGTCTGCGAAGCTGCCCCTCACGGGCGACAGCGCCATATTGGCCTGCAACCGACGTCCACCGCGGCCTGGGCGGCACGATCCGCTCGGCGGTCAGCGCAGTTGCTCGCGTTGTGGTTCCAGCCTGGGAGGTCGTCGTGCCGCCCACCTTGTAGTGGAGGCTGTCAACACATCCGCAGCACGCCCCGCGAGGGCGGTTCCACGGGAACGGACAACGCGATGCACATGCCTCTCGGCCTGCATATGGCTCTCTCCTAGCTAAGTATGGGCTTACTCCCGTGCGAAAGGAGCCCTGTCGGCATGACGCGCCCGCTTCGCGGACGAACGGCCTTTCGCGCTTGAAATCCCAAAAGTACTCACAAAGGGAAAAGGCGAAGACAACCGCTCAATGGCGGGCACGCCCTTGGAGCCGTTGCCCAATACCTCTCACATTGCCCCGCGACGAAGGATCTGCCTGCAGCCCTCACCACATGCGAAGACAGCAGGCCCGACGATCAGAGCGAGGCCAAGAAACGTGGCGCTGACATCATGCCCACCCCATCGATTGGCGCGGGTGAGGGAGCAGGGCGGCGTCCCATGCGCGCAGGACCCCCAGTGAAATCCTCAATGCAAGCGCCCACTTAGGCCCGGAAGCGAATCCAGTGCCTCAGCATGGTCCTTCTCGCCTCGATGTTCCGCCTTCTGAATGGATGGAGGCCTCGAGAAAATCACAATCGAATCAAGGACTTAGCGCGTACCTCGACTTTCGCTTCTCCAAAACGCCAAGAGATCATCTAAAATTGGCATTGATGATTATGCAAAATCAAAGCAAACGGGTGACCCGGCGCAGCCCGTTCGCCGCAAAAAAGGTGAGGCGCTGCGGCAGCGGCACGTCGCATCGACCGGTCTATGAATAAAACCTTGCAACTGAGTGCGGCAGTGCGCTCGATGACCCGAACAAGGGTGTCCTTGGGAGCACCGTCGGGCCGGACCCGAGCACGCATTGCGCTAGGCGCCAACGGTGCCCGACCGCAGGGAGTGGGGCGATGACCCGCCACTTCGCGCCGAGTCCCGCGGAACTGGTCCAGTTGGAAGACGGCGCGCTCGAGGTCGCACTGCGACGCCGCGTTCACGGCAGGCGCACCGAGCAACTGCCGCCACCCGCGAGCGGACCGCGCCGGTGGTGGACGTTCCGGCAAGCGTGACGGGCACCCGGCGCACCCAGCACCAGTGAAAAAAACGACACCCCCCCGCAAGCTCCATCGGGGCCACTTCGCGTTCATGCGCGCACTGGCCCAGGGGGTCGATGAACGCGCCGCCTGGGATCGCTACTTGCGCCTTGAGGGCGAGCACGTCGACCTGCGCACGGTGCGCCGCACCGTGGCCTGGATCCGAGATGCGTTCGCCGCCGCCGCGCGCCGTGAACAGAAGCCGGGCACCGCGCGCCTGATCCTGCTTGACCCCGAGCGCTTCACCGCGACACCGGCGCTGCCGAGCCTCGCCGAATTCGCCCAGGCCCAGGGCATGGAGGATTTCTCGGAGGCCGAACAGATCGAGGCGTACGAAGCCGCTTTCCCGCAGGGCGGCGGCGCAGCGGGAACGGCCCGCTCCGCGGGGGGCACCCAGCCTTCGCGCCGCGCACGCGTCATCGAGCGCCAGCTGGAGGCGCTGCACTGGCTCGAGAGCCTCGTCGCACAGGACCCGCGCCCGGGCGACAGCGTGGCTGCCTGGCTGCATCCGGCCCTGGCCGAGCGGCTCGAACGCGCGGGCCTTGCGACGCTGTCCGCACTGGTGCTGCGCATCAACGACGCCGGCGCGCGCTGGTGGGCGAAGGTCCCGGGCGTGGGCGAACACAAGGCCGCACGCATCCTCGACTGGCTCCATGCCAACGAGCAGGTGCTGGGGGTACGCATCGGCGTGCATGCGGCGCGCAGGCGCGCGCAGCTAGGCCCCGCCGCGCTGGACGCGATGGTTCCGCCCGCCACCGCTCTGGTGCCCTACGAGAAGTTCGTGCTGCCCGCCGGACTGGATGGCCGCGCCGGGAGCCGCCGCGCGCCGCGGGAGGTATGCCGGCTCTCGGCGGCCAATGACCACGAGGCGATCGGCGCTTGGCTGCTCGCGAAGGGTGGCGGCATCGCGCAGGAGCCCTTGTCGTCCACGCAGCGCTCGTACCGCAAGGAGGCCGAGCGACTGCTGCTATGGGCGGTGCTGGAGCGTGGCAAGGCCATGTCGTCGCTCACTTGCGAGGACGCGGTGGCTTACGGTGCCTTCCTTGCCAGGCCGCCCGTCGCCTGGTGCGGACGGCGCCATCATCAGCGCTGGTCCCCGATGTGGCGGCCGCTGGAGGGCCCGCTGACGCCGGTGGCGCTGCGCCAGGCGCTGGTCATTCTCCGCAGCCTGTTCGCCTTCCTCACTGCCCAGGGGTACGTGACGGGCAACCCCTTCGACGAGACGCCCTTGCCCTCGCAGGCTGGGCAGCCGCTCGGCACCAACCGCACCCTGAGCTTCGCGCAGTGGGACCACATCGATGCGCGGTTGCGCTCACATGGGGACACCGAGGCCGGTCGACGGCTGCGCCGCGGCATGCACTGGCTGTATGCGACCGGGCTGCGCCTGGCCGAAATCGCCGGCGCCTGCTGCGGGGACCTGCGTCCACGACAGGAGGCCACGCCGGGCGACGGTTCGGTGGCGCCCGTTTGGCTGCTGTCGGTGACCGGCAGGGCAGGGGGGCGCCGCGAGGTGCCGGTGGCGCTGGAGCTGATCGAGGAACTGGAGGAAGAACTGGCGCGCCACGGTTTCGACCGGCAGGTCGACGCACCCGGCAATCGGAACGTTCCCGTGCTGGCGCGTTTCGACACCGGGGCCGAGCATCCGGCCGCCTGGTCGTCCTCGGGACTCTACCAGGCCATCAAGGCGTTCCTGGCGCGCGCCGCACAGGACCTCGATGCCGCCGACGCCGAACACCTGCGAAAGGCCAGCACGCACTGGCTGCGCCATACCCATGGTGCGCACGCCTTGCAGGGCAGGGCGGGGCGGGCACCGCTGCCGCTGGCGGTGGTGCAGAACAACCTGGGGCACGCGTTGCCGAGCACGACCTCGATGTATCTGGCGAAGCGGCGACCCGCCCAGACCTGACCGTTCGTTCGGCTCAGCTTGCCGATGCGGTGGTTCCCGACTCGCATGCGAAGCCGCCAACCATCTAGGGGCTGACGTTGAATCCATGGCTGTTATCAAATGTCATCCAAGTGTCAACTCGGATCGTTGAGGGGTTGCGCCTGATGTATGACGCGTTCCTCGATGTCATTGCTTAGAAAGACCACCATGAAAACCAAGCAGCTCATCTTTGCCGGCATCCTCGCATTCGCCGGCGTGGCCTTGTTGGCCCCAGGCGTTGCTTCCGCCGCGCCCCATCATCAGCCCAAGCACAAGGTGTGCAAGTGGGACGCGCGCCATCACCACCGTGTGTGCCACTGGGTACGCTGAACCACCAGGAAAATCCCGCCCGCCAAGCTCAGGATGCCTCGCGAAGCGGGGCATTTTTTCATTCGGACGAAAGAGCCGCCTCCTGAAACCTGAAAGCCAGCCGGCTGCCGAGCAACACCGTGGCCGGCACCCCGTCGTCGAAGCAAAGAACTGCAAGCCCGCATGAAAAGTACCGCCCCCCAGCTTGCGATCGTGGAAGAGCGGCGCACGCTCGGCTGGATCGACGCGCTGTTCCTGCTGATCCTGCTGGGCCTCCTGTGGAGCGCGCTGCACTTCGGCAAGGGCATGATCGTGCACTTCGATCCGGCGGCAGTGCCGCAGATCGACAGCTCGCCGAGCCAGATTCCCTATTACGCGGGCCGCACCCTGATGCGCATGTGGATCGCGTTCGGTTTCTCGCTGTTCTTCGCCATTGCCACCGGCTACCTGGCTGCAAAGAACCGCACGGCGCGCGCCTTCATCCTGCCGGCTCTCGACGTGCTGCAGTCGGTGCCGGTGCTGGGCTTTCTGTCGGCCACCGTGGCGGGGTTCATGGCGCTGTTCCCCGGCAGTCTGCTGGGCGTCGAATGCGCCGCGATCTTCGCCATTTTCACGGGGCAGGTCTGGAACATGGCGTTCGGGTTCTATCACTCGATGGTGACCATCCCCAACGACATGCAGGAGGCGGCGTCGACGTACGGCCTGACGCGCGCGCAGCGCTTTCGCACCGTCGAGCTGCCGGCCTCGGCCCACAGCCTGATATGGAACTCCATGATGTCCTTCGGCGGCGGCTGGTTCTTCGTCGCGCAGAGCGAGGCCATCAGCGTGATGAACAAGGACATCAAGCTGCCGGGCCTGGGCTCCTACATGGCGCAGGCCATCGCGCAGGGCGACAACACGGCCGCCCTGTGGGCCGTGGTGGCCATGATCGTGCTGATCCTCGTGAGCGACCAGCTGGTCTGGCGCCCGTTGCTGGCGTGGGCCGACAAGTTCAAGATCGAGCTGACCGAGTCGGCGACACCGGCCACCTCATGGGTCTACAACCTGCTGCGCGGCGCCTACCTGTTCACCTGGATCGGCGAGCGCCTCTGGCTGCCGCTGAAGGACCGGGTGTCGCGGGTGCCCAATCCGGCCGCGCGGGTTCCGGTGCGGATCAAGGCCGGCGGACAGAAGCTGCTCTGGCGCGCGGCGGGCATCGTGCTCGCCGTGTGGATCGGCTTCGAAGTCCTGAGAGCCCTGGCGGCGGCCGTGGCGGCGCTGCACGGCGCGCTGACGCTGGCTGCCTTCGGCCACATCGTCTGGCTCGGTGCGCTGACGGCCCTGCGCGTCGCCGCCATGACGGTGCTGGCCACGCTGATCTGGGTGCCGGTCGGCGTGTGGATCGGCTCGCAGCCGCGCGTGGCGCGGTTCGCCCAGCCGCTGGCGCAGATCGGCGCGTCGTTCCCCGTGAACATGACCTTCCCGATCGTCGTTGGCTTCTTCGTCGCCACCCACGTCACGCTCGACTGGGGCAGCATCCTGCTCATCGCGATGGGCACGCAGTGGTACATCCTGTTCAATGTGATCGCGGGCGCCATGGCCATCCCCAACGACCTCAAGGAAGCGGCACGGGTCTACGGCCTGCGCGACTGGAACCTGTGGCGCACGCTGATCCTGCCGGCGATCTTCCCGTACTGGGTCACGGGCGCCTGCACGGCCGCCGGCGGGGCGTGGAACGCCAGCATCGTGGCCGAACTCGCCACCTGGGGCAGCACGACCCTGAAGGCGCAGGGCCTGGGTGCCTACATCGCCACCGTCACCAAGGAGGGGGACACGGCGCTGATCATCGCGAGCATCGGCGTGATGTCGATCTTCGTCGTGCTGATGAACAAGCTCATCTGGCGCCGCCTGTACGCCTTCGCCGAGCGCCGATTCAAGCTGGATTGAAAATGAACACAACCCCCCGTTCCCCCGAGCCGGCCAAGCCGGTGGCCGAGCTGTGCGCCGTCACCAAGACATTCAGGACCGCCGGAAACCACGAGCTCAAGGTGCTCGACAACATCGACCTGGCCGTCAACGAAGGCGAGTTCCTGGCGCTGCTGGGCCAGTCCGGTTCGGGCAAGTCGACCATCCTGCGCTGCCTCACCGGCCTGATCGCGCCGACCTCGGGCCGCGCGCTGGCCAGCGGCAGATCGCTCGACGGCGTGAATCCCGACGCGTCGGTCGTCTTCCAGACCTTCGCGCTCTACCCGTGGCTGACGGTGGAGCAGAACGTCGCGGTGGGCCTCATGTCGAGAAAGATCGGCCGGGCCGAGCGCGACGCCGCGGTCAACCGCGCGATCGAACTGATCGGCCTGGGCAACTACCACGCGGCCTTCCCCCGCGAGCTGTCGGGCGGCATGCGCCAGCGGGTGGGCATCGCGCGGGCGCTGGTGTCCCGGCCCAGGCTGCTGTGCCTGGACGAGGCCTTCAGCGCGCTGGACGTGCTGACCGCGGAGAACCTGCGCCAGGAGCTGATCAGCCTGTGGCGCGGCCCGAATGGTGATCTCAGCTCGGTCTTCATGGTCACGCACAACATCGAGGAGGCCGTGGAGATGGCCACGCGCATCGTGGTCGTGTTCCCCCGGCCGGGGCGTGTCGGGCTCGTGCTGGAGAACAAGCTGCCTTACCCGCGGGACACCAAGCACCCGGAATTCCAGCGGCTGGTCAGCGTGATCCACGAGTCCATCACCACGATGACGCTGCCTGACCTGCCGCCCGAGGCGAGCGAGAAGGGCCAGCCGATCTCGCGCGCCCGCACACGCATGGAATCCATTCCGCTGGTGCCCGTGGGCCAGATCCTGGGGCTGATGAGCATCCTCAGCGACTCGCCGGACCTGTCCAACATCTACGACATCTCGGACGAGATCGGCAAGGAGTTCGGCGAGACGATCGCGATCCTCAAGGCGGCCGAGATTCTCGACCTCATCGACACGCCGCGCCAGGAAGTGCGCTTCACGGAGCTGGGCCGCAAGTTCGTGGCCGCCGACCGGCTCGGCAAGCGCGCGATCTTCGAGGAGCAGGTCTTCAAGTTGCGGCTCTTCCACATCATCATCGCGCTGCTCAAGGAGTACGAGGAAGTCGAGGCCGAGCGCGTGATCAAGGACATCGGCAGCGCCTTGCCTTACGACAATCCCGAGAAGACCTTCGAGACCATGATCGCCTGGGGCCGCTACGCGGGCCTGATGGACTACAACGCGAAGACCGGCATGGTGTTCGTCCCGCAGAACGATGATTCGAGCGACGACGCCCACCTGCACGGCGTGAACTGAACGGCCCTCGATGCGCGCCCGGCCTCACAGGTCGAACCGCAGCTCGGCCGTGTAGGTGCGCTGCGGATACGGGTGGAAGTTCCAGTACTGGTAGTTGTTGGCGTTGTCGATGCCGAAGGCGGCCGACCACTGCTTGTCGATCTGGTAGCGCACGCGGAAGTCGACCGTGAAGTACTTGCTCGCACCGAAGTAGGCGAAGGCGTTCACGTCGCTGTTGTCCAGGTTGGAGTACTGCCGGCCGCTGTAGCGCGCCGCGGCCGTGAACGACCAGCGCGCATCGGGCCTGTACGTGGCGTAGACGGTCGAGCGCCAGCGCGGCACGCGCGGCTGCCACTTGCCCACGGCGGCCGGGAAGGCGGCGTCGGCCACTGTCTTCGAGTCGGCATAGGTCAGGCTGCCGCCCAGGTCGAGGCCCTTGATGAACACGTTCTGCCCGGTGTAGGCGATCTCCACGCCGGTGGTGCGCACCTTGTCGATGTTCTGCACGCGCGAGACGGTGGAGTTGGGAATCAGCT
Organism: Variovorax durovernensis; assembly: GCF_977011995.1. NCBI lineage: Bacteria > Pseudomonadati > Pseudomonadota > Betaproteobacteria > Burkholderiales > Comamonadaceae > Variovorax > Variovorax durovernensis. The sequence goes on along the minus strand of NZ_CDRNCW010000002.1, from coordinate 1,117,993 downwards.
GGCTGTACAGCGCGTTCTTCGTGGTCTCGTGGAACAGCGTGGCGCGCAGCAGGCCGTTGCCCAGGTCCTTCTCGGCCGACAGTTCGCCAGTCCATGACTTCTCGGGCTTCAGCGTGGGGTCGTTGATGAAGGAGAGTGCGCCGCCCGAGGTGGCGCCGTAGAGCTCGCCGACGGTGGGATAGCGCACGGCGCGGCCGACGGAGGCTTTCAGCACGGTGTCGCTCGTGAGCTGATAGGCCAACGCGGCCTTGGGCGACACGTCGGATTCGCTGCGCGAGGCGTACGACTGCGAAGTGGCCGCCGTGGCGGTGAAGCCGTTCTTGGCCTCCCAGTGCTCGTAGCGCAGGCCCAGCACGGCCTTCCACTTCCGCGCGAACGACCAGGCGTCCTGCGCCCACGCGCTGTAGGTTTCGGTGCGCCCGCCCACGTTGCTCACGGGCGTGAACGCCGCGCCGTCCTGCCAGTTGCCCAGCACATTGGTCTTCACGATGCCGAGCTTGTACGCGTCGCGCCCCACGCCGAAATCGACGATGTGCGCGCCGCCCACGCCCTGCGGGCGCCAGGTGCCCTTGGCCGCCAGGGTGTTCCACCCGGTGCCGCCCTGGTCCTGCAGCGTGCCCGCGCCGCCGTAGGCCGCGAGCGGCAGTGCGGTGGTGGGCGCGCGCTGCGTGTCCTTCGAATAGTCGTAGAGGCTCGCGGCCAGCTCCCAGTCGAACTCGCCCTGGGTGTTGCTCTTGACCGAGAGCCCGTGCATGTAGTGCGTGGCGCTGTCCTCGGTGAGCGGGAAGGCTGTAGGCGCCAGGTTGAAGCTGCGCCCGTTGATGTTCACCAGGCCGCTGTACACCGGCTGGCCCTGCGCATTGGTGAGATAGCTGGCGGACTGCCCGTTCGAAGTGTTCTGCCACCAGCCGAGCGTGTAGGTGGCACGCACCGTGGGCGAGAAGTCGTAGGCCAGCTTGAGCTTGGCGTGGTCCTGCAGCGTGTGGTACTGCGTGCCCGTGCCCAGGATGTACCAGGGCGTGTTGGTGGTGTTGAGGCCGCCCAGCGCGCCGTAGACCGACGTGCCCGCGCGGCTGGCCACGCCCGAGGCCAGGGTGGCGGTGGTGAAGGTCAGCGGCTGGCCCTCGCTGTCGGTGCGGTTGATATCGATCCACCAGGACCAGTCGCCGCTCTTGCTGCCCAGCGACGCACTGGTCTGCCAGCTGTTGAAGGTCTGGCGGGTGCTGTAGAGGTTGTTGGGCTGCGACGAGTAGCCGACCTTCACGTGCGCCTCCAGCTGCGTCGGCATGCGCGTGACGTAGTCGACCACCGCGCCGGCGGAGTTGCCGGGATAGGCCGCCGAGAACGGACCGTACATCACGTCGACGCGCTCGATCTCCTCGGGCGTGACCAGGCCCCAGCGCGGCGCGAAGTTGGTGCCGTTGGCGATGCCGTTGCCCAGGTAGTTCGACAGCAGGATGCCGTCGGCGTACACCGCCGAGCGCGCGCTGTTGCCCGTGCCCGAGGCGCGGGTGGACAGGATGGCGTGGTTGTAGTCGCCGATGTAGCGCTTGCGCACCAGCAGGCTCGGCAGGTACTTGAGCGCGTCCTCGCTGTCGGTGGCGTTGATGCGCGTCTCGATCTCCTCGCGCGTCACGCCCTCGATGGTGGTGGGGATCTGCGTGGGCAGCGAGGTCGGCTGGCCGCCGGTGACGGTGACGACGCCGAGGGACTTGGTGCGCTCGGGCGTGTTGTCCGCGGTGGCTTCTGCGGCCGCAGCACCTTGCGCGAAGGCGGGCACGGCCAGCCAGGGGAATGCCGCGCCGAGCGCGAGCGACAAAAGGGTCTTGTTCATGTGAAGCTCTCTTCGGCGCCCACCGGGGGCGCCGACTCATTGCAGGGAAGTGCGTGGCAGCGTGCGACGGATGTCCATGGCAATTGCCATGGGCGGCGTCACGTGCGACGGAACCGAAAACGAGTCAGGAGAGCGAAGGAGGCCCGCGCGCGGGCAAGGGCGCGGCGGTGGCCGCTGCGATGCGCGCGGCCGGGATCGGCTGGACGGCATGGCCCAGCGGCAGGACGTTCGGGAGATCGACGGGTTGCGCCGCAGGCGGCGGTGCCCCGGTCAGCATGCACATCGGGCAGTCGAGATGACTGGCGCCGAGTTCGCGCGCGCCGTCGTCGGTCTGCACAATCACCTTGATGGCGCCTGCCGCCGAGCACACGAGTTGCATCGCCTGCGGCTGGACCACCGGCGATGCGATCGCCACCCCCAGCGACAACACGAACCACGCCAGCACGAAGCGGACGAGATGGCGGGCGTGGCGCAGGGCGGGCATGGGGCGATTATGTGTGAGGCACCCTTTCGATGGCACCTTGTCGTGAACCAACGTTGTATTCAGGCATCTAGAATCCCGCCATGCGCGTCGGCCAACGCTTCAGAAAACTCATCTCATGGATCGCCTGTCTGGCCGTCCTGATGGGCTCTGTTGCGCCTGTCTTGTCGCATGCTTTCCAGCCCTCGCAGGGTGGTGCCGGTTGGATCGAGGTCTGCACGGCCTTGGGCCAGCAACTGGTCCACGTTGACGGCGCGGCCGCCGAGCCGTCGAAGAGCAAGCAGACCGACGATCACGCGCGTGCGCACTGCCCCTATTGCTCGTCGCATGCGGTGCAGCTGGGCCTGCCGCCCGCAACTTCGCCGGTGCTGTTCGTGCCGACCTTGCACTACGGCCTGCCCGCACTCTTCCTTGCAGCTCCGCGCGCCGTGTTCGCGTGGTCGACTGCGCAGCCCCGCGCGCCTCCGCGCATCTCCTGAAGTCCGAAGCCTTCCGCTGCCGGCGTTGACGCCTGCCAGCGGATCTTTTGCATCTTGCCGGGCCGGTGCGTCCGGCTTCAGGAGTTTCCATGTCCAACGTCGAACGCGCGCTGCGCGCGTTGATGCATTTGAATTTCTGCGCGGCCTGCGCAGAGACATACCCCATGAGAAGAATATTCCGCCTCCAACCATTGGCCGCCGCATTGTGCGCAGCGGGCCTGGGCTTCGGCGCCGGCACCGCGCTGGCGCAAGGCAGCGCGCAGCAGAGCCTGCCCCCTGTCACGGTCAGCGCCGACCGCGACAGCTACCAGGCCCCCGAGAGCGCGACCGCGACGCGCACGGACACGCCCTCGCTGCAGAACCCGCAAAGCGTGCAAGTCGTGCCGCTGTCGGTCATCCAGGATCAGAGCGCGCTGAACCTGGGCGACGCGCTGCGCAACGTGTCGGGCGTGCAGTCCGACTTCGGCTTCAACGGTTCGGCGCAGCCGCTTGCGATCCTGCGCGGCTTTCCGAGCATCTCGATGACCGCGATGGGCCCGATGTCGGGCAGTTCCACCTATTACATCGACGGCAGCAAGGTGGCCGGCGTGCCGATCAACATGGCCAACGTGCAGTCGGTCGAGGTGATCAAGGGCCCTTCGAGCGTGCTGTATGGCCGCGCCGAGCCGGGCGGCCTCATCAACGTGGTGACCAAGCCGATCAGCAGCGTGCCGGCCTTCAGCTTCGAGCAGACGGTCGGCCAGTACGGGCTGTCGCGCACCGGCATCGAAGCCTCGGGGCCGGTGAATGCCGACGGCACCGTGCGCGCGCGCGTGGCCGCCTCGTACTACAGCACCGACTCCATCCGTGACTACGTGACCGACAAGCTGGGCGCGTTCACCGGCAGCCTGGCCTGGGTGCCCGATGCGCGCACCAGCGTGACCGCGACCATCGACTACAGCAGCCAGCGCTACCGCACCGACTACGGCGTGCCCGCCATCGGCGACCGGCCGGCCAACCTGCCGTGGTCGCGACAGTTCAACGATTCGCCCACGCTTTCGGGTACCAAGACCACCAGCTTCAAGCTCGAGGGTTCGCACCAGCTGTCGGACACCTGGCAGATCAAGGGGAAAGTGCTGAGCGTGCGCGGCGACACCTCCGAAATGGACGTGACGCCCTACCGCGTCGACCTGGGCGCGGGCATGTCACCTGGCGACGGCTGCACGGGCTCGGGCAATCCGATGTGCCGCTATTACTACTACGTGCGGCCCGACGGACGGTACAAGCTCGACCAGTTCAACGTCGACCTCATCGGCAAGTTCGACGCCGGCGGCGTCAAGCACACCGTGCTCGTAGGCTTCGACACGTACAACAGCCGCAAGAGCGGCACCACGTACTTCCAGCAGCTGTCGGCGGTGGACATCTACAACCCGCTGCTGGGCATGACGCCCAGGCTCGACACCACGACGGCCATGCCGCTGGACATCCGTGACCAGAACCGCTGGACCAGCCTGTACGTGCAGGACCAGGTGGCGTTCGGCAACGGCGTGTTCCTGACCGGTGCGCTGCGCCACGACCGCACCAGCGCCGTCTACGCCAGCGACACCACCACGCCGCCGAACAAGGCCTCTTTCACCACGCCGCGGCTGGGCGCGGTGTGGCAGTTCGCGCCCAACCAGGCGGTCTACGCGCAGTACCAGGATGCTGTCTCGGCCAACAACGGGCGCGACGCGGTGACGCTGGCCGCGCTGAAGGCGGAGAAGGCCAGCCAGTTCGAGATCGGCCACAAGATCGAGCTGTTCGACGGCAAGCTCAGCTCCACCGTGGCGCTCTACCAATTGGTGAAGCGCAACCGCGGCGGCTCCGTGCCCATCGATACCGCGCCGTACTACAACACCATCACCATCGGCAAGGCGCGCTCGCGTGGCTTGGAGTGGGACGTGTCCGGCGAGATCACCAAGCGGCTCTCGCTCATCGGCTCCTACGCGTATACCGACACGCGGGTCACCGAGGACCCGACCTACCAAGGCAAGCAACTGGCCAACGTCGCGCGACACACAGCCAGCCTGTGGGCGCGCTATGCCTTCGACAGCCAGTGGAGCGGCGGGGCGGGCGTGTTCGCACAGAGCCAGCGCCAGGGCGATGTGGGCAACACCTTCCAGCTGCCGGGCTATGCGCGTGTTGACGCGATGCTGGCCTACCGCTTCGCGCTGGGCAGCGCCAAGGCGGCGCTGCAATTCAACATCGACAACCTCTTTGGCAAGAAGTACTACACCGGCAGCCATCAGTTCGTCTCGGACTGGATCAAGCTGGGCACGCCGCGCACGGCCAAGCTGACGCTGCGGCTGGACTACTGAAGGAAAGCGACATGACCATCGAACGCAGGTCGTTCCTTCGTACGGCGGCGGTCGCCCTGGCCGCATCGCCATGGCTGGCCGGCGCGGCCGAAGACAAGGCCACACCGGTGACTGTCACGCACGACATGAGCGCCATGCCCGCGCACTGGACCGGCAAGGAGCAAATCGGATGCTGCTCTACCCGGGATTCACCGCGCTGGATTTCGTGGGGCCGCAGTACATGTTTGCCGGACTCATGGGCGCGACGGTGCACCACGTCGCCAAGACCATGGCGCCGGTGACCAGCGACACCCACTTGGCGATCTCGCCGACCACGACGCTCGCGCAATGCCCCGCCGAACTCGACATCCTGTTCGTGCCCGGCGGCGGCGAGGGCACGCTGGCAGCACTTCGCGACGAGGAGCTGCTGCGCTTCGTCGCGCAGCGCGGCGCCAGCGCGAAATGGGTGACCAGCGTCTGCACCGGATCGCTGGTGCTTGGCGCGGCGGGGCTGCTCAAGGGCTACAAGGCGACGTCGCACTGGGTCGCACGGCCGCTGCTGACGGATGTGGGTGCCATCCCCGTGGAAGCGCGCGTGGTGCAGGACCGCAACCGTATCACCGGTGCCGGCGTGAGCGCTGGCTTGGACCTGGGCTTGCGCATGGTCGCCATGCTGCGCGACCAGCCGTATGCCGAAACGGTGCAACTGCTCGCGGAATACGCCCCCGAGCCGCCCTTCAACGCCGGCTCGCCGCGCACTGCGCCGCCGGCGGTCAAGGCCATGGTGGACGACATGTTCAAGGGCTTCATGGCACAGGGGCATTCGGCGCTCGCCCGCCGCAAATCCTGAAAAAGCCGATGGACAACATATCGCATCCCCGATCCGCATAGAAATTTCGATGAAAAAAACAAACCTGGCCGCGGCCATCGCGGCCATCGCGGTCGTCTTCGCTGCGCCCGTCGCCGCGCAAACCGACAAGAACACAGACAGTTCCGCACTGACGCTGGGCACCGTCAACATCCAGGCCACGGCCAGCGGACCGTTGTCCGCACGGCAGGTGTTCAGTTCGGTCGACATCCTGGGGGCCAGCGTGCTCGAGGACCAGCATGTCGACTACAGCTGGGAGCTGCTGTCGCGCGCCCCGGGCGTGCAGGTCACGCAGTTCAAGCAAGGCACTGATGCAGGACGTTTCTCGTTTCGCGGCTTCAACGGCGAAGGCCGCGTCAATGCGGTCAAGCTGCTGATCGACGGCATCCCGAGCAACGACAACGCGGGCGGCATGCCGTTCCTCGACGCTGTGTTCCCGCAGGACATCGAGGCCATCGAGATCGTGCGCGGCACCAACGACCCGCGCTATGGCCTGAACAACATCGCCGGTAACGCGAACGTGATCACGCGAACCGGCGGCAACCAGGGGCGCGCGAGCCTCACCGTCGGCAGCTTCGGCACCAAGGAGGTCGAGATCGCCAAGGGCATCGAGAGCGGCAACTGGAGCCAGAACTATTCGCTGGCCTACCGCGACTCGGACGGCTACCGCGACCACGCCGATGCGAGGAAGCTGGCCTTTTCAGGCAAGTGGTTCTACACCAGCGACGATGGCCGCTGGCGCGCAGGCGTCATAGCGCGCTACTACCGTAACAAGGCGCTGGAGTCCGGCTACCTGAGCTACGACCAGGCCATGCACGCGCCGCGCAGCTCGCCCGCGTATGCATCCGCCGACCGCGGCGAGCGCGAGACGGCGCAGCTCAGCGCGCATCTGGACGGTGAGCTGACGAACACCCTGTCGTGGTCGACCAAGGTCTATGCCAACCAGTACGAGAACCGGCGCTGGGTGCGCTTCTCTGCAGCGAGCGCCCAGCAGGAGCGGTACAACGACGAAAAGCAGCAGGGTGTGATCACCTCGCTGACATGGCGGCCCCAGGTCAACTGGGCGCACGAGTTCACACTCGAAGGCGGGCTCGACGCGCAGTGGCAGCACAACCTCGGCCAGCGCTACCGCACCACCGAGCGCATGCGCACCTCGCAGTTTCGCGACTGGGATTTCGATCTCGACACGCAGGGGGCCTATGTGCAGGCCGTGATCCGTCCGGTCGAGGCCTTGAAGATCGTGCCGGCTTTCCGGGTCGACCACGTGGGCGGCCAGTTCACCGACCGGCTCGGCCGCATCACCTCGCCGGTGCATGACTACGGGCTCGTCCAGCAGCCCAAGATCAGCGTGGCCTATGCGCTGAATCCGCAGGCGAGCCTCTACGCCAACTGGGGCCGCACCTTCCAGATCGGCACCGGCATCGATGCCTACCGCACGCAGATGCGCAACCTCAAACCGTCGATCAACGACGGCTGGGAGGCCGGCGTCAAGTTCAATCCGCTGCCATGGCTTGACGGGCGTGTCGCCTATTGGGAGCAGCGCGCTTCCGGGGAAGTCGCGCGCGTCCTGGGCGTCGACGGTCTGCCAGACCCGGGTGGCCTGGGCAACGTCGGCAAGACGCTCAGAAAGGGCTTCGACATCCAGCTCAATGCCAAGCCGAATGCACGCACCACGGCCTGGGTCGCCTATTCGCACCAGGTGGCCCGCATCACGGCACCGGACCCGAGTGCACCCGCCACGCGCGGCAAGGAGATCGAGAACGTGCCGCACTACCTGGTGTCCGCCGGCGTGGACTACCAGGCGAGCGACAAGCTCAAGCTGTCCGCCTGGGCCAATGCGCAGGGCGACTACTACGTGGAGCGCACCAACACGCTGGGCCGCTTCGGACGCTATGCGCTGCTGAACCTGGGCGCCACGTACCGCGTTTCGCCCACGATGGACGTGAACCTGCAGGTGAAGAACGTGACCAACCGCAAGTATGTCTATGCCTGGTACGACAGCGGCTCTTCCGGCTACTCGCCCGGCGACGGCCGGGGTGTGTACGCCAGCCTGAACCTGAGGTTCTGATGACTGCACAAGCCTTGCCGCGCCACACGGCGCCCTTTGTTGCCGGCAGCCTCTACCGCGCCGTGTGGCGCTGGCATTTCTATGCCGGCCTGCTCGTGCTGCCGTTCCTGATCTGGCTGGCGCTGACTGGCGGCCTGTTCGTCTTCAAGCAGCAGATCGACGGGTACTTCCACCATGACCTGAAGTTCGTGCAGGCAGGGCAGGGGCCTGCCTTGGCGCACAGCGAACTGGTCGCGGCCGCGCTGGCGGTTCACCCCGGCACGCTGCGCAAGTACACGCCAGCGGCGTCGCGTGATGAGTCGGCGGAGGTGGGCATCGCCAGCGCGAGCGGCGAACAGGTCGTCGTGTTCGTCGACCCCTATCGCGCAAAGGTACTGGGCGCTCTCCCCGAGGGCGGGAGCGTGGCCTGGACCATTCGCAAGCTGCACAGCCTGAAGTACTTCGGGTCGGTGGCGCGCGGTGCCATCGAGATCGCGGCGGGGTGGGCGATCCTGCTGGTGGTCACCGGCATCTATCTCTGGTGGCCGCGCGGGCGCCGTGGCGGCGTGGTCACGGTGCGCGGACGACTCCGGCAACGCATGTTCTGGCGAGACCTGCACGCGGTGACGGGCATCTTCGTCGGCGCCGCACTGGTGTTCCTGGCCTTCACGGGCATGCCGTGGTCGGTGTTCTGGGGCGCCAAGGTCAACCAGTGGGTCAACGGCCAGAACTTCGGGTATCCGGCAGGTGTGCGCGTGCAGGTGCCGATGTCGCAGCAGCGCCTGGCAGACGGCGCACCGACCTCGTGGTCGCTCGAACAGGCGCGCGTTCCGCGCTCAAGTCACGAGGGACATGACGGGCATGAAGGTCATGAGGGGCACGCAGAGCCGGGCGCGGCCCTGCAGCCCATGGTTGCTGACGGTGCCATCGGTCTCGATGCCGCGATTGGGATCTTCGAGCGGCTCGGCATCGCCCGGGGCTACACCGTCAACCCACCCAAGGGGCCGAGCGGCGTCTACACGGCGTCGGCCTATCCGAGCGACCTGACGCAGCAGCGCATGATCCACATCGACCAGTACAGCGGCAAGACGCTGATCGACATGCGCTATGCGGACTATGGTCCAGTCGCGCGTTGGCTCGAATGGGGCATCAATGTTCACCTCGGGCAGGAATTCGGCGTGCCCAACCAGGCGTTGCTGGTTGTGGTCTGTCTGGGCATCGTGCTGCTGTGCGTGAGTGCCGCGACCATGTGGTGGAAACGACGGCCCGCAGGTGGGCTCGGCGTGCCGCCGCTGCCCTCGGACCGGCGCACGTTGCGCGTGGTGCTGGCACTGCTGGCGCTGGGCGGTATCGCCTTTCCGCTGGTGGGGGCGTCCCTGCTGGTCATGCTGGCGATGGACATGTGGATAAGCGGCAGGGCGTCCAGAACGGAAAGCGTGCCTGCCTGAGGCATTTTTTTGCGCGCTTGCTTCGGGTAGCACGTGCCTGGTCCGCGCCACCGGCTCTCGCCAGTATGATCCTTCCGCCTCGCCATGCAGCTTCGTCCTCTCCATCTCCAACGCCTCCTTCAGCTTCTGTTGCTGGCCGTGTTCTTCAACGCGGCCATCGGCATGCCGTTGCACGAAGCCGGGCATCTGCGCCAGGCAATGGCAGGTGTGGAGCAGGAAGCCGCTCTCGAAGCCCGCGTGGATGCCGGCTCTCTCGGGCATAGCGAGGAAGCTCAAGGCCTGTGCGAGTGGTGCCTTGCTTATGTGCACCATGCCACTGCGCCCGCTCGGCGGCTGGCCGCGCTCGAAGTGGCGTTTGCCTTGGCACTTCCACGGGCACCGCCCGCGCTGTCCTTCGTGCCCGATCCGGGCCGCTGGCCCTTCGCCTCGCGCGATCCTCCGTACGCATCGACCTGACATTCCGCCGCACCCCTCCGCGGGGCTGTGACGCGTTCATTTTTTATCTTGCTGCCGAGCCCGTCGAAGGCACGGCGGCACTGTCTCGTCGAGTGCCATTCATGATCGCCATTCTTTCCGAACGCGCGCGCAAACGCGTTCCCCTGTTCCGCCGCCTTCCTCTTGCGCTGTCCGTCTCGGCGCTGTTTGCCGGACCGGCCATCGCCCAGTCTTCCGATACCCCTGTCGAGGGCCAGCTGAAATCCATCGAAGTGGTCGGCCGCGGCGAGTCGGGCACATACCAGGCCGAAGAAGCTGCCGGGGCCAAGACGGACCTGCCGCTGCGCGAGCTGCCGCAATCGGTGCGCATCGTCACGCGCCAGGCCATCGACGACCTGGGTGCCACCAAGCTCGATGACGTGCTGGACTACGTCGGCGGCGTTTCGCGCCAGAACAACTTCGGCGGCCTCTGGGACAACATCGCCATCCGGGGCCTGCCCGGCAACGAGAACACCGGGATGGCGACGCTGCTCAACGGCTTTTCCTCGAACCGGGGGTTCAACGCGCCGCGCGATCTGGCGGGTGTGGAGCGCATCGAGTTCCTCAAAGGCACCGCGGCTGCGCTTTACGGCAGCAGCGAACCCGGCGGCACGCTGAACATCGTGTCCAAGCGTCCGTTGTGGACGGCCGCGAATTCGGTCGAGGCCTACGCCGGGAGCCAGGGCCTCAGGCGTGGCGCCTTCGACAGCACCGGCCCGATCGGCGAGAACTTCGCCTACCGGCTCAACGTGGCGGTGGAAGACCGCAACAGCTTTCGTGACTTCGTCAGTGCCAAACGTGAAGTCATCGCACCAGCCTTCACCTGGAAGCTCGGACCCGACACGGTGCTGGAGTACGCGGGCGAATACCTGCGGCATGCCACGCCGCTGGACCGCGGCGTGGTGGCGGTCGACAACCGCCTGGGCGCCATTCCACGCAGCCGCTTCCTCGGCGAACCGGCCGATGGCGACATGACCGTCAAGAACCAGACGCACCAGTTCATCCTGTCCCATGAATGGAACTCGACGTGGCGCAGCCGGGTGGGCTTGTCGTACCGCGAGACTTCGCTCGAGGGCTTCTCCACCGAGCCGACTGCGCTGCTGGCCAACGGCAACCTCGCACGGCAGCGCCGCTACCGCGACTACAGCTCGAACGACATCGCACTGCAGGCCGAACTGCAGGGCAACGTGAAGACCGGCGCCATCGAACACGAACTCCTGTTCGGCGTGGAGAGCTTCCGCTTCGACATGGACTCCCTGATGCTGCGGGCGAACCCGACCACTGCCCGGCCGTACGCGATCAACATCTACAACCCCGTCTACGGACAGCTTCAACCGGTGCCCACGGCCAACACCGACACGCTGGAGCGCCAGAACAACAACGCGTTCTATGTGCAGGACGCGATCAAGCTTTCGCCGGAATGGCGGCTCGTCGCGGGCGTGCGCGCCGACAACTACCGCCAGTCGCTGCTCAATCGCAGAAACGGCACCACGGCCAGCCAGGAACCTTCGTCGACCTCGCCGCGCGTCGGTGTGAGCTGGCTGCCGACGCCGCAGTGGACTTTCTACGCCAACGCCGGCCGTTCGTTCAGGTCGAACACAGGCTCCGATTTCGCCTCGAACGGCTTTGTGCCCGAGACGGGCCGCGCGCTGGAGCTCGGCACCAAATGGGAGAGTGCGGACCAGCGCATGGGCGCCACCGCTGCGCTCTTCGACATCCGCAAGCGCAACGTGCTGACCTCCGATCCGGTGAACACCGGCTATTCGGTGGCGGCGGGAGAAATCCGCAGCCGGGGCCTGGAGTTCGACTTCTCGGGCCAGGTCACGAGAAACTGGCGCGTCAAGCCAGCCTGGTACTCAACGACGTGGAGATCACGAAGGACAACACCCTGGAGGTCGGCGGCCGGTTGCTCAATGTCCCGCGAGTCAACGGCAGCGTGCTCGCGGTCTACGAGGACGGCTTTTCCAACGGCCAACGCTATGGCATCGGCGGCGGCTTCACCCACATGGGCAAGCGCCTGGGCCAGGCCCGCACGCAGGCTGAGGCGAACGCGGGAACACCCGCGTTCGACCTGCCGGCCTACACCACCGCCAAGCTGGTTGCGTACTGGCGCCTCAACCCCACGCTGCGCGTGACGCTCGATGTCGACAACCTGTTCGACAAGACCTACTACACGAGTTCATACAGCCGCGTCTGGGTCACGCCAGGCACATCGCGCACCATCACCGTCGGCCTGCAGGCCAAGTTCTGAGATGACACAGCCATTCGTTTTGACGCGCCGCCGGGCGCTCCAGCTATGTGCGGCCGGCCCGGCCGTCGCCGCATCGACGGCGTTGCAGGCACAACCGGCCCGCGTGCCGCTGCAGATCGTCGGTCCCTGGGAAATAAGCGGTCTTGCGCCCGCCAACAGCGGTTACGTCTTCACCCGCATGCAGATCACCGAGACGCTGATGGAGGCCAGCGACGATGGCACCCCGCTGCCGGGCCTGGCCGAGCGCTGGCGCGTGTCGGCCGACGGCCTGGTGTGGCATTTCACGCTGCGTGCCGCGGCGCGCTTTCATGACGGCACGCCCGTCACGGCGGCCGCGGTCGTGCGCTGCCTGCAGGCGGCGCGCGTGGCGCCGGCGCTGCTGAGCCTGGCGCCGATCAAATCCCTTGAGGCCGATGGCGCCGGCGTGATCGTGGTCCGGCTCGCATCGCCTTATGGCGGATTGCCTGCGCTGCTGGCACACAGCAGCACGATGGTGCTCGCGCCCGCGAGCTACGGCTCCAGCGGCGAGGTGAAGGCCGTCTTCGGCAGCGGCCCCTACCGCGTGGTGTCGCTCGCACCTCCGCAGCAAGTGGAGGCGGCCATGTTCGACGGCTACGACGGCGCCAAGCCCGCCGTGGAGCGCGTGCGCTACCTGACGGTCGGGCGTGCCGAAACCCGTGCGCTGATGGCCGAGGGTGGGCAGGCCGACCTGGCCTATGGCCTCGACCCAGCCAGCCTCGTGCGCTTGCGCAAGCGTGGCCGGGTGCGCGTCGATACGGTCACGCTGCCGCGCACCGCGATCCTCAAGGTCAACGCGGGCCTTCCGGCGTTGAAGGATCGACGCGTGCGTCAGGCGTTGAGCCTGTCCATCGATCGGGCCGGTATTGCGAAGGCATTGCTGCGCGACCCGGAGCTCTCGGCAACGCAGCTCTTTCCGCCCACGCTCAAGGCTTGGCACGACCCCACGCTGCCGCCGCTGACTTATGACCCGGGCTCCGCCGCGAGACTTCTGGCCGAGGCCGGCTGGCGCCGGGCGGCCGACGGACTGCGCGACGCTTCGGGCCGGCCGTTGCAACTGTCGCTGCGAACCTTTCCCGACCGACCCGAGCTCCCTGTCATCGCTTCGGCGCTGCAGGAGCAGTGGCGCCAGGCCGGCATCGCGGTTCAGGTCAATGTCGGCAATTCGGGCGACATTCCGCTGGGCCACCGCGACGGCAGCCTGCAATTGGGCCTGGCCGCGCGCAACTACTGCACCGTGCCCGACCCGACAGGAACGCTGATGCAGGATTTCGGCGCCACGGGCGGTGACTGGGGCGCGATGGGCTGGCGCAGCGATGCGCTGGTCCAGGCGCTGGCCGAACTGTCGCGCGGCACCTCATCGGCAGAGCGCGCGGCCGCGCTGCGTGCTCGGGTCACGGCGGTGCTGCAGGCGGAATTGCCGGTGATCCCGGTCACCTGGTATCGCCAGCAGGTCGCGGTGAGCGGGCGTGTCAACGGTGTCAGCCTCGATCCGCTGGAGCGTTCCTACCGGCTCAGCTCGATGAGGTGGAGCGCATGAGCGGGACACGCACCGCCTGGACGGGCATCCTGTTGCGCCGTGCCGTCCAGATCGTCGCGCTGGGCCTGCTGGTGGGCACGGTGTGCTTCTTCATGGCACGTTCGCTGCCGGGCGACATGGCCACCCGCATCGCCGCGGGACGCTACGGCTACGACCTCGTGAGCAACGCGGCGGCCGATGCCGTGCGCATCGAGCTCGGGCTCGACCGGCCCTTGTGGCTCGCGCTGCTGCAGTGGTGGGGAGAAATCGCACGCCTTGATCTCGGTACTTCGTTGGTCACCGGCAATTCGGTTTGGAATGAAGTGGTGCATCAACTGGGCGCCACCATCGACCTGGCGGTCGCTTCCTTGTTCATCGCGGTCGTCGTCGGCTTGCCGCTGGGCACCTGGTCCGGCCTGCATGCGGGCGGCTGGATCGACCGGCTCACGCTGGCGCTGGCGGTGGTGCTGCGCGCGGTGCCGCCCTTCCTGCTCGCCGTGTTGCTGATGGTGCTGGTCGCGGTGCGGCTCGGGGCGTTGCCGGTGGCGGGCGACGACCACGTGGGCAGCGTGCTCCTGCCGGCGCTCACGTTGGGTCTGGGCCTAGCCGCAGGGCTTGCGCGCGTGACCCGGGCCGCGATGCGCGAGGTGGCCGCTTCTCCATCCTTCGAGTTCGCCCGCACGAAGGGGCTGTCGGACCGGCAGGCACTGGTGCGCCACGGCCTGCGCCAGGCGGCCACGCCGGTGGTGGCCTATCTCGGTGTGCACGCGGTGTTTCTGGTCGAAGGCGCGGTCGTGGTCGAAACCTTGTTCGCCTGGCCCGGGATCGGTCATGCACTGGTGCATGCGGTGTTCGGTCGCGACGTGCCGATGATCCAGGGGGCCGCACTGTGCATGGGCCTGCTGTTCGTGGTGTTCAACCTGCTGGTGGACGCGGCTTGCCTCGCGCTTGATCCGCGCCGGCGCAGGGGGGTGGCAGCATGAACGGCAGTCTGCTCGACGCATCCGCGCTCACCGGGCGGAGGTCGCGGCGCGCGGCGACGCGCCGTCGCACGGGCCTCTCCATCCTCGCATTGGTCGCGGTGTTTTCGCTGTTCGGGCCGGCCGTGATCGGCATCGACCCGGCCCGCCAGACGCTCGCCGACACGCTGATGCCGCCGGGCGCGGCCCACTGGCTGGGCACCGACGTGCTGGGCCGCAGCGTGCTTGCGCGCCTGGCACACGCGGCCCGGCTCTCGCTCGGTCTCGCATTGCTGGCCGCAGTGACCGCAGCCATTCCCGGCGTGCTGCTGGGCGTTGTTGCCAGCTGGCGCGGCGGGCGCATCGAACGCGGGCTGGTCATGCTGGCCGATGCGGTGCTCTCGGTGCCAGGCCTGCTGCTGGTGCTGCTGTTCGCCGCACTGGCGCCGGGACGCTACTGGGCGCTCTACATTGGCCTCTCGCTGTCGCTGTGGGTCGAGTACTTTCGCGTCGCTCGCGCGGCGAGCCGGCCGGTGCTCGCGGGTGATGCGGTGCAGGCTTCGCGCCTGTTGGGCTTCGGGCCGGGCTATGTCCTGCGCAGGCATCTGCTGCCAGCACTCGCACCGGTGTTGGGCACCTTGCTGGCCTTCAGCGCCGCACAGGCCGTGCTGGCGCTGGCCGCGTTGGGCTTCATCGGCGTGGGGCTGCAGCCACCGACGCCTGAACTGGGATTGATGATGATCGAGTTCCTCCCTCACTACGAGGAAGCGCCATGGCTCATCGCGGCGCCGGTGGCGCTGCTGATGCTGCTGGTGCTCGGGATGATGCTGCTCGTTTCGGATGGGGAAACGGCATGACCACTTCTTCTGTCCTGCTCGGCGTCGAAAACCTCAGCGTGCACGCCGGCGCCAGACCGCTGCTGCGCGACGTGTCCTTCAGCCTGCGCCCCGGAGAAGTGCTCACGCTGCTCGGTGAAAGCGGTGCCGGCAAATCGCTGCTGGCTCAGGCCGTGATGGGTAACCTTCCCGCGGCGTTGCGCGCTGGAGGCAGGGTCTTGCTGGACGGCGTCGAAAGCCGTGCCGAGGAGGCCTGGGCGCGTCGGTCGCTTTGGGGGCGCACGCTCGCATTGCTGCCACAGGAGCCCGCTCTGGCGCTGGATCCGCTGATGCGCATCGCGCCCCAGCTGTCCGAAACGCACGAACTGGTTCGTGGCGCCGCCTTTGAGGAGGCCGAGGCAGCGGCCGCGAGAGACCTCGATGCCGCGGGTCTGGCCGCCTCGGCGCGGCGCTATGCGTGGGAGTTGTCTGGTGGCATGGCGCAGCGCGCCGCCGCAACCGTCGCCTGTGCAGGTGGCGCACGCGTACTCCTGGCGGACGAGCCCACCAAGGGTCTGGATGCGCACTGGCGCGACCATACTGTGGCGATGCTTCAGTCGGTGCAGCGCAGCGGCGGCTGCGTCGTGGTCATCACGCATGACCTGCGCGTCGCGCGGGCGCTGGGCGGACAACTGATCGTGCTGCGCGCGGGCGAAGCGGTCGAACAGGGCGACGTCCAAACTGTCCTCGCGAACCCGCGGCATGCGTACACGCGGCGGCTTGTTGCGGCCGAGCCGGCCCATTGGCCACGGAGGGCGGCGGCAGCGGCAGGTGCATCGGTGCTGAGCGCGCAAGGCCTGTCGAAGGGCTTTGGCGGCAAGCCGCTGTTCGACGGGCTCGATCTGCAAATCCGTGCCGGCGAGCGCTTCGTGGTGCAAGGCCCCAGCGGTACGGGCAAGAGCACGCTGGGCAATGTGCTGCTGGGCCTGCTGCCGGCCGATCGGGGCGTGGTGCGGCGTGCCGAGGGCCTGTCCTCGACCGCCTTCCAGAAGCTCTACCAGGACCCGGTCGGATCTTTCGCGCCCCGCGTCAGCCTCGAGAGTTCGCTGCGGGATGTAGCCGCGCGCCATCGCTGCGCCTGGCCGAGTGTGCTGCAGCAGCTCGAACGGCTGGGCGTACCCGCGGACTTGCTGGAGCGTCGGCCCGCGGAGGTGTCCGGCGGCGAACTGCAGCGCGTCGCGCTTGCACGCGTGCTCACGGTGCGGCCTGCCCTGGTGTTTGCCGATGAACCGACCTCGCGGCTGGATCCTTTGTCGCAGCAGGAGGCCATGGACGTGCTCCTCGATGCGCTGGACGAGCGCGGCGCCGCGTTGATGCTGGTGACGCACGACGAGGACATTGCGGATGTCGTGGGAACAACTCGGTGGAGATTCGTGCAGACCTGAGTTCCTGGCCGAAAAAAAGGCGACGGGTCGACCCTTCCCGGGTCATGCGAAGGAGAAAGGACGCGAGGCTGGCGGCAACAGGTTGTGGTGCAAGCTCGACGACGTGCGTCGAGCGCATCCAACCCTCGGCGCCGACCGACTGCCACCTAGAAGGTTGAAGTTCCCGAGGCGACAGGTGGGGCAGAGCAGCTTTGAATGAAGTCGTGTGCCAATCTAGGGTCAGGGGTCGGTGGAATCCAACAAACTGTCGGACTCGCCCAAGAGACCCGCTTGCGCCCCGCCAGTGCCTTTGCGCCGGCGGCCATGGTCGGAAATGATGATTTGCGACGCCAAGTGTGGTTCTCTTCAGCAGCAGCCAGAACCAAGTGATCGATGTGCAGGCTGGCGCAGGCATGTCACAGCCGTCATCGACTGTCCCTCACCCAACATCGGGGGTCAGTTTGCCCAGGAACTCGGAGAAAGAACCGGCTACCACCTCTGTGTTCTCAAAGTAGTCACTCGCGTCATCATCATCGGACTCGAAGTTGTGATCCCAGTACAAGATCTCTCCGAGCTTGCTTGACTCAGTGTTGAGCAGAATCAAATCACCGCTGCCCGCAGATGCAATGGGGAAAGTATTCTTCGGGATTCTTCCGTCATAGACCTTCATGTGACTCTCGATCGAATCTCCAAACCCCAGAGGAGCCTTCAGCGCAAGCAGCGAATTGATCACGCGCTCGTTGGAGCGAGTCTTCAGCAGGGTAGCGCTCGGAATGCCGCCATTGTGGGATTTCAGGAACTCCTTGTAGTCCTCCGGAACCTTTCCCACAGAACTCTCTAGTTCCCTGACGTCTTCGTCTGTCGGGTTGTCCGTCTCGTGCATCGAGCGATAGGCCTTGCTGGTTCTTTTGTCCAGCCTGTTTCCCGCTCTGGCATGCGCCTCAATCTCGGCTCCGGACAGGCCTAGTTTCCTGAACTTGAGCTCGTTCACACTGCCTCCAGCCCCACACCGCCGACTCTCCGGCCGCCTCCTCCGAAATCGACAGAAAAGACAGCCAGATGTCTGTCCATCATGTCAATCACTCATTGGAGTAGACAACCAGCTTTCCGGACGGAAGCTTTCCATCCCATCCACATGGAAAACCATCATTGAGGTATGCGCTCTGGATGCTCTTCCAAATCTCAGGGAAGCTGTCATTTGCGTAGCAGTTGAGTAGGATCCGCATGTCTCTGTGCATCAACTCGATGAGCAAACACCCATCCCCTCTTGTCCACTTCGTGTCGGCACCGTTGAAGCTTTTCTCCCTCAACCCGAAGTAGTCGTTCTTCCTCAGATTGAAGTCGATCCATCTCTTCCACTCAAATTCCGGCGGAAAGACGTTCGGACAATCACTGACTGTCTGCCAATCGTCGAACTCCTCAAAAGAATCATTGGTGGCGCAATCGATACCAACCTCCGGATCAGTGATCACCGAGTTCGCAGTTCTATCACCTGAGAATCCCCGATCAAAGTATGCGTCGCGATGAAGATAGTCCACCAGTGGCCGAGCCCTGGAGATCAATTGCTCCCAGTTTTTCACCGTCATCGCGATCAAATCATTCTTCGAGACTTTTCATGGGCGAGCACTACTTGGTCGGCCAGAACAACACGCCCCCTGTACGAATTTCACGAAGTTCGCCCTTTTCGTCGAACTGATAAACCCAGCGCACCTCCTGCGACCACCCTTGCGAGTATGCGTCAGTATGCAGAAGCACCCCTTCCGGCGAATATGTGTACAGGTAGATCGCAAAGGCATCACCCTGACCGGCTGTCATGTAGAGAACGGCATTCGAGAGACTCTCAAACCTGCCAAGCCCTTGCAACGATGATTCCCGGGTCTTCTTCCAGCGATGCCTGGTCTTCCATACATCGAGTCGATCATCGAACTTCTTGTAGAGGTTTGCAGAGACGGGTTGAATGCCTTGTTCCTCAGGCAGGATCGTTATCACATGTTGCTCCGCTGCAAAGCCGACGCAGTACTTCCCAAGCCACCTTGCCTCATCGAAGTTCTCATACTTCTTCTTGAGCAACTTCGGCGCCGCGTAACCTTGCCGCTCGTCTTCGTAGGGTAGGCGGTCGAAATAGTCGCCCGTCGAGAACCGCCATTCCGTCACGCTCCCGATTGCAGAGGCGTATTCCGCATGAATGTCGGTTCGGGAGAACGTTGCATGATCTTCGCGAAGCTTTGCGAGCTTGGTTGCAAATTTCTCATCGTCCAGGATGGCCATCGTCTCTTGATCCGTTAGTTGCAATTTCCAAAGGTCGTTTTCATGAAGCTCTCGGCTTTGCATTGTGCCGGGCGAGCTCATCGACCCTCGCAGCCCCGCTTCCTGCAGGGCCCTGCGATAGGTTTCACTTGCATATTGCGATCCCCTGTCCGTGTGAAAGATGCAGCCGGCCGGAGGCTGTCGGTCCTGCACTGCAGATTCGTGTGTGCCCGCCGCAGTCATCAAGCGTTCTATGGTGCACGCAAATCCTCGAAGCACGCACGAGCTTCCGGAGGGGGTTGATCTGCGCCGAAAGGAACACCACGCAAACCGTGCATCAATTGATACAGCGTAGGGCTCTCAAGGGCAAATGCCCTTGATCGCTACTCCGCCTCAATCCCGGCAGCCTTGATGAGTCGTCCCCATTTCTCCAACTCACTGCGACCGAAAACTGCCAACTCTTGCGGGCTGCTACTCAGCGGCTCGAGCCCGAGGGCCGAGAAGCGCTCCTGCACATCCCGATCGGCCAAGATGGCGCGCGTTTCGGCGTTCAGCTTGTCAATGACATTTGTCGGCGTGCCACGCGGTGCATAAAGTGCATACCAGGCGAGCAACTCGAAGCCGGGCAGCGTCTTCGCGATCGGCGGCACATCGGGCAGCAACGCTGCGGGCTGCAAGCTGCTGATGCCAATGGCCCGGACCTTTCCCGCCCTGACCTGCGGCAGGCCCGTGGCCATGTCGGTGAACATCATTTCAACCTGCCCCGCGATCACATCGTTCAAGGCCTGGGGAATGGTCTTGTAGGGCACGCTCAGCATGTCGATGCGCGCGGTGTGCGCCAGCATGGCACCGGGAACGAGCGTTCCCGCACTGCCCGAAGCGTAGCTCAGCTTGCCTGGTTTCAACTTCGCCAGCGCGATGAGCTCCGGGAGCGTTTTTGCGGCAACAGAGGGATGGACCACCAGCAACGCGGGTGTGTTGGCAAGGCGGGAGATCGGTGCGAAATCGTTGATCGGATCGTAGTTGAGCCGCTTCATCAAACTCGGGTTCGCGGCCTGTGTCGTGTTGGTCGTGATGAAGAGCGTGTAGCCGTCAGGTGCAGAATGGGCGACAGCATCTGCGCCGATGGCGCCATTGGCGCCGACGCGGTTGTCGACGATGAAGGTCTGTCCAAGCTTGCGCGACAGCCGGTCCGCCATCAGTCGAGCAACGATGTCGTTGCCGCTGCCCGCACCGAAGGGCACGACGATGCGCACAGGGCGCGACGGCCAGGTGCTCGTTTGCGCCATCGCCTGGCCGTTGAGCGCAAAGGCCGCGAGGCCCGGTGCAAGGGATAGCAGTTGGCGCCTGTTCATGATGGGTCCATGTCTCTTGTGTTGTTGGAAAGCCAGTCGATGACACGCTCGGCAATCAACTCTGAATTGCGGTCCATCATCGGGAAGTGGGAATTGCCGAGGATGCCGGCGCGTGGCAGATCGTCGATGCAGACCGGCACGCCTGCCCGAATGAGGGTCGCCACATAGTCGTCCACCGTTTCGCGATAGCGCGTCCAGACCGGATGGTCGGTGATGTGATCACCCCACAGGATCAGGTGAGGCGTCAGCCCGACCTGCGCCGACTGCAAAGCCTGAGAGAGCGAGACGCGGGGCGCGCCGGACGGCTCGAGCGCGACCACTGCGGCGATGCTCTGCGGATGTCGGCGCGCCGCTTCCAGCGCGAACCCCCCACCTTGACTGTGGCCTACGACGACGCAGGTTCCGACATGGGCCAGCAGCGCATCGTAGGCGCGCAATGTGATGTCTTCATGCCCTGCCCAACGCGGCACCCACTGCGACGCAAACGCATCGAAAGCTTCGACTGGAAACCGTTGGTGCGCGTACGTGGTTCTTCGTTTTCCGTCGCTGTCGTAGCTGCCTGGGGGGCCCATGCGGAACATGTCCCATCCCTCGTTCAATGTGCGAAAAAGTGGCGCCTCGGCATAGATCTCCGGCCAGCGTGACCAGGAAGCACGCCCGCGTTCGACAGCGTCGCAGACATAGACATCAAAGCCCGCGTGAAGGAATTCAGTGAGCCAACCGTGGCGGCCGTCTGGCGTACTCTCCCAGTTCGCGCCTGTCATGCCGCCGCCATGCCACAGCAGCACCGGCCAACGATGCCGCGGCTCAGCCTGCAGATAGGCCTGGACGTACATCTGGCCGGTCACGTGGTCGCCATTCGGATCGACGGCGCGCGCAGCCCCGTTCTGAGCGAAGCGTCGCATCTCCACCGGCAAATCGCGCAGGCTGCGCACGCTTCCCCCTACATGGAAGCTACGGATGCTTCGAAGGCGCAGCGTGTGGTCTTGATCGTATGACATCGCGCCTGATCTCAATTGCGAGCAAACAGCGTCGCCTGATCAATTGCGAAGCAGCGAATGCGCGGCGTCGCGCCAAGCAAACGCCTGCACATCCGGTCAAGGGCGTCCATGAAGACGTCCATGACAGGGGCACTGCGATCATGCCTCGCGCGGTAGTGCACCTCGACGAGCACGGGGGCACCCCGCAGCATCAACGAATCGCCGTGCAGGGTCAGCTGGACTGCGTCGCTGCGTGCATCCATGCAGTTGACGCAGAGGGATTCGACTTCTTCGGCCATGGCAGCGCACGCTGCCGGCGAAGGTAGTTGGGCGAGGAATATTTTGATGATGGGCATGGTGTGAATTCGATTGTGCGAAGGGCTTGCTATTCGGCAAAATGCTCTTTTCTCCACAATCAATGCATGGCACGCATAAATTGCCGTACCGACGATCTGCGGGCCTTGCTGGCGCTGAGCACGACGCACAGCTTCGTGCGCGCGGCCGAGTTGCTTCACATCACTCAATCGGCGTTCAGCCGGCGTATTGCGCAGCTCGAAGCGGCGGTGGGCGGGTCACTGGTGGAGCGCTCGACGCGACGGGTGACGCTGTCTCCGCTTGGACTGGATCTCGTGCGCGAGGCCGGCCCACTTCTGAGCGGCCTGGACGACGCTGTGGAGGAGGCCGGTCGTCGCGCGCGTGGCGAGGCCGGTCGCATCGTCGTGGCCTGCCTGACGACGGTGGCCTATGCATTGCTGCCGACGGTCCTGGCCGAATTCCGCAAGCGTTATCCGCAGGTGAGGCTGCAATTGCGCGACGACACAGGCCAGCGTGTCACTGCATCGGTCTTGCAGCATGAGGCAGAGTTCGGGATCAGCGTGCTGGGCGACCCTACCGCGGATCTTTACGTGGAGCACGTGGCTAACGACCCTTATGTGATCGCTTTTCGAACTGGCCATCCACTGTCTTGCATGCGCGAAGTCGAATGGTCCGACCTCGCGCAATGGCGTCCAGTCTCACTGCGGTCCACAAGTGCCAATCGCCAGCAAATCGACGATGCCCTGATGGCCGCCGGCATCGCGCTGCCGTGGTTCGACGAGGTGGAGCATCTTTCATCCATGCTGGGTCTTCTGCGCAGCGGCATATCCATTGCCGTTCTGCCGCGGCTGGCGCTGGACGCGGGAGGCGCAGAGTTGCAGACCCGCCCCCTGGTTCAACCGGACATCGTGCGGCGCATCGGCCTCGTTCGACGGACAGACGCGCATCTGTCCTTACCTGCACAAGCGTTGTGGGACATGTTGTTCACGGCATTTCGAGAAATCGAAACCACGGTGCTTGACTCCGACACGCCGCGGGGCGGGTGACCGGACCACCCTCGCGAATCAAATACTCGTCGGGATTGCTCGTGCATCGGGGTCTCCAGTCGACTTTTCCTGTGTTTCGGTTTGTCGGAGAGAAGCTTTGCCTCGATGCCGCGCATGGCACCGGCTGCCGCACGGATCGCATGATTTCCGTGTATCTATATGGCGGCCTTGCCCAGCGCGGAACTGGCCCGCTTCCGTGAGCGATCAGGTCGTGCGTGCGTGCGTGCGTGCGCTGGCATCACTTCTTTTCCCCCGCGGCCGCCTTCTCGTCACTCGCCTGCCTGCGGAACTGGGCGATGTCGGCAATCCGCAGCCCCTCGGGCAAAGATCGTCGGTGCTTGCTGTGGCCGACGCGCTGGGCGTGATAGATGCCGGTGTGGCCCGAGACCAGGTAGCTTGCGATGCACGCGATGGCAGCGAGCGGGCCGACAGCTGGCCCGAACAATTCCATGGCCATGACGATCGTGGCGACCGGCGTGTTGGCCGCGCCGGCGAACACGGCGACGAAGCCGATGGCGGCCAGCATCGAGAACGGCAGGTGCAGCACCGGCGCCATGGCATTGCCCAGGGTCGCACCGATGTAGAACAGCGGCGTGACCTCGCCGCCCTTGAAGCCGGTGCCCAGCGATGCAACGGTGAAGGCCAGCTTGCCCAGGAAATCCCATGGCGCGACAGGCGTCTGGAATGACTCGACGATGGTCGGAATGCCCAGGCCGATGTAGCGGTAGCCATCGAGTGCCCAGACGGCCGTTGCAACCACGATGCCACCCAGGAGCGGGCGCAATGGTGGATACGCGATCCAGCGCTTCATCAGCGCGCCGAGCCGATGCGTGGCCGTCGCAAACACCAGGCCGGCCAACCCGAACACGATGCCCGCGGCAACGACGCTGACCACGCTCCAGAAGGCGACCGGGGCCACTTCGGTGACGACATAGTGCGTGTGATGAACACCCCACGCCAGCCCGACCTGGTCGGCCACGATGGCGGCCACCATGCAGGGGAACAGCGCGTCGTAGCGCATGCGTCCGATGGCCAGCACCTCCAGGCCGAAGATGGCACCGGCGAGCGGCGTGCCGAACACCGAGGCAAAGCCCGCGCTGATGCCGGCCATGAGCAGGATGCGCCGGTCTTCATGCTTCAGGCGAAACAGATGCGTGAGCTGGTCTGCCAGCGCGCCGCCCATCTGCACGGCCGTGCCTTCGCGGCCCACGGAGGCCCCGAAGAGATGCGAGATCACCGTGCCTCCCAGCACCAGGGGCACCATCCGCAGCGGCACGACTTTCTTCGGATCGTGGATCTCGTCGATGAGCAGGTTGTTGCCGGCGTCCACCGGCTTGCCCAGGCGGTAGTAGATCCACCCCACGGCAAAGCCCGCCAGGGGCAGCAGCCAGATGACCTGGCGGTGTGCTTCGCGCCAGTTGGTGGCCCGTTCGAGGGCAAAAAGGAAGAAGGCGGAGGCGGAGCCGGCCAGGAAGGCGACGACGCTGGCGATGACGAGCCACTTGCCGATGTAGGGCAGAAGCTCGAGTTGTTCGGGGCGGCGAAAACGGGTCATGTGGATCAGGTGCAAGAAACAAGGGCCTGATCGACCAGCAAAGCGGTGTGTGAACGCGGACGCCTACAGCCCTGTGATGTGATCAGGTGTCTGTAGGCATCATCAGCTGCGGGCGATGCCGCTGCGGTTCATGGAGGAATGCCATCTCCAGCGGGGCAATGGTAACCGGCGTCTGTCGCAAAGCAAATTATTCGGTCAGTGCGGGGGCTTGGACGATCGGCCGCCGTCACTTCACGATCACGACGGGCTGCTTTGCGTTCGCGAGCACGCGCTGCGCCACGGAGCCGAGCAGCAGATCCGCCAGCGCGCCACGGCCCTTCGAGCCCAGCACGATCATGTCGAAACCGCCTGTGTTCGCGCAGTCGACGATCTCTTGAGCCACGTGGCCGGTGCGGATCTCCATGTCGTAGCCAATGCCGTCGTCCTTCAGCAGCTTGCGGGCAGGCTTGAGCTCCTTCTCGCTGAGTTCGCGCAGATAGTCGGCGACTTCCGCCTTCCCGACAAAGGCCCTGGCATGGCGCAGGCCCGTGTCGTCATGCACGCTGATCAGGGTGATCTTGTTTGAAGCGGTGCGCAGGAGATGCGCAAGCTTGGCCGCGTACTTCACGGCGCGAAGAGAGTTCTTGGATCCGTCGACCGCGACAAGTATCTTCATGGTTTGGGCTCAATTGATTTTGGGTTCAAGGAGCCTATCGCGTGCGCACCCGCTCGCGGCACCGCGCTCCGTGCCTTACTTGACGCAGATCAAGCGATCGACCGAAACGGTCCGCGGGAGCATTTGCCGCAGCACGATTGCACGAGATGCTCGGTTCCATTTCGGCGCGCGACTGGATCAGGAATTCGCTGGTGCTCCAGTGGCTTCTCTCGGGGGTATGGTGCTGAAATTTCTGCGACGAAGCATCCATTTGGTGAACTCGAACCAAAGCACACTCAGCACCGCCATTCCCAGGCCGGCCGCCAACAGCAGCGGTGACGGCGTCACAAACGAGAACAGACGACCCATGGCGGGTACCGCGAGCGCGACGCAAAGAACGGCAACGCTTCCCGCAGCGATCCAGCCGAACTGGCGGTTGGATGCGCTGGTGCCGTGCAAGGCCATGCGGCCCCAGGAGCGGTTGCTTTGGATCAAGCCCAGGTTCGACAGCACCAGCACCACGAAAGTCAGCGCCCGTGCCGTGTCGTCCGGCACCGAAAACCAACGCGCGCCCGCATGGGTCAGCACAAGCAGCCCCAGCAATCCCAAGCCTTGGCACAGGCCTCTGATGAGGACCGATGAATCGAACAGTCGCTGGTCGGGGCGACGCGGCGGGACTTGCATGGCGTCCTCTTCAAGAGGATCTGCCTCGAACACCACCGAGCAGGCAGGGTCGATGATCAATTGCAGGAACAGGATGTGCACCGGCATCAGAAGCATGGGCCAGCCGAAGACCACCGGCAGGATCGACAGCCCCACGATCGGCACGTGGACCGCCACCACAAAGACAATCGCTTTTCGAAGGTTGGCGAACACCCGGCGTCCGTAGCGGATCGCCGTCACCAGCGAGACAAAGTCGTCGTTCAGCAGGACCAGTGCAGCCGCCTCGCGGGCGACCTCGGTTCCTCGCGCGCCCATCGCCACACCGATGTCCGCGGCTTTGAGGGCCGGTGCATCGTTGACGCCGTCGCCGGTCATCGCGACCACATCGCCCCGTGCACGGAAAGCCCGCACCAAACGAAGCTTCTGCTCGGGCTGCACCCGGCAGAAGATGGTCGTTGCGGCCAACCGTGCGGTGAGCGCGCCGTCGGTCAGCAAGGCCAGTTCGACGCCGGTCATGACAGGCGCGTCGGTGTTCAGCCCGGCCTGTCGCGCGACCGCGACCGCGGTGGCTGGATGGTCTCCCGTCATCATCACGACCCGGATGCCGGCAGCGCGGCACTCGGCGATGGCCTGCGGCACGTCGGCCCGCACCGGATCTTCCAGGCCGACCAGGCCGAGGAAGCGGAAATCGAAGTCGTGCTGCAGCCCGGGCAGGACGTCGGCATCGAAGGTGGCCGACGCAACGCCGAGGACGCGCAGGCCGTCGGCCGCCATCGCCAGGACCTGGCTGGCGATGCGATCGGCGTGGTCCGCATCCAGGTGGCACAGATCGACGATGGCCTCGGGGGCCCCCTTGGCGGCAATGAGGAACGCTCGCTCGTCGGGTGAGCGCCATACGCGCGACATCGCCAGCATCTGCGGCGACAACGGGTAGTCGTCGATCAGCGTCCAGTCCGAATGCAGATGCTCCGTGCCGGCGAGCAGTTGCCCCGCGATGTCGACGATGGCGGATTCCATCGGGTCGAATGCACGGCGATGGCTGGCCAGCACCGCATACTCCAGCAGCGCGTGCAGTTCCTCCTGCAGGGCGGCGCCTCGTGCCTCCAGGGCGTCGTACCTCGCCCCGCCGGACCAGAGCCGCCGCACGGTCATGCGATTGGCCGTCAGCGTGCCGGTCTTGTCGACGCACAGCACGGTGGTCGCCCCGAGCAACTCGATGGCCGGAATGCTCCGGGCCAACACCTTCTCGCGCGCCAGCCGCCAGGCGCCCAGGCCGAGGAACAGTGTGAGCACCACCGGCAATTCCTCGGGGATGACAGCCATCGCGAACGTCAGCCCGGCCAACAAACCCTGCAGCCAGTCACCGCGAAGCATGCCGTAGGCTGTTGCGAGTGCGGCGGCAAGCGCCAACCCCACAATGGCCACCCACTTGACGACGCTTCGCGTCTCCCGCTGGATCGGCGTGGCCTGCACGCCGATTGCGGCCAATGAAATCCCGATGCGTCCGAGTGCGCTGTGCGCGCCGGTGGCCGTCACCCGCCCACGCCCAGTCCCTTGCGTCACGAGCGTGCCAGAAAATGCCGTGCTGGCATCCGCGGCCCTGGCTTCCTCGCCGGCCACGGCCTGCTTGGTGACCGGGACAGACTCGCCGGTCAGCAACGATTCGTCGATGGCGAGGTTCGATGCTTCGGCGAGAGACATGTCCGCAGGCACGCAATCTCCTTCTGCCAGCAGCACCGTATCGCCAACGACCAGTTCGCGTGCGGCAATGCGTCGGATTGCACCTTCGCGCCGGACCAACGCTTGCGGACTGGACAGATCGCGCAATGCCTCCAGGGAGCGCTCGCTGCGCCGCTGCTGGACAAAGCTGATGCCCATGACGACGAAGACGAAGCACAGCAGCATGAGCGCTTCCTGTGCATCGCCCAACAGCATGTAGATGGCTGCACAGGCCACGAGCAACAGAAACATCGGCTCCAACGCCACCTTGCGCACCAGGCGCAGCACGCCGTGCGGCTGCGAGACCGCAACTTCATTCGGCCCGTCCAACGCCAGGCGCTGTCGCGCCGCGGCTTCGGTCAGGCCGCCAGTCGTTGCCGTGGCGGGCTCGGAGCGAGCCGTTTCCTTCTCTTCGAGCGCGTGGGGAGCGACTCGCACTACTTGACCAGTACGACAGGCTGCAGGGCAGTCGCCAACACGCGTTGGGCAACCGAGCCCACCAGAATATCGACGATGGCGCTTCGCCCCTTGGATCCCAGTACGACAAGGTCGAACTTCCCCTCCTTGGCGAACTTGACGATCTCCTGTGCGATGTGCCCCGTACGGATCACCGATTTGTGGTCGATGCCCGCCGACTTGAGAAAGGTCATGGCCGCCTTCAGCTCCGCGGTGCTGCGCTCATGCAGGTAGGCGATCACGTCTTCCGAACCCAGGATCGAATTCGCGATGCGCATGCCCGTGTTGTCGTGCACGCTGATGAGCGTGATCGAATGAGAGGCTGGCCGCAGCAATGCGATCAGCTTGGCCGCGTACTTGACGGCGCGTAGCGCGTACTTCGAACCATCGGTTGCTACAAGGATTTTCATGCGGACGCACCTTCTTGCTTGCTGAAGCGGCCGATCTCGAATTCGAACGGCCGGATCGCCAACTACAGCCCACGGAAGTCGAGGATTGCCGTGAGTGCTTGCTCGAGCTGCAGGCCCACCGCCTGCAAGGCCGAATTCAGGCCTTCACCGCGCTGAACCTTGTTCGGCTCATCTCCGTCCACCAAACCTCGGCGCAGTTCGTCGAGTTCTTGCGCCAGTTGCGCGCGGCTTTTCCTGACCTGGCTCAGCAGCGTCCGGAGTTCAGGCGCTGCCGACGCTTCGATGGGAGGCTGGCTGGCCTTGGCCATCAACTCGTCGATGTGTCGAAGGTGGGACTCCGATTCGCGGATATGTTGCTCAACAAGGCTGTCTATGCTTTGCATGGCTTCCTCCATGGTCGCGAATGCAATGCATCCGGCGGATCGTGCGTGTCAGGGAATTGCGTGGGCAGGCGCCAGTATTCGCACATCGGCCCCGTCCAGGCTTGATCCGTGTCAATCCCGCATCGATGCGGTCGACGCTGTCTTGCATATCAGCTTCGCCCGCCAGTGGCCTGCCCGTGCCCCGGCGGACAGATCGCATGCGCGGCCGTCAAGGCCGCCGCCTCCGACGGCCAGACGCTGCTGTGCACACCGGCCCGATGGTGCCAGCGTCGGTCAGGACGGTGACCGACCCCTTGCCGCCGCGACGGCGCGCCCGGCGCGGCGCTTCGTCGAGCGATCTTTCGCCTTTCGACCCAACGAGGCCTAAAGATTGCATACATGCACCAGACCCTGGAGGGATATGGTGCATTTCATTACGCGTCGCCTCAGCCGGCTCAGCGTTGGCCGCAAGCTGCTGGTCATCTACCTGCTCGACCTGAGCGCGGTCATCTTCATCAGCGGCATCCTCATCAACGAGAAGTTCATCGCGATCGATTTCGGCCGCAAGGAGATGGCGGGCGCGGCCTACATCGACCGCATGCGCCCGGCGCTGCTGGCCACCGCCGGCTGGCACGGCGCCGACCCGGCGCCGCCGCAGGCGCTGGAGCAGCTCGAGCAGCAGTACGGGGATGGCTTGCAGAGCGCCGAGGTGAGCCAGCGGTTCCGCGAGGCGCTGGCGTCGGCCGCCCAGGCCGGCCCCGCCGCGCGCGAGACGGCCAGGCGCGCGGCGCTCGAGCAGGGGCGCGCGCTGGTGACGCGCATCGGCAAC
This sequence comes from Variovorax durovernensis, assembly GCF_977011995.1. NCBI lineage: Bacteria > Pseudomonadati > Pseudomonadota > Betaproteobacteria > Burkholderiales > Comamonadaceae > Variovorax > Variovorax durovernensis. Next base: position 1,088,490 of record NZ_CDRNCW010000002.1, on the reverse strand, counting down.
CAGTCGAACCTGATCCTCGACCCCGACCTCGACAGCTACTACACGATGTCGCTGGTGCTGCTGCGCTTTCCGGAATTGCTCGAACTCGGCTCCGACATGGCTGCGCGCCTGCACGCTCCCGGTGCCACCGGGCTCGCCGCGACCGAGGCGCGCACGCAGTACTTCATTCTCGAGGGGCGCATCGACGCCATCGCGGCCAGCATCAGGAGCGACTATGCGGAGGCCTTTGCCGCCGCCAAGGGACCATTGGAAGCGCGGCTCGACCCGTCGCGTGCACGCCTGCTGGCGAGCGTCGAGGGCTTCAGGCGTGCATCGCGCAGCGTGCTGGAGTCGAGCGACGGCGGCGACAACGGCGACAGCAGCGCAAGCAGCCGCGGTCTCGCGGCGTTCGACGCGGCCCAGCAGACGCTGTTTGCCGAGCTCGACGGCGCGTGGTCGGGCGCCATCGGCGAGCTCGACGCCATGCTCACCTCGCGCGAACACGGCTTCTTCGCGCGCATGTGGATGCACCTGGGCACGGCGCTGTTCCTGCTGCTGATGATCCTCACGGCGGTGTTCTACGTGGCGCGCCAGATCTCGCTGCCGCTGCGCCGGCTGTCCGGCGTGGTCGACACCGTGCGTCGCACCGGCGACCACAGCCTGCGCGCGCACTGGGACAGCGGCGACGAGATCGGCCTGCTGGTGCTCGGCTTCAACGACATGCTCGCGCAGCTCGACCGCCAGCGGCAGGCGCAGCAGGAGCTTGCGGCCAGCGCCCGTGCGGCCGAGGCGCAGCGCGACTTGGTCGCGGCCATTCCGATTCCGCTGATGGTCACGGCCATTCCGAACCACGAGGTGCTCAACGCCAACCCCAGCGCGCAGGTCTGGCTCGGCGGCGGCACGCGCGACCCGTGGGCGCTGGGCGTGGCGCCCGGCGTGCGCTCGCGCTTCTTCCAGCAGCTGGCCGACCGCGGCGCCGTCGACGAATTCGAGGTGCGCTGGCTCGGGGGCAGCGAGCCCTCGTGGGCGGTGCTGTCGGCGCGGCGGCTGGTGTACCAGGGGCAGGACGCGCTGCTCACCGCCTTCACGCCCATCAACCACCTCAAGCTGATGGAGCAGCGGCTGATGCTCTGGGCCAAGGTGTTCGAGGCCTCTTCCGAAGGCATCCTGATCATCAACGGGCAGCACCGCATCCTCACGGCGAACCGCGCGCTGTGCCGCCTCACGGGCCACGATCTGAGCGACCTCGTGGGCGAGCCGCCCGAGCGGCTCATGAGCGACGACACCCTGCACTTCGCCGACCTGTGGCCGGTGCTCGACCAGCGCGGCACCTGGCAGGGGGAGGTCACCGTGCGCCGGCGCAACGGCGACAGCTACCCCGCCTGGCTGGTCGCCAGCGTGGTGCGTGACGGGCCGGATCGCATTTCGCACTACATCTTCACGTCCATCGACGTGAGTGACCGCAAGCGCAGCGAGGCGCGCATCCGCTTCCTGGCCCATCACGACGTGCTGACCGAGCTGCCCAACCGGTCGCTGTGCATCGAGCGGCTGGGGCTTGCGCTGCAGCAGGCGCAGCGCAAGGGGCAGCGCGTGGGGGTGCTGTTCATCGACCTGGACCGCTTCAAGAACATCAACGACTCGCTGGGCCACCACGTGGGCGACGCGCTGCTGCGCTCGGTGGCCGCGCGCATGAGCCAGGCCGTGCGGCCCGGCGACACAGTGAGCCGCCTGGGCGGCGACGAGTTCGTCGTGGTGCTCAACAACGTGGCCGACGGCCAGGAGATCCTGTCGCTGGTCGAGCGCCGGCTCATCTCGCTGATTCGCCAGCCGCACGACATCGACGGCGCCGAGATCCATGTGTCGTGCAGCGTGGGCATCGCGGTGTACCCCGACGACGCGCAGGACATCGACGCGCTCATGCGCCATGCGGACGTGGCCATGTACCAGAGCAAGGCGAGCGGGCGCGACACCGCGCGCTTCTTCACGCCCGAGATGAACGAGCGCGCCCAGCAGCGGCTGCAGCTGGAATCCAGCCTGCGCCACGCGATCGAACGCGACGAGCTGAGCCTGCACTTCCAGCCGCGCATCGACGCGCACACCGGCGCGCTGATCTGCGTGGAGGCGCTGCTGCGCTGGCAGAGCGCGGAGCTGGGGCAGGTGCCGCCTGCACAGTTCATCCCGATCGCCGAGGAATCGGGGCAGATCGTGGCCATCGGCGCGTGGGTCATCGAGCAGGCCTGCGCGCAGCACGCCGCCTGGCGCCGCGACGGTCTGGGCGCGATCCGGGTGGCGATCAACATGTCGGCGCTGCAGCTGCGCGACGGCGGCTTGCTCGAAGTGCTGCGCGGCGCCATCGCGCAGCACGGCGTGTCGCCCGGCGATCTGGAGATCGAGATCACCGAGTCGACGCTGATGGACGCGGCCGAGCAGTCGCTGGTGCAGCTGCGCGCGCTGAAGTCGCTCGGCGTGATGCTGTCGATCGACGATTTCGGTACCGGCTATTCGAGCCTGAACTACCTGAACCGCTTCCCCATCGACAAGCTGAAGATCGACCGCTCCTTCATTCACAGGATGCTCGGCGACCCCACCGACATGGCCATCGCGCGGGCGATCATCGGCCTGGGTCATGCGCTGGGACTGCGCGTGGTGGCCGAGGGCGTGGAGCGGCCCGAGGAAGCGGACAGCCTGCGCGCCGCGCGTTGCGACGAGCTGCAGGGCTTTCTCATCGCCAGGCCTATGCCGCCTGACAAGCTGGCGGGCTGGATCGCACAGGCTTCGCGGCCCGAGCGGTGTGCGGGATGAGCCCTGGATGGCGGTGCTTTCAGCTCCTGCGTTGCGTCGCCGCCTGATAGAGGTTCATCAGCGGCGTGGCCGATATGCCGTGCACGATCACGGAGACCGCCACGGTGACCAGCACTGCTTCGCCGACGGCGCCGATCTCCGACGGGCGTGCGCCGTGCGTCGACGCGTAGGCGAGGTAGTAGATGGAGCCCACCCCGCGGATGCCGAACCATGCGCCCAGCCGTCGCTGTGACGCGGTCCAGCTGCTTCTCGACGTCGAGATGTAGACGGCGACCGGGCGGGCCACCGCGATCAGAACACCAGCAATCAGCAGGTTCCTCACGGTCAGCATCTCGACGCGCAGCAAGCATCCGATCACGAGCATGGCCGCCAGCTCCACGAACTTCTCCAGTTCCTTGGCAAACTCGAGCACGTCGCGCGTCATGTCGTCCGCCGTCTTGGCCTGCGCGACGGCTTCCACCTTCGCCTTGGGAAGCGCCTTCGACCGGCTGGCCAGCGCGGCCTTGCTTTCCACCTGGCGCTCGACATTGCGCATGCTCAGGCCGGCTACGAAGACCGCGAGAAATCCGTAGACCCCGGCGTGCAGGGCGATGCCGTAGGTCAGAGCGATCAGGCCCAGCGCGAGAAAGCTCTCCATGCCAAGCGCCTGCTTCTTTGCAGTCTGAAGGAACAGCACGAGCCGTGTGAACGCGGCACCGCAGGTCCACCCCAGCGCCAGACCGCCGCCGATGGCCCACAGGACATCCAGGCCGAGCCAGCGCAGCCCCGCCGTTCCCAGGCCGTGCGCGCCGCTCAGCCCCAGTGCGAGCATCACGAACGGAAAGGCCGCGCCATCGTTCAGGCCGCCTTCGGCGGTGAGCCCGAAGCGCAGATCGTCCCGGTCGTTCTCATGCCTGACCTGTACGTCGGACGCCAGCACCGGGTCCGTGGGGGCCAGAATGGCTGCGAGCAGCACCGCTGCCCCGAGCGACAGCTTCAATGCCAGACCCGCGAGCGTCATCAGCATGATCGTGACGACCATGCCCACGCTGGCGAGCAGGACCGGCTGGACCCAGCTCGACAACTGCAGGCGGATGCGCAGGCGAAGGCCGACTGCAAAGAGAGAAACCAGCACCGCGACTTCAGCGATGGTTTCGATCAGCGCCGCATCCGCCCTGATGCCCAGCTTCAGCAGGTTGAAGCCGCCGGGGCCCACCGCAAAGCCCAGGCCCATGTAGAGCGCCGCCGCGCTGATGGGCAGCGTCTTGAGCAAGGTGCCGGACAGCGCCATCAGGATCAGCAAGGCGCCGACCAGCAGGTCCCAGGTCGCTGCGGTCATGAGAGGGTCTTCTCGGCGGGGCGGGATGGCGCCTTCAGCTCATCAACTTGTCCAGCGTGATGGGCAGGGTGCGAACACGCTTTCCGCATGCGTTGAACACCGCATTGGCCACGGCGGCACCGACGCCGGTAATGCCGATCTCGCCCACGCCACGCGCGCCCATGGGCGAGTGCGGGTCAGGGATGTCCGTCCACATCACGTCGATCTGCGGCACGTCCATGTGCACCGGCACGTGGTAGTCGGAGAGGCTGGGATTCATGATGCGGCCGGTGCGCTCGTCGAACTGGGTTTCTTCCATCAGCGCGAGTCCCAGGCCCATGACGATGCCGCCGCGGAACTGGCTGGCCGCGGTCTTGGCGTTGACGATGCGGCCGCAGTCGAAGGAACCCAGGAAACGGGACACGCGCGTCTCGCCGGTGACCTCGTTCACCCGCACTTCGCAGAACATGGCACCGTGCGAATGCATCGACCAGTGCTGTACCTCCAAGGGCTTGGGCGCGTCGGCTTCGACCACCAGCGCGTCGCGACCGGCGCGTGCCAGGATGGCCGCATAGCTTTCGAACCGAGCGGGGTCTTCGGCCTTTGCGAGACCACCGTCGCGCCCGACGAGTTCGTCCGGTCCCAGGCCGTGCAGCGGCGAGTCCTTGCCGCAGAGCTTCAGCAGCGCGGCGAACAGTTCGTGCTGCGCCGCCATGACGGCGCTGCCTATCGACGCGGTCTGCTGAGAACCGCCCGCAAGCACAAGCCCGGGGAAGCTCGAATCGCCGTGGCAGAACCGGACCTGGTCCATGGACAGCCCGAGCCGCTCGGCGGTGACCTGCGTTTGCGCCGTGGCGGTGCCCATGCCCATTTCGTGCGCGGCGATCTCCACCTTCGCGTGGCCATCGCGGGAGAGCGTGATGCGTGCCGCGCCGCCCGGCATGCGGTAGTACGGGTACGTGGCGGTGGCGCAGCCCATGCCGATCAGCCACTCGCCTTCGCGGCGTGTTCCCGGCGTCGCATTTCGCTGGCTCCAGCCGAAGCGCTGCGCACCCGCGCGGTACGCCTCGACGATGTGCCGGGACGAGAAGGGCGCGCCCGTGGTCGGATCTTTCTCGGGCTCGTTGCGAATGCGCAGCTCGATCGGGTCCATCTTCATTGCATCGGCCAGCTCGTCGATGGCGCTTTCCAATGCGAACGTGCCCACCGCCTCGCCGGGGGCGCGCATGAAGGTGTTGGCCAGCATGTCGAGCGTCGCAACCTCGACGTCGAGCTTGAAGCTGCCCGCCGCGTAGGCGGAGCGCGCCGGCAGCACGAACGGCTCCGGCATGTTGTTGTGCTCGGTCATGGTCACGACACCGGTGTGGATCAGCGCGTCGAAGCGCCCGTCGGCCTGCGCGCCGATGGCCACGCGCTGCTCGGTGTTCGTTCGCCCGCCCACCACGCGATAGACCCCCTCGCGCGACAGCATGATGCGCACCGGACGCCCGGCGAGCTTCGAGGCCGCCGCCGCCAGCACCTGGTGGCGCCAGAGGGTCTTGCCGCCGAAACCGCCGCCCACGAACTGCGAGGTCACGTGCACCTGCTCTTCGTCGATCCCGAAGATTTCAGCCATGGACCACGCCATGTGCGCCACAGCCTGCGAGGCGTCATGGATGAACAGCTCATCGCCCTTCCAGGCGACGGTTGCTGCATGCAGCTCGATGGCGTTGTGGTTGTGGCGCGGCGTGGCGTACGTGACGTCGATCCGATGCGGTGCGGCAGCCAGCGCCGCCTCGGCATCGCCGATCTCCATCTTCAGCGGCTCGCCCTGGAACGTGCCGGGCTTCGTCCCCTTGGCCTTCGCAGCCGCGAACGCCGTGGTGGCCGGCTCGCGGTCATAGACCACGTGCACCAGCGACGCTGCGTGGTCGGCTTGCTCCTGCGTCCGGGCGAGCACGACGGCGATGGGCTGGCCGTTCCAGTGGACCTGATCGTCCTGCAGGATGGGCAGGTCGTCGCCACCGGCTGCCTTGTCCTTGGACATGAACAGCGGCATGGGCTTCATGCGCGGTGCGTTTTCGTGGCTCATGACCAGCACCACGCCGGGCGCCGCCTGGGCGGCGCCCGTGTCGAGCGTGGCAATGCGCCCTCGCGCGACCGTGCTGTACACCAGGGCGGCGTAGACCATTGCCTCCATCGGGAACTCGGCCGCGAACCGCGCCTGTCCCTGCACCTTGAGGGGGCCGTCGAGGCGCGAGACGGGCGCACCGATCAGGCCTTGCGGGCGCGCGATCAGCGGGTCCGGCTTGCCGCCGGGCATCCACGCGTCGGGCGCGACCTCGATGGCTTTCTTCATGACCGCCTGGACGGTCTCCTGGATGATGCTCATGCTTTCATCTCCTTGAGTTCGGCAAGCACTGCCGCGATCGTTCGCCTGGCGAGCTCGATCTTGAATCCGTTGTGGCGCAGGGGCTGCGCCTGGGCGAGTTCCGCCTGCGCGGCGGCCCGGAATGCCTCCGCGGTCGCCGGCTGCCCACGCAGCGCGTCTTCCGCCTTCCACGCGCGCCAGGGCTTGTGCGCGACGCCGCCGAGGGCGATGCGCACATCCTTGACGGTATCGCCGTCAAGCTCCAGGGCTGCCGCCACCGACACCAGCGCAAAGGCATAGCTGGCGCGGTCGCGCACCTTGCGGTAGGTGGAGCGCGCGCCGAAGGGCAGCGCGGGCAGCTCCACGGCGGTGATGAGTTCACCGGGCCTGAGCTGCGTTTCGGTCTCGGGGTGATCGTCGGGCAGGCGATGCAGGTCGGTGAAGGGCAGCGTGCGTTCACCATCGGCGTTGCGCAGATGCACCACGGCGCCCAGCGCCGCGAGCGCCACGCACATGTCGGACGGATGGGTGGCGACACAGCTGGGCGAGGCACCCAGGATCGCGTGATGGCGGTTGATGCCTTCCGCCGCGTCGCACCCCTGCCCGGGGTTGCGCTTGTTGCAGCGCGAGCCGTCTTCGTCGTAGAAGTACGCGCATCGCGTGCGCTGCAGCATGTTGCCGCCCGCCGTCGCCATGTTGCGGATCTGCGCGGATGCGCCGGCGGTGATGGCCCGTGCCAGCACCGGGTAGCGCGTTCGCACCGCCGGGTGCGAGGCGAGGGCGGTGTTGCGGGTGGCCGCGCCAATCAGCAGGCTGCCGTCGGCGCGCTCTTCGATCTCGTGATCGAGGTCCGTCACATCGACCAGCGTGATGGGACGCTCGATGGTCTCGCGCATCAGGTCGATCAGGTTCGTGCCGCCGCCGAGGTACTTGGCGCCGGGCCGGCTGCCGAGCTGGAGCGCATCGTCCACGTCCTGCGCCCGGCCGTAAGTGAAGGGGTTCATGTGGGAGCCCTCTCGAATTCTTCGGCGATCGCCGCGACGATGCCGTTGTAGGCACCGCAGCGGCACACGTTGCCGCTCATGCGCTCACGCAGCTCGTCGTGGCTGGGCGCGATGGCCGGTGTGCGGAGATCGGCGGTCACGTGGCTGGGAACGCCCTGTCGAAGTTCCTGCACCATCCCCACGGCCGAACAGATCTGCCCGGGAGTGCAGTAGCCGCACTGGAAGCCGTCATGCGCGACGAAGGCCTTCTGCAAAGGATGCATGTCTCCCTGCGGTGCGAGCCCTTCGATGGTCGTGACCGACCGGCCCTGGTACTGCACCGCCAGCGCGAGGCACGAGAGCACGCGCTCGCCGTCGACGAGCACGGTGCAGGCGCCGCACGCGCCCTGATCGCAACCCTTCTTGGCGCCGAACAGATGTTGATGCTCGCGCAGGAAATCCAGCAGCGAGACCCGTGGATCGTCAGGCAACTCGGCCGTTGACCCATTGATGGTGATTGGCATGTGCGTCCTCGTGGGGAAGAGGGGTGTAAACAGTTGTCGCGACGCGCAAGACGTGCGTCCGTGCGTCGAACACGGGGACTGATCTCATAACACGTGCAAGCCGGGAACGGCGTCAGCCTTTTCCTTCAGCATGCTGACGCGCTGCGCTCGCACCCGGCTGTCAGCCAGCTTTCAGGCCGCGGGAAGGTCGAGCTCGATCCATGCGGGCGCGTGGTCGCTTGCGCCGGGGCGCCCCCGCACGTCGCGCTCGACGCCGGCTGTGCGCAGCATGGGCGCCAGCTCCGCGTTCAACAGCAGGTGGTCAATGCGAAGCCCGGCGTCCCTCGGATAGCGATTGCGCCAGTAGGTCCAGAACGTGTAGGGCGCGCGGTCTGGATGGCACGCGCGGATGGCATCCGTCCATCCCTGCTTCAGCAGCCGCGCGAAGGCCTCCCGGCTCTCGGGCTGCAGCAGCGCATCCTCGCGCCAGGATGCGGGGTTGTAGATGTCGGCGTCGGTGGGCACCACGTTGTAGTCGCCCGCCAGCACGACGGGCATGCCACTCGCAAAGAGCTTCTTCGCATGCCGGTTGAATGCCTGGAACCACTGCAGCTTGTAGTCGAACTTCGGCCCGGGCTGCGGGTTGCCGTTGGGAAGATAGAGGCAGCCCACCACCACGCCGTGGACCACCGCCTCGACATAGCGGCTCTGCGGATCGTCGTCCATGCCCGGCAGGCCGCGCCCCGTCTCGATCGGCTCGCACCCGCGCGCGAGGATGGCGACGCCGTTCCAGGCTCGCTGCCCGTGGGCGACCACGCCGTAGCCCGCGCTGCGGATCGCGTCGAACGGCATCTTTTCATTCGGCGACTTGAGCTCCTGCAGGCAGGCGACATCGGGCCTGGATTGCGCCAGCCATTCCAGAAGGCGTTCGAGCCGGCTGCCGATGCCGTTGATGTTGAAAGTTGCGATCTTCATCGTAGCGACCTCGAAAAAGGATGTCGAGGATCTTCAGTCCGGTGGCGGGCACACGCGCGTGGGACAAGGCAACTTCTTGAGCAGTGACAAAGCTTCCATCAGTCTTCGCGGGGCTCGGGCTACAGGCAGCAATCGACGCACAGACGAGCTCGGCGGCGGCCTACAAGCGTTGGCCAGCACGGGTATACGGTCTCGCAATTCTTCATCGTGGGACCCCGAGTGAACGACAGCACGCGATTCGCACCCTATACCCACGCAGCCGGGGGCTGGGGTTCCCTGAAGGCCGTGAGCAGCTATCTGCTGCGCGAACGAATTCCCATCGTCGGCGCGGAGGCACTCTGGAAGCAGAACAAGCCCGGCGGCTTCGCCTGCGTGAGTTGCGCGTGGGCCAAGCCTGAGCATCCGCGTCCGGCGGAGTTTTGCGAGAACGGCGCAAAGGCTACCGCGTGGGAGCTCACCGCCAAACGAGCGCCTGCGTCATTCTTCCTCGAGCACACGGTGAGCAGCCTGCTGGCATGGAGCGACCATGAACTGGAAGAGCAGGGGCGCCTGACGGTTCCGATGAAATGGGACGCCGAGTCCGACCGTTACCTGGAGATCGATTGGCAGGAGGCCTTCGAAGGCATCGGCGCACAGATGCGCGCGCTGCATGCACAGGATCCCGCATCGGTGGTTTTCTATGCCTCGGGCCGGGCCTCGCTGGAGGCCAGCTACATGTATCAGTTGCTCGCGCGCCTGTACGGCAACAACAACCTGCCCGACAGCTCGAACATGTGCCACGAGAGCACCTCGGTGGCCTTGCCCGAGACCATTGGCGTGCCCGTTGGCACGGTCCGGCTGCACGACTTCGAGCTTTGCGATGCGATCTTCATCATCGGCCACAACACGGGCGTGAGCAGTCCGCGCATGCTTCATCAGCTGCAGGATGCGCGCAAGCGTGGCGTGCCGATCGTCACATTCAATCCGCTGCGCGAGCGCGGGCTCGTGGAGTTCGTGAACCCGCAGTCGCCCACCGAGATGCTCACGCCTGCGAACACGCAGATCAGCACCCAATACCTGCAGTTGAAGAACGGCGGCGATCTCGCCGCGCTCACCGGCATGTGCAAGGCGCTGGTCGCGGCCGATGACGACGCCCTGGCGTCGGGCCGCGCGCGCGTGCTGGATGCGGCATTCATTGCCGAACACACCGATGGCTTCGACGGCTTCGCGGCGTTCCTGCGCGAAGCTTCATGGGAAGACATCGTGTCGGAGTCCGGGCTGTCGCGCGAAGCGCTCGAGGCCGCGGCCGCCACCTTCGCGGGCGCGAAGGCGGTGATCGGCATCTACGGCATGGGCCTCACGCAGCACCGCAAGGGCGTGGAGAACGTGCAGATGGTCTCCAACCTGTTGCTGCTCGGCGGGCACGTCGGCAGGCCGGGCGCCGGCATCTGTCCTGTGCGGGGGCATTCGAACGTACAGGGGCAAAGGACCGTCGGCATCACCGAGAAGCCGGAACTGGCGCCCCTGGACAAGCTGGCGACGATGTACGGTTTCGAACCGCCGCGCGAGAAGGGCCTGAACACGGTCGAGACCTGCGAGGGCGTGTTCACCGGAAAAGTCCGTGCCTTCATCGGGCTCGGCGGCAACTTCGTGCGCGCGGTGCCCGATTCCGAAAGGTTGGAGCCGGCATGGCGCGACCTGCAGCTGACCGTGCATGTGGCCACCAAGCTCAACCGCAGCCACCTGGTGCATGGGAAGGTGTCGTACCTCCTGCCTTGCCGGGGCCGCATCGAGGTCGACCGCCAGGAAAGCGGCGAGCAGACCGTGGCGATGGAGGATTCGACCGGCGTGATGCACGCTTCCCGGGGCGTCGCGGAGCCGGCGGCGGCCACGCTGCTGTCGGAGCCCGCCATCATCGCCGGCATCGCCAAGGCCAGCCTGCCACCGAACCCGAAGGTGCCTTGGGACGGCTGGGTGGCGGACTACGCCCTGGTACGCGACCACATCGCGCAGGCTTTCCCGGAGATCTTTCACGACTTCAACGAGCGCCTGAAGGCCCCAGGGGGCTTCCCGCGGCCACTGCCGGCCAAGGAGCGTGTCTGGAAGACGCCGAACGGCAAGGCCTGCTTCAAGGGCTACGGCAACCTGCACGCCGACCCCGACACGCCCGAGCGCGGCCCCGACGTGTTGCGGCTCATGACGCTGCGCAGCGACGACCAGTTCAACACCACGATCTACAGCCTGGACGACCGCTTTCGCGGCATCTATGGCACGCGCCGCGTGCTGTTGATGAACCTCGACGACATGCGGCGGCTCGGCTTTGCGGAAGGCGACAGCGTGGATGTGCATACGGCCGTCGATGACGGCCATGCGCGAAGCGTCCGGGGGCTGCGCGTCACGCCCTACGACATCCCGGCGGGCTGCGCGGGCGGCTACTACCCCGAGTGCAATCCGCTCGTGCCGCTGGCGCACCATGCCGAGAAGAGCAAGGTGCCCGCTTCCAAGGCCATTCCGATCCGGCTGAGCGCGTCGTGCTTTCCACACAGTCGTTGAGGTGCCGACTTCTGATCGAGCAGCGGTCCTACGAGCGTTCTTTCAAGGGATCGCGATCTTTCGACTCATCAACTCACGGAGACCCCCGATGACCACCAAGCGCGCTCAACCCGATGCATGCTCCCTGCTGGATGCAGACCACAGGAACGTCAAGAAGATGTTTGCTTCCTATGAGGAGCTGACCAAGTCCAGGGCCGCATCCGCGCGTGACAAGCGCCGCGACCTCGCGATGCAGATCTGCATGGAGCTCACGGTGCATGCGCAGATCGAGGAAGAAATCTTCTATCCCGCGGCTCGCGCGGCCATCAAGGAGACGGATCTTCTGGATGAAGCGGAGGTCGAGCATGCAGGTGCGAAAGACCTGATCGCCCAGATTCAGGAAGCAGGCCAGGTGGACGACATGTTCGACGCCAAGGTCAAGGTCCTGGGCGAGTACATCGACCACCATGTGAAGGAAGAGCGCAACGAGCTCTTCCCTAAAGCGAGGGCGGCGCGCAAACTCGACCTGGTTGCGATGCGGGAACAGCTGGCCGCCCGCAAGGAGGAGTTGATGGCCGAGATGTCGGTCATGGCCTGAGGGACGTCTTTTTTCTCCGTGTCCCGTACAGGCAAAGACAGCCGCCTTCCAGGCGGCTTTGTTGCGTCCTGATCGGAGCGAACCATGTACGACATGACATCATCGGCCCGGCAGTCCACCGACGATCCCGTCGGATCGATGCCCGGCACCGCCAGCGCCGCCTATGACCATCGATCGCGTGTGCTGTCGGCCTTCGATCACTTCGCCAGCCGGGTTACGCGCCGGGCGGGAGGGCCAGGCGCATGACGTTCGCCGTTTTCCTGGTGGAGGACGAGCCTGTCATTCAGGACAGCCTCAAGGTGGTGATCGAAGGCTTCCTGCGCGCGGAGGTCATCGGGGTCGCCCGTTCCGAAGCCGAAGCGGTCGCCTGGCTTCAGGCGAACGAAGGCGGCTGGCACCTGCTCGTGGTGGATCTGTTCCTCACGCAGGGATCGGGGCTCGGCGTGCTCGCCGCACTGGCGCAATGCGCGCGCAGGGGCGCGGTGGTGGCGCTGACCAACGCGGCCTCGCCTGGCAACCGCACCGCCTGCATGCGGCTCGGTGCGGACGCGGTCTTCGACAAGGCCGCCGAGATCAATGAGTTCCTGAGCTACTGCGAGGCCGCGGCGAAGCGGCATCCGGGCCAGGCGCGCAGCCTGTCCTGAGGGGCGTCCCATGCCGGATTCCAAATTTGCCGCTGACCGGTTCGTTCGCGTGCGCGGCGCGCGTGAACACAATCTGCGCAACGTGGACGTCGACATCCCGCGTGACGCGCTGGTGGTCTTCAGCGGCATCTCGGGCTCGGGCAAGTCGTCGCTCGCCTTCGGTACGCTCTATGCCGAAGCGCAGCGGCGCTACTTCGAATCGGTCGCGCCCTATGCGCGCCGGCTGATCGACCAGGTGGGCGTGCCCGCGGTCGATGCCATCGACGGCCTGCCGCCGGCGGTGGCCCTGCAGCAGCAGCGCGGCACGCCGGGCGCCCGCTCGTCGGTGGGCAGCGTCACGACGCTGTCGAGCCTGCTGCGCATGCTCTATTCGCGGGCGGGGGACTACCCCGCGCGGCAGCCCATGCTGTACGCGGAAGATTTTTCCCCGAACACGCCGCAAGGCGCCTGCCCGACCTGCCACGGGCTGGGCCGCGTTTTCGAGGTTACCGAGCAGTCGATGGTGCCCGACGACACGCTCAGCATCCGCGAACGCGCGATCGCCGCCTGGCCGCCAGCATGGCATGGGCAGAACCTGCGCGACATCCTGGTGACGATGGGCATCGACGTCGACAAGCCCTGGCGCGAGTTGCCGAAAAAGACACGCGACTGGATCCTCTTCACCGAGGAGCAGCCCACGGTGCCGGTGTACGCGGGCTTCACGCCTGCCGAGACGCGCGCCGCCCTGCGCAGCAAGATGGAGCCGAGCTACCAGGGCACTTTCATGGGGGCGCGAAAGTATGTACTGCACACCTTCGCGACCACCCACAGCGCATTGATGAAGAACCGCGTCGCGCGCTTCATGGTGGGTGGCGATTGCCCGCAATGCCATGGCAAGCGGCTCAAGCAGGAGGCCTTGTCGGTGCGCTTCGCGGGTTACGACATCGGCGAGATCGCGCGCATGCCGCTGGCCCGTTTCGCGGCTGTGCTGCGGCCCGTGGCACTCGGCGATGCCGCTGGTGCCGCTGCCCCGGGGCCGGCCCGACGTGCTGCGCTTCGCAAGAGCACGGCGGGTGCCGGCAGCCATGCGAGCGCCCCCGACGTGCGGCGCACGCCCAACCAGTCGCAGGAGAAGCGCATCGCCGCCCAGCGCATCGCCCACGAGATGCTCGAGCGCGTGACCACGCTGCTCGAGCTGGGACTGGGCTATCTGTCGCTCGACCGCAGCACGCCGACGCTCTCGCCCGGTGAATTGCAGCGCCTTCGGCTGGCCACGCAGATCCGCTCCAACCTCTTCGGCGTGGTGTACGTGCTCGACGAGCCTTCGGCCGGGCTGCATCCCGCGGACGGAGAGGCGCTGGTGCTCGCACTCGACACGCTCAAGCGATCGGGCAATTCGCTCTTCGTGGTCGAGCACGACCTCGACCTGATGCGGCGCGCCGACTGGCTGGTGGATGTGGGGCCGGGCGCGGGAGAAGAGGGCGGCCTCGTGCTGTACAGCGGGCCGCCCGAGGGCCTTCGCCATGTGGCGCAATCGCACACGGCCCGTTACCTGTTCTCGGAGCAGGCGACGCCCGCGCGGGCGCTGCGGACGCCGAAGGGATGGCTCCAGCTGGAGGGCGTCACGCGCAACAACCTGTCGGGCGTGGCGGCGGCGTTTCCGCTCGGTGTGCTGAGCGCCGTCACCGGCGTGTCGGGCTCGGGCAAATCCAGCCTGGTCAGCCAGGCGCTGGTCGAACTGGTGGCCGCGCATCTGGGCCACGAGCCGCCGCCGGCCGAGGAAGAGCAAGGGGACGAGCCGGCAGTCGCAGGCCACACCGGTGGGCGCATCGTGCAGGGCATGGAGGGTATCCGCAGGCTGGTGCGCGTCGACCAGAAGCCCATCGGCCGCACGCCGCGTTCCAATCTGGCCACCTACACCGGGCTCTTCGACCATGTGCGAAAGCTGTTTGCCGCGACGCGTGCCGCAAAGGCGCGCCGTTTCGACGCCGGGCGGTTTTCGTTCAACGTGGCCAAGGGCCGATGCCCGACCTGCGAGGGCGAGGGGTTCGTCAGCGTCGAACTGCTGTTCATGCCCAGCGTGTACGCGCCTTGCCCGGCCTGCCACGGATCGCGCTTCAACCCGCAGACATTGAGCGTGCGCCTGCGCGAGCGCACCATCGCCGATGTGCTGGCCATGACCGTGGACGAGGCGCACGCCTTCTTCGAAGCCGACGCGGCCATCGAGCGCCCGCTGCAGCTGCTGCGGGCCATCGGCCTGGGCTACCTGCGGCTGGGGCAACCCGCTACGGAACTGTCGGGCGGCGAGGCGCAGCGCATCAAGCTCGCCACCGAACTGCAACGGGCGCAGCGCGGCGACGCGCTCTATGTGCTGGACGAGCCGACCACGGGCTTGCATCCCGCCGACGTCGACAAGCTGACCGCCCAGCTCAACAGCCTCGTGGACGCGGGCAACACCGTGATCGTGATCGAGCACGAGATGCGCCTGGTTGCGGGCTGCGACTGGGTGATCGACATGGGCCCCGGCGCCGGCGGGGAAGGAGGGCGCATCGTCGCCAGCGGTACGCCAGGCGACGTTGCAAAGAGCGCGCAGAGCCGCACCGCGCCCTATCTGGCACGCTGGGCTTCACCTGCTTCCCGCTGAGGGGGCGTGCGACCGTCCCATTCGTCGGCGAAGATGCAGCCAGCCGGGCAACGCGATCAACAGCACCGCGTCGGTCAACGCGGACAAGCCCAATGCAACGCTCGTTGCCTGCGCGGCGGCCAGGGGCGCGATACAGAACATGTCGGGCGACATGGCGCAACTGCTGGCGGACAGGCACATCCGCAGTGAACTGCGCCAAGGCCCTGCGTCTCCTGCCTGCGCACGTGAATGGCGGCGACCTAACTGGCCTGGGGGTGTCGTCCTACCCGGGACGCGGCGCCGGGTTTCTACATTGATTGCACCGGAATCGCACAGTGCGCTCCGCAGATCAATCAACTCCGTGAGGGACATTCCCATGAAAAAACATCTTCTCGTTCTTGCCATCGCTTCTTCCTGCTTCGCCATGACCGCCGCCAACGCGGCCGACGGCATGACCAAGGACCAGTACAAGGTGGCCAAGGAAAAGATCTCGGCCGACTACAAGGTCGCCAAGGCCAAGTGCGACACGCTCAAGGACAACGCCAAGGATGTGTGCATGAAGGAGGCCAAGGGCACTGAAAACGTCGCCAAGGCCCAACTGGAGCAGGACTACAAGCCGAGCGCCAGCCACGCCAAGAAGGTCGCCGAAGAAACCGCCACCATGAACTACGAAGTGGCCAAGGAAAAGTGCGACGACCAGTCCGGCGATGCCAAGAGCGCCTGCGTGAACCAGGCCAAGGCCGATCACGACAAGGCCAAGGCCGACATCAAGGCCATGAAGAGCTGAGTTGCTTCGGCAACACTGAGGTGCCCTCCAGGCGTGAGCCCGGAGGGCATTTTTCATTGCCTGTCCAGCCGCTGGCCGAGGAAGAAGCGCAGCATCTCCCGGCTTGCATCGACGCCGTCGGGCTGCGTGTAGCTGCCTTGCGCACTGCCGCCAGACCAGGCGTGGCCCGCGCCGTGCAGGCGCCAATGCTCCGCGTCGCCGCGACCAGGCGACGCCGGGTAAAGCGTGCGTGTGTAGCGCCTGCCTGCAGGAGATCGACCTTCGTCGACTGCGCCGGCTGTCGCACCCGCCACGATGGCCAGGCCGTTGCTCGCGTGCACCGTGCTGTCGGCATCGCCGTGAAAGACGATGGTGGGCGGCGAGGAAATGTCGGGGCCGGACCTGCTGGCCGCAGGCCCCGAGCGCATCGCGTTCAGCGCGCTCATCATGTCGTGCGCCGCACCTTGTGGCAGACCTGAATGCACGCCGATGGCCGCATAGATGTCCGGGTAGCAATGCCCGAGGATGTCTGCCATGGCACCACCCGCCGACAGGCCGGCGACGTACACGCGCGTACGGTCCGCGTTCTGCTGCGCGACGACGTGCTGCGTGAGCGCGGCCAGCAGGTCCGGCTCGCCGCGTCCGCGCTGCTGGTGGGGTGTCTTGAACCAGTTCCAGCATTTCTGACCGTGCGCGCGTTGCGTCTGATCGGGGTAGACCACGATCGCGCCGCTGTCCCGTGCGTGCTCGTTCATTCGCGTGCCGGCTGCGAAGTCGGCCGCCGATTGCGTGCAGCCGTGCAGCATCAGCACTACGGGGCGCGGCGTGGCGGCTTCACTGGCGGGGCGCTGCGGCACGAAGAGCATGTAGTCGATGCTCCGGCCCTTGTGCGTGAACGAGGCTTGCGTCCATACGTCCGCGTCGCCTTGCTGCTCGCGCGGGGGCGGGGTGTGTGCAGGACCCTCGCGCTCGATCACTCGCGCCTCGACATCGATCACGTCAGCGTCGTCGGTCCCCGCCGCTGGCACTGCAGGTCGCGCGCCCGCTTCCCCGCGCAGCGCGCGCTGGATGGCTTCGGTGGCCTTGGCCAGTTGTCCGGTGCGCGTGAGTTCGGCGGCCTCGCTCATCAGGCCAGAGAAAAGTGGATTCATGGTGTGGGCCCGTGAGGTACCGGTGAGGTCAATGAACACGCCCCGCCAGCGCGGCCTTCACCGCGGGTGGGGCGTGGAATGCGCCGAGCACGGTCAGCGACTCGATGGTCGCGAGGGCCAGTGCGGGGCTCACGTCGGGCGCGATCACGGCCAGGCCGAGCACGCGGATCTGCAGCTTCTCGCCCGCGGCGCGCACGGCCTCGAGATCCGCCGCCGAGAAGTTCTGCAACCCCAGCACCAGCGTCTTTCTCGACACCGCCTGGCGCAGCGCGTCGGCGTGCGACGCCAGGTGGGTGCGGATGGCCGTGCGGATGAAATCCGTGCGGTTTGAGTAGAAGCCCTCGGCCACCAGCAGGTCGATGTGGCCGAGGTCCACGAAGCCCATGTTGATGGTGATCTTCTCGGACTCGGGGGCTTTGGCGAGAGAGAGTTTGGG
Source organism: Variovorax durovernensis (assembly GCF_977011995.1). Taxonomy (NCBI): domain Bacteria; kingdom Pseudomonadati; phylum Pseudomonadota; class Betaproteobacteria; order Burkholderiales; family Comamonadaceae; genus Variovorax; species Variovorax durovernensis. Next base: position 1,070,893 of record NZ_CDRNCW010000002.1, on the reverse strand, counting down.
CGAGGTCGTCGGTGACATGCGTCATCCTATCACCATCCATATGGATGGTCTATGGATGTTTTTTGGATGGTGTGAAGGCGCCCGCTCAATGCCCGCGATCAGTTGCCGAAGCCACAACCACTGACATCTCGCTTCCTCCTGCGTTGAGCGTCACCGCGGGCCGGTCGACCGGCCCGGCTCAGAGCTTCTTCCAGCTACGGCCGTCGACCGTGCGATAGGTACCGCCTGTCGCGCAGCATCCACCGGCACCGAAGGCCCGGCGGCCGAGCGTCGCGGTCAATGCGGTGCCATCGAAAGACAGCGACTGCCGTTCGCAGGCGGTCCAGAACGGATAGGGGTCGGGCTTGAGGACGCTCGTCCAGTGGACCTCGCTGCCCGCGCGGTATTCGACCTGGAAAACCTCGCAGTCATGGACCAGAAAATGCGCGGGCGCTCCTGCGAGGCGGCCTCGGAACACCTGCTCGGCGGGCGCGTCACGCGTGAAGATGGCTTCCGGGCTCAGCGCAGGCGGTGCGGCCGGCTCCGGAGACACGTCGCAGCCTGACAGCGCGCAGGCAGCCAACAAAGCGCAAAGAATTCGGTCACCCAGATGGCTCATGGGCAGCGAGCATGCCATTGTTCGAGTCGGGCCACGTGGGGGAAATGCGGTGACAGGCATGGTCCGAACCCGGTAGACCGGCCCGACCGATGCGTCCGCGACGGGGCCGTTCAGACGGCCGCGGCAGGAGGCGCCAGCAATGGAGCCGTCGTGACCTCCGCGATGCGCTGCGCCACGGCATTCAGCAGTGCGCCGGCGAATCCGCCCGGCGCCCGCGCGTCGATGCGCGCGCTGGTCACCACGCGTGGCCGTGAACTCCACACGACGCGCCGACCCGCCTTGACCAGCGCATCGACCAGCTCCGTGTCTTCGCTGCATGCCAGGTGCCTGAAGCCGCCCACGCTGCGGTAAGCCTCGGCAGACACACCCAGGTTCGCGCCATGCACATGCCGGTGGTCCTCGCGGTCGAAATACGTTTGCTGGAAGTGCGCCTGCAGCAGATCGGCATGGCATCCGTGGGGAGACCAGTCCTGCACGCACACCGTGCCGCAGACCACGTCGGCCTGCAACGACAGCTGACTGGCCAGCCATTCTTCGGAAACCAGGCTGTCCGCGTCGGTGAAGGCCAGCCATCTCGCAGCGCGCGACAGCATGACCTGCGCGCCCACTGCGCGGGCCATGCCCACGTTGCGGGCCCGCACGCTCACGGTCGCTGCACCGGCGTTCGCTGCCAGCACGCCGGTCGCGTCGGTGCAGTCGTCGAGCACCACGATCGTTTCCACCGGCTCGCCCATCAGTGCCGGATGTCGCGCGGCCAGACGCGTGGCCTCCAGGCAATCGCGAATGACCTGCTCTTCGTTGTGCGCCGGGATGACGATGCCGATCATGGTGGGGCCCTCGTGGTGTTGCTGTTCTGGTGGAATCGACGATGTGAGCCCGCAAGGTAGATTCGCGGTCGAGGGTGGCGCGTCAGGCGACAAGCGGCGGCGGTGTAGGCCGCCTTCATGAAGCCTCGCAAGAAGCGCCGAAGCGGCCCACCTACAGGCGTTCCACATGCGCCCCGACACACGGCCCGGCCTGCGAACTGCCCAATGGATGCTCGAGAAGTTTTCGACAGACATGAAGCAGGAGAGCGAAATGCAACGGATGAAGCCCATGAAGGACATGGCCCCCATGAAGCCGCTGGAGCCACCGGACAGCAGCTGGTGGCCCGACGGCTTGTCGAACCCTTCGAGTACAGGGAGCCAGAACGGCGTGAGCTACGCCTTCTTTGCGCAGCAGCGGCGGCTCGTCGTGAAGCAGAACGGCACGGTCAGGCAGTACGACACCGAGCGCCACCGAATCACCGGCGTGAGCCAGCAACAACAGAACGCCGAAGGTGGCGCTCCGACATTCGCCAGCCAGGACGGGCCGGTGAAGCTGTCATCGCTGAAGGAGGTCTGACTTTCCCGTTCAGGATCGACGCCGGCTTCGCATGGCTGTGGCTGTGTCGCAGCGCCGGAAGCGGCCCTGGCCGCGGCGCAGATGCCCGTGCCTGAAGACGCTGTGCAATAGCTGCCGCACCCTGTCTACGCCCGTCGTGTGGCCTGGCATCAGGTCTCGTCGGCGTTGCTGTCGTCCCCTTCGTCCTGTTCGCCCTCGGCGGCAAGCTCGTCGGCGCTTGCCGCGTCGGGGTCGTCGATGGAGGTCGACGCTTCGAAGGCGTCATCGGGAAAGACGCCCACCCGGTCGGGCAGGATGTCCGCGTTGGTGGCTTCCTCGAAGCCGGCCTCGCCGCCTTCGTTGGCCGCGTGGTCGCCCGTGCCCAGGGCATCGCTGCCGCTGTCGCTCGAGTCGCTGGGCCCCAGGCTTTCCTCGTCGGTTCCCTTGGGTTCGAGGGGTGGGCGTTCACCGCCCAGGATGCTGCTCGTCGCCATGGTCACGTTCCTCGGGTCGGGGTGGAGGCATTAGCCTTCCGCTCGACTTCCTGCTCGGCTTGCAGCCAGTCCTGTTCTTCGCTGCCGGCACCGCCGCCTTCGCGTTCACGCCGCTGGTAGGCCTCGTAGGCGGCGCGGCGGATCGCTTCCTCGCGCGAGCCTTCGCCGACACCGGGCTCACGATTGGACGCCGGCGTCAGGTCCTCGGTCAGGCCGAACGCCGCAGAGTCGTCCTGCTTCGTGGCGGCCACGTTCTTGCGCTTGTCCTGCATGCGCTCCGCCGGACCGGGGCCGGACACGTCTTCGCCGGCCGCGGTCTTCTTGCCGGTGAAGCTCTTGCCCGCTCCCATGTTGTCGACGCCGCCGCTGGTGGCGGGGCGGGTTCCGTCTCCTGAACTGCTGACGGGGGTGTCGCTCATGTCTTTCTCCTGTGTGCTGGTGTCGAGAGGTGCCGGCCATGGGCTGTCCAGGGCCGTAAAGGGCTGTGCACGGCCGAAGGTTCGAGCGCACATGGGAGCCGCCGCGTAGGCGCACTTCAGCACTGGCTGTATGAGATTTGAGTCGGTTGAACCGCCGACTGCACGTCCTGCGCAGCCGGGACGCCCGACGGTCAGGCCTTGTCGTCGGGGCGCAGCGGAAGGCGAACGCTGAACTCGCAGCCGTGTCCCTTGCCGTCGCAGCGCACATCCACGAAGCCGCCATGCGCGTGGACCAGATCCCTGACCAGCGACAGCCCGACCCCGAAGCCGCCTTCGGAGTTCTGCGGATTCTCCTGGGTGAACAGCTCGAAGATCACCGGCAGCAGGGACGGATCGATGCCGATGCCGGTGTCTTCCACCCTGATCACCGCATGATCGATTTCGACCGTGCAGCGCAGCCAGATGTTGCCGCCCGGCGGGGTGTACTTGATGGCGTTGTGAAGAAGGTTGAACACGATCTGGTGGACCCGCTGCCGGTCCGCCACGATGGCCACGGGCACGGGCGGCACCAGCACCGAGACCACATGCTGCTTCTTGTTCGCCTCCGAGAGCACGACGGCCGCGATCTTCTCGATCTCCGACCCCAGGTCGAAGCTCGTCTTGCTCAAACTCAGCTTGCCCGCACCGAAGCGCACCACCTCGGCCAGGTCTTTCATCATCCGCTCCAGCAGGACGATCTGGTGATTGACCACGCCTGCCGGGCCGGCCAGTTCATCGGTCACCAGCCCTTTCCTTGCCATGATCTCGGCAGCCATGCCCATCGGCCCGAGGGCGTTGCGCACTTCGTGCACAAGCCGGCCGAAGAACGCGTCGCGGCCCTGGATGGCTTCGTGCGCGCCCTGCAGCCGGTTCTCGGTGGTCTCGATCTGCGCCCGCAAGTTGGTCCGGTCCGCCATCACCTTCACGAACCCGACATGCATTCCCTCCTCCCGCAGCGCGACCATGCTGCCGGTGACCCAGATGCGCGCGCCGTCCTGGCGCAGATGCCAGCGGTCGTCTTCCGAGCGATTCGCGGAAACCGCGACCTGGCGCTCGAGCGCGGGCAGGCCCAGGGCGCGGTCCTCGGCCACGAACAACACATCGATGGGCTGCCCCACGATGTCGCCTTCGGCATAGCCGAAAAGCGCGGCAGCGGCGCCTTGCCAGGCGGTGATCGTGCCGGCCGTGTCGAGTACGACGAACGCGATGTCGGGCGACTGCTGCCAGAGAAGGATCGCGGCCCTTGCCGGGTCGACGGGCGTCGCGGAAGCCCGCGCACCGCTCGCAGAGGTGGTGTGAGGTACTTCCTCGTCGGGCGTGGTCATCGATCCATCGTAGCCACGAAGCGTGCGCACCGCGTCAGCGCGGTTACCGCGCGCCGTGCGGTGGCCTCCTACATGGAGGCTTCAAGTGCACACCCAGCATCGCCGGCTAACTTCACGAGCGAACCATGCCCAAAAAGCCCCCAGTCAAAGCGGCAGCTTCAAGCACAGCCGAAATCCTCGCGGCACGCGCCGCGGCGCGCAACACCGACAGCGGGCCCGCGAGCCCCGCGCCCGTCGCTGCCGGCAAGGGCGACGCGCCCGCGCAGCGAGCGATAGACACGCAGGCGCTGGCGAGCGGCATGAGCGCGAATGTCAACAAGCCGCTCGAGCACGGCGAAGCCAACGCGCAGTCGACGCCGGCGGGCGTGACAGTCGCGCCGCCTTCGCGCCTGCCGGGCGCCAGCACGCTGTCCGAAGTCAATGCGTCGGACAAGACCGGCTCGGTGGCTTCCGAGGCGCTCAATGCGACCATCGGCACGCTCGATCGCGTGCGTGTCGATTCGAGCGGACAGGTGCTCACGACCAACCAGGGCGTGCACATCGCAGACAACCAGAATTCGCTCAAAGCGGGTGCGCGCGGGCCAGTGCTGCTCGAGGACTTCATCCTGCGCGAGAAGCTCACGCACTTCGACCACGAGCGCATTCCCGAGCGCATCGTGCATGCGCGCGGCTCGGGCGCGCACGGCTTCTTCGAGTGCTACGAGCCGCTCACGCAGTACACCAAGGCCGCGCCCTTCAAGGAGACGGGCAAGGTCACGCCGGTGTTCGTGCGCTTCTCGACGGTGGCCGGCGAGCGCGGCTCGAAGGACACCGCGCGCGACGTGCGCGGCTTCGCAGTGAAGTTCTATACCGACGAGGGCAACTGGGACCTGGTCGGCAACAACATGCCGGTCTTCTTCATCCAGGACGCGATGAAGTTTCCCGACCTCGTGCATGCGGTGAAGCCGGAGCCGCACCACCAGATGCCGCAGGCCGCGAGCGCGCACGACACCTTCTGGGACTTCGTCTCGCTGATGCCCGAGTCCACGCACATGCTCATGTGGCAGATGAGCGACCGCGCCATTCCGCGCAGCTACCGCATGATGCAGGGCTTCGGCGTACACACCTTCCGCCTCGTCAACGACGCAGGCGAGAGCGTGCTGGTGAAGTTCCACTGGCAGCCCAAGCTGGGCACGCATTCGCTGGTGTGGGAAGAGGCCGTGAAGATCTCCGGCGCCGATCCCGACTTTCATCGGCGCGACCTGTGGGAGGCCATCGATGCGGGCGAATACCCCGAGTGGGAGCTCGGCTTGCAGATCTTCACCGAGGAGCAGGCCGAAAAATTCAGCTTCGACATCCTGGATGCCACCAAGCTCATCCCCGAAGAGCTCGTGCCGGTGCAGATCGTCGGGCGCCTTGTACTCAACCGGAACCCCGACAACTTCTTCGCGGAGACGGAGCAGGTGGCTTTCTGCACGGCGCATGTCGTCCCCGGCATCGACTTCACGAACGACCCGCTGCTGGCCGGGCGCATCCATTCGTACGTGGACACGCAGATCAGCCGCCTGGGCGGGCCGAATTTCCACGAGCTGCCGATCAATGCGCCGATTGCGCAGGTGCACAACAACCAGCGCGACGGCATGCACCGCCAGGCCATCCATCGCGGACGCGTGGCGTACGAGCCCAACTCGCTGGCCGGCGGCTGCCCGTTCCAGGCCGGCGCGGCACAGGGCTTCATGAGCGTTGCACGGCGCGTCGACGCCAAGGAAAGCGCGGACAAGGTGCGCATCAAGCCCGAGAAGTTCGCGGACCACTACACGCAGGCGAGGCTTTTCTTCGAGAGCCAGACCGAAGTGGAGCAGGCCCACATCGGCAATGCGTTCCGCTTCGAGCTCTCGAAGGTCACGGTGCCCGCCATCCGGGAGCGTGTGGTGGCCAGCCTGCTGAACGCCGCGCCCGAACTGGCGCAGCGCCTGGCCCAGGACCTCGGCATGGAGCTGCCGAAGCCGCTGCCGAAAGCGATTGAAACGCCGGCCACGCCGGAGGTGGAGCAGTCGCCCGCGCTGTCGCTGATGGCCCGGCCCGGCGACGGCGGCATCCGCACGCGCAAGGTCGCTGTGCTGGTGGCCAACGGGGTCGAGAGCGCGTCGCTGCAGAAGGTTGTCACCGCGCTCGTGGCCGAGGGCGCGGTGCCGCGGCTCGTCGGCGCCCGGCTCGGGACCTGCGTCGGCGGCGGCGGCGAAAAGTTCGCCGTCGATGCGACCATGGAGAACTCGCCCGGGTTCCTGTTCGATGCGCTGGTGCTGCCCGACGGCGCGCCGGCCATCGAGTCGCTCGATGCCGATGCCCATACGCTCGAGTTCCTGCGCGACCAGTACTGGCACTGCAAGACCATCCTGGCGCTGGGCGCGTCGAGCGCGCTGCTGGCAGAGGCGCAAATCCCGATGATGCTGCCCGACGGGTCGGCGGACCCGGGGCTGATCCTGGCCGATGCCGCGGGTGCCGACGACGCCATCGCCGCGTTCATCGCGGCCGTGGGCGGCCCGCGCCACTTCGGGCGCGAGAACGACCCGCCACGGGCCTGATCGGCGGAGGGCCTGTTCAGGAAAGTCCGAGATCGGCCGCACGACGGCCGGCAGAGGGGCGCACTGCAGTCATTGCTGCGCGAGCATCTCCTGGACCCGCGCCGCCAAGGCTTCGATCGGGAATGGCTTGGTCATCACGGCCATGCCGCGCTCGAGGTGGCCATTGCCCACCGCCGCGTTCTCGGCATAGCCCGTGACGAACAGGACCTTCAGGTCCGGGCGCGTGCGACGCGCCGCATCGGCCATCTGCCGACCGTTCATGCCCCCTGGCAAGCCCACGTCGCTGATCAGCAGATCGATCCGCACGTCCGACTCGAGGATCTTCAGGCCCGCCACGCTGTCGGCCGCCTCGATCGCGCTGTAGCCGAGTTCCTGGAGCACCTCGGTGACCAGCATCCGGACTGTCGGCTCGTCATCGACCACCAGGACAGTCTCGCCCTGTTCCGAGCGAGGAGGGGGCCGCACCTGTACGCCGTCGTCGTCGATTTCACCCTCGGTATGGTGGCGGGGCAGGTAGATGCACACGGTGGTGCCCTTGCCCACCTCCGAATAGATCCGGACCTGGCCGCCCGACTGCTTGGCGAAGCCGTAGATCATCGACAAGCCCAGCCCGGTGCCCTGCCCCAGGGGCTTGGTCGTGAAGAAGGGCTCTATGGCCCGCTCCCTGACCTCGGGCGTCATCCCGGTGCCGGTGTCGGTCACGCACAGCGACAGATACTGGCCCTCGGGAAGATCATGGGTGCGCGCACCATGCCGATCGAGCCACTTGTTCGCGGTCTCGATGGTGATGCGGCCACCGTCCGGCATCGCGTCGCGTGCATTGATGCAAAGGTTGAGCAGCGCGTTTTCCAGCTGCGACGGATCGACCAGCGCGGGCCACAGTCCCCCGGCGCCCACCACCTCCAGTTCGATGGCAGGGCCGACGGTGCGGCGCACCAGTTCTTCCATGCCGGCGACCAGCCGGTTGATGTTGGTGGGTTTCGGATCGAGCGTCTGCCGGCGCGAGAACGCCAGCAGCCGATGCGTGAGCGCCGCCGCGCGCTTCACGGCGCCCTGCGCCGCGCCCATGTAGCGCTCGATGTCGTTGGGCCGGCCCTGAGCGACACGGATGCCGATCAGCTGCAGCGCGCCGGAGATGCCGGCCAGAAGGTTGTTGAAGTCGTGCGCAATGCCACCGGTCAGCTGGCCGACGGCTTCCATCTTCTGCGCCTGGCGCAGCGCCTCCTCGGCCTGCAGCAGTTCCGAGGTGCGCGCGGTCACCCGTTGTTCCAGCTGATCGTTCAGGTTGCGCAGCATCGCAATCGCGCGATCCCGTTCGGCCTCGACCGCACGGCGCTCCTCGACGTCGATCAACACGCCCGGAAAACTGGCCGGCGTGCCATCTTCGGCATGGTCGACACGGCCGTTGGCCTCGATCCAGTAGTAGCGGCCGTCCCTTCGCTTGACGCGGTACTGGTGCGCATAGGCGCCGCCCCGCGCAATGGCGGCCTCGATCGCTTCCAGCAGGCCGTCGCGATCATCGGGATGCACCGTGGCGACGATCTGCTCCAGTGGAATCCCGCTGCGCCCGAGTGCCGGGTCGATGCCGAAGCTGTTGGCAAATGCTTCGTCGATGGTGAAGCTGTCGGTGGGCAGGTCCCAGAACCACGCCCCGATGATCGCGCCCGCATTGAGCGCCAGCTGGACGCGTTCTGCGTTCACGCGGGCGCGCTCGTGCTCGGACGCCGCGCGTCGTTCGGCCAGGACACGCTCGGTCGTCTCGACGACGATCGCGATCACGCCGAGGACCGCACCTGCTGCATCGAGCGCCGGCGAGTATTCGAGATCGGCCCACAGCACGCGCGGCGTGCCGTCGCGCACGAGCGTGAGCTCCTGGTCCCGATAGGAAAGCGTGCCGCCCTCCCGGTACACCTTCTGCAGGACGTTGGCGTTGAAATCGGCGACCTCGTGCCAGCCCTCGAGCACGTTGCTGCCAAGCAGTGCGGGATGCCGGTTGCCCGCGAACGGGCGGTAGGCGTCGTTGTAGATCATGACGCCGCTGTCGCCCCAGAGTGTCACGATCGGTGTGGGGCTGCGCAGCACGAAGGCGAGAACCGACTTCATCTCGTCGGGCCAACGGTCGATCGCTCCGATCGCGGTGGAGGACCAATCGAAGCGTTCAATGAGGCCGCCGAGTTCTCCGGCATTCCGCAGGAACATGCGGCTCGGAGGGCGGGGCGGCGGCGGGATGTCGTTCATGGGTCCCCGAATATCCCAAATTGGCCGATGGGAGGGTAGGCAGGCAGTGGCATCCATGGAAAATTCAGGTCTCGGCTGACGCACCGCTTGCGCGCTGGCTTACCCCGGGCATTCCCGCGTCGCCCGCAGGCATGGCTCCGACACCCCGGCTGCCTGCCGTCCTACGGCCCCGTAAGGATCACGCCCGGAATCAGGGCAAATGCACTACGTCTTCTAGTGCATCTGTGTGTATTTCGAAGCCCGTTGCGAATCTACGATTTCCCCATTCGCTGCTGATGCGAACGCCTTGGGCAATACCGCCCGGGCAACCTTTGGAGGTCATGAGATGAACAAGGACACGATCGACGGCAATCTCAAGCAGGTCAAGGGATCGGTCAAGGAGGCGCTGGGCAAGGTCACCGGCAACAAGCGTCTTGAAGTCGAGGGTGCGGCCGAGAAATTGGCTGGCAAAGCCCAGGAGGGCGTCGGAAAGACGCAGGACGCGGCAAAGGACGCCGTGGACAAGCTGCGCAAGTAGCAGTCCTTGCGTCGGGCGACGCGCCCGGCGAGCGATACCAATCACCACCAACCCTACAACGAAGGAAAAAGCATGTTTGAAAAAGCTGAAGGAACGATGCAGAACATCGCGGGCCGCGTCCAGGACGCATTCGGCGCCGCCACCGGCGACACCGCGACCCAACTGGAAGGCAAGGCCAGGCAGGTGGCCGGCAAGGCACAGCAGGGCTACGGCGCCGTGCTCGACCAGGTGCGTGAATCGGCGGTGGTCAACCCCGTCGCAACCTTCGCAGTGGTGGCCAGCGTGAGCTTCGTTCTGGGTGCCCTCTGGGCCAAGCGCTGAGACGCGTGCATTCAACGGGAGAGAAGAACATGACAACCACAACTGCAACGGTGCTCCTGCCGCAATCCGCCGAGGTGTATCGGGGGCGTGTCTCCTGGGGCGCGGTCTTCGTCGGCCTGTTCCTTGCGCTGGCGACTTACCTGTTCCTGGGCGTGCTTGGCACGGCCGTGGGCACCGGCTCCATCGATGCGCTGCGCGAGCGCAATCCGCTCGCGGGCTTTGGCATGGGAACCGGCCTGTGGGTCGGCGCTTCCACGCTCATAGCGCTGGCCGTGGGCGCTTTCTTTGCCGGGCGCTCGGCGCCGGGCAAGGGCATCCTGCACGGCGTGCTGTGCTGGGCGGTGACGACGCTGGTCACGGTCTATGCCATCTCGACGCTCGCAGGCGGCGTCATCGGCGCGGCCTCGGGTGTGGCGAGCACCGGCCTGTCGCTCGCCGGCCAGGGCGTGGCGGCCGCCGCGCCCACGCTGGCTTCGGGTGTGAAGGACCAGTTGCAGAAGAGCGGGATCAACTTCGACATGTCGGACGCCCGCGCCCAGCTGGAAACCCTGCTGCGCCAGACCGGCAAACCCGCGCTCGACCCCGACAAGCTGAAGGCCGACGCCCGTGCGGCGGCCAGCGACGGCAAGGCGACCGCCGCCGACGCGGCCACCGCGCCGCAGACTTCGGCGGACGATCTCGCGGCCTTCTTCGAGCGTCTGCGCCAGAAGGCGCAGCCGGGGCTCGATGCGGCGGACAAGGATGCGCTGGTGAACATCATTGCCGCACGCACCGGCAAGAGCCGCGCCGAAGCCGAGCAGGTGGCCGACAACTACGAGCAGACCTTCAACCAGGCGGTGGCGAAGTACAACGCCTTCAAGCAGCAAGCCGAGCAGAAGGCCCGCGAAGCCGGTGATGCCGCGGCCAGGGGCGTGAGCCACGCGGCCTGGGCCGGCGTGATCGTGCTGTTGCTGGGTGCCCTGGTGTCGGGCGGCGCAGGCTTCCTGGGCCGGCGCAGCGCGCGCGACTGACGAGCGAAGAAGCGCAAGCTCCCGCATCGCGCAGCCGGGTTCTAATGGCGCGCATGCGGGACTTCCGCTGATCAATACGTACACCATGAACGATCGCGTTCTACAGACCCAGACCGACAGGCGCCAGCTCCAGCAGATCATCACCGGGCTCACCGAGGGCGTGATGCTGATCGAGCCCGACCAGCGCATCGTCTGGGCCAACGAGGCCGCCCTGAAGATGCACGGCGTGGACAAGGTGGCCGAACTGGGCGGCGACGTGACGCAGTACCGCGAGCGTTTTCGCCTGCGCTACCGCAACAACCACCCACTGCAGGAAGGCCAGTACCCCATCGAGCGCGTGATCGCCGGCGAATGCTTCAGCGACGTGATCGTCGAGGTGTTTCCGGCGCACGACGACAGCGTCAACTGGGTGCACCGCGTGCGCAGCCTGGTGCTGACCAACAGCGACGGCGAGCCCGACTGCCTGGCGCTCATCCTGCACGATGCCAGCGAGTGGGCCAGCGCCGAGAACCGCTTCGAGAAGACCTTCAATGCCAACCCGGCACCGGCCGTGATCTGCCGGCTGAGCGACCAGCGCTACATCAAGGTCAACCAGGGCTTCCTGGAGATGACCGGCTATGTGCGCGAGCAGGTCATCGGGCGCTCGGTATACCAGCTCGACGTTTTCGAGAATGCCGACAGGCGCGACCTGGCGGTGGAGCGGCTCGGCGAAGGCGGCACCATCCCGCAGATGGAGGCCGAGCTTCGGCTGCCCGATGGCGGCCACAAGCCGGTGGTGGTGGCGGGCCAGCCGATCGACATCGGAGACGAGGCCTGCATGCTCTTCACCTTCATGGACCTGGAGCCGCGGCGCAAGGCCGAGAGCACCCTGCGGCAGAGCGAGGAACGGTTCCAGAAGGCGTTTCGCATGCTGCCCGTGCCCAGCGCGGTGCTCAGGGCGGAGGACCTGGTTTTCCTGGACATCAACGAGGCGTTCAGCGCCGCCACAGGCTACGCGAGCGAGGATGTCGTGGGACGGGCCGGCGAAGAGGCCGGGGTCTGGCCGGGCGAAGTCCCATCGAAGATCGCGCAGCGGCTCGCCCCGGGCGCCAGCGTGAGGAATGCGGATTTCAGGATCGGCCGCAAGGAGGGCGATCCGATCGACGCACTGGTGTCCGCCGAGACAGTCACCATCAACGGACAGGAGTGCGTGCTTCTTGCGTGGCTGGACATCACCGATCGCAAGCGCTCCGAACTCGAACTTGTCAGCGCCATCGAGACGGTGATGCAGGACGCTTCCTGGTTCAGTCGATCGCTCATCGAGAAGCTGGCGAATGTGAAACGCGCCGGCAACTCCGCAGAACTCGGGGATCTCACGAAGCGTGAACGCGACGTCTTCGATTCGCTGTGCCGGGGGCATTCGGACAAGGAGATCGCGAAAGAACTCGGCGTGGCGCTGAGTACTGTGCGCAATCACGTCGCAACGATCTATGCCAAGCTGGATGTCCACAGCCGGGGTGAAGCGTTGCTCTGGGCGCGCGACCATGGATGCTTCGTGGCGTCGAAGCCCGCGGCGCAGAGTTCGGCTGAACGAAGCGAATGAAATCCTTTGATGAACTGGTGGCCCAGGCCGAAGCAGCCGACGTGAGCGGCTGGGGCTTCGATTGGCTGGCGCAGCGTGCCACCGAGGAGCGCCCGCCGTGGGGCTATGCCCGCCTGCTGGCCCAGCGGTTGGCCGGGGTGGCGTCGGCGCTGGACCTGGACACGGGCGGCGGCGAGGTGCTGGACGAGGCTGCCCGTTTTCCGCCGCTGATGTGCGCCACGGAAGCCTGGCCGCCCAACGCCCGCAAGGCGAAGGAGCGCCTGGGTCCGCGTGGCGTGCAGGTGGTGGAGACGGCGGGCGATGCCGGTCTGCCCTTCGCCGACGCGTCTTTCGAGCTGGTCACATCGCGGCATCCGGTGCGTCCGGATTGGCGCGAGATCCATCGCGTTCTGCAGCCGGGCGGGTGCTACTTCGCGCAGCACGTGGGGCCGGCCTCGGCCTTCGAGCTGATCGAGCATTTCCTGGGGCCGCTGCCGGTGCAGCGGCGTATGCGCGATCCCCGGGACGAAGCTGCGGCGGCGCATGCCGCGGGACTGACCGTGACGGATCTGCGCACCGCGCGCTGCCGCATGGTGTTCCATGACGTGGGCGCGGTGGTCTGGATTCTGCGCAAGTGCGTGTGGTGGGTGCCGGACTTCTCGACGGGCAAGTACCGGGACGAGTTGCTTGCGCTCGATCGTCGTATGCGCCAAGGCGAGGCTTTTGTCGCTCACTCGAGCCGCCATCTGATCGAGGCGCGGCGCTGAAGCCATCTTCCCGGCATCGACAAAATACGCGTCAACGTGTAAGATTTTTATAACAAAATGTTACACTTCTTGTTCGATGAGTCCACTTGTTCCGCGGCGGCCCCGGCGCTTGCTGCAAAGCGCCCCCGCACAAGCCCTGCCGCTGCTCCGAAGCCCGGTGTTCCGAACCGCGGCCGTGGCGTCGCTGCTTGCATCGGCTTCGGGCGCGTCCTGGGCACAGGTGCCGGCGGTGGCGCCCCTTGCGACCCTTCCGAATGCGGGCCAGCTCCTCGAGCAGACGCTCACCCCGACGCCGGCTCCCCGTTCCACCGATCAGGTGCTGCCGTCCTCGGCGCCACCGCCCGCCCTTGCGCCGCAGGGCGGTCTGCGTGTGCGCGTGACCGCGGTTCGCGTGACGGGCTCGCAGGCGTTCCCCGAGGCCGAACTCGCCCGGCTGGTCGATGACCTGCCCGGTGGCGATCGCAGCCTGGACGACCTCCAGAGCGCGGTCGAGCGCGTCACGCGGCACTACCGCGCGCACGGCTACATGCTGGCGCGTGCCTACCTCCCGGCACAGGACCTTGCTGCCGGCCAGGTCGAGATCCGGGTGCTCGAGGGCCGGCTGGGTGCCGTGCGTCTCGACAACACCTCGCGGCAATCCGACGGCTTCGTGCGGCAGCAACTGGATGCGCTGCAGCCGGGCCAGCCTGTGCAGGCACGGCCGCTGGAGCGCAGCCTGCTGCTGCTCGCCGACACGCCCGGCCTCGACGTCCGCTCGAGCTTGCGTCCCGGCGCATCGGTGGGTACCAGCGACCTGGACATCGCGGTGCGCGACGCGGCACGCGTCAACGGCGACCTGAGCCTGGACAACCATGGCAGCCGGGCCACCGGCCAGGCCCGCCTCGGTGGCGGCATCACGGTGAACGACCCCTTCGGCCTGGGCGATGCGCTGCAGTTGCGCGGCCTGAGCGGGGGCGGGGGATTGAACTTCGCGCGCGCCGCCTACCAGGTGCCGGTGGGTGCTTCCGGCACGCGGCTGGGCGCTTCCTACAGCGCGCTGGACTATCGCCTCGGCAAGGAATTCGATGTGCTGGAGGCGCACGGCACCGCGCGGATCGCCAGCGTGTTTCTCACGCATCCGTTCGTGCGCAGCCGCGCGGCCAACCTCAGCGGCCAGATCGTCTACGAGCAGAAGCGGCTGGACGACCGCATCGACCTGACCTCGACGGCGTCTCGGCGGCGCCTGAACAACGTCACGCTCGGTCTGTCGGGCGACCGCGTCGACGCGACGCCCGGCGGCGGCGTCACCCAGGGCAGCCTCGGCCTGACGTTCGGCAAGCTGTCGCTCGACGGCACCGACACGGCGCTGGATGCCCAGGGCCTGCGCAGCCAGGGCCACTTCGCCAAGGCCAACTTGTGGCTGCGCCGCCTGCAGCCGCTGAGTGAACGGCTGCAGCTGCATGCGCAGTTCAGCGCGCAGGCGACCAACCGCAACCTCGACAGCGCCGAGAAGATGGCGCTCGGCGGCGTCTACGGCGTGAGGGCGTATCCGCAGGGCGAGGCGCCCTCGGACGACGCCTGGCTCGCCAACCTGGAGTTGCGCTACAGCGTGGCCGCGGCCTGGCAGGCACTGCTTTTCTACGACGCCGCGAGCGGGCGGCTGAGCCACGACCCGGTGGCCGGCGCCGCGCCCGGCACCAACCACCGCAAGCTCTCGGGCGGCGGCTTCGGGGTGCGCTGGAGCCATCCGCAAGGCTACAGCCTGCTGACCACCGTGGCCTGGCGCACGTCGGGCGCGCCCACGGCGGAGCGCGACCGCAGCCCGAGGCTGTGGCTGCAGCTGGGCAAGAGCTTCTGAGCGGCGGCCGCGAGCCGAAACGCATCCAACATCGACATTGACGGGAGATAACCCATGAATCACTGCGAACGATGGACCTGGCGTGCCGCGCTGCTTGCCGCCCTGGGCGTGGGCGGGCCCGCATTCGCGATGCCGCAGGGCGGCGCCGTGAGCGCAGGGCAGGGCGCCATCACGGTCGATGGCAACACCACCACGGTCACCCAGCAGAGTGGCCGCCTGGCGGTGAACTGGAACAGCTTCGGCATCGGCGCCAACGAGACGGTGCGCTTCGTGCAGCCGGGGGCCGGCGCGGTCGCGCTGAACCGGGTGCTCGGCACCGAAGCCTCGGCCATCTACGGCCGGCTGGAAGCCAACGGGCAGGTCTTCCTGCTCAATCCCAACGGCATCCTGTTCGGCGCTGGCGCGCAGGTCAACGTGGGCGGCCTGGTGGCCAGCACCCTCGGCCTGGGCGACGCGGACTTCCTGGCGGGGCGTTACCGCTTCACCAGCACCGGCCTCTCGCCGGCCGGCGTCACCAACCAGGGGCAGATCACCGCGTCGGACGGCGGCTATGTCGCGCTGCTCGGCGGCCAGGTCAGCAACCAGGGCACGGTCGTCGCGCGGCTGGGCAGCGTGGCAATGGCCGCGGGCAGCGACATCACGCTGGACTTCGCGGGTGACGGCCTGCTGGGCCTGACGGTGAACCGGGGCGCGCTCGATGCGCTGGTGCACAACGGCCAGGCCATCCGCGCCGATGGCGGCCAGGTCCTGATGACGGCGCGGGCGGCGGACGACGTGGTGCGCGCCGCGGTGAACAACGAAGGCGTCGTCGAGGCGCGCGCGCTGGAAAACCGGGCCGGCCGCATCGTGCTGGCGGCCGAGGGCGCAAAGGCCGAGATTCACGCGGGCGGCACGCTGGACGCCAGCGGCGGCGGCCGCGTGCTGGCCGATGCGCACGCGGGTGACCTCTCGGTCGATGGGCGCGTCGATGTGTCGAACGCGCAGGGCGCCGGCGGCACGGTGCATCTGCTGGGTGGGCGCGTCGGCCTGTTCGGCAACGCGCAGGTCGATGCCGGCGGCCGCGACGGCGGCGGCACCGTGCTGGTCGGCGGCGACTTCCAGGGCAAGAACGCGGACGTGCACAACGCCCGCCAGACCGTGCTGTCGGTCAACGCCCGAATCGATGCCAGCGCCACCGGCCAGGGGAATGGCGGGCGCGTCATCGTCTGGTCCGACGGGCAGACCGTGGCGCAGGGCGCCATCGCCGCGCGAGGCGGGGCGAACGGTGGCAACGGCGGTTTCGTCGAGGTGTCGGGCAAGGACACGCTGGGCTTCAGCGCCAGGGTCGACACCACCGCGGCGAAGGGGTCGATGGGCACGCTGCTGCTGGACCCCACCGACCTGGACATCATCGATTGCCGTGACCCGTGCGGCTTCAACACGCCGATCATCGGCTTCGGGGATCTGCCTTCCGGCGGTTTGTCGACGGTGTTCGGCTCCACGCTCAGCGCCGCCACCACCAACGTCAGCCTGCAGGCGACCAACAGCATCAATTTCTACGATCCGGTGTCGGTGGCGGCGGCCGGCCTGTCGTTGACTGCGGAAGCGGGCAACGCGATCAATGTCTACAACACGATCCATGCGCCCGGCACCGTCACCCTGAAGGCGCCCGGGATCTACATCTCTTCCAGCGTCGACGCCGGCGAGCGCGTCAGCCTGCTGGCCGACGGCCTGATCGTGAGCAGCGGTGCGGGCGCCCTCGTCAATGCGCCGTCGGTGACGATCAAGCCCTACAGCGACGGCTTCGGCCTGAACATCGGAGGGTCCGCCACCGGGTCGGCGCTCACGATTTCAACGGGCACGCTCAGCGGCATCTCCGCGTATGCGACGCTCACGCTGCAGGGGCAGGACATCACGCTCAACACGGTGCTCAACCGCCCCGGCGATACCGTGATGGCGGCCGACCGGACGTTCACCAATACGATCGCGAACGGCATGTCTTCGAGCGGCCGCTACCTGGTCTATGCGGCCGACCCGGCCACCAGCACCCGCAACGTCACGTCCGGCTTCAGCAAGCACTACGACGTGAGCTATACCGGCACCACGCCCGCCTACGCGAGCACCGGCAACTGGTTCTTCTACAGCGTGGCGCCCACGCTGCAGATCACCCCCGATGGCGGCACCGTCGTCTACGGCAGCGCCGTGCCCGGCGGCTACACGCTCGGCGCGGGCGGCTTCATCGACGGTGACAGCGCGGCGAGCGCCGGCCTGTCCGGCACCGCGACCTTCGGGTTGCCCACGGCCAGCTATTCGAGCGGCGGGCATCTCAATGTCGGAACCTACGGCATGGACTACACCGGCGGCCTGCTTTCCAGCCTGGGCTACCGCTTCGTCTCGGTACCGGGCAGCAGCCTGAGCGTGACGCCCGCGTCCGTGACGGTTGCGAGCGCTCCTGTGGGCAAGGTCTACGACGGCACCACGACGGCGTCGTTCGGGACGGTCGCGTTCAGCGGCATGCTGGCGGGCGACAGCCTCGGCTTGGCGGGCAGCCTGCACTTCGCCGATGCGAACGTGGGGGCCGGCAAGTTGCTCGCCGGCAGCGTGGTGCTTTCAGGGGCCGATGCGGCGAACTACCTGCTGACGGCCCCGACGCTCACCGGCGACATCACGCCGGCCCGCCTGCTGGTGCGCGCGCTGGACGATGCCCGGACGGCCAACGGCACGCCGTACCAGGGCGGCGCCGGCGTGGTCTACGACGGCTTCGTCGGCGGTGAATCCGCAGGCGTGCTGGGTGGACAACTGCGCTACGGCGGCACGGCGCAGGGCGCATCGGCAGCGGGGCGCTACACGATCACGGCGAGTGGACTGCAGGCGACCAACTACGACATTCGCTATGCCGACGGCACGCTGGTCCTGCGCGAGCAAGCGCAGGTGCCGCCTGGCGTTGCGGCTTCGCAACCCGAAGCGTTGGCCGTGCCAGGGATCTGGACTGGACAGGCGCAGCGCCGTCGTTCGGCCGTGGTCGCCGCGCTTTCCGCCACCCGGGACGAATCGTCAAGCAGCGACGACACGCCGGCGGAACTGCTCACCGTGGTGGGCAGCGGCATGCGCCTGCCGGAAGGACTCGTGGGCGAGTGAACAGGCCGCGATAGATCGGATACGCGAGGTGGTGGTCGCTCCCTCAGCGTGCGTTCCCGGGCCGGGAGCCTACGAACAGGCTTTCAGCCTGCGCCAGGAACATGCGGGCGATCGGAGCGCGAGGACTGTGTGAGCTCCATATGAAACCGCTCTTGCGGACAGGCGCGACGCCGGGCAGCGGGACACGCTGAATGGACAGCCCGCTGGACCAAAGTGCGGACCAGTCGGGCAACAGCGAGATGCCCAGGCGCTGGTCGACCATGGCCGCGATGGACATCAGGCCGTTGATTTCCAGCCGTGTATGCGGGGACAGCGCGTGCTGACGCAGATACCGGTCGGCCATCTGTCCCCCGACCACCGAGCGGTCGTACTGGATGAATGGCTCCGTGCGCAGGAGGTCGTGCGCCTCGCGGTGGGCCAGTTCGTGCGGGACGACGACCACCAGCGGCTCCTCCATCAAGACGCGCCACTCGCAGGTCTTCGGAATGGCGAATTGCGGCTCGACCACGACGGCCGCATCCAGGTCGCCGGTCGCCACCATCCGGCAGAGCTCCGTGGAAGCATTCGATACGACGGAGACCGAGAGGTTGGGATTGCTGGCATACAGCCTGCGCAACACAGGCGGGAGAACCGTTGTGAGCGCCGAGACGAAGCTGCCCAACCTGAGTTCTCCCAACTGCACCTTCTCATTGGCGAGCGCACGGATGTCTCGTTCGTCGCGAAGCATGTTGCGCGCGCTGTCGAAGATGTTCAGGCCCGCGGCCGTGGGCTTCACCACACGGCCTGAACGCCGAACGAGGTGCGTGCCCAGTTCTTCCTCGAGTGCCTTGAGCCTGGCCGCCACGGCGGCAGCGGTCATGTCGAGCCGACGCGCAGCTTCAGCGATCGATCCGCATTCGACCGTCGTGACGAAGCTTCGGATGTAGCGCAAGTCCATGGAGAAAGGGGTTCCTGAGGGAGGCGTTTCTTCAGGCGCCGATGGCGAACCGCAAAAGCGAAAAAATATTTTAGTCTGAACCAATCGCAAGCAAATTGTTTGAAGTTCTCCGGTGGCCGACCATTGCGGTCACAGATACAGAAGGAGACATCGAAATGGTCAGGAAAATCGTCCATCAAGGGCGCCGGAACGTCGTGTTCGCAGGTGTCGCATCGGCACTTGCCGGGGCCCTGCCGGTGCGAGCCGCCGCTGCCGCATACCCCGACAAGCCCGTCTCGATGGTGGTCCCGTTCCCGCCAGGAGGCGCAACCGACATCATCGGCCGGGTCATTGCCGCCGAGCTTTCCACCGCGCTGGGCAAGCAGGTGATCGTCGACAACCGGGGCGGTGCCGGAGGCAACATCGGCGCTCAGGCGGTCGCCAAGGCGCCTGCCGATGGCTACACCATCTTGATGGGGGCCCTGACCTCCCACGCCACCATCGCCACGCTGGAAAAGGACAGGGTCCGCTATAACCTGGTCAGGGACTTCTCCACGGTCGCGGTGGTCGGCAGCGTGCCGCTGGTGTTCGTCGCGACCCCTTCGCTCCTGGTGAAATCCATGCAGGAACTCGTTGCCTACATCAAGGCCAACCCTGGCAAGGTCTCGTTCGGCTCCTCCGGCGCCGGCGCGCCTCAACGGATGGCGTCAGAGATGCTCAAGACGCAGTACAAGCTGGCGACTGAACATATTCCCTACCGCGGCAGCGGACCGGCGATCACGGACCTGGTGGGCGGGCAGCTGCAGTTCATGGCGGAAACCGTGCCCGCCGTCCAGCAGTTCATCAAGGGCGGCAAGCTCACGCCCCTGGCCGTGGCTGCCGCCAATCGCGACCCCAACCTGCCGGAGGTGCCCACTACAGCGGAAGCAGGGTTTCCCAATCTCCTGGTCAGCTCCACCTTCGGCGTCCTCGTCCCGGCCGCAACGCCCAGGGACATCGTGCAGAAGCTGAACGTGGAGATCTACAAGGCCTTGCAAAAGCCTAGCGTACGGGCGCAACTCGCCCTGCAGGGTGTCGCCCCCCAGACCGCACTGACCCCCGAAGCGGCTCAGGACAGGTTGAAGGCTGAAGTGGCGAAATGGGCCAAGGTCATCGACGAAGCAAACATCAAACTGGACGAGTAAAGAACATGAGCGAAGAACCCAAGGGTCTCAAAAAGGGCCTGACGAACTACGGCGACCAAGGCTTCTCGATGTTCCTGCGCAAGGCGTTCATCAAGGGCGCGGGCTACACCGACGATGCGCTGGACCGCCCGGTCATCGGCATCACCAACACCGGAAGCGGCTACAACCCCTGCCACGGAAACATGCCCCAGCTCATCGAGGCCGTGAAGCGCGGCGTCATGCTGGCTGGTGGGTTGCCGATGGACTTCCCCACGATCTCGGTCCACGAGAGCTTCTCGGCACCGACAAGCATGTACCTGCGCAACCTCATGTCGATGGACACCGAGGAACTCGTGCGGGCGCAGCCCATGGATGCCGTGGTCCTCATCGGCGGCTGTGACAAGACGGTGCCCGCGCAACTGATGGGTGCCGCCTCGGCAGGCATTCCAGCCATCCAGCTGATCACCGGGTCGATGCTCACAGGCAGCCACCGCGGCGAACGCGTCGGCGCCTGCACGGACTGCCGTCGGTACTGGGGCAAGTTCCGCGCGGAGGAGATCGACGCCGAAGAGATTTCCGACGTCAACAACCAGCTGGTCGCAAGTGTCGGCACCTGCTCGGTCATGGGCACGGCCAGCACCATGGCGTGCGTGGCCGAGGCGCTCGGCATGACCGTGCCCGGCGGGGCCTCGCCGCCCGCGGTGACCGCGGACCGCATTCGCATTGCGGAGCAAACCGGCGCCCAGGCGGTCGAGCTGGCCCGCAAGGGCCTGACGATCGACAAGATCCTGACCCCGGCAGCTTTCGAAAACGCGCTTCGCGTTCTCCTCGCCATCGGCGGCTCGACCAACGGCATCGTGCACCTGACCGCGATCGCCGGCCGCCTGGGCATCGACATCGACCTGGCGGGGCTCGATCGCATGGGCACCGAGACACCTGTGCTCGTGGACCTCAAGCCGTCCGGCCAGCACTACATGGAAGACTTCCACAAAGCTGGCGGTATGGCGACCTTGCTGCGCGAGCTCAAACCGCTGCTGAGACTGGAAGCCTTGACCGTCACCGGCCGCACGCTGGGAGAGGAAATCGAATTGGCGGGCCATGGGTTTGCCCAGGACGTCGTGCGGCCCTTCAACAACCCGATCTATCCGCAAGGCGGCATCGCGGTGCTTCGCGGCAACCTGGCACCCGGAGGCGCGATCATCAAGCAATCGGCCGCGCATCCGGAATTGATGGAGCACGAGGGACGCGCCGTCGTCTTCGAGAACAGCGAGGACCTTGCATCCCGGGTGGACAGCGACGACCTGGACGTCAAGGCCGACGACATCCTGGTGCTCAAGAACATCGGGCCGAAGGGCGCGCCCGGCATGCCGGAAGCCGGCTACATCCCCATTCCGCGCAAGCTCGCGCGTGCAGGCGTCAAAGACATCGTCCGCATTTCCGACGGGCGCATGAGTGGCACGGCGTTCGGAACCATCGTGCTGCATGTCACCCCCGAAGCCGCCGTCGGCGGTCCGCTGGCGTACGTGCGAAATGGCGATCGCATCCGGCTGAGTGTTCGGAATCGAGAGATCGTTCTGCTCGTCACGGACGACGAACTGGCCATCCGTGCATCGCAGACCACGATCGTGGAGCCCACCGCGGAGCGTGGCTACCGAAAGCTTTTCCTGCAGACGGTCACCCAGGCCGACAAGGGTGTCGACTTCGACTTCCTGCGCGCGCCACGGGTGGTGGGCAAGGCACCCGAAAAGTAGGCGCCCGAACGCCGGTGCGGGCCTCCGGGTCAACGCCCGGTTTCAAAAAATCGAGGAAGACGTCCATGCGGGTCCTTCAGGGACTGTGCGCAGGGGGCAGTCGCGTCTGCCTGGCTGCCGCGCTCGCCCACGGCGTCTGGAGATGAGATCCCGGTACCTCAAGCGCCACCGGCCGCTTTTCCTTTGCCGGCTAAAAACAGGAGACAACAATGAGCATGAAGATCAGAGATCTGGTGGTTGCAGCAACCGTGACCGGCGTTGCGGTGGCAACACTCGTGGCTTGCGGCGGAGGCTCGGGTGGGGAGGTTCCGATCGCCGGGATCTGGAGCGGCGGGGAGCCAGCCGGGGGAAGCTCCGTGGGCGCAAACCCGACCGAGACACCACCGCCCGATCCCCTTGCAGATGCGCCCCAATCGATGAAGATCACATGGTTCGGCATCTCGAATTACCACTATCAGCTCGGCAACCTGGGCATCCTGCTCGACGGCGAAACGCGTGCGCAAGGGTCTGCGCCGGATCCCGCGTCGGTCAAGAAAGCGTTTGCTTCATTGACGCACGAGGGCACCATCGACGCAATTCTGGTGGGCCATGACCACGGCGACCATTCGTTGCAGATTCCCGAGTGGGGTCGCCAGACGGGCAAGCCCGTGTACGCGCCAGCGACGGTGTGCCAGAAGATGGTCGCAGCCGGCCTGCCCGCTTCGCAATGCACATCGCTGATCGGCGGCGAGAAAATCGAACTGAACAAGTTCGTGAACGTGCATGTCGTGCGCTATGTCCATAGCGTCGACTGCGGTGCGTTCAGCAACGGTGTGGGCGGCCCCGAGACGTTCGGCTACCTCATCACGGCGCAGACCCGCAAGAAGGGCGAAGTCCTCAGCCTCTTCGTCAACGACAGCGGTGCGGGGGGAACAGACCTCACAACACCGCGCGTGGCCAACGGCGTGACTTACGGCTCCCCGCTTGCCAACCTGGCGAAAGCAGTCAAGGAGGCGCAACTCCCCCACATCGATGTCTGGCAAGTGGGCCCCGAGGCTCGCGTCGTGAACCAGGCGCGCATCATCGTTCCGGCATTCGACGTGCGCACCCTGATGCCGACGCACCAGAACCAGCGCGCCAACACGTTGAGTGCTTTCGATCTCAACTACGGCACCCACTACGCGACAAGCGTGGACGACCAGCCGAAGCTGAAGGCGTTCCTGCAAGACGCAGGCGTACCGCAGATTCTGCCGACCAACTACTTCGACAGGTGGGAGTACAGCAAGTCAGGTGTCGTGAAGGTCGGCAACGCTGCTGCAAAGGCAGATTGGGGCCTCCCCGCCGACGGCCCCGGCCCAGGCGTCCAAGGCGCCAATCCACGCGCCGGCGCCTTGGAGTGCCCTGCCGACTGACGACGGCAAGGTCACCCGGCCTGTCTCGAAGATGTTCTCAAGCTTGTGCTCACGTGTTTGAACCGCCGCATCGCTTGCTTGAGCGCTTCATCCTGTTCGGGGTGCCGGTTGCAACGGCTTGCATCGCAGGGCGCAATCAGTAGACTGCCAGAACCCCACCCACCCAGCCGGCAGTCGACCGAGGCGCGGTGCCCACACCATGCCCCATCGTCCGAACGCTGCTTCGACGCGGTACGAACTTCTGGCTCTGGAGCTAGAGCAGCAGATTGCCGGTGGCGTGCTGCGCCCTGGCGACCGCCTGCCTTCCGTGCGCCAGGCCTGTTCCAGCCGGGGCTTGAGCGCGAGTACGGTGTTCCAGGCCTACTATCTGCTCGAATCGCGCGGCCTGGTGCGCGCGGTGTCACGGTCGGGCTACTTCGTCACGGCTCGCGCCGACGGGACGTCGCTGCCGGCACCGGAAATGTCGCAGCCGCGATCCGGATCGCAGCCTGTCGAGATCAACGACCTGATCTACGCGTGCCTCGGCTCCGCGCGCGCGCGCAACATCGTGCCTCTGGGTTCTGCGTTCCTCAGCCCGACGCTGTTTCCGCTGGACAGGTTGCGGCGCGCCCTGGTCTCCAGCATGCGGCGGCTCGACCCCTGGCGCATGGCCGAAGACCTGCCGCCCGGCAACCTGCAGCTCAAACGCGAGATCGCGAAACGTTATCTGCGCCAAGGCTTTGCCGTGGCTAGCGACGAGATCGTGCTCACGCACGGAGCGATGGACGCATTGAACCTGTGCCTCAATGCGGTTGCGCGGCCCGGCGACGCGGTGGTGGTGGAGTCCCCCACTTTCTACGTGGCGTTGCAGGCGCTGCAGCGGCTGGGCCTGCGCGCCATCGAAGTGCCGACCCATGTGCGCGAGGGCATCGATCTCGGTCGTCTGGCGCAGGTGATGGCGCTCCACAGTCCGAAGGCCTGCTGGCTGATGACGACCTTTCAGAACCCCCTGGGCAGCCTGATGCCCGAAGCGAAGAAGCGCGACCTCGTCGCGCTGCTCGCCCGGCACGATGTGCCGTTGATCGAAGACGATGTCTATTCCGAGCTTTACGAAGGCAAGGTCGCCCCGCTGCCGGCCAAGGCCTTCGACCGACGCGGCCTGGTGCTGCACTGCTCGTCGTTTTCCAAGTGCCTGGCTCCAGGCTACCGCGTCGGCTGGGCCGCGCCCGGCCGGTTCACACGCGAGGTCGAACGGCTGAAGTTGTCGACGAGCCTGTCAGGTTCGATTCCTGTGCAGGCGGCGCTGGCAGCGTACCTCCAAGAAGGTGGCTACGACCGGCACTTGCGAAGCCTGCGAATGTCGCTGCAGGCGCAGCGCAACAGCCTGTTCGACGCCGTGCACCGGCTTTTTCCCGACGGAACGCGGGTCGTGCGGCCGGCGGGCGGCTATTTCGTGTGGGTCGAGTTGCCCAGCGGCGTCGACGCGATGGCCTTGCACGGGGCCGCGCTGGCGCAGCACATCAGCCTGGCCCCGGGGCCGATGTTCTCTGCGCGGGCGGAGTTCCGGCACCACATCCGGTTGACCTGCGGCCAGCCCTGGAATGAAACGCTGGAACGCGCCACGCGCACGCTGGCAAGGCTGGTCGACGACGCACCGCGCGACGCGACGGCTTCTCAACCGTCGATCTGATCCGGTCGTTCGGGCCCGCATCTGCACACGCCGCCAGCGGTGGCTGCGGGACAAACTGGCCCATGCCCAAGAAACACGCCCTCCCGGGTGACCCGCGCCGCGATGCAGCGCTCACGCGCATGGCGGCCAGTCCCGCATCGGCGGGCCCGCAGATGACCCTGCAGGAGGTGCTGGACCGTCTGGGCCCCTCCATCTTCGCCGGGCTGCTCGACCCCGACGGCGTGCTGCGCTATGCCAACCAGGCGGCATTGCAGGCCATCGGCAGCGCGCCGGAGCAGGTGCTCGGCCAGCGTTTCGACACCACCCCCTGGTGGCAAGCCTGCGAGGTCTCGCGACAGCGGCTCCAGCAAGCGCTGGCCGGCGCGGTGCGCGGCGAGGCCTCGCGCTTCGACGTGCGAGTGGCCACGAGCGGCGGCGCCACCTTGTCGATGGACTTCTCGCTGCTGCCGCTTTACGACCCGGCTGGCCGCGTGGTGTGGTTGATACCGTCTGCGCGCGACGTGAGCGAACGCGAGCAGGCGCAGCACCAGTTGCAGCTCACGCGACAAGCCGTCGAACAGGCCAACGACGCTCTGTTGCAGGTCGGGCCCGACGGTGCCTATCGCGACGCCAACGCGGCGGCCTGCCGGCTGCTGGGCCTGGATCGCGAGCAACTGCTGCGGCTGCGTGTACCCGACATCGAAACCCAGATCGATGTGGCGCAGTGGCCGCAGCGCTGGCGCGACTTGTGCGACCGGGGTTCGCTGCGCTTCGAGACCACCGTGCGCCACCAGGCGGGGCATGAGATTCCGGTCGACGTCTCCGTCAGCCTGGTGACCAGCGGCCAGGCGTCCTTCGCGCATGTCTGCATCGACGACCTGCGCGAACGCCGTGCCACCGAGCGGCGCATCCTGCAACTGCTGCAGTTCGACGAACTGACCGGGCTGCCGAACCGCCAACTGCTCCTGGAGCGCTTGAACGCGACGGTGCAGACCAGCCTCCAGACCGTGGTTCTGGTGCTGGAGCTCGACCGTTTCAAGCGTATCAACGACGGTCTCGGCGCAGACATCGGCGACGCAGTGCTGCGCGAAGTGGCGCAGCGCCTCAGCGGCACCGTGCGCAGCGGCGATCTGGTGGCGCGCCGCGGCGGGGACGAGTTCGTGATCGTCATGCCGGCGCCATCCGTGCCGGTGCTGCACACGGCGCAGGCGCTGCTCGACAGCATCGCCCGTCCGATGTCGATCGCGCGGCAGGAGGTTCATATGACCTGCAGCATCGGCATCGCCACGGCACCCGCCGACGGCGACCACGCGGACACCTTGCTGCGCCGCGCCAGCGCCGCACTGCACCAGGCCAAGATGCTGGGACGCAACCAGGCCAGCGTCTACGCCGGTGCACCGCACGACGACGACCCCGACCGGCTGGCTCTGGAGACAGCGCTGCGCAAAGCGCTGCGCGACGAGCAGCTCGATCTGCACTACCAGCCGCAAGCCGATCTTGCGCATGGCGGCATCGTGGGCGTGGAGGCATTGCTGCGCTGGCATCACCCGACGCTGGGCCGCGTCGCGCCGGATCGCTTCATCCCCATCGCCGAAGAGACCGGCCTGATCGTCGCCATCGGCGACTGGGTGCTGCGCCGCGCCATCGAGCAGGCCGCGGCCTGGCAGGAGGCAGGGCTGCCGCCTCTGCGCATGGCGGTCAACCTGTCGGCGCGCCAGTTGCTGCATCCGGACCTGGCACGCCGCATCGAAGGCCTGCTCGCCTCGGCGGGCCTCGATCCCCGGCTGTTCGGCGTCGAGGTCACCGAGAGCATGCTGATCGGCAACTTCGACCAGGCGGTGCAGCACCTGCAAGCGCTGCGCGCGCTTGGCGTCGAAGTCTCTCTCGACGACTTCGGCACCGGCTACTCGAGCCTGAGTTACCTGCGCCGGCTGCCGGTGGACGTCGTCAAGATCGACCGTTCGCTGGTGCCCGACGTCACCGCGCTGGCAGAAGACGCGTCGATCACCCGCGCCATCATCACGATGGCACACCAGTTGCAGATGAAGGTACTTGCCGAGGGCGTCGAAAGCGAAGGCCAGGCGGCGCTGCTGGCGGCTCACCAGTGCGATCAGATGCAGGGCTACTGGTTCAGCGCGGCGCTTCCCGCAGCGGCGATCGAAACGATGCTGCGCGAAGATCGCAAGATCGATCCAGCGCTTCTCTTGCGGCGCTAGTTGGCGACACGCACGCCTGCTGCGGCGGATTGGCAGTTCTGCACTATGCCGCTCGGCCTTGCGCCTCGCCGACCAGCCGAATGAGGTCTCCCTGTCGCCGCACGCCTGTCTTTTCGAAGATGTGACGAAGGTGCGTTCGCACCGTGCTGATCGCGATTGACTGGTGCTCGGCAAAGCGGGCGAGCGTGTCGCCCTGCATCAGTGCTTGCGTGAGCTTCAGTTCGGTCGGGCTCAGGCGGAACTGCACGGCAACCTGCGCCAGCCGACGCTCGGGCGACAGAGCCTCGGGCTCGTCGATCATGAGCAGAGCAACCGCGTCGGGCCATTTCAGGCGCGTGGCATTGCGCTGCTCCAGCGGCACCATCCGCGCCGTGGCTCGAGCACCGGCGGGCCCGGGCTTCCAAAGCGCATGCGTCTGCAACTGACCCTGCGCGACCAGGCGCAGCGAGGCACCGATCGCGTCCACGCCGAGTTGCCCCATGCGCACGAGCATGCCGTAGCGCGTGCCCACCCAGCCGTTTCGCGCCAGCAGGCCGGCGGCGGCCGTGTTCGCATGCAGCACGCGGGCGTCGCGCGCCAGCAGCATCAGCGGCTTGGGCACGGCGTCGAGCAACTCGAGCGTTTCGCGCTCGACGGCGACGCTGCGGTTCAGCGCCCAGTGCGCGTGCAGCGCGAGTTGCAGCGGCGCGTGCACGGCCTGGAAGGCGCGCTTGTCCTGAAAGCTGAACTCCTCCCGGCCCGGGCGGCGGTACAGCCCAATGACGGTGAAGGGCGCCACGGACGGTTGCGTGCCGTCGTCGACGATCATCGCAAGCAGGCCCTTGACACCGGTAGGGGCCGCGAACTCGTGAAAGTAGTCCAGGCGGTCGAGCGTGTCCCAATCGACCAGTTCGCGCCCGATGCTGACCTCGCCCGCATGCACGCAAGTGCCCTTGGCCGCAGCGCTGGCCATCCAGGGGTCTCTGGGGGCCCAGTAGCTCACGTAATCGGGCAGCGTGTGCGTGGGCAAGCCGTGATCGACGAACAGGCCGCGCTCGCCGTCGGTGTTTTGCGGCGTGTGCACGCATGCGGCCGTGGCGTCGAAGCGCAGGCACAGCGCAGACAGCATCTCCTGCCAACGCGACGCGTCCGAGGCAGCCCGCGACGCTGCAACAACAGCGCCCATCAAACCACTGTCCCAACCAGCCATGGTTGCCCTCTACGTGCTCTTGTGAACGGAATTGTCCCTTGCGGGCAGTCTTGAAGCGCTTCACAGCAGGCTCGGAGCCTGGCGCTTGCTCACTGGCCGAATGTACTTGACCGAGGTCACATGCGACCTATGCCCCGTTTGTTCGCGTATTTGCCACGCGCCATGCCGACCAGCGCCGCGGCCGTGCAGCAGCCCTCGCGCCAGCGTCTTTTCGCCAAAAAGGCTCCTGCAGAGCTGGCAGCGAACAACTGGAGGCCATCACGCGGGTGGTTCATGGCTTCGCACACCCGCTGCAGGTGGGCGGGGCTGTTGTGCTCCAGGCCCACCAGAGCTGCTGGCGCTCGCCAGCGACCTGCTTGACCTTGCGGCGCTTGCGCACCGACAGGTTGGCCAGCCTGTACAGCCGCCACATGCGCCAGCAGGTCACGATTGCCGTTTCGCCGATACCGATCGCCGCTTCTCCGCAGGCGCGCCTACGACGGCCTTGTGCGCGGCGCCTTTCGGCCTTCCGCTCTCCACCCATTGGTCGACCATCGTCGTCACCAGCAGCCGGACCATCGTGCGCGTGTTGGTCCACGGCATGCCAGGCGTCATGTGCGGGAACAGCACTGTGCCGTGCACCGCGGCGAGCAACAGGTCCGCGGCGGTGCGCGACGGCACCGAGCGCTCTGGAAGCGTTTCGAACAACGCGTCAACCGTCTCGTAGTACAGCGCGAGGATCTCGCGCACCGCCTGCGACTTGGCGAAACCGTCTGTCGCGACACGAGCCCCGGGCGCGGGAAAGATGACGAGGAAATCCTCCATGTGCGACAGCCAGTAGTCGGCCGTGCCGATGAACAGCTTCTTCACGCGCTCCACCGGGTCAGGCGTGCGCGCAACCATGCGCCTGAACTTCTCGGTCGCGGCCTGCATGTCTTCGCTGCGGATGTTGAAGAACAGGTCCTGCTGATCGCGAAAGTACTGGTAGATCGCGCCAGGGGCATAGCCGGCCTCGGTGGCCACGCGGCGCAGCGAAACTGCCGCCATGCCCTCCTGGCTGACCAGGCGCCGGCCCGCGGCGACGAATGCGGCCTTGACCCGCTCCTTGTCCTCGGGGGTGCGCGCGCGGCTGAGAACCTCGCTGCTTGGTTTGCGGAATGGCATCGATGAAACCGGGGTGATGGAACGCAAAAGTATAGGAGCGGGCGGGAAAACCCCATAAGTTATTGAACGCGTTCAAATAAAATCCGTCCATGCGCGAAACTCCCACCGACTCCACTGCGTCCTGCTGTTGCGGCGCTGTCGCTGCAACCCCTGTTGCGTCATCGGCGCCGGTCAGTGGCCGGTTCGATCTCGTCGATCACTTCGGCCGGCCCGTGAACGAACGCAGTTTCGGCGCCAAGTACCTCCTGGTATTCTTCGGGTTCTCGCACTGCGCGGTGGTGTGTCCTCGCGAACTCGCGAGACTCGGTGCGGCGCTGGAGATGCTTGGCCCATTGGCCGAGCGCGTGCAGCCGCTCTACATTTCGGTCGACCCGGCGCGCGACACGCCTGAAGTGCTGCGGCACTACCTGTCGAAATACACGGCCCATGCCGGCGGCTTCCTGGGGCTGACAGGGTCGCCCGACCAGGTCACGGCCGCCAAGAAGTCGTTTCGCGTATTCGCGGAGCCCATCGAAGACGACAGCGCACCGGGCGGCTACGTCGTGCCCCATACCGCGCTCGCTTACTTCATGGCGCCGGGCGGGCGCTACGCCACTCACTTTGCCGAAACGCTGGATGCCTCCACGGTATCCACTCGTCTTCGCAAGCACCTGGAGCGCAATGCCGATGCCAATGCAAGTGCAGCCACCTGAAACGCTTCGCCTGGACGACCGGCAGGCCGGCCACCTGCGGCACTTTGCCAATCTGTCGCGCCAGCCGGTCAACGACTGGTCCTTCATGCAGGGCCGCGGCACCGGACAGGACGACTTCGGTGGCTACCGGTTCCAGCTCGCGTACATGGCCTACGCCATGGCGCTCGCGCACCGCCACCGCCTGCCGGCGGCGCCGGGCGTCTTCAAGCCCGTGTTCGAGCGCTTCATGCAGAAGATGCTGCTGCCCGAGGTGTGGATGTATTGGGCGCGCGTGAGCCGCGGGGGCAGCGTGTTCAACGCGCACCTGTCCGGTGGCTACGCCGAGGACTGGGATCCGGTCGGGCGCGACAACATCATGTACAGCGCCTACGTGCAGTCGATGGCGCTCCTGTACAACTACCTTTTCGACGACGACCGCTACGCCGCACCGGGTGCATTGACGTTCAGCTACTGGTCGTTCTTCTGGGGCGGCAAGGAGCGGCGCTTCGAATACGACCAGAAGAGTCTCAACCAGCACATCTACTGGCAAATGGTCGAGAGCGGCTACGTCGGCGTGGCATGCGAGCCCAACTGCGTTTTCCAGATCTGCAACCAGCCCGCCATCCTCGGCTTTCGCATGCACGACCTGGTCACCGGCGAATCCATGGCAGAGGAAGTGACACAGGGCTACCAGAAGGCATGGGAGCAGTTCGGGCGCCTGGGCGCCAATGGCCACTACAACACCATGATGTCGCAGGACACACGTGCCGTGCGGGACAATGCCGGCCCGTCTCCCTGGGTGGACGCCTGGTGCGGCACGCTGATGAACATGTGGAACCGGGAGTTCGTGCACACCCATTACCCCGCGCAGATTGCAGGCTGGCTCATCCGCGAGCCTGAGGACATGCTGTCGGTTCGCTCCGTCGAGCGGCCCGAGGTGATGGGACAGAAGATCGTCAACGACGACTCCGACTTCGGCTGGGCCGCCACCTGGGCGTCGGAGATGGGCGATACGGCAGTGCTCGACGGCCTCATGAAGCATGCGGAACGCTTCATGTCGCCGAGTTGGCGCGACGGCGGGTTTCATTACCCGCGCAACGATACGCTGGCGGACAAGGACGGCTACCGAACCCTGGTGGAGGCCATGACCGGCAACGTGCTGCTGGGCTACGCGAGCCTGAATGTGCCCGATGGGCTCTGGCGGCTGTACAACGAGCCCTGGCCTGCGTCGCACCATCGCGATCCGGCACTGACGCGAGTGGACGACGGTATCGATGTGCTGCAGGCGCATGTCGAACCCGGCGCGCGGCGCTTGCACTTCACCGTGCGCCGTTGCGCGGCAAGCCGGGGCGGTTTCGATATCGAGATCGGGCGGCTGTCGAACTGCGGCCTCTGGACGCTCACGCAGGGCGCGCGGAGCGTCGCGCACGGCACGGGCAACCATCTGGCGGCGTCGCACGCGTTCGACATCCGCTTGGTGGAAGGCGGGATCGCGCTGACCTGCCCGGAGGGCGACGCAGTGAGCTTCGAACTCGCTTTTTCACCTGGCGGCTGACCCTGCGCACCTGTGAAAAGGTCGGCGCCAGGCTGCCCATCGGGCTGGACCTAGGCCAGCGTCGAGCGCAGTTGTTCTCGGTCTTCAACATCGGCCCCGCCACTGGCGCCTGTCGAACCCGGTCCGGGCCTGTAATGGAATGAAATGGATCGGCGCCTCAAGAGGCGCCACAGTGCTCATGCTTTCGGGTTTCGTCAGGGCGCCAACGGGCCAGAGCGCTCCGACTGCCCGTCCACTCAAGCAAGGAGCGTAGCCATGTCTTTCAAGATTCTCTGCTGCGACGGCGGCGGGATTCGCGGCGTCATCACGGCGCTGCTGATCCAGGACCTCGACCAGCGCTTCGGCATCGTCAAAGGCGCGGACGGTTTCGCCGGCACCTCCACCGGCGGCCTGATCTCGCTGGGCCTGGTGAACAACGTGGACATCGATGCCATCGTCAACGTCTACCAGAACGACGGCGCCAAGATCTTCCAGCCCAACGGCTGGTTGCTGGATGCACAAGCCAGGCAACAGGACCGGGCCCCGGCGCAGTCGACGGAAGACTTGCTGGGCAGCGGCCCGGGCATCTTCAAGTGCCAGTACGTCAATACCGGCTTGCAGACCGTCGCCCAGCAACTGGTGGGCAATGGCGCGCTGTCGTCGGCGAGCCGCTTCGTGGCCGTCAACTCCGCGCGGCTGTGGGATGCGAACCAGAAAAGCTGGGTCCCGTGCACCATCTCCAACGGCCGGAACAACGCCTACCGCGGCATCAGCATGGTGGACGCCGCGCTGGCCACCTCGGCCGCGCCGACGTACTTCCCGCCGTACCAGGTCGGCGGCTTCGGCTACTTCGCCGACGGCGGCACTTTCGCCAACAACCCCTCGATGACGGCGATCGTGGAAGCGCTCTACCAGGGCTACGCCAGCGCCCCGTCGGACATCGTGATGCTGTCGCTGGGCACCGGCGTCAATCCGGTGGGCGTGTCGCCCGGCGCCGTGTCCAATCCGCTGGACTGGGGCGTCACGCATTGGCTGTGGCCGTTCAGCAATGGCGTGGTGCCGGCCACGGCGTTGCTCAACCTCACCATGGATGCCACCGCGGAGCTGGCAGCGACCCAGGCCGGGCAGATGCTCGGCGGCAACTACATGCGAGGCAATGTACCGCTGGCCCGGCCGTTCGGCCTGGACGACTACGAGCACGTGGGCGAACTGGTGAGTGCGACGCAGAACTACATCAAGACCTCGCCCGAGTGGGCGGCGGTGCGCGGTTGGGTGCAGAAGAACTGGACGTGAGCGATGCGAGCTGACACGGCCTTGTCCGGTCTGTCTGGACGTGTGTCACTCGCAGACGATGTGCCCAATATGGAAGGTAATGCGCTTTGCATGGCCAGAATTTGCTTTTAAAGCCTTTTCCTGGAATCAAGGGAAGCCAAACAATCTTCAAAAGATAGAGTCATGCCAAAATCAGCATTGATTGTTTACGTCTCGGGCGAGGATAGCTCGGCCGCATTGAAAACGCGGTTGATCAGCAAAAGCTATGCTGTCCATCGCATTTCCATCAACCAGGCCGACGGAAGCATCGTCTGGCATGTCGATAATGGTCAGAGACCGCAGCCCAAACTTCTCGGCTCTTTGAATTACGATAAAGTTTTTATCATCGGACATCATTGTGTTGATCAAAGATTTCCAACGAACAGGGGTGTTTCGCTCGGCGGCAGATTATTGTCAAGCGTCCAATTAATAGACGCCCTTGTCAGCTCCGGGCTTAACGAGCCATCGCGATTCGTCTTGATCGTATGTAATGCCGCGGTGGGTTCAAGTACTGGAAATGTCGTGGACGACGACATTGGCTATTCGACAGGCCACAACTTTGCCAGCCGCTTGATCGAAATCGATTGGTATTCAGTGGAGGTTTACGCCTACACGGAAAAAATAGGAATCATTGGTGAAGGCACCCATGAAGTTATGAGGACGGCTGCGCTCCACGGACTGATACAGCCAAATCAAGTTTTACCTGTTGGAAGTCGTTACCTCTATAGGCCTGTTCTTTCTCCCCCGCGTCCCAGGTCTGTGGTCGGATCCAAGCTGCGGTTTTATTTTCAGAACAAAATACTCTGCTGCTCGGCAATCTATTGAAAAGAGCAAATTCCTATGAATGGTTGCCGTTCATCTCGCGGCAGCCCGGCCCCGAGCCCCGGAGCGCACAACCTCACTCCCACCGCTTTTGCGCCGCGATGATGCCCAGCGGATACCCTCGGCGCCCGAGCGAATGGCGAAGGACGATCCGGCTGGCGAAGCGTTCGATGCCGATGTCGTCTTCCAGCATCTTGTCCATCACCGCCTGGAAGTAGCCGATGCCCGGCGCCACGATCTTCAGCAGGTAGTCGTAGCCGCCGCTGACGTTGTAGCACTCGACGATCTCCTCGTACTTCGCGGCGGCTTCCTCGAACTTGCGGAAATCGTGCGGGCGGTGGCTGCTGATGGTGACCTCCGAGAACACGATGACGTGGTCGCCCAGCTTTTCCAGCGCGATGTCGGCGCCGTAGCCGCGGATCAGCCCGGTTTCCTGCAGCCGCTTCGTGCGCAAAAGGCACGGGCTGGGGCTCAGGCCCACCGACTCCGCCAGGTCGACGTTCGAGCAGCGCCCCTCGCGCTGGAGATGCACGAGGATCTTGAGGTCGAACCGGTCGAAGGAAACTGCTGATCCCATCGCGCCATCGTACGTTCAGGTCGACTCGGGCGGCGTGCGCTGCGCCTCGGCGAGCGACTCGTCGAGCGCGTCGATCACCATGCCGGCCTGCTCCGCCGAGAGGACCAGCGGCGGGCGGATCTTGAGCACGTTGTGCCCCTGGGCGCAGGCGCTGAGCAGCACGCCTTTGTCGCGCATCAGGTTGACCACCCGGCTGGTCAAGCCGCGATCCGGCGCGCGTGTCGCGCGGTCCGATACGAGCTCGACCCCCACGAAGAGCCCCGCTCCGCGCACGTCGCCAATGGCCTCGTGCCTTGCTGCGAGCCCGGCGATGCCGTCGCGCAGCAACTTGCCGACCTTGTCGGCATGCGGCATGAGCCGCTCCCGTTCGATGGTCTCCAGCACCGCCAACGCGGCTGCGCAAGAGACCGTGTTGCCCGCGAAGGTGTTGAAGTAGCGCGAGTGCTTGCCGAATTCCGCCAGCGCGTCTGCGGTCGCGAGCAGGCCCGCGATGGGCTGCCCGTTGCCCATCGGCTTGCCCAGGGTGACGATGTCGGGAACCAGGCCATGGCGCTGGAAGCCCCACATGTGCTCGCCGGTGCGACCGAAGCCCGGCTGCACCTCGTCGGCGATGAAGAGGCCGCCGGCGCGCTTGATCGCCTCGACCGCGCCCTTCAGGAAGCCCGCAGGCTCGGGCAGGATGCCGTCGCTGGTGAAAAGCGAATCGACGATCAAGGCCGCCGGCTTGATGCCGTGGCGCTGCAGTTCGGCGATCGCGGCCTCCACGTCGCGCGTGAAGCGCTCTCCAAGGTCGGCGCCTTCGGCGTGGTACAGGCGCGGCGCCGGGACCAGCCGAACGTGCGGGCCGAGGGCGACCGTCACGCCCAGCGATGGCGAGAACTGCGACACCGCGTCGGTGATGCCGTGATAGGCCGTGTCGGTCACGATCACACCCGTGCCGCCGGTGCGCACCTTGGCGATGCGATAAGCCAGGTCGTTGGCCTCGCTGCCGGTGCAGGTCAGCATCAGGTGGGCAAGGTCCGTTCCGGGGACGCTCGCGATCAGGCGCTCGGCCAGCTCGAGGATGGTGTCGTGCAGGTACCGCGTGTTGGTCGCGAGCGTCTGCACTTGGCGGCAGATCGCCTCGGTGACCGCGGGATGGCAGTGCCCGAGCGAGGTCACGTTGTTGTAGACGTCGAGGTAGCGGCGGCCTTCAGGGTCCATCAGCCAGACGCCGTCGCCGCGCACGATGTGCAGCGGGTGTTCGTACATCAGCCGATAGGCGGGGCCGAGCAGCGCATTGCGCCGTTCGATCATTGCCTCGGTGGCGGGCCCGACGTTGGCGCGGCCTGGAATGTAGGCGTTGACCATGTTGAAGTCGGCGGTGGTTTTCATGAGGAGGCTCCGGTTCGTGTGGGGGTCAGCAAGCGGTCGCGCGCCTCGTGGCGGGAGAGGTCCGCCATCTGCGACAGCGCCTCCCAGGCCGCGGGGTTGTGCCGCATGATGTAGGCGCGGTTTTCGGGGTAGCGCAGGGCGCGCCACTCCGAGATCAACACCGTGATGAGGTGGCGCGTCGCCATGAGGTCGGCAACGATGTCCTGCTCCGGCGCGGTCAGCGGCAGAACGCCCTGGTAGGCGCCGATGAACTGCGCCGGCCCTTCGAACGGGTCTGCATTGCCGGCCATGTGGAAGGCGGCAGCCGTCGCGACCTCGCCGACCAGCGGTGCATGGAGCATGTCGCCGAAATCGATGATGCCGGTGATGCGCGCCTGGTCATGCGGTGCGACCAGCACGTTGTAGAGGTGATAGTCGTTGTGGATCACCTGCGCCCTCACCGACGCGAGTCGGGGCAGCACATGCCCGGTGAAGCGTGTCATGAACGATCGGGCCAGCGTACGTCGCGGTCCTTCGACCAGGCTGTCGAGCTTCGCGGTCAGCCGGTGCGCCGCCGACACGTTCCACAGCAGGTCGTGCGTGGCCGCAGGGTGCGTGAAACCCTGCAGGGCGAGGTCCAGTTCGGCCAGACCCTTGCCCATCGCGATGCGCTGTGCGGCGGTGCGCGGCGTCTCCCGGATCTGGATGCCCTCCAGGTACGTGAGCATGCGCACGGTGGTCCGGGTGCCGTCGGCGAGCGCTACGGTGCCGCGCGCGCGTCCGTCCAGCATCCGCACGACGCGGGGAACCGGCTGGCTGGGTGACGTGCGGGCGATGTGTTCGATGGCGGCGATCTGGAAATCGACCAGCGACACCGGCTCGGACGTGTTGCTGACCTTGAATACGTAGCGCGTGCCGTCGGCGGATTCCAGGGCGCAGTTCTGGTCGCGCTCGCCGGCCAGTGGCTTCACGCCGACCTCGAGGCCGTAGAGGCGCGCCACCAGCGCCTGCACCTCGGCCGGCGCCAGATTCGGCGCCGCGGTGCTCAGTGCAGCGGCCTCGTCCGGGTGTTCTTCAGGCATCGCGCCCTCGCCAGGGCGGGAGTCAAGGCTGGACATCAGAGTCCGAGCAGCGCCGGAAGCTGGCGAACGTCCGTCAGGCGGTTCACGCCGTATTCGGTCGACGTGGGCTCGTGGCCCCGGTCGATGAAGGCCTTGGCCATGAAGCCGAGATCGGATGCCGTCATCAGGTCGTACCGGAAGCTCGACGAGACATGCATCATCTGGCCGGGCCCGCATCCCAGCCGGTCGAACATGTGCTCGAAGGCCTGCATGCGCGGCTTGTAGGCGCGGGCTTCCTCGGCGGTATAGACCGCATGGAAGGGCGCCTTGAGGTGCGCAACGCTGTGGGGAATGAGGTCGACCATCGAGTTCGACAGGATCACCAGCGGCACATGCGGCGCGATGGCCTCCAGCACTTCGACCACGTTCGGATGCGGCTGCCAGGTCGGCACGGCTTCGTACAACGAGACGGCATCCGATGCCAGGCATTCGATGCCGTGCGCCTTGCAGGCACGCTGGATGGCGTTTTCCACCACGTCGAAAAAAGGCTTCCACTCGCCCAGCACCTCATCGAGGCGGTAGGCCTTGAAACTGTCGAGGAACGCCGGCATCCGGTCGGCTGGAACGCGGTCCTTGAACAAGACCTTCGCCGTCGGGCCCATCTCGAAGTTGATGAGCGTGCCATAGCAATCGAAGCTGATGAATTTGGGTTTGAAGATCATCGGTAGACCTGCTGCGTTGAGATGAAACAAGTCTAGGTTTGCCCCCTATGCAGGAGATGCCATATCGCTGTGGATACCGAGCAGTTTCTTTGTCAATCCGAAGGGGCTCCGACATTTTTGACGGCGCCGTTCAGCCGTCGATCACGACCACATCGCGCGGCCTAGAAATCGGCGACCTTGCCCCATGCCGAGCCGTTGAACCGCTCCGGCCGGTACGGTGCGGGATCCACGATCGGCTCGGCACCGCTGGCGATATCCGCGATGAGGTGGCCGGCGCCGGGGCCGATGCCGAAACCGTGCCCCGAGAAGCCCGCTGCCAGAATGAATCCCGGGATGCCCGGCACCTCGCCGATGCCGGGAACACCGTCCGGCGTGCTGTCGATGTAGCCGGCCCAGGCGTGCGTGATCCTGGCTTCGCCGAGTTGGGGCAGCAGTTCGACGGCGCGGCGGTGGGTCTCCCTGATCGCGGACATGTCGGGCTTGGGATCGAGGATGCGCACCCGCTCCATCGGCGTCGGCGCGTCGAGGCGCCACCTCGCCAGCGTTTCATGGCCACCTCGAATGCCCTCCAGGCCGCCCGGGCGAAGGTTGCGCCAGCGCTTGGCGAACATTGGCACGAACTGCGGCGCGAAGCGCATGAACTGCGGCGTCACGTCCACGCGCGCGCGGCCGCTGATGGCCAGTGCGTAGCGTCCGTCGTTGCGGCGCGTGGCCGACACGTTCCCGCTGACCAGGGCCGCCGGCAAGCGATGCGCCACAGGCGACACGCTCATGATGGACTGGCGGACCGAGGCCTGCGGAAAACGGATGCCCAGCTGGCGGCAGAACGATGACGCCCAGGCGCCGCCCGCCATCACGACCGTGCGTGTCTTGATGACGCCGGCTTCCGTGATCACGCCGCTGACCCGTCCGCCTTCCGTCTCGATGCCGCGGGCCGCGCAGTCCTGGTGGACGCTGCCGCCGAGCTTGATGAGCGCGGCGGCCACCGCGGGCGCGGCCTTGGCGGGATCGGCGGTGCCGTCGCTGGGCGAGAAGACCCCGCCTTTCCAGGCGCGGCCGGTTGCCTGCCCGCGCTCGGCTGCCTCTCGGCCACTCAGCATGTGGGTCGTCACGCCTGCGGTCTTCGCAAAATCGCGCCAGCTGGCCCAGCGGGCAATCTCGGCCTCGTCATTGCTGAGGTACAGGAGCCCGCAGCGCTGAAAGCCCGTGTCTTCACCGCTCTCGGCGGCAAATTGTTCCCACAGGTCGAGGCTCTTGCTCGCCAGCGGCAGTTCGCGAGCGTCGCGGTTCTGCTGCCGGCACCAGCCCCAGTTGCGGCTCGACTGCTCCGCGCCGATGCGGCCCTTTTCGACGAGGGCGACCGACAAACCGCGCTTTGCCAGGAAGTAGGCGCTGAAGACGCCGATGATGCCGCCGCCGATCACGACGACATCGGCGCGGGCCGGCAGCTTGGAGGACGTGTGGACGTGGTTCAGCGGAGGAGACATGACGCAGCGCGCTCGACGCCTCAGCCCTGGACGGTCTGGACCACGTAGAACTTCGCCACGCGATCGCTGCTTTCCCACCCGATCGGTGCACCCTGGGGCACGAAAAGTGCATCGCCCGTACCCAATGACAGCACGCTGCCATCAGGGGCGGCGAATCGCACGCTGCCGGCCAGGAGATGCATGAACTCGTTCACGCGATGCGGGCGAACGATCCGGTGGTAGGGCGTCGAGTCCCACGTGCCGGCACTGTATTGCGCACTGTCGTCGATGAAGACGTTGTCGCTGCGGCACTCCGGCGAGGGGCCCAGCAGCACTTCCGCGGGCAGCGTGGCGGAGGGCTTGAAGTTGGCGTCGGCGTACAGGGGAAAGAGACCGCGCCTGGTCGGCTTCTCGCAAGCAGCGGCGCAGAACACGAAACGCACGCGAGACCCGGCCTGGACATGGAGCGAGGTACCGCATCCTATGACGACGCCCGCCTGGGGACCCACCACCACCGGGGCCGCCCCGGCCGCTGTCAGGGTCAGCTCTCCCTCGACCACGACGATGGTCTCGATGTGGGGATAGCTTGCGATTTCGAGCTCACCGATGAAGCTGGTGCGGCCCGCGCTCATCGAGCCCGGTCCTTCCCACGCGATCTCGCGATGTCGCGCAAAAGGATCGTCCTTGCCGAACGCAGCCCTGCGAAAGGCGGTTGAAACGGGCGCGCCGTCGGCGCGATGCAGTACCAGGGCCTGGGTCATTGATTGTTCCTGCGCGATGCGCGATGTTTTTGGTGAAGCTGTCAGTCGGTGCCAGGGGGGCCGGGCATCCTGGAAGCAAAGCTTAGGCTGCGTGCCCCTTGTACCGGTGCTTCAATGAGGGGCTTGCACAGAGCAGGCTGCCGTTGTGCGAGTCGCTGCAGCAGATCCTGCGGTCATGCATGCGCTGGCGGCCTTCGATATCGGACAGGCATCAAGGATGGCCTCCTGCCCGTGGCCTCAACCGAACCTCGGCTCCTGCAGGGCCAGGTCGTGGCGAACGGCCTGCGCCAAGCCGATAAGCGACGGTCCCAGCTCCCGCGCGATCTCCGCGATCGACTCGCTCGTCGAGAGGCTGACATTCAGCGCGTAGATCGAGCCTTCCACTTCCAGCGGCGTGGCCAGCGCAACCACTTCAGGCTGCCAGGAGGCGGCGCAAAAACCTCTTTCCTGCACATCGGCGCATGCCTGCTTGATCTCGGCCTGAATGCCCTTCCAGTGCAGGCGACGTCGTGAAAGAAGCTGCATCAGCTGGGCCCGGGGACGCGGTGTGAGCGCGGCCAGGTACGCGCGCCCGAGCGAAGTGAGTTCCATCGGCACGCGCTGGCCGGAAACCACGTGGCGCAGCGCCGCGCGCTTGGCGTACCGGATGGATTCCAGGTAGACCATCTCTTCCCGGTCGGGCGCAGCCAGCCCCACATTGATGTGGCGCTTCCTGGCCAGCTCCAGCATGCGCGGAGCCGCCGCCTGCAAGACCCGCGATGCGGTTCGCATCGCATGAGAAAGGCTCAAGACCCCGGGCGCCAGCCGGTAGGCGCGCTCGGCTTTGTCGAGTTGCAGCATGCCGGTGCCGACGAGCGTCTGTGCGAGCCTGCTCACCGTGGCTTTGGAGAGGCCCGTGCGCTCGGCCAGTTCGCCATTGCCCAGCAGCTCCGAGCCGGGACGAAACGCACGAAGGATCTCTATCCCCCGTTCCAGCGAGCGGTTCGCGGGCGATCGACCGGGTTTGTGGTCGAGGAAAAAGCGGGCTTGATCGGTCATGGCGTGGGCTGAGGAGGTCTTGCAAGCAGCAAATCATCATAGGGAAATTCCAGCCAATGGAATTTGCATCCCCTGATTCGATCACTTCCTCCTAAAGTCCGCGCAACCCATCCGCGGCGTAGCCAAGAACGTTCGCGACCACAACGGGATTCAACACTTGGTTCTGGAGACATCAGATCATGGCTGCCTATTGCCTGCGCCGGCTGCGCGCGCTTTTCTTTCTCTTCCTGGGCCTCGCGGCCTTCGGCGCGGCGTTCGCCGCCTACCCAGACAAGCCCATCCGCTTCGTCGTGCCGTTCGCTCCGGGCGGGGGCACCGACATCATCGCCCGCACTCTGGGCGTCGAAATGTCCAAGGATCTGGGCCAGCCCGTGATCGTCGACAACAAGCCGGGCGCGGGAACGCTGATCGGCACGGACAACGTGGCCAAGAGCGCGCCGGACGGGTACAGCGTAGTGGTCGCCTCGTTCGCCCACGCCGTCAACCCGGCACTGCAGCCCAAGCTTCCCTACGGCAGCAACAAGGCCTTCGCGCCTGTCATGCTCATCGGTCGCGGACCCAACGTGCTGGTGGTGCGGCCCGACAGCCCCTACAAGTCCGTGGCCGACCTGCTCGCCGCGGCGAAGGCCAATCCCGGCAAGCTGACCTATGCATCGCAAGGCGCGGGCACCTCCGCGCACCTGGCCGGCGAGATGCTCGCCAACCTCGCGAAGGTCAAGCTCACGCACATTCCCTACCGCGGTGCCGGTCCGGCGCTGACCGACCTGCTGGGCGGCCAGGTCGACATGATGTTCGCCACCGCGGCGGCGGTCTCCAACTTCGTCGACAGCGGCAAGCTGCGCGCGCTCGGCGTGACCACGGCCGAGCCTTCGCCCGCATTCAAGGGCGTGCCGGCCATCGCCGCCAGCGTGCCGGGCTATGTGGTGGAAAGCTGGTATGGCCTGTACGTGCCCGCCGCCACGCCGGCGGCCGTCATCGACCGGCTCAACGCCGCCGCTCGCAAGGCGGCGCGCGCGCCCGACTTCGTACGCAAGATCGAGCACGAAGGCCTCGTGATCAATGCCGGGCCGCCGCCGGAGCTGGACAGCTACGTGCGGGCTGAAGAAGAACGCTGGGCGCGCGTCATCAAGGAAAACGGCATCAAGGCCGATTGAACGGCGGCCATCGGCCGCCCAGGAAAAAGCACATGACATACACCCTCATCGAGTTTCAGGTGACGGACGCCATCGCGACCGTGACATTCAACCGCCCGGACAAGCGCAACGCCATGAGCGACGACATGCGCACGGAATTCATCGACGTGCTGGAGCACGTGGCGGCCGACAAGGCCATCAGGGCCATGGTGCTGACCGGTGCGGGCAAGGGCTTCTGCGCCGGCGGCGACATCAGCGGAATGCAGAAGCGCATGAACGCACCGGCAGGCGAGGTGGGCTTCAACGGCTGGCATCGCCAGCAGCGCGTGCACCACGTGCAGGCCTTGCTGCACACCATGCCCAAACCGGTGATCGCGGCGGTCAACGGCGCCGCCTCCGGCCTGGGGGCGGACACCGCGATGGCCTGCGACTTCATCATCGCCAGCGAATGGGCCAGCTTTGCCTGGAGCTATGTGCTGCGCGGCATCATTCCCGATGGCGGCGGCATGTACTTCCTGCCGCGCCGCGTGGGCCTGCCGAAGGCCAAGGAGCTGATCTTCACGGGCCGCCAGGTCAAGGTGGAAGAAGCCCTTGCGCTGGGCATCGTCGACCGCAAGACGAGCGCCGAGACCTTGCTGGCCGACGCCCAGGCGTGGGCTGCCGAGCTGTCGTCCGCGTCTTCCACTGCGCTGGCGTTGACCAAGACCATCCTGAACCAGAGCTTCGAACTGACCTCGCACGACGTGTTCGCGCAGGGCAGCCAGGCGCAAGGCATTTGCTACACCAGCAGCGAACACCGGGCTTCGGTGGAAGCCTTTCTGGCCAAGACGGCCTCCAGGGACTGAGCCATGAACGAAGCCATCGCCAAGCTGCTGTCGCCGCGCAGCGTCGCCGTCATCGGCGCCTCGGCAGACCCGAAGAAGACCACCGGCCGCCCCGTGGCCTACCTGCAGAAGCACGGCTTTTCCGGGCGCATCCTGCCGGTGAACCCCAAGGTCGAGCGCATCGGCGAGCTGCCGTGCTATCCCGACATCGCGTCGCTGCCGGAAGTGCCCGACGTCGCCGTCGTGCTGCTGGGGGCCGAGCGCGCGCACCTGGCCGTGAAGGAGCTGTCGGCGCTGGGCTGCGCCGCCGCCATCGTGCTGGCCAGCGGCTACACCGAAACCGGCGAGGAGGGCGCGCGGCGCCAGCAGCAACTGGTGGAGGCAGCAGGGACGATGCGCATCCTGGGCCCCAACACCATCGGGCTCGTCAACCTCACGGACAACATCGTCCTGTCGCCGTCCGGCGCGCTGGAGATGGATGAGTTCCAGGCCGGCGGCATCGGCGTGGTCTCGCAAAGCGGGGGCATCCTGGGCTCGCTGCTGTCGCGCGCTGCGGCGCGCGGCATCGGCCTGTCGAAGCTGATCTCCACGAGCAACGAGGTCGACCTGGAACTGGCCGACTTCATCGACCACCTGGCCGACGACCCGGCCACCAAGGTAATTGCGCTGTACGTCGAAACCGTGCGCGACCCCGCGAAGTTCCGCGCGGCCTGCCTGAAGGCCGCACGCCTGGGCAAGCCGGTCGTTGCCTTCAAGATCGGCCGCTCGGAGGCGGGCGCGAAGGCCGCCGTGTCCCACACCGGTGCCATGGCAGGTGCCGACAGCATGTACGACGCGCTGTTCAGGCAGGTCGGCGTGATCCGGGCGCAGAGCTTCTCGGATCTGCTGGATATTCCCGTCGCGCTGTCCACGGGCCGCAAGCTGCGCGGCGGGCGCGTCGCCATCCTCACGTCCACGGGCGGCGCTGGCACGCTGGTGTCGGACGACCTGGGCGTGGCGGGCTTCGATACGCCCGCGCCCGACGAGGCCACCGCCGACGCACTGCGCGCGCTGCAGAGCGGCAGCGAGGCCGTGCTGGACCGCAACCCCATCGACGTGACGCTCGCGGGCCTGCGCCCCGACCTGCTGCGCGGCGCCATCAACGCGCTGCTGGCAAGCCCGAGCTACGACGCGCTGGTGATCATCGTCGGCTCTTCCAGCCTGGCCATGCCCGAACTGCTGGCCGGTGCCATTCAGGAGTGCCTGCCGAACTCCGACAAGCCGGTGATGGCCTACGTGAGCCCGCATGCGCCCGAAGTGGGCGCACTGCTCACGCGGCGCGGCGTGCCGGCCTTCACCGCAGCCGAGAGCTGCACCGCCGCGCTGGCGGGCATGCTGCGCGTGCAGCGCTTCGTGGCGTCCATGGAAGACGCCGCGGCCCTGCCGCCGGTGGAGGTCGGCGAGCTGCCGTCGGGTTCGCTCGACGAGGCGCAGGCCAAGCAGCTGTTCTCGCGTTTCGGCGTGCCTTGCGCCGCGGAACGCGTGGTCGCGTCGCCGGCCGAGGCGGAAGCCGCCGCGCGCGAGCTGGGTGGGCGCGTCGTGCTCAAGATCCTGTCGTCGCAGATCACCCACAAGAGCGACGTGGGCGGCGTTGCCGTCGGCCTGGACAGCGACACCATCGGCGAGCGCATCGGCCGCATGGCAGCTGAGGTGAAGGCCCGCACCGGCGTGCATCCGCAGCGCTTTCTCGTGCAGGAGATGGTTGCGGGCGGCACGGAACTGATCCTGGGGATGCACCGCGATGCACTGGG
Organism: Variovorax durovernensis; assembly: GCF_977011995.1. Classification (NCBI taxonomy): domain Bacteria; kingdom Pseudomonadati; phylum Pseudomonadota; class Betaproteobacteria; order Burkholderiales; family Comamonadaceae; genus Variovorax; species Variovorax durovernensis. Next base: position 1,026,244 of record NZ_CDRNCW010000002.1, on the reverse strand, counting down.
CACGGCCATCCTGCTGGGCATGGGCGGCGTGACGGCGGAGCTTTTCAAGGACACCACCATGCGGCTGCTGGCGCAGGACGCGCACGGGCTGAAGCCGCTCGGACGGACCGAGGCGCTGTCGATGGCGCGCGATCTCAAGACCTGGCCGCTGCTGGAAGGTTTCCGTGGGCGGCCCAAGGCCGACGTCGAAGCATTGATCGACGCAATCGTCGCCTTCTCGAAGATGGCGGCGCAGCTTGGCGAGCGCCTGGTCGAAGCCGAGATCAATCCCGTCTTCGTGCTGCCGCAGGGGCAGGGCGTGCGTGCCGCCGACGGTGTGGTCGTGCTGGCCTGAGCGACAGATCCAGTTCTTCTTTTTCTCTTCTTCTCGAACCGATCGGACATCCCGTGTACGCCACCGAAGTATTCGCCCGCTACGCCACCGAATTCCGCCAGGCCCGGCTGGACGACGAGGTACTGCACCACGCCAAGCGCGCCGTGATCGACTGGCATGCCGCTCTGTTTCCCGGCCTGGAAGTCGCGCCCATGCCGCAGCTTCGCGCGCTGCTCGCCGACGACCTCGACCGTGGCCGTGCGCGCCTGCCCGATGGCCGCCTGGCGCCGGCGCGCGCGGCGGCCCTGCTCAACGGCACGGCGGCCCATGCGGCCGAGGTGGACGACAGCTTCCGCGATGCCATGTACCACCCCGGCGCGGCCACCGTGGCGGCCGCGCTGGCCGTCGCGCAGGACCGGGGCGCCGGCGGCCTGGAATTCCTGCGCGGCGTGGTGCTCGGCTACGAGGTCTCGACCCGCATCGGCGTGGCGATGGGGCGGGCGCACTATCGCCATTGGCACAACACGGGCACGGTGGGTACTTTCGGAGCGGCCTCCGCCGCTGCCGGCCTGCTGGGGCTGCACGGCGCGCCCTTCGCTCATGCGCTGGCCACGGCCGCCACCTTCGCGGCGGGGCTGCAGCAGGCCTTCCGCATGGATTCGATGTCCAAGCCCCTGCATGCGGGGCGTGCCGCTGAAGGCGGCGTGCTCGCGGCACAACTGGCCGCGCAGGGTGTGACGGGCTCGCTGGACGTGCTCGAGGGCGAGGCGGGCTTCGGCCGCGCCATGAGCGACGCTCCGGACTGGTCGGCGGTGGGCGACACGCTGGGGCGCGACTTCCACATCACCCGGCTGACCTTCAAGAACCACATCGGCTGCGGCCATACCTTCGCTGCCATCGACGGTGCCCTGGAACTGGCGCGCCGGCATGGCCTGCGGGCCGCGGACATCCGAAGCGTCCACGTGGCCACCTACGGTCCCGCGCTCGACATCGCCTGCTACGAAGATCCGCGCACCGAAAACGAGGCGCGCTTCAGCCTGCGCTTCGTGGTGGCCACGGCGCTGGTGCATGGCAGCGTGCGGCTCGCGGCGTACACGCCCGAGCGGCTTGCGGATGCCGACACGCGCGCGATGATGGCGCGCATCACGGCCGTGGTCGATCCGGAGATCGACGCCGCCTTCCCGGGCCGACGCTCTGCCCGGGTGGAGATCGAGACGATCGACGGCCAGCGCCACGTCTGGCTGCAGCCCGACCGCAAGGGCGACCCCGAGCTGCCGCTGTCGGACGCGGAGCTGGAAGACAAGCTGCTGGAACTGGCGGCGCCGGTGATCGGCACCGAGCGGGCGCGCACGCTGCTGCGCAACATCTGGTCGCTGGAGCAGGCGGGCGATCTGCAGGGGCTAGGCGGCTGACGTCGCGCGGGCCACTGCAGCGCTCGGGCGTCATGGCCGTCTCTAGAAGTCCGCGACCTTGCCCCACGCCGACGACAGGAATCTGTCGGGGTGATAGGGGCGTGGATCGACGAGGGGGGCCGCGCCGCTGACGATGTCGGCGATCAGATGCCCGGCCCCCGGGCCAATGCCGAAGCCATGGCCGCTGAAGCCGGCCGCCAGCACCAGTCCGCGCAGGTTCGATACCTCGCCGATTCCCGGGACACCGTCGGGCGTGCTGTCCACATAGCCCGCCCAGGCCGCCGTGACCGGACTGCCTTCCAGTGTCGGCACGAGTTCCACCGCGCGCCTGTACGTCAACTCGACAGCCGCCGCGTCCACCTTCGGATCGAGAATGCGCATCCGCTCCATCGGCGTCGGCTTGTCGAGCTGCCACCGGGACCAGCCTTCGTGGCCCGAGCGCACGCCTTCCAGTCCGCCGGGCGCGAGGTTGCGCCACCTTCGCTGGAACATGGGCAGGAACTGCGGTGCGAAACGCAGAAGCTGCGGTGTGGGGTCCACCCGTCCTCTGCCGCTGACGGCCAGCGTGTAGCCACCGTCCAGGCGCCGTGTCATGGAAACGCCGGTCGTGTGGAGTGCTGCCGGTATGTCCTTGCCGCTCGCGGCCACCGACAGTGCCGTCTGCCGGATCGCAGCCTGCGGAAACCGGATGCCGTACTGGCGGCAGAACGAGGATGCCCAGGCTCCTCCGGCGAGCACCGCGACCTTGGTGCGGATCGTTCCGTGCTCCGTGACCACCGCCGAGACCCGCCCGCCCTCTGTCTCCACGCCCCGCGCTGCGCAGCCCTGGTGCACCGTTGCGCCAAGCTTCAGAAGGGCCCGTGCCACAGCCGGGGCCGCGCGCGAAGGGTCCGCGGTACCGTCGGTGGGGGCAAAGACGCCGCCTTTCCAAGGCTTGCCGGTTGCCCGACCGCGTTGCGCCGCTTCTTGCGCGCTCAGCATCTGGGTCTTCACGTCAACCGTGCGCGCGAACTCTCCCCAGCGGGCCCAGCCGGCCAGCTCCTTCTCGCTGTTGCTGAGGTAGAGCAGGCCGCATCTCTGAAAGCCTGTGACCTCACCGGTTTGCGCCGTGAATTGCTCCCACAGGTCCAGGCTCTTCGTGGCCATCGGCAATTCGCGAGCGTCCCGGTTCTGCTGGCGGCACCAGCCCCAGTTGCGGCTCGACTGTTCGGCGCCGACGCGCCCCTTTTCCACAAGCGCGACCTTCATGCCGCGCCTGGCCATGTAGTAGGCGGCAAAAACGCCAATGATGCCGCCGCCGATCACGACGACATCCGCGTGCGTCGGCAGGTCCGGGCTTGATCCTACGGAAGATAGAGGTGCGGGCATTCTCGGAATATTCGTGAGCGGTCAGTGAAAACCTGCAGGCATGCTTGCCGTTCGTCGGCGGATCCTGGAGACGGGATCAATAGCCGACGACAGCCTTGGTCTCGAGGTATTCCTCGAATCCGTGGACGCCGTATTCGCGGCCGTTGCCGGACCTCTTGTAGCCGCCGAAAGGCGCGTGGCCGTTCCAGACCGGATAGTTGATATGCACCTGGCCGGCGCGCAGCCGGGCCGCCACGCGCCGCGCCCGCTCGCGGTCGCCGGACTGCACGCTCGCTCCAAGCCCATAGACCGTGTCGTTGGCAATGGCGATGGCCTCCGCCTCGTCCCGGTAGGGCATGACCACCAGCACGGGGCCGAAAATTTCTTCTCTCGCCACTCGCATGGCGGGCGTCACATCGGAGAACACCGTCGGGCGCGTGAAATAGCCCTGGGCCAGGCCATCGGGCCTGCCCGGGCCGCCGCAGACCAGCTTGGCGCCGTCTTCGATGCCGCTGGCGATCATTGCCTGAACCCTGGCGTATTGCGCGGCATTGGCAATCGGCCCCATCGAGGTCTTTTCATCGCGCGGATCGCCGAGCGTGATGCCGGACGCCGCCGCAAGTGCCAACGCCTCCACCTCGGCGAGCCTCGATTCGGGCACCAGCATGCGTGTCGGCGCGCTGCACGACTGCCCCGCGTTGCGCATGCCCGCCAATAGGCCCTTCGCTACGCCTTGCCCGAAATCGGCGTCGTCGAGAAACAGGTTCGGCGACTTGCCGCCCAGTTCCTGCACCACGCGCTTGACCGTCACCGCGGCCGCCTGCGCCACGAGAATGCCGGCACGCGTCGAGCCGGTGATGGAGATCATGTCGACGTCGGGGTGCGCCGCCAACGCCGCGCCGACCACTTCCCCCGTGCCGCCGACCAGGTTGAAGACCCCGGGGGGCGCGCCGGCGTCGTGCATCACCTGCGCGAAGAGCTGGGCGCTGTAGGGCGACAACTCGCTGGGCTTCAGGACGACCGTGCAGCCGGCGGCGATCGCGGGCGCGACCTTGGCGGTGATCTGGTACAGCGGCCAATTCCAGGGCGTGATCAGCGCACACACGCCGATCGGCTCCTTCGAGATGGCGAAGCCGTCTTCGACGGAAAGAAACTCGTAGCGCCGCAGCACTTCCATCTGGGTTCGCACATGCGCGATCGCGAAAGGCACATGGGCGCTTCGGGCGAAGCCGATGGGCGCGCCCATCTCCGTCACGATGGCTTGCGCGAACAGCTCCGCACGCTCCTCCAGCAGCGCCAGGACGCGGCCCAGCAATGCGAGCCGTTCGTCGATCGTGCTTAGCGAGAAGGTTTCGAAAGCGCGCCGGGCTGCGGCGACGGCAAGGTCCACATCGGCGGACGATCCGGCTGCGACATGCCCGACGATCTCTTCGGAAAACGGATTGACGACCGCGATCCTTTCGGCGTGGGTACGGGCTTGCCAGCGTCCATCGATATAGAACCGGGCGTCGTCCCCGCTGCGGTTGTCAGATGCCATCATCAAGCTTCACTCCACGGGTAGTTCAACTGTCGATCAATGCTAAGGAAAACGCCGCCGATTTGATGCTGAACGATGCCTGGAGAAAAGCGGGAAACGCGTGTTTGAGAGCCGCCCTCGGCGGATCGTGCTGCCCGCATGTGCTGCTACAGCTGCCCCTGGCAGACGTACTTGGTGTGCATGTAGTCCTCCAGGCCATGCACCGAGCCTTCGCGGCCGTAGCCCGATTCCTTCACGCCGCCGAAGGGCGCCGCTTCGGCGGCCAGGGCACCTTCGTTGATGCCGACGATGCCCGACTCCAGCGCATCGGCCATGCGCCAGATGCGCCGCACGTCGGTCGAATAGAAATACGCCGCGAGCCCGAAGGGCGTGTCATTGGCGGCGGCGATCACTTCGGCTTCGCTTTCGAAGCGCGTGACCGGCACCACGGGGCCGAAGGTCTCCTCGCAGCTGCACTCCATCGTCGCGTCGGCATTCACCAGCACGGTGGGTGCGTAGTAGTTGGGGCCGTCGCATCGCGCATCGCGCAGCCGCTTGCCGCCGACGACGATGCGCGCGCCCCGCGATACGGCATCGCGCACGTGGCGCTCGATCTTCTCGACCGCGCGCGCGTTGATCATCGGACCGATCTGCGAGGACTCGTCGCTGGCAGGCCCGACGCGCAGCGCGCCGACCCGTGCGGCCAGCTTGTCCACGAAGGCATCGTGCACCGCGGCCTGCACGAACACGCGGTTCGGGCATACGCAGGTCTGGCCGCCATTGCGGAACTTGGCGGCCATCAGGCCTTCCACCGCGGCGTCGAGGTCGGCGTCTTCGAACACGATGAAGGGAGCGTTGCCGCCGAGTTCGAGGGACAGTTTCTTCAGCGTGTCGGCCGAGCGGCGTGCGAGGTGCTTGCCAACGGGCGTCGAGCCGGTGAAGGTGATCTTGCGCACGCGCGAGTCGTCGAGCCAGGCATCGACCACCTCTGGCGTGCGTTCGCGCGAGGCGGTCACGATGTTGAGAACGCCCGGCGGCACGCCGGCTTCCTGTGCCAGCTTCACGAGCGCGAGCGAGGTCAGGGGCGTGTCTTCGGCCGGCTTGCACACCACGGTGCAGCCGGCGGCGAGTGCCGGCGCGATCTTGCGCGCGATCATGGCCGCCGGAAAATTCCACGGCGTGATCGCGGCGACCACGCCCACGGGCTCCCTCAGCGCGAGCATGCGGCGGCCCGTCACCGGCGCGGGAATCACTTCGCCGTTGGCGCGCGTCGCCTCTTCGGCGAACCACTCGATGTAGCTGGCCGCATAGGCCACCTCGCCACGGCCCTCGGCCAGCGGCTTGCCTTGTTCGCGCGAGATCAGCCGTCCCAGGTCTTCCTGGCGGGCCATCACGAGGTCGTTCCAGCGCTTGAGGATCTGCGCGCGCTGTTTGGCGGGCACGGCGCGCCATGCGGGAAAGGCCGCATGCGCGGCATCGACGGCCGCGCGTGCATCGGCGGCCGTGCCGTCGGGCACGCTCGCGAAGACGCCGTCGGTCGCGGGGTCGGTGACATCGAGGCGGCGGGCGTCGCTGGCTTCGCGCCACTCGGCGCCGATGAGATGCCGGCCGGGCATCAGGTCTGCATGTTGGAGTTCGGTGGTCATGGTCTAAAGTCTTTCCTGGTTTCAGGCCGCCGCGACGCGCTCGGCGATCGCAAGGCCCACTTCGGTTGTGCTCGCGGAACCGCCGAGATCGGGCGTGCGCGGACCGTCGCGCAGCACCGCCTCGATGGCTTGCAGGATCGCGTCGTGCGCGGCGCGCCCCGCGCCTTGCCCCTGGGTGAGAAAGTCCAGCATCAGCGCGCCGGACCAGATCATCGCGATCGGGTTGGCGATGTTCTGGCCGTAGATGTCGGGCGCCGAGCCGTGCACCGGCTCGAACAGCGACGGGAACCTGCGCTCCGGATTCAGGTTGGCCGAAGGCGCAAGGCCGATGGTGCCGGTGGTCGCGGGCCCGAGGTCGGAGAGGATGTCGCCGAACAGGTTGCTCGCCACCACCACGTCGAAGCGCGTGGGCTGCAGCACGAAGCGCGCCGACAGGATGTCGATGTGCTGCTTGTCGATCGTCAGCTCGGGGTAGTCGAGGCCGACCGCATCGGCGCGCTTGTCCCACCACGGCATGCTGATGGCGATGCCGTTGCTCTTGGTGGCCACCGTCAGGTGCTTGCGCTTGCGCGCGCGCGCCGTCTCGCAGGCAAAGCGCAGCACGCGGTCGGTGCCGTGCCGGGAGAACACCGACTCCTGGATCACGATCTCTCGCTCGGTGCCTTCGTACATGATGCCGCCGAGCGAGGTGTACTCGCCCTCGGTGTTCTCGCGCACCACGAGGTAGTCGATGTCGCCGGGCTTGCGGCCGGCCAGGGGGCAGGGCACGCCCTCGAACAGGCGCACCGGGCGCAGGTTGATGTACTGATCGAATTCGCGGCGGAACTTCAGCAGCGACCCCCAGAGCGACACATGGTCGGGCACCGTCGCGGGCCAGCCGACGGCGCCGAAGTACAGCGCGTCCACCCCCTTGAGCTGCTCCTTCCAGTCGTCCGGCATCATCTGGCCGTGCGCCGCGTAGTGGTCGGCGCTCGCCCAGTCGATGGTGCGGCAGTCGAGTTCGAATCCGAAGCGCTCCGCGGCGGCCTGCACCACGCGCAGGCCCTCGGGCATCACTTCCTTGCCGATACCGTCGCCGGCGATCACCGCGATGCGGAAGGTGGGCGTCATTTCGGTCTTTCTCATGATGCGAGGGCATGGGTGCGGTCCATGTCGTCGAGCCAGCCCTGACGCAACTCCGGCACCGAGCGCGCGAGCAGCTCGTAGTAGGGGTGGTGCGGGCCGCGGTCGTAGTCGGCGCGCGCCACCTGTGCGAGCTTGCGGCCGTGCTGCATCACGACGATCTCGTCGCACACGGCGCGCACCGTGTGCAGGTCGTGGCTGATGAAGAGGTAGGACACGCCGAGCTCGCGCCTGAGCTCCGCGATCAGGTCGAGCACCGCGGCGCCGACCACCGTGTCGAGCGCGGAGGTCACTTCGTCGCAGAGGATCAGGTCGGGCTCGGCCGCCAGTGCGCGCGCGAGGTTCACGCGCTGCTTCTGCCCGCCCGAAAGGCCGCCCGGCAGGCGCCCGGCGACGGTCTGCGGCAGCTTCACCAGGTCGAGCAGTTCGCGGATGCGCCGCCGCAGCGGCTCGCCGCGCAGGCCCTTGTAGAACTCCAGCGGCCGCGCCAGGATGCGCTCGATGGTCTGCGACGGGTTCAGCGCCGTGTCGGCCATCTGGAACACGATCTGGATGCGGCGCAGCTCGTCGCGTTCGCGCTGCTGCAGCGCCGGCTTCAGTTCGCGGCCGTGGAAGAGCACGCTGCCGCTGCTTGGCTTCAGCAGGCCCGCCACCGCGCGTGCCAGCGTGGTCTTGCCCGAGCCCGATTCGCCGATCACGCCGATCGCCTGGCCGCGGTAGAGCTTCAGGTCGATGTCCTGCAGGATCGGCTTGGCCGGGCGCCCCTGCGCGTCCACCGGGCCGTATCCCGCCGAAAGCTGGCGCACCTCGAGCAGCAGCTCGCGGCCGTCGTCCGCGGTACTGGCCGAAGCGCGCGTCTGCGGCCGTGCGGCGGCAAGCAGGCTCCTGGTGTATTCGTCGGCCGGCGCGGCGAGGATCTGCCCGGTCGCGTTCATCTCGCGCATGCTGCCGTTGCGCAGCACCAGGATGTGGTCGGCCATCTGCGCCACCACCGCCAGGTCGTGGCTCACGTACACGGCGGTGGCGCGGCGCTCGCGCACCACGCGGCGGAAGGCGCGCAGCACCTCGATCTGCGTGGTCACGTCCAGCGCCGTGGTCGGCTCGTCGAGGATCACGAGATCGGGGTCGCCGATCAGCGCCATCGCGGCCATCAGCCGCTGCAGCTGGCCGCCCGAGACCTGGTGCGGATAGCGCGCGCCGATGCCTTCCGGGTCGGGCAGCGCCAGCTCGCGGAACAGCTGCACCGCCTTGGCCTGTGCCTCGGCCCGTTTGCACAGGCCGTGGATCACGGTGGGCTCGATCACCTGGTCCATGATCGTGCGCGACGGGTTGAAGGATGCGGCCGCGCTCTGCGCAATGTAGGAGACGGTGCGCCCGCGCAGCGCGCGCTGGGCGCGGGCATCGAGCGACAGCACCTCCGTGTCGCCGATGCGCACCCGGCCGGCCGAGATGCGGCAGCCCTGGCGTGCATGGCCCATCAGCGCCAGCGCGGTGGTGGTCTTGCCCGAACCCGACTCGCCGATCAGCGCCAGCACCTCGCCGGGCTGTACCGAGAAGCTCAGGTTGTCGACCAGTGTGCTGGTGCCCGCGCAGATGCTCAGGCCTTCGACGGTGAGTGGTGCTCCCATCAGCGTTTCCCCATTTCGCGCGCGGCACGGCCGGGCAGGTTGTCGATCACCAGGTTGACCGAGATGGTCAGGCTCGCGATGGCCAGCGCCGGCACGATGACCGAGGCACCGCCCATGGCCAGCGCGCCGATGTTCTCGCGCACCAGTGAGCCCCAGTCGGCGGCCGGCGGCTGGATGCCCAGGCCCAGGAAGCTCAGGCTCGCCAGCAGCAGCACGATGTAGACGAAGCGCAGGCCCAGGTCGGCCAGCATCGGGCCGACGATGTTGGGCAGGATCTCGCGCAGCATGATGTAGAGCGTGCCCTCGCCGCGTGCGCGTGCCACCGTCACGTAGTCGAGCGCGTTGATGTTGACGGCCAGCGAGCGAGCGATGCGGAAGGCGCCCGGCACGTAGATGATGGCCGCGGTGGCGACCAGCATCGGCACCGAGGAGCCGAAGCCCGCCACCATGATGAGCGCGAACATCTTGCTCGGGATTGCGGTCAGCGTGTCCAGGCCGCGGCTGAGCGTCGCGTCGATCCAGCGGCCGCTGGCGGCGGCCAGCAGCGCCAGCGTGGTGCCGATGCCGCTGGCCACGACCGTGGCGAGCAGCGCCACGCCGACCGTGTAGCGCGCGCCCTGGACCACGAGCGCCAGCATGTCGCGGCCGAGGTAGTCGGTGCCGAGCCAGTGCGCCGGGCCGATCGGCATGAACACGTTCGAGGTGCCCGTGGCCGCCGTGCCGAACGAAAGCAGCCAGGGGCCGAATGCCGCCGCCAGCACCCAGAACACCAGCACTGTGAGGCCGAGCAGGCCGGAGACGCCAAAAGCGCCGAGCCATCGCCTCGAGCCGCCCCGGCGTTCTTGCGCCACTGGCGCCAGGGAGGCCGCGGCGTTCACGGCCTTGGAAGTTGTGGACGTTTCCATGACGCTTCCTTCAGCGGTGCCGCAGCCGCGGGTTGGCGACGATGCCGCAGATGTCGGCGGCGGTCACCAGGATCAGGTAGGCGCTGCAGAAGATCATGGCGCAGGTCTGCACCAGCGGCATGTCGCGCTGCGAGACGCCGTCCACCATCAGCTTGGCGATGCCCGGGTAGTTGAAGATGGTCTCGACGATGATCACGCCGCCCAGCAGGTACGACAGGCTCAGCGCCACCGCATTGGCGATCGGCCCCACCGCGTTCGGCAGCGCGTGCGCCAGCACCGTGCGCATCGGCGAGGCGCCCTTGAGCCGGACCATCTCGATGTAGGGCGCCTCGAGTTGGTCGATCACGGCGGCGCGTGTCATGCGCATCATCTGCGCGACGATCACGCAGCACAGCACGAGCACCGGCATCGCGAAGGCCTGCAGCATCTGGCCCAGCGAATCGATGTCGCTGACGAAGGACAGCGCCGGCAGCCAGCGCAGCTTCACCGCGAACACCAGCACCGCCAGCGTGGCGACCAGGAACTCCGGCACCGACACCACCGCCACCGCCGAGGTGGAGGCCGCGCGGTCGAACCACGAGCCGCGCCATACCGCCGAGGCGATGCCCAGCGCGAGCGCGATGGGCACCGAGAACAGGGCGGTGACGGCGGCCAGCAGCAGCGAGTTGGGCAGGCGGCTGGCCACCAGTTCCGACACCGGCATCTGCGTTGTCGCCGAGCGGCCCAGGTCGCCCTTTGCCATGCCGAGCAGCCATTGCGCATAGCGCCTGGGCGCGGGAACGTCCAGGCCCATCTGCACGCGCAGCGCGGCGAGGGCTTCCGGCGTCGCGTCCTGCCCGAGTTGCTCCTCTGCCGCGTCGCCCGGCAGCACCGCCGTGATCGAGAACACGATCACCGATACCGCCAGAAGCGACAGCAGCGCCAGCGCAACGCGCTGCACCAAGAGCTTGAGGATCAGTCGATTCATCTCAGCAATCCCATTTCACCGGAGGCAGTAGCGCACCGACGCGGCCGGCGGAGCCAGGCCCCTTCGGGAAACACCGCGGAACCGGCTTTGCCGGGCCGCAGGTGTTGCCCCCGGAAGGGGGTTGGCGAAGCGACACGAAGTGCGCGAAGCCTGGGGGGAGAGTCATGATTCAAGCCAGACGTTCTCGGCGAAGTTGTAGCCCATGAGGCCGCCCAGCGGAATCGGCGACAGCCCCTTGAGCTTGGCGCTGTGCCCGTCGATGCTTGCCAGGAACAGCGGGATGCCGATGCCCGCGTCCTGGTGGATCATGGTCTGCATGTCGGCGTACATCTGCTTGCGCTTGGCCAGGTCGGTCTCGGCGCGCGAGGCCAGCAGCAGCTGGTCGAACTTCTCGCTCTTCCAGCGCGACTCGTTCCAGGCCGCGCCCGACTGGAAGAACTGCGTGAGCAGCACGTCGGCGCTCGGGCGCGGGTTGACGTTGCCGAAGCCCACCTGGCTGTTGAGCCAGTGGTTCGACCAGTAGCCGTCTGCCGGCATGCGCTTGATGTCGATCTCCAGGCCGGCGCGCTGCGCGGTCTGCTGCAGCAGGAGGGACATTTCCACCGAGTACAGCGCGGCGGGCGAGGCCACCATCGGCACCTTGCCGGTGACACCGGACTTCTGCAGATGGAACTTCGCCTTGTCCAGGTCGAAGGGGCGCTGCGGCAGGCCGGCGAAGTGGAAGCGGTTGGTCGGGTCGATCGGCTGGTCGTTGCCGACCACCGCGTAGTCGAGCGCGATCGTCTTCTTCATCTGCTCGCGGTCGAACAGGTGCTTCATGCCGAGCACGAAGTCGGGGTTGGCGCCGGGGCCCACGTCCTTGCGCATCACCAGGTCGGAGTACTGGCCCGACTGGGTCACGAAGATGCCGAAGCCGGGCGTGCCCTTCACGCGCTCCACCGAGCGCGGATTGACCGAGGCCACCAGGTCCATGCCGCCCGACAGCAGCGCATTGACGCGCGCGCTCTCGTCGCCGATGCCGACGAACTCGATCTCGTCGAGGTACGGCTTGCCGGGCTTCCAGTAGGCATCGTTGCGCACCACCAGCGAGCGGATGCCGGGCTTGAATTCCTTGAGCTTGTAGGGGCCGGTACCGATGCCGGCGTTGAAGTCGGTGGTGCCGTCCTTGACGATCTGGAAGTGGAAGGTGCCCAGGATCACCGGCAGGTCGGCGTTGGGCGCGCTCAGCACGATCGTCACTTCGTTCGCGCCCGTGGCCTTCACGCTCTCGATCTGGTCGGCCAGCACCTTGGCCTTGGAGGCGACGGCGGGGTCCTTGTGGCGCATCACCGAGAAGACCACGTCGGCGGGCGCGAGCGCCTTGCCGTCGTGGAAAGCGACACCCTTGCGCAGTGTGAACACCCAGGTCTTCGCGTCCTTCGTGGTGAAGGATTCAGCCAGCGCGGGTTGCGGCGCCAGGCTGCCATCCAGCGAGGTCAGGCCGTTGTAGACCATGTTGCAGCGCGAGTAGTCGGTCTGGTTCGACTGCTTGGCGGGGTCGAGCGTGTCGGTCGCGGCGGCCGTGGCGCCGGCCACCCGGATGCGGCCGCCGCGCCGCGGCGTCTGCGCGTGCGCCGACACCGCCATGCCCGCGAGGCTGCCGGCCAGCGTGGCCTGCATGCCGCCGGCCATCAGCATCGTCAGGATGTCGCGCCGGGAGGCACCGCGCTTGAGCGATGCCATCACACGAAGGCTTTCATCGGGGCCGACGAGGTTTTCGAAGCTCTTGTTGCTGCTGTCGCTCATGGTGGGTGCTCCTGGGAGGCCGTGGGTGGAAGAAGAAAACGGAAACGAACGAATGAATGAGGTGACTGCAAGCCCTCAGGCCAGCCTGTCCTTGAGCCGGTAGTAGAGGCCCACCGCCGGAAGGAACCACGGCGGGCCGAAGTGGCCGGGAATGGCGGGCCAGTCGCGGCCCTGCCACGGGTTGGCGCCCGCATCGCCGTTCATCACGGCGGCCATGCGATCGCCCATGTGCACAGACATCTGCGTGCCGTGGCCGCTGTAGCCCATGGCGTAGTAGAGGCCGTCGCGCTCGCCGGCGTGCGGCAGGCGGTCCTGCGTCATGTCGACCAGTCCGCCCCAGCAATAGTCCAGCCGCACCTCGCCGAGCTGCGGAAAGGTCTGGGCCAGTCCTGCGCGCAGGATCTCTCCGCTGGCGGCGTCCGACTGCGGGCTGGAGACCGCGAAGCGCGCGCGCCCGCCGAACACCAGCCGGTGGTCCGCCGTGAGGCGGAAGTAGTGGTGGATGTTCGCGATGGTCGTGTAGGTGCGCCGGCCCGCGAGCAGCGCCTGCGCGCGCTCCGCGCCCAGCGGCTCGGTGACGACGATGAAGCTGCCGATCGGCACGATGCGCCGGCGCAGCCAGCCGAAGCTGCCATAGCCGCCATGGCGTGTCGCGCCCGTGGCCAGCAGCACCTGCTGGGCGGCGACCGTGCCGCGCGCTGTGTGCAGCCGGTGGGCGTGGCCCTGGCCCACCCGTTCGATGCGGCTCACCTCGGTGCCGGTGTGGATCTGCGCGCCGTTGCGCTGCGCTGCCGTGGCCAGCCCGTGCGCGAAGCGGCCCATGTGCATCTGGCCGCTGCGCTTGTAGAGCAGGCCGCCGTGGAAGCGATCGCTCTGCACTTCGGCGCGCACGCGTGCCGCGTCGAGGATCTCGACGTCGCTGTCCACGCCATCGTCGACCAGGCGCCGGGCGCTGTGCTCGAGCGCGCTCATCTGGTTTTGCCGCGTGGCGAGCTTGAGCTTGCCGTGGCGCATGAAGTCGCAGTCGATGGCTTCCTCGCGCACCAGCCGCGCCACGGTGTCGACCGCGGCGTCGTACGCGTGATACCAGCCGCGTGCGCAGTCGACGCCCACCTTGGCGGCCACATCGGCGTAGTCGACCGCCAGCCCGTTGTTGACGTGCCCGCCGTTGCGCCCCGACGCTTCGGCCGCCACCCGCGCGCCGGCCTCGAGCACCGCGACGCGCGCGCCCCGCCTGGCCAGCGCCAGCGCCGCCGACAGGCCGGTGAAGCCGCCGCCGACGATGGCGACGTCGACCTGCGCCGGAAGCTCGCGAGCTTCGGGGACGAAGGCCGGTGCCGAATCGGTCCAGTAAGAGTCGAGCTTCATGGCTTGGGACTGGTGCTGCAAAGAAGAAAGATCAGAGGCCCACGACGCCGGGGAGGCCGCCGATGTCCTTGATTTCCGTATAGCGGTACGCCGGATTGCCGGGCCCATGGCCGCGATTGACGAACACCTTGTTGACGATGCCCAGGTCGTCCGCCGACATCAGGTCGTAGCGCAGGCTTGACGACACGTGCAGCACGTCTTCAGGGTTGCAGCCCAGCGAGTCGAGCATGTACTCGAAGGCCGTCAGGCGCGGCTTGTAGGCCTGGGCCTGCTGTGCGGTGTAGACGCGGTGGAAGGGCGCGCCGAGCATCGCGACGTTCTTCTGGATCTGGTCGTCCGATGCGTTCGACAGGATCACCAGCGGAATTTCCTTTGCCACCTTGGACAGGCCGGCGGGCACGTCGTCGTGCGGGCCCCAGGTGGGCACCGCATCGTAGATTTTCTGTGCGTCGATGTCGAAGTACTGGATCTTCCATTTGCGGCACAGGCGCCGCACGGCGTTCTTCAGCACCACCTCGTAGGGCTGCCAGGCGCCCAGCACCTCGTCGAAGCGGTAGGCCGTGAAGTCGGCGATGAACTGCTCCATGCGGTCGGCCGGAATGCGGTCGGAGAAGAGCTCGTGGGACATCTCCGCCATGCGGAAGCGGGTCAGCGTTCCGTAGCAGTCGAAAGTCACGTACTTGGGTTTGAAGGTCATGGTCTCTAAGCCTGTGTGTCGTTAGTAGTTCATCGGTCTGTTGGAACCAGTCGCCGGCCACTTCTTCAGACGGCAATTGCGACAAGCAAATTACGGATTGATTGCAGCACGCAGCCAGGCAGCAGTTGTAGGGAAATGCGTTGCCAGCCGCGATGAAGCTGCGGTTTGGAGGCCCGGCGACGGCATGCCATGCGGTCTGCCCTGCGCGGGTGCGGCGCGCACCTGAGTGCGCCGCAGCAAAATCGATGAGCACGCTTTTGAAGCGCGCGATTGAGGATCTGTGGCGGGTCGAAAGCTGGCATGGGCTGGTGATCGGTGAGGCTGCGCAAGAGCGGCGATCCATGCTAGGCAGGTTGGCACAGCATTTGTATGCGTACACGGGCGCCCTACCGCAGCGAATTGCAAAACCCGGGCGCGCGGCAGCCGAAGCTTGCAAGTTGCGTTGCGGGCCGATTCCGGTATGGCAACGCGCGCCGATGTCGTCCAAGATGGAAGGGACATTCCTTCGCTGCGAGACCTTTCAATGCCCGACCAGACCCCGAATGCACCCGCCGGCGACGGCGTGGTGCTCAGACCGATGACCCCCTCCGACCTGCCGTTCGCGCAGGCGCTGACCAACCTGTTGCGCTGGCCGCACCGGCTGGCGGACTGGGAGCAGGTGTTCGCGCATGCAGAGGGTGTGGTGGCCGAGCGTGACGGCGAGATCGTCGGTTGCGCGCTGCGCTGGCTCTGGGGCGAGCGCCATGCAAGCCTGGGCCTCGTGGTCGTGACGCCGGCCTGCCAGGGCCGCCGCATCGGGCATCGCCTGATGAGCGCGGTGCTCGACGGCCTGGAAGACCGCACGGTGCTGCTGCACGCCACCGCCGAGGGGCGCGGCCTCTACGAGCGCCTGGGCTTCGTGCGCACGGGCGAGTTGCGCCAGCACCAGGGCATCGCGCAGCCGGCGCCGCTGGTGGCCCTGCAGCCCGGCTGGCGACTGCGGCCCGCCGGTGTCCACGAGGCCGCCGCATTGCAGGCCCTCGACGCCGCGGCGCGCGGCATGCCGCGCGATGCACTGATCAAGGATCTGCTGGCCAGCGCCGACGCCTGCGTGGTGCTCGACCACGACAACGAACCGCGCGGCTTCGCGATGCTGCGCCGCTTCGGGCGCGGTCATTCGATAGGGCCGGTGGTTGCGCCCGACCTCGACGGCGCCAAGGCGCTGATCGCGCACCTCGCCAGCGTGAATGCCGGTCACTTCACGCGCATCGACATCGACTTCGACAGCGGGCTGGCCGAATGCCTGGAGAGCATCGGGCTGCTGCGCGTGGATGCGCCCACGACGATGGTGCGTGGTGCGCCCCTTGTCACGCCGCCTGGTGGGCCGTCGCTCTTTGCCGTCGTGACCCAGGCTGTGGGATGAGCGCTTGCCGTTCAGGGCGCAATCGCGCCGACGGGGTACCCGCCTGAGCTGATCTCATCATGAAAACCACCTTCCTCTACAAATCCGACCCGGCAAGAGGCCGCCTGTGGGCCGAAGTGTTCCGCCGACGCGCCCCCGACATCGACTTCCGCATCTGGCCCGACATCGGCGATCCGGCACAGGTGCGCTTCCTCGCGGCGTGGGAGCCGCCGGACGACCTGGCGACGCGCTTCCCCGATCTCCAGGTGCTGTTCTCTTCCGGCGCGGGCGTCGACCAGTTCGACTTCGCGTCGCTGCCGCCTGCGCTGCCCGTGGTGCGCATGGTCGAGCCCGGCATCGTGCGCGGCATGGTCGAGTACGTGACGCATGCGGTGCTCGGCCTGCACCGCGACATGCCGCAATACCGGCGCCAGCAGCAGGAGGGCCTTTGGAAGCCGCTGACGGTGCGCCCTGCGAGCGAACGCCGCATCGGCGTGCTCGGGCTGGGCTCGCTCGGGCAGGCCGTGCTGGCACAGCTCGTTGCGCTGGGCTTCGACTGCGCGGGCTGGAGCCGTTCACGGCATGCCGTCGACGGCGTGCAATGCCATGCCGGCGCGGACGAACTGCCGGCATTCCTTGCGCGCACCGACATCCTCGTGTGCCTGCTGCCGCTGACCGATTCGACGCGCGGTTTTCTCGATGCGCGGCTGTTCTCGTTGCTGCCATCAGGCGCCGGGCTGGTGCACGTGGGACGCGGGCCGCAACTCGTGGATGCCGACCTCCTGGGCGCACTCGCAAGCGGACAGATCGGCGACGCGGTGCTCGACGTGACCGATCCCGAGCCGCTGCCGCCGGAGCATGACTTCTGGCGCCATCCGCGCATCCAGCTCACGCCGCACATCGCGAGCATGACGCAGCCGTTGAGCGCGGCGGAAGTGGTGCTCGACAACCTCGCGCGCTTCGAGGCAGGCAAGCCGATGGTCGGGCTGGTCGACCGCGCGCGCGGGTACTGATCGGAGGAAGCGCAGGCCACCGCACGATCTGCTGCATGCCGTACGCACAACCGCAGCCTGCTGCGTGCGGCACCCCCAAAGCAGCACCACCTCTCAGGGTGCGCCGCCTAAGCTGAGGGCATCGAAAGCTTCCTCCGCTCTCGCTCTTTCACAGCCCATGACGCACCCCACCGCATTGCCTCCACAAGCCGCGCTCGACGCCGTCGACCGCGCTCACCTCATCCACCCCGTCTCGCCCTGGCGCGTGCACGAGCAGCGCGGGCCCACCGTGCTGGCCTCGGGCAAGGGCGCCTGGCTTACCGACGGCAACGGCCACCAGCTGCTCGACGCCTTTGCGGGCCTGTGGTGCGTGAACGTGGGCTACGGGCAGGAGAGCGTGGTGCAGGCCGCCACCGAGCAGATGCGCAAGCTGCCGTACGCGACCGGCTACTTCCACTTCAGCAGCGAGCCGGCCATCCGCCTTGCGCAGAAGCTGGTGCAGATCACGCCCGCGTCGCTGACCCGCGTGTACCTCACGCTGGGCGGCTCCGAGGCGGTCGATGCCGCGGTGCGCTTCATCGTGCAGTACTACAACGCGACCGGCCGGCCGTCGAAGAAGCAGTTCATTTCGCTGGAGCGCGGCTACCACGGCTCGTCGTCCACCGGCGCGGGCCTCACCGCGCTGCCGGCCTTCCATCGCGGCTTCGACCTGCCGCTGCCCACGCAGCACTACATCGCGTCGCCCTATGCCTACCGCCATGCCGACGGCGCCGATCCGCAGGCACTGATCGCCTCGTCGGTCGCGGCACTGCGCGCCAAGGTGGCCGAGCTGGGCGCGGACAACGTGGCGGCCTTCTTCTGCGAGCCGATCCAGGGCTCGGGCGGCGTCATCGTGCCGCCCAAGGGCTGGCTCAAGGCCATGCGCGAGGCCGCGCGCGAGCTGGACATCCTCTTCGTGGTCGACGAGGTCATCACCGGCTTCGGCCGCACCGGCCCCATGTTCGCCTGCGAGGCCGAAGGCGTGGAGCCCGACCTCATGACCATGGCCAAGGGCCTGACGGCCGGCTACGTGCCGATGGGCGCGACCATGATGTCCGAGAAGGTCTACGCCGGCATCGCCGACGGCGCGCCCGCGGGCGCATCCATCGGCCACGGCGCGACCTATTCGGCGCACCCGGTCGGCGCCGCCGTCGCGCTCGAGGTACTGCGGCTCTACGAGGAAGGCGGCATCCTCGCCAACGGCCAGCGCGGCGCGGCGCACTTCGCGGCCGGGCTCGATGCGCTGCGCGCGCATCCGCTGGTGGGCGACGCGCGCCACCGCGGCCTGCTGGGCGCGCTGGAGCTGGTGAGCGACAAGGCCAGCAAGCGCGGCTTCGACGCGGCGCTGGGGCTGTCCGACCGCATCTTCGCGGCCGGCTATCGCAACGGCCTGGTGTTCCGCTCCTTCGGCGACCACATCCTCGGCTTCGCGCCCGCGCTCACCTTCACAGAGGACGAGTTCGCGCAGTTGTTCGCGCGCCTGAAGAAGACGCTGGACGAAGTGCTCGACGCGCCCGACGTCCGCGCTGCGCTGGCCGCCTGAAAGAACGCGCGAGCAACGCCCGCAAGACCCGGCAGCGGACGCAGAATCGGACTTTTCTCGTTGTCAGGCACAGCCATGTCAGAAGCCTTCAAGATTGACCGACTCGACCTTCGTATCCTGGCCCAGTTGCAGAAGAACGGGCGCATGACCAACGTCGACCTGGCCGACGCGGTCGGGTTGTCGCCCAGCCCCTGCCTGATCCGGGTGAAGCGACTGGAGCAGGCCGGCTACATCGCCGGCTACGGCGCGCACCTGCGGCTCGAAAAACTCGGCGACACGCTAACCGTGTTCACCGAGGTCACCCTGTCGGACCACCACCGCGAGGACTTCGTGCGCTTCGAGGCCGCGATCCGCGAGGTCGACGAGGTGCTCGAATGCCATCTGGTCAGCGGCGGCTACGACTACCTGCTGCGCTTTCTCACGCGTGGCGTGAACCACTACCAGGAAGTGATCGAGGGGCTGCTCGAACGCAACATCGGTATCGCGAAGTACTTCAGCTACATCGTCATCAAGTCGCCGTTCATCAAGACGCACTGTCCGATCGAGCGGCTCTTTCCTCACGAGCGCTGACCGGCGCCTGCGCAATGCAGGCGACGGCCGTGGTGCTCAATGCCCGGCTTCGACTGCATCGGCCAGTTCGGCCAGCGTGTGGAAGTGATAGTCGGGCACGGTGTGCTTCGACTCGATGGTGCCGCCCGAACCTTTCTGCGCATGACGGCGTTCGATCCAGCAGGTCGTGATGCCCAACTGCTTCGAAATGCCAATGTCGTGGTACTGGCTCTGTGCCACGTGCAGGTTGTCGGCCTGCCTGAAGCCCCAGGCGCCTTCGAAGCGGCCGCGTGCATAGGCGAAATAGCGCGCATCGGGCTTCTCGCACAGCGCGTCGTCGCAGCTCAGCAGCATGTCGAAGGGCGAGCCCAGCGTCTTGTCGAAATGCGCCAGTGCCCAGGCCTGCGCGTTGGTCATCGTCACCAGCTTGAAGCGCTTGCCGAGCCGCTTCAGCGCTTCCACCGAATCAGGGAAGGCCGGCCATTGCGAGACCGACTCGCGCAGTCCCTGGGCAATGGCGTCGGTATCGGGCAGGCCCAGCGCGGGGGCAACGGCGTGCCAGCAGCGCTCCAGATCGTCGGGGTACCAGCCGGCATTGCCGTCGGCACGTGCGCGCCGGTAGGCGGCGAGGAAGTCGTCGTCGCTCACCCGGGCATCGGGCGCCACGCTGCGCAGATAGGCGAGCATGCCGCCCTCGAAATCGATCAGCGTGCCGACGACGTCGAAGGTGAGGACCTTGAAATCTTGCAGGGACATGGAACAGCTCCAGGAATGAAGTGGGATGGCTTCGTCGAGCATAGGTCCGCCGCCGGCAGCACCGTCCCGAACTGGGGTCGCGCCGCGGCACAGGATGTCGTTGTCGGCGCCCCTCCAGCATCTTCTTGCGCGACGGTGAATGGCTCTGCAGCCGAATTCAGAAGAACGAACGAGAGTCACACATGCATTCCGACGCAACCGACGGGCATGGCAGTTCCAGCCATCGCCTGATGAAGAGGCTCGCCCTGCAAGGCAGGAACAGCGATGGTCAAATCCGTCGGATGCTGGATGCCATACGTCCATGAAGGAGTGAGTGTTGAAGGTCGAACTCGGGATCGGTGTTGCGGGGGTTCTCATCGGATTGGTCCTGATGGGGGCTGGGCAGCGCATGTGCCGCACGACCTGCTGGATCGACAACGTGTTCAAGATGCTCCTGCCCGCCGCGTATGAATCATGGGCAGGCGGATTGCCGGTGCTCCTGGTCGGCGTGGGCGTCATCGGGCACGCGCTTTACAAGCACTCCAGAAAATCCAGATAGGAGATGCTGCGTTCCTGCACACCCTGTTCGGCGGGAAGCCTCATCGGCCGATTTCCGGCGGCGCTGAGCAAGCCGCCCAGCAGGGCTCGTTGCCTCCCGCCGTAATTTCCGCCGGCGGGTTGCCAGATTTCCATCTGGCCCAACACCTGAATCTTCACGAAGGCTTTCCGGTGATGAAGTGGACAGAGGCCGAGTCATGGGTCTCTGGCACCGAGTCACCGGCCGTCCAGGCAAACGCATGGGAGGACGATCAAGGCGGACCTCCACGCGATCGAACCGGTGATCGCCTATGAATTGACGCACAGCTGTCTGGCGCATCTGCCGCTCCCGCTTTGGTTGAACGAGGGACTGGCGGTGACCACCGAACGTCGCATTGCGGGCGGCTCAGGGGGCGACCCGGGCGCGCACGAGCTGCGCAGGAAGCACTGGCCTTCTGGGGACCGCACGAGATCCAGGAGGCTGGTCAGGTGAGTCGTTCAAACGCACCGATGACTGGAATATGCGTAGTGGGACCCGGCGAGGATTGGTAGGCAAACGTCCGGGTGGGCGCAGATGAGCAGGCAAGTCAGATGGTCGCTCCTCGGCGCCGCGGTGTTGGGCTTCGGCGGTTTCGCGTTTGCCTGGTACGCGGTAGTGACGTCGCGCGAAGCTGAGCTGGCACGTGAATGCCTGATGACGGCATCTGCAATACGCGCCAAGCACAGGTCGGTTGATGGATTGGCGCTCACCGGTTTCCGAATGGCGATCCCGCGGTCGCGCTTCCTCTATCGAGCCAGCACGGTTGACGGACGCTGGAGGCTCTCGCTTCACCGCGCGCTTGCTGGTGCGATTTGCAGGGCTCCTGCTTGGAGATCGGGAGAGGGCGCTTGTTGCTGCAGGTAATGAATGCGCAGCATCGTCTCGATGGCAAAAGGCGGACGACCCGTCTTGGCCCGTGGGCTTTGCGGCTTGACGATGGCCGCGGTGTTGGGCAGGGTATGGCGCCACAAGCCGACATACGGAATGTCGCGCGTGCTGGGCGGCGGCTTCAGACTGATCTGAGTCATTCCCGCGCCGGCGTCCTAAGGGCAGCTTTCACGAACTCCGGTCATTGAATGGTCGGTTCCTCGATTACCCTCGGTACTTTACGGCACCAATAAACATACGAACACACGTCGCCCGCATGTCTAGCAGAAGCGCCGCAACGACTAACGAGCCTGCCAAGAAAACCGTTGCTCCACCACCAGCCGAGGGTGAGCGCCGTGCCGTTCGTGGCTATGTCGCTCAGTACGGAAAAGCCGGAGCGGCCATTTACAGCGAACTCGAGCGCGGGGAAATGCAGTGGGTGGGATTGGCCGACCGCAAGGCTGGCATCGCCGACGATCTAGTTCTGGGCTTCGATGGGCTGGTAGTCGGCCACCAATTCAAGACTTCGAAGTTCCCGGCGCCCTTCACCGTGACGACGCTCCTCACGGGAGCGGACGGCCTGCTGAAGCCGCTCATCAATGCCTGGCAGATTCTCTCCAAGGACAATCCTGACGCGCGAGTCGAAATTCGCTTTGTGACGACGGACTACCCGTCGACCACCGACAAGCCTGGTGACTCCACGCCTGCCTACAGCGCCGAGTTCATTGACCAGTTCGGGCGCTTTCCCAACCGCACGTTGGCAGAGTGGCGCGCGGCCGGCTGGTGCAACCTGATCGATCGACTGCTGGCTGCATCTGGTCTAAACGAGGTCGAGTTTGAGAGGTTTCTGCATGCCCTGCGCATACTGCATGGCGCTGCCGCTGACTTTGTGCAGCTACACAAACTCAGCGCCGAGCAGTCGCGCCTGGCGTCCGAGATTGCCAGCCTGCTGCCTAATCTCGTTGCCGACGGTCGAGACAAGGACCGATGGACGCGTGATGAGCTGCTTGCGGAGCTGGGCTGGCCGGATCCGGCCAAGACGCGCTACGTGCACAGGTTTCCGCTCGGCACTTATGTCCAGCGCAACCGAGATACCGAGACTGAACTGCTGAAGACCGTTCGCGGCATTGAAATGGGCTATGTCGCGCTGATTGGCCCGCCAGGCTCAGGAAAGTCGACGCTGCTGCAGATGGCGCTCGCTGCGGAGCCAGCCCTCTGCCTAGTGCGCTACCTGGCGTTCGTGCCAGGGGTTGCCCAAGGCGTTGGTCGGGGAGAAGCCGAAACCTTCCTGGATGACATCAGCGCCCAGCTGCGCAGCAGCGGGCTGCATGGCATCCGCCTTCGAGATAACTCGCTGCATGAGCGCCGCGAACAGTTCGGTGCGCTGATTTCCCAAGCGGGCGAGCGCTATGCCAAAGAAAAGATTCGTACGCTCATTGTGGTTGATGGCCTGGACCACATCCCGCGAGAAGAGCGGCCTGCGCAGTCACTGCTGTCGGAACTCCCCCTCCCAGAAGCGCTCCCCGCGGGCGTCATGTTTGTGCTGGGCACGCAGCGTCTGGATCTCGCGCACCTGAAGCCTGCCGTGCAGGATCAGGCCGCGAAACCCGGCCGGCAAGTGACGATGAAGCCGCTTGACCAAGATGCCGTCGCCCGGATGGCTGACGTGCTCGGACTCGATCCGGACATCCCGCGCGTACGACTGCATGAGTTGAGCCACGGGCACCCGCTGGCGAGCCGATACCTGATTCAGGCGCTTCTAAGGGCCGATGGCGTTAGGCGCGCTCATGTCCTCGCCGGCGGCATGGAGTTCGACGACGACATCGAGAGCGTCTATGAGGCCGCTTGGCGAGAGATTGCCAACGACCGCGACGCAACCGACGTTCTCGGCTACATCGCGCGCGCTGAAGCGCCAATCGCGCTCCCACTGCTTGCCACCATCCTGGACGAACGTGCGATTGAGCGGGCGCTAGCCGTCGCCCGTCACCTGTTGCTGGACTCAACGCAAGGCTGGCGCGTTTTTCACAACAGCTTCCGGCTCTTCGTCATCGCCAAGCCAAGGGTGCGGCTTGGCAGCGTAGAGACTGACTACTCCCAGCGCGTCTACCGCGAGCTGGCCAAGCTGGCGCAGAACGCGCCGGACAGCTCGCCCCAGCGCTGGCTGGAACTGCGCTACCGGGCACGTGCTGGTGATGCCGATGACGTGCTGGCGCTGGCGACGCCTGCGCGATTCCGCGAACAGTTGGCCCGAGGACGCTCTGGCACGGATATTCAGGACGACATTCGACTGTCGTTGCTCGCTGCGCGTCCTACCCTGGACGGGACCATGCTGACGCGTCTGCTCCTGTGCCGCGACGAAGTGTCTCGGCGCACCAACGCGCTGGAATATGCCGATCGACTGCCCTCTGCGATGCTCGCGATCGGAGACATCGACGCCGCAGTCTCCTTCGTGCAGGAGTTCCCCAAGCGCGGCTACGAAGTCGTTGACGCCTTACTGCTACGGGGCGATTTCGACCGGTCGAAGGAACTGTTCGAACATCTCGAGCCGCTGTCGCAGCTGCACACCAGCCGGTTCCAGCACCACGGGAGAGACCACAACCTTCACGAGTTCCAAGAGTGGGCAAAGCGCATCTACAACTTCCGGGATTTCGAGCAAATCCAGCAAGCAATTGAGCGCCTTGTTACCGATGGACTGGAGAAGATCCCCGGGCATCCGCCAGACGAATCCGAAGCGCCCCCGGACGTCCACCTGCGCCTGGAAGTAGCGCGCGCCGTGCTTGAAGGACGCCCCGGCACCGAGGCCGAGGACGTGTGCAACCAGCTCGGCATCGATCGCAAGGAGCTTGCCGCGCTGCTTGTGCACGCCGGGCTGGCATTCCGGAACGCTGGCGACACAGAGCGCGCCATGCAGCTGTTCGATGAGGCAGCGCAGCAGCCGGATTTCGAGGCATTGCCAAACGGCTGGCGGCGTGCCATCGCGCTCACTGCGGCTAAGGCCGGACGCACAGACCTCGCCGCCACCCTGTTCGACAAGCTTGCCGCGCCGATGATCTCAATGGGCGATGACGAGGTGAGCTACACAGGCCCCGGCGCCCTGGCGACTGCAGTGATGGAGCATGCGCAGCTGTGCACCATGCTCGGCAGGGAATTGCCTCCTGCGATCGACTCAAAGCATGAAATGTTGCGGCCGCTGCAGAAGCATGCGACCAAGACCGGCATTCTGCGGGGCCGGGTCGCCGCGAACCTGTCAATCTCGGCGGGCGGCGTTCAGGCGGTCACGCGCAACGCTCTGGGCTACGCCCTGCGACTGACGCCTCGTGGCGGCAGCGACTACTACCGAACCAGTCAAGTCCTGACGGCCGTGCCCTTGCTGGCGCGCGCGCTGCTGCAGATCGCGGCTTCCTGCGGCGAGAGCGAATACCGGGCCGTGCTGCGAGAAGTCGATGAAGCGATCGCATCGTCCACACAGAAGAGCACCGAAGACCTGCGCCGGGAGGTTGCCGTAGAGACCTATCGCCTTGACGGTGACCAAGCGCGCGCAGCAGCGAGGCTCGAGGCGCTGGCTGCCGAGTTGCATCGCGATACGCCCAGCGAGCATGTGGATGCGCTGGCAGAGCTGGCCATCGCCTTTGCAGCCATAGGAGAGACCGACCGCGCGCGCCAACTGCTGGCCACAGTGCCTGAACACTGCCTCGGTTACGCGCTGGCGGCCCGCAAGGACCCGCAGTACGGAGTCTGGCGCGACGTCTTGGTTCTCGCCAACAAGGCCGACTCGACCGGCAGAGCGGAGCGCATTTCGCATCTGATGCGGCAGGTCGACGGGATGAAGGAGACCGAGGGCGCCAACGCAGCTCATCGCCTGACGATGGTGCTGATTGATGAGGCCATGCAGGTCGATGCCAGGCTCGGATACGACACCGAGCAGACGCTGGCGACCTGGAAGCTGATTTCCTGGCCAAACCGCGTCGACCTGCTGATGACAGGGTTGGTGCGGCGCCGGCCAGACCTGCTTTGGACGTGCGTCGACGTGTGGTGCGGCCTGTGCTTGCCGTTCTACATGGAGCCTCACTATCGGGATCCGTACCACGTCGGTGACTTCATCGACGCCGTCGCAGACGCAGCGGGGCCGGGCGCCATTGCTCAGCTTGTCGGAGAGCTCTTGGAGCCCATCGAGATCACCAGCCGTGCCCACGAACGTGCGGCACTCCTCGAGCGGCTGCGCACCGCCGCGCTCAAGCACGGGTACGGCGACGGCAGACTCGAAGCGGCTCTGGTTCGCTGGAAGGCAGAGGCACCTGCGCCAAGGCGTTCGTACACGCCTTCTACGTACGACTCGGCCGAAACGCTGACCCAACTGCAGGCCATGTTTGAAGCGGGCCCAGCGCCGGACCACAACGCGCCTTCTCGCTTCGTTGATTTGGCGAAAGCTGCGCCCCTGGACATGGTCCGAGCCATGTATGAGCAATGGGAGGTCCTCCGGACTGACACGAAGTGCCGCTTCACATTGGTCGCGCGCCTGATCGATGCCGGTGAGCTGGAACACGCTCGAAAGCTTGTCGACGAATACCCAAGCACGGATGACCGCTGGAGCGCCTGGAGCCAGTTCATGGGCGGTGGCAAGTTCCGCTATCACAGGGCGCGCAAGCTCCTGGACGGTGCTGCAGCGCATCGCGCCGCTTTTGAGAGCTTGCTCGATTCCATCACGGCGGGCGAAGAAAACACCGTTTCGCTGCTGATGGAGATTGATGAAGTTCTTCCCGTTGTCAGTGCGTCGCCGGACTGGCCGGCAGTCTGGTCGTTGCTCGCTGAGCAGATGATGTTCACCCGCGAACACCAGCTTGGCAAGCCATTCAAGGTTGAGGAAGGGCATTTGAGCGACGAGGAGCTGCTCTTCGAGCTCGTCCACTTTGGCCTGCGTCTGCCGATTGTCGAAGCCCAGCGTCATGCGCGCGACTGCTTGCTTCGTTTGTCCGAGGATGTCGCAGTCGGCAAGGCAGTGGCCACACTGACCGTACGACGGCTCCTGACCGGCGAGTCCGACGCACCGCTGCAAGGCCTCTTCGTTCTGCTGGCCATGTCGCACAATCGACTGGCATCCCCACTAGGTGATGCCGTGGCGCACCTCGCGGGCCATCGAGATATCGCAATCGCTGAGGCGGCCCTGCTTCTGGCAAACCGCTGGGGCATAGCTGTTTCAGCGACGCGAGAAGCACTCCCGCTGTTCTACCAGCTTGAACTGGATGGTTCGCTGGTGCTGGACAACTCGTTGGTGGATGCACGCACCGGCGCGATGCGGATCGAGTCGGCGCCAGGCTGGACCCAGATGCTGCGGCCAATCGCCAGAGCGCTTGCACAAACAGCAGGCGTCGACGAATTGACCATCAGGCGGCGCGCCGCAGAGTTCATCCAGCAGTGGGGCGGCCTGGAGGCCTTCGGCGCGCTTGCGCTTAGACGACTTGAGGCTGAGCTCCGATCATTGGATATGCAGATCACCTATCTCAAGCCGCACATGGCGGTTGGGGTGGTCGCCCTTCGTCACGTCGCGGGAGAGGTTCGCCGCGCCGGACTGCTGTCAGACCACGACCTGCCGCTATTCCTGGAGATCCTGAACGCGCCGCTTCCGTCGCACCCGCTGCTGCGGGCACAGGTTCGTCCGCAAGCAATTCCTAGACCGCTAGTCGCCCGCGACGCCAGTTGGGGCGAGGCCGGCCGCGCCTGGACCCCTCAGGTCAACGAGGATGTCGCACCGTGGTCACTACAGCCAGAAGACGTCGTGATCGCGGAGGCATGTCGATTCACGGTCTTCAAGCCCAGACAAGCCGAGTTTTTCCAACACCGCTTCCGCGCTCCCCAGGCGCAGATCGACAGCGACGATTTCGATGACTGCTACGAAAAGCTGCCCGCCGTCGTCTGGCGAGGCGCCTACGTGACGCACGACGCGACTCCAGCGACTACGCTGGTCAGGCGTGTCGCAAGTTCCTCCGGGACCGACTTGTATGGGCCAAGGTATCTGCTGACCGTCTGCCCAAATTGGCTACGCCAGCTGCGCTGGCGGCAGCACGATTCGAATCCCCGCGTCTACATGGACTCCGGCGGTACTGCTGTGGCCAAGCTCGTTTGGTGGCGCGATGCCGGTCCTGTGGACATTGATGACGAGTCCATTTGGGGCGAGGGTTGCTATCTGGCCCTTGCACCGCATGGCCTCAGCCAATACAAAGCGGCGGGAGGACAACCGACCATCAACAGCTTCGCGAGCAGAGAGGTAGTGGCTCACAGCGGGTATGGCGAGGCAAGTAGCCGCAAGACGGCCAGGCACAGCTACACCATCTAGTCGAGCCACCTCGCCGGCAGACGCTCGCGGTTTCGACGGACTTTATTTGTTGGCCTCATCAGTCATTTGTCTGCGCGGCAGCCGGCAGTCAGTGACCCCACCAAACTTGCAGCGGCTGCATAGTGTGCTTCGCGCCTGTGCATAGCGTGTTGGTGAAGCACAGTGGGAACCGCAGCCGCCCCTGGCTTCAGAGATTAAATACGGACCTATGCCGCCATCGATCGACTTCTCCCGAATCCGCGCGCACGCCGGATCCCAGAACCTGGGTTTCGAGGAGCTCTGCTGTCAGCTCGCCGGCCTGGAGCCGCGACCATCCAGGGCGACCTTTCTTCGCAAGGGCGCAGGAGCGGATCAAGGCGTCGAGTGCTATGTCAAGCTGGCTGACGGCGGAGAGCTTGCGTGGCAGGCAAAGTACTTTCTTTCGGCGTTCGGTGATGGGCAGCTTCAGCAACTCGACGACTCACTGAGCAGAGCGCTGGCGGCCCACCTCGGGCTGCATACCTATACGGTCTGCTTGCCCATTGACTTGAATGACCTCCGGACCGGCAAGAAGCTCAGCCCTTTGCAGCGCTACGAGCGATGGAGGGACAAGCGCATCAAGGAGGCGGCCAGGACTGGCAGGAATCTACAGATCCATCTATGGGGTGCCAGCCAGATCCGTGAGCGCCTGATGCGGGATACGCCGTTGTACTCAGGACGCCTGCGCTACTGGTTCGACCAGGAGCGATTGGGCGCGGGCTGGTTCTCCAATCGATTCGAGGTGTCAAAGGTCAATCTAGGCGAGCGCTACACCGCGCAGAGTCACGTTGATCTGCCGATCCTGCAGGCGTTGCTGGCGCTAGCCCGGGACAAGGGGTTTATTGACCAAGCCGGTGCGTGGGGCGAGCGGCTAAGCAAGCATCTCGGAGATGTTCAACGCGCGCCTGCAGACGCCGCGATGAAGGATGCACTGGCAAAGGTGAGCGTTCCAACGGACGCGCTCATTGCGGGCTTGGAGCAGCGCCGCGACCAGATTGAGGACGTTCCGATCGGGCTGTGGGGCCGGTATGCAGGTGAGGCAATCGATGGACTGACCCAAGCGTTCACGGCGTCGGAGTCGCTCCCCGAGCAGGAGCGGCGGCATGTCGAGCGAGTTCTCTACGATCTCTACGACGCGCTTCAGACGATCAAAGCCGCGGTAGAGCGCATGCCGTGGACTCTTGTCAATGAACGCCGCCTGCTCATCGTCGGAGAAGCTGGGGCAGGGAAGTCCCACTTGCTGGCTGACTTCGGCATCCGGCAACTTGCATCGGGCTGCCCGTTCGTGCTCGTACTGACTCAGACGCTGGGAGACTCTGAACCCTGGCCACAGATCCTCCAGCAGCTGGACTTGGGCGACTGTCGCGTCGCCGAGTTCCTGGGGGCCCTGGACGCAGCGGCAGAAGCAGCCGACAGCCGCGCAGTAGTGGCAATCGATGCATTGAATGAACGGCACGGCCTGCAGCTCTGGCGGGACCGGCTCGCGGGATTCTTGAAGGTCTTTGAAGCCTTCCCACGGGTATCGCTGATCTTAACCCTGCGCTCAACCTACGAGGCGCATCTGCCCGTACCGCAACTGCCCAGGCTCGTTCATCACGGCTTCGCGGGCCACGCCGGTGCCGCGGCAAAGGCTTATCTGGATGTGCGCGGCATCTCGCGCACCAGCAGCCCGAACCTCCTAAGGGAGTTCGAGAACCCCTTGTTCCTGAGAACTTGCTGCGACTACCTGGATCGGGAGAGGCTGAAAGCCATCCCCAAGGGCGTGCAGGGCATCTCCGCACTCTTTGGCTTCTACCTCTCTGCAATCGCCTCGAAGATCGAGATGAAGCTGGGGCTGGAACGGCTTCGAAGCATCCCACTGTCTGCGCTCAAGGCGTTCACGCAGATGGCTGCACAATGGCCGCGTGCAGGGGCCGTATCGAAGGTCGAGGCGATGGAACTCTTTGACCGGTATCTCCCCTCGCAAGGGCTGGAGAGTCGTAGCCTCTTCAGCGCCCTGCTGGCTGAAGGTGTGCTTACTTTGGACGTTGTCGATTCACGTGGCGATGCCCCTGAGGAGACGGTCAGGTTCACGTTTGAGCGCTTGAACGATCACCTGTTGGCCAAGAGCCTGCTTGACGACTACCTTGATCCCGAGCATCCACTGGCCTCCTTCAAGAAGGAACCGCTCAGCAAGTTCGTCTCGGCCGATGACTGGTGGCGGCATTCCGGGGTCGTGGAGGCCATCGCGATCCAGCTGCCCGAGCGCTGCGGACTAGAGATACTGGACGTCGTCGAAGAGGTTGATGAGGATGAACGCGGGTTCGATCGGTTCTTCCTCGACAGTCTGCTGTGGCGTCAGCAGGGCCGATTCTCTGAACACACGATGTCCTGGATACGCAAGCTCGAAGAAGACGACGTGATCTCGATCTATGAGATCTTGATCGGCATCGCCACGGAACCTGAGAACAAGTTCAATGCGCTTGCACTGCACGAGCGGCTCCTAGCCCTGCCGATGCCTCAGAGGGATGCCGGCTGGTCGGTCTTCCTGGCGATGGACGATCTCTCGGAGGGAGGGGCGATCGAGTCGCTTATCGATTGGTCCTGGCAGGTTCGCCCTGAGGAAATCGAGGGAGACCGACTACTGCTGGCATCGATAACTCTTGCATGGTTCCTGAGCACATCCAACCGGGCAGTCCGAGATCTGGGTACCAAAGGGCTGGCGCACATCCTGTCTCGTCGACTTGCAGTGGCCGCGGAACTGCTCGCCCGGTTCAAGGAAGTGGACGATCCGTATGTCGTCGAGCGTCTGCTTGCTGCGTGCTATGGCGCCGCGCTTCAGGGCTCGGACCGATCCGGCCTTGCGGTGCTGTCCACGCAGGTCTGGAGTCAGTACTTCGAGGGGGGACGACCACCACTGAACCTGCTTTCCCGAGACTATGCGCGCGGCATTCTCGAGTACACAGCCCGCTTTGCGACCTTGCCTGATGGGGTGGATCTCGCCCTGTGCCGCGGTCCGTTCGACACACCGTGGCCGCTGGAGGCGGTGTTGGACGAGGCGCTGTCGCACTACAAGGAAGGCGAGCCGCACTCGTATGATGACGACATCGTTTCGTCGACTCATCGCCAAGGAGATTTTGGCTGCTATTCCGTGCCGCGGGCGATCCATGACTGGACCGACCTACCACGGAAGCTGGCGGGGCAGACGACTGAGCAGCTCTTCAAGTCTTGGGAACTGCGCTTCGAGGACGAGGCGACGGCTGATCAGCTAAGGGCCTACGTCAGCGTCCACGAGGCCGCCGCAAGGCACGGCGAGATCGGGTTGAGCACGGACTGGTTCGACGACCGCCGGCGGACTCAACGCGACCAAGCATTTTCTGCGTTCGAGCAGGCGTTGGCTGGGTTCGCCGCCGTGCTGGACGAGCGGCAGAGATCTGTGTACGAGCTCGAGGCGCAACACTACTTGCATGAGTCTGTGCGGATGGGGAGCACGGATATCTCACCGCGTGACCTCGATCCCGCGATCGTTCGGCGCTGGGTCTGCTGGCGCGCCCATGACCTCGGATGGAGCAGCGAGCTGTTCTCGGCCTTCGAGCGCAGTGGACGAATCACGCGCGATCGGATGGGGGACCATCGCGTCGAGCGGATCGGCAAGAAGTACCAGCGGATCGCGCTTGGAGAAGCGGTCGCGCGTATCTCCGATCACTTGGCTCGGGATGAGGGCGAGGGCTTGATCGGAGCGTACTCGGGCACCTTGGCCGAGCTCTCGAATCTGAGAGACATCGATCCGTCGCTGCTTGTGAAGGAGACCCACGAGACGAACTGGGCCTACACGCCCGCAACCTGGTGGACGCCCACGACGCCGAACCTGAAGGCCGCTCCTGTCGCGGCCCTGCTTGCGTGGTTGGATTCGCCGACCGCGGGCTTCGTCAACGGCCCTGAGAACATCGCGGTCGTGGATCCATTGGATCAGCGGGATTGGCTGGTGGTCAGCGCGTTCAGGCACTGGAGCATCCCGCGGCGAGATCGCCGAGCCCACCCTGATGCGTGGTCGCGTATCACATGCCTTCTGACAAAGAAAGGAAGCGGTCAACGACTGGTCGAGGAGCTCATCGCTAGGGATAGGGGTGACGAGAGCACTTTGCGCGAAGACAAGTCATGCAACAGCTTCCTCGGAGAGCATGGGTGGCGAGAGGCAGAGGCCGGGCCGCCGAGGCTCCGAGGGGAACCGTGGTCAAGGATCAACGTGCCTTGCATGACCGTGAGAGTAGAGCTGCGGGAAGAGACCGGAAAGGACAATTCGATCCTGGACAGCTTCAGCCTCGATCTGCCCTCGTCCTGGTTGCTCGCGGCGATGGGTCTCCGGCTTCGGGATGGTCGCGGGCCGGTGTACGTGGATGCGAGTGACATCGTTCGATTCATGGATCCGTCGCTCAAGGAGCGTGGTGCCAGTGCTGGAGTCGTCGACCGGCAGCTTTTTTTGAGGACAGTGGAAACGGCAGGCTTGGAAGCTGTGTGGCTTGTCGCCGGAGAGAAGAACGTCTACAGCTCCGACTCGATACGGCATGGCTTTGGAGGCAGAGTGATGCACGTGATGGCCTACCGATTCGTGAATGGAGTACTGGAGGCGAGCCTTCGGCGGGACTTCAAGCTGCAGGCGAGTGTTGAGCAAATGAAGGAGCTGCTGGCCTCAGAGGCGCCTTTGGGCTGAAGCCACGCTACCCGTACTGGGCGGCCACCGGTTGATTCGGCGCTGATCCGCACACATCCTGCGACTGCTTGGTGCCCGTAGTGCACCGGCCTTGATTGACATGAACAGACGCTGCGTTTCGACCTGAGGACCTGACGAGCTTGATCAACGTGCCAGTGGCGGCGATCTGTCTTAGAGCAGTCGTCCGGGACGCGAGGACGAAGGGCGGCTCACGCTGCAAAGCAGTCACCACCCGTCTTGGTGGCAACGGCCGACCGTCCCGCCGTCCTGCCCTGGCTTGTACCCCGGTCAAAGGTGAAAGCGTGCTTTCGCGGCGCCTCGACGCAGCAGCCGAAGAGGCGCCGACACCCGTGTCTCGCTCCGTAGCGTAGCTCCGCCGTATCGTCGTCGACGGCGGTCAGACTGCGTAGTCGCGAGCGGTTTGCGAGACAAACAGTTTTACGCAAACACCGGCAGGATTCATTGTTGTCATAACGCGCTGAACCGCAGCGCCTTCACTACCAACGAAAAAGCCGGCGAGGGCTGGCGCTTGCTGGGGTAGTACAGGTGGTAGCCGGCGAACTTGGGGCACCAGTCCTGCAACACGCGCACGAGCCGCCCCGATTCGATGTGCGAGATCAGTTCATCTTCCGGCAGCAGCGAGATGCCAAGTCCCGCCAATGCCGCGTCCACTTGGGGCGGTGCGGTATTGAAGATCAGCGGCCCATCCACGCGCACGTTGACCTTCCGACCGCGCTTCTCGAAGTCCCAGACATACAGCCCACCGGAAGTCGGCATGCGTTGGTTGATGCACTGATGCTTCGTCAGGTCGGCCGGCGTCTTGGGAATGGAATGGACCGCGAAGTATTCGGGTGAGGCCACCACCGCCATTTGCAACGGGGGGCCGATGGGCACGGCAATCATGTCGTTGTCGATCGTGTTGCCCATCCGGACACCGGCATCGAAGCGGTCGGCCACGATGTCCCGAAAACTGTAGTTCATGTCGAACTCCAGCTTGATGTCCGGGTACTCGCGCAGCAGCGGCGTGAGCTTGGGGAGCAGCACCGTGTGCAGCACGTTGTCGCCGCAGGTGATGCGTACAGTGCCTGCGGGCTTGTCGCGCAATTCGGTCAGCGCCTCGAGTTCGGCCTCGATCTCGTCGAAGCGATGGCCGATCGCTTTCATGAGTCGCTCGCCGGCCGACGTGGGCGCGACGCTGCGCGTGGTACGCGTCAACAAGCGGATCTGCAGCCCTTCTTCAAGCCCGCGGATCGCTTGACTGAGCGCCGACTGGGTCACGCCGAGCGTGCCCGCCGCCTTGGTGAAACTGCCCTCGCGGGCCACCGTCACGAATGCCAGCAGGTCGTTGAGATTTCGTCTTGGCATTTGCACCTCCGCCTTATGCGGACTGATTAGCTGAGGTAATAAATGTATTAAGCATTCATTACCTAGTCAATCTTGCTCCCGCTCGGCAAACTTCTTTCACAGTGCAAGGCCCCCCACATTCAAAGGAACATCGACCATGAAACCCCAAGCAAACACCATTTCCGATCGTCGCGAATTCCTGAAGGTGGCGGGCACCGGCGTGGCGGCCGCCGGCCTGTTGTCGACGGCTGGCACGACATTGGCAGCGCCCAGCAAGAGCGCGCCCTTGTCCAACGGCGCCGACAACTTCTACACGAGCGACAAGGTCGCCGTGCAGACCGTCAGCTTCAAGAACCAGTACCAGATGACCGTCGCTGGAAACCTCTTCGTCCCCAAGGCACTGGACCGCAAGAAGCGCACCCCGGCCATCGTCGTCGGTCATCCGATGGGGGCGGTGAAGGAGCAGAGCGCGAACCTGTACGCGACCAAGATGGCGGAGCAGGGCTTCGTGACCCTGTCGCTGGACCTTGCTTTCTGGGGTGGCAGCAGCGGCCAGCCGCGCAACGCGGTCTCGCCCGACATGTACGCAGAGAGCTTCAGCGCTGCGGTCGATTTTCTCGGCAGCCAGGCATTCGTGGACAAGCAACGGATCGGCGCCATCGGCGTGTGCGGCAGCGGTAGCTTCGTCATCAGTGCAGCGAAGATCGACCCGCGCATGAAGGCCATCGCCACGGTGAGCATGTACGACATGGGTGCGGCCAACCGCGATGCGCTCAACCACTCGCAGACCCTCGAGCAGCGCAAGCAGATCATCGCCGCGGCCGCCGAGCAACGGCAGGCGGAGTTCAGCGGCGGCGCGGTGCAGTACACCGGTGGTACGGTGCTCACGCTGGCTGCGGACACGCATCCCATCCAGCGCGAGTTCTTCGATTTCTATCGCACGCCGCGCGGCGAGTTCACCCCCAAGGGCGCATCGGCGCGCAACACCACCACGCCGACCCTGAGCAGCAACGTCAAGTTCATGAACTTCTATCCGTTCAACGACATCGAGACGATCTCGCCACGCCCCATGCTTTTCATCACGGGTGACCAGGCGCATTCCAGGGAGTTCAGCGAAGACGCCTACAAGCGGGCTGCGGACCCCAAAGAGCTGTTCATCGTGCCGGGCGCCGGCCACGTCGACCTGTACGACCGCGTGACGCTGATTCCGTTCGACAAGCTCACGTCGTTCTTCAACAAGCACCTCACCGCGGCGAGCGCCTGATGACAGCGCAGACCATCAACATGGCGTCAGACAGTGCCGCCTTCGAACAGCGGGGCGAAGCGCAGCCTGCGCATTGGGGCGGCGTCCTCGCGATGACGCTGTGTGTCTTCGCGCTGATCGCTTCGGAGTTCATGCCCGTGAGCTTGCTGACGCCGTTGGCGTCCGACCTCAATGTCACAGAAGGCATGGCGGGTCAGGGCATCGCGATCTCCGGTGTCTTCGCGGTGCTCACGAGCCTGT
The DNA here is from genome assembly GCF_977011995.1 of Variovorax durovernensis. NCBI lineage: Bacteria > Pseudomonadati > Pseudomonadota > Betaproteobacteria > Burkholderiales > Comamonadaceae > Variovorax > Variovorax durovernensis. Next base: position 990,968 of record NZ_CDRNCW010000002.1, on the reverse strand, counting down.
CGATCTCGGCTGTCGCCGGCAGGATCAATCGCAAGACGTTGCTGCTGTCGTTGACGGCGACGATGTGCCTTTCCGGGGCCATCGTCGCGATGGCGCCCAACTATGTGACGTACATGGTTGGCCGGGCGCTGATCGGTATTGTGGTGGGCGGTTTCTGGTCCCTGTCGGCAGCCACGGCCATGCAGCTCGTGCCGCCGTCCAAGGTGCCGAAAGCGCTGGCGATCTTCAATGGCGGTAATGCGCTGGCCACAGTCGTGGCGGCACCGATGGGCAGCTACCTGGCCTCGGTTTTCGGTTGGCGCGGCGCCTTCTTCTGTCTGGTGCCGGTCGCGGTGATCGCGTTCGTCTGGCAATGTTTCAGTCTGCCGGCGATGCGGGCACAGCCACGTGCAAAGCGCTCGACCAATGTCTTCAGGCTCTTCAAAAACCGGCTGGTGGTGCTCGGCATGCTGGCGGTGGGCGTCTTCTTCATGGGCCAGTTCGCGCTGTTCACCTACCTCCGGCCGTTCCTGGAGACGGTGACGCACGTCGACGTGTCGACGTTGCCGCTCGTGCTACTGACGCTGGGTGCCGCCGGCTTCGTTGGCACCACAGTCATCGGCCAGTTCCTGAAGATCGGCTTCTACGGCACGCTGACGATCATTCCGGTGCTGATGGCGGCGATCGCCGTCGCGCTGATGGCCGTTGGCACTTCGGTGACCGCCACGACCGTGTTGCTGGGCCTCTGGGGCCTGGTCGCCACTGCCGCACCGGTGGGCTGGTGGCTGTGGATTGCGCGAACCCTCCCGCAAGACGCCGAGGCCGGCGGCGGGCTCATGGTGGCGGTGGTGCAGCTTTCCATCGCACTGGGCTCCACGGTGGGTGGTTTGCTGTTCGACGCCAGCGGCTATCAGAGCACCTTCGCTTTCAGCGCCGGTCTGTTGCTGGTCGGCGCGGTCCTGGTTTTCTTTACAGCGCGGGCTGACCATGTTTGATCTGCATTCTGTTCCTGAGCAGGTTGGTGGTCAGCTGCTGTGCAGCTTCAAGGACCTCACGGAGCGCTCGCGCATGCATCACTGGATGCGGGATGCGGCATACGGGTGTCAGCTGCGCAGACGCCGAACGAAATCAGAGATCGCCATTCCAACTTCATCCGGCGTGGTCTCTTGGATGTAGTGACCGCCCTTGACTCTGACTTCCGCCTGGTTGGGCCAGACCTTCGCGATGCCGTACAGGCGGTTGGTCAGGAGATACCCGGGTTCGGATCGGATGAGCAGCTTGGGAACATCGCTTTGGCCGAGCCAGCGCGAATAGTCCTCTGCGATCTTCACGGTGTGCGCGGGCTGCCCTTCGAGCGGCAAATCGAATGAGATCAGGGGCCGGCGGTCTTCGCCGGGGTTGAGAAATGGGGCGCGGTAACTGGCCTTCTCCGCTTCGGTGAAGTCGCGGGCACCCAGCAGGAAGCCTTCGAGGAAATCCAGGCCATGCAGACTGGCTTCCAGTCCTTCGGGTGTCATGTGCTTGAGCTGCGCCTGTGCATACTCGGGGAAGTCAGTCACCAGCAGCGGAGCGACGATCGACTCCATGTAAGCGATGCCCTGGACGCTCTCACGGTGCTGGTTCGCCCAGTCGAACCCGAACATCGAACCGGTGTCGTGTAGAACAAGGATCACCTCGTCGCCGAGATCCAGGGCATCCCACAGGTCATGCAGGTACTTGCGTTGTTCGTTGAAGCTGTACCTGGACGCGCCGAGTGCCGGGTCGAGCTTCGCGGAGTCGCCCATCCCCATGAGGTCGGCGGCGATCAGCCGTCCCTTCCCCCGCAAGTGCGGCACGACATTGCGCCAGAGGTAGGAGGACGTCGGGTTGCCGTGCTGAAAGATGATGGGCGCGCCTTCGCCCTCATCGATGTAGGCCATCTTGTGCCCGTGAATGTCGAGGTATTTCTTTTCAGCAAAAGGCTGCTCAGAGGATCTGTTTTGACGTGTTGCCATGCGGCTATTCGTTTGGATTGGTGGGTGGCTGATGGAAGGTTCAGCGCGCAGCATCGATGACCATTCCGCCGTCTGGCGCGAGGCTGTAGCCGGTGATGAACTGAGCATCCTTGGTGGCGAGAAACAAGATGACCGGCGCGATGTCTTCTTCAGGCGATCCATTGCGATCCAGCACGTTGGGCAGCGGCGGCCTGTCGCTGCCAAACGTGTCGGCGATCGGCATGACGTTGTTGACGGTGATCTTGTCGACGCCCCACTCACGTGCCGCGACGCGCGTCAAGGCGCGGACCGCCTCCTTGGCCATGCCGTAGGGCGCATACCCCACCATGCCCAGAAGGCCGCCCGCTGAGCCTAGATTGATGACGCGACCCTCGCCGCTGGCTTTCAGGTACGGGTAGCAAGCCTGCATGGTCCGCAGGTATGCGACCGGACCCATGTCGAAATTGCGCTGCAGTTGCTCGGCGGAAAGATCGAGTACAGGGGAAAACACCGCAGACGGATCAAAGGCGTTGTTCACCAGGATGTCGATCCGACCCCAGGTACTGGCCACTCTCCCGACAGCCTTCTTAATCTGATCAGGATCTCGGACGTCGCAGCGGACACCGATGGCCGTACCGCCGTCGGCTTCGATGTCGGCAACGACAGCATCGATGTTCGCCTGGGTCAACGAGACGACCGCTACTTCCGCGCCCTCGGCTGCAAACCGTTTGGCGGTCGCGCGGCCAACGCCACGGCCAGCACCAATGATGATTGCTACTTTTCCATTGAGTCGAGTCACATGAGTCTCCATTCGTTGAGGGGGGCGTGGATCACCACCGTTGCGGGCGCGTAAGGTGACTGAAGTTCGCGAGCAGCGTTTTGTGTCGTGAAGGAGATCACCAGAAAGATGAGCCCCAGCGCCGCGGGAATTGCGCCCTTGGGCTTGCGAACACCAAGATGCGCCATGCCGGACAAGATCAGGTGAAAGAAGATGCCGGCATAGGCCAGGTCGCTGAGCGCCACATTGAAATGCCACAGGATCGCGAGAGGTCCGAGGAACTTCACGACGATCATGAATGGCACAAGTAGCGGGGCCGAGTAGCCCAGATCGGCCTGCGCCCTTCGCACAAAGTCGCCTTTGGCGACGTACATGGATGCAGAGGCGAAATAGAGCAGAGACAGCAGCGCGGTGCTGATCCAGTAGAGATAGGTGGTAGCCATGGTGGCTTGCTAGGCAGCATAGAAGTTCAACATGCAGCAAGGATGTGGGCTAACATGAAAACGTACAAGTAGGATGAAAAAATGGCGCTTAGTATGGAAAAGAAGACTATTGAGACTACTGAAATCAACATGCACGAGGAAATGCGCCGCGCTTTTGCCCTGCTTTCAGGCAAGTGGAAGCTCGAAATCATGTGGCTGTTGAACCAGCGGATCTATCGCTTCGGAGAGCTTCGAAAAGCCATTCCAGGCATTACTCAGCACATGCTGACGGCGCAGCTTCGAGAGCTCGAAGCAGATGGTCTGGTCGAGCGAACGGTGTTCGCCGAAGTGCCGCCGCGCGTGGAATACGAAATTACGGAGAAGGCGAGAGGACTTGGTCCCACCATGATTGCGCTCGCAGCTTGGTGGGAGAAGTACGGTGACACACTGCCTAATCAAAAGGCAGCTTCCCGAGGCCGCAAGACCAGCGTCAAGAAGGTTCGATGAAGCGACCTGGTTGAATCAAGCCAATACAGCAGGACGCCCACCGGTGTCGAAAGCCGCGTTCGACTCTGAACTCCAGATGTCCGCAAACTCGCGATCTGCGGTCAGCGCGCCCAGGACGCGGGAAGTCGGTTCTCGCTACGTACCGTCTAGCGCCCGCTGAAGCGCCGCCAAGCTCACACTCGCCGCCTCATGCCACCTGCCGCGTTATGTGCGCATTTCAGGGAAGCGTGTGTTCGGCATCCGTGGCAAGGAGCAGGGTTCTGCACCAGGGCCAAGAAGGCGCCGTATGCGCCGAAGGAATCATCGGCGCGCCGGCGCATTTTCAATGGCGCGAGATCGGCACACCCGAATGTCCAGCGGCGCGCGGCTCGAACTTTCCGTGGCGCATCAAAAATGCCGCCCTTCAAACTCAACGAGTACGGTGAAGTGGCTGCGCATGTTCAGCGTTGTTCCGCAATCGGCCTTCCAGGAGCCCTCGGACCATCTCGGTCGCCATGTGTCTGCCACCGATGAAGATGATGGGGGTGTCCAGTCGAGGCCTTTTCATGTCAATCCTTGTTCATCGGCGGGCCTTGCTGAAATAAATCACCAAAAGATGATGTGCATACCGAATTGAGCACTATGGGGCTGCGTGGAGGCATCTGCCCCCAAGAGTGGGCGCTCGGAGCGCCGGAATGGTGCTTCTCCGTCAAGCCGGAACGGCCTTCGTCACGAATCTGACGTCCAGCCTGCGATCTCTGCTTGGCGCGGAGCTTGCTTGATGATCGAAAACCCGACTGTCGATTGTCGGACAATCGTTTGAGAATCCAGTTCCTTCTCTTGAGGTCCCAGCATGAGCGATCCGATCATCCGCATCACCGGCTTGAACAAGCGCTTCGGTGACAACCATGTCCTGCGCGGCATCAACCTCGATGTCCAGAAGGGCGACAAGATCGCGATCCTCGGTGCCAGCGGTTCCGGCAAGAGCACCCTGCTGCGCTGCCTGAACTTCATGGAGATGCCCAGCGCCGGCCGCATCGAGCTGGACGGCCGGACCATCGGAAAGCCCGCCCGGTCGTCGAGCGCCACCGATCTGCAGATGAGCTATGCCGCCGGCGAGCTCTCCGAGGTCCGCAAGCGGGTTGGCATGGTGTTCCAGCAGTTCAACCTGTTTCCGCACATGAGCGTCCTGGCGAATGTCATGGAAGGCCTGGTCACGGTCCTTCGGATGCCCTCGGACGAAGCCAGGGCTCGCTCCATGGCGCAGCTCGAAAAGGTCGGCATGGCGCACAAGGCCGACGCCTATCCGGGCCGGCTCTCCGGCGGCCAGCAGCAACGCGTGGCCATTGCCCGCGCCCTTGCCATGGAGCCCGAAGTCCTGCTCTTCGACGAACCCACCTCTTCGCTGGACCCGGAACTCGTTGGCGAGGTGCTGAACGTGATTCGCGACCTGGCGCAGGAGGGCCGGACCATGCTGCTCGTCACCCATGAGGTCGGGTTTGCCTATCACTACGCCAACCGGGTCCTCTTCCTGGCCGACGGCCAGTTCTACGAAACCGGCACGCCCGACGAGGTGCTGAAGCATCCGCAGCGGGAACGCACGCAACGCTTCCTGGAGCGTTTCACTGCCTTCAACTTCTGAGCATCCACCCCTCTCCATCGGGCCTCTTCATGCAAACATCTCCTCAAGCCTCGAAAACCAGTTCGCAGTCTTATCTGCCGGACGCTCGCAACGAGCGAGTGCTCGTGTATGTCAACGGCGAATTCGTTCCCCGCTCCGAAGCGCGCATCTCGGTGTTCGATGCCGGCTATGTGTGCGGAGACGGCGTCTGGGAAGGCGTGCGCCTGGTCCGCGGCAATGTCGTTTCGTTCGACGCGCACGTGGCGCGCCTGCAGGAAGGTGCGCGCACCATCCAGATGGACATCGGTCTTTCCAGCGAGCAGATCAAGGCGGTCATCACCTCGACCTTCGAGAAGAACGGCATGACCGACGGTGCTCACGCAAGACTGATGGTCACGCGCGGCGTCAAGAAGACACCCAACCAGGACCCGCGCTTCGTCATCGGCGGCCCCACCATCGTCTGCGTAGCCGAACACAAGGTCGTCGCAGCCGACGCCAAGAAGCGCGGACTCAATCTCTTCACCTCGACCGTGCGCTGCAGCACGCCGGACGTGTTCGACCTGAGGCTGAACTCGCACAGCCGGCTCAACTTCATCCAGGCGTTGATACAAGCCATCAATGCCGGCGCGGACGAAGCCATCATGCTCGACCCCATGGGCTTCGTCTCGAGCTGCAACTCGACGAACTTCTTCATCGTGCGCAATGGTGCGTTGTGGACATCTTCCGGCAAGTACTGCTTCAACGGCATCACCCGTGCCACGGTCCTGCGTCTTGCGCGCGAGGCGGGCATGCCCGTCTTCGAGGACGACTTCACGCTGGCCGACATGTACAACGCCGAAGAAGCCTTCGTCACGGGCACGCTCGGCGGCATCACGCCGGTCGCGCAGATCGATGGGCGGGCGATCGGTGGTGGTGGCGGCAGCGGTGTGGTCACCGCGCGCCTGGACGCGCTCTACCGCCAGTACATCGGCCAGATCGAGTGATTGGCGCCCCCTCAGTTTCCGCTTTGCACCTACCCTTCAAGGACCCGAAATGAATCTCTCCCTTCAACGCCCGGGCATGCGAACGCTCTTCGCCATCGCAACGGCAGTTCTTCTTTCGCTCGCGGCCATGACAAGCTGGGCACAGGCCAACACGCTGCAGAAGATCAAGCAGTCCGGCGAACTCAAGATCGGTGTGGCGCAGGGCGACCCCTGGTACTACCGTGACCCCGCCACCGGCACCTGGACCGGCCTCGGCTTCATGATCGGCCAGACCATCGCCAAGGATCTTGGCGTGAAGCTCGTTCCAGTCGAAACAACCTACGGCAACAGCGTGGCCGCACTGCAGGCCGGCCAGATCGACGTGATGTTCGTGCTCGATGCCACCGATGAACGCAAGAAGGCGATCGACTTTCCGACCAAGCCGCTGCTCTGGTACGCGCAGGGCGTGCTGACCAAGGACAGCCTGGTCGCCAAGAACTGGAGCGACCTGGACAAGCCGGAGGTCAAGCTCGGCGTCGCTCTCGGAACCGCCACCGACCGCGATCTGACCAAGCGCATCCCGCAAGCCAAGCTGGAGCGCTTCACGAACACCGACGAGACGATCGCCGCATTCATGTCCGGCCGTGTCGACGGCATCGCGTTCTACCACCCCGCACTCGTGATCGCGTATTCGAAGATCCACAAGGGCAAGGTGCAGATTCCCCAGCCCGTCGTCGCACTGCCCACCAGCGCCGGTATCCGCCGCGAGACGGACACGGCCTTTCGCGACTTCCTCGACGGCGAGTTCTCGAAGCTCTACACCTCGGGCCAGACCCAGGCGCTGTATGCCCAGTACCTCAAGACCAAGGGGCTGGATGCGGCAACCCTTCCCGGCGTGACCAAAGAGGCGCTGGAAAAGTAACCCCCTCCCTGCAGGAGCTTCGAGATGAACTACGAGTGGGATTTCGGTGCGGTCTGGGCGCACCGCGACATGCTTCTGGCCGGCGCCTTGGGCACCCTGAAGATCGCGGCGGTGGCGATCCTGATCGGTGTCGTGATCGGTGCGGTGCTGGCGATCATGCGGTTGTCCAAGCGCCGCTGGCTGGCGCTGCCCGCCATCTGGTTCACGGAGTTCTATCGCAACACGCCGCCGCTGATCCACTTCTTCTGGGCCTTCTATGGCCTGCCTGTGCTGATCGGCGTGAGCCTCGACCCGTATGTGGCAGCCATCATTGCGCTGTCGACGCAGTCCGGCGCCTTCTACGCCGAGGTGATTCGCGGCGGCGTGGTCTCGGTCGAGCGCGGCCAATGGGAGGGCGCCCGAGCGATCGGCATGAAGCCGGCGCAAGTGGTGCGCCGCGTGATCCTCCCGCAGGCGGCGCAACGAATGCTTCCACCGTTCCTGGAGCGCTCCTTCGAGCTGATCAAGACCACGGCGCTGGCTTCGACGCTGGCGTATTCTGACCTGATGTACCAGGCAATGCAGGTCAACTCGATCACCTTCAGGCCACTGGAGGTCTACACCTTCGTGGCGGGTATCTTCTTCGCGTCGCTGCTGTTTCTCAGCTTTCTCGCGCACCTGCTCGAGCGACGCCTGTCCCGCTTCACCCTTCTTCCCGCGAGCTGATCGATCATGGACTTCACCTGGGATTTTTCTTCGGTCGTGCAGAACTATCCGGCGCTTCTGAAGGGGCTGGGGATGACGGCATTGCTCTGGGGCATCGCCTTTCCGGCATCGATGCTGATCGGCTTCGCCATCTCGCTGGGCGCTCGATTGCGATTCGGTGCATTGCGCGCACTGACGCGGGTGTACGTGGAGGTGTTTCGCAACACACCCGTGATCATCCAGCTGATCTGGTTCTTCTACGCATTTCCGATCCTGACGGGCTACCAGCTCAGCCCCGTCACGGCGGCTCTGTGCGGCCTGATCCTCAATGCCTCGGCTTACTGCTCGGAAATCTTCCGTGGCGGGATGGCTTCCATTCCGAACGGCCAGTGGGAGGGCGCCCGCGCGGTAGGCATGAGCCATGCACAGGCGCTGCGACGCATCATCGTCCCGCAGGTGCTCGCGCGGATGCTGCCCGCCTTCACCAACAGGGGCATCGAGCTGGCGAAGAACACCTCCATTGCTTCGGTCATCGCCGTCCAGGAGTTGATGTACCAGGGCCGCGCCCTCAGTTCGGCCTACTACCGCCCACTGGAGACGCTGACAACGGTCGCTGTGATCTACTTCGTGCTGATCTATCCGGGTGCGTTCTGGGCCTCGCGGTTCGAGAAGCGCTTCGCTCTTCGCGCCTGATGCCGCGCCCGCCCCACGCGACCTACCAGCCTCACTGAAGACATGTCCACCCTTCCAACCTTCACTCCAGTTCCCACGGTCACCAGGCGAGACCACGTGGCGGCGGCGCTGAGGAAGTCCATCCTTGCAGGGCAGATCGCACCCGGCACGCAACTGGTCGAAAGTGGCCTGGCAACGCAGTTCGGCGTCAGCCGTGGGTTGCTGCGCGAAGCGATCCGCGAACTGATCGAGTCGGGCCTCGTGGTCAACCGGCCGTATGCCGGGACTTTTGTGACGGACATCAACGAACGGGTACTGCGCGACGTCTACGAGGTGCGCCGCGTCCTCGAGCGGCAGGCATATACCAGTCTCTGGAAGCACCGCGACCGCGCGTTTCGCGACGAGCTGCAATCACGCTTCGAATCCATGATGGAAGCTGTCGCGAGTGGTGACCTCACCGAGGAAATCAGGGCCGAGGCGCACTTCCACGGTCTGGTCTACGAGCGATGCGGCAATCATCTGATGCCGGCGCTGTGGCAGCAGATGACGCAGAAGATCCAGCTCGGCTTCGCGATCTGCCAGATCTCGCATGCACCCAAAATCGATTTCGAGGAAAACCACCGGCGCTTCCTCGACCTGGCGCTGGGTGACGATCTCGACAGGCTGCTGGAAGAGCTCGACATTCATCTCGGTCGCGGCCTCGCAACCATCGAATTCGTGTCTGGCTCAAACAGCGGGCAGCTTCTCTAGGGAAGAAGCAACGTCTTGATCGCGCGACGCTCGTCCATGGCCCGAAAGCCTTCGGCCACCTGTGCCAGCGGGAGCGTCAGTCAGATCATTTCAGTTTCCATGGGGCATCGCAGTGCCAAGGCCAGTCGACACAAGCGGAGCTTCTCGGTGATAGCCCTTCAGGCGCAGGAACGAGCGCTCGACCCACTCAGGAGCCCGCGGCACGCAACTGCGCACTGCGCCGCGCGAAGCGCGCAGCCCATTCTTCCGCCGGCATGAAACTGGGATCCGAGCGGACCACACGCTCGGTCTGCACCCAGATCGCCTCGTCGGCGTCTTCCAGGTCCAGCGGATCGCCGTGCGGTTGGCTCACGTACCACGGGGTGTCGAGGTAGACCTCCACGGTGTTGTCCTCGGGGTCCATGCAGTAGATGGACAGCGCATTGCCGTGGTTCAGGCCGCGCATCTTCGTCGCGCCCAGCGACAGCGCGCGCCGGCGCGCCTCGCGCAGGTGGTCGATGGTCTTCACCTTGAACGACAGCTGCATCACGGTGCTGGGCGCATCCGGTGCGCGACCGCCGGCCAGCACCAGCTGGTGATGCTGGTCGTCGCGCCCGCTCAGGAACACGAGCTCGTAGCGAAAGGTGCCACCGACGCCGCGGTCGGTTTCCTGCATGTCGAATACGCCGGTATAGAAGCGCTTCATCACGACGAGGTCGCGGCAGAAGATACCGCAGTGCGAAAGGTTGGGAATGTAGGGTGCGTTCACGATGGCCTCGAACCAGATTCGATGGGATGCAGGGAGTTCAGGGAATCAGGACCAGCTTGCCGAGCGAGGCGCCGCTGTCCAGCAGCTCGTGCGCGCGCCGCGCCTCGGCCAGCGGCATGCGGGCGGCACGCGGGGCACGCATCTTCCCTGCGGCCATCAGGGCGATGGCCTGCTCCATCAGTCCGCGGCGATGCGCGACGTCGCTGTCGACGGTGTGGATCGAGAAGGTGCGGACCGCCAGGCTCCTGCCGAGCAGCTTGCGCAGTTCGTCGAAGACATCGTTCGCGGGCGGCCCCGCAAGAATGTTGTAGGACACCGCCATGCCGAAGGGCGCGAGCGAGCGCAGGCAGGCGATGAAGAGCGCCCCGCCGACGTGGTCGAATGCGAGGTCCGCGCCGCGCCCGTCGGTCAGCGCCATCACGCGCGCGGGCAGCGTCGCGGGGTCGCCGTCGATGACCTCGGTGACGCCGTTGTCCAGCGCGAAGGCGCGCTTCTCTTCGGACGAGGCGGTGCCTATCACGCGCAGCCCGCGTGCACGCGCCACCTGCGCCAGCGCAGTCGCGACGCCGCCCGCGGCACCCGGCAAGAGGATGGTTTGCGCCGGCAGACTGCCGTTGCTCGCGAGCAGCGCGATCGCAAGCTGGAAGTTGCCGAGGCTCACCGCATCCTCGAAGCCCAGCGCCTGCGGCAGCACGAAGGGCGCCTGTTCGCTCACGCAGATGTGCTCGGCGTAGCAGCCTCCGCGCTGCGCGAGCTCGCGCGCGCTCACGAGCACGCGATCACCCACCGAGAGTCTGGTGACGCCAGCCCCGACGGCATCGACAGTCCCCGCCATCTCGTTGCCTGGAATGGCCGGCAGCGGTGGCATCCACTTATAGGTGCCGTTGCGGATGAGCACGTCCGGCCCGCCCGCACCGATCGCGGCGGCCTTGACGCGCACCTGGCCCGGGCCCGGCTCGGGCAACGGCAACTCGACCAGCCGAAGGACCTCGGGCCCGCCCGTTTCGGACAGCTGCACGGCGCGCATGGTTTGCTTCGTCATGCTCAACGCTGCCCGTCGTGCGCCGAGACCTTGTCCTTGGTCAGGCCGCCGAGGCGCGAGTGGATGCGCCCGCCGTCGGCCATCACCAGCGCAAAGAGAATTTCGTCGGGCCTGGGCGCGTCCTGGATGCCCACCTCGAAGGTATTGAAGTGGCTGCGCACGTAGGCCGCATGGATGTAATGCAGCGGCACCATGAGTCGATAGCCGGTCGCCGCGACAACCTTGGCCGCCGGCACGATGGCCTTCGGGTCACCGAGCACCTGGCGCATGGCCCAGCCACCCGCTTCGTGCCAGACCGCCCCATGCTCGAGCTCGCCGTTGACACCGACGATGGCCGCCTTGCTGTACGCCTCGACCTTGTCCTTGCCCAGCGCGGCAACGAGCTCCTCGGCCAGCGAGGTGCCGAGGCTTCGCAGTTCCGCCATGAAGGGCAGCAGGTCGGGTTCGTAGCGCCCGGCATAGGGGTTGCGGATCACCGCGCAGGCGGCGGCAATGCGCAGCGGCGTCGACGGCGGCGGGCCGCCCTCGTGGAAGACGGTCTCCACGGTAAGGCTTCTCTTGCGCAGAGCGATCAGTGACATGTCTTGGTTCCTTCGTTCATTCGTCCGTCCATTCATTCATTCACTCATTGCCTGGGAATCTTCGCGTCGGCCACCACCTGCGTCCACTTCTCGAGTTCCCGGGCGACCAGGACCTTCATTTCTTCGGGCGTGCTGCCGCGCGCCTCGCCGCCCATGTCTTCCAGACGCTGCCGCACCGACGGGGCCTGCAGCGCGTGCAGGGTTTCGGCATTGAGCCGGTCGATGATCGCCCGCGGCGTTCCTGCAGGTGCCAGGATGCCCGCCCACGAGCGCACGTCATACCCCGCCACGCCCTGCTCCGCAACCGTGGGCACCTTCGGCAGGCCCGGCCAACGCTGCGGCCCCGTCGTCGCCACGGCGCGCAGCTTGCCGGCCTGGATGTTCGACAGCACGGCGGTCGGCGGCGCGATGATGAAGGGCACCTCGCCGCCGAGCAGCGCGGTGACGGACGCGGCATCGCCCCTGTACGGCACATGCATCATCGACACGCCGGCCATCTTGGTGAGCAGTTCTCCCGCGAGATGGTGCGTCGATCCGATGCCCGCGGTGCCGTATGCGACCGTTCCCGGCGCAGCCTTTGCCGAGGCCAGGATCTCGGCGAGCCCCTGTGCCTTCGAACCGGCGTTGACGACGATCAGGAACGGGAAATAGGTGACGGTGGACACGGCTTCGAAGTCGGCCACGGTCTTGTAGGGCAGCGTGTTGTACAGCGCGCCCGCCACGGCGTGCCCGCCGGTGGCCAGCAGCAGCGTGTAGCCATCGGGCCTGGCACGTGCCACGGCGGCCGCGGCGATCGTGCCACCCGCGCCCGCCTGCGCCTCCACGATCACCGGTTGTCCGAGCGTCTTGCTCATCTCGATGCCCACGGCCCTGGCGATCGCATCGGCATTGCCGCCCGGCGCGAAGCCCTGGTAGAGCTTCACCGCGCGTTCCGGGTAGCCCTGCGCGATGGCCTCGAAGGCCGGCCATGCGGCGGCAGACGCCGCGCACGCGGCGAGAAGGGTTCTGCGTTTCATGTCTTGTCTCCTGGGCGGCGCCCTTTGCGGGCGTCTCGCGCGATACTTGGTCGCTGGAAGGGGCGGGCGGCGGGGTCAGTCCTGCGCGACCACCGGATTGCGCAGCAGGCCGACGGCCTCGATCTCGACTTCGACCACGTCGCCGGGTTTCATGAAGCGCGGCGGCTTCTTGCTCCAGCCCACGCCGGCCGGCGTGCCCGTGACGATCACGTCGCCCGGCACCAGCGTGAAGATGGTGGAGGCATACGCGATGAGGCGCGGCACCGAGAAGATCATGTGGCCCGTGTGGCTCGACTGCACGACCTCGCCGTTGAGGCGCGTCTCGAGCTTGAGCTCGCGCCCTGGCGCGATTTCGTCGGCCGTGACCATCCAGGGACCGAAGCCGCCGGTCGATTCGAAGTTCTTGCCCGAGGCGATCTGCTTGGCGTGGAACTGCCACTCGCGCACGCTGGCGTCGTTGTAGCAGCTGTAGCCAGCCACATGCTTCCAGGCGTCGGCTTCCTGGATATCGCGCCCGGGCTTGCCGATGATCACCGCCAGTTCGCCTTCCCAGTCGAGCGACTCCGACACGCGCGGGCGCACGATCGGCCCTTCATGCGGCGTCTGCGAGCGCCATACGCGCAGGAAGATCGGCGGCTGCTCGGAGAGCTCCCGCTGCATGCCGGCGGCCAGCACCTCCTGGTGATGGTCCATGTAGTTGCGCACGGCGCAGACGATCTTCTCGGGCTTCGTGATCACGGGCAGGTAGCGCACGTCAGACAGCGGCACATCGGCGGAGAGCCCGGCGACGAGCGTGCTTCGGCGCTCGAAGTCCGCGCTGGCGATGAAGTCGGCCAGCGTGGCGTGGCCGGTGCGCCCGGCCAACTCGGCCACGCCGCCTTCGACGACGGCGCCCCAGGTTTCGCGGCCCGGGAGTGAGTAGGACATCAGTTTCATGCGTTGCTTCTTTCGGGTTGAACGTTGCACGGCGGCCAGGCAGGGCCCCCGTCTCGATGCACAACTTAATGCATGAAGGTATTTTTGTGCATAAAACAAGATAAATGCATAGTGGTTTCCACGAAGGGCAGGGCGCATCCGGTGCCATGGTGGGAGGAACGCTGCCATCGCTGCTCGCGATGCGTCGTTCGGGCACGGCCTGCGACACTGCGAAAAGCGAAGTTTTCCGCTGCTGCAGCAGCAGCGCGGGGATGGACTGACTGAGAGAACTTCTTCCCGCGCCCCGGGGTCAGGACGTGTGCGTGGACAAGGTCTGCCCCTGTGTCAGCGTTGCGCACAGCCTGGGTGGCAACTTCGCGCTGAAGTACCGGCGATCGACGGACCGCCGGATGACCGCGGCAGGTGGCTAGCTTTTGCCGGCTCGCTCGGCGGCCGTGCCGAGCACCGCCATCACGTTGCGCTGCGTGCTGAGGATGTGTTCCTCCAGCAGCGCGCAGGCCGTGTCCGCGTCGCGGCGCAGCGTGGCATCCATGATCTTGCGATGTTCGCTCGACTTGCGCCGCGCCGTCTTGCGAAAGCGCGCGGAGTAACGGCGGTAGCGCTCAGCCTGGTCGAACAGGCTCGCGCTCCAATTGCGCATGCGCTCCGACGGGCAGGCGGCCAGCAGCGATGCATGGAACGCCGAGTGGACTTGAGTCCAGTCGTCGTCGAGCACGACGGGGCCTTCACCGATGCGGCTCTCGATCTTCTCCAGGCGGTGGTAGGCGCCGACCACCATCGCCTCCCATGCATCGTCGCCGTTTGCGATGGACTCGCGAAGCGCCGGCAGGTCGAGCATGATGCGCATGCGGCTGATGTCCGCGAGGTCCTCCGGCGAGATGTCCGCCACGCGGAAGCCGCGCCGCTCGTCGGAACGGATCAGCCCCTCCTGCGCCAGCCGGCTCAGCGCCTCCCTCAGCGGGCTGCTGGAAAAACCATAGGCCGTCTGGAGCTCGTCGAGCTTGAGCTTCATGCCCGCGCCATAGGTGCCCGACAGCACGTCCTGCCGCAGCCGCATGAAGGCCTGCTCGACGAGCGGAAGGGGCCGCTCTGCGGACGGTTCTTTTTTGTACATGTTTTCGATTTTATGCATAAACTCTCCCGCCCAAAGACAGGAGTCGGACGCATTGAAGAACGATGACCATCCCACCACGCAGCTCGTGGCCATCTCCGGCAGCATTCGCCGGGCCTCGAACTGCACAGCCGTGCTGCGCAGCCTCCAGCCCCTGCTGCCGCCCGGCGTGACACTGCGGATCGTCCCGCTGGACGACATGCCTCCCTACAACGCCGATCTCGATGGCGATGCGCCGCCCGAACCGGTGGCGCAGCTGAAAAGCGCCATAGCCGGCGCCGACGGCCTCGTGCTGTGCTCGCCCGAATACAACTACGGCATGCCTGGCGTGCTGAAGAACGCCATCGACTGGGCCTCGAGGCCGGGCTTCGCCTCGCCGCTCAAGGGCAAGCCCGCGCTCATCATGACCGCCTCGCCCGGCACTGCCGGCGGCGTGCGGGCACAGGCGCAGATCCGCGACGCGCTGGCCGCCACGCTCGCGCGTCCGCTGGCCCGCCAGCACGTGGCCATCGCGAACGTGGCCTCGCGCATCCAGGACGGCCGGCTGGTCGATGCGCCGACGCTCGACTTCATTCGCTCGGCCATCGAGGAACTGCTGGCGGAGATCGCCATGCTGGCCGGCACCCGCCAGCGGCGGGCGGCCTGAGGTCCGGACACGACGCGCTGCGCTCACCGAAGTCGCCGCCACGGCCGAGCCTGGGGCGAATCGCCAGTGAAGTGCAGGATGTGGATTTCCGCGCCCGCTCGGCCCTCATTTCCATCGTGGGCTGACCCCGCGCATTTGCGTTCATGGCCGCAAGGGCACCAAGCGCAAGGATCGGCTGGGCCGCTACCGCTCGGTGGTGGCGCGCGCGCACTTGGTCCGGGAGGTGTGCGCTCAAAACGCTCGTGCGCTTTGCAAAAGCGGCGGCGCCTGAAGGCTGAGGACAACTGGCTGGCGCCGCGTGAAATGACTGGCGCCCCTGCTTTTCCGGGCATCCAGGAGGACCCGCGCGCCATGGGCGCCGCGGTGCTGAGCCTCGCCACGCTCAGGAGCCATGACCAGTACAACACCACCATCTACGGCTTCGACGACCGCTACCGCGGCATCGTCGGGCGCCGGGACGTGGTGTTCCTGAACCCCGACGACCTGGCCTCGCAAGGCCTGGCGGCGGGCGACCGCGTGGACCTGGAGGCCGTGCCTTTCGAAGGCGAGGCGGCCTCGCCCGGCGCCGTGCTCAGGAACCTCACCGCGGTGGCCTGCGACATTCCCAGGGGATCGGCCGGAGCCTACTCTCCCGAGGCCAACGTGCTGATCGCGCTGTCGCACTGTGATCCGCGCAGCGGCACACCGTCGTACAAGTCGGTGCCGGTTCGCGTGCGGCGCGCGCGTTGACGCCGCAGGCGGGCAGCGGCATCGCCACAGTGCGGCTTGATCCATCGCAAAGCGGATTCGGCCGGCAGCGGCTAGAACGTCATCGGCAGACCTTCATATCCTCGACAAAGGCGTTTTCATGTTCGATCACATCGGTATCCGCGCGAGCAACCGCGAGGCCAGCGAAGCCTTCTTCCTGCGCGCGCTGGCCCCGCTGGGCGTGAGCGTTGCGATGAAGGGGCCCCACGGGGTGGGCCTGGGAAAGAACGGCAAACCCTCGCTTTGGATCTACGAGAGCGAAGAGCGCCCGATGGTGCTGCATCTTGCGTTCACGGCGCAGGACCGCGGCCAGGTCGATGCGTTTCATCGTGCGGCGATCGAGGCAGGCGGCAAGGACAACGGGACGCCGGGGCTGCGTGCGCACTACCACCCTCACTACTACGCGGCCTTCGTCATCGCGCCCGATGGGCACAACGTCGAG
The DNA here is from genome assembly GCF_977011995.1 of Variovorax durovernensis. Lineage (NCBI taxonomy): Bacteria > Pseudomonadati > Pseudomonadota > Betaproteobacteria > Burkholderiales > Comamonadaceae > Variovorax > Variovorax durovernensis. The sequence goes on along the minus strand of NZ_CDRNCW010000002.1, from coordinate 974,450 downwards.
GCGGTGTGCCATCTGCCTGAGAACTGAGCGTCCGAGGGCCTCGGTGCTTCACCAACAGGCGCGCGTTTGCCCTTTCTGTGTGTGTTCAAGCGTCACAGACGCGCGCGATAGGCGGCGGGCGTCTGCCCGAAGGTGGGCCGGAAAAGTCCGATGAAGGCGCTCGGCGTCGAATAGCCCAGGTCAAATGGGATTGGCGACGCACAGGTGCAGCAGATCGATGCGCACTACGAGCATTCGGTCAGGCACGAGCTGTACTGAGGCGATGAAGGGGACCGAGGATGCAGCTCGATGCCACAGCGGTGGCCATCAAGGGAGCGAGTCGGGGTTCTGAGCTACAAGGCGCATGAGGAACGAGAGGCGGGTTTCCTGCATGTCATCGACGAGATGTTCCCGCGGCTCGAGGTGGTGGGTTTGCGCGAAGGACAGGACGATGCGGGCAAGAACTATCGGCAGACGCGCGCGCTGCCGGAGCAGCATCCGGACATGGGCGGCAATTGCGTCCGTGGATGAGGCACCGACCACCAAGCCCACTGGAAGCGCTAGTCTGGATGCTCTGGATGAGCAATAAGCGAAACCAGGGCCATGGCAGGTCGTTCTACAGGACTGTTGCCCTAATGGAGGCTCACCCATTGAGACGTTCTCGTGAGCGCACGAAAGACTGGCGCTGCTTCTGCGGGTTGGATACCGTTCAGGCCCATGTCCGCCAAAGGACCGAGGACTTCTCGAAGTTGCTCGTCCCATACCAGGAGCGCCATTGACCACTGCGGGAATGCACGCGCCGCGATGAACCGGTACTCCAGCACAGTCAGGTTCGCATGCCGGGGGTCCGCTGAAATCTTGGCCATCACGCATTCGATGGCGGCCTCCTCGCCTTCCAGGTACTGCATGTAGTTGCCCTGGAAGTGGCACAGTGCGCCGGTGATGCCGACTTCCCTGTTGTTGCGGCGCGAAGTGCTTAGGATGCTTTCGACGTCACCCGCCGATGGTCCCCTGGACATGCTGCGATAGATCAGTCGGGCCAGCAAGACGATGTCTCCATGGCGTTGAAAGGCGCATGGTAAGAGATTCGCCTTTCATTTGGAACAGCTTGAAATTTCCATCCCAACGAAGATCGACGCCTTCACCCACCAAGGCTCAGCGGCAGGGCGCCTTGCTGGTAACCACGCAAGCCGCCCAGGTCGAGTACGGTAAGTCCGCGCTTTTCGAGACGAATGAGTCCAAGCGCCTGAAAGCGCCGCAGCGCCACGTTCACGCGCTGCCTTGATACGTTTGCCAGCAGCCCGATCTCGACCTGCCCGACCTCCAGGAAGCGTGGCGCGTCCGGATACAGATCGGGATTGAAAAGGCTCGCCAGGCAGTTGGCGACGCGCGCGTCGGTGTCGAGCAACCGCTCGTGTGCGAGCGCGCCTATGAACAGGCTCAGCCGCGCGTTCAACAGCTCCTGCAGGTAGTGGTTGAACGGCACGCTGGTGCCGCGCAGCCATTCGAAGGTGCGGCGCGGCATCAGCGCTACCCGCGTGGGCCGCAGCGCGAACACGTCATAGCGGCGCGCCTCGTGCTTGAAGAGCGATCCTTCGCCGAACCACACACCGGCCGAGACGCCGGTGAGCGTCGATATCCGCCCCTCTTCCGAGGCCACCGACATCTTGGCGAAGCCATCGACGATCCCCATCCAGTGTTCGACCAGTTGCCCCGCCCGCGCGATGCAGGCGCCTCGCGCGAACTGCCTCTCCTGCATGCTGCCGAGCACGTGCTCCACATCCGCGGGCGCGAGACCTGCCGCCCACCGCGAGCGCCGCACCATGTCTTCCAGCTGAGGCGCGGCCGGGGCTCGGACGGAATCAGGGATTACCTCTAGCGATTGGCGCCTCATGTGTCGTCGCGACGACCGTAGCGTGGAACGTCCATCCTTAATCTTCCAGAACACATAACAGAAGGAGACTTCCATGCTCGCTACACCTGGCCGTCCGCACAAGCGGGTTTTTCCGTGGCCCCGGATCCGGACGCGGGCCGCCGCAGCCGGTCTCGCGATGGCCGGTGTACTGCTCGCCGCAGGTTGCGGCGGAGGGTCGGACGGATCAGGGTTCTCATTCATCCCGGGCGCCAGTCCCCCGCCCGTCGCGCAGACACCGGCCGCGTTCCAGATCAAGACGCTCTCTTCCGCGCCCGACATGATCAGCGGAGGCGACACGCTAATCGAAATCACCGCGCCCGTGGGCGTCGCGCTCGACAAGGTGCGCGTGAGCCTCAACGGCAAGGACGTGACCTCCCAGGTGCCCGCAGTCAACACCACCACGCGCGTGCTGCGCGGACTTGTCACCGGCCTCACGACCGATCCGGCCAGCAGCACCGGCAGCGTCAATACGCTGGTGGTGAGCAATGCCGATGTTGCGGCGCAGCGCACCGAGGCCAGGCTGGTCAACTATCCGATCACCGGCCCGATCCTCTCGGGCCCGCACATTTCGCCCTACGAATGCCGCACGGTGCAGAACGGCCTGGGTGCCGCGCTCGATGCCGACTGCTCGGCCGCGACGCAGGTGGTCTGGTACTACCGCACCAACACCAACGTCTTCAAGCCGCTGGCGGACCCCAAGGGAACGCGCCCGGCCGATCTTGCAACGACCACCACGAACGACGGCACTACGGTGCCCTACATCGTGCGCGTGGAGTCGGGCACCATCAACCGCGGCGTGTACCGGCTCGCGGTTCTCGACAACCCGACGAAGGATTCGCCCGCCGCGTGGAAGCCCGGCCCCGGCTGGAACAGGAAGCTCGTGGCGTACTTCGACTGCTGCGGCTCGGCGCAGTACAACCAGGGTGTGCACCCGATCGAGTCGATCCTCGGCGACGTCGGCCACATCCAGCTCTCGCGCGGCTTCGCCTTCATGAACTCGACCGAACTCTGGAACAACCAGCACGCCAATCCGCACCTGCAGGGCGAGACGCTGATGATGCTCAAGGAGCACGTGATCGAGGAATTCGGCGAAGTGCCGAAGTGGACGGCCGGCTTCGGCGGCTCCGGCGGCGCGATCCAGCAGTACCTGATCGCGCAGCTCTATCCGGGGCTCCTGGACGGCATCCAACCGATCGTCTCCTTCCCCGAGACGCTGATGCCCGAGGTGATGGAGTGCCGCCTCCTGAACAACGTCTACAAACTCGACACCGCCACCTGGACGACGGCCAAGCAGAACGCGGTGAACGGCTTCAACACCAACACCTGCACCGCCTGGGACCTGTCGTTCGCGAGCATCATCAAGTCGGACAACGCTGCGGGCTGCGGGTTCATCGAGCCGGCCAACGTGGCGAACATCTTCAACCGCGCGACCAACCCGGGCGGCATCCGCTGCGACCTGTTCCAGACCAACGTGAATCTGCTGGGCAAGCGGCCCGGCACGCAGGAAGCGCGCCGGCCACTGGACAACATCGGCGTGCAGTACGGCCTGGGGGCGCTCAATGGCGGCACGATCTCGGTGAAGGAGTTCCTCGACCTGAACGAGAAGGTGGGCGGCTACGACGGCGACGGCAACCCGCAGCCCGCGCGCTCCGAAGCCGATCCGGATGCGCTCAGGCTCACCTATGCAGGCGGCTTCAAGAACGGCTTCAGGGGAGCGGGCCTTGCGAACATCCCGATCATCACGCAGCGCGGCAACGCCGATGCCGTGGGCGACATCCACGACACGACGCAGGACCTGATCATCAGAGCCCGGCTGCAGCGCGCCAACGGCCGCAGCGACAACCAGATCATCTGGACGCTCGGCTCCACCTCGGGTTACGACTACATGAGCGGCTCGATTGATCTCCTGAACAAATGGCTGGACAACATGGCGGCCGACCCGTCGCCCGCCTCGATCGACAAGGTGGTGCGCAACAAGCCTGCCGGCGCCAACGACGCTTGCTGGGACAAGACCGGCACGCGCATCGACGAGCCCGCGTCGCTCGATCCGGCAGCCAGTTGCAACGTCGTGTACCCGCGCTTCACCACGCCGCGCATCCAGGCTGGCTCGCCGCTGGTGAACGACGTGCTCAAGTGCCAGCTCAAGCCGGTCAACCCCGCTGACTACTCAGTGATGATTGCCGGCGCCGATCTCGCGCGGCTGCAGACAATCTTCCCGAGCGGCGTGTGCGACTGGAGCAAGCCCGGCGTGAGCCAGGAGGCGCTGCGCGGCACCTACCTGCGGCTGCCGCTGAACTGACGGCTTTCTCCATGCCTGAGGATGCCTCGGCTTCGCGCGCACATCGCCATGCGGCAAGTCAAGGCATCGCTCGTCCTCTCGATGCCGGCCGTCCAGCGGCATTGAAGCGGTGCGCCGCGGGTGTCGGCTCACCGATAAGCGTCGCACAGTGCCAGATACTCGTCGCCCGAAATCTCCAGCCCCGTGGCACGGCGAAGCACGCGCGCCCGCGGCTTGGGCAGGTCGGTCTTGATCTGGATCTGCCTGCCGATGGGAATGCCCATGTAGTTCTGGTTGACCCATGTGTTCTCGACGATGTTGTCCCATGGCAGCAGCATGCCATTCTCGAAGGTCAGGCCCTGGCGCCCGACCACGAACGCAGGCTGGTCGATGTTGCGCAGCGTGTTCAGGCACTTGAACGTGAGCCATGCCGTGAGCAACCCAAAGCAGGCAGCGATGAGGATGCCGATGTTCTTGTCCTGCGCGCGGATGCACAGCACCGCCAGCACCACGGTCACCACGGTCACCACGGCCCACAGCGCCGTGCCGGCGATGAGGCGCGTGCGGGAATAGAACACGGGGCGGTCCTCGCGGGTTTTCTCTTGCTGTGCGGCGGAGCTGTAGATTTCCATGTGTCTGATGCGCTGTGAGGGTGTTGGAGTGGTTGAAAAGGCGTAGAGGAAGAAACTCAATGCCCAGGCAGGCGCTGCAGCAGGCAGGCCATCAGCACCGGTTCGTTGTCGATCTTCGAGCGGTCGATCTTTCGGGGCTTTCCATGCGCGACGATGACCAGGTGTTCGTCAACCTCCATGCCCTCCTCGTCGGACTGCGTGCGAATGGTGTCGATGCTCGACCACGTAATCAGCTGGCCCTTGTGCAACAGGCCCGCGGCCTGCAGGCCAAGCGCGCCGAACATCACCGCCTCGCCGGCGTGCAGGCGGCGCTCGACATCGTCCGCCATCGTGGCGCCGACGGCCGCTTCCACGTCGGCGAGCAAAGCATCCGATGCCTCCCACAGGTTCAGGCGCAGGCGCAGTGTCCTGCCGTCGCGACGCTCGAGCAGCACATGGTTGCGGCCATGGCGGTGGCGAAAGCGCGTGACGTCCGCAAAGGCGAGGGCGTGTTCGCCGAATTGAAGCCCTCACCCGCTCACGATCAGTTGCGCCGGCGCGCGCAGCCACGCGAAGAAGTCGCTGCCCTGCCAGCAGATCAGGTAGATCGCAGCGGGAACGGCCAGGAACAGAACGACGACCGCGCCCCGGTGGTGAATGAAGTCCGGCGTGATGAGGTACGGCAGGATGTAGACCTTGGCCGGCACCAGCATCATGGCGCAGAAGATGTAGAGGGCGGCAAGGCCGGCGAGCACGCAAAGGAAGGAATGGCGAGGAAAGACTTTGGCATGGCTCATGGACATTGTTGGCCCCATGCAAAAGCAACAGGGATTCGAGTAAAGGCTGCTGCGTGCACCATATCAGCGCCATGCGTCTTTCATGAGGCCTGGCGAATCGGCGGATGTCTCATTTTGCGAATGAAAATGGACCCGGCACGAACGGTTAAATAGAAGGTTCGTGTTCTTCGCTTGCCTGTGTTCGGCCCGCTTCTGCGTGTCAACCGGTGCCATCGTCATCGCCCGTGCGCGAGCTTCACGGCAACCGCTGCGAAGACAACCGCCAGCACCAGAAGCGCAAGTTCGAACCACACGAACACGCCGTCCCCCGTGCGAAGGCCGGCAATCAGGTTGCGGTCGCCGACCAGTGCGCCTGTCAGCGGCAATGTCGCCAAGAGCACGGCAGCGGCCGCGAACTGCTCGACCCATGCGCGCCGAACGCGCCAGGTAGATGCGTGAAGCAGGGCCAGTCCCCAAGCGATGAAGAACACGTGGACCTCCCATTCTTTGCGTTCTGCAATGCCCGGCGGAAGCAGTCGGTTGCCCCACAGGAATGCCCCCATGGCCATGGGTAACCCTGCGATGGAGGCGACGTTGAGCCGCCACGGCCAAGGCCATCGACTACAGCCTCAAACGCTGGGCAGCGCTGACGCGCTATATCGATGACCCCATGCTGCCATCGACAACAAGTGGGTCGAGAACCGCATCCGGCCGGTCGCATTGGGACGCTCGAACTGGCTCTTCGCGGGCAGCTTGCGGGCGGGCAAGCATGCTGCAGCCGTCATGAGCTTGATCCAATCTGCCAAGCTCAACGGGCAGGAGCCCTGGGCCTACTTGAAAGATGTTCTGACCAGGCTGCCGACGCAGCCGGCCAGTCGCATCGAGGAACTGCTGCCGCACCGGTGGCACACTGCATAGCACTGTCTCTATCCACACGTCGGCGAGCTCATCGGTGAGGTCGGCCGCCTAGGCTATTGAGAACTGCCCATGTTGAATATCGAGCCTGTCTTCAGTGACGCTTTAACCTCCATCGAGGATGGCGGGAACCATCTCGAAGCGGCTCCGCTCGCGGCGACCGTCTACTTGATGCAGCGAGACCTGATCAATCAGTACAGGTACGCGTTGGAACACTACCTGACCGTCGAGCTTACGGCACCCTTCCTCCAGAATTCGTCCCTTGGTACACCGTCTGAGAAATGGGCGAAGTTCACCAATGACGACTTCACACTTCTCGCGTTCCACGTCCAGAATCTAGTTCGCTACACGGCACGCATGTTGTGCGAAACGTTGTCAGTGAAGTACGTCGGGGAACGTGAGTTCGCAAAGTCAAAGGACGCCAGCAGCAAGTACATCTCGTTGCTTGTCAAACTGGCCCGACCCGAAGTCGAAATTGGCATTCGCGTTGAGGATCTGAATTCATTGAAGGTTAGTTCCCTCGCACTTGACGACGCTCTCGTGACAATCGGGGTACGCGAACAAATCTACGCCTGGAGAGACGACGCGGAACGGCGACATGTCCTTAGCCAGTTGGTGCGCTCGGGTGAAGAGGAACTTGCGAATCTGTGGAAGGGCCATGAAGCGTATGCGACGGCATGCCAGAAGTTCTATGGGACGCGCCCAACCATTGCGCCCTTTGATTGCCTTCATCCCTCGTACTGCATCTAGTGGAGGTGATCTTTGCGTTAGAGGCGGTGAACAAAGTCCATGAGAACGTGCAGTCTGGCCATGATGGATGATCTTGGGCCGCAGCAACGGTAGTCTCAACCACGAAGTGAAGCAGCGCCGTGAAGCGTGATGAAGGTATCTTGCGGGTGGTCATGTAGCAAAGGTAGCCGCCCGAATCCTTCGTGAAAAGAGCAACAGCTACCTCATGGCGCATTCCGTGCGCGGCGGCCGGCCTGCTGCACGGCCAGCGCCACCGCGCCGGCCACCACACCCCAGAACGCCGAGCCGATGCCCGCCAGCGTGACGCCCGAGAGCGTCACCAGGAAGGTGATCAATGCGGCCTCGCGGTGCGACTCGTCGCGCACGGCGGCGGCCAGCCCGCCGCCGATGGTGCCCAGCAGCGCCAGCCCGGCGATGGCAGCGACCAGCTCCTTCGGGAATGCGGTAAGCAGCCCCGTGACGGCCGCGCCGAACAGGCCGATCACCACGTAAATGGCGCCGCAGCTCACGGCCGCCGTGTAGCGGCGCGCCGGGTCTTCGTGCGCCTCGCGGCCCATGCAGATGGCGCCGGTGATGGCGCTCAGGTTGAGCGCGAAGGCGCCGAACGGCGCCAGCACCAGCGTGGCCAGCCCGCTGATGGTGATGAGCTTGCTGGCCGGCAGTTCGCCGTAGCCGGCCGCGCGGATGGCCGCCACGCCCGGCAGGTTCTGCGAGGCCATCGTCACCACGAACAGCGGCAGCGCCAGGCTCACGATGGCCTGCCAGCTGAAGGCCGGCATCGTGAACACCGGCCAGGTGAGCGAGAAATGCACCGCCGACCAGGCCAGCTCGCCGCGCGCGGCGACGAACACGATGGCCACCAGCAGCGTGAGCGGCACCGCGTAGCGCGGCAGCGCCCGCTTGGTGACGAGGTAGGTGCCGAGCATCAGCAGCACCAGCGGCAGCGCCGTTTGCGCCGCGATGAAGGCGCCCAGCCCGAAGCGCGCCAGCACGCCGGCCAGCAGCGCCGAGGCGATGGCCATCGGGATCTTGTTCATGACGCGCTCGAACCAGCCGGTGGCCCCGGCCAGCACCATGAGCACCGCGCAGACGATGAAGGCGCCGACCGCCTCGTTCATGCTGTAGCCCATGCCGGCCGCCGCCAGCACGGCCGCGCCGGGCGTGCTCCAGGCAATCATCACCGGCTTGCGCCACCACAGCGACGGCAGCGCCGAGGCCAGCCCCATGCCGATGCCCAGCGCCCACATCCACGAAGCCGCCATCTCCGGCGTGGCGCCGAACGCCTGCGCCGCCTGGAACACGATGGCCACCGAACTCGTGAAGCCCACGAGCACGGCGACGAAGCCCGCGGTGAAAGTCGAAAGGCTCAGGTCCTTGAAAAACTGCATCGCGCGATTGTGCCGGGAGTCCGGCACCGTCGCTTCAGCAACTCAAGCCGCGCCCAGGTAGGCCCTGGCCAGCGCGCCGTCGGCCGCGATCTGCGCCGCGCTGCCCTGCGCCACGATGCGCCCGCCCTCCATCACATAGGCGCGGTCGCACAGCGCCAGCGCGGCCATCTGGTCGACCAGCAGCACGGTGAGTCCCTCGGCGCGCAGGGTGCACGCGACCTCGATGTACACGAGAACGTGCTTCGCAAATGGGTACGTGAAGCGACTACGGACCCGCAGCAGGCGTTCCCTGATCAGGGCGTGATGAAGCCCGAACAGGCTGAGCTGGAGCGGTTGAAAAAGGAGAACGCCAAGCTGCGCATGGAGCGTGACCTGCTGAAAAAAGCGGCGGCCTACTTCGCCAAGGAGTCGATGTGAAGTTCGGCTTCGTCGCGAAACACCGAGGGACGTGGCCGTCGGCAATGATGTGCGAGGCGCTCGGTGTCTCGCGAAGCGGCTTCTATGCGTGGCTCAGCAGGCCCCGAAGCCAACGCAGTGTGGAAGACGAGGTGCTCGGCAGCCAGGTGCGTCAGAGCTTCCTGGGCAGCGACCGTACCTGTGGCGCCCGGCGCGTGTGGCATGACGTGCTGGCATTGGGTCAAAGATGCGGATTGCATCGCGTTGAACGGCTCATGCGTGAACAGGCCCTGCGTGCGAGGCCACGACGCCGAGGCTTGCCGCAAGACCGAGGTCAGCGCAGCGCTAGTCGCTGACAACGTGTTGGACCGTCAGTTCGAGGCTGATGCGCCCAACCAGAAGTGGGTGGCCGACTTCACGTACATCTGGACGGCCGAGGGCTGGCTGTATGCCGCTGCGGTGCTCGACCTGTACTCGCGTCGCATCGTCGGCTGGTCGATGCAGGACAGCATGACCTCGCAACTCGTGGCCGATGCGTTGATGATGGCCGTGTGGCGCCGGGGCAAGCCGGTCGCGTTGCTGCATCACTCCGACCAAGGAAGCCAATACACCAGCGAGCACTTCCAGGAGCTGCTCAAGGAGCAAGGCATCACCTGCAGCATGAGCCGCGCGGGCGAGGTCTGGGACAACTCGTCCATGGAGAGCTTCCTCAGTTCACTGAAGACTGAGCGCACGGCCAGAAAGGTGTACCGGACCCGGGAACAGGCCCGCGCCGATGTGTTCGACTACATCGAGCGGTTCTACAACCCGACGCGTCGTCACTCGACGCTCGGCTACGTCAGTCCGATAGAGTTCGAGAAAGCTCGAAAAATTTAGGCCGGTGTCCACGAAACCGGCAGCAGCCCACTTGGCGCGGGCCAGGGTGCGGCTCCGGTTCGTGCAGGGCAATGTAGGTGGCGAGGTGTGCCTGACAGAGCAGGCGTGGCGCACGGCCCGTGGGCAGTCGTGCCTCCGCCTGCGAGCAATGCCCAGGCAACCCTCCGCGAGTCAGTGAGCGGATGGTTACTACGGGCCCATTCGATCTGCGGGCGGAATCGCGACTTGGCGCACCTCGGAAACCTGGACTCAGACTACGTCGACCACGGTTGGTAGCACCCGTTCGTAGCGCTTCATCTTCCCCGGCTCGATGCCCAGCCATCGGGCCACCTCCTCCGGCGATGTTCCTCGTCGCAATTGCCTGAGGGCAAAGGTGTGCCGCAGGCGGAACGATCCGCCTTCGCGAGAGTTCACGCCGGCGTCCTCGAGCACCTGTCTTGCGCGCTCGTACTGAGAGGGCTTTTGCCATTGCTTGCCGCTGCGCGTGGAGGGGAACAGGTACTGTCCCGCCACACCCGACTCGGCTCGCACGGTCAGCCAGTACCGCAGCAGCTCCGCAGCCCAGGGCGCCACCGGCGTTTCGCGCGCCGGCGAATTGCCGTTTCCAGGCACATGAAGCTTCCACGGTCGTTCGCGTGCGCTACCGCTTTGCGTGAGAGGCGAGGCGAGCGTCAACGCCCGCGCGTCGCCCGGCGTGAGCCCGGCGCCGAGCTGCAAAGCCACGGACACGCGGTTGCGGACTTCCTGCCAGGGCAGGGCTGGCTGAGCTTCTCGCACAGTGCCTGGCCGCGGTCGGGTGGCCGAAAGAAAGGCGATGAGCTGCCCGGCTTCGCTCGTCGAGAGGTACTCCGGCAGCGGATCGGCATGCGAGGCATCTGCATAGCGGACCTCGGGATTGGCCGCTAGCCAGTCTGCCGCGGCCCTGTTGGCCTTGGTATCGGTTTGCGCTGCATGGTGGCGCAGCACCCGGTCGATCAGACGCATCAGCCGCAGTGCATAGCGGGGGGTGAGCGACTGATCCGAGGTCTTGCGACCGAAGCGTGCTGCTTGGAATGCCTGCAGGTCGGCCAGCTCCAGGCTGGACAGGCTCACCACAGGGGACTGTCCCAGGCACCAGGCCACAAAGGCCTGCCACATGTCTTGGTAGACGGAAACCGAGCCTTCCCGACGCAGCAGGCCTGAGTCGCGCTGGTCGGAGAGCCAAGCCTCGAAAGCTTGCCCGAAGGCAGTCACGTTTCCTGAAGGGTTGGGAGCGTCGACACAGCGAGGAGGAGGTGGGGCGGCGGCCATGACTCGGCATAATAAACATACTAACGGCATCCATCAATCTTGATCCTGAACAACTTGCTTTCGACAAAAGGTTTTCTTTGATGATCGATGCCGTTAGTCTCTTTTAACTGAGTCTATTTAGAGCTTTGGCGGCAGACGAAAGATGGGGGCCACGCCGCGAAGGCGGGAGGTTAGGTGCCACTCCAGGACCGAGCTTGTCCTCGGCAGGGAACAGCAGCGTCAGTGCCTCCTCGGACAGGCCGCAGTCCTGGGCGACGACTTCGGCCAAGCTTCTCGAGGTCCAGCAGCTCTCCTTCAGCGCCACGGCCATCAGCCGCGCTCGAAGATCGTCTGGGATCTGATCCACACCGAGCGTGTCGCCGCGAACACAATGCAGTCCTAGGGTTTGTACTTACCCATTGATCCGGACAGCCGGACGGCTCGTCACCGCTTCATCCGGAATGTCGGCGCGACAGCGCTCCTTCGTCTGCAGGAGCCCTCGGGAAATCAACGACTTAGCGCATTTCTGCGTGTGCCGGGGCCGTGGCATGTCGATTGCTGAGGATCAAGGCCCGCCGCATGTCCGATGCGAGTCCCGGCCATGACCCAGGAGACAAACCGATGAGCCCCATGGGCGACCTCGACCCCACGGCCGAGATGCGCGGCGCCACTGTGCCGTCGCCGACCTTTCCGCGCCGTGCCTCGCCCGTGCCGCCGGCCCCCGACAATTTCTAGGAGACCCCCGTGGACCACCAATCCCAATCCCAACCCGCACCCAAACCCTTCTACAAGTCCCTTTATTTCCAGGTCATCACAGCCATCGTGCTCGGCGTGCTGCTGGGGCATTTCTACCCCGACACCGGAGCGTCGATGAAGCCGCTGGGCGACGGCTTCATCAAACTCATCAAGATGATCATCGCGCCGATCATCTTCTGCACGGTGGTGGTGGGCATCGCCGGCATGGAAGACATGAAGAAGGTCGGCAAGACCGGCGGCCTGGCGCTTCTGTACTTCGAGATCGTCTCCAGCATCGCGCTGGTGGTGGGCCTGGTCATCATCAACATCGTGCGGCCCGGTGCGGGCATGAACGTCGACGTGAGCCAGCTCGACACCAAGAGCATCGCGGCCTACACCGGCCCGGGCAAGATGCAGAGCACCACCGACTTCATCCTGAACATCATCCCCAACACGCTGGTCGATGCCTTCGCCAAGGGCGAGATCCTCCAGGTGCTGCTGATCGCGGTGATGTTCGGCTTTGCGCTGCACCGCTTCGGCGGGCGCGGCACGCTGGTGTTCGACGTGATCGAGAAGGGCTCGCACGTGCTCTTCGTGATCGTCGGCTACATCATGAAGCTGGCGCCCATCGGCGCCTTCGGCGCGATGGCCTTCACCATCGGCAAGTACGGCGTGAGTTCGCTTCTGCAACTGGGCCAGCTGATGGCCACCTTCTACGCCACCTGCCTGCTGTTCATCTTCGTGGTGCTCGGTGGCATCGCCAGGGCCCACGGGTTCAGCATCTGGAAGTTCATCAAATACATCAAGGAAGAGCTGCTGATCGTGCTGGGCACTTCCTCCAGCGAGTCGGTGCTGCCGCGCATGATGGCCAAGCTCGAGAACCTGGGTGCGAAGAAGTCGGTGGTCGGTCTGGTGGTGCCCACGGGCTATTCGTTCAACCTGGACGGCACTTCGATCTACCTGACGATGGCAGCCGTGTTCATCGCGCAGGCCACCAATACCGACATGACGCTCACGCAGCAGCTCACGCTGCTCGCCGTGCTGCTGCTCACGTCGAAGGGCGCCGCCGGCGTCACGGGCAGCGGCTTCATCGTGCTGGCGGCCACGCTGTCTGCGGTGGGACACGTGCCGGTGGCAGGGCTTGCGCTCATCCTGGGCATTGACCGTTTCATGTCGGAAGCCCGCGCGCTCACCAACCTGATCGGCAACGGCGTCGCCACCATCGTGGTCGCCAAGTGGACCGGCGACTTCGACACCGAGCGCATGCACCAGCACCTGAATCAGGAAAGCGCGCTGGAAGCCGACGAACCCGAGCGCGTGCTCGACGCAACCGAGGCGCACATGCCCGCCGGCTCGGTGCGCTGAGCGCCACCGCTGTCTCGCGAGCGGCGAGGAGGCGCGAGACAGCGAGATCAGGCGGCCGTCCGCCCCGATACTCGGTGGTATGCGGTCCGCGGCCCACCTTATCTTTCACGTACTGGCCGCCCATCACCGGGCAGGCACCGATGCGCGCCCAACGGCCTTGTGCAATAACGCTTCCTTGACTTCAAGGGAGCCGGCTCGGCGCTTCGATTTGCCTTCCGAAAATTCCAGACGGTGGCGCGGCCTCGCGCGCTGGTGCGGCGCGCTGGCGCTGGTTGCAATGGCCGCCTTCGCGGGCCACCAGCTCGCCATGCAGGCCGGCCTGGCGCGGCTGCGCGAGGCGGCGGACCATCGCCTCGACATGCTCGCGACCGGCCTGGACGCCGACCTCGCACGCTTCGACTACCTGCCCGCGCTGCTGGAGATGACACCGATCGTCCCCGCGCTGCTCGACACGCCGTCGGACACACACGTGCGCGATGCGGTCAACCGCTACCTCGACGGCGTCAACGCCACCGCGGGCGCCGAGATGCTCTACGTGCTCGACCGCTCCGGCATCTCGCAGGCGGCGTCCGACTGGAACAAGCCCGGTACCACCCTGGGGCAGGACCTGTCGTTCCGGCCCTACGTGATCGACGCGCTGAGCCAGGGGCGTGGGCGTTTCTATGGCGTGGGCATCACCAGCAACCGGCCTGGCTACTACCTGTCGTACGCACTTCGGCGCGGCCAGCCCACGCGCGGCGTGGTGGCCGTCAAGGTCAACCTCGAGGAGGCCGAGCGCGCCTGGCGCAAGCTGCCGGGCGACGTGGCGCTGATCGACCAGCGCGGCGTGGTGATCCTCTCCACGCGCGAAGACCTGAAGTTCCGTCCGCTGCTGCCGCTCGACGCCCTGCAGCGCGCCGAGGTGTTGCGCTCGCGTCCCTACGGCAACGCCGCGCTGCAGCCGCTGCAGTGGGCGCAGAAGCAGGCGCTGGACCGCAACGTCCAGGTGATCGCGCTGGACGGCACCGACCAGCTCGCCTCGGTCAGGCCCCTGCGTGATGCCCCCTGGCAACTGATGGTGCTCGACGATCTGGCGCCGGTGCGGGTGGCGGCGCGCAACACGGCCATCACCGCGAGCCTGGCGATGGCCGTGTTGCTGCTGGTGGCCGTCGCGCTGCGGCAGCGCCGGCGCGCAGTGCACCAGAAGCTGGCCAACCAGGCGGCGCTGCAGGCGGCGCATGACACGCTCGAATCGACCGTGGTGGCTCGCACCGCGCAGCTGCGCGCGGCCCAGGGCGAACTGGTGCATGCGGGAAAGATGGCCGCGCTGGGCCAGATGTCGGTCGGCGTGGCGCACGAACTCAACCAGCCACTCACGGCCATGCGCACTCTCTCCGAGAGCGCCGGTATCCTGCTCGACAGGAACCGGCTCGACGACGTGCGCGGCAACCTGCAGCGCATCTGCGGCATGGTCGACCGGCTCGCGCGCCTGACCTCGCAACTGAAGACTTTCGCGCATCGCAGCGACCTGCCATTGGTGCCGCTGCCGCTGTCGCAGGCCATCGCCGATGCGCAGGCGATGGTGGCCGAGGCAGCGAGGAAGCACCGCGTCGGCATCGAGGTCGATGTGCAGCCCGCCACGCTGAGCGTCATGGCCGAGGAGGCGGCGCTGGGCAGCGTGCTGGCCAACCTGATGCGCAATGCCGTCGACGCCATGCAGGAGGCGCCCATGCGCACACTCAGGCTTGCGGCGCGGCTGGAGGAGGGCCGTGTGATCCTCCGTGTGAGCGACACCGGCCCCGGCATCCATCCCGACATTCTTCCGCGTCTGTTCGAGCCTTTCGTCACCAGCAAGCCCGCGGGTGCCGGTCTGGGCCTGGGGCTCGTGATCTCGGCACAATTGGTGCGCGCGATGGACGGCACGCTGCGTGCAGCCAACCTGGCGCACGGCGGCGCCTGCTTCGTGGTCGACTTGCCTGCCGCCATTGCCGTGATCCACAACCCGCCCGGTTCCTTTCCTTCCAATTCCGATTCCTTTGATTCCATTGCACAGGAGTGATGCCCAAGTGAGCGACAACCCTGCCATCCGGGTGCTGCTGGTGGAGGACGACGAAGACGTCCGCCTCAGCACGGCCCAGGTGCTGACCCTGGCCGGCTTCGAGGTCGAAGCCTTCGCCAGCGCCGAGCGCGCGCGGGCGCACATCAGTTTCGGCGTGCCGGCGATCGTGATCAGCGACGTGCGCCTGCCCGGCATGAGCGGCACCGAGTGGCTGGGCGAGCTGCACACGGCCGACGCCGAGCTTCCGGTCATCCTGGTCACGGGCCACGGCCACATCGCGATGGCCGTTCAGGCCATGCGCGAAGGTGCCTACGACTTCATCGAGAAACCCTTCAGCTCCGAGCGACTGGTGGCCATCGTGCGCCACGCGATCGAGCGCCGCCAGCTCACGCTGCAGGTGCGCAAGCTGCGCGACGCGCTGGAGAACTGGAACGGCATCCAGTCGGTGCTGCTCGGCCGATCGGCCCAGATGCAGCAGGTGCGCCGCACCGTGATGACGCTGGCCGAGACCTCGGCCGACGTGCTGGTCTACGGCGAGACCGGCACCGGCAAGGAGCTCGTCGCCCAATGCCTGCATGCTCACAGCGAGCGCCGCCGCCAGCATTTCGTGCCCCTCAATTGCGGCGGCCTGCCCGAGGCACTGGCCGAGAGCGAGCTTTTCGGCCACGAGGCCGGCGCCTTCACCAGCGCCAACCGCGCGCGGGTGGGCAAGTTCGAGTATGCCAACGGCGGCACGCTGTTCCTCGACGAGATCGAAAGCATGCCGATGCCGGTACAGATCAAGCTGCTGCGCGCACTGCAGGAGCGCAACATCGAGCGCATCGGCTCCAACAAGGCCATTCCCTTCGACTGCCGCGTGGTGGCTGCGAGCAAGGAAGACCTGAAGGAAATGAGCGACCGGCACAAGTTCAGGGCTGACCTGTACTACCGGCTCGGCGTGGCCTTCATCGAACTGCCGCCGTTGCGCGAGAGGCGCGAAGACATCCCGCTGCTGTTCGAGCACTTCACGCTGCTGGCCGCGAACCGCTACGAGCGCCCGGCGCCGCCTCTGACCAACGCGCAGTTGGCCGACCTGATGGCCTACGCATGGCCCGGCAACGTACGCGAACTGCGCAACGTGGCGGACCGCTTCGTGCTGGGCCTGCTCGGCGAGCGCCTCACGCAGACGCGCGGCACCGGCGACGGCCTGCCGGCGTTGCCACGCGCGCTGCCGCAGCAGGTCGAGGCCTTCGAGCGCGCGGTGATCGTCGAGGCGCTGCGCAAGCACAAGGGTGACCAGCCCGCCACGGCGGCCGCGCTTGCCATCGCACGGCAGACGCTGCACGACAAGCTGCGCAAGTTCGACATCCTGGCGGACGATTTCAAGTAACAGCGTCGGCGGCCGGACACGGCCGATGCAGGCTTTAAATGTCCCATTGACAGAACATTGAAACTGCAAAAACATCAAAGGCATGTCGCAAATGCCTTTGCCGAAATACCACCAGATCTATCTGGTCCTGCGTGAGCAGTTGCACGAAGGGCGTTTCGCGGAAGGTCTTCCCGGCGAGCTCGCGCTGATGGCTCAGTTCAATGTCGCCCGTGTCACGGTCCGGCGCGCGCTGGAGCAGTTGGCCTCCGAAGGACTGATCGCGCGCAACCCGGGGCGCCGCACGCGCGCGCTGTCGCCGCCCATCGCCGGCGAGGGGCCTGCTGGCAAGAGCATGGAGCGTGCCAATCTGCGAGGCCTGCTCGAGAACCTGGTGACCATGGGCCTGCACACCTCCGTCAAGGTGATCGAGGTGGCCACCATCACCGCGTCCACGCAGGTGGCCCAGGCGCTGCAGTTGCAGCTCGGCGACCCGGTACAGAAGGCTGTGCGCGTGCGGTCTACCAAGGAAGGGCCGCTCTCGCATATCACGACCTACGTGCCCGACTCCATCGCGCGCCGCTTCGGCCGCCGCGAGCTGTCGAAGAAGCCCATTCTCGTGCTGCTGGAAGAGTCCGGCGTCAAGGTGGGGCGCGCGCACCAGACCATTTCGGCGCGGCTGGCGGACAACGTGCTCGCGCAGCACCTCGATGTGTCCGTCGGCTCCGCCCTGCTCGCGGTTCGCCGCCTGATCTACGACGAAGACGAGCGGCCCGTGCAGTGGCTGCACGGCCTCTACCGCCCCGACCGCTACACCTACGAAATGCAGCTCTCCCGCGTGGGCAGCATCGACGCGAAGGTGTGGGTCAGCAAAGACGTGTCAGCCCAGTTCAACTGAAGAAGAAGGAAAGCCCCATGCAGAACCGCCGCAGTTTCGTTTCGCAGTCCGCCGCCCTGGCCACTGCCGTTGCCTTCCCGCTCGTGGCCGGCGCGCAGCCCAAGACCGTCAAGGTCGGTGTGCTGCATCCGGTCACCGGTGCGCTGGCCTATTCGGGCCAGCAGTGCCGCCTGGGTGCCCTCATGGCCATCGAGGACATCAACGCCGCGGGAGGCATCAAGTCGCTCGGTGGCGCGAAGCTCGAGGCGCTGCTGGGCGACGCGCAATCTCAGCCGCAGGCCGGCGCGGCCGAGGTCGAGAAGATGAACGAAGCCGGTGTATCGGCCATCGTGGGCGCCTTCGCCTCGGCCATCTGCCTGGCCACCACGCAGGCCGCCGCCAAGTACAACCTGCCTCATGTGGTGGATGTGGGCGTGGCCGACCAGATCGTCGAGCGCGGCCTGAAGAACACCTTCCGCTTCGGTCCCGGCTACAAGAAATCGACCGAGGTGGCCATGGCCAACCTGCTGGTGCTCAACAAGGCCGCGGGCAGCCCCGCCAAGACCGTGATGATCATCCACGAGGAGTCGCTGTTCGGCGCGGGCACCGCGCAGTTGCTGTC
The DNA here is from genome assembly GCF_977011995.1 of Variovorax durovernensis. NCBI lineage: Bacteria > Pseudomonadati > Pseudomonadota > Betaproteobacteria > Burkholderiales > Comamonadaceae > Variovorax > Variovorax durovernensis. Next base: position 956,315 of record NZ_CDRNCW010000002.1, on the reverse strand, counting down.
GCGCGAGCTCCCGGGCTACGGCTTCGAGGTGAAGGAGGTGGTCAAGCATGCCAACCCCACGCGCGACTTCAACAACATCGTGCTGCGCATGAAGTCGGTCAACCCCGACATCGTGATTCCGGCCAACTACTACAACGAATACGCGCTGCTGGTGCGCACCATGCAGCAGCAGAAGGTGGTGCCCAAGGCGATCTTCTCGGTGCTGGGCGGCGCCGCGTCGAGCTACAAGTTCGTCAAGGAGTTTCCGGACGCGGCCAACGGCATCATCGACTGCAACCACTGGTTCAATCCGAAGGACAAGCGGGCGCAGGAACTGCGCAAGCGCGTGGAGGCCAAGGGCCAGTTCTTCAGCTACGAGGTCTTCATGACCTACACCTCGATGTGGCTGCTGGCCGATGCCATCGAGCGCGCCAGGTCGATGGAGCGCGCCGCCATCATCGACGCGCTGGAGAAGAGCACCTTCTCGAATCACATCATGCCGTACGGCCCCACGAAGTTCGTCAACGGACAGAACGAAGGCGCGCAACCCCTGATGACGCAGGTGGTGAAGAACGACATCAAGGTGATCATCCCGCGCGACTACCGGGAAGTGGACCCCGTCTTCCCGCTCAAGGCTTGAGCTGCAGGGCCGGCACCGCAAGGCGGGCGGCCTTCATGAAGAGACAAGAAGCCAAGCACCAGCGAGCCACATGCCAGACATCAACATCCTCTTCCCATCGGTCCTCAACGGACTGACGACAGGCGCCGTGTACGCCCTGATCGCCGTGGGACTCACGCTCATCTACGGCGTGCTGCACATCATCAACTTCGCCCATGGCGCATGCCTGATGCTGGCCCTGTACGCCGTGTACTTCCTGAAGGAACGCTGGGGCATCGACCCCTACATGGCCTTGCCCATTGCCGTTGTTGGCATGTTTGCGCTGGGCTACGCGCTGCAGCGCATCGTCATCAACAAGGCAGGCCACGGCAAGGACGAGAACATCCTGCTCGCCACGCTGGGCATCGCCATCGTCATGGAGAACCTCGCGCTGCTGTTCTTCAAGTCGGACACCCGCAGCATCGAGACCGCCTATTCGCTGAGCACCGTGGCCATCGGCCCCGCCATGATCGCCGTGCCCAAGCTCGTCGCCTTCGCCGGCGCGCTCGTGGTCTCGGGCATCCTGTTCTGGATCATGGGCCGCACCGACCTGGGCCGCGCCATTCGCGCCGTCGCCAAGGAGAAAGAGGGCGCCAAGCTCATGGGCATCGACGTCGACCACGTGTACGCCATGAGCTTCGGCATCGGCCTGGCCTGCCTCGGCGCGGCCGCCTGCTTCCTGCTGCCCGCGTATTACGTCAACCCGCAGGTCGGCAGCGGCTTCGTGCTGGTGGCCTTCACCATCGTCGTGCTCGGCGGCATGGGCAGTTTCGTGGGCGCGCTCATCGGCGGCTTCCTCGTGGGCGTGGTCGAGTCGCTCGGCGGCCTGTACCTGGGTGAGTCGCTCGGGCAGATCGGCATCTTCGCCATCTTCATCGGCGTGGTGCTGTTCCGCCCGCAGGGCATGTTCGGAGCCAAGGCATGAAAGAGGGCGTCAACACCGGATACAAGCAGCTCGCGGCCATCGCGCTCTTCGCCGTGGCCGTCGGCTGCGTTCCGCTGGTCACCCAGTCGGGCGTCATGCTGAACTTCGTGATGATGGCGCTCTACGCCACGCTCATCGCGCAGGCCTGGAACATCCTCGGCGGCTTCGGCGGGCAGTTCTCCTTCGGGCACGCGCTGTTCTTCGGCACCGGTGCCTACATCCAGGCCATCGCGCAGCTGCAGGGTGGCATCAACGCGTGGGTCGCGCTGCCGCTGGCGGTGGCCGGTGCCGCGGTGGTGGGCCTTTTCGTCGGCGCGCTCACCTTCCGCTATGGCCTGAAGGGCTCCTACTTCGCGCTGGTCACGCTGGCCTTCGCCGAGGTGTTCCGCATCGTCGCGACCTCCGTGCCGTTCACCGGCGGTGGTGTCGGCCTCATGGTGCCGCTGCGCGAAGCGGTGGGGAACATGCAGTTCGCGTCGCGCGCGGGCTACCTGTGGGTGGTGCTGGCGATGGTGGTCGTGGCGCTGCTCGTGACCTGGTGGCTGCGCAACGGCCGCTTCGGTGCCTACCTGCAGGCGGTGCGCGACAACGAGGACGCCGCGCGCGCCGTGGGCGTGAACCCGTTTCGCGTCAAGCTCGCGGCCATCGGCCTGTCGGCCGCCTTCATGGGCGCGGCCGGTGCGTTCTATGTGCAGGTGTTCCAGTACATCGACGCGGGCATCGCCTACGGCTCCGTCACCTCGGTGGAGGCGCTGGTCGCGGCCATCGTGGGCGGCATGGGCACGCTGTGGGGGCCGGTGCTGGGCGCGGCCGTGCTGCATCTGCTGTCGGACCTCACGCGCAACCTGTTCGGCGAGCTGCCGGGCATCAACATGGTCATCTACGGCACGGTGCTCGTGCTGATCGTGATCTTCCTGCCGCGCGGCGTGGCGGGCCTGGGCCTGTCGGTGCGGCAGCTGTGGAAGGCGAAGGGAGGCCGCAATGACTGAGCCCTTGTTGAAACTCGACGGCATCTCGCGCTCCTTCGGCGGCCTGAAGGCCGTGCAGGACGTGAGCCTGGCCGTGACGCAGGGCAGCCTCACGGCGCTGATCGGCCCCAACGGCGCTGGCAAGACCACGCTGTTCGCGCTGATGTCCGGCTTCCTGAAGCCCGACACCGGCAGCGTGCGCTTCGCCGGGCAGGACATCACCGGCCACGAGCCGCACCGCAATGCCGTGCTCGGCATGACGCGCACCTTCCAGATCGTGAAGCCCTTCGCCGCGCAGACCGTGCGCGAGAACATCGCCGTGGGCGCGCACCTGCACGTGCGCAACCGCGCCGAGGCACTGCGCAACGCCGAGGCGGTCGCGCTGCGGGTGGGCCTGGCGCCGCAGCTGGACAAACCCGCGTCGGACCTCACCGTGGCCGGCCGCAAGCGCCTGGAACTTGCCCGCGCGCTCGCCACGCGGCCCCGCCTGCTGCTGCTCGACGAAGTGCTCGCAGGCCTCAACCCCCAGGAGATCGCCGAGATGATGCCGGTGGTGCGCGGCATCGCCGACAGCGGCGTGACCGTGCTGATGATCGAACACGTGATGCAGGCCGTGATGAACCTCGCCGAGCACGTGTGGGTGCTGGCGCAGGGCCGGCTCATCGCCGAGGGCAACCCCGCGCAGGTGACTTCCGACGACCGGGTCGTCGAGGCGTACCTCGGGCACGGCACGGCGGCGCGGCTGCGCAAGGCCGCTGCGGGAGCATCCGCATGAGCGCATTGCTCGATATCCAGGGCCTGCGCGGCGGCTACGGCCGCGTGGAGGTGCTGCGCGGCGTCGATCTGCAGGTCGACGCCGGCGAGATGGTCGCGCTGCTCGGCAGCAACGGCGCGGGCAAGTCGACCCTCAACAAGGTGGTCTGCGGCCTGGTGCCCGCGTGGAGCGGCACCGTGCGCTTCGACGGCAAGGACCTGAGCGGCGCGCACTACCGCGACGTGGTCAAGGCCGGCCTCATCCAGGTGCCGGAAGGCCGCAAGGTGTTTCCCAACCTCAGCGTGCTGGAGAACCTGGAGCTCGGCTCCTTCACCCGCGCACGCGAACGCCGCGCGGCCAACGTCGAGAAGATGTTCCACATCTTCCCGCGCCTGCGCGAACGCATGGCGCAGCACGCCGGCACCATGAGCGGCGGCGAGCAGCAGATGCTGGCCATCGCGCGCGGCCTCATGGCCGAGCCGGTGCTGCTGATCCTCGACGAGCCCTCGCTCGGCCTCTCGCCGCTGCTGGTGGAAGAGATGTTCACGCTCATTCGCGAGCTGCGCGACGGCGGCCTCGCGGTGCTGCTGGTCGAGCAGAACGTGGGCCAGTCGCTGGAGATCGCCGACCGCGCCTACGTGCTGGAGAACGGCAGCGTGCGCTTCTCCGGCAAGCCCGATGCACTGCTGGGCAGCGACGAGCTGCGGCGTGCGTACCTGGGCCTGTGAACCCCTCGAGCCTTTCAAAAATACAAGGAGACCTCCAGATGAAACGCCGTGACATCCTCATCGCGCCCCCCGCACTGGCCGCGCTGGCCTTTGCCGCCGGTGCCCGTGCGCAGGTCGGCAACGCGCCCGTGCGCATCCTCGTCGGCGCGCCCGCCGGCGGCTCGACCGACACGCTCGCGCGCTCGCTGGCCGTCAGCATGGGCCCCGCGCTGGGCCGCACCGTCATCGTCGAGAACAAGCCCGGCGCAGGCGGCAACATCGCCGCCGACGCGGTCGCCAAGGCCGCGCCCGACGGCAACACGCTGCTGCTGAGCTTCACCAGCCACGCCATCAACGCCACGCTGTACCCCACGCTGCCCTTCGACCCAGTAAAGGACTTCACCGCGCTGACCTGCGTGGCGACCTCGCCGTCCATCCTGGTGGCCAGCCCCAGCCTGCCGGTGAAGGATGTGCGCGAGCTCATCGCGCTGGCCAAGGCCAGGCCCGGGCAACTCAATTTCGCCATCGGCGCGGTGGGCTCGTCGCTGCACATGGCGGGCGAGGCCTTCAAGATGCAGTCGGGCGTGGACATCGTGAACATCCCCTACAAAGGCACCGCGCCCGCCGTGCAGGACCTGCTCGCAGGCCAGGTGCAGCTGATGTTCGCGGCGGTGGGCAACGTCAAGGCCCACATCCAGGCCGGCAAGCTCAAGGCGCTGGGCGTCACCACGGCCAGGCGCCTGCCCGCGTTCCCCGACGTGCCGGCCATCGCGGAGGCCTTGCCCGGCTACGAGTCGAGCGCGTGGTTCGGCCTGTTCGGCCCGGCGCGCCTGCCTGCCGAGGTGGCACGCAAGCTCAGTGACGCGGCGCGCCATGCGCTGCAGCAGCCCGACATGCTCAAGCGGCTGGACACCGAGGGAGCCGTCCCGGTCGGCAACTCGCCCGAGCAGTTCGCCGCGTTCGTGCAGAGCGAGATCCCGCGCTGGGCCAAGGTCGTCAAATTCTCAGGAGCCAAGCCGGAATGAGCCCTTCCGCAGCAACCCGAATGCCAAGGCGGACAGCGCCGCAGACACTGGCGCAGAAGCTCATCGCGCGCGCGAGCGGTCGCGAGCAGGTGGCCGTGGGCGAGATCGTGACCTGCGGCGTCGACCTCGCCATGTTCCACGACTCCTCGGGCCCGCGCCGCCTGAAGCCCATGCTCGAGGAACTGGGCGCGCAGATCTGGGACCGCTCGCGCATCGTGCTGGTGATGGACCACTACGTGCCCGAGCGCGACGACGACTCGCGTCGCATCGTGCGCATCGCGCGCGACTGGGCGCGCGAGCAGCAGTTGCCGCACGTCTACGACAGCCAGGGCATCTGCCACGTGGTGGTGCCGCAGCACGGCCACATCCGCCCCGGCATGCTGTGCGTGGGTGGCGACTCGCACTCGCCCACGGGCGGGGCATTCGGCGCCTACATGTTCGGCGTGGGCAGCACCGAGATGCTGGGCGTGGTCGTCACCGGCGAGATCTGGCTGCGCGTGCCCGAGACCATCCGCATGTGGTGGGACGGCGCGCTGCCCGCGGGCGTGACCGCCAAGGACATGATGCTGCACATGATCGGCCGCTTCGGCATGAATGGCGGACGCTACCAGGCGGTGGAGTTCGCGGGACCGGCGGTGGCCGCGCTGTCGATGCAGGAGCGCATGACGCTGTCGAACATGAGCGCCGAGCTGGGCGCGCAGGCCGGGCTTATCGCGCCCGACGAGACCACGGCCGCCTTCCTCGAAGGCGCGGGCGCACCGCGCGCCGACACGGCGCGCTGGTTCACGGACGAAGACGCGGACTTCACGCGCCACCACTTCGACGCCGCCACGCTGGAGCCGCACATCGCCGCGCCACACAGCCCGGCCAATTCGCACGGCGTGAGCCGCTATGCGGGCATGCACGTGGACGTGGCCTACATCGGCGCGTGCACCGGCGCCAAGCTCGACGACCTGCGCGCCGCGGCGCAGGTGCTGCGCGGGCACAAGGTGGCGGCCGGCATTCGGCTGATCGTCGCGCCCGCCAGCATCCAGGACCAGGAGCAGGCGCGCGCCGAGGGCGTGCTGCAGGCGCTGATGGACGCGGGCGCCGAGCTGTTTCCGACCGCGTGCGGTGCCTGCTCGGGCTATGGCGACCCGATGGGCGACGACATCACCGTCATCTCGACCACGGCGCGCAACTTCAAGGGCCGCATGGGCTCGCCGACCGCGCAGGTGTACCTGGGTTCGCCCTACACGGTAGCGGCCGCGGCACTGCGCGGCTGCGTGACCGATCCGCGCGAGGTGCTGGCATGAGCGTCACCCGGGCCACCCATCGCGTCTGGCGCCTGGGCGCCGACATCGACACCGACCTGCTCGCGCCGGGCCATGCCATGAAGCACGGCATCGACGTGATCGCGAAGCACTGCCTGGAGGCCATACGGCCCGACTTCGCCGCGGGCGTGGAGCCCGGCGACGTGCTGGTGGCCGGGCCCAACTTCGGCATCGGCTCCTCGCGCGAGCAGGCCGCCGCCGTGCTGGTGCAGCTGGGCGTGACGGCGGTCATCGCGCCCTCGTACAGCGGCCTTTACTTTCGCAACGCCTTCAACGTGGGCCTGCTGCTGCTGACCTGCGCCGAGGCAGAGACGCTGAGCGAGGGCGAGCAGATCGCCCTCGACACGGGCTCGCCCGAAATCGTCGCGCCCGGCGCCCGGCGCCTGGCCTGCGAGCCGGTGCCCGGATTTCTCATGGACATGGTCCGCGCCGGCGGATTGTTGAACCAGCTTCGCCAGCGCACTGGCCGCCCCGCCTTCACGAAAGCCCCCGATGCCTGATCCTTCTTCCGCCCCGACCCTCGACCCCGTCACGCTCGCCGTGCTGCGCGGCCGCCTCGAGCAGGTGGCCGACGAAATGGACGCCACGCTCTATCGCAGCGCGTTCAATCCCATCATTGCCGAGGCGCACGATGCCTGCCACGGCCTCTACGACGCCGTCACCGGAGACACGCTGGTGCAGGGCAAGTCGGGCCTGCCGGTGTTCGTGGGCGCCATGGCCTTCGCGGTGCGGGCCACGGCCAAGGCCGCCGACGCCCGCGGCGGGATGAAAGACGGCGACGTCTGGATCAGCAATGACGCCTACGACGGCGGCACGCACGCCAACGACTTCAAGCTGGTCAAGCCCTTCTTCCGCAACGGCAAGCTGTATTGCCACATGGCCTCGGCCGCCCACTGGCACGACGTCGGCGGCGCGGTACCCGGCAACTACAACCCCGCCGCCACCGAGTGCTGGCAGGAGGCGGTGCAGATCCCGCCGGTGCGTATCGTGCGCAACGGCGAACTCGACGCCGACGTGCTCGCCATCCTGCAGGCCAACACGCGCCTGCCCGACAGCCTCTGGGGCGACCTGAACGGCCAGCTCGCCGCGCTGGAGCTTGGCGCCAGGCGGCTGAACGGCCTGCTCGACGAGTACGGCGACGATCTGGTGCTGAACGCGCTGGGCGAACTGCGCGGCCGCGCGCTGCGCCTTATGCGCTCGCACATCGCCTCGCTGCCCGACGGCCGCTACAGCTTCGAGGACGTGCTGGACAACGACGGCATCGTCAACGAGCCGCTGACCATCGCGCTCGACATGACCGTGGCGGGCGACCGGCTCACGCTCGACTTCTCGCGCACTTCGCCGCAATGCGCTGGCCCGGTGAACATCTCGCGCGCAACCGCGGTGGCTGCCTGCTACGTGGCGCTCAAGCACCTGTTTCCCGACGTACCCGCGAACGCGGGCGTGCTCGACGCGGTGGACTTCGTGATTCCCGACAAGCTCGTGATCAGCTGCGAGCGCCCGCGCCCGGTCGGCGGCTACACGGAGACCATCCTGCGCATGATCGACGTGATCTTCAGCGCCGCCGCGCAGGCCGATCCCACGCGCGCGGTGGCACAGGCCTACGGCACCATCAACGCGCTGTCGATTGCCGGGCACCGCAGCGACAAGGGCCGCGAGGGCCAGCGCTGGGTGATGTTCAGCTTCTTCGGCGGCGGCCACGGGGGCCATTCGAGCGGAGACGGCCTGGCGCACGGCAACGCGCCCATCTCCACGGCAACGATTCCGCCGCTCGAGATTCTCGAAGCCGCGTATCCCGTGCGATTCACCGAATGGTCGCTGCGCGCCGACTCCGGCGGCGACGGCCAGCACCGTGGCGGCCTCGGGGCCGTCTATGAAATCGAGCTGCTCGAGAAGGATGCCGAGGTGTTCGTCTTCGGCGAGCGCGGCACTTCGCCGCCCAAGGGCATCGCGGGAGGCGGCAGCGGTGCCGTCAACGTGTTCCGCTACGAGAACGCCGGCGAATGGCACACGCCGCCCATGGTGTCGAAGATGCGCGGCATCACGCTGGCGCGTGGCGAACGCGTGCGCCTTGAAACCCCCGGCGGCGGCGGCTGGGGCCACGCCGCCGAGCGGCCCGCGCAGCAGCGCGCGGCCGATGTCGCCATGGGTTACGTGAGCGGCGGCAACGACAAGAAAGCATCCCAATGACTTCCCCTGGCAAATCCCTGGTCGTCGGCGTCGATGTCGGCGGCACTTTCACCGACCTCTTCGTGCTCGACGAAGCCAACGGCACCGCGCGCATCGTCAAGGTGCCTTCCACGCGCGGCGAAGAAGCGCGCGGCTTCATGAACGGCGTGGCGCGCGTGGCCGATTCGGCCGCGGCCATCGCCACCATCGTGCACGGCACCACGGTCGGCACCAACGCACTGCTGGAGCGCAAGGTGGCGCGCACCGGCATCATCACCACGCGCGGCTTTCGCGACGTGCTCGAGATGCGCCGCCGCGACCGGCCGCAGACCTGGGGCCTGCGCGGCAGCTTCCTGCCGGTGGTGCCGCGCGACCTGCGCCGCGAGGTCGACGAGCGCGTGCTGGCCGACGGCACGCTGCACACGGCAGTCGACCTGGAGCAGGTGCGCGCCGAAGCACGTTCGCTGCTCGAAGCCGGCTGCGAGGCGGTGTGCGTGTTCTTCATCAACACCTACGCCAACCCCGAGAACGAGCGCCTCGCGGCGGCGGCGGTGCGCGAGATCTGGCCGAACCCGCACGTCACCTCGGCCAGCGAGGTGTTGCCCGAGATCCGCGAGTTCGAACGCTGCTCGACCGCAACCCTCAACGCGGCGCTGCAGCCGGTGGTGGGCAGCTACCTGGGCCGCCTCGAGAGCGACCTGCGCGCGCAGGGCTTCGCGGGCGAATTGCTGGTGGTGCAAAGCAACGGCGGCGTGATGTCGCGCCAGACCGCGAGCGACCTGCCGGTGCGCACCGCGCTCTCGGGCCCGGCGGCGGGCGTGATCGCCTGCGCGGCGATCGCGCGCGCGACGGGCTTTCCGAACGCGATCACCGGCGACATGGGCGGCACCTCGTTCGATGTGTCGCTGGTGGCGAACGGCGAGGCCGCGCTGGCGGCGCAGACCGCCATCGAGTTCGGGATGGTGATCCGCTCGCCGATGATCCAGATCGAGACCATCGGCGCAGGCGGTGGCTCGATCGCGTCCGTCGACGCCAGCGGCATGCTCCAGGTCGGTCCGGAGTCGGCGGGCAGCGTGCCTGGGCCGGCCTGCTATGGACGAGGCAACATGCGCCCGACGGTGACCGATGCCAACGTGCTGCTCGGGCGCATCGCCGCCGACCGGCCGCTGGGTGGCGGCTTGCTCGCGGCGCTGGATGCGCAGAAGTCGCGCGAGGCCATCGAGACACACGTGGCGCGCCCGCTGGGGCTCGACGTGCATGCGGCGGCGGAAGCGATCCTGACCGTGGCCAACGCACGCATGGCCGGCGCGATCCGCCTGGTGTCCATCGAGCGCGGGCACGACCCGCGGCGCTTCGCCTACATGCCCTTTGGCGGCGGCGGTGCGCTGCATGTGTGCGCGATGATGCGCGAAGTGGGCGTGGCCACCGGCATCGTGCCGCGCTACCCCGGCGTCACCTCGGCGCTGGGCTGCGTGATCGCCGACATGCGCCATGACGCGGTGCAGACCCTCAACACGCCGCTGGCGGATCTCGATGTGGCCGACCTGCGGCGCCGCATCGACGAGCTGGCCTCCAGCTGCCAGCAGCGGCTGGATTCTTCGGGCGTGCGCTTCGACGAAGTGCGCGAGGTGGTGGCGCTCGACATGCTCTATGCGGGCCAGACGCACACGCTGCCGGTGACGATGGCCGACGCGGGCAAGACGCCGCTGACCGCCGCATCGATCCGCGCCGCCTTCGAAGCCGCTTACACCGCCGCCTTCGGCCGCGTGCTCGACGGCATCGCGATTCGCGTGATGAACCTGCGCTATGCGCGCATCGGCGTGCGCCCCAAGTTCGACCTGGCCGTGCTGGCGCCAGAAGGCGAGGGCAGCACTGCGCCGCTGGGCACGCAGCGCGTGTTCCACCAAGGCCAGTGGCACGACGCCGTGCGCTACGCCCGCCTCGGGCTGCCGGTGGGTGCGCGCATCGACGGTCCTGCCGTCCTCGAGCAGGCCGACACCACCGTGTGGCTCGAACCGGGCTTCCATGCCGAGGTCGATGCGCACGGGAATCTGCTGGTGAGGCCGTCATGAGCGAAGGCAAACCCATCGTCGCGGCCAAGACGGCGCTGATCATCATCGATCTGCAGAATGACTTTCTGGACCCGAAAGGCGCCTACGCGCGCGGTGGCGATTCCAATCCGCCCGCGCTGCTGTTGCCTGCCCGAGTGGCAGTCGTCGCACGCGCGCTCAAGGCGGCCGGCGGGCTGGTCGTCGCGAGCCAATTCACGCTGTGGCCCGATGCGGCCGGCGAACCGATGGTGTCGCCGCATCTCAAGGCGCTGCGCCCCTACCTGACCAAGGGCGACTTCGCGCCCGGCAGTTGGGGTCAGGCGAACGTGGATGCGCTCGCGGGCCTTGTCGACGTGACGGTCAGCAAGGTCGCGTACTCGGCTTTCTTCAACACCCAGCTCGACTGGGTGCTGCGCCGCGCAGGCATCGACACGGTGGCCGTGTGCGGCATCGTGACCAACGGCGGTGTGGCGAGCACCGTTCGCGACGCCCACATGCGCGACTACCGCACGCTGGTGCTTGCGGACGGCTGCGCGGCCTTCGGCGAGGAGCGCCATCAGACCTCGCTGGCCGACATGCGCAACGTGGCCGAGGTCACGGCTTGCCAACCCTTCGCTGATTCGCTGGCATGACGATGGCGCCTGTGCGAACCATTCGCCGCGCGGCGTTGCTTCAGGCCGACGCGCATGTGTCCGTGGCCATCGTCGGAGGCGGGGCCTGCGGACTCACGGCCGCGCTGATGCTGGCCGACGCAGGCGTCGATTGCGTGGTGCTCGAACGCGGTGCGCAGCCGGGCGGATCGACGGCACTGTCCTCGGGCTTCATTCCCGCGCCGGGCACGCGCGTGCAACGCGAACACGGTGTCGACGACAGCGCCGCGCGATTCGCCGCCGACATCCAGGCCAAGGCGCACGGCAGCGCCGCGCCCGTGCTCGTCGATGCGTATGTGGCCGCGATCGGCCCGGCCCTCGATGCGCTGCAGGCGCTCCACGGCTTCGACTGGACGCTGCTCGACGGCTTTCTCTACCCCGGCCACAGCGTGCGCCGCATGCACACGCTGCCCCAGAAGACCGGTGCCGCGCTGATGGCAAGGCTCCAGGCGGCGGCCGAAGCCGCGGGCATTCCGGTGCTGACGCAAGCCGTGGTCGAGACGCTGGTGCTCGACGCCGACGACCGCGTGATCGGTATTGACTACCTGCGCCCCGACGGCCGGCGCGAGACGCTAGGCTGCGATGCGCTGCTGCTGGCCTGCAACGGCTTCGGGGGCAATGCGCAGATGGTGCGCTCGCTGCTGCCAGAGATGGCTGAGGCCGCCTTCGGCGGGCACGTTGGCAACGACGGTAGCGCCGTCCTCTGGGGACAGGCGCTGGGCGCGCGGCTGCGCGACCTGGGCGGCTACCAGGGGCACGGCTCCTGGGTCACGCCGCAGGGCGCGCTCATGTCGTGGGCCGTGATGATGGAAGGCGGCGTGCAGATCAACCGCGAGGGGCGCCGTTTCCACGACGAGACACAGGGCTACTCGGAGGCTGCGGTCCATGTGCTGGCACAGCCCGGCGGCGTGGCATGGAACGTGTTCGACACACCACTGCTCGCGCTGGCACGCAGCTTCCCGGATTTTTGCGATGCCGAAGCGGCCGGTGCCTTGCGCCGCTGCGAGTCGGCGCACGAACTGGCCGCCTGCATCGGCTGCGACGAAGCCGTGTTGCAAGGGACGCTCGACGCACTGCGAGACAGCACGCCGACACCTGACGGCCGCGTGTTCGCACGCGCGCTCGATGCGCCGTATTTCGCCGTCAAGGTGACGGGCGCGCTCTTCCACACCCAGGGCGGCCTCGACATTGCGGCCGACACGCGCGTGCTGCGCGAGGACGGCACCCCCTTGCCCAACCTGCTGGCCGCGGGCGGCGCGGCCGGTGGCGTTTCCGGCGACGCGGTGTGGGGCTATCTCTCCGGCAACGGACTGCTGAGCGCCGTGGCTGGCGGCTTCATCGCGGCGCGCACGGCAGCCGCGCTCATTCGATCCAAGGAGACGTCCGCATGACGAATCACAACCTCAAGAGCCGCCTGGCAAAGCCCGACGTGGTGCTGGCCCCCGGCGTATACGACGCGTTGAGCGCGCTGGTGGCCGAACAGGCCGGCTTCGAGGCGCTGTACCTTTCAGGCGCGTCCATCGCCTACACGCGGCTCGGCCGTTCCGACATCGGCCTGACGACTTTCACCGAGGTGGCCGACACGCTTGCGCACATCACCGAGCGCGTGCGCCTGCCGGTGATCGTCGACGCCGACACCGGCTTCGGCAATGCACTGAACACGCAGCGCACCGTGCGCGGTTTCGAACGCGCGGGCGCGGCCATGATCCAGATCGAGGACCAGACCTTTCCCAAGCGCTGCGGACACCTCGACGGCAAGGCTGTGGTGCCCGAGCGCGAGATGGTCGGCAAGCTCAAGGCCGCGCTAGACGCGCGCGCGTCGAGCGACACGCTGATCCTGGCCCGCACCGACGCAGTGGCGGTGGAAGGGCTGGACGCCGCGCTGGACCGGGCCGAGGCCTACCTCGCATGCGGTGTGGACGCGCTCTTCATCGAGGCGCTGCGCTCGCCCGAGCAGATGGATGCAGCCTGCAGTCGCTTCGCGCACCGGGTGCCGCTGCTGGCCAACATGGTCGAAGGCGGCAAGACGCCGATCCAGGATGCGGACGCGCTGCAGAAGCACGGTTTTCGCATCGCCATCTTCCCGGGCGGTACGGCCCGCGCGGTGGTGCATACCCTGCAGGGCTACTACGCGAGCCTGCACCGGCACCGCACCACGCAGCCCTGGCGCTCGCAGATGCTGGATTTCGACGCGCTCAACGAGGTGATCGGTACGCCGGAGCTGATGCGGGTCGGAAAAAGCTACGGCGAATGATTGGCGTCGCCGGCAGGACCCGACGGCCCGGCCACGCGCCTCGCACTGGCGGCAATCCGCCGAAGCAGGTCCAGAGGCGCGATGGGCTTGTAGCAGATCGGGATCCCTCGCAAGGACGTGAGCGCATACGAATTCAGCGACTCGCCGGTGAGGATGAGGGTGGGCACATCGCCCCAGTGCGCTTGCATCAGTTCGATCGCATCGAGCGCGGTTTTCCCGTCCGGCAAGCGATAGTCGCTGAGCAGGACATCGGGCGCCCGCTCGGTCAGGGGCAGTTGCTGCCGCATCTCATCGATCGACCCCCAGGCTTCGTACAACACGCCGTGCGCGCTGAATACCGCGGCGAGCGACTCCCTGACCAGTTCATCATCCTCGAGCAGCACGACATACTTTCCGCGGCTCGCTTCGACGCCGCCGGCCATGAAGTCGTCGAGTGGAATGGCGTCGAAGGCCGGTGCGATCACGGATGCCGGAATCTCCAGCGTAAAGGTACTTCCCACACCTACCTCGGACTGGATGGAGAGCTGGTGGCCGTCGAGCAGGTCCAGCATGGCCGAGACGATCGACAGCCCCAGGCCCACGCCCTTGTCCGCCGCTTCCGCATGTTGATTGTTCAACTGGACGAAGGGTCGGAAGATGATGTCGCTGCGCAGTGCCTCTTCGGATATTCCGAGGCCGTTGTCCTGAATGGCCAGGCGCGTGTGCTGTCCATGCAGCGTCAGCAGGAGGCGCACGTGGCTGCGGCGTCCCCCTTCCGCGGATCGGTACTTGATGCCGTTGCTGATGAGATTCAAAAGAATGCGCTGAAGGAAGTGGCGGTCGCTCCTCACGAACACCGGCTTCCCCGGGGGCGGATCGAATTCGACCCAGGTGTCGCTTTCGTGGGCGATGGCCCTGGTTTGCTCGACCGTTTCCCTGACCAGCGGCACCAGGTCGAAGTCGGACAGTTCCGCCTTCACGAAGCCCGACTCCAGCCGCGAGAGATCCAGGATGGCGGCCAGTTGGGAGCGCATGTTGCCGGCTGCGCGGGTCGCCATCCGGGCCAGGCCAAGGGCATCGGCCGTGTGACCCGACTGAATGGCTTCACCGATGGGTTCGAGTGCGTTCCCGATCACTTGCAGCGGCTGGCGCAAATCGTGAATGGCATCGGCCAGGAAGCGGGATTTCCGCTGGTCCCTGCGCTCGGCATCGGTGCGCAAACGGTCCTTGATTTTCAGCAGCAGCTCGGAGCGCTCCTGCTGCACGCGCATGGAGTCCGCCAGCGTTGCGTTGGTCTGCGCAAGCTCCGTCGCGATGGAGCGCTGGCGGCGCTCTTCGAGCAGCCTGTGGGCCAACGCCGCCGAGAACAGAAGAACCGCAAGTGCCGAGCCCACCTGCGGCGCCACTTCGAAATTGATGGAGGTCTCGAAATGCGCGGTGACTCCCAGCATGTCCAGCGTGTGCAGGGCGGCGCCGATCAGGACACCCGAGAACGTCACCAGGAAGACGCGGGCGTGGGCATGGCCGGCCCGGGCCTGGCCGAGCGCAAGACCGAAGCAGACCAGGATGGACACGAACTGCACCAGGAACGCCATGCGAACGGCTTGTGGAAAGGGCAGCCCGCTCGCTCCCATGGCCAAGGCGACCGCCAGCAGCACCGGCGCCCAGTGCCACCGCCGCGGCGTGTTTGCGGCATTGCTGACGAACTGCATCGTGAAAGACGTGAAGAGCCCGGCGGCGAGAAAGAGAAACACGATCCGGGACCAGTCGTTCCATACCGTGGCCTCGGGCCAGAGATACTGGAACGCTATGCCGTTGTAGCTGAGGACGAATCCCGCGGTCATCAGGATCCATCCGACGTAGTAAAAGTAGATGCGCTCGCGCACGATCAGGAAGATGATGAGGTGGCAGAAGAAGAGCCCGCCCATCAGCCCGACGTAGATGCCATTGACCAGCAGCGCCAGGTGTTCGGTCTTCTCGAATTGCCGCGGTTGCCACACGCTCAGGGGAAAGCGCGTCGCGCCCTCGGTCTGCACCCTCGCGAGAATCTCGATCCTGTCGCCGGGCTGCACGGACACGGGCACGACGAAGCTTCGAGCGTTGTGGGGGCGCTGCTCGAAGGCTTGCCTGTCCCCCAGGCTCCACCGGGTCCAGGACGCAGAAGCGCCGACCTTGACGTACAGGTCGAGGTGATCGAGCAAGGGGTAGCCCACCTCGACCATCAGGGTGCCCGAGTCTTCGGAGCCCGCGGTGAGCGGATCGCTCCTGAACCAGTAGGGCGCCGTTGCGAAGCCATAGCTGGCCGATGACCAGGGCCTGCGTTTCCAGGCATTTTCGGGAAGCGCCGTGACCTCGGACAACGAAAGCGGCGTGCCGTCTTCGACCAGGTAGTCCACCTGCGGCATCCTGTGACCGCCATCGGCCGAGGCGGCATTGCAGGCAAGCACCAGCGCGCAGCAGAAGAGCATTCGAAGAAGGCCCGCAATCGCGGCAATCGCGGCCTTCGCGGCCTTCATGAACCCTCCGAGCCCGGCACGGCAATCCGTATGCGCCGGCGCGACACCTCGATCAGCAGTTCCGTGCGCCGGGCCACGCCGAAGAATCGCAGCAGGTCCGAGACATAGCACTTTCGGACCGTCCCTTCGCTGATGCCCATGCGATTGGCAATGGCCTTGTTGGGCAGGCCCTGGCACAGGTAATAGAGAACCTCGCGCTGCCTCGGCGCCAGCCCCAGGGATGCGGCGGTGCAGCCATAGGCGCCCGCGGCGGTCTCGTTCCTGGGAGCGCGCTCGAGGATCGAATCTGGAAGATAGATCCCGTTGTTGAGAACCGTCTCGATGGCGGCAGAGAAGACGCCGCCATCTCCGGTGGCCTTCGTGATGTAGCCCGATGCGCCCTGCGCGATGCAGGACAGAACCATCGCACGGTCGTCGTCGCCCGACAGCATGATGGCGTGGCAGGGCATTTCGCGTTCTCGCACGAAACGCAGGACGTCCAGGCCGGAGGCCTCCGAGCCGAGGTGGATGTCGATGAAAACGAACTGGAACGAGGTGGCTGCCAGACGTGCAATCGCCCCTTGATACGAGGATTCCTCGTGCACCCGGTAGTGCGGTGCGGCCTTCTGCAAAAGGGAGCGCATGCCGGCGCTCACGAGCGCCTGGTCTTCGACGATCAGCACGTCGGCCGTTGTTCCTGCGTCGAAGTTCCCGTTTTCCATCATCCTCGACGCCATCGCCGTCGCCCCTGAGTCACCGAATTCACCGCCAGCCTGATCACGCAGGGCACGTCTCTCGCGACGAACGACGCGAATCCTCAGCACTCTAGCAGGGCCGCCCGAGGGATCGGTGACTCCCTCCCAGGACGCCGGGCATGACATATGTCAGATGCGTTGTGGGTCACCACTGCCGATAGATAGGAGGCAATAGACATGGGCGCGCCGCCACGTACCGTGCCGGCCCCGCCCCGCCCCGCAACCTGGACCCAACTGCCATGACGCCCCTCAGAAACCTCCGAATCTCCGCCAAGCTGGCAATTGCCTTTCTCAGCATCGTGCTGCTGATGATCGTGATGGCCGTGTTTTCGATCCACCGGCTCGACCGCTTGAATGATCAGACCAATTTCATGGTGACGTCGCGAATGGCGAGCGTTCGCGATGCGGGCCAGATGAGCGAGATCGCAAACCGGGTGCGCCTGCTCGAATTCCGCCTGGCAACGATGCCGGCGGCCGAGGCCGCGGCGGTCCGGCAGTCCATCGCCGAGACCAACAAGGCCTACGACGACATCGACAAGGCCTATCCGGCCTCGATCGGCGATGCGACCGAGCAATCCATCTACGACCAGGTGAAGGCCCGGCATCCGGCATGGACTGCATCGCACGCCAGAGTCGAGCAGCTGATCCAGGAAGAACGGCGAGCCGATGCCGTCGACCTGCTCAATGGCGAGGCTCGGGAGACCTTCCTGGCATTGAGGGAGTCACTGGCTCAACTGGTCAAGCACAACGAGGACCGTGCCAAGGCCGAGGCCGAAGAGAGCAACCAGACGTTTTCCACCGGCTTCTTCCTGATCGCCTCGGGCACCGGCGTTGCCATCTTGCTGGCCGTGCTGTTGTCGTGGAGCGTCGCGCGGGGCATCGTGATGCCGCTGAAGGAAGCCGTTGGCCTGGCAGAGGCCGTCGCGCGCGGTGACCTCACCCAAAGCCTGAGCTCCGACAGCAAGGACGAAGTGGGCGACTTGCTCAGGGCACTCGCGGCGATGCGAGACAACCTGATCAAGACCCTTACCGGCATGCGCGAGAGCAGCGATTCCGTGGCCACGGCGAGCGCCCAGATCGCCTCGGGCAACGTCGATCTTTCCAGCCGCACGGAGCAGACGGCCGGCAGCCTTCAGCAGACCGCGGCATCGATGGAGGAGCTCACCACCACCGTCAAGACAGCGTCCGAAGCCGCATTGCAGGCGAACCAATTGGCACAGGCCGCCTCGCAGGTCGCGGTGCACGGCGGGGAAGTCATCTCGGAAGTGGTGGAGACCATGCGCGACATCCACGGGAGTTCGCAGAAGATTGCCGCCATCATCGGCACGATCGACGGCATCGCTTTCCAGACCAACATCCTGGCACTGAACGCGGCCGTGGAAGCCGCCAGGGCGGGCGAGCAGGGAAGGGGCTTCGCCGTGGTGGCAAGCGAGGTCCGCAATCTCGCGCAGCGCAGCGCGGTCGCAGCAAAGGAAATCAAGACGCTGATCGAGGCGTCGGTCGACAAGGTGGGGTCGGGCACCCAATTGGTCAACGATGCAGGCGCGACGATGGGCAAGATCGTCGAGAGCATTCAGCGCGTCTCCCACACCGTCAGCGAGATCAGTGCAGGAGCGGTCGAGCAAGCGGCCGGGATCGACCAGATCAACTCGGTGGTGACGCAGCTGGACCAGATGACCCAGGAGAACTCAGCGCTCGTCGAAGAATCGGCTGCTGCCGCGGAGAGCCTCAAGAGCCAGGCGGAACGGCTCTCTTCGCTTGTCGAATTCTTCAAATTGGGGACGGGCTGGCGAGCAGAGCGCGCCGAGACGGAGCTCTCCTCCAGCGCGACGCACGGCGCCGGGTGGCGTGCCGACGAAAAGGGCGCCACGGCATCCGCTCGGGGGCAGCGCATTTCCAACGGCGCATCGGCCCTGCCCGTGCTCGGCCCCAGGAAGGGCGGCCAGCGCGAGAGCGACAGGGACTGGGCCACTTTCTGATTGGCTGCTACCGGGAGCGTGGCGCAGTATCGGCCGTCGAGGGAGTGACAGTGGTCGGCATCGAGGCGGTTCCCTGAGCGGTTTTTTTCTCCCTGGCCTCTACCAGCGCCGAACCACTGTCGAAAGGCAGTGTGCTCGGCGCAGGTGAAGTCAGGGTGAAGTTTGTGCAAGGGTTCCGTGAAACGATACCAAGTGTCCTGTTACACGCCACTTGCCCTGCAACGGATGGGCGCCTGCGGGTGATCGGCCGGTTGCCGAGGCTCTGCAGAAATTCGCCAGCAGCGAGACAATCGCCCTGTCTTGTCCGCCAGGCGGGCGACGGCCACTACCCGAACCCCTCTGCGCATGTCATCCCCGCCCGCCGCTTCGACCTCTTCCCCCGCGTCTTCATTCTCCCTGTGGCGCATCGCCGTACCGGCTTTTGCGCCCTCGCTGTTGTTCGGATTGGGCGAGGGCGCCATCCTGCCGATCGTGCCGCTGACGGCGCGCGGCCTGGGGGCTTCCGTGCCCATGGCCGCACTGGTGATCGCGATGATCGGCATCGGCTCGCTGCTCAACAACATCCCCGCCTCCATGATCACGATGCGCTGGGGCGAGCGCTGGGCCATCGTCGCAGCGGGCGTGTGGAGCGGTCTCGGCATGCTCCTGTGCGTGCTGACGTCGCATCTGGGCCTGTTTGCCACGGGATGCTTCATGGTGGGGATGTCGCAGGCGGTCTACAACCTGGCGCGCCAGAGCTACATGACCGAAGCCGTGCCTGTCGAATACCGGGCGCGGGCACTGTCGACGCTGGGCGGCGTCATGCGCATCGGCATGTTTGCCGGGCCTTTCCTCGCGGCGGCCGCGGTGCATGCATTCGGGCTGCAGGCAGCTTATGTGGTCGGCATCGTGGCTGTGATGGGGGCCGCCGCGATAGGCGCCCGCATCCCCGACCTCGAGGTGCCAACGGTCCCGCCCGGGCAGGCGGCACCCGCCTCGACCTCGGTCATCTCGACGCTGCGGGATCACCGCCACGTATTCCTCACGCTCGGCATCGGTGTGGTCCTGGTCAGCGCGGTGCGCGCTTCGCGCCAGGCCGTGATTCCTCTGTGGGCCGACCATCTGCTGCTGGCTCCCTCGGTGGCTTCGCTGATCTACGGTCTTGCAGGCGGTATCGACATGCTGGTGTTCTATCCGGCCGGCAAGGTAATGGACAGGAAAGGCAGGCGCTGGGTCGCGGTGCCGTCGATGCTGATCATGGGCTTGGCCATGCTGCTGATGCCCTTGACGTCCGGCGCCCTGACGCTGTTGCTCGCGTCATTGGCCATCGGCTTCGGAAACGGTATCGGGTCCGGGATGATCATGACCCTCGGCGCCGACCAGTCCCCACGCCACGGGCGCGCCCACTTCCTCGGCATATGGCGCTTGATGTCCGACATCGGCTCCTCGTGCGGTCCGGCGCTGCTGTCCCTGCTGGCAGGCGGGCTGTCGCTGGCTGCGGGGATCGCCGTGACCGGGCTGATCGCATTTGCCGCGGCTGGGACGCTGGCGTACTGGATTCCGAGGCACAGGAGTGCCGGTGGGGTGACGCCGAGCGCGACGAGGTAGGGCGCGAAGAGGTAGGGCGCTTTACCGCGACCCCCGCCGGTGCTGGGCCAGGGACAGCGCGGCCAGTTTCTTTTTTGCACTTTGCAGCAGCCCGAGCCGCTCGGCCGGCAACTGCGCCTTGGTGTCGCCCGGCGCGATGATCTCGAACGCCGAAGCGCCCGCCAGTTTGGCCGCGAGCGTGTCGTGATCGGCGAGGCCATTGAATCTGGCGGCGGAGATCACATGCACCTGCAGATGCCGATGAAGGGCCTTCGACAGCTTCTTGCAGGCCGCCGTCATGGCGGTCTCGTCAGGCGTCACGGCACCATGCACGATCAGCAGTTCTATGACGTTGTCGGCGTCCTCTCCCAGGACGAAGGCACGCACGACCGAGTCCTTGAACTTGGAGCGCAGCATGGCGCGGATCGGCTCGGCCGCGGCGAACGACTTCAGCGCGATGCTGCGCAGTTCGCCGTAGAAGACGAACGAACGGTCCAGCTTGACGGTCTCGGGTTGCTCTGCCGCCGCCTTCTGCCTGGCGAGGATGCCGCTCTTGACGAGGTGTTCCAGCGTCTGGCCCACCTCGCCCGGCTCCTGCTTGGTTTGCCGGGCCAACTCGTCCGCCGAGAACGGTTGATCGGGGGCCGCATACAGGACCTGCATGAGCTTTTGCACGGCGGGGGACAGGAGAAAATCTGCAGCACTCACGGGTGTTTCGATTCGTTCGGCTTTGTTGGAAAGGCGTGGATTATGAAGTTGCCGGGCCGCCCCGAAGCCCGGCGCAAGTCCGGCGCTTCTCGCCTTGCGACCTTCCGCGATCAGGGTTTGCCCCAGTCTTTCGGCATGTCGATCCTGAGGAGGCTCGGTCGACGTATCCATTGAGGGTCTTCCTCTTTTTCTTCAGGAGCAGCAACCATGGCTACCAACACCGTCCGTCTTCATCGCGTCATGCGCACCCCGCCGGAGCGTCTCTACCGGGCGTTCCTGGAGCCCAGTGCATTCGAGCGCTGGCTGCCACCGTTCGGATTCACCGGAAAGGTCCACGCCATGGAGCCCGTGGTCGGGGGCGCCTGGCGCATGTCCTTCACCAACTTCGGCACCGGGCACGGCCACTCGTTCGGCGGAAAGTATCTGGAACTTGTCCCGCACAAGCGCATTGCGTACGACGCGACCTTCGACGATGCCAATCTTCCGGGCACCATGAAGACGACGGTGACGCTGACCCCGGTGTCCTGCGGCACGGAAATATCGGTCGTGCAGGAAGGTATCCCTGAGGTGATTCCCGTGGAGATGTGCTACCTGGGCTGGCAGGAATCGCTCGTCGCCCTAGCGCAGCTGGTGGAGCCGGACATCCCAGGCTAAGGACTCGGCCGCTCATGGCTCACCGCGCGGCATAAACATCGGGCTCGCCGAACCGTCTGTGCAGGAAGCGGCGTTGTGCTGGCGTCGCGGCATCCATTCATGCCACCAGCGAACGACGACGTGAACATACTCTCTCCCTTCCGTGTGCCCGTACGGGGCCTGTGCGTGGCCGCCCTGGCAATCTCCTGCGCCGTCTTCGGTGCCGCCCCGGCGTCGGCTCGCGGCGAGGCACCGGCGGCCTCCATCGAGATCCGGCGCACCACCGACGGCATTCCGCACGTACGCGCCGGCAGTTGGCGCGGGCTGGGCATCGGCTACGGCCAGGCGCAGGCCGAGGACGCGTTGTGCACGCTCGCCGATGCCTTCGTCACTTACAGCGGTCAGCGTTCGCTGCACTTTGGCGCCGAGGCAAGGCCTCGAACGCGCTCGACGTTCGGCGAGCCTGCCAATCTCGACCTGGATTTCTTCTTCAGGGCCTTCGCAGGCCCCGAGGCGGTCGAGGCGCTCAAGCGCGAACAGCCGGCCGACCTCAACGAACTCATTGCCGGCTACGCGGAGGGCTACAACCGCCATCTGCGGACGCTGCAGGCACGCAAACCCGGGCGCGGCGCGTCGTCGCATGCGTGTGCCGGCGCACAGTGGGTGCGAGACATCGGGCCCGAGGATGTCTACCGCCGCATGATCGCCGCCGGACTGGCCGGTGGATACACGCGCTTCGTTTCGGAGATCGTGAATGCCAAGCCCGCGGCCGCCGCGCCGCCCGTGCCGGCGGACAAGCTCTCACTGTCTTCGCGGCTCGACATCCCGGTGGGCGACGCGCGCGGCATCGGCAGCAACGTGCTCGCATTCGGCCAGGCGGCGACCGGTGAGCGCGGCGGCGTGCTGTTCGGCAATCCGCACTGGTACTGGGGCGGGCCCGACCGCTTCTACCAGGCGCACCTCACGCTGCCGGGCAAGCTCGACGTGGCAGGCGTGTCCTTCCTCGGCATTCCGGTCATCATGATCGGCTTCAACAACGACGTGGCGTGGAGCCACACGGTCTCCGCCGCGCGACGCTTCGGACTGTTCGACCTGACGCTGGACCCGGCCGACCCCACGCGCTACCTGGTCGACGGCCACTCCGAACCCATGCAGGCCCAGCCGCTCGCCGTGGCGGTGCGCAGGCCTGACGGCTCGGTGGACCTGGTGCGCCGCACGCTCTATCGCACGCGCTTCGGCCCGGTGGTCGACCTGGGGGCGCGCAATCCCGCGCTGGCATGGAGCGCGCGAAAGGCGCTGGCGATGCGCGACATCAATGCCGACAACCCGCGCATCTTCCGCAACTTCTTCCGCTGGGACCAGGCGCGTTCGCTCGACGAGTTCATGGCCATCCAGCGGGAAGAGGCGGCCATGCCGTGGGTCAACACGGCGGCCATCGGGCGCGGCGACGGCCGGGCCTGGTACGCCGACATCGGCGCGGTACCCGGCGTGCCCGACGACCTGCGCTCGGCCTGCGCGACGCCGCTGTCGAAGGCGCTTGCCGCGCTCGACCCCGCCATGCCGGTGCTCGATGGCAGCCGGTCTGCCTGCGAATGGCAGTCCGCGAAGAATTCGGTGCAGCCCGGTACCATGGCTGCCGACCGCATGCCCAGCCTGCTGCGCGAGGACTACGTCGCCAACATGAACGACAGCTACTGGCTCACGAACCCGGCGCGGCCATTGACGGGATTCGCGGCGATCCTCGGAGGGGAGGGCCAGCCGCTGTCGATGCGGGGGTGGGAAGGGCATCGCATCGCGAGTGAACTCGCCAGCGCCGGCGCGAACTCGGCCAAGGCATTGGCGGACCGCGTCATGCAGAAGACGTTGGAAGCCCGCGCATCGACTGCGGATCGGTTCAAGGCAGCGCTGCTCGGCGGCGCCTGTGCGAAAGACCAGGTCGATATCCGGCGGGCCTGCGACGTGCTGCGGCGCTGGTCCAACCGCGCCGATGCGAACGACCGGGGCGCGCTGCTCTGGGATGCTTTCTGGACCCGGGTGCAGAAGATTCCGGCCGAGGACCTCTATGCCCAGCCGTTCTCGGCGTCGGCACCGTTGCAGACGCCATCCGCGATCCGTGCAACGGACCCGCGCGTGGCCTCCGCGCTGGCCGGCGCGGTCGAGGACATGGCGCGCAACGGCTGGGCGCTGGATGCGCCGCTGGGCCAGCAGCGCTTCGCCCGCAGCGAGGGGCGGAAGGTACCCCTTTTCGGCGGCTGCGACGCCGAAGGCTATTTCACGGTCGCTTGCGCCAACGAAGGCGACTACGCCATGGACGATCGCTCGCACGGCAACAGCTACCTCCAGGTCGTGTACTTCGACCGGCACGGTGTGCAGGCACGCACGCTGCTGGCGCACGGCGAACGCGAAACCGCTGTGACCGACGGCAGCGGACTGGGCCCGGTGGCGCGCTATGCGCGCAAGGACTGGCTGCGCTTTCCGTTCCGCGAGGAAGACATCGCGCGCGATCCGCAGCTCAGGCGCGTGACGGTGCGTCCCTGAGGCGGCGCCAGCGCAATCGCCCGCCTGTCTCGCTTTGGGCTGTTCAAACGTCTTTAGGTTAAGAGACAGGGAACAGCTCGGGAATCCGGGCCTTCTTCCGTCACAAAATAGTAATAGTTCTCATTTGTATTGTCTACAGTGAATACTTCAGGAGTACCCATGGAAATGTCGCTGCAGCCATCCGAACCCACGTTGGCGGAGGTCTTCATCGCAAACCGTGCCCAGCTCCAGCGCGTCGCGCAAAAAATCGTCCGAACGGCGGACCTGGCCGACGAAGTGCTGCAGGACGCGTACCTCAAGCTGGCCGACGGCGCCTCCCTTCGCGAGGTGCGCAAGCCGCTCGGCTACTGCTGCCAGGTGGTGCGCAACGTGGCCTTCGACTATCACCGCCATCATTCCGTCGAGGCCAGCTACCGCACCTATTGTGAGGACGTGGAGCTTGTCAGCCCCCCGAGCAACGATGCGCCTGAGCGCCTGCTGGACGGGCGCCAGGCGCTGGCCGCGATCGACCGCGTGCTCGAGGCGCTGCCCGCGCGCACCCGCCTGGCCTTCGAGCTCAACCGCTTGAGCGGCATGACGCAACGCGAGATCGGCGTGCGGCTCGGCTGCTCCGCCACGCTGGTGAACTTCATGATCAAGGACGCCGACGCAGCCCTCGAAAGCTGCCGTCACCTGGTGCAGGGCGGCTGACCCCGCATCCCATCGGCGATACGATGGGCCGATGACAAAGGACAAGGATCACGACCCGGTCTGGCAGGCCGCATGGACCTGGGTGCGTCGCCAGCACGAGCAGCGCGGCAGCCTCGACGAGGCAACGCGCGACGAGTTCATTCAGTGGCTCGCCGCGGATCCCCTTCACCGCAAGACCCATGACGAAGCGGCCCGCCTCTGGCTGCTCGTGGGCCTCGTGCCGCCCGCCAACGACGTTCCTCCGCCGGAAGATCCACCGGACGACATCGCCAGCCGCTAACCGCGGCCGCCGACCTCCGCGTCCCCATTCGCGACCGATTTCCGCGGCCATGCCGCGGCGCAGCCGTGCCCGCGCATACCGCAGCGGAAATGGTTGACAGCCCTAAACACCCGGCCTCCCGCCCCGTCATGTATCGCAAAGGGAAGGGGTGTGCGAAGCCTCTTGCCTGTCGTCTCAACAACCCCAAGAGGACCGCACATGTCTACCAGCTGCTTCGACCGCGAGGACGAAACCTTCATCGTTCTGGTCAACCACGAAGAGCAATATTCGATCTGGCCGCAATGGAAGGCCGTGCCCGGCGGATGGAAGGCCGTCGACGGCATCCAGGGCGACAAGAAGACCGTGCTCGAGTACGTCGAGAAAAGCTGGACCGACATGCGTCCCAAGTCGCTGCGCGACTGGATGGCGCAGCAAGACAGCAGCAAGAGCGAATCAACCGCCGCCTGAGCGAATGCAGGCGCCCCTTTCCCTGCTGTGCCTGCCTTGCGCGGGCGCCAGCGCAACCATGTACCTGCGCTGGCGCCGCCTGCTGCCGCGCTGGATCGAGGTCGTGCCGGTCGAGCTGCCCGGTCGTGGCCAGCGTCTGGGCGAGGATTTCGTCGAAGACTTCGATACCCTCGTCGCGCAGCTGTGCGCCGAGCAGGACGCCGCGCTGCGCGGCAATTTCGCGCTCTTCGGCCACAGCATGGGCGCCTTGCTGGCCTGGGGCATTGCGCAGCGCCTTCGCGTCGGCGGCCGGGCCCTGCCGCGGGCCTTGCTCGTATCGGGCAGCGCAGCGCCTTCGCAGCGCGATCCGGACCGTTTCGTCGACATGGACGATGACGAAGCCCTCATCGGCGACCTGCGCAAGCAGGGTGGCACGCCCGAGGAGCTCTTCGCCAGCCCAGAACTGCTGCGCATGACGCTCGACACGCTCGCCGCCGACTACCGCGTGTGCCGGAGCTTCGAACATCCCGGCAACGCGCCGCTGCCCGTTCCGCTGCATGCCTTCGCCGGCCGGCAGGACGACGTCGAGCCCTGGCGCATGGAGGCCTGGTCCGGCGAGACCGCCCATCCCGGCTTCACGCTGGACTGGTTCGAGGGCGGCCATTTCTTCATCCGGCAGGACGAGACCCCGGTGCTCGCCGTACTGGCGCGGCGCCTGGCCCAGTCCGCGGCGGGAGGAGTCCATGCGCCCCGTGCCTTTGCCTGAGCTGCCGTCGCCGGGTCTCGCCGCCTTGCCGGCCCGGCCAATCAAGGAACCGATGTGAATCCGATGCACCCCGTGGACTTCGTGAGCCACCTGCGCGACCTGGCCGCACGGCGGCCCGACGACATCGCGCTCATCGCCGTGACCGACCGCGACGGCACCGCCCTCGACACGCCTATCTCCTATCGCCGGCTCGACACGCGCGTGCGCGGCCTCGCAGCGCGGCTGCAGCAGTCCTTCGGCCGCGGCGAACGCGCGCTGATCATGCTGGACAACGGCGGCGACTACGTCGTGAGCTTCTTCGCCTGCCTGTATGCAGGTCTGATCGCCGTGCCCGTGTTTCCGCCCGAGTCCACGCGCAAGCGGCATCTCGGCAAGCTCGAGGGCATCGCGGCGGACGCCGGCGCCTGTTGCGTGCTGACCCACGCCGCCATCAAGGCATCCATCGCCGGCGTGGCCGGGGCTTTTGCCGACGTGTCGCTGATCCCCGTGGACGAGATCGGTGCCGAAGACGCCGACCGCTGGACGCCGCAAACGCCTTTGGCCACCGACATCGCCTTCCTGCAATACACCTCCGGCTCCACCTCGGCGCCCAAGGGCGTCATGGTCACGCACGCCAACCTCATGGCGAACATGCGTGCGATCGAAGAGGGGCTCTCCGTCGGCCCCGACGACATCTTCGCGACCTGGCTGCCGCTGAACCACGACATGGGCCTGATCGGCGGCCTGCTGCAGCCGCTGCATCGCGGCATCCCCGCCGCGCTGATGTCGCCGCGCTATTTCCTGGAGCGGCCTGTGCGCTGGCTCGAAGCCATCTCGCGTCATCGCGCGACCATCAGCGGCGGCCCCGACTTCGCCTATCGCCTGTGCCTCGACCGCGTGTCCGAAGCGCAGTTGCAGAAGCTCGACCTGTCGAGCTGGGGCCTGGCGTTCTCCGGCGCCGAGCCTGTGCGCGCGGACACGCTGCGCGAATTCAAAAGGCAGTTCGCACCTGCGGGCTTTGCCGCCGGTGCGGTGTATCCCTGCTACGGCCTGGCCGAATCGACGCTGTTCGTGACGGGTGGAGCGCGCGGCGCCGGCATGGTGGCGCGCGACTTCTCCAGCCAGGGCTTGGCCCGCGGCTTTGTCGAGACCGCCACCGAAGAAAGCGCCACGCTCGTCGGCTGCGGCCACACCGTTTCGGGCCACGAGGTGCGCATCGTCGATCCCGCCACGCTGGCGGTGCGCGAGGCCGGCCACGTCGGCGAGATCTGGGCCACCGGTCCCAGCATCGGCAACGGCTACTGGAACAAGCCGCAGGTGTCGCGGGAGACCTTCGTCGCGCACGACGGCGCCACCTGGCTGCGCACCGGCGACCTCGGCTTCTTGTACGACGGCCAGCTCTACGTGGCCGGGCGCATCAAGGACATGATCATCGTGCGCGGCCACAACCTGTACCCGCAGGACATCGAACGCATGATCGAACTCGAGGTCGACATCGTGCGCAAGGGCCGCGTGGCCGCGTTTGCCGTCGACGGCCCCGGTGGAGAGGGCATCGGCCTGGCCGCCGAGGTGTCGCGCAGCACGCAGAAGCTGGTGAAGCCTGAAGCGCTGGTCGAGACGCTCAGCGCTGCCGTGAGCGAGCAGTTCGGCGAACCGCTGTCCGTCGTAATGCTGCTGAACCCCGGTGGTATGCCCAAGACCACCAGCGGCAAGCTGCAGCGCGGCGCCTGCCGGCAGGGCTGGATCGACCGCACAGCCGATGCGTATGCCATGTACGCGCACGGCGAATTCGTCCTCGGCGGTTCCTCCGCGGCGAATGCGCCCGCCACCGAGCCACCGCTCGATGACCTGGAGCAGGCCGTCGCCGCGATCTGGAGCAAAGTGCTTCGCCGCGACGCCCAGCCTGCGCTGCCACGCGACGCGCACTTCTTCATCCACGGCGGCAACTCGCTCGCCGCCACGCAGGTGGCGGCCCAGATCGCCGACCGATGGGAAATCGAGTTTCCCGTGCGCGCGCTGTTCGAGCAGCCGCGCCTGGGCGCTCTGGCCGCGGAAGTACGGCGCGTGCTCGCCACCGGCCAGCGCAAGCCGCGCAGCGTGATCCCTGTCCTGCCCGCCGAGCGCCGCACACAGCCGCTCGCGTTGTCGCATGCGCAGGAGCGCCAGTGGTTCCTGTGGCAGCTCGATCCGAAGAGCACCGCGTACCACGTCAGCGTGGCGCTGCATCTGTCCGGTGCCCTGGACGCCGATGGGTTGCACACGGCGCTCGACGACCTGGTCGAGCGCCACGAGAGCCTGCGCACAGTGTTCCGTGCAGCGGCGGACGGCACCGTCGGCCAGTGCATCCAACCGGCATTCCGGCCCGCGCTGCGGCGGATCGACCTGGGCGCATTGCCAGCCGAAGCACGCGAGACCGCTGCCGCTGAGCACGCAAGCCCGTGCCACGCCGAGCCCTTCGACCTCGGCGAAGGTCCGCTGCTGCGCGCGGCGCTGATCCGCATCGACGAAACCCGGCACCTGCTCGTCGTCGTCATGCATCACATCGCGTCGGACGGTGCTTCGATGCAGTTGCTGATCGAAGAACTCGGCGCCGCCTACGCCGCCCGTGCGAAAGGCGCGGCACCGCAGTTCAAGCCGCTGCCGATCCAGTACGCCGACTACGCCCTCTGGCAGCGCGACTGGCTCGCCGCCGGCGAGGCCGAGCGCCAGCTTGTGTACTGGCGCGACCAGCTGGGCGACGAGCATCCGGTGCTGGCTCTGCCTACGGACCATCCCCGGCATGCGGTCGCGGCCTACCGCGCGGCCAGCCATGCCTTCGAATTCGACGCCGCGCTCGCTCAGCGTCTGCGCGCCACTGCGCAGGCGCATGGCGCGACCTTCTTCATGGCGCTGCTCGCCGGCTTCCAGGCGCTGCTGCACCGCTACACCGGGCAGCAGGACGTGCGCGTCGGCGTTCCCGTCGCCAACCGGCATCGCCCGGAGACGGTTGGCCTGATCGGCTTCTTCGTCAACACCCAGGTGCTGCGCACCGCGGTGCAGGGCCGCATGAGCCTTGCACAACTGCTGGCCCGGACGCGGGAGGCCGCGCTCGGCGCGCAGGCGCACCAGGACCTGCCTTTCGAGCAGATCGTCGAAGCCCTGCAACTGCAGCGCAGCCTGAGCCACAGCCCGCTGTTCCAGGTGATGTTCAACCTCCTGCGGGAAGACGCGGGGGTGCACCACATGCTGCCGGGCCTGGAGGCGCGCGAGCACCGCATCGCCGACAGCGCTGCGCAATTCGAACTCGTGCTCGACATCCGCGAGCATGCCGACGGGAGTGCCGGTGCGGTGTTCACCTATGCGGCAGAGCTGTTCGAGCCAGCCACCATCGCACGCATGGCCGTGCACTACCGCGCGCTGCTGGAGGCGCTGTCGACGGATCCCGCGCAGGCGCTGGGCGACGTGCAGTGGCTCGACGCCGTCGAGCAGCGCCAACTGCGCGAATGGTCGGCGGGCGACCCGCAAACGCCGCACCCTCAGCCCGTGCACCGCCTTTTCGAAGCACGGACGCGGGCCAACCCGGATGCCATCGCCCTGATCGACGGCGACAAGCAGCTCAGCTACGCGGTTCTTAACGAGCGCGCCAACCGCCTCGCCCACCAGTTGATTCGCCAGGGCGTGGTCCCCGACTGCACTGTCGCGGTGGCCATCGAGGCCGCGGCCGATCGCGTGACTGGCCTCCTCGGCGTGCTGAAGGCTGGCGGCACCTACCTGCCGCTGGACCCTTCGCATCCCCCGCAAAGGCTTGCGCAGCTGCTGGAAGACAGCGGCGCGCGCGTGCTGCTCACCGACAGCGCCAACGCCGATGCGCTCGATGCGGGCGGCATCGCCAGGGTGGTGCTCGGTGAGGCGCTGGCTCAAGGCGCCGAGCCGGCCGCCAACCCAGACATCGAGCTGCACGACGCCCACCTCGCCTACGTCATCTACACCTCCGGCACCACGGGCCGGCCCAAGGGCGTGGCCGTGGCGCACGGCGCGCTGTCGATGCACCTCCTGTCGATGGCGCAGGCCTGCGGCATGCGCGCCGAGGACCGGTCGCTGCAGTTCGCGCTGCCGCACGTCGATGCGGCCATCGAACAATGCCTGCTGCCTCTGGTTGCGGGCGCGGCGCTCGTGGTGCAACCGCAATGGTGCTCTCTTGCCGGCGAACTCGACGCCCTGCTGCAGCGCCACCGCGTGAGCGTGGTCGACCTGCCGCCGGCCTATGCCCGCCAGCTGATGCAGGGCCAGGCACCCTTCGCGCATGCCGTGCGCCTTGCGCTTTTCGGCGGAGAGGCCTGGACCGGCGAAGACCTGGCGCTGATCCGGCGCGTGCTGCGCCCGGGGCAGATCGTCAATGCCTACGGCCCGACCGAAGCCGTCATCACGCCCACCGCCTGGCACGGCGCGGCGGATGACGCGGAGCAGGCGCCGCAGGGCTACGTGCCCATCGGCCGCCCCGTGGGCCGTCGCAACGCGCACGTGCTCGACGCGAGCCTGCAGCCGGTTCCCCAGGGCGTTCCCGGCGAGCTGTACCTCGGCGGCGAAGGGCTCGCGCGTGGCTACCTCGGCCGCGCGGCCCTCACGGCCGAGCGCTTCGTCGCCGACCCCTTCGACAGCGCGGGCGGCAGGCTCTACCGCACCGGCGACCTCGTGCGCTGGCGCGGCGACGGCCAGCTCGAATACTTGGGCCGTCTCGACCACCAGGTGAAGATCCGGGGCTTTCGCATCGAACTCGGCGAAATCGAAGCGCGCCTGCGCGAGCACGCGGCGGTTCGCGAGGCATTGGTGCTCGTGCACGACAGCGCCGCTGGCGCCTCCCTGGTGGCCTATGTGTCGCCCGCACCCACCGAGCAGATCGACACCGCGGCGCTCAGGGAGCAACTCGGGCGTGTCCTTCCCGACTACATGGTGCCCTCGGCCATCGTGGCGCTCGACAGCTTCCCGCTCACAGCCGGCGGCAAGGTCGACCGCCGCGCGCTGCCCGCACCCGCCGTGCCTGGCCGCCAGGACTACGAGGCACCGCAGGGCGACATCGCCCAGACGCTGGCCTCGATCTGGGCCGGGCTGCTCAAGGTCGAGAAGGTGGGCATGCACGACAACTTCTTCGATCTCGGCGGCAACTCGCTGCTGGTGATCCGCATGCACCGGCTGATGGAAGACCGGCTGAACCCGGGCCTGTCGGTGGTCGATCTCTTCAAGTTCCCGACCGTCGGCGCGCTGGCGCGCCGCATCGAGCAGGGACGCGGCGCGGCACAGCCCGCCGGCAACGAGGACGGCGACAGCGAACAGGCGCGCGCCCAGCGCCAGCGCGCGGCCCTGCTGCAGCGCAGCCGTCCCACCGAAAGAAGCTTCTGATGCAAGACCAAGACACATCGCCGTCCGGACTCACGGGCATCGAGATCGCCATCGTCGGCATGGCCGGCCGTTTTCCGGGCGCACCCGATGTCGACACCTTCTGGCGCAACATCCGCGACGGTGTCGAGTCGGTCACCGTCTTCAGCGACGAGCAACTGCGCGCGCGCGGCGTGCCCGAGCGCACGCTGGCCGACCCCGACTACGTGAAGGCCGGCGTGCTGTTCGAAGGCTTCGACCAGTTCGACGCCGGCTTCTTCGGCTATTCCCCACGCGAGGCCGAGCACCTCGATCCGCAGCAGCGCATCTTTCTCGAATGCGCCTGGGAGGCGCTGGAGCACGCGGGCTGGCAGGCGAGGAAGAACCCCGCGTCGGTCGGCGTCTACGCGGGCGATGGCCCCAACCTCTACCTGATGCGGCACCTGCTGCCCGCCTTCGGTGTCGACGCCGGCACGGGCATTGCCGACATGCTGGGCCTGATGAGCGGCAACTCCGCCGGCTCGCTGTGCACGCGCGTGGCCTACAAGCTCGACCTGCGCGGCCCTGCCGTCAGCGTGCAGACCGAATGCTCGACCTCGCTGGTGGCGGTGCACATGGCCTGCCAGGCCCTGCTGAGCCACGACTGCGACATGGCGCTGGCCGGCGGCGTGTGGCTCAACCTGCTGCAGGAGGGCGGCTATCGCTACCAGAACGGCGCCATCCTCTCGCCCGACGGCCACTGCCGCGCCTTCGACGCCAAGGCGGCGGGCACCGTCATCGGCAGCGGCGCGGGCATCGTCGTGCTCAAGCGGCTGCAAGAGGCGCTGCGCGACCGCGACACCATCCACGCAATCATCAAGGGCAGCGCCGCCAACAACGACGGCGCGGACAAGATCGGTTTCACCGCGCCCAGCGTGCAGGGGCAGGCCGGCGTGATCCGCGCGGCGCAGATGATGGCCGACGTGCCCGCGCACACCATCGACTATGTGGAAGCGCACGGCACCGGCACCACGCTCGGCGACCCGATCGAGATGGCCGCGCTGATGCAGGCCTTTGCGAGCGGCGGGGCGACGGCCAAAGGCCGGTGCGCCATCGGCTCGGTCAAGACCAACATCGGCCACCTCGATGCGGCCGCCGGCGTGGCCGGCCTCATCAAGGCCGCAATGGCGCTGCGGCACCGGACGCTGCCGCCCAGCCTGCATTTCGAGCAGCCCAATCCGCAGATCGACTTTGCGAACAGCCCGTTCTACGTGAACACCGAGGCTCGGCCATGGCCGAAGGGCGAGGCACCGCGCCGCGCGGGCGTCAGCTCCTTCGGCATCGGCGGCACCAATGTGCACGTCGTGCTCGAAGAGGCTCCCGAAGCGCCGGCCGTCACCGTGTTGCCGCAAGGGCAGGGCTGCTGGCAGGTGCTGCCGCTGTCGGCCATGAGCGCCACCGCCTTGCGGCAGTCCGCGCAGCGGCTCGGCGCGCACCTCGAGGAACACCCCCACACCGCATTGGCCGACGCCGCGTACACGCTGCAGACCGGCCGCCGCCCCTTCGCCCACCGCAGCGCCGTGGTGGCCGACGAGCCGCCGGCCGCCGCGCGCATGCTCGCTTCGGGCGAAGGTGTCCTCGCAGCCGCCGCCCCGGTGCCCGAACAGCCGCCTGAAGTCGCCTTCCTGTTCCCGGGCGGCGGCACGCAGCACGCGAACATGGGCCTCGCGCTCTACCGCGACGATGCGCCGTTCCGCGAGGACATCGACCGCTGCTGCGAACTGCTGCGCCCCGAGCTCGGTCTCGACCTGCGCGAACTGCTGTTCCCCGCGCCGGGCGCGGAGGCAGAGGCCGACGCGCGCCTGTTCCACATCGCCTTCGCGCAGCCTGCTTTGTTCGTCGTCGAATATGCAATGGCGCATTGGTGGATGCGGCGCGGCGTGCGCCCTGCCGTGATGCTGGGCCACAGCCTCGGCGAATACGTCGCGGCCTGCCTGGCGGGCGTGTTCCGGCTGGAAGACGCGCTGCGCGTCGCCGCCTTGCGCGGGCGCCTGCTGCAATCGATGCCGCCCGGCGCAATGACGGCGGTGCCGCTGTCGCAGGCAGAACTCGCGCCTTTCCTGACCGGCGGCTGCGACCTGGGAGCGGACAACGGCGAGCAGCTGTGCGTGATCTCCGGTCCGCTCGACGCCATCGAGGTCACCGAAGA
The DNA here is from genome assembly GCF_977011995.1 of Variovorax durovernensis. Lineage (NCBI taxonomy): Bacteria > Pseudomonadati > Pseudomonadota > Betaproteobacteria > Burkholderiales > Comamonadaceae > Variovorax > Variovorax durovernensis. The sequence goes on along the minus strand of NZ_CDRNCW010000002.1, from coordinate 922,528 downwards.
GAAGCTGCGCGCACAGGGCCACCTGCCGCGCCGGCTGCATGTGTCGATCGCCTCGCATTCTTCGATGACGCAGCCGCTGCTCGCGCAGCTGGAGCAGCTCATTGCCTCGGTGCCGCGTGAGGCGCCGAAGATTCCGTTCATCTCCAACGTCACCGGCCGGCTCATCACGGCCGAGCAGGCTGTCAGCCCGAGCTACTGGGCGCAGCACCTGCGCGGCACGGTGCAGTTCACCGCCGGCCTGCGCACGCTCTTCGAGGTGCCGGGGCGGGTGGTGCTCGAAGTCGGCCCTGGCGAAACCCTTGCCGGCCTGGCGCGCCAGCACCCAATGGCCGGCTCGGCCGCCGCCGTGCATGCCAGCCAAGCACACCCGCGGCAGCGCGCGCGCAATGCGCAGCAGATCGCACACGCACTCGCCAGCCTGTGGCTCGCGGGCGTGGACATCGACTGGGCGGCTTGCCATGCGGGGCAGGCGCGGCGCCGCGTGCCGCTGCCGGCCTATCCATTCCAGCGCCGCCGATACTGGGTCGACGCGCCCGATGCCGCATCGGCGAAGTCCGCGCGAAAGGCGCCTTCCGACGCGTTCTACGTCCCCTCGTGGAAGCGGATTGAACCGCTGATGCCTGCCGTGCCCGGAAACATGGCCGACGCAGGCTGCGTGCTCGTGTTCGGCGATGGCCGCAGCCTCACCGGCCATCTCGCTCGTCATCTGCGTTCACTGGGCCATGCGGTGGTCGTTGCCCAGCGCGGCCAAGCGTTCGCGCGCACCGGCCGCGAGGCTTGGACCCTGCGCCCCGGGGAACGTGACGACCACGCGCAGCTGCTGCGCGAGGCCGAGGCCGACTTCGGCGCCGTCACCGCCATCCATCACCTGTGGTGCCTCGACGAAGTGCCGGCCTCGCAGCCGCAGCCCGAGCTGCTGGAGCGCAGCTTCTTCAGCATGCTGGCGCTCGTGCAGGCGCTCGACACTCGCACCACGGCGGCTTCCGCCGGCAAACTGCCGATCACCGTCGTCGCCAACCAGATCGAGGATGTCACCGGCGGCGAGCCGCTGTGTCCCGAGAAGGCCACGCTGCTGGGCATCGGCAAGATAATCGGGCAGGAATGCCCGCGCATCCATTGCCGCGTGATCGACGTCATGCTGCCCGCGCCAGAGAGCGATTCCGAAGCCTTGCTGGTCGATCAGATCGCCGGAGAATCCGCCGCGCTGCGGGCCGACCCCGGCGAGCCGCTGCTGGCCTATCGCGGTGCGCACCGCTGGGCGAAGGCTTACGAGCCCGCGCCGCTTCCAGCCGCCGCGCAGCGCATGCGCAAGCAGGGCGTGTACCTGATCACCGGCGGCCTCGGCGGCGTCGGCCTTGCCATCGCGAAACACCTGGCACGGCACTGGCAGGCCAGGCTGGTGCTGCTCGGCCGCACCGCGATGCCGGAGCGCGCGTCGTGGGCCTCGCTGGCCGAGGACGACTCGCAGCCCGCCGCGCTGAAGAACAGGCTGCGCCAGCTGCTCGAACTCGAAGCACTGGGCGCCGAAGTGCTGACCGTCGCGGCCGACGTGTCCGACACCGCCCAACTGCACGCCGCACTCGAACGGGCTGACGCGCGCTTCGGCGGGTTGCACGGCATCGTCCACGCTGCCGGCGACGCGGGCGGCGGCATGATGGCCCAGCGCACGCGCGCGCAGGTCGACACCATCTTCGCGACCAAGGTGCGTGGCACCCGCGCGCTGCTGGACGCGGTGCGCGGCCGGCCGCTCGACTTCGTGCAGTTGTGCTCTTCCATCTCCAGCGTGGCCGGCGGCCTGGGCATGAGCGACTACGCCGCGGCCAATGCGTACCTCGACGCCTTGGCCATCGCCCATGCGCGTGCCGGCAAGTTCCCGGTCTTCTCGGTCAACTGGGACGCCTGGCGCGGCCTCGGCATGGCAGAGCACATGGAGGTGCCCGACGGCATCGGCATGGACGGGCCCGAAGGGGCGCGCACTTTCGAGCGCATCGTCAACGGCCCGCTGCGGCCGCAGACCGTGATCTCGACCACCGACCTCGCGCAGCGCCTGGGCCCCCTGGACAACGGCATGCTCGACATGCTCGCGGCCGAAGACGCGCAGCCCACGACAAGCGGCGGCAGCCATCCGCGCCCCACGCTGCAGACGCCCTTCGTCGCGCCCGAAGGCGAACTTCCCAATGCCCTGGCCGCGCTGTGGACCGAGCGCCTGGGCATCGCGCCCATCGGCATGGACGACAACCTGTTCGAGCTCGGCGGAGATTCGCTGGTCGCCATCCAGCTGCTGTCGCACATCCGCAAGGCCTACGCGGTCGAGCTGCATCCCAGCGAGTTCTTCAAGGCGCCGACCATTGCCGGCCTGATTGCGCGCATGCCAGCGACCGGGCCGAGGCGGGCCGCCGCGATGGAGATCGCACCCGTTCCCCGCACCGGCGCGCTGCCGCTGTCGCCCATGCAGCGTCGCATCTGGCTCGTGGACCGGCTCACCGACGCCGGCAATGTCACGGGCCGCGCGGCCTACAACATGTCGGCCGGACTGGCCCTGCACGGCGCACTGAATGTCGATGTGCTGCGCGCGGCCATCGACGCCATCGTCGCGCGACACGAAGTGTTGCGTACCGTGTTCGCCGAAGACGACGAGGGCGAACCCGTTGCGGTGATCCGTTCCGGCGTGCAGCTTGATATTCCACTCATCGAGATCGACGAGGCCGACAAGGCCGCGCGCATACGCAGCTACAGCGTGCTGTTCGACGAACTCGTGCGCGTGCCCTTTGCACTGGCCGAAGGCCCGCTCATCAAGGCGACCATCGTGCGCCTGGGCGAACGCGAGCATGTGCTGGTGCTCGTGGTGCACCACATCGTGTTCGATGGCTGGTCGATCGCGGTGTTCGCGCGCGAACTCGGCGAGTTCTACCAACGGGCGCTGCGCGGCCAGCCGCTGGTGCTTGCGCCGCTGCCGGTGCAGTATGTGGACTACGCCGCGTGGTACGAGCGCGCGCTGGCTTCCGACGCGTTCGCGCCCAAGGCCGAGTTCTGGCGAAGCTACCTGCGCAATGCGCCGCGGATGTCGAGCCTGAAGCCCGACCACCAGCGCCCGGCCACGGCCTCGCACGCCGGCAGCTCGGTTGTTCTCGAGCTGTCGCCGGCACTGTCGCGGGCGCTGGGCGCGCTGGCGCGCGAAGCCGACACCTCGCTGTTCACGCTGCTGCTGTCCTCCTTCTTCCTGTTCTTCCACCAGGCCTCGGGAGCCGACGACATCGTCATCGGCACCGACGTGGCCGGCCGCGGCCACCCGGACCTCGAGCAGCTGCTGGGCTTCTTCGTCAACGTGGTGCCGGTGCGCTCGCGCATGGACGATCGGCGGATGGACTTCCGGCAATGGCTCGCGCAGACGAAGCAGCAGACGCTCGCGGCCATGGACCACCAGGACGTGCCCTTCGACCAGATCGTCGAGCTGTCGGGCGCGCAGCGCGCGCGCGACCGCAACCCGCTGGTGCAGGTGCTCTTCGTCCTGCAGAACACACCCGAGATCCGGTTCGCCATCGAAGGCGCCGAGGTCGAGGTGCTGCCCCAGCAGATGAACGAATCCAAGTTCGACCTGGCGGTGTTCGCCAGGGAGCAGGCCGGCGCGCTCACCGTCGAGTGGGTGTACGCCACGGATCTGTACCGGCGGGAGACCGTCGAAAAGTTCACCGCTTCGTGGCATGCGCTGCTGGAGCGGATCGTCGCAACACCGGGCCAGGCTATCGACGCACTAGCCCCCTCGCAAACGCAGGAGCGAATCAACATGAACACCGCGAAATCCACTGGCGCCGCCGGCAAGATGGACAAGCTCGGCAAGTTGGACAAACTGGGCAAGACAGGGCCGGGACGCGAAGCGCCGCGCGCCGCGGCTCGCCCCGTCGTGCAGACCTCTTTCTTCAAGCCCGGCGCCGAATTCCCCATCGTGCTGCAGGCCACCACCGACGACCTCGACACCGTGGCCTGGGCCAGGAGCCAGGCCGACTACATCGAGATGCTGGTTGCAAGGCACGGCGGCATCCTGTTCCGCAACTTCGGCCTGAAGACGCCACAGGATTTCGAGGCCTTTGCCGAGGCCATCGAGCCCGAGCTGTACGGCAGCTACGGCGACCTGCCGAAGAAGGAGGGCGGCAAGAAGACCTACCGCTCCACGCCGTATCCGGAGCGGCAGATGATCCTGTTCCACAACGAAAGCTCGCACCTCGACCGCTGGCCGCGCAAGCAGTGGTTCTTCTGCGAACTGCCTTCGCCGGTGGGCGGCGCCACGCCCATCGTCGATTGCCGCGAGATGCTGCGCCGCCTGCCCGCCGACCTGGTGGCCGAGTTCGAGCGCAAGGAGCTGCTGTACGTACGCACCTTCACGCCGGGCCTCGACGTGAGCTGGCGCGACTTTTACAAGACCGAGCGCCGCGAAGACGTGGAGGCCCGCCTGGCCGCCGCCGGCATCGCCTGGCGCTGGCTCGACAGCGATACGCTGCAGACGCGCTCGCGCTGCCCGGCGGTGATCCGCCACCCGCTGACTGGCGAAAAGGTGTTCTTCAACCAGATCCAGCTGCACCACGTGGCCTGCCTGGAAGCGCAGGTGCGCGAGGACCTGCTCGCCATGGGCGGCATCGACCGCCTGCCGCGCCACGTGATGTACGGCGACGGCTCGCCCATTGCCGACGAAACCATGGCGGTGGTCGGCCGCGTGTACGAGGAATGCGCGGTGCGTTTCGACTGGCAGCAGGGCGACATCGTCATGCTCGACAACATGCTCGCGGCTCATGCGCGCGATCCGTACGAGGGGCCACGCAAGATCGTGGTGGCGATGGGCGCGATGTTCGATCGTGCCGCACTCGAAGGCGCACCGCAGGTGGCCGCCGATGCGCGCCTGGCCGACGAGCAGGAGGCCTGAACGCCATGAGCACGATGACCGACAGTCTCGAAACCACATCCCCGCTGAGTCCCGAACAGCGCACGGTGCCCGCCGGCGCGCAGCGCCTGCTCCTGCGAGCCGGCATCGAAGGCGCGCTGGACGCAGCGCGCCTGCGCCTTGCCGTGGAGCGCGTGTTGCGCGCGCACGGCGCGCTGTGCGTGGCCATCCGACAGGTGGCGGGCTACCGGGGCCTGCGGCAACAGTCTCTCGACGAAATGCCGCCACTGAAATGGCAGCTGGCCGATCTGAGTCAGACGGTCGATGACGCATTGAACGCCTGGCTCGACGCCTTCAGTGCCGGGCCGCTCGCGATGGAACGTGGCGAACTCGTCAGCGCTGCCCTTGTGCGCACGGGCGAGGCTCGCCATGTGTTGGCCCTGTCGGTGAACCCGCTGGCGGCGGACAGGGAAAGCCTGCAGAACCTTTTCGACCAGATCGCCACGGCCTACTCGGGCGAAGGCAGCCTCAACCCGGAGGAGGTCTTCCAGTACGCGCGCTTCGTCGAATGGCGACAGGACCTGCTCGAAGGCGACGATGCGGCGCAGGGGCGCGCCTACTGGCAGCGGTCTGCGGCCGATGCCTCGACCCTAGCACCGCCGCACCTTCAAGGGCGGTGCGATGTTGCACAGGTGCAAGCCGCGCGCCGTCATGTCTCCAGCACCATCGACGCGGCGCTCGCAGCCCGCGTGGCCGCGCGTGCCGATGCACTCGGCGCGCAGCCCGAGACCCTGCTGCACGCGGCCTGGTGGCTGTTGATTGCCCGGCTGGGCGGGACGGGTCGCTTCATCGGCGGCTGGCAGCACGATTGCCGGCGTGACTACGAGCCCATGCAAGGCGCGGTCGGCGTGTTCGACAAGGTGCTGCCGGTGGTGGTCGATGTGGCTCCCGGCGAATCCTTCGCGGGATGGATCGGCAGGTTCGACGCTGCCCTGGCGGAACACGTCGATGCGCAGGAATACTGGTCCGTCGATGCGCCGCCCTTCGCTACGCATACCGTTGTCGGCTTTGCTTCGCACGAGGCGCCGCCGTCTCACGGCACCGATCCGCAGTGGCGCCTGATCGGGCTGCCCGGTCCGATGCCTTGCTTCGAACTCGCGCTGCAGGTCGCATGGCAAACGGAAGGCGCGGCGCTGTCGCTGCACGCCGATGCGGAACGCTACAGCCAGGCGGCGTTGGAACGCCTGCTGCTGCAGTTCCTCACGCTGCTCGAGGCCGTCGTCGCGCAGCCCGATGCGCCGCTTGAAACGCTGTCGCTGGTCGGGCCGAAGGAGCGCGAATTGCTGCTCGCGCAGAGCGGCAGTGAACGCATCGATGCGGGCACGCAGACCGTGGCCGACCGCATCGCGCATTGGGCACAGGCCACGCCGGATGCCGCTGCGCTCGAAGCGGGCGGGCAGCGCCTGAGCTACCGCGAGCTCGACGCCCGCATCAACGGGCTAGCGCACTGGCTCACTGCACAGGGCGTGACACCCGGCTCCATTGTCGCGCTCAACCTGCCGCGCTCGATAGAACTGCCGGTGGCGATCTTCGCCGCCTGGCGGGCGGGCGCCGCCTACCTGCCGCTGGAGCCCGAATGGCCCGAGGCGCGCCGTGCGGCCGTGCTCGCGGACGCACGGCCGGCATTCGTGCTCGATGCCGCCATGCTGCCTGCGCTCGAAGGGACAACGGATGCAGCGCCTGCACATCGCATCGCGCTGCAGGACCTGGCGTACGTGCTCTACACCTCAGGCTCCACCGGCAAGCCCAAGGGCGTCGCCATCGAACAGGGGCATCTGCTGAACTATGTGGCGGCCGCCTCGTCGGCGATGAAGCTCGACACCTGTCGCCGCTGGGCGCTCACCAGCTCGGTCGTCGCCGACCTGGGCAATACCGCGCTGTTCGCCGCCTTCTTCAACGGCGCCTGCCTGGTGGTGGCGGCCGAAGACGAAGTGAAGGACGCCGACGCTTTCGCGCGTTTCATGGCCGCACGCGAGATCGACGCGATCAAGATCGTGCCCTCGCACCTGGAGGCGCTGCTCGAGTGCGAATCGCCAAACTTGCCGCGCACGCTGGTGCTGGGCGGAGAGGCCGCGCCGCGCGCGCTGGTCGAGCGCATTGCGCGGCTCGCGCCGCAGTGCGCCGTCTACAACCACTACGGGCCGACCGAGACGACGGTCGGTGTGATGGTCCATGCGCTGCCCGCCGGCGCGCAAGTGCCCGAGCAGCTGCCGCTTACAAGGGTGCTTGCGAACAACCGCGTGCATGTGCTCGACAAGGCGCTGGGCCTCGTGCCGGCCGGAGGCCTGGGCGAGGTCTACGTCGGTGGCGCGCAACTTTGCCGCGGCTACCTGAATCGCGAGGCGGGTGATGCCTTCGTGGCCGACCCCTTCAACCCGGGCCAGCGCCTGTATCGCACGGGCGACCTGGCGTACGTGCTGGCCGAAGGCGGCATCCGCCTTGCGGGGCGCGCGGACCATCAGGTGAAGATCCACGGCTTCCGTGTGGAGCCCGCCGAGGTCGAGGCGGTGCTACTGGCACAGCCGGACGTGCGGCAGGCGGTGGTGCTTGCGGTGCCGGATGCCGCGGGCGCGACCACGTTGTCCGCGTTTTTCGTTGCCGATGCGGCGCTGGCTGATGGCCGCGCGCTGCGCGAACGGCTGGCCGCGCTGCTGCCCGCGCACATGGTGCCGGCGAGCTTCACGGCCACGGATGCCTTCGCCCGCCTGCCCAACGGAAAGATCGACCGGCTGGCGCTGACGGCAATCGTGCCCGCCGCCGGACACAAAGCCCGCATCGAGCCGCGCGACGCGCTCGAAGCCGTGCTCGCCGACGGCATGGCCTCGTTGCTGGGCAGCGGCCCCATCGGCGTGGAGGACGATTTCTTCGAACTCGGCGGCCACTCGCTGCAGGTCATCAAGCTCGTCGCTCGCATCCGCAAGCTGCTGCAGGTCGAAGTGGCGGCGGGCGTGGTGTTCGACCACCCGACGCCGGCGTCGCTGGCAGCCGCGCTGCGCGAAGGCAGCGGCGACGCCGCACAACTGGAACAGCGTGCGCAGGCGCACCGGCAGCCGGAAGAAGACTTGAGCGAAACCGCATGAACCATCCCCTGATGCAGCCCACCATCGCCCGCACCGTGTCCGACGGCGATGCCGTGGCCCTGTCCTATGCGCAGGAGCAGCTGTGCTTCCTGCAGAGGCTCGAACCGGGACTCACGGCCTATAACCTGCCGCGCGTCTTCCGCCTGGCCGGCCGGCTCGATGCGGACGCGATGGAGCACGCGTTCCGGGCGCTGATCGCGCGCCATGCCATCTTGCGCACCAGTTTCTTCGAGCAGGACGGCGTGCCGATGCAGCGCGTGCAGGCCACCGTGCCGTTCGCGCTGGAGGGTATCGACCTGTCGGGCCTGAGCGCCGAGGCGCAGAAGGGGCCGCTTGGTGAGGCCCTGCGCCGCACCGCGGGGCATGTGTTCGACCTGGGCGCGGCGCCCGCGCTGGTCGCGCGGCTCGTGAAATTGGGCGAAGACCGGCATGTGCTTGCCGTGTGCTTGCATCACATCGTGTCCGACGCATGGTCGAACCCGATCCTCGCGCGCGATCTGGCCGAGGCTTATAGGCTCGCCTTGCGCGGCGGCGGACCGGTCCAGTTGCCACCGCTTTCCGTTCAGTACGCCGACTACGCGGTGTGGCAGCGCGCGAGCGTGCAGGGCGGGGCGCTGGAACGCCAGCTCGAGCACTGGAACCGGCATCTGGGACCGGAGGTTCCGGCGCTCGATTTGCCGACCGACCACGCGCGGCCCTCCCGCAAGACCTTCGCCGGGACCGCGCTCGGCTTCGACGTACCACCGGCGCTCGCGGTCGCCGTTCAGAAATTCTGCCGCGCCGAAAAATGCACGCCCTTCGTCGCCCTGTTGGCGGCATGGCAGGTGCTGCTTGCACGCTGCAGCGGCCAGAACGATTTCGCCATCGGTGTGCCCAACGCCGGGCGCCACCACGAGGAAGTGAGCGAGCTGCTCGGCTTCTTCGTGACCACCCAGGTGTTCCGGGTGCGGCTGTCGCCGCGCCAGAGCCTGCGCGAGATCTGCCGCCAGGTGCGCGCCGACGCGCTGGCCGCGCTCGACAATGCCGAGCTGCCCTTCGAGGTTCTGCTCGCGAGCCGCAAGGACCGGCGCGATCCGGCGCGTAGTCCGCTGTTCCAGGTGATGTTCGGCGTGCAGATGGCTGGCGAGGCGGTGGCGCTCGATTTCGAGGGCGTGCGCGCCGAACTCGAGGAGTTCGACGACGCGGGCGCCAAGTTCGACCTGTCGCTCGACTTCTACATCGGCCCGCAGGGCGTTCGCGGCCGCCTCGAATACAACACCGACCTGTTCGAGGCAACCACCGCGCAACGGCTGATAGCGCGCTATCTGCGCGTGCTGGAAACCCTCGCGGCCGAGCCCGACAGCGTGCTCGCCAACCTGGTGCTGACCGGCGAGGACGAGCGTGCGCAACTGATGCGCTGGAGCGAGAACCGGCCGCACCACGCTTATGCCGAGCCTGTGCACCGCCTGATCGGCCAACAAGCCAGGCGCACGCCGGATGTGGTGGCGCTGGTGTTCGGCGATGAATCGCTGAGCTATGCGCAGCTCGAAGCACGCGCGAACCGCCTGGCCCACCGGCTGATCGCGCTGGGCGTGGTGCCCGACATGCCGGTAGGCATCGCAGTGGAACGCAGCGTGGAGATGGTCGTGGGCCTGCTGGCCATCCTCAAGGCCGGCGGCGCCTACGTGCCCATCGACCCCGAGTATCCGCACGAGCGCATCGCCTACATGCTGGAGGACAGCGGCGTGAAGCTGCTGCTGACTCAGAGCCACATCGTGCCGAACATCCCCCGGGGCGAGGGCGTGCAGACGATCGAACTCGATCGGCTGGATCTGGAGAACGGCCCCAGCGTCGATCCCGACGTGCCTCTGCACGGCGAGCACCTGGCCTATGTGATCTACACCTCCGGCTCCACCGGCCGGCCCAAGGGGGCGGCGAATCGCCACCGCTCTCTGTTCAACCGCCTGGCCTGGATGCAGGATGCTTATTCGCTCGGTGAAGCCGACACCGTCCTGCAGAAGACACCGTTCAGCTTCGACGTCTCGGTGTGGGAGTTCTTCTGGCCGCTGATGCAGGGTGCAAGGCTTGTCGTCGCACAGCCGGGCGACCACCGCGAACCGGGCAAGCTGGTCGAGCTGATTCGCCGGCACCATGTCACCACCATCCACTTCGTGCCCTCGATGCTGCAGGCGTTCGTGGCCCACGAGGGCATCGAGGCATGCACGAGCTTGAAGCGCATCGTGTGCAGCGGCGAGGCACTGCCCGCCGAAGCACAGGCCAGGGTGTTCGAGCGCCTGCCGGGCGCGGGCCTGTACAACCTCTATGGCCCGACCGAAGCGGCCATCGACGTCACGCACTGGACCTGCCAGGCAGACGGGCGCAACCACGTGGCGATCGGTCGTCCGATCTCGGACACGAAGACCTATGTGCTGGATGCGGGCCTGAACCTCGTGCCGCAGGGCGTGGGTGGGGAGCTGTACCTGGGCGGCATCGGCCTGGCCCGGGGGTACCTTGCCAAGGCCGCGTTGACGTCGGAGCGATTCGTCGCCGATCCGTTCAGCGGCACGGGCGAGCGGCTTTACCGCACGGGCGACCTGGTGCGCTGGCGCGAAGACGGCCAGTTGGAATACCTGGGGCGGATCGACCACCAGGTGAAGATCCGGGGCTTCCGCATCGAGCTGGGGGAGATCGAGGCGCAGTTGCTGGCGCAGCCCGAGGTGCGCGAGGCGGTGGTCATCGCGGACGAGGGTCCGGGCGGTGCACGGCTGGTGGGGTACGTGTCGTTGCAGGCAAGCCAGCCACTGGAGCCGGCGGAACTGAAGGCCCGCCTGGGCACGGCGCTGCCCGACTACATGATCCCTTCGGCACTGGTGATGCTCGATGCATTGCCACTGAACGCCAACGGAAAGATCGATCGCAAGGCGCTGCCTAGACCCGAGCGCCGGCTCAGCGGCTCGCACCAGGTGCCCGCCGAGGGCATCGAGCAGGTTCTAGCCGGCATCTGGGCCGAGGTGCTCGGCGTGGCATCGGTCGGGCGGCACGACAACTTCTTCGAACTCGGCGGCGATTCCATTCTCAGCCTGCAGATCGTGTCCCGGCTGCGCGTGGCCGGTTGGAAGATCACGCCGCGCCAGATGTTCGAGCGGCAGACCATCGCCTCGATCGTCGCCTTCGCCGAAACAGTCGATGCCGACGAAATGTCGGTCGCGCCTGTCTCATCCATCGCATCGAAGACGACCGAGGCATCGGGAGCGGTGCCGTTGCTGCCCCTCCAGGCCGAGTTCTTCGCCACCGACATTCCCTGCCGCCATCATTGGAACCAGGCGCTGCTGTTTCAAAGCCGGGAGCGACTCGACCCCGTGGCGCTCGAGGCCGCGTTGCAGGCTCTTGTGCGGCACCACGATGCCTTGCGACTGCGTTTCATGCAGGACGCCGATGGCCAGTGGCGGCAGGCTTGTGCGCCCGCCGAGACGTCGTCGGCCGGCCGCCTGCTGTGGGTGCGTCAGGCTCGCGACGCCGGCGCCATCGAGACGCTGTGCGAAGAGGCACAACGCAGCCTCGACCTGGCCCGCGGCCCCTTGCTGCGTGCACTTGCCATCGAGGTGGCGGGCGGTGGCGCGCGCCTGCTGCTGGCCATCCATCATCTGGTGGTCGACGCAGTGTCATGGCGTGTGCTGCTCCAGGACTTGCAGCTCGCCTATGCGCAGTGTCTTGAAGGCCGGCTGCCGTCGTTTCCCGCCAAGAGCAGCAGCTTCCAGGACTGGGCACTGGCATTGCAGGCGCGCGCCGCGTCGCTCGACGCCGAACTTCCCTATTGGCAGGCGCTGGCCGACGCCCCGGTCACCTTGCCATGCGACCACCCGCACGGCGCCAACACGGGGGCGACGCGAGAGTTCGTCGAGCTGCGGCTGGACCGCGAGCACACCCAGGCGCTGCTCAAGGACGTACCTGCCGCCTACCGTACCCGGGTCAACGATGTGCTGCTGACGGCGCTCGGCCGCGCACTGTGCGACTGGAGCGGGCACGAGCGCGTGCTGGTCGATGTGGAGGGCCATGGACGCGAAGACCTCTTCGTGCAGCTCGACCTTTCGCGCACCGTTGGCTGGTTCTCCAGCCTGTTCCCGGTGCTGCTCGACCCGCTCGGCACCCCAGGCGACGCGCTGCGCCGTGTGAAAGAAGAACTGCGGCGCGTCCCTGGCCGCGGCATCGGCCACGGCGTGCTCAAGCACATGGGCAATGACGGCCAGCGCCGCGCGCTTGCGGCGCTGCCCAGGGCGCAGGTGATTTTCAACTACCTCGGCCAACTCGACGGTAGCCTGGATGCGCAGGGGCTCTGGCAGCTGGCGGGGGAGTCGCCCGGTGCGTCTACGGACGAGGCTGCACCACTCTCGCATGCCTTCTCGGTCAATGGCCAAGTCCAGGACGGAGAGCTCCGCCTGAGCGTTGGTTACAGCCGGGCGCGTCATGAGCGTGAAACGGTGCAGCGCTGGGCCAAGCGGTTCCAGCAGGAGCTGGAAAGCCTCATTGCCCATTGCACCGGCGGCGCGCGTGGCGTGACGCCTTCGGACTTTCCGCTCGCCGCGCTCACGCAGCAGCAACTCGATGCGCTGCCGCTGGAGGCGGCAGAACTCGACGACCTGTACCCGCTCTCGCCGATGCAGCAGGGCATGCTATTCCACAGCCTGCTCGATCCGGCCGGGGGCAGCTACGTGAATCAGTTGCGGGTCGACATCCGGGGACTGGACGCACGCCGTTTCCTGCTTGCCTGGCAAGCTGCGCTCGACTGCCACGAGGTGTTGCGCTCCGGCTTCTTCCAGGGCGATGCGCCAATGCAGTGGGTGGCACGCCGTCCCGCGCTGCCGCTCGCGCAGCACGACTGGCGCGGCCTCGCCGATCTGCCGCAGGCTCTCGACGCGATGGCCGATGCCGAGTGGGCAGCCGGGTTCGACCTGGCCACACCACCGCTCATGCGCCTGGTGCTCGTGCGCACGCACGAAGACACCCATCACTTCCTCTGGACCGCGCATCACCTGCTGCTGGACGGCTGGAGCAGTTCCCGGCTGATGGGCGAAGTGCTCAGGCGCTACGCTGGCCAGCCGGACTCGGCACGGGCTGCACCGGCCCGCTACCGCGACTACATCGCATGGTTGTCGGTGCGCGATGACCGCCTGAGCGAAGCCTTCTGGCGCGAGCAACTCGCGCCGCTGGACGCGCCCACGCTGCTGGCCGACGTGCTGCCACGCGCGGCGGACCGTGGTCAGGAACGGAAGCCGGATCAAGAGCAGGGGCAGGGCCACCGCAGCCTCTCGTTCGGTACGCAACGCGTGCGCCACCTGCAGGACGCGGCACGTCGCGGGCATGTGACGCTCAACACCCTCATGCAGTCCGCCTGGGCGTTGGTGCTGTCCCGCGTGACGGGGCAGCGCACGGTGGTCTTCGGCGCCACGGTGGCGGGCCGTCCCTTGGAACTGCCGGGCGCCGAACAGATGCTCGGCCTGTTCATCAACACCCTGCCGGTCATCGCGACGCCGTTGCCCGGGTGCTCGGCGAGCGAATGGATGCGCGCGCTGCAGGCACGCAATCTGGACGCCCGCGAGCACGAGTACACACCGCTGTACGACATACAGCGCTGGGCCGGGCAAGGCGGCCAGGCGCTCTTCGACAGCATCCTGGTGTTCGAGAACTACCCGATCGACGAGGCGCTGAAGCAGGCCGCACCGGGTGGCTTGCACTTCGAGCGCGTGACCCAGCGCGAAGAAACGCACTACCCGCTGACGCTGACCGTACAGCAGCAGGCGGAAAAGCTCATGCTGGGCTTTGCCTATGCGCGCGACCGCTTCGACGCCGCGTGCATCGACATGCTGGTCTCCTGCATGGAGCACGTCGTCGAGGCACTGGCCGAGAGCCTGTCGCACCCCCTGCGGCCGCTGGGCGAACTGGACCTCCTCGGCGCGGAGCAGAAACAGCGCCTGGCCCTGCGCGCCGCCAACGATCCGAAATGGCCGGCCCCGGCACCGGTGCACCGCCTGATCGAGCGCCGGGCCGAGGCGCAGCCGGAAGCGCCCGCGCTGCTGTGCGGCGAGCACGTGCTGAGCTACGCGGCGCTGAACCTGCAGGCCAACCGGCTCGCGCACCGGCTCATTGCTTCGGGCGTGGAACCGGACGTGAGGGTCGGCATTGCACTGGAACGCGGCATCGGCATGGTCGTGGCGCTGCTTGCCGTGCTGAAGGCCGGCGGCACCTACGTGCCGCTCGATCCGGACTATCCGGCCGAACGGCTCGACCACATGGTGCAGGACAGCGGAATGGCGCTGCTGCTCACGCAAAGCACGCTGAAGTCCAGGTTCGCGCTCCCCGGTTCAATGGCACTGCTGGAGATCGACGCCCTCGACACCAGCCGCGAGCCGCAGCACAACCCCGATGTGGCGTTGCACGGCGAAAACCTTGCCTATGTGATCTACACCTCGGGCTCCACCGGCAGGCCCAAGGGCGTGGGTATCGCGCACCATGCGCTGTCGGCGCACGTGCGGGCGTCCATCGGCTTCTTCGGGCTGGCGCCGTCGGAGCGCATGCTGCAGTTTTCCACGCTGAACTTCGACGGATTTGTCGAGCAGACCTTTCCCCCACTGGCGGCGGGCGCCTCGGTGGTGCTGCGAGGCCCCGATCTGTGGGACAGCGCGCGGCTGCACCGCGAGATCGTCGGCCAGCGAATCACAGTGGCTGACCTCACCACGGCCTACTGGCTGCTGATGGCGCAGGATCATTCCCGGCAGCACCCGCGCGACTGGGGTGCGCTGCGGCAGGTGCATGCCGGTGGCGAGGCCATGCCACCGGAGGGCATCAATGCCTGGCGCGACGCGGGCCTGGGGCATGTCAAGCTGCTGAACACCTATGGCCCGACCGAAGCGACGGTGACGGCCTCGGTGCTCGATTGCGCCCCCTATGTCGCCGGAGAACTGCCATTGCCGAGGCAGATGCCCATCGGCGGCCCGTTGCCGGGCCGTGCCTTGCACGTAGTCGACGCCAGCATGCAGCTTGTTCCGGATGGCGTAGCCGGTGAACTGTGCATCGGCGGTTCGATGCTCGCGCGCGGCTACCTGAACCGCGCGGGCCTCACTTCGGAGCGCTTCGTCGCGGACCCCTTCGGCGACAAGGGCGAGCGCCTTTACCGCACGGGAGACCTGGTGCGCTGGCGCGAGGACGGCCAGCTGGAGTACCTGGGACGCATCGACCATCAGCTGAAGATCCGGGGCTTCCGCATCGAACTGGGCGAGATCGAGGCGCTGCTGCTGGCTCAGCCTGGCGTGAGGGAGGCCATTGTCGTGGCGCACGACAGCCCTGGCGGCGCGCGCCTGGTCGCGTATGTGTCGCCCGCCAGCCTCGATGCGGATGCCTTGCGCGTGCGTCTCGCGTCCGCGCTGCCCGACTACATGGTGCCCTCTGCACTGGTGGTGCTCGATGCACTGCCGCTGAATGCGAACGGCAAGATCGACCGCAAGGCGCTGCCGGTGCCGCAGTGGCACAGCGGCGAAGCCTTCGAGGCACCAAAAGGTGCGCTGGAAACGCAGCTCGCCGCGATCTGGGCCGAAGTGCTCGGCGCGCAACGCGTGGGACGGAACGACAACTTCTTCGAACTCGGCGGCCACTCGCTGCTGGCCATGCAGATGGTGGCGCGCGTGCAGGCCGCCATGCAACGCCAACTGAGCGTGGTCGACGCATTCCAGGCGCCGGTGCTCGCCGGGCTGGCGGCTCTGCTCGACGGACGCGGCCAGCAGGCGAGCGCCGGGCACGCGCTGTCCGAGATTGATTCCTTCATCGACAGTCTGGAGACGATGTGACGACCGATTCGAATGTGCGGCGTATTGCCGAGCGCTTTTCCCGGCTTGCACCGGAGCAGCGGCGCGCGGCGTACCGGAAGATCCGCGCCGAAGGAATGGCCATGGGCCAGTTCCCGATCCTGCGCCGCGAGGCCGCGCCGGCGGGGCGTTATCCGCTCTCCTACGCGCAGTCGCGCCAGTGGTTCCTGTGGAAGCTGGCACCCGACGACACCGCCTACCACGTCGTCGGCGCGCTGCGGCTGGAGGGCCGGCTCGACGAACAGGCGCTGCGCGCCAGCTTTGCGGCGCTGGTGCGGCGGCACGAGTCGCTGCGCACGGTGTTTCGCACCAGCGAGGAGGGGCAGGGCGAGCAATGCATAGGGGACGGCAGTACGTTCGAGGTACACACGGCGGACCTGAGCGGCCTGTCGGCGGGCGACGCCGAAGCCGCGACGCGCGAGGAAACCCGGCGTGCCTGCGGCACACCCTTCGACCTTGCCACGGGGCCGCTGCTGCGCGTGTCGCTCATCCACCTGGCAGGCGACGCGCATGTGCTGGTGGTTGTGATGCACCACATCGTGTCGGACGGCTGGTCGATGCAGCTTTGCGTGGACGAGTTCTGGTCGCACTACCGCGCGTTCAGCCAGGGGCAGGCCCCCGAACTGCCGGAACTGCCCGTGCAGTACGCCGACTACGCGGTATGGCAACGGCAATGGCTCGAAGCCGGCGAAGCCGAACACCAGCTCGGCTACTGGACGGAGCGGTTGGGCCGCGAGCAACCGGTGCTGCAGTTGCCCACCGACCACCCGCGCCGCGCCGACGGGCGCTACCGTATCGCACGGCACCGCTTCGTGCTGCCGCCGGGCCTGGGTCTGGCGCTGGGGCGGCGTGCCGCGTCGGAAGGTTCGACATTGTTCATGGCGTTGCTGGCGGGCTTCCAGGTGCTGCTGCACCGGCACACGGCGCAGGCCGACATTCGCGTGGGCGTGCCGATCGCCAACCGCCACCGCGTCGAGACCGAGGGGGTCGTGGGCTTCTTCGTCAACACGCAGGTGCTGCGCAGCGTGATGACTGGCCGCACGCCGCTGGCACAGGTGCTGGCCGCCGCGCGCGATGCCGTGCTGGGCGCGCAGGCTCATCAGGACTTGCCGTTCGAGCAGCTGGTGGAGGCGCTGCAACCGGAGCGCAATGTCGGGCAGAGCCCGTTGTTCCAGGTGGCGCACAACCACCAGCGCGATGGCACGCAGGAGCCGGCCGCTTTGCCGGGTCTCCAGATGCGGGCCTACGAGGTCGAGGCGCAGGCCGCGCAGTTCGAGCTGATGCTCGACACCTCGGAAGACGCGCAAGGCGGCGTGCAGGTGGTGTTCACCTACGCGGCCGAGTTGTTCGAGCCGGCCACGATGGCCCGCATGGGTGCGCACTACGTGGCGGTGCTGCGGGCGCTGGCAGAAGACCCCGGGGGGGCGGCATGCGACATCGACGTGCTGGGCGAACCCGAGCGTGCCGCGTTGTCGCAGTGGGGCGTGAATGCGCGGCAGGCGGCATATGAAGCACCCGTGCACCGGCTGATCGAAGCGCAGGCAGCGCGCGCGCCCGACGCGGTGGCGCTGGTGTTCGGCCACCGGTCGCTGGCCTATGGCGAACTCAACGCCAAGGCGAACGCACTGGCGCACCACTTGATCGGCCTGGGCGTGAAGCCCGACATGCCCGTGGGCATCGCGGTGGAACGCAGCGTGGAGATGGTGGTGGGTCTGCTGGCGATCATGAAGGCCGGTGGCGCCTATGTGCCCATCGACCCCGAGTACCCGCACGAGCGCATCGCCTACATGCTGGAGGACAGCGGCGTGAAGCTGCTGCTGACGCAGGCGCATCTGATGGACGCCTTGCCGGCCACGGCGCACGTGCGGCTGCTCACGCTCGATACGCTGGATGTTCCCGGGCGCCGCGACAACCCTTCGGTGGCCTTGGACGGCGACAACCTGGCCTATGTGATCTACACCTCCGGCTCCACCGGCCGGCCCAAGGGGGCGGCCAACCGCCACCGGTCGCTGTTCAACCGCCTGGCCTGGATGCAGGATGCGTATTCGCTCGGTGAAGCCGACACCGTCCTGCAGAAGACACCGTTCAGCTTCGACGTGTCGGTGTGGGAGTTCTTCTGGCCGCTGATTCAGGGTGCAAGGCTTGTCGTCGCACAGCCGGGCGACCACCGCGAACCGGGCAAGCTGGTCGAGCTCATCCGCCGGCATGAGGTGACGACCATCCACTTCGTGCCCTCGATGCTGCAGGCCTTCGTGGCCCACGAAGGCATCGAGGCCTGCACGAGCTTGAAGCGCATCGTGTGCAGCGGAGAAGCATTGCCCGCCGAAGCACAGGCCAGGGTGTTCGAGCGCCTGCCGGGCGCGGGCCTGTACAACCTCTATGGCCCGACCGAAGCGGCCATCGACGTCACGCACTGGACCTGCCAGGCGGACGGGCGCAACCATGTGGCGATCGGTCGTCCGATCGCGGGCACCAAGACCTATGTGCTGGACGACGGGCTGAACCTCGCGGCGCCGGGGTTGCCAGGCGAGCTGTACCTGGGCGGCACCGGCCTGGCCCGGGGGTACCTTGCCAAGGCCGCGTTGACGTCGGAGCGCTTCGTCGCCGATCCGTTCAGCGGCACGGGCGAACGGCTGTACCGCACGGGCGACCTGGTGCGCTGGCGCGAAGACGGGCAGCTGGAATACCTCGGACGCATCGACCACCAGGTGAAGATCCGGGGCTTCCGCATCGAGCTGGGGGAGATCGAGGCGCAGTTGCTGGCGCAGCCCGAGGTGCGCGAGGCGGTGGTCATCGCGGACGAGGGGCCGGGCGGTGCGCGGCTGGTGGGCTATGTCGCGCCGCAGGTTGGCCGGCATCTGGAGCCGGCGGAACTGAAGACGCGTCTCGGCACGGCGCTGCCCGACTACATGATTCCTTCGGCATTGGTGATGCTCGATGCATTGCCGCTGAACGCCAACGGCAAGATCGACCGCAAGGCGCTGCCGAAGCCGGAGCTGGGTGCGACCGGCGCCTACGAAGCCCCGCAAGGCGAAGCCGAAACGCAGCTCGCGGCCATCTGGGCCGAGGTGCTCGGTGCGCAACGCGTGGGCCGCACCGACAGCTTCTTCGAGCTCGGCGGCCACTCGCTGCTGGCCATCCAGCTGCTGGAGCGCATGCGCCGCCAGGGCTGGGCGGTGGAAGTGCGCACGCTGTTCCAGCACCCGAGGCTGGGCGAGTTCGTGGCCGCGATGGACAAGGGCGCCGCGCAGATAAGGCACCAGGTTGTGGTGCCAGCCAACGGCATTCCGGCGCAAGGCTGCGACGCCATCGATCCCGCGATGCTGACGCTGGTCGACCTGAGCGAAGCGCAGATCCGCGCCATCGAGGCGGCCGTGCCGGGCGGCGCGCGCAACATCCAGGACATCTATCCGCTCGCGCCGCTGCAAGAGGGCATCCTGTTCCACCACCTGATGCAGGCCGAGGGCGATGTGTACGTCACCTCCCTGCTGCTGGCCTTCGATACGCGCGAGCGGCTCATGCGCTTCATCGACGGACTGAACCAGGTCATCGCGCGCCACGACATCCTGCGCACCGCGGTGCTGTGGGAGGCACTGCCGGAGCCCGTGCAGGTGGTGCACCGGCACGCAGCGCTGGCTGTCGAGTGGCAGGACGACGCGTCCGGCCTCGAGGCCGGGCACTACCGCATCGACGTGCGCCGCGCACCGTTGCTGCGCGCGCTGGCCGCTCACGACACGCCCACTGGTCGCTGGCTGTTGCAGCTGCCCAGCCACCATCTGGCGCTCGACCATACGTCCAAGGAAGTGCTGATCGAAGAGATCGGTGCCGTTTTGCAAGGCCGGGCGCACCGGCTGGCAGCGCCCGTGCCTTTCCGCCGGTTCGTCGCGCAGGCCTTGCGCGGCGTGACGCCCGCCGAGCACGAGGCCTACTTCCGGCGCGTGCTGGGCGATGTGAGCGAGCCCACCGCGCCCTTCGGCCTGCTGGACGTGCAAGGCGACGGCCACCGCATGGCGGAGTCGAAACTGCTGCTCGATGCCGGCCTCGCGCGTCAGGTCCGCAGCCAGGTGCAGCGCCAGGGCGTGAGTGCCGCCGCGCTGTTCCATCTGGCCTGGGGGCTGGTGCTGGCGCGCATCACCGGGCGCGACGACGTGGTGTTCGGCACCGTGCTGTTCGGCCGCATGCAGGCCGGCGAGGACGCCAGCCGCGGCGTAGGCATGTTCATCAACACCTTGCCGCTGCGGGTGCGGCCCGGTGCGCGCAGCGCCGCACAGTGCCTGCGCGAAACGCACCAGGCGTTGACCGAGTTGCTGCACCACGAGCACGCCAGCCTGTCGCTGGCGCAGCGCTGCAGCGCGCTGCCCAATGGCGCGCCGCTGTTCACCGCGCTGCTCAACTATCGGCACGGTACGAACGCAGGCACGCAGAAGGATGCGCAGGCCGCACACGGCGCCGACGCGCTGGAAGGCATGCAGATGCTCGACTCCCGCGAGAGCTCGAACTTCCCGTTCGGCCTGTCGGTCAACGACATGGGCTCGGGCTTCGAGCTGGTCGCCCAGGTGGACGAGGCGATCGGCGCCGCGCGGGTCTGCGAACTGATGAACGCGGCGGTGCGCGCGCTCGCGCAGGCGCTGGCCGCGGGCTGCGCGCAGCCGCTGCGCGCGCTCGACGTGCTGGGCGAGAGCGACGCGCGGTTGCTCCACGCCTGGGGCGGCAGCGATGCGCGGGCAACTTCGCCCTTGCTGGTGCACCAGCTCGTCGAGCGCCAGGCCCGCGAGCGGCCCGACGCCACGGCACTGATCTCGGGCGAACGCAGGATGAGCTTCACCGAACTCGACCAGCGAGCCAACCGCCTCGCGCACCGGCTGATCGCGCTGGGCGCGCGGCCCGAAACCCGCATCGGCATTGCGCTGGATCGTTCGCTGGACATGGTGGTCGGCCTGCTGGGCATCCTCAAGTCCGGCGGCGCGTATGTGCCGCTGGACCCGAACTATCCCACCGACCGGCTGGCCTACCTGATGGAAGACAGCGGCATCGCTTTGCTGCTGTCGCAGAGCCACGTCGCGGCGCACATGCCCCTGCCCGCGGGGCTGCCGGTGCTCGCGCTGGACGCGTGCGACCTGTCCGCCGGGGCGGCCCACGATCCTTGCGTGCCGCTGCATGCCGGCAACCTTGCCTATGTGATCTACACCTCGGGCTCCACCGGCCGGCCCAAGGGCGTGGCGGTGGCGCACGGCCCGCTTTCGATGCATGTGCAGACCATCGGCGAAGCCTACGAGATGACGCCGGCCGACCGCGAGCTGCAGTTCGCCTCCATCGCCTTCGACGGCGCGCACGAACGCACCTGGGTGCCGCTGGCCTTCGGTGCGGCATTGATGCCGCGGGACAACGACATCTGGCCGGTGGAGCGCACCGCCGCAGAAATTGCGCGGCACGGCATCACCATGGCCTGCTTCACGCCGACCTACCTCGCGCAGATGGTCGACGTGCTCGGCGAGGCGGGCTGCCGACTGCCCATCCGCTCGTACACGGTCGGCGGCGAGGCGATGCCGCGCGCCACCTTCGATCGCGTGCAGGCCGTCTTCAAGCCGCCGCGCATCATCAACGG
This sequence comes from Variovorax durovernensis, assembly GCF_977011995.1. NCBI lineage: Bacteria > Pseudomonadati > Pseudomonadota > Betaproteobacteria > Burkholderiales > Comamonadaceae > Variovorax > Variovorax durovernensis. The sequence continues at coordinate 901,075 of NZ_CDRNCW010000002.1, read as the reverse complement.
CTACGGCCCGACGGAAACCGTCATCACGCCGACGATCGCCAAGGCCTTCGCGGGCACGCGCTTCGACGCGGCCTACATGCCCATCGGCCGGCTGGTCGGCGAGCGCACCGCCTACGTGCTGGACGACGACCTGAACCGCGTGCCGGTGGGCGCGGCCGGCGAGCTGTACCTGGGCGGCGAAGGCCTGGCGCGCGGCTACCTGCGGCGCGCTGGCCTGACGTCCGAGCGCTTCGTTGCCGACCCGTTCGGCACGGGATACGGCGCGAGGCTATACCGCACCGGCGACCTCGTGCGATGGGGCGCCGATGGCCAGCTCGAGTACCTCGGCCGGCTCGACCACCAGGTGAAGGTGCGCGGCTTTCGCATCGAGCTTGGCGAGGTGGAGGCACAACTGCTGGCGCAGCCCGAGACGCGCGAGGCGCTGGTAGTGGCGAAGGACGGCCCGGCGGGCGCGTGGCTCGCGGCTTATGTATCGCTGCAGCCCGGCGCCGACATCGATGCGGCCGCCCTGCGCCAGCGCCTGCGGCAGGCGCTGCCCGAGCACGCGGTGCCCGGTGCCGTGGTGTTCCTCGACAGCCTGCCGTTGAACGCCAACGGCAAGGTCGACCGCCACGCGCTGCCCGAGCCGGGCGAAGCGGGCGGGCGGCCCCACGAGGCGCCGCAGGGCGAGGTGGAGGGGTTCGTCGCCGGGCTCTGGGCCGAGGTGCTTGGCGCAGCGCGCGTAGGCCGCCACGACAACTTCTTCGAGCTGGGGGGCCACTCGCTGGCCCTGCTGCAGGTGCAGCGCAAGGTGCAGGACGAATTCGCCCTGCAACTCGCCCTGCGCATCTTCTTCGAGAACCCGACGCTGCTCGAGCTCGCCGCGGCCATCGGTGCGCAGCGCGAAGCGAGCACCACCGACGACGCGCAGGACATGGCGCGCATGAGCGCATTGCTTGAAGCCTGGGAAAACTGAATGAAACAGAACAAACGTGACATCGCGGAGCGCTTCGCGCGCCTGCCGGCCGACAAGCAGCAGGGCTTTCTCAAGGTGCTGAAGGCGCAGGGGCTGGACTTCTCCATGTTCCCGATCGTGCCGCTCCCCGCGGCGGAACAAGCCGAAGGGGGAAACGGGCAAGAAGGTGCCGCCGCGTCCTACGCGCAGGACCGGCAATGGTTCCTCTGGAGGTTCGACCCTGCCAGCACGGCGTATCACATCACCGGTGCGCTGCGGCTGGAAGGTGCACTGGACATCGGCGCGCTGCGCGAGGCCTTCGGCGCGCTCGTGGCGCGCCATGCCGCGCTGCGCACCGTGTTCAAGGCCGGCCCCGACGGCCTGGCGCGCCAGGTGGTATTGCCGCGCATGCCGCTGGACATTCCGCTGATCGAGCTGGACGCGGCATCCGGCGATCTCGAGAGCCTGGCCGGCGAGGCCGCGCTGCATGTGACGCAACGCCCCTTCGACCTCACGGCCGGACCGCTGCTGCGCGTGGCGGTGATCCGCCTCGACGCGCACCGGCACGTGCTGGTGCTCGTGATGCACCACATCGTGTCTGACGGCTGGTCCATGCAGGTGCTGGTGAGCGAGTTCGCGCAGCTGTACGCCGCGCACCTTGGCGCCACACTGGTGGAACTGCCGCCACTGCCGATCCAGTACCCCGACTATGCCGCCTGGCAGCGCAACTGGATGGAAGCCGGCGAGAAGGAGCGCCAGCTGGCCTACTGGAAGGCGCAGCTCGGCGCGCGGCACCCGGTGCTGCAGTTGCCGGCCGACCATGCGCGCCGCGCCGACGGCCGCTACCTGGCCGCCACCTTCAGGCTCGAACTTCCGGTGGACGTGGCGCAGGGCCTGCGCAAGCGCGCGCAGGGGCAGGGCGCCACGCTCTTCATGGCGCTTCTGGCCGGCTTCCAGGCTGTGCTGTTCCGCCAGACGGGACAGTCCGACATTCGCGTGGGCGTGCCCATCGCCAACCGGCACCGGCCCGAGACCGAAGGGCTGGTCGGCTTCTTCGTCAACACGCAGGTTCTGCGCAGCGTGATGGACGCGCGCATGCCGATGGCCAGCCTGCTCGAGGCGGCGAGGTCGGCGGTGCAAGGCGCCCAGGCACATCAGGACTTGCCCTTCGAGCAGTTGGTCGAAGCGCTGCAACCCGAACGCAACCTGGGCCAGAGCCCGCTGTTCCAGGTGGTGCACAACCACCAGCACAAGGGTGCGCAGGCGCTGGATTCGCTCCCCGGCTTGTCCTTGCACAGCCATGAGCTGGGGGCGCAGGCGGCGCAGTTCGAGCTCACGCTCGACACCACCGAAGACGCGCAAGGGCAGGTGGGTGTGGTGCTGACCTATGCCGCCGAACTGTTCGAGCCGGCGACGATGGCGCGCTTTGCCGCGCAGTACGTGGCGGCCTTGCGCGCCTTGGCCGAGCAACCGGAACAGGCGGTCGGCCGCTTCGCGCTGCTGGGCGAGGCCGAACGCGCGCAACTGCTGGCCTGGGGCCAGGCCGCACGGATCGACGCGACCGTCGAGGCCGCGACCATCCACGGGCGCATCGAGCGGCATGCGCACGAACGGGCGGATGCGGTGGCGCTGGTATCGGGCGGCGAGCGCCTGAGCTATGGCGAACTGAACACCCGCGCCAACCGGCTGGCGCACCGGCTGATCGCGGCCGGCGTGGTGCCCGAGGCGCGCGTGGGCATCGCCGCCGAGCGTTCCATCGACATGGTGGTGGGGCTGCTGGCCATCCTGAAGGCGGGCGGCGCCTATGTGCCGCTGGACCCCGACTATCCGCAGGACCGGCTTGCCTACATGGTGGAAGACAGCGGCATCGGCTGGCTGCTGACGCAGGCGCACGTGCGGCAGAAAATCGTGACCGGGGACGGCGTGCAGGTCATCGAGATCGACGCCGGGGAGACTGCCGCGATGCCGGCGCACGACCCGCGGGTGCTGGCGCATGCCGACCACCTGGCCTACGTGATCTACACCTCGGGCTCGACCGGGCGGCCCAAGGGCGCGCAACTGTGCCACCGCAACGTCACGCGGCTGCTGGATGCGACGCAGCCGTGGTTCCGCTTCAGCGCGGACGACACCTGGACGCTGTTCCATTCGTATGCGTTCGACTTCTCGGTATGGGAGATCTTCGGTGCGCTCTGCACGGGCGGCCGGCTGGTGGTGGTGCCGTACTGGGTGAGCCGCTCGCCGGACGATTTCGTCGCGCTGCTGGCGCATGAACGCGTCACCGTGCTCAACCAGACGCCTTCGGCTTTCCGGCAGCTGATCCACACGCCGGCACTCGCAGCCACCGGTCGCCTGCCGCTGCGCTGCGTGATCTTCGGGGGAGAGGCGCTGGAGCCCGAGAGCCTGCGCCCTTGGATCGAACGCTTCGGCGACGACCAGCCGCGGCTGGTCAACATGTACGGCATCACCGAGACCACGGTGCACGTCACGTACCGGCCGATCACGCGCGCGGACCTCGACGAAGGCCAGCGCAGTCCGGTGGGCGTGGCCATTCCCGACCTGGGAATGCGAGTGCTCGACGGGGAACTCCAGCTGCTTCCGGCAGGTGTGCCAGGCGAGCTGTACGTGGCCGGCGCGGGGTTGGCGCGCGGCTACCTGAACCGCGCGGCGCTGAGTTCGGAGCGCTTCGTGGCCGATCCGTTCAGCGGCACGGGCGAACGGCTTTACCGCACGGGCGACCTGGTGCGCTGGCGCGAAGACGGGCAGTTGGAGTACCTGGGGCGCATCGACTACCAGGTGAAGATCCGGGGCTTCCGCATCGAGCTGGGGGAGATCGAGGCGCAGTTGCTGGCGCAGCCCGAGGTGCGCGAGGCGGTGGTCATCGCGGACGAGGGGCCGGGTGGCGCGCGGCTGGTGGGCTATGTCGCGCCGCGGGTCGGCCGGCATCTGGAGCCGGCGGAACTGAAGACGCGTCTCGGCACGGCGCTGCCCGACTACATGATTCCTTCGACATTGGTGATGCTCGAGGCATTGCCACTGAACGCCAACGGCAAGATCGACCGCAAGGCGCTGCCGAAGCCGGAGCTGGGTGCGACCGGCGCCTACGAAGCCCCGCAAGGCGAAGCCGAAACGCAGCTCGCGGCCATCTGGGCCGAGGTGCTCGGCGTCGAACGCGTGGGCCGCGCCGACAGCTTCTTCGAGCTCGGTGGCCACTCGCTGCTGGCAATCCAGCTGCTGGAGCGCATGCGCCGCCAGGGCTGGGCGGTGGAAGTGCGCACGCTGTTCCAGCACCCGAGGCTGGGCGAGTTCGTGGCCGCGATGGACAAGGGAGCCGCGCAGACAAGGCACCAGGTCGTGGTGCCAGCCAACGGCATTCCGGCGCAAGGCTGCGACGCCATCGATCCCGCGATGCTGACGCTGGTCGACCTGAGCGAAGCGCAGATCCGCGCCATCGAGGCGGCCGTGCCGGGCGGCGCGCGCAACATCCAGGACATCTATCCGCTCGCGCCCCTGCAAGAGGGCATCCTGTTCCATCACCTGATGCAGACCGAGGGCGACTCGTACGTCACGACCCTGCTGCTGAGCTTCGACAGCGAGGCGCGGCTGCACCAGTTCACCCGCAGCCTCGATCAGGTCATCGCGCGCCACGACATCCTGCGTACCGCGGTGATGTGGGAGGGCTTGCTGAACCCGGTGCAGGTGGTGTGCCGCAAGGCGCCGCTGCAGCTCGAATGGCTGGCGCTGGCCGAAGGCACCGAAGCCGGAGACGTCGCCGCGCAACTCAACGCGCATGTCGACAGCAGCCGCTACCGGATCGACGTGCGCCGCGCGCCGATGATCCGCGCCGTGGCCGCGCACGACGCGGCAAACGGCCGCTGGCTGCTGCAGCTGCCCAGCCACCACCTGGCGCTGGACCACACCTCCGAAGAGTTGCTGATCGAGGAGATCGCGCTCGTGCTGCAGGGTCGCCAGGCGGAGCTGCCCCAGCCGGTGCCGTTTCGCCGCTACGTGGCGCAGGCGCGGCTGGGCACGCCGCCGGGCGAACACGAAGCCTTCTTCCGCCAGATGCTGGGCAATGTCGACGAACCGACCGCGCCGTTCGGCCTGAGCGAGGTTCGGTTGTCCAGGGAGCGCGCGACCGAGTCGCGCTTGCTGCTCGACGCCACGCTGTCGCAGCAGGTGCGCGCCTGCGCGCAGCGCGGCGGAGTGAGCGCGGCCACGCTCTTCCACCTCGCATGGGCGCTGGTGCTCGGGCAGACCACGGGCCGCGACGACGTGGTGTTCGGCACGGTGCTGTTCGGCCGCATGCAGGGCGGCGAAGAAGCGCACCGCGCGCTCGGCATGTTCATCAACACGCTGCCGATCCGTGTGCGGCTCGGCACGCGCGACATCGGAAGCTGCCTGCGGCAGACGCATGCCGCGCTCACCGGCCTGCTGCATCACGAGCACGCGCCGCTGTCGCTGGCGCAGCGCTGCAGCGGGCTGCCGGGCGCGACGCCGCTGTTCTCGGCCATCCTGAACTACCGCCACAGCGCGCGCCGCGAAGGCGACGCGCACGCCAGCACCTGGCTGGGCATGGACGCATTGGAGGCGGCGGAACGCACCAACTACCCGTTCACGCTGAACGTGAACGACCAGGCCGAAGGCTTCGAGCTGGCGGTGCAGGTGGCGCCATCGGTCGATGCCGGGCGCATGGCCGGCTTCATGCACGCAGCGGTGCGCGGCATCGTGCAAGCGCTGGACGGCCGGCCCGTGGCGGCATGCGACATCGACATGCTGGTCGAACCCGAGCGTGCCGCGTTGTCGCAGTGGGGCGTGAATGCGCGGCAGGCGGCATATGAAGCACCCGTGCACCGGCTGATCGAAGCGCAGGCGGCGCGCGCGCCCGACGCGGTGGCGCTGGTGTTCGGCCACCGGTCGCTGGCCTATGGCGAACTCAACGCCAAGGCGAACGCACTGGCGCACCACTTGATCGGCCTGGGCGTGAAGCCCGACATGCCCGTGGGCATTGCGGTGGAACGCAGCGTGGAGATGGTGGTGGGTCTGCTGGCGATCATGAAGGCCGGTGGCGCCTATGTGCCCATCGACCCCGAGTACCCGCACGAGCGCATCGCCTACATGCTGGAGGACAGCGGCGTGAAGCTGCTGCTGACGCAGGTGCATCTGATGGACGCCTTGCCGGCCACGGCGCACGTGCGGCTGCTCACGCTCGATACGCTGGATGTTCCCGGGCGCCGCGACAACCCTTCGGTGGCCTTGGACGGCGACAACCTGGCCTATGTGATCTACACCTCCGGCTCCACCGGCCGGCCCAAGGGGGCGGCGAATCGCCACCGCTCTCTGTACAACCGCCTGGCCTGGATGCAGGACGCGTATTCGCTGGGTGAGGCAGATACGGTGCTGCAGAAGACACCCTTCAGCTTCGACGTCTCGGTGTGGGAGTTCTTCTGGCCGCTGATGCAGGGTGCAAGGCTTGTCGTCGCACAGCCGGGCGATCACCGTGAGCCCGCGAAGCTGGTCGAACTGATTCGCCGGCACCATGTCACCACCATCCACTTCGTGCCCTCGATGCTGCAGGCGTTCGTGGCCCACGAGGGCATCGAGGCCTGCACGAGCTTGAAGCGCATCGTGTGCAGCGGCGAGGCATTGCCCGCCGAAGCACAGGCCAGGGTGTTCGAGCGCCTGCCGGGCGCGGGCTTGTACAACCTCTATGGCCCGACCGAAGCGGCCATCGACGTCACGCACTGGACCTGCCAGGCGGACGGGCGCAACCATGTGGCGATCGGTCGTCCGATCTCGGACACGAAGACCTATGTGCTGGATGCGGGCCTGAACCTCGTGCCGCAGGGCGTGGGTGGGGAGCTGTACCTGGGCGGCATCGGCCTGGCGCGTGGCTATCTGGACAAGAGCGGGCTCACGTCGGAGCGCTTCGTAGCCGATCCGTTCAGCGGCACGGGCGAGCGGCTGTACCGCACGGGCGACCTGGTGCGCTGGCGCGAAGACGGCCAGTTGGAGTACCTGGGGCGCATCGACCACCAGGTGAAGATCCGGGGCTTCCGCATCGAGCTGGGGGAGATCGAGGCGCAGTTGCTGGCGCAGCCCGAGGTGCGCGAGGCGGTGGTCATCGCGGACGAGGGGCCGGGCGGTGCGCGGCTGGTGGGGTACGTCGCGCCGCGGGTTGGCCGGCATCTGGAGCCGGCGGAACTGAAGGCCCGCCTGGGCACGGCGCTGCCCGACTACATGATCCCTTCGGCACTGGTGGTGCTCGATGCATTGCCGCTGAACGCCAACGGCAAGATCGACCGCAAGGCGCTGCCGAAGCCGGAGCTGGGTGCGACCGGCGCCTACGAAGCCCCGCAAGGCGAAGCCGAAACGCAGCTCGCGGCCATCTGGGCCGAGGTGCTCGGCGTCGAACGCGTGGGCCGCGCTGACAACTTCTTCGAACTCGGCGGCGATTCCATCCTGAGCCTGCAGATCGTCGCGCGCATGCGCGCGGCCGGCTGGACGATCACGCCGCGCCAGATGTTCGAGCAACAGACCGTCGAGCGCCTCGCCGCGTTGGCCGAGCCCATGGCCAATGTGCCGCCGCACGGCGCGCCGCACATGACGATGCCGCGCGGCCGGCTCCAGGACTTCCTGGACGCAGGCATCATCGACTCACTGAACCTGGATGCGGCGCAGATCGAGGACGTTTATCCGCTCGCCCCCACGCAGGAGGGCATGCTCCTGCATTCGATGGCCTCCGCCGGCTCGGGCCTCTACGTCAACCAGCTGAGTGTGGAAGTGCGGCAGATCAAGCCGCAGCGCTTCGCGCAGGCATGGAGGGCGATGGTCGAGCGCCATGCCATGCTGCGCACCGGCTTCCTCTGGCGAGACGGCATGGCGCGGCCGCTGCAGTTGGTGTTCCGGCAGGTGGCGTCGGAGGTGGAGCAGTTCGATTGGCGCAGCGCGGGTGCCGCAGACGCGGCGCAACGGCTGGCCGCCTACGAGGAACAGGCGCTGGCCGCGCCCATCGACTGGCTGCGCCCGCCGCTGTCGCGCGTGGCGTTGATCCAGTTGGAGGACGACCGCTACCAGCTGGTCTGGACGCGCCATCACATCCTGTCCGACGGGTGGACCGACTCGCGCCTCATGGGCGAATGGCTGCGCACCTATGCCGGGGAGGCCCTGGATGCGACGCCACCGGTGTACGGCGACTACGTGCGCTGGCTGCAGCAGCAGGACGCGAAGGCCGCCGAGACCTTCTGGACGCAGGCCCTGGCCGCACAGGACGGCCCCACGTTGCTGGCCGAGGCGTGCCGGAGCGATCCGGCTCGCGACGGCTTCGAAAAGATCTACACCCGGCTGGACAGCGCGCGCACCGCGGCGCTGCTGGCCTTCGCGCAGCGCGAGCGCGTGACGGTGAATACGCTGGTGCAGGCCGCCTGGGGGCTGTTGCTGCAGCGCCAGACCGGCCGCGACCACGTGGTGTTCGGCGCCACTGTGGCCGGGCGGCCGACCGCGCTGCAAGGCGCGCAGGACATGATGGGCCTGTTCATCAACACGATTCCCGTGCCACTTTCGAAACAGGCGGGGCACACGGTGGGTGAGTATCTGCGCGATGTGCAAGGCACCAACCTGCGGCTGCGCGAGTACGAACACGCCGCGCTTGCGGACATCCAGCGCTGGACCGGCTCGGCCGGCCGGCCACTGTTCGACAGCATCATCGTGTTCGAGAATGCGCCCATCGACCGCGCCATGCGCGATCTGGGCCGCTACGGACCGCAGTTCGGAGACACGACCGTGGGCGGGCTCACCGGTTACGCAATGGACTTGCAGGTGGTGCTCGACGACACGCTGGAGATCGAGTATTGCTATGGTCGCCGCGATTTCGACGACGCCTTCGCTGCCGGCCTGCGCCGGCAGATGGAACATCTGCTGGCGCAGCTGGCCGCCGATGCGCGCCGGCCGGTCGGTGAGCTGCCATGGCTCGACGAACAGGCGCATGCGGCCCTCCTGGCGCTCGGCCGCAACGAGGCCGTGCAGGGCGCCGCGCCTCACGTCGCGGTGCACAGGCTCATCGAGCAGCAGGCAGCGCAGCACGGCGAGGCGATTGCCTTGCTGTGCGGCGACGACGAACTGAGTTATGCCGCGCTGAACGCACGAGCCAACCGCCTGGCGCATCATCTGATCGCCCGCGGCGTGGGGCCCGACACGCTGGTGGGCGTGGCCCTCGAGCGTTCGCTCGACAGCATCGTCAGCTTGCTGGCGGTGCTCAAGGCGGGCGGCGCCTACGTGCCGCTCGACCCGGGCTATCCGGCAGATCGGCTGGCCTTCATGGTGCGCGACAGCGGCATGGCGCTGCTGCTCACGCATCGCGCGGTGCTGCCGAGACTCCGGGGCCTGCCCGAGCTTCCGCTCGCCGTGTTGGAAGACCTGAAGCTAAGCGCCTCGGCCACGCATGACCCGCGCATGCCGGTGCATGCCGACAGCCTGGCATACGTGATCTACACCTCGGGCTCGACCGGCATGCCCAAGGGCGTAGCCGTGACTCACGGGCCACTGTCGATGCATTGCCTGGCCACCGCCCGGATCTACGGCATGAAGCCGCAATCGTGCGAACTGCACTTCATGTCGTTCTCTTTCGACGGTGCGCACGAGCGCTGGCTCACGCCGCTGTGCGTCGGCGCCGGCCTGGCACTGCGCGACAACGAGCTGTGGACCGCGGAGCAGACCTACCAGGCGCTGCACCGCTACGGCGTGACCAACGCGGCCTTTCCGCCGGCCTACCTCGGGCAGATCGCCGACTGGGCGAGCCTGCGCGATGACGCACCGCCGGTGGAGCTTTACGTGTTCGGCGGCGAGGCGATGCCGAAGGCGTCGTACGACAAGGTATGCCGCACGCTCAAGCCACGCATCCTCATCAACGGATACGGCCCGACCGAGACCGTGGTGACACCGCTGATCTGGAAAGCCGACGCCTCCCGGACCTTCGACTGCGCCTATGCGCCCATCGGGCGGCCCGTGGGCGAACGTACCGCCCACGTGCTGGACGCCGACATGCAACCGGTGCCACACGGCGTGACTGGCGAGCTGTACATCGGCGGCTACGGCCTGGCACGCGGCTACCTGTGGCGCCAGGCCCTCACAGCGGAGCGATTCGTCGCCGACCCGTTCGACGGCGCGGGCGGTCGCCTGTACCGCACCGGCGACCTGGTGCGCTGGTTGGAAGACGGCAACATCGAGTACATCGGCCGGGCAGACCACCAAGTGAAGATCCGGGGCTTTCGCATCGAGCTGGGCGAGGTCGAGGCACGCGTGCGCGAGGTGGCAGGCGTGGGCGACGCCGCCGTGGTGCCGCGCGAGAGCGCGTCGGGTCGACAGCTGGTCGCTTATGTCGTCGACGCGGATGGTGCGGCGCCAGAGGCGCTCGCGCAGCGCATCCGTGCGCAACTGGCCGAGCGCCTGCCAGAGTACATGGTGCCGGCGCGCGTGATGGTGCTGCAAAAACTCCCGAGGCTCATCAGCGGCAAGCTCGACCGCGCCGCACTGCCGGAGCCGGCCTTCGAGGCCGAGGGCGCCTTCCGGGCGCCGCGCAACGACGTCGAGCGGCAATTGGCCGCCATCTGGCAGCAGGTGCTGGGCGTCGAGCGCGTAGGAATCTGCGACAACTTCTTCGAGCTGGGGGGCGACTCCATCCTCAGCCTGCAGGTGATTTCGCGTGTGCGCAACGCGAAGCTGGGCCTGGAGCTGCGGCTGCGTGACCTGATCCGACACCAGACCATCGAGGCGCTCATGTCACAACAAGACCAGGCGCCGCTGAACACGGCGCGAGCGCAGCCGAAAATTCAGGTGGAAGCGGAGGGCACGCTGCCGCTGCTGCCCATCCAGCGGTGGTTCTTCGCGCAGGAGATTCCTTCGCGCCACCACTTCAACCAATCGGTGTTGCTGCGCAGCGAGACCTGGCTGGACGAGGTGCACCTGCGCCGCGCCGTCGACCTGCTGCAACGGCATCACGACGCGCTGCGCATGCGATATACCCGCCGTGCAGACGGCACATGGGTGCAGGCCTACGACGCGGCGGACGACACCGCGCAACCGAGGCAAGGCGCGGACGAAGTCCTTTGGCTGCGCGATGTTGCCAGCCCCGGGGACATCGAGCGCGAAGCCGAACTGGCACAGCGCAGCCTCGACCTTGCCGCCGGGCCGGTCTGGCGCGTGGCCTGCATGCGCCACGCCGACGGAAGCGCGCGGCTGCTGATCGTGGTGCATCACCTGAACATCGACGGCGTATCGTGGCGCGTTCTGCTGGAAGACCTGCAGTCGCTCTATGACCAGCTGGCGCAGCCCGGCGAGCCCGTGCTTCCCGCGAAGACGGCGGCGTACAAGGCCTGGGCGCTGCACATGCAGCATTGGGCGCTCTCGCAGGCGCTGGCGGCGGAGCTGCCCTACTGGCAGCGACAACTGGCGGGCGGCGAGGACATTCCGCGCGACGAACCGCGAGTGCCGGCACGCTTCAGCGACCGTGCGGTGGCGCACCTGCGGTTCGACCGGCAGACCACGCAAGACCTGCTGCGCGTCGCGCCCGCGGCCTACGGCACCGGTATCGACGACCTGCTGCTGGCCGCGCTGTCGCGAACGATCGCGGGCTGGACGCGGCGCTCCGGGACGCTCATCACGCTGGAAGGCCACGGGCGCGAGGGCGACGTCGCCGACCTCGACCTGAGCCGTACCGTGGGCTGGTTCACCAGCGCCTATCCGGTTCGACTGGCGGGTGGTGACCCGACGGGCGAACTGGGCGTGGCGCATTCGATCCGCCAGGTAAGTGTCGCGTTGCGCGCGGTGCCCAACAAGGGCGTGGGCTTCGGCGCGCTGCGCTACCTGCATGCCGACGAGGGCGTGCGCGCATCGCTGGCGGCGGTCGAGCCGCGCATCACCTTCAACTACCTGGGGCAGTTCGACCAGACCTTCGGTGGCGAATCGGCGTTCTCGCCGGCCAGTGGCGAATCCGCGGGGGCGGAACGGGACCCGAGCGGCCCATTGCCGAACTGGATCGAGATCATCGGCCAGGTGTTCGACGGCACGCTCTCCGTCAGTTGGGTCTACAGCCAGGAGATGTTCCGGGCATCGACCATCGAGGGGCTGGCGCAGAGCTACCGTGCGCAACTCGAGGAAGTGGTGCGGCACTGCGTCGCAGTCGGCGAGGCCGGCAGTACTGCTGCTGCAGCAGCGTAAGGAGCTGCGGGCCGAGGCGATCGGCTCCGCGCTGGGCGAGACAAAGGGCCGGCGAGGAGCCGGCCCTCGCAGCGGCTAGAACTTGTAGGTCACTTTTGCCCAGGCATTGCGCGGCGTGCCCTGGGTGTAGCCGTTGTAGCCGCCCAGGCCGCTGTAGTAGCGCTTGTTGCTGAGGTTTTCGATGTTGAGCGACGCGCTCAGCTGCTTGGTGAAGTCGTAGCGTGCCATCAGCCCCAGCAAGGTGATGCCGCCCTGCGTGGCGGTGCCCAGGCCATAGGCCTCGTTGTAGTAGATGCCGCTCTGGTAGCTCACGCTGCCGCCGACGGTGAGCTTGCTCCATTCGCCGGGAAGGCGATAGCTCGTCGAGATGCGCAGCAGGCGGCGTGGCAGCGGCGTGTTCAGCAGCACGTCGTTCGCGTCGCGCTTGGCGTGATAGGTATAGCCGCCCATGATCTGCCAGCCGCGCGCGAGTTCACCCGACACGGTGGCCTCGAAGCCCTTGCTGCGCGCGCCCTTCACCGCGCGCGACGGGATGGTGCCGTCGGGCAGCGGCTCGGCGCCGTCGATGTTCACTGCCAGGTTGTCTTCCTGCGTACGGAACACGGCGAAGCTGGTGTTGAGCTTGCCGTCCATGTGCTCGCCCTTGACGCCGACCTCGACGTTGTGGCCGCGCTTGGGATCGAGCACATTGTTGTTCACGTCCTTGGCAGTGTTGGGCTGGAAGATGTCGGTATAGCTCGCATACACCGAGAACTCCTTGCTCACGTCGTACACCACGCCGAAGTAGGGGGTGAATACGCCGTTCTGCCTGGCTTGCGGCGAGTAGGTGGTGTCCGCGTAACCCTGCGCCCAGTTGGTCGAGTAGCCCTTGTTGCGGTACCAGGTGACGCGACCGCCGATGATGACCGACAGGTCGTCGGTCGGACGCAGGCGGGTCGAGCCGTAGATGGCGCGCTGCTCGGTCTGTTCGCCGAAGCGGAGGGACGGATAGATGAAGTCGGGCTGCGGCGACGCGCCGATGCCGTAGAGGCTGACCGGCACCCGGTCGGCCGGGTCGGGCGAGGAGTTGGCGCTGAACACCGAGTAGGTGTAGCGGTTGACGTTCACCCCGAAGCTCGCCTGGTGCCTGCGGCCGAACAGCTCGAACGGGCCGGTGGCATAGAGGTCGAAGGACTTGTTGCGGCCTTCGGCCGGGTTGTAGCCGCGATCCAGCTCGCCTTCCTGCGTGACCGGGTCGAAGCTGGAAGGGTAGAGCCACAGGTCGCCGCCCGCGCGCTCGCGCCTGTTCTTGGCGAATGCGCCCTCGGCCTTCACGCGCCAGCCGTTGTCCAGACGGTGCTCGAAGTTCAGGAAGAAGCGGTCGGTGGTCATGTCCCAGGTGGCCCACGGCGCGCTGGAGTTGAAGGACACCGGCAGGTGGGTGCGCGAGCCGTCGGAATAGAACAGCGGCGTCTGCCCGAAGTTGGCACCCTTGATGGCGTTTTTCTGGTGCTCATAGCCCAGTGCCACAGTGGTGCTGGGCGCGACGTCGATCTCGACGATGCCGTAGAAAAGGTCCTCTCGGCGCTTCTTGTAGTCGGTGAAGGTGTTTCCGTCCGAATGCGAGGCCACCACGCGGCCGCGCACGGTACCCGAGGTGTTCAGCTTGCCGCCGAGGTCGACCTCGGCGTTGTAGCGGTTCCAGGAGCCGAAGCCGCCCGACACGTATCCGGAGAACTCGGGCGTCGGTCGCTTGCGCACGAGGTTGATCGAGCCGCCCGGCGAGCCCACGCCGTTGAGCAGGCCGGCCGCGCCGCGAATGACCTCCACACGGTCGTAGATGGCGGTGCTGATCATGCTCGACTCGCCAGCCACGCTGTTGAACGCCAGCGTCGGAATGCCGTCGATCATGGGGCTCAAATCGAAGCCGCGCGACGAGTAGTTCACGCGCTCGTCCTGCCTGTCCGCGACGATGCCTGGCGTCTGGCGCAGCACGTCGTTGAGGGAGACCAGGTTCTGGTCCTCGATCTGCTGGCGCGTGATCACGCTGACCGACTGCGGCGTCTCGCGCAGCGACAGGTCCATGCGGGTGCCCGCGCCGGTGACCCGCGTGGTGTAGGAGCCGCTGCCCTCGGTCGTGCCGTCGGCCGAGCCCTGGGCCGTCACGTTCACCTGCGGCAGCGTGGCGCGGTCTGACGAGACAGCCGGCTGGCGCTGCACCGTCACTTGCGAGGCGCCGCTGCGCGCAGCGACCAGGCCGCTGCCGGCCAGCAGCCGGTCGAGCGCCTGCTGCAGCGTGAAGCGCCCGGACAGTGCCGGAGCGCGCACGCCGGCCACCACATCGCCCGCTGCGAAGACCTGCATGCCGGTCTGCCGCGAAAGCTCATTGAGCGCGGAGGCCAGCGATTGCGCCGGCACGTCGATGTCGAACACCGCCGAGGCCTGCGCGGCGGGCTGCGCTTGGGCAACCCCGCTCCAGCTGACAAAGACCGTGCCGAAGGCGGTGGAGAGCGCGGCGCTCAGGAGGCGGTGGCGAGGCGAGAAACGCATGGGTCGAGGCTCCAAGTCTGAAAAAGGCGACGTATTGACTTTCGAACGCGGACACCGGCCGGTTTGCGTGGCCGTGGCGTCGATACAAGTAAGACGTTTGAATGCGAAAAATAGAGACAGGAACTTTGGCGTTCTGCCGAGCGATCGCGGCGCTCGCCGGCCTTCAGCGTGACTGAAGCTCCACGCTGCCGTCCGCCCGGTGGATCGCAGACAGGGGCAGGATCGACGGCAGCGCGGCAAGCAGTCCCGTGGAGTCGTTGGTGCGAAAGCGTCCCGACAGCCGCATGGCGCCGGTGCGCTGGCCCGTCGTGACGATGGGCTGGGCCCGGTAGCTGTTGACCGCGGCCAGTGCATCCGCGAGTGGCGTGTTCTCGAATACCAGCCAGCCGTCGCGCCAGGCGGAGAGCGCAGCGGTGTCGGCCTGCCGCACCGCATCGGCTTGGCCATCGCGGATTTCCAGCAGTTCGCCGCGCCGCAGGTCGATGGGCTCTGAGAGGGCATCGGCCTGGCCCTCGGCATGAGGCTGGCGCAACTGCACGCGCACGTGCCCGCGCTCGACGCCTACGGTCACGGGGCCACCCCTGTCGCGCACCGTGAAGACAGTGCCGACCACTTCGATGACGGCCTCGCGCGTATAGACCCGAAAGGGCCTGCGGCCGTCGCGCGCCACCTCGAAGCGCACCTCGCCGCGTGCAAGCCGCGCGATGCGGCGCTGGCGATAAAGCGTGACGCCGATCTCGCTTTGCGGCGCGAGATCGAGAAGGCTGCCCAAGGCGCCTTCACCGCTGTTCTCGCTGGAGCCATCCGGCAGCGTCACCTTCAGCATCTGCGACGTGCGCGTTGCGTATGCCGCCTGAAAGACGGGCTGCTGCCAGTACCACTGTGCGCCGCGGGCGGCAACGAGGCCGCCCCCCAGCAGCCCGGCGATGGACAGCAGCAGCTTGCGGCGTTGCGGCCCGTGCCGGGATGAAGCAGCGGCATGGGCCGGCATGGTGGCTTCGGGTTCGTCGAAGTGCGCGCGCAGGCCATCGGCCATGCCACCGAGGGCGTCCCAGCGCTGGCGCGCCTCCAGCAAGGCTGCCGCATGCTCCGGCGATTTGACGCGCCACTGGTGCAGCGCCGCGCGGGCGCGCTGCGCTCCTTCGCCCGGCGCGATCTCGCCTTCGACGATCAGCGCGAGCGCGCGCTCGATCAACCGTTCGCGCGGAGCGCTCATCGCCATGCCGCCGCTCACGAGAAGTCTTCGGCCAGCGCGGTGTCGAAACCCGCATGATTCTGCACGTGCGGCGGCTCGATAAGCTCGGCGCGCAACTCGGCGAACACCCGCGAGCAATCGATGGTGGCGCGCAACAGGTGCTTGGCCACCGCCATCTCGGTGATGTTCAGGCGCTGCGCGATCTCGGCGCGCGTGTGGCCGTAGGCGCGGAACAGCAGAAACACTTCGCGTCGGCGCGGCGGGAGCTTTTCCATGGTCTCGACCACGCGCGCCAGCACGCGCTGCTGCGCAAGGATGAATTCGCTCGATGGCGCGGCATGGTGCGTGCCGATGGTGGCGTGCGTGCCGACCCATTCCTGTGCCACCTTGCGGCGGCGCGCCTCGTCGATGCACAGGTTGCGGGCCACCCGAAAGAGCAGGGCGCGTGGCGATTCGATACCGCCGCCAGCATCGCCGGACGCGGCACCGCGCGACTTCGTGGCCTGTGCGTACACCCGCTCGAAGCTCGACTGCGCGATGTCGGCCGCGTAGTGGGGATCCCTCAGGTCGCGAGTCAACTGACGGCGCAAGTCCGCATAGTGAGCAACAAGTTCCTGGACGAGGTCGCGCATCCGGCCGCCTTCTCGCAAGCATCGACGATAAACCCCGGAAACCGGGCGTCGATCATGCTGGCGGTGCCGACACTGCGCTTCGGTGAACCCGGGGATGGGTGTTAATAAGAACTATTCTTATTGAGTGTATCACCGTGCCGTGTCCCGGGCGTTGCAAATGTCAAAGAACGGCTGCCGCGCGAGGCACGCGTTCTGCCGCTTGAACCGCCGGCCGAGGATTCGCATTCAGCAACGCCTGTCCGATCTCGTCCGAGCGGATCGCCGTGACCGAGAGCAGGGTGTCGCTCAGGCCATGGCTCATCTCGCAGGCGCCCTGCAGGAAGATGCCCGGCTTCAGCTCCGGCGCGGCCTGCAGCCGGTAGTGACGGTCGACCGTGAAGTCGCCCAGGTACTGTGCGATCGGATCGAGCAGCGCCCTGTGGCCGTCGCGTTTGTAGCCCGTCGCGAGTATCACCACGTCGTAGGCCTGGCTGCCGCGCTGATCGGTGTTCATGTCGTGCAGCGACAGGTGGATGCCGTCGGCCGCCGCGCGCACCGCCGACACCTCGTGGCGGCGCAGGAAGCTGTGGCGTGCCACGCCGGCCACGCGCTGGCGGTAGAACACGTTAAAGATCTGCTGGATCAGTTCCAGGTCGGGCGCCGCATAGTTCGTGTGCCAGAACTCCTCCAGCAGTTCCGCACGCTCGGGCTCGGAGCGGTTGAACACGAAGTCGGTGAAGTCGGCATTGAAGATCTCGTTGACGAAGGGACTGTCATCCGACGGCTTGATCGAGCGGGCCCGCATGATCAGGTCGACTGCGGGCTTGTTCGGGTGGCTCTGCAGGTCCATGAAGAGCTCGGCAGCGCTCTGGCCCGCGCCGACGATGGCGATGCGCCTTGCATTCGGGTGCCGCGCAATCGCCTCGAGGTAGTTGCTCGAATGGAACACGCGGGCGTCTTCCCTGAAGGGCAGGAAGCGCGCGGGAACGTTCGGCACGCCGCCCACGCTCACCACCAAATTGCGCGCCAGCCGTTCGCGCACGGTGCCATCGGCCTCACGCGAGCGCACCCGCAGCAACTGCACTTCCGTGCCGCGCATCTCCGGAATCACCTCGAATACGGCCTCGCCGTAGGCGCAGCGGTCCTCGAACTGCGCAGCGGCCCAGCCCAGGTAGTCGTTGAACTCGTGCCGGCTCGGGAAGAAGGTCTTGAGGTTGACGAAGTCCTGCAGGCGCTGCTTCTCGTGCAGGTAGTTCAGGAACGTGAAGCGGCTCGCGGGGTTGCGCAGCGTCGCCAGGTCCTTGATGAAGGAGATCTGCATGTGCGCGTTGTCCAGCAGCATGTTCTTGTGCCAGACGAAGCCCGGCTGCTTCTCGATGAACAGCGCGTCCACGAACTGGCCGTGGTGGCGCTTCTCGTCGAGGGCGATCGCCAGGGCGATGTTGGACGGGCCGAAGCCGACGCCGATCAGGTCATGGATTTGCATGGGGTGTCCTCGATGGGAAGTTCGGCGCCCTTGGCCGAAGTTGGCGAAATGGTTGGCTCCCCTTGGGGAATCCAGAGGGCCTCGCCGAAGAAGCGTTCGCGCAGCAGCATGCCCAGCATGGCCCGCTTGTGCGGAAAGTCGAACTCCTTGACGTGGGCATAGCCGCAGCGGCCCAGGCTCTTGATCATCTTGTGGTTGTCCGCGCGCGGCTCGATCACGATGCGCTGCGTGCGGCAGTCGTCCAGGAACAGGTAGTGCGACACGGAAGGCATCCACGCCGTGAGAAACGGCTTGCCGCGAAAGCGCGCCTCGCCGATCAGCGCATGCCAGCCGCGGTCGTGGTCGCCGGCGTCGTAGAAGGGTGCGATGCGGTCTTCCTTGGCCCAGTACACCTCGAAGTAGCCGAATGCCTCACCGTCGAGCCGGCCAATGAGCCCGGTGACGCGCGGGTCGGCGGCAATGGCCTCGAGGTAGGCGCGGTGCCTGGCGAGGTCGCCCTGCTCCTCCCAGAAGTGGGCCACCACCGGGTCGTTCATCCAGCGGTTGAAAGCCGGGAGGTCGCGCTCGATGTCGACGGTGTCCAGTGTCAGCGTCTGCGACAGCCATGGAATGTGGCGCTGGTAGACGGTGCCGGCCGGTTTGGCCGGGCGCAGCGGATGGCGCCTGCCCTGGCTCATGGTGTAGCGCTGCGCGTAGGGCTCGCGCGGATTACGCTGCCACACGCGAGGCAACTGCCAGAAGGCTTCGCGCGCGACAACGCACGGCTGCGAGCTGGAAGCCTCGCTTGCCGCGCCCGCGTCCACCAGCCGTGCGATGCGCGATGCGGGCGCCTGCAGCGAGAGCATGCGATGCCCGGGGTGGCGCACGAAGGCCGCCTCGATGGCTGCGAGCAGATGAGGTTCCTCAGGCTGCGTGCCGTGATCGCCCGGCCATTCCAGACTCAGCGAATCGGCTTGCTCGCGCAACGCCCATTGGCTCGTGCGCTCCCTGCTCCCTTGCGGACCGATGGTCAGCTTCGTTGCATCGAGCCGCACTTCGAGCGGATGGCCATCGGGATGCGCATGGAACACCCAGGCCCCGATCGAAGCCGACGCCGCCGGCGCCGCCGAGACGGCGGGGCGCTGGAACGCATCGGCCAGCGTCCGTGCAATCGCGGTGCGCAGCGTGTCGGCTTCCTCCACCACCTGGCTCAGGCGCGCGAAGTCGTGGACCATGCCCTCGTGCACGTCGAGCAGCGTGCGCACGCCGGCGGCCTGCAGTCGCTGCGCATAGGCCTTGCCCTCGTCCACCAGCGGGTCGTACTCCGCCAGCACGATGAGCGCGGGCGCCAGGCCCGACAGGTCTTGCGCGGCGAGCGGCGCGAAACGCCAGTCCTGCCGATCCTCGTCGCTGCGCAGGTAGTGGTTGAACATCCACTGCAGCGTACGCTGCTCGAGCAGGTGCCCGCGCGCATAGAGCTGGTGCGAGGCGCTGTCCTGGCGGATGCTGGTGCACGGATAGAGCAACAGCTGCAGCAGCGGCTGCGGGCGTCGGGCTTCACGCGCGGCCAGGGTCAGCGCCGTGGCCAGCGTGCCGCCGACGCTGTCGCCGCCGAAGGCCACGCGCGTGGTGTCGAGGCCGTGCGAGCCGCCGTGCACCGCGAGCCACGCCGCGGCGTCCTCGGCGTCGTGGAACGCAGTGGGAAACTTGTGCTCCGGCGCGAGCCGATAGTCGACCGCCAGCACGGCGCAGGGCGTGCGCAGTGCGATCGCGCGGCACAGCGCATCGTGGGAGTCGAGGCCGCCGACGACGTAGCCGCCGCCGTGAAAATACAGCAGGGTCGGCAGCGGCGCCGCCGTGGCGCCGCCACGGTACAGCCTGGCACGCAGCGTGGCACCGTCGCGGGCTTGGAAGGCGATGTCCTCGACCGGCAGGTCGGGGCCGGTGCCGTCCAGCGCCACGGTCGACTGGTCGTAGCTCGCGCGGGCCTGCGCGGGCGACATCTCGCACATCGGCGGACGGCCGTCTTCTTCGGCGAGGGCGGCCAGTTCGAGGAAGGCTTCGAGATCGGGATGCAGTGGCATGGGGAATCGCTGTGGCACCGATGAATGGATGCTTAACCGCAAATGACGCGCGGCCAGTGCGTTTGTTTAGCCGGTCGCCTTGCGGAATTCCGGCGCCAGCGGACATGCGCCGCAATAGCCTTCTTCGGGCAGCAGGTAGTAGAGACAGCACTGCCGGTGCAGCGCGAGCGGCTCGGGCATGCCCGAGTGCATGCGCACGACCTGGCGTCGCATGGCGAACATCGGGTTGTCCTGGCCGCCCCAGTGCGGCTGATGCAGCAGGTACTGGAGGTCTTTCGCGACGGATGGCGCATGACCGCTCAATGCCAGCCCCTGTTCGAGCACGGGCTCCAGATAGCGCGCCGCGTTGCCCCAGAGAATCTTCGGCGCGATGCGCGTCAGCCTGGTCAGTTGCTCGAAGAGCGGGGCCAGATGCTCACGGAGCAGTGCGGCGTAGCGCGCCGCGGTGTCGGCTCCCGGCAGGGGCTCGCCCTCATGCGGGATGTGAAAGCGCCGTGGCACCGCACCATCGGCCAATGTGAGCCAGACCTGCGCGGGCGCCATCGGGAACACGTGCTGCAACAGAGTGGCCGCCGCCGCCACCGGTGGCAGCAGGGCACTGAGGTAATCCATGCTCCAGGCCGAGGCCACCGGGCGAAGGTCGGGCTTGCGCACCCGCAGGTGCCGCGCATGCGTCTGCAGCAGGCCGGCAAGCAGCGCCGGGTCGGCGACGAGGTCAGCCACCCGCAACGCGCCGGCCGGCGGCTGCGGCGCGCACGCCAGCGCCTCGCCATAGGCCGCCCATTCGCCCTGGAAGATCGGCGACAGCAGGGGAATCATCGGAAGGGCAGGGCCACGCAAATCATGCTCATCGCTGAAGAAGACGGATGACGCGCCCGACGGTTTAGTGCTGCGCAATAGTTCAGGAAATTGCGACGCGCCGATGACGTGCGCTAAACATATGGCGGCGGGTCGCGTCTATCCACGCATCCACAGCAGGCCGCCCCTCCGAATGCGATGAACTCCCGACACCAGGCTCCTTCCGATCCGGCTTTCAGCGAGGCCTGGCGGCTCTTTCGCGAGCTGCACGACGCGCCGTCGCTCCAACGCGCGGAAAAGCTGGTCCTGTGGCTGGGGCGCGATGCGAAGCATGTGCGTGCGTTCGACGAGGCGCTGACGCTCTGGGCGCTGGCCGGTGCGGCGATGGTCGGATCAGCGCCCGGCGACGAGTCCCGGCAGGAGCCGACGCTGCAATAGCGGCAACAGCTGCAATGGCGCGCGCTAAACATTCCAGCCGCCGGGCCGTCATACCCGTCATGCAAACCCAACCCGCCAGCGCCAAGGCGTCCGACCTGCTTCGGCTGCTGAAACCCTTCACTCCCTGGATCGCGCTCTCGTCCGTGACCGGCATCGCAGCGGGCGTGGCCACTGTGGCGCTGCTGGCGACCATCAACGAGGTGCTCAGCCGGACCGGCGGCATGGCCGGCGGCCTGCTGCTGACATTCGTCGCGCTCTGCGCCTTGGCGCTCGTCGGCCGGGCGGTGTCCGACATCTCGAACAACGTCGTGGGCCAGAGGCTGGTCGCGCAGGTGCGCAAGGACCTGGCGCAGAAAATTCTCGCGGCGCCCATCGACGCGCTGGAGCGCTACCGCATGCACCGGCTGATGCCCGTGCTCACGCAGGACGTGGACATGATCAGCGACGTGGCGTTCATGCTGGCAGCCACCATGATCTCCCTGTCCATCGCGCTGGGCTGCCTGGGCTATCTCGCGTGGCTGTCGCTGCCGCTGTTCGGCCTGCTGGTGGTGGCGATGCTGATCGGGGTGGCCGTCCAGACCTGGGCCCACGGGCGCGGCATCGCGGGCTTCTTCCAGTCGCGTGAACAGGAAGAGCTGCTGCACAAGGCCTACCGCGGCATCAGCGAGGGCGCCAAGGAACTGCGCATGCACCGTGCCCGCCGCGCCAGGGTGTACGAAGGGCAGATCGCCCGCACCGTCGACAACATCCGCGACATCAACCGCCGCGCGATCAACATCTTCGTGCTGGCCACGTCCTTCGGCTCGGCACTGTTCTTCCTGCTGATCGCCCTGATCCTCGGCTGGGCCGCCTGGCGCACGACCGACCCGGTGGTGCTCAGCGGCTTCGTGCTCGTGCTGCTGTTCATCAAGGGGCCGATCGACCAGATCGTCGGTGCCCTGCCGCATCTGGGCCGCGCCCGGGTGGCTTTCGAACGCATCGCCGACCTGTCGGCCCGCTTCGCCACGCCGGAGCCGCACCTGCACCTCGGCTCGCCGCCCACTTCACCGCCGCTGCGCAACGCCATCGAGCTGCGCGGCGTGCGCTACGCCTTCGACACGCCCGAGGGCAGCGAGGCCTTTGCGCTGGGGCCGGTCGACCTGCAGATCGGGCGCAGCGAGATTGTGTTCGTCGTGGGCGACAACGGCTCGGGCAAGACCACGCTCATCAAGCTGCTGCTCGGGCTCTACGTGCCGCAGCAGGGCGAAGTTGTGCTCGACGGCAA
Organism: Variovorax durovernensis; assembly: GCF_977011995.1. Classification (NCBI taxonomy): domain Bacteria; kingdom Pseudomonadati; phylum Pseudomonadota; class Betaproteobacteria; order Burkholderiales; family Comamonadaceae; genus Variovorax; species Variovorax durovernensis. Next base: position 878,546 of record NZ_CDRNCW010000002.1, on the reverse strand, counting down.
GCCCATCACGCCCGAGACGCGAGACGACTACCGGCAGCTTTTCACCACGGTGTTCTCCGACTTCTATCTGTTCGAGGACCTCGTGGCCGGCGAGGAAGGCGGCCACCAAGCGCTGCCCGAGACCGCGCTGCCCTACCTGCAGCGGCTGGAGATCGCGCACAAGGTGTCGGTGAAGGACGGCGCGTTCAGCACCACCGATCTGTCCACAGGCCAGCGCAAGCGGCTCGCGCTGGTACACGCCTACCTGGAAGGCCGCCCGGTGCTGGTGTTCGACGAATGGGCCGCCGACCAGGACCCGACCTTCCGCCACCTTTTCTACACCGAGCTGTTGCCCGAGCTGCGCGCCAAGGGGCATTCGCTGGTGGTCATCTCGCACGACGACCGCTACTTCCATGTGGCCGACCGCATCGTCCACATGAAGGCCGGGCGCATCGAGCAGGACACCAAGGCGCCAGCGCCAGGCCTTGCGGCCTGAACGCACGGCACCACGAGCGGCAGCGGCAAGTGCACAAGTCGACGGCAGTTTCAGGGACGCACCGGGCGCAGGTGCCGGCGAACGGGAGTTTCTCGGAGCAACTGCGCAGCCTGGGCATCCGGCCCACCGTCATCCGGCTGTGCGTGCTGCAGACACTGGCGGAAAGCGATTCGCAATGGCTCGGCGGCGAAGAGGTGTTTCGCCGCATGCTAAAGCGCGGCACGGCCACCGGCCTGGCGAGTGTCTACCGCGTGATCAAGGAGTTGGAAAAAGCCAGGCTCGTGCAGCGCGAATGGGAGCGCGGCTTGGGCGGCGCGCGCGCGGTGCACCGGCTGCGGCGCACGCAGGCGGCGGACAGCACCGTGCGCCTGCGCTGCGGGGGCTGCAACGCGAGCGTCGAGGTGGTCGACGAGGCGTTGCACGAGGGTCTCGTGCGCGCGGCACAGGCGCATGGCATGCCGCTCGGCGGGCCCGTCACGGTGCAGCTCGCCTGCGTGCGGGCGGACTGCGTGCGTTGCGACGCGGGGCCGGCCTCGTTCGCGGCGCAACGCGGTGCTCATTGAAGCGCCACTTCGAACAGTGAACGGATCAAAGGCCGGTCCTTGCGCACCGCCAGGCAGCACAGCGAGTAGCTGATCGACAGCTCGCTGTCGTCGATCTGGACTGCCGCAAGGCCGGGCAGGGGAATGAACTCCACCTGGGTGACGAAACCAATGCCCATGCCGTTGGCGACCGCGTGAAGGATGGCCTCGCGGCTGTTGATTTCCATGACGCAGTTCAGGCGCACGTTCTTCTTCTGGCACGCCCGTTCGACGCGATGGCGGGTCTTCGATCCGGGCTCGCGCAGGATGACCGCCTCTCCCGCGATGTCGCCGGTGCCGATCGATGGGCGCGCCATCCATGGATGGTTCTCGGGCACCACGGCGACGATCCGCTCGTCGCGATAAGGGGCAATATGCAGCCCCTCGATCGCAGTCGGTTCCACCATGATGCCGACGTCGATGTCGAAGTCCTGCAGTCCCCGCAGTGTGGCGTCTTCGGAGCCGATAGAGACGGTCAGTTCCAGTGAGGGATGCGCCTGCCGGAAGTTGTGCGCGAGTTCCAGCGCGATCGGCGGAGACACCGCCCCCACGCGCACCACGCCGGCCTTGAGCTTGTGCGCGCTCTGCAGGAACTGGATCGCTTCCTCTTCCTGCCCGAACAGCCCCTGGGTGATCGCATAGAGCCGTTCTCCCACGGCGGTGAGCCGGACGCTGCGGCCGGTGCGAAGGAAGAGTTCTACCCCGAAGCGCGTTTCCAGCGCCTTGACCTGGTCCGTCACCGTGGGCTGGCCGATGTGCAGATAGTGCGCCGCCGAGGTGAAGCCGCCTGTCTTTGCCACGGCATGGAAGCAACGAATCGATTTGTAGTACTGGTGAAACATGGGAGCGATCCTCGCGGGAGGCTGGGGCCTGGTGGCTGGATCCATCGATTTTCGACGATGCGGCCATCGGAAATGCGATTGGACGCGATGGTGGCCGGCTTCGACACTGCCCACCCAAGCAGAACGCGCGACATGGCGCGATGCAGAAAACGGCCATTCCAGGAGAAAGCCCCGATGCCCCACGCATTTCACAACCCCGTTTCCATTCACTGCGGCCGAGGCAGCCTCGGGCAGCTTCCCGGCATCCTCGCCGGTCGGCGGGTGGTGGTCGTCACGTTTCCGGAAGCGCGCGAGCTTGGGCTGGTCGCACAGCTGCGCGAGCTCCTGAAAGACTCGTTGCTCGGAGTCATCGACGACGTGCGCCCGAACCCCGATGTGGCGCACCTGTCGGCCCTCTACAACCGATTCTGGGAGTCGGCCGAGGCGTGCGACGCCATCGTCGCCGTGGGCGGCGGCAGCGCGATCGACACCGCCAAGGCGTTGATGGTCGGCACGGCCAGCGGCCGTTTCGACGAACTGGTGGGTCTCCTTGCCGCCGGCAAGCCCTTCGTGCCGGCCAGCGTCAAGCCGCTGATAGCCGTGCCGACGACGGCGGGCACCGGCAGCGAAGTGACGCCCTGGGCCACGATCTGGGATGCCGCGAACCAGAAGAAGTATTCGCTGCACCTGGACGCCACCTGGCCGGAGGCGGCCATCGTCGACCCCGACCTGATGCTCTCGGTGCCGGCGGGAACCACCGTGTCGACGGGGCTCGATGCGCTGTCCCACGCGCTGGAGTCGGTGTGGAACGTGAACGCGAATCCGATCTCCGACGCCCTGGCCATCTCCGCCGTCGAAGACATCTTCGAGTGCCTGCCGGCACTGGCTGCCGACCTGGGCAACATCGAACTGCGCGAACGCATGGCGCTGGCCGCGCTCAAGGCCGGGCTTGCGTTCTCCAACACGAAGACGGCCCTGGCCCACTCCATCTCGTACGAAATGACGCTGCGGCACGGATTGGCGCACGGCATCGCGTGTTCCTTCACGCTGCCGCTGGTTCTCGAGAAGGCATGGGCGCGCTCCCCCGATCGGGACCGCACGCTGCGGCGCCTCTTCGGGCCGGACCTGCGCATCGCCGCCCGGCGCCTGCGCGACTTCCTGCAGGGGCTCGGCGTGAAGACCGAGTTCGCGGACTACGGCGTGGCGGACAGCGAAGCCGCTGCCATGATCGCGCGTGCCATGGACGGGGCGCGCGGAAAGAACTTCATCGGGGCGGTTTCCGCCTAGCCGGTCGAGGCAGTAGAGCGAGTAGAGCGTCGAGAAAAAATGCCGGCATCGAAGCCGGTCCCACGGACCCACGTCCGTCAAGAACAGGAGACAAAAATGGAATTGGCAAATCAAGGCTTGCAGGCCGGCGCGTATGCGCAGCCTCTGGAACATTCATTCCGGCGCGCGCAGTGGCGAATGCTGCTGGCCGCCATGTTCTGCTATTTCTTCTTCTATACGGGCCGACAGACATTCGGCTTCGCCATTCCGGGGCTGCAGAAGGAGTTCGGACTGTCGAAGGAGGTGCTGGGCTGGGCGTCGGCCAGTCTTCTCTGGTGCTATGCCATCGGCCAGGCCATCAACGGCAACCTGGCCGACAAGTTCGGCGGACGCCGCGTGATGACGGCCGGCGCCATCCTGTCGTGCGCGGCGAACTGGGTGGTGAGCTTCGCCGTCGGCTTCAAGAGCCTGGCGATCCCCTGGGGCGTCAACGGCTACTTCCAGGCGCTCGGCTGGGCGCCGGGCAGCCGCCTGCTGTCGAACTGGTGGGGTGCCGAAGAGCGGGGCAAGGTGTTCGGCTGCTACACCTTCGCCGCCGGCTGTGCATCGGTCCTGTCCTTTGTCACGTCCATCGTGGTGGTGAACGTGCTGCAACTGGATTGGAGATGGATCTTCAGGCTGCCCGTGCTGCTGATGCTCGTGGGCGGCATCGCGTTCTACCTGATCGCACGGGAGCGCCCCGAGGACCTCGGCTTCAAGTCGCCCGACACGGGTATCGCCAATGCACAGGACGCGGAGGCGGCGGGCCTGCAGGGCACGTCCGAGGAAAGCTCCTGGTCGCGCTACAAGGCTGTCATCAGCAACCCGAAGCTGCTCATTGCGGCGCTTTCCATCGGTTTCCAGAATGCCGCGCGGTACGGGCTGATCGTCTGGGTGCCGGTGCATTTTCTCGGCAAGGACTGGAGCAAGATGTCCGGCGGGATGATCGATCCCGTGTGGATCTCCGTCGCGCTGCCAGTGGGCATGGCCTTCGGTGCGCTCACCAACGGATGGATCTCGGATCGTGTCTTCGGCTCCAAGCGCTACAAGGCCATCGTGCTCTACATGCTGCTCGGCGCCGCCGCCTCCGTCGGCATGTATGTGCTGCCCACCAGCGTCGGCGGCCTGGCGCTGCTTTTCCTGGCCGGCTTCTTCGTCTACGGCCCCGCCTCTTCGTTCTGGGCCCTGTGTCCTGACCTCGTCGGGGCCAAGCGGTCGGGAACTGCCACCGGCGTCATGAACTTCTTCTCGTACCTGCTGGCGGGCCTGGGCGAACCGCTGATCGGAAGGTTGCTGGATCACTCGGGCAACACCTCGATGGTCTTCCCGATCGTGGCCACGAGTTGCCTCATCAGCGCTTTCATCGCGCTGTTCATTCGTCGCTGAAGAGCCCTTGCGTCCGTTCTTTACTCATTTTTTCCCTCAAGGAGCCCTTTCCCAATGAAGCCTGAATCACTCGAAGTCAATGCCCGCAGCTACCGCTGGATGTCGCGCCCCGTCGTGGTCGTGTGTGTCGACGGCTGCGAGCCGGCGTACCTGGACGCAGCCATCGCCGCGGGCGTGGCCCCGTACTTCGACCGCATGAGGAAGTCCGGCGCCGACCTGCTGGCCGACTGCGTGGTGCCCTCGTTCACCAACCCCAACAACCTGTCCATCGTGACCGGCGCACCCCCGGCGGTGCACGGCATCTGCGGCAACTACTTCTTCGACCGCGAACTCGGCCAGGAAGTCATGATGAACGACCCCAAGTACCTGCGCGCGGGCACCGTGCTGGCCGCCTTTGCCGATGCAGGCGCCAAGGTCGCTGTCGTCACCGCCAAGGACAAGCTGCGCAAGCTCTTGGGCCACCGCATGAAGGGCATCTGCTTTTCCTCCGAGAAGTCCGACCAGGTCACGATGGAGGAGAACGGCATCGACAACGTGCTCGACATGGTCGGCATGCCCGTGCCCTCGGTCTACAGCGCCGAACTGTCGGAGTTCGTCTTCGCCGCCGGCGTCAAGCTGATGGAGTCGCGCCGCCCCGACCTCATGTACCTGTCGACCACCGACTACGTGCAGCACAAGGCCGCCCCCGGCAGCCCCGCCGCCAACGCCTTCTACGCCATGATGGACGGCTACCTCGCGCAGCTCGACGCCCTGGGCGCCACCATCGTCGTCACCGCCGACCACGGCATGAACGACAAGCACGGCGCCGACGGATCGCCCAACGTCATCTACCTGCAGGACGTGCTCGACGGCTGGTACGGCCAGGACGAGGCACGGGTCATCCTGCCGATCACCGACCCCTACGTGGTCCACCACGGCGCCCTCGGTTCCTTCGCCACCGTGTATGCACCCGACGAAGCCAGCGTGCCCGGCTGGATCGAACGCATCCGGCAGGTGCCCGGCATGGAGTCGGTGCTCTCGCGCAAGGACGCCGCCGCGCGCTTCGAGCTGCCGCCTGATCGCATCGGCGACATCGTGGTCGTCAGCGAGCAGAACACCGTCATCGGCACCTCGGCCAGCCGGCATGACCTGTCGGCGCTCGAAGTGCCGCTGCGCTCGCACGGTGGCGTTTCGGAGCAGCGCGTGCCGCTGATCTGCAACCGCCCGGTCACGGGCATTGCCGCCGGGCGCCGGCTGCGCAACTTCGACGCGCTGGACATCGCGCTGAACCACGCCCAGTAACGACAACGACTTCCGGAGCACTTCCCCATGAGCCAAGCCATCCTGAAGCCAGGCACCGTCCACCGCGAGGCCCTGCGCATTGCCGGCGAGCGCGTGCACCGCGACCGCACCATCGAGGTCACCTACCCCTACACCGGCGAAGTCATCGCCACCGTGCCCAAGGCCACGCTGGACGACGTGCGCCATGCCCTGCGTGTCGCGCGCGACTACAAGCCCACCCTCACGCGCTATGAGCGCTACAAGATCCTGATGCGCGCGGGCGAGATCATCGCCTCGCGCCTGGACGAGATCTCGCGCGTCATCACCATGGAGTCGGGCCTGTGCCGCAAGGACTCGCTGTACGAAGTGGGCCGCGCCTCCGACGTGCTGCTGTTCGCCGCCAACCAGGCCCTGGTGGACGACGGCCAGGTGTTCTCGTGCGACCTCACGCACCACGGCAAGAGCCGCAAGGTCTACACGCTGCGCGAGCCGCTGCAGGGCGCCATCACCGCCATCACCCCGTTCAACCATCCGCTGAACCAGGTGATCCACAAGGTGGCACCGGCCATTGCCACCAACAACCGCATTGTGCTCAAGCCCAGCGAGAAGACGCCGCTCACCGCCTTCCTGCTGGCCGACATCCTGTACGAGGCGGGCCTGCCGCCGCAGATGCTGTCGGTCATTACCGGCGATCCGGCCGAGATTGCCGACGAGCTGCTGACCAATGCCGATGTCGATCTGGTCACCTTCACGGGGGGCGTGCCCATCGGCAAGTACATCGCGGGCAAGGCGGTCTACAAGCGGCAGATCCTGGAGCTGGGCGGCAACGATCCGATCATCGTGATGGAGGATGCCGATGTCGAGGAGGCGGCGACGCTGGCGGCCAGCGGCTCGTACAAGAACTCCGGCCAGCGCTGCACGGCGATCAAGCGCATGCTGGTGCACGAGTCGGTGGCGGACCGGTTTGTCGAACTGCTGGTGGCCAAGACGAAGGCCTTGAAGTACGGCGACCCGATGGACCCGGCCACGGACATGGGCACGGTGATCGACGAGGCGGCGGCAATCCAGTTCGAGTCGGTGGTCAACGAGGCCATCAAGGCGGGGGCGAGGCTGCTGTACGGCAACGAGCGCCGCGGAGCGCTGTATTCGCCGACGGTGCTCGACCATGTGGACCCGCAGATGACCGTTGCCAGGCACGAGACCTTCGGGCCGGTGTCGCCGGTGATCCGCTTCAAGAGCATCGAAGAAGCGATCCGCATCTCCAACGGCACGGCCTATGGCCTGTCGTCGGCGGTGTGCACCAACCGCATGGACTACATCACGCGCTTCATCCGCGAGCTGAACGTGGGCAGTGTCAATGTGCGCGAGGTGCCGGGCTACCGGCTGGAGCTCACGCCCTTCGGCGGCATCAAGGACTCGGGCCTGGGCTACAAGGAAGGCGTGCTCGAGGCCATGAAGAGCTTCACCAACTGCAAGACCTATTCGCTGCCCTGGTAAGAGCGAGGCCCCGGGGGGAGGGGCGTCCGATCTGACGAAAAAACCGACAGAACTGTCGAAATATCCATGGGCTTTCGTCGCTCGGACGTCACCTCCCTCTTCTGTAATTCGACCACTCCCACACCAGAGGCCGTCGAAAAAAATGTCAGTCGAGCAACTCTCTTCCCATCGCTTTTCAGGCGCCGCCGTGCGGGCGCTTCATCGGCAGGAAGCTCTAACCATCTGCAATGCTTCAGACCCCCGAGGTCCGCGGCAACGCACCGCCGCATGGACGCGCGCCTTTGCGCTCACTGCAGCGCTGGTCGCGGCGCTGAGCGGCTGCGGTGGCGGCAGCGGCAGCGGCGGAGGCGGCGCGGCCCTGGCCTTGCCGGTCCCGTCGTCGCCTGACGGTGCAGCTGCCGCGCCCGGCGCACCGTCGGCCCCGGCAGCCAACCGCACGCTGGTCATCGACCTCGACGGCGCTACCTACGGCGCCGTGCAGAGCGGCATCGCCGCCGGCACGCTGCCTAACCTCGCCAAGCTCGAAGTGCGGCTGGCCTACAGCGGCGGCGTTGCCGGCGCGCCGAGCCAGCAGCCCACGCTGGACACGCCCGGCTGGGCCACGCTGCTGACCGGCACCTGGGCCAACCGCCACCAGGTGATGTCCGAAGCGCCCAAGCAGGCACTGCGCATGCCCTCGGTGTTCCAGATGGCCCGCCAGAAGAACACCGGGTCGAACGGCGCCGCCGTCGCTTCCGCCGGCCTGGCCCAGCTGCTGTCATCGGACCACGAGAGCGGCTACCTCGACTCCCTCACCGACTGTTCGAAGGATGCAGCCACCACCGATTGCGTGACCACGCAGGCCGTGCAGCTGATCGGCGGCGACTACGCCACGGTGCTGGCGCAGTACCGCTCGACGAAGGACGCCGCGCTCGACTTCGGGCTCGGCTCCACCCAGTACGCCGGCACGCTGGCCAGGCTGGACAAGGCAGTCGGCACCCTCCTCGCCGCCACCGCCAAGCGCGAGAACAGCCGCTGGCTGATCGTGGTGACCGGCAACCACGGCCTCAGCGCTAACAGCCAGGACGACGGGCTGCCGCTGGTGCCCGAGTCGAGCACCTTCATCGGCCTGAACCAGGCCGCCAACATCGCAGCCCAAGGCGTGGGCGCCCCGGTACCCGCGAAGCTGGCCGACCTGTATGCCTACGCCAGCATCGCCGACGTGACGCCGACCGTGCTCGGCTACCTGGGCGCGCTGCCGGACGCGAAGACCTCCTTGATCGAGGGCGGCCCGCTCGTCGGTGCGCAGCCCGTATCGCAGTTGACCGCGTCCGTCGGCAACAACAACTCCGCCGACGCGAACGTGGTGCTGAACTGGGTGGCGCCTTCGACCGGCACGATCACCGTGCTGCGCGACGGGCAGGTCATCGCGTCGAAGCTGCCGGCCGGCACCACGTCGTACACCGACAACCAGCTTTCGCAGGTCCTGAGCGCCAAGGGCACGTACCAGCTGAGCTACACGGTGCAAGCCGGCGACGGCGCGGCTGCCGTGTCCAAGGCCACGCTTTCGCCGCCCGTGTCGTATGTTCCGCCGGTGCCGCTGGCATCGACGCTGAAGAACGGACTGGTCTCCTATTACCCGTTCAGCGCCACGCTGCCGCCGGTCGACGCGATGGCGCACAGCACGATGGGACCGGCCGCCAGCGATCTTCCGGCCGCAGCCGGCCTCGTCGTGCCGGGGCCGTTCGCGGGCAGCAACGGCCTGCTGGTGGACACGAACTTCGTCAACACCAACGGCCTCGAGGGCTACCGGCTCACGCCGGCCAGCGGTTTCGACATCTCCACGGGCACCGCTCCGCAGTTCACGATCGGGCTCTGGTTCAAGACGCCTTCGTGCGTGGCCACGAACAACGTGACGATCATCTCGAACAAGAGCTACGTCAGCGGCGGCAACGCCGGCGTCGCGATCGGCCTGTTCGCCAGCTCGGGCAACCAGTGCGGCGTGGCATTCAACATCGGTTCCGGCGGGGGCGTGCGTGCGGACGGACCGACCAGCCCGTACACGCAGATCACCGTCAACCGCTGGGTGTACATCGCCTTCTCGGTCGACGGCGTGGCCAAGACCATGAACATGTACGTGTTCGATCCGGTGACGAGCACGACCAACCGCGTGGCCGTGGGCAAGTCGACGGGCACCGTGGACCTCTCGAAGCTCTCCCCGTATCCGCAGTGGGGCATCGGCGACGACGGCACCGGCACCTTCCTGATGAACAAGTGCAACGGCACGGTCACGCCGCCGTATTTCGCCGGCAAGTGCGCAACCGCGCCGACGTACCAGCACCACTTCGGCGACCTGGCGATGTGGAACCGCGTGCTGACCGATGCCGAGCTGCAATCGATCTTCCTGTCGAACAAGCCGCTGTCCACGCTGCCGGTCAACTGAGAAGGGACACACGATGACATCCAGCTTCTTCTTCAACGGATGGCCTGGCGCCGTGAGGGCGGCAGGCGCGGCCTGCGCCGCATGCCTTCTCATCGCCGGATGTGGCGGTGGTGGCGGTGGCGGCGGTGGCAGCCCGGCCCTGGCCGCGATGTTGCCCGGCGCACCTGCCGCGGCCGGCGATGGCGCCGCGACCAAGCAGGAGCCGATCGTCGCGGCGCCCACGCCCGGCGACTGCGCGCAAGCAGGCGCCGACGCGCCGCGCCCGAACTCGAAGCTCGACTGCGCACCGTGACCACACGAACGCAGCCGGACAGCCCCACACCGCCGATCACAAGAACCATGACGCCATTCAATCGCCGCACCTTCCTGCGCGCCGCCGCCGCCAGCGCCGCGCTCGGTCCGTTCCCGCCCGCCATCCAGCGCGCGCTGGCCATTCCGGCCAACAATGTGACGGGCACCATCAACGACGTGGAGCACGTCATCATCCTGATGCAGGAGAACCGCTCCTTCGACCACTACTACGGCACCATGCCCGGCGTTCGCGGTTTCAGCGACCGCTTCACCATCCCGATGGCCTCGGGCAAGCCGGTGTGGATCCAGCAGGGCACGGCCGACGCGGTGCAGCCGTTCTATCTAGACGCCACCAAGGGCAACGCGCTGCGCGTCGGCGGCGCGCACGACTGGGGCGACCAGCAATCCGCATGGGACGGCGGGCGCATGGCGGCGTGGCCGAAGGCCAAGAGCACCAAGATCTCGATGGGCTATCTCCAGCAGTCCGACCTGCCGTTCCATTGGGCGCTCGCCAACGCATTCACGATCTGCGATGCGTACCACACCTCGATCCACACGGGCACCTTTACCAACCGCATGTTCCTGTGGAGCGGAACCAACGGCGCGAACGTCGCGGGCCAGGCCTGCGTCACCAACGCCAACTGGGGCGGCCTGGGGCCCTCGACAGACGGCCTGACGTGGACGACGTACCCGGAGCGCCTGCAGGCAGCCGGCGTGAGCTGGAAGGTCTACAACAGGCCAGGCAACAACAGCAACAACAACCAGCTGGTCGCATTCGCCTCCTACCGCGCCGTCGACGAGCAGCTGCGCGCGCAAGGTTCGCCGAACGTGGCGTACTCGCCAGCGATCGAGGCGCAGTCGCCGCTGTACAAGGGCTTCGGCAACACCATGCCGGACGGCGGCTACCTGCAGGCGGTGGCCGACGACATCGCCGCGGGCACGCTGCCGCAGGTCAGCTGGATCGTCGCGCCGGGTGCCTACAGCGAGCATCCGAGCATGTCGGTCCCGCAGCAGGGCGCCTGGTACATCCAGACGCTGCTGGACATGCTCACCGCGAATCCGGATGTCTGGAGCAAGACCGTGCTCATCATCAACTTCGACGAGAACGACTGCTTCTTCGACCACATGCCGCCGCCGGCGCCGCCCTGGCGCAATGCGGACGGCACCTACCAGGGCAAGTCGACGGTGGACATCGGCAAGGAGTACTACACGATGCCGGCGCCGCCCGGCGATTCGAGCCAGCGCACGCCCGACGGCAAGCCCTTCGGCGCCGGCGTGCGGCTGCCGATGCTCGTGATCTCGCCGTGGAGCGTGGGCGGCTGGGTCAACTCCCAGGTGTTCGACCACACCTCGACGCTGCGCTTCCTGGAGCAGCGATTCGGCGTGCGCGAGACCAACATCAGCCCGTGGCGCCGCACCGTGTTCGGCGACCTGATGTCGTGCTTCGACTTCCGCAATCCGAACGCGGCCAAGCCCGCGCTGGTGACGGCGCCGACCAAGGAGCAGGCGGACGCCACGTACACGCAGCAGGTGGCATCGCCCGGCGTGCCCGTTCCCGCCGCGGGCTCGGTGCCGCTGCCTTCGCAGGCACGCGCCGCGCGGCCCTCGCGCGCATTGCCCTACCACCTGCATACGAGCGCCAATGTCGACTTGGCCAACGGGCAGGCATGGCTCACGTTCAGCAACACAGGCACGCAGGGTGCGGTGTTCCATGTGTACGACGAGCTGAACCTCTCGCGCTATCCCCGGCGCTACACGGTGGAAGCGGGAAAGATGATCTCCGATGCATGGGCGGCGGTCGCGGACAACGCAGGCAAGTACAGCCTCTGGGTGCTCGGGCCGAACGGCTACCACCGGCATTTCAAGGGCGACCTGAGCACCCTGTCGAGCGGACCGAATCCGGAGGTGCGTGTGTGCTACGACCACGACGGCAACGAGATCCGCCTGACGATCATGAACATGGGCAACGCGCCGGCGACCGTGACAGTGAGCTCCAACGCCTACCGCACCGACGGGCCGTGGACCTACACCGTGGCACCCGGCATGCAGATGGAGCCATCGTGGAAGCTCGCGGGCACCAACAGCTGGTACGACTTCACGCTGACCATGGGCGACAGCTTCGAGCGGCGTTTCGCGGGACGCCTGGAGACCGGCAAGGACGGCGTGAGCGATCCGGCCATGGGCGTCGCCGCCGTATAGCGCGCGGCGCGGGCAGGGGGCTTACACATGGACATCATGATCGGTGGGCATCATCGCGTGCTTTGACTTCAGGCGACCAGAAGCCCCGGGAGACCTTGCAGTGACGCTCAACCAGATACGCGCATTCATCGCGGTCGCGCACGACGGCGGCTTCACCGCCGCCGCGCGCACGCTGGGCATGAGCCACAGCACGCTCAATTCGCAGATCCAGATGCTGGAGCGCGAATACGGCGCCGAACTGTTCTATCGCCGCGGCCGGCGCGTGGAGTTGTCCGCGCTGGGGCTGGAGATGCTGCCCCTGGCCAGGCGGATGATCGCGCTCGAAGGCGACATGAGCTCGCTGATGGACGAAAGTGGCAAGCTGCACCGCGGGTCGTTGAAAGTGGGAGCGGTGGGCCCCTTTCATGTCACCGAGATGATCGAGGCCTATCACGCGCTTTATCCCCGCATCAAGCTCTCCGTCACGCTCGGGAATTCCGAGGTCGTGCTGAGCGCCCTCGACAAATACGTGAGCGACGTGGCGGTGGTGGCGAGCTGGCTTCCTGACGAGCGCTACCACATACAGCTTTATGCGCGCTACCCGGTGATCGTGTTCGTGCATGTCGACCATCCGTTCGCGAAGCGCGAATCCATCGCGCTGAAAGAGCTTTCGGGGCAGCCGATGCTGATGCGCGAGCCGGGCTCGACCACCCGCAAGGCGCTCGAAGAGGCGCTCGCCAGGCAGCGCGTGACCGTTCAGATCGCGATGGAGATCGGAAGCCGCGAAGCGCTACGCGAAGCGGTCGCCAGGGGCCTGGGCGTCGGCACGGTTTCGCAGTCCGAATACGTGCCCGATCCGCGCCTGAGGCCCGTGCGCATAGAGGGCGACGTCGTCTCCACGCACATCCACGTGTGCTGCCTGCGCGAGCGACGGGACAGCCGTCTCATCTCGTCGTTCTTCGAGGCCATCGAGGCCCGCCCGCTGCGCGGCTGATGCTGCCTTGCCGGGTCAGGGCGCCGTATCGAACACGCCCTTGCGAAGCTTGAGGGCCACGTCGAAGAAGGACGCCAGCACACGGCTTTCGCGCCGGATCTGGAGGCAGTAGAGATAGGTTTGCGTCACGGCAGGATCGCCCTCGATGCGGACGGTGCGCAGGCGAGCGTCGGGGATGAACTCCGCTTCGGAGACTGCACCGATGCCGATGCCGCGCGCGGCCGCCTCCCGGATCGCCTCGCGGCTTCCGATTTCCATGGCGAGCTTCGGGCGGATGCCCGCGCGCTGAAGCACCTCGTCGAGCACGCGCCGGGTGCTCGAGCCGCTCTCGCGCTGCAGCAGCGGTTGCCCATGCAGCTCTTCCAGCCGGATCTGGCCGCGGTTGGCGAACGGGTGCTCGTGATGAACGAACAGGATCAGCGCATGCCGCGCATAAGGCGTCGCACTGAAGCCCGGAGCCTCGTGAAACCGGGCAAGCACGCCGATGTCGACGGCGTATTCCTCGAGGTCCTTGAACACGGAGGCCGAATTGCCCATGCGGATCGAAACATCGAGGCGCGGATAGCGCTTGCGGTAGGCATCGACCATCTCGATCACATGGAAGGGGCCGACCGCTCCGAGCTTGAGTTCGCCGGACTGCAGGTCGCCGCTGTCGTGCAGCAGGTTGTAGGAATCCAGTTCCAGCGACGCGATCTGGCGCGCAATGGGAAGAAGGCGCTCGCCGACATCCGTCAGCTCGATGCGGTGGCCCTGCCGATGAAAGAGCACCACGTTGTGCTGGCGCTCCAGGGCCTGTACCTGGGTGGTCAGCGTCGGTTGGCTCAGGCCCACGGCGCGCGCTGCCGCGCTGAAGCTTCCATGCTGGGCCACGGCGAGAAAGGCGCGGAGTTTGGCTGCTGACATCCATAGATTGTGTCAATAGAACCATGACAAATATGTGATTGGTTTGATATTCGGTTGTCATACGGCGTTCTTAGCCTTGAGGTATTCCCGAGCAACCTCCCATTCCCTTACACGAGCCCACCCATCATGAAAACCCTCTTTCGCCTGCGCCGCAGCCTGATTGCCCTGGTCCTTTCCGCGGGCGCCGCCATGCCCGCCCTGGCCGTGCAGCCGCTCACCATCGGCCTGATCCCCGCCGAAGACTCGCAGGCCATGATCGAGAGCAGCCGGCAGGTTCTCGACAGCCTCCAGCAGCAGTTGGGCATGCCGGTCAAGCCCTTCGTGGCGACCGACTACAACGGCGTCATCGAAGCGCTGCGGTCGAAGAAGCTCGACGTGGCCTACCTCGGCCCGTTCTCGTATGTGCTGGCCAACCAGGTCGCGAACGTGGAAGCCTTCGCGGTTGCAGTCACCAAGAAGACCGGCCAGAGCTCCTACAAGAGCGTGATCATCACGCGCAAGGACAGCGGCATCGCCAAGACCGCCGACCTGAAGGGCCGCACCTTCGCCTTCGTCGATCCGACCTCCGCGTCCGGCCACCTGTTCCCCAAGTCGGGCCTGCTGCAGGCCGGCTACGACCCCGAGACCTTCTTCAGCCGCGTCATCTTCTCGGGCTCGCACGACGCGAGCATCCTGGCCGTGGCCAACAAGAAGGTCGATGCCGCATCCGTGGCGGACCGCATCCTCGCCAGCGCCATCGCCAAGGGCCAGGTGAAGCAGGACGAGCTCGAGATCGTCTGGTCGTCGAATCCGATTCCCGAATCGCCGATGGTGTGGCGCAAGGATCTCGACCCGGCGCTGAAGGCGAAGATCGCCAAGGCCCTGGCCAACGTCAAGGACCTGCCGTGGGGCGACCAGGGCGTGCTCAACGGCTTCCAGCCGACCAACGACGCGGCCTACAACGTGGTTCGCGACACCGCCAAGGTGCTCAAGCTCGACCTGCGGAGCATGAAGTGATCCGCATCCGGCAACTCACCAAGCGGTATGGCGACAACGCCGTGCTGCGCGGTGTGGATCTGGACGCCGCCGCGGGCGAATTCGTGGTGGTTCTCGGCGAATCGGGTGCCGGCAAGTCGACCCTGCTGCGATGCGTGAACCGGCTGGCCGTGGCAGACGGCGGCGAACTGAAAGTCGACGGCATGGATGCGGTGCAGTGCGCGGACACGCGCGCGCTGCGCCAGCGCGTCGCGATGATCTTCCAGCACCACAACGTGGTGCCTCGGCTGAGCGCATTGAAGAACGTGCTGACCGGCCGCCTGGGCGCCGTGTCGACCCTTGCTTCGGTCATGCACTTCTTCAGCCGCGCGGACATCGATCTGGCGCACGAATGCCTGGGCCGTGTGGGCATGGCGCACAAGGCGCACGAGCGGACCGACTCGTTGTCGGGCGGGCAGATGCAGCGCGTGGGCATTGCCCGCGCGCTCGCGCAGCGCCCCCGGCTGATCCTTGCGGACGAGCCCGTCGCAAGCCTCGACCCGCAGACCTCGCGCAAGGTGCTGCAGTACCTGCACGACGCCTCGCGCGACCTGGGCATCACCGTGCTGTGCAACCTGCACCAGGTCGACTACGCGCGCGAGTTCGCCGACCGCATCGTCGGGCTCGCGCAAGGCCGCGTCGTGTTCGACGGCACCCCCCAGGCCATGGGGCAGGACGACATCGATCGCATCTACATGCCGCAACCCGCGCCCGACAGGAAGGATGCGGCCAGCCCCCTCGCGCTGTCGATGCCGCTGATGGCAAGCACCGGAGCAGGAACATGAAGAACCCGTCTACCCAATACGCCTGGACCGGGCCGCGCCCCGAGGGGCGTCGAAGCTGGTTCAACCTGCTCGTCGGTCTTTGCGTCGTCGGTTGGGCGCTGCAATGGAGCGCCAGCGGCGCCCAGCTCAGCTGGTCGGAACTCGCGGCGGGCCTGCCGCAGATCATCGATTTCCTGGGCCGGACGCTGCCGCCCGACACGCACATCCTGAGCCGGTTGCTCGCGCCCGCGCTCGAAACCGTGCAGATCGCCGTCTGGGGAACCTTGCTGGCCGTGCTGCCCGCCATTCCTCTTTCGTTCCTGGCCGCGAGAAACCTCCAGAGCAACCGATGGGTGTACCAGAGCACCCGACAGGCATTGAACGTGGTGCGCAGCATCAACGAACTGATCCTGGCGCTGGTGTTCGTCTCTGCCGTCGGCCTCGGGCCGTTCCCCGGCGTGCTGGCGCTGGCGCTTCACGGTGCGGGCATGCTGGGCAAGTTCTTCGCCGATGCCATCGAGGAGATCGACCAGGGGCCGCTCGAAGCCCTGCGGGCGACCGGTGCGCGGCCGTTGCAGGTCATCGTCTTCGGCGTGCTCCCGCAGGTCGTCACCGCCTGGATCGCGGTCGTGCTCTATCGCTTCGAGGTGAACCTGCGCTCGGCGACGGTGCTGGGCATGGTGGGCGCCGGCGGACTCGGGTTCGAACTGGTGAGCAGCCTCAAGCTCTTCCGTTACCCCGAGACGGCCACCTGCATCATCGTCATCACCCTCATGGTGATCATCGCGGACACGCTTTCAAGCCAGCTGCGCCATCGCATCCAGCGCAACGGGCGGCACTGAGAGGAGCCATCCACGGTCGCGGCTTCAAGTCAGTATTCCCGGAGTCTTCCGACGCAGGCCTGGCGCGAGCTCCATCGCTGCGGCCACGATGCGGAGATAATCCCCGCTGCACTTCAACGGCAAACAGATCCCGGTCCGGCGCAGCAAGCATTGCGTCCATGGCCGCTGGGTCCAAGGTCCCAACACCACCTCACAAGGGTCGGGAGAAGGGGCACCCGAGGTATTTCGTCAGAGAAATTCACAAAGGTAGACCATGAAAAACTCCCCCGCCGGGCACATCCCGGCAGCCGCGGCATTGCCGCGCGAAACCTCCGCCGCGCCGGTTTCACCCGAAGCATCCAGCGAAGAGCTCACAGGCTCTGAAATCCTCATCCGATGCCTTCAGGCAGAGGGTGTCACCTGCCTGTGGGGCTACCCAGGCGGCGCCGTACTTCATGTGTACGACGCCCTGCACAAACAGCGGCAGATCCAGCATGTACTGGTCCGGCACGAGCAATCGGCCGTGCATGCGGCCGACGGCTATGCGCGTGCCACAGGCCATGTCGGCGTGGCGCTCGTCACATCCGGACCGGGCCTGACCAATGCCGTGACCGGCATTGCGACGGCCTACATGGACTCGATCCCGATGGTCGTCATCAGCGGCCAGGTGCCGACCCGCGACATCGGGCAGGACGCGTTCCAGGAGTGCGACACGGTCGGCATCACGCGTCCGATCGTGAAGCACAACTTCCTGATCAAGGATCCGCGCGACATCGTGCAGACCCTGAAGAAGGCGTTCCACATCGCATGCAGCGGACGTCCGGGCCCCGTGGTGGTGGATTTTCCGAAGGACGTGTCGGCCAGCAGGATCATCCATGCGGGCTACCCGCAAACGCTGGAAATGCGGTCGTACAAACCCACGTTGCAAGGACACGGCGGACAGATCCGAAAGGCGCTGCAGCTGCTTCTGACCGCCAGGCGTCCCTACATCTACACCGGCGGGGGCGTGCTCCTGAGCGGCGCTTGCGATGAACTGCGCACGCTGGTCGATCGGCTGGGTTTCCCGGTCACCAGCACGCTCATGGGCTTGGGCGCATACCCGGCGTCGGATCCCAAGTTCCTCGGGATGCTGGGGATGCACGGCACCTGGGAGGCCAACAACGCCATGCAGGACTGCGACGTGCTGCTGGCCATCGGGGCTCGCTTCGATGACCGGGTCATCGGCAATGTGGAGCATTTCGCGCAAGGCAAGCGCAAGATCATCCACATCGATATCGACCCCTCGAGCATTGCCAAGCGCGTGAAGGTGGACATTCCCATCGTCGGGGACGTCAAGACCGTGCTCTTGGAAATGCTGTCCTTGCTCGATGCTTCCGAGGCGCGGCCCGCGCCGCAGGACATGGCGCAGTGGTGGTCGGCGATCGCGATCTGGCGCGCCCGGCGCTGCCTTGACTACGATCGCGACAATACATGCGTCATCAAGCCGCAGCGTGTCATCGAGACGCTGTGCAACATCACCCGCAATGAAGATGTCTACATCGCGTCGGATGTCGGACAGCACCAGATGTGGGCCGCGCAGTACTTCCGCTTCGAGGAACCGCGGCGCTGGATCAATTCAGGTGGGCTTGGCACCATGGGCGTGGGCATCCCCTACGCGATGGGCGTGAAGATGGGCAGACCCGACAGCGAGGTCTATTGCATCGTTGGCGACGGCTCCGTGCAGATGAGCACCAAGGAACTGTCGACCTGCCTGCAGTACGACACGCCGATCAAGATCGTTCTTCTGAACAACCGCTATCTCGGGATGGTCCGGCAACAGCAGCAGATCAGCCACGAGGGTCGATACAGCCACAGCTATCTCGACGCCTTGCCCGACTTCGTGAAACTTGCGCAAGCCTACGGCCACATCGGCATGCTGGTCGAACGCCCCGCCGATATCGAAGCTGCGCTGCAAGAAGCCCGGGCCTTGCGCGACCGTACCGTGCTTCTGGACTTCCGCATCGATCCGACGGAAAACGTTTTCCCCGTTGTGGAGGTCGGCAAGGGCATCAACCAGATGCTCCTGGGGAGCGAAGACCTTTGAGCAAGAACGCTCCTCGCCGACATCAACAACCTGCTCGGCAAGGAGTGTTCTCTGCCCGTTCCTGTAGCCAGCGGAGCAAGGCATCCTTGTCCATGGGCGCAGCGATGTAATAGCCCTGGCCTTCGTTGCAGTCCATGGCCAACAGAGCCTGCCAGGCCGCGGCGTCCTCGATGCCTTCGGCCAGCACGTGCAGGCCGAGCTTGCGGCCCAGTTGCACGACCATCTCGGCGATGCGCGCACCCTGGGTCTCGCTGAGCTGGCGCACGAAAGTGCCGTCGATCTTGATGCGATCCAGCGGCAGCCGCTCCAGGTAGCTCAGCGACGAATAGCCGGTGCCGAAGTCGTCGATGGCAATGGAGATGCCTTTGGCGCGCAGGGCGGTCAGCGTGGATTCGAGCAGTTGTGTGGGCAGCGCGGCCACGGATTCGGTGATCTCCAGCTCCAGGTGATGGCCCTGGAGCCGGCTGTGCGACAGCGCCGCGCACACGCTCTCGAAGAAGCCGGGGTCCTGCAACTGCACGGTCGAGACGTTGACGGCCATGCGCAGCGGCGCGCGTCCCGCGTCCAGCAGCTCGCGCATGGTCATGCAGGCCGTGGACAACACCCATTGCCCCAACGCGACGATCAGCCCCGAATGCTCGGCCACTGGAATGAACCTGTCCGGCGGCACCAGATTGCCGTCCTCGGCGCGCCAGCGCAGCAGGGCTTCCAGCCCGACCAGCGCACAGGTGTTCAGGTCGATTTGCGGCTGATAGACCAGGAACAGCTGCACGTTGTCGATGGCGGCGCGCAGGTTCGACAGCAGCAAGGCGCGGGCGCGGGCCTCGGCGCCCATGTGGCCGGAGTACTGCAGGTGCTGGCCGCGGTGGTCGCGCTTGGCGCGCTTCAGGGCAATCGTGGCGTCCTTGACCAGGTCGACACCGGCCTGCGCATCTTCCGGAAGCAATACGTAGCCGCAGGTCAGCGAGACCTTGTGCGGCACGCCGTCGACCGCCAGCGGCTGGCGCACGCATTCCAGCAATTGCGGCGGCGACACCTGGCCCACGGGGCCGAGCACGCCGAACGTGTCGGCGCCCAGGCGGGCCAGCATGACCTCGGCCGGCAATGCGTCGGCCAGCCGCCGGGCCACGGTCTCCAGCAGGCGGTCGCCGAAGCGGTGGCCCATGACATCGTTGGTGGCGCTGAAATCGTCGATGTCGACCAGCGCCAGGATGTGGTCCCGCCTGCCTTGCCGTGCACAAGCGTCGACCTCCTCGACGAAGTGGGTGCGGTTGGGCAGGCGCACCAGCGGATCGTAGTAGGCATATTCATGCAGCCGCTCCAGCAGGCCCCGGCTGTGCAGCAGCGTGCTGAGGTTGACGCAGAAGACGTCCAGCAGTTGCCGGTCGACGGTGCCGCGCAGTCCGGTGGTGTCGATGAAGACGGCCATGTCCTGCTCGTCCTTGCGACCGATGTGCAGGGCCAGCCCGCCTTCCTCGCCGTAGACATTGCAGCCGAGCGCCAGCGCCCGGCGCAGCAGGTGCAGGCCGGACAACTCGGGCAGCTCCGGCACTGCGTCCAGCGGCAGGTCGACGAGGCCGGAGAACCGGCCGGCCGCCGCCACCACGCGGTAAGGACTGCCCTGCTGCACGCCGGGTGCGCAGACCAGGCCGTCGCCGGCCGCATCCAGCAGCGCGGTGAGCTGCGTGATGATGCTGCGGGCGAAGGCGCGCAGGTCGGTCTCTTCCAGCAGAGAGGCGCTGGAGCGCACGATGAGTTCGAGGCTTCGGCTGTTGGCCTCGATGGCGCACAGCTGCTTGTAGGAACGCACGGCCGTGACGACCATGGCCAGCAGGCGGTCCTGGGTGAGTTCGGCCTTGGTCCGGTAGTCGTTGATGTCGTAGCGCAGCAGCGTGTCCAGCGCCGGCACATGGTCGGGGCCGCCTGTGCGCAGCACGATGCGTGTGTTGCGCAGGCCGGCCGTGTGGCGGATGAAGTCGACCAGGTCCAGCCCGGCTTTCGTGCTTTCCGTCACCACGTCCAGGATGACCACGGCCAGGTCGTGCTCGCGCAGCACGAGCGCGCGTGCCTCCTCGCCCGAGTACGCATGCACGAACACCAATGGCCGCTCGAACAGCGTGAGCCCTTGCAGCGCGTCGCGCGCTGCCGCATGCACGTCGGCGTCCTGGTCCACCACCAGAACACGCCAGTCGGGCAACGGGCCCTTCGCGCGGGCCGGCCCTCCCGGCTCAGCCTCGCGCCTCATGCGGGCTGCACGTGCACATGACCGGATGCGAGCGCGACCTGGTTGCGTCCGCCGCGCTTGGCGACGTACAAGGCTTCGTCGGCCAGGCCATAGGCGATGTCGAAGTTGCTGCCGCGCGGAAGCCAGCACACGCCGAAGCTGGCGGTGACACTGCTGCCGTCGGGCAAATCGAATGCGTACGCCTCGATGGCGCTTCGCAGCGTCTGCGCGACCTGCCCGCAGGTATCGCCGCGCTGCCCCGGCAGCACCACGGTGAACTCCTCGCCGCCGACACGGCCGATGTGCGCAGTCGCCGGCACCTCTGCCTTGAGACAGGTCACCACGGCCTGGATGACCCGGTCCCCCGTAGGGTGCCCGAAGCTGTCGTTGATGCGCTTGAAGTGGTCGATGTCCAGCACGATCAACGCGATGTCGCCGTCCGCGAAATGGCTGTTCACGATCTCGATGACGGCGGCCCGGTTGAGCACGCCGGTCAGGGGGTCGTGCGTGGCGCGGTATTCGAGTTCGGCGGCCAGTTCCTGCAGGCGCAGGTTCAGCTGGTTCATCTCGAGTTCGGCCCGATCGCTGCGTCGCACCAGCCGGCGCGTTTCGCGCAGGAGCCGCTCGTAGGCGGTGAGCAGGTCGCCCAGCGCCTGGTGGCAGGGTGCGGGCTGCGTCGTGGCGCAAACGTCATAGGCGGCGCGCGCGGCTTGCAGCGCCCGGCTCTCGGCGTCGAACAGATCCGGCGGTGCGGCGGTGTCCATTCAGCTCGACTTCACGGGATGGCTCGCGAAATCGATCGCGGGGAAGTCTTCGCTGAGCTCCTGGCCGAATTCGAGGATGGTGTCGTCGTCCTCGTCGTGGTACCAGTTCAGGGTCACGCGGTTGCCGGCCTCCACGGCGTCGTTGAGCGCCGCGATCAGGTTGAACAGCATCTTGGTGCTGGAACTGTTGAAGTAGGCCAATGCGATATTGACCTCGATCCGGGTGCCGTTCTGCTGGGCCAGGTAGTCCTTGAGCCGCGAGATCACCTCGCCGTAGAAGGCGGCTGCGTTCTCGGGGTAGGACTCGCCCCGCAGGCTGAGTGTCCGAGCGTCGAACTTGAAGTCCACCTGGGGGGAACTGGGCGTCGGTGCGATGTAGAGGTTTTCCATCTGTAATCTCGATTCGTTGCCGGGCTTGGGCGTGTCAGATCGCCGCCTTCAGGTAGAACACCGGGGCACCACCGTCGCTGTCCGCAGCGTCGAAATCGAACTCCAGCGGCTCGCGGGCGTCGCGAGCGACCGTGAGAAGTCCCATGCCAGCGCCTTTGCTGCCTTCGGGCGTTTCTTCGCGCAGCGTCTGGCGGTAGGCCTGCTTGATCTCTTCCAGCGTCATGCTGCGCAGCGTCTCCAGTTTCGCGCGCAGCGCATCGGCGATCTCGGGCTCCACGGGATTGGCGCAAAGCAGGAGGAAGCCGCCATCGCTCTCGCGGCGGATGCAGACCGAGCCGTGGCGCAGCTCGCCGCTGTCCGTGCTCGCGGCGGTCAGCGTATCGGCCGAGTAGTGAATGATGTTCTGCGCCATCTCCACGAACGAGGAGAACAGCCTTCGCCGGGTCGGGCCGGCCACGCCGGCCACCTCGAGCTGCAGCTTCACGGCGTCGGACATGGCGGCCACGATGTGCTGGGAAAAGTAGCCGACGTAATAGAAGATGACCTGGTGTTGGCGTGCCACGTTGAAGAAGGAACCGTACTTGTCGGCGATCTGAGGGAAGGGCATGGGTGATTCCCGTGTCAGGTGCGGAAGCAGAAAAATGTCAGGTCGTCGCGGCGATGGTGCTCGCCCTGCCAGGCCTGCAGGGCGTCCAGCACGGCCTGGTTGACTTGCGCAGCGGTGCGCCCGCGTTGCTCGAGCAGCAGTTCGCGCACACGCCGCTTGCCCAGGGCGATGGCACGGGGGCCGCCGACCTGGTCGATCAGCCCGTCCGTGCTGACGAAGACGAGGCTGCCCGCGGGCAGGAGCAGTTCCTGGTTGACCCAGCTGAAGTCGAACTCGGTGTCCATGTAGCCCACGCCCTTGCGCTGTCCCTCGACCAGCTCCAGGGCATCGGCGTCGGGGCGCAGCAGGAACAGGGACAGCCGCGCGCCGGCAAACACCAGGCGGCCATTTGCGGGCTCGAACCAGAAGCATGCGGCGTCCATGCCGTCGTCCGAGCCGGGCGTTGCGTCCTGCCCATCCATCTGGCCCAGCATATGTTTGATACTGCGATTCACGTTGCCCAGCAGCCGCGCGGGGTCACGCGGGCCGTGCTGTTCGATGGCCCGGCTCAGGTTGGTGGAGGCGATCAGCGTCATGAAGGCGCCGGGAACGCCGTGCCCCGTGCAGTCGGCCACGGTGGCGAACCAGCCGTCCGGCGCGGTGCTGAACTGGTAGAAATCGCCGCCGACCACGTCGCGCGGCTCCCACACCAGGTGCGCCTCCGGGCAGGCGCGGGCCAATGCATCGAGCGAGCTGCGCAAGGTGGAGCGCTGGATCACGCTGGCGTATTCGATGCTGTGCATGATCTGGCGGTTGCGCGACACCTGCAGGTCCGCCACCAGACGCATCAGCTGCAGGCCATTGCCGACGCCGGCGAATTCGCCTTCGCGCGTGATGATGAAGCCGTCGGACAGGGCCTTCTCGCCGTGCGCCACGGTCTTGAGGGTCAGCGCTTCCAGGTCCAGCGCCGCATCGACGATCAGCGGGTCCTTGTCCATGAAGGCGATGCAGCTCTTGCGGCCGTACAGTTCCACGCGAAACGGCTTGCTCATCTGCGAGAGGAAGATGTTCCGGTTGATCAGGCCGATAGGCTGGTTTCCCTCCACCACCGGCAGGCTGACGAGGTCGCGGTGCCGATTGAAAACCTCCATCACCTTCTCGTTCGTTTCCTCGGTCGTCATGCATGGCACTTCTGTGCAGAGATCCGCCGCACTGGGCTGGCGAAAACGCGGCCGGAAATCGCTCAAGTACTCGGAGGTTTCGGGCATGGAAACGGCGCCTGCTGGATATATGTGTACTTATGTTATGTTTTTAACGTTTCGTATCCATGACAAATGGATGACTACTTTCACGGAGGGAGGAATTTGAATGCGCAATGCGAAGCCCTGGTCGCTGAGGGGAGCCGTGATTGCCTTGACGGCGCTGTTGCTGCTCGTCGGCTGCAACGATGAACCCGTTTCATCTTCACCCGGCCCGACGACAGCGGCTGTCGTGACCGATGCCACCACGGGGTTGCGATGGCTGCGATGCGCCGTGGGCCAGACCTGGAAGGATGAACGCTGTGTGGGCAACGCCGAGGCACTGGGCCTGATGGATGCCCAGGCGCGCGTTCAGGCGCTCAATGCCCAAGGCTACGAAGGCATCAACCAGTGGCGGCTGCCGACCATCACGGAATTGGCAGCCCTGCGGCGATGCGACCATGGACTGGTGGAAGAGAGCTTCACGCTTGCACTGAGCCCCGAGCAGCCCCCCGTGACCTTGCCCCGATGGTGCGCGGGCGAGACCACCATCCCCACCATCGACACGGCGCGCTTTCCCGACACGCCACCCATCAAGTTCTGGTCGGGCTCCGGCAGCGAAGCCGAGCAGCACTTCTACGCTGTGAACTTCGGCAACGCATGGATCGGCCTCAACGAGGACGCCGAATCCACCCACGCGGTGCGGCCAGTGGCCGACCAAGTGCGCTGATCAGCCTCCGCGGCCGCTCACGTGCCGGAAATGCTCGGGGCGTACACCCGCCTGCTGCGCCCGCGTGCCTGCGTCGGCCGAACTATCTGGAACTCCGATCCCGCGAGGCCAGCCCGGGATAGCTGGCCCGCACCACCTCCTGCAACTGGCGCGGGGAGGGCAGCTTGCCCTTCATCTCCGCCGGCAGCCGGCCCTGGAGGTGATATTCAGCCACGCCGATCGGGTTCGACTTGCTCTTGAGCGCGAACTCCACCTCGAGGTTGTCCTTCTCGGCGCACAGGATGATCCCGATGGACGGTGCATCGTCCGGCGCGCGCTCCTTCTCGTTGAGGAGGTTGAGATAAAAGTCCATCTTGCCGGCGAACTCCGGCTCGAAGGCCCCGATCTTCAGTTCGATGGCCACCAGCGCCTTGAGAAAGCGATGGTAGAAGAGCAGGTCGATGAAGTACTCCTTGCGCCCGAGCGTGAGCCGGTACTGGCGCCCGACGAAGCAGAAGCCGTAGCCCAGCTCGAGGATGAAGTCGCGCAGCCTGTCGATCAGGTGGTCTTCCAGCTCGCGTTCCCTGATCTCTCGCCGGATGCCGAGGAACTCCAGGTTGTAGCTGCTCTTGAGGGCTTCCTCGGCCTGCTCGGCGAGGTGCTCGGGCAGCGCCAGTGCGAAGTTGTGCGCCTTGCCCTCGGCCAGCGACCGTTCGTAGGCCTGCGCCTTGATCTGGTTGAGCAGCACGTTGCGGCTCCAGCCGAAGCGCGCGGTGGCCTTCAGATAGAAAAGCCGCTGGCCGGGGTCGTCGATCTTGGACAGCAGGTTGACATGATGGCCCCAGGGCACGGCCTCCACCATGTCTCGCACAGCCTGTGCGAGTTGTCGATCGCCGGTGACCGCGAGCGCCTTCGACGCCCGGGGGCGCTTGGCATCGCGCTCGTTTTCTCGCACAAGCTGTGCGAGAAATTCCGGCGCGGTGTAGATCTCGTGGAACTGGCGCATGCGCCAGAGGCTCGCCGCCGAAAAACCGGCCGTCCCGGGAAAGAAAGTCTTGAGGTCGCGCGCCAGCCGGTCGACCACCGCATCGCCCCATCCGCGGCGCGCCTGCTGTTCGTGGATGGCCTGCCCGATGTCCCAGTACAGCGCCACCAGTTCACGGTTGACCGCCCGCGCGGCCGACAGCCGCGCTCCATCGATGCGGTGTTTCAGATCCTCGACGAAGCGGGCGTAGTCGAACAGGGTGGGAGCAGTGGTGGTGGGCACCTGGGGAATATAGTGCCTTGCATCCGCCGGCTCGCTGGAGCTGCCGCCTGGTATCGGCCTGCGGAATCAAGACCGTCCGACTGCCCGACACCACTAAAAGCAGCTAGAGTATTACCTATGACTACTGGCGCTTCTGCTCGCTCTACCTCTCCATCCGGTAGCCCGACACCGGTCAAGCTCGACCCTCAATTGAAGGTGCGCCTCAAGCGTCTGGCCGAGGTGCGCAATCGTGCGCCGCATTGGCTCATGCGCGAGGCTATTGCTCAGTACGTGGACCGCGAGGAAAAGCGCCAAAGCATGCGTGAAGATGCAATCAAAGCCTGGGAAGAGTACGAAGCCACGGGTTTGCACGTGACAGGCGATGAGGCCGATGCTTGGCTGGCCAAACTGGAGGCTGGCGAAGAGGTCGATCCTCCGTCCGCCCACTCCTGAGCTCCCGTGAATGGGGATACTGATCTGGGCGCCCAGCGCGCTGAGCGATGTGCAGCGGTTGTACCGCTTCCTGGCACCCAGGAATCCGGATGCCGCTCGGCGTGCCATCAAGGCCATACGTGCGGGAGTCAAGGTACTGACTTTGCAGCCTGGGGTAGGTCGGCCGGTTGAAGAGATGGCGCTCCCCTACCGCGAGTGGGTAATCAACTTCGGAAGCGGCGGCTATGTCGCACTGTATAGATACGACGACGAACTCGACACAGTGACCATCTTGTCTGTGCGGCACCAGCGCGAAGCAGGTTACTAATTCTCGTCCCAAGCACGCCCGGCGCAGACAGCCCAAGACTCACTCAAGCTGCAGCGTAGCCAGTTCCGAGAAACGCAGCGGCGCATCCAGCGCCAGCGCACGCAGGGCGGACTGCGTCTGTGCCGCATCGAGCGCGACCAGCATCGTGGCCTCTCCGGCCACGCTGGTCGCGATCGGCACGCCGTCGCGGTACACCACGCGCGATCCCGCCACGCGGGGCACCTTCGGCCCCGGCACCAGCGTGCCCAGCAGGTTGGCCGGGTCGCTGGCCGCGAGTGCGATCAGCGCGCCGTCACCCGGCTGCCGGCGCAGCAGACGCATCGACGCGATGGCTTCAGGCAACGCGAACTGCTCTCCCGATACGCCGGCGATGAAGCGCCCACCGCGAATCTCGCCGCGCGCTTCCAGTCGACGGCACACGCGCACCAGGTCGCGCCACGGCGGAAGCCATGCGGCCTCGCGCTCCAGCAGGCGCCAGCAGATCACGCCGTAGCGGCGCAGCAGCACGCGCACGACCTGCTCGATAGCCTCTGCGGAAGCGGTTGCCAAGGCTTCGGCGGCGGGCGGCCGCACCAGCGTCCATCGGCCCGCATCCTCGATGCCGAAGAGCGGCGCGCGGCGGCGGCGCCGCGTGTCGGCCGAGGCGCGCTTCGACGCCGGCACCAGCAAGGCGCGCAGGCCGGCGTAGCTGTCGCAACGCACGCGGCCCTTGGCGACCAGTTCGGCCAGCGCCTCCTCGATCTCGACCGGCAGCAGCCGCGTGCCGGCAGCGATCTCGTCGAAGAAGCAGGCACCGTGCTGCGCGAGGTGGGCGGCCACGCGCGCGGCACGCGAGCCCAGGTGTTCGTCGTCGACCGGGGCGGGTGCCAGCGCGGTCCACAGCGCGGCACTGCGACGCGGCAGCAGCACAACCGGCGTGGCGCGCAGCGACAGACTGCCCGCGCCCTTGCGGCTCTCCGTGGCGTTGGGACGCAGCCGCGTCCACAGCACACGCCCGGCGGTGCACAGGTCGTCGAGCCATGCGCCGGCGTAGTCGGCCACGCGCGCCGGCAGCAACTCGGCCTCCCACAGCGGCGCAGGTGCCTCGTAGCCTTCGAGCTGCGACAGGATGCCCGAGAGCGCCTCCGGACCGCGCACCCGCGCGGCCGCACCGATGTGCTGCCACTCGAAGAGAAAGCGCACGAAGTCGCGCGGCTCCACCGGCTCGATTTCGCGGCGCAGGCGCTTGAGCGTGTAGCGGTGGATGCGCGCCAGCAGATGCCGCTCGCACCATTCGAGGGCCGCCGTGCCGGGCGTGAAGCGGCCCTGCAACACGCTTCCCTCGGCTTGCAGCGCAAGCAGCGCGCCTTCGACATCGGCAGGCTGCAGGAACAACGGTTCGGCCAGCTGCTCCACGGTCACCGGACCCAGGCCGCCGAGGCGCGAACGCAGCAGCTCGCGCAGGGCGGCATCGCGGTCCGGCGGTTGTTCGGCATCGGCGGGTGGGGTGATGGCGGGTTGCAGCGGTGCGTCGGGCGTCACGGACTGCAGCAGCCGCAGCCGTTCGGCCGTCACCCACAGGCCGCGCGCGGCACGCCCCTTGCCTTCGCACAGCAGGCGCGTGGCGCGGCCTGCCTTGGCGAGCGTCGCGAGCCAGGGCTTCCAGTCCGCCTGCCGGGCCACTTCGTCGTCGCCCAGCGCGCCGAGCATGCCCAGCGCTTCGTGCATCTCGTCGGCGTTGCGCGGTTGCGGCCATGCTTCCTCGCGCACGCTGGCGATGGCATCGGCGTCGAGCTGGCCGACATCGTCGGCGCTTTCGGGGTCGCTGTAGCGGCGGTTCTGCACGGCCTGCGTGCGGCGCTCTTCCAGCGGCGCGTCGTCGAGGAAGGCGTACGGGCGCGCATTCAGCGCTTCCATCGCGAGCGGCGAGGGCGCCGGCAGGTCGCGCGCGATCACCTTCACCTCGCCCGATTCCATTCGGCGCAGCAACGCAAGCCAGCCGTCGGCATCCATCGCGTCGTGCAGGCAGTCGTCGAGCGTCTGCGCGACCAGCGGATGCGCGGGCACTTCGCGCTCGCCGACGATGTTCTCCGCGCATGCAACCTGGTCCGGGAACACGGCCGCCAGGAGGTCTTCGGAGCGCATGCGCTGCAACTGCGGCGCCACCTTGCGCCCGCCGCTGAAGCGCGGCAGCGCCAGCGCCGTGGTCGCGTTCCAGCGCCAGCGCACGTTGAACAGCGGCGCATCGAGCAATGCCTGTATCAGCACGTGCAGCGCCGAGGCCGAATGCAGATAGCGCGCGACCTCGTCGAGCGGAAAGCTGTGGCTGGCGGACAGCGACAGCACGATGGCGTCCTCCGTGGCCGCTGCCTGCAGCTCGAAGTTGAAGGTGCGGCAAAAGCGCTTGCGCAACGCCAGCCCCCACGCACGGTTGAGCCGGCTGCCGAAAGGCGAATGAATCACCAGCTGCATGCCGCCCGAGGCGTCGAAGAAGCGCTCCATGACCAGCGTGCTTTGCGTAGGCAGCGCGCCGAGCACCGCGTGTGCATGCGCCAGGTGTTCGACGATCTGGCGTGCGGCCTCTTCGTCGAGATCGAGCGTTTTCGTCAGCAGTCGCATGGCATCGTCGCGACCACCGGCTTCCAGTGCCTGCGCCACTTCCCCGCGCAGGCGCGACACGCCGGACGAGAGTTCGTCGCTGCGCCCCGGCGCCTCGCCGAGCCAGAACGGAATGTTGGGCGCAACTCCATGCGCGTCTTCCACCCGCACGCGCCCCGGCTCGATCTTCAGGATGCGGTAGCTGGTGTTGCCGAGCTGGAACACGTCGCCCGCCAGGCTCTCGATCGCGAAGTCCTCGTTGACCGTGCCGATCTTGTCGGCCTGCGGCTCCAGTACCACCGTGTAGTCGCCGGTCTCTGGGATCGTGCCGCCGGAAGTGAGCGCCGTCATGCGGGCGCCCTTTCGTTCGCGAAGCAGGTGGTTCACCGCGTCGCGGTGCACATGGCCGGCACGCTGGCCCTGGTGCGTGGTGAAGCCTTCGGACACCATGCGCACCACGTCCATGTAGCTTTCCTGCGTGAGCCGCGCGTACGGCCAGGCGCGGCGCACCAGCGCGAAGAGTTCGTCCTCGTCCCATTCGCGGCAGGCCGTCTCTGCCACGATCTGCTGGGCCAGCACGTCCAGCGGCGCAGGCAGTATGCGCAAGGCGTCGAGCTCGCCGCGGCGTATGCAGTCGAGCAGCGCGGCGCATTCGACCAGTTCGTCGCGCGACTGCGGGAAGAGCCGCGCCTTCGGCACCCCGCCCACCGCATGGCCCGAACGCCCCGCGCGCTGCAGGAAGGTGGCAATGGCGCGCGGCGAGCCGATCTGGCAGACCAGGTCGACGTCGCCGATGTCCAGGCCCAGTTCCAGCGAGGCCGTGGCCACCAGCACCTTCAGCGCGCCGCGCTTGAGGCGTTGCTCGGCGTCGAGCCGCGTTTCCTTCGACAGGCTGCCGTGATGCGCGGCCACCGCTTCCTTGCCGAGAATGTCGCCCAGGTGCCGCGCCGCGCGCTCGGCCATGCGGCGCGTGTTGACGAACACCAGCGTGGTCTTGTGCAGCCAGACCAGCTCGGCCACGCGGGCATACACCTGCGTCCACTGGTCGCCGGACATGACGGCCTCCAGCGGCGTGGGCGGCAGCTCGAGCGCCAGATCTCGCTGCTTGGCATAGCCGATGTCGACGACCGCGCAGTCGGCCGTGCCATCCGCGCGCAGCGCGCCCGCACCCACCAGGAAGCGCGCCACCTCGTCGATCGGCTTTTGCGTGGCCGACAGGCCGATGCGCACCGGTCGTGTGCCCGAATGCGCCGCGCACAGCGCCTGCAGCCGCTCCAGCGACAGCGCCAGGTGGCTGCCACGCTTGCTCGCGGCGACGGCATGGATCTCGTCGACGATCACGCTGCGCACGGTGCTGAGCATCTGCCGTCCGGAAGCCGAACCCAGCAGCACGTAGAGCGATTCCGGCGTGGTCACCAGCACGTGAGGCGGCCGGCGCAGGCTCTGCTGGCGCTCGCGCTGCGGCGTGTCGCCGGTGCGCACGGCGGTGCGGATGTCGACATCGGCCAGTCCGAGCGCCGCCAGTTCGGCGCGGATGCCCGCGAGCGGCGCTTCCAGGTTCAGGCGGATGTCGTTCGACAGCGCCTTCAGCGGCGACACGTAGACGACCGCTGTCTCGTCGGGCAGGCCGCCGGGTTCGAGGCCCCGGCGCACGAGATCGTCCAGCGCTGCGAGAAATGCGGTCAGCGTCTTGCCGGAGCCGGTGGGCGCAGCCACCAGCGTGTCGCGCCCGGCCCGGATCGCCGGCCACGCCTCGGCCTGGGCGGACGTGGGCCCGGCAAAGGTTCGCAGGAACCACCGGGAGACGGCGGGATGGAATGAATGCAGGGGCACGGGACAAAAGGCTACGGCAGGCGCCTGGCAAGCGCAAATGCGGCAGGTCCTGGCTGAAGAGATCGGGGCATTGCGCCCGATCTCAACTGGCCTCAGAGCGGCCGGCGGCGCGCGTACCGGACCACCGTCACGCCGGGCCTGGCCTGGCGGGTCGACGGCATGACGAGCACGCAGTCGTCATAAGGCGTGGTCACGGGCTCGCCTTCGCTCCAGCCAATCACGGTGCCCGCCTGCGCTATCACCTCCAGCCCGGTGAAGGGGCGGGCGAAGCGGAAGTCCTCGCCCCGCGCGACCACCGGGCCGGTGACGTCCAGGGCCCACTGGCGCGGCGCATCGGCCTGCAGCCAGCCGGGCAGGGCCCGTGCAATGGCTGCATCGTCGAGCGTGCCTGCGGCGCGCAGGAAGCGGGCGCATTGGTCCTGCGCCACGGTGCGGCTGGCCGAGTCTCCATGGAACCCGCACTCGACCAGCAGCGCCAGTGCATCGCTTTGCGGGTCGGCGTCGGGCGCGCCGAAGCGGCCGAAATCGCGCATGCGCACGCCGTCCTTGTGGCCCGCGTCGATCACGATGTGCTCGGGGCTGCGCAGCTGCCGCGCCAGCGCGAGGTTTCTCGGCTGCATGCCGGTGAGCGTGAGCGGCGCGGACGGCTCGTGCATCGAATGAAGGTCCAGCAACCAGTCGGCCTGCGCAACGTGCGGCTGCAAAGCCGCGGCGCGGCGGCGTTCGCGCGTGCCGCCCGCCTCCAGGCGGTCAATGGACCACTGGCGGTTGAGGTCCTCGTCCACGAAGCGCGAGGCGTCGGTATCGGCCGTATCGAAACTGTCGAAGGCCTCCAGGTTGCAGAAGGCCAGCGTCAGGCTGCCGCGCAGCGGGCGCACGGCCGCGTCCAGCAGACCCTTGAGCGCCCAGGCGCCGCACACCTCGTTGCCGTGCACCAGCGCGCTGATCATCACGCGGTACCCAGCCTGGCCGGAGTCGAAATGCCAGACGCCTTCGGTGCCGGTGTTGCCGGCGCGCCAGGCGGAAATGTCGGGCGGGAGAAGTTCGAAGGTGGACGCTGACAAGCTCATTCCTTGATGTTGGCGAATTGCACGATGTCCAGGTATTTGACACGACGGCCCTCCAGGTCGAGCGCCACTATGCCCGGGTACCCTGGTAAACCCTGTTCGCCTGTCATGCATGTGTCCGGATATTGATCACGCAGTTTGTCTGAATGGACGACACCCGTCGACCAGCCCGCCAGGAATGTCCTTGTGGATCAACGTCCCGGCATTTGGCACGGCCCATGCAAAGAAGCATGCAATCCCCTGGGCGTGCAAGTCACCACCGCACTCGCGCCCGGGGGCTGTCACACATCGCGCAGGGACATCGCATGGACACGCTTCAATCGCTCGGCAACGTACCTCAGGCACACGACAGCGTGGCCGCATGGTTCGACCCGCTGTTGTCCGAACGACTTGAACAGGCCGGCTTCGGCACGCTCGGGCAATTGGTGCAAAGGATCAACGACACCGGAACGACGTGGTGGTATCCGGTGCGAGGCATCGGTGTCAGGCGCGCCGAGCGTCTGGTGCGGTGGTTGCATGAACAGCAGGAGAGCATGGGCATGCAGGTGGACCTGGACAACCTGCAGGCACACAGGCACAGGCCCGGCCGCCACGCACCGGCACGGCCGGCCGCAAACTTGCCCTGGTTTTCTGCTCCCTGAAAGATACGTAGTTCCCCTTACGGCAGCGTCAGACAACGCTCAGGTACGCCCGAGAGCATCCGTCCGTCCGGGTTTCGCCCGGATGGAGACGGGGCCGGGGCGGATTCATCCGCGCCGGTGACTTTGGACAACCCAGTAAATCGGGAACTATGAAAAACAGGAACCTTGTCAGAGGACTCTTCCTCATGGCAATCGCGCTGGCCTTCGGCCTCACGGCGCTTCGCTACCCCATTGGAGACCTGAGTCGCGCAGGGCCGGGATTGTTCCCGGCCATGGTCAGCGCGATGCTGCTGGTGATCGGCGTGTCGACCGTGATCCGGTCGTTCTTCGTCGCGCCGGTGAAGCTCGACTTCAACTTCAAGAACATCTCGCTCATCCTCGGAAGCCTCTGCGGGTTCGCGCTGATCTCCACCTTCCTGAACATGATCGCGGGCATCGTCTTCATGGTGTTCTGCTCGGCGTTCGCCGGCAGCTCGTACTCGTGGGTGCGCAACGTCAAGGTCTCGGCCGGCCTGATCGTGATGGCACTGGCGCTGCAGAAGCTCCTCGGCCTGAACCTGCCACTCTTCTGAGGCAACGATCATGGAAGTACTGAACAATCTCGCATTCGGCTTTTCGCACGCCCTGACGTGGCAGAACCTGATGTTCTGCGCCATCGGCTGCACCGTGGGTACGCTGGTCGGCCTGCTACCCGGCCTGGGCCCTCTGGCAACCATCAGCCTGCTGCTGCCGCTGACCTACTCGATTCCCACGACCGGCGCGCTCATCATGCTGGCCGGCATCTACTACGGCGCGCAGTACGGCGACAGCGTGAGCGCCATCACGATGAAGATCCCGCATGCCAGCAGCATCGTGGCCTGTATCGACGGGTACGCGATGACGCTCAAGGGGCAGACGGGGCTGGCGCTGTTCACGGCCGGTTTCTCCAGTTTCATCGGCGGCACGGTGGCCATCCTGGTGCTGACTTTCCTGGCACCGGTGCTCGGCGAGGTCGCCTTCCTGTTCGGCCCCGCCGACTACGTCGCGATGATGCTGGTGGGCTTCGTGTGCGTGAGCTTCGTCACCACGGGCAGCCTGCTCAACGGCCTGGCCATGTGCATGATCGGCGTGCTGCTGGGAACGATCGGCACCGACGTCAACAGCGGCATGCAGCGCTTCACCCTGGACCTGCCATTCCTGGTGGACGGCGTCGGGATCGTGAGTATTGCGCTGGGCTGCTTCGGCATCGCCGAGATCACGAAGAACCTCGATTCACGTGAAGAGCGTTCGCCTTTCAACGGCAAGATCAATCTCATCCCGACCCGGGCAGAGTTCATGCGGATCATCCCCAGCGCCCTGCGGGGCAGCGTGATCGGCTCCTTCCTGGGCATCCTGCCCGGCGGCGGCCCCACCATCGCGCAGTTCGCGGCCTACGCGATCGACAAGAAGGTCAGCAAGTACAAGCACGAGATCGGCTCCGGCTGCATCGAAGGCGTGGCCGGACAGGCTGCCGCCGACGAAGCGGCAGCGCGCACGAGCTTCATTCCGCTGATGAGCATCGGCATTCCGGAGAACGCCGTGATGGCGCTGATGCTGGCCGCCTTCATCATCAAGGGCATCCAGCCGGGACCGAACATGATCGGCAGCCATCCCGACCTGTTCTGGGGCCTGGTCGCCAGCATGTGGATCGGCAATGTCTTCCTGCTCGTGCTGAACGTGCCGCTGGTGCGCTACTGGCTGTCGGTGTTCAAGATCCCGTACGCCGTGCTGTTTCCGTCGATCCTGTTCTTCTGCTGCATCGGCACCTACAGCGTCAACAACAACCTGGAAGACGTGTTCATCACTGCCGCCTTCGGTCTCATGGGCTACATGTTCATGCGGCTCGAGCTCGACGCCGCGCCGCTCATGCTCGGCTTCATCCTCGGACCGATGCTGGAGGAGAACTTCCGCCGCGCGATGCTGCTGAGCCGCGGCAGCTTCGGCTCCTTCGTGAGCCGCCCCATCAGCGGCACGCTGCTGAGCCTGATCGCGGTTTTCGTCGTGTGGCAGGTCGTCTCGTTCGTTCTCCAGGCACGCAAGAGAGTCGCCATCGAGGCGAAATGACCTCCTGATGCGATGCCCGCACGGCCTGCGAAGGCCGATGCGGTGCCATCCTGCCGACGAGCTCGCTACTTTCGGGCCTTCTCGACTTCAGCCATCAACTCCCTGACGGTGGCTTCGCCCACGGATGCGGAGTATTTGTCGATCACCGGCTGGACCTTGGCGCGCAGTTTCGCAGTCTCTTCCGGCGGAATTTCGGAAACGACCATGCCCGCCTTCTTCAAGGCATCGAGCGCGCCATCGGCGGCGCCTCGAGAGGCTGCACGCTGGAACTGCGTCGATTCGGCCGACGCCTGCGCAATGATCTTTTTCTCTTCCGCGCTCATGCCGTCCCAGGTCTTCTTGCTGATCAGCAGCGCCTGCGGGTTGTAGATGTGCCGGGTCTGGGTGATGTACTTCTGCACCTCGGAAAACTTCGACGACAGGATGGTCGTGTTCGGGTTCTCCTGGCCATCGACGGCCTTCTGGTCGAGCGCAGGATAGAGCTCGGGAAACGGCAGCGGCGTGGCGTTCGCGCCCAGTGCGCTGAACAGGTCGATGTAGATCGGCGACTGGATCACGCGGATCTTCAGGCCCGCAATGTCGTCCGCCTTCGTGATCGGCCGCTTGCTGTTGGTGAGATTGCGAAAACCCAGGTCCCAGTAGCCCAGGCCGTACAGGCCCTTGTCTTCCAGCTTGGCCATGAGCTTCTGGCCGAAGGGACCGTCGGTGACCGCATCGGCTTCCTTGGCGCTGTTGAAGAGGAACGGCAAGTCGTAGGCCGCGAATTCCTTCACCTGCGCCGAGAGGATGCCCGCGTTCAGCACCGTGAGTTCGATGGTTCCGCCTTGCAGCGCCGACACGGTTTGCAGGTCGCCGCCCAGCACGCCGCCGGCAAACAGCTTCACTGCGATCTTGCCGCCGGACTTGGCGGCCACGAGATCGGCGAACTTCTGCGCGCCCAGCGCCTGCGGATGGCCGGCCTGGTTCTGGAACGCGAACTTGAGCGTGCGCTCCTTGACCTGTGCGGCCACACCTGATGCGGCAAGAACAGCCGTGGCCGCAACAGCGGCTGCCAGCAGCCTGTGAATCGAAATCTTCTTCATGGCGTTTGTCTCCTCGTTATGTCGTTCATGCTCTTTTCTTGAACAGTGCCGAAGCACCGCTGGCGCGTGCGACTTCCTCGACCGTGCCGAGCAGCGCGGGGCCCAGTGCCTCCATGCGTTGCTGCGTCAGCCTGACAGCGGGGCCCGCGATGGTGATGACACCGATCACTGAACCGCCGGAAGCGAAGACCGGCGCGGCCATGGCGGTCATTCCCGGTGCGAAGACCTCGTTGATCATGCTGAAGCCACGCTGGCGGGCCGCCTTCACATAGGTCATCACCGCCTTGAGCGTGGTGGGCGCCTTCGGGCCGTAGTCTTCGGGCTTGCCCAGGCCCTTCTTGGCCACCAGCGCCACGGCATCGTCCTCGCTCATGGTCGAGAGCCATGCGTGTCCGGCTGCGCTGCAAGACAAGGTGACCGACAGCCCCATGTCCGGGTCGTAGCGAAGTCCGTGCGTTGCCCCTTGCGCCTTGGCCACGAAGGTCAGGTCTTCGCCATCGACCACCGCCAGGCGCACCAGTTCGCCGGAGGTTGCTGCAAGCTGGTCGAGCAATGGCTGCGCCACGTCCACGATCCCCGAATTGCTCAGGAACGACAAGCCGACGGAGACGAGCTTGATGGTCAGCACATAGTGGCCGTCGGCCAGGTCCTGGCGTACGTAGCCGCAGCGAATCAGCTCTGTCAGCAATCGGTGCGATGCGCTCAGGGGGATCTGCAATTGGCTGGCCACGGTGGACAGTGCAACGCCGTGCGGATGCTCCGCCAGGTATTCCAAGACCTTGAAGCTGCGTCCCAGCATTTCGCTCATTTCATGTCTCCGGTTGCGTGACGTTGCGACGTCATCACTCTATCAGATCACGGGAAGGGATTTCCATTATGGAAAGATTTTCCGAAAAAATCAGAATCGGGCCGGTCAGACTTTTCTGCATTCCTCTGGAGACCCCCGTGAAACTTCTTCGAACGCTTGCCGCCGCCGGCCTGTGCATCGGTCTTGTCGCCCCGACCTGGGCCCAGCAGGAGCGGGTGATCCGCTTCGGCCATCTCAACAACGCGGACCATCCCGTGAGCTTCGGCGTGAAGCGCTTCGCCGAGCTGCTCGCCGCCAAGAGCGGCGGCAAGATGAAGGTGCAGGAATACCCGGCCTCCCAGCTCGGCAACGAGATGCAGCAGCAGTCCGCCTTGCAAGGCGGCGTGCAGCAGATGTCGGCACCTGCCACCACCTCGCTTGCAGGCATCGTCAAGGAATTCGGCCTGGTCGACTTCCCCTTCTCGGTAAACAACTTCGCGCAGGCCGATGCATTGCTCGACGGCCCGCTGGGGCAGGCGCTGATCGCCAAGCTGCCGGAAAAGGGCCTCGTCGCCCTGGGCTATTGGGACCTGGGCTTTCGCAACGTGACGAACAGCAAGCGCCCCATTGCCAAGCCGGAGGATCTCGAGGGCCTGAAGATCCGGGTCATTCCCAATCCCGTGTTCCTTGAAACCTTCAAGTCCTTCAAGGCCAATCCGGTGCCGATGCCTTTCGCCGAGCTCTATGGCGCCCTCGAGTCGAAAGCGGTCGACGGCCAGGAGAACCCCTATTCGGTGATCCTGTCGAACAAGTTCTTCGAGGTGCAGAAGTTCGTGAGCGCCACGAACCACGTGTACGCGGCCAACATCGTGCTGGTCAGCAAGAAGTTCTGGGATTCGCTGAGCGCCGCCGAGCAGAAGATGATGAATGACGCGGCCAACGAGGCGCGCGGCTATCAGCGGCAGGTCAGCCGCGCCGCGGCCCAGAAGGCGATCGGAGACCTGCAAGCCAAGGGCGCGCAGTTCAACGAAGTGAGCACGGCGGAGCAAGTGCGCATGCGCGAGATCGCCAAGCCTGCGATCGACAAGTTCGCGTCGCAATACGACCCCGGCATCGTCAAGCTCTACAACGACGAGCTCGCCCGCATCCGCAAACAATGACCGCCCGCACAGTTGCTCTCATGAAAATCCTCGTTCTCCACGGCCCGAACCTCAACCTGTTCGGGCGCCGCGAGCCTCATATCTACGGCAAGACCACGCTTGCGGAAATCAATGCCCAGCTGCAAGCGCTGGCGAGCGAACTCGGCGTGACACTGGAGACGATCCAGTCGAACCACGAAGGCGATCTCATCGACTTCCTGCATACCCACATCGACGATGCCCAAGGTGCGCTGGTCAACCCCGCAGGGCTCACCCAGCATGGCGTGCCGTTGCACGACGCCATCAAGGCCATGCCATTTCCGACCATCGAGGTGCACATGTCGAACATCGCCGCGCGCGAAACCTGGCGTGCGCACTCGATCATCTCGCCGGCAGTGAAAGGTACGGTGCAAGGCCTGGGGCCGCACTCTTACCTGGCGGCATTGCGCGCACTGGTCGATATGCAGAAGAAGGCGGCCGCCTCCTGAAACACCATGCTGTCCGGCGTCGACGGACAGCCACAGAGAAAACAAGATGAATCAATGGATCGATCGGTGCTGTGCCGGCATCGAGGCACTGATCGCCGCCGCGCTCG
Organism: Variovorax durovernensis; assembly: GCF_977011995.1. Taxonomy (NCBI): domain Bacteria; kingdom Pseudomonadati; phylum Pseudomonadota; class Betaproteobacteria; order Burkholderiales; family Comamonadaceae; genus Variovorax; species Variovorax durovernensis. The sequence continues at coordinate 840,031 of NZ_CDRNCW010000002.1, read as the reverse complement.
TGGTCATGGTGGTGCTCGTGTTCGGCAACGTGGTGCTGCGGTACGGTTTCAATTCGGGCATCACCATGTCCGAAGAGGTGTCGCGCTGGCTCTTCATCTGGATGACCTTCCTTGGCGCGGTGGTCGCGCTCAAGGAGCACGGCCACCTGGGCGTGGACATGGTGGTGCAGAAGTTGCCGCCCCTCGGCAAGAAGATCTGCCTGGCGGTGGGCCACGTGGTCATGCTCTACATCGTCTGGCTGCTCTTCCAGGGCAGCGTGGCGCAGGCACGCATCAACTGGGACGTCACGGCACCGGTCACCGGCGCTTCGATGGCCATCGTCTATGCCTCCGGCGTGGTGTTTTCGGTGTTGGCCGGGTTCATCCTGGCGCTCGATCTGCTTCGGCTGCTGACGGGGCGCATCGCCGACGACGAGCTCGTGATGATCCAGGAGTCGGAGGAGGCCGTCCAGCTCAAGCAGATCCTCGGATCGAAAGATGAGGCTCCAGGAGCGCGCAAATGACCATTCTCGTCTTTGTGGGCTCCCTGCTCGCGGCCATGGCGATGGGCATTCCCATCGCGTTCTCGCTGCTCGCATGCGGCGTGGCGCTGATGTGGCATCTCGATCTGTTCGATGCGCAGATCCTCGCGCAGAACGTGATCGGCGGTGCCGACAGTTTTCCGCTGCTGGCGGTTCCCTTCTTCATGCTGGCCGGCGAGATCATGAATGCCGGCGGCCTGTCCAAGCGCATCGTCGACCTTGCGCTTGCGCTGGTCGGGCATGTGAGGGGAGGCCTCGGCTACGTGACCATCATGGCCGGCTGCCTGCTCTCGGCGCTGTCGGGCTCGGCCGTCGCAGACGCCGCCGCGCTGACCGCACTGCTGCTGCCGATGATGGTCAGGGCGGGCCATGACAAGGCGCGGGCAGGCGGCCTCATCGCCGCCACGGGGATCATCGGCCCCGTGATTCCGCCCAGCATCGGCCTGGTGATATTCGGCGTTGCCGCCAATGTCTCGATCTCCAAGCTCTTCATGGCGGCCATCGTGCCGGGGTTGCTGATCGGCGGCGCACTGTGGGTGACCTGGGCATGGCTCGTTCGGCACGAGAAGATCCAGCCGCCGCCGCGCAAGCCGGCACGCGAAGTCATGAAGGCCGCGCGGGATGCCGGCTGGGCATTGATGCTGCCCGTCATCATCCTGGTCGGCCTGCGCATGGGGGTTTTCACGCCGACGGAAGCTGCCGTGGTCGCCGCCGTCTACGCATTCTTTGTCGCCACCTTCATCTACCGCGAGCTGAGCTTCGGTGAGCTCTACAAGGTGTTCGTGAGCGCCGCGAAGACGAGCGCCGTGGTCATGTTCCTGATTGCGGCGGCCATGGTCAGCGCCTGGCTGATCACGGTGGCGGACCTGCCGTCCAAAGTGGTGGGACTTCTCCAGCCCTTCATGGGGAACAAGATCCTTCTGATGATCACGATCATGCTGCTGGTCATGGCCGTGGGCACGGCGATGGACATGACGCCCACCATCCTGATCCTGACGCCGGTATTGATGCCGGTCGTCATTGCCGCGGGCATCGATCCGGTCTACTTCGGCGTGATGTTCATCATCAACAACTCGATCGGCCTCATCACGCCGCCGGTGGGGGTGGTGCTGAACGTCGTTGCAGGCGTCGGAAAGATGAAGATGGACGACGTCACCCGCGGCGTTCTGCCGTTCATGGCGGCCGAGTTCGCAATCATGTTCGTCATGGTGCTGTTCCCGCAACTGGTGACGGTGCCGGCCCGATGGTTCGGGGGCTGAGATGGCCAAGGCTGCGATGCGCTTCGCGCGCCCCGCGTGGTTTGCCGCGCTGGCGCTCTTCGCCCAGTCTCCCGCGTTTGCGCAGGACCCCGATCGCGAAGTTCTTCCTGAACAGCGCCAGCGGCTTGCCTTCGTCTCTCCCACCGGACTGACGCCGCTGGGCGCGCGGATGCTCTTTTCCGCCTTCCACGTGAGCTCGGGCCAGGAGCTCTGGATCACGGACGGCAGCGCCGCGGGCACGAAGATGCTCAAGGACATCCGTCCCGGCTTCCGGGGGTCCTTTCCCGTCTGGCAGACGCCGTTCCGCGGCCGCGTGTACTTCACCGCCACGGACGGCGAGCGCGGCCTCGAACTCTGGGCCACCGACGGAACGGCCGCGGGCACTTCGCTGGTGATCGATCTGCGGCCGGGCGAGGAAGGCTCCATGCCCAGCGAGCTGACGGTGTTCGGCGACGCGCTGTACTTTGTCGCCAATGACGGCAGCACCGGCTTCCAGGTGTGGAAGACCTCGGGCAGCGCGCGAACCACCACGCGCGTGTCCTCGATCAACGCCGGTCCCCGCGCGGTCGCACGCCAGCTCACGGTCGCCGGCAAGCGCCTGTTCTTCACCGCGACCACGCGCGAACACGGCCACGAACTCTGGGTCACCGATGGAACCCCGCAGAGCACACGCATGGTGAAGGACATCCGCCCGGGGCTCGAGGACGCTGACATTCAGGGCCTGACCGCCGTGGGCGACAGCATCTACTTCACCGCGAACGACGGTGCGCACGGGGCCGAGCTGTGGAAGAGCGACGGCACCGAGCGGGGCACGCAAATGGTGAAGGACATTCGCCCGGGAGAGGCATCCTCGCGCCCCGCGCATCTGATCGCACTCGATCGCATGCTGTACTTCGCCGCCAACGACGGCGTCCATGGCACCGAACTGTGGAAGAGCGACGGCACCACGGCCGGCACGACGCTTGTGACGGACATTCGCCCGGGCGCGGAGGGCGCCATTGCAAGCCCCTTGTCGACGATGGGAGGGCGGCTTTATTTCGCCGCGACAGACGGTGTGTCCGGTGCGGAACTGTGGCGCAGCGACGGCACGGCAAAGGGGACCGCACTCGTCAAGGACATCGCGCCAGGCGCCGAAAGCGGCTCTCCGGCACGCTTCGCGGCCATCGGGTCGCGGCTGTGGTTTTCAGCGAACGGCGGGTCAGCGAGCGGCGTCGAGCCATGGACGAGCGACGGTTCGTCGGCCGGTACCCGCACCGTGGCCGATGTCGCGGCAGGTCCTCGCAACTCGATGCCGCTGGGCTTTCGTACGCTCGCAGAGGCGGTGCTCTTCGTGGCGGATGACGGCCATGGCAATGAGCGCCTGTGGATACGCCATCCGGATGGCCGGGTCGCACTGGTCGGAGACCCGCTCAAGGAGCGGTTGCGCTGATCCGCCCCTGATCCTTGCGAGCAAAAAAACACCGGCAAATGCCGGTGTTTTTTTGCCTGGAGTCTGCGAACGACGCAGATCAGTACACGACGATCTTGCCCGTGGGCCGCGGACTGTGGCAGTCGTTGTAGAAGTACTCGCCAGGCGCGTCGAAGGTGTGGTTCGCAGACTGTCCCGGCGCCAGCCTGAAGTCGAAGCGGCCTTCGAAGAACTGGGTGGCGCAATGCGTGTTGGCGTTGCCGCCCGGGTTGGTGAAGGTGACCGTGGTGTTCACCGGCACGCGCATGAAGGTCGGTGTCATGGCGTTGACCGCCGTCGACTCGACCGTTCCGGGTGCGTTTCCGGCAGTCTGTACACGCGCCAGGAACACCGTGTTGGGGGTGGGCAGCGCCGCACCTTCCACGGCCGACCCAGACACCGGGCGACGCACGACAGGCGGAGTCGGCGTCGCGGGCGGCTGCACCGTGCCGCCGACCTTGAATGCCCACAGGCGGTCGCCGCGAGGCGCCGAGTCGCCATACGGAATGCTCGTACCGCCGGAGAACACCGCCACATACTGCTCGCCGTCGATCTCGTAGGTGATCGGGCTGGCGCTGATCGCGGCTCCCGTCTGGAAGCGCCACAGCTCGCTGCCGTCATTGGCATCCATGGCCAGCAGGTTGCCGTCGGGCTGGCCGATGAAGAGAAGATCGGACGCCGTGGTCAGGATGCCGTTGCCGTGCGCAAGCGAGTACGGCATCTGCTTCTTCCACTTGACGAGGTTGGTGCCCGGATCGACGGCCACGACGGCGCCGGTCATGTAGGTGCCCGGCGGGCGCAGGCCGTTGCTCGCCTCGGTCAGCGAATGCGCGGCCGACACGTAGCCCATGCCTGTGTAGACCAGGCCGGTGCGCTGGCTGTACGACTGGTGGTTCCAGTTGGCACCGCCGCCGTGCCCCGGGATGGAGAGGATCGGCACGTCCCAATGCGCGTCGTAGAGGCAGCCCTTCACATAGTTCGGCACCGCGCGGTTGGGATCGCCCGGAATCGCCGTGCCCAATGGCTGGTCCACGATGCAGGTCTCGGTCCAGGCGCCCTGGCGCGGCATGGGCTGCGTGGGCCAGCTGGCCTGGCGGGCATCCTGCTTCACCGGCACTTCGTCGATGCCCAGCGGCGCGCTGCCGTCCTTGCGATCGAGTATGTAGTACATGCCGGTCTTGCTGCCGTAGATCACGACCTTGCGATCACGCCCGTCGATCTTCACGTCCGCAAGCACCGGCGACATGACGTTGTCCATGTCCCAGATGTCGTGGTGGACGGACTGGAAGTGCCACTTGTACTCGCCGGTCTTGAGGTCGAGGGCGACGATCGAATTGGCGAACAGGTTCAGCCCGGGTCGCGCGGACCCGTTCTGCGACGAGCCGCCGCGCACATTGCCGAAGGTCCAGTAGACAAGGCCCAGTTCCGGGTCCACGGCCGGATGGATCCAGGGCGTCGCGCCCGTGCGATCGGACTCGGCGGCACCACCCCAGGTGTCGTAGCCGATTTCGCCGGCGCGCGGTACGCCCCAGAACGAAGTCAGCACCTTGCCGGTCAGCGCATCGGCGGAGAAGGCGGCGCCGCGGTTGCCGTCGTTGGTGCCCAGGTAGAGGCGCTTGTCGTGATAGACCAGAGCCACCTTCTGCAGCGCGCCCTGATAGTCGGGGTCGGTGGTGCTGCTCGGATATTGCTTGATCCAGGCGATGGCGCCCGTGTCGGTACGCAGCGCCACCAGCCGGTTGCCTGTGGCCACGGTGAACACCAGGCCCAGATCCTTCGCGACGGCCACGCCGCGGCGGGTGATGGCGCCGTAGGGCGTGGTCCATTTCCATTTCGTAAGACCGGTCTTGCCGTCCACCGCGACCACATTGCCGACGGCCGATTCGATGTAGATGACGCCGTCGACCACCACCGTCGTGCTCTGGTTGTTGCCGGTGGCCATGCCGCCTTCGATCTGGTTGACCCAGGCGCCGCCCAATCGGCCGATCGCGCCCTTGTCGATTTTGCGCAGGCTGGAGTAGTTCTGGTTGCCGAGGTTGCCTCCCACCTTCGGAAAGTCCTTGTCGCCGGCGGTGCAGCAGTCCGACAGGTCGGACGCGGGCGCTGCGGCCGCCGGCGGCGGCGCTGGCGGTGGCGCGCTGGATGACGGTGGCGGCGCTGGAGCCGGCGCTACCGGCAGGAAGGGTGTGCCGTCGCCGCTCGAGCCGCCGCAGGCGGTGATCAGCAATGGCGATGCGAGCACGCCGCAGGAAACCAGCAACGTGACCAATGATTTTTGCTTCATGGATGTCTGTCCCGTGAACGGTTGCTGGGCGTCACTCGGTGCAGAAAGGCGTGAGGCCCATGGCCGACTTGACGCCCTGGACGACGAGCTTCTGGAACTCGATGGCACCGACGCCTTGCAGGTCGGCGGTGAACGAGTGGGCGTTGTGACCGAGGGTCGTGAGCCAGGCGCGGCCGCCGTCGTAGTACTGGCACCAGGCGACCGGATGGAAGTCGGCGTGGCCCGGGTGCGGTGCCGCCGTGAGCGGTTTCAGCGTCGAGGTATCGACCTTGGCCAGGAACTTCACCTTGGTGGGGAAGGGCATGAGGTTGTACCACTCGTCCTGGAAGGAGAAGCGCTTGGGCACGTCCTTCGTCGAAGGGTCGTCCGAGACGATTTCGACATCGCCGCCGCGGTTCGGCCCGTGGTTGTAGAAGTTCGCGTTGCCCAGCAGGCCTTCGTAGTAGGGCCAGTTGTATTCCGCGCCGAAGGCGTTGTGCAGGCCGACGAAGCCGCCTCCGCGGCGCATGTAGTTGCGCAGCGCCGTGCGCGCGGCATCCTGGCTCGTGCTGACCGCGCCGTTCCACAAGGTGTCGCGGTTCGAGCTCGCGAAGATGATCGCCTTGTAGTTGTTGATGCGGCCGCTGAGGATCGCGACGTCTTCCGTCCAGTCGACGGTGATGCCCTCGGCCGACAGCATGCGCACCAGGCCTGCCTGCATCACGTTGTCCGGGTTCATCACGGGGTTCAGGCCGGCTGCCATCGGCGTGCCCAGCACCGCATGGCGCGGGCCTGCGGTGCGCGAATAGACCAGCACCCGGTCAGGCGTCGTGGCAAAGGCGCCCCAGTCGTTGTAGCACTTGGGGTTCGTGCCTCTGCAGACGTTGTAGTAGGTGTCGAAGCTGTCGTCCGGCGCCTCCGCGACCGGATCCGTCGGCGCGAGCGGCGCTTCTTCGACAGGGGCCGCCGGACTGCTGGGTGCGGCCGGCGAAGCGGACAGGGCGGCGATGGGTATGCCTGCGCCGCCGCCGCCGTCTCCTCCTCCACATGCGGTCACGGCCAGTGCCAGGGCCGCGGTCGATGCGAGCCTGAAAGTCAATGATTTGCCAAATTCCAAGGGAGTCTCCTCGTTCTGATCGATGGCGCAGAGGTGCGAGCGCTCTGCCGGTGCTGGCCGGCTGCTCCGCGGTCACGGAGTCGGCCGGGGGCGATCATAGGAATTTTGTGGAAATTATTTCCATTATGGAAATCCCTTCCTATTTTGAAATCGAGCGAAAACCGCCGCTTCAAATGATTCGGAAGGACAGGCTGCCGGGCGGCCGGATGCGCCACGGCCGCGCTGCAATACTTGCAGCGCTCAGAACCTGCCAACGACGCTGGGAACGGTCGTGTGCAGTCCCCGCTGCCAGGCGAGGCGGGGAGGCAGGTTCGAGAGATCGCGCAGGCGCGCGACTCTCTATCGTCGGAAACGCACTAGCGAAGGACGAGCACCGGCAGCGTCGAGTGCGCAAGCACGTGCTGCGTCTCGCTGCCCAGCAGCAGGCGCTTGATGCCCTTGCGCCCGTGCGACGCCATCACGATCAGGTCGCTCTTGTATTTCTTCGCCGCGGCGATGATCGATTCCGCCACCAGATCGGAGTTGGCCGTCGCCGTCTTGATCCGCACGCCGCTTTCCTTGGCGCGCGCGCTCACGGTGTCGAGCATTGCCTGTGCCTTCTCGGCCCACTGTTGCTCGATGCGCCCGATGTCTTCCGCCGAGAAAGTCATGGAGCCTTCCAGGTAGCTCCTGGGATAGCGCGGAATCACGTTGAGCGCCACGAGGTCGGCGTCGTTCTGGGCGGCGAGTGCGATCGCGCTCGTCACGGCCTTCTTCGAGAGCGTGGAGCCGTCGGTGGCGACGAGGATGCGTTTGAACATGTGGGGTCTCCGGGGAAGGTGTTGCGCGAGCTTAGGCAGGCCGGGGCCCCGCTCGTTGATGCAGATCAAGAAGCGCGGCTGGGGCCGGCCTTAGCCTCGCTGCGATGCAAGCCGCGCTCGCCCCGTTCTCTCCGCATCCATCGTCCGCACCCGCCGCTACGGCCACAGCCGAGACCTGGCGGTTGCTCGACGACCCGCTCGAGTGGGCGGCCTTCAGCCAGTTGGAGCAAGGCGATGCGGCCACTGGTCAGTGGGCATCGCAGGTCGCGGTAGAGGGCATGCACTGCGCCGCCTGCGCCTTCACCGTCGAAGACACGCTGCGGAAGGTGCCGGGCGTGCTCGAAGCGCAGGTCAACGCCGCGAGCAGGCGCGCGCGCGTGGTGTGGTCGGCCGCGGCCACCCGGCCTTCGCGCTGGTTCGAGGCCTCGGCCGCCGCCGGCTACCCGCTGCTTCCCGCCGACAGCCAGCCTGCGAGCCTGCAGCGCGCGCGCGAACTGCGCATGGCGCTCTGGCGCTGGCTGGTCTCGGGCTTCTGCATGATGCAGGTCATGATGTACGCCTACCCGGCCTACATCGCCAGGCCCGGCGACATGACGGCCGACGCGGCGCAACTGCTGCGCTGGGCCTCATGGGTGCTCACGCTGCCCGTCGTGCTGTTCTCCTGCGGTCCATTCTTCCGCAGCGCCTGGCGCGACCTGCGCGCGGGGCGCATCGGCATGGACCTGCCCGTGGCCTTCGGCGTGCTCATGACCTTCGTGGTCAGCAGCGCCGCCACCTTCGACAGCGGGGGGCCGCTGGGCCACGAGGTCTACTTCGACTCGCTGACGATGTTCGTCTTCTTCCTGTTGACCGGACGCTGGCTGGAGGCCCGCCTGCGCGAGCGCACTGCCGGGTCGCTCGAGGCCCTGATGCACCGGCTGCCCGACAGCGTGGAGCGGCTGGCCCGCAACGGCAGCTGGGTCCGCGTGGCCGCGCGCCGGCTCGTGGTCGGCGACGTGGTCCGGGTGCGCCCCGGCGAGGCGTTTCCGGCCGACGGCGTGGTGATCGATGGCGACACCAGCGCGGACGAGGCCCTGCTCACCGGCGAATCGCGCCCCGTGCCGCGCCCTTGCGGCGACCACGTGCTGGCCGGCAGCCACAACCTGTCGGCGGTGGTCCGGGTGCGCATCGAATCGGTGGGCGAGAGCACGCGCTTTGCACAGATCGTGCGGCTGATGGAAAGCGCGGCTATGAACAAGCCGCGCCTGGCGCTGCTGGCGGACCGGGTGGCGCGGCCGTTCCTCGTCGTGGTGCTGGCATCCGCGGTGGCCGCGGCGGCGTTCTGGTGGCGGGTGGACCCGGGCCGGGCGTTGATGGTGGCGGTGGCGGTGCTGATCGTGACCTGCCCGTGCGCGCTTTCGCTGGCCACGCCGGCCGCCATGCTCGCGAGCGCGGGCGCGCTGGCGCGCGGCGGCGTGCTGACGTCCAACCTGCAGGCGCTGGAGGCCCTGGCGTCGGTCGACACGGTCGTGTTCGACAAGACCGGCACCTTGACCGGCGACATCCCGCGCCTGGAGCGCATCTATTGCCGGCAGGGCCTGCGGCCCGGCGATGCGCTGGAAATGGCGGCAGCGCTCGCGGCGCAGTCGCTGCACCCTGTCGCGCAGGGGCTGGTGAATGCGTGGCATGCCCAGTTCCGCACACCGCCGGACTGGAGCGTGACGCACGTCGGCGAGACCGCCGGACTCGGGCTCGAAGGCGTGATGCGACGCGGCCGCGATGGCTCGGGCGCACGGCAGCGCACGCGCCTCGGATCGGCCGCCTTCTGCGGCGTACCGCCTTTGCAGGTGGAGGCTGTGCAGGTCCATCTGTCCGACGGGAAGGGATGGGTCGCCAGCTTCGTGCTGACAGAGGAACTGCGCACGGATGCCGGCGCGGCGGTGGCGGCGCTGCGCGCGCAGGGACTGACGGTGCGGCTGCTGTCGGGCGACCGCGAGAGCGCCGCGAAAGACATCGGCGCTCAAGCCGGCATTGCATTCGCGCAGGGCGGCTGCACGCCGGAGGACAAGCTCGACGTGCTGTGGCGGCTGCAGGCCGAGGGCCGGCGAATCGTGATGGTGGGCGACGGCCTCAACGACGGCCCGTCGCTGGCGCGCGCCAACGCGTCCTTCGCCTTCGGCCGCGCCGTGCCGCTGTCGCGGGCGCGCGCCGATTTCGTCGTGCTGGGGGACCGGCTGTGCGCCATTCCGGAGGCGATCGCGCAGGCACGCCGGACCATGCGCGTGGTGCGCCAGAACCTCGCGTGGGCCGCGGGCTACAACGCGCTGTGCGTGCCGCTCGCCGTCGCCGGCTGGCTGCCGGCGTGGCTTGCCGGCCTCGGCATGGCCGCGAGCTCGCTCGTGGTGGTCCTCAACGCGGCGCGGCTCGCCGCCGCCGGCCAGGCAGTCCGCTGATGGACATCCTCTTCCTGCTCATCCCGCTGTCCGTGATGCTGGTGCTCGTGATCCTCGGCGGGCTCTGGTGGGCCATCGAGCGCGGCCAGTTCGAGGACATCGAGGTCGAGGGCGACCGCATCCTGCACAACGATTGATTTGCATCAAGGCTCGCGAGCGAGGCCGCGGAGAGACTCCCCGTCATCCAACAAAGGGCACGACGATGCAAGCAACGAACCCACCCGCCGCGATTTACGACGATACGGTCGTGCGGCAGTTCGCTCTCATGTCCGTGGTCTGGGGGGTGGTCGGCATGCTGGTCGGCGTGATCATCGCGTCCCAGCTGACATGGCCTGAACTCAACCTCGGCATTCCATGGCTCAGCTACGGGCGGCTGCGGCCGCTGCACACCAACGCAGTGATCTTCGCATTCGGCGGCTGCGCACTGATGGCCACGAGCTTCCATGTGGTGCAGCGCACCTGCCAGGTCCGGCTGTTCGCGCCTGCGCTCGCTTCCTTCGTGTTCTGGGGTTGGCAGCTGGTGATCGTGGCGGCCGCCATCAGCCTGCCGCTGGGCTACACCCGAGGCAAGGAATACGCCGAACTCGAATGGCCCATCGGCATCCTGATCGCCGTGGTCTGGGTGGCTTACGCCATCGTGTTCTTCGGCACCATCGGCCGGCGAAAGGTTCGCCACATCTACGTGGCCAACTGGTTCTACGGCGCGTTCATCATCGCGGTGGCGTTGCTGCACATCGTGAACGGCGCGGTGGTTCCCGCCGGCTGGATGAAGAGCTATTCGGCCTATGCAGGCGTGCAGGACGCGATGGTGCAGTGGTGGTACGGCCACAACGCCGTCGGCTTCTTCCTCACGGCCGGCTTCCTGGGGATGATGTATTACTACATCCCCAAGCAGGCGGGCCGCCCGGTGTATTCGTACCGGCTGTCCATCGTGCACTTCTGGGCGCTGATCTTCACCTACATGTGGGCGGGCCCCCACCACCTGCACTACACCGCACTGCCCGACTGGACGCAGTCGCTGGGCATGGTGTTCTCGCTGATCCTGCTGGCGCCGAGCTGGGGCGGCATGATCAACGGCGTGATGACGCTCTCGGGCGCCTGGCACAAGCTGCGCACCGACCCGATCATGCGTTTCCTGATCGTCGCGCTGTCGTTCTACGGCATGTCGACCTTCGAAGGCCCGATGATGTCCATCAAGACGGTCAACGCCCTGAGCCACTACACCGACTGGACCATCGGCCATGTGCACTCCGACGCGCTCGGCTGGGTGGGCTTCATCACCATGGGCTCGCTGTACTACCTGATCCCGCGCATGTACGGCCGCACCACCATGTACAGCGTGAAGGCGATCGAGGTGCACTTCTGGACGGCCACGATCGGCATCGTGCTGTACATCGCGGCCATGTGGATCGCCGGCGTGATGCAGGGCCTGATGTGGCGCTCCATCAACCCCGACGGCACGCTCACCTATACCTTCGTGGAGAGCGTGAAGGCCACCTTCCCGTTCTACGTGGTGCGCCTGATCGGCGGCCTGCTCTACCTGAGCGGGATGCTGGTGATGGCCTGGAACGTCTGGATGACCGTCATCTCGGGCTTCTCGGTGCGCGCAAGCATTCCACCCGCAATGGCCCACGCCTGAGGACACACCATGAACCCCAAGACACCCGGGTCCGCAGGCTTCTCCCACGAGAAGATCGAGACCAACAACCTGCTGATGATCGTCCTGATCCTGGTGGTCGTGGCCATCGGCGGCCTCGTCGAGATCGTGCCGCTGTTCTTCCAGAAATCGACCACCGAGGCGGTGCAGGGCGTCAAGCCGCTCACGCCGCTGCAGCTCGCAGGGCGCGACATCTACCTGCGCGAGGGTTGCTACAACTGCCACTCGCAGATGATCCGCCCCTTCCGCTCGGAAACGCTGCGCTACGGCCACTACTCCGTGGCCGGCGAGTTCGTCTACGACCACCCGTTCCAGTGGGGCAGCAAGCGCACCGGACCCGACCTGCATCGCGTGGGCGGCAAGTACAGCGACGAGTGGCATCGCATCCACCTGAACAATCCGCGCGACCTCGTGCCCGAGTCGAACATGCCGGCCTACACATGGCTGGAGAAGAGCCCGGTCGACGCCGAGTCGCTGCCGGCCCACATGCGCGCCCTGCGCCGAGTCGGCGTGCCCTACACCGACGAGGAGATCGCCAAGGCCCGGGACGAGGTCGCGGGCAAGACCGAGATGGAAGCCACGGTGGCCTACCTGCAGTCGCTGGGCCTGGCACTCAAGTAAGCAGCGAAGGAGCGAAACCAATGATCGACATCACCACCTTGCGCGTTGCCGCCACCGTCGTCTGCTTCGTGCTTTTCATCGGCATCGTGATCTGGGCGTACTCGCGGCGCAATGCGCGCGACTTCCAGGAAGCGGCCCGCCTGCCGTTCGAGCAGGACTGAAGGAGATCACGATGAGCGATTTCATCAGCCATTTCTGGTCGAACTACGTCGCCGTGGCGTCGCTGCTGAGCATCCTCGGCTGCGTGCTGCTGCTGTGGCTGACGGCCCGCAAGCGCGTGCCCGCCAGCGCCGACAACACCACCGGCCACGTCTGGGACGAAGACCTGCGCGAAGCCAACAACCCGCTGCCGATGTGGTGGATCGGGCTGTTCGTGCTGACCATCGTTTTCGCTCTGGGCTACCTGGCAATCTTCCCCGGCCTGGGAAGCTTCGGGGGGCAGTCCAGCTGGAGCTCGCGCGGCGCCTACGAAGCGGAGGTCGCCAAGGCCACGCAGGCGCTTGCCCCGGTCTATGCCCGCTTCACGGCCATGCCGGTCGAGGAGGTGGCGCGCGACCCGCAGGCCAAGGGCATCGGCGAGCGCCTGTTCATGAACAACTGCGCGCAGTGCCACGGCTCGGATGCGCGCGGAAGCAAAGGGTTTCCCAATCTCACCGACAAGGACTGGCTGCACGGCGGCACGCCCGACAAGCTCGTCGAGACCATCACGAACGGCCGCATCGGCATGATGCCGCCCATGGCCGCGGCCGTCGGGACGCCGGACGACGTGAAGAACCTGGCCAACTACGTGCTGAGCCTGTCGGGCGAACCGCACGACTCGCTGCGCGCCGGCCTCGGCAAATCGAAGTTCACCGCCTGCGCGGCCTGCCACGGCATCGGCGGCGTCGGCAACCAGGCGCTGGGCGCGCCCAACCTCAGCGACAAGATCTGGCTGCACGGCTACGGCGAGGCCGCCATCATCCAGATGATCAACGAGGGCAAGCGCAACGAAATGCCGGCGCAGCAGGGCCGGCTCACCGAGGCACAGATCAAGCTGCTGGCCTCGTATGTCTGGGGGTTCTCGAACACGAACACCACGGCTGCCGTGCCTGTGGCGGCCGGCCCCTGAGGCCGCAGGTCCATGTCGCGCAAGATCATTCCCATCGCCAGCGTCCCGGCGGCCGAGGAGGTCGGCCTCTACGAGGCTTCGAAGAAGATCTATCCCCGCACGGTGCGCGGCGTGTTCGCGCGCTGGCGCTGGGCCATGGTCTTCCTGACCCAGCTCGTGTTCTACGGCATGCCCTGGATGGAGTGGGGCGGGCGGCAGATGGTGCTGTTCGACCTGGCCGCGCGCCGCTTCTTCATCTTCGGCGTGGTGCTGTATCCGCAGGACCTGATCTATCTCTCGGGCCTGCTGGTCGTCAGCGCGCTGTCGCTCTTCCTGTTCACCGCGGTGGCGGGCCGCCTGTGGTGCGGCTATGCCTGCCCGCAGACGGTCTACACCGAGATCTTCATGTGGGTCGAGCACAGGATCGAGGGCAACCGCACCGCGCGCATGCGGCTGGACGCGGAGCCGATGTCGCTCGAGAAGCTGGTGAAGAAGTGGTTCAAGCACATCGTGTGGATCGGCATCGCGCTGTGGACCGGGTTCACCTTCGTGGGTTACTTCACGCCCATCCGCGAGCTGGGCATGGCCTTCCTGCAGACGCAGATGGGCTCCTGGGAAGTGTTCTGGGTCTTCTTCTACGGCCTGGCCACCTACGGCAACGCCGGCTTCATGCGCGAGCAGGTGTGCAAGTACATGTGCCCCTATGCGCGCTTCCAGAGCGCCATGTTCGACCGCGACACGCTCATCGTCACCTACGACCCGGCGCGCGGCGAGCCGCGCGCACCGCGCCGCAAGGGGCCGGACCCGCGCACGCTGGCGCTGGGCGACTGCATCGACTGCGGCCTGTGCGTCCAGGTGTGCCCGACCGGCATCGACATCCGCGAGGGCCTGCAGTACGAATGCATCGGCTGCGGCCTGTGCGTGGATGCCTGCGACACCGTCATGACGAAGATGGGCTATGCGCCGCGGCTGATCCGCTATGACACGCACAACGGCATGGAAGGCCGCTGGAGCGGCCGCCAGCTGCTGCGCCGCGTGCTGCGTCCGCGCGTGCTGGTCTACGCGGCGGTCCTCGCGCTGCTGGTGGCCGGACTGCTGGCCAGCCTCGTCACGCGCACGCCGCTGAAGGTCGACGTGGTGCGCGACCGCGCATCGCTCGCGCGCATCGTGGAAGGCGGGCGCCTGGAGAACGTCTACCGGCTCCAGGTCATGAACGCCACCGAGCAGCCGCAGCGCTACCGGATCGCCGCGCACGGCATCGAAGGCCTGAGCGTCTCGCCGGACGAATCGGTTGCGGTCGAGCCGGCCCAGTCGCGCTGGGTCGCGGTGCGGCTGCAGGTGCCTTACGGCGCAGTGCCGGCCGGCTCCCACACGGTGCACTTCGACATCCGGGAAGAGGGTGGCGCGGTGCAGGTTTCCGAAAAAGCGGTCTTCCTGGTGCCGCGCTGAAAGGTCGAGATGAACACGATGGCAACAACAACTGAACCCCCGGCGCTTGCATGGTGGCGTTACCCGATGCTGTGGATGGTGATCGCGGGGCCGGCTGTGGTGGTGGTCGCAGGCTTCGTGACGCTCTGGCTCGCGCTCTCCCGCCCCGAAGTGCTGGTGTCCGAGGACTACTACCGCGAGGGCATGGAGATCAACAAGACGCTGGGCGACAAGAAACTCATGCCCGCGCTCGCAGGGCGAAACCATGCGCTCACGCCCGCCGAAGATGTGCCGCTGCCATCGGGGAGGCCCGGGTCATGAACGGGTGGCGCCAGCTGGCGACCATCCTCTGGCCCTCCTTTCTGGTGGCCTGCGGCATGGAGGTGCTGGTGTTCGCGCTGTTCGATCCGCTGAACACCTTCTGCGGCGCAGATGCGCTGCGGATGTCCCGCCAGAGCCTCTACACAGTGGCGTTCTTCGTCTTCTGGCTGATGGCGGCGGCATCGAGCGCCTGCACGGTGCTGCTCGCCAGGCCGCCAGCGTCCGAGCGCCGCGGTGTCCCGCAGCAAACCTCTTCGTGATGACCATGTCCTCAGCCGTCCTCGGCGTCCCCGCGCCTGCCTTGCCCATCGATCTGCTGCGGCAGTTCGACGTTCCCGGGCCGCGCTATACCTCCTACCCCACCGCCGACCGCTTCGTCGAGGCCTTCGGTGCCGACGACTACCTGCAGGCGCTGCGCGAGCGACGCGACGCCAGCGCGCAAGCGGGGCCGCTTTCGCTCTACGTGCACATCCCGTTTTGCGAATCGCTTTGCTACTACTGCGCCTGCAACAAGGTCGTCACGCGCCACCGGGAGCGGGGACGGCAGTACCTGGCCTACCTGGCGCGCGAGATCGAACTGCAGGCGGCGCAGCTTGGGCGCGGCGCGACCGTGAGCCAACTGCACCTGGGCGGCGGCTCGCCGACCTTCCTGGACGACCAGGAACTGGGCGAACTCGCCGCACTGCTGCACCGCTCCTTCTCCTTCGAGCGCGGCGGCGAGCGGTCGATAGAGATCGATCCACGCACCGTCGACGCGCAGCGGCTGTCGAACCTGGCGGCACTGGGCTTCAACCGCCTGAGTTTCGGCGTGCAGGACTTCGACCCCGCGGTGCAGCAAGCCGTGCACCGCGTGCAGCCGTCGTCGCAGGTCTTCTCGCTGATGGCGGCCGCGCGTGCGCTGGGCTTCGAGTCGATCAACGTGGACCTGATCTACGGACTGCCGCGGCAGAACGACGCCTCTTTCGAACGCACGCTGGCGCAGATCCGCGAACTGCGGCCCGACCGAATCGCGCTTTACGCCTATGCGCACCTGCCCGAGCGCTTCAAGCCGCAACGGCGCATCGTGGCCGAGGAACTGCCGGATGCGGCCGGGCGGGTGCGCATGCTCGCGCGTGCGATCGATGTGCTCACGCAAGCCGGCTACGTGTACATCGGCATGGATCATTTCGCATTGCCCGACGATCCGCTTGCCGCCGCGAAGCGGCACGGAAGGCTGCAGCGCGACTTCCAGGGCTACGGCACGCGGCCCGAAGGCGACCTCATCGCGCTGGGCGTCTCCGCCATCGGACGCGTGGGCGCCACCTACAGCCAGAACGCCAAGACGCTCGACGAGTACTACGACCGTCTCGACCGGGGGCTTCTGCCCGTGGTGCGCGGCCTTGCGCTGTCGCGCGACGACCTGCTGCGCCGCGCGGTGATCATGGCGCTGATGTGCCGCGGCCGGGTCGACTTCGATGCAATGGGCGAGGCCCACGCGGTCGATTTCCGGCACTACTTCGCCACCGAATTCGCGGCGCTCGGGCCGCTGGCCGCCTGCGGCATGGTGCGGTTGAGCGACCACGACGTCACGGTCACCGAACAGGGCTGGTTCCTGGTGCGTGCCGTCGCGATGGTGTTCGACCGCTACGCCCGCGCGAACCGCACGCGCTTTTCCCGCGTGGTCTGACCATGCAGCTCGCGCTCGCCGGTGCCGCGTTTGTCATGGGCCTTGCCGGCGGCCCGCATTGCGTGGCGATGTGCGGTGCGGCTTCGTCGGCGGTCATCCGCATCGTGCCGCTCGCGCCCACGGGGCAGCACGGTGCGATGCCGCTGCTCGCGGCGCCGGGCGCTTTTCACCTGGGACGCGTCGCGAGCTACGCGGCGGCGGGCGCCGTCGCCGCTGCCAGCGTCGACAGCCTGGCACTGGCCAGCACCCAGATTGCCGCGCTGCGGCCGCTGTGGGTGCTGCTGCATGTGTTCGTGTTCGCCTGGGGCGCGATGCTGGCCGCCACGGGCCGGCAGCCGCTGTGGGCGCAGCGCATCGGCCGCTCGCTCGAATCGCGTCTCCGCTCCCATGCCGGCGGCACGTGGCTGGGCGTGCTTGCAACCGGGCTGCTGTGGGTGGCGCTGCCTTGCGGGCTGCTGTATTCGGCGTTGATGCTGGCCGGCCTGGGCAACGGGGCCCTGGAGGGCGCGGCGCTCATGGCGTTGTTTGCTGCCGGCAGCGCCATCTCGCTGCTGATCGGGCCATGGCTTTGGCGGCATTTGCGGTTGGCCGGCGGCGGGGCGGGCCAGACGTGGGGCGCCCGGTTGGCTGGGGTGCTGCTGGCTGCGGTGGCGGTACAGGCCCTGTGGTCGGACCTTGTTCGCCAGATCGACGCCTGGTGCCGCTGAGGGAGAGATGAATCAGACGCCGGCTCCGTCGCTGATCCGAAGATCCGCCCAGCGGATGCAGCGAACCAGGACCGCATCGACGACTTCGAGGCGCGTGCGCTTCGTGTCCACGATCTGCAAGACGGCTTTGAGGACAGAGTGCTCGAAGATCTCGGCCTTGCACACGACGGTCTGGCCGTCGAAGCTCTGGTCGACGTGGAACACGAACTCGAACCGGTCCCGGTACTGTGGCGGCAGGATCAGCTTCATTGCCACCTGCTTTCGCCAGGATTCGGGCAGCCCCGGTTGCCGGCCGGTTCTTCTGGCCGGCGAGAACTCGCGCCGGTTGTGAGCAGCTGCGGGGGATCCATGTTTCGATCCTTTTCGCCGCAGCCATGCCTTGCCCGAATGAGCCAGGCGGTCGCTGCGCCAGGATGGAAAATGTATCCTTTCGTAGAAAATCTATCTATATCTTTGCGATTTTTCGCGCCCGCTACCTAAAACGCTTGGTGAACTCGCGCACGACGCCGATGACCCGGGCTTCGCCGAGCGGCTTGATGGGGTATCGGCCATTCAATGGCTTGAGATACAGGTCTCCGCCGTCTTTCACGAGTTGCTTGAACGTGGTTTCGCTGGCCTCGTTCAGCGCGATCACATAGTCGCCGGGGATGGCCTCCATCTCCGGTTCCACGATCAGGATGGAGCCGGAGGGGAACGAGTCGCCGGTTTCGCTGACCATGCTGTCGCCATGGACCCTCAGTGCGTAGGTATGCCGCTTGACCGGCACGCTCACAGGGATGGAGTCGAACTGCGTCGTCGGCTTGAAGTTGTCGATGACTGTGTAGTTGCCAGCCTCGACCTCGGAGACCAGGGGAACTTCAGCACGCACGTCGACCCCTCGTGCACCCGCCGACACACCCGAGACCAGTTCGGCTACGGAAATACCAAGCAGTTTCGCCACGCGTGCCTGGTTGGCCCGCTTGGGAGCTGTGCCGCCTTGCTTTTCCCATTGCTGTACTGCGCCACGGCTAACCCCCAGCGCATCAGCAAATTGCTGCTCGCTCATCTGGAGGCGCTTGCGTCCTTCGCGAATTAGTTGACGGCTATTCACAGCCCTAGGGTAGGCGCTGTTTCAGATAGAAAGAAAATCGATGATAGCTCTTCCATCACTGGGACAGGGGCAATTGGCGATGGGTCATGTGAGCAGATGAATCGCTCGGGTTCTATCGGCACTCCGCTCATCCGAAGCGGATAGTTTTGTATCTGTTGGACGAAATTTCTATCCTGGATTTAGTCCTTTCGCAGTCTTAGGATGAACTCGCTGCCGGTTCGCTAAAAAATCATTCACTGCCGGCGTTTCTCGAGGGAATCCCATGCCAATGCTCTTGTTGCATCGTCCGGTCGACGGCGCTGTGCGCGTCCGCTGACGGCCATGTACCGTTATCTGCGCCTGGCAACCGTCAGCGAATTCGCTGCGGGCAGAACGCTCGGTGAGCGCGTGAGGGCCGCCTGCCAGGCCTCGCGTGCGCTGAAGCCGAACGGGCACGGAATTGCCTGGGTTCAGGACCGTGTCGACCGTCAGTTCCGGTATTTCGAGGCACTCGGGGAATTCCGCATGTTCGCCCACGGCGCGGTTTTCGTCGGAGCCCGCGTGACCTCCATCGATGACACGAGGGCGCGCATTCGCTGGACGTCCGCTTTCTACCCCGGACCGCGTCATCGGCAAGTCGTCCGGCAGGTGCATGGCGAATTGCTGCCGCTCGGCTTTCATGGGCGCTTCGATCTGTACCTGCGGCGAGCGACGGAGATGCCGGTCGATGCGCATCACCCCATCGACGATGTTTCGCAGGCCGGCGTGCGCGACGTCATCGTCGTGCAATCGGATGCAGGCGAGGCGACCGCCTTTGACCTGGGGAGCGGCATGCCCGCCGATGTCGTCGATGCGTTGCGCGAAGGCATGCTGCGCGCAAGGCTCCTGGCTGCCGGCCCTTCATAGGGGACTGGTTGGGATATTCGGGAATACGCAAGGGAAGTGAACAATGCAAAAGCAGACCATCCACAGCGCGACCATCACGCTGAAACTGCCGCTCGACCTGAGCCTGCACGATGAAATCGCGGCCCTGCGAGCCGCGGGCATTCCAGTCGACTCGCTGGGCAATGCGCAATTCGGCTTCCTGTTCATCCGGACCGGAGGCAACTCGCAGAACCGGAAGAACACCTTTCGATGGTTTGCCTCCAGCATCCAATAGCAGTTTCCTCGGCCGGCGCAGCGACGCGGCCGAGCCTCAGTCGCCAGATCGAGGCCTGGTGCCGCTGAACCACGCGGCCAGTTGGGCGAGGTCCAGCGCGGCGCTGGCGCCTTTGTTCCGGCGCGTCCGGGCATGCATGCTGTGCATGGCGGGCAGTGATGCATCCTCTTCGATCACCTCCGTGTTCAGGGCCCTGCGTCCCTGGGGTGTGATCTCGAGCACGGTGGCCGGCGGCTGGCGCATGCAGTGATCGCAGTCCACATGCACGGGCGGGATCAGCACCCTGATGTGGCCGGCGGCCTCGAGCACACGCAACCTGTCGATCATCGCGGGATCGGCTTCGGAATGGGGAAGCCGTACGGTAGCGAGCTTCTTGAGGAGAGCCATGCACATGGATGTACCTGCGCGCAGGCCTCAGTCCAGCGTGACCCACATGATGAGCAGCCGCATCGCCCACCACAGGACGGCGGCGCCCAGCGCCACGCACAGCGCAATGCGTAGCCAGAATAAGAACGGCATGGGAGGCTCCCGACCCGGCGAGGCGAGTGGACTCGGCTCTCAGCGCCCGCGGCGTGCACAGGTGCTGAAGCCGAGGAGGGAGTAGGCCGGGCAAGTGCCCACCACGCCGGTCAGCAGCGGCACCACGCCGATGTAGCCCCAGGCGCCGATGGTTCCCATGGCGGCCAGCGCGATCAGCAGCACGCCGGCGCCGATGCGCACCGCGCGGTCGAGGGTTCCGACATTGTTCGACAGGAAAGACATGAAGCTTTCTCCTTGGACTCGATGAATGAAGATCTTGCGCGGCCGACCGGCAAGCGGCCTTGCGATGGATCAATCTTCGAGCGCGGCTGCGTGCAGGCCCTGCTGCCCTCAGCCCATCAGCGTGCGCAGGCTGGCCAGCGCCACCTTCGGGTCCGCAATACCGTGGTAGATCGCTGGCACTTCGGTGTCCAGGCCCATGAGTCCGTAGACACCGTGCATCGCGCCGCGCACGGAATACTCGACCGTGAAGACCACGTCCTCGGGAATTTCCACGTACTGGCCCAGCAAGGCGAAGTTCTGCGCGCCGACGGGTATGACCGGCGGCCGGTCCGACGCGCTCCTGCATTCGAACTCGCTGGTGATGTAGGGCATCATCACCGGCACCACGGTCGTGGTGCGCCGCACTTCTTCGAGGATGTCCTCGAAGCCCAGGTGGTGCATGAGCTCCGTCAGTATGTCCTGGCCGCCGGCCTCGGACATCGTCTTCTCGATGTAGTTGCCCTGGGTGTCCAGGAGCAGGCCGTAGCCCCACAAGGTGAAGACGCCTTCGGGCTGGTCCTCGAAATGCGGCGCATGCGGCACCACGATCGACATCAGCCAGCTCGAGTCCTTGAAGGTCATGAGGCCGCCGGTGCCGGGGGCGTTGCCCGAGAAGGCCTGGATGCGCCGGATCAGCAGCGGACTGCGCATCGTGAGGGTGAACGACTCCCACTTGCTCTCGTCGACGTTGCCGCAGAAGGCCTCCGGCCGGCCGAAGCACGGTGCCTTGCGCGCCATGTTTCGCCACAGGGTCCAGGCGCCGTCGCGCTGGTCGCGCACCAGTTCCGGCGCCTGGTGATCGTTGCCGTTGCGCGAGTCGGCCGTCATCGAGCCGATGGTGATGAAGGCGCACTCCTGCGCGCCCAGGCGATAGGTGAACGGTCGCCCCTCGCGCATGCAATGCAGTGTGTCGAGCCGCAGGCCCTGCGCGCCGGCGGTGAAGTCCGCATCGACCACGCGGGTGCCGTAGTCGAAGCGCACGCCGTGCTCAAGCAGCCACTTCACCATCGGGCGCACGATGCTGTCGTACTGGTTGAACTCGGTTCGCCGCACGCCGCCCAGCGTGTGGATGCGCGGCAGCTCCTGCAGGAAGCGCAGCATGTAGCGCTTCAGCTCGACCGCGCTGTGCCAGTTCTGGAACGCGAAGGTGGTGCGCCACATGGCCCAGAAATGGGTGTCCAGGAAGTGGGTGGAAAAGCACTCCTCGATGCGCTTGGTGCCCAGCGCGCGCTCTGGCGTGGCGAGCAGGCGCATCAGCTCCAGCCGGTCCTGGAAGTTGAAGCCCAGGTCGCTTGCATCGAGTATGCGGCGGTTGCGGTCGATCAGCCGGGCATGCGCATCGGAGCGCCACAGCGCGTTGAAGGCCCGGATCTCGTCGCGCACCGTGCGGTTGGGCGTGCCGGGCGAGGGAATGCTCTCGAGCACATTCCACAGGCAGGTGTAGGTCTCGTCGGTGAACATGCGCCCGCCGCGCGTCACGTAGCCCTGCGGTGCATTGCCGCCGCCGTCGAGCGCGCCGCCGGGCAGCGTGGATTCCTCGAGGATGCGGATTTGCGAGCCGGGCATGCCGGCGTCGCGGATCAGCAGCACGGCGGCGGACAGCGCCCCGATGCCACTGCCCACGATGCAGGCTTGTTGGAAGGCAGTCATGGTGTGGTTCCTTTGGTGATGCCGGCGGCGCCACGACAGGCGCGCGATATCCGGCCGCGACTTCGAAGCCAAGTCGAGAAGTCGTCCCGAGGCTAGGCCGGTGCCTGCGGTGCGGGTTTGCGCCCGATCAAGCAACACGGCGGTCACGCATCAGCGCGCGGTTGATGCAGCGCAATGCTTCGCGGCAAGCCGCGGCCTAAGGTCTGCACATCACCTGCCGCCGGCCAAAGGAGCTTTCATGCAAACGCCCAGATCTATCCTGCTTCACCTCGACGGCTCCGCCCGCACGGTGGAGCGCATCAAGCTGGCGCGCCAGCTGGCCGAGACCTTCGACGCCGAGGTCACGGGCAGGCCCTGCACCCTGTCCGCGCTCATGCGTTATCCGTTCGCCATCGAGGCCGCGGCCGAAGCCGTCGCGATCATGCAGGAGATCGACAAGGCGGCGCGCGACAAGATGCACGCCACCTTCATGGCCAGCAGTGCGGGCTCGCAGCGCATGCACTGGGCCGAACCTGAAAGCGACGGCCCCTGGGGGTTCGCGCGGCGCGCGCTCTATGCCGACCTGATGATCCTGGGCCAGCGCGACCGCAACGACCCGATGGACGGCGAACTGCCTGGCGACTTCCTGCCCAGCGTGCTGGTGCAAAGCGGCCGGCCGGCGCTGGTGCTGCCCTATGCGGGGCCCGTCGGTCCGGTCGGCCGCAACGTGCTGGTGGCATGGAAGGAGACCCGCGAAGCCGCGCGCGCGGTGACGGCGGCGCTGCCATGGCTGCGCACCGCGTCGCGCGTGCATGTGGTCGCCTATGGCGAGGACGCCGAAGGCTCCTTGCAGCGCCTGCAGGACTACCTGCGGGCCCAGGGTGTCGTGAATGCCACCCTGCACGCGGGCGGCAACAAGGACGACGACGCCGGCAACAGGCTGCTGTCCTTCGCGGCCGACCTGAGCGCGGACCTGCTGGTCATGGGCTGCTATGGCCATAGCCGGGCACGCGAATGGGTGATGGGCGGGGCGACGCTGTCGATCCTTCAGTGGATGACGCTGCCGGTGCTGATGTCGCACTGAGCGTGAAGGCAGGCACTGCCGGTTCCGCGCCGGCTCACGGCACCAGCACCGCCGCGCCTTCGATCCGGCCCGCGCGCAGATCGGCCAGCGCCTCGTTGGCCTGGGTGAGCGCATAGGTCTTCACATGCACCTGCAGCGGATGGGACTGGGCGAAATCCAGGAACTCGCGGGCATCGGCGCGCGTCAGGTTCGCCACGGAGACCACGCTGCGTTCTTCCCAGAGCAGCCGGTAGGCGAAGGAGGGGATGTCGCTCATGTGGATGCCGCCGCAGACGACCCTGCCGCCCTTGCGCACGGCGCGCAATGCGGCCGGCACGAGTTCGCCGGCAGGCGCGAACAGAATCGCCGCGTCCAGCGGTTCGGGCGGGCGCTGGTCCGAGCCGCCGGCCCATGCCGCACCCAGGCTGCGCGCAAAAGCCTGGGTGGCCTGGTCGCCGGGCCGCGTGAAGGCGTATACCTCGCGTCCCTGGGCGACGGCCACCTGCGTCATGAGGTGCGCGGCGGCACCGAAACCGTAGAGGCCCAGCCGGCGCGCATGCGCAAGCTCGCCCGCGGCCTTGAGGCTGCGCCAGCCGATCAGGCCCGCGCAGAGCAGGGGAGCGATGCGGGC
The DNA here is from genome assembly GCF_977011995.1 of Variovorax durovernensis. Taxonomy (NCBI): domain Bacteria; kingdom Pseudomonadati; phylum Pseudomonadota; class Betaproteobacteria; order Burkholderiales; family Comamonadaceae; genus Variovorax; species Variovorax durovernensis. The sequence continues at coordinate 816,353 of NZ_CDRNCW010000002.1, read as the reverse complement.
GGCGTCGGGCTCGGGCAGGGTCAACGGCAGGCAGAACGCCGCTTCCGCGATCACGTGGCTCGCGAAGCCGCCGTCGCGGTGGTAGCCGGTGAAGCGCGGCGCATCGCACAGGTTCTCGTGCGCGTCCATGCAGAAGGCACAGCAGCCGCAGCTGTGGCCCAGCCAGGGCACGCCCACCCGCTCGCCGATGGCAAAGCCCTCTACGCCGGCACCGAGCGCCTCCACCACGCCGACGATCTCATGCCCCGGCACGATCGGCAGCACGGGCAGCGGCAATTCGCCGTCGACGATGTGCAGGTCGGTGCGGCAGACCGCACAGGCCAGCACGCGCAGGCGCAATTCGCCGGGACCGGGCTGCGGTGTCGCGCGGCACTCCAGTTCGAGGGGAAGCCACGCCGCGCCGAGCACCATTGCACGCATGATGTTCAGATCTCGTCGGTGAGGCTCAGGACCACGCGGCCCTCGATGCGCCCCTGGCGCATGCGTTCGAGCACGTTGTTGATATTTTCCAGCCGGTCGGTGCTGAAGATGGTGTGCACCTTGCCTTCGCCGGCGAAGTCGAGCGCCTCCTGCAGGTCCTTGCGCGTGCCCACGATGGAGCCGCGCACGGTCTTGGCGTTGAGCACCACGTCGAAGATCGGCAGCGCGAAATCGCCCGGCGGAAGCCCCACCAGCGCCATGGTGCCGCGCTTGTGCAGCATGCCCAGCGCCTGCGCGAAGGCGCTGCGCGATACGGCGGTCACCAGCGCGCCGTGCACGCCGTGCATGGCGCGCTGCATTTCCTGCGCCGGGTCCTGGGTGGCGGCGTTGACGACCATGTCGGCGCCGAGCGCCCTGGCCATGTCGAGCTTGGTCTCGTCGATGTCGACGCCCACCACATGAAAACCCATTGCCCTGGCGTACTGCACCGCCAGATGGCCCAGGCCACCGAGGCCCGAGATCGCGACCCAGTCGCCCGGCTTGCAGTCGAGCATCTTCAGGCCCTTGTAGACCGTGACCCCGGCGCACAGCACCGGCGCGATCTCGCTGAATCCCACGTTGGCGGGCAGGTGGCCGACGTAGCCCGCGTCGGCCTGAACGTACTCGGCATAGGCGCCGTCCACGGAGTAGCCGGTCATCTGCTGGTGGTCGCACAGCGTTTCCCAGCCGGTGATGCAGAACTCGCAGTGGCCGCAGGCCGTGTGAAGCCATGGCACGCCCACGCGGTCGCCTTCCTTGACATGCTTCACGCCGGCGCCCACCGCCGCCACGTGGCCCACGCCCTCGTGGCCGGGAATGAAGGGCAGGGTCGGCCTCACGGGCCAGTCGCCGTCGGCGGCGTGGAGATCGGTGTGGCACACACCGGAGGACGCGACCTTCACCAGCACCTGTCCGGGCGGCACGCCGGGTACCGGTACTTCCTCTATCTGCAAGGGCTGCCCGAACGCGCGGACCACGGCGGCTTTCATCATGGGCATGGCGGACCTCTCTGGCACGGGAATGAAGGGTAGCCCGGGACGCGCCGATGCGGCGCCGCCTCAGGCCATGCTCAGGCGTCCACGAGCAGGTCGTTCACCACAGCCGAGACGCCGGGCGTGGCCCAGGCGGCGCCTTGCACCGCGTCGCGCTCGGTCCAGGAATGCACGACGCCGCGCAGCGTGACCTGCGAGCCGTTGACGCTGATGGAGAGCCGGCTGGCCTCGCGCTCGGCCTGGCGGGAAAGCGCGTCGTGAATCTTCTTTTCCACGTCGGCGGGGCTCACCTTCGGCTTGACCTTCACGAGGTTGGACACGCCGGTCACGCCCATGAGGTCGCGCACCGCGCCTTCGGCGGCGCTGCGCTGGTAGCCCCACTCGACTTCGCCCTGGAGCGTGAGCCAGCCCTTTTCGACCAGGGGACGGATCTTGCCGTCCGGCACCAGCACGTTCCATTCGAGCGCGCGCTCGGCCGCCATGGCGATGTCGGCGTCGGTGCGCTCGTTGCCGAAGGGCAGCTTCACCGTCATTTCGACGGCCACCGCCTTCACGCCGTGCACGCGCTGCACGGCGCGCTCCACGGCGTACTTCTCCGCGTGGCTGGCAAGGTGGCCGGTGAGGGTCACCACGCCGTCCTTGACGATCACGCCGATGTCGGAGGCCTTGAATGCCGGGTCCCAGCTCAGTTCGGCCTGGACGTCGTCGCGCAATTGGGTATCGGTCTTCATGGGGATTCCTTGCGATGAGTTGGAGGGCGGCCGTCGCGAAGGAATCGCATGAGCCGTGCAACCCACTGTAGGAAGCCGCAGGCCTGGGCGCATTGCGCTGGATCAAGCGCGGCGCGGAACGCGCCCGGCGGTTCAGCCGATGCGCTCCAGCAGAAGGGCCTGCACCATGAAGCGCCGGTTGTCGGCCAGCGAGGTCTTGTCGCCGAGCATTTCGGCCAGCCGGGCGGCCGCATGGTCTTCCATGGCCGCGCCGTCGAAGACCGGAATGCCCGCGTGCTCGCCGATCTGCCGCACCAGCACCGGGTCCATGCCCTGGCACTCCACGGCCTCGTAGAGGCGCCCGAGCATGCGTGCGGTGTGCAGCACCTCCTGCGGCGGACTGTCGAGCGACAGGCTCGAACGCATCGTCGCGACGCGCGCTCCCAGCGTATCGGCGGCATCGTAGAACAGCGCCTGCGCCGCGTCGCAGGGGGTTTCGTACAGCAGCCCCAGATTCTTGCCTCGCAGCGGCCTGGGCGTGGTTCCCTCCAATGCGGCGCGCTGCAGCATGCGCGCCCGGCACAGCAGGCTCGCCACGTCCAGCGGCGAAAGCTGGGGCCCGGCCTCGGGCTCGCGGAGTCGGTTCGGAAGGCGCATGGAAATGATTGATATGTGACCCGTCGAGGCTAGTCAGACTGCTTGCACCGAGCTTGATCCAGGTCAAAGCCGCGGCGCTGATACACGCCGGACACATTCGATTCACCGAGCGTTACGCACCGATTCCGAGCGTTGTCTCTGCATTGCCGGCGGCTTCCTAGCATCCATCCATCGACAGACACGCGACAGACAACCCAGGAGTCCCAGATGCTCACGATTGCCACCATCGAGAAGACAGCAACGGCCATGACGGGCCAGCAGACGTCCGACAACTTGAGGCTGTTGGCCGAGCAGCTGAAGCCGCAGCGCCGTGTGGTGCATACGGGCGACGTGATCTACCAGGCCGGCGAGCGCTTCGGCAATCTCTACATCCTGAACTCGGGCTTCTTCAAGATCGTGAACCTCACGGCGGACGGCCGCGAACAGGTGGTCGGCCTGAAGTTCCGCGGCGACTGGCTCGGCTTCGACGGCATCGCCGACGGCTGCTATTCCTGCGACGCGGTGGCGATGGACACCGGCGAGATCTGGGTCGTTTCCTACGAAGCGCTGATGAGCGCCTGCATCCCGCATCCCGCCTTGCTGCAGGTGCTGCATGCGGCAATGAGCCGCGAGATCGCGCACGACCGCGATTCGCTGATGTCGGTCTGCACGCTGCCGGCGGACGCGCGCGTGGCCGACTTCCTGCGCTACTGGGCGGAGTCGCTCGCCGAGCGCGGCATGCGCACCGACCAGATCACCTTGCGCATGACCCGCGCCGAGATCGGCAACTACCTGGGCATGACGCTGGAAACCGTGAGCCGGGCGCTGTCGAGGCTGGCGCGCGACAAGGTCATCGGCTTTGCCGAGAAGGGCCGCCGCGACGTGCAGATTCCCGACGTGGGCGCGCTGTCGGCCTTCGTGCAGCGCTGCCTGGCACCGGCACCCGCGATGCTGCAGTGAAAAGGCGGGGCCGCCGCGTTCAGGCGTGGCCGGCGATCGCCCGGGACATCGCCCGCGCGAGTTCGGCGCGCGTGCAGGGCTTGTGCAGCAGTTCCCAATCCTGCGGAACCTCGCGGTCCGCATCCAGCAACTCGGACGAGAAACCCGACATCAGCAGCACCGCCAGTTGCGCAAAGCGCTGCCGTGCCTCGGCGGCCAGCCGGGTCCCGCGCATGCCCGGGCCGAGCGCGATGTCGCTCAGGAGCAGGTCGAAGGCGGCACCGTCGGCGCCCATGACCAGGAGCGCCTGTTCGGCCGTGGCGGCCGTGGTGATCTCGCAGCCCAGCGTTGCCAGGAAGGTGTGAATCACCTGGCGGACTTCGGCATCGTCCTCCACCAGCATCACGCGCAGGCCCGGCGGGATCGTCTCGTCGGGGTGTTCCTCCTCCTCGACACCCGGCGAATCCGCTGCTTCGAGTAGCGGCAGATAGAGCCTGACCGTCGTGCCCTGGCCCGGCTTGCTGTCGATGGCGACACCCCCCCTGGACTGCGTGACGAAGCCATAGACCGTGCTCAGGCCCAGGCCGGTGCCGCGGCCGGCCTCCTTGGTGGTGAAGAAGGGTTCGAAGGCGCGCTCCTTGACGTCTTCGTCCATGCCGGTGCCGCTGTCGGCGATCGAGATCGCGACGAAGCGGCCGTGGGGTTGGCCCGGCGGATCGTTGCGCTCACCGTGCAGGACGGCCGGCAGCGACTCGCACATCTCGGTGCGAAACCGCAGCACACCGCCCTCGGGCATGGCGTCGCGAGCATTGATCGCGATGTTCAGCAGCGCCGACTCCAGTTGTCCGGGGTCCGCCAGCACCGGGGGGCAGCCGGGGGCGGTATCGATCTCGATGCCGATGCGCTGATCGAGCGTGCGGCGCAGCATGTCGGCCAGCGAATGCAGCAGCGCATGGGTGTCCACCGCCATCGGCTGCAGCACCTGCCGCCTGGAGAACGCCAGCAGCTTGCCCGTGAGTTCGGCGCCGCGCCGCGAGGCGCGCGTGGCGGCGTTCACCAGCTGCTGCGCATAGGCGTCCTGCGCCAGCGCGGGCAGTTCCCCCAGCACCTGCAGGTTGCCCTGGATCACAGTAAGCAGGTTGTTGAAGTCGTGCGCGATGCCGCCGGTGAGCTGGCCGACGCTTTCCAGCCGCTGCGCATGGTTGAGCGCCTCTTCGGTCTGCACGCGCTGCAGGCTGGTGGCAAGCAGGCTGGACAGCGACTCCAGAAAGCGCAGTTCCTCGTCGCCGAAGCGCTTGGCCTCCTTCGAGCGCACCGACAGCATGCCGATCACCCGTCCCCGGTCGGACAACGGCACCGCGAGCGCGCTGGTCAGGCCGGCGTCGAGGTAGGCCTGGGGCACCGCGAAGCGATGCTCGTTGCGGTAGTCGGGCACCACGACCGGCCGGCCCTGGGAGAGCACGAAGCCGGGGGGCGTGTCGGGCCGGTTGGCCGCGCGCATGCCGATCTCCTCGCCGGCGATCAGGCCGACGCCGCTGGCCACGCGGAATTCGAGACGGTTGCCGTCGAGCAGCCAGACCACGGCCACTTCGACCTGCAGCGCAGTGGTAATGATCTCCGGCACATGCTTGAGGAGAACCTGCAGGTCGCGCGTGTCGACCGCAAGGCGGCCCAGCTGGGCGAGGTGCTCGCTGTAGCGGGCACGCTGCAACGCCTGCTTCACGCGGGGGTAGGCGCCGATGTCGCGGATGGCCGCCACCACGAAGGGCAGCCCGTGGTCCTGCAGCGGGCTCAGCGCAATCTCGACCATGACCTCGCTGCCATCCTTGCGCTTGGCCACCAGCTCCATGTGCGTGCCCATGGGACGCGGACGCGGGGCGCGGCCATAGGCTTCGCGGTAGGACGCATGGCGCGGACGGATGCTGTCGGGCACCAGCACGTCCACGTTCAGCCCGACCAGCTCCTCGACGGTATAGCCCATCAGCGCGGCGGCCGAGGGGTTGGCCAGCATGATGTGGCCCGACTGGTCCACCAGCAGCAGCGAGTCCGGGTAGGCGATGAAGAGCGAGCGGAACACGCTGCCTTCCTCGATGCCGGACGGCAGGCCCGGGATGGGCGGCCGCTCGGGCAGGAAAGGCGGCGTGTTCTCGGAATCAGTCATTGGAGACGGGCGGCACCAGGATGTAGCCCGCGCCGCGCACCGACTTGATGAGCTGCGGGTCGTCCACGTCGGCCTCGATCTTCTTGCGCAGGCGGCCGACCTGCACGTCGATCGTGCGGTCGAAGGGGGCGGCCTCGCGACCGCGCGTCTGCTCGAGCAGGAAGTCGCGCGAGAGCACGCGGCCGGGGTGCCGGGCAAAGGCGCACAGGAGGTCGAACTCGCCGCCCGTGAGCGGCACCTCGGCGCCCTGCGGGCTGTGCAGGCTGCGCGCGGCGGTGTCCAGCCGCCAGCCGGCGAAGCACAGGCGGTCGGTGGAGGCGCTGGCGGCTGCGGCCGGCGCGGCGGGCGCCTCCGGCGTCAGCCGCCGCAGCACCGCCTTGACCCGCGCGACCAGCTCGCGCAGGTCGAAGGGCTTGGTCACGTAGTCGTCCGCCCCGACTTCCAGGCCCACGATCTTGTCGACGGCGTCGCCGCGGCCGGTGACGATGACGAGGCCGCAGCGCCAGTTTTCGCGGATGTGGCGGGCAATGGAAAAGCCATCTTCGCCGGGCAGGCCCAGGTCGAGCAGCACGAGGTCTGCCGGGTCCGTTCCCATGAGCGCCGTCAGCGAGCGGCCGTCGTGAACCTGGGTGACCCGGAAGCCGTGGCTTTGGAGGTAGTTGGCCAGCAGCAGCGTGATGTCGACTTCATCGTCGAGCACCGCGATGTGGGAGGCTTGTTTCATGCGATGGCAGGAGGGAAATGGAATGCGGATGCCGTGGGCATCCTGTATCGCCGGGAGCGTAGCACGCATGCCGCGCCGCGACATCCCCCGGGATGGGTACCTCAGATGCCCAGCCAGGCCCGCAGCGCCGCGCGGCTGCCCACGCCCGCGCGGTCGTAGGCGTTGCGCAGGTGCACCCGCACCGTGGCAGGCGACAGGCCGAGCCGCAGGGCTACATCCTTGCTGGAGTGGCCCGCGCAATACAGCCGCGCGATCTCGGCCTGCCGGGGCGTGAGGGTGGCGACTCCGTCGCGCGAAGGGCGGCGGCGCAGGGCAACGCGCAGGCCGCTTTCGTCGCGGCCAACCTCGATCGACCAGCCTGCGCCCTCCAGCCGCCGCAGCGCCCCGCGCCGGCCCGACAGCCAGGCATCGGGCAGGCGCGGCGAGGTCGCGCCCGCCAGCTCCGAGAGCGCGGGCCAGGCTGCGCAGAAGGCGCGGTTGGCGAACAGCACCCAGCCCTGCGGGTCGGTGAGGGCCAACGGCTGCGCCTCCTCGTCCAGGCCCTGGCGGGCATGCGCGTACAGCCGGTTGACCAGCAGGGCCTCGCGGATCTGCGGCGTGAGCGCGGTCAGCGCGCGCGCATCGCGTTCGGTGTGCGCGGGTGAACCGGGACCGCGGTTGAGGTACAGGTGCACGAAGGTGTCGCTGCCCTCGAAGGGGATCGCCACGCCCATCTGGTGGGCGATGCCGTGGCGCGAGAGGAACTCGCGCCATGCCGGTGGCGTCTGCTTCCAGCGCGGGTCGTCGTCGTTGGCGAACGCGGCCTGCTCGGGCTGCGCGCGCATGGCGAAGGTGATGAAGTCCAGCTCCGCGCCGTTGATGCGGTTCCATTGCTCGCTCATCGCGGCCAGGTCGTAGCCGATGCCCACCGACGAGACGAAGCTGCGCGGATGCCAGGTGTTGATGGCGCCGTGGTCGGCACGGAATTCGTCCAGCAGGCGGCGCAGCAGCTCATGCTGGAAGCGTTCGCTGCCGGTGGTGCGGGCCAGCCGCAGCAGCGGCAGCGGCAGCGGCTCGGCGCCGGAAGAGGTCAGAGCGGCGGGATCGGAGGGTGATGTCCGTGGAGGCATGGCGCGCGGGCTGTGCTCAAGGGCCGGGCAGGAGGCGGGCGGGCGAGGGCGCCGCAGGCTACCACAAAGCATGGTACGGGCCGGACGCGCCGCGACCGCAGCATCGCCATGGCGGCCATGAGAGCCGCACGAGCGAGGAGAAAACACCATGAAACGTCATCCATCACTGCGCCTGCTGCCTGTGGCGTCGGTGCTGTGCGCCCTGAACCTTTGCGCGCCGCCGCTCGCGCAGGCGCAGGTGCTCAATCCCAAACTGTGCCCGGGCGGCACGCTCTACAGCAGTCGCGACGACGGCGCCTACTCCGGCTTCAGCACTGCCCGCGACGTGGTGCAGGCCGACTGCCAGAGCAACATCGCCGGCGGCGCCGAGTCGCAGGCCGGCATCGACCTGACGGCGGGCAACACCGCGATAGGGCGCTCGTCCACTGCCAGCGGCGGTTCTGCCTCGGCCTACGGCATCCGTGCCCAGGCGGCAGGCAACGGCGCGACCGCGATAGGGCTCTCCAGCAAAGCCAGCGCGAACTCGGCCACCGCGATCGGCTCCTTCACGGAGGCCAGCGCCGGCTCGGCATTGGCGGTGGGCAATGCCGCCAAGGCCGGTGGCGAGTCGTCGGTCGCCCTTGGCTACCGCAGCGCGGCGTCGGCCGTGGAGGCGGTGTCGATCGGCGCGGACAGCGCGGCCAGCGGAGACCGTTCGGTCGCGGTGGGCAACGACAGCCAGGCGAGCGGCGCGCGCGCCAGCGCCTGGGGCGTCAACAGCAAGGCCCGCGACGAGCGCAGCGTCGCCGTCGGTGCCGACAGCGATGCCAGCGGCTATGGCAGTACCGTGCTGGGTTCGGCGGCGCGCGCGGCCGGCTATGGCGCCCTGGCGATGGGCTATGCCAGCTTCGCCAATGCCGACGGAGCGCTGGCGATGGGACGCAGCGCATTGGCCAGCGGCCTGAGTTCCATGGCCCTGGGGGCGCTCAGCGAGGCCAGGGGCCAGAACTCGGTGGCCATCGGCGCCCAGAGCAGCGATGGCGGCCGCAGCGACGTGGTCTCCTTCGGCACCCCGGGCAGCGGGCGCACGCTGACCAACGTCGCGGGCGTCGAGGCCAGCGGCCAGGTCAGTGCCGGCTCGCTGTCCGTCAGCGGGGACGCGGTGGTGAGCGGCCGGCTGGTCACCCAGGGCGGCATCGACAACCGCGGCGCCGGCATTGCCAATGCAGGGCGCATCGGCGGCGTCACCGCCGGCGAGGTCAGCGCCACTTCCTCCGACGCGGTCAATGGAGCCCAGCTGTACGGCGTGCGCACCACCGCCGAACAGGCCCTGACCCTCGCGACCACGCAGGGTTCGCAGGTGATCGACATGACGCAGCAGCTCCAGTCGCACACCACGCAGATCCAGGCCCAGTCGGTGCAGCTGCAGGCGGTGGTGAACGGCCAGCTGGGCGTATGCACCGTGGATGGCGGCGCGCTGCGCTGCTCGGTAGCCGGGCAGGCGGCTGCCAGTGCCAGCGGCATGGGCGCCGTCGCGGTGGGCATCGGCGCCTCGGCGCAGGGCGACGGGGCGCAGGCCATCGGACGCAACGCCCAGGCGCTTCATGCGGGTTCGCTGGCCATCGGCGACGGCGCGCGGGCGCTGGCCGACCCTAGCGTCGCCATCGGCGCGGCATCGCTTGCCAACGGGGTCAACGCGGTGGCGCTGGGCGCGAACGCGCAGGCACTGGCGCCTGAGTCGGTGGCGCTCGGCCAGGGCTCGGTGGCCGACCGGCCCTCCACGGTGAGCGTGGGCAGCGCGGCCGCGCCGCGCCAGATCGCCAACGTGGCCCCGGGGACCCAGCCCACGGACGCGGTCAATCTCTCGCAGCTCGAACGCACGAGCGCGCAACTCGGTACCCAGGTGCAGGCCGTGCGCGAGTTCGCGGCGCGCGGCATCGCGCAGGCCATGGCCATGCCCTCGGTGCCGATGCTGCAGGCAGGCCGCAGGTGGGTGGGGGCAGCGGCGGCGAACTACGCGGGCCAGAGTGCGGTCGGCGTGGGTTTTGCGTACCAGTTCGACGAGCACTGGCAGGTCGGCGGCGGCCTGTCCGTCGCCACCGGCTCCGGCGCGCAGGTCGGGGGGCGGGTGCAGGCGGGCTACCAGTGGTAGGCCGGGCGCCGCCTATTCCTTCCATCGCCAGTTCTTGCATGGAACACCTTGCTTGAAGGGGTGTTGCACTCCAGACTTGAGGCCGCCGGGTGTAGACGAAGTCAACGGAGGTTGGCGAGTCTGCCGAACAAGTTACGCGCATCGGCGAGGCAGACACAGGCCGGCGATCCCGCCGTGGACGAGGAGCGGTTCGGTCCCGCGCTACCCGTCATCCACTAAGGCTCGGAGCCTCCGTGTGGGGACAGAACCCGCCATTGATCCGGCAGGTCGCCAGGCAACTGCAAGCCTGCACAGTCTGGGTGAACCAGCACGGCGCGGTGCCCCCGCTTTGGTGCCCTGTGAAGGCATCAAGCACTCTGGCCGGGGCGTGGAGATCGGCACGGACGGACTCAAGTCGGTCTCGACCCGGCAGATGATCAGTATCGCCAAGTGAAAAGGCCCACGGGTGGCGCTGGTCCAGCGCATGCCAGCGGACAGCCCGCCCCCGGTGCTTTCACGTATGGCCTTCTGGCACATCCGTTGCTAAACATGTGGGCAGGCGGTACACCGCCCTTGGCACTGTTTATCAATCCCTGAACGATCACCTCATGACCTCCGCTTCACCCTGCGCCATCGCCGAGGCTCAGTACAGCATCCGGCAGTCGTCCGGCATCCAGGAGGCGTCCGACCACATGAGACTGCTCGACGGCTGGGGACTGACCTACGAACAGCTCTCGCGCGGGCGCTTTCAGGGCAGTCTCAATGAAGCTTGGATCGACGGCGTCCACATCTACCAGGAGACGCTGGCCCAGTCTGTTTTCCAGACGGGCGCCATGCGCCAGGGATGCATCAGCCTGGGAGTGTTCGCATCGCTCTCCGGAGAGGCCCGTTGGTTCGGAAAGCCCGTCACCATCGACGACGTGATTCTTCTGGACAGCGGTGGCGAGCTGCTGCTGTCCACGCCCAAGGAGAGCACCCTGCTGGTGCTGTGCCTGCCGCACCTCCGGTTCACCGAATCGGCAGAGCGCCGCGAGCTCCACCATTTCGTGCATCACCCCGAACTGGCCCAACTGCTGCGCCGGCAGATTCGTCAGGCTCTGGGCCAGTTGCTGACCCAGCCCTTGCGTTTCAGCCGCGAAAGTGCGCGCCGCCTTTTTTGCGCCGACATGCAGAACCTGGCCGACGACTGCCTGCGTATTGCAGGCGGCGAACCGCTGGAGGCCAGCCGCGGCCGCGCCATCCAGGTGGTCCACCGTGCGATGGACTACATGCACGAGCGGCGCGGCGAGATGGTCTCCATCGACAGCCTGTGCAGCGCCACGTACACCTCGCGGCGCAACCTGCAGAAATACTTTGTCAAGGTGACCGGCGAAAGCCCCGCCCAGTTCCTGAAGGCCCAGCGGCTCAACGGTGTGCGGCGCGACATCCTGAACGCACCGGCCACCCGGATGATCGGAGACATCGCCATCGATTGGGGCTTCTGGCATGTCTCGCAGTTCTCGGTCGACTACAAGCGGTTGTTCGGCGAGTCGCCATCGGACACCGTGCAGTACGCGCGGTACCGCAAGCTGGCCTGACGCCTCTGGTCTGCGCTGCTCGGCATGGGCTTCCGTCCCCGGAGTCCGGAATGCCCTCTGGCGTCAATCCACGACGGCGAAGAAGTGCTTGATGAACACGCCGCCGCTCACGTCCCAAAGCACATCGGTGCCTTTGGTGACGAACCAGCTGTCGCCTACGCCGTAGTGGGCGGCGATGCCGGTCTTCACGTCGGTCAGCGTCACGCTGCCCTGCACCACCACCGCTTGTTCGTTGAACGGGTAGGTCATGCGAAAGCTCCCGGGCGTCACGGCAAAGTAGCCTGCCGAGACAGGGTCCGTCGGGCCGCCGAACGTGCTCTGGGCGTAAGCCATGCATTCACCCGACAGGATCTCGGACCCCAACAGGGTCACGGGGCCGATGGCGTGCATGTCGTCGATGGAGCGCGGAGGGGCAATGGAGATGAGGCTCATGGTGTCGGTCCTTGAAGTTGTGGGAAGGTCGTCAATGAATTCAGCGCCGTCCGTTGGCAAAGCCGGACGCCTGGTGCCAGATCTTTCCGGCACTGACGATCAGCGGGCGCAGCTTGTCTTTTCCGATCAGCGTGGCACGGCGAATGGAACTGATCAGGTCGTAGCGCGGCGAGCCCTCGGACATGCCCTCCGCCAGGATCTTGCAGATGATGTGGCTGGGCGTCACACCGAAGCCGGTGTAGCCCTGCACGAAGTACACGTTGCCATGACCCGGCAGTGATCCGATCTGCGGAAACAGGTTGGGACTGCAGGCCATGGGGCCGCCCCAGGCCAGGTCGATCTTCACGTCGTGGAGGTACGGAAACACCTTGAGCATGAGCGCACGGTTCCACGCCTTGAGGTCGCTCGGAATGTGCTCGATGTAGGGCGTGGCCGAGCCGAACAGCAGCCTGTTCTCTCGTGTGACGCGAAAGTAGTCGATGACCGGCCGGATGTCGCTGTAGGCGCCCCGGATCGGGCTGATTTGTTCGATCAACGCGTCAGACAGCGGCTCCGTCACGCACTGGAAGGCATGGGTGTTGATGGTCGAGCGATGCAGCTCGGGCTCGAGTCCGTTGAGGAAGCTGTCGCAGGCCCAGAGCAGTTTGCGTGCGGTGACCGAACCTTTGGGGGTGCGCACCTTGATCGTCTCGCCATAGGTCACCTCCACCGCGGGGGAGAACTCGAAGATGCGAGCGCCATGCCCGACCAATGCCTGCGCCTCGCCCAGCAGCAGGTTCAGCGAGTGGACATGGCCGCCCCCCATGTGCAGCAGGGCGCTGCTATAGACCTCAGAGCCGATGATCTCGCGCACCTCGGCGCCTTCCAGGTAGCGAATCTCGTGCGGCGGGTTGAGCGACCTGAACTCGCGCTCCCACTGGCGCAGCGTGGCGGCCTGGCGTCCGTTGTAGCCCAGGTAGCCGTAACCGCGGCAGAAGTCGGCCTGGATGCCGTAGCGGTCCACGCGGTGCTGGATGATCTCCGCTCCCAGATCGCTGATCTCGAAGATCGCGCGCAGACCGTCCTCGCCCACGTCCTTGCGGATCTTGCCCAGGTCGTGTCCGATGCCGGCCATGATCTGCCCGCCGTTGCGGCCCGTACCTCCGAATCCGAGGTACTTGGCTTCCAGCACGGCAACGCTGCGGATGCCTTTTTCGGCGAGCTCCAGCGCGGTGTTGACCCCGCTGAAGCCACCACCGATGACCACGACATCGACGTCGATGTCCTGTTCCAGGCTGGGAAAGCTGAGCTCGTACTTCTTTGTCGCGGTGTAGTAGGTCGCGGCTTCCATTTGAATCATTTGAGCGCCATGCACGTGCCGTGCATCTCCGATGTCGTCGAGGGTGTGTTCCAGGCAGCAGCGACGCAAATCGCCGGCGCTGCACCAGGGTGACCGCAGTGTCCCGGGCACTTGCATTCCGGCGTTATCGAGATTCGGCACAGTTGATGTGAAGCGGGGAACCGGCATCCAGATGTGCCGAATCTCGATAACGCGCTTTCCGGGTCCGTTCGGATACTGCGAACCTTCCACGTAACCGGCACGGCCAGCATCCCAGGCGGACCGCAGCTGTGCCCCACCACTCCGGAGAGCTCTCATGAAAGCCACGATTACAGCCATGACTGCACTTGCTGCCTTGAGTACGTCTGCCCTCGCCGCAGAGGACGCCGCCCCTGCGCCACCGATTCGTGTCTCGGGCTCCGCGACCTTGGTCTCGGACTATCTGTTCAAGGGCATGACGCAGACCTGGAACAAACCCGCCGCGCAAGGCAGCATCGACCTGAACACAGACTTGGGCTTAAGCGCCAGCATCTGGGCATCCAACGTGAGTTCCAAGGTCTACGCCGGGGCCAACACGGAGATCGATCTTTCGGTGGGCTACAAGAAGGCCCTGAGCGACGACTGGACCGTCGGCACCGGCCTGCTGTGGGTCTACTACCCCGGCGGCAACTACGACAAGGTGCGATACACCAGCCTGCCCTCCCAGCGCTACGACTTCGCAGAGGCCAACCTGTTCGTCGCCTACAAGTGGGTCAGCCTCAAGTATTCGCGCACGCTCACGGACCTGCTCGGATTCAACGAGAAGACCGGCTACACCGGCGGCACGCGGGGCTCGAGCTACATCGACCTGAGCGCCGATATTCCGGTCTCCGACGACTACGTTCTGAACCTGCACGCCGGCCATCAGAACGTGACCGCCAAGCTCGTCGCGCCCACCGCCAACGGTTCGCGCAATCCGAACTTCCAGGACTACCGCATCGGCGTGACGCGCAACTTCCCCGAGGGCCTGTCGGTATCGCTGGGCGTGGCATGGAACAGCAACACCGCGTTACTCAACGGCACGCCGTCGAATCGCGACTCGTCCGACACCAAGGACGTTGGAAAGCGCCGTGTCTATGTGTCGGCCACCAAGATGTTCTGACGCACTCCAATCTCACCTGGAAGAACATCACATGACTCAAGCACAACTCAAGAAAGACACACTGGGCCTGTGGTCCATCGTTTTCTTTGTCGTGGCGGCCGCGTCTCCGATCACGGGCGTGATTGGCGCCATGCCTATCGCCTTCATGTCCGGCAACGGCGCGGGCTTGCCCGGCGTCTATGTCCTGGCCGGCCTGCTGCTGTGGATCTTCTCGTTCGGCTTCGTCGCCATGAGCCGTCATGTGGTCAACGCAGGCGCGTTCTATTCGTACGTGGCGGTCGGCCTGGGTCCCAGGCTGGGCATGGCGGGGCTCAACGTCGCCTTGATGACCTACACCGCCATCCAGATCTCGGTGATCGCCATGTTCGGCTTCTTCTCGCAGATGTTTCTTGCCGAAAACTTCGGCTTGAGCATTCCTTGGTGGGCCTGCAGCATCGCAATGCAGTTCCTCGTGCTGCTGCTGGGTATTCTGAAGGTGGAGCTCGGGGGTATGGTGCTCGGTCTGCTGATGCTGGCGGAAGTGGGTATTGTCCTTGCAGTCGATGCGGGCGTGCTGATGCATCACGCTGGCGCCGGCACTTCATGGGATTGGAGCCCCTTTGCTCCTTCGGTGGCATTGAGCGGGGCGGTAGGCATCGCAATGGTTTTTGCCATCAGTTCCTTCATCGGCTTCGAGGCCACGGCGATCTACTCGGAAGAGTGCCGCGATCCCAGGCGAACGATCCCTCGCGCCACCTTCGTTTCGGTGACGCTGATCACATTGTTCTTCGGCCTCACGAGTTGGTGCTTTGTGCAATTCCACGGAGCGGCTGGCGTGGTAGCTGCGGCGGCCAAGGACCCCGGCAGCTTCGTGTTCAATATCGCCTCGCAGGCCCTGGGGCCCAAGGCCTTGTTGCTGATGTCGGTGCTGCTGATCACCAGTCTGTTTGCCGCTTCCCAGGCGTTCCACAACACGATGTCGCGCTACATGTTCGCGATCAGCCGCGATGGCTTTCTCATGAAGTCGTTTTCCAAGGTGCACCCGACCTACCGCACCCCCTACGTGGCCAGCATCGCGCAGGCCATCGGGATGGTGTGCATCGTTGCCATCGTGGCACTGCTGCAGCAAGACCCGATGGCCGTGGTCTTCGCCTGGTGCTCGGCACTGGCCACCATGGGTATCCTGCTGCTGCAGGCGACTGTGTCCGTGGCGGTGGTGGTCTTCTTCATGCGCAACCCCCGCGCGGGTGCGTCGCTCTGGAGCCGGCTGATTGCTCCGGTCATCGCCACTGTGGGCATGGGTGCGGCGCTGGTCATGGTCGCCAGGAACCTCAACGTCCTGAGCGGGTCCGATTCGTCCGCCATCAACGCGTTGCCCTGGATTCTGGCAGTTACCGCGGCATGGGGTTGGCTGTACGCGATCTATCTGGCCCGGATGCAGCCGTCCCGTTTCGCCCGCCTCCAAGGCGTTTTTGACCACACGGCCTGAGGCAGCGTGGATGCACCGAGGGGGCGCAGTTCAGAGTCTTCGCCATCCCAAGCGGTTGGATGCTTCCGCTGCTGTATTGCGAACCGCGGTTCTCGCGTATCCAAAGCACGCCAACCGGGCGCATCAACTTGGAAAGCCGAAGCGGCAGTTTGGCGAGAACACCTTCGGCTGCCAGGCGGGTGGCCGAGCTGTCCGGCATTGACGCAATGGCATCAGTGATCCGTACGTAGGTTGACGTCACATTCAGCGAGAGCGTCTCAACGTGATCAGTGGGAGTTTCCAATCCGTAGGCGTGAAATGCCGCGATCAGGGGCTGCCGAAGCAACGAGTCCGTCGGCGGCAGTACTCATGGAAAGGGAGCGACGTCAGCCCAGGTCACCACACGCTGCATGGTCAAGGGATGACCCGTCCGATACACCAGCACGGTGTCGTCGTCAAACAGTGGCCGTTGCTCGACCCCCCCGTGCATGACGATCAACGCTGGCGTTTTCTCGCCGCTAGTGGGTCTGACGCGTTTGCCACGCTTGATGTAGAGCTCAACGGCTCGAATCCGATCCTCGTAGGAATACACGAACTACCTCCTGGTAGCCCAAGTTTTCGTCCGCACCCCCCCGAGTCGGCTGCTTGAGCGGCGACGACAGCCCCGCACAACATCTGGAGAGATGGCGGGGGTCCCCATAAGGAAATGCGTCACCCCTAGAACAAGTCCGTCTTTGCGCCCGCAACGGGACGCTCCTACCGTCATGCCTCTGTCATTGACACCGAAGAGGAAGTCTCGTGAGCCAGTCCAGCCCGTCCCGTATCTCCAGGCGCATCCGCCGCATCAAGCCCTCCCCCAGCAGCGCCGCGGCGGACCGGTTCGCCGAACTGCGCAAGGCCGGCAAGGACATCATCAATCTCGCCATCGGTGAACCCGATTTCGACACGCCCGCGCATATCCGCGAAGCAGGCTGCGCGGCCATCGAACGCGGCGAGACGCGCTACACACCCGTCGCCGGAACGCTGGCCCTGCGGGAAGCCATCGCTGCCAAGCTGCTGCGCGAAAACGGCCTGAGCTACAGCCCGCGCGAGATCATCGTCACGGTCGGGGCCAAGCACGCGCTGTTCAACGCACTGTCGGTGACGGTGGAGGAGGGACACGAGGTGATCGTGCCGGCGCCGTACTGGGTGTCGTACCCGGACATGGTGCTGGCCTGCGACGGCACGCCGGTCACCGTGGCCTGCAAGGAGGAAGACGATTTCCGCCTGACCCCCGACGCCCTCGAGGCGGCCATCACGCCGGCCACGCGCTGGCTGGTCTTCAATTCGCCGACCAATCCCACCGGCACGACCTACACCGGCGAGCAGATGCGCGCGCTGGCCGACGTGCTGATGCGCCACCCCCAGGTGATGGTGCTGACCGACGACATCTACGAGCACATCCGCTTCACCGATGCCGCACCACCCCATTTGCTGGCCATCGAGCCCGGCCTGCGCGACCGCACGCTGGTGGTCAACGGCGTGTCGAAGACCTACGCCATGACGGGCTGGCGCATCGGCTATGCGGCCGGCCCCGCGGACATCATCGCGGCGCTGGACATGCTGCAGTCGCAGTCGACCAGCGGTGCCTCCTCCGTAAGCCAGGCTGCCGCCGTGGCGGCGCTGAACAGCGACGCGGCCTTTCTCCCCGACTGGGTGGCCACGTACAGGCAGCGCCGCGACACCGCCACGCGGCTGCTCAACGGCATTCCCGGCATTCGCGCGCGCGCGCCGGGCGGCGCGTTCTACCTCTATCCCCACTGCGGCGGCCTGATCGGCAAGCGCACGCCCGAGGGCAAGACGCTGGAGACCGACAACGACGTCGTGATCTACCTGCTCGAAGCGGGCGGCGTCATGGTGCTGGCGGGTACGGCGTACGGGGTGTCGCCGTACTTCCGCATGTCGACGGCCGCCAGCGTCGAGCAGATCGAGGAGGGCTGCCGGCGCATCGCCTCGGCGGTGGCGAAGCTCGCCTGACCTCCGGCCTGCGGACCTTGCCTATCAAGAATCCTTATAGGCGAAGGTCCATAACGTATTGGCCGCCGCAGCAGCCTCTTCCTACTATTCCTTCAACCCTTCCATGACCCGGAGAAAAGCAATGAGCTACCCCACGAACTCGAGATTGCGCGGCGCGGCCTTGGTGGCCATTGCCGCGATCGCCGGCTTCTGCACATTGGCGCCCGCCAATGCGCAGACCGACACCTTCAAGATCGGTGTCATCGCGCCCATGAGCGGCCCCAATGCCCGCTACGGCGCCTTCGCGAACAAGGGCGCGGCGCTCGCCGCCAAGGAAATCAACGCCGCCGGCGGCGTGCTCGGCAAACAGATCGAGCTCGTGAGCGGGGACAGCCAGTGCGTGCCGGCAGAGGGCGTGGCTGCCATGCAGCGCATGATCAGCCTCGAGAAAACGCCGGTGATCATCGGCGACGTCTGCAGCTCGGTAACGCTCGCGATGCAGCCGCTGGCCGAGGAGTCGAAGGTGCTGCTGGTGAATGCGGCCTCGTCGAACCCCGACATCACCTACAAGGCCGGCGTGGGCGGCTTCAAGTGGACCTTCCGCAACTACCCGACCGACGAGGTGCGGGCCGCGACAGTGCTGGAGTACGCGTCGAAGACCAAGGGCTTCAAGAAGTTCGCGGTGCTCTCGGTCGACAGCGACTACGGCCGCGGCGCCATCAAGTTCACCAAGCGCTACCTGCCAAAGTACGAGGGCGCCGAGATCCTGAGCGAGGACTACTACAAGGACTCGGAGACCGACTTCCGCTCGGTGCTGAGCAAGATCCGCCGCTCGGGCGCGCAGGCCATCATCCTGTACGGCCAGGCCGACACCACGCCCATCATCGCGCGCCAGATGCTCGAGCTCGGCCTGGCCGGCAAGGTCGCGCTGGTCGGCAACGGCGAGTTCAACACCAAGGAAACCATCGCCGCCGCGCCGAAGGTGATGAACGGCGCGGTCGAGGCCGCCGCCTGGCTGCCCGAGGTGCCGGCGCCGCGCAGCCTGAAGTTCGTGGAGGACTACAAGAAGGCCAACGGCGGCGAGATGCCGAACAACCACGCCTACACGCACTACGACACGCTGAACCTCATCGTGGCCGCGATCAGGAGTGCCAACAGCCTGAAGGCCGAAGACATCCGCAACGCCATGGCGAAGATCAAGTACGACAGCCCCATGGGCGTCGTGACCTTCGACGACCACAACCAGGCGGTCATGCCCATGGTGCTGCTCGAGATCACCGACGGGAAGCCGGCCATCAAGGGAATGATCGCGACCAAGGTCGACTACGCGGCCGGCGCGAAGTGACGCACCGTTCCCAGCCTGCGAGAACACCGTGAGCTCATTCCTTTTTGAACAGATCGTCAACGGCATCATCACCGGGTCGGTCTACGCCCTGGTGGCCGCCGGCATGACGATGATCTTCGGCGTGCTGCGGGCCATCAACTTCGCCCACGGCGAGTACTACATGCTGGGCACGTTCGCGGCCTGGTGGGTCATGTCGAAGCTGATGGCCGACTACAGCATCGCCATCATCGGCGGCGTGGCGATCGTCAGCGTGATCGCCGTGGTGATCGGGCGCGCCGTGATGCAGCGCCTTATCGGCCAACCTTTCCAGGCCGGCGTGCTGGCCACGCTGGGGCTGTCGCTCATCCTGCAGAACGTGGTCATCCTCGCCTTCGGCGGCGGCTACAAGGTGTTCTCGGGCGGCTGGCTGGAGCCGATCGAGATGGGCGACTTCGGCATGTCGCAGCAGCGCGTGATCCTGGTGGTCGTCACGCTGGCGGTGTTTGCCGGGCTCGAGTGGATGGTGCGCAGCACCCGCCTGGGCCGCTCGATCCGCGCGGTGTCGCAGAACATCGAGTGCTGCCAGGTCAACGGCATCGACGTCGAGCAGGTGGTGCGCCGCACCTTCCTCATCGGCGTGGCCATCGCTGCGCTCTCCGGCGTCCTGACCGGCCCCATCAACGTCAGCATCTACGGCGGCATGGGCGAGTCGATCACCCTGAAGACCTTCGCGGTGATCGTCATGGGCGGCATGGGCAACGTGCGCGGCACCCTGATCGCCGGCGGCCTTCTGGGCGTCATCGAAAGCCTGGTCGCGGCCTTCATCGGCCTGCAGTACCGAGACTCGGTCGGCTTCGTCGTGCTCCTGCTCATGCTCATGTTCCGGCCGCACGGTCTGTTCAGCAGCAAGGCACGTTTCTGAGGAAGTCAAAGCAATGAAACAGGCCATCTTGTCTACCACCACGCTGGACACGCCGCGTCTGCCGGCCGCCCGGGTCGCCGCCGTCAATTGGAGCGCATGCGCCTTCGGCGTGGCGGCGCTGCTCTGCGCGCCACTCTTCCTCGGCGACTACTACCTGCATGCAATGGTCCTCGCGATGATCTTCCTGCTGCCGGCGCTGGGGCTGAATCTCATCCTGGGCTACACCGGCATGCTGTCCCTCGCGCAGGGCGTGTTCTTCGGGCTCGGCGCCTATGCGTCGGCCCTCATGTCGATCCACTTCGGCACGCCGTTCCTGGTGAACTTCCTGGTCGCGGGCCTGGTGGCCGGGCTGGTGGCGTTGCCCCTGGGCATTCCGGCACTGCGGCTACGCGACACCTCCTTCGTCATGTGCACGCTGGGCATGGTCGTGATCGCGCAGATGTTGTCGAAGAACTGGATCGACCTGACGCGCGGCGACATGGGGCTGTCGGGTGTGGCCCGGCCGCGCCTGGGCTTCGGCGACTGGGTCTATACCGTCATCAAGGCGCCCGAGTACTTCTACCTGGTGCTCGCCGTCGCGGCGCTGGCGGTTGCCGCATTCGTGGCGCTGATCCGCTCGCCCGCGGGCCGCTGCATGGTGGCCATCCGCGACAACGAGACACTGGCCGAATCGCTGGGCGTGCCGACCTGGACCTACAAGCTGCTGGTGTTCATGCTGAGCGCCGTCTTCGCCGGGCTCGGTGGCAGCCTCTACGCGCATTTCTCGACGGTCGTGAGCCCCCTGGTGTTCCAGGCCTACTACTCGAACACGATCCTGATCATCGTGCTGGGCGGCGGCGTGGGCAAGGTGCCGGGCGCGATCATCGGCAGCTTCGTCTTCGTGGCCGTGTCCGAAGCATTGCGCATCACGCCCGAGCTGCGCATGGTCATCTACGGCTTCGTGCTGCTCGGTCTGGTGTTCCTGTTTCCGCAAGGGCTGGCGCCGCTGTTCCAGCGGGCGGCAGAGCGCATTGCCGGCATCGGAAAGGGGTCGAGCGATGTCCGCTGAACCCGTCATGCTTCGCATCGAAGGCCTGCGCAAGAACTACGGCGCCGTTGCCGCGCTCCAGGGCGTGGACATCGAAGTCCGCCGCGGCGAGGTGATGGGGCTCATCGGCCCCAACGGCTCGGGCAAGTCGACCCTGTTCGACTGCTGCACCGGGCTTCAGCGCAGCGACTCGGGCCGCGTGCTGCTCAAGGGCATGGACATCACCGGCTGGCCGATGAACCGCATCGCCCGCGAGGGCCGCTTCCTGCGCAGCTTCCAGAAGACCGTGGTCTTCCCCACGCTGGACTCCGAGGAGAACCTGGTTCTGGCCGGGCAGATGTCGCGCTTTCCGAACGTGCTGTCGACCTTCTGGGTCGGGCCGTCGGCCAGGAAGCGCATCCACGCGCTGCGCGAACGCGCGAAGGAACTGATCGAAGTGACCGGGCTGGCGCGCGTGGCCCACCTGCCGGCGGGCCACATGTCCGGCGGCCAGCAGAAGCTGCTGCAGTTCGCCTCGATGCTCATGCCCGAACCCGAGCTGATCCTGCTGGACGAACCGCTGGCGGGCATCAACCCAGTGCTCATCGAAAAGGTCATCCAGTGCATCGAGCATGCCAACCAGAAGCTGGGCGTGACCTTCGTGCTGATCGAGCACAACACCGACGTGCTGATGAGCCTCAGCCACCGCGTGGTCGTGCTGCACCAGGGCGCCAAGCTCGCCGACGCCACGCCGGAAGAGGTGGTCCGCAACCCGGAGGTCATCGAGGCCTACCTCGGCGGCTGACACGAAAGAACAACACCATGGAACTCGAAATCGACAACCTGCGTGCCGGCTACGGCCACCTGGACATCCTGCACGGCGTGGACCTGAAGATCCGGCACGGCGAATTCGTCACGCTGCTGGGGCCCAACGGGGCCGGCAAGTCGACGCTGCTGAAGTCGCTCTTCGGCATGACCACCCACAAGGGCGGGGCTATCCGCTGGAAGGGCAAGGACATCGCGGGCCTGCGCCCGCAGGCGATGCTCGGCCACGGCATTGCCTACGTGCCGCAGGGCCGCTGCAACTTCCAGTTGATGTCCATCGACGAGAACCTCGAGATGGCCGCCTACACCATCAAGGGCGGCGACCTGAAGGGCGAGCGCGAGTACGTGTACGACCTGTTCCCCATCCTGCGCAAGCGCCGCAACGAGCTGGCCGGCAACATGTCCGGCGGCGAGCAGCAATTGCTCGAGATGGCGATGGCCGTGCTGCGGCGCCCCGAGATCCTGCTGGTGGACGAGCCATCGGTCGGCCTCTCTCCGCAGGCCATCACGCTGGTTTTCAACGAGCTCAAGCGCCTGCACAAGGGCGGCCGAACGATCCTGCTGGTCGAGCAGAACACCCGCAAGGCCATGGAGGCCGCCGAGCGCGCCGTGGTGCTGCGGCTTGGCAAGGTCATCTGGGACAGCCCGGTCCAGGCGCTGAGCACCGCCGACCTGGGCGAACTGTTCATGACGGGCAAGCGCGTGCGCGATGCGGCCACTGCCTGAACACACATCTCAACCGAACACAGAAGGAGCTGAAAGGCATGAAACTGGCATTTGACACAGGTGGCACGTTCACCGACTTCGCGATGACGGACGACGACGGAACCATCCTGCTGCACAAAGTGCTGAGCACCCCCGATGCGCCCGCGCGCGCCGTGCTCCAGGGCGTGGACGAGCTGCTCGCCAAGGTGCGCGAGCGCAACGGGGCCAAGGCCACAGGCAACGGCCAGCTGCAGATCCTGGGCGCGACCACGGTCGTGACCAACGCGGTGCTGGAGCGCCGCGGCGTGCCCACCGCCTTCATCACCACCGACGGCTTCCAGGACATGCTGCGCATTCGCACGGAAGGGCGCTACGACCTGTACGACCTGCGCATCCAGTACCCCGATCCGCTGGTCTCGCGCGAGCTGTGCTTCGGCGTGGAAGAGCGCATTGCCGCCGACGGCACGGTGATCAAGGCACTCGACGAGGACGGCGTGCGCACCATCGCCCGCGTGCTGCTCGACAAGAAGGTCGAGTCGGTGGCCGTGTGCCTGCTGCACGCCTACAAGTACGCGCAGCACGAGCGGCGCATCGGCGAAATCCTGGCCGAGGTGGCGCCAGGCATTTCCGTCTCGCTGTCTTCCACGGTGTGCCCCGAAGTGCGCGAGTACGACCGCGCCTCGACGACTGTCGTCAACGCCTACACACGGCCGATGATGGTCGGGCACGTGAACCACCTCGAGCGCGAGCTGTCGAAGCGCGGCGTCGAAGGGCAACTGCTCTGGATGACCTCGAGCGGCGGCGTGGTGCCGAGTTCGTCGGCCTCGCGCACGCCGGTGCGGCTGATCGAATCCGGCCCCGCGGCCGGTGCGGTGGCGGCGGCGGACTATGCGCGCCAGGCCGGCGAGTCGAGCGTGCTGTCCTTCGACATGGGTGGCACCACGGCCAAGCTGTGCCTGATTCCGAACGGCCAGCCCATGGTGGCCAACGACCTCGAGGTGGCGCGGCATGAGCGTTTCCGCAAGGGCAGTGGCTTTCCGCTGAAGATCCAGTCGATCCACATGATCGAGATCGGTGCGGGCGGCGGCAGCATCGCGGCGCGCAACAAGCTCGGCCTGCTGGGCGTGGGGCCGCGCAGCGCGGCCGCGGCACCGGGGCCGGCCTGCTATGGACGCGGCGGCACCGAGCCGACGGTGACCGACGCCGACCTGCTGCTGGGCTACCTGAACGAAAACTCCTTCCTCGGCGGTGACTTCGCGCTCGACAAGCCCGCCGCCGAATCGGCGATGGCCCGGCTCGCGAAGGACCTGGGTATTTCGCTGGAGCGCTGCGCCTGGGGCATCCACGACATGGTCAACGAGAGCATGGCCGAGGCCGCCTCGATGCAGGCCACCGACAGCGGCGTCGACCCGCGCGCGCTGCCGCTGATCGCCTTCGGCGGGGCCGGGCCGGTGCATGCGTACGGCGTGGCCCGCAAGCTGGGCATCCGCAAGGTGATCTGCCCGCTGGGTGCGGGTGTCACCTCGGCCATCGGCCTCCTGGGTGCGCCGGTGGCGGCCGACCTGTCGGCCAGCCTGCCGATGCGCATCTCGGCCTGGAACCCGAGCGCGGTGAACGTGGTCAAGGCCACGCTGGCGGACCAGGGGCGCGAAGTGGTGCTGGCGAGCAAGGTGCCGGTGGACCACATCAGCTATTCGTACACCGTGGACATGCGTCACGTCGGCCAGGGCTACGAAATCTCGGTGCCGTTGCCGGCGCTGGACCCGGCGGACCCGAAGTTCATCGAGGAACTGCTGGCGCGCTTCCATGCCGCCTACGTGGCCCTGTACGGCCGCGGCGTCTCGGGCACCGATGCCGAGGTCATCACCTGGCGCGTGCGCGCCAGCGGGCCGAAGGCGCCGGTGTCGCTGGCCAGCCTGCGCGGCGAGTCGGAAGTGAAGCGCGATGCACGCAAGGGCACGCGGCCCGTGTTCTTCCCGGAGCTCGGCAAGTACGTCGACACGCCGGTCTACGACCACTATGCGCTGGT
Source organism: Variovorax durovernensis (assembly GCF_977011995.1). Classification (NCBI taxonomy): domain Bacteria; kingdom Pseudomonadati; phylum Pseudomonadota; class Betaproteobacteria; order Burkholderiales; family Comamonadaceae; genus Variovorax; species Variovorax durovernensis. The sequence continues at coordinate 791,792 of NZ_CDRNCW010000002.1, read as the reverse complement.
GCCCGGCGTGCCGGTCGAGGGTCCCGCGATCATCGAGCAGCGCGAGTCGACCGTGGTGATGGGGCCCAATGCCTCTGCCTCGCTCGATGCCGAGCACAACCTGATCATGCTTTTGTCCTGAGGTCTTGCCATGTCCATGCTCAAACCCGATTTCAACGATCCGATCACCCTGCAGGTGATGTGGGACCGCCTCGTCTTCATTGCCGACCAGGCCGACAGCGCACTCGGCCGCACGGCCTTCTCGCCGATCGTGCGCGAGAACCACGACTACGTGAACGTGCTGCTCGACGCCAAGGGCCGCGCGCTGGCGCAGTGCACCTGGTCCATTCCGGTGTTCATCACCACGCTGCCCATGGCCGCGCAGAACTACTTCCTCAAGGCCTTTCCGCCCGAGTCGCTGGAGCCCGGCGACGTGCTGGCCACCAACGACCCGGTGATCGGCACCGGCCATCTGCCGGACATGGTCATGCTCACGCCGATCTTCCGCAAGGGCAAGATCGTGGCCTACGCGGGCAGCATCGCCCACCTGCCGGACATCGGCGGCCGGCCGCAGTCGCCCGACTCGACCGACATGTTCGAGGAGGGCATCCGCATCCCGATGCTCAAGCTCTTCAAGGCCGGCCAGCCGAACACCGACGTGTTCTCGGTCATCGAGGCCAGCGTGCGCCTGCCGCACGAGGTGCGCGGCGACATCCAGAGCATGGTGGCCGCCAACGAGGTGATGAGCCGCGAGCTCACGCGCTTCATGGACGAATACGGCCTCGAAGACTGCGACGGCCTGGGCGAAGCGATCTTCAGCCGCTCGGAGCGCCACATGCGCCAGGCCATCGCGGCCTGGCCGAACGGCAGCTACAAGGCCGACATGACCATCGACGGCTTCGAGTCCGACGTGAAGCTGTGCGTGAGCGTGGAGGTGCGCGACGACTCGATCCACGTCGACTACACCGGCACCTCGCCCGAGGTGGCGCGCGGCATCAACGTGGTGCCGCACTACCGCGTGGCGCACAGCGTGTATGCGCTCAAATGCCTGCTCGACCCGGAGACGCCGAACAACGAGGGCTGCATGGTCGCGCTGACAGACTCGGCGCCGGTGGGCTCCATCCTCAACCCGCGACCGCATGCGGCGGGCGCCGCGCGCAACCTCGTGGGCCATTGCATTCCGAGCCTGATCTTCAAGGCGTTGCAGCATGTGGTGCCCGAAGGCGCGATGGGCGACAGTGGCGGCGCGCCGATCTGGGGCATCAACTGCCAGGGCCAGCGCTCAGACGGCACGGCCTATGGCAGCGCGCAAAACTTCCACGGCGGGCAGGGTGGTCGTTCGTCGATGGACGGGCTGGACACGCTGAGCTTTCCGTCGAACTGCCGCGTGACGCCGATCGAGATGTACGAGCTGGCGGTGCCCGTGCTCACCGAATGCAAGGAGCTCATTCCGGACTCCGGCGGCCCCGGCAAATTCCGCGGCGGCCTGGGCCAGCGCGGCGTGATCCGCAATCTGTCGGACCGCGAGATGAACATCTACCTGAGCACCGAGCACGTGAAGTACCCCTGCCTCGGTGTGCTGGGCGGCCAGGCCGGGCGCAATGGCGCGGTACTGCACGACGGCAAGGCCGTGTTCCCGAAGGGGCGGCTGGTGCTGGCGCCGGGCGAGCGCCTCACGATCGAGCTGCCCGGCGGTGGCGGCTGGGGCGACGCGCAGCAGCGCTCGCACGAACTGATCGAAGACGACCTGCGCCAGGGTCTTGTCAGCGCGGCCGGCGCGCAGGCCGACTACGGCTACGAAGAGAAGAAGGTGGCGGCATGACGGCCGGCGCCTTGCAGGGGCAAGTGGCCCTGGTGACCGGTGGCGGCTCGGGCATCGGCCGCTCGACCGCGCGGATGCTGGCCGCGGAAGGCGCGCGCGTGGTCGTGATGGGCCGCCGCATCGAACCGCTGCAGGCTGTGGTGGCCGAGATCCGTGACGCGGGCGGGCAAGCCTGGGCCCGCCAGGCGGATCTGCAGGAGCGCGAACAGCTGCTCGCGCTGGTGCAGTGGACGGCCAGGGAGGTCGGCCCCATCGGCATCCTGGTCAACAACGCGGGCCTCACGAGCCGCGTGCGCAACATCCGCTGGATCGAACCGGACGACTGGGAGTCGGCCGTGTCGGTCAACCTGACGGCCGTGTATGTGCTGATCCAGGCCGTGCTGCCGGGCATGCTCGAAGCCGGTGCCGGCACCATCGTCACGGTGTCCTCGCTGGCGGCCGTGCGGCCGAACCTGCTGGGCGGCGCACCCTACGGCGCGGCCAAGGCGGCGGTGACGAACCTCATGGGCTTCGTGCACGGCACCTTCCGCAACAACAACATCCGCTCCACCACCATCCTGCCGGGCGAGGTCGACACGCCCATCATGGACACGCGCGTGCGCCCGCCGAGCGCGGACGAGCGTGCGGCCATGGTCGCGCCCGACGACGTGGCGCGCGCGATCCTGCTGGCCTGCACCCTGCCGCAGGGCACCACCATCGAACAGCTGGTGATCAGCCCGACCCGCGCGCGCGACCAGGGCCCCGACATCGAGATCAGCCGCTGGCTCGGCGCCCCCGACGGAACACCCGGCAAACCCTGAACGAGACGAAGCATGAGCGACACCCTTCATCAACGCCTGGCACGCGGCGACTCCGTGCTGATGGTCAACCCGAACCATGTGTCCCCCACGCTGTGCGAGAAGCTCGTGCGCTCGGGCGCGGACTCGGTCTTCATCGACTGTGAGCACGGCCTGGCCAGCTTCGAGGACATCCACCACATGGCCAAGGCCGCGCGCTATGCGGGTGGCTTCGGCATCGTGCGCCCGCAGAACCAGGAGCGCTCCACCATCACGCGCTGCCTCAACGCGGGCGCGGACGGCGTGATGGTGCCGCTGATCCACACCGCGGAGATCGCGCGCCAGGTGGTGCATACCTTCCGCTATGCCTGCCCCGACGATCACGAGACCCGGCTGCTCATCGGCATGGTGGAGTCGGTCGAGGCGGTGCGCAATCTCGACGAGATCCTGGCGGTCGAAGGCATCGACGTGTTCTTCGTCGGGCCTGGCGACCTGTCGCAGTCGATGGGGTACTCGCCCGCGGTGGCACCGGGCAAGCGCCGCCCGCAACCCGCGCTCGACCTGGTCGACCAGACGCTGCAGCGCATTCGCGCGGCCGGAAAGATCGCCGGCACCCTTGTCGTGAAGCAGGACGTCGAACACCTGGTGTCGATTGGCGCACAGCTGCTGTACTACCACGCCGACCCGTTCGTGACGGAAGGCGTCGCGGCGATGCGCAGTCTGTCTCAGCCCGTGGTGGCCGTCGCCGGCGCGCACTGAGCCTGCGCGGTCGTTCAGGCCGGCGGTGACCCGGCTTCCGGTACGCGGATGCCCTCGAGGCGCCCGGCTTCGAACAGGTTGCCGATCTGCTGCCGCAGGATTTCCAGCACGGCGCGCGCCTGGTCGGACATCGGCAGGTGGTCCGGCACGCACAGCGACACGGTGGCCTGCAAGCCGGGCTCCACGATGCGGCGGATCACCGGCGGCTTCGCGATCGGCGGAAAGTCCGCCAGCGCCGAAGGCAGGATGGTGGCGCCCACGCCCGCCTGGATCGCCTGGCGCAGCGTTTCGGCGGACTCGATCTCGGCGCGGATGTTCGGCACCACGCCGATGCGCGCGAAGGCCTCGTCGACCATCCGGCGCAGGAAGTGCATGCGGCTCGGCAGCAGCAGGTCGATGCCGGCCAGCGCGTGCAGAGCGATGGTCTGGTCGCCCTGCGGTTCCAGCTCCATGCCCGGCGGGGCGATGAGGAACAGGTCTTCGGTCAGCAGCGGCTGCAGCGCGAGCCCCTTCATGGGGCTGCCCGCGTAGATGATGGCCATGTCCAGGCGCCCGGTCATCACCATCTCGCTCAGCACCAGGCCGAAGTTGTCGTTGATGAAGAGGTTGACGCCCGGGTAGGCGCTGCGCACTGCCTGCAGCAACGGCATCGACAGCGCCGAGGCTGTGCTGTAGGTGGCCAGCCCGACCGATACCGGGCCGCAGATGAAGCTCTCGTCCGTGCGGTTCATCAGGTCGCGCTCCACCTGCTCCAGGTGGCTGAGCATGATCTGCGCGTGGCGGTAGAGCTCGACGCCGGCCGGCGTGGGTGTCACGCCGGCGTTGGAGCGGTTCAGCAGCTTGTGCTTGAAGTGTTCCTCGAGCGAGGCGATGTGCTGGCTCAACGCCGGCTGTGCAACGCTCAACTGCGCGGCGGCCGCGGAGAGGCTGCGTGCGTCCACCGCGGTCACGAAGCTCTTGAGGGTTTTGAAATTGACCGTCATTGGTGAATCGGAAGCGCACTGATCGTAACCCCGGTTGACGCTGGCAACGCGTGGCTCGATGCTTGCTTGTTCATAGAACAGAAAGACAACGGAGATCCGGTGAACCTCAGGCGGTTGAAGTATTTCGTGAAGATCGTCGACGTGGGCAGCCTCACGCAAGCCTCGGAGGTGCTGCACGTCGCGCAACCTGCGCTGAGCCAGCAGCTGGCCACGCTCGAAGGTGAGTTCAACCAGCGCCTGTTGCTGCGAACGCAGAAGGGCGTGGTGCCCACCGAAGCCGGCATGGTGCTGTACCGCCATGCGCAATTGATACTGCGCCAGTTCGAGCAGGCGCGTGCCGATGTCGTCAATGCCGGGCGCAGTCTGGCGGGGCAGGTATCGGTCGGCCTCGCGCCGGGCACCGCTGCATCGGGCCTGGCCTTGCCGCTGCTGCAGACGGTGCAGGAGCGGCATCCGCAGCTCATGCTGCACATCAACGAGAACTTCGGAACCACGCTGTGCGACGTGGTGCGCAACGGCCTCATGGACATGGCCGTGTTCTACGGCGGCGAACAGGCGGTGCGAGGCTTGGCGTTCGACCCGTTGCTTACCGAGGACCTCTGCGTCGTGGCCTCCCACGGCATGCTGCGCATGGACGGCGAAGAGCTGGAGCTGGCCGAGCTGCGGAATGTGGACCTGCTCCTGCCCAGCATCGACAACCAGCTGCGCCGCAGCGTGAACCGGGCCTTTGCCTCGGCGAAGATGATTCCTCGCGTGGTGGCGGAGATGGAGTCTTCGAGCACGCTGTCCGCTGCGGTCGCCTCAGGCGTGGGTGCGACGATCCTGCCCGTGTCGCTTGCACGCTCCGTCGCGGCCATGGCGCCGGTCGACGTCGGGCGCCTGGTGTCGCCGCATATCGAGATTCCGCTGGCGCTCTGCGCTTCCGATCATCTGCCGCTGTCGGAGCCTGCGCAGGTCGTCAAGGGCATTCTGATGGAGCTGGTTCATCGCCTCGAGTTAGGGGGAGGCATGCACCTGGTCCACTGACAGCCGGAGAACCAGCCATTGAAGAGCACGCCGTGATGCGCTCTGGAAATCTCACCGGGCCGCGGCGGAGAGCCGCTACATTCGTTCAGAACCGGCCGTTCGGCCAGCAACGCCTTCATGCAGGCACCACGTCAAAACGTCGACTTCTAACGGTGAAGCCCACGCGGCGAGGCACGATGCGTAGCAAGGCTTGCGGGCAGCAGGCCGATGCGGGCGCGTCCCATAACGGGACTGCAACAGGAGGCGATCAGTCCTGATCCTGGGGAGGATGCAAGACTTGGCTTCCGAAATACGTCATCAAAAAGATGGCGAGCGCGATGCCAGCCGCGGGGAAGGGCCACGGGACATCGGTGCGTCCCGCCACAGCGACACACCCCAATCCAAACAGCAGCGACAGGAAAAAACGGCCGGTGGGCTGCACGCGCAGGCCGATTGCATCGTCAGCGCCCCTGCGTCGCGCCCACCGATGTGCTGCGGCCACCAGCCCGCCGATCGCTACCGCGGTGGCGACGGCGCCCAGGAGCCAAGGCCGTAGGCTCTCTATCTCCCACATGGCTCCAAGGCCGCGGACTACTTCCTCCATTTGTGGCTCCTTTGACGATGTCCCATTAAGCGCTCAAGGTCAGATGAGCTGCGGAGTCGACCCTCGTGCTCGGGCCAAGTGTGGTCGGCTGGTCCCATTTTGCCGGGCCCGCGGGAAGACGCGTCGCCCCGACTATCATGATTCTCGACACAAGGGAGATCGATGAAAAACACGGCTCGAATGCTCATGCTCACTGGCGCGATCGCACTGCTGATTGGCGCCATTCTTGGTTTTTTCGGAGGCCCGCGCGAGGCGGATGCCGCGCTCGCGGCGCAGTGCCGGACGAAGATGACGGCCCAGAACGCGGACACCGCCTTGCTGGCCCAGTGCAAGGAAGTTGCCTTCGCGACCGCTATGACGGCCACGGACGCCAACGCCGCAGCAAAGGCGATCAGCGCGGCCAACAACAGCGAGATCGGTGGCAACTCTTTCGCCATGTTCCTGATGGGCCTCGGCGTCGTGCTGTTGGTGGCCGGCTTTCTTCAGGGACGAAAGCGCGAAGGCGCGTCTGTCTGACAGCCCTCGCTTGTTGCATGACCCGCGACAGCCGGCCGATTCTGTTGAAAGACTCGTTCGCAGCGCTCACCGCTGCCCGGTGAATGGTTTGACCAACACTGACGCTTTCGCTGCACAAGCGCGGCCATGAAGTGCTGATCTGAAGAGTTCGCGACGAGATGCACTGCCGGTCCCGGATGATGGGATGGTTCGCATCGCCATCGGCACCCATCAGCAATGAGTCGGCGCAACCTCCGCCGATCATGTTCGCGCCCTGGTCGCGCAGGCGCTGCTTCAGCGACTCCCAACGCGCGGCCTCCCAGTCGGCAAGGCACTGTGCTGGCACGAGGTGCGAATGCACTTCTGCCGTGACTGCTGTCTTTCGTCTCCTGCTTCTTCGCGCCACGAGTTGCTTGTGATCCGGGAGGCGCCCATATAAGACCTTCCCTGACTCAAACAAGCGACGGTTCCCGCTCCGACGCCGAGGTATTGATGCACGTCAATGCACGCGCCCGGCTTGCCTCCCATACTGGTCTGGTTCTTTCACGCATCAGGCATCTCGACATGGCAACATCCGCGCACTCGCAGATTCCCGAAGACTTCACCCTGCTCGACGCTTGGTGGCGCGCCGCCAACTACCTCTCGGTGGGCCAGATCTACCTGATGGGCAATCCGCTGCTGCGCGAGCCGCTGACGCTGGAACACATCAAGCCGCGCCTGCTCGGCCACTGGGGCACCACGCCTGGCCTGAACTTCATCTATGCGCACATGAACCGGGCCATCAACGCTCGGGACCTCGATGCGATCTTCATCGCCGGGCCGGGCCACGGCGGGCCGGGCGTTGTGGCCAGCACGTACCTCGAAGGCACCTACAGCGAGGTCTATCCGCACATCTCGCGCGACGTCGAAGGCCTCAAGCGCCTCTTCACGCAGTTCTCGTTCCCCGGCGGCATACCGAGCCACGTGTCGCCCGAGACGCCGGGGTCGATCCATGAAGGCGGCGAGCTCGGCTATTCGCTGCTGCACGCGCACGGCGCGGTGTTCGACAACCCCGACCTGCTGGCCTGCTGCGTCATCGGCGACGGCGAGGCCGAGACCGGCGCGCTCGCGGCCAGCTGGCATTCGAACAAGTTCCTCAACCCCGCACGCGACGGCGCGGTGCTGCCGATCCTGCACCTGAACGGCTACAAGATCGCCGGGCCGACGGTGCTCGCGCGCATCGGCGACGAACAGCTCACGCAGCTGTTGCGCGGCTACGGCTATGAGCCGCGCTTCGTGTCGGGCCACGATCCCGTGCTGATGCACGGGCAGATGGCGGCCGCGCTGGACGCGTCGCTCGACGCCATCCGCGCCATTCAGGTGGAAGCGCGCTCCGACGGCTTCAGCCGCCGCCACCGCTGGCCCATGATCGTGCTGCGCTCGCCCAAGGGCTGGACCGGGCCGAAGACAGTGGACGGCGTGCCCATCGAGGGCACGCAGCGCGCGCACCAGGTGCCCCTGACCGGCTTTGCCGACAAGCCCGAGCACATCGCCCTGCTTCAGCAATGGATGCAAAGTTACCGGCCCGAAGAGCTGTTCGACGCCGAAGGCACCCTGCGCGCCGACATCGCCGCCCTGTCGCCGCAGGGCACGCGCCGCATGGGCGCGAACCCGCACGCCAACGGCGGCCTGCTGCTGAAGAACCTCAAGCTGCCCGACTTCCGCGACTACGCCGTGGCGGTGGCGAAGCCCGGCGCCGTCGATGCCGAGGCCACCCGCGTCATGGGCGAGTTCCTGCGCGACGTGATGCGGCTCAATGCGGCGGACAGCAACTTCCGGCTCATGGGCCCCGACGAGACCGCGTCCAACCGCCTGGGTGCGGTGTTCGAGGTGAGCAACCGCACCTCGACCGCCGAGATCCTGCCCGGCGACGACCACGTGGCGCCCGATGGCCGTGTGATGGAAGTGCTCAGCGAGCACCTGTGCCAGGGCTGGCTCGAAGGCTACCTGCTGACCGGGCGGCACGGCTTCTTCTCGTGCTACGAAGCCTTCATCCACATCGTCGACTCGATGTTCAACCAGCATGCGAAGTGGCTGAAGGTGACGCGCCACATTCCGTGGCGCCGCCCCATCGCGTCGCTGAACTACCTGCTGACCAGCCACGTCTGGCGCCAGGACCACAACGGCTTCAGCCACCAGGACCCGGGGTTCATCGACCACGTCGTCAACAAGAAGGCCGAGGTGGTGCGGGTGTACCTGCCGCCCGACGCCAACACGCTGCTGTCCGTCACCGACCACTGCCTGCGCAGCCGCGACTACGTGAACGTGATCGTGGCCGGCAAGCAGCCCGAGGCGCAGTGGCTGGACATGGCCGCGGCCGAGCGCCACTGCACGGTGGGCCTGGGCATCTGGGACTGGGCGAGCAACGACAACGGCGTGGCGCCAGACGTGGTGATGGCCTGCGCCGGCGACGTGCCCACGCTGGAGACCATGGCCGCGGTCGACCTGCTGCGCACGCTGCTGCCCGAGCTGAAGGTGCGCGTGGTGAACGTGGTCGACCTGATGGCGCTCGAATCGCCTTCGAGCCATCCGCACGGGCTGGACGACGCGGTGTTCGACTCGATCTTCAGCACCGACGCGCCGGTGATCTTCGCCTTCCACGGCTATCCCGCGCTGATCCACCGGCTGACCTACAAGCGGCGCAACCACGGCAACTTCCATGTGCACGGCTACCTGGAAGAAGGCACCACCACCACGCCCTTCGACATGACGGTGCTCAACCGGCTCGACCGCTTCCACCTGGCCGCCGACGCCATCGACCGCGTGCCGCGCATCCGCGACACCGCCGGCCATGTGCAGCAGCACCTGCGCGACCGTCTGCTCGAACACCGGGCCTACATCGTGCGCCACGGCAAGGACATGCCCGAGATCGAGAACTGGCGCTGGACGCAGCGCTGACGATCCGAAGGCCGGCCGGTGCGGAGGAGGAGACCACGTCGGGCCGTTTTCTTCCTGGAAGAGCACCGCAGTATGCGGACCCGGCCGCGCATCGGCTTGAGCTTCGTCAATGTTGATCCCGCGCAAGCCCGGCGCGCCGCCGCGGCTTCAGCATTCGTTCCAACGGACACCGGCCCAGAGGACACACCATGAGCACCGAGATCACATTTCCGCTGGCACTGTGCAAGGCGCAGTGGAGCATCTGGCTGCATACGCTCGAAATGCTGGAGACCATCGGCTCGCACGCGCTGCAGCGCGGCATCGAGGAGACCCGTGCCGAGACGGATGCGGTCATGCGCGCCGATGACTGGCAGGCGCTGGCCCTGACGCCGCTGCACGCGTTCTGGCCCGATGCCACCGTCGGACAGCAGCGGGAACGCGCTTCGTGCGTACAGACTGGCAGCGGGGCCGCTCAAGCGCATGCGGCCGATGCCCCGGCCTCCCGCGGCGACGTGGTGCACGACGCCCTGTGCACCCTTCACACGGCGCTGGCCGCGGCACCGGCGCCGCGCCGATCCCGGCCCAGGGCCCCGGTGGCCGCGGGGCGAAGGAAGACATGACGCTACCGACCATCGCCGTCCACCTGGACCACACCGAGCGTTGCGAGGTCCGCACCCTGCTGGCGGCACGGCTCGCCAGGCGGCATCGCAGCCATCTTGTGGGCATCGTCACGACCGGCATCGAGGTCACACCGCCGACCATGCCGGCCCACGCCGAGCTGGAGGACTGCATCGCCGGCGCGTCGCTTCACCTGCGCAGGAGGGCCGAAACCGTCGCGCATGTGTTCCGCTGCCGCATCGCGGCGCCGGCGCTGCCGTCCTTCGACACGCGGCTGGTCGACGGCGAGCCTGTGGGCGCCGTGATCGGCCATGGCCGCGCCAGCGACCTCGTCGTCGTGGGCCAGGCGGACGAATGCGCCGTTGTCGATCATGCGATGCGCCGGCTCCCCGAAGAGGTGATGCTGCAAGCGGGGCGGCCAGTGCTCATCGTTCCACGCGCCGGCCGCTTCGACCGCGCGCTGGACAGGGTCCTCGTGGCCTGGGACGGAAGCAGGGAGGCCGCGATCTCCGTGCGCCATGCACTGCCGCTGCTGCGCAAGGCAGCCAAAGTCACCCTGATTTCATTTCTTCAGGAAGGCGACGCCGATGCCGGCCGCGCGCTGTGCCCCGGCGAGATGAGCAACTGGCTGCTGCGGCACGGCATCCGGGCAGACATCGAGCAGGTCGAGACCTCCTGGCATTTCTCCGATGCCCTGCTGGACAGCGCCGCCTCGCTGGAGAGCGACCTGCTCGTGATGGGCGGCTACGGTCACGCCCGGATGCGCGAGCGCATGCTGGGCGGCGTGACGCGCGACCTGCTAGCGCGTGCCACGGTGCCGATACTCATCGCCCACTGACTGAGGTGCTAGATCAACCCGCGGGTGGCGGCCTCGGTCACCGCATGCGCGCGCGTGCGCACCTGCAGCTTGTGGCAGATGCTCTTCACATGCGCGCACACGGTTTGTCCGCTGATGGAGAGTTCCGTCGCGATGTCGCGCGTGACGCGGCCCTTGGCGACGAGCCGGAGCACTTCGCGCTCGCGCATCGACAGGGCCTTGGGCGGCGTACCGACGGCCTGCGGCCCTTCGGGCGTGGAGGAGCGCCTTAACCGCATGAGCAGATGCCGCACCACGCTCGGCGATACGGCCGCGCCGCCGTTGACGACCTGCAGCACGGCCTGCGTGAAGTTCTGGAACCATGAGTTCTTGACCAGATAGCCCGAGGCGCCCGCCGCGAACGCACGGCGCACATGGGCCTCGTCCTCCAGCGCCGAGTGCACGATGATCTCGGCCGAGCTGTAATGGCGCCTGGTGCTTTCGATCAGGTCGAATCCCTTGCCGCCCCCGAGGCGCACGTCGAGGATGAGCACGTCGAACTCATGCTGTGCCAGCAGCCGCTTGCATTCCAGCATGCTGCCCGCCTCGCCGACGACACACACGCGCGGATCCATCACCAGTTCGTGAGCGATCGCGCGCCGCGCGCCGACATCCTCGTCGACCAGCAGCACCCGCACCGGCTTTTCTGCCTGGCCGGCCAGGAAATTCGGCCATGCGCTTCGCGATGCCCCGTTGCCTTCCCTGGCGGACGCCTCCTCAAGTCTTGAAAGCCATGGAGGGGCTCCGCGCGTCAACGGCGATGTATTGGGCTGGAAGGCGTCCAAGATCAACCTGCCTCTCTCTTGCTGGAGGCTTCATTCTTGAGGCGTGACTTTCGGCGCGCCTTGATCTGCATCAAGTCGTGCGTTGAGTAAGCGTATGTACGCCGCTGGAGTCACGTACGACGAGCCTGTTCAGCAGCGTGCTCAGTCCTTCGGTGCGGCGCGCGGCGCGCTCGGCGGCCTGCCGCTGGGCTTCGTCGGCCACCTTGCCGCACAGGGTCACGACGCCGTTCTCCACGCGCACGTCGACGTCGCATGCGTTGACGGCAGGGTCCCAGTTGAGCTGGGCGAAAACATCGTGCCTGAGTTGAATGTCCGGGTTCATGGCGATCCTTTCGGAAGAGCAGGCGAACGAAATCAGGTCTTGTCGGCGCCCGCGGGGCGGGCTGCGCGCTTCATGGCTTCGAGCGTCCGCGCAGAGGCGTCCGCCGCGGCCTTGGCGGCGGCGCGGGTGGCTTCCTCCGCCTTGTCGAGTGCCTCGCGCGTCGCATGCGCAGCCTTTTCGGCTTCTTCCTTGCTCGCCTGCGCGGAGCGCGCGACCGACTCCTCGGCCCTGGCAAGCGCTTCCCCGGTCGCGGTCGCGGCCTTGCTGCCCTCTTCCTGGGCGGCCCGCGCGGCATCCTTGGTTTCATCGAGCGCCCTGGTGCTCGCGGCGGCGGTTTTTTCCTCCAGCCGGGTGGCGGCTTGCGCGGCCTTTTGCGCGGCGCGACGGATGCCTTCGGCCACTGCATGCGACACCTTGCCCGCACCGACCTTGCCCTTCTGCGCCGCATCCCTGGCGGCGTCGGCGGCCTTGCGGGCCGCACGCTCCGCATCCTGCGCGGCCCTGTGGGCGGCATCACGGGTTTTCTTCTGCATCGCGCTTTCGGGCGGAGTCAGTTGGGCGGGGGCCGTGTAGTCGGCTGCGAAAGCCGTGGTGCCGAGCGCGATGGCGATCGGCGCCAGCAGAGTGCGAAAGGCGCGGGTGCTTGTCATGAGGGTCTCGCTTGAACGAAGGTTGGGAGCGATCGGTTCGGGGGGCTCAATCGGCGGCTTCCCGGCGCACCAGCAGGACCGGCACGGCGCTGCCTCTGACGACGCGCTCCGCGTCGCTGCCCAGCGCCAGCCGGCTGAAGCCCCGGCGGCCATGGGTGCCCATCACGATGTCGGCGACACGGCCCTGCGTGACTTCGCGCAGCGTACAAGGACATGGTGTTCTTTCCTCGGGGCCGCCTGGAACAGTCACCTGCCGCCGGCCCTGGCGCGACGGGCAGACGAATTCTTCGGCCGCGCGCCCGCGACGGGCTTGCGCCACGTCAACATCGCTCGAACTCGCCGACGACTTGATGCGTGCCCAGAAGGCGCGGCGCGATCCGCGACGGCGGGTGCCGTTGTTTCAGGCGGTACGCGATCCTGTCTGCCGCTCGCGACGCTCGAGCAGTTCGAAGATGCCCATGCCGGCCAGCATCGCGGCCACGAAGACCAGGGCCTTGGTCTCGCCCATCCCGAGGGCGACGAGGCCCGGTCCGGGGCAGAAGCCTGCGATGCCCCAGCCCACGCCGAAGAGCAGGCTGCCGAGCACAAGGCGACGGTCGATTCGGCGCGCGGAGGGCATGCGCATCTCCGCGCCCAGGAGCGACAACGCGCGGCGCCGGGCCGCCAGGAAGCCGACCATGGCGACGGCGATGGCGCCGGCCATCACGAAGGCCAGCGAGGGATCCCATGAGCCGGCAAGGTCGAGGAAGCCGAGCACCTTGGCCGGATTGGCCATGCCGGAGACGACAAGCCCGAGCCCGAAGACCAGGCCGGCAAGCAACGAAGCGAGAGCGATCATGGCAATCTCCTCAGACGCCGAACAGATGGCGCGCCACGAACACCGTGGCGAAGCCGGCGCCCATGAATGCCGCCGTGGCCACGAGCGAGCGCGGCGACAGGCGGGACAGGCCGCAGACCCCGTGGCCGCTGGTGCAGCCGGCCCCGTAGCGGGTGCCCACGCCCACGAGCAGTCCGGCCAGGATCAACGCGCCGTAACCCGCGTCGATCCGAACCCTCGGCAGCGCCGCGAAGAGCAGATAGACCCACGGCGCGCCGACCAGTCCGAGCACGAAGGCGACACGCCAGGCGACGTCGCCACTGGACGGCCTGAGCAGCCCTCCGAGCACGCCGCTGATACCGGCGATGCGCCCGTTCAGAAGCACGAACATCGCCGCGGCGATGCCGATGAGCACGCCCCCGGCGAGCGCGGTGAACGGCGTGAAATGGTTCCAGTCGATGGACATCATTCCTCCTTGGGACAGTAGAGGCGGTAGAGAACCGCAAGGATTTCCAGCATCGCCGGGTCGGCCACGCTGTAGAAGATGTTCTTGCCCTCGCGCCGGGTGTTGACCACGCCTTCGTTGCGCAGCACCCCCAGTTGCTGCGACAGCGTGGGCTGGTGGATGCCCAGCTTCTGCTCCAGGTCGCCCACGCACATCTCGCCCTGGGACAGCTGGCACAGCAGCAACAGGCGGTCTTCATTGGCCAGGAGCTTGAGTGCCACGACCGCCCGGCCGGCGGCACCGCGCAGCACTTCGGGATCGATGCTCACGGAGGAGGAGGTTTTCATGGATTTTGGATTTCGCTTGCTGCCGATATATTATATAGAAATATATATATTGTTGCCGACCCCACCGAACATCCATGGATGGAGCCCCCATGACAGCCCGCACGACGACCCAAGGTTTTTTCGATCCCGCGACATGGACGATTTCCTACGTCGTGTGGGAACACGCGACGAGGCGCGCCGCGGTCATCGACCCGGTGCTGGACTACGACTTCAAGTCCGGGCACACGCGCACGGTGTCGGCCGACAGGCTGCTCGCCTACGTCATGAGCCATGGCCTGCAGGTCGACTGGATCCTGGAGACCCATGCACACGCCGATCACCTGTCCGGCGCCCGCCACATCCAGGCGCAGGTGGGAGGAAAGATCGCCATCGGCGAGAACATCCGTGTCGTCCAGTCGACCTTCAAGACGCTCTTCAACTTCGAGCGCGGCTTCTTGCCGGACGGCAGCCAGTTCGATCACCTGTTCAAGGACGGCGAGGTCTTCAGGATCGGCGAGGTCGAGATCACCGCGCTGGCGGTGCCGGGCCACACGCCGGCCGACATGGCCTATCTGGTGGACGGTGCCGTCTTCGTCGGCGACACGCTTTTCATGCCCGACCTCGGCAGCGCCCGCGCCGACTTCCCCGGTGGTGACGCCCGCCAGCTCCACGCGTCGATGCGCAGGCTGCTGGACCTGCCGCTCGACACCGTTGTGTACGTCTGCCACGACTACCCGCCGGCGTCGCGCCAGGCCTGCTGGCAGACCACGGTGGCGCAGCAGCGCACGCACAACATCCACGCGCGCGACGGCATCGGTGTCGACGAGTTCGTTGCGATGCGCACCGCCCGGGACGCGAGCCTGGAGGTGCCGACGCTCATTCTTCCGTCGATCCAGGTGAATGTGCGGGGAGGGCGGCTTCCTCCCGCCGACGACAACGGGGTCTCGTACCTTCGCATCCCGTTGAATGCGCTCCCGTTGGCTTGACCTGCGTCAAGGCCCCGGCCGGGCACGGTCCGCAGAATGCTGCGCACTGTCAATGAGGTACGCATGCAATCCTTGCTCTATTCCGGTGTTTTTGATCTTCCCTGGTGGGGCGCGGTGCTGGTTGCGCTGGCGCTCACGCACGTCACCATCGCGTCGGTCACCATCTTCCTGCACCGCCACCAGGCGCATCGCGCGCTCGAACTGCACCCCGTGGCCAGCCATTTCTTCCGCTTCTGGCTGTGGCTGACCACCGGCATGGTGACCAAGGAGTGGGCCGCCGTGCACCGCAAGCACCACGCCAAGTGCGAGACGCCCGAAGACCCGCACAGTCCGCAGGTATACGGCCTCAACCGGGTGCTGTGGGGCGGCGTGTTCCTCTACGTGCGCGAAGCGGCGAATGCGGAAACACTCGAACGCTATGGGCACGGCACGCCCGACGACTGGATGGAACGGCGCCTCTATTCGAGATACAAGATCCTCGGCATCGTGCTGATGGGTGTGGTGGACATGGCGCTGTTCGGCGCGGTGCCGGGCGGCCTGATCCTGCTCACGCAGATCGCGTGGATCCCGTTCTGGGCGGCCGGCGTGGTCAACGGCATCGGCCACTACTGGGGCTACCGCAATTGGCCGGCCATGGACGCCAGCACCAACATCTCGCCGATCGGCATCCTCATCGGCGGGGAGGAACTGCACAACAACCACCACGCCTTTCCCTCGTCGGCCAAGCTTTCGAGCAAGTGGTTCGAGTTCGACATCGGCTGGCTCTACATCCGCGTGCTGCAGGCCCTGGGCCTGGCGAAGGTGAAGCACGTGGCGCCGACCCCGCGCCTTGTCGCGCCCAAGGCCGACATCGACCTTGCCACGGTGCAGGCGGTCATCCGCTGCCACTACGACGTGCTGTCCAACTACACGCGCTCGCTGAAGAAGGCCTGCGTAGCGGAACTGCAGCGCCTTCGCCGCATGTCGCCGGAGGCCGCGCGCGCCCTGAAGACGGTCAAGCCGCTGCTCGGCAAGGACCAGGGGATGCTGGGCCCGTCGCGGCAACAGCAGGTGATGCAGGCATTGAGCGCATCGCAGGTGCTGGCCACGATGTATGCGATGCGCGGGGAGCTGACCGCCTTGTGGAGCCGATCCGCCGCCACCGGCGAACAGCTCGCAAGGCAACTGCAGGACTGGTGCCAGCGCGCCGAGGCGAGCGGCATTGCACCCCTGGCGGATTTCTCCCGGCGCCTGCGTTCCTATGCCTGAAGGGCTTTCCTTGCGCTATCTCAAGGAGCGCGCGGGCAACTGCACATAACGTGGTTGCATGAAAGCACTCGTATACCAGGGACCAGGCCTCAAGTCGCTCGAAGACCGCCCCAAGCCGGAGATCCAGGCGCCGGGCGACGCCATCGTGCGGATCCTCAAGACGACCATCTGCGGCACCGATCTACACATCCTCAAGGGCGACGTGCCGACCTGCACGCCGGGCCGCATCCTCGGGCATGAGGGCGTGGGCGTCGTCGAAAGCATCGGCGGCGGCGTGACGGCCTTCCATCCGGGCGACCATGTGCTGATCTCGTGCATCTCGTCGTGCGGCAAGTGCGAGTACTGCCGGCGCGGCATGTACTCGCACTGCGCCACCGGCGGCTGGATCCTGGGCAACACCATCGACGGCACGCAGGCCGAGTACGTGCGCATCCCGCATGCGGACACCAGCCTCTATCCGATTCCGCCGGGCGCGGACGAGGAGGCGCTGGTGATGCTCAGCGACATCCTGCCGACCGGCTTCGAATGCGGCGTGCTCAACGGCAAGGTCGCGCCTGGCAGCACGGTGGCCATCGTGGGCGCGGGCCCGATCGGGCTGGCCACGCTGCTCACCGCCCGGTTCTATTCGCCGTCGCAGATCATCCTGATCGACCTGGACGACGGCCGGCTCGAGGTCGCGCGCCGCTTCGGCGCGACGCACACCGTCAACAGCGCCGACGGCAAGGCGGCCGATGCGGTGCTCGCGCTGACAGGCGGACGCGGCGTCGACGTGTCGATCGAGGCGGTCGGCATACCGGCCACCTTCCTGCTGTGCCAGGACATCGTGGCGCCCGGCGGCACCATCGCGAATATCGGCGTTCACGGGCATCCGGTGGAACTTCATCTGGAACGGCTGTGGTCGCAGAACATCGCGATCGCCACGCGGCTGGTCGACACGGTGTCGACTCCGATGCTGCTGAAGACGGTGCAGTCCCGCAAGGTGGACCCGAAGTTGCTGATCACGCACCGGTTCAGGCTCGACCAGGTCCTGGAGGCCTACGACACCTTCGCGCGCGCGGCCGAGACGCACGCGCTGAAAGTGATCATCGAGGCGTAGGCCCTCGCGGCAGCCGGACATTCTTTCCCTTCCACTTTTTTCAGCGGGTTCATCCATGTCGCTTTTCCATGCCGTCGCCTGGGTCGATCACCACTCGGCGCAAATCCTCCAGTTCGACGCTTCGCAGGTACTCGCGCAGCAGGTCAGGGCGCATGTCCACTACACCCGCCAGCATGGCAGCGACGTACGCAGCGAGCACGAATTCTTCGGCGAGGTATGCGATGCGATCACGGGCATCACCGAGGTACTCGTTGCCGGCTCCCATACCGCGCAGGCCGATTTCCGCCACTACGTCGAGAAGCATCGCCCCGAGGTGGCGCACCGCATCGTCGGATGGGAGACGGTGGGCCATCTGAGCAGCAATGAACTCGTGGCGCTGGCCAGGCGCTATTTCTCGGTGCACGCCGGCATGGCAACGCCGATGAAGGCGGGATGAGGCCGGTCGCCAAAGAGAAGGTCGCTCCTGGCGGGAGCTCATAAGAAGACTGATTCTCTTTGGCATCCCGGGCACATTGCGATGCGCTCCTTTGTTCCTGCGCTCAACCTGCTTACCCTTGGCGCATATGGGCTTGCGCAACCGGACTATCTTGTCCACCCACAGCCGCCTTCCGACCAGGGTTCGAGATCGCATGAAACTGCAGCCGTACCGGCATCTGCGCCGACGCCCGGAATCCACCGCGTGGTGGCTGCTGGTCGCCATGGTGCTGGTTGCCCTGCAGCCCTTCATCGCCATCCATTTCCGCGATGACGGCTGGGAGGACGAACCCGGCTTTCGCATACGCGCGGTCAGTGCCACCGTGCAGTTCGAGCCCGACGAGCGGCCCGGTCACGTGGCCAGCCCCGAGACCACGGTGTTCGTGCCGTCGGGCGCCAGCATCGACCAGCCCGATGCATTCCACGACGGGCTGGCCGGCCTGATGGCACTGGTCCTGGCCTTGCTGCCGTTGATCGTGCCCCTGCCCGTGCCTCGGCCGCCTGCCTCGCGCGGGCCGCTCGAGCGTCTGCATGCGCGTTGCCGGGCGCCTCCGCCCACCGCCATATGGCGCAGCCTTCCGCCCAAGACCGCACCCCCCGCATCGACCTGAGCAGCGACTTCGCCATGCGACGTCGACCCTGCTGCGCGCGCTCGCGCAGCGATCTTGTTCAGTGTCGAAAGGTTCTATCGTGAATTCATCTTCAAGCCGCGCGCGCGTCCATGGCGCCATCGGCATCCTGCTTCTTGCCGGCGCGGCGTCCGTTGCGCCGCCGGCCATGGCCGCCCCCGAGGAAATCCAGGTCTATCTCGACGACATGAGTGCCCCGGGGCAATTCGGTGTCGATGTGCACAACAACTACGTCTTCTCCGGCGCGTCCACGCCGGGCTATGCTGGCGAACAGCCGCCGCGGCATGTCTACCGCCTCACGCCCGAGTTCTACTACGGCGTCAGCGACACGCTGGAGCTCGGGCTCTACGTGCTCTCCAGCCGCGCCCCCAATGCCGATCCCAAGGTAGACGGCGCCAAGGTCCGAATCAAATACATCGCACCGCACGACAAGACGCAGGGGATGTTCTGGGGCGCGAACCTGGAGATCGGCAAGACCAGCCTGCGCGTGTCTCCCACCGCATGGAACGCCGAGCTCAAGGGCATTCTTGGATACCGCACCGGCCCCTGGACGCTGGCGCTGAATCCCAACATCGACTGGAGCCTGTCGCGGCACGGCGGGCCCGTCACGCTCGACGTGGACGCCAAGATCGCCTATGCCCTGAACGACAAGACCCAGATCGGCGTGGAGACCTACAACGAACTCGGTCCGCTGTCACATCTCGATCCGCTGCGCAAGAACAGCAAGACGCTGTTCGTGGCGCTGGACCACGAATTCGATCGCTTCGACGTGAACGTCGGCATCGGCAAGGGCCTGACCAGCGAGGCCGACCGCTGGCTGCTGAAGTTCATCGTCGGTACGCACTTTTGAAGGCGCTCGACATGGCCTGGAAAAATTCAACCTCCCGCTACGGCACCACCGTCATCGCCCTGCATTGGGTGATGTTGCTGCTGCTCGCCGCCGTCTATGCCTGCATGGAACTGCGCGGGCTCGCGCCCAGGGGCAGCGATCTGCGCAGCGCATTGAAACCCCTGCATTTTCTGCTCGGCCTGAGTGTGCTGGCGCTGGTGGCCGCGCGACTCGCCGTGCGCTGGAGCGCGGGCGCGGCGCCCGAGATCGTGCCGGCACCGCCGGCATGGCAGCACAGGCTGTCGCAGCTCATGCACCTGGCGCTGTACGCCTTCATGATCGCCACACCCTTGCTGGGCTGGCTCACGCTCAGCGCCGAGGGCAAGCCCATCGTGCTGTTCGGCCTGTCCGTTCCTTCGCTGCTGGGGGCGAACGAAGCCCTGTCGGAGCAACTCAAGGACGTGCACGAGACCCTGGCCACGGCCGGCTACTTCCTCATCGGGCTGCATGCCGCCGCGGCGCTGGCCCATCACTACCTCACCCACGACAACACGCTCGTTCGCATGCTGCCCGGGCGCTCTTCACGCTGACTGCCAATTTCCCATGAAATCATTCCACTACCGCGCGCACGCCGAGCGCCACCGCACCGAACACATCGGCTGGCTGCGCGCCGCCGTGCTGGGCGCCAACGACGGCATCATCTCCACGGCCAGCCTTGTCGTGGGCGTCACCGCCGCCCACGCCAGCCACGAGGCCATCCTGACGACCGCCATTGCAGGGCTGGTCGCGGGCGCGATGTCGATGGCCGCCGGCGAGTTCGTGTCGGTGCATTCGCAGGCCGACACCGAGAAAGCCGACCTCGAGCGCGAGCGCGTCGAACTTGCCACGGAGCCGGATGCGGAGCATCGCGAACTCACGGCGATCTACGTGCGCCGCGGTCTCGAGTTCAAGCTCGCGCAGCAGGTCGCCGCGCAGCTCATGGCCCACGACGCACTCGGCGCGCACGCGCGTGACGAACTCGGCATCTCGGAAACACTGAGCGCACGGCCGTTGCAGGCCGCGCTGGCGTCGGCAGGGAGTTTTTCCGTGGGGGCGGCGCTGCCACTTGTCGTGGTCGCATGTGCGCCTTCCGACGCGCTCCTTCCCTGGACCGTGTGCACCGCGATCGCATTCCTCGCTTTGCTGGGGGCTGTCGCAGCCAGGATCGGGGGCACGCCGATCGCGCGAAGCGTCTGGCGCGTGGCCTTCTGGGGCACGCTGGCCATGGGAATCACGGCCGGGGTGGGAGCCCTGTTCGGCGTGCAGGCGTGAGCCTCGCTGCTTCGCGGCCGACGTGTCGGACGGCCGGCTCCGCGTGTGCGCCGCGCCCATTCGAATGCATCCAACGGGCAGCCGCCAGCACGCCGGCCAGGCACAGGCCGAGCACGAGCCCCGCGGCGATGTCCAGCGGAAAGTGCACACCGACGTAGACACGCGACCAACCGGTGAAGGCTGCCAAGACAACGAGCGCCCATCCGGCGCGGCGCAGTTCATCGCGCATCAGGAAGGCTGCCGCGATGAAGAACATCACCGTGGCATGAGTGCTCGGCAGGGAACCGCTCGCGTCGTGGGTGATGTAGCCCGGCACCAGCCCCTGGACGAAAGGCCTCTGGAAGTTCAAGACTGACGCCAGCGTGTGCGACAGCAGCGATGCCGCGGCCGCACTCGCGATCACGACGAGGAGATAGGCCCGCTCGGACGGCTTCTTCCATCCCGCCCATAGAAGGATCGCCGCGCTGGCAGGACCGCCCCAGAGTGCCATCGTGCGCCCGGCAAGAAGCGCCCACGAGCCTGGATCTTCGCCAGCGGCGATCCACTGCAGCAGCGCGATGTTGAGCGCGCTCACGATGCACCCCGCATCGTCGCTTTGCCTGCGCGCTCAGTCAGCCCGCCAATCGAACAGGCGAACGCATACGGGGCGCTCGTGGAGCACCATGAAATCGAAGTCATGTGAACCTTTCGGCCAGGAACAAGAGGGCCGGCTGCGCGAGCGCGCAACCGGGCATGACGTCAGGCGACGTCGCTTGTCAGGCCGTCAGGGGCGGGGCAGTGGGAGGCGGTTGAGTCCGCCAGAGCACAGCCGCAGGGGGAGCCCCTCCGGTGTACGGCACGCGCTCGCACATGGCGCGGGCCACAGGCAAGAGGAGCCGCATCAGCACCACCGCCAGGGGCAGCACCAGGAGCACGAGAGCCATCAGCGCTTCGATGCCGTGCTGGAATGCATCCGGCGTGTCGACATGCGCGCCGGCCGGAACGTACAGCGTCGTCTCGAGTTCCTTCCTGTGGTCCGCCCGGTCATCGGGCGAGAACAACGCCATGGCTTCCACATTGCGCACGCGAAAGCCTGGCTCGTCTTCCCAGCCGTCCTGGCGGAAGTGCGTGAAAAGGAACGGCTGCAACATCGAAAGCGCCACGCCGGCGAAGCACCACCACAGGCAATGCGTTGCGGCGAGGCGACGAAGGCGGACGATGTTCACATAAAAAATTCTATCTGCCGCTAGTTGTTTCTGGCTGACCGTGCCAGTCAGCTTTGCTTCGAAATGGAGCAAATCCCGCGCGCAGAGGTGCTGGCTTGATCGTCGTCAATGCCACCCTGCATTCACGGCATGAACATCAGCCCACCGTCCATCCACCGAGCCGCTTGCGGGGCACGCATGAATTACAAGACCATCCTCGTTCACCTGGATCACTCGCTCCGAAGTCCCGCGCGCGCCGCCCTGGCCGCCCGTTGGGCACGGGCACACGAGAGTCATCTTGTCGGGCTCGTGCCGTCGGGTCTGTACGACGGCATCATTCCCGCCGGTGCCATCGCCACCGGCATGACCGACTACATCGCCGAATCGAGCGACTATCTGCGCCGGCGCGCCGAGGCGATCGCGCGGGAGTTCAGGACGGACATCGCCAGATCGGGGCCGCAGTCGTACGAGGTGCGGATGGTCGACGACGTGGCGGCCGATGCCGTGGTGCGGTATGGGCGCGCGAGCGACCTCGTCGTGCTCGGTCAGGGCGACGACTCGAACAGGGGCGACACCACGACCCGCAGGCTCGTCGATGACGTGCTGATGGAGGTGGGGCGGCCGGTGCTGGTCGTGCCTTCTGCTGGTGTCTTCGAGGGGCGCCCGAAGACCATCGTCGCGGCCTGGGACGGCTCGCGTGAATCCGCCGTCGCGCTTCGGGCCGCGTTGCCGGCGCTGCGCCAGGCGGCGCGCGTCACCCTCATTTCGCTGCGCCACCCGAATGACGAAGACAACACGCAACGTCTGCTGCTGCCGGACATGATCCAGTTCCTGCTGCGCCACGGCGTGCAGGCGCATGCCGAATCCGAGGTGACCGAGATCGACATTGCCGATGCGCTCCTGTCGCGGCTTTCGGACCTGGGCGCCGACCTGCTCGTGATGGGCGGCTACAGCCATTCGCGCCTGCGCGAGCGGGTGCTGGGCGGCGTGACGCGGCAGATCCTCGCGCAGATGACCGTGCCGGTCCTGATGGCGCATTGAGCAACCCGACGTGGGCCTGCCGGCGCAGTTGTAGCGAGAATTCGCGCCATGGACACCACGCTGGTCGATGCGCTGCGGGAAACGCTCCGGCAGGAAACCGGCGAGCCGGTCTCGCTCGTGGAGACGCACATCTCCTGGGTGCTGCTGACTGCGACGCTGGCCTTCAAGCTCAAGAAGCCGGTGCGCCTGCCTTTCCTGGACTTCGGCAGCGTCGAGGCCCGCAAGCATTTCTGCGAGGAGGAGCTTCGCCTGAACCGGCGCTTCGCCCCCTCGCTGTACATCGATGTGGCGCCGGTCTGCGGCACGCACACGTCGCCGCGGATCGGGGGCGACGGCACGCCGATCGACCACGTGGTCCGGATGCGGCGTTTTCCCGAATCGTCGCTGTTGCGCAACCTGCTGATGGCCGAACGGTTCCAGCCCGAATGGCTCGACGGTTTCGCCGAGCGGCTTGCCGGGTTGCATGAGACCGCACAACGGATGGCGCCGGTGTCGGGCTTCGGCAGCCCCGAGCTGATCGCCCGCGCGGCCACGGATGTCCTGGACGCGCTGCAGGCGCGCGGCGACGACGCTCGCCTCGTGGCGCTGCGCGCGTGGATCGGCGAGCAGGCGCAGGCGTTGCGCATGGCCTGGATCGCGCGGCAGCAGAGCGGTGCGGTGCGGGAATGCCACGGCGACCTGCACACGGCCAATGTCGTCCTCGTCGACGGCGCGCTCACGCCCTTCGACTGCATCGAGTTCGACCCGGCATTGCGAAGCATCGACGTCATGAGCGACATCGCCTTCCTCACCATGGACCTGCAGGCCCACGGGCGCGCCGATCTCGCGTATCGCTTCCTGGACGCATGGCTGCAGCACGGCGGTGACTACCGGGGCCTGCAGGTGCTGCGCTTCTACGAGGTCTATCGGGCGCTGGTGCGTGCCATGGCCTGCGGCCTCGGTCCCGGCGGCGACGATCGGAAGGGCCGCCCCGACTACCTGGGGTGCGCGGCGCAACTGGCCGCATGCCCGCCGGGGGATGCCCGGCTGCTGATCACGCACGGTTTCTCGGGCTCGGGCAAATCCAGCGTCGCCCTGCAACTGCTATGCGCCACGGGTGCCGTGCGCGTGCGCTCGGACGTGGAGCGCAAGCGCCTGCACGGGCTGGCGCCGCTGGCGCGCTCCGCCGAACTCGGGCTCGACATCTACGGCGCGCAAGCGACCCGGCGGACCTTCGACAGGCTGCACGCCTGCGCGCGCGATGCGCTGCTGGCGGGCTACCCGGTGATCGTCGATGCAGCTTTTCTTCGCCGTGCGGAGCGGCGCAGCTTCGAGAACCTGGCCGCCGAGCTGCACGTACCCTTCGCGATCCTGGATTGCCGCGCCGCACACGCCACGCTGCACCGCCGCGTGGCCGAGCGCGATGCGGCCCGCTCGGACGCCTCGGAAGCCGGCCTGGCGGTGCTGCAACGCCAGCTGGAAAGCCACGAGGCGCTCGAGCCCGGGGAACACGCGCTGGCCATCGAAGTCTCCACGGAAGACACCATCGACATTGCGCAGGTCGCGGCACGCTGGCGCTCCGTAGCTCGCTGACGAAGGATCACTGGCTGGCAAGCATCCCGCTCGGCAGCGTGAAGTGCTCGGACTCTGCCTTGGCGCTTTCGGGCGCACGGACCAGCAACACCGGCACCGGCGACATGCGCAGGATGTGTTCAGCGCTGCTGCCCATGACCCAGCGGCCGATTCCGCGCCGACCGTGCGTGCCGATCACGATCAGTTCGGCCTTCGACGACACCGCTTCGGCGATCACCTGGTCGTGCACGGCCCCCTTGAAGCTGTCGAGCAGCACGGCGTCGGCCGTGACACCTGCAGCGGCGGCTTCGGCGCGCGCGTCCTCGAGCAGCTTCCTGGCATCCCTGCGCAATTCCTCGAGCCAGTTGCCGGCATAGCCGGAATAGGCATCCATGGCCAGTGCGAACGACAGCTCGTCGATGACGTGTACCAGTCGCAGGCGTCCGCCGGTGAGCTTCGCCAGGCGGATGGCTTCGGCCAGACCCCGGGCCGACGTGGAACTGCCGTCGATGGGAACAAGAATTTGCTGGTACATGGCAAGACTCCGATGAGCTGAATGGATCGGCCCAGTATCCGGACGAAGTGGCCGCGCCGATTGACATTGATCAAGCGCGAAGCCCGCCATTGGCCTGTCTTTGATCTGGAGCAACCCTGCGCACTGCCGAAGGCGCGACCCTTCGGGCATGCACAGGAAGCCCCCATGATCCACGCCACCACCCGCATCATTCGCCAGGAGCATGCCGCGCTCGCGGCCATGCTTCGCTCCATCGTCATGCTGCTCGAGCAGCACCGCAAGAAGGGCACACTGCCCGATTTCGCGGCACTGCGCGCCATGCTCTTCTACGTCGACGAGTTTCCCGAGAAGCGGCATCACCGCAAGGAAACCGACCTGCTGTTCCCGAAGCTGCGCGCCAGGACGCCGATGTCGCGTGAGCTGATGGACCGGCTCGACAGCGACCATGCCTGGGGCGAGCGCAGGATCCGCAACGTCGAACACGCGCTGCTGGCGTTCGAGATGCTGGGCGAGCCGCGGCGCGAGGCCTTCGAAAACGCGGTCAACGACTATGTGGACTTCTACCTGAACCATATGGCCCTGGAGGAGCGAGAGATACTGCCCCTGGCCGAACGCGTGCTGACCGAGAGCGACTGGCGCGACCTGGACGAGGCCTTCTCGCAGAACCGGGACCCGCTGACCGGGCACGTGGCGGATCTCGAATACAACGCGCTTTTCACGCGCATCGTGAACATCGTGCCGGCGCCCATCGGCCTTGGCCCGGAGCTTTAGGGCCTTTTCACGTCCGCTCGTCGTTGCAAATCCCATATCCAGGTGATTGATGTTCAGGCGCGGGACGTTCATGATCGCCCGCATGTACCTGAATCCCCTGACGGCCGGCCTGCCGGCTGCGGAGCGCGAGGCGCTCATCAAGTGCAGCGAACTTCGCGAATACAAGCGCAACGACACATTGCTGGACGCGGGTGAATCGACCGACCAGATCTACTACGTTGCAAGTGGTCTGCTGCGGGTCGTCACCCCGGCACGCGACCAAGGCACCGAGGTGACGACCGAGTTCGTCGCGCGCCGGGACTTCTTCTTCGATCTGTCGATCCGCGAAGACTGCTACCAGTCGAAGCACAAGCTGGTCGCCGCGCTTCCGTCGGCGGTCTACTTCGTGCCGATAGCCGCGATGCGCGACGTCTGCGCACGGCACCCTGAGGTTGTCTTCGGTCTGCTGGGGCTGGCAATGAAGCGCACGAGCATGTTGCGCACCCAGATGCGCCGCATCTCCTCGCTGCCGCCCGAAGCCGTGGTGCACCGGGTCCTGCACCAGCTGACGGATCTGGCGCCTTCCTCCAGCACCGGCGGCTTCGACAAGCGGATTTCGCAGGCCGTGATCGCGTCCTACGCAGGCCTCTCCAGAGAGGTGGTCAACAAGACCATGCGCGACATGGAGAGCCGAGGCCTCGTGCGCCGGGACAACGAGGCGGTCTACGTGACCGGCGAGGCGGCGGTGACCGACTTCGGCGTGTTGATGGACGGGACAACCCTGGCATCGTCCGCGCCGCCATCGGGCAGCCACAAGCACTAGGCGAATCGCCACTCGGGCCAAGGGCCAGGGCGTCCAGTCGTCATCGCCGAGCCTGCGGGGTGCGCTCGCCCCGCGCCTTGACCAGCATCAAGGCGGCACGGGCAAGTGTCCCTACGCTGTGGACAACACGCCCTTGCAATCCACCGGAGCAGAACATGCCGACCAGAGTCGTCGATTTCTCCGCCCGGTCCGAAGTCATTCGGGCCGAACCTTTCAACGCGCATTTCTGGGCTTGCACGCCTGCCGAGTTCCGCGCCTACCTGGGACGGCCGCGCGAATTCCTGCGCAGGATAGGCATCGTGGTGCCGCACGAATGCCGCATCGAGACGACCATCGAGAACCACGACTGGCTCGAGGACGAGGCCCCCGATTTCGAGAACGACAGCGAGAGCAAGAACGACACGGTGATCTGCAACCTGGGCTGCGGCGGCGCCAACCGCTCGGTGTACCGGGTGGTGAGCTACGCGCGCGACGAAGCAGCGACCGGGAACGTCAAGAAGTCTTTGCTACATGGCGTCGGACAGCAGCAGGTCGCGCAAGAAGAGCGCTCGCCTGACGGAAAGAAGAAGGAAAAGAAGACAAAGAACGGAAAGAAGGCAAAGGACCGCCGCAAGGGCGATCACGAATGAGGGCGGCCTTGTGCCCTCAAGTCCGATGCCGTGCCTCGGCCGCCGTCTGGCATGCAGTGCAGCGGATGGCGATGGGCTGCGCGAGCAGCCGTGTGCGCGGAATCTCCGTGCCGCAGTCCTCGCAGATGCCGTAGCGTCCGTCCTCCATGCGCCCAAGCGCCCGCTCGATCTCTTCGAGCCTGGTGTAGTCGATCTCCACCTCGGCCATGTACACGTCGGCGGCACGCTCCGCTTCGGCCTCGTCGGCATGGGTCTTCACTTCGTGCGCGTCCTCGACGGGCATGAGGTGCGCCGAAGGCGCCGAGGCGCGGAGTTCTTCGAGCACCTGCTGCTTCAGCAGGTCGAGTTGCTGGCGAATGGCGAGGCGATCGCTTGCGTTCAGATGTCTCATGGTGTGTCCTTGCAAAAAGTGAAGAGATGACTGCCGAGGTTCCGCGGGTGCCGGGTCAGGGGCGTTCGCGCGATGCCGGCATGCGCACCGCCAGGTAGGCGAGCCGCCGGTCACGCAGCACCAGCAGTGCGACCATGCTTCCGGCAGGCTGCTGCGACAGGCCTTGCCTGAAATCTTCCAGGCGATGGAGCTTCACGGTGTTCAGTGCCACGATCACGTCGCCCCCGCGAATGCCTTCGCTGCGCGCAACGCCGTCTGCTTCCCGCACGATCAGGCCGCTGTCTATGTGCAACTGCAGCCGCTGCGCAGGCGAAAGATCGCCCAGGCTCAGGCCCAGTCCGTCGTTCCACTCGGGGCGCGCGCTCGTGAGGGATGTCTCGGGTGCCCCGGGCTGCGCCGCCAGGGACACCTGGAGCAGGCGGCTCGTGCCGTGGCGCCATACCTCCAGCTGCATGCGGCTGCCGGGTTTGCGTTGCGCGATCTGCTGCGGCAGATCGATGACATGCGCGAGAGGCTTGCCGTCGAACACCAGCACCGCATCTCCCTGCGCCAGGCCCGACGCGTCGGCGGGGCTGCCTTTCTCGACCCGCACCACCAGGGCGCCGGTGGTCGCCGGCAGGCCGAAGGACTGGGCCAGCGCGGGCGTCACCTCCTGGAACTCGGCGCCCAGGTAGGCACGGCGCACCGCGCCATGCGCGCGCAACTGCTGCGCGACCTGCATCGCCAGGTTGATCGGCACCGCGAAGGACAGGCCCATGTAGCCGCCGCTGCCGCTGTAGATCATCGAGTTGATGCCCACCACTTCGCCCCGGCTGTTGAGCAGCGGGCTGCCCGAGCTGCCCGGATTGATGGCGACATCGGTCTGGATGAAGGGAATCTCGCCTGCGCCGCCCATGACGCGTCCCACAGCGCTGACGACACCGGCCGTGACACTGCCGTGGAAGCCGAAGGGCGAGCTGATCGCGGCGACCCAGTCGCCAGCGGCCAGCGACGCGGAGTCCCCGATGACGGCCACGGGCAGCGCGTGTGCATCGATCTTCAGGAGCCCGACGTCGGTGCGCTTGTCGACACCGACCACCTTCGCCGTGAAGCGGCGCCCGTCATCCAGCTGGACCTGCGCCTCGTCGATGTTCGCGACCACGTGGGCGCTCGTGAGGATCAGTCCGTCACTGTCGATGATCAGGCCCGAGGCGAGGTCGCGGATCTGGCTGATCCGGGCGCTCGTCGGCAGCGGCCAGGCCAGGCGATCGGCGAAGTCGCGCTCCGGGGCGATCTCGAGTTCGATGTCTTCCGAGCTTTCGTCGCGCCCGACGCGCAGCGTGCTGATGTCGACCACCCAGGCGCTGCGGCTGGCCACGAGGGACGCGAAATCGCGAGCGACCGGCGGGCTTGAAGAGCTGGCGGGGCTTGCCGCGATCGCCGTCGCCGCATGGGGTTGCGCCACGGTCGGCCCGGTCGCGCAGGCACTCAGAAGACAGCCGCACGCCAGCAGGGCCGCCATGCGGATGGCGCCGGGAGAGCGCATGGGTCAGACCGCCTGTGGCGACAAGTTGGCGGGACGCACCACGGCGCGCGAATCTTCCGCGCTCTGCACCGCGGTGCCGAATGCCTGCAGCCGGGCGGCACAACTGCCGTCGTCGACCTCGTGCATGGTGAATGCGGCACTCAGGATGGGAACCCGGCCAAGCCGCTTGCCGACTTCGGCCACGGCGTTGGGAGCGCCGCGTCCGCCCATGACGGAGATCATTGCCAAGTCGGGCAGGCGAGCGCCCTTGCGGTCGACGAAGGTGCGCATCGGGCCGGCCAGCCGCTGGCCCCAGATCGGCGAGATCAGCACCACGGCCTTGTAGTCGCCGGGCGGCGGCCCGTCGTAGCGGATGGCGGGCAGCCGCCGGAAGAACGAGTCCATCAGGCAGCGCCAGTTGCCGAGTGCGCCGCTTCGCGGGTGCAGGTCGTGAATCTCGGCCATCTCCCAGCCCTGCTGGCTGCAAAGAAGCTGGGCGAGACGGCGGCTAGTGCCGGTGTAGGAATAGACGATCACAAGGACGTTGTTCATGCTGGCCTCTGCTGCATTCATGGAGGTCAATTTAGGCGGCGCGGCCCGTGGCCGGCTTGATGTGGCGCAAGGCGGTGCGAAGGCGTCGCGGCGACCATCCGGCCATCGGGAATGTCCCCGTCGAAAGAACCGCCATGAAGATCCCGCCTGCCCTCGATGGTGGCGACCGCGCGAAGCGCAAGTCGGCCGGCCGCGCCGTCGCAATCGTGTTGGGCGTGCTGGCGCTGCTCGGGCCTCATGTTTCCTGGTCGCAGGACCAGGCGTGCGCGCAGCGGACCCAGCCGTCGCCGCAGGGCGTGGACTTCGCCGCCGCGGCGGCTCGCCAGGCACCGGCCGTCGTCGGCGTGACCGTCCTCGGGCAGCGCGACGACTGGCCGACCATCGACACTTCAGCGCATGTGTCGGCACCGTTCGAACAGGCCGCGGGGCGTGGCCTGGCCTCGGGGTTCATCTTCAGCCGCGACGGCTATGTCCTGACCAGTGCGCATGCCGTCCTCGGCGCCCAGCAGGTTGTCGTGTCCACGGCCGACAGGCATCGGTTCGATGCCGTGATCGTGGGCCTCGACCGGCGCACCGATATCGCACTGCTCAAGATACCGGGCGGCAACCTACCGACGGTTGCCCTGGACCGGACAGGCAAGCTGTGCCCGGGCGAATGGGTCGCCGCGATGGGCGCCCCCTTCGGATTCGAACGCAGCGTGACAGCGGGCGTGGTCAGCGCGAATCCGCGCTACATGCCCGGCGGCGGCGGCGTGCCGCTCATACAGACGGACGTCGCGCTCAACCCGGGCAACTCAGGCGGTCCGCTGTTCGACGAACGAGGCGAGGTCGTGGGAATGAATTCGATGATCTACGCCGTCGGCGGCAGCTACATCGGCCTGTCGTTCAGCCTCCCGATCGATACCGTCATGCGCATCGCCGAAGAGCTTCGCGCGACGGGGAAGGTCACGAGGGGGCAGATCGGCGCCAGGACGCAGCCGCTCACGGACGAGCTCGCCCCGGCCTTCGGACTGGCGGCGGCGACAGGGGCCCTGATCGTGCGTGTCGATGCAGGAAGCCCGGCGGAGATCGCGGGCCTTCGTAGCGGGGACGTGATTCTTTCCGTCGACGCGGCGCAGGCGATGCCCTATGAAGACATCCAGAACCGCGTGTCCTCGGCCCGCCCTGGCAGCCGGCTGGCATTGAGCGTCTGGCGCCACAGGTCCGCGCTGCCGATGCAGGTGGCGGTGGCACAAGGCGTGGCGGATGCCGTGCCACAGGTCACGCGGCGAACCGACATGCACGAGGTCCGGTTCGGCCTCGAACTCGCGGAGCGCAAGGGTCCGCTGGGCGTCGGGTTGCTCGACCCCGGGCTCTACGTCAAGTCCGTCTCGGGCTCGGCGCAACGGGCGGGGCTGAGGTTCGGCGACATGGTGCTCGCGGTCAACGACGTGAGCGTCTCGGGCCAGGCCGATTTCGATGCGGCGATCAAATCCATCGGCGACGACGAGACCGTCGCATTGCTCATCATGCGCGGCAACGCCCGAGGCTTCGTGCCCATCGCACCGCGCAGGCCGGGCGCCGTGTCGACGGCCCGCCGGCCCGACGCGGCCGCGGCGGCCAACTGAGAACCGGCGATGAAGTCGATCAGCCACGGCGTATTGATCTTCAATGGCGACGCGCAACTGCTGCTCTGCCACGCCACCGACGGCCCCTACTGGGACATCCCAAAGGGCGGCGGCACGCTGACCGAAACCGGTCGGCAGACAGCTGTGCGGGAGACCTTCGAGGAATGCGGCCTGCGACTGGCGCCCGAAGACCTCCTGCCGCTGGGTTGCTTCGCCTATCGCGCGGGAAAGGACCTGCAGCTCTACGCGGTCCTGACGGACAACTTCGACGCGCATGCGTGCACATGCGGCAGCCAGTTCGTCGATCGCCGCGGCCGCCCGCGTCCGGAGATGGATGCCTACCGGTGGGCGGGGTTCGACGAGCTGCCTCAATGGTCCGCGAAGAGCCTGGTCGCCGTGCTGACGCGAGCACTGTCGCTGAAGACGATCCTGGGGCAACTGCAGGCGCTGGAGTTCCGGCACGGCGATGTTGATCCCGCACAAGGTCCGCAAAACTCCACCGCACAAGAATGAAAGCACAGCCTGCGCCGCGCTGAAGCAGGTCCGCTCTTTTCTTTTCACTGCGAGAACAACCATGCCCTCACATCGCCGCACCTTTCTTCTGACCCTTGTCGCAACCGGCGGTCTCATGTCCGTCACCGAGGCCTTCTCCCAGGCCAAGCTCGATGAGAAGGATCCGCAGGCCGTGGCCCTCGGCTACGTCGCCGACACGACGAAAGCCGATGCCAGGAAGTACCCGAAGCACGACAACACGCAGGTCTGCAGCGGCTGCGCGCTGTGGCAGGCCAAACCCACTGACGCCATGGGCAACTGCGCGCTGTTCGCAGGCAAGCCGGTGAACGCGAAAGGCTGGTGCGGCGCCTGGTCCAGGAAGGCCTGATTCCGGGGGGCGTCGGTGACACGGAGCGGCGGAGCGGCGCGGGCAAGCTTGCGCCACTTCGCCGGCCTCGACATCCTTCACGGGCGCCGCGCTTTACGACCCCGTCTGGACCAGCGCGATCCATTCCAGGGCCGACTTCGGCGTGGCGCTCGCGGCGTTCGGCTTGATCTCCAGGAGCGCCAGATATCGCCACGGAAAAATTCGGAGACCGGCACCGAATGCCATGGTGATTCGTTTGGCGGGGTAGTGATCGCCGGGTGCCCTTCGGTACCACCGAGGTCCCGCTTCAGCCCGCTCGCCCGGCCAGCGCCGTCAAGGCCTGCGCAGTTGCCGCATCAGCGGGAAAGAAGGACTCGACCGCCAACTCCTGCAGCGTCACGTCCACGGGCGTGCCAAAGATGGTCGTCGTGCTGATGAAGCTCAGCACGCCGGTCTCAGTGCGCAACTGCAAGGGCACGACCACGCCGGACAAGTCGCCAGTCGGGGTCGGCCCGGGGTCGGCCATAGGGTAAGCGGCCAGTTCTCTGCGCAGCGCCTTCAGCACCGGGTCCCCGGTGGCGGCGATCTGCTGGGCCAGGCGCTCGAGCAGATGGGCACGCCATTGCGCCAGGTTCACGATGCGCCTGGCCATCCCCTCGGGGTGCAGCGACAAACGCAGCACGTTCAGCGGATGCTGCAGCAGCGCCGGTTCGGCACCGGCCCTCAGCAGCGGCACCAGTGCGTTGTGCGCCACCTGATTCCAGTGTCGGTCCACCGCCAGCGCCGGATAGGGCTCGTGCCCCTTGAGCACAAGGTCCACCGCACCTCGCGCGGCCTGAAGCGCCGGATCGTCCAGCGCGCGCTGGTGGTACATGGGCGCGTAGCCTGCCGCCACCAGCAAGGCATTTCGTTCGCGCAGCGGCACGTCCAGTCGCTCCACCAGGCGCAGCACCATCTCGCGGCTCGGCGCCGCTCGGCCGGTCTCCACACAGCTCAGGTGGCGCGTCGAGACCCGTGCCTCTTGCGCCAGGTCGAGTTGGCTCAAGCGGCGGTGCTCGCGCCAATGCCGCAGGTGCATTCCGAAGGAGTCGCGGACGCCGGGACGCGTTTCAAGGGCAGTGGTCATGCAGCCGATTGTGACGCGCCGCGTCGTGGCCACCATGACGTCCGAGGTCATAGACCGTGCCGGGTGGGCAGCGTGATCTGGCACAGAATCCGCTCCAAAGCTGGTGCAATTTCAAAGTTGGCTCGCAAAGAGGTGCCGGCAAGTTCCATTCTGGCTCTGCGCTAGATGCACCTTCAGAACGTCGGCACCGTCCCTGGTCTGTCGATGTCGCGTTCGACTCGCACTCTGTCTCATCAGCCGAAGATTGCCGCGCAGTCTTCTTTCGCCGTCATTGCAGTCATAGGTTCTAGTGAGAGGGAAGGACCGCACTGCAAAGCGGACATCTGGAACTAATGCGCCAAAGACGGCTCAGGGTCATTTGCGTGAACGGCCTGCGCAACTACAGTCGGCCATGAGCGGGAATTCGACGTCATCGACGAAGACCCTCGAGAATCGATGGCCACGCGAAATTGGCCGCATGTCCAACCTGACACTCTTCAATTCCTACCTCCAAAGCTGGAACGCGCAGCCTGACGGCGAGCCCTTTGCAACCCACGCCGGCCACCTACTACCGGTCCGTCTCGATGGACATCCGGACGGTCGCGCCGGAATGATCAAGATCGCGCGTCACATTGACGAGCGGGTCGGCGCTCAAGTGATGCGCTGGTGGGACGCGATGGCGCTGCGCGCGTGTATGCCCTCGATGAGAGCGCGGGCGTACTGCTGATGGAGCGTGCTACCGGCGCGGGTCATCTGCTAAAAATGGCTCTAGAAGGTGATGACGACGCGGCCACAAGCATCGTCTGCCGCACCATCGGGCGGCTGCATGCGAAGCGGCCCTTACCGCCGCCAGAAGGACTGCTGCCGCTGACGTGCTTCTTCGAATCGCTGGCGCCGATGGCGCGGCGTGAAGGCGGCCTGATGGCCGAATGTGCAGCCGTGGCAGATGAGCTGTTGGGCACGCAGCGTGAGCACGTCGTGCTGCACGGCGATGCGCACCATAGCAACATCCTTGATTTCGGCGCGCGCGGCTGGCTAGCAATCGATCCCAAGCGCGTGACCGGCGAGCGCTGCTACGACTACGTCAACGTTCTGTGCAACCCCGATCTGAAGACCTGCACCGAACCGTCGCGCTTTGCGCAGCAAGTCGACATCGTCGTCAACCTCGCTGGGCTGGAACGCCGCCGCCTGCTCCAGTGGGTGATGGCCCATGCCGCGTTGTCGGCCGCCTGGTTTCTGGAAGACGGAGAGCGCGACGAGGCCGACAACGAACTGGCCGTAGCACGAATCGCCCGGCAGGCACTGTGCTGAATCTCGTCAAGTCTTCCGGTGCGGACGAGTCCGCAGCCAGCGCCTGCTCTGGCACGCATCAAGGCGAGGGAAATTCTTTCAGCTCTGAGAGAAGGCCGTTCGAGCCCCGGCGGAGGTCCGCTCAGGGCTCAAAGCTCGCTGGCCCTGACGGGCTACAGTCGGCCAGAGCCGGTCACTCAGCACGCAGGCCAAGTCGCTAGAGAAATTGGGCGTCTTTCGCTTGATTGATCCCCGCTGACGACACCCTCTCTTCTTGTCGGCCAATCACCAGGTCCAACGTATCCCCGCGTTGCCCATCACCGTTCGCTGGCGCTTTCCACCGAGGTTGGCGGTATAGCTCGCCGTCACGAATGCACTGGTCGACTTGTTGATCTTGGCGACCAGACCCGCGTTGATTTGCGCGGCCGACTGGCTCACGTTCGTCGTGATGGCCGTCGCACCGCCGAAGACAGCGTTGTCGCTTGAACCGAAATTGCGCAACAGGTTCAAGCGCACATAGGGCTGCCAGACGACGCCGGGGGTTTCAAAACGGCCCTGCAGCCGCACGCCCACGCGGCCGAGAAAAGTATTGCCGCTATTGAACGCGACCGTGGATGCGGTGTCGTTCAGGTCGTTGATCGACACCTTCTGCCAGAGCAGCTGCGCCTGCGGCTCGATCGTCAGGTTCTCGTTCAACGCGATCGGCCAGCCGCCCTCGATGGAGCCGCTGAACGACTTGCCGTGGACCGAGGTTCCGAGACCATCGCGCGAATTCGTGTCGATGGACAGCGAACTTCCCATCAACACCGTATCCGTGTACCAGCCTCCCGGCCCGATATGCGTCCAATACCCGCCCAAGCTGTACGCGTCGATCGCGAGGCGGCCGACGGCCGAGCCCTGCCAGCCCATCGCGAAACCATCAACGTCGCCGCTCGCGCGCGCATAGCCGACGAACAGCCCGTAGTGGTTGCGGTGTCCGCTGGCGTTGGAGTCCGCATAGATGTCCAGCCCGGTCTGCAAGCCCGCAATCGATCCCTTGTATCCGGGGTTGACGGTGCCGTCCTGACGCAAGGTGGTGCGTCCGCCCCACACGCGCCCCCA
Source organism: Variovorax durovernensis (assembly GCF_977011995.1). Lineage (NCBI taxonomy): Bacteria > Pseudomonadati > Pseudomonadota > Betaproteobacteria > Burkholderiales > Comamonadaceae > Variovorax > Variovorax durovernensis. The sequence goes on along the minus strand of NZ_CDRNCW010000002.1, from coordinate 756,160 downwards.
TGCGGCTGGCAACTTGCCGTCCCCCGTCAACAGCGACTGATCACCCTGTCGATCATGGAAGTTGTCGAGTTGCTGGATACCGATCTGGCGGGCGATTGCCGGCAATTCGGCATAGATCGCAACCTCCGGCCGGTATAGCGGAATGGGCGTGATCCCCGAAGGTGGGAGCGGTGGCGTCCCTTCGGATGGCGTGGGGGTTTCAGTGTCGCCACCTGGCACAGGCGGCACGACGTTGCGCAGGTACCAGTTCTGCGACGTACCGCCGCTCACCCCACCCTTGGCGAGATAGTAGGAGTACGCGCCAGCCTTGACCGGGCCTGCGAGCGTGAAGGCGCTCGCCGCAGTCGTCGCACCGTTGGTGGCCTGGACCACCTGGATACCGTCGGCGAGCGTCTGCGCGCCCCCGCCGCCGACATTACGGATGCGCAGGCTGGACGTTCCGGTCGCAGTACCTCCATTGACGACGAGCCGGTCGGATGGCGCGCCGTCTCCCGCCACGTAGGTGTTCAGTCCAATGACGCCGTTCTGGCCGACATAGTTGCCGACGACGTTGAGCCGGTTGCCCACACCCAGGCCGCCGACCTGCACCAGCCCCGCGTTGATCAATTGCCCGTTGATCGTGAAGGCGCCCATCCCCGAACCGGCGAATTGCGGCAGGCCATCGGCCACCGCGACCGTTCCATTGTTGGTGACCTTGCCAGTGACGCTACCGTAGCCTCCCAGCGTGGCGCCCGGAGAGATATTCGTGTTGCCGCCGCCGGACAGCGCCGCGCCGGGATGCGCGGCATCGCCCACGGCGAGCGCGCCGGTGGCTACCGTGGTGATGCCGCTGTAGGTGTTGTTCGCGGTCAGGACCGTCATGCCACTGCCTGCCTGGGTGACCGTCCCCGTGCCCGAGATCGTTCCGGGGAAGGTCACGTTGTCGGAACGATTGAAGACAAGCGAGCCGTTGTTCTTCACGTCGCCGACGATCGCGCCGGTTGAGCCCCCGTTGCCAAGCTGCAGCGTCCCGGCCGAGATCGTTGTGCCGCCGCTGTAGGTGTTGTTGGCAGTCAGCACCGTGGTGCCGGTGCCCGCCTGGGTCACCGCGCCCGAACCTGAAACCGCACCGGGGAAGATCACGCTGTCGGACCGGTTGAACACCAGCGAACCGTTGTTGGTCACGTCTCCCGTGATGCTTCCGCTGGTACCGCCATTGCCGAGTTGCAGCGTGCCCGCGGAGATCGTCGTGCCACCGGCATAGGCGTTGGTGCCCGTCAATGTCAGGCTGCCCGTGCCGGCCTTGGTGAATGCACCGGGCCCTGTCATGCCTTGTGCCAGCGTGGACGTGAACCCTTGCGTATCTATCGTGCCGCCCGGTGCGTTCAGCGTGACTGCACGGGACGCGGCCAGGTCGAGGTTCTGCTGGAGTTGCAGCGTGCCGCCGTTGAATGTGATCCCGCCCGTGTTCGCGCCCAGGGCACTGTCGGCGCTCACGGCCACGGTGCCCGCCGTGATCGTCGTTCCGCCCGAATAGGTGTTGCCGCCGGCGGCCGAGGGCGCCAGCACCAACGTGCCGGCCTGCGTCTTCTCGACCGCGCCTGTCCCCGAGATCAGGCCCGTGTACGTGCCGTTGTCGGGCTGTGCGAAGCGCACCAGCCCGTTGTCCGTCACGGTGGGCGGCAGGCTCTGCGCGCGCGCTTCGAGCGTGCCCGCAGGATCGACGATCACCTTGCCCGTGTACTGGCTGTTGTTGCCCGTCAGCACGAGCGTGCCCTGCTGGACCTGCGCCACCGTGACTCCCTTGATCGTGCCGGTCAATGTCCAGATGCCCGGGTCGTTCTTGTAGAGCGTCGTGAAATTGGTCATGTTCCCAGGCAGCGATGCGTTACCGGTGCCACTCAGGAAGATGGTGTTGTTCCCGCCACCGCCATCGAAGTTGCCCGTGATGACAGAGCCTGTGTACAGCCGCAGCGTGTCATTGCCTCCAGCAAACACGAGGTTGCCGATGACCTGGCCCTTGTTGCTGAAATCGACCGAGCCGTTGCCGGAGGCGCCAATCACGTTGCCGGGTGCCTGGATGATGCCGGTCTCGTTGTTGATGACCGTGTTCAGTCCGCTGGAGTTTTCGAACCAGATGGCGGCTGCGGCGACGCTGCGGATGGTTCCGTTGTTGATGATGGTATTGCCGCTGCCGATTGGGTTGACCGCCTCCCCATTGCCTTGCGTTCCACCCGCTGTGACCTGCGCGCCCTGCGCCACCGTCAGCGTGCTGTTATTTCTGAATTCGATGGTGTTGCCACCGGCGACGTAGAGGCCGTTGGTATTCGTGGCACTGTTTCGCACAATCGCGCCGCTCTGGATCGTGATGTTTGCGTTGTCCCCCAGACTGATCGCGTTCGCGTTCCCAACGGCAACCTGCGCGTTGGGTCCCACTGTGACGATGGATCCCGATGGTGTGGTCGGTCCCGTGCCGATGGTCGTGGCCCAAGGATTGGGCGCTGTCGTATCGCAGTTCGTCGTCAGTCCGGACACGGTGCACGCCGCATAGGCATCCCATGGTTTCAATGCTGAGAACAGCAAGAGAGAAGAAGCTGCGGAAACAACGACCCGGTATCGAACGGAGTGGGACATGATTGTTAACTTTGTTGACGAGGGTTAACAATTGTTCTTGACACCTAGCGCCAGCGTCGTATCGCTTAGACGACGCCGAAAAGCAAAAACACAGTGGAACGTGACTTAGTACACACACCTGGCGATGAGGACAAAAACTTGGACTACCTGAAAGTAGTTCTTTTATTCCTACGAAGATCGAATCCGAGCAGTCGAGCTCTTCATCAAACTTGGCAAACGAGTAGTAAGCAATGGGATGGACGCCCCCACGTGAACACTATCGATACGGTGAAGGGAGTCTCGGCCCGGCGTGCCGATCGCCTCGGTGGCATTGGCCAATGGCATCAATGCGAACCTGTTTGTGCCACTGGATCGAGCAAGGCGGTCAACGGTTGCCCAGCGCCGACTCTGTCGAGGCGACTGTCGACATGCCGCGGGGTCAAGCCAAGGCGGCGTTCGTGCCGGTACAGTTCGACGCCCCGTCCTCGCCGACTGAATCTGACATCCGCATCGAACTCAAGCGCGGTGCGACCACCGTGGTCGTGAACTAGGGAAAGTCTGAACAGGTCACAAATTGGCGTGCGCTGAGGGCCGATGGTGTGCATGGTGATGAACCGCATCGCCGGATGCCCCGAATCTCGCCAAGTAAGACTTCTCGCCTCGTCTTCTTCCTCTTGCCCACTTGCTCGGCATCCGCAAAACTGATCTGGCTCATCTGTTCAATTGGGTCTCGCGCTTTCCCCGCCATCGTCGTTGACACAGCGCGTCACCGACCAGACCGCCTGAAAAAGATCTGCGGAAATCGTTGCAACGATGCCGTACTCCTTCTTTGTGGCTTCCACTTCCTCCCATGCGCCTTCTGGAAGAACTCCATACTGATCAGCCGCGCGCTCTCTGTCATATCTGAGCGCCATCCCGTCTGACTTGACCTCTACGTAACGTACCCAAGTGCCGTCCGCTCCGATCTCCGAGTAGCACACGTACTCGTCGACCCCTAAGGTATTCCCGCTTGAGCAGTAAAGGCGATACAACATAGGTCTGATCGGTGTGCGAGGTCGGCGTCCAATCGAAAGCAGTGGGCCCAACGCGGCTAGGCTGCCGTGTGGATACGCTTCTCGCCTGCAGCGAAAGTTGCTTTCTGAATGTGCCCATCTCGAACCTCATAGACGCAGAGCATCTCCATGGTGCCGGATCCCTCTGGGAAATTTCGCGTGACGATCTCGAAGTCCACGACGACATTTCCCATGACGGTTCTCGTCAACAGCCGAGCGTGAAGATCGGGCTCTGCCAGCCGCAACGAGAACCGCGCGCGTAGCTCGGTTCTTCCAGAGGCTGTTCGTTCACCGTGCAGGTCAAAAAGCGCCGCGTCAGCCGCGTAGGTTCTCAGAAGCGCTTCCAAGTCTCTCGCGTTGTAGGCATCGAGCTGAGCTTGGACTACCGTGGCAGCGTTGTTTGATGGCATCTATCTGGACCAATTGTGAAGTTTGGGTGTCACCCGTGACTGTCTGGTTGTGGCCGATTTTGTTGAAAAACTCGGCCGAATCCCAGTAGCTGGCTCGCCGTTTGCATGCCCTTTGTCACCGACGGAGGTAAGCATCATGATGGGGCAAGCAACCGTTCAAGATCAGCTCTTCTACGCATTCAACCTCGACGATCACGTCCCACGTGATCACCTGCTTCGGGGCGTGGACCGCTTCCTCGATCTCGGCGAATTGCGTCAGCATCTTTCGCCGTTCTACAGCCACACCGGCCGGCCATCGATCGATCCCGAGCTCATGATCCGGATGCTCGTCATCGGCTACTGCCTAGGCATCCGGTCTGAGCGTCGGCTGTGTGACGAAGTCCATCTCAACCTGGCCTACCGATGGTTCTGCCGCCTGGGCTTGGAAGACAGAGTCCCCGATCATTCGACGTTCTCCAAGAACCGCCATGGCCGCTTCCGCCAGAGCGATGCATTCCGATTCGTCTTCGAGACGGTACTGCACCGCTGTATGACCGAAGGCTTGGTTCAAGGCGAAGGCTTCGCCATCGACGCCAGCATCATCAAGGCCGACGCCAATCGCGCGCGTAATGCTCCTACTTCTGAGGTTGAGCAATGGCGCCGAGGCACCCAGTGCAGCCGCGCGGTGCGCGAGTACCTTGAAGCGCTCGACGTGGCCAATCCAGTTGCAGACGGTGTGCCCGAAGGGACGTACGACACGCAGACTGCATCCCGGAACATCTCTCCGACCGACCCTGCTGCGCAATGGACCGCAGCACCCGGTGGCCCGGCGTTCTACGCGTACTCGACCAACTACCTGATCGATCTGTCGGCGGGCATCATCGTGGACGTGGAGGCAACGCCTGCGCATCGCACACCGGAGGTCGAGTCCACCCGAACCATGATCGATCGGGTCGAAGAGCGCTTCGACATCAAGCCGCGAAGGCTTGTGGGCGACACCGCGTACGGCTCCGCACCTCTGCTTGGCTGGATGGTCGAAGACAAGCAGATCGAACCTCACGTTCCGGTGTGGGACAAGACGGTTCGCAAGGATGGCAGCCTGTCGATCGGCGAGTTCCAGTGGGTGCCGGAGCGCAATGAGTACGCGTGTCCCGAAGGCCATGCGCTGCGCAATGAGCGACGCCGGTTCACGATCCCGCGCAGCCACGTCACGAAGGCCGACACCGTGATCTACCGAGCCAGCCAGACCGACTGCGTCGACTGCGGGGTCAAAGATCGGTGTTGCCCGAACACGCCGTTCCGCAAGATCGCCCGAAGCATCCATGAAGGTGCCCGCGAGACGGCACGGTCCATCGCAAAGACACCGGAGTACAGCCAGTCGCGCAGGGAAAGGAAGAAGGTCGAGATGCTGTTCGCACACCTCAAACGCATCATGAAACTGGATCGGCTCCGGCTTCGCGGACTCAGTGGTGCGCAGGACGAGTTCCTGCTGGCGGCAACTGCCCAGAATCTTCGGCGAATGGCCAAGTGGTTGATGCCAATTGAAGCAGATGCGGGAATGAGGATCGCGTGAGATGGGCCGCGAGGCCTCTCAGGTTCTATCGCCCCCGCAACCGAGCTGCGAATCCTCGTGATCGCCGATGCGCACAGGATTCGAGAAGAGTTTTTCAACACAATCGGCCGACAACGGCTGTCGGCCCATTGTGGCTGGTCAAATGAAGAGCGCACACGCGTTGACATCACTTTCTTAAGGTCACCTGAAGGACGCGACGAACGCGGACCAGATCAAATGCAATCCAAGACCGCTGCCCCTGGAGGAGGACACCATATGGTGGTGGGTCTACCTTCAGCGACATTTCCAGGAATCCTTCCCAGCGCATGCCGACATAGCCGCCTTTCAGGATTGACGAATCTTGCTGGGTCGCGCAAGGAATCAATAACTGACCATCTGGGGCGCGCATTGTGTGCATCCGAATGGAAATTGATGAATCCGTGATGATCTTTTGCCCTGGCCGCGCATCGGGGGGAAGCGAAGACTGAACGACAGGAACAAACACCTCCCCGTTCTTCATTCGACGATACAGCTCTTGGAAATCTTCGTCGCGCTGGAACTCCGCTACGTTGTAGATGAGGTCCTCGAGATCGAGTTTTGGTGCGGCCTTGGCACCAGCAAATAGAGAGAAGATTCCCATCGTGATTCGATTGACGCTGATTGTTGCGATAGCCCCTTCGCGCCTTGCAGATTGTTGATGCCAGGTTGGTTCGTGTGCACACGCTTCAGAGCGAGGAGCTCCCAACCCCTACAGAAATCGTTGCGTGCGCGCCGCGAAGGTCTGCGATGAGGAAAATTGAGCGAGCGCAGCCTTGGCCTCGGCCACCGACGGGCGCTTCAGTTCAATCGCCTGGGCGACAGCGAGCGAGGCGGGAAGGAACAAGAGAATGGTCAAACGTCTCATTGATGGACATGGAAGTAAATTCGAGGTCTGAAGTGACGGACGACTTGCGGCCAGCATACGCCCGTCACTGGAGAATGGCATCCCGCTCTTCCTCGGCAGAGGCCGTCAAGGCCTTCTCCAGTATGTCGAACACGTCGCGTCCGGTGCTCGACACGAAGTAGTTGCCAAGGCTCGTGATGTGCGCTGCGATGTTGTCGCCCCAGGGCGGCTTGGACTGACGGTTCTCGATGTCCCACACTACAGACGTGGGAGGCAAATTGCTCAGGGTCGCCTTTGCCTGCTTCAGCTCCGCAAGCGCAAGCGAGGCATTCAGGTGAGGTAAACGGCCTTGATAGAGTTCGTTCATTAGATGCGGGAAGCGGCTGCCCCAGCCAGTGGGTTCGCAATGCGCGCTGATGGTTGAGAAAAACGAATGCACGAACGACGGCGCACCGAACTCGTCTGTGATTGAACCCACCGTCACTCCAACTGCCATCACCGTTCCTCGTGTATTGGCGTCGCGTCTTGCGTCGCCTTGTATGACTGCTATCGGGCAAATTCTGCCTTGCAGCGGAATAGCCAGTTCTGGCCGACTGCAGCCCGCTGAGCCTGTTAGCGCTTCTGGTTTAGAGAGGTCGTGCCTTGTGCGCCATAGCCAACCCATCGGCCGCCGCTTGAATTGACCCGCATGGGTTCTGGCCGGCGCCAGCCTATAGCCCAGCACATGCGTGGCTCACGACCGGAGGTTTGTCGTTTGAGTCCATCTGGGAATCAGCCTCCAGGTCAACGCGAAAGATGCAGGAGTAGGGTGGCCACAGGTTGCCTTTCTGACTGGAGCACTGCAGCATCGTGTTCTTGCTCAATGGAACCTCGGGGGGCGTGGTGCACGCGTAGCCTTCCAGAGCCAACTTGCGAGCCAATTTTGTAGGCGGCTCACCCCTGGATGCTGTCAAGATGGCATCCAGCTTTTGACTTTCCCTCACTTCGAGGGGAGCACATCCGCATGTCATCACCAGCAGCGCGGGAAGAAGTATTGCTTGACGAGGTATCGAGCGGAATTGGCGCATGGTTTCGGCCGACATGGTTTGATATTTTCCGCCCGATAGTAAAAGCCGGAGTCCGCCCTCGACCGCATCCTGCCTGTGAACACGCACCTCAACTGGCGCTTGTTACGCCGTCCAGGCCAAGCCGTTCGAGAACCTGCTGGTTGTACCGCGCCCAATCTCGTTCCGAGTTCTCGATGACCACCTTGTCCAGCGCCAGCCGTTCGAACAGTGCGTCAGTCATGAGACGGTAGTCCTGGTACAGGGCGATGAGTCCTTCGAGACCGACCAAGTTCCGGCGCACCGCGTAAGGTCCCTTCAGCTTCCAGTCGACCTGATACTTCACCCAGGCCTCCCCCCGCTCCGCGCAAACGGTGCGCACGGCGCGCTCCACGCTCTCCTGCCGCAGGTAGACGATGAACGGGTGCAAGGGTGCGATGAGCTGGGTCAGGCTCGCGCAGTAAATCGCGATTTCATCGAAGCTCGCCTCCATCAGGAAGAGATTGGTGAGGTCACCGTGAAAGAGCTGGCCGTCCAGCACGGGCACTGCAGCGCCAAGTCGAACCTCTTCAATGAACGACCTCCATCTTGAAAGCGCTCGAAGCGCCAGTTGTTCAGCCGTGGATTCGCGCCAGGGTTCGAACCAGTGCTGGAGCTCGTCGGTCGCTCTTACGGGGTGCGGGTCGGCGCGTTCGTGAACAGGAAGTGCCTGCCGGCCTGCATCTTCAAGCGCCTTGGCGACGAACCTCATGGTCGTCGACTTTCCGGAGCCCATGATGCCTTCGATGATGACGAGCCCGTGATGCTCCGAAGACCGTTGGCATGGCAATGGGATGGGGTTCATGTGGATGTTGTATCCGATTCGGGCAGCAGTCCTCACTGCCCGTTCCTCGCCGACATTGGCCGGTTGAGGCCTCGCGAGCAGGGCCTATGTCTTCCTGCATATGCCTTCTTGCGCACCGGTTCTCATGACTTTGGTCATTTCACGTTCACCACCATCCAAACTAAGATGCCCGCACCATGGCCACCGCCACACCACTGCCGCCACATGCCGCGCCATTGCGTGGCGAGGCCGGCGTTGTCATTCCGGCGCGGGGCATCCTGGTGGTCGACGATCACGAGTTGGTGCGACTGGGCCTGCGGGCATTGCTGTTGGCGGAGACCGGCAGCATGCCGGTGCATGAGGCACGCTGCCTGGCCGACGCATTGCGCTTGTACGAGCTCCATGTGGCGTCGCACCTCCTGGTGCTGCTCGATCTCGATCTGCCCGACGCCCAAGGGCTCGACACCCTGGTGCGCTTCAAGCGCGCCTTTCCTGCATCGCGCGTGGTGGTGCTCTCGGGCAAAGACAGCCATGTGCTGATGCAGGGCGTGATGGCGCTCGGGGCGCAGGCCTTTCTGCCCAAGACAGGTCACCTGGGCGAGGTGTTGCGCTACGTGAGGGACAACGATCTGGTCGGTCTGCCGGCACGGCCGTCCGCGGCCCCGGTTACTGCAGTGACGCAAGTGGCGACAGCAGCGTTGCAGCCGCAACTCAATGCGCGCCAGGTCGAGATCCTCGATTGGCTGCTGGCCGGCAAGTCGAACAAGGAAATCGCACAGCTGTCGCGCCTGACCGAGGGCACTGTCAAGAACCATGTGTCCACCCTGCTGTTGCTGTTCGGCATGCGCTCGCGAGCCCAGCTCATCAGCAGCCTGAGGTGATCCTCCGCGCCATGCGGCCTTCGACATGGCGATGCCGGTATGCCTGCGATGAATGACTTGCATCCGCCCGAGCTGGCCCGGCGGGTGCTGCGCGAACAAGTGGCCGCGGTCCATGCCAACGCGCCAGCAGCCTATCTCGCGGACTTGCTCACGGCGCAGTCGCTGGGCATCGGCCTGTTCGTGGCTACATGGCGCTGGCAAGTCCTGCTGTGGATGGCGCTGCACCTGGCATTGACACTGCGGCGCGCCTACAGGCGCTATCAGCGCAGCCCTGATGCGGCCGCACATCCCGAGTACTGGGCACGCTTCAACGCGCGCAACGTGCTGCTGCGCTCCTGCGTCTGGGGCCTGGCGCCCTGGCTATGCGTTCCACCAGGGCCGCACCTGGGGCTCTGGGTCATGGTCATCGTGATGATGATGGGCGGCTGCGCCGGCGGCGCACTGTCGCTGGCGGTTCTCAAGCGAAACATTCCACGCTTCATCGTGCCCAGCATGGCGAGCCTGACCTTGGCGCTGGCCTGGCGCGGCGACAGCATGCACCTTTTCCTGGCAACCGGCTGCCTGCTGTACATGTGCGTAATGATCATGTTCGCATTGCAGCATCACCGGCTGCTGACCGCGTCTTTGACCATGCGTTTCGAAAAGGAGGCGCTGGCCGAGCAACTGAGCCATCAGATTGCCGCAACCCAGCGTGCCAGCGAGGAGAAGACGCGTTTTCTTGCCGCGGCAAGCCACGATCTGCGCCAGCCTCTGCATGCCATCGCGTTGTTCGGGGCCGTCATCGAGAAGAAGCTTCAGGGCACCGAGGAATGGGACCATGCGGTGCGGTTGATGGATGCGGTCGGAACGCTCGGCGATTCGCTGGATATCCTGCTGGACATCTCGCGGCTGGATGCCGGCGAGGTGGCACCGCAGATTCGGCCCGTGGAGCTCAATCCGCTGTTCCTCGCGCTCAACAATGTGTTCGTGGCGCAGGCGGCCGACCGCGATCTGCAACTGCGGCTGCGTGCCACGCCTTGCTGGGTGCTGAGCGATCCGCAACTGCTGCAGCGGCTGCTGTCCAATCTCGTGGACAACGCGCTCAAGTACACGACGCGTGGCGGCGTGGTGGTTGCCGCCCGTGCACGCGGGCCGCTGGTGTGGATCGACATCCGCGACACCGGCATCGGCATCGCGGACGAGCACCTCGGCCGCATCTTCGACGAGTTCTACCAGATCGGTAATCCGGGGCGCGATCGAGCGAAGGGATTGGGCATCGGCCTGTCCATCGTGCAGCGGCTCTCGCGCTTGCTGGCGCACCCGTTGCAGGTGCGCTCGCGCCTGCATCGCGGCAGTCGCTTTCGGCTGGTGCTTCCGGCGGTGTCGGCCTTGGGTGCAGCGCCGCTTGCCGCGCGCCCGGGCGCCGCCTCGCCATTGCCGCAGCGTGTGCTCGTCATCGATGACGAAGCCGCGATCCGCCAAGCCGTCACAGGGCTGCTGCAGGCCCACGGCGTGACCATCGACGCGGTGGCCGGCGAGGCCGAAGCCGAGGCCGTGCTGGTGCAAGCCACACAAGAAAGAGCCCCCGTCGAAGTGCTCTTGTGCGACGTGCGGCTGGCCGACGGTGCCGATGGACTGGCCGCGGCGCAGCGGCTGCGCGCGCGCTTCGGTCCAGGTTTGCAGGTGCTGCTGATCACCGGAGAAACCGCGCCGCAGCGGCAACGGGAGATGCTCGACTCAGGATTGCAGGTGCTGCTCAAGCCGGTGGCCGCCGACAGGCTTCTGCAGGTGCTTTCATCGCTGCCTCGACTCGATACGACGTACGCTTGAGTTCAATCTGAGCACCTTTTTTTCGGTGCCTGGCGATGACCTTCGACACTGGATTGCAGGTGTCGCCTTCCATACCGTGTGGACCTTCTCATTCACCTCGATCGAAAGAAGGAAGGACCATCATGAATACCAGTCGTACCGTTTCCCGTGCATGGCGCGCCCCCGCCGCGTTGCTGATGATGAATCTCGTGCTCGCGGCATGCGGCGGTGGTGGGGGCGGAGGCGGCGGTTTCCCCGGCCTCGCTGTCGCTCCAGCACCAGCACCTGCCCCTCAGGGAACGCTGACGCCGGCACCGACGCCGGAAGACACCACGCTCTCCATCACGACGCAGCCATCGGATACCACCATTGGCCAGGGCGTGGCCGCCACGTTGAAGGTACAGGCCGTGCACGCCACGGCCTACCAATGGCAGCGCAGTGTGGACGGCGGCGCCAACTGGGCCGATGTCTCCGGCGCCACCGCCGACAGCTTCACCACGGGCGCCAGTCAACTGGCCGACAGCGGACAGCAACTGCGCGTGCGTGTGACGGGCGCGGACGGCAGCATGAACAGCAATGCCGCCACGCTGACGGTCAAGCCCTGGGTCTCCAACGTGATGGCGACCACGGGGGTGGCCTACGGTCGTCCCTATCAACTCGCACTGGATGGCAGCGGCGCGAACCTCTATGTGGCCATGGGAGGAAATGGTTCGGTCTACAGGATCGACACGGCCAGCGGCAACGGCGCGGAAGTAACGCCGGGGACGACCATGAACACGCCGTTCGGCCTGGCACTGGCAGCCGATGGCACCCTGTACGTGAGCGACCAGCATCGCATCAACAAGATCGCCGCCAGCGCGACGACATACAGCACATGGGTGGGCAGCACTACCAGCGGGTACGCCGACAGCCCGGCCGCCGCGATGTTCAACAACCCCGCGAGTATTGCGCTGGACGGCGCAGGCAACCTGTTCGTGGCAGACACGGAAAACAAGCGCGTGCGCAAGGTCGCGGCCAACGGCACCGTGAGCACGCTCGCGGGCGACGGCACGCAGGCCTATCTCGACGGCGTCGGCACGGCTGCCCAGATGTCGCGCCCGCAGGGCCTGGCGCTCAGCCGCGACGGCAAGACGCTGTATGACACGGACACCGACAGTCCATGCCTGCGCAAGATCGATGTGGCCAGCGCCACGGTGAGCACGCTGCTGGGCGATTGCGCCAACGGCAACGCCGGCGCCGGTGTGGTCGACGGAACGGCCGCCACGCCGGCCAAGCTCGGCTACGCCTACGGCGTGACGGTGGATGCGAACGACAACGTGTTCCTGACTCAGGCCTGGGATGGCGTGGCGCGCGTGGTCACGCCTGGCGGTGAGATCAGCACGCTGCGGGACAGCACCGGCACGGCGCTGACTTTCAATTTCCCGATCGGCGTGGCGGTGGCAGGCGACGGAACCGTCTACGTGGCCGCATCCAACGGCAACAAGATCTTCAAGCTCACGCTGGCGCCCTGAGCGGCCATGGCCGGGCCGTGGATCCCGGACGGTCCGGCGCAAGGCAGGCTCAGTGCGCCTCGGTCAGCTGGTCGAGGATCGCCGGGTTCTCCAGCGTGGACACGTCCTGTGCGATCGCCTCGCCCTTGGCCACCGAGCGCAGCAGGCGGCGCATGATTTTTCCGCTGCGCGTCTTGGGCAGGTTGTCTGCGAAACGGATTTCCTTGGGCTTGGCGATGGGTCCGATCTCCTTGCCGATCCAGGAGCGCAACTCGGCGGCCAGGCGGTCCGCATCGGCACCCACGGGCCGCGGCTGCTTGAGCACCACGAAGGCGCAGATCGCCTCGCCCGTGGTGTCGTCGGGCCGGCCGACCACCGCAGCCTCGGCCACCAAAGCGGTGCAGGCCACGAGTGCCGACTCGATCTCCATCGTCCCCATGCGGTGGCCGCTGACGTTCAGCACGTCGTCGATGCGCCCGCCGATGGTGAAGTAGCCCGTGAGCGCGTCGCGCGCGGCACCGTCGCCCGCCAGGTAGTAGCCGCGAAGTTCGGGCGGGTAATAGCTCGCGCGGTAGCGTGCGTCGTCGCCCCAGACCGCGCGGATCATGCTGGGCCAGGGCTTCTTGATGACCAGCAGGCCGCTTTCTCCGTTGGGCACGTCGTTGCCGGTCTCATCGACGATGGCCGCCGCGATGCCCGGGAACGGCAGGGTGCAGGAGCCCGGCACCAGGTCGGTGGCCCCGGGCAGCGGCGTGATCATGTGGCCGCCGGTCTCGGTCTGCCACCAGGTGTCGAGCACCGGGCAGCGGCCGCCTCCCACGTGCTTGCGATACCACTCCCAAGCGGCCGGGTTGATCGGCTCGCCGACCGAACCGAGCACGCGCAAGCTGCGCAGGTCGTAGCGGTCGGGGTGAACCAACGGGTTGCCTTCGGCGGCCTTGATGAGCGAGCGGATGGCGGTGGGCGCGGTGTAGAAGACCGTGACGTGGTGCCGCTCGATCATCTGCCAGAAGCGCCCGGCATCGGGGAATGTGGGCACGCCCTCGAACACCACCTCCGTGGCGCCGATGGCCAGCGGCCCGTAGGCGATGTAGGTGTGGCCCGTGACCCAGCCGATGTCGGCGGTGCACCAGAACACATCGTCGTCGTGGATGTCGAAGGTCCACTTCGTCGTGAGCGCCGCGTGCAGCAGGTAGCCGCCCGTGCTGTGCTGCACGCCCTTGGGCTTGCCGGTTGAGCCCGAGGTGTAGAGCAGGAAGAGCGGGTGCTCGGAACCCACCCATTCGGGCTCGCAACTGTCGGCCTGCGCCTCGGTGATCTCGTGCATCCACAGGTCGCGCGGCGTCCATGCGATGGGCTCGCCGGTGCGGCGGTAGACGATCACCGACGTCACGGCCTCGCAGCCGCCCAGCGCAAGCGCCTCGTCCACCAGCGCCTTGAGCGGAAGCTGCTTGCCGGCGCGCACCTGCTGGTCGGCGGTAATGACCACCGCGGCGCCGGTGTCCGCGATGCGGTCGCGCAGCGCATGCGCCGAGAAGCCGCCGAACACCACCGAGTGCACTGCCCCCAGCCGCGCGCAGGCCTGCATCGCCACCACTCCTTCGACCGACATCGGCATGTAGATGACCACGCGGTCGCCCTTCTTCACGCCGCGCGCCTTCAGCGCATTGGCCATGCGGCAGGTCTGCGCGAGCAGTTGCGCATAGGTGGTGCGGGTGACCTTGCCGTCGTCGGACTCGAAGACGATGGCCACCTTGTCGCCCTTGCCGGCATCCACCTGGCGGTCCAGGCAGTTCCACGACGCGTTGAGGGTGCCGTCCTCGAACCAGCGGAAGTAGGGCGCGTCGCTGCTGTCTAGCGTCGTGGTGAACGGCGTCTTCCAGCCTATGAATTCGCGCGCCAGGCGGCCCCAGTAGCCCTCGTGGTCGGCATCGGCTTCGGCCACCAGCGCGTCGTAGGCGGCGCGGCCGGCGATGTGGGCGGTGCGGGCGAGTGCTTCCGGCGGGGCGTAGGTCGGAAGGCGGGACGGGAGGTCGGGAGCGTTCATGTCTCGTGTCTTTCGTGGGGGTTGGCGGCATCACGCCGGCACGCCCCAGGCGTGAGCAGGCATGAAAGGGGTGCCTGCATCGTGACTCGCACCCGAGGAGAAAAGCTTGCGCCAGCGCAAGCTTTGAACCGTTGCCCTGCCCCCTAATGCGCTCACCCGCACCCCAGGAGACACCATGGAAGACGACCTCGTCGCGCGCATCGCCGCGCATCCCCAATACCGGCAGCTCAAGCATCGGCGCGACCGTTTCGGCTGGACGCTCGCGTTGCTGATGCTCTTCGTGTACTACGGCTTCGTCCTGCTCGTGGCCTTCGACAAGGAGTTCCTGGCCAGGCGCATGGGCGAAGGCGTGATGACGCTGGGCATGCCGATCGGCTTCGGCGTGATCGTCTTCACCATCGCGATCACCGCCTATTACGTACGGCGCGCCAACGCCGAGTTCGACGCGCTGTCCGACACCGTGGTCAGGGCCGTGCAAAAAGACGTGAACAAGGAAGTGAAGAAATGAAAGCCGGTCTCTCTTTCGCGCGCTCCACCGCCGCTTTCCTGGCGCTGTGCGCCGCCTCGCTGAGCGCTTTTTCTGCTGGCGCCGACCTGGGGCAGCTCCAGCAGCAGCCCACCAACTGGACCGCGATCGGCATGTTCGCGTTCTTCGTGGTGGGCACGCTGTTCATCACCAAGTGGGCCGCGGCGCGCACCCGCTCGGCGTCCGATTTCTACACGGCCGGCGGCGGCATCACGGGCTTCCAGAACGGGCTTGCGATTGCCGGCGACTACATGTCGGCGGCGTCTTTCCTGGGCATCTCGGCCGCGGTGATGGCCACGGGCTACGACGGGCTGATCTACTCCATCGGCTTTCTCGTCGGCTGGCCGGTCATTACCTTCCTGATGGCCGAGCGGCTGCGCAACCTCGGCAAGTTCACCTTCGCCGACGTGGCGGCCTTCCGCTTCAAGCAGACCCCGGTGCGCATCTTCGCGGCCTCGGGCACGCTGGTGGTGGTGGCGTTCTACCTGATCGCGCAGATGGTGGGCGCCGGTCAGCTCATCAAGCTGCTGTTCGGCCTCGACTACTGGATCGCCGTGGTCATCGTGGGCTCGCTCATGATGGTCTACGTGCTGTTCGGAGGCATGACGGCCACCACCTGGGTGCAGATCATCAAGGCCGGCCTGCTGCTGGGCGGCGCAAGCTTCATGGCGGTGTCGGTGCTGTGGCACTTCGGCTTCAGCCCGGAGGCGATGTTCGCCGGCGCGGTGAAGGTCAAGACCGACCTGGCGCTCAAGGACGGCAAGACCGCCCAGGTGGCAGCGAGCATCGGGCAGTCGATCATGGGGCCGGGCAACTTCGTGAAGGACCCGATCTCGGCCATCTCCTTCGGCATGGCGCTGATGTTCGGCACGGCCGGCCTGCCGCACATCCTGATGCGCTTCTTCACGGTGCCCAGCGCCAAGGAAGCGCGCAAGTCGGTCATGTGGGCCACGGGCTGGATCGGCTACTTCTACCTGCTGACCTTCATCATCGGCTTCGGCGCCATCACCTTCGTGCTGACCAACCCCGAGTTCCTCGACGCCAAAGGCGTGCTGCGGGGCGGCGGCAACATGGCGGCGGTCCACCTGGCCAATGCCGTGGGCGGCAATGTGTTCCTCGGCTTCATCTCGGCGGTGGCGTTCGCGACCATCCTTGCGGTGGTGGCGGGCCTCACGCTCTCGGGCGCCTCGGCCGTGTCGCACGACCTGTACGCCACCGTCATCAAGAAGGGCGATGCAGGCAGCGCGGCCGAGCTGCGGGTTTCCAAGATCACGACGCTGGCGCTCGGTGTGCTGGCGGTGCTCCTGGGCATCGTGTTCGAGAAGCAGAACATCGCCTTCATGGTCTCGCTGGCCTTCGCCATCGCGGCCTCGGCCAACTTCCCGGTGCTGTTCATGTCGGTGCTGTGGAAGGGCTGCACCACGCGCGGCGCGGTGATCGGCGGCTTCCTGGGGCTGGTGTCGTCCGTGGCGCTGACGGTGGTGTCGCCTTCTGTCTGGGAGGCCACCTTCGGCTACCCGGCGGGATCGGCGCCGTTCCCCTACACCTCGCCGTGCCTGTTCTCGATGAGCATCGCGTTCGCGGGCATCTGGCTGTTCTCGGTGCTGGACCGCAGCGCGCGCGCCCAGGTCGACCGGGGCGGCTTCCTCGCCCAGCAGGTGCGCTCGGAGACCGGCATCGGGGCGCATGGCGCGAGCGGGCACTGAACGAAAGAACCGAGCCCGCCCGCCGGCCACGGCCTTGCGCCGTGGTCAGTCCGCGCCTATCAGCACCTTCACGTGCGCCGCGGCGCTGCGGGCGAGGGCGCTGAGCGCATAGCCACCCTCCAGGCAGGAGATGACGCGGCCGTGGCAATGGCGCTGCGCCACGTCCATGATCTGCCGCGTGACCCAGGTGTAGTCTTTCTCCACCAGGCCGAGGTTGCCCATGTCGTCCTCCCGGTGGCCGTCGAAGCCCGCGGAAACGTAGACGAGCTGCGGCGCAAAGGCGTCGAGCGCCGGCAGCCAGCGCCCGGTGACGGCCGCGCGGAACGCGTCGCCGCCCGATCGCGCGGGCAGGCCCACGTTCACCATGCGCGTGCCGTTGTCGTCCTCGCCAGAGAAGGGGTAGATCCCCTTCTCGAAGATGGAACACATGAGCACGCGGTCGTCGCCCCGGAAGATGTCCGCGCTGCCGTTGCCGTGGTGCACGTCGAAGTCGATCAGGGCCACGCGCCGCAGGCCGTGCACGTCCAGCGCATGCCTGATGCCCACCGCCACGTTGTTGAAGAAGCAAAAGCCCATGGCCGCGCCGCGCTTGGCGTGGTGGCCGGGCGGGCGCACGTTGCAGAAGGCCGTGGGCGCCTTGCCCGCCAGCACCAGGTCGGTGGCCAGCACGGCGGCGCCCGCGGCGCGCATCGCGGCCCGCACGGTGTGCGGGTTCATGAGAGTGTCGGGGTCGACGAAGCGAAGGCCTTCGGAGGGGGCTTCGGCAATGAGTTCGCGCACGTACGACATCGTGTGCGCGCGTGCGAGCTGGGTGCGCGTGGCAAGCGGCGCATCGTACGGCGCCATGTAGTCGAGCAGGCCCGCGATCAGCAGCCGGTCATGGATGGCGGAGAGCCGCTCGGGGCACTCCGGATGGCCCGCGCCCATGTCGTGGCGCGCGCAGTCGGGATGGGTGATGTAGGCGCTGAGCATGCGGGTTCCTTCGAAGACCGGTGGGTACTCGCGGCAGGCCCGCTGTCGGCGCCGCCGGTCGGGCCGTGGCTACCGGATCTTCGGCACTCGCATCGCGTGCTGCGTTGCGCTGGATCAAGGCTGCGTTCTGTTGCCGCGAGACCATGGCGTCTTCTTCCTCCGTCATCGAACAGGAGAGTCCCATGCGTCTCATGCATTTCTCATCAGCAGGTGGCCGCCGCGTGGCGGGCCTGGCCGTGCTGGCGGCCCTCCCAGCCCTCGCGGCCCTGTACGGGAGTCCGCTGCGAGCCCAGACCCAGTCGCAGTCCCGCGGCGAGTTGCTCTACAACGCGAACTGCGTGGCGTGCCACAACGAAAAGATGCACTGGCGCGGCAGAAAATTGGTCAACGATTGGGACAGCCTCGCAGAGCAGGTGCGGCGCTGGCAGCAGGCATCCTCGCTGGGCTGGGGCGACGAAGACATCGTGGAGGTCTCCCGCTACCTCAACGATCGCTTCTACGGCTTCACGCCGGGGAACACGACGGGCTTGCTGAAGTCTTCAGCTCCAGCACCATCCGCCTCAGCCCCGATGTGGGTGGCTCTGCCGGATCGGCCTTGAAGCCCATCGCGGCCGAGAGCTTCAGCATGCGGCTGTTCTCGCGCAATACGAAGCCGACCAGGCGTTCGAGGCCGCGGCGGCGCGCATGTTCGATCAGGCGCTCGAAGAGCAGCGCGCCCAGTCCCTGGCCCTTGAGATCGGAGCGCACGATGATCGCGAACTCGGCCTCCACGTTGTCGGGGTCGCTCACCGTGCGGGCGACGCCCAGTGTCTCGGCATTGCCCTGCGCGTCGGTGGCCTCGGCGATGAAGGCCATTTCGCGGTCATAGTCGATCTGGGTCAGCCGGGCGAGCTCGCTGCGCGGCAGCTCCTTGCGCACGGAGAAGAAGCGCATGCGGGTGTCCTCCGCATCCAGCGACTCGAGAAAGCGCCGTTGCTGCGCCTCGTCCTCGGGACGTATCGGCCGGACCACGATGGCGCGGGCGTTCCAGGTCTGCGCGCGCACCCACTGCGCGGGGTAGGGAAGGATCGCGAAACGCTCGGCGCCACCCACCGGCGTGCGCGACAGCCGCACGCGGGCGTCCAGCGCCAGCGCGCCGTTCTCGTCGACCCACAGCGGGTTGATGTCCAGCTCGGCCAGTTGCGGCAGGTCGGCCAGCATCTGAGACACCGCAACGAGCACGTCGTACAGCGCGTCGACCTGGGCCGGCGGATGGTCGCGAAATCCACCCAGAAGGCGGGCCACGCGTGTGCGCGACACCAGTTCATGCGCCAGCGCGCGGTTCAGCGGCGGCAGCGCGATGGCCGTGTCGCCGATGACCTCGACCGCGGTGCCGCCCTGGCCGCAGAGGATCACCGGCCCGAAAACACGGTCGATGCTGGCGCCGACGATGATCTCCTGCGCATGCGGTCGATGCACCGTGCGCTGCACGGTGAAGCCGTCGATCCGCGCCAGCGGCCGGGCGCTTCGCACCGCATCGAGCATCTCGCGGGCGGCCTGTGCCAGGGCGGCTTCATCGCAAATACCGAGCCGCACCCCGCCCACGTCCGACTTGTGGGTGATGTCGCGCGACAGTATCTTGAGCGCCACCGGATAGCCAACCCCGCGCGCGGCCTCGATGGCCGCCTGCACTGTCGCGGCCACCGCCAGCGTGGGCACGGTCTCGATGCCGTAGGCCTGCAGCAGCGCCTTGGCTTCCTGTTCGCCCAGCCACTCGCGCCCCTCGGCCAGTGCCGCATCCAGCGCCGTGCGTACCGTGAGGCCGTCGGGCACCGGATTGCGGCTGGCGCTTGGCGTCTCCATGAGGATCTCCTGGTTGCGCCGGTAGGTCTGCAGCATCGCGAAGGCGTGCACCGCCTCTTCCGGCGTCGCGTAGTCGGCCACGCCGGCGTCCTCGAACAGCTTGCGCGCCTGCGCGACCCCGTTGTCGCCGAGCCAGGCGCTCATCACGCGCGAAGTGTGGCTGCGCACCAGCGGCAGGCAGGCACGCGCGATGTCCTCGCTGCGCACGATGGCCGTCGGCGCGTGCATGAAGAGCACCGCGCCCGCCGAGTCGGCGGCCAGCAGCGCCGAGAGCGTTTCGGCATAGCGTTCGACCGGCGCGTCGCCGATGATGTCCACCGGGTTGGCATGCGACCAGTTCGCGGGCAGCAGTGCATCGAGGCGAGCCAGCAGTTGCGCGCCGGGCTCGGCCAGCATGACGCCCTCGCGGGCAGCCGCGTCGGCGGCCATCACGCCGGCGCCGCCGCCGTTGGTCATGACGGTGAGCGTGCCGTGCCTGTTGCCACGAAAGCACGAAAGCGTTTCGGCGGCGATGAACAGCTCCTGCAGTGTGTCGACGCGCAGCATGCCGGCGCGGCGGATGGCCGCGTCGTGGACCATGTCCGAACCCGCCAGCGCGCCCGTGTGCGAGGCGGCCGCCTTCACGCCGTTGCCCGCGCGCCCGGCCTTCACCACGATCACCGGCTTGTTGCGCGCGGCCGCGCGTGCGGCCGACATGAACTTGCGCGGCGATTCGATGGACTCCACGTACAACAGGATCGAGCGTGTGCGCGCATCGCTGGCCAGGTGGTCGAGCAGGTCGCCGAAGTCGACGTCGCAATGGTCGCCCAGCGAGATCAGGTGCGACAGCCCCACGCCGCGACTGCGTGTCCAGTCGAGCACGGCCGTGACCAGCGCACCCGACTGCGAGACGAAGGCCACGTCGCCCGCCAGCGCATCGGTGTGCGCGAAGCTGGCGTTCAGGCCGATGTGAGGGCTCAGGAGCCCCAGGCAGTTCGGGCCGAGCAGCCGCAGCGTGAAGGGGCGTGCCGCCTCCAGCGCGGCCTGCTTCTGCTGCGCGCTCAACCCCGCAGTGACGACCACCACCGCGCGCGTGCCGAGCGCGCCCAGTTCGGCGACCAGCGGCGCCACGGTGGCAGGCGGCGTGCAGATCAGCGCGAGGTCCGGCGCGGCAGGCAGATGTGCGGTATCGGGAAAGATCGGCACGCCGTCCAGCGATGCATGCTTGGGATTCACGCCGTACACCGGCCCCGCGAAGCTGCCGGCGCGCAGGTTGCGCCAGACCGTGGCGCCGACGCTGCCGGGCCGGCCGGAAGCGCCGAACACGGCGACGGAGGCCGGCGACAGCAGGCGGTCGAGATGGCGAATGCTCAAGGAAGGCTCCGGAGTGGTCGGCCATGGTGCGGGGCGGTGCCGGTTCGTGGCTTGATGCATGTCAAGCCGCCGCGCCGGTGCGGGCGCAAGCTGCAAGCTCGAAGGAGCCTTCATGCACCGCCATTTCCCTGAAGCCGCGCCCATGCCGCCGACGTTTGATCCATGGCAGGCGTACGTGGTCGCGGCCGAGGTGTCGATGGCCACGCAGGCTGCTGCCGAATCGCTTGCCGCGCTGCGCGCGCAGCGGCTTGCGGCGCTCCTGGCGGGTGCGGCCGCGCGCTCGCCGCGGTACCGGCGTCTGCTGGCAGGCTGCGATCCGGCCACCGTGCGGCTCGAAGACCTGCCGGTGTCGCACAAGGCGGAGCTGATGCGCGATTTCGAAGGCTGGGTGGCCGATCCGGCGCTTTCGTTGCAGACACTGCGCGGCTTCGTCGCCGACCCCACGAAGATCGCGACGGCCTTCATGGGCCGCTACACCGTGTGGGAGAGCTCGGGCAGCACGGGAGAGCCAGCCATCTTCGTGCAGGATGCGCACGCGATGGCGGTATACGACGCGCTCGAGGCACTGCGCCGCCCCTTGCTGCGGCCGCTGGACCGCCTGCTCGATCCGTGGAGCCTGACCGAACGCATTGCTTTCGTCGGCGCGACCGACGGGCATTTCGCAAGCACGGTATCGGTCGAGCGGCTGCGGCGCCTGCAGCCGGGCCTCTCGGAGCGCCTGCGCGGCATCTCCTTCCTGCAGCCGCTGGACAGGCTGTGCGCCGAACTCGATGCATTCGCCCCCACGGTGGTGGCGACCTATCCCAGCGCCGCGGTGCTGCTCGCGCAGGAGCGGCGCGCCGGCCGGCTCAAGGCGGCGCCGCGCGAGGTCTGGACCGGTGGCGAGACACTGTCGGCCGCCAGCCGTGCGTTCGTGCGCGGCGCATTCGGCTGCCCGGTGGCCAACAGCTATGGCGCCTCGGAGTTCCTCTCGCTCGCTTTCGAATGTCCGCTCGGCGTGATGCACCTCAACAGCGACTGGGCGATCCTCGAGCCTGTCGATGCGCACGGCCGCGCCGTGCCGCGAGGCCATGCCGGCACGACGACCTTGCTCACCAACCTGGCGAACCACCTGCAGCCCTTGATCCGCTACGACCTGGGCGACCGGGTCACGCTGCTGGACGCGGACTGCCAATGCGGTTCGCACCTGCCGGCCATCGAGGTGCAGGGACGCGACGACGACACGCTGCGCCTGGCGGGCACCGGCGGTATGCCGGCGGTGAAGGTGCTGCCGCTGGCGGTGAGCACGGTGCTCGAGGAAGAGGCCGGCCTGTTCGACTTCCAGCTGGTACAGCAGGGGCCGCGCGACCTGCTGCTGAAGTCCTGCGCGAAGGATGCGCAGGCCGCACAGACCCTGTGCAAGGGGCGCGAAGTGCTCGGAGCCTTTCTCGAGGCGCAGGGCGCGCGGGGCATCCGCATCCATTGCCGCAGCGGCGAAGGCGCGCATTGCGGGCGCAGCGGCAAGACCCGGCGGGTGATCTCGCTCTGAATGTCGGTCTACCCGCCCATCAGTGCGTCATCCAGACCGGAATCGTGGCCGATTCCAGCACCGTGCGGGTGGCGCCGCCGAGCACGAGCTCGCGCGCGCGGCTGTGCCCGTAGGCGCCCATGACGATGAGCCCTGCGCCGACCTGCGCCGCCAGCGATAGCAGCGCCTCGCCGGTGTGCCTGTTGTCTTCCAGGGGCCGATGCCCATGCGTCTGCCCGATGCCGTGAAGGCGCAGATAGTCCCGCAGCCGGGATATCGGCAGCAAGGGATCGTCGCCGTCCACCGAGGCCACCAGATGGACTTCCTTCGCCGACTGCAGCATGGGCAGGGCGGTGGTGAGCGCATGGGCGGACTCGCGTGTCGGGCGCCAGGCGACCAGCACCTTGTCCGGCGCCGGCGAGATCCGCCCGCTGAAGGGAACGATCAGCGCCGGCTTGCCGCTGCCGAGCAGGACGGACTCGACGAAGTCGCCGGGCACGTCGAAGCCGGCCGCGTCCCTGGGATTGCGTTGCCCGAGCACCATGAGGTCGCAGGTGAGCGCGCTGCGCACGAAGCTCTCGATGACCGGTTCACCGCGCAGTTCGCGCCAGTCGCTGCGATTGGCGTTGTCCTGCAGAAGCCGCTCGAACATGGCGGCGGCGTGGGCGCGGTGGTCGCGGTCTACCTCGCCGGCCATCGGCATGGGCGGCATGCCGCCCATCATCGGCAGCACCGCCAGCACGCTGGGGGACACCGCGAAGAGCGCGGTCAACGCCGACTCGTGCAGGGCCGCCATCCGGTGCGCGAGCCGCAGCCGAGCCTCGGCGCGGTCGGTGCCATCCAGATGGACGAGGATCGAACGGATCGCGTTCATCTCAGGCTCCTTGCGGGGCGGACATGGGGCCGGGCTCCTCATCGGCCAAGGGTCGCGCCGGCGATGCGTCGCCGGTGCAGAGCCAGCGGCAGATGGTGTCGCCGCCGAATCTCAAGGGCCCGCGCTCGTGCAGGAAACCCCCGGCGATGTCGCCGTGCGCGTCCAGCGGAACGCCGGCGGCCCGCAGCAGGGCAGTGCGCTCCGATTCCGTGGTCCCGAAGGGAATTCGCACGGTGATGTCGGGTATCCGGAAGTGACGTGCCATGGTTTTCCTCATGTATGCGCCCGCCGGTCGTGCCGGTCTCTTGCCGCGCGATGTGATGAATTCGGGGCGACTCTAGGAGGTCGCCCGGCCCGGCGACTTGCGCTGGATCAAGGCGCGGCGAGCGCTCAGGCGCCCACGAGCCAGACGGCGGCGACGCATGCGCAGGCCAGGCTCGCCACGAGCGCGGCGGCCACGCGCAGTGCGTAGATCCTGCCGCCGGCTGCCACGGCCACCACGCAGCGCGTGAGCGTGTTGGTTGCGACAGCCACCAGCACGCCCCGGATGAAATGCTCCGTCGACAGCGTGCCGGCCGCTTGCAGCGAGGCGAGCGAGGCGATGGGCGCATGCGCATCGACCAGTGCGGCGAGCGCGATGCTGATCTGCAGCCCCGTATTGCCGAAGTGCCGCTGCGCCGTGCCCACCAGCAGCGCGACGAGCGCCAGAGCCAGTGCAACCATGAGCGCTTCGCGCGGATGCAGCGCGCTTCCGGCGCTGGCGGGCACTTCCGGCGCGACGGCCGGCGGGTGCGACAGAAGCGGCAACAGACCCACCGCCGCCGCGCCTCCGGCACCGGCCAATGCCACAGGCAGCAAGGCGACTGCCGCCTGCGGAGACAGCGCGGTAGTCATCACCAGGGCCAGCACCCAGGTAGCAACCGCGGACAAGGCCGCGGCGCTGGCCAGCAGGCCGGTGTGCAGCGGCTGCTCGCGTGCGCGGTTGCCGAACGCGACGATGGTGGCCGTGCTCGACACGAAGCCGGAAGCCAGGCCCGCGCCCAGCATGCCGCTGCGCACGCCGAGCCAACGCACCGCAGCCTGTCCCGCAGCCTGTACCCCCATGATCAGCAACACCATCGCGGCCAGCGGCCGGGGCGCGATGCCGCCGAGCATCTCGATGGGGCCGGAAGGAATGAGCGGCAGCGCGATCAGGGCCAGCGCCGCCAGCAGGACGCCGTCGTGCAACTCCTGCTCGCTGAGCAACTGGGTTGCGAACCGGTGCAGCCTGCGGCGCGTCGCCAGCAGCAGCGTCAGGCCGGTCCCGCACGCCGCGCCCAGCGACGGATCGATGGCGCACAGCACGCCGATCAGATAGGTGGTGAACAGGGCGAGCTCGGTGGTCATGCCGGGGTCTTGCGATCGGCTCCGCCAGTGCGACACCGCCGCCAGCGTGGCGACGAACGCTGCCCCGATGGGAACGAGCGTCGGCACGGGCAGGATCTGCGCGACCGCACCGGTCAGCGCCGCGATGGCGAAGGTGCGCAATCCGGCGGCCGCGCGCCGGTCGCCGTCGCCCTTTCGGCGCTCGCGCTCGATCCCGACCATGACGCCGATGCCCAGTGCCACGGCCAGCCCGGCGATCGCAGCCGATGGACTGAAGGTGTTCATCCGCCCAGTGTCCTCCCGGGCGGCACCGCGTCAAGGCGCGCAAGCCATCGGCCCGGCGCTTGATCGCGCGGGCTTGATTTTTCTCAAGCCGCAGGGCCGTGCCGGACGGGAGGATGGGTCAATTTCCCACCTCGAAGCTCCCTGGCATGAAAGCACTCCTCGAACATCGCGATCACTCCCTCGCGCGGGTTCGCAAGCCGCATGTCGGCAGCCTGCTGATCGTCGGCCTGACGCTCGCATTCGCGCTTGCCCATATCGCCGATGCGCAGGTGGCCGGTGCCGTTCGGCTGGACACCACGACGACAGAGACGGAGCAAGTGGTCGCGGGATGGAGCGCGAAGCAGAGCATCCTCGGGCGGCCCGTGTACAACGCGTCCGGGGACAGGCTGGGCAAGGTGCGCGACCTGATCGTCGGCCGGGAACAGCGCGTGACTTTCCTGCTCGTCGACACGGGCGGCAACCTGAGAACGGGCGAGCACCTCGTCACGGTACCGGCGGCGCAGCTGCAGGTGCACGCAGGCCGTCTCGTGCTGCCCGATGCCGAGCGCCGGGCGCTGGCCTCGCAGCCCGCCTTCGTCTACGCGCCGATCACCCGCACGCAGAGTTCCATCGTCGAGCGGGCGCAGCGGGATGTCGACAGGGCGCGGCAGGCCGTCGCCCGGCTCGAGCGCATGGGCGCACAGAGCAGCGGGCAGGCCAGGGTCGACCTGGACCGGCGCATCCTCGCGCTGCGGCAGAGCCAGAAAGAGGTGGAGGACAGGGTGGCCGAAATGGACACCGCCGGGGCGGCGCAATGGCAGGCCGTGGAGGCCGAGGTCGGCCGGGCTTCCGCACGCCTGCGCAGCGCGATCCGCGACGCCGGGGCCTGACGGGCATCCGCGCGTTGCTTGATGCGCATCAAGCGAACCCGCCGGCGAGTTCCTAGGATGGCCGCTGGCTCTTGGAGACACCACATGCCCAGCGATGCTTTTTCGACGACCCCGAGAACTCCCGCGCCCTTCGGCGGCGACTATTTTCAATCCATCATGAACTGGCAACTGGCCGTGAGCAAAAGCATGCTACACGCGCAGCGTGAGCAATGGGAAATGCTGGTGGCCTGGCAGCGCTCGATCGGCGCCGCCCAGCGCGAGATGACGGATCTGTGGATCTGCCGTTTCGGCGGCGGCGTACCGCTCGACGGCTAGGCGCACATGCGACCGGCCGCATTCCATGATGCCCTCTCTCCCCCTGCGCAACATGCTCGAAGGCATCGGCCAGCGCGCCGCCGCATGCTTTGCCGTCTTGATGCCCGACGGCAGCCGCGCGAGATCGGGCTCCTGCCGGCCTGGATCTGCCCGGTGCCCGTGCCCGACCCGACCGCCTGCTTCGCGCTGTACCCGATCAGCGGGGTTCCGGCCACGGCGATTGCGCTGGCCGGACCGACTCGTAGAAGCGGGCAATCTGCAGCACGCCCAGGTCGTCGAACCGGCGGCCTGCAATCTGCAGGCCGATGGGCAGGCCGCTGCGGGCGTAGCCGCAATTGATCGACGCCGCGGGCTGCTCGGACTGGTTGAACACCGAGGTGAAGTGGGAGTCTTTCAGAGGATTCTCCGGTCCGCTGTTGATGGCCTCCGCCGCGAACGGCAGCACGGGCGACACCGGCGACAGCACGTAGTCGTATGGCTGCGTGGCTGCCACGGTCGCGGCGCGCAGCGCCTGCATGCGGGTGAAGGCGCGGAAGGTTTCCTCGGGCGTGAGCGAGCCTGCGAACTCGCCTGCGGCGTGGATGTAGTCCGCCGCCAGCCTGGCGCGCTCGACCGGCATGGCCGCCAGGTCGACGCGGCAGCGCATGGTGAAGAAGTGCGCCATGCCCATGCGCATGTCCAGCGTGGTCCAGTCGGACAGGGGCTCCACGATGGCGCCGGCCTGCTCGAAGACGCGCGCCGCCGCCAGCACCGCGTCTTTCACTTCAGGATCGATCGGCCAGCCGCCCGCGGTGTCGGTCCACAGGCCGATGCGCAGGCCCCGTACGTCGCGGCCCAGATGTTCCCAGTCGATGTCCTGTGCCGGCAGGCTCATGTAGTCGCGCGGATCGGGGCGAGACACGACCTTCATCAGCAGTGCGGCATCGGCCACGGTGCGCGTCATGGGACCGATCACGCGCGCGGCGGCCGGCGGATCGACCGGAATGCGCCCGTGGCTGGGCTTGAGCCCGAACACGCCGCAGAAGTTGGCGGGAATGCGCACCGAGCCGCCGATGTCCGTGCCCAGGTGCAAGGGGCCGTAGCCCGCGGCGGCCGCGGCGCCCGCACCGGAGCTGGAGCCGCCCGTGTTCCTGCTCAGGTCCCAGGGGTTGCGCGTGAGCGCATGGAAGCTCGAAGGGGCCGCGCCCAGGAAGCCGAAGTCCGGCATCGTGGTCTTGGTGACGATGACCGCGCCCGCTTCGCGCAGGCGCGCGGCCGCTGGCGCATCCGCCGCGGCGGGCGACAGCACCGTGGCGGCGCTGCCGACCGGAGTCGGCGTGCCGCGCGTGGCGATGTTTTCCTTGAGCGTGACGGGCACGCCGTCGAGTTCGCCTTGCGGCGCGCCCTGGTTCCATCGCGCTTCCGAGGCCCGGGCCGAGGCCAGCGCGGCTTCGGCATCCAGCGCGTAGGTGGCGTGGATGCTCGGCTCCCAGCGCTCGATGCGCGCCAGCACGGACTTCGTCACGTCGACGGGCGAGAGAGTGCGGGCGCGATAGTGTTCCAGCAGTTGGACGGCGCTCAGGGCGTACAGGGGTGTTTCCATGGTGTGTTTCTTTTTCGGGTCGGAGATGTTGATCGGGGCCAGTGGCTGGTGCGCGCGCATCAGCCCTGCCCGAACGCGTAGCCCTGACCAGGGGCCGCGGCCAACAGGGAGCGGGTGTAGGCCTCGCGCGGCGACAGCAGCACGTCGTGCGCCGTGCCTTGTTCGACGATGCGGCCCTTGTGCATGACGATCAGCCGGTCGCAGATCTGGCTGGCCACGCGCAGGTCGTGCGTGATGAAGAGGATGCCGATGGACAGGCGCTGCTGGATTTCCGCGAGCAGCTTGAGGATCTGGTCCTGCACCGAGACGTCGAGCGCCGACACGGCCTCGTCGGCAATCAGCACCTGGGGTTCGCAGGCCAGCGCACGCGCGATGCACAGGCGCTGTCGCTGGCCGCCGGAGAACTCGCTCGGATAGCGATGCAGCACCTCGGGCTTCAGCCGCACCAGGTCCATCAGTTCCTCGGCGCGCTTCCAGGCCTTCTCGGGAGAAAGGCCGAAGTTCACCGGCCCCTCGACGATCGACTGCCCGACCGTGCGGCGCGGATTCAGCGAACGGTTCGGGTCCTGGAACACCACCTGCACCATGCGCCTGAATGCCGAGAGTCGAGCACGCTGCGTGTGCTGCGCCTCGATGTGAGGCACCCAGACTTCGCCGCCGGTCGGTTCGATCAGGCGCGCAATGCAGCGCGCAACGGTGGATTTGCCCGAACCTGACTCGCCCACGATGCCCACGGTTTCGCCGGCATGCAGCTTGAGCGACACATCGGTGGCCGCATGCACCGTGCGGCGCTTGCCCGGCCACGATCCGGAGCGATAGGTCTTGGTCACGCCGCGCGCATCGAGCAGGGGCGGCGCGTCCGCGAGGGGAGGGCGCGGGGCGGGCTCCAGCCGCGGCACCGCGTCGAGCAGCATGCGCGTGTAGGGCTCCTTCGGGCGGCGCAGCACGTCGTCCTTCGGGCCGCTTTCGACCTGCCGGCCCAGTTGCATCACCACGACATGGTCCGCAATGTCCGCGACCACGCCGAAATCGTGCGTGATGAACAGCACCGCCGTTGCGTTCTCCTGCTGCATCTCGCGAATGAGCGAGAGGATCTCGGCCTGCGTGGTCACGTCCAGCGCGGTGGTGGGTTCGTCGCAGATCAGCAGCGCGGGACGCAGGATCAGCGCGATGGCGATCACGATGCGCTGCCTTTGTCCGCCCGACAGCTGGTGCGGGTAGGCGTCGTAGATGCGTTCGGGCTCCGGCAGCTTGACGCGCGCGAAGATGGCCAGCACCTTCTGCCGGCGCTCGGAGGCGCCGAGCCCGGTGTGCTCGGCCAGTATTTCGTCGACCTGCGCACCGCAGCGCATCACCGGGTTCAGCGCCGTCATGGGTTCCTGGAACACCATCGCCATGCGTGCGCCGCGCCACGCGCGCAGCTGCGCGGCATCGGCCGTGAGGATGCTCTCGCCCAGAACCTCGATGCGTCCGCCCGAAGGCACCAGCGAAGCGGGCAGCAGCCCCATCACGGCCTGGGCGATCACCGATTTGCCGGAACCCGACTCGCCCAGCAGGCACACGACCTGGCCGGGCATCACGTCGAAGGAAACGGCGTGAACGGCATGCGGCCGGTCCGCGCCCTCGGGCAGGTCGATGCACAGGTCGCGCACGACCAGGCAGGCCGATCCGGCTGCGGAGGAGGTGGTGGTGGAAAGCGTGCGTGCCATGGTCAGCTCCCGCGCTTGTTGAACTTGGGGTCGAGCGCGTCGCGCAGGCCGTCGCCGAGCATGTTCACCGCCAGCACCGTGAGCGCGAGGAAGGCGCCCGGCAGCAGCACGGTCGAAGGATGCGACGTGAAATACGCGCGGCCTTCGGACATGATGTTTCCCCACGTCGGCACGTCGGAGGGCAGCCCGATGCCGAGGAAGGACATGACCGCTTCCGCCAGCATCGCAGCCGCGCAGACGAAGGTGCCCTGGACGATCAGCGGAGCCACCGTGTTGGGAAGGATGTGGCGCAGCATCAGCTTCCAGGCGGGCGTGTCCAGCGCAATGGCGGCCTCGACATACGGCTCTTCGCGCACCGACAGGACGACCGAGCGCACCAGCCTTGCCACGCGCGGCGTTTCCGGCACGGTGATGGCCAGGATCACCGTGAACAGGCTCGGCCGCCAGACCGCGACCAGCACGATGGCGAACAGGATGCCCGGGATCGCCATCATCCCGTCCATGACGCGCATGATCACGCCGTCGAAGCGGCGGAAGTAACCCGCGATCATGCCCACCAGCATTCCCAGCACGATCGAGCCCAGTGCGACCGCCACCCCGACCGACAGCGAGATGCGCGCGCCGTAGGCCGTGCGGCTCCAGATGTCGCGGCCCATGCTGTCAGTGCCCATCGGGAAGAAACGCTCGAAGCTGTCTCCGGCCAGCGTCGTGAATTCGGCATGCGCGCCCGGCGACAGGTGCGAGCTGGCCGGGTCCATGGCGTTGGGGTCGATGGTGTAGAGCCAGGGGGCCGCGACCGCCAGCACCACCATGAGGAACAGGAGCACGCTGCCCGTGCGCACGGCACCATTCGAGAAGACGCGGCGCAGCAGGGATGGCTTGCGACGGCGGAGTTCCGCCGTCGTCGAGTCCATCGGTATGGAAATCGAATTCATGGAAAGGGTCTCCAAGAGAAGATGGCCGCGCGTCAGTAGCGGATGCGTGGATCGAGCAGCAGGTAGCTCAGGTCCACCAGCAGGTTGACGACGACATAGACGAGCGAGAAGAACAGGGTGATGCCCTGGATGAGGGGGTAGTCGCGCGAGAGCACCGCGTCCACCGTCAGCTGGCCCAGGCCCGGTATGGCGTAGATCGTCTCGGTCACCACCACGCCGCCGATCAGGCCGGCCACGCTCAGGCCGACGATGGTGGCGATCGGCACGGCCGCATTCGCGAGGGCGTGGCGAATCAGCATGCGCCACTCGGAGATGCCCTTGGCACGCGCGGTGCGCACATAGTCTTCGGTCAGCGCTTCGGAAACCGCCGCCCGCGTGACCCGTGCGATCAGCGCGGCATACATCACGGCCAGCGTGACGCACGGCAGCACCAGGTTGCGCAGCCATGGGCCGACGCCTTCGGCGATGCGGCTGTAGCCCTGCGACGGCAGCCAGCCCAGCTGCATCGAGAACAGCCAGATCATCAGGTAGCCCGCGACGAACACCGGCACGGAGAAGCCGAGCACCGAGGCGCTCATGATGAAGCGGTCGAGCCGGCCGCCGCGCCGCGAGGCCGCCAGCACACCCAGCGGCACCGCGATCAGCACGGTGAGCACGACGGTCACCGCAGCCACGGACAGCGTGGGCTCCAGCCGCTGCCCGATCAGCTGGGTCACGCTCATCTTGTAGAAGTAGGAGTAGCCCAGGTCGCCGCGCAGAACGTGGCCCAGCCAACCGAAGAACTGGCTGATGACCGGTGCGTCCAGGCCGAGCTGTGCGCGGATGCGTTCGACGTCCTGCACGGTGGCGCCGTCGCCCGCGATGGCCGCCGCCGGATCGCCGGGCGTCATGCGCAGCAGGAGGAAGACGATGACGGCCACGATCAGGAGCACGGGCGCCGTGGCCAGGCCGCGCCGCAACAGGAAGTTGAGCATGTAAGAGGGTCTCGTTCGAGCGGTTGAACAGCCGATGCAGGTAATGCGGGCAAAGCAAATCCCCGACCGGTCGCAACGGGTGCGACCGGCCAAGCGACTCGATGAAGAAGTGGAGGGCCGCGCCTACTGCTTGCGCACGTTCCAGTACAGGACGGCGGGCGAGGGCAGCAGGCCGCTGACCACGCCGCGGCGTACCGCCGTGGGCGCCTTGCCTTCGCCCAGCGGGGCGATCACACCGCCTTCGAGCACGCGCAGCTGGATCTGCGCCGCGATGTCCTTGCGTTGCGCGATGTCGGCGGTTTCGATGAAGCGTGTCTTCAGCTTTTCCAGCTCGGGATCGACCGGCCAGCCGAAGTAGCCCTGGTCGCCGTTGCCGGTCAACGGGCTGTAGGTGATGGGGCTGCTGGCGTCCACGCCGCCCCAGAAGGTGATGAAGGCGTTCCAGCCGCCGTTCTCCGGCAGGTCTTTCTTGGTGCGCCGGGTCACGAGCGTGGCCCAGTCGGTGGTCTGCACGTCGACGTTGAAGCCGACCTGCTTGAGCAACTGTCCGTAGATCGCAGGCAGCTTGTTCAATGCGGGCGAGTCACCCGGCAGCATGATGACGACGGGCTTGCCGTCGTAGCCCGACTCCTTCAGCAGCTTGCGGGCCTCCTCGAACTGCGGCTTGCCGGTGAAGAAGCCGGTCTTGTCGCTCGCATACATCGAGCCGCACAGGTAGATCGAGGCGCAGGGCTTGTAGAAGTCGCGAAAGACGGCCTGCGCGCGCAGCATGGCTTCCTGGTTGATGGCGAGCATGGCCGCCTTCAGCGCCTTCGGGTTGTTGAAGGGCGCGACCTTGTGGTTGTAGATCACGGTGAACGGGCCGGCGGGCATCACGTCCACCAGTTCGATCTTCTGGTTGGTGCGCATGTCGGTGTAGCCGGACGAGGGCACGGTCTCGAGCATGTCGACCTCGCCGTTGAGCAGGGCGTTGACCTGCGTCTGCGGGTCGCGCAGCAGCACCCATTCCACGCGGTCCACGTTCACCACCTTGCCGCCCGCCAGGCCCGAAGGGGCTTCCTTGCGCGGCACGTAGGCGGTGTTCTTGCGGTAGATCACGCGGTCGCCGGGGCGGAAATCTTCCTTGGCGAGCGTGAAGGGACCGGAGCCGATCATCTCTTCGATCTGCTTGTCGGCGGGGGTGTCGGCCACGCGCTTGGGCATGATGAAAGGCACCAGCGGATTGGGCTTGCCCAGCGCGTCGAGCACCACGCCGAAGGGCTGCTTGAAGTTCATGCGGAAGGCGTTCGGGCCTTCCGCGGTGATGTTGTCCATGGCCTCGTACATCTTCTGGCCGAGCGTGTCGCGCTTGGCCCAGCGCGCGAGCGATGCGATCACGTCCTGCGAGGTGACGGGCGCGCCGTCATGGAACTTCAGGCCGGGGCGCAGCGTGAAGGTCCAGACCTTGTTGTCGGGACTGGCGGTGTACTTGTCCACCATCTGCGGCTTGATCACGCCCTTTTCGTCCATGCCGAAGAGGGTGTCGTAGATCATGAAGCCGTGGTTGCGCGTGATGTTGGCGGTGGTCCAGATCGGGTCGAGGATCTTCAGGTCCGACGAGGGCACGGTGCGCAGCACGGTGTCCGCGCCGGCCGCGGCCGAGATCGTCAGGGCCAGTGCCGACAGGGTGACCGCGAACGCGCGGCGCAGCGAGAGTGGAGTTGCCATGAAGCCTTACTTCTTTCGAGGAGTGCCAGAGGGAGGGGTGGAGGATTCCGAAGATTTGCTTTCGCGCAACTGGGCCAGCAGAAACTCGAAGACATCGCGCGAACCCGCTTCCGCGTCGATGATCTTGTTGAGGATGCGGCGCAGGGTGTCGATCTCGGACGCACTGAGGCAGTCGAGGAAGCGCGCTTCCATTTCCCGCCCGATGGGCTCTGCCTGCAGCACGAGGTCGATGCCGGCCTGCGTCAGGTACATGTGGATCTGCCGGGCGTCCTCGCTGCCGATCTGGCGCTGCACCAGCTGGCGCTGGACCAGCGCGCTGATCAGTTTGGAGACCAGCGTTTTCTCGATCGCGCAGGCCTGCACCAATTGCCCCATCGTGATACCGGGCGAGCCGCCGATGGCGCGCAGGAGCCGGATGTCGCGCAGCGACAGGCCGGTCTCGATCTCGTAGACACGCGAACCGCGATCGCGCGTGCGCTCGGTGGCCATGTCGAGCAGGACGTTGATGTAGTCGGTCTTGAGCTGGAGCGGTGCGTGCATGGCGATTTGAGAGAAACCTTCAATAGTTGAAATATTCAACTATCTTGCCGGCCTATGCAAGCTTCAAGCCAGCTCGCAAGGGAAATCCCCTATGAGAGCGATTCCCCGCGCAGAACCGGAATGCAAGAGGGAAGCACTCGCCCTCGAGCCAAGGGCGATTGCCTTTCCTGGTGCACTCGCCGCACCGAGGATGTGCTGGCCGAGCTTCACGACATGCTTTCGCGCTGGCTGTTCAACCACATTCGTCACGAAGACGGTGCATATGTCCCCGCCGTGAAAGCGCATCTGCAAGTCACCGAGTCGACGGCGGAAAGGATCGTCAAGGCACAGGTAAGAAAGGAATTGGGACAGGGAAGGACTGGCGGCCAGATCAAGCAGGGTTGGCTGAAGAGATTGTTCGCTGGGTGACCATGCTGACGGAAACCGCCCGTGCACCTGCAAGGTTTGCAGATGGCCAACGCGCCAGGTGGCCTGATACTCGTGGTGGACAAGCATTGCATCGGCGGATTGCCCGGCAGCCCGACGGCACTGATCGTGGTGCGACTCAGATGCCGCTGATCACCGCATCGAGCGCGGCCACGAAATCGTTCGCCTGCGGCCGCAAGCTGCCCTGGACGGGACCCAGATCCTTGACCCGAAAGGGTGCAGCCAGATGCGGCAATGCCACCAGCGTCGATCCGTTCCAGCCGATGATCGGGCAAAGAGACCGCGGCATCGCCGCCGGCATGTGGGCACGCAGTGCCAGCGGTATCACGAGGCGAGTCGGGAGCTTGTCGAGGATGTCACTCTGGATGTCCACCATCCAGGGGATTTCTCCGCGCTGGGTCTTGGACGGATTGGCATAGACGTCGAACTGGGCCATCGCGCGATCCCCTCACCAGGGACGGTAGTCCTCGCCGAAAACGCCCACGCGCTCAACGAGCCCGTTCTGGGCGGCAATCCATTCCGCATAGGTTTCGTTGAATTCGCGCTTGCGCTGGCCGAGCGTCTTCGTTCGTTCCAGCGCCTCGAGTTCGGCATAACGCGCAGCCGAGACCATCACCACCGCGACGCGGTCGTTCTTCATCACCTGCACGGGCTCGCGCTCGGCCTGACTCAGGTAGTAGCCGAAACGGTTCTTGGCATCCGTGGCACTGACTTGCATGATTGGACTCGGATAGGGGGGATTAGCCATTTTAGCCATTCGCCGAAATCAGCGATGGCTTCCGGCAGGCGGTCAAGCCCAACACGGGATCCCGCGGACTCGCGATCTGTCGAGCAGTTGGGATTCGAATCCCGCGCTAAGAAACCCCGCATCTAAGCTCATGCGGATGAAGTATTTGCA
Source organism: Variovorax durovernensis (assembly GCF_977011995.1). NCBI lineage: Bacteria > Pseudomonadati > Pseudomonadota > Betaproteobacteria > Burkholderiales > Comamonadaceae > Variovorax > Variovorax durovernensis. The sequence continues at coordinate 721,235 of NZ_CDRNCW010000002.1, read as the reverse complement.
ATTCACATGCTAAATGCTTCATGATGATGAAAATGGATACTGAACCCCATGGAACTCCGGCAGCTTGAAGCCTTCGCCGCCGTCATGTCGACCGGCAGCGTCACAGGCGCGGCACGGCTGCTGGCGCGCTCGCAGCCGGCAGTGTCCCGCCTGGTGCAGGAACTCGAAGCCGAGATCGGCTATGCGCTGTTCACCCGCCACGGCCCCCGCGTGACGCCGACCGAGCAGGGTTTCCTGCTCTATGAGGATGTGGACCGCGCCCTGGGCAGCCTTCAGCAGATCCACTTGCGCGCGGCCGAGATCGCGCGCGGCAATGCCCAGCCGCTGCTGCTGGCCGCCACCTCCGCGCTGGCACTCGGGCTGCTGCCGCAGGCATTGCGGCAAATGGAGGCACAGGCCGGCACCATGCCGATCCAGCTGCGCAGTGCCTCGCCCGAGCAGGTCGTGCATGCGGTGCTCAGCGGCGCGGCGCAGCTCGGCGCGAGCAGCCTTCCGCTGGAGCACCGCGGGCTGGAGGTGCACTGGATCGGGCAGATGCCCTGCGTGGCCGTGCTGCCGCAGGACGATCCGCTGGCGGCGCATGAGGTCGTGCCCCTGGAGGCGCTCGCGCAGCGCCGCATCATCACGATGAGCAACCCGTTCCGCCTGCGCCACCGGCTCGACGCCACCCTGGCGCGCGCCGGCCATTCGCCGACGCGGCGCGACGCGCTGATCGAGACCAATTCTTCGGTCAACGCCCAGGCGCTGGCCCGCGCCGGGCTCGGCGTGGCCGTGCTGGAGCCGCTGACCGCCTGCGGCGCGCCGCTCGAAGGCCTGGCCGTGCGGCCGCTCGATACCGACATTCCCTTCGTCTTCGGCGTGGTCACGCCGCAGGCCAAGCCGATCACGGCGCCGGTGCGCGCGCTGATCGATGCGCTGCTGGCCGCCGCCAGCGAGCTGCCGCATTTCGTGCAGCACGACGTGTCGGCGCACGCGGCGCTGCTGCGCACCCTGTACGGCGGCGGCGATGCCGCTGCGGACGAAGAGAGCATTTCCTGAAAGCCCCTGTGACGAACGTACCCCTCGGCCTTCCCGCGCTCGAAGCGCGCCTGCGGCAAGACCTGTGCTGGCTCGGCCTGCCGGCCAAACGCTGGGTGCCGCCCAATCCAGCGCAAGGCGATGCGCTGCTGGACGTCGCCATCGTCGGCGGCGGCATGGCGGGCCTCGCGCTGCTCGCGACGCTCACGCACCTGGGCGTGCATGCCCGCATCTACGACCGCTCGCCCGCCGGTTTCGAAGGCCCCTGGGCCACCACCGCGCGCATGGAAACGCTGCGCTCGCCCAAGGAGCTCACCGGCCCCGCGCTGGGCCTGCCGGCGCTGACCTTTCGCGCCTGGTTCGAGGCGCAGTGGGGCCTGGCGGCCTGGGACGCGCTCGACAAGATCCCGCGCCTGCAGTGGGCCGAGTACCTGCGCTGGTATCGCCGCGTGCTCGACCTCGACATGCGCAACGAACAGCAGGTGAGGGCGGTGCTGCCGCGCGCCGACGGCGTGGTGCAGCTCGACCTGGCCGATCTCGCCGCGGGCGGCGGGCACTACAGCGTGCAGGCGCGCCACGTCGTGCTCGCGACCGGCCGCGACGGCCTCGGCGGCGCCTGGGTGCCCGACTGGGCGGCTTCGCTGCCGCGCGATCGCTGGGCCCATTCGTCCGAACGCTGGGACGCCGAGAGCCTGCGCGGCAAGCGTGTCGCCGTGGTCGGCGGCGGCGCCTCGGCGATGGATGCCGCCGCGAGCGCGCTCGAAGCCGGTGCCGCGCGCGTCGACCTGCTGATCCGCCGCGCCGACCTGCCGCGCGTCAACAAGGGCAAGGGCGCGGGCAGCCCGGGCATGGTCCACGGCTTCTGGCAACTGCCTGACGAATGGAAGTGGCGCATACGCCACTACATCAACGTGCAGCAGGTGCCGCCGCCGCACGGCAGCACGCTGCGCGTGTCGCGCCATGCGAACGCGCATTTCCAGCTCGGCACGCCGGTGCTCGGCGCCGCGCAGCGGGCCGACGGCGCGCTGCGCCTGGACACGGCCAAGGGCCCGCTGGCGGCCGACTTCGTCGTGTTCAGCACGGGCTTTCGCACCGACTGGGCACTGCGGCCCGAGTTCGCCGCGTTCTCCGCGCAGGTGCGCGTCTGGCAAGACCGCTTCGCGCCGCCCGAGGGCATGGCAGACAGCGAACTGGCCGAATCGCCCGACCTCGGCCCGCTGTTCGAATTCCAGGAAAAGACGCCGGGCGCCTGCCCAGGGCTGGAGCGCGTGCACTGCTTCAACTACGCCGCCTCGCTCTCGCACGGCGCCGCTGCCGGCGACATCCCGCAGATCACCGACGGCGCACAGCGCCTGGCACGCGGCCTTGCGGCCAGGCTGCTGAGCGAGGACGCCGACCAGCACTTCGCCGCCATGCAGCGCTATGCCGAGCCCGAGCTCGACGGCGACGAATGGACGCCTTCGGAGCTGCCGCCGTACATCGAAGCCGGCGACCGCGAGGTGTCCCCATGACCGGCTGGCTGCTGCGCCGCGTGCTGCAGGCGCTGGGCGTCGTGGTGGCGATGACGGTGATCGTCTTCATCGGCCTGCATGCCATCGGCAACCCGATCGACATCCTCATCGGCGAGGACATGAACCAGCAGGAGCGCCTGGCCGCCATCGCGCGGCTCGGGCTCGACCAGCCGCTGTGGCGCCAGTACCTGGCCTTCGTCGACGGCGCGCTGCACGGCAGCCTGGGGCGCAGCTTCGTCTACCAGGAAGACGCCGTGCGCCTGATCCTGCAGCGCCTGCCGGCCACCATGGAGCTGGCCTTCGCGGCGCTGCTCATGGCCATCGTGGTGGGCGTGCCGCTGGGGCTGTTCGCGGGCATGAAGCCCGAGCATCCGGTGTCGCGCACGCTGATGGCCACCAGCATCGTAGGCTTCTCGCTGCCGGCCTTCTGGGTCGCGCTGATGCTGATCATGGTGTTCAGCGTGCAGCTCGGCTGGCTGCCCGCGAGCGGACGCGGCGCCACGCGCGAGCTGTTCGGCGTGCAGTGGTCCTGGCTCACGCTCGACGGCTGGCAGCACCTGCTGCTGCCGGCCTTCAACCTGGCGCTGTTCAAGATCTCGCTGGTGCTGCGGCTCACGCGCGCCGGCGTGCGCGAGGTGCTGCCGCAGGACTACGTGAAGTTCGCGCGCGCCAAGGGCCTCACGCCCACGCGCGTGGTGCTGATGCACGTGATGCGCAACACCATGATCCCGCTGGTCACGGTGCTGGGGCTGGAGTTGGGCGCGACCATCGCCTATGCGGTGGTCACCGAGAGCATCTTCGCCTGGCCGGGAGCCGGCAAGCTGATCCTCGACAGCATCAACTCGCTCGACCGGCCCGTGGTGGTGGCCTACCTGATGGTGGTGGTCGTGATCTTCGTGACGCTGAACCTCATCGTCGACCTGCTCTACAAGCTACTGGATCCGCGCGTGCGGCTGGAGGGCGCGAAATGAGCGCAGCAAAAAGCTACGACGAGCGCTCGATCTGGTGGCGCGTGGCCGCGGACTTTTTGCACTCGCGCATCGCCGTCGGCGGGCTGGTGGTGCTGGGCATCGTGGTGCTGGCCGCGCTGCTCGCGCCGTGGATCACGCCGCAGAACCCCTACGACCTGCTGCAGCTCGACGTGCTCGACGCGCGCCTGCCGCCGGGTTCGCACAGCAGCGAAGGCGGCTACACCTACTGGCTCGGCACCGACGGGCAGGGCCGCGACCTGTACTCGGCCATCGTCTACGGGCTGCGCATCAGCCTGACGGTGGGCGTGGGCTCGGCGCTGATCGCCGCGGTGGTCGGCACGCTGGTCGGCCTGATTGCCGCCTATGCCGGCGGCAAGGTCGACGCGCTGCTGATGCGGCTGGTCGACCTGCTGCTGTCCTTCCCGACCATCCTGATGGCGCTGATGATCCTGGCCTATGTAGGCAAGGGTGTGGGCAACGTGATGCTCACGCTGGTGCTGCTGGAGTGGGCCTACTACGCGCGCACCGCCCGCGGCCAGGCGCTGGTCGAGGCGCGGCGCGAGTATGTGGACGCGGCGCAGGGGCAGGGCATTCCGCGCTGGCGCATCGTCACCGGCCACATCCTGCCGAACTGCCTGCCGCCGCTGCTGGTCATCGGCGCGCTGCAGATCGCGCGCGCCATCACGCTGGAGGCCACGCTGTCTTTCCTGGGGCTGGGCGTGCCGATCACCGAGCCTTCGCTGGGGCTGCTGATCTCCAACGGCTACCAATACCTGCTGTCCAACGAATACTGGATCAGCTTCTTCCCCGGCGTCGCCTTGCTGGCCGCCATCGTCGCGATCAACCTGGTCGGTGACCAGCTGCGCGACGTGCTCAACCCGAGGCTGCAGAAATGAGCGCCGTTCCCGTGCAAGACCTCGAGGTGCCGACGCTCGAGGTGCGCAACCTGCAGACGCGCTTCCACACGCGCGCTGGCGTGCTGCCGGTGGTCGACGGCGTGTCCTTCACGCTGGGGCGAGGCAAGGTGCTGGGCCTGGTGGGCGAGTCGGGCTCGGGCAAGTCGGTCACGGGCTTCTCGATCATGGGCCTGGTCGATCCGCCAGGAAAGGTCGAGGGCGGGCAGGTGCTGTTCCAGGGCCGCGAACTCACGCAGCTGCCTGCGACCGAGCGGCGCGAACTGCGCGGCAACCGCATCGCGATGATCTTCCAGGACCCGATGGCCACGCTCAACCCGGTGCTGCGGGTCGACACCCAGATGATCGAGGCGGTGAAGGCGCACAAGCGCGTCTCTACCGAAGAGGCACGCCGCCATGCGCGCGACACGCTGGGGCTGATGGGCATCCCGAGCCCGGAGGAGCGCCTGCGCGCCTACCCTCACCAGCTCTCGGGCGGCATGCGCCAGCGCGTGGCGATCGCCATCGCGATGCTGCATGGCCCCGACCTGATCATCGCGGACGAGCCGACCACCGCGCTCGACGTAACGATCCAGGCGCAGATCCTCTCCGAAGTGCAGAAGCTGGTGCGCGACACCGGCACCTCGCTGATCTGGATCAGCCACGACCTGTCGGTGGTGGCGAGCCTGGCCGACGAGATCGCCGTGATGTATGCCGGTCGCATCGTCGAGCACGGCACGGTGGCCGACGTGCTCGACCATCCGCAGCATCCATACACGCGCGGGCTGATCGACAGCCTGCCGAGCGCCAACGAACGCGGCGCGCGGCTGCGCCAGATCCAGGGCATGACGCCGAGCCTGCTCAACATGCCGGCCGGCTGCGCCTTCGCGCCGCGCTGCCCGCATGCGGACGCGGCCTGCGAAGTGCGGCCCGAGGTTTCGCGCCCGCGGCATGACGCGCCCTGGCACGAGGTGCGCTGCTTTCATCCGCAGCGCGACAAATCCGTGCGCACGTTGCCGGCCGCGCTGCCGGCCGCCGCGCGCGCGCCTGCGCAGGAAAACGATGTGCCGCTGATCGAACTGCGCCAGGTCGCGCAGCGCTTCGGCGTCACGCCGCCGCCCGGTGCTGTCGGCCGTGCGTTGCGCAGCGTGGGCATGAGCAAGCCGCCGGTGGTCACGCACGCTGTCGATGTGGTCGACCTGTCGGTACGGCCCCGCGAGGTGGTCGGCCTGGTCGGCGAGTCCGGCTGCGGCAAGTCGACGCTGGGCCGCATCGCCGCGGGCCTGCTGACACCGACCGAGGGCGAGGTGATCGTCGGCGGCAAGCCGGTGGCGAGCCTCTCGGCCGAGGAACAACTCGCGGCTCGGCTGCGCATCCAGATGGTGTTCCAGGACCCGTACGCGAGCCTGAACCCGCGCCTGCGCGTCTCGCGCATCGTGGGTGAGGCGGCGCTGCTGCACGGGCTGACCGACGCGGCAGGGCAGGACGACTACGTGTGCGCCCAGCTGCAGCGCGCCGGGCTCGACCCCACGCTGCGCCATCGCTATCCGCACCAGTTCAGCGGCGGCCAGCGCCAGCGCATCGGCATTGCGCGGGCGCTTGCGGTGCAGCCTTCGATGCTGGTGTGCGACGAGGCGGTGGCGGCGCTGGATGTGTCGATCCAGGCGCAGATCCTCAATCTCTTCATGGACCTGCGCGACCAGCTCGGGCTGGCGTACCTCTTCATCAGCCACGACCTGGGCGTGATCGAGCATCTGTGCGACCGCGTGGTCGTGATGTACCTCGGCCGCGTGGTCGAAAGCGCGCCGGTGGCCGAACTGTTCGCGCGGCCGGCCCATCCGTACACGCAGGCGCTGCTGGCCGAAATTCCGAGCATCGACGCGCGGCGCACCACCTTCAGCGCGATCCGCGGCGAGATCCCGAGCCCTATCGCACCGCCTTCGGGCTGCCACTTTCATCCGCGATGTCCGCAGGCGATGCCGCGCTGCCGCACCGAGGTGCCGCAGCTGCGCGGCATCGCGATCCGGCATGCCACGGCCTGCCATCTGTACGAAACGACGTACGACTCGAACTGATCTCCTGCTTCACTGTCTTCGCCAAAGGATCTTCATGAACCGCCTGCTTCCCATTACCGCCGCCGCACTGCTCGCCACCGGAGCACTGGCTTCCGTATCGGCCTCCGCCCAGACGCTTTCCATCGGCTTCGCCGACCCGATCTCCTCGGTCGACCCCGAGCTCAACAACCACGCGGGCGACCGTTCGCTGGCGCTGCATTTCTGGGACTCGATCATCAATTCGCGCGACGGCGGCAAGCTGGAGCCCGCGCTCGCGTCGAGCTGGAAGACGCTGGACGACAAGACCTGGGAATTCAAGCTGCGCACCGACATCAAGTGGCAGGACGGCACGCCTTTCACGGCCGACGACATCGTGTTCTCCTTCCAGCGCGCGCGCAACGTGCCGGGCAGCGTGGCCTCGTATTCGGGCGCGCTGCGCTCGGTGGAGTCCGCCACCGCCAAGGACCCGGCCACGCTGATCGTCAAGACCACCACGCCCAACCCGATGCTGCCGCTGGAGATCGCATCGATCTACATCGTGAGCAAGCACGTCGGCGAGAAGTCGAAGACCGAGGACTACAACGCGGGCCGCGCCGTGGTCGGTACCGGCCCCTACAAGTTCGTCTCGTACGTGCCGGGCGACCGCACGGTGTTCGAGCGCAATCCTGGCTACTACGGCCCGAAGCCGCTGTGGGAGAAGGTCAACTACCGCTTCATCAACAACGGCGCGGCGCGCACGGCCGCGCTGCTGGCCGGCGACGTCGACGTGATCGACAAGGTCGCTGTCACCGACGTGGAAAAGCTGCGCAAGGACCCGAAGGTCAGCGTGTACACCTACCCGGGGCTGCGCGTGCTGCTGCTGCAGCCGACCTTCAAGGCCGGCCCGAACGAGTTCATCACCGACAACGCGGGCAAGCCGCTCGAGAAGAACCCGCTGCTCGACGTGAAGGTGCGCCAGGCGCTGTCGCTCTCGATCAACCGCAAGGCCATCGTCGATCGCGTGCTGCAGGGCACCGTGACCGAGGCCAACCAGTGGATGCCCAAGGGCAGCTTCGGCTACAACCCCGAAGTCAAGGACATCGCCTACAACCCCGAGCAGGCGAAGAAGCTGCTGGCCGAGGCCGGCTTCCCGCAGGGCTTCCAGATCGCGATTCACGTGCCTGGCGACCGCTACCCGCAGGCGCCCGAGACGGTGCAGGCCGTGGCGCAGTTCTGGAGCCGCATCGGCGTGAAGACCAAGGTCGAGGTGGTGCCGTGGGCCGTGTACTCGAGCCGCGCGAACAAGAACGAATATGCGGTCAGCGTGATCGCCTGGGGCAACGGCACCGGCGAAGCCGGCTACGGCCTGCTGCAGACGCTGACCACGCCCGACGCCAAGCGCGGCCGCGGCTCCAACAACTGGGGCCGCTACAGCAACGAGTCGGTCGACAAGGCGCTGGACGCCGCCACCGTCGAGTTCGACGCCAAGCGCCGCGAAGCCATCTTCCGCCATGCCGCCAAGCTGGTGACCGACGACGTGGGCCAGATCCCGCTCTACCACTACCAGAACATCTGGGCCGCGAAGAAGGGCCTGAAGGTGGTGCCGCTGCTGAGCGACCGCACGACGGCGATGCAGGTCACGCCGGTCAAGTGAGGGCGCGCGCATGTTGAGCATCACGCCCGAGGACGCGCTCATCGACGTGCCCCGGCGCATCGCGGTCGATGGCCTGGCGCCGGGCGAGCAGATCGAGATCGCCAGTTGCACGCAGCGCGGGGCCGGCGTGCCGTGGCGCGCGTCGGCGCGCTTCGTGGCCGATGCCGCAGGCACGGTCGACCTGCAGCGTGACGCGCCGATTGCCGGCAGCAGCTACCAAGGCGTGTCGGAGATGGGCCTGGTCTGGTCCCAGGTGCCGGACACGCCCGGTGCGCGCGAGCAGTTCGGCGCCGTGCCGGGCGCGGCGCTGCGCACCGACATCAGCGTGCGCCGAAGCGGCGATGCGGCCGAAGAACTCCATGGCGGGTTCTTGCAGCGACTGGCCGGCGAGGGCGTGACCCGCCGCGATGTGCGCGAAGAGGGCCTGGTCGGCACGCTCTACCTGCCTGCGGGGCCGGGCCCGCATCCGGCCGTGATGATCCTCAACGGCTCCGGCGGCGGCATCAACGAGCCGCGTGCCGCGCTGTACGCCTCGCACGGCTACGCGGCCTTCGCGCTCGCCTACTTCAAGGCGCCGGGCCTGTCGGACTACATCTCGAACACCCGGCTCGAATACTTCGAGACAGCGCTGGCCTGGCTGCACCGCGCGGTGCGCCCGGCGCACGGCTTCGTCGCGCTCAGCGGCCAGTCGCGCGGCGGCGAGCTGGTGCTGTTGCTGGGCACGCTGTTCCCCGAGTCGGTCTCGGCGGTGATCGGCTATGTGCCCGGCGCCGTGGTGCACTGCGCGCAGAACGCTTGCGATCCATCGCTCGGACGCGAGGGGCCCGCCTGGCTCTTCCGCGGGCAGCCGCTGCCGCATGTGTGGGAGAACAACCGCACCGCGACCTGGGCACCCTGGGACGAGGGCCCCGAGCCGCGCCGCCATGCCGACGCGCTGCTGACCGCGCTGCAAGACCCCGAGGCGGTCGAGCGCGCGCGCATCAGGGTCGAACGCATCCGCGGGCCGGTGATGCTGCTGTCGGCAACGGACGACGGCTCGTGGCCGTCGAGCCTCTACAGCCGCATGGTGACGGAGCGCCTCGCGCAGTTCGAGCATCCGCACGCGGTGGCGCATCTCGATTTCGAAGGCGCGGGCCATTCGATCCTGTTCCCCTATGTGCCGACCACGCAGCTCGGCTATGCGCATCCGGTGTCGGGCCGGCGCAGCACCTCGGGCGGAACGCCCGCGAACAACGCGCATGCGGACGAGGCTTCCTGGCAGGGCGTGCTGCGCTTCCTGCAGCAGGCCGTAGCCGCGCGCACCACATCTTCCGGAGACACCACCCATGACTGATTCCCAGCTTTCCCCCGACCTCGTCGACGCTTGCGTGCCGCTCGCCGAGGGCAGCACCGTTCATGCGGTGCGCCACCAGCGCGACAAGGTGGCCGCTGCCACGCAGGGCAGCTACGAAGCCCTGTTCGATCCGGCACTGTCGGGCCCGCCGCTGGTCGAGCGCCTGCTTGCGGCCCATGCCATCGCGCGCAGCGCGGGCAGCGTCGCGCTGCAGGCGCACTACCGCGCGCGGCTCGATGCGTTGGCGCCGCTGAGCGCGGCGCAGCAGGCTGCCGCAGATGGCGCCCCGGTCGAATCGCTAGGCGCGGACCCACGGCTGCAGGCTGTGCTCGCATTCACCCGCACGCTGACCGATCGCCCGGTCGAGGGTGATCGCGAGGCCCTGCTCAAGCTGCCGGCTGCCGGGCTGGCGACGCCCGAGGTGGTGGCGCTGGCGCAGCTGATCGCCTTCGTGGCCTACCAGGTGCGCGTGGTCGCCGGCCTGCAGGCGCTGGCCGCGCTCGGCGGCGACAACGCCGCAACGGCCGTGGAAGAGAACACGGCCCCCTTCGTCCACCCGGCCAACCTGCCGCCGCCCGGCGAGCCGCTGCGCATCGACGGCTACACCAGCGAGACGCTGGGCTGGAAGGCATGGCTGCCGGTGATCGACCTGACGCAGGCCTCGGCCGAACAAGTGCAGGTGCTGGACAGCAGCCACCCGAAGGCGCGCAGCTCCGACTACTACCTGCTGCTGGTGCACCAGCCGCGCATCCTGCAGGAGCGCGCCACGGTGTTCAACGCCATCATGTACGCGCCCGGCGGCCTGTCGCGCGCCGAGCGCGAACTGGCGAGCGCGGTGGTGTCGCGCATCAACGGCTGCGTGTACTGCGCCTCGGTGCATGCGCAGCGCTTCGAGCAGCTGGCCAAGCGCAACGACGTGATCGCACAGGTCTTCACCGACCCGCAGACCGCGGGCACCACGCCGCGCGAACGCGCCATCGTGAACCTGTCGATCGAGCTCACGCGCAGCCCGGCCGGCTTCGGTGCGGAGCAACTGCGCGCCGTGCGCGCCGCCGGCCTCACCGATCTCGAGATCCTGGACACCATCCATGCGGTGGCGATCTTCGCCTGGGCCAACCGGCTGATGCTCAACCTGGGCGAGCCGGTGTTTCCACCGCGCGACTGACACGCGCGCGGCCACGACGCATCGCTCATCGGTTTTCTGGTGTTCTATGCGGCCGATTGCTTTTCAGGCAGCCAACGGCGCAGCGACTGCAGCAGATCGTCCACGTAGGTGAACACCACGGGGACCACCAGAAGGCTCAACACGGTCGAGGTGATCAGGCCGCCGATGACCACGATCGCCATCGGCTGCCGGAAGCTGGGCTCCGCGCCGAGGCCGAGGGCGTTGGGCAGCATGCCGGCGCCCATGGCGATGGTCGTCATGACGATCGGGCGCGCCCGCTTGTGGCAAGCGTCGATCACCGCCTCCAGCCGTGTCATTCCGCGCTGCCGCCTCGCGATGATGGCGTACTCGACCAGCAGGATCGAGTTCTTGGTGACGATGCCCATGAGCATCAGCACGCCGATGACCACCGGCATCGAGAATGACTGGTTGGTGAGCCACAGCGCGCCGAACGCGCCTCCCAGGGCAAGCGGCAGTGCGCAGAGGATGGTGGCGGGCTGCATGAAGTCGTGAAACAGCAGCACGAGCACCGCATAGATGCAGAACACCCCGATCGCCATCGCCGTGCCAAAGCTCGTGAACAGTTCCGCCATGCGCTGCAACTCGCCTTGCTCCACGATGCGCACGCCTGCAGGCAGCGACTTGAAAGCCGGCAGGGCCATGGCCTCTTGTTGCACTTCGCCCAGCGCACGGCCGTTGAGCTCCACGCTCAAGGTCACGTTGCGGGAACGGTCCAGGCGGTCGATCTGCGAAGGGCCGCTGCCCATGGCCACGTCCGCCACCGAGCCGAGGCTGACCGCCCCGTCATCTCCCTTGACGCGCAACTGGGCGATCGCATCCATGTCAGCGCGCACGGAGGCATCCATGCGCACGCGAATCGCGATCTGGCGCTCGGGCAGATTGAGCTTGGGCAGCGCCGTCGAGTAATCGCCGTAGGTTGCCAGCCGCACGGCGTCCGCGAGCGCCTCGGAGGTGACGCCCAGGGCTGCGGCGCGCGCATAGTCCGGGCGCACCTGAACCTCAGGCCGCTGCAATGCCGCGCTCGACGTCACGTTGCCCACATTCTTCAGCGACCGGAGCTGCTGCTCAGCCTGGTTGGCCGCCTTGTTCAGCGTGTCGGCATCGTCGCCGGCGAGCGTGATCTCCAGCGTCGAACCGTTGCTGCTGCCGCTGACGGTCACACGCACGCCGGGAATGGTCTTCAACCGGTCGCGGATCTTCGACTCGACCTGGGACTGCTTGAGCGTGCGGTCCCCGCGATCGACCAGGTCCACCGTGAGCGTGGAACTGGTGACGTCCGTCGTGGCGGTCGCGCCCATGCCGCTTCCGGTGCTGGCCGTGCCGGCGGCGACGAAGACGGAGCGCACCTCGGGTATCTCGCTGAGCATCTGCTGCGCCTGCCGGCTGACGGCGACGGTCTGCTCCAGCGTGGCGTCGGGGCCGAGCTTGAGTGTCACCGTGCTCTGCGCCTTGTCCTGCGCCGGCATGAAGGCGGTCGGGATCGACAGCGCCAGCCCGATCGAAAGCACCAGGAAGAGCAGTGCGGCCGCGGCGGTGGATTTGCGATGCCGAAGCACGCCGCGTACCCACGCCAGGTAGCGCGTCATCGTGGGCCCGTCCGCCGATGCGTTGTGCAGATGGGCGGCCTTGGGCTTGAGCAGGTAGGCGGCCATCATCGGCGTAAGCAGGCGCGCCACCAGCAGGGATGCGAGCACCGCAATCGACGCGGTCACGCCGAACTGCCGGAAGAACTTGCCCGGAATGCCGCCCATGAAGGCCGTCGGCAGGAAGACCGCCACCAGCGTGAACGTCGTGGCGATCACCGCCAGGCCGATCTCGTCCGCGGCCTCCATCGCCGCCTGGTAGGGCGTCTTTCCCATCAGCAGATGCCGCTCGATGTTCTCGATCTCCACGATCGCATCGTCCACCAGCACGCCGATGACCAGGGAAAGCGAGAGGAGCGTGACGGTGTTGAGCGAATAGCCCGCCAGCGCCATGAAAGCGAAGGCCGGCGCGATGGACAGCGGTAGCGCGGCAGCCGCGATCCAGGTGGCGCGCATGTCGCGCAGGAACCACCCCACCACCAGAACCGCGAGCACGGCGCCTTCGAGCAGCAGCTCCATGGAGCCCTGGTAGTTCTCCTGGATCGGCGTGACGGTATTGCTGGCCTCGACGACACTTGCCTCGGGATGCGCGGCGGAAAACTTCTTCAGCGCCTCGCGGATATCGTTCGCGACGCCGACGTCCGAGAATCCCCGGGAGCGCGTGACCTGGAATCCGATCGCCTTCTTGCCGTCGCGAAACGCCATGGTCGTGCGCTCGGCATTCGCATCGCTGATGCGCGCAATCTGGTCGAGCCGCACATAGCGGCCGTCGCCCAGCGACAGCGTGATGGCCGCGACTTCGGCGGCCGACCCCACCGTGGCCAGGGTGCGGCTCGACTGCTTCTGGCCGCCCACGAAGGTTTCCCCGCCCGAGGCTTCCTTCTGCGTCGCCTTGAGTCTCGTGGACACATCGGAAGGCGTGACGCCCAGGCCCGCCATCAACCTCGAATCGAGATCGACGTGGACTTCGCGGCTGACACCCCCCACCCGCGACACGGAGCCGACGCCCTTGACGGCCAGCAGGCTCTTGGTGACCTGGTTGTCGACGAACCAGGACAGGTCTTTCTCATCCATCGTCTTCGATTCGATGGTGTAGGTGAGCAGCGCGCTGCTGGCCGTGGTCAGCTTGGAGACCGTCGGCGACGCCATGCTGGCCGGGAGGTCGGCCTTGGCACTGTCTACGGCGTTGCGGACTTCGTTGAGCGCCTCCTCCGAGTTCTTGTCGATCTCGAAGCTGACGCTGATGCTCACCAGGCCGTCGGTGATGGTCGTGGTGATGTGGTCAAGCCGGCTCAGCGACGCGAGCTTGTCCTCGATCTTGCGCGCGACCTCCGTCTCGAGCTGTGCCGGCGCGGCGCCTTCGAGCGAAGCGGAGACCTGGATGGTCGGCAGGTCGGTGTCGGGAAAATCCTGGATCTGCAGCGTCCTGAAGCCGATCAGCCCCAGGACCGTGAGCAGGATGAAAGTCAGAATGGCGGGAACCGGATTGCGGATGGACCAGGACGAGACATTCATCGCTTGGTCTCCGGTTGCTTCACCGTCACCTGCACACCGTCGGACAGGAATGCGCCGCCGCTGGCAACCACTTGCGCGTCAGCGGGCAGTTTCGACAGCAGCTCGACCCGGTCATCCTGGCGGCGGCCCGTCGTCACGGCCTCGGCGCAGACCTTGTTGTCCGCATCCACGAGGTAGACATAGGCACGCCCGTCGCGCATGACGATCGCCGACTGCGGAAGCGTGACCGCCGGCGCGGTGCCCAGCCGGACCAGGCCGCTGGCGAACATGCCTGCGCGCGCCGTGCTGCCGCCGTTCAGGCTGACGTACACCGTGGCGCGTCCGGTGGTCGTCGACAAGGTGGGCGCCGCCATGCGCACCGTGCCCTCGACGCGCTCTCCGTTGAGCAGCGTCAGCTCCGCCTTCTGGCCGGGTTTCACCGAAGCGAGCTCGCGGGCATCGAATTCGGGCCTCCACTCGAGCCGGCCCTGCCGCACGAGGCGGAAGAGTTCGGTGCCGGCGCTCACCACATTGCCGACGACACCGGTTTTCGACGACACCACGCCGTCATCGGCAGCCAGCACGCGAGTCTGCGTGAGCTTGAGCTTCACGCTGTCGAGGTCTGCCTGGGACGACTGCAGGGTTGCGCGCGCCGAGTCCTCCGTGATGCGGTACTCCTCGATCTGCTGCGCGGACAGCGACCCCGTCGTGCCGACGACCTTCGCCCGCCGCACGTTCGCGCTGGCTTGTTCGAGGCTGCTGCGCGACTGCGCGACCACCGCTTCCTGCTTTCGCAAGTCGACCCGCAGGCCATCGTCCGCAAGACGCGCGAGCACCTGGCCGCGCCGGACCGTGGCACCGACGTCCACCAGCAAATCGGCGATGCGGTAGCCGCCTGTCTCGGGGCTGACGATGATCTCCTGCCATGCCGTCACCGGCCCGCTGCCTTGCAAGGTCCGCGACCAGTCTCGGTTGTCGGGCGTCACGACCTCGACCGTCATCGCGCTGGCAGGAGCGCTCGTCGCAAGCGCCCGGGTGGGCGGCCGCAGCAGCAGCGTCACGCCGCCGACAGCCAGGAGAAGGACCAAGGCGATGGTGGCGCCGCGGCGGAGCTTGGGTTTCGATGTGATGTTCATGGCGTTCTCGTCTTTTCATCGGCCAGCGTTTCGGGCGACATGGCCGGCGTGCCGGGCTGCCATCCGCCGCCCACGGCCTTGTAGAGTGCGATCCAGTACTGGACGCGGTTCTGCTGCAGGGTGATCTCGGTGATCTCCGCCGACAGCGCCGAGCGCCGAGCCTCCTCCAGGGACAGAAGGCTGGTGCGCCCCGCGCGCCAGTTGGTCTCGGTGGACAGGAAGTAGCTGCGGTACTCGCGCGCGGCCTTCTCCGCCTGCTCCGCCCGCAGGGCGGCGCCGTTGAGGTTCGTGAGGGCTTCTTCCACGTCCCGCACCACGGTGCGCACACCTTGCCGATAGGCGGCCAGCGCCGACGTGTAGCTGGCGCGCGCCGTGTCGACCGCGGCGTTGAGCTTGCCGCCGTCGAACAGCGGTATCGAGAGCGACGGCCCGAACGACCAGAGCGTGGCCGGCGAGGCCAGGCTGCTCGCCGACAAGCTGACCGATCCGCTGAGCGACAGGCTCGGATACAGATCCGCCTGCGCCGCGCCGATCTCCGCGCCGGTGGCGGCCACCTCGCGCTCGAGCGAGGCCAGGTCGGGGCGCTGCCGCAGCACCTGCGCGGGCACCGCCTGCACCTGCAGGCCGGCCGGCCGCGGCATGCGGTCCGCGCCGCCCGCCATCAGGCGCCGCAGCGACGGCTCGTCGCTGCCGGTGAGATAGACCAGCGACTTGACGAGGATGTCGCACTGCGTGTTCTGCTGCAGCAGACTCGACTGCGCGCTAGCGAGGCTCGCACGCGCCAGGGCGCCGTCCGACGGTGCGGTGAAGCCGGCCTGCACGGCGGCCTCCGTCGCCTTCTCGGTGGCGGCCGTCGAGGCTGCCTCGCGTTGGTACGCGTCCGCGAGCAACACGCATGCGCGGTACTGCACATAGGTGTCGGCGACCTCCGCCGCGAGCGAGACGCGCGCATCGTGCCAGTCGGCGGCGCGTGCCTCGATGCGCGCCTCGGATGCTTCCGTGTTGCGGCGGACCTTGCCGAACAGGTCCAGCTCCCACGAGGCATCGAAGCCGGCGCTGCGCGAGGTGCCGGTGGCCGTGGACTCGCCCGACTGCAACTGGTTGCTGCGCGAAGCCGATGCGCTGCCACTCACGCTGGGGCGGGCCTGCGCGCGCGTGCTTCGCAGAGTGGCGCGTGCCTTCTCTATGCTGGCCCAGGCCTTCGTGAGGGAGGGACTGTCTCGCTCGGCCATCTCGACCAGGCGGGCGACACGTGTGTCGTCGAACTGCTGCCACCATTGCTGCAGGTCACCGGCGCGCCCGCCGTGAGGCAATTCGGACTGCCATGAAGGCGGCGCCTGCGGCTGTGGCGGGCCTTCGAGGCGGCCTGTGGCACAGGCGGTCAGGCCCCAGGCCAGGCAGACGGCCAGCGGGGTGACGAACAGGGAGCGCAGCGGTGTGGTCATCAGATCTTCTTCCTCCACCGAGGTTAGAAGCGTCCCCTGTTGGCTGCGGTCAACCAGCGTTAAGCTGGGTAAATATCGGCGCCGGTCCGGCGAGCCTCGGCCGGATCGGCGCCATACTCCGCCCATGCACAGGGTTCTGCTTGTCGACGACGACGTCGACCTCACATCGATGTTGTCGCTCTACATCTCCCGCGAGGGTTTCGATGTGCGTGTCGTCCATGACGGCGAGGCGGGTGTGAGCGAGGCGTTGCGCGGCAGCTATGCGCTCGTCGTGCTGGACATCATGATGCCGCGCCTGTCCGGAATCGAAGCGCTGCGCCGGATCCGCTCCACGAGCAACGTGCCCGTGCTCATGCTCACTGCGCGCGGCGACAACGTCGACAAGATCGTCGGCCTCAACATGGGCGCGGACGACTACGTTCCCAAGCCATGCACGCCCGGCGAACTGGTGGCGCGCATCCATGCGATCCTGCGTCGCACCGAAAGCCGCAACCGGCCCGAGGGCGCGAACGCCGCGCTGATGCTGACGGCCGGCGCACTCACGCTCTGGCCCGGCACGCGCCAGGCCACCTGGCAGGGTGCGCCGCTGGAGCTGACGGGCACCGAATTCAACCTGCTGGAAGTCCTGGTGCGCCATGCGGGGCAGTTGATCAGCAAGCAGGACATCTCCCTGGCTGCGTTCGACCGGCCGCTCACGCGCTTCGATCGCCGCATCGACGTGCACATCAGCAGCATCCGCCAGAAGATGGGCACGCGCGAAGACGGACGTTCGTGGATCCAGAGCGTGCGTGGCCTCGGCTACCAATTGCTCAAGGACTGAACGGCATGGCCCGGCCCACGCGCCTTTTCCGCAAGCTGCTGCTCGTGCTGTCGAGCTGCATGATCTCGAGCATCGGATTGACGGCGCTCTATCTGTGGCTCATCGGAGCGGTGCCGCCGCCCAGCGATCCGGTGCCCAAGGTGAGCGGGATTCCCGTCGTTCCCGCCATGATCGCCGTGCTTGCCAGCCTGGTCTTCGGCGGCTTCCTGGCCTGGTATCTCTCCCGGCCGCTCCAGCACCTTCGCTGGGGGCTCCAACGCATGGCGGAAGGGCATCTGGATACGCGCGTCGAACCGCTGATGAAAGGGCGCCGCGACGAGATCACCGATCTGGCGCACGACATCGACGGCATGGCGGCGCAGCTGCAGGAACTGATCGCCGCGCGCGACCGCCTGCTGCACGACATCTCCCATGAGCTGCGTTCACCGCTGTCGCGCATCCAGGCGGCCATCGGGCTGCTGGAGCAGGGTTCCTCGCAAGTGGGTGCCATGGTCGAACGCGTCGAGCGCGAGACCCGGCGCCTGGATGCGCTGATCGACGAAATGCTCACGCTGCACCGCCTGACGGCATCGGCACCCGTCTCGCGCAGCGCGGTCGATGTGATCGAGCTGCTGCACGACATCGTGGCCGACGCAGACTTCGAAGGTCGCGCGACGAACCGCTCTGTGAGCATCGAGACGCCCGAGCGCTTTGTCGCCCAGGTGGACGGCGAGCTGATCTATCGCGCGTTCGAGAACGTGATTCGCAATGCCGTGAAGCACACGGCGCAGGGAAGCACGGTGGAGGTGCGTGCGAGCCTGCGCGCGGAGGGCAGATTGCTGGAGGTGGTGATCAGCGACCACGGGCCGGGCGTGCCGCCGCACATGCTCGAAGCGATCTTCGTGCCCTTCGTGCGGATCGACCGGCGCGAGGTCGACCGCGGTGTCGGGCTGGGCCTCGCCATCGCGCGCAGCGCAGTGCTGGCCCATGACGGCACGATCGAGGCATCGCTCGCCGACAACGGCGGCCTGCGCATCAGGATCGAACTGCCGCGCTGAAGTGCGCGTGGCGCCTCACACGCATTCGGGGGCCAGGCTGTCCAGCACCTTGACCAGGCGCTCGACGAGTCGGGTGGAATAGATCTGCGACGGATGAAGAATGTCCGCCATCTCGCCGCGACGCATCGGTACGCTGCCCCAGTCCGCGAACGGCACCGCCAGATCCCCTGCCAGGCGCCGCACGGTCGCGTCGCCTCGTGCGCGCACGTCGGCGCCGGCGAGCGTTTGCGACAGGCCCGTCAAGACCACGTCGCGGCCCTCCGCCCTGGTTTGCGTGACCATGGAGCGCAAAGCCGGCTCCAGCGGCAAGTTCTGCATGGCGTCATTGAGCCCATGCTGGATGACCACGATGCGGCTCGAACGTGCCTCACTCGCGAATGCCGCCGATCGTGCACTAGCTGTTTCACCGCTCACCGAATGATCGATCACCTGGTATCTGGGACGCATCCGGCGGAGAGCGGCCGCCGGGCTTTCATCGAGCCGCCGGTCGCCCAGGTAACCGCCATGAAGGATGGAGTCGCCATAGAGCTCGACGCTGCAGGCACCGTTGGGCTTCGCGGCACGATCGCCGGAGCGGCTTGCAAGCGACACTCCGGTGCTCTTTACGTGGTCTTCCGAGGGGGCGACGGAGGTTTGCGCGCAGCCGGTGGCCAGCGCCATGCTCAAGATGCGGGCGATCGTTCCGAACCGACCGGCTCGCCGAGGTGGAACGCGGATGAGATCAGGCATTCCCTCAGGCTAGAGGGCAAAGAAGGAGAAAAAATGGAGACTTCGTGCCGATCAGCAAGTCGAAGACCAAGATAGCGGCGCCGCCGCCCAACGAAAGCAAAGGAAAAGCCTATGTCCAGCCTCACCCTGCAGCAAGCCCAAACCATCATCGATGCCGCCCTCGAGAAATCCAGGGAGGCCGGCTATCAGCCCATGGGCATTGCCGTGCTCGATGCCGCCGGCAATCTCAAGGCCTTCGTCAGTGAAGACGGGGCCAGCATGTTCCGCTTCGACATCGCCCGCGCCAAGGCCTGGGGCGCCGTGGGCATGGGCGTGGCCAGCCGCAAGCTGGCCGAGCGCGCCAAGGACAACCCCAACTTCTTCGTCGCGCTGGCCGCCACGGCCGACGGCAAGTTCCTGCCGCAGACGGGCGCGGTGGTGATCCGCGATGCCGCCGGCCAACTGCTGGGCGCGGTGGGCGCCAGCGGCGGCACCGGCGACGAGGACGAAGCCATCTGCATCGCCGGCGTGCAGGCGGCAGGGCTCGCTGCCGGTTGAAACGCCTTCAGCTGGCGGCCTGCCAATCGGGCAGGCGGGCGTTGGCGTCGCGCCGGTTCACTTCGTAGAACAGGCCGCGCAGCCAGCGGTTGGACGCATCGTTCTGCATGCGCCGGTGCCAGTACTGCTGTACCTGGAGCTGCGGCGGCTTGAAAGGCAGCTCGATGCTCTTCACCGCGATGTGCCGCTGCACCACGGTGGCGATGTCGTCGGGCACGGTCGCCACCAGGTCGCTGCCCGGGAGCAGCGACAGCAGGCTCATGAAATGCGACAGCTCCAGCGTCACGTGCCGGTGCCAGCCCTTGTCTTCCAGGAAGCGGTCCAGCATGTGCTCGCGCCCGTCCGGCCGCACCACGATGTGCCGTGCCGCCAGGTACTGCCGCGCCGTCATGCGCGCGGGCGCCGCCCGGTTGTGCGCGCAGGCGATGCAGGTGTAGGACGTCCTGAACAGCGCCTGGCGGAAGTAGCCCGCCTTCTGCAGATCGGGAAAGAAGCCCACGGCCAGGTCGGCCTCGCCGGCTTCCAGCGCCTGCGCCGCGGCCGTGCGCGGCATCGAGAGCGCACGCAGCCGCACCAGCGGCGCCTCCTGCCGCAAGCGGCGCAGCACGCCGGGGAGAAAGGCCACCTCGCCGATATCGGGCGTGAGCAGCGTGAAGCTGCGCTCCGCGCTCGCCGGATCGAAGCCCGCGGGCTGGAGGATCTCCGACTGGATGGCCTGCACCACGCGCTGCACCGCCGGCCCCAGCGCCTGCGCGCGCGGCGTGGGTTCCATCTGCGCACCGGCGCGCACGAACAGGTCGTCGTCGAAGGTTGCGCGCAGCCGCGCCAGTGCCGCGCTGGTTGCCGGCTGGCTGAGTCCGACGGCTTCGGCCGCGCGGCTGACGCTGCGCAGCCTGGTCATGGCGTCGAACAGCACCAGCAGATTGAGATCGACCGAACGAATATCCATGAAATGGATTCTATGTATCCATGTCATCGACTGTTCAGATGACCGAAGGCTTCCTAGCATGCAGGCTCGAATAAAAAAGGAGACTTCATGCAACGCAGAGATTTCGCCCGGGCGGCGATGCTGTTTCCATTGGCCGGCAGCGGCCTGCTTCGCGCCCAGCCCGACTGGCCGCAGCGCCCCATCAAGTTCATTCTTTCGCAGCCGGCGGGCTCGGGCCCCGACGTGCTGGCGCGCGTTGTCGCCGACCGGCTGACGCGAAGCTGGGGCCAGCCCATCGTGGTGGAGAACAAGCCCGGCGGACAGAACGTGATCGGCGCACTGTCGGCAGCGCGTTCGCCGGCCGACGGCTACACCTTCTACTACGCCACCACCGCGGCGATGGTGACCAATGCCTTCACCTTCAAGGCCTTGCCCTACGACCCTGCGAAGGACTTCGCGCCGGTGCGGCTGGTGGGCCGCAGTCCCTTCGTGATCGCCTGCGCGGCGAACTTTCCGGCGAAGAACCTGAAGGACGCGCTGGCGTTGGCCAGGGCGAAGCCGGGCGACATCACCATTGCCACGGAAGGTCCGAAGACCTTCTCCGGCATGCTGGCCGACAGCGTGGCCGGCATGGCCGGTGTGCGCTTCAACCATGTCCCGTACACCAAGGCACCCGATGCATTGCAAGACGTGATCGGCGGGCGCGTGCAGCTTGTCTGCCTGCCCGACGCGGCCCTCACTGCCTACCTCAAGGCGGGGCAGGTGCGTGCACTGGCCGTGAGCACGGCCCAGAGACAGCCGGGCATGCCGGATGTGCCGTCGCTCTCCGAGACCTTCGCCGGCTTCGATTACTCGGGCTGGAACGGTCTCTTTGCGCCGGCCGGTACGCCGCCGGACGTGATCGCGCGCGTCAATCGCGACCTGGAGGCCGTCCTGCAGCAGCCCGAGGTGGTGCAGCGCCTGCAGACACTGGGCTCGCAACCGGAGCCGCACATGTCGGTGGCTGAGTTCGAGGCCTTCATGCGCGGCGAGCGCGAGCGCTGGGTCAAGCTGGTCAAGCAGCTCGGCATCCAGCCTGAATGAGCCGGAGCCCCAGGCGTGCATAAGCTCGACTGCACCTGCGGCATCGACGTGCATGCGCACGTGGTGCCCGAAAACTTTCCGAACTACATCGGCTCCAGGCTGCCTGCCGAGTGGCCCTCGATGGCGCCGGCCCATGCCTGCCACCGCCACGTGATGATCTCGGGCAAGGTGTACCGCACGGTGTCCGACAAGTGCTGGGACACCGCGCGCCGGCTCGAGGATCTGCCGGGCATGGGGCTCGCGCTGCAGGTGGTCTCCCCGATGCCGGAGCTGCTGTCGTACTGGATGGGCGCGGACGATGCCCGACAGCTGCTGCGCTATACCAACGATTGCATGGCGCAGATGGTGGCGCAGGGCGGAGGCCGCATCGCGGCACTCGGCGCCGTGCCGCTGCAGGACATCGACCTGGCGATTGCCGAACTCGAATACGTGACGAAGACCCTGGGCTTTGCCGGGGTGGAGATCGGCAGCAACGTCAACGGCGTGCCGGTGGGCGCCCCGCAGTTCGATCCCTTCTTCGAAGCTTGCGAGGCCCTGGGCGCGGCGGTGTTCGTGCATGCGCTGCGTCCGGCGGGCATGGACCGGCTGGTGGGCCCGGCGCCGTTGCAGCAGGTGTTGGCTTATCCGGGCGACGTGGGCCTGGCGGCAGCCTCGGTCATCACGACCAACCTGCTGGTGCGGCGGCCGCGCCTGCGCATCGCTTTCAGCCATGGCGGTGGCACGCTGGCCGCATTGCTGCCGCGCCTGCAGCAGGGCTGGGAAGTGTTCCCGGCGCTCAAGGAAAGCATCGCCACGTCGCCCGCCGAGCAGGCACGACAGTTGTTCTATGACACCCTCGTGTTCGACACGCCCTTGCTGCGCCACCTGGTGCAGCGGTTCGGGGCCACCCAGCTGCTGCTGGGCACCGACTACCCCTTCAACTTCCACGACCGCACGCCGGTGCAACGCGTCGAGGCCGCGGGCTTCGACGAAGACACGGCGGCGGCGCTGGTGCATCGCAATGCCGAGCGATTCCTCGGCCTCCACATGAAAGAGACGACCTCATGAGTTCCCCCTGGATCCAGGGCCTGCGCAGCGTGGCGCTGTTCGTGCCAGACCTCGCGAAGGCCGAAGACTTCTACACCCGCACCTGGCAGCTCGAGGTGGCGCATCGCGCGGAAGGCGTGCTCTACCTGCGCGGCACGGGCAACGACGCCTACCTGCTGGCGCTGCACCAGGGCGGGGAGGTGCCGCAGATCCGCCAGGTGACCCTGCGCGCGCGCAGCCGCGAGGCGCTCGATGCGGTTGCGGCCCAGGTGGTGGCCGCCGGTGGCAGCCTGCTGGCGCAGGTGCACGAACTCAGCCGCGACCCGGCCGGCGGCGTGGGCCTGAAGTTCAAGGACCCGCACGGCCGCATCTTCCAGGTGGTGCACGGCGACACGCAGCGGCCCGAAGGCGCCGCGGTGAAAGACCGGCCCATCCGCCTGACCCACGTGGTCCTGAACAGCCACGCGGTGGACGAGACGCAAGCCTTCCTGCAGCAGGCGCTGGGTTTTCGCCTGGCCGACCGCACCGGGATCATGGCCTTCATGAATTGCGATCGCGATCACCACGCCATCGCCATCGGCATCTCGGACAACGATGCGCTCAACCACATCGCCTTCCTGATGCCGGACTTCGAGTCGGTGATGCGCGGGGGCGGCCGCATGAAGGACGCGGGCTTTCCCATCCAGTGGGGCCCCGGCCGGCATGGCCCGGGCAACAACCTCTTCAACTACTTCCTCGATCCCTTCGGCGTCGTCATCGAGTACACGGCCGATGTGGAGCAGATCGACGACAGCTACGAGGCGCACGGCCCCGAACACTGGAAGTGGCCGCCCGGCCGCGTGGACCAGTGGGGCATCTCGCCCCCGCCCGGCGCCGCGCTGAAAGAAGCGCAGAGGCGCATCTTCTTTGCCCCGAACCTCTGATTCCTCCTGATTTCCCAACCGAGTGACATCCCGATGAAATTCACCACCTACCTGCGCCAAGGCGCAACTCGCCTGGCCCTGGTCGAAGGCCAGGACCTGATCGACATGAACGACGCCGACTCGCAGGTGCCCGCCGATCTGCGCGCCGCGCTGCGCACCGGCGTCGACCTGCAGGCCGCGGCACGCCAGGCACTCGATTCCGGCAAGCGGCAGCCCATGGACTCCGCGAAGCTGGCGCCGCTGGTGCCCGAGCCCGGCAAGATCATCTGCCTGGGCCTGAACTACTACGACCACGCCAAGGAAGGCGGACGCGAGAAGCCCGACTATCCCTGGTTCTTCTTCCGCGCGCCGTCGTCGCTGGTGGCCCACGGCGAGGCAGGCTGGCTGCCCAAGGTATCGACCCGCTTCGACTACGAGGCCGAGCTGGCGGTGGTGATCGGCCGCACGGTGCCCCGGCATACGAAAGAGGCCGATGCGCTGCAGTACGTCTTCGGCTACAGCTGCTTCAACGACATGAGCGTGCGCGACTACCAGAAGCGCACGCCCCAGTGGACCATCGGCAAGAACTTCGACCGCACCGGCGGTTTCGGTCCGGTGCTGGTCAGTGCCGACGAACTGGCGCCGGGGGCCGCGGGCCTGCGCATCCGGAGCCGCCTCAATGGCCAGGTGATGCAGGACGCCAATACCGACGACATGATCTTCAGCGTTGCCGAGACCATCGCGCTGCTGGCGGAGGTGCTGACCCTGGAGCCGGGCGACGTGATCGTGATGGGCACGCCCGCGGGCGTGGGCCAGGCACGCAACCCGCCGGTGTGGATGAAGGCCGGGGACACCATCGAGATCGAGATCGATCGTGTCGGTCTTCTTTCCAACCCTATCGCGGACGAGGCGGCGTGAGCACGAGCGACATCTACGACGTTGCCATCGTCGGCTACGGGCCGGCGGGGCAGGTGGCGGCGGGGCTGTTGGGACAGCGTGGACTCAAGGTGTATGTGTGCGAGCGCCTGCCCGACGTCTACGAGATTCCGCGTGCCATCGCGCTGGACCACGAAATCATGCGTGTGTTCCAGCAACTGGGCGTGGTGGAGGCCATCGAGCCCTACACCGAGCCGTTCACCAACTCCGAGTATTTCGGCGTCGACGGCCAATTGATCCGTCGCATGACGATGGTGGCGCCGCCTTATCCGCAGGGGTACACGCCTTCCATCGTGTTCACGCAGCCGCCGGTGGAACGCGCGCTGCGTGCGCGGGTGGCGCAGTTGCCCAACGTAAAGGTGAACCTGGGCGTCGGGATGAGCGCGCTCGCGCAGGACGACGAGGGTGTCACGCTGCAGATCGACGCCGAGGGCCAGCGGCGCACGGTGCGGGCCCGCTATGCCATTGCCTGCGACGGCGGCAGCAGCGGCGTGCGCACGCAGCTGGACATCGAGATGCAGGACCTGGACTTCGACGAGCCTTGGCTGGTGGTCGATGTCCTCGTCAACGAGCAGGGACTGGCCAAGTTGCCGAAGGTGAGCGTGCAGTACTGCGAACCGCAGCGCCCCTGCACCCTGGTGGTCGGTCCGAAGAACCATCGCCGCTGGGAGATTTCGATCCTGCCGGGCGAAGACCCCAAGGAGGTTGCCACGCAGGAGCACACCTGGAAGCTGCTCTCGCGCTGGCTCGCGCCGGAGGATGGCGAGTTGTGGCGGCAGGCGAGCTACCGCTTCCATGCGCTGGTGGCCAAGGAATGGCGCCGCGGCCGCGTCTTCCTGGCCGGCGATGCGGCGCACATGCAGCCGCCCTTTCTCGGGCAGGGCATGTGCCAGGCCGTGCGCGACGTGGCCAACCTGAGCTGGAAGCTCGCCGCGGTACTGCAAGGCGAGGTGCCGGGTGCGGCGGGCGAGGCGCTGCTCGACAGCTATGGTGCCGAGCGCCAGGCCCATGTGCGCGAGCTCACCAGCCGCATCAAGGGGGTGGGGGCGGTCATTTGCGAGCGCGACCCGGCCAAGGCAAGGGCACGCGATGCACGCCTCCTGGAGGAGTGCGGCGGCAAGGTGCAGGACACGCCGCGACAGGACATCCTGCCGCGCCTGGAGTGCGGTCTTCTCTCGGCGGTGCCCGATGCGGCGCGCGGCAGTCTGTTTCCGCAGCCGTGGCTCGGGGGCGCGGCGGGGCAGGGCCGGCGCATGGACGAAGTGGCAGGCCATGGCTGGCGACTGGTGCTTGCGCCGGGCCACGAGTTGCCAAAGGCCGATCCGATGCCGGGCTTGGTCACGCTGGCACTTGGCGGGGACGACGACGTTGAAGGTGTCGCGACAGGCTGGTTCCGGCAGCATGAATGTGTCGCTGCGCTCGTGCGGCCTGACAACTACGTCTACGGCACGGCTCGCAGCGCCGCCGAGGCTCTCGCCTTGTGCGAGGAGGCCGGCGCAGCGCTCGGTTTGCAGGCCTGCGTCGCCTGAGCCCTCGGGGTTTGCCGACCTCAGGCTGCATGCGCCTCGCGGAACTCGAGCGGCGTGCAGCCCACCGTCCGCTTGAAGAACTTGAGGAAGTTGGTCGGCTCGGTGAAACCGAGCCGGTGTCCGATCTGCGCGGCAGTCGCGTCGCTGTGTACCAGCAGGCGCTTCGCTTCCAGGGCCACACGGGTGTCGATCTCCTGCTTCGCGGTGCGGCCGACAGCAGCAAGGCATGCGCGGGAGACGGTGCTCTCGGAGAAGCCTATGCGCCGGGCATAGTCCAGCACGCTCATGCGTCCGGCGTAGTTCGATTCGAGCTCCCGGGCGAACAGCGCGTGGATCTGCGCCTCGCGTGTCGCTCCCGGAGCCGGAAGCGTGCCCCGCAGTTCGCGCGCGAGCCGCAGCAGCAGGGTCAGGAGCTCGTGCCTGATGATGGCCGCCTCGAGGTCCGTTCCAACGAAGCGCTGGACGTCCGCGGAAAGCCGGCTGATGTCGGCCAGCGCCTCCATGAAGAGGCCCTGGCTCGGCATGGAGACGGCCG
Source organism: Variovorax durovernensis (assembly GCF_977011995.1). Lineage (NCBI taxonomy): Bacteria > Pseudomonadati > Pseudomonadota > Betaproteobacteria > Burkholderiales > Comamonadaceae > Variovorax > Variovorax durovernensis. Next base: position 694,917 of record NZ_CDRNCW010000002.1, on the reverse strand, counting down.
GCCAGTCGAGCAGGGCGAGAAGCCGCATGTCCGTTTCCGGGCGTCCGGCGGAAGGCGCCAGCGCCTCGTTCGAAATGAGGGCCAGCTGGCCATGGAGGCCTTTGCGCATGTGCCATTGCTGCACCTGGCCGGGCCTCACCAGCAGCACCGAGCCGGGATGGAGCGCGTGCTCCACGAAATCCACCATGTGCCTGGTGCTGCCTTCCTGTACGAGCAGCAGGTGATGGAAGTCCACGCGCTGCGGTGCAGACATTTGCCGGGGAGTCGTGCGCTGCCGGAGGTCTTCGAGCGTGAATGCATCCACGCCCACCTTCGCGAGCCTCGGGTTGTGGAAACGAACTTCTTCGAGCTGGGCCTGGGGGCGTTTCATGGATGCGAGTCTAGCGGCCACCACCGCCGACATTCCCAGTTTCAACCATCGAATGACGTGAACAGACCTTTTCCCGTGAGCCTCAGGAATCCAGAATTCCCTCATGAGATTGACGCAAGACACACCTGCAATCTGATTGGTTGAGCTTCACCCATGAAAGAAATGACCATGAAGTTACCACGCCCCTTCCGCTTCGCGGCCCTCGCATTGGCCACAGCAGGCCTGACTGCATGCGCCAGCGCCCCTTCCACCCACGCATCCAAGGAGAAAGCCACCATGACACAGAAAAAGCAGCAAGTCGTCGCCTTGCTCAAGGCCATCGAAACCGGTGAGGCCGGACCCGTTGCCGTCATCAATCCGGACAAGTACATCCAGCACAACCTCGGCGCGGCCGACGGCCTGGCCGGCTTCGGCGCATTGCTGCAGCAACTGCCCAAGGGTTCCGCGAAGGTCAACACCGTTCGCGTGTTCCAGGATGGCGACTACGTGTTCACCCACACCGACTACAACTTCTTCGGCCCGAAGATCGGCTTCGACGTCTTCCGCTTCGAAGCCGGCAAGATCGTCGAGCACTGGGACAACCTGCAGGAGACGGCGAAGTCGCCGAACCCGAGCGGCCACACGATGACCGACGGCCCGACGGAGGCTGTGGACCTGGACAAGACCGAGGCCAACAAGAAGCTGGTCGCCTCGTTCGTCGACGACATCCTGGTCAACGGCCGCATGGACAAGCTGGCCGGCTACTACGACGGCGACAACTACGCACAGCACAACCCGCAGATTGCCGATGGACTCTCGGGACTGGGCAAGGCTCTGGAGGCAATGGCCAAGGCCGGTCTCACCATGAAGTACGACCAGGTGCACAAGGTGCTTGGCGAGGGCAACTTCGTGCTCACCGCGAGCGAAGGTCAGTTCGGCGGCAAGCATGTTGCCTTCTACGACCTGTTCCGCGTTCAGAACGGCAAGATCGCCGAGCACTGGGACACGATCGAGGCCATTCCGACGCGCGCAGAGTGGAAGAACCCCAACGGCAAGTTCTGAGCGACCGAGCGAAGGAGAAGATTCATATGAAAGCGATATCCAGACTGTTGCTGGCCGCCGCATCGGCCGGTGTCCTTGCGATGCAGGCAAGCGGAGCCGCGGCGGCGGGTGCCCCGGCCAAAGTGATCGAGGTGGTCACCTTCAAACTGAAGCCAGGAGTGAGCGCGGCCGAATTCCGGACCGTGGACAAGGAAGTGGAGAAGCAGCACGTCTCCAGGCAACCGGGCTTCGTGTCGCGCGAGAGCGCGGCGGGCGAGGGCGGGGAATGGCTCGTGATCGTGCATTGGCGCTCGAAGAAAGACGCCGACGCGTCGATGGCAAGCTTCGAGAAGGCTCCTGCGGCTGCAAGCTTCATGTCGAAGATCGAGGCCCCGACCATGTCGATGAAGCGCTACGAGCATTGAAGGGCACGGGCTCGGTGCCGGATGACATTTCATGGTCTTTCGAAAGCGCCATGTGCCATAAAACGTCAAGCGGAATGCATCCTTCGCCCTGTACAAGGCGGTCCGCGAATGGTTTCGACTTATCGATCTGCGCGAGCGATCCGTGCGCATGATCGGCATGCATGTTGCAGTCCCGTGGTTGACTTCAACTACACCGCTCGGTAATGCATTCGGACAACGAAAACAAAATTACTCTGGATCGCCGCTTTTTTTGCGTCGGCGCGATCGGCCTTGTCACTCTGGGCACAACGGCGTGCGGAGGTGGAGGCGGAGGCGGAGGCGGTAGCTTCTTCGGCGGGAGCACCGCTGCGGGGACCGCGGCAACCGATGCAGCACCGCTTGCGGCAGTCGATCCTTCCAGCGAACCTGCCGTCGCGCCCGCGGCGGCTCCGGCTCCCCAGGCACGCGAGTTCGTCCACCCCGGCCTTCTTCACACCGAAAGCGACTTCGAGCGCATGCGCCAGAAGGTCAATGACAAGGCGCAACCTTGGCTCGACGGCTGGAACGCATTGACAAGCAACGGCCGCGCGCAACTGGGTGCGCAGCCGCGCCCGCTGGCCACCGTGATCCGCGGCGGCGACGACCAGAACTTCGCGCAGATGTACATCGACATCGCACGCGCTTACCAACTCGCACTGCGCTGGAAAGTGTCGCAAGACACGCGCTATGCCGATCTGGCCGTGGTCTTCCTGAACGCCTGGTCTTCCACCCTGACGTCCATCCAGGGCAATGCCGACCGCTTCCTCGCCGCGGGCATCTACGGCTACCAGTTCGCGAATGCGGCCGAGATCATGCGCTCCTACCCGGGTTGGGCGGCGAGTGACTTTGCGCGCTTCCAGAACATGATGCTGACCGTGTTCTATCCGCTCAATCACAGCTTTCTTACGGCGCACAACGGCGCGGAAATCACCAACTACTGGGCCAACTGGGACCAATGCACGATGGCATCGATGCTGGCTATCGGCGTGCTGTGCGACCGGCTGGACATCTACGACGAAGCCGTCGCCTACTACAAGACCGGCCAGGGCAACGGCGCCGGGCTGCAGGCGGTGTATCACGTGCATCCGGGCTACCTGGGCCAATGGCAGGAGAGCGGACGCGACCAGGGGCACAGCACGCTGGGCATCGGCCTTGCGGGCGCGTTCTGCGAAATGGCGTGGAACCAGGGCGACGACATCTACGGCTACGAAAACAACCGTTTCCTGGCCGGCGCCGAGTACGTGGCGAAGTCCAATCTGCTCGATGGCTCCGGCGCCTTCTACAAGGTGCCCTTCTTCACCAATGTCAACAAGCAGGGCACGCAGTCGGTTCTGTCGACGGGAAGCCAGGGGAGCCGCCGCCCCGTCTGGGAGAGCGTGCACAACCACTACGCCAACCGTCTGGGCGTCGCCACGCCTTACACCGAACTGCAGGTCGCGCAGATGTATCCCGAGTCGGATGGCGGCAACGGCGATCAACTGGGTTTCGGGACGCTGACCTTCACGCGCGACCCGCTGCCGTCACCAGTGCATCCGAGCGGCCTGACGGCACGGCTGCGCGGCGCACAGGTGGTGCTGTCGTGGTGGGGTTGCACCGGTGCGTCGAGCTACTCGGTGCGGCGCGCCGAGCAGGCAGGCGGCCCTTACAACACGATCGCCTCGGGTATCACAGACGTGCTCACCTTCGCCGATACCGCCGTCAGCGCCACGGGCGTGTACTACTACGTGATCGTTGCCGCCGTCGCCTCGGGCGACAGCGCTGCGTCCAACGAAGAGCGGGTGGCCATGCAGCCCGAACTGTTGCTGCAGTGGAAGCCCGACGGCGGCGCGCGCGCTCCCGTCAGTCTTCCAACCGGCCTGGCGAAGAACGCCGCCGACTTCACGGTGTCGATCCGCGTGCTGCTGGACAGCGCCGCTACATGGTCGCGCCTCTTCGACTTCGGCTCCGGTGAGCGCCGCTACATGATGCTCACGCCGCGCAGCAATGCCGGTGCAGTCCGCTATGCAATATCCACGGTGCATGGCTACAACGAACAGGTGATCGATGGCACCGCGGAGCTTGCCACCGGCCGCTGGGTGCATGTTGCCGTGACCTTGTCGGACACGATCGGCACGCTGTACGTGGACGGCGTCGTTGCCGGCACCAATGCCCAGATGACGCTCGCGCCCTTCCACATCGGGGAGACGACGCAGAACTGGCTCGGCCGTTCGCAGTTTTCCAATGATCCCGATCTGCAGGGGCGCGTGGACGATTTCCGCCTCTACGGCGGCGCACTCGGCGCGACGGAGATCGCCGCGCTGGCGCAGGGTTGAGCCGACACCGGCTTCAAACCCGGTGCAGCAGAGAGTCGGGCGCGTCCATGTCCTGCACGGCTGCATGGAAAACCTGCAGCAGCCACTGTATTCCGGGGTCGCGTGTGCGGTAGCGATGCCACTGCATCATCTGGTGCATCTCGCTCAGGGGAAGCGGACTTTCGCGCAAGACGATCGGAAGGTGGCGCACCGCCAGTTGAGCCAGCCGGTTGTGCACAGTCGCAATCCGGTCTGTCCCCAGCACCAGAGCCAGGGTGGAAGCAAAACTGAAGCTGGTAACTTCCACCCGTCGCGTAAAACCAAGACGGTTCGCCATCCACGCCTCCACGGACGAGGCATTGGCCCCGGCGGGCACCATGACGATATGGCCGGCGTCCATGTAACGCTCAAGCGTCAACTCTCCCTGCGCAAGCGGGCTGTCGCGCCATAGCGCGCACAGGTGCCGCTCCTGGAGCAACTCGTCGGATGGGTGGTCCGGCGTGCAGAACTCTTTTGGCAGCACCAGCAGATCGACCTCTGCACGGTCGAGTGCGCGGGTCGGGCTCTGCACCTGCGGCAGCAAGGCAAAGCGGATGCCTGGCCCCTGTGCGTAGGCACGCGCCAGCACATGGGGCATCAGCGTAGCCAGCGTGAAGTCCGAGACCGAAATGCGGAACTCGCGCTGCGAGGTGGCTGGAGCGAACTCCGGCTTGGCTGCAATGGAGCCTTCGATGCGGCGCAGCACATCGTGCACCGCGTCCTTGAGCACCTCGGCGCGCGGGGTGGGTTCCATGCGCCGCCCGACCTGGACCAGCAGTTCGTCGTCGAAGTATTCACGCAGCCGCCCCAGCGCATTGCTCATGGCCGATTGGCTCAGGTGCGTTTTTTCCGCCGCCCGGCTGATGTTGAGTTCCGTCAGCAACGCATCCAGCGCGACGAGCAGGTTGAGGTCAAGCTTGTTGAAACGCATTGCCGTCTTCCATCAGTTTTTTCCTTCCAGGTCATCTCCGGCCTGGTGACCCGTGTCACACCTGCGACCTCCGGCCCATGTATTCGCACGATCCATAGCAGGAATCAAAACAATCCATTTGATCAATAGATCGTCGAATCTTAATCTGCCGCCTGTTCCCGGTACACGGCCGCATTGATAGGGCCACAGGGGATGCGGTGGGTGGAACACGTGACGTTGTTCCAGCCATGAAGAGCCAATGGGCATCAGACAGATGACCAGGCAAAACAGAAGACTAGGAGACAAAAGTGAGCAAGAGATTTACGCTGGCTGCAGCGGGTTGCATGACGTTCGCCGTCCTGGGTCCGCAAAGCGCTTGTGCGTTCGAAGGCGGGGTTTCGCCTTTCCCCGTGGGGTCGACCGGCGAGTTCATCGCGGCGCTGCCGCCCATTCCCGGGTTGTTTGCGGTGGAGCAGTTCAACTACAGCTCGTCCAATGGCCTGTACGACCGCAACGGCAAGAAGCTGCCGATTGCATTCAAGTCGTCTGTGTACTCGGCCACCACGCGCCTGCTGGCCGCGTACCCCACCACTTTGCTGGGTGCCAATGTGTACTCGCAGCTTGTCCTTCCGGCCGTATCGCTGCACACGGACGTTCAGGGGCACGGCGAGACCCATCGGGGCCTGTCCAACATCACGGTGACGCCAGTCATGCTGCGATGGGGCTTGTCACAGTACTCGAACATCACCGCGGGCCTGGATATTTCCCTGCCTACGGGCTCCTACAACCCCAACAGGACCAGCGTGGCGCTGGGCTACACCTCGTGGCAGCCTGTCCTCGCATATCGCTACAACGATCCCGCCGGCCTTGACGTGGGGGTTTCCAACCGCTTCATGTTCAACCAGAAGAACGGCGATACGGACTACCGGTCCGGCAGTGCCTATGCCGCCGATTTCACCGCGGGATGGAACTTCGGCAAGTGGAAGGTGGGCTTGGTGGGGGGATACCTGAATCAATTCCGCGATGACAGGCAGAACGGCGCGGTGGTCGTGGGCAACCGGACGCGAAGTTTCACCGTCGGGCCGTCCATTGCCTACAACGCCGGCCCCTTCAGCATCAACGTCAATTACCAGCAAGGCACCTACGCAGTCAACACGGCCAAGAGCAATGCACTCTGGGTCAACGTCGCCATCCCCTTGTGGGTGAAGCAAGGGCTCTGAAGAATCAACTACCGTAAAAGGAGGAACTTGTATGTTCCGTTACTTCCCGACGAACTACGTCTGGAATCTCTCCGTCGACCTGGCCATCGAGATGGGGGCGCGCATCGGCGAAATCGAAACCATGTGCGCGCCCTTGCAGGAAGCCGCCAGGCAACCCGATGCGGCAGGCACGCAAGCCTTCCGCGCCACCTGGTCGAACATGGCGGACAAGCTGTGTACCTTGGCCGAAGAGGACGAGGCGCTTGGCCGCAAGCTCTCCGCCGGAGAGAAGTACAAGCGCGCAGCCAGCTATCTGCTGACCTGCGAGCGCCTGCAGGCGCATGGCGCGCCAGGCCGGATCGAGCTGTACCGGCGCGTTCTGGAAGTTTTCGCGCGCGGCATCGCATTGGCCAGGGACAACTGCGAGCGCGTGGAGATTCCGTACGAGGGCAAGGTCATCTCCGGCCTGATGGTGCGTGCCAAGGGCGTGCAAGGGCGCGCGCCCATCCTCGTTCAGCTCAACGGGCTGGATTCGACGAAAGAGATGAAGTACCTCGTCGGCCTGCCTGACTGGCTGGCAGAGCGCGGTGTATCGTCGTTGGTGATCGACCAGCCGGGCACCGGCGAGGCCCTGCGCCTGCACGGCATGACGGCGCGCTACGACGCCGAACACTGGGCCAGCCGCGTGGTGGATTGGCTGGAAACGCGCGAGGACGTGGACCCTGGGCGCATCGGCTGCGAGGGCGTTTCGCTCGGGGGCTACTACTGCCCGCGCGCCGTGGCCATGGAGCCGCGCTTTGCCTGCGGCGTGGCCTGGGGGGCCAACCACGACTGGCGCGATGTGCAGAAGCGCCGGCTGGAAAAGGAAGGCGACTTCCCCGTCCCGCACTACTGGCAGCACGTGTGCTGGGTCTGGGGCGCGAAGGACGTCGACGACTTCATGCGCATTGCCGAAGACGTGCATCTGGACGGCGTGGTCGAGAAGATCCGCGTGCCCTTCCTCGTCACGCACGGCGAGAAGGATTCGCAGATTCCGCTCAAGTGGGCGCACCGCACCTACGAGCAGCTCATCCACAGTCCAAAGCGCGAGCTGAAGATTTTTACCGACCGCGAAGGCGGCGCGCAGCACGCCAGCTTCGACAACTCCATCAACCCCGGCCACTACATCGCCGACTGGGTGGCCGAGACGCTCGGTGGCCACACCGCATGAAAAGAGCCTCCTCCATGAACATCATCGGACCCGATGCGCTGGTCTTCGGCGTGGACGATCTGCCGGGCTGCAGCCAGTACCTGATCGACTATGGCCTGAAGGACGTAGGCAACGGACGCTTCGAAGCGCTGGACGGCACGGCCGTCGTGCTGCGCGCGAAAGACGACCCCGTGCTGCCCGCGCCGATGGGCACTGCCAGCCTGTTGCGCGAAACGGTCTACGGTGTCGCCGACGCGCACACGCTCGACGCGATCGAAACCGAACTGCGGCGCGACCGCGAAGTGACGCGCCAGGACGGCGTGCTGCGCAGCACCGACGACATGGGCTTCGCGCTGGCCTTTCAGGTCACGGTGCGCAGGCCGCTGGATCTAGCACCCGAGCGCATCAACGCGCCGGGGGGCGCGGCGCAGCGCGGCGTGAATGAACTGGGCCTGCCGCCCGACATGCCGGCGCTGCCTCGCTCGCTGTCGCACGTCGTGTACTTCGTGCCCGACGCGGCCAAGGCCGAGGCGTTCTACCAGCGCCTGGGCTTCGTCTGCACGGATCGCTTCAGCGGCGTCGGACCGTTCCTGCGTCCGGCCGGGACACAGGACCACCACACGCTGTTCATGATCCAGACGCCGCCATTCATGAAGGGCTGCGAGCACTTCACCTTCCACATGGGCGGCCCGACGGAGGTTCTGCTGGCCGGCTCGCGCTTCGTGGAAAAGGGCTACCAGAGCTTCTGGGGGCCCGGGCGCCACCGCTTCGGCAGCAACTGGTTCTGGTACTTCAATTCGCCGTTGGGCTGCCACGTGGAGTACGACGCCGACATGGACGTGCATGACGACGCCTGGGGCGCGCGCGAAGCGCCCATGAGCGCCGATGCCTCGCAACTCTTCCTGTTCCAGTACCGCGAGAAGTGGGCCCCCAGCGGGCCGCCTCCGCCGGGCGCACCGCGTTGAGCGAGGTGGCGCGCCATGCGGCTGTGCCATCTGTTCGACGTGCCTGACGGCGGTGCGCGTGGTTTCGACCCTCACGCGGCAGGCCATGTCACCGTCTTCGTGGTGCGGCGCGGCGCGCAGGTCCGGGCATGGCAGGACGCTTGTCCGCATCACGGCACTCCGCTGCCCTGGCGCAAGGACGCCTATCTCGACCCTTCGGGCGAACACGTGGTCTGCGCGGCGCATGGCGCGCTGTTCGACCCGCTCACCGGCATCTGCACGCTCGGGCCCTGCCTGGGCGATGCGCTGACGCCCGTGCCACTGCACATTCATTCCGACGGCGGCCTTCATCTGGCCACCCAAAACAATTCAAAGGAGACACTCACATGACACTCGCGGCTCGGCGCATCCTCATCATCGGCGGCGGCTTTTCGGGCATGTCGGCCGCCATAGACCTGCGCCGGCGCGGCGCAGAGGTCGACCTGGTGGAACTCGACCCCAGCTGGCGCAACTATGGCGCAGGCATCAGCCTGGGCGGAGCCACCCTGCGCGCCTTGCGCCAGTTGGGCGTCCTGGAAGCCTTCCTGCGCGAGGGCAGCGCGACCGATGGCGTACGCCTGTGCCTGCCGCACGGCGTGCAGGTGAGCGAGATTCCGACGCCGCGCATCGCCGGTCCCGACGTGCCCGGGGGCGGCGCCATCTTGCGGCCCGTGCTGGCGCGCATCCTTGCCGACGCCACCCGCGCATCCGGCGCCAATGTGTACCTGGGGTGCACCTTCAGCACGCTCCAGCAGGACAGCGAGGGCGTGGATGTCCATTTCACCGATGGCCGGCGCGGCCGCTACGACCTGGTCATCGGCGCGGATGGCCTGTACTCCAATGTGCGCGCCGCGCTCTTTCCGGACGCCCCCGCGCCGCGTTACAGCGGGCAGGCCGTGTGGCGCGCGGTGCTGCCGCGCCCACCAGAGATCGAGACGGCGGTCATGTGGCTGGGGCCGCGCATCAAGCCCGGCGTGAACCCGGTTTCGAAGACCGAGATGTACCTGTTCGTGACCGAGCCGCGCCCCCTCAACGAACGCGTGGATCCGGCCACCTTCGTCGAGCACCTGCGTGCTCTGCTGGCCGATTTCCCTGCCGCCGAGCTGCAGGCCATTCGCGCGCAGCTCGACGAGCGGTCTCAGATCATCTTCCGCCCGCTGGAGGGCCTGTTGCTGCCGCGCCCCTGGTCGCAGGGGCGCGTCGTGCTGATCGGCGACACGGTGCACGCCACCACGCCGCACCTTGCCTCCGGCGCGTGCATCGGCATCGAGGATGCGCTGGTGCTGGCGGAAGAACTGGAGCGCGAAGACAACAACGTGGCCGCTGCGCTGGCCGCCTTCGAGGCACGCCGCTGGGAGCGCTGCCGCATGGTGGTCGAGAACTCGGCGCGCCTGGGCGACATCGAGATCGAAGGCGGCGACAAGGAGGAGCACGCCCGCATCATGCGCGAGTCGCTCACCGCGCTGGCCCGGCCCATTTGAAGCCAAGGCAAACGGCAGGAGACAAAAAATGATCACGACAAACTCCAAGCGCGGACGCATCGCGCTGATGGTGGCGCACTGCGCCGGCATGATCGACCTGGTGGCTCTGCCCGTCTGGGTCGGCACGCTGGTCGCGCAATACCACCTGGACTCGCAGCAGGCGGGTCTGCTGGCCTCGTTGTTTCTGGGCGGCGCGGTGCTGGCCAGCGCTGGGTTGGCCCCGCGCTTCAACCCGGACACGGCCAGGCTGGAGGCCGCGCTGGGCTTCGCCGTTGCCGCCGTGCTCTTTGGCGTGGCGTGCTTCACCACCGACTTCGGCATGCTGGCCATGCTGCATGCATTCTGCGGCGTGGCGACAGGTGCGGCCCTGAGCGCCACGCACGGCACCATCGCGCGCACCGCCAACCCGCACCGGATGTTCGCCATCGTCGGCATGGCGCTGGGAGTGTTTGCCATCGTGTTCCTCGGGGGCACGCCGCAGCTCGTGGCCAAGCTGGGCGGCGCAGCGTTGTTCCAGGTCTTCGCAGGAGTGATGGCGCTGGGCGCCGTCGCATGTGCGCTGGCCTTTCCGCAGCCCGACGCGGATGAAGCACATCAGCCGAACGCGCCCAGGCAGCCCATCCCGCGGGCAGTCTGGTGTGGCATCGTGGGCATCGCCTGCATGGGCCTGGTGCAATCGATGACCTTCAGCTTCCTGGAACGCGCGGGCAGAGACCGGGGCTTCGGCGCGGAGGCCGTCACCGGCGTGCTGATCGCGCTGGGCGTCGTCAACCTGGCGCCGGCACCGCTGGCCGCACTGCTGCAAAAGCGCTTTCCCGCCAAGAGCGTGCTGCTGGTCGGCCCGGTGATTCAAGCCTTGCTGGTGGTGGTGATCATGTCCTCGCCGCAGTTCGCGCCTTATGCCGCGGCAGCCTCGGTGTTCGCCGCCGTGATGATCTTCACGCACACCTTCGCCTTCGGCCTGCTGGCCCGGCTGGATCGCAGCGGTCGCGCCATGGCGGCCACCCCCGCCATGCTGATGACCGGCGCCGCCATTGGCCCGCTGCTGGGCGGCACGCTGGTCAAGACCTGGGGCTACGCCAGCCTGGGGCCGGTGGCGTTGGCCATCGGCGCCATCGCGGTGCTGTGCTTCTCGCGCATTCCCGGCCAGGTCGCCATCCAGCGAAAGGAGACCCTCGCATGAACAAACCCAAGTATCGTTTCGTCGACCTGTCGATCTATCTGGAAAACGACGTGCTTTCCGATCCGCCGCCGCTGGCGCCCAGGATCACCTACCAGAAGCACGCCGACACCTTGCCGGAGTTCATGGCCATGCTGCCGGGCACGCAGCCGCAGGACTACCCGGACGGCGAAGCCGCTGCCGCCGAGTGGGTCACGCTGACCACGCACAACGGCACCCATCTGGACGCTCCCTGGCATTTCCATTCCACGCAGGACGCCAAGAACGGCGGCGCGCGGCCTTCGATCACCATCGATCAGGTGCCGCTGGAGTGGTGCTTCCAGCGTGGCGTGAAGCTGGACTTTCGCCACTTTGCGGACGGCTACGTGGCCACGGCCGCTGACGTGCAGGCCGAGCTTGCGCGCATCGGGCATACGCTGGAGCCGCTGGACATCGTGGTCGTCAATACCCGCGCGGGCGAACGCTACGGCCATGCCGACTACCTGGGCGCAGGCTGTGGAATGGGCTACGAAGCCACCATGTACCTTCTGGAGCGCGGAGTGCGTCTGACCGGCACCGACGCATGGAGCTGGGACGCGCCGTTTTCGTACACCGCGCAGAGGGTGGCCGAAACCGGCAACAAGGCACTGATCTGGGAAGGCCACAAGGCAGGCCGAGACATCGGCTACTGCCATCTGGAGAAGCTGCACAACCTCGAAGCTCTGCCGGCCCACGGCTTCACCATCAGTTGCTTCCCGCACAAGATCCGCGGCGCCAGCGCAGGCTGGACAAGGGCCGTGGCGATCTTCGACGACAACGCTTGAACCGATTCGATATCTCGCAAGGATTCCATGTCTTTCCCTTCCATCCGCCGCGTCGTGACCGGCCATGACGCGCAAGGCCGCGCCATCGTGAGCAGCGACGGCCCGCTGCCCAGCGTCATTGAGGTCACTGCCATTCCCGGCACGGTATTCCACGAGGTCTGGAGCACCGACGGCAGCCCCGCGCCCGTGGACAACGGTGCCGACCCCTCACTGGGCGCGCTGATGCTGCCTCCGCCCCCACAAGGCACGCGCATCCGCTTCGTGGACATTCCACCCGACACCGCCGAATTCCTGGCACACGGTGCCGCGAAGATGCACGACGCATTCAGCCAGATTGGCGACGCGGAGGCATCCACCGTGCGAGCCGACTCGCCCCACCCGCTGATGCACCGCACGGAGTCCGTGGATTACGGCATCGTGATCGAAGGCGAACTGACGCTGGTGCTCGACCGGGGCGAGGTGCTCCTCAAGCCCGGCAGCGTGGTGGTGCAACGCGGCACCAACCACGCCTGGGCGAACCGTTCGGGCAAGCCCTGCCGCATGTTGTTCGTGCTGATCGACGGCGTCTACGAGCCGTCGATCGCCTCCGCGCTTGCCGAGCGTTGAACCTGTCCCGGAGACCTGAAGAATGAAATTCGCCACCCTCAATGACGGAACGCTGGACGGCGCTCTCGTGATCGTTTCGCGCGATACCCGGTACGCATTGCCCGTTCCTCACATCTCGCGCAGCCTGGCTGACGCCTTGCGCCGCTGGGACTCCGTATGCGAGCCGTTGGAAAAGCTGTACCGCGCGCTGAATGCAGGTGACGCCGAGGGCGCAACGCTCTTCGATCCCCATGCCTGCACGGCCCCGCTGCCGCGCAGCCCCCAATGGCTGGATGGTTCGGCCTTCTTGAACCACGGGCGGTTGATGGAGCAAGCCTTCAACACCCCACCGATTCCTCAGTTCGACACCGTGCCGGTGATGTACCAGGGCGCGAGCGACGATTTCCTGGGCCCGTATCAGGACGTGCCGCTGCCTAGCGAGGCCGACGGCATCGACTTCGAGGGTGAGTTCGGCGTCGTGCTGGGGCCTGTGCCGATGGCTGCCACGCCCGAGCAGGGGCTGGAAGCCGTGCGCCTCGTGGTGCAAATCAATGATTGGAGCCTGCGGGCACTAGGGCCTCACGAGATGCAAACCGGCTTTGGCTTCCTGCAGGCCAAACCCTCTACCTCGTTCGCGCCCATTGCCGTCACGCCGAACGAGCTGGGTGATGCCTGGCGCGATGGGCGCGTGCAGATGCGGCTGCACGCGCAGTGGAACGGGGAACGCTTTGGCGAGCCGCATGGCGGCGAGATGGGCTTCTCTTTCGGCCAGCTCATTGCACATGCCGCGCGCACACGATGCTTGACGGCAGGCACCATCATCGGCTCGGGCACCGTCTCGAACAGGGCAAGGGCGGTCGGCTCTGCCTGCATCGCCGAGCGTCGCGTGATCGAAAAGATCGATGCGGGAGAAATCCGCACGGGCTTCATGCGATTCGGTGACTGGGTGCGCTTGCATGCCAGATACGACGATGGGCGGGATGGACCGTTCGGCGTCATCCAACAGCGCGTGGTGCAGGCGCCATTGCCCAAGGTGACCCCTTGAAGGTGCTGGTCACGGGGGCCGGCGGTTTCATCGGCTCGATATTGCTGAAGGTGCTGGAGCAATCAGGCCATGTGGGAGCACGGCGCATCGGAGCGGTTGCCGCGCTGGATCGTCAATTGGGAGCCACTTCAGCGAGTATCCGGCGCATGGAAGGCGATCTGCACGACCCTGAGGTTCGCAAGCAGATAGGAGCGTTTGCGCCGGATGTCTGTTTCCACCTGGCGGCCGTGCCCGGCGGCGCGGCCGAGGCCGATCCTGCGCTGAGCCGACGCGTGAACCTCGATGCGACGCTCGATCTGTTCGAGACACTGGCCGCGTCGCGCGCAGCGACCGGCCTCGAGCCGACAGTGGTGGTCTATGCCAGCACCATTGCGGTCTATGGCAGCCCGCTGCCGGACCCTGTCACGCCTCTGACGCCGACACGCCCGCCCATGGTCTACGGCGCGCACAAGCTGGCCTGCGAAATCATCCTGGCGGACTTCACCCGGCGCGGGCTGCTCGACGGCCGTTCGCTGCGCCTGCCCGGCATCGTCGCGCGACCAAGAGCGCCGTCCGGCCTGGTGTCGGCCTTCATGAGCAACCTGATGCATGCGCTCGCGGCCGGCGAGCCCTTCACTTGCCCGGTCGGACCGGAAGCCACCGCTTGGTGGATGTCGGCACGCCGCTGCGCACAGAACCTGGTGCATGCGGCGGTAATGGACCCGGCGGGCGACGCGGCGCGCGCGTGGCCGCTGCCCGTGCTGCACCTTTCGATCAGCGAGGTCATTCGCACCTTGTCGGCCGTGTACGCCGTGGATGGCGGGCAGTTAGTGACGCATGCACCGCAGCCTTCGGTCGAGGCCGTCTTCGGTCGCTACCCCGTGCTGGACGACCGCGCATCGCGGTCGCTCGGACTGCGCGACGACGGCACGGCCGAAGACCTCTTGCGGCGCGCCCTCGAAGCCGACTTCATCGATACCGAAAGCGGCCTCGACTGGCGCTGAATCGTTTTTTCAACTCCTGGCGGGCAAGGCCCGAACACCTTACATGAACCCAACGACTCTCTCGCGCCGCATGCTCTTGCGTGGTACGGCTGCACTGTCCCTGGCTCCGCTGGCGCCCCTCGCATCGACCGCCTGGGCACGGGCCGAGAACTATCCGACACGCCCGATCACCTGGGTCGTGCCCTATCCCGCAGGCGGCTTCGGCGATGGGCTGTCGCGCATGCTGGCCCAGAAGCTGTCGGCCAGCCTCAAGCAGCCGGTCGTGATCGACAACCGCCCTGGTGCGGGCGGTCAGATCGGTGCCAACTTCGTCAAGCAGCAACCGGCCGACGGCTACACGCTGTTCTACGGCGACCTGGGGCCGTTCTCGATGAATGCGGGGCTCTATCCCAAGCTCAGCTACGACACGCTGAAAGACTTCACGCCGCTGACGCGCCTGCTGGTGTCGCCGACGCTGTTGATCGTTCCGGCCAGCAGCCGCGTGCGGACCTGGCAGGACTTCGTGCAGTCCGTGCGGACCGACAAGGGCATCAACTACGGCTCCTATGGCATGGGCAGCCAGCCTCACATCTGGATGGAGATGCTCCATCGCGAGATCAAGGGCCAGATGACGCACGTGGCGTACAAAGGTGGCGCAACGGCAGTGCAGGACCTGATGGCCGGACACATCGACGCGATGCTCGATGTGACGCCGAGCAGCATCCCGCTGGTGCGCGAGAACAAGGTGCGCGCGCTGGCGGTGGTGGGCAGCGACCGGCGACTGCCGCAACTGCCGCAGGTTCCGACCATCGCCGAACTGGGTTATCCGTCGCTCAACGTGCCGGGCTGGAACGGCGTAGTCGTCAAGAGCGGTACGCCAGAACCTGTTGCAAACCTGCTGCATGAAGAACTGGTGATGGCGCTCCGGTCGCCGGACGTGGTGCAGCGCTACACCGACCTGGGCCTCATCATCGATCCGAGTTCGCGCACCGAATTCGCCTCGCTGATCCAGGCCGAGACGACGCACTGGGGCAAGGTGATCCAGGAAGTAGGAGTGCGACTTGACTAGTTCGATGCTCCCGACGCTCTTCGACCTGCGCGGCCAAGTGGCGCTGGTCACCGGCGCGGCCGGCGGGCTGGGCGAGGCGATTGCGCTGGCCTATGCATCGCACGGCGCGGATCTCGTGCTCAGCGACCGCGATGAAGCGGCCGTCGACGCGGTGGCGGTTCGTTGCCGCGCCGCGGGCGGCAGGGCACAGGCACTGGTCGCGGACCTGGCCGATTCGGCCGAAGCCAAGGCCCTGGCCGAACGCGCCCTCGACGCCTGCGGGCGCATCGACGTGCTTGTCTGCAACGCGGGCATCCAGGGCCCCGCCGGTCCATCGGCGTCAGTCTCGCAAGACGATTGGGCGCGGGTGTTCCAGGTCAACCTGGGCAGTGCCCATGCCCTGTGCGCGGCGCTCTTGCCCGACATGGCCGCCAGAGGCTCGGGCCGCGTGATTCTCATGGCAAGCATCGCCGCGCTGCGTGGAAATCGCGCGATCGGGCTTTATGGCATGAGCAAGGCCGCACTCGCCCAGTTGGCGCGCAACCTGGCTGTCGAATGGGGACCGCGAGGCATCTGCGCCAACGCGATCGCACCGGGGCTGATCCGCACGCCGTTCGCCAGCGGCCTGATCGAAGACGAAGCCTTCATGGCTCGCCGCCTGGCCATGACGCCATTGCGCCGCGTCGGCGAGCCGCGCGAGGTAGCCGGTGTGGCCGTGATGCTGGCAGCAGCAGCCGGCGGCTTCATCAGCGGCCAGACGCTGGTCGTCGACGGGGGCACCCGGGTTTCGGACAGCTGAGCCAAGACCAGAAGATATACACATCCCTCGCCAACCAGGAGTCGACACTATGAGCACTCGCAGAACCCTCCTTGCCGGCGCCATCGCCGGCCTCGCTCCACTGGCCACGCTACGCTCGACCTGGGCAGCCGACAACGCCTTTCCACAGCGGCCGATCAAGCTGGTCGTGCCCAACCCACCGGGCGGTCCGTCCGACATCGTGGCGCGCTTCCTGGCCGAGTCGATGCGCGCGCAACTCGGGCAGCCGCTGATCATCGACAACCGACCCGGTGCCTCGGGTCTCATCGGCACGGCCGCGGTCGCGAACTCGCCAGCCGACGGGTACACGGTGCTCGTCACGTCGCGCTCCAACCATGTGATCGCACCGCTGGTGCAGCAAGGCGCACAGGTGAATCCGCCACGCGACCTGATGCCCGTGGGCCTGGCGCTGCGTGCGGTCGGCATCCTGGCCACGCCGGCCCGTTCGCCCTGGCGCAACCTGCGAGAGTTCGTCGCGCAAGCCAAAGCCCGGCCGGGCGGGCTCTTCTATGGCAGTGCTGGCATCGGTGCCGCCAATCACATCGCCATCGAGCAGTTCAAGTCACTCGCCAGCATCGACCTGGTTCATGTGCCATACAAGGGCTCGGCACCGTTGATCACCGGCCTGATGGGCGGCGAGGTGCAACTGGCGTTGCTCGATTTTTCGTCAGCGCAATCCGGTTTGAAGGGCGGCAACATCGTGCCGCTGGCACAGACCGCCTCGCATCGCCTGCCGTCGATGGCGGATGTACCGACGCTGACCGAGTTGGGTTATCCGCGCTTCGACCCGTCGTTCTGGATCGGGCTGGCGGTGCCGCGCGGCACAACGGCAACTGTCGTCGAACGCCTGGGCAAGGCGTTGGATGTCGCGCTCGCCGACACGCAGATGAAGGCCCGCGCACAGGTCAATGGCTGGGAGCTGGTCGGCGGCGGGCCGCAACCGCTGGAAGCCACCATCCAGCAGGACATGGCAGAGTTTCCGACGCTGGTGCGGCGACTCGATCTCAAAGGATGACGCGGCAGTAGAAGCGGCCACGGCACTGCGGGCGTGGCCAAGAGGTCATGCTATCCAGCGGTCCAGGGCCAGTCGTTGCGTGCCTGGGGGTAGGCGGCACCGGACATGAAGAGATCGAGGCAGAGAGGAGAAGCCAATCGGGAAGCATTGGAAAACTCGCTCGCATGCTCCCACAGCATGCCCTTGCCAAGGGCATGCAGACTATCTCCAACGGCCGTCGGGCACAGTCCGGCGAGCAACTGGCCACGCTCACGAGCGATCGTCATGACCTGGCCAAGGTGTCGCGCTGCACTGGCCATGACCTCTTCCAATTGCTTCAAGGCAGAGGGACTCAGCTCCGACCGAACATCATGGGCCAGTACAAGCTTCACTTTCCGCCAATGAATCGGCGCGTTCACGCATTGTTCCATCTGTCGCCACAGCTGCCGGCACAGCAGCTGAAGCGGCAAAGGGTGCGCTCGATAGATATCCATGTCGGCACCGACGTCGAGCGGCCATACGAGTCCCGCGCTTGCCTCTGAAACAAGCGCCACCTTGTCCGCGAAGTGCCAGTACACCGCGCCGCGCGTGACACCCGCGCGCTCGGCAACATGCTCCAGCGTGGTTGTCCGCACGCCGCTTTCGGCGAAGGCTGCAAGCGCCGCCTCCACGATCCGCATGCGGGTGAGTCGTGCCTCGGTTTTCGTGTGCCGGACCATGCGATGCGTTCGTGGAAACGTCCAGGCGCGGTTTCGGCCGCATCAAGTCAAGAGGCATTGCCCGAAGGCTTCGCGGCCAGGGGCGTGTCCGTGGTCTCGACCCATCCACCGCCCAGCGTCTTGTAGAACGTCACCAGGTTGGTGAAGCGCGACAGCCGCGTGCCGATCAGGTCCTGCTGGGCGGTGTAGAGCGAGCGCTGCGAGTCGAGCACGCTCAGGTAGCTGTCCACGCCGCGGCTGAAGCGCGCCTGCGACAGGCGGTAGCTGTCCGCCGTCGCGTTCACCAGCGACTGCTGTGCATCGAGCTGGCGCCCGAGCGTGTTGCGTTGCGCCAGCGCGTCCGACACTTCGCGGAATGCCGTCTGGATTGCCTTCTCGTATTGCGCCACAGAGATGTCGCGGCTCACCGTGGCGATCTTGAGATTGGCGCGGTTGGTGCCGCCGTCGAAGATCGGCAGCGTGATCTGCGGCGCGAAGCTCCAGCTGCCCGAGCCGCCCTTGAACAGGCCCGACAGCTCGCTGCTCGACGTGCCCGCCGACGCCGTGAGGCTGATGCGCGGATAGAAGGCTGCGCGCGCCGCGCCGATGTAGGCATTGGCCGCCTTGAGGTCGCGCTCGGCCTGCAGGATGTCGGGGCGGCGCTGCAGCAGGTCCGAGGGCAGGCCCGGCGGAATGGAAGCCAGCGGGCTGGCCTCGGCCGTCGCCCCGTCGGGGAGCGCGCGCGGCAGGAGTTCGTCGGGCACTTCCGCGCCGACGAGCAGCACCAGCGCATTGCGGTCCTGCGCGACCTGCGAGGTGTAGCGCTCGACATCCACGCGCGCGCTGTCCACGCTGGTCTGTGCCTGGCTCAGCGTGAGGGCCGAAGCCGCGCCCAGTTCGAAGCTGCGCTGGTTGAGCCGGTAGGAGTCGCTCTGGCTGCGCAGCGTGTCGCGCGCGAGTGCCAGCCGGTCCTGGTCGGCGGCGAGGGTGAGATAGGCGGTCGCCACCTCGGCCACGAGGCTGATCTGCGTGCTGCGGCGCGCCTCGGCCGTGGAGAGGAACTGCTGCAGCGCCTGTGCACTCAGGCTTCGCACGCGGCCGAAGAGGTCGATCTCGTAGGAGCTGAATCCGAGCGACGCGCTGTACTGGCGCGCAGTGAGCGCCTCGCCGGTGGACGACAGGTCGGCCGGGGTGCGGCTGCCGCTGCCGCCGGCGCTGGCGTTGACGGTGGGGAAGAGCGCGGCGTCCTGCACGCGGTACTGGGCGCGCGCCTTCTCGATGTTCAGCACCGCCACGCGCAGGTCGCGGTTGTTGGCAAGACTCATCTCGATCACGCGCTGCAGCGAGGGATCGGTGAAGACGTCGCGCCAGCCGAGATCGGACACTGGCGTGGATGCCGGGTCGGCGGCACCAGTGTCGCCGGCGAACTTGCCGGCCACGGGGGCTGCGGGCTGCTGGTAGGCGGGCATCAGGCTGCAGCCGGCCATCAGGGCTGCGAGCGCGAGCGGCGCAAGACGGAATAGTTTCATGGCGGATGCCTCAGGATGCGGCCGCAGCCGGTTGTGCGTGCGTGGCGGGAGTAGCAAGAGTGGCAGGAGCCGCGGGCGCGGCAGAGCCGCCCTTGAAGAGACCGCGCACCAGCACGAAGAAAAGTGGCACGAAGAAGATCGCGAGCAGCGTGCCGGACAGCATGCCGCCGATCACCGCCGTGCCCAGCGCGTGCTGCGCGCCGGCCCCGGCGCCGCTGCCCAGCACCAGCGGCAGCACGCCGAGAATGAAGGCCAGCGAGGTCATCAGGATGGGCCGCAGCCGCAAGCGTGCAGCCTCCAGCGCCGACTCCACCAGTCCCTTGCCCTGCGCGTGCAGGTCTTTCGCGAACTCGACGATCAGGATGGCGTTCTTCGATGCGAGCCCGATCGTGGTGAGCAGGCCCACCTGGAAGTACACGTCGTTCATCTTCCAGGTCAGGATCGCTCCGACCAGTGCGCCCAGCACACCGAGCGGCACCACCAGGATCACCGAGAACGGGATGGACCAGCTCTCGTAGAGCGCGGCAAGGCAGAGGAACACGATCAGGATCGACAGCCCGTACAGCAGGCCGGTCTGGCCGCTCGATGCCTTCTCCTGGCGCGACAGGCCGGTCCATTCGTAGCCGATGCCCGGCGGCAACTGCGCGACCGCCGCTTCCACGATGGCGAGCGCTTCGCCGCTCGATGCGGCCCCCGGCATCGCCATGCCCAGGATCTCGACCGAGGGAACCCCGTTGTAGCGCTCCAGGCGCGGCGAACCAGAGCTCCAGCCGGCCTTGGCGAAGGAGGTGAAGGGCACCATCGTT
Organism: Variovorax durovernensis; assembly: GCF_977011995.1. Taxonomy (NCBI): domain Bacteria; kingdom Pseudomonadati; phylum Pseudomonadota; class Betaproteobacteria; order Burkholderiales; family Comamonadaceae; genus Variovorax; species Variovorax durovernensis. Next base: position 674,525 of record NZ_CDRNCW010000002.1, on the reverse strand, counting down.
CCTGCGCTGTTGCGCACGTACCAGCGGTCGATGTCCTCAGGGAGCATGCGGTAGCGGGCGTCGGCTTGCAGCATCACCTTCTTCACGCGTCCCTTGTCGATGAAGTCGTTGACGTAGCTGCTGCCCCAGGCGGCCGAGAAGGTGTCGTTGATGTCCGACATCGAAAGACCCTGGGCCTGCGCCTTGTGCGGATCGATCTCCAGCCTGAATTCAGGCGTGTCCTCCAGGCCGTTGGGGCGCACGGCCACCAGGCGCTTGTCCTTGGACAGCGTGCCGAGCAGCTGGTTGCGCGCCTGCATCAGGGCCGCGTGCCCGAGGTTGGCGCGGTCCTGCAGCATCAGGTCGAAGCCGGTCGCGTTGCCGAGCTCGGCCACGGCCGGCGGTGCGAAGGCAAACACCTTCGCGTCGCGGATGGTGTTGAAGAAGGCGCCGGCCTTTGCCGCCACGCCGGTCACGCTCAGGGCCTCGCCCTTGCGCTCGTCCCAGGGCTTGAGCTTGATGAAGGCGAAGCCGGTGTTCTGCCCGCTGCCCGCGAAGCTGAAGCCGGCCACCGTGAAGATGCCCGAGACGGCATCTTTCTGGTCGACCAGGAAGTGATGCTCCACCTGGCGGATCACTTCTTCCGTGCGCGCGTTCGTCGCGCCCGGCGGCAGTTGCACCAGCGCGAACATCGTGCCCTGGTCCTCGTCGGGCAGGAAGCCCACCGGCAGCTTCATGAAGCCGACCACCACCACCGCCAGCAGCACCGCGTACACGGCCATGTAGCGCCAGCCCTTGCCCACCATGTGCCGCACGATGCCCTGGTAGCGCCCGTTGCCACGGTCGAAGCTGCGGTTGAACCAGCCGAAGAAGCCGGTGGTCGCCATCGCGTGGCCCTTGTGCACCGGCTTGAGCAGCGTCGCGCACAGGGCCGGCGTGAGCACCATCGCCACCAGCACCGACAGCGTCATCGCCGAGACGATGGTGATCGAGAACTGCCGGTAGATCACGCCCGTGGAGCCGCCGAAGAAAGCCATCGGCACGAACACAGCCGCCAGCACCAGGGCCACGCCCACCAGCGCGCCGGTGATCTGGCCCATCGACTTGCGCGTGGCCTCCTTGGGCGACAGGCCCTCTTCAGTCATCACGCGCTCCACGTTCTCGACCACCACGATCGCGTCGTCCACCAGCAGGCCGATGGCCAGCACCATCGCGAACATCGTCAACGTGTTGATGGTGAAGCCGAAGGCCGCGAGCACGCCGAAGGTGCCCAGCAGCACCACCGGAACCGCGATGGTCGGGATCAGCGTGGCGCGGAAGTTCTGCAGGAACAGGTACATCACCAGGAACACCAGCACCACGGCCTCGACCAGGGTCTTGATGACCTCCTCGATGGAGATCCGCACGAAGGGCGTGGTGTCGTAGGGCTTCTGCACCTTCATGCCCTGCGGAAAGAACTTCTCGAGCTCCGCCACTCGCGCGTCGATGGCCTTGACCGTATCGAGCGCATTGGCGCCCGCGGCCAGCTTGATGGCCAGGCCGGCGGCCGGCTTGCCGTTGTAGCGGCCGACCGTGTTGTACGACTCGCTGCCGAGCTCGATGCGGGCGACGTCGCGCAGGCGCACCTGGGCGCCGTTGGTCTGCGTGCGCAGCAGGATGTCCTCGAACTCCTGCGCGGTCTTCAGGCGCGTCTGCGAGGTGATGGTCGCGTTGATCTGCTGGTTGGCGGCCGCCGGCATGCCGCCGAGCTGGCCGGCCGACACCTGCGCGTTCTGTGCCTGGATCGCGGTCTTCACGTCCAGCGGAGTGAGGCTGAAGTTGGCGAGCTTGTTCGGGTCGAGCCAGATGCGCATCGCGTACTGCGAGCCGAAGAGCGTGGTGTCGCCCACGCCCTCCACGCGGCTGAGTGCCTCCTGCACGTTCGCGGCCACGTAGTCCGACAGGTCGGAGCCGTTCATGCTGCCGTCTTCGGAAGTGAAGGCCAGCACGTTCAGGAAGTTGGTGGCCGACTTGGTGACGGCGACACCCTGCTGCTGCACCTCCTGCGGCAGCAGCGGCGTGGCCAGGGAGAGCTTGTTCTGCACCTGCACCTGCGCGGTGTCGGGGTCGGTGCCGTTCTCGAAGGTGAGGGTGATGGTGACCGAGCCGGACGACTCGCTGGTCGATGCCATGTAGCTGAGCCGGTCCAGCCCCTTCATCTTCTGTTCGATGACCTGGGTGACGGTGTCCTCCAGCGTCTTGGCGGAAGCGCCGGGGTAGTTGGCGGTGATGGCAACGGCGGGCGGCGCGATGCTCGGGTACTGCGCGATAGGCAGCGTGGCGATTGCCATTGCGCCGCCCAGCATCACGATGATGGCGAGAACCCACGCGAAGATGGGGCGGTCGATGAAAAAGCGTGCCATGACGGTCTTTCGCGATCAGTTGGCCGCGCCGGCAGGCTCGGACGGGGTTGCCTTGGCGGTCTCGGTGCCTGGCCCGGCCTTGGGGTTCCATTGCACCGTCTTCACCTCGACGCCCGGCGCCGCGCGCTGCTGGCCATCCACCACCAGCTGGTCGCCGGCCTTCAGGCCGCTGCGCACCAGCCACTGGTCGCCGATGGCGCGCTCGGTCTCGAGTGCGCGCCGCTGCAGCTTGTGCTGGGCGTCCACCACATAGGCCATGGGCTTGCCGGCGCCGTCGCGCGACACCGCCTGCTGCGGCACCATGAGCGCCTGATCCTTCACGCCTTCCTGCAGCACCGCGCGCACGTACATGCCCGGCAGCAGGTCCGCGTTGGGGTTGGGGAATACCGCGCGCAGCGTGATCGCGCCGGTGTTCTGGTCCACGGTGACGTCCGAGAACTCGAGCTTGCCTTCGAGCGGGTAGGTACTGCCGTCTTCCAGCAGCAGCCGCACCCTCGCGGCATTGGCGCCGCTCTTCTGCAGGTCGCCGCGCGCCATCGCCTGCTTGAGCTGGAGCATCGCGGCGCTGGGCTGCGTCACGTCGACATAGATCGGGTCGAGCTGCTGGATGGTGGCCAGCGCGGTCGACTGGCTGGCCGTGACCAATGCGCCGGGCGTGACCGACGACTTGCCGATGCGCCCCGAGATCGGCGCGTCGATGCGCGCGTAGGCGAGGTTGATGCGGCTTGTTTCGACATTGGCCTTGGCCGAGGCAACGTCGGCCTCGCCTTGCTGCAGCGAAGCGGCGGCGTCGTCGTAGTCCTGCTGGCTCACGGCCTTGATGGCCACCAGTTCCTTGTAGCGCTCGGCCTTGAGCCGGGTGGTCACCAGGCTGGCCTGCGCCTTGGCGAGCGCGGCGACGTTGCTGTCGTAGGTCGCCTTGTAAGTGGCGGGATCGATCTGGTAGAGCGCCTCGCCGGCCTTCACGTCGCTGCCCTCGCGGAACTGGCGGGTCTTGACGATGCCTCCGACCTGCGGGCGCACGTCGGCGATAAGAAAGGGCACGGTGCGCCCGGGCAGCTCGGTCGTGATGGCCACGCGCTGCGGCTGCACCGTGACCACGCCGACTTCAGGTGTGCCGGCCGCCGGCGGCGGGCCGCCTGGCGGCTTGCCGCAGGCCACGAGCATGCAGGTGGACATGAAGGCCGCGACGAAAGTCAGGCCATAGGTAAGAGGGGGGCGCATCGCGATTCTCCTGGGAAAACGACGGGACGTTGCTTTGTCTCGCCGGCTTTTAAATAGACAGTGCTGTACTGAAATGTATTTTGACTTCAGGAGACTGTCAATTAAAATAGTCAGACGTGTACAAAAATAAGGAGGCACACGGCATGCGGGTAAAGACAGAAGCCAAGCGCGACGCCATCGTCCAGGTGGCATCGGAAGTTTTCAGGGAACTGGGGTTCGAGGGCGCCTCCATGGTGGAGATCGCTGCGCGCGTCGGCGGCTCCAGGGCGACCCTGTACGGGTACTTCAGCTCGAAGGAAGAACTGTTCGTTGCGGTGATCCACACCTCCGCAAGCAAGCACTTCGATCCGATCTTCTCGGCGCTGGCGCAGGAGGGCGAGGACGACCTCGCCCAGGTGCTCCAGCGTTTCGGCGAGAAGATTCTGGCCGTGGTGTGCTCGCAAGAGGTCATCCAGGCGCAGAGGGCGGTGATCGCCGAATCCGGCCGCAGCGACATAGGGCGCCTCTTCTATGAGGGCGGGCCCAGGAAGGGCGTGACCGCGATGGCGGACTTCCTTGCCCGGCAGATGCAAAAGGGCCGGCTGCGGACGGCCGACCCTGTCGTGGCGGCACACCACCTGATGAGCCTTCTCGATTCGGAGACCGTCAAGCCGAGCCTGATCGGCATCCAGGGGCCGCTGACACGCAAGGAGCTTCGCGAGGCGACGCGGCGCGCCGTGCAGGTGTTTCTTGGCGGATACGCCGCGGAGCGCCAGCCTGCCGAGTGAGAACGGCAGGCGGCCCCGACGCTCAGCTCAGCTTGCCCTGGCCGTCAGCCACGTGTCGGAAGTCAGGGGCACGCCGACGATGCGGATTTCACCAATGCTTCCGAGGAAGCCGGTCGACATGTCCCCTTTCCACTGACCACAGCCGATGGCAATTTGCTCGGTGGGGCTCACGTATTGAATGCCCTGCATGTTCGTGTTGTTCCGCAGAACGGGTGCTCCTTCCACGTACATGGTGGTCGCATACGACGCGGAGGGGTCGTTCACGATGGCAATGTGCAGCCACTGGCCGGCCGACACGCCGCCAGACCAGCAGGTCAGGTTGGTCGCCTGGTTCACCGGGACGATCTCCCACTGGAACTCCATCAGGTTTGAAAAGGCGAACATCAGCGCGCAGTCACCGTCGCCCGATCCGAAACCAGACAGTCGCGACCGCGCGCCCAGGCGGTACAGGATGCCCATCCACCCGTTCGTCGTCGCATCGAAACCCGGATCGATATTGACGAATGCCTCGATGGTGTAGCCCGAGGGGAAGGTTTCCACGTTCAGCGCCGAGTTGTGGTCGGTGGTGAAGTAGGAAAACCTGGACTTGGTGGCGTTCCGGAAGCGCAGGCTTCCGGGCGTGGCCGACAGCGGATGATGGCTTTTCGACCAGACCAGGTCACCAGACTGCCCCGCCCACGTGTTCACCGAGACCGGGTTCTTGCCTCCGGGCGCGATGTCCTGGATCTGCTGCCCCGGCTGATAGGGAAAAAGATCCCCGTCGGCTGCCGACGCATTGAAGAAGCGCCAGTGCGCAAGCGTGTTGTCGACCTTCGGGTAGTCCTCGGTGCTCGACGGAAGACTTGCGGCTTTCTGCGGCGGCTGGCTGTAGTTCGTCAGAATGATTTTCTTGGCCGCGTCTGTGAGGCCGGAGTCCGACGAGCCGTTCGAAACGGTGAAGTTCGGATTGAAGGAAGCAAACCTCTGGACGAAGTCCAGGTCCAGCGTGAAGGACTGGTTCGAGTCGGACAGCCAGGCGGCATCGAACTCGTTGAGCGTGGCGGCCGGCTTCAGGGGAACCCATGGCGAGAACGAGCTGGCGATGATCTTCTTGTTGGTGAGGTCGAACTCGAACATCCGCATGAGACCGTTGCCGCCCATGTAGGCCATCTGGTAGTCCACCACCATCATGTAGACATCGTGGCCGAAGGAATTCCTCTTCGTGCTCGTGCAGGAGCCGTGGTAGTGGCCGCAGACCGCCATGAAGATCTGGTCGTTGTCCTTGATGAGCTTGTCCCACAAGTAGTTCGAGTAGGCGGTGTCGGCGGCGGTCTTGCCGTCGCTGCCGATTCCGACCAACTGGTGACTCACCAGGATGGCGGGGATCGTCTTGTTGGCCTGGATGACCTGGTTGGCCCAGGCGATTGCATCGTCAGATGCTCGCCACGACATCGACAGCACGAGGAACTTGTTTCCTTCGGCTTCGAACACGTGGTACTCGTGGAAGCCCGAGGCGTGCCTTCCGCCGAAGGTCGCCTGCCTCTTCGCGCGCTCCGCGGGGAACACCTGCAGGTAGGGCTCGAACAGGGTCGCGCGATGGCTGCCGCCGTCCTGGTAGCCGTCGTCGTTGTTGAAGCCGGTGACACCGACGCCCCAATCCGGGCCCCATTGCATATCCGAGTCGATGGCCCCCACGTCATGATTTCCCGCGCAGATTGAATAGGGGCATTGGGCCACCTCGAGCACCTGCATCGCCTGGCTCGCAAGCTCCCATTCCTTCGTGACCTGGCCATTGCCGAGCTGGCCATTGCCCACGAGATCGGTGGAGGCGCTCCATGGCGCCGAATTTTCCTTTCCGTAATACCAGGACTGGTCGACGATGTCGCCAAGGTGAATGGTGAAGGGCATGTTCAGCGCCTTGGCATTCTGCGCAATCCATTGCGTCTGGGTCTTGAATGGATTGTCGTATTTCGGGTCAATTCCCGAATACAGCTTCTGATAAAGCTCGCCCATCATTTCCGATGCATACCTGGGATAGAACTGGGTATCAGGAAGCACGGAGATGGTGAAGCTGGATATCTTTTGAGCGGCGGTACCCGGGCTGGCCGGCGACGACGTACCTGTCGATGTACCGCTCCCTCCCGTGGGTGGAAAGGTCGTGGCGCCTGCGCCATTGCCGCCGCCACCGCACCCGGGCAGCGCAATTGCCATGCCGGTGACAGAACCGGCCAGCATGAGCTTCAGCAATTCCCGGCGCTTGTTTTCCGGAACGGAAGCCAATTGATTGAGGCCGGCATTTTCTTCGGGAGAGTAATTTTCAGTCATGGTAAAAAATAAGGAACGCACCGAAGCCATTCCGCAGAATTGCGAGATGCTTCGAAAAACGGAACTTTATTTTCCAAATATGATGTTTTCATGAATTGATTACCGTGCAAAACGCGCGAATTCACGGGCATTGATTCAATATTCCGGGCAATCGATTTTTTCAATTCGCCTGTCAATTGCGGGCCGGAATTGATCCTGACCGGAGCCTGACTCGATGGCCCGGCTTGATCGAGGGGTTGTCGCAGCCGCATCACAGCAGCGCGATATGGGCCGGCCGTTCACGGCAATGACTTCTTGCCCCCCTAGATTGCGCGGGGCCGCAGAGGGCCGACCTGCCGAGCCCCGCGCCTTCATTTCCTCCATTCACTTCCTCATGCCGTATCTCTTTCCCTACGCCCGTCCCTTCGCCATCACCCTCGTCGCGGCCCTTTGCCTCTCGGCCTGCGGCGGCGGCAGCAACGACGGTGTCTCGTTTCCCATCTCGGGCACGCCGGCCACCACGAATCCGGCCGGCGTTGTGGTGGCCGGGCCACCCAAGGACCTGGGCTTCACCGACACCGCGCCCGTACCCGACGCGGTCGCCATTCCGCCCTTCGTCGACAACGTCGCGACCAACCAGCGTGGCGATGCGCGCTACGCGACCAAGGAAACCAATGCCGGCGTGCGCGTGGTGGCCGGCTTCCTCGACTTCTGGCAGCCCAGCACGCTGCTGGTCGACGCAGGCGTGTCGGCGCCGGCACAGGGGAGCTTTCCGGCGGTCGTTCAGTCGACGTGGAGCGGCATTCCGGGCGACGCCACCGACGGCAAGATCCTCAACAGCGGGGTGCTGAACAGCAACATCCAGTACGTCGTCGACGCCACCAACGCACGCACCAGCGCGCAGGAGCTGGCCGCCTACCTGGACGACCGCCGCGGCAAAGGCTACAGCATCAGCGACGGCATGGGCCCGCTCACCAATGCCTGGCGCGCGGCCACGCAGCAGGTCACCACCATCACCGGCATCGCGCCGGACGCCACCACAGTGCTCTACAACGACGGCGGCAACGACGTGGGCGTGGGCGGTGCCGCCAACCCGACCTTCGGCACGGTGGTCGACCTGCTCAAGAACATCGGCGAGAACGGCTCCACCGAGCCCGCCAAGCGCTTCTACAAATACGCGCGTCCCTGGCGCTGGAGCAGCAGCGTGAAGGTGGTGCCCGCGCTGGAACCCGCCAAGAGCAGCACCCCCGCCACCGACGGCGGCTTCGTGAGCGGCCACACGGCCGAGGCGGTGCGCGATGCCATCGCCTCCGCCTACGTCGTGCCGCAGCGCTTCCAGGAAATGGTGGCGCGCGGCCTCGAACTCGGTGAGAACCGCATCCTGGCGGGCATGCATTCGCCGCTGGACGTGGTCGGCGGACGACTGCATGGCCAGGCCGTGGCGGCCGCGAGCCTGGCCACCGGTGCCAACGCCGCGCGCAAGAGCGCGGCCTATGCCCAGGCGCAGAGCGTGCTGATGAGCGCAGTGGGCGCGAGCGATGCCGCCGCCTTCAACAACTTCGCCCATTCGCAAGGCGCCGCGGCCGACCGCTTTGCCGACCATGCCGCGAGCAAGGCCGACTACCTGCGCCGCCTGACCTTCGGCTTCAAGCAGGTGGCCGATACAACCAAGCCCGCCGTGGTGCCCAAGGGCGCCGAAGTGCTGCTCGAAACCCGCCTGCCGTATCTCGATGCCACGCAGCGCCGCGTGGTGCTCAAGACCACGGCCGTGGCTTCGGGCTATCCGGTGATGGACGACCCCGAAGGCTGGGGCCGCCTCAACCTGTTCGACGCGGCCGACGGCTACGGTGTCTTCAACGGCGACGTGGTCGTGACCATGGACGCCAGCCTCGGCGGTTTCAACGCGCTGGACAGCTGGCGCAACAACATCTCCGGCGCCGGCAAGCTCACCAAGAAGGGCAGCGGCACGCTCGCGCTCGGCGGCAGCAACAGCTACACGGGCGGCACGCAACTGATGGAAGGCTCGCTGCAGGCGGATGCGGCCGCGGCCTTCGGCAAGGGCAACGTCTACGTCGGTGGCGGCACGCTGGTCTGCAATGCCTCTTCGACGGTCACGATGACCGGCGCCTACACGCAGCTGGCAGGCACGACGCTACAGCTGAATCTGGGCGGCAATGGCGCCGGCCGCCTGAACGTGGCGGGTGTGGCCGCACTGGACGGGACGCTGAACCTGAGCTTCAAGCCCGGCTTTGCGCCCAGCGCGGGAGACACGCTCACCGTCATCAGCGGCGGCACCCTGACCGGCCGCTTCTCGGCCATCAACGCGCCGGGCTTCAAGGTCACGCCGACCTACACGGGAACGCAGCTCGTCGTGCGTTTCGATGCATGACCTCCCGCTGATCTAGCCGACAGACTGCCCCTTCCTCAAGCGGGAAGGGTGCAGCTCGACGCCCGGGGTGTCGAGGGAATGCATCAGCACATTCCCATGCGTGGAGTCGGTCACGAACAATGTGGACCTGTTCTGCCCGCCGAAGGCGATGTTGGTGGTCGAGGCACCGGCAGGACCGCGCAGCACCATGACAGGCTCCGCGCGCGTATTGAGCACCCAGACGTAACCCAGGCCAGGATTGGCAACCAACACCCGGCCCTGCACGTCGACCGCGAGCCCGTCAGGGCCGCTGGGCCCATACGAAGTGAAGAACTGGCTCACCTTGGACACGCTCCCGTCGGCCAGCAGCGGCACGCGCCAGACGCAGTTGCCCCGCGTCACCGCCAGGTAGAGCACCTTGCCGTCCGGAGAAAGGGCCACGCCGTTCGGGCTGGGCACGTTCGACAGGAGCAGGTCGAGCTGGCCGTTCTGGCGCAGGCGATAGAGCCGGCCCGAGGGATCGTGAAGGCCGCTTTGTCCCTGGTCCGTGAAGTAGATGTTGCCCTGGGCGTCGAGCACGAGGTCGTTCACGCCCTTGAAGCTCTCGGTGTTGCGACGTTGCAGGTGCGGCGTGACCTGCCCGGTCTGCACGTCCACGCGCATCAGGCCGTTCTTGTAGTCGGTGACGAGCAGGCTGTGGGCGTCGACGAACTTCATGCCGTTGGGTTCGCCGTCGTACTCGGCCACCTGCGTCCATGCGCCTGCCGGGTCGATACGGAAGATCCGGCCGAAGGGAATGTCGCAGACGTAGAGATTGCCGGCGTCGTCGAACACCGGCCCTTCAAGGAACGAGTCGGTCGGCTGCCCGCCGCGGTTGGCGTCGGCCCAGACACTGCGCTGCGGTCGCCGGAAGGACGCGGGCATCGTCGTGAAGGTCTGCATTTCCAGCACCTGGGGCGCTTGCAGAAGGTACATGTCGGTCTCCTTGGAAGATGGTGCGGCGCCTCACGCGGCCGCGAACCCGTAGAGCTTCGCCGGGTTGTCCACCAGGATGCGGTCGCGCACCGCCGTACTGTCGCACCAGGCCGCGAGCACATCGGCCAGGCCGGCATCGTTGACGGTGCCCGGCGCCTCGGTGGTATGGGGCCAGTCGCTGCCCCACACCAGGCGCTCCGGCGCGGCGGTGACCAGTGCGCGGCCGAGCTCGAATGCATCGCCGTAGGCGGGCGCTCCGTCGCGCGATCGCATGTACACGCCCGACAGCTTCATCCATGTGTTGCCGCCATCCAGCAGACGGCGCGCGACCGCATAGGCCTCGCCCTTGATGCCTTCGGCCGGATCGATGCGGGCCATGTGGTCGATGACCAGCGGCACCGGGAGTCTGGCGAGCACCGGGGCCAGCGCCACCAGCTGTTCCGGCTGCACGAAGACCTGTATGTGCCAGCCCAGGCGAGCCACCTTGTGCGCCAGCGTGGTCAGCATCTCCGGCGTGGTGACGCCCCAGGACTGCGGAGTGACGAAGTTCACGCGCAGGCCGCACACGCGCTGCGCCGCGAGCGCATCGAGTTCGCTGTCGGCCACCTGGTGGCCGACGACGGCCACGCCGCGTGCACGCTCGCCCAGTTGGGCGAGTGCGTCGAGCGTGCAGGCGTTGTCCGTGCCGTACGTCGAGGGATTGACCACGAGCGTGCGAGAGGTGCCCAGCCGCTGCTGCAACCGGCGATAGGCCGCCACATCGGCATGCGGCGGCTGGCGCTTCCAGTGCGGTGAAGGCGCGAACCGCGGATCGAAGATGTGCATGTGGCTGTCGCAGGCATCCTGGGGCAGTGCATGCGCGGGCCGGTTGATGCCGACGGAATGGGGAACCGGTCGAGATTCCGGCACGTCGTTCATGGCGTGGTCAATCGAGCTTGATGTTGCCCTTGCGGATCACGTCCGCCCATTTCGCATCTTCCTTCTTCAGGAAGTCGGCGAACTCGGCCGGCGTCGAGCCAACAGGCTGCACGCCGACGTCCACGAAGCGGCGCTTCACATCGTCTTCCTTCAGCACATCGATGACAGCCTTGTGGAGCTTGTCGGCAATGGGGGCGGGCGTGCCGGCGGGAATCAGCAAGCCGTTCCATTCGTAGGCCTCGTAGCCGGGTGCCACCGTTTCGCCGAGGGTCGGCACCTCCGGCAGGCGCGCCGAGCGCTGCGGCGACGACACCGCCAGCGCACGCAGCTTGCCCGACGACACCAGCGGGTACGAGGCAGCAATGGTGCTGAACATGAAGTCGACCTGGCCGCCCATGACGTCGACGATGGCGGGGCCGCCGCTCTTGTAGCCCACGTGGACCATGTCCAGCCCGAGCCGCTGGCGCAGGAGCTCCGCCGCCAGACGCTGCACGGTGCCGCTGCCGCCCGACGCGTAGTTCAGCTTGCCCGGCTCGGCCTTGGCCTTGTCCACGAGGTCCTGGATGCTCTTGAGCGGCGACTCCGCGCGCACGATCACGATGTTCGGCGCCAAGGCGACGAGCGCCAGGGGCTGCAGCGCATTGCTCGCATACGGCATCCGGGGAAACAGGTGCGGGTTGATCGAGTATGGCGTGGCGTCGTACAGCACCGTGTAGCCGTCGGGCGCGGCCTTGGCGGCAAAGGCCGCGCCGATGGTGCCGCTGGCGCCGGGCCGGTTGTCGACGATCACGCTGGTGCCGAGCTTCTGGCCGACGCGCACCGCGAGCACGCGGGCCAGCGCATCGGCCGAACCACCCGGCGCGTACGGAACGACGAGGGTGATGGGGCGCTCGGGATAGGCGGCGTGGGCGAGCGCGGCGGCGCACAGGCACACGGCGAGCAGGCCCCGGACGAGAAATTTCATGATGTCTCCGATGTGTTGTGACGGCTGCGGGCAAGGCGCAGCGCGTTCATTCGGTCTTGAGGTCGAGCGAGCGGGCCAGCTCGCCGTGCAGCTTGACCTCGCGCGCCAGTTGCGCGCCGAAGGCATCGCCGCAGGTGTTCTGCGCCTCCATGCCGAGCGATCGCAATTTCTCCCGCGTGGCCGGTGTCTGTGCGAACTCGGTGGCGACACGGCGCAAGACGGCCAGCACCTCCGGCGGCGTCTTCGCGGGCGCCAGCAGGCCGTACCACGCGTCGGCCGTATAGCCCTTGACGCCCACTTCCTCGAAGGTCGGCACGTTCGGCAGCAGCGCGGAGCGCTTGGGCGATGCCACCGCCAAGGCCGTCAGCTTGCCGGACTGCACCTGCGTGAGCACCGAGCCCAGCGTGGCGAAGGAGCTGTCGACCTGGCCGCCCATGAGGTCGGTCGTCGCCTGCGCCGCGCCCTTGTACGGGATGTGATTCATCGACGTGCCCGTGAGCTGCGTGAAGTGCGCGCTCGCGAAATGCCCGGAGCTGCCGGAGCCCGGCGTTGCATAGGTGCGCTTGCCGGGCTCGGCCTTCACCGCCTGCAGGAACGCCCCGAAGGAGGCGACCGGCATCGACGGGCCGACCACCAGCACCGTGGGACTCACGGCGAGCGAACACACCGGCGCGAACGAGCGCACGGCATCGAACTTGACCCGCTGGCTGTAGAGCGCGGGAATCATGGTGTGGTTGGTCGCACCCAGCAGCAGCGTGTAGCCGTCGGCCGGTGCCGCCGCGACGGCCTCGGCCGCCAGGATCGTGTTCGCGCCGGGCTTGTTGTCCACGATGAACGGCTGGCCCAACGCACGCGATGCGTGATCGGCGAAGGCACGTGCCACCACGTCGGTGGGGCCGCCCGCGGAAAAGCCCACGAGCACGCGCACCGGCTTGGCGGGCCATGCCTGTGCGTGCACCTGTGCAGCCAGTACCGTCATGAGTCCGAATGCTGCCGCTACACAACGGATGCTTTTACTTCTCTGCATTTCTGTCTCCTTTTTTTTCAAGCGCCGGCGTCCATGCCTCAGGTGGTCGCTGCCTGGCGCGAAAGCACCTCCAGCAGGTTTCTCGCCGCACCGATGCCCATGTTCACGTAAGCATCGCTGGTCACGCCGCCGATGTGAGGGCTGAGCACGATGTTTTTTTCGCCCTGGAACGGATGGCCGGGCGTCATCGGCTCGACCGCGAAGCTGTCCAGCCCGGCCATGGCGACCTGGCCCGAACGCACAGCCGCCAGCAACGCGTCTTCATCGATCAGCCCGCCGCGAGCCGTGTTGACGATGATCACGCCGCGCTTGCATTGCGCCAGGGTGCTGGCGTTGAGCAGCCCACGGTTGTCGTCGGTCAGCGGACAGTGCAACGACACGGCGTCGGACTCGGCCCAGAGGGTCGCAAGGTCGGCAGGTTGCACACAGGCTGGAAGGTTCTTGGCGTAGGGGTCGTAGCCAAGCACCCGCATGCCCAGCGCGTCGGCCATGCGCGCGAAGCGAAGGCCGATGGCGCCCAGGCCGACAAGGCCGATGGTGCGACCGCCGAGCTCCAGGCTCTTGTGCGTCGCCTTGTCCCAGTGGCCGGCATGCATGCGCGCGTCGAGCGCCACCACCGATTTGGCGCAGGCCAGCAGCAGGGCGAGCGCCTGCTCGGCAACCGCAGCCGCATTGGCGCCCACGGCCGCCACCACCTCGATGCCGCGCGCCTGCGCCGCGGTCTTGTCGATCGTGTCGGTTCCGCTGCCGTGCTTGGAGATCACCTTCAGCGAGGGTGCCGCGTCCATCACGGCGGCGCCCACCTTGCCGTAGCGCACGATGATGGCCACGGGATCATGCGCGCGGCAGAGGGCGACCAGGTCGTCCTCGGTCGGCGTCTTGCCGGCATAGACGATGTCATGGCCTTCGAGCAGCGCGAGTGCCTGCGGCGCCAGGTCGGCACCGGTCACGAGGATGGAGCTTCCGAGGGTCGCGGTCACAGCGTCTCGCCTTCCTTCAGCACGCCGGCCGCGCGCAGCGCCGAGTCCAGCCACTTGGCCGCGGTGTCGCCTTCCTTGATGGCGGCGATGCGCGCGGCCTCGTCGCGGACCTTCCTGGCAGCCAGCGGCAGCAGCGATTCGATCTTCTCGCGCTCGACCACGACCACGCCGTCGCCGTCGCCGATCACGAAGTCGCCGGGGTGCACCGTCACGCCGCCGATGGACACGGGGTGTCCGATGCGCCCGCCGATGTTCTTCGTCGGCCCGTTCGGATTGGTGCCCACGCTGAAGACGGGGAAGTCCATCTCGTCGATCTCGAGGCTGTCGCGGCAGGCGCCGTCCATCACCACGCCGGCAATGCCGAGCTTCTTGCAGGCCGTCATCATGATCGTGCCCATGAGGGCCGAGGTCTGGTCGCCCTTGCCGTCGATCACGAGCACGTCGCCGGGCTGTGCCATGGCAATGGCTGCATGGATCATGAGGTTGTCGCCGGGGCGCACTTCCACCGTGATGGCGGTGCCGGCCAGCTTCATGCGCGGGCGCAGGGCCTGGATGCGGCCGTCCAGCGCGCCGCGGCGGCCGGCCACGTCGGCGAGGATGGCCGGCTGGAACTCGGCGGCCTGCGCCACGATGTTCGCGGGCACGCGCTCGAAGTTGCGAATGATGTCGGGAAGGGTCGAGGACATGGAAGTACTTTCAGGAAAGGAAGAGGAATGGAATGAAGTTCAGTCGGGCTTGACGCCGGCGTCCTTGATGACCTTGGCCCACTTGGACAGGTCGGCTTTCTGGGTGTCGGCGAGTTGCTGCGGCGTGCTTCCCACCAGCGTGACGCCGAGCTTGTCGGCCATCGCGACGACCTCGGGGTCCTTCAGCTGCCGCACGATTTCGTCGTGCAGGCGCTGGACCACCGGCGCGGGTGTGCCGGCCGGGGCATACACGGCCTGCCACTGCTCCACCACGAAGTCCTTGAAGCCGGCTTGCCCCATGGTCGGCACATCGGGCAAGGCCTTCAGGCGTGCCGCCGAAGTAACGGCCAACGCCTTGAGCTGACCGCTCTGGATGTGCGGCAGCGCGGCCGCCACCGGCGCGAACATGAAGGTCGCATGGCCTGCCAGGACGTCCTGGATGGCCGGCGTGTCGCCCTTGTAGGGAACGTGCGTCAGCTTCGCGCCCGTCTGCAGCCGCAGCAGTTCGCCCTGCATCTGCAGCACCGTGCCGTTGCCGCCGGAGGCGAAGGAGAGCTCATCGGGGCGCGCCTTCGCTTGCGCGACAAGGTCCGCGACCGTCCGGAACGGCTGGTTGGCACCGACGATCAGCACGTGCGGGATGGTCCCGATGAGCGACACCTGCGCGAAGGCCTTGACCGGGTCGTACTGCATCTTCGGCAGCAGATTGGGCACGATCGCCTGCGGGCCGATCGATGTGCCCAGCAGCGTGTAGCCATCGGGTGCGGCACGCGCGACGAAGGCGGAGCCGATCGTGCCCGTGGCGCCTGCCTTGTTGTCGACGATCACCGTGGCGCCCAGG
Organism: Variovorax durovernensis; assembly: GCF_977011995.1. Taxonomy (NCBI): domain Bacteria; kingdom Pseudomonadati; phylum Pseudomonadota; class Betaproteobacteria; order Burkholderiales; family Comamonadaceae; genus Variovorax; species Variovorax durovernensis. Next base: position 659,111 of record NZ_CDRNCW010000002.1, on the reverse strand, counting down.
GAGGTGCCCAATCGCAGCGCGATGGCACGCCCGAGGATGTCGGTGGTGCCGCCCGGCGGGTACGGCACCACCCAGGTGATGGGCTTGCCGGTGGGCCACTGGCCTTGGGCGAAAACGGGGAATGACGCGACGGCAAGCGCGGCCAGGCCCAGCGCGACGAACCGGCGCCGATGAATGCGGGTCATGGAGTCTCCTGAGATGTAGTGGGGCGGTCGAAGCCGTAGAGCGCGACCGGGTTGTCGACGAGCACGCGGCGCAGCGCTTGCCGTGTGCCGGTCCAGTCGGCAAGCAGCGCCATCAGCTGTGCGTCGTCCGGCATGGCCTGGTGGCCGGCGCTGGCGGATGCGTGCGGCCAGTCGCTGCCCCAGAGCACGCAGTCCGGTGCGGCTTCCAGGAAGCCGCGCGCCAGTGCGGCCACGTCCTCGTACCGCGGCGCGCCCCGCTCGCTGACGATGTAGGCGCCGGACAGCTTGACCCAGGCGCGGCGCTCCTCGAGCAGGCGAAGGATCAGCGCATGCGACGCGTGCCTGCCGGCCATGGCGGGCGCGAGCCGGCCGAAATGGTCGAACACGACCGGTACCGGCAGCTCGCTCAGCACGCCGGCGAGGTCACTCCAGGTGTGCGCGGGTGCAAGCAGCTGCAGATGCCAGCCCAGTGGCGCAATACGACGTGCGAGCGGCGCGATCTGCGGGGCGGAATTCACGACACCCAGCGACAGATTCAGGCGAATGCCACGCACCCCGCGGGCGTGCAACGTCTCCAGTTCGGAATCGCTTACCCGTTCGTCGACCACGGCCACGCCGCGCGCTTGCGGTCCGAAGGCTGCAAGTGCATCGCACAGTGGCCCGTTGTCGATGCCGTATGTCGAAGGGGTCACGAACACGACCCGCTGCGTTCCCGTGCGCCGCTGCAGCCGGCGGTAGTCTGCCGCGCTGGCGTCCGGTGGCCTCAGCGTGGCGCCGGGCGCCGCCGGGTAGCGCGCGTCGTACAGATGCACATGGCAGTCGCAGGCATCGGGCGGTACGTCGACAGGGGTGCGGCCGCGCCCCGCGGAGAACGGAGCGACGAGCGCATCCGCGCACGAAGCATCAATCGCGGCCATGCGAAGTCAGTCCATCTTGGCGCCGGACGACTTCACGATCGCGCTCCAGCGCACGCCGTCGGTACGGATCAGCGATGCGAACTTCTCGGGCGTGCCGGTCATCACTTCCGCGCCTTGCGCGACCAGCTTCTTCTTCACATCTTCCGTCGCCAGGGCCTTGTTGAAGGCAGCGTTCAGCTTGGCGATGGCGTCCTTCGGCATGGCGGCGGGGCCGGCGACGCCGAACCACGTCACGGCCTCGAAGTCCTTGTAGCCCGACTCGGCAACGGTGGGCACGTCGGGCAGGTCGCTGTTGCGTTGCAGCGAGGTCACCGCCAGCGCGCGCAGCTGGCCGCTCTTGATCTGGGCGATCAGTGTCGGCACCGACGAGATGTACATCTGGATCTGGCCGCCGACGAGGTCCGTCAGGCCCTGCGAGGCGCCCTTGTACGGGACGTGCGTGAACTGCACCCCGGCGGCCTTCTGGAACTGCTCGGTGGCCAGGTGGGCCACGGTGCCGTTGCCCGAGCTCGCATAGTTGAGCGAAGTCGGCTTGGCCTTGGCGGCGGCGACCACGTCCGAGAGCTTCTTGTAGGGCGATGCGGCGGACACCACCACGACCAAGGGCGCCGACGCGACAAGGCCCACCGCCGCCAGGTCCTTCACCGGGTCGTACGGCAGCTTTGCGTAAAGCGACGGATTGATCGCGAGGTTGCTGGTCTGGCCCAGCACCAGCGTATAGCCGTCCGGGTTGGCCTTGGCCGCGGCATCGACGCCGATGTTGCCGCCGGAGCCCGGCTTGTTGTCGATGACGATGGTCCAGCCCTCCGAGGTCGCAACCTTGTTCGCCACTTCGCGGGCAATGATGTCCGTGCCGCCGCCGGGCGGGAAGGGCACGATCAGGCGGATCGGACGCGAGGGATAGGCCTGCGCCAGTGCCATGCCGCACGTGAGAAGGAGGGCGGCGCCGAGCGCTGCACGACGGGAAATGGAGCTGTGGCTCGAGGTACGCATGTATGTGTCTCCGAATCGTTCGATGGGTGCCTGGCAGCTGGGCTCCAGGGCATGCGGCGATTTTGGTTTTGCGTTTCGTTCCATACAATGGTGGTCCATTCGGTGGAACATGGACCATCCAGTGAAACAAAATGCCCATTGCAAAAAACGCCAGGACAGCAAGACCCAAGCGATCGACTGAAGTCATCGAGGCCCCGCGCGAAGCCGATCTCGAGGCGACAGGCGGCGTGACCGCAGTGACCCGCGCCCTGCAACTGCTCGACACGTTCGGAATGCAGGACGAACGGCTTTCGCTGGCCGAGCTGACACGGCGCACCGGCATGCACAAGACCACCATCCTGCGGCTGCTTCGCACGCTGGCGCTGTCCGGCTATGTGGTGCAGCGCGACGATGGCGAATGGCGGCTCGGTCCCGCGGCGGGCTGGCTCGGTGCCCGCTACCAGGCCAGCTTCGACGCCAACAACGTGGTGGAGCCGATGCTCCTTGCGCTATCGCAGGCCACGGGCGAGAGCGCGGCGTTCTATGTGCGCGAAGGCAATTCGCGCACTTGCCTCGCGCGCGTGGAAGGGCCGCAGCCGATCCGCCATCACGCGCGCATGGGCGCGATGCTTCCCCTGGAGCTGGGGTCGCCGGGGCGGGTGATCCTTGCGTTTTCCGGGGAGCCGGGAAAGCTGTACGAGGACATCCGCAAGAAGGGCTATCACTTTTCCATCGGCGAGCGCGAGAAGAACGTGGCGACGGTGTCGGCGCCGGTCTTCGGCCTGCGCTGGGCCTTGCTCGGGTCGGTGTGCATTTCCGGGCCGGCGGATCGTCTGCCGAAGGCCAAGCTCATCGGCCACGCGAAGACGATCATGAAGGCGGCGAACGAACTGTCGTATGCATTGGCCGGCAGCCCTACGGCGCAGACGCCGGCCGTCGTCTCGACCTGGCATCCGTAGGCCGCGCCATCTCCATCACGTTGTGCGAGTCGGGGATGTCGCCTCGACCGACGTCCAGACGATGCAGTTCTTGCCGCTTCGCTTGGCCTGGTAGAGCGCGATGTCCGCTGCTTTCGTCAATGCATCGAGCGACGAAGAGCTCGATCGCCGTGTCGTGGCGCAACCGACACTCACGGTGAGAGGCGCCAAGTCTTGCGCTCCATCGCTGGGGCGGGAGCCCTCGGCTTCGGCGCGTATGGCCTCGGCAACCCGCATGGCCCCTGTTTCGTCTGTATCGGGCAGAACGACCATGAACTCCTCTCCGCCGTACCGTGCCGCAAGATCGCCGCGTCGCCGCACGTGCCTTGCAATGCAGTTTGCGAGATGCTGGAGCGCGACGTCGCCCTGGGCATGCCCATGCTCGTCGTTGTAGCGTTTGAAATTGTCCGCATCCACGAAGAGTACGGACAGGCAACCGTCGCTGCGCTGCAGGCGGTCCCATTCGCTCTCCAGCGCCAGGTCGAGCGCGCGCCGGTTCTTCAGGCCCGTGAGTGAATCGGTCTGGGTCAGCTCCCTCAGGTGCTGCTCTGCGATCACCCGACCTCGCAGCGCAAACGCGAGGAGCCACACGCCACCGCAGAAGGCACTGCTGACCAGCAGCGACGACAGGCCGACGATCCACGACAGCCGCTTCCAGGGCGCCAGCGCATCCTCCATGGCCGGGGCCACCACGGCGATGAACGGCGTCCCGGGTACGCGCTGGAAGGTATACAGGCGAATTGTTCCATCGATGACCGAGGACGCCGCGTAGAAGCCCGACTCCCGGCTCACCATGCGCGGAAACGTCGGCGACCCATTCAAGTCGCGGGGGAGTGCCTTGCCCGGAGCGGGGTTTCTTGCAACCAGGGTGCCATCTGTGCGAACAATCGCCGCCACGCCGCGCGGGCCGATTTCCAGGTCGTCGAGCAAGTGCTTGAAGTACTCGAGGTCGATGGCGACGAGCGCGGTGCCACCGAAAGTCCCGTCCGGGCGGTTGATCCTTCGGCTCAGCGCAATGGCTTCGACGCCTGCGCGCGAGCGTGCCTGATAGGCCGCCGATATATAGAGCCCGACGTTCGTGGAATCGCGATGCGCGGTGAAGTAGTCACGGTCACTGAAATCCCACCGGTGTGTGCCGGAGCAGCAACCGTCGATGAGATGGCCCTTGTCGTCCGTGACACCCATGCCGGTGACATATCGGGTGGAGAGGGTCGAGCCGAACAGCAATTCGTGCCGCACCTCCGGACTCAGGCTGCGGACAATGGGCTTGTCCAGCGAGGCGATCAGCATGAGCAGCGATTGATCCGCCGATTCGACTGTCCGCGAGATGTTGCTGGCCAGAACGGCTGCGACGTTCTTTGACATCCCGTGAGCATGTTCCACGGCCGTTTCCCGGTCCGCCCACAGCGTGAGAGCGCTGATGGACAGCACGACCAATGTCAAGAGCGTCCCCAGTGCACCGACGGTCAAGGGGTGGTGACCTGCCAATGTGGCAAGTCTCTGTGAGCAGGAACGCGGGGGCATGGCGTATTTTTTGTCGATGGATGCCGTGCAGGACCTTGGCGGAAATGCGCGGTCCTCCCCACCTTCGATTCAGGTCGGCTTCTGTCTCGGCCCCTGGCACAGTTTCCGGTGGCAGCCTTCGGACATGAGATCGAAGCCGATCAGGCGCGATGCTTGACCAGAGAGTCCGGCGCCCCGATGGCGCCGTCGCGCGTTTATATGCCGGAGACAAGTTGTTGATCTAATCTACTACCTGATCAGATGAGCACCCAGGCACCGAGCCCAGGCGCAAGGATTGGATGACCTCAGCCGATGCCGGAAATTGCCGCGCCCGTCGCCCAGTCTTTCAGCCTCCTGGCCCCTGGGCAGCAGCGAGTGGCCTGCGCAGGGTCACATGCCCAGATACACCCGACGTACTTCGGGGTTGTCGCGCACCTCGGCTGCCTTGCCCGACAGCATCAGCCGGCCTGTCTGCAGCACGTAGGCACGCTCCGCGATCTCCAGGCTTTCCGCCAGACGCTGCTCGACCAGAAGCACGGTCACGCCGGCCTTGCGAATCGTCAGGACGGCCTCGAAGATTTCGTCGACCAGCTTGGGCATGATTCCTTGCGAGGGTTCATCCAGCATCAGAAGACGCGGCCGCGTCATCAAGGCGCGGCCGATGGCCAGCATCTGCTGCTCGCCACCCGACAGCGTCTCCGCCCGTTGCTTCAGGCGCTCCTTCAGGCGCGGAAACAGCGTGAACACCTGGGCCAGCGGTGCATCTCGGTCTGCCTTCTTGCGGTGCAGGTAGCTGCCCAGGCGCAGGTTGTCTTCCACCGACAGGCGCGGAAACAGCCGCCGGCTTTCGGGAACGAACGCCAGCCCGCGCGCGGCGATCTGGTGGGCGGGCAGGGCATCGATGGCCTCGCCGGCGAAGCGGACCTGGCCCGACTGCGTCTTGACCAGCCCGGCAATCGACTGGAGCAGGGTCGACTTGCCGGCACCATTGGCACCGGCGACGACGACGATCTCGCCCTCGTTCACGGACACCGAGATATCGGCGATGGCGACCATGCCGGCATAGGCTGTGGTCAGGCCGCTGACTTCAAGCAGCATGGCGTGTTCCAAGGTAGGCGGAGATCACCGCCGGGTCGCGCACGACGTCGGCGGGGCTGCCGCTGGCGAGGACGGTGCCCAGGTTGAGGACGATGGCGCGGTCGACCAGCGGCATCACGACCTGCATCACGTGCTCGACCATGACCACGGTGATACCCGCGTCGCGCACACGCCGGATGAGTTCGACGCCCAGTTGCGCCTCGCTCGGCGTGAGGCCCGTGAGCACTTCGTCCAGCAGCAGCAGCTTGGGTTCGGTGGCCAGCGCCCGCGCAACCTCCAGGCGGCGCTTCTCGGGCGGCGTGAGTTCGGCGGTGAGGGTGCCAGCCGCGCGCGAGAGGCCGGTGAAGTCGAGCACCTGCAGTGCCGCCAGGCGAGCCGCCTTCGACGAGGCGTGGCGCACGAAGCCGCCGACCATCACGTTCTCCAGCACCGTCATGGAATCGAAGGAGCGGGGGACCTGGTAGGTACGCGCAATGCCGAGCGCACAGCGGCGCGTGGCCGGCAGTTCGGTGATGTCGCGGCCGTCGAAGCGGATGCTGCCCGAGGTCGGCAGATAGGCGCCGGCGATCAGGTTGAACAGGGTCGACTTGCCCGCGCCGTTGGGCCCGATCAGCCCGAGGATTTCGCCCCGGTGCACGCGGATGCTCACGTCCCGGTTCGCGACGAGGCCGCCGAAGCGGCGCGTGACGTCGATCGTCTCCAGAAGAATGTCGATGCTCATCGTGCGGCCTCCCGGATCCGGGTCTTCCTGGCGAACAGCCTGATCAGCCCTTCGGGCTTGAGCAGCGCCACCGCCATGACGAGGCCTCCGTACAGCATCAGGTCGAGGCCGCCGCCGGAGCCGCCGACGTAGCTGCGCGTGAACTCCGACAGCGGCACGAGGATCGCAGCGCCGAGGATCGGGCCCCACAGCGTGCCGATGCCGCCGAGCACCACGGGCAGCACCATCAGCAGCGAGAACCGGAAGTGCATCACGCTGTCGGGATCGACGTAGGACACGAAAGCCGCATAGAAGCCGCCGCCGATCGCGGTGAAGAAGGCCGACAGCGCTGCGGCCGCCATCTTGGATCGGAACACGGTCACGCCGAGGCTTTCGGCGGCTTCGGGATGGTCCTTCACGGCGCGCCACCAGTAGCCCCATTTCGAGCCTTCGATGAAGAAGGTCAGCAGCCAGGTCACGGCGAGCAGCCCGAGCGCGAAGAAGATGTAGGGCGTCTTGTCGCGCGCAAACTGCAGCGTGGCCCAGCTGTCAGGGCCGAACGGCCACTGGATGCCTGTGGCGCCGCCGAGCCAGTCCCAGTTGTGCACGATCAGCAGCCCCATCTCGGCGATCACCAGGGTCGCAATCGAGAAGTAGTGGCCCTTCAGCCGAAAAGTGCCGTAGCCGAGCGCCAGGGCCAGCAACACCGCCAGCCCGCCACCGGCGAGCATGCCGAACCAGGGCAGTACGCCGTAGCTCACATAGAGCTTGCTGACCGCATACGCGCCCACGCCGAAGTACAGCGCGTGGCCGAGCGAGATCTGGCCGCAGTAGCCGCCGAGGATGTTCCAGCTCTGGGCGAGGGCGGCGTACATCAGCGTCAGCACGATCACGTTGCGCAGGTAGGCGTTCTTCACCAGCAGGGGAAGCAGCGCGATGAGTGCGAACACCACCACCGCCTCGATGAGCTGGCGGCGCCGATGCCGGGTAACGCCGGCCAGCAAGGAAGACGGCACGGCCGCAGGGGAAGATGGAATGGTCATCAAAGCTTCCCGAACAGCCCCTGCGGGCGAAGAAAGATGACGACCAGATAGAGCGCGTAGATGCCCATCGATTTCATGGCCGGCGGCAGGATGTTGGCGGTGAGGGCCTCGACCAGCCCGACGACGATGCCCGCGACGAGCGCGCCGAACACGCTGCCGAAGCCGCCGAGCGCGACGGTGATGTAGGCGATGGTCGCAAAGCCGGCGCCCACCTGGGGGTGAATGGCGTACGAGGTCGCGAGCACCGCGCCTGCCACGCCGACCAGCGCCGCGCCCAGGCCCCAGCCGAGCGCGAACACGCGGTTGCTGTCGATGCCGACCAGCGCGACCGCGCCCTTGTCCTCGCGCGTGGCCTCCAGCGCCCGGCCGAAGTCGGTGCGCGTCATCATCAGGTACAGGCCACCGAAGGCGACCAGCGAGATGAGCCCGCCGAAGATCTGCGGCCAGGGCAGGAAGATGCCGCCCAGGTCGAGCGTCTTCGCGCTGAGCCAGGTGTGGTCGACATTGCGGAAGTCCGGCGTGAAGAAGAACTGCGCACCGCCCTGGATCAGCGTCGCCAGGCCGAAGGTGGAAAAGATCTGGACCATGCCCGTGTTGACCTTGGAGCGCATCGCATGCCGCACCACGCCCGCATAGACACTCGCGCCGACGATGAACATGACAGCCGCCACCAGCGGCAGCGCGAGCACTGGATCGAGGTGCGCGAACACCGCGAAGCCGAAGGTGGCGTACATGGCGAGCATGAGGAACTCGCCGTGGGCGAAGTTCACCACGTCCATCAGCCCGAAGATGAGCGAGAGCCCGGCGGCGATGAGGGCGTAGATCAGCCCCATCAGCAAGCCGGTGGCCAGGATCTGCGGCAGGGCGGCGGCGGTCATGGGTTCATCGGCCAGACCGGCGTCGCGGTTGCGACTTCGAACGGAAACACCGTCGAGAACTTGCCTGCCTTGAACTGGATCAGCACGGGGCTGGCAAATGTGTTCTGGCCCGTGGCGTCGAACTTCACGCGCTTCCACGGCATGATGGTCTTCTCGCCGGGAATGTCGGTGGCGACCAGCGCTTCGCGGATCTTCTTCGGCTCGACCGATTTCGCGCGGTCTATGGCCTCCGCCAGCACCATCATCGCGGTGAACACCCGCGAGGTCTGGTCGTTGAGGTCGCGTCCGGCGCGCGCCTTGAACATGTCGTTCACGGCCTTGGCCGACGGCCGCTTGTCGCCCATGTCAGCGGAGAAGCTCGCGCGCGAGATCATGCCCTGGAGCTTGTCGCCCACCGATTCGAGCGTGGGTTTCTCGATATAGCCGGCCGCTTGCGTCACGAGGTTCTTCGGCTTGTAGCCGATCGACGCCATCGCATTGGTCAGCAGGATCGCGTCGCTGGTGTAGCTGGAGGGCAGCAGGACGTCGGGGTTGGCCGTCTTGATCTGCTGCGCCTCGGCGCTCAGCGAGGGCGAGTTGGCGCGGTACTTGATGTCGCAGGCGATCTTGTAGCCCCGCTCGCTGGCCAGCTTGCGCTGCACGGCGGACGAGTCGGTGCCGAAGATGGTGTCTTCGTAGAAGATGCCGACGCTGCCGATCGGCTTGCCCTTGGCCTTCATCGCGTCCATGAAGTCGAACATGGCCTCGCTGAACATCTCGTCATGCGCCGAGGTACGAAAGAAGTACTTCAGGCCGCGCCGGCTCAGGCTCGGGGACGACGAGTCGGCACAGAGATAGGGCACCTCGTAGCGCTCGCAGGTGGCGCTCACCGTGGCGGAGACGGCCGAGTGGAATGCACCCACGATGGTGCAGACGTTTTCCTGCGTGATCAGGCGTTCTGCCTCGGAGCGGCCCTTTTGCGGGTCGCCCTGGTGGTCGGCGTAGACCACCCGCACCTTTGCGTTCCCCAGGCCTGCAAGGCCGGCATTCCTGGCGCCCGGCAGGTCGAGCGTGCTGGCGGTGTTGATGATTTCAAGTGCGGTGTCGATTGCGTGCTTGCTGTCCACGCCGACCTGCGCGCTGGACCCGGTCAACGGGTAGATCACGCCGATGACGATCTCGCCTTTCTGGGCCAGGGCCTGGGTGAAGGCGCCGTTCAATGCCACGGTGCCGGCGATGCCAATGAGGGCCTGTCTGCGTTTCATGAATGAATCTCCGGTACTTCAGAGGTGGATCGGGAAGCGTGAGGGCGATGGAAGGGTCAGAAAACCGCGAGGTGGCTGTTGCGGATGTCCGAGACCAGCATCTGCCCAGGCTTGTGGGTGATTGCAAGTTTCGGGCGCGCTGTGCGAATTGCGCGTTGCGGTGTCACGCCGCAGGCCCAGAACACCGGCACTTCGCCGGCTCGGATCTCGGAGCGCTCGCCGTAGTCGGGCTGGTCGATGTCCCGGATGCCGATGGCCGCCGGGTCGCCGAAATGCACCGGCGCGCCGTGCACGCCAGGAAAGCGCGATGTGATCTGGATCGCCCGAATCGCCTGCTGCGGCGTCATCGGCCGCATGCTCACGACCATCGTGCCGCCGAAGCGGCCGCTGGGGACGTTGGCGATGTGGGTGTCGTACATCGGCACAGTGGTGGCCTGCTCGATATGGCGTATCGGCAGTCCGGCCTCCAGCAAGGCTTCTTCGAAGGACATCGAGCATCCGATGACGAAGCCGACCATGTCGGCGTTCCACAGTTCGCGCAGGTCGAGCACTTCGCCGGCCGGCTCGCCGTCGCGGAACACGCAGTACGCCGGCACATCGGTGCGCAGGTCTACCTCGCCAAGCTCGGGCACTCGCCAGTCGCCGGGCTCGCTGACGCCGATCACCGGGCAGGCCTTCGGATTGAGGCGGCAAAAGCGCAGGAACTCCTCGGCGAATTCGCGCGGCAGGATCGCCAGGTTGCCCTGTGTGTAGCCGGGGCTGTGGCCTGCGGTCGGGCCCCTGAAGCGGCCTTCCCGGATCTCGCGGCGCAGATGGGCGGGATGCATCCAGATCGTGGAGTTCATCGGGTTCTCGAGGGAAGTGAGCAAGGAATTTGCTTACTGTAGGAATCGCTGTGCACCGCGTCCATCGAGGAATTTGCGCGGGCACTGTTCAGACAAATTGAACAGCGCATGCCCCACGCCGGGGAATGAAGCTGCAACGTAGTGCGCCCGCGCACTGGATCAGGAGCAAGTGAACACCAAATTCATCGAGACCTTCGTGATGCTGGCCCGCATCTGCAGCGTGCGCCGCGTGGCGGAGCACCTCAATGCCACGCCCGGGACCATCTCGATGCGTGTGCGCAGTCTCGAGGAGGAACTGGGCGTCACGCTGTTCGACTACGACCACAAGACCATGCGCATCACTCCGGACGGCGCGCGCCTGCTGCGCCATGCCGAAGGTGTGCTCGAGGCAACGCGCGCCATCCAGGCTGCCGCGGCAAGCGGCAGCGTGATAGGCGGGCGCATCCGCGTCGGCGTGCTCGAGACGGCCGTGCACACCTGGCTGCCCGACTTCATGAAAGCGATGCGAACCCAACTGCCCCAGGTGGAAGTCGATCTCACGGTCGACCTCACGGTCGACCTTGCCGAACAGTTGATGCGGGGCACCCTGGACTTCATCCTGCGGGTGAGCAACGAGGTCGGCAGCAGTTATTCGGTCATGGAAGACCTGATGTCGCTGCCGATCCACTGGATCGCCAGGCGCGGGCTCATCCCCAAGCGCGACGCACTGCGCAAGACACTCTCGCACCAGTTGCTGACGCAGGTGCGCGGCACGACACCGCACATCGCCGCGGTCAATCTCGCGCAGCAGCTTGCGGCGCGCCAGGGCATGGCGCAAGGCGAGCTGCGCATCTCCGGTTCACCGTCGCTGGCGGCGTTGGTGTCGCTGGTGAGAGAAGGCGTCGGTGTGGGCATCATCCCCGGCTTGCTGGTCAGGGAACACATCGAGCGCGGCGAACTCGTGGTGCTGCCGTTGCCCGCACCGCCCTCGCTGGGTGTGGCGCTCTCGCACCAGCCCAATGCGACACCCATCGTGCTGCGCACCGCCGACATCGCGCGGCAGGCGTGCAAGGCGTATTGCAGGCGTTGCGGCACCCAGTGGGTGCAGCACCTCGGCTGACTGGCATACCAAACTTGAAAGTACCTTCAACCAACATGCAAGATGCGATGCCGACGAATCCTCCCGTTCGGGCCAGCGGGCTTGCGCACCGTCTCACGGGCTGGCAAATCGAACCGGTGGGCGATCGATGCCTCCTGGTGCGCCTGGGCGATCAGGTTGGCGCCGAGACCAGTCGCACGGTGCAGAACGTCGCTGCGTACCTGTCATCGGCGAGCCTGCCTGGCGTGTTCGATGTGGTGCCCGCGTTCACGACCGTGGCCTTGCACTATCAGCCGCTCGCATTCGCGCGAAGCCAGGGGGCGGCGTCCGCGCAGCTGGCACGGCGCATCGAGCGGCTGCTGGGCCGAGACATTCCCACGCTGCCGGTGAACGACCAGGTGATCGACATTCCCGCCTGCTACGGCGGCGAATACGGTCCCGACCTGGAGGATGTGGCCAAGCGCTGCGGCCTGACGGCCGACGAAGTCGTCAGTCTGCATTCCGCGACGCCGATGTCGCTCTACGTCTACTTCTTCTCTCCGGGCAACCCGTTCTTCGGTCCGGTCGATCCCCGGCTGAAAGTTCCGCGCCGCACGACGCCGCGCCTGCTCGTGGAGGCAGGGTCGGTCGCCATTGCCAACGGCATCACGTCGATCTACCAGACGGCGCTGCCTGGCGGCTGGAACGTGATCGCCCGTACCCCGTGGAGCATGTTCGATGTGACGAAGACCCCGCCGACGCGGATGCAGCCCGGCGCCCGGGTGCGCTTCCGTCCGATCACGCCTTCGCAATTCGCGCAGATGCAGGAGCCCCGGTCATGACCAGGAGCTCGTTTGCGCACATGCTGGTTCTGCAGCCGGGCATGTTCTCCGTGGTGCAGGACCGGGGGCGCCTGGGCCACCAGCACCATGGTGTTCCGGTGACTGGCGCCATGGACGAGTGGTCGCACCGGGTTGCCAACATGCTGGTCGGCAACGCCGACGATGCGGCCGTGCTCGAATGCACGCTGACCGGCCCCGCCGTTCAATTCACCCGGGACACGCTGCTGGCTGTCTGCGGTGCGCAGGTCCGCATCACTGCGGGGGACCGGCCTGTTCCCATGGGCTGCGCCGTGCTGCTGCGCCGCGGCGTGACGCTGGCTTTAGGCGAGCGCAGCAGCGGCGCCCGTATGTACCTGGCGGTACGCGGCGGCTTCGCGACGACGCCCGTGCTCGGCAGTCGAAGCACGTATCTGCCCGGCAACTTCGGAGGCCACGAGGGGCGGGCGCTGTGCAAGAACGACCGGGTGCCGCTCGCTCCATCGGAGCCGGATGCGCCCACGCTGGTGCTCGAGCGCATCCTGGTGCAGAGCGGCCTGCCTTTCGTGGCGGCAGCGCGCATCGGCACCGAACTGCCGGACGGATCGCCCGATGGCGTTCGCTTCATCCCGGGGCCGCAGTGGAATGCCTTTACCCCCGAGGCAAGAGAGCGTTTTGTCAGCCAGCCCTTCGCGATCTCGTCGCGATCCAACCGCATGGGCTACCGGCTCGAAGGCCCCGGCCTGCAACTCACGCAGCCACTGGAGATGATTTCGGAGGCCACGAGTTTCGGCACGGTGCAAGTGCCGCCCGACGGCCAGCCGATCGTGCTGATGGCCGACCGCCAGAGCGCGGGCGGCTATCCCAAGATCGCCTATGTCGCGAGCGCCGATCTGCCGCGCCTGGCTCAGGCGCTTCCGGGCGCGTCCATCCGCTTCACGCCGGTGACCCAGCAGGCGGCAGAGCAGGCGTGGCTCGATCTCGAAGACCGGCTGGCGCAGGTGCGGGAGATGGCCGCGCATGCGCTCGCCTGAGCCCGCATCGAACCGCACGCCCCACTCACAAGGAACAAGGAACACAGCCATGCCATCGATCGACATCAACTGCGACATGGGCGAGAGCTTCGGCCCCTGGGTCATGGGGCAGGACCTCGAGATCCTCCCGCACGTGACCTCCGCGAACATTGCCTGTGGCTTTCATGCGAGCGACCCCGACACCATGCTGAAGACCGTGCGGGCGGCCCTTGCCAATAGTGTGGCACTGGGCGCCCATCCCGGCCTGCCGGACCGCCAGGGCTTCGGACGGCGCGCGATGGACATGTCCCCGGCCGAGGTCTATGCGCTGGTGATCTACCAGGTCGGCGCGCTGCAGGGCTTTGCACGGTCCCAGGGCGCATCTCTGCACCACGTCAAGACCCACGGCGCTCTCTACAACATGACGGTTCGGCAGCCGGCGCTCGCCGAAGCGGTGGCGCAGGCGGTGTTCGATTTCGATCCGACGCTGCAGCTGTTCGTGGCGAACAGGAACATGGCCCAGGCCGCGCGCGACAAGGGCCTGGCGGTATGTTCCGAAGTCTTCGCAGACCGCAGCTACCAGGACGACGGCACGCTGACACCGCGCTCGCAGCCGGGCGCGATGATCGAGGACGTCGAGCAGGCCATCGCACAGGTCCGGCGCATGGTGCTCGAAGGCGTCGTTCGCTCCGTGAACGGCGTGGACGTGCCGGTGACCGCCGACACCCTTTGCCTTCATGGCGACCAGCCCGGCGCCGTCGTGTTCGCGCGGCGAATCCGTGCGGCGCTGCTGGCCGACGGCATTGCCATCGAGCGGACCTGACTTTCATCGATCGATTTCCATGTCGCTCAGCATCAAAATAAATCACTTTCGATCATTGAAGCCCGTATTTAAAGTTGCCCTTACTGCAACTCTCCCGTTGGGGAACATTTCATGTCCACCGCGACTACTCGCATCCCATTCCATCTGGCGTTTCCTGTCCGCGATATTGCTGAGGCCCGTGCCTTCTACGGCGAACTGCTCGGGTGCCCGGAAGGTCGCAGTGCGCCGGAATGGGTCGACTTCGATTTCTACGGCCATCAGATCGTGGCCCACCTGGCGCCGGACGAATGTGGCCACCGTCAGAGCAGCGCCGTGGACGGCCACGACGTGCCGGTACGGCATTTCGGCGCGATCCTGCCGATGGACCAGTGGCAACTCATGGCCGACAAACTGGTGGCGCGCCAGACCAAGTTCGTGATCGAGCCTTACGTCCGCTTCAAGGGCGAGCCTGGCGAGCAGGCAACGATGTTCTTTCTCGACCCGTCGGGCAACGCGATCGAGATGAAGTCCTTTGCCGACCTGGGCTCGCTGTTCGCACGCTGAGAGACCACCAGCATCAGGAAACCGGCCGCCCTGTCCCTGGCATCTTGGGACCGCGCTTGCTCCGGCGCCTGTGCTGGCCTGGCATCAGGACACTTTTTGGGAATCCTCCAGAGTCCTTGCTAGGACACGCGGGGCCGGTCTGCGCGCCGGCGCTTCGATTCGAGCGAGTCGCCTGGCTGGGCGTCGGCTGCCTCGCGCAGATGCTGCGCAAAGTGCGCCACGATCGGTGGACTGGCCCGTGGCTTGCGCTGAAGCAGGCCAATCTCACGATAGAAAGTTTGCTTTCCAAGGGAAACGACACGGACTCCTGGCGGCAGAGGAAGGTGCGCCTCGACCAGCGGGACCAGCGCAACCCCCAGCCCCTTGGAAGCAAGGTGGATCAATCCCGGGATTTCGTCGATCTCGATCGCATCATTGACCGAGATCCCCTCCCGGCGAAGAAACCCCTCGACCATCCGCCCGCCGAAGGAAGCTCGGTCATAGCGCAGGAACGGCTGCCGCTGGAGAAGTGCGCGCCAGTCTTTCGTCGAAGGCGCAGCCTTGGGAACTACAAGCGCATACGGCTCATGTATCAAAGCTTGCCACGTCAGATCGGGAGGCATGCCGAACGGTGGACGAATGATCACCGCGGCATCGATCTTCCCGGCGTCAAGATCATCCATCAGGCGCATCGACACGCCCGGTGACACATGGACGCGTACAAGGGGAAAGGCTGCGCGAAGCTTCTCGAGTGCTCGTGCCAGCAACGTTGGCTGAGCCGAGGCAATCGAACCTATCCGCAGCAATCCCCGGGTGGAGTGGTCTTCGGGAAGATCCCCAAGTTTTGCGAATAACGCACAGATCTCTTCCGCGCGCGGCAGGGTCGTCTGGCCAGCAACATTCAAAGTGGCAGAGCGTCCGGTTCGATCGAACAGTTCAAACCCCAAGGCCTCTTCGAGTCGCCTGATCTGGCTGCTCACAGCGGACTGGGTGAGCCCGATGCGGTCTCCCGCAGCGGCGAAGGTGCCGTGTTTGCACACCGCGATGAAGGTCTTGAGCTCGCTGATCACCAGATGAGCATCCCAAATATCGATAGAAAGGTCAATTACACATCGAGCAGATCGATCGAACCACAAGGTGGCATCAGGGCGTGAGAAGTCATCTGCAAATGCTGCATCAATCGAATTTTTCGATTCCAAGGAACATCCTCAGGGGCCCTGCTGGTCGAGGCTGCAGAAAGTGAAAAGATGCTTTGCACGTTGCGTCGCGAACGCACCTACGCGGGCGGCACACTTTATGCCTGTGGACGTGCAGATTCGCCGGATCGCAGAGGCCGGCCGTGTGCTCGCCGGGGCTGGCCCCTGCAACGCATGATCGACGCAACCCTTACGGCAACTTTCTCAAGCATCATGAACATTCGGCGCTACGTCGGCACTTTCATACTCGCAATCAATTTCACGGCGGCGCATGCACAGAATGCAGCGCCCGCGACGGCATCCACGCTGCTGTCACAGGCACTGTCGCTGTCCGACGACGTGCAGCCCCAGGTTGTCGAATGGCGCCGGCACATTCACCAGAACCCCGAGCTGGCCTATCAGGAAGCAGGCACCGCGAAATACATCGCCCAGGCACTCGCCGGCATGCCCGGCCTGGAGGTACGCACGGGAATCGCCGGCACGGGCATCAAGGCCGTGCTGCGGGGCGGCCGCCCGGGGCCCGTGGTGGCGCTGCGGGCGGACATGGACGCCTTGCCCGTGGAGGAGCGCAACGACCTGCCTTTCAAGTCCACGGCCAAGGCGGACTGGTTGGGCAAGCCTGTCGCGGTGTCGCACGTTTGCGGGCACGACTCCCACGTCGCCATGCTGCTAGGCGCGGCCAAGGTGCTGTCTTCATTGCGCGAACAGCTGGCCGGCACGGTGGTCTTCATCTTCCAGCCGGCCGAGGAGATCGGCCCGGGCCTGGGCAAGTCCAGCGGCGCCATGGAGATGGTGCGCGAGGGCGTGCTCGACAACCCCAAGGTCGACATCGTTCTCGGCCAGCACATCAGCAACCAGGCGCCTTCCGGAGCGATCCGCTACAGGCCGGGCCCGATGCTGGCCAGCATCGACGTGTTCCGCATCCTGTTCAAAGGCACGGGCGGCCATGGCGCGGCGCCCTGGGCCTCCAACACGCCAATGCTGGCCGCGGCCGAGACCGTGCTGGGCCTGCAGAACATCGTGAGCCACCGGCTCAACCCGACCATCGACGGCGGGCAGACGATCGTGACCACCGGCATGCTGCAGAGCGGGAACCGCTTCAATGTGCTTCCCGAGACGGCCGAGATCGCCGGCACGATCCGCGCGCTCTCGACGACGAACCAGAAGATCGCCCAGGAGGAAATCCGCCGCCGCGCCACGGGCATCGCAGCCAGCTACGGGGTGCAGGCCGACGTGAAGATCGACAGCGGAGACGGCTACGAGGTGCTGGTCAACGACCGGGACGCCACGCTCTCGCTGGTAGCAGCTTTCGGTGCTGCCGCCGGAGGCGCCGCGAAGGTGAGCCAGATGCCTGCCTCCATGGGATCGGAAGACTTCGGCGCCTTCGGCTCGACCGGCGTGCCGGTGGTGTTCTGGATGCTGAGCGCTTCGCCGATGGGCGACAAGGACGGCCCGGTGAACCACTCGCCGTTGTTCCAGATCGACGAGTCGGCGATGCGCGTGGGCGTTCGCGCACTGACCGCCTCGACGCTTTCTCAGCTGGGCGACGCGCGCTTTCGGAGTCGCTGAGGACTGCGGACGGCGGCGTTCTAGGTCGAGAGCGAGCTTCCTCGTCGGGCGCATGGACGGGCATCTCGGGCTCGAAGGCGGCGGACATGGCCGCCATCGCGCACGCGTTGTTCCCGGAAATGAAGAAGCGCGGCGCCGCCGAGGGCGAACTGGTGGCACTGCTCGCGGCCATCGGTGCGCAGACCGAGACGGTGCCGCCCGGCCTCGTGCTCATCACCATCGGCTCGGTCACGGGCGTATCGATCGCAGCGCTGTTCACGGGCGGCCTGCTGCCTGCCGTCGTCCTGGGCCTGATGCTGTGCGTGGTGGTGTACGTTCGCAATCGGCACGAAGACCTGAGCCTGGTCGTGCGGCCCGCGATGCGGCAGGTGTTGAAGCTGGCGCTGGTGGCGCTGCCCGCGCTGGCACTGCCTTTCGTGATCCGCGCGGCGGTCGTCGAAGGCGTGGCCACGGCGACCGAGGTGTCGACCATCGGCATCGTCTCCCGCGCATCGACCGACCGACGCTTTTCATCGGCGGCGAGGGCAGTCTGGTGCCGCACAGCGGCATGCGGTGGGAGGCGACACACGTGCCCGGCGCCAGGGTGGAAATCTTTGCAGAGGGGGAAGCGGACTCGCACTTCGTGTTCATCGAGGGGTCGTCTCAGAAAACGGAAAATAAAGCACGCTAAGGCATAGCCGAACCTGCCAAGCTTGCTCCACCCTGTAGTGACGCGATCAGCGGGCAGGAAACGTTCCCCCTTCGCGCATGGCAGGCGCACACCAACTCAGACAGCACGGCCTCCATGCGCGCCAGGTCAGCCATTTTCTCGCGCACGTCCTTGAGCTTGTGCTCGGCCAGACTGCTGGCTTCCTCGCAATGGGTGCCATCCTCCAGCCGCAGCAGCTCGGCGATCTCATCCAGGCTGAAGCCCAGCCGCTGGGCTGATTTCACGAAGCGCACCCGCGTTACATCCGCCTCGCCATAGCGGCGGATGCTGCCATAGGGCTTGTCAGGCTCCAGCAACAAGCCCTTGCGCTGATAGAAACGGATGGTCTCCACATTGACCCCGGCCGCCTTGGCGAAAACGCCAATGGTCAGGTTCTCCAAATTGTTTTCCATATCGCTTGACTCCGTACATGAGTACGGAAGTAAGGTTACGCTATCCAATTTCAATTCGAAAGGACAAGCGCATGTCTGAACCAAAAACCGGGCGCGGCGCGCTCTTCACTGGAGGGCTTGCCGCCATCCTCGCCTCGGCTTGCTGCCTCGGGCCGTTGGTTCTGATCGCCTTGGGGTTCAGCGGCGCTTGGATCGGCAACTTGGCGGTGTTGGAACCCTATCGCCCCATCTTTATCGGCGTGGCGCTGGTGGCGTTGTTCTTCGCCTGGCGGCGCATCTACCGGCAGGCAGCGGCCTGCAAACCGGGTGAGGTCTGCGCGATTCCCCAAGTGCGAGCTACTTACAAGCTCATTTTCTGGATCGTGGCCGCGCTGGTTCTGGTCGCGCTCGGATTTCCCTACGTCATGCCATTTTTCTACTGATCGGAGTTCACCATGAAGAAACTGTTTGCCTCCCTCGCCCTCGCCGCCGTTGTTGCCCCCGTCTGGGCCGCCACCCAGACCGTCACGCTGTCCGTACCGGGCATGACCTGCTCCGCCTGCCCGATCACTGTCAAGAAGGCGATTTCCAAGGTCGAAGGCGTCAGCAAAGTTGACGTGACTTTCGAGACACGCCAAGCGGTCGTCACCTTCGACGATGCCAAGACCAGCGTGCAGAAGCTGACCAAGGCAACCGCAGACGCGGGCTATCCGTCCAGCGTCAAGCAGTGAGTCACTGAAAACGGCACCGCAGCACAACGGACGTCATTGTCTGGCGCCACAAACGATAAAGGATCTGTTGCATGACCCATCTAAAAATCACCGGCATGACTTGCGACTCGTGCGCGGCGCACGTCAAGGAAGCGCTGGAAAAAGTGCCAGGCGTGCAGTCGGCGCTGGTGTCCTATCCGAAGGGCACAGCGCAACTCGCCATCGTGCCGGGCACATCGCCGGACGCGCTGACTGCCGCCGTGGCCGGACTGGGCTACAAGGCAACGCTAGCCGATGCGCCACTGGCGGACAACCGCGTCGGACTGCTCGACAAGGTGCGGGGATGGATGGCCGCCGCCGAAAAGCACAGTGGCAACGAGCCCCCGGTGCAGGTAGCGGTCATTGGCAGCGGTGGAGCCGCGATGGCGGCGGCGCTGAAAGCCGTCGAGCAAGGCGCGCAGGTCACGCTGATCGAGCGCGGCACCATCGGCGGCACCTGCGTCAATGTCGGCTGTGTGCCGTCCAAGATCATGATCCGCGCCGCCCACATCGCCCATCTGCGCCGGGAAAGCCCGTTCGATGGCGGTATTGCGGCAACTGTGCCTACGATTGACCGCAGTAAGCTGCTGGCCCAGCAGCAGGCCCGCGTCGACGAACTGCGGCACGCCAAGTACGAAGGCATCCTGGGCGGTAATCCGGCCATCACCGTTGTGCACGGTGAGGCGCGCTTCAAGGACGACCAGAGCCTTACCGTCCGTTTGAACGAGGGTGGCGAGCGCGTCGTGATGTTCGACCGCTGCCTGGTCGCCACGGGTGCCAGCCCGGCGGTCCCGCCGATTCCGGGCTTGAAAGAGTCACCCTACTGGACTTCCACCGAGGCCCTGGCGAGCGACACCATTCCCGAACGCCTTGCCGTAATCGGCTCGTCGGTGGTGGCGCTGGAGCTGGCGCAAGCCTTTGCCCGGCTGGGCAGCAAGGTCACGGTCCTGGCGCGCAATACCTTGTTCTTCCGTGAAGACCCGGCCATCGGCGAGGCGGTGACAGCCGCTTTCCGTGCCGAGGGCATCGAGGTGCTGGAGCACACGCAAGCCAGCCAGGTCGCCCATATGGACGGTGAATTCGTGCTGACCACCACGCACGGTGAATTGCGCGCCGACAAACTGCTGGTTGCCACCGGTCGGACACCGAACACGCGCAGCCTCGCGCTGGACGCAGCGGGGGTCACTGTCAATGCGCAAGGTGCCATCGCCATCGACCAAGGCATGCGCACGAGCAACCCGAACATCTACGCGGCCGGCGACTGCACCGACCAGCCGCAGTTCGTCTATGTGGCGGCAGCGGCCGGCACCCGTGCCGCGATCAACATGACCGGCGGCGATGCGGCGCTCGACCTGACCGCAATGCCGGCCGTGGTGTTCACCGATCCGCAAGTGGCGACCGTGGGCTACAGCGAGGCGGAAGC
Organism: Variovorax durovernensis; assembly: GCF_977011995.1. Taxonomy (NCBI): domain Bacteria; kingdom Pseudomonadati; phylum Pseudomonadota; class Betaproteobacteria; order Burkholderiales; family Comamonadaceae; genus Variovorax; species Variovorax durovernensis. The sequence goes on along the minus strand of NZ_CDRNCW010000002.1, from coordinate 638,499 downwards.
CCACCACGACGGGATCGAGACCGACAGCCGCACCTTGACCTTGGACAACGTGCCGCGTGCGCTCGCCAACTTCGACACACGCGGCTTCATCAAGTTGGTTATCGAGGAAGGCAGCCATCGGCTGATCGGCGTACAGGCGGTCGCGCCGGAAGCGGGTGAACTGATCCAGACGGCGGCTCTGGCCATTCGCAACCGCATGACGGTGCAGGAACTGGCCGACCAGTTGTTCCCCTACCTGACGATGGTCGAGGGGTTGAAGCTCGCGGCGCAGACCTTCAACAAGGATGTGAAGCAGCTTTCCTGCTGCGCCGGGTGAGAAAAAGGAGGTGTTCAATGAACGCCTACACGGTGTCCCGGCTGGCTCTTGATGCCGGGGTGAGCGTGCATATCGTGCGCGACTACCTGCTGCGCGGATTGCTGCGCCCGGTGGCGTGCACACCAGGCGGCTACGGCTTGTTCGATGACGCCGCCTTGCAACGGCTGTGCTTCGTGCGGGCGGCCTTCGAGGCGGGCATCGGCCTCGACGCGCTGGCGCGGCTGTGCCGGGCGCTGGATGCGGCGGACGGCGACGAAGCGGCCGCGCAGCTTGCCCTGCTGCGTCAGTTCGTCGAGCGTCGGCGCGAAGCGTTGGCCGATCTGGAAGTGCAGTTGGCCACCCTGCCGACCGAGCCGGCACAGCACGCGGAGAGTCTGCCATGAACAACCCCGAGCGCTTGCCGTCCGAGACGCACAAACCGATCACCGGCTACCTGTGGGGCGGACTGGCTGTGCTGACTTGCCCCTGCCACCTGCCCATCCTCGCTGTCGTGCTGGCCGGCACAACCGCCGGTGCTTTCCTCGGCGAGCATTGGGTCATCGCGGCGCTCGGTTTGACCGGCCTGTTCCTTCTGTCCCTGTCGCGGGCGTTGCGGGCATTCAGGGAAAGAGAATGAGCGCTTTCCGGCCGGATGGATGGACGACGCCGGAACTGGCCCAAGCGGTCGAGCGCGGGCAGCTTGAACTGCACTACCAGCCCGTCGTCGATCTGCGCAGTGGTGGGATTGTCGGCGCGGAAGCCCTGTTGCGCTGGCGTCATCCGACGCTTGGACTATTGCCACCGGGCCAGTTCCTGCCCGTGGTCGAATCGTCCGGCCTGATGCCTGAAATCGGCGCTTGGGTGCTGGGCGAAGCCTGCCGCCAGATGCGTGACTGGCGAATGCTGGCATGGCGACCGTTCCGGCTGGCCGTCAATGTTTCGGCGAGCCAAGTGGGACCGGACTTCGACGGGTGGGTAAAGGGCGTGCTGGCTGATGCCGAGTTGCCCGCCGAGTATCTCGAAATCGAGCTGACCGAATCGGTCGCGTTTGGTGATCCGGCGATCTTCCCCGCCCTGGACGCCTTGCGGCAGATCGGTGTGCGCTTCGCCGCCGATGACTTCGGGACGGGGTATTCCTGTCTGCAACATCTGAAGTGCTGCCCAATCAGCACGCTCAAGATCGACCAATCGTTTGTCGCCGGGCTCGCCAACGACCGCCGCGACCAAACCATCGTGCACACCGTGATTCAGCTTGCGCACGGGCTGGGCATGGATGTGGTGGCTGAAGGCGTGGAAACATCGGCGAGTCTTGATCTATTGCGACAAGCGGACTGCGACACAGGACAAGGCTTCCTGTTCGCGAAGCCAATGCCGGCGGCGGCATTCGCCGTCTTCGTCAGTCAATGGAGGGGTGCCACCATGAATGCAAGTGACTCGACCACCACCAGTTGCTGCGTGTGCTGCAAGGAAATCCCGCTCGATGCCGCCTTCACCCCGGAAGGCGCGGAATACGTCGAGCACTTCTGCGGGTTGGAGTGTTATCAACGCTTCGAAGCGCGTGCCAAGACAGGGAACGAAACCGATGCCGATCCGAACGCCTGCGACTCGCTACCGTCAGATTGAGGCATACCCTAACTTGGCGTCAGACCATCCGGCGCTAAATCGTCAGAATAGAGTTGCCTTCCGAATTGATTGACATGCGCCGTCAAGGGTCATAGATTTCTTCCTGACACATTTCCCTCAGGAGGATACCTTGCACGGTCAGCGCATCGGTTACGTCCGCGTCAGCAGCTTCGACCAGAACCCAGAACGGCAGCTCGAACAGATCCAGGTGGATAAAGTGTTCACCGACAAGGCGTCGGGCAAGGACACACGGCGGCCCGAACTGGAACGGCTGCTCGCCTTCGTGCGCGAAGGCGACACGGTCGTGGTGCACAGCATGGATCGTCTGGCGCGCAACCTCGACGACCTGCGCCGCCTGGTGCAGGGCCTCACCCAGCGCGGCGTACGCATCGAGTTCCTTAAGGAGCATTTGACCTTCACCGGCGAGGACTCGCCGATGGCGAACCTGATGCTGTCGGTAATGGGCGCGTTCGCCGAGTTCGAACGCGCCTTGATCCGCGAGCGGCAGCGCGAGGGCATCGCGCTCGCCAAGCAGCGCGGGGCCTACCGTGGCAGGAAGAAATCCCTGTCGTCTGAGCGTATTGCCGAACTGCGCCAACGTGTCGAGGCTGGCGAGCAAAAGACCAAGCTGGCTCGTGAATTCGGAATCAGTCGCGAAACCCTGTATCAATACTTGAGAACGGATCAGTAAATATGCCACGTCGTTCAATCCTGTCCGCCGCCGAGCGCGAAAGCCTGCTGGCGTTGCCGGACACCAAGGATGAGTTGATCCGTCACTACACGTTCAGCGAAACCGACCTCTCCATCATCCGGCAGCGGCGCGGCCCGGCCAACCGGCTGGGCTTCGCCGTGCAGCTCTGTTACCTGCGCTTTCCTGGTGTCATCCTGGGCGTCGATGAGCCGCCGTTTCCGCCCTTGTTGAAACTGGTCGCCGACCAGCTCAAGGTCAGCGTCGAAAGCTGGGACGAATACGGGCAGCGGGAGCAGACCCGGCGCGAGCACCTGGTCGAACTGCAAACGGTGTTCGGCTTCCAGCCCTTTACCATGGGCCACTACCGGCAGGCCGTCCAGTTGCTGACCGAGATGGCCTTGCAGACCGACAAGGGCATCGTGCTGGCCAGCACCTTGATCGAGCACCTGCGGCAGCAGTCGGTCATTCTGCCTGCCCTCAACGCCGTCGAGCGGGCGAGCGCCGAAGCAATCACCCGCGCCAACCGGCGCATCTACGATGCCTTGGCCGAACCGCTGTCGGACGCGCATCGCCGCCGCCTCGACGATCTGCTCAAGCGTCGGGACAACGGCAAAACGACCTGGCTGGCCTGGCTGCGCCAATCGCCCGTCAAACCGAATTCGCGGCACATGCTGGAACACATCGAACGCCTCAAAGCGTGGCAGGCGCTCGACCTGCCTTCTGGCATCGAGCGGTCGGTGCACCAGAACCGCCTGCTCAAGATCGCCCGTGAGGGTGGCCAGATGACGCCCGCCGACCTGGCCAAGTTCGAGGCGCAGCGACGCTATGCCACCCTGGTGGCGCTTGCCATCGAGGGCATGGCCACCGTCACCGACGAAATCATCGACCTGCACGACCGCATCCTGGGCAAGCTGTTCAACGCCGCCAAGAACAAGCATCAGCAGCAATTCCAGGCGTCCGGCAAGGCGATCAACGCCAAGGTGCGGTTGTTCGGCCGCATCGGCCAGGCGCTGATCGAGGCCAAGCAGGCGGGCCGCGATCCGTTCGCCGCCATCGAGGCCGTCATGTCCTGGGATGCCTTCGCCGAGAGCGTCACCGAAGCGCAGAAGCTTGCGCAGCCCGAGGACTTCGATTTCCTGCACCGCATCGGCGAAAGCTACGCCACGCTGCGCCGCTACGCGCCGGAATTCCTTGCCGTGCTCAAGCTGCGGGCCGCTCCCGCCGCGAAGGACGTGCTCGACGCCATCGAGGTGCTGCGCGGCATGAACAGCGACAACGCCCGCAAGGTGCCCGCCGACGCGCCGACCGAGTTCATCAAGCCGCGCTGGCAGAAGCTGGTCATGACCGACACCGGCATCGACCGGCGCTACTACGAACTGTGCGCGCTGTCGGAGATGAAGAACGCGTTGCGTTCCGGCGACATCTGGGTGCAGGGGTCGCGCCAGTTCAAGGACTTCGAGGACTACCTGGTGCCGCCCGCGAAATTCGCCAGCCTCAAGCAGGCCAGCGAATTGCCGCTGGCCGTGGCCACCGACTGCAACCGGTACCTGAACGACCGGCTGACGCTGCTGGAAACACAGCTTGCCACCGTCAACCGTATGGCGACGGCCAACGAGCTGCCGGACGCCATCATCACCGAGTCAGGCTTGAAGATCACGCCGCTCGACGCGGCGGTACCCGACACCGCCCAAGCGCTGATCGACCAGACGGCAATGATCCTGCCGCACGTCAAGATCACCGAACTGCTGCTGGAGGTGGACGAATGGACGGGCTTCACTCGGCATTTCGCGCATCTGAAATCGGGCGACCCGGCCAAAGACAAGAACCTGTTGCTGACCACGATCCTCGCCGACGCGATCAACCTGGGCCTGACCAAGATGGCGGAGTCTTGCCCCGGCACGACCTACGCCAAGCTGGCTTGGCTGCAAGCCTGGCACATCCGCGACGAAACCTACGGGGCGGCGCTGGCCGATCTGGTCAACGCACAGTTCCGCCATCCCTTCGCCGAGCACTGGGGCGACGGCACCACCTCATCGTCGGACGGCCAGAACTTCCGCACCGGCAGCAAGGCCGAGAGCACCGGCCACATCAACCCGAAATACGGGAGCAGCCCAGGGCGGACGTTCTACACCCACATTTCTGACCAGTACGCGCCATTTCACACCAAGGTCGTGAACGTCGGCGTGCGCGATTCGACCTACGTGCTCGACGGCCTGCTGTACCACGAGTCCGACTTGCGGATCGAGGAGCATTACACCGACACGGCGGGCTTCACCGATCACGTCTTCGCCCTGATGCACCTCCTGGGCTTCCGCTTTGCGCCGCGCATCCGTGACCTGGGCGACACCAAGCTGTTCATCCCCAAGGGGGATACCGCCTATGACGCGCTCAAACCGATGATTAGCAGCGACAGGCTGAACATCAAGGCTATTCGTGCCCACTGGGATGAAATTCTGCGGCTGGCGACCTCGATCAAGCAGGGCACGGTGACAGCCTCGCTGATGCTTCGGAAACTCGGCAGCTATCCGCGCCAGAACGGCTTAGCCATCGCCCTGCGCGAGCTGGGGCGCATCGAACGCACGCTGTTCATCCTGGACTGGTTGCAAAGCGTGGAGCTGCGCCGCCGCGTCCACGCTGGACTGAACAAGGGCGAAGCGCGCAACGCGCTGGCCCGCGCCGTATTCTTCAACCGTCTGGGTGTTGAGTTCCATGGAATCCTGACCCGCGATTTCCATCGAATATTGACCCACCCTCTTTGCGAGCCAGCCGGCTCACGGTGTGGATAAGTTCTTGGCTTTCTCCTTTTTAGGTTGGACTGCTTGAACGGGTTGAGCCGAGCTGTGCTTGAAGCGGAAGCTGTCGTTTCCGGTCTCCAGAATATGGCAGTGATGCGTGAGCCGGTCCAGCAACGCCGTCGTCATCTTCGCGTCGCCGAAGACGCTGGCCCACTCGCTGAAGCTCAAGTTGGTTGTGATCACCACGCTCGTGCGTTCGTAGAGTTTGGACAGCAGATGGAACAACAGCGCGCCACCTGATGCGCTGAACGGCAGGTAGCCCAGTTCATCGAGCACCACCATGTCCGCGTACATCAGTCGGTGCGCGATGTGGCCGGGATTGCCACTGGCCTTCTCTTGCTCGAGTGCGTTGACCAGTTCTACCGTCGAGAAGAAGCGCACCCGGCGGTGTTGGTGCTCGATGGCCTGCACGCCCAGCGCCGTGGCGATGTGGGTCTTGCCGGTGCCCGGACCGCCCACGAGCACCACGTTCTGCGCATCGTCCATGAACTCGCATCGGTGTAGCTGACGCACCAGCGCCTCGTTGACCTCGCTGTTGGCGAAGTCGAAGCCAGCGAGATCGCGATAGGCTGGGAAGCGAGCGAGCTTCAACTGGTAGGCCACCGAGCGTACCTCCCGCTCGGCTGTCTCTGCCTTTAGCAACTGCGAGAGCATCGGTTGGGCCGCCTCGAAGGCCGGCGATCCCTGCTCGGCCAGCTCCGCGACGGCCTGGGCCATGCCGTGCATCTTGAGTTCGCGCAGCATGATCACGATGGCGCCGCTGGCAGGGTCATGTCGCATGGCGCACCTCCTGGCTACTCGACTTGGAGTTCAGCGGCCCGCGCAGGCCGCCAGCAGCGCTGGCACGCCCCCGGAGCGTGTCGTAGCGCAGCACATCGGCCTTCGGCTCGTTCATCAGGCGCAGTGCCTGCGGTGCCGTGACAGGCGCCGGCGCAATGGGCTTGGCATCGAGCAGTCGGTGCAGCACATTCAGCACATGAGTCTTGCTGGCCACGCCGGCTTCCAGCGCCAGTTCGACCGCGGTCAGCACTGCCTGCTCGTCGTGGTGCAGCACCAGCGCCAGGATCTCCACCATCTCGCGGTCTCCGCCTGGCTGCTTCAGCAGCGCGGCCTGCAGCCGCCGGAAGCCCTGCGGCAGCTCGCTGAAGGGCGCTCCGTTCCTGAGCGCTCCTGGCTTGCGTTGCAGCACTGCCAGGTAGTGCCTCCAGTCGTAGACGGTCTGACCTGCGGTGTCGTGGCGACGGTCAATGATGCGCGTGTGCTCGCACACGATCTGGCCCTCGGCCGCCACGACGAGGCGTTCGGCGTACACGCGCAGGCTCACTGGCCGGTTCGCGTAGGAGGCCGGAACGCTGTAACGGTTGCGCTCGAAGTGCACCAGGCAGGTGGGCGAGACGCGCTTGGTGTGTTCCACGAAACCATCGAAGGGTCTGGGGATCTGCAACAGTAGTGGCCGTTCCTGCGCCCAGACATCGGCTACGGTCCCTGGCAGCTTGCCGTGGACGATCTCGCCCCACAGCGCCTTGCAGCGGTCCTCCAGCCAGTCGTTGAGCAGCGCCAGCGTGGCGAACGCCGGCACAGGTTGCCACAACCGGTGGCGCGCATCACGCACGTTCTTCTCGACCTGGCCCTTCTCCCAGCCCGAGGCCGGGTTGCAGAACTCGGCCTCGAACAGGTAGTGACTGACCATGGCGCTGAAGCGCGCGTTGATGTCGCGCTCCTTGCCGCGGCGTACCTTGTCCACGGCGGTCTTCATGTTGTCGTAGATGCCGCGCCGAGGCACGCCCCCGAGTACCTCGAAGGCCCGGTTGTGCGCATCGAACAGCATCTCGTGGGTCTGCAACAGGTAGGCGCGCACGATGAACGCACGGCTGTGGCTGAGCTTGAAGTGCGCCACCTGCAGCTTGGTGCGTTCACCAGCGATGACGGCCCAGTCCTCGCTCCAGTCGAACTGGAATGCCTCGCCGGGACCGAAGGCCAGAGGCACGAAGGTGCCGCGCCCGGTCGTCTGCTGGACCTCGTGGAGATGCGCATGCCACGCTCGTGCAAAGGCCGCCACGCGGTTGTAGGAGCCCTGGTAGCCCAGCGCCACCAGATCGGCGTGCATCTGCTTGAGCGTGCGCCGCTGCTTGCGTGACTTAGACGCCTCGCTCTTGAGCCAGCCGCCGAGCTTCTCGGCGAACGCGTCGAGCTTGCTCGGGCTGATGCGCTTCGCGTAGCTGGGCGCCGCCTCGCCCTCGCGAAGGTACTTGCGGATGGTGTTGCGAGACAAGCCCGTGCGCCGGGCTATCTCTCGGATGGACAGTTGCTCTCGCAGTGCCCAACGCCTGATGACACTCAGTGTCGCCACGTCAATCACTCCTGTGCTCCTGCTGCTAAAAGCAGCAGGTTAGGGTTATCACGTGGGTCAGATTTAGATGGAAATCACCGGGCCAAGTGGGTCACTTCTGGATGGAAATCAACAGCCCTGGGCGGCAGAACCGAACCGCGCAAGAGCTGCCACCGCACTGGCATGTCCGCTCATGACCGAGGCTGCCAGGTGCACCAGACTATCCCAATGCTTTTCGATCAAAGCGACGTCGACATTGGCTTCGCACACCGCAGCGATTTCTGCGGGCACTTTGGTGCCGCGTGGCACAAAGAGGTGGCGCTGTTTGAGTTCCTTCAACCGCGGGCAAAGATCAAAACCAAGCAAACGGGCATGTGACATGGCAAAGTCGGTGTAGCCATGGGTATCCACAGCAAGCTGGCTGGTCTCCAGCTTTTCTTGGCGGATGACACCTTCAATGGCCACGCCCGCCTGGCGCTCATTGAGCACAAAGGGCTGCGCATGGAAGATGCCCCACCGGTCTTTTACATGGGAGTAGATTCCAATGGAAGGTGTGTTGCGCCGAGGATCAAGCCGGGCTTGCCACACCCGTTTGGTGGTCTCCATGGTCATCATGTCAGAAGATGCCAAATCGGACCGCCCCCAGGTGGCGGCAATCGGGTGTCGCTGCATGAATTCCAGCACAGCCTGGCAGGCCTGGCTCAGACGCCGTTCGTCCCGCGCCCAGCGCATGGCCTGGCGAATGCTGGTGGCAGACAATTGCGGAATCATGCGCGCGCATTCGACCGCAGTCAGACTGGTGCCGTGGGCCATGATGCCGGCATAGACCATCAGCAGCTCGTCGGTAGAGCGCGGCTCACGTCCGAGCATGATCCAGCTAAAGCGCACCTGGGCGTCAACGGCCAGAATCACTTCCGGCAATTGAACCTCACCGATGCGGTGATCCAAAGCCGCGCGCAGCTTGGTCACTTCTGGGTCTTCGTCCTCTGCGGGCAATGGCGACAAATGGAGTTCATCATCCACGCGCAGTACGCCACTGCGGGCTGCAGCGGCCACCGCATCGACACCGGCAGTTACTCTGGCCAGCAAAGGCTTCAAGAAAGTGGCAGCCTTGCTGGGTAACGATAGACGGGCATAGTGTTTCTTGGACTCTGCCTGCCAACGCTCGTCCGTGAAGAACAAGCGCGCACGACCCCGAAAGCTCAGGCTGTGCTCAATCCAGACCGAGCCATTGCGCACCGCGCGGCGCAGGGCAAACAGGGTGGCCACCTCCAACGCCTGAAACGCCCGTTCCCGGTCTGGGCTGGAGATCGAAACCTGCCAGATCATTCCCAGACTTGGTGCCACCACTTCAACTGGCAGCTTTCTGGATCCTTTGAGATATAAAGCTTGCAGCTTGGCAAGGTACTCGATGGCAGGATGCTCGCCGGTGGCCTGCCAGGGCAGCTTTGCAATGGCGACGAGCAACGACCGCACGGGGCGAATTCCATCAATCAATCCCTCGCGGACCAGGGAGGCCCTGCTCGGTGGTTTGCGTTTCTGGGTTTCGGTGATCAAGGCTTCAAGACGGGCACGCAACTCAGCATCTGGCACCGCACCTTGCGCGCTCAAGGCAACAAGTTCGCCGAGCAGCGTTTTGTACATTGCGGCCCAATTGACGGTAGCGGGGACATCGGCGGCAGCCTGACGCCACAGATCGGCGATCCGGCGCTGCACCATAAGGATCAACTGGTCTGTGGTGGTGAACAGGCAATACCGAAGAAAGCATGCGACCTCCACGGTGCGCGCTGGCTCTTTGATCTTGGCTCCGGCTGAGGGCGGCCTGGAGACAAGTCGGCGCGCGTAGCGGCGCAAGATGAGATCGGGGATGTCTGCCAGGTGCTTATGAACGTCCAGCGTGTAAAGCAGGTCGATGCGCTCCAGTACCTCGCTGATTTGGCGGGTTGAGTGTTTCGCCGGTGCAGCCCATAGCCAACTCTGCTGGGTTTGTCCATCTGGGCGCAGCTCTGAAACTGAGGCTCGCCAGCGATCAAGTGTTGCTGGATCAACGCTGGCGGCGATGGCGGTGCCTGTTTCAACTTCAAGCTGGGCAAGTGCCGCCGCAATCAGTGTCCGAATTGCCCGCTCGTGCACGATCACCAGCTTGTTCTTGTACAGCCATTGACGCGCCCGCACGAGTAGCTGATCGCGGTCGGCGCAGCGCGCCACTTCGTCGCGCAGTTCACGTACCAGTGAGCGGCGCTGGTGCTCGCTCATCCACTGGAATCCAAGGACCGTGCAGGCTACTTGTTGGTGATCGAATAGCGTGCGCCCGCGTTCATACATGGCTCTCAGCGAGGCGACTTCTGGTGCTGCAATGCCAAGCTCGTTGCCAAGGTGGCGCCACAAGGCTACTGGAATTACCCGAAAGGCACCGAGCAAACGCCCACTCATGCGCAGGAAACCAATATGGAGCGCCAGACCAAGCTTGTGGGAATCACCTCGGCGTGCATTGATTGCGTCGCGCTCGGCACCATCGAAGGTGAAAAATGCCTTCATCTCGAAGTCGCTGATATCGCGGGGGAGCCCACGCATCCCCAAAAACGTTGTGTGCCAACCCTGCATCGTGAACCTCAAAAGTGGGAGGCCACCATACCCGTTTACAAAGCGAACAGGAAAGTCAATGAAATCAACGGTCTACCCAGACCACCCCCGCGCCAGTGCTAGCTTTGCGTACCGTCACTTATTGCACTGAAAACGAGGAGACCCCACGAAGGATTCGAGCGCGGCCACCTGCCTCGAGACGGCACCCTGCGTGAGGGCCAGTTCCTGGGCCGCCCGGGTGAAGCTCTGGTGGCGGGCCGCCGCCTCGAAACAGGTGAGCGCCTGGGTGGATGGCAGGTGTCGTCTCATGCGTTCGCGAAGAAATGAGCCTCCAGCATATCTGCATGCAGGATCCTCGCTTGCCGCCACCGGCCCCGGCGCCTAGCATCCACCGGTCAGACGATCTACCTTGTGAGGCTCTTGCATGACTTCCTTTTCCTGGTCCGATCCTTTCCTGCTCGACCAGCAGTTGCAGGCCGACGAGCGCCAGGTGCGCGAGGCCGCCAGCCAGTACGCCCAGGAACGCCTGCTGCCGCGCGTGCAGGAGTCGTTCCGGCACGAACGCACCGACCCGGCGATCTTCCGCGAGATGGGCGAGCTCGGGCTGCTGGGAGCCACCATTCCCGAGGCCTACGGTGGCGCCGGCCTCAACTACGTTTGCTACGGGCTGGTGGCGCGTGAGGTCGAGCGGGTCGATTCCGGCTACCGCTCGATGATGAGCGTGCAGTCCTCGCTGGTGATGGTTCCCATCAACGCCTTCGGCACCGAGGAGCAGAAGCAGAAGTACCTGCCCAAGCTGGCCCGTGGCGAGTGGATCGGCTGCTTCGGCCTGACCGAGCCCAACCATGGTTCCGACCCCGGCGGCATGGCCACGCGCGCGCGCAAGGTGCCCGGCGGCTGGCGCCTGAGCGGCTCCAAGATGTGGATCACCAACAGCCCCATCGCCGACGTCTTCGTGGTCTGGGCCAAGGACGATGAGGGCGCCATCCGCGGCTTCATCCTGGAGAAGGGCTGGAGCGGCCTGAGCGCCCCGGCCATCCACGGCAAGGTGGGGCTGCGCACCTCGATCACGGGCGAGGTCGTGATGGACGAAGTCTTCTGTCCCGAGGAGAACGCCTTCCCCGAGGTCCGCGGGCTGAAGGGCCCGTTCACCTGCCTGAACTCCGCACGCTACGGCATTGCCTGGGGCGCCCTGGGGGCGGCCGAGGACTGCTACCACCGCGCGCGCCAGTACGTGCTGGACCGCCACCAGTTCGGCCGGCCGCTGGCGGCCAACCAGCTGGTGCAGAAGAAGCTGGCGGACATGCTGACCGAGATCTCGCTGGGCCTGCAGGGCTGCCTGCGCCTGGGCCGCATGAAGGACGAAGGCACGGCGCCGGTCGAACTCACTTCCATCCTCAAGCGCAACTCCTGCGGCAAGGCCCTGGACATCGCCCGGGTGGCGCGCGACATGCTGGGTGGCAATGGCATCAGCGACGAATTCGGCGTGGCCCGGCACCTGGTCAACCTGGAAGTGGTCAACACCTACGAGGGCACGCACGACGTGCACGCGCTGATCCTCGGCCGCGCGATCACCGGCATCGCCGCCTTCTCCTGATGCCCTCCGCTGCCTCCATGCCCCGGCCGCTGGCCGGCGTGCGCGTACTCGACCTGTCGCGGGTGCTGGCCGGCCCCTGGGCCGCGCAGATGCTGGCCGACTATGGCGCCGAAGTGATCAAGGTCGAACGCCCCGGCAGTGGTGACGACACCCGCGCCTGGGGACCGCCCTGGTGGGGCCAGGGCGAGGACCGCGTGGCCGCCTATTACGTCTGCGCCAACCGGGGCAAGCGTTCGGTGGCGCTGGACCTCGCCAGCGAGGCTGGCCTGGCCTGCGTGCGCGAACTGGCGCGCGAGGCCGACATCCTGATCGAGAACTACAAGCTGGGCCAGCTCGAGCGCATGGGCCTGGGCTATGCGGCGCTGTCCGCGCTCAACCCGCGCCTGATCTACTGCTCCATCACGGGATACGGTCAGACCGGGCCCCTGGCGTCCAAGGCCGGCTACGACTTCGCCATCCAGGCCGAGGCTGGCCTGATGAGCATCACCGGCGAGCCAGGCGGCGAGCCGCAGAAGGTCGGCGTGGCGGTGACGGACCTCATGACCGGTGTGTACGCCACCAGCGCGATGCTAGCCGCGCTGCACGAGCGGCACGCCACCGGGCGCGGCCGCCACATCGACGCCGCCCTGTTCGATGTGCAGGTGGCCATGCTGGCCAACCAGGCCAGCAACCAGCTGATCGGCGGTCGCACGCCCACGCGCATGGGCAATGCCCATCCCAACATCGTCCCTTACCAGGCCTTTCCCACCCGCAGTGGGCAGCTGGTGGTGGCCGTGGGCAACGACACGCAGTTCGCCAAGTTCTGCGAGGCCGCCGGCCATCCGGAGGTGGCGCGAGATCCGCGCTTTGCCAGCAACCAGGGCCGCGTGGAGAACCGGCAGGAGCTGGTGCCCCGGATCGCCGGCTGGCTGCTCGAGCGCGATGCGGCTGACTGGGTGCGCGCACTGGATGAGCGCGGCGTGCCCTGCGCCCCCGTGCTGGATGTCGGTCAGGTCATGGCGCACCCCCATGTCGCCGCGCGCGGCATGCGCATCGAAGGAAGCGAAGGGGTGCCGCCGATGATTGCGAATCCGATCTGCATCGATGGCTGGCGCATGCGATCGGACCTGCCGCCGCCACGCCTGGGTGGAGGCACCGCCGCCTGGGGCGCCGACGACACGGGGCGCTGATCCTCGCTTGCCGTATCGTGCGGCGCGTGCCATCTCGGTAATTTCCAGACTTGACTCGGCCTCGGGCGCAATCCAGACTGCGCGGCGGCGCGGTCCGGGGATGCGTACGTCCCCCACCGGGCGCGCCCACACAACCCGAGGAAACAACAGAGTGATTGATCTAAAAGTTAACGGCAAGCCCGTGTCCCTCGATGTCGACGCGGACATGCCCCTGCTGTGGGCACTGCGGGATGAGCTGAACCTGACCGGCACGAAATTCGGCTGCGGCATGGCCATGTGCGGGGCCTGCACCGTGCACCTCGATGGCGAGGCCACCCGCTCCTGCGTGCTGCCGGTCTCCGCCGCCGCGGGCAAGAACGTCACCACCATCGAGGGCCTGTCGCCCCAGGGCGAACACCCCCTGCAGAAGGCCTGGGTCGCCGAGAGCGTGCCGCAGTGCGGCTACTGCCAGTCGGGCCAGATCATGACGGCGGCCTCTTTCCTCAAGAAGAACCCCAAGCCGAGCGACGCACAGATCGTCGCAGCCATGACCGGCAACCTGTGTCGCTGCGGCACCTATGGCCAGATCTGCGCCGCCGTGGCGCGCGTGGCCAAGGGGGGCCAGGCATGAAGCTCGATATCGACCAGCAATCCCGCCGCTCCTTCCTGCTGCGCACCGGGGGCGTGGCGCTCGGCGTGGCCTTCGGCGCCCCGGCACTGGGCATCGCCGAACAGGCGCTCGCCCAGTCTGCCGCATCCCCTGCCGCAAGCAAGCCGCTCACGGCCTGGGTCGCCATCGGAGCCGACGGCACCGTGACCATCTTCTCGCCCGCCGCCGAGATGGGGCAGGGCACCTCCACCGCCATGCCCCGCCTGCTGGCCGAGGAACTGGACGCCGACTGGTCGCGCGTCGTGGTCCGCCAGGCGCCCCACCGGCCCAAGGAATTCGGCAACCCGATGTTCGGTGGCGGCCAGGTCACCGGCGCCAGCCGCACCACCCGCGGCTACTACAACCCCATGCGCCTGGCCGGCGCCCAGGCGCGCCAGGTGCTCCTGCTCAATGCGGCCGAGAAGTGGGGCGTCAATGCCTCCGAACTGTCCACCGAGCCGGGCGTGGTCGTGCACGCCGCTAGCGGCCGCCGCATGGGTTACGGGGAGATCGCCGCCTTCGCCCGCGTGCCCGAGGCCATGCCCGAGGTCACGCCCGCGCAGCTCAAGCCCAGCTCGCAGTGGAAGCTGGCCGGCAAGGACGTCGAGCGCGTGGACCTGCGCGACAAGGTGACCGGCCGCGCGGTGTACGGCATCGACGTGCGCCTGCCCGACATGCTGCACGCAGCCGTGCTGCGCCCGCCGGTGCAGAAGGAAAAGCCGCTGTCCGTCGACACCTCCGAGGCCGCCAAGGTCAAGGGCTTCGTGCGGGCCATCACCCTGCCGCACGGCGTGGGTGTGGTCGCCACCAACACCTGGGCAGCCCGCAAGGCCAAGGACGCGCTGAAGGTCACCTGGTCCAACGAATCGCCGGCGCGCGGCTACTCGTCCGATGAGGTCAAGAAGGACTATCTCGCCGTCGTGCGGGACGCGTCCAAGTCGGGCGTGGTGGTCGAGAAGCACGGCGATGCCCCGGCGGCCCTGGCCAGCGCCGCCAAGGTGCTGCGCGCCGATTTCGTCACCGGCCACATCACGCACGCAGCTCTGGAGCCGTTCACCGCCACCGCGCGCTTCCAGGACAACAAGCTCGAACTGTGGGCGCCCACGCAAGCGCCTTCCAGCCTCACCGGCGCACTGGCCGGCGGGCTCAAGCTCGCACCCACCGACATCACCGTGCACGGCACCCTGATCGGCGGTGGCTTCGGCCGCAAGCTCGAGCCGGACGCCGCGCTCGACGCCGCCATGCTGTCGCGTGAGATGGGGGGCCGGCCGGTGAAGGTAACCTGGTCGCGCGAGGACGAGATGCGCCATGGCAAGCCGCGCCCGCTCAACGCGCAGCGGGTCGAGGTGGGTCTGGACGCGCGCGGCAACATCGTCGGCATCCAGCACCGGCTGGCTGGCGAGAGCATCTATGCGCGCGCCAACCTTGCGGCATTCAGGGCCTCCGGGCAGAAGGACGCGCCCTTCCATGAAGGCGCCGAGGCGCTGTACGACCTGCCGGTGCACCACATCGAATACCTGCGCCAGGAGCGCGGCGTGGACGTGGCGTTCTGGCGTGGCGTGGGCGGCGGCTACACCAAGTTCGCGCTGGAAAGCATGATCGACGAAGTGGCCGCCAGCCGCCGCGTCGACCCGCTCGAGATGCGCGTGCAACTGCTGCACAAGCACCCCCGTGCCCAGGCCGTGCTGCGCGAGGCCGCCAAGCTGTCCAACTGGAGCGGCCGGCGCCAGCCGGGTCGCGCCTTGGGCGTGGCCTATTCGGACATCTGGAACACCCACGCGGCACTGGTGGCCGAGGTCGCCGTGGACCGCAAGGTCGGTGACTTCAAGGTCACCAAGCTCTGGGCCGTCATCGACTGCGGCGTGGCCGTGATGCCGGAGAACGTGATCCACCAGGTCGAAGGCGGTCTGATGTGGGGTCTGGAATCGCTGCGGGCCGAGCTGGTCCTGAAGGACGGTGCGGTCGTGCCTTCCAACTTCCACGACTACGCCCACCTGACCCGCGCCGCCGACCTGCCTCCCATGCAGGTGCAGCTGGTCAAGAGCGACGCCGCCCCGGGCGGCGTGGGAGAGTGCGGTGTGCCGTTGGTGGCGCCGGCGGTGGCCAACGCCATCGCCCGTGCCACGGGGCAGCGCCTGCGCACGCTGCCCTTCGAGACCTCCACGCTCAAGCGCGCCTGAAGCGTGAGCTGAAGTAGAACGGCCGCCTGGTGCAGACCAGGCGGCCGTTTCGCTTTGCATGGGGCCTTGGCCTTGGCACCACCGACAGGAATCGAACCTGTATCTAGCGCTTAGGAGGCGCTCGTTCTATCCATTGAACTACGGCGGCGAAGGGCGCCCATTGTAGTGGCGGCGTCCCGCGCCGCCGCTACTTGGACAGCAGCCGCATGGCCTCTTCCAGGCCCTTGACCGTCAGCGGGTACATGCGCTGCCCCATGAGCTGCTGGACGATGCTGATGCTTTGCCGGTAGCCCCAGACGCCCTGCGGTTCGGGGTTGATCCACACGGACTTCGGGAACGCATGTGTCAGCCGCTGCAGCCACTCGGCCCCGGGTTCAGGGTTGTGGTGCTCGACGCTGCCGCCCGGCTGCAGGATCTCGTACGGGCTCATGGTGGGGTCTCCTCGTTTTCAGTGCAATAAGTGACGGTACGAAAAGCTAGCACTGGCGCGGAGGTGGTGTTGGTAGATCGTTGATTTCATTGACTTTCCTGTTCACTTTCAAATCTGCGATTCGTGGCGTCAAACCGTGGTCGGTTTCATCCATTGGTGCCAGTTATCGATGCATTTGGCCGCGAAGGCAGGATTTGGTCAGCATAGCGGTCAACCGGGAAGCGAAACACACCCCGCAAGTTGATGCTCTCCAGCCTGGTGGGCGCAATCTTCCCGATCAGTTCCGGTGGAATGACCTGGCGGCGGTTCGACCAGCGATCCAGGACCGCCTGCATCTGTGAGGTATTCCACGCCATCACGATGTTGGCCATCAGGCTCAACGCATCGGCCACAGCCTGCATTTCATCGACACGTTTGGCCTGCGCCGGGCTGATCCGGCCGGTATAAATGGCGCGCTTGAGGGCGTTAACAGCCTCGCCCCGATTGAGCACCCGGCGCAACTCGTTCCTGAAAGCGTCCTTGACAAAGTAGTCAGCCAAAAACGCCGTACGCAGCAAGGGGTGATCTCGGTTCCGGTGCAAATCGCAGCGGTTTGAATAAAGGGTAAACCCTTGTATTCGCAAGAGTAACTCAGCCCGGGTTTCACGGACCTCCGTCTCTGCCATGATTGGCGCCGCCTGCGCCATTCGGCGTCGACGAGAGGAACACGGTGTCGAGTTTCCACTTGAGGTTCGTGGGTGCGGTCGAGTTGCCCAAGTCGCTTTCGGAGATGGATGTTGATGAATCCTTTCGCCTGAGTGAGAAGGACATCGCCGACGTTCGAGAGAAGTTCAAGAGCGCGCGACTGGGTGCAGCACTGCAACTGGTGTTCATTCGGGCCACGGGTCGCTCTCTCGACAAGGTCACGGGCATTCCCCGAGCGCTGCTGAAATCCCTTTGCATATCGCTGGCGTTGAACGACACGGCGATCGCAACGCTCAAGACGCTGTACAAGCGGTCGGCCACGCGATTCGCTCATCAAAAATGGGCCCGAGAAGCCAGTGGCCTCTCCCCGGCCGACGACTCGACTCTCAAACAACTTGCCGACGCGCTGACTGAACTCGCGGCGACGGCCTCATCTGTCGACGAACTCGTCAAGGAGGCTGAGCACTGGCTCTTCGACCGCAGACACCTCCTGCCAGGGGATCGTGCGATTCGGGACATCGCCCGCCAGGCCTTTGCGGCCACTGAAGCCGCCGCGCTCGCCTCGGTGCGCAGCGAGATCTCTGCACCGATGTTGAGGCGGGCCATTACCCGGGTGTTTTCGAAGCGCCGTGGCCGAACGGGTGGCACCATTCTCGAATGGCTGAGGGTGCCGCCGGGTAAACATGGTCCCAGCGGCCTGAGTGAGGTCACTGAGAAGGTCTCCTACCTCAAATCCCTCGGCGTTCACGACTGGGCGCTGTCCGGCATCTCGAACGCGCGCCTGAGGGCTTACAGCCATAGCGTCGTCAGCCGGCCCCCGTTCGACACCGAGCGGCTGAGCGAGGACAGGAAGGCGGTGGAGATTGCTTGTTTCCTGCGCGTGACCCTGCTCGAGCTGACGGACGCCACCGTGTACATGGCCGGTCGCCGCGTCTGCGATTTTGTGCGCCATGCCTCCAGCCGGGTCCAGTCCACGCAGGCACGTGGCGCCATCGAACTGCGCCAGGAGCGCGAAAAGATTCGCAACTTGCTGTATGCCGAGGACCAGACGGCCCAGCAGAAGATCGAAGCCTTGAAAGCGTTGATCCCGCCCGAGTGCGGTTCTCCCCTCACGAGCCGCGCAGCGCTTGTCAGGCAGGCACTCACGCAGGACAACCAGAAGATCACAGCCCTGCTGAATTCGTTGGCACACTTCGAGGTCAAGGGCGATGAATCGCAGCGTCCCCTCAAGCAGATCCAGGCGCTGCGCGACCTCCAGGCGCGTGGCATCAGAGAGTTGCCTAAGGATTTCGATGTCACGATCACGGACCCGGTGTGGCATGAGTTGCTGAATGCTCCCGATCGCAAGAAGGCTCTTGCCGCGCTTCGCGCGTCCACCCTCACGTCGGTGCGCAAGGGTCTGCGCGGTGGTCGTCTGTGGATCGATCACAGCTGGAGCCACCGCAACAGGCAGGATCAGTTGATCTCGCCGCAGGACTGGAAGAAGAAGCGGCAGAGCTTGATCAGTGCCCTGAGCCTCACAGCCGACCCGAAGCAATTTCTGGATCGCCTTCATGGCACCCTGAAGGAATGCCTCCAGGCGCTGTCCACCGCGTGCGCCGCCGGAAAGGTCGAGATCGACGCCCAAGGGCATGTGCGACTGCCTGCCATCCAGCCGATGGACGTCGACGCCCAAGCCAGCCGGAGCCGGGATGCCATCTTTGCGATCATCGGCGATGCCCAGTTCGGCGACATGATCGTTGAACTCGATGCGCATGTCGGTTTCAGTGAACTGCTTTTGGGCAGTCGTGCGAAAACGCCCCGCGAACTCAGTGCCTTGTACGGTGCGCTCCTGGCGCACGGCACTGAGAACGATGCGAGAGGTGTCGCCGCGATGGTTCCCGGCCTGGAGGTTTCTCACATCTCGGCCGCCATGCGGTCCCTGGAAGGGCATGGCCGCCTTCGGCGTGCGAATGAGCGTCTCGTCGCATTCCAGCGCCAGCACCCTATCGCAAGCCTTTGGGGCAAGGGCGACAAGGCGTCGGCCGACATGATGTCGCTGGACGCGTCCAGGCACTTGTACAACGCGCGGCTGGACCCGCGCCGGCGCACGCCCGCGGTTGGGGTCTATTCGCACGTCATGGGATCGTACGGCCTGTTCTATGACCAGCCGATCGTCCTGAACGAGCGCCAGGCACCGGTCGCGGTTCACGGGGTGGAGTCCCACAACAACACATTGGGTGCCGACGGTCTCCGGTTGTCTCTGCTCGCGGTGGACACGCACGGCTACACGAACGTCGCGATGGCCGTCGCGAAGCTGCTGGGCTTCGACCTGTGCGTTCGCCTGCAGAATCTCGCCGAGCGCAAGCTCTATCTGCCGCGCTCGTTCGAGCGACCCGAGAATCTGGAGCAGCTTGCCATTGGCGACGTCTCCGAGCGGGCGATCACCAAAGGCTGGGATGATCTTTTGAGGTTGATCGCCTCGATCCGCGGCGGCCATCTCTCGGCCAAGGAAGCGCTGGAAAAACTCGGCAGCGCCGCCAAGGGTGATCCTTTGCACCGGGCCGCAGATGAGCTGGGAAAGCTGTTGCGCACGATTTTTCTGTGCGACTACTTCACCAACACCGAATTCCGCCGCGAGATCCACACGCTGCTGAACCGGGGTGAGTCGGTGCACCAACTTCAGCGTGCCATCTACCATGGCCGGATTCTTCCCGAGCGCGGTCGCCGGCGCGACGAGATGCGGGCCATCTCGGGTTCTCACGCCTTGCTGACGAACGTGGTCGTCGCATGGAACACCATGAGGATGCAAGGTGTTGTCGATCGCTGGCGCAAGGAACAGCACCCCATCGAAGATGCCTGGCTGCGCCGCATGGGGCCGGTGCACTTCGGGCACATCAACTTTCGCGGAACCATCGCGTTCAGGATCGAGCAGTTCGAGGACGCCTTGCTGCACAAGACCGCCCCAAAGCGGCGTGCTGCCGGGGCCATGTGATGCACCGCAGCGCTGCGGTTTGCACATGAATCAGAAAGTGCCTCGACACCAGGCCTTTCACAAGTGCTTGATTCATATGGGAATTCAATGCCAAACCGCTGTGATTTGCACGCGACTCAGAAAACGCCCAGCGTAGCTCGGGGTGATCGTCCTTTCCGTGCAGATTGGTGTGCTTGGTTCGATGTTCCTGATGCCCGAGCGATCCGAGGGCGGCGGAATTGAGGTTGGGGACTGGACTGCCGTGGCTCAGCAAGACACAAAGCATCTAAGCTATTGATTTAAAAAGAAATCTGAACGGCACATGAAATTCTCTGACATCGTTGTCGGCGGCAAATACAGCAATGCAACGTCGAAAAGCGCCGGAGTCCGAATCGTTGACTCGATCTTCGAGCGGGTCAACGGCGAACGCGCATTAGCCTGGACGAGCGCCGTTCCTCGGCGTTTGCGCGCCGGCCACGACCGCGGCGTCTCGACCGTGGCTACCTTTGCGCGCTGGGCGCAGGCAAGTCAGGCGATGACGACCGAGGAAACAACGGCCTACGAGCAGCGGGCTACCCAGTGGGCCCAGATCCAGCAGCAATACGGCACCGCGGTTCGAGCGCTGATCACCCGGCAGGATCAATAAGCAACAGATGCAAATTGGACTTGCCGGCCATCGCTGTCGCATTGGATGATCTCGGCCCTGTTTCGACTCACCAAGGAGAATTCCTCTTCACCATTCAAAAGCCGTTACCACCGCCCGCCGGATACGCCAGTTGGCTCGACTACGCGGTCGAATCCTTCAGCACCCGCCAAGCCTGGCTCGAAAGCCTCTGGCAAACCTGGGCCGACGACACCGCCGTCGAACTGGACCGCGACGACATCCGCGAGTCCGCGCGCTTGGAACTGCGCGCCCTGCGCAAGGCAGCCGCCGCGGCCGGCTCATGAGTTCGGGCCGCGTGCTGCGAACGCGGTATCCATCTGCCGCGCCCGCTTAACCTCGTCGCCGTGCAGGTAGATCGAGGTCGTCGTGATAGAGGCGTGGCGCAGGTTGTCGCGCACCGTCGTGAGTTCCGCGCCGCGCGCCAGCGCATGCGTGGCATGGGTGTGGCGCATCCAGTGGGGACTGGCACGGCGCAGTTTGTCCGCAAGCGCCGGGCTGTCCGCCTCGACGGCCTCGGCCACCTTCAGAAAGAAGCGCCGCATGATGCTCCACAGCCGCGTGGCCGTGATGCCGGCAACACTCTCCAACTCCAGGCTGCCGAGCAGCGGCGTCTTCGGATTCCATCGGGCCGGCGTGATCGGCAGTTGACGCTGCATCAGGTACCGGTCCAGCGCAGACCGGGCCAGCGGCGGCAGCGCCACCTTGCCGGCCTTGCCGCCTTTGCCCACCAGGCGCAGCCAGTGATCGCCATGAATGTCCGCCTCGATCTGGCCGAGCGTTGCGCCGACCAACTCACCAATGCGCAGCCCGGTCGCGTAGGCAAAATCCAGCACGAACCGCAGCCGCTGCGCCGCCGGTGCTTCCCAGCCATGCACCCATTCCAGGCCCTCGGCCACCGCCTGCAGGATCGCCCATTCCCCTTCGCCAAAGACCCGCGTCACCGCCAGCGGCTCTGACCTCGAGGCACCCCGGACTTTGATGCCGGCGAAGGGATTGGCCAGCGCATAGCGCTGCTGGATCAGCCAGCGGAACAAGGCTCCGGCCACCGACAGCGCGTAGGCCACGGAGCGGGCTGACAGGGCACCGGTGAATGGCCGCCACTCGGGCGAGGAACGCGGCGCGGCCGGTCCGACCCAACGCCCGCGTGGTGCGGGGTGACGCAGAAACGCCCGGTACGCCACGGCATCTTCTGTCGTCAGCGACGACAGCGCCTTGCCGCGCTCCAGGATGGCCCAGAGGATCAACCGCTCGGCCTCCTTGCGGTAGGCCCGCTGGGTGGCCGCCGACTCGTGCAGCGACAGCCAAGCCTGCACCGCCTCGTAGTCGTTGCGCGCGCCCAGGATGCAGGTCTCCAGCGGCGCCCGGAAGGCACCGCGCGAGCCGTCGACCTCGTGGGGCACGTACAGCCGCTCCCAGGGCACCACGTCCTGCGGCATGCCGACCGGCACCAGCGCACGGGCGGCGGCGGTCAGAGACGGATGCGCCGCAAAAAAAGCTTCCACCTGCCTGGCGCCGGTGGCGCCCAAGCCGGGAATGTCCGCCCACCAGCGCCGCCGGCGCGGCACGCGCACCGTCAGATCGGCCAGCGTGCGCAGGCCGTGGGCCTGGATGGGCTTGGCGATGCGCGCGGGCAGCCAGCGCTCGACGGCGTCCGTCACCAGCGGCCGCGGCACGGCGAGCCCGCGCAACAGGTCGATCGCCGCCATGACGGCACAGACCCGCTTCGGCCGCTCGGAGGACGGGTGCAGGATCAGTTGCGCCAGATCGTCGCGGCGGCACCGGCGGGCGCGGTCCGCCAACTGGCGCCGGATGTCGCCCAGGACGGCGCGGGATGACCTGCCTGCGCCAGTGCTGTGCGGCAGGAACTGAGCGACAGCCTCGGTGGTGCCCATGCCGGCGTACCAGGCGCGCAGGGCCGCGAGCGCCGCGGCACCGGGGAAGTCCTGCGACGCCTCTTCCAGGATCCGGGTGCTCAGGGTACTTTTCATCTTCGGAGTTTAGCCAGATGAGATGGCTATTGCGATAAGAAGAGTTATCACAATAGTTCATCCGTAGAACAGCAATCTGTCACGAGGGTGCTGATCCCACCTTACTCCGGCAAGGGCTTCGCTTGGCTCCGGCGTTGGCGCAGCCGCGCAGCCGAACGTGCGTGAATGCGTGGTCGAGATTCGCGTTAGGTCTTGTCTGGCTTGGTCTCGCCCACCACGGAATTCACTTTGCCCTCTTCAACCTTGGCGCTCTCATCTTTCGTGGCGCCGTTCATGCCCTTCATCATGAAAATCATCGCGATCGGGCAGGCGAGGAACAGCAAGAAGGGTGCACTGGCCAGAATGAACGCGTGGGATGAGGGCAATGCGAAGTACACAGCGGTCAGGGCAATTCCTAGCCCGATACCAATCTTGATGATCGTTTTCAAATTGCAGTTCATAATCAAATTCCTTGAAATAGGGGCGCGGCAGGATGGGACACTTGACGTTCGACGGGTCGTTCACGTCGACCGGACTGGCAAGGCGCCGGTCCGGTACGACGATGAAGGAACTTGTCGTCACCGCGATTCTTTGGGGGTGCCGCCTTGCGTCGAATCCCGGTGG
This sequence comes from Variovorax durovernensis, assembly GCF_977011995.1. Lineage (NCBI taxonomy): Bacteria > Pseudomonadati > Pseudomonadota > Betaproteobacteria > Burkholderiales > Comamonadaceae > Variovorax > Variovorax durovernensis. The sequence goes on along the minus strand of NZ_CDRNCW010000002.1, from coordinate 615,287 downwards.
GGACGCGCCTCACGCGCCGCTTTCCGGCTCTCGCCAACCATCTCGGACTTGCTCGTCCCCATCACGCCCGAGCCTTGTCCAACGGCGGTGCCGCCATCCTTGATCTGTTTGACGCCTGTCGGCTTCGCATTCTTCCTGGCCTCGGCCAAGATTTGCGATTTGGTGTTGGTCGGCGGAGCCGCTTCCTGCGTCTGGCTCTGCGCGTAGGCGCCGGACAGCAGCAGTGTTGTGGTCCCAATCGCGAGCAGAATCTTCTTCATCTCAGGCTCCTTGAAAGTTAAGAGAAATGACGCCTCGGTGATCGGCTTCAAGGTCGACCGTCTCGCTTGCGTCACGGTTCAAACTTTAGAAGCTGGGGTACAACAACCGCCTGACCGCCGCATGACGATTTCGTCACCTGCAGGCAGCCGCGAACAGTGCAACACGGAGCGCGTGCACCGCGGCATGCGCGGCAGTTGGTCGGCAAGGCTAAGCGGCCTCGTCGTCGTGACTGGTCCCCCGTCCAGTGGGGCACAACCCGATAAAAAGCCGCTGCGAAGACTATGCAGATCTTGGATGTGGTCGCGTGTCGACGGCGCCCGCTTTGTGCGGGGTGTGCGGTGTCACTTCAAGATCCCCTTGGGGACCGGCCTCGGTGTCTGAGCCATGTTGATTTGGAACAACGCCGCGACGCTTCTGGACGAGGGGCCTGCGGGTTGCAACCGCCATGGCAATCGGCGTCACGTCTCACGCATTGAAAGACTGCCGACCGCGGCCGATGTACAAGTAACCTTGCTCAACTGCAGCCTCACTTTCCAAGTCGGATTTTGCCAACTGCTCCAGAGCGCACATCAGGAACTCGGCGACCTCCCATCGCCGCTCGGCCACCGCCTGCTTATATAGCCGTAGCACCTCCTGCCCCAGGCCCTGGGAAACGTCAGATCTGTGCGCCATCGCAATGCCTCCAAACGACCCTGTTGTCGATACCTTCAGCCAACACCTTACCGCTGTGGCAAGGTCAAGAGGGGGACCGGTTGACCTTCGCCGTGGGGCGAATGTTTATTCTCCGGCGATCCTTTACGACCAACAACTAATCGACCAGTTTGCTCGCGCGTAGACGCAGCGAATTGGCAATCACACTCACCGACGACAGCGCCATCGCGGCGGCCGCCACCACCGGCGACAGGAGGATGCCGAAGAACGGGTACAGCATGCCAGCTGCTATCGGAATCCCAACGACGTTGTAGAAGAAGGCGAAAAAGAGGTTGGTTCGGATGTTCTTCATCGTGGCCTGCGAAAGGCGACGCGCACGCGCAATCCCCATGAGATCACCCTGCAGCAGCGTCACCCCTGAACTCTCCATGGCAACGTCGGTGCCGGTTCCCATGGCAATGCCAACGTCTGCTGCAGCCAGCGCCGGGGCGTCATTGACGCCATCGCCTGCCATGGCCACCACCCGGCCCTCGGCCTTCAGCCGTTGCACCACTGATGTCTTGTCTTGCGGCAGAACGTCTGCAATGACTTCGTCTATGCCGAGCTGGCGACCTACAACCTCCGCGGTGGTCTTGCCGTCGCCGGTGAGCATGACCACGCGGATGTTCTCGCGGCGCAGCACGGCGATGGCTTCCGGTGTGCTGGGCTTGATGGGGTCGGCAATGCCGACGAAACCAGCCAGGCGGGCGTCGATGCTCACGAAGATGACCGTCGCAGCTTGCGCCCGCACAGCGTCTGCCGCTGCAGCCATGCCACTGACGTCGACATCGTTCTCAGCCAGAAATTTCGCGCTTCCGCAGATCACCCGCGCGCCCTCGACCATGCCGATCACGCCCTTGCCGACGGGTGAGTCAAAGTCCAGAACGGGCGACAGGGGCAACTGGCGCTCCAGTGCGTCGGCGACGATGGCGGCGGCCAGTGGATGTTCGCTCGCCCGCTCGACGCTGGCGAGCTTCTGAAGCACCGTGGCGACGTCAAAGCCAGGCGCCGATTCGACGCGCACCACCTTCGGCCGCCCCTGCGTCAACGTGCCTGTCTTGTCCACCACGAGCGTATCGACCTTCTCCATGCGCTCCAGCGCCTGTGCATCTCGGATGAGCACGCCGTGCTGCGCGCCCTTCCCAACGCCCACCATGATGGACATCGGTGTGGCCAGGCCAAGAGCGCAGGGACAGGCGATGATGAGGACGGCGACGGAAGAGACAAGTGCGTACGCGACGGCCGGGCTGGGTCCCCAGACAAGCCAGGCGCCGAAGGCCAGAAGCGCGACGGCAATCACAACCGGCACGAACCAGCCCGCCACCCGGTCGGCCATCCGCTGAATCGGGGCGCGGCTGCGTTGAGCGGACGCAACCATCTGGACGATCTGGGCAAGTAGGGTATCAGCGCCCACCTTTTCGGCTTGCATGACGAAGCCACCCGTCTGGTTGAGAGTGCCGGCAGTGACCTTGGAACCGGGCGTCTTGACGACCGGAATCGGTTCACCGGTGACCATCGACTCGTCGACCGTCGCCTTGCCTTCCACGATCTCGCCGTCTACCGGTATTTTTTCCCCCGGGCGCACCCGTAGCCGCTCGCCCACGAGCACAGCGTCGAGTTCCACCGTCTCGTCGGACCCGTCGCTTCTCACGCGCACGGCCGTCTTCGGTGCGAGGTCGAGCAAGGCGCGTATCGCACCGGACGTCCTTTCGCGCGCCCGCAATTCCAGCACCTGCCCCAAAAGCACCAGGACGGTGATGACCGCAGCCGCCTCGAAGTAGATCGGAACCGCCCCGTCCCCCGTGCGCAGGTCCAACGGGAACAACCGTGGTGCCATCGCGCCGATCATGCTGTACACCCAGGCAACACCAACGCCCAGCGCAATGAGGCTGAACATGTTGAGGTTGCGGTTCGTCACAGAGGCCCACCCCCGAACGAAGAACGGCCAGCCGGCCCACAGCACCACCGGTGTGCCGAACAACAGTTGAAGCCAGTTCGATGTTTGCTGACTCATCAAGCTCTGCAGATTGGCGAGGTGGCCGCCCATCTCGAGCGCGACCACAGGCACGGTGAGCGCCAACCCACCCCAGAACCGACGGTTCATGTCCCTCAGTTCCGGGTTCTCCCCTGTTTCCACCGTAGCGACAACCGGCTCCAGAGCCATCCCGCAAATCGGACAGTTTCCGGGCCCCATCTGCCGCACCTGCGGGTGCATGGGACAGGTGTATTCGACACCTGCAACTGCGGCCCGCTTGCTCAAAGCGTCGCGCTGACCGGCATGCTCACCCGCGGCAAGCTGAGTATTCGCACCAACGGGATGCCGATGAGAACGTTTGTCGGCCTCCGTTGCGCCTGGACTGTGAGGGTGCAGTTGCATGATGGGCTCCTATTCCAGAACAGTCTCCACCTTCCCACCGTGTAAAGGTCAAGGGATTTCGCGGGTTGGAATGAGACGGCACCGACCTCATGATGAGGCGGTACGTGTGCGCATGGGCCGGCGAGACGCTCAATCTCGATCACCGCAGGCGGTGCCGGTGTCCTGTTTAGCGCGCTGATGGGGTGCCGGCTGAACAATGCGACGTCCAGAGGCCGGAGAATCGGTCAGCGGCCCTTGTCCGCACGCGGAAAGTAAAGCGCGAAGCGCGTCTCGCCGCTTGCGCTGCTGGTGGCCGCGACCCGCCCGCCATGAAGTCCCATGATCGCTTTGACGATCGCCAATCCGAGGCCGGTGCCGCCCAAATCGCGCGCGCGCGAACTGTCGACGCGGTAAAAGCGGTCAAAGAGCCGTTCCAAGTGCTGGGGCGCGATCGGTTCACCCTGATTGACCACCTCCAACTTGGCACTCAGTTCATCGGCATACGACACGGCCACCGTCACCGGCATTCCCTGTGCTCCATGACGCACGGCATTGGACAGCAGGTTGGTGATCGCCCTTTGCACCAGGCCGCCGTCTGCTGCCACGCGCGCGCTGCCTTCCACCGAGATCTTGATGCCGCGCTCGTCGGCCAGCAACTGCAAGAATTCAGCGACGGTGCGCGCCTGGTCCGCCAGATCGAGTTCGCGCCGCTCTACGGCCATTTGCGCATGATCGGCTTGCGCCAAGAACAGAATGTCGGACACCAGACGGCTCAGTCGCTCCAGTTCGTCGACGTTGTTTTCGAGCAGGTCCGTCAGTTGCTCGACTGTGCGCGGCTGCGACAGCACGACCTGCGTGCGGCCCAGCAGCGTCGCCAGAGGCGTACGCAGTTCATGAGCCAAATCCTCCGAAAACTCCGACAACCGGCGCACCCCGTCGTCCAGGCGCTCCAGCATGGCATTGAAAGCGTGGCAAAGGCCTTGCAGTTCGGTGGGCAGGCCCTTCGAGTCGATCCGGGCCGAGAGGTTGCGAGCCGTGATGCCGGTGGCGGCTTTCTGGAAACGCCGCAACGGCCGCAGACCAAACATGACAATAGCCAGTGCGCTGACGATCACGAGCGCCAAGCCGAATGGTGCCCCGGTCAGTGCGGTGACCAGCAGACTGCGCAGCAGCCGCTGGTCTTCGCTGCGGTCGACGGTGGCGACAATCTCGTAGGCCTCGCCGTTTTTGAGTTGCACGGCCCCGGCCTGTGAAAGCATCGGCGCGTTGCTGGTCTGCGCACGCCACTGCAGGAATGCGTCTGTTCCCCAGGTGTCGTCCTTCAATCGGCTTAAGGATTCAATGGCTTCGCGGCTGAACGCGACGGTGGGATTCGTGGACCCCCGTCGCGCGATCGCCAGATGCAACTCGGCGTGTCCGGTGATGAGGTCCACGAGCTCGAAGGCACTGGCGCGAATAGCCACTTCGTCCGGCAATTCACCGATCAGTTGTCGAGCGTAGTCGACCTTGTCACGCAGGACGGACCGCCGTTGTGCCCCCAGTTCCTGCTGCATCGTGTGATAGGAAAACCACAGGACGCCGGCACCCTGCAAAAGGCCCAACAGGCCGACCAACAGCGCCAGCCGCACCGACAGGCTTTTCGGCCTCATGGCCGGTGCTCGAACACGTAGCCCACCCCCCGCACGGTGTGGATCAGCTTCGTCTCGAAGGGGTCGTCGATCTTGACGCGCAAGCGGCGCACGGCCACGTCCACGACGTTGGTATCGGAATCAAAATTGATGTCCCAGACCAGCGAAGCAATCTGCGTCCTGGACAGCACTTCGCCGCTCCTGCGCATGAACAAGACCAGCAACGCGAACTCCTTGGCTGACAAATCGATGCGCTGGCCGGTTCGGATGGCGCGATGCTTGACGGAATCCACCTCGAGGTCCGCGACGCGCAGCACGTCGTCGGACGCTGCTTTGGCACCGCGCTTGAGGAGCGCGCGGATTCGAGCAAGCAGCTCGGGAAACTGGAAAGGCTTGACCAGGTAGTCGTCGGCGCCGAGGTCGAAACCCTTGACCTTGTCGTCGACCTTGGAGCGCGCCGTGAGCATCAGCACCGGCGTCTGCTTCGAAGTTCGAAGGGCGGACAACACCGCAAAGCCGTCGATGCCGGGCAGCATCACGTCCAAGACCACCAGGTCATGATCTCCGTTCATGGCTGCGTGCAGGCCGTCGCTGCCATTGGTCGCGACTTCCGCCGTGAAGCCGCTCTCGGTCAGACCTTGCTTCAAGTAGGCAGCGGCGCTCGCTTCGTCTTCGATCAACAGGATTTTCATTTCTTTGAACGGTTTGCGGGCATCCCAGTGGATCCTGTCCGCATTGCAAAAACGTAATCAAAGCATCAGCCTCTGGTGCCTCGTCCGCTTTCAAACTCTCCCTCATCACGACGCCCCTGCGACCTCGTTCGGAACGCGTGAGGCCGTCAGCCGTCGCTGACGTTTTCAAATGACCAATGATGAGGGTTTACGACCATGTCCAACAAACTTTTTGCGTCCATTCTGGCCGCGACACTGTCGCTCGCTTCCGCAGCCTCCTTCGCAGCACCCGCCGAGAACCAAGCGCGTGATCAGGCCACGCCGGCCAAGGTCCAGACCGAGGACGGCAAAACACGCTACTGGAGCCACCCGCGGCTCGGCTTGGTCAAGGTCGATGCGGCCGGCCGGATGCTGACGGCACGCTCTGCCGCAGATGACGCTGCGCGACCAAGGGCGCCCTCCGGGCATCCGTCGACCCGCACCCCTTGAGCCGCTCGTTCGACGCCCCGGCTCGCTCCCCGGGGCCGCTTGGCATGCGTCACAGCCGCCGCGATCGCATCCGCAACTGCCGCAGCCAGCTTGGCAACCAGACATGGCGCCTGTCCGTTCGATGTGCGGCGCGCCCCAGTCCGGGAGGACGACCGGAACGCGTCGCGGCTCGATCGTCGTGCTTACTTCACCGAAGTGACGACGTATTTGCCGCCCTCCTGCACGAACTCGAGCTGGACCTTCTTGCCGACGACCAGCTTGTCCATCAGCATCTTGTCCTTGACCACGAAGCCCATGGTCATCGCCGGCCAGTTCAACGACGTGATCGGTTCGTGAGCGACCGTGACGACCTGGCCCTTGGGGTCGACGTTCTTCACTTCGCCCATGGCCATGTGGGTGGATTGGGCCGAGGCCCCCGATTTCTTGGGCATGTTCATGTCTTTCATGTTGGACATGTCCATGCCTTTCATGTCGTCCATCTTCTGCTGTGCCAAAGCGGCTGCGGGCAGCAGGGCTGCGGCGACGAGAGAGGCGAATACTACTTTTTTCATAAGAACTCCTGGCTAACGATTGATTGGGAGCCACCGTTCGGCGGCGTGCTGAGCAAAGCGGGCGTGGTGCTCACTGGGGCTTCATCATCATGTCGTGGCACTTGGCCATCGCCTCCTTGTCCATTCTGCTCATGTTCATGCGGGAAGTGTCCTGGCCTTGCATGCCGTGGTGAGGCCTCGATGCGCCCGCAGAGGGGGCGGCGGCGGCCGAGACGCGGATGGGCTGCACCTCGCTGATGGCCAGTCCGTCGCTCGATTGAGTGAGGGTGAAGGCGATCGGCTGACCGACGCTCAATCCGTCGGTAGACAAGCCCTTGTCCAGACGAAACTGCATCGTCATGCCCGGCATGTTCATGCGGGCAATGGCTTGGTGCTCGATCGTCAGGACGTGCTGCGCGGCGTCGATGTGCCTGATCGTGCCAACGGCGAGCGCGCTCGAAGCTGCGACGCTTCCGCCGGAGGGCATCGGCATGGCGGTCTGTGCCAGCGCGGGCAGTGTGAGCGCAGCGCAAAGCGCGGCGGCAAGCGCCATACGTGGGATGTTCATTGTGTTTCCTTTCATTGGTAGGACTGGTAGATCGTGGTGCTCGCGTCTTGATGAACGAGCAGCACATTGAACGGATCTCGCCGCCCGCGGTACGCCGGGCCATCCATTCCCGGCGAGCCGCGCGGCATGCCGGCAACGGCGAGCCCGATCGCGTCGGGACGCTCCCGCAGCAGCCGCTGAATCTCCCGGAGCGGAACATGCCCTTCCAGCACATAACCAGCGGCGCTGGCGGTGTGGCACGCGCGGTACTTCAGCGGCATGCCCAGGCGCGCTCGCGCCTCGGTGTTGCCGACGTCGTGGACCGTGACGCTGAAGCCGCCGCGCTCCAGGTGCTTGACCCAAGCCTCGCAGCACAGGCAGCCACGGCCTTTCCAGACATCGACAACCGGCGCAGCCGCCCTGGCCCACATCGGTTGGACGGCCAGGGCGATCGCGGTCGTCGCGCTGAAGCGGCGGCGAAGCGGGTTCATTGGGCCACCCCCTTGGCGGCCGCTGCCTTGCAGGCCTTCATTTCGGCCTCAAAGCGCTGCTTGCGAAGCTTGTTCTCGTACGGCGTCGTCTGCGGGCGTGGCCCATGATCGAGCGGTAACACCAAGCGCTCCGCGGCGCACTGCTGCGCGGGACTGAGCTCCGCGGCCTTGGTGTCCTCTTGCCAGCCAGGACCGGCACATGCGGTCAAGACAGCGCCCAGCGCCACGATGCCGGCCGGAAACACGAGCAGCTTCTTCATGATGGGGGCCCCTGCATTCCCGCGGCGACGCAAAGATGAAATCGTCTCCATGATTGACTCCTTTGATTGATCAACTGATATGGAACTGTTATTCGGGACAACGTCGTTGATCAATCAAGCCACCGGCAAAACGCGATGCGCACGGGCATTCGCGGCGGCCAGCCTCCGGCATCCTTGGGCAAAGTGGTGTCGGCAACCGAGGTTGCGTGGTGCTGCTGCGGCACGGCTCCCCGTGGCTCGCTCTCTGCGCCGACGCCGGCCCCCGGCTCGGGAGCCGCATAGCACTGCGCACAAGGCATGTCGTCCAATGCCTTCGGCATCGGGCGCAGTGCCTCCTCCAATACCGGTGCCGACGCCACCATTGGCCGCTCGCCGACAACGCGTCCCGTGGATGCCCGGCTCGCGCCACAGAACAGCACGAGAAGCAGACAGGCGACGGCGCCGACGCAAGCGAGCCGATGACGACGGGACTCACTCGGCGACATGGCCTCGTCTCCAGAATCCGGGCCTTGCGGCACGCCGCTCGCGCTTCTTGCGGATCAAGAAGTAGACAGCCGGGATCACGAACATGGAAAGCAAGGGCGCTGTGACCATGCCTCCCACCATCGGCGCAGCGATGCGCTGCATCACCTCCGAGCCCGTGCCGGAGCCCCACATGATCGGCACCAGGCCCGCCAGAATCACTGCAACGGTCATTGCCTTCGGGCGCACGCGCAGGACTGCGCCTTCGCGGATCGCATCCAGCAGGTCATCGTTGCTCGTCGCGCCGCTCGCGATACGCTCATCCCAAGCGTGCTTGAGGTACAGCAGCATGATCACGCCAAACTCGGCGGCAACGCCTGACAAGGCAATGAACCCGACCGCCCCGGCAACCGAGAGGTTGTAGTTGAGCAGGTACAGCAGCCAGATCCCGCCGACCAACGCAAAAGGCAGGGTGGCCATGATCAGAAGTGCCTCGTCGAAGCGCTTGAAAGTCAGGTACAGAAGCACCAGGATGATCAGCAGCGTGAACGGCACAACGATCTTCAGCTTGGCGGTGGCGCGCTCGAGGAATTCGAACTGCCCGGACCATGAAACGGAGTAGCCCGGTGGCACCTTGACCTGCTCGCTGACAGCGCGCTGCATGTCGTGCACTGCGGAACGCAGGTCGCGGCCGCGGATGTCCACATAGATCCAGCCGGACAGGCGCGAGTTTTCGCTCTTGAGCATCGGGGGTCCATCGACCACCTCGACCTTTGCGATGTCGGACAACACGATGCGGGCGCCGCGGTCGGTCACGATCGGCAACTGCCGCACCCGCTCGACCGAGTCCCGGAACTCACGTGGGTAGCGCACGTTGATCGGGAAGCGAGACAGGCCCTCGACCGTCTCGCCGACGTTCTCTCCCCCGATCACGGAAGCGATGATGGACTGCACATCGGCGACGTTCATGCCAAAGCGCGCTGCGGCGTCACGGTCGATCTTGACGTCGACATACCGCCCACCCGACAAACGCTCTGCCAACGCCGAGGAGACCCCGGGTACGGTTTTGACGACGCGTTCGATCTGTGCGGTCACCCGATCGATCTCCGCCAGGTCGGTGCCGGCCACCTTGACGCCAACAGGACTCTTGATGCCCGTGGCCAGCATGTCGATGCGGTTGCGGATCGGTGGCACCCAGATGTTGGACAAGCCCGGCACCTTGACGATGCGGTCGAGTTCTTCGACCAGCTTGTCCTGGGTCATGCCGGCGCGCCATTGATCCTTCGGCTTGAACTGGATGGTGGTCTCGAACATCTCCAGCGGCGCGGGATCGGTGGCCGACTCGGCGCGGCCGGCCTTTCCGAACACGGTCGCCACTTCCGGAACCGTCTTGATCAGGCGGTCGGTCTGCTGCAGCAACTGGGACGCTTTGCCCGCCGAGAGTCCCGGCAAGGCCGAGGGCATGTACAACAGATCGCCTTCGTCCAGCGGCGGCATGAACTCGCCACCGATATGCTGCAACGGCCACAGGCTGGCCACCAGGAGCACAGCGGCCGCGCCGATCGTCAGCTTGGGTGCGCGCAGCACCGCGTTCAAGAGCGGCCGGTAGATGGCGATCAAGAATCGATTCAGCGGGTTCTTGTTTTCATCGGGAATCTTGCCCCGGATCAGGTAGCCCATGAGGACCGGAATCAGTGTGGCAGACAGCCCTGCGGCCGCCGCCATCGCATAGGTCTTGGTGAACGCCAGCGGCGAGAACAAGCGACCTTCCTGCGCCTCCAGCGTGAACACCGGGATGAATGACAGCGTGATGATCAGCAGCGAGAAGAACAGCGCCGGACCCACTTCGGCGGCCGATTCGCCGATCACCTGCCAGTGCGTTTCGCCCTTGAGTTCTTCATCGGGATGGGTGTGACGCCATTTTTCGATGTGCTTGTGCGCGTTCTCGATCATCACCACCGCGGCGTCGACCATGGCGCCGATCGCGATCGCAATGCCACCCAAGGACATGATGTTGGCGTTGACGCCCTGGTACCGCATCACAATGAAGGCAGCCAGGATGCCAAGAGGCAGCGAAACGATGGCGACGAAGGCCGAGCGCAGGTGAAACAGAAAGATGAAGCACACCACCGCGACGACAATGAACTCCTCGATCAGCTTGTGCGTGAGGTTCTCCACTGCGCGCTCGATCAGGTTCGAGCGATCGTAGGTCGGCACGATCTCCACGCCCTTGGGCAGACTCGCCTGCAGGCTCTTGAGCTTTTCCTTCACGGCGTCGATCGTCTCCAGGGCATTCTTGCCGGAGCGCATCACGATGACGCCGCCCGCAACTTCGCCTTCGCCGTCGAGTTCACCGATGCCGCGCCGCATCTCGGGACCCGTTTGGATCCGGGCCACGTCGCCCAGCCGCACGGAGACGCCCGCCTCGGTGGTCATCAGAGGGATCTTGCGGAAGTCGTCGAGGGTTTTCAGGTAGCCGGAGGCACGGACCATGTACTCGGCCTCGCCCAGTTCGAGTACCGAGCCGCCGCTTTCCTGGTTGGCCTTTTGGATGGCTTCGACCACCTTGCTGTGCGTCAAGTTGTAGCCGCGCAACCGGTCCGGATCAAGAACGACCTGGTACTGCTTGACCATGCCACCGATCGAGGCGACCTCGGCCACGTTGGCGACGGTCTTGAGCTCGTATTTCAGGAACCAGTCCTGCAGCGCGCGCAATTGCGAGAGGTCATGGTTGCCGCTGCGATCCAACAGCGAATACGAGTAGACCCAGCCCACTCCGGTGGCATCGGGCCCGAGGGAGGCCTTTGCGCTCGCCGGCAAGCGCGATTGCACCTGGTTCAGGTACTCCAACACGCGGGAGCGGGCCCAGTAGAGGTCGGTGCCGTCCTCGAACAGCACATAGACAAACGAGTCACCGAAGAATGAGAACCCTCGGACCGTCTTTGCGCCCGGAACCGACAGCATCGTCGTCGTGAGGGGATAGGTGATCTGGTTCTCGACGATCTGTGGCGCCTGCCCCGGATAAGTGGTGCGGATGATGACCTGCACGTCGGAGAGGTCCGGCAGCGCATCGAGCGGTGTGCGCATCAAGGAGTAGACGCCCCAGGCGCTGACCATCACGGTAGCCAGCAGCACCAGGAAGCGGTTGACGATCGACCAGCGAATCAGCTTGGCGATCATTGCTTCTTCTCCGAAGATCCCATCGGCATCGCATCCTTGGCAGCGGGCGCGGGCATTGCTGCGCCGGCGGGGTCGATCCGCGTCAGCACTGGCAGGCCTTCCTTGTTCATATGGAACGCGAAGTTCACGGTCTGACCCGGCTTCAGGCCTTGCGGCAGACCGGCGGCCGGCATGCCGAAGTCCATCGTCATGGCCCCCCACTGCATCGAAGGGATCGGCTCGTGCGACAGGGAAACCGTGTCCTTGCCGATGGCCTCGACCTTGGCTTTGCCGGTGTGCTCTGCCGCCGCGGCCATACCACCGCCGGCGGTGGCACCTGCAGCCTTGCCGCCATCCTCCATGCGCGTGGTCGTGCCTCTGAGGCTGGCCTCGGAGTCGATCAGGAACTGGCCGGAGGTCACGACCTTTTGACCGGCTTGAAGGCCGCGCTTGATCTCGGTCTGGCCGTTGGATTCGTTGCCGATCTCGACGTCCACCGGCCTGAACTTGCCGTCGCCTTCGGCCACCATGACCACCATGCGCCGGCCGGTCTGGATGATCGCCTCGGTCGGAACCATCAGCCCTTGCTCGATGTCCGCGTTCAGCGCGACGCTCACGAACATGCCCGGTGAGAGCTGACCTTGCGGGTTGGCCAGTTCGATGCGGGCCTTGATCGTGCGCGTGGCTTGATTGACTTCCGGCAAGATGGCCTGGACCTTGCCCTTGAACACTTTTCCCGGAACTGCAGGGGAACGCGCCTGCACGATCGATCCGGCGCGAAGCAGGGCCGACTGGCCTTCCGGTACATCGGCATTGGCCCATACGGTCGACAGGCCGTTGATCCGGAAGAGCGTTGCGCCTGGCATGACCGTCATACCTTCGCGCGCGGTCAGCTCGACAAGCACCCCACTGGTCGGGGCTACGAGCGTGATGCGTGGTTGAACCCGGCCAGCGCGTTCGACCAGGCGGATTTGGTCGTCAGTCATGCCAACCTGGCGCATGCGCTGGCGCGCCCCGTCGACGAGCACCGCCAGATCGGTCCCCTGCATGCGGCGCACCGAGAGGAATTCTTCCTGTGCAGCAATCCAGTCCGGCACGTACAGCTCGGCGAGCGGCTGACCCTTGACCACAGGGTCCAGCGTGGCGCGAACAAACAACTTCTCGACAAAGCCCGTGGACCGTGCTTGCACGAAGGCTTGGTCTCGCTCGTTGAACGCGATGCTGCCGGCGGCTTCCACGCGCGGCGTCATTTCGCCGCGCGCTACCTCGGCGGTTCGGATGCCCAGGTTTTGTTGCACGCGTGGACTGACGGCGACGGTCCCCTCGTCGCCGGACTCGCCGGCGTAGACGGGCACCAGCTGCATGTCCATGAAGGGCGATTTGCCCGGCTTGTCGAATTTCTGGCCCGGCACCATGGGGTCGTGCCAGTACAGCACCTTCCGCCCGGTGGCCGGGTCCACCTTGTCGCCTGGGGCGCCTGGGGCGCCTGAGGCGGCAGCCACCGTCGCTGCCGAGCCGTCGCTGCCGTGGCGTTTGCCGAGCGCGTAAATCCCATAGCCGCCGAGGATGAGCACACTGGCGGCGACCAGTCCGAGCACGAGGGGTTTGAGTTTCATAAGGGTTTCTCCGGTGTTCAGGACTTCGAGGACGCGTGGCCTTCGGGGATCAGGTAGTTCAGCTGCGCCCACAGGCGCCCAGCATCCATCTCGAGCCGGATGCGCTCCATACGGATGTCGATCTCATTGCGGCGCGCCTCCAGGACCCCATAGAGAGGGGCCGCGCCGCCTCGGTAGGCGGCGATCGCCGCCCGCGTGCGCTCTGCAGCAAGGGGAATGAGCGAGTTGTCGTACCGAGCCAGCCGGTCGCGATCGCTTTGCCACTCCTGCAGCATCGCCATCGCCTCGGACACATGGCTGCGCGTCGCCTCTTCGCGTTCAGCCCGCATGCGCTCGACCATGGCCAGCTTGGATGCCAGTTCACGGTCTTGCCGGTTCTTCTGGTCCCACTGCAAAGGCACCGACAGGTTCACGGACAGCATGTTGGAATAAGCGGCACCGCGCTGGCTGTACATGACCTCCACCGACCAGTCTGATTTCTTGTTGGCGCGCGCAATCTCCGCCTCGGCCTTTGCCGTCTCCTCCTGCATGAGCATCAACTGGATCTGCGGGTGGTGCGCCAGGCGCGTCTCCAGATCCTGCTGGACAAGGGGAACCTGATCGATCTTCGGCAGTGAACCTAGCGACGAGGCGGCCGGCGCACCGACCCAGCGCGCGAGCGCGGTAGTGGCTGTGGCGATCTGGCGCTCGACCTGAACGATGCGGTCTTCGATCTGCGCCACCGCCGAGCGGGCCGCGAATACGTCGGCCTGATTGCCTTTGCCCCCGCGGTAAGCGGCGTCTGCCGCCTCGATCTGCAGCCTCGCTTCGTCGCGCTGCTGCAGCAGCACCTCGCGCATACGTTCCTGGAAATAGCGATCCAGCCAGGCGGCAGCGGTGCCGCCTCGCAGTTTTGTCAGCGCCAGCGACCGGCCGGCCTCGGCCACTTCAGCTTCCTTCTCGTAGCGTGCCGAACGTGCGCTCAATTTGTCGCTTCGCGTGAGTTCCTGCATCACGCTCACGGACCGCATCGTCATGAAATCGCGCGTCAGGCTGAAGCGGTCTTCACCGTTCACCGGCAGGTTGTTGATGCCCGCACGCAGCGTGGGATCGGGTCGCTGGCCCGCGGCGACCGCCATTTCGCGAGAGGCCGTCGCGAGGGCATCTTGAGCGACCAGCTGTTGCGAGCGGTCTTGCGCCAGGCGCAGGGCGTCCTGGAGCGCCAAAACACCGATGCCTGACGTCTGGGCGAACGCACCGGCGCTGAGGACGCTGCTCAACAGCGCGCAAACCGAGGAACGGCGAATGAGGGCCAGAGTCCGCGGGGCGAAGGCAACTGGATACGAGAACATGAAACATCTCCAAACGATAACGGTGCGTCCGATCTTGGACCATCGTCATCGGCATGCCAATCCGGCGCGCGTTACGGGGGGGCCAAGACGGCGCGTCAAGCTCAGGCCGACGGCCAAAGCACAGCACGCTATTCGGGAGACGTCAGGTTCGGAGGCAGCAGTGCTCTATCGCATGCGGCGGGGCCGCAGCCTGCAAGAGCAAGCCGGGCGCGTAGTAGGCGGCCTCGGCAGTGGGTGTCGCAGTGGACAGCGTCACGCGATACAGCGCGGTCAGAAGAGCCGGCGCAACGACTGGACTCGGGGTATGGTCGGCGCTCTGCTGACCCTGTTTGCAATGTTCAGCGCAGAGGTTCGGAGCCTGGGGATCGACCTGGCCGCAGTCCGCCGGCATCTTTTGCGCTGCGTCGCTCACCATGATCTGGCCGGCTTGTTCCGAACGATCGGAGTCGGCGGGAGCTGCTGCCTGCACTTGCGAGTGCATGCTGGTGCCTGTGGGCATGGTGTTGAACAGCTTCGGGCAAGCGTACGCGGCGACCGCCAGTTGAGCGAACAGCACAACGCCAATCATCGCGCGGATGACCGGACGTCGGAGCGAGCGCAACATTCCTATCACCGTATATCGGCGCAGTGGCCGCGCAGGTAAAAATGTCGACCCCCTGAGTCGCCTGCGCACGACGCAAGGTCAGCTGCGGGCGCTGCACCGTCCGCGCCAACGCCAGAGGCGTCAGCGACTTTACGGATGGCGGAGGCACAAGGTGGCACGATGGAACTCTTGGTTGAAACGTTGCTGTTCGATTGCCGCGTCATTATGCGTTATGCGTTATGCGGCCAGATTTGCTATTGCCGCACCATCTCCACGATGAACAGCGTGCCATGGTTTTTTTCCGCCTTGAACTGAACCTTGTCCCCCGTGTTCAGATTCTTGAGAAGCGAGCGCTCTGACACGCGGAAAAGCATCGTCATGCTTGGCATGCCGAGATTCTCAATGGGGCCATGTGCGATCAATACCTTGCCTTGATCCCAATCGATGCTCTTGACCTGACCCGACGAATAAGTTCCGCTACCTGGCGTTTTGACCTGCGGACTTGCAGTCGGCGGTGTTGCCATCCTGGCATCGACCGGAGCAGCGTCAATTTCTTGCACGCCGACTGCAAGGGCGATCATCAGTATTGAAGAGCAGACAGCATGTTTCATATGTTCTTTGCGGCGACGGCGAGGCTTGTTATCTGTCGACAGTGCACTGTGACGAGGGGGAACTCTAATTTCAAGAAAAGCCGATGCAGCCATGAACGATCTCTCAGAGGCTGACGTGCCGATCGCAGATTTTTCATTTTTCGTCAGCTCTTGCGTGCCGCCGTCAGAGCGCGTTCACAGGCGCGCGTGTCATGCAGTTTTAGTTGGCGGCGGCAACACGGTCTCCCTTCGCCGGTGGCGACCTCAGATCAAGTTCTCAGCCGGGCCTACCGGCCAGTCGTTGCGTTACGGCCGGTCCCGGCCGCAGCCGTCACGCCCTTGCGTGCGATGTCTTCCATCAGCCCGGCAAACTCGGGACTGGTGCGCCGGCGTGCGTATTCTGCCGCGGCTCGTTGGTAGACGGGCCGAGACAGATCGGCACCGGCCTCACCAAGTTGTGCGGCAGCCAAGCCAGATCGCATCCAGATCGTTGTGTCCGCCTGCACCGCCGCGCGGCTGTTGCTTGAGACACTGATGACTGCCCGCGGATTGCCTTGGGGATACCCTTGATCCGGTGCGCTCTGGAGCCAGCGCTGCGTATCGGCGACGACGGCTGCACGGCTCGTGGAGGCGGTCAGTGGCGCGGGCCGGGGGTCACCCTCCGCATAGTTTCCGGCGAAAGCGGGGCCTGCGATCGCAGTCAAAAAGATGGCCATTGCGAGAGGGGTCTTGAGAGAGCGCTTCATTTCGTGTCCTTTGGGTAAGATTTCGGTCGAGTTCCCCGTCCGAAATGAGTCCAACGTCGTCGCGGTTCATCTCTTCCGGTATGGTGAACTGTATGAATGTGGGACGAACGAAGCTCTGACCGAACGATGACAGTTCTGCAATCAAAGCAGGACCTATGGCGACGGATGGCGCGCTTGCGCGAGATGTCTGGAGCGCCGCGTGGACGCTCTTGTCAGTCATTGCCACCCCGCAGTCCAGCATGGAAGTTCCTCAGCCAGCGCAGCAAGAAAGCTGCGTCACATCCTTGGTGAAAGTCTGGGCCGCGAGCTTCAAGCCTTCCACCATCGTCAGATAGGGGAACAGTTGGTCGGCCAGGTCCTGGACTTGTTGAGTTCCATGGAATCCTGACCCGCGATTTCCATCGAATATTGACCCACCCTCTTTGCGAGCCAGCCGGCTCACGGTGTGGATAAGTTCTTGGCTTTCTCCTTTTTAGGTTGGACTGCTTGAACGGGTTGAGCCGAGCTGTGCTTGAAGCGGAAGCTGTCGTTTCCGGTCTCCAGAATATGGCAGTGATGCGTGAGCCGGTCCAGCAACGCCGTCGTCATCTTCGCGTCGCCGAAGACGCTGGCCCACTCGCTGAAGCTCAAGTTGGTTGTGATCACCACGCTCGTGCGTTCGTAGAGTTTGGACAGCAGATGGAACAACAGCGCGCCACCTGATGCGCTGAACGGCAGGTAGCCCAGTTCATCGAGCACCACCATGTCCGCGTACATCAGTCGGTGCGCGATGTGGCCGGGATTGCCACTGGCCTTCTCTTGCTCGAGTGCGTTGACCAGTTCTACCGTCGAGAAGAAGCGCACCCGGCGGTGTTGGTGCTCGATGGCCTGCACGCCCAGCGCCGTGGCGATGTGGGTCTTGCCGGTGCCCGGACCGCCCACGAGCACCACGTTCTGCGCATCGTCCATGAACTCGCATCGGTGTAGCTGACGCACCAGCGCCTCGTTGACCTCGCTGTTGGCGAAGTCGAAGCCAGCGAGATCGCGATAGGCTGGGAAGCGAGCGAGCTTCAACTGGTAGGCCACCGAGCGTACCTCCCGCTCGGCTGTCTCTGCCTTTAGCAACTGCGAGAGCATCGGTTGGGCCGCCTCGAAGGCCGGCGATCCCTGCTCGGCCAGCTCCGCGACGGCCTGGGCCATGCCGTGCATCTTGAGTTCGCGCAGCATGATCACGATGGCGCCGCTGGCAGGGTCATGTCGCATGGCGCACCTCCTGGCTACTCGACTTGGAGTTCAGCGGCCCGCGCAGGCCGCCAGCAGCGCTGGCACGCCCCCGGAGCGTGTCGTAGCGCAGCACATCGGCCTTCGGCTCGTTCATCAGGCGCAGTGCCTGCGGTGCCGTGACAGGCGCCGGCGCAATGGGCTTGGCATCGAGCAGTCGGTGCAGCACATTCAGCACATGAGTCTTGCTGGCCACGCCGGCTTCCAGCGCCAGTTCGACCGCGGTCAGCACTGCCTGCTCGTCGTGGTGCAGCACCAGCGCCAGGATCTCCACCATCTCGCGGTCTCCGCCTGGCTGCTTCAGCAGCGCGGCCTGCAGCCGCCGGAAGCCCTGCGGCAGCTCGCTGAAGGGCGCTCCGTTCCTGAGCGCTCCTGGCTTGCGTTGCAGCACTGCCAGGTAGTGCCTCCAGTCGTAGACGGTCTGACCTGCGGTGTCGTGGCGACGGTCAATGATGCGCGTGTGCTCGCACACGATCTGGCCCTCGGCCGCCACGACGAGGCGTTCGGCGTACACGCGCAGGCTCACTGGCCGGTTCGCGTAGGAGGCCGGAACGCTGTAACGGTTGCGCTCGAAGTGCACCAGGCAGGTGGGCGAGACGCGCTTGGTGTGTTCCACGAAACCATCGAAGGGTCTGGGGATCTGCAACAGTAGTGGCCGTTCCTGCGCCCAGACATCGGCTACGGTCCCTGGCAGCTTGCCGTGGACGATCTCGCCCCACAGCGCCTTGCAGCGGTCCTCCAGCCAGTCGTTGAGCAGCGCCAGCGTGGCGAACGCCGGCACAGGTTGCCACAACCGGTGGCGCGCATCACGCACGTTCTTCTCGACCTGGCCCTTCTCCCAGCCCGAGGCCGGGTTGCAGAACTCGGCCTCGAACAGGTAGTGACTGACCATGGCGCTGAAGCGCGCGTTGATGTCGCGCTCCTTGCCGCGGCGTACCTTGTCCACGGCGGTCTTCATGTTGTCGTAGATGCCGCGCCGAGGCACGCCCCCGAGTACCTCGAAGGCCCGGTTGTGCGCATCGAACAGCATCTCGTGGGTCTGCAACAGGTAGGCGCGCACGATGAACGCACGGCTGTGGCTGAGCTTGAAGTGCGCCACCTGCAGCTTGGTGCGTTCACCAGCGATGACGGCCCAGTCCTCGCTCCAGTCGAACTGGAATGCCTCGCCGGGACCGAAGGCCAGAGGCACGAAGGTGCCGCGCCCGGTCGTCTGCTGGACCTCGTGGAGATGCGCATGCCACGCTCGTGCAAAGGCCGCCACGCGGTTGTAGGAGCCCTGGTAGCCCAGCGCCACCAGATCGGCGTGCATCTGCTTGAGCGTGCGCCGCTGCTTGCGTGACTTAGACGCCTCGCTCTTGAGCCAGCCGCCGAGCTTCTCGGCGAACGCGTCGAGCTTGCTCGGGCTGATGCGCTTCGCGTAGCTGGGCGCCGCCTCGCCCTCGCGAAGGTACTTGCGGATGGTGTTGCGAGACAAGCCCGTGCGCCGGGCTATCTCTCGGATGGACAGTTGCTCTCGCAGTGCCCAACGCCTGATGACACTCAGTGTCGCCACGTCAATCACTCCTGTGCTCCTGCTGCTAAAAGCAGCAGGTTAGGGTTATCACGTGGGTCAGATTTAGATGGAAATCACCGGGCCAAGTGGGTCACTTCTGGATGGAAATCAACATCCTGCACGTGCGGAAGCGGCGGGAACAACGTTCGCCCGCTTGACGGCCGCGCGGGGCCGTAGACGAACTGCGGTTGGTTGGTGCAGTCGCCCGCCGCATAGATGCCGGCGACGTTGGTTCGCATGCTGCGGTCGATGACGATGGCACCGCGCGCGCCGAGCTTCACACCTGCAGCTTCGAGGTCCAGCCCGTCAGTGTTCGGCGAGCGTCCGGTGGCCACCAGCAGCCGCTCCGCGCGCAGCACGCCGTGATTCGTCGTCAGGATGAACTCGCCGCCGGCGTACGCCACCTGGCTCGCCCCGGTCTGCTCCAGCACCACAATGCCTTCATCACGAAACGCCGTGGTGACCGCCGCGCCGATGGCCGGATCTTCTTGGGAGAAAAGCCTGCTGCGCGCCAGGATCGTGACCTGGCTGCCCAATCGGGCGAACGCCTGGGCAAGCTCCACCGCCACCACCGATGCACCGATCACCGCCAGGCGCTGGGGGATCGCCTGGCAGGCCAAGGCTTCGATCGACGTCCAGTACGGCGTCTCCTTCAGGCCCGGGATTGGCGGCACAGCGGCGCTTGCGCCGGTGGCCACCAGGCAGCGCTCGAAGGACACCTCCTGCTCGCCGCCTTTGCGCAGCGTCACCATCAGCGTACGGCTGTCCTTGAAGCGCGCGGCGCCGTGCACGACCGAGATGGCCGGCGTGCCGCTCAGGATGCTCTCGTACTTGCCGTGGCGCAGTTCGTCCACGCGAGCCTGTTGCTGGGCAAGCAGCCGGTCGCGCAACACGGTCGGCGCCGCTGCGGACAGGCCGGCGTCGAACGGACTTTCGCGACGCATGTGCGCGACGTGTGCGGCGCGGATCATGATCTTGGACGGCACGCAGCCGACATTGACGCAGGTGCCACCGATCGTGCCGCGTTCGATCAGCGTGACGCGGGCGCCGTTCTCCACCGCCTTGAGCGCCGCGGCCATAGCGGCGCCGCCGCTGCCAATGACAGCTACGTGGAGCGGCTGGTCGACAGCACCCGGCAGTGCGTCGCCACCGAGCCATTGACGCGCCTTGCCGAGGAGCCCGGTGGGTGCCGCCGCCGAAGCGTCGGCACGCAGGACTCGGTAGCCGGCCGCTGCCACAGCCGTCGTCAGCGCAGCCGGCGACGTGCCTTCGTCGA
This sequence comes from Variovorax durovernensis, assembly GCF_977011995.1. NCBI lineage: Bacteria > Pseudomonadati > Pseudomonadota > Betaproteobacteria > Burkholderiales > Comamonadaceae > Variovorax > Variovorax durovernensis. Next base: position 594,789 of record NZ_CDRNCW010000002.1, on the reverse strand, counting down.
GCGTGAGCTTGGCCAGGCAGTCCGGATAGGACACCGACACCGAGCGCACGCCTGGCACCTTCTGCAGCGCGTTGCGCACGTGCTCGGCGCACGACGCGCAGGTCATGCCTTCAATTCGCAAACTGGTCATTCAACGGCCTGTTCGTTCGGGTTGATAAAAGGTGATTCACTGTCGCTTCGGCAGCGCGCTCGAGTCCGGAGCGCACTTGCGATGCGCCGGCGCGAGCAGATCCCAGACAGACACGCCGACCATGATGGCCAGGCCCGTGTAGAGCAGCCGCTCGGTCCACCCATAGCCGAAGAACGGATAGAGCGCCGCCAGCACGACCGCCGGGCCCACCATGCCCAGCAGGCTGCGATGCCATTGCCGGTGACTGAACCAGCCCAACCCGTTGGCGAGAAGTGCAACCACCGCGAACAGCGGCAGCAGCCGGGTGATGACGAGTTCCTCGTACTGGCTCAGGAAGCCCAGTCCGAGCGCCACCCCCAGGCTGCCCAGCGCCGGAAAGCACCCCGCGCAGCCCATCGCGGAGACGACGGTGCCCAGCGCCCCCGCCTTGTCCCCAATGCGCGTTATCAGCCCCATGGTGAAGACCTATTGCTTGGCGGTCGACGGGTAACCCGCGTCCGCCGTGGCCTTGATCAACGCTTGGATGCTGGTCTTGGCGTCATCGAAGGACACGACGGCCTGCTTCCTTTCGTAGCTCACATCGGCCTTGGTCACGCCATTGACCTTGCTCAGCACCTGCTTGACCGTGAACGGGCACGCCGCGCAGGTCATGCCCGGTACGGAGAGGGTGACGGTTTGCGGGGCGGCCCACGCGGGAGCAGTGAACGCAGCGAGCAGCGCGAGAACAGAAAGCAGTTTTTTCACGACGAGGTCCTTTCAGTAGAACAAAGGCAGCACATAGGGAAACGCGAGCGCCATGACGACCAACGTCGCCACGATCCAGAACAGGACCTGGTAGCCGAGCCGTACCTGGGGCACGTCACAAACTTCCCCGGGCTGACAGGCCTGCACCGGCCGAAAGATGCGGCGATAAGCGAAGAACAGCGCGACCAGCGCCGCTCCGATGAAGAGCGGCCGGTATGGCTCAAGCGCGGACAGGTTTCCGATCCATGCGCCGTTGACACCAAGCGTCACCAGAACCAGGGGACCGAGGCAGCAGGTCGAGGCGAGCAGTGCAGCAAGTCCTTCCGCAATCAGGACGCTGCGACCGCTTTTTTCTTCTGGCTCCTCTGGCATCGCCGCCATCCTTTCCGGTTGTTCTTGAACCGGAGTAACCTTACTTCCGTAGTTAAGTACGGAGTCAAGCGGTATGGAAAATCAGGTGAACAACACCCTGAGCATCGGCGTATTCGCCGAGTCGGCCGGGGTCAACGTAGAAACCATCAGGTTCTACCAACGCAAGGGCCTGCTGCTGCAGCCGGACAGGCCCTACGGTAGTATTCGGCGCTACGGGGAAGCCGATGTGGCGCGTGTTCGGTTCGTCAAGTCCGCACAGAGCCTGGGTTTCAGCCTCGACGAGGTATCCAGCTTGCTTGCATTGGATGACGGCACCCATTGCGACGAAGCGCGCCAGGTTGCGGAAGAGAAGCTCGCCAATGTGCGCGCCAAACTGGCCGATCTCCACCGCATCGAGTCCGTCCTGGCTACGCTGGTTGACGACTGTTGTGCGAGTCACGGCACGGTGTCATGTCCGTTGATTTCCGCGCTGCAGGAGCTGCCATAGCAATGCCCCTTGACCATGCTGAGGTCGTGCAGCCACCGAAGTGAATACAGGGGGCCTTCGTGTCCATTCCTTTTTGCGGGGGGCTCATCAAGCGTCGACGCAGCGGTTGTTTGGTTTCAGGAGGAAAATCGTGAGCATCACCGAGAAGCCCCGTCAGAAGGTGCCTCGCCCGATTCGCGGCGTTTCAACCGGACCACGGATCGAGGAGCACGCGCTGGAGAGCTTAAACGGTTCGACCAGGGCTGCATGGTGGAGAGTTGATGGCTTGGTGTCCCGTTGAGGTTGAGGGGTTGCGATGATCACGCAAGAGGAGCACCGCGATGCACTGGCCCAGGCTCTTGCAAACGCGCGGATTGCAGGCCACGAACCAGCACCTCGATTTCTGGCGGACGTCGCGGCGGTGGTTGAGGGCGCGATGACGCATGGCCAAGCCATTCGCGGCTGCGCGGACAGAGCTCACGGCCGCAATGAATCCGATCTGCGCGGTTTTTCCAAGACATAGACGGCCGATCGCGCCAGCTATCAAAAGGAAAAAGGGGCCAATTCCGCATGCTTATGTGTATCTGCGTAAGCAAGTCATTCTTAGTGACTTAAGCGCTTATGAGCTAAAACTGGCCGTATCCCGGCTTGCTCTCCATGGGGGCGTGTTCGGACGGCGGGTTCCCCACGGTCATGCGGATTGATCGAGGGCATGCACGAGTTGGCTGGCAAACGATCAGGCAGCAATGACGGTACAAACTCGCCTCGACCTTGTTGTTGAGGGCGGGAAGTCACGCGTCGTCCCGACGAGACTCGCTAGCGGATTAAGGGGTTTACCCCAATCTCAAACCGCTGCGATTGGCACGGAACCCGAGATCAGCCGCGGCTCGGAAAAGCGGGGTCTTCCGCGGTGGCGTTTGGCAACCCCGGCAGCGCGCCGCCAGACTGAACTGTTCAAGTCTTCTCGATGAAACCGAACGTCTCCTTCAGCGTCGTGACTCGGTTGAACACCAATCTGCCTTGGCTTGGCTCGTGGTCCACCATGTCGGCCACGAAGTAGCCCAGACGCTCGAATTGGAAACTCTCCTCACACGCGACCTCGCTAAGTGACGGCTCGACGTAGGCCGTAACGGAACGGGCACTAGCGGGATTGAGTTCGGTCAGGAAGGAATGGCTGTCGGCGCCAGGTTGGGGAACGGTGAACAGATGGTCATAAAGGCGCACTTCTGCTTTTACGCCGTCGGATGCACCCACCCAGGTGATGGTGCCTTTGATCTTGATGGCCGCCGCGCCCACCGAGCCGCTTTTTGTCTCCGGCAATACCTCGGCGTGGACCTCGACCACCTCGCCTGCATTCGTCCTGACGGCACCCGTGCATCGCACGGCGTACCCGAACTTCAACCGCACGGTATTCCCGGGAAACAGGCGAAAAAAATCCGAGCCGGGCGAGTCGGAGTAATCCCCACGCTCAATCCACAGGTCACGGCCGAATGCAAAGGAGCGCTGGCCGCGCTCCGGTTCTCGGGGATGGACGGGTGCGGAGCAGGATTCAAGTGCCTGTCCCCATGATCTCGTCCCAGTTGGTGATGATGAGGCGAACGGGGTCCAGCACCGCCATGGCACGAGCGGCCTTCGGTTCCAGGTCGTCCCGCAAGGCGCCTTCAAGGACGGAGTAGTCGATCCAGCTGTAGTCCTTGCTCACCCCGATGCGGTCCGCAAAGAGCCGGAGAGCACTTGGCGTGAAGCCGCGGCGCCGCAACCCGACGATCGTGGGCATCCGTGGATCGTCCCAGCCGTCCACGTGTCCCTCGTCCACCAGTTGCTTGAGCTTGCGTTTGCTGGTGACCACATGCGTTAGGTTCAGCCGAGCGAATTCATATTGGCGCGGCGGCGGAGTGTTGATCAGTCCGCCTTGCGCCAAGTGCAGGAGCAGCCACTCGTAGAACGGCCGCTGGTCCTCGAATTCCAGCGTGGCAATGCTGTGCGTGATGTTCTCCAGGGCATCTTCGATGGGGTGCGCGAAGGTGTACATCGGATAGATGCACCACTTGTCGCCGCTGCTATGGTGGTGCGCGTACTTGATGCGGTAGAGGGTGGGATCCCGCAGGTTTATGTTCGGGCTCGCCATGTCAATTTTTGCCCGCAGGATCGCAACCCCTTCGGCCAGTTTTCCGGCGCGCATCTCCTGAAAGCGCAGAAGGTTTTCGCCGGGACTGCGGTCTCGAAAGGGGCTGTCTACGCCTGGCCTGGCGAAGTCCCCGCGATGGGCGCGCAGCTGCTCCACACTCTGCTCATCGACGTAGGCGAGGCCTGCGTCAATGAGGTATTCGGCCGCGCGGTACATGAAATCGAAATAGTCGCTGGCCTGGTAGACATGGTTGCCGCCTGACGTCTCCCAGTCGAAGCCAAGCCACCGTACGGCGTCCTTGATGCCGGCGACATACTCGAGGTTTTCGTTCTCCGGGTTCGTGTCATCGAACCGGAGGTGGCAAGCGCCTTGGTATTCCCGTGCCAAGCCGAAGTTCACGCTGATGCTCTTCGCATGGCCGATGTGCAGGTAGCCGTTGGGTTCCGGCGGAAAGCGCGTGCGAATTCGAGCCCAGTCCTGGGTCCCGAGGGAATGATGGCGGGCGTCGCCGGGGCTGCCGCCCCAGCGACGCGCCGAGTACGTTTGACGTTCGAGGTCCTGGTTGATGGCTTGACGAAGGAAGTTGCCGGGTGGACCTGCCTGAGTCGAGGTTCGTGAGCGCTGCTTCAGAGACACCATCCTTTCCGCGGGTTCATCGGGTGGTATCTAAGAATGATGACACCGTCAAGTCGCATGCGCAGGCCGGTGGATGGTCCTATCCCTGCTCTGCGAGATCGGGGGGTTGGGCCGGGTCCGATCACGCTTTCCGGCGAAGGCCCAGAAACTCCAGCAGCTCGCCCTCACTCTTGATCTTGTCTTCCATGTACCTGTGGTAAGCCGTCGGACCTAGGTAGTTGACGCGCATGTCGTAGAAGTCGAGCGCGCGAAGCACGCCCTGGTCCTGCATGCAAGCGGCGAAGGCTGCGTCCAGTTTCCGCACGATGGCCGGGTCCATTCCCGCCGGCCCGGCGATCCCGAAAGGCCCGTCGATATTGAAGTGGAACCCGAGTTCACGCAGCGTCGGAACCGTGGGCCATTTTTTGGAGCGCTCGTCGGTACCCATTGCGAGCAGGCGCATCTTGCCCGAGTCGACGTGCTGCGCCCAAGAGCTCGCATCAACCTGCACCATCACGTGGTGGCCGAGGACGGCCTGCAGCACGTCGGCTGGCCGGGCGAATGGCACGAAACTCAGCGAGACTCGCGCCTGCTGGGCGATGCGCTCCATACTCAGGTGCATACCCGTGCCAGGTCCCAGCGCCGCGTAAGTGACCTCGCCGGGATGAGCCTTCGCATACGCAAGCAAGTCCGCAAGCGATTTGAACGGTGAGTCCGCAGGGACTGCGATCCCCATCGTGAAATCCGTCAACATCGAGATGTACGTGAAGTCCTTCAGCGGATCCCATGACGTCTTCTGCATCAGGGGCTGCCGCCCAATCGACATCGCGATGAAGGCCAATGTATAGCCGTCGGGCTTGTCCTTCGCCGCCATCGTGGCCGGACCGAGCGTCCCGCCGGCACCCGGTCTATTCGTGATGACGACAGGTTGCCCGAGCAGTTTGGCGAGCGGGAGTGCAATGGCACGGCCCACCATGTCGACCACGCCACCTGCGCCGTAGCCGACGATCAATTCGATTGGCCGGCTGGGAAAGGCGTCTGCGGCGCCGAATACAGAAGGAACCGCACCGGCCGAGGCCGATACGACGAGCGAGGAAAACTGGCGGCGAGTGAGCATCCGTGTGATCTCCTGGAATTGCGTGAGGTGGTTCGGCCTGCTTGTCCTGTGAGCGAACCGCGTTGCCTTACTGCAGCCGCCGGCCGCGCCGGCCACCAACAGACGTGCTCTTTATGTCCGAAGCGGACATTTGCGCAGGAACCCGGTCTTGTTGCTGCCTTTGACCAGACCCGAGCCGAAGCGGCTCACTCTTCCGGCTTGAAGCCGGAACTCCTGACGATGGGGTTCCAAAAAAGAAACTCCTGCTTCTGCAATGCCGCGAGCTCTGAGGATGTGCTCGGCGCTGAAACCATGCCGAGACCGAGCAGTTTCGTGATCACCTGGGGAGTCATCAACGCCTTCTGAACTGCGGCGTTCAGATCAGCGAGCCGGGCCGCAGGGATGCCCTTGGGGCCATAAAGGCCGTTCCACCCCGGGACAACCACGGGAATCCCTGCCTCCTGGAAGGTCTGTACCTCCGGCACGAGCGTGCTGCGTTCCGCGCCGGCCGTGCCGATGATGCGCAGTTGCCCCGTGCGGTGCTGCTGCAGGGAATCGGCCATGGTCGCGACCATCGCGGGAACACGGCCCGCGATCAGGTCGGGCAGAGCCTGGGCCGAACCCTTGTAGGGAACGTGTGCTCCGGGTGCACCGGCCGCTCGATGGAAAGCGACGCCGACGAAGTGGGGCGTAGTGCCGGCGCCCGCGGACGAATAGATCGCGTTCGCTGGATGCGCAGCGACCCAGCTCACATATTCGGCAAGGTTGCGTGCCGGTGTGCCGGGTCCGACGGTGAGCGCGTAGTCGAAGGTGATCAGGCGGGAAATGGGAGTGAAATCGTCGACAGGGTCGTATCGCAGGTTCTTGTAGACATACGGGAATAGCGTGAGTGAGCCTTGCGGCGCCACCACGAAAATGTCTTCACCGGGCTTTGAGGCACGGACAAGCTCCATCGCCAGTCGTCCGCCCGCGCCGGGCCTGTTGTCCACGATGACCGAGCGCCCTAGAACGTCCTGCAGCGCGGCCGCGACGATCCGTGCCAGCATGTCCGTGGAGCCACCTGCCTGGAATCCCGCGAGGAGGCGAATGGGCGGCTGGGCGTCGGCCCATGCTCCGACGCCCACCATGCTGGCGGCACCGGCGCTCAAGAAATGCCTACGTTTCATGCTGGCCAGCATAGGCGGGGTGCAGGTTGCAGCGCCATCAAGCATGTGATTTCCGCCATATGGTTCTCGTCAGTTGGCGCCATCCGGTGCGCGGGTCGATGGCAGTTCAAGAGCATCGAATATCCCCTTTTTTGTTGTCGGCCTTCACGAACGGATCGTAGGTGCCGCGGCGCGGCCCATGTAATCATGAATGTGATGCTTTGCAGTGAAGGAGGGTGTGCTTGTGACGGTCAAATCAGCCCAGCGCGTGCTGGAGGTGCTCGAATACTTCGCCGCCACCCGCGATCCCGCCACCGTTGCCGAAGTGAGTCGTCAGCTCGCCTTTCCGCAATCGAGCACGTCGATGCTTCTGAGTTCCCTTGAGACGCTCGGGTACCTGACCTACGACGCGGACGACCGCACCTTCCGGCCCACTGTGCGCGTGATGCTACTTGGGAGCTGGATCCAGGACGAGCTTTTCGGCGAGGGCAGCCTGGTCTCGGCCCTGGACGCACTGCGGCGCTCGACCGGCCAGACCGTGATGGTCGGACTGCGTCAAGGCATCCACGTGCGCTCCATCATCGCGCTGCGCGGCACGAGGGCTGACGCCCTGCCGGTTCGCACCGGCACCCTCGCGGCCGTGTGTCTGTCGTCGATGGGGAAAGTCCTCCTCTCACGTGAAAGCGACGCAATGATCCTGCGCATCGCGCGGCATGCCAATGCGGTCGATCCGGTCTCGAGGAACCGCGTGCACCCGCAATCGTTGCTGGAGCAGATACGCGTCTCCGAGGCGCGGGGGTGGGCCGAGTCGCACGAGTTTCCGTCGCCCGGGCACTGCTCGATCGCCGCGGCGCTCCCGGTCATTCCTCGCCAGCCGCTGCTCGCCCTGTGCATCGGCAGCAGCACCGCGATCATGCACCGCGAAAGGCAGGCACTCGTGACGGCCCTGACGCACGCATGCGAAAACTTCGCCCAGATGACCCAGCGTGCGGCTTCCGAATGAGTAAGTGGCTGCCGGACCAGGTACGAACACGTCGCTGACGAAGCACTGTGGCGCTAGCCGCCCTGCCCACGGGGAACACCACCGCGGGTGAACCGCCGCACTAAACCTGTGGCATGCCAGGTCCGCGACGAGATGCCGAACGGCGGCGACTGTGCGGCCGTGAATTCTGAGAGAGAGCGCCCGTGCGTCTCCCGTCTTCCTGATTGGGTTCGACGGTGAAGCCGGGTAGCAGCTACTTACTCCTCGCACAATAATTGGCGCATGGCCTTCAGACAGAGCAAAGATTTCGTGGCATCCCTGGAGAAGGGATTGGACGTGCTGACCTGCTTCAACAGACAGAACGCCAAGCTCACTTTGTCCGAGGTGGCGCGGTTGACTGGAAGCTCGCCAGCATCCGCTCGTCGTTCACTGCTTACGCTGCACGCTTTGGACTTTTTGGAGAGTGATGGGCGGCGGTTCTGGCTGGGGCCCCGGGTTTTGCTGGTGGCGCATGCCTACCTCGCATCCCGCCCCACCCCCCAGTTGGCCCAACCGCTGCTCGATGCGCTCTCGGAGCGCACGCGGCAGTCGGCGTCCTTGGGCAAGCTGCAGGATGATGACGTGATCATCATCGCGCGCTCCACTGCGCGCCGCAGCCTCTCCACGGGCCTGGGGATAGGTTCTCGCTTGCCCGCCTACTGTTCCTCCCTCGGGCGCGTGGCCTTGGCAAACCTTCCGCAGACCGAGGCCGCACGGCGAATAGGCGACATGCGGCGCGGGCCTCTGACGCCAAAGACGATCTACGAACTTGCCGCAGTGCTTGAGAAAGTTGATCGGTGCCGCCGCGACGGCTGGACGGGTGCCGATGGGGAACTCGAACTGGGCGTTCGATCCATTGCTGTGCCTGTATGCGGCCAGGACGGCAAGTTCATCGCCGGGCTGAGCATATCGGTCGGGGCAGAGCGGATGTCCATGACCGAGTTCACGCGCACCCTGCTTCCCGTGCTCATGCAAGCTCGTGACACGCTGCAGCGTAGCCTGTTCGGAGCCTGCTCTTAGTACTAGCCCGGTGGCAAGTGAAACCATGCGCCACGCGGCGCATATTTTCGCTCGCTGGCGTTGACAGCTCCTGTTCGTCGCATTAATAATAGCGAATAGCTAGTATTACTCGACGGAGATAGAGCATGTTGACTTCCGAGAACAATCAGATCCTCACCCGCGTCGGCCCTGGTACCGCCATGGGAGGGCTCTTCCGACACTTTTGGCAACCGGCTCTTCTGTCCGAAGAACTGTCCGGACCCGATTGCCCCCCCGTGCGTGTGCGTTTGATGGGAGAGGACTTTGTGGCCTTCCGTGATTCGGCCGGGCGGGTGGGGCTGCTGGACTCACACTGCCCGCATCGTCTGGCCGACCTCTACTTCGGACGAAATGAGGAGGGGGGACTCCGATGCGTCTACCACGGCTGGAAATTCAGCGTGACGGGGGAGGTGCTGGACATGCCCAGCGAGCCCTCCGAAAGCCCGATGCGATGCAACCCGAACGTCCGAGCCAAGGCCTACTCAGTGCATGAGGCTGGTGGGATCGTCTGGGCATATCTCGGGCCCGTGGAATCGATTCCTCCCCTTCCACAGATGGAGTTCATGGGCCTGCCCGCAGCGAACGTGTATGCCTCCAAGTGTCTGATGAAATGCAACTACCAGCAGGCACTGGAAGGCAGCATCGATACGGCCCATTTGACCTTTCTCCACCGGTCGATCGGGCCGATGGAAAAGGATGTGTTCGGGGTGGGCGAGCTGCAGGAATTCGGCGATGCAGACGGTGCGCCCAGGTTCTTTTGCGAAGACACCGAGTACGGAATGAGAATCTCGGCACGCCGCGAGGGATCACCGGACGCCTACTATTGGCGCATCACGCAGTGGCTGATGCCCACGAGCGTCCTGGTACCCACCGGAGACGACCTGGTCTGCAGGGCAAATCTGTTCATTCCCATCGACGACGAGAACTGCTGGTGGTATCGCGTGCGATACCACGCCGGTCGTCCTCTCAGCAGCGAGGAACTTGCCGAGTACAGGCACGGAACACTTGACTACGCGAAGCTGCTGCCGGGAACCTACATCCCGGAGGGCAACCGTGCGAATGACTACCTGATGGACCGAACCCTGCAGAGGAGTGGCTCATTTACCGGTATTCCGAGCGCGCAGCTGCAGGACCTCGCCGTGCAGGAGAGTCAGGGCGCTATCGCTGATCGCACGAAAGAGCACCTCGGTACCTCGGACACCGCAATCGTCAGATGCAGGCGTCGTCTGATCGAGTCGGCAAAGAAGTTCGCCAGTGAAGGAATCGTTCCCGTGGCGGCTGCCCGTGGCGACCTCTACAGACGCAGGGCCGTGGCCATGCTGCTCCCGAAGGACGTGACCGCGGAACAGGCGGGCAGTCACCCGGCCACCGTACCGTCTGCCTGACGCCCTTCAGCGAGCACTCTGACCCCTGCGTCTCAGACGAGCATGGTGTCGGGCGACTCGCCGGCGGTGAGTGGGACAGATCAATCCAACCCTGAAGGACATTACAGTGAAAGTGATTACGAAGTTCGGAACGATCATCAGCATCGCGGCCGTATTGATGGCAACCTGCGGCGCCATGGACGCCCAAGCCCAAGGCAAGGACGTCTGGCCCTCGAAGCCCATTCGCTTTGTCGTGCCCTTCGCAGCGGGTGGCTCCATCGATGTTCTCGCGCGCTTGATGGGGCGGCATCTCGAAACGAGACTAGGGCAGTCGATCGTGGTCGAAAACCGCACGGGCGCCGGAGGCACGGTCGGTGCCGATTTTGTCGCAAGGGCTCCCGCTGACGGATACACGTTCTTGTTCACCGCACAGGGGCCATTGGTCCTCAATCCATTCCTCATGAAGCGGCTCCCGTACAACGCGGAAGCCGCTTTCGCGCCCGTAACGGTGGTGGCCGAGGCGCCGAACGTGTTGGTCACGAACCAGGCGTTTCCCGTCGCCAACTTCTCGGAGCTGCGCGGATTCGCCAAAGCGAATCCGGACAAGATGACCTTCGGTACCCAAGGCGTCGGAACGACCGGCCATGTTACCGGCGAGCTAATCAACCAGCAAACCGGAATCAACCTGACGCACGTCGCGTACCAGGGCTTTCCACCGGCTCTTACGGACGTTCTTGCCGGGCGGGTGGGGATGATGATCGCGGACACCATCAATCTGTTGCCGCGAATCCGTTCAGGTCAGCTGCGGCCGATTGCAGTGGCGTCCGCCAAGCGAAGTTCGGTATTGCCGGAAGTTCCGACATTTGCCGAGGCAGGCTACCCGGAGATCGTTTCAGGACCCTGGTTTGCAGTTCTCGCTCCGGCAGGAACAAAGCTTGAATTCCGCAGAAAGCTGTCGGAAGAAATGCGTCACGTGCTCGCGCAACGCGATGTGCAGGAGAAGCTCACTGAGCTGGGCGTAGAAAGCCGCGGATCAAGTCCCGAGCAGTTCGACTCCTACCTGAAGTCGGAGTTCAAGCGCTGGGGTTCCGTGATTCAGAAGGCAGGCATCACGCTGGGCAACTGAGAAATCATGACGGTATGGATGCCAGAGCTCCGGTCCGATCCTCCAGCACCGACATCACGCGAAAGAAGATCGCTGATTCGTCTGAGGGTATCCCGGCCAAGAGCTCTGCTTCCACAGCATTGATCATGTCCTCCACCTGCCGGTGAACCTTTTTTCCTGAGGGTGTAAGGCTGAGTCGCAAGCGCCTCCTGTCTTCGTGGTCCACGTCCTTCTGCACATAACCTTGCTCGACCAACTTATCAATGGCGCGGGCCACGAAGAATGCGTCCGTGCTTGTGCGCGCTGCGACCTGCTTGGCCGAGACAGGCGCGAACCGGCCAATGACCGCCATGACTCGCCAACTGATCACGGTCAGGCCGAATTCCGCCTTCCACGCAGGCGAAAGATGGCGGGTAATCCGGGCGGCAATCGAAAGGCATCGATAGGAGATCCGGTTTTCAAGAGAGACACGAGCAGCCTTGGACATGCATGGATTGTACGTATCGAACAAGGCCCGGAATCCACTATCGACCCACTGCAAGGTCGGCGCTTATCTTTGCACAAGAAAATCCGATACGACACGGGTTATATGCGTCAGCCAGGCATCGCGCGCGTCTTGCTGCTTCATGTCGAAATCCAAGAAGTTGGACATCGTCGCTGCGTTGGACAGGTAGTAATAGCAGAGCGAGACAATGGTGAGGTGCAGTTCCATTACCGTCACGTCGCGGCGGAAATGCCCTTCGGCCACGCCTCGCGCCAGCAAGTCTTCGACGATCTTCAGTTGCGGGACTGCACTCACGGTCACCGGCGTGACCGGAGGCGAAGACGGCTTATCGATCCCACGGGTGAAATCTTTCAGCGCGCTCTCGCCACGCGAGGCCTACGCCATCGTCGCCGTGGTCACGCTCACCATGTACCTGTTGGCCAGAATGCTGGTTCGCTCCAGCGTCGGTCACCTGCTGCTTGCGATCAAAGGGAACGAGCAACGCGTGCAAGCTCTCGGCTACAACGTTGACTCCGCCAAGTTGCTCGTAACGCTCGTGTCCGCTTTCATCGCGGGCACGGCGGGCATGCTCTACGTGCTTCTCACACGCACGCTGTCTGCCGAACTCGTCGGACCCGCACTCTCGACCGAGGTGGTGATCTGGGTGCTCCTCGGCGGCGTGCAGACCCTCTTCGGGCCGATTGTTGGCGCGGCCGCATTCATGACGCTCAAACAGCTCCTGAGTGCCACGACGTGGTATCCGCTGCTGTTGGGGCTCGTCTTTATCGCAATTGTCCTGTGGGCGCCAAAGGGCCTTGTGTCCCTGATGCCGGCCTCCATTCGACGCACTCCTGGAGGTTCAGAATGAAATCGGAAGACAACTACGAGCTGACGCGAGTCGGAGCCCACACTCCCGCAGGTCGCATGCTGCGCCGCTATTGGCACCCTGTCGGGGTGTCTGCCGACCTGAAGGACACGCCCAAGCTTGTGAAGATTCTGGGCGAGGAGCTGGTCCTGTTCCGCAAGCCTGACGGGCAGTGCGGCCTGCTCGACTCCCGCTGCCCGCACCGGGGCGCCAACCTCGCCACTGGGTACGTGGAAGCAGAAGGGCTTCGCTGCCCGTACCACGGCTGGCTGTTTTCGGTGAGCGGCGCATGTTTGCAGCAGCCCTGTGAGCCGGCGGACAGCCGTTTCAAGGAACGCATCCAGCAAGTGAATTACCCGGTGCAGGAGCTCGGCGGCTTGGTGTTCGCGTATTTGGGCCCTTCGCCGGCGCCTGAGCTGCCGCGTTGGGATGTGTTGGTGCGGGAGGACGGCACGCGCCGCGCGGCGTTTGCGCGCTTTGTTCCTTCGAACTGGCTGCAGCTGGTGGATAACCACCAGGATCCGGCCCACACCACTTGGTTGCACAAGCAGATGCAGCCTTGGCAGGAAACGCCAGAGTGCCACTACTTCGACTCTGCCATCGGCTCAATCGCGGTTGCCGTCCGGCGCGGCCCGCGCGACGAGACCCGCTACGTCCGCGAAGTGCACTTCATCGCGCCCAACGGCATGAAAGTGCCGATCCCCGATCCTGACGAATCAGCATTCAACCAGCCATCGACACTGCGCCATGTGTGGGTGGTACCGATGGACGACTTGAACACCGTCGAGTGGGAAGTGCTGTTCGCCCCTTTCGACGACGACGGTCGTCCCACGCAATTCAAGTACGACGCTGACCCGGCGCTCTACGACATGCCGCGCCCCGTGCCCTACGCGGAATACATCAGGCCGGGCGCAGATGCGTATCCCGACTATGCCAAGGGAGGAGCGCGCGGCGCGACGGTGATCCTTCGACAAGATACGCAGATTCAGTCCAGTCAAGGTGTGATTCAGCCCCGGGAACATGAGCATCTGGCGACGTCCGACCGTGGCGTAATCAAGCTCCGCCGCATCATCAAGGAGTGTATCGACGCTGTTGCCCGGGGAGATGACCCGCGCGATGTCTTCCGCACGCCACCTCCGGACGGGGTGATCCACGTCGAAGTAGCCGAGACGATCGTCTCGGAGGACGAGTACCGACAACTGCTTGAACACGAGAGCCTTGATGCTGCTCGATCCGAGCGAGGCGCCACCGAGAAGGCTGCTTGATGCCAGTCGAAGCTGGAATCGACCTGCGGGTCCGCGCGATGGAGCGCCTGGCGGATGGGATCCTGTCCCTCACACTCGAACACCCGGACGGCGGTGATCTACCGCCGTGGAGCGCAGGCGCGCACGTGGACCTGGTCTTCGAAGGTATTGGTACTGCGCAGTACTCGCTGTGCGGTCCGCTCGGGGCCCGAAGGTGGCAAGTTGCCGTGCTGCATCGGCCAGAGGGGCGAGGCGTTTCACGCCACGTTCATCGTGCACTGCGGCCCGGTGACCGCGTCCGTGTCGGTCTTCCGCGCAATCACTTCCCGCTTCAACCCGCTCCGGGCTACCTGTTCGTCGCTGGCGGTATCGGCATCACGCCTATCCGGGCCATGATCGAAGCTGCGGACTCCATAGGTACGCCTTGGCAGCTTGCCTACTGCGGAAGGAGCCGCGCCGGTATGGCGTTCATGGACGAGCTCGAAGATCGCGCCGGCCGAGTCCGTGTGTTCCCGGCGGACGAAGCTTGCCGACTTCCCGTGGGCAAGCTCCTCGCGGAGACAGCGGCCGCCGCGGAGGTGTACTGCTGTGGGCCCGAGGGACTCATTGCCGCCGTCCAAGCGGAAAGTGAACGGCTAGGGCGCCCGGCGCCGCATTTCGAACGCTTCTCAGCTGCACCTGCGGCTCTTCAAGGTGAGAACAGACGATTCTCTGTGGTGCTGGCCAGAAGCGGCGTTACGCTCGAGATCGGTCCGGGCCAAAGCATCGCCGATGTGCTCGACGCGCGCGGGGTATTCGTACCGACCTCGTGCCGGCAAGGGGTGTGCGGCTCTTGTGAAACGCGGGTATGCGCCGGCCGAATCGACCACCGGGATTCCATTCTGTCCGAGGCGGAGAAGGAGCGGGGTGACACCATGATGGTCTGCGTTTCACGGGCTCGCGACGACCGCTTGACTCTGGACCTCTGAACCCTCGCCTGTGTCCATCCCTGCTGCGGCTGCCATCGGAATCATTGCCGTGGCCGAGTTGTTCTGTACATCGCTCTGGTTCAGTGCCAATGGCGCCGCAGCCGAACTTCTGCGGGGTTGGGGGCTGCCCCCTTCTTCCGTCGGGGCCCTGACGTCGGCTGTGCAGGGCGGCTTCATCTTCGGGACCCTAGCCTTCGCGCTCTCGAATCTGGCCGACAGGGTGCCTGCCAGCCGCATCTTCTTCGTTTCCGGGTTGCTTGGCGCCCTCGCTAACGCACTGTTCGCATTCGGCGGCTTCGGCTTCGCTCCGTCGCTCGCGCTGCGCTTCGCGGATGGTGTGGCGCTTGCGGGAATTTACCCCCTGGGCATGAAGCTGGTGGTCGGGTGGAATCGGGGCCGGACTGCGGACACGCTCGCAGTGCTGGTAGGCATGCTGGTGCTAGGAACAGCCTTTCCGTACGGGCTACGTGCCTGGGCCCCCGGACTAGACTGGCACTCCACCGTCGCGGCTGCCTCGCTGCTGTCTGTCGTCGGAGCCATCCTCGTTTTGGTCACCGGGGATGGTCCCGATGCCAGATTAAACACCGTCGGCGTTCATCCCAGATTGGGCAGTGTGCTGCAGGCATTCCGAGTGCCCGCCTTCCGCTCGGCCGCGTTCGGATACTTCGGACATATGTGGGAGTTGTACGCCTTTTGGACGCTTGTTCCTTTTTTGGTCGCGCCACTGATGCCAGCCTCTCTAGGCCCCGCCGCCAACTTTGGCGTGATCGCAGCTGGTTTCGTCGGCAGCTTGGTCGCAGGCAGGTTGGCGCGTCGCTTTGGCAGCGCGCCCGTCGCCGCAGTCGCACTGTCCGCTTCCGGAACGATTTGCGTGATCTATCCTTTCACCGCGGCTTGGCCAGACTTCCTGCGGCTAGCAGTGCTTGTGTTCTGGGGCGCCACAGTTGTGGCGGACTCGGCGCAGTTCTCCAGTCTCTCGAGCCAGGCCTGCTCCGCAGATCTGATAGGCAGCGCGCTGGCGGTGCAAAACGCGATCGGCTTTGCCATCAGCATCATGTCGATCAGCCTGGTCACTGAGCTGTTCGGCTCAAAAGGAGAAGCGGCCGTGACCTGGCTTGCGCTTGGTCCTGCCTTGGGATTGGTGGCGATGTTCCTGCGAGGATCGACGAAGTTGCGCTGGCCGAAGTCGTCGCGCTATGAATGAAAATGGGGTTCAGTTTCGACGATTCGCGACTGCCTTGTCGCACGAGGGACGAGAAGATGCCAGCCTTGCGAGTCACTGGCGGTGGAACCCCGATGCATGGAAATTCGGCAGATCCAAAATGACTCAGGCGGGATCGTCCAGGAAACATCTGAGCGGCCGGGTGAGACCTAGTGCGTCCGCAAATACGTCCCCGAGGCTGGGCGACAATTGATTCCGACTACCTAACAGACATTCGCTATGAATCATCCGCTGACGCTTGGCGACTCCGTGCTCGATGAGGACCATCTGAGACTTGAGGACCTTGTTCTCCAACTCCGCGATGCACCCTTAGATGAAGTGTCTCGCCGTCTCGAAGCGGTGCGCGAGCACGCCTCAAGGCATTTCGCTCTGGAAGACATTGAGCTAAGGGCCATGGCGGATGGCAACGCCAAGTGCCACTTGGACGAACATGCGGCGGTGTTGAACTCACTTGACGAGGTGATGGTGGTGCTGACTCAGGTCGATGTCGCGGCAGAGAAGAAGGCACTGCTCATCAATCGCCTCGCGACCGAATTGCTCGTGTGGCTGCCGGGGCATGTTCATGAAATGGACGCCGGTGTGGCGTCGCATCGGTCTAAGCAGCGTTTCGGCGGCGCGCCAGTGAAGATCGCGCGGAGGCCGGGCACTTAGCCCACTTCCCACGCTGATCGCTGGAGCTTCGGGCTTCGGTAGCTTCCAGCCCATGTGACGACGCGTCCTCTTCATCACCCAGGCGTTGAATCACCGCGTCCGCGTATCGCGCAGGGTTGCTCCATAAACGAAGGTGCGGCCGCGCCCATGATGTCCCCGTCCGGAAGGCCGTGAAGCAATTCGAACGTTCAGTAGCTGTGGTCCGCGATTAGTACGTTGCGCCTTAAGCACAATCCGAGCGAGCTGCACTCCTAAACCTTCCGAGCTTCCGCCGTCGCGACTTGTTCGACACGCCACATCACGTAGGTCCCGTGTGCGCAGAATCCGGTTGATGTTTCATTTCGTCCAAATCGCGCATCGGCAGCACCTCACTTTCCCGTGTGTTGCGACACTGGCCTCACCGTATCAATGAGTGCGCAATGTACAAGCACATCCTGGTTCCCGTCGATGGTAGTGAGCCATCAAATGGCGCGCTGCGCACAGCGATATCGCTATCAAAAGAGATGGGTGCACGAATTCGCCTGTTGCATGTGGTGGACCGCGCTGTGTACTTGGCCGGCTACGACCCCAGTGGGGGCGTCTCGGCCGATATGTTCGCCACTCTAAGGGACAGTGGGTACCGGATACTCAGAGACGCAGCGACAGCGGCGATCTCGGAAGGGTTGGAGGTCGACCACTTATTGCTGGACGATGCCACCGGTCGGCTAGGTGACCTCGTCGCAAGGGTCGCCCTTCAGTTTGGGGAGGAACTCATCGTGCTCGGGACGCACGGACGCAGCGGTCCAAGCCGTCTCCTGCTGGGTAGTGGTGCGGAGCAGATCATTCGGCTATCTCCAGTGCCAGTCTTGGTTGTGCGCGAGCGCTCGCAAACCGATCTATTTGAAGGCCGCTGAATGATCAGAGACACTTTGAAGGTGTACGTACAAGTGCGGTCTGGCATCAGGGCACCTGTCGCACCAAGCGATCAGTCCCTCGAGCAGCGCGAGCAGGAGCGAGACGCCGGCCTCGCCGCTGGGCCACGCTAATCTGATGCATAGGCAGTTTGTGGAAATCTTCGATCAGCTAGTGTGTTGTCCCTTTAATTCGTAGGCACAGAAAGTGCATGAGTTGCGGCATCCTTGGAGGTGCTGCAATGGCCAACCGATACGCCCGAACGGAAATCAAACTTAGCGAAGCAGAGCGCGAGGAGCTGAGCTCGATGGCGCGCTCGCGCTCGCTGCCCGCAGGACTGGCTCTGCGTGCACGCATCGTTCTGGCGTGCGAAGGGGGCGAGGAGAACATCGTGGTCGCGCAGAACTTGAGAGTAGCGCGCAGCACTGTTGTGAAGTGGCGGGGGCGATATGCGCGTCAGCGCCTGGCGGGCTTGTACGACGAACTACGCCCGGGGCGGCCGCGCACGGTCGATGACGAGCGCGTAGCTGAATTGATCCACAAGACGCTGCACACCAAGCCTGCGGATGGAGGTACCCACTGGAGCACGCGCACGCTGGCAGCCGAAACCGGCATCAGCAAGAGCACGGTCGCGCGCTATCTTCAAGCCTTTCAGCTCAAGCCGCACCGCGTGGAGAGTTTCAAGCTGTCCAATGACCCCTTCTTCATTGGGGTCTCCTCGTTTTCAGTGCAATAAGTGACGGTACGAAAAGCTAGCACTGGCGCGGAGGTGGTGTTGGTAGATCGTTGATTTCATTGACTTTCCTGTTCACTTTCAAATCTGCGATTCGTGGCGTCAAACCGTGGTCGGTTTCATCCATTGGTGCCAGTTATCGATGCATTTGGCCGCGAAGGCAGGATTTGGTCAGCATAGCGGTCAACCGGGAAGCGAAACACACCCCGCAAGTTGATGCTCTCCAGCCTGGTGGGCGCAATCTT
The DNA here is from genome assembly GCF_977011995.1 of Variovorax durovernensis. Lineage (NCBI taxonomy): Bacteria > Pseudomonadati > Pseudomonadota > Betaproteobacteria > Burkholderiales > Comamonadaceae > Variovorax > Variovorax durovernensis. The sequence goes on along the minus strand of NZ_CDRNCW010000002.1, from coordinate 576,262 downwards.
CCCGATCAGTTCCGGTGGAATGACCTGGCGGCGGTTCGACCAGCGATCCAGGACCGCCTGCATCTGTGAGGTATTCCACGCCATCACGATGTTGGCCATCAGGCTCAACGCATCGGCCACAGCCTGCATTTCATCGACACGTTTGGCCTGCGCCGGGCTGATCCGGCCGGTATAAATGGCGCGCTTGAGGGCGTTAACAGCCTCGCCCCGATTGAGCACCCGGCGCAACTCGTTCCTGAAAGCGTCCTTGACAAAGTAGTCAGCCAAAAACGCCGTACGCAGCAACCGCCCCAATTGCACGCCAGCCTCATAGATTGGATCGCCCTGGGCGGCAGAACCGAACCGCGCAAGAGCTGCCACCGCACTGGCATGTCCGCTCATGACCGAGGCTGCCAGGTGCACCAGACTATCCCAATGCTTTTCGATCAAAGCGACGTCGACATTGGCTTCGCACACCGCAGCGATTTCTGCGGGCACTTTGGTGCCGCGTGGCACAAAGAGGTGGCGCTGTTTGAGTTCCTTCAACCGCGGGCAAAGATCAAAACCAAGCAAACGGGCATGTGACATGGCAAAGTCGGTGTAGCCATGGGTATCCACAGCAAGCTGGCTGGTCTCCAGCTTTTCTTGGCGGATGACACCTTCAATGGCCACGCCCGCCTGGCGCTCATTGAGCACAAAGGGCTGCGCATGGAAGATGCCCCACCGGTCTTTTACATGGGAGTAGATTCCAATGGAAGGTGTGTTGCGCCGAGGATCAAGCCGGGCTTGCCACACCCGTTTGGTGGTCTCCATGGTCATCATGTCAGAAGATGCCAAATCGGACCGCCCCCAGGTGGCGGCAATCGGGTGTCGCTGCATGAATTCCAGCACAGCCTGGCAGGCCTGGCTCAGACGCCGTTCGTCCCGCGCCCAGCGCATGGCCTGGCGAATGCTGGTGGCAGACAATTGCGGAATCATGCGCGCGCATTCGACCGCAGTCAGACTGGTGCCGTGGGCCATGATGCCGGCATAGACCATCAGCAGCTCGTCGGTAGAGCGCGGCTCACGTCCGAGCATGATCCAGCTAAAGCGCACCTGGGCGTCAACGGCCAGAATCACTTCCGGCAATTGAACCTCACCGATGCGGTGATCCAAAGCCGCGCGCAGCTTGGTCACTTCTGGGTCTTCGTCCTCTGCGGGCAATGGCGACAAATGGAGTTCATCATCCACGCGCAGTACGCCACTGCGGGCTGCAGCGGCCACCGCATCGACACCGGCAGTTACTCTGGCCAGCAAAGGCTTCAAGAAAGTGGCAGCCTTGCTGGGTAACGATAGACGGGCATAGTGTTTCTTGGACTCTGCCTGCCAACGCTCGTCCGTGAAGAACAAGCGCGCACGACCCCGAAAGCTCAGGCTGTGCTCAATCCAGACCGAGCCATTGCGCACCGCGCGGCGCAGGGCAAACAGGGTGGCCACCTCCAACGCCTGAAACGCCCGTTCCCGGTCTGGGCTGGAGATCGAAACCTGCCAGATCATTCCCAGACTTGGTGCCACCACTTCAACTGGCAGCTTTCTGGATCCTTTGAGATATAAAGCTTGCAGCTTGGCAAGGTACTCGATGGCAGGATGCTCGCCGGTGGCCTGCCAGGGCAGCTTTGCAATGGCGACGAGCAACGACCGCACGGGGCGAATTCCATCAATCAATCCCTCGCGGACCAGGGAGGCCCTGCTCGGTGGTTTGCGTTTCTGGGTTTCGGTGATCAAGGCTTCAAGACGGGCACGCAACTCAGCATCTGGCACCGCACCTTGCGCGCTCAAGGCAACAAGTTCGCCGAGCAGCGTTTTGTACATTGCGGCCCAATTGACGGTAGCGGGGACATCGGCGGCAGCCTGACGCCACAGATCGGCGATCCGGCGCTGCACCATAAGGATCAACTGGTCTGTGGTGGTGAACAGGCAATACCGAAGAAAGCATGCGACCTCCACGGTGCGCGCTGGCTCTTTGATCTTGGCTCCGGCTGAGGGCGGCCTGGAGACAAGTCGGCGCGCGTAGCGGCGCAAGATGAGATCGGGGATGTCTGCCAGGTGCTTATGAACGTCCAGCGTGTAAAGCAGGTCGATGCGCTCCAGTACCTCGCTGATTTGGCGGGTTGAGTGTTTCGCCGGTGCAGCCCATAGCCAACTCTGCTGGGTTTGTCCATCTGGGCGCAGCTCTGAAACTGAGGCTCGCCAGCGATCAAGTGTTGCTGGATCAACGCTGGCGGCGATGGCGGTGCCTGTTTCAACTTCAAGCTGGGCAAGTGCCGCCGCAATCAGTGTCCGAATTGCCCGCTCGTGCACGATCACCAGCTTGTTCTTGTACAGCCATTGACGCGCCCGCACGAGTAGCTGATCGCGGTCGGCGCAGCGCGCCACTTCGTCGCGCAGTTCACGTACCAGTGAGCGGCGCTGGTGCTCGCTCATCCACTGGAATCCAAGGACCGTGCAGGCTACTTGTTGGTGATCGAATAGCGTGCGCCCGCGTTCATACATGGCTCTCAGCGAGGCGACTTCTGGTGCTGCAATGCCAAGCTCGTTGCCAAGGTGGCGCCACAAGGCTACTGGAATTACCCGAAAGGCACCGAGCAAACGCCCACTCATGCGCAGGAAACCAATATGGAGCGCCAGACCAAGCTTGTGGGAATCACCTCGGCGTGCATTGATTGCGTCGCGCTCGGCACCATCGAAGGTGAAAAATGCCTTCATCTCGAAGTCGCTGATATCGCGGGGGAGCCCACGCATCCCCAAAAACGTTGTGTGCCAACCCTGCATCGTGAACCTCAAAAGTGGGAGGCCACCATACCCGTTTACAAAGCGAACAGGAAAGTCAATGAAATCAACGGTCTACCCAGACCACCCCCGCGCCAGTGCTAGCTTTGCGTACCGTCACTTATTGCACTGAAAACGAGGAGACCCCCATCGACAGCGCTGACAAGGACACCCTCAAGTGCGTAGCACCGCTGATTGTTCTGGGCCTACATCATGAGCAGCAGCACCAAGAGCTCATTGTTACGGACGCTTTGCACCTGCTGTCATGCAACCCGCAGCTCCCGGCGTTTCGGGCATCTGGCGAGGAAGTGGTGCGTCCGCAGGCTCCTTCACGGGTCAGTTGGCTGGACGGACCCAGCGGTTTGGTGGAGATCGGCCACACCGGCGGAGGCTTTGCGTTCGACAACGAATCTCCGCGACATCGTTGTTGGCTGGCGCCGTTCCACATTGCGGACCGCCTTGTGACATGTTCAGAGTACGCCGACTTCATTGCCGACGGGGGCTATGGGACTCCCGCTTTGTGGCTGTCGGAAGGCTGGGCGATGGTTCAGGCGCATGGATGGAAAGCGCCCGCCTACTGGATTGCGCCTGGAGACTCCAGTGCGCCGACCGACGCGTGGCAGGTATTCGGCCTGTCCGGAGTCCGGCAGATGGATCCCGCATCTCCGGTCAGCCAGTTGAGTTTCTACGAGGCCGCTGCCTTTGCGCAATGGAGCGGTGCCCGGCTGCCGACAGAGGCTGAGTGGGAGTCGGCGGCCACGCTGCCAGAGATTCGACAGCTCACCGGCCATGTCTGGCAGTGGACCCGATCCTCCTTCGATCCGTACCCAGGCTTTAAGCCCTGGCCCGGAGCTGTCGGTGAGTACAACGGGAAGTTCATGATCGGCCAGGTTGTTCTCCGCGGGGCCAGCGTGGCCACCCCACCTGGCCACACCCGCATGACCTATCGCAACTTCTTCCCTCCCGCGAGCCGGTGGCAATTCAGCGGGCTGCGCCTCGCGCGAGACATCGCGTGTTGACACCCGGCTGAATCAGAGGAGAGGACGCCCTGGAGCACCGAGTACGCCCTGCTCCTCACAAGGGGTAGCGCTGGACGACGTGGGCAGGCTCGCCGCAACCCTTGCAAATGGCGCGTGCCAGCTCGGGCTCCAGCCGGCCGCCCAGTCCATGCAGTGTCGAAGTGCAAAAAGGTCACACCGGCATCCCAATCCGCGCCGCTCCAGCAGACTGCTTGGTCCGAAACAGGAAGCGTTTCGTCCGAGCCGCATGCTCCGCAGCGCAGTGTGTACCAGCATCTGTCACTGAAGCTCATGCGAACGGCCCCACCAGATCGGACGCGCCGGGCGGCATGTGAACGCTTGCGCGTCCCGGCTTAAGCCAGCGCATCTGCCACGCGCTGGCGAAGCATCGGAACGATCTCCGTGTCGAACCAGGGATTCTGCTTCAGCCAATTCTGATTGCGCGGCGAAGGATGCGGCAGCGTGATGAACTCCGGCGCATGTGACTTCCATGCGGCGACAGTCTCGGTAACAGTGGCATTTCCGCTTCCGCCGAGGTACTTCGCCAGGGCGTACTGTCCGATGAGGATGGTCAGTCGAATCTGCGGCATCGACGAGAGGATGCGTTCATGCCAAAGAGGCGCGCACTCGGGGCGTGGCGGCAGATCTCCGCTGCGGCCCCGGCCCGGATAGCAAAGGCCCATCGGCAGGATCGCGAACCGCCGCGCGTCATAGAACACGGATTCGTCGACCTCCAACCACTCCCTCAGCTTTCTGCCGCTCGCGTCCTGCCACGGAATGCCGCTTTCGTGAACTTTGAGGCCTGGTGCTTGGCCAACCATCAGTATGCGAGCGGACGGTGACATTCTCAGAATGGGTCGAGGACCCAGCGGAAGATGCGCCTCGCAGACGCGGCAAGCCAGGATTTCGCTCAGAAGTGCCTCAACGCGGCTTGCCGGCGGCCGGGGCAGCGGTTTCGAAAGAGAACGAGGGTCGTTGCTGCAGCGGCGTTGACTGGACATGGCGGTCTGGTTGCGAAAGGATCTTTGTCGCTGCGCGGCGAGGCGGCATCCCAAGCCTACGCTCATCGCGCACGACCGGCAGCGCCTCGACGACGGTCAAGGACGCCCCGACACCTTTGCCGGACGCCCGAACGGACGCCCTCGCGAGAATCTGGCGGGACGCATTGCGATATGCGCAAGAACCGTACGACTTGTCTGGCGGCACACAGGACAATCGACGGGATTTTCACGCTCTTGGCGGAGAGAACCGCGCATAGGGAAGAACAACCAGAGCTGCTCAGTGCTGCAAGGCGCCGTACGGACTGAGAGACTCGGCAATGGAAGCCCTCGGGCCCACGGATGTAGATGACTGACCGTGTTGATGCGATGAACCTGTTCATCCGGGTGGCCAGAACGCGCAGCTTCTCGGTGGCCGCGCGGGAATGCGGCGTTTCGCAGCCGACAGTGTCCCGCGCGATAGCGAGCCTGGAACGGGAGCTCGGCGTTGCGCTACTCGCCCGTACGCCTCGTTCTGTGAACCTAACCGAGGCGGGAGCCGCCTACTTCTCACGCCTCGAGATTGCGCTGAACGCCCTCGACGAGGCCGCTGACGCGGTGCGCGGCTCGGGGGTGTTGAGTGGGACCTTGCGGATCGCGACGTCCTCGAGCTTCGGCCAGCGAGTGGTAATCCCAAGGCTTCCGGGCTTCATGGCGGCGCATCCGCAGTTGCGGGTGACCCTGCAACTAGAAGATCACCGGCAGGACCTGATTTCGCAGGGGATCGACGTGGCCCTGCGCTTCGGCGCGCTGGAGGATTCTTCCGCGGTCGCCCGCAAGATGCGCTCCTGGCCCAGGATCGCAGCCGCGTCGCCCGGCTACTTGGCCAAGGCCGGCGTTCCGCAAAATCCGGCGGACCTTGCCAGCTGCCAGGTGTTCGCCAGCCCTGCGAACAATGGCGCGGGATTGACCCTTCGCAAGGGCAGCCAAGTCGCGTCCGTGAAGGTTGATTGCCGCGCGAACGTATCGACGAATGAGGGGCGCATTGCGGCCGCCGTGGCGGGGATGGGCATCGTGATCTCCACGTCCGGGAGTTGCGCCCAGGAGATCGCCGACGGCGTGCTGGTGCGGGTCCTGGAAGAATGGGATCTAGGCCAAGTCGATCTCCATGCGGTCTACGCGGTGGGACGCCAAGCCAAGCCTGCCGCACGCGCCTTCACCGAGTTTTTGCTGGCTGAACTCGCACGACTCCCGCGGCATCAGCCGCGGCTCGGAAAAGCGGGGTCTTCCGCGGTGGCGTTTGGCAACCCCGGCAGCGCGCCGCCAGACTGAACTGTTCAAGTCTTCTCGATGAAACCGAACGTCTCCTTCAGCGTCGTGACTCGGTTGAACACCAATCTGCCTTGGCTTGGCTCGTGGTCCACCATGTCGGCCACGAAGTAGCCCAGACGCTCGAATTGGAAACTCTCCTCACACGCGACCTCGCTAAGTGACGGCTCGACGTAGGCCGTAACGGAACGGGCACTAGCGGGATTGAGTTCGGTCAGGAAGGAATGGCTGTCGGCGCCAGGTTGGGGAACGGTGAACAGATGGTCATAAAGGCGCACTTCTGCTTTTACGCCGTCGGATGCACCCACCCAGGTGATGGTGCCTTTGATCTTGATGGCCGCCGCGCCCACCGAGCCGCTTTTTGTCTCCGGCAATACCTCGGCGTGGACCTCGACCACCTCGCCTGCATTCGTCCTGACGGCACCCGTGCATCGCACGGCGTACCCGAACTTCAACCGCACGGTATTCCCGGGAAACAGGCGAAAAAAATCCGAGCCGGGCGAGTCGGAGTAATCCCCACGCTCAATCCACAGGTCACGGCCGAATGCAAAGGAGCGCTGGCCGCGCTCCGGTTCTCGGGGATGGACGGGTGCGGAGCAGGATTCAAGATGCCCTGTCCCCATGATCTCGTCCCAGTTGGTGATGATGAGGCGAACGGGGTCCAGCACCGCCATGGCACGAGCGGCCTTCGGTTCCAGGTCGTCCCGCAAGGCGCCTTCAAGGACGGAGTAGTCGATCCAGCTGTAGTCCTTGCTCACCCCGATGCGGTCCGCAAAGAGCCGGAGAGCACTTGGCGTGAAGCCGCGGCGCCGCAACCCGACGATCGTGGGCATCCGTGGATCGTCCCAGCCGTCCACGTGTCCCTCGTCCACCAGTTGCTTGAGCTTGCGTTTGCTGGTGACCACATGCGTTAGGTTCAGCCGAGCGAATTCATATTGGCGCGGCGGCGGAGTGTTGATCAGTCCGCCTTGCGCCAAGTGCAGGAGCAGCCACTCGTAGAACGGCCGCTGGTCCTCGAATTCCAGCGTGGCAATGCTGTGCGTGATGTTCTCCAGGGCATCTTCGATGGGGTGCGCGAAGGTGTACATCGGATAGATGCACCACTTGTCGCCGCTGCTATGGTGGTGCGCGTACTTGATGCGGTAGAGGGTGGGATCCCGCAGGTTTATGTTCGGGCTCGCCATGTCAATTTTTGCCCGCAGGATCGCAACCCCTTCGGCCAGTTTTCCGGCGCGCATCTCCTGAAAGCGCAGAAGGTTTTCGCCGGGACTGCGGTCTCGAAAGGGGCTGTCTACGCCTGGCCTGGCGAAGTCCCCGCGATGGGCGCGCAGCTGCTCCACACTCTGCTCATCGACGTAGGCGAGGCCTGCGTCAATGAGGTATTCGGCCGCGCGGTACATGAAATCGAAATAGTCGCTGGCCTGGTAGACATGGTTGCCGCCTGACGTCTCCCAGTCGAAGCCAAGCCACCGTACGGCGTCCTTGATGCCGGCGACATACTCGAGGTTTTCGTTCTCCGGGTTCGTGTCATCGAACCGGAGGTGGCAAGCGCCTTGGTATTCCCGTGCCAAGCCGAAGTTCACGCTGATGCTCTTCGCATGGCCGATGTGCAGGTAGCCGTTGGGTTCCGGCGGAAAGCGCGTGCGAATTCGAGCCCAGTCCTGGGTCCCGAGGGAATGATGGCGGGCGTCGCCGGGGCTGCCGCCCCAGCGACGCGCCGAGTACGTTTGACGTTCGAGGTCCTGGTTGATGGCTTGACGAAGGAAGTTGCCGGGTGGACCTGCCTGAGTCGAGGTTCGTGAGCGCTGCTTCAGAGACACCATCCTTTCCGCGGGTTCATCGGGTGGTATCTAAGAATGATGACACCGTCAAGTCGCATGCGCAGGCCGGTGGATGGTCCTATCCCTGCTCTGCGAGATCGGGGGGTTGGGCCGGGTCCGATCACGCTTTCCGGCGAAGGCCCAGAAACTCCAGCAGCTCGCCCTCACTCTTGATCTTGTCTTCCATGTACCTGTGGTAAGCCGTCGGACCTAGGTAGTTGACGCGCATGTCGTAGAAGTCGAGCGCGCGAAGCACGCCCTGGTCCTGCATGCAAGCGGCGAAGGCTGCGTCCAGTTTCCGCACGATGGCCGGGTCCATTCCCGCCGGCCCGGCGATCCCGAAAGGCCCGTCGATATTGAAGTGGAACCCGAGTTCACGCAGCGTCGGAACCGTGGGCCATTTTTTGGAGCGCTCGTCGGTACCCATTGCGAGCAGGCGCATCTTGCCCGAGTCGACGTGCTGCGCCCAAGAGCTCGCATCAACCTGCACCATCACGTGGTGGCCGAGGACGGCCTGCAGCACGTCGGCTGGCCGGGCGAATGGCACGAAACTCAGCGAGACTCGCGCCTGCTGGGCGATGCGCTCCATACTCAGGTGCATACCCGTGCCAGGTCCCAGCGCCGCGTAAGTGACCTCGCCGGGATGAGCCTTCGCATACGCAAGCAAGTCCGCAAGCGATTTGAACGGTGAGTCCGCAGGGACTGCGATCCCCATCGTGAAATCCGTCAACATCGAGATGTACGTGAAGTCCTTCAGCGGATCCCATGACGTCTTCTGCATCAGGGGCTGCCGCCCAATCGACATCGCGATGAAGGCCAATGTATAGCCGTCGGGCTTGTCCTTCGCCGCCATCGTGGCCGGACCGAGCGTCCCGCCGGCACCCGGTCTATTCGTGATGACGACAGGTTGCCCGAGCAGTTTGGCGAGCGGGAGTGCAATGGCACGGCCCACCATGTCGACCACGCCACCTGCGCCGTAGCCGACGATCAATTCGATTGGCCGGCTGGGAAAGGCGTCTGCGGCGCCGAATACAGAAGGAACCGCACCGGCCGAGGCCGATACGACGAGCGAGGAAAACTGGCGGCGAGTGAGCATCCGTGTGATCTCCTGGAATTGCGTGAGGTGGTTCGGCCTGCTTGTCCTGTGAGCGAACCGCGTTGCCTTACTGCAGCCGCCGGCCGCGCCGGCCACCAACAGACGTGCTCTTTATGTCCGAAGCGGACATTTGCGCAGGAACCCGGTCTTGTTGCTGCCTTTGACCAGACCCGAGCCGAAGCGGCTCACTCTTCCGGCTTGAAGCCGGAACTCCTGACGATGGGGTTCCAAAAAAGAAACTCCTGCTTCTGCAATGCCGCGAGCTCTGAGGATGTGCTCGGCGCTGAAACCATGCCGAGACCGAGCAGTTTCGTGATCACCTGGGGAGTCATCAACGCCTTCTGAACTGCGGCGTTCAGATCAGCGAGCCGGGCCGCAGGGATGCCCTTGGGGCCATAAAGGCCGTTCCACCCCGGGACAACCACGGGAATCCCTGCCTCCTGGAAGGTCTGTACCTCCGGCACGAGCGTGCTGCGTTCCGCGCCGGCCGTGCCGATGATGCGCAGTTGCCCCGTGCGGTGCTGCTGCAGGGAATCGGCCATGGTCGCGACCATCGCGGGAACACGGCCCGCGATCAGGTCGGGCAGAGCCTGGGCCGAACCCTTGTAGGGAACGTGTGCTCCGGGTGCACCGGCCGCTCGATGGAAAGCGACGCCGACGAAGTGGGGCGTAGTGCCGGCGCCCGCGGACGAATAGATCGCGTTCGCTGGATGCGCAGCGACCCAGCTCACATATTCGGCAAGGTTGCGTGCCGGTGTGCCGGGTCCGACGGTGAGCGCGTAGTCGAAGGTGATCAGGCGGGAAATGGGAGTGAAATCGTCGACAGGGTCGTATCGCAGGTTCTTGTAGACATACGGGAATAGCGTGAGTGAGCCTTGCGGCGCCACCACGAAAATGTCTTCACCGGGCTTTGAGGCACGGACAAGCTCCATCGCCAGTCGTCCGCCCGCGCCGGGCCTGTTGTCCACGATGACCGAGCGCCCTAGAACGTCCTGCAGCGCGGCCGCGACGATCCGTGCCAGCATGTCCGTGGAGCCACCTGCCTGGAATCCCGCGAGGAGGCGAATGGGCGGCTGGGCGTCGGCCCATGCTCCGACGCCCACCATGCTGGCGGCACCGGCGCTCAAGAAATGCCTACGTTTCATGCTGGCCAGCATAGGCGGGGTGCAGGTTGCAGCGCCATCAAGCATGTGATTTCCGCCATATGGTTCTCGTCAGTTGGCGCCATCCGGTGCGCGGGTCGATGGCAGTTCAAGAGCATCGAATATCCCCTTTTTTGTTGTCGGCCTTCACGAACGGATCGTAGGTGCCGCGGCGCGGCCCATGTAATCATGAATGTGATGCTTTGCAGTGAAGGAGGGTGTGCTTGTGACGGTCAAATCAGCCCAGCGCGTGCTGGAGGTGCTCGAATACTTCGCCGCCACCCGCGATCCCGCCACCGTTGCCGAAGTGAGTCGTCAGCTCGCCTTTCCGCAATCGAGCACGTCGATGCTTCTGAGTTCCCTTGAGACGCTCGGGTACCTGACCTACGACGCGGACGACCGCACCTTCCGGCCCACTGTGCGCGTGATGCTACTTGGGAGCTGGATCCAGGACGAGCTTTTCGGCGAGGGCAGCCTGGTCTCGGCCCTGGACGCACTGCGGCGCTCGACCGGCCAGACCGTGATGGTCGGACTGCGTCAAGGCATCCACGTGCGCTCCATCATCGCGCTGCGCGGCACGAGGGCTGACGCCCTGCCGGTTCGCACCGGCACCCTCGCGGCCGTGTGTCTGTCGTCGATGGGGAAAGTCCTCCTCTCACGTGAAAGCGACGCAATGATCCTGCGCATCGCGCGGCATGCCAATGCGGTCGATCCGGTCTCGAGGAACCGCGTGCACCCGCAATCGTTGCTGGAGCAGATACGCGTCTCCGAGGCGCGGGGGTGGGCCGAGTCGCACGAGTTTCCGTCGCCCGGGCACTGCTCGATCGCCGCGGCGCTCCCGGTCATTCCTCGCCAGCCGCTGCTCGCCCTGTGCATCGGCAGCAGCACCGCGATCATGCACCGCGAAAGGCAGGCACTCGTGACGGCCCTGACGCACGCATGCGAAAACTTCGCCCAGATGACCCAGCGTGCGGCTTCCGAATGAGTAAGTGGCTGCCGGACCAGGTACGAACACGTCGCTGACGAAGCACTGTGGCGCTAGCCGCCCTGCCCACGGGGAACACCACCGCGGGTGAACCGCCGCACTAAACCTGTGGCATGCCAGGTCCGCGACGAGATGCCGAACGGCGGCGACTGTGCGGCCGTGAATTCTGAGAGAGAGCGCCCGTGCGTCTCCCGTCTTCCTGATTGGGTTCGACGGTGAAGCCGGGTAGCAGCTACTTACTCCTCGCACAATAATTGGCGCATGGCCTTCAGACAGAGCAAAGATTTCGTGGCATCCCTGGAGAAGGGATTGGACGTGCTGACCTGCTTCAACAGACAGAACGCCAAGCTCACTTTGTCCGAGGTGGCGCGGTTGACTGGAAGCTCGCCAGCATCCGCTCGTCGTTCACTGCTTACGCTGCACGCTTTGGACTTTTTGGAGAGTGATGGGCGGCGGTTCTGGCTGGGGCCCCGGGTTTTGCTGGTGGCGCATGCCTACCTCGCATCCCGCCCCACCCCCAGTTGGCCCAACCGCTGCTCGATGCGCTCTCGGAGCGCACGCGGCAGTCGGCGTCCTTGGGCAAGCTGCAGGATGATGACGTGATCATCATCGCGCGCTCCACTGCGCGCCGCAGCCTCTCCACGGGCCTGGGGATAGGTTCTCGCTTGCCCGCCTACTGTTCCTCCCTCGGGCGCGTGGCCTTGGCAAACCTTCCGCAGACCGAGGCCGCACGGCGAATAGGCGACATGCGGCGCGGGCCTCTGACGCCAAAGACGATCTACGAACTTGCCGCAGTGCTTGAGAAAGTTGATCGGTGCCGCCGCGACGGCTGGACGGGTGCCGATGGGGAACTCGAACTGGGCGTTCGATCCATTGCTGTGCCTGTATGCGGCCAGGACGGCAAGTTCATCGCCGGGCTGAGCATATCGGTCGGGGCAGAGCGGATGTCCATGACCGAGTTCACGCGCACCCTGCTTCCCGTGCTCATGCAAGCTCGTGACACGCTGCAGCGTAGCCTGTTCGGAGCCTGCTCTTAGTACTAGCCCGGTGGCAAGTGAAACCATGCGCCACGCGGCGCATATTTTCGCTCGCTGGCGTTGACAGCTCCTGTTCGTCGCATTAATAATAGCGAATAGCTAGTATTACTCGACGGAGATAGAGCATGTTGACTTCCGAGAACAATCAGATCCTCACCCGCGTCGGCCCTGGTACCGCCATGGGAGGGCTCTTCCGACACTTTTGGCAACCGGCTCTTCTGTCCGAAGAACTGTCCGGACCCGATTGCCCCCCCGTGCGTGTGCGTTTGATGGGAGAGGACTTTGTGGCCTTCCGTGATTCGGCCGGGCGGGTGGGGCTGCTGGACTCACACTGCCCGCATCGTCTGGCCGACCTCTACTTCGGACGAAATGAGGAGGGGGGACTCCGATGCGTCTACCACGGCTGGAAATTCAGCGTGACGGGGGAGGTGCTGGACATGCCCAGCGAGCCCTCCGAAAGCCCGATGCGATGCAACCCGAACGTCCGAGCCAAGGCCTACTCAGTGCATGAGGCTGGTGGGATCGTCTGGGCATATCTCGGGCCCGTGGAATCGATTCCTCCCCTTCCACAGATGGAGTTCATGGGCCTGCCCGCAGCGAACGTGTATGCCTCCAAGTGTCTGATGAAATGCAACTACCAGCAGGCACTGGAAGGCAGCATCGATACGGCCCATTTGACCTTTCTCCACCGGTCGATCGGGCCGATGGAAAAGGATGTGTTCGGGGTGGGCGAGCTGCAGGAATTCGGCGATGCAGACGGTGCGCCCAGGTTCTTTTGCGAAGACACCGAGTACGGAATGAGAATCTCGGCACGCCGCGAGGGATCACCGGACGCCTACTATTGGCGCATCACGCAGTGGCTGATGCCCACGAGCGTCCTGGTACCCACCGGAGACGACCTGGTCTGCAGGGCAAATCTGTTCATTCCCATCGACGACGAGAACTGCTGGTGGTATCGCGTGCGATACCACGCCGGTCGTCCTCTCAGCAGCGAGGAACTTGCCGAGTACAGGCACGGAACACTTGACTACGCGAAGCTGCTGCCGGGAACCTACATCCCGGAGGGCAACCGTGCGAATGACTACCTGATGGACCGAACCCTGCAGAGGAGTGGCTCATTTACCGGTATTCCGAGCGCGCAGCTGCAGGACCTCGCCGTGCAGGAGAGTCAGGGCGCTATCGCTGATCGCACGAAAGAGCACCTCGGTACCTCGGACACCGCAATCGTCAGATGCAGGCGTCGTCTGATCGAGTCGGCAAAGAAGTTCGCCAGTGAAGGAATCGTTCCCGTGGCGGCTGCCCGTGGCGACCTCTACAGACGCAGGGCCGTGGCCATGCTGCTCCCGAAGGACGTGACCGCGGAACAGGCGGGCAGTCACCCGGCCACCGTACCGTCTGCCTGACGCCCTTCAGCGAGCACTCTGACCCCTGCGTCTCAGACGAGCATGGTGTCGGGCGACTCGCCGGCGGTGAGTGGGACAGATCAATCCAACCCTGAAGGACATTACAGTGAAAGTGATTACGAAGTTCGGAACGATCATCAGCATCGCGGCCGTATTGATGGCAACCTGCGGCGCCATGGACGCCCAAGCCCAAGGCAAGGACGTCTGGCCCTCGAAGCCCATTCGCTTTGTCGTGCCCTTCGCAGCGGGTGGCTCCATCGATGTTCTCGCGCGCTTGATGGGGCGGCATCTCGAAACGAGACTAGGGCAGTCGATCGTGGTCGAAAACCGCACGGGCGCCGGAGGCACGGTCGGTGCCGATTTTGTCGCAAGGGCTCCCGCTGACGGATACACGTTCTTGTTCACCGCACAGGGGCCATTGGTCCTCAATCCATTCCTCATGAAGCGGCTCCCGTACAACGCGGAAGCCGCTTTCGCGCCCGTAACGGTGGTGGCCGAGGCGCCGAACGTGTTGGTCACGAACCAGGCGTTTCCCGTCGCCAACTTCTCGGAGCTGCGCGGATTCGCCAAAGCGAATCCGGACAAGATGACCTTCGGTACCCAAGGCGTCGGAACGACCGGCCATGTTACCGGCGAGCTAATCAACCAGCAAACCGGAATCAACCTGACGCACGTCGCGTACCAGGGCTTTCCACCGGCTCTTACGGACGTTCTTGCCGGGCGGGTGGGGATGATGATCGCGGACACCATCAATCTGTTGCCGCGAATCCGTTCAGGTCAGCTGCGGCCGATTGCAGTGGCGTCCGCCAAGCGAAGTTCGGTATTGCCGGAAGTTCCGACATTTGCCGAGGCAGGCTACCCGGAGATCGTTTCAGGACCCTGGTTTGCAGTTCTCGCTCCGGCAGGAACAAAGCTTGAATTCCGCAGAAAGCTGTCGGAAGAAATGCGTCACGTGCTCGCGCAACGCGATGTGCAGGAGAAGCTCACTGAGCTGGGCGTAGAAAGCCGCGGATCAAGTCCCGAGCAGTTCGACTCCTACCTGAAGTCGGAGTTCAAGCGCTGGGGTTCCGTGATTCAGAAGGCAGGCATCACGCTGGGCAACTGAGAAATCATGACGGTATGGATGCCAGAGCTCCGGTCCGATCCTCCAGCACCGACATCACGCGAAAGAAGATCGCTGATTCGTCTGAGGGTATCCCGGCCAAGAGCTCTGCTTCCACAGCATTGATCATGTCCTCCACCTGCCGGTGAACCTTTTTTCCTGAGGGTGTAAGGCTGAGTCGCAAGCGCCTCCTGTCTTCGTGGTCCACGTCCTTCTGCACATAACCTTGCTCGACCAACTTATCAATGGCGCGGGCCACGAAGAATGCGTCCGTGCTTGTGCGCGCTGCGACCTGCTTGGCCGAGACAGGCGCGAACCGGCCAATGACCGCCATGACTCGCCAACTGATCACGGTCAGGCCGAATTCCGCCTTCCACGCAGGCGAAAGATGGCGGGTAATCCGGGCGGCAATCGAAAGGCATCGATAGGAGATCCGGTTTTCAAGAGAGACACGAGCAGCCTTGGACATGCATGGATTGTACGTATCGAACAAGGCCCGGAATCCACTATCGACCCACTGCAAGGTCGGCGCTTATCTTTGCACAAGAAAATCCGATACGACACGGGTTATATGCGTCAGCCAGGCATCGCGCGCGTCTTGCTGCTTCATGTCGAAATCCAAGAAGTTGGACATCGTCGCTGCGTTGGACAGGTAGTAATAGCAGAGCGAGACAATGGTGAGGTGCAGTTCCATTACCGTCACGTCGCGGCGGAAATGCCCTTCGGCCACGCCTCGCGCCAGCAAGTCTTCGACGATCTTCAGTTGCGGGACTGCACTCACGGTCACCGGCGTGACCGGAGGCGAAGACGGCTTATCGATCCCACGGGTGAAATCTTTCAGCGCGCTCTCGCCACGCGAGGCCTACGCCATCGTCGCCGTGGTCACGCTCACCATGTACCTGTTGGCCAGAATGCTGGTTCGCTCCAGCGTCGGTCACCTGCTGCTTGCGATCAAAGGGAACGAGCAACGCGTGCAAGCTCTCGGCTACAACGTTGACTCCGCCAAGTTGCTCGTAACGCTCGTGTCCGCTTTCATCGCGGGCACGGCGGGCATGCTCTACGTGCTTCTCACACGCACGCTGTCTGCCGAACTCGTCGGACCCGCACTCTCGACCGAGGTGGTGATCTGGGTGCTCCTCGGCGGCGTGCAGACCCTCTTCGGGCCGATTGTTGGCGCGGCCGCATTCATGACGCTCAAACAGCTCCTGAGTGCCACGACGTGGTATCCGCTGCTGTTGGGGCTCGTCTTTATCGCAATTGTCCTGTGGGCGCCAAAGGGCCTTGTGTCCCTGATGCCGGCCTCCATTCGACGCACTCCTGGAGGTTCAGAATGAAATCGGAAGACAACTACGAGCTGACGCGAGTCGGAGCCCACACTCCCGCAGGTCGCATGCTGCGCCGCTATTGGCACCCTGTCGGGGTGTCTGCCGACCTGAAGGACACGCCCAAGCTTGTGAAGATTCTGGGCGAGGAGCTGGTCCTGTTCCGCAAGCCTGACGGGCAGTGCGGCCTGCTCGACTCCCGCTGCCCGCACCGGGGCGCCAACCTCGCCACTGGGTACGTGGAAGCAGAAGGGCTTCGCTGCCCGTACCACGGCTGGCTGTTTTCGGTGAGCGGCGCATGTTTGCAGCAGCCCTGTGAGCCGGCGGACAGCCGTTTCAAGGAACGCATCCAGCAAGTGAATTACCCGGTGCAGGAGCTCGGCGGCTTGGTGTTCGCGTATTTGGGCCCTTCGCCGGCGCCTGAGCTGCCGCGTTGGGATGTGTTGGTGCGGGAGGACGGCACGCGCCGCGCGGCGTTTGCGCGCTTTGTTCCTTCGAACTGGCTGCAGCTGGTGGATAACCACCAGGATCCGGCCCACACCACTTGGTTGCACAAGCAGATGCAGCCTTGGCAGGAAACGCCAGAGTGCCACTACTTCGACTCTGCCATCGGCTCAATCGCGGTTGCCGTCCGGCGCGGCCCGCGCGACGAGACCCGCTACGTCCGCGAAGTGCACTTCATCGCGCCCAACGGCATGAAAGTGCCGATCCCCGATCCTGACGAATCAGCATTCAACCAGCCATCGACACTGCGCCATGTGTGGGTGGTACCGATGGACGACTTGAACACCGTCGAGTGGGAAGTGCTGTTCGCCCCTTTCGACGACGACGGTCGTCCCACGCAATTCAAGTACGACGCTGACCCGGCGCTCTACGACATGCCGCGCCCCGTGCCCTACGCGGAATACATCAGGCCGGGCGCAGATGCGTATCCCGACTATGCCAAGGGAGGAGCGCGCGGCGCGACGGTGATCCTTCGACAAGATACGCAGATTCAGTCCAGTCAAGGTGTGATTCAGCCCCGGGAACATGAGCATCTGGCGACGTCCGACCGTGGCGTAATCAAGCTCCGCCGCATCATCAAGGAGTGTATCGACGCTGTTGCCCGGGGAGATGACCCGCGCGATGTCTTCCGCACGCCACCTCCGGACGGGGTGATCCACGTCGAAGTAGCCGAGACGATCGTCTCGGAGGACGAGTACCGACAACTGCTTGAACACGAGAGCCTTGATGCTGCTCGATCCGAGCGAGGCGCCACCGAGAAGGCTGCTTGATGCCAGTCGAAGCTGGAATCGACCTGCGGGTCCGCGCGATGGAGCGCCTGGCGGATGGGATCCTGTCCCTCACACTCGAACACCCGGACGGCGGTGATCTACCGCCGTGGAGCGCAGGCGCGCACGTGGACCTGGTCTTCGAAGGTATTGGTACTGCGCAGTACTCGCTGTGCGGTCCGCTCGGGGCCCGAAGGTGGCAAGTTGCCGTGCTGCATCGGCCAGAGGGGCGAGGCGTTTCACGCCACGTTCATCGTGCACTGCGGCCCGGTGACCGCGTCCGTGTCGGTCTTCCGCGCAATCACTTCCCGCTTCAACCCGCTCCGGGCTACCTGTTCGTCGCTGGCGGTATCGGCATCACGCCTATCCGGGCCATGATCGAAGCTGCGGACTCCATAGGTACGCCTTGGCAGCTTGCCTACTGCGGAAGGAGCCGCGCCGGTATGGCGTTCATGGACGAGCTCGAAGATCGCGCCGGCCGAGTCCGTGTGTTCCCGGCGGACGAAGCTTGCCGACTTCCCGTGGGCAAGCTCCTCGCGGAGACAGCGGCCGCCGCGGAGGTGTACTGCTGTGGGCCCGAGGGACTCATTGCCGCCGTCCAAGCGGAAAGTGAACGGCTAGGGCGCCCGGCGCCGCATTTCGAACGCTTCTCAGCTGCACCTGCGGCTCTTCAAGGTGAGAACAGACGATTCTCTGTGGTGCTGGCCAGAAGCGGCGTTACGCTCGAGATCGGTCCGGGCCAAAGCATCGCCGATGTGCTCGACGCGCGCGGGGTATTCGTACCGACCTCGTGCCGGCAAGGGGTGTGCGGCTCTTGTGAAACGCGGGTATGCGCCGGCCGAATCGACCACCGGGATTCCATTCTGTCCGAGGCGGAGAAGGAGCGGGGTGACACCATGATGGTCTGCGTTTCACGGGCTCGCGACGACCGCTTGACTCTGGACCTCTGAACCCTCGCCTGTGTCCATCCCTGCTGCGGCTGCCATCGGAATCATTGCCGTGGCCGAGTTGTTCTGTACATCGCTCTGGTTCAGTGCCAATGGCGCCGCAGCCGAACTTCTGCGGGGTTGGGGGCTGCCCCCTTCTTCCGTCGGGGCCCTGACGTCGGCTGTGCAGGGCGGCTTCATCTTCGGGACCCTAGCCTTCGCGCTCTCGAATCTGGCCGACAGGGTGCCTGCCAGCCGCATCTTCTTCGTTTCCGGGTTGCTTGGCGCCCTCGCTAACGCACTGTTCGCATTCGGCGGCTTCGGCTTCGCTCCGTCGCTCGCGCTGCGCTTCGCGGATGGTGTGGCGCTTGCGGGAATTTACCCCCTGGGCATGAAGCTGGTGGTCGGGTGGAATCGGGGCCGGACTGCGGACACGCTCGCAGTGCTGGTAGGCATGCTGGTGCTAGGAACAGCCTTTCCGTACGGGCTACGTGCCTGGGCCCCCGGACTAGACTGGCACTCCACCGTCGCGGCTGCCTCGCTGCTGTCTGTCGTCGGAGCCATCCTCGTTTTGGTCACCGGGGATGGTCCCGATGCCAGATTAAACACCGTCGGCGTTCATCCCAGATTGGGCAGTGTGCTGCAGGCATTCCGAGTGCCCGCCTTCCGCTCGGCCGCGTTCGGATACTTCGGACATATGTGGGAGTTGTACGCCTTTTGGACGCTTGTTCCTTTTTTGGTCGCGCCACTGATGCCAGCCTCTCTAGGCCCCGCCGCCAACTTTGGCGTGATCGCAGCTGGTTTCGTCGGCAGCTTGGTCGCAGGCAGGTTGGCGCGTCGCTTTGGCAGCGCGCCCGTCGCCGCAGTCGCACTGTCCGCTTCCGGAACGATTTGCGTGATCTATCCTTTCACCGCGGCTTGGCCAGACTTCCTGCGGCTAGCAGTGCTTGTGTTCTGGGGCGCCACAGTTGTGGCGGACTCGGCGCAGTTCTCCAGTCTCTCGAGCCAGGCCTGCTCCGCAGATCTGATAGGCAGCGCGCTGGCGGTGCAAAACGCGATCGGCTTTGCCATCAGCATCATGTCGATCAGCCTGGTCACTGAGCTGTTCGGCTCAAAAGGAGAAGCGGCCGTGACCTGGCTTGCGCTTGGTCCTGCCTTGGGATTGGTGGCGATGTTCCTGCGAGGATCGACGAAGTTGCGCTGGCCGAAGTCGTCGCGCTATGAATGAAAATGGGGTTCAGTTTCGACGATTCGCGACTGCCTTGTCGCACGAGGGACGAGAAGATGCCAGCCTTGCGAGTCACTGGCGGTGGAACCCCGATGCATGGAAATTCGGCAGATCCAAAATGACTCAGGCGGGATCGTCCAGGAAACATCTGAGCGGCCGGGTGAGACCTAGTGCGTCCGCAAATACGTCCCCGAGGCTGGGCGACAATTGATTCCGACTACCTAACAGACATTCGCTATGAATCATCCGCTGACGCTTGGCGACTCCGTGCTCGATGAGGACCATCTGAGACTTGAGGACCTTGTTCTCCAACTCCGCGATGCACCCTTAGATGAAGTGTCTCGCCGTCTCGAAGCGGTGCGCGAGCACGCCTCAAGGCATTTCGCTCTGGAAGACATTGAGCTAAGGGCCATGGCGGATGGCAACGCCAAGTGCCACTTGGACGAACATGCGGCGGTGTTGAACTCACTTGACGAGGTGATGGTGGTGCTGACTCAGGTCGATGTCGCGGCAGAGAAGAAGGCACTGCTCATCAATCGCCTCGCGACCGAATTGCTCGTGTGGCTGCCGGGGCATGTTCATGAAATGGACGCCGGTGTGGCGTCGCATCGGTCTAAGCAGCGTTTCGGCGGCGCGCCAGTGAAGATCGCGCGGAGGCCGGGCACTTAGCCCACTTCCCACGCTGATCGCTGGAGCTTCGGGCTTCGGTAGCTTCCAGCCCATGTGACGACGCGTCCTCTTCATCACCCAGGCGTTGAATCACCGCGTCCGCGTATCGCGCAGGGTTGCTCCATAAACGAAGGTGCGGCCGCGCCCATGATGTCCCCGTCCGGAAGGCCGTGAAGCAATTCGAACGTTCAGTAGCTGTGGTCCGCGATTAGTACGTTGCGCCTTAAGCACAATCCGAGCGAGCTGCACTCCTAAACCTTCCGAGCTTCCGCCGTCGCGACTTGTTCGACACGCCACATCACGTAGGTCCCGTGTGCGCAGAATCCGGTTGATGTTTCATTTCGTCCAAATCGCGCATCGGCAGCACCTCACTTTCCCGTGTGTTGCGACACTGGCCTCACCGTATCAATGAGTGCGCAATGTACAAGCACATCCTGGTTCCCGTCGATGGTAGTGAGCCATCAAATGGCGCGCTGCGCACAGCGATATCGCTATCAAAAGAGATGGGTGCACGAATTCGCCTGTTGCATGTGGTGGACCGCGCTGTGTACTTGGCCGGCTACGACCCCAGTGGGGGCGTCTCGGCCGATATGTTCGCCACTCTAAGGGACAGTGGGTACCGGATACTCAGAGACGCAGCGACAGCGGCGATCTCGGAAGGGTTGGAGGTCGACCACTTATTGCTGGACGATGCCACCGGTCGGCTAGGTGACCTCGTCGCAAGGGTCGCCCTTCAGTTTGGGGAGGAACTCATCGTGCTCGGGACGCACGGACGCAGCGGTCCAAGCCGTCTCCTGCTGGGTAGTGGTGCGGAGCAGATCATTCGGCTATCTCCAGTGCCAGTCTTGGTTGTGCGCGAGCGCTCGCAAACCGATCTATTTGAAGGCCGCTGAATGATCAGAGACACTTTGAAGGTGTACGTACAAGTGCGGTCTGGCATCAGGGCACCTGTCGCACCAAGCGATCAGTCCCTCGAGCAGCGCGAGCAGGAGCGAGACGCCGGCCTCGCCGCTGGGCCACGCTAATCTGATGCATAGGCAGTTTGTGGAAATCTTCGATCAGCTAGTGTGTTGTCCCTTTAATTCGTAGGCACAGAAAGTGCATGAGTTGCGGCATCCTTGGAGGTGCTGCAATGGCCAACCGATACGCCCGAACGGAAATCAAACTTAGCGAAGCAGAGCGCGAGGAGCTGAGCTCGATGGCGCGCTCGCGCTCGCTGCCCGCAGGACTGGCTCTGCGTGCACGCATCGTTCTGGCGTGCGAAGGGGGCGAGGAGAACATCGTGGTCGCGCAGAACTTGAGAGTAGCGCGCAGCACTGTTGTGAAGTGGCGGGGGCGATATGCGCGTCAGCGCCTGGCGGGCTTGTACGACGAACTACGCCCGGGGCGGCCGCGCACGGTCGATGACGAGCGCGTAGCTGAATTGATCCACAAGACGCTGCACACCAAGCCTGCGGATGGAGGTACCCACTGGAGCACGCGCACGCTGGCAGCCGAAACCGGCATCAGCAAGAGCACGGTCGCGCGCTATCTTCAAGCCTTTCAGCTCAAGCCGCACCGCGTGGAGAGTTTCAAGCTGTCCAATGACCCCTTCTTCATTGGGGTCTCCTCGTTTTCAGTGCAATAAGTGACGGTACGAAAAGCTAGCACTGGCGCGGAGGTGGTGTTGGTAGATCGTTGATTTCATTGACTTTCCTGTTCACTTTCAAATCTGCGATTCGTGGCGTCAAACCGTGGTCGGTTTCATCCATTGGTGCCAGTTATCGATGCATTTGGCCGCGAAGGCAGGATTTGGTCAGCATAGCGGTCAACCGGGAAGCGAAACACACCCCGCAAGTTGATGCTCTCCAGCCTGGTGGGCGCAATCTTCCCGATCAGTTCCGGTGGAATGACCTGGCGGCGGTTCGACCAGCGATCCAGGACCGCCTGCATCTGTGAGGTATTCCACGCCATCACGATGTTGGCCATCAGGCTCAACGCATCGGCCACAGCCTGCATTTCATCGACACGTTTGGCCTGCGCCGGGCTGATCCGGCCGGTATAAATGGCGCGCTTGAGGGCGTTAACAGCCTCGCCCCGATTGAGCACCCGGCGCAACTCGTTCCTGAAAGCGTCCTTGACAAAGTAGTCAGCCAAAAACGCCGTACGCAGCAACCGCCCCAATTGCACGCCAGCCTCATAGATTGGATCGCCCTGGGCGGCAGAACCGAACCGCGCAAGAGCTGCCACCGCACTGGCATGTCCGCTCATGACCGAGGCTGCCAGGTGCACCAGACTATCCCAATGCTTTTCGATCAAAGCGACGTCGACATTGGCTTCGCACACCGCAGCGATTTCTGCGGGCACTTTGGTGCCGCGTGGCACAAAGAGGTGGCGCTGTTTGAGTTCCTTCAACCGCGGGCAAAGATCAAAACCAAGCAAACGGGCATGTGACATGGCAAAGTCGGTGTAGCCATGGGTATCCACAGCAAGCTGGCTGGTCTCCAGCTTTTCTTGGCGGATGACACCTTCAATGGCCACGCCCGCCTGGCGCTCATTGAGCACAAAGGGCTGCGCATGGAAGATGCCCCACCGGTCTTTTACATGGGAGTAGATTCCAATGGAAGGTGTGTTGCGCCGAGGATCAAGCCGGGCTTGCCACACCCGTTTGGTGGTCTCCATGGTCATCATGTCAGAAGATGCCAAATCGGACCGCCCCCAGGTGGCGGCAATCGGGTGTCGCTGCATGAATTCCAGCACAGCCTGGCAGGCCTGGCTCAGACGCCGTTCGTCCCGCGCCCAGCGCATGGCCTGGCGAATGCTGGTGGCAGACAATTGCGGAATCATGCGCGCGCATTCGACCGCAGTCAGACTGGTGCCGTGGGCCATGATGCCGGCATAGACCATCAGCAGCTCGTCGGTAGAGCGCGGCTCACGTCCGAGCATGATCCAGCTAAAGCGCACCTGGGCGTCAACGGCCAGAATCACTTCCGGCAATTGAACCTCACCGATGCGGTGATCCAAAGCCGCGCGCAGCTTGGTCACTTCTGGGTCTTCGTCCTCTGCGGGCAATGGCGACAAATGGAGTTCATCATCCACGCGCAGTACGCCACTGCGGGCTGCAGCGGCCACCGCATCGACACCGGCAGTTACTCTGGCCAGCAAAGGCTTCAAGAAAGTGGCAGCCTTGCTGGGTAACGATAGACGGGCATAGTGTTTCTTGGACTCTGCCTGCCAACGCTCGTCCGTGAAGAACAAGCGCGCACGACCCCGAAAGCTCAGGCTGTGCTCAATCCAGACCGAGCCATTGCGCACCGCGCGGCGCAGGGCAAACAGGGTGGCCACCTCCAACGCCTGAAACGCCCGTTCCCGGTCTGGGCTGGAGATCGAAACCTGCCAGATCATTCCCAGACTTGGTGCCACCACTTCAACTGGCAGCTTTCTGGATCCTTTGAGATATAAAGCTTGCAGCTTGGCAAGGTACTCGATGGCAGGATGCTCGCCGGTGGCCTGCCAGGGCAGCTTTGCAATGGCGACGAGCAACGACCGCACGGGGCGAATTCCATCAATCAATCCCTCGCGGACCAGGGAGGCCCTGCTCGGTGGTTTGCGTTTCTGGGTTTCGGTGATCAAGGCTTCAAGACGGGCACGCAACTCAGCATCTGGCACCGCACCTTGCGCGCTCAAGGCAACAAGTTCGCCGAGCAGCGTTTTGTACATTGCGGCCCAATTGACGGTAGCGGGGACATCGGCGGCAGCCTGACGCCACAGATCGGCGATCCGGCGCTGCACCATAAGGATCAACTGGTCTGTGGTGGTGAACAGGCAATACCGAAGAAAGCATGCGACCTCCACGGTGCGCGCTGGCTCTTTGATCTTGGCTCCGGCTGAGGGCGGCCTGGAGACAAGTCGGCGCGCGTAGCGGCGCAAGATGAGATCGGGGATGTCTGCCAGGTGCTTATGAACGTCCAGCGTGTAAAGCAGGTCGATGCGCTCCAGTACCTCGCTGATTTGGCGGGTTGAGTGTTTCGCCGGTGCAGCCCATAGCCAACTCTGCTGGGTTTGTCCATCTGGGCGCAGCTCTGAAACTGAGGCTCGCCAGCGATCAAGTGTTGCTGGATCAACGCTGGCGGCGATGGCGGTGCCTGTTTCAACTTCAAGCTGGGCAAGTGCCGCCGCAATCAGTGTCCGAATTGCCCGCTCGTGCACGATCACCAGCTTGTTCTTGTACAGCCATTGACGCGCCCGCACGAGTAGCTGATCGCGGTCGGCGCAGCGCGCCACTTCGTCGCGCAGTTCACGTACCAGTGAGCGGCGCTGGTGCTCGCTCATCCACTGGAATCCAAGGACCGTGCAGGCTACTTGTTGGTGATCGAATAGCGTGCGCCCGCGTTCATACATGGCTCTCAGCGAGGCGACTTCTGGTGCTGCAATGCCAAGCTCGTTGCCAAGGTGGCGCCACAAGGCTACTGGAATTACCCGAAAGGCACCGAGCAAACGCCCACTCATGCGCAGGAAACCAATATGGAGCGCCAGACCAAGCTTGTGGGAATCACCTCGGCGTGCATTGATTGCGTCGCGCTCGGCACCATCGAAGGTGAAAAATGCCTTCATCTCGAAGTCGCTGATATCGCGGGGGAGCCCACGCATCCCCAAAAACGTTGTGTGCCAACCCTGCATCGTGAACCTCAAAAGTGGGAGGCCACCATACCCGTTTACAAAGCGAACAGGAAAGTCAATGAAATCAACGGTCTACCCAGACCACCCCCGCGCCAGTGCTAGCTTTGCGTACCGTCACTTATTGCACTGAAAACGAGGAGACCCCAAGCTGTCGGAAGCCAGCTGGATCCTGCGCGAGCCTGGCTCCGGGACCCGTGAGGCTTCCGACCGCTGGCTGATCCCGCACCTGTCCGACGTGGACGTCGGGATGGAACTCGGCAGCAACGAGGCAGTCAAGCGCGCGGTCGCCTCGGGCCTGGGCCTGGGCTGCCTGTCGCGGCACGCAGTCGCGGGCGCCGTGGATCGCGGCTGGCTGGTGGAACTCGCCACTACGCTGCCGCCGAAGCGCCGCACGCTCTCCGTGGTAGTGCACAGGGCCAGGCATCTCGGGACCGCCTCCCGCACCTTCCTGGAACATTGCCTCGCCAGCGGCACGGCCTAGCCCTTGCCGGCCCGCCCGGGCCACCGGGCTGGACCGACCTTACAGGTCGAGTACCAGCAGCGGCGTCCTGGCACGCGAGCAGCAAGGGGTGAACTGGTCATTCGCAGCCTGTTCCTGGGGTGTGAAGTACATGTCGCGGTGATCTGGAATACCCTCCAGCACGCGCGTGACGCAGGTGCCGCAGACACCCTGCTCGCATGAGGTCACCACCCCCACACCTGCTGCGTTCAGGGCCTGCGAGACGCTCTGGTCGGCCCGCACGGGGATCACCCGGCCCGAGCTGGCGAGCTTGACGCTGAAGCTGCCATCGTCCTGCCGCGGGGCGGCTGCATCTGACGCGAAGAACTCGTAGTGCAATTGGTCCTCGGGCCAACCGCGCTCACGCGCACTGCGCAGGACGGCGTCCATGAAACCCTTTGGCCCGCAGACATACACATGCACCCCCGGTTCTGGCGTCTGCAGCAGCGCTGGGATGTCGAGCTTCTGCTCCTGCGAGCCGTCATCGAAATGGAAGCACACGCGCGAAGCAAACCCTGATTGCTCGATGCGCGAGCGGAACGCCGCGCGCTCCGGAGAGCGGGCGCAGTAATGCATCTCGAAATCGGCGCCCAGGCTGGCAAGCCGCTCCGCCATGCAGAGGACCGGTGTCACACCGATCCCGCCCGCAACCAGCAGGTGGCGACGGGCACCGCTGGCCAGATGGAAGTGGTTGCGCGGCACGCTGATGTGGATCGTGTCGCCTGGATGCAGCTGCTCGTGCATCGCCGCTGAGCCGCCGCGGCCCTTCGCGTCCTTCAGGACGGCGATCAGGTAGCGATGATTCTCTGACGGGTCGTTGCACAGGGAATACTGTCTCGTAAAACCGCCGATGTGCACGTCGATGTGCGAGCCGGCGGAGAACGCCGGCAGCGACGGCGCGTGAACCGCCCTCAGTTCGAAGGCGCAGATGTCAAGCGCCTCCTGGGTTTTCGCCGTGATACGGACGGTCAACTCACCGGATGATGTGCTCATGCTGTCTCGCGCGAGTCAAAATGCCGCCTCGTAGCGCAGGCGAACGGTGGCCGCGCAATTGTCGCTGGGGGCGCGTAGTCGTGATGCGTCGTCACAGTTGTCGGTCTTGCTTTAGATGGTCCGCAGTATGGACAAACCCGGGCCGGATGCCCGCATCCCACTACACTGCCGATCCCCGACAGCGTACGCATTACGCGCCCGGAGCGTATCCGCGGTACTGCCTACACTGTCCACAGAATGAACACCGGCTAATGAGCGCAACCAACAAGGCAGCACCCGGCAAGACGAAAGGTCGCGAAAGCGAATCCGTGCGCTCCGTCGAGCGCGCGGTCGACGTGCTATTCAGCTTTAATCAAGACCAGCCTGTGCTCGACCTGCCCGCCCTGCAGGAGCGCACGGGATTGTCGCGACCGACCCTATACCGCCTCCTTCGAACGCTCGAGGCGAAAGGGCTTATCTATTCGTTCGGTTCGCCGCTGCGCTTCCAACTCGGTCCCAGGTTCGGTCTCCTGGCCCAGTCGTGGACACCGGCACCTGCGCTGGTGGCGTTGGCGACCGGGCCGCTCGAACGGCTTTGGCAGGAGACGCAGGAGACGGTGGGACTGATGATGCCAATTTCGCCCACCCATCGCATGTGCGTCTTCGAGCACAAGAGCCCGCAACCCCTCTCTCTCAGCCGCGGCATGGGCTATTCCGAACCTCTCTACCGGGGCGCGAGTGGAAAGGTCTTGCTCGCCCACATGCAGCCCGAGCAACGCCGCGCCGCGCTCGCGCTCGCTTCGCGGCGCGACCGTGAACTTGCGCTGAAGGAAATCGCAGCCGTGCTCGCCGATGGGGTGCTTGTAACTCACAGCGAATTGATCGCGGGGTCGGTGGCCGTGGCTACCCCTGTCATCGCCCGCACCGGGGAGGCTGTGGCGGCCGTGTGCATCTTCGGTTCCGGGCTGCGCCTGCGCGGTCCCCTGCTGCGCGAGTGCCAGCGCGAAGCTATCCGTACGGCGCGAGAGATTTCAATGTTTCTTTGAACTCTGATTGGCGTCCATAGAGCGGACACTTACCGGGAAATCCTCGACTGGTCCGCTCGGTGTGCGCACTAAGATCGGATCATGACTACCTCCTCATCACCCAACCGTGTGCGCCGCGCGATGGGGCTCGGATTTGCCGCCTCTCTGATTGGGGCACCCGCCTTCGCGCAACGTTGGACCCCTACCAAGACGGTCCGCATCGTCGTTCCCGCCTCAGGCGGCACAGTGGATCTCGTCGCACGCCTCGTTGCGCCACGGCTCCAGGAGATGTGGGGGCAACCCGTCATCGCCGAGCCCCGGCCGGGCGCGTCAGGCAATATTGCCGCGGCGCTCGTCGCGAAGGCGCCGGGAGATGGCCACACATTGCTGGTCGGATTCAACCCGCTCGTCATTAGTACGTTCCTTTCCAAGAACCTGCAATACGACATCAAGGAGCTCGCGCCAGTCACCCTCGGAGTCACCTCCGAACAGGTGCTGGTGGTGAATCCCGACCTGCCCGTCAACACGCTTGGCGAATTCGTGGCACTTGCGAAAAAGCCGGACTCGCGTCTCAACTACGGCTCGATCGGCACTGGCAGTGCCTCACACCTGACCATGGAGCTTTTTAAGTCACGCGCGGGCATCGACGTCAGGCACATCCCATACAAGGGCGCGGGTCCGGCGCTGACCGACCTGCTCGGCACGCAGACGAGCGCCGGCGTGTTTGCCTCGGCCAACGTGCTTCCCTATGTGAAGGACGGCAAGCTGAAAGCGCTGGCGATCACCGGCGGGAAGCGCCTCAAGTCCCTGCCCGGTGTTCCGTCCATGGCCGAAGCGGGTTTCCCGAATTTGGAAGCGCCGGTCTGGATCGGCTTCCTCGCGCCGGCGACGACACCGGCGCCCATCGTCCGCAAGATCCAGGAAGATATCGCGAAGGCGCTGCGCTCGCCCAGCGCACAAGGCAGCATCGCCGCCGCCGAGTTCGACATCGTCGCGAACACGCCTGAAGACTTCGGCCGCTTTCTCCAGCGTGAGGCCACGACATGGGCCCGCGTGGCGCAGCAAGCCGACGTGAAACCGGAGTAACCCCCATGAATCCTGGCCACATCCCGCCGTCTCTGCCGCCCACGCACTATCTCGACAATCGCATCTTCACGGACCCCGCGATCTTCCGCGCGGAGCAGGAGAACATCTTCGCGAAGACCTGGCAGTTCGTCTGCCATGAAAGCGAGCTCGCGAAAGCCGGCGACTTCCGTTGCACACAGGTAGCCGGTAAGCCCATCGTCGTGGTGCGCGACGAAGCGGGCGCCGTGCGCTCGTTCTACAACGTATGCCGCCACCGCGCCGCCGAAGTCGTGCGTACGGAATCGGGCAATGCGCGCTCGTTCACGTGCTTCTATCATCACTGGAACTATGGGCTAGACGGTCAACTGCGTGCCGTGGCCAAGCCCGAAGGCTATGAAGCAGTTGGTCTGGACAAGACGAAGCTCGGTCTCGTCCCAGTTCGCGCCGAGTTGGTGTTCGGCTTCGTGTTCGTCAACCTGGACGACCAGGCCGAGCCGCTCGTCCAATTCCTCGGGGACGTCCTTGAGCCGCTACGACAGCCACTCGGCGATGCGCCACTGGAGGTCTTCCACTTTCACAAGGCCATCGTCAAGACCAACTGGAAGCTTTGGCAGGACAACAACAGCGAGCGATACCACAGCATGCTGCACGCCATTAACCGGCAAACGCAGCCGTGGGTGCTGGGGAAGACGAGCCCGATGCGGCTGCGGCTCTTTCCGCACGGCCACAGTGGCTACTGGTCTGACGGACAGGCCACTGTCGCCTACGAACGCGGCGGCTACGACAACATCACGGGCGGCACGCTCCCCGGGCTGCAGGACAACGAAATGCGGGTGGTCAACTTTTTCCCCGATTTGATGGTGAACATCCGCTCTAACGTCGTCCGCGTGGATCGCATGATTCCGCTGGATGAGCAGAGCGTGCTCATCGAATGGCGCGGCATCGGATTAAAAGGCGACGACGAGGCAACGCGCGAAGTGCGCCAGCGCCACCACAACATGTTCTGGGGCCCGGCGGGGCGGAACTTGCCGGAGGATCTGCTCGCTGTCGAATCGCAGTACCGCTCGATGAAGGCCGATGCCGTGCGCTACAGCATCCTCGCGCGCGAAGAAAACTTGAATCCGACAGACGACGCCAACTTGCGCGCCTACTATCAGGAGTGGGAGCGCCTGATGGGCCGGCCCGCAAGCGCACCCTACGGCTCGTCCGCAAGTCCCACGGCGGAGGTCACGGCATGACGGGGGCTCTCGACCACGACATTGCGGCCGTGCAGCGTATCGTCCTGCAGACCGCGTGGCTCCTCGATGACGAAAAGCTTGCGGACTGGATCGCGCTCTTCGATGCCGATGGCGCTTATGAGATCACCTCTTATAGCCCTGAACTGCAACGCTGGACACCTTGGTGGTCGCAGCCGTTGGAACTTCTGCGCAAGACGGTGAGTGAGGTCCCCCGCCACGTACGCGACCCGGCCAAACGCCTCCACGTGCTCTCCCTCCCAATGGTCGAGGTGAGCGGCGATGCAGCGCGAAGCGAAACGCCCTTCGCGCTCTACCGTACGCTGCCGACCGGTGAGAGCAGCCTGTACATGGTCGGGACGTATCACGACGACCTGCGGCGCTTCGGGGACGGCTCGTGGCGTTACGTCCGGCACTGCGCTCGCGCCCACACGCGCATGCTGGACGCGTTCACGCACTTGCCCGTCTGAGCGCCAGTCAGGCCAAGTTGTATTCTTGGCGTACAAGCTACATAGAGGATCGCTTGCATCTTCGGAGGCAAGAACCAGTGGGCATCGGTCCGTGCGATCGCGCCCGCGCAATTCGGGCAGATCGCGAACTACGAGCGCCGGTTCACGATCACGATACATCGCAGTAAAACCGTCGAGGAATTGGCCAACGCCGGCACCCCGTACGAGTTCGATCCGAAGTGGGTCGCGATCGCGAATAGCCGCGAGTGGAACCATCCCGTCTTCATCGACGACTGGGTGCTCCCGCAGGGCGCCTACGGCGACGGCTGCGGACCAACATAATCAACGGGGGCGAACTGCCCCGAAGGAGTGAACATGCGCGTCCTTTGAGCGCGGCGTGCCCGCCACCCAACAGTCGGACGGCTGGGAAAACGGCACGTTTCAGAAATGCGGCGGCGGTACCTATGCGCACACGATCCAGACGCACGTGCTGGTGCCGCACACGTTGGCCCGGACGACAGGCCGGAAGACGAACGCTGAAAAGCGGGAGCCAGAAAGTGGAAGAGGGGCAGCGCCGACAGGTGCTGCCCCTTTTCTCGTTGAGTAGGTTGATCCGCAGCACGTCCAGAAATGGAAGACCACGCACGCGGGTTGAGGATCACTGCGCCAGGAACGAGGACACCTTGCGGCGGATCGAATCCAGGCGGGCCGTGTCGCTCATCGTCGCACCGCCACGCTGGTTCCGGTAGAACCACTGCGCGTCGGACAACGAGACGCCCGCTTTCGCCAGAAGGGCAGGGCCCTTGGGGCAATTGATAGCATGCATGGGACTCTCCTATCTGAAACCGGGCACATCGCCCTGTCTGCGCTCTCTTTGGAAAGCGCACACAGGACGATGTGTTCCGGCCCGCAAGGAAGGCCCCAGCAGCCAAGGCTGGCAGCGCGGCGCGTTGGAGAGTCCTACGAAGCTCCCGAGGGAGCTTGGATGTGGACAGCGCTGCTTCGCCAGGTCGGCCGCCACACGAGGGTGGACGGCCTACAAAGGTTGCGTGTTGTTCAATGCAGTCACGAGGACTGCGGATGACGCAAGCGTCAAACGAGTCTCAAGGATAGCACGCGCAAACTCGAATGCTCTCAGTGGACAACGGCGGAGACCCCGCTTAACACGCCGGTGTTAAACGAGTCTCCCTAGGTCGCTCGGTGTCGTTTCGGCTCCTACGTGTAAAGGAGCTTCAACGTTATGCGGACACATCGATGTGTGCACAGACGGCTCGCGCTAACTCACATACATTGCGGCTATGTCGCCGAAGTGCATACGCGTTGGGATCGCCGACGACGACGAGTTCGTCCGCATCCTTCTAACGGGGGCGCTCGGAAAGTCCGCACAAGTTCGCGTTGTTGCCGCGGTCGAGAACGGAGAAGAAGCGGTGGAGTTGGCCAGCTCGGGCCAGATCGACGTGCTCCTGCTCGATGTTGAATCGCCCCCACTTCTCTAGACACTCGCGAGCGTGTTGAAGTACCGCCGCTCGAACTCCACCGGCGAGAGCCGGTTGTTGTTGCCGTGGCGGCGTTTGGGGTTATAGAACATCTCGATGTAGTCGAACACGTCCCGGCGAGCGTCTTCGCGGGTCGTGTAGATCTTTCTCCGGATCCTTTCGCGCTTCAAGAGCTGGAAGAAGCTCTCGGCCACGGCGTTGTCATGGCAGTTGCCCCGCCGGCTCATGCTGGGCACCAAGGCATGCTCCTTCAGGAAGTCCTGCCAGTCGTAGCTGGCGAATTGGGCGGATTCAACCGGTCGTCGCAACACTGGGTTGTTGACTGGATTTTAGGTACTCATTCAAAGCTTCGGCTGGCGTCCTCCAGCCTAGTGTTTTTCGGGGCCTGGTGTTCAGCGCATTGGCAACGGCATGGATCTCCTGGTCGCTCCATCGGGACAGGTCGGTGCCTTTGGCGAAGTACTGCCGCAGGAGGCCATTCGTGTTTTCGTTCGTGCCGCGCTGCCATGGGCTACGGGGATCAGCGAAGAAGACTTTCACTCCCGACTCAATCGTGAACCGGGCATGGTCCGATAGCTCTTTGCCTCGGTCCCAAGTCAACGATTGCTTCAGATGGGCCGGTAGGGTCGTCACGGTCTTCTTAAGCGCATTGGCCATGGTCACGGCTCCATAGCCTCCCAGCGCGGGGCCATTTTTCGTTCGCGGCACTAGTCCATAGCCGCTCTCTCGAGGGAGGTGCACGAGCATTGTGAACCGGCTTGATCGCTCGACCAGCGTGCCGATCGCGGAGCGGTTCAAGCCAATGATCAGATCACCCTCCCAATGTCCTGGAACGGCGCGATCATCCGCCTCTGCGGAGCGACTGGAGATCATCACATCCTCGCTCACGTGTGCCCATGACTTGGCTTGTGCCCTGCCTCGAGGTACGCGCAACGCTCGCCCGGTACGCAGGCAGTGCACCAACTCGCGCTTGAGAGCGCCACGACCCTGGATATAGAGCGCTTGGTAGATGGCTTCATGAGAGATACGCATGGAGTTGTCATCCGGGAAGTCGACGTGCAGCCGGTTGGCAATCTGTTCGGGCGACCAGCCATTGACCCATTTTCGGTCGCCTCGATGAGGTTTGTTGCGACCCTGGAACGGTGCCTGTCGAGGGCCGGCAACCTCACGGCCAGCAGCATCATGAATCTTGCCTTCCAAGCGGTCTTGGACGTAGTGGTGCAGTTGCTGGTTCGTCACTAGCTTCGCCGGCTTCGGCCTTCTGGCAACCAGCTCTGACTTCCACTGCGCAACAGACGGCCGATATTCGAGCTTGCCTCCGCGAGTTGCAGCATTGCGTTTCAGCTCTCGTGAGACTGTAGAAGGGCTTCTCCCAATGCGGCGGGCGATCTCCCGCACACCAACGTCCTGGGCTCGCAGAAGTCCAATCTCTTCGCGCTCCGCAAATGATAAATATCTTCCGGAAACAGGTTTGTACATGAACAATGGCATGCCGCCACGATGCCGGAACCAGCGCGAGCCGACAGCTGACGATACGCCCACCGCTTCGGCAGCCCTCTCGCTTGTGCACCCGGTTGCGATCTGCTTCCAGAACCGCCGCTCCATCTCACGCCGAAGCGACGGTGCACCTGGCGAGCGCATCGCCCCTCGCCCCGTCAGCTTCAACATCCACCCTGCAGGTCGTCCCATAAAGGGGTCTCCTCGTTTTCAGTGCAATAAGTGACGGTACGAAAAGCTAGCACTGGCGCGGAGGTGGTGTTGGTAGATCGTTGATTTCATTGACTTTCCTGTTCACTTTCAAATCTGCGATTCGTGGCGTCAAACCGTGGTCGGTTTCATCCATTGGTGCCAGTTATCGATGCATTTGGCCGCGAAGGCAGGATTTGGTCAGCATAGCGGTCAACCGGGAAGCGAAACACACCCCGCAAGTTGATGCTCTCCAGCCTGGTGGGCGCAATCTTCCCGATCAGTTCCGGTGGAATGACCTGGCGGCGGTTCGACCAGCGATCCAGGACCGCCTGCATCTGTGAGGTATTCCACGCCATCACGATGTTGGCCATCAGGCTCAACGCATCGGCCACAGCCTGCATTTCATCGACACGTTTGGCCTGCGCCGGGCTGATCCGGCCGGTATAAATGGCGCGCTTGAGGGCGTTAACAGCCTCGCCCCGATTGAGCACCCGGCGCAACTCGTTCCTGAAAGCGTCCTTGACAAAGTAGTCAGCCAAAAACGCCGTACGCAGCAACCGCCCCAATTGCACGCCAGCCTCATAGATTGGATCGCCCTGGGCGGCAGAACCGAACCGCGCAAGAGCTGCCACCGCACTGGCATGTCCGCTCATGACCGAGGCTGCCAGGTGCACCAGACTATCCCAATGCTTTTCGATCAAAGCGACGTCGACATTGGCTTCGCACACCGCAGCGATTTCTGCGGGCACTTTGGTGCCGCGTGGCACAAAGAGGTGGCGCTGTTTGAGTTCCTTCAACCGCGGGCAAAGATCAAAACCAAGCAAACGGGCATGTGACATGGCAAAGTCGGTGTAGCCATGGGTATCCACAGCAAGCTGGCTGGTCTCCAGCTTTTCTTGGCGGATGACACCTTCAATGGCCACGCCCGCCTGGCGCTCATTGAGCACAAAGGGCTGCGCATGGAAGATGCCCCACCGGTCTTTTACATGGGAGTAGATTCCAATGGAAGGTGTGTTGCGCCGAGGATCAAGCCGGGCTTGCCACACCCGTTTGGTGGTCTCCATGGTCATCATGTCAGAAGATGCCAAATCGGACCGCCCCCAGGTGGCGGCAATCGGGTGTCGCTGCATGAATTCCAGCACAGCCTGGCAGGCCTGGCTCAGACGCCGTTCGTCCCGCGCCCAGCGCATGGCCTGGCGAATGCTGGTGGCAGACAATTGCGGAATCATGCGCGCGCATTCGACCGCAGTCAGACTGGTGCCGTGGGCCATGATGCCGGCATAGACCATCAGCAGCTCGTCGGTAGAGCGCGGCTCACGTCCGAGCATGATCCAGCTAAAGCGCACCTGGGCGTCAACGGCCAGAATCACTTCCGGCAATTGAACCTCACCGATGCGGTGATCCAAAGCCGCGCGCAGCTTGGTCACTTCTGGGTCTTCGTCCTCTGCGGGCAATGGCGACAAATGGAGTTCATCATCCACGCGCAGTACGCCACTGCGGGCTGCAGCGGCCACCGCATCGACACCGGCAGTTACTCTGGCCAGCAAAGGCTTCAAGAAAGTGGCAGCCTTGCTGGGTAACGATAGACGGGCATAGTGTTTCTTGGACTCTGCCTGCCAACGCTCGTCCGTGAAGAACAAGCGCGCACGACCCCGAAAGCTCAGGCTGTGCTCAATCCAGACCGAGCCATTGCGCACCGCGCGGCGCAGGGCAAACAGGGTGGCCACCTCCAACGCCTGAAACGCCCGTTCCCGGTCTGGGCTGGAGATCGAAACCTGCCAGATCATTCCCAGACTTGGTGCCACCACTTCAACTGGCAGCTTTCTGGATCCTTTGAGATATAAAGCTTGCAGCTTGGCAAGGTACTCGATGGCAGGATGCTCGCCGGTGGCCTGCCAGGGCAGCTTTGCAATGGCGACGAGCAACGACCGCACGGGGCGAATTCCATCAATCAATCCCTCGCGGACCAGGGAGGCCCTGCTCGGTGGTTTGCGTTTCTGGGTTTCGGTGATCAAGGCTTCAAGACGGGCACGCAACTCAGCATCTGGCACCGCACCTTGCGCGCTCAAGGCAACAAGTTCGCCGAGCAGCGTTTTGTACATTGCGGCCCAATTGACGGTAGCGGGGACATCGGCGGCAGCCTGACGCCACAGATCGGCGATCCGGCGCTGCACCATAAGGATCAACTGGTCTGTGGTGGTGAACAGGCAATACCGAAGAAAGCATGCGACCTCCACGGTGCGCGCTGGCTCTTTGATCTTGGCTCCGGCTGAGGGCGGCCTGGAGACAAGTCGGCGCGCGTAGCGGCGCAAGATGAGATCGGGGATGTCTGCCAGGTGCTTATGAACGTCCAGCGTGTAAAGCAGGTCGATGCGCTCCAGTACCTCGCTGATTTGGCGGGTTGAGTGTTTCGCCGGTGCAGCCCATAGCCAACTCTGCTGGGTTTGTCCATCTGGGCGCAGCTCTGAAACTGAGGCTCGCCAGCGATCAAGTGTTGCTGGATCAACGCTGGCGGCGATGGCGGTGCCTGTTTCAACTTCAAGCTGGGCAAGTGCCGCCGCAATCAGTGTCCGAATTGCCCGCTCGTGCACGATCACCAGCTTGTTCTTGTACAGCCATTGACGCGCCCGCACGAGTAGCTGATCGCGGTCGGCGCAGCGCGCCACTTCGTCGCGCAGTTCACGTACCAGTGAGCGGCGCTGGTGCTCGCTCATCCACTGGAATCCAAGGACCGTGCAGGCTACTTGTTGGTGATCGAATAGCGTGCGCCCGCGTTCATACATGGCTCTCAGCGAGGCGACTTCTGGTGCTGCAATGCCAAGCTCGTTGCCAAGGTGGCGCCACAAGGCTACTGGAATTACCCGAAAGGCACCGAGCAAACGCCCACTCATGCGCAGGAAACCAATATGGAGCGCCAGACCAAGCTTGTGGGAATCACCTCGGCGTGCATTGATTGCGTCGCGCTCGGCACCATCGAAGGTGAAAAATGCCTTCATCTCGAAGTCGCTGATATCGCGGGGGAGCCCACGCATCCCCAAAAACGTTGTGTGCCAACCCTGCATCGTGAACCTCAAAAGTGGGAGGCCACCATACCCGTTTACAAAGCGAACAGGAAAGTCAATGAAATCAACGGTCTACCCAGACCACCCCCGCGCCAGTGCTAGCTTTGCGTACCGTCACTTATTGCACTGAAAACGAGGAGACCCCGGAAGCCATCTGAGCGAAAAGGTCGACCTGAAAGTGGTCCGCGACAACCTGGGCCACGCCAACATCAGCACGACCAGCATCTATTTGCACACCGAGGACGATGCCCGCCACGACGCGACAGCGGTCGGGCATCGGGTGGGCTGGCGCACGCCGTAGCGGGTCACGATTTGTCCTGTTTGGATTCGCGTCCTATGGGCGGTGCCGATCCGTCCTGCTTGAATTTGGTGCTCTCCCCTTCATCGCGAACATCATGATGCCCATTGCCAAATGGGCAACGAGATCTCCAGCGGCAATGACCCCAACAGCCACCTGAGCAACAAGGTTTGCCAGGAAGGACAGATCCGAGAAGTTTCACTCGCGGGAGCCAGGTGCAGGCGTTGTCCAACTGCCGCTGGAAAGGTGAGATTGCAAGCCATGGTGACCTTGCCATGGTGCTCAGATTGCAGATTACAAAACTGTCATGGTTTGGTCAGACCTGGGATTGAGCCGCGTTCATACAGTCATCGCACCGAACGAGATGAGGCACCACTTAAGAAAACGCCTCGACCGACAACCTCGACCGTACTCTTCAACCAAGGACTCTCAATGAAGCGCTCTTTCAAGACCCCTTTCGCAATCGCGATCTTTTTGACTGCATTCGCAGGCTCCGCTTTCGCGGGGAACTACGCCGAGGGCGATCCACGCCCTGCGCCGGCGACCGCCTCCATGAGCCGCGCCGCCGTCATCGCGGATACCCAGCGTTGGCTCCAGGATGCACCGGATCTAGGGTATCCCCAGGGGAATCCGCGGGCAGTCGTCAATGTCTCGAGCAATACCCGTGCGGCGGTGCAGGCCGACACGTTGATTTGGGTGCGATCTGGGTTGGCTGCAGCGCAGCTTGGTGAAGCCGGCGCCGATCTTTCCCGGCCTGTCTATCAACGCGCCGCGGCCGAATATGCGCGTCGCCGCAACAGCCCCGAATTCACAGCGCTGGCGCAAGATATCGAGCGCAAGGACATGGCAGCAGCCAACAAGGCGTTCCGCAATGCGACGGCCGCGCAATAGGCGCAATGAAGAGCTTGATCCGAGGCGCTTGCCTCTGGTCTAGGAAGTCGTCGTGCTGCGATGGCCACCAGCGGGCCCACCATGGTCGTATCAGATGCCCAGCCGAGCGCGCAACGATACGTGGTGTGGCTTTCGCCAAGGAGGCGACATGCGTTTGCCAATGAGCGCGCTGCGCCGATGACCCGGCGGGATCTGACAAGAAAACTTCAATGGAAGAGATGGGTCATGGCTGCATTGGCTTTCCCCGAGATTCGAAATTTCTTGGTCATCGACCACCGCCGGCAGTTTGAACAATGCTCACCATCACCGTCTATGCGTATGAAAAATGCAGCCTGCGCCTCGATTCTGGCGGCCGTCTGTGCGATTGGCCTGCAAGAAGTCAGCGCTACACCAATCGAGGCCAGGATGGAACTATCGCCAGCTACAAGCCCGCAGGGCAAAGCGCCAGACCCCGCGTATTCAACTGGCCAGGTCAAGAGAGTCGACTGGGATCAAGGCAAGGTATTGATTTCGCATGGCCCCATCGAAAACCTCGGCATGCCAGGGATGACGATGCTCTTTCGCGTGTCGGAGCGCTCTCTCCTCAGAAACCTGAACAACGGCGATAGGATTCAATTCAAGGCGGAAAAAGCCAACGGCACACTGTTCGTCGTGGAGATCGTGCGACAATAAAGCCCGATGGCAAACCGAATGCCTTTTGGCATCCCAAAATTGGGTGCAAATGAACACCTTTGAGCGACAGGGCGGATTTGCACACGTGGATGCCAGCGATAATGTTGATCTTGACGAGCAAGAGCGTTTCAATCAAAGTTCCATCGTGTCCGCTTGCACCTCCACCGTCACTCTGAAATTTACCAACCCCTCTCGCGTTGACGTGGACAACGGTATTGCAGCACTGGCACCGGGGTTCTGCTCCAGCGTTGCGAGCGGCATGGCCAGCCGATACGACGATTTTCGTGGCCACTGCATCGGGACGCGGTGATGAGAAGACTGCGCTCGCTCCGGCGTTCTGTCATCCGCGCGATGATTGGCATTTTGGTGTTTGCCCAACTGGCGATCGCGGCATATGCGTGTCCGGGCCTGTTCAACTCCATGCCTGCGGGCGCGAGCGTTCGCACTCAAGTGCAAGCAGGAGTTCTCGCCGAATCATCTCGCTCGGAACACGACAGCCAAGCCATGGTGGCTGACGCAGCGCAGAAGATGCCAGCGGATTGCGGACAAGTCGACCCTGAGGCGCCGAATCTCTGCGCTGAACATTGCAAGCAAGGTCAGCAAAGCGCTGACCATACCCCGGCTCCTGCCGTTGCGCCGGCTCTTCTCACGGAGTTGTACCGCGTGACGCTCTCCACCGCGTCACCTGTCGCCGAGGACGCCTACTACGCGCCCGGCTTGCTCTTGCGGGCTGCGGCCCCGCCGCATGCGATAGCGCACTGCTGCCTGCGAACCTGATTTCTCGCGAGAAACGTTGTACTTAGGCATCGGGCCTGAGTTCGTCGTGGCCGCTTGGGCTCCTTTCTCTCGGCGCTCGCCTCTTGGCGCAGCGAAGACGATGGCCCAAGATCGGACGCACCGTCCTCGTTGGGAGATTTTTAATGCGTTTTTATCCAGCTATGTACGCTATGCCGGCCACGGCATTGATGCGTCGCTCTCTTGCCTGTGTGCTGTTGATCAGCGGCCTCAGCGCTGGCGCTCTGGCTCAGACGACCGGCATTGGCGTACTGGGACTTCCGGATGCCTTGCGCCTGTCGCAGGACCGGTCGCAGCAACTCGTCGCCCAGGATGCCCTCGCCACGGCTTCTCGCGAAATGGCAGTCGCCGCGGGCCAGCGCCCCGATCCCACGCTGCGTCTGGGCATTAGCAACCTGCCGCTGAACGGAGAGGACCGTTTCAGCCTGACCCGCGATTTCATGACGATGCGCACCGTCGGGGTAATGCAGGAAATCACGCGCAGCGAGAAGCTGAGCGCACGCTCCGCGCGCTACGAAAAGGAAGCCGATGTGGCCGAAGCAGGTCGGAGTGTTGAGTTCCATGGAATCCTGACCCGCGATTTCCATCGAATATTGACCCACCCTCTTTGCGAGCCAGCCGGCTCACGGTGTGGATAAGTTCTTGGCTTTCTCCTTTTTAGGTTGGACTGCTTGAACGGGTTGAGCCGAGCTGTGCTTGAAGCGGAAGCTGTCGTTTCCGGTCTCCAGAATATGGCAGTGATGCGTGAGCCGGTCCAGCAACGCCGTCGTCATCTTCGCGTCGCCGAAGACGCTGGCCCACTCGCTGAAGCTCAAGTTGGTTGTGATCACCACGCTCGTGCGTTCGTAGAGTTTGGACAGCAGATGGAACAACAGCGCGCCACCTGATGCGCTGAACGGCAGGTAGCCCAGTTCATCGAGCACCACCATGTCCGCGTACATCAGTCGGTGCGCGATGTGGCCGGGATTGCCACTGGCCTTCTCTTGCTCGAGTGCGTTGACCAGTTCTACCGTCGAGAAGAAGCGCACCCGGCGGTGTTGGTGCTCGATGGCCTGCACGCCCAGCGCCGTGGCGATGTGGGTCTTGCCGGTGCCCGGACCGCCCACGAGCACCACGTTCTGCGCATCGTCCATGAACTCGCATCGGTGTAGCTGACGCACCAGCGCCTCGTTGACCTCGCTGTTGGCGAAGTCGAAGCCAGCGAGATCGCGATAGGCTGGGAAGCGAGCGAGCTTCAACTGGTAGGCCACCGAGCGTACCTCCCGCTCGGCTGTCTCTGCCTTTAGCAACTGCGAGAGCATCGGTTGGGCCGCCTCGAAGGCCGGCGATCCCTGCTCGGCCAGCTCCGCGACGGCCTGGGCCATGCCGTGCATCTTGAGTTCGCGCAGCATGATCACGATGGCGCCGCTGGCAGGGTCATGTCGCATGGCGCACCTCCTGGCTACTCGACTTGGAGTTCAGCGGCCCGCGCAGGCCGCCAGCAGCGCTGGCACGCCCCCGGAGCGTGTCGTAGCGCAGCACATCGGCCTTCGGCTCGTTCATCAGGCGCAGTGCCTGCGGTGCCGTGACAGGCGCCGGCGCAATGGGCTTGGCATCGAGCAGTCGGTGCAGCACATTCAGCACATGAGTCTTGCTGGCCACGCCGGCTTCCAGCGCCAGTTCGACCGCGGTCAGCACTGCCTGCTCGTCGTGGTGCAGCACCAGCGCCAGGATCTCCACCATCTCGCGGTCTCCGCCTGGCTGCTTCAGCAGCGCGGCCTGCAGCCGCCGGAAGCCCTGCGGCAGCTCGCTGAAGGGCGCTCCGTTCCTGAGCG
This sequence comes from Variovorax durovernensis, assembly GCF_977011995.1. NCBI lineage: Bacteria > Pseudomonadati > Pseudomonadota > Betaproteobacteria > Burkholderiales > Comamonadaceae > Variovorax > Variovorax durovernensis. The sequence goes on along the minus strand of NZ_CDRNCW010000002.1, from coordinate 535,528 downwards.
CTCCTGGCTTGCGTTGCAGCACTGCCAGGTAGTGCCTCCAGTCGTAGACGGTCTGACCTGCGGTGTCGTGGCGACGGTCAATGATGCGCGTGTGCTCGCACACGATCTGGCCCTCGGCCGCCACGACGAGGCGTTCGGCGTACACGCGCAGGCTCACTGGCCGGTTCGCGTAGGAGGCCGGAACGCTGTAACGGTTGCGCTCGAAGTGCACCAGGCAGGTGGGCGAGACGCGCTTGGTGTGTTCCACGAAACCATCGAAGGGTCTGGGGATCTGCAACAGTAGTGGCCGTTCCTGCGCCCAGACATCGGCTACGGTCCCTGGCAGCTTGCCGTGGACGATCTCGCCCCACAGCGCCTTGCAGCGGTCCTCCAGCCAGTCGTTGAGCAGCGCCAGCGTGGCGAACGCCGGCACAGGTTGCCACAACCGGTGGCGCGCATCACGCACGTTCTTCTCGACCTGGCCCTTCTCCCAGCCCGAGGCCGGGTTGCAGAACTCGGCCTCGAACAGGTAGTGACTGACCATGGCGCTGAAGCGCGCGTTGATGTCGCGCTCCTTGCCGCGGCGTACCTTGTCCACGGCGGTCTTCATGTTGTCGTAGATGCCGCGCCGAGGCACGCCCCCGAGTACCTCGAAGGCCCGGTTGTGCGCATCGAACAGCATCTCGTGGGTCTGCAACAGGTAGGCGCGCACGATGAACGCACGGCTGTGGCTGAGCTTGAAGTGCGCCACCTGCAGCTTGGTGCGTTCACCAGCGATGACGGCCCAGTCCTCGCTCCAGTCGAACTGGAATGCCTCGCCGGGACCGAAGGCCAGAGGCACGAAGGTGCCGCGCCCGGTCGTCTGCTGGACCTCGTGGAGATGCGCATGCCACGCTCGTGCAAAGGCCGCCACGCGGTTGTAGGAGCCCTGGTAGCCCAGCGCCACCAGATCGGCGTGCATCTGCTTGAGCGTGCGCCGCTGCTTGCGTGACTTAGACGCCTCGCTCTTGAGCCAGCCGCCGAGCTTCTCGGCGAACGCGTCGAGCTTGCTCGGGCTGATGCGCTTCGCGTAGCTGGGCGCCGCCTCGCCCTCGCGAAGGTACTTGCGGATGGTGTTGCGAGACAAGCCCGTGCGCCGGGCTATCTCTCGGATGGACAGTTGCTCTCGCAGTGCCCAACGCCTGATGACACTCAGTGTCGCCACGTCAATCACTCCTGTGCTCCTGCTGCTAAAAGCAGCAGGTTAGGGTTATCACGTGGGTCAGATTTAGATGGAAATCACCGGGCCAAGTGGGTCACTTCTGGATGGAAATCAACAGTCGGAGCCTGGCAGTGACGAAATTGCAAGCTGGAACAGCTGCCGCCTGGTTGGACCGCTATTTCCAGGAACGCATGCGCGAGGTGTTGGTGCAACAGCGCGACGAAGCCAGGCTGCAGATCGAGGCCGCCGATGCCGCGTACCGCGGAGGCAAGGGGAATCAGGCGGACGTCTTTGCGGCCCGCACGGCAGTGGCGCAGATCGAAGACCGGATCGTCCAGGCCGAGCGCCAGATCGCGACGGCCACCACCGCGCTCGCGCGCTGGGTCGGTGCGCCGGCTGCATTGCCCTTGGGGGGCATGCCGAGGATCGATCAAGTTCCTCTTGCCCCTCAGGACCTGGAGACGCGCCTGGCGCACCATCCGCAGATCCAGCTGATGCTCAAGCAGGAGGAAACGGCACAGGCCGAGGCTGAGATTGCCCGCGCCAACAAGAAAGCGGACTGGACGGTGGAGCTCATGTACAGCCAGCGCGGCTCGGCGTATTCCAACATGCTGTCCGTGAACCTGTCGGTGCCCTTGCAGTGGGACCAGGCAAACCGGCAAGACCGCGAACTGGCATCCAAGCTGGCCATGGTCGAGCGCATGCGTGCTGAACGCGAAGAGGCGACGCGCAGCCATGTGTCCGAGGCGCTGGCGATGCTGCAGGAGTGGCAAAGCGATCACGACCGGCTGGCCCGGTACGACAACTCGCTCATTCCCCTGGCCGCAGAACGTACGCGGGCGGCGATCGCCGCCTACCGAGGCAGCGCCGCGCCCCTCTATGGGGTCCTTGAAGCGCGACGCAACGAGATCGACGTCCGCATGGAACGCATTCGTCTCGAGATGGATGCTGGGCGCCTGTGGGCGCAATTGAACTACCTGATTCCTAAAGGCCACGCGCAGGCTGCCACGCGTCCTTGAAGCCCAGAATACCGGAGAAAAGCCTTATGAAACTCAACCCTCTTGTACTCGGACTGATCGCCACGAGTGCGCTTGCCCTCAGTGGCTATGGGCTCTACACGCTCGGCAAGCGCCACGGCGGCAACAACGGGTCGGCAGCGCCGGTAGCGGCTGCGTCGAGCGCTCCAGGCGACAAGGTGGACCCAGCCACTGGGCGGAAAGTGCTGTATTGGCACGACCCGATGGTGCCGGGCCAGAAGTTCGACAAGCCGGGCAAGTCGCCCTTCATGGACATGCAGCTGGTGCCTGTCTATGCCGATGAGTCCGGCGATTCGGGCAGCGTCGCTGTGAGTCCTCGCGTGCAACAGAATCTTGGCATTCGAACCGCCGAGGTTGCGCGCGGCGAAATGACGCCGCGCGTGGAAGCCGCCGGAAGCATCGCATTCAACGAACGAGACCAAGCCTTTGTTCAAGCGCGCTCCACGGGCTACGTCGAGAAATTGTTCGTTCGCGCCACGCTGGATCCTGTGAGCAAAGGTCAGCCGCTTGCTGAACTCTACGTGCCGGACTGGATTGCTGCGCAGGAAGAATTCCTCTCTGTACGCCGCATGCAGGGGACCGATCTGGCCGTGCTCGTCGACGGCGCGCGTCAGCGCATGCGCCAAGTGGGCATGACCGAGGACCAGATACGCCTCATCGAGCGCGCTGGCCGAGTTCAACCCCGCATCACGCTCGTCGCGCCCACCAGCGGGGTGCTCGTCGAATTGACCGCACGCGAAGGCATGACCGTCATGCCAGGCGCCACGCTCTTCCGGATCAACGGTCTTTCGACAGTGTGGGCGAACGCCGACGTGCCGGAAGGCCAGTCGGCCCTGCTGCGCCCGGGAACCACCGTGGAAGCGCGTTCTCCTGCGATCCCCGGGAAGGTGTTCAGGGGGCGGGTGCAGGCGATCCTGCCGGAGGTCAACCAAGCCACCCGCACCATCAAAGCCCGCGTCGAACTGGGCAACCCACAGGGTCAACTTTCGCCGGGCATGTTCGTGAGCGTTGCGCTGAACGCCAATGTTGAACAGGGGCTCATGGTTCCGACAGAAGCGATCATTCAGACCGGCCGACGCATGGTGGTGATGGTGGCCGAGGGCGATGGGAAATTCAGACCGGTGGACGTCGATATCGGCAATGAGTTCAACGGCCAGACTGAAATCAAGCGGGGCCTCGAAGTCGGTCAAAAGGTGGTCATCTCCGGCCAGTTCCTGATTGACTCCGAGGCAAGCCTCAGGGGTACCGCCACACGCATGGAAGATGCGCGCCAGCCCGCTGGGGCTGCCCCCGCCGGAGGCGGCGCGCCCCCAGCAGGTGGCGAGCACACCGGCAAAGCCAGGATCGAATCGATCGGCAAGGACGCCGTTTCCCTGTCGCATGAACCCATCCCCTCGATGCAGTGGAATGCGATGACGATGGACTTCGGCAAGCCGGCCGGTGGCCTTCCGGAGAGCCTTAAACCGGGGCAGACCGTGAATTTCGCGTTCAAGATGAACAAGGAAGGCCTGCCGGTGCTGACGCGGATCGAACCTGCCGGCGCACAAGCGATGTCCGCGCCGGCGCCCGTGCCCGGCGTGAAGGACACGGTGCCGATGGGATCGATGGAGAAGAAGCAATGATCGCCAAGCTGATTCGCTGGTCGATCGTCAACCGGTTCCTGGTGCTGCTGGCCACCGTGATGGTCAGCGCCTGGGGCGTGTATTCCGTGATGCGCACGCCGCTCGATGCGCTGCCCGACCTCTCGGACGTGCAGGTCATCATTCGCACGAGCTATCCCGGGCAGGCTCCGCAAATTGTCGAGAACCAGATCACCTATCCCCTGACCACGACGATGCTGTCGGTCCCGGGGGCGAAGACGGTCCGTGGCTTTTCGTTCTTCGGCGACTCGTTCGTCTATGTGCTGTTCGAGGATGGCACCGACCTCTACTGGGCGCGCTCCAGGGTCTTGGAGTATCTGAACCAGGTGCAATCGCGCCTGCCGCCGAGCGCAAAGGCAGCCCTCGGGCCTGATGCCACCGGAGTGGGCTGGGTTTACTCCTATGCGCTGGTGGATCGCAGCGGCAACCACGACCTGGCGCAGCTGCGGGCGCTGCAGGATTGGTTCCTGAAATACGAACTGAAGACTGTTGCCAACGTGGCCGAGGTTGCCTCGATCGGGGGCATGGTCAAGCAGTACCAGGTCGTGCTCGACCCAGACAGGTTGCGCGGCTATAACCTGACGCACAGCAAGGTGGTGGAGGCGATCCAGAAGGCCAACCAGGAAAGCGGAGGCTCGGTGCTCGAGATGGGCGAGGCCGAGTACATGGTCCGGTCCTCCGGGTATCTGAAAACTCTCGAGGACTTTCGCAAGATCCCACTCATGACCACCGACGCAGGCGTCTCCGTGCGCCTGGGCGACGTAGCCCGCATCCAGATGGGTCCCGAGATGCGACGCGGCATTGCCGAGCTCGACGGCGATGGCGAAGTTGCCGGGGGCGTCATCGTCATGCGCTCGGGCAAGAACGCGATGGAAACGATCGAAGCGGTGAAGGCCAAGCTCAATAGCCTGCAGTCTAGCCTGCCCAAGGGCGTGCAAATCGTGCCGACCTACGATCGATCGAATCTGATCGAGCGTGCCATCGAAAACCTCTCGCACAAATTGATCGAAGAGTTCATCGTTGTCGCGGTGGTGTGCTTCATTTTCCTGTTTCACTTGCGCTCGGCCTTCGTCGCCATTGTCTCGCTGCCCATTGGCATCTTGGCCGCCTTCATCGTGATGCGGTACCAGGGGGTGAACGCGAACATCATGTCCCTGGGGGGCATCGCGATCGCGATCGGCGCGATGGTCGACGCGGCGGTGGTGATGATCGAGAACGCGCACAAGCACATCGAGAAATGGAATCACGCCCATCCCGATGAGGCCCTCAAGGGGGAGGAGCACTGGCGGGTGATCGGCGACTCGGCGGCCGAAGTCGGCCCGGCCCTGTTCTTCTCGCTGCTGATCATCACGCTGTCGTTCATTCCGGTGTTCACGCTGGAGGCGCAAGAAGGCCGCTTGTTCTCGCCGCTGGCATTCACGAAGACATACGCGATGGCTGCGGCTGCAGGGCTATCCGCAACACTGATCCCCGTCCTCATGGGCTACCTGATCCGCGGCAAGATTCCGGACGAGAACAGGAACCCGCTCAATCGCTTCCTGATTGCTGTTTACCGCCCGCTCTTGAATGCGGCGCTGAAAGTGCCGAAGCTCACAATTGGCGTGGCCGCTGTGCTTTTGGTGGCCAGCCTGTGGCCCTTGCAGCACATCGGCGGCGAATTCATGCCGCCGTTGGACGAAGGCGATCTCCTGTACATGCCCTCGGCGCTGCCGGGACTCTCGGCGGGCAAGGCCTCCCAGTTGTTACAACAGACCGACCGCCTGATCAAAACTGTGCCGGAAGTCGCCACCGTGTTTGGCAAGGCCGGCCGTGCCGAGTCGGCCACCGACCCCGCGCCGCTGGAGATGTTCGAGACCACCATCCAGTTCAAGCCGCGCGATCAGTGGCGCGCGGGCATGACCCAGGACAAGTTGGTCGAGGAGCTCGACCGCATCGTCAAGGTGCCGGGCCTGTCCAACATCTGGGTGCCGCCGATCCGCAACCGTATCGACATGCTCGCCACCGGCATCAAGAGCCCGGTGGGCGTCAAGGTCGCGGGCACCGACCTGGCCGAGATCGACCGGGTGACCGCAGAGATCGAACGCGTGGTCAAGAACGTGCCCGGGGTGTCGTCCGCGCTGGCCGAGCGCCTGTCCGGCGGCCGCTATGTCGACATCAAGATCGATCGCGACGCTGCGGCGCGCTTCGGTATGAATGTCGCCGACGTGCAGTCGATCGTGGCATCGGCGATCGGCGGCGAGAACGTCGGCGAGACGGTCGAGGGCTTGTCCCGCTTCCCGATCAACGTGCGCTACCCGCGCGAGGTTCGCGACTCGGTCGAGCGGGTACGTCAGCTTCCCATCGTGACCGACCGCGGCGCCCGCATCGTGCTGTCCGATATCGCTAAGGTCGAGGTTGTCGACGGCCCGCCGATGCTCAAGAGCGAAAACTCGCGCCTGTCGGGCTGGATCTACGTAGACATCCGCGGCCGCGACCTGCGGTCCGCGGTGAAAGACATGCAGCGTGCCGTCGCCGAGCAGGTCAAGGTGCCTCCGGGGTATTCGGTTTCATGGTCGGGACAGTTCGAGTTCCTCGAGCGCGCCACCGCCAAGCTGAAGGTGGTCGTGCCGTTCACGCTGCTCATCATTTTCGTGTTGCTGTACCTAACCTTCAAGCGCTTCGATGAAGCGCTCCTGATCATGGCCACGCTGCCGTTTGCGCTGGTGGGCGGCATCTGGCTGCTGTATCTGCTCAGCTACAACCTGTCGGTGGCCGGCGCGGTCGGCTTCATCGCCTTGGCCGGCGTCTCCGCCGAGTTCGGCGTGATCATGCTGTTGTACCTCAAGCACGCCTGGGATGAACGGGTCATCCACGGCACGATCAGCAACGACGACCTGCTGGATGCAATTCGCGAAGGTGCGGTGCTGCGCGTGCGCCCGAAGGCGATGACCGTTGCAGTGATCCTGGCGGGCCTGTTTCCGATCATGTGGGGTTCGGGCACGGGCTCGGAGGTGATGCGGCGCATCGCCGCCCCGATGGTCGGCGGCATGGTGACTGCGCCGTTGCTGTCCATGTTCGTGATTCCGGCGGCCTACCTGCTGATGCGAAAGACGCGTGAGAAACGCGCAGGGAGATCGCGCTTTGGGAGGCGACGCGATGCCGAATGAGTCTCACGGTCATTGGCGCGTCGTCGGCGGCACCTGCAAGTTCCTGCTCTTGGCGTTTTTCTCAGGCGCAGGTCAGCTAGCCATGGCGCACGCGGGCGAAGCGCGGCCGGTGAAGACGCCGGCGACGGGTTCCGCGCCAGCTCCGAGCCGCTGGAGAAGGCGTCGTGGCAGGCGTATGCGATGAACGACGAGGTATCGAACGACACCATTCGATTTATCAAAAGGAGTCAAACATGAAGACGATTTCATCTTTGCGTCACCGCTGGAATGCGGGTGGTCGGATTGCGCCGAAGCTACTCATGTTTTCTGCCGGCGCTGTCGCGCTGGGCACGGTTCTGGGCGCATGCACCAGCGCGGGGGTGCAAGGCGACACCAAGGCTGCGGCACCAGCGACGGCCGAGCAGTGCGCCGAGAAACGCCTCGTATTGCCGCTCGATCACGGCCCGCGCCCGCAAACAACGCCGTACGAAAACAAGCTTCGCAAGCAGCGCTTTGCAGCCGAAGTGAAGGACTGCCTGGCCGCAACCTCCAAGGGACCCGTGCAATGAGCCCGCCTCGCCGACGCTTCTTGGCGGCGACCGCGATCGCCCTGGCCGTCCCGACATGGGCCAGGGCAGCTTCGCGGGTTGTCGACGTCTGGAAAGGACGTGGCTGTCTTTGTTGTGAGGCTTGGGTCAAGCACCTGGAGAGCGCGGGTTTTAACGTGACGGTGCACGACGTTGGCAACAAGGAGGCGCATGCGCGCCTTGGGATACCTCTGAAATATCGCGCATGCCACACCGCCAGCACCGACGGCTATGTGTTGGAAGGGCATGTTCCCTTCAGGGAAATCCAGCGGCTGTTGCTGGAGCGCCCCGACGCCATCGGCTTGGCGGTTGTCGGCATGCCGCGCGGATCGCCGGGCATGGACGGTCCGGCGTACCGCGGACGGCGAGATCCGTTCAAGGTGCTGCTCGTTCATCGAGACGAGAGCGCCACGATCTACCAGTCCTATCAATGAAAGGAAACCCAATGAACACCTCACGCACAGCGCTTGCCGCCATGCTTTGCGTAGCACTCACACTGCCTGTGCTGGCCTGCCCGACATGAACACGAGCTGGATGGACAAGGAAATGATGGCCAAGTGCCACGAAATGATGATGAATCACAAATAAGGAGAACGCCCCATCTCTATCCAAATGCCGCCGAATGGCGGCCACACCTGCACGCATTACCCAATTTACCCATCAATCGATTACCCAGGAGTTCCTATGAAGAAAATCGCATTCGCTTCCCTCATCGTCGCAGCGCTGCTGCCCGCAACCGTTTTGGCGCAGCAGAAGATGGACGACATGAAAGGCATGGACATGTCCAACATGAAAGACATGAACATGCCCAAGAAGTCGGCAAGCACCGCTCAAGTCACCCACATGGCCATGGGGGAGGTGAAGAGCGTCGATCCCAAGGGCCAGGTGGTCAACGTGGCGCATGAGCCGATCAAATCGTTGAACTGGCCGGCGATGACGATGGGATTCGTGGTCAAGGACAAGATGCTGATGGACAAGCTGGTCGTCGGCAAGAAGGTCCAGCTCGAATTCGTGCAGGAGGACGGCAAGTATGTCGTCACGGCCGTGAAATAGGCAAGACGATCGAGTCAGCGGCGCGCCGCCCATTTCTTCCTTGCGGGCGCGCGCCACCAGTCAGCCACTCAACTACGAGGCGCCAAGCGATCAAGCCATGCGCCGAAGCGTAGACCTACAGGCTCTTTTCGGGATTCGCAGGCGTTTCGACGCGACGCACACGGGTCGAAGGATGCCCGGATTGAGCGGCTGCTTGTGCTGCGTCACTCGCAGCCGAGCGTCCGCTCAGCATACGGCCGGTGGCATCGACCTTCACCAAACCGAGCCTCGGATGCATCCAATAATGAGTTTTGCCGCCTTCGGCGTTGGCTGGCGTGGCCTGATTCGGCGCTCCAGTATCAGGGGCCACGGCAGGAGGTGCTGCAAAGGAAACGGCAGCTCCCAGCGACAGCGCTGCAGCCAGAATAGAAGCAAAAAGTTGGTTTGACATGTTCGTGCCCTCGTCATTGGTCATTCAAATCGTCAGCGGAGACTGACGGCCTCACGCGTTCCGCAAGATATAGGGGTGCGTCGTGATGGGGAGATTGTGAAAACCGGCCAGGCACCAGAATCTGATGAGTTGATGACGTTTTTGTAATGCGAGCAAGCAACCTCTGGGGGCTGCAAAAGGTTCAAGGAAATGAAAATCCTGTTGATCGAAGACGAAGCGAGTGCGGCTGCGTACCTGAAGCAGGGCCTGACAGAGAGCGGCTTCACGGCGGAGATCGCGACCAACGGAAGCGACGGACTGCATGCCGCCATGAACGGCGACCACGACTTGGTGGTCTTGGACGTGATGTTGCCCGGTATCGACGGCTTTGCGGTGTTGTCCGCGCTGCGAACGTCGAAGCAGACGCCCGTGCTGATGCTCACGGCCCGATCCAAGGTCGACGACAAGGTCAAGGGGTTCGAGCTCGGCGCCGACGACTACCTGGTCAAGCCGTTCCAGTTCCCGGAGTTGCTTGCGCGGATCCGCGCGCTGCTCAAGCGCGGTGCCAAGGTCGCCTCCGACGATGTGCTGCGCATCGCCGATCTCGAGGTCGATTCGGTCAAGCATCGCGCAACCCGGGCCGGCCAGCGCATCGATCTTTCGGCCAAGGAATTCGCGTTGCTGGTGTTGTTCGTGCGCAGGAGCGGCGAAGTGCTGTCCAGAACACAGATCGCCTCGCTGGTATGGGATATCAATTTCGATTCCGACACCAACGTCGTGGACGTGGCGGTGCGTCGGTTGCGTCTCAAGATTGACGACCCGTTCGAGACCAAGCTGATCCACACCGTGCGGGGCGTGGGGTACGTGTTCGAGCTCCGGTCATGAAGCTGAAGAGCTTGTCCATACGGCTGGCACTCTGGGTCGGTCTCCTGGGCCTGCTGCAAGGTGCGGGTGTTCTGTGGTTTTCCTATCTCACGATGCAGCAGGAATTCGCGGCACAACGCCGTGCTGTGCTGCGCGACAAGGTGGATCAAGCGCGCCAATTGATCGGCGACATGCCGGATGAGGCCGCCATTCGCGCCAAGGCCTTCGAGCTCGTCGATCTCGTGACCGGGCACGCCGAATTGCATCTGGCGATCGCTCGGCAAGGGGCGACGGCGCCCATCGTCGCGTTCAGCCGCGAAGCCAACGAATCCCTGAGCCGACTGAAGGACGACACGTGGGGGACGGACGCCTTCCTGGAATGGCGCGCGAACGCCAGCGGTGCCCTGATGCTGTCGCAGGCAGGGGCTGTACAACTCCAGAACGGCGAAGCCTACGAGATCGTCGCCACTGTCGATCGCAGCGACGACCAGAGATTGCTGCGCAGCCTTCTGCTCACCTCGGCGACGGCGGCGCCATTCGGCCTTGCGCTGGTGATCGTCAGCGCGTTGGCGATCGCCGTTTGGGGTTTGCAGCCGTTGCGGCGATTCCAGAAGGCCACTGCCGACATCACCGCGCGCAACCTCTCGGCGCGAATCGACTCGAAGGGTCTGCCAAGCGAACTGCAAGACCTTGGTGTGGCCTTCAACGCGATGCTGGAGCGTTTGGATGACGGCGTGCGCCGGTTGTCGGAGTTCTCGGAAGATCTGGCCCATGAGCTGCGCACCCCGTTGGCGACGCTGTTGGGGCGCACGCAGGTCGGGCTCTCGCAGCCGCGTACAGCCGAGCAATTGACCGACCTGCTTGAAAGCAATGTCGACGAACTGCAGCGCCTCAGTCGACTAGTGTCCGACATGATGTTTCTGGCGCAGGCCGACCATGCGCAAGCCGCCGTGGAGCAGCGCGATATCGATCTGGCAGACCAAGCGCGCACCGTGGCCGAATTTCTGCAGTTGATGGCCGACGAACGTGACATCAAGATTTCGGTGGAGGGCAGCGCCGTCGTTCCCGCGGACGGAGGCCTTGTGCAAAGAGCCATCACCAACTTGCTTTCGAATGCGGTGCGTCACGGCGCGAAGGGAACGCCGGTGAAAGTGACACTGTCATACACCGACGAACGTCATGCGGCGCTGGAGGTGGTCAATCAGGGAGATCCGATCGCGCCTCAGCACCTGGAACGACTCTTCGATCGCTTTTACCGCGTGGACAGCTCCCGCGCCAGAGATCTGGGCGGCACTGGGCTCGGGTTAGCCATCGTCAAAGCAATCATGAGCCTCCATGGCGGGCAGGTCGCGGCCGCCAGCAATATCCAAGGTGAAACGCGCTTCACACTCTACTTTCCCCGTTCGGGCAAGGGAGTACTGGGACGATGACTCAAGGCCTGATTAGACCGGCAACTTTGTAATGCGGGCCCAGAAGGTGGGGGCCGACACCATGCGTGTCCCAGGTTTGTCCCGGATGCTCGCGTCTGCCCAGCGCAGCATGCCCAGCGTATGGCCGATTAAGTAGCGGGCTGGTCAGGCCGAGCGTAGTGCTGTGGCGGTTCTGCCGTGACATCGCCCACAACCGGATGGCTGGCGCTGGGCGACAGAATCCGAGCTTTGCAGATCGCGTGTCCACAGCGCGCACGGAAGATCCGCAGGGACTTGCAAACCTGCCCGCGCAAGGCGCGATGAATCGAAACGAAGCGCCCCGTTCAACGCCACCTGCAGATGACGAGATCGTCATGCGATGGTCAGAGTGTTGACGCGCCTTGCTTTCTAAAGTTTGAACCGTGATCAAGCCAAAGGCACGCGATGAAGCCAACCGCCCTAGGCGTCACGTCTCATAACTCTTGAGGAGCCTGAAATGAAAAAAATCCTGTTCGCCCTCGGGGCAACGACGCTGCTGCTGTCCGGCGCCTATGCGCAAAGCCAGTCGCAGGAAGCAGTCCCACCGACCAACACCAAGCCGCAAGCCGTGGCCGAGGCCAGGAAGAACGCCAAGCCTGCAGGAGTTGTTCGAATCAAAGATGGCAGCACGGCCGTTGGGCAAGGCTCCGGCGTGAGAGTGACGAGCAAGTCCGAAATGGCCGGCGAAAGCCGGAAAGCGGCGCGCGAGGCACGCCCTCATCGGGATTCGACGCAAGGCGGCACTCCCCAGGAATCTCGGTGAGTCGTCCCAAGGGGCTATCTCTTCGGAACCGGCAGCTTGCCGGTTTGACCAACGTAGGCGACCGCCAATCAGCGAGATGGCAGGATCCATCTCGCTGCGGCACTTCAATTCAAAGGATTTGGTTATGAACTGCGATTCGAAAACATTGATCAAGATTGCCGTTGGGCTAGGAATTGCGCTGGCCGCGGTGTACGTCGTGCTGCCCACATCCCATGCGTTCATTCTGGCCGCCGCCCCATTCTTGTTGTTTCTCGTCTGCCCGATTGCAATGATTTTCATGATGAAGAGCATGAATTGCACGACCGGGGAAGAGCGTGCCAAGGACGTCAAAGGCAAAGCAGCAAATTCCCCCCTGGACGAGCCCAGGTCGGACAAGACCTAACCACGAATTCCGATCATGCATTCACGCGCGATCGGTGGCGCAGTCCTCGCATGAAGTTAAAGAACCGAATGCGACAGGACGAATGGACATGCGGTAGCCGGGGAATCGATCATGTATATGCTCGGGCGCTGGGTTCCCTTGGAAGTGGTGAACACCATCTTTATCCTCTGGGGTCTTTCCGTTGTGGTGTTGGTGTTGGTTGTGTTCTGGCATAGCCGGCGACGAACCGTCGCCGGCAAGCGAAAAAGGCCCCGTCGCACAAATGGAAAGAGAAAAAACTGGCGCTTCAAGCGCTAAATCCTGCTCATCAAAGGTTTGCGACACCTTGATCTATGGCTACGCTGAAAAAGGTCCATCGGCTGGCGAAGGCGGATCGAGTCCTTGGCCGGGCCATGATGTCAATTTCAACGCACTCGGTCCATATTGGACGGGTTCACGCACAGGTACGCCTGGTCGAGCGCCGCTTCACAGGCCGGGTCGGCCTGGGCCAACTGTTCCAGCGCGCACATCAGCGGCTCGGCAATTTCCCAGCGCCGTTCGGCCACGGCCCGTTGGTAGAGCCGCAGCACTTCCTGCTCCAGAGAGCAGCGGCAGATCTCGAATTTGTTGCGCACCATCGCAGCCTTCATGAAAGCTTGTTGCCACGGCACATACCGTAAACCTTGCCACGGTGCCAAGGTCAAGCGTGTGGGGATTGCTTGACCTTTACATGATGGGAGGGTTCAAACTGCCCGAAGAAAGAAGGAGCTGTCCTGCCATGAAGCCGCATTCCCACGCATCCGCCGATGTTGCAATGAAGTCCGGCGTCGATGCGAGCGTCGAGTACACATGCCCCATGCATCCGCAGGTGCGGCAGGTAGGGCCCGGGAGCTGCCCGATTTGTGGCATGTCCCTGGAGCCGGTTGTTGCGACGGCGGCACCCGGAGACAGTGCAGAGTTGCAGGACATGAGCCGCAGGTTCTGGATCGGCCTGGCGCTCAGTCTGCCGGTGGTGGTGCTCGAGATGGGCGGGCACCTCGTCGACCTGCACCGCCTGCTGAGCCCGCAAGCATCCAACTGGCTGCAATTGCTCTTCGGCACACCCGTGGTTGTGTGGGCCGGCTGGCCGCTCTTCGTGCGAGGCTGGGCTTCGGTGAAGAACCGCAGCCTCAACATGTTCAGCCTCATCGCCCTGGGCGTCGGCGTCGCATGGGCCTACAGTGTTGTCGGGACGGTGGCGCCGAATTTGTTCCCGGCGCAGCTGCGTGCCGCAGGCGGGGCCGTCGCGATCTATTTCGAAGCGGCCGCGGTGATCACGGTGCTGGTTCTCCTGGGACAGGTCCTGGAGTTGCGCGCGCGGGAAAAAACATCCGGCGCGATACGCGCGCTGCTCGATCTGGCACCGAAGACGGCCCTGCGCGTCAAGAGCGATGGCTCCGACGAGACCGTCGACCTCGACGCCATTGGCGTGGGCGAGCACCTGCGGGTTCGTCCCGGCGAAAAAGTACCTGTGGACGGCGAAGTGGTGGAAGGCAAGGCGACGGTCGACGAATCGATGGTCACTGGTGAACCCATCCCCGTCGTCAAGGCGCCGGGCGCCAAGGTCACAGCGGGAACCATGAACCAGACCGGCGGCTTCGTCATGCGTGCCGAGAAAGTGGGAGCGGACACCTTGCTCGCGCAGATCGTCCACATGGTCGCGTCGGCGCAGCGCAGTCGCGCGCCGATCCAACGCATGGCCGACCAGGTCGCTGGTTGGTTCGTGCCGCTCGTCATCGCCGTCGCGCTCGCGGCCTTCGTTGCCTGGCTCATCTGGGGCCCCAGCCCGGCCTTGTCGTATGCGCTCGTTTCAGCGGTCGCCGTCCTCATCATCGCGTGCCCCTGTGCCTTGGGATTGGCTACCCCGATGTCCATCATGGTCGGCGTCGGAAAAGGCGCCCAGCATGGCGTCCTGATCCGCGATGCCGAGGCGCTGGAGCGTATGGAAAAGGTGGACACACTGGTGCTCGACAAGACCGGCACCCTGACCGAGGGGCGGCCAAAGGTGGTGCACATCGAGCCGGCGCCGGGCTTCGATGCCGCCACTGTGCTCCAGAAGCTCGCCAGTGTGGAGCGTGCCAGCGAACACCCGCTGGCCGCTGCCATCGTGGCCGATGCGCAGGCGCGTCAGTTGCAGCTGGCGCCAGTCACCGAATTCGACTCTCCTGCCGGCAGGGGCGTGGTGGGAACGGTGGACGGGATGCGGGTGGTGTCGGGAAACGAGCAGTTCCTGAACGAAAACGGCATCGACGCCGCCGCCTTGAGTGCGGCGGCGGAAGGATTTCGCGCCCAGGCAGCAACGGTCATCTTTGTGGGCATCGACGGCCGGATGGCAGGTCTCGTTGCCATTGCCGACCCGATCAAGGTAAATACGCAGCAGGCGATCTCGGCGTTGCGCAGCGAAGGCATTCGCGTCGTCATGCTCACCGGTGATGGCAAGACCACGGCGCAGGCCGTGGGTCGGCAGCTCGGGATTGACGAAGTCATCGCGAACGTGCTGCCGCAGGACAAGGCCTCGGTGGTTCAACGGCTGAAGGCGCAAGGCGGCGTCGTGGCCATGGCAGGCGACGGCGTCAACGATGCGCCTGCACTGGCTGCAGCGGACGTCGGTATTGCGATGGGAACTGGCACGGACGTGGCCATGGAAAGTGCGGGCGTGACGCTCTTGCACGGTGACCTCCTGGGCATCGTGCGCGCCCGTCGACTCTCGCAGGCGACGATGAAGAACATCAGGGCCAACCTGTTCTTTGCCTTTGTCTACAACGCGGCTGGGATCCCGTTGGCCGCTGGCGTGCTCTACCCGTTTTTCGGCATCCTTTTGTCACCGGTGATCGCAGCAGCAGCGATGGCGTTGTCGTCGGTCAGCGTCATTGCCAATTCGTTGCGCCTGCGCACGAGCACGGTGGCCGATCGAAACGCCGACGCTGGGGCGGCCCGCGCACAGCAATAATCACCTTCGAACAGCCGTCACAGGCAAGAAGTCCTCTTTTGTCGATCCCGCAAGACGTTCGCCTGTGGGCCCGTCGCGTCAAGCGCGATGCCATGCCCCCGTGGTCCCGCGCGCCGTCACCCGGGCACGTCGTGGCTGCCCAAGCTGATGGCGGCCTTTGTCGTCGCTTATGCGCTCAGTCCGATCGACCTGATTCCGGACTTCATCCCGGTGCTGGGGTATATCGACGATGCGCTCGTGCCGCCCGGTTTGATCTGGCTGACGATCCGGCTGCTTCCCAATGACCTGCTGGCTGAATGCCGTGTCAAGGCGGACGACTGGATGCGGCGCGGCGAAGGCAAGCCACGCACCTGGCGGGGCATCGCATTGGTTGTTGCGATCTGGGTCTTCGCGCAGCGGGCTGGCCGCGCATCCGCGGCTTTGATGCTCGCTTTCGTGCTGTCGGTGATCGCGGCGTGGCTCTGGTTGTGGTTCGTGGCATGGTCTGGTCAATGAGGTGCCGCCCGATCTAATCGACGTCGCCGGAGATGGCATCCCTCTCTGACGCGCTGCGCACACGAGCTGTCATCGGCTACGCTGCGTGTCCAGGTCGACCCTGACCAGCGGAGGTTTTGTGCCATGGCGAGCATTGAACGTACGGCTTACCCTCGATTTCCTCGGACGTTGACGCTCAAAGATTTGCAGGCGTCGTTCACTCCGAGGCCCGAGGAAATTGAATGGGCGCAGCGGCATTCGCGAACCGCGGAACGTCGCCTGGCTTTGCTCGTGCTGCTCAAATGCTTTGAGTTCCTGCGTCACTTTCCGGCGCTCGAAACCGTTCCTGTCGAGCTCGTCGAGCATGTTTCAGCCACCTTGGGCACGGCGCCGACCGAGAGGATCGAGTTCGCGTCGCTGGCCACGCTGTATCGTCATCACAAGGCGATTCGCGAACTGCTCGGTGTCAGGCCCTATACCGATGGGCAGACACGGAAGCTGACGATCCAGGCTGCCCAACAGGCCGCCAGCATCGTGGAAACCCGCGTCGACATCATCAACATCACGATCGAGGAGTTGGTGCGGCTGGGCTACGAACTACCGGTGTTTCGCACACTCGACGAAATCGCCGAGCAGGCGCATTCGGCTGCCGAGGCTGCCTTGCACAAGCGAATCAACCAGCGCCTGACCCTGGCCCAGCGAAACTGGCTGGATCGGTTGCTGGCCGCCGAACTGCCTGCCCGACGCACGCTGTACAACCAGATCAAGAGGTCCGCGAAAAAGGCCTCGCGCAAGCATCTCGATCTGCTGCTGGACCAGTTGACCTGGCTCGAGTCCTTGCCCGACAGCGATGCGCTGCTCGACGGCGTGCCAGCGACCAAGCTCAAGCACATGGCCGACATGGCATCGGCGCTCGATGCGGGCGACATGAAGGATTTGCTGCCAGCCAAGCGCTACACACTGATCCTGGCATTGATCCGTCAGATGCGCGTGAGGGCTCGCGATGACGTGGCCGAAATGTTCATTCGCCGCATTGGAGCCATCCACAAGTGCGCCAAGGAGGAACTGCAGGTGATCCAGGCGCGCCAGCGCGAACTGAGCGAGGAGTTGGTCGCCACGCTGGAGCAGGTGCTGGAGATCCTCGCCGAAAACCTGGACGACGCGAGTACCGGCCAGCGCGTGCGCGATCTGCTCGCTCCGCACGGTAACCTGGACCAGTTGAGGACGGACTGCGAGGCCATCCGCGTGTGGAGCGGCGGCAACCACCTGCCGTTGATCTGGAAGGCCTTCAGCAGTTGGCGCGCGGCGATGTTCCGCATGGCGAAGGCGCTGCGCTTCCAAGCCGCCACCCAGGACCGCAATCTGCTCGATGCCCTGGAGGTTGTGCTGGCCAACGAACACCGCAAGGTCGAGTGGATCGCAGACGACCTGACGCTGTCGTTTGCCTCCGAGCGCTGGCGCAAGCTGGTGCGCCGTTCGCATGGCCTGGGCCATCCGACGAACCGGCGTTACCTGGAGGTGTGCGTGTTCAGCTATCTGAGCGGTGATCTTCGCTCAGGCGATGTGTGCATTGAAGGCTCGGAATCCTTTGCCGACTATCGCGCGCAGCTGTTGCCCTGGAAGGAGTGCGAAGCGCTCCTGCCGACGTACTGCGACCGGATCGGCATACCGACCGCGGCGGATGATTTCGTCGACGGTCTCAAGCAACTGCTCACCCAGACCGCCGAAAAAGTCGACGAAGAGTTCCCACAGCATGCGGGCGACGTGGTGATCGGCAGCACTGGCGAGCCGACCCTGCGGCGTGTCGCCGCACGCGAAGTGCCGGCGTCGGCCATCGCTTTGCATGCAGCCATCGAGAATCGCACGGTGCCGCGCAACCTGCTGGATGTTCTGGCCAACATCGAGCACTGGACCGGATTCACTCGCAATTTCGGTCCCCAGTCAGGCGACGATCCCAAACTGCGCAACGCACGCGAGCGCTACTTGCTGACCGTGTTCGCGATGGGCTGCAACCTCGGACCCAACCAGGCCGCGCGCCACCTGTCAAACGGTGTGACGCCGCATCAGCTGTCCTATGCCAACCAGCGGCACATGAGCCTGGACCAGTTGGACAACGCCTGCCGCGATCTGACCGAGTTGTACTTGCGGCTCGAATTGCCCAAGCTGTGGGGTGAGGGCAAGAAGGTGGCGGCCGACGGCACACAGCACGATTTCTACGACCAGAACCTGCTGGTGGGCATGCATTTCCGGTACCGGCGCATGGGTGCGGTGGCTTATCGGCATGTGGCCGACAACTACATCGCGGTGTTTCGCCATTTCATACCACCAGGGGTACTCGAAGCGGTCTATGTCATTGAGGGCCTGATGAAGGCCGGTCTGAGCGTGCAGGCCGATACGGTGTATTCGGACACCCATGGGCAATCGGAAACTGTTTTCGCCTTCACACACCTGGCGGGCATCCAACTAATGCCCCGCATCCGGAACTGGAAGGACCTGCGCTTCTACCGACCCGAGAAGGGCACACGCTACCGTCATGTCGATCGCTTGTTCACTGACGTGGTGGACTGGAAGCTGATCCGGGACCACTGGCGAGATCTCATGCAGGTGTCCATCTCGATCCAGGCCGGACGGATCGCCTCGCCGATGCTGCTACGCAAGCTCAGCCAGGAAGGACGGCATAACCGGCTCTTTGCCGCGGCGCGCGAACTCGGCCGCGTGCTGCGCACCGTCTATTTGTTGCGCTGGATTTCCAGCAAGGAGATGCGCCAGGAGGTGAGCGCCACGACGAACAAGATCGAGTCGTACCACGCATTCACAAAATGGCTGGACTTCGGCGGTGACGTGATCAACGAGAACGACCCCAACGAGCAGCAGAAGCGGGTTCGCTTCATCGACCTGGTAGCGTCGTCGGTGATCTTGCAGAACACGGTCGACATGATGCGGGTGCTGCAGGAGATGTACGCCGACGGGGAGCCGGTTTCCGCCGCTGACGTCGAATACCTGAGTCCGTACATGACTTCGGGCATCAAGCGTTTCGGCAACTACCACCTCGACCTGAAACGGCCGCCGGAGCCTTGGGTCAAGGAGTCGCAGTTTCGGGAGGCGGCCAAGCGCGCGCGAGCTGCGGCCGCGGAGGCGCAGCGCGCCAACCAGAAAGGAGCTGGCGCATGAGCGATCTGGACCTCACCATCGTCACGGCCTACGGCCGGCTGGACCGGGCTGCGCTGACGCGTGCGCAGACTAGCTACGACACGACAGCACTGCTGAGTGCGGTCGAGGAACTGGACAAGATTGTTGGGCGTGCGCGAGGGCAGGATGGCCTTCGAGACATCCTGCTGCGGCTGCACGGCATGGCCCACGCTGTGATCAATGGCGCAGGGCTGTCGGTCTCCACGAGCCAGGAAAGTCTGCCGGAGCTGGCCTTCGATGCAACTGCAGAGATTCTGCAAACGATCTCTACGCTGCAAGGGTGGGTGAAACTGATCGAACCGTTGGAGAGCCTTCAGTCTCGCGATTGAGCGGCGAAAATCGCATAAAAGGTTTGGTCCAAACAACCTGAGGGCTTATGAGCCAAAACTGGCCTTATCCTGGCTTGCCCTCTGGGTGCGGGCGTGTTGCTGCTGCTGGCGGCGGGCCGCAGCCGCTCGTTCCTGGCGCGCCTCGTGGTCGGCGCGGCGGGCGGCGCGCTGATCGGGCGCGCAGCCAGCGGAACCGGGGGCATCGCCAAGCTGGCGGGCGCATTGCAGGCAGGAGGCTGGGCATGGCCGCGTCGCTGACCCCTCGCGCTGGCTCGGTCGCCGGGCCCGAACGCTACTGGGCGCCGTGCCTGGCGGTGGCGCTGCTCGCCATGTTCCTGTTCTACGTGACGCTGCAGGATTTGGTCCGCGAGAGTGCCGCGCGCGCCCCGGTGCCTGTTGCCGTGATGCCGGCGCGCGTGGAGGTGCGGCCGCCGCCCGCGATGGCCGAGCCCGCCCGCCAAGCGCCGGTGCAGCCGGCGCGGCCCGTGCGGACCTATGCGCTGGCCATTGCCGATGCCCCGCAGCAGCCAGCGGTCGTGAAGCAGGTAAAGACCGTGGAGGTGAGCAAGTGCCTCACGCCCTCGGGCGAGGCCGAATACTCCGACGGCCCTTGCCCCGAAGGGGCCCAGGCCTCCAAGCTGCGCTTGCGCCAGGACTGACGCTCAGCCGTCCGCACGCCGTGCTACTCGGTCAGCGCGCGCTTGACGTCTTCCTGCAGGCTTCGCAAGTGATCGCGCATGGCCACGCGGGCGCTTTCCGCATCCCTTGCACGCAGGGCGCGGATGATCGCGCCATGCTCGTCGTGGTTTTCCGGCTGCCGGTGTAGCGGACTGTGCAGGCGGAACAGCCGGGCGTTGACGCGCAGCTCTTCCACCAGGCGCGGAAACACCACGTTGCCGCTGGCTCTGGCAATGAGCAGGTGGAACCGGTCGTCGAAATGCCAGTGCTCGGTCTCGCTGTGCTCGCCGGCATTGAGCGACTGGATGTCTGCTTCCAGCGCGTCGACCTCCGCGTCGGTGATCTTGCCGACCGCCAGCGAGATCGCTTCGCATTCGATGACTTCGCGAGCGCGCATGCAGTCGAAGTATTCCTTGGTGCCCAGCGCGCGCACCGCATAGGAGCGTGCATCGCGCCGCACCAGCAAGCCCTCGCCCGCCAGCCGCACCAGCGCCTCGCGCATCGGTGTGCGCGAGATGCGCAGGTCGTCCGCAAGCCGGGCCTCCTGCAAGGGACTGCCGGCAGAGATCTGCCGGTCGAGGATGAGCGTGCGCAGCCTTTCGTAGGCCTGCTCGGCAAGGCTGGCAGACCGCACCTCCAGGGGCGCGATCGTGATGGTGGCGGGCTGCGTAGGGCTTGGAAGGCTGGGCATGCGGAAAGGGCGAAGGCCACGAAGGAGGCCGCAAACAAGGCCGCAAAGCGCGGCCGAATGGGGCGGGAGAGCTTAGCAGGGCCGCATTGCGGTGCGGCCCTGCTGCATCAAAGCCATTTGTCCAGGGGATTGCCCTCGTTGGGGGCACGCGGCCGCAGGCAGGGCAGGAACTGGCCCGACCCGGGTTCGGCCAGGAACTCACCGTCTTGCCACACCACGCGCCCACGCGAGACGGTGACGCCAGGCCACGCCCGAAGCTGCATGCCTTCATAGGGCGTGTAGTCGACCGCGTGGTGGAGCATGCTGTTGGTGAGCAGCTTTTCATTCCCCTGGGCGAACACGTCCCACACGACGAAATCGGCGTCGCTGCCGACGGCGATGGTCCCCTTGCGGGGATACAGCCCGTACAGCCGCGCCGGGTTGGTGGCCGTGAGTTCGACGAAGCGGTGGATGTCGATGCGCCCTTTGAGCACGCCCTCGCTCATCAGCAGCGGCAAGCGGGTTTCCACGCCTGGAATGCCATTGGGGATGCGGTCGAAGGACGCGTCGTCGCCGGCCACGCGCTTGCCGTCCCTGCCGCCCATGTTGAAGGGCGCATGGTCGGACGAGAAGATGGTGAAGAGCCCGCTCGACAACCCGTTCCAGATGAACTGCTGGTTGGCCTTGTCGCGCGGCGGCGGGCTGCAGATGCAGCGCGCGCCATGCATCGGGTCGTCGGGGTCGATGCCCAGGTCCTCGGCGCTCAGGAACAGGTACTGCGGACAGGTCTCCGCATGGATCGGCAGGCCGCGCCCGCGCGCCCAGTGAATCTGCTCGACCGCTTCGCGGCCAGAGACGTGCACGATCAGGATCGGCGTGTCGACGAGTTCGGCCAGTGCGATGGCACGGTGCGTGGCCTCGCGCTCCACCGCCATGGGGCGCGAGCTGCCGTGGTAGCGCGGCGCGGTGAGCCCCGCGTCGAGCAACTGCTCGGTGAGCCAGGCGATGCAGTCGCTGTTCTCCGCATGGATCATCGTCATGGCGCCGTGCCTTCGCGCGGTGGCCAGCACTTCGATGATCTGGCGGTCGTCCAGCTTGAGGTCGTCGTAGGTCATGTAGATCTTGAAGGAGGTGTAGCCCTTCTCGATCAATGCGGGCAGTTCGCGCTGCGTCACGTCGCGCGTGGCGTCGGCCACGATCAGGTGGAAGGCGTAGTCGATCACGGCCTTGCCTTCGGCGCGGCGGTGGTAGTCGTCCACCGCCTCCTGGATGCTGTGGCCCTTCTGCTGCGCGGCGAAGGGCAGCACGGTGGTGGTGCCGCCGCAGGCCGCGGAGCGCGTGCCGGTGAGAAAGTTGTCCGCAAAGCGCGAGCCGTCGCTGGTTGGCTGGTCGAAGTGGCAGTGGCCGTCCACGCCGCCGGGCGTCACCAGCCGGCCGCGCGCGTCGATCTCGCGGTCGGCGCTCGCGTCGAGGCCTTGCGCAATGGCGCAGATGCGCCCGTCGCGCACGCCGATGTCGGCGGTGTAGCGGTCACCCGCGGTGGCGATGTCGGCGTTGCGCAGGATCAGGTCGTAGGTGCTCATGAGGCGTGCTCCGGGGGCTTTCTTTCTAGCGCTGCTCGAGCGCCGGTTCGGCGGGCATCACCGGTGCGCTCGCGTTGCCGTAGGCACGGCCGTAGTGGCGCTCGATGCGCCGCTGTATGAAGTCCCACGCGGTGGTCATCAGCAGGTAGTAGATGGCCGCGACCACGAATAGCTCCAGCACCATGAACTTCTCCTGAATCAGCACCTGGGTGCGGCGCAGCAGCTCTTCCATGGAAATCACTGAGGTGATCGAGGTGGTCTTGAGCAGGCCGTTGATGCTGTTGCCCAGAGTCGGCACGATCAGTCGCATGGCCTGCGGCATCACGATGTAGCGCATGGTCTGCGCGCTGCTGAAGCCGACCGCGCGCGCGGCGTTGGTCTGGCCGGCTGAAATCGACTGGATGCCGCCGCGCACGATCTCCGCCAGGTAGGCCGCCTCGTTGAGGATCAGCCCCAGCAGCGCCGACTCGATCACCGACAGTTTCAGACCCAGCTGGGGCAAGCCGGTGTAGATGATGATCAGTTGCACCAGCAGGGGCGTGCCGCGGAACACCCAGATGTAGAAGTGCGCCGGCCCCGCGATCCAGCGATGGCTCGACAGTCGGGCCAGCGCGAGCGCGCAGCCAACGATCAGCCCGCCCGCGATGGCCGCGAGCGTGAGCCACAGCGTGGTTACCGCGCCGCTGAGAATGTACGGATTGAACAGGTAGTCGACGAACCCCGACCAGCTCCAGCCTTGTCCCATGAGTGTTCCTTGGTGTGCTCGATGGCGATGGCGGCGGGGCTCAGCCCGCCGGACCCTTGACGCTCACCGCGCCGTCGACGGCCTTGACGCCGTACTGGTCGAACAGCTTCTGGAAGCTGCCGTCGGCCTTCATGTCGTTCATGGCCTTGGCCATCGCGGCGGCCAAGTCCTTGTTGCGCGCGGCCAGCGCGACCGGCGTGGGGAACAGGCCATGCAGCACACGTTCGAAGTCGCCGCGCTTCTGGTACTCGGCGCCCGTCGAGTCGATCGACAGGGCCACCTCGAC
This sequence comes from Variovorax durovernensis, assembly GCF_977011995.1. Lineage (NCBI taxonomy): Bacteria > Pseudomonadati > Pseudomonadota > Betaproteobacteria > Burkholderiales > Comamonadaceae > Variovorax > Variovorax durovernensis. The sequence continues at coordinate 512,118 of NZ_CDRNCW010000002.1, read as the reverse complement.
CTGCCCCGCGCGCAGCGCCTGGAACGCCATCGCGAAGTTCTCGAAGGTGCGGATAGTCATGCCCTTCATGCCCTTGTCGGTGAGCTGCTTGTCGAGCTCGCGCGCCTTGCGCTCCTCGAAGCCCCCGAGCTCCACGCCGATGCTCTTGCCCGACAGGTCGTCCGGCTTGGCGATCTTCAGCGGGTTGCCCTTGGCGGTGCTGATGCTGATGGCCTGGTCTTCGTAGATGAGCATCTGCATCAGCTTGGCACGCTCTTCCGTATAGAAGATGCCAGTGTTGATGACGTCCCAACGGCCCGCCTGCAGGCCCGGGATCATGGCGGAGAACTCGATGCGAACGTATTCGGGCGTGAGGCACAGGCGCTTGGCGATGGCCTCGCCGAGTTCCACGCGCATGCCCTTGAGTGCGCCTGTCTGGTCGACGAACTGCATCGGCGGCAGCGTGGGGTTGACCGACATGGTCAGCGTGCCCTTCTTGACGAGCGCCGAGTCGGGCACGGGCGACTTGCAGGCCTGCGCGTTCGCGGCGCCCGCGCAGAAGACGAAGAGTGCCGTTGCCGACGCGAGAGCGGAGAGCAGTTTCATGGGAGTGTCCTTGAGGAATGAACGAACGAGGCGACGAGGTGAACCGGGAAGAGGGCGGGCAGGCGGGAGCGGCGCTCAGGCGTGGATCGAGTCCAGCAGGTCGAGGCGCGCGAGGGCGCTGCGCAAGTCGGCGGCGTCGGCGTCGGGCAGCGGCAGGCGGGGCGCGCGCGGCTTGCCGACCGGCAGGCCCATCATCGTGAGCCCGTCCTTGGAGGCGGCGACGTACCGGTGGCCGCCCACCCAGCGCACGATGGGCAGCATCTGCTTGTAGAGGGCGAGTGCGGCGGGCATGTCGCGTTCGTCGGCCACCAGCTCGAACAGGCGCGCCGACATCTTCGGGATCAGGTTGGAGCACACGGCCACCCAGCCCTGCGCGCCGAGCCAGAACGACTCGTAGCCGAGGATGCCGGCGAACACGGTCATGCGGTCGCCGCACAGCTCGATGATGTCGCGCACGCGGGTCACCTCCAGCGTCGACTCCTTGATGTATTTGCAGTTGTCGATGCGCGAGAGGCGGGCCACCAGTTCCGGCTTGAGGTCGACGTTGGCGGTGGCCGGGTTGTTGTAGACCATGATCGGAATGTCGATCGACTCGCCCACCTTGCGGTAGTGCGCGAACAACTCGTCGTCGGTGGGCGTGCTGTAGAAGGGCGGAATGATCATGACGCCGTCGGCACCCATGCTCTGCGCCTCGCGGCTCAGCCGCACGCATTCGTCGGTCCACTCCGCGCCGGTGCCGATCAGCACCGGCACGCGTTTTGCTGCAGTGCTCACGCAGGTTTCGATCACCAGCTGGCGCTCATCGGGCGTCAGCGACAGGAACTCTCCCGTGCTGCCCAAAGGGATCAGCCCGTGGATTCCTTCCTCGATTTGCCAATTGACCAGCTTCTTCAGTGCCGGCACGTCCACGTGCAGGCCGTCGTCGGTCATGGGGGTGATGAGCACCGTATAGGTGCCGCGGAACGCTGTCATGGGGCAGTCCTTGGAAAATCGGATGACGAAGTATACGTATACGTGTAGTATACGTATACATTCAAACGCGTCAACGCTGATTCCGTTTTTTCCTCGCACCTGCCCATGAGCGCCAGACTGAACCACCCCTCGATCGCCACGGCCGGACGTCCCGTCCGCTTCTGGTACGACGGCCAGCCGGTGGACGGCCTCGAAGGCGAGACCATCGCGGCCTCGCTCGCGGCCAGTGGCATCAAGGCAATGCGGCATACCCGCGGCGGCGAGCGCCGCGGCCTTTACTGCGGCATGGGCGCGTGTTTCGATTGCCTGGTCACGGTGGACGGCCAGGCCAGCCAGCGCGCCTGCCTGACCAAGGTGGCCGAAGGCCAGAAGGTGCGCTCCACCTTGCCGGCCGGTACGCCTGACGACCCGTTGCAGCCGCTCACGCCCGATGCCGGTGCCGAGCCCGCCCGGCGGCAGGTCGACGTACTGGTCGTCGGGGCCGGCCCGGCCGGGCTTTCGGCGGCGCTGGCGGCGCGCCAGGCCGGCGCCGAGGTCCTCGTGCTCGACGAGCGCCTGGAATCGGGTGGGCAGTTCTACAAACCGCTCGCTCCGTCTCATCGCGCAGCCACGCCGGCGGACCGCCAGTTCGCGCAGGGGCTGGCGCTGGCGCAGGAAGTCCGCGCCGCCGGCGTCACGGTCATCCAGCGCGCCCAGGTCTGGGCTGCCTTCTCGCCGACGGAGGTCGCGGCGCTTGTCGACGGCCATGCCACGGTCATCGAATGCCGCCAGCTTGTGATCGCGCCCGGCGCCTACGAGCGGCCTGTGCCGTTCCCCGGCTGGACGTTGCCCGGCGTGATGACGACCGGCGCGGGCCAGACGCTGGCTCGCGCCTACCGCGTCTCGCCGGGCCGCCGGGTGGTCATCGCGGGCAACGGCCCGCTCAACCTGCAGCTGGCCGCGGAGTTGCTGGCTGGCCGCGCTGAAGTGGTTGCCGTGCTGGAGTCGGCCCCGCACCCGTCGCTGCGCCACTGGCGCCAGCTGCTTGCCGCTGCGCGCACCGCGCCCGACCTGATGGTCGACGGCTGGCGCTATCTGCGGCGGCTGCGTGCCGCCGGCGTACCGGTGCTATGGGGGCACGCCGTGGTCGAGGCGCAGGGCGATGCCGACGCCACGAGCGGCCTGCGCCGGGTGGAGATCGCGCGCGTGGACGCCCAGGGCCGCGCGGTGCCGGCAACCCAGCGCGCGCTGGAGGCCGACACGCTCTGCCTGGGCTATGGCTTCATCCCCTCCACCGAGCTCGCGCGCATGCTCGGCTGCGCGCACCGTCTCGCCGACAGACACTTGGGGCATCTGGCCACCGTCACACAGGAAGACGGCGCCACCAGCGTGCCCGGTGTATATGTGGTGGGCGACGGTGCCGACCTGGGCGGCTCGCGGGTCGCGCTGGCGCGCGGAACACTGGCCGGTGCCGCGGCAGCGCGCAACCTGGGCCTGCAGGCAAGGACGCCGGCAGGCCTTGCCGACGCGCCGACCCGCCTGCACCGCGCCGAGTGCTTCCAGCAGGCCCTGTGGTCGATCTACACGCCGCCGCCCGTCACGCTGGCTGCTGTGCCTGACGACACCCTGCTGTGCCGCTGCGAAGAAGTCAGCTTCGGCTCGGTGCGCGAGCAGATCCGTGCTGGTGCCGACACCCTGGCCGCCATCAAGCGAAACACGCGCCTTGGCATGGGGCGCTGCCAGGCACGCTATTGCGCCGTGACCGCAGGGCGGCTGGTGGCCGAGCTCACGGGCCGGCCGCCGGAGGTCGAGCAGTACTTCGCGCCGCGCCCGCCCGCCAAGCCGGTGCCCGCCGGCGCGCTCGGCTTCGAAAAGCCCGAATGGGGCGGCCACAAGCCCGCCATCACGCCCAATCTCGCACGGCCGGTCGAGCACGCGCCCTTCGAGCCGTTGCGCACCGACGTGCTGGTCATCGGCGCGGGCGTGCTCGGCGCCTGCCTGGGCTACTTCCTGTCGAAGGCAGGCCGGGACGTCACGGTGGTGGACCGCGACGACCTCAACCTGCAGGCCTCGGGCGCCAATGCGGGCAGCCTGCACGTGCAGTTGCTGTCCTTCGACTTCGGTGCCAAGGCGCAGGAGGGCGGCGGCCCCGCCGCGGCCACGCTGCCGCTGGGGCCGCTGTCGGTGCGCCTGTGGCAGGAGATCGAGGCCGACTGCGGCGAAGACCTCGAGATCAGGATCACCGGCGGCCTCATGGTCGCCGACAGCGAAGCCGGCATGCGCTTCCTCGAAGCCAAGGCTGCCCTGGAGCGGCGCCACGGCATCGACGCGCAGGTGATCGGCGGCGCCGATCTGCGCCGCCTGTCGCCCGCGCTGTCGGGCGAGCTGCTCGGCGCCGAGCTGTGCCCCATGGAAGGCAAGATCAACCCGCTGCGCGCGACCTACGCGGTGGCACGGCGCGCGCAGCAGCAGGGCGCCCGCGTGCTGCGCGGTTGCGACGTGCAGGCCATCGAGCGGCTGCCGGGCGACGGTGCCGGCTACGTCGTGCGCACGTCGCGCGGCGTCATTCATGCGGGGCGCGTCGTCAACGCGAGCGGCGCCTGGTCGAGCGCCATCGGCCGCATGCTGGGCGTCGCCATTCCGGTCAAGGGCGCGCCGCTGCAGATGATCGTGACCGAACCCGCGCCGCCGCTGGTCAATCACCTGGTCGCGCATGCCGACCGGCACCTGAGCCTCAAGCAGGCGGCCAGCGGCGGGCTTATCGTCGGCGGCGGCTGGACCGCCGCCTTCAACGAAGACATGCGCCTGAACCGCGCCGTGCGCGACAGCATCGAAGGCAACCTGTGGGTGGCGCACCGCGTGCTGCCCGCGGTACGCGGCCTGCACATGCTGCGCTGCTGGGCCGGCATGAACGTCAACATCGACGGCGCTCCCATCCTCGGCGAGGTGCCGGGCTGCCCTGGTTTCTACAACGCCGTGACTTCCAACGGCTACACGCTTGCACCCGTCACCGCACAACTCGTCACCGAGCTGATCGTGCGCGGGCGCACCGACTTCGACATCACGCCTTTTCGCATCGAACGCTTTCTCTGACCGCCATGATCGACATGACCGACAACGCCCCCGCCTTCACCCTTGCGCGCGATTCGCTGCGCCAGTTCATCGACGCCCACTTCGACGAGCAGGTGAGCACGCTCGCCGAACTGGTGCGCTGCCCCTCCGACAACCCGCCCGGCGACTGTGCGCCGCACGCCGAGCTCACCGCCCGCCTGCTCGAAGCCATGGGCTTCGAGGTCGAACGCCATGCAGTGCCCCCTGAGTACGCGGCCGCGCACGGCATGCGCAGCGTGACCAACCTGATCGTTCGCGAACGCTTCGGCGAGGGCCCCGTCGTCGCGCTCAACGCCCACGGCGACGTGGTGCCCCCGGGTGCCGGCTGGAGCGTCGACCCCTATGGCGGTGAGGTGCGCGACGGCTGGCTGTACGGCCGCGGCGCCGCGGTGTCGAAATCCGACTTCACGACCTACGCTTTCGCGATGCGCGCGCTCAAGCAGCTCGCCGCATCGGGCACGCCGCTGGCCGGCACGGTCGAGCTGCACCTGACCTACGACGAGGAAACCGGCGGCGTGACCGGCCCAGGATGGATTCTGTCGAAGGGCTTGAGCCGGCCCGACTTCGTGCTCTCCGCCGCCTTCTCGCACCACGTGGTGGTTGCGCACAACGGCTGCCTGCACCTGGAGGTGTCGGTGCGCGGCACCTCGGCACACGCGGCGCGGCCCGACACCGGCCACGACGCGATCGAGGCCGCCGCGACGTTGCTGCCTGCGCTGTACCGCTACCGCGACGGCCTGGCCGACCGGCCCTCGCGCACGCCAGGCATCACGCACCCGACCATGGTTGTCGGGCTCATTGCCGGCGGCATCAACACCAACGTGGTGGCCGATGCACTGAGCCTGCGAATCGACCGGCGCATCGTGCCCGAAGAATCGCCCGAGGCCGTGGAGGCCGAACTGCGCGAGGTAATCGAGTCGGCCTGCAGCGCGCTGCCCGGCATCTCGGTGCAAATCCGCCAGATCCTGCTCGCACGGCCGTTCGCGCCGGCGCCGGGGGCGGACGAGCTGGCCGCCCTGGTGTGCCGCGAGGCCAGTGACGTGATGGGCAAGCCGGTCACGCCCATCGGCGTGCCGCTTTACACCGACGCGCGCCTGTACAGCGAAGCGGGCATTCCCACCGTGATGTATGGCGCCGGGCCGGAATCGCTGCTCGAAGCCAACGGCCACCGTGCCGACGAGCGTGTGCCGCTGGACGCACTGCGCAAGGCCACCCGCGTGGTCGCCAACACGCTGCACCACTTGTTGACGCGCTGAACCGCGCAGGAGCCAAGCCATGATCGAAATCAGCCACGTCAACAAAAGCTACGGTGCCTTCCAAGTGCTGACCGACTGCACCGCCGACATCCGAAAGGGCGAAGTGGTGGTGGTGTGTGGGCCCTCGGGCTCGGGCAAGTCCACGCTCATCAAGTGCGTCAACGCGCTGGAGCCATTCCAGCAAGGGCGAATCACCGTCGACGGCGTGTCCGTCGGCGATCCCAAGACCGACCTGAACAAGCTTCGCGCGCGCGTCGGCATGGTGTTCCAGCACTTCGAGCTGTTTCCCCATCTGTCGATCGAGGACAACCTGTCGATCGCGCAGATCAAGGTGCTCAAGCGCTCGGCTTCCGAAGCCCGCACCGCCTCCATGGCGCTGCTGCAGCGCGTGGGCATGCGCGCGCATGCGCACAAGTTCCCGAGCCAGTTGTCGGGTGGCCAGCAGCAGCGCGTGGCCATTGCACGCGCGCTGGCCATGGACCCCGTCGCGATGCTGTTCGACGAGCCCACCTCGGCGCTCGACCCCGAGATGGTCAACGAGGTCCTCGACGTGATGGTCGGCCTGGCGCGCGAGGGCATGACGATGATGTGCGTCACGCACGAGATGGGGTTCGCGCGCAAGGTGGCTAACCGGGTGATCTTCATGGACCGCGGCCGCATCGTCGAAGACTGCGCCAAGGAGGATTTCTTCGGCAATCCGTCGGCCCGCTCCGACCGTGCGCAGCAGTTTCTCTCGAAGATCCTGCAGCACTGACCCCACGGGGCAGGGCGCTCACCGATATTCGTGCGCCAATGGTTTCGCGCTCAGGTCCAGCAGGAGTGTGGGAATCAGCTCTGACACCGTCGGGTGAATCGGCACCGCCCAGCGCAGCGTGTCGATCGTCTGGCCCGCGTTCATCATGTCGAGGATGCCGTGGATGGCTTCGTCCCCGCCCGTTCCCAGAATGGCTGCACCGAGGATTTGCCGGGAGTCGGCATCCGCAACAACTTTCATGAATCCCTTGCTTTCGCCTTTTTCGACCGCGCGTCCGACCCTGTTCATGGGAAGCTTCGAGTACAGGAGTTGCCGGCCGCTTTTCGCCGCCTCGGCGTCGGTCATGCCGACCCGCGCCAGCGGAGGATCGATGTACAGCGCGTAGCCAGGCAGCCGCTGGCTCAAACGCCGGTCGGCGCCGTCCAGGAGGTTGGCCGCGACGATCTCGAAGTCGTTGTATGCGGTGTGGGTGAAGGCCCCGCGTCCGTTGCAATCGCCCAATGCCCAGATGCCTGGCACGTTCGTCTGCAGATGGTCGTCCACCGTGATGTATCCACGAGCGTCGACCGCGATCCCCGCTTGCGCCAGGCCGAGGTCGTCCGTGTTGGGGCGCCGTCCCATCGCAAGAAGGACGTGGGTGCCAATCACCGAAGGCTCGCCCTGCCTGCAGTCGACGCGAACAGCGACGCCGGTTTCGTGCGCCTTGAAGCTGATGCAATCTGCGCTGGTGCGTATTGCGATGCCCTCGGCCTCGAGAATCTCGCGAACCGCTTCTGACACATCAGGGTCCTCGCGCGCGATGAGGCGGTCTGCGCGCTCCACCACCGTGACTTCGGCTCCGAACCGGCGATACATCTGCGCAAACTCGAGACCGATGTAGCTCCCGCCCACGATGACCAGGTGGCGCGGCAGCGTTTCCAGTGCGACCATTTCGGTGTTGGTCAGAAAGGGCACCTCGTCGACGCCCGGCAGGTCGGGTATTGCCGCGCGTCCGCCGACATTGATGAAGATCTTCGGCGCTGCAAACCTCACGCCATTGACCTCGACAACGTGCTTGTCGACGAACCGGGCGTGGCCTCGGACCAGTTCGACATTGCTCATGCTCGCCAGCCAATCTTCGTTGCCTTTGCGCGAATCGAGGATCACCTTTCGCGCGCGCGCCGCCACTGCCGGCATGTCCATCGTGACAGGCACCGCGATCGAGAAACCATAGTCGCTCCCGCGGCGTGCCGTGTGGGCCGAATAAGCGCTGGCAATGAGCGTCTTGGTCGGCTTGCAACCCGTATTGACGCAAGTGCCGCCAACGAGATGGCGCTCGATCAGCACCGCCTTTTGTCCCGCCGCGTTCAGGCGCCCGGCGAGCGAAGGGCCCGCTTGGCCAGCACCAATGATGATTGCGTCCACCGTACGTTCGGCCATCATGACTCTCCTTCGTCGTCTGAAAATTTGAGTTGCCCCTCTCCGTTCGCGTCGCGCCTGAGTCTCGGGGGCACAATCTGCAGAACGTGCATTTCTCGTTGACCCCCCATTGAACCATTCCGAGACCGAGACTTCCAGCAGTCAGCGCGTGCTGCGCGAGCACTTGTCATCGGTCTATGCATCGCGCACGGCCGGCGTCTGCGGGCATCTGTGCTTCACCTTCATCGGCGGAGCGATGGGGTACTTCTACCTGCACTTGCCCTTCGTGCTGCCCTTCGTGTCGATGCTCGTCTGCGTGAACCTGTATGTGCTGCTATCCCCTCGCTGGCATGCGGGCGTGCCCCCTTCGGAAGAGCACCGATGGGCTCGCGATCACACGCTGCAGATGATCCTGATCGGCATGGCCACGGCCCCCGTGCCCTGGTTCTTCGTCTCGACGCACGATCCCGAGGTCACGGCCCTGATGGCCATTCTGATCATGGTCGGCTGTGGCCTGGCGATGCAATCGCTGTGGCCCATGAAGGCATCGTTGTTCGGCTACGGCATTCCGATGATGGGGGGATTGATCGGTGCATTGCTCTGGCACAGCGACGGCGTGAACCTGTTCCTGGCGGCGATTGGCATCGCCTACCTGGTGTTCGCGCTGCGCCGCGGCGTCCTTCAGAACAGGCAGCTGACCGATGCCCTGATCTTGCGGTTCGAGAACGAATCACTGGCCGGTCGCCTGGGTGAGCAGATCGCCGCGACAGAGCGCGCCAGTGTCGAGAAGACCCGTTTTCTGGCGGCTGCCAGTCACGATTTGCGCCAACCCTTGCACGCCATCGCGCTGTTCGGCGCAGCACTCCAGAACGCGCTGCACAGCCATCCGCAACAACAGAATGCCGATCGGCTCATGCGCGCAGTGAATGCACTGGGCAATTCGCTGGACACCATGCTCGATGTCTCCCGCCTCGACGCGGGTGTCATCACGCCTGACATCCAACCTGTCGCACTCGACGCACTTCTGCTGTCGCTCAACCATGTCTTCCTGGCGCGCGCGGAGGAGGCAGGCCTGCAATTGCGCGTGAAGGTCAGCGGCGTTTGGGTGCGCAGCGACCCGCAGTTGTTGCAGCGAATGCTCTCCAACCTCGTGGACAACGCGCTCAAGTACACGGTGCGAGGCGGTTTGATCGTTCGCGTGCGTGCGCGTGGAGACGAGGTCTGGATCGAGGTGCGAGACACGGGCATAGGCATTGCTGCCGAGCAGCTGGAACGCATCTTCGAAGAGTTCTACCAGGTCGACAATTCGCAACGGGATCGTGCACGCGGCCTCGGCATCGGTCTGTCGATCGTGCGGCGGTTGTCTCGACTTCTCGATCATCCGATCCATGTGCAATCGCGCATCGGTCGGGGTACGCGGTTTCGCGTGCGACTACCTGCGGTGCATGCACCGGTCGATCCGTACTTGCCGGCGCGCCTGCGGCTCGATCAGCTGCCGCGGATGCCGACCGGGGCCCTTGCGGCGGCAACGCCGCGACGCGTACTGCTCATAGACGACGAAGCCGAGATTCGCCAGGCAATGATCGAGGCATTGCGCCCATACGCTTTCGATGTGCAAGCTGTCGCCGATGAGGGCACGGCGGCGCTCGCACTGTCCAGTGCCGAGATGGAAGGGCGACCCTTCGAACTGCTGCTGTGCGACTACCGATTGGCCAACGGTGGCAGCGGGCTCGACGCCGGCCTGCGACTGAGCAGGCGCGACGGCTCGCGGATTCCGCTGCTCCTGATCACCGGAGAGACTGCGCCCGAGCGCCTCCGGCGTGTTCGGGAATCGGGCGTCGCCGTGCTTTTCAAACCCGTCGAAGCGGGCCGGCTCCTGCGTGCCATCGACGCGGCGCTGTCTTCGGCTTCGTAGCCGCGTCACGGCCGGTCGTTGAAAGCCGGCTACGGCCAGTTCGGGCGCGCGCCGCCGCCTCAGGTCATGCCGAACATCGCTTCGGGCAGCCCTGGCACATCGACCTCCTCGGCCAGCAGGGCGCCGGCCATCGGCTCACGCGCGAGCACCTCGGGCGTGATCATCTTGGTGGCCGTGCTGATGTAGAGCGTCTTCAGGTCGGGCCCGCCCAGGCATACGCAGGTCGGGTGCGTCACGGGCAGCTCGATCACGCGGTCGACCGCGCCCGAGGGCGCATAGCGCACCACGCGGTGCCCCGCGAACACGGCGTTCCACACGAAGCCTTCGCTGTCGACGCAGGCGCCGTCGGGGCGGCCGCGCTGGTCGGCATAGTCGACGAACACGCGCTTGTTCGACAGCGCGCCGCTGTGCGCGTCGACGTCGAACGCGAACAGCTTGAAGCGCCGCGTGTCCGACATGTAGAGCGTGCGGCCGTCGGGCGACACGCACACGGAGTTGGTCACGATGATGTCGTCGAACAGCCAGTGCGCCGTGCCGTCGGGCTCGACGCGGTAGAAGCTGCCGAGCGGCTTTTCGATGGCGGCGTCCATGGTGCCGATCCAGAGGCGGCCCCGGCTGTCGCAGCGGCCGTCGTTCAGGCGCGTGCCCTTGTCCATGGGCTCGATCTCGGCGATGCGTTCGAGCGCCCGCGTGGCCGGGTCGAAGCGGTGCAGCGTGTTGTCCAGCGCCAGCACGAAGCCGCCTTGCCTGTGCAGCGCCAGGCTGCCGAGGTAGGTGCACTGCGGGAACTCGAACACCTGGTGTTCGCCCGTGCGCTCGTCGAAGGACTGCAGCTTCGGACGCTCGATGTCGATCCACCAGATGCGTTGGGTACGCGGGCACCAGATCGGCGTTTCGCCGAGCTGGTCGCGGGCGTTGACGAGGCAACGCACGTCGCCGGTCATGGCAGCTCGATGCGGCGGATGTCGCCGAGCAGGAAGATGTACGACAGCGCGCCCAGCAGCGCCAGCACCGCCATGAAGGCCAGTGCCCAGACGAATGAGCCCGTCGCGCCGACGATGAAGCCGATCACCAGCGGCGTGGTGATACCAGACAGGTTGGTCATGAAGTTGTAGATGCCGCCCGTGAGGCCCATGAGCTTCGTGGGCGCGATGTCGGCGATCACCACCCAGCCCAGGCCGACCATGCCCTGCCCGAAGAAGGCGAGCGACAGGATGGCGATGACCACTTCGTCGCGGTCCACGTAATTGGCGGCCACGATGGTCGAGGCCAGCAGCAGGCCCGCCACGATGGGCAGCTTGCGCGCGAGGTTGGCCGAGCCGGTGCGCGTGAGCAGCTTGTCCGACAGCCAGCCGCCGAACATCACGCCCACGCCGGCCGCGATGAAGGGCAGCACCGCGAAGAAGCCCACCTTCACCCAACCCATGTGGCGCTCGGTGGCCAGGTAGGTGGGGAACCAGGTGACGAAGAACACCAGCGTCGCGTTGCCCGCGAACTGGCCGATGCTCGCGCCCCAGATCTGGCGGTACGACAGCAGCAGGCGCACGTTGGCCCACGAGAAGGGCACGGTCTGCTCGCGCCGCGCGGCCAGCCCGCCGCCGGCTTCGATGTGATCGAGCTCGGCGCGGTTGGCCCAGCGGCTGTCGCCCGGCTCGCGATAACAGGCCCACCACACGATGCCGAAGGCGAGGCCCACGGCACCCACGATGATGAAAAGCGCCTGCCAGCCGTACATGCCCATGATGTAGAACAGCAGCGGGCTGAAGAACGCGAGCCCCACATACTCGCCCACCGTGTAGATGCTGGTGGCGCGCGCCCGCTCTTTCTGCGGGAACCACGTGCTCACGATGCGGCTGTTGGCAGGGAAGCAGGGCGCCTCGGAAACGCCCAGGCCCAGCCGCATCGCAACAAGGCTGTAGAGCCCGGTTGCAAAACCCTGCAGCAGCGTGAACAGCGACCAGAAGGTCAGCGACAGGAAGTAGGTGAGCTTGTTGCCGAAACGGTCGAGGAACACGCCGCCCGGAATCTGCGCGGCCGCATAGGTCCAAGCGAAGGCCGAGAACACGAAGCCCATGACGGCGGGCGACAACCCCAGATCCTTCGACAGCGTGGGCGCGGCGATGCCGAGCACGGTGCGGTCGAGGTAGTTGATCATCGTGCCGGTGGCCAGCAGCGCGAGGATGCCGAATCGCGCACGCGTCGGCGCCTCGGTGGTAGTGGCAATGGTGGAATTCATGTCTCGGTTTTCGTCGAAGAAGGGTGGCGGGCCAAGAAGCGCAGCACGGTGTCGATGACGTTGCGGCGCAGGCGCGCCACCACGTGGGGCGCATCGAGCTGGATGTCGAACAGCGCCGAGAAGGTGTCGCGGTTGGACACGTTGTAGAAGCTCATCGCGCTGATCTGCCAGTGGATGTCGACCGGCTCGAGCCCGCTGCGGAACACGCCCGCTTCCACGCCACGGTGATAGATGCACGCCACGCGCTCCACAGCGGCCGCGCTCAGTTCGCGGATGACCGACGACTGCTGCAGGAAGCGCGCGTTGTGGATGTTCTCTATGGTCACGAGCCGGACGAAATCGCGGTTCTCGAAATGATGGTCGAAGCGGAAGCCGACCATGCGGCGCATGGCTTCTTCGGGGTCGACGTGGTCGAAGTCGAGTTCGCTCTCGACGCTGCGCACGCGGCGGTAGACGCTTTCGAGCACGGCCAGGTACAGGCCTTCCTTGTCCCCGAAGTAGTAGTAGATGAGGCGCTTGCTGCAGTCGGTCTTGCTGGCGATTTCATCGACGCGCGCGCCGGCCAGGCCGTGGGCGGAAAACTCGGCCGTTGCCACGTCGATGATGTTCTGGCGATTGGCTTCGGGATTGACGATGCGGGGGTTGGGCATTTGCTATGTACTGTTTGGTACACAACAATGTACTAATTAGTACATCAACGGCCAATCAGGGTATCTACCGGGCCGCGAAGCGGGACTCGTCTCGCCAGCTGGTCAAGATTGCATCGGCAACAGTGAACCTCGATCACCTATATTTAACATAAGATAAATTGTGCATAAAACGATGCTACGGCCAGGTAGAAATCCTGCATGGCCACTACCCTCCATGCGGCTGGGCTCGGGTCGACGTCAACTCAAGCATCTGGTGTTCGCGGCAATCGACAACGACCGCCAGAGCCTATGAGGCCCTCAGGCATGAAGCTTGCGTCATAAAAAACTATGCAAGGACGCCGCTGGAAAGGGTCGCTTCTATGAGCGAGTTGAATGCAAGATTTACCTTGAGGCAAATCAAGTACTTCGTTGCGGTGGTCGAGGAAGACAGCATCGTCGAAGCTGCGCGAAAGCTTCATATCTCTCAACCTTCCATTTCCGTTGCCATCAAGACATTGGAAGAGATATTGGATCAACAGTTGTTGATCAGACACCATGCACAGGGGGTATCGCTGACCTCCAACGGGCGCAGGGTTTATGAAAAAGCCAAGCATCTTTTGCAGCTGTCGCACGATCTGGAGCAAAACTCCAATGCCGAGTGGAATCTGGTATCCGGGACCATTGCATTAGGGTGTTTTGAATCAGCAGCACCGCTGTACATGCCGAAATTGATTGCCGGCTTCAAAAGCATTCATCCGCAGATCGACATCCAGCTTCACGATGGCGAGCAACATGAACTTATGCAAGGGTTGCACAGAGGCCGGTTTGATCTTGCGCTTCTGTACGATTTGGAGTTGGGCAACTCGATAAATAAAGAAGAGTTAAATGCCCCACATAAACCTTATGCGTTGCTTCCGGCAGACCATCGACTGGCTCAGAACGAGTCGGTAACGCTAAAAGAATTAAGCACGGAGCCGATGATCCTGCTGGACGTCGTGCCAAGTCGAAATTATTTTATTGATATTTTCAAGAACAGGGGATTTCACCCCACCGTCGCCTACAGCTCACCCTCGATTGAAATGGTGCGTTGCATGGTTGGCCAAGGCCTCGGATTTTCGGTATTGGTAACCCGCCCTTGTACTGAAAGCACGTACGACGGAAAGCAACTGGTACAACTGGACATCCAGGACGAGATGCCCGCATCGACGCTGATCATGGCCTACCTGAAAAACAATCAGCCCTCACCAGCCACAAGGCTCTTCATGGACTATTGCCGCAGCGTAGATTTGACACCTCCGTCTCAACTCTCGCAACGCGAGCGCTCAAGCATCGAGCAGCCATTGTTTTAGCACTTAGACCGCTTGCTTCTTGGCAAGAGATTTCGGCAGGTACTCGCCACCCCGATAACACTGACGCGTCTGAGTGTCGTCAATCAACCCATTGCATCTCATCGAGCTTGACTAAGGCTGCAGCCAAGCACGAGCGCAGGTAGCGCATCTACACCGCGCCGCGAGCGCCTGCGCGATAACTCCCCATATCAGCGGCTAGCTAGATCGGCTCACTTGGCTGGCCGCCAATGCAACCAAGTCGCACCAATAACGCAACATTGCACCATTATGGATTTTTTTAAAACCAAAATGATGCAAAAACAGCATCCGAATCCTTGAGCTCAACGGTTTTACTCCTGTATAGGATGAGCCTATATACGGATTACGTATTTGCTAGTTGACCCAATGCAAGGCGCGGCCAGATACTAAAAGCAGTCCCGCCAAGTCATGTCATTCAATCTTTCAGATCCCCCCGGTTTTAATTGTTGTGAAAATTAAATATGACATTTGATTGGCAATACATGATCGGCCTGCTCAGCCTGAAAGACTTCTGGCTGGCGGCGTTCACCGTTATCAAGCTCAGTATCTGCACATGGGTCTTGAGTGTCGTTTTCGGATTCATCCTGGCGCTCGCAAAGCAGTCGACCAAGCCGCTGATCAGTCTGCCGGCGCGCTGCTACATCTGGCTGTTCCGCAGTCTGCCTTTGCTGGTTCTGTTGATTTTTACGTACAACCTGCCTCAGGCGCTGCCATCCAGTGGAATGATTTTGAATGATCCATTCTGGGCTGGCCTCATTGCTTTGGTGATCTGTGAAAGCGCATACATCGCCGAAATTCATCGCGGCGGCCTGCTTTCGATTCCCAAGGGCCAGTATGAAGCCGCCGTTGCACTAGGGCTGAGATTCCTGGGCATTCAATACCGGGTAGTGGTGCCACAAGCTGTACGTATTGCTCTTCCCTCTTTGACCAACGAGTTCATCTCGATCGTCAAACTGAGTTCTCTGGTGTCGGTAATTTCATTGACAGAGATTTTGATGGTCGGCCAGCGCCTTTATTCTCAAAACTTCCTGGTCATGGAAACCATGACAGCAGTTGCGATCTACTACGTTTTGATCGTGACCGCTTTTGATTTTGCATTGAAACGGCTTGAGCATTTTCTGGACGTGACGAAGCGGAAAGTGGCAAAAACTCCCGATGCAGGCGTCTTTGAAAAGGCAAAAAATGGCGACGCAAAATCTCGTCGGCCACAGACCATTTCAAATGGTCCAGCACTGGAAGCATCCAGATTGCATAAGGCCTACAACAATGTCGAGGTTCTTGGAGCGGTTGATCTGAAAATCGAGCAGGGCGAGGTGGTCTCGGTTATCGGCCCGTCAGGCTCGGGAAAAACAACGCTGATTCGGCTTCTCAATGGACTGGAAAAGCTCGACAACGGTGAAATCAAGATCAATGGAGAGCAGTTCATTCATTTGAGCAGGCAGGGCGCCCAAAAACCCGTACTGATTGAAGACCCCAGGCACCGACTGGACATCGGAATGGTCTTTCAAAGCTTCAACCTGTTCCCGCACCTCACGGTCCTGAATAACCTGCTTCTGGCTCCTCGCTATCACGGCAGCGCACCGCACTCGGAATTGAAAGAGCAAGCTTATGAATTGCTTCTGAAGGTCGGCATGCTTGAACACGTTTTCAAATATCCGCACCAATTGTCCGGTGGCCAACAGCAAAGAGTGGCAATTGCCCGCGCATTGATGATGCGACCGCAAATCATGCTGTTCGACGAGCCGACCTCGGCGCTGGATCCGGAGAAGGTCACTGAAGTACTCCAAGTGATTGAAAAGCTTGCCAGCGAAGGAATCACCATGGTGATTGTCACGCATGAAATGAACTTCGCTTTCAAGGTTTCCGACCGAATCGTGTTCATGGAAAAAGGACGTGTGGTTTGCAATGACACGCCCGAATTTTTCAGAAGCGGACAAAACGCCCGGGTTGAAGCATTTCTCAAAGATGTTTCATTGGCGTGAGCATTTCCAAGTACTGACTCAGATTTTCTAGAGGAATTGAAATGATCGAACAATGGCAAATCGACAAGTACCGTGAAGAAGGGGTCCTTGTGGTCGAAGGCGTTTTGTCTCCCGATGAGGTCAAGGCACTCAACGAGGATTTCGAGAAATGGGTCGAAGAAAGCCGTGCGAAGACCGAGCCCTGGGGTGAAACGCAGGACGGGCGACCGCGCTTCGACATTGAGGATGACCACCGTGCGGGCCATCCTTCGTTGCGCCGCGTCAGTTCGCCTACCGAGATCTCGCCAGCCTACAAGAAGGTTGCCCTCGAGTCGCGCATGGCTGCAATTGCCGCCCAATTGATCGGCGGATCGGGCGCACGTTTTCACCACAGCAAGATCAACTCGAAACTGCCTCATACCAAGACAGTGGTGAAGTGGCATCAGGACTTCCCTTTCACGCCTCACAGCAACGACGACATGGTCACGGCGCTGCTGATGGTGACCGAGGTGACGCCCGAAAACGGCCCCTTGCAGGTCGCTATTGGCAGCCACAAAGGCCCGCTGTGGCCGCACTGGCAAAACAACCGATTCACGGGAGCGGTCGCAAATTCGGTGGTGGATGAACACTGCCAGGACCCGGTGTCGTGCTACGCACCGTCGGGATCTGTGTGTTTCATGCACACGCGTCTGCTGCACGCTTCGAGCCCGAACAACACCGAGCTTCCCCGCACGCTGTTCATCAGCGTCTACGCGGCCGAGGACGCTCTGCCCTTCTGCGAAAACCCCCTGCCCAGCGCGCATGCAGGGCTCATGGTTGCAGGCCGGGAAAGCGGGCTGGTACGAAGCACGGTGAACGAACTGCGCTTGCCGGAGAAGCCGCGCGGCGCCTCGTTCTTTGTGCAACAAGCCGGCGCTGACACCGCAGCCGCCTGATCGATCACCCAACTCGAAAGACCCACCCTCATGAACTACCGCTCTATCCGCAAAAGCATTCCCCTGCTCCTCGGCGCAGCCGTTCTCGCAATGGCTTCGTCTCATGCTGCAGCCTTCCAACAGCCCGGCAAGATCAGTGCGGGTTCCGACCTCACGTTTTTTCCATATGAGTACATGGACAACAACCAACCCGCAGGTTTCGATGTCGAATTCCTCGACGGTCTTGCAAAGGTGATGGGCCGCAAGGCCGAGCACATCGACACCCGATTCCCGAACCTGATTACCGGGCTGCAAGGCGGCCGTTTCGACATCATCAACTCGTCGATGTACATCACCGCCGAGCGCATCAAGGTGATGGACATGATTCCCTACCTGAAAAGCGGCGAGTCGATCCTGGCGCTCAAGGGCAGCGACTACCAACCGAAAAAGCCTGAAGACTTCTGCGGCCACAAGATTGGCTCGATGGGTGCCACGTCCTGGCTCCAGCAGATGCGCAAGCTCTCCGCCGAATACTGCGTCAAGAACGGCAAGAAGCCCATCGAGATCAGCGAGTACGGCACCGATCCCCAAACAACCCAGGCCCTGCTGTCACGGGCCGTGGAAGCACAGATCACAGATGCCGCTGTCGCCCGTGGAGTGATCGAGAAGCTGGGTGATCGAATCGCGATTTCTTCCGACACGCTTATTTACCCGGTACTGAATGGCTTCGGGGTGAAGAAGAGCAACGACGAAGTCAAGCGGGCGCTGGTGGAAGCTTTGAACAAATACAAGGCGACGCCGGAATACGCGGCGCTGCTGAAGAAATACAAGTTCGAGCCGCCTGCGGAAAAAGACCTGCAGGACCTGATGCCTAAGCCCTGATCGATTCCTGGGAAAAGCCATGGCTCTCAATCACGAAGAAAAGCTGCGCGTCGATCTCGCTGCCACGTTTCGAATCATCGCGCACCTCGGGATGCATGAGGCCGTGGCCAATCACTTCAGCGCTGCGGTTTCGGACGATGGCAAGCAATTTCTGCTCAATCCGAAGTGGATGCACTTTTCTCGCATCCGTGCAAGCGATCTGCTGCTTCTCGATGCGGACGATGAGTCGTCCGCCAATCGCGAAGACGTCGACGCCACGGCATGGGCCATCCACGGACAGATTCATCAAATGCTGCCGGCAGCACGGGTAGTGCTTCATCTGCATCCGGTGTTCACAACGAGTGTCGCGTGCTTGCAGAACCCGCAAATCCCACCCATCGATCAGAACACCGCGCGCTACTTCAACAGGGTCGCGGTGGATGAGATGTACGGAGGAATGGCCGACACGATCGCTGAAGGGGCTCGCTTGGCGAGTTTGCTGGAAGACAAGACTCGTCTTCTGATGGGTAACCACGGCGTGATGGTTGTTGGCAAGACCATCGGCGAGGCTTTCGACGACATATGGACTCTTGAACGATCGTGCCAGATCCTGGTAACCGCGTGGTCCACAGGGCGGCCGTTGCGAATCCTCTCAAACGAGGTTGCGGAGAAAACGGCGCGGAGCTGGGAAAAGATTACCGACTTTTCCGAGCGGCATTTCGAAGAAATGAAGTACCTGATGCTCAAGGACGATCCATCGCTGGCCGATTGAACTGCCATCTCGATGGTTCTTGATCGAAGTGCCTGTTGCCATTCAATCTGGCGAGGCCGGGCTTAACACATCGTATCTGGAAATTTGTGGTCGGAAGGAATTCGACTGAAAGATAAGCAATGACCGAAATTTTGAATGAAATCGACACGCTCGTGATCGGCGCCGGTCAAGCTGGCGTGGCAATGAGCGAGCATTTGAGCCAACACGGCATTCCCCATTTGGTGCTGGAGAAGAACCGCATCGCCGAAGCGTGGCGCACGGGGCGATGGAATTCGCTGGTTGCCAACGGCCCGGCGTGGCATGACCGTTTTCCCGGCCTTGAGTTCGATGTGCCTCCCGACTCCTTTGCGAGCAAGGATCAAGTTGCAGAGTACTTCGAACGCTATGCCAAGAAATTCGACGCGCCGATCCGTACCGGGGTCGATGTCCAGCGCGTGACTCGCAATCCGGGCCGTACGGGGTTCGTCGTCGAAACCTCGCAAGGGGCCTTGTTGGCCAATCGGGTTGTCGTTGCGACGGGTCCTTTCCAGAAGCCTGTCATACCGTCCATCGCGCCCGTCGATCCTGCGCTCCACCAGATTCACTCGGCCAAATACTTCAGTCCCGACCAATTGCCCGCCGGCGACGTGCTGGTTGTGGGCGCCGGCTCGTCCGGTGTGCAGATTGCGGAAGAACTGCATTCCTCCGGCAAGAAGGTTTATCTCTCGGTAGGTCCCCACGAGCGCCCTCCTCGCACCTACCGCGAGCGCGATTTCTGCTGGTGGCTGGGCGTGCTCGGCCTTTGGGACTCGGAGGCCGTGCAGCCTGGTCGCGAGCACGTCACCATCGCCGTGAGCGGCGCCCATGGTGGCCACACGATCGATTTCAGGCGCCTGGCACAGTCCGGCATCACTTTGGTTGGACAGACCGAGGCGTTCATGGACGGAATGGTCACGTTCAGACAGGATCTGACCGAGAACCTGCAGCGAGGTGACGACAGCTACCTCTCTCTTCTGGACGCCGCCGACGACTACGTCGAGCGCAACGGGCTTGTGCTGCCGTTGGAACCGCAGGCAAGGGAGCGTGTGGCGGACTCGCCGTGCATCACCGAACCTCTGCAAGCGCTGGATCTGCGAGCAGCCAACATCACGTCGATCATCTGGGCCACAGGCTATGCGGCGGACTACAGCTGGCTTCAGGTTGACACGCTGCATGCCAACGGCAAGCCACGCCACCAGCGCGGCGTCGGCGCGGAACCGGGCATCTATTTCGTCGGTCTGCCGTGGTTGTCGCGCCGCGGGTCGGCATTCATCTGGGGGGTCTGGCACGACGCCAAACACGTGGCGGACCACATCGCGATCCAGCGTCAGTACCAGGCACATCACGCCAGCCGCCCACAGAACGCGGGTGCCACCGCGCACGCAAACAGCGCAGCCGAGACTCGCGAAGTCGTTGCCTGACGCTCCAACTCACATACGCCAACCTCCAACCGCAACCCAGAATGACTACGCCAACGCACACCCGAATCCGCATGTTCAACACGCGGGAGACCTACCCCAATCAGAACTTGGACAACGATCTGTGCCAGGCGGTTCGTGCCGGCAACACCGTCTACGTGCGAGGACAGGTCGGCACCGATTTCGAGGGCCGCCTTGTGGGCCTGGGCGATCCGCGCGCACAAGCAGAGCAGGCAATGAAAAACGTGAAGCAACTGCTGGAAGAGGCCGGCAGCGACATGTCGCACATCGTCAAGACCACGACCTACCTCACCGACCCGCGCTATCGAGAGGCCGTCTACCAGGAAGTCGGCAAGTGGCTCAAGGGCGTGTTTCCAATCTCCACGGGACTCGTCGTCGTTGCCCTCGGTCAGCCCCAGTGGCTGATGGAGATCGATGTGATCGCAGTCATTCCGGAATGAAGGGAGCACCCAAATGACGCTATCCATCGTTGGGCGCTGTACCGAAACGGGTCAGCTGGGAGTCGCCATCAGTTCCTCCAGCATCGCGGTAGGCGCGCGCTGCCCTTGGCTGCGAAGCAGTGTTGGCGCGGTGTCTTCACAGAACATCACGTTGCCGGCCTTGGGCCCGGAAACCTTGGGTCTGTTGGAGAACGGACTGTCGCCAGCCGATGCGCTGAATGAAGCGCTCTCGACGGACAGTCACAGCCAATACCGCCAACTGGTCGCTATCGACTCCCGAGGTCGCACGGCGCATTTCAGCGGAGGCAAGACACTGGGTGTTCACGAGGCGATGTCCGGCGAGCAGTGCGCGGCCGCCGGCAACATGCTGGCCAGCCCCTCGGTGATCGGCGCGATGGTCAAGGCCTTTGCTGCTTCATCAGGACACTTGGCTGATCGCCTGGTCGCAGCCATGCAGGCGGGTCTCGCGGAAGGCGGCGAAGCGGGCCCGCTGCATTCGTCGGCGCTGATGGTGATCGATGATTTCGTGTGGCCGATCGTCAACCTGCGAATCGATTGGGCGGATGAAGATCCCATCGGAAAGCTTGAAAGGCTCTGGCAAGCCTACAAACCGCAGATGCAGGACTACATCGACCGAGCCGTGGATCCAGCCCAGGCTCCCGGATATGGCGTGCCCGGGGACGATAAGTAGGCTGCAAGGAAAAAAGCAATGACCCACGATGCCGCAGCCGGCCGTTTCCGCCTCGCGAAACCTGAACTCGGTGCCTGGCGCGCCGGCAATACAGGCGTCGAGGGCGTCTGGCATTTCGACTCGGGCCGGCCAGGTCGGCACACCATGATCTCGGCCCTGGTCCACGGCAACGAACTCAGCGGCGCCGTTGCCGTCTCGGGCCTGCTGCAGGCAGGCCTGCGGCCCACGCAGGGACGCCTGACACTCGCCTTCTGCAACCTCGCGGCATTCGATCGCTTCGATCCGGGCAACGGCGATGCCTCGCGCTTCGTCGAACAAGACCTCAACCGACAGTGGACACCCGAGCGGCTGGCCGAAGGCGGATCGCTGGAACGCGCCCGGGCCCGCGAGCTGGCACCCTGGGTCGCCGGGGCTGACTGGTTGCTCGATCTGCACTCTATGCACGAACCCTCGCTGCCGTTGTGCCTGACCGGGCTCTTCGATGAAAACGTGGCGCTGGCGTTGGCGCTCAAGACACCGGCCCACATCGTGGTGGACGCCGGCCACAAGGACGGAATGAGGATGCGGGACTACGGCCGCTTCGGCACCGCCGAAGGCATGGCCGCCGGTGCGCGATCGCTGTTGGTCGAATGCGGGTTCCATGGCGATCCGGCCAGCGTCGACGTGGCGCGCGACCAGTGCCGGCGTTTCATGGTGGCCAGCGGCGTGATCGGCGGCGCCGAATTCGATGCGGCGCTCCCCGGCTGGCTGCAGCCGGATGCGGACGAGCAGCATGTCCTGCGGGTCACCGGCGCCGCAGTGGCGCAGGCCACCGGCGCGTCATTCACCGCGCCCTTCCAGGGGCTGGAGACGATCGAGGAGGCCGGCACGGTCATCGGTCACGACGGCGTGGCGCCCATCGTCACGCCGCATGACGACTGCGTGCTGGTGATGCCGTCGCTGCGCCAGGCATTGCCTGGCGTAACCATCGTGCGTTTCGCACGGCGCATCAGTCCTGCACTGAATTGAAATCGGGCCGTGTGATACACGGCAACTCGACTCACACAGCAGCCGTCGCACGGCGAATGGAACGCGCCCAGATGAACGTCATGGCCGCAGCGAGCAGCACCACCGGCAGCATCGCTGCATTGAGCGGCGCCCAGCCGAAGTGATCGAGCGCGGGGCCGGCAGCGAGCGTCGCACAGGCGGTGCACACGTTGCGCAGCAACTCCGCGGCGCCCTGCGCACGGCCGCGCTCCTGCGGACGATATGACTGCGCCAGCAATGTGGTGCCGCCTACGAACATGAAGTTCCAGCCCACGCCCAGGCAGAACAGCGCCGCGTAGAAAGCAGGCAGCGTGGTCGAGCTCATCGCGACGACCGAACACACGACATTCAGCACCATGCCCAGGCTCACCACGCGCGGCAAGCCCCAGCGCTGGATGAGCGCACCCGCGAACAGCGCTGGCGCATACATGCCCACGAGGTGCCACTGCATGATCCCCGCGCCGTCGTCGATGGAGTGGTTGCAGGCCACGGCCGCGAGCGGCGCGGCCGTCATCACGAACATCATCGACACTGAACCCACCACGTTGTTGGCCAGCGCGGCGATGAAGATGGGCTGCCTGGCGATCTCGCCCAGCGGGCGGGCCGGCCGAGTGTCGACCGGCCCGCCCGCCGTGGCCTGCATCTGCGTGTCGCGGTAGAGGGCCACGATCAGCACGACCGAGATTGCACCCAGCACGGCCACCATCAGGTAGGCCCCCGCGAACAGCACTGGCGGAAACAGGTCCTTGCTCCACGCCGCGAGCGCCGGCCCCGCAACAGCCGCAATCACGCCACCGGCCAGCACAGTCGACACCGCGCGGCTCTTGTCAGCAGCCGCCACGCCGTCGGCCGCTGCCAGCCGGTAGAACTGCGCGAAAGCCTGGTAGACGCCCACCAGTGCCGTGCCGGCGCAGAAAACCCAGAAGTTGTCGTGGAAGACGGCCCACACCGACACGAGGCCGCCCGCAGTGCCCGCGAGCGCGCCCAGTGTGAATCCGCCGCGCCGCCCGATGCGCTGCATCAGCAAGGACGCGAACCACGTCACCACCGCCCCAGCCACCGTGATGAGTGCAAAGGGCAGCGTGGCCAGCGACTTGTCCGGCGCGAGCATGTGGCCCGTGAGCGCGGTGAGCGTCAGGTCGATCGACACGGCCGCCGTGTAGAGACCCTGGCAGATCGCGAGCACCCGCGCGTCGCGGCGGCCGGTGGAGATGGAGGCGGTGTCGGTCATGAAAGCGAAGGAACGGGTTTGACAGCCTGCACTCTAGGCAACGACACTCAGGCAAGAATGACATACTTCCCTCGTTAAATGACATGACCCGCTCTGTCTCCTTTTTGCTCGTTCCCGAGTTCCAGTTGTTCGACATGGCGGGCCCGCTGTCGGTGTTCCAGGTGGCCGCCGAGATCGGACGCAGCCGGCGTGGCCCCGCCTACGAAATCGCGGTGCTTTCCGAACGCGGGGGTCGCGTGGCATGTTCGGCCGGACTCGAAATGCAGACGCGCTCGTGGCGCGATTCGCAGGCCGGCACTGTCATCGTTCCTGGCGGACTGGGCGCACGAAAGCCCGGCGCGGCCACGCCGGCGCTGGTGCAACACCTGCGCGGCGCACTGGCAGCGAAGCGGCGCGTGGCCAGTGTGTGCACCGGTGCGTTCCTTCTGGCCGAGGCGGGCCTTCTGGACGGGCGCCGTGCCACCACGCACTGGCGCCAGGCCGCGCTGCTGCAACGCAGCTACCCCGCCATCACTGTCGACGCCGATCGGATCTTCGTGCGCGACGGCCATGTGTGGAGTTCGGCGGGCATCGCGGCCGGCATCGACCTCGCGCTGGCCCTGGTCGAGGCAGATCTTGGCGCGGACATCGCGGGCGCGGTGGCGCGCGAGATGGTCGTCTACCACCGGCGCACGGGCGGGCAGTCGCAGTTCTCCGCGCTGCAAGACCTCGCGCCGCAGAGCGAACGCATGCGCGCCGTGCTGGCACACATCGGCGAGAACCTCGCGGCCGACCTCGACATAGAGCGGCTCGCCGAGGTGGCTTGTGTGAGCCCGCGCCAGTTCATGCGCACCTTCAAGGCCGAGACCGGGCAGACGCCGGCCAAGGCCGTGGAGCGCATCCGTGCCGAAGTTGCACGCACGCACATCGAGGGCGGCGACAGCAGCATCGAGGCAGTTGCGCGGCTCACCGGTTTCGAGGACACGGAGCGCATGCGGCGCGCGTTCGTGCGCGTATATGGCCAACCGCCGCAGGCCTTGCGGCGCATGGCGCGAGCGGCGGCGCCCGCCGGGGCGCCTAGTGCCTGAGCCTCATCGGGCCCGGACCCGAGTTCACCTCGACAAGGCAATCTTGTTCGGCGCCTGTCCGGCATTGACGGTCGGCGCCGCTTGCGGATTCAGTACACCCGACACCGCATCGATGGTGTAGATCGACACCTCGCCGTCCGCGTTGTCAGCCACATAGGCGAACTTGCCGGCCGCGTCTATCGCCACGGAGGCGGGACGATTGCCCGTGGAAATCGTCGGCTTCACCGCGGATGTCGGCGCACCGGTCGAGGCGTTCAGGGTGTAGGCCGACACATTGGGGCCGTCCAGGTTCGCCACATAGGCAAAGCGCCCCTTCGGGTCCACGGTGATGCTGAATGCACCGCCACCCGTCGCAGGCGGCGTTGCCGCGAGCGGCGCGAGCGCGCCCGACACGGGATCGATGGCGTAAGCCATGACGGTCCTGTCGCCCTGGTTCAACACATAGGCGAAGCGGCCGGAGGGATCCACGGCAATGTCGCGGGCCCCGGAACCGGCCGTCACGGTGGGAATCGTCATCGGGCTCAGCGCACCGGACGTGCCATCGATGTTGAAGGCCGACACGCTACCGTCGCCGGTGTTCGCCACGTAGGCGAAGCGGCCCGTAGGGTCCACGGCTATACCGTAAGGCGATCCGCCGGTCTCTACGGACGACACCGGCATGGAGCTCAGTGCCCCCGTATCAGCATCGATGTTGAAAGCCAGCACGCTGTTGCCCACCAGATTCACGAAGTAGGCAAAGCGGCCGGTGGGGTCCACCGCCATCCCTGCCGAGGTGCCCCCGAGTGCCACGGATGGCGCGTCGATGTGACTCAAGTCACCTGTCGTGCGATCGATGGTGTACGCCGACACGCCCTTGCCCGACGTGCTCGACACATAGACGAAGCGGCCCGAGGGATCGACGGTCAATGCGTACGGACCCGGCACCGATAGCGTCGTCGCCGGACTCAGCGCTCCGGACGTCGCATCGACGGTGTAGGCCGACACGCTGTTGCTGCCGCCGTTCGACACATAGGCAAAGCGTGAAGGAGGCTCGGCGCAGACGACCTGCACGTCGTCCACCGCGGCCGACGCGATGGTTCCGCTGCCGTTGCCGACGGTGCAGACGCGCGTCAGGATCTTCGACTGTGACTTGATCGACACCGCGTAACTCGCGCCGCCGGCAAGCGGTGTCGCAAAACTGAAGTGGCCATTGGCGGCGATGGGCAGGTCGTCGCCTGCGTTGTTCTGCAGCACCAGGCCCGTGCCCAGCAGGCCGGTGACCGTGCCGCTCAAGGAATAAGTTGGTGTCGCCGGGGGCGGCGAGGTCTCAGGGGACGATGCAGGTGTAGGCGCGGAGGTTGCGGGGATAACCGGCAAGAAGCCACCGCCCTCTCCACCGCCGCCGCCTCCTCCGCAGGCACCAAGCGCAAGGGTAAGGGTCGCGGCAAGGGCGTAGCCAGCGCGGCGCGAAAAAGCGATATGCAGGGTCATCGGGATGGTCGGCGAGCGAAACGTTTTTTTACGAGCGCGCAGACTATCGAAGGACGCTTTCCAAAGCCATCCCCGAGAACAGGTAGAACGGTGCGGGCTCCAAGCACCCGCGGCTCAACGCGATGCGAGGCTTTCCATGTAAGCGCAGAGCATGTCGGCCATGGCGTCCGCCCAGGCCTCGATCTCGTCGGTGGTTCGGGGGCTCTCCGAAAAATCCTTGCCCACCGTGCTGAGCGTCCTCACGATCAGGTCGCCCGCCATTTCGCGCGTGGCATCTGAGGCCGCGGGCAGTGCTTGCTTCATGAACACCCTCACGATCTCGCCACCGGCGGCGCGCACTTCCTGCGCCTCCGGCGCGTCCCGGTAGAACGGTGCGGCGTCGCCGAGGGCCGTTCGCACCTCCGCCTCATCGCACTCGGAGCGAATGAAGGCGTGCGTGAGCATGCGCAGGCGTTCCAGCACGGGCCGCTGCATGTCTCCCAGAATGCCGCGCATCATCTCCGTGGTCTGCCGCCATTCGTCGCTCTGCAAACGAAACAGGATCGACGCCTTGTTCGGAAAGTATTGATAGACCGAACCCACGCTCACCCCGGCCCTCTCGGCAACGCGGGTGGTGGTGAAACGGCTCACCCCTTCTTTCGCCAAAACCTGAATAGCTGCCTGAAGAATAGCTTGGAGAAGGTCGGCCGAGCGCGCCTGCTTGGGCTTTCTGCGAGAGGAGATGGAGGCACTTGGGCGGTCGGGCATGGGCAGGATCCGTAACGCGAATAGAAAACATGAAGGGTTCTTCATATTATTTCGCATCTGCTTTTTCACACGGAAGAACCCAATGACGACCCTGACCTCCCCTCCCCTCGCCCCTTTGCTGGACCGCCTGTTCCTGCAGGCCGCCGCGGCAACCAGCCCTGCCATCGCCAACATCAGCCGCGAGGAACGCGAACGGCTGATGCACAGCAAGACCGAGTACCTCGACCTCTATGGCCGAATGAAGGATCTTTGGCTGCCCGTGTCGCGCGAGACCGGCGTGCTGCTCTACCAGTTGGCGCGCAGCATGAACGCGCGCAACATCGTGGAGTTCGGCACCTCCTTCGGCCTGTCGACCCTGTACATGGCTG
Source organism: Variovorax durovernensis (assembly GCF_977011995.1). Lineage (NCBI taxonomy): Bacteria > Pseudomonadati > Pseudomonadota > Betaproteobacteria > Burkholderiales > Comamonadaceae > Variovorax > Variovorax durovernensis. The sequence goes on along the minus strand of NZ_CDRNCW010000002.1, from coordinate 484,911 downwards.
GCGCGCTGCGCGACAACGGTGGCGGCAGGCTCATCAGCAGCGAGTTCGAGCCATCGAAGATCGCCAAGGCCCGCGAGCACCTGACCGAGGGGGGTGTGAGCGACCTGGTCGAAATCCGCGAAGGCGATGCATTGAAGACACTGGCCGTCGACCTGCCCCAGACCATCGACCTGGTGCTGCTCGACGGCGCAAAGGCGCTCTACCCCGACGTCCTGGCGCTGGTCGAGAGCCGCCTGCGGCCGGGTGCGCTGATCGTGGCGGACAACGCCGACCACAGCCCGGAGTACCTGGCACGCGTGCGCGCTTCCGACGGCGGATACCTGTCGGTACCCTTCGCCGCCGACGTGGAACTGTCAATGCGGGTGGGCTAGCCACCCGGCTTTCCCACGCTTTCGTCGTCGATGGCCTTTTGCACCGCCCTGTAGAAGTCCTCCCGCGCCGCGCTGTCGACGCGGCTCGATGCCCCACCCGCCCAGTTGCCATTCGAGGCGATGACCAGCCTGCGCTTCGGATCGATGAAGATGCCCTGGCCGAAGATGCCGCGCGCCGCGAAGCTGCCGTCGTCGTAGGTCCACCACTGATAGCCGTAGCCGCGGCCCGGCTGGCCGATGTCCGTGCGCCGCGTGGTGGCCTCGGCCAGCCAGCCGTCCGGCACGATCGGCTGGCCGCCGACGCGCGCGCCGTCGAGGACGAACTGCCCGAAGCGGGCAAAGTCGCGCGTGGCCGCCTGGATGCAGCAACCGCTGATTTCCTGGCCCGTGCGGTTCAGGATCCACGTGGCCTGCTGCTCCATGCCGGCCGGCCGCCAGATCTTCTCCGAGAGATAAGTGGCCAGTGGCTTGCCCGTCGCCCGCGCCACCAGCACCCCCACCAGATTGGTCTCGCCCGTGCTGTAGTTCCAGCGGGTGCCCGCCGGTGCCACCCGGGGCAGCTGGCGCAGGTAGCTCACCAGCGCGTCGGCACCCGGCTCCGGCCGATGGTTGTTGAAGCGCGCAACGTCCGACTGCGGATCGCCGTAGTTTTCGTTCCAGCGCACGCCGGAGGTCATCGTCAGCAGCTGGCGGATGCTGACAGCGTCATAGGCAGAGCCCTTCATCTCCAGGATGTAGTCGCTTACCTTGTCGTCGAGGCTGCGAATGTGGCCGTCCCGCACGGCGGCACCCAGCAGCGTGGAAGTGATGGATTTCGCCACCGAGAAGCTGGTCCAGCGCCCTTCGCGGTCGAAGCCCAGGCCGTAGCGCTCCAGGCGCAGTTTCCCGTCGTGCAGGATCACGAGCGCGGCGCTGCGTTGCTGCGCCATGTATGCATCGACGTCCACGGGCAGCGCCAGCGGCGGCCCCGGCGGCAAGGCCGAGGGCGCGGCACCGGCGGCCACGACATGCGCCTTGGCCAGCACCGGCAGGCGGTCGAGGGCGCGGAAGCCCGCATCGCGCTGGCGCTGGCTCCAGAACAGCACATCGCTGTTGGTGGGCAGCGTGGAGAGCAGTCCGCGCGTTTCCTTGTCCAGGCTGAACCAGCCCGCGGCACCGGCGATGGCCAGCACAGCGAGCCCTCCGAGAACGATCTTGCCTAGCTTCATGCTGCGAATTCCATCCGTGACGGTAGTGAATGACGATGTGCCGCGCATTGGACACCAACCTGTCGTTACCAACGCTCGCCGCGTTACAACATCCGATGGCGTTCACGCATCGCCGTCCGTAAAACCTGTGTAATGATTTGAAACCCCTCTTGCACAGGCGTTATGTTGGTCTACCTCGCCGGACTCCTGATGTTCTTCGCCTCGCTGCTCTGCCACGCGCAGACGGCGCCCGAGCAACGGCTTCGCATCGTCGGCGGTCTGGGAGGAGTCACGCAGTACACGGGCCACGAAGAGCAGTTCTGGACCCGCGATCTGGCAACGCTGTCGGGCGGCCGCTACACCGCCAGCATCGTGCCCTTCGACCGTGCAGGCGTGCCGGGGCAAGAGATGCTCAACCTCATGCAGCTGGGCGTTGTGCCTTTCGGCACGGCGCTCCTGAGCCAGATCTCGACGCAGTATCCGGAACTCGGCGCGCCCGACATGGCCGGGCTGAACCCCGACGTGCCCACGCTGCGCCGCACGGTCGGCGCATTTCGCCCCTACCTTGCCACCGCATTGCGCGAACGCTATGGCGCCGAGCTGCTGGCCGTGTACATCTACCCGGCGCAGGAGGTGTTCTGCAACAGGCCGCTGCAGCAGCTGTCCGACCTTGCGGGCCGGCGCACGCGGGTGTCGAGCTCGACGCAGGCGGATTTCATCTCCGCGGTGGGTGGCACGCCGGTCTATACCGAGTTCTCGCAGATCATGACGAACATGAAATCCGGCAATACCGACTGCGCGGTCACCGGCACCATGTCGGGCCACACGCTGGGCCTGCATGAGGTGACCAGCGCCATCTACACGATGCCGCTGAGTTGGGGCGTCGCGGTGTTCGCCGCCAACCGCGAAAGCCTCAACGCGCTGCCGGCCGATCTGCAGGCGCTGCTGCGCAAGGAACTGCCCAAGCTGGAAGCCGCGGTATGGACCCAGTCGGAGCGGGAAACCGACGAGGGCATCGCCTGCAACACCGGGGCCGCCGGTTGCGGCAAGCCCACCAAGGGCCGCATGACGGCCGTTCGGCCGTCGCCACAGGACGAAGCGCGCCGCCGCGAGATCTTCGCGACCCGCGTGCTGCCGGGCTGGGTGCAGCGTTGCGGCCCCGAGTGCGCCAAGGCCTGGAACCAGACGCTGGCACCGGTGATGGGGCTGCGCGCTCCTGCAGTTCAGTGAAGTCGAAATTCCCGCGCCGCGTCACAGCCATCGTCTTTGGCGTGGCCGTGCTTTTTCTCGCCACAGTGGCGACCGTGGCCAGCCTCATCGTCTGGGATGTGCGCCAGAAGGCGATCAGCGACCACGAGAACCTGGCGGTGCGCTTCGTCAGCGGCTCCGAGGCGGCACTCAACCGCTCGCTGCTGAGCGTCGACATGCTGCTGGCGGGCTCCAACGAATTGCTGCGCAGCTCCACCGTCGGCAGCGCCGGCGCCGACATGAGCCGTTTCGAGGACCACCGGCTGCTGGACAACGTGGTGCGACAGAACCTGCTGGTGCGCCACATCGCCTTCGTCGACGCGCGCGGCGTGGTGGTCGCCTCTTCCGACCGGCGCGGCGCACAACTGCCGCTGGCGCTGCCCGAAGGCTTCCTCGACAAGGTGCTGGCCAACCCCGTCTCCACCCTGGCCATCAGCGAGCCGGCCACCAGCCTCGTCACTTCGCAGAAGGTATTGTTCCTGGCGCGCGCCACCACGCTGGCCGACGGCTCTCGCATGATGGCGGTGGCCGAGGTGCAGCTCTCGCTGCTGGCCACCATCATGACCCAGGGCGCCGGCATCTACGGCCTGGAAGTCACGCTGGAGCGCGACGGCGGCACGCTTCTGGCAAGCCTGCCGCCGCGCGACGATCTCAACGGCCGACAGATCGAGCCCGCCCTGCACGAGAGGACCAGCGACGGCAAGCCTACGCGGATGGCAGCGCGCCTGAGCGGCCTGCCGGCCATCGTCGTGGCCCGCCCGACACTGCACCGCAATCTGCTGATCGTCGCGAGCATTCCCCTGACCTCGGCACTGCGCGAGTGGCGCCGCGAGCGCGACCTGATCGCATGGACGGCCGTCGCCATCGGGCTGATGATCCTGGCGGTGGCCTGCTTCACGCACATCCAGCTGCGGCGGCAGTGGCTCGCGCAAATGGAGCTGCTGCGGTCCAAGTTCACCCTCGACCAGGCCCTGGAATCGATGATCGACGGCTTCATCCTGCTCGACTCGGACGACCGTGTGCTCACCTGGAACCGCGGCTTCGTCGCGATGTTCCCTTGGGTCGAGCCGATGATCGCGCCGCAGCTGCCGTTTCGCCGCATCATGGACGAGACCGCCCTTCATGTGGTGCATGACCAGGGCCCGGCCGACTGGACGGCCCTGAACATGCCGCAGATGAGTCAGTCGTACTCCGAGCAGGAGGCGCTGCTGCAGGACGGCCGGGTGATCCGTGCCGCGCGCAGCCGCACACCCGACGGCGGCATCGTCTGCGTCTACCAGGACATCACCGAGAAGCGCCGCCACATGGCGGCGATCATCGAAAGCAAGGCGCAGTTGCAGGCCACGCTGGATGCGCTGCCCGACCTGCTGCTCGAAGTCGGCCTGGACGGCCGATGCCGCGGCTATCACTCGCCGCGCGTGCCCTTCCCGGCCATCGACATCGAGAACCCGGTCGGGCACCTGCTGTCCGAACTGCTGCCGGCCGAGGCCGCCTCCGAAGTCATGGGCGCGCTGTACGACGCCGACGCCAACGGCCATTCGGCCGGGCGGCAGTTCGAGCTGCGCCACGCGCGGGACAAGGACTGGTTCGAAATCTCCGCCTCGCGCAAATCGACAGGCGCCGGCCAGGACGCGCGCTTCATCGTCATCCTGCGCAACATCACGGAGAGCAAACGCGCCGCGCGCGAGATCGAGCACCTTGCCTTCTACGACACGCTCACCGGCCTGCCCAACCGCCGGCTGCTGCTCGACCGGCTCAAGCGGGCCATGGGCTCCACCGCGCGCGGCTCGCGCCAATGCGCGCTGCTGTTTCTCGATCTCGACAACTTCAAGACGCTGAACGACGCGCTCGGCCACGACATCGGCGATGTGATGCTCAAGCAGGTTGCGCAGCGGCTGAAGGAATGCCTGCGCGAAGGCGACATGGTGGCGCGCCTGGGCGGCGACGAGTTCGTCGTGATCCTTGAAGACCTGGGCACGCAGAACGTCGTCGCCACCTCGCAGACCGAGACCATGGGCGCGGCCATCCTCGCGCGGCTGAACCAGCCCTACCAGCTCGGCCTGCAGCAGCACCACAGCACCTGCAGCATCGGCGCCGCGCTCTTCGATGCGAGGAACGCATCCATGGAGGAGGTGCTCAAGCAGGCCGACATCGCGATGTACTACGCCAAGACCGCCGGCGGCAACGCGCTGCGCTTCTTCGAGGCCGGGATGCAGACCGCCATCACCGCGCGCGCCACGCTGGAAAGCGAGCTGCACGCGGCCATCGCCGCCCGGCAGTTCGTGCTGTATTACCAGAGCCAGGTCACGGACGAGAACGTGGTGACGGGCGCGGAGGTGCTGGTCCGCTGGCGCCATCCGGCACGCGGCCTGCTGCTGCCACACGAGTTCATCGACGTGGCGGAAGACACGGGACTCATCATCCCGCTCGGCCTCTGGGTGCTGGAGACCGCGTGCATGCAGCTGGTGGCCTGGCGCGACGATCCGCGCCGCCGCCATCTGCAGTTGTCGGTGAACGTGAGCGCGCGGCAGTTTCGCGAGGCGGACTTCGTCGACCAGGTGAGCCTGGTGCTGCAGCGCACCGGCGCGGACCCGCGCAAGCTCAAGCTGGAGCTCACCGAAAGCCTGCTGCACGAAAAAGTGGTCGACGCCATCGGCAAGATGGACGCGCTGGCCGCGCGCGGCATCCAGTTCTCGATGGACGATTTCGGCACGGGCTATTCGTCGCTCTCTTACATGACGCAGCTGCCGCTGAGCCAGATCAAGATCGACAAGTTCTTCGTGCACAGCATCGGGCTGAATCCGAAGGTGGAGTTGATCATCCAGACGATCATCGGCATGGCGCGCAACCTCGAGCTGCAGATCGTGGCCGAGGGCGTGGAAACGCAGGCGCAGCGCGACTTCCTCGAGCGCCACGGCTGCCGCGTGTGCCAGGGCTACCTGTTCGGCCGGCCCCAGCCGCTGCAGCTCTACGAACGCGAACTCGACTTCGACACGGCCGCCTGATGCCGCCCTCGCAAGCATCCCCGCAAGCCCTCCGGCGCTGGTTGCCGGCCGAGGGCGGCTGGCGCTACCACCTGCTGCTGGTGGCCGCGGGCGCCCTCGTGCTCGGGCCGCTGGCCGGCGTGACGGCGGCCTACATGAACTTCTCGCTCGGCTTCTTCGTCGGCGGCCAGGTGTTCGCGGGCCTGCTGGGCTCGGCCGTGACGGCGGGCTACGGCGCGAGCGGACGGCACGGCGCCAACTACATCCAGACGGCGGCCGCCTCGGTGGCCGCCATGAGCGGACTGGGCGTGCTGCTGCAGGCAATGGCGTGGATGGGCATGCCGCAGCCGCCGGCATGGCGCCTGATGCTGTACCTGGCCTGCATCGGCATGCTCGGCGCGGGCGTGGGCATGCTCTACACGCCGGTGCTGGTGGACCGCATGCGGCTGACCTACCCGTCGGGGCTGGCGGTGGCCAACATCCTGCGCGCGCTGACCGATCCGGTGCTGTTGCGGCGCTCGGTGAAGCAGCTCGGCGGCGGCATGGGCATCGGGCTGGTGGCAGGGCTGGCCACGACGCGGCTGGCGGTGCTGGGCGCCATCGGCATGTCGGCCTCGCCCCTGGGCGCGGGGCTGGTGGTGGGCGCGCGCATCGGCGTTCCGGCGGTGACCGGAGGCCTCATCGGACTGGCGCTCAAGCCGTGGTTCGTCTCGGCCGGCTGGCTGCAGGCGGACGACGCGCCACGCAAGGTCATGTTCCTCATCGCGCTGGGCACGATCATGGGCGCGGCGATCCTGGACATGGCGCTGATCTTCTGGCGTGCATTGCCGGGCGCGCGGCGGCAGGCAGCAGCACCCGACGAGATGCCCAAGCCCGGGGTCACGCGCGGTCTCGCGCTCTGGGTGCTGTTCTGGGGCGCTGCCACCGTGGCCTGCGGGCATTGGCTGCTGGCGCAGCCGGTGTTCTATCTGGTGGTGGCCGTGGCGCTGGTGTTCGTCTTCGCGCTGGTCAACGGGATCTCGGTGGGTGTGAGCGATTCGAACCCGATCTCCTCGGCCTTCGTCGTGACCGTCGTCATCCTTGCCGCGCTAGGACTGCGCGACCCCACGGTGGGGCTGATGGCCGGTGCGGTGCTGCTCATGGCCACGGGCGTGGCCTGCGACATGCAGCAGGACCGCTCCACGGGCTGGAGGCTCGGCAGCTCGCGTGCGCTGCAGTTCCGCTACCAGGTGATGGGCATCGTGGTGGGCGCCGTGCTCGCGGTGGTGTTCGCGCGCCTGTTCATGGCGGCCTACCCGGTGCTGCTGCAGGACCAGACGGTGCTGAAGGCCGATCAGCAGCCGAGCGGCTGGACCTCGGCCATGACCTACAAGTTCGTCGGCGTGCTGCGCGGCCTGACCGACGACGTGCCTTACCAGCGCACGGCGATCGGCATCGGGATTGCCGCGGGCCTCTTGATCGAGGGCCTGCGCAAGTGGATCCGCCCGCGCGGCTTCGTGCTCGACGCGATCGTGCTGCCGTCGCCGTATGCGCTGTCGTTCGGGGGCTTCGTGCCGCTGTCGGTGTCGCTGTGGTTCGGAGCGGGCGGCGTGGCGGGCAGCCTGTGGGCCGCCCGCGCACCCGCGCGCGGAGATGCGCCGCAAGACATGAGCAGCGGCTCGCTGTTCGGCGGCGGCCTGATCGCCGGCGACGCGCTGGCCGCGGTGGGACTGGGCGTGGCCAGCCTGCTCGCTGCAGTCACCTAGCCGCGGGGACTACGCCAGCGACTTCGCCGGCCGCCACGAAGCGGCGCTCGCGCATCCACTTGGTCATGACCCACTTGTCGCCACGGTCCACCGTCGCGCTGGCATGCAGGGAGCGCGCATCGACGCGCCCGTTGTCGTCGCCATATTCGAAGTAGCAGGCGTTGCCGCGAATCGGCGAGAACGCCAGGCCGAGGTGCGGGAAGACGGTCTGGCCGCCGTCCGGCACGTCGTTGAGATAGGTCACCAGGGTGCTCACGCGCTGACCGCTTCGCGCGATGGATTCGCGGTTGGCGGCGTTGGTGGGCGCCAGGTAGTCGTGGTGCGGCTCGCTGCCTGCGCCGGTGGGGTAGTACAGCACCTGCAGCCCCTCGCCGTTTTCGAGCGGCAGGTTCATCAGCGCCGACAGGCGCCGGTCGAGACGCGCGATCAGCTCGTTCTCGCCCAGGCGAAAGAACATGCCCCAGCTGGTGCGCTTGTCGCTCACCACGTCGTGGCCGCTCATCGGATCGACCAGCGTGGAAGGCTTCAGGCGCGGACGCGCCATCTCGATCACGGCCTTGCACTCGTCCGCATCCACGACATTGCCGAGCGCGGCGAAGACCGGGTCTTCGCCGCGCGAGTGCACGACGATCTCGCGATCGGTGGTCGGAATCCGCGTGCCCGGTGCGAGTCGCGCCACGGGCCTGGCGGGAGAGTCGTCCGGTATTTCGATGGCATCGGCCGGCATCGCGGCACCGCGCTGGCGCGCATCGACGTAGGCCGACACGATGGCCCGCGCCGCGCGCTCGTTCATGCCCCGGCCGAGCATGGTGGAGACCAGTGCCTGAGGCGCCCGCCCGGCGTTCAGGTTGTGCGTGAGCCAGCGGCCCAGGTCGGGCGAGAAGCGGACGACGGTGCCCATGGACTCACACCGGCCCCAGCCGCGCGACCCAGCCCTTGTCTCCGAGCGTGAAGCCCTGGCGCAGTTGCAGTTGCCCGCCGGCGCCGTTCGCGATGCGCGTGACCATCGGGAACACCCGCTGCGCGTCGGCGTTCTGCATCCACGGGGCCGTGTCGATCCGGTAGGTGTAGCTCACCACCGCCAGCGGATGCTGTGCATCGGATGTGTCGACCTTGACGTCGACGATCTTCTCGCGCTTGAGATGCGCCACGCAGAAGTCGTTGGCGTGCTCGGCGCCGCGGACAGCGTAAGGATGCGGCTTGTAGAACTTGCGGCCGGCGTCCGTCAGCTCGAACCGCTTGACGGCGCCGTCGGGGTTCTCGCTGCTCTTCGGCACGGCCACGATGGTGCTGTGCACCAGGCCCAGCTGTTCCATCACCGGGAACTGGATGGCATGGCGTGCACCGGAGCCGGCCTCGGCTTCGGTCAGATCGATCGGCCAGTCGGACATGGCCAGGCAGATGTCGCCGCGCTGAGCCAGATGTTCATCCAGTGCGGGCGCGAGGTTCTCCGCGGTGGGGGCCTTGGGATCGTGGCTCACGCTGCATGCGGCCAGTGCGCAGATCATGGCGATGCCCGTCAGAGTCTTGATCGAAGCCAGGGGGCTCCGGCTCGGGCAGATGAAAGAGAGATTCATGGGGTCTGTGGTTGTTTTCAGGAGCAATGGCGATTGCGGACTCAGTGCATGTCCAGCTCGTCCGCGACCCAGCCGCGCCGCGTGAGGTGCACGCCCAGGCGCACCTGCATGGTTCCCTCGCGCTGGATGGCGCGCGACAGCAGCGGGAAGACCTGCTGCACTTCGGGCGTGCTGGCCCACTGGTCGGGCGCGATGCGGTAGGTGAATAGCAAGGAGGTCGCGGTGCGGCCGTCGCGCGTCTGCGGCGGGTCCCAGCCGACCAGGCGGTCCAGGCTCAGGGTGGCCGCGCAGAGGTCGGCCGGGTGTGTCACCGTCTGCGCCGTGGTGCGAATCACCACGGGCACCTGCAGGTAGTACTTGCGCCCCGCATCGGTCAGTGCGTATTCGCGAGCCGGCGCGTTCGCTTGGCTGGCCGCGACATCCCTGCCCGTCACCAGGCCCAGCTTCTCGAGCACCGGCATCTGCTGCGCATCGGGTTCGTGCGATCCGGCTGCCACCGTGATCGGCCATGTGTACTTGGCCAGGCACACGTGGCCGCGCTGCGCGAGATAGTCGTTGACCGTCGCCATGAAGTTGTCGCGCTCCGGAAAGCGCGCCTGTTCGTTGTCGCAGCCGGCCAGCGAGGCCAGCAGCGCCACAAGGAACGCAACGCCGCAGACGCGGCGCGCAAGGACTGAGGTTGTATGCGTCATCGAATCAACAAGCCGTCTTCAGTTCACGCATTTGCCGGTCGCCGGTGGCTTGGCGGCAGGCTGGTAGCCGTCGCTCAAGACACCCAGGAAACAGACCAGGTCGGCGATCTGCTGCGGCGTCATGGCCGGCGGGGAGCCGGGCGCGCGCGGCTTCGTGCCGCTGGCCAGCGTCTTGTCGCCGCCCTCGCCCGTGCCCATCGGCACTTCCTCGTCGATGCTGCCCTGTTGCGCATGCGGCAGGTCGTTGTATTTGCGGACCGTAGCACCCGGTACATGGGTGGGTTGCAGCGCCCAGGCCGGGTTGGCCTGCGGCGTGCCGGTGCCGTCCTTGTCGGCCGGATACCAGTACTCCGGGTTGGTGTCGCGCGTGTTGTAGAAGTTGACGACCTGCTCCAGCGAATGGAGCACGCCGTTGTGGAAGAAGGCGCCTCGCGTCGCCACGTTGCGCAGCACCGGAACCTTGAACATGCCGCAGTAGGGGTTGGGGGTCTCCGGCGTGGCGGGCATGTGGTCGGTACGGTAGGGGCCGCACAGCCCCATGTCGAAGTACTTCGGATCGTCGTTGGCGGGAATCGGGTCGGGGTTGTTCGGGATCGACCTGTCGTTGCGCGGCGCGCCCAGGGCCTGGTAGGTGAAGTCCGTCATCAGGCCGGTGTTGCCGTTGAAGTTGGCGCCCGTGTAGTGGCAGCCCGAGCAGTTGGCAACGCCGGTGCTGTGAAACACGACCTCGCCGCGCCGTTCGGCCGGCGTCAGCGTGCCGCCGGCCTTGTTGAAGACATAGAGGTCGTACTTGCTGCTGTACGGGTGAAAGCTCAGGTCTTCCGTCTCCAGCGCCTGGATCGCGGTGCCGATGGCGTCGAAGGCCTTGTCGGTGTCGTTGAACACGTCGGCGCCGAAGGCCTGCTTGAACAAGCCGGCATAGGTGGCGTTCCGGACCGCCTTCACGACCGCTTCCTTCGAGGGATTGTTCATCTCGAGCGGATTGAGCAGCGGCAGCGCGGCCTGCGCCGCCAGCGTCGCCGCACGGCCATCCGCCATGAAGCCGCCCCCCGGCGAGTTGGAGGTCACGCCGTCGGGGTTCGGCGCATCGTCGTCGAAAGCCGGTGTCGATTCCTTGTAGCGCAGCGAGGGCACGGCACGCGCGCCGGTCTGCGTGATGTCGGAGCCCAGCTGCACCGAAATGCTGTTCGGCGGCCCGTAGGCGTATTGCGGGTCATGGCAGCTCGCGCACGACATGTTCTTGCCGCTGGACAGGTTCTTGTCGAAGAACAACATCTGCCCGACCTGCGCGCCCGGGCTCAGGGCCGGCGCATGCGAGCCCGTGCTTGCCGCCATTGCCGGGCCCTTGCCGCCACAGCCCGCCAAAGCGAGGAGCGCCACCGAGAGCGCCATGACAAGGGAAGCCGTCTTTTCCGTTACCAGATTCATCATTCACCGTTGCTCGAAGGCCGGAAAAAGCTGTTCCAGGCGGCCCCGCAAGGGATTCCGCCTGGAACACCGCCCCCCGTCTGCGTTGGGGGCGGCCTTCGGCTTACTTGATTGCCCAGACGTTGGCCTGGCTTGCATCAGGGCCCACTTGCGGGGTGATCTGGCCTTCCAGCTTGCCCGTGGCGGCATCCTGCACACCGACGATGTCGTTCGCGTACAGCTTCTGGGTGTAGCTCGCAGGGATCACGTACGCATGGTTGATCGGCCGCACCGAGTCGAAGTGCGTGTCCGCGCTGTTCTGGTATTCAGGCAGCGCAAGGATGTTGGCCGTGATGAACGCTTCCGTGTATTTGGTGCGGTTCAGGTACGACGCATCCACGGCCGGGTCGGCGATCTGGAACATGTCCTGCAGCGTGCGCAGGAACGAGAAGTGGCTGTAGGCATCGCTGTCCGCAACCTGCTTCTTCGCCGTGCCCACGTCCTGCTGGTTGGTGATGATGCCGAAGATCGAGTTGCCGTGGCCGAAGTTGCCGGCCGCGTAGTTGGGCGGCGGCGTGGTGGCGGTCGCCTTGCCGTTCGCGTCCACGGTCACCGGCGCCGCGCCGGAATTCGTGCCGCCCGCGTTCCAGCCGCAGCAGGAACCGCTGCCGCCGCCCTCGCCTTCGTCGTACATCACGACGATCGCCACGCGTTTTTGCGGGTTCTTCCACAGCGCCGAGCTACGGATCTTGTTGACCACCATGGCCAGGTAGATGTCGGCGCGAATGGCGCCCGCCTCCTGGGCGTCGTTGCTCTTGGCGTTCGCGCAGCTCGAGTCGGAGCCGACGCCGTGCATGTCGTCGCACTGGTCCGGAACGATGAAGTTGATGTTGCCCACGTCGCCCGTGTCCAGGTCCTTGCCGAACTGGTCGTAGATCCAGCCGCTCGGCACCGGGTAGATCGACGACTTGAGCCAGTCCGATTCCTGGTACTGGGTGCCGAAGATGGTGCGGTTGTTGGCCACGAAATCAGGCAGGCTGCGCGCGCCCTGGAAGGCGATCGACGGGCCGTGCTTGACCTTGTAGAGGCCGCCTTGCGCGACGAAGTTGGGCGAACCGACCAGGGTGGGCGGTGCCGAGCCGTCGAGGCTGGTCGCGCCCTTGAGCTTGCTCGAGTCGTAGGTCGCGGTCACGGCGGTGTCCATGATGCTGTCGGCGCGCACGTCCTGGCCCGGGTTCATCGACTCGCTGTAGGTGCGGATGGTCAGGCCCGCCTTGGACATCGCCGTGAACAGGTTGCTGCCCGGGATGTTGTGCGTCGTGCCGCCGGTGGGGGCGTCGCCGCAAGTGGTATCGGTCGGTTGGTACTGGGCACGGGCGTTGACGTTCGCTGGCGGGAGCTTGTCCTGCTTGGGCAGGGTCTGGCCATCGGAGGCCGTACCACCGGCAAATGCGACGTCCTTGGTTTCGTAGGGGCCGCCGGGAACGGCGCCGCAACCGAACCAGTTGTCGTCGTGGATGCCGAAGTCGTCGCCGCCGCCCAGCGCGGTGTAGTTCGGCTCGGACGGGTTGCCGGTCGAGTAATACGTCTTCAGCTGGTTGTAGTTGTTGAGGATGTAGTTGATGTTGGCCGCGCGCGGGTTGCCGACGATCACATCGGTCGACTTGTTTTCCTCGACGATGACGAAGATGTTGTCGTAAGCCGGCACGCCTTCCACGTTGAAGGCCGCCTGCTGCGCCTGCGCGAAGGTGATGGGCGTCTGCTTTTGCGTCGGCACCGAAGGCGCGACGTTGTTGGTGAGGGTCACGTTCGACAGCCCGGCCAGGCGGGGGTCGCCACCCGCGACGGCCAGGTTGTCGGGGAACATGTCCTTGCGGTCGAGCTTGGTCGTCGCATAGGTGTAGCGGTTGGTCAGTTGGTTGTCTTCGTACAGCACCGCGTATTGGCTGGCGCCGCTCAGGGTGTTGACGTCCGCGAGCGGGTCGGTGATCGCGGCCGTGCCCTGGTTGAAGGTTGGCCCGTTCAGCCGCGTGAGGAGATTGGCTCTTTCGGCCGCATAGCTGCTGCCGTTGGCTTCCACCAGGCGTTGCGCTTCGCTCGACAGCGGGCTGATGACGACCTTGCCCGCGCCCTGGTCGGCAATCTGGGCGGTCGAAGCGCGCAGGATCAGGTGGCTGGCCACCGGGGTGCCGGTGGAGGTGTTGATCGCGCTCGTGCTGATGTCGGCCACCAGCGGGCCGGTCTGGGTGGTGGTCAGCGTGAACTTGCCGCTGGCGTCCGTGACTGCCGACACTTCGCCGCTGTCGAGCACGCCATTGCCATTGGTGTCGACGAAGACCGTGGCCTTCTGGTAGTAGCCGGCCTTGAGGGTCGGGTCGCCCGTGGCGCTGCCCGGCACGAAGCCGCTGGCGGCAACCACGCCGCTGAAGGTCGTGCCGTTGCTGGCGGACGGCGTGGTGAACGGGAAGAAGCTGCCGCCCCCGTCGTTGCCCCCCCCGCAAGCGGCGAGCACGCAAGCCGCGACCGTCGTCAAGGACGTGAACAGGGCTTTTTTATTGAGAATGTTCATATGTATCTTGGGGCAGTGAGTTATGGATGGTCTTTCCGGCCTGCAAGTGGCGTCAGAGGCATCTGCTTTTTCCTTAACAAATGCCACATCGGGGAGAAATGTAGAAATTGCGGGTGACATTTGTGTGTCAAAGCGCGATGGATGCTCAATTCGCACGTGCATTTACGGTCCTTGGATTTGGAGCAGGGACATCTACTGACCACAAGCTGACTCGATAATTAGATGAGAGTTAGCGAATAATTAGACTGGGATTACAAGTGTGCTGCACCGAGGACGCCCGGGGTCGTACTCCGTGGCTTCCAAACCGGTCTTCTCTAGCCCCGAATGAATTAATTCAAACAGGCGAAGAGTTAATCTCCAGGAATTTAATTCCGACAAACTCTCAAACTCCCAGTTACTCTCTTTTGGTCCAATTACGAAGTCGATCGCGCACTCGGATTTCGCACGAAGAAGCCCAATGCATTCAAATCAGTTGCAAATCAATTGACCATTCAATTGATAGCCACGCGGTTGAGACCTCTCGCGAACCGCGCATTGGCGAAATAAATCAGCTCGGCGAAAAGGTGGATCGCTCGGGGCCATTGCTACCCCCGCTATCGCCAGAGACCGACTGAAGCACCGCTGCGCCAGCCAAAAATCTGGCGGGCCGGCTGCGCACCAAATGGGCAGGCGTGCATACGGACGAGGTCTACTTCCGCGACACGGCACACGGTTTCCTGGCCTGGTCTGTCGCAACGCTGCTGACCGCCGCGCTGCTCAGCTCCGTGGTGGGCTCGATCGTTGGCGCGGGTGCGCAGGCTGGTGCGACCGTCGCGAGTGGTGCGGCCACGGCTGCGGGCATGGCGGGGGCAGGCGCGGGCGCTGCCGCATCGCAGCCGGCGCAGGACGGCGGCGCGAGCCCGATGAACTACTTCATCGATTCACTGTTCCGTCGCGACGCAAGCGCTCCTGCCGCTGTGACCGGCGACGCGGGTACCGGGCAGGCTGGTGGTCTCGCTGCTGATCGGCGCCTTCGTCGCCAGCTTCGCCGCGACCTACGGCGGCCGCCGGCACGACCTCTGAACGACCCGGCTGTCCGAACACACTTCCAAGGAGATCCTCATCATGCGTTCGCTTCTGCTCTTGTTTCTCGGCGTTCCGATCCCGGTCATCATCCCGATCGCCCAGTTCTTTCACTAGACGCCGTTTCCGCAAACCTGGCCGCATATGCGCGGAACATCGCGTTGCGCTCGTCGAGCGCCTCCTGCGTCGGCGGCACCATGATCGGTGCGCCCTCCCCGGCGAAAGCCTGGCATTGCGACACATAGGGTCGCAGTTGCTCGTGGTAGGCCGTGGACGCCTCCTCCATGCGGCCGCCGTGCTCGGTCCATGTGTTCGCCAGGAGCTCCGCGGACACCATCGCCAGCGTGGTCCCCATGCCTGACAACAGGGCCGCGCAATGGCCCGCGTCGCCGATCACCGCGACGTTGCCGCGGATCCAGCTCGGCATGTGGGTCTGGCTCACCGAATCGAAGTAGAAGCCCTTGGCGGCGGGGTCGGCGAACGCCGCGCGCATCGCGGGCACCTGCCACGCATCGACGCGCGACAGCAGCCGGTCGATGAGTTCGCGCTGCGCGTCGAGATCGCGGTAGTCATAGTCGATCTCGGGGCTGGCGGCGAGCATCAGACCCTGCGGGCCGTCGCCCGCGTCACGTACGGCGATCATCAGGCCCGGCACACTGAGCATGGCCCGGTGCCAGTGCCGGTCGGCAGGAAGATCGACGAGCGCAACGTAGTGGCCGAAGTGACGCACATATTCCTTCTCGGATCCGAAGGCGAGCTTGCGCACGTTGGAATGAAGACCGTCGGCGCCGACCACCAGGTCGTAGCGGCCCTGCAAGCCGTCCGAGAAGCTGACCTCCACGCCGCCTGCCCCGTCGACGATCGATGCGATGGAAGCCTTGAAGCGAAACTCGACACCATCGGGTATGGCGCTCAGCAGGATACGGTTGAGCCGGTCGCGTGTGATCTCGACGTCGTCGTCGGTCTCGTTGGCAAACCAGCGCAGGTCAAGCGTCGCGACCTGCGCTCCCGTGCCGTCGAGCACCTTTGCCGGACCGAGGATGCCGACCTTCTCGGCATTGATCCTCTGCAGGATGCCCATGCGCTGCGCGGTTGCAAGCGCGCGCCCGCGCACGTCGATGGGCGCGCCACCGGGCCGCAGGCCGTCGGCGCGCTCGACGACGGTCACCCGGTGGCCGAGACGGGCGAACCAGTAGGCCGCCGAAAGGCCGGCCATGCTGGCGCCGGAAATGAGTACGTTCATGGGGCTTCTCCTTCGCCGGCTACAGCTTGAATTCCTTGGCCATCCGCACCACCGCCTGCTTGTCGAAGGCGTTGATGTCGTCGATCAGTTCGTTGGTGAAAAGACGGTTCGGGTCGCCGAGTTCGGCAGCCAGCTTCGGGTTCTTGCTGCTCTGCGCGCTCATCTCGATGTTCGCCTGCCACTCGGCCGGCGACGACGCGCCCATGCGCTGGTCCGGATCGTCGCTCCGGCGCATCCAGCTGTTCTTGCGGTCCTTGAGGATGAAGGCCAGTTCCTTGCGGGCCTCGTCCTCGCTGCGGCCCTTGGGCCGGCTCTCGGGATACGTCGCCCAGTGCAGGTCGATGGCCGCATCGAGGTTCGTGTTCGAGAAGATGGTCGACTTCGCGATGCCCTGGAACAGCGCCACCAGCGCCTTGCGCTCCTCCTTCAGCAGCTTGCGCGGCACGCACAGCCAGCCCGAGCCCACCTGCGCGAACTTGGGCGTGAGCGGCACGTAGCGCAGCCTGGTCCCCACCAGCTCGATACGCGCGGCGGCGGTGTCGAAGGCCACCATCGCGTCCACCCGATCGTTGTCGATCGCCGCGCCGGCCGGCGCGCCGTCGCCGATCGCGATGTACTCGCAGCCGTCGTCCTTCAGGCCCAGTTCGGTCAGCATGATCCTGGTGATGACGATGCCGGTGTCGCCCTGGCTGCGCACGCCGATGCGCTTGCCTGCAAGGTCCGCGGCCGACTTGATCGGGCTGCCGGGCTTGACCACGATCACGTTGGCATTGCGAGGCAGCCACTTGTAGACGCTCACCAGGTCGAGCGACGGATCCTTCGCCATCGCAGGCAGCAGGATGGCCGGCACCGCCGGCCCGAAGTCCACATGCCCGGCGCGCAGGCTCTGCAGCGCCTGCGTCATGCTCGACATGTTGACGTACTCGATATCCACGCCCTTGGGCTTGTAGAAGTCGAGCCTGGGATGCTGGCCCGCGGTGGTGAAGCACTGCTGCGGATCGTTCACCGCCGCGGTGTTCGCCACCTTCATGACCCGCACGCCCTGCGCCAGCGCCGGCAGGCTGGCGGCAAAACCCAGGGCACCGAGGCCCAACCCGAAATCACGTCGCGTCAACATCGCTCACTCCTTCACACGGAAAAAATGCGGGGATGCAGGAAGCTCAGGCGTTCACCGTCCGCTGCGAAGCATCGGCTGGCATCCAGTGCAGCACGCGGCGCTGAATGCGGCGCAGCAGGTCGCTCAGCACGATGCCGATCACAGACAGCACCACGCACACCGCGAAGCTGCCGCCGGTGTCGGCCTGCGCTTCCATCTGCAGGATGAGCACGCCCAACCCGGCCTGCGCGCCGACGAACTCCCCGACCACCGCGCCGACCACGCTGAAGGCCGCGGCCATGTTCAGCCCCGCGAAGATGTAGGGCAGCGCGCTCGGGAACTTGGCCTTGCGGAAGATCTGCCACTGCGTTGCCGAGAGCGAGCGCAGCAGATCGATACGGTCCGGGTCCACCGCCTTGAAGCCCGCGATGCTGGTCACCAGCACCGGGAAGAAGGTCAGCAGGCAGATGATCATCACCTTCGAGCCGATGCCGAAGCCCAGCCACACCACGATGATCGGCGCGACCGCCACCTTGGGCACGCTCTGCAACGCGGCGACGTAGGGCGCCAGCAGCGCTTCGACCTTCGGCATCTGCGACACCACGATGCCGATCGCGAGGCCGACGCCGCTGCCGATGACGAACCCCAGCAGGATCTCGGTCACCGTCACGCCGCCGTGGTACCAGAAGCCGTCCTTCGCGAGCGGCCCGGTCGCCAGGCCGCGCCATAGTGCGACCGCGATGTCGCTCACCGGCGGCACAAGGTGTTGCGGCACCTTGAAGAGCCGCACGCCCGCCTCCCACGCGCCGAGCAGCGCGGCGAGCAGAAGGATCGACTGCACCCGCGTCGATGCGAGCGGGTTCGCGCGGCGCCTCGGCTTCGCCTTGATCGCCGCTGTGGTGGCAAGCGGCGCGCGGTCGTCAGGCAATGCAACGGAGTCGGTCTTGGCGAGCATGGCGGTGGTCATCTGGAACTTCCTGTCAGTCGAACGAAGCGGCGTGCGAGAAGCGTTCGCGGATCGAGAGCGACGCGGCGGCGAAGGCGGGATGCGACATCACGTCCATGGCCCGCGGACGCGGCAGGTCGATGGGCAGCACGCGTTCGAGCGTGCCGGGGCGTGGCGACATCACGAACACCCTGTCGCCGAGGAACACCGCCTCCGGAATCGAGTGCGTGATCAGCACCACCGTCTTGCCGCTTTCCATCCAGATGCGCTGAAGTTCCAGGTTCATGCGCTCGCGCGTCATCGCATCGAGCGCACCGAAAGGCTCATCCATCAGCAGGATCTTCGGGTCGTGCAGCAGCGCCCGCGCGATCGATGCGCGCTGCTGCATGCCGCCGCTCAGCTGGCGCGGCAGCTTGTGCTCGAAGCCGTCGAGCCGGACCATGTGCAGCAGCTGCATGGCGCGCTCGCGCGCCTGCTTCGCCGGAATGCCCAGCACCTCGGCCGGCAGCATCACGTTCTCGAGGATGGTGCGCCAGGGCAGCAGGATCGAGCTCTGGAACACCACGCCCACATCGCGCCGCGTGCCCTGGATCGGCTGGCCGTCGAGCACCACGCGGCCTGTGCCGTAGTCGAGCAGCCCCGCGAGGATGCGCAGCAGCGTGCTCTTGCCGCAGCCGCTCGGGCCCACGATGGTCACGAAGCTGCCCTCCTCGATGCAGCAGTCGATGTCCTTCAGCGCGAGCACGCCTTCGCCGCCATCGCCGAAGTGCTTCGACAGCCCTTCGATGCGGATGTAGTCGGAGCGCCCGCGTGTGCGCTCATGGTTCGTGCTGCTCGTGCTCATGGCTTGGCTCCTTCGGGGCTCAGGAAGCGGACGATGTGGTGCGCCAGGAACTCCGGCGCCTGCATCGCGGTGACATGGCCGATGCCGGGCAGCAGCACGGCATCGGCGCCGCGGATGCGGCCGGCCATCGAGAGCGTCACGCTCGGCGGCACCACACGGTCGAGTTCGCCGGCCAGCACCAGCGTGGGCGCGACGATGTCGGCCACGCCGCGCTCGAGCGTGGTCTGCACGGTCGCCGCGCGTCGCGTGGACCGCGGCGATTCGGGCCGCGCATTCGCGAACAAGTGCCGCAGTTCAGGGCGCTGCCGCAGGAAGACCTCGGGGAAGAACCAGGTCGCCAGCTCCTGCGCGGTGGCGGGCAGGCCGCTTCGCAATTCACCCAGGCGCCGCGCATCCGGACACAGCTCCTCGTAGGGTCTGGGCAGCGGCCAGGTGCTGCCCAGCACAAGCTGGTCGACCGAGCGCGGGTGCTGCACCGCCAGCGCCTGCGCGACCCGGCCGCCGAAGGACGAGCCGAACACATGGGCGCGCTTGAACCCGAGGGCCTTGATGAATTGCTGCGCATCGTCCGCCAGGTCCGCGAGCGTCGAGGCACGCTCGGGCCCTTCGGTCTCGCCACAGTCGCGCTGGTCGTAGGCGATCACCGTGAAGTGGCCGGACAGCTGCGGCACCAGCGCCGCGAACATCTGCCGCGAGGCCTCCGCGCCGTGCATCAGCACCAGCGGCGGGCCATCGCCCTCGCGATCGAAGGCGATGCGCAGGTCGCCGACCTTGACGAAGTGCGTCATGCCGCGCCTCCTTCTTCCTGATCTTCCTGGTCCATCCAGAAAGTCATCTCGATCTTGAGACCGCGCGGGTCCTGCAGAAAGAGCTGGTGAATCGCCCAGCCCGGGATCGGCGCCTCCACGAACGGAACGTCAATTGCGCGAAGGTGCGCGCGCATTTCAGCCAGACCGCGTGAGCGGAACGAGATGTGGTCGAGATGGCCCGTGACGGGGCTGCCCTGCCCGCCCGGCCGGTCCGGCGCCGACAGGTGCGCGTAAAGGTGCACGATGGGCTGGCCGTCGGCATACAGCCATGCGCCGGGTGCAGGAATCTCCGGCCGTGCCCCGACCGTGAGGCGCATCACGCGTGTGTAGAAGTCCACCAGCGGCGGCAGTTCGTCCGGCGTGCAGCGGATGGTGAAGTGGTGCAAGGCAGTCACAGGCATGGCGTTTCCTCGAAGCTGTAGGCGAGCCCGGGCACGGAAGGCACCCAGCGCGCGGCGGCCAGCGCCAGCAAGCGGATGCCAAGCACCTCCTCCGGCTGCCAGCGGGTGCGGGTGCCGAAGACGTTGAAGGTCGCGTAGCAGAGCTCCCCATGCATCAGCGGCACGTTGATCACGCTGCGCAGCGCGTAGGCGCGCATCTGGTCGAAATCGTCGAAGGTCTGCGCGAGCACGTGCTCGCCCTCGCCGACGAACACACGCCCCTGCACGAAGAGGCATTCGGTCCAGCGCGTCATTGTCTTGCGCTTGGTGCCGTTCACGGGGAAGCTCGAAGCCTCCGACGAATAGAAGCGGCGCAGCAGGACCTGGCCGGCCGCATCGAGCCCGGTCGTCACGTTCTGCTGGATGCTGAAGATGCTGCCCGGGGCCATCAGCAAGCGGCGGCTGTCGATCCGGCGCAGCGCCTCGACAGCGTCCGCTGCCTCGGCCAGCGAGTCCAGAAACCCGGCGGTGATGGCGGTGGTCGTCGTCGGTGCATTGAGCGTGTCCATGGGGAAAAGTCTAGGACTCGCAATTCACCAAAGTGAAATAATTTCTGATAGCCCGATAACCCAGGAGTTATGGCCTTGCCCACCGCCCGAGACCCCGCCGCCGAGCTGCACCGCACACTGCTCTCCCGCCTCAAGCTGCGTCAGCTCTCGTTGCTGCAGGCCATCGACCGGCATCGCACGCTCAGCCGCGTCGCCGCCGAAATGCAGCTCAGCCAGCCGGCGATCACCAAGGCGCTGCACGAGGTCGAGGACATCTTCGGCAGCACGCTTTTCGAGCGCTCCAGCAGGGGGCTCGTGCCTACCGCCGCGGGTGACGCGGTGCTGCACTACGCGCGGCGCTGGCTTGCCGAGCTCGAGGCGACCACGCGCGTGCTCACCTCGCTCGAAGCGGGCCGCGGCGGCCGCCTGCGGCTGGGCTTCACGCAGCAGGTGCCGCAGCAGCTCATGTCGGCCGCGTTGACGCATCTGCTCGACCGCTCGCCGCGCATTTCGGTGATGGTGCGCGAAGGCACCACGGACGAACTGGTCGCCGGCCTCGTCGCGCGCGAACTCGACTGCGCCATCGGCCGCTCCTACGATGGCGACGCGAGCGGGCTGGTGCAGGAGGCCATCCACGAGCAGGAGCCCTGCCTCGTGGTGGGTGCGAAGAACGTCAAGCGGCTCTCGCGCGGGCCGCTGGACTGGGCGCGGCTCGCGCAGCTCGACTGGATCCTGCCGCCGCCCAACACACCCATGCGCAGGACCTACAACGCGATCTTCGTCGGCGCCGGCGTCCAGCCGCCGCTGCCCATCCTGGAGACCACCGCGATCCGGAGCATCGAGACGGTGCTGCGCCAGGAGCCCAACGCCATCACCATCTTCGCGCGCGACGTGCTGGCCGGCATGGAGGATGCGGGCCACTGCGCCGCGCTCCCATACCGGCTGAGCTGGAACCTGCCGCCGGTGAGCTTCTTCACGCTGAAGGAACTCGAAGCGCACCCCACGGTGCAATCGCTGCGCGGTGCGGTGGTCGAGACCGCGCTGCGGATGAAGCGCCCGGCGGGCTGAGCCGGTGGAGGTCAGTCCACGCGCAACCTGGCGACTTTCGCCAGGGACTGCCAGACCGCGAGGTCCCGGTGAACGGTGGCGGCAAACTGCTCCGCGTTCTTGATCGGCGGGCGCGGCATGTTCTGCGCGGCGAACTTCTGGATGATCTCGTCGGTCGACAGGATGCGGTTGATCTCCTGGTTCAGGCGCACGACCACCTCGTGCGGCGTGCCCGCCGGCGCAAAGATGCCGTACCAGCCGTCCACGTCGGAGCGGTAGCCCTGCTCGGTCAGCGTTGGCACCTCCGGCAGTGCGGGTCCGCGGGCGGAGCCGGTGCTGCCCAATCCGAGCAGCCTGCCGCTGCGGATGTGGGGAACCGGCGAAGCGATATCGACGAAGCCCACGCCGATGATGTTGCCCAGCAGGTCGCTCACCAGCGGCGAGACGCCCTTGTAGGGCACGTGCGCCATGCTGATTCCGTACTGGGCCTTGATGCCCTCCAGCACCAAGTGGCCGGTCGAGCCGTTGCCCCAGGAGCCGCAGGCCAGCTTGTCGGGGTTGGCCCTGGCCTGGCGAACCAGGTCTGCCAGCGAGCGGATACCCGTCGCCGGGTTCGCCACCAGCAGGATGCCGGCGGCGCCTACCTGCGCGATGGGCAGAAGGTCTTTCTGCGTGTCGTAGGGCATCTTCGGCTGGATGACCGGGTTGATCGCAATCGCCGAGGACGGCGACAGCAGGATGGTGTAGCCGTCGGGCGCCGCCTTGGCGACGGTGTCATTGCCGATCAGGCCATTCGCGCCGGGCTTGTTGTCCACGATGACCGGCTGCTTGAGGGCCTGTTGCAGCGGCACGGACAGCAGGCGCGCGAAGATGTCCGAGCCGGCACCCGGGGGGCCGGGCACCACCAGGCGGATGGCGCGCGCCGGCCAGGCGCCGGCTTCGCTGGCCCATGGTCGGCCCTGAAGAGCGAGCAGCCCCGCGCCCGCCAGAAGGCGGCGGCGCGAAATGGTCAGTGGAATCATGCAAGAGTCTCCTTGTTGTGATCTCGGGCCGCGGCGGCGCCGAGGCGAAGCACCTGGCCGGTCAGGAATTGCGCCCGGGGGCCGGCCATGTAGTCGAGCAGCGGCAGGCAGGCATCGGGCGCGAGATCGCGCGGCAGCTCCAGTGCGTTGATGCGCAGCCCGTGCATGCCCCATTCGGCGGCCAGCGTGGCCACCAGCATCCGGGCCGCATCGGCATCGCCGGCCATTGGCCAGTCGAGCCCCGGTTCGGGCGCAGGCATCAGCAGCGTGAGGCTGGCCAGCGCCGCATGACGCGAGCGGAAGCAGCGCGCCGCGTCGAGCACCGCATCGAGCCGCAAGCCGGGCTGCGCGTCCAGCGCGCGAGCATCGACAACGCCCGCATAGCCCATGGAACCCGGATGGCTCGCATGCGAGCGAACCCACCTGTGCAGGGCGGTGTGCCACAGCGGCTCGCGCACCGCCTCGCAGGTCGGGCGCAAGGGTGCATCGAACGCAAGGGGCGGACGTTCGCAGGGCGGCAATGGCTGGCTTCCTCCGCAAACGGACGAGCCGCCGTCCAGCACCAGCAGTTGTCCTGTGAGCACGCGCGCGCCCGGACTGGCCAGGAAGCACAAGGCTTCGGCCATCTCCTCGGGCTCGGCCATCCGGCCCATGGGAATCTTCGACACCGCCTGCGCGGGGTCCAACCGCCCACCGTCGATCAGGCGTTGCACGAGTTCGGTTCGCACGAAACCCGGTGCGAGCGTGATCACCGTCCAGTCGGGCCGGGCGTGCGCCAGCGCCCGGCTCTGCCCGATCAACCCGGCCTTGCTCGGGCTGTAGAGGCCGCGCCACGGGATGGCTCGCAGGCCTGCCCCGGAAGCCACGTTGACGATGCGCGCGCCTGGCCGCAGATGCGGGGCGCACGCCTGCACCAGGCGCGCCGGCGCTGCCAGGTTCAGCGCCAGAAGGCGCGCCGCGGAGCCGTCGTCATGGCCGGACGTCGCCTCGGCACCGCCGGCCGACATGCCCGCGTTGTTGATCAGCGCATCGAGCGGTGGAAGCTCCTGGCGCAGGCGTTCGATGCGGGCCGCATCTGTCAGGTCCGCCACCAGGCCCAGCGGCTTCTCGGCTCCGGCCGGCCAGAGCGCTTCGATGCGTTCCAAAGCAGCCGCGTCTGCGTCGACCAGCACGCAACGCCATCCCGCGCGCGCCAGGCGCAGCGCCGCGGCGCGGCCGATGCCGGCGCCAGCGCCGGTGATCAGCACGCTGCGAGATTCAGCCATCAGCCGCCTCGCACGTTCTGCAGCAGCGCATACACCGCGTCGTGCGGTGCCCGGCTGCCGACGGGCTGGCGCGCGCCGAACAGGGCCGCGTCGTCCTGCGCCAGTTCGAGGCGCGTGCGCTCCTCGATCCAGTCATAGACCACGGTTCGCGCAGCCACGCGCCACTCGCCGCCGCGACGCTCGAAACGGTCCGCGTAGCGGCCGCAAAGAAAGGTCTCGCGATCCGGCTGCGCGGCGGTGGACTGCAATGCAAGGAAGCTGCTTTCCACCGCGGCCACGTCGCCGTGCAATTCGATCAGCACATTGGTGATCTGGTGGACGCGGCGCCCGCCCTGTCGCAGCCTGGGCAGCGCCTGCGCGATGAAGCCGGCGGCGCTGCCGTTCCAGGCCCCGTGGCAATCGGTGGCGTCCTCCCAGTAGGCCGAACGCAAGGCCTCCTCGTCGCATCGGTCGATGCCCCGGCAGTAGCGCAGCAGGCAGTCGCGAATCGCTTCGCGGTCCAGCAGCGACTGCAAGGCTGCCGGCATGGTCTGCGGCTCGCTCATGCGGCGGCGGGCGCGGCGCGCCGGAACAGTTGCACCAGGTTGCCTTCCGGATCGCGCAGCGACAGCACGGCCCCGTGGGCGCCCATGTCGCGCAGGCCCAGCAGCTGTCCGCCGGCGGCCGCAATGCGTTCCGGCGCGCCTTCGAAGTCTTCCACCTCCAGCACCATCACCAGGCCGCTGGTGGCGGGCGCGGCTTCCTCGAGACAGGCCAGCGCCACGTTGGTATTGCCCGCGCCGTACTGGATCCAGCGGTCGCCATCGCGGAACTTCACCGGCAGGCCGAGCGCGCCTTCGTAGAAGCCGTGCAGGCTCGCTGGATCCCTTGCCGCGACGAACACGTTCTGCACCCGTTTGGGCGGTCGAGCCGCGCTGCTCACAGCGAGGTCTCCGAGGCGCCGCCGTCCAGGCGCAGCACGTCCGCATTGAAGAAGCGCGATCCGTCGCCGGCCAGGAAGCAGATGGCGTCCGCAATGTCTTCCACCGTCCCCAGGCGGCCCAGCGGGGTGCGGCCGATGCGCTTGGCGTCGAGCTCCGCATTGCGATGCTTGGCCGTGCCCTCCGTGGGGATGGCGCCGGGCGCCACCGCGTTCACGCGGATGTTGCGGGCGCCCAGATCGGCGGCCGACGCACGGGTAATGCCCAGGACGCCGGCCTTGATGCCGCTGTAGACCACCGAGCGCATGGGCGACTTGAAGGCCGCGATGGATGCCACGTTGACGATGGCGCCGCCGCGCTGCGGATCCATCGCCTCCGCCGCGGCCTGGATGCCCCAGATCACCGACTTGAAGCCGATCTCCACCATGCGGTCCATCACCTCCGGGGTGATCTCGGCGAGCGGCTGGTAGCGCACCCAGGCGGCGTTGTTGACCATGATGTCCAGCCGCCCCGCCTCGCGGGCGAACTGCGCCACCGCCTCGCGCATCCCTTCGCGCGTCGACACGTCGCAAGGCAGCCCGATGGCCTGGCCTCCCAGGGCGCGGATCTCGGCCACGGCCTCTTCCACGAATTCCGGCTTCAGGTCGTTGATGCCGACGGTCGCACCCAGGCGGGCCATGGCGCGTGCGGTGGCGCGGCCGATGCCGTGGCCGGCGCCGCTGATGAAGGCCGCCCGGCCTGAAAGAGACATGTTCATGGCTTTGCTTTCATGGTTTGTTCCTCGGGCACGAGCAGCGCATCCAGCGCATGGGCGCCGCGCCCCTGCTCCAGCACCATCAAGGGGTTGATATCGATCTCCGACACGTTCTGGGCATGGCGCGTGGCGAATCGCGACAACGCCGCGACGGCTTTCGCGGCCGCCTGAACGTCGGCCCTGGGCCGGCCGCGCGCGCCGTCGAGCAGCGCGAAGGCCTTGAGCGAGCGCAGCATGGCGGTGGCCTGCGCATCGTCGACGGGCGCCGGCTGCAGCGCCACGTCCTTGAAGATCTCGGCAAAGATGCCGCCCAGCCCGACCATCACCATCGGGCCGAACACCGGGTCTTTCTTGGTGCCCAGGATCAGCTCGACACCGCTGTGCACCATCTGCGCGACCAGCACGCCGGCGATGCGGGCTTCGGGTGCCTTCAACGCGACGCGCGCCAGCAGGTTCGCGTATTCCTCGAGCAGCTGCGCCTCGGACTGCACGCCGACGAACACGCCGCCGACCTCGGTCTTGTGGGCGATGTCGGGCGAGACGATCTTCAGCACCAATGGAAAGCCCAGCGCACGAGCCGCTGCCAGCGCCTCGTCCCGGTTGGCGGCGATCGCCTCCCGCGGCACAGGCAGGCCGGCTTCCGCCAGAACGGCCTTGGCGCTCGCCTCGGTGGCGAAGGCCTCCACCGCCAACGGCGTGCGCTCGATGGCCGCAGCGGCAGTCTCTGCAGCGCCGCGCGCGCCGAAGCGCAACAGCGCGGCCAGGGTCGCGCAGGCGGCATCGATGCCCTCCACCACGGGGAAGCCCATGCCGTTGAGCGTGGCCCGCACCTCCTGGGGCGCGCGGGCACACAGGAGGATCAGGCGCGACGGATGGTCCTTGCGCACCTGCTCCAGCGCGGAAAGAAACACATCGCGCAGGCGGGGCAAGTGGAAGGCGTTGGCCGACTGCAGGATCAGCGCGTCGCAACTGGCGTCCCGCGCCACGGCATCGAGCATCTGCGCCAGGACTTCGGGCCGGCTCGACACCTGCGCCGTCATGTCCACCGGATTGGACGGCGCGGCAAAGGGCACCACCGACAGGATGCGCTCCTGCGTGTGCGCGGCCAGTTTGGGCAATGCCAGGCCCTGCGTGCTGGCCGCATCGGCCAGGAGCACGCCGAAGCCACCGGAGGCAGTGAGCACGGCCACGCGGTTGCCGCCAGGCACATGCGCCGGGCCGACGACGGACAGCGCATGGCCCACTTCGAGCAACTGCTCGATGCTGGGCACGCGAATGGCGCCGCCGTTGCGCAGCACGGCGTCGAACACGGCGTCGGAGCAGGCCAATGCGCCGGTGTGCGAGGCCGCGGCCTCGCTGCCGGCCTCCGAGACACCGACCTTCAGCACCACCAGCGGCTTGCCTGCCTCGCGGGCCAAGGCCATGGCCCGGATCAGCTTGGCGCCGTCGCGGCAGGTTTCCATGCAGCACAGGATCACGCGGGTGCCGGGGTCGTTCGCCAGCGACGCAATGGCGTCGGCGATGTCCACGTCGCATTCGTTGCCGGTGGTCAGCATGCGGCTGACGCCCAGGTCGCGCTCGCCGGCCAGGCGCAGCGTGAAGCTGCCCAGGTTGCCGCTCTGCGAGACGATGCCCACGGAACCGGCCACGGGAAACGACGACTCCAGTGCCACGGAGAAGGTGGCGATGCTCTTGTCGGGTACGCCGATCGCGCCCAGGCAGTTCGGGCCGACCACGCGCATGCCGGTGGCGCGCGCCACCTCGCCGATCTGTTCCTGCAGGAGGCGGCCCTCTTCGCCCATCTCGGAGAATCCGGCGGACAGGATCACCGCTGCCTTCACGCCGCGCCGGGCGCAGCCGCTCACCGCGTCGAGCACACCCGCGGGCGGCACGGCGACCACGGCCAGTTCCGGCACTTCAGGCACGTCGTCCACGCTCGCATAGGCCGGCAGGGACTGCACCAGGCCGCCCTTGCGGTTGATCGGGTAGATGCCGCCCGCATAGCCATACTTCAGCAGGAACTGCAGCGGCCGGCCGCCGATCTTGGTGACGTCGTCCGACGCACCGAAGATGGCGATCGAGCGCGGGCTGAACAGCGCGTCCATGCCGCGCCCCACTTCCACGGCCTGCATCTCAGCGACCCTTGTAGACAGGTTTGCGCTTCTCCAGGAAGGCCTTGCGAGCCTCCTGCGCATCCTCGGTCCGCGACAGGGCCATGGTGATGTTCTGCTCGAAGCGGTAGCCGTCGCGCTGCGGCATCAGGTCCATCATGTTGGCGGCCTGCTTGGCATAGGCCATGGCCAGCGGTGCCTTGGAAGCGATCTCCTGCGCGATCTCCATGGCCAGCGGCATCAGCTCCCCGGCGGGCACCACCTCGTCGAGCACGCCGCGGCGGTACAGCTCGGCGGCGGACACCTTCATGCCGGTGAAGAACATGCGGCGCGTGAACGAACGCCCGAACATGGTCCTCAGCATCGAGACACCGCCCGCGAGCCCCACGTTGATCTCCGGCATGGCGAAAGTGGCGTCTTCGCTCGCCAGGAAGATGTCGCAGGCGGCCATGAGGCCGAAACCCGCCCCCAGCGCGGGACCGTTGACCGCGGCGATCACGGGCTTGGCGCATTCGCGGATGGCATTGCCGGTCTCGCGCGTCCAGCGGTTGTGGTCGAGAAAGTCGCCCGCCTTCTCGGCGTTGGGTCGGTCCTTGAGATCCGCGCCGGAGCAGAAGAACTTGCCAGTGCCCGTGAGGATCGCCACGCGCACGTCGGCCCGCTCCGACACTTCGTCGAAGATCTCGATCAGGCGCCGGCGGGTGGCGCGGTCGAGCGCGTTGACCGGCGGCTTGTCCAGCCGGATGACGGCGATGTGGTCGGAAATTTCCAGATTGATGCTCATCGCACACTCCCGGTTTGGTTGGAAAGAGAAGAAATCGGCGCGGCGCACGCCTGCGGCGCCAGCAACAGGGCGACATGCAGGAGCCGGTCGCCGTAGCGGAACTCGGAGGCGATGAGGCGCTGCGCCGTGCGAGTGGCCAAAACCTCCTCGCTTACGCCCATGCCCCCGTGCATCTGGATGGCCGATTCCGCGCAGGCGCGGGCCGACTCGGCCAGCGACACCTTGGCCAGGCGCAGCGTGCGGCGCAGGCCTGCCGCGTCCTGCTCGTATTCGTGGAAGCAGTGGATCACCAGGCCCTTGGCGCCCAGGTACTTCACGTACATGTCGGCCACGCGGTGGCGCAGCACCTGGAAGGTGGAAAGCGCCACGCCGAACTGGCGCCGCTCCTTCAGGTGGTCGACGGTCTGGCGGATGAGCGTGGCCATCGCGGCCACCGTATCGGCGGCGGTCAGCAGCAAGGCGGCATCCGTGGCCTTCTCCCGCGCATCGCGCGCGGCGGTGCCACGCGCGATGCATGCGCCTTCGGGTACGGCGAGCCGCTGCAGCGCAAAGTCGGCACCCAGGCGGCCCTCCATGGTCCTGTAGCGGGCCTTCGGTGCGCCGATGCGCTCGGCGTCGACCAGGAAGATGGCGTCATCGCCATCGATCAGCACGGGCACGAGGTAATGCGTGGCGGGCAGAGTCACGTCGACGCCCTGCACATCACCGCTCAGTTCGTAGCCGATGTCCAGGTGCGTGGCCGTCAACGCGCTGTGGTCGGGCGTGGCGGACAGTGCGGTCAGAGGGGCCAATCGCGCGCTGCCCTCGGCCACGGCCTCGAGCCAGCGCCCGGCCGTCTCGGCGCCCGCCGCCTGCAGCAGCAGCGGCACGACGGCGCAGGTCTCTACCACCGGAAGCTGCAGGCCATGCGTGGCCAGCCCCTCGACGATGGACGCGAGATCGCTCAGGCTGCCGCCGACGCCGCCGGCCTCCTCGGGCACGAGGGTGGCCGTCCAGCCCAGTTCGCGCACGGGGTCGCCCTGGAGCTCCCGGTCCGCGTGGTCCTGGGCATAGCGGCTCGCCGAATCCAGCAGCATGCCGGGAAAGAGCGACGGAAAAGATGTGGACATGGCTCAGGCTCCCAGCAGTTCGTTGGCGACGACGTTGCGCTGCACCTCGGAGGTGCCGCCGGCGATGGTGCGGGCGCGCGTGAACATGTAGTTCTGTATCCAGGTGGCGTCGGGCACGTCGTCCCCCGCGTCGGCAAGGAAGCGGTGGGCGGCATCGGGGCCGACCGCATCCAGCGCGATGGTCGTCAGGCGCTGCGCGACGTCGGCGCAGGTCATCTTGATGACGGAGGGCTGCACGCCCAGCGGGCGCTGGTGGATCAGGTCGTCGGTGGCCTGCGCCATCATCACGCGGGCGCCCTTCACGTCGGCCTCGCACAGCAAGAGCTTGTGGTGCAGCCCGCTGAAGTCGCGCCGGCCCGCGGCGGCGCGGCTCGCCTCCTCGACCAGTTGCGTGACCTGGCGGCGCATGAGCTCCAGCCGTGCCACGTTGGCCGGCGGCAGGCGTTCGCGCTCGAGCAGGAACTTCGCGCAGGTCCAGCCCTTGCCGACCTCGCCCACGAGGTTGTCGGCGCGCACGCGCACCTCGTCGAAGAACACCTCGTTCAGGTGGTGCCAGCCGTCGATGGTCCTGATGGGACGCACGGTGATGCCCGGGCTGTCCATGGGCACCAGCAGCAGCGAGATGCCTTCCTGCTTCTTCGCCTCCTTCGAGGTGCGAACCAGCATGTAGATCATGCTGGCCTCATGGGCATGCGAGGTCCAGATCTTCTGGCCGTTGACGACCCATTCCCCGCCATCGAGCCGCGCACTGGTCGACAGCGAGGCCAGGTCGGAGCCCGAGCCCGGCTCCGAATAGCCCTGGCACCACCAGTCCGAGCCGTCGAGGATGCGCGGCAGGAACCGGGCTTTCTGCTCGGGCGTGCCGAAACGGATGATCACCGGGCCGATGTGGCCCAGGCCGTGGTGATAGAGAGGCGGACAGTCGTTCTCGGCCATCACCTCCTCGAAGATGAGGCGCTGGCGGATGTCCCATCCGGTGCCGCCGGCTTCGACCGGCCAGCTCGGCGCGCCCCAGCCACGGGTGGCGAGAATCTTCTGCCAGGCCTGGTACTCGCGCTTGGTGATCTTCTGCCCGGCCGCGACGACGGCGCGGATCTCGTGTGGGCAGGCGTCGCGCACGAACGATTCGAGTTCGCGCCGGAAGCCGGCGTAGTCGATGGACATCTTGTCTCCTTTGGAATGACGGAAAGGCTCAGCCCCTGCGCAACTGCGTGATCAGTTCGTCCAGGGCGGCCGCGGCGCCGGCGGCATCGCGCCGGCGCAGGTTGTGCGCCACCTTGCGGCGCAGCGGAAAGAGGTCGGGGCGCGGGCGCACCGAGAGCACATGCGTCATGCGCTCGCGCAGCACGCTGGTCATGGTCTGCGCCATCAGCGTCAACGCCTCGTTGTGGCCGGCGGCCGCGATCGAGGCGAAGAAAGCGCTGGCGGAGGCAATGCGTTCCTTCAGCGGTGCGTCATCGGGATGCGCCTCGATGGTGTCGGCGGCCTTGTGCACCGCGTCCAGTTCGGCCTCGGTGGCGCGTTCGCTGGCCAGGCGCAGCAGCGTGCCGTAGAGCGTGCGGTAGGCCTCGTCGATGTCGGCGTCTCCCAGCCGCCCTTCCACGACCAGCTTGCGCAGCGACTCGGCCAGCTTCATGTAAGCGCCCTTGTAGAACACCAGCGCCTGCTCGGACGCCCCGGCGTTCAGGTGCCGGACCTCGCCGATGAAGATGGTGTGGTCGCCCGCCTCGTGCGCGGCATGCACGCTGCACTCGAAGCCCACCAGGCAGTCGTCGATCAACGGCATGCCCAGCGAGCCGGCGCGCCAGGGCACGCCCTCGAACTTGTCCTCGATCTTGCTCGACGCGAACCGGCCCGACAGCGCGTCCTGCTGCTCGGAGAGGATGTTGATGGCAAAACCCTCCGCTGCCTGGAAGGTGGGCAGCAGGCGGCTGGCATTGCGCAGGCTGAACAGCACCAGCGGCGGGTCCAGCGACACCGAACTGAACGAGTTGCAGGTCAGGCCCGCAGGTTTGCCGTCGGGTGTGCATGTGGTGATGACGGCCACGCCGGTCGGAAAGCAACCGAGCAACTGGCGGAACTGGGCAGGCTCGATGAGGGAGCGGATGCCTTCGGCGGCTTCGGACATGGCGTCTCCTGGCGCGCGGGCTCAGGCCGCGGCGAGTTCGGCTTTGGCCGCCGGGCGGTGCGGCGGATCGTTGGCGATCTCCTGCTGCACCGCCGGGATGATGACCTTGCCCCAGACTTCGAGCTGGCGCAGCATGGTCGGGTGATCGAAGTCGCCCATCTGCGTCTGGAAGCAGTAGTGCACCGGCTTGAGCGTGCGGATCTCGTTGACCACGCGTTCGATCACCGTGTCGATGTCGCCCACGGGCAGCAGTGCGCGCATCTCGTCCAGCGAGGGTTCGCCTTCGACGATGCCTTCCTCGACCTGGTAGTCGTCGGCGATCTGCGCCGTGCGGCGCTTCAGGCTGACGGCGATGCGGCGCTGGTAGCGGGCGCACTCGAGGTAGCTTTCCACCTCGTCCTTGTTGTTGCTCGCAAAGGCCGCGCGCAACAGGCCGACCTGCACGCCGGCGGCGTCCTTGCCCTCGGCCGCGGCCACCTTGTCGATCAGGGCCCGGGTGCTCGCCAGCTTCTCCAGCCCGCCATCGCCGCCGGAGACGAACACATGGTGATCGGACTTCACGGCGCGCGACAGGAAGGCCGGGTCGACGCTGGTGATCCACATCGGCGGCATCGGCCGCTGCACCGCCCGCTGGCTGATCGCGCTCATGGGCTGCTGGTAGTACTCGCCGTCATAGCTGAACTTGGGCTGCCGCAGGCCGGCCTCGAGCATGTCGAGCATCTCGAAGGTGCGGCCCTTGGCCGACTCCAGCGACACGCCGAAGCGCTCGAACTCGAAGTGCTGGTAGCCCGAGCCGATGCCCAGGTTCAGGCGGCCGTTGGACAGCTGGTCGACCATCGCCACGTCCGCGATCAGGCGGGCCGGCGTGTACAGCGGAGCGACGACAATGCCGGTCCCCAGGCGGATGTTGCGCGTGACCGCGGCGCAGTGCGCGATCATGGTCAGCGGCGACGAGCACATGCCGTAGTTGCTGAAGTGGTGTTCGGCATACCAGGCGGCACCGAAGCCCAGTTCGTCCGCCAGGCGCGTCTGCTCGACAGCGTCGCGCAGAATCTGGTGGGACGTCTTATGCTTGTTCCGTTGCTGCATCAAAATGAAGATTCCGAAATCCATCGCTGTTGCTCCTGGTTGGCTGGTTTTGATCGAGGCCAATCGTAGGAACTCGAGCCCTCGCTGGATCACCAGCGGATGCACAGCTTCTTTGCGTCTTTCGAAATGAAAGCGCTCGATTCGCTGCGCATCTTTGTCGCCACCCAGAGGAAGGGAAGCCTCTCGGCCGCGGCCCGCAGCCTCAGTCTTTCGCCGGCGACCATCTCGCGGCGCATCAGTGCCATGGAAGAAGAACTGGGCGTGCAGCTGGTGGACCGCACCAGCCGCAACCTCAAGGTGACTGAAGCAGGCCAGGCCTTCCTGGAGCGGGCCGAGGCGATGCTGGAGCTCATGAACGAGGCCGAGCAGGCCGTGCACAACGCACGCGAGCGGCCGGAAGGCCGCCTGCGCGTGCACTCGCGAACGCACATCGCCCTGCGGGTGCTGGCACCGCTGCTGCCGCGTTTCGCGGAGCTGTATCCGGACATCCGCGTCGAGCTGGAACTCTCGGAACATCCGATCAACCTGGTGGACCAGGACTTCGATATCGATATCCGCACCGGGGAGTCCAACGACTCGGGCTTCGTCATCAAGCGGCTGCTGTCGAGCGACGAGGTGCTGGTGGCCAGCCCGGCCTTCGTGAAGACCTACTCCCGCATCCGGCATCCCTCCGACCTGCCGCAAGTGCGCTGCCTCACTTATCGGCGCGACCGCGAGGTCACCACCTGGAAATACATCGACCAGGCCGGAGAGCAGCAGGAGCTGGTCATCCAGGGCGTGCTGAGCGCCAACAACGGCGAGCTGCTGCGGCTGGCCGCCATCGGCGGCATGGGTGTTGCGCTGCTGTCCGAGGCCACCGTTCGCGACGACTTGCGCGACGGCGCCCTGGTGCGGCTGCTGCCCGAGTACCGGTTTGCGGTGCGGGCCTTCTCGAACGGCATCTTCGCCGTCTTCCGGCAAAGCCGCGTGCTCCCCCTGAAGGTGCGGGCCTTCGTGGACTACGTGGCGGACGCGATGAGAAGCGAGACCGGCTAGGAGTCCCCGAAGTGATGGGGCAGTCGTCCCGGTGCGGGAAGGCCCGCCACCTGGAACAGCCCGCCGTCCTGCGCCATCGTTCCTTCCAGCCGCGTGCTGCGGGAAATGGTCGTGAGGTAGAGGTTTTCCAGGCGCGGCCCGCCAAAGCAGATGCTCGTCGGATAGCTCACAGGCAGTTCGATCACACGGTCCAGCTCGCCATCCGGCGCGTAGCGCGCAAGCTTGGCGGCACGGGTCAGCACGGTCCAGAGAAACCCTTGCGAATCGACCGTCGCGCCGTCGGGGCCGGAGTCGAAGGCCTGCGTGCGAGCGAAGACGCGCTTTTTGCGCAAGGGACCGTCCGGGTCGTAGTCGTAGGCCCAGATGATCCGCTCCAGGCTGTCGGCCAGGTAGAGCACCGAGCCGTCGGCGCTGAAGCAGGGTCCGTTGGCAAAACCGATATCGTCCGCCAGATGCTCCACGCTGCAGTCGGTGCGCAACCTGTAGAGCCCGCCCATCACGGCCTCGCCGGCCTGGCGATCGATGTGCATGGTGCCCGCCAGGAAGTTGCCCGCCGGGTCGCATTTGCCGTCGTTGAAGCGCACCTTCGGATGGTCCACGGGAATGCGGGCCAGATGCTCCAGCGTGCGCGTGGCGAAGTCATAGCGCGCGAAGGTGTTGCGCAGGGCCACCACGATGGCCGCGCTGCGGCAAGGCGCGATCGAACCCACGGGCGCGGGCAGTTGGTGGCGCTCGGGCTGCGCGGCCTCCAGGGGCAGCCTCCAGAGGGTGCCGGAGAGCGAGTCGATCCAGTTCAGGGCCTGGGCGTCGGCATCCCAGCAGGGGCTCTCGCCCAATTGGTCTTTCGTCGTCCCGACTCTGGTGATCTTCACGGTCATCGGCCAAGTGTGTGGCCAGGCCGGCGGCTCCCGGCTGCGGATCGCGCAAAGCTGCTTTTCATTACCTGCCGATCCACACGGTGGGCGGCCATCTAGACTGAACAGAGAGTCCGAATCCGGACCAACGCTGGAGACAAAATGAGCTATCGCAAACTCGTCATGGGGCTGGCACTGTGTGCCTGCGCCATCGCCCCTACCCTCGCCCTCGCACAGCAGGTGACCCGCATCGTCGTGCCCTTCGCGGCCGGCGGCGGCACCGATCAGTACTGCCGCATCCTGGCCCAGGAGCTCAACAAGCAGGGGCTGAACGTCATCATCGAGAACAAGCCCGGCGCCAGCGGCATCCTCGCCGCCGACTACGTCGCCCGCGCGAAGCCGGACGGACAGACGGTGCTCGTGTCCTCGCTGGGCACGCTCGCGAACAACAGCGTTCTCTACGAGAAGCTGCCCTACGACCCGGTGAAGGATTTCTCCCCGGTCACGCAAATTGCCTACCAACCCGCCATCGTCGTGGGCCGTACCGATCTTCCGTACAAGAACATCAAGGAAATGGTGGCCTACGCCAAGCAGAACCCGGGCAAGATCAACCGGGGTTCGCCGGGGGCCGCGATCCTGACGAACCTGGCGCCCCTCGCCTTCGAGAAGGAACAGGGCTTCAGCACGCTGCACATTCCTTTCAACGGAGACGCCCCCGCGCTGCAGGCCCTGCTGGGCAACCAGATCGACATCCACGGCACATCCATCACCGGTTCACTGCCCTATGTGAAGTCGGGCAAGTTGCGTGTGCTGGGCGTGATGGACACACAGCGCCTGCCGCAGGTGCCCGATGCGCCCACCTTCAAGGAGCAGGGCTTCGACATGGAAGCCAGGCTCTGGTATTCCCTTTCGGTGCCCGCCGGCACGCCCAAGCCGGCGATCGACCGCTTGAACAAGGCCGTGAACAAAGTGATCGCCGACCCCGACTTCGTGGCCCGCGCCCATGCGATCGGCATGGAGCCTCAGGGCGGCACGCCCGAAGAACTGGGCAAGTTCATCAAGGCCGAGGCGGACCGCTGGGTTCCGCTGCTGCGCAGTCTCGATCTGCCCAAGCAGTCGCAGTAAGCGGCCGGGCCCGCGGGCCCTGCTCACTCACTTGATGACGCTCCTGCTGCTCAGGGCTTCGAACTGCGCCTCGCCCATGTCGAGCAACTCACGCAGCACTTCGGCCGTGTGCTCCCCCAGGTGCGGCGGATGGTGGCGCACGCCGGAGCGCGCGCCATCGATGATGTAGGGCGGTGCGTGGACGGCCTGCGGGCCCGCCTGCGCGTCTTCGAAGCGGTGCCAGACCTGCGTCTGCGCCGTGCGGTCCGACTGCAGTGCCTCGTAGAGGCCGAGCACCTCCCCGCAGGGAATGCCGGCCTTGTTCATGCGGTCGACGAGCTCGGCGCGCGAGAACTGCCCGATCTTGCCGAGCAGGATGGGCAACAGTTCGTGCCGGTGCTTCGAGCGCCCGGTGTTGGTGGCGAACCTGGGATCGACAGGCAGTTCCGGGCAGAAGATCACTTCGTCGCAGAACCTTTTGAACTGGCCGTTGTTTCCGACGGCTATCACCAGCGGCCCGTCAGCGGCCTCGAACACGCCGTAGGGCACGATCGAGGGATGCGAGTTGCCGAACTTGGCAGGATCTCCCTGGTTGAGCCAGGCGGTCAGCCCGTAGTAGGACGTGATCATCATCCCGCTGTCGTACAGCGACATCTGGATGTGGCGGCCCTCGCCGGTACGCGTGCGCTCGTACAGCACGGCCAGGATCGCCTGGGCCGAGTACATGCCGGTGAACATGTCGACCGCGGCAATGCCGAACTTCAGCGGCCCCTGGCCTTCTTCGCCGTTCATGGCCATCAAGCCGGTCTCGCCCTGGATCACGAGGTCGTAGCCCGGCCGCGCCTTCTCCTCGGTCAGCACCGAATAGCCCGAGATCGAGCAGTAGATGATCTTCGGGTTGATGCCGCGCAGGTCTTCGTAGCCCAGGCCCATCTTCTGAGCGCCGCCGTACTTGAAGTTCTGAATGACCACGTCGCACTGCGCCGCGAGCTTGCGCACGAGTTCCTGCCCGTCCTTGTCCTGCAGGTCCACGCAGATCGAACGCTTGTTGCGATTGCAGCTGTTGAAGTACGACGTGTTGTGGCTGCCGATGCGCACGCCCCAGTCTCGCGTGTCGTCGCCGCGCTCCGGGTGCTCGACCTTGATCACGTCCGCGCCCAGGTCGGCCAGCGCCATGCCGCACAGCGGGCCCGCCATGACCCTTGAGAGGTCCAGCACACGCACGCCGGCGAGAGGTTGCATGGGAGAAGAGTGGTTCATTCGATATTCCCGGATCTTGCTTTTGGTGGCGTTCGCTCAGTCGCCCAGGCGATAGCCCGCCGCCGCGATAGTGCGCCTGGCGATGTTGAGTTGATGGATCTGGCTCGTGCCTTCGTAGAGGCGGAACAGCCGGACGTCGCGGTAGAAGCGCTCGATGGGATGGCCCTGGATGAAACCCATGCCGCCCAGCATCTGCACGCAACGGTCCGCCACGCGCCCGCACATCTCCGAAGCGAAGTACTTGCAGATCGACGCCTGCATGGTCACGTCCTCGCCGGCGTCGCGCTGACGCGCGGTCTGCAGGATCAGTGCCCGCGCCGCCTGGATTTCTGTCTGGCAGTCGGCGATCAGGGCCTGCACCAGCTGGAAACCGGCCACCGGCTGGCCGAATTGCCGGCGCTGGCAAGTCCACGCCACGGCTTCATCCAGCATGCGGATGGCCGGGCCCGTGCAGAGCGCCGCAAGGTGGATGCGCTGCTTGTTGAGCACCTTCATCGCCGTCTTGAAGCCCATGCCCTCCACACCGCCGATGATGCTGTCGGCCGGCACGCGGCAGTCGGCCAGAAGCACCTCGGACACCGGGGAACCGGCCTGCCCCATCTTCCGATAGGCCTCGCCCGTCGAAAGGCCGGGCGTTCCGCGCTCGACCAGGAAGGCCGAGATGCCATGGGCGGAGCGGTCCTGAGGATCGGTGCGCGCCATCACGGTGAACAGCCCTGCGATCGGCGCATTGGTGATGAAGCACTTGGTTCCGTTCAGCACGTAGTGCTCGCCGTCGCGTACGGCGCTCGTCTTCAGTGCGGTCGCATCCGAACCGGCATCGGGTTCCGTCAGCGCGAACGCGCCGGTCAACGCGCCGCTGGACAGCAGCGGCAGGTACCGGGCCTTCTGCTGCGGGGTGCCGTCGGCCACCAGCGCCTCGGAGCCGATGCCGGTGTTCGTGCCCACCCGCGCCCGGAACGCGACCGAGGCCTGGGACAGTTCCATTGCGGCAAGCACCAGTTCTTCGGTCGTCATTCCGGCCCCATTCCACTCCTGCGGAATGGACCAGCCGAAAAAGCCTTGCCTCGCCATGTCGTCGACGAGGTCGGCAGGCACCTCGTCGAGCTGTTCGACCTCCGCCTCGCGCGGAATCAGCTGCTGGCGTACGTAGCGCCGAAGAGCGCTCAGCGTTTCATCGAATGCAGAGGGATCTCGGATCATTTGTTCTTCCCGGTCTGCGCCATACCGGCGGCGAGGAAGAGACCGAGCAGAACGCCGCCGGGGCGCTTGCGGATTGGCATGGCGATGTCTCCTGAATGGGGTGCAGAATGCTTTTTCCAGTTTAGGAGCGCGCGATTCGCGGCATGCATCAAGGCATGAAAAGGTGCTTTGTAGTTTCAGAGGAGAAATGCTGTCTTGCAGACCGAAACGCAGCTCAAGGGTGTCCTGTTCGATCTCGACTCGTGTCGAATGGCGCCGAGAGATCACGCAGGGAGACGGTTGCCCAGCTCTCCTTCCGGCGGCGCATCACCACCGTCCTGAGTTCCGAGCGAGCCGGCGTCAAGAAGCCGGACCCGCGCGTATTCACGAAGGCTGCGACCGAACTGGGGCTGGCCAACAGCCAGAGCGTGTTCGTGGGTGACCACCCTCTCAATGATGTCGAAGGTGCGCTGCTGTCCGGAATGCGCGCCATCTGGCTCCAAGGCTTCCACTGCTGGCCGGACCGCCTGGCCGCGACCGTCCCCGCCGCATCGTCCTTGGCGGAAGTCGGAAATCACATCGCACGGACGAGTGGCGTGCGCTGAGCTTCGGCGGCACCGACACCCCAGGCTTTGCCGACGGAGAGCGCCTCCGTCGTTGCTTATTCGTTCCGGAAGCAAGGCCATGTGCCAACATCCGGAAGATGCAACCGACCCTCACCGAAGATCTGGCCGCGCGCTTTGCCGACATCGCCCTGGGCCATGTCACGCGCGAATATCCCAACAAGCCCGACCACGTGCTGGCCGGCCCGCAGGACGCGCGCACGCCGAGCGAGCTGCATCCGGTGTTCTACGGCAGCTACGACTGGCACTCCTGCGTGCACAGCCACTGGATGCTGGCCTATCTGCTGCGGCGCTTTCCCGGCATCGCGCCGGCCGCGAGGATCGAACAGCTCTTCGACGAACACTACGTGCCGGCGAAGATCGCCGCCGAATGCGCCTACCTCGCCCAGCCCACCGCCCGGGGCTTCAAGCGACCGTATGGCTGGGGCTGGCTGCTCAAGCTGGCGTCGGAGCTCGCGCAGCACCGCGACGCGCGATGGTCGAACGCGCTGGCACCGCTGGCCGAAGCCTTCGCGCAGCGCTACCGCGACTTCCTGCCGCTGGCCACCTACCCCGTGCGCGTCGGCACCCATTTCAATACGGCTTTCGGGCTCCGGATGGCGGCCGACTACGCGCAGGCGACATCGGACACCGCGCTGGCCGAACTGCTGCTGTCCACCGGCCGGCGCTGGTACGGCGACGACACCGACTGCCCGGCCTGGGGCGAACCCAGCGGCGACGACTTCCAGTCGTCCGCGCTGATCGAAGCCGAATGCATGCGGCGCCTGCTGCCGCCCGGCGAGTTCGTGTCCTGGCTCGACCGTTTTTTGCCGCGCATTGCATCGCGCGAGCCGGCCACGCTGTTTCGCCCGGCGTCGGTATCGGACCGCACCGACGGCAAGATCGCACACCTCGACGGCCTGAACCTCAGCCGCGCCTGGTGCTGGCGCAGCATCGCCTCGGCGTTGCCCGAGGGCGATGCGCGCCGCAGTGCGGCGTGGCAGGCCGCCGACGAACATCTCGCGCTGGGCCTGCCCCATATCGCCGGAGACTACATGGGCGAACACTGGCTGGCCAGTTTCGCCGTGCTGGCGCTGGAGGCCTGAGCACTGGCTCCGCCTACATCGCCCGCGTCGCCAAGCTATATTTCCAGTTGATCAACCAGAGAGAAATCATCATGGCAAAAGCCTATTGGGTCAGCGCATACCGTGCCGTCAAGGACGCCGACAAGCTCGCGGCCTACGCGAAACTGGCTGGTCCGGCGATCACAGCCGGCGGCGGCCGATTTCTGGCGCGCGGCCTGCCCGCAAAAGTCTACGAATACGGGTTGTCCCAACGCACCGTGCTGATCGAGTTCGACAGCCTGGAACAGGCGACAGCAACGCACGACAGCCCCGAATACAAGGCTGCGCTTGCTGCGCTGGGCGACGGTGCCGAACGCGATCTGCGGATTATCGAAGGGGTCTGACGCCGGCCATCAGGCGCAGGTTCTGCACGGCCGCGCCGGCGGCGCCCTTGCCCAGGTTGTCGAGAACCGCGCTCAAGACAATCTGACCCGTGCGTTCATTGCAGGCAACGGCCAGACTCATGTCGTTCGTGCCGTTGTGGACTTGCGGGTCCAGCTCCGTCATCGGTGCGTCCGGAGACATCGGCACCACACGCACATGCGCGGCATCGCGATATCTCTCGCTGAGGCATTCGTGGATGCGCGCACCAGAAACATCGGCGGGAAGCATCCGAGCGTGCAGTCCGATGGTGAGCACGATGCCCTGCCGGTAGCTGCCATAGGCCGGCACGAAGATGGGCCTCTGTGCCAGGCCGGCGTAGGCCTCGATCTCCGGCACGTGCTTGTGCTCCAACGCGAGGCCATAGACCTTCAACGAATGCGCGCCCGTCCTGGCCTCGTACGCTTCCGCCCCCGCCCTGCCCTGGCCCGAATAGCCTGAAACGGCATGGATGACGAGCGGATAGTCGGCCGGCAGCAGGCCCGCATCCGTCAACGGCCGCAGAAGCGCGACCGCAGCGGTCGGATAGCAGCCCGGATTCGTGACCCGCAATGCCGAAGCGATGCGTTCGCCTTGCCGTGCATCGAGCTCCGGCAGGCCGTAGACCCAACCGGGGCTGGTGCGGTGCGCCGAGCTGGCGTCGATGACGCGCACTGCCGGGTTGTCGATCATCGCCACCGCATCCCGGGCCGCGGCATCGGGCAGGCAGAGGATCGCAATGTCGCACTCGTTGAGCGCGGCCCGACGCGCAACCGCATCCTTGCGCAGGTTTGCAGGCAGTGTGCGGATGCGAAATTCCCCACCCCGGAGCCGGTTCTGCAGATCAAGGCCGGTGGTGCCCTGGTCGCCGTCGATGAAAATATTGAGGTCCATGGAGCGCGATCGTAGATATGCGTTCAAGATAGCTCCAGCTAAATATATGCAACCCCGGATTAAGAAAAGTTGAATCATCGATATGCGGGAACTGAGCCTTGACCATCTGCGCACCCTGGTCGCCATTGCCGATCTCGGCTCCCTGGCCAATGCCGCACGCGCCCTGCACCTGGCGGCCCCCACGGTCACTGTCCAGATCGCGGAACTGGAGTCGCGCCTGGGCGGCCAATTGCTCGTTCGCGGACGCGGGCCTGCGCAAGCGACCGCATTGGGGGAGCGGTTCATCGCGCGGGCCCGAAGACTGCTGACGGACGCGGACGACGCGGTGGAAGACGTTCGACGACAGCTCGCCGGCCAGACGGGCCGCGTGCGGGTGGGCGCATCGACCGGGGCCATCGCGCACCTGCTGCCACCCGCGCTCGAACGTCTCGCGCGCAACCATCCCGGCATCGAAGTGAACGTGCAGGTGCTGACTTCCAACGACAGCATGGCCCGGCTCGCCGCAGGCAGCCTGGACCTTGCGGTCGTGGCCCTGCCCCAGGCGCCCGTGCGTGGCGTTCATGTCACGCCCCTGCGGCGCGAGGCTGTCGTCGCGTTTCTGCCGGCGGACTGGAAAGCCCCCAAGCGGCTCACCCCGCAGTGGCTGGCCCAGCGACCGCTGATCATGAACGACGCCTCCACCCGCCTCTACCGCCTGACAGCGGAATGGTTCTCCGCGGCCGGCGTCCACTGCCGCCCGCGCATCGAGCTCAACTACAACGACGCGATCAGGACACTGGTCGCCGCTGGCTACGGGGCGGCCTTGCTCCCCGAGGAATCGCACGAGCCTGCGCGTGATCCGCGCATCGCCGTTCGCCCGCTCAGCCCGGCGCTATGGCGGCAACTGGGCTTGGCGGTCAGCGACAGAGATACCAGTGGCCCGACGCGTTTCGTCCTGGAGGCACTGCTGCCTGCGAGAAGTTCGACCGCCTGACGCGTACCATGCCGTTGCGCGATACGGGGCCGATAGCTACGCTTGCTCTCAAGGAGACCCGAATGAGAAAGCTCAAGATCATGGAGCACATGTCGCTGGACGGCGTGATCCAGACATCCGGCGATGACGATTTCCCTTACGGCGACTGGACCGTGTCCTATCGGTCACCCGCGGGCAGGGACGAAGTCTTTGCCGCGCACGGCGGGCGATTCGACCTGCTGCTGGGTCGTCGCACCTACGACATGTGGTCGGGCTTCTGGCCGCAGGCACCGGCCAGTCCCATGGCGGACAGCCTCAATGCGGCCACCAAATATGTCGTTACCCATCGCCCGGAAAGCCTGGCGTGGGGCCCCTTCGAAGGGCTTGGGCCGGACATCGTCGAGGACATTCGCCGCATCAAGTCGCAGGCTGGCCCGAACCTGATCCTCTGGGGCAGTTCCACGCTGACGTCGACACTGTTCGAGCATGGGCTTGCAGATGAAGTAACGCTGATCGTCTATCCGGTTCTGCTGGGCACCGGGAAGCGCCTCTTTGCTGAAGGAACACCACCGCGCGCTTTCGAACTCGTCGGCACGAAAGCACTGCAGTCCGGCGTCATCCTCAATACCTACACGCTCGCCGGACCTCTGAAGTCTTGATCGAAGGGCATCACGACCGGAACCAGATCCTGAGCGTCACGTACACCGCATAGCCGAGGCCGAGCACCATCCAAAGCAGGAAGAACATGTTGGCCCAGTAATCGGCGGCATTCGCAGCCAGGGTGTAGAGCTGAGCTTGGCAGCCTTTTCCAACGCACGGGACCTCGCGGCGAATCAATGCGCGCAACATGAAGAACAACAGAGTGCAGGCGATGCCGGCGGACATGAGGAGGCCCACCGGACCCAATGGTCCCTTGACGAGTTCGTCGTTCTCGTCGCGTGGTCCCTTGCGAAGAAGCTTCTGCCCATACCGGTACCAGAAGACGGCCAGCAGAAGCAGCAGCGAGTAGTAGATGAGGTGTCGCATTTCTTCGGTTGCGCCATGACTGATGTTCTGCGTCAGAAAGCACTCTTGACAACGCCGCCGTCGACGCGAAGGGCTGCGCCCGTGGTCGCCGACGCGAGCGGACTTGCCACGTACGCCACCAGCGAGGCCACCTCCTGCGGCGAAGCGAAGCGCTTGATCAGCGATGTCGGGCGGACGTGATCGAAGAACTCTGCCTCGACCTGCTCGAAGCTCTTGTCGCTCGATCGCGCCATGCCTTCCACGAAGTCGCCGACGCCGCGCGATTTCGTCGGGCCTGGAAGCACGCTGTTCACCGTGATGTTCGTACCGGCGACCGATTCCGCAAGCCCGCGCGAAACTGCAAGCTGCGCGGTCTTCGTCATGCCGTAGTGAATCATCTCGGTCGGTATCTGCACTGCGCTCTCGCTCGAAATGAAGATGATCCTTCCCCAATTGGCCCGCTTCATTTCCGGCAACACCAGGCGTGCAAGGCGCACGCCGCTCAGGACGTTGACGTCGAAGAAGCGCTGCCAATCTTCATCTGGAATATCTTCGAAAGCCTTGGCCTCGAAAATGCCCAGGTTGTTCACGAGGATGCCGATGCCGGGGTGGCGACGCACGGCTTCCTCGGCGGCGTCGGCCCGGCTGAGGTCTGCGGCATAGCCGAGCACCGCGCCGTTCGTCTCCGAGCGGATGCGATCCACCGCCTCGTCGACAGCAGCCTGCGATCTGCCGTTCACGATCACGCTTGCGCCCTCCTGGGCCAGCGTGCGCGCAATGGCATACCCGATCCCGGCGGTGCTGCCGCTCACCAGTGCCAGCTTGCCGTTGAGTTGAAGGTCCATGTTGATTCTCCTTGGTCGATTCGACGTTTGTGCCCGTTGAATTCTGCTATTCGCGCCGTCAGGATGACGGGCCCCATTTGCCACTAGATTAGCCGCTTGGCCGCTAGCCGAGGAAGGTGATCAACGCCGGTATGACCTGGTCCGGCGCTTCTTCCATGAGCCAGTGCCCGGACCCTTTGA
Source organism: Variovorax durovernensis (assembly GCF_977011995.1). Classification (NCBI taxonomy): domain Bacteria; kingdom Pseudomonadati; phylum Pseudomonadota; class Betaproteobacteria; order Burkholderiales; family Comamonadaceae; genus Variovorax; species Variovorax durovernensis. Next base: position 440,577 of record NZ_CDRNCW010000002.1, on the reverse strand, counting down.
CGATCACGCCCTGCACGTTGGTCGCAACCATCTTGCCCTGTTCGATCAGGAAAGTCCCGCCGGCCTTTTCACCGGAGAGGACCAGCATCGGCATGGGCAGCGGCGTCTTTCCCATTTCCGCGAACTCGGCCGCGTCCTGCTCGAAGGCCTTGAAGTATTCGAATCCGGCACGCATGCCGCCGGGCTGTGCGTAGGCCTTGGCGTAGAACCGGCGATCGGCTTCGGGCACCGAGTGCTTCGGGTCGGCCGCAAAGTCATTCCAGAAATGCTCGAAGTAGATGCGTTCTCGCCCGCTCACGAGCGCCAGCGGCGTCTTGCCGTGGAAATGGAAATGCCAAAGGTCGCGCAGGAGCCAGACGTTTTGCCATTCCCCGATGCCGGGCAGGAAGGCGTCCATGAGCACCAACTTGTCGGTCTCGGAGGGGAACTGGGCGGCATACGCGTAGGCCACCATCAGGCCGATGTCGTGGCCGACGATGCTGGCGCTGCGGATGCCGAGCGACCGGGCGAGCTCGTGGATGTCGACGGCCATGTTCTTCTTGCCGTAGCCCGTCTCGGGCTTCGACGAACTGCCGGCGCCCCGAAGGTCGGGCGCGAGCACGGTATGCGTTTTCGCCAGCAGGGGCATCAGCGGGTTCCACATGTGTCCGGTCTCGGCGTAGCCGTGCAGCAGCACAACGGCCGGCCCGGTGCCGCCAATGCGGTAGTGGATGCGGGTGCCGTTCACCTCCGCGGTGCCTGCGCGGAAGCCTGGCACCGCGTCGACAACAGGTGCGGCGTGCGCCGCGGTGCCCATGGTCAGCGCGGTACCAACCGCGACTGCACCGGCGATCAGCGCGCGGCGGGTGGGGGTGGGATGGGTATCGGTCATGCGGGGATCCTTTCTGTCGGTGTCTGGGGTGAGGAGAATTTATGGTTCAGCTTCACTTCCACAAAGGCCTCAAAAGTGGTTTACTCATTCAGCTTTCATGAATGATTGGAGCCGAGGTCCATGGATCGATTGCGTGCTTACGAGGTGTTCGTCACGGTGGTCGCGCGGGGCAGTTTCACCAAGGCGGCTGACGCGCTGGACACCTCCCCGGCCAACGTGACGCGCTACGTCAACGAGTTGGAAGCCCACTTGCGCACGCGGCTGATCAACCGCACATCGCGCCGCTTGTCGCTCACCGAAGGGGGTGAAGCAATGTTCGACCGGGCGAAGTCGATTCTTGAAGAAGTGGCGGAGACCGAGGCGCTGGCCACCACCGCGTCGCTCCAGCCGCGCGGGCGCCTGCGCATCAACGCGCCGCTGAGTTTCGGCAGCCTCGTGCTGGCGCCTCTGTGGCCCCAGTTCATGGCGAAGTATCCCGATGTCGAGCTGGACATCGCGCTCATCGACCGGGTGGTTGTTGGCGGCGGTGTAAATCCGCTGCTATTCGGCGGTGAGGATGCGGTTTTGCAGGTGGTTGAGGCGCAATGGAAGAGGGCCCCTTGCGGGGCCCTGGTTGGGTGAGCGGGGTTCAGAACGGCTCGTCCGGATCGAAGGACGCAGGCGGCTCGTCGTGCACGAGCTGGTCGTACCAGGCCTGCTGGACGTCGCGGCCGTAGATTCTCCACAGCTGCTCGCGCAGCACGCGCAGGCACTCGAAGACGGCCAGGGCCTGCTCGGCAGTCCAGTTGGTGGGAAGCGTTGGTGGTTGTTCGCGCTCGGACATCATGACTTCTTGCTCCTGACAGGTTTGCCTGCGCGCTGCCTGGAACGCGCAGCCAGGCGCTCCTGAGCTTCCTTGGCGCGATAGGACTGGCCCTCGATGCGCACGACCTCGGCGCGGTGCATGAGGCGGTCCACGAGCGAGACGACGCACCCTGCGTTGGGGAAGACCTCGCCCCAGTCGGCAAACGCCTTGTTCGTTGTGACCACGGTGCTCTTGTGCTGGTAGCGGCGGCTGACCAGCTCGAAGAGCAAGTCGGCGTGGCGGTTGGAGTAGGACAGGTAGCCGACCTCGTCGATGAGCAGCAGATCGGGCGCGGCATAGCGGCGCAGCCTGCTGCGCAGGGCCGAGTCGCTGTCCAGCGCCGCGAGGTCGCCGAGCAACTGCCCGGCGGTGACGAACAGCACCGTATGTCCTGCCAGCACGGCCTGGTAGCCCAGGTTGCAGGCGCACATCGTCTTGCCCACGCCGTTGGGGCCGGCGAACACGACGTTGGTGGCATCGGCGAGGAACTGCAGCGTCATGAGCTCCTCGATGGCTGCGCGATCGATCTGCGTGGGCCAGCTCCAGTCGAAGTCGGCGACGGGCTTGAATTGCCCGATGTGCGCATCGCGAAGGCGCCGCTCCAGGCTTCGTCGGCCGCGTTCCTGGAGCTCCCAGCGCAGCCACTGCGCGATGCGCTGCGCCGCATCGGCGTCGGCCATCACCTCGGACCAATGGGCCAGAAGCCCATGCAGACGGAGGCCCTGGGCCTGTTCGCGCAACTCGGCGGCGTTCATCGGTGTCTCACTCATCGCGGCGATCTCCTTGGTCGGGCTGTGAGGCCTGCACGATCTGGTCGTACGACGCCAGCGCGTGCGAGCGCACCGGCGCGTCGCGCCGGGCGACCTCCTCGCTCAGGCGCAGCTCGGTGGGCGGCGGCAGGCCCTGCTCCTCGCGGGCGCGCTCCAGTGCCAGGCGCACGGCGTTGGGGTGTGGCACATCGCGTTTGAGCGCTTCGCCGATGGCCGCCTGCAGGGGCGCGGCGCCATAGCGATCGAGCAAGCGCAGCAGCGCGGCCGTGATGGTGCCCAGGTTGTGGCCGCGCGCGGCCGCCGCCTTGAGCAACGCGAGCGCCCCCGGCGCAGCATGGGCGAGCCGATCGGTGCCGCGATGCGCATGGGCGGCGCGCTTGCGCTCCACCAGCGCCTGGATATGGGCCAGATCCTCGATCTGTTGGCCGCTGTCATAGCTGCGCGGGTGCGAGGCGACTTCCTGTGCCCCGTCGAAGACGCGCATGCGCCGGTCATCGGCAAGCACCGACAGCGTGCGCCGCACATGGGTGTGCGGCACCGTGTAGTCGTTCAGGTCGAACCGCACGTAGGGTGTCTTGCCCACCTGCACGGCCACGCGCTCGCCCAGCGGGTACTCGCGCTCGGGCAACGCCAGCAGGCTCGATCGCTCGACCTCGAAGGCATCGTTCACGCTCAGGCGTGAATCCTCCGGCCAGCGCCGCTGCGACGCCTGGCCCTCGCACCAGGCGCGCGCCTGAGCGTTCAGATCGTCCAGGTCGATGAAGGCACGGGCGGCGAAGAAGCTGTCGCGAACGTAGCGTATGGCGCGCTCGACCCGGCCCTTCTCGTTCCCGCGCGCGATGGCCACCGGGCGCGGCTCGAAGCAATGATGGGCGGCGAACTTGAGCAGCTCGGGGTTGAAGCGCACGGCGTCGCCTACGCGCTCGAGTACGGCGCTCTTGAGGTTGTCGTAGAGCAGGACCCTCGCGCACCCGCCATAGGCGATAAAGGCCTCGGCATGGCCGCGCAGGAAGCTGTCCATCCGGGCATCGAGGAAGAACCTCAGGAAGATACGCCGCGAGTAGCTCAGCACCATCACGAAGGCCATCAGCGGTCGGCGTGCACGGCCGATCTGCAGGTGACCGAAATGAGCCCAGTCAACTTGGGCGGCCTCACCCGCAAGGGTGCGCAGCCGCAGGAAGGCCTCGGCCGCTGGGCGCGGGCGCATGCCGGCAATGACATGGCGGAAGTGCTCAGGGCTGCCGCGGTAGCCGCGTTCGTGGACCATCGTGAACAGCCGCGCGGCGGTGAGCGTGGGGAACTTGACCAAGGTCGCGAGGACGAAGTCGCGGTACGGATCGATGCGACTGGGCCGCAGCGGCGAAGCCGGCGCGGGATCGCCGGCCTGCGCGAGCACGCGCCGCACGGTATCGCGATGCACATGCAACTGGCGGGCGATGGTGCCTACGCGCCAGCGCTCGGCGCGGTACAGACGCAGGATCTGCGCACTCAGATCGGCATGGATAACCAAGGTGTCTCCTTCACGGACAGGGATCGATGAGGCGAGCAGGCCAGCGTGAAGCGCGGGCGTGACGCAGGAAGCCCTGGCGAGTCCAGGGCGACAGCGCCGCGGCACAGCGCCGGCAGCGCCAGGCGATCGGCGTCGCATCGGACACGGAGGGCGCGCGCACGTGGGCTTGCTCAGGCGCGGCCAGTGGAGCACCGAGGGCCGGGATCGGGGAACCCTGATGCGTCACGATGTTGGTGGCGGCAGTGTCCAACGCGGCCACTGAGTGGCACGGCCGCTCGCGTTCGCGGCGTCGCTGGCGCCAGCGGCGTGCGCGCTCGGCATGCGCCATGCGTCCGGCGCGGCCTGCCTGGTAGCGCCGTGCGGCCTCGCGCTGCGAGTCCTGGCGTGCTGCGCGAGAGCACGCCGGGCCGCAATAGCGCTGGCCGCGATCGCAGCGACTGCACAGCAGCACCTGTGCACGGCAGCGCGCGCACACGAACAGGCGGGCGGGATGGTCGACCAGTTGCCAGGCTCCTCGGGGTCACTCCCGAGGACCTCGCCGCTCAGAGCGGCGCCCCGCTGCTGCGAGCGGGCCCGGCCCGTTCGCAATACACTGGCGCTGCATCCGCTTCGGCGTGTTGTAGGGCACGGCGTGCGGAATGAAGCTGCCAGGCCAACGGCCGCCGCCGTGCCCGCCTACGACTCGGGCATGCCCCGAGTTCTACCGCACTCGCAGCCCACCCTCCCAGAGGACCGTGGCCGTCACGACGCGCCGCCGCGCAGCAGGCCGCCCTGCAGGGCGGCCTGCTGCGCGACCCATCCCACACGAACGATCACTGCAAAACCGCCGCCTCGCCGCCGGTCACGGAAACGGCACCTCACCGCCGATGAACAAAAGCGCCTTCTCACCGCCGATGAACAAAAGCGCCTTCTCACCGCCGAATAAGCGCGCTTCCTGACCGCCGTTCACAGGTGGTCGACATCGTCGAAGAGGGCTACGACCTGGCCATCCGCATCTCGCGCACCACGTCGGGAAACCATATCGCGCGCCGCCTGGGCCGCTCGCAGAACCTGGTCTGCGCCTCGCCCGAATACCTTGCGACCCATGGCATGCCCACGGTCCCGGCGGACCTTTCGCGGCACCTGTGCCTGGGCTACACGTATGGCGCAACATCCGATGAGTGGCAGTTCGCCGGCCCCGGCGGGACACTGGAGTCCGTGCGCGTGCGCTGGGCCCTGCGGTCCAACAACGGCCATACCGCTCGAGCCGCTGCACTCGCAGGCGTCGGCGTCATCTGGCAGCCGAGCTTCGTAGTGGGCCAGGATGTGCAGGCCGGTCTCTTGGTCGAGGTCATGCCCGGCTATCGCATGCCCCCCATCGACATCCTGGCGATCTACGCAAGCCGTCGCCATCTCAGTGCAAAGGTGCGAGTGATGGTCGACTTTCTGGTCGACGCATTTAAAGATTCGCCGCGGGAGGAAGGCGAATTGGCGGCGATTGGCAAGTGACCCGGCTGCCGATCCGAGACAGTCGCGCCTTGGTCAGACTTCCGAACGCTCCACTATCACTTCACTGATCTGCACCACGGGTGGAATATCCGTGTAGTTGGCGATATCGCCCCTGATCTCCTGCTGGTGCTCTCCAGAGGCTGCCCGGTAAGCTTCGACAGAAGTGCAGACGAATTCGCACTTGGCCACGTAAACAGGGTCAGTGCCGGGAGCACGTCCTGAGATACCCCTCTCCACCGTGTAGTACAGACATGCAGTGCCGAGCAGCCGTTTCATCATCGGCATATGCCGCTCGCGGTAGTAATCATGATCGAATCGCGCACCTGCTGCGTACGGGTACATGACACTGACTTTGATCATCGAGATCTCTCCTTTTGTTGCACGGTAGTCAATACGCCGACGACTGGGCCGGAAGCCGCCTCACGCCGGGAACCGTGCGCCCGCCTCTTCCACGGGCATGCGCAGCCCGTTCGTGAGATAGCTGACGGTGCGATAGAAGCCAGCCAGCATCAGCAGTTCAATGACGGCTTCTTCGGAAAAGTACTTTCGCAACTCGTTCCACAGTCCATCGTCGATGTCGGAGTGCGCGTGCAGGGAGTCGCACAGGCGCAGAAGGACCTGGTCCTCGGATGACCAGCAGGCTTCGTTCGCCGCACCCGTGACGGTCGCTTGAACCTGCACTGGCGTCAGGCCGGCGAGCCTTGAGAAAGTCGTGACGTGGATGCCCCATTCATATTCGGATCTGCACAATGCCGTTGTGCGATGAATCACGATCTCGCGCTGCCGGATGTTCAAGTTGCCTTTGTCCAGCAACCCACCTGCAAAGAATTTCTGAAACAGACGAGAGTCGCGTGCCAACGTTGTGAACAGCCGCAAGGGGGGCTTGCCCTTCATCAGCCTGTCGAGCGGCCTGGAAATGTCTTCACCAAATGGCGGTGTTGCTGGCTCTATGCGTGCGGGCATGCGAACTCCTGATTCGATTGCCGAGCCATCGTAGGCTTCTTGCTGTATAAAGTAAAGCATGACGACGCCTCGTATCGGCCGACCAGTTCGCGGTTCCACCACCGGCCGCCCCATCATGGTCGCTCTGGACCTGCTGGGACGGCGCACTGCGCTGCGCGTGCTTTGGGAACTTCGGGCGGACTCGCTGACCTTCAGGGCGCTGCAGGACGCTTGCGAAACCAACACGCGATTGCTCAACACGCGACTCACTGAACTGAGAGAAGCCGGCCTTGTCGACCATGCCGAGGGAGGCTATCGACTCACGGACGAAGGGCAACGGCTTGCGAAGGCGCTGAGGCCGTTGTCAGCTTGGGCGGACCAGTGGGGGAATCGAAAGCGATGAGAAGGAGGCTCGCACCATACGCGTTGGCGCACCATAGGAGTGCCCACGGCGCCGGTCTGCAATGACAGCTTTTGCAAGGGCCAAGACCGGCGCTGCCGCCGACTTCGTTCTCTGGACTCGCGAGGTCCTCAAGTGATCCGTGTGGACACCGTGTGGCTTGCGGCAAATTGTCAAAGACTGGATAGAAGCAGCGCGTGCTTTGATAGCCAGTCGAAGGCGGTGAACCTCGAGCTGCATTGATGCCAACTAGGGCCTCAACGAACGCTCTTCGAAGCTTGTCCCCGATTTTCCAGTTGCAGATTCAAGCTGCGCGCTGGCGAGGTCTCCAAGACTCCTGATAGCCCCTTCCAAGCGCGGGTCGCCGAGATACCCGTAGTTGACGCGCAGGTGCCGGGTGTATCGACGGTCGGCTGAAAACAAATGACCGGGCGCTACGCCTATGCCAAGCCGAAGAGCGTCCTGGTGCAGTGCAAGCGCGTCGACACCTTCTGGCAGCGCGAGCCACAGGAAATAGCCGCCCTCGGGGCGCGTGACCCGCGTTCCAGTTGGAAAGTATCGATCGATAAGTCGCAAGCAGGCAGCCTGCTGACGGCTGAGCGAATGCCGCAGGGCGCGCAGGTGGCGATCGAAACTCTTGTGTTGCAGGTACTCCTGCAACGCCAGTTGCGAGGGGAGTGCCGTCGCCAGCGAGCTCATCAGCTTGTTCCGAGCCAAAGTGGCTGCGAAGCGACCTCCCGCTACCCAACCGATGCGATATCCGGGTGCCAGGGATTTCGAGAAAGAACTGCAGTGCAGCACCCAGCCAGCCCGGTCCCAGGCCTTGGCCGGTGGCGGTCTCCGAGGTCCATGCGCGAGCTCGCCATAGACGTCGTCTTCGATCAGCGGTATGCCGCGGTTGGCGAGCATGCTGACCAGTTGCTCTTTGGCTGCATCGCTCATGGTGCAGCCCATTGGGTTCTGGAAGGTCGGCATGAACCAGCACGCCTTCACCGGATGCTGGTCGATCACGCGAGCAAGAGAGCCGAGATCCACGCCTGTTCGTGGGTGGGTCTCAACCTCGACCGCGCGAAGACCGCGACGCTCCAGTGCCTGCAAAGCAGCATAGAAGGTTGGCGTTTCGATCGCCACAACGTCGCCTGGCTGCGTCACCGATTCGAGCGCAAGATTGAGTGCTTCCATGGCCCCGCTGGTGATGACCAGTTCTGACGCAGGAACATCCATCCCGACGCTGCCGTAACGCAGGGAGATCTGATGGCGTAAAAGAGCGTTTCCTGGTGACAAATCCTCGACGGTCTGCCAAGGGTCCATCCGCTTGAGCGCTCGCGTCAGCCCGGCGGCAAGTTGCTGCAAGGGAAACAGCTCTGGCGACGGAAAGGCCGAGCCGAGCGGGACCATGTCGCGCTCGCGAGCCTGTGCAAGGACCTGAAAGACTAGCGACGAGACGTCGACCGACATGGACCGGAGCACAGGTTCGCTGGCGTCGAGTTCGTTGGCCGGCACTTCCGCGCGCGCCCGGACGAAGTATCCCGACCGCTGCCGCGCTTCGACAAGCCCTTGCGCCTCCAGCAGGTAGTAAGCAGAGAACACGGTGGACGCACTGATGCCCATCTGCGACTTCAGTTCGCGCACGGAGGGCAGACGATCGTTCGCCTTCAGGCTACCCGCGCGAATACGCTGAGCGATGTTCTCGGCAAGCTTCTCGTAACGGTTCATGGGCATCTCCTTCTGATACGGTCGTTCTGCACAGCGTCTGAGATTTTCGTATCAGATCGTCGGCGTGCCCCATAGCGACCACCGGCCTCGTTGCATCTGATATGGAAATTCTCCGCTGATCTGGTTCTGTACGTATCAGCCTGGAAGATGAACACTCGACAGCACGACGAGAGTGCTTCTGTGGTGCAGGCGTACTGCTCCGCTGCCGATCCCTGTCCTGGGTGACTTTCGACACGCCTTGCGGACGCGCATTCAGCTCACCGCAACCGTTTCGTTAGATTGCTTTTCCGTTTTAGCCGTCTGTCACCCATTCATATCCTTTAAATCATGAATTCAATCCCTATTTCCTTCGTCATCTTCAAGCTTGTAGTACTCAGCGTAGGCATGTATTTGGCCGTTAAGTGGCATTACGACCGGGGACAGAAGGACAAGAATCAAAAGACAGCTGCAGTGGTACTGACCTCTATCAAGGTGGGCGCGGCGTTCGTCGCCTCTTCGTTCCTCGTGCTGTTCCTCACCTTTGAAATCTGCAGTAGGCTTGGTCTAGACCTGACCATGCGGTGAATAGTGGAAGTCGGTGAGCCTTGTAGCCGGTCGGGAACGCAGGGCTCGCAGGAGCACAAGACCATCTTCATCGCATGCCCTGACAGGCTGGCCAAGCCCGTTTGCGCGAAGCGCAATTTGGCATTTCATTGCCCGCATCCTGCGCCCTGCGTCTTCGAATAACGCGACAACCTTTTCGACGGCTTGGCCGGGTTTGGTCGATCTCAAAGCGCTTCGAAGAGAGCCAGCCTGCATCCCACGTTAATCCGCATCCACCAGTTCTCTTTTATCTTTCCATGTCCGGGAGCTAGTGACTCGAAATCGCTATCGTGATATGGCGCGGGGCTTTCGACTTAGAGCGCCGCTGGGTGGTCCTCGAGCGGCACGAAGGAATTGCCGGAGGGTGCCAGCGCCACGATGGAGCCGGACTCGATGTCGTACACCCATCCGTGTAGCGTTAGCTTTCCTTGCGCCAGCGCGAGCGCCACGGAAGGATGGGTGCGCAGGTTGTTCAACTGTGCGATGACGTTCTCACGCACCATGCTGTCGATGCGCGCTCGCTCGCTGTTGTGGTGCTTCGACTCGTTGATCATGCGGGCCGCGTCCGCATAGCGAAGCCAGTTCTTCACCGCCGGCATGTGCTCCAGGCACGCGCAGGTGGCAACGGCAGTCATTGCACCGCAGTCAGAGTGGCCGCATATGACGATGTCCGTGACCTTCAAGGCGGCGACCGCGTATTCCACCGTTGCCGACACGCCACCAGGTTCCGGACCGAAGGAGGGAACGATGTTTCCGGCATTGCGGATGACGAACAAATCGCCGGGCTCGCGCTGCGTCACTAGCTCAGGGACCATGCGACTGTCCGAGCAGGAAATGAACAGCGTCGTCGGCTCCTGCTTGGTTGCGAGCTTCTGGAAGAGTTCCCTGCGAGTGGGAAACACCTCTCGCTGGAACCGCAGGAATCCGTCTACAACGTCACGCATCGAGTCTCCAACTGATGGTGAATTTTACCAAGGAGCGGGTGCGGCGTTCAAACACGAGGCGCGTCCCCTCATTTGGGCGTCGGACATCGGCTTATACATCGACGCATTTGGAACGCATTCGATCCGGCGAACGAAGGCCTCGCTCATCTACAGCCGGACGAAGAACCTGAGGGCGGTGCAGTTGCTGCTCGGCAATGCGAAGCTTGAGAGAACGGTGCGGTACATGGGTATCGAAGTGAAGGGCGCGCTGGAGCTGGCGAAGCACACCGACGCCTGACGCGGCCGGCCGCCCGGGCCAGCAGCAACTCGCCGAGGTGACCAAATTCGCGTGGAAGCCGACGTTCGCGGCGCATTCACAACGAGAGGGGCTCGGGAACGCTGCGTTATTTTCTACACCGCATCTTCCGGCATGCCATCAACACCAAATTTCACACCGCGCTCTTCCAGCTTCGCGCGCGCTGCGTGGTGCACCACTCCGCGTTTGCGCGTGTCAGACTCCAACAGCCTGCGCAGGGTGACCTGGCTGACGTTGGCATTGCGCACCACTTCCATTCGTACGCCCCAGAATTTGTCACTCGCGAAACGATCTAAGATCTCTGCGTCAGCATCCGGATTCATGGCCGCTGTGGCGCGTATAGCCTGATTGGCTACAGTCGGCCAGAAAACAGGTCACTCAGCACGCCGGCCAGGTCGCTAGAGAAATCGAACCTCTTTTTACCTCGTATGACTATTCCATCTGAGTACCAGCGCGCAACCGTAGAGTTCGAGCGGTTCATGGTCGACGCCCGCGATGAAGCGGGTCTTGCCACCACGAATATGGCTTGGAACATGGTGGTGGGCGTCTTTCGCGCGTTCAGGCGAAGGCTATCCGTGCAAGAGGCGATACGTTTCGCAGACGTCTTACCTGCAGTAGTACGGGCCATTTTCGTGGCCGACTGGGATTTTCATGAATCGCCACTTCCATTTGACCGGCGTGAATCTCTTGTTGAAGAGGTCCGCTCTGTTCGCAGAGAACACAACTTCTCGCCGGACTCGGCGATTCAAGCTGTCGCGCATGCGTTGCGTCGAAACGTGGACACCGAGGCGTTCACCAAGGTACTTTGCGACTTGCCGGCAGGTGCTGCCGAGTTCTGGGGGTTGACGCGGGAGGGTAGCTGACGGTCAGAACCAGACATTCGCCCCAAGCCTCTGAATTCGATGAAACCTGCGCTTTCCGTCAACGCCGCACTTGATGAACTAGCGACCCTGGTAGGTCAGGACGTCGCCTTGGAGGGCACCCTACGCTTCGAATTTGAAGGAACGGCTTTGGACCACTTTCCTAAGGCAGAGCGCCGCAACGCGCAAGATGATGGTCCGCTTGAGGCATCGAGCGTGTGGCTGAGCGTTGGTTCAGGTGCTTTGCAATTCAACGAGGAGCAGCTTCGCCGATGGCATGGCGAGCGAGTCACGGTGCTTGGCACCTTGCTCGGTCCCGATGAAACGCTCGGAGGGTGCGGCCATTTTTCGGCGTTCCCTGCCGAGGTGCTGGCCCGCTCCATCGAGCGGCTCTAGTCGGCCAGAGCCTGACATTCGCTGTTGCAGGCGGAACCAGACGCTGGTTAGGATTCGGGCTGCGCGCGACGCAGTCAGTCGTGACAGACCAGGGAGATGACACGTGCCGAGAAAATTCTTCAACTTGCGCTTTGAGAGCGAGTCCTCTCAAGATTCCGTAGGTGGAGCCTATCTGACACCGGAGGGTCAAGGTTTGCCGTGTTGTACCCAGTGCGACCGGCAGATGATTCCCTTCCTGCAGTTCACGCTTCCCGTTGCGGCCGAACTCCCTTTTATCGAAGGCAGCAGGCTGTCGGTACTCATGTGCCCGGAGCACAACGAGATTCCAAGCTTCGAATCGTTCGATGCGCTCCCTCCGGACTATTGGGAGCAAGGTGAAGGTCACTGGTACGCATCGCTGGAAAAGCCTCGAGCCATGCATCGCGTGACGGGCACCCCGATCCTTCAACCGACTGAGCTCGTACTTGCCGATAAACCCGCGGACAAGAACTACCGCATCGCAGTCGGCGGTGCGCCCGACTGGGTACAGGATGCCGAAACCTTCACCTGCGCCTGCGGCTCGGCAATGGAGTTTGTGTGCCAGGTCAGCGATGGCTTCGAATTCCCAAAGCTACCCGGTGCACCGGAGCAGCCGGACAGTTCCTCTGCAAAGAGCTACGTGCTCTTTCTGGGCAATGAGGTCTACGTGTTTGCGTGCGCGCAGCAATGCGATCCCCGGGCGGTGTGGATCACGGTTCAGAACTAGACAAGGCTGAAGTCGGCCATAACCGGTCGTTCGCAACGTCGGGCAAAATTAACCAGAAGCGGACCGACGCCGAAAGATTAGAACGAATGCCACAACTCTCTGAGCACCAAGCATATCTAGCCATGCTTGCGTTTCTTGAAGCGCAATATCGTTCTGCGGTCGAGGAACTTGGCGCGCTCATTGGCTCGATGTCGTTGCTAGCAGATGGCAAACCGGCGGACCCTGGCGTCTCGCAAGAATGGCGAGTGGCTTTGGAATTCGCCCTCACGAAAAGATGATAGTTCGCGGCCACTACCAGTCGTTTGCAGCGCCGTGCAGCATTGGCCGAGAACGGAAAGTTCGCCGCGCCTCTCAGTTTCCCAATCGGGTGCGCCTGCCTCACGTCGCTTTCAATACAGTGGACCGAAAATGACGCCCGAAGAAAGCCAAATCAATCAATCCATTCTCGATGGCTTCGAAGCAGCCGGTGGCGGTTACGTGTGGGACGCGGAAGTCTTTTCGGTCACTCTCATGGGTGTACCTTTAGAGGACGATGATGTCATCCCGCTTTGCGGCCTGCGAGGCATCCAGCAAATTGCGCTAGACGCGTCTAGGGTCTCTATTGCGACCCTCGCAGCGTTGGCTGGCATCCCGGGGTTGCGGTCACTTGTGCTCGCACGAGGCGACTTGACCGAGAGGCAGCGGAACGAGCTCGGTCGATTGGGCCCTGAGATCGTCGAGGTGAACGATTAGGGCTCATTGCGACCAAAACCAGACCTTCGCCATGAAGCCAGAAAATTTCCAGGCACCTGCAACAGTGGACTACGTCAAAGTCGGTCGTGAGTCGCACGAGCTGGCGCTTCGCCACGGGCGGGATGCACACAGATATGCACTGCGCCTGTCTCAGCAAACCAAGGACGCTGGCGATGCAGAGGCGGCCGCATTCTGGTACGCGGTCAACCGAGCCCTAGAACCGAGGACATAGCGAGGCACTTGCAGGGCCCCTTTGAACCTTGGCGATGGCTGAGTGACCAGCTACAGTGGGTCAGTAATGGCCGTTGAACATGAAGGAGAAATCTTTGCCTGAAATGAAGCACCTTTTGCCCGTCGACAAGCACGACCTGTCGAAGGCAGAAGCGATCATTGCTCTGGGCTATCCGGCCGTCGACGCGCTTCTTCCTGAGTTGATCGCCTGGATGCAAGACATCAACTGGCCTGTCGCAAAGGTCTTCACCCCCTTTCTGGCTGGCATCGGTGAACCACTGGCACCTCATCTGCGGGTGATCTTTGAGTCTGAGGACCACGTCTGGAAGTACTGGGTGCTCGACAAACTTGTTGCTCCGTCTCCCAAGCTCACAGTGGCCCTCGAGCCATCCCTTTTGCGCATGGCTTTGGAACCGAGCCCGGGTGAAGGCGACGAAGGGGTCGATGAGATCGCTCGAAGCATCTTGGCGAAGAAAGCAGCCTGAGTAGGCAATGGCAACCTCTCGGATGTCTGCTATCTAGGACCGGGGACGTCTCTTATGGGCCCTCTGCACAGGCGACCTGCCCAGCTACATTCGGCCAGGACCGGTCACTTGGCGTCGGAGCCAGACACCCTCGGAAGCGGTCTAGTCATCTAGATCCGCGTTGCGCCGCTCAGTGGCAGCATAAAAACATAGGAGGAATGCAATGGGATTACTTTCTGACTTCTTCGTCGCGAATGAAGGAGAAGCCACGCGCTACGCGGACCGGATGAGCGAAGATGATCAGGGTGTTGAGTTCCATGGAATCCTGACCCGCGATTTCCATCGAATATTGACCCACCCTCTTTGCGAGCCAGCCGGCTCACGGTGTGGATAAGTTCTTGGCTTTCTCCTTTTTAGGTTGGACTGCTTGAACGGGTTGAGCCGAGCTGTGCTTGAAGCGGAAGCTGTCGTTTCCGGTCTCCAGAATATGGCAGTGATGCGTGAGCCGGTCCAGCAACGCCGTCGTCATCTTCGCGTCGCCGAAGACGCTGGCCCACTCGCTGAAGCTCAAGTTGGTTGTGATCACCACGCTCGTGCGTTCGTAGAGTTTGGACAGCAGATGGAACAACAGCGCGCCACCTGATGCGCTGAACGGCAGGTAGCCCAGTTCATCGAGCACCACCATGTCCGCGTACATCAGTCGGTGCGCGATGTGGCCGGGATTGCCACTGGCCTTCTCTTGCTCGAGTGCGTTGACCAGTTCTACCGTCGAGAAGAAGCGCACCCGGCGGTGTTGGTGCTCGATGGCCTGCACGCCCAGCGCCGTGGCGATGTGGGTCTTGCCGGTGCCCGGACCGCCCACGAGCACCACGTTCTGCGCATCGTCCATGAACTCGCATCGGTGTAGCTGACGCACCAGCGCCTCGTTGACCTCGCTGTTGGCGAAGTCGAAGCCAGCGAGATCGCGATAGGCTGGGAAGCGAGCGAGCTTCAACTGGTAGGCCACCGAGCGTACCTCCCGCTCGGCTGTCTCTGCCTTTAGCAACTGCGAGAGCATCGGTTGGGCCGCCTCGAAGGCCGGCGATCCCTGCTCGGCCAGCTCCGCGACGGCCTGGGCCATGCCGTGCATCTTGAGTTCGCGCAGCATGATCACGATGGCGCCGCTGGCAGGGTCATGTCGCATGGCGCACCTCCTGGCTACTCGACTTGGAGTTCAGCGGCCCGCGCAGGCCGCCAGCAGCGCTGGCACGCCCCCGGAGCGTGTCGTAGCGCAGCACATCGGCCTTCGGCTCGTTCATCAGGCGCAGTGCCTGCGGTGCCGTGACAGGCGCCGGCGCAATGGGCTTGGCATCGAGCAGTCGGTGCAGCACATTCAGCACATGAGTCTTGCTGGCCACGCCGGCTTCCAGCGCCAGTTCGACCGCGGTCAGCACTGCCTGCTCGTCGTGGTGCAGCACCAGCGCCAGGATCTCCACCATCTCGCGGTCTCCGCCTGGCTGCTTCAGCAGCGCGGCCTGCAGCCGCCGGAAGCCCTGCGGCAGCTCGCTGAAGGGCGCTCCGTTCCTGAGCGCTCCTGGCTTGCGTTGCAGCACTGCCAGGTAGTGCCTCCAGTCGTAGACGGTCTGACCTGCGGTGTCGTGGCGACGGTCAATGATGCGCGTGTGCTCGCACACGATCTGGCCCTCGGCCGCCACGACGAGGCGTTCGGCGTACACGCGCAGGCTCACTGGCCGGTTCGCGTAGGAGGCCGGAACGCTGTAACGGTTGCGCTCGAAGTGCACCAGGCAGGTGGGCGAGACGCGCTTGGTGTGTTCCACGAAACCATCGAAGGGTCTGGGGATCTGCAACAGTAGTGGCCGTTCCTGCGCCCAGACATCGGCTACGGTCCCTGGCAGCTTGCCGTGGACGATCTCGCCCCACAGCGCCTTGCAGCGGTCCTCCAGCCAGTCGTTGAGCAGCGCCAGCGTGGCGAACGCCGGCACAGGTTGCCACAACCGGTGGCGCGCATCACGCACGTTCTTCTCGACCTGGCCCTTCTCCCAGCCCGAGGCCGGGTTGCAGAACTCGGCCTCGAACAGGTAGTGACTGACCATGGCGCTGAAGCGCGCGTTGATGTCGCGCTCCTTGCCGCGGCGTACCTTGTCCACGGCGGTCTTCATGTTGTCGTAGATGCCGCGCCGAGGCACGCCCCCGAGTACCTCGAAGGCCCGGTTGTGCGCATCGAACAGCATCTCGTGGGTCTGCAACAGGTAGGCGCGCACGATGAACGCACGGCTGTGGCTGAGCTTGAAGTGCGCCACCTGCAGCTTGGTGCGTTCACCAGCGATGACGGCCCAGTCCTCGCTCCAGTCGAACTGGAATGCCTCGCCGGGACCGAAGGCCAGAGGCACGAAGGTGCCGCGCCCGGTCGTCTGCTGGACCTCGTGGAGATGCGCATGCCACGCTCGTGCAAAGGCCGCCACGCGGTTGTAGGAGCCCTGGTAGCCCAGCGCCACCAGATCGGCGTGCATCTGCTTGAGCGTGCGCCGCTGCTTGCGTGACTTAGACGCCTCGCTCTTGAGCCAGCCGCCGAGCTTCTCGGCGAACGCGTCGAGCTTGCTCGGGCTGATGCGCTTCGCGTAGCTGGGCGCCGCCTCGCCCTCGCGAAGGTACTTGCGGATGGTGTTGCGAGACAAGCCCGTGCGCCGGGCTATCTCTCGGATGGACAGTTGCTCTCGCAGTGCCCAACGCCTGATGACACTCAGTGTCGCCACGTCAATCACTCCTGTGCTCCTGCTGCTAAAAGCAGCAGGTTAGGGTTATCACGTGGGTCAGATTTAGATGGAAATCACCGGGCCAAGTGGGTCACTTCTGGATGGAAATCAACAATCAGGGCAAGGCCATTGCATTGCAATTGCGTCCGGCTGAGTACAAAGGCCTCACCGACCTTGAAGTAGGCACTCTGTGGGCAATCCTAGAAGGGAAGGAATGGGATGCTAACCTGCACGAGTTGGAAAGTGACGAGGGCGGCGATGAAGGGAACTCCTGGCTCTTCCGGTTCCCAGATCGGCTAGTCCAACTTCTTGCTCGCGTCGAACACTCGGCGCTTGATGCTGCACTGCCCCGATGGGCCGACACCGAGGAACTTCAAGTGGATGTGGAGGAACTGCGACCTGTGGTGCTGGATCTCCAAAGACTCGCTAAAAAGGCGATTGCTGAACAGAAGTCGCTGTATCTATGGGGTAGCTTATGAACGCCTCTCGGATCATCTGACCGACGACGACTTTGCGGGGTACTGACTTCGGCTTTGTGCCGATGGAGCCTCTCATACGCTGACGGCATCCGGCCAAAGCCAGACATTCGATATGACACCTCGTTTTTCAGTCGATTTCAACGAATTGCTTGAGCGCGATCTCATCATGCTGTCGCAGACCGATCTCCGGAAGGACATCAACGGCTGGTCCGTCCTGCTCGTTGAAGGTCTACCCATTGAGGTCCAAGAAAACAACCTCTATGACGACGGCACGCACGAAGTGCTGTTTGCGCGGGGAGTCGTTGAGGCCAACTCAACGGGCACTTGGTCTCACGTCAAATGGTGCTGCCGATTTGACTCCGAGGGCTTCTACGACATTGCAGGTCAATGATGCTTCTTACACCAGCGCATGCCGTGCGTCGGCGGAATCCGGCCAGGACCTTTCATTCAGACAAATGAGCCATCTTCGACCTTTACTTGAAAGCGAATCCTTGCAGATGCAGTTTCCGATCTGCACCTTCAGCGTGCCGATTGCACAGATCTCTGCGCAACTGAAAATACCATTTGAGAACTGGCATGAGTTGGGCATTGGGGAGGCGCGTGGTTTTGGCTGCCACCTTCCTAACGGAATGATCGTCTTTCTTGATGAATTTTTGTCGTCGCCGCAGCCTGGCACGACTGTCCATGTTGACGCTTCTGCTCTCGCTGGCCGAGATGTCAATGATGTGGTTTCGGCCGCTCTCAACGGTCTAGGACTATCAATGTCGTTCGTTACTTGGCTTCAGGCAGAGTCGAGTTGGACGGCCGCGCAAGAAATCGCGAAAACGGCCGGCGCACACAAGCCCTCTTGAGTAACAGGTAGCGCTGTTTCATTTGCCTGAACGCCACCTTCGAAAACGAACGAGTGTGCCCCGCCGACACCAGCACCACCGACATCGCTTCGGCTACAGTCGGCGGCGGATTCAACCGGTCGATGCAACACATTCGCTGAACATTTCAGCAGGTGTATGGAAGCCGAGCGTCTTGCGCGGCCTCTCGTTCAATTGTCTCGCGATCGCGTTGAGTTGAAGCTGTGAGAACCCTGAGACGTCCATGCCCTTCGGCATGTACTGCCTGAGCAACCCATTGGTGTTCTCGTTGCTGCCGCGCTGCCAGGGGCTCTGGGGATCACAGAAGTAGACCTGGATGTCGGTGGCCATCGTGAATCGCTTGTGACCGTGCATCTCCGTGCCTCGATCCCAGGTCAATGACTTGTAGAGCTCCTGCGGCAACTTGCGCGCGTTCTTTATCAGCGCGTTGACCACCGATTGCGAGTCCTTGCCTTCGAGCTTCACCAACATCACATATCGCGTTTGCCGCTCGACCAACGTGGCGATCTGGCTGTTGCCGCTGCCGAACACCAAGTCCCCTTCCCAATGACCAGGCACTGCCCGATCCTCGACGGATGCGGGGCGCTCGCTGATCGACACGGCATCGGCAATCTGCCCATGGATCGCAGTCTTCTGCGTATAGGAACGAGAGCGTCGCATGCCGCGCGTGCGTCTGAGGTGCTCCAGCAGCTCCTTCTTCAATGCGCCGCGCGCTTGAATGAACAGGCTGCGATAGATGGTCTCGTGTGACACATGAAGGCTCTGGTCGTTCGGATAAGTATGCTTGAGCCAGCCGGCGATCTGCTCCGGCGACCACAGCATTCGAAGCAGGTCCGCCACGACGCCAGCCAGCGCCCGGTTCTTGACCAGCTTGCATCGCTTCGGCCGCAGGGCACGGTTCCAGGCAGCTTCGTCGGCGACGCTCGCCCGATAGCCGCCTTGCCCTACGTTGCGCCCGATCTCTCGGCTGATGGTCGACGGTGCCCTGCCAAGTCGGGCGGCCACCGAACGCATCGATTCACCAACCATCAGAGCGCGAGAGATCTCTTCCCTCTCTGCCAGGGTTAGCGCATTGGCGCCACGCCGTCGTTCCGGAGGTCGAATGCCACCGGTCTTGGACAAGATGTTCTGGATGGATGTGTGAGGTCGGTCAAACAGTTGGCCGATCTGGTGAAGGGTCCAACCTTCCCTCCACCGCTCCCACATCAATGCCTTCTGGGTACTCGTGTAGTAGGTCCGTGTCCGGTACTTCATCTGCAACACTCCTTCTGCCTAAGCAGTTATAAGTGTGTTGCATCGACCGGTTGAATCCGCCGCCCGAAGGCGACTCCCGCATCCGACGGTGCTCAACTATTAACCGTGGGCATGTCATCGTCTACCCCTCTTCCACAGCAACACGCCACGACTGAACCGTCGCTTCGACCGTCTCGATACGCCGCTCCAGTTCTTCATTGACCAGCCGCATCAGCGCACCCAGTTCAGTGCGCGTCGGATAAATCTCTTCCGTGTCGTTCATGCGTTGCGGGACGATGAGTTTTTCGAGGCACGCGTAGGCAAGGTGCACGGCGCGAAAGCTGTCGATGCCATCGCATGCCTGCAGCACAAGCGATTCAACGCAGACGGCTTCAGACGGTTCGGAAATCGAGGTGACGTGCGCGGGCGCGCGAACAGATGCAGCCATGAATGGCCTCCAGAGGTGCGGTTTGCTGAAACCGCCGCTCTCGAGTCCAAACGAGGGCGGCGACTCGACGGGTTGGACTACCGGGCACCTCTTGCGAGAACCGGCCGGGCTCGCGCCCGCCCGTCGAGCCGCCAAAAACTGGGGGCACGAACGACGAAGCCGCAGACCCTGCGGGAGTGACTGCGGCTTGCGTCGCAGAGGTGATTCGGGAGTCCAAGCCCGGTCACGTTTTTTTCGTGACGGCCGCAGTATAGCCACGCGGATGCACATCACCGCGAGAGGCGGACCAGCGATGCCCCCGCGAAAAACCCCAGATCAGGAAGCTGGAACAATCCGCCCACCATGGACGGTCTCGATCTCATCAAAACATTTCGCGAAGTTGCGTTCAGGCGCAGCTTTTCCCGCGCGGCGATTTCGCTGGGCATGTCGAAAGCCACGGTCAGCCGCTACGTTGCTGAACTTGAAACCCGCAGTGGCGTGCGCCTGCTGAACCGCTCCACCCGCTCCCTGAGCCTCACCGACGCCGGCCAGGTATTGCTCGACCGCAGCACCGAACTGGTGGCGATGGCCGAGAACACGCTCAACGACCTGCAGGCGCACGGCTCGCATCCGCGCGGACGTCTGCGCATGAGCGCGCCGCACGGGCTGATCGCGGGCTGGCTGTCGGACGTGATTGCCGAATTCATCAAGCTGTATCCCGACGTCTACGTGAGCCTGGTGTTCACCAACGACGACCTCGACCTGATCGAGGAAGGCATCGACATTCACCTGACGGGTGGACGCATCGATGACATGAACCTCATCGTGCGCCGGCTGGTGCAATTCGACATGGTGGTCTGTGCCTCTGCGGCGTACTGGGCGCAGCGCGGTATTCCGCAGGTGCCCGAAGACCTGAGCCGGCACGACGTGCTGAGCTATTCGTCTATGCCGACGACCCACCTGCCCTTCGAGACCGACGGCAAGGCGCACGACGTGCCGGTGCACAGCCGCATGGAGGCCAACGATGCGATTGCACTGATCGAACTGGCGCTGCGCGGCGTTGGCGTGGCCTACGTGCCGGAGCCGCTGGCGCAGTCGCACCTGGAGCGCGGAGCGCTGGTGCCGGTGCTGCGCGAGCACATGCCGCGCGATCATTGGCTGTATGCGGCGTATTCGCAGCGCCGCCACAACAGCGCGGCGATGCGGGCGATGCTCGATTTCCTCGAACAGTCGATGGGCACCGACGGCGAGAACCCGGTGCTGCCGCCCATGCCGGCGCCGCCACGCGTGATGCCGCCTACATGCGCCCTTTCCAGGGCACAAGGCGTCGCTCGAGCCACCGCATCAGCAAGTCGAACAGGTAAGCCACCACGCCAATGACGATGATGCCCATGATGACGATGTCGGTGCGCAGGAAGTTCGACGCATTCAGCACCATTTGACCCAGCCCCATGTTGGCGGCCACCATCTCGGCCGCCACCAGCGTGGTCCAGCCGAAGCCGATGGCAATGCGCATGCCCACCAGAATGTCGGGCAGCGCCGAGGGCAAGATGACGTGGCGGATCACCTGCATGTAGCTCGCGCCCATCGAGTACGCGGCGTTGATCTGTTCCTGCGAGGCGCTGCGCATGCCCGAGCGCGCGGCCAGCGCGAGCGGCGCGAAGCAGCTCAGGAAGATCAGCAGCATCTTCGGCAGCTCGTCGATGCCGAACCAGATGATGATGAGCGGCAGGTAGGCCAGCGGCGGCAACGGCCGGTAGAACTCCAGTGGCGGATCGAAGATGCCGCGCCAGAAGCGGCTCATGCCCATCGCGATGCCCACCGGAATGGCCGTGGCGCAGGCCAGGAAAAAGGCCGAGAACACGCGGAACATGCTCGCCAGGAAGTGCTGCCACAGCGGCTTGTCGTTGGCCTGTCCGGTGAGGTATTCGTAGAACTGCTGGAACACGGCCTGCGGCGTCGGCAGGAAGAGCGGCTTGACCCAACCCATGTTGGTGACGATGAACCACAGCGCGACCAACGCCACGACCGTGACCACGCTGATGGTCACGCTCGAGCCCTCGCCCGGTACCTTGAAGGCGCTGGTCTTGAGCTTGGCGCCGGCCGCGGGAACAGGCGGTGCGGCGGGCTTGGACGGTGGCGGTTGCGTCATGACGGCGCTGGGCGATGCAACGGTGACGACCTCATGCATGGGCGGCCTCGCGGTGATGAATGATGGACAGCACTTCTTCGCGCATGCGGATGAACTCGGGCTCCGATTTCACCTTGCGCGAGTCACCATGCGACAGGTACTGGCGTGAGAACGGCACGTTGTCGTAGACGTGCGAGATGCGCCCCGGGCTAGGGCTCATCACGATGAGCCGCGTGGCCAGGAACAGCGCCTCTTCCACTGAGTGTGTGATGAAGAACACCATCTTGTTCGACTTGGACCAGGCCTGCAGAAGAATTTCCTGAACCTGCTCGCGTGTGAACGCATCGAGCGCACCCATGGGCTCGTCCATGAGCAGCACGGCGGGGTCGCTGGCCAGGGCGCGTGCGATGCCCACACGTTGCTGCATGCCGCCGGACAGTTCGTACACCGCGCGGTCAGCGTACTTCTGCAGGCCGACGAGGCCGAGTTTTTCTTCCGCGATGCGGTCGCGTTCGGCCTTTCCCACACCGCCCAGGCGAAGGCCGAGCGCCACGTTGTCACGCACGTTGAGCCAGGGCATCAGCGCATGCTTCTGGAACACCACGCCACGGTCGGCACCGGGGCCGACCACGGGCTTGCCGTCGAGCAGGATCTCGCCGGTGGAAGGCGGCAGAAAGCCCGCGATGCTGTTGAGCAGTGTCGTCTTGCCGCAGCCCGAGGCACCGAGTGCGACGACGAAGTCACCGTCTTGCATCGTGAGGTTGACGGGGGCCAGCGCCTGAAGCGTGCCGCCCTTGACGGCGTAGTTGACCGTGAGGTCGCGGATGTCTAGCGTGGGCATTCAGTTCTCCAATGCGGGTTGCTGTCTGATTGCTTGCTGTCGTTGTTCATTCGGGGCATGTGCACAGGCCACCGGGTACTCCCCTCCGCGAATGTCCCCCGCCCTTCGGACTCCTCCTTTATTTCGCTGCGGGGAGCACCCGTCGTCGTGATCACGCCCCAAAAAACTACTTCCCCATAGCCTTGTCGACATAAGCAGTGGTAACGAACGCGCTGTAGTCCGGCTTCACCTCCTGCACCCGCCCCTGCTCCTTAAGGAAGGCCGCCGTATTGGCCATCGCCTTCGCAGCACCGCCCCCCAGCCAGGTCGGCGAAACCTGCTCGGCCATCGTCGGGAACGTGTACAGAGCCATCGCAGCCCCCACATCCTTCGGGTCGGCCTTGGTCCACTTGGCCATGGCCTTGGTCTGCGGTGAATCGGGCGTCCAGCTCTTGCCGGTGGCCTTGTACTCTTCATTCGCGCGGTTCAGCGCCTTCACGAAGGCCACCATGAAAGGCTCGTTGGCCGCCGCCCACTTGGCGTTGACCACGATGCCCTCGAAGGTCGGTGCGCCGCGCTTGCCGATGCTTCCCGACGTGGCAATGGTCTTGCCGTTGGCCTTGATCTTCGACAGCACCGGGTCCCAGATGAAGGTCGCGTCGATGTCGCCGCGCTCCCAGGCTGCAGCGATCTCGGGCGGGCGCATGTTCATCACGTTCACGCTCTTGGCATCGACGCCGTCCATCTTCATGCCGGCCATGAGCTGGTAGTGCGCGGTCGACACGAAGGGAGTGGCCACCTTCTTGCCGGCCAGGTCCTTGATGCTGTTGATATTGGTGCCGTTGCGCGCCACCAGTGCCTCCGCGTCGGCGATGTCTGCGGAGATCCAGAACAGCTTGATGTCCTGCCCCTGGCTCGCCGCCGCCGTGAGTGGGCTGGAGCCGGTTTCGCCCATCTGCACGTCGCCCGAAGCCATCGCGCGGATCACGTCGCCGCCGCCCGAGAACATGCGCCAGTTGATCTTGTAGCCCGTGGCCTTCTCGACCTCGCCGGATTCCATCACCAGCCGCAGCGGCACCAGCATGTCCTGGTGAGCGAAAGTGACTTCCTTGGTTTGCGCGAACACCGCGCCGCTGAGCGTGAACGCGGTCGCGATGGCCGCTGCGCACTGGAGGGAAAGACGTCGGGACAAGGTCATCTCTGTTTCTCCTGAAGGTGAATCGAAGCGGACTTTGCACCTATCGCCCGCAGCCAGGAAGTACCAGCGCCGCTGTCGGCATAGAGCCAGTGGATCGGGACTTACCCTCGTTCTGGTGCGCCGCGCACGCCAGCGGTGCGCCCGAGCCTGCGCACCATAGAGAAAGACTCAGTGCGTCCGCCCGCCGGCAGGTCTCTTCTCGCCTCGCGCCAAAGCCAACTCTTCAACTGCCATGCCTAAAGCCCGAATGCCCGCGGGAATCTGCGAAGCCGCAATGGAAGACAGCCGCAGCCGGAAGAATGGACAGGGATACGGCGGCCGCGCGAAGAACACATCGCCAGCCTCGATCAGCACGCCGTGGTTGCGCGCCATCAGGGACAGCTCAGTGGCATCCACCCACGTGGGCGCCTGCACCCAGATCGAAGCGCCACCGGAAGGCAGCCGGAACTCGAAGTCGGGCAAATGGTCACGCAGTGCCTGCGCAGCCAGCGAAAGCCGCTCCTGCATTGCGTGGTTCACCCGCCGCGCATGCGACTCATGGTGGCCCAGCGAAAGAAACAGCGCATACGCATGCTGCAGGAACGCGCTCGGGTGCCGCACCATCGCATGCCGTATCACCCGCAGTTCCTTGATGAGTGCCCTCGGCGCCACGATGAAGCCCAGCCGCAATGCGGGCGACAGGCTCTTCGACACCGACCCCACGTAGATCACGCGTCCCGTCTTGTCCAGGCTCTTGAGCGCGGGCATCGGCGTGCCTTCGTACAGGTTCTCCGCCTCGTAGTCGTCCTCGATGATCACGAAGTCCTGCAGCTCCGCCTTGCGCAGCAGCCACTGGCGCCGCTCCAGGCTCAGCGTCGCGGTCGTCGGGCTCTGGTGCGAGGGCGTGACGAACAGGTAGTCGGCCGCGGGCAGCGCATCGACGACCAGCCCCTCCTCGTCGACATCGACCTCGACCCATTTCGGCTGCCGCAGCGAGAAGCTGTTGCGCGCGTGCGGATGCCCCGGCTCCTCGAGCCCCACGCGCGTCTGCTCGTCGAACAGCGCCTCGGCCAGCAGGTAGTAGGCATGCTGGGCACCCATGGTGACCAGGATCTCTTCCTTCAGCGCGAACACGCCGCGCTTGGGCAAAAGGCGCGTGCGGATCTGCTCGATGAGGTCGGGCACGTCGTCGGTCTCGAAGTCCGGTGTCCAGTGCGGCAGCTGCGAACGCGCCAGGCTGCGCGCGCAGCATTCGCGGAAGTCCTCGGTAGGAAAGAGCTGCGGGTCGTAGTTGCCGTAGACGAAGGGGTACGGGTAGTCGCGCCAGCGGTCGGGCTTCGACAGCGTGGGCTTGTCGACCAGCGAGCGCAGCACGCGCCCCTGCCAGTCCGGCGGCTGGCTGGCCTGGCCGCTGCGTCCCACCAGCGGCTCCGCATGCGCGGCGGACAGCGGCCGCGCATTGCGCGCCACGAACACGCCGCTGCGCGGACGCGCTTCCAGAAAGCCTTCGTCGATCAGCTGCAGGTACGCCGACGTGACGGTGTTGCGGCTCAGCCCAAGCAGCGCCGCCAGTTCGCGCGACGACGGCAGCGGCGCGCCGGGGCTCAGGTGCTCTTCAAGAATGGCCTGCACCACCGCGGCCCGCAAGCGGGCCTGCAGGGGCAATGCCGGCTGGTCGGGCAGCGCGAATAGCTGCGCCCACTGGGTGGCTCGCGGGTTGGGCATGGTGCGCCGCAGTTTAGGGCAGCCGGTGCGATTTGCGGCACCCCGGCGGCGTTCTGGCTCGGTCGAATCCCCGCAACTGGCCCTATCGCGGCGGGGGGCGGCTGCCTACGCTTGCCGCATCAATTTCCGGAGTTCCCGCGTGACCGCCCAGCCTTCTTCCTCCTCTTCTTCCCCCGTGACCACCGGCACCCTCGCCGCCTTCAGCGACGCCTGGAACCGCCACGACATCGACGCGCTGATGAGCTTCATGACGCCCGACTGCATCTTCCAGACCGCCGCCGGCCCCGACGCCTGCGGCACGCGCCATACCGGCACCGAGGCGGTGCGCAATGCCTTCGCCGCCGCCTGGGCAACGGTGCCAGACGCGCAATGGATCAACGGCCAGCACTTCGTGCACGGCGACTTCGGCACCTCGCAGTGGACCTTCACCGGCACCGCCGCCGACGGCAGCCGCATCGAGACCGACGGCATCGACGTCTTCACATTCAGGGACGGAAAGATCCACCTGAAGAACGTGTTCCGCAAGGCCCGCCCCAACCTGCCCGCCGCGAAGTAAGCCGGCCTTCTTCCCTCTCTTCCTGGAGCCCTTCATGACCATGACAGGCACCGCGCAGTTCGCCACCGCCAGCGCCGCCATCGACGGCGCATCGTTCGAGCAGCAGCCGACACAGGCACCGTTTCGCCCCTACGACCCGCAGTACGACCCGCTGCACGCCCCCGACCCCGGCGCCGGCCGCGCCTACGCGCCGACCTGGTGGGTGGCCAGCGCAGGCACGCCGCCCGACGACGACGGCCCGCTGGTGCGCGACATCGATGTCGACGTGGCCATCATCGGCTCGGGCGCCACCGGCATGTCGACCGCGCTCTACCTGGCGCAGGAGCACGGCATTCGCGCCACGGTGCTCGAGGCCAACCAGGCCGCGTGGGGCTGCTCCAGCCGCAGCGGCGGCCAGGGACAGAACGCAAGCGGCCGCCTCAAGCGTTCGCAGTGGATCGCGCGCTGGGGCATCGACACCGCCAGGCGGCTGGACGCCGAAATCCGCGGCGGCTTCGAGAACTTCCGCCACCTCACAACGCAGATCGACTGCGACGCCTTCGACGGCGGCCACCTCTACCTGGCGCACCGGCCAGAGAAGTTGCCGATCCTCGATGCCGAGGCGCGCCTGATGCGCGAACAGTTCGGCTATGCCACCCGCATGATGAGCGCCGAAGAGGTGCGCCGCGACTACTGCGACGAGCGCGAGACGGTGGGCGCAATGTATGAGGCCGAGGGCATCGGCATCCACCCGTTGAAGTTCACCTTCGGACTGATGCAACGGGCCCGCGCGCTGGGCGTGACGGTGCATACCTCGAGCCCGGTGCAAGGCTGGCACACCGTCGACGGCGTGCACCACCTGCGCACGCCCGCCGGCACGGTGCGCGCGCGCCGCGTGGCGGTGTGCACCGGCGGCTACACAGGGCAGGCGCTGAACCCGATGCTGAAGAACCGGATCATGCCGATCCTGTCGAACTCGGTGGTCACGCGCCCGCTCACCGACGCCGAACTGCAGGCCACCAACTTCAGGTCGCAGACCTTCCTGACCGACACGCGCACGCTGCGCTTCTACTACCGCCTGCTCAAGGGCAACCGGCTGCAGATCGGCAGCCGCAGCTCGGTGAGCGGCGCCGACGCCGAGCACCCGGTGCACCTGAAGCTGCTCACCGACGCCATCGCCCGCAAGTTCCCGCCGCTGGCGGGCATCCGCATCGACTACTCGTGGTGGGGCTGGGTCGACATGAGCCACGACATGATGCCGCGCATCACGCAGCCCGACGCCGGCGAGAAGATCTGGTACGCGGTGGGCTACGGCGGCAACGGCGTTTCCTTCTCGACCTGGGCCGGCAAGCGGCTCGCCGAACGTATCGCGGGCAAGGACGCGGGCCGGGAGGTTTTCGAGTTGCCCATCTACCGCTCGCCGCTGCCCTTCCCCAATGTGCTGGGGCTGGTCGAGTCGCGCGCGTTCGCGCCGTTCCGGCGCATCGGGCAGCGCATGCTCTACAAGTGGTACTGGCTGCGCGACGAGAAGTAGGCACGCATTCCCCGAAGTGGCGCAGGCCAGTGCACCAGCCTGCCGCACAACGGGGCAAACCCGCCCCTTCTGGCCCTGCGAGTCGCGCCGCGTTGGCTCTTCGCCGCCATGCGGCGAGCGCCTATCTTCGACACCAAGGCCTTTGCTTCAGCGGGGCCGAATCCGATTGCCTGTGTCGAACTCCCCTGAGGTCCTGTCATGCCGATCCCCGTTCCCGAGCTTCCAGTCTTCTCGCGCCGAGCCACCCTGCTGTCCGCCAGCATTGCGGCGGCAGGCACCCTGCTGCCGCTGTCCGTCTTCGCGGCCGACGAGCCCAGGCGCGGCGGCACGCTGGTGATCGGCAGCACGCAGACGCCCCGGCACCTGAACGGCGCGGTGCAGTCGGGCATCGCCACCGCCATGCCGTCGACGCAGATCTTCGCGAGCCCGCTGCGCTTCGACGACAAGTGGAACCCGCAGCCCTACCTGGCCGAGTCATGGAAGCTGGCGGACGACGGCAAGTCGCTCACGCTCAAGCTGCGCAAGGACGCGCTGTTCCACGACGGCAAGCCCGTTACATCAGCCGACGTGGCCTTCTCCATCCTGGCCATCAAGGCCAACCACCCCTTCACCACCATGATGGGCCCGGTCGAGAAAGTGGACACGCCCGACCCCTACACCGCCGTCGTGCGCATGAGCGTGCCGCACCCCGCCATCGTGCTGGCGATGTCGCCTGCGCTGTGCCCGATTCTTCCGAAGCACATCTACGGCGACGGACAAGACCTGAAGAACCACCCGCGCAACACCACCGACGTGATCGGCTCGGGACCATTCCGCGTGACCGAGTTCAAGCCCGCGCAGCGCGTGGTGCTGGAGCGCTTCGACAAGTTCTTCATTCCGGGGCGGCCCTACCTCGACAAGGTCATCATCAACATCACCCCTGACTCGGCGAGCCTGATGCTCGGCCTGGAGCGCGGCGACATCCAGATGGTGCCCTTCGCCACGCTGCCCACCGACCTGAAGCGCCTGGCCAACGACCCGAAGATGTCGCTCACGCCCAAGGGCTACGACGGCATCGGCGCGCTCAACTGGCTGGCATTCAACACGGCGAAGAAGCCGCTGTCAGACGTGCAGGTGCGCAAGGCCATCGCCACTGCCATCGACAAGAACTTCATCACCAAGGCGCTGATGGGCGGCTTCGCTACCGTGTCCGACGGCCCGCTGGTGGCCAGCAGCCCGTTCGCCGTGCCCGACCTGGTGCGCTACCCGCTCGACCTGAAGAAGGCCGGCGAGATGCTCGACGCCGCGGGCTACAAGGCAGGCGCGGGCGGCGAGCGCTTCAAGCTCACCATCGACTACCTGCCCGGCGTGGACGACCAGCAGAAGAACGTGGCCGAGTACATCCGCGGCCAGCTCAAGAAAGTGGGCATCACGGTGGAGGTGCGCGCCTCGGCCGACTTTCCGGCCTGGGCCAAGCGGCTCGCCTCGCACGACTTCGACATGTCGATGGACACGGTCTTCAACTGGGGCGACCCGATCATCGGCGTGCACCGCACCTACCTGTCGACCAACATCAAGCCCATCGTCTGGACCAACACGCAGTCGTATGCCAACCCGAAGGTCGATGAGCTGCTCAACACCGCCGGCGGCCTGATCGACGCGACGCAGCGCAAGGCCTACTACGCCACCTTCCAGAAAATCGTGACCGACGAGCTGCCGATCGAATTCATCAACCAGGTGCCCTACCACACCGTAGCCAGCAAGAAGGTGGTCAACGTGCCGGTCACCATCTGGGGGCCGTTGTCGCCGCTGGACGAGGTGTACTTCAAGTAAGGCGGGCGGTCATGGGCATGCTGCCACTTCTGCGCCATGCCGCCTCGCGACTTCTCCAGGCCCTGGGCCTGGTGATCGCGGTGGTGGTGCTCAACTTCGTGCTGGTGCACGCCGCGCCGGGCGACCCGGTGGAAACCATTGCCGGCGCCAGCGGCGGCATGTCGCCCGAGCTGATGGCGCAGCTGCGCACGCAGTACGGGCTCGACAAGTCGCTGCCGGTGCAGCTGGCCGTGTACCTGGGCAAGGTGGCGCGCGGCGACCTGGGCTACTCGTACTTCTTCAACCTGCCGGTAACGCAGATGATTGCCGAACGCGTGCCGGCCACCCTTCTGCTGGTCTTGAGTTCCGTGCTGCTGGCGTTCTTCGCGGGCACGGCGCTGGGCGTGCTGTCGTCGCGCAAGCCCAACGGGTGGCTCTCGCAGTTCATCACCGTGCTGTCGCTGGTGGGCTTTGCGGCGCCGGTGTTCTGGCTGGGGATCATGCTGGTGATCCTGCTGGCCTCGGTGTTTCCGATTCTTCCTGTCGCGGGCATGCGCTCCATCGACTCGACGGGCGCCGGCGGCTTCGCGGACATGCTCGACGTGGCGCAGCACCTGGTACTGCCCACGCTCACGCTGAGCCTGGTGTACCTCGCGCAATACAGCCGGCTCGCGCGCTCGTCGATGCTCGACGTGCTGGGCTCGGACTTCATCCGCACGGCGCGCGCCAAGGGGCTGGCCGACCGCGTGGTGCTCTACAAGCATGCGCTGCGCAATGCGCTGCTGCCGGTGGTCACGGTGCTGGGGCTGCAGTTCGGCAACGTGCTGGCGGGCGCCATCCTGGTGGAGACGGTGTTCAACTGGCCGGGCCTCGGCCGGCTGGCCTTCGAGTCGGTGCTGCGGCGCGACTACCCGACCATCCTCGGCGTGCTGCTGTTCTCTTCCGTCGTGGTGGTGGTGATGAACCAGCTCACCGACCTGTGCTACCGCTTCATCGACCCACGGATCAAGGCCTCATGAGCAAGGTCATCGCGATGCCTCCTGTTGCTTCCGCTTCCAAACCCGCCACCAGGCCGCCGGTGCGCGTGGAACACCCCGGCATGGAGGCGATGCGCATGTTCCTGCGCAACCCCGCCGCCATCGCCGGCATGGCCATGCTGCTGATCGTGCTGGTGGTGGCCATCGCCGGGCCGTGGCTCTACCCGGCCGACCCGTTCGAGATCAAGGCCGCGCCGCTCACCCCACCCTTCAGCGAGGACGCCTGGCTCGGCAGCGACTACCTGGGCCGCGACGTGCTCACCGCGCTGATCTACGGCGGGCGCGCCACGCTGCTGGTGGGCGCGGTGGCCGCGCTGCTGTCGGTGCTGATCGGCATCACGCTCGGCGCCTTCGCCGGCTACTACGGCGGCAAGATCGATGCCGCGCTGATGAAGCTCACCGAGTTCTTCCAGGTGCTGCCCGCGCTGCTGTTCGCGATGGTGGTGGTCACGCTGTTCTCGCCCACGCTGGTGACGGTGACGCTGGCCATCGGCATCGTGAGCTGGACCGGCACCGCACGGCTCACGCGCGCCGAGTTCATGAAGTACCGCGGGCTGGAGTTCGTGCGGGCCGAACGGGCCATCGGCGCGGGCGACGCACGCATCATCTGGAAGGTGATTCTTCCCAACGCGCTGCCGCCGCTGGTGGTGTCGGCCACGCTGGCGATCGGCGCCGCCATCCTGTTCGAGGCGGGCCTTTCCTTTCTCGGCCTGGGCGACCCCAACCAGATGAGCTGGGGCCTGATGATCGGCTCCAGCCGGCAATACGTTTTGTCTTGCTGGTGGGCCGTGGCCTTCCCCGGCGCGGCGATCTTCATCACCGTGCTGGCCGTCAGCCTCATCGGCGACGGACTGAACGATGCACTCAACCCGAAGCTGAGAGAGCGCTGATGGCCGCGCAAAACGACGCAATGCTGCGCGTGCAGGACCTGCACGTCGAGTTCAAGACCCGCCGCGGCCAGGCACTGGTGCTCAACGGGGTCGACTTCGAGATCCGCGCCGGCGAAACGCTGTGCGTGGTCGGCGAGTCGGGCTGCGGCAAGAGCATGACGGCGCTGGCACTGCTGCGGCTCATTCCCTCGCCGCCCGGGCGAATCCGCAGCGGGCAGGTGATGTTCCAGGGCGAAGACCTGGTGCAGGCCAGCGATGCCCGCATGCGCGAAGTGCGCGGCAACCGCATCTCGATGATCTTCCAGGAGCCCATGACCTCGCTGAACCCGGTGTTCAGCGTTGGCGACCAGATCGGCGAATCGCTGCGGCTGCACGCCGGCATGAACGCGCACGCGGCGCGCGGGCGTGCCATCGAGATGCTGCGGCAGGTCGGCATTCCGGCTCCGGAGCGGCGCGTGGACGAGTACCCGCATCAGCTCTCCGGTGGCATGCGCCAGCGCGTGATGATCGCGATGGCGCTGGCCTGCCGGCCCGACATCCTGATTGCCGACGAGCCCACCACTGCGCTCGACGTGACGGTGCAGGCGCAGATCTTCGACCTGCTGCGCGAGCTGCAGCGCGACAAGGGCACGGCCATCATGCTCATCACCCACGACATGGGCGCGGTGGCCGAGATGGCCGACCGCGTGATGGTGATGTACGCCGGCCGCGTCATCGAACAGGGCACGACGGAGCAGGTGCTGTCGGAGCCCGGCCATCCCTACACGCGCGGGCTGATCGACTGCCTGCCGGAGCTGGGCAGCAGCGCGGCATATGGCGACGGCGCGCGCGAGGACCTTGCCGAGATCGCGGGCGTGGTGCCCTCGATCTGGGAGCTGGGCACGGGCTGCGCATTCCGCGAACGCTGCCCGCGCGCGCTGGCGCGCTGCGCGACGGAAGTGCCGCCCATGTTCGTGGTGCATGGCGAAATCGCACCCGGCATCCCGCACGGCGCTGCCTGCTGGCTGCATGCGCAGACCCTCGACCAGCGCCAACGGGAGGCCGCATGACATTCATCGGCAAGACCGACGTGCTGCTTTCGGTCGATGACCTGAAGGTGCACTTTCCGCGCGGCAAGGCCGGCTGGGGCCGCGCGCCCGAGGTGGTGAAGGCGGTGGACGGCGTGTCCTTCGAGATCCGGCGCGGCAGCACGCTCGCGGTGGTGGGCGAATCGGGTTCGGGCAAGACCACGACCGCGCTCGCGGTGATGCGGCTTTCGCCCGTCACTTCGGGCCGCATGCGGCTCGGCGACACCGACCTGGCCACGCTGCGCGGCGAGGCGCTGCGGCAGGCACGCACGCGCATGCAGATCATCTTCCAGGACCCGTTCTCCTCGCTGAATCCGCGCGAGCGCGCGGGTGCCGCGGTGCGCGCACCGCTGGACCTCATGCGGGTCGGCACGCCCGACGAACGCACGCGCCGCGTGGCCGAGCTGTTCGAGGCGGTCGGCCTGCGGCCCGAGCAGCAGCACCTGTTTCCGCACCAGTTCTCGGGCGGGCAGCGCCAGCGCATCAACATCGCGCGGGCGCTGGCCACCAACCCCGAGCTGGTGGTGTGCGACGAGCCGGTATCGGCGCTGGACATCGCGATACGCGCGCAGATACTGAACCTGCTGTCGCGGCTGCAGCGCGAACTGGGGCTGACCTACCTCTTCATCTCTCACGACATGGCGGTGGTGGAGCACATCTGCGACGACATCGCCGTGATGTACCTCGGCCAGATCGTCGAACGCGCACCGCGGCGCAGCTTCTTCGCGCGGCCGTTGCATCCGTACAGCGTGGCGCTAATGTCGGCGGTGCCCACGGTGAGCGGCGGGCGCCGGCGCGCGGCCCACCGCATCAAGCTGAGCGGCGATCCGCCGAGCCCCATCAACCCGCCCGCCGGCTGCCGCTTCGCCGGGCGCTGCCCGGTGGCGGAGCCGGCCTGCGCGGCCGAGCTACCGCCATTGCGCGAAGTCGCGCCCGATCACTGGGTACGCTGCCGGCGTGTCGACGTCGTCGACGGGCTGCCGCACCCTCCTCTTTCGATTCCAGAGTCGCCATGAGCCAAGCAACAACAACCACCGTCTACCCCGCCCGCAAGATCATCACCATGAACCCCATGCAGCCGCACGCCACCCACGTGGCGGTGCGCGACGGCCGCGTGCTGGCCGTCGGCTCGCTCGCCGACATGCAGGCATGGGGCGCCTTCACGCTGGACGAGCGCTTCGCCGACAAGGTGCTGATGCCCGGCCTCGTCGAGGGCCACTGCCACCTCAAGGAAGGCAGCATGTGGGACTGGACGTATCTGGGCTGGTTCGACCGCCGCGACCCCGAAGGCAAGGTCTGGAGCGGGCTGCGCTCGATGGACGAGGTGGTCTCGCGCCTGGCGGAAGTCGCCGCGAAGATGACGGCGGATGGCGTGCCCGACACCGAGCCGCTCGTCGCCTGGGGCTTCGACCCCATCTACTTCGGCGGCGAGCGCATGACGGTGCACCACGTCGACCGCGCGAGCGCCACGCGGCCCATCGTCATCGGCCATGCCAACGGGCACCTGATGAACGTCAACAGCGCCATGCTGCGCATTGCCGAGATCACGCGCGACAAGGAGGTCGAAGGCGTGGTCAAGTTCGCCGAAGGCGCGGACGAAGGCGAACCCACGGGCGAACTGCAGGAGCCGGCCGCCATGTTCCTGGTGCTGCGCAAGATCGGCAACGCCGGCCTGCTCGCGCCGATGACCGAGGCCGGCGTGCGTTCGTTCGCCAGGCTGGCCTGCCTGCAGGGCGTGACCACCGCGACCGACCTGGTCAACAAGCTCACCGAAGAAGACTGCGGCGTGCTCGAGAAAGTGACGCAGGACGAGGGCTTCGCGGTGCGCATCCTGCCCGCGTTCCAGGCCTTCCACGGCACGCACGGCGCCGCACAGGGCGCGGAGCACGTGAAGTCGCTGGTGCCGCGCAACACCGACCGCCTGCGCTACGGCCTGGTGAAGATGATGCTCGACGGCTCTATCCAGGGCTTCTCCGCGCGGCTGCGCTGGCCGGGGCATTTCAACGGCGCGCCCAACGGCATCTGGGTGACGGCGCCCGCGCAGTACGAGGCCGACTTCGAGACCTACCACCGTGCCGGCCTCACGATCCACACGCACACCAACGGCGACGAGGCAAGCGAAGTGGCCATCGACGCCATCGGCCGCGTGCTGACCCGCGCGCCGCGCCCCGACCACCGCCACACGCTGCAGCACGGCCAGATGATCGACGCGCCGCTGTTCCGCCGCATGGCCTCGCTGGGCCTGTGTGCCAACCTGTTCGCCAACCACATCTGGTACTGGGGCGACCAGCACTATGAAATGACCATGGGCCCCGA
Source organism: Variovorax durovernensis (assembly GCF_977011995.1). NCBI lineage: Bacteria > Pseudomonadati > Pseudomonadota > Betaproteobacteria > Burkholderiales > Comamonadaceae > Variovorax > Variovorax durovernensis. The sequence goes on along the minus strand of NZ_CDRNCW010000002.1, from coordinate 406,003 downwards.
CCGCGCCAACCGCCTCGACGCCTGCGGCAGCGCGCTCGCGGCGGGCGTGCCGCTGGCCATCCACTCCGACGCGCCGGTGACGCCGCTGGGCCCGCTGTTCACCGCCTGGTGCGCCGTGAACCGCATCACACCCAAGGGCCGCCTGCTGGGCGAGGCGGAACGCATCACCGTGCCGCAGGCGCTGCGCGCCATCACGCTCGGTGCGGCCTGGACGCTGAAGCTCGATGGCGAGATCGGCAGCATCGAATGCGGCAAGCGCGCCGACTTCTGCGTGCTGGAAGACGACCCGCTGGAGATGGACCCGATGGCGCTGAAGGACGCGCGGGTGTGGGGCACCGTGCTGTCGGGCCGCGTGTTCGAGGCGCAGCGGGGCTGAAGACCGCGTGACCACTTCGACAACCGACAAGAAGCGCCTGCCGCTCACGGTCATTGGCGGCTTCCTGGGCGCGGGCAAGACCACGCTGCTCAACCGGTGGCTGCGCGAGGCGAACGGGCTGCGCATGGCAGTGCTGGTGAACGACTTCGGCGCGCTCAACATCGACGCCGATCTCATCGCCGCCACGCACGGCGACACCACGGCGCTGACCAACGGCTGCGTGTGCTGCCAGATCGGCGACGACCTGGGGCGGGCGCTGGTGAGCGTGATCGAAGCAGAAACGCCGTTCGATGCGGTGGTGATCGAGGCCAGCGGCGTGTCTGACCCGTGGCGCATCGCGCAGATCGGCATGGCGGCGCCGGAGCTGAGCCTGGAAGGCGTCATCGTGCTGGTCGATGCAAGCGCGGCGGCACAGCAGTCGCGCGACCCGCTGCTGGCGGACATGCTGGCACGGCAGGTCAAGTCGGCCGACCTGGTGGTGGTGAACAAGGCGGACATCGCATCCGCCGACGCGCTGGCGGGCGCCAATGCCTGGGTCGCGGCGACCGCGCCGGGCACGCCGTGCATCCAGGCCGTGGAATCGGCCGTGCCGCTGGCGCTGCTGTCGGGGCTGCCCCATGCGGCGGCCGCGCAGCCACATGCCTGCGGGCCTGGCTGCCACGACGATCATCACGCGCACGGCGCACCCGATCACGGCGAACTGTTCCAGACATGGAACGCGCAGCCCGAAGCGGTGATTTCCGTCGCCATGCTGCGCGCTTGGATGCGCGACATGCCGCCCGGCGTGCTGCGCCTGAAGGGCGTGCTGCGCACCGGACACGGCGCCGCGGGCGATGAATGGTCGCAGGTGCAGTTCGCCGGCCGCCACGGCACGCTGCGCAAGGCCATGCCGCCGGTCGGCGAGGCGCGCGCGGGTGTCGTCGCCATCGGCCTGCGCGGCCAGTTGCCTGAAGAAGCGCTGAAGGCTTTTTTCTCGCCCTGAGGCAAGCCGTGTTGCAATCGCAGGCTTGTTCTTTTCATCAAAGCACAGGCAGCAGCGACGCATGACCACCTCTTCTTCTCTCCTGATCCGTCCTCCTGTGGCGGAAGACTATTCGGCATGGAAGCCGCTGTGGGACGGCTACAACGCCTTCTACGGACGCGAGGGCCCCACGGCCCTGGCCGACGAGATCACACAGGTGACGTGGCAACGCTTCTTCGACGCCTACGAGCCGGTGCACGCACTGGTCGCGGAACGTGAGGGCCAGCTGGTCGGCATGACGCACTACCTGTTCCACCGCAGCACCAACCGCATCGAGCCGACCTGCTACCTGCAGGACCTGTTCACGCTGCCATCGGAGCGCGGCCGGGGCGTCGGGCGCCAGTTGATTCACGGCGTGTACGAGCGCGTGAAGCAGGCCGGCGGCCACCGGGTGTACTGGCAGACGCATGTGACGAACACGGCCGGCCGCACGCTGTACGACAAGGTGGCGTCGCACGATGGCTTCATCGTCTACGGCACGATGGTCTGACGGCTAGTTGGTACTTGATGGTCACGCCGGCCTTTACGCAGTTGTTGGCCTTCATCGGCGTTTAGCTGCCCGGCGCGGTCAGCATCAAGCCGGGATCCAGGCAACCTCAGGTGGCTTTGATGCCAAAGCGGTTGATGATTTCCCCGTAGATTTTGCTTTCGCTGCGCATGCGCTTGGCGAACTGATCGCCTGGCAGCGCCACCAGATCGGTGCCAAGCGCTGCGAGCCTGGCCTTGCTGTCCGGGCGTTTCAGCACTGCGAAGGCCGCCTTTTCCAATTGCTGGACGACCTCCGGCGGCGTGCGTGAGGGCACCAGCACGCCATACCAGGCCACGAAGTCGCCGTCGCGCATCAGGCCGATGGCCTCTCCCAGCGTGGGCACATCGGGCAGCAAGGGCGAACGCCTGGGCTGCGTCACGGCCAGCGGCACCAGCTTGCCTGAGGTCAGGTGCGGCAGCAGCGGCGGCGCGCCCACGAGCGCGAACGACACCTCGCCGCCCAGCGCCGCCACGGTGGCCGGGCTCGCGCCTTTGTAGGGCACGTGCACGATGTCCATGCCGGTCTGTTGCTTCAGCAGTTCGACCGCGATGTGCTGCGGCGTGCCGTTGCCCGGCGTGCCGATGGTGATACCACCGGGCGCCTTGCGCGCGACGTCGAGCGCGGCGCGCAAAGTCTTCGCCGACAGTGAGGCATTGGCCACCAGCACGTTCGGCGACTGCGACACAAGGACCACGGGGGTGAAGTCTGTCAGTGGCGCATAGGAGAGCTTCGGATGCAGCCACGGCACGATGGTGAGCTCGGGGTTGCCCGCGAACAGCACTGTGTAGCCGTCTGGAGCGGACTTGGCCGTGGCCTCGGCGCCGACCATGCCGCCAGCGCCCGCGCGGTTGTCGACGATCACGCCTTGCTTCAGTTCCTCGCCCATGCCCAGCGCGAGCAGGCGCGCCACGGCATCGGCGCCGCCGCCGGCCGAGTACGGCACGATGAGCTTGATGGGCGCGTTGGGAAAGCCCTGCGCCCATGCGGGCGCCATGGCGCCCAGCATCGACGCGCCTAATGCGGTGAGTGCGGTTCTGCGTTGCATCGTGTGTCTCCGTTTTTGTCTTCGTCGGGAATCCGGCTTCAGGCGGCCCGCACCGTGCCCGAACGCGCGTCCATGGCTCAGGCCGCAGCCGGCAACTTGACGGGCGTCGAGGTGGACGAGCCCAGTTTGTGCGCCGCCTCGATACCACCGTAGTGTTCGATGAGCGCGGCCTGGTCGGCGTGTGCCTGGCGGTCGACGGCTACCGGGTCGCAGATCTCGCACAAGGCTGCATGCATCTTCGCGAGCACGTCGGCGTGCGCGGGGCTGGCTGCCAGGTCGCGCAGCTCTTCGGGATCGTCCCGCAGGTCGAAAAGCTCTGGCGCGAAGCCCACGTAGAAGTGGTATTTCCAGCGGCCCTTGCGCACCATGAAGCCGCCGGAGTTGCTGCCGGCCGCATGGTACTCGCTGAGGATCGAGCGTTCGAGATCGGGTGCCGAGGTGGCCACGTCGGTCAGCGCGCGGCCGGGGCGTTCGCCCATCTCGGGTGCCGGGTCGATGCCCGCGCCTTGCAAGATGGTGGGGAACAAGTCGAGCAGGTCGACAGGCGTTTCGCAGACCGAAGGCGCGATGCCGGGGCCCGCGATGAGCATCGGCACCTTCGCGCTTTCTTCGTAGAGCGTGGACTTGCCCCACACGCCGCGCGCGCCCAGGTTGTCGCCGTGGTCCGAGGTGTAGATGACCTGCGTGGTGTCCTCGAGCCCGGCGCCGCGCAGCGCGCCGAGGATCTGTCCCACGTTGTGGTCGAGCCAGGTGCACAGCCCGAAGTAGGCCGAGAAGGCGCGCAGGCGCTCGGCCTCGTCGACGAACTTCTCGTCCGATCCCATGAAATCGCAGTACGCCTGCACCCACGGGTGGCGCTCATAGCCACTGGCAGCCGTGAGCTTGGGCTCGGGCATCTGGTCGGTGGGGTAGAGCTTGTAGAACTCCTCGGGCACCACGAGCGGAAAGTGCGGCGCAACGAGGCCCACGTAAAGCACGAAGCCCTCTTCGCCGCGCGTGCCGGCCTTGTGCAGCCATTCGACCGCGCGCTGCGTCACCGCCCGGTCGTATTGCGTGTAAGACGACTCGCCGGGTCCGATGCGTTCGCCCAGCATGCGCGGGCCGTCGGGGCGCGGGCGATACGGGTTGCGGATCGAGGCCCACACCATGCCGTGGCCGCCGACCACGTGCATCGGCAGATGCTCGGCGTCGAAGCCGGCCGGGTCCTCCTCATTGCGGTAGTGCAGCTTGCCGATGCTTTCCACGCGCACACCGTGCTGCTGCAGCACGTGGCCCCAGCCGCGTTGCTGGCCTGTATAGGGCATGGCGTTGTCCCACAGGCGCAGCTGGTGCACGCGCTGGCCCGTAGCAAAGGCGGCGCGGGCCGGCACGCAGATGGGGCTGGGGGTGTAGGCACTGGCGAAGCGCACGCCGCGCGCTGCAAGTGCGTCGAGATTCGGGGTCTGGACGAAGGGGTGACCCGAGCAGCCCATCATTCGTGGATCGTGTTCATCGGACATGATGACGACCACGTTCTTCTGTGCCATGTATTTGTCTCCTGCGTGGGCACGTGAGCGTGCCTTTCGAGAAGACTGTGATCGCGCGGGCCGGACAAATCCAATACTGTCTCGGCATGGCGCGGGATCATTTTTTCTTATGGCTAGCGCCGATCAGGCGCCCCTCCAGCCGACCGTCGCGCACCATCTCGCGGATCAGCTTCACCAGCATGTCGCGTACCGTGGCAGCGGCGGTGCTCAGCGGGCGGTCGCTCGGCCACACCACGGCCTGCACGCGCGACAGCTCGGGCCCGACCACCGGTCGACCGGCGATGGACTTGGCCGCAATGGCCTCGTGGCATGCGCTGGGCGGCATGATCGAGTAAGCCAGCCCCTCTTTCACCACGCCCACGAGCATGGCGGGGCTGTTGAGTTCATAGCGCACGTCGAGCCGCCGGCCGATGGCGTTGGCCGCGCGCTCGATGATCTTGCGCAGGTCGTGCGCGCGGTCGGGTTCGGCCAGCGGCAGGCCCGCCACATCGGAAAAAGCGATCTCTTGCGGCTTGCGGCGCATGGCCGCGTACGCGCCAAAGAGCGTGAAGCGCTCTTCGAAAATGGGCAGCGATTCCATGCCCTGAAGCTCCGACGGACTGGGCATTACCGCGAGGTGCGCCTGTCCGGATTCGACCAGTGCCGGCGCCTCGAACGACAGCCCTTCGCGCACAGTGAGCTCGACACCGGGGCACTGCGCGGCCACGGCCTTGAACAGCGGCGCGACCAGCGTGCCGGCGAGCGAGCCGGCCACCCACAGCCGCACTGCGCCAACGGGGCGGGCGTCACCGCCTTCGATGTCGTCCTTAAGCCCATCGGCACGCGCGAGCAGTTCCACGGCGCTGGCCAGCAGGCGTTGTCCCGCCGGCGTGAGCTCGACGCCGCGCGGGCGGCGCTCGAACAGGCTGCCGCCCAGGTCCTCCTCCAGCGCCGAGATGTTCTGGCTCAGCGCGGGCTGCGCGATGTTCAGGTGCTCGGACGCGCGCGAGAAACTGCGGCTGCGCGCGATCTCGACGAAATACCTGAGCTGGCGAAGGGTGATGTTCATGCGGGAGCTCCTGGGTGCATGGTAAGCACCCCGAGCGCCTCAATCCGCCTTGCCGGGCGGTGTGTTGGGCCACGTCTGGCAGCTCTGGTTGAATGCCTGCACCATTCGCAGGATCGGGCCGAGCACCCACGTGTTGTAGACCAGCACGTCGCTTTCTTCCTTGGGGTCGCGCGTGATGTTGAACAGGTAAGGCGACTCCAGTTTTCCCTTGCCCTCGTTCACCTCGGGTTCCCAGTAGAAGTGCAGCTTCCAGTCGCGCCACTTGACGGCCCGCAGCTCGTTCTTGATGTAGAACAGAAAGCCTTCACGCGCCGATTTGCGCTCGCCTCCGAAGAGGAACGCGCTCTGGTCGATACCGTCGATTGCCCGGTCTTCGGGCAGGGCCGCGCCTGCCACCTTCACCAGCGTGGTGAACAGATCCGTCACGTGCACCATCTCGTTGCTGATGCGGCCTGGCTCGATGCGTCCGGGCCAGCGTGCGATGAAGGGCACGCGCAGGCTGCCTTCCATCGCCGTGTGGTAGGTGCCGCGCCAGGGACCCGCCGTGCCGCGGTACGGCGCGCGAAACTCCGGACCGTTGTCGCTGCAGAACACGAAGAGGGTCGAATCGGCTATGCCGAGGCCGTCGATTTCGTCGACGATCTGGCCGACGCGGTGGTCCATCTCGGCCATCGAATCGGCAAAGTCGCCGGCGCCGGTGCGCCCCGCAAAGTCCTTGTGCGGCAGCGTAGGAAAGTGCAGGTGCGTCAGCGGCAGGTATAGAAAGAACGGCCGCCCCGCCGCGTGCTGCCGTTGGACGAACGCGCGCGAGTGTGCAATGAGTTCTTCGTCGATGGTGCGCCGGCTTTCGAGGTCGTAGATCTCCACGTTCTCGGAGGGTTCGCCCTTGCGTCCGCGCATGATGTACGGAATGTCGGCGACCGTCGGATCGAAGCCGATGCTCGAGGTGAACTGCGTCTCGTCGGTGGTGCGCGGAATGCCGTACCACTCGTCGAAGCCACGGTCCGAAGGGTAGCGCCCCTCCACGTCGCCCAGATGCCATTTGCCGAAATGCGCCGTGGCGTAGCCCTGCGCCGAAAGTGCCTCGGCCAACGTGTGTTCCCAGCGCGTGAGGCCCTGCGGCAGTCCCGGCGGCACCGATTGAAGGCAGCCCGTACGAATGGGATGGCGCCCGGTCATGAGCGCGGAGCGCGTGGGCACGCAGTCGCTCTCGACGTTGAAGTTCTGCAGCAGCACGCCCTGGCGCGCCAGCGCGTCGATGCGCGGTGTAGGCGCGCCGCGCAGTGCGCCGCCGCCGTAGCAACCCAATTCACCCCAACCCAGGTTGTCGGCGACGATGAGGACGATGTTCGGTGCGTTCACGAGCGGCTTCTTCCGGAGTGGGTGGACATGCATGCCACTCTATCGGCGCCCCTGTGCATCGGGCATTCCCGGTGCAGCAGAGATCCATAGCCGCGCGGAATGTCAGGACGTGCGATAGCTCAGCAACAGGTCGCGCAGCGCCATCATCAGCGGCGACCAGATGGCCTGCGGCCGCGTGAGCAGCACCAGCGAGCGGCGCACCTCGAGCATGGGCATCGGCAGCGCGTTGACGCGGCCCGTCCACCCGCGCAACACGGACGACGGCACAAGACCCAGCATGTCGGTGCCGGCCAGCAGTCCCATGATGGCGTCTGACGTGTATTCCGCCTCCACCGCCACGCGCGGCGCGGGCAGCCCCGCGCGCTCGAACACCTGCGCAAGCAGACGGCGCGACGCACTGCTGCGGCTCGACAAGGCCCAGGTGTAGCCGACCAAGGCGTCCAACCCCAGCGTGGGCATGCGGGCGAGCGGATGGTCGGCGCGCGCCGCCACGCGCGCGCGGTCCTCACCGATCTCGATCTGGCTGCAACTGAACGAAAATCCCGGATAGGCCGGCACCACGGCCAGATCGAGTTCGCCCTTGCCGACCGCGTCGTTCAAGGCGTCGGACTTGCCGATCGACAGCACCAGCCGCAGGCCGGGGCGGCGGCGCACCATCTCGGACAGCGCCTGCACGGGAATGCTGTCGCTCGCGGGGTTGGTCAGGCCCACGCGCAGGAGGCCGGCGTGCTGCGCGCGCAGTTCGGCAGCCGAGCGCATGAGCTCGGCGTGCTGTGCGTCGAAGCGCTGCGCCGACTCCAGGAAAAGATGCCCATCGCTGGTGAGCCGGACCCCGTGCGCGCCCCGCTCGAACAGCGTGACACCGATGGCGGCCTCGAGCCGGTGGATGGCCTTGGAGATCGCGGGCTGCGTGACGCCTGCGCTCGCGGCGGCCCGGCCGACATGGCCTTGCTGGACCACCTGCAGGAAATAGGAAACGTCGGTGGGCGAGAAGCTCATGGTCCAAAGTTAGCAGCCCGCACCACCCGTGTCACGCGCCGGGCCATTCCCATCGGGAATTCGAATCGATGCTCGTGGCTATGGATTCAGGCACCCAACTGGCTTGGAGTGAGAGATAGTTTCTTCACCACCTGCCGGAGCCCTTCGATGCCCAAGACCTCTCCCTTCTCCTGCTCGCACGATGGCACGCCGCGGCGGCGCCTTCTGGCCTCGATGTGCGCCGCAGCGCTGGTCGCTGCCGCTGCGGGCGCCCAGGCCCAAAGCCCCGATCCATGGCCCGCCAAGCAGATCACGTGGCTGGTCGGCTGGCCGCCGGGTGGCAGCGCCGACACAGTGACGCGGCTGGTCGCACGCAAGCTCGAAACGAAGCTGGGCCAGCCCGTGGTCATCGACAACCGCCCCGGCGCCTCGGGCAGCATCGCGCTCAACGCGGCTGCCAAGGCCGCGCCCGATGGCTACACGCTCGTCACCATTCCGGGGCCCGTGCTCATGAAGATCCCCGTGCCGCACTTGCCCAAGGAGCTGACCGGCGTGGCCGAACTCGCGAAGGGCCCGATGGTGCTCGTCGGCGCGGCCCAAGGCAGCCAGGTGAACCTCAAGGCACTGGTCGCCGACATGAAGACGAATCCGGGCGCTTACAGCTTCGCGTCGTCGGGCAACGGCACCAGCCAGCACTTGGGCGGGGAGCTGTTCAACCAGCTTGCAGGCACCCGCATGACGCACATTCCGTACAAGGGCGGCAACCAGGCCGTGACCGATGTGATCGGCGCTCAGGTGCCCTTGGGGATGCTGGGCATCACGCCGGTGCTGCCGCACATCAGGTCGGGCAAGCTCAAGGCCTATGCCGTGTCGACCGCGCAGCGCTCGCCGGCCTTGCCCGACGTGCCCACCATGGCCGAAGCCGGCGTGAGCGGCTTCGAGGCCAGCCAATGGTTCCTCGTGGCTGCACCAGCGGGCATGCCGCCCGCGCGCATCCAGGTCGTCAACAGCGCCATCGCCGAGATCCTGGCGATGCCCGACATCGTGGCCGGCTTTGCCGCCGTGGGCGTCGCGCCTTCGTCGGCCTCCGCATCCGACACAAACGCCTTCGCCGCCGCCGAAGACAAGCGCTGGAACGAGCTCGCCCGCAAGGCCAACCTGCCCCTGGACTGACAGCAATGACCACAGAGATGCCCACTGCTTTCGGAGATTTTCCGATCCCCGTGCGACAACAGAAGCCGCGCACGCTCGGCCTGTCGATGATGATCGACTGGGGCTTGGGCTTCGGGTGCCAAGCCGACACCGTCGAGTCGGCCGGCGCATACATCGACTTCGCCAAGGTGGCAGCCGGCATCGCGCGCTTCATGCCTCGCGAGGTGCTGGTGCGCAAGCTCCTGCACTACAAGGCGAACGGCATCTCGACCTCGCCGGGCGGGTTGTTCTCGGAACTGGCGCTGAAGCTCGGGCGCTACGAGCGCTTCGTCGATCAGGTGATCGAGACCGGCTTCAGCGGCATCGAGATTTCGGACAACCTGCTCGACCTCAGTGCACACGACAAGGCGCGAGCCATTGCGCATGCGAAGCGGCTGGGCCTCACGGTGTTCGGCGAAGTCGGGAAAAAGGAAGGGCTGCTCGATGACGACGCGCTGATAGACGACGTGGCCAACTGCCTGGACGCCGGCTCGGACTGGGTGTTCCTCGAAGCCTCGGAGCTGTTCGCAGGCAACGAGATCCGCGCGTCATTGATCGCGAAACTGCAGGGGCGCTTTCCGGCGGAAAAGCTCATCTACGAATTGCCCGTGGTCATCATCCCGGGCGTCACGCGCGACTACAAGCACAAGATCACGACATGGCTCGTGAAAGAGATGGGCACAGAGGTCAACCTCGCCAACATCGAATGGGACGAGTTGTACATCACCGAATTGGTGAGGCGCGGCTTTGCAGGCGACACTTCCCATCCGCAAGGTGCTTACAGGCTCGCGGGCTTTGATGTTGACGATGAACCACGGAATTTCACGGGAAACGGCACGCTGGCCTGACGCCGGTCAGTACTTGATGGTCACGCCGGCCTTCACCCCGTTGTTGGCCTTGCCGTCCGACGACACACCGCCGGTGAGCGACACATCGCCGCCGGTGCTTGCGCCCACCGAGTAGGTCGGCCGGGGCGTGGAGGTGTCGGTGCCGACGTAGGCGCCGCTGCCGTCGCGCCGCTCGACGCCCACCGTCGCACCTGTCGTGTAGGCGGAGGTTTCGGTGGGGTTGACGTTGGGCGCCACGTACACGGTGCCCTTGTCGTCGTTGTCCACAGGCAGCTTCACGGGTTCTGCGACGGCCAGGCCAGCCGCGCAGCAAACGGCCACGGCGAGACCTGCAAGTATCGGTTTGCTCATCATTCGCGGATGTTGGCCCATCGCTCGCGGCCGGTCTGTAGGACGGAAGGAAGGGCACCAGCCGGGACTCGCGCGGACTTTGCTCAGTACTTGACCAGGTTCTGCAGGATCAGCGGGCCGCCCATACCCAGCAGCAAACCGCCTTCGGCGATTTTTCCCAGCACCACTGCAGCAAAGCCGAGATCGTCCACCAGCTTTGCGATTGCGCCGGAGGCGGCTTGCGAGTCGCCGGCAACGAACATGACTCTCCGGCCCCCCTGAGCGGCCGGGTTCATCGCGAGCAGCTTGGCCGGCAGCTGATTGAATGTCTTGACGACATCCGCGCCCGCGAAGGCGGCTGCAACGACATGGCTGGAAGGCTGGCCTTTCAGTTCATCGGGCGAAATACCATAGGTGTTCATGGCGTCGACGACGATCTTGCCGGACCAATCTGGCAAAGCGGCCGCAACGCTGGCATGCGAGCGAAACGGCACGGCAAGAATGACGACCTCTGCTTTCAGCGCGTCCTCCAGCGCCATGGGAGTGACATGGTTGCCCAGTTCTTTGGCAAGCTCGGCAAGCGAGTCGATACCGCGGGTGTTCGCGATGTTTACAGCAATGCCGCTGCGGGCGAATTGACGAGCGAGGGCCGTGCCGACGTTGCCGGCGCCGATGATGGAATAGGTCATGGTGATTTCCTTGTGATGATTGAAGGGATGCGTATTACGCGGAGATCGCGCCGATGTCGTGCAGCGCCTTTTGCATGGCGGCTTCCTTGGCTTGCGCACTGATGGCAAGACCCTCGGCGCGCACCACGGTGACGTCGGTCACGCCCAGGAAGCCAAGGAGGCCGATGAGGTAGCTTTCCTGGTGCTCGAGAGCCGCCGCGGGGCTGCCCGCCGAATACACCCCACCGCGCGAGGACGCGATGAATGCCTTCTTGTTCTTGAGCAGGCCTTCCGGTCCGTTGGCGGTGTAGCGAAACGTCTTGCCCGCCACGGCGATGCGGTCGATCCAGGCCTTCAGGGGCGTGGGAATCGAGAGGTTGTACATCGGCGCGCCAATCACCAGCACGTCTGCTGCAAAGAGCTCTTCCATATAGGTATTGCCCTTGAGCAGGTCGGCGTTCAGGGTGGCGTCGTCGCTGGGCATGCCCTGCCACGCAGCCATGTGCGTGCCGGACAGATGCAGCGCTGGATCGGCGGCCAGATCCCGGTACACGACTTGCGCCGTGGGGTGTAGCGCGCGATGGCGCTCCACGATGCGAGTCGAAAGAAGACGGCTCGCCGAGGCGGCGCCGAGAACGCTGGAGTCGAGATGAAGGATCTGCATGGGGTTTTCCTTGCGGGTGGAAAAAGTGGGAGGGAGGCCGGAACGGGCCCACGGCGAGCTGACCCGTGCCGCTGTGGCACGGAGGACGTCTGAGATGGATGAAGTCACGATGTATCTTTCGGGGAGATGTTTTGATGGGAGGAATGATGCTTTTCTCAAACCAATCTGAATAGACGATTTATTGAGATGCAAAGCATCTGTATTTGAGATACGCTGCGCGTCATGCTCGACGGTGTCTCACTCGACCAACTCAGAACCTTCATCGCGGCGGTCGACGAAGGCAGCTTTTCTGCAGCAGCGAGAAAGCTCAACCGCGTGCAGTCGGCAGTGAGTGGCTGGATCGCCTCGCTCGAAGATCAGGTGGGTGTGGTGCTCTTCGACCGGTCCGGGCGTTTCCCCAAGCTCACGCCGGAGGGCGTCCTTCTTCTGGCCGACGCCCGCAACGTGGTCTCGGGCGTCGATACCCTCAAGGCCAGGGCAAAGCTCATGTCCTCGGGGCTGGAAGCGGAGCTTTCGGTTGTCGTGGACGTGTTCTTCCCCACCGACGTCATCAGCGCAGCGATCAAGGCGTTTGCCAGCCGATTTCCGTTCACGCCCCTGAGGCTCTTTGTCGAGGCACTGGGCGCGGCCTACCAACCCATACTCGACGGGCGCTGCAGCATGGGCATCCTGGGCGCGCTACCCATGGAATTCCCCTCCCTGTTCACGGAGCGCCTCAACGAGATTTCCCTGGTGATGGTGGCTGCGGCCGAGCATCCACTCGCGAGCTTCGATCGCCGAATTTCCAGGCGCGAACTCAGCAAGCACGTGCAACTGGTCCTCACGGACCGCTCCGAGCTGATGACGGGGCGCGACTACGGCGTGATATCGCCCACGACCTGGCGTCTGGGCGATCTGTCGACCAAGTACGCGTTCCTGAAGGACGGCATGGGCTACGGCAGCATGCCACGGCACATGGTGGACAGGGACATCGCGCGAGGCTCGCTCGTCGTGCTCGATGTCGACGAGATCCCGCCCGGGGGCTTTCCGCTGACGACCTCCGCCGTCTATCCAGCAGCCCAGCCGCCGGGCCCCGCAGGGAGATGGCTCATTGATCATCTGAAACGGCAGTGTGCCGACCACTCGTGACCGCATCGACGCCCCCCCCGCCAACAACCTCGACGCCCCCGCGCTCGCGCTCATCGACACCTGCGCGCGGGCTTCCCTCGAACTGCTGCAGAACAACCTCACGCCGCACGGCATCCTGGCCGCCAGCCGCACCGAGGCGGCCGTGGCACGGCGCTACACGCGCATCTTCGGCCGCGACGCCGCCATCTGCGTGATGGCCATGTGCGGCACCGGCGTGCCCGCGCTCGAACAAGGCGCCGTGGCCAGCCTCGACGCGCTCGCTTCGCAACAGGCAACCAATGGGCAGATTCCCAAGTACGTCGACCCCGAGGGCCAGGACGCCGACTTCTGGTATCTGGGCTGCATCGACGCCACCCTGTGGTGGCTCATTGCGGTGGACCACGTACGCAGGCATGGCAACGTGGGCGCCACCCATTGGCAGGCCGAGGTCGAACGCGCGATCCACTGGCTGCTCGCACAGGAGCACCAGCACTTTCGCCTGCTGCAGCAGAACGAAGCCAGCGATTGGGCCGACATCATGCCGCGCTCCGGCTATGTGCTCTACACCAACGCGCTGTGGTTCGACGTGAAGCGCCGCTTCGCGCTAGAGCATGCCGAAGAAACCCGGCACCACTTCAACCATCTGTTCAATCCGTTCCAGCGAGACCTGCCCGAGTACCACCGCGCACGGCTGCTGCGCCACTACGCGCGGCGCGGCCGGCGCGATCCCGGCCTGTACCTGAGCTTCGTCAATCTCGCAGTCGTCGGCGACGAAGGCGACATGTTCGGCAACGTGCTGGCCATTCAGAGCGGCCTGGCCGACACGGCGATGGCGCACCGCATCGTGCGGACCATCGAGGCGGCGCACGCCTCGCAGCCGTATCCGGTGCGCGTGGTGCTGCATCCGCTGTCTCAGCAGCATGAGCTGTGGCGGGCGTACATGGGCCGGCACCAACAGAACATCGTGCACCAGTACCACAACGGAGGCATCTGGCCGTTCGTCGGCGGCTTCTGGGTGATGGCGCTGGCAAGGCTGGGGCTGCATGAGCAGGCATGGACCGAACTCGCGCAACTGGCACAGGCCAACGCGCAGGACGACTGGCGCTTCACGGAGTGGTTTCACGGACGCACGCTGGCGCCGATGGGAATGGCGGGGCAGAGCTGGAACGCGGCCGCGTTCCTGCTGGCGCGGCGGGAGTTGCTGGGGGATGGCGTGGCCTGGTGAGCGGGCGCCGCAGGCCGCCAAGGCTCAAGCCGGCTGCAACAACGCCTTGTGCGCAGAGATGCCCGCATCCACCTCGTTCTTGAAGAAGGCATAGCAATACCAGCGGTAGGAATCGGTGTTGTAGATGGTGGCGTTCTTGTGCGCTTCCGCCAGACGCTTCACCTGCTTCGAGCCGATGAAGTGGCCTTTTCCCGAGGCGGCCATCGCACCGTGAGGGGTGTTGCCTGTGCACTGTGGGATGTTGGCGTCCGACCGGGGCGCATAGTGGGCGGCGTCGAGCAGTTGGCGATGCTGCTGGCATTCGCCGCAGACATCGGCGAGCCCGAGGTTGTGGCCCACCTCGTGGATCAGCACGCCGGCATGGAAGTGCCCGACCGCGCCGCGCGGAAATGCCGGACCGATCGCCATGAGGTAGCCGCCCCGCCCGCCCTTCAGCGCCGCGGCGTCGCCCGCTTCGTTGCTCTTGTACAGAATCCAGCGCGGATCGCGCAGGTCGTCCATCATCTGGTCGATCTTGGCGCGCACGTAGCTTGCGCGCGACGCAAAACCGGATTCGGCGTTCGCGTTGCCGGCGGCCACGCCCGCCTTGCGGGTCGCGCTGCTGCCATGCCATGCACGCGAGCCGAAGATGCTTTCGTAATGCGTCTTGCCCGGCCATGTGTGCAGGCCGACGTTGCGCCTGGCTTCCTCGAGCATCCGCAGCGCGATGTCGAGTCCAGCGCCCAGTTCGTTGACGCGCTCTTGGTCGAACCCGATGAAGCGCACATGGCGGTGATTGCCGGCGGCGGGGGCCAGCACCACCTTGTCGACCATCGCCTGGCATTCCTCGACCGTCATGTCCAGGCCCAGAGCCCTGATGCCGCCGCCCTCGGCAAACTGGATCGCATGGCGCACCTTGCCCAGGACAAGGTCTACGGGAAACTTCTCACGGATGTATTCGGACAACTTCGGCATGTGCGCCACCTTGAAACTGGAGGCGGCGAGTTTCCGTCGAATGAATACTTTTTGCCTCCCATGAATTGGTCACGCGGCGGCGGCTTCTGCCCGTGCCAATGTCTCGCTCTCCCATATCACCACCCGATTGCGGCCTTGCCGCTTGGCCTGGTAGAGCGCCTGGTCTGCGCGCATGTACAGCGACTCGGAGGACAACCCGGGCGCCGCGGTGCCGTGGCGATGGCGCTGTCCCGCCTGCATCGTGTCTTCGCCGGGGCCGTCGGGCGAGAGCATCGCCAGGCCGACCGACACCGTCAGCGAAAAAACCTGTTCGCCGGGTAGCCGCACCGGGTTGCCGGCCACGGCTCGGCAAAGGTAGTCGGCCACGCCGAGCGCGCCGGCCAGATCGGTGTCTGGCAGCAGCACCGCGAATTCCTCGCCGCCCAATCGGGCGAACACGTCCGCCGATCGCAGCCTTGCCTGCACGCGCTTTGCAAAATCCTGCAGCACCAGGTCGCCGCAATGGTGGCCATGCAGATCGTTGACCCGCTTGAAGTGATCCAGGTCCAGCAGCAGCAGGGCCAGCGGCTGCGCGCCGCGCCGGGCGCGCGCCACCTCGTGATTGCACAGGGGGTCGAAGCTGCGGCGGTTCAGGCATCCCGTCAATGCATCGTGGCTGGCCAGGAACTCCATGCTCCTCGCCGTGCGTTCGAGGCAAGCCATCACAAAGCCCACGCCGCTGCCCAGCAGTGCGAGAAAAGCCAGCAGCACCACGATGCTCTGCCCCAGGCTGGACTGGAAGAAGTTCAGGTACTCCGACGGCATCAAGCCGGCCTGCACCGCGCGCGCCGCATGGGCAAGGCTCAACATCAGCATGGTCAACCCGACGGCGCGCATGGTGCTCTCGGCGTGCCACGCATGGCGAAACACATGCAAAGCCGGTGCACCGGCCAGCAACATCATCACCGCCGAGAAGACCATCGAACGGGTGCTGATCGGCCAGGCCAGCAGCACCGGTGTGGCCAGGACACCGGCGACCACCAGTGCGGGCAGCCAGCGCGGCACGGGCCGCTTGCCCACGAACAGGTAGATCGCCCGGTCGAAGTACAGCATGCCGCACAGCACCAACGGATTCCCGAACAGTACCGACAGCCACTCCGGAAGCAGCAACCGCGACAGCAGGACCGCCATGCCCGCCAGCAGGAACACGCAGCCTTTGGTCCAAAGCGCCAACGCCTGGTCGGCCAGCAGCCGGCGACGCACGAGCACCAATTGCCATGCGAACAACAGGTAACCCAGCCCCAGCGGAAGCATCAGCGAGGGAACGTCAAGTTGCATGGGGGCGGCGGGAGGCAAAAGGAGCCGCATTCTAGGCAGGCGCCCAGGCGATGGTTTGCGGCGCCAAGCTGGCCCGGCTCTGTCGGGCAGGCAGGCCGGCGGCCTACCGGAAAGCGTCGTCTTCGCGTGCGTTCAAAGGTCGGGCCACACCTGGACCAACCCCACAAGGTGGACGACGCCATACACGAGGCAGACCAGCGAACTCCACACCCAGAAGGCCGTCAGGCGCCGTCGGTCGAACACGAACAGCGCCACGGCGACCAGCCCCCGCAGCAGGTACACCGCCGTGATCACCGGCAGCGCAAGCGCCAGCAGCGGCAAGGGCCGCAGCACCCCGGCTCCCGAAAGCGCATACGCCGCCCAGGCGCCCAGCACGCATGCGATCAGCAAGGTGACGAGGGCCGGATACAGATGCCCGGCCGCCGCACCCGCGGCCATGCGCTCTCCCGCGCCGAAGAAGCGGTACCAAGCGGGCCCGCCGAAGATGATGCAGACGTGCAGCAGCGCCGCAATGGCGCTCAGGCCTGCACCAACGACCAGGGGAATGTTGTACTCGCTCACGAAGGCTCTCATCAAGGAAGATGCTTGCGGTCGCGCACGGCCTCGCGCGTCGGGCCGAAAGCGCCGAAACGCACGGGCAAGCCGCTCAGTGCCTCGGCATGCGCGACCCATGCATGCGCCGTGGCAATGGGGTGCGGTTCATAGATGGGTTCGGCGCCATGCAGCAACTGCGTCAAAGCGTGCTGATGAGCGAGGTCCCGCACACCGCCGGCCGGCAGCGCGGTGAGGCGCCCTGCGTCCTCCGTGCGGTAGCCGGCGCACCAGTGCAACCCGGCGCCGTCAACGACGTCGAGGTGGCTCACCACCAGTCCGTCGAGTGCGCCGACCGCATCGAGCGCGTAGCGCAGCAGCACCGCATCGGGATGGCCCCTGCGGAACACGCCCTGCCAGCCCTCGTCCGCGTTGTGCGGCTCGCGCAGGCGCGCGTCGAGCGCCCGGTCGTGCGTCGGCAGCGGGCCCGGGCCGTGCCGCGTGAGGTAGCTTCGCAGCACGCCCAGGTGCTGCACCGGTGCGTCGATGCCCGCGTCGCGCAGCACGGCTTCGACCGCAGCCGTCGAGATCGTGCTCCACGTGGTGTGCGGATGGAAACCGCGCCACTCGTCGAGCAGCACGCCCTGCGCGCCTTCGAAGATCACGGTGCCAGTTCGTGCAAGGCGCTCGGCGATGCGGTCAGCGCCGGCGGGGGGCGATTGCGCCAGGCACGGCGCGACGGCATCGAGCCAGCGCTGTGCCAGCGATTCATCCTGCAGTACCGACAGTTCCTGCGCGGCATCGGCATGCGAGAAGGCCGTGTGCGCGAATTCGCGAAGCAGCGTGGTGCGCGAGGCCTGCAGCTTTTCGAGTGCAAGGGCTGGGGACGGCAGATCGCCGTAGTGCAAGGCCTCGTCCGGCGCGGCCAGCGCATGCCGTACGGTTTCACCAACGCCGACCCCGCAAGTGCCGTGCGCATCCGACCCGCGCGCCCATTCACGCAGCCGCCCCGCAGCCTGGTGGAACGGCGTCGTCACGCGGCAACGCGCATCGACCAGCAGGCGCGAGAAGGCGTCGTTCACGCCCGCGCGCCGCAGCGCCTCTTCCTCGACGCGCAGCGCCGTCGGGTGCACGACCACCGGGCTCGCCAGCAACGTACCGACGTCCGCATGAAAGCTGCCGGCACCGAACTGGGAGAAGGTGTGGTGGCGTCCGTCGGCCAGCACCACGTTGTGGCCCGCCTGCGCGCCGCCATTGAAGCGCACGACCGTGTGCGCCCCCAGCGCGCCGCTCAGATGATCGGTGAACAGCCCCTTGCCGCAGTCTCCGAAGCCGAGGCCGAGCAGCGAAACGTAGCGCGTGGCCGTGGCGGCTGCGGCGGTCACCCTGCCGTCAGCCGAAGAGCCGCTTCCACCACGACGAGCGCGGACCGGCCGCGGCGGTGGCCACGGCCGGTGGCGCACGGCGCGATGCCGTCGGATCGAGCAGCGCGGCATAGCCATCGAGCGCATGCAGCACGCCGCCGACGCGTTCCTTGGCCATGCCGGTGCCGCTCATGACGCCGGCCAGTGCCTCGAGGCTGGGCACGGCCTTCTCGGTGAGCGCGACGATGCCGGCGGCCACGGCACAGGCGTCGTCGGGCGAGTCCATGCAGATGACGTGGTCGCCCAGCAGCTCGCGCCAGCGGCCTTCGCAGCGGCGGCGGCGCTGCGCGTCGGGGATCAGGAAGAACAGGTTCGTGGTCTCGGCCGCGGCGGCAATGACTTCCTCGATGGGGATGTCCTCGTCGAGCTTCTCGCCGATCAGGCCTTCGACCTGATGGCGCGACACGGCGGGGTACGGCAACTCGTCGCCCGTGACGAACAGGTAGCCGCGCTTCTTGCGCTTGACCCAGCAGTCCATGTCGGTGTGCTGAGCCATGACATAGAAGGCCAGTTCGTAGCTTTCCTCGCCGGAGCCCCCTCCGCCGCCTTCGAGGTAGCTCCAGGTGAGCCACTGGTCCATGAGGTTGGCGGTCGATTCGAACTGCCCCACCTGCAGCGGCGCGTGGTCCGAGGTGGCGTCGCCGATGGCCATGAACATGAGCTGGGGGTCCGCCACGCCGCAGTCGGTGAGCAGCTTCATGAAGGTGGGCAGCTCCTTGCGCGCCAGGGTCTGCGGGATGTCGCCCATGGAACCGGTGACGTCGAGCGCGAAGACGATGCCCAGAGAATTGGGATGGTCGGCGTTGTCGCGCGACTCGCGCACCTTGAGCCCCTGCGGATTCATCAGCGGATGGGTGGAGCGCTGGGTGAAGACCTCGGCGCCGGGCTTGGCGGCGCGGTCGGCGATGAGTGCCGTGTGGGCGGCATGCGAGTAGTTTCCGTAGCCCATGTAGTGACTCCTTGATGCGGAAGGAAGATGAAGGGGGTCAGGCGCCGCGGTGCGGCGCGGGGTCGAAATGGACGAACTGCGGCACGCCGAACGCTTCGCGCGAGGCCGCCGAGAGCGCCTGCTCGATGCCTTGCGCGCCGAGCCGTTCGCAGGCGGCGGCGTCGTCACTGCACTGGCGCAGCAGCGCCGCAAGCGGCGAGGGGGTGCGCGCGCCGAAACCGGGGGCGTCGGCCGCATCACCCTCGCCGCCGTGCAGCAAGGCACGCACGGTCCACGCGGCCTGCATGAGGTCGCGCGCAGCCGCGGCCGCATGGGCCGAACCGGCGGCATGCTGTGCACGCGACCAGCCGATGAGCAGCACGCCGTGGTCGCGCGGATGCACGAGCGCATGCGCGGGCGACAGGCCGCGGTGCGTCCAGCCGGCGCCATGCACGAAGGCCAGCACCTCCAGCATGCGGCGCCAGATCCATACGGCATGGCGCGGGTCGATGCCCTTCGGATTGGCCTGTTCCACGTCCTGCAGGCTGCCCCAGAAGCCGGTGGGGTGGCGCAGCACCAGCGCCTGGCAGGCGCCATCGCCCAGCCCTTCGGCGACACCGGTGCCCACCGGCTGCGGCAGCCGGCGCGTGAAATAGGCGGCACCCGGAACCGACAGATCTTGCAAGGCTTGCAGCACAGAGGCTTCGCGCAGCAGCACGCCATTGGCTGCGCTGTCGCGGGCCAGCTTCATGGTCACGCGTTCGGGCAGCGCGCCCAGGCGCTCCGCGAGCAGCACCTCGCTGTGCTCGCCGGTGGCCAGCGGGGCCAGTACGCGATAACGCGCGCCGCGCCATGCAAGGACGCGCCCGCCGGGCACATCGGCACTCGCCCTGCGCAACGCGGCGCGGAAGCTCTCGCGCTCGACGGTTTCCTCGCCGCGCACGATGGTGGCGCCGCAATAGCTGCAGTCGACGGTGCGCCAGCGGGCAGCTCGCGGCAGCGGCGCAGAGCATTGCGGACAGCTGAGGGCAAGCAGCGACAGCATGGCCCGCGCCCTACTCGGCCTCGGCAGCCATCGCCGGATCGGGCGACGCCAGCACGCGGTCGATACGGCGGCCTTCGAGCGCAACGATCTGGAAGCACCAGCCGGCGCAGTCGATGTGCTCGCCGACCTCCGGCAGGTGGCCGGACACGGACATGAGCAAGCCGGCCACGGTGTTGTAGCGGCCTCGCTCTTCATCGGGCAGCTCGCGGATGCCCAGGCGCGCGCGCAATTCGGACACCGGCATGAGGCCGTCGAGCTCCCAAACGCCGTCGGACCGCTCGCGCGCCCAGGCGTCGGTCTGCATGCCGGGCTGCAGCTCGCCAGTGATGGCTTCGAGCAGATCGCGCGGGGTCATGAGTCCCTGCACCACGCCATATTCGTCGACCACGAACACGAGGCGCCCGGCGCGCTCGCGGAACTGCTCGAGCAGTTCCATGCCGGTGAGGGTCTCGGGCACGAACACCGCGGGCGTGGCTTCCTGGCCCAGCACGCCGGTGTGGGCCGCGCCGAGCCGCAGCAGGTGCGCCACGCTGATCACGCCGACCACGTCGTCGAGCGAGTTGCGGCACACCGGATACCAGGAATGCACGAGGTTGAGCGCGGCCGCGTCAGCCACCTTCTGCAGCGCCTGCCGCACGGTGAACGAGGCATCGAGCCATTCGATGTCGGCGCGTGGAATCATGAGCGACGACAGGCGCCTGTCATCGAGATGAAACACATTGCGCACCATCTGGTGCTCGTGCTGCTCGATGACGCCGGCGTCCACACCCTCTTCGAGGCTGGCCGAGATTTCTTCCTCCGTCACCGAGCGGGCCGCATTGGCGTCGATGCGCAGCAGCCTCAGCGTGGCGGCGGTAGCGCCCGCCAGCAGCCACACGAACGGCTTGGCCGCCTTGGCCAGTCCGCGCATGGGGCGCGCCACGAAGCGCGCCACCGGCTCGGGGTAGAGCTGGCCGATGCGCTTGGGCACCAGCTCGCCGAAGATGATGGTGAAGAAGGTGATGCAGGTGACGACCACGGCGGTGGACACCACGCTGGCGGTGCCGGCGCCCATGCCGACCGATTCCATCCACACCGCGAGCGGTGCCGCGAAGGCCGCCTCGCCGACGATACCGCTCAGCATGCCGATGGAGGTGATGCCGATCTGCACCGTGGACAGGAACTGGGTCGGCGACTCCATCAGCTTGAGCGCCGCCTCGGCGCCGGCGTCTCCCGTTTCGGCCAAGGCCGCGAGGCGTGCGCGGCGGCTGGTGGAAAGGGCCATTTCGGACATTGCGAACGCCGCGTTGAGCGTCGTCAGCAAGGCCAGCAGGAAGACATCCATGAACTGAGGGGGAGAATGAGGGAATGTCACTTTACTTGATTGGCGACCTGCAAGGCTGCGACGCCCCCCTCGGGCGGCTGCTGCAGAAGATCGATTTCTCCCCGAGCCGCGACACCATCGTGCTGCTCGGCGACCTGGTGAACCGGGGGCCCGATTCGCTCGCCGTACTGCGCCGCGTGCAGGGCTACGGTGCCTCGGCGCTGAGCCTGCTGGGCAACCACGACCTGCACCTGCTGGGCGTGGCGCACGGCGCGCGCAAGGCCGGCCGCAAGGACACCCTGGCCGAACTGCTGGCTGCGCCCGAAAGCGAAGCCCTGCTTGAATGGGTGCGCCAGCAGCACATGGCGCTGCACATGCGCATCGGCAGCGGCGATCTGCTGATGGTGCACGCTGGCGTGCTGCCGCAATGGACGGTGGCCGACACGCTGGTGCTGGCGTCAGAGGTCGAATCGGTGCTGCGCGGGCCGGCGCTGGGCGAGTTCCTGATGTCGATGTACGGCAACGAGCCGGCGCAATGGAGCTACACGCTCACGGGCAGCGCCCGGCTGCGCGCCATCGTCAATGCACTGACGCGGCTGCGTTTCTGCACGAGCGACGGCGTGATGGAGTTCGAAGCCAAGGACAGCGCGGCCACCGCGCCCGAGGGCTTCATGCCCTGGTTCGACGTGCCCGGGCGCAAGACGGCCAACGCCACCGTCGCCTTCGGCCACTGGTCGACGCTGGGCTGGCTCTCGCGGCCCGACCTGCTCTCGACCGACACGGGCTGCGTGTGGGGCGGCTGCCTGAGTGCGGTGCGCATCGGCGCGACGCTGGACGAGCGGGAGCTGATCCAGGTCGAGTGCGAGCAGGCGCAGAAGCCGGGCTGAAGCTCGGCTGAAAGACCTCAGAACGCCTGCGTCATCAGCCCGTACACGGTGCGCACGCCACTCACGTAGTTGCCCATGCGCAGGTTCTCGTTGGCTGCATGCTGGTTGTTGTCGGCGTTCACCAGCGGAATGATCGCGAAGGGCACCGGCAGCACGCGCACGATCTCGGCGGTGGGAACCGTGCCGCCCATCATCCGGATGCGCACCGGCTCGGGCTTGGCGCCGAAGGTGTCGCTCAGCGCCCTGTAGGCCCATTGCCCCACGGGCGATTCGATCTGCGAGCCCGCTGCTTCGCCACCCTCGCTCTGGTAGGAGAAGCTCGCGAGCTTGTCGTAGCGGCTGCGCTCCTCGTCGGTCGGTTCGCCCTTGACCAGGTGGTAGCCCTGGCGCTCGATGTGTTTCTGGATGAGCTGGCCGAGGTAGGTCGGATCGGAGTCGGGCGTGGTGCGAAGGTCCATTTCGGCCACGGCCTTGTCGGGCACGATGTTGGCCACCTTGTCGCCCACCGCTGCCGCCGCCATGCCGCGCACGTTCAGCGATGGGTACTGCATCGCCTCCTGGTAGTTGGCGCCGACCTTGTCGGTCTGGGCAATACCCAGGCGACGCTTGAGTGCGGCCTCGTCGTCGGGCACGGCGGCCATGATCTTGCGGTCGGCCTCGCCGATCTTCACGTGGTCGTAGTAGCCGGCCACCGTAACGCGGCCCTGATCGTTCTTCATCGAGGCCAGCAGGCTGGCCAGCCGCTGCGCCGGATTGGGCGCGTAGTTGCCATAGTGCCCGCTGTGCAGCGGCACCTTGGCACCGTACACCGTGAGCTGGGCTCTGGCCGCGCCGCGATTGCCGAACACCAGCGTGGGCCGGTTGGTGGCGTGCATGGGGCCATCGTGGATCACGATCGCGTCGCAGCGCAGCAGGTCGCGGTGCGCCTGCATCACCTTGCTGATCGACGGCGAGCCTTTTTCCTCCTCGCTGTCGAGGATCACCTTGACGTTGACCGCCGGCTGCCCGCCGCCGGCCTTCAGGGCGTCGATGGCCGCGAGCATCATCATGATCGGCCCCTTGTCGTCGGCCGACGCGCGGCCGAACACGCGCCACTCGGGGTCGAGCGGTCCGCTGAAGAGCGGCGCCGAATCGATCTCTTCCCATCCGCCGTTGGCTGCCCTGCGCTTGAGCACGGGCGTCCACGGGCTCTTTTGCGCCCATTGCGCGGGAATGACGGGCTGGCCATCGAGGTGCATGTAGAACAGCACCGTCTTGCGCGCGGGGTCGCTGCCCGGGTATTCGGCATAGAGCATCGGCTTGCCGTCGTTGGGCAACTGCCGCGTGGTGAAGCCGCGCTTGCGGAAGGCCTGCTCCA
Organism: Variovorax durovernensis; assembly: GCF_977011995.1. Lineage (NCBI taxonomy): Bacteria > Pseudomonadati > Pseudomonadota > Betaproteobacteria > Burkholderiales > Comamonadaceae > Variovorax > Variovorax durovernensis. Next base: position 382,339 of record NZ_CDRNCW010000002.1, on the reverse strand, counting down.
GCCATTCGACGTTCTTGCGGATGTCCTCCGGCGAGATCGCATCGTTGGGCAAGGACAGAAGCTCGAAGTACTCGCGATAGGTGGCCTGCGCATGGCGTTCGGCGTCGGCCGGGGAAAGTTCTCCGGCTGCGGCCATGCAGGTCATGCAGGCGCCTGCGAGCAAGGCCAGTGGGAGCAGCGCGAGCGGGCTGCGCGAGGTTCTGCGCTGTAAAGGCATGGGTGGCTTCCGCTTTGTGACAGTTGCGAGGCAGTCTAGGCAAACGCGTGCTTTTGAACAATTACCGATTTTTCGGGATATCTTTGCCTTTTTTGCAACGCAGCCAACCCGCGTCCGCCGCCATGTCCTCTCATCGCCTGCAGGAAACCTCGCTTCGCTACTTTCTCGAGGTGGTCCGCGGCGGCTCGCTGACCGAAGCGGCCACGCGCCTCAACGTCAGTGCATCGGCCATCAGCCGGCAGGTAGCCATGCTCGAGGAGTTGCTGGGCGTGCCGCTGTTCGAGCGCCGCCCGCGCGGCATGGCACCCAGCCCAGCCGGGGAGCTGCTGGCGGCGCACGCGCGACGCGGTGCGCTGGAAGCCGAGCGCGTTGTGTCCGACATCCAGGGACTGCAAGGCCTGCAGCGCGGGCATGTACGCATCGCCTGCTCGTCGGGCTTCGCGAACGAGTTCCTGCCGCAGGCCATCGTCGCGTTCCGCGCGCTGCACCCCGGCATCCAGTTCGAGCTGGAGGCCTGCGACCCCGCCGACGTGACCGAAGCCGTGCTGCTCGGCGATGCCGACATCGGCCTCACCTACAGCCGCGCCGCGGTACGGGGCGTTCGGGTGTCGCATCGCCAGGCGGCCTCGGTGTTCGCGTTGATGCGGCCCGACCATCCGCTGGCGAAGCAGCGCAGCGTGACGCTGGCGCAGATGCTGCCGTTTCCCATCGGGCTGTCGGGACCGGACACCACCGTGCGCCAGCTGTTCGACGTGGCCTGCAGCAACCGCGCAGTGGTGTTCGAGCCCGCGCTGGTGAGCAACCGTTTCGAGGCGCTCGCCAGCTTCGTGCTGCACGGCGGCGGCCTTGCGATTGCCGGCGAGATCACGGTGCGCGAACGCGTGCGGCGCGGCGAGTTGCATGCCGCGGAGATTCGCGAGCGCGGCATGCGGGCGCGCTCGGTCGAGCTGCAGACCTTGGCCGGGCGCACGCTGCCCGAGGTGGTGCGTGCCTTTCTCGACTTCCTGTGCAAAGCGCTGCCTGCGCCCGGTACGCAGTGACGATGCAGGCTCAGGAAGGCAGGCGGAACTTGTCGAGCGACATGCGCTGCTTGCCCTGCGCGTCGAAGTTCTCGGGCGCGAGCCAGCGCTCGAAGGCGGTGCGCAACGCCGGCCATTCGCTGTCGATGATCGAGAACCACGCCGTGTCGCGGCCGCGGCCCTTGTAGATCACGGCCTGGCGAAAGAGCCCTTCGTACTGGAAACCCAGCCGCAAGGCCGCGCGCTTCGAAGGCTCGTTGAAGTTGTCGCACTTCCATTCGTGGCGGCGGTAGCCGAGTTCGTCGAAGACGAGCTTCATCAGCAGGTATTGCGCCTCGGTGGACATCGGCGTGTGCTTGAGCAGCGGCGAGAAATTGACGGTGCCGACTTCGATGACTCCATTGGCGGGATCGATGCGCATCAACGCCAACGAGCCAATGGCGCGGCCGCTTTGCCTGTCGATGACGGCGAAGTGCATCGGGTCGGTGCTCTTCGCAATGCGCTCGGCGTAGGCCCGGGTGCTGTCGATGTCAGCGGGCCGCTCGATGCCCAGGTAGGTCCAGTCGCGGCCGTCCGGGGCTTGCGCGTAGGCGGCGTACAGGTCGTCGGTGTGCTTTGCTGCATCGAGCGGCTCGAGGGTGCAGAAACGGCCCTCGAGGGAGCGGCGCGGCGGCAGGGAACGAGGGGTCCATCCGGGCAGGTCCGGGCCGATGGACTGGCCGAATTCGTTGTGGCGGACTGGCATGCGGGTGTCTTTCTGAAAAGCTGGAACGGCAAGGTCGGAGGACGTAAAGTACCCGCATCGTGGCTCCAATGAAAGTGCCATGAATTCCTTATTCCATGGTGCCACGCCGACTCCCTTCCCCCACCGCCCTGCTCGAATCTCCTCTCGTGAAGGAGCGCGACGCCGGCTCGATGCAGCGCCAGCTGCACGACCGGCTCAAGCGCGCCATCCTCGACGGCAGCCTTGCGCCGGGCAGCCGCCTGCCCGGTTCGCGCGCACTCGCCGAGGCGCTCGCCATCTCGCGCAACACCGTCACCGCAACCTACGAGCATCTGGCGGCCGAGGGCTATGTGTGGTCCGACCGGCAGGGCACGCGCGTGACCGAGCTCTCGTCGCCCGCCCGTCTGCCGAAGCGCGCAGGCAAACCAGCCGCCGCGCTCACCACCGCGCTGCGCCTCGCGAACATCAAGCCCGGCGTGTCACGCGCCGAGACAGAGATGGCACTGCGCCCCGGCGTGCCCGCGCTATCGCACTTTCCGTCGGCCGCATGGCGGCGCGCGCTCGACCGGGCGATTCGCGACGCCGGCTCTGCCGCGCTGGGCTACGGCGACCCGCTGGGCGAGCCGCCGCTGCGCGCAGCCATCGCGCGGCATCTGTCGGTGGCACGCGGCGTGCGCTGCGAACCGCATCAGCTCGTCATTGCCGAAGGCGCGCAGGAAGCCATCTCGCTGTGCGTGCGGCTGCTCTCCAACCCCGGCGACATCGGCTGGGTCGAAGACCCGGGCTACCGCGGCGTGAAGGCTGCCATGCATGCGGGCGACATGCGCATCGTGCCCGTGCGGGTCGATGCCGAAGGCCTGTGCGTGAGCGAACGCGACTGGCAGAAGCACCCGCCCCGGCTGATCTACGCCACGCCCTCGCACCAATACCCGGTGGGTTCCGTGCTGAGCATCGCGCGCCGCCTCGACCTGATCGCGCAGGCCCGCCTGCACGGCGCGTGGATCGTCGAGGACGACTACGACAGCGAGTTCCGCCACACGGGCGAGCCCATCGGTGCGATGCAGGGGCTGGTGGACGACGCGCCCGTGCTCTACGTCGGCACCTTCAGCAAGACGATGTTTCCCTCGCTGCGGCTGGGCTTTCTTGTGCTGCCTGCCCAGCTGATGTCCGCCGTGCAGGCGCCGTTGGAAGAAATGCTGCGCGGCGGACATCGCCACGAGCAGCTGGCCATGGCCGACTTCATCGAGAGCGGCCAATTCAGCCGGCACCTGGGCCGCATGCGCCGGCTATACCGCGACCGGCAGCAGGCGCTGCGCCTCGCGCTGAACAAGCATTTGAAGGTGCCGCATGAAATCGAAGGCGGATACTGCGGCCTGCACCTCACGATACGGTTGCCCGCGCTCTATGACGACCGCCGCATCGCAACCGAGGCGCTGCGCCATCGCATTGCGCCCACGCCGCTGTCGGGCTTTGCGCTGCAGCCCATGCCCTTGGACAACGGGCTGGTGCTGGGCTACGGCAACACGCCAGCTGAACTCTTCGAACCGCTGGTGAAGCGGTTGTCGCAATTGGCGCAGGCGGCGATGTCGACAGACTGAGAGCCCTTTTGTCCATCAGCCTCTACCACCTACCGCTTGAGGCAGCCGACCCGCTTGCCAAGGGCGAAGACGCCAGGTTTCCGAAGGAATGTGAAAGCGACAGTGGAATGGGGGAGCCTGAAGAGAAGCCCGTGCAAACGGGCGCTGTGATGACGCCGCCCGTCCATCGAGCACAAGGCAAGTTGAGCAAAGCCGATGAGATCGAGTTCTTGAAGCGATGCCACACAGGACGTGAAGCAACTGCGAGCAGTTGCACATAGGCACGTCCTCGGTGCGAATCACCCTCGCTTGCTCACCACATGCTCCCGCCGAAAGTTGCGCGGCGTGCTCCCCACCCACTGCCGGAAGCGCCGGTTGAAGTACGCCTCGTCCGCAAACCCGCACTGGTGCGCGATCTCCCGCACCAGCAGCGAGGTGGACGACAGCAGTTCCTTCGCGCGCTCGATGCGCCGCTCGGTCACCAGGTCGGTGAAGGTGCGGTCGGTCTCCTTGCGCAGCAGGTTGGCCAGGTAGTTGGGCGACAGGAACGCGGCTGCGGCTGCATCGGTGAGCGAGAGGGGCTTGTCGAGGTTGTCGCGCACGTAGCGCACCACGCGCTGCAACGCGTCGTGCTGCGAGGTCTTGCCGTCGTGTTGCAGCGAGAGCCGCATCAGCGCCTGCTCCTGCCGCATGCAGGCCAGCGCGATGATCTGCTGCACGATGCCGCGCATGGCGATCTTGGCGCCGAAGCTGCGGCCCGCGTTCAACGTGTGCAGTTCGTCGAGCCAGCCGCGCACGCGTGCGAAGTCGGCCTCGTCGAAGGCGAAATCGACGTACTCCTGGAACAGGAAAGGCGCGAGGTCGGGGTAGCGTGCGAGGGGCACGTCGTCGAGGTCGAGCGCATCCACGTCCAGCTCGGGCCACAGGAAGCGCTGGTCGAAGTTGACGATGCAGTACAGCGCCTCGGGTGGATGCGGAATCACGTGCACGCGGTACGGCAGCACGAAGCTCAGGTGGCGCGGTCCGAAGGGGCGCACCTCGCCGCCGATGGCCTGCTGCGAATGCCCTTCGATACCGATCTGGATCTGGAAGTACGCATGCCGGTGCGGCAGCGTGAGCTCGTTGCGCGCGCCCTGGAAGCGGATGTCGAAGTCGAGGTGGTCGGCACGCTCGTGCATGCCGTAGGTGCGGACTGACGTGGGATGAGAGGGGCGCATCGGGGCTGGCGTGGCGGCAGGCTTCTGGCCGCGAGGGTACGCCAACTTCCAGCCCGACGCGCGGGCTGTCTTCAAGCTCAGACGACCACGACCTCCAGTGCGCCGACGCCCGCCACGGTGCCGCGCATGCGGTCGCCGCGCTGCACGGCCGCCACGCCGGCGGGCGTGCCGGTGAAGATCAGGTCGCCCGGCTGCAGGGTGAACAGGGTCGACAGGTAGGCGATGGTGTCGGGCACGTTCCAGATCATGTCGCCCAGGTCGCCGACCTGGCGCTGCGCGCCGTTCACTTCCAGGCGGATCTCGCCCGCCGCAGGATGGCCGGCCTTGGCCACGGGCACCAGCTCACCGCAGGGCGCGGAGCCGTCGAAGGCCTTGCCGGTGTCCCAGGGGCGGCCCATTTTCTTGGCCTCGGACTGCAGGTCGCGGCGGGTCATGTCGAGGCCGACGGCGTAGCCGTACACATGGGCAAGCGCGTCCGAAGCGGCGATTTCCGACCCACCGGTCTTGAGCGCAACCACCAGTTCGATCTCGTGGTGCACGTCCTTCGACAGCGTGGGGTAGGCGAACTCGCCGCCGTCCGCGACGATGGCGCTGGCCGGCTTCATGAAGAAGAACGGCGGCTCGCGGTCGGGGTTGTGGCCCATCTCGCGGGCATGTTCGGAGTAGTTGCGGCCCACGCAGAAGATGCGGTTGACCGGGAAGCGCGCGCGCTCGCCCTGGATGGGCAGCGAGTGAACGGGCGCGGGGGCGATGGCGTAGAGGGTGTCGGTGGCGGAAGTCATGCAACGACTCTAGCCAGCGGCACCGCGCCCCCGGGGGACGCATCTATGCGAGTCTTGGACTTGGCTACGTTTTCGCTCCTCCCCGGGGCGGCACCTGTCCATCGCTTGATCCAGCGCAACACCGCCCGGTATGGCGGCGCGCAACATGGCTCCCGGTCCTTTGCGGAAGGACCCTGGAAGGAACGCATGTCTCCCCCATCGAATGCAGGTCTTTGCCTTGCAAAATTAATTCTTAAGCATTCGAATCTGGGGCAAGTCGCCGGCCTCGGCATGCCCCGACTCCCGCCGAGACAAATAGCGTGACGCTCTCCCGCCAGCCATATACATTGCGCCAACGATGCAACCTGCTGCGTTCTCTGCCGTGCCGCGCTGCTGCACACAGAGCTAATCGGCCTGTGTCAACGACAGGATCAAGTCCGATGTCATTGTCCGTGTGGGTCAGGATCCGTTTGCCGGTATTGATCTTCGTGGTCGGCACGGCGATCTCGATCGCCCTCGGCGTCTCCGCCCGCCAGGAGATCGGGCGCAGCGCCCAGGCGCACTTCGACGCCGCCGCCCTCGATCTGGCACGCAAGGTCGAAGCCCGCTTCGATGACTACATTGCCGTCCTGATCGGCCTGCGCGCACGGTTCAATACCTCCGAGACCGTGACCCGGAGCGACTTCAGGGACTACGTCGCGGGGTTGAACCTGGCGAGCGCCTACCCCGGCTTCCAGGCTGTCAACTACGCGCCCCTGATTGCGGCCGACGCAAGGCAGTCCTTCGAGGAACAGGTCCGCGGCGATGCGAGCCTGGGCGCCGGCGTTGCCTCCGGCTTCGCCATCAAGCCACCCGGAGAGCGGAGCACCTACTACCCGCTGATCTACATCGAGCCTCAGGCCGGCAACGAGAAGCTGCTCGGCAACGACCTGGGTGCGATGCCCGACAGGGGAGACGCGCTCGAGCAGGGGCGCGACACCGGCGGGCTCGTCATGTCGGGCCGCAAGGTGCGCATCCCGGGCCGCGAGTCCGACGTCGGACTGGCGATGCGGCTGCCGGTCTATCGGCCGGGACAACCGCTCGATACGGTCGAACAGCGGCGCAGCGCCTATGTCGGTTCGGTCGGCGCGGGCTTCAGCGTCGCGGGAATGCTGGGCGATGTGGCAGGCACCGATGCCGCCGGGGCGCCCCGGCTGCGCCTGATCGATGCCGGGCCGGGCCGGGGGGCGATCGGGACACGCGTCGAGACCAGGTTCGTGGCGCCGACCTCGTTCGGCGAGCGGCAGCTGCTTTTCGACAGCGCGGCCTCTGCGAAGCCCGCTGCCGCACCGGCGAGCAGCCTCGATCGCATGCTCGGCTTCGAATTGGGCGGCCGCTCCTGGCTGGTGGAGATCGCCCAGGACGAGGCCCAGGTCTTCGGCCCGCTCGACAAGGCCATCCCGTGGCTCATCGTCCTCGGCGGCCTGGCCACCAGCATGCTGCTTGCCGGCATCGTCTTCTCATTGACTTCCTCGCGCAGCCGGGCCCAGCTCCTGGCGAACGAGATGACCCACCACCTTCGCAGGAGCGAGCGGCAGTTGGAGGAAGCCCAGCACCTGGCAAGCCTGGGCAGCTGGATCCTCGACCTCGAGACCGGAGCCCTGCAGTGCTCCGAAGAAGCCCGGCGCATCCTGGGCTTCGAGACCGGAGTCTCGCAGCCGGACCTGCCCACGCTGCTCTTGCGTGTTCCAGCCACGGAACGTCCCGAGGTGGAACGGCGGATCGCATGGGCCTCGCAGTCCACGGAACGCAGCGAATTCGAGCACCGCCTGTGCCTGCCCGACGGCACCGAACGCTGGCTTCATGTCATCGCCCAGTCGGCCGAGGATGAAGGCAGGCGCTTGGTGCGCGGCACCGTGCGCGACGCCACGCGGCTGCGCAAGGATGCGTTGCGCCAGAAGCTCGAATACAGGATCGCTCGGCTGCTCGCCGGCGACGGCAGGACCGAGACGGTGATCGCGCTGGCGCTGGAGGCGGTATGCATCGACCTGCGCTGGGACTGCGGCGCGTTGTGGAGCGTCGGCGACGACGGCCAGGCTCGCTGCGCCGCGGCCTGGCATGCAGGCCACGACCTGGCGCTGCAGCAGTTCGTCGACGCCAGCCGGTCGATCACCTACCGGCCGAGCGAAGGTTCGCTGGGCCGCGCCTGGGGAATCGGCGGCGTCGTGCGCATCGACACGCTGGCGGCTCCGGGCCATTTCGCGCGCGATGCAATGGCCCGCCAGGCCGGACTGGCCGTCGGCCTCATCGTGCCGATCACCACCGCCGATACGACCACGGCGCTGGAACTCTTCGGCTCCAATCCGCAAGTTGCCGACGCCGAGACACTGGAATCCCTGCGCGTGATCACCTTGCAGATCGCCCAGTACAAGCAACGCAAGCTGGCCGAGCGAAGTCTTCGCTTCATCGCCAGCCACGACGAATTGACCGGCCTGCTCAATCGGGCCGCGCTGCAGCACGAGCTTGCCCACGCCATCAGGCGCAGCAACCGCCAGCAGAAGCCGTTCGCGGTGATGTTCGTCGACCTGGATCGCTTCAAGCACATCAACGACACGCTGGGCCACGGTGTGGGCGACCAGATGATCAGGATCTGCGGCGAGCGCCTGACAGCGCTGCTGCGCGATACCGATGTCGTGGCGCGTTTTGGCGGCGATGAGTTCGTGCTGCTGCTGGAGAACCTGTCCGGCCCGAAGGATGCCGTGGTGCTCGCCGAAAAGGTGCTGGCCTGCTGCGCAGAGCCGTTCGTCATCGAGGGACGCGAACTGCACGTCAGTGCCAGCGTTGGCGTGAGCCTCTATCCGGAGAACGGCAACGATGCCGAAGCGCTCTTGAAGAACGCCGACACCGCGATGTACCGCGCCAAGGAAAAGGGCCGCAACACCTACCGGTTCTACGCGGCAAAGATGAATGCACGGAGCACCGAACAGCTGATGCTCGAGAGCGCGCTGCGCCATGCCCAGGAGCGTGGCGAGCTGGAGATGTATTACCAGCCGAAGATGAACCTGCAGACCCAGCACATCTCCGGTGTCGAGGCGCTGATGCGCTGGCACCATCCGCTTCTGGGCACGATTTCGCCGACACAGTTCATTCCGATCGCCGAAGAGACCGGCCTGATCGTGTCCATGGGAAAGTGGGCGCTGGAGCGGGCCTGCGCCGATTCGCGTTCGTGGCAGAAATCCGGTTTGCCCGAGGTACTGGTGAGCGTCAACCTGTCGCCGCGCCAATTCGAAAGCCGCACGCTCATCGCCGACATACGGGCCGCCCTGACGGCCTCGGGCCTGGAGCCTGCACTGCTGGAGCTGGAGATCACCGAAGGCGCGGTGATGGCGAACCCCGAGCATGCGACGAAGCTGCTGCGCACCATTCGGGAAATGGGCATCGGCCTGGCCATCGACGATTTCGGTACAGGCTACTCCTCGCTCTCTTACCTGAAGCACTTCCCGCTGTCGACGGTGAAGATCGATCGCTCCTTCATCAACGACCTGACGCGCGACGCCGACGCACGAGCGCTCATCGACGGCATCATCACCCTGGCCCACGGCTTGCGGATGAAAGTGGTGGCCGAGGGCATCGAGACCATGGCCCAGCTCGACTACCTGCGCAGCCACGGATGCGACGAGGCCCAGGGCTATTGGCTGTGCAAGCCCGTGCCCTGCGACGAGGTGCGCGATTTCATGGCGCATCACCTGCGCAACCAGTTTGCTCCATCGGTGGCGGCCTGACGGCCGGACCTTCGAAGCAATCGTCCCCGGGCACGTTCGCCCGGACCTTCCAGTCACTCAACAGGAGCATTCATGACTCATTCCACCCAAGCCAGGACTCTGGAGCAGACGATCGCCGCGATCGAGGCGCTCGACCTCACGCTGATCAAGTTCAAGGCCTGCCGCAAGGAGGACGGCTACGGCTGGTCGGCAGGCTACGCGGATCGGATGGAGGTGGCCTACAAGCACTACCTGATGCTGCACGCCAGGCACCCCGACCTGACGCTCGCTCCGGAGCAGGACGTGGACCGCTTCTGGCACATGCACATTCTGGACACGAGAAAGTACGCGGCCGATTGCGAGGCCACCTTCGGCTACTTCCTGCACCACTTCCCGTACCTCGGCCTGCGCGGAGAGGAAGACGCCAAGGCCCTGCAGGCGGCCTATCTGGAGATGCAGCGCCTGTCCGTCGAGGAATTCGGCGAGCCGCCGGCCAAGAATGCAGCCGCATGGTGCTCTCTGGAGGCGGCCGAACCCGCGGCAGCATGGTGTTCGCTCGAGGCGGACAAGACTTCGGCCGCATGGTGCTCGCTCGACGCGGGGCAGGAAGCTAGCCAGCCACCCCGAAGCCTGTATCGAACGTCCCCTTCACATCAAGCGGCTGCTTGATGAGCCCGACCCGCCGGTAGAAGTCCGCCGTCCCCTGCTGGTCCGCGATGACCTGCGCGTCGATGGCCACCCACTTCTGCTGGCGGCGTTCGAACTGCAGCTTCGCGGCCTCGGGCGGAATGCCGATGATCCGCGCCAGCGCGGCCGAATAGGCGTCGACGTTGCGGTACGACCAGAGCTGCGCCTTCACCACGCGCTGCAGAAAGTCCTGCAGCACCGGGCGCTTGGCGGCATTGGCGCTATCGGTGGCCGCGAGGTAGCTCAGGCCGGGCAGCAGCCCGCGCCCGCTGACGAGCACCCGCGCATGGTTGCTGACCTCGGCCAGCGCCGTGTACGGCTCCCAGGTGGCCCAGGCATCGACCGAGCCCTGCGTCAGCGCAAGCTTGGCGTCGGCGGGTGCGAGGAAGCGGATGTTCACGTCCTCGGGCTTCAGGCCGGCTGAAGTGATGGCCTTGAGCGTGACGTAGTGGCCGATGGAGCCGCGGTTGGTCGCGATGCTCTTGCCCTTGAGGTCGGCGGCGGTCTTCAGCGGCGAATCGGGGCGCACCAGCACGGCCGTGCCGTAGGAGTCGGAGCGATTCGCACCGATGGCCTTCACGCGCGTGCCGGCCGCCAGCGCGAAGATCAGCGGTGCGTCGCCGATGGGGCCCGAATCGACCGCGGCCGCATTGAGCGCCTCGGCCAGCGGCGCGGCGGCCGGGAACTCCGACCACTGGATGTCGTAGCCCAGCCCCTCCAGGCCGCCTGCAGCTTCGAGCAGCGCGCGCAGGCCGCCCTTCTGGTCGCCGGCCTTGAGCACCGGCCGGCCCTGCGCGTAAACGAGAGCAGGCAAAGCGGCGACGGCGGCGGCCACCGATGCGCCCTGGACGAGAAACCGGCGGCGTGAACGATGGACAGTCATGAACGTGCTGTTGTTGCTCATGCGAGCGGATCGAAGGAAACATGGTCGGCAAAGCGCACCGGGTCCGTGCTCTTCTTGAGCACGCCCACGCCGCGAAAATCGCGTGCGTAGAACTCGACCTCGTCGCGCAGCTTGCGGCCCAGCGGATGGTGCTGGTGCGTGAGCGTGCCCAGCAGCGCACGCAGGTCTTCCACCGCCACGTTGGGCGAGTACTTGGCGAAGAGCCTGGCCGACTCGTTCGGGTTCTCGGCCACGTAGTCGGAGGCCTGTGCGATGGCGCGCACCAGCGAGGCGACGGTCGCCTTGTCCTTGCGCACGAGCTCGCCGCGCGCGCCGACGATGCAGCACACCTTGTCCTTGTACTCACCCGAAAGATTGCTCGCCACCTCGACGTAGGCGCCCTGGTTGCGCTTCTCGATCAGGTAGATGTTGGGGTCGCCGTCGGCAATGGCCTGGATCTCGCCCTTCTTCACCGCGATGTCGAGCAGGTCGGCCGGGTACTGGCGCCAGGTGACGTCCTTGTCGGCATCGATGCCGTTCTTCGTGAGCAGGATCGAGAAGAAGTTCTTGCCCGGGCTCGCGATGTCGGACACGCCGATGACCTTGCCCTTGAGGCTCGCAAGCGTAGTGACGCCCGCGCTCTTCGCGCCCACCAGCCGCACGCAGCCGCCGTGCGAGCTGCCGACGATCTTCACGTCGAAGCCCGATTCGAGCGGCTTGAGCCAGCGGTGGATCATGCCCACGGCCGCATCGGCCTTGGCGGTGGCCAGCGACTCCAGCAACTGGTCGGTGGAGCCGGTGTAGTTGATGAGATCGACCTGCAGGCCGTTGCGCTCGAAGTAGCCGCGCTCCTGCGCCACTACCACGGGAGACAGGCAGAAAGCGGCAGCGTTCCATGCGAAGGTGAGCTTGCGCGACGACTGCGAGAAGGCCTGCGAGGCGATCAGGCCGCCCGATGCGACCACGGCGGCCGCGCCGCCGGCGCGCAGCATGCCGCGGCGGGAAAGGGTTGCGTTCATCTTCACAGCAGCAGCTCGGGCTCGGCCTCGACCAGGCCTTCGTAGAGGCTGTCGAAAGAATGGATCGCGCCTTCGGGGCCGCCGATCTGGCTGTGCGTGTGGCGCGCGGTGGCCTCGTCGATGGGCTGCGGCTTGCCGGCGGCCTCTGCCAGCAGTTGCGTGTGGCAGGCGTTGTCCAGCGCGATGTACCACCACGCGGCGGCCTCCACCGTGGGGCCGGCCGTCAGGATGCCGTGGTTCTTGAGGATCGCGCCCTTCCTGTCGCCCAGCGCATGTGCGATGCGATCGCCCTCGCTGGTGTCGACCACCATGCCGGTGAAGTCGTCGAACAGCGCCACGTCGTCGTGGAACACGCAGCTGTCCTGCGTGAGGGTGTCGAGCTTGCGGCCCAGCGTGGACCAGGCCTTGCCGTAGGTCGAGTGCGTGTGGGCGGCAGCGATGATCTTCGGGTTGTGCTCGTGGATGGCCGCATGGATGGCGAAGGCGGCCTTGTTGAGCGGGCGATCGCCGATGACGGTCTCGCCCTTCGAATTGACGAGCAGCAGGTCGGACACCCTGATGCGCGAGAAATGGATGCCCAGCGGGTTGACCCAGAAGTGGTCGGTCAGCTCGGGGTCGCGCGCGGTGATGTGTCCGGCCAGCCCCTGCGCGAAGCCGAAGCGCGCGAACAGGCGGAAGGCCCCGGCCAGGCGCTCCTGCCGATGGCGGCGCTCGGCCTGCACGGTGGGACGCGGGGGCACGGGGTCGAACCAGTACTTCTGCCGCGGGTTCGGGTTGAGCTTCAGCGGCTGGGGGGCGTTGCGGTCGATGGAGAGAACGGCGCTCATGGGGTTTCCTACGTGTTCGGTTTTCTTGCTCCTCCCCCAGAGGGGGAGAGAGAAAGTCAGATCAGGCGGCTTTGCGGATGGACGCGGCGCGCTGCGCCACCAGTTCGCGCGTGCGCGGAATCAGCTCGCGCCCGTAGTCCAGCGCATCCTCCAGCGGGTCGAAGCCGCGGATCAGGAAGGTCGTCACGCCCAGGTCGTAGTAGTCCAGCAACGCATCGGCCACCTGCTCGGGCGTGCCGACCAGAGCGGTGCTGTTCGAGCGTCCGCCGATCTCCTGCGCCACGGCCGTCCACAGGCGCTTGTCGAGCCGCGAGCCTTTCTCGGCCGCGGCCAGCAGGCGCTTGGCGCCTTCGCTTTGCTGCGGGCCGCCGCGGTTGTAGCCCTGCACCACGCGCAGGCGCCTGGTCTCGGCAAGGATGCTCTCCGCGCGGGCCCATGCAGCCTCTTCGGTCTGCGCCAGGATCGGCCGGAACGACACCGAGAAACGCACGCTGCGCCCGTGCTTCGCTGCTTCGGCACGCACGCGCGTGGTCAGCTCGCGCGCCTGGTCGAGCGACTCGCCCCACAGCGCATACACGTCGGCGTACTTGCCCGCGACCGGAATCGCGGCCTCCGAGGCCCCGCCGAAATACACCGGCACGTGCGGCTTGCCGTTGCGCGTCTGCAGCGGCTTGACTTCGGAGAACGCGTTCTGGAAGCGGTAGTGCGCGCCTTCGTGGTCGAAGGGCTTCTCGGCCGTCCACACCTTGTGCAGCACTTCGAGGTACTCGTCGGTGCGGGCATAGCGCTGGTCGTGGTCGAGCCAGTCGCCGTCGCGGCGCTGTTCCTCGTCGGAGCCGCCGGAGATGTAGTGCACGCCGAGCCGCCCGCCGCTGAACTGGTCGAGCGAGGCGAACTGCCGCGCCGCCAGCGTGGGCGCGACAAAGCCTGGGCGATGCGCGAACATGAAGTGGATGCGCTCGGTCACCGAGGCGGCATGCGCCACCGTGAGCGTGGCGTCGGGGCTGGTCGAGTGGTGCGGCACCAGCACGCGGTCGAAGCCGGCGGTCTCGTGCGCCTGCGCGAAGGCGCGCACGTAGTCGCGGTCGAGCGCCGGGCCCTTGGCCGGGTGGATCTCCGAGACCTTCTGGCCCTGGATCATGCCGATGAATTCGACGACGCCGTCTTGCTGTGGCTGGCTCATGTTGTTGTCCTTGTCTTGGTTGGAAGGGGAAATCAGGCGGCGGGCAGGCGCAGCAGGTTCTCGAAGCTGCGGTCCCACAGGGGCTTCACGTCGGCCGGGCCGTCGAGCACGCCGATCTTCAGGAAGGTGTCGGCCACGTCCTGGTGGCTGCGCACCACGGCGTCGCTGACGGGGCCCAGGCTGTAGTCGCCGCTGCGGCCGTTGAAGAGCTCGACGATGTCGCCCACCGGCACGCGCGTCTCGGCCGACTGCGCGCGGGCGTACGTCAGGAAGTTGCCGTTGCTCCACGCGAAGGCGCGCTGCAGGCGCTGCAGCAGGTCGGCCAGCGCGGCACGGCGCGGTGCATCGTCCAGCGCGCGCGGGTTGGCGTAGATGGGGAAGTTGCCCGACAGGTAGCCCACGCCGGTCTTGATGGTGCGCGCACCGTACTGCGTGCGCGCAAGCTGGCCGTTGTAGCCGTAGATGGCCCAGGCATCCAGATCACCCCGCGCAAAGGCCGAGAGGCCGTCCGACGGCGTGAGGCTCACGGCCTGGATGTCGCTGAACGACAGGCCCGCCTCGGCCAGCTGCTTGGCCAGGTAGTAGTGCGAGGTGGTGGCGCGCACATAGCCCACGCGCCTGCCCTTGAAGTCGGCGATGGTGCGGATCGGCGCGTCCTTGCGCGCCAGCGTGGCCTGGTTGTTCAGGTCTTCGTGCGTCACGGCCACCAGCCTCACGCTGGACTTCTGCCGCGCCGCGAACACCGGCGGGATCTCGCTGCCCGAGCCCAGGTCGAGCGCGTCGCCGTTGATGGCCTCGATGTGCAGCACGCCGTTGTTGAGCTCGCGCCAGTCGATCTTGTAAGGCGTATTGGCCTGGCCGGATGCCGCCAGCAGCGGCCGCCAGAGCCCCTTGTACGTGCCCACGCGCAGCGTGACGCCCGACAGGTCGGCCGACGGCGCGGCGGCCCGGGCCCAGCCGGCCGAAGCCGCCGCGCCCCATGCGGCGGCTGCCTGCAGCAGGCGGCGCCGTTCCAACGAGAGATCTGGTTTCATGCACCGGACCGTACCCAGAGGCGGCACGGATGCAAACACAGAAAAACGAGTTTGCATATGCGGGATGCATCGTTTTCCGGCGCCGGACGGCCGGCTACCGTGCATGACCATGAGTGCACTCCCCTTGCGACGCCCCTCGTCCACGACCGAGGAACATCCATCCGCGCCCCCGGGCGGCCTGGCCGCGCCCGCGCTGCTGGCGCAGCTGTCGGCCCGCTTCGCCGCCACCGCGGCCGATCACGACCACAGCGGCGCCTTCCCGCGCGAGAACTTCGACGCGCTGCAGGCGCACGGGCTGATCGGCCTGGTGGCGCCCGCCGCCTACGGTGGCGGCGGCGCCACGCTGGCCACGGCGCGGCGCGTGATTGCGGCCGTATCGCGCGGCGAGCCGGCCACCGCGCTGATCCTCACCATGACCTATCTGCAGCACCACGCGCTGACACGCGGCGACAGCCGCTGGCCGCCGCACCTGCGCGAACGCGTGGCGCGCGACGCGGTGGAGCACGGCGCGCTGATCAACGCGCTGCGCGTGGAGCCCGCCCTGGGCTCCCCCGCGCGCGGCGGCCTGCCGGCCACCGTGGCGCGACGCGATGCCGACGGCTGGAAGATCGACGGCCACAAGCTCTATACGACTGGCATCGAAGGGCTCTCGTGGCTCGCGGTGTGGGCCCGCACCGACGAACCCGCACCGCGCACCGGCGTGTTCCTGGTGCCGCGCCAGGCCCCCGGTGTGCGCGTGATCGCAAGCTGGGACCACCTGGGCCTGCGGGCCTCGGGCAGCCACGAGGTGGTGTTCGAGAACGTCGCCGTCGGCGCGGACCACGCCGTCGACCTGCGTGCACCTGCCGACTGGGCGCCCGACGCCGGCAGCCAGACCGACATCGACGCCCACGCCACGCAGCAGGCTTGGATGACCGTGCTGCTCGGCACCCTCTACAACGGCGTGGCCACGGCCGCGCGCGACTGGCTGGCCGGCTTCCTGAACGAGCGCGCGCCCGGCAGTCTCGGCGCACCGCTGGCGAGCCTGCCGCGCGTGCAGGAGCACGTGGGCGAGATCGAAGCGCTGCTGCGAACCAACCGCGTGCTGCTCGACGACGCCACCGCCGCCGTCGACGACGGCCAGGCACAACCCGCGGCCGACAGCGGCCTGCTGAAATACACGGTCACGGGCAATGCGGTGCGTGCGGTCGAACTGGCGCTGCAGCTCAGCGGCAACCACGGCCTGACGCGGCACAACCCGCTGGAGCGGCACTACCGCGACGTGCTGTGCAGCCGCATCCACACGCCGCAGAACGACGCGATCCTGGTTGCGGCGGGCAAGCGCGCGCTGCTGCCTTCGGGAGGTGCCGCATGACCTCGCTGCTTTTCTCCAGGGCCTCCCGCCGCGGCTGGCTCAAGCAGGGCGCCGCGCTGTCGCTGGCCGCCACCGGTTCGCTGCGTGCATTCGCCCAGGCGCAGCCGCAGGCCACGCTGGTGCTCGGCGACCAGGCCGGTGGCCTGCGCTCGCTGTTCGAGGCTTCGCGCGCGCTCGACGGCGCGCCGTTCGCCTATCGCTGGGCCAACTTCCAGGGCGCCGCGCCGCTGTTCGAGGCACAGCGCGGCGCGGCGGTCGACACGGCCATGGCCGGCGATCTGCCGGTGCTGGCCGCCGCCGTCGGCAAGACGCCGCTGAAGATCGTCGCCACCCGTGTCGGCAAGGCCGATTCGCTGGGCATCGTCGTGCAGCAGGATTCGCCGCTGCGCAGCGTGGCGGACCTGCGCGGCAAGACGGTGATCGTGTCGTCGGCGCGCGGCAGCATCTCGCAATACCAGCTGTACGGCGCGCTCGAGGAGGCCGGCGTGAAGCGCGACGAGGTGACGGTGAAATTCGTGCTGCCGACCGATGCGGCCGCCGCCTTCGCCTCGCGGCAGATCGACGCCTGGGCCATCTTCGATCCGTACTACACCATCGCGGTGCAGCAGGGCGGGCGCATCCTGCGCGACGGGCGCGGCATCAACACCGCGCTGGGCTTCATCACCGCGAGCGAGCATTCGCTGGCCGACCCGGCCCGGCGCGCGGCCATCGTGCAGTTCCTCGACCGGCTGGGCCGCGCGGGCGACTGGGCGCTGGCCAACCCCGAGGCCTATGCACAGGCTTACAGCCAACTCACAAGGCTGCCGATCGAGGCTTCCCGCATCATCACCGCGCGGGCGTCGGTGGCGGGCCGGCCGGTGAGCGAGGCGGACATCGCCGCGTTGCAGGCCGTGGCCGACCGCTCGGCGCGCGACGGCATCCTGCCCGTGCGGGTGGATGTGCGCGCGATCACCGACACGCAACTCTGGAAGCGCGCCGCGTGATCGCGCCGCTTCGCGACTTCGTCGGCGCCTTCGGTCGGCTGCTCGACGGCGCACCCGACGAGCCCCGCATTCTTTCGGAAGGCGGCGCGTTGCTGCGCACGCTGGTGGCGCGCGACGACTGGCTGCCCGAGGCCTTCGCGCAGCCCGACCCGACGCGCTACCAGCAGTTCCTGCTGCATGCGGACAGCACCGAGCGCTTCTCGGTCGTGAGCTTCGTGTGGGGGCCGGGGCAGGCCACGCCGGTGCACGACCACACGGTGTGGGGGCTGATCGGCATGCTGCGCGGTGCCGAGTACAGCCAGGGCTATGCGCTCGATGCGCAAGGCCGTGCACAGGCGAAGGGCGAGGCGGTGCGGCTCGATGCCGGCGACGTGGAAGCGGTGTCGCCCACTGTCGGCGACCTGCACCGCGTGCACAACGCGCATGCGGACCGGGTGTCGATCAGCATCCACGTCTACGGCGCGAACATCGGCGCCGTGCGGCGTCATACTTACCCGCCGGAGGGCGGACGCAAGCCCTTCGTCTCCGGATACTCCAACACGCTGCTGCCCAACCTGTGGGACCGCTCCGCCGAACTCAGATCTTCTTCGACCGCCGCATGACGACTGCTTCCTTTCCCCTCCTGTCCTTTGCCGCCGTGCGCGAGCGCCTGCTGTCCCGCGAAGAAACCGCGCTGCTCGACGTGCGCGAGGAAGACCCGTTCGCGCAGGAACACCCGCTGTGGGCCGCGAACCTGCCACTCTCGCGCATCGAGATCGAAGCGTGGCGGCGCATTCCGCGGCGCGACACGCTGATCGTGCTGTACGGCGAACACGGCGGCACCGACCTCGCGCCGCTGGCCGCCAAGGCATTCGCCGGGCTGGGCTACACCAACGTCCATCTGCTCGACGGCGGCCTCGAGGGCTGGCGCAAGGCGGGCGGCGAGCTGTTCCGCGACGTGAACGTGCCGAGCAAGTCCTTCGGCGAACTGGTCGAACACGAGCGGCAGACGCCGTCCCTGTCGGCGCCCGAGGTGAAAGCGCTGATCGACGCCAAGGCCGACGTGGTGGTGCTCGACGCGCGCCGCTTCGACGAATACCAGACGATGAGCATTCCTTCGGCCACCAGCGTGCCCGGCGCGGAACTGGTGCTGCGGGTGCGCGAGCTGGCGCCCGACCCGGCCACGCAGGTGATCGTGAATTGCGCGGGCCGCACGCGCAGCATCATCGGCACGCAGTCGCTGGTGAACGCCGGCATTCCGAACCCGGTGGCGGCCCTGCGCAACGGCACGATCGGCTGGAAGCTGGCAGGGCAGGTGCTGGACCACGGCGCCGGCCGGCAGGCTCCCGCCGCGGTGTCCGACGCGCATCGCGCACGGGCGCAGGCCGACGCGCGTCGCGTGGCCGATGCGGCCGGCGTGCGGCGCATCGACCTGGCCGCGCTGCAGGCATTGGAGGCGCCAGGACGCACCGTGTATCGCTTCGACGTGCGCACGCCCGAGGAATACGCGGCGGGCCACCTGCCGGGCTTTGCGAGCGCGCCCGGCGGCCAGCTGGTGCAGGAGACCGATCACCAGGTGCCGGTACGCGGCGCGCGCATCGTGCTGGCGGACGACGACGGGGTGCGCGCATCGATGAGCGCCTCGTGGCTCGCACAGATGGGATGGGAGGTCTATGTGCCGCACGCCGTGCCCGAGGCCGCGGCGTTCAGCGAGAAGGTGGCCCCCGCGCCCGCCTACCCGCCCGTCGGGGCCGTGGTGGCGGAGATCACGCCCGGCGAACTCTCCGCGCTTCTTGGGCAGACGTCGTCCGGCACGGCAGTGATCGACGTGACCACGAGCGCCAACTACGTCCGGCGCCACATCCCGGGCGCGTGGTACGCGATCCGTGCGCAACTGGCGCATGCGCTGGACGCGGTCATTCCCGCGTCGCGCCGCTACGTGCTGACCTGCGGCAGCAGCCTGCTCGCGCGCTACGCGGCGGCCGATGTCCGCGCCCTGCTCGATGCACAGGGCAAGGCCGATGTCGAAGTGCTGGTGCTGGCGGGCGGCAACGCGGCATGGTTTGCCGCGGGCCTCGAAGCCGAGAGCGGCGAGACGCGCCTTGCGACACCGCGCACCGACCGCTACCGCCGGCCCTACGAAGGCACCGATGCGCCCGCGCAAGCGATGCAGGCCTATCTCGATTGGGAGTACGGCCTGGTGGCGCAGTTGGGCCGCGATGGAACCCATCATTTCAGCGTGCTTGAAGTGCAAGCGTTTTGAAAGGATGACAACACGGCGGTGACACTGTGTAGGCCGGGTAAAGGCGGCAAAGGCCGTCATCCGGCAAAAGGCCGAAGCGTTGGTTGTGCATAGCGCACAACAACTCATCAAAGGAGCTTCGCCATGAGAGTCCCGATCCTTGCCTTGTCCGCCGCCGCGTTGGCCGCAGCAGTCCTGACCGGCTGCGTGGTCGCCCCGGCCGCCCCCGTCTACTCTGCGCCTCCGGGCGTGGCCTACGTGGCGCCGACGTATGTCTCGCCTGGCGTCGGCTTCGTGTGGGCCTATCACCCGCGCTACGGCTGGGGCTGGCACCACCCGCAGTACGGCTGGCACCGCGGCTGGCGCTGAGCCGAAATGCAAAGCGGCGCCCGAGAGCGCCGCTTTTTTTACGTCGGAGCCAGCCTGATCAGCTCGGCTCGGCGCTCTTGAACAGCGCAGCAACCTTGCGCTTGCTCTTGATGTTGCTCGAGATGCCGCGCGCGGGCACGGCCTTGGCGGCAGCTTCCCAGGCCGGCGTCGCGTCGGCTTCGCCCGGCTCGTAGGGCTTGTCGAAGAACGGGTCGCGCGGCGCTGCGGGTGCGCGGTGCGGGCGTCCGCCACCACGACGGGCGTCGCCGCCCAGGCTGGCGCTGCGTTCGCGCGGCTGGTCGAGCACGTCGCGTGCGTCGCCGGCTTCGCCTTCTTCGCGCCAGTGGCGGCGTCCGTCGTTGATGCGGCCGCGCGGGCGGTCTTCCTCGAATTCGACGGGCTCGAGATCGATCTTCTTCTTGATCAGCTTCTCGATGTCGGCCACCAGGCGCACGTCGTTGCCGCCGCTGGCAAAGCTCACGGCCAGGCCCGAGGCGCCGGCGCGGCCCGTGCGACCGATGCGGTGCACGTAGTCTTCGGCGTTGAAGGGAATGTCGAAGTTGAAGACGGCAGGTACGTCCTTGATGTCGAGGCCGCGGGCCGCGACGTCGGTGCACACCAGCAGGTCGACCTCGCCGGCCTTGAACGAGGCCAGCGCCTTCAGGCGTTCGTCCTGGCTCTTGTCGCCGTGCAGCGCGGTGGTACGCAGACCGTCGCGCTCCAGCGAGCGTGCGAGGCGCGCGCAACCGAGCTTGCTGTTGACGAACACGAAGGCCTGCGTGATGCCGCGCTGGCGCACGATCTGCTTGAGCGCGCGGCGCTTGTCGTCGTCGCTCACGCTGTAGAAGTGCTGCTCGACGGTGGAGGCCGTCTCGTTCGGGCGCGCCACCTCGATGGTGACCGGGTTCTGCAGGTAGCTGCCTGCGAGCCGCTTGATTTCGGGGGAGAACGTGGCCGAGAACAGCAGTGTGGTGCGCTGCTTGGGCAGGTAGCTCAGGATGCGCTGCAGGTCGGGCAGGAAGCCGATGTCGAGCATGCGGTCGGCTTCGTCGAGCACCACGTATTCGACCTGGTTGAGCACCGCGTTCTTGGCTTCGATGTGATCGAGCAGCCGGCCGGGCGTGGCCACCAGGACTTCGACGCCCTTCTTCAGCTCCAGCGTCTGCGGCTTCATGTCGATGCCGCCGAACACGACCGTGCTGCGCAGGTTGGTGTACTTGGCGTACAGCTTGACCTGTTGCGCGACCTGGTCGGCCAGTTCGCGCGTGGGCAGCAGCACCAGGGCCCGGACCGGATGCCGCGCGGGCGAGGTCGAGGCGTTTTCATGCTTGAGCATGCGCTGCAGCAACGGCAGCGAGAACGCCGCCGTCTTGCCGGTGCCGGTCTGGGCGGCGCCCATCACATCCTGCCCGGAGAGCACGACCGGAATGGCCTGCTCCTGGATCGGTGTCATGGTCTCGTAGCCCATTTCGGCCACGGCGCGCGCCAGCGGTTCCGCCAGCGATAGATTGGAGAAGGAACTTGTCATTGAGCCCTCTATTGTCGCATTGCCGCAAAAAACAGCAGTGACCGCGGCGTGACAACGTCCGTGCCGACGGAATTGCTATTTATTTCATAGCACCTAAGGCAGCAGGCACGGGCCCTGCGAGCCCGTCGAGCTCAAAGACTGCGCGCGTTGAAGGTATCGCAGGCCTTAATGTCGCCGCTCTGGTAGCCCGCGCCGAACCACCTTTGACGCTGTGCGCTGGTGCCATGGGTGAAGCTGTCGGGCACCACCGCACGGCCCGCGGAACGCTGCAGGGCGTCGTCGCCGATCTTCTGTGCGGCGTTCATGGCGGACTCGATGTCGCCCGGGTCGAGCCACTTCTTCGACTCCTGCGAATGGTGGGCCCACACGCCCGCGAAGCAGTCGGCCTGCAGCTCGACGCGCACGCTCATGGCGTTGTTCTGGGTCTGGCTCAGGCGATTGCGCATGCCGTCGACCTTGGCGGTGATGCCGAGTTCGTCCTGCACGTGATGGCCGACCTCGTGCGCGATGACGTAGGCCTGCGCGAACTCGCCCGGCGCGCCGAGCTGGTTCTTGAGGGTGTCGTAGAAGCCGAGGTCGATGTAGACCTTCTGGTCGCCGGGGCAGTAGAACGGCCCCATGGCCGACTGCCCCGTGCCGCAGGCCGTGGGCGTGGCGTTGCGGAACAGCACGAGGCGCGGTGCGTGGTACGTGCCGCCGTTCTGCTTGAAGATGTCGGTCCAGACCACCTCGGTGTTGCGCAGCACGGTCGAGACGAAGGCCGCTTCGCGGTCGTTAGACGGCGGCTTGGGTGCCGGCCCCTGCTGGGGCTGCTGCTGCACCTGGGCAGGCCCTCCGCCGCCGCTGAGCAGGCCCAGGACGGTGAGCGGGTTGATGCCGAAGACCCAGCCCGCGATCAGCGCGACCGCGATGGTGCCGATGCCAATGCTGCGGCCGCCGATGAAGCCGCCGCCACCACCGCCGCCTTCACCGCGGCGGTCCTCGACGTTGTCCGATTGTTCGTTGCCTTCCCATCTCATCGCGCGCTCCTTACCGGCCTTTTGCAGGAGTTGTTGCCGGTGACCGCAGGATGGTACTTGGCCCGGCGGCCACCGGGGTAACCGGCCGTCAGCGAAAGGCGCGGCGGCGGGTCAGGTTTTCGGCAGAGTGACGCCGCGCTGGCCCTGGTACTTGCCGCCGCGGTCCTTGTAGCTGGTCTCGCAGACTTCGTCGCTCTCGAAGAACAGCACCTGCGCGCAGCCTTCGCCCGCGTAGATCTTCGCGGGCAGCGGCGTGGTGTTGCTGAATTCGAGCGTCACGAAGCCTTCCCATTCGGGCTCGAAGGGCGTGACGTTGACGATGATGCCGCAGCGCGCATAGGTGCTCTTGCCCAGGCAGATGGTGAGCACGTTGCGCGGGATGCGGAAGTATTCGACGGTGCGCGCCAGCGCGAAGCTGTTGGGCGGGATGATGCAGTAGTCGCCGTGCATGTCGACGAAGCTCTTCTCGTCGAAATTCTTGGGGTCGACCACGGTGCTGTGGATGTTGGTGAAGACCTTGAACTCAGGCGCGCACCGGATGTCGTAGCCGTAGCTCGAGGTGCCGTAGCTGATGATCTTGTGGCCCGAGGACTCGCGCACCTGGCCCGGTTCGAAGGGATCGATCATTCCTTCGTTTTCGGCCATGCGCCGGATCCATTTGTCGCTCTTGATGCTCATATGCGCTCGCTGCTGCTGCGGGGAAATCGGGGGCGAATTGTGGCATGCGCCACCGCCCACCCCGCCGCCCGGGGTGCTACAGCGCCTGCGAGATCACCGTGCGCTCGACCAGCCGGTCGTCGCCCAGCACGATCATCGCGAAGAGCATTTCCTCCAGCGTGTCCGCCCGTTTCGTCTTGCGCGCCAGCAGCGGCGTGGCCGCCGGGTCGAGCACCAGGAAGTCGGCTTCGCAGCCCGGCTGCAGGTTGCCGATCACGCCGTCGAGCCCCAGCGCGCGCGCAGCGCCACCGGTGTGGCGCCACCAGAGTTCCGACGGCGCGATGCTCAGGCCGGTCTTGGTCTGGCCTTCGCGGCCCACGTAGTAGGCGGCCATCATGGTGTGGAACGGGCTGAAGCTGGTGCCGCCGCCCACGTCGCTGGCCAGTCCGTAGGGATAGCCCACGCGGTCGGCCGCGCCGAAGTCGAAGAAGCCGCTGCCCAGGAACAGGTTGCTGGTCGGACTCACCGCGGCGGCCGTCTTCGTGTCGCGCAGCAGCGCGCGGTCGGTGTCGTCGAGGTAGATGCAGTGGGCGTATACCGCGCGCTCGCGCATCAGGCCGAAGCCGGCATACACGTCGAGGTAGGAGCGCGCCTTCGGGTAGAGCTCGCGCACCCAGCTCACTTCGTCCCGGTTCTCCGCCACATGCGACTGGATCCAGGTGTCGGCGTACCTGGCCGCCAGTTCGCCCGCGCCGCGCATCTGCGCATCGGTGCTGGCAGGCGCAAAACGCGGCGTGATGGCATAGCCCAGCCGGTCGGTGTTGTGCCACTTGCGGATCAGCGCCTCGCTGTCGATCAGGCTCTGCTCGGTCTGGTCGCGCACGCCGTCGGGCGAGTTGCGGTCCTGCAGCACCTTGCCCGTGATCATGCGCAGGCTGCGGCGCCGTGCGCCCTCGAAGAAGGCATCCACCGAAGCCACGTGCGAGGTCGCGAAGGTCAGCGAGGTGGTGACGCCGTTGCGCAGCAGCTCGTCGAAGAACACGTCGGCCACTTCGTTCGAATGCGCGGGGTCGGCGAACCGGCTTTCTTCCGGGAAGGTGTAGTTCTCGAGCCAGGGCAGCAGCCCCGGCGAGGGCGAGCCGATGATGTCCGTCTGCGGGAAGTGGATGTGCATGTCCACAAACCCCGGCGCGAGGATGCGCCCGGGCAGGTGGGTGGTGTGGGCATCCGGGTGGCGCGGTGCGACGGCGGCATGGCTGCCGGCATCGAGCACGCGCTGGCGGCCGGCGCTGTCGGGGGCGACGACCAGCAGGCCGTCTTCATCGAAAACGGGCTGGCCGGCGGCATCGAATCGCAGGAGGGAGGCGCGGTAGGCTTTTTTCATCGTGGGTGCGGAGGGTAATCCAGCTCCGGCCCGCCGCAATTTCCATGCGCATATGAGTGCTATACGCCGAATGCACTCACCGCCCCGGGCTCCTCGCTACACGCCCTTCAGCGCCTCAAAGCCGGCACCCGCGGCCTTGAGATCGACATCGACGATCTGGTACTCCGCGACGTCGGCCTTCACGTACGAGTCCTCCGCGAGGATCTGCAGCAGCGCCGGCTTGTCGATGTTCCTGGCGCCGATCACACCGCCAAGCCCGCTCTTCTTCGGCCCTGCAAAGAGGAAGTTCCCCTCCTCCAGATGACGCGCGACCCACTCGCCGTGGGACTTGATGTGCGGCTCGACCTGCGCGGGCGCCTTGATGTAGCTGACGATCAACAAAAGCATGGTGCGATCTCCTTTGAAAGCAAGGCGGGATTTCAGTCGCGCGGCAACGCGTGCGACTGGATGTCGAAGGGCACGCCCGTCGGCACCGGCCCGTCGCTGTCCTTGCGCCTGGTCAGCAGCGCGTACTTCGACTCGATGAAATAGACGCGGTCGCCCAGCACCGCGCCCGACGACGGATCGTTGAGCCCCGTCACCACGGTCTGCAGGCCCAGCTTCGCGCCGTCGATGCGCGCCACCGTGACCTGCCCGCCGTAAGGCCCGTCGCCGAAGGCATTGCTTTCAAACAGCACGAGCCGGCCGGGCTTCCAGGCGCGGATGGCATCCACGTTCTTCATCACGCGCGGCGCCTCGATGCGGGTGACCTCGCCGGCGTTGCCGTCGGCGCCCAGGCCGATGCGCAGCACGTAGGAAGCCGCCGCCACGAGGCTCACATAGACATCGCGCCCGCCGTCGATGGCGATGCCGTTCAGGCCTTTGTAGGGGCCTGCGCCGGCCAGCGCCGGGGCTTCCTTCCAGACCGTGAGCGCGGTGCCCCCCGGCGCGAGCCGCAGCACACGCGGGTGGTAGGAGTCGGTCACGTAGATGTTGCCGGCCGCGTCCTGCGCCATGTCGTTGCAGTAGCCCTCGTCGGGCATTGCATAGCTCGCGCGCGGCGCGCCAGTAGCCAGGTCGTAGCGCTTGAGCGCGCTCGGCGTCTGCGGCACGGTGGTGAAGCCGCTGCTGCCCGAGCAGACCCACAGCGCCCGATGCTTCGCATCGACCAGCACGCCCTGCCCGTTCGCCAAGCCATTGGCACCAGGCTTCACGAGCACTTCGGCCTTCGGCGCGACGCCCGGCTTCAACCTGGCGACCGCGCCCTCGCGCCAGCTGCCGACGTAGAACGAGCCGTCCGGGCCGATGGCGACGCTTTCCGGATACCAGTCGTCCGGCAAGGCCTGCACCTCGGCGGGCGCGGCCGAGGCCACCGCCGCCACGAACGCGAGCGACGCGCCCCCGAGCAATGCGCGCACTCTCATTGCCACACGCGATACACGCGCCCCGTCTGCTGCCCCTCGACACTGCGGACATAGGCCTGCGCAGCCTTCGCCGCCGACACCGACTCGAATCCGGGAAAGAAAGCGCCGTACAGCGGCAGCGATTCGGTCAGCACCGTCGGGCTCACCACGTTGATGCGGATGCCGCGCGGCAGCTCGATCGCCGCGCCGCGCACGAAACCCTCGACCGCCGCATTGACGGCCGTGGCATTCGCGCCCTGGCGGATCGGCTCGTCCGCAACGATGCCCGTGGTCAGCGTGATCGAGCCGCCATCGGTCAGCACGTGCTGGCCCAGCAACGCGAGCCGCACCTGGCCGAGCAGCTTGTCCTGCAGGCCGATGTTGAAGTCGACCGGCCGCATTTCATTCAGCGGCCCGAAGAACAACCCGCCCGCCGCCGACACGACGGCATCGACGCGCCCCACTGCCGCATACAGCCCCTCGACGCTCGCATCGCTCGTGATGTCGACCTGGAGGTCGCCTCGCGTGCGTCCTGCACGAATCACCTCGTGACCGCGCTCGGCCAACGTCTGTGCCACTGCGCTGCCGATCGCGCCCGTTGCGCCCACAACAAGAACCTTCATGGAAACCTCGCCAAAAGTGAATCAACAAGCGGCTATTGTTTTGCGAACCATTGATTTGATAAATTGCCTCCCGGTTCGGTCATTCGAAACTCAGGATTCTCAATATGGACAAGCTTCGCGCCATGGAAGTCTTCGTCGCCACTGTCGACGCGGGCAGCTTCGCGGCCGCCGCCGAGGCGCTCGACCTGTCGGCAGTGATGGTCGGCAAGCACATCCGCGCACTGGAGGAACAGCTCGGCGCCCGCCTGCTGGAGCGCACCACGCGCCGCCATGCGCTGACCGAAATCGGCGCCGCATACCTCGAACGCTGCCGCGACGTTCTTGCCAGCGTCCACACCGCCGACGGCGTGGCCGAGTCGCTGCGCGCCGTGCCGCAGGGCGTGCTGCGCGTCACCGCGCCGGTGGCCTATGGGGCGCACAAGCTCACGCCGGTGATAGGCGAGTACATCGCCGCCCATCCGCAGGTGAAGGTCGACCTGAGCCTCAACGACCGCGTGGTCGATCTTGCGGAAGAAGGCTTCGACTGCGGCATCCGCTCGGGCGCGGCGGTGGATGAACGGCTCATTGCCAGGCCGCTGGCCCTGGCCCGCATGTTCGCCGTGGCCAGCCCCGCATGGGTCGCGCGCCACGGACAGCCGGCGCATCCGTCCGACCTGGAGGCCTTCCCGCTGCTGGGCTTTGCGAGTTGGGGCCCGGACCATTCCTGGCGCTTCACGCGCGACGGCCAGACGGTGCGTGTGCCCGTGCGCGGCCCGCTCACCACCAACAACGGCCAGGCACTGCTGGCCGCGGCCATGGCCGGCATGGGGGTGATCGTGCAGGCCGATGCGCTGCTGGGGCCCGCGCTCGCGTCAGGCCTGGTGGTGCAACTGCTGCCCGATTGGGAGCTGCCCACACGGCAGGTTCACATCATGCGGATGCCCGAAGCCCGGCCGAGCGCGAAGCTGCGGACCTTCGTGGATTTTGTGGTCGAGCGGCTGGGCTGAACAAAAGCAGCGAGCTTTGTGCATCTCATTCTGGACAAATTGACGGATTTGTCTGGCGAGCCTTCGGTCACGATGGGGGCGTACATGAATGCGCTCGCGGCACTGGGGCTGGATGTCGATGTGGTCGCAACAACGGAGGCCGTGCCGCCTTCCCCCGTTCCAGGCGGCGTGCGGCCTATCGCAAGGCGGCCCAATCCTGACCACAGCGGATAGCGCCGGGACAACGTGGTTCAGCGCGTCACCCGCCCCTGCACGCCCTCGGCCAGCCAGTTCATCTTCAGGATCTGCTCGTCGCCCAACTGCGCCCCCTTGGCGATCACAACATGACCCTCGTTGTCGCGCACATCGGCCGCCACGGCACGGAACGGCTGCAGCCTGCCGGCGGCGATGTCGTTCTGGCGCGCCAGCACTTCGTCCTGCACGGCCTTGGGCACCTTGGTACCGAAGTCGCCCACGCGGATCATTCCTTCCTTCACGCCGCCCCAGAGGTTGCCGCTCTTCCAGGTACCGTCGAGCACGGCCTTCGCACGCTGCGTGTAGTAGCCGCCCCATTGGTGCGTGACCGCGACGATCTGCGCGTCGGGCGCGATCTTGCGCATGTCGGAGTGGTACGCGATGGCCAGCTTGCCGCGCTCCTGCGCCGCGGACATCACGGCCGTGGAGCCCGTGTGGAAGGCCACCACGTCCGCGTTCTGGTTGAACAGCGCCATGGCCGCGTCGCGCTCCTTCGGCGGATCGAACCACTCGTTGAGCCACACGACGTGCACCTTGGCGCCCGGGTTCACCGAGCGCATGCCGAGCGTGAAGGCGTTGATGCCCTGCAGCACCTCGGGAATCGGAAAGCCCGCGACGTAGCCCGCCACGTTGGTCTTCGTCATGCGGCCGGCCGCGATGCCCGCGAGGTAGCGCCCCTCGTAATAGCGCGCGTTGGCCGTCGCCACGTTGGGTGCGGTCTTGTAGCCGGTAATGGACTCGAACCTCACGTCGGGGAAGTCCCTCGCCACCTTCAGCGTCGGCTCCATGTAGCCGAAACTCGGCGTGAAGATGAGCCGGTTGCCCTGCTGCGCGAGGTCGCGGATCACGCGCTCGGCATCGGCGCCTTCGGCCACGTTCTCGACGTAGGTGGTCCTGACCTTGTCGCCGAGCGCCGCCTCGACGGCCTTGCGGCCTTCTTCATGCTGGCGCACCCAGCCGGCGTCGGTGACCGGCGTGACATAGACAAAGCCGATCTTCAGCGGGGCCTTGGGGGCCTGCTGCTGTGGCTGCGAAAAGGCGGGAGATAAAAAACAGGCGGCTGCCCACGCCAGAACGGCGCGGCCCGCGAGGTTTTTGTACATGGTGTTCCTCTACATGGCCCCGGAAATGCAAAACCCCGCAGCCGGCCGGGACGCCCGGCTGCGAGGGGAGCAGGATTTTAAACGGGGCCGCTGCGCGTGATGCGGCCGGGGCATTGGCCTACCTCAATGTCGGCGCTTCGCCTTAGGCCCGCGGCACCGGGCTGCGCGAGCCTCGGGCCACAGATTCATCACCGAGAGAAGAAAGAAAGGCCAGCCACCATGACCGCATCCACCGTCAACGACTCGCTGACCCCGCTCGACATTTCGCAAGCCGTGCTCGAGGGCGAAGAAAACCCGAACGTCGCGCGACCGCTCACGCCGAAGGAGCAGGCCGCACATGGCGTAAACCCGGAACAGGGTCGCCGCGCACGCCTGCAGCGCGCGTTGCGCAGTCCGGCCTTTGCCTGGGGCGGCGCGGCTGTCACGGGCCTGGCGCTGGCGATGTTCTACGCACGCCGCACGCACCGCATCTGACGACGACGATGCTGCGCTAGGACACGGCGGGGTCGTGCGCGGTATCACCGTGCAGGCCGGCGCCAAGGCCTCCACCGCCTTCTCCGCCACCTGCCGCGCCACCGCCTCTTGCTGAACCCCCGCCGCCCTTGCCGCCTCCTCCTTCGCGCGGGGCGGCACCCTTGGCGCGCACCGGCCCCTGCTTGGGAATGCCGAGTTGCGGCGGAATCGGGTCGAGGTCGAGCACGTCGCGGATGAAAAGCCGCAGCGACACCACCAGGTCCGCCGTCTCCACCGGCCGTCCGGCCACCATGTCGTTGGCAGCCTGTGCCGCGAGGCGCACCTGTTCTTCGGTGCCCAGCAGGATCACGTCCGACAGCGCCGCCTCCACGGCATCGCGGATGCGCCGGCGCCGATCCGACGCGGAGATTGCCGATGTCTCGGCGCCTTCACGCGCGCGCAGTTCGCGCAGATGGCTGGGATCGACCGACAGGTCCCCGGTGAACGAACCGCCAAGCACCTTGTAGGCTGCGATCAGCGTCTTGAGCCGTTCGTTGATCTGGCGGTTCTGCCGCTCGCGCCGCTGCTGCACGCTGTGCATCACAACGAGGCGGATGCCGACCGCCACCAGGGACACCACGACGAGGCCCAGCAGCGTTGTCAGAAGGCCCTGCCAGGAACTGAAGTCGAGTGAGTTGCGCATGGTGCCGGACGATCATACGGCTGCCGCCGTACATGCCGCTGGGCGTGTGCGGGCCCACTGTCGGTTCGAATGCGCACAATCGGGCCATGCACCCGTTCATCGAACTGCTGCGCGAACGCCGCACCGCGTGCCTGTGGGCCGGCCTCGCCTTCTCCGGCTTCGGCAGCGAGCTCAACCGCATGGCCGTGCTGTGGCTCGCCATCGAAGTTGCCGGCTCCAGCGCCAGCCTGTTGCCGCTGGCACAGCACGCGGTAGTGCTGGTTGTGAGCCTGGGCGCCGGTCTCTTCGCGCATCGCCTCTCGCCAAGGGCCACGATGATCGGCACCGACCTGGTGTCGGCGCTCATTGCGGTGCTGCCCGTGGTGCTCGCCAGCATCTACGGGCTGACGCTCTGGAGCCTTGTCGCATCGGCGATGGCGCTGGCGGCGTTGAGCGCGCTGTTCCAGCCGGCGCTGCTGTCCAGCATTCCGCATGTCGCGGGAACGAAGGAGCGGGTCCAGGGCGTCAATGCGCTGCTGGACGCCACGACGCGGCTGTCGCGGCTGACCGGCCCCTTCGCCGCCGGCCTGCTGGCCGCGGTGCTGCCGGTGCTGCACTTCCTGACCGTGAACGCCGTGAGCTTTCTCGCGTCCGCGTGGGCCGTGGCCGCGATGGGCAAGCTGGGCAAGTTGGGCGAGAGGCCCGCCGCGCCCACCCAGCCAGTGCCGGTCTCCCGGCGCCTGATGCAGGGTGCCACGCTCATGGCGCAGCACACGGACATCCGCCTCCTGCTGCTGGCCAACACCGCGGTGCTTGCAGCCTGGACCATCGGCGTGAGCCTCGGCCTGCCGTTCCTGGTCGCGCAGATCGGGTTGTCGGGCTTCGGCCTGACCGGCCTCGGCGCGGTGGCGGCCCTTGTCGCCGCCTACGGCGCGGGCGACTTCCTGTCGAACTTCTGGGTGGCCGCCCACCGGCCGGTGCGGCTCGGCCGCTTCATGTTCAACGGCTACGTCGTCCTCGGGGGCGCGCTGGCGCTGGTGCCACTGCCGTTCTGGCTGCTGCCGCAGGCGGCATGGCTGCCGTCGATGATGGCCGCGGCCTTCGTGTCGGGCCTGGGCGGGCCGATGTTCTTCATTCCCATGATGACCTTCCTGCAAACACGGCTCGAAGGCACCGAACTCGCCAGCATCATCCGCCTGCGCCTCGCGCTGACGGCCGCGGCCATGATGGCCGGCGCGGGGCTCGGCACGCTGCTGTTCGGCGGGCTCGGCGCGGCTGTCACCGTGGTCATGGCGGGCGGGCTTATCGCGTTGGTCGGCGCATGGGGGAGCCTGTGGCACCCTGACATCGGAAATTCGTGAACAAATTCACAGAAGTCTCCGCCACGACTTGGTGAGCCACACCGGTGTCAAGAACGATCTACTGACATTTAGATACGTCAAGTTACGATTGTGCAGTCAGGCCCCGGTCAGTTCGACCACCGGGCCCACTCTTTCCCCCAGCACAACGAACGGAGTCCCGGTGATTGCTGTCAGCGGCGCATTGCAGCGCGAATTCGAATCCTCCCCTGCCCAGCCCGAGTCCCGCGACGGCACTCCCATGCGTACCCTCTGCTGCGTCGTCGCCATCTCGGTGTTCGTCAGCGGCTGCGCCACGGCCAACATCACCTACACACCGCGCCCCAGCCAGGACGCCGCGCAGACAATCAAGTACACCGACGGGGTGGGTACGCTGTCCGAGAAGGACGAATCGCGCGAGCTCTTCGTCTACTCGCGCTTCAAGATGCAGGGCCCGACCCAGCCGACCTTCACGCTGGGCTACGCGAACAACACGGCCGCGCCCGTGAACTTCAGCACCGACAACGTCAAGGCCTACTTCCGCGGCGCGCCGGTGCAGATCTACACCTACAGCGAGCGCATTGCCGAGATCCAGTCGGAGAAGCAGGCCAAGCAGGTGGCGCTGGCCATCATCGGCGGACTGGCCGCCGGCGCGGCGGCCTATGGCGCCTCGCGCCAGACCTACCGCCAGAACTACTCGGGCTCGGTGGTCGGCCGCCACGGCATCACGAACTTCGCCGGCACGAACACGGTGCGCGTGTACGACCCCGTAGCCGGCATGCTGGCCGGCGCGGCCGTGGGCGGCGCCACGGTGCTGGGCATCCGGCAGATCGAATACAACGCGCAGAGCCAGGAGCAGTCGGCCAACTCGATCCTGCAGCTGAACACGGTGGAGCCGCTGCAGATGGTGACGGGCGACCTGGTCCTGAAGAACTGCTGCGACCCGACCCCCCAGCCCGACGACGTGATCCGCCTCGAGGTGACGGCGAGCGAGAAGACCTCGGTGTTCGAGTTCGTGCGCACGCAAGTCAAGACCCGCTGAAGTCCCCATGACGCCAGCACTGCGCCTCGACTTCCAATTCACGCCGCTGCCGAACACACCCTCGCTGCGGGAATGCGCGGTCGTGAGCGCGGCGGGCTATGCCTTCTTCAGCGACGAGAAGGTCGCGCTGGCCTTCGGCACCACCTGCTTGGGCGTGGCCGCGGAAGGCCGGGACCCCGTGGCGGTGCCCTACTTCGAACTGGCCGAACTCTCGCTCGGCAACCACGCCATCACGACGACCGGGCACACCTACCCGGACTTCGGCCTGTTCGGCGGCCTGCTGTCCGGCGGTTCCACGAACAAGGAGATCACCAGCTCGACCACGCAGCCGAGCGCCCAGACCTTCATCTCGCTCGTCACGCATGTCGGCGAGCTGCATCTCCTGTACACGGGCTTGCCGCCGGCCGTGCTGCGCATGTTGCTCGCGGAGGCATTCACCGTCTGGCGCCAGCACCAGCCGGACTGGCTCGAGAAGCGACGCAAGTCCATCGATGCCTACGTCGATCGCGAGGGGCTCGACGAGCAGACGCGCGCCGCGCTGAAGGAACGGCTGTTCACGTCGCTGGTGCCGGCCGCACCGCCGCCTGCGCCGTCCGGCCTGTTCACCGGCGCGGCCATGGCGGGCGATTCCGATGCGCCCGTGCGCATGGGCGTGTGCCCGTCTTGCAAGACGACGATTCCGTTCTTCTCCGAGGAATGCCCCAAGTGCCAGGCACTGTTCGGGCCCGACTCGGCGTGGCAGGTCCGGCCGCTCTGACCTGAGACCGCACCGCGATGGCCGCGGCGCGCCCTTCCCGCGCGGCGATGGGCCCCGCCGCCAATCGGCAGGCGCGCGATTGCCCGCGCCGTCACACAATGGGCCCGCCCCATGACGAATCCGACGACCCCCGACGCCGCCGCAGCAGCGGACACCGGCACCGACACCCACTGGCAGCGCAACCTCGCCGTGTGCATGTTCGGCTCCTTCACCACCATCATCGCGATGACGCTGCTGCTGCCGTTCCTGCCGCTGTACGTCGAGCAGCTGGGCGTGAGGGACCATGCGGCCATCGTGCAATGGTCGGGCGCGGCCTATGGCGCGACCTTCTTCAGCGCCGCGCTGGTGGCGCCGCTGTGGGGCAGGCTGGCCGACCGCTATGGCCGCAAGCCGATGCTGATCCGCGCGAGCCTGGGCATGTCGGTGGCGATGGCGCTCATCGGCATCGCGGGCAACGTGTGGCAGCTCGTCGGCCTGCGGCTGCTGGCCGGTCTGCTGGGCGGCTATGCCTCGGGCTCGATGGTGCTCGTGGCCACGCAGACGCCCAAGGCGCGCACCGGCTGGGCGCTGGGCACCATGTCGTCGGCCATCATGGCGGGCAACCTCGTGGGCCCGCTGGTGGGCGGCGTGCTGCCGCCGCTGATCGGCATCCGCGCGACCTTCTTCGCGGCGGGTGCGATGATCTTCGTGGCTTTCCTGGCCACCGCCTTCCTGATCCGCGAAGAGAAGCGAACTCCCGCCGCCTTGAAGCAGCGCGGCACGGCCGAAGCCGGCTGGGCCGCGGTGCCCGACAAGCGGCCGCTGGTCGCGATGCTCTTCACCGGCATGCTGCTGATGCTGGCGAACATGTCGATCGAGCCGATCATCACGGTGTACGTGGCCACGCTGGTCGAGGACCCGAACCGCGTGACGATGGTGGCCGGCCTCGTGATGTCCGCCGCCGCGCTGGGCAGCATCCTCTCGGCCTCGCGGCTGGGCAAGCTGGCCGACCGGGTGGGCCACTGGAACGTGATCGTCGGCTGTCTCGCGGTGTCGGCGGTGCTGCTGGTGCCGCAGGCCTTTGTCACATCGGGCTGGCAGCTGGTGGTGCTGCGCTTCCTGATGGGGCTGTCGCTCGGCGGGCTGCTGCCGTGCATCGCGAGCGTGATCCGCCACAACGTGCCCGAGCGCGTGGCAGGCAACATGCTCGGCTACTCGACCTCCGCGCAGTACACCGGCCAAGTGGCGGGGCCGCTGCTCGGCGGCTTCGTGGGCGGGCACGTGGGCATGCGCGCCGTGTTCCTCGGCACCTGCGTCCTGATGGCCGCGGGTGCCGGGTGGAACTGGCTCGCGCAGCGCCGGCAGCCAGGCTGACCGCCGCGCCCCGCGAGCCCTGCCTGCAGGCTTACTCCTGGATCGACGTGCTGCGCAAGGCCGCGTCGGCCTTGATCTCCGACTCCGAGAACGGCACCTTCAGCCACTGCCCGGCGCTGTAGGCGCGGGTGTAGTCGCCGTTGTGCTCGGACGCGGGGTCGTCGGACAGCGAGAAGGTCAGGAAGGTGTGGGCCTCCACGCCGCCTTCGGGGAAGCGCACGATCTGCATGTAGCTGTTGCCGTTCGGGTCCTTGTCCATCGTGTAGCCACCCTTGTCGAGGCGGTTGTCCGAACACGCGATGGTGAAATAGCCCGGGCCGCCGCAGCCGCCATACAGCGGAATCTTCTTGCCGCCGCGGGTGGCGAACAGGTAGTCGCCGCGCTGCGCATCGACCGCGTAGCCGCTGGCTTCCACGCGCAGCACCGCGGCGCCGAAGGCCTGGCGCAGGTTATCGACAGTGGTCGGATCGGTCTTCAGGCCGCGTGGCGTCTGGATGGGTGCATCAGGGTCGAAGGGTGTGGTGTAGATCGCGTCGCTGGGCAGCAGCGCGCGGGCCCAGAACTCGTCCCACAGGTGCGCCCCGCGCGAGGTGCTGACGCCGGTGTTGTCCCAGCTGCGCAGCGCATTGCAGGCTGCCGTGGTGTCGACGTTGCGTGCCGGCGAGAACGTTTCCTTGGCCTGCAGGTCGCCGTTGACCGCGAAGGTCGCCGGCAACGCGCACACGATGTCCAGCGCCTCCTGCTTGAACAACTCGGCCGTGAGCACGCGGCTGTCGAGCACCATGCGCTTGACGGTGTCGACCGTCGCACCCTTGGCGCCGTAGCTGTCGGTGCCGTCGATGCGGCCCTGTGCCAGCAGGTTGCCCATGCGGGTGCGGAAGCTCACGGCATCGGTGCGGGCCGCGCCCATGATGTCCGGATAGCCGGTCATCGGTGCCTTCGGGTTGGCAAGCCAGTAGCTGTCGTTCATGTTGGCG
This sequence comes from Variovorax durovernensis, assembly GCF_977011995.1. Taxonomy (NCBI): domain Bacteria; kingdom Pseudomonadati; phylum Pseudomonadota; class Betaproteobacteria; order Burkholderiales; family Comamonadaceae; genus Variovorax; species Variovorax durovernensis. The sequence goes on along the minus strand of NZ_CDRNCW010000002.1, from coordinate 347,007 downwards.
ACGTAGTCGTCGCGCATCAGGCTGGGCATGCGCGACGGGGCGATGGCGCCCTTCTGCACCGAATCGGCATCGGTCTGCCAGTCGCAGGCGCTGCGCGAACCGTCGAAGACCGGCGCGCGGCCCAGCGAAGCGCGCAGCGCCAGGCCGACCTGGCTCTGGCTGGAGCAGCTCGCCATCTGGTCGGGCGAGACGTTGGGCACCGCGCCGATGTCGGCATACCAGGCCTTGTCGCTGCCGCGGCCGACGGCCACGGTGTTGACCCACGGAATGGCGGCCTCTTCGCGCTGGATGGCGATGAACTCGTCGAGCGACTTCGCCTGGTTCCAGCGCAGCCAGTTGCGGAAGGTGCGGTAGTTCTCGCCATTGATGTCGCGGATCGCATAGGCGGCGGTCTGGCCCCACGGCGGCAGCTTGGCATTGACCGCATGGAGGTTGAGCATCGGGCCGTACTCGGACTTGTAGAGCGTGCGCGTCACCTGCGTCATCTCGCCGGTCGCGGCCTTCACCTTGATGGTGATGGCGTCGGCCTGCATCTTCACGGCCTTGCCGTCGCGCATGTAGCTCGTCGGGTCGCCCGACGCGAGCTGCAGCTCGTAGACGCCGTAGCGCCGCGCCGTCGACACCGTGTGGCTCCATGCGATGTTGTCGTTGAAGCCGATCAGGATGACGGGGATGCCCAGGAAGGAAGTGCCACTGATGTTGAGCTGCCCCGGGATGGTGAGCTGCGCCTGATAGAAGCGGTCGGGCCCGCGCCAGTACCAGTGCGGGTTGCCGAACAGCAGCGGGCTCCTGTCGCCGGTGGCTGCCGTGCCGAAGCCGATCATGTTGCTGCCCACGCCCTCCTGGCCGCCGACCTGCATCGGGAGTTCACCGATGTCCAGCGCCGCATGCTGGACCCCGAGCTTGCGGCCGTGGCTGCGCGCGCTCAGCTTCTGCGGACCGGTCGGCTCGGGCGCGACGGCGGTGGCAATGGCCGACAGGAAGTTGCTGTACCCACCCGCCAGGTTGGCCGCATACATGCGTCGGTAGATGTCATCGGTGGTGATGGGCTGCACCCATGCCTCGGTGCGGCAGGCCGCGTTGGCGCTGCCGCCGGCCCTGGCCTCGCGCACGTAGCGGTTGTAGCCCGCCGTGAAGCCCTCGACCATCTTCTTCAGGTTGTCGGGCTGCGCATCGATCATCTTCTTCAGCACATCGGACGAGATCACATGGCGGTGAAAGAAGTCGGAGTCGACGTTCTTCGGCCGCGCGATGGTGCTGCTGGCCACGAGCTGCGCGTCGGCGCCGAAATACTGCGAACGCTCGCCGCGGTAGGTGAGGAACGAGTCGGCCATGGTGCAGAGGTTGTCCTGCGCCTGCGCATAGCCGTAGCCGTAGCCCACACCGGCGAAGTTGTCGGCCTTGATGTGCGGCACGCCCATGGCGGTGCGGCGGATCTCTGCCTTGTAGGTGGCGTCGGCCGGCGGGTTGGCAGGATTGGCCGGTACCGGAATGAACGAGAAGCCGTTGTTGCCGCCGCCACCGCAGGCGACCAGCGTGGCTGCAGCCGCGAGTGCGAGCATGAACGGCGGCACGACGCCGCGACGGAATGTCTGTTGTCTCATGAAGTCTCCAGTTGATGCTCTCTTGATGGAGCGTGCTGGAGCTTAGGCACGGGTGCCGCGCGTGGCTTGAACGCAGCCGCTGTGATGCGCCAGGCGCTAGGAAAGGCCGCGCGCGAGCAGATGATCGACCAGGCGGCGCTGCGGAAACGTCAGCGCCTCCTGCCGCGTGCACAGGTACATGCGGCGCGAGGCCCATGCATCGGTGAGATTGATGAAGCGCAGCTTCATCTCCTTGCGATAGGCCACGGCGGCGCCCTCGGGCAGGATGCCCACGCCCATGCCCGCCTCGATCATCCGGCACACGGCCTCGAAGCTCTTCACGCGCACACGCAGGCGCAGCACCTTGCGCGCGCTCATGGCGGCGTCTTCCATCGTGCGGGAGATGGCCGAGTCGTCCTCCAGGCCCACGAAATCGAAGTCGAGCAGTTCCTCGAAGGACACCTCGCGCCCGCGCCACGGATGCTTCTGCCGCACGATGGCCACCAGCCGGTCGGTGCGGTAAGGAATGAAGTTGAGCGCGGGGTCGGCCGCCTCGCTGGTGATGACGCCAACGTCGGCCTGCCGGTCGCGGATGGCCTGCACGATGTAGACGCTGCGGTGCTCCTCCACGCTCACGCGGATCTCGGGGTAGCGCACGCGGAAGCTCGCGACGTCGTCGGGCAGGAACTGGCCCATGGCCGAAGCATTGGCATGCAGCCGCACCCGGCCGGTGGCGCCCTGCGCGTAGTCGGACAGGTCGGCGCGCATGCGGTCGACGTCGCGCAGGATCTGGCGCGCATGCATGGCCAGCGACTCGCCAGCGCCGGTGGGCGTCACGCCCTTCGAGGTGCGGTTCAGCAGCGCGACGCCCAGGTGCCCCTCGAGGATGGCCAGGCGGCGGCTCGCGGCCGACAGCACCATGTGGCTCTCGGCGGCGGCCTTCGACAGGCTGCCGTGCTCAATGGCGCGCAGGAAAAGCGCCAGCGAATCAAGGTCGGGTCTCATCGGGTTCTCGTCGTTCTGCGGGGCCGCCATTGTGCGGCCGGCGCGGCACCGGAGCTCCGACGAAATCCTTTCGGCAGGATGCCGCAGAAAAAGACAGATCTTCCGTAAAGCGTGCCGGCCTGCCAAAACGAAGAAGCACTTTCCGCGCGCCCGGCGGAAGAATCGTTGCTGCCTCGCCGCCTACCCCGACGAGGCGTTTCGCGGGCCGGCACCCTACCGGGGCCATGTCCGCATTCCACGAGTCCTACCCGGAGTCTTTTTCTTCCATGGCATCCCACGAACTGGCCAGCGTTGCGCTGGACGACAAATACACGGCCACCGATGGCCGGATCTACCTCAGCGGCATCCAGGCACTGGTGCGCCTCATGCTCGTGCAGAAATGGCGCGACCAGAAGGCCGGGCTCAACACCGCGGGCTTTGTCTCGGGCTACCGCGGCTCCCCGCTCGGCGGCCTGGACGAGGCGCTCTGGAAGGCGCAGCCGCAACTGGAGGCCAACGCGGTGAAGTTCCTGCCCGGCGTGAACGAGGAGCTGGCCGCCACGGCGGTCTGGGGCACGCAGCAGGTGCACCTGACCGGCGAGGCTGCGGTCGATGGCGTCTTCGCCATGTGGTACGGCAAGGCACCCGGCGTCGACCGCTGCGGCGACGTGTTCAAGCACATGAGCCACGCAGGCACCTCGCCCAACGGCGGCATCCTGCTGGTGGCGGGCGACGACCATGGCGCTTCTTCTTCCACGCTGCCCAACCAGAGCGACCACCTGTTCGCGGCCTCGATGATCCCGATGCTCTATCCGCAGAGCGTGGAGGAATACATCGAACTCGGCCTGCACGGTTTCGCGATGTCGCGCTTCGCGGGCCTGCCGGTGGGCTTCAAGGCGCTGGCGGACACGGTGGAATCGTCGGGTTCCATTCCAGCCGGTGCGCTCGACGTGCATACGCGGCTGCCCTCGGACTTCGTGTTCCCGCCCGGCGGCGTGCATGCGCGCCTGTCGACCGACACGCTCGGCGTACAGGCGCGCAAGCAGGAAGCGCTGATGCAGGACTACAAGATCTACGCCGCCATCGCCTATGCGCGCGAGAACCGGCTGAACCGCGTGACCATCGATTCGCCCAAGGCACGCCTGGGCATCGTGGCCTCGGGCAAGTCGTACCGCGACGTGCTGGAGGCGCTGGAAGAGCTGGGCATCGATGCCGAAGAAGCCGCGCGCATCGGCATTCGCCTCTTCAAGGTGTCGATGCCCTGGCCGCTGGAGCCCGATTCGATCCGCGAGTTTGCCGACGGGCTCGAAGAGATCCTGGTGGTGGAGGAAAAGCGCCAGATCGTCGAATACCAGCTCAAGGAGCATCTCTACAACTGGCGCGAGGACGTGCGCCCGCGCGTGATCGGCAAGTTCGACGAACAGGGCGAATGGGGCGCACATCCACGCGGCAAGTGGCTGCTGCCGGCCACGGCCGACTTCTCGGTGGCGCAGATCGCGCGCGTCATTGCCGCTCGCGTGGCGCGCTTCCACACCAGCGACCGCATCCGCACGCGGCTGGCCATCCTCGACGCGAAAGACGTGGTGCTCGGCAAGGCCGTGGCCACGCCTTCGCGCCCGGCCTGGTACTGCTCGGGCTGCCCGCACAACACGTCGACCAAGGTGCCCGAGGGCAGCCTCGCGCTCGCGGGCATCGGCTGCCATGTGATGGCCACCGCCATCTACCCCGAGCACAACAAGACCACCACGCACATGGGCGGCGAAGGTGCGCCATGGCTGGGCCAGGCATGGTTCTCGAAGCGCAAGCACGTGTTCGCGAACCTCGGCGACGGTACCTACTACCACTCAGGCTCGCTAGCGATACGCGCTGCCGTGGCGGCGGGCGTGAACATCACCTACAAGATCCTCTACAACGACGCGGTGGCCATGACGGGCGGCCAGCCGGTCGACGGCCCCATCACCGTGCCGCGCATCGCGCACCAGATGGCGGCCGAAGGCGTGAAGCGCCTTGCACTGGTGGCCGAGGACCCGACACGCTGGGCCGATCGCAGCGTGCTGCCGCCGGAGCGCGATGGCTTCGTGCTCACCGTGCACCACCGCGACCAGATGGACACGGTGCAGCGCGAGCTGCGCGAGTTCGAGGGCGTGTCGGTACTCATCTACGATCAGGTCTGCGCGGCCGAGAAGCGCCGCCGGCGCAAGAAAGGCGAGTTCCCGCAGGCCGCGCGCCGCGTGTTCATCAACGACGCGGTGTGCGAAGGCTGCGGCGACTGCGGTGAGCAGTCGAACTGCACGGCGCTTCTGCCGAAGCAGACCGACCTGGGCCTCAAGCGCAGCGTGGACCAGAGCGCGTGCAATGCCGACGAATCGTGCATCAAGGGCTTCTGCCCGAGCTTCGTGACCGTGGAAGGCGTGAAGCCGCGCAAGCAGGCGCCCGTGGCCGCGAAGGCCGCTGCCGAGGAAGCACCGCTGCCAGAGCCGAAGCAGCCCGCGCTCGACGGCATGCACAACATCCTGATCACCGGCATCGGCGGCACGGGCGTCATCACCATCGGCGCGCTGATCGGCATGGCGGCGCATCTGGAGGGCAAGGGCGTGAGCGTGCTCGACATGACGGGCATGTCGCAGAAGAACGGCTCGGTGACCTCGCACGTGCGCATCGCGCGCGACGCGGCGCAACTGAAGGCGCAGCGCATTCCCACCGGCGAAGCCGACCTGATCCTGGGCTGCGACATGCTCACGGCCGGCGCGCCCGACGCCATCGCGCGCATGCGGCCGGGGCGCACCTATGCGCTGGTCAACACCTTCGAGCAGCCGACCGGGCATTTCGCGCAGCAGCCCGACTGGCAGTTTCCGGCCGCGCAGGTGCGCGCGCTGATCGAGGAGTCGGTGGAGGGACGCGCCGACTTCGTCGACGCGACGCAACTGGCGACGCGGCTCATGGGCGATGCCATCGCGGCCAACCTGTTCCTGCTGGGCTTCGCTTTCCAGAAGGGCTTCGTGCCGCTGTCGGCGCAGGCGCTGGACAAGGCCATCGAGATCAACGGCGTGGCCGTGAAGGCGAACCAGGCGGCCTTCCGCTGGGGCCGCAAGGCGGCGCTCGACCTCGCGGCTGTGACGCGCGAGGCCTCACCGCAGAAGGTCGTGGCGCTGCAGCGGCCGCAGAGCTTCGAGGCGCTGGTGAAGGACCGCACCGCATTTCTCGCGTCGTACCAGAACGCCGCCTATGCGCAGCGCTATGCGGAACTGGTCGAGCGCGTGCGCGTGCTCGAACAGCGCGAGCGCGGCGGCACCGTGCTGGCAAAGGCCGTGGCGTCGGGGCTGTTCAAGCTCATGGCCTACAAGGACGAGTACGAGGTCGCCCGTCTCTACACCGACCCTCGCTTCATGGAGAAGCTCAACGAGCAGTTCGAAGGCAAGCCCGTGCTGCGCTTCAACCTTGCCCCGCCGGTGCTCTGCCGCCGCGATGCCGAAGGCCGCGCGGTGAAGACCAGCTTCGGCCCATGGATGATGAGCGCGTTCCGCGTGCTCGCGAAGCTGCGTGGCCTGCGCGGCACGGCGTTCGACGTGTTCGGCCGCACCGCAGAGCGGCGCATGGAGCGCCAGCTGATCGAGGACTACCGGGCCATGGTCGAGGACCTGCTGGAGCGCTTCGACCGCATCGACTTCGACACCGCGCTCGCGCTGGCGCGGCTGCCGGAGCAGATCCGAGGCTTCGGGCATGTGAAGGAAGAAAGCGTGGTCGCCGCGCGGGTGCGCTGGCAGGCGCTGGCCGAACAGTTGGAGCGCAGCAAGCCGCAGCAGGAAGCGCTCAGCGTCGCTGCCTCATGACGGCAGGGCCTTTGTAGCAGTGGTGGCGGTCGGGAGCGCGGGCAACGCGCCGTCGCCCCGCAGCCACGGCCGGTCGGCCAGCGCGAGCAGCTCGCGGTCGCCCCGGCTGTCGCCATAGGCGTAGAGCATGGCGGGCTGTTCGCCGGCCAGCCACTCCCGCAGGCGCCGCGTTTTCTCGGGACCCCAGCAGTTGGCCGAAGCCAGCCTGCCGGAGAAGCGGTCTCCGGCAAATTCGAGTTCGGTCGCCAGCACGCCGTCGAAGCCGGCCTGCGCCGCCCAGGGCCGCAGATAGAGCGATGGCGATGCGCTGACCAGCACCAGCCGGTGCCCCAGTCGCTTGTGCGCCCGGACCCTCTCGAGCATTTCAGGGCGAACCAGCGCCGGCAGTTCGCGCGACGCGAAACGCCGCGCGGCTTCCTGCAGTTCATGGCGCGTCATGCTGCCAAGGGTGCCCGCGAGGAAATGCGCCTTGGCCACACCGCGATCGCAGATCCCGGCCCATGCACCGAGCAGCCACGGGGCGGAACGCACCACGCCGGCGGCAAAACGCCCCCGGCCGGCCACGCCTCGCACGAATTCCTGCAGGCTGTCGCAGGTGGTGATGGTGCCGTCGAAGTCGAAGGCGGCGAGGGTGGAGGAGCCTGGCATCCGGAGGGTCGGCTGCCTTCAAGGCGGCGGTGCTGGGTACGGTTCAAGTTTAGCGACGCCTGCCTCCTCCGGCGATCAGGGCAAAATTCCGCTCGCCGCGCCGGTCGGCCCTGTTTCCCTCATGCCGCCCACTACGTCCGAACAGTCCATTCCCCCGTCTCGCCCGCGCCTGCGCTATCGCAGCGCGGCCGCATGGACGGCCGCTTGCGCGCTCGCGCTGCTGCTGATCGGTCTGGCCGGCCAATGGGCCGCCGTGCGCGAGGCGAACTTCCAGGCCGACTCGATCCGCCGCGCCATGGAAGTGCATGTGCTCGGCCTTCGCGATTCCGCTGGCAAGTACAGCTACCTGCCATTCACCACCGGCCTGCACCCTGAAGTACTGGCCGCGCTCGCCCACCCGCAGGACGCCGCCGTGAAGCAGCGCGCCAACCTCTACATCGAGGAAGTGAACCGCCAGGCGGGCTCCGACGCGCTCTACCTGAGCGACCTGCAAGGCATCACGCTGGCCGCGAGCAACTGGAACACGCCGCAGAGCTTCGTCGGCGAGTCCTATGCCAACCGCCCCTACTTCCGCGATGCGCGCGCCGGACGCAGCGGCCTGTTCTACGGCCTCGGACAGACGACGGGCGAGCCGGGCCTGTTCATCTCGGCACCGGTGCGGCCGGACGGCGACGCGGTGCTGGGCGTGGTGACGGTCAAGGTCAGCCTGCGCCAGCTGCAGGAGGCCTGGACCTTCGTGCGCGACCCGATCTTGCTGACCGACGCGCGCGGCATCGTGTTCCTGAGCTCGGTGGCGCCGTGGATGTACCAGGCCACGCGCGCCCTCTCGCCCGCCGACGTGGAAGGCGTGCGGCGCGACCAGCAATACGGCGCGCGCACCGACTTCCCGCTGCTGCCGTGGCAGCTCGAGCGCGGCGGCGACCAGCCCGGCTACCTGGTGCGCACCAGCATCGGCGGCAAGCAGCGTCGCTTTCTCGCCGTCGACGAACCGCTGCCCGACCTCGGTTGGACGCTGACGGTGATGGCCGACCATGCCGAGGTCGACCGTGCGCGCGAACGCACCTGGATGCTGGGCCTGCTGGTCGCGGGCGTGCTGCTGCTCGGCGGCCTGTACTGGCAACTGCGCGAACGCCGCTTCGCCGAGCAGCGCGACGCGCGCCGCGACCTGGAGCTGCGCGTGCGCGAACGCACCCACGCGCTGGACGAAGCCCACGCCTTCCGCAAGGCAATGGAAGACTCGCTACTGGTCGGCATGCGCGCGCGCGACCTTGAGGGCCGCATCACCTACGTCAATCCGGCCTTCTGCGAGATGACGGGCTACGGCGCCGACGAGCTGCTCGGCCGGTTGCCGCCCTACCCTTACTGGCACCCCGACGACGTGCCCCGGCACTGGCACCACTACGACGCCATGATGAGCGGCCAGCCCGCGCGCTCGGGCTTCGAGTCGCGCCTGCGGCACCGCGACGGGCGCGAGGTGATCACCATGGTCTATACCGCGCCGCTGATCGACGCCGACGGCCGGCACAGCGGGTGGATGAGCTCGGTGGTGGACATCACCGAGCAGAAGCGCGCCGAGCTGCGCCAGCGCCAGAACGACGAGCAGCTGCAGCACGCCCAGCGCCTGGCCAGCCTCGGCGAAATGGCATCCACACTGGCCCACGAACTCAACCAGCCGCTGATGGCGCTGAGCAACTTCGCGAGCGCGGCCAAGGCCTTTGCCGAACAAGGCAACCAGGCCCTGCTTGTGAGCAGCCTCGACGAGACCATGGCGCAGGCCCAGCGCAGCGCCGAGATCGTCCGGCGCATCCGCGGCTTCGTGCGCCAGCGCACTGTCGGCACCGAGGACTGCGCCGTGGCGGCGCTGGTGGCGAACGTGCTCGCGTTGCTGCAGGGAGAGATGCGGCAACGCCAGGTGCGCGCCGAGGTGCGCGTGCCCGCCAATCTGCCCCCGGTGCGCGGCGACCGCGTGCTGCTGGAGCAGGTGCTGCTCAACCTGCTCTCCAACAGCCTGCAGGCCATGCAGGCCACTCCGCCGGAAAAACGCCTGGTCGAAATCGATGCCGAAGTGCTCGACGGGCGCATGCGCATCCGCATTGCCGACCACGGCCCGGGCATCGATGCCGGTTTGGCCGAGCAGGTGTTCGCGCCCTTCTTCACCACCAAGGCCGGCGGCCTGGGCCTGGGGCTCAACATCTGCCGCACCATCGTCGAAGCCCACCGGGGCCGCCTCTCCTTTGCCGACCGGCCCGGCGGTGGCACAGTCTTTACCCTTGCGCTGGAAATTTCACCGCCATGAACGCTCTTGCCAACAACCTGTGCATCGTGGACGACGACGAGGCCGTGCGCCGCTCGCTGGGCCTGCTGCTGCTGTCACGCGGCTATGCGGTGCAGACCTTCGCCTCCGGCGAGGCCTTCCTCGAAGGCGCCGACGTCCAGCGCGCGGGCTGCGCCATCCTCGACCTGCGCATGGACGGCATGAGCGGCCTGCAGGTGTTCGACGCGCTGCGTGCACAAGAAAGCCCGCTGGTGGTGATCTTCCTGTCAGGCCACGGCGACATCCCCATGGCGGTGGAGGCCGTGCAGAACGGCGCCTTCGGCTGGCTTGAGAAACCCTGCAACGACGAACAACTGCTCGACAGCATCGCCCGCGCGCTGCGGCAGGCCGGCGAGAACGCCGTACGCCGCCAGGCCCGGCAAGCGGCGCAGGCCCTTTGGGACAAGCTCACGCCGCGCGAAATGCAGGTGGCCCGCCTCGTGGCCGAAGGCAAACCCAACAAGCAGATCGCGCTGGAACTCGCCCCACTGGAGCAGCGCACGGTGGAGACGCACCGGGCGCATGTTTTTGCGAAGCTGGGGCTGTCGAACAGCCACCAGCTCGATCGGTTTCTGCGTGAGCATGCGCTTTGATATGGGCTACAACATCTACATCACGCGTCGCGAAGACTGGTTCACCGAAGACGGTCCCGAGATATCCCTGCGGGAGTGGACCGCCCTCGTTCATTCCGACAAGGAAATGCGGCTCGACGGATATGCCGAAGCAGCGACAACCGATGGCGACGTGCTTCGCGTCAATGACCAGAGCATGGCCGTATGGCTCGAGTACTCCCAGCATGGCGTCGACGGGAACATGGCCTGGATCTGGCATCACCAAGGCAACATCGTCGCGAAGAACCCCGACGAGGAAATCCGGCGCAAGATGTGGCAACTGGCTCAGGCCGTTTCGGCCAAGGTGCAGGGAGAAGAGTCGGAACTCTACGGCGCGGACGGCCAGATGCTGCTTCAGGAAGCACCGGTGGCGAAAGATGCCCGGAGCAAGCCCTGGTGGCGTGTCTGGTAGGAACCAGGCCAACCCCAATGGAGATCGATGATGGAAGAGCAGACTGTTCGAGCGGCTATCGATCGACATTGGGCCGCATCCGCTGCGGGCGACCAGGTCACCGAGCACGAGATCTATCACGACGACGCCGTGTGCATCTATCCGCAGTCGGGCGAGGTCATCCATGGGCGACAGAACCTGCAAGCGCTTCGAAGCCATCACCCAGGCAAGCCATCAGGGTTTGTCGTTCGGCGGATCGTCGGCGAGGGCAATCTCTGGGTGACCGAATATGCGATCGACTATGAAGGCAAGAGCGCCTTCACGGTGAGCATCATGGAATTCCGGGATGGGAAGGTCGCACGCGAGACCCAGTACTTTGCAGATCCTTTCGAGGCGCCGGCCTGGCGTGAGCAGTGGGTCGAAGGGCTCGCATGATCAAGGTGCCGGTCAGCGGCACGCAGCAGATGTTCTTGTCTGTTCGACCTATTCATGTCCACAACATATCGACGAACTTGCCTCCCGGATGCGCATGACCGTCTCGACAAGGAACCTTGAGGACCTGCCTGACGCCTGTGGCTTGATACGACTGACACAGTCACTCGCAATTACCGATGAACGATCCAACACTTCGTCGCCTTGCAGAGTCGAAGAATTTCCTGCTGGTGCATAGCTTCGAGTCTGTGGTCGTAATCGACAAGCGCGACGGATCAACACGAGATGCAGGCGACCACTATGGCGACCCAGTCGCCGGACTCATAACGCCTGACGAACGTTGGTATGTGAGCGTGGGCGAAGGCGTTCAGTGCTTCTCTGCAGAAGGGGCGCTATTGACTTTCTTTCGGCGAGGAACCCCACCCCTCGGACCCGAGTCTGCTATGCCCGCCTGGTTCGCGAGTGCAGTCAATTTGAATGCTGCGCAGACTTTGATTGTCACTTTTGAGCCGAACGACTGCGATGCGCCGGAGTGGGCTATCGACCTCAATACAGCGACAGTGACCAAGCTGCGTTGACCCACCGCCCAGAGCATCCCCGCCCCTTGACAGCCGTCAGCCATAGCTGAACTGGTCCACGACAGACCGCGTGCGGAATCGGTTCCCCGATAAGGTTGTCGCCGGCTGTCGATTGAGCTTGCCTGCACAGACTAGCTCAGCATCGAGCCGTCGATGCACGTGACGCAGGAACCGCCGATGCGAATGCCTCCCTTCGAATCGAAGTTCACTGCGATACGGCCATCGCGCCCCACGCAGCGCCCCTGGGTGGCAACGTAGTCCTTGCCGGTTGAAGGCAACAGGCCCCGCTCCCACAGGAACGCGGCCACGCTGCCATTGCCGCTCCCGCAGACGGGATCCTCATCCACGCCGCAAGAAGGTGCGAAGGTGCGTACTTCTATTGCGGCATCTCCGGATCGATGCGAACCAAAGACCGTGACGCCGGTGACGCCCAGCCGACGCTCCAGTGCCGCCAGCCTCGCAAGATCCGGACTCAGGCCGATCACTGCGTCCGCATCCTCGAGCTGCGCAATGATCCAGATCGGCCCAACGTTCACGATGCCGGGCTCGATCTTCAGCCTGCTTCCGAGAATGGCCTGCAGATCGTCCAGGTCCGCTTTCCCCGGGGTGTCGATCCTTGCCGGCGGAAGCTCGAAGCTCAAGCGGCGATCTCCATCCGCATCCGAGACCGTCAAGGCGACGAGACCCATGCCGCACTCCTGGACCAGTCGCCCCTTTTCACGAGGTGCCGCGCGCCTGGCTTCCAGGATGGCGTGTGCGCTGCCAAGCGTCGGATGACCCGCGAACGGGAGTTCGCTGCGGGGCGTGAATATCCGAAGACGGTAGTCCGCCTCCTTCGACGTCGGGGGCAGCACGAAGGTCGTCTCCGAGAGATTGGTCCACCCGGCAATGGCCTGCATCTGATGGGTGTCGAGGCCCTCGGAATCGAGAATCACCGCCACGGGGTTGCCCATGAACGGCCTGGAGGTGAAGACATCGACCACCTTGTAGGCTCTTTTCATTTCTTCCTCTCGACGTTCATGTCCAGGGTCACGCCTGGACTCGCGACCACACCATCGATCTCGCCGGCCTCGATGCCGTATCTCGCCATCCGGGCGCGATGGTCGGCCGTTCCCAGGTATGCACGGAGTTGTCTGTTCACCGACTGCACCAGATCGTGGTTTCCCTGGTTGAAGGAGAAGGCTCCCACGGGGACGCGCCCGTCGGGGCCTTTCTCATGCGCCACAGCTTCGAGTTCCTTGTTGGCGGCCGCGAGCGCGCGGTTGCCCACGGCCGTGGCCGCGTAGGCATCGACCTTTCCGGACAAGAGCGCGGCCACCGCCGAGGGCTGATCGTTGAACAGCACGATCTGGCTGTCGGCCGCTCCCGATGACTTTGCGGCATCGATCTGGATAGTGCCGCCGACAACGCCCAACCGCGCATCGCCGCGCGCGGCGATCGCCTTGTAGCCTGTCAGGGCCTTGGGGTTGCCACGCGCCACGAGGAACCCATCTCCGAGCGCCCAGACCGGTTCGCTGAACGTGACCAGCTCGGCGCGTTCGGGCGTCACGAAGATCGGCACGTTCATGTCCCAGCGCCCTTGCTGAACACCGGGGAGCAGTTCCTCGAAAGAGGTGAGGTGGTGCTCGATGTCCGGCACCCCGATCGCACGGAGCACCACATCGGCGAGTTCGAGATCCGCGCCGGTCGGAACGCCATCCGGGCCCGTCCAGTAAAAGGGCGGCTCCTCGATGTACGCAATACGTACCTTCATGCCCCGCCCCCGACTGAACTGTCCAGGCTGGCCGAAAGAGCAGCCAGCGCAGGCTTCAGCTTTGCAGCCGGCAGGTATCCAAAGCCAAGCCTGAACACGCGGTCGGCCTCGCCGAACCACCGCCCCGATGCGAGCTGCAGGTCATGGTCCGGCAACAGAGCCCAGAAGCGAGAGACGGCGGCATCGTCGAACACATCGGCGCGCAGCCGCAGGCAACTCAGTGCACCGCCATCGGGCCTGATCCATTCGATGCGGCCGCGTTCGGCCTCGCACCAGTCCGACAGTTCCTGCAGGGCACCCGCGAGCAGACGACGCCGAGGCTCCAACACCCGCGCCCTGTTGCGCAACAGTGCCGCGGCCAGCGTTTCATCAAGCACCGAGCCGGAGATCACGGTGTTCATCTTCGCCACCGTGAGCCTCGAACGGAGGTCCGCGTCAGGCACCGTGAGCCAGCCGGTTCGCAGCCCCGGTGCGCCCAGTGCCTTGGAGACGGATGCACCCGTGACGATGCGTGGATCGAGGCTTGCAAAGCTCTCGACCATCGGGTCATCTCCGTAGGAAGCCTCGCGGTAGGTCTCGTCGACAAAGAGCAGCGCGCCGGGTGACAGCCTGCCCATCAGTTCGAGCAGCCTCTCGATATCGGCACGCGATGTCCGGACACCGCTGGGGTTCTGCGGCGAAGCGATGCTCACCAGCTTCGTCCTCGGGCTCAGGCATGCCTCGAACTGCCCGAAATCCAGGGCATAGCCGTTCTCGAAGGAGAGCTTGACCTCCCGCACGGTCGCACCTGCTCCCAGGAGGCTGTCACGGCTCGGGGGGAAGCACGGCGTCGCAAGAACGGCTTCGTCGCCCTCGCGGCAAACCTCGAAAGCCAGAAGGAAGAGACCCAATGCCGTGCCCTGCGTCGTGAGGACGTATTCCGCCGGGACCTTGCAGGCATCCGCAATCTCCTGACGCAGCGCGAGTGAGCCGGTGGACCTGCCGTAGCCCAGCTTCAGGTCGCGAATGTTCTCCAGGCCCGGCAGATCCAGGAGCTCGCCGAGGGTCAGGTCCTGCGAGGTGCTTTCCGCCAGGTTGAACGGCCGGTTCACATCGAGAAGCGAAATGATCTCGTTGTAGGGAAACCTTCCGCGCCACTGCGGGGAGGCCGCATCGCGCACGTTGTTGCTTCTTCCCGAGGGAAGAAGCTCTTGAATAGCTTTCATCATTTCGCCTCGAACCTGCCGGTTCAGTAGTTCAGCCGAGGCATCGTAGCGAGCGGGAGCAAACCGCAACAGCCACAGTTTTTCGATTTTTCGACCATCACAGTTTGCTTGTCGAGCCGCACCTGGCTGGCCGAGAATCAACGCCATCATGGAAGCGCACTCACCCTACCGATACGAACAGCTGGCCGACCTCATCGTCGGCATGATCGACAAGGGCGCCTTGTCCCCGGGCATGCGCGTTCCGTCCGTGCGCACCGTCAGCGAGCAACATCAGCTCAGCATCGCGACAGCGCTGCAGGCCTACCGCATGCTCGAGGATCGCGGAATCCTCGTGTCCAGGCCGCAGTCAGGCTTCTATGTCTCGAGCGCTCGCCATGCCACGTTTGCTCTTCCTTCCACCTCACGTCCTCGCACGAAAGCATCGACCGTGTCGATCAGCGGCGCCGTCGCCGTGTTGCTCGAGCATGCGTCCGACATGTCCCTGGTCCCGCTGGGATGCGCGGTGCCCGATGTGGGGCTGCTGCAGTCGAAGCGGCTCGATCTCATGCTGGCACGCGTGGCGCGCCAGCACGGTGCCCGTCACAACGTCTACAGCCCCCCGCGGGGCGAGGCGGCCCTGCGCCGCGAGATCGCCAAGCGCTCGATGCGAGCGGGCCATGCCTTGTCGCCTGACGACATCCTCATCACCAGCGGTTGCACCGAAGCGCTGACGCTCGCGCTGGGCGCGGTGGCCAAGCCCGGCGACACCATCGCGGTCGAGTCCCCCACTTACTTCGGTCTGCTGCACACGCTGGAGGTGCTGGGACTGAAGGCGCTGGAACTTGCCACGGACCCGGTGCGCGGCGTCGATGTCGCTGCGCTGGCGCGCTTGCTCGACAAGGAACCGATAGCGGCCTGCGTGCTCTCGTCCGGCTTCAGCAACCCGCTGGGATACGTGATGGCCGAAAGCGAGAAAAGATCGCTGCTCGCGCTCCTTTCGAAGCACGCCATACCGCTGATCGAAGACGACGTGTATGGCGACATCCACTTCGGCCGCGAGCGTCCCAAGCCATTCATTGCGCTGGACCGGGGCGAGAACAAGATCATCTACTGCAGCTCCTTCTCGAAGAGCCTTGCGCCCGGGTACCGCATCGGCTGGATCGCACCGGGCGCATACGCGCAGCGCGTGATGGAGCGCAAGCTGGCATTCAGCCTGAGCAGCCCGGTGCTGCCACAACTCGCGATCGCGGAGTTCCTTGACGGCAACGCCTATGACGTGCACCTGCGCCGGATTCGGCGCGTGCTCGAGGAGAACCTGGCACGCATGGTCCGGGCCATCGAAGCCAGCTTTCCCGCCGAAACGAAGGTGAGTCGCCCCACCGGCGGCTTCATGCTCTGGCTGGAGCTTCCCAAACATTTCGACTCGCGCGCGTTGTTCGATGAAGCGCTCGAGCACGGCATCTGCTTCGCGCCAGGAAACGTGTTCTCGGCAAGCCGCCGCTATGGCAACTGCCTGCGCCTGAGTGCCGGCCACACATGGGACGACCGCATCGAAGCCGGCGTGCGTCGCCTGGGCCGCCTGGCGTGCGCACAACTGAATCGGTAGGCCGCCAAGACCCCTGCAGCTTCAGTCTTCTTCATGCACCCGGTACTGCCCCATCAGCGTCTGCTGCGTCGCCGGTGGCACCGCCTCGTAGTGCGACAGCGCGATGGTGTAGCGCCCCTGCCCGCTGGTCATCGCATTGAGGCGTGACTGGTAGCTGGCCAGTTCGGCCATCGGCACTTGGCCGCGAACGACCACCGTGCCTGCGCCCCCGGCCGACGTGCCGGTGACCAGGCCCCGGCGGGTTGAAAGATCGCCGGTGACATCGCCGACCGACTGCTCGGGCACGGCGATCTCGATCTCGACGATCGGCTCGAGCACCACCGGCCGGGCCTCGCGGATGGCCGCCATGAAGGCCTTGCGGCCCGCGGTGGCGAAGGCGATGTCCTTGCTGTCCACGCTGTGGTGCTTGCCGTCGTGCACCACGACGCGCACGTCGACCACCGGATAGCCGGCGATCGCACCGCACACCAGCACCTCGCGCACGCCCTTCTCGACCGCGGGGATGAAATGCCCCGGAATCGCGCCGCCGCGCACCTCGTCGGCAAACTCGAAGCCGCCGCCGCGCGCCAGCGGCTCGATGCGCAGGAAGACTTCTCCGAACTGGCCGGCGCCGCCGGTCTGCTTCTTGTGGCGGTGATGGCCCTCGGCCAGCGCGGTCACGGTCTCGCGGTAGGCGATGCGCGGCGGCCGCGTCTGCACCTCGAAGCGGTACACCTCGCGCAGGCGATCGAGCACGATGCGCAGATGAAGCTCGCTCAGGCCGTACAGCACCGTCTCGTTGGTCGCCATCACATGCTCGATGCGCAGGCAGGGGTCCTCGGCCGCGAGCTTGCCAAGGATCTCCCAGGCGCGCTGCTCGTCGCCGTGGCGCTTGGGCTCCACGGCCAAGCCGTGTACCGGCACCGGAAACGCCAGCGGCGCGAGATGCACATGGCTGTCTTCGGCAGCGTCGTGCAGCACGGCATCGAAGTGGATCTCGTCGACCTTGGCCACCGCAACGATATCGCCCGGCACCGCGTGCGACACCTCGACATGGTCCTTGCCCTGCAGCATGAACAGGTGCCCCACCTTGAAGGGCTTTCGGCCATCGCCGATGTAGAGCTGGCTGTCGCGCGTGAGCGTGCCCTGGTGCACGCGGAAGATGCCCATCTTGCCGACATAGGGGTCGATCGTGACCTTGAACACATGCGCCAGCACGTGCAGCGACGGGTCGGGCCTGGCCTGCATGGGCTTGGCCTGCGCGCCCTCGCCGACGATGAATTCCGGCGGGTTGGCTTCGGTCGGGTCGGGCAGGAGCTTGACGATCACGTCCAGCAGTTCGGCCACGCCGGCGCCGCTGCGCGACGAGACGAAGCACACCGGAATCAGATGGCCTTCGCGCAGCGCCTGCTCGAGCGGCGCGTGCAGCTCGGCCGGATTCACGTCGCCCTCCTCGAGGTAGCGCTCGACGAAGGCCGCATCGACCTCGACCACCTGCTCCACCAGCGCGCGATGCGCCGCTTCGACGGGGCCGAAGTCGGACTGCCCGAAGCGGTTGAAGAAGCAGTCCACCACCTGCCTGCCGACCCCGTCGGGCAGGTTCAGCGGCAGGCATTCGCGGCCGAAGGTGGCCTGGATGTCGGCCAGCAGGCCCGCCAGCGAGATGCCCTGCGAGTCGATCTTGTTGACGATGATCATGCGGGTGAGATGGCGCGAGGCCGCGTACTCCATCATGCGCACCGCCATCGGCTCGATGCCGGTGGCGGCATTGATGACCACCGCCACCGTTTCGACCGCCTCCAGCGCCGGCAGGCTCTGGCCGAGGAAGTCGGGGCCGCCGGGCGTGTCGATGAAGTGAATGCGCGTGCCCGCATGCGTGAGGTGCAGCACCGATGCGTTGAGCGAGTGCTGCAGGCGGCGCTCCAGCGGGTCATGGTCGCTGACGGTGCTGCCGCGCTCGACGCTGCCGCACGCCTTGATGGCACCGGCCTTGAACAACAGGGCCTCGGCGAGGGAGGTCTTGCCGGCGGCGGCGGCGCCGACGAGCGCCAGTGTTCGCACCGCTTCCATTTCGGCCGCGAGGCCGTTCGATCGGCTTGGCATGGCTGGACTCCTTCGCATCCGGAAGGCCGACCCGGCGGCCCGCAGGGGCTCGGGTGCCGCGCACGGACACCGGGCCAGCGTACGGGATCGGCCGGGCCGACGCAAGCCAGTTGGCGCCCGGCCCTCAGAAAACGGCCGACAGTGCGAGCGTCAGCAGCAGCCCCATTACGGAGATCACCGTCTCCATCATCGACCAGGTCTTGATCGTCTGCCCCACCGTGAGGCCGAAGTATTCCTTCACCAGCCAGAAGCCCGCGTCGTTCACATGGGAGAAGAACAGCGAGCCGGCACCGATGGCCAGCACGACGAGCGACAGGTGGTTGGTCGACAGCCCGCCGGCCAGCGGCGCGATGATGCCCGCCGCGGTGACTGTCGCCACCGTCGCGGAGCCGGTCGCCAGGCGGATCAGCACCGCCACGATCCAGCCCAGCACCAGCGTCGACAGGCCCGCCGCGAGTGCGATCTTGGCGATGGCATTGCCGGTGCCGCCGTCGACGAGCGCCTGCTTGAAACCGCCGCCGGCGCCCACGATGAGCATCACGCCCACCACCGGCAGCAGGCTGTCGGCGATCTTCCTGGCCAGCACGGGCAGCGTGAAGCCCACGGCGGTGCCGAAGGTCACCATGGCCAGCAACACGGCCACCAGCAGGGCGAAGACGGGGTCGCCGATGAAGTCGAGCACCGGCCGCAGCGGTGCCGCCTTGTCCAGCCAGATGTCGGCCGCCGCCTTCAGCAGCATCAGCACCAGGGGAGACAGCAGGGTGACCAGGGTCCACGCGAAGGTCGGGCTGCCGCTGGGCTTCTGGTCGCCCGCATTGGCGGCCGACCCCGAGGCCGTGACCGCAAGCCCCGCGCCGGCCGCGCCGATCGGAACCAGCCGGGCCGCCATCAGGCCGAAGAGCGGCCCGGCCACGGCCACCGTCGGAATGGCGATCAGCAGCCCGAGCGCCAGGGTCACGCCGACGTTCGCATGCAGGATGGCAATGGCGGCGAGCGGCCCCGGGTGCGGCGGAATGAACCCGTGCAGCACCGACAGGCCGGCCAGCGCCGGAATGCCGAGCCGCATGGCGGGCCCCTTGGAGCGGTGCACCGCGAGCATGACCACGGGAATCAGCAGCACGAGCCCGATCTCGAAGAACATCGGTATCCCGATGATGCTGGCGACCAGCGCCATCTTCCAGGGCAGCGTGGCGGGGCGCCCTCGCAGCAGCGTCTCGACCAGCCTGTCGGCGCCGCCGGAATCCGCCAGCAGCTTGCCGAGCATCGCGCCCAGCGCGATGAGCACGCCCACGTAGCCCAGCACGCCGCCGACGCCGTTTTCATAGGACGCCGTCACCTTGTCCAGCGGAATGCCCGAGCCGACGCCGACGAAGAGCGCGCCTATGGTCAGGGCCAGGAAGGCATGCAGCTTCAGCCACACGATCAGCACGACCAGCAGCGCGATGCCGATGGCCGCGACGGCCAGCACCTGGATGTCGTGCGCGTTCAGCGCGGTGGAAGCGTTCATTCAGTCAAGGCCCAGGGTTTCGATGATGGTCTGCGCCAGCGCGGAGGGCGCCGGGCCGACGTCGACGCGAATCGCGGGCTCGTCCGCCGAGGGCTCCTCCAGGTCGGCGAACTGGCTGTCGAGCAAGCTGGGCGGCATGAAGTGGCCGTGGCGGGCCATCAGGCGCGCGGCGATGGTCTCGCGCGAGCCGTGGAGGTAGACGAACACCACGCCTGCGCCGCGCCGGTTGATCACCTCGCGGTAGGAGCGCTTGAGGGCCGAGCAGGTGATGAGCCCATGCTCGCCGGCGTCGATGCGCTCGTCCACCCAGTCCGCGACCTTGCGCAGCCAGGGCGCGCGGTCCTCGTCGGTGAGCGGATGCCCTGCTTCCATCTTGGCGATGTTCGAAGGCGGATGGAGTGCATCGCCCTCCTCGAACGGCCAGGACAGGCGGCCCGCGAGGATGGCGGCCACGGTCGTCTTGCCGCAGCCCGAGACGCCCATGAGCACCAGCACCTGCGGTTTTTGAGTGGGAAGAGGCATTGGTTTCCTTGTCAGCCCAGTGCGTCGTTCAGTTGTTCGCGGAACTCGGTCAGGCTCACGGCCGCGCCGATCTCGCGCGGCAGCGCATCGCGCACCGAGAACACGCCGACGACCTTCTTGCCCGCCACCAGCGGCAGGTGGCGAAAGCCCCTCTCCAGCATGAGCACCACCGCGTCGGACACCGGCGTCTCGGGCGGCACGCAGATCGGGTTGGGCGTCATGACTTCGCGCACCGCGGTGCGATCGGGATCGAGCCCCCGGGCCAGCACGCGGGTCATCAGGTCGCGCTCGGTCAGGATGCCCACCAGGATGTCGGGCAGCTCCATGACGAGCACGCTGCCGCAGTTGGCGCGCGTCATCACGCAGGCGGCGTCGCGCACGCTGGCCTGCGGCGCCAGGCTGATCAGGTGCGTGCGCGAGATGGATTGGAAAACGGTGCGCTCGGCCATGGTGCGCCCTCCTGAAAGAGGGTCAATGGTGCCCCCGGCCGCCGATCAGCGCAAGGAGGCATTCAGCCGCTCGAGCGCCGAGGCGCCCGGGCACAGTTCGGCCGGCCCCAGCGCATTGAGCGGGCGGTCGCTGGTGTTGAGGGCGGTGTGCAGGTCGGTGGCCAACGGATCGACGTAGAGCAGTCCGGTGACCACCTCGCCCATTTCCTGGTGGCGCTGCATGTAGGCCATGGCCGCATAGCGGTCGCCGGGCGTGTATTCAGGGTGCAGGCTGCGCAGGCGCAGCAGCGTGCCGTCATGCTGGCGCACGTCCATCACCTCGCCCGGCTCGATGTCGACGGCGATTTCGTCCCGCCCGCTGATGAAGTCGATGCGGCTCACCGCTTCGTTGTGCTCGCGCACGTAGTCGTAGCTCTTGGTGCTGCCGGGATGGTTGTTGAAGGCCACGCAAGGGCTGATCACGTCGATGAACGCCGAGCCGCCGTGGCTGATCGCGCCCTTGATGAGCGGCACCAGCTGCGCCTTGTTGCCCGAGAAGCCGCGCCCCACGTAGCTGGCGCCCAGCTGCAGCGCCATGGCCACCAGGTCGACCGGGCTGTCGGTGTTGACCACGCCCTTCTTGCTCTTGGAGCCCTGGTCGGCCGTGGCCGAGAACTGGCCCTTGGTCAGGCCGTAGACCCCGTTGTTCTCCACGATGTAGGCCATGCGCACGCCGCGCCGCATGGCATGCGCGAACTGGCCCAGGCCGATGGAGGCCGAGTCGCCGTCTCCCGAAACGCCCAGGTACAGCAGGTCGCGATTGGCCAGGTTGGCGCCGGTCAGCACGCTGGGCATGCGGCCGTGCACGGTGTTGAAGCCGTGCGACGCGCCAAGGAAATAGTCCGGCGTCTTGGAGCTGCAGCCGATGCCCGAGAGCTTGGCCACGCGATGCGGCTCAATGTCCAGCTCCCAGCAGGCCTCGATGATGGCGGCCGAGATCGAGTCGTGGCCGCAGCCGGCGCACAGCGTCGAGATCTTGCCTTCGTAGTCGCGCCGCGTGTAGCCCACCTTGTTGACGGCCAGCGTCGGATGGCGCAGCCTGGGCTTGGCGAGGTAGGTCATGCCGCCTCCTTCGTCGGATGAACATGCGTGGCGATCGCCTGGACGATGAAGCGCGCGGTGATCGGCGTGCCGTCGAAATGCAGCACCCGGATCAGCCGCGCCGGGTCGGCGTCCAGCTCGTTGACCAGCAGGCTGCGCATCTGCGCGTCGCGGTTCTGCTCGACCACGAACACTTTGTCGTGCTGCGCCACGAACTGCGCCACGCTGTCGGGAAAGGGAAAGGCGCGCAGCCGCATGGCATCGAGGTGGATGCCCCTCGCTTCGAGCGCATCCAGCGCCTCGTGCATCGACGGGCTGGTCGAGCCGAAATGGATCACGCCCAGCGCGGTCTTGCGTGCGGCGGGCCGCAGCACCGGCTGCGGCACCAGCGTGGCCGCGGTCGCGAACTTCTTCAGCAGCCGCTCCATGTTGTAGATGTAGTCCGGCCCGCGCTCCGAATACCGGGCATAGGCGTCGCGCGTGGTACCGCGCGTGAAGTAGCTGCCCTTGGTCGGGTGCGTGCCCGGCAGCGTGCGCCAGGGAATGCCGTCGCCGTCCACGTCCTTGTAGCGGCCGAAGTCGCGCCCCGCCTCCAGCTCCTCTGCGCTCATGACCTTGCCTCGGTCGTAGGCCTTGCTGTCGTCCCAGGCAAAGGGCTCGCACAGGCGCTGGTTCATGCCGATGTCCAGGTCGGTCATGAGGAACACCGGCGTCTGCAGCCGGTCGGCCAGCTCCAGGGCCGCCGCCGCGTGCTCGAAGCACTCGTGCGGGTCCTCGGGAAACAGCAGCACGTGCTTGGTGTCGCCGTGCGACGCATAGGCGCAGGCCAGGATGTCGGCCTGCTGCGTGCGCGTGGGCATGCCGGTGGAAGGTCCGCCGCGCTGCACGTTGATCAGCGTGATCGGAATCTCCGCGAAGTAGGCCAGCCCGATGAATTCGGCCATCAGCGAAATGCCCGGACCCGAGGTCGCGGTGAAGGCCCGTGCGCCGTTCCAGCCGGCGCCGACCACCATGCCGATAGAAGCCAGCTCGTCCTCCGCCTGCACGATGGCGAAGCGGTGCTGGCCGGTGGCGGGGTCCACGCGGAACTTGGTGCAGTACTTCTGGAAGGCCTCGGCCACCGAGGAAGACGGCGTGATCGGATACCAGGCAGCGACCGTGGCGCCGCCATATACGCAGCCCAGTGCCGCAGCGCTGTTGCCGTCCACGAAGATGCGCCCGCCCACCCGGTCGGCGCGCCGCACCTGCAGCCCCACGGGATCGCGCAGGTTCTCCCGCGCGAAGTCGCAGCCCAGGTGCAGCGCCTGCACGTTGGAGGCCAGCAGCTTTTCCTTGCCCTTGTACTGCTCGCCGAACAGCTTCTCGACCACCTCGGGCTCGATGCCGAGCAGGATGGCCAGGGCGCCTACGTAGACGATGTTCTTGAACAGCTGGCGCTGGCGCGGGTCTTGATAGACGGCGTTGCAGATTTCGGTGAGCGGCATGCCGATCACGCGGATGTCGTCGCGGAACTTCGACGGCGGCAGCGGCCGGGTGCTGTCGTAGAAAAGGTAACCGCCCGGCTCCAGCTCGGCCACGTCGGCGTCCCAGGTCTGCGGGTTCATCGCCACCATCATGTCGGTGCCGCCGCGCCGCCCCAGGTGCCCGTCTTCGGTCACGCGCACCTCGTACCAGGTCGGCAGGCCCTGGATGTTGCTCGGGAAGATGTTGCGCGGGCTCACCGGCACGCCCATGCGCAGGATGGCCTTTGCGAACAGCTCGTTGGCCGAAGCCGAGCCCGAGCCGTTGACGTTGGCGAACTTGATGACGAAGTCGTTGACCGCCTCGATCTGCTTTTGCGTCATGCGGCCGCCCCCTGCCCCGCCGGCGTCATCTTCAGCAGGAACTTCTGCATGTCCCAGGCGCCCGTGGGGCAGCGCTCGGCGCACAGGCCGCAGTGCAGGCAAACGTCTTCGTCCTTGACCATGACGCGCCCCGTCTTGAGCCCGCCGGACACGTACAGGTCCTGCGCCAGGTTCAGCGCCGGTGCCTTGAGGCGGGGCCTCAGCTCGTCTTCTTCCGCGTTGTCGACGAAGTTGATGCAGTCCATCGGGCAGATGTCCACGCAGGCATCGCACTCGATGCAGGCAGCCTCGGTGAACACGGTCTGCACGTCGCAGTTCAGACAGCGCTCGGCCTCCTTGAAGGCGGTGGCGGCGTCGAAGCCCAGTTCCACCTCCACGCGGATGCTGGCCAGCGCCGTCTCGGCCTTGGCCCACGGGACCTTGTAGCGCAGGTCGTTGGAGGTGTCGTTGTCGTAGCTCCACTCGTGGATGCCCATCTTCTGCGACACCAGGTTGGTCATGGGTGCCGGCCGCACGTAGATCGGCTCGGCGCGCAGCAGCTTGTCGATGGACACCGCCGCCTCGTGCCCGTGGGCGACGGCCGTGATGATGTTCTTCGGACCGAAGGCTGCATCGCCGCCGAAGAACACGTGGGGCACCGAGGACTGGAAGGTGTTCTTGTCGAGCGCCGGCAGGCCCCACTTGTCGAAGTCGATGCCGCAATCGCGCTCGATCCAGGGGAATGCGTTTTCCTGGCCCACCGCCACCAGCACGTCGTCGCATTCGAAGTAGGCCTCCGGCTCCCCGGTAGGCACCAGCGAGCGGCGGCCCTTGTCGTCGTACTCGGCGCGGACAATCTCGAAGCGCATGCCCACGAGCTTGCCGTCCTCGTGCACGAAGGCTTTCGGCACATGGAAGTTGATGATCGGGATGCCCTCGTGCGCGGCGTCTTCCTTCTCCCAGGGCGAGGCTTTCATCTCCTCGAACCCGCTGCGCACGATGACCTTCACGTCGGTGCCGCCCAGGCGGCGCGCCGAGCGGCAGCAGTCCATTGCCGTGTTGCCGCCGCCCAGCACGATCACGCGCTTGCCGATGCTGCTGACGTGGCCGAAGGACACGGAGTTCAGCCAGTCGATGCCGATGTGGATGCCGGCCGCGGCCTCCTGCCGCCCCGGCACGTCGAGGTCGCGCCCGCGCGGGGCGCCGCAACCGACGAAGATCGCATCCCAGTCCTGGGCCATCAGCGCCTTCATCGACGCGATGCGCTCGCCGCCGCAGAACTCCACGCCCAGGTCCAGCACGTAGCCCGTCTCTTCGTCGATGACCGACTCGGGCAGGCGGAAGCGCGGAATCTGCGTGCGGATGAAGCCGCCGGCCTTGGCCTCGCCGTCGAACACCGTCACTTCGTAGCC
This sequence comes from Variovorax durovernensis, assembly GCF_977011995.1. NCBI lineage: Bacteria > Pseudomonadati > Pseudomonadota > Betaproteobacteria > Burkholderiales > Comamonadaceae > Variovorax > Variovorax durovernensis. The sequence continues at coordinate 322,218 of NZ_CDRNCW010000002.1, read as the reverse complement.
CAGCGGCGCCAGGTCGCGCGCGACGGTGAGCGAGGCCGGCCCGGCGCCGATGCATGCGACACGCTTTCCGTTCTTCGGCCCGGGCTGGGGCATGCGCGCGCGCACGTCGTCCTTCATGTCGGCCGCCACGCGCTTGAGCCGGCAGATCGCCACCGGCTCCGGCGCCTCGGCGTTGCTTTCTTCCACCCGTCCGCGCCGGCAGGCCGGCTCGCAGGGCCGGTCGCAGGTGCGCCCCAGGATGCCGGGAAAGACGTTGGAAGCCCAGTTGATCATGTAGGCGTCGCTGTAGCGGCGCTGCGCGATCATGCGTATGTATTCGGGGACAGGAGTGTGCGCCGGACAGGCGTACTGGCAATCGACGACTTTGTGGAAATAGGTCGGGTCGGCAATATTCGTTCGCTGCAACGCATATCTCCTGGCTGTCGCCTGGAGCCCCGGAGGGGCCGGCGAGTGGCTTTTGCGCGAGTATGCGCCGCGCCTGCGGACGCGCGGCCTTGGTGGAATCCCGCAGCATCGCCCGGCACGCCGGCCTGGATGCGATCTAGGTGTTTACCCTTGCGTACCGATACGTAGACACCCGCCGGGCGGCTACGGACGACAGCGCCCCGGCGGCCGGACAGACTCGCCGCCACGGCCTCGCGCGGCTTCGCGGCGGGCCGCAGCCAGAGACAAGGACCCCTTTCCATGACCGCCTTCGCAAGCAGCGCGACCGCCGGCGCCTCCAGCCCCGACGCCACCGCCGACAACAACACCCCCTACACCTTCGAAGAAAAGCGCAAGCGCATCTTCGCCATCTTCGCCGCCTCGTCCGGCAACCTGGTGGAGTGGTTCGACTTCTACGTCTACGCCTTCTGCGCCATCTATTTCGCGCCGGCCTTCTTCCCCAAGTCAGACCCGACCGTGCAGCTGCTGAACACCGCCGGCGTGTTCGCCGCCGGTTTCCTGATGCGCCCGATCGGCGGCTGGCTGTTCGGCCGGCTGGCCGACCGCAAGGGCCGCAAGACATCGATGGTGACCTCGGTGGTCATGATGTGCGTGGGCTCGCTGGTGATCGCCTGCCTGCCGACCTACGCGCAGATCGGCGCCGCGGCACCCGCGCTGCTGCTGCTCGCGCGGCTGCTGCAGGGCCTGTCGGTCGGCGGCGAGTACGGCACCACCGCCACCTACATGAGCGAAGTGGCGATGCGCGGACAGCGCGGCTTCTTCTCGTCCTTCCAGTACGTCACGCTGATCGGCGGCCAGTTGCTGGCCGTGGTCGTGGTGGTGGTGCTGCAGCAGGTGCTGGACGAGGCCGAGCTGCGCAGCTGGGGCTGGCGCATTCCCTTCGTGCTGGGCGCCGTGGCGGCCATCGTGGCCCTGATGCTGCGCCGCACGCTGACCGAGACCGCCAGCACCAAGACCCGCGCCGCCAAGGGCGCCGGCAGCGTGGCGGAACTGTTCAAGCACCACAAGCGCGCCTTCTTCGTGGTGCTGGGCTACACGGCCGGCGGCTCGCTGATCTTCTACACCTTCACCACCTACATGCAGAAGTACCTGGTGAACTCGGCCGGCATGTCGATCAAGACCGCCAGCAACATCATGACGGCGTGCCTGTTCATCTACATGTGCATGCAGCCGCTGTTCGGCGCGCTGTCGGACCGCATCGGCCGCCGCAGCAACATGCTGCTGTTCGGCGCCCTGGGCGTGCTGATGACGGTGCCGGTGCTGACCAGCCTGCAGAGCGTGAGCAGCCCGCTGATGGCCGGCGTGCTCATCACCCTGGCGCTGGCGGTGGTGAGCTTCTACACCTCGATCAGCGGCATCGTGAAGGCCGAGATGTTCCCGCCCGAAGTGCGCGCGCTGGGCGTGGGCCTGTCGTACGCGGTGGGCAACGCCATCTTCGGCGGCAGCGCGGAATACGTGGCGCTGGGGCTGAAGTCGATCGGCCACGAGTCGTACTTCTACTGGTACGTGACCGGCATGATGGCCCTGGCGTTCCTGGTTAGCCTGCTGCTGCCGAAGCAGGCGACTTACCTGCACAACGACAAGTAAGAGGCGAGCCGCCGCGCCGCCTTACGACGCAGGCCGCCTGGTGCGAGAAGGCGCTGACCTCGCAGTGAGAAAAGTTGCCAGGCGGTCCAGCGCGCCGCTGCGCTCGCGCAAAGGCAGCAGCATGCCGATGTCGCGAAATGCCGCAGGCGCATGCCAGTGCACTTCGACCAGATGCCCCCCGTCCAGCAGATGCCGCACGACGCTGCACGGCAATAGCGCCAACAGTTCCTTCTTGGCAAGCAGCGCCCAGACCATCGTCGGTGAGGTGGTCAGGACATTGCAAGTCTTCGGCGGCTGCGCGGAGTCCGCGAAGAGCTCGTCGAAGGCTTGACGTGCCGCCACCGGCGCTGGCGTCGTGAGCCAGGTCGCAGCCTCCAGCTGCGCCTGCGACACCTTCTTCTTCAATGCCAGCGGATGGCCCGGCGCAGCGACAACGGCAAAGCGGTCTTGCTGCAGCGCGATGAATTCCCAACCCTCAGGCAGGACCTCCGGCGCGCGGCACACGAAACAGTCGATCTCGCCCGCGGTCAGCAGCGAAGGCTGATTGGCCGCATCGGCCTCTTGCAACTGCACGAGGATGTCGGGGTGGGCGCTGGCGAACGCCGGCAATGCGTCACCAAGCAGGCTGCTGATGCCTGCGGCAATGGCCGCCACGCGAACGACCGAACTGGCGCGGCTTGTGATGGCCACCGTTTGCGTGGCGGCTTCGTCCACGAGCGCCAGCATGCGCCGCGCCATCGGCAGCAGCGCGACTCCCAGCACAGTTGCGGACATGCCTTTCGAATGCCGCAGGAACAACGCGCTGCCAAGCAGCGCTTCGAGGTCCGACAGCGCCTGCGTGGCGGTCGGCTGCGCCATGCCGATCGCTTCAGACGCGCGCTTGACGGAGCCCAGATCGGCGGTGCGAACAAACACCTCGAGATGGCGCATGCGCGCGCGACTCAGCAGGCGGTTGCGCAGTACTGTGGCGGACAAGGTCATGCGTCTGAAGATATTGGAGATGCCGATAGCAGCTGGCAAAAATTGATTGGAAGTCTATCGCTTCAACAACCAAACTGTGGAGGACAAAACATCGAACCGGAGACATTCATTTGGCCCTCTTCAAACACGGACGACGCCTGCGGGCGTCGCTGCTCCTGGCTTGCGCCGCCGCGTGCGTCTTGCCCGCCTTTGCGCAGACCTATCCCGACAAGCCCATCACGCTGATCGTTCCCTACCCGCCGGGCGCGGCCGTCGACCGCGTGGCCCGTGGACTGTCGCTCGAGCTTGGCAAGCGTCTGGGACAGAGCGTGATCGTCGACAACGTCGCCGGCGCCTCGGGCACGGTGGCCGGCAAGCGCATGCTTCGCACGCAGCCTGACGGCTACACCTTGATGATCGGCACGGTCAATGAACTGGTGGTCGCGCCGCCCGTGATGAAGGCGGGCTACACAGCGCGCGATTTCACGCCCATCGCGAAGATATCCAACAACTCGACGGTGCTGGTCGCGCATCCAGGGTTCGGTGCCAACAATGTCGACGAGTTGATCGAACTGGGCCGCAAGAGTCGCGAACCTCTTCTGTCCGGCGCCACCGGCACGGCCACGATGCAGACCTTCGGCGGCACGATGCTGGCCGACGCAGGCGGCTTCAAGATGACCCACGTTGTCTACAAGGGTGGCTCGCCGCTGCTCAACGACCTTGTCGCGGGGCAGGTGCAACTCGGCACGATCGCGCTGACTTCGGCGCTGCCGTTCATCCGCGACGGCAAGCTCAAGGCCATCGGCATCATCTCGCTGCACCGCGACCCGACGGCCGCCAACATACCCACCGTGAACGAGGGCAAGACAGTCAAGAACGTGCAGGCCGACCTTTGGACCGGGCTCATAGGCCCTGCGCATATGCCTCCCGCGGTGGTGGCCCGCCTGAGCAGCGCGGTGCGCGAGATCATGGCCAGCGCAAGCTACCGGGAAGCCGAATTCAAGTCGGGCAGCGTAGTGGCCGAATTTGCCGAGCCCGCGGCCTTCGGCCGATTCCTCGCCCAGGAAGAAGAGCGCGTGCGTCCGCTGCTCGCCAACGTCAAGCCGGAGTAGAAATTGAGCCTGACATCGCTACCGCTGAACCGGATAGACATCGGAAACGACATCGAAATCCACTACGCCGAGGCCGGCATCGGAACCCCGCTGATCTTCGTGCATGGGGGAATGGGCGACTGGCAGTCGTGGGCGCCGCAATGGCAGTCGTTCGTGCCGCACTTTCGCTGCATCACCTACAGCCGCCGCTTCAGTTCACCGAACCGCAACCTTCTGGGCAGTACCACTCACTCGGTCACCGACGAGGCCCATGACCTTGCCGGTTTCATGGACGCCATCCACGCCGCGCCTGCGGTGTTGGTAGGCACGTCCTACGGCGCGTACACCGCGCTCGCGCTGGCCCTGCGCTGGCCGGAGAAAGTTCGAGCCCTTGCGTTGACGGAGCCACCCGTGCTGCCTTTCGCGGACCGGGTGCCCGGCGGACGAGAGGCCCGCGAGCTCTTCGAGCGCGAAGTGCTGCGGCCGGCGGACGCGGCGTTTGCAGAGGGCGAGATCGACCGTGCGATCGACATCCTGACGGGGGGAATCAACGGGCGCGACAGCAAGGAGGCGATGTCAGAAGCCGGGCTGGCAGGCCGCCGTCGCAACGCGCAGGCAATGCGCGCGCTCGCCTTGTCGAGCGAGCCCTATCCCGCGCTGGACGTCGAAGCGCTTGCCACGCTCGAGATCCCGACGTTGCTGCTGCGCGGCGAGCTAACGCAACCCATCCACCGGGCTGTATCCAGTGCGCTTGCGGCACTGATGCCACACGCAAGCATGATCGAAGTTCCGGCAGCAGGGCATGGCGTTCATCGCGACAACCCCGCGCTTTTCAACTCGGTGGTACTTCGCTTTCTTGCTGGTCGAAACATCGCATAGACGGACCTCGGACACCAATCCCGGACTTGACGCTCGATATCTGGACGAGGACCGACGATCAGCGGAGAGGCGCTAACCGTCTGCCTGTCTTTCACACGGGTCCGCATGAACCGGGTCGTCGGGTTTCAGGACGGCGTTTTCATGCGTACGATTCTGAGGATTGTCCTGGGTGAAAGCCGCATCCGCAGTTGCGGCCATCAGCTTGTAGCCATGTCCGTAAACCGGTACCAGCGAGAATCCATTTTCCTTGCGCAAGGCCAGGCGTGTTCGCAATCTGGCGACGCATACATCCAACGCCCGAGATCGGCGACTTTGCGTGGAACCATTCCACAACGAGCGCATGAGCAGTTCTCGCGACACCACATGCCCAATATTGCCGAAAAGAGTGATAGCCAAGTCGAACTGAAGCGGCTGGAGCTGAATTTCAAGGTTCTTGTGAATCACCACATGGCGGCCGTCCATTACAAAGCGATAGTCACCCCAACTTACTTCCCGCTCGGCATCGCTGCGCACTGCACGAAAACCGGACCGGTGCAGGAGCGCTTCAATCCTCCATTCAAGTTCATCCCCGCTCAACGTCGTGATGCCAATGACACTAGCGCCGAAAAAATCGGCGTTGCGCGGCAACGATCGCCATTGCATTTCATCCAGACAGAGAAGGACCGGAACATCCTTTGCCCGACAAATGCCCGAGACGCCGAGCCACTCTGAATGGCGGTTGACAGTCATCACCAGCACATCGAACTGGTGATTCTTCGCGAGCTGCTCGAGAAACTCGTTGGAATCTGGAAACTCATGCACGGAGGGGCCGATCCGTCGCAGATACGAACTCAGTTGACCTCTGCGAATCTGATCTTGGTCAACAAGCGCTGCTCTGATTGTCCTCAAGATTCCCCTCCAGACCCGACCTTAGTAAGTGTGCTCAATTGCCAATCCGTCCAGCCGCATGCAAAGCATCGCTATGCCGGGCTCGGCATTGCCGCGGCTGGAGATTTTCCCTCGTACCGGACCTCGTCGGCCAGCATGTCGACAGGCCTGGGGAATTGGCTCTTTCCTCGGCCCTGGGTCGCCTCCAGCGTGCGAATCAGCTCCGCCGAAGGCTGCGGGCGACCGTAAAACCAGCCTTGCATCAGGTGCACGCCGCGGTTTCGGAAGTACTCGACCTGCTCGTTGCTCTCGACTCCCTCGACGATGATTTCTACACCCAGCTCCCTGGCCAGTTCAATCACGGATGGGACGATTCGCTCCCTCAATGTGCCCGTACCCACCGTGTCGGTGAATTTCTTGTCAAGCTTGATCTTGTCGACCTTCAAATCGCTGAGATAGGACAGGTTGGCGTACCCTGTGCCGAAATCGTCGATGCAGATTTCATGCCCACGAGCGCCCAGCTCCAGCATCACGGTCACTGCAGATTCGAGCTTTGCAGAAGTGCGCTCTGTGAGTTCAAAGGCCAATTGCGTGGGGGCGATGCCCTCTTCTTCAAAGTGATGCTGCAGCGACTCATGAAAGCTGCTGTCCACCATGTCCGCGGGAATGACGTTTACGCTGATCTTGAAGTTCCTGTGGGTTCGAAGGAAGGCGCCGAAGTCCTCGGAAACCCGCTGAAGCGCCAGGAGGGTCAACTTGCCGATCAAGTCATTCGCTTCGGCAATGGGGATGAATGCCACAGGTGAGACGCTTTCTCCGCTTTGGAGGGTCCAGCGCATCAACGCCTCCGCTGAGACAGTCTCGCCGGTACGGTTGTCCACGATCGGCTGGTAGTGCATGAACAGCTTTTTTTGGGTAACCGCCTCGCGCAGCAACGCATCGATGGTGCGCATTCTGTACCCGCGAGCAGACCATGAGGCGACGCCGAGCGCCGTGCCGGTGCCGGCGAGAATTCCTGTGAAGATGAGCAGCATCAGGTTGCTCATCAAGACAGTCGATCCGTGAGCCTTCAGCACATAACACGTGATCTGCCCAGGCAGACACGCGACTGAAATCAGGTCACCCTGAAGCCAGTACGTGGAGCCCGAGATGAACATCGGTTGACCGATACCCGGATCTGCTCCACGCACGACGAGCATCGTGCTGCTTGCTCTGTTCAACAGGACAACGCTCAGGGCGTACTGGCCATCCTCCACCGTCGCCGGCAGCTTCTCCGGTGCGATGAGGAGTTCGTAGGCGCCTTCTTTGACGAGGGTGGATTTGACGCCGGGCGAGAGCGGCAGGTCGATATTGCGCCATATCTGGCGACCTGTCTCCGTCGTGAAATCGGGACTCTTGGAAGGGAGGCCGGAAGCGGCAGCGCCAAGGTTGCCGTTGCACCGCGAGCCAGCGCTTTCGCCTTGGTAAACAACGTCGCGAATGATTGCGGATCGAAAGGCGATGGACCGCAGTGCTGCAAGATGCGTCGCGGAGCATGGTTGGGCATCCAAGGCACGAAGTTCCGCGAACGCCGCATTGATTTCGGCGACCCGCTCAAGCGGTTTGGAGATCACGGTCGCCGCGGCCGAGCGTATCTTGCGTTGTTCGTCAGCGATCAGGAACGCGCATAGCACGGCGAGTGCGACCACAGCGCCGAACGTGGCCCAAACGATGATGCGGCGTCTGTTAGACACCATTTGACCCAGCACTGACCCATCGGGGTCGTTGTCACGCCGAGATGTGGCTGATTTGCTTGGATGAAAGTCGGCACGGAACATCACGCAACTTTCATTCACAGATAGACCTCGAACGATATTGCATTCACGCCCGATTTGGCGAAATAAAATGAACGCGAGGAAGTAAATCAGGAGCTGCGAACCCCTATCGACTCCGAAATGTGATTCGAATCACAACTTGCAGAAGGCGAAAGCCAAGCCAGGCATCCAGTTCCAGAACCAAAGATGTTCGCCTCGTGGCGACCTGAAAATGTGGAGCAGGGCAAGACAGGAAAGTCGTTTAGCCAGAATGCAGAGGTCCACAACTCGTGATTACTTCGACGAGGCGCATCGTTAGTTCGCATCAAAGTCTGAGACTGTCGCCCTGGCTAACGATGCGACGCAAGCCGGCGGGCTGCTGCATGGTGAAGAGACCGCGGCCTTAGGCGATGCCGGGTACCGGGGCATCGACAAGCGCGAGGAAGCACAGGGCCCGAAGTGGCACGTGGCGATGCAGCTGGGCAAGCGCCGGCAACTGGACCCGACGCGCGAGTGGGCGCGCATGCTCGAGAAGGTCGAGCATCCGTTCCACGTGATCAAGAACTTGTTCCGTCACAAGAAGGTTCGCTACAAGGGGCTGGCAAAGAACCAGGCGCAGCTATTCAGCCTGTTCGGGCTGGCCAGCCTGGCCATCGCCAAGAGATCGTTGCTGCGTGCGGCTGCTCGAGTTGCGTCCTGACCATCGAAAGTGGTGTCTTGAAAGTCTCGAAATGTGCGCCAATGAGCCTTCACCGCGCAAACTCGATCGCATTCGTGACCGCTTCGCGTCGCGATCAATTCAACCAGCGCAGCAGCGCTCATTGATCAGCATCTCGCTAGTGCAGAGATTCGTCAACTGCTGAACACAACTCTGTCACCGGTGAAACGCAACCGATAGCAGCTCAGCCAGGAAAGCGCCGTGGGGCGACAATGAGGCGTCCCGCCGCTTCACCAAGAAGAGTTCTCTCTGAATCTCGGGCTCGATGATCGGAACGCTACGCAAGCCAATGGCTCGAGCATCGAACGTCGACGGCAACACGGCCGTGAAGCCCCAGTTTTGTACGAGTCCAAGCAGCGTCGACAACTGATCGACCTCCATGTACCAGGGTGTCGGCAACGAACGCCCGGCCAGCTCGTCGTCAACCTGCAGTCGCGTGGAGCTAAGACGGTTGAGGCTGACTACCCGCAGGCCAGGCAGGTCGGTCCAGGCGATTGATTTCCGTCTTTTCAAAGCGGGGTGCGCCGCTCCGGCAATCAGGTTGAAGCCATATGGCGCAATCGGCTTCGCCTCAAGCGCTGGACCGAAGGACATATGCGTGGAGATGCCGAACTCGGCCACACGCTCTTCAACCAGGGTCGCGATCGACGCTGCGATGCCGTCCCGAATCGACAGAAATGCCTTGGGGTAGCGCTTCGAGAATTCAGGCAGAACCTGAGGAAGCTTCGAGTAAGCAACCGTCGCCACCGTGGCGACAACCAGCGCGCCTTCCTCTCCTCTTGCCACGCGTGCCGCCTCTGTGAGGCCGCTGTCGAGATCGCTGAGCAGCGGCACCACGCGCTCATAGAGGGCAACACCGGCAGGCGTCAGCAGCACCTTCCGCGTCGTGCGGTCGAACACCCTCCCGCCGATGGCGCGCTCGAGATTCTGGATACGCCTGCTGAGAGCGGACGGCGTGATGCAGAGCTGATCGGCCGCGTCGGTGTATTGCCCGAGCCGGACCAGGCTGCAAAAACCGCGGAGGTCGTCGACGCTGTATTGGATGCGCATATCTCAACAATCAGTGCAATTTATGCGTTTGACTCTACCAGGGGTCACTTCCAACCTCCGCGCAGACGAACGAATCCCCATGAAGACTCCATCCATCCACCTCAAATCGATCGGCAGCTTGTTTGTCGGCGGGAAGACCGCCGTGCTGGCCGATCTGCCGGTCGAGCATCGCAGCATGGTGCTCAACGGAGCGCCCCGCGAGGTCAACCCCAACGGCCACCACGTGTACGGGCAGATGTATGCCCAACACTTCCAGCTCGCGTCGCCCCGGCATTCGCTGCCGGTCCTGCTGTGGCACGGCGGCGGCATGACAGGCGCGACCTGGGAGACGACGCCCGACGGTCGCCCTGGCTGGCTCTGGCGCTTCCTCGAAGCCGGCTACGACGTGTTCTGTTGCGACGCCGCGGAACGCGGGCGCTCGTCCTTCGCCATGTCACCACACATCTATCGCGAGTCACCGGTTTTCCGGACGGCCGAGGAGGGATGGAAGACCTTCCGGCTCGGCCTGCACTATGCCGGTGACAGCTCCGAGCGCCATGTGTTTGCGGGCCAGCGCTTTCCGGTCGAATGCTTCGACGAGTTCACCAAGCAGTGGGTCCCCCGGTGGCCTGCTCACGAAGACATGATTCTGGAAGCCTACGAGGCGCTGGTGGAACGCGTCGGCAAATGCATGGTCGTCGCACACAGCCAGGGCGCGGGCTTCGCGGTCGAGATTGCGCGGCGTCGACCAGACCTGGTGCAGCGGGTCGTGGCCGTGGAACCCGGCGGCATGCCCGACGAACTGCCCGCCGCAGGCCTTCCCCCGCACCTCGTCGTCTGGGGCGACCACATCGAGCCGTCAGGCAGCCACTGGATGGGCTACCGCCGGCAGGCCGACGGCTACTTCGCCGCGGTGTCACAGACCTCGGACATCACCACGCTCGATCTTCCCGCCAAGGGCGTTCGCGGCAACTCCCATTTCCCAATGATGGACAGCAACAGCGACGAGGTCTTCCAAGACGTCGTCGCCTGGCTCGACCACTGACATCCCCACCAAGAAAGAGACATAGACATCATGAAAATCATCTCGCGCCTCGCAGGCGTCGCCGCACTTTGCGCCATGTTCGCAGGCTCGCCTACTGCAGCCCTTGCCGAGTATCCCGAGCGCCCGGTGAAGCTGATCGTGCCGTACGCGCCGGGAGGCTCCGTCGACGTCTTCGCGCGCCTCATCGTTCCAGAACTGGAAGCGAAGATCGGCAAGCCGGTGATCGTCGAGAACATCCAGGGTGCGGGTGGCGCAATCGGCGTGGCACGCGCCGTGCGTTCACCCAATGACGGCTACACCATCCTCATGGGCATCGTCTCGGATGTGGTCCTTGCTCCTTTGACCGAAAACAGCGCTGGCTACACCTACAAGGACTTGGAACCCATCGGCCCGCTCGGAACCAGCGGCCTCGGCGTCGTCGCCAATCCAGCTCTGAAGATCCGCAATCTCTCGGAATTGATCGCCTACGCGAAGAAGAACCCGGGCAAGGTGACCTACGCCGCCACTGGAGCCGGTTCACTGCCAGCGCTGGCAATGGAGGACTTCAAGCGTCGGGCGAAGGTGGACTTGAACTTCATCCCCTACGCAAGCGCCTCGAAGATCGCTGTGGATGTCATGGGCGGCCACGTCGACGTGGGCGTCTCCGGGCTGCCCGCCCTGCTGGAGCACATCAAGGGCAACAGGCTTTCCGGCGTGGGTGTGCTGAGCAAGGACCGGGACCTGGGCAACAAGGACATGCCCTCCGCCGGCGAAACGCCGGAACTCAAAGGCGCCGATTTCTTCTTCTGGACCGGTCTCTTCGCGCCGAAGGGAACTGCAGCGCCCATCGTCAACAAGCTCAACGTCGCCTTCGCCGAGGTGCTGAAGGAACCGAAGGTCAAGTCGCGCTTCGCGGAGCTGGGGGTCAAGATTTCCGAACCGGCGAGCCCGCAGGCGTTCGGTGCCTTCGTTGCGCAAAGCAACGCGCAGTACGAGCAACTCGTCAAGCAAAGCAACACACCCAAGAACTAACGCGCCTCGCGAGTTCGGGCATCGATAACTACAAAGGAGACAACATGAAACGGCATCCATTGCATCCGAAGACAGGCGAGTTCCGGTGCCTCGCCGCGGCGATTCCACTTGCCCTTCTGGCGGCCTGCGGCGGCGGCTCTGGCAACCCTGCAGCCTTCTTCACTCCCCCGCCCGCGGCGACGGTGCCGCCGCCATCGCCACCACCCACGACCACTCCGGAAGAACCGGCAGCGCCTCCGACCGAGCCAACCTTCGCCAGCGAAGTCGCCAGGCATGTCGACGCCGCGACCAAGATCGCCGGCACCGATGCCTTGCTGCTTGATACCTACAAGACGTACTACTGCATGTTCGCCGAAGACAGGCTGGACCTGCGGACAGCTGCGCGCAACGACACGGCGCGTGTTCCGTTGACCCAGATCTATGACGATGCCTGGTACATCGGCAACCGCTACGTCGGGCAGTACATCCTGAAGTCAAGCAGCGGCTTCATGCTGGTGGATTCCTTGAACAATGCCACCGAGGCCCAGACGTACACGGTGCCTGCATTGAACTCGCTGGGCATGAGCGCCAACCTGCCGCTCACCGGCGTCTATCTCACGCATGGTCATGGCGACCACGATGGCGGCGCCGTGTACCTGAAGAACAACTATGCGCCGCAGATTCTCCTGGGATCCGCAGATGCGGCGGGCAAGGCATATGCACCGACGTTGATTGACTCTAGTGACCTCACACCAAAGGCAATGAACTTTGGCGGCCGCCTGATGACCTTCCTTCCCACGCCGGGTCATACAGCAGGCTCGACGAGTGCAATCATCCCGGTGCATGACGGGGGACGGCAGATCAATGTGGTGGCGGTCGGCGGATCCTCGATGCCGTCGGACATCGCCGGCGCACGCGCCTATCTGGACTCCGTTGAACGTACCTACGTTCTGGCCAAGCAGATCGGGGTGGAGGGCAGCATTCACCCGCATCCGGTTTTCGACGGCACCTTGAAGAACCTCGACAAGCTGGCGGCTTCACCCCTCACACAGCCGAGTCCGTTCACGGTCGGTGAAGACCGGGCGCTTCGCGGCCTGGCGATCTATCGTCAGTGCGCGGCCGCGTGGGTTGCCAAGATCGATGCCACCGCGGTCATTCCGGTGTGGCGCGCAACCAAGCTTGAGGTTACGGCCCCAGCGGCAGGATCCGCCAGTGTCACGGCCAAGCTGTCTTCGGCATGGGGACCGGTCGCGAAGCAGCAGATCAGCTTCATGGCGAACGACACGGGCAGCACCTGCATCGCCACGACCGACAACGAAGGCACGGGCTCGTGCGATATCCGCACCAGCCCGATCGATCCGAAGCTACGCGAGGTCACAGTGACCTTCGCCGGCTCTGAGTCGGCGACTTATCTCGATCTGCCGACGAAGTCGACGCTGACGGTTCAGTGATGCAGTGCGCAGTGCTGGGGTACAGCGCCGCGTCACGCAGGAGCATTCAAATGAAACTTGCTGCCGGGGTCATTCTCATGACCCTGCTGACCGCCGGGGCGACCTTCTTCGTTTTGTATCGGTCGAAGACCGCACCGAGCTCTGCAGACTTGCCGGTAGAGGGCTGCCAAAGTTTCCAGGCGTCATCTCCGGATGACCGAGCTCGCTTGCTCACACCGTCCGCGCTGGTGTCCGATCGCTCGGTCGCCTTCTACTCGGTACTTCGCACGGCCAAGCCGCGCACCCTGGCATTGGGCTACAAGGACGCAAGTGAGGCTTTTCATCCCACCGCGCTCATCGTCGATTCGTCGGGGCCTGCAGCCTCGGCGGAAATCGTCATTCCTGGCGGCAAATGTCCCGCCGTCGCTGGCCGCCGATACGACCTCTCTGCGATCGAACAGCTCTACACGCTGGCATTGACGCTGGACCCGCTTCAGCGGTTCTCGCTCGCAATCTGTGGCAACACCGTGAACTGCGTGCCAGGCGAGAAGCGACCGCTCTCCCATGCCGCGCTTCTTGGAGTACTTGCCGCTCAGAGGCAGTTGCATGCAGAAGCGATCGGCCCCTACCAGCCATCTATGCCTCGATGGTCACCTGTCGAAATCACCCAACCCAAGCGTGTTGGGCATGACGAGGTGTCTATCAAGCTAAGCGGCGACAGAGCAGCGTTCGAGGGCGCATCGGTTGCTTTTTCTCGGCGTCCACACGCAGGCTGCATCGCTTCCATTGACGCGCAAGGTTTCGCGGCATGCGTCATCGAAGATCCGCATGGTGACGAGCACTCCAATGGTGAGGGAAACGGCCCTGTGATTGCGACTTACTCTGGGAAGGTGCTGCTTGACCTCACGTATCCTCCGACCACCAGTGTCATTGCTAAGGTTTCGGGCGCAGCAATCCCGTGATCGACTGTCCGGCGACGTCAGTAGCTCACCGACGGCTGCTTTAGAGTAGTCCGTACGGCCGCTTCGGGCGGCGGATTCAACCGGTGACAACGACGCTTACTTTCCTTCGCAGGAATCATGCGAAGGTTTCACGCTAGCTATCTCCCAGGGAACATTCGCTAGGTTGATAGAACTCTGCCGACCCCGATAGGGCAATGGAAAAATGCGGCCAGGAGCGGTCCTCCAGACTTGCCTCAGAAATGCGCGTGTGAATATCCATCAGCCCAGTCAAAATAGGCCAGACGCACGTGACGATCCCGAAAGGTAGAAACCAGTGCTACGACTTTTCTGCAAGGTGCTCGCGTCAGCAATTTGCGCCATTCCTCTCGCTGCGACCTCTCTGTCATTCGTGTTCGCCGACGGAACCTTGTTCTACCCGAAGAACAGCACCGAACTTCGCCCTGATGATTTGGCGACTCTAGAGACTGTGGCGTGCAGTGCAAGAGCGACTGAAAACCGAGTGGTCGTAGAGGGATTTGCCTCGGCCGATGAGCGTGACTCAGAACGCTTATCGTTGCGCCGAGCTATCGGGGTGAAAGACCTGCTGGTCGAGTACGGCGTGAAGAGCGAGCAAATTGCCATCTCGGCGCATGGTGCGCAACTGCCCATTGCGAGCGATGGGGACACAGCAGGCCGCGCCAAGAATCGGCGGGTGGATTTCACTGCAGGTCAGATTGGGCCAACGCATTGCGGGGGGATGCACCGTAGTCAACCCCGCACCTGACAGAGACGGCACCCGGCCAGAAGCCGACGGTCGGTTTGCCGGTTCAACCATGCGGTGCCACCATGTCCGCACGGGTATGCTTTTTCAAACCAAGGTAGCTGAGGATGCCTCCCGCAGACAAGAGAACGACGGCCAAAGCAAGCGACACATGCATGCCGTGCAGAAAGATGCCTGGTTCAGTGTCTCGCACGAAGAACCCGCACACGGCCACCCCCAGCATTCCTCCAATCTGACGGGCCGAGTTGAGGACGCCGGACGCGATGCCTGCATGCGCCGCGTCGACTGCTGACAAAGTCGCGTTGGTCATGGTTGGAACCACCAACGCGATGCCGCTTGCTGCAAGCAGCATCGGTAGCACCAGTGTCAGATAGGAGCGGTCGGCGTCGACCCGAAGCAGCAGTAGATAGCCAAACGAAGCGAGCGCCAGTCCGGCGACCATCAGGGCTCGCGTACCTACGCGAGTAACCAACCTTCCGGCGACGATGTTCATGACCATCAGGATGGCCGTCATAGGCAAGAAGGCCAACCCGGTCTGTTGCGGAGAGAGCTGCTGGACCGCTTGGAAGAACAGGCTGAAGACGAACACCAGCCCGTAGTAGGCAAAATTCACCACCACGCCCACCGCTGTTGATTTCCATCCAGAAGTGACCCACTTGGCCCGGTGATTTCCATCTAAATCTGACCCACGTGATAACCCTAACCTGCTGCTTTTAGCAGCAGGAGCACAGGAGTGATTGACGTGGCGACACTGAGTGTCATCAGGCGTTGGGCACTGCGAGAGCAACTGTCCATCCGAGAGATAGCCCGGCGCACGGGCTTGTCTCGCAACACCATCCGCAAGTACCTTCGCGAGGGCGAGGCGGCGCCCAGCTACGCGAAGCGCATCAGCCCGAGCAAGCTCGACGCGTTCGCCGAGAAGCTCGGCGGCTGGCTCAAGAGCGAGGCGTCTAAGTCACGCAAGCAGCGGCGCACGCTCAAGCAGATGCACGCCGATCTGGTGGCGCTGGGCTACCAGGGCTCCTACAACCGCGTGGCGGCCTTTGCACGAGCGTGGCATGCGCATCTCCACGAGGTCCAGCAGACGACCGGGCGCGGCACCTTCGTGCCTCTGGCCTTCGGTCCCGGCGAGGCATTCCAGTTCGACTGGAGCGAGGACTGGGCCGTCATCGCTGGTGAACGCACCAAGCTGCAGGTGGCGCACTTCAAGCTCAGCCACAGCCGTGCGTTCATCGTGCGCGCCTACCTGTTGCAGACCCACGAGATGCTGTTCGATGCGCACAACCGGGCCTTCGAGGTACTCGGGGGCGTGCCTCGGCGCGGCATCTACGACAACATGAAGACCGCCGTGGACAAGGTACGCCGCGGCAAGGAGCGCGACATCAACGCGCGCTTCAGCGCCATGGTCAGTCACTACCTGTTCGAGGCCGAGTTCTGCAACCCGGCCTCGGGCTGGGAGAAGGGCCAGGTCGAGAAGAACGTGCGTGATGCGCGCCACCGGTTGTGGCAACCTGTGCCGGCGTTCGCCACGCTGGCGCTGCTCAACGACTGGCTGGAGGACCGCTGCAAGGCGCTGTGGGGCGAGATCGTCCACGGCAAGCTGCCAGGGACCGTAGCCGATGTCTGGGCGCAGGAACGGCCACTACTGTTGCAGATCCCCAGACCCTTCGATGGTTTCGTGGAACACACCAAGCGCGTCTCGCCCACCTGCCTGGTGCACTTCGAGCGCAACCGTTACAGCGTTCCGGCCTCCTACGCGAACCGGCCAGTGAGCCTGCGCGTGTACGCCGAACGCCTCGTCGTGGCGGCCGAGGGCCAGATCGTGTGCGAGCACACGCGCATCATTGACCGTCGCCACGACACCGCAGGTCAGACCGTCTACGACTGGAGGCACTACCTGGCAGTGCTGCAACGCAAGCCAGGAGCGCTCAGGAACGGAGCGCCCTTCAGCGAGCTGCCGCAGGGCTTCCGGCGGCTGCAGGCCGCGCTGCTGAAGCAGCCAGGCGGAGACCGCGAGATGGTGGAGATCCTGGCGCTGGTGCTGCACCACGACGAGCAGGCAGTGCTGACCGCGGTCGAACTGGCGCTGGAAGCCGGCGTGGCCAGCAAGACTCATGTGCTGAATGTGCTGCACCGACTGCTCGATGCCAAGCCCATTGCGCCGGCGCCTGTCACGGCACCGCAGGCACTGCGCCTGATGAACGAGCCGAAGGCCGATGTGCTGCGCTACGACACGCTCCGGGGGCGTGCCAGCGCTGCTGGCGGCCTGCGCGGGCCGCTGAACTCCAAGTCGAGTAGCCAGGAGGTGCGCCATGCGACATGACCCTGCCAGCGGCGCCATCGTGATCATGCTGCGCGAACTCAAGATGCACGGCATGGCCCAGGCCGTCGCGGAGCTGGCCGAGCAGGGATCGCCGGCCTTCGAGGCGGCCCAACCGATGCTCTCGCAGTTGCTAAAGGCAGAGACAGCCGAGCGGGAGGTACGCTCGGTGGCCTACCAGTTGAAGCTCGCTCGCTTCCCAGCCTATCGCGATCTCGCTGGCTTCGACTTCGCCAACAGCGAGGTCAACGAGGCGCTGGTGCGTCAGCTACACCGATGCGAGTTCATGGACGATGCGCAGAACGTGGTGCTCGTGGGCGGTCCGGGCACCGGCAAGACCCACATCGCCACGGCGCTGGGCGTGCAGGCCATCGAGCACCAACACCGCCGGGTGCGCTTCTTCTCGACGGTAGAACTGGTCAACGCACTCGAGCAAGAGAAGGCCAGTGGCAATCCCGGCCACATCGCGCACCGACTGATGTACGCGGACATGGTGGTGCTCGATGAACTGGGCTACCTGCCGTTCAGCGCATCAGGTGGCGCGCTGTTGTTCCATCTGCTGTCCAAACTCTACGAACGCACGAGCGTGGTGATCACAACCAACTTGAGCTTCAGCGAGTGGGCCAGCGTCTTCGGCGACGCGAAGATGACGACGGCGTTGCTGGACCGGCTCACGCATCACTGCCATATTCTGGAGACCGGAAACGACAGCTTCCGCTTCAAGCACAGCTCGGCTCAACCCGTTCAAGCAGTCCAACCTAAAAAGGAGAAAGCCAAGAACTTATCCACACCGTGAGCCGGCTGGCTCGCAAAGAGGGTGGGTCAATATTCGATGGAAATCGCGGGTCAGGATTCCATGGAACTCAACAACGTATCGCCCGCTCTGCGCGCACGCGATGACCAGAGCAGTTCGTGCAGGTAAAGACCACATTTTCCGAAATTTCCTGCAGCAGTTTGTGCGGTGTGATGCTGTTCGGTGCGTGGGCATCCTTGATGCTTCTGGCAAGAATCCGGCAACGAACGCACCATGGGAAAGCAAGCTATCGATTTAATCGCAGACTTCTCAGCATCTTTGCGGATTTGGTGGTGGGCCGTGATGGAACGGCTCTGCCTATGGCTTGCAGCTGACTGCGGCCCGCTAGTGCCCCCAGGCGTGCGACGCCTGCTCGTCCGCCGTCACCCTCACCTGGCTCGCCAGGAAAGACGGCGGCAGCCCGAAGTAGCGCTGAAAGGTGCGGCTCATGTGGGCCGCGTCGGTGAAGCCGCTGACCAGCGCCACGTCGGTCAGTGGCCGGTGCGCGGTGAACTGCTGCACCGTGCGGCGCACCTTGGTCCACAGCGCATAGCGCTTGATCGACACGCCCACCTGCTCGGCGAACAGGTGCGTGAGGCGGTCGGGCGACAGGCAGGCCACGGCCGACAGCTCGCGCAGCTGGATCTGCCCCGCATGCGCGCGGATGGCCTGCAGCACGCGCTCGATGCGGCGGTCGGTGCTCGCCTCGATCTCGGGAAATTCAGTGATGGCCTCGACCAGCTTCACGCTGAGCGCCTGCAGCCGGTCGTTGCCGAGCTCGCCGCGCTGGGCGGGATCGAAGTCGTCGCGCAGGCGGCCGAAGCGGCGCGCGTCGATCGGCAGGATGCCGTGGCCGCCCATGCGCTTGGCGAGCATGCGGTAGGCGCTGGAAGCGGGGTCGAGGTTGAGCGACAGCAGCCCGCAGCCGTCGACGTCGAGCCGGCGCGAGACATGCGGCGCAACCAGCGCGGCGGTGCAGCGCGTGCGCGTGCCGTCTACCGCCTCCAGCGTGAAGGGATGACCGCTGACCGATGCCAGCAACGTGGCCGAAGAGCGGGCCGTGAGTCCCGACTGGATGGCGGGCGTGATGTAGAGGAACCTGTCATCCCACAGGTGCAAGAAATTCTGCGAGGCCATGCCGTATCACTTTTGTTTTGTCTCCAGCGGCGGATTTTCACGCATTGCCACGGCGGCCAGGCAAGGGATTGTGCCCACCCGCCTT
Organism: Variovorax durovernensis; assembly: GCF_977011995.1. Lineage (NCBI taxonomy): Bacteria > Pseudomonadati > Pseudomonadota > Betaproteobacteria > Burkholderiales > Comamonadaceae > Variovorax > Variovorax durovernensis. Next base: position 303,328 of record NZ_CDRNCW010000002.1, on the reverse strand, counting down.
CAGCATTCCTTCAGTGTGCAGCGGCCGGCGCGTCGGCCTGTACATGCTGGCGCACCGCGTCGAGCAGCAGCGAAGCCAGCCGGCTCGCAGGGGCCTCGGCACGGGCCTGCGCGCGGTAGAGCAACAGCGATATCTGCGGCAGTGCCGGCAGCGACAGCACCGCGCGATCGATCGTGCGCACATGCGCGGGCAGCCCGAACGGAGTGCGCACCGTGAGGCCCAGCCCGGCCGAGGCGGCCGCCCACAGCGCCGACAGGCTGGCACTGGCGAACGAGCGGCGCCACGGCACGCCGGCGCGGTCCAGCGCGGCGATGACGATCTCGCGCAACGGGCACGGCGCGTCGAGCATGATCAATGGCAACGGCTCCCGGCTCTTGCGCACGCCCGGGCCGCGGCGCTCGCGCTCGGTCCACCAGGCGGCGTCGACCCGGTCGGGTGACTTGGGACCGATCCACAGCAGCGGCAGCCGCGCCACGCGCTCGGCATAGGGCGACAGGGGCTGGTCGCCCGCGTCCCACGCGAGCGCCAGGTCGAGCTGGCCGAGTTCGAGCCGCTCGCGCAGGTCGGCGCTGCGTGCCACGCAGGCCTCGATGCGCACCTTGGGGTGGGCACGCGCAAAGCGCCCCAGCACGGCCGGCAGCAGCGTCTCGCCGAAGTCTTCCTGCAGGCCCAGCCGCACCGCGCCCTGCAGGTCAACGCCGCGCATGGCGGCGCTGGCCTCGTCGTTGAGTTCGAGCATCCGGTGGGCGTAGGCCAGCAGCGTCTCCCCGGCATCGGTGAGTTCGAGGCCGCGCCCCGCTTTGCGGAAAAGCACGGTGCCGGCCTGTGCCTCCAGCTTCTTGAGCTGCGCGCTCACGGCCGAGGTCGAGCGCCCCAGCTTCTCGGCCGCGCGTGCGTAGCTGCCGAGCGCGATGCCGGTGGAAAAGCTGCGCAGCACGTCGAGATCGAACATCACCTGGGACATGGGTCTTCCTTGGGTCTTCCTTTTTCCTGCGATTTCAATCGTCCTGTTTTTTGGAACGATAGGCCGATTATTTTCTGATTTTCAAAACCTTTGCAACGGCGGACACTGCACCGCAACATGAGCTCCAACATCTCCCCCTCTCCCGTATTCGCACCCCGCCACCGCTGGAAAGTGCTGGCCGCCGGCGTGGCGGCCAACGCGGCCTTCTCGGTCGCCTTCAGTGGCATTCCGATGACCGCGGTGCTCATGCGCACCGGCTACCGGCTCGACAACGCCACGCTCGGGCTGGTGCTCGGCCTCATGGGGCTGGGCATCGCCGTGAGCGAACTGCCCTGGGGCCTGCTGACCGACCGCTGGGGCGACCGACCGGTGCTGCTCACGGGCCTGGGCAGTACCGCCCTTGCGCTGGTGGCGATGGCGCTGTGGGCGGCGCCTGCCGACGGCCACGTGCCCGGCCTGGGCTGGCTCGGCGCCGGGCTGCTGCTGGTCGGGCTGCTCGGCGGCAGCGTGAACGGCGCCAGCGGCCGCGCGGTGATGACATGGTTCAGCGCCGGCGAGCGCGGGCTGGCGATGAGCATCCGGCAGACCGCCGTGCCGCTGGGCGGCGGCATCGGCGCGCTGGTGTTGCCCTTCGTGGCGCTGCATTTCGGCTTCGCCGCGCTGTACGGTCTGCTGGCCCTGCTGTGCGCGCTGAGCGCCGCGATGAGCTGGGCCTGGGTGCACGAGCCGCCCGTCGCGCCGCGCGGCAAGCCGGGGGCCTCCGAGTCACCGGCGCCTCGGAGCGGCCCGCTGCGCGACGCGCGCGTGTGGCGCATCGTGGCGGGCATCGGCATCCTCTGCGCGCCGCAGTTCGCGGTGCTTTCCTTCGGCACCGTGTTCCTGCACGACTTCGGCCACGCGGGCTTTGCGGCAATCACCGCCACCATGGTGTTCGTGCAGATCGGCGCGATGGTGATGCGCGTGTGGAGCGGCCGCTGGACCGATCGCCGCCGCAATCGCCCGGCCTACCTGCGCGCCTGCAGCGGCCTCAGCGTGCTGCTGTTCGCCGGCCTGGCGCTGCTGGTGCTGCTCGGCGGCGCGCATGTCGCGGACTCGGCGGCGCTGCGCGTCGCGCTGATCGTGCTGCTGGCTGCGAGCGGCGTGTGCGTGTCGGCCTGGCACGGCGTGGCCTACACGGAACTGGCCACGCTGGCCGGCGCGGCCCGCGCGGGCACGGCCCTGGGCATGGCCAACACCAGCGTGTTCCTGGTGTGCTTCATCACACCCTTCTCCATTCCGCACCTGATGGCGCTGCAGGGCTGGCCGCTGGTGTGGCTGGCCGCGAGCGCCTGCGCGCTGGCGGCGATGCCGCTGCTGGTGCCGCGCCCCGCTGCCGATGCGGCGCCGGATCAGAACGCGGCGAACACCGCGTTCAGGCGGTCGACGTAAGCGCGCTTGGCCGCGGCATCGATGAAGCTGCCCTCGAAGCTGTTGGCCGCGAGCTGCCAGGCGTGGCGCACGCCGAGCCCGGTGGCCTCGAAGGTCTGCGTGAAGTTCTGGTTCATGTAGCCGCCGAAGTAGGCCGGATCGTCGGAATTGACAGTGGCCACGAGCCCCGCGTCCAGCAGCATGCCCAGGTTGTGCTGCGCGAGGTCGGGGAACACGCAGAGCTTGAGGTTCGACAGCGGGCACACGGTCAGCGGAACGCGGTCTTGCGCGAGCCGCTTCATCAGCGCCGGGTCCTTGGCGCTTTGCACGCCGTGGTCGACGCGCTCCACCTTCAGCACGTCGAGCGCGCTCCACACGTATTCCGGCGGGCCTTCTTCGCCGGCATGCGCGACGAGGTGCAGGCCCAGTTCGCGGCAGCGTGCGAACACGCGTGCGAACTTCTCGGGCGGATGACCCACTTCGCTCGAGTCCAGGCCGACGCCGACGAACTTGTCGCGATACGGCAGCGCCTGCTCCAGCGTCTCGAAGGCCTCTTCCTCGCTCAGGTGGCGCAGGAAGCACATGATGAGCAGCGCGCTCACGCCCAGCTTGGGCTGGGCGTCGACGCATGCACGGTGCAGGCCGTTGACCACCGTTTCCATCGGAACGCCGCGCGCGGTGTGCGTCTGCGGGTCGAAGAACATCTCGGTGTGCACCACGTTGTCGGCGGCGGCACGCTCCAGGTAGGCCCAGGCCATGTCGTAGAAGTCCTGCTCCTTCAGCAGCACGCTGGCGCCGGCGTAGTAGATGTCCAGGAAGCTCTGCAGGTTGGTGAAGGCGTAGGCCTTGCGCAGCTCTTCCACGCTGGCGTAGGGAATGGACACGCCGTTGCGCTGCGCGAGCGCGAAGATGAGCTCGGGTTCCAGCGAGCCTTCGATGTGCATGTGCAGCTCGGCCTTGGGCATGGCGCGCAGCAGCTCTGGCAGGCGGTCGGTGCCGATGCGGTCGAAGTTCTGGTCGTAGGTGGGGCGGAAATCGGTCATGGTGGGGGGACTCTGCTGCTGCGTTGTGATCCCGCACAGCATAAAGCCAGCCGCCGCCTGGCCGATGTCCGAAACCGTATGGGCGTCAGTCGATGCTGCGTGCGGAACTGGTCAGCGAGCGTGCGCACAGCAGCAGCGTGGGCGCCAGCTTGCGCACGGCTTCGTCGATGGTCCAACGGCTGGTCGGCGCCACCACGTGCACCGATGCGACGGGGCGCCCCTGGCTGCCCAGCACGGGCGCGGCGATCGTCATGTCGCCGAGGAACAGTTCCTCGGCATTGGTGGCAAAGCCCTGCAGCCGCGCCTGCCGCAGCGCATCGAGGATGCCGTCGACATCGGTCAGCGTGTGCATGGTATGGGCCGTGCGGTCGGACGCCTCGATGAGCGCGCGCGCCTCGTCTTCCGGCAAGGCGCTCAGGAAGGCGCGGCCCGAGGCCGTGCAATACATCGGGATGCGGCTGCCGATGGGCATGTGCACCGGCACGAACTGCGCGCTGACGAAGCGCGCCACGTAGACCATGTCGAGCCCGTCCGGCTCGGTGAGGCAGGAGGTTTCCGTCGTCACCTTGGTCAGCTCCGACAGAAAGGGATTGGCCACGTCGATCAGCGAATTGGCCGCGAGGTAGTTGAAGCCGATTTCCATCACGCGCGGCGTGAGCTGGTAGCGCCGTGTCTTCGCGTGCTTGCGCACGTAGCCCAGCTTCTCGAGCGTGAAGACCATGCGCTGGGCGGAACTCTTGGTGATGTCGGTGGCCGCGGCCACGTCCGCCAGCGTCATGGTGCGGCGCCGGGCGCTGAAGGCGCGCAGCACGGCCAGGCCCTTCTCCAGCGATTGGTTGAAAAGCAGGCTCTGGCTGTCTTCGGGGGCTGCGTCGGGTGTGGCGTCCATGGCGTCGGAGTATAGCTACGTTCGTCTTAGATATCGAATATCGATATTTACAGATCGACTAGTGGTTTTCATTTATTGATCAGAGATTCGAAAGAATCGATTATTGGCACGCATGTTGCATCGCGAAAAGCACCCGCCCTTTCCGTCCATCTTTCCAACTTCAGTCCTTCAAGGAGTGCATCCATGAATCGCATCGTTCGCCGCCTTCACCGCCTGGCCCTGGGTCTCTGCATCGCGGGCGGCGCCTCGCTGGCCGTGGCGCAGGGCGCCGCGCCGACCTACAACGTGGGCGCCACCGCCACCGGCGTGCCCTTCACCTTCCTGGACGTGAAGACCAACAGCATCCAGGGAATGATGGTCGACACCGTCACCGCCGTGGGCAAGGCCGGCGGCTTCAACGTCAACGTGCAGCAGACGGTGTTCTCGGCGCTGATCCCCTCGCTCACCGCGCGCAAGATCGACATCGTCTCGGCCGCCATGCTGAAGACGCCGGCGCGCCAGGAGGTGGTCGACTTCAGCGACCCGGTGTACTCGTACGGCGAGGGCCTGATCGTCAAGGCCGACGACGCCCGTGCGTATGTCTCGCTCGACGAGCTCAAGGGCGAGGTGGTGGGCGCGCAGGTCGGCACCGTCTTTCTCGACATGCTGAACAAGAAGGGCATCTTCAAGGAGGTGCGCAGCTACGACTCGGTGGCCGACATGACGCGCGACCTCTCCCTCGGCCGCATCAAGGCCGGGCTGGGCGACCAACCCATCATGGCCTACCAGATCCGCCAGAACACCTTTCCCGGCGTGAGGCTGGTCGACAGCTATAAGCCGGTGAACGTGGGTGACGTGTGCTTGGTGGTGCGCAAGGGCGACACCGAGACGCTGGCCCGCCTCAACAAGGCGATTGCGGCAGTCAAGGCCGACGGCACGCTCGCCAGGATCGTCCAGAAGTGGGGCATCTGAGAGCGCGCTGACCCATGGCTGCTCCCACCTTTCTCCAGAACGCGCAGGACTTCCTGCCGATCCTGCTGCAGGGCGCCGTGGTCACCGTGCAAGTCACGGTGCTGGCATTCCTGCTGAGCAGCGCGCTCGGCCTTGCGCTCGCGCTGATGAAGTTGTCGCCCGTGCGCGCGCTCTCCTGGGCGGGCTCGGTGATCGTCAACGTGATCCGCGGGCTGCCGATCATCGTGCAGCTCTTCTACATCTACTTCGTGCTGCCGGAGTTCGGCGTGCAGCTCACGGCCTTCCAGGCCGGCGTGATCGGCCTGGGCATCGCCTACTCGGCCTACCAGGCCGAGAACTTCCGCGCCGGCATCGAGGCGGTCGACCCCGGTCAGCGCGAGGCCGCGCAGGCCATGGGCATGCGCTCGGCGCTGATCATGCGGCGCGTGATATTGCCGCAGGCCTTTCGCATCGCGCTGCCGCCCTACGGCAACACGCTGGTGATGATGCTCAAGGACTCCTCGCTGGTCTCGACCATCACGGTGGCAGAGATGACGCGCGCCGGCCAGCTCATCGCTTCGTCGACCTTCCAGAACATGACGGTCTACACGCTGGTCGCCCTGCTCTACCTGCTCATGAGCCTGCCGCTGGTGTACGGCCTGCGCCGGCTCGAGAAGCGCTTCGCCGCCGGGAGAAAACAACCATGATCCACGTCGAAGGACTGGAAAAACGCTTCGGCACGCACCGTGTGCTGCAGGGCGTGAGCCTGCATGTGGACAAGGGCGAGGTGGTCTGCCTCATTGGCCCTTCGGGCTCGGGCAAGTCGACCGTGCTTCGCTGCATCAACGGCCTCGAGTCGTACGAGGGCGGCGAGGTGCGCGCCTTCGGCGAGCGGGTGGACCGCACCGCACCCACCATCCACCGGCTGCGCAGCCGCATGGGCATGGTGTTCCAGCGCTTCAATTTGTTCCCGCACCGCACCGTGCTGGAGAACGTGATGGAAGGCCCCGTCTACGTGCTGCGCCAGAACGCGGCGCAGGCGCGCGAAGAAGCGCTGGCGCTGCTGGCCAAGGTGGGGCTGGCCGAGAAGGCACAGGCGTATCCGGCGCAGCTCTCGGGTGGCCAGCAGCAGCGCGTGGCCATCGCCCGCGCACTGGCCATGAAGCCCGAGGCCATGCTGTTCGACGAGCCCACGTCCGCGCTCGACCCCGAACTGGTCGGCGACGTGCTCGGCGTGATGCGCGCGCTGGCCGACGAGGGCATGACGATGATCGTGGTCACGCACGAGATGGGCTTTGCGCGCGAAGTGGCCGACCGCGTGTGCTTCCTGCACAGCGGCAGCATCGTCGAGGAAGGCCCGTCCGCGCAGGTGCTGGGCGCGCCGCGCCAGGCGCGCACGCAAGACTTCCTGCGGCGCGTGCTGCATCCGTCTGGTGCCGCGGCGTCCGCTGAGGTGCGCGCATGAGCGCTCGTGCGTTGCCTCCTTCACTCTGGGCCGACACCGCGCCGCCCGCTGCGCCGACACCGCCGCTGACCGAATCGCGCAAGGCCGACGTGCTGATCGTCGGCGGCGGCTTCACCGGCCTCTCGGCCGCGCTGCATCTGGCCGAGGCCGGTGTGCAGGCCTGCGTGCTCGAGGCGCACGAGCCCGGCTGGGGCGCATCGGGGCGCAACGGCGGGCAGGTGAACCCCTCGCTCAAGCACGACCCCGACGAGCTGGTGCGCATCCATGGTGCGGAGCGCGCCGCACGGCTGATCGATGCGGTCTCGGCCTCGGCCGACCTCGTGTTCGACCTGATCGCACGCCACGGCATCGACTGCCAGCCGGTGCGCAACGGCTGGCTGCAGGTGGCGTACGCGCAGAAGGACGTGGCCGCGCTGCATGCGCGCGCCGGGCAGTGGGCCAAGCGCGGCGTCAGCACGCGGCAGCTCGACCACGCCGCCGTCAGCGCACGGCTCGGCACCAAGGCCTTTGCGGGCGGCTGGCTCGACGGCCGCGCCGGCAGCATCCAGCCGCTGGCCTACACGCGCGGGCTGGTGCGTGCCGCGCAGGCCGCGGGTGCTTCCGTGCACGGCGGCACCGAAGTCACGGCGCTGGAGCGCCGCGGCACGCACTGGCATGCGAGCACGTCGACGGGCGCCAGCGTCACCGCCGACCAGGTGCTGATTGCCACCAACGGCTACACCGGCGCGCTGTGGCCGAAGCTGTCGAGCACCGTGCTGGCCGCCAACAGCTTCATCGTTGCCACCGAACCGCTCAAGGGCGCAGCGGCCGACGCCATCCTGCCGGGCGGCGAAACCGCATCGACCTCGCAGCGCCTGCTGCTCTACTTCCGCAAGGACGCGCAGGGCCGTCTGCTGATGGGCGGTCGCGGCCACTTTGCCGACCCGGCCGGGCCCGCGGATTTCGCGCACCTCGAACGTTCGCTCGAACTGCTGTTTCCCCAACTGGGGCCGCTGCGCTACGAGTACCGCTGGGCCGGCCGCATCGCGGTCACGCGCGACTTCATGCCCCATGTGCACACCCCGGCGCCGGGCATGACGATAGCGCTGGGCTACAACGGACGGGGCATTGCGCTGGCCACGAGCATGGGCAAGCACCTGGCCGCCCGGCTCGTCGACGCGGGCGCGGATTTTCCGTACCCGGTGACGCCGATCCGGCCGATTCCGCTGCACGGCCTGCAGCGCTTCTACGTGGCGGGCGGCGTGGCCTGGTACAGCCTGCTCGACCGGCTGGCCTGACGGCGAGTCGCCTACGCGCGCATGCCGCCTTGCCATGAGCCGCCTGCGTGCGTCAAATGGCGGGCGTCAACCACAACAGCCCCAGGAGACCCATGCCGATCGACACACTCGCCACCTGGCACCGCCTCGTCAAGGAACGCGACGTGGCAGGGCTCGATGCCCTGCTCGACGACGAGGCCGTCTTTCATTCGCCGGTGGTGCACAAGCCCCAGGTGGGCAAGGCCATCACGCAGAAATACCTGGCCGCGGCGTTACAGGTGTTCTTCAACGAAAGCTTCCGCTACGTGCGCGAACTCCAGTCCGCGAACGACGCGGTGCTCGAGTTCAAGCTGGAGCTGGACGGCATCCAGATCAACGGCGTCGACATGATCAAGTGGAACGACGCCGGCCGGATCACCGAGTTCAAGGTGATGCTGCGCCCGCTGAAGGCGGTGAACCTGATCCACCAGAAGATGGGCGCGCAGCTGCAGGCGGCGCAGGCCTGAACCGGCCGCGCCGGTCACACCGGTCACGCCCCGTAGTAGGTCGCGGGAGACTTGCTCAGGAAGGGGCTCTCGTTGCCGAAGATGACCGGCGTGCTGGAATCGAGCCATTCAAGGTATCTGGACGCGATGTGCTGCAGGCAATTGACCTGGGCGGCCACCTTCATCAACTCGCCGGGAACCTCGGCCTCGCTGCTGACGTCGAGCGTGTCTGCGTGATGGCCCAGGCATGCCAGTTGCGAGGCCGCGCAGATTCTTTCCAGCGCCTCGGAGCAGGCAATGATCATCTCGTGCACCGCGGCGGACACTACCTTCGCCGCCCTGAGCTCATGGGCCTGGGCACGCACGCCAATGACATCGATGCCGTTGTATCTGGCAAGGCCGTTCACGCAAAGCGCCAGTGGCCGGGCGAGGTCTCTTTCGAGGTCCACGGCCATCAGGCCGCCGAAGCTTCCTGGCAGCCTCGACGGCTGGCAGGTGTGAAAGCATTCCTTCAGATCCGACAGCCCCTGGGCTCTCAGGTCCGGTGCAGCCGTTTTCTTCAGGAGATCGCACAGCTGCGCGAGGAGTTCGCGATTGCCGAAAGCCACCTGTGCATTCAGCAGCGGATGAATCAGCTGATCCATGTTCCTCTGCACGATGAGGTTGCGTATCTCCGCGGGTCCATCGCAGAGCGTGATCGGGTCGATGCCGGCGGGATCACCACTCCTCCCCGCCGGATCCTGCGCAACCGTGGCCATCAGCTTTTTCTTGAAAACCTTCCCGACAGCCTTCATCCGCACGGCGGCGGACGGGTCTTTCAGGATGACAAAGCATTCGATGTCGGACACCGGGGCCGCGTCCAGACGGGCCAGGGAGCCGGCCACGCAGAACGCGAGCGAATCCGGACTCGGCGGCCTGCCGATCGCGTCGACATAGAGCGAGGCCAGGAACCATCGGGTCATCACGGACCGCGCCTGGGCAGGCTCCCTGCTTTCCGGGCACTGCAATACCGGAATGTGCGATTCCAGTTGCACCGCGCGCACCTGAAGCCGCACGGGATCGAAGTGCATGCTGCGATCCTCTTTGCGGCACCACGGGCAAACGGGAGCCATGGCCTGCCCGGTCATCGAGTCAGGGCTGTACAGGTCCCTGGGCCCAGGGCACTTCGGGAAAATTTTCCTCATGTTCTGAGGAGCCAGGCATCCCATCGAATATGTCCTCCAGCAGAAATCGAATCTCAGGCCGGCTGCTTGGTCACCACCCGCAGGCTGGCGTCCTGACGGTAGGCCTGCACGCACATCCGCCCCAGTTCGACGAGAAAGCGCAGCACCGCCGGCTGGCCCACGCACTCCGGCGTCACCGCCATGATGTCCTTGCGGAACTCCATCAGCTGCACGCCCGAGACGTCCATCTCGGCGGAAGAACCGTAGTAGTGCTTCCAGAAGTCCTGCAGCAGCCCGCGCTTGACTTCGTCGATGACCAGCGTGTAGCCGCTCTCCCAGACGCGTTCTTCCATCGGCAGGCAGGTCACGCGCGGGTCCTCGAGGCGCGCGCCCGGGGGCACGAGCAGCACGCGCCGCACGTCCATGCTCGTCGCGCCCTCCCCGGCGCGCCGGGCGGGCGAGTCGTCGGCATGGCGCCGCGCATTGAAGAACGCGGTGTTCTTTTCACGGTCGTCCTCCGCGAAATCCGGTGTCGGCCTCGAAACATTGGCGCTGGCGATATGCATTTCGCTTTCCTCCTCACTCAAATAGACAGCAGGCGCAGGCGCTGCTCGTTGGCCCGGGCAAGGGAAACCGGCCGGGTCCAGCTGCCATCGGCATGCAGCGTGGTCGTCAGCGCATGGACGCCGGCCGGGAATGACAGCTCCAGCGGGTTGTTGACCGTGCTGACATCGATCACGTCGCCTTGCTGGTAGTCGCCGTAGGCAATGAAGTACCGGGGGCGCGGCGAGAAGGCCAGGTTCTGGTTAGGGCGGGCCTGCACCGCATACACCGTGCTGCCGGACATGGTCACGCCGACACAGGCCTGCGAGCGGGCCGGGATGTTGGCGGTCTCGGCCAGGTAGAAGCGTGCCGGATCGGCACCCCAGCTGGGGTTGGCGAACCGGTAGATGCCGTCTTCGCAGTCCAGCGAGATCCTGTTGCTGCCGCCGGTCGGCTCGCAGGTTTCGGCCGGAGCAAACTGGATGCCGGGCTGCAGCTCGCCTGTTTCAGCCCAGGAGAAACCGGTGTCGGTCGTCCATTCGAAGCGGATTCGCGAGTTCTGGCCGGGGTTCGAATACTTGGCGAACCAGGCGAGCGACATGGCGTTGGGCGCCCACTGGGTGGGGTCGCTCTGGAACACCATGAAGAAAGCCGAATGGCTTGCGTGGTTGTCGACCGTGACGGAATAGATCTTTCCCATGACTCTCTGAAGAAGTAACTGAATCAGGCAATGCGCGCCGCGGGGGCGTGCATTGCACTGGAAGTCACTCTAGGGAGCGCAGGGGATAAATGAAATTACAAGCGATTACAGGGGGTGCGCGCCGCCCCGGATCTCGAAGCGGTAGTCGCCCAGGCGCACGTTGCCGCGCCGCCGCTCGACCAGCGGCGGCTCCCCCAGGCTGGGGGGCAGCGCATTGAGGATCTGGTGCTTGGCGCGGAAGATCTGGATGTTCACGTACGAAGGCTCCACGCCCAGCATGCGCGAGAGGTCCTCCAGCCCGATCCAGCCCTGGCTTTGCGGCGGAACGCCTCTTTGCGCGTCCTGCTGGCGCACCCGCGCGAGCGTGACCAGGGTGTAGTGGTGGATGCGCTCGCCCAGCGACACCGACTTGCCGTCCGCCAGCAGGCTGAGGCTGGTGTGCTCCTCGTCCTGGCTGACGTCGAAATGCAGCGCGACGTCCGCCGTCTTCGGCGCCGACGAGGCGACGGCATTCTCCGAGGTCGACTCCAGGTCGTCGCACAGCACGAACTCCCAGGCGCCGCGCGAGGTGCTGACCATGGCGCCGTCGTTCAGGTGCTCGATGCCGTCGATGTGCTCGAGCATCCAGCGCCCCTCGTGGAAATACACGTTCACCTCGGGCTGCTGGGCGTCGGGCAGCAGGGTTTCGCGCGGGTTGAGCGCCACGGGTTCACCGTGCCCCTGGCCCGAGAACAGGCAGGTGACAGGCGGCGTCAGGTCCTGCACGATCCAGGCCGATTCGTCGCCCAGGCCCATGCGCACCTCGGCGCCCACGCTCAGGGCGGTCCAGCGGCCGTTCGGCAGGCGTACGCCGTCCAGGGTGGTGCCGTTGCGACTCTGGTCGACGATTTCCCAGGCCAGGCTGTTCCAGCGGACCAACGCATGGACCTGCGACACATCGGGCGCCTTGAGCACGGTCTGGCAGGCCGACGGACGGCGGCCGAACGCATGGACGGGGCGCAGCACGATGGAGCGGCCGTCTCGCTTGTTCCTGAAGAGAGCCATACCTTCTATTTTCGCTCGCCCGCTCAGACGTACAGCGCCTGGGGGTTGAGATCGGCTTCCTGCAGGGGCGAATTGCGCCACCCCATTGCCACGGGCACGCCATAGAGACGCGGGTTGCCCAGCTCCGGCCAGATGTGGCACAGGCCCGGCACCACGACTTTGACCGTGCGCAGCGGAATGTCCGGGCGCGAGTGGTCGAGCACGATGGTCTCCAGGCCCAGACCGGCGGCGATGCCCACGCACCTCGCGATCTCCCCGGCGATGTCGCGCCGCGCACCGGCGTCGGGCGACGCATGGAGCGGCACGGCGCCGCCCTCTTCCATCGGCATGAGGAAGGCCGGCGCCTCCTGCCCGCCGTCGGCGCCGGGCACCGGGAAGGTCTTGCCCGCCGCGATCAGCTGGCTCATTTCGGTGAGCGCGCGCTCGCAGGCCAGCATGCGGTCCGGACTGCAGCCGAAACCGACAGCCCATTCACCCGTCTGCCGATGCCGCCCCACCGCCGCGACCACCGGAATGCCGAAGTCGTGCGTGATGTCGAGCACCCAGTGCGCCCACTGCAGCCCCCATGTGCGCGACAGGCGCAGGCGGGTTGCGACGGGCATGCCGTCCAGGTCGATGGCAGGCCGGCGGACTTGGCCGTACCACCAGATGGCGGCGGCATCGCGCTCGACCAGTTCGAGGAAGCCCTGCAGGATGGCCTCCTCGAGCGTGTTCCCCGCGGCGCAGCCGTTCGATGTCCAGGAGACGTGGTACTGGCTCTCGGCGGGCGCATGGGCGTGGCAGAAGGCCAGCGGCAGATAGCAGCGCGCGTCGGCGGTCAGCGACCATGCGGGCACCCACCAGGCAGGCTCCGGTCCGGCGTCGGCCGCAGCCACGGCGTGCGGCGGCTTGTCGGTGCCGAATTGCGACTTCTGGTGCTCACTGAAGTGCGCCAGCGCGGTCGGCGGAATGCAGCGCGCGTCCAGGTCCGCGGCGGGCGCGATGACCGTGGCTTCGTCGCCTTGGTAGAAAGCAGCGTAGCGCTCCACCGCCTCGCACATCGCGCTGGCGCGGGACTGCGCCACCGACATGCCCTTGCCCAGGCAGGTCTGCATCCAGGCGCCGGGGGCGGGGTCGCCGCAGGTTTGCGGGGTCTTGAAGATTTCGCTGCGGTAGACCGTCAGCATGCCGTCGGACTCGGCATTCAAGGGCTTCACCCGCGCGATCACGCCGCACAACGGGCCGACGTGGCGCGACAGGCGCTCGACCGTGGCCGAGGCCGGCACGGTGCGCCAGCCGCCATCGGCGCCGGCGACGGGTCCGCCGGGTGCCGGCGCAATGCGCTCGCGCTGCAGCACCGCCATGAGCCCCGGGCTTCCGCACTGCGGGCATTGGGGGCGCGCGACCACGGGGTTTCTTTCCAGCGGATCGAGCGTCCATACCGCCTGCGCCTCGCCGGGCGGTGCGACAAGCATCTGTCGCGCCTTGACGAGCAGCCCGTCCAGCCGTTCGGCCACCAGGCTGGCGCCCGCGCGCACCGGCGGCCCGCTGTCCAGGTCGCCATGCCGCGCCCGCCACCAGGCACGCGCCGGCCGGTTGCGCAGCCAGCGGTGCGCAAGGCAATGCCAGCAGGCCGGTGCCTCGCCTTCGCTCCCGCCGGCACGCGGCGTGAACAGCGGGCCGACCATGGCCTGCTCGCCCGCCGGCTTCACCAGCAGCCATGGCCGCCCCTTCGCCCGCTGCCGGGCATCGATGGCGCCCAGCCGGGGGTCGAGGTAGTCATCGCAGTACACGATCGTGAGGCCAGGGCCGTCGCCCGCCCCATATCCTGCTCCATCGAACGCCTCGGCCAGCGCCTGGCCCCAGCGCATCGCCGCGCCGCGGCCGACCGCATCCGTCAGCGAGATGGCATCGACATGGGCCGTGACCGCCATGGGCGCGTGCGGCGCCGAGAAATCGGGCGACAGGTAGGCCTCGCCGCCGCGCAGCATCACCGGCCGCACCAAGCCTTGCCGCAACAAGGCGCCGAGCGCATGCAGCATCTCGGCGAGCAGCGCGCCGGCGCCGGTCTCCCTGCAGTGCGACGCCAGGCTCACGCCTTCGCGCAGCACGCGCTCGAGCGCCATCACACCGGGCGAGCCGAGCACCAGCAGCTCGTTCTCGCTCAGCAGCAGAAGGCGGTCGCGCAGCACCGCCGGCGGCAGGTATTTCTCGTGCCACTGGAAGACGTCGCCGAACAGGTCGGGCGCGGCGGCGTCATGCATCGTCTTGCGAGCCCAGTGCGAGGCGGACGACGGCGTAAGGCCGCGCGCCCGTGGTGGCGTGAAACGCGGTCTCGAACAGCAGGTGCTGCTGCGAGAACTGCGCATAAGGATGTTCTTCAGACATCACCCGGATCGCCGGATGAATGCGCGCAAGCCCTGCGGCGTCCTCGAAGCCCGACACCACCGGCAGCTGCATGCCGCCCACCTGCATCGGAAGCCGCGCGAGCGCCGGATGCACATGGTCGAGCACGACGAAGCACGGCGGGCCGCCATGCGCGAACCGCTCGGCCAACTGGCGCAGCACGGCCTCCAGCGGCGCCTGCGGCAGGTAGGGACAGACGCCCTCCAGCATCACCAGCACCGGCCGGTCGCCCGGCAGGCCTGCGGTGTCGAGCCACGCGGCATCGAGGAGCGAGCAGGCCAGGTTGTCTTCTTCCTCGACGCGGGGCATGTATTGCTTGCGCAGGGAAATGGCATCGGGCAGGTCGACGTTCAGCCAGCGCGCGCCGGCCGCTGCCGCGCCAGCGCCCGCGGCCAGCCGGCTGCGGCGCGTGCACAGGCCCGCGCCCAGCGCGATGCACAGCCCCGTGGGATGGGCCGCGAGAAACTCCGCCGCGAACCGGTCGAACAGCAGCGCACGCACCACCACGCCGCGCACGAAGGCGGAGTCCGCCGCGTAGGCCGACAGGTCGAGGGGCAACGCCGCCGCAATGCGGCGCGCCTGCGGATCGTCGAACGCCGGCATGTCCGCCATGCCGCCGGCCCGCGCGCGCGCGGCCAGCGTCAGCAGCAGCGTGGCCGTGGCGCCCTGCAGCGCCTGGGTCGGCGGTTGCGTCTGCACCGGCGCGACGGCAAGCTCAGCAGGTGAACGGATAGGCGCTGCCCGTGTTGTTGTACGAGGTCAGCGCGATCGCCCACAGGTCCTTCTCTTCCGGCGCGCTCGGGTAGTTCAGCTGGATGCTGTTCTTGATGGGCGAGCCGTCCGGGTTCGTCTGGTTCCACTTGCCAGCCGCAGCGTCCCAGGTGAACGCCGAGTTGATCGCGAACCGGATCTCGAAGTTGAACGGGTTGTTGTAGCCCAGCCATTGGCTCAGCACATTGGCCTTGTCGGCACCGTCGTCGCGGGTCAGTTCCGCGTGGAACTCGGGCGACTGCCATGCGAGCGCGATGGCGCGCAGCACCACGCCGCCGAAGGCCAGCAGCGAATCGGGGCCGCCGCCGGGAATGCCCAGGCCCGTGGGCAGGGCGCCGCCCACGAAGCCCGGCGGCACTTCGGCCACTTCGAACTGGGCGGAGGAGCCCATGAAGTTGGGGAACTGCTGGTAGTAGACAGCCAGGGCCTCGGAAGCGTTCGACGCCGGTGCCTGCGGCAGCACGATGACGAAGGCGTCGTCGGGGCCGATCCAGCCGGACGTGAGCATCGGCTTCCACTCGGCGCGCTGGTGCGGGTCGGCGCTCTGGTAGAGCGAGATGTCGAGCTGCGGCCACAACGTCGGCAGGCCGAAATCGCGGTGCAGCAGCGGCTGGATGTCGCGCTGCTCGAGCAGTTCGCGGCGGTAGGCGTCGTCCTGCCACGATCGGGCGATGCCGCGAAGGTAGGCGAGGCGGAATTCGAGCAACGGGTCGGCGTTCTGGCGCTGGAGGGTCATGGTGACTTCAATCCTTGGGTTCAAGTGATGTGCGCATGCACGAGCGTGCGCACGGACAGTTCCGGCCGCAGGGCGGCCAGATCGTTCAAGCGTCCGGCAACGTCGTGCACGGCGGGTGCCAGTGCCTGCAACGCCACCAGGGCTTCGGCTTCGGTTCGGTGTTTCCCGCTCACGCGCGCGACCAGCGCCGCCTGCGAGAAACACGCCTGCACGGTGGCACTGTCGGCACCCGCCGCCTGCAGGTAGCGGGCTTTCTTCAGGTGCAGCTCGGCGCTGTAGAGCCGCTCTTCGAGCACGTCCACCAGGCGCAGGCACTCGTCGATGCGCTCGGCCGCCTCGGCCCAGCGCTGGTTGGCCGCCAGCGTCTCCGCGGCGAAGGAGCGGTAGTAGCTCTGGCAATAGCGGCAGCCCATGCCCCACAGCGCCTCCACGGCGCCATCGGCGCGCGCGATGTCGCTCGCCTCGCCGCTCGCCCAGCAACGGATGATTTCCGCGTACCCGGTGAACGCCGGCAGGCCGTAGCGCGCCGTGATGTCGAGCAGTTCGCCCGTGCTCGCGAGTGCCCGGGCCCGGTCGCCGCGGGCCTGGTGGCCCAGGCTCTGGTAGAGCAGCGCCATGCTCAGCGAAGGAATGTGCGACATCTCGCGCGCCAGGCGCACGGCGGTGGTGGCGTCGTTGCGCGCGGCCTCGTCGTGGCCCGCGAACCAGCGCACCAGCGCACGCCCGGTGGTGGCCCACACCCGCGTGTCGAAACCGAACTCGGCCGCATGGTGCGCGTGGGCGACGGGGTCGTAGCGCTCGACGGCATCGGTCAGCGCCTGTTCGGCCAGGTCGAAGCGACCTTCGGAATAGTGAGAAAGCCCGAGGTAGGTCTGCGCCGCGACGAGCACGCCCTGGTCCTGCTGCTGCGTGGCGTGGTCGAGCAGCCGGTGGCTCAGGCGGCGCACTTCGCCGCGGTTGCTCGCGACGTGGTGGTAGGTGATGAGGGCCCACAGGTGCTGCACCTGCTTGTCGCGCGCGACGGTGTCGTTCAGCAGGTCCTGCGACAGCGCGATGCGCTCCACCACCTGCTCGTGGGCCCAGCCGTACTTGTTCATCATCGCCTGCGTGACGTAGCTGTTCACGTCGAGCCGGGCCTCGCGCTGGGCGGTGCCGCTGAGCTGCGCCATCCAGCTGTCGATGTGACGGGCGTAGGCGATGGTTTCATCGTTCAGCGAGCGCACTTGCGTGATGCGCAGTTGCTGCACCGCATGCGCAATGGCCTGCGCATGGTCGCCGGCGTCGGCCCAGTGCTGGGCCACGCCGCCGGGTTCGGCGGCCACGCGCTGCGGATAGCGCTGCATCAGCGTCTGCGCCACGTCGCGGTGCTGCTGGCGGCGCTGCGCCACCAGCATGCATTCGTAGGCCGTGTCGCGGATCAACGCGTGGCGGAACATGTAGGCGCCCGCGCCCGCGCGATCGTCGGGCATGACCAGCTCCGCCTCGCGCAGCACGGCCATGTCGGCGTCCACCGCCTCGCGCGCGCGGCCCGAGCAGGCGCACAGCAGGTCGATCTCGAACTGGCGCCCGATGGTGGCCGCGAGCTGCAGCAGGTTCTTCAGCGGGCCGAGCCGGTCGAAGCGGCTGACCAGCGAGTCGCGCAGCGTGACCGGAATCGCGGCCGGCTGCACCGTGTCGCGAAAGCCCCAGACGCCGTCGCTCTCGACCAGGTAGGCGTCGAGCAGCATGCGCGCCATTTCCTGGACGAACAGCGGCACGCCATCGGTGCGCTCCACCACGTTGCGGATCACGCCGGCGGTGACCACGCGCGGCGCCAGCGCCCGCCGGGCCAGCTCGGCGGCCTGTGCGTCTTCCAGCCGACGCACGTCGATGCACTCGGCCTCCAGCGCCTGCGGCGGCGTCCATTCGGGTCGTGCCGTGAGCACCAGCAGCACGCGGCGGTGCGGCAGTTGCGCGCTGAGCTGTTCGACGAACTCGATGCTCGTGGGGTCGGCCCAGTGCACGTCCTCGAGCACGAGCAGCAGCGGCGCGGACTCGGCCATGTGCAGCAGCCACTGCGCCATCGACGCCAGCAGCAGCGCCTTCTGCATCGGAGGAGAAATGCGGCTGGGCTCGCAGTTGCCCAGCGGCAGCGAGAGCCACGCGCAGAAGATGGGCAGCACCGCGTCTTCGTCGCAGCCGGCGCCGCGCAGGATCTCGCGCAGCCATTCGCGGCGGCCATCCGGCGAGGTGTCGGGGGCCGCGTCGAGCCGCTGGCGCAGCAGGTTCAGGAAAGGCGTGAGCGCGTTGTTGCGGTTCTCCGGCTGGCACTGCGCGCCGACGGTGCGCAGGCCTTCGGCCAGCACATGGGCGCGCAATGTGTCGGCCAGGCAGGACTTGCCGATGCCCGGCTCGCCGCGAATCCACACGGCGCTGCCGTGGTCCTGCCGCGCCCGGGTCCATGCGGCGCGCAGGCGCTCCAGTTCGGCTTCGCGGCCGACGCACACCGCCTGCGCCGAGGCGTCCGGCGACGGGTCGGGCAGCAGCGGTGCCTGCCGGTCGACATTGAGCTGATAGGTCTGGATGCCCGCGGACTGGCCCGGCAGGCTCACGTTCGCGACCTTGTCGAAGTGCGCGTAGCGGCCCAGCAGGCGGTGGCTGCTTTCGCTCGCGAGCAGGGTGCCCGTCTCGGCCACGGCTTCGAGCCGCATCGCCACATTGACGGCATGGCCCGAGGGCACCTCGCCGTTGGCCACCACGGCCATGCCGGTGTGCATGCCCATGCGGATGCCCAGGTGCACGCCGTGCGCCTGCGCGATGGCGGCGCCGCGGCGGCGGCTCAGCGCCATCAGCTCGAGCGCCGTCATGCTGGCCTGCCGCGCGTCGGTGTCGCTGGCATGGGGATAGCCGAACAGCACGATCATGCGGTCGCCGAGCGTGCCGGCGAGCAGGCCGCCGCGTCGGGTGGCGGTTTCCGCGAACAGCGCCAGTTCATCGCGCTGCAGCAGTTCGATGTCTTCGATGTCGGAGGGCAGCGCGTCGTGCGTCTCGGCACCGTCCGCATCGGTGTCGGGCCACACCGAGACGCTGCAGCACAGCACGGTGAGCTGCCGCTTCTCGGAGAAGACGCGCGTGGTGGCCACGGTGCGCGTGAGCGTTTCGTGCTGCGCCTGCCGGGTCGAGCGCAGCACGCCGACGAGGTCTTCGAGCCGCAGGCGCGTGAGCTCGGCCAGCAGCGTGCCAGCGGAATCCGCGCGCTCAGAGGCCTTCTTCCTGAGCGCCTTGCGCAGCAGCGCGGCCACCGGATGCTCCACGATCTCGGGGGGCAGCGGAATTTCCTGCGGGCTCAGTTGCCGGTGAAGGATTTCCGCCGCCGACGCCCCCTGCACGGCGGGCGCGCCCGTCAGACATTCGAGGAACATCAGGCCCCAGGCGTAGAGGTCGGTGCGGATGCTCGGCGGCTCGCCGCGCAGTTGCTCGGGCGCGCTGTAGGCCGGCGTTCCCAGGCTTTCCTCGGTCATCGTGAGCGCGGGGAACTGCAGGCCCGTGCGCTGGGGAATGACGGTGCCGATGCCGAAGTCGAGCACCTTCGCGTGCGGCACGGCACCGGTGAGCGTCACCATCACGTTGTCGGGCTTGAGGTCGCGGTGGACAATGCCGGCGGCATGCGCGCAGTCGAGTGCGTCCAGCACCTCGGCCATGAGGCGGCCGGTCTCGGATGCCGTCAGCGCGCCCTGGCGGCGGATGAGGCTGGTGAGCGTTTCGCCCGGCACGTATTCGAAGACGCCGTAGACGCAGTCGCCCTGCTCGCCCTTGTCGAGCAGCTGGACGATGTGCGGGTGATGCAGCGCGGCGCACAGCCGCGTCTCGCGATGGAAGCGGGCCACGCGCCGGTTGCCCGCCTGCAGCTTCACGACCTTGATCGCGACCTGTGCGCCCGTGCTTTGCTGCCGCGCACGGTACACCGTGCCGTACCCACCGGCGCCCAGCGCTTCCAGAAGTTCATAGCCGGGAATGTCCAGCGGGATCGGTGCGGGTTGAGACGCTGCTGCTTGAGTGGGGTTGGTGACGGCATCCTGCATTTCAGCCTCGTCTGTGGATCTTTGGCGGTCCTCCTGAAGGCGCTTGGCCCCCGATCCGCCATCCAGCGGACCGGTGCTGCGACACCGATTGTTACTCTAGGGCGTGTTAACACTAATAGCGATTGCGTCCACTGCGGCGGATACTTCGGGGCATGGAGATCACACCCGAGCAATTCGCCACGATTGAGCACTGCCTGCCCAAGCAGCGTGGCAACGTCAGCCTGAGCAATCTGCAGGTGGTCAATGCGATCCTCTACGTGGCCGAGCATGGCTGCAAGTGGCGCGGACTGCCCAAGCGGTTTGGCAACTGGCACACCATCTACACGCGCATGAACCGCTGGACCAAGGCCGGTGTACTTGATCGCATGTTCGAGGAGTTGCAGCGAGCGCAGGTCGTGCGCATCAAGATCGAAGCAGTCTCGCTGGACTCCACAAGCATCAAGGTCCATCCCGACGGCACAGGGGCACTAAAAAAAACGGTCCGCAGTCCATCGGAAAGTCCCGAGGTGGATGGAACACCAAGATTCATATGGTTGCCGCGGATGCTCGAACGGCCGTGACGTTTTCGCTCTCGCCTGGGCAGGCGCACGACGCACCCGAAGGCCGGCGCCTGCTCAGCAGTCTTGGGCCGACCAGCAGACCGGTGCATTTGTTGATGGACCGTGCCTACGAAGGCAACGAGACACGGCAGCTGGCACTGGATCTGGGTTTCATTCCGGTGGTGCCACCAATGAAGACGCGGATCGAACCGTGGGACTACGACCGCGAGATGTACAAGCGCCGCAATGAGGTGGAGCGGTTGTTCCGTCGACTCAAAGGCTATCGCCGTATCTTCTCGCGGTTCGAGAAACTCGACCTCATGTTCCTGGGCTTCATCAGCTTCGTGCTCGTCGCTGATGGACTGAGGATGTGTTAACAGGCCCTAGCTGAAGGCAAGGATTTTCCTCACGGATTGCCATGAAAAGAAAATCCGGGCAGTGGCGGCCAGATAACAACTTCAGAAGTTGAGTCTCATTTTGTAACACATAAGCGTTCACTTCTTCACGGATTGGCTCTTTCTTTGCGGGCGGCATTGTTTTGGGAGCAACACATGCGCTCTGCGCATCCTCAGACCGGTCCGCAAACGACAACGGGCCACCCCTTTTCAGGGATGGCCCGTGAATCAGTCAGCGCGCTGCTGCTTTACTTCTTGTCGCCGCCCGGCACCTTGCCTTCCACGCCCTTGACGTAGAAGTTGATGCCCGAGAGGAATTTGTCGTCGGCCACGGCGTCCTTGGCGACCAGCTCCTTGCCGTCCTGGCCGAGGATCGGGCCCTTCCAGATCACGAAGCTGCCGTCCTTCAGGCCCTTCTTGACTTCGTCGACCTTGGCCTTGGCTTCGGCCGGCACGTCTTCGGCGATCGACACTAGGTCGATGGCGCCTTCCTTCACGCCCCACCACGACTGGCCGGTGGTCCACTTGCCGTCCAGCGCTTCCTGCGTGGCCTTCACGTAGTACGGGGTCCAGTTGATGACGGCCGAGGCCAGGTGGGCCTTGGGACCGTAGGCGGTCATGTCCGAGTCCCAGCCGAAGGCGCGCTTGCCCTTTTCCTGCGCGGTCTTGAGCACGGCCGGCGAGTCGGTGTTCTGGAACAGCACGTCGGCGCCGCCGTTGATCAGCGCGGTGGCGGCTTCGGTTTCCTTCGGCGGGCTGAACCACTCGTTCACCCACACGACCTTGGTCGTGATCTTCGGGTTCACTGACTGCGCGCCCAGCGTGAAGCTGTTGATGTTGCGCAGCACTTCGGGAATCGGCACCGAGCCGACCACGCCCAGGGTGTTGCTCTTGGTCATGGCACCGGCGATGACGCCGGCCATGTACGCGCCTTCGTACGTGCGGCTGTCGTAGGTGCGCATGTTTTCCGAGGTCTTGTAGCCGGTGGCGTGCTCGAACTTCACGTCCTTGCTGTCTGCAGCGACCTTGAGCATGGGCTCCATGTAGCCGAAGGTGGTGCCGAAGATCAGCTTGTTGCCCTGGCTCACGAAGTCGCGGAACACGCGCTCGGCGTCCGCGCCTTCGGGCACGCTTTCCACGAAGGTGGTCTTGATCTTGTCGCCGAATTCCTTCTCGAGCGCCTTGCGGGCGTTGTCGTGCGCGAACGACCAGCCGCCATCGCCCACCGGACCGACATAGGCGAACGCGATGTTCAGCGGCGCTGCCGGTGCCGGCGCCGGAGCGGCCGCCACGGGAGCCGGGGCCGCGGGTGCGGCGGCCGGTGCTGCGGCTTCTTCTTTCTTGCCGCAGCCGATCAGGGCGGCCGAAGCGACCGCGGTGAAGGCAGCCAGCTTGAGCAGGGAGCGCTTGTTCAGATCATTCATTGTCGGAAATCCTCAAAAAAGGACGGGTTGGCGGAAAAACGAAAACGCGATTATGAGCCGGGGTAGAACGGTTTCCCGATGGAAGCCGGCATGTTGGCGCGGATGAACGCCGGGTTGCGCGAGATCAGCGCCAGCACCACGATCGGCGCGATGTACTGCAGCATGCTGAGGAACTGCGCGGGCACGTCGACACCGCTGCTCTGCAGGTGGAAGCCCAGCATCGACACACCGCCGAACAGGTACGCGCCCAGCAGCACGCGCACCGGACGCCAGGTCGCGAAGGTGGTGAGCGCCAGCGCGATCCAGCCGCGGCCCGCCACCATGCCCTCGACCCACAGCGGCGTGTACACCGTCGAGAGGTACGCGCCCGCCAGCCCGCACAGCGCGCCGCCCGCGATCACCGCCAGGAAGCGGATGCGCCGCACCGGGTAACCCAGCGCATGCGCCGACTCGGGCGATTCGCCGACCGAGCGCAGCACCAGGCCGGCGCGCGTGCGGTACAGGAACCAGATCAGCCCGACGGTCAGCGCCATCGCGGCATACACCATCGGGTGATGGCGAAACAGCGCCGGGCCGATGAGCGGAATGTCGCCCAGCACGGGAATCGCGTAAGACGCACTTTCCGGCAGCTTGGCCTGCACGAAGTTGATGCCGGCGAAGGCCGAGAAGCCCACGCCGAACAGGCTCAGCGCGAGCCCGGTCGCGTACTGGTTGGTGTTGAGCCAGATCACCAGCACGCCGAAGAAGGCGGCGAGCAAGGCCCCCGCCGCCATGCCGGCCAGGAAGCCGAGCCACGGGTTGTGCGTGGTGACGACCGTCGCGAAGCCCGCGATGGCGGCGCACAGCATCATGCCCTCGGCACCGAGGTTGACGATGCCGGCCTTCTCGTTGATGAGCAGGCCCAGCGCCGCGATGGCGAGCACGGTGCCCGCGCTCAGCGTCGAGCCGAGCAGGAGTGCGTAGCTTTCCATGTCAGAGGGCTCCCTCGTTCGGGCGCGCGACGGGCGCGGTGATGGGCGTGCTGGCTTGCAGCGAGGCAGTGGTCATGCCGGAGGCGGCCTTGGCGGCCGCCTTGCGACGGATGCGGTAGGCGATGAGCGTGTCGCAGGCCAGCAGCGTGAACAGCAGCAGGCCCTGGAACACGCCGGTGAGCGACTTCGGCAGGCCCAGGCGCGACTGCGCCAGCTCGCCGCCGATATAGAACATGCTCATGAGGATGGCCGAGAAGATCATGCCCACCGGATGCAGCCGCCCGACGAAGGCCACGATGATGGCCGCGAAGCCATAGCCCGCCGGCACGTACGGCGTGAGCTGCCCGAGCGGCCCGGCCACTTCGAGCGCGCCGGCCAGGCCGGCCGCGCCGCCCGAGGTCAGCAGCGCGATCCACACCGCGCGGCGGGCCGAGAAGCCTGCGTAGCGCGAGGCCGCCGGCGCCAGCCCGCCGACCTGCTGCGCAAAGCCCGCGCGCGTGCGAAACAGGAACACCCACAGCGCCCCGGCGCCGACCAGCGCGATGATCAGCCCGATGCTCACGCGCGAGCCCTTGAACAGGCGCGGGATCTGCGTGACCGCCTCGAAGGTCTTGGTCTGCGGGAAGTTGTAGCCGTTCGGGTCTTTCCACGGCCCGAAGACCATGTAGCCCAGCAGCAGCGTGGCCACGTAGACCAGCATCAGGCTCACCAGGATCTCGTTGGCGTTGCACTTGTCGCGCAGCAGCGCGACGATGCCCGCCCACACCATGCCGCCGAGGATGCCCGCGGCCAGGATGGCCACCACGATCCATTGCCCGGTGGTCTTGTCGGCCAACAGCGCGACGCCGCCCGCCGCGATGGCGCCGAACACGAACTGCCCTTCGGCGCCGATGTTCCACACGTTCGAGCGGAAGCACACGGCCAGCCCCAGCGCGATGATGAGCAGCGGCGTGGCCTTGACCATCAGCTCGCCGATGGCGTAGCCGTTCTTGATGGGTTCGTAGAAGAACACCAGCAGGCCCTTGACCGGGTCCTTGCCGAGCGCGGCGAACAGCGCCACGCCGATCAGCACGGTGATCAGCAGCGCCAGGATCGGCGAGGCATAGCTCCAGAAGCGCGACAGCTCCGGGCGGGGTTCGAGCTTAAGCATGGGCCGCCTCCGTGTGCTTGTGCCCTTGCCACAAGCCGCTCATCCATTCGCCGATCTGCGGCAGCGTGGCCGCCGCGCGGTCGATGGACGGCGACAGCCGCCCCTTGGCGATCACGTGCAGCCGGTCGCTGATCTCGAACAGCTCGTCGAGCTCCTCGCTGACCACCAGCACGGCGCAGCCGGCATCGCGCAGCGCGAGGATCTCGCCGCGGATCAGCGCGGCGGCGCCCACGTCCACGCCCCAGGTCGGCTGCGAGACGATGAAGAGCTTGGGATTGGCGTCGATCTCGCGGCCGACGATGAATTTCTGCAGGTTGCCGCCCGACAGCGAGCGCGCCGCCGCATGCGGGCCGCCCGCCTTGACGTTGAAGCGCTCGATGATCGAGCGCGCATGGCGCTCGAGCGCGCCGGTGCGGATCCAGCCGCCCCGCCCGACCGCATTGCTGCGCGTGAGCAGGAGGTTGTGCGCGAGCCCCAGCGTGGGCACCGCGCCGCGGCCCAGCCGTTCCTCGGGCACGAAATGCAGGCCCAGGGCGCGCCGCGCGCGTGGCCGCATCCTGCCCGCGGGCTTGTCGAACACCCGGACCATCGCGGCCTCGGCGCGCACGTCCTCGCCCGACAGCGTGTAGAGCAACTCCTTCTGCCCGTTGCCCGAGACCCCCGCGATGCCGACAACTTCGCCGCCGCGCACTTCGAACGAGATGCCGTCGAGGTCCACGCCGAACTGGTCCTCGCGCGCCAGCGACAGCCGCTCGACGCGCAGCGCCACGGCGCCCGCGTGCACCGGCCGGTGCTTCAGCGGCGGCGGCTCGCTGCCGATCATCAGCCGCGAGAGCGACTCGTTGCTCTCGTTCTGCGGATTGCATACCCCCGTCACCTTGCCGCCGCGCAGCACGGTGCAGGCGGTGCACAGCTCGCGGATCTCGTGCAGCTTATGGCTGATGTAGAGAATGCTGCAGCCTTCCGACGACAGCTTCTTGAGCACCTGGAACAGCTTGAGCACGGCCTGCGGCGTGAGCACCGAGGTCGGCTCGTCGAGGATCAGCAGCTTGGGGTTGGTGAGCAGCGCGCGGATGATCTCCACCCGCTGCATCTCGCCCACCGACAGCGTGTGCACCGGGCGCGAGGGGTCGATGTCCAGGCCGTACTCGCTCGCCTTGGCCGTGATGCTGCGCGCCACTTCGGCCAGCTGCAGCGACTTGTCCAGCCCCAGCCAGACGTTCTCGGCCACGGTGAGCGTGTCGAACAGGCTGAAATGCTGGAACACCATGCTGATGCCCAGCGCCCTCGCCTGCTGGGGATTGCGCAGGTTGACGGCCTGGCCGTCGAAGGTGACGGTGCCCTCGTCGGGCTTGACCGACCCGTAGATGATCTTCATCAGGGTCGACTTGCCGGCACCGTTCTCGCCGAGCACGGCGTGGATTTCGCCGGGCTGCACGGCCAGGGTGATGTCGCTGTTGGCAACCACCGCGGGGTACCGCTTGGTGATGTGCGCGAGCTGGAGTCTGGGGGTTGTCATGCCGGGTTTCGTGGGTTTGTCTCGTTCAACAGCAACAAAGCGGGAACGGCCATGAGTCTAATGGCGTCCCCGCGACCATCGGCGCCCGACGGCGCTTGCCTCAGTCCGTCATTTCAATGCCCGCCGATATAGGCGAACTTGAACAGGAACACGGCGGCGATGACCCAGACCATCGCATGCACTTCCCGTGCCCGGCCGGTGCACAGCTTCAGCACGGCATAGGTGATGAAGCCGAAGGCCAGACCGTTGGCGATCGAGTAGGTGAAGGGCATCGTCAGCGCGGTGACGGCGGCCGGGATCACCTCGGTGGTGTCTTCCCAGTCGAGCTCGACCAGGTCGCGCAGCATCAGGCAGCCCACGAAGAGCAGCGCCGGTGCCGTGGCATAGGCCGGCACCGAGCCCGCCAGCGGCGAGATCATCAGACAGGCCAGGAACAGCAGCGCGACCACCACGGCCGTGAGGCCGGTGCGCCCGCCCGCCTGCACGCCCGCAGCGCTTTCCACGTAGGCCGTGGTGCTCGAGGTGCCGAGCAGCGAGCCCGCGAAGATCGCGCCGCTGTCGGCCAAGAGCGCCTTGTTCATGCGCTCCATCTTGCCCGGCACCAGCAGGCCGGCGCGCTTGGCCACGCCCATCAGCGTGCCGGTGGCGTCGAACATCTCGACCAGGAAGAAAACCAGCACCACGTTCAGGATGCCGCCCTTGAGCGCGCCCATGATGTCGAGCTGCATGAAGGTGGGCGCGATGGACGGCGGCGCGTCGAACACGCCGTGGAACTTGTTGCCGCCAAAGAAGAACGACAGCACCGTCACCGTGACGATGCCGATCAGGATGGCGCCGCGCACCTTGAGCTTGTCCAGCGCCACGATGATCAGGAAGCCCAGCGTGGCCAGCACCACCGGTGCCGAGTGCAGGTCGCCCAGCGTGACGAAGGTGGCCGGCGATGCCGCGACCACGCCGGCGCTCTTGAGCGCGATGAGCGCCAGGAACATGCCGATGCCCACCGTGATCGCCGTTCGCAACGACTGCGGTATGCCCTGTATGAAAAGCTCCCGCAAGCCGGTGACCGTCACGATCAGGAACAGGCAGCCCGAGATGAACACCGCGCCCAGCGCGACCTGCCACGTGTAGCCCATGCCCAGCACCACCACGTAGGCGAAGTAGGCGTTCAGGCCCATGCCCGGCGCCATCGCGATCGGGTAGTTGGCATACAGGCCCATGATGAGCGTGCCCAGCGCCGCGATCAGGCAGGTGGCCACGAACACCGCGCCCTTGGGCATGCCCGCGTCCCCCAGGATCGACGGATTCACGAAGATGATGTAGGCCATCGTCAGGAAGGTGGTGAGCCCCGCGATGACCTCGGTGCGCACGGTGGTGTTGTGCGCGCTGAGCTTGAACACCCGTTCAAGCAGGCCCGAGCCGCTTGCGCTGCCCACAGCCGCGCGCGGACGCGCGGACTCGACATGCCCCGGCGTGCGGGGCTCGGCGCCTTTCGGCGCCTGTTCAAACGAACTCATTTGCTTGTCTCCAGCTGTTGTAGTGGCGGTTTTCATCGTTGCCCCGCTCACGACGCCAGCGCGAACGGGGATCTCTCAGGGATCGGATGTCTCAGGGGCGGCCGGCGGCCGCGCGGGCATGGAGGGCGGGGGCCGCAGCGACGCCGCCACGTCCTTGATGCATTCGCGCAGCCAGCGCGCCGAACTCGACGAATGGGTGCGTTCGTGCCAGAGCTGGTAGTACATGAGGCGCGGCAGCGCCACCGGGCATTCGAGGATCGCCAGCGGCAGCCGCGCCGCGAAACGCTCGCAGTACTGGCGGCCGGTTGTCAGCACCAGCAGGCTGGAGGCCACCATGTCGGGAATGAGCCCGAAGTGCGCGCAGCGCGCCGTGATGTTGCGCTGCCGGCCCAGCTCGTCGAGCATCTGGTCGATGATGCCGCGCCCGCCGGGATGCATCGGCGTGGGCGCGATGTGCTCGGCCGCCAGCCAGGTCTCCAGGTCCCAGCCGCGGCGCACCGCCGGATGGTCCTTGTTGACCAGCGACACCACCTCGTCGCCGAACAGCCGCGCCATGTGCAGGTCTTCCGGCGGCTTGAGCCAGTTGCCGATCACCAGGTCGACCTGGCCGAGCGCCAGGTGGCCGTGGTAGTCCGAGTCGGGCGTGAGCGCGTGGATCTCGATCTGGCACAGCGGCGCGTCGCGCTTGACCTGCGCCACCAGCATCGGCAGGAACAGCGGGTCCATGTAGTCGCTGGCGGCGATGCGGAAGGTGGTGGCCGCCGACTGCGGGTCGAACCCCCGCGCGTCGGAGAACAGCATCTCGGCCGCGCGCAGGATGCTGGCCGCGGGCTCGATCATGCGCAGCCCCGCGTCGGTCGGCACCATGCCCGAGCCCGAGCGCACCAGCAGCGGATCGCCCGACAGCTCGCGCAGGCGCTTGAGCGCGGCCGAGACGGCCGGCTGATACATGCCCAGGCGAATGGCGGCGCGCGAGACGCTGCGGTCGGTCAGCACGGTGTGAAGCACCCGGATCAGATGAAGATCGATCTTGTCGAAAAGCGCCTGGTCACGCATGGGGCGCCCCCCCGGCCTTCGCGCACTTCGCGCCGCTTCGCCACCCCCCTGCCGGGGGCCACACCTGCGGCCCGGCAAAGCCGGTTCCGCGGTGCTTCGCGAATGG
This sequence comes from Variovorax durovernensis, assembly GCF_977011995.1. Lineage (NCBI taxonomy): Bacteria > Pseudomonadati > Pseudomonadota > Betaproteobacteria > Burkholderiales > Comamonadaceae > Variovorax > Variovorax durovernensis. The sequence continues at coordinate 274,812 of NZ_CDRNCW010000002.1, read as the reverse complement.
GATCGGGACGTATGGCATTGGGAGGACTTTGGACATGCGCCAAAGTCTACGAGTGACTATGCGGACTGGACAGCCGTGACGGCGCGAAGAATCGACTCGCTCGTGGCCGGCGCCTTCAGCGGCGGATCGACCTTGTGGTCACCCGCGGCCGACACCGCGTCGCGGATCGCGAAGAACACCGAGAACGGCAGCAGCAGCGGCGGTTCGCCCACGGCCTTGCTGCGGTGGATCGAGTCCTCGAAGTTCTGGCCCTCGAACAGGCGCACGTTGAACACGGGCGGGCAGTCGTTGGCGGTCGGGATCTTGTAGGTGCTGGGCGCGTGCGTGGTGAGCTTGCCGCTTTGCGGATGCCACACCAGCTCCTCGGTGGTGAGCCAGCCCATGCCCTGGATGAATGCGCCCTCGACCTGGCCGATGTCCACCGCCGGGTTCAGCGACTTGCCCGCGTCGTGCAGGATGTCGGCGCGCAGCAGCTTCCATTCGCCGGTGAGCGTGTCGACGATCACCTCGCTCACCGCCGCGCCGTAGGCGTAGTAGTAGAACGGGCGGCCCTGCATCTTGTCCTTGTCCCAGCTCAGGCCGGGGGTGGCGTAGAAGCCGTCGGACCACAGCTGCTTGCGGTCGAGGTAGGCCTCGCCCACCACGGTGCTGAAGGCCAGCGTCTTGCCGTTGACCTCGACCTTGTCGTTCGCGAAGCGCACCTCGGCGGCCGTGCCTCCGTGGCGCTCGGCCGCGCAATCGGCCAGCCGCTCGCGGATCTGGCGCGCCGCGTCCTGCGCGGCCTTGCCGTTCAGGTCGGCACCGGTCGATGCGGCCGTGGCCGAGGTGTTGGCCACCTTGGTGGTGTCGGTCGCGGTGACGCGCACGCGCTCGAAGCTCACGCCCAGCTCGTGCGCCACCACCTGCGCCACCTTGGTGTTCAGGCCCTGCCCCATTTCGGTTCCGCCGTGGTTCACGAGGATCGAGCCGTCGGTGTACACGTGCACCAGCGCACCGGCCTGGTTGAAGTGCTTCACGTTGAACGAGATGCCGAACTTCAGCGGCGCCAGCGCCAGCCCGCGCTTGAGCACCACGCTCTTCTTGTTGAAGGCCTCGATGTCCTCGCGCCGCGCGCGGTAGTCGCTGCTGGCTTCGAGCTCGGCCACGAGTTCGTGGACGATGTTGTCGGTCACCGTCTGGCGGTACGGCGTGACGTTGTTCTGCGTCTTGCCGTAGAAGTTGACGCGCCGCACGTCCAGCGGATCGCGCTTGAGCTCGCGGGCCACCGAATCCATGATGTTCTCGATGGCAATGGCGCCCTGCGGGCCGCCGAAGCCGCGGAACGCGGTGTTGCTCTGCGTGTTGGTCTTGCCCGAGAAGCCGTGCATGGCCACGTCGGGCAGCCAGTAGGCATTGTCGAAGTGGCACAGCGCACGCGTCATCACCGGGCCCGACAGGTCGGCCGAGTGGCCGGCGCGCGAGACCATGGTGATCTCGGCGCCGAGGATGCGGCCCTCGTCGTCGTAGCCCACTTCGTACTCGTACCAGAAGCAGTGGCGACGGCCGGTGACCATGAAGTCGTCGTCGCGGTCCAGCCGCAGCTTGACCGGGCGCTGCAGCTGGCGCGCCGCGATGGCGGCCACGCAGGCGAAGAGGGCCGACTGCGATTCCTTGCCGCCGAAGCCGCCGCCCATGCGCCTGCACTCCACATGCACTTCGTTCGACTGCAGGTGCAGTGCATGCGCCACCAGGTGCTGCATTTCGCTGGGGTGCTGCGTGGAGCAGTGGATGTGCAGCGCGCCGCCCTCCTTGGGAATGGCGTAGCTGATCTGCCCCTCGAGATAGAACTGCTCCTGCCCGCCCACGTCGAGCGTGGACTTGTGGCGGCGCGGCGCCTTCGCGATGGCGGCGCGCACGGCGGACTCGTCGCCTTCGTTGGCACCGCCGCCGCTGCGCACGATGTGCATCGGCGGCACCACGTACTGGCCGCGCTCGTGGGCGGCCTGCGGCGTGAGCACCGGCGGCTGCGCTTCGATGGTCAGCGCGTCCTTGGCCTTCGCGGCGGCGCGGCGCGCGGCGTCGCGGGTCTCGGCGATCACCGCGAACACCGGCTGGCCGAGGTAGCGGATCTCGCCGCCGTCGTTCACCGGCAGAAGGATCGGGTCGTCATGGATGATCGAGCCGCAGTCGTTGGTGCCCGGAATGTCGTCGGCCGTGATGACCGTGACCACGCCCGGCATGGCGCGGATGGCGTCCAGCGACAGCGCCGTGACGCGCCCGTTGGCCGCCGGCGACAGGCCCAGCGCGCAGTGCAGCGTGCCGGCGAGCTCGGGAATGTCGTCGATGTAGGTCGCTTCGCCGGCCACGTGCAGGTGGGCCGACTCGTGCGGGCGGCTGATGCCCACGCGCATGCCGCGCTCATGCGCCAGCGCTTCGGCGCCCACGTCGATGCGCGCGGCGGTGTTGGTCAGGTAGTCGGCAAAGGCCTCGGCGGGTTGCAGCAGGCGGGCGTCGATGGGTTTGTTCATGGTCAGACTCCTGCGGCGGTGGCGGGGGTCGCGTGGGGCATCACGCTCCAGACGCTGGTTTCTTCCAGCGACAGGGCGTCTTCGGCGCGGGTTTCGAGCCAGAGGCGCTGGATCAGGTTCTGCGCCACCTGCAGCCGGTAGTCGGCCGAGGCGCGCATGTCCGACAGCGGCTTGAAATCCTGCGCGAGCGCGAGCTTGGCGGTGGCGACGCTGGCCTGCGTCCACGGCTTGCCGAGCAGCGCAGCCTCGGCGTTCGCGGCGCGCTTGACGGTCGCGGCCATGCCGCCGAAGGCCAGGCGCACGGCCTTCACGGTGTCGCTGCCGGCCTCGAGTTCGATGGCGAAGCCCGCGCACAGGGCGGAGATGTCGCAGTCGAAGCGCTTGCTGATCTTGTAGGCGCGCACCTGGCGCTTCATGGCAGCGTGCGGAACGGCCAGCCCCTGGACGAACTCGCCCGGCTGCAGCTGGTTCTTCATGTAGTCCAGATAGAAGTCGGGCAGCGGCATGCGGCGCACCGCGTCGCCGCGGCGCAGCTCGATCTGCGCATCGAGCGACATCAGCACCGGCGGCGAATCGCCGATGGGCGAGCCGTTGGCCACGTTGCCGCCCATGGTGCCGGCATGGCGGATCGGCGGCGAGGCGAAGCGCAGCCAAACCTCGGCCAGGCTGGGCACACGCTCGACCAGCGCGCCGAAGGCCGCTTCCAGCGAGGCGCCGGCGCCGATGTAGAGCTCGCCGCCGTTGTCCGGGCGGTCTTCGATGGTCTTCATCTCGGCCACGTCGCCCACGTAGATGATGTCGCCGAGGTCGCGGAACTGCTTGTTGACCCACAGGCCGACGTCGGTCGAGCCGGCCAGCAGCTGGGCGCGGGGATTCTGCTCGCGCAGGGCGGCGAGCTGGGCCAGGGTCCTGGGGGCATGGAAGTGGTCCATGCGCGCGCCGAGCGGGGCGGCGTAGCTCAGCGCCGAGCCGTCGTCGCGCAAGGCGGTGAGCGCGGCCACCACGGGCCTGGTGTCCAGGCGCACCGACGGCAGGTCGAACATGCGCTGGCCGGCGTCGAGGATCGGGCGGTAGCCGGTGCAGCGGCACAGGTTGCCCGACAGGTCGTCGGCCAACTGCTGGCGGGTGGGCTGCGTGCCCCCGGCCTGGTGGTGTTCGTAGGTGGCCCACAGCGACATCACGAAGCCGGGCGTGCAGAAGCCGCACTGGGAACCGTGGCAGTCGACCATGGCCTGCTGCACCGGGTGCAGCGTGTGCACCGCGTGCTTGCCGTCCTTGGCCTTCTCGGTCTTGTGGGGCGCGGCCTGGCACTGGGCCTTGAGGTCCTCGACCGTGAACAGGGCCTTGCCGTGCAGGGTGGGCAGGAACTGGATGCAGGCGTTGACGGTCTGCAGGCTCAGGCCGTCCACCGCGCCCGGCGCCTGGGGATCGGTGGCCAGTTCGCCGATGACGACGGTGCATGCACCGCAGTCGCCTTCGTTGCAGCCCTCCTTGGTGCCGGTGCAACGGGCGTCCTCGCGCAGCCAGTCGAGCACGGAACGGGTCGGGTGGACGCCTGTGACGTCGACGATCTTTCCGCGATGGAAAAAGCGGATCGGTTGAATCTTGCTGCTGTCGGTGCTCATGCTTTTTGGGCTCGTGGGGGACCCGTCATGGGTCAGTCATGGACGTTAGCGGCTTGTCGGGGGTCTTGCATACGGGCAGCCCCATAACGCGTATGTGGGGGCCGGTATGCCACGTACGGGGAAACCCTTGCGCGGGAACTGCAATTCCCGGGCCATGCACGGCCCAGGTTGCGCTCAGCCCCGCGCAATGGCCGCCCAGGCGGTGGCGATCAGGGTCGAGCCCGCCGCCGCGAGCAGGCCGCCGACCAGCCACTTGAGCGTGCGCGGCTTGAGCTTGTTGGGCAGGCGATGGTGCAGGCGCGTCGCGCCGTAGACCACCGGCATCGCGCAGCCGGCCAGCAGCGCGGAATACCAAGAAAAATGCCCCGTCGGCACCACGATCACCAGCCGCACGAGCGAGTTGAACCCGAACATCAGCAGCAGCGCGCGGCGCACCAGCTCGCGGTCCAGCGGCTGGCGGTACATGTGGAACACGATGGGCGGCCCGGAGCTGGAGAACAGCCCGCCCAGCACGCCCGACAGCCCGCCGATCACGGCAAAGCTGCGCGGGCCCGACACCGCCGGCAGCGGCCTGCCCTGCATCACCAGCAGCACGGCGCAGCCCAGGATCGACACCCCCAACAGCCCCCGCAGCCAGTTGACCGCGCCGCCGCTGAGCCAGGTCAGCAGCATGAGCCCCACGATCACGCCCACCGTGCTGCCGTTGAGCGCCGGCTTCATGAGCTGCCAAGGCACCACGCCGGGCCGGGCACGGAAATAGGTCCATGCGTTGAGGAGGCTCAGCACCGTCGCGGCGTTGGCCGTGTCGCTCACGCTGGCGACGTGGAACACCGACACCAGGCCCAGCAGGATCAGGCTGAATGCAAAACCCGTGAGGTTCTGAGCGTAGGTGGCAAGCGCGACGCAGGCCATGAAGACCAGCACGGGGCCGGCCTCGGAAAAAATCAATTGCACGAACTCTGTCTCGATATCGGTCTCAGCGCACCAGGTCCCAACCCATCATCAAGGCCGCGAATCCCATCAGGGCGGTGCCGCCCCAGCCCAGCCAGCGGGTGCGGCGCCCGGAGGTGAACACACCCATCACATTCTCGCGCGTCACGAGGATCATCATCGCCGCCATGATCGGCACCGCGACCACGCCGTTGATCACCGCGCTCCAGTAGAGCGCCTTCATGGGGTCGATGGGCGTGAAATCGAGCGCCGTGCCGACCAGCGTGGCCACCGCGATGATCCCGTAGAACTCCTTGGCCTCGCGCCAGTGCCGCTCCAGCCCCTCTTCCCAGCCGAAGGCCTCGGCCACCGCGTAGGCGGCCGAAGAAGCCAGCACGGGAACGGCCAGCAGCCCGGTGGCGATGATGCCGCCGGCGAACAGCCAGAAGGCGAAATCGCCGGCCAGCGGGCGCAGCGCCTCGGCGGCCTGCGCGGCGGAGGTCACGTCGTGCACCCCGGCCGCATACAGCACCGCCGCGCCCACCACCATCACGAAGAAGGCGATCAGGTTCGAGAAGGTCATGCCCACCCAGGTGTCCAGGCGCACACGCTTCAGGTCGCGGCGCACTTCCTGGTCGGTGCCCTTGCGGCCGCCCTTGAGCCGCAGTTCCTCGACCTCCTGCGACGCCTGCCAGAAGAACAGGTAGGGGGAAATGGTGGTGCCCAGCAGCGCCACGATCATCATCCAGTAGTCGCCGCGCCACTGCAGCCTGGGCACCACCAGGTCGTGCAGCACCTGCGCCCAATGCACCTGCACCACGAACACCGCCGCCACGTACGCGAACAGCGTGAGCGTCAGCCACTTGAGGATGTGGGCCAGCTTGTGGTACGGCACGAACACCTGCAGCAGCACCGTCACCACGCCGAAGATCAGCGAATGGAAGTGCGCGCGGCCGCCCACCACCAGCTGCAGCGCCTCGCCCATGGCGGCGATGTCGGCCGCGATGTTGATGGTGTTGGCCACCACCAGCAGCGACACCAGCACGATCAGGAAGCCGCGCGGCATGTGCTCGCGCAAGTTGGCCGCCACGCCCTTGCCGGTGACCCGGCCGATGCGCGCCGACACCAGCTGGATCGCCACCATGAAGGGCAGCGACAGAAACACGGTCCACAGCAGCCCGGTGCCGAACTGCGCCCCGGCCTGGGTGTAGGTCGCGATGCCGGACGGATCGTCGTCGGCCGCGCCGGTGACGACGCCGGGGCCGACGTGGCGCAGGAATGAGGGAATGCGTTTCTTCATGTCAGGCCCATGGTTGCACGGCGCGCCTGACCACTGAATGAATATCGGGCGGCAAGGGGCAAATAAAGCGAAGGCCGCTCATGACCGCTCGGAGAACAGCGCGACGATGACCTGCCGCAGCCAGCGGTTGCCGGGATCGGCCTCGAAGCGCTTGCTCCAGTGCAGCGACACCGTGAAGTCGCGCAGCGGAAACGAAGGCTCGACGATGGCGTAGCCGCCTTCTTCCGCAAAGCCGCGCGCGATGTTGCGCGGCATCACCACCGCGAGGTCGGTGGCGCGCACGATGGCCGGCAGCACCATGAAGTGCTCGGTCGTCAGGCGCACGCGGTCCTCCAGGTTCAGCAGCTGCAGGATGCGCAGGGTGTCGGCGTGCGTGCGCACCGCCACGTAGTCGAGCTCCTGCAGGGCCTCGAGCAGCGCCTGCCCGCTGCGCCGGCGCTTCACGAACGGATGGTCTTGTCGCAGCAGCACGATGTAGCGGTCGCGCAGCAGCTGGGTGCGCTGGGTGTCCTTCACGCGGGGCAGGAAGCCGAAGGCGAAGTCGACCTTGCCGCTGTCGAGCGCGGTGGCGATCTCGCCCGCCGCCAGCGGCATGGTCTCGACCCGCACGCCCGGCGACAACTCGCGCAGCCGCGCCATCAGCGCCGGCAGGAAGCGCCCCTCCCCGATGTCGCTCATGTGAATGCGAAACAGCTTGCGCGAAGCCGCCGGGTCGAAGCGCTCCGGCTCGGCCAGCGCCTCCTGCAGCGTGGCCAGCGCGGACTGCACCGACACCGCCAGCCGCTCGGCGCGCGGCGTGGGCGCCACGCCGCCGGGGGTGCGGGTGAACAGCGCGTCGCCCAGCAGCAGCCGCAGCCGGGTCAGGCCGTGGCTGGCCGCCGGCTGCGTCAGGCCCAGGGCCTCGGCCGCGCGGCTCACGCTGCGGCACCGATAGACCGCATCGAAGAGCCGCAGCAGGTTGAGGTCGACCGCGTCGATATGCACTGAATTCATATTGGATAGCTGGCTTATTTTATTGAAGTATGGCGGCGCCCCGACCAAACTGCGACACCCCAGAACAAAGAGACACGATGGAAGTTTCATTCAGCAAGGAAGTCGAGATGCTGCGTCTCGGCGCAGGCGACACCTTTCACGGCGAGGGCATCCTCGCGATAACAAAGGGCCTGCTGCAGTCGGGCGTGGCCTATGTCGGCGGCTACCAGGGCGCGCCGGTGTCGCACCTGCTGGACGTGATGGTCCAGGGCAAAACCTACATGGACGAGCTGGGCGTGCACGTGGAGGCCTGCTCCAACGAAGCCTCGGCCGCCGCGATGCTCGGCGCGTCCATCCACTATCCGCTGCGCGGCGCGGTCACCTGGAAATCCATCGTCGGCACCAACGTGGCGGCCGATGCGCTGTCGAACCTGTCGTCGCCGGGCGTGACGGGCGGCGTGCTGATCGTGGTGGGCGAAGACTACGGCGAGGGCGCCAGCGTGATCCAGGAGCGCACGCACGCCTATGCGCTCAAGTCGAGCATGTGCCTGCTCGACCCGCGCCCCGAGCTCGGCGTGATGGTGCGCATGGTGGAAGAAGGCTTTCGCCTGTCGGAAAGCTCCAACATGCCCTGCCTGATGGAGTTGCGCATCCGCACCTGCCATGTGCGCGGCAGCTTCGAGTGCAAGGACAACGTGGCGCCCACCGTCTCGACCCGCGCGCTGATGACCGAGCCGGCCGGCTTCAACTACATGAAGCTCGCGCACCCGCCCGTCACCTTCCGGCACGAGAAGCTCAAGGGCGACGAGCGCATTCCCGCCGCGCGGCGCTACATCGTGGAGCACGGCCTCAACGAACTGATGCCGGGCCAGCGCCATGCCGACCTCGGCATCGTGGTGCAGGGCGGCCTGTACAACGCGCTGATCCGCAGCCTGCAGCAGCAGGGGCTGGCCGATGCCTTCGGCGAGACCGACATCCCGATCCTCGTGCTCAACGTGACCTACCCGCTGGTGCCCGAACAGGTGGCCGACTTCTGCGTGGGCAAGCGCGCGGTGCTGGTGGTGGAGGAAGGCCAGCCCGAATACATCGAGCAGGACATCGCCACGCTGCTGCGCCGGCGCGACATCCAGACGCCGCTGCACGGCAAGGACATGCTGCCTTCGGCCGGCGAGTACGGCGTGGAGGTGCTGTCGGGCGGCATCGGCACCTTTGCCGCGAAGTACATCGCGACGAGCGAGGCCTCGTCCTCCGCGCAGGCCTGGCTGGCCGGCAACCGCGAGCGCCGCGAGGCCGTGGCGCGCCGCCTGAGCACGCCGCTGCCCAACCGGCCGCCGAGCTTCTGCATCGGCTGCCCGGAGCGGCCGGTGTTCTCCGCCCTCAAGCTCGCGCAGCAGGAAACCGGGCCGGTGCACATCGCGGCCGACATCGGCTGCCACGCCTTCGGCACCTTCGAGCCGTTCTCGATGGGCCATTCGATCCTGGGCTACGGCATGAGCCTGGCCAGCCGCGCGGGCGTGGCACCGATGATGAACCGCCGCACCCTGTCGATCATGGGCGACGGCGGCTTCTGGCACAACGGCCTGCTCACGGGTGTGCAGAGCGCGCTGTTCAACGGCGACGACGCGGTGCTGCTGATCTTCAAGAACGGCTACACCTCGGCCACCGGCACGCAGGACATCATTTCCACGCCCGACGACGAGATCAAGGAGCGCGCCGTCGACAAGCAGCAGAGCCTGGTCGACAAGAACCAGACCATCGAAGCCACGCTGAAGGGCCTGGGCGTGCAGTGGATGCGCACCGTGACCACCTACGACGTGGAGCGCATGCGCAAGACGCTGACCGAGGCGCTCACCAGCGACTTCAACGGCCTGAAGGTAGTGATTGCCGAGGGCGAATGCCAGCTCGAGCGCCAGCGCCGCATCAAGCCCTGGATCGCGGGCCTGCTGCGCAAGGGCGAGCGCGTGGTGCGGGTGAAGTACGGCGTCGACGAGGACGTGTGCAACGGCGACCACGCCTGCATCCGCCTGTCGGGCTGCCCCACGCTCACGCTCAAGGACAACCCCGATCCGCTGAAGGTGGACCCGGTGGCCACCGTGATCGACGGTTGCGTGGGCTGCGGCCTGTGCGGCGCCAACGCGCATGCGGCCACACTGTGCCCGAGCTTCTACCGGGCCGAGGTGGTGCAGAACCCCAAGTGGCATGAACGACTGCTGCACGGCCTGCGCGGTGCGGTCGTGCGCGCACTGCAACCGGCGTGAGGGACAAGCACATGGAACAGAACCGCCCCCTCACCCTGCTCGTCTGCGCCCTCGGCGGCGAAGGCGGCGGCGTGCTCACCGAATGGCTGGTCGACACCGCGCGCCATGCCGGCTACGCCGCGCAGAGCACGTCGATCCCCGGCGTGGCGCAGCGCACCGGCGCCACCACCTACTACATCGAAGTGTTCCCCGTGCCGCTTGCCCAGCTCGCCGGCAAGCGCCCCGTGTTCAGCCTGAGCCCGGTGCCGGGCGCGCTCGATGCCATCGTTTCGTCGGAGCTGCTGGAGACCGCGCGCCAGATCGGCAACGGCATGAGCGCGCCGCTGCGCACGCTGGTCATCAGCTCGTCGGCGCGCATCTTCACGACGGCCGAGCGCATGGAGCCAGGCGACGGCCGCGCCGATGCGCAGCGGCTGCTCGACGTGGTCAAGGCCTTCAGCCGCGAGCACCATGTGTTCGACATGAACGCCATCGCGCGCGACAGCGGCACCGTGGTCAGCGCGGTGATGCTCGGCGCCATCGCGGGCAGCGCGCTGTTCCCGTTCCCGCGCGAGGCCTACGAGCATGTGGTGCGCGGCGGGGACACCAGCGCCCCGGAGAAGCTGAACAAGATGGCTGCCGCCAGCCTGCGCGGCTTTGCCGCCGCCTTCGATGCGGTGAACGCTCCGCGCGCGCAGGCCGCCTTCGTGAGCAGCGTGCTGGCCAGCGACACGAGCGACGCGCCGCCCCCGGCCAGCGTCCTGCCCGCCGAACTCGCCCGGCGCTTTCCTCCCGCGGTGCACGACATGCTCACGCTCGGCCACGCCCGTGTGCTCGACTACCAGGACGCGGCGTATGCCGCGCTCTACGCCGACAGGCTGGGGCGCGTGCTCGATGCCGAACGCGCCGCCGACCCGGCCGGCGCGCAGGGCTTTGCCATCACGCGGGAGATGGCGCGCTGGCTCGCGCTGTGGATGGCCTTCGACGACATCGTGCGGGTCGCCGCGCTCAAGGGCCGCGCAAGCCGCGCGCAGCGCGTGCGGCAGGAGGTGCGCGCCGGCGACGACGACATCGTGAAGGTCTACGACCACTTCAAGCCCGGCGCGGCGGAATTCGCGGCGCTGCTGCCGCCTTCGCTCTCGCGGCGTGTCACGGCCTGGGACCGGGCCCGCCAGGCGCGCGGCCGCGAACCCTGGGCATTGCCGCTGAAGGTGGGCAGCCATTCGGTCTTCGGCATGGCCTCGCTGCGGCTGCTGGCGTCGCTGCGCTGGCTGCGCCGCCGGGGCAGCCGCTTTGCCGAGGAGCAGGCGCTGATCGAGCGCTGGCTCGCGGCGGTGGAAACCGGCACGCGCGAGGCCTGGACGCTGGGCCACGAACTGGCGCTGTGCGGGCGGCTCATCAAGGGCTACGGCAGCACCAACGAGCGTGGCAAGCACAACCTGCTGCATGTGATCGACGCGCTGGCCGGCCGCACGGCCCTGCCGGCAACGGCGCGGGCCACCGCGATCGCCGCGGCCCGCGAGGCGGCGCTGGCGGACGAAGGCGGCAAGGCGCTCGACGCCGCGCTGGCGGCGCACGGCGCGGCACCCCGGCCGGTGCAGGCGCAGCCGATCCGCTGGATGAAACGGCCGCCTCCGCTGAAGGTTTGAAACGCGACAAGACAGAACAAGACAGGAGACAACCCATGACACACCCTACCCTTCCCTGGCGCCGCTGCCTCCTGGTGCTGGCCGTCGCCGCCCTGACCGTGCCCGCGCAGGCGAACAACGCAAGCAACTGGCCGGCCAAGCCGATCAAGGTGATCGTCAACTTCCCGGCCGGCGGCGCCGCCGACCAGATCGCGCGGGCCATCTCGCAGCCGCTGCAGGAGTCGCTGAAGCAGCCGGTGGTGATCGAAAACCGCGCCGGTGCCAACGGCAACCTGGGCGGCGAAGTCGTGGCGCGCGCGCCGGCCGACGGCTACACCCTGCTGATGAGTTCCGGCGGCATGGTGTCGGTGAATCCGCACCTTTACCCGCGCATGAGCTTCGACCCCACCAAAGACCTGGTGCCGGTGGCGGCCGCCGCGCGCGTGCTGGTGTTCCTGGTCACGCGGCCTTCGCTGCCGCCGGCGAACGTGGGGGATTTCATCTCGTACCTGAAGGCCAACCCCGGCAAGCTGACCTATGGCTCGCCGGGCAGCGGCAGCTCGCCGCACCTGGCGGGTGAGATGTTCAAGGCCCAGGCCAATCTTTTCGCGCTGCATGTGCCGTATCGCGGTGCCGCTCCCGCGCTGCAGGACCTGCTGGCCGGCCAGATCGACTACAGCTTCGATCCCGGCATCGCGCTCACGCAGGTGCGCGCGGGCAAGCTGCGCCTGCTGGCCGTCGGCAGTCCGAAGCGCTCGCCGCTCTTCCCCGACGTGCCGACGCTCGACGAGGCCGGCTTGCGCGGCTTCGACGCGGACACCGTGTTCGGCTTCTACGCCCCGGCGGGCACGCCGCCGGAGGTGGTGGCGCAGCTCAATGCGCAGATCAACCGCACGCTCGCGCTGCCGGCGGTGCAGGAGCGCATCGCGTCGCTCGGCGGCGAGGCGCAGCCGGGTTCGCCGGCGGCATTCCAGCAGCGCGCGGCGGCCGATTCGCAGCGCTTCGGCGCGGTGATTCGCGAACGCAAGATCGTCGCGGACTGACGCCGGCCGCCGACCGATGGCCTTGCTGCTCAACGTGGACGACTACCGGCGCCGTGCGCGCCGTGTGCTGCCGCGCCTGGTGTTCGACTATGTCGACGGCGGCGCGGAAGACGAACGCTGCCTGCGGCGCAACCGCGAAGCGATCGAAGCGCTGCCGCTGATTCCGGAATGCCTGCGCGACACCAGCACGGTGGACATCGGCATCGAACTCTTCGGCCGCCGCTGGCGCGCGCCGTTCGCGGTCGCGCCCATCGGGCTGGCCGGCCTGGTACGGCCGCGCGCCGACGCACTGCTGGCCGGGGCCGCGCAGGCCGCGCGCGTGCCCTTCATCCTCTCCACCGCATCCAACACCCGCATCGAGGACGTGCGCACCGCCGCGCCCGACGCCACGCTGTGGATGCAGCTCTACGTGATGGGCGAGCGCGCCATTGCCGAACGCATCGTGCGCCGCGCGCGCGCCGCGGGCTTCGAGGCGCTGGTGCTCACGGTGGACGTGCCGGTGAGCGGCCTGCGCGAGCGCGACCTGCGCCACGGCTTCCGCGTGCCGATGCGGCTCACGCCCGGCACGGTGTTCGACATGGCACGCCACCCCGCATGGCTGCTGCAGCTCGCGCGCCACGGCATGCCGCGCTTCGAGAACCTGATGCCCGATGAAGACGGCGCACCCGTATCCGCGCAGACGCAGGCCGCGCTGCTGTCGCGCACCATGGACCGCTCGCTCACCTGGGAAAGCCTGGGCTGGCTGCGCAAGCTCTGGGACGGCCCGTTGCTCGTCAAGGGCCTGCTGGGTGCGGAAGACGCACGGCGTGCCGTGCGCCACGGCGTCGACGGCATCGTGGTCTCCAACCACGGCGGTCGCCAGCTCGACGCCGCACCGGCCAGCATCGCCGCCCTGCCCGCGATGGTCGATGCGGTGAACGGGCGGGTTCCCGTGCTCATGGACGGGGGCATCCGGCGCGGAAGCGACATCGTGAAGGCACTCGCGCTCGGTGCGCGCGGAGTGCTGGTCGGACGCGCGCCGGTCTACGGGCTGGCATGCGATGGCGAGCGCGGCGCGCTGTCGGTGCTGCAGATGCTCGCCCAGGAGACCGAACGCACGATGACCCTGCTCGGCGCCACGCAGGTGCGCGAACTCGGCCCGCATCACGTGGACAAGGCGCAGATCCGTTCGCCCAACGAACAAGAGGGCGTGCCACCGCGCCCCAAGGAAAACATGCACGGGAAACCCTCCATTTACCCCGCGCGCGCGACTGCCTAGATTGCTCAACCCAGACGAACACATAACGAAGGAGACCATGACAATCGCCCACCGCCCCCGCCGCACGGCACTGGCCCCGACCGCCATCGCCATTGCCGCCACCGCTGCGCTCGCACTGTGCGCTCCCGCCACGCAGGCACAGGACAAGCCCGTGCAGCTCAAGCTGTCGAGCTGGGTGCCCGCGCAGCATCCGCTGAACCCCGCGCTGCAGGCGTGGGCCGACGACATCAAGAAGGAGTCGGGCGGCACCATCACCGCGATCCTGTTTCCGTCGGAGCAGCTCGGCAAGGCCTTCGACCACTACGACATGGCGCGCGACGGCATCGCCGACTTCTCGTACGTGAACCCCGGCTACCAGCCCGGCCGGTTTCCGGTGATGGCGGGGGCGTCGCTGCCCTTCCTGTTCGCCAACGGCAAGGAAGGCTCGGCCGCCATCGACGCCTGGTACCGCAACTACGCAGCCAAGGAAATGAAGGATGTGAAGTACTGCTTCGCGTTCGTGCACGACCCCGGCACCTTCCACTCGCGCAAGAAGATCACCGTGCCCGGCGACGTCAAGGGCATGAAGGTGCGCCCGGCCACCAGCACCGTGGGCCAGCTCATCACCTCGCTGGGCGGCACCAACGTGCAGGCATCGGCACCCGAGTCGCGCGACATGCTGGAGCGCGGCGTGGCCGACGCCATCACCTTCCCGTGGGGCTCCATCGGCCTGTTCGGCATCGACAAGGTGGTGAAGTACCACATGGATGCGCCGCTGTACGTCACGCCCTTCGTGTGGGTCATGAACAAGGGCAAGTACGACGCCATGTCTACCGCGCAGAAGAAGGTGATCGACGACCACTGCACCAGCGAATGGGCGCAGAAGGTCGCCGGGCCGTGGGCCGACTTCGAATTCGCCGGCCACGCCAAGATGGCCGCGCTTTCGGGCCACGAGATCTACAAGCTCACGCCGGAGCAGCTCGACGCATGGCGCAAGGCCGCGGCGCCTTCGGAAGCGCAGTGGGCCGAGAGCGTGAAGAAGGTCGGCGAAGACCCGAAGGCGGTGATGGATGCGCTGAAGGCCAGCCTCGCCAAATACAAATCGGCACTCTGAGCGATGGCTACACGGTCCGCTAGCTACATGGACCGCGCGATCAACATGATCGAATGGCTCGCTGCCATCTTCGTGGGTATCGTCGCGCTCAACATCTTCGTGGCCGTGGTGCTGCGCAAGTTCTTCGACACCTCGATCCCCGACGCCTACGACTTCGGCCGCATGCTGCTGGGCATCCTGATCTTCTGGGGCATCGCGGCCACCAGCTACCGCGGCGGCCACATCACGGTCGACCTGGTGTGGACGGCGGCGGGTCCGCGCATGAAGCGCGCGATCGACGTGTTCGCCACGCTGGTGCTTCTGTTCGTGGTGGCGGTGCAGACTGCCATGCTGTTCGACAAGGTGCGCGGCACCTACGTGGACAACGTGCAGACCTATGACCTGAACATTCCGACCTGGCCCTTCTATGCCGTGGCCTGGGCCGGCGACGTGTGCGCGGTGCTGCTGATCGCGATCCGCACGTACCGGCTGATCTTTCACCCTGAGCAACTCGAAGAAGTTCACGCAGAACAGAAGGCGGACGAATGAGCCCGGATGCAGTGGCAGTGCTGGGCTTCGTCGCCCTGTTCGTATTGATGTTGTTGCGCGTGCCCGTGGGCATGGCGATGGGCCTGGTGGGCGTGGTCGGCTACAGCTATCTCGTCGGCCCCGGGCCGGCACTGAAGCTGGTCGGCCAGACCTCGATGCGCACCGTGACCGACTACACCTTCGGCGTGATCCCGATGTTCATGCTGATGGGCGCGCTGGTGTCGGTGTCGGGCGTGAGCCGCGAACTCTTCAAGGCCGCCAATTCGATGATCGGCCACCTGCGCGGCGGCCTCGGCGTGGCCACCGTGGTGGCGTGCGGCGGCTTCGCGGCGATCTGCGGCTCGTCGGTGGCCACGGCCGCCACCTTCTCCGCGGTGGCATACCCGGAGATGCGGCGCTTCAACTACCCGCAATCGTTCTCCACCGGCGTGATTGCCGCGGGCGGCACGCTGGGCGCGATCTTGCCGCCATCGACCGTGCTCGCCGTGTACGCCATCCTCACGCAGCAGGACATCGGCAAGCTCTTCATGGCGGGCATCGTGCCCGGCATCCTGGCGATGGCGATGTACGTGATGACCATCGCGATCATCGTCAAGCTGAGGCCCGACTGGCTGCCCGGCGGCGAAATCAAGCCGTGGTCGGAACGCGTGAAGGACCTGAAGAATGTGTGGGCGCCGCTGGTGCTGTTCGTCTTCGTGATCGGCGGCCTGTACGGCGGCTTCTTCACGCCGACCGAGGCGGGCGGCGTGGGTGCGAGCGGTGCGTTCATCCTCGGGCTGGTGCGGCGCAAGCTCGACGGCCCGAAGATCCGCGAGGCGCTGCTGTCGGCCACGCGCACCGCGGCTGCGGTATTCACGGTGCTGATCGGCGCGCTGCTGTTCGGGTACTTCCTCACCATCACCCAAAGCCCGCAGAAGCTCACCGAGTTCCTCACCGGCCTGGGCATCGGCCGCTACGGCGTGCTCGCGCTCATCATGCTGATGTACCTGGTGCTCGGCTGCCTGATGGACGCGATGGCGATGATCATCCTGACCGTGCCCATCATCTACCCGGTGATCGTGCACCTGGGCTTCGACCCCATCTGGTTCGGCGTGATCATCGTGATGACGGTGGAACTGGGGCTGATTCATCCACCGGTGGGCATGAACGTCTTCGTCATCAAGAGCGTGGTGAAGGACGTGAGCTTCACCACCATCTTCAAGGGCGTGCTGCCGTTCATCGTGACCGACATCGTGCGCCTGGTGATCCTGATCGCCTTCCCGATCATTGCCTTGTGGCTGCCAACGAGAATGGGCTGATGAGCAACAGCAACAGCAACGTCAAAGAAGTCGTCTACACCGCGCGCGTCGAGTTCGGCGACTGCGACCCCGCCGGCATCGTCTGGTTTCCCAACTTCTTCCGCTGGATCGACGCGGCCTCGCGGCACTTCTTCGCCGAGTGCGGCGTGCCGCGCTGGGAAGAAACCACCGAGACGCTGGGCGTGATCGGCACGCCGCTGGTCGACACGCACACGCGCTTCGTCAAGGCCGCGAGCTATGGCGACACGCTGCAGATCGCGGTGCGCATCAAGGAATGGCGCGAGAAGAGCTTCGTGCAGACCTACCGCGTGACGCGCGGCGAAGACCTGATCCTCGAGTGCGAGGAAGTGCGTATCTTCGGGGCGAAGCGCGAAGGCGGCGGGATACGGGCGGTGCAGATTCCGCCGTCGATCCGGGTGCTCTGCGAATAGGCTTCAGCAAGCCTTGGCCTGAAGCTTCGCGAGCAGGCCGTCGACGCCATGGTCGATCAGGTCGAAGACTTCGATGAAGTCCTTCTGCCCGCCGTACCAGGGGTCGGGCACGTCGCCCTCGATGCCGTCGGCGAATTCGGTGAACAGGTGGATCCTGTCTTCTGTTCCAGCAGGAGCCAGCCTGCGCAACGCGGCGCAATGCTGGGCCGTCATGCCGATGACGAGGTCGAAGCGCGCGAAGTCGGAGCTGCGAACCTGTCGCGCGGCATGAGCGTGCATCGCGATGCCACGGCGCTTCGCCTCGGCCACGGAGCGCGGGTCCGGTGGATTGCCGCGCTCCTCGTCGGAGATGGCGGCGCTGTCGACATCGACATCGAAGCCAGTCGCGCGGGCCTTGTGCATGAGAAGCAGATGGGCCGTGGGGGACCTGCAAATGTTGCCGGTGCAGACGAACAGAATTGACGGGGTTTTCAATTGCGGCAAGAAGTTAGTTGGAGCGGCATTCTCATCCCTCGGAGATCGAGCACTTCCCGCGCCTGCAAGCACCCGCGACCGCGCTGGCAATCTGCATCGCGGCAGTAACATCGAAACGATGTCCTTCCATCGACCTCGACACATCGTCGTCCTGCTCTGCGCCGTCGCCCTTCTGGCGGCCTGTGCAACCCCTGCCGACCATGAGGCGGCACCCGTGCGGCACGCCGTGGCCACCACGGGTTCCGAAGTCGGTCGAACTGCGCTGGCGTCCAAGGACCCGGTCGTCGACCTCTCGCCGGCCCAGGCGCTCGCACCTCGGGCGCAGGGTGCTCGGGTGCGCTGGAGCGGCGGCATCAACGCCATTGATGCGCGTGAAGGCGGGCGCCAGTGCTTCACCCTGCTGCATGCCACCTTCGACCCACAAGGCGTGCTGCAGTGGCCACGCGATGCGCAGAATTTTGTTGCCTGCGGCCCGGGGTACTACGACCGGGATCTCGTGGCCCAGTTCACTCTGGTGAGCTTCGAAGGCCATGTGACCGGGCAACGGGTGCTTCTGGACAAGCCAGTTCCCGTGATGGAGATCGAAGCGCTGTATCGACACTCGGACTGCGTGCAGGGCAGCGAGACGAGTCCCGAGTGCTACGCGGGCTACCTGCGGCCTCGAAGGCCTTAGCACCTTGCGCCTGTACGGCATGGACTTCATGCGAGCCCCGAGGCATTCGCGAGCTGCGTCGGGATCGCTCGAACCGAACTGCCTGCACCAGGACGGCAGAAGACTACGAACGCACGGGTTGCCCGCCTTCATTCAGGGCTGCCTCCAGCGGCGCGCGCTGGATATGCTGAGGTCGCGCGCCACAGCGAACGAACAGAGCGCGAAACAACTCGATGGAGGTCCGGTGAAGAAAAACCCTTTGGTACTGCTTGTGGTCGGCGTGATCCTTGTGCTTGCAGGTGCACTGCTTGCTTTCGGGGGCACGGCGCCAGCGGCCGATGCCGCGACGGTGGCGAAATGCCAGGAGCGCATGAAAGATCAGGGCGCGGAGATGCTCGGGAGATGCAGGGAGTCGGCCTTCGCCACCGCCATGACGGCTACCGATGCCAATGCCGCTGCCCGTGCCATCAGCGCAAGCAACAAGAGCGAGATCGGAGGAAATGCCTTCGGCATGTTCCTGTTGGGTCTGGGCCTCGTTTTGACGGTGGTGGGCGGTCTGGGATGGCGAAGGCGAGCGGCGTTGGCATAGGCCTGAAGACCCCTTCCGCATCGCGAGAAGCCATCCCAAGGGTTGACGCACCGCATGCCGCGGTGCAACAATCGTGAAATCTTCATTTCGGAGCCTCGTGCGTGGACAGTGCCAGTTGGATCAGTGACAAGACGCGTGCCTCGGCAGGCGTGACACTCCAGGCTCTCTAGCGCAGGCTCCCCGCGCTGTGGCCGCCGTGCACGCAGCGTGACCCTCTTGCCTCCACGGCAAGCGGCTCCTCCTCCCGATACCCGCCCCTCTCGTCACTGACTTTTTCAGTCAGCTTGCGTGCGTCCGTGCGCGAGGCCCTTCAACGCGAAGGAGCCTTGTCATGCGTCATCTCGAACTTCGTCAGCAGCCGCTGCAACAGCAGCAGGCGCAGCCGCGGACGCTGCACAACGCCGGCACGCCTGCGAGTGCCGCCGCGCCTCGCATCGACGACACGCTGGACCAGGCCGCGGCGCTCTGGACCACCCGCCGCATCCGCAGCTGCCTGGTGCTGCTGGACCCATCCGTTCGCCCGGCGCACCGCTGAGGCTCACGCGCACCCCGACCCACTCACGTACGCAAACAAAGGAGGCCCCATGGACCCAGCCCCTCATTTGCGCCCCTGTGCGCCACTTCCGTTGTTCCGATCGATTGCCATCCAGAGAGAGTGCAGCGCGCCGTGCTGCGAAGGAATAGTCACGCCTGATTGACCAGCGCGTGCGCTTTTCTTTCCTTCACGGCCCGCGCTGCCGCCGTGAAGGAGAGAAAAAATGAAAAACGTCCTGAAGTCCGTTTTCGAGAGCTTCCTGCGCAGCCGTCACATGCTGCATCACTTCGAGCGCTGGCAGACGCTGCTGGGCTCGAAGCCCGCCGCCGCCGGGTCGGTCAGCATGCCAGCCGACATCGCCCGCGCCCTGGCCACCGCCTCGCGCACCGACGCCGGCGAAATGCTGGTCAAGCTCCACAGTTCGCCGCGTGGCCTCAGCGAAGGCCATGCGCAGGTGCTGCGCAAGCGCCTGGGCAGCAACGAAGTGCGCCACGAGAAACCGCTGCCCTGGTGGCAGCACCTGTGGCAGTGCTACCGCAATCCGTTCAACCTGCTGTTGACGGTGCTGGCGCTGATCTCCTACGTCACCGACGACATGAAGGCCGCGCTCGTCATCGGCAGCATGGTGGTGCTGTCGACGGTGCTGCGCTTCCTGCAGGAGTCGCGCTCCAACAAGGCGGCCGAACGCCTCAAGGCGATGGTGAGCAACACTTCCACGGTGCTGCGGCCCGCGCCGGGCCAGAAGGCAGGATCGGCCGGCGACGAAGGCTTCGATGCCACGCACGCTGGCACGCTGCGCGTCGAGGTGCCGATGCGCGACCTGGTGCCGGGCGACGTGATCGCACTGTCGGCCGGCGACATGATCCCGGCCGACTGCCGGCTGCTCACCGCCAAGGACCTGTTCATCAGCCAGTCGGCGCTCACGGGCGAGGCCATGCCGGTCGAGAAGTTCGTCGCCGACCGCGGCGCGCACGACGCCGGCGTGCTGGAACGCGAGAACCTGCTCTTCATGGGCACCAACGTGATCAGCGGTACCGCCACCGCGCTGATCGTGCACACGGGCGACCGCACCTTCTTCGGCGCCCTCGCCCAGCGCGTGACCGCCACCGATCGCGGCACCAGCGCTTTCCAGGCCGGCATCAACCGCGTGAGCTGGGTGCTGATCCGCTTCATGCTGGTGATGGCGCCGCTGGTGCTGGTGATCAACGGCGTGGCCAAGGGCGACTGGTGGGAGGCGGCGCTGTTCGCGCTGTCGATCGCAGTCGGCCTCACGCCCGAGATGCTGCCGATGATCGTGACCGCCACGCTGGCCAAGGGCGCGGTCGTGATGTCGCGCCAGAAGGTGATCGTGAAACGGCTGGAGGCCATCCACAACTTCGGCGCGATGGACGTGCTGTGCACCGACAAGACCGGCACGCTGACGCAGGACCGCATCGTGCTCGAGCGCCACACCAATGCCTGGGGCGAAGGCTCCGACCACGTGCTGCAGCTCGCCTATCTCAACAGCTTTCACCAGACGGGCTTGAAGAACCTGCTCGACAAGGCCGTGTTGAGCCATGCAGAGATGCAGCTCGAGACGCGCCTGCAGACCGGCTACCGCAAGATCGACGAGGTGCCCTTCGACTTCTCGCGCCGCCGCATGTCGGTGGTGGTGGCCAACGGCGGCAGCGAGCACCTGCTGATCTGCAAAGGCGCGCTGGAAGAGATCCTGTCGGTGTGCACGTCGGTGGAACGCGGCGCCGAGGTGCTGGCGCTCGATGAAGAGGTGCTCGCGCGCATCCATCGCGTGGCGTCGGAACTCAACGCACAGGGCCTGCGCGTGGTGGCTGTGGCAAGCCGCGCGCTGAAGCTCGAGGCGCAGAAGCCGGCGTACGGCGTGGCCGACGAATCAGGCCTCACGCTGCTGGGCTATGTGGCGTTCCTCGATCCGCCGAAGGAATCGACTGCACCCGCGCTGCGCGCGCTGGCCGAGCATGGCGTGGCGGTGAAGGTTCTGACAGGCGACAACGAACTGGTGACGCGCAAGGTCTGCGGCGACGTGGGCATCGAGGCCGGCCGCATGGTGCTCGGCCGCGAGATCGAGGACATGAGCGACGCCGACCTGCGAGTACTGGTCGAACAGCACCAGGTGTTCGCCAAGCTCACGCCGGCGCACAAGGAGCGCATCGTGCATGCGCTGCATGCCAACGGGCACGTGGTCGGTTTCATGGGCGACGGCATCAACGACGCACCGGCGCTGCGCGCCGCGGACATCGGCATCTCGGTGGACGGCGCGGTGGACGTCGCAAAGGAATCGGCCGACATCATCCTGCTGGAGAAGAGCCTGATGGTGCTGGAGCAAGGCGTGATCGAGGGGCGCCGCACTTTCGCGAACATGCTCAAGTACATCAAGATCACGGCAAGCTCGAACTTCGGCAACGTGTTTTCGGTGCTGGTGGCCAGCGCGTTCCTGCCCTTCCTGCCGATGCTGCCGCTGCACCTGCTGGTGCAGAACCTGCTGTACGACGTGTCGCAGATCGCGATCCCGTTCGACAACGTGGACGACGAATTCCTGAAGAACCCGCAGCGCTGGAACCCGGCCGACCTGGGCCGCTTCATGGTGTTCTTCGGACCGCTGAGTTCGGTGTTCGACATCCTGACGTTCACTGTGCTGTGGTTCGTGTTCGCCGCCAACTCGGTGGATCACCAGACGCTGTTCCAGTCGGGCTGGTTCATCGAAGGCCTGCTGTCTCAGACGCTGATCGTGCACCTGATCCGCACCCGCAAGATCCCGTTCCTGCAAAGCCGCGCCTCCTGGCCGCTGCTGGCAATGGGCGCGGCCATTGCCGCGGTGGGCATCTGGCTGCCGATGGGGCCGCTGGCGCACTACTTCAAGCTGCAGGCGCTGCCGCTTTCTTACTTCCCTTGGCTCGTGGCGATGCTGGTGGGGTACGCGGTGCTGACGCAGACGGTGAAGGGGTGGTATGGGCGGCGGTATGGGTGGCAGTGATGTGCCTGTGCTGAGGGAACTGTTCGGGACGCGTGCAGCTGTCGTGCCGGCCGTTCAACCACGACTCTGATTGATCACATCGACGGCGTGCTCGCACCCCGAAACAACGCACGACGGTCGAATATGCTTTATCTCCCAATGTGACGCAGCCCGACACGCACATGACACCCAAGACTCGCAAACTGCTGGTGCTGGATCTCGATGAAACGCTGGTTCACGCCACAGAGAACGCACTCGGCCACGACGAGGATTTCCGAGTCGGCCCTTACCGTGTGCACTTGCGGCCGCATCTTGCCGACTTCGTGGGCAACGTGCTCACGAAGTTCAAGGTCGGCGTCTGGACTGCATCAGGCGAAAGCTACGCGTCGCAGATCGTCGAGCGCATCTTCCCGAGCGGAACGCTGGAGTTTGTCTGGTCGAGCGCACGTTGCACGACAACGCGAGACTGGACGACGGGTGAGTACCAGAGCATCAAGAATCTGCAGAAATTGAAGTCCAAGGGCTATCCACTCGAATCGATCATCGCCGTCGACGACACGCCATCGAAGTACGCGAGGAGCTACGGCAATCTGGTGACGGTGTGCGAGTTCTTGGGCGACAAGAGCGATGCGGAGTTGCCGTTGCTGGCGACATATCTGACGCACCTTGCGGACGTTCCGAATGTGAGGCGTATCGAGAAGCGCAACTGGCGTGAACACATCCAGCGACATACGGGCACGACGCCATCGGCCGATTGAACATCGACATGACAACAACAAGGAACCTTTCGATGCAAGCCATCCAGAACATCAACCTGCACTCGCTGCTAGACACCTTCATCAGCGTCGCGGCCGCCTTCATCCTCGGCTCGGTGATCGGCCTGGAGCGCCAGATACGCCAGCGCACGGCCGGCCTGCGCACCAACACGCTGGTGGCCGTGGGAGCGGCGGTGTTCGTCGACATGGCCTACCGGCTCGACGGCAGCGGCGGCGCGGTGCGCGTGGTGGCTTATGTGGTGTCGGGCATCGGCTTCCTGGGCGCGGGCGCGATCATGAAGGAAGGCGCCAACGTCACGGGGCTCAACACGGCGGCAACGCTGTGGGGGTCGGCGGCGGTGGGCGCCTGCGCGGGTGCGGACCTGTTGGGCGAGGCGTTGATCGCGGCGCTGTTCGTGCTGGCCAGCAACACCCTGCTGCGGCCGGTGGTGAACCGCATCAACCGGCAGCCGATCAGCGAGGGCGCCAGCGAAGCGACGTATGTGGTGCGCGTGATCTGCTCGCGCGCGGCGCGGCCCGAGGTGATGGACCAGTTGCTGCTGCTGCTCGAGGCTGCCAACTATCCGGTGCGCGACGTCGACCAGCACCCCTTCGGGCCGGCCGACACCGAGATCGGCGCGACGCTCTATGCGACGGCGGTCGAGCCCGCGGAGCTCGACCGTGTCATCGAGGATCTCGAAGCCCTCGACGGCGTGCAGCAAGCCTTCTGGAATGCCGCCGCCGAGGAGTGACCGGCAAGCGCCGGCTCAGACGCCGAGGATCGAAACCGCCTTGGTGTTCAGGTAGGCCTCGAGCGCTTCCGGGCCGCCTTCCGAGCCGTAGCCCGAGTCCTTCACGCCGCCGAAGGGCATTTCCGGCGACGGAGTGGCGGGCTGGTTGATCCACAGCATGCCCAGCTCGAGCTTCTGGCTCAGCAGGTGCGCGCTCTTGATCGACTTGGTGAAGGCGTAGCCGGCCAGGCCGAACGGCAGGCGGTTCGATTCGGCGATGGCTTCCTCGAGCGTGTCGAAACCGCGGATGGCGGCGATGGGGCCGAAGGGTTCGTTGTTGAACACATCGGCGTCCAGCGGCACGTCGGTCAGCACGGTCGGCGCGAAGAAGTTGCCGGTGTCGCCCACGCGTTCGCCGCCGGCGGCCACGGTGGCGCCCTTCTTGCGGGCGTCTTCCAGCACGTGGGCCATGGCCGTGAGGCGGCGGGCGTTGGCGAGCGGGCCGATGGTCGTGCCTTCTGCCAGGCCGTCGCCGAGCTTCAGGCCTTCGGTGTACTTGACCAGCGTGCGGGCGAACTCTTCGCGCAGGCTGTTGTGCACCAGGAAGCGTGTCGGCGAGATGCAGACCTGGCCAGCGTTGCGGAACTTGGCGGCACCGGCAGCCTTGACGGCCAGTGCCACGTCGGCGTCCTCGGCCACGATCACCGGGGCGTGGCCGCCCAGTTCCATCGTCACGCGCTTCATGTGCGCGCCGGCCAGCGCGGCCAGTTGCTTGCCGACCGGGGTCGAGCCGGTGAAGGTGACCTTGCGGATGATCGGATGGGCGATCAGGTAGTTCGAGATTTCAGCGGGGTTGCCGAACACCAGGCCCACCACGCCGGCCGGAATGCCGGCGTCGACGAAGGCCTGCAGCAGCGCGGCGGGCGATGCCGGGGTTTCTTCAGGGGCCTTCACCAGGAACGAGCAGCCGGTGGCCAGCGCAGCGCCGAGCTTGCGCACGATCTGGTTGATCGGGAAGTTCCACGGCGTGAACGCGGCGACGGGGCCCAGCGGCTCCTTCAGCACGAGCTGCTGCGCGGCCAGGTTGCGCGACGGCACGATGCGGCCATACACGCGGCGTCCTTCGTCGGCGAACCATTCGATGATGTCGGCGGCGGCCAGGGTTTCGCCCTTGGCTTCGACCAGCGGCTTGCCCTGCTCCTGGGTCAGCAGCTTGGCGATTTCAGGGGCGCGTTCGCGGATCAGGCCGGCGGCGCGGCGCATGACGGCGGCGCGCTCGTTGGCGGGCGTGTTGCGCCAGGCCTCGAAGCCGCGCTGTGCGGCGGCCAGGGCACGGTCGAGGTCGACGATGCCGGCATGCGCCACCTTGCCGATGGCCTTGCCGGTGGCGGGATTCAGCACGTCGAGCGTCTTGCCGTCGGCGGCGTCGACCCATTGGCCGTCGATCAGCAGGCGGGTGTCGGTGTAGGTAGCGGTCATGACGAACTTTTCCTTCGGGGACTGGATGGTGAAAAGGGGAAATCTGGTCTGTGCGACGCGGCACCCCGAAGGGTGCGCTGGCGACGACGGCAGCCATGGCCGCCGGGAGGCGTAGATTAACCCGAGTTCACAAAGCTCGCCTGCGCCGGGCGAACAGCCCCGTCACAACACCAGCAGCGCGCGGAAGTCGTTGACGTTGGTGTGGGAGGGCCCGGTGATCAGCAGGTCGCCGATGGCGCCGAAGTAGGTGTAGGCGTCGTTGCGGTCCATGTAGTCCGACAGCTTCATGCCCTTGGCGCTCGCACGTGCCAGCGTGTCGGGCGTGACGAAGGTGCCGGCGTTGTCTTCCATGCCGTCGATGCCGTCGGTGTCGCCCGCCAGCGCCCAGACGCCCGGCTGGCTCATGAGCGCGCCGGCCAGGCCCATGCAGAACTCGCCGCCGCGCCCACCCCGGCCCTTGGCCTGGCCGGGCTTGCGGGGCCGGATCGTCACCGTGGTCTCGCCACCCGACAGGATGACGCAGGGCCTGGCGAAGGGCTCGCCGCGAAGCGCCACCGCGCGCGCGAGCGCGGCATGCACCTTGCCGACCTCGCGCGACTCGCCTTCCATTTCGTCGCTGAGGATGTGCGCCTCGAGGCCGGCGGCGCGCACCACCTGGGCGGCCGCTTCCAGCGACTGCTGGGGCGTGGCGATCACATGCGTCTGGTGGCCCTCGAACACCGGATCGTTCGGCTTGGGCGTTTCGAGCGCACCGCTTTCGAGCTGCGCGCGCACCGGCGCGGGCACGTCGATGGCATAGCGCTCGAGGATGGCGAGCGCGTCGGCGCAGGTGGTGGCGTCGGGCACGGTCGGACCGCTGGCGATGATGGCCGGATCGTCGCCGGGCACGTCGCTGATCGTGAGGGTGACGACGCGCGCCGGCGCGCAGGCCGCGGCCAGCCGGCCGCCCTTGATGCGGGACAGGTGCTTGCGCACGCAGTTCATCTCGCCGATGCTCGCGCCGCTCTCGAGCAGCTGCGTGTTGATGCGCTGCTTGTCCGCCAGCGTCAGGCCGTCGGCCGGCAGCACCAGCAGCGACGAGCCGCCGCCCGAGATCAGGAACAGCACCAGGTCATCGGCCGTGAGGCCCTCAGTCAATGCAAGGATGCGCTCGGCCGCCCGCAGGCCGGCCTCGTCAGGCACCGGATGCGCGGCCTCGACCAGCTCGATGCGCCGTGGCAGGCCTTCGGGCCGCGGCGGGATGTGGCCGTAGCGCGTGACGACCAGCCCCGACAGCGGCGCGTCGGCCGGCCACAGGGCTTCGAGCGCCTGCACCATCGAGCCGCCGGCCTTGCCGCAGCCCAGCACCAGGGTGCGGCCCTTGGGCGGCGGCGGCAGATGGGGGCCGAGCGTGGACAACGGCAGCGCGCGGTCCACCGCCACGCGGTAGAGATGTTCGAGAAAGGCGCGCGGGTCTTTGCGCGGATCGGGGGCGGGGGCCAGGGACGGATTCGAAGCGGTCATTGCGGTTTGTCTCCAGACCGGCAATTGTGCTGCGGACCAGGCCCCGCCCCTCGCCGGTCAGTTTTTTCGGGATGCCTAGTTGGTCGTCTTCGCGCCGGCCTGGAACCAGCGGCTGATGAGCGCGCGTTCCTCGTCGGTGATGCCGGTCGCGTTGTTCATCGGCATGATCTTGGTCACCACCACCTGCTGGTAGATCGCCTGCGCATGCGCGGCCACCTGCTCGGGGGAGTCGACCCGCACGTTCTTCATTTGCACGGCGGGGCCGTGGCACATGAAGCAGCGTTGCTCCAGCACCTTCTGCACGTCGGAGAAAGGCACGGCGGGCGCCGCCGCGGAGACGACCGGCGCAGCCACCGGCTCGGGCTTCATCCAGACGATGGTCAGGCCCAGCACCACGATGCCGACCATGGCGTACGGCAGCGGGTTGCCCGCATTGCCCAGCTTGAAGCGGTGGCGCACCACGAAGAACTGGCGAATCGCCGCGCCGCCCAGCATGATGAGCAGCAGCACGATCCAGTTGTACTTGTGCGTGTAGGTGAAGCTGTAGTGGTTGCTCAGCATCGCGAACAGCACCGGCAGCGTGAAGTAGGTGTTGTGCACGCTGCGCTGCTTGCCGCGCTGGCCGTGCACCGGGTCCACCGGCTTGCCTTCGCGCAGCGCCGCCACGTTCTTGCGCTGGCCGGGAATGATCCAGAAGAACACGTTGCCGCTCATGGTCGTGGCCATCATGGCGCCCACCAGCAGGAAGGCCGCGCGGCCCGCGAACCAGTGGCACGCCAGCCAGGTCGCGAAGGCGATGAAGACCGCGATCAGCACGCCGACGATGGTGTCGCCGTGCTTGCGGCGCCCGAAGATCTGGCAGATGCCGTCGTAGACCATCCAGAACACGACGAAGAAGGCCAGCGCCACGGCAATGGCAGCGCCCGGCTGCCAGTCCATCTTCGACTTGTCGATGAGGTAGGTGCTCGCGTTCCACAGGTACGACATGGTGAACAGCGAGAAACCCGTGATCCAGGTCGAATAGCTTTCCCAGTACGACCAGTGCAGGTGGTCCGGCAGTTTCTTGGGCGCCAGCGCGTACTTCTGCATGTTGTAGAAGCCGCCGCCGTGCACCGCCCACTGCTCGCCGCCCACGCCCTTGTCGAGCGATTCCTGGTCCTGCGGCTTCTCGAGGCTGTTGTCCAGCATCACGAAGTAGAAGGAGGCGCCGATCCAGGCGATGGCGGTGATGACGTGGACCCAGCGCAGCAGCAGGTTGGCCCAGTCGAGGTAGTAGCTTTCCATGTGCTCTCTCTCAGCCCCGTGCGCGCGTGGGGACGCCGCAAAGGGGTTTCAGCCTGCTCACCACCGCGGGCGCTGTAAGCAGAGAAAGTGCCGCGAACGCAGGCTCCATGGAATGGGCCTCGCTCCGCTGCGGCTTGTTGTCGACCGAAAGTGTATACAGTTTTGGCAAGGGGCGGGATGCTTTTTTTGGGGCGCCACCGCCGGGAAAACCCTGTTCAGCCCAGCGATTGCAACAACTGTGCCGCCACCGCCACTGCGATCACCTCGGGCTCCTTGCCGGTGATGCCGGGCACGCCGATGGGGCAGGTGATGCGGGCCAGTTCTTGCGCCGTGAAGCCGCGCGCTTCGAGCCGGTGGCTGAAGGTGGCCCACTTGGTCTTGCTGCCGATCAGGCCGATGTAGGGCAGGTCGTCGCGTTCGCGCAGGCGCTTGAGGCAGGCGATGACGATGTCGAGATCTTCGGCATGGCTGAAGCTCATGATCAGCACGCGGCTGCCCGGCGCAAGCGCGGCCACGGCGTCCTGCACCGGCTCGGAATGCTCGGTGTCGATTTGCGCGGGGAGTTCGTCCGGGAACACGCCATCGCGGCTGTCGATCCAGCGCACCGAAAAAGGCAGCGCGGCCAGCAGGCGTGCCAGGGCGGCACCCACGTGCCCGCCGCCGAACAGCGCCACGGGCTTGAGCTGCGCGACCAGTTCGCGCTGCAGCACGGGGACATCGGCTGCGGTGATTCGTCGGTACGACAGGAACATCACCCCGCCGCAGCACTGCCCCAGGCTGGGGCCCAGCGGGTAGCGCTGGATGCCGTCGAACGGCGCACGCATGCCGGCGAGCAACTCGCGCGCTTCCTTCGTGGCCTGGAATTCGAGTTGGCCACCACCGATGGTGGCCGTGAGTCCGTCGGCCCACACCGCCATCCAGGTGCCGGCTTCGCGCGGCGCCGAGCCCTGCGTGGACTCGACGCGCACCAGCACGCCGTCTTCCTGGCGAAGACGCGCCAGCAATTGGTCGACCGCACCGCTCATAGTGATCGATACCTCTGGTTGCCCGGCCCGTGGAGACTCACGGTATAAACCCGGCGATGAATCGCCAGCTTACGCCCCGACGCCTCGCGCTTGCAGCCTCCCTTCTTTCGGCCCTCTGGCTCGCCGGCTGCGGCTCCACCGGGTCGGTGCCCGGCCAGTTGAGCGGCGCCAGCGGCGACGTGGGTGCCGGCCCCGCGCCGCGCGCATCGAGCGCAGCCAGCGCGCGCGACTACCGCCGCGACGCCGCGCGCCACGTCTACGAAGCCAACCGCTCGCGCATCTACAAGGGCCAGCTGCCGCCGGTGCTCTATGCCGTCGGCACGCTCGAAGTGAACCTCGACACGGGCGGCAAGGTGCGCTCGATGCGCTGGCTGCGCGCGCCCAAGCACGCACCCGAGGTGATCGCCGAGATCGAGCGCACGGTGCTGAAGGCCTCGCCCTTCCCGCCGGCCACCCGCCTGGGCGCCGTCACCTGGACGGACACCTGGCTGTGGGACGAAAGCGGCCGCTTTCAACTCGACACCCTGACAGAAGGCCAGCAGCAAGGGGACTGACCTCAGGAGCCGCGGTACGTGGAGTAGCTCCACGGACTCACGAGCAGGGGCACGTGGTAGTGCTCGTCGGTGTGCGCCACGCCGAAGTCCAGCGACACCTTGTTCAGGAAATTGGGCTCCGGCAGCTTGACGCCGCGGGCCTTGAAGTAGCTGGCCACGTCGAACACCAGCCGGTAGGTGCCGGCCTTCAGCGAGTTGTTGTCGTACAGCGGCCCGTCGCTGCGGCCATCCGAATTCAGCGTGAAGCGCTTGACCAGCGTCGCGGCGTCGCCGTCGGTGGTGTACAGCGCCACCTCCATGCCCGCGGCAGGGCCGCCGTGCATCGTGTCCAGTACGTGAGTGCTCAGGCCCATGGGGCGCTCCTTGAAAGTCCGAAAGTTGGATCGGTGAGTGCGGGATATTCCGGTGGACAAAAGTGTATACAGTTCGCGGCTTTGGGTCTATCATGAAAAACATGGAGTCCTCCACCACCCGTTCGATCGTCGATGCCCTCACGAAGGCCATCGTCGAGCACCGGCTTCAGCCCGGCACCAAGCTGGCCGAGCAGAAGCTAGCCGATCATTTCGGCGTCTCGCGCACGCTGGTGCGGCAGGCCCTGTTCCAGCTGTCGCAGAACAAGCTCATCCGCCTGGAGCCCGCGCGCGGCGCCTTCGTGGCCGCGCCCGCCGTCGACGAGGCCAAGCAGGTGTTCGCCGTGCGCCGCATGCTCGAGGCCGAGATGACGCGCGAGTTCGTGCGCACCGTCACGCCCGCCAAGATCAAGGCGCTGAAGGAGCACGTGGCGCTCGAGAAATCGGCCGTTTCCGGCGAAGACATCTCCGGGCGCACCGAGCTGCTCGGCGACTTCCACGTGCGCATGGCCGAGCTCATGGGCAACCAGGTGCTGGCGCAGATCCTCGGCGAGCTGATCTCGCGCTGCGCCCTCATCACGCTGATGTACCAGAGCACCAGCGCGGCCGAACACTCCAACGACGAACACGCCGACATCGTGAAGGCACTGGCCGCGCGCGATGAAGAACGCGCCGTGCGCCTCATGACCGAACACCTCGAACACGTCGAGGCCAACCTGACCTTCGACCGCAAGGTCCCGACCAACGACATCTCGCTGGCGCTGTCCTGAAAAGCCTATGACCGTCTACGACTCCACCCTGCCCTACCCCCGCGACCTCGTCGGCTACGGCCGCAACCCGCCCCATGCGCAGTGGCCCGGCGGCGCGCGCGTCGCGGTGCAGTTCGTGCTGAACTACGAAGAAGGCGGCGAGAACGCCACGCTGCACGGCGATGCAGGCTCCGAGCAGTTCCTCTCCGAGATGTTCAACCCGGCGAGCTTTCCCGACCGGCACATCAGCATGGAAGGCATCTATGAATACGGCTCGCGCGCCGGCGTGTGGCGCATCCTGCGCGAGTTCGAAAAGCGCGGCCTGCCGCTCACCGTGTTCGGCGTGGGCATGGCGCTTGAGCGCTACCCGGAACTGACCGCCGCCTTCAAGGAACTGGGCCATGAAATCGCCTGCCACGGCTGGCGCTGGATCCACTACCAGAACCTCGACGAAGCCACCGAGCGCGAGCACATGCGCCTGGGCATGGAAGCGATCGAGAAGCTCACCGGCGAACGCGCCCTGGGCTGGTACACCGGCCGCGACAGCCCGCGCACGCGCCGCCTCGTGGCCGACTACGGCGGCTTCGAGTACGACAGCGACTACTACGGCGACGACCTCCCCTTCTGGATGAAGGTGCGCAAGACCGACGGCACGGTGGTGCCGCAGCTCATCGTGCCCTACACGCTCGACTGCAACGACATGCGCTTCGCGCTGCCGCAGGGCTACTCGCATGCCGACCCGTTCTTCCAGTACATGAAAGACACCTTCGACGCGCTCTACGCCGAAGGCGACCCGGCCGGCGACAACAGCCCGAAGATGATGAGCATCGGCATGCACTGCCGCCTGCTCGGGCGGCCCGGGCGCATCACCGCGCTGCAGCGCTTCCTGGACCACATCGCACAGCACGACAAGGTGTGGGTCTGCCGCCGCGTCGACATCGCGCGCCACTGGAAGCAGGCGCACCCCTTCGAAGCAGGAGCCGCATCGTGAGCCTCACCATCGCCCAACTCAACGCCGCGGTGCCGGCCGCAGCCGTCGCGCTGCTCGACGGCATCTACGAGCACTCGCCCTGGATCGCGCAGCGCGCGCTGGCTGCCCGCCCCTTCCGTTCGCTCGCGCACCTCAAGCATGCGCTGGTGCGGGCGCTGGCCGAATCGTCGGCCGACGAGCAGATCGGCCTGATCCGCGCACACCCGGAGCTGGCGGGCAAGGCCATGGTCAGCAAGACGCTGACGGCCGAGTCCACCAACGAGCAGAGCAAGGCCGGCCTGACCGACTGCACGCCCGAGGAGTTCGCGAAGATCCAGCAACTCAACGCCGACTACAACGCGAAGTTCAACTTCCCCTTCATCCTGGCCGTGCGCGGACCGCGCGGCACCGGGCTGGCCAAGCGCGAGATCATCGAGACCTTCGAGCGCCGGCTGCACAACCACCCGTCGTTCGAGCTGGGCGAGGCGCTGCGCAACATCCACCGCATCGCCGAGATCCGCCTGGACGACAAGTTCGCCGCCGACATCACGCTCGGCAACGACGTGTGGGACTGGCAGGAGCAGCTCTCGGTGCACACCGACCCCGGCTACGCCGAGAAGGGCCAGCTCACCGTCACCTACCTGACCGACGCGCACCGCGCCTGCGCCGCGCAGATCAGCACGCTGATGCGCGACGTGGGCTTCGATTCGGTGCACATCGATGCCGTGGGCAACGTGGTGGGCCGCTACGAAGGTACGACGCCCGACGCAAAGACGCTGCTCACCGGCTCCCATTACGACACCGTGCGCAACGGCGGCAAGTACGACGGCCGCCTCGGCATCTTCGTGCCGATCGCCTGCGTGCGCGAACTCAAGCGGCAGAACAAGCGCCTGCCCTTCGCCTTCGAGGTGGTGGGTTTCGCCGAGGAGGAAGGCCAGCGCTACAAGGCGACCTTCCTGGGCTCGGGCGCGCTCATCGGCCACTTCGACCCGCGCTGGCTCGACCAGAAGGACGCCGACGGCGTCACCATGCGCGAGGCCATGCAGCACGCCGGCCTGAAGCAGGAAGACATCCCGAAGATCCAGCGCGACCCGGCGCGCTACCTCGGCTTCGTCGAGGTGCACATCGAACAGGGCCCGGTGCTCACCGAGCTCGACCTGCCGCTGGGCATCGTCACCTCCATCAACGGCAGCGTGCGCTACGTGGGCGAAGTCATCGGCATGGCCAGCCACGCAGGCACCACGCCCATGGACCGCCGCCGCGACGCCGCGGCCGCCGTGGCCGAGCTGATCCTCTACACCGAGCAGCGCGCCGCCAAAGACGGCGACTCGGTCGGCACCGTCGGCATGCTCGAAGTGCCCAGCGGCTCCATCAACGTGGTGCCTGGCCGCTGCAAGTTCAGCCTCGACCTGCGCGCGCCCAACAACGAGCAGCGCGATGCGCTGGCCACTGACGTGGTCAACGCCCTGAAGGACATCTGCGAGCGACGCGGCGTGCGCTTCGAGCTCGAAGAGACGATGCGTGCCGCCGCCGCGCCCAGCGCGCCGGCCTGGCAGCAGCGCTGGGAAAAGGCGGTCGACGCACTCGGCATTCCGCTCTTTCGCATGCCCAGCGGCGCCGGCCACGACGCCATGAAGCTGCACGAGGTGATGCCGCAGGCCATGCTCTTCGTGCGCGGCATCAACTCGGGCATCAGCCACAACCCGCTCGAATCGAGCACCAACGACGACATCCAGCTCGCGGTGCAGGCCTTCCAGCTGCTGCTGGACAACCTCGCCGCCGAACAAGCCCACTGATTCAAAGTAGAAAAACCATGACCGACTACGCAAAGCTCGACGCCTGGATCGACGCCCACTTCGACGAGGAAGTGAAGTTCCTGCAGCAACTGGTGCAAGTGCCCACCGACACGCCGCCGGGCAACAACGCGCCGCACGCCGAGCGCACCGCCGAGCTGCTGAAGGACTTCGGCCTCGACGCCGAGAAGCACGCCGTGCCCGCGCAGGACGTGAAGGACTACGGCCTCGAATCGATCACCAACCTGATCGTGCGCCGCAAGTACGGCAATGACGGCCTGACCGTCGCGCTCAATGCCCACGGCGACGTGGTGCCCCCGGGCGAAGGCTGGACGCACGACCCGTATGGCGGCGAGATCGTCGACGGCAGCCTTTATGGCCGCGCCGCCGCCGTGAGCAAGAGCGACTTCGCGAGCTTCACCTTCGCGCTGCGCGCGCTCGAAGCCGTCGCCAGGCCCGCCAAGGGCAGCGTCGAACTGCACTTCACCTACGACGAGGAATTCGGCGGCATCCTCGGCCCGGGCTGGCTGCTCGACAAGGGCCTGACCAAGCCCGACCTGATGATCGCGGCCGGCTTCAGCTATGAAGTGGTCACCGCCCACAACGGCTGCCTGCAGATGGAAGTGACGGTGCACGGCAAGATGGCTCACGCCGCCGTGCCGGCCACCGGCATCGACGCGCTGCAGGGCGCGGTGAAGATCCTGAATGCGCTGTATGCGCAGAACACGCTCTACCAGCAGGTCACGTCGAAGGTCGAGGGCATCACGCACCCGTACCTGAACGTGGGCCGCATCGAAGGCGGCACCAACACCAACGTCGTGCCCGGCAAGGTGGTGTTCAAGCTCGACCGCCGCATGATTCCCGAGGAAAACCCGGCCGAGGTCGAAGCCACCATCCGCAAGGTGATCGCCGATGCCGCGGCCGAAAGCGCCGGCATCACGGTCGAGATCAAGCGCCTGCTGCTGGCCAACTCGATGAAGCCGCTGGCCGGCAACAAGCCGCTGGTCGACGCCATCCAGAAGCACGGCCAGGACGTCTTCGGCGAACCGATCAAGGCCATGGGCACGCCGCTGTACACCGACGTGCGCCTGTACGTCGAGGCCGGCATTCCGGGCGTGATCTACGGAGCCGGTCCGCGTACCGTGCTCGAGTCGCACGCCAAGCGCAGCGACGAGCGCGTGGTGCTCGAAGACCTGCGCCGCGCCACCAAGGTGATCGCGCGCACGCTCAGCGACCTGCTGGCCTGAGCCCTCCGGGCGCTGCGGCCTGCCTGCTCAGGCCGGCCTGGCGCCCGACATGGAGGAGATTGCCGCGGCCGACCTGGTCCGGGCCTCGGCCCAAGCCGTCATGTTGGGCAGGGGCGCCGGCCGCGCCAGGTGGTAGCCCTGCACCAGCGTGCAGCCCAGGGTGCGCAGGACGTCGAGTTCCTCCTGCGTTTCCACGCCCTCGGCCACGACCTGGATGTTCAGCGAGCGGCCCAGCTGCACGATGGAATCGACCAGCACCACGTTGCCCGGCGACGCCGCCAGCCCCAGGATGAAGCTGCGGTCGATCTTGACCTGCCGCACGTATTCGCTGCGCAGCGACGCCAGCGATGAATAGCCCACGCCGAAGTCGTCCACCACGATCGCCACGCCGGCGGCCGACAGCGCACTGAGACGGCTGCGCGTCGCGTGGGTGTCGAGCGCCACCTCTTCCGTGATCTCGATCTGCAGCCGGGTCGGCGCGATGCCGCGCGTCTTCAGCATGCCGAGCACGATGTCGTCGACCGCGAGCTGCGCCATCTCGCGCGGCGACACGTTGATGGCGATCGGCACGCTCGCCAGCACCGAGCCCGAGGCCTCGAGCTGGCGCATCGCCCGGCAGACCTCGTCGACCAGGTGCCGCAGCAGCGGCTCCGCGACGCCGGTGTTGGCGGCCGCGAAGATCACTTCCTCGGGCGCGATGTGACCGTGGCGCGGATGGTGCCAGCGCATCAGCGCCTCGAGGCTGTGGATGTGCTTTCCGTCGCAGCCCATGATCGGCTGGTACCAGACGCCGATGGCGCGCGCCTCGATGGCGTGGAGCAGGTCGCGCTCCACGTCCCTGCGCGTGCCCAGCCGCAGGTTGAGCGGGGCGTCGAAGAACTGGTAGCGGTTGCGCCCGGTGCGCTTGGCCTCGTAGAGCGCTTCGTCGGCGAAGCTGATCATGTCGGCGATCTCGGCGTCGCCCGACACCGAGATGCCGATGCTCACGCCCAGGTGGCCGCCGTAGTGCGCGGTGGCAAACGATATCGAGCGGATCAGCGCCTGCGCAATGGCCGCGGGTGGCTGGCGGGCGCCCTGCAGGCTGTAGAGCACCGCGAACTCGTCGCCGCCCCAGCGGCTCAGCACCGCGCGCAGGTCGGTGAGCTCGCGCTGCAGCCAGCCGGCCACGTCCTGCAGCACGCGGTCGCCGACCTTGTGGCCGAAGGCGTCATTGACCGCCTTGAAGCCGTCCAGGTCGAGCAGCAACAGGCAGTGCTGCTGGCCGCGGGACGAAACGATGTGCAGCGTCGCCGCCTCGGTGAAGCCTTCGCGGTTGAGCAGCCCGGTCAGGGAGTCGTGCGAGGCGCGGAACGAAAGCTGCTGCGTCGCGTCCAGCGACAGCGCATGCACCTGGCGCAGCTGCTCCGTCATGGCGGTGGCCTCGTTGCGCAGCCGGCTGCCCTCGCGGAAGGTCCGTTCGCTGTGCACCGCGCTGCGCACCAGCGCCCCGAGGTACAGCAGCACCATCGCGGCCAGGCTCAAGTTGTCGAAGCCGCCCCAGTACACCAGGCACCCCGCCACCGACAGCAACGCCGGCGTGATGAAGCTGATCGGCACGAAAGCGAAGGCCGCGCCGTAGGTCACCGAGCCCGCGCAGATACCGCAGACCACCGTCAGGTAGAACACCGCCTGGGGCGATGAGTAGCCGTTGCACAGCAGCGGAATGAGCGCCCAGACGAAGCCCGAGAACCCGGCCAGCACCGCCGCCAGCCGCAGGTGCCATTCGACCGGGCGCCCCTTGGGCGACGTTGCCACGCTGCTGTCCAGCAGCACGCCGCGCGACGGCGCGAACGGCCAGCGGCAGACATAGCTGCGCAACCCATTGACCGCGAGCGACAGCATCAGCCAGCACAGCCCCTCGAACGCGCGGCCCGAATTGAGCGCCACCAGCGTCGCGGTGAAGCTCAGCACGATGTTGATCGGAATGGCGGCGAGCACGCTGCGGCGCACCATCACCAGCTGATCGGCCCGCACCATGCGCGAGAGCAACTCACCGTCGACGGAAGTGTGAGGTTGCCCCTGAAAAGTGGAGTTCTTAACCCTTGTTGAAAATACCGACAAGGAGTTCAGAGATGAGTGACAAGCAGGTGCGTGCGCAGTACACGCGAGAGTTCAAGCAGGAGGCTGTTCGGCAGGTCCGCTCGGGTCAGGCGATTGCGGTGGTGGCCAAGGTACTGGGCATCCCCAAAGCGAGCCTGGGCAACTGGGTGCGGCTGTCAGCCAAGGGAGAATTGGACGGTGCGGGCGGTGGTGACAAGAGCATCCAAGTCTCGCCCGAGCAGATGGAGATAGCCCGGTTGCGTGCAGAGAATGCTCGCCTTCGCATGGAGCGCGACATCGCAAAAAAAGCCGCGGCGTACTTCGCGCAGGACACGCTGCGAGGTACGCCTGGATTCACCAAATGAGAAAGCTGTACCCGGTGAATGTGTCCTGCGGGGTGCTGGAGGTCAGCGCCAGCGGGTACTTCAACTGGCTGCGCCGGCGTGATTCTGGCCACGGTAGACCTGCCAGGCGTCACAGCGACGAAGCCCTGCTGGCGTACATGCGCGCCATCCACGCCGAGGTGAAGGGGGAATACGGTTGGCCACGCATGCACAAGGAACTGCTGGCCCGGGGCATCCGAGTGGGCAAAGACCGGGTGCGCAAACTCATGCAGCAGCACGGCATCAGGGCCAAGACCAAACGCAAGTTCGTGGTGACCACCGATAGCCGCCACAGCCTGCCGGTGGCGCCCGACTTGGTACAGCGGCGCTTCAACCCCGAGGCGCCCAACCAGCTCTGGAGTGGCGATATCACCTACATCCAAACCGACGAGGGCTGGCTTTACCTGGCTGCGGTCATCGACCTGTTCAACCGTCAGGTGGTGGGTTGGAGCCTGCAGCCGCACATGCAGGCCAGCCTGGTCAAGGACGCGCTGGCCATGGCGTGGTGGCGCCGCAGGCCGCCTCCTGGGGTGATATTCCACAGCGACCGGGGCAGCCAGTATTGCAGCCATGAGTTCCAAGATGCCTTGAAGGGCTGGGGCATGCGTTCATCGATGAGCCGCAAAGGCAACTGCTGGGATAACGCACCGACCGAGAGCTTCTGGGGCCGGCTGAAAACAGCCAGCGTGCATGGGCACAAATTCGCTACCCGTGAGCAGGCCAGGCAGGCGGTGATGGACTGGATGGCCTTCTACAATCACCGCAGGCTGCATTCATCGCTGGACTACCTCAGCCCGATGCAGTACGAGCAGCGCTGGTACGAGGCACAGCGTAAAAAGGCCGCGTGAATCGTGGGTTAAGAGCTACACGAAACAGGGGCAAGGTCAGTGAGCGTGGGGGGAGGCGCGCGGAGATTCATGGAAGGGGTCGAGTTTATAGAGCGCGCACGACCGTACGGTCCGCGAAGGCCTTGTTCTCGCGAATTTGGGGCGCGGGAACAACGAACTTTCGTTTCTCTTTCATCGAGGCGTCATGGCTGGCTTCGAGACTCCGTAGCCCTTTTGGGCCAACGTGTTTAACACGCCTGTCATCTTTTCAGAACGCCATGTCCTACCGTTTTTCGATTGCTCCCCCCTTCCGCCGCACGCTTTTTTCCACCCTCGCCGTCGGCACGCTGATGCTGGCCGGCTGCGGCGGCGGCTCCGATGGCCCGGGTTTCGTGCCCCTGCCGACGGCCACCGCGCCGGCTCCGGCGCCCTCCCCAGCCCCAGCGCCGGCCCCCGCAGCCGGCCCCACGGGCCGCTGGACCATCGGCGACCTGCACATCCACACGATGCAGTCGGACGACGCACAGCAGGTCAACAAGCTCGACCAGGTGCTCGCCCAGGCCTTCGACCGCTTCGGGCTCGACTGGGCCGCGCTGTCCGACCACTTGCGCCCATCCTCCTACGACAACGACGGCAACAAGCTGGCGACGGCGATCCCGTTCTCGGAAGGCATGGCCAAGTACCAGGTGCCGCGCATCAAGGCACTGCAGGCCGCAGGCAAGTACGCAGACAAGACGATCTTCGCGTCCTTCGAGTGGGACATGCCCTCCCACGACCACGGCAACGTCGGGCTGCTGACCGACAGCCCGATGTCGGCCACGGCACTGAAGGCCGCAAACCAGTTCGAGTACCTCTTCACCAACCGCCCTGCCTCGGCCTTCGCGCCGGAAGACGTGGCGGCCTGGGGTCCGAAGGCCGGCACCGGCTACAACACCCACGCGGAGACGCTCGCCGCCATCTCCTGGCTGAAGAGCAACTACCCCGACACCAGCTACCTGCAGATCAACCATCCCTCGCGCAATCCGGGCAAGTACACGATCGCGCAGCTGCGTGAAATGAACGACCTCGCGCCGAACATCGTGTTCTCGCTCGAAGGCATGGTCGGCAACCAGATGGAGCCCGACCGCGGCGGCTACACCAGCGACTACATTCCGGCCAATCTGCCATCGCGCGTCTACGGCGGCGTCGACTACCTCGTCGCCAAGCTCGGCGGCACCTGGGACGCGCTGCTGTCCGAAGGCCGCCACATCTGGAACGTGGCGGACTCCGACTACCACTTCACCATCTCACAGGGCCAATACAGCAGCGGCTACGCGCCGGGCGAGTACGCCAAGAACCACCTGTGGGGCGACATCAAGGACCCGAAGTCGCTGCTCGCGGCCATGCGCTCGGGCAAGCTCTTCGCGGTGAACGGCGACCTCATCAACGCGCTCGACTTCAAGGTGCAGAGCGCCAAGGGCGCGGGCGAGATGGGCTCGGAAGTGGCGGCCAAGTCCGGCGAAGACCTGAAGATCACCATCCGCTTCAAGAGCCCCGAGCGCAACAACTTCGAATACCAGCTCGGCAGCGGCGTCTTCGCCAACGTGAAGCCGGTGGTCGACCATATCGACCTGATCGCCGGCGACGTGACCGGGCTCGAGAAGCCGGGCACGCCGGGCTACTCGCGCGACACCAACACGTCGACCCGCGTGCTCAAGCGCTTCACCCGCGACGACTGGAAGCTGGACGCCGACGGCTACTTCGCCGTGAGCTACACCGTGAAGGCCGGCAACAACCAGTACTTCCGCCTGCGCGGCACCAACCTGGGAACCGACGTGCCGGGCGAGACGGCTGCGGGCGAACCGCTGCCCGACGCCAAGGTGGTGGTGACCGACAACGTCGCGCGCTTCAACGCCATCAATGCGCGCAACTACGCGGATCTGTGGTTCTACTCGAACCCGGTGTTCGTGAAGGTCGCGGCGCAGTAGGCATGGCGCATCCGCCCCGGGCTGCTCCGGGGCGCGTTGGCACTGCAGGTGTGGGGAGCTGTAGTTGCCGTCAATGTCTGACGGATGCTAACAATTCAATCGCCGCTTTCTCCATGAGTAATGCATATGAATTACTCATGGATTAACTTGTTTTATTTACAACTTGAAAGTGTGATTTATTACCGGTTATTCACTGAACGCCCCTAGATAATCGCGCCGCGTGTCATTTGGTCACAAATGTTGCCGCGAGTGTCCGAGTGTTAAGGGGAGGAAATAAAAAGTGAATCGCCGTTTGCATCGCGTCGTCTTCAACGCAGCCAGGGGCATGCGCATCGTGGTCCAGGAGACCGCGAACAGCACAGGCAAGGGCGCCAGCAAAGCGACTTCCGTGATGCGCGGCGTAGTGGCCGGCACATCGTTGGCAAGCCTTCTGGCAGCCGCCCCGCTCCACGCGCAGATCGTGGGCGCGCCCAATGTGCCCGGCAACCTGCGGCCGACGGTGCTGGTCGCGCCGAACGGCGTGCCTCTGGTGACGTTCAGACGCCTTCGGCGGCGGGCGTTTCGCGCAACGTCTACAACCAGTTCAACGTCGGCACCAACGGTGCAATCCTGAACAACAGCCGGGTGAACGTGCAGTCGCAACTCGGCGGCTTCGTCCAGGCTTGGCGGCTCCGTGACAAGCGGACTTTTCAGTGACGGTATTTATCTTGTCACTCACCAAACTGGCGCAACCCCCACCGGAATTGCAACTGCATTTGCTGCAGGTTATGTCGGAGGAGGAATAACCAGAAGGGTTTTGAACTATGACGCTCGCCTACCGCACACTATGATTCCTATCAGCATCGATACTGCTGCAACTCAAGCTGTTGGTGCTGTAGCTGGCTACGGGAGCTTTAACTGGATGAATCAAACAGGCGCGACGGCTACGGGGAACTCATGGTGGACTAGTCCTCTTTGGAAACCCAGTGAAGCGAGTACCAATAAATGAACAATAGAAAACGAGCTCCCCTACTTGCACATCTGATGGCCGCTCCCACTGGAATGGGTCTCGATCCTGAACTGGCCAGAGATTTCTGGTTTGGGCAGGAGGAGCCTTGGAACGCTGAGCAAGATATCCAATCAAGGTTGGCAAAATTGGCCTATATACATATGGCTGCCGCCATATTCCATGTTGGAATTCCATTGTTCATGTTCGCCATCATTTTTGAGATAATCAGAACGCCGCAGGGTGCCGCCTTTCAGCTTTCCGAATTTTCAATGTATGCCGTAGGTGGAATTACTGTAATTACAATGGCGCTGGGCCTCCTGATTGCATTATTTGAATGGAGGAAAATCATAAGGCAACATTGAATTGCGGCAGGCCGAAAACTGAGATTTACGTGCCTGCTGCAATAGATCGAGTGATTCGAATGAGTTGAATTAAGTATTTCTATGAACCGGCCGGAAATTCCGTAAAAAATGACCTTCAGAAGAGACAGGGTCAATGACTCTATCAAGTTGTCGACGGTTGGATTTTTCGTGAAATTCAATCTCTATTTCGCTGCGCTGTTCTCGCTGGTTGCCGGACTGGTTCGAGGTGTCTGGCCTCCCTTGTATGGTTGGTTTGTCACCGATGTCTGGCAGTGGGAGCCGTTTGATCATTGGCTGCGCTACGTAATATTAGGTGCACTAATAGGCGCGATCGCCGGGACTCTATTCGCTATTCGTGAATGGTGCATACAGGCATCGGCATCGCCTTTGCGAAAATTTTTGATAACAGCTGCGGCCATTGCCCTATGCATTGGTGTGATTGCTTTTTCGCGCGAGCATGTTGGTCGCATATTTGGTGGCCAATGAATTGGCTCAGATCGCATAGCTGCGTCTCAGCATGAGTTACGCAAAACCTCTCTAGGTCGTGGGTAAGCCAAATGCCGAGACGACGGGCAGTACCGCTCCCCAAGACACCTGCCAACTCTGAAGGCGCACTCGCAGTGCTGCTCATAGCTGAAGCTGTAGAGCTTGGGTGAAGACGATGAATGCAGACAGGAAAGACATTGAGGGAGAGAAATTGAGAGCAAACCCGCGAGCCATGCTGACCGGCGTGCTATTGGGTAGCCCACTGTTGGCTCAAGCCCAGGTTCCTAGCACACCGCAGCCCTTCGTTGAGCAGCAGCGCTCAGCAAGAGCGCGAACGTGCCCTGCGCGAGCAGACCGAACGCACCGTCGACCAGCGTCCCCAGGCTGCGCCACCCGCGCCAGTGCAGCGCATCCCTGAATCCGAGTCGCCGTGTTTTCGTATCGACCGCGTGCTGCTGGTCGGCGAACAGTCCGAGTCCTTCCAATGGGCCGTCACCGATCTCTCAGGCCCTGAAGCCAACGACTCACCTATCGGTCGCTGCCTCGGCACAACCGGCGTCAACGTGGTCCTCGCACGCGTGCAGCAAGCCGTCATCGCCCGCGGCTTCGTCACCACCCGAGTGCTCGCCGCCCCACAAGACCTGTCCGCCGGCACGCTGACCCTCTCGCTGGTCCCCGGCCGCATCGCAGCCATCCGCGCAACAGCCGACTCCTCTCCGACGCTGCTGGGCAACTCCGCCTTGCTCGCCTCCGCAATCCCAGCCTACCCCGGCGACCTGCTGAACCTGCGCGACATCGAACAGGGCCTGGAAAACCTCAAGCGCCCACCCCCGCCGAAGCCGACATCCAGATCGAACCCTCAACCGCCCCTAACGCCAAGCCCGGCGACAGCGACCTCGTCGTCAAGTACGTCCAATCCAAAAAGTGGCGCGTCACCCTGAGCCTCGACGACAGCGGCACCGAGGCCACGGGCCGCTACCAATCCGGCGCCACGCTGTCGCTGGACAACCCCTTCGGCCTGAACGATCTGTTCTACGTCAGCGCCAACCACAACATCAACAACCACGTCTTCGGCGATCCGGCCAAGGGCACGGAAGGCCAGACCGTTCACTACTCGCTGCCTTACGGTTACTGGCTCCTGGGCTTCACCGCCTCCAACAGCCAGTACCACCAGAGCGTGGCCGGCCTGAACCAGGACTACGTGTACGCGGGCAAGAGCAACAACGCCGAGATCAAGCTCTCGCGCATGATCTATCGCGACCAGCAGCGCAAGACCACGGTGGCCATCAAGGGCTGGCGCCGCGAGTCGCGCAACTTCGTGGACGACACCGAGGTCGAGGTGCAACACCGCGTGGTCGGCGGCCTGGAGTTCAGCCTGAACCACAAGGAGTTCATCGGCGAAGCAACGCTTGAAGGCACGCTGGCCTACAAGCGCGGCACGGGCGGCTTCGGCTCCCGCATCGCGCCGGAAGAAGAGTTCGGCGAGGGCACTTCGCGCCTGAAGCTGTACACGGCCGATGTCACCCTCAATGCGCCGTTCAAGCTCGGCGAACAGAAGCTGCGCTACTCCGGCTTGATCCGCGCCCAGTGGAATCGCACGCCGCTGACGCCGCAAGACCGCTTCGCTATCGGCGGGCGCTACACGGTGCGCGGCTTCGATGGAGAGACGAGCCTGATGGGCGAGCGCGGCTGGCTCATCCGCAACGACATCGGATGGGCCGTGGGGCAAAGCGGGGCAGAGCTGTACGTCGGCGCAGACTACGGCCACGTCGGTGGCCGCTCGACGGTCGATCTGCTCGGCCGGAGCCTGGCTGGTGCCGTTATCGGCGTGCGCGGCCAGAGGACCAAGCTGAGCTACGACTTCTTCGTCGGCGCACCCATCAGCAAGCCTGAGGGTTATCGCACCGCCAAGGTCACGCTGGGGTTCAACCTGAATGCCAGCTTCTAGCTCGACACATCAAATCAGCAACTCGGTTCGGAGGGAGAAGATTCATATTCACGAAAATACTTGCTGCGCTGGCCGCAGCAGTGGCGCTGACAGCCTGTGTCGCGCCGAGGCGAGGCGAAGCGCGCGAGGCCTGCTGCCAACATGACCTTCGCTCTGCCCATGCCTCAAGCCCCGACCGTGGCCGCAACTCTACGAGCAGGTGTAGCTCGCCGCTGAACCGGTGTCGCCACTGGTGTAGGTGATTTTCTTCGGGTACACGCAGATGGGACGGGTTTTCGATGCGGCACCGCCAAGGGTCTGCAGGGTCAGCGCATCCGGAGCGGTGCCTTTTTCCACCCACGCCGTCAGCGCGTCGTA
Organism: Variovorax durovernensis; assembly: GCF_977011995.1. Lineage (NCBI taxonomy): Bacteria > Pseudomonadati > Pseudomonadota > Betaproteobacteria > Burkholderiales > Comamonadaceae > Variovorax > Variovorax durovernensis. The sequence continues at coordinate 230,907 of NZ_CDRNCW010000002.1, read as the reverse complement.
GAACTGGGTCGGCGCGAAGTAGGGAACTTCCGCTGCCGGGTTGGACGTTCCGTTCGGATCGCCATGGCCGGCACCTGGCACCAGATAGAGTCGATAGAAGCTTTGGACATCGCTCAACCCACCGATCTTGGCGACCACGCTGTTGTAGTAGTTGACCGTCCCCTGCGGCATGATGAGTTCGTCGGCCAAACCATGCCAGGTCAGCATCTTGCCGCCGCGATTCTTGAACGCGGAGAGGTCCGGGTTGTCCGTGTTGATGTTTCCGAACTGCGGCTGCAGCGTCACGCCGCGGTCGTAGGCATTGCTCAACTGCGCGTAGCTCAGTTGCTTCCAAAGCGATTGGCCGTTGCCGGTCGCATTCACGAACGAAAGGTCGCCGATGGTCGAGTTCTGCAACTCGAGCGCCACCTGGTCGGACGCGATGGGGAATGCACCGTTCGGGCTGGCCAGGCCGTTCACGCCGAAGGCGGCGAACATGGCGCCGTACAGCGAAGTCCCGCGGCTCTGTCCGTACCAGCGCTGGTTTGCGGAGCCAAGCAGCGTGGAGGACGATGCCGCAGACCAGCCGTTGTCGGTCGCCGGCGACGGTGCCGAGCCGTCGGCGGTCATGCCGTACCAGACCTTGTTGATGGCCGTGGCTTGTGTTTTCGTGACGCACGCGCTCGTTCCGTTCGTTCCACCGTCGGATGTGCAGAGAACCGTGAGATCTGTCGTCGGGTCGTACGTACAGGACGCGGGGTCGAGCACATAGCCCAGGTGCTGGCCGGCCACCACATCGCATGCGGCAATGGCAGCGTTGGAAACCAGATCCTGCTGAGCCTGGGTCGGTGCAACACCACCCAGGTCACGCTGGAAGACGATCTGCGGATACAGCTCGGCGGTGATGAACCTGCTCCAGTTGATGGCAGGATAGTTGGCGATGATGCCGTCGAAGTCGTTGGGGTTGTTCTGCGCCAGGTTCAGCCCCTGGCGTCCACCCGTCGAGCCTCCGTCCCAGTAGGCGTACTTGGCCGGTGTTCCGTAGTAGGCCGCTGCCAGCGCTTTCGTCTTGACGGCCTGTTCATGAATGCCTCGGCTCGCGAAGTCGGTCCACAACGTCTTGTTGATGGTGCCATCAGGGTTCATTGCGAACGAGCCGCCCGCGAGCGATGAATGGCCTGCATCCGTGGTCGATGAGACAGCGCCTTCCTTGCCGGCCACGTTGGCCGCGTCGCTGCTCGCAATCGCTGCCGCGCTGCCGGCGACACCCCCTTGCCAACCACCGCCTCCCAAGGCGTGAATGCGCGAGTTCCAGGCCGCTTTCGATGGCAGCCAGATCTCGATGCCGATGCCGGGCGACGTTGAAGGGGCGCCTTCGGGTCCAGGGTTTCCCGGCCCCACATTGAGCTTGACCATGCAGACGTCGTTCGCAGCCACCGGCGTTGTCGCCGTCGCCGCGCCCCCCAGGACGAGGGCGTCTCCCTTCTTGAAAGACTTGACCGCAACGACGCTCGTGCTGGCGTCGGGCTTGAAATTGGCCTTGAGCGTGTCATCACAGGTCAGCGCTACAGGGCCTGACGGGGGCGGCACGGTGGCTACAGGCGGGCTGTTGACTCCGAAGAAAGGCAGTGTGCTGTTGTTGCTGCCGCCACCGCACCCACTGACGAGAACGACTGCGACGATCGCGGAAACTGCCAAAGGCTGATGAGTTTTCATATGTCTCCTTCAAGTTAGGTCAGCTGCAAGAAAGTGCAATTTTTTGCCTACCTTCGAATGCAACATGAACTATTAGGCATCCGCCACAAGCTCCGTTTGCACGGGTTATCCCGCAGCTAGGGAATACGCCGTGCAGTGGCTGTGAGTGAAGCGGCTCATCGAAACACCACAGATCCTGCCTTTTTCGCCAGCGTCGTTCGGAAATATAGTGCACATCCCTGCCAGCAATGCCCTTGCGCTGGCCGGGCACGAAGGCGGCCCCTCCGCTCTCGGCAGCAAGACGTGGGAGGCATCGGTTTTATTGCGCTGAATGCATCAATAGGACCAAACATTGCAATTCCCCGAACGTAGCCTGCGTCGCAAACTCGCTCCCCATGACTGCTGCCGTTTGGTGCAGCCGCAAAGGAGACACCAGTGGACGCACAGAGAGATCAGCTGCAATCGTGGATCGGACGCAGCGAGACGATCGAAGACACCGTCAACCCCACGCCCGTCGTCGCACTGACGGCGACACTGGACCATCCGGCGACGCCGGTCGTTGCCGGCACCGCGCTTCCGCCACTTTGGCATTGGCTCTACTTCCTGCCGATGCACCGGCAGAGCGAGATCGGTGCCGACGGCCATGCCAAGCGCGGCGGCTTCCTTCCGCCGGTTCCCCTGCCCCGGCGCATGTGGGCCGGCAGCCAGTTCGAGTTCCGCTCCCCGATCCGCGTGGGCGACCATGTCGCGCGAACCTCGACCATCGACGAAGTCACGACCAAGGAAGGCCGCACCGGCAAGCTCGTGTTCGTGAAGGTGCGTCACGAGGTGCGCTGCAACGAGGCCGCGGAACCGGCGCTGGTCGAGTTCCACGACATCGTCTACCGCGAAGCGCAAGGCCCGAACGACATCGCACCCCCACCCCAGGCCGCACCGCCCGAGGCAGCCTGGCGTCGCCGGATCGTGCCGGACGACGTGCTGCTCTTCAGGTACTCGGCGCTCACCTTCAATGGCCACCGCATTCACTACGACCGCCAGTACGTGACGCAGGTCGAAGGCTATCCAGGCCTGATCGTGCACGGCCCCCTGATCGCGACATTTCTGATGGACCTGCTGCGCCGCCAGATGCCCGAGGCCGACGTGGCGAGCTTTCGCTTCAAGGCCGTCCGTCCGACCTTCGACCTGAACGCATTTCACGTCAGTGGCCAGCCGACGGCCGATGGCAAATCGGTTCACCTCTGGGCTTCGGACCACGAGGGGTGGCTGACGATGGACGCCACCGCGGTCCTGCGCTGACTCACCCCGCCACATCAAGAGAGACCCACTCATGCAGCCACTCAAGGGCATCACCGTCGTCACGCTGGAGCACGCGATCGCCGCCCCCTTCGCCACCCGCCAGCTGGCTGACCTCGGCGCCCGCGTCATCAAGATCGAGCGCCCCGGTTCGGGCGACTTCGCCCGCGGCTACGACGAACGCGTTCGCGGCCTGGCGTCGCATTTCGTCTGGACCAATCGCTCCAAGGAAAGCCTCACCCTCGACGTGAAACACCCCGAGGCAGCCCGGGTGCTCGAGCGTCTGGTCATGGAAAAGGCCGACGTCGTCGTGCAGAACCTGGCACCGGGTGCTGCGACGCGCCTCGGACTGGGCTACGAGAAGCTCTCCGGCGCCAAGCCGGGCCTGATCGTCTGCGACATTTCCGGCTACGGCGACGACCCGCACAATCCCGGCCCGTACCGCGACAAGAAGGCCTACGACTTGTTGATCCAGAGCGAGGCCGGCTTCGTTTCCGTGACAGGTACGCCTGAAGAGCCCTGCAAGGCGGGCCCCTCGATCGCGGACATCGCCGCGGGGATGTACGCCTACAGCAACATCCTCGCGGCGCTGTTGCAGCGCGGCCAGACAGGCAAGGGCCAGCGCATCGACATCTCGATGCTGGAGTCGTTGGCCGAGTGGACCAGCTACCCGCTCTACTACGCCTTCGAAGGCGCGGAGCCGCCGCCGCGCACCGGTGCCAGCCACGCGACGATCTATCCGTACGGACCGTTCCCGGCCGGTGACGGCACCACCGTGATGCTGGGCCTGCAGAACGAGCGTGAATGGGTCAGCTTTTGCGTCAACGTGCTGGAGCAACCCGATCTCGCGAAGGATCCGCGGTTCACCGCCAACTTCAAGCGTGTGGCCGAGCGCGTCGCGCTGCGCCAGATCATCCTGGACGCCTTCGCGCCGCTGACCGGCAGGCAGGTGGTCGAGCGACTCGAGCTTGCGCAGATCGCCAACGCCCAGGTCAACACCATGAAGGAAGTCTGGGCGCATCCGCAGCTCGAGGCGCGCGGGCGCTGGACCGAGGTGGGGACAGCCATGGGGCCGGTGCCCGCCATGCTGCCGCCCGGTACCTGGGACACCGGCCCGCGCATGGACCCGGTGCCCGCGCTCGGCGAGCACACGGACGCGATCCTGGCCGAGCTTGGCTACAGCGCGGCCGAGATCGACGGGCTGCATGCATCCAACGCCGTCTGAGGTCGCCGTCATGTCCGCCGATGTGCTGCCTCTTGCCCGCACCTACCTCTTCGTGCCCGGCACGCGCCCGGAACGCTTCGACAAAGCGCTGGCCAGCGGTGCAGACAGGGTCGTGCTCGACCTCGAGGATGCCGTGGCCGCCGATGACAAGGCCTCTGCACGCAGCATCATCGCGACATGGCTGCGGGCCGCAGCGCCCGCGGACCGGTCGCGCATCGTGGTGCGTATCAATGATGCGGGCTCGCCCTGGTTTGCCGCCGACCTTGCGGCGTTGGGCGACGCGCCTGCGGCCAGCGTGCTCCTGCCCAAGGCCGAGTCGGCCGCGCAGATTGCCCGCACTCGGGCTGCGCTGCCGCATGCGGACATCCTCGCGCTCATCGAAAGCGCACGCGGTGTGTCCGAAGTGGACGGCATTGCGGCGGGTGGCGCGCAGCGCCTGGTGTTCGGCACGCTCGATTTCGCGCTCGACCTCGACCTGGACATCTCGACGGACCCCTCCGGCCTTGGCTATGCCGCCAGCCGCATCGCGATCGCTTCGCGCCTGGCCGGCCTGCCGGCACCGGTGGCAGGGGTTACGCCGCAATTGGATGACGAGGCACGCTTGCTTTCGGACCTTGCCGATGCGCGACGCTTTGGCTTCAGCGCCAAGCTGTGCATCCACCCGCGCCAGGTCCAGCCGATCCACGCTGCGCTGCGTCCGGACGCACAGGCACTGGACTGGGCCCGGCGCGTCCTGATTGCCGATGCCGCCTCGCCCGGCGCTGCCCGGCTCGACGGCCGCATGGTCGACCGGCCCGTCGTGCTGCAGGCGCAACGCACGCTGGCCCTTGCCCGCAACTGACTCATTCACCCGCTTCCACAGCAGAAAGAAACACACACCATGGCCTCCACCATCATCGACTCGCGCATCTTCGGCGACATGTTCAGCGATGCGCGCATGCGCGACGTCTGGTCCGACGAGAACCGCACCGCCAAGTACCTGGACATCGAGCGCGCCCTCGCGAAGGTGCAGGGCGAGCTCGGCATCATCCCGAAGGAAGCGGCGGACGAGATCGTCCGGAACTGCAATCTTTCGCAGATCGATTGGGCCAGGCTGAAGGCCAAGACCGAGCAAATCGGCTATCCCATCATTGCCGTGGTCAACCAGATCAACGCGAACTGCCGAGACAAGCTTGGCGAGTACTGCCACTGGGGCGCAACCACGCAGGACATCACCGACACGGCCGCCGTACTGCAGATGCGCGAAGGCCTCCTGCTGGTCGAGCAGGACCTGGACGAAATCGGCGATTCGCTGGCCGCCCTGGCCAAGAAGTACCGTGACACGCCGGTCATCGGCCGCTCCAACCTGCAGCAGGCCACGCCGATCACCTTCGGCTACAAGATGGCGAGCATCCTGGCGGGGATCGATCGCCACCGTGAGCGCCTGCAGCAGCTCAAGCCGCGCGTCCTCATGGGCGAGTTCGGCGGCGCGTCCGGCACCTTGTCGTCGCTGGAGAAAGGCGCAATGGAAACTCAGGCCGGCCTGATGAAGGAGCTCGGCCTGGCGCAGCCGCTGATCTCGTGGCACACGGTGCGCGACACCATCGCGGAAGTCGGGGCCTTCCTCGGCCTTGTGGGCGGCTCGCTCGGCAAGATCGCGATGGATGTCAAGCTCATGATGCAGACCGAAGTGGCGGAGGTCTTCGAGCCGTTCGCCCCGGGCCGCGGCTCGTCGTCGACCATGCCGCAAAAGCGCAACCCGATCTCCTGCCTCTACATCCACGCCAACATCTCGGTCGCGCGCCAGCATGCGGCGGCCCTGATGGACGCGATGGTGGCCGACCACGAGCGCTCGACCGGACCTTGGGAAATCGAGTGGGTCTCGCTGCCCGAGATCTTTTGCCTGATGTCAGGCGCGCTGAAGCAGACCAAGTTCATCCTGAAAGGGCTGGAGGTCGACGCAACCCGCATGCGCGCCAACATCGACATCACGAACGGCCTCGTGATGTCGGAGGCCGTGATGATGGGACTGGGCCCGTACATCGGCCGCGAATACGCCCACGACCTGGCGTACGACCTGTGCCGCCAGGCACTGGCCGACAACCGACCGCTGGTCGAGATCCTGGCCGCCCATCCGGAGATCAACAAGCACGTCACGCGAGCCCAGCTCGACGCGATGTGCGACCCGGCCAACAACCTCGGCCAAGCCGGCGTCATGGTTGACCGCGTGCTCGGCGCGCGCCGCTGAGCCGTCCCGCCCAACGCTTCCGACCGAACCGGCGCAGACCGGTACGCACTTGTGCGCCCAGAACCTGGAGACAAAGCCGTGAACATCCGCAAACTCCTGAAGCTGCTCTATGTACAGGTCCTGATCGGCCTGATCCTCGGCATTGCCGTGGGGCACTACTGGCCCGACTTCGGCGCCGCCCTCAAACCGCTTGGCGACGGCTTCGTCAAGCTGGTCAAGATGATGATCGCGCCGGTGGTGTTCTGCACCATCGTGAGCGGCATCACGTCGCTTGGCGACTCCAAGGAGATCGGCAAGACCCTGCTCAAGGCGATGGGTCTGTTCTACGCGCTGACGATCCTCGCTCTCATCACAGGCCTGGTCACCGTCCTGCTGATCCAGCCGGGCGCCGGCATGCACATCGACCCGAAGAACCTCGACGCCTCCGTGGCGACCCGCTTCGCGAACCAGGTACACATCCACGGCTTCACCGACTTCGTCATGCACATCATCCCGAACGCATTCGTTGGCGCGTTCGCCGAAGGCGAGGTGCTGCCTGTGCTGCTGCTCGCGGTGCTGTGCGGATTCGGCCTGACGAAGATCGGGGTGGCGGCCAGGCCGGTGCTCGATGGCATCGAAGGCTTCTCGCACATGCTCTTCGCGGCGTTCGGCATCATCATGCGGCTGGCACCGATCGGCGCCTTCGGCGCGATGGCGTTCACCGTGGGGCGATACGGCATCAAGTCGATCGGCTCGCTCGGGCTGCTGATCGGCACCTTCTATGTGGCGTGCATCTTCTTTGTCGTCGTGGTGCTCGGCCTGCTCTGCCGGATGCACAGGTTCAAGCTCTGGCAACTCATGCGCTACATCAAGGAAGAGCTGCTGGTGGTCCTCGGCACCTCGTCGAGCGAGCCGGTGCTCCCCCGTCTCCTGCTCAAGCTCGAGCGACTCGGGTGCAAGAAGGGCGTGGTCGGGCTGGTGCTGCCGACCGGCTATTCGTTCAACCTCGACGGCACGGCCATCTATCTCACGCTGGCGTCGATGTTCATCGCCCAGGCCTGCGACATCCATCTGTCGTGGCTGCAGATCGGCTCGATGCTGGGCATCATGCTGCTGACCTCCAAAGGGGCAGCCGGCGTGACTGGCAGCGGCTTCGTCGCATTGGTCGCCACGCTCACTGTCATGCCTGATCTGCCGGTGGCCGGCGTGGCGCTGATCGTCGGGATCGATCGCTTCATGTCGGAGGCACGGGCACTCACCAGCACCATCAGCAACGCGGTGGCTTGCATCGTGGTCTCGATCTGGGAAAACGCTTGCGACCGGGACGTGCTGAAGCGCGAACTGTCGGCGAACTACGCCAACACCGAGCATGAACTCGAAGCGGGAGCCGCAGACCTGCAACTGCCGATCGGCCACGCCGGCCCGGCGCGCTGATGCCAAGGCCCGGCGCGGGGCCGGGCCACTGCAGGCTTGTCAGCTCGCAGCGCGGCGGCCGACTGGCTTGCCGCGCTTTGCCTTCATCTCGGAGAAGAAGGCATAGAGCTGCTGCGCAGCCGGCGACAGGGTCCTGCCTTTGCGCCGTATGAGCCCGATCTTTCGGGCAATCACCGGGTCGAACAGCGGTACGCTGGCCAGCAATGGATGGTCAGCGTCCGGCATGGCAATCGAAGGCACGGCAGCCACGCCGAGCCCCGCCTCCACCAAGCCGAGCATCGTCGTGACGTGCTGGGTCTCGTAGATGCTCTGCGGTCGACCAGGCAGACCGGAAAGCGCCTGGTCCAGCAGCAGCCGGTTTCCCGACGCCTTGCTGACCGAGATGTAGTCGTACTGCGCCAGATCGGTCCAACTCACCCGCCGCTTTTTCGCCAGCGGGTGGTCGCGCCTGCAAGCCGCGACAAAACGCTCCTCCAGCAAGGGCTTGAATTCGATGTCCGGCTCCTTGCCGCCGACGAAGTTGAGCCCGAAGTCGGCTTCACCGCGCGAGACAGCCGACAGCACTTCGTTGGCGCTTGCGTCGAAGACCTTGACCCGGACCTTCGGGTAGCGCTCGTGATAGCGCGAGATCACCTGCGAGAGGAAGTAGTAGACGGTCGAGGGCACGCAGGCGATCGTCACCTCGCCCATGCGCGTGGCCGCCACGCCCCGAATGCCCAGGAGCGTGTGGTCGAGGTCGTCCAGGAGTTGCTGCACTTTGCGATCGAAGTCGCGGCCCACCGAGGTCAGGCTCACGCGCCGGGTGGTGCGATCGAGCAATCGCACGCCCAGCGCCTCCTCGAGCTTTTCGATGCGCCGGCTGAAGGCAGGCTGCGACACGTGCAGCGCCTCGGCCGCCTTTCGGAAGCTATTGAGTTCGGCCACTGCCCGGAATGCTTGCAGGTCATTGAGGTTGAAGTTGATGGCCATGTCGTATCGATTCCCGCAGCACTGAACTGATCCACAGTGTGCATCAATCGATCCTAAACATGCAATTCACAAAAGCCTTGCAAGAGCGGAGCATTGGATCAAGGCCAGCAAGAGCCTCCATGCATCAAGTTCCAGAAATCCACCGGAGTAGACAAATTGAAGACCCAGAAGATTCGCCTCGCAGCCGCCATCGCGGTGGCTGCGGCCATGGCCTGCGGCAACGCGGCTGCCGCCTTTCCGGAAAAATCGATCACCCTGGTGGTCCCCACGGCGGCAGGCGGAGCCAACGACGCAATGGCGCGTGTCATCGGCCAAGGCATGTCCGCCCTCCTCAAGCAGCCCGTCATCGTCGATAACAAGGCCGGCGCCAACGGAGCGATCGCCAGCGAATATGTGATGCGCGCGGCACCCGATGGCTACACGCTCATGCTGGGCTACATCGCAACGCATGCGATGAACCCGGCTCTGCAAAAGCTTCGCTATGACCCGGTCAAGGACTTCGAGCCGGTGGGCATGGTCGGATCGTCGGCAACGCTGATGGTGCTCAACCCTGCCGTCAAGGCCGGCAATGCGAAGGAAGTCGTGGCATTGCTCAAGGCCGCTCCGGACAAGTTCAGCTACGCCTCGGCCGGCAATGGCACGGCACCGCACTTCGCCGCCGAGATGTTCAAGCTTTCCACAGGTACCCGCATGCTGCACGTGCCGTACAAGGGTTCCGCGCCTGCCGTCATGGACACGATCAGCGGACAGACGCAGGTGATGTTTCCCAGCCTCTTCACGGCCGCGCCGTACGTCAAGGCCGGCAAGCTTAAGGCGGTGGGTGTGGCGGGCGCCACGCGCTCGCCGCTCATGCCGGACGTCCCCACGCTCCAGGAGCAGGGGATCGCCGACGTCGATGTTTCGCAGTGGTACGGCATCTTCGCACCCGCGAAGACGCCCAGGGCCGTCGTCGAGCAGCTCAACAAGGCGCTCAATGAAGTGCTCGCCGACAAGAGCGTGATCAAGCGCCTGGAGGACCACGGTGCCGACGTCTCGACCATGACCACCGACCAGATGCGCGCCTATGTTGCGCAAGAGCAGGTCAAGTGGAAGAAGGTGGTCCAGGCCGCCAAGATCGCTGCGGATTGAAATGACCAGATCGATCCCCTGCGTGCTGATGCGTGCCGGCACTTCGCGCGGTCCCTTCTTCCTGCGAGAGTGGCTGCCCGACGGCAACGAGGCACGCGACCAGGCGCTGATCGGCGCAATCGGTGCCTCCGATCCGCTGCAGCTCGATGGCTTGGGCGGCGGCAGCACGCTGAACAGCAAGGTCGCCATCGTTTCGCGTTCGAAGGAACCGGGCTGCGACCTGGACTATCTCTTCGCGCAGGTGGGGGTCGGGCACCGCTCCGTCGATACCCGCCCGAATTGCGGCAACATGCTGTCGGGCGTCGCTCCCTTCGCGATCGAGCAAGGTCTGGTTGCGGCGCAGGACGGGATCACCCGGGTGCGCGTCTTCAACGTCAACACGAGATCGCGCATCGACGTCACGGTCAGGACCCCTGGCAAGCGCGTCACCTACGAAGGAGATGCGCGCATCGACGGTGTGGCCGGCACGGCGGCGCCGATCCTCTTGAACTTCCTGGATGCCTGGGGCGCCGTGACAGGCAAGGTTTTTCCGACCGGCCGTCGCATCGACACGATCGACGGCGTCGAGGTGACCTGCATCGATGCGGCAATGCCGCTGATGATCGTGCGCGCGCATGACCTCGGCGTCACCGGCGCCGAGAAGCCGGCAGCACTGGATTCGAACACGGTACTGCTGGAGCGGCTCGAGAAGCTGCGTCTTCAGGCCGGCCTGCTGATGGGATTGGGCGATGTCTCGGGCAGCGTCATTCCCAAGCCGGTGCTGGTCAGTGCGGGAGATTCGCCGGACAGCATCACGTCCCGCTACTTCACCCCGCGCCACTGCCATGCTTCGCATGCGGTCACCGGTGCCATCGGCGTTCTCAGCGCCTTCGCGCTTCCGGGTACGGTCGCCAGCGCGGCACCGCGCGAGCCGGGCCGTCACCGCCTGGTTCTGCTGCACCCGGCAGGACAGATCGATGTGGAAGTCGAACTCGAGGGGCGGGCCGACAACGCAACGGTGAAAGCAGCGGCCCTGGTGCGTACCGCCAGAAAGATCATGCAAGGCGAGCTGCAGTTGCCCGACTATGTCTTCACCCGACCCGATGCCGTTGCGCGCCAGACGACGGCGTTTCCGCGCAAACCCATCACCATCATCGTGCCGACGCGGGCAGGCGGCGGCAACGACACGATGGCCAGGATCATTGCGGCCGAGCTGAAGCCGCTGCTCGGCCAGGAAGTTTTCGTGGACAACCGGGCCGGCGCCAACGGCGCCATCGCGAGCGAGTATGTGGCCAGCGCGGAGCCTGACGGTCACACCCTGATGTTCGGCTACGTGGGCACCCATGCCATGAACCCGGCATTCCAGAAGCTGGCCTACCACCCGGTGAAGGATTTCGAGCCGGTCGGGCTGATCGGATCGTCCCCGACGCTGATGGTGGCCCACCCGGACGCCGGCTTCGACGATATTCGCGTCCTCCTTGGACGCCTGCGCAGTGCGCCGGGCAGCATCAGGTACGCGTCGGCCGGCGACGGTACGCCACCACACTTTGCGGCGGAGCTGTTTCAGCTGACCACGGGCACGAAGATGGAAGGCAGAACTTACGAAGGTGCGGCGCCAGCCATCGGAGACACAGTGGATGGCCGCTCGCAGGTCATGTTTCCAAGCCTGTTCACCGCGTATCCCTTCATCCTGGACGGAAGACTGCGCGCGCTCGCCGTCGCGGCGCCTGCTCGTCTCGAGGCCTTGCCCGCCGTACCCACACTGTTGGAGTCGGAGATCGATGGGGTCGATGTCTCGCAGTGGTATGGCCTCTTTGCGCCCGCCGGCACATCCGCCGCGGTGATCGCTCAGATCAACCGCGCCTTGAACAAGGCTCTTGCCAATGCGCAAGTGGTCGGCCGATTCGAGCGCCAGGGCGCGCGCGTGGAAGCCGGTCCTCCCGATGCGTTGCGGGAGCGCGTTCTCCACGACTTCGCTCGTTGGCAGGGCGTGGTGTCGCAGGGCGGCTTGGCGCAGCAGGACATGCGCCTGCTTGCGACCGACTGACTCCACCGAATTCCCAGAACGGCGCTCGATGCCGAGCCGCCTTGCTGCGGCACGTTTTCCCCAACCACTGCCGGCGCCGCGAGGCCTCGGCAGATCCTTGTTCCGCTCCATGGAGACACTTGCTATGCGTAAGTCCTTGATCACCTTCACCGCGCTGGCCGCTTCGGGCGCCGCGTCCGCGCAATCTTCATTGACGCTTTTCGGCGTTGCCGACAGCGCTGTCAGCCACTACAGCGTCAAAAGTACCCTCTACAACAACACGTTGGCGCTGCCACCGGCGGCGGCGCTCGCCTTCCCGGAGGTGACGCGCTCGCAGACGGTCCTCTCGAGCGGCGCCAATTCTTCGAGTCGAGTCGGCTTCCGCGGCAACGAAGATCTGGGCGGCGGGATGTCGGCGGGGTTCTGGCTTGAATCCGGAATCACCCTGGACAGCGGCGCTACCGGCCTGACTTCCTTCAGCCGTCGCTCGACGGTGAGCCTCTCCGGCGCGTTCGGCGAACTCAGGCTCGGCCGAGACTACGTTCCGACCTACTGGAACGAGAGTGTCTTCGACCCGATGGGCGCAGTGGGCGTCGGCGAAAACCTGATCAAGAGCATCAGTGGAAACATCGCCACGGCGCGCGGCCCGGGCTCGGCCCTCGCCGCGAATGACAACGCGATCCGCGCATCCAATAGCGTGGGCTACTTTCTGCCACGCAATCTAGGTGGCTTCTACGGGCAGGTCATGTATGCGCTGCCCGAGAACGTCAAATACAGCCATCTGGGCGACAGCCCTTCGCAACGCGGCCGCTACTACGGCGGACGGTTTGGCTATACGAGCGGCCCGCTCGACGTGGCGGTGGCTTATGGACAAAGTACGGCGGCCGACACGTTGGTGATCAGCGAGGCCGGCGTCGTGGCGGGCACCCGGCTTTCCGAGAAACTGCGCACGGTCAACTTGGGCGGCTCCTACGATTTCGGCGTCCTCAAGCTGATGGGCGAGTTGTCGCAAGTCAAGGACAAGGCTGAAACGACCACGGCGCCCTCGAGCGCCGGCAGAACCACTTTCCGGGACAACGACGCGTACAACGGCGCCATGATCGGCATCACGGTCCCGGTCGGTGCCGGCGTTTTCAAGGCGTCGTACGCTCGCGTCAAGTTCAAGAACGACCTACGTTCTGCCGCGCCGGCGGTGCCGGCCCTGGACCGCGACGCGTCGGTGAACAAGCTCGCCCTGGGCTACGTCCACAACCTGTCGAAGCGGACCGCGCTCTACGCCACAGTGGCTCGCGCACGGATCAAGAATGGACAGAACAATCCCGCAATCATGGCGGTCGGGCTTGGCGGGCCAGCCTTCTCGTCCACGGGTTCAGGGACGGTGGGTTTGGCGCCGAGCAGTGCAACGGGCTACGACTTCGGGCTGCGTCACGCATTCTGAAGAAGCACATTTCAGAGCGCCTGGTACCAGCGCCCGGCGCCCCCGGGGATTGCTTCGAAAAATGAGTGTCAGCATCTCATTTTTCATGACTAATGGAACGTACGCGTTTCAGTAAACAATCGGCGCGCAAGGTTACCGAATGACACATGGGGTCCGCATCGCTCGCAAGAACCGAATCTCTTGCGAGCGATGCCGGGCGGTGGATGCGAACGCGGCCCCCGAGGGTCGGCCAGACAGCAACGGCGTGTGATCGACATCGAAATTCAAACCGCCGTTGGCGCCCTACCCCAATGTTCCCTTTTCCCCTGCGGCTGCTGCGTGCTGCAATGACTTCCCTTGGTGCTCGGCCATTCGATCTGAGACGAACCGCCCGCAAGTGAAAGACCTCGGCGCACGGGGCGCTTTCCGGTTCCGCCTTCGGGCCGTGTGCCTGGGCCTGCTCGTGGCCGGCGCGGTCGACACCGCCTGCGCGCAGAACGCGATCAAGGCGGTCGCAAGCGCCATGCAACAGGGTGTGGAGGTGATCCAGATCGACCTGGCACGACCGCTCGCCGCCGTGCCCAGCAGTTTTTCGGTCGCGAGCCCCGCGCGCATCGCATTGGACTTCCTTGGCGCCACCAACGATGTCGGGCGCGCAGCCATCGAAGTGAATCAACCCAACCTGCGCTCGATCAATGTGGTGCAGGCCGGCGAGCGCAGCCGGGTGGTGTTGAATCTCCGGCGGCCGGTGCCGTACACGGCAGAGCTGCAAGGCAATTCGGTGCGGGTCACGCTGCAGGCGGTTGCCGTTGCCGAGCCACGGACGATGGAGACGCCCGCGCCGGCCGATGCAGCGCCAGCGCCTGTTGTTCGCAGCAGCCCGATCACGCTCAATTTCTCCAACGCCGACATCGAGGCCGTGGCGCGCACCATGGCGGTGGTCACCGGGCGCAATGTGATGGTCGATCCGCGCGTGAAGGGCACGATGGACCTCGTGACCGACCGCGCCGTGCAGCCGGCCGCGGCCTTCAACCAGTTTGCCGCGGCGCTGCGGCTGCAGGGCTTTGCGGTGGTGGAGGCCGACGGCCTCTACAAGGTGGTGCTCGAAGCCAACGCCAAGCTGCAGAGCGTCGCCGTGAACACCTCCGTCGGCGCCGTGCCAGCATCGGCCAGCAACCAGGTCGTCACCCAGATCTTCAGGCTCAACTACGAGTCCCCCAACAGCCTGATGCCGGTGCTGCGTCCGCTGATTCCGCCGAACAACACCATCAACGTGAACCCGGACAGCAACTCGCTCGTGATCACCGACTATGCCGACAACATGCGGCGGCTCGCGCGCATCATCGCGGCGCTCGACGTGCCGAACGCGTCCGATGTCGAGGTCATCCAGCTGAAGTACTCGATCGCCACCGAGCTGATTCCGCTGGTGCAGCGGCTCATCGATGGCGGTGCGTCGAGCGCACCGAGCGTCGGCGAAGCACCGGGTGGCGCCGCCGCGTCGTTCCGAACCACGCTGCTGGCCGACCCGCGCAGCAATTCGGTGCTCATGCGCGCCGCCAACCCGGCGCGCGCGCAGCTCGTGCGCACGCTGATCGAGAAACTCGACCGCCCGCCCGCGGAAAGCAGCAACGGCGCGGCCGGCAACATCTACGTGGTCTACCTGAAGAACGCCGATGCGGTGCGCCTGGCGGCCACGCTGCGCGCTGCGATGGCAGCGAACCGGCCATCGGGCACCACGGGCGCGGGTGCGCCCGACGGCAGCGGTGCCGTGCAACAGCAGGCCACGCAGAACAGCACGGGCGGGCAAAGCGGCTCGCCAGCCGCCAACGCCCCGCTCAACAACGCCAACCAGCCATCGACCGGCGGCCAGATCCAGGCCGACCCATCCACCAACTCGCTGATCATCACCGCCCCCGAGCCCCAGTACCGCCAGATGCGCGCGGTGATCGACAGACTGGACGGGCGCCGCGCGCAGGTCATGATCGAGGCGCTCATCGTGGAGGTCAGCGCCAGCAAGGCCGCGAACTTTGGGGTGCAATGGCAGAGCGCGCTGGGCAACAACGCGGTCATCGGCACAAACTCCAGCCTCAACAGGAACAACATCCTGGCTCTGACGCAGGCGCTGGCCACCCGCAATGCCGCAGGCTTGGCCTCCTCGATCCAGCCCGGGCTGAACCTGGGCATCGCCGGCAAGATCGGTGGCCAGTACATCCTGGGCGCGATCGCCAACTTCTTCGACAGCGATGGCGATGCCAACGTGCTCTCCACGCCTAACCTGCTGACGCTGGACAACGAAGAGGCCAGGATCATCATCGGCCAGAACGTGCCCTTCGTCACCGGCCAGTACGCGAGCACCTCGGGCTCGGTGGGCGTCAACCCGTTCACCACCGTCGAGCGCAAGGACGTCGGCCTGACGCTGCGTGTGCGCCCCACCATCAACGAGAACGGCACCGTGAAGCTGACGATCTTCCAGGAGACGTCGACCGTCGACCAGAACTCGCTGGCCAACCCCAACGGCCCGACCACCAACAAGCGCTCGATCGAATCCAGCGTGCTGGTGGAAGACGGCGGCCTCGTCATGCTGGGTGGCCTGCTGTCCGACACCTACAACAACAACATCGAAAAAGTGCCGCTGGCCGGAGACATCCCGGTGCTGGGCAACCTGTTCAAGAACGAGAACCGCACGCGCAACAAGAGCAACCTGATGATGTTCCTGCGCCCGGCGGTGATGCGCGACGGGGCCTCGACCGAAGCATTCGCCTACGACCGCTACGACGAGATTCGCGGTCAGCAGTTGCAGACGCAGCCCAGCACCGACAACATCATGCTGCGCGGGGTGAACGCCGCGCCGGTGCTGCCCGATACGCTGCTGCAGCGCTCGAACAACCGGGGTGCGGGCAGTACCCGCATGGAAGGCACGCAGCTCATTCCGCCGTCGCAGCCGCTGGTCGATACGCGCAAGCTGGCGCCCAGCCCGCTGCGTGGGGCGCTGCCGCCTACGGCCGATCCGGTAAGCGCACAGGAAATGCCATAGGGCGCCAGCGGCTTCACCACGGACTGAGCGTTCTGTTCGAGCGCCTCGGGAAACTGGAGCCTACGTAATCAATCGGCCTTTGCTGCTCAAGATTGCATCGGCACTACACGGTACTGCGGGCATGACGTGCGAGCCGCAGTCAACGCAGAGACCATCGAGGCGCTTCGACTCGGAGTCACGCAGTTGCACGCACTCTGGCGCGAAGCAAGTGAGCTGGAACTCGGCGATGGCGAGTTCAAGCGCCGGCTGTCAGGCCGGCGCCAGGGTGGCTATGCGACAGCACGCAGGGACACGCTATTTGAGCGGCGTGCCCCCCGCATTTCGATAGTCGGCCGTCTTCTTGTAAAGGTTGCCGCCGTCGGTTTCAGCCGTGGTCGACTTGTCCGATCCTTGGCCGAACATCAGAGCCCCGACGTGGGCGCTCGCGACCTGGTCCATGTGGGAGAACAGCCAGTCCACCTTGTCGTCCTGGTAGTGGTACGGGGTGTTGTTCTGTGCCATGTTGCCGATCGGAATCTGCCAGACCACGATCGGGTGGCCGACCGCCTCGGCCATCTGTTTCCAATAGTCGAGTTGCGTGGCCCACTTCTGGTCGCTCCAGAATGTGTTGGATCCGTCCTGCAAGGCGTTGAGTCCGGCGTCCGTGGATTCAACCTCCCCGACGAGGAAGTCGGCACCCTTTCCGCCGAGGGTCACGTAATCTTTGGCACATTTATCCACGTTGCCCGGCCAGTCCCAGCAGGTGAGGTGCAGGCCGACGGCCGTGTTGGGAGCGTACTTGCGGGTCATTGCGATCAGGCAGTGAGCCAGACCCGCCACGGTGTTCGCCTGGTCTGCGCAGTCGGTCGGATTCGCGGCCGTCACCTGTGCCGGGACCTGGTCCAGCTTGCCGTACCCTCGCGCGAAACCAAAAAAGTCGGGTTCGAGATCGATCATGTCGTGCGAGGTGCCGATCTTCTGGAGGAAGAAACGGTAGTCGTTCAGGTATCTGGTGAGGAGGTCGACCTTGTTGACCGACTCAACCTCCTCCTGCCACGGAGTAGCAACACCGGGCGTACCGGGCACGAGGAGGCCGAGTTCAAACCATGTCCACATCACTGTCTGCGGATACGACTTACCCAAGTAGGTGGCCTGCGCAGCGCGGGCTTCGACGGTGGGGATGAGCCCCCCGATGCTCCCGCCCACGCATCCCCACCAGTTCGTCCCATCCGGGCAGGACGTCGCCGTGTACAGGTCGCTCGACGGTGCCGGCGCACTGACGACGTATTGGTACTGAGCGTCGAATGGTGCGGCAACCGAAAGAGCATCAGTCGACGTTCTTCCGATCAACACCGTGCTCTTGCCCATGAAGGTGACAGGTGCAGGTCCCGATACAGGTCCTGGTGCAGGCCCCGGTGCAGGTGCAGGTGCCGGTGCGGTTGCAGGCGCAGTTGCGGTCGCGGGTGTGCCTGCAACGAGCGCTGCTGTCGAAGAGCCCGACGAGCCACCGCCACAAGCCGCGACCCATGTGCTCAGCAGGCCGATCGCGATGAGCCGCGCGCGACTCCAGCTGCGGGGAACTTTTGATTGAACCGGAAACGATCTGTCAATGGACACATCGCTCATCATTTTTGAAATCTGTGACATTTTTGGCTTTTTGTGTGTAGTTTTGCAAACGCAGCAAGAACCGAACCACTCAAATCGTCGCTGCGCGGCCGTGAAAAAGACAAGATGCGTCGCCCGGATCGATGCGCCGGTAATCGCGCATCGGGTTCACTACGGCTTGGAAACGAACAGCCCGAATTCGGAAACAGCCGTGGAGGCGGGATCGCCGTTGTTGGCTGTGATGTTCAGCCTGTAGTAGCGATAGGAGCCCGGACTCGCGACCGCGTAGCTCTTCAACTCGGCGCGTTTCTGGTTGCTTTGCGTGTCGAGCGTGGTCCAGGTGGCGCCGTCGTTGGAGCCCTGGAGCTGCCAGTCCTTCGGATCGCGCGCCATGAGATTGCCGTCGAAAGTGGTGGTGACCGAATAGCGCTGGACGCGCTCCGTGTGGCCAAGGTCATACTGCAGCCAGCCGGCTATGCCAGCGTAGACCCATTGCGACCACGCATTCCTGTCGAAGGCGCGTCTGGCGTTGGTCGCGTTGCCCGCGCTGTCGCTTGCGGTGCCACCGGTGGTGACATTCACCATCGAAGGAGCCGGCGTGGCACTGTCCGCAGGAGAATTGTCGCTCGTTCCAGCGGCGTTGGTGGCCGTGACGGTGTAGTAGTAGGTCGTGCCATTGGTCACGGACATGTCCGTGTAGCTGCTGCCCGTGACGTCCGACGCGATGGGCTCGTAGGGCCCGCCGCTGAACTCGGAGCGGTTGACCGTGTAGCCTGTGGCCCCGAAGGATGCCTGCCAGCGCAGCGGCACGGCACCATCGCCCGGCGAGGCCAGCAGCATGGCGGGCGGCGCGGGGATGACGCTAGGCGCACCACCGTCGCCTCCGGTGATCTGGACATTGCTGAAGACGCTGTTGTTCAACTGGCTTGTGACCGACGTGACCACCAATCCAACATAGACCGTGTCGGGAACGGGGGCGTCGATGCGGCCGACATCGGTGGCGGCCCAATTGGTGCCGTCGGAAGAAACGTAGCCGGTGATGATGTTCCCGATGCGCTCGAGCTTCACCCAGTAAGTGGGTCCGGAACTCGCAACCTTGTTCGCGTAGTTCGGGCCACCATACACGGCGAGTTTCTGCATGTTCTGTAAGGCTTCACCTTTGGAGTTGATCGCCATCCAGGCGCGCGGAGCGCCTGGTTCCAGGCTTGTGCGCATCATCACGCCCGCCATTGCGGACGGGTGGGTGTTCTCGAGCGACTCGACTTTCGCGATGATGGCGCTGTTGCCGGTGAGGGCCTTGTAGGCGAAGTGGGAACTGTCGAGTGCGCCCCAGATACCCCAGCCGGCCCCAGCCACGTTCCATTTGCCGGCGGCGTAGGTGGCCGTGCCGGCCGTGCTGGCGCCCCCGATGTCGGCACTGCTGAATCCCGAGGTGATCGAGGCGGTCGAAGGAATGGGCAGCGCCGGCGGCGGCGTCGCCTTCGAGGTGTCGGCGTCCTTGAGGAACATGAAGCTGCCACCGTCTACCCCCACCCAGAGGAGTCTCTGCGCGATGAACGGCGCCTGGAGACCCTTGCGCAGGACGTAGGCACCATAGAGCTGAGTAAGCGCCCCGCTTCCGCCATTGGCGCCCTGCCAGCCGTGCCCGGTGACGTCGGTGAGGTAGTAGCGATCGGTGGTGCCAAAAGGAAGCGCTGGCGTGGGCGCGAGCTCGTTCACCCTCGCGAAATACTCACCCGCCGCCAGCAGGCGGTTGTCGAAATCGGAATAGATGTCGATGCCTTGGCTCCAGAGCGCCTCGGCGAGCATGGTCAGTGACTTGAGCTGCCCATAGGCATGCCCCTGGTCTCGCAGCGAGTCGCCGAGCATGCCGATGTCGTTGGAATTTCGCAGCCCGATGTGGGCGAGCGTGCGGGTCTGATAGACGACCTTGTCCAATGTCTCGATGTCGTCGGTGTAGATCGCCATCAGCCCAAGCGCGGTGAGGGACAGTGCGCCCTTGTTGGCGGCGCCGAACGAGCTTTCGCCATAGGGGTTGGCTGCCGGCATCAGCACGTCCTTGAAGTACTTCTTGACGGTCGCCGTGTCCTCCTCTTTCCAGCCCGGCCATGTGGCGCGCAGGACTTCCGCGCCGCCCACGAACGCGGCGGCGTAGTCGCCCAGTTCGAGCATCGACTCGCTACCCGAGAACTCGGTCTGGGTGGTGGCCCACCCCAGCAGCAGCTTGCGCGCATTCACCGCGTATTGCTCGTTCTGGGTGAAATACCACATCAGCGAGAGATTCGAGATCGCGACCATGTCGTTGCGCCAGGCCCCGAGATTCTCGTCAGGGGCACGGCTCACTTTCGCGAACGGGCGGTACCCTCCGTAGCTGAGCCTGGACATGGGACTGCCCGCCATTTGGTTGTAGCCGGACGTCCACGGCTCCTTGCCCTGATCGACGTGTGCCTTGAGCGTCGTGAGATCCGAGAGGGTGACACCAACGCCCGGGTGCTTGATCACGCGGGCCGCCGAGGTGTCTCCCGGGGCGGCGGGGATTTCGGGGGTGACTTCCGTGGCGGCGGGAGTCTCCGGGGTGCTCCCCGCGACAACAGGGACCGTAGCGGCCGCCTGGAAACTTCCCGAATCTCCGCCCCCGCAACCCGGGAGCAAGACCGCGCTCAAAACGAGCAACGCAGCAGCAAAATCGGTTTTATCAAACATAGGAACTTTCTTGGTCATTGCGCGGAAAAGTCGCGGAATCCACTGCCTTGGTTACCGCCACCTCCACTGCCGCAGCCAGAAAGGAGCACCGAAATCATCAGTGCGCAAACGCATCCTCGGGGAAACATCATCATGGGAATGATTTTTTGAGATTGAAGAGAACCAGCCGCCGCACGCGTTGCGTACTTCGCATGCGGGGGAATACTTTCGTCATGCATGGCCAGTGGCATGTCGCAGGCTCGGGCCCGGATCCACTCGCCGACGATGCCATGAGGCGCACGATTCATGCCCCAGTTCCCCACCGGAGAAGAACGTGCTAATTGATTCCGAAAAAGTGACGCGGAGCGTCGCTTCGGATTCACCGTGTGACAAGTTCTGGCCAGCTCTTAAGTGGAGTCCGACAAAAAAGGAAATGCCGTCGCATCGGGCTTAACATGAACCAACACTTGTGCATTACAAGGCGCTCCATTCACGATGCAGCGATCGACGGAGTGAGAGCAGCTGAGACTTCATCCCTGTTTTTTGACTGCATCGAAAATCGATATGCAGTCACTCATTTTTCAGGGGAATGGCATTGTTCTCAAATGCGTGCGCGTAGCCTCTGAAGGCTATGCACTGGATGCTGGTACGCAATCCTGATGAGTAAGCTTCTCCACGGCCATGTCGGCGAACGCTGTGACCGCCAGCGGGCGCCGCTGGCGACTGGGATAGACAACGCTCAGCCCGTGACCGGCCCACGTGTACTGCGGCGGCACCACGCACTCATGCTCGCGCAGTTCTTCCAGGTCGGTGGGCATGCCATGCGCCGCCAGGCAGGAAGGACTGGCGATCAGTTCGCCGTGGCTCGCGAAGATTTGCCGGATCACGTGACTGGAGTCTTGCAAGGGTCCACCTCGAAATGCGACATCGATGCGCTCGGCAATCAGATCGACCAGGAGATCACTGAGCACGAAGTCGAGTCGCACAAGCGGATGCGTGGCCAGAAACTTCTCCACCCACTCCATCTGGAAGAAACCGAAGAAGCTGGTTGCTGCAGCCACGCGCACCAGGCCGCAGGGCTTCGCGTTGTCCGCCACATGCAGTTGACCGGCTTCGATGAGTTCCTCTACTGCCGGGCCGCATCGCTCATGGATCTGACGCCGAGCTTCTAGAACCCATAGGCGATCGACGCGAGCCACTGGTTCTTCTGACGCACGCCGAAGCGGTTGTCTCCACCGACGATCCATTGCGCCGAAGCGGTGAGCGGCGTGCCGGGAATCGGCGCCGACAGTGCCAGGGTCAGGTGCCGAAAGGCGCTGCCCACAGGCGTGTTGCCGGCGTAGCAGCCGTTGACCACGAAGGCTGCCTGCGGCCCGCAGGACGCGCCGTTGAGCGTGTCCGTGGTCCCCAGGTACTTGCCCTCCTTCCTGTAGGTGTAGGCACCCAGCGTGGCGGTGAAGGTGATGTCGTGCGGCAGCGGCGCGGTGTAGACCAGCGTCCAGTAGGTGTCGCCCTTGTTGCCCCAGACCACGTCGTCGAGCAAGGTCTGCGCATTGAAGCTCACGGGGCCGTAGCTCAGTCCGAGCTTGGTTTCCAGCGCATTGGCATTCTTGCCGTTGACGTAGTAGTAGCCGGTCAGCCCCAGGGTGTAGCCGAGGTCGCCGACGATCTTGCCGCTGTACGCGCCGTAGAAGTCGTTCTCGATCGACTTGCCTCTCTGGAAGGCCGTGATGCTGCGGTCGCCGTACGAACGGCCGAGTTGCCGGTAGGAGTAGTTGACCGTCGATGCCCAGTAGCCGAGGCTCCAGCCGCTCTCGTGTACCCAATCCACGCCCCACTGCATCGCGCCCCTGGAAGACTCGGGCGCATCGGCCCCGGCATTGCCCAGCGGTGTGCTGTTGCCGTAGGTGGAGGTGGCGCCGCGCAGCACGTAGCGCGACACCAGGTCGATGTGCGCCGTCAGCGTGTAGGGTGAACTCGGCTTGTCGGCGGGTGGCGCTTCCTGCGCACCGGCTTGCGCGGCAGCGGCGAGCGCCATGCAGGCGGTCAGCAGATGAAACGAACGAACGCGGGATGCGGGGTTGGGCATGAGCAGGCCTCGTGAGCAATGTAAAGAGAAGAAGGGAAGAAAAGAACTCGGAATGGATAGGTGCATCAGGTCGTTCCGATGGCCTCCGTAGCAGGCACCACGATGGCCACCTCCTGCCCTGCGCCGACCGCCGCGCCTTCACGGCAGGCGATGCGCCAGACACGTCCGGCGCACGGGGCCGTCACTGCGAATTCCATCTTCATGGACTCGACCACCACCAGCGTGTCGCCCTCGGCGACCGCATCGCCCTCTTCGACCAGCACCCGCCACACGCTGCCGGGCACCTGGGCGCGCACGACAGAGGCGCCGCCTGGCAGGTCTTCGGCGTCCGGCGTAGCGGATGCCGACAGCGGGGACTCGTCCACATGCTCGGCCTGCCCAAGCGCGCGCCAGCGCTCGCGCTCGCCGGCAAAGGCGTTGCGCTGGCACTCCCGGAAGGTGGCAATCTCCGTTGCATGCGCATCGAGAAAGCCGCGGTACTCGCGCATGCCGAAGCGGCCCTCCTCGATGCGCAGCGGATAGCGTCCCGCTGGCGCGTCACGGCGGATCTGCAGCAGTTCGCTCTCGCTCACGGGATAGAAGCGGATGCGGTCGAAGAAACGCAGCAACCAGGGCTTGCCGGCCTCGAAGTCGGCCGCGCCGCTTTGCGCGTCGCGCCAGCGGTTCCACATCTGCAGCGTGCGGCCGACGAACTGATAGCCGCCTGGGCCTTCCATGCCATAGACGCACATGTAGGCACCGCCAATGCCCACCGCGTTCTCGGGCGTCCAGGTGCGCGCGGGGTTGTACTTGGTCGTGACCAGCCGGTGGCGCGGATCTAGCGGTGTGGCCACCGGCGCGCCCAGGTACACGTCGCCCAGTCCCAGCACCAGGTAGCTCGCATCGAAGACGATGCGCTGAACGTCCTCGAGCGTGGCGAGGCCGTTGATGCGGCGGATGAACTCGATGTTGCTCGGGCACCAGGGTGCATCCGGCCGCACCGACTGCATGTATTTCTCGATGGCCAGCCGCGTGGCGCTATCGTCCCACGAGAGCGGCAGATGCACGGTGCGCGAAGGTACGACGAGGTCGTCGGTGTCGCCGAGCGAATCGTCCGCGGCGGCGATCGCATCGAGCAGCGCGGCGCGCGAGAGCCGACGCGGATCGAAGTGCACCTGCAGCGAACGGATGCCGGGCGTGAGGTCGACCACGCCATCGAGCGCGCGTGCCTGCAGCGCGGCATGCAGCCCATGGATGCGCATGCGCAGAGCGATGTCCAGCTGCGGCTCGCCCAGCTCCACGAGCACGTACCGGTCGCCGGCCTGGCGCATGACCAGTGCGGGGCGACCGGCCTCGGCAGCGCGTTCTCTCAGGATCGGCGAGCCCAGTTCGCGCGCCTTCGGCGGCAGCCCGATCGTCGTGTGCAGGGCCGGCTCCGGCCCCGAGAGCGCATCCACCCAACGATCCTGCGCCGCCAGCAACCGGGCCGCCTCATCCTGCGTGACGCAGCGAAAACGCACCGCGTCGCCGGCGCGCAGCTGGCCCAGCTTCCAGCGCTCCGCCGCGACCACCACCGCCGGACAGACGAAGCCGCCGAGGCTGGGGCCGTCCGGTCCGAGGATCACTGGCATGTCCCCGGTGAAGTCGATGGCGCCGACGGCGTAGGCGTTGTCGTGGATGTTGGAGGGGTGCAGGCCCGCCTCGCCGCCGTCGCGGCGCGCCCACACGGGCTTCGGGCCGATCAGGCGCACGCCGGTGCGGCTGGAGTTGTAGTGAACCTCCCAGTCGGTGGCGAAGAAGGTGTCGATGTCGCCGTCGGTGAAGAAGTCCGGTGCACCGTGCGGGCCATAGAGCACTGCGATATCCCAGGCGCGACGGCCTCCGGCATGAACGGGGATGGCTTGCGGCGACAGCGCAGCCACCGGATCGCCGGCCATCTCATCGCCGATGTGCAACATGTCCGAGGCACGCAGTGTGCGCCCCGCGTGGCCGCCGAACTGGCCCAGCGTGAAGGTGGCGCGACTGCCGAGATAACGCGGCACGTCGATGCCGCCGCGCACTGCCAGATAGGCGCGGCTGCCGCCGCCTTGCGACGACGAAACCTCGATCGCGCCTAGCCGCAGGATGCTGCCGGCCGTGACCCGGTGCGAGGCCCAGGGCGCCAGCGCCATGCCGTCGAGCACGGCCGGCATCGGCGCACCGCACAGCGCGATGACCGCGTCGCTGTGAAAACGCAGCGCGGGCCCGCCCAGCGTGCATTCGAGCGCGGCAGCGCCTTCGGAGTTGCCGACGAGCCGGTTGGCAAGCCGGAACGCCAGGTCGTCCATCGGGCCCGATGGCGGCACGCCGACATCCCAGTAGCCGGTGCGGCCGGGCCAGTCCTGCACCGAGGTCTGCACGCCAGGCTCCAGGACCTCCACGGCGTTCGGCCGATGATCAAAATCCGCCAGCGAGCGGGTCACGATGCGGCCCTGCACGAAGTCGTCCGTCGCCACCACCGCACGCAGATACCGCAAGTTGGTCTCGATGCCGGCAAGGCGGGTGGCCAGCAAGGCGGCCTGCAGTTGCGCCACGGCGTCCGCGCGGTCCGTGCCAGTGACGATCAGCTTGGCGATCATCGGGTCGTAGTGCGACGGCACCTCGCTGCCTGCGCCGACCCAGGTCTCGACACGGACGCCGGGCGGAAAACGCACCTCGGTCAGAAGGCCGGCGCTGGGCTGGAAATTGCGCGCCGGGTCCTCGGCATAGAGCCGCACCTGGATCGACGCGCCGCGCGGCACCGGCGCCGCGAGTTTGAAATCGTCGCCGCGCGCCAGCCGCACCATCCATGCGACGAGGTCGATGCCCGTGACCTGCTCGGTCACGCCATGCTCCACCTGCAGGCGCGTGTTGACCTCCAGAAAGTAGAAGGCGCCGCTGTCGGCATCGAGCACGAACTCCACCGTGCCGGCCGAGCGATAGCCGACGGCGCGGCCGAGCCGCCCGGCTGTTTCGAGCAGTTGCGTGCGCGTGGCCGCGTCGAGCCCGGGCGCCGGCGTTTCCTCGATGACCTTCTGGTTGCGGCGCTGGGCCGAGCAATCACGCTCGCCGAGTGCGACCACATCGCCGTGGCCGTTACCGAACAGTTGCACCTCCACATGGCGCGCGCGTTCGACGAACTTCTCCAGAAACAGGCCCGCGTCCTTGAAGTTCGCGCGCGCCAGGCGCGCCACCGCCTCGAAGGCGGGAGCCAACTCGGCTTCGCTGCGAACCAGCCGCATGCCGATGCCGCCGCCACCTGCCGTGCTCTTGAGCATGACGGGATAGCCGATGCGCGCCGCCGCCGTGCGCGCGGCTGCCAGGTCGTCGAGCAGGCCGCTTCCGGGCAGGAGCGGCACGCCGTGCGCCTCGGCCAATGCGCGGGCCGTGTGCTTCAGGCCGAAGGCACGCATCTGCTCGGGTGTCGGGCCGATGAAGGCGATGCCGGCGTCCTCGCAGGCCTGCGCGAAGCCAGCGTTCTCGGACAGAAAGCCGTAACCGGGATGGATGGCGCCGGCGCCGGTTTCCTTCGCAACGGCGAGGATGCGCTCTGCATCGAGATAGCTCTGCGCCGCTGGCGCGGGCCCGATGCAGACGGCCAGGTCGGCCTGTGCCACGTGGGCCGAATCGGCATCGGCCTCCGAGTACACAGCCACCGAGCGCAGGCCCAGCGCGCGCAGGGTGCGGATGATGCGGCAGGCGATGGCGCCGCGATTGGCGACGAGGACGGTGTCGAAGCGGGCCGCAGCGGCGGCTGCGCCCGGGATGGAAACGGATGACGAAGACATGGGACGGATTCCGTCGTGGCAGGTCGTCCTGCCGCGGAACACGGGCACTGCGGGTCGTCCCGCAGCGGCGCCTGGCGGCGCGGTGAAAAGGGTCAGGAGGGTCAGTCAGGCAGCGACGTCTGCCCGATCCCACACGATGAATTCCACCGCCGTCGGGTTGTAGGCGTTGCACGGGTTGTTGAGCTGCGGGCAGTTGGACACCAGCATCCAGACATCCATCTCCGCGCGCATCTCCACGTACTTGCCGGGACCGGAAACGCCGTCGGCGAACCGCAGCTCACCGTCGGACGTGACCGGCACGTTCATGAAGAAATTGACGTTGGGCACAAGGTCGCGCTTGCCCAGGCCGATGTCGGCATGGATCAACGCGGTCAGGAAGTTGTCGCGGCAGGAGTGCATGAATTTCTTCTGCAACGCGTAGCGCACCGTGTTGCTCTCGGCCGCGCAGGCGCCGCCCAGCGTATCGTGCCGGCCGCAGGTGTCGGCCACGACGGTCAGCATCGGCCGGCCTTCGCTGGACACCAGCACCGAGCCGGTCGTGAGGTAGATGCCGCCCTGACGCAGCAGCGTGTCGCTGGCGCTGTAGTGCTCGGCCACGTCGTGGCGGTTGTAGAACAGTACGTCGGCCGCCTGGTTGCCTTCCAGGTCGACGATGCGCACGGTCTGGCCGGCGCGGATTTCTCCGAGCCAGGGTTCGCCGGCGGGCTGGCGATGGCGCAGCACGGCGCGGGCCGGATCGAGCGCGCTTTCTTGCAGGCGCTGGGCGGATGAAGGGATGGAAGCGGTGGTGGTCATGGGGCTGCAGGGGCTGAAAAGGTTCAGGAGAGCGCGAAGACATCCGCGTTGTGCAGCGCACGCGCGCACTCGGGGCGAAAGTCGCGGCAGAAGTCGTCGGCCGGCGCGGGACCGGAGCGCCAGGCAGCGACGCCAACCTGGCCCGGCGCGTAGCCCAGGCGAGGGTCGAGCGGATGCGGCGCGGTGGACACGGCAACGATCACATCCATCTCGCAGCGCAGCTCGACCGCATGGCCCTCGACGCGCTGGCCGGCGTTGAAGCCGAAGCGGCCCTCGGCATCGACCGCGACCTGGCTGAACAGGTTGACGGGCGTGATCAGGTCTCGCGTGCCCAGGCCGTACTTGCCGATCTCGATCAGCAGGCCCTCGCGACCTGCTCGGTACATCGCGTTGCGGTGCGTCTCGTAGCGCTGCTCGCCGTGCTTCTCGCACAGCCGCTGCGCATCGAGCAGGCCACCGAAGGGGTCGTGCCAGCCCAGCGTGTCGTGCGTGATCGACGCCATCGCGCGCCCCATGTCGCTCATCAGCACATGGCCGCGCGTGAAGTGCGCGGTGTGCAGCGCCTTGCAGGTGTCGGGCATGCTGTAGCGTTCGAGCCGGTCGTGCGCGGCATAGAGCAGCACAGCACAGTTGGCACGCTCGCCCATCGCGACGAAGCGCAGCGCGGTGCCGCGCGACACACGCCAGCTCCAGTGGCCGCCGCCGGGCAGCACTTCGCTCCAGAGCACGCGGTCGGCCGGCAGGTTGGCGGCAAAGCTGCGCCAGTGGGGCACGGCGTCGACGCTGGCATGCACGGTCAAATCGGACGTGGGGACGTTTTCAAGATCGGACATCGAGGTCTCCGTTTCATTCATGAAGAAGAGCCGCCCGGTTCGGGCGCAAGGTCGGTGGAAGCGGCATGCGAGAGTTTTTCGAGCAGCTCGAAGTCGGTCTGCATGCCGGAGGTCGCGCGGATGCGTGTCAGCACCTCGCGCTTGAGGTTCAGGAATTCGGGCTCGAGCTTCATGTCCTGCGTGCGCAGGTCGGGCAACGGCACCGGGTAGACGGTGTCGATGCGTCCCGGGCGCGGCGCCATCAGCACCACGCGCTGGCCGAGGTAGATCGCCTCCTCCACGTCATGCGTGACGAAGACGATGGTGCTGCGCTCCAGCCGGTGCACATGCAGAATCAGGTCGTGCATCACCTCGCGGGTCTGCGCGTCAAGTGCGCCGAAGGGTTCGTCCATCAGCAGGATCTGTGGCCTGCCCATCAGCGCCCGCGCGATGGCCACGCGTTGCTGCATGCCGCCCGAGAGCTGGCCGGGGTAGGCGTTCTCGACGTGGCACAGGCCCATGAGGCGCAGCAGCGCATCGGCGCGGCCGGAGGCGGCTTCCACGTCGGCGCTGGTGCGCTCGCGGGTATGCACCTGCAGCCGGCGGCAGAACTTTATGTTCTCGATCACCGTGAGCCAGGGGTAGAGGCTGTAGTGCTGGAACACCATGGCACGCTGTGGACCAGGGCCTTCGATCGGCGCGCCGTCGCACAGCATCTCGCCGGCGCTGTGCGGCTCCAGGCCCGCGAGGGCGCGCAGCAGCGTCGACTTGCCGCAGCCCGAGGCGCCCACGAGCGTGACGAACTCGTTGTCGGCGATGTCGAGGTGAACGTCCTGCAGCGCTGCGGAGCGCGTGGTGTCGGTGCCGAAGAATTTCCATACGCCGCGAACGCGCAGCTTGGGCAGCCCGGGAGTGGATGTCGTATCCATGGCTCAGCGCCTCGCGTGCAGATAAGGAAACGCGCGCCGGTGCGCCCAGCGCATCGACTGGTCGATGGCCAGTCCGATCAGCCCAATCAGCAGGATGCCGGCGAAGATCTTGTCGGTCTGCAGGAAGCGCTGCGCCTTCAGGATCGAGAAGCCCAGGCCCGAGCTGGCTGCCACCAGCTCGGCCACCACGAGGTAGGTCCAGGCCCAGCCCATGGTGACGCGCAGGGTATCGAGCAGCGCCGGCTTCGCGGCGGGAACGATGACGAGGCCGATCACCTCACGGCGGCTGGCGCCCATGGTCTGTGCGGCCTCGATCTGCGCCATGGGCACGCGCCGCACGTCCTCGGCCACCATCAGCACCATCTGGAAGAAGGTGCCGATGAAGATGATCGCGACCTTGGCGCCTTCATCGATGCCGACCCACACCATCACCAGCGGAATGAAGGCCACCGCCGGCATGTAGCGGATGAAATCGGTCAGCGGCTCCAGCAGCGCCTGCACGCTGCGAAAGCTGCCGATCGCCAGGCCGATGGGCAACGCGAACAGCGCCGACAGCGCCCATCCCACGACCACGCGCAGGGTGCTGATGCCGATGTCGCCCAGCAATGCATCGTCGACGTACCAGTCGTGCAGCCGCTGGAGCACCTGCCAGGGACCGGGCATGAAGACAGGCTCGACCCAGCCACTGGCCGCGAGCAGGGCCCAGGCCAGCAGCGGCAATAGCAGGCCCAGACCCACCAGCACGGCGGTGCGGCGCATCGGGATGGCGCTGCGCAAGCCCCACCAGGGCTGGCGCAACACGCGCAGGGATGGCGGCAACGGCGCCGCCCCGGACGAAAGGCCGGTGTTCTCGCTCATGACCGCCTCACTTCAGCGCATCGGCCAGCAGGCTGGCATCCACGCCGCGCACCGCGTCGGGCTTGCCGTCGATCAGCTTGTGCTCGAGGAGGAAGGCGGCAATGGTGGGCGTCACCGCCTGCAGCGAAGCGGCTTGCGTCGCGTCGAGCGCGAGCTTGTTGGTGGCGGCGTCGAAGAAGCGGGTACCCGGCAGGAAGACCTTGTAGTCGTCCGGCTTCATGCTGACCACCTTGGCCATGATCGCAGCCGCTTCCTGGGGATGTTCGCGGATGAAGCGCTCGGTGTCGAACCAGGCGCGGATCATGCCGACCAGATCGCGGCGCTTGCCTTGGATGGCCTTCTCCTGCGCCACCAGCAGGTCCGGAATCAGGCCTGGCATGTCCTTCGACGTGAACAGCGCGCGACCCTTGCCGCTGCGCGTGATCTGGTCGATCCACGGATTCCACACGACGGCGGCATCGACGCGCCCGGTCATGAAGGCGGCTGCCGCATCACCGGCGGACAGGTTGGTGATCTTGACGTCGGAGGGCTTGAGCCCGTTCCGCTCGAGCGCGGTGGCCAGCACGAAATGCGAGACGCTGTACTGCTCCAGCGCCACGGTCTTGCCCTTGAGGTCGGCGAAGGACTTGATCTTCGCGCTCACCACCAGCGCGTCGTTGCCGGCGGAGTTGTCGTTGACCAGCACGGCCTTCAGCGGCAGGCCCTTGGCCAGCGGCCCGAGCGTGTCGGACCAGGTCTGCGAATTGGCGTCGAGCTGGCCGGAGGAAAGCGCGGCGATGGAGTCGGTGTAGTTCGCGAACCAGACGAGCTTGACGTCTGCGCCCTGCTTCTTGAAGAAGCCTTTCTGCTCGGCCACGTACCAGGCCACCCAACCCGGCCAGTCGGACACACCGACCTTGACCTCGGCCATTGCAGGCTTTGATGCGCCCAGGCCGCTGGCCAGCAGCACGGCACCCAGGAAGCAGGCGCAAGCGCGCCGATACCAACGCCGCGAAAGGCGTGCAAAAGAGATTCCAGACATGTTTCGGCTCCAAAAAGCGAATAGCAAAAGGCTGGGAAGCCACCTCGCAACGAAGTGAACCTCCCGGGCTTTTGTCCCGCCGTGGAGCCTGGACGCGGTCGTGCGCGCCTGAGGCCGGTTGCTCTCGGACCAGACATTGCACCGCGCGTGCAACCGGAACCCTAGCGACCCTTCGGTGAGCAACTGAACGTCGCTTCCCTTAGCTCTCTTATGCAAACGCCGTGCCAGACTTTGGGGCCGTTTCCAAGGGGCTACACACCGTCGAACGCAAGGCGTCGGTGCACCCATCTATTCGCCGCACTCATCCAGTGCAACGTTTGGCGACTTTCTGGTGCCGCCTGGGACGCATCGCCCGGAAAGGCGCAACGACATGCGACTTGCAAGCAAGCGGGCCGTTCGACGTTGGCAAATGTATGCCTGCCTTGAAGGAAACGCCGATGCCTGCATGGCCGGGTCGCCGGCGTTCGAGCCCTCGACGAAGCCCACCGGATCGACAAGGAAGGTTCGGACGATCGAGGGATGGAGGCTCTTGTAGTCCAGGACCACGACGGAGTCGTAGAACCCTGGCCTCGAGTCCATCACATACCCGCCGGGGTAGGTGTCGAGATTCACGGGGCGCGGAACTCTCATCCCTTTGGAGTAAACCCGTTCCGCACGGGTCAATCATTGGGGATGGAACCGCTGTTTCACCAAAGATGGAATTCCTAGCAGGCTGCTGAAATATCTAGCCCGTCAGCCCCGCATGAAGATTGCTTGCGCGTTGTTTTTGTAGCCCCACAACAGCCCAACCCGATGCGCGGCCCAGACTCATTCACCGAAGGCTTGTTCACCATGCGACGGCTGGACGATTTTGTTCCCGCCGATCACCCGCTGCGCCGCATCCGGGTGATGGTCAATGAGGCGTTGGCCAAGATGGACGCGTTGTTCTCTCGGATGTACGAGGCTGACGTCAAGGGCGGACGCCCAAGCATCGCGCCGGAGAAGCTGCTGCGAGCCATGCTGCTGCAAATCCTGTTCAGCATCCGCTCGGAGCGCCAACTCATGGAGCAGACGCAATACAACATGCTGCTTCGCTGGTTCATCGGCCTGGCGATGGATGACCCGGTGTGGGTGCCGACGGTGTTCAGCAAGAATCGCCAGCGCCTGATCGAACACGATGCGGTGGTCGCGTTCTTCAACGAAGTGCTGGAGACGGCCGAGACCAGGGACTTGTTGTCGGGTGAACACTTCAGCGTCGACGGCACGCTGATCCAGGCCTGGGCCGGACACAAGAGCTTCGTGCGAAAGGGTGGTGACGACGATACCGGCAGTGGTGGGGACTTCAAGGGACAGCGGCGCAGCAACGAGACGCACGAGTCGAAGACCGATCCCGATTCAAAGCTGTACCGCAAGGGCAAGACGGCCAGCGAGCTGCGCTACATGGGGCACACGCTCACCGATAACCGTCACGGTCTGGTTGTCAACGCGATGGTCACGTCGGCCGACGGCTTTGCCGAACGCGAGGCGGCTAAGGTCATGATCAGGGACGCTCGTCAGGCCACGCCAAGTGCGGATACCGAGGTCACGCTCGGCGCCGACAAGGGCTATGACGCGGTTGAGTTCATCGAGGCACTCAAGCAAATGAAGGTCACGCCGCATGTGGCACAGAACAAATCGGGACGACGCTCGGCGGTAGCCGACGAGATCGCCCAGAGCGAGGGCTATGCGATCTCGCAACGCAAGCGAAAGCTCATCGAGCAAGGCTTCGGCTGGGCCAAGTTCGTTGGCCCCATCCGGCAGGTGATGGTACGCGGCATGAAGAAGGTCGACCAACTGTTCGTGCTGACGATGGCCGCCTACAACTTGGTGCGTATGCGGACCCTGGCAGAAGTCCGTCCGCTGACCCCGTAGAGGGTCAGAGAGCGCCCCAAACGAGCGTCGAAGCGGGGAAAACAGCGAGGAAAGCGCACCCCCGGAACGTCGAAACCCCACAACCGCCGTCGTCAGTGCGCAGGATGACTTCGGCGCGCTTGGTACTTCAGCAGCCTGCTAGGGAGGGCCTGCAAAACGCCGGGCGACCTATCATGCTTAAAAGCATAGGAACCTAAGGTGATCGAAATCACGCTCAATGGCCGCTCGCTGGGCGCGGCCTCACTTGAACAACTTGGTGTGGAACTCAACTTGATCAACGCCGTTCCACAGTTCGAGTTATGGGTGTCGGTGACAGGCGGCCCGTCTATGTGCATGCTGCGGAATGGTCAGAACGCTTGGCTGATGTACCTTCGAGAATCAGGTGACAGCGGCTTCAGATCATGCGGTGAGCTTGACCGACTCGGGGTTGGGAATTTTGTGTTGAGTAGCGGACAGGTTGACGAGTACCCGCTGTCATGGTGCATTGGTGTTGAACAGTGCTACCAGGCTATCGCCTACTTTTATGTGAACGATGGCGCGAAGCCCGAATGCATCACCTGGCATGAGGAATAAAGAAGGTCTCCAAAGCCAGCGCGTTATGTGCATGACCTGATCCCGTGTTTGCCAAACGCAGAACTCCCCCGAATCAGCTCGGCCTGGGCTTGAACCTGTTGACGAAGAAGACGCGCAAGCGTGAGTTCCTCGATGAGATGGATCGGGTGGTTCCGTGGGGTGCGCTGGTGCAAATCGTCGAGCCGCACAGCCCGCGGGCCAAGACGGGCCGTCCGCCCTTTGCCATCGAGACAATGCTGCGCAGTCACTATCTGCAGCAATGGTTCGGACTGAGCGATCCTGCCATGGAAGAGGTGCTGCACGATGTGCCCCTGTATCGAGAGTTTGCTGGTCCGGGTGACGACGTGAGCCGCCTGCCCGACGAGACGACCAACCCATTCATCGAGCCCGAGTTCGTGGCCGAGCGGGTGGAGAAAATGAAGGCCAGCATCCGGGCGAAGGTCGGGCATCCGTTCCGCGTGATCAAGCAGCAGTTCGGGTTCACGAAGATGCGCTACCGCGGGCTGGCGAAGAACACGGCGCAGATCGTCATGCTCTTCGCGCTATCTAATCTGCGGATGGCGCGGCGGCGACTGATGGGAGTCGTGGGGTGAGTGCGTCCGCGAGGCCCGAATCGGGCTCGCCAGATCTGCGCAGCGACTGCGCCGTGCAGCAAATCGATGCTGTGTCTGCTCGATCGTGACGTTTGGCCTCGCCGACACCACCAGATTCGTTCAACTGCGATCGCAGATCACGTTCTGCAGACGATCCCTAGGGTTTTATCGCATTAACTTTGGAATTTAGCGGCTAAATTGCGGCGTCCGCTGGCGCCCGTCGTGGCGGCGCGACGCCGAAGACCGCCATCGGCCAATAGCAGCTCCTCATCACCGGCGCCCAATTTATCTCGGTAAGGTGCTCAGCCAATCGCGTCGGATGCGTATAGTGCGCTTCTACTTAGGGTGAGCAACGCGCATGCAAACATTTCTGCCTCGATTTCTTTGCCAAACAGCAACTGTGTTTCTTATGGTCCTTTGTTCAACCAGCGACGCGCAAGAAGTTTCGCTGTTCCTGCGGGATGTCATCCGGGGTTCGCCGCAGGCCCGAGATCAAATTGAACACCGCATCCATCATCTGCAAGAGGCTCGTGAACTTGCCAGTCGGACACTGCTGTTGAACAAATGCGTCAACTTTCGGGAACCGATCCGCGATCCGCGATTTGATGCATTTGCAGAGGCACTATTGAAAGACCTAAGTTCACCTGATCCGGACGCTCTCACGAATTTCACAGTCAGCCCCCGGCTCGAGGAGGCTGCCATCCAAAATGGCTTGACCGATGCCCAGATTGAAGTGATCGCCAGGATCACGCGCTCGCCGCGCTACGGCGAGTTCGTAGATTATTTGTCTTTCGAACGCGCTGAATCTAAGATTGCAGCGGGCTTCACCGAAGTCAACACAGGGGAGAAAGCGCCATGGATCGCCTCTTCGGCATTGTCATTTCTGCGGCAGAGCCAATTTTTCCCCTTGCTTTTGAAGAATAGCAGCGAGCCAGATCGTGCCTTGCTCAACAAGCGGCTTCTTGATGACGTAAGTCCAAGTCAACAGATCACTGACGATGCATACTTGGAAGCACTGACAAAGTTTTTTAAGAGCCAACTTGATTCCGGATCCCTTCGCGCGGAGTTGCCCACAGAAACCAAATCTCTTCTTACTCTCTATGAATCTCTAGGTATTGACGCGATGCGGGTTGGCGCTTTTATTTCCACACAATTTTTGCCAGAAGCACAAGCTGCATGCAAGTCAAAAAATAGGGCCAACTGCGTCGACGGCGCTTGGCTGGCTGCGGGAATCGCCCTGAAGAAGCAGTTGGAGACAACCCAGTACAAAACTGCTTCCCTCATCCTGAAGGACCAGTTTGCTGATGTTTGTAAACTCAAACTCGACTAAAACGTACCGCAGCAAGAGATCGGACTCGGTCAACACCTGAGCCGAAATTCACGAAGCTTCGGCGGGTCGCCGGGCCGTGGCAGGCAGAGATTCCTCCACGAACGTCATGGATTTGCCTTCGCTGCTCCTCCAGTTCTCCGAAGGTGCAATTGCGCTCGATTTATCCGAGGCGTCTTCTGAAACTTACCTTCCAGGCTCGGATGAATGGCGGCTTTGAAGCAGCGGGTACGGCTGCAGTGGGCCCCAAACGAGACATTACCGCTACTCCAAAGCAGTCATTCAGGATGCAGGTGGGGCAGAACGCAGCATGATTTCGTGGATAGCGGCTTTCGCAGAAAGCTTCACATCCCTCTTATTCGATCCGAGGCCGGCTTGAAGCGCAGGAATCGATTTCAGCGTCCCGATTCGGTTCAATACGGAATGGCAATAGACCTTGTCGTGAGGGTCGGATGATTCCACAAGGACTGCAAGTAAACGGTCCTCGGTTTCTGGAGCCGTTGATGTCCGTAGTGCCTGGATGGCGCTATGCCGCACGAGCCAGCGTGTGTCGCGCAACAGGTCATAGACCGGCCCAAGGTCTGTGCCCATGCCTATGGGGACCTTAGCAATACTGCCCAGCAGCGTTGCAAGGGCCTGCTTGTCAGTTTCGGACGGGATATTCGAAATCAGCGTAGATGCGCACCTTGATTCTTTGAGGTTCTCCCCGAGGGCTCCGACCATAAAGTAGGCAGCGGAACGCTCTGCCTTCGGCGGCCCCCCGCGGAGGAAGGTGTCCAGTTCTTGGAGTACGGAAAGTTCCTGAAGTGATTCAGCCTCCCTGTAGGCGTGCCATGAAATCGATTCTTCGGAGTTCATGACTTTTTCTCGTACCGTCATCCGCGAAATGAGGTCCTGTAGGTAAGTTTGCATCTTTTGGGATCGCCGCCGCTACGTGCTTTAAGTGCCTGTGAATCGCGAGGGTATGCTCTTGGCCGACTGTAGCCTGTCGGCGACCAGGCGCTTCGGGACCCAAGCCGACCTACGGCCCGGCTTCATGGCCGGTATTCAACGTTTGCTGACGCGTGGCTCCTCGTCCCACTCTGAAAGAACCGATACGCACCAATCGTCACTGACGACGACCCATTCCCGAAGCTTTGAATAGAAGCCCGCGGCCATCACCGGTGACTGGGCCATCTGATCATCAGCCCAGCCCCCCGAAGTCACTTCATAAAGCAAGCAGTCGCTGTGCGCCACCGCGGTCCCGTCGCTGTGCCAATAGTGCGGAAGGTCGCGTTCGTCCAACACGCGGTAGCCGACCAAACCGTGAAAGTCGACTCGCACGCCTGGCGCGCTCGACCCACGCAAATCCACGTCGACGGCGAGACTGGAGCCTTGTGACGCGACACCGACGACGGTTGCCATCTGCGCCGTGACGCTAAAGAGGGGGCGCAAGGTAGGCATATGAAAGAACTAAATACAGAGGTGGTTGCCGTCGGCCGCGGCGCAAGTCGAAAGCACAGGACGCTGCCCAAAAGCTACGTGCCGCCAACGTCCGGAAATGGCCGAGGATTACGGTAGGGACGCCCATTACTGGACGCCCCCCGCACAGATCCGTACGTGCCCGATTCAGGCATACGGCTCCTACCTTGGGTGAGTGACGGCAAAGCGCTGGTCAGGCCACGGATGAAGGATTCGGGGAGGCGGTAGCCACGCATCAGCGAGCTTCGTCATTCGTTGCCACGTCATGTGATCCTTCTGGCTTCGACGCCGAAGCGTTCGTCGCCAGAGATCGCTGACATAGTGGCGGAACGCGCCGAGCGCCCGGGCATTCGTCGGCACCGCGTGGTATGCGAAGAACCCCGTGACCACTGCCCTCAGCCATCGGCCCTGTTCGGGAATGGCGTGGTGCATGCGGCTACGCAGTTCCTCCTTGACCTCGCGAAGCTTCGCTCGCATGCGGTCGCCCCGGCTCTTGCGCTGGAGCTGGAAGGCCCCGCGTCGAGACCTGCCACAAATGAACGTGAACCCCAGGAAGCTGAAGGTTTCCGGCTTACCCAACCCGCGCTGCCTTCTTCTCACCGCCGCGTGACGGCCGAACTCCAGCAGCCGGGTCTTGTCCCCATGAAGCTCGAGCGCGAACTGCTCGAGCCTATGCCGCATCGCATCCCAGAAGCGCCTCGCATCGGCTTCGTGCTCGAAGCCGGCAACAATGTCGTCGGCATAGCGCACGACGATCACATTGCCGCTGGCTTCTCGCCCCCGCCATTGTTGAGCCCAGAGATCGAAGACGTAGTGCAGGTAGACGTTGGCCAGCAGCGGCGATGCCACTGCTCCTTGAGGTGTCCCCTTCTCACTGACGCTCCAGTTCCCGTCTTCCAGGACGCCCGCGTTGAGCCACTTGCGCACAAGGCGGATGACGCGCTCGTCGCCAATCCGGTGCTCCAGGAATCGGACCAACCAGTCTTGGCTAACCGAATCAAAGAAGCCTCGAATGTCGGCGTCGAGAATCCAGTTCACCGGGGTGTTGCAGATCGCCACCGACAGTGCGTCCAACGCGTCATGCGGCCTGCGCCCGGGCCGAAACCCGTACGAGAACCCGAGGAAGTCTTCCTCATAGATGGCGTTGAGCACCGCGATGAGAGCGCGCTGGACGATCTTGTCTTCCAGCGCTGCGATCCCCAGCGGGCGCTGTTTGCCGTCTGGCTTCGGTATCAACCGCCGCCTGACGGGTAGTGCCCGGTAGCTACCGCTGTGGACCTTCGCATGCAGCTCCTGAAGGTTGCCCTCCAGGTTCGCCTCGTAGTCCTGCCACGTCAGGCCGTCCACTCCGGGTGCGGCGCGGCGCTTGAGCGCCAGGAACGCGTCCCTCAGCAAGTCGACCGTCACGTGGTGCAGCAGCGCAGTGAACTTCTCCTTCTTCCGCTGCCTTGCAGCGTTGCGTACACGGTCCAACCCCTGTGACACGCTATCGCGGCCCTGTGTCCGTCGCGTGTGCGGTTGGCCCGTGTTCCCCTTGGTCCCCGCCCTTGGCTCCGCCCACTCCGCAGTCGGTCGCCCGACCTTGTTCGCAGGCTTCATCGCTACTATGGCGGAGTCTGACTTCTCGGGTCCGTTCATCATCGGCTACGGCTCCTCGCCTTCCCGATGCGGGCCAGCCCCATACCGCGGCTGGTCAAACCCGAGATCTCCCGGTTCCCGTGCAAAGAGCGTGCGTGCATGCCAGGTTCTACGACCACGCCGGGTTGCCCAAGTGCTTGCGTGAACGCACTTGGACATGTTGCCTTCCGCTACACAGACAGCGTCAGCACCCGGGAACAGTTTCCTATCGCGGCTCAATGGCTGGCCTGCACGTACCCCTACCGACGCTTCACGTGCATCCTCACGAATGCACGCGCACGGCTCGGGGCCGATGTGGTTCGCTACTCCTTCATCGCAGTGGACTTGCACCACCTACTCCTTGCCGGTCTCCCGGCGCAC
The DNA here is from genome assembly GCF_977011995.1 of Variovorax durovernensis. Lineage (NCBI taxonomy): Bacteria > Pseudomonadati > Pseudomonadota > Betaproteobacteria > Burkholderiales > Comamonadaceae > Variovorax > Variovorax durovernensis. The sequence continues at coordinate 192,125 of NZ_CDRNCW010000002.1, read as the reverse complement.
CTGTGTGAAAACGCTTCGCCGTCGGCACTCATCTAAATAAAATCATGGCACCCGTTCTCAGCGAGGTGCCCATGAAGCGATTCATCGAAGGCGAGGATCGGCAGCAGGTTGCGCTGCTGCCGGAATGTCTTGATGACTATATCGGCGAAGACAACCCTGTGCGCGTTGTCGACGTCTTTGTCGATGAACTGGATCTTCAAGCACTCGGCTTCAAAGGAGCAGATCCAGCCGCCACCGGCCGGCCGTCGTATCACCCCGCGGTGCTGCTCAAGCTCTACATCTACGGGTACCTGAACCGTATCCAGTCCAGCCGGCGCCTGGAACGCGAGGCCCAACGCAACGTCGAGCTGATGTGGCTCACCGGCCGGCTCGCTCCGGACTTCAAGACCATCGCCGACTTCCGTCACGACAACGACGCTGGCATCCGCAATGTCTGCAAGCGCTTCATCGGCATGTGCCGTGAACTCAAGCTGTTCACCCAGGCCATCGTGGCCATCGACGGCAGCAAGTTCAAGGCAGTGAACAGCCGGGACCGCAACGTCACACCAGCCAAGATCGACAAGCGCCAGCAGCAGATCGAGCAAAGCATTCAGCGCTATCTGGACGCGCTGGAGACGGCGGACCGTACACAGCCCTCAGAGGTCGAAGCCAAGACCGAGCGACTGCAAGACAAGATCAGGAAGCTGCGCGATCAGATGCGCCAGCTCGATGAAGCCAAGGAGCAGTTGAAGCACGAGCCGGATGGGCAACGTTCAACCACCGATCCCGACGCACGCTCGATGATCTCGCAGGCAAAGGGTTCGGGCCTGGTGGGCTACAACGTCCAGACGGCGGTCGATGCGAAGAACCACTTGATCGTGGCGCATGAGGTTACGAACGTCGGCAACGATCGCGCGCAGCTCAACCGAATGGCGCGTGCTGCGCGCGAGGCGATGGACAAGCCCAGACTTCAAGCCTTCGCCGACCGGGGCTACTTCAACGGCACGGAACTCAAGGCCTGTGAGGACGACGGCATCACGGCCTTCGTGCCCAAGCCGATGACATCGAACGCCAAGGCTGCGGGTCGCTTCGACAAGACCGACTTCATCTACATCGTGAAGGATGACGAATACCAATGCCCTGCGGGTGAGCGAGCGATCTACAGGTTCAGCACGCTCGAGAAGAACGACAACAAGCTGAACGTCTACTGGCCCAGTGCCTGTCCTGGCTGCTCTATGAGAGACCAGTGCACGACCAGCAGCTATCGCCGCATCCGACGCTGGGAACACGAAGCGGTGCTTGATCGGGTGCAGCAGCGGCTTGATCGCAAGCCCGATGCCATGACCCTGCGACGACGCACCGTGGAGCACGTGTTCGGTACGCTGAAACACTGGATGGGATCAACCCACTTCCTGACCAGGACTCTGGCGCATGTGAGCACCGAGATGAGCTTGCATGTACTGGCCTACAACCTCAAGCGGGTCATGAAGGTGCTGGGGTTCGTCAGAACGATGAAGGCAATGCAATTGGCTGGGGCATGAGCCCTTGCAATCGCGCTCGCGCCGCGTGGATCGGCCTGCCCGTTGCGGCGGTGGCCTGACGGCCGCGTTCTGTCTCTACTGTGCGCCGTCGAGCGGCCGAGTTCGGCATACTCATGTGCCGAGTGGGTTTCCACACAGGTGCGCCGGGAGACCGGCAAGGAGTAGGTGGTGCAAGTCCACTGCGATGAAGGAGTAGCGAACCACATCGGCCCCGAGCCGTGCGCGTGCATTCGTGAGGATGCACGTGAAGCGTCGGTAGGGGTACGTGCAGGCCAGCCATTGAGCCGCGATAGGAAACTGTTCCCGGGTGCTGACGCTGTCTGTGTAGCGGAAGGCAACATGTCCAAGTGCGTTCACGCAAGCACTTGGGCAACCCGGCGTGGTCGTAGAACCTGGCATGCACGCACGCTCTTTGCACGGGAACCGGGAGATCTCGGGTTTGACCAGCCGCGGTATGGGGCTGGCCCGCATCGGGAAGGCGAGGAGCCGTAGCCGATGATGAACGGACCCGAGAAGTCAGACTCCGCCATAGTAGCGATGAAGCCTGCGAACAAGGTCGGGCGACCGACTGCGGAGTGGGCGGAGCCAAGGGCGGGGACCAAGGGGAACACGGGCCAACCGCACACGCGACGGACACAGGGCCGCGATAGCGTGTCACAGGGGTTGGACCGTGTACGCAACGCTGCAAGGCAGCGGAAGAAGGAGAAGTTCACTGCGCTGCTGCACCACGTGACGGTCGACTTGCTGAGGGACGCGTTCCTGGCGCTCAAGCGCCGCGCCGCACCCGGAGTGGACGGCCTGACGTGGCAGGACTACGAGGCGAACCTGGAGGGCAACCTTCAGGAGCTGCATGCGAAGGTCCACAGCGGTAGCTACCGGGCACTACCCGTCAGGCGGCGGTTGATACCGAAGCCAGACGGCAAACAGCGCCCGCTGGGGATCGCAGCGCTGGAAGACAAGATCGTCCAGCGCGCTCTCATCGCGGTGCTCAACGCCATCTATGAGGAAGACTTCCTCGGGTTCTCGTACGGGTTTCGGCCCGGGCGCAGGCCGCATGACGCGTTGGACGCACTGTCGGTGGCGATCTGCAACACCCCGGTGAACTGGATTCTCGACGCCGACATTCGAGGCTTCTTTGATTCGGTTAGCCAAGACTGGTTGGTCCGATTCCTGGAGCACCGGATTGGCGACGAGCGCGTCATCCGCCTTGTGCGCAAGTGGCTCAACGCGGGCGTCCTGGAAGACGGGAACTGGAGCGTCAGTGAGAAGGGGACACCTCAAGGAGCAGTGGCATCGCCGCTGCTGGCCAACGTCTACCTGCACTACGTCTTCGATCTCTGGGCTCAACAATGGCGGGGGCGAGAAGCCAGCGGCAATGTGATCGTCGTGCGCTATGCCGACGACATTGTTGCCGGCTTCGAGCACGAAGCCGATGCGAGGCGCTTCTGGGATGCGATGCGGCATAGGCTCGAGCAGTTCGCGCTCGAGCTTCATGGGGTGTTGAGTTCCATGGAATCCTGACCCGCGATTTCCATCGAATATTGACCCACCCTCTTTGCGAGCCAGCCGGCTCACGGTGTGGATAAGTTCTTGGCTTTCTCCTTTTTAGGTTGGACTGCTTGAACGGGTTGAGCCGAGCTGTGCTTGAAGCGGAAGCTGTCGTTTCCGGTCTCCAGAATATGGCAGTGATGCGTGAGCCGGTCCAGCAACGCCGTCGTCATCTTCGCGTCGCCGAAGACGCTGGCCCACTCGCTGAAGCTCAAGTTGGTTGTGATCACCACGCTCGTGCGTTCGTAGAGTTTGGACAGCAGATGGAACAACAGCGCGCCACCTGATGCGCTGAACGGCAGGTAGCCCAGTTCATCGAGCACCACCATGTCCGCGTACATCAGTCGGTGCGCGATGTGGCCGGGATTGCCACTGGCCTTCTCTTGCTCGAGTGCGTTGACCAGTTCTACCGTCGAGAAGAAGCGCACCCGGCGGTGTTGGTGCTCGATGGCCTGCACGCCCAGCGCCGTGGCGATGTGGGTCTTGCCGGTGCCCGGACCGCCCACGAGCACCACGTTCTGCGCATCGTCCATGAACTCGCATCGGTGTAGCTGACGCACCAGCGCCTCGTTGACCTCGCTGTTGGCGAAGTCGAAGCCAGCGAGATCGCGATAGGCTGGGAAGCGAGCGAGCTTCAACTGGTAGGCCACCGAGCGTACCTCCCGCTCGGCTGTCTCTGCCTTTAGCAACTGCGAGAGCATCGGTTGGGCCGCCTCGAAGGCCGGCGATCCCTGCTCGGCCAGCTCCGCGACGGCCTGGGCCATGCCGTGCATCTTGAGTTCGCGCAGCATGATCACGATGGCGCCGCTGGCAGGGTCATGTCGCATGGCGCACCTCCTGGCTACTCGACTTGGAGTTCAGCGGCCCGCGCAGGCCGCCAGCAGCGCTGGCACGCCCCCGGAGCGTGTCGTAGCGCAGCACATCGGCCTTCGGCTCGTTCATCAGGCGCAGTGCCTGCGGTGCCGTGACAGGCGCCGGCGCAATGGGCTTGGCATCGAGCAGTCGGTGCAGCACATTCAGCACATGAGTCTTGCTGGCCACGCCGGCTTCCAGCGCCAGTTCGACCGCGGTCAGCACTGCCTGCTCGTCGTGGTGCAGCACCAGCGCCAGGATCTCCACCATCTCGCGGTCTCCGCCTGGCTGCTTCAGCAGCGCGGCCTGCAGCCGCCGGAAGCCCTGCGGCAGCTCGCTGAAGGGCGCTCCGTTCCTGAGCGCTCCTGGCTTGCGTTGCAGCACTGCCAGGTAGTGCCTCCAGTCGTAGACGGTCTGACCTGCGGTGTCGTGGCGACGGTCAATGATGCGCGTGTGCTCGCACACGATCTGGCCCTCGGCCGCCACGACGAGGCGTTCGGCGTACACGCGCAGGCTCACTGGCCGGTTCGCGTAGGAGGCCGGAACGCTGTAACGGTTGCGCTCGAAGTGCACCAGGCAGGTGGGCGAGACGCGCTTGGTGTGTTCCACGAAACCATCGAAGGGTCTGGGGATCTGCAACAGTAGTGGCCGTTCCTGCGCCCAGACATCGGCTACGGTCCCTGGCAGCTTGCCGTGGACGATCTCGCCCCACAGCGCCTTGCAGCGGTCCTCCAGCCAGTCGTTGAGCAGCGCCAGCGTGGCGAACGCCGGCACAGGTTGCCACAACCGGTGGCGCGCATCACGCACGTTCTTCTCGACCTGGCCCTTCTCCCAGCCCGAGGCCGGGTTGCAGAACTCGGCCTCGAACAGGTAGTGACTGACCATGGCGCTGAAGCGCGCGTTGATGTCGCGCTCCTTGCCGCGGCGTACCTTGTCCACGGCGGTCTTCATGTTGTCGTAGATGCCGCGCCGAGGCACGCCCCCGAGTACCTCGAAGGCCCGGTTGTGCGCATCGAACAGCATCTCGTGGGTCTGCAACAGGTAGGCGCGCACGATGAACGCACGGCTGTGGCTGAGCTTGAAGTGCGCCACCTGCAGCTTGGTGCGTTCACCAGCGATGACGGCCCAGTCCTCGCTCCAGTCGAACTGGAATGCCTCGCCGGGACCGAAGGCCAGAGGCACGAAGGTGCCGCGCCCGGTCGTCTGCTGGACCTCGTGGAGATGCGCATGCCACGCTCGTGCAAAGGCCGCCACGCGGTTGTAGGAGCCCTGGTAGCCCAGCGCCACCAGATCGGCGTGCATCTGCTTGAGCGTGCGCCGCTGCTTGCGTGACTTAGACGCCTCGCTCTTGAGCCAGCCGCCGAGCTTCTCGGCGAACGCGTCGAGCTTGCTCGGGCTGATGCGCTTCGCGTAGCTGGGCGCCGCCTCGCCCTCGCGAAGGTACTTGCGGATGGTGTTGCGAGACAAGCCCGTGCGCCGGGCTATCTCTCGGATGGACAGTTGCTCTCGCAGTGCCCAACGCCTGATGACACTCAGTGTCGCCACGTCAATCACTCCTGTGCTCCTGCTGCTAAAAGCAGCAGGTTAGGGTTATCACGTGGGTCAGATTTAGATGGAAATCACCGGGCCAAGTGGGTCACTTCTGGATGGAAATCAACAATGGGGACAAGACCCGGCTGCTGGAGTTCGGCCGTCACGCGGCGGTGAGAAGAAGGCAGCGCGGGTTGGGTAAGCCGGAAACCTTCAGCTTCCTGGGGTTCACGTTCATTTGTGGCAGGTCTCGACGCGGGGCCTTCCAGCTCCAGCGCAAGAGCCGGGGCGACCGCATGCGAGCGAAGCTTCGCGAGGTCAAGGAGGAACTGCGTAGCCGCATGCACCACGCCATTCCCGAACAGGGCCGATGGCTGAGGGCAGTGGTCACGGGGTTCTTCGCATACCACGCGGTGCCGACGAATGCCCGGGCGCTCGGCGCGTTCCGCCACTATGTCAGCGATCTCTGGCGACGAACGCTTCGGCGTCGAAGCCAGAAGGATCACATGACGTGGCAACGAATGACGAAGCTCGCTGATGCGTGGCTACCGCCTCCCCGAATCCTTCATCCGTGGCCTGACCAGCGCTTTGCCGTCACTCACCCAAGGTAGGAGCCGTATGCCTGAATCGGGCACGTACGGATCTGTGCGGGGGGCGTCCAGTAATGGGCGTCCCTACCGTAATCCTCGGCCGACTGCAGCCATCGGACAGTATTCTGCCGCGCCCAAGCGCGGCCCGGCCAGATCTGGCAACGACTCGAGCATTGCGCCTGGTAGGCACATCGTCCGCAGGGATCGAAGCGACGGCCCGCGATCCGCGGGAGGAGAGGGGTGCGAGCCTGGATCACGATGAGATGAGGTGGCGACGCGGGACGCTGGCGCCCTTACGCAGCTTGCCAACCATGGCTACCCGCGCGCCGACATAGCCCGCCGCGCAAATCCTGCTGTCCAGTCCCAAATTTGATGACCTGAGCGGCGGCCGGGACGACAGAACGCGTTTAAGTCCTTGATTCCAAAGGACTCACGGTTCCATTCCCAGTGAAAAAATTCCATCCCCAATGAAAATCGATAGTAGGCGTTGCTCGCAATCTCGGCCACGTTCGGGCCACGTAGCCCAATCGTCGATAACGACACACCGACGTAAATATCAATTTTTCGATAGTTGATTCAGTCTCGACTCGCGATAACAAGAGTCGCGAGAACACCGTGTTATTGGTGGTTGGCTCAATCTCACATCTCGAGCCCCGTCGATGAGTCAGCTAGCGAGCAAGTTCCGAATCGACTCGGATTCGATGAGTGGAAAGGATCAACGGGTTGATTTCCAAGGAATCGTGCCCCCCAGGCTGGAGGACGCATCATTGCGGGACTGCCTCGAATCGATTTCGGTCCTGGAAGTCGCCCTTAGGGAACAGCGGATCAAGAAGGCTCGCCGGTAATTCCTGTCGGACCGCGGATGCTGCGGCACTTCCCGTCGCCCGAACGCCTGCAGTCCACCGCTTTGATCCCAGTCCAGGGCTTTATTCCCCGGCCCACGACTTAAATCCCCGCAGGCACCGATTACCTCCCGGGATAACCCTCTGACCCTCCCCAAGTCTTCTTGCCTACATTTCTTGTATGCAAGAAATGGCATTTCTTGCATGCAAAACCTCGACAAGACAGACAGGAGACTCCATGCCTCGCTTCGCCAAATCGCTTTTCGGTCAGGTGGTCATCGCGCTGGTGCTCGGCGTGCTCGCGGGGCTCTTTGCTCCGGAGTACGCCGTCAAGCTCAAGCCGCTGGGTGACGGGTTCATCAAGCTGATCAAGATGATCATCCCGGTGCTGGTGTTCTGCGTGGTGGTGCATGGCATCGCCGGTGCGGGCGACCTCAAGCGCGTGGGCCGGGTGGGCGTGAAGTCGCTCATCTACTTCGAAGTGCTGACCACCATCGCGCTGGCGATGGGCCTGGTGCTGGCTTTCGTGTTCCAGCCCGGCGCGGGCATGAATGTCGACCCCGCCAAGCTCGACCCGGCCGCCATGAGCGCCTACGCCTCGAACGCCGACAAGCTCACGAGCGGCGGCACGGTCGAGTTCCTGATGAAGCTCATTCCGACCACGGTGGTCAACGCCTTCGCCACCGGCGACGTGCTGCAGGTGCTGCTGTTCGCGGTGCTGTTCGGCTGTGCGCTCACCCTGCTGGGCGACCGCGGCAAGCCGGTCGCGGTGGTGGTCGATGCGCTCTCGCTGGTGCTGTTCAAGATCATGGGGATCATCATCAAGCTGGCGCCGCTGGGCGTGCTGGGTGCCATCGCATTCACGGTGGGGCAGTACGGCATCGGCTCGCTCAAGCAGCTTGGCATGCTGGTCGCCCTCTTCTACGGCGCGGTGCTGGTCTTCGTGTTCGTGGTGCTGGGGCTGGTGATGCGCATGTCGGGCTTCAGCCTGATCAAGCTGCTGCGCTACCTGCGCGAAGAGCTCACCATCGTGTTCGCCACCACTTCGTCGGACAGCGTGCTGCCGCAGGTCATGGCCAAGCTGCGCCGCATGGGCATCCGCGATTCGACGGTCGGGCTGGTGATTCCCACCGGCTACTCGTTCAACCTCGATGCCTTCTCGATCTACATCACGCTGGCCGCGGTGTTCATTGCCCAGGCCACCAACACGCCGATCTCGATGGCCGACCTGCTGACGATCCTGGCAATCGCGCTGGTCACGTCCAAGGGCGCGCACGGCGTGCCGGGCTCGGCCATCGTGGTGCTGGCCGCCACGCTGCACGCGATTCCGGCCATTCCCGCCATCGGGCTGGTGCTGGTGCTGTCGGTGGACTGGTTCATGGGCATCGCCCGTGCGCTGGGCAACCTGATCGGCAACTGCGTTGCGACCGTGGCCATCGCCGCCTGGGAAGGCGACATCGACCGCGAACGCGCCCATGCGGTGCTCGATGGCAACTACGCCCCCGAAGCCCTGGATGGCGAGCCGCTGGCCGAGGCCGCGCCCGTTGCAAACGCAGGCACCGCCACCACTCCGGCACATTGAGGCACATGCCCACCGACGTTAGCCCCACCGCAATCGCCGAGCGCGTAGTCGAGGCCATCCTCGCGCAGAAGCTCGCACCGGGCGAGCGGCTGGGCGAGCAGGCCCTGGCCGAGAACTTCTCGGTGAGCCGCACCATGGTGCGCGAGGCCCTGATGCAGCTGCAGGCGCGAGGCTTCGTCGAAGTGCAGTCACGCCGCGGCTGGTATGTGGTGGAGCCTTCGGCCGAAGAGGCGCGCGACGCCTTCTCGGCACGCCGCATCGTCGAGGCCGGCATCCTGGCCGCAAGCGAGGGCCGCCCGCTGGGCAAGGTGATCCGCAAGCTGCGCGACCACATCGCCGACGAGCAGCGCGCCATCGAAGGCGCCGACGCCGCCACCCGCGCCTTTTTGCTGGCCGACTTCCACGTGTGCCTGGCCGAGCAGATGGGCCATCAGTTGCTCGTCGACGTGCTGCGCGACCTCACCGCGCGCACCACGCTGGCGGCCACGCTCTACCAGTCGAAGCACGAGGCCGGGCAGTCGTGCGCCGAGCACGGCGCGATCGTCGCCGCGCTCGAAGCGGGCGACACGGACAAGGCGCGCCGGCTGATGCTCGACCACATCGGCAATGTCGAACGCGCACTGGAAGTCGACACCGCGGCGGAGCCCGACGCGCCGAGCCGCCTGCGCGCCACGCTGGCCCCCGTGGCATTGCCGCGCGCCAAGCGCTGAAGCTGTGCATTAATACCGGCAGCCGCTATTGATTCGATAGCAGCGGCCACCAGCCGGGCAGCGGCTGTCGGCAGATTCCGCCATGAATCCCGTTGGCCCGCACGAGGGCGCGCTCGCTGACACGGGCGCAGGTTCCGGCTCGGCTACAGTCCGAGACACTTATGAACTCACCCCAACTCCAGCGCGGCGTGTTCCTCGCCCTTCTCGCCGCTGTCACCGCTGCCTTCATCTGGGTGCTGCTGCCGTTCTTCGGCGCGGTGCTCTGGGGCGTGGCACTGGCGATCCTGTTCACGCCGCTGTTCCGCTGGCTGCTCAGGAAGATGCCCGGCAAGCTCAACGCCGCCGCCTTGCTGACGCTGGCCATCTGCCTGTTCATCGTGATTCTTCCGCTGGCCATGGTCGGCGTGTCGCTGGTGCAGGAAGTGGCGCTGGTCACGCAGAACATCCGCTCGGGACAGATCAACTTCGCGGCCTACTTCCAGCAGATCCTGGACGCCGCGCCGCAGTGGCTGCTGAACCTGGTCGAGCGCTTCAACCTCGGCGACATGGCGGCTTGGCAGGCGCGCATCTCGGCCGCCGCCGGGCAGGCGAGCCAGATCATCGCGAGCCAGGCGCTGGCCATCGGCCAGAACACCTTCGACTTCGTGGTCAGCTTCTTCGTCATGTTGTACCTGCTGTACTTCCTGCTGCGCGACGGCGCAGCCCTGTCCAAGCGCATGCGCGACGCCGTGCCGCTGGCCAAGCCGCACACGCACTACCTGCTGAACAAGTTCACCACCGTCATCCGCGCGACCGTCAAGGGCAACGTGGCCGTGGCCATCGCGCAGGGCACGCTCGGCGGGCTGGCCTTCTGGTTCCTCGGCGTGCAGGGTGCGCTGCTGTGGGCGGTGCTGATGGCCTTCCTGTCGCTGCTGCCGGCCGTGGGCGCCGCGCTGATCTGGGGCCCGGTGGCCATCTACTTCCTTGCCACGGGGCATTTCTGGCAGGGCGGCGTGCTGATCTTCGTGGGCGTGTTCGTGATCGGCCTGGTCGACAACATCCTGCGCCCGCTGCTGGTGGGCAAGGACACGCAGATGCCCGACTACATCGTGCTGATGTCGACCATCGGCGGCATGGCGATCTTCGGCATCAACGGCTTCGTGATCGGGCCGGTGATCGCGGCGCTGTTCATGGCGGCGTGGAGCCTGTTCGCGGATTCGGGGCATGTGGGAACGGGGCACGACGAGACGGCCGAAGGCACGCAAGCCGCCCAAACCACGCAAGACACCGAACACAAGAAGCGGGGCTGAGGCGCGGGCACGCCCGCTCCATCCCGCGCCGCGCGCATTTCGCGCACGCCATGCGGCATTCCGTCGCATGGCACTGGGCACCGCGCGGGGCCTGAGAGATCGTCGGGTCCTCAACTTCCGACGAGGCCCCTCATGCAGCTTCCCGCCTTCCTGTCCCGCCCGATCGTGCGCGCACTGTGCACCGCCGCCATCCTCGCGCCCGCCGGCGCACTGGCCGCCGACCTGAGCCTGAGCGTCGCCGACGGCCCGGCGGCCGACGCCACGCTCTACGTCGCGCTGTACAGCGACGCCGCCGGCTACGCCGACAGCAAGCCGGTGGCTTCGCAGACCACGCCGATGCGCGAGGGCAAGGCCCGGCTCGTGTTCCCGGGCCTGGCCCCGGGGCGCTACGCGCTGCGCGCGTTTGCCGACGAGAACGGCAACGGCAAGCTCGACACCAACCTCATGGGCATGCCGACGGAGCGCTACGGCTTCTCGAACGATGCCAAGGGCAACCGCGCGGCACCCGACTTCGAGGCGGCCGCGATCCGCGTGGACGCCGACCTGCAGACCGTCATTCACCTGCGCTGAGGTGCCCGGCATGGAACGACGCGAACTCCTGCGCCTGCTGGCATCGGCCGGCGCCCTGCCCCTCTTCGCGCCATTGGCGCACGCCGCCGGCACCGACAACTGGCAAGCCCAGTTCGAGGCCGCCAGCGCCCCCTGGAAGACCGGCTTTGCCACGCCCCCGGACGACCTGCCGCTCACCCGCGCCACGGTGCGCGGGCGCTTTCCCGACGCCGTTGCGGGCACGCTGTTTCGCATCGGACCGGCCGGCCACGACATGGGCGGCGAACGCTACCACCACTGGTTCGATGGCGACGGCATGGTGCACCGCTTCGTGATCGAAGGGACCGACGTGCGCCACCAGGGCCGCTATGTGGCCACGCCCAAGCGCGTCGCCGAGGCGCGGGCCGGCCGCCGCTTGTACGAGGCCTTCGGCACCATGCCGCCGGGCGGGGAGCCGCCCACATCACCCGACAGCATCAACGTCGCCAACACCAGCGTGCTGCCGCTGCAGGGCGAAGTGCTGGCGCTGTGGGAAGGCGGCTCGGCCACGCGCATCGACGCGCGCACGCTGGACACGCTGGGCGTGAAGACCTGGCGCGCCGACCTTGCGGGCATGCCGTTCTCGGCGCATCCCAAGGTGGACCCGGACGGCACGGTGTGGAACTTCGGCGTCAGCTCCGGCCAGGGCCTGCTGGCGCTGTACGAGATTGCGCCAGAAGGCTTGCTGCGCCGCGCTGCCGTGGTGCCGGTGGCCGACATGCCGATGGTCCACGACTTCGCGGTGACCGAGCGGCATCTCGTGTTCCTGCTGCCGCCGCTGGTCTACGACGGCAAGCGCAAGGATGCCGGCGCGACCTTTCTCGATGCCCACGTCTGGCGCCCTGAACTGGGCATGCGGGCGCTGGTCGTCGACAAGCACGACTGGGAGCGACGGCAAATGCTCGAACTGCCGGCCGGCTTCCTCTTCCACGTGGGCAATGCCTGGGAGGAATACACGCCGCGCGGCACGCTGATCCACGTCGACTACGTGCGCTCGGACAACGCCGACTCGGTGTTCACCACCAACCGCGAAGTGATGCGCGCGCGCCGCGTGAGGGGGCCCGATCCGCACCTGACCGTGGCTACCCTGAACCTGGGCACCGGCAAGGCCACGCAGGCGGCGCTGGCGCAAGAGGCCGAGTTCCCGCGCATCGATCCGCGCCGCGTCGGCCTGCGGCACCGGCAGGTGGTGCACGCCACGCAGATCCGGCCCGACCTGCCGGGCTTCGGCGCAGTCGCGCGCACCAATGTCGAGACCGGCCGCAGCCAGCGCTTCAGCTACGGCGCGCAAGCCATGGTGGAAGAACACGTCTTCGTTCCCGACGGCTCGAAGCCGGGCTGGGTGCTGGGCACGGTGCTCGACTTCGGTCGGCAGAAGACGGTGCTGTCGTGCTTCGCGGCTGATCATCTCGCGGCGGGACCGGTGGCGCAGGCTACGCTGCCCTATGCGCTTCCGTTGGGCCTGCACGGGGCCTTTGTGCCGGCCTGAAGAGGGAAGGCTGTCTAAGGTCTTTTGTAGCCGCACGTCGATGTTCGGGGTGCGCTCACGCCAACGGGGTACCTTGCTCCGCGAATGTCCCCCGCCCTTCGGGCTCCTCCTTTATTTCGCTGCGCAAGGCACCCCATCGACGTAAGCGTTCAGGGCCGCTGCGGACTGACACGGCACGGGCCCACGAGGTCCGCGCGGCGCATTGCGGAAGCTGCATTTGTTGGCGGTCGCCGGGACTTCATGCCGTATGGCATCGCTGCTTCGCCGGGTTCTTCCCTAAAGTGGATGCCCCTGTCACCCCTTACCCCAACAAGGGGAGAAGAAAGGCGCAACACACCAACCCACCGAGATGTTTGAAGGCTGCTTGCCTCGCGGCAGGTCGTCGGTGCGAAAGCAGCGATGCAGATGCGAGGTATCAAAAGGCGACGGCCGAGGTGTTACTAGCACCCCGACCGTCTAACCAAGTTCGTGCTCACCCCTCTAAAGGAACCGCACAAAAATGGCTACCAAGACTATAGCCCGGCCTCGCACGCCGGTAGCTTCCGAAGAAAACGCCCGAGACCCGGCGGATCTTCTCGAAAACACCCTCTCTCAACTCGAAGCTCTCCTGTGGGTCTCCCACGGGGAAGACATCGACTGGTGCAGCGGTGACGGACCTCGACAACTGGACAACCTGCTCTGCCTTGCGGCTGAATTAGCTCGCAAGGCTGGAGAGCTGTTTCAGATGAGCGAGAAGGCGTGACGCGGAGCGCGTGAGACCGACGGTTAGCGGCTGGTTTGCGGGCTGCGGGTTTCGCAGCCCGCTTGGGGAGCGGGCTCTTTGGGGTACGACGGCTGAAGTCTTTGTGATGAAGGGGATTCGGCCTAGTTGAAGCTCGTGGGGTAGGGCTCGGTGGCAGCCATGCGCTCCATGCTGATCGTGGATAGACGATACGCGCATCCGCTTTGCAGCGAGTCCAGTCGGTCGTGGCCATGTGATGAACTCACGGTCTCGGCCACATTGCGGTCGCTGGACATTCATGCGCCGGTTGGCCGAGCGCCTGCAGGTCTGGCGGCTCTCAGATTCAAGGTCAGTGCCGGCGAGTTCCTCGACGCGGCAGGACTCGGGAACAAATGGCGCAGAAGACAATGACAATGTTCGGGCCGCAGATCGAAAAATTCCCCGGTATTTACGACACCAGAGAGGATGCAGATGAGAGAGTATTCCGAAGAAGAGATCCAGGATCTCACGGATCGCGTGTTCCTGGCTAGGGAGCAGCTTCAGGCAGGGAAAGTGCACTTCGCAGCGCACCTCGCCGACGACTTCTTTCGCAGCTTCGAAGCCATTCGGCTACGCGCGGACGGCAAGGTCGATCCTCGCACCGTGAACGGTCGCATCCGGGCCTTCACGCTTGCAATGGTCGCCATGCGTCAGCGAGAGGACGCCAAGAAGGCCGTGAGCCTCGCCGACATCCAGTCAGCGTATTTTGACTTTCTGTTCCAGCAGTTCGGTGCCTTCTACGAACCGATGATCAAGGCCGGAGGCAATCCCGGTCAGGCTGGGCGATTGATCTCCAACGATCCTAAGCTGGTGGAGAGCTTCATCAAAGGGCTGCCCGAACTCGCTCAGGTCATAAAGGAGTTCTGGAATTCCATCGCAGATGCTGCGGCGTATCACCTACAAGACAGCACGCAACTGAAGGCGACATTCGCTGGTGATCTGTTCCCGGCATATTGGGAGAACGCCGTTTCGACGGCAGGCCTCTACGTGGACACCATCGTGCTGCCCTGCCCGATCATGCGTATAGCCCCGCTTCTCCATGTGATGCCGCCGAAGGAATTCGTCAGCATGCTCATTAAGCATACGTTCACGGCAATGGGCTATCGCGAGCTTGCGACAGCTGACATCTCCCCCCCGCTAGCCTTGGTTGTGCCCAACCCCTCGGACTTTGAAGACGATGGCAGGTCTGCCCTCGTGGCGGAATGCAAGCCGCTTATCTGCAAGCATGCGGGCTACCTGTTCGGACGGCAGTTCGAGTCGGTGGAGGACTTTCAGGAATTCTGCGGGAACCTCCCCACCGTAGAAAACGTGCTGGCGGAGTTGAAAGGGAAAGATCGGCTGATCTTCGACACGGAGTGGGGAAGCGAACCCAAGGGCCAGCTTGAACGTGCGATGAAAGATGTGCTATTCCCGGGTCTGGATCCGAAGGTTGCCGGGAATCACGTCTTCAACGCGTGTCTTGGCCGAATGCCGCAGGCGGTGGCTACGCAACGGAATGCACGACATTTGGGAGGCACACCGCTGATCAACGCGGAAACGTCATGGCTGCACTACACCTGGATGCTGGAGTACGAGGGCGCTCCTGTTAGCGCCGACGAGAAGGATCGCACAAGCATGCATGTAGTCAGGGCTTTGATGAGTGAAACAGGGAAAAACTTGGAATGGCTGGGCAACGTTCCCCCTGAAACCGTTCTGCAGATCCGCAAACAAGGACTTGCTGAAGAGGTTCGTGCAATCCTTGGGCACGGCGTGCATGACCTTATCGGCATCAACCCAGACAACTATTTCAGAACTGCCGATCAAGTGGTCGAGAACCTTGAGCAGGCGTTTCGCGCCCACCAAAAAGCAATTGCTGAGGCAAGGCTTAAAAAGCTCAAGCTGTTTGGCATTGATGTGACGCAGTGCGTGGCAACAGGAGGATTGGCGGTGGCGGCCGCCCTAACTGGCAGCGTTGCACTAGGGGTGGCGTCCGGCATCGCCGGCAGCGCTGGTTTTGCCAACCTCAAGGACATCAAGACCAAGTTCACCAATATCGTGGCCGAGGACCGGGCTAGAAAGCTCTCTCCCACTGGCCTCCTTTTCCGCCATGTCCGTAGATAGGACTCGTCACTGTTGTCTATGCTCTGAAGCCAGATGGGAGGCTGTTTTTCTTAGGCTGGCTTCGAAGCGGCATGATGTTCGACCACGCGAAGACGCCGCTATGGTCGAAAGTAGTCGGTCGTGACGATCGACCCAAACGACCCGAACGACCCGAACGACCGCTCGCAGTCTGAAGCGAACACCGAGACACCTGCCCTTCGCACTTCTGCTTGTCCACCGCCCGTCTCTCACGAAAGCTCAGTGGTACGCCCCCGCAACTCCATCTGCAATCCGCCGTAGCGATCAACCCGCCAACCTCACAGCCGCGCCCATCGTGCGCAGGGCACCGGGTGCTCCCCGCAGCGAAATAAAGGAGGAGCGAAGCGGGGGACATTCGCGGAGGGGAGTACCCGGTGGCCTGTGCACGCGCCCTGGACGAACCCTTCAGCTCGACCACCAGCCCTCATCGAAACGCCCTTGCAGGAAGGCGACAAACCCCGACACCTTCCCCGGCACCAGCTTGGGCGAAGGAAAGACGGCATGGATCTCCTGCTCGGGCAAGGCATGGTCCCCAAGCACCTCACGCACCTTGCCGGTGGCCAGCGACTCGCTCGCCACATAGCGCGGCATCAGCGCGATGCCAAGCCCGTCCCTCGCGGCGGCCAGCACGGCCGACAGGTTGTTCGAGCGGAAGCGCCCCGACACCGGCACCGTGACCGGCTCGCCCCTTGGCGTGTGCATGCGCCAGAACTCGTCGCCCACCACGCTGCTGTAGATCAGCGCCACATGCGCGCTCAGGTCCTGCGCACGCTTGGGCGTGCCGTGCTTCTTCAGGTAGGCCGGTGACGCGACCATGACCCACGGGTTGGCGCCGAGGTAGCGCGCACCCAGCGACGAGTCGGCCAGCTTGCCCATGCGGATGGCCACGTCGATGCCCTGCGCGATCAGGTCCACGTAGCGGTCCTCGAAGCTCAGGTCGAGCTGCACCTGCGGATGACGGCTCATGTATTCGAGCGCCAGCGGCACCACCACCCGCCGCCCGAAAGCCACCGAGGTGCCCACGCGCAAGAGTCCCTGCGCCTGGTTCTGCCGAAGCTGCACGATGCTCTCGGCCTCCTCCGCCTCTCGCACGATGGTCTTGCACTTCTCGTAGTACAGCGCACCGGGCTCGGTGAGGCTCACGCCGCGCGTGTTGCGGTTGAGCAGCCGCACCTTCAGCCGCGCCTCGGTGGCCGCGACCTGCTTGGTCACGGTGGGCTGCGTCGTGTTGAACTCGCGCGCCGCCTTCGAGAAGCTGCCGGTCTCGACCACGCGCACGAACATTTCCATTGCAAGCAATCTGTCCATGGACGGATGGTAGTCACTTATTCCATGGCGGAATAGGTTTTATGGCCCGCAGCCGTCTTCTTCGAATGCGCCCCGCTTCCTACAGTGGGACCACCTCAAGGAGACATTCAAATGGCAAAGATGACAGCGGTCCAGGCCGCGGTTCTGGTGATGGAAAAGGAAGGCGTGGCGCAGGCCTTCGGCGTGCCGGGCGCGGCAATCAACCCGCTGTACTCGGCGCTGCGCCAGCGCGGCAGCATCGCGCACATCCTGGCGCGCCACGTCGAGGGCGCCTCGCACATGGCCGAGGGCTACACCCGCGCGGTGGCCGGCAACATCGGCGTGTGCATCGGCACTTCGGGCCCGGCGGGCACCGACATGATCACGGGCCTGTACTCGGCCTGGGCCGACTCCATTCCCATTCTTTGCATCACCGGCCAGGCACCGCGCGCGCGGCTCTACAAGGAGGACTTCCAGGCGGTGGACATCGAATCGATCTCCAAGCCCGTCACCAAGTGGTCGGTCACGGTGCGCGAGCCCGGCCAGGTGCCGCAGGTGTTTCAGCAGGCCTTCCACCTGATGCGCTCCGGCCGTCCCGGCCCGGTGCTGATCGACCTGCCCTTCGACGTGCAGATGGCGCAGATCGAATTCGACATCGACGCCTACCAACCGCTCACACCGTACAAGCCTGCCGCCACGCGCGCGCAGATCGAGAAGGCAATCGGCATGCTGAACGCTGCCGAGCGCCCGCTGATCGTGGCCGGCGGCGGCGTCATCAATGCCGATGCGGCCGACCTGCTGGTTCGCTTTGCCGAGGCCACCGGCGTGCCGGTGATTCCCACGCTCATGGCATGGGGCGCGATCGCCGACGACCATCCGCTGATGGCCGGCATGTGCGGCCTGCAGACCAGCCACCGCTACGGCAACGCGACCATGCTGGCCAGCGACTTCGTGCTGGGCATCGGCAACCGCTGGGCCAACCGGCACACCGGCTCGGTCGACGTCTACACCAAGGGCCGCACCTTCGTGCACGTGGACATCGAGCCCACGCAGATCGGCCGCGTGTTCACGCCCGACTTCGGCATCGTGTCCGACGCCAAGGCCGCGCTCGAACTGTTCGTGCAGGTGGCCGAGGAGATGAAGGCCGCCGGAAAGCTGCCGAGCCGCGGCGCCTGGGCCGGCGAATGCCGCGAGCGCAAGAAGACCATGCTGCGCAAGACCAATTTCGACGACGTGCCGATGAAGCCGCAGCGCGTGTACCAGTGCATGAACAACCACCTGGACCGCGACACTTGCTACGTGAGCACCATCGGCCTGTCGCAGATCGCGGCCGCGCAGTTCCTGCACGTGTACAACCCACGCCACTGGATCAACTGCGGCCAGGCCGGCCCGCTGGGCTGGACCATTCCCGCCGCGCTCGGCGTGCGTGCCGCCGACCCGGCACGCAAGATCGTCGCGCTCTCGGGCGACTACGACTTCCAGTTCATGATCGAAGAGCTGGCCGTGGGCGCGCAGTTCAAGCTGCCCTACCTGCACATCGTGGTCAACAACTCCTACCTCGGGCTGATCCGCCAGGCGCAGCGTGGCTTCGAGATGGACTACTGCGTGCAGCTCGCGTTCGACAACATCAACGCATCGGCCGACAGCGGCATCGAGCGCAGCTACGGCGTGGACCACATGAAGGTGGTCGAGGGCCTGGGCTGCAAGGCGATCCGCGTGCGCAGGCAGGAAGAGATGGCACCCGCCATCGAGCGCGCCGAAGCGCTCATGGCCGAGTTCCAGGTGCCCGTGGTGATCGAGGTGATGCTGGAGCGCGTGACCAACATCGCGATGGGCACCGAGATCGACGCCATCAATGAATTCGAACCGCTGGCCGAGAACACGGCCGATGCACCCACGGCCCTTGCCGTGGCAATGCTGGATTGAGGAGACCTTGCACATGCCCAAATTCGCAGCCAACCTCACGATGCTCTTCACCGAGTTGCCCTTCATGCAACGCTTCGAAGCCGCCGCCAAGGCGGGCTTCAAGGGCGTGGAGTACCTGTTCCCCTATGCCTTCGAGAAGAAGGAACTGGCCGCCGCCTTGCGCGCCAACGGCCTGCAGCAGGTGCTGCACAACCTGCCTGCCGGCGACTGGGACAAGGGCGAGCGCGGCATCGCCTGCCATCCGGAGCGCACCGGCGAGTTTGCCGAAGGCATCGCGATGGCCATCGACTACGCGACAGCGCTAGGCTGCCCGCAGGTCAACTGCCTGATCGGCAAAGTGCCGCCGGGCGCCGACATCAACGCCGTCAACCGCACCGTGATCGACAACCTGCGACTGGCCGCGCGCGAGCTGGAGGCCGCGGGCCTGCGCCTGCTGATCGAGCCGATCAACAGCTTCGACATTCCGGGCTTCTTCCTCACGCGCACCGACAAGGCGCTGGCGCTGATCGAGGCGGTGGGCTCGTCCAACCTGCGGGTGCAGTACGACATCTATCACGCACAGCGCATGGAAGGCGAACTCGGCAACACGCTCTCCAAGCACCTGGCCCAGATCGGCCACATCCAGCTGGCCGACAACCCCGGTCGCGGCGAGCCGGGCACGGGCGAGATCAACTACCCGTGGCTGTTCCAGCACATCGACTCGCTCGGCTACGACGGCTGGATCGGCTGCGAATACAAGCCCCGCACCGACACCGTCAATGGCCTCGGCTGGCGCGAGGCACTCACGCAAAAGCAATAAGCACCGGACAGACAAGGAAACACAGACATGGCAACCCAACAGAAAATCGGATTCATCGGTCTCGGCATCATGGGTGCGCCCATGGCGGGCCACCTGCTCGATGCCGGCCACCAGCTGTTCGTGAACACGCACGGCAACACGCCGGAGCCCTTCGTGTCGAAGGCCACCATCTGCGCCTCGGGCGCCGAGGTGGCGCGCCAGGCCGACATCATCTTCATCATGGTGCCCGACACGCCCGACGTGGAGAAGGTGCTGTTCGGCGAGCCCGGCAAGGAGGGCGTGGCCGCCGGCCTGAAGGACTCGCACGGCAAGATCGTGGTGGACTGCAGCTCCATCGACCCGATCGCGACGAAAGACTTCGCGCGCCGCATCACGGCGCTGGGCGCCGGCTACATCGACGCACCGGTTTCCGGCGGCGAAGTGGGCGCCAAGGCCGCGAGCCTCACCATCATGTGCGGCGGCGACGAGGGCACCTTCGGCCGCGTGAAGCCGCTGCTCGACAAGATGGGCAAGAACGTGACGCTGGTGGGCGGCGCTGGTGACGGCCAGGTCTGCAAGGTGGCCAACCAGATCATCGTGGCGCTGAACATCGCAGCCGTGAGCGAGGCGCTGGTGTTCGCCTCGAAGGCCGGCGCCGATCCGGCCAAGGTGCGGCAAGCGCTGATGGGCGGCTTTGCGAGCTCGCGCATTCTCGAAGTGCACGGCGAGCGGATGATCAAGCGCACATTCGCGCCGGGGTTCCGCATTTCGCTGCACCAGAAGGACCTGAATTTGGCGATGCAGAGCGCGCGCTCTTTGGGCGTCTCTTTGCCGCAGACTGCCAATGCGGCGCAGCTCATGAACGCATGCGCGGCGCTGGGCTATGGCCAGCTGGACCACTCGGCGTTGGTCAAGGCGCTCGAAGCGCTCGCTCAGCACACTGTCTCGCCGGACTGAGGGGCTGTCGGGGTCCGGGGGGCATTCGCGGAGCAGAGTACCCGTCGGCGTGAGCGCGCCCCGAACAAAACTCTCGCTGCGCCTAAAACGAGATCAGGTCTTCGCCGCGTCGAGAGACTCTTTCAAGTTGCGCCGGCGCCATGCCCAGGTCTTCACGGCCTGCGGCAGGATGCCGAGGCACGACGCGTAGTACGTGACCTTGAAGCCCCAGAAGCGCGGCCCGATGGGCGTGTCGCGGAACAGGTCGCCCGCCAGGATGGAAAGCAACGCCTCCTGCATGCGCCAGATGTTGCGCGGCGCCATGAACAGGCGGCGAATGGCCGGCGAGGTGATGCGGTAGATGAACCACGAGAACATCTTCGGCCCGCGCTTCATGACCTTCTCGTAGTGGCGGAAGGCACGCTCGGCTTCCTTCGCCTCGCCCTTGAGCCAGTGGTCGGCCGCGTTGGCGGCCTCGAAGCCGCTGTTCATCGCCAGGTACACGCCCGACGAGAACATCGGGTCGACGAAGGCATAGGCGTCGCCGACCATCATGAAGCGGTCGCCGCGGCAGAACTTCGAGTCGTAGGCGTAGTTGCCGGTGGAGGTGGCGCCTTCCATCAGCGTGGCGTTCTTCAGCCGCGCCGCCAGCTTGGGTGCCAGCGCGATGGTCTCCATCAGGAACTCTTCGAGCGAACCCTTGCGGCGCTTGAAGTAGGCCGGCGACGCCACCGCGCCCACGCTCACCGTGCCGTCTTTCAGCGGGATGTACCAGAACCAGCCATGGTCGAACCAGAACAGCGAGATGTTGCCCTCGAAACGGCCGGGCCGGCGCTCGGCGTTGGCAAAGTGCCCATAGAGCGCGGCACTCGCATGCTTTCGGTTGCGCTGCTTGGCGTCGAACTGGTTCGACAGCAGTGTGTCGCGCCCGCTCGCATCGATCACGAAGCGCGGGCGCCAGCTGGTTTCGGTGCCGTCGTCGGCCTTGACCTTCACCAGCGGGCGGTTGTCGGGCGTGCCCTTGCCCGCGTCCATGTCCACGCCCGTGACGCGCTGCCCCTCGAAGGTGCGCGCGCCCCGGTTGCCGGCATGGCGGAACAGCAGCTCATCGAACTCCGAGCGGCGCACGTGCACGGCGTAGGGAAAACTCTTGTCCATCGCCTGGCCGAAGTCGAAATGGCTGCTGTGGTCGTGCCAGGGCGAGACGAACTCGGCGCCGTGCTTGCGCAGGCCGATCGCCTCGACCTCGGTGCGCACCCCCAGGCGGTCGAACAGCGGCATGTTCATCGGCAGCAGCGACTCGCCGATGTGAAAGCGCGGATGCTGGGCTTTCTCGATCAGCACCACGTCGTGGCCCTTGTCGGCCAGCAGGGCTGCCACGGTCGAGCCTGAAGGGCCGCCGCCGATGACAACGACGTCCGGGTCGGTGCTTGTGAAAGGTCCGGGTGTCATACGCTCTTGCCCCTCGTTGTGGTTATGCCGCTGGTTAACGCCAGTTAACAGTTGCACAGTTTAGCGAACCGCCCGCCCGGCCTTATCCACCGGAAGATATGGATCCAGGCGTTTTCGGCATTCCCCCTGTAAGAACAAGCCGCGCTTTTGCGGTAGCCTCATTGCCCGTCAGAAACAAGGAGACTTTCATGGCTGCACCCCTTTCCCCTGCAGAAGAAGCACTTCGCGAGGCAGCGCGCGAGTACCACCGCTCACCCGTCAAGGGCAAGATCTCGATCACCCCGACCAAGCCCCTGCTGAACCAGCGCGACCTGTCGCTGGCGTATTCGCCGGGCGTGGCCTATCCCTGTCTCGACATCGCGGCCGACCCGTCGCTGGCGGCTGAATTCACGGCCCGGGGCAACCTGGTGGGCGTCATCACCAACGGCACGGCCGTGCTGGGCCTGGGCAACATCGGCCCGCTGGCCTCCAAGCCGGTGATGGAAGGCAAGGGCTGCCTGTTCAAGAAATTCGCCGGCATCGACGTGTTCGACATCGAGCTGGCCGAGAACGACCCCGACAAGCTGGTCGACATCATCGCGGCGCTGGAGCCCACGCTGGGCGGCATCAACCTCGAGGACATCAAGGCGCCCGAGTGCTTCTACATCGAGAAGAAGCTGCGCGAGCGCATGAACATCCCGGTGTTCCACGACGACCAGCACGGCACGGCCATCATTTCGGCCGCAGCACTTCTCAACGGCCTGGAGCTGGTCGGCAAGAAGATCGAGGAAGTGAAGATCGCCGTCTCGGGCGCCGGCGCAGCCGCCATCGCCTGCCTCGACGTGATGGTGGGCCTGGGCGCCAAGCCCGCCAACATCTACGCCTGCGACTCCAAGGGCCTGATCTACATGGGCCGCGCGGGCGGTTTCGACGAATCCAAGGCCCGCTACGCCCAGAAAGACACCGGCGCCCGCACCCTGGCCGACGTGGTGAAGGACGCCGATGTGTTCCTGGGCTGCTCTGCCCCGGGCGTGATGACGGCCGAGATGGTCAAGACCATGGGCACGCAACCCATCATCCTGGCGCTGGCCAACCCCGAGCCTGAAATTCGCCCCGAGCTGGCCAAGGCCGTGCGGCCGGACTGCATCATCGCCACCGGCCGTTCGGACTACCCGAACCAAGTCAACAACGTGCTGTGCTTCCCCTACATCTTCCGCGGCGCGCTCGATTGCGGCGCCAGCAAGATCACGGAAGAAATGAAGCTGGCCTGCGTGCGCGAGATCGCCGACCTGACCAAGGCCGACATCAGCGAAGAGGTGGCCACCGCCTACGCCGGCCAGGAGCTGGCCTTCGGCCCCGACTACATCATTCCCAAGCCCTTCGACTCGCGCCTGATCCTGCGCATCGCGCCGGCCGTGGCCAAGGCGGCGGCCGCTTCGGGCGTGGCCGCGCGCCCGATCGAGGACATGGACGCCTACCGCCAGCACCTGACGCGCTTCGTCTACCAGACTGGCATGTTCATGCGCCCGGTGTTCAGCGCCGCCAAGATCGCCGCCGCCAAGCGCGTGGCGTATGCCGAGGGCGAGGACGAGCGCGTGCTGCGCGCCGCCCAGCTGGCCGTCGACGAAGGCCTGGCACAGCCGATCCTGGTCGGCCGCCCCGCGGTGATCGAGGCCCGCATCAAGAAGGCCGGGCTGCACATCCGCGTGGGCACCGACGTGGAAGTCGTCGACCCCGAGGACGATCCGCGCTTTCGCATCTACTGGGAGAGCTTCCACAAGCTCATGGGCCGCCGCGGCGTCACGCCCGAGGCCGCCAAGACCATGGTGCGCCGCTCCAACACCATCATCGCCGCGCTGATGCTGCACCTGGGCGATGCCGACGCCATGATCTGCGGCCTGGTCGGGCGCTTCGACGTGCATCTGGAGCACATCCGCAACCTGATCGGCCTGAAGCGCGGCGCGCCGGGCTTCGCGACGCTGAACGCGCTCACGCTGGAAAAGCGCACCGTCTTCATCACCGACACCAACGTGAACGAAGACCCGAGCGCCGAGCTGCTGGCCAGCATCGCCATGATGGCGGCCGAGGAAGTGCGCCGCTTCGGCCTGCCGCCGAAGGTGGCCTTCCTCTCGCACTCGAACTACGGCACCTCCAGCCGCGGCTCGGCACGCAAGATGCGCCTGGCGCGCGACCTGTTCGCGCAGATGGCACCCGACATCGAGTGCGACGGCGAGATGCACGGCGACTCGGCACTGTCGGAAGAGATCCGCCGCACCGCCCTGCCCGAGACCACGCTCACCGGCGAAGCCAACCTGCTGGTGTGCCCGAACCTGGACTCGGCGCACATCCTCTACAACGTGCTGAAGATGACCGGCGCCAACGGCATCACGGTCGGCCCGATCCTGCTGGGCGCGGCGGGTTCGGCGCACGTGCTGACGCCCACGTCGACCGTGAGGCGCATCGTCAACATGACGGCGCTGGCAGTGGCGAACGCGACGACTGCACTGAAGTAAGACGGTTTTCCGTCCATGGAAGACGCCCCGCCGCGGTGATCCGCGGCGGGGCGTTTTTCTTCGGCGTCGGTCAGGCGCTGAAAGGCGACGCGATGGGCACCTGCGACGGGTCGAAGACATTCCAGGCCATCAGCTCTTCGGCCTCCGGCGGCGGCTCGCAACCGCCGACGCGGCTGGGCTTCCAGCCGAAGCGCTGCTTCGTATCGGCCAGCGCCTCGGCACGCTTGAAAGCCGCCAGCGCCGAATCGATGACGGGCACGCCCAACACGTCCTGCAACTGCCTGTAGAAGCCGAACTCCAGGGTGCAGCCGAGGATGAGCGCCTCGGCGCCGTCTTCCTCGATGGCACGGCGGCCCTGCTCGACCATGCGGCGCACCGTCTCGTCGCGGTCGCGCTGGAAGTCTTCCACGCCCAGCTGCAGCGCACGGCAGGAAGCCAGCAGATGGCCGTGGCCGTACTCGCGCACCCGCGACTCGATGCGCGGCACCCACTTGCGGCGCCCGACGATGACCGACACCTTCTGCGCCAGGTTCGAAGCCACCTCGAAGGAGGCCTGGCACGGCGCGACCACCACCGTTTCCGCCGAGATCTCGCGCGCCTCGACCAGCACCGGGTCGTAGAAGCAGCCCAGCACCACGGCGTCGAACTTCTTCACGGCCGCATCGCGCACCACCCGCACGATGTCGGCGCCCAGCAGCGCCTCGTAGCTCTGGTACTCGACGTGGTGCCGCACCGAGGGGTTTCGCAGCGACACCACCTCGACCTCGGTGCCGGGGTTCTTCACTTCGGCGAATTCACGGGCAAAGCGCTCGTTGTAGGTGTCGTTGTCGACCGTACGGATCCATCGCACGCGCAGGGTCATGTTGGCTTCTCCTCGAGGGTTGAACGGGTCAGGCCAGCGCCTCTTCAGGCGCGAAGGCCTCGCCCAGCGACTTTTCCAGCGGGCGGTACAGCTCCGGCATGAACATCGTGCGAGAGAGCAGCAGCCGCGCGCGCGGCGCGACCAGCACGCGCAGCTTTGCACCCCGGCGCACATGGGCCGACACCACCGGCTTGCCGTCTTCCGAGAAGGTCATCACGAGGTCGGGGAAGCGCGCGATGCGCTTGCCGCCCTGCTCCAGCAGCATGTATTCGTTGATGAAGCGCAGCGTGGTGCGCGCCGCGTCGTCGAGTTCGACGATGCCCACGTCCAGCCCTTCCTGCTGTTCGCAGCGGTAGGTGAGCACCTCGCCTTCGGCCACGATGCGCCCTTCCAGCGCGCGGGCCACGGCATCGACGCCGCCGTCGAGATAGGTCTGGCCCAGCGCGATCGCCTGGCTGATGGCACCCGGCGCACCGTGCTGGCGGGCATAGCCGACGTTGACCGGGTTGCGCGCCACCGCCACGAGGCCGCCGGCCTCGACGGAAGCGCGGCGCACCACGGCGGAGGTCTGCTCCAGGCGGCCCGACACCACGCCTTCCACGTAGCGATGCGGCTCGCCGCCCGAGTAGGCCTGCACCGAGAGGTAGTCGGGCTCGGTGTGCAGGCCCAGCGCACCCATCACGCTCGACGGATGGGCCCGGCCGTTGCAGGCGAGGTCGATCACGGGCAGGCCGCTCATGGCCGCATGGAACCAGCCGTTGACGGTGGTCTCGGCGCCGTTCTCGTTGGCATGCAGGCCGACCAGCTTCTGGCCCGCGGGCAGCTCGCGGCGCAGAAGTTCCAGCGTTCGAAGCAGATGCGCGGGCTGCACGTGCGGGTCGGGCGCGGCCGGGGCGCCGACCAGCGCCATGGTGGCGGTGAGCGCCGAATGGTCGAACTCGTCGACGCTCCACAGCTGCGGCGTGCCGACCTGCAGCGCCAGGCGGGCGGCGCGCTCGCCGGATTCGATCAGCCCGCCGCCACCG
Source organism: Variovorax durovernensis (assembly GCF_977011995.1). Lineage (NCBI taxonomy): Bacteria > Pseudomonadati > Pseudomonadota > Betaproteobacteria > Burkholderiales > Comamonadaceae > Variovorax > Variovorax durovernensis. The sequence continues at coordinate 165,949 of NZ_CDRNCW010000002.1, read as the reverse complement.
CCGCCGAGGATGGCGCCGCCCCAGATGGCCGCGCGGAGGTCGTCGCTTGTCAGATTGCGTTTCATGGATTCGTTGTTCCTGAGTAGTGAAAGGGAAGAAAGGAAAGGCGCGCGGCGCTACTTGCGCAGGCTCTTCACGACGCCTGAGAAGAAGCTGTAGAGCGCATCGCCGGCGATCACGCCGCCCGCGAACACTTCGAGCTTCTCGCGTGCCGTGGCGCCGAGCACCCGGTGAACCAGCAGGCGACAGGCGATGCCGGCGGCGACCATCCAGCCGGCCATCGGGCTCGCGATGAGCAGCCCGGTGGCGAACAGCACGCCCAGTTGCTGGCGTGCGCCGCCCAGGATCTGCAGCAGCGCGCCGGGCACGGCCCACAGCGCAAGATTGCGCGCGGTGTCGCCGGAGATGCCGGCCTTGATGGCGGCCACGTAGGCCGCATTGATGGGCGCGGTCTGGTGATTGGCGAAGAACAGCTTGTAGCTGCATGCCACGACCACGATCGCCACGGCGAAGCCCACCATGCCCGCGATCATCTGCTCGCGCCGGCCCTCGGTCTCGAAGGGCGTGCCCGATGTTTCGCCGCGCAGCAGGTGCCCGGCCTTCAGGTCGTAGCCCATGTCGGCGAAGGCGGGGCCCGTGGCTGCGGAAAAGCCCGCCAGCACCACCAGCGCCTCGGGCGGAAAGCCGATCAGGATGCCGATCAGCAGCGAGATCAGCGCCACCGCGAAGGCCGGGAACCAGCCCGAGTGCATGGCCGCGATGCCCACGATCAGCTCGTGCACGAAGGCCGCGAAGGTACCGTAGATGACGAAGCAAACGAGCATGCCGGGCGACATGCCGGTGTACACGCCGGTGCCCACGGCCAGCAGCACCATGATGGCGAGGTAGCCCGCACCGCCCAGGCGCAGCGAGCGGCCGAGCGCGGTGGCGCCGCGCGCTTCCTGCGAGACCGGGGCGCCGGGCGCGGCGCCGCGCCTGCCGAGCACCACGCGCCCCACCTGCGCCAGCGCCACGATGCCTGCGCCGATCATCATGCCGTGCGGCACATGGAGCGCGCCGATGTCCAGCCCGAACAGCGGCGTCGAATAGCCGCGCACCAGCAGCCCGACACCGAAGGCGATCATCGCGCCCAGCCCCCCGATCAGCGCCACGCCGAAGGCCGACATCGGCAGCTTGAACACCGCCCCCGCCACGCCCGTGGCCAGCCCGCCCAGCAGCAGCCAGGCCTGCTTGCCGCCGCCGTCGCCCGCCTTGATGGCCTCGGCCGCCGCGATGCCCAGCGGCCAAGGGTTGCTGGCCGGGAACGCGGGCGTGTCGAACATGCGGTACAGCAGCCAGGCGTCGAGCAGCATCGCCAGGCTCACGCCGACGAGCATCGGCACCACCATGTCCGGCAGCCCGAACAGGAACGGAATGCCGATGGGCAGGAACAGGCTGTTGGCCGCGCCGAAAGTGGCCGACGAGATGCTGGTCTGCGCGAGGTTCTGTGCATGCACCGAGCGGAAGCCCCGGAACATGGCGAGCGGCACGCGCGCCAGCGTCATGGCCGCAAGCGCACCGATCAGCGAAGTGCTCGGCGTGATGCCCAGGCTCGCCAGCATCTGGATGCCGACGATGGCGCCGAACACGCTCAGCACCACGGTGAGGATCAGGTTGGCGGGCGCCAGCGCCTTCGGGTGCAGTTCCGAAGACGGGTGGGTGGCATGGGCGTCGTCGCGCGGCGGCACGGCGGCCGTCACCTCGTGGTTCATGGTCATTCCTTGTAGTTCCATTTTATGGAACCAAGTCCAATAAAATTGAACTTAATGATATGACTGGCCAAACCGCTGTCAAGGCTGGTTCACCCCGATCCGGCGAACACCCCGCGCGCCGAACCTATGATCCCCAACCGTCAACAAGCCAAGAAATATGAGCACCCTCGCCAACGCCATGGACGTCCTGAAGCTGATTGCGCGGCTGCGCCGCGACATCACGGTGACCGACGTGGTGACGGAACTGGGCCTGCCCAAGAGCTCGGCCTCGCGCACCTTGAGCATGATGGCCGGCTACGGCTTTCTCGACCGCGACACGGCCACGCGCGCCTACCGCCCGGGCGGGGTGATCATGGAAGCCTCCTACCACTTCCGCGCTTCGCGCAACGCCGCCTCGCTGGTGGAAGAAGCGCTCGACGCGCTGGTGGCCGAGACCCGCTTCACCGGCTACATCAACGTGCTCGACGGCACCGACACGCTGGTGATCCAGATGCGTACCGGCGCCGGCGCACTGCAGATCTACACGCCGCCGGGCAGCCGCGCACCGGCCTACTCCAGCGCCATGGGACGCGCTCTCTTGGCCCGGCAGAGCGACGCCGAAGTGACGGCGCTGCTCGGCGGCCGGCTCGACCAGGGCCGCGGCGACGCGCCACGCACGCGCAAGGACCTGCTGGCCCGCCTCGCCGTGATCCGCGAGACCGGCTGGGCCCTGTCGCGCGGCGAATACGTGACCAACGTGGCGGGCATCGCATCGGCCGTGTTCGACGCGGCCACGCGGCAGGCCTACGCCTTCGGCATCGCGCTGCCCGCGGAGATGCTGTCGGACGCGCTCGTCGAACGCTTCGGCGCCATCGTGCGCGACGCCGCGGCGAGTGTCGGCAAGCGCGTGGGCGACCCATATTGGCTCGCATTCGGTGCAAGCGCCCCTTGAAATCGAAGGGATTTCCCGTCGAAGGTGCAGATTCCAGGGGCAACGCACCACCCTGATTCACGGGAAGGGTTCGCACCAATCACGTGCGGGCACCGTTTTTGCTTGAATGCCGGCAACACCTTGCATTCACCTTTCACGGAACGATCCCGCATGAACAAGCGCCACCTGCTCCAGTCCTTCCTCGCCGCCTCGGCCCTCAGCTTCGGCCTTGCTCCGGCCTTCGCGCAGACCTCGACGCCGATCAAGTTCCAGCTCGATTGGCGCTTCGAAGGACCGGCCGCGCTGTTCCTGCATCCCGCCGCCAAGGGCTACTTCAAGGCAGCCGGGCTCGACGTGACGATCGACGCGGGCAACGGCTCGGGCGGCACCGTCACGCGCGTGGCCTCGGGCGCCTACGACATGGGCTTCGCAGACCTCGCGGCACTGATGGAGTTCCACGCGAACAACCCCGACAGCCCCAACAAGCCGGTCGCGGTGATGATGGTCTACAACAACACGCCGGCCTCGGTCATGGCGCTCAAGAAGAGCGGCATCACCAAGCCGGGCGACCTCACCGGCAAGAAGCTGGGCGCGCCGGTGTTCGACGCGGGCCGCCGCGCGTTCCCCATCTTCGCCAAGGCCAACAACATCGGCGCCGTCAACTGGACCGCCATGGACCCGACGCTGCGCGAGACCATGCTGATGCGCGGCGACATCGACGCCATCACCGGCTTCACCTTCACCTCGCTGCTCAACCTAGAGGCGCGCGGCGCCAAGGCGGCCGACGTGGTGATCCTGCCCTACCCCGACTACGGCGTGAAGCTGTACGGCAACGTCATCATCGCCTCGCCCAAGCTCATCAAGGAGAACCCGGCGGCGGTGAAGAAATTCCTCTCGGCCTTTGCCAAGGGCGCGAAGGAAGTCATCGCCAACCCGGCCGTGGCCATCGAGTCGGTGAAGGCGCGCGACGGCATCATCGACAGCAAGCTCGAAACCCGCCGGCTGCAGCTGGCGATCGACACCGTCATCAACAGCGCCGATGCGCGCGCCGAGGGCTTTGGCGCAGTGAACTCGGGCCGCATGTCGCTCATGGCCTCGCAGGTGTCCGACGCCTTCGCCACCAAGACGCGCGTGAACCCCGACGCCGTGTGGACCTCGGCCATGCTGCCGCCGGCGGCCGAACTCAACGTCCTGACGAAGAAGTGATGGCGGACGCATCGCTCGCAACAAACACGGCCGCCCCCTTCGTCGACTTCCAGGACGTCTGGCTCGCCTACAACGAGGAGTTGCTTCGCGCCAACCACTTCGCGGTCGAGGCCATCGACCTGAAGGTCAAGCGCGGCGAGTTCATCGCCATCGTCGGCCCCTCGGGCTGCGGCAAGTCGACCTTCATGAAGCTCACCACCGGGCTGAAGATGCCGTCGATGGGCAAGATCCGAATCGACGGCCAGCCCGTGACCGGGCCGCTCAAGATCTCGGGCATGGCTTTCCAGGCGCCGTCGCTGCTGCCGTGGCGCACCACCGTCGACAACGTGCTGCTGCCGCTGGAGATCGTCGAGCCCTACCGCTCCAACTTCAAGTCGAAACGCAAGGAATACGAAGAGCGCGCCCGACGGCTGCTGCAGAAGGTGGGCCTCGGCGGCTATGAGGACAAGTTTCCCTGGCAGCTCTCGGGCGGCATGCAGCAGCGCGCGAGCATCTGCCGCGCGCTCATCCACGAGCCCAAGATGCTGCTGCTCGACGAGCCCTTCGGTGCGCTCGACGCGTTCACGCGCGAAGAGCTGTGGTGCATCCTGCGCGATCTGTGGACCGAGCAGCAGTTCAACGTGATCCTGGTCACGCACGACCTGCGCGAATCGGTGTTCCTGGCCGACACGGTGTACGTGATGAGCAAGAGCCCGGGACGCTTCGTGGTCAAGCGCGAGATCGAGTTGCCGCGCCCGCGCGAACTCGAGCTCACCTACACCAAGGAGTTCACCGACATCGTGCTGGAGCTGCGCGGGCACATCGGTGCCATCCGCAACACCGGCATCAGCGCGGCGCAGACCGCCGCCGCCGTGTCCCATTGAGCCGCGCATCACCATGAAGAACACCAAGCAAATCGAACGCTGGTCGCCGTGGCTGCTGCTCGTGGCGGTGCTCCTGCTGTGGCAGGTCATCTGCGCGGGCTTCGAGGTCTCCGACTTCATCTTCCCCAGCCCCCTGCGCATCTGGAACCAGTTCTGGGAGTTCAAGGAAATCATCGCGGGCCACGCGTGGCGCACCTTCTGGGTCACGATGGCGGGCTTCGGCCTGGCGATCGTGGTGGGCGTGCTGATGGGCTTCGTCATCGGCAGCTCGCGCGTCGCGTACGCGGCGATCTACCCGCTCATGACGGCCTTCAACGCACTGCCCAAGGCGGCCTTCGTGCCGATCCTGGTGGTGTGGTTCGGCATCGGCGCGGGCCCGGCGATCCTCACGGCCTTCCTGATCAGCTTCTTCCCGATCATGGTCAACATCGCGACCGGCCTCGCGACGCTGGAGCCCGAACTCGAAGACGTGCTGCGCGTGCTCGGCGCCAAGCGCTGGGACGTGCTCATGAAGATCGGCCTGCCGCGCTCCATGCCCTACTTCTTCGGCTCGCTGAAGGTCGCGATCACGCTGGCCTTCGTCGGCACAACGGTGAGCGAAATGACGGCGGCGAACGAAGGCATCGGCTACCTGCTCATTTCCGCCGGCTCGGCCATGCAGATGGGCCTGGCCTTCGCGGGCCTGATGGTGGTGGGCGCGATGGCGATGCTGATGTACGAACTCTTCAGCGTGATCGAGAAGCACACGACGGGGTGGGCGCACCGGGGGTCACAGAATCAGTAGGCTGCGGGCCGCCGGGCGGACCAGTCAGTTCTTGCGAGCCAAGATGTAGGGGCAGTTGTCTCTGCCCTTCGCTGCGTGGCGTTCAACCGCAAGGACTTCGAAGCCTGCGGCATCTATGCACTGGCTCAGTTCTGCCGCCTGGAATGCGCCCGCATAGGGCGCCTTCCCGATCGCCTGCATCGCGGGCAAAAGGGCAAGCCGGATGAGCGGATTCATGTCTCCAAGGCAGGGGGTCTTGGAGATAAACAGGCCTTCCGGCGCAAGCAAGGCATGGATGCAGCGCAGCGTGCCAGGCAGGTCGCGGATCAGGTGGAGATAGTTGAGGCCCATGACGACGTCGAACCTCGATGCGTCCAGCGCCAGCACCTCTGCGGTCGCTGCGCGAAAGGCCAGCGCCGGCATCGGCGCGGCGGCGTGTTTTTCCTTGGCGATCTCGATCATCCCAGTGGAAATATCGGTCGCGAGATAGCGCTGAACGCCGCCTGCGAGCCGCAGCGCCGTCGTCCCCGTTCCGCAGCCCAGTTCCAACACGCTGGCATTTCGCTTCAACAGGGCACGAGTCCGAGCCAGGGTGCGCTCGTAGCCGGCCTGATCCGCGATCGTGCTCGTTGCGTATTTGCGTGAGGTGCGATCCCAGAATCTGGCGTCGTTCTCCATACCCATGGCGACCCCTCCAAGTACGCAGGCTCAGGGCCAAATCAAAAAGTACCAACCCACGCCGGCAGCGACGTAGGCAGCAACACCGATGAGCGTCATTGCGCCTTCGGATGCGACCAAGGCACTGTCGTCCAGTTCTTCGCTGACACCGTCCAGGAACCGCCAGCCGTGGTCGTCTTCGTCGTGCGAAACATGCAGGATCGGCCTGCTTCGATCCAGAACGCTTTTGGAGAAGACAGCCGCACAGTTGCGAGGCTGGTCGAACGGCCATTTCATGATGTCGTCCACAGATTTCCTTTGAACCACAGGTTCAGGTGCCGCTCATTCTGCCGCGCCGTCCGATAGCCACACCCCTTGCAAGAAGGGATACAGCCCCACTCAACCCAGCAACAGCGCGGCCTCGTCCCGCCAATAAGCCACCGCGCCCAGCCACCCTTCCCACACGCAGCCATTGCAGCCGCGCCCGCAGCAGGTGGTGGGCTCGGGTGGCGGTGCGCGCATTGCGATCCCTTGGGCATCGAGCAACGACTGCACGCGGGCGATCAGCGCATGGGCACTGGCAAGGTCGTTGGGCGGGAAGAGGTCGTGATCGGCAAGAGGCATGGCGGGCAGCCTCTTATTGTCGGTGCTTCAGCAGCCCTTCAGACACTGGACGATGGCGGCTTGCAGAATCGCCGCGATGGCCCCTGTCGCAGCGCCCACCGATCAGCCTCTTGCGCGCATGGCGCACGTCGATCTGCTTCGCGGCATGCTGGTCGTGTTCGTCGTCCTGCTGCATGCGAACCTGCGCATTCCTTTCGGACCACCGGCGCTGGCGGAGATGCTGGGGCCACGGATCTCCGGCATCCTTTTTCGCAGCGGCTACTACGCGGTGATCGTGTTCTTCGTGGTCTCGGGCTACCTGATCACGAGCGCTTCGATATGGCGCTGGGGCGACCTGTCGAGGGTACGGCCGGCGGCGTTCTATCGATTCCGCGCGGCGCGCATCCTGCCGAGCCTGTTGTTGCTGCTGGCGGTGCTGGCCGTGCTGCACTTGGCGGGCAGCCCTTGGTTCGCACTCGACACCGCCAAGGTTCCGCTCTGGCGCGCACTGCTCGCGGCGCTGGGCCTGCACCTGAACTGGCTGGAAGCGCAGGTCGGCTACCTGCCGGGACCCTGGGGCGTGCTGTGGTCGCTGTCGGTGGAAGAAGCCTTCTACCTGTTCTTCCCGTTGCTGTGCGTGCTGGCCGGCAGCGAGCGGCGGATGGCGTGGCTGCTGGCGGTGCCGATCATGCTGGGGCCGCTCGCGCGCAGCAGCGTGTTCAGCAACAACGAACTGTGGCAGGACCATTCGTACCTTTCGGGCATGGACGGCATCGCCTTCGGCTGCCTGGCCGCGTTGCTCGCGCACCGCGTGCCGCGCCTGCCGCCGCCACTCGTGCGGCGTGCCGTCATGCTGGGCGGGCTCGCGCTCAGCCTGCTGGTCTTCTGCTTGCGCAAGGAGGTGCACCAGTGGGGACTCACGCGCTTCGGGCTACAGGTCTCGCTGCTGGAACTGGGCGTGGCGCTGCTGCTGGTGACGACGCATTGGCGCCCCTGGGGCTGGTGCGCCGGCATGGCCGCCGCGCCGCTGCGGTGCTTCGGCCGTCACAGCTACGAGGTCTACCTGACTCACATGTTCGTGGTGATTCCCGGCGCGTGGCTGTTCCAGCGCAGCGGCGCGCCGCCCGCGTGGATACCGCTCTGGTTCGTGCTGGTGGTCGCAGCCTCGGGCCTGCTCGGGCAATGGCTGGCGCAGGGTTTCTCGCAGCCGTGCAACCGCGCGCTCAGGCCGCCAGGTTCAGCTCCAGCCGCATCCTCGCCCCGCCCGATTCGCTCGACCCGATCGTGAGCTGGCCACCGTGCAGCCGCGCGACCTCCGCCACCAGATGCAGGCCGAGCCCTGCGCCGCGCCCGCGCGGCACCAGCCGGTGGAACGGTGCCACCACGCGCTCGCGGTCGGCCTCCGGAATGCCCGGCCCGGAGTCGAGCACCTCGAAGCCCGACGGCTCCCACAGCCGCACCTGGATGTCGCAGCCCTGACCGCCGTGCTCGATGGCGTTCTGGATCAGGTTGGTGAGCGCGCGTTCGAGGGAAGGCGCGTCGCCGCGCACCAGCAGCGCCCGGGGCGCTTCGACCGACAGCGTGCAGCGGTTCATGATCGCCAGCGGTGCGATGTCGGCCGCCACGCGCTCGCACAGCGGCTTCAGGTCGACCTGCGCATCGTGCGAGGCGATGCGGTCCAGCCGCTGCAGGTCGAGCAGTTGCTCGGCCAGCGTGGCCAGTCGCGCGGAAGCCTGCTTGAGCTTCACTTTCAGCGGATCGTGGGGCAGCCGCTCCAGGTGGATCTGCAGGGTGGTGATGGGCGTGCGCAGTTCGTGCGCGGCATCGGCCAGGAAGCGCTCCTGCCGGTCGTAGCCTTCGTTGAGCCGGTCGAAGGCCCGGTTCACGGCGTTGACCAGCGGGCGGATCTCGCTCGCCACGTTGGCCAGCGGCAGCCGCGTGGTGCGCTCGTGCACGTCGATGCTTTCCGCATGCTCGGCGGTGGCCACCACGCCCTTGAGCCCGCGCTTGACCACGAAGGGCGTGGCCAGGATCACGCCAAGGCAGGTCACCAGCGCCATCGGCGCCACCAGGAAGAGAAACACCAGGCCCGTGCCCTTGAGCGTGGTCTTGACGGTGAGCGGCGCGCCGGTCTGGGCCACCACGTTGACGGGGCCCGTCGCGTCGGTTTCCACGCGCTCGAAGCGGGCCTTTGGCTGGGTGTTGTCCTTCGACGGATCGATGGTCAGGCGCTCCATGCCGTCGAGCGTGGTCGCCAGGCCGGCGTACTTCGCGGGTACATCGCCGTGCCGCACTTCGGAGCCCGCGGCATCGCGCGCGATGAACCAGAAGGACGAGTCGGCCTCGTCCAGGCGCTGGATCTCGGGGGTCGGCGCGACGGCGAGCCGGCCTTCGGCGTCACGCATGAGCGCGCGCTGGATCACCGCGATGGTCTCCTGCCCGGTCTCGTCGACCATGCGGCCCGCCACCCACGCCAGGCCGATGAAGCCGCCCAGCACCAGCGAACCCACCACCACCTGCAGCAGGATCAGGCTCCAGATCAGCCGCCAGCGCAGCGAGAGCAGGCTCAGGCTCATCCGTTGTTCGACGGCGTGGCCGCGCAGATCAGGTAGCCCACGCCGCGGATCGCGTGGATCTCGACCTGCGCGCCGGCCTTGTCGAGCTTGGAGCGCAGCCGCGACACGTGGGTGTCGAGCGCGTTCGACTGGATCTCGTCCTTGTGGCCGTAGACGCGGTCCTGCATGGTCTCGCGCAGCACGGTGCGGCCGCGGTGCTCGAGCAGCGCCTCCAGCACCAGCAGTTCGCGGCGCGGCAGCGTGAGGTTCAGGTCACCGACATGGGCCTGCCGCATGTGGTGGTCGAAGCTCAGCTGCCCCAGCGTCATGGTGAAGTTGGCGCGCACCGCGGGGCGCCTGGCCAGCGCGCGCACGCGGGCCATCAGCTCGTCCATCGAAAAGGGCTTGGCGAGGTAGTCGTCGGCGCCGCCGTCGAGGCTCAGCACCCGCTCGGCCACATCGGTCATGGCCGTGAGCACCAGCACGGCGGTGGGAATCTCGTTCTGCCGCAGGAAGCGCACCAGCGACAGGCCGTCGCCGTCGGGCAGGCCCCGGTCGAGCACGATCACGTCGTGCGGCGCGCTCAGCACCGCTTCCTCGGCCTCGCGCAGCGAGCCCGCTACGTCGACCACCGCCTGGTTCTGCCGCAGGGCCGAGGCCAGGGCTTGCGCCAGGTCGACTTCGTCTTCGACGAGCAGGATTCTCATGAGGGATGCGGCAAGGGCTGGATGCGGGAAAAGAGGCGGGCCATTCTAGGAGAGGCTCCCTTGCGGAAGGCGCAATGTTCACGCAATGCAGCGGCATAAGCTGGGGCGCTCCATGACCTCCCGCCCGGCGACTTCCTCCCCTCTGCCTTCGCGGCCCTGGTACCTGGCGTTGGGCCATCGGATCGCCACGCTCTGGCTGGTGAAGATGATCGGCACCACCGTCGGCATCTCGGGCTTCTTCGTCGTGTACTTCTGGGTGATGCACCACCCGCCTTCGGAGCCGACGGTGATGCCGCTCACGCGGCTCGACCATTGGGTGGGCGTGAGCGACGACGCGATGGTGCTCTACGGCTCGCTGTGGTTCTACATCTCGCTGGCGCCGGCCTTCGCGAAGGACAAGGCGGAGCTCTGGGCCTGCGCGCGCGACGCCGCCATCATGGCGGGCGTCGGCCTCGTGGTGTTCTGGTTGTTCCCCACCACGGTGCCGGTGTTTCCGGTCGACTGGTCGCAGTATCCGGCGCTGCAGTTTCTCAAGGCCACCGACGTGGGCGGCAATGCGTTTCCGTCGCTGCACGTCGCGTTCGCGGTGCTCACCGCCGTGCTGCTGGAGCGCCAACTGCGCAGCGTGGCAGCGCCCACGTGGCTGCGCGCGCTGAACGTGCTGTGGGCCTTCGGCATCGTCTACTCGACGCTGGCCACGCGCCAGCATGTGCTGCTCGACGTGCTCAGCGGCACGCTGCTCGCGGCCGTCGTGAGTTGGGCAGGCACCACGCGCGACCGGCTGGTGTGGACCGAGGCCTGAGCCCCGATCCGTCGGGCAGTCAGGCAGCGCCCGCGGCAACGGCCCTGAAAGCCTCCAGCGCCTGATCGATCTCTCGCTCGCCCGTATGGCGATGGGTGACGCAGCGCAGCCTGTGCTTGCCCCATGGGCGGACCAGGACGCCCAGCTTGCGCAGTGCGGCCTCCCACTGCGCCGCATCGAGCCCCGTGGCGCTCACGTCGACCTGCACGATGTTGGTCTGCGGTTCATTGGCGCCAAGCCCCTGGAGCCGGCCGATGCCGTGAGCGAGGCGGCGCGCGACTGCGTGATCGTCCGCCAGCCGCCCCACCATGGTGGTGATGGCAACCAGCCCTGCGGCCGCGGCGATTCCGACCTGGCGCTGGCTGCCCCCGAGCAGCTTCCTGTGCCACCTGGCACGCCGGATGGTGTCCGCAGGCCCGGCAAGCACGGCCCCCATGGGTGCGCTCAGGCCCTTGGACAGGCACAGCGAAACGGTATCGGCAAAGGCCGTGATCTCCGAAGCCGGCACGCCCAGTGCCACGGCCGCGTTCATCAACCGCGCGCCGTCCAGGTGGACGGTGGCGCCCGCACCCTTGGCCGCCTCGAAGACCGCCTGCATGTGGGCGAGCGGCAACACCGTTCCGCCGGCGTTGTTGTGGGAGGTTTCCAGGCAGATGAGTCCGGTGCGCAGCTTGTTGCGGCCCGGCTCCAGAGCCTCCTGCAGCTGGCCCAGTTCCATGGCGCCGTCGACACCGGCGATGGCCTGATAGAACGACCCCGTCAGCGCGGCCGCACCGCGTTCGGTCACGTAGATGTGCGACGCCGCTTCGGCAAGAACGACTTCCTGCCGCCCGGCCTGGGCGAGGATGGCAAGCAGATTGGCCATCGTCGCGCTCGGAACGTACAGCGCAGCCTCCTTGCCCAGCAGTCGGGCGGCCTCCGCCTCCAGCTCGAGCGCGGTCGGGTCGCCGTCGAGCCCGTCGTCGCCCAGGGGAGCCGACGCGATGCGGTCGTACATCTGGGGCGTGGGGCGCGTCACGGTGTCGCTGCGCAGGTCCACCGGCGGATTCATGCGGTCTTCCTGGTTCATTCGGCCGTCGCGCCGGTTGCCTTCACGAGCTCCGCCCATTTCTTTCTCTCGCTGTTCAGGAACGTGTTGAACGCTTCCGGCGTTCCGGTCCGCACATAAATGCCTCGCGCGGCAAGATTGGCCCGGACATCCGCCGAATCGAGCACCCGGTTGATTTCCGTGTTCATGGTCCGGACGATGTTCTCCGGTGTCCTGGCGGGCACCACGACGCCGTACAGCGTGTAGTACTCGAAGCCCTTGAAGCCGCTCTCGATGAAGGTGGGCACGTCGGGCAGTGACGCATCCCTCGCTCCCGAAGTCACCGCGAGCGCCCGCAGCTTGTGGTCCTTGATGAGCGGCAGCGCCGAGACGAGGGAGGAGATGTAGAAGTCGACCTGTCCGCCCAGCATGTCCGTCATGGCCGGACCGCCGCCCTTGTAGGGCACGTGCAGAACGTTGGCTCCCGCCGTGACGCGCAGGTTTTCTGCCACCAGATGCCCGACGGTTCCATTGCCGGACGATGCATAGGCAAGCTGCTTCTTCTTCGAGGCCGCCAGCAGCGAAGCGAGGCTGTCGTACGGACTGGAGGCATTCACCACCAGCACCGACACGCCCGTGCCGACCAGCGCGACCGGCGCCAGGTCCCTGGCGGGATCGAAGCTGAGCTTCTTGTAGAGGAACTGGTTGACCGTCAGGTTGCTGGTTTCGCCGAGCACGGCGGTGTAGCCGTCAGGCGGCGACTTCGCGCCGAACTCCAGGCCGATGTTGTTGCCCGCGCCTGGCTTCGTATCGACGACGACCTGCCATTTCGCCTGTTCACCCAGCTTGGCCGCAAGCAGGCGGCACACGGCATCCGTCCCCCCGCCCGGAGGACTCGGCGAGACCAGGTGAATGGCGCGCTCGGGCACCCACGCGGTGGCCGCGTGCGACTGCCAGGCTGCGAGCGCGAGCCCCAGGATGCATGCCAGGCTTCTGGCGCTTGCGAGACGGTGGCGTCGGATGTCGTTCATGGGCGGGTGGTTCCGGTCAGGCAGGTTGAATGGATCCGGCGAATCCTAGGCGCGCCATAAAATGAGTAAAGCGAGATATACAAATATCAACTGTGAGGATTTCTCATGAATCTCACGATGCTGGTCACCTTGCGCACCATCCTCGAGCATGGCAGCTTCACCGCCGCGGCCGGCGTCGTGGGCTGCAGCCCGAGCGCGGTGAGCCTGCAGGTCAAGCAACTGGAGCAGTATTTCGGCAAGCCGCTGTTCGACCGCTCCACCCGCGTGGTGGCGCCTACGGCTTTTGCCCACGAGGTGGTGAGCGTGGTGGGCGACTTCTCTCACCGGCTGCAGATGCTTCGCTCCCGCCCGGTCGTGGAAGTGGCAGGCCGCATCAGGGTAGGCGTGATCACCAGCATGCAGAGCGACGTGCTGCCGCAGGCGCTCCATACGCTTCGCCAGAAGCATCCGTCGCTGGACGTGGTGGTTCCTCCACTGAACGACAGCGACGAAATGATCTCGGAGTTGAAGGCAGCGCGGCTCGACCTTGCGCTGCTCGTCAGGCCGGAAGCCGGTGGCTCGCGCCGGCTGGTCTGGCGGGAACTGCACCGCCAGCCCTACGTGCTGCTGGCGCCGCCGAATGCCTCCGGCAAAACGGTCAGGCAATTGCTCGAAGCCTACGACTGGGTGGGCTACGACCTGTCGCTTTCGGGAGGACGCGTCGCCGCTCGGTACGTGCGCAGCCTGATGCCGGATGCGCGCTGCGTGATGGAACTGCGTTCGATGGACGCCATCGTCGCGATGGTCGCCCAGGGCCTGGGGGTTTCCGTCGTCCCCCAGCCCAGGCGCCCGCTGGTCGATGCCTATGCGGTCCGCGAAGTGGGCCTGGGAAGCCGCGCTCCGTTTCGCAAGCTCTCGCTGGTCTGGCGAAACTCGGACGAAGGCAGCCGCAATGTCGAGGCGGTTGCACAAGCCTTCGCAACCGCCTTCGGCCTTCAGCGAAAGCCGTGAAAAACCGGCCTTACCAGAAGATCCAGAGCGCGAGGCCGCCGAAGATGGCCCACTTCACGAGGTAGTACACCCGCTTGTCCCAGGCCTTCAGGCGCTTGCCGACCACGCGGATCTGGTAGATGTACTTGAACGCGCGGTTGATGCCGCCGGTCTTGTCGCCCGCGTCGTTGGGCGAGCTGGCCGCGGCCAGCAGGTTCTTGGCGAACCAGCGGTTCACCGCGCTGGCCCAGCGGTACTTCAGCGGTCGCTCGATGTCGCAGAACAGGATCACGCGGTCGTGGTCGGTCGTGTTCTCGGCGTAGTGGATGAAGGTCTCGTCGAACACCACGGCCTCGCCGTCGCGCCAGTGGTAGCGCTGGCCGTCCACGTCGATGTAGCAGCCTTCCACGCCCGGCGTCCACAGGCCCAGGTGGTAGCGCAGCGAGCCCGCGAACGGGTCGCGGTGGCGCACAAGGCGGCTGCCCGGGGGCAGCTCCGCGAACATCGCGGCCTTGATGGTGCCGATGCCCTTGAGCAGCTCGGTGGTGCGCGGGCACAGCACGGCGGCCGAGGGATGCGCCTCGTCGTACCACTTCAGGTAGAAGCGCTTCCAGCCGCTCTTGAAGAAGGAGTTGAAGCCCACGTCGTTGAACTGGCTCGAGGCCTTGATGCTGCCGCCGTTGCGCATGGCCAGCGCTTCCTCGCGGATGACTTCCCAGTTCTCCTCGAGGATGCGCATCTCGGGGAACTGCGCGGGCGACAGGTACGGCGTACCCGGCACCTTCGAGAAAAGGTACATGAAGACGTTCAGCGGGGCGAGGAAGGTCGAGTGATCAGAGAGCTGTCTGAAGAAACGATGCCGTACCTGGCCGCGGAAATGAACGTAGAGCGCGCTGAGCGCGAAGATGGCAAGAATGACCCACTTCATTGGAAAGTGTCCTGTAAACGGCGCCGGGTAGTGTAAATCGTCGCCCCAAAACGGACCTGACTCGGGCCGATTGCCCTTTCGGACGTCCCCGGGGCGGTCTCAGCTGCAGAGCATGGGCTGCGGCGCCTCGGCCATCGCCAGCGGCAGCCGCACCGTCGCCAGCAGGCCGCCTTCGGCGGTTTCGCCGAGCGTCACCTCGCCGCCGTGCCGGTCGACCACCGACTTCACGATGGCCAGGCCCAGCCCGCTGCCGCTCTGGGTCTGGTCGGGGTTGCGGAAGAAGCGGTCGAACACCCGCTCGCGCAGCGCGGCCGGAATGCCCGGCCCCTGGTCGGCCACCGTCAGCAGCGCATGCGGCCCCTCGTGCGCCACGTGGACCATCACCGTGCCGCCCGCGGGGCTGTACTTGATGGCGTTGTTGACGAGGTTGTCGATCATCGAGACCAGGCTCTCGCGCTCGCCCAGCACCGGCACGTTGTCTTCGCACACCAGTTCCAGCTCGATGCCCCGGGCGCTGGCCAGGCCCTCGATCATCGCGAGGCGGTCCTGCACCAGCGCGTCGAGCGACAGCATCACCGGCAGCGCGTTGTCCGAGACCGCATCACTGCGCATGAGCTGCAGCAGCTGCCCCACCAGCCGGGCCGCGCGGTCGTTGCTGCGCAGCAGGTTGCCCATGAGCTCGCGCTGGCCCTCGTCGGTGCTCTGCTCCTTCAGCGCCTCGACGTTCACGCGCATGGCGGCCAGCGGCGTTCGCAGTTCGTGCGCCGCATCGGCGATCAGGCTGCGCTCGCGCGAGGTGCTGTCGCGCACCCGCTGCAGCAGGCTGTTGATGCTCTGCACCAGCGGCTGCAGCTCCTTGTGCGGCGGCGTGTACGACAGCGGCGTGAGGTCGGCGGGACCGCGCTCGGCGGTTTCCTTGCTCACCTGGCGCCAGGGCCGCAGCGCGAGCCGCACCGACAGCCACGCCGGGAACACCAGGAACGGCAGGCTGATGACCAGCGGCAGCAGGTAGTAGCCCCGGTACATCACGGTCACCGTCAGGCGCCACACGCTGGGCTCGGCCAGCATGACGCGGGTGTCCGTGGTGGGAGACACCAGCGTGCGCGCGCGCCATTCGCGGTTGCCCGCCTTCACCGTCTCGATGCGGTTGGGCGCCGAATTGAGGATCACCGGCACCGCCGCGGTCGACCGGTAGATCAGCCTGTCCCCCTGCCACACCTGCATGACCGGGGCGGAATCGGACGCGGCGTCGCCGTCGCCCACCGTCTCGAGCAGCGCCGCGTCGAAGGCGGCCAGCGTCTCCTGCTGCTTTTCGGGATGGTCGGCCGTGTTCTGCGAGATCGCCAGCACGGTCTGGAAGATCTTGTCGTACTTGAGCAGCTCGGGGTCTTCGTACGAGTCGTACAGCAGCAGCGCGATGGCCATGGTCCACAGCAAGGCCACCACGCCCATCTGCGCCAGCAGCAGGCGCCGCATCAGGGAAGGTTGTTTCCAGTTCTTCCAGCGCTGCGCCAGCGCCTGCATCATTTCGTCGTGCTCCGCACCAGCGATTGCACGTCGATCACATAGCCGATGCCGCGCACCGTGCGGATATAGCCCTGGCCGATCTTGCGGCGCAGGTTGGAGATATGCACTTCGAGCGAGTTGCTGCCGTTGGCCTGCCCGCCGGGCAGCACCTGCTCTTCCATCACGCGGCGCGTGACCACGCGGCCGGTGCGCTTGAGCAGCAGCGCCAGCAGGTCGAACTCGCAGCGCGACAGCTCGACCGGCTCGCCGTCGACGAGCACGCCGCGCGTGGGCTCGTGCAGCGCCAGCCCGCGCATGCGGATGGTCTCGTCGTTGAAGCCGTAGCTGCGGCGCGCGAGCGCACGCACCCGCGACAGCAGCTCGGCCAGCGCGAAGGGCTTGACCAGGTAGTCGTCGGCACCGTCGTCCAGGCTGCGCAGCCGGTCGTTGAGCGCATCGCGCGCGCTCAGCACCAGCACCGGCAATATCTGGCGGTCGCGGCGCAGGCGGAACAGCAGGTCGAGCCCGTCGCCGTCCGGCAGGCCGAGGTCGAGCAACACCATGTCGAATGTGCCGCCGTCGAGGGTGCGCAGGGCGTCGTCGAGTCTGCGGACCCACACCACATCCATGCCTTGATTGGCCAGCGCAATGCGCACGCCGTTGCCCAGATCAAGGTCGTCCTCAACAAGCAAAAGATTCATGGGCCTCCATGCGAACGAACCCCGCCCGGTGGCGGGAATGAGGCCGAAGTATCTGACAAGCGGCTGCGGGGTACTTCAGGAAATCTTCATGAACGCCCAAGCGGACCTTCAGGTACGAAAACGACACTGCAGCGACTCCTCACATACGGAAATGGAACATCGAATGCGTCGCTCCTCTCCCCTCTTGCAGCCCCAGGACCAGCCCGACCGTGTTCGGCTCCGGCGCAGGAACCTCCTGCAGGCCATGGCCCTGACAGGTGTCGCCGGACTTGCGGCCTGCGGCGGCGGCGGACGCGGCCATGGCGGCATCGGCATCGCGGGGAGCGGCACTGGGGCGAGCGGAGATGCGGGTGCAGGCGCAGCCAGTACGGTCGACGAGGGCAAGGTCTCCGTCATCGACCGCCGGGTGAAGGTGTCCGACTCGCCTGCAGTTTCCCTGCAGGTGCGCGACTGGCAATCGCCTCGCGGCACCGGCCCGGTCTTCGTGCTGCTGGCCGGACTCGGCGCCAACGCGGGCAGCTTCGACAGTCTCGCGCCGGCGCTGGCCGCGAAGTCGCGCGTGATCGCGATCAGCCGACGCGGCTACGGCCTTTCGGACAAGCCGCTGCCGGTGAAGACCACCACGCAGTTCTACGAGGTGGACACGCTCGTGGCCGACCTGAAAGCGGTGCTCGACGCGATGGGCGTGAATCGCGCGGTGCTGGCCGGCCATTCGATCGCGGGCAACGAGATCACGCGCTTCGCGGGGCTCTACCCTGAGCGCACGCAAGGTCTCATCTACCTCGACACGACTTTCGATTACACGGTTGACGGAGACAGCGGCGGTGAGGAGGCGCCGAAGAACACCCTGCTCGAAGAGCCCAGCCCGAAGCCGGAAGACCTTCGCTCGCTGCAGGCGGCCATTGCCTTCGCCCGCCGAACGTCGAAGAACTGGTGGCCGGCGCTGGAGGCGAACCTGCGCAACGCCATCGACATCCATGCCGACGGCAGCGTGAGCATCAACACACCGAGCGAAGTGAACAACGCAATGGATACAGCAGCCCACTCCTACTCACCCGACTACAAGGCCGTGCGGGCTCCGTCCCTGGTCGTGAGCGCCTTGCCCGCGGAAAACCGCGACCTGTGTCCCTGGCTCGAGCAGCCGCTCGATGCGAAAACGCAGAAGGATGCGGAGACCTACCTGCGGATCCTTCGCCGCGCGCGCATTTCCGATTCGAACAAGCTCGTGGCGGCACTCGACACGCCCAATCGCCTGACCCTCGACAACAGCAACCACACCGATTTCTTCATGGAGCGCGAAGCCGAAGTGCTGCGCGCGATCCAGTTCATGACATGGGCCTGAGCCCGACGGTGCAATCCTCCAGGCCAAGAATGAAATCAAAGAAATCCGGCAACAGCGGCATCGCCGCTGCGTTCGACGTCATCGGCGGCAAATGGAAGGCCGTCATCCTCCGCGAACTGGACGCGCAGTCCTTGCGCTTCGGCGAACTCAAGCGGCATTTGCCCGGCATCAGCGAGAAGATGCTGATCCAGCAGCTGCGCGAACTCGAAGCCGACGGCATCGTCCACCGCGAGGTGTTCCATGAAGTGCCGCCGCGCGTGGAATACTCCGCGACCAAGTTGGGCACCTCGCTCAACGAGGCACTCGGCCCGCTGGCGGATTGGGGCGACCGCAATGCAAAGCGCGTGCAGACCGCGCGCGCCAAGGCGGAGGCCGCCAGGCAGCCGTAGCCCGTGAACCGGAATTTCGAATGACGTTGCTGAAAATTTCGTCGGCGGTGCTGCTCGCCACCTCGGTGTGGTGGGGCCTGGCGCAAGCGCAGCCGGCGTGTGCGCCCTCGCCCGTCTACGCCGGGCCGCCGATGCGTTCTGCGCCCAATGCGGTCTGGCAGAAAGACTTCAGGCGCTCCATCGACGGGGAGCTTCCCGCCGGGCTGCAGGCCTCGCTCGGCAATGCGCTCGACAAGATGCTGCAGCACGTGCCCGCCGCCAGCGTGGCGGTCGCGATTCCGGGCGAAGGCACCTGGTCGGCCACGCGCGGGCTGGCGCGCAAGGAGCCGCCGCAACCCGTGGCACCCGAGCAGCCCTTCCAGGTGGCGAGCACCGCCAAGACGCTCACGGCTGCGGTCGTGCTGCAGCTGGTGGAAGAGCGCAAGCTCAAGCTCGGTGACACCATCGACAGGTGGTTTCCCGATGCACCCAACGCCGGGCTCATCACCGTCGAGCAGCTGCTGCGCCACACCAGCGGCCTCGTGAGCTTCAACGCCCTGCCCACGTTCGGCACGGCCTATCGGACGCCGGCGGAGATCATCGCGCTCGGGACCGCGCAGAAGCCGCAGTTCTGCCCCGGGACCAACTGGAGCTACACCAACACCGGATACGCGATGCTCGGCGTGATCATCGAGAAGGTCGAAGGCGCGCCGCTGGCGGACGTGCTCGCAAAGCGGCTCATCCGGCCGCTGTCACTCACGCACACGGTCATGCGCAAGCCGGGCGTCGAGCTGCCCGTGGCCACCGGGCATGCGGCCGGCCGGCCGGTCGATGCACCCGACCAGTACGCCACGCCTTACGCGGCCGGTGCGCTGGCCTCGACGGGCGGCGACCTGGTGCGCTTCTGGCACGCGCTGCTGGCCGGCCGGGTGCTGCCCGAGGCCTCGGTGCACCGCATGTTCACCGGCATGCCCGCCATGCTCGGCCCCTACGCGGGGAGCAATTCGTTCTACGGCATGGGCGTGCAGCTCTACGACGTGCCCGACGGGCCGGGCCTGATGCTGGGCCACAGCGGCGGCATCGAGGGCTTCACCAGCGTCGTGGCCTATGTGCCGGCGGACGACGTGTACATCGCCGTGTCGTTCAACGAGAAGAGCGTGCCGGCCGAGGCCGGCCTGTGGGCGCTGCTGCGCGCGTTGCGGGCGTACCGCGTGCTGAACTGAGCGCGAACGAATGCCGCGCGGGCTCAGTCGGCCCAGCCGGTCTCGATCTCGGTCTTTACCTCGGTCATGAGCTTGTGCACCGGGCACTTGCCCGCCACGCGCAGCAGTTCGTCGCGCTGCGCCTCGCTCAGGTCGCCGCTCAGGCGCAGGCCGGACTTCAGGCGGTAGACGCCCTTGCGTTCCTCGCTGTCGTCGCGGTCGACCACCACCTCGATGTCTTCCACGGGAATGCCCTTGCGGCGCGCATAGATCAGCACGGTGAGCGCCTTGCAGGCGGCAAGCGATGCGTCGTACAGGTCGTGCGGCTCGGGGCCGGCGTCGCTGCCGCCGCCGGCCGGCGAGGCATCGACCGGGATCTCGTGGTTGCGGATCTTCAGGATGTGGCGCGTGCCGGTGGTGCCGTCGCGGCGGATCGAGATGGTCATGCGGATGTCCTTGGTGAGACGTTGCGGTTCAGGATGAAAGCGGCTTCACGTACAGGATGGTCGTGAAGCCGCTGTGCCATTCGAGATCGGGGTAGCGGTCGGCCTCGCGATAGCCGAGCGCGAGGTAGAAGCCCTGGCTCTGCGTGTTGAAGGTGTCGGTCTCCAGCCGCGCGAGCGTCACGCCGCCGGCGCGCATGCCGTCTTCCGCGAAGGCCATCAGCGCGCGTGCGATGCCGCGGCGCTGCTGCGCGGCCGGCACGTGCAACGCATGCACGAAGTCGTGCTCCCAGTGGACCATGCCGACCACCTCGCCGTCGATCTCGGCGACGAAGAAAGCCGGGCCCATCTCGTCGATGTAGCCCACGGGCTCGCCGCTCTCGCGGTAGGTGCGCGCGGCCTCCGGGGTGAGCTGCGGCAGCCAGGTGCTCGCAAAGGTGTCGTCGAGGATGGCCTTGACGGCGTCGAAGTCGTCCAGCCGCCAGGGGCGGATGGTGATGTCGGGAATGTCGCGGTTCGTGCTCATCGTTGTGTTCAGCGGTCTGTTCACCGGTCCACGGCCAGCGTCAGGGTTTCCTTGATTTCTTCCATCACCACGTAGCTGTGCGACTCGGCCGCCACCGGCAGCTTCTTGAGGATGTCGCCCAGCAGGTGACGGTATTCGCTCATGCCGCTGAGCCGCGCCTTCACCAGGTAGTCGAAGCTGCCCGACACCAGGTGGCATTCGAGCACCTCGGGCATGTGCAGCAGCTCCTGCTTGACCTTGTCGAACACGTCGCCGGACTTGGCCGACAGCTTGATCTCGACGAACACCAGCAGCGTCTTGCCCAGTGCTTCGGGCGACACCCGCGCGTGATAGCCGGTGATGACGCCGTCGCGCTCCATGCGCTTCACCCGCTCCGCGCAGGGTGACGCCGACAGTCCGATGTGCTCGGCCAGTTCGGTCATGGAAATGCGGCCCTGGCGCTGCAAAACATCGAGGATCCGGCGGTCGATTCGGTCGAGTTCGGGCATTTCACTTCGCAGGCGGCCTTGGGCGATTTACGGCAGTGGATTTCACTGCCGAATTTCAAAAAACAATGGAATCCACTGGATTGTGCATCTTAAATTCCTTTCATTCCATTTGAATCGGCGGATACACCATGAAAGTCATTGTTCTCGGCGGCGGCGTGATCGGTACCACCACGGCCTACTACCTCGCGCGCTCCGGCGCGGAGGTCACCCTGCTCGACCGGCAGGACGGTCCCGCCGAGGAAACCAGCTTCGGCAACGCCGGCCAGGTGTCGCCCGGCTACTCCACGCCGTGGGCCGCGCCGGGCATTCCGCTGAAGGCCATCAAGTGGATGTTCAAGAAGCACGCGCCGCTGTCGATCCGCCCCGACGGCACGATGTTCCAGCTGCGCTGGATGGCCGCAATGCTGCGGAACTGCTCGCCCGAGGCATACGCCGTGAACAAGGAACGCATGATGCGCGTGGCCGAATACAGCCGCGGCTGCCTGCAGCAGCTGCGTGCCGACACCGGCCTGCAGTACGAGCAGCGTACCGGCGGCACCCTGCAGCTGTTCCGCACGCAAGCCCAGCTCGACGCGGTGCAGCGCGACATCGCGGTGCTCGAGGAGTGCGGCGTGCCTTATGAACTGCTCGACCGCGACGGCCTCGCCCGCATCGAGCCCGCGCTGGCGGGCGCGCGCGACCGCCTCACCGGCGGCCTGCGCCTGCCCAACGACGAAACCGGCGACTGCCACCTCTTCACCCGCGGCCTCGCGGAAATCGCGCGCGGCCTGGGCGTGGACTTCCGCTTCGGCCAGAGCATTGCCGGCCTGGAAACCGACGGCAGCCGCATCACCGGCGTGCGCACCACCACCGGCAAGATCCTCACGGCCGACCGCTACGTGATGGCCTTCGGCAGCTATTCGCGCGCCGCCGTCGCCTCGCTGGGCCTGGAGATCCCGGTGTACCCGGTCAAGGGCTATTCGCTGACCGTGCCGCTGCTGGACGAATCGCTGGCGCCGCAATCGACGGTGCTCGACGAGACCTACAAGGTGGCCGTCACGCGCTTCGACAACCGCATCCGCGTGGGCGGCATGGCCGAGCTGGGCGGCTTCGACCTGCGCCTGAACCCGGCGCGCCGCGCCACGCTCGAAAAGGTCGTGACCGACCTGTTCCCCGGCGGCGACGTGCCGCGCGCCACCTTCTGGACCGGCCTGCGCCCGATGACGCCCGACAGCACGCCCATCGTCGGCGGCACGCGCTACGCCGACCTGTTCCTCAACACCGGCCACGGCACGCTGGGCTGGACCATGGCCTGCGGCTCGGGCAAGCTCATCTCCGACATGGTGATGGGCCAGCGCCCTGAGATCCGCACCGACGGCCTCGCGATGGACCGTTACGAGCAGGGATCGTCGCGCGCCTCGCGTCCGAATCCCGCCACCGCGCACGCCTAACGAGGCGGTTCAGGCCGCCTTCGCGATCGGAATCACCGCGGCGTTCATGCCGCGGTACACCTCCGCCTCGCCATGCTTGGCCAGCAGCTGCATCAGGTGCTTGCGGATCAGCATGCCCGGCCTGTCGGACTCCATCGAATACTCCACACCGCGCCGGCGCGTGTCGACCAGCGCGTCCGGGTCGGTCGACTCGAGGATGTCCTTGTCCTCGCGCGTCACCGCATCGTCGAAGTCGATCAGCATCTGCGCCGCGCAGTCGGCCTCGGTGTCGTTGCGGAACAGCCATTGGCACAGCTGCATGCGCCCGTCGTCGATGGGCGTGAAGCAGTTGATGATGATGTGGCGCACGCCGCTCGGATACTCGATGTCGAGACGGCGCGAAAACGGCAGGAAGTAGGCGTTGCGCATGTGGCGCGTGGTGATGGGGTCCGTCACGCCGCTGATCGCATGGAACTTCACCGGGTTGGTGGCCTCGATGACCGTCTCCGCGTAGAAGCCCGCATCGTTTTCCACCAGCTCGTACTTGCTCGGCTTCGGGCTCGCGGCCACGCCGAAGGTGGCGCGATGCACGAAGCTGAAGTGCGAGTTGTCGAAGGAGTTCTCCAGCGCGCGCATCGGGCTGGTCTGCCACTCCTCGTAGAACTGGAAGATGGTGCGGTAGGCCGGGTCGTCGAACTCGGGAATGGCGGGGATGTCGGCGATCGGATCTTCCAGCGCAACCCAGGCATAACCGTAGCGCGCGGTGCAGTGGTAGGCCGTGGTGCGGTACTCGGGCGAAATCTTGCGGTCGGCGTCGTACTGCGGAATGCGCACCACCTGGCCGCTGCGGTCGTAGGTCCAGCCGTGATAGCCGCACTGGATGGCACCGGTGCCGCAGGCCTGGCCTTCGCTGTCCACGCACCAGCCTTTTGACAGCTTCGCGGTGCGGTGGCAGCAGCGGTCGCGCAGCGCGGCGGGCTGGCCGTGCGAATCGATGAAGAGAACGATGTCTTCGCCCAGCAACTTGAAAGGCTTCGGGCCGTTGGCGAGTTCGGTGAGCGGCATGACGGCATGCCAGAACTTGCGGAAGACGGGTTGTTGGGTAACGAGCATGCGCGGACTCCTTCTGTGG
Organism: Variovorax durovernensis; assembly: GCF_977011995.1. Classification (NCBI taxonomy): domain Bacteria; kingdom Pseudomonadati; phylum Pseudomonadota; class Betaproteobacteria; order Burkholderiales; family Comamonadaceae; genus Variovorax; species Variovorax durovernensis. Next base: position 142,060 of record NZ_CDRNCW010000002.1, on the reverse strand, counting down.
TCGTGTGGGGACGAACTGAAAGAGCAATTTCCTGCCAGGGACGGACGATGCCCGGTACGTGGCTGAACGCTTCTACTCTGCGCAAGCTGCCTTGCAAATTGCGCGCCCGGATTGTGGCTCCGCTTTTTCCGCAATGCACGCATTCCTTTGCAATGCCCGAGCAAAAGCCTTGGCATGCCTCGTGCATCAACCGGTGCAAGAGTAGAAGCGTTCAGCAGCGCACGCACCATCCACGTGCGCCCGCCCGGAAATTGCTCTTGAAACGCCTTCTGCCTTGCGGCGGAGGGATTCAAGACCCGAAGACTCCGAGGCCCCACATGCAACGTCGATTCTTTCTTGCGGCCGGCACCGCCGCCCTTGCCCCCATCGCCGCGCCTTCCGTGTTCGCCCAGGGCAGCACCGGCAAGCTCACCCCGCTCAAGTTCACGCTCGACTTCCGCATCAACGGGCAGACCGCACCCTTCTTCCTCGCGCTGGCCAAGGGCTACTACAGGGACGAGGGGCTCGATGTGAGCATCGACACCGGCGCGTGTTCGGTCGCCTCGATCACGCGCATTGCCAGCGGCGTGTACCAGCTGGGCCTGGGCGACATCAGCTCGCTGGTGGAGTTCAACGCGCAGAACCCGGGCACGCCGATGGTGCAGGCCGTGTACCAGTACTACAACCGCGCACCATTCGTGATCATCGGCCGCAAGGACCGCGGCGTCGGCGCCGACTTCAGGAGCCTCGCGGGCAAGAAGGTGGCTGCCGCAGCCGTCGAATCGACACGGCGCGCCTGGCCGATGGTGGCGCGCAAGCAGGGCATGCGCGCCGATGCCTTCCAGTGGCAGACCACCGACTTCAGCGCGCGCGACAACGTGATGGTGCGCGGCGACGTCGATGCCGCCACCTACTTCCACGACTCGGCGGTGTCGCTGTTCGCGCGCATGAAGCCGGAGGAACTGTCGGTGCTCAAGTACGCGGACGCCGGCGTCAACCTGTACGGCAACGCGATCCTCGCCAGCAGCAACCTCGTCGCGCAGAACCCGAAGGCGGTGGCGGCCTTCCTGCGCGCGAGCAACCGGGCCATCGTCGAGACTTTTGCCAACCCCGCGCCCAGCATCGCGGCCATGCGCCAGCGCGAACCCATCCTCGACGAGAAAATCGAACTCGAGCGCTGGGGCATCACGGCGCAGTACGTGGGCGCGGCGGACACGCGCGGCCACGGCCTTGGCGATATAAAGAAACTCACGCTCGAGCAGCAGGTCGACGAGGTGGCCGATGTCTTCGGCCTCAAGGTCAAGCCCGCGTCCGACGCCATCTTCAACACTTCAATGCTCCCATCGCGCAGCGAACGCTCCCTACCCAAGGCATGAACATCCTCAGCAGCAGCAACAACAACACCGCCTATCCCGCCGAAACAACGCTCGACGAGCGCGACGGCCGCTACCTGCGCAAGGCCATCGTGTGGTCGCACGCGGCGCGTCGACGGGGCAACCGCCCCTTCGGCTCGGTCATCGTCTCGGCCGCCGGCGAGGTATTGGCCGAGGCCGGCAACAGCAACACCGAGACCGGCGACTGCACCGCCCATGCGGAAGTCAACGCACTGCGCGCGCTGGCAGGACGCAACATCTCGCGCGAAGAGCTGGCCGGCGCCACGCTCTATGCCTCGGGCGAGCCCTGCGTGATGTGCGCTGGCGCGATCTTCTGGTCGAACATCGGCCGCGTGGTGTTCGGCATCGATGCCGAGCGCCTGCGCGTGTTCCGCGGCGAGCGGCAGGACCAGCGCGACGCCGAATTGTCGTGCCGCGACGTGTTCCGCGCCTCGCCGCATCCCATCGAGTGCATCGGCCCCGCGCTGATCGACGAAGCCAGCGCCGCGCACGACGGCGCCTGGAAATAAGGTCCCCGCCCCCAGGCTTCGCGCACTTCGTGCCGCTTCTCCATCCCCCGGCCGGGGCAACACCTGAGGCCCGGCAAAGCCGGTTCCTCGGTGTTTCTCGAATAGGCGCAACCACTAGACTCGCCGCATGCCCTGGCACGCCCGTCTCCATCTCGACTACCGACAAGAAGCCGCCCGCACCGTCGCTCGCTTTCGCCATGACGGCCCGCTGCGCATCCTGCAGAGCCTCTACCCCGAAGGCGACACCGTCTGCCACAACGTGCTGGTGCACCCGCCAGGCGGCCTGGTGGGCGGCGACACGCTCGACATCGACATCGAGGCTGCCGACGGCAGCCACGGCCTGATCACCACGCCCGGGGCCTCGCGCTTCTACCGCTCCGAAGGCGAACTGGCGCTGCAGCGCACCCGCATCCGCCTGGCGGCCGGCGCGCGGCTCGAGTGGCTGCCGCTCGAAGCCATCTGCTACAGCGGCTGCCAGGCCGAGAACCGCCTGAGCATCGAGGTGGCACCGGGCGCCGAGCTGATCGGCTGGGACGTCACCGCGCTCGGCCTGCCCAACGCCGGCCAGCCCTTCGAACGCGGCACCTACCTGCAGCACATCGAAGTGCCGGGCGTGTGGCTGGAACGTGGACGCATCGACGCGGCCGACCATCGGCTGCTGCAAAGCCCGTTGGGCCTTGGCGGCCACCGTTGCATGGCCTCGCTGTTCTTCGTGGCCGGCTCGCCGCTGGCGCGCGCGCGCCGCGACGCGCTGCTGGCGCATGCGCGCGGCCTGCTCGAAGCCGGCCCGCTGCACGACAGCGCCGGAGCCACCAGCCCGCATGCCGAGGTGGTGGTGCTGCGCGTGCTGGCCCCGGTGGTCGAACCCGCGATGCAACTGCTGCGCCAGGTGTGGCAGGCATGGCGCGGCGAACTGTGGCAGTTGCCGAGCGCCACGCCGCGCATCTGGGCAACCTGAGCGCCGTCAGCGCACCTGACCGCGCCCGCGTGCGTTTGCACCACAACGGCGGGCCTGGCAAGGGAGCAAGCACCTAGCCGCGTCGACACATCCAGCTGAACTTGTTGGCCGTACTCAGACAGCGCCGGCCCGCGGCCGCGCAAGTCGTCCGTGCCCATTCCAACACTTTCACTACCGAGGTGACGTCGATGAGATTGTCCAAAACGCCTGTCCAGGCCTGTGTTCTCGCGCTCAGTGCGCTCGCCGCCGTCGGCGCATTCGCCTCCAGCCACCGCGAGGCGCCCTCGATCGCGGGGATGCCCAAGCTCGACGGCACCGACTTCTACATGTTCCGCAGCTACGAGCCCAACCGCCAGGACTACGTGACGCTGATCGCCAACTACCAGCCCGACCAGGGCCCGTACGGCGGCCCCAACTACTACACGATGGACCCGAACGGGCTGTACGAGATCCACATCGACAACACCGGCAGCGCGATGGAAGCCCTGACCTTCCAGTTCCGCTTCACCAACACGCTGCGCGACATCCAGCTGCCGATCTCGGGCAAGCAGGTCTCGATTCCGCTGGTGCAGGCCGGCCAGATCTCGGCGCCCAACCAGGCCACGAGCAACCTGCGCGAGACGTTCACGCTGACCGTCGTGCGCGGCGACCGCCGCAAGGGCCAGGCCGCCGCCGTCACCAATGCCGCCAACGGCAACACCGTGTTCGACAGGCCAACCGACAATATCGGCGAGAAGACCTTCGGCGGCCCGAGCGGCTATGCCGCCTACGCGGCCCAGCAGATCTACAACATCAACATCCCGGGCTGCGCCGCGGGGGGCCGCGTGTTCGCGGGCCAGCGCCAGGACCCGTTCGCGGTCGCGCTGGGCCAGGTGTTCGACCTGATCAACCTCAACCCGCTCGGCTCGACCAGCGCCTACGGCGCGGGTACGCTGGCCACGCGCAACGTCAGCACGCTGGCGCTCGAGGTGCCGATCTCCTGCCTCACCGCTGGCGGCACCGGCCCGATCATCGGCGGCTGGACCACGGCCAGCGCGCGCCAGGGCCGGCTGATCGCCAGCCCGCCCAAGAGCGGCCACGGCACCACGACGCTCAACGGCGGCGCATGGGCGCAGGTCTCGCGCCTGGGCATGCCGCTGGTCAACGAAGTGGTCATCGGCCTGAAGGACAAGGACGCGTTCAACAGCTCCAAGCCGATGGACGACGGCCAGTTCGCCACCTACGTGACCAACCCGACGCTGCCCGCGCTGATCCAGTCGCTGTACCCCAGCGCGCCGGCGCCCACGAACTTCCCGCGCACCGACCTGGTCGCGGCCTTCCTGACGGGCATCGACGGCCTGAACAAGCCCGCCAACGTCAAGGCTTCGGAAATGCTGCGGCTGAACACCGGCATCGCACCTACCGCGATGGCGAGCCAGAGCAACCTGGGCGTGGCCGGCGGCGACAACGCGGGCTTTCCGAACGGGCGACGCCCGGGCGACGACGTGGTGGACATCGAGCTGCGCGTGGCCATGGGCGCCCTGTGCGTGCTGACGGGTGCCAGCGACACGCTCAAGGTCGGCTGCAAGCCCAGCGATGCACCGGCAGGCGGCGCAGCCATCACCGATGGCGCGCTGCAGAGCCCGTCGCAGTTCCCGGCTGCGTTCCCCTACCTGAACACCCCGCTGCCCGGCGCCGTCAACGCCGCCGCGGCACCATGAACGGGAGCACGGCATGAACCGAAACATCCATCGCATCGGCGCCGCCCTGCTTCTGGCCGCGGCCCTTGCCGGCTGCGGCGGCGGAGGTGGCGGCGGGGGCGGGTTCTACCCGTTCCCGATCGGCGGAAACAACCCGCCGCAGAACCCGCCGCCCGCACAGGCCGATCCCTACGACCAGTTCATCGCCTATGTGCAGGCGATGGTCGCCACCATGCTCGACACGAGCGAACCGGCGAACGTGGCGGTCTTCGACCCGCCGCCGACGTCGGAGACCAAAGAGCCGGTCGCCACGCAGTAGCCGACATGCGCCGCACCGCATCCGCGACAGCATGGGTGGCAGGCGCCGCGCTCGCGCTGGCCGCTTTCGCGACGCATGCGGTGCCGCGCATGCCCGCCAGCGACGACGAGGTGGTGGAGACACTGCCCGTCGTCGCCGGCTGGTCGGGCGAACAACGCCGGCTGCGCCGTGAACTGGCGCAGCGGCCGAACGACGAGGCCACGGCCATCGCGGCGGCCTCCACCTACCTCGATCTGGCCCGCGAACAGGGCGACGCGCGATATGCCGGCTACGCCATGGGCGCGCTGCAGGCCTGGGAAGCCACGCCGCCGGCCCAGACCCCGCCGGCCGTGCTGGTCATGCGCGCCACGGTCGCGCAGTTCCTTCATGACTTCGACGGTGCCGAGGCCACCCTGCGGATGGCGCTCGCCAGACGCCCCAACGATGCGCAGGCGTGGATCACGCTCGCCACCATTCTTCGCGTGCGCGGGCGCTACAACGAATCGGACGCCGCCTGCCGCTCGCTCGGACGATCGGGCCCCGCCTTCTACGGCGTGGCCTGCCTCGCGGAAAACGCCGGGCTGCGCGGCAACCACGCCGACGCCCGCCAAGCGTTGCAGGCCCTGCTGGCAGACCCCGCGCTGCGCGACGCGGACAAGGCCGACACGCGGCAGTGGCTGCTGACCAGCGTCGCCGAGGTGGAGGAACTGGCGGGCCGCCAGGCCGAAGCCGACGCCGCCTATCGCAAGGCCGTGGCGGCGCAACGCTCCGGCTACCTGCTGCTGGCCTACAGCGACTATCTGCAGCGCGTCGGGCGCCATGCCGAAATCCCGAAGCTGCTGGCCAACGAGGCGCGCAGCGACGCCGTGCTGCTGCGGCTGGCCATTGCCGGCGCCGCGGCGCGCGACAAGAGCGCCCAGGCCGAAGCCGACGAACTGCGCCAGCGCTTCGAGGCCGCCGCGCTTCGCCCAGGCACCACCGCGCTGCATGCGCGCGAGGAAGCCATGTTCGCGCTCGACGTGCAGAACGACCCGAAGCGCGCGCTCGAACTCGCGCGCCTGAACGTCAAACTGCAGCGCGAGCCCATCGACTTTCTGGTGTTCGCGCGAGCCGCCTCGGCCGCCAGCGACACCACCGCGCGCGACGAAGTGAAGGCACTTATGCAACAGATCGGACTGAAGGATGCGCGTGTCGATGCAACGCCTTGAACGCGCCGGCCTGGCCGCGCTCGCCATGCTGGTGCTGGTCGCGCTGCTCTTCGGCGCGGCGCCGGCGCACGCCCACAAGGCGAGCGATGCCTACCTGCAGCTGCAGCGCAAGGGCGACACGATCGACCTGCGCTGGGACATCGCGCTGCGCGACCTCGACGCGATGCTCGACCTGGACACCAACGCCGACCGCAAGCTCAGCTGGGGAGAGGTGCGCACGCGCCTGCCGGACATCCGCGCCTATGCGCTGGCACGCCTGCGCCTGCAGCAAGGCCAATGCGTGCTGGCCGAAGCGCAGCCGCCGGCCGTGGAAGACCGCATCGACGGCGCCTACCTCGTGCTGCGGCTGCAGGCGCCATGCAAGGCGGGCGCCGCGCTCGACATCGACTACCGCCTGTTCCGCGAGGTCGATCCCACGCATCGAGGCCTGTTGCGCATGGAAGCGGAAGGCGCCGGCGGCGCACAGCCCACGGTGCGCTCGCTCGACCCCTCGGCCGGGGCGGTTTCGGTGCCTTGGCCGGGGAATGCCGGTGAGGCCGGCGCGGCGGGCATCGATGCCGCAGCGCAGGCCGACGGCGGTTTCTTCCGCGACGGCATCCACCACATCCTCATCGGCTACGACCACATCCTGTTCCTGATCTGCCTGCTGCTGCCCGCCGTGCTGCGCCGGCGTGCGGACGGCTGGGAGCCGGTGCTCGCATGGCGCGAAGCGGTGTGGCCGATGCTGGGCATCGTCACCATGTTCACCATCGCGCACTCGATCACGCTGGCGCTCGCGGGGCTGAAGATCGTGACCATCTCGCCGCGCATCATCGAGCCCGGCATCGCCATCACCATCATGCTGGCCGCCATCGACAACATCTACCCGGTGCTGCGCGGTCGCCGCAAGCTCTTCAGCTTCCTGTTCGGGCTGATCCACGGTTTCGGCTTCGCGGGCGCGCTGGCCGAGCTCGACCTGCCGCTGCGCGACTTCGTGGTCGCGCTGCTGCAGTTCAACCTGGGCGTGGAGGCCGGGCAGCTGATGGTGGTGGCCGTGGTGCTCGTCGCATTGCTGGCGCTGCGCAACTGGCAGCGCTACCCGCCGCTGGTGCTGCGCGGCGGCTCGGCGCTGGCGGTGCTGGTGGCGGCCATCTGGCTCGGCGAGCGGGTGTTCGACGTCAAGGTGCTGCCTTTTTCGTAGCGCAAAAGCGGTCTGCGTGCCCCGGCGCTGGAGCGCATGTGTAGACCCTGTCTGACGGACAGCCACCCTGCAAAAGCGCACGCTGGCCCTTTTCCTCCACCGCACGAGAAGGACCGCCCATGTCCGCAGACGACATCACGGACCCGCAGACGCGACTGCATCGGCGCCTCGCCCGGTTCAACGCCGCTCGGCTGAAGCCGGGGATTCCTTCCCTCCAGTGGCGCAAAGACCTCGCGCGCGAGCACGAACACCGGCTGCTGGAAGGCGACTTCCTCGAATCCTTGCGCGGCGAAGTACGGGTGGCGGCTTGCGCCGCGGCCGGCAATGCGGACCACTTCGCAAGCTGGTTCGAGATGCTGGAGCACACCGGCCCCGGCCAGCACCACCCGCTGTTCGACTGGCTGGCCGACGAAGCCACGCTGGCGCAGATGCGCTGGTTCCTCACACAGGAGGCCGCAGGCGAGGCGGGCTTCGAAGACCTGCTGGCCTTCACCCAGGTCAAGCTGCCGCCGCAGCCCAAGCTCGAATGCGCGCGCAACTTCTGGGACGAGATGGGCCACGGCAAGCAAAGCGCCATGCACGGCCAGATGCTCGAGCACATGGTGCGCGAACTCGACCTGCATCCGGCCATCGACACCACGGTGTGGGAGTCGCTCGCGCTGGCCAACACCATGGTGGGTCTTGCGACCTCGCGGCGCTATGCGTACCACGCCGTGGGCGCGCTCGGCGTCATCGAGCTCACCGCGCCGGGCCGCGTGAAGCAGGTGGCGGCCGGCATGCGCCGCCTGGGCCTGAGCGGCCGCGCGCGCGCCTACTTCGACCTGCATGCGGCGCTCGACGTGTCGCACGCACGCGCCTGGCTGCGCGAAGTGATCCGCCCGCTGGTCGAGGACGACCCGGCCTGCGGGCAGTTCATCGCCGAGGGCGCGCTGATGCGGCTGGCCTGCGGCGAGCGTTGCTTCGCGCGCTATGCGGCGGAACTGCAGATCGAGGAGGCCGCCGCATGCTGAACGCCGCCGGCGTACTGCGCCAGGTGGCGGCCACGGGCTACCGCTTCACCACCGTCACCCCCCTCACCCACCAGCGCGTGCTCGCGCGGCGCGGTCGCGAGCCGGGCTCGACGTTGCGGGACGTCTTCGGCTGGAACCTCCCGTTCGAAGCGGGTGCGCTGCCGCCCGCGCTGCTGGCCGGCATGGAGCAAGCCGGCATCGTTCGGCGCGACGGTTCGCTGCTGCGCAGCACCGTGCGCATCGCCAGCCTCGGCGACGACCTGTTCTTCCACTCGGCCTATCCCACGGTGGAAGAAAACGCCGTGTTCTTCGGCCCCGACACCAGCCGCTTCGCGCGCTTCATCGGCCATGCCCTGCAAGCGCTCAAGCCCCGCGGCGCAGTCCCGCTGCGCGTGCTGGACATCGGCTGCGGAAGCGGTGCCGGCGGCATCGTCGCGGCGCGTGCACTGGCCGAAGCCGGCGCGGCGGCGACGGTGGTCATGAACGACATCAACCCGCTCGCGCTGCAATACACCGCCGTCAACGCGGCGGTGGCCGGCGTTCCCGTGGCGCTGGCGCAGGGCGACGCGCTGTCGGCGGTGCAGGGCACATTCGACCTCATCGTCTCCAACCCGCCCTACCTCGACGACGCCGCGCAGCGCGCCTACCGGCACGGCGGCGCGCGCCTCGGACGGGCACTGGGCGCGCGCATCGCGGCAGAGTCGCTGAAGCGGCTTGCGCCCGGCGGCCGGCTGCTGCTGTACACCGGCGTGGCCATGGTGGAGGGCGAAGATCCTTTCCTCTCCGAGGTGCAACCGCTGCTCGCGGCCTCGGGCTTCGAGTGGTCGTATGCGGAAATCGACCCCGACGTGTTCGGGGAAGAGCTGGAGCGGCCGGTGTACGCGCACATCGACCGCATCGCCGCCGTCGGCCTCGTCGCCCGCCGTCCGGTGGGGGCCGGGTAGTGGCCGCCGAACTCGACATCGGCCCCGACACGCGCCGCCTGTCGCAGGTGCGCGAATGCAGCCTGCTCGAACGCATGCCCAAGTGGCTCATCTGCGTGCCGCTGGTCGTGCAGTGGCTGTGGCTGTCGGTGCGCCACGGCGGCGTCACCGTGCCGTCGGCGGCCAACCCCCATCTCACGTCGGGCGGGCTGGTGGGCGAAGGCAAGCTCGAGTACTTCGAAGGCATGGGGCCGCTCGCGCGCTCCTTCACCGCCGACCACTGCGCTGTGCGCAACGACGACACCGCCACCGAGCCCGCGCTGCGCCAGGCCATGGAACGCAGCGGCTTCGGCTTTCCGGTGGTCGTCAAGCCCAACCTCGGCCTGTGCGGCTACGGCGTGCGCCTGCTGCACGACATGGCCGCGCTGCAGGCCTACCTCGCGGTGTTCCCGCGCGACGAGACAGTGGTGCTGCAACGCTACCTGCCGCAGGAGGGCGAAGCCGGCATCTTCTACGCGCGCGATCCGGTGACGGACGAGGGCCGCATCATCGGCCTGGCGCTGCGCTACTTTCCGCGCGTGACGGGCGACGGCCGCAGCACCGTGGCCGAGCTCATCGCGGCCGACACGCGCGCACGCCGCATCGCGCGTTCGCCGCGCCACGAATGCCGCGTGCCGCTCGACAGCGTTCCCGCCGCCGGACAGCATGTGCGGCTGGCCACCATTGGCTCGACCCGCGTCGGCGGGCTCTACCGCAACGGCGCGGCGCTGGCCACGCCGGAGCTCGCTCGCGCCATCGACGCGGTCGCGCGCGACATGCCCGCCTTTCACTTCGGCCGCTTCGACGTGCGCTTCGACAGCCTGCGCGAACTGGCCGCCGGGCGCGGCTTCAACATCATGGAGATCAACGGCGCGGGCTCCGAGGCCATCGAGGCCTGGGACCCCGACATCGGCGTGCTGCAAGGCTTTCGCATGGTCTTCGCCAAGCAGCGGCTGCTGTTCGCCATCGGCGCAGCGCAGCGCAGGAACGGCGTGCGGCCCATCGGGCTGCTGGCCCTGGCACGGCTCAACCGGCGGCAGAACCGCCTGGTCGAGCGGTACCCGCCTTCCAACTGAGAGATCAGCATGCAGACGGAAACCATCGCCCCGCACGCATCTTCAACCCACGGGCCCGCCGCGCACGTGCCGGTGCTGGAGACGCGCTGGGCCGACTGCGAGGAAGACCTTCGCGACGCCCAGCGCCTGCGCTACCGCGTCTTTGCGCAGGAGATGGGGGCCAGTCTGTCGCCGCCCGAGGGCACGCCGCCCGGGCTCGATGCCGATCGCTTCGATACGTTTTGCGACCACTTGCTGGTGCGCGCGGTGGACCCCGTGAACGGCCCCGGCCCGCTCATCGGCACCTACCGCGTGCTGACGCCCGAGGCGGCGAGGCGCGCGGGCGGCTTCTACACCGACACCGAGTTCGACCTGACCCCGCTCATGCCGTTGCGCGGCCGCGCGCTGGAACTGGGCCGCTCGTGCGTGGACGCCGAGTGGCGCTCGGGCAGCGTGATTATGGCGCTGTGGACGGCACTTGGGCAGTACATGGTCGAGCACCGGCTCGACACCATGATCGGCTGCGCCAGCATCGGCATGGAGGACCACGGCCTGGCCGCCGCGCGGCTGTGGCACCGGCTGTGCCGCACCCATATGGTGGAGCAGCGCTGGCGCGTGGCGCCCCGGATTGCGCTGCCGCTAGACGCGCGGTCAGAGCGCCATACCGACAGCGACATCACACCGCCGCCGCTCATCAAGGGCTACCTGCGCTGCGGCGCGCGCCTGCTCGGGCCGCCCGCGCTTGACGTGGCCTTCAACACGGCCGACCTGCCGCTGATGTTGCGGCTGGACGAAGTTTCCCCGCGCTACCGCCAGCACTTCTTTGGCGTGACGGCGTGAATCCTCTGGCACAGGGGCACGATGATGTTCATTCGCCCCGGTTACCGTTGAGCACTTCCGCTTCCATGTCGGGATGGCCCCGCACGCAGTGCGCGTTCAGGAGCGGGCCCTGAACTGGCTGGGCGACAAACCGGTCGAATGACGGAAGGCCTTGGAAAAGTTGGCCAGCGACGAGAAGCCCGCCGAAAACGCGATCTCCTCGATCGAGCAGCTTTCGTCGCGCAGACGGCGCTGCGCCATCATGAGCCGCCGTTCGGCTACGAAGGCATGCGGCGCCCGGCCCGTCGCCGCCCTGAAGCTGCGCGTGAAGTGGCCCACGCTCATGCAGGCAATGCCTGCAAGTTCGAGCACGGTGAAGTCCTGGTTGAGATTGCCGTCAATGAAGTCGACCACACGCGACAGGCGCCGGCTGTCCAACGGCTTGGGCGCCTTGTTCGCTGGCGGCCGGACCAGCCCCAGCTCCGAATAGTTTTTCAGGAGGTGGGCGCTGAGCACCACCGAGAGGCTCTCGACGAACAGCCGCCCCACCCCCGTCTCGTTGGACAGTTCGCCCACGATCTGGTCCGCGATCATGCTCACGAAGGGATCGTGATCGATCGCCTGGTAGCGCAGGCCGGCGCGCGCCGGATCGATGTCGAACTCACGCTGCACCGTCTCGGAGAACGCCTGGCCGGGCAAGAACAAATGCAAGCAGTCGGCTATGGGCTCAGCCACGTTGATGTACTCCTCCTCGACGCCCGCAGGGCACAGCCAAATAGTGCCGCGGTGGCCACGGGTGTGCTCGCGCCGGCCACCGCCCGCGCGATCGACGAGTGACTGGCCGCTCAGCTGGATGGCCACCTCGGTGTCGCGCGGCACCAGCCTCGGAAGCTCGCCTGCCGAATGGCTCCAACGCTCGGCCAGGATGTTCGACCAGCCCTGCGCATTGGAGGTCTGGCGCATCGTGCTGTTGACGTACTTGTCCAACGAATGCGCGAACATGGTGCGAGGCCGACTCAAGAGGTTGATTGCGGATGGCAGGCGCAAGAAACGTGCCGAATCATCATTCGCACACCAGGAAAAGTAAAGGTCGCAATCGGAAAAGGCATTTGGGCCCTTTGCTCGCCAGACTTGCTGCAAACGCCAATCGCATCAAAGCACCGGAGAGAAAGGACACACTATGGCCCGACACGTTGTCGTGGGCGCCTGCCCCCACGATTGCCCCGATACCTGCTCGATCCTGACCACCGTCGAAGACGGCAAGGCTGTCGCGGTGCGCGGCAATCCGGATCACCCTTTCACGCGGGGGCGCCTCTGCGTGAAGGTCAACAACTACCAGGACCGGACCTATAGCGAACAGCGACTGCTCCATCCAATGCGCCGCAGCGGACCCAAGGGCAGCGGCAAGTTCGAGCGGATCTCGTGGGACGAGGCGCTGGCCGAAATCGCCAGCCGGTGGAAGGTACTCATTGCCACGGATGGCCCACAGTCCATCCTGCCCTACAGCTACCTGGGAACCCAGGGCATCCTCAACGGCCTGAACGTGGGCGACCCCCTGTTCAACAAGCTGGGCGCCACGGTGTGCGAGCGCACCTTTTGCGACTCGGGCTCGTGCACCGCCTACATGATGACCATTGGTCACACGCCAGGCGCAGACCCCGAGAGCTTCGTGCATTCGAAGTACATCGTGCTATGGGCCTGCAACACGCTGAGCACGAATTCGCACCACTGGCCCTTCATCGAGCAGGCGCGCAAGAACGGCGCCAAGCTGGTGGTGATTGATCCGGTGCGCACGCGCACCGCGCGGCTGGCGGATTGGCACATTCCCATCCGTCCGGGCACTGACGGTGCGCTGGCCCTGGCGATGGCGCACATCCTCATCAAGGAAGGCCTGATCGATCGCGACTACATCGACCGGCACACGCTGGGCTTCGATGAACTGGCCGAGCGCGTGGAGAAGTACACGCCAGAGTTCGCCGCGGAACAAACTGGCATTCCCGTGGAGGACATCTTCAAGCTGACCCGGGAATACGCCGCAACGCCCCCCGCGGTCGTGCGCATCGGCGTCGCAGTGGAGCGCCATGCGGGCGGCGGGCAGACGGTGCGTGCCATCGCCTGCCTGCCCGCGCTCATCGGCGCTTGGAAGCATGTGGGCGGCGGCTTGCTGCAACTACCGATCTGGGCCTTTCCGGTGAACTGGCCGGGGCTGATGCGCCCGGATCTTCAGCCCGAATCGATGCGTGTGATCAACTCCTGGCGCCTGGGCCCGGCGCTCACGGGCGAGACGCCACTCGATCCGCCGATCCGCTCGCTGTTCGTCTACAACGCCAACCCGATGGCCATGGTCAGCGACCAGGACAAGATAGAACGAGGCCTCGCGCGCGACGACCTCTTCACCGTGGTCAGCGAGCACTTCATGACCGACACCGCGCGCTACGCGGACATCTTGCTGCCGGCCACGACGCAGCTAGAGCAGAAGGACATCATGTTCTCCTGGGGCCATCTCTATCTCTCGTACAACAACCCGGCCATCGAGCCGTTGGGCGAGGCGGTGTCCAACACCGAGCTCTTCAGGCGCCTGGCCAAGGCAATGGGCATCGACGACCCCTTCTTCCATCGGACCGACGACGAGATGATCGAGGCGTCCATGGACTGGGGCAGCCCGGCTCTCGAGGGCATCACCTTGGAGGAACTGAGGCGCAAGGGCTTCATGCGCCTGAACATGCCTGCTTCCGACGACTGGGCGCCGCATCGCGACGGAAACTTTCCGACGCCGTCCGGCAAGTGCGAGTTCAAGTCGTCGATGGCAGAGGGCGGAAACTTCGTGGCGCCGCTCTTCAGACAGGGCTTCGGCGGCCAGCAGTCGGGTGAACCGGTGGACCCGCTACCGCACTACATCGCACCGAATGAAAGCCCGGCAACTGCGGTCGCCCTGGCGCAGCGCTATCCCTTGAGCCTGATTTCGCCCAAGAGCCATGCCTTTCTCAATTCCAACTACGGCAACCTGCCGGCTCAACGCGCGCAGGCCGGAGAGGAACAGATGGTGGTTCTGCATCCCGATGACGCGAGTGCCCGCGGTATCAGCGCCGGAACGCCGATCCGCGTCTTCAACGATCGGGGAGCCTTCGAGGCCAAGGCCACGCTCTCAGCAGACGTCTCGCCGGGACTGGTAATGGCGCCCTCGGGTTATTGGCACCGCTCGAACCGCGCCGGCCCCACGGTGCACGCGCTCACGCCTCTGGCCTTCGCCGACCTGGGCTGCGCGCCGACCTTCTCCGACGCGCTGGTGCAGGTCGTCGCGCTCTGAGCGGGCGCCCCTTCCATCTTTTCTTCGTTCACGCATATGGCCTACGTTGTCACCGACCTCTGCACCGGGTGCCGCTACACGGAATGCGTCACCGTCTGCCCTGTCACCTGCTTCCACATGGACGAGCGGATGACCTACATCGATCCAGAGAACTGCATCGACTGCGGCGGCTGCGCCACCGCATGTCCCGTGGGCGCCATCCAGGCCTCGTTCCTTCTTCCAGTCGATAAAGCGCAGTGGATCGAAATCAACAGGCTTCGCTCGACCGAGACGCCAGTGATCTCCGAACGCCTGCCGCCCTTGCCCACCGCTGAAGCGCGACGAATGGAGCTGGGGCTATGAGCGATGCCAGCACATCACCTTTCAGGGTGGCCATCGTGGGCGCGGGCCCCAGCGGCTTCTACGCCGCCGAGCGCCTCCTGAGCTCGGCGCTGCCGATGCGCGTGGACATGCTGGAGCGCCTGCCCGTGCCCTACGGCCTCGTGCGCTACGGCGTGGCCCCCGATCATCCCAAGCTCAAGCAGGTGACCGCCGTCTTTGACCGGATCGCGGCGATGCCCGGCTTTCGGTTCGTCGGCGGCCTTGAACTTGGTTCGGACGTGTCGGTCGACGACCTGCTGGCGAGCTACCACGCGCTCATCCTGGCCACGGGTGCACCGCTCGGCCGGCACATGGGCATCCCGGGCGAAGACCTGCCTGGCAGCCATCTGGCCAGCGATTTCGTCGGTTGGTACAACGGCCATCCGGACCAGAAGAACTGGCACTTCGACCTGTCCGGAGAACGCGCGGTGATCGTCGGCCAAGGCAACGTCTCGCTCGACATCGCGCGCATCCTGCTCAAGAGCGTGGACGAACTGCGCCGCACCGACATCGCGGCCCATGCGCTGGAGGCCCTGGCCCACAGCCGCGTTCGCGAGGTGCATATCGTCGGGCGCCGTGGTCCTGCCGATATCCGCTTCTCGCCCAGGGAGCTGCATGAGATCGCCGAGCTGCCTTCATGTGACGCGCTGGTGGACACCGCCGACATCCGTGCCGAAAGCTTCGCGGTGCCCGCCGGAACGGATGCGGAGAAGGCTGCGGCCATTGCAATGCTGGAGCGCCTGGCAGGCGTTCGCGCTGCCAAGGACAAACGCTGCGTGTTCCGCTTTCACCTGGAGCCGCAAGGCATCGAAGGCGCCGCGTCGATCGAGCGTATTCGTTTCAGTAGACCGCGCAGCTGGCCGGCGGGTCCGCAGTCCGTCGGTATCGAATGCGGCCTTGTGTTCTCGAGCATCGGACGCCGGTCCTGCTCGATCGAGGGCGTGCCCTACGACGAAGGCCGAGGCACGCACGCCAATCTCCACGGCCGCGTCGTCGACGACGGCAAGCTGGTGCGCGGCCTCTACGTATGCGGCTGGAGCAAGCGCGGGCCCCAGGGCACCATCGGCACCAACCGCGCCTGCAGCCACGAGACCGCCGAGGCGGTGCTGGCCGATCTGCCTGCCCTGGCGCATCGGACGCTGGCGGTCGAATATCCCCTCCGTGGCACCAGGCTCACGCACCACTTCGGGAAATACATCGACTTCCAGGGCTGGGCGCGCATCAACGCCGCCGAGATGGCACGCGGCGCCAAGCTCGGCAAGCCCAGGGAAAAATTCGTGTCGCTCGAGCATCTTTACGCAGCAGCGCGCGAGGAGCTTCCATGCTGATGGAACTGCGCCGGACTGCGTCGGCGCCAACTGTGGCGCCGCTGGTCGACAGATTTGATCGGCAGATCAGTTACCTGCGCCTGTCCGCGACCGACCGCTGCAACCTGCGCTGCGTCTACTGCATGTCGGAGGACATGCAATTTCATTCCAGCCCGGAGTTGCTCTCGATTGAGGAATTGGACCGGGTCGCTCGCCTGTTCATTGCGCGTGGCGTGAGAAAGCTGCGCATCACCGGCGGCGAGCCTCTGGTGCGCAAGGGGGTCATCGAGCTGTTCCGGTCACTGTCCGGCTGCTTGAAGGATGGCTCTCTGGACGAGCTGACACTGACAACCAACGGCCTGCGGCTGGCGCACTTCGCGCAGGACCTAGCGGCAGCAGGTGTGCGACGGCTGAACGTTTCGCTCGACACTTTGGATCCGCGACGCTTCGCGCAGATCACGCGAGGCGGCGCGCTGGAAAAAGTGCTGGACGGCATCGACGCGGCGCAAGAAGCAGGCATGGCCGTCAAACTCAACGCCGTGGCCTTGCGCGGCGTCACCGACCTGGAGATCCATGAGCTGATCGAATTCGCACATGGTCGCGGCATGACCCTGACCCTGATTGAAACCATGCCCCTGGGCGAGACCGGCTGCAATCGCACGAAACAGTTCCTGGGCCTGGACGCGCTTCGCCGTGAGATCAGCGGGCACTGGACTCTGAGCGACGTGACGGATCGCAGCGGCGGCCCTGCGCGCTACGCAAGAGTCGAGCAAACCGGCGGGCTCATCGGCTTCATCACACCGCTCACCTCGCACTTCTGCGGTGACTGCAATCGCGTTCGCGTGACGGCTGCCGGCACTCTCTACACCTGCCTCGGCCACGAGAACGGCGTCGATCTGAGAGAGCTGCTGCGCAGCCCGATGAGCGAGGCGCACGTGCATGAGGCCATCGGCCATGCCGTTGAGCAAAAGCCGAAGGGACACGACTTCTCGCTTCAAGGACGCATCTTGCCGGTCAAGCTGGTCCGCCACATGTCCGCGACTGGTGGGTAGGCATGGCTTCGTCGGTGTTGGCCTCGAGGTTGCCCATGTTCAGCATATCCTGCGCACCCTGAACCTCAGCTCGCGATACAGGCCGCGGTCTCCGCGGTGGGGCTGGCTGCGATGAAGTCGGGAAGAAAGCGCGCTTATGCTCTTCAGTCTCATGGCTCGGCAGGGGCCGTGGCCCGAGCCAGGTGCCAAGCAGCGTGGCCAGGACATTGACGTCTGCGCTCGCGAGTTCCTGCACGACCACTGCAGCTTGTAGCTGGGCGTGGCGCGTGGCATGCCGATGAGCCCGCTGGCGCGGCGCAGGCTCAAGCCTCGCGCGCACACGAAAACGTCCACCGCTTTCCGGGAACATCTTTTGACGCAGCGAACCCGGGGCGTACTCGGTTTGTGCCAGACCGCGCTTCTGCAGCACCGGAGTGACGTGGTCAATGAAGTCGACGTAGGTCGCAGGATGCATCTGGCAGATCATGTTGATGCCGTCCACGCCAGCGTCGTGCCACTGTTCGAGCTCTTGGGCAGGTACTGGCGCAGCAGGCCGTTGGTGTTCTCACAGGTTGCGCGCCGCCATGGGCTGTGCGGCTCGCAGAAGTACACGCGCACGCCGGTGTTCAGGGCCAGTTGCTGGTGACGGCTCATGTCCTTGCCCTGGTCGTAGGTGAAGCTGTGGCGCATCGGTGCGGCGATCGAATCGGGCTTGACGCTGAAGCCAGCGAGCACCGAGGCGGCGGTGGCATCTTCCATGCGAGCAAGCAGCATCAAGCGGCTGGGGCGCTCCACCAGGACGCCCACGGAGGACCTGTTGTCCGCCCCCTTGATGAAGTCGCCTTCCCAGTGTCCGGGCATCACGCGGTCCTCGATCTCGGGCGGGCGCACGTGGATGCTGTACGAGTCGACCGCCTCGATGAATTGCTCAATGAAGGTGTTCTTCCAGCGCCGAGAGATTCTTTCTGCGAACTTCCAACTCTCCACACTGGCGTTCAACAGAATTACTTCTGAAGCGGCAAGACTCCCATCTGGAACATCCCGGCGAGCCAGTCTTCCAGATGCCAAGTCTGGACCACTT
This sequence comes from Variovorax durovernensis, assembly GCF_977011995.1. Lineage (NCBI taxonomy): Bacteria > Pseudomonadati > Pseudomonadota > Betaproteobacteria > Burkholderiales > Comamonadaceae > Variovorax > Variovorax durovernensis. Next base: position 123,923 of record NZ_CDRNCW010000002.1, on the reverse strand, counting down.
TGCCGTTACAGATCTCGTGAATGTCGATCGTCATGACTTCGATGGGCTTCCCGGAAGCCTTGATGCTGGAAAAATCACCGCGCTGGGTCGCGTGGAGCACCGACCGAACAACGACCTTGTTGCCCGAGACGATGAAGTCCTCGTTCTTCAGTGTGAAGTCAGGAAAGCTCTCGAAGTAGTGGTCCATCGCACCCTTCATTCCGTCGCGTCCCGGCGCTTGCCCCGGCGCTGCTGGCACATCGATCCAATTCGGTGCAAGTACCACGTCGAGCTGGGCTTTGTTCTTCGTGTTGAAGGCTTCGTAGAAGTTCTTGACCAGTGCGATGCTTTTTTCCTTGCTCGCAGGCGCCTTGCAAGCATCTGCGGCCGCAGCGTGCGATGCGCAAGCGAGAGAAATCAGCATGAGTGCCGTGAACTTAAATGCGTGAGTGACCATGAATATCGTTAAGAGTGAGAGGTAAAGATCCGAGCTAGAGGCGCCGGCGAATTCAAGGTGTGACAAACCGCAAGGAAGGGGCAGAGAAGCCGGCTCCGACACGTTCGATCACACGATTCTTCCGCTGCCGAATGATAGGTAGGCCGATGAGAACATCTTTGCTGAACATGCATGGACACTGTTGAAATCATGCTTGGCTGTGTGGGCTGACGTCTCACGCCGAGTGGCGAGAAAGAAAAGAGCAGGAATGAAATTCTGATTTCCGCGCCCGAACACGACTACCGGTACAAAATTCGGCGCGAAGGTTGCGGGCAGTGCAAGCGCATTGAAGCAATGCTTTTTCGAACATTCGAAATGACTGCATGAACGGCTCAAATGAATCCAGAACACGCAGCGGCGAAGACGCCGCGTCACTGTCGGACCACGAATGGTCGACGCTGGTTGCCAAGGAGTTCATCCCTGGTGATTTCAAGCGCACGAGTCCTGGCAGCGGCGGATCCTTCTGCGTGCGGGAGATGTCCAACGGAGGAAAGTTCGCAGATATTTGCGTAGCCGGCGCCAGAATTCAGCATGACATCGAGGACGTGAATGCGCTGGAGGAAGATGCGCTGCTGGTGTTCGTCGCACATCGCGGTGGCGGGCGAGTCATTCAGGGAAATGAAGCCTTCGACTTCCAAGAGGGAGACATCGTTTTTCGCCGCGCCCGACTGCCGTCCGAAGCGATATTCGACGTGCCGTCTCGCTTGAGCTTCCTTTCGATTCCAGCAAGCGAGTTGAAGGCCAACTTGCCTGCCCCCCTTCATCTCGAGCCTGTGCTGTTTCGGTCGACCGCAGCGCTGACGGACATCGTTCAGCGGACCGCGAACCTGCTCGGCGGGCGCTTGCGTCACCCCAAGAATTGCGTGGCTGGCACGCTGGAGCGTGCGCTCGTCCAACTCACGCTGTCCATGTACATGGAGCACGCCGTCCAGACCGACCGGTTGACCCCCGCCGAGGTGTTGTGGCAGCAATGCATGCATTACATAGATACCAATCTTTGCGAGCCGGATCTCCGTGCTGAGCGCTGTGCTGAAGCGCTGGGCATTTCGTTGAGGTATTTTTTCCGACTTTTCGAACTGCATGGCCTGCGATTTCGATCCTATGTTCAAGAGCAGCGGCTGGTGCGTGTGTGCCAGGCGATGGAGCGCGCAGCCGGCAAACGCCTGAATCTGGCGTCCATCGCATTCCAGAACGGCTCAACGATGCCTCGCATTTCAGCCAGGCGTTCCGGACGCGACACGGTGTCTCACCGAGCGAATTCATGAAGGCTCGGGGCTGGTCCGTGACGGCGGCTTACCAAGGTTGATGCCGCGTCGCCTGTTCGGACTTCGCGATCGCGCAGGTTTTCAACAAGCTTTGTGCGTGTGTGCCCAAGTCCTGTTGCGGTTTTCTCAATAGCATGCGCGCAAGCCGACGATCGGCGTACCTATCTCTCGCTACTCGTGCGGCATGGAGCGCCCGAACCTGCCCGTGGATACGAGATCGACCAACCTACAAGCAGAGCATCACTTGTCTACCACCAGTCTTCTTCTTTCACCCCATGTACGTCCTGCGGAAACGGATGTCCCCATCAGCGACTTGTTGAGATTGCGCTGGAGCCCGCGCGCATTCGCTCCGGATGCAATCACGGACGGGGAGATCGCGCGACTTTTTGAAGCCGCGCGTTGGGCGCCGTCCGCCTACAACGAACAGCCTTGGTCTTTCATCGTGGCGCGCCGCGAAGACAAGGAGGCCTTCGCGCGCTTGCTCGGCTGCTTGCACCCTTACAACCAGCTGTGGGCGCAGCGTGCGGCGCTTCTCGCGATCGCGACCACCCGAACGCGGTTCTCGCTCAACGCCGAGGCCAATCGAACCGCGCTTTACGACCTCGGTCAGGCCGTGGCCTGTCTCTCTGTTCAGGCAACGCTCGAAGGCCTTGCGGTTCATCAAATGGTGGGCATCGAACACGACGTGGCCCGCGAGGTATGCGGCGTGCCGCATCCGCACGAGGTCGCGACCGCCTTTGCAGTGGGACGACCCGGCGATCCATCGGATTTGTCCGAAGCGCATCAGCAAAGGGAGGCCGCGCCGCGCGTGAGGAAGCCGATCATCGACTTCTTGCATGCGGGTCGCTGGGGACAAACATTCGCGCGTTGAGCCGCATGCGCTAGGCGATGCCCGCCTTCTTGAGCCGGTAGGCGAGTTGGGCGCGGGTCAATCCCAATGTGCGAGCGGCTTCTGCAACGTTGTAGCGACTCGCTGAGAGTGCCTTGCGGTAGGCGTGGGCTTCGTTGCCTCCACTGGTGCCTGCCGCAGTCGCTTGGCCTTTTCGCTTCCTGGATGCGGGCCCGGCATCCGCCAGGGCAGTAGCGTCTTCTGCGCCTGCCGTGACTGCAAGGAAGCCGCCTTCATCCAAACCCATGGCACCGTGCGCACTCACCTCGTCGGCGCGGAACATGTGGTGCACGTCGATCGGTTCGCCCTCGTCGACGACGATGACGCCTCGCTCGACCAGGTTCTGAAGCTCCCGGATGTTTCCAGGGAAATCGTATTGCAGCAGCGTGCGCACAGCGCGCGGGGTGAACCCGGGAACATCACGCTTGTGCAGGATGCAATACCGTCCGAGGAACGCCTCCATCAGCAGGGGAATGTCGTCGCGCCGCTCCTTGAGCGTGGGCAATGCAATCGGAAAGACGTTCAACCGGAAGAAAAGGTCCTCGCGAAACCGCCCCGCCTTGACCTCCTCGTGCAGGTTCACGTTGCTGGCCGCCACCACGCGGGCATCGACCTGGATGATCTTCGTGCCCCCGATACGTTCCACGTTGCGCTCCTGCAAGGCCCTCAGCAGCTTGCCCTGGGCGACGAAGCTCAGCGAGGAAATCTCGTCGAGGAACAGTGTTCCGCCGTGCGCTCTTTCGAAGCGGCCTGGACGTGAGGCGGTCGCGCCAGTGAAGGCGCCTCGCTCGACACCGAACAGTTCGGACTCGATCAGGGTGTCGGGAACGGCCGCGCAATTGATCGCGATGAAGGGCTTTTCGGAACGAGGGCTGATCGCATGCAGTGTCTGCGCGAAGAGCTCCTTGCCGACGCCCGAGGCGCCGGTAAAGAGCACCGTCGCCTGCGTGGGGGCGACCTTCTCGATCAGGTGCCGCGCAACGCTGAAGCTCGAAGAGATCCCGATGAGGGCCGAGGAGCCCGTCGCGACGGGGGCCGTAGCGGCGCCTCGCCGGCTGACGTCGGACAAGGTCGGGGGCCAACTGTGGCGCACCCTCTGGGCCTTGGCGTTCGGTGCGAAATAGTGGTGGTCGAGCTCGGGGTCGGGCCATTGATCGGCCGGTCGTCCGGTGATGCGGCAGACCTTGGCGCCCATCGAGCGGCATTCGGTTTCACGGTAGATGATGAGCTTGCCCATGAAAGCACTCGCATAGCCGCTCGCATGACCCACCTGCATCCAGCAAGCGGGCTCGGTGCCGATGCCGAAGGCTGCGATGTGCTCGTCGTCTTCGCTGGAGTCGTGCCACCAGTAGTCGGCGAAGAAGTCGCCGCGCGCAATGTCGAATTCGAAGGTGATCGTCTCGGGGCGCACGGCACCTTCCAACTTGTGCATGCGCGGCCCTGCATGAAACGTGTTGGCTGGATCGCTGTCGGGCCACATGCGCCTGACCAGTTCAGCATCTCGCGCGCCAGCTGCATAGCCGACTCGCGTGAACAGGGAACGGGCCTGCTCCTGGCCCATGGCGGCGATCAACTCACTGCGCAGCGAGCCGTAGGTCGAGGAGCGCCAGAGCACCATGCGCTGGTCGTTCATCCAGATTCGCCCGTCACCTGGTGAAAACGACAGCGTTTCGGCGAGGTCCCTCTGGGTGGGCCTCGCGCCTTCGTCGATGTCTTCGCTGGTACGCGTCAGCCTGGAAGCTTCCTGGAGTTGCGCCAATGAAAGTCTGGAGGGAGATCGGGCCATCGTGGTCTGGAGATGCCAGTCAAACAGATCAATAATTTATCATCAAAACTTGCAAAAACCATAAGTTTTGATTGAGGGTTTACCTCGGTGATTGTTTGATAAGTATTTGAATTTAAAAGAAATTATGTCGAAATCGTAGCTGGCATCGCCCTTGCGTCATCAAGTGAAGAATTCATCAAGAAAAGATGGATCAGGGTCTTTCATTTGACGCAGGAGACGACATGGACACTATTTCGCGGCGCATCTTCTTGGCCAGTGCGGCGGCCGGCCTCTCACTTCATTCGGGCCTCTCCGCAGCGCAGGCGCCGAACCGGCTGAAAGTCGGCTTTTCGCCGATCAACGAATACACGGGGCTCTTTGTCGCCAAAGACCAAGGCTTCTTCCAGAAGCGGGGACTCGACGTCGAGCTCCAACTCATCCCCGTGAACGCGACGATGCCGGCGGCATTGTTGTCGAACAGCATTCAGATCGGAACCCCTTCCATCACCACGACATTGCAGGCGGTCGAAGGGGGGATGAACCTCCAGTTCCTGTGCGGTGCCGGCGTCTTGTCGGCCGCGCATCCAACCATCCGGATGCTCGCCCGAGACGGCAGTGGACTGGGCTCGGTGACGGACTTCAAGGGCAGGCGTGTCGGCGTTTCCGCGCTCAATGCAACCTTCCATGTCATCGCCCGCGAATGGCTGTCCAAGGGGGGCGTCGATTGGAAATCGGTCTCCTTCGTGGAAACACCCTTCACGCAGATGTTCGACCTGCTGCGCGGCGGCCAGGTGGATGCACTCGTCGCCAGTGACCCCGCACTGAGCCGCATCGTCGCAGCGGGCGTGGGGCGCCCGGTGGGCAACCTGCTCGATGCGGTCATGGACAACGCGCTGTCCGGCAACTACTGCGTGACGGCGGATTTTGCTGCGAAGAACAAGCCGGCGCTGCTGGCCTTCAGGCAATCGATCGACGAGGCCCATGCCTTCGCGGCCGCCAACCCCGAGCCGACGCGACGCAGCGTGGCGAAGTACCTCGGGCTCCCCGAAGATGTCATCGCAAAGGTCACGCCGCCCGTCCTGGCCAGCCAGATCCATCGCGCGCAGGTCGAGTTCTGGGTCAAGGTCGTTCGGGGGCAGGGCATGCTGCGGCGCGATGTGCAGGTCGACGCACTCATGGCGGGGATGCCCGCATGAGTCGCCACGCGCCGACTCCGTTGAGCGTCGTCGATTCGGCAACGCATGCGACACGTGGGCTTGACGAGGTGCCGGCGATTCTGTCGGTGCACTCGGCGAGCTTTTGCGTTGCCTCGAAAGAAATACTCTCGCCGGTCTCGCTGGACATTCGCAAGGGCTCTTTCGTGTGTCTCATCGGCCCTTCGGGCTCCGGAAAGACCACCCTGCTTCGAATGATGGGCGGGCTTGCACCTGCGAGTTCGGGCACGGTGATTTTCGACGGAGAGCCGCTGAAAGGCCCTAGCCGTCGCCTCGCCTTCGTGTTCCAGGACTACGGCCGCGCACTCCTGCCTTGGCGAACCGTGCGGGGCAACGTCGAACTGGCCTTGGAGGCACGCGGCGTCGCGCGCCAGGACATGGCGGCCATCGTGGATCCGCTGATACGCCAGGTCGGCCTCGCACATGCGGCAGACGCCTATCCGCGGCAGCTGTCGGGCGGCATGCAACAACGCACGCAGATTGCGCGCGCGCTGGCACAGGACCCGGACTTGCTTCTGATGGACGAGCCTTTCGGTGCGCTTGACGCCATGACTCGCCAGTCCCTGCAAGACGAGCTTCTGCGCCTGGCAGCCGAGCGCGGAATCACGATCGTGTTTGTGACGCACGATCTGGAGGAGGCCATCTACCTCGGCGATGAAGTGGTCGCGCTGTCCGCGAACCCGGGCGCCATCGCCGACCGGATCCGCATCGACCTGACGCGGCCGCGCAATCAACTGACCTCGCGCGAAGACCCGCAGTTTCTGGCCTACCGGCATCGTCTATACGACTTCTTCGCGGGGTATGCCCATGAATGAAGCAGCATGGCTTCGCCGCGGCAGGCTGTATGTTCCGCTGGCTCTTCTGCTGTCGTGGCAACTCGCCTCGCTGTTGCCGGGATTTCCGCTCCAGACGGTCTCGCGGCCCGTGGACGTAGCCGCGGCAATGGCCTCGGCGTTGATCGACGGGTCGCTCCTGACCGCGACGGCCGAGACCATGGTGTCCACGTTCGCAGGCGTGGCGGTTGGTGCCGCATTGGGGGTGATCGCGGGCCTCTTGGTCGGCGTTTCGCGCGGTGCGGACCGCGCAAGCAGTGCCCTGGTGGAATGCCTGCGCCCGGTCCCGGCCATTGCGATCATGCCTCTCGCGCTTCTGGTCTTCGGCTTCGGCTTCAGCCTGGAGATAGCGGTCATCGCATTCGCGAGCTTCTGGCCGGTGATGATCCTGCTGCGCAGTGCGGTCCGAGGCGTGGATCCACAGACGATGGAGGTCGCGCGGGCACTCGAGTTCTCCGGGGCCGAGCGCTTGCGCAAGTTTCTGCTGCCGTCAGTCTTGCGGGAAATATTCGTCGCAATGCAGCTCGCGATCGGGGTGGCCTTCGTCGTGGCTGTCACGGTGGAAATCGCCGTCAACCCGATGGGCCTGGGCTACAGGCTCGTCTCTGCCCAGGTGGCGTTGCGCGCCGACCTCGTATTCGGCTGTCTCCTCTGGGTAGGCCTGGTGGGCTGGACGACCAGCGCCTGCCTCAAGACGCTCGAGAACCGTCTCTTCAGATGGAGCGTGCAACGATGACTCGCCTCATGAACCACATGCGCTGGCTCGCCGGGCAGGCATTCTCGCGGCTGTGGCTGCTGATCTTGGCCGTCGTACTCTGGCAGGCGCTGACTTCGTCGGCCGTGATCTCCAGGATCTTCCTGCCGCCTCCCCTCGATGTGCTCGAAGCGCTGCGCGCCTGGTGGGCGTCGGGCGAACTGGGCGATGCGCTCGCCAAGACCCTGTGGCGCATGGGCGCGGGCTGGCTGCTGGCGTCGGTATGCGGCCTTGCGCTGGCCATCTTCGTCAGCTTCGACCGCCGGCTGGCGGCGCTGCTGACGCCCACGCTGGAGTTCATCAGGCCATTGCCCGCTGCAGCCGTGATTCCCGTCATGGTGCTGATGCTCGGCCTTTCGGACAAGACCATTGTCGCGGTCATCGCGTTCGGCTCCATATGGCCGCTGCTGCTCAACGCCATCTCCGGCTTTCGTGCCATCGACCCACGGCTCAAGGAGGTTGCGCACACCCTCGAACTCACGCCGCTGCAATACCTCGCCAAGGTCGCTCTGCCGGGGGCCTTGCCCGACATCGTGGCGGGCCTTCGCCTGGGGCTGACGCTGGCCCTCATCCTGTGCGTCGTGGCCGAGATGATCACGCTCAACGGAGGCATCGGCGCAGAAATCCTGCTGGCCAGTCGCAACTTCCGAAGTGCGGAGCTGTTCGCCGGCATTGCCCTGATCGGCGCCATTGGCTACGGCATCAACGCCGTGATCGTGTACGCCGAGCGGCGCGCACTGCGGTGGCGCGGCGACCGCTGACCCTTTTTCCAAACCGAAAGAAAGCAATGCAGTCTGTTTATGGCGCCGTGGCGCGGCGCAAGCATGCGGATTTGTCCCTCGAGCAACTCACCATCGACGACCCGCGCGCCGACGAGGTGCTCGTCAAGGTGACGGCCGTGGGTATCTGTCACACCGATGTGGGGATGAGGGACCAGACCTACCCGGTGCCTCAGCCGATCGTGCTCGGGCACGAAGGCGCGGGCATCGTGGTCGCCACCGGAAGCGCGGTGCACGAGTTGGTCGCCGGCGACCACGTGGTGATGAGCTTCGACTTCTGTGGCGCCTGCGCGAGTTGCAATGCGAAGCAGCCGCAGTACTGCCATCGCTATTTCGACTTCAACTTCGCGGGAACGCGAGACGATGGCTCCGTCAGCCTGTCTAAAGGCAGTGAACCTGTGCACGGCAACTTCTTCGGGCAGTCCTCGTTCGCGACGTACGCGCTGTGCAGGGAACGCAACGCCGTGAAAGTGCCAGGCGACGTTCCGCTGGAAATTCTGGGCCCGCTGGGATGCGGCGTGCAGACAGGAGCGGGCGCGGTCGTCAATTCGTTCGGCATGCGGCCGGGCGAATCGCTCGCAGTATTCGGTGCCGGCACTGTGGGGCTGAGTGCGGTCATGGCCGCCCGCATAGCGGGTGCCTCGGTGATCGTGGCGGTCGACGTGGTGGATGAGCGGCTTGCACTCGCAAGGGAGTTGGGCGCGACGCACACCGTCAACCCGACCACTCAGGACGCAGTCGGCATCGTCATGGATGCCACTGGCAGTGGCGTGAACTTCGCGTTCGACACCACGGGTCGCAGCAATGTCATCGGCACGGCCATGGATGTGCTCGCACCCCGCGGGATCTGCGGAATCGTCGGCGCCTCGGCGGAGGGCACGAGGATCTCGCTGGATGCCATGCACGTGATGACGGGCGGCCGGCAGTTGCGCGGCATCGTCGAAGGCGATGCCGATCCGAAGGCCTTCATCCTGCAAATGATCGCCTGGTACCGCGAAGGATACTTTCCCTTCGACAAGCTGATCCGCTTCTATCCGTTCTCCGAAATCAACACCGCGATCCGCGACACGGAGGCCGGGCGAACCATCAAGCCCGTGCTGCGCATGGATCTGCAGACCCCGTAATTCTTTTCTCCAACGACAAGGACTCCACACATGTTCAATATCGAACTCTCCATCGACGGAACCCATCGCGCTGCCACGGGCGGTGCGACATTCGAGCGGCGAAATCCGCTAGACGGGACGGTCGCCACCGTGGCTGCGGCAGCAACGCCGGGCGACGCGATCCTGGCAGTCGAGGCCGCCGCGGCCGCCTTCACGACATGGCGCGAGACAGGCCCCGCGCAGCGCAGGGCGTTGCTGATGAAGGCGGCTGAAGTCTTCGAGGCGAAAAGTCAGGACTTCATTGCCGCCATGGCAGCGGAGACCGGGGCGTCTTCGCAGTGGGCGAGCTTCAATGTGCATCTGGCAGCCACCATGTTCCAGGAGGCGGCGGGGCTGGTAACGCAGATCATGGGCGAAGTGATTCCGTCGGACGTGCCTGGCAGCCTGGCGCTTGGCGTGCGCCAACCGGCGGGGGTGGTGTTGAGCATTGCGGCATGGAACGCCCCAGTCATCCTCGCCGTTCGTGCACTGACGACTCCGCTGGCTTGCGGCAACACCGTGGTGCTCAAGGGTTCGGAGTACTGCCCGAAGACGCAGCAACTCGTTGTCGAGTGCCTGCTGGAAGCCGGCTTCCCGAAGGGTGTCGTCAACTTCGTGACCAACGCCCCCGAGGACGCCGGCGCGGTGGTCGACGCGATCATCGCGCACCCTGCGGTGCGCCGGGTCAACTTCACCGGCTCCACGCGTGTGGGCCGCATCATTGCTCAGACGTGCGCCAAGCACCTCAAGCCTTCGGTGCTCGAACTCGGCGGCAAGGCGCCTTTCATCGTGCTCGACGACGGCGATGTCGATGCAGCCGTCTCGGCCGCGGTCTTTGGTGCCTTCGCCAATTCGGGACAGGTCTGCATGTCGACGGAACGAATCATCCTGGACGAGAAGATTGCAGACGAGTTCGCCCGCAAGTTTGCAAGCCGGGCGGCAGCCCTCCCGCTGGGTGATCCGCGCCACGGTCCGACCGTGCTCGGGGCACTGGCGGATGCGAGCCTGGTCAAGCGCTGCAACGCGCTGATCGACGATGCGCTGGAGAAAGGCGCGAAGCTGCTGTGCGGCGGCAGGAACGACACGATGCTGATGCCCGCGACCGTGCTGGACCATGTGACGCCTGCAATGCACATCTACGCAGAAGAGTCCTTCGGTCCGGTCAAGTGCCTGGTCCGCGTGGACGGCGTCGAGGCAGCCGTTGCCTGCGCGAACGACAACGAATACGGGCTGTCGGCCGCCGTGTTCGGGCGTGACGTGGGACGTGCCTGGAATGTGGCGCGCCGCATCGAATCCGGTGTCTGCCACGTCAACGGCCCCACGCTTCACGACGAAGCGCAAATGCCTTTCGGCGGCGTGAAGGGCTCGGGCTGGGGGCGTTTCAACGGAATGGCCGGCGTCCACGAGTTCACCGACCTGCGCTGGATCACGATCCAGACGACCGATCGCCAATACCCGTTCTGAAACCGGCGCTCAAGCCGGATAACCCGTTTTTAAAGGAGATAGTGATGAGTGAACTACTGACACAGGAACTCGAGATTCGTCGAATGATCGAGCGGTGGGCCCTATGGCGCGATGCCGGCGATTGGGAACGTTTCGCGACGGTATGGCATCCGGACGGAATGATGATGGCGACCTGGTTTCAGGGCTCGTTCAAAGACTTCATTCGCGTGACACAGGAAGGGTGGGAAAACGGCGTCAGCATCCTGCACTTTCTCGGTGGCTCGGCGATCGAGGTCTCGGGCGATCGTGCCATCGCACAGACCAAGATGACGATCTCGCAAAGGGGATCGGTCGAAGGAGTGCTGTGCGACGTGCTGTGCACGGGTCGCTTCTATGATTTCGTGATCAGGCACGAAGGGGAGTGGAAACTGCTGCACCGTCAACCGATCTACGAGAAGGACCGCATCGACCCTGTGGATCCGGCTGTGAATCTTCAGCTCGATGCCGATTTCCTTGCGCGAATGCCGGCGGGATATCGCCATCTCGCCTACATACAGACGCGCATCGGATATTCGGTAAAGATGGACATGCCGATGCTCAAGGGAGAAGAGGTGAAGGATCTCTACGCTCGTGGCGCACGATGGTTAGCCGGCGCAGCGCTCGAACGCTAGGGGTCTGAACGTTTCATCAAGGAAACCCTGGGCGCGTCCAATGGTACTCAGGGGTTTCGCAGTCCACGCAGGCCACGTTCTCCACTGGCTTACCTGTCACCGCTGCAGCAAACCAATCGAGGAATCGCACTCCGCTGGTCTGGCGCGTATAGAACCGGTCCAACACATGAGGTCGTCCGCGGTTGTCCAACGCATTTTTTGCCAGCACGGCATCGTAGTACCCGCCAATGATGGCTTCGTCGTGCCCCCAACTGGTATAGGTCCGGAAATTGGAAATTTCCGCGCGGATATACGCATGCGCTTGGTCCAGCTTAGCCGGAACGTCAGGCCTTTTCTCCCCGATTAGCTGCATGAACATCGCCTGCACGGCATCGTGCCGTTCGTTGTATTGGTGAAAGACGATGTTGGGATGAAGCTTGGCCGCGCGTATATAGAGGTCCTCGATGGTCAGACCGTCGATTGGCAAATCCTCGAAGCCTTCGACGCGCTTCAGGACGTTTTCGGTTCCCCACGACTTGAATAGCGGGGCGAGCTTGTCGCTCAGGTGATAAGCCCCACCGCCGTCCGCGAAGTGGGTTACCTGGGCTCCAGGATATTGCTGCGCGACGATGTGCGTGTAGAGGGGCGACGCCAGGGCGCCGGCGCTCCAGCCCATAACCGCGACAGTCTTCGGCTGCGGATAGATCCTGAACATCCAGTCCAGCGCGAGCATGGCGTTGTCGAAGCCCTTGTGCAGGATTTTGAGCTTGCCTTCGGGGTGGCCGTTCATCTCCGGCGTGTCATAAACGGGCGTTGCGTCGCCCAGAAAGACGTCCCCGTTGGCCGTGGGGAGGTAGATCAGGGTGTAGTCGGCGAGCGGGTTTTCGACGTTGTCTGTGTCAAAAATACCGCCCAGTTCGCTGGGATCCAACTCAAGGCCTGCGAACGCCCGGTAGTGCGGCCGGCAATGCAGTGCACAGTTCTCCCCTGTCCAGCAGGCGCCGCCGCCGGAAAGGATGACGGCGATTTTCTGGGGGTCGCCCTCCTTCGCCCAAAACGAGTACGGTGTGCCTTGCGAGCATCCAGGCGCGGCGGCCGGCAGCACGTTGCGCCAAATAGGTTTGACGGATGTAGCAGATTGAATGGGCATATTTATCGTCCTGGACGATTTGGACATCGACGAAATTCGGCAGCTTGCCGTGCGGATAGACATCGAATGTATGGAGCATGCCAAGCAAGCGCCAGACGCATGGGGCGCACAATGCAGTTGTGCCAGACGCCAGGTTCAACGGGTCAATTGCGATAGGCTCAGTCCATGGACAACTTGGATCTGAACCTCCTACCCGTTCTAGATGCTTTGCTCGCCGAAGGCAGCGTGACGGGCGCAGCGCGTCGACTCGGCCTGAGTGCTTCCGCCATGAGCCGTGCGCTCGCGCGGCTCAGATCGGCTACAGGCGACCCGCTCCTGGTCCGTGCAGGGAGCAGGCTGGTACCCACGCCACGGGCCATCGCGATGCGAGACCAGGTGCGTGATGTCGCGCGGGACGCACGAACTCTTCTCAGTCCTCAAGTGACCGAGGTCGATTTCGCCGCGTTGGAGCGCACTTTTGTCGTGCGCGCGAACGAAGGATTCGTTGGCCTGTTGGCCCCATCGCTGGTCAGCGCCGTTGTAGGCACCGCGCCTCACGTTCAACTGCGGTTTGTGTCGAGGCCGATCAAAGATGCGAATTCCCTGCGTGAAGGACAAGTCGATCTTGAAATCGGCGTATTAGGAAATTCGGCGCCAGAGGTAAGGACTCGATCACTCTTCCGCGACCGCTTCGTCGGCGTGACTCGCGCGGGTCATCCACTACTCGCGAGTCCAGTGACACCGGCCACTTTCGCGGCTTGCCAACACGTCGTGGCTTCGCGCAAAGCTGCCTTTGAGGGCCCCGTCGACCTCGCCTTGGCGCAACTTGGCCTGCGACGCAGGATCGTTGCCGTCGTCAACGGCTTCCCGGAAGCGGTGCGCATCGCCCACGAGTCGGACGTCATCGCGCAGGTGCCGAGGAGCCTGTTGTGCGCCCGCTTGCCCGGCGCCCTGGCGCTCGCACAGGGCCTCACAGTCTTCGAACTCCCTGTTGTGGTGCCAGAGATCGTGATCTCTGCGATGTGGCACCCCCGGCTCGACGCAGACCCTGCTCATTGCTGGTTACGTGAAACATTCGTGACTGTGTGCCAGGATGCGCTCAAGGCGTGATTGGAGACTCGACCTTACTCACATGCGTCAATTCAACAGGATCGCTTGGAGTGCAGTTGTTGTCCATGAGCAATTGCCCATTGTCGAGGTAATGGGTCAGTCCCGCTCAGAGCTTCAGGCCGTAGTCCAGCGCCAGGGCCAGCGCAGTGCCGTCCGTGGCCCGCACACGCTGAGCGGGCATCCAGATGCGCAACGCTAAGGCGACCGGCTGAGCTCTCTCTTGCCGTTCGGTGGCGGTGCTCCGTGTCCAAGTCGCCCACCTCACGCTCCATCGCAAACAGCCCTTCGAAAGATCGCGGCGACGAAACAGGCATGTGAAGTTCACCTTGCAAGTTCTACTGCAATGCCTTGAGCACCGAACCAGATGTCCTTGCCCAGCGCCGCAGCAACGGTATCGAACACCAGTGCCCGCCCTTCGCGCACTGCCCGCGAGTCCGAGCGCGACACGTTCTCACAGAGGACCCAGGTGATGAACTGACCCTTGATGGGGGCCCAGCTCAGTCCTTCGAGCCGATGGCCGTAGAGCGTGCATGCCGGAACCAGGGCCATGCCCAAGCCACGCTGTGCCAAGCCCAGGCAGAGTTCCAGCGTGTCTGTCTCCGCCGCCAGATGGAATGCAAGGCCCTTGCGCTCCAGGGCGTGCTCGATCTGGGTCCGAAGGGCATTGGGTTTTCTTGGCAGGACCACCTTCCTGCCATCCAGGTGAGTGATGGGCACCGGCCGGTGCGCGCTCAGCGCTTCCTCGTTCTTCGCGACGATCACGATCGGCTCCCGGACGAGCGGGGTCTGCCGGTAGGTGCCCACCGGCACCGTGCCCGAGGGGACGATGCTCAGGTCGAGCAGCCCGACCACCATCGATTCGCGCAGCAGATTGCTCACGCCTTCGTGAAGCTGCAGCGCAATGCCCGGATGTTCCTTCAGGAGCCTTTCCGCGAAGGGCGCGGTGAACAGGTGATGCCAAGCCGGCGGCGTGCCGATCGCAAGCTGGCCGGCGGCCGTCAGTCCAACCTGCTCCTTCAGCAAAGAAAACTGCTTCAACAAGGGCCGAGCGCGCGCTGCGAGGATCTGCCCTGCCTCGGTCAGATGCACGCCGCTTTGCGTCCGGATCAACAGGGGCGCCCTCATTTCGTGCTCGAGGGCGCTCATGTGCCGCGAGAGGGCAGGCTGCGAAAGATTCAGACTCGCCGCGGCCTTGTTGATGCTTCCGAGTTCGGCCACGCGGAGGAAATAGTCGAGCAGGCGATTGTCCATGGGGCGGCAGCAAGCTATGTGGAAACCGGTTAACAGCTATCGATGAATAGCATTATTCAGCATAGCGACGAATTCCTAAGATCGCGGCATGAAAACCACGGTACAAGGCGACGAACGCTTTCTCTCCTCGGACATCTTCGAGGTGAAGAAAGAACCCCGGACTCCACGCAGGGACGGCGGCACATGGTCCGAGCGCGGTCGCGACATCGGCATCTATCACCGCTGCGACGTGCTGGTCGTCGGGGGCGGCCCTGCGGGGACCGCGGCGGCGGCCGCTGCAGCAGCGACGGGCGCGGACGTCACGCTTCTGGAGCGCTACAACCACCTGGGCGGCCTGTCGACGGGCGGACTGGTGATCTGGATCGATCGCATGACGGACTGGGACGGCCGGCCGACCATCCGCGGCTTCGCGGAAGAACTGATGACCCGGCTGCCGCCCGACGGCATCGCCGGTCCGTCCCCGGGCGAATGGGGCTCCAGGGACCCCCTGCGTGCCGCCTACTGGGCGCAAAGAACGGCCGCGTTCCACGGCATGGTGACCTGGTCGCCAACGATCGATCCGGAACGCCTCAAGCTCCTGTCGCAGCAGATCCTGATCGAGCGCGGCGTACGGCTGGTCTATCACTCGTGGGCCGCCGCGCCGATCGTCGAAGACAACACCGTGCGCGGCGTCGTCTTCGAAAGCAAGGAAGGCCGGCAGGCGATCCTGGCGAAGGTCGTGATCGATTGCACGGGCGACGGCGACATGTTCGCCCGGGCCGGCGCACCGACTTCCATCGACGTCGATCAGGACGATGTTCATCACTGCATGAACACGTCGTGGTTGTTCGCTGGCGTCGACATGACCCGCTGGATCGAGTTCAAGGTGGGGCAGCCGGAGCAGTTCTCGCAGTTCACCAAGGCCGGGCGCGAGGCCCTGGGCCTGTTCGAGCGCCCGTTCGTTTCGTGGCGCAACGACGTCGCCTTGTTCATGGGGCCTCGCCAAACGGGCTATTCAGGACTGAACGTCGACGACCTCACCGAGGTGGAGGTGCGCTCCCACAAGCTCATGGCGGCGCATCTGGACTTCTATCGCACGCACGCACCCGGCTTCGAAGGCGCCTTCATGATGCTCAGCGCGCCCCAACTCGGCGTGCGCCATACGCGCAGACTCGTCGGATCCGGCAGCGTCCTGCGCGAGGACTGGCCGACGGCGCGCGTGCACGCCGACGAGATCGGCGTCACGCCGGCGGTCTCGCCCAAGTTCCCCAACATCTCGATCCCCTACGGTTGCCTGGTGCCGCGATCACTCAACGGGCTGCTGGCCGCAGGGCGCCACATCTCCTGTGATCGCAACTCGCATGGGTTCATGCGCGAAATTCCCCAGTGCTGGGTCACCGGGCAGGCGGCCGGCGTGGCGGCTTCGTTGTCCGTGTCGCAAGGCGTGGCGCCACGCGCCGTCGAGATCGGCGCGGTCCAGGACGAACTGCTGCGCCAAGGCGTCGTGGTCCGCAAGCCGGAACGCAAGGTTGCGGACACCACAGCGCACAAGAGCGAATCGACCGCGGCTTGAGCGCACCAGAACAACTGAAGGAGACAAACCATGGATCGCAGACAGACATTGACGGCCCTGTGGGCGGTAGCGGGGTGGCTCGGTACCGGCATTGCGGCACACGCGCAGGACTTCCCGACCAAGGCGTTGAGCATCCTGGTGACTTACCCGCCGGGAGGGCCCGCCGACCTGATGGCACGCGCGCTGAGCGAAGTCATGAGCGAGCGGCTGGGCAAGCCGGTCATCGTGGACAACCGGCCCGGCGGAGGTGGCCAGGTCGCAGCGGCTGCGCTGCTGCGAGCCCCTGCCGACGGGCACACCCTGATGATCGGGGACACGTCGACCCTGGGCATCAACAAGTTCATCTATCCCAACTTCGGCTACGACCCCGTGGCGGACATGACTGCGGTCTCACCGTTGATGCTCATGCCGATGGTGCTCTATGTACCGAAAGCAAGTCCGTTCAACAGCGTGGCCGATCTGGTCGCAGCCTCGAAGCAGCGACCACTGAACTACGCCTCGCAGGGGAGCGGCAGCCTGGGCCATCTGCTCGGAGAAATGATCAAAAGCGACAGCGGCGGGCAGTTCAATCACATCCCGTACAAGGGGTCCGCGCCTGCCATGACGGATCTGCTGGGGGGCCAGGTGGATCTCCTGTTCGATGGTGTCGGTCCAGGCCTGCCTTATCTGTCCACGCAGAAGCTGAAGGCGCTTGCCGTGGCCGGACCCCGGCGGCTGCCCGAACTGCCCGATGTTCCGACGATGGCGGAGGCGGGACTGCCCGCAGTCGGCCTCTCGTTGTGGCTGGGTGTGGTCGCGCGCGCGGGGACACCCGCGCCGCTCGTGCAGCGCCTGCACGACGAGATCGCATATGCAATGACGCAACCCAGGGCGGTGAAACGCTTCAGTGACCTGGGGTTCCAGTTCATGAAGATGTCGCCCGCGGAGTTCGGTCAATTCATCAGAAGCGAGTCCCTGAAGTCGGCGGGCATCGTCAAGGCGCGGCAGATCGTTCTTGAATGATGAGTGCGTCGCGCCATTCCGATGGCTCGGCGTGGATCCGCGGGACCAACGTGCCTGCGGACGGTGGTATTCCAACCTGCTGCTCGAGGCTCACGGCCTTTAAAAAACCCTGAACAACAACCTGAAAACCAAAAGGAAATTGAAATGATCGCCATCACCGGTGCAAATGGAAACTTGGGGCGTCTTGCCATCCAAGGACTTCGGGATCGAATCCCGGCGGATCAGATCGTCGCGCTCGTGCGCAACCCAGGGAAGGCGCTGGACCTTCTTGCCATGGGGGTGCAGGTGCGCGAGGCGGACTACGATCGCCCGGAAACGCTTGTCAAGGCGCTTGAGGGCGTGGAGAAGCTACTGCTCGTATCGGCAGTCGTCCCGGGCAAGCGACTGGGTCAACACAAGGCGGTCATCGACGCCGCCAGGCAAGCCGGCGTCAGGTTGATCGCCTACACCAGCATGCTGCGCGCTGAAACCTCCGCATTGGCGCTCGCGAAAGAGCACTGGGAAACCGAGCAATACCTGAAGAACTCCGGCCTCGAGTTCATTCTGCTGCGCAACGGCTGGTATCTGGAGAACGATACGCAGGCGCTCTCGGCTGCCCTGACTCAAGGCTCCATCATCGGCAGTTCCGGAGACGGTCGGTTCTCTTCCGCATCGCGCGCGGACTATGCAGCTGCAGCGATTGCAGTCCTCACCCAGCCCGGGCACGAAGGAAAGACATACGAGCTCGCGGGCGACCAATCCTTCGCCATGCACGAGTTCGCCGCGGAAGTGTCGAAGCAAACGGGTCAGGCCGTCGTCTACAAGGATTTGCCGGCAACCGATTTCGCGGCGGTGCTGCGCAGCATCGGACTGCCGGACATGATCGTCGATGTCGTCGTCGATGCCAGCGTGAAGGCGGCACAGGGCGAACTGGAGAGCTCATCTCGCGATCTGTCCCGGCTCATCGGTCGGTCCACGACCTCCGTGGCCGAGGCGACAAGACAGGCGCTTCAGGGCCGGTTGCAAGCCTGAGGCTGCTGCCAATGGGCGCATTCCTTTCCGCCCTATCAAGGCTGGAGCGCTTGCGCAATCGCCCGCACGGCCTCCAGCGCGGCAGCCGCCGTTGCGGTCATCGGCTCGCTCTTGCGCGAGATCGCCACCACCTGCCGCTGCAGGCGTCCTTCGAAGACCTCGGCGCGAGACAGCCCTCGCGGCACGATCATGCTGTCGGGTAGGTGGCGCGGCAGCACTGCAATGCCCAAGCCACGCGCAGCGAAGTCGAGAGACAGGTTGATGGAATTGCATTCGAAAGCCACGCGAGGTGCGCCTCCGAGTTCGCGCTCAAGGGCACGCCGCAGCGCATAGGTCCTGGGCGCAACGATCAGCGGCTCGAGCAGCAGTTGCTCGCGGTTGAAAGCCAGTGGTGTGTTCTCGCGCGCTGCCAGGTAGCCGCACAAGTGTTCCACGTGCAGGCGGTGAACCGCAAAGGCATCGGAGTCGACGGCCGAGTCGTACACCAGGCCCAGTTCGCAATAGCCGCGCTCCACGCGCTCGACCACCTCGGGCGAACTGGCTGTCATCATGCTTCCAGTAACGCCTGAGCAGCGTTGCGCGAGACGCACCATGGCATCGGGCAGCAAATAGGCCGCCAAGGTGTTCACGGTGGCAATCGACAAACGCCCCGCCGATGCCGCCGCGGCGCCGTAGGCCGCATCCACGATGTCGTAGCTGTGGCTCATGGTGCGAAACAGCTGTTGTCCTCGATCCGTGAGTGCCATGCCGCGGCCGTTGCGGCGAAACAGCCGCACACCGAGCGTCTGCTCCAGTGCCGCCATTTGCTTGCTCAAGGCCGGCTGCGTCACGCCGAGCATGTCTGCCGCGGCGCGCAAGGAGCCTGCGCGCGATACGGCCAGGAAGACTCGGAGTTGATGATCGTTGGGCTGCATGGCAAGGACAGTAGCGTCAATTCTGACGATCAGTGCCGCCGCGCGCCATAACCCATGGTTATTCGAGCCATGCCCGCAACCGCGTTGCGGGACGGGAGGCCGCTTCCTAGACTGCCTCATCCCACCCACTGCTTCGTTGCCCCGAAGACACCGCGATGAAACGACGTTCCTTCACCTGCGCGCTTTCGCTCGGCGCCATGGGCCTGGCCAGCCGGCCGGCGTTCGCCCAGACCTATCCTGATCGCCCCATCAGGATGATCGTCGGCCTGCCGCCCGGCGGCGCCGTCGACACAGTGGCACGCATGCTCGCCGAGTCGCTGGCCACGGCACTGAGCCAGCCAGTGGTCGTCGAGAACCGCGCCGGTGCCGCCGGGATGATCGCGGCCGAGGTCATCGCGCGCTCGGCCCCGGATGGCTACACCATAGGCCTGCAGGACGTTGGCGCGCTCGCCGTGAATCCGGCGCTGCAAAAGAAGATCGCCTACGACGTGGCGAAGGACTTCCAGTACGTGGGCACAGTCGCCAAGATACCGCTGGTTCTGGTGGCGCACCCGTCGGTGGCGGCCAACAGCCTCGACGAACTCACGCGCCTGGCCAAGGCCAGGCCGGGCAAACTGAGCTATGCCTCTTCCGGCGTGGGCGGCCCCTTGCACCTGGCCTTCGAATCGTACAAGCAGCGCGCCGGCGTCTTCGTGACGCACATCGCCTACCGCGGCGGCGCGCCAGCGCTGGCCGACGTTGTGGCCGGGCATGTCGACTTGATGTTCATCGACACCAACCTCGGCGCCCAGTACGTGAAGAGCGGGCGCGTCAAGCCGCTCGCCGTCGGCGCACTCGAGCGCAGTCCGCTGTTGCCCACGGTGCCCACTTTTGACGAGCTCGGCATGAAGGGCTTCGACGCGGCGCCCTGGTTGGGCCTCGTCACGCCGGCGGGCTTGCCCGCAGAGGTGACGCAGCGCCTGACACGCGCACTTGCCATTGCGGCCGGCAGCGACACCTTCGTGTCAAGAGTTCGAGCGATCGGTTTCGTGCCTTTCAAGTCATCGCCCGGAGAGTTCGCAACCCTCGTACGCAACGATGTAGCCGGCTACCGCACCCTGATCCTGCACCAGGGCATCAAGCTGGACGACTGACTGCACCCCCACCCGGAGACAACACCTTGCCCAAGACACTTTTTCTGGAGCCAGTCGCTGGCCCTCCCCTGGACAGTGCGACGGATACCTTGCTGGACGCATGCCGCATCCTCGGCGCACAAGGCCATTCGTCCGGACTGGCCGGCCAGGTAACGCTGCGAGACGGTCACGGCGGTTGCATGCGCACTGTCGCGCTGGGCACCGGCTTCGACGAGGTCGAGGCCCGCCATCTGCTGCGGGTTGATGAACACCTTCATACGCTCGAAGGCGCGGGCCGGCCAAACCCCGGTGTGCTGTTCCACAGTTGGATCTACCGCCACCACCCGAAGGTCAACGCGATCGTCCACACCCACCCGCCGGCGCTGTCGGCCTTGTCGATGCTCGGCATTCCCATGCCGGTGGCCCAGATGGATGCGGCCATGTTCTACGACGACTGCGGCTTTCTGGCGGACTGGCCGGGCGTGCCGACCGGTGACGAAGAGGGCGCTTTGATCTCGCAGGCACTGAAAGGCAAGCGGACCGCCTTCTTGGTCAACCACGGCGCTGTCTGCACCGGTGCAAGCATTCAAGAAGCCATCTACCTCATGGTCTTCGCCGAGCGCAACGCCCGCATGTGCCTGGACGCCCTCTCAGCCGGCGCCATTCAACCCATCAAGCCGGCAGCCGGACGCGAGGCGCATGACTTTCTGCTGCAGCCAGCGATCGTGAATGCCACCTTCGCCTACTGGGCACGTCAGGCACGGCGTGGCGCTGCATAACTTAGCCCCACCCGTTTGCGGTCGCCGCGGACTATGCGCTCAGTGCAGGCATCGGGACGATTCGATATCGATCCGATGCTCTGCCAGGTCCGTCGACTACAACTCAAAGGCAAGCGAGTAGAGGTCGCAGGACCGACCTGGCATGTGGCGATGCGCCCGGGCAAACGCAGATTGTTCCTCTACCATGCCAGCCGACGCCACTTCCCGGCGGCATTGCGCGCTTTCATTGACTGCATGCTGGACAGAGACCTGCCTGGCGGCAGCGAGGGCGGGACGCCGCGCGTCAGTCGAGCTTGACGTTGGCCTGCCTGATCACCTTGCCCCACATCTGCCGGTCGGCATTGATGAAGGCGGTGAACTCTGCCGGTGAGTTGCAGCGCAGTTCGCCGCCGTAGTCGCGCCACTTCCTCGCCAGCTCATCGGATTGGCAGGCCTTGAGCATGGCGGCGCTGAGCTTTTCCAGGATGGGCTTGGGCGTGCCGGCCGGCGCGAGGATGCCCTGCCAGGCGATCGGGGCATAGTCCGGCAGGCCCACTTCGGCGAAGGTCGGCACGTCGGGAAAACTCGGGTGCCGCTTGCTGCCGGTGATGGCCAGCAGCTTCAGCCGGCCGGCGCGGATGCTTCCAGCGGCAGCGGGCAGGCCGTCGAACATGGCCTGCACCTGGCCCGCGATCAGATCGGTGTAGGGGCTGGTGCTGTTGTAAGGCACGAGGTTGGTCTTCACGCCCGCGGCATTGTTGAACCACACGGCCGACAGGTGCGAATAGCTGCCGATGCCCGCCGTTGCGACCGCGACCGAATCGGGCCTGGCCTTGAGCGCCGCGATGAGCGCGCGCGCATCTTTCGCCTCGACGCCGGGCGTGGCGATGAGGCCCGTGTTCAGCACGCCCAACAGGCTGACCGGCGCGAAATCCTTCTCGGCGTTGAAGGGCAGCTTCGAGTACAGGTGAGGCACCACCGACAGCGAACTGGTCGTGCCGATGTACAGCGAGTAGCCGTCGGCCGGCGCCTTGGCGGCCACCTCGGTGCCGATGATGTTCGAGGCACCGGGCCGGTTTTCCACATAGAAGGTCTGGCCCAGGATCTTCGTGAGCTCGGCGGCGATCTCGCGCGCATTCGCATCGGGCCCGCTGCCTGCGGGAAAGGGGGCAATGATGCGCACCGCCTTGCTCGGGTAGTCGGCTTGCGCCGCCGCGCCGCCCGCCACGGCGCTTGCCGCGGCCATCACGCCAAGGGCCATCCAGCGGCGTGCCGCCATCTTCAGAACTCTCATCGGTTTGTCTCCTGTTGATCTTGCGTGCCGTTGCACGAGCTCGAATGATAGTTAAATACTCCGTATTGTCAAAATACGATAATTTCAATATCATTTCTCCAACGCGAAGCCGAAAGCCGGCACGCTTTATCGCCAGGAGACATTGAATTGACCGACAACAGCCCATTGAACCTGCAGTTCAGCCACATCGGCCTGTACGTGAACGACCTGCCGCGCATGGCGCGCTTCTACCGGCAGGCCCTGCGCTTCACCCAGACCGACGCGGGCGACCTGGGCGCAGTGCAGCTGGTGTTCCTGAGCCGCGACCCGCGTGAGCACCACCAACTGGTGCTCGCCACCGGCCGGCCGGCCGATCCGGGCTTCAACGTGGTCAACCAGATCTCTTTTCGCGTGCCCGACATCGCCACGCTGCGCCAGTTCCACGACCGGCTGCTGGCAGAGGGTGCGAGCGACATGCACCCGGTGACGCACGGCAACGCGGTGTCGGTGTATTGCCGCGATCCCGAGGGCAACCGGCTCGAGCTCTTCATGGACACGCCCTGGTACTGCGAGCAGCCGCTGCGCGAGCCCGTCGACCTGTCCCAGCCCGACGAGGTCATCCTTGCGCGGGCGGAGGCCATCGCCAAACGATTTCCGAAGTTCATGAGCCGCGCCCAATGGCAGGCCGAGGTGGCGCGCCGCATGGAGGAAGACCAGCGTGGCTGAGACGCGGCTCGTGCACGACGTCGCGATCGTCGGGCTCGGTCCCACCGGCGCCACGCTGGCCAACCTGCTGGGCGCGGCGGGGCTGTCCGTGGTGGTGCTGGAGCGGGAAGCCGGCGTGTTCCCGCTGCCGCGCGCGATTCACTTCGACGGCGAGGTACTGCGCATCCTGCAGGGCGCGGGACTGCGCGAGCAGGCCCTGGCCATTGCACGCCCCGGCGAGCAGGGCATGCACTTCGTCAACGGCGCGGGCGAGACCATGCTGATACGTGGCGGCAGCGCCGCGCTGGGGCCGCACGGCTGCGCCAACAACTACTACTTTCACCAACCCGAACTCGAGGCCGTGTTGCGCGAAGGCCTGGCGCGCTTCGGCAATGTGCAGGTGCGGCTGTGCAGCGAGGTGACCGGCATCGCGCAGGACGCGGACGGCGCCACGCTGGCCGTGCGCGAAACCGGCGGCGGCCAGACGTCCACCGTGCGCGCGCGCTACGTCATCGGCTGCGACGGCGCGCGCTCGCCGGTGCGCCAGCACATGGGCAGCGCGATGCTCGACCTCGGCCTGCGCCAGCCGTGGCTGGTGTTCGACGTGGTGCTGCGCCAGCCGGTCGACCTGCCTACGCACACGGTGCAGCACTGCGACCCGGCAAGACCCATGACCTATTGCAACGTGGTCGGCAACCGGCGGCGCTGGGAAATCATGGTGCTGCCCGGCGACGACCGCGAAGCGCTGGTGCAGCCCGCATCGCTCTGGCGCCTGGTCGCGCCGTGGGTGCGGCCCGAACAGGCGCGGCTGGAGCGCGCAGCCATCTACACCTTCCACTCCGTTATTGCGCAGGGCTGGCGCCGGGGCCGGCTGCTGCTGGCGGGCGATGCCTGCCACCAGACGCCGCCCTTCCTCGGCCAGGGCATGTGCGCTGGCATCCGCGACGCGGCCAACCTCGCATGGAAACTGGAAGCGGTGCTGGCGCGGCAGGCCCCCGATGCGCTGCTCGACACGTACGAGTCGGAGCGCGCATCGCATGTGCGCGCGCTCATCGAACTGGCGGTGCGGCTGGGCAACATCATCCAGACCACCGACCCGGCGCTCGCGGCCGAGCGCGACGCGAAGTTCCGCGCGGGCCGCCCCGAGATCTTCGAGCTGCCGCCGCAGGTGCTGGGCGAAGGCGCCTTCGACGCGCAGCCCGGCTCGCCGGCGGGCCGGCCGTTTCCGCAGCCGCGCCTTTGCGACGGGCGGCTGCTCGACGATCTGCTGGGTCGCCGCAGCGCGGTCATCGGCCGGCCCGCCGCACTCGCGGCCGCTGCTCCCGCCACCGTCGAGCGCTGGCGCCGCGCCGACGCGATGGTCATCGACCAGCCCGACGCGCCGCTGCGCGACTGGCTCGACGCGCAGGAAGCGCAAGCGGTGATACTGCGGCCCGACCGATATATCGTCGGCATCGCGCGCACGGGGCTCGATCTGGATCGCATCTCGCAACACCTCCCCGTCGCGCCATGACATCCTGGAGGAAATCGCGTGCCGGAAAAATCCCTGTCCAGCCTGGGTCGCATGCTGGGCGTTCTCGACCTGTTCGACGACACGCACCTGACACGCACGGCGGACGACATCTCGGCCGCGCTCGACGTGTCGCTGCCCACGGGCTACCGCTACGTACGGCTGCTGCTGGAGGCCGGCCTGCTGCAGCGCGTGGAAGATTCGCACTACGCGCTGGGGCCGCGCATCATCCTGCTCGACCACTACATCCGCAAGGCGGACCCGGTGCTGCGCGAAGGCATTCCGGTGATGCGCGAGCTGGTGGCGGCCACCGGCTTCGACTGCGTCACTTCGGGGCTCTTCGGCATGCAGGTGCTGGACACGCACCGCGAGATGGGCGGTGCGCCGCCCGCACTGGCCTATGGGCGCGGCAGGCCGCGTCCGCTGTTCCAGGGCGGCGCGCCCAAGGTGCTGCTGGCCACGTTCGCGCCGGCGCAGTTGCGCAAGGTCTTCGATGCCCGCCACGACGAGCTGGTGCGCTGCGGGCTGCCCGCCGAGTGGAGCGAGTTCCGCCGCCACTACGCGGCGATCCGCAAGGCGGGCCACTACATATCGATCGGCGAGCTCGAGCCGCAACTCGCGGCCGTCGCCGCGCCGATCCTGAAGGCCGATGGAGGCGCATGGGGCGCCATCTCGCTGGTCTTCGACACCTCGCGCCTGTCGATCGTCGATCTCGACAAGATGGTTCACCTGATCACCGAGGGCGCTTCGCGCATTGGAGGTCGCCTGGCGTAAACCCGTTTCCACAACCACCACGTGCCCTCGCGGGCCTCACGGACAGACCATGAAACTCATCAGCTACCAACACAACGGCATCGACAGCTACGGCGCGGTGACAGGCGAGCGCGCAGACCGTGTTGCCGACCTGCGCGGCATCTTCGGCAGCCGCGCGACGGACCTGAAGGCGCTGATTGCCGCCGGCCTGCTGGACGAAGCCGCCGCGGCCATGGCCAACGCCGACGCGACCCTCCCGCTGAGCGAAGTGCAGCTGCTGCCCGTGATCCCCAACCCCGGCAAGATCGTTTGCGTGGGACTCAACTACGGCGAGCACGTGCGCGAGACCGGCCGCGAGATCACCGAGAAGCCCACGCTCTTCCTGCGCGTGGCCGAGTCACAAGTGGCGCATGGCGAAGATATCGTGCTGCCGCCCGAGTCGAGCAAGCTCGACTACGAGGGCGAGATCGCCATCGTCATCGGCCGGGGCGGACGGCGCATCGCCGAGGCCGATGCGTGGAACCACATTGCCGGCTACGCCTGCTACAACGACGGCAGCATCCGCGACTGGCAGACCGCGACACCGCAGTGGACGGCGGGCAAGAATTTCTGGCGCACCGGTGGTTTCGGTCCATGGATGGTCACGCGCGACGAGATCGCCGACGGCCAGGTCATGACGCTGGTCACGCGGCTGAACGGCCAGGAGATGCAACGCACCACCACCGACAAGCTGATCCACGGCATCCCCCGGCAGATTGCGCACATCTCCGCCTTCATGCCGCTGGCCGCGGGCGACGTGATCGTCACCGGCACGCCCGGCGGCGTGGGCGCCAAGCGCACGCCACCCGTGTGGATGAAGGCGGGAGACAGTGTCGAGGTGGAGGTCGATGCGATCGGTGTATTGCGCAACGGTGTGCGTGTGGAGTGACACCTCCCGCCGGGCAGGATCCAGGGCCGGTCGGTTGCGGCGTTGCAGAAGGTGCGGGTAAAAGATGAGGTAATTCGTTTACATTTACATAACATCCGCTCCACGACCAGCAGCCAGAGTGAACCTCAGAAGATCTGCCAACAGTCTGGTTTTTCGCCTGCTCGTGATGGGCCTGTTGATGGCAGTCCTGGGAACCGCCGCCAGTTACATCCAGCTCACCCGCTTCCTGCGGGAAGACCTGACCCGGTCGGTGGCGGTCCAGCAGACGGCCCTGGCCGACTACGTGGCGCGCGATGTCGACAACTACCTGGGCGAGCGCCTCTCGTTCCTCGAGCGCCTGGCGGCCACGCTGCCGCCCGAGCTCCTGGCCCGGCCCGAGCGGCTGCGGGCCTGGCTTGAAGAACGCTGCACCCTCAGCGCCCTCTTCCCGATCGGCCTGAAGGTTGCCGACACCGCCGGCAAGCGGCTCGACGGCGCAGGCCAGCTCACAACGGACGATCCGGAATTCGAGGCGGCGCGCCGCGGGCAGCCCGCGCTGGGCCGGGCGCAGGCGGCAGTCTCCGGCCATTCGATACTGCCCATGGCCGTGCCGGTGCGCGACGCCGCCGGCCAGGTGACCGCCGTGCTGCTGGGCACCGCGGACCTTTCGGCCGACGGCCTGCTCGACCATCTGCAGCGCGGGCGCGTGGGCCAGGACGGGGGCATCCTGGTGGTGTCGCCGCGCGACCGGATCTTCGTGGCCTCCACGGACGTCACCATGTCGCTCACGCCCACCCCGCGCGAGGGCGTGAATCCCTTGCACGACCGGGCCATGGCCGGTTACCGCGGCAGCGGAACGACCCGCAACGCCAAGGGCATCGAGGAAATCTCCGCCATCGCATCGGTGCCGAACAGCGGCTGGTTCGTGGTGGCGCGGCTGCCGGTGGCGCAGGCGCTGGCGCCGGTGGGGCGCATGCAGACCTTCATCCTGCAGCAGCGCGCGCCCGCGGTGGCGGCGGTGCTGATCGTGATCGGCCTGATCATGGCCTGGCTGCTGCGCCCGCTGCTGCGCGCCGCCGACCAGGCCGACCGGATGACCCGCGGCGAACTCGCGCTCACACCGCTGCGGGTGGTGCGCAACGACGAGATCGGCCACCTGACGCAGGCCTTCAACCGGCTGCTGGCCAAGCTGCAGGACAACCAGGAGGCGCTGGCCCGCCTGGCCCATCACGACACGCTGACCGGCCTGCCCAACCGCAAGCTGCTGGACGACCGGCTCCTGCAGGCGCTGGCGCGCGCCAGGCGGCATTCGCACCGGGTGGCCGTGCTCTATCTCGATCTCGACGGCTTCAAGATGCTCAACGACACCCTCGGCCACGAGGCGGGCGACCAGGCCCTCAGGGAAATCGGGCGCCGGTTGCAGGCGCTGGTGCGCCAGACCGACACGGTGGCACGCATCGGCGGCGACGAATTCGTGCTGCTGGCCGCCGACATCGAAGAGCCCGCGGACCAGAACGCCCTGGCGCTGGCGCGGCGATGCGTCGAAGCGATCGCCCGGCCGCTGCAGTTGGCGCGGTCGGAAACCGTGATCGGCGCGTCGATCGGCATCGCCCTGGGCAGCGGCGGTGAAACCCCGCAGGACCTGCTGGCCGCCGCCGACAAGGCGATGTACCGGGCCAAGCAGAACGGGCGCGGCCACTGTGTCACGGCCGCTCAGAACGTGTAGCGCGCGCTGACCCGCACGCTGCGCGGCTCCATCGGGTGGATGTGGCGGTCGTTCACGCCGCCGCCGCAGGTGCCGCCCGCCACCTCGCCCGCGGTGCACGAGGCGTAGTAGTACTCGATGTCGTTGCCCTTGCGGCCCGCCAGGTTGAACACGTCGAGCCCCAGCGTCAGGTGCTTGTCGACCGCATAGCGGGCGCCGAAGTTCAGCAGCGTGGCGGCGCGCGAGCGCACGCTGTTCAGCGTGTCGAGCGCGCGCGGCCCCATGTAGCGCAGCCGCAGCGATGCGGTCCACGGGCCTTCGATGTAGGTGATGCCACCCGCCAGCACGCGCTCGACGGCGTTGTCGATGTAGTTGCCCTCGCCTTCGGGCGCCGCGCCCTTGAAGCGGGCGCGCGATACGGCAGCGTCCACCTCCAGGCGCCAGGCGCGGTCGAACTTCCAGCGCAGCGTGGCCTCGAGCCCGCGACGCGTGCTCGCACGCCCCGGCTCGGTGGTGCCCGCGTCGCCGACATAGACCAGCTCGGAAGCCAGGTCGAGCTTCCACAGCGCCACCGTGGCGGTGAGGTCTTCGTCGGGCTGGAAGCGCCAGCCGATCTCCGCGCCGCGGCCCTTCACCAGCGCGGGCACGCGGTCGGCCGGCAGGCCGCTGCGCGGGTCGGTGGTGATGACGGCGCCGCGCACGTCGTTGCTGTGGAAGCCCACGCCCCCGTTCAGATAGAACTCGTGCGCCGGCGTGAGCGAGAAGGCCAGGCCGAACTTGGGGCTCAGCTGCGAGTCGTGGCCCTTGCCGCTGTTGAGCGGGCCATACACCGGCTCGCGGCCCTGCACGTTGTAGCGCAGCGCGTCGCCGCGCAGGCCCACATAGCCGCGCCACCGGTCACTGAAGTTGACCAGCTGCTGCCCATACACGGAGAACAGGTCCTGCGAGACCTTGTCGTTGCGCACTGTGCCCAGGCGCTGGCGCGCCTCGGTGTCGTACAGGCCGACCTCGCCGATGCGGTCGCCGCGCCACTGCGCACCGAAGCTCAGCAGGCCGTCGAGCCCCGCGATCTTGTTGGCCATCGCATGCGAGCCCTGCGCGCCGAAGATGCGGCGGCGATCGGTCTGCTCGAACTGGTCGCCGTTGACCGGGTTGTTGAGGAAGTAGGTGAAATCGGAGAACAGGTCGAAGCGGTAGTCGATGGCGTAGGCGCTGAACTCGGTGTCGCCGCCCGGGCCCTTGTCGAACCACTTGCCCGACAGGCTGATGCGCTGGGTCTTGCCGCCGTCGGTCGGGTTCAGGCTGCCGAAGCGCGGCAGCTCGCCGCTGTCGATCAGCCGCTCGGGCACCTGGTCGGTCGAGGTCCATTGGCTCTTGTAGGCCATGGCCGTGACGCTGAAGCCGCGCGTCTGCGAGCCCTGCGAATAGCGCAGCACGGCGTTGGTCTTCTTGAGGTTCTCGGGCACGTTCCAGGGGCCGTTGTTGCCTTCGAGCTCGATGGCGCCGAGCCAGGTCTGGTCCTGCACGGTGCGCGAGCCCGCGGCCAGCAGGCGGCGAAAGCCGTGCGAGCCCACGGTCACTTCGGCAAAGGGCGACTCGAGCGCGCTGAAATAGTCGAGCGACGCGCTGCCTGCGAGCGAGAAGTCGCCGCTCTGCGCGAAGTACGGGCCCTTGCGGTAACGCACGCCCGACACCAGCTCGGGAATCAGGAAGTTCAGGTCGGCATAACCCTGGCCATGTCCGTGCGTGGGCATGTTGACCGGCATGCCGTCGACCGTCACCGCGAAGTCGGTGCCGTGGTCGAGGTTGAAGCCGCGCAGGAAGTACTGGTTGGCCTTGCCGTCACCCGAATGCTGCGTGGCGACCACGCCGGGCACCGCCTCGACGATGTCGCCGGGCCGCAGCTTGGGCCTGGACTGGAAAGACTCGCGCTCCACCGCGCCCTCGCTCGCGCTGTCGGCCGTGCCGATGGCCGCATCGCGCGGACCGACGATCTGGATCTCCGGCAGATGGCTCTGCTGCGCGCAGGCCGCCGCGCTGCCGAACAGCGCGCCGAGAAGCCAGGGCCTCGGGAGGCGCGAAGACGCGCGAGATGAGAAGTTCATGGAGGCCTTTGTCCCGGACCGATGTTGTTGTACGCAAGCACATCGGTTACGCGGCGAAACCCTTGCTGGATTCGTCGGCGGCCGGCAGCCGCAGGTGCTTCTTCAGCGTCTCGAACACCTGCCGGGTGACCGGGTTCACCACGTGGCTGCGCACGTAGAGGTGGTAGGCCAGGTCGGGCAGGCGCGGCATGCCGTCGCCCGCGCCCAGCACGCGCAGCCCCGCGTCGAGCTGCTCCACGCCGCGAGCCGTCACCCCCAGCCCCGCGCGCAGCGCGGCCTTGATGCCGATCAGGCTCGATGAGGTGTAGCGCGGCGTCCAGGCCACGCCTGCCGCGTCGAGCGCCTCGTGGCCTATGCGCCGGAAGATGCTGGGCCCGTCGGCCATGATGAGCGGCACCGGCTTGGCCGGGTCGTGCACATAGCTCGCGGCGCACAGCCACACGGTGGGCGAGTTGCGCAGCACCACGCCTTCGAACTGCGACTGCTCGTCCGCGCGGTTGGAGATGATCATGTCCACCTCGCCGCTCTTGAGCGAGGTCATCAGGTAGGGGCTGCGGCCGATGTGGATGTCCAGCTGCAGCAGCGGCGAGGTGCGCGCCACCTCGGTCAGCAGCAGCGGCAGCATGGTCTCGGCCACGTCGTGCGGCGCGCCGATGCGCAGGTTGCCTTCCAGCTGGCCCTGGCGCAGGCTGCGCAGCGCCTCGTCGTTCAGCGCCAGCATGTGGTGCGCGTAAGTGAGCAGCCGCTCGCCGTGCCCGGTCAGCCGCTTCTGGCGCCCCTGCTTCACGAACAGCGGATGGCCAATCTGCTCTTCGAGCCGCTGCATCTGCTGCGTCACGGCCGACTGCGTGCGCTCCAGGTGGACGGCCGCCGCCGCGAAGCTGTGGTGGCTGACCACGGCGGCAAAGGAGCGCAGTAGTTCAAGGTCGAGCGTGGGCATGCATCAATTTTATTAATGTGTTTCTTGCGCCGCTTGGATTGTTGCGTCACGCCGCCGTCACTACAGTGAATGCACACCAAACAGGCAACCCCACTGGAGAAACCGAATGAGCACCCCGTCCGAGCAACGCAAGCAGGCCGTCGCCGCGTCCATCGCCACCATGAAGAAAGCCATCGGCGGCACTGAAGCGACCCGGGAAAAGCTCGACACGGTGCTCGCTTCGCTGCAGGACCTGGCCGCGCACGCCGAGTACTGGGGCGCCGCCGACTTTCCGGCGCCCGAGGCCGGCGAGCACCAGGCGCGCTACCTCATTGCCGAAGACCCGGACCAGAGCTATGCGCTCTACCTGAACGTCATGCGCCCGGGCAAGAAGATCGTGCCGCACAACCACACGACCTGGGCCTGCATCGCGGCCGTGGAAGGCACCGAGCACAACCGCGTGTACGAGCGCACCGACGACGGCAGCGTGCCCGGCGTGGGCAAGCTCGAGGAAACCGCGCTCGTGGTGGTCGCGCCGGGCAAGGGCATCGCGCTGATGCCCGAGGACATCCATTCGGTGGAGATCCAGGGCGAACAGGTGATCCGCCACCTGCACATGTACGGCCGCGCACTGGAAACGCTGAACAGCCGCACCGCCTACGACCTGGCGGCCGGCACGTACCAGACCATGGGTATCGGCGTGCAGACGCGCCGCTGAGGCGCCCCTTCAACCTTCTTTTTTCTTCATGCGGGCCGCGCACGGCGGCCTCGCAGGACCTCGTTCGTCCCAACGACTTGCCCTCATGACCTCCTTCATCGACCCGAAGACCCTCAAGACCTGGCTGCACGACGGCCGCGAGATCGCGCTGCTCGACGTGCGCGAGCACGGCCAGTACGGCGAGGCGCACCTGTTCTACGGCATTCCCCTTCCCTTCAGCCGGCTGGAACTCGACGCGCCGCGCCTGGTGCCGCGCCGCGGCGTCCGCGTGGTGGTCTACGACGAAGGCGACACCGACGTGGCCGAGCGCGCCGCCGGACGGCTGGCCACGCTGGGCTACACCGCCGTGCATGTGCTGCAGGGCGGCACCCGCGCCTGGAAGGCCGCGGGCTACGTGCTCTTCGCGGGCGTCAACCTGCCCTCCAAGACCTTCGGCGAACTGGCCGAGGAGGCCTATCACACGCCCCGCGTCAGCGCCGGCCAGCTGGCCGAGATGCTGGCGCGCAAGGACAGGGTGGTGGTGCTCGACGGCCGCCCCGTCAGCGAGTTCCACAAGATGAACATCCCCGGCGCCACCTGCTGCCCCAACGGCGAGCTGGCCTACCGCGTGCGCCAGCTGGTGCCCGACACCACCACGCCCATCGTCATCAACTGCGCGGGCCGCACCCGCAGCATCATCGGCGCGCAGACGCTCATCAACCTGGGCCTGCCGAACCCGGTCTACGCGCTGGAGAACGGCACGCAGGGCTGGTACCTCGGCGACCATGTGCTGGAGCACGGCGGCACGCGCCGCTATGCCGACGACAGCGGCAACACCGACCTGCGCCCCGCGGCCAAGGCGCTGGCCGCCCGCTTCGACGTGCCCACCGTGAATGCGCAGACCGTGCGCCAATGGGCCGGCGATGCGCAGCGCAGCCTGTTCCTGTGCGACGTGCGCACGCCCGAGGAATTCGCGGCCGGCAGCCTGCCCGGCGCGCAGCACACGCCCGGCGGACAGCTGATGCAGGCCAGCGACCAGTATTTCGGCGTGCGCAACGCGCGCCTCGTGCTGTTCGACAACGACGGCGTGCGCGCACCGACCGTCGCGAGCTGGCTGCGGCAGATGGGGCATGACGCGAGCGTGCTCGAAGGCGGGCTGGCAAGCGGCCTGTCGCTGGCGCCCGCCGACGCGCCGGCCGCGCCTGCGCTGGCCGCCATCGACGCGCAGACGCTCGCCGCGCGGCTCGAGAAAGACGACGTCGCGCTGGTCGACCTGCGCGGCAGCATGCAGTTTCGCGCCGGCCACATCCCGCAGGCGCGCTGGTCGATCCGCCCGCGCCTGGCCCGCGACCTCCAGCACGAGCCGCGCCAGCTCGTGCTCGTGGCCGACGACGTTGCGCTCGCGGCCTGGGCCGCCGCATCCGAACTCGCGGGCCGTGCTCCCGCGCCGCTGGCGCTCGAAGGCGGCATGGCCGCATGGCGCGCCGCAGGCCTGCCGGTCGAGGCCACGCCCGCGCTGCCCGCCGACGCGGACTGCATCGACTACCTGTTCTTCGTGCACGACCGCCACGACGGCAACAAGGAAGCCGCGCGCCGCTACCTCGCATGGGAGACCGGCCTCGTCGCGCAGCTCGATGCGCAGGAGCGCGCCGCCTTCCGGCTGCCACCGGCCGCCGCACCGCACGCCTAGGGCCGACGCCCGCCTTTCCCCGCTGCCCTTTCTGTTCGTCCTTGTCCGTTCCTATTCCAGGAGTCCTGTCATGTCGTTCGCCAGCCGCATCCCGCATCTTGTCCGTCTCGCCGGTTCCACGGCGCTTGCCGCCTGGCTCGCGGCATCCGCCCTGCAGCCCGCCGCAGCAGCCGAAACGCTGGCACCGCGCAACGGGTTTCCGTCGCAGACGATCCGCTTCGTCTCGCCCTTCCCGCCCGGCGGCGGCAACGATGCGACGGCGCGCCTGGTGACCACGCGCCTGCCGGAAATCATGGGCCAGGCCGCGGTGGTCGACAACCGCGGCGGCGCGGGCGGCAACATCGGCGCCAAGGCCGTCGCCGAGGCCAGGCCCGACGGCTATACCGTGCTCACCTCGCAGGTGTCGATCATGGCGGTGAACCCCTCGCTCTATGCATCGCCCGGCTTCGACCCGGTCAGGAACTTCATCCCGATCACGCAGATCAACGCCGCGCCGCTCGCCATGGTGGTGGACGCCAACTCGCCGCTCAAGAGCTTTGCCGACCTCGCCGCCAAGGCCAAGGCCAGCCCCGGCAAGGTGACCTACGCCACGCCCGGCAACGGCACGCTGTCGCACCTCGTCGGCGTGGTGCTGTCGAAGGACAACGGCATCGCCATGACCCACGTGCCCTACAAGGGCGCCGGCCCGGCCCTGACCGACCTGCTCGGCGGACAGGTCGACATCCTGGTCACCTCCACCTCGTCGGTGGCGGGGCTGGTGCAGAACGGCAAGCTGCGCGTGCTGGCCGTCACCAGCCCGCGCCGCATCGGCGTGTTCGCCAAGGCTCCCACGCTGGAAGAACTGGGCTACGCCGGCGCGCGCTTCGAGGACTGGTACGGCTTCTTCGCACCGGCCGGCACGCCGCCCGAACGCGTGGCCTACCTGAACGAAGCCATCGTGCGCACCCTGCACCTGCCCGAAGTGGCCAAGCTCGTCACTGACGGCGGCAGCGAGGTGGTGGCCAGCACGCCCGAAGCCTTCGCGGCGCAGCTGCGCCAGGACATCGAGCGCTGGTCGCGCATCGTCAAGCTTTCCGGTGCCAAGGCGGATTGACGCAACATAGCGGCCTGCCGCCACCTTCCACGCCCCTCATCGAACCATGTCCGCTCCGCACAACGACGACCCCGCCGGCCAGTCCCTCGACACCCGGCTCACGCGCACCGGCAAGAGCCCCTCGTATGCCGGCGGCGCGCCCGTCAACACGCCGCTGGTGCGCGCCAGCACCGTGCTGTTCGACAGCGTGGGCGCGATGCGCGATGCCCGCGCGCGGCGCGACGAGGAACGCGTCTTCAGCTACGGCGCGCGCGGCACGCCCACCACCTTCGCGCTCGAAGACGCGGTGAGCGAACTCGAAGGCGCCTACCGCACGCGGCTCTTTCCCACGGGCCTTGCCGCCATCGGCATGGTGCTGCTGTCGTACCTGAAGCCGGGCGACCACGTGCTCATGTCCGACAGCGTGTACGAGCCCACGCGCAACCTCGTGACCTCGTTCCTCGAGCCCTACGGCATCCGCAGCAGCTTCTTCGCGGCGGACGGCAGCGGCATCGAGGAGCTGTTCGAAGCCGACACCCGGCTGGTGTATGCCGAATGCCCGGGCTCGCTGGTCTACGAGATGTGCGACCTGCCCCGGCTCGCGGCACTGGCCCATGCGCGTGGCGCGCTGCTGGCGGCCGACAACACCTGGGGGTCGGGCCTGCAATACCGGCCACTCGCGCTGGGCGCGGACATCTCGACGATGGCCGCGACCAAATACCTCGGCGGCCACTCCGACGTCATGATGGGCACGGTCGCGACCACCGAGGCCGCATGGCGCCCGCTCAACGAGCGCTGCGACGCCTTCGGCATGACCGTGAGCCCCGACGACGCATGGCTGGTGCTGCGCGGCATGCGCACCCTGTCGGCGCGGCTGCAGGTGCACGAGCGCCATGCACTCGAAGTGGCGCACTGGCTCGAGGCCAGGCCCGAGGTGGCGACCGTGTTCTGCCCCGCGCTGCCGCAGCACCCGGGGCACGACCTCTGGAAGCGCGACTGCAAGGGCACCAACGGGCTGCTGTCGATCGAACTGCAGCCGGGCATCGGCAACGCGGCGGTCGAGCGCTTCGTCGACGCGCTCACGCTGTTCGGGCGCGGCTCGTCATGGGGCGGCTACGAAAGCCTCGTGGCCTGGACCAACATGCGCGCGGCACGCAGCGTGACCGACTGGAGCGGGCGCGGCGCGGTCGTGCGGCTGCACATCGGGCTGGAGGCGCCCGCCGACCTGACTGCCGACCTGGCACGCGGCTTCGCGGCGCTGCATGCGCAAGCCCCCGGCTGATCGCCCGTTCCTCGACTATTTCGCACCCGCTGCGGCGTCTTCGGGCCAGCGCTGCGGCACCCGGCGCAGGTTGTCCGTCGAATAGCCCAGCGTCTTCAGCCGCGAGACTGCCGCCTCGTACACCGGCTCGGAAATGGTCGGCGTGCGCGCCATGATCCAGGCGTAGTCGCGATCGCTCCTGCCGATGATCGTGAGCTGGTAGTCCCTGTCGACATCCACGATCACGTACTCGGCCTTCACCGGCCAGATGAACTGCATGCCCCACACCGCGTTGCCGGTGCCCGGCACCACGCTGCCGACCGGGTTCATCGTCTTCAGCGGGCCGTCGAACGCGCCTTCGCGGTAGCGAAAACGCGTGTCGATGCGCCCGTCCGGCTGCAGCGTGTACGACTCCACCGCATTGAAGGCGTTGCGCTCCGGCCGCGTCGGGATGTTGCCGATCACGTACCAGTCGCCCATGAAGCGCTGCAGGTCCACCTGCTTGACCGGCGGGATCGTGGGCGGCGAGACAGCGCAGCCGGCAATGAGCAATGCCACCGCCGCGCCCGCGGCGATGAGAACGGGCGGGCTGGCCAGGAAAGTTCGCAGGGATCGCTTCATCATGCCTCCACAGGGGGGAATCGGAGCGCGAAGCGTACCGGTCCTGCGGAGAAACTCGCGTCGGACGGCGCCTTGCCTGCCCTGCCTACTTAGCGCCCCAGGTGCCTGTCGAAGAAGCGTGCGATG
This sequence comes from Variovorax durovernensis, assembly GCF_977011995.1. Classification (NCBI taxonomy): domain Bacteria; kingdom Pseudomonadati; phylum Pseudomonadota; class Betaproteobacteria; order Burkholderiales; family Comamonadaceae; genus Variovorax; species Variovorax durovernensis. The sequence continues at coordinate 87,531 of NZ_CDRNCW010000002.1, read as the reverse complement.
TCGCCGAACGCCTCGCGCGTTTCCGGCGCGTTCGGATCGATGCCGTATTGCGCGTGCGATTGCCCTTCGTACACGTTGAGCTCGGCCTCGACCCCGGCGCGGCGCAGCTTGCGGTGCGTGCGCACCGTGTTCGACAGGAACAGGTCGCGCGTGCCGGTGGTCAGGATGGCGGGCGGAAAGCCCTTGAAGTCGCCGTAGATGGGCGACAGCTGCGGGTCTTTCAGGTCGCGCCCGTTGGCGTAGAGCAGCGCGGCCCGGCCGAGCCAGCCGTCCCAGGTGACGAGGATGTTGTCGATCCATTCGTTGGTCTGGTAGCTGTCGCCGATCTTCGCGATGTCGGACCAGGGCGTGCCCGGTGCGATGGCGCCGGGCAGCGGCACGCGCTCGGCCTTGGCGCGCAGCACCAGCGCGAGCGTCATCGCGCCACCGGTGGAAGTGCCGAACACGGCCATGTTCTGCGGCTTGTTGGTCTTGAGCAGTTCCTTCCAGACGGCCATGGCGTCGTCCATGGCCGCGGGGTAGGGGTAGTCGGGCGGCATGCGGTAGTCGACCGACACCACCTTGTAGCCGCCGAAGCCGGCCAGCAGCATGGCCTCGGGCAGCGCGGATTCGCCGGGGCCGAACACATAGCCGCCGCCATGCACATGCATCAGCAGCCGCTTCTCGTTGCCCGGCGCGATCCTGTTGGGCGTGACGATGAAGGCATTCACGCCCGCGATCTTCACGGACTGCACGGACACGCCGAGCTTTTCCTTCAATGCCGGAATCGCGGCGATCACCGGCGCGGCGCGGCGGTTGATCAGCTCCTTCCACTCGGCCGCGTTCTGCGGCGCCGCATTGAAGTGCGACGGATACGGCCCTGCGATCAGCGCCTGCATCTGCGGACTGACCTCGTTGACCGGCACCGGGCTGACCTGCGCCGGCGATCGCCGTGCGCCAGGCTGCGCGTTGGCGGCGGCCTGCGCGGTGGCCTTGTCGGCATAGGTCTGCGGGGTTTGCGCGCACGCAGCGAGCACGAGGGCCGCGAGCAGCGCTGCGACACGGGGAATGGCGACGTTCATCAGTTTTGGCTCCTGTGTTGTCGCGCGATGCTCTCACCGCCCTTCCGGCACGGGCCTCCGTTGAAACCCGCCTGTGTGTACGCACAGGAGACAACGGTGCTACAGCGCGGTGGTAGCGCGAAACGAATCGTGTGGTTGCGGCAGCAAGGCTGCGCAACAAGATGTTCCTGTCTTTTAAATTTACGATGTATATTTACGATGTAAATTTAAAGGCAACCCATGCCCAAAGTACTGTCACCCGAGGCAAAAGATGAATTCCGCGAGCGGCTCCTGAAGAGCGCCGAAGCCGCATTCGCCGCTCACGGCCCAAATGGCGTGACGATGCGGCAGCTCGCGCAGCAGCTGGGGTGCAGCCCGATGACACCGTACCGTTACTTCCGCAACAGGGATGAAATCCTCGCGGCGGTCACCGCTTCCTTGCTCAATCGCTTTTCTGCATCGCTGGAAAAGGCATTCGCCATCAAGGGCGGCAGCGGCGAAAAAGCCGTGGCTGTGCGCAAGGCATACATCCACTTCGCCTTCAAGCATCCCAAGGCCTATCGCCTGATGTTCGACACGCCGCATCCCGACATTGCAGAACACGCTGGCCTTTCGGAGGCTGCGCAAAGAGCGGACCGCATCATGGCGGCCCCGCTGGAGCGCCTGGCTGCCGAAGGGCTCGTTTCCGGCGATGCGCGCTTGTTGGGACGTGTGCTCTGGAGCGCGATCCACGGCGCGGTGTCCTTGCAACTGGCGGGCAAGCTTGCGGATACGCCCAAGTTCCAGACCGTTCTCGACACCACGCTGCGCCTGATCATGACCGGCGCCGGTGCCCCGCCTCCATCACCCAAGCCCTGAACAGGACAACACCCATGCTCGCCGTCGACAACGTCCGAGTCCACTGCATCGATCAAGGCGAGGGGCCCGTGGTTCTCTTGCTGCACGGCAATCCGGACACATCGGAAGTCTGGCGTCCCCTCATCGGCAAGATCGATGCAACCCACCGCTGTGTGGCGCCCGACCTTCCGGGCTTCGGACTTTCGAGCGCGCCCGCTGACTTCGATTGCAGGCTGGACAACCTCGCGGCCTTCATCGACAGGCTCATCACCGAAGCGGGACTGCCAACGCCGCTCACCCTCGTCGTCCACGACATCGGCGGGCAATACGGATTGGCCTGGGCGGCCCGCAATCCCCACAAGGTGGCACGACTGGTCATCTTCAATACCGCCTTTTCTTCCAACTACCGGTGGACACCCTTGCACCGGATCTGGCGCACGCCGGTACTGGGAGAAATCGCGCAGTGGCTGACCGGCCGCAGGGCCTTCGCACGGGAAATGAAGCGCGGCGCAAGCAAGCTCACTTCAAGCCAGATCAATGCGATCTTCGAGCGCATCACGCCATCGATGAAGCTCATGGCGCTGCACTTCTTCCGCTCGACGCAACTGGAAGACTTCAAGGAATGGGAAGCGCAAATCCAGCATCTGGCATCTTCCATTCCGTCCCTTGTGCTGTGGAGCGACGACGATCCCTACATCGCGCCTGGGTTCGCCGATATGTTCGGCGCACGCGGCGTCAAACACTACGCGGGTTTTGGGCATTGGCTTCCGCTGGAGGCGACGGACATGGTGGGCAAGGAGCTGCAGGCCTTTCTTCGCGCCTGATGGCTTGAGCTACAGCGGCGAAATCCTCGCACTCTTCATCATCCGCCCCGTCAGGTCGATCTCGCTGCGGATCACCTGCAGGTAGCCCTCCGGCGTCGACGGCATGACCTGGCTGCCCAACTCCGTCAGCGCGGCGATCACCTTCGGCTCCCTGAGCAGGCCGCTGAACACTTCGTAGATGCGGTTCGCGATCGCATCCGGTGTGCCGGCCGGCAGCGACAGGCCGCCCCACGATGTGAGCTCGACGCCCTGCAGTCCCTGCTCGGCGAGCGTGCGCACGTCGGGCAACGCGGGGTTGCGCTTCGTGCCCGCGACGCCCAGCGCCTTGAGCTTGCCGCCCTTCACGTGCGGATACGCCACCGCGAAGATGGGCATGCCGAAGCTCACCTGGTTGCCCAGCACCGCGTTCACCAGCTCGGACGCGCCCTTGTACGGCACGTGCGTGGCGGTGATGCCTGCGGCATTGAGGAAGAGCTCCACGCCCAGGTGCGAGGGCGTTCCCACGCCGCCCGATGCGTAGTCGAGCTTGCCGGGGTTGGCGCGGGCCCTGGCGATCAGCTCCTGCACCGACCCGATGCCCGACGACTCGCCGACGACCAGCAGCACGTCGGACGTGGTGATGCGCATGACGTGGCGAAAGTCTTTCATCACGTCGTAGCCCGGGTTCTGGTACATCTGCACGTTCGCGGCCATGGGCGCGGCCGAGTAGATCCAGGTGTAGCCATCGGGCGCGGCGCGCGCCACCTGCCGCGCGCCGATGTTGCCGGCGGCGCCGCCCTTGTTCTCGATGATGATCGGCTGGCCCAGCAACGGCCCGGCCGCCTCCGCCAGGATGCGCGCGCCGATGTCGGGGCCGGTGCCGGCCAGGTAGGGCACGACCCACTTGATGGGCCGGCTCGGCCAGTGATCGGCGGCGTTCGCGGCCGTGGCGGCCAGCGGCAGCAGGGGGATGAATGGCGAGGTCGCGAGCGCGCGGCACAGCGCGCGGCGCGTGAGGTGGGTCTGCACGGTCTTTTGTCTCCTGGAATTCTTCTTTTCGGCGGCGGCTACTTCGCCTCGCCGATGAGTTCGCGCGCGATGATGTTCTTCTGGATCTCGCTGGTGCCGGTCAGCACGCGGTACATGCGCAGCATGCGAAACAGGAACTCCACGCGACGCCCCTGCACGATGCCTTCGCCACCGTGGATCTGCACTGCCGCATCGGCGATGCGGAACGCGGATTCGGAGCAGAACAGCTTGGCCATCGACGCGTCGGCGCGCGCGTCGCCGCCCGCGTCGAGCTGCCGTGCGGTCGAGATCATCAGCGCGCGCGCCGCGGCCAGTTGCGTCGCCATGTCGGCCAGCGAATGCTGGATGGCCTGGAACTCCACGATCGGGCGGCCGAACTGGCGGCGCGTGCGGGCGTAGTCGCGCGCGTCCTTCAGCGCCACCGTGGCAAGGCCCACCATGCCGGGGCAATGCAGCAGCCGGTTGACAGCAATGCGGCCCAGCGCCAGCGCGAGCCCCCGGCCGGTCTCGCCGATGAGGTGGGTGGCCGGCACGCGGCAATCGGTCAACACGATGTCGCCGGTGGTCGACTGCCCGGCCATCGTCTTGTAGCCGGACTGCACCGCCACGCCGGGCTGGCCCAGGTCGACGAAGAAGGCAGAGACCTCGCGCCGCTCCGGGCTGTCGGAAGTGGAGGCCATCAGCACCGCGTAGTCCGCGAAGGGCGAACCCGAGATGAAGCGCTTGCGGCCGTTGAGCACGAACATGTCGCCCTCGCGCCGCGCCTGCGTCTGCACGGCGCCGGCGTCGGAGCCGGCCTCGGCTTCGGTCAGCGCGAAACAGATGGCCTTTTCGGCCTGCGCCACGGGAAGGATGAATTTGGCGAGCTGCATGGGCGATGCAAATCGCGCGAGCGCACCCACGCGCGGCGGCCCACTGAGCTCGCCGAACACATGCGGCGCAAGCGGTGAGCCGCTCGAATAGATCGACTCCTTGATGAGCACATGGTCGAGCAGCGAGAGCCCGAGCCCGCCCATCTGCGCGGGCAGCGTCATGCCGTAGAAGCCGAGTTCGTGCGAGCGGCGCCACACGCGCTGCAGCGTCGCCTTGTCGGGGCTGTGCTCGTGGTCGATGCCCTTCTCATGCACCAGCGCGGCAAGCTCGCCGTTCAGGAAGTCGCCGATGCGGGCGATCAGTTCGGCCGCGCGCGGCGAGCCTTCGAAGGGGCCGTCGAAGAGCGGCGCGCGCACGTCGGCCGCCAGGGTGGGCTCGGGGGTCATGTTTTCGGCATTCATGGTGTTCTCTCTGCTCCTCAGTTCACGCGGCGGTCGTGCCCGGCCCAGTAGGGCGTCTGGATGGCCTTGCGCGCGATCTTTCCGTTGGCGTTCTTCTGCAGCGCGTCGACGAACTCGATGCGCCTGGGCCGCTTGAAGCCGGCGAGCCGTTCGGCGCAGAAGGCATCGAGCGCGGCGGCGTCGAGCACGGCACCGGGCTTGCGCACGATGTGCGCAGCCACGGCCTCGCCCCATTTGTCGTCGGGCACGCTGAACACGCAGGCCTCGTCGACCGCCGCATGCTGGTAGAGCACGGCCTCGACCTCCGACGGGTAGACATTGAAGCCGCCGCTGATCACCATGTCCTTCTTGCGGTCGACGATGTAGATGTAGCCCTCGTCGTCGGCGCGCGCGAGGTCGCCGGTGTGGTAGCGGCCGTTCTTCAGCACCTCGGCCGTGAGCTCGGGCGCGCGCCAGTACCCCGCGAAGACGTCGGCCCCGCCCACCACGATCTCGCCGATCTCGCCTGCCGCCACGGGCTGGCCTTCGTCGTCGCAGATGTCGACCTGCGACTCCAGGAAGGGGCGGCCGCACGAGGCCAGCCTCTCGGGCATCGCGGCGCGCGCGAACAGGTGGTCGTCCACGCTCAGGCCGCACACGCCGGAGGTGGTCTCGCCCGCGCCGTAGCCCTGCGAGAGCACCGGGCCGAACACGTCCATCGCCTGCATGATGCGCGCCGGCGCCATGGGCGCCGCGCCGTAGCCCAGCCGGTGCAGGTCGGGCAGCGGGCGGTACTGGCCCTGCACTTCGGCCAGCAGCATGTTGATCATGGTGGGCACCATGAAGGTGTGGGTCACGCGCTCGCGCTTCATCTCGGCGATGAAGCGCGCGGGCTCGAAGCCGGCGAACAGGCGGATGGTCGCGCCGCTGCACAGGGCCGGCACCAGCTGCATGCCCGACGCATGCGTGATCGGCCCGACCAGCCCCAGCAGGTCGCCGGGACGCGGGTTGTCGGCACGCATCAAGAACTTGCGCAACTGCGCGAGCCGGTTGCCGAAGGTCTGCATGGCCGCCTTGAGCACGCCGCTGGAGCCCGAGGTGTAGTGCAGCACCGCGAGTTCGTCCGCATGCACGCGCGCCGCGGTGAAGCTGTCGCTGGCCAGCGCCATCCGGCCCTCGTAGGAGGCGGGCGTGTCCTGGGCGGCGTCGAGCAGCAGAAGCCGCGGCGCGGCACCCTTGAGGTGCGGCAGGAAGCTCTCGGCCCGCTCGGCGGTGGTGACGACCAGCGCAGCCTCGCTGTTGGCGATGACCTCGGCCACCTCGACGGGCGCGAGCCGTGCATTCATCGGCGCCTTCACGAGCGCGGCCTTGTAGCAGGCCAGTTCCAGCTCGACGATCTCGATGCAGTTGGGCAGGTAGACACCCACGCGCTCGCCGCGCTGCAGGCCGAGGCCGCACAGCGCGTTGGCCAGCCGGTTGGAGCGCTGTTCCAGTTGCTGGTAGGTGACGGCGCGCGATGCGCTCGTGACGGCAAGGCGCCGGGCGTGGATGCGCGCGGCGCGGGATACGAGCGCGCCGACGTTGGCGATCTCATGGGCGGCTGGGGGCAGCAAAGTTGTCTCCTTCATGCGCGTGCCACAAGCACGCGGTACGGACGACTTTCGCCGCAGACAGCGCCGAACAACAAATACCGATTGCTGATGCGCGGCCATCAAAAAAGATGATGGCCAGCCCAATGCCTCGTGCTCGCCGCTATGGCCTGGCCGTTTTGCCGCGCTTGCCCGGCAGGAACTCGGCCTCCCAGCGGCCGGCGTCGATCAGCGCGCGGGTCTCTTCGACCAGCACCTCCATCACGGCGCGTGCCGCGGGATCGGGCTCGCGCGCCGAGGGGGTCGCAAGGTAGTAGGTGCGCGCCAGATCCGGCTGCACCACGCGCGCCGCGAGCCAGCCGCTGCCGGCAGGCGGCGCATCGGCCATCGCGCAGGCCGGCGAGAAGGTGAAGCCCGCGCCTGCCAGGTACAGCGAGCGGATGACGCGGGCCGAATCGTGCTCGTGCGCGATGTTGAGTTCCAGCCCCAGGTCGTTTGCCGCAGCCTCCACGCTCGCGCGGATGCTGAAGCGGCGCGACTGCAGCACGAGCGGCAGACCGGCAGCGCGCACGAACGGCAGCACGGGACGCTGCACCGAGGCGGCCTCGCCCCGCCCCTGCTTCTTCCTGCCGGACGCAGGCAGCGTCATCGCGGCCACTTCGCCGCCGGGGTCGTAGCCGCAGATGAACATCGGCTCGCGCACGAAGGGCGTCACGTCCAGCCCGTTGAGGTACTCGGTATCGACCAGCAGGCCGATGTCCGCCCGGCGATCGACCATGGCCTTGCGCACCATCAGGCTCAGGTCGTCGATGACGAACACGCGGATGCGCGGGTGCGTACGCTTGAGCCGCGCCAGCACGGGGCCGAGCAGCAGCGACGACAGCAGGAACGGCACCGCGACCGTGACCGAGCCCTCCGGCCCCTCGGGCGGACGCTGCAGGCGATCGCGCATCGCGCTCGCATCCGACAGCAGCTTGCGCGCATCCTGGTAGAGCTGCAGGCCGGCGGCCGTGGGCGTGACGCCCGCGTGCGAGCGTTCGAACAGCTGTGTGCCGAGTTCGAGCTCCAGCTTCTTGATCTGCGCCGTCAGCGCGGGCTGCGCGACATACAGGGCCACGGCGGCGCGCGAGAGGCTGCCTGCCTCGAGCACGGCAATGAAGTAGCGCAGGGATCGGAGTTCCATCAACTCCCGATTCTGACCCGAAGGCCGGCCGCCCGAGACGCGCGCCTCAGCCGCAGACGCTGCGCCCTGCGGGCGAGCCGCGCAACCGGTTCAGGAACACCAGCTGCGCCCGCGCGCTCTCGCTGCCCTGCGCCGCCGCCCGATGCATCCACGCCCGCGCCTCGCAGCGGTCGGCCTTCACGGCGGAGCCATAGAGCGTCGGGCCGGTCAGCAGCACCATGCCCAGCATCTCCTGCGCCTCGGCATGGCCTTCGTCGGCGGCCTGCCGCAGCATGTCGAGCATGGTGGCGTAGTCGCGGTCCGACTGCGCTTCGAGGGCCAGCTGGAAGCGCTGCTCGGCATGCAGCTGGGCGCTCGCGTCGGTCGGCTGCGCGGCGCACAACGCGGCAACGGCGCACAGCGCGCCCGACAAGGCAATGCGCCAGCGCAAGGACCAGCTGGCGATCTGGTTGAGTTCGGATGACATCGGCAAGCTCCGCGAATGAGATGGCATGCATCGTCTCTCCGCGGCGCCGATGGGAAAAGCTGGAATTGGCTCAGGCGGCCTCAGCCTTCGCCTGAGCCTTCAGCCTCGCGGCGCCGGAAGATCGACAGCGCCACGAGGAAGGGAGCCCGCGCCGGATCAGTTGTTCGCGCTCAGGTCCATCAGCATGCGCGACAGCAGGTAGAGGCGCGGCACCACGCTCTCGACCTCGGCGTATTCCTCCGGCGTGTGGATGCCGCCGCCCACGATGCCGAAGCCGTCGAGCACCGGCACGCCCACGCCCGCCACCAGGCTCGCGTCGGCCGCGCCGCCGCTGCTCTCGATGGTGAGCTTCTTGCCGATCTCGGCGTAGATGCCCTCGGCGATCTTCACCAGCTTCTCCGATGCGGGCAGGCGCGGCATCGGCGGCAGGCCGCGCACCAGGCGCACACGCACCTCGGTCTCGGGAATCAGCTTGTTCTGCGCGATGCGCACCAAGTCTTTCTCGACACGGTCGAACTCTTCCGGCGTGGCCGCGCGCACGTCGCCCTTGGCGCTCGCGGTGGCGGGAATCACGTTGGTCGGTCCGTTGGCGGTGAGCACGGTGAAGTTGACCGTGGTCTTCTTCACCGGGTCGGCCGTCTTCGACAGCTGCAGCACCTGGTGCGCAACTTCCATCGCGGCATTGCGGCCGGCCTCGGGCGCCACGCCCGCGTGCGCGGCCACGCCCTTCACCTCGACCAGCGCGGTGGCCGAGCCCTTGCGCTCGACCACGAGGCCGTCGGCCGGGCGGCCCGGCTCCAGGTTCAGCGCCACGTCATGCTCCTTGGCCACGCGCTCGATCAGGGCGCTGGTGCCGACGGAACCCGTTTCCTCGTTGGTGTCGAGCAGGAAGGTGATCTGCCCATAGTCCTTGAAGCCGATCTGCTGCAGGATCTTCAGCGCATAGAGGCCCGCGACCACGCCGCCCTTGTCGTCCATCACGCCGGGGCCGTAGGCGCGGCCGTCCTTGATGTAGAAGGGCTTGGCGGCGGCCGTGCCGTCCTTGAACACGGTGTCCATGTGGGCGAGGATCAGGATCTTCTTCTTGCCCTGCCCCGTGAACGTGGCCACCACGTTGGTGCCGGGATGCGGGTCGGCGGGGAATGTCTCGATGCGCGCGCCGAGCTTGCGCAATTCGCCCACGGCCATCTCGCGCACCTTGTCGAGCCCTTCGGTGTTGGCCGACCCCGAGTCGATGTTGACCATGCGCTCGAGCATCTGGAGCGCCTCGTCCTTGTATTGCGTGGCCGCATCGAGCGCGCCCTGGTGCGGCTTCTGGGCCAGCGCGTTGCCGCCGGCCAGCAGCGCGCATGCGAGCACCACGCCGTGGCAGAGGGAGCGCAGCGGCGCCGGGTTCCTGGTGAGCTTGGTGGAGGATGAGCGCTTGGAAGAAGTCATGAGTTCCGTTGTGTTGTTCGCTGGTGTTCGACGAAGAAAAGCCTGCTCCTCGCGGGCGAGGGCAGGCTATCACCCGCATTCTGCGCGGGTCAAGCGAACACGAAGACCGGCAAACGAAGCGCTGGCTAGCAGCAACGCCCCTTGCCGGCCCCGTAGCGCGCCTCCAGCCGCTCGCGGAAGAAGGCTTCGTAGCTCATGGGCGGGCGGTCAGGGTGGGTCGCCGCCATGTGGGTCAGGTAGGCGTCGTAGTCGGGCATGCCGACCATGAGTCGCAGCGACTGCTTGAGCGAGCGCGCGAAGTAGCGCCCGGCTTCGGGCAATGCGAGGCCCATGGCTTCAGCGCGCGGCCGATGCGGCCAGCGGCTCGAACGGCGTTTCCTGCGTGGTCGGCCGGTTGGCCGCGCGAGCCGCCAGGCAGGCCTTGATGCTGTAGACCAGCACGCTGAGCACCACAAACATGAAGAGCGCGCACAGCGCCGCATCCAGCCGGTCGTTGAACACGATGCGCGACATGGCCTCGGGCGTCTTGGCCGGCGCCACGAGCACGCCGTTGGCGATGCCCTCGGTGTACCTGGCGGCATGCGACAGGAAGCCGATCTTCGGGTCGGCCGAGAAGATCTTCTGCCAGCCCGCCGTGAGCGTGCAGGCCAGCAGCCATGCGGCCGGCGCGGCGGCCACCCAGGCATAGCGCTCGCGCTTCATGCGGAACAGCACCACCACGCCCAGCATCAGCGCCACGGCGGCCAGCATCTGGTTGGAGATGCCGAACAGCGGCCACAGCGTGTTGATGCCGCCCAGCGGATCGACCACGCCCTGGTACAGGAAGTAGCCCCAGGCCGCCACGCACAGCGCCGTGGCCACGAGGTTGGCCGGCAGCGAGTCGGTGCGCTTGAGCGCCGGCACGAAGCTGCCCAGCAGGTCCTGCAGCATGAAGCGGCCGGCGCGGGTACCGGCGTCCACCGCCGTGAGGATGAACAACGCCTCGAACAGAATCGCGAAGTGGTACCAGAAGGCCATCATGGCCTGGCCGCCGATCACCTGGTGCAGGATGTGGGCCATGCCCACCGCCAGGGTCGGCGCGCCGCCTGCGCGGCCCAGGATGGTGGTCTCGCCCACGTCCTTGGCGGTCTGCACCAGCATCTCGGGCGTGATCACGAAGCCCCAGCTCGAGATGGTCTGCGCCGCCTGCTGCGCGGTGCTGCCCACCAGCGCGGCCGGGCTGTTCATCGCGAAATAGATGCCCGGCTCGATGCACGAGGCCGCCACCAGCGCCATCACGGCCACGAAGGATTCGGCCAGCATGCCGCCGTAGCCGATGAAGCGCGCATGGCGCTCGTTGTCGAGCATCTTGGGCGTGGTGCCCGAGGAGATGAGCGCATGGAAGCCCGAGACGGCGCCACAGGCAATGGTGATGAACAGGAACGGGAACAGGCTGCCCGACCACACCGGGCCGTTGCCCTGCGCGAACTGCGTGACGGCCGGCATCTGCAGCGTGGGCATCACGAACACGATGCCGATGGCCAGCGCGATGATGGTGCCGATCTTCAGGAAGGTCGACAGGTAGTCGCGCGGCGCCAGCAGCAGCCACACCGGCAGGCTCGCGGCGACGAAGCCGTAGCCCACCAGCATCCAGGTGAGTGCCTTGCCGTCGAAGGTGAAGAGCGGCGCCCACTCGGGGCTCTGGCTCACGGCCTGGCCGCCGAAGATGGCCAGCATCAGCAGCACGAAGCCGATCAGCGACACCTCGCCGATGCGACCCGGGCGCAGGTAGCGCAGGTACACGCCCATGAAGAGCGCCACCGGCACCGTGGCCGCCACCGTGAAGGTGCCCCACGGCGATTCGGCCAGTGCCTTCACCACGATCAGCGCCAGCACCGCCAGGATGATGATCATGATCATGAAAGTGCCGAACAGCGCGATCATGCCGGGCACCACGCCCATCTCCTGCTTGACGAGGTCGCCCAGCGAACGGCCGTCGCGCCGCGTGGAGATGAAAAGAATGATGAAGTCCTGCACCGCGCCGGCGAAGACCACGCCGGCCAGCACCCACAGCAGGCCGGGCAGGTAGCCCATCTGCGCCGCGAGCACCGGGCCCACCAGAGGGCCTGCACCGGCAATGGCCGCGAAGTGGTGGCCGAACAGCACGTTCTTGTCGGTCGGCACGTAGTCCAGGCCGTCGTTGTGGCGGTGCGCGGGCGTCTTGCGGTTGCCGTCCAGGCCCAGCACCTTGTCGGCGATGAAGAGGCTGTAGTAGCGGTAGGCGATCAGGTAGGTGCAGATCGCGGCTGCCACCACCCAGAGGGCGTTGACACTTTCACCTCGGGTCAGGGCCACGGTGGCGAGCGAAAACGCGCCGACCACGGCCACGACCAGCCACACCAGGTGGCGTCGGATGCTTTGCATTGGGATGTCTCCAGGATTGAACCCCGGGAGTTTTGCCGCGCGGGCACCGCGGCGCATCCGTCGGACCGCGCAGGCCGGGCGCGTGGCTTTGCGTAATGGAAAACCCGGATACCCCTGCCGGAGGTCCGCAGTTCAATGCCTGCGGGCCTACACGCACGAACCGGACCAAGCCGGAACAATAGGGGTCTGTCTTCAACAAGCGAGCCAGCCGATTGACCGACACCGCTTCCCCTCCTCCAATCCAGGCGAACCAGGCCAGCCAGGCGCAGGTGCGCTGCTGCATCGTGGGCGGCGGCCCCGCCGGCATGGTGCTCGGCCTGCTGCTCGCGCGAGCCGGCGTGCCCGTCGTGGTGCTGGAAAAGCATCTCGACTTCCTGCGCGACTTCCGCGGCGACACCGTGCACCCGTCGACCCTGGAGGTACTGCACGAACTGGGCCTGCTCGAGGCTTTCCTGCAGCGCCCGCACGACCGCATCGAGCAGCTGTGCGCCAGCTTCGAGGGCCGTAACTTTCCCGTGGCCGACTTCACCCACCTGCCCTCGCACAGCAAGTTCCTGGTGCTGATGCCGCAGTGGGAGTTCCTGGACTTCATGTGCGACGAGGCGCGGCGCTATCCGGGCTTCGAGCTGTGGACCGACGCCGAGGCCGTCGGCCTGCTGCAGGACAAGGGGCGCGTCAACGGCGTGAAGGTGCGGCGCGGGCGCCGGGCCGGGAAGCCGCAGGACGTGGAGCTGCACGCCTCGCTGGTGGTCGCGAGCGACGGCCGCCACTCCATGCTGCGCGATGCCGCCGCGCTGCCGCACATCAGCTACGGCGCGCCGATCGACGTGCTGTGGATGCGCATTCCCAAGGAAAGCGGCGACCCGGAGGCGACAGCGGGGCACATCGCCGGTGGGCACTTGCTGGTGACGCTGAACCGCGGCGACTACTGGCAGTGCGCATTCGTGATTCCGAAGGGCGGGCATGCCGCGCTGCAGGCCCGGGGCATCGACGCCTTCCACGCCGAGATCGGCAAGATCGCGCCCTTCTTCATCGACCGGCTTCCAACAGCGCTGCCCGACTGGAACGCGGTGAAGCTGCTCGAGGTGACGGTCGACCGGCTCGAGTCGTGGTCATGCAAGGGCATGCTGTGCATCGGCGATGCGGCGCATGCCATGTCGCCCGTGGGCGGCGTCGGCATCAATCTGGCCGTGCAGGACGCAGTGGCCGCGGCCAACCTGCTGGCCCCGATGCTGGCCGGCACTGCCACCGACAAGCAGATCGACGACATGTTGCCGCAGCTGCAGCGGCGAAGGGAATGGCCGGTGCGCGTGACGCAGGCGGCGCAGCGCATGGTGCAAGACCGCGTGCTGGTGCCGGTGCTCGGCGGCAAGATGACGGCGGTGGCGGGGCATGTGCCGTGGCCGCTGCGACTGCTCTCGCGCTGGCCCGTGCTTCGCAGGCTGCCGGCGCGGGCCGTGGGGCTGGGCGTGCGTCCGGAGCATGTGACGTCGCCGCACCGATCTTTATGAAGTTTTTACGCGCGGCCACCGGCATTCGATGCCGTTTTTATGCGCGTCTTTCGATACTCCATCCACTCCAAGACAAGAGTGAGCAATGGACATCGTCTGGTTGGCCGCCGTCGCGGCTTTGTGGGTCGTCTCGGCAGAGACGCTGGTGAGGCTTTATCGGCTCGACAAGCCGCGCAGGCGGCGCACGCCGCGCATGCCGCCTGGGAGGGCGTGACATGGCACTGCACGCGACCCTCTGGTATCGCGCGGCCGCCTGGGCCCGGCAGGCACAGGCACGGCCCGACATGACGCTCTACTGGTCATGCTGCGGCACGCCGGCGCTCGACGAACAGACCATGCTCGGCCACGTCGAGACGGGCAACGTCCTCGTGGCATCGTGCAGCCATTGCGGCGCCCGGTGGATGAGCATCTCGCGCGCGGAAGATCCGACCGACTGGCGCCCGCTGAACGCCGACGACACCATCGCCATCCGCATGGCCGGCGACATCACGCGATCCGCATTGCTCAATGCCTGGGCACGCATGGACGAGCGGGCCGGCTGGCGACGAAGAAAACAGCACGACGCGGAAGACTGACCGGGCGATGCGCCCCGGGCTCGATGCTCAGGGCCGCCGTGCCTGCGTCGGCTGGCGCGACCAGTACACGCCATCGAGCCGGTCGAGCCGCACCTCGCCGCCCGTGGACGGCGCATGCACGAAGCGACCGCCCCCGACATAGATGCCGGCATGCGTCGGCGTGGACGAACCGAACAGCACCAGGTCGCCCGTGCGAAGCTCCGACATCGCCACGGGTTGCCCGAAGCCCGACATGCGCGCGACCGTGCGCGGCGGCGATTGCCCCACGCTGTTGAGATAGACGTAGCCGATGAGCCCGCTGCAGTCGAAACCGCCGTCCGGCGTGTTGCCGCCATAGCGGTATGGCGTGCCGACCAGCCCCAGCGCGTGGATGGCGATGCTGTTCGACTGCTCGTCCGTCAGCGGCGTGCTGGTGATCGAAGGTGCGGGGCCTCGTCCCTGACGCGGGCCCGGAGGGCTTGCGCAGCCCGCCATCAGGAGGCAGGCACCGACGACGAGAATCTGAAGCAGCCGCGGTGGCGCAGGCATGCGGGAACGTGGCGTTGACACAGGTGCGTCGGACATGTCGGATGGCTGAGCTTGTGAACGTGCACGCACTCTAGCGCGGAACGCGCCCGCTTCCTGAAGAAGAGGCCACGCCCTCCGGGGTCTGCGCTAGCTGCGCCGACGCCGCGGAGGGAGAAGATGCAAAAAAGAATGACGCGAGGCGTGCCGCTTACTTGGCGGCGACAGCGTTGACCGCGTCCTTCAGCGCCTTGCCGGCGGTGAACTTGGGCGCCTTGCTGGCCTTGATGGTCATCGGCTCGCCGGTCGACGGGTTGCGGCCCGTGCGCTCAGGGCGGCTTGCCACGGCGAAGGTGCCGAAGCCGATCAGTTGCACCGTGTCGCCGGCGGCCAGCGCGCGCGACAGGTTTTCGATCGCGGCGTCGAGGGCGCGGCCGGCATCGGCCTTGCTGAGGTTCGTGTCCGTGGCGATGGCGGCGATGAGTTCGGTCTTGTTCAAAACGGGATGCTCTTTCTTCAATCAAGCGGTTAGGAAAAACGGTAGCGAGAAAGCGCTACCGGGGACCGAACTTTAAACGCCCCGGCGGCGGATGGCGGGGCGCATGCGTTTCAGGAGTGAAACATCTGGTCGAGACGGGTCAGGTGCCAGCCGGGAAATTCCGGGTGTTGTGGTCTACAACCCTACGGACAACGGCCAGCGGTGACAGATCGACCAGATGTCGGCCTCAATCATCCTCATTGCCAGATCTCTTTCAGAAACCTGGCCTGGCGGTCCAGCACGCTATCCCGAGTTGACCGGTCAAGCACGTGCCCCTGTCCTTCAAGAGCTATGAGTTCGCACCGGCTGCCCAAGCCTTGCGCTCGCTCGCAGAACACCCTGCTCCGCTCGATTGGCGTTGTCTTATCGGCGTCGCCCTGCATGATGAGCGTCGGAACAAGACTTCTGGTCAAAGTGTGCATGGGCGACAAGGACGAAGGCTTCCCGTGTCCCTTCATCAGATCACGAAACAACCCGTCCGAGACGGCGTCGACTACGGGGGAGACAAGCAGCAATGCGTCGGGGCCGCCATTGCCCGAGCTATCCGCTGCGGCATCGCAGCCGACCGTCGCTGCAGATGCCACGAGTTGTCCACTCGACGAAATTCCCCAGAGTGCAACCCTGGACGGCGCAATGCCAAGCTTGCCGGCGTTCTTTCTCATGAACGCGAGCGCGTAGCAAACGTCTGAGAACGATTCGACTGGCGAATTCGTTGCATCCGCCAGTCTGTACTCGAGCACCGCGGATACGAACCCCTTGTCTGAAAAGTATCGTGCCGATCTGAAGAGCTGTTCGGGACTGCCGCGCGACCATGCGCCGCCTTGTACCAAAAGGATGGCAGGCCGCGCACTGCCCGCGACGTCTGCAGGCTGGAACTCGAACATTCGAAGATCGCGACCGGCAATATTCCGGTACACCGAAGCGTTCGGTGTTGCGATCTGGTTCGCAGGATCTTCTGCAGCTTGCGGTGATGTCGCAAGGGTTGCTGCGGCCAGAATTCCAAGCGCTGCAGCGCAGGAGCGGCGCAATTTGCGCAAGATCACATTGGTTCTTTCTTCACTCATCGCACGTTGCCTCTCGGCTGAAGCGGTGTTCTCCATCATGGCGAGTCTTCAGTGAAGCGGTGATACATGAAGAACTGATCATCCTGCTTCCAGCCCCGCTCCTCGTAGAGCTTTTGGGCCGAAGTATTGCCCCGCGCGACGTTCAGCGTCACGCGGGCAGACCCGAACGCCCAAGCGTATGACTCGATGGCCAGGAGCAGCAGGGAGGCGACGCCCTTGCGGCGCCCGGATTCATGGACGAAAAGGTCATTGACCACGAAGACCCGAGAGAGCGAAACGGATGAGAAGCTTGGATAGAGTTGAGCAAATCCCACAGGCGCATCGCCATCGTGGCAGATGAAGACGACCGACTCCCCGTGGTTAAACCTTTCCCGGAGGAACGAGCGTGCCGCAGCTACCGAGCTCGCCTGGCCTTGGAACTGACGGTACTGGTCAAAGAGCGTGGTGAGCTCTTCCAGATCGGAGAGAACGGCTTGACGGACGGAAGTTGAGTTCATGTCGTACTGCAGAAGCAAATCCCATAAATAGAGCCAAAGCTACCAAGCCGGCCATGAGTCATGAATCACCGGTCTTGGCGGCGTATCCATGAGAAGAAGAAGGCAAGCGTCGCAGCCATCTCGGCCATCGTTTTCTCCTCCCCCGACTTTGCCATCTCCGCGAGGCACCTCCAGCGCTAAACTGCCGCTTCGTTCTTTCAGGAGACGACTCCATGACCCGATTGCTCGTGCGCAGTTTCGGCGTTTCGCTCGATGGCTTCGCTGCCGGCCCAGACCAGAGCCTGGAGCACCCGCTGGGCGTTCGCGGCCCCGAACTCATGGACTGGTTCTTTCCCACGCGCGTCTGGCAGCAGATGCACAGCACGGGCGAGACCAACGGCGAGACCGGCATCGACAACGAGATCGCCGAGCAGGGCTTCGCCGAGATGGGTGCGTGGATCCTGGGGCGAAACATGTTCGGACCGGTGCGCGGTCCCTGGCCCGACGAGAGCTGGAAAGGCTGGTGGGGCGACGAGCCCCCCTATCACGTGCCGGTCTTCGTGCTTACCCACCATGCCCGCGCGCCGCTGACGATGCAAGGCGGTACCACCTTCCATTTCGTCACCGGCGGCATCCACGAGGCACTGGCATTGGCACGGGCGGCCGCAGGCACACGCGACGTGCGTGTGGGCGGCGGCGCGGCCACCGTGCGCGAATACCTGAAGGCGGGGCTGATCGACGAACTGCACCTGGCCGTGCGGCCGGTGCTGCTGGGCAAGGGCGAGGCGCTTTTCGCCGGCCTGGACCTGCCTGCCCTGGGCTACAGCTGTGAACGGCAGGTGGCAGGCGAGCGCGCCACGCATGTGTTCCTGCGCCGCAACGCGCCTTGACGAGGAACGAGTGAAGGGTCAGGGCATGCGCCGAAGGAGCCGACGACAAGATCGGCAAAGATGCCGCACATAAGGGAAAGCAGAGCGCGCATGACCACCGAGCCCGATGGTTTCATTCAAGGCTTCCGCACACACACGGTCGATGTCGGTGATGCACGCATCTTCGCCGAGACCGGCGGCTCGGGCCCGCCACTGCTGCTGCTCCACGGCTACCCCCAGACACATGCCGCATGGCACCGCGTCGCGCCCGTGCTCGCGCAGCATTACACCGTGGTGGCAAGCGACCTGCGAGGCTACGGCGACAGCAGCGGGCCGCCCGGCGACACGCTGCACACTGCGCACAGCAAGCGCGCCGTGGCCGCCGACCAGGTGAAGCTGATGTGCACGCTCGGCTTCGAGCGCTTCGCGGTCATCGGCCATGACCGGGGCGCACGCGTCGCGCATCGCATGTGCCTGGACCATCCGGCGCAGGTCGCCGCCTTCGGCTCGGTCACGGTGATTCCCACGGTCGACATGTGGCAACGCGCGAACATGGGTTTCGGCATGAAGAGCTGGCACTGGTTCATGTTCGCCCAGCCCTTCGACCTGCCGGAGCGGCTGCTGGCAGCGGACCCGGCGTATTTTCTCGACTGGACGCTGCGCCACATGGTGCGCGACCCCGGCGCCAACGCCGTAACGCCAGAGGCCCGTGCGCAGTACCTTCGCGCGTTCTCTCGCGCGGAAGTGCGCCACGCGATGATCGAGGACTACCGCGCCGCCGCGTCGATCGACCTGGAACACGACGAGCGCAGCAGCGCCGCCGGCGAACGCGTTCGCTGCCCGGTGCACGTGCTGTGGGAGCGCGCACGCTTCCCTGCCGATCGCACGCCCGTGCACATCTGGCGCGATGCCGCGGCCGAAAGCGTCCCCGTCACGGGCGATGAGATCGATTGCGGCCACCTCATGATGGAGGAAGCGCCCGACGCGGTACTCGCCTCGCTGAAGCCATTCCTGGCTGCGCACTGGCCTTCGCCAGCCACTTGAACCCGCTCAGGGCTGGAAGTACAAGTCGGCGAAGCTGCCTATCTGGACAAGACCAGGCATCGCGGGCCGATACCCCCGGTCGCAATCGTCGGCACAGCCATCGGACTCAATGCGCCGGTGCTGGCATCGATGGTGTAGGCCGATATGTCCTTGGAACCATTGTTCGTCGCGTAGGCAAACCGGCCTGTGGGGTCTACGGTGACGGAGACGGGAGTAGACAGTGCGGGCACCGTTGGCGTAGGCATCGGATTCAATGCGCCGGTGCTGGCATCGATGGAATAGCCCGACACGGTGTTGTCGCCCAGGTTCGCCACATAGGCAAATCGGCCCGTGGGGTCCACCGCGATGGAGCGAGGGCCGACGCCTGTGTCCACCGTAGGTGTGGCCATCGGGCTCAAGGCGCCGGTGCTCGCATCGATGCTGTAGGCCGACACGTTGTTGGAGTTTGTATTCGCCACATAGGCAAACCGGCCCGTGGGGTCGACGGTGATGGAGTTGGGGTTAGCTCCTGCGCCGACAGTCGGCGTGGTCATCGGGCTCAACGCCCCGGTATTCGCATCGATGGTGTAGGCCGACACATCGTTGGAGCCTGTATTCGCCACATAGGCAAACCGGCCCGTGGGATCGACGGTGATCGAGTAAGGCACGACGCCTGCGTTCACCAGCGGCGTGGCCATAGGACTCAAGACGCCGGTGCTCGCATCGATGCTGTAGGCCGACACATTGTCGGAGCCTGAATTCGCCACATAGGCAAACCGGCCCGTGGGGTCGATGGTGATGAATCTAGGGGCAGTCCCCGTGTCTGCCGTCGGCACGGCCATCGGGCTCAACACGCCGGTGCCGGCATCAACCTTGTAGATCCATACATTGTTGTCGCTTTGATTCGCGACATAGGCAAACCGTCCCGCCGGGTCCACTGCAATCGAGATAGGGCCGTTGCCTGTCCCCACCATCGGCCCGGCGGTGCCCAACGCGCCGGTACTGGCATCGACGGTGTAAGGAAACAGGTTGTTGGAAGCGTAGTTCGGCGCATAGGCAAAGCGTGCCGCGGGCGCAGCACAGTTCACCGCCACGTTGGTGATGGCGGCGTTCGCAACGGTGCCGGCGCCGTTGCTGACGGTGCAGACCCGGGTCAGGATCCTGGACTGGCTCTTGATCGTGACCGCATAGCCCGCGCCGCTGACAAGCTGGGTGGGGAAACTGAAGTTGCCGTTCGCCGCGATGGGAAGGTCGTCGCCGGCGTTGTTCTGCAATACCAGGCCCGAGCCCAGCAAGCCGCTGACATTGCCGCTCACGGCGTAAGTCGCATCAGGGGCAGCCGGAGATACGGGTGCATCTGGTGCAGGGGTTGCCGGTGCCGGTGGGCTCACTGCAAAGGGAATCGAGCCTGCGCCGCCGCCACCACCTCCACCGCAAGCGGTCAAAGCGACGACCACTGCGCCGAGCACGAGCCGACCCAGGCGAGCCGACCAGGATTGACGGGTGATCTCACCACGTGAAGGCTGAGAACAAATGCCGCCGGGTGGGACTGGTGCAGACATCAAAGAGCTTTCAGATCAAATGAATTTCAAAACGTGTCGGAGTGTGAGTTTTTCGCGCGGATCGATCCATACCCGAGAACTGGTAGACGCAAGCAGGACGGCTGCGCCATGCGGCACGCGATAGCCCGCGCTCGGCACTGCTTTCACTGTGGCCGGATACTCTTCGAACTACCCACCGACGAACGAAGCATGCAATTCATGAAGTCCGGACTCATCCCTTGGTTGCTCCTCGGTGCAACGCCCGTGCTTGCGCAGATCAACGCCGGCACGCTGCCCCCCACCCCGTCGCCGCCGTTCAAGCTCACGAAGGTCGCGCAGTTCGATCTGCCATGGCGCATCGCATTCCTGCCGGACGGGCGCATGCTGGTCACCGAGAAGAGCGGCAAGCTCTACCTCACAACTCAGTCCGGGCAGAAGCTCGAAGTCACCGGCGTGCCACCAGTGCTGTACCAAAACCAGAACGGCCTGCTCGGCGTGTACCTGGCCCCGTCCTTTGCGAGCGATGGGGCGATCTACCTGACCTATTCGGAACCCGGACAGGACGCGGGCACCTCGAGCCTGGCGCTCGCCCGTGCAACGCTCAGGATCGGCACCGGCACCGCCTCGCTGGAGGACCTGAAGGTCGTCTGGCGCGACCCGATCAAGGGCAAGGGAGGCCAGGTCGGCGCTGCCGTGGCCTTTTCGCCGGACCAGAAATTTCTCTTCCTCACGGCCGGCGATCGGCAGCGCTTCACCCCCGCTCAAGACCCGAACCAACCGGCCGGCAAGATCCTGCGACTGACCCTGGACGGCAAGCCCGCACCCGGCAACCCCATGGAGGGGAAAACCGGTGCGCGGTCGGTGCCGGTGATCGATCCGCCAAGAGATACGGAGGCCGCAAAGACCGCGCCGGTCGTGCGCACCTATGTTTTCGATGGCCCCAATCTGACGCCGTCCGAGACATGGACCTCGGGGCATCGCACGCCCTACGGCCTCGCATTCGCGCCGGATGGCCGTCTTTGGGAGCTCGAGCACGGGCCGCGCGGCGGCGACGAACTCAACCTGATCGAGCCAGGCAAGAACTACGGTTGGCCGCTCGTCTCCTATGCGGTGAACTACGACGGCGTGCCCATTGCAAGCCCCGACACGCGCTCCGACCTCGCCAAGCCCGCGATCTACTGGACGCCTGTTCTCGCGCCCGGCAACCTGATGTTCTACAGCGGCGCGATGTTTCCGAAATGGAAGGGCTCAGCGTTCGCGACCGGCCTCGTCAGCCGTGCCCTGCACCGGATCGAGGTAAACGGTGCGATCGCGAAACCGGCAGAGCACTGGACCGTCGGCTTTCGCGTGCGCGGCGTCGAGCAGGCGCCCGATGGCGCGCTGTGGCTGATCGAGGACGACCACGAGGGCGGCTTGTATCGGCTCACGCCGAAGTAGTCACGTCGAGGTGATCAGGCCAGTGCCGTGCTGAACGTCGCCAGCAGGCGCGTCCATGCGCGCTCGGACTGGGCGGCGTCATAGACCTGCGTATCGGGCGGGCACCAGCCGTGGGCTGCCGGGTACACCTCCACCTCGGCTTGCAGCTTCGCGCTGTCGAACGCGGCGCGCAGCGTGACCTTGGCTTCGGGATCTTTGGCGTCGTCGTTCTGGGCCACCGCAATCAGGTAGCGCGCCTGCGTCTGAGCCACCAGGCGATGGGGGCTGTCGGGCGCAGCGGTCACCATGGCCGCGCCATGGAAGGTTCCGACAGCACCTACGCGGCCGGGGGCCACGGTGGCAGTGCGCACCGCGATCGGGCCGCCCATGCAATAGCCGGTGGTCCCCAGCTTGCGCGCCTTGTCCACTTCGCGTTGAGCATCGAGCCAGGCCACGAAGGCCTTGCCGTCGCTCAGATGCGTGGCCGGCGTCAGGGCCTGCATCAGCGGCATCACTTCGGCGATCGGCGTCTGTCCGCCCTGCGCTGCGGTGGGCGCTTTCTTCTGCCGGTAGAAGGGGTTCACCACCAGCACGCTGTAGCCCGATTCGGCCAGCCGCCGACCCATTTGCCTGAAGGCTGGGCGAAGCCCGAACACGTCGGGCCACACCAGCACGCCGGGTGCCGGCCCCGACGTGGGTGCGACAAAGTACGCGTCGCAATTGCCATCCGGTGTGGCGATGGTCACCTCGCGCTCGGCAACAGCCACGGCGTTGGCCACGCTGGGCAACGCGGTCAGCACGCCGGCGGACGCGGCCCACGTAGCGAAGTCGCGGCGGGTGTACTTCTTGAGTTCTTCCTGGTCGTTCAGATCACACACGGTTGGTTTACCTCATAAGGATAGGAACACGTCAGCTTTTGCCACGAATCGGGACGGCTAGCAAGCAGGCGGGCTTTCCATGACCCTCGGCGTCTCAGAAGCATTCAGAGGACGCCAAACCGCCAAGCCAAAAATGGGCGTAACCAATTGCGCATACTCGTGAGGTCGAACGCGCAGTTTTTGCCTCCAGAAGGCATGTGCCTCATAGAAAGGATCGAGGAAGAGTGGCTACCACCAGCACCAGGCCTTGGTGCGCATCGGCAAGATCTTCAAGGTGGAGGCCGAGATAAGCGGCATGCCGCCCGATGAGCGCATGCGCGTTCGGCAGGCGCGCACACGCCCGGTGCTCGACGATCTGAAGGTCTGAAGGTCTGGCTGGAGACGACCTTTGCGCAGCTCTCGGCGAAGTCGCCAATGGCGTTGGCCATTGGCTATTCGCTGAGCCACTGGACAGCATTGACTCGCTTCGTGGACGACGGCCGGATCGAGGCGCACAACAATGCGGCCGAGCGAGCTTTGCGTGGGGTCGCCATCCGCAGGAAAGACTTCTTGCATCTCGGCTCCGATGCCGGCGGCAACAGTGCGGCAGTGCTGTACGCGTTGATCGGCTCGGCCAAGCTCAACGGTATAGATCCGCAGACATATCTGCGCTATGTGCTGGAGCGCATCGCCGACCATCCGATCAATCGGATCGACGAGTTGTTGCCCTGAGTTGTGGCACCACAGCTGCAAGCGGCGTGGCACCCGCCGGTGGCCAAGGCGGCCTGAGGTCTTGCGCGCACTGCGGAAATCCACCGCATTGCGCTGGCGCTACAGTGCCGTCATGAGCACGACTTCCACTCAGAAAGACCTCCACGCTTGGCTGGTGTACGTTGAACTTGAGGACGTGCTTCCGAAGGTGTGGCGACGCTTGCTGGTGCCACTGACGATCGAGCTTCCGCGCCTGCACGTGATGCTGCTACGGGGCATGGGATGGGACGGCGGACACGTGCACCCGCGCGGCCATGGGCTCCACGCTCTTGCGCGACAGGGGAAGCATCAAGCCGCGGGACATTCGCAGAGCAAGGCACCTCGTCGGCGTGAGCGTCGCCCTGAATGACCACTTTCGCTAACACCCGCACCCGACGTAGCGTAGCACTACGGGACCGCTGCGTGCATGCGGCATCATGGCGACCTCGCGCCAATTCGAAGCGCACCGGAGGAGTTCCCTTGACGATCATCGGTATCGACCTTGGCACCACGCACAGCCTGGCCGCCATCTGGAAAGACGGCCGCCCCCACTTGGTGGTGAACGCGCTGGGCGCCTACCTCACGCCGTCTTGCGTCAGCCTCGACGCAGACGGCAGCGTGCTGGTCGGCCAAGCCGCACGCGACCGGCTGCAAACGCACCCGGAGCTGACGGCCTCGCTCTTCAAGCGCTACATGGGCAGCGACAAGAGCTTTCCGCTGGGCACGCGCAGCTTTCGCGCGGAAGAGCTGTCGTCGCTGGTGCTGCGCTCGCTTAAAGCCGACGCCGAGGCCATGCTGGGCGAGCCGGTGACCGAAGCCGTCATCACCGTGCCCGCCTACTTCTCCGACAGCCAGCGCAAGGCCACGCGCATCGCGGGCCAGCTTGCCGGGCTGCAGGTGGAGCGGCTGGTGAACGAGCCCACCGCCGCCGCGCTGGCTTACGGGCTGCACCAGGACGAAGACGCCACGCAATTTTTGGTGTTCGATCTGGGTGGGGGCACCTTCGACGTGTCGATCCTCGAAATGTTCGAGGGCGTGATGGAGGTGCGTGCCACGGCGGGCGACAACTTTCTTGGTGGTGAGGACTTCGTCAACGCGATCGTGCAGCTGTTCTTCGCCGAGACCGGCCTGCCTGAAGCCTCCCGCGCCGACGGCAGCTTCATGCAACAGCTGGTGGCACGCGCCGAGCTGGCCAAGCGCGCGCTGTCGGACAGCGAAAGCGCCACCCTCACCCTTCATTGGCAAGACCGCGAACACACGCTCGTGCTTACGCAGGAGCGCTTTCGCGCCATCAGCGAGCCGCTGCTGGCGCGGCTGCGTGCCCCGGTGGAGCGCGCGCTGCGCGATGCGAGCATTCGTGCGGGCGAGATCGACAACGTGGTGCTGGCCGGCGGCGCCACCCGCTCGCCCATCGTGCGACAGATGGTCACGCGCATGTTCGGGCGCTTTCCCGCAATGGACATCAACCCCGACGAGGTGGTGGCGCTCGGAGCCGCCGTCATGGCCGGCCTGAAGGCGCGCGACCAAGCGCTCAAGGAGGTGGTGATGACCGACGTGTGCCCGTACACGCTGGGCGTGGAAACGGTGCACCGAATGCCTGGTGGCGGCGAGGTGGACGGCTATTTCTCGCCCATCATCGAGCGCAACACCGTCGTGCCGGCCAGCCGCGTGAAAAGCTACGTGCCGGTGCGCGACGGCCAGCGCGTGCTGAGCCTGGAAATCTTTCAAGGCGAGGCGCGGCTGGTGCGCGACAACATCAAGCTGGGCACGCTCGAGGTGCCGCTGCCCGGCGGCCCGCGCGACCAGGCCAGCGTGGAGGCGCGCTTCACCTACGACATGAACGGCCTGCTGGAGGTGGAGGCCACAGTGGTGGCCACGCACGAAGTGCACCGGCTGGTGATACAGGGCAACAGCGGCGTGCTGAGCGACATGGAGATCGCAGCGCGCATGCAGCAACTGGCCGACCTCAAGATTCACCCGCGCGACAAAGCCGAGAACCGCGCGCTGGTGGCGCAGGCCGAACGCGTGTTCCAGCAATTGCGCGGCGATGCACGCGAACGGCTGGGCGACGAAATCTCTCGCTTCGAACTCACGCTCGAATCGCAGGACGAGCGGCAGATTCGCGCGGCGCGCGAACGGCTGCGCAAGGCCGTGGGCTTCTTTGAGCGCGACAGCCACTTCGACCCGGACTTCGTGTTTTGAGCGCGGCCATGTCGTTGAGCGCCGCCTTCGAGCGGCTCGGCATTGCGCCGGCCCGCGACGTCAAGACCATCAAGCGCGCCTACGCCGTGGCGCTGAAAGCCATCGACCAGGCCAGCGAGCGCGAGGCGTTCGAGCGGCTGCGCCAGGCCTATGAGCAAGCGCTGGCCTGGGCGGCGCGTGCGGAAGAGACGGACGATGAAGACGAGGAGCAAGACGAGGAGATAGAGCAAGACCACGAGGGCGATCACGGCGACCACGACGATCAAGGCGCGCCAGACACGCCCGACAACGCCGAGCCCTCAGCGCCGCATGCCGATCCCCGTCGAATGAATGCGCCCCCACCCCTTGCATCGCCACCCGGCCCGCCCACGGTCGTCACGACAGGCCCGGACGAAGCCCGCAAGGCGCTGCGCCATTGGACCGACCAGTTGCGCGACGCACCGCCCGCGAGCGTCATGGCGGTGCTCGAAGCGGCCCTGGCCGACCCGCGGCTGCTGCACCTGGACAGCCACGCACAGTTGGAGGCCAGCATCGCCGATCTGTTGCACACCGACCCCACCGGCCGTGCCGTTTTGTTCGACACTGCCGCCGCCCGCTTCCACTGGACCGATCGAAATGCCCGGCCTTTCGCGAGCAACGACGCCGTGCACTGGATCTCGCGTGTGATCAACCAGGGCCTGCAATGGCAAGCGCAAAAACCATCGGCCCTGGACCTGCAGCGCAAGGCGCTGAACACGGTCACGCACGTGGCATCACCCGACGCAGAACAGACGCGCCGCTTTGCGGAGGTGCTTGCCGACATGGCCGGCGACTTTCCCGACTGGTTTGCGCTGCACCTTGGCACGCAGGGCCACGCTCATCTGAAGGCTTGGCAAGCGGTACAGGCCAGGCTCGCGCCCCGGTGGGCGCGACAGGACGAGCGAAAGGAGCGGTACTTCGGCACGCGCAAAAAGACGGTGAGCACTCTGATCGGTGGCTTCTTCGTGCTGCTGCTGGTCACCGCCATGCTGTCGGGCGTGATGAACCGCATGCTCGGCAACCATGCCGCGCCCGCCGTGGTCGCGGCCGTCAGCAACGATCGCTTGCGCGTGCCTGCCGTCACGCCCGATCCGGTGCTGGCCTACGAGTTCACCGGCGCCGTGACGCGCGACAGCTGCGAGAGCGCCGAAGAATTCGTGCACGAGTCCAACTGGCTGGAGGTCGACGACAGCGATGCGGTCGCGCTGCTCGCCACCCGCGCCATGCGATGCCAGGACAAGGGGCTTTGGTCGCGCAAGAACGACACGCTCATGACCTGCCTGCGCGCGGAACGTGCCGCGGCGTTGGGCGCGGGCCGAAGCGAAGATGCCTTGCGCTGCCTGCCGCCCAAGGCGAAAAGCCCGTAGGCGGCTCCGGCGCCAGCCGGCCCGGGCGCGCGGAGGTTGTTATCAGATCGCTTTTTCATCGACCGTTTCAAGGAGAGCTAGAACATGCCATTCGTCTATTCATCGTTCGCCGACCATCTGGCGGCGCTGCCTGCCGAACATGCGTGCCATGGCGACGCGTTGCGCGCCGCCATCGCGCTGGAAGTGCGCAGGCCGTCCAATGCAGACATCTCGGCGTTCCTGTTCCTGCCCGACCAAACGGACCACCCCGATCACGAGGACGCGGCCCAGGTGTTCGCGCAAGCGGTCGAGCAGATGTACGGCCCCAAACCCTGGGTCGGCGACGAGATACCGCTGTTGTTCGTCGGCTACCACGCCATGAACCGGCTCAGCGGCCGGCGCACGGCGCAAGGCCTGTTGCTGACCGACCAGGCGATGTACGTGCAGGACGACTTCACCGTCCTGTCCGCCGCGCCCCCGCTGGCCCAGGGCCACGCCCTGCCCGCGCGCCGCGAAGACGCAGGCGCCTTTGTGTCGATGCTGCTTGGCCGATACAAGGCCTGGAAAGATTGGACCGCCTTGGCTGACCGCCCCGAGGCGACCCTGTCGAACCGCATCGACGTGCTGCTCGAAGCCGCCGTGAAGACTGTCGTGACCCACCACGCGCAGCACGCGAGCCAGCGGCAGGCACCGCAACGCATGTGGACATTGAGCGGCCTCATTGCCGACCACGCCGCCGGCGGCACCTTGCTCGACCCGGCAAACGCCAAGGTAGCCAAAAAACTCGACAAGGTTGCCGGCAAATTCCAGATTCCCGCAGACGAGACATTGCAACTGGCGCTGGTCGACTTTCCGTTGTTCGGCGGCCCCTACGGGATCACTCTGACCACGAAGGCCATTCACAGCCGGGACCTGATGGAAGCGCCGGTGCGACTCGCGCTCGACAGGCTGGATGCGCGCTCGCTGCGGCTTTCGGAGAAGGGAGACGAGGTGCTCAACGATGCGGGCGTGCCTTTGCAACTGACCGCGCACGCAAGCGCTGAACTGAAGGCATCCTTCATCGAACTTCTCAAGCAAGAGGTGCTGCGCTTGCAGTCCGCCGGCTGAACGGTGCTCTTGCCGAGCAGGGCCTTGGGGTCGAGGGGGTTAACACATACCTCCAAGCGGGTCTGGGATTCGGGCCAGATGCTTCCCGCGGCTCGCGCATCAGGCAAGGACGGCCTTCGTCGGACTATTACCTTCAAAGAAGGCCATCCTCTTGCTCTTTACCACCATCGCCTGAGCCTCTATGGGCCGCCGTGCTCTGAATGCGGGAAACCGCTTCGAACGCCGGCCGCGAACTACTGTGCGGCCTGCAGCGCACCGCGTGCCCGTTCCGAGGATGCGAATTGACTACCGCCGACCAGCCGGCCCCAGGCAGGACGGGACTTTCCCGCAGTTGATCCAGGGTGATTCATGAATAACTACGTCCTTGCCCTCGACCTCGAAGGCACCTTGATCTCGAACGCCATGAGCCAGATACCGCGGCCGGGCTTGGCCGAGTTCCTGACTCGTTGCGCCGAGCTTTTTCCCCGCATCGTCATGTTCACCACCGTCAAGGAAGAACGCTTCAGAAAGATCGCGCGCTTGCTCGTGGACGAAAGAGTCGCACCCGAGTGGTTTGCGGATGTGGAGTACATCACTTGGCACGGGGAGACAAAAGACCTTCAATTTGTCCCTGGCGCGCGTCCACACCAAGTGCTGTTGGTGGACGATTTTGAGAAGTACGTTCATCCAGGCCAGGAAGCACAGTGGCTGCAAATCGACTACTTCGACTATCCCTACAGCTCAACGGATACTGGACTCGCCAAGATGCTTGATGCGCTGGCGGCGAGGATTCGACCCGATGAAATTCAATGATCTTGCCCGCAACGCCGCCAAAGGCCCTGCACCGCTGTCCTACGGTGGCTCGGTCAATCCGGAAGACTTGATTCGGAATATAGGCTTGGCCCAAGAGGTTGTGGCAGTGGACGACCGTTGAGATGGTCAGTTGGCCACCGAGCGTTGGAGACAAGGCAGGGGTATGGAGTAATGACAGTCTGAAATCAAGGTGCTTGTCGTCCTCGCCCAAGACGATCTCGGTTTCGCTTTTGCCGTAGACCCTGAAGATGGAAGTTGAATCGCGCCCCGGCCACGTTGATGGCATCGAACTCCACCAGCCAATTTCTGAATGGAAGTACGCCCTTTGCGCAGAAAACCTGTCCGGCTACAGTCGGGCAGCAGCAGCGGTCATTGCCGTGGCCGGCACGCACCCGAAGGAATCACATGCTCATGGAGGTAGTGAAGTGGTCGGACGATTGATAGGTCGCCTTCTCTTGTCGCTGGCGGCAACGACCCCTTTGGTCGTACTCGCAAGTCTTCCGCTGCAAATGTCCCTCGCCGAGATGGTTGCGCAAGCCGACCATGTACTCGTCGGTCACGTCGTCGGCGTTGACATGGTCGACGGAAGTGGCCTTCCCATCGTGGATGGTCAGGCGCGTACGGGGCCCGGTTTGAACAATGTCATCCGTCTTCACGTAGCCGTCGACGAGACCCTGATTACGAACGCCAAACGAGTTCCAAAGAAATTGCTCGTACCACTCGATCCGCTCATGCACTACAGCCTCGAGCAGATCCGGTCCGCCCACCAGAACGATGCAACCCCGAGATTGCTGCTCTTGGAGGGCTCGGATTTTTCCAGCCTCAAGCCAGGCGTCTTCTTTCTGCCTGTGCAGGAAAAAGACAGGGTACTGCGAGCGCATAGTGCGGTGCATCGATAGGGTCGCAGAGTGCCGACGGCCAATATCGCTGTGAGCGGACATCCGACGTGGCCCTGCCTACCAACGATTCAGCTCGATGAACGACGACATCCACGACGCCGATCTTTTGCCCGCAGAGAGTGCGTGGGTCGCAAGGCAGTCTCAAGCCGGTCGTGCCAGGATTGCTTTGGGCTGGCATGGCAGATTTGCTTCGATCATCGAGATCAGGGTGTGGCGCCTTCACGGCAGCGATAGCACTTGCCGCTCAAGGACAGCCTTATTGGAGTCCTGGCTACAACCCGACATTGAAATCCTCAACTGGCCAAGCTCTATCCCGGTGCAAAGCTGGACGCAGTACTTCACTTCATTGACGGTGCAATCTCCGTCGGGTTGATCTCGGGAGCGGCATTGGCTGCGATCGTTGGAAATCTGATTCCGGGAGGCATCCTCGCGATGCTCGCGGCTCGGCATGTTCTTTCGCTTCAAGCGCGGCCGGATGCGGAAGTAAATGGACGACGATTTGTCGGCCAGAAGCGGCCGTGTCAGGTAATCGCGTTTCACCATGACATGGAAATGCTTACGAGATCGAGATCGAGATCGAGATCGTTGGCGCGAACATTGTCGATGTCTTACGAACGGATTTCACGCAGTTCAAAGACAGGTCCCGCTCGCCACAGAGAGAGAACGCAAACGTCCGTAGCGCAGCGCTGAAATCGTGGTTTAGCTTTGTGGTTGTAGATATGGAACGCTTTCAGGAGCGATGCGGCGAATCCAAACAGCCACTCGGAAAAGACCTTCGAGAGCGTTTCTTCGCCGTTGCACTTCTCATTCAAAGTCAAACAGACAGACGTTGTACTTCGAATGCGCGGTATCGCATTCGGAATCCATCTCACGGTCGAATAACAGGCCCACTTGCAAATAGGATTAAAGTCGCGCCCTGGACTCACATAAATTAGGTATACCCATGGCTCAGAAAAGCTACGCACAAATTCAGAAGCAGATCGAGGCACTGCAACGACAAGCCGACGAACTTCGAGCTCAAGAGGTCGAGGGCGTCGTTGCCCGCATCAAAGAGGCAATTGCCCACTACGGCTTGACGGCAAAGCAACTCGGCTATGGCGACACGCCGCGCAAGGTAAAGGCCAACGCGCGAAATGCGGGCGCTACCGGTGCCCCGGCGTACTCGGACGGCCTTGGCAATAGCTGGGGCGGCCGCGGCCCACGCCCGCAATGGTTGAAGGCAGCGCTGGCTGCTGGCAAGTCACTCGAGGACTTCGCCTCGCAAGGCGGGTCTGCGCCGGCGAAAGCAGAGAAGGCACCCAAGAAGGCCAAGGCCGTGCCTACGAAAAAGCGCATCGCTACGGCGTATCGCGATGGGGCTGGAAACACGTGGTCCGGCTTCGGCCCCAAGCCCCGATGGCTGAAGGAAGCACTGGAGGCTGGCAAGACCTTGGAGCAACTGGCCGCAACGGGAACGTGACGGTCTCGGGAGCGAATGAGCTGGGCGAAGTTGTCGTAGTCCCTTGTATCGCGCCCATCCAGAGCCAGCACTGGGGCTAAATAGGGTGGGAAATTCCCGCTCTCTCCCACTCACACCTCGCCCCTAGCCACATGCACAGTTTCTGGCAGGCCTTCACCTCATTGGGCGACAGCGGCTTTCTCTTGCCTGCCGGGCTGCTCATCGCGTTGTGGCTCTTCCTTGACAAAGGCTCGCGCACGGCTGCCCTGCACTGGGTTCTGATGTTCGGTGCCTGCGGTCTCATCGTCATGCTGTCGAAGCTCGCCTTCATGGGCTGGGGCATCGGCAGCGCAAAGCTCAATTTCACCGGCTTCAGTGGTCATACTGCATTGGCGACCAGCGTGTGGCCTGTGCTGTTGTGGATGGCTATGCCGCACATGGCGCGACGTAGGCGGCTGCTCGCCGCAGCGCTGGGCTGGTGCGTGGCCATCAGCATTGGCATCTCGCGCCTGGCACTGGAAGTGCACTCGAATTCGGAAGTTGTCGCGGGTGCCGTGCTGGGCACCATCGTCAGCGCCGGCTTTTTGTGGTGGCACAGCCGGCCAATTTCGCCCGCTCAAGGCAGGCGATGGCCATTGGTTGCTGTTGTCATTCTGCTTGCAGGGGCTTCACAAGGGCGCCCAGCGCCGACTCAAGACGCTCTCGAGGTTATTGCCGCAAAGCTGGCGAACCGGGAGCGCCCCTACACCCGTGACGACATGCTGGCCACCTTCCCAGGCTGATGTCGTCAAGCAGGCGGCGTAGAACTGCCGGAGGGCTTATGCCCGAGCAGGCATTGACGGAATGCTGCCCGTCGCCTACTGCTTGACGTGCGTATTGGGCGATGAGTCTGCCGAGGCCCTCTGAGCAGCCGCCGCCGCTTCGGCTTCTTTTTCCTTCTTGTTGGCCATATGCCGCCCAACCACGCAGCCGCCAGCGGCGCCGAGCAGGCCGTGATGCCCTGCGACGTGCCCGCCCACGCCGCCCACCACGGCCCCCTTGATGCAGCCCTTTGCGTCTGCGGCGCCGGCCATGGTGAGAAATGCGACGGCGGTAGTCGCCGCGAGTAGAGCAAACGAGGTCTTCATCACAGGTCCTTGTCTTGTGTTTGATGGTTTTGAACCCCACTCACGCTAGCTGTTTCTGAAGCTCGCGGCGTACGCGGCGGAGGCATCCATCTGTAGGCCAGTTTCGGCTTTGTCCGCGGCTCTGTCTGATTGGTCATGCCAACCGTCGGACATTTGACTCATCGAGTGCTCGTTACTCGTCGGCCACCGCGGCCTTATCCAACTGAATTGGCTCTACGGCCACGAGTGGCCGTCTTGATACTTGGTGCGAGCCCCTTGCGGGGCTTCTGAGCAAGCTCGCCACACTCCCCGTCAACGCAGCCAAAGCCGCCATCGCCAGGCCCCAGTGCACTGCGCTGTGAGACGGCAGCAGCCCGAACATCAAACTCATCAAGAGGCTGCCAAGTGTCAACCCCGTGAGTCGGGCAGTGCCTTGCGCGCCACCGGCCGCGCCGCTGCGTTCCTTGGGTGCCGAGAGCAG
This sequence comes from Variovorax durovernensis, assembly GCF_977011995.1. Lineage (NCBI taxonomy): Bacteria > Pseudomonadati > Pseudomonadota > Betaproteobacteria > Burkholderiales > Comamonadaceae > Variovorax > Variovorax durovernensis. The sequence continues at coordinate 54,978 of NZ_CDRNCW010000002.1, read as the reverse complement.
CATGTTCTGGTTGTTCGGTGTCTGAAAGAAGCCGAAGCCCAGGCCGGCGAGGCCCGTGAACACGGCGATCGGCAGAACCGGGTCTGCGTGCAGCGGCCACAGGGCACACAGGGCCAGGCCGCTCGCGAAGCACGCGCTTCCGGCCGCGCACAGCCATGCACTCGGCACGCGTTGGGCCAGGCGTGCCGACAGCGGTGCGGCCAGCATCACCGCCAAGGGCCACGGGGTCATCAAGAGGCCGGCGGTCACCGCGCTCAGGCCCAACTCGTGCTGGATATAGAACGGCAGCGCCACAAGGCTGGCCATCTGGCCTGTAAAGCAGCATACGGAGGCAATAACCGAGATCCGAAAGGAATGCACGCGCAGCAGGTCGAACGGAACCAACGGCGCCGCCTTTGGCATCTCGCGCCGTACCAGCAGGACCATGCAAAGGGCCGACATGGCGAGCAACGCGCCGCCGTGCAACGGATGCACCACCAGCCGGTCACTCCCCAGCACGAAAGAGGCGAACATGAACGCGTTGAGCGCAATGCTCCACACGTCGATGCGGCGCACCGAGCGCGGCGGGCTCGGCAACCCCGCGCAGGCTACGAGCACGAGGAGGCCGATCGGCAGATTCACGGCAAAGAGCCAAGGCCAGCTTGCCGCGGAGAGTATGAAAGCGCCCAGGGTGGGCCCCGATGCGGAAGCGGCCGCGACTGCGAGTGCATTCCAGGCGATCGAGCGCGCCAGCAATCGACGCGGATAGGTGAAGCGCAAGAGCGCCAGCCCAAGGGGCATCACGGCCGCACTGCCCAGGCCCTGGAGGCACCTCGCGGCCACGAGCCAGGGCAACGACGGGGCTACCGCGCACAACACCGACGCCACGGTGAACAGCGCCACACCACCGGCAAAGACCCGCCGATATCCGAACCTCTCGCCGACGGCGGAAGCCGGCAACAGGAACATGACCACGGCCAGCTGGTAGGCCGTGATGATCCAGACGGCATCGGCGGGTGTCGCCTGCAATTGCTGCGCAATGCCTGGCAGCGCGATGTTGGCGATTGCGCCATCGAGCACCACCAGCACACCCGCGCCCAGGATCGCGGCGACGGCTGCGTAGCGCCGCGGCAGAGGCAGCCCATCGGCGTCGTGCACTGCGTTCAGGTCGTTCGCCTCCCGGCCTTCGACGGCGCGGGCGATGGTGGGGGAAGGGTTCGGTCGAAGCGTGGATGACAACATGATTGGACAATTGGAAGAGTCACGCTCTATTGCGCCAGGCCAGCTTAGGACTGCACGCACGGCTTGCACAGCGCGCGGCGCGCAACTTGTCCCTGCATGGGGCGCCTGTCGAAATCCTCGCAGCCGTGCTAGGTTCGGGCATGCCGACAGAAGCCGACCTGAACCTGCTGTTTGCGTTGAACGCACTTCTTTCCGAGGGCAGCGTCGCGAAAGCCGCCGAGCGCCTGGGCCTGAGCGAGTCGGCAATGAGCCGCGCACTCGCCAGGTTGCGGGAATCGACCGGGGACCAACTCCTCGTACGTGCGGGTCGCGCAATGGTGCTCACGCCGCATGCGTTGGCACTTCGCGACCGCGTCATGGACCTGGTGCAGGAGTCGCGCGCGGTGCTTCAGACCGCCGGCGCGAGCATGGACCCCCGCACGCTCCAGCACTTGTTCACCATACGGGCCAACGACGGCTTCATCGAGGCCTTCGCGCATCGGTTGGTGGCTCGCGCCGCACACGAAGCGCCCGGCGTTCGCCTGCGCTTCGCGCCCAAGCCCGACAAGGACGTTCGCCCGCTACGCGAGGGGCTGCTCGATCTGGATGTCGGCGTTCTCGGCGACTCGGGCCCGGAGGTACGCGTGCAGGCGCTCTTTCGCGACCGATTCGTCGCGGTAGTGCGCCAAGGCCACCCTCTGCTCGCCGAACCCGGGATCACTGCCGAGCGCTACGCCGCCTGCGACCACGTGGTCACTTCGCGCCACGGCCGGACCGAGGGACCGGTGGATAACGCGCTTGCAGCGATGGGCCTGGTGCGCAATACCGTGGTCGTGGTACCCAGCTTCAGCACAGCCCTGTCGATCGCGGCCGAGACCGAACTGGTTGCATTGATACCGTCTTCGTACTTTGAACACCTGAGGACGCGGGGCACGCTGTGCTCGTTCCCGCTGCCGGTGCCCACGCAGCAGATCACCGTCTCGCAGATGTGGCATCCGCGTCTTGACCGGGATCCTGCGCATCGGTGGCTACGCGGGCTGGTGCTGGAAGTCTGCCGGCCGCTCAATGAGCCACCCCGGTAGACAGGATGTACATCGTTCGGTAGCTACAACGCATCCAGCCGCTCGCGCAGGTGTCCAGCCTGCGTGCGCAAGGCCTCGCGCTGCGTGTCGGGCATCTTTTGCAGTTGGCGGTAGACGAGGGCAAGGCGCGGGTTGCCTTCCAGCGTGGGGGCGTGGCGCTCAAAAAAGTCCCAGTACAGCGCGTTGAAGGGGCAGGCACGTTCGCCGGTTTTCTGGGCCGGGTCGTAAGCGCAACCCTTGCAGTAGTCGCCCATGCGCTGCAAGTAGGCGGCGCTGCTCACATAGGGCTTGGTGGCGATCAGGCCGCCATCGGCGCGCTGGCTCATGCCCAGCGTGTTGGGCAGCTCCACCCACTCGAAGGCGTCGATGTAGATGCCCAGGTACCAGCGGTGGAGCGCCTGCGGCTCCAATCCGGCGAGCAGCGCGAAATTGCCGATCACCATCAGCCGCTGGATATGGTGGGCATGGGCGGTCTGCAGCGACTGGGTAATGGCCAGGTGCAGGCAGCGCATGCGCGTGTCGCCGCTCCAGAACCACTGCGGCAGCGGTGCGCGATGCGCCAGTGCGTTGTGCTCCTCGTACCCCGGCATGTGTGCCCAGTAGATGCCGCGCACGTATTCGCGCCAACCCAGAATCTGGCGCACGAACCCCTCCACGGCCGCCAACGGCGCCTGGCCAGCGCGCCAGGCGCTCTCGGCGCGCCGCACCACTTCCAGCGGATGCAGCATCTTCACGTTCAGTGCGAACGACAGCAGCGAATGAAACAGGCGCGGTGCGCTGCTGGCGAGAGCGTCCTCGTATTCCCCGAAATGCGGCAGTGCCGTGGCTATGAAGGCGTCCAGGCAGGCCAGGGCTTCGCCGCGGTTCAGGGGCCAGCGCAGGACAGTGGCCTGCGGGTCGCCAAAACTCGCGACACCCGCGCGTTGAACCGTGTCCCACAGGACGCTGTGGTCGTGCTGGGGGCGCCAATCGGCAGGCTCGGGCGGCGTGCCGGGCCAGCGCTTGCGGTTGTCGTGGTCAAAGTTCCATTGCCCGCCTTCGGGTTCGCCGCCAGCATCCAGCAGCACCTGCCAGCGACGCCGCATATGGCGGTAGAAGTGCTCCATGAGCCATTGCTTGCGGCCGCGCATCAGCGCTCCGAGCTCGCCGCGCTGTGTCAGGAAATGCTCGCTGTCGACCACTTCCCAGGCCTGGGGCTGTGTAGCGGCCCATTCCAGCAATTGCGCATCCAGCCGCCATTCGTCGGGTTGTTGCCACTGGACCTTCCGGGCACCGTAGTGCGCGGCCAGCGCCGCCAGGTTGGCAGGAATGGACTGCCGGTTGCTCGCGTCGTCCAGCGCCACATAGCGCACGCGGTGCCCGGCGGCGCGCAGCTGGTGCGCGAAGTCGCGCATGGCGGCAAATATGGCCAGGATTTTCTGGGCATGGTGAAGCACGTAGTCGGTTTCCTGGCGCACCTCCATCAGCACGTAGACCACCTGCGGGTCTTGTTGGGCGAACCAGCTGTGACCGGCGTTGAGCTGGTCGCCCAGCACCAGGCGCATGGTATGGATGGGACCGTTCATGCGGTGCCCCACAGGCGTTGGCAGGCTTTCTGGCGAATCGCGCAGCTTGCGAGCCGCTGGCGCAGTCGGTTGCTCAGATGGCCAGTGGCGGCGAGTTCATGCGCCGGTTGATCGTGCAAGCGCAGGTCGTTGCGAAACCAGCCAACTGCCGTGCTCATGGCCGCGTTCCCTGCGGTTGCGGGCTGGCGCGGTTGCGGCGGCAGCGCTCGGAGCAGTACTTGACTTCGTCCCACACCTCGGCCCACTTTTTACGCCAGGCAAAGGGCCGGCCGCAGCACAGGCAGAGTTTTTGGGGCAGATGCGGTTTGCGATGCATGGCTCACGAATTCAGGCTCTGCTGTCGGAGGGCGGGTGCGGCCTGTTGGTGTCCTGGCTGCAGCCTGAGGAACTGTAGCAGCGTGCCGCGGGCAGGAGACTGATCGTGGGCATCGGCGCGGATGACCTTGCAGGCCTTGCCCCAGCTTTGCCCAGCGCTGCCCTGCCCTGCCCTGCCCTGCCCTGCCCTGCCAGGACGAATACTCGAGCGCTGGCTCGACGGACTCCGCTGTTGAAAAGAGACGAATTGCCTCAGGCAGCGGCCTCGGCCACGGCGTCGTTGCCCGCCACGCCATCGCCGAAATAGAAGGACTGGATGTCGGCTCGCCGGCGCAAGGCCTGCGCCTCGCCGTCGAGCACGGCCAGCCCCGCGTCGAGCACGGTGGCGCGATCGGCGTACTGCAGCGCCACGGTCGAGTTCTGCTCGGCCACCAGGATCGACAGGCCCTGCTCGCGGTTGAGCCTGCGCAGCTGCTCGAAGATGTCGCGCACCACGAGCGGCGCCAACCCCATCGACGGCTCGTCGAGCACCAGCAGCCGGGGCCTCGACATCAGCGCGCGGCCGATGGCGGTCATCTGCTGTTCGCCGCCGGAGCTCAGTCCGGCGAGCACGCGGCGCTTCGCCTTCAGGCGCGGAAAGATCTCGTAGACGCGCGCCAGGTCGTCGGCGGCTTCGGCGCGCCGTGCGCTGCGCCCGAGCGCGCCGGTCAGCAGGTTCTCCTCCACCGTGAGCGAGCGGAAGCAGTGGCGGCCTTCGAGCACCTGCACCAGGCCCAGCCGAACGAGGTCGGCCGTGGCGGTGCGGCCCACGTCGTGCCCGTCGAACACGATGCGCCCGGCGGTGACCTGTCCGCGCTCGGCCGGCAGCAGGTTCGACACCGCCTTCAGCGTCGTCGACTTGCCCGCCCCGTTGGCACCCAGCAGCGCATGGATCTCGCCCGGGCGCACCGACAGGCTCACGCCGTGCAGCGCCACGATGGAGCGCTGGTACGCCGCTTCGACAGCCTCGATGCGCAACAGGGCGGCGTCCACTTCAGCTCCAGGCATGGAACGGCGGCTTCACGCCGTTGAGGAAGTAGTTCCCCACGATCGCGTACTTCCAGCGCACCGGATCGTGCAGCGTGTGCGTGCGCGCATTGCGCCAGTGCCGGTCGAGGTTGTACTGGCCCAGCGTGGAGCGGGTGCCTGCAAGCTCGAACAGCTTGTTGGTCGCAAGGATCGCGATCTCCGTGGACAGCACCTTGGCCTCCGCAGTCGCGACCTGTGCCGCCGCCACGCTGTCGGCATCGGGAGCCGCCACCGCGCGGTCGATGGCGCGCCCGGCGCGCTCCAGCAGGGCCTCGCTGGCATGCAGGCGGATCTGCAGGTCGCCGACCGCCTGGATCGAGTACGGGTCTTCCCATGCATGGTCGCGCTGGCTGTCGATCCACGGCCGCGTCTTGGTGCGGATGAAATCGACCGTCTCCGCGATGGTGCCGCGCGCAATGCCCACGTCAACCGCTGCCTGGATGATCTGGAAGATCGCGCCGTCGGCCGAGGGCGCGTCATAGCCCTTGTACGCCGGAATCAGGTGCGTCTTCGGCACCTTTACGTGGTCGATGAGCACCGTGCCGCTGAGCGTGGTGCGCTGGCCGAAGGCGGACCAGTCGTCGATCACCGTGAGGCCCGGCGCGTTGCGCTCGGCAACCACGTACCAGGTGTTGCCCTGCTCGTCGTTGGCCACGATGGGCACGTAGTGCGCGAGCAGCGCGCCGGTGGAATAGAACTTCTTGCCGGTCACCACCACGTGGTCGCCCGCGTCGGTGAAGCGCGTCTCGAAGTCGGCCGCGCGCTTGGAGCCCGATTCGGAGAATGCATTGCCCCAACGCACGCCGCGCAGGAAGTCGGCGAAGAACAGCTTCTGCTGCGCCGCATCCGACACCGTGCGTACCGCGGCGACGAAGCCCAGGTGGTTCTGCGTGATCTGCCCGAGCGACGGATCGGCCGCCGAGATGATCGCGATCACCTCGGCCAGCGTGGCATACGACACCTCGGCACCGCCGAAGGCCCGGGGCACGTTGATGGCCCAGAGGCCGCTTTGCGAGTAGGCGTCGATCTCCTCGACCGGCCAGCGCCGCAGGCGGTCGCGCTCGGAGGCGCCCACGAGCAGCTTCGCGGCGATCGCATGCGCCACGGCGATGGCCTCGGCGTCGTCGCGGATCACATGTGCGGGCGTGTCGGACAGCGGCAGGCCGGGCACCGGGTCATTGGCTGCGGCCGGTGCGGATGCGGAGGGTTGGAGAACAGCGGACATCGGTTTGCCTTTCAGGAATGTGCGTGGGGCTCAGTCGTCGATGCTCTTGCGCACCTTGAGGTTCTTTTCCTTGGCATAGGCCAGCGAAGACTTCTCGATGATCGGGCGCAGCAGTTTCCAGTCCGGTGCGATCCAGTCCGAGACCACGTTCCACTTGCTGCCGTCCCACTGCTGGAAGGCCACGCGGCCGTCGCCCTCGTGGTTGTCCCAGGTGACGTTGATCGAATGGAACAGGCCCTTGGCGCCCAGCGCGGCGGCGCGCGCCTCGTCGATCTTCAGGTTCTCCAGGCCCCAGCGGACTTCGTCGCCGGTGAGCGTGCGCTTGCCGAACCTGGCCTGCGCGATGCGGATGGCCTCCACGTTCAGGATGCCGTTGAGCACGCCCAGGTTGTGATAGACGCTGCCGATGCGCTTCGGATCCTGCAGGTTGCCCTTGCCCGCGCCGTACACGGTCTTGGTGATCTCCTGCAGCACCGGGTACTGCGCGCCCGCTGCCACGGTGGTGATGGCCACGTAGCCCTTGGCTGCGTCGCCCGCGGGGATCACGTCTTCCTCGGAGTTCGACCAGACGTTGCCCACGATGTGATCGACCGGAAAGCCCGTCTTCTGCGCGGTCTTGAGTGCCACCGGGTTCATCACGCCCCAGCCGCGCAGCACCACGTAGTCGGGCTTCGCGCGGCGGATGGCGAGCCACTGCGACTGCTGCTCGTTGCCCGGGTGCGGCACCTCGATCTGCTGCAGCGTGAAGCCGTACTTCCTGGCCAGCAGTTCATAGATCGGGATGGTCTCCTTGCCGTAGGGCGAGCCGTGGTACAGCACCACGATCTTCTTGCCCTTGAGCTTGTCGGCGCCGCCTTCCTTGCCCGCGATGTAGTTCACGATGCCCGAGGTTTCGCTGTACGGATTGAGCAGCAGCGGAAAGATGTACTTGAACACGCGCCCGTCGGTGGTGTCGGTGCGCCCGTGGTTGATGGTGAGCAGCGGCACCTTGTCGGCCGTCACGCGGTCGATCAGCGCATAGGCGATGCCGACCGACAGCGGGTTCCAGGTCGCGATGCCGGGGCGCTGCTTGAGGCGCTCGTACACCTCCACGCCGCGTTCCACCTCGTACTGCGTCTCGCCCTCCTCCCAGGTCAGCTTGACGCCGCCCACGCCGCCGTCGCGCGTGTTGACGAGGTTGAGATAGTCGATGAAGCCGCCGAAGAAGCCGGTGCCGCCGGCCGCGTAGGGGCCGACGCGGTAGCTCTGCAGCGGGAAGAACTGTTCGTTGGCATCGGCATGCGCCAGCTGCAGGCCGCTTGCGGCCAGGGTGACGGCCAGGGCCGCGGTTTTCAGGTGCTTGATGAAGGACATGGTGATGAAGACTCTCGGGATGCGATGGGGAAAGGAAAAGTGTTCCGGGCTCAGGCCGGCGAGAACCGCCTGCGCGCGCGGTCCCAGAGGGCGACCAGCCCCCGTGGCTCCACGGCCAGGAAGAAAATGATCAAGGCGCCCAGCACGATGCGCTGGCTCATGTCGAGCACGCCCGAGTCGAAGTGCCCGCCGAACAGGAAACTGCCCGCGCGCGAGAGCAGCAGCGGGAACACCACGATCAGCGCCGCGCCGAAGAACGCGCCGCGGATGGTCGCCAAGCCGCCGATGATCACGATGAACAGGATCTGGAACGAGCGGTCGAGGTTGAAGCCCGCCGGCTCCACCGTGCGCAGGTAAACGAAGCCCCACAGCACGCCCGCGACGCCGACGATGAACGAAGACGCAGCAAAGGCCAGCAGCTTGGTGCGCAGCACCGGCACTCCGATGACGCGCGCAGCCAGCTCGTTGTCGCGCACCGCGATGAAGTGGTGGCCGGCCTGCGTGCGCACGAGGCGCCATGCCAGCAGCGTGAGCACCGTGACGATGCTCAGCGAGAAGATGTAGCGGCCCACCGGCGTGTCGAACACGATGCCCGCCACTTCGAGCGCCGGCGCATCGATCACGCCGGAAGCGCTGTCGTTGCTGAACCAGCCGAACTTGGTGAGCGCCCATTGCACGAAGAACTGCGCGGCCAGCGTCGACACCGCAAGGTAGAAACCGCGCAGCCGCAGGCTCGGCAGGCCGAACACCAGGCCGACGGCCGTGGCGGCCAGCCCCGCGAGGCCGATGCTCACGAGCAGCGGCAGCCCCTCCACGCGCAGGTTGAAGTTGTAGGCGGCGAAGGCGCCCACCGCCATGAAGGCCGCGGTGCCCAGCGACAGCTGGCCCGCGTAGCCGGTCAGCAGGTTGAGGCCTACAGCCGCGAGCGACAGCGCCAGGAACGGAATCAACAGCGCGTCGAACACATAGCCGGACGCGACGAAAGGCACCACGCCGAAGGCGATGACCAGCACCGCCAGCAGCCAGGTCCATGGAGGCAAGGAAACGGTACGCATGGCTCAGGCACGCTCCACCAGTTTCTGCCCGAACAGCCCGCTCGGGCGGATCAGCAGGAAGGCCAGCGCCGCGACATAGGCGAACCAGCTCTCGATGCCGCCACCCACGAACGGCCCGATGTAAACCTCGGCCAGCTTCTCCAGCGCGCCGATCACCAGCCCGCCGACGATCGCGCCGAGGATCGAATCGAAGCCGCCCAGCACCAGCACCGGCAGCGCCTTCAGCACCACGAGCGAGAGCGAGAACTGCACGCCCAGGCGGGCACCCCACAGCAGCCCGGCCACCAGCGCGATGACGCCGGCCGCGGCCCACACCGTCGCCCAGATGCGCGGCAGGCGCAGGCCCACCGCGATGGCCGCGTAGGTGTCGTCCGCCACCGCGCGGAACGCCAGCCCCACGCGGGTGTAGCGGAAGAAGGCCGACAGCAGCGCGACCATCACGCCGGCCGTCGCGGCAGCGAACAGGTCGAAGGTCGAGACCATGATGCCCAGGAACTGCAGCGGCTCGTCCGCGATGCCCAGCTCCAGCGCGTGCACCTGCGTGCCCCACACCAGCTGCGCCACGCCCTCGATCACATACGACAGGCCCAGCGTCGCCATGAACAGCGTGATCGGCGGCTGGTTCACCAGCGGGCGCAGCACGGTGCGCTCGATGGTCAGGCCCAGCAGCACCATCAGCGCGAAGGTCAGCACCAGGGCGAGCGCGAAGGGCACGCCGCGCTCGACCAGGCTCACGAAAGTGAGCGCGGCGAACAGCAGCTGCGCGCCCTGCGCGAAGTTGAGCACGCCCGATGTCTTGTAGATCAGCACGAAGCCGATGGCCACCAGCGAATACATCACGCCAGAGAGCAGGCCGCCGATGAGCACTTCGGCGAAGAAGCTCAGGTCGCTGGCGTCCATCAGGCCTGCTCCTCGTGCGTGTCGTGGGCCACGCCCAGGTAGGCGTCGATCACGGCCGGGTCGTTGCGCACCTGCGCCGGCGTGCCGTCGGCGATCTTGCGGCCGTGGTCGAGCACGGCCACGCGGTCCGACAGGCCGAGCACCACGCCGATGTCGTGCTCGATCAGCAGGATGCTGGTGCCGAACTCGTCGCGCGCGGCGCGCACGAAATGCGCCATCTCGCGCTTCTCGGTGACGGTCATGCCGGCCATCGGCTCGTCGAGCAGCAAGAGTCGGGGCGAAGCGACCAGCGCGCGCGCCAGTTCGACGCGCTTCTGCAGGCCATAGGCCAGCGTGCCGGCCAGCCGCTCGCGCACGGCGCCCAGCCCGAGAAAGCCGATGATCGCGTCGGCTCTGGCGCGCGCATCTTCGCGTTCGCGACGTGCGCGGCCCAGTCCGATCAGTTGCTCGATGAAGGTGGAGCGCGCCGCATCGACGCGGCCGAGCACGATGTTGTCGCGAACGCTCAGGCCCTTGAACAGCGCAAGATTCTGGAAGGTGCGGGCGATGCCCAGCCGCGCCAGCCGCGCCGTCGGCACATGGCCGAAGCCGCGTGCGCCGATCCATACGCGCCCACGCTCGGGCCGGTACAGCCCGCTGATGACGTTGACCAGCGAACTCTTGCCGGCGCCGTTGGGCCCGATCACGGCGCGGATCTCTCCCTTCGCGATCGACAGATCCACGCCCGACAGCGCGGTAACGCCGCCGAAGGACAGGTCGACGCCCTCCAGCCTCAGCACGGCCGCGGTCGCGGTGTCTTCCCCCGCCGCAGCCGCACGACCCGCCGGCACGAAGGCCACCGGATCGACACCGAGCGAGACGGGCCCCGCATCGAAGAAAAGATCGGGCATCACGAGGCTCACGCCACGGCTTCCAGTGCCGCCTTGCTCGACTTTTCTCCGCGAGCGGCCTGCTCCGCTTCGAGCTTGCGCACCAGCGGCAGCACCTTCTCGCCGAAATACTCCACCTCTTCGATGAAGTGCAGGAAGCCCGTGAGGATGAGGTCGACGCCGATGGCCTTGAGCGCCACGATGCGCTCGGCAATCTGCTGCGGCGTTCCGATGAGGTTGGTGCGGAAGCCGTCGTTGTATTGCACGAGGTCTTCGAAGGTGGACTTGGCCCAGTTGCCTTCGCCTTCGGGCGACGCCTTGCCGGCCTGCCTGACCGCATCGCCGAAGGCGTGCACCGCTTCCACGTGCGCGTGCTTGATGATGTCGGCCAGCACGGCCTTGGCTTCTTCCTCGGTGTCGCGCGCGATGACGAAGGCATTCACGCCGATGCGCACCGTGTGGCCGTTCTGCGCGGCCTTGGCCTGGATGTCGTCGATCTGCGCCTTCAGGCCCTCGGGCGTGTTGCCGTTGGTGAAGTACCAGTCCGACACGCTGGCCGCGTTGTCGCGCGCGACGCGCGAGCTGCCGCCCTGGAAGATCTCGGGGTGGGGCTTTTGCACCGGCTTCGGGCTCAGCGTGTAGTCGCTGAAGCGATAGAAGTCGCCCTTGAAAGTGAAGTTGTCCTGCGTCCAGATGCCCTTGAGCGCACGGATGAATTCGTTCGAGCGGCGGTAGCGCTCGTCGTGCTCCAGCCATGGCTCGCCGATGGCCTGGAACTCGCCCTTGAACCAGCCGCTCACCACGTTGATGGCAATGCGGCCGTTGGAGATGTGGTCGATGGTGGCGATCTGCTTGGCCACCACCGCCGGGTTCCACGGGCCGGGCAGGATCGCCGCCAGCACCTTCAGCCTGGTGGTCGCATGCAGCAGCGCCTGGCTGAACGACACCGACTCATGCTGGTATTCCGCGCCGTAGCCCGCCGTGAAGCGGATCTGGCTCAGCGCGTACTCGAAGCCCGCCTTCTCCGCCGCCACGGCGAGCCGCTGGTTGTACTCGAGGCTCCAGTCGGTGCGCTGCTCGATGGTGCTCACGACCAGGCCGCCGCTGACGTTGGGCACCCAGTAGGCGAACTTGACGGGGGCGGGAGTGGAAGACGCTTGGCTCATGGGAGGCTCCTTGGGGATCGAACGAACGGGTTTCAGACCGGCAGCGCGACGGGCGCCGGCTTGCGGGAAACGGGGCTGGGTGCGGCCACCGCCGGTGCGGCGTCGCGCAGTTGCGGCACGGCGCGCGCCACCGCCAGCGCGATGCGCTCGCGCAGCGCGGGGCTGGCAATCTCGTAGCCTTCGAAGTCCTTCTCGACCGCATAGACGCCGATCGGCAGCGTGCGCGCCTGAAAGAAGGCAAAGAGCGGACGCAGCTGATGGTCGATGACCAGCGCGTGCCGGTCGCTGCCACCCGTGGCTGCGAGCAGTACCGGCTTGTCGGTCAGCGCCTCGTGGTGCACGAAGTCGAACAGGTGCTTGAACAGGCCCGTGTAGGAGCCGCGGTACACCGGGCTGGCCACCAGCAGCAGGTCGGCCGACTCGATGGCCGCGATGCTTTCCTCGACCGCCGCGGGCAGCTGGTTGCGATAGAGCACGCCGGCGAACTGCGGGCCGATCTCGCCGAGCGAGATCACGCGGGCATCGATGGCCACTTCGTCGCCGAGCGCGGCCAGCAGCCGATCGACCAGCACCAGGGTGCGCGAGGGACGTTGCAAGCTGCCGGACACGGCAACGACTTTCAGTTTTCGACTCATGTTGATATGACCTCAGTTCAGAAGCCGCAAGCAATTCGCGGCGCGTTGGATATATGCGAATGGCGTGCCACCTTTTTTTCCTTTGCAAATCAATGAGTTAGCGGGAAAAGGCTGGATTCGCGCATGCTGTGCCGCCAGCAGGCTGCGGCTCGACTGCTGATGCAGAAGCAGCTTTGGCGGCTTAGTCGTTCGGGGTACATCGGTATGCGCGCACCGAATGAACGCCAGGCAGCAATCCACCTTCGAGACTGCTTCCCTGGCAGCAGGCCGCGGTGTCGCCGCGCAATGCAAAAGGGCCTGCGGCATCGCGCCGCAGGCCCTTTTTCTTCGACGGAGCACGGGGCTCAGGAACGGAACTCAGGAATAGAAGCTCGGCGGCGGCAGCCGGTCGTTGAGCGCCCAGTTGCCGAGCTCGCGCACCTTGTAGTCGACCGGGTCGTGCAGCGTGTGCACGCGCAGGTTGCGCCAGTAGCGGTCCAGCCGCAGCGCGGCGGTGGTCGCGCGCGCGCCGGTCACCTCGAACATGCGGTGCGCCACCTCCAGGCCGGCTCGCGTGCTCGCGACCTTGGCCGCGGCCACGGCGATGGCAACCTGCCCGCGTTCCCGTTCGTCGAGCGACGTGCCGCGCAGCCAGGCCTGGTCGAAGGCGACGGCGGCGCTGTCGAGCAGGCTGCGCGCACCCTCCAGCGCGAGCCAGAAGTCGCCGTAGTGCGCGAGCACATAGGGGTCTTCGTTCGCGGCCGACGCATCCGAGAAGAGCCAGGGACGCCCCTGCCCCAGGGTGAAGGCCTTCGCTTGCGCCAGGGCGCCTTCGCCCAGACCCAGGTAGATGTTCGCGAGGATCAGCTGCGCGAGCAGCGGGCGCAGGCAGGCGAACGGCGTGGACAGCGGACCGGGGTCGAGCAGCAGTTCGTGCGCCTGGACGCGCACGCCCTCGAACAGCACGCTGCCGCTGTCGGTCTGGCGCTGGCCCATGTTGTCCCAGTCATCGAGCACGGTGATGCCCTCTCGGCGCGTGGGCACCACGCCGATCAGCAGGCGGTCGTCGGCGTCCAGCGCCGAGGCCACCAGCATGTCGGAATCGCTGGCGCCGGAGCAGAAGCTCTTGCGCCCGGAAAACACATGGTCAGGGCCGTCCGCTTGCGCGCGCGTGGACTTGTCCAGCGGGTTCAGTGCGTTGCCCCAGAACCAGTGCTGCGCGCGCGTCTGCTCGATCCACGGGCGCCACTGGGCAGGCTGCCCGAACAGCTGCACGGTCGCCAGCAGCAGGTGGTGAAAGGCGAACAGGTGGGCCACCGAACTGTCCACGCGCGCCAGGCCGCGCACCACGTCAAGCGTCTGGCGCCAGTTCGCGCCCAGGCCGCCAAGCTCGCGCGGGACGCTCAGCATCAGCAGGCCGCTGTCGCGCAACAGGTCGCGCTCGGCCTTCGGCGTGCCGCCGCGCCGGTCGCGTTCGACGGCGGTTTCCGCCAGGGCCTGCGTCACGCGCTGCGCCGCCGCCTGCCACGGCACGGCCTCGTCGCCGGCCTCCGCGCCGAAGTGCTTCATGCGGCGACCCTGTCGCGCGACGCCGGCTGCGCGACTTGCGAAGAGGGCGGAACGATGTCGTTGGCGATGACCTCGCCGAAAGGGCCGGTGATGTTGGCTTGCCCCGCCGGGCGCACATGGTCGAGCGGCAGCAGCGGAAACAGCAACTCGGCCACGCGATACGCCTCCTCCAGATGCGGATAGCCCGAGAAGATGAAAGTCTCCACGCCGAGTGCCGCGTATTCCTTGATGCGCGCCGCCACCTCCTCGGGGCTGCCCACCAGCGCCGTGCCCGCGCCGCCGCGCACCAGCCCCACGCCGGCCCAGAGGTTGGGCGACACCTCCAGCCTGTCGCGCCGCCCGCCGTGCAATGCGGCCATGCGCTGCTGGCCCACGGAATCGAAGCGCGAGAAGGCTTTCTGAGCGGCGGCGATGGTGTCGTCGGTCACGTAGGAAATGAGTTCGTCCGCGGCGCGCCAGGCCGCCTCGCTGGTCTCGCGCACGATCACATGCAGCCGGATGCCGAAGCGCAGCGTGCGGCCGTGCTTCGCCGCGGCGGCGCGCGCCTTCGCGATCTTGTCGGCCACGTCGGCGGGCGGCTCGCCCCAGGTGAGATACACATCCACCTGTTCGCCCGCCAGCGCGATGGCCGCCTCGGAAGATCCGCCGAACCACAGCGGCGGATACGGCTTCTGCACCGGCGGGTACAAGGTCTTCGCATTCTCCACGCGCAGGTGCTTGCCCGAGAAGTTGACCGTCTCCCCGCCCGCCACGCCACGCCAGATGCGCAGGAACTCGTCGGTCACCTCGTAGCGCTCGGCATGCGTGAGGAAGCTGCCATCGCCGTGCTGCTCGTCGGGGTCGCCGCCGGTGACCACGTTGATCAGCAGGCGCCCGTCGCTGAACCGGTCGAGCGTGGCGGCCTGCCGCGCCGACACCGTCGGCGAGATGATGCCGGGGCGGATCGCGACCAGGAACTTGAGGCGCTCGGTCTGCGCCGCGAGCGACGACGCGACCACCCACGAGTCCTCGCACGAACGGCCGGTGGGAATCAGCACGCCCTCGTAGCCCAGTTCGTCGGCGGCCTGCGCCACCTGGCGCAGATAGCGGTGGCTCACGGTGCGCGCGCCGCGCGAGGTGCCCAGATAGCGGCTGTCGCCGTGCGTGGGAAGAAACCAGAAAAGTTGCATGGAGCGCCCTTGGCAATTGCCTGTCGTCGGACGCACGATTCAGCAGTTAGCGTGCCAGTGGATTTGCCCATGCGAACGGCGCGTCGCATGCGATTTCTGCTGCTCCAGCAGCAGCCCATCATCAACCGTGCTGCATGCCGCGCACGAGATCGCCCGCGCTGCTGCCATGGAAGCAAATCGAGCATCGATATGCCGATCGCATCGTTGGATCGGCGATGGCGCGCCGTCAACATGCTGCTGGCGCAGCACTTGCTGCGCGCGAATGTCCATCAGCGAGGCCCTGTGTGAGTCCTGTGAGTTCCGTCCTGTCCCCCCCGCCTGCCGCCACCACGCGCGACGTCGCGCAGGAACTGACGCGGCGGCTTGCCGCAACCGCAGTGGAACGCGACGAGCGCGGCGGCACCCCCAAGGCCGAGCGCGATGCGCTGCGTGCCAGCGGGCTGCTGGCGCTGAGCATTCCCGCCGAGTTCGGCGGCGGGGGCGCCGACTGGCGCGAGACGCTCGACGTGGTGCGGCTGCTGGCACAGGCCGACAGCTCCGTCGCGCACGTCTTCGGCTTCCATCACCTGATGCTCGCCACGGTGCGACTGTTCGCGCAGCCCGCGCAGTGGCAGCCCTGGTTCGAGCAGACCGCGCGGCGCCGCTGGTTCTGGGGCAACGCGCTCAATCCGCTGGACGACCGCACCGTCTCCAGCGTGCACCCGGGCTGGCGGGAGTTCACCGGGCAGAAGAGCTTCTGCTCGGGCGCGCTGGACTCCGAGATGCTCATCGCCTCGGCACGCGAGGAAGGCAACGGCGCCTTCATCGTCGCGGCCGTGCCCACGGGCCGATCGGGCATCTTCGTGGCGCCCGACTGGAACAACATCGGCCAGCGCCAGACCGACAGCGGCAGCGTCACCTTCGAGAAGGTGCGCGTGGAGCAGCACGAGGTGCTGGCCGATCCCGGCCCGCTGTCCACGCCCTTCGCCTGCCTGCGCCCGCTGATCTCGCAGCTGGTGCTGGCCAACATCTACCTGGGCATCGCGGAGGCCGCGTTCCACGATGCGCGCCACTACACGCTGCACGAGTCGCGGCCCTGGCATGCGTCCAAGGTGGCGCAGATGCAGGACGACCCGTACGTGCTGAGCCAGTACGGCGAGTTCTGGGTCGGCCTGGAAAGCGTGCGTGTGCTGGCCGACCGCGCGGCCGACCGGCTTGACGCCGCCTGGCGGCGCGGCGCGGCATTGAGCGAAGACGAACGCGGAGAGGTCGCCGTGGCCGTGGCCACGGCCAAGGTGGCGGCCACCAGCACCGGGCTGGACATCTGTACGCGCATGTTCGACGTGGCCGGCGCGCGCGCCACGCACGGCGGCCTGCGCCTGGACCGCCACTGGCGCAACCTGCGCACCCAGAGCCTGCACGACCCCGTGGCCTACAAGGTGCGCGAGCTCGGCGAATGGGCCCTCCAGCAGCACTATCCCGTACCGACCTTCTACTCATGAACGCCTTCACCCGCCCCCTCGACGTGCTGCCGCCGGCCGATGCTTCCGAGCCGGATTGGGACGCGCCCACGCTGCTGACGCTGCCCAACCCGCGCAAGCTCACCACCTCGATCCGCGCCACCGCGCAGGTGTTCCAGGACCCGCGCTCGGTCGCGCTGCTCGAGCGCATCCGCATGGTGGCGCCCAGCGACGCCAACGTGCTCATCATCGGGGAGACCGGCACCGGCAAGGAGTTGATCGCGCGCCATGTGCACGACCTGAGCCGGCGCAGCGGCAAGCCTTTCGTGGCGGTGAACTGCGGCGCGTTCTCCGAGAGCCTGGTCGAAAGCGAGCTCTTCGGCCACGAGAAGGGGGCCTTCACCGGCGCGTTCTCCGCCAAGACCGGCTGGTTCGAGGCCGCCAACGGCGGCACGCTGTTCCTCGACGAGATCGGCGACCTTCCGCTGTCCATCCAGGTGAAGCTGCTGCGCGTGCTGCAGGAACGCGAGGTGGTGCGGCTGGGCTCGCGCAAGAGCGTTCCCATCGACGTGCGGGTGGTCGCGGCCACCAACGTGCGGCTGCAGGACGCGGTGGCCGCCGGCCATTTCCGCGAAGACCTCTTCTACCGGCTGCACGTGGTGCACCTGGCGCTGCCCACGCTGCGCGAGCGCCCCGGCGACATCCTGCCGCTGGCGCGCCACTTCATCGAGGAATACCGCCAGCGGCTGGGCTATGGGGCCGTGCGGCTCGACGCCGGTGCCGAGCGCAAGCTCGGCGAGCACAGCTGGCCGGGCAACATCCGCGAGCTGGAGAACGTCATCCACCATGCGCTGCTGATCTGCCAGCACAACGTGCTCGGCGAGGAGCACCTGCACCTGTCGTCGCTCAACATCCAGCGACGCGCGCCGGAGAGCGAGCCCCCCGCCGCAACCACGCCCCAGCAGGCGCTGGAGGGCGTGCTGCGCGAACTCTTCAACGAGCCCGACGAGCTGATGTTCGAGAAGATCGAAGAGACGGTGATGCGCACCGCTTTCGAGTTCTGCCACCGCAACCAGGTGCAGGCGGCCAAACTGCTGGGCATCAGCCGCAACGTGCTGCGCTCCCGGTTGATCAAGAGCCGGGAGATCTCCGCGTTGAAGTGAAGCAGCCCTTGCCTGGTGAGCGGGCGGCCGCCGCGGGATGCTAGCGCGCGTAGAAGCCCGGCGAGCTCGACAGCAGCATGGCTTCGGCGTTGCCGCCCCCCTTGATCAGCGATCGCTCGCGCTCCACGGCAACCTGCAGCAGCGCCAGCGTGGCGAGACAGGTGAATACGGCGACGAGAAGCCAGAACTCGCCACGCAGCGAGCGGACAGTGGGTTTGCGGTCACGCTTTTTCGACATCGTCTTCTCTCTCATGGCTCCTGTTGATGGCGCAGAGGATGCGACTGGCCCGAAGTCCGCGCTGTCGGACGGCGTTGAAACCAGTTGTAGCAGGCGGGATGACGCGGCGTGTAGGCCGAGCCCGGCGCCTGCCCGAGGACCATTCCGGCCGACGGCAAATACGCTACCGGCTCGCCCGCACCCGATCTTCGAGCCGCAGGCCAACGCGCTTGCTTATGTGGCCTCGGGGACCGACCGCAAATGACGGCATCATCAGCGGCTTATGGGATGACTATGGAGGCTCTGGAAGCATGCTGGCACTTCGCCCCGTGGGGCAGATCGTGGCGGAACTGGGCACGCGGCGTCGCGAGGCCACGGCTATTTCCGTGACCGCGCGCGAGGCGCTCGTGGCGAGCCTGCCTGCAGGCTTCCTCTCGCTGGTCGATGAAATCGGCGGGCAGGAGATCGCCGGCGACTTCATGCTGCTGAACCTGGCACAACTGCTGCGCGAGACAGCCGACAGGGACCATCCCTTGATCGCGCTGGGCACGCAGTGGTGGGTCTTCGGCACCTCCGGCACGGGAGACGCGTGGCTGCTAGGCCCAACCGAACACGGCGATCAGGTGGCCTTTCTCGACCACGACCAGGGCACCGACGCGCTGTCGATCGAAATGTGCCTGGACTTCAACCAATGGCTCCAGTTGGCCGACCTGATGGCGCAGGTGGAGCACGTGGAGCAAGGCGCTTCAGGCCTCGCGAACGTTGAGAAAATTACCCGTGAAATGAACCGGCTGTCCGAGGGCCTGTCGCAGCGCTATCCGTACAGCTTGGATGCCTGATCCGCCGCGGCCCAGGCTGACAAACGGTTCCGCGCA
Source organism: Variovorax durovernensis (assembly GCF_977011995.1). Classification (NCBI taxonomy): domain Bacteria; kingdom Pseudomonadati; phylum Pseudomonadota; class Betaproteobacteria; order Burkholderiales; family Comamonadaceae; genus Variovorax; species Variovorax durovernensis. The sequence continues at coordinate 36,134 of NZ_CDRNCW010000002.1, read as the reverse complement.
CGGCTTGTGCGCGAGAATGGGTCGACGCCTCAACGGACAGCCCACCCATGCGCAGACTGCGCTTTCTGACCAGCCGACACCGTGCGCCCTCGACGAACAGGGTGCTGGGCCTGCTGCTGGCCTTCAATGCCGGCGCGGTGAATGCGGGCGGCTTCCTGGTCCTGCACATGTACACCTCGCACATGACGGGGTTCGCGTCCCAGCTGGCCGACGGCCTGGTGCTGGGCAACACCAGGCTGCTGCTGAACGCGCTCGGGGCCGTGCTGGCGTTCACCTCGGGCGCGGCCGTGTGCGCGGTGCTGGTCAACTGGGGCCGGCAGCATCGCCTGCACAGCGTCTATGCGCTGCCGCTGCTGCTCGAGGCAGCGCTCATGTTTCCGTTCGGCCTGATGGGTGCCGTGACACTCACCTGGGCCACGCCGTTCGCCGTGCCGCTCACGGTGCTGCTGCTGTCCTTCATCATGGGTCTGCAGAACGCGATCGCCTCCAAGACCTCGGGCGGCAGCATTCGGACCACGCACATGACCGGGAACATCACCGACCTGGGGATGGAGATCGGCAAGTTGCTCTACTGGAACAGGAAGTCGGCGCAGGCCCCGGCCTCCCCTGCTCCCGCCGTCCGCCACGACCGCACCCGCATGCGCAGGGCCGCCGGGCTGATCGGCATGTTCGTGCTCGGCGGTGTCGTGGGTGCGCTCGGCTTCAAGTACGTGGGGTTCGTGTGCGTGGTGCCGCTCGCGGCACTGCTGCTGGCGCTGTCGGTGCCGCCGTTCATGCGCGACCTGCCGCGCTCCGGCCTGCTGCCGCGGTTCGCGAAGAGCCAGCACCACGGTGGATAGGGGCCTACTTTTCGACCACCACCACATCGCCGAAAGCCAAAGCGCGCCCATCGGCACCGGAGACCTTCAGGGGTGCAACCGGTTTGCCGCTCTTTCTTCCGACGAGCCGTGAATGGTGCTCGCCACGGCGAAAGAGGTTGTCCTCGCCCCATTGCCGCAAGCCGACGACCACGGGGAATAGCCCCTGCCCCTTCGGCGTCAGAACATATTGCTGGTAAGCCGTGCCGTCCGAGGCCGGCTGAGCCTCCAGCACCCCTTCCTCCACAAGCGCCTTGAGCCTGCTTGCCAGGATGTTTCGGGCGACCCCCAGGCTCGCCTGAAAGTCGCCGAATCGGCTGACCCCGTCGAACGCGTCTCGCACGATCAGCAGCGACCAACGGTCGCCGATGACGTCGAGCGCTCGCGCCACCGGACAACTCGCCGTGTTCATTCGCTTCCGTTCAGCCATCGACACCTCCGGGCAGCTAAAGCGCCGCCTGCTGGTTGCATTTTAAAACCAACAAGCTATGCTCCATCTAGTTTTAAAATGAAACCAGATGGAGATGAGTTCCCATGGAAACCGCGAGCAATCCACCGACCATGCCGAAGAGGCTGGTCGCCCTGTTTGCCTGCACGAGCGGCGTCAGCGTCGCGAACGTGTACTTCGCACAGCCTCTGCTCGACAGCCTGGCGGTGGACTTCGGCGTCGCGCCTGCCGCTATCGGCGGTGTCGTGACGGCCACCCAGGCCGGGTCGGTGCTGGCCTTGCTGCTGCTTGTTCCTCTGGGCGACCAGTACGACCGCCGACGGCTCGCCCGCCTTCAGTTGATGGGCCTCATCCTCGCCCTGGGCGGCGTGGCCATGGCTCGAAGCGCCGTCGCCCTGATGGCAGGCATGCTGGCGGTCGGCCTTTTGGGCACGGCCATGACGCAGGGAATGATTGCCTACGCGGCGAGCGCCGCGGCTTCGCATGAACGTGGGCGCGTCGTCGGAGCTGCGCAGGCCGGAGTGGTCGTCGGACTCCTGCTCGCAAGGGTCTGGTCGGGTGTCGTTGCCGACCTGCTCGGCTGGCGCGGCGTGTACGTCGGTTCTGCAGCGGTCATGGTTGCGCTCGGGGCGCTTGTCTGGCGGCAGCTTCCCGCACAGCCAGCCACAGCCTCGCGTCTGCCATACCTCCAGCTCGTCCGCTCGACGCTGGGCCTCCTGCTGACGGACCGGGTGCTTCGAACGCGCGGCACCCTGGCATTGCTGATGTTCGCCGTCTTCAGCATCTTCTGGAGTGCGCTCGCATTGCCGCTTACCGCGCCACCCCTGTCGCTGTCGCATTCAGCCGTCGGGGCGTTCGGGTTGCTCGGTGCTGCCGGCGCGTTCTTCGCGGGGCGGGCAGGACGTTGGGCCGACCAGGGGTGGGGCCAGCGCACGAGCGTGGCCGCGCTGGTCCTTCTGCTTCTGGCATGGATACCTCTCGGCTTCACGGAGTCGTCGCTGTGGTGGTTGGCGGTCGGCATCCTGATGCTCGACGTGGGCTGCCAGGCCCTGCATGTCACCAACCAGGCGATGATTCTCAGAGGGCCGGCCGAATCGCATGGCCGCCTCATCGGGTGCTACATGCTGTTCTATGCAGTGGGCAGCGGTGCGGGCGCCATTGCATCGACGACGGTGTACGCGCACCTCGGATGGCCTGGCGTGTGCATGCTGGGCGCATCCGTGAGCGTGCTCGCACTCGTCTTCTGGGCCTCGACCTGGGTGCGTCCTCGCCTCGGCGCGACATGCGTGCAGCCGTGAAGAACTCTTCTGCATGCCATTACCGCTACCTATACTGGCCGGCGGAGGGAACATGCTGTCATTCATCCGCGGTCTTTTCGACCGCAAACCCGGCACCGAGAAGGTCGCCAAGCTGCTGCTGAGGGAGCTCCAGGAACGTCTTCCCGGCGAGCAGTTCGTCCTCGATCTCGAGCAGTTACTGATCCGCCGAGCGGACGGCGGCGTGATCTATCTGAGCAACCTTTACACCGACTGCTGCCAGGCGCGGCCAGCCGAGCGCAGAGAGCACATCAAGCGCTTCGCACTCGCGGTGGCGAGCATTGGCAGCGACAAGCCTGCCACCTTCGACGAGGCCAGGCCGCGTCTGCTGCCGATCTTGCGGCGCCTTGGAAGCGTCGACCTGTCTCGGATCTCGCGCGGCAACCTTTCGAAAAAGCTCGAGGACACCATGGTGTGGGCGCCCTTCTCCCCCACCCTGGGCGCAGCCGTCGCCATCGACAGCGACCATGCTATCGCGCAGGTAAGCCTTGACGATCTGGAGCGCTGGGGCATCGGCTTCGAGCAGGCCTTCGAGATCGCGGTGGACAACCTGCGCCACAAGGCGGCTCCGGCTTCCATCGAGATCGGACCCGGGCTTCACGCCTTCAACTACGGCGACCACTACGACGCCGCCCGCATCTTCCTGCACGAACTGGCTTGGCAACTGCCACTCAACGGCGATCCTGTCGCGATGGTGCCGAACCGCGACCGTCTGCTGGTGTGTGGGGCTGGCGACGCGGCCGCGCTCGAGAACATGGTCGCCACGGCGAGCCGGGTACTGCGCGAGGAGTCGCGCCCGCTCAGCGCCGAGATGTTCAGGCTGTGCGACAAGACCTGGTCACTATGGACACCGCCTGCACAAGCCGGCGCCCTGCTGGCGAGGCTGCAGCGCGAGGAAACGGCGGTCGACTACAACGACCAGCGAGAGGCCCTGGAGAAAGCCAATGAGGAGGCGGGTATCGACGTCTTCGTCGCCAAGCACAACCTGCTTCAGCGCGAGGCCGACGGTTCGCTCGTCAGCTTTGCCGTGCTGCCCAAGGGCGTGGACACCTGGCTGCCGGCAGCCGACCTGGTGTTCCTCGTCGAAGCCGAGGGCGTAGCACCGACGATCGTCGCGTGGCCGCATTTCGTGGAGCATGCCGCCCATTTGATCGAGCAGCTGCCGCTGGCTGTGCCGCGATGGAAGGTGCTCGGCTATCCCGAAGGAAACTGCCTGCAACGACTGCGCGAGTTGGCCACGACTGTTGAGGACGCGCAGGTCCAGTGATCGAAGCGGAGCAAGTTGCCAGGTCGGCGACCTGAGGTTCGACGCATGCAGTGAATCGTGTCTTTCGGAACCTGTCTTGCGAAGAGCGAGTGAAATTGCTCCTGCAGACCTGCACATGCGGAACCTCCGGATAGCTGGGGCCTCTTACCCAGTTTTTCTCTTCCCAGATGAATGAAATCCGCAATGCCGCCGCCGAGCTTTCCCGTTTTCGCCGCCGTGTGGTGGTGGTCGGCTGTGTGGTGCTGTTCGGTTTCGGACTGATCGGCGCGCGCCTGGCTTTCCTGCAGGTCGTGCGCCACGAAGAGCTGGCCGACCGGGCGGAAAGCAACCGCACCGCCGTCGTGCCGGTGGTGCCCAACCGGGGTCAGATCCTCGATCGCAATGGCATCGTGCTGGCTTCGAACCATGCGGCCTACACCCTGGAGATCACGCCCTCGAAAGTGGGTGACCTCAGCTCGGCACTGGACGAGTTGGAGGCCATCGTCGAGATCACGCCGAGCGACCGGCGCCGCTTCAAGCGACTGCGCGAAGACTCGCGCAGCTTCGATTCCATCCCCATTCGCACCCGCCTGAGCGACGAGGAAGTCGCGCGCTTCGCGGCCCAGCGCTACCGCTTCCCGGGCATCGAGATCAAGGCGCGTCTGTTTCGCACCTACCCGCATGGCGAAGTGGCATCGCACGTCATCGGCTACATCGGCCGCATCAACCAGCGCGAGAAGACCGCGATGGAGGACTGGGACGAGGAAGAACAGGCCAACTACCGGGGCACCGACTACATCGGCAAGCTCGGCATCGAGCAGAGCTACGAGAAAACACTGCACGGCCAGACCGGCGTCGAGCAGATGGAAACCTCCGCCGGCGGCCGCGCGGTGCGCCGTCTCGCCCGCCATCCCGCCACGCCGGGCAACACCGTCATGCTGTCGCTGGACATCAAGCTGCAGAAGCTGGTGGAGGACATGTACGGCGACCGCCGCGGCGCGCTGGTGGCCATCGACCCCAAGACCGGTGAGATCCTCGCCTTCGTGAGCAAGCCCACCTTCGACCCCAATCTCTTCGTCGAGGGTATCGACCACGAAAGCTGGACGGCGCTCATCGAGTCCATCGACAAGCCGCTGCTCAACCGTGCCCTGCGCGGCACCTACCCGCCGGGCTCCACCTACAAGCCCTTCATGGCGCTGGCGGCACTGGAGACCGGTACGCGTGCCGCGGACAAGGTCGAGAACGACCCTGGCTCCTACAGCTTCGGCGGGCGCACCTTCTTGAGCCACCGGGGCGGGCTGGGGGGCGTAGATATGCACCGCGCCATCCAGTTTTCGAGCAACACCTACTTCTACTCGCTGGCCAACGAGATGGGTGTCGACCTGATTCACGAGTTCATGGCGCCACTGGGCTTCGGCCAGTTCACCGGCATCGACCTGCTTGGCGAGTCACGTGGCGTGCTGCCGAGCAGGGCGTGGAAGCGTGCCGCGTATCGGCGCCCCGACATGAAGACCTGGCACGCCGGCGAAACCATCTCGCTGGGCATCGGACAGGGCTACAACAGCTTCACGATGCTGCAGCTCGCATCCGCCAACGCCACGCTGGCAAACGGTGGCATGCACTATCGGCCACACCTGGTGCGCGCCATCAAGGACACGGTCACCGAGGAGATCGTGGAGCAAGTGCAGCCGCAGGCCCGGGATCTGGGCTACGCGCAAAAGCACGTCGACGTGGTGCGCAACGCCATGGTTGCCGTCACGAAGGGCGGCACGGGTACCCGCGTGTTCGCCGGAGCGGCTTACACCTCGGCGGGCAAGACGGGCACGGCGCAGGCGGTGAGCCTCGGGCCGAAGGCGCGCGCCAGCGGCAAGGCGCTCGAAGAGCGACAACGCGATCACGCGCTCTACATGGCCTTTGCGCCGGCGGAAGCGCCGACCATTGCGGTGGCGGCCATCGTCGAGAACGCGGGCTTCGGCGCGGCCCACGCGGCGCCCATCGTGCGCCGGGTGTTCGACTACTGGATTTCCGGGCAATACCCGAACGAGGCCGACATGGCCGCGGTCCGGATCGGGAAGGCCGCGGCACCGATCGGCAAGCCTCTGTCGGCGAGCGAGATGCAGGCTCTCGAGGATCTGGCGGAGGCGGAAGAAGGCGGCGAGGAATCCTCGGCGCTCTGAGACTGCCAAGGCGTCTTCGTGCGCCAGCGAACTGACGCACATTCCTTTGCGGCGCATCGTAGAGGCCGATCCGCACGAGGCCTCCCCCATGACATTCGCAGAAGACATCGCCGCACTCGAACTGCGCATCTCCCGGGAAGAACAGAAGCGCGACGCCTGGCGCATCGCCGGCCCCGAGGAGAAGTACCTGGAGGCCTACAGCATGGTCGAGGCGCTGGAACTCCAGCTCGAAAGAAAGCTGCTGCGGCAGGACACCGGAAGCTCCACTTGATCGAGACCGACGACGTGCGCCGCCGCACGGCGCGGATCCCGGTCACTCCGTCGTCTCGCTCTTCGGCGGGCAGTCTGCGGACACTCGTGCGGCAGTCAGCCTCGCGACCATCCACTCTTCGTTGGTGCGGATGACGCGCACGGTGACCCGGCTCCTGGCGACCGAAATCACGTCGGCGTTGGCAGCGTTGCGCGACGCATCGAGGCGCACGCCAAGAAACTCGAGCCCCTCGCAGATGCGCGCCCGCACCACCGCGCAGTTCTCGCCTATGCCGCCGGCGAACACCAGCGTGTCGAGCCCGCCTAGCGCGGCCGCATAGGCACCGACCCACTTCTTGGCCTGATAGCAGAACAGGGCCACCGCATCCGCGGCCCTGGCATCGACCGCTTCGCGCGAAAGCAGGTCGCGAATGTCGGAGCTGGTCTCCGAGATCCCGAGCAGTCCCGACGCATCGTTGGCCATGACATCGAACTGCACGGGCGTCATGTGCTCGGTTCTTTCGAGGTAGAGCGCCAGGCCGGGGTCCACGTCACCGGAGCGCGTGCCCATGGGCATGCCGCTGGCGGGCGTGAAACCCATGCTGGTGTCGATGCCGACGCCGCCCTTCACGGCCGCCAGACTGGCGCCGCCGCCCAGGTGCGCGAGGACCACCCGCCCCTTCGCTGCCGCCGGGCCGCCGGCGCGCGCCAGCGCCAGCATCAGATACGCATACGACAGGCCATGAAAACCGTAGCGGCGCACGCCCTTCTCGCCCAGGCGCCGGGGAATGGCCAGCATCCTGGCCACCAGCGGCATGCGGCTGTGGAAGGCCGTGTCGAAGCAAGCCACATGCGGTAGCAACGGCACATGCTTGCGCACGGCCTCGATCAACTCGATCTCGTCCGGAAGGTGGTCGGGGTCGACCCACTGGATTCGGCGCAGGTCATCGAGCAGCTCGCGCGTGACGAGTTCGGGGTCGGTGTGGCCCATGCCGTGCACCAGGCGATACCCGACGGCGGCCAGCGTCTCGAAGACTTTGCGCGCGCTCAGCCATTCGAGCACGGCCTGGGTGGCCGAGCGGTAGTCCTTGACGGCCTTGAACGGAACTTCGTGCGCCACCCCATCCACCCCCGCAAAGCGCAGGCTGGAACCGCCCAGGCCGATGCGGTCCAGCTTGCCCTGGAGCTGGCACTCCGGCCTGCCGCCCATCCGGTACACGCCGAACCGGATACTGGAGGAGCCGCCATTCAAGGCCAGGATGACAGGGCGCACGGGCTTCATGAGTGGCCGCAGTTTCTGGTCCCCGGCAAAAGCCCGTCTGTGCGGTAGCGCACATTGAGAGCGACGAGGTGCCCCGCGTCGAAACCGAACTTCGTTTGCGCGACGCCCCGTCTGCGCGGATGGCCTACGTTCAGCGCGCCTGGCGGGTGCTAGAAGTTGCCATCGATTCAACCAGCGCAGGAGCACGGACACATGGCAACCTCGAAGCACCCCAAGCCGGCCGCGAGCACTTCATCGGCCCGCTCGAAGCAGGAGGTCAAGCCCGACCTCGACCAGAAAAGCCACGAGACGCAACGCTACGGCGAGATCGTCAAGCTGCCCAACGGTCTTTCCGAAAAGGTCTGCAAGGAAAGCGTGGCGCTGCTGAACCAGTGCCTGGCCGACACGATCACCCTGCGCGACATGTACAAGAAGCACCATTGGCAGGTGGTAGGCCCGACCTTCAACCAGTTGCACCTGATGTACGACCAGCACTACGAAGGACAGGTGCTGCTGGTGGACATCGTGGCCGAACGGATCCAGCTGCTGGGCGGCGTGGCGCTCGCCATGGCTCCCGACATCGCGGAGACCACCAGGATCGCGCGGCCGCCACGCGGGCGCGAACCCGCGGCGGTGCAACTGCGCCGGCTCGCCGAGGCGCACGAGCAGATCATCGTGAGCGCGCGCGAAGCGGCAGAGAAGGTCGACAAGTCGGGCGATGCCGGCAGCAACGATGTGTTCGTGAGCAATGTGCTGCGCACCAACGAACTGCAGGTGTGGTTCCTGACCGAGCATCTGGTCGCCGCATCGCCAGTGGTGGCCTGAGCCACCCGCCCTGGGCGCTGAACACATCAGAACAAGCCTTGCTGCAGGCTCGTCAGGGCCGTGAAACTCTCTCCCAAGGGCTGGAGAATGGCGTCGGCGATCGGCTGGAGCTGCTTGCCCAGGTAGTGTTCGTAGTCGATGCGGGAATGGCGCGTTTCCAGCGGTTCAGGCCCGTTGCGGGTCATGACATAGCGAATCCAGCCGCCGTTCTGGTACTGCCTGGGCCTTCCTATGCGGGCGTTGTATTCGTCGGCCGTGCGAGCGGCGCGAACCTGTGGCGGCACGTTGACCAGATAGGCGTCCAGGCGATGGCGCAGGCGCTTCCTGTAGATGAGCAGGTCGTCCTTTTCGCCGGCAAGCATCGACTGCGCGTACCCGACCACGAACGCCTTGTAGGGCTCGCCCTGGAAGATGCGCGACAGCAGGCCCTCCTGGAACTGGCGCGCCAGCGGCGTCCAGTCGCTGCGGGCCATCTCCAGGCCGCGGTAGACCATTTCCTCCTTGCCGTTGGCGTCCACGCCGAGGCCGGCATAACGCTTCTTGCTGCCCACCTCCGAGCCGCGAATGGTGGGCATGAAGAACTTCCGGTAGTGGGTGTCGAATTCGATTTCGAGAAAGTTCTCCAGCCCCTGCTCCTCGCGAAGGGTGCGCGTCCACCAGTCGTTGATGTCGCGCGCCAGGCTTGCCGCGACCGCATGCGCTTCCTCGTTGGTGTGGGTGCGCCTGAGCCAGATGAAGATGGAGTCGGTGTCGCCGTAGATGGCCTCGTAACCCCGGCGCTCCACGAAGTCGCGCGTGAGCTTCATCATCTCGTGGCCGCGAAGGGTGACGGCGGAAACCAGCTTGGGATTGAAGAAGCGGCAGTCGGCCGCGCCAAGCACACCTGCGAAGGAGTTCATGAGCAGCTTCAGCGCCTGGGACAAGGGCTCGTTCCTCGCGCGCTTGGCCTCGTCGCGCGCACGCCAGAGCGTGGTCACGATTTCCGGCAGGCAGTGCCTCTCGCGCGAGAAGGTGGTCGCCTGCGGACCCTTGACGACCATGGCCGGGTCGCCGGCGTTGGCGCCTTCCACCAGCCCTACGGGATCGACAAGGAAGGTCCGGATGATCGAGGGGTAGAGGCTCTTGTAGTCCAGGACCACGACGGAGTCGTAGAAGCCGGGCTTGGAGTCCATCACGTAGCCACCGGGGAAAGCCTTGCTCGGGATCTCGCCCACGTTCGGTGCCACATAGCCCAGGCGGTGCATCCGCGGGAGGTAGTGGTGGCTGAACGCGGCAATGGAGCCGCCGAAGTGATCGGCCTGAAGGCCCGTGGTGTGGGCCCGCTCCATCACGAACTGCAGCAGCTTCGCCTTGTCGAAGATGCGCAGGACCAGCTCGCAGTCCCGGATGTTGTAGCGCGCGAGCGCGGGCTTGTCTTGCTGATAGCGCCGCTCGATCTCCGCCATCTTGTCGTACTCGTCGCCGATGGCCTTGCCCTCTCCCAGCAGCGCCTGCGAGACGGTCTCGAGGCTGAAGGAGGGAAAACTCCACATCGCCGCCTTCAGCGCGTCGATGCCATCGATGACCACCCGCCCGGGGGTGGGCGCGAACAGGTAGCCCTGCTTGCCCGGATGGGTCCGCCAGTCGATGGGCCGGCGCTCGCGCCCCAGCAGGAGTTGCGTGCCGCAGTCGTTGGCGGTCTTCTGGAGCACCCGCAGGTCGAACTGAATGACGTTCCAGCCGATCACGACGTCCGGGTCGTTCCTCTCGAGCCAGTCGTTGAACTTCTCCAGCATGGCCTTGCGGGTCGGGCAATAGACGAGCGCGAAGTCCATGGGCTCGCCCGACTGCTGCTGCGGCGGCGGCTCGCCCAGCATGAAGACCACGCGGTGTTGCGGGCCATCCAGCGCGATGGAATAGAGCGCCTCGTCCTGGCTCGTCTCGATGTCCAGCGACACCATCTTCAGCACCGGCCGGAATCCGGGCGCGGGCTTGAGCCTGCCGTCGTAAATGGTGGCGCGGTCTGCCCGGCCCTCCTCCACCAGCACGCCGGCGGTGATGAAACGCTCCATCAGGTAGCGGTCGTGCGGGCGCACGTCGGCTTCGAGCACGGGAACGCCCTGCGCCTGCAGGGCACGCGCCAGCCGGCCCAGCTGGCGGAAGTGCTTCGCATAGACGCCGAAGACAGGTTTCTGATCGAAGGTCTTCAGCTCCAGCTCACGCAGCTGCAGTCCCGGCAAGGCCGCAAGCTGCGCTTCCACCGCGGCCCTGTGCCGCGTCTCGACGAACGCGACGGAAGTCTGGGAGCTCAGGACCACTTTCCTCGGCCCTGCATCCGTTGCCAGCCAGTACTCGATTTCCGTGCCGCCTGGGGTGTCTCGCCAGTGGCGGGTGAGGATGAAGCCCTGGAGTCCGGTGGACGCCACGGGGGCAGGGGAAGTCGGAGTTAGCGGAAGGACACGTGCGGGCACATCTGATTCTCCCCGCTCGGGCCCCATTGCCACCCAGACCCGACGGGGCACCGAAATCATGAATGGGAAAATGCGGTTCGACCCGACTGCGACGTCCGACAAGCGCACGTCGCCCCCGGCAACTCTGGAGCAACGGCATGCAATCCCACCAGCTCGAAATCTTTGCGGACTACTTTCAGTTCTACCTCCAGGACGAGACAGCGGAAAGCGATCTGTCGGATGCCTGGGATGCCACGGCCGTGGAGCGCATGCTCGCCGTCTCCCCGGGCACGGTCGGCCTTGGCACCGTCCGCAACATGGATGTGCCGGTGACGCTCGAGCTCCTGGGCTCCGAGCCTGTGGGCGACCTCGCCCCATTCGATCACGTGGCCGAAGGTTCGTTGGTGATAGCGACCGGTCCGCTGGTCGTGGCGGGCTGCACGGACTATTTTCCGGACGCGGCCCGGCTCGATATCGAGCCCGGGACATACCGGGTCAGGCTCTCGTGCTCCGGCCTGAACTCCCTGTCGGAGGATGGGCTGGAGGGGCAGGACCACTATCTCGTGCAGCTATGGCAGGCGCCCCCGATCGACCCGCGCGTGCTCAAGCAGCACGCCGGCTAGCGCCTCGTCCATACCCGCCGCCCGGGCGGGCGTGCCGTTGGCGGAAAATGACTCATGCACGATGCCTGCCCCCACGACCCCGCTCTCGTTCCGACCCACACGACCGCAGCCCCATCGTCCGTCGCACACTGGGTATCGCACCACCATGGCATCCCGGTGCGGCAGTGCCACCTGATTCGCCGCGGCCTGAATGACAACTACGCGCTGCTTTCGGCCGACGGCGTCCGTTACGTGGCGCGCCTGTACTCGATCAGGCCGCGCGGCGGCTTCAATGCGCATTTCGAAATTTCGCTGCTGGCACACCTGGAGTCCAAAGGGGTGGGAGTTGCCGCAGCGGTGCCGGCGGCGGACGGGCGCGCTTGCATCCCGCTGCAGTTCCCCGAAGGAGCGCGTGCGCTGGCCCTGTTCCGAAATGCCGAAGGCACGATTCCCGATACGCTGGAAGAGATCGAACTGACCGGCCGCACGCTGGCCCACATCCACGGGGCGGCACGCGACTATGCCGGCCCACCCAGTCGCTACACGCTGGACGGCCACCACCTGGCCGGCCGGACCCTGGGCTACCTGCAGTCGTATCCGGAGATCAGCGCGCAGCTGCTGGAGGCGTACAGCCTCCTGGTGCACCGCCTGCTCGAGGAACTGGCCGCGATCGAGCCCGGGCTGACGCGCGTCGTCTGCCACGGCGACACGCATGGCTTCAACAACCATGTGAACACGGACGCGGACGGCATCCGGAGGACGGTGTTCTTCGATTTCGACGATGCCGGCCCGGGGTTCCTGGCCTACGACCTCGGCGTGCTGCCCTGGTCGTATCTGTTTCGCAAGAATCTCAAGGCACCTGACGACGTGCTGCGCGAGCGCTGGATGCACTACCTGCGCGGATACCGCGCGGGCGGCGGCGAAGTGAGCGACAGCGACTTGGCGGCATTGCCGCTGTTCATGCAGTTTCGCCACCTGTGGAACCTTGGCGAGGCGGCCGGGCGGCTCAACCACTGGGGAACGAACTCGGTGCCTGTGGACTGGCTGCAAAAGCAATTGGAAGTGTTCGAGGCGTGGAAAGGGCTGGACCTGCGCGCCTGACGCCGCTGCCGCAAGACTACTCACCCATGTACCCGACCGGAACCCTGCGCGGCATCGCCGCGATGCTGCTGGCTTGCGCCTTCTTTGCCTGCATGGACGCGCTGCTCAAGAACCTCGCCGGCCACTACCCTGCCGTGCAGGTGATGGCATTGCGCGGTCTCACGGCCCTGCCCCTGGTGTGCCTGTACATCGGCTGGCGGCGCGAGGCGGCCGGCGTCTTCAACCGCCGGCTGCGCTGGCGCCTGCACCTGCTGCGCACCACGCTGAACATGGCGATGCTCGTGCTCTTCGTCCACGGGCTGAAGACGCTGGGCCTGGCCGAGGCCTACACGCTCACATTCATCGCGCCGCTGCTGATGGTGCTCATCGCCGTGCCGATGCTGGGCGAGTCGGTACAGCCGCGGCACTGGATCGCCATCGGGCTGGGCTTCATCGGTGTCGTGATCGCACTGCGGCCCGAGCAGGGCGCCTTTCTCTCGACGGGCGCTGTGGCGGTGCTGGTGGCCGCTGTCTGCTATGCGCTGTCGAACATGCTGGGCCGGCTCGTCAGCCGCACCGAGTCGAGCGCCGCGCTGGTCTTCTGGGCCACGGCCGGCATGGCCGTGGGCGGCAGCCTTTTATCGGCACCGCAATGGGTGCCCATCCAGGCCGAGCACACATGGGTGCTTGCGGGTTTGGCCATCAGCGGCTTTCTGGGCCAGTTGGCCATCGCCGAGGCATTCCGCCACGGCCAGGCCGCGGCCATCGCGCCCTTCGAATACAGCGCCCTCGCCTGGGGGTTGATGCTGGATTGGCTGTTCTGGCAGGCCGCGCCCGATGCATGGACGCTCGGCGGCGGCGCGCTGATCATTGCGAGCGGACTTTGGCTGGCGCGAAGCGAGGCTTCGAAGCGGTCGGCGCGGAGCTGATCTATTGTTCGGCCTGCAATCAACGAGGAGCCGAAGGACATGGCAGTCAAACGCATGGACAACATCCTGATCGTTGTCGACGATCTCGAAGCGGTGAAGGCGTTCTTTATCGAGTTGGGCCTCGAGCTCGAGGGCCAAACGACGGTCGAAGGGCCCGCTGTCGGAAGCCTCATAGGGCTTGGAGACGTCCGAGCCACCCTCGCGATGCTGCGGACCCCGGATGGGCAGCGAATTGAATTGGACAAGTTCCACACGCCGGACGCGGTCAGGTTCGGGCCGGTGGACGCACCGGTCAACACTCTGGGTCTGCGCCGCATCATGTTTGCCGTCGATGACCTCGACCGCATCGTTGCGCGGATGCAGGCCCAAGGCGCGGAACTCATCGGGCGGATGCAGTACGAGGGGTCATACCGGCTTGCCTATGTTCGTGGGCCCGAGGGCATCATCGTCGGGCTCGCAGAACAGCTCGGCCAGGGGCCTTCTTCAGCGGAACAGCCTTCGCCGAAACGCTGAAAACCGCAGCAGCGCTTTGGCGCAGCGGATGCGGTGCGTGCCGAATTCGACGGCACGCAGCATCCAACGTCACTTGCCGAACAACCCGGCCACACGCTGCCACGTGCGCAGCATGAAGCCCGCGCGCTCCACGTCAGCCTGCGCGACCAGCGGTGCCTCGCCCACCGCTTTGCCGTTCGACTCCGCAACGACCTTGCCGATCACCGCGCCCTTGGCCACCGGAGCCTCCAGCTTCGGATTGATCTGCACGGAGGTGCTCACTTTCTGGCCGCGCGGCACCGTCACCGTCCAGGGCGCTCCCAGGCCCGCGGCAACCGTATCGGCCTTGCCGAAGCGGATGTTGGTCGTCGTGACGACGGTATTGGGCTGAATAGGGGTGGCCTTCTCGAAATTGCCGTATCCCCATCCGAGGAGCGCGCGGGTTTCGTCGGCACGTGCCTGCGCGCTGTTGGTGTTGAGGATCACGGTGATCAGGCGCATGCCGTTGCGCTTGGAGGAAGTCACGAGACAGAAGCCCGCCTCCTGGGTGTGCCCGGTCTTCAGGCCGTCGACCGTGGGGTCGGTGTAGAGCAGCGCATTGCGATTGCCCTGCTTGATGCCGTTGTACTTGAACTCGCGCTCCGCGTAGATCGGGTAGTACTCCGAGCTGTCGCGGATGATCGCGCGCGCCAGGATTGCGAGGTCGCGCGCGGACGACTTGTGATCGGGATCGGGCAGGCCCGTGGAGTTCACGAAATGCGTGTGCGTCATGCCGAGGCGCTGGGCTTCGGCATTCATGAGTTTGGCGAAGCCCTCCTCGGTGCCGGCCATGTGCTCGGCGATCGCCTTGGACGCGTCATTGCCCGACTGGACGATGATGCCGCGCAGGATGTCGATCACGGTGGCCTGGCTGTTGAGCGGCAGGTACATGCAGGACTCGGTGCTCGAACCACGGCACCAGGCGTTCTGGCTGACCGACACCAGATCGTCCTTCTTGAGCTTGCCCGACCGAAGGGCCTGCTCGACCAGGAAGCTGGTCATCATCTTGGTCAGCGACGCCGGCGGCAGCGGCTCGTCGGGGTTGGCCGAGGCAAGCACCTCGCCGGAATCGAAGTCCATCAGCAACCACGCCTTGGCCGGCAGTGCCGGCGGGCCGCCGGCAACGGCCGTTTGCCCGGCCGCCGGTGCGGCGGCGGGCGCGGCGGCAGCGGGCTTCTTCTGGGCTGCCGGCTTGGCGGCATGGGAGGCCGCGACAGCGGGTGCGGCGGAAATCAGGGCGCTCGTGGCGATTGCGAAGGCGAGCGGGAGGACGGAAGGAGTCTTGAATTGCATGTGCGTGTAGGAGCTGAACGGCGATTCTGGCGGATGTGGCGATTCGGGGGTGCTTGGCAGACCGGGAATCGCCGCGCAAGTTCGCCAACCGGTGGAACACCCCGGACGCTACCCGATCCGCACGCGGTCTGCGGCGGCGTTTCCTGCCGTTACCGCGCGTCTGCCGCTGGGAGGCAGGCCCCGGCGAGCGCTCCCACGTTCATGAGCCTGGCCGATCAAGCCTGCTGGAGCCGGGGTTCGATCGGGCCTGCGCCCTGGTGGCTGGCCAGCTTTGCGTAGACGCCCTGCCTGCGCAAGAGCTGGTCGTGCGTGCCGGCTTCGGCCAGGGCGCCGTTTTCCAGCACCAGGATCAGGTCGGCGTCGCGGATGGTGGACAGGCGGTGGGCGATCACCAGCGTGGTCCGGTGCCGCATCAGCACATCCAGCGCGCCGCGCACCTGCATTTCCGAGAGCGTGTCCAGGTGCGAGGTGGCCTCGTCCAGGATCAGCACCGGCGCGTTCTTCAGGAAGGCGCGGGCGATCGAGATGCGCTGGCGCTGGCCGCCGGACAACTGCATGCCGCGCTCGCCGACGCGGGTGGCCAGGCCGTCGGGCAGGTTCTGCACGAAGGCGCCCAGGGCCGCCTGTTCCAGCGCCTGGGCCAGTTCTTCGCGGCTGGCGTCGGGCCGGGCCATGCGGATGTTGCCTTCGAGCGTGTCGTTGAACAGATAGGTGTCCTGCGTGACCAGCGCGACGCGTTCGCGCAGGCCGTCCAGCCGCAACTGGCGCACGTCCACGCCGTCGAGCCTGACGGTGCCCTGGCGCGGGTCCCAGAACCGCAGCAGCAGGCTGGCCACGGTGCTCTTGCCGGCGCCCGAGGCGCCGACCACGGCCACGGTGGCCCCGGCCGCAACGGTGAAGCTCAGGTCGCGCAGGGTGTCCCGCGTCTTGCCGGGATAGGCGAAGCAGACCTGCTCGAAGGCCAGCGACAGCCCGTGCGACGCCTCCGGCGGCGGCAGCGGACCGTCCGTGACCGGCTCGGGTTCGTTGTTGACCACATGCAGGCGGCGCGTGGCCGCGATGGTGTCGGCCAGCTGGCGGCTGACCTGCGAGATCTCGGACACCGGCAGGAAGGTCGCCAGCGCGATCAGCACGAGCAGCGGCAGCATGCCGGCGGACAAGGTACCGGCGGCCACCTGCAGCGCGCCGACCACGGCCACGGCCAGGCCGCCCAGCCCCATTGCGACTTCGAACCAGGCGGTCTGGCGCGACAGGTCGCGCAGCATGTCCAGGCGCCGGGCCCGGCACCTGTCCGCGACCTCGAGGAACTGCGCGCGGCGGCGACCGGTGGCCTGGAAGGCGGTCAGGTCGGCCAGGCCCTGGATGGTGTCGGTGGTGTGGGCGCTCATTTCGCCCAGTGCGTGGCGGGCACGGTCGCCCAGCGCGTCGATCTTGCGCCGGCCCTGGATGGGCGACACCAGCGCATAGGCCAGGAACGGCATCAGCGCCAGGGCCACGGGCCAGCTGTACACCGCCAGGAAGCCCAGCACCGTCAGCGGCACCAGGACCGAGACGATGGCCGGGGCGATGGTGTGGGCGTAGAAGTACTCGACCATTTCCACGTCGTGCGTGGCCAATGCGACCAGGTCGCCCGAGCGGCGCTGCAGCAGGTAGGCGGGGGCCAGCCGCTCCAGCTTGTCGTAGAGCTTGACGCGCATGTCGGCCAGCAGCTGGTAGGCCATGGCGTGCGCCAGCCAGGATTCGAGCCAGTGGAACAGCGCAGCCAGCGGCGCGGCGATCAGCAGGCCGGTGATCAGCGCCGAGGTGCCGCGCCCCTCGCGAATGGCCGCCACCACCAGCGCGCTGAGCACGCCGACGCCGATGAAGGCCGCCACGCGCGCCACGCCCAGCAGGATCGTGGCGACCAGGGTGCCGCGCCAGGGCCGCACCACCGACAGCAAGGTGGCCAGCGTGGCGTACCAGCCGACCTGGCCGGCGTCGGTGTCCAGCGAACGCAGGGCGGCGCCCTGCCCGCCGTCGCCGTCACCCTCACCGGCGGCGCGCGGCGAGGTGGACGGTGCCGCGGTGGGCACGGCGGCACCAGCCACGGCATTCACGGCCTGCTCGTGCATCAGGCGGTGGTAGAGGCCCCGCTGGCGCATCAGCTCGGCGTGCGGGCCCTGCTCGACCACGCGCCCCTGGTCCAGCACCAGGCAACGGTCCGCGCCGATGACGCTGGCCAGGCGATGCGCCAGGATCAGCGTGGTGCGCCCGGCCATCAGGCGGTCGAGCGCCTGCTGGATCAGGGCCTCGTTCTCGGTGTCCACCGACGACAGCGCTTCGTCCAGGATCAGGATGGGCGCATCGCGCAGCAGGGCGCGGGCGATCGCCACGCGCTGGCGCTGGCCGCCCGAGAGCTGCAGGCCGCGTTCGCCGATGGGGGTGGCGTAGCCCTGCGGCAGCGCCATGATGAAGTCGTCGATGTTGGCGGCGCGCGCCGCGGCGCGCACCTGCTCGCGGGTGGCATCGGGCCGCCCCAGCCGCAGGTTGTCGTCGATGGTGCCGTGGAACAGCGTGATGTCCTGGCTGACCAGCGCCATGTGGCTCAGCAGCGTCTGCGTGTCGAGGCGGTTGACGTCGTGGCCGCCCACGCGAATGGTGCCGGCCTGCGGCACGCACTCGCGCAGCAGCAGGCGCACGATGGTGGACTTGCCCGCGCCGCTGGGGCCCACGATGCCGACCCGCTCGCCGGCCGCGATGCGCAGCGACAGGCCCTGGTGGGCGGGGCGCTGCGGCGAGTAGGAGAACGACACGCCGTCGAATTCGATGGTGGGGTCCAGGCGTGCCGGCGCGCTGTCGGCCGCCTGCGCATCGGGTGCGGCGGTCAACGGCCGGGCGTCCATCAGGGCGTGGATGCTCGCGGCGGCGGATTGCCCCAGCATGCCCCGGTGCAGGACGGAACGCAGGTCGCGCAGCGGACGGAAGATCTCGGTGCCGGCCATCAGCACGATCAGCAGGGCTTCCACGCTCATGTCGCCGGCGCTCACGCGCCAGGCGCCCACCGCGAGCGCCAGCGCGGCACCCAGCGCCACGCCCAGGTCGCTGATGCCGCGCGTCAGCAGGCTGACCGACAGCACCCAGAATGTGTTGTCGGACAGCTTGCGCGCGCGGGCGGCCAGGCGCTCGCCCCAGGCCTTGCCCTGGCCGTAGGACTTCAGGGTCGGCAGGCCCTGCACCGCGTCGAGGAATTCCTCGCCGAACTCATTCAGCGACCGGGTACGCGCCAGGCTGGCGCGACGGTCCAGCATGTGCACGGCCATCGGGCCGAACAGCGCGAACAGCGCCGCAACCAGGAACACCAGCGCGGTCGGCACGTCCCAGAAGGCGATGACCGCGAAGATGGCGAAGGGCGCCGCCGCCGCGATGACGACCTGCGGCAGGTACTGGCCGAAAAAGGTCTGCAGCTGCTCCACGCCGTCCACCACCGTCAGCATCACGCCGCCGGTGCGCTGGTTGGCGAACCAGGCCGGTCCCAGCGCGACGATGCGGTCGTACAGCCGGGCGCGCAGCGCCTGCTGCACGTCGGCCGACGAACGGTTGGCCTGCACGGTGCGCAAGTGATCGAACAGGGCGCGCAGCAGCACCATGGCGCCGGCACAGGCGGCCGGCGCGATCCATTCTGCGGCGGGGGCGCCGTCGAACACGCGCGCCAGCAACTGTCCGAGGAACACATAACGGGCGATGCCGGCCGCCAGCGCCAGCAGCCCCAGAAAAATGCCCCCCGCCATGCGCATGCGCAGCCCTGCGGTCAGCTGCCATAGCCTGCTGTCGAAATACATATGGATGCCTTTTGAGAAGCCGCCATGGTCACGTATCAGGCATCCGGGCGAAAGCGATAGTTATTCACTCCTGGGTTGAGATAAATTGCACCCTTTGCCGGTCTGTTCGCCCACCTGCCCGTGCCTATGCCACCCCTGGCCACCTTGCGCGCGTTCGAAGCTGTTGCCCGCCTGGGCAGCCTGAGCCGCGCCGCGTCCGAACTCCACGTCACCAAGAGCGCCGTCAGCCACCAGTTGCGCGCGCTGGAGGCCGACCTGGGTGTGAGTCTGCTGCGCCGGGGCGGCACGGTGCGCCGGGCGCAGACCACCGAGGCCGGCGCGGCGCTGCTGGTGTCGGTGCAACAGGCGTTGACCCTGCTCGAGACGGCCTGCCGCAACGCACGGGCCGGCGCCCTGGGCAAGCGGCGCAACAACCTGAACGTGTCGGCCAACCCATCGCTGGCCGCCCTGTGGCTGGCGCCGCGGATCGGGCGCTTCGTCGAGTTGCATCCCGACATCGACATCCAGGTGTTCCTTCACGCCAGCCAGGACCCCGCATGGAAGGCGCAGGACATCGACCTGGCCTTCCTGCACGTGCGCGCCCTGGGGCCGCACCCGGCCGCGCCCGGCGACATCCCGCTGATGACCGAGACCGTGGTGCCGGTCTGCAGCCCGGCATTGGTCCCCCCGCACGAGCGCGACGACCCGCTCGTGTTCACGCGCCACCGCTGGCTGGAGGAAAAGCACATCGCCAGCCCGGAGACAGACTGGCGCACCTGGCGCCCGCGGCTGGGGCTGCCGGAGAGCGCCGGCCAGGACCCGCTGGTGCTCAGCGGCCTGAGCACCGTGGTGGCAGCGGCCGCCGCGGGCGTGGGTATCGCGCTGGGCCGGGCACCGCTGATCGACGAGGAACTGGCCCGCGGCCGCCTGGTGGCGCTGACGCCGGGCCTGCGCATGCCGGGCTCATGGGGCTATGTGATGCGGATCCAGGCCAACCGGCCGACGGGCACCTCGCTGCCGACGCTGGTGGAATTCCTGGCCGAAGAAGGCCGCCGCGCGCCGGCTTGGTAGGGCCGGCCCCTGCGCGAAGCGGCTGCGCCGAACGTCTCCGGCACCTTCAGCTCACGGCCCGGTCGGCAGAAGTTTCCTGACATGCCGCACGATGGCTTCCGCGCTGCGAAACTCGTCCACGGAGCGCGCCGGCGTGTCGGCATACCGGCTGTTCCACAGGCGCGCCAGTGCCTGCCCCGGACCGATCTCGAGCACGCAGGCCACCCGGCGACCGGCGATGCCTTCCATGCATTCGTCCCACCGCACCGGATGATCGATCTGCATGGCCAGCGCATGCTTGAGTTGCGGCGGCTGCACGACGCGGCCCTCCGCATCGCTGAACAAAGGCATGCCTGCCGCACGAAACGACAGCGGCTCAACATGGGCCGCAAAGCCGCGCGCCGCTTCCGCCATCCATGGGGTATGGGAGGCCACCTGCACATTGAGAAGCACGGCGTGCGCGCCCTGACGTTCCGCTGCCTCGACCGCGCGAGGCAGCATCGCCTGCAGCCCTCCGAGCACCACGCTGTCGATGCCATTGCGTATGGCGACGACGAGGCCGAATTCTTCGCACATGCGTTCGAGCAGGGATTGGCTCACCCCGCTCACGCCCATCAGGCCGGTGGCATTCGCTCCGGCAGCACGGTCCATCAGCGCCGCGCGGTGGCGTGCCAATCCGAGGGCGGTGTCCGCATCGAAAACGCCGGCCACCGCGAACGCCGCAAGCTCGCCGACGCTGTAGCCGGCCACCGCGGCAGGGGCCGGAAGATGCGGCGCAAGCTGTGCCCATGCGGCCAGCGCCAGGCCCGTCAGCAGAACCTGGGCATTCGCATTTCGCCCGGCCCAGACAGGGTCTCTTGCGCACGCTCGCCAGTCGTCAATGCCGAGCATCCGTTGCATGGCGCGCACGATGTCGTCCTCCGCGAGCCAAGGCAGCATCTCGGCATGCTGCATGCCCTGGCCCGACACGACGATGGCGAAACTCATGCCGCCACACCGCAGATGCGCTGCATCCAGCAGGCCGCGGCCAGCATGTCGGCAGCGCCGCCGGGCGAGAGACGACGCGCGACGAAGTCGCGGTGAATCGCCTGCGCGGCGTCCAGGCCTGCGGGCCTTGCGGCCCCGCCCTGCGCCAGAAAGCCGCGCGCTGCCTGCTGTGCGTGGCGCAGGCCCTCGAGGCCGCCGCGGTGCGCCAGGTTGCTGTCGTCCAGCACGGCCATCACGGCGAACAGGGTGTCGACCCTCGCCGGCTGCGGCCCCAGGCCGCGCCGCAGGGCATCAAAAAGCGCCGGCACGGCCGTCTCGAACAGCACCGGAAATCCGAGCGCCGCCTCTTGCGATGCGCTGCGCAATCCATGCCGGTGGGCCGCGATGCCTCCCGGCAGCGGCGAAATGCGGCCACTGCGTGCCTGCAGCGCATCGCCCCAATGCCTGCGCAGCGTGCTTTGCAGTGCGGCCGGACACGCCGGCTCGCCATCGCGCCGCGCCGCGCCGGCCGCGGCACACAGCAGGCCCAGGGTGAAGACAGCGCCGCGGTGCGTGTTCACGCCACCCGTGGCCTTCAACATCCGGGCTTCCGCGGCGATGCCGCATGCCTGCAGCGCGTCGAACGGCGCATGCGCCTCCCCCAGCAGCGCGATCTGCACGAAGTAGTGGCGCAGCGCAAGGAGGCTTCGCATGAAGGTGTGGGCGTCCATGTCGTCATGGCTGCCGCTGTCGGCGAAGGACACCAGTCCCGGCTTCGGTGCCAACGCCAGTTCGTCGTACAGCGCCAGCGTGGCGGCACGCCCGATGGCATGTGCCGGGGGCAGCGAAGGGAGCGCCGCGGCAACTTGACCAATAGGCCATGCGGTGCTCACGCGGCCAACCCCATGCCTTGAGCGTCTTCGGGCACGAAGGCCCTGCTCTCGAGCCGGGCGCCCCGCACATGCTTGACGAGCACGCTGCGCGCATGCCCGGCCCGCCAGGCGCTCCACTCGCGCCAGTTGACCGCGCTGCCATCGGGAAAGACAAGCTCGCCGTCGAGCCGCGACCGCCCGACGATCAGCGCCTGCAGGCAGGTAGCCACGGCGTCCGCGTGGCGCGCGTCGTCCACAGCCATCCACAGGTCCAGGTCGGAGCCCGGGTGCACGTACTTCAGGCCGGTGATCTGTTGCCAGCCGTAGCTGCCATAGACACGCGCCTGCACGCGCTCGATTTCCAATGCGTTCATCAGCCGGCGCCAGGCCGCGCGCGCATCGCGCGGCAGCAGATGCAGCACCTCGGTCGCACGCGGAAACTCATCGAAGCACAGGATGGCCGCGCGCGGCACCTGCAAGGCGAGCCGACGGCGACCCCATCGGGCCGGCGCGGGCAGGCCGAGAGAGACACCCTCCCCTTGCGTGGCCGTGGATGCGGGCTGGCGCGTCACGACGAGCGGAAGGCCTTCGCCGGCCCAGTGGGCGATGCACGCCCTGCCCTCGTCGTCCCACGGGTGGTCCAGCACCTGGGACCAGCCCTGCGCGCAAAGGTAGGCGAGCCGGTGGCGGCGCAGCAGCATCATGCCGGCACCTCAGGCGGCATCGAGCACGCGTTGCGCCACATCGGCGGCGAGCTTGCGTCCGCCGCGCAAGGCGCCATTGCGGGCGCGCCGGTCTTCGCCTGCCGGCTGGGACAGCGCGGCACGCAATGCGGCCTGCAGGTCGCCCTCCCAGAGGGCGCGCACGCCGCCCATGGCCACATAGTTGCCGACACCGGGTGCAAACACGGGATTCGACTCGGACAGCTCAGTCAGCATGGCCTCCGGCAGCTTGGTCACGCGCGCCATCGCCGGGATGCGCATGACACGGATTTCCGCTTCGGGCAGTGCGTCGCACGCATCGGCGATCAGGCCCGAGGTGATGAAGCCGCCCGACAACGCCTGGTCGTACACCAGCCCGATCACCCGATGCCCGCTTCGCCGGGCGAGGTCGATGCTCATGCCCAGGTGTGCCATCGCGCGATTGATGCCGAGCAGCTCGTCTCGCCGGCGCAGTTGCTGGCCCTGGGTGTCGATGAGCAGCAGGATGGGCCGGCCCGGCTGCTGCGCGATGGTGTCCAGGACCACGCGGGCTTGCGCCAGCGCGAGCCGCACGCCGATCGGTGCATGGTTCGCCGTCCCGATCACGGTGAGCGGCCGGCCGTCGAACACCACCTCGCCCTGGAGGAAATCGTCGGCCTCCCGCATGCCGTGGTAGGGGCCGAAAAGCTGCGTCACCAATGTGTTCCATTTCATCTCGGTACCTCTGCAGCCGCGCGCAGCGCATGCACGGCGGCCACGTCCATGTCGGGGATGCGCTGCGCATCGGCGATGCCCAGGCGCTGCCAGAGCGCCGTCGCGTCATCCGAATCGTCGCTCGGCGGCGGCATGTCGCGCAGGCGCGCACTCAGCAGCGCGTGTTCGGCCTCCAGCAATGCCGGCGTGACCGGATTTGCGGCCCCGAGCGCGGCAATGGCTGCGGCGCGGAACGCCTGCACGTCGTCTTCCACGAGCGCATCGCAGTCGCCGGTCAGCCAGCGGTGCTTTCCGCCCGTGGTGCGCCACACGAGCGCGCGGTCGCGCGAATCGAATTCCTCCACGCCGAAGGAAGCCTCGATCACCTCGGGGCCGGACATGGCCAGCCGGCCGCTGTCGCTCATCACGATGTGGTCGGTGCAGCGCGCGACGATTCCCATGCCGCCGAAACAGCCGTTGGCACCGCCGATCAGGGTGATCACGGGAATGCCTGCCGCGCGCACGTCGAGCACGGCGCGCATCACTTCCGACACGGCAATCAGTCCGGCGTTGGCTTCATGCAGCCGCACCCCGCCCGACTCCGCCAGCAGCAGCACCGCCGCCGGCCGGTCGCGCAGCGCGCGCTGCAGCAGGCCCACGAGCTTGGCGCCATGCACTTCGCCGACGCCACCGCCCATGAAGGCGCCTTCCTGCGCGGCAACGAAGACCGTGCGGCCCGCCAGGGTGGCGCGGCCGATCGCGACGCCATCGTCGAAGGCGCTGGGCACGCCGAGCTGGGCCAGGTGCGGGCTGGTCACCCGCTCGGCCGGCGGCAGCCATTCGTGGAAGCTGCCGGCGTCCAGCAGGTGGGCCAGGCGCTCGCGCGCCGTGCATTCGGCATAGCTGAGGTTCATGACGATGCTCCCGGCAGTTCGGCCACGGCCTGGCCGAGCCGCAGGCTCACCACCGCGGGGGTCGCGCCCATGTCGTTGATCGAGATGCGGATGCCGCCGAACGGATGCCGCTCGTGGAAGTCCGCCAGCACGGCCCGCCAGATGGGCCCGAAGCCGCGCGCCGAGGTCTCGATGCGCACGGTGCAGTCATCGCCGGCAGCGCTCTCGAGCATCACCTCGAGGTTGCCCGAGCCGACCACGCCGACCAGCACGGGCGGGAAGGCGTCGGCGATGCGCCGGCCGGGGAAGGAGAAGTCCAGGATTTCGAGTCCCGCGGAATTGCTCATGGTCGTTGTTTCCTACCAGTTCCTGAATCGTCCGGGCGGCTGGTACAGGCCGCCCGAGGCGCGCACGATGTCGCGCATGCTGCGCGCGGCCAGCAGGTTGCGCGTCGCGTCGCGCGGGTCGATGCCCAGGTCCTGCGGGCGTTGAATCACGCCGCGGTCGCGCAGGTTCTCCACCGCGCGCCTGTCGCGCCCGAGCCCGACCGCGGTGTAGCCCGCCACGCCGCGGATTGCCTGTTCGCGCTCGGCATCGTTGCGGCACAGCAGCAGGTTGGCGATGCCTTCCTCGGTGAGGATGTGGCTCACGTCGTCGCCATAGATCATGATCGGCGGCAGCTCCATGCCCGACTGCTCCGCCAGCTGCCATGCGTCCAGCCTGTCGACGAAGGCGGGCTGCATGTGCTCCCGGAAGGTCTCGACCATCTGCACGACGAGCTTCTGGCCGCGCGGCGTGCCGGCCGCGCCGCCGCGGCCCTCGCGCGCCTGCTGCCCGGCCTTGAGCCAGGCAGGACTGGTGTGGCGCCGGCCGCGCGCATCGGCGCCCATGTTGGGCGCACCGCCGAAGCCCGCGATGCGTCCCAGTGTCGCCGTTGAACTGTTGCCGTCCAGGTCGATCTGCAGCGTCGACCCGATGAAGAGATCGCAGGCGTAGTGCCCTGCCGCCTGGCAGAACGCGCGGTTGCTGCGCAGCGACCCGTCGGGGCCGGTGAAGAACACGTCGGAGCGCGCGCGGATGTAGTCCTCCATGCCCAGCTCGGACCCGAAGGAATGCACCGACTCGACCCAACCCGCCTCGATGGCCGGGATCAGCGCCGGATGCGGGTTGAGCGCCCAGTGCCTGCAGATCTTGCCCTTGAGGCCGAGCGACTCGGCGTAGGTCGGCAGCAGCAGTTCGATGGCCGCGGTGTCGAAGCCGATGCCGTGGTTCAGGCGCTGCACGCCGTATTCGGCGTAGATGCCCTTGATCGCCATCATGGCCATCAGCACCTGGATCTCGCTGATCTGCGCGGGGTCGCGCGTGAACAGGGGCTCGATGAAATTGGGCCGCGGCGCCTTCACCACGAAGCTCACCCAGTCCGACGGAATGTCGATGCGCGGCAGCGTGGTGGTGCGCCCGTCCACCAGTTCATTGAACTGCGCGATCACGATGCCGCCGGAGAACGCCGTCGCCTCGACGATGGCGGGCGTGTCTTCGGTGTTGGGGCCGGTGTAGAGGTTGCCCTGGGCGTCCGCGGCATGGGCCGCCACCAGCGCCACGCGCGGCGTGAGGTCGACGAAGTAGCGTGCGAACAGTTCCAGGTAGGTGTGGATCGCGCCGATCTCGATGCGCCCGGCCGACACCAGCTTGGCCAGCCGCGCGCCCTGAGGACCCGAGAAGCTGAAGTCCAGCCGGCTCGCCACGCCGTTTTCGAACAGGTCCAGGTGCTCGGGCAGCGCGAGCACCGACTGCACCATGTGCAGGCTGTGCACCCGCGCCGTGTCGACCTGCACCAGCGCCCTGGCCAGGAAGTCGGCCTGCTTCTGGTTGTTGCCTTCCAGGCAGACGCGGTCGCCGGGCTCCAGCACGGCTTCCAGCAGCGTGCCGACGGCTTCGGTGGCCACCACCTTGCCCCGGCATTGCGAGCCCAGCGCCTGCGCGGCGCGGGCCAGCCGATCCGCGCGGTTTTCGGTACGGGTGTTCCAGTTCATGCGATCCATTCGTCCATTCCTCAACCCACCACCGCCTTGACGGCGAAAAACAGCACGGACGGGCCCAGGAGGCAGCCCAGTCCGGTATGGAAAGTGGCGACCAGCGCGCCATAGGGCACCAGCTTGCGGTCGGTGGCCGCGAGGCCGGCCGACACGCCGCTCACGGTGCCCGCCAGGCCGCCGAAGACCATCGCCGAGCGCGGTGTCTTCAGGCGCAGGAAGCGCGCGGCCATCGGCGTGCCGACCATCACGAGGATGGCCTTGACCAGGCCGGTCGCGATGCTCAACGCCATCACGTCGGGGCTGGCGCCGATGGCCGCCCCCGTGACCGGGCCCACGATGTAGGTGACCGCGCCGGCGCCGATCGTCGTCATGCTGACCGCGTCGGAGTAGCCGAAGCTCCAGGCGATCGCCGCGCCCACCACGAAGGGAAGGAGCGTTCCGAGCAGCAGCGAGACCACGCCGATGAGTCCGGCCTGGCGCGCTTCGGTGACCTGCACTTCGAAGGCCGTGGCGACGATCGCGAAATCGCGCAGCATGGCCCCGCCCATCAGGCCGATGCCGCCGAACAGCGACATGTCGGCCAGGCCCTTGTGGCCTCCGGTGCGCGTGCCGCCCCAATAGGCCAGGACCAGGCCGATCACGATGGCGATGGCCGATCCGTGCACGCGTCCGAAGGTCAGGCGGCGCGAGATCTGGCCCGAGAGCAGCACGATCAACCCCACCACCATGAAGGCACTGACCAGCCCGTTCTGCAGGGCGGCTCTCTCGAGGATTTCCAGCATGGCGGTCATTCCGTCTCGTTGAGAAGCGGGTTGTCGTTGCGCACCGGCTCGGCCAGCGCGCCGGGGGCCGGACGCTCCGTGCGATTGATCAGCGAGATCACCACCGCGCAGACCGCCACCGCCGCCAGCGCCGACAGCAGCGCGACGGGGCCGCCGCGCAGCGCGGAGACCATGTCCTGCTGCGCGGCCATCGCCACCACCACCGGGATGTACATGGCGCCCCAGTACTCCACGCCGAGTTCGGTCAGCTTGGGCAGGATGCCCTTCTTGTGCATGTAGATGCGCGCCGTGATGAGCAGCAGCATGGCGATGCCCACGCCCCCGACGTTGGTCTTCACGCCCAGCGCCTGCCCCAGCAGGTCGCCCAGGAAAATGCCCAGCAGATGGCACAAGGCCAGCAGCGCGGTGCCGTAGATGATCATGGTCTTGTCTCCGCAATGACGGCGCGCGAAGGGCGCTGTTCCTGGAGACGTACGGTATCGGCTCGCCCATCCGCGATCAATTAACGGCAGTCGGCGACAGTTACCCTCAGCGAAACGATCAGGGGTGCCGACGCGCGCTCAGGCCAGCTCGGCCTTGGCGGACCTGCACACCGCGAGCAATGCCAGCAGGTTCGGGTCGCGCTCGCGCGTGCGCAGGAAGCTCAGCCCCAGGGTCTGGCGCATCAGGTACCTGGGCGCCAGCGGAATCAGCTGGACCTTCTGCGAGAACACGTCGCGCACGCGACCGGGCAGCAGCGTGCAGCCGATGCCGCCGCTCACCAGGTTCATCAGCGAGAAGATGTCGCCGGTCTTCATCACGACGTTGGGCGTGAAGTTCGCCACGCGAAAGGCTTCGACGAAGCCGTTGTAGGTGGCGAAGCCTTCCTTGAGGCTCACGAAGTTCTCGTCCGAGCACGCGCTCAGGTCGACGCGGTCGAGTGCCGCGTAGCGCGAGCCCGCGGGTGCCGCGAAGTAGATGTCGTCTTCGAACAGAGGCTCCGAAACGATGTCGGCGGCCCCTTCCGGGACGGCCATCAGCGCCGCATCGACGGCGCCGTCCCTGATTTTCTGCAGCAGATCCGCGTTGGAGCCCAGCACGAGCTCGGTCTCGAGGCTGGGCTTGCGCACCTTCATGTGCACGAGCACGGCGGGCACGGTGCGGATTGTCAGCGAGTAGAGCGACCCGATCCGGATGCGGTCGGCCGAGTAGCCGGCGACCTCGCGCGTGGAACGGATGCCCGCGGACATGGTGTGCAGCACCTCGCGCGCCACTTCGGCCAGCGCGTGCGCGGCCTCGGTGGGATGGAGGTTGCGGCCCTCATGGCGAAACAGCGCGCAGCGCACGCCGACTTCCAGAGAGTGCAAGGCGCGGTGCACGCTCACCGTGCTGACCTCGAGCCGCTCGGCCGCGCGCGCGAGATTGCCGGTTTCCATGAACGCGATCAGCGTCTCAAGCTTGCGGAAAGTGATTTCTTCGTCGACACGGGCGTGCATGATGGTCTCGCAGATCAGTCCGCATCCTAGCCCTTCGGCGCGCTCGACCGCCCCTGGCCTTCTAGGAACGCGAGCGTGCAGTGAACTTCCTGGCCCCCTCGGAGTACGCACCGGAGGCGAAGTTGGTGGCGTGCCCGCGCCGGGCCGCCTCGCACGCCTTGGCGAACAGTTCGTCGCTCATCTCCTTCCACCATGACTTGGTGATGGCCACCGAGGTGGGTGACCAGGTCGCGACCAGTGCGCAGATCTCCTGGACGCGCGCGTCCAGCCCTTCGTCCTCGACCACCTCGTGGACCAGGCCGAGCGCCAGCGACTGCTGCGCCGGCACGATTTCGGCCAGCAGCACCAGCCGCTTCATCGCCGCCTCGCCGATGACCGGCCACAGCAGCGCGCTGCCCACGATCGCCGCCGAGCCCACCTTGAACTCGGTCATGCCGAAGCGCGCCTGCGTCGATGCGATGCGCAGGTCGGACATGAGCGCGATCTGCAGGCCCGCGCCGGCTGCCACGCCGTTGATGCGCGCGATCACGGGTTTTCTCAACGCACGGAAGATCTCGTACAGCTCGAGATAGCTGTCGATGCGCGCCGCGGATCCTGCCGCGTCCATGGCGGCGCTTTCGTATTGGTCCTGGCCCGCGCAGAAGGCCTTGCCGCGGCCGGTGACGACGATTGCCCGCACGGCCTCGTCGGCATCTGCCGCCACGAGCGCGGCGCGAAAGCGTTCGCGCTGTTCGCGATTGAACGCGTTCATCGCCTGCGGCCGGTCGAGCGTGATCGTCGCCGTCGCGTTGTCGATGGCGAGCGTGACGCAGGGCGGTGCGGAAACAGTGTCGGTCATGGGTTGTCTCGTTGTTGTCTCGGGCTCAGCGTGAAGCCGCGCGGATGGGCTGCACCACGCGCTCCCACTTGGTCGACTCCTGCTGCAACAGTTCGCGTGCCTGCGCCGGCGTGCTGTGCACCACCTGCACGCCCAGCTGCGCGAAGCGGCGCTGCGTCGCGTCGTCGTTCAGCACCTGGTTGAGTGCGGTGTTCAGCGCCGCGACCACATCGTCGGGCGTGCCCTTGGGCGCCAGCACGGCGTACACCGACGCGGCCAGGAACTGAGGCAGTCCCTGTTCGGCGAACGTCGGCACGTCGGGCATCACGGCCAGCCGCTTGGCGCTGGCGACGCCCACGGCCGCCACACGCCCGGTGGCGAGGTTGGTCAGCGCCGTCGGCGAGGTGGTCAGCATGATCTGGATCTCGCCGGCGAACAGGTCGGCCATCGCGGGCGCGGAGCCCCGATACGGCACGTGCAGCAGGTCGATGCCGGCCTGCTGCCTGAACCACTCGGTGACGATATGTTCGGTCGAGCCGTTGCCCGACGAGCCGTAGGCGAGCTTTCCGGGCGCCTTGCGTGCCTGCGCGGCCAGTTCGGCGTACGTGGTGATGCCGCTCTGTTTGGACACCAGCATCACCAGCGGCAGTTCGCCGACGGTGGCCACCGGCTTGAAGTCCTTGGCGATCTCGTACCCCGTGGCTTCGGCACCCACCATCTTCTCCGACATGACATACGAGGTCGTGGGCGCCATGAGCAGCGTGTAGCCGTCGGGCGCGGCGCGCTTGACGAACTGCGCGGCGATCGCACCGGAGGCGCCGGTCTTGTTGTCGACGAGCACCGATTGCTTCAGTTGGAGCGACAGGCCCTGCGCGATGGTGCGCCCGACCACATCGACGCCGCCGCCCGCCGAAAAACCCACGACCAGGGTCAGCGGCTTCTCGGGAAATCCCGCCTGGGCGCCGGCGCCCAGCAGCAAGGCCGTGCCCGCCGCAACGGCTCTGCACCAGGAACTCAGATCTGCGCGAATCATGTTCTTCCTCTCGAATGAAAAAGGGCAAGGCGATGGAGACTCGGCGGCCGATGCAACGCAAGGGCTTCAGTGTTTGGCAATGCGAAAGTCGGTGGCGGCGACATCCCACACGCCCGCCA
Source organism: Variovorax durovernensis (assembly GCF_977011995.1). NCBI lineage: Bacteria > Pseudomonadati > Pseudomonadota > Betaproteobacteria > Burkholderiales > Comamonadaceae > Variovorax > Variovorax durovernensis. The sequence continues at coordinate 5,657 of NZ_CDRNCW010000002.1, read as the reverse complement.
CCTGGCGCGAGAGATCCTTCTTCTGGATGCGCTGCGTGGGCGTCTTGGGAAAGGCGTCGATGAACTCGATGTAGCGTGGCACCTGGAAGTACGGCAGGCGCAGGCTCGACCAGCGGATCAGCTCCAGCGGCGCGATGCGCACGCCATCGCGCAGCCGCACGAAGAGCTTGAGCTCGTCCTCGCCCAGGTCGCTGGGCACGCCCACCAGCGCCACTTCGGCGACGGCTTCGTGCTGCGCGAAGACGCGCTCCACGTCCCAGGCGGAAATGTTGATGCCTCGCCTGCGCAGCATGTCCTTCTTGCGCCCGGCGTAGAAGAGGTTGCCGTTGGCGTCCGCGTGCGCGAGGTCGCCGGTCATGAAGAGATCGCCGCGGCGCGCCGCGGCGTCCGCCTCGGGGTTCCTGAAGTAGCCGAGAAAGCCCAGCCGCGCATCCCGTGCGCGCACCGCGACTTCGCCCTTTTCGCCGGGCGGCACCGGCGCTGCGTCGTCGTCGAGCAGCAAGATGTCGTAGTACGAGAGCGGCTTGCCGATCGAGCCCGGCGTGCCGTCCAGGTTCGCCGTCACGAAGGTGATCATCTCGGACAGGCCGTAGCCCTCGCGCATCGTGACGCCGAAGCGCTCCGCAAATTCGGCCCAGACGTGGGCGGGACAGCCCCCGCCCCAGGCGATGCGAACGCCGTGCTGCCGGTCGTCGGCGCGCGCGGGCTGCTTCATCAACATGGGCAGCACGCTGCCCAGGTAGTGGATGTGCGTGGCCCCGTGCCGCCGCGCGTCGTCCCAGAAGCGCGATGCGCTGAACCGCTCCAGCATCGCCAGCTGGAAGCGCCCGATCAGGGCCGCGATGGCGACGGCCACGCCGGCGCCGTGGTGCAAGGCCTCCCAGAACAGGAAGACATCGCCGGGACCGGCTTCGGTCAGGCGAAGCACCGCCATCGGCCCGGCGCGCAGGTGGCGGTCGGTTTTCAGCACGCCCTTGGGCGCGCCCGTGGTGCCCGAGCTCGGGCTCAGCGCGATGACGTCGTCGGCCGCAACGGCCGGTGCCGCGTCGTCTTCGGCCAGGGTGGCGTACTCGTCGAACTCGCGGTCCACGCCGTTGCGCCAGATCAGCTGCGGCAGCGGTGCGGCAATGCCCCGCAGCGCGGCCTCGCAGGCCGTGTCGACCACCAGGGCGCGAGGGTCGAGCTCCGTGAGCAGGTGCTCCAGCGGCGCGCCGATCAGATGGATGTTGATCGGCACCCGCACCATGCCCAGGCGGGCCAGCGCAAAGATCAGGCAGAGGTGGTCTGGATGACTCGCGAGCATGACCGCCACCCGGTCGCCACATGCCAGGCCCCTGCGCCTGAGCATGGCCGCAACCTGGTTGACGCGCCGGTCGAGCTCGCGAAAGCTGATCTGCTCGTCCTCGAAGGTGCAATAGATCTCGTCCGGATGGTTGCGCGCGCGCCGCGCCAGCAGCGCGCCGATGGTTTCGTCGCAGACCTCGCTCATCGCCACATGCGGAAGAAGTTCGTTTTGCGCAGACATCCTGGTATCCATGGCCGCAGCCGAAGATCAATTTAATTGCAATTCGATTATATAAATCGCTTTGCGATTACATAAGGATCTGGCTTTGTCACGCACTTGTCAAGAAAAATCCTGAGCACGACTGTGCGCAGCCACGCGTCCGGCAGGCTGGCGCGCGTCGCCGCGCCAGGCGGCAAGAAGAAGGAAGGGGAACGTCAGATCGACGCTTCGCGCGCCGTCTGCTGGAGCTGGGGCAGGATCACTTCGCGCGCCTTCGCGAGATCGAAGCGCGTGTGCACGGTCGACACATTGATGGCCGCGACGATGCGGCCCGCGTCGGTCACGGGGACGGACACCGACACGCCGTCTTCCGAAAAATTCTTCTCGGTGAAGGAGTACCCGTTCTCGGCCGCCTCGTGGAAGATCGCCAGCACCTCGGCGTTGCTGCGCGTGCCGAAGCGCGAACGCACCGCCGGCGCCAGTGCGTCGAGCATGACGGCCAGTTGCGCCTGCGGCGCGTGCGACAGCAGCACCTGCCCGGACGACGAAGTGAGCGCAGGAAAGCGGCTGCCGACCGGCAGATTGATGGCCGTGATGTGCGCACCGGGAATGTTCTGCAGCACCACGACATCATCGCCGTCGAGTTCGACCCACGACACGGTTTCCAGGGTTTGCGCGGCCAGGCGCTGCAGCAAAGGATATGCAAGCTCGCGCTGCGAATGGTGGCGCTGCATGCCGCGCACCAGGCTGAGCAACTTCAACGCGGGAAAGTACCGCTTCGACTCGGTGTCCTTGTTGAGGTAGCCGAGTTGGTGCAGTGTGTAGACGTAGCGTTGGGCGGCGCTGCGGCCCATCTGGGTATGGTCGGCAATGTCGCCGATCGACAGTGGCGTGACGTGCTCGTTGAAGAGCTCGAGCACGCGCATGCCCTTTGCCATCGAGCCGATGAACAAGCGGGAGTCGTGATCGGGTTGATCCCCGTCGGATCCCGGGGATGCGGGATCAGGCTGCGAAGGCGACGTCAGAGGAATGTCCAAGAGAACTCAGCGGCGAAGAACAGGAATGTCCGGGGTGCTCGACATGGCGCGCCGAGGCGCTGGAACAAGCCGCCGCCATGCATTCGCGTGGAGGAGCATCGTACTTCAAGACTGTGCGCCGGAACGCCCGGGCGCCTGCCGCCGCCGCCCGGCGGCAGGCACCTTCCGCAGGTTCTATTTCACCTGGACCTGCACGCGGCGCGGCTGTGCATGGGCGGCCTTGGGAATGCGCAGTTTCAGAACGCCTTGCGCAAGCTCTGCTGTGACACCTTGCGTGTCCAGCTCCTTGCTCAAGGTGAACACACGCCGGAAGCGGCCGAGGCCGACCTCCGTGTGGCTGGTCTGCAGGTCTTGCGGCACCTTCAGATCGGACTCGGCGTCGATGGTCAGCGTCGACGCCTCGACATGGAGGTTCAGCTTGTCGCGGCTGACCCCGGGAAGGTCGGCGTAGAGCGTGATGCCGTTGGCGTCCTCCACCACGTCGACGGGCGGTGTGAGGGCTGCATCGCTGTAGCTGGAATGCTCCCTCTGCGCGTGCTCGCCGGCGGCAGCGTTCGCGGGGGCCTGGATGCTGTTGCTCATGGTGTGCTCCTTTGTCACTGGATTTCGATTCGGCGCGGCTGGGCGGATGCGCGGCGCTTCACGCTGATGTGCAACACCCCGTTGCGAAGCCTGGCTTCGACCGCGTCGGGGTCCGCGTCGTCGGGCAGGGTCATCGCCCGGCGGAACGTCCCTTCGAAGCGCTCGTTGATGTGCACGGTCGCGGACTTGTCCAGCGCACCCGGCAGCGCGTTCTTGCGCTCGCCCGAGATCGTCAGCAGGCCGCGCTCCAGATTCACCTCGAGGGTCGAGGGATCCACACCCGGCGCGAAGGCAAAGATCTCCAGCGCCTGCGGCGTGCTTCCGACGTTGAGTGCGGGAAATCCGTTGCGCGCGACGCCGCGGATGGTGGGAGACAGGTCGAAGGCCTGCTGCACATCGCGCTGCAGGCGATCCATCTCCGCGAAGATGTCGCGAGGAAACAGGGATCGATACATGGCAAAACCTCCTTGCAAGGCCGACCGGAGCGCCGGGCATGCGCCGCGGGACTCGGTCGGAGAAATGGCGAACAAAAAATGAAGTCAGACGGCTTCTGCGTCTGGCTCGCGGGCTTGCTATTGCGGCCGCGCGGGCTCTCGGTGGACTGGCGCAGATCCGCCCGAATGCACAGGCGTGGCCGTCTTGATTCTCGGCATGCGCATTCGCCAGCGCGGCGGGCGCGATTCCGGATAGTTGAACCTCGCGAGTTCTTCCCGCCCCTTCTGCGTCACAGCCAGCACCTGGGCTGCAGCGGCGGCGCCCGACAGGGCCAGGGGATTCGCGGGCGATGGAACCAGTGCAACGACGAGCCCGGCGGCTCGGAGCACCTTGACCCGGTCGATGTCTTCGGCTCGATAGAACGAGATCGGCAAACGGGAGCCGGCAATCTGCCTGAGCAAGTTCATGGTCATTTCAGTACCTCCTTTTCGGTCGACCAATCTTTTGACGACAGCCAACATAGGACCCTGCGTCGCAAATTTCAAGAGGAAAAGATGCAACGTCCGCTGGTGGCAAAAAAGACCCGGCCTTGCGGGCCGGGTTGAGGTTTACAGCAAGGCCCGCACCGTGCGATGCGGGCGAGCAAATCTAAGATCTCGCCCGTTCATGGCGTGTCGGACAATTTCCAATCTTGCGCGGCGCGAACATGGGCGTCCGGGCCGAAACGCCTACATGCCCGCAACGCCCTGAGCCAGCGCGAAATCGAGCAGCACCCGGTCAGAAGGCGCCTCGGGCCAGGTGACCTGTGCCAGCCAGCGATGGAAGGTGGTGGCCGCGATGCGGCTGGCGGGGCCGTCACGGCGCCATGCGCGGGCGATCGGGGCGGCGATCTGCGCGAGCCGCTCGGACTCGAAGCGTGAGCGCATCTCGGCCTGCATCGCCTCGGGCATTTCCAGGTAAAGGGACTTGGCTTTCTGCATGCGGTCGTTTTCCCACAGCTCGCGTATGCGGTGCATGCGGTCCTCGCCGGCGGGTGCGGCGGCCTGCTTTGCCCGGGACGGCGAAGGCAACGACGGGGGCACGGCGGTTTCTTCCTCCTTCACGCCGGCGTAGCCCTTCTTCAGCGCATCCTTGAAATAGGCCGCGGCCGACTTGAGTGCCGGCAGCGTCTGGCTGCGCAGTCGCTGCTCGACATGCTCGATCGCGCCGCGCAGTTGCCCCTCGTCGGTGGTCGCATACAGGTCCTGGGCCTCGTCCTGCTTGAGGCCCAGCGCGATCAGCTTGCCAACCAGCTCCAGGTCGAAGACATTGCGCGCGGGATCGTCGGCGGCGCCCAGGCGCTGCTGCAGCTTGGGCACCACCCTGAACTGGATTTCCTCGATGCGGCGTCCTCGCTTGTGCTCGATGAGCTCGAGGCTGAAGTCCTCGCACAGTGCCTCGATCTCGGCCAGCGCCTTGCTGATCACGTCGCGCTTGAGGAAGCGATAGTCGACCTCGGTGATGTCGCTGCGCCCGGTGAGCACTGCCGCCCACCACAGCACGTCCTCGCGCATCGACAGACGGCTCGGCGACGTGAGATAGCGCGCGCCGATCTCATAGAGCACGGCCGCGGGGTAGCTTCGCATCTGGCCGCTGATCTCCAGCAGGACGCGCGTGTACTGATGGGGCCTGACCAGCCGCTCGCGGATCTCTTCCGGATAGCGCCAGGTGATGGTGCAGGGCCGGCCCCGGCCCTGTTCCTCGATGGTGACCGTACCGAGCAGCTGCGACGACACCCAGCGCTTGAGGCCGGTGCCGCTGGTCGACCATTCGATGGTGGTGGCCTGCATGTCTCGCAGGTGAGACTTGAGCAGTTCGGTGTTGTTGGAGTTGAAACGGGCATCGCCGATCAGCTCGCTCAGGGCCAGCTTGTAGACCGGTTCGTCGACGCCCTGGCGCTGCGAGTGATAGAGCAGCGCGTTGTAGATGCGCCTGGAAAGCAGTGTCAGGCGACCCCGTTTGGGGCGGATCGCGATGGCCTCATTGGCCTTGGCGACGCTCTGTTCGTCCGGCGTGGGGGATGGCTTGGGCGGTGGTCGCGGAACTTCGCCCTCTTCCAT
>NZ_CDRNCW010000001.1:2782500-6735998 GCF_977011995.1 Variovorax durovernensis | reverse complement strand
GGGCGGGGGAAAAAGTGATGGAACCCTCGGGCATTTCTTGGTATAGGTATTGTGGATATTCTCTGCTGGAAGGCGCCTGGCATTCTAACTTGTCAAAACCTTATCCACACGCTGTCCCGCATGCCAAAAGGCCCGCAAATCCAGTCGAAGATTGTTCGGGCGGCCAATGTTTGCGATAATTGCGGGTTTCCCTGAAAACCTCTTTGCGTTCTTCACCGGCGCCAGGAGTAGGAGTTCAGGGGTATCCCTGGGTCATCCCAATACGCTCCCCCGGCGCCCCGCTGGCTTTTCATGCTTTTTCAGGCAGAGAGCCCGCGCGAACAGGGAATTAGGAAATCATCATGAAACGCACTTATCAAGCTTCCAAAGTCCGCCGCGCCCGTACCCACGGCTTCCTGGTCCGCATGAAGACCCGCGGCGGCCGTGCCGTCATCAACGCACGCCGCGCCAAGGGCCGCAAGCGCCTGGCCGTCTGACGGCAGCACACCTGCCGTTGCCAGCAGCCGACACGTCCGCGCCAGCTCCCGCGGCCGGTGCGTCCGGCCAGACCGGTAACGACGTGCGCGGCCAGGCTTCCATGCAGCGGCTCAAGACCCGCGCGCAGTTCCAGGCCGTCCTCGCAGGTGCCACCGTGGCGCGCACTGCTCATTTCGCATTGCATCGCTGTGCGCTCGATTCCGCATCGGGCGCACCGCCGCTGTTCGCGTCCGACGACGTCTGGCTGGGTGCCATGGTGCCCAAGCGCTGGGCGCGCCGCGCGGTCACGCGCAACGCCATCAAGCGCCAGATCTACGCCGTGAGCGCCGCTCAGGGTGTCGCCTTGCCACGTGCCGCGCACGTGGTGCGGCTGCGCGCGGGCTTCGACCGCAAGGAATTCGTGAGCGCCACCTCGGACAAGCTCAAGAGCGCCGTTCGCGCCGAGCTCCAGCAGCTGCTGGAGCGCGCCGCGCGTGCGCCAGCGCCCTCTTCTTCTTCGCCCGCTCCTTCCTCATCATGAAACGCCTGCTGATCGGCTTCGTGAAGGCCTACCGACTGCTGCTGAGCCCCTGGCTCGGCCAGTCGTGCCGCTTCACGCCGACCTGCTCGGTGTATTCGATCGAGGCGCTCGAGGTGCACGGCGCGCTCAAGGGCAGCTACCTGACTCTGCACCGCATCGCGCGCTGCCAGCCCTGGTGCCAGGGCGGGCACGATCCGGTTCCACCGAAATCACAGCGTCGCACTGACAAGTCAGGATCGCTGTTTTCGTCTCTTCTCTCCTCCGACAAGAAGTCTTCGTCATGAACGATATCCGCCGCACGATACTGTGGGTGATTTTTGGGTTCTCGCTGGTGCTGCTGTGGGACCAATGGCAGGTCTTCAACGGCAACAAGCCGACCTTCCTGCCGTCCAGCAAGCCGGCCGTCACCGCCCCGGCCGCCGGCACGACGCCTGCCACCGGCAACGGCGTGCCCTCCGCGTCCGCCGCCCCCGGCAGCGCCGGTGCCGTGCCGACGTCGGCCACGCCGGCCGCGCCGCGCGAGAAGGTCAACGTCACCACCGACCTGTTCAAGGCCACGATCGACAGCGAAGGCGCCACGGTCAACTACCTCGAGCTGCTGAAGTACGACGAGGCCGACCGCACCAAGCACGTCGTGCTGTTCGAAGACGGCTCGCCCGCCACGCGCTACGTCGCGCAGACCGGCCTGGTGAACCCGGTGGCCGGCGACGCCTTCCCCAACCACCTGACGCAGATGACGCCGAAGGCCGGCCCGCGCGAGATGGCCGACGGCCAGAACACGCTCGAGGTGAGCTTCGAAAGCGCCCCCGTCGGCGGCCTGAAGTACGTCAAGACCTATGTGTTCCACCGCGGCGACTACGCCATCGGCGTGCGCCACGAAGTCGTCAACGTGAGCTACCAGCCGCGCGATGCCCTGCTCTACATGCAACTGCTGCGTCACGGCACCGTGGCCGCCGGCACCATGTTCGGCACCAACACCTTCACCGGTCCGGCCGCGTACACCAACGAGAAGAAGTTCCACAAGCTCGACTTCAAGGACATCGCCAAGGGCAAGATCGAACCGCCGCCGCCGGCCAACGACGGCTGGATCGCGATGGTGCAGCACTACTTCGCCTCGGCCTGGCTGCTCAAGGGCGACCCGGCCAGCGAGCAACTGCGCCGCGAATTCCGCGTGAGGGACCTGGGCGACAACCTGTTCACCGTGTCGATGGTGGCCACGCTGCCGAAGATCGCGCCAGGCGCCACGCAGGTCGTGAACAGCGTGTTGTTCGCCGGTCCCGAAGAAGAAAAGAAGCTCGAAAGCATCGCCCCCGGCCTGGACCTGGTGAAGGACTACGGCATCTTCGCGATCATCTCGAAGCCGTTGTACTGGCTGCTCACCCAGCTGCACGGCATCCTGGGCAACTGGGGCTGGTCGATCGTGGCGCTGGTGGTGCTGCTGAAGGCCGCCTTCTACTGGCTCAACGCCAAGGCCTACGCCAGCATGGCCAAGATGAAGGCCATCAACCCCAAGATCATGGAAATGCGCGAGCGGCTGAAGGACAAGCCGCAAGAGATGCAGCAGGAAATGATGCGGATCTACAAGACCGAAAAGGTCAATCCGATGGGCGGCTGCTTCCCCATCGTGATCCAGATCCCGGTGTTCATCGCGCTGTACTGGGTGCTGCTGTCGTCGGTCGAAATGCGCCATGCACCGTGGATCGGCTGGATCACCGACCTGTCGGCACCGGACCCCTGGTACATCCTGCCGGTCGTCATGACGGCCACCTCGCTGTTCCAGACCTGGCTCAACCCGACGCCGCCCGATCCGATGCAGGCCAAGCTGATGTGGATCATGCCGCTCGCGTTCAGCGTGATGTTCATCTTCTTCCCGGCCGGCCTGGTGCTGTACTGGATCACGAACAACGTGCTGTCGATCGCGCAGCAGTGGTTCATCAACAAGCGCCTGGGCGTGCTCGGCACCAAGTAACGACAGCCGCACGGCAACCAAGCCATCCCACGAAGGGCCGCGTAAGCGGCCCTTTTTGCTGAAAGAATCCGCACCATGCTCGCCCGTACCACCGATCCCATCGTCGCCATCGCCACCGCCTCGGGGCGCGGGGCGGTCGGCATCGTGCGGGTGTCGGGCGCCAGGCTGGCGCCGCTGATCGACGCCATCTGCGGGCGCGCGCTCAAGCCGCGCGAGGCCACCTACATGCCGTTTCGCGACGCGGGCGGCGAGCCGGTCGACCACGGCCTGGCCATTCACTTTCCCTCGCCGAATTCCTTCACCGGCGAAGACGTGCTCGAACTGCAGGCCCACGGCGGCGCGGTCGTACTGCAACTGCTGCTGGCGCGCTGCCTGGAAGCGGCGGCCGAGCCCGACCCTGTCACCGGCCGCCCGCGCCTGCCCGGCCTGCGCGTGGCCGAGCCGGGCGAGTTCAGCCAGCGGGCGTTCCTCAACGGCAAGATCGACCTGGCACAGGCCGAGGCCATTGCCGACCTGATCGACGCCAGTACCGAGGCGGCCGCGCGCAGTGCCGGCCGTTCGCTGTCCGGGGAGTTCTCGCGCGAGATACACACGCTGCGCGATGCGCTGATCCACCTGCGCATGCTGGTCGAAGCCACGCTCGACTTTCCGGAAGAAGAGATCGACTTCCTGCAGAAGGCCGACGCGGCCGGGCAGCTGGCGAAGCTGCAGTCGCAGCTGGCCGCGGTGCAGCAGCGCGCGCGCCAAGGCGCCTTGCTGCGCGAAGGCATCAAGGTGGTGATCGCGGGGCAGCCCAACGCGGGCAAGAGTTCGCTGCTCAATGCACTGGCCGGCGCCGAGCTGGCCATCGTGAGCGCGGTGGCGGGCACCACGCGCGACGTGGTCTCGCAGACCATCCAGATCCACGGCGTGCCGCTGCATGTGGCAGACACCGCCGGCTTGCGCGAGAGCAGCGACGAGGTCGAGCAGATCGGAGTCGCGCGCGCCTGGGGCCAGATCGAAAGCGCGGACGCCGTGCTGTTCCTGCACGACCTGACCCGCGCCGCGTTGCCTGACTACGCGGCCGCCGACGCGGAAATCCTCGCGGGCCTGAGGCGCAAGCTGCCGGCGAGCGTGCCGGTGCTGGATGTCTGGAACAAGCAGGACGCGGCACCGTCGGCACAGCCCGCCGAGGGCATCGCGCTGTCCGCCAAGACCGGCCTGGGCATCGAGGCCCTGCGCGAGCAGCTGCTGGCCATGGCCGGCTGGCAGGCCGTGCCCGAAGGCGTGTACCTGGCGCGCGCGCGCCACGTGCAGGCGCTGGCCCAGGTCGAGGCGCACTTGGCGCTGGCGGCCAGCCACCTCGCGGCGCAGGCCCAACTGCTCGATCTGCTGGCCGAGGAACTGCGGCTGGCGCAGAACGCGCTGAACGAGATCACGGGGGAGTTCGGCGCCGATGACCTGCTGGGGGTCATCTTTTCGCGCTTTTGCATTGGGAAATAGCGACAGGCGTTTCAAAAACGTAAACACCTGTAGCCCAATCTCGCGGCCATCGCGGATACTTCGGAACCGATGCGGGGGTTGAGAAAAACATGTCCATCCAGAACTTGAGCCGCGCCATCGCGGAGAACATGAGCACCGACGCTTTTGCGTTGACGTTCAGCGTCCAGCAATGGGAAACGCTGGCCGGCTACCTGCAGCCCATCGAGACCGCCGTCGGCGACGTGCTGATCGAACAGGGCACGCCGGACCGCTCGGTGTTCTTCATCGAGAGCGGCGCCATCAGCGTGCACCGCGTCAGCAGCAAGGAGCAGATGCGGCTAGCCGTGCTCACGCCGGGTTCGGTGGTGGGCGAAGGCTCGTTCTTCTCGCGCCTGCCGCACTCTGCCAACGTGGTGGTCACCGGCGCGGGCCGCGTGTGGCGGCTCAACGCGATCCGTTTCGCGGAGATGTCGAACCGCCAGCCCAACCTGGCGCTGGAAATCGCGATGGCACTGGGCGCGGTGATCGCCAAGCGCATGGCGCACCGCTCCAAGCGCGTCGCCGTGACCTGAGGCCCCGGCGGCCTCTTCGCCAGACCTCCCAGATGCGGGCATGCCCGCCAACAGCCCTTTTCGTTCCGGTTTCCGAGAGTAGTCAGTAGTAAGCCATGGCCTTGATTTGTCCGGTCTGCAGCACGGAAAACCGTGACGGCGCGAATTTCTGCCGGAGCTGCGGCGCCACGCTGTCCGGCAAGGCAACCAGGATTCCCCCGCCGCCGAGCCCCGAGCGCGAGTGGGCGACCACCGCTCCCGCCCAGCTGCGTGCACCGACCATTCCCGCGCCGCTTTTCGACCCGCGCGAGGCCGAGCCCGGCCGTTCGTTCTTCGGAAGATCGTCGGCCCCGCCCCCGTCGGACGACCAGGAGACGGTGGTCATGGTCTACGACGATCCTCCACCGCCGCCGCCTGCGCCATCCTCGGGCTTCGAGACGGCGCGCCAGGAGAAGGCCGAGCGCAAGCGCACCCGGGTCAAGGTCCGGCGGCCGGTCGAGCGGCCGCCCCGCAAGCGGGTGATGCTGCTGTGGTTCGGCCTGCTGGTGCTGGCGGTGCTGATGATGGTCGCGGGCTGGTACGGCTACGGAACCCGCAAGGCGCCTGCGGCGGTCACCGACACCGAACCGGCGGTATCGGCACCGGCCGCCGAGCCCGCACCGCCTCCGGCAGAGCCGGCACCACCCCCGGCGCAGGCGGCGCCGGAGCCTCCGGCGGCCGAGGCACCTCCCGTCGCCGAAGCCGCACCGCCCGCGGCAAGCACCAAGCCCGCCGCCCGGCCCCGCAAGCAGGCAGCCGTTGCAGCCCCCGCGCCCCGCGCCCCTGAAACTCCGGCACCAGCCGTCGCGGCAGCCCCGCCGCCACCGGCACCCGCCCCTCCTCCCCCCGAACCCCTGGCCCAGTGCGGCGATCGCAACTTCATCGCAAGGGCGCAGTGCATGGCCGCGCAGTGCCTCAAGGCCGAGTACAAGGCCCACGCGCAATGCGAGGCGGTGCGCCGCCAGCAGCGCATCGACGAAGAAAAACGCAACCCGACGCTGATCAATTGAGCTGAGCGGCCCCGGCCACTCAGCCCTTCTGCAGCCGCTCGATCGCCACGGCCAGCGCGGTCGGCTTGCCGGACAGCACCAGCGTGTCGCCGTCGGTCAGCACCGTGTCGCCGGCCGGCGTGCGCGGCTGGCCGTCATGGCGGCGAACGCTCGCGACGCGCACGCCCAGCGTCGGCAGCGCCAGCTGCTCCAGCGTCTGGCCGACGGCGCGGGCGCCGGCGTTCAGGGTGAAGCTGTTGAGCCGTTCGTGGTCTATTTCGTCGGCCTTGTCGTCGTCGGCGCCGTGGAAGTAGCCGCGCAGCAGGTTGTAGCGCGCGTCGCGCTGGTCCTGCACCACGCGGATCACGCGCCGCATCGGCACGCCGACCAGCGCCAGCGCATGGCTCGCAAGCATCAGCGAACCCTCGATGGCTTCGGGCACCACCTCGGTGGCGCCGGCGGCCTGCAGCTTCTCGAGGTCGTGGTCGTCCTGCGTGCGCACGATCACCGGCACGTGGGCGGCGTGGGCGCGCGTGTTGGCCAGAACCTTCATGGCGCCCGGCACGTCGAGGTAGGTGACCACCACCGCGCTGGCGCGTGCCAGGCCGGCGGCCATCAGGGCCTGCAGCCGCGCCGCGTCGCCGAACACCACCGAGTCGCCGGCGGCGGCGGCCTGCCGCACGCGGTCGGGGTCTAGGTCGAGCGCCATGTACGGAATGCCTTCGCGCTCCAGGATGCGCGCCAGGTTCTGGCCGCAGCGCCCGTAGCCGCAGATGATCACGTGCTGCGCCGTGTTGATGGTCTTGCGCGCGATGCTCGTCATCTGCAGCGACTGTTGCAGCCAGTCGCTGGCCACCAGCTTTCGCACGATGGCGTTGCTGTACATGATGATGAAAGGTGTCGCCAGCATCGACAGCACCATCGACGCCAGCACCGGATTGGCCAGCCACGGCGGCAGCAGGCTGCGTTCCTGCGCCAGCGTCAGCAGCACGAAGCCGAATTCGCCGGCCTGCGCGAGGTACAGGCCGGTGCGCAGCGACACGCCCGAGGTGGCCCCGAGCACCTTTGCCAGCACCGTCACCAGCCCGAGCTTGAACCCCAGCGGCACCAGCAGCAGCACGCCCACCAGCATCCAGCGCTCGACCACGATGTGCCAGTCGAGCGACATGCCCACGGTAATGAAGAACAGCCCCAGCAGCACGTCGTGGAAGGGACGGATGTCGGTCTCGACCTGGTGCTTGTATTCGGTCTCCGACACCAGCATGCCCGCGATGAACGCGCCCAGCGCCAGGCTCAGGCCGGCCAGCTCGGTGAGCCATGCCAGCCCCAGCGTCACCAGCAGCACGTTCAGGATGAACAGTTCCTCGCTGCGCCGCCGCGCCACCAGCGTGAGCCACCAGCGCATGACGCGCGGGCCGCCGTAGAGCAACACGCCGATCAGGAAGGTGGCCTTCAGCAGCGCGAGGCCGAGCGCCTTGGCCAGCGCCTCGGGCGGCGCGCCCAGCGCGGGGATCAGCACCAGCAGCGGCACCACCGCCAGGTCCTGGAACAGCAGCACGCCCATCACGCGCTTGCCGTGCTCGCTCTCGAGCTCCAGCCGCTCGGCCATCAGCTTGATGACGATGGCGGTGCTGCTCATGGTGAGTGCGCCCGACAGCGCCAGCGCGGTCTGCCAGCCGAGCTGCCATGACGGCGGCAGCAGCCGCGCGATCAGCAGCGCGCCGACCGTGGCGATGGCCATCGTCAGCAGCACCTGCAGCAGGCCGAGCCCGAATACGTGCTTTCGCATCGCGCGCAGCTTGGGCAGGCTGAACTCCAGCCCGATCACGAACATCAGGAACACGACGCCGAATTCGCCCAGGTGCCGGATGCCCTCGGAGTTCTGCGCCAGCGCGAGCGCATGCGGGCCGATCAGCACGCCGGCCGACAGGTAGCCGAGCATGGGCGGCAGCTTCAGGGAGCGGCAGGCCACCACGCCGATCACCGCGGCCAGCAAGTACAACAGCGTGAGATCGAACGAAGACATAGGCGCCGATGCTAGAGCAATGTCCGTGCCCCGGGCTTTGCCGGGGCGCGTATGTATATCCCCGGACTGGCCGCCCCGTAAAATCGGCCGATGAGCTCCCGTCCCGTCCCGGCCCCCGTGGTCGACCCCGAAGCGATCCTCTCCCGGGCACGCATCACTTTCGACATCGAAGCCGAAGCCGTCTCCGGCCTGAAGGCCCGCGTCGGGCCGAGCTTCGTCGACGCCGTGCGCAAGATCCTCGAAGTGCGCGGCCGCGTGGTCGTCATGGGCATGGGCAAGAGCGGCCACGTCGGCCGCAAGATCGCCGCCACCCTCGCTTCCACCGGCACGCCCGCGATGTTCGTGCACCCGGCCGAGGCCAGCCACGGCGATCTCGGAATGATCAAGTCGGTCGACCTGGTGCTGGCCATCTCCAACAGCGGCGAGGTCGACGAGCTCACCGTCATCCTGCCGGTCGTCAAGCGCCAGGGCGTGCCCCTGATCGCCATGACCGGCCGTCCCGAATCCACCCTTGCGCGCCATGCCGACATCGTGATCGACGCCGGCGTGTCCAAGGAAGCCTGCCCGCTCAACCTCGCCCCCACCGCGAGCACCACCGCCCAGATGGCGATGGGCGACGCGCTGGCCGTGGCGCTGCTCGACGCGCGCGGCTTCGGCTCGGAAGACTTCGCGCGCTCGCATCCGGGCGGCGCGCTCGGGCGCAAGCTGCTCACCCACGTGAGCGACGTCATGCGCTCCGGCGACGAGGTGCCGCGCGTGCCGCCGTCGGCCACCATCAGCGAGCTGATGCGCGCGATGAGCATCAAGGGCTTCGGCGCCGCCGCGGTGGTCGAGCCCGACGGCCGCGCCTCGGGCATATTCACCGACGGCGACCTGCGCCGCCTGATCGAAGCCGGCGCCGACCTGCGCAGCCCCAAGGCGGCCGACGTGATGCATCACAACCCCCGCACCATCCGCGTCGACGCGCTGGCCGTGGAAGCCGCCGAGCTGATGGAGCAGTGCGGCATCACCCGGCTGTTCGTGATCGACGGCGCGGGCGTGGTCGTGGGTGCGATCAACACCAACGACCTGATGCGCGCGAAGGTCATCTGATGGCGCTCGAGTTCCAGGCCGAGACCTTGCTCGCCGCGCAGGACGTGCGCATCGTTTTCTTCGACATCGACGGCGTGCTGACCGATGGCGGCGTGTACTTCACCGAACACGGCGAAACGCTCAAGCGTTTCAGCATCCTCGACGGCTACGGCCTCAAGCTGCTGCGCAGGGCGGGCATCGTGCCGGCAGTGATCACCGGGCGCGATTCCAAGCCGCTGCGCGTGCGGCTCGAGGCGCTGGGCATCGAGCATGTGCGCTACGGCACCGAAGACAAGCTGCCCGCCGCGCAGGCCATGCTCGACCAGCTGGGCTTCAAATGGGCGCAGGCTGCGGCCATCGGCGACGACTGGCCCGACCTGCCGGTGCTCACGCGCGTCGGCTTTGCGGCGGCGCCGGCCAACGCGCATGCCGAGGTGCGCGGCATTGCCCGCTACGTCACACAGGCGCGCGGCGGCGAAGGCGCGGCGCGCGAATTCTGCGACCTGCTTCTCACCGCCTGCGGCCAGTACCGCGCCATGCTCGACGCTGCCCGGGGCCCGAACACATGAACAACGTGAAACGCGCATGGGGCCTGGTGCGCGACGTCCTCGACCGCGCCACGATCTACCTGCCGATCATCCTGACGGCGGCCGTCGCGCTCGGCACCTACTGGCTGGTGCGCAATGCGCCCAAGCTGCTTGAGCCCACCGCCAAGGCCGCGCCCACGCATGAGCCCGACTACTTCATGCGCGACTTCGTCATCAAGAACTTCCTGCCGAACGGCGACCTGCGCAGCGAGCTGTATGGCGTCGAAGGCCGGCACTATCCCGATACCGACACCATCGAGGTCGACAAGGTGCGCATGCGCTCCATCTCGCCCGAGGGGCTGGTGACGCGCTCCACCGCCAACCGCGGGCTGTCGAATTCGGACGGCAGCGAGCTGCAGCTGTTCGGCAACGCGATCGTCATCCGCGACCCGTCGGTGGGTCCCGATGGCAAGCCCACGCCGCGCCTGGAGTTCCGCGGCGAGTTCCTGCACGCCTTCGTCGACACCGAGCGCGTCACGTCGAACCAGCCGGTCACGCTGATCCGCGACAAGGACCAGTTCACCGGTGACACGCTCGACTACGACAACCTGAGCGGCGTCGCCAACCTCAAGGGACGGGTGCGCGGCGTGCTGATTCCGTCGGCCGCCGCCGCCGCTCCCGCGCCTGCCAAGAAGCGCTGACAACGAGAAGACCCCGAAAGATCACGCATGACCACCTCGGCCCCGCTCGTCTTCATTACCGGCGCGTCGAGCGGTATCGGCCAGGCCCTGGCCGCGAGCTTCTATGACGCAGGGTATCGGCTGGCGCTGGTGGCCCGGCGCACGGCGGAGATCGAAGCCTGGGCGAAGTCGCGCGGGCTGAGCGCGGACCGCTACCGGGTCTACAACGCCGACGTGGCGCAGACCGACAGCATCGTGGCCGCCGGCAATGACTGCATCGCGCAGCAGGGGCTGCCCGACGTGGTGATCGCCAATGCGGGCATCAGCATCGGCATCGACACCGCGGAGCGCTCGGACCTCGACGTGCTCTCGCAGACCTTCGCCACCAACAACGTCGGGCTGGCTGCAACCTTCCATCCTTTCGTGCGGGCGATGGTGCAACGCGGCAGCGGGCGGCTGGTCGGCATCGGCAGTGTTGCATCCATCCGCGGCCTGCCGGGCCACGGGGCGTACTGCGCGAGCAAGGCCGGAGTGGTCGCGTACTGTGAGAGCCTGCGTGGCGAGCTGCACAACAGCGGTGTGAAGGTGGTCACGCTCTGCCCCGGCTACATCGACACGCCGTTGACGCAGGGCAACCGCTACGGCATGCCCTTCCTCATGAAGGCCGAGGACTTTGCCGCCCAGGCGCTGCGTGCCATCGAGTCCGGCACGAGCTACCGCGTGATTCCGTGGCAGATGGGCGTGGTCGCCAAGATCATGCGCATGCTGCCGAATGCCGTACTCGACCGCGCGGTGCAGGGGCGCGGGCGCAAGAAGCGAAGCGGCGAGGCCTGAGCGGGCGCGAAGAAAAGCGTGCGGCCAAAGAAAAAGGCTCCGGAAGGAGCCTTTTGTGTTTTTTGTGCTTCGAGGTGCAGGGCTCAGTAGCCGCTGTTGCCGCCGCCGCCGTAGCCACCGCCACCACCGCCGCTGCGACCACCGCCGCCACCGCCACGGGGGCCGGCGCCGTAGGGGCTGCGGAAACCGCCGTCGCCACCACCACCGCCGCCACCACTGCGGCCACCGCCGCCGTAGCCGCCGCCACCGCCGGAGCGGCCACCGCCGCCACCACCACCGTAGCCGCCACCACCGCCGCCGCCGTAGCCACCGCCACCACCGCCGCCATAACCACCACCGCCGCCGCCGTAGCCGCCGCCACCGCTACGCGGGGGACGAGCTTCCATGGGACGTGCTTCGTTGACGACGACGCTGCGGCCGCCCAGGGGCTGGCCGTTCATGCCGTTGATGGCGGCCTGTGCTTCCGCGTCACTGCCCATCTCGACGAAGCCGAAGCCCTTCGAGCGGCCGGTGTCGCGCTCCATCATGACCTTGGCGCTGGTCACTGCGCCGAACTGGCCGAAGGCCTGTTCGAGATCACCGTCGCGCACCGAGTAAGGCAAGTTGCCGACGTACAGTTTGTTGCCCATCAAGGGACTCCTATAAACACATCAAGAAAAGCGATGGAGTCCCGAAAGCATCACTCAAACGAGAGCGTCGAGTCGCGCGAAACTGACCGATCACCGAACTGCCTCCCCACCAAAATGAAGTGGGAGGCTCGTGCATTATGGGTGAAATATTCGAAAAGCAAGCAGGAATTTGCTTCTTGAGGTAGCGCCTGTGAAAACAATCAAAAGCTAGCGCCCGCTTACAGGATCAGGTGAGGCCCTTGGCGCTACAGGTAGAATCTCGCCCGTCATTGGGGAGTAGCCGCCTTCCGATTTGCGAGAGGGGCCCGCGTCAACAGACTTGTCCTGCCCCACAGGACATGGCGCGTGCAGTGAGAAAACACCTGGCGAGACCTTTGACCGTGTAACTTCGGGAATATGGCCGAAGGTGTTGCACGGTCAATTGCGTCCTTCGGCCAAGAAACCCCACGTTCAAAAAATGGAAGCTTTTCTCGTTGCAACCGGCGTAGTTGCGCTCGCCGAAATGGGCGACAAGACCCAACTCCTGGCCCTTCTGCTCGCAGCCCGCTTCAGGAAACCCTGGCCCATCGTCCTCGGCATCTTCGCCGCCACCATCATCAACCACGCTCTGGCAGGTGCCGTGGGCAACTACATCACGCGCTGGCTCGGGCCCGAGGTGCTGCGCTGGATTCTTGGCGGCTCGTTCATCGCGATGGCCGTCTGGATGCTGATTCCAGACAAGCTCGACGACGACGATGCCCCGGGCGTGTCGAAGTTCGGCGTCTTTGGCACCACCGTGATCGCGTTCTTCCTCGCCGAGATGGGCGACAAGACCCAGATCGCCACCGTCATGCTGGCCGCCCGCTTCACGCACGACTATTTCTGGGTGGTCGCGGGCACCACGCTGGGCATGATGCTGGCCAACGCGCCGGTGGTGTGGCTCGGCGAGAAGATCGTGCGGCGCGTGCCGATCAAGCTCGTGCACGGCATCTCCGCCGCGATCTTCCTGGTGCTGGGCGTGATCATGATCATCGGCTGGTAAAAAAGCAGAGCCCCTTCCAGAAACACCGCGGAACCGGCTTCGCCGGGCCGCAGGTGTTGCCCCCGAAGGGGGTTGGCGAAGCGACACGCAGTGCGCGCAGCCTGGGGGATATACTCGTGCTGCGCCGATTTGCTTCAGCTTGCGGGCGCTTTATAAATCCAGCTAAAGACAGGCGCGGCAGACCCGGCTCGTTTTTGGCGAGGCCGGGTTTTTCATTCATGTCGTCGTCACCTCCCTTGGTCGTCACTTCGCAGTCGATGCAGTTCGCAGGCCCGCTGGCCCTGCGCAGCGGCGCATCGATCAGCGACTACACGCTCGCCTACGAAACCTACGGCACCCTGAACGCCGATCGCAGCAATGCGGTGCTGGTGTGCCATGCGCTCAACGCCTCGCACCACGTGGCGGGCGTCTACCAGGGCCAAGTCCGCTCCGAGGGCTGGTGGGACAACATGGTGGGTCCGGGCAAGCCGGTGGACACCGACCGCTTCTTCGTGATCGGCGTCAACAACCTCGGCTCCTGCTTCGGCTCGACCGGCCCGATGCACGTCAACCCCGCCACGGGCCGCGTCTACGGCGCCGACTTCCCGGTGGTCACGGTCGAAGACTGGGTCGACGCCCAGGCCGCCCTGCTCGACGCGCTCGGCATCAAGACGCTCGCTGCCGTCATGGGCGGCAGCCTCGGCGGCATGCAGGCGCTGTCGTGGACCTTGCAGTACCCCGATCGCGTGCGCCACGCCGTGGTGGTGGCCAGCGCGCCCAACCTCACGGCCGAGAACATCGCCTTCAACGAGGTTGCGCGCCGCGCCATCGTCACCGACCCCGACTTCCATGGCGGCCATTTCTACGAGCACGGCGTGGTGCCCAAGCGCGGCCTGCGCATCGCGCGGATGATCGGCCACATCACCTACCTCAGCGACGACGTGATGAACGCGAAGTTCGGCCGCATCCTGCGCAGCGCCGTCGAAGGCGAGGCCGCGGGGCTCGACTACCGCTACTCCACGCAAGACGTCGAGTTCCAGATCGAAAGCTACCTGCGCTACCAGGGCGACAAGTTCAGCGAGTACTTCGACGCCAACACTTACCTGCTCATCACTCGCGCGCTCGACTACTTCGACCCCGCGCGCAGCCACGGCGGCAAGCTCAGCACCGCGTTCGCCAATGCCACGGCCAAGTTCCTGCTCGTGAGCTTCAAGACCGACTGGCGCTTCTCGCCCGCGCGCAGCCGCGAACTCGTGAAGGCGCTGCTCGACAACCGCCGCAACGTGAGCTACGCCGAGATCGACGCGCCGCACGGCCACGACGCCTTCCTGCTCGACGACGTGCGCTACATGGGCGTGGTGCGCTCCTACTTCGAGCGCGTCGCCAAGGAGACGAGCGCCGCCGGGCCGCCCCAAGGCGCGGGCCCCCTGAAGGGGGTTGGCGCAGCACTCGAAGCGGCAAGCCTGGGGGGGAGTACTACTGCATGAGCGACCTCGAACATCAACGATTGATCGCGGAGCTGGTGCCCAAGGGCTCGCGCGTGCTCGACCTCGGCTGCGGCGACGGCGCCCTGCTCGACCTGCTGCAGCGCGAGCGCGGCTGCACCGGCTACGGCGTGGAAATTGCCGACGGCAACGTGCTGCAGTGCGTGCGCCGCGGCGTCGACGTGATCCAGCTCAACCTCGACGAAGGCCTGTCGATGTTCGACGACGCTTCGTTCGACGTGGTGCTGCAGATCGACACGCTGCAGCACCTGCGAAATGCCGAGGTGATGCTGCGCGAGACCGCGCGCGTGGGGCGCATCGGCATAGTCGCCTTTCCCAACTTCGCGCACTGGCCCAACCGCCTGAGCGTGGCGCGCGGCCGCATGCCGGTGACGCGCCGCCTGCCCTACCAGTGGTACGACACGCCCAACATCCGCGTCGGCACCTTCAAGGACTTCGAAGTGCTGGCCGGCAAGAACAATCTGCGCGTGCTCGACGCCTTCGGCCTGCAGGACGGCCGCGACGTGCGCTGGCTGCCGAATGCGCGCGCCGGCACCGCGGTCTTCAAGTTCGAGCGCGGCGGCGGCTGAGCCCCTGATGCACGTGATGGACGTGGACCGCAACGCATGAGCTTCACGCTGGCGCAGCCGGTTCACAGCGAACTGCTCATCAAGAAAAGCCGCTTCATCGGCTGCGTGCAGCCGGTGGCCGACCGCGCGGCTGCACTGGCCGTGGTCGCCTCGTTGCGCGCAGAGCATCCCGCCGCGGCGCACGTGTGCTGGGCCTTGATGGCAGGTGGCCAGTCGGCCGCGAACGACGACGGCGAGCCCGGTGGCACCGCGGGACGGCCGATGCTGGAGGTGCTGCGCCACCAGCAGGTCGAAGGCGCGCTCGCGACCGTGGTGCGCTATTTCGGCGGCGTGAAGCTCGGTGCCGGCGGCCTCGTGCGGGCCTACACGGACGCGGTGGCGCAAGCCCTGCTCGGCGCCACGCTCGTGCCGCTGCTGCGCCAGCGCAGCCTGCGATGCATCGTGCCCTACGCGCTCGAAGGGCTGGTGCGGCGTGAACTCGCCTCGGCCGGCGCGGTGCTCGAGAGCGTGCAGCACGGCGACGACGTGCGCTTCGTCTTCACGCTCCCCGAGCCTGATGCCGATGCGTTCATCGCCCGCCTCGGCGATGCTGCGCAAGGGCGCGTCGCCTGGCCGACGGAGTAATCCGCTTCGCCGGCACCGCAGGCGCGGACGCGGGCTCGGGCGCCGTCATCGCAAGAACACCGCGTTGCGCCACAGGCACGGGCACAGCTTCGTCGTTCGGCCCGCGCCGTGCCATTTCTGCCGTCACGATGCCCGTGGGCACCGCCAGCACGCCCCAGCCCAGCAGCATCATCACCGAGGCGATCGCGCGGCCCAGGTCGGTCTTGGGCACGAGGTCGCCGAAGCCCACGGTGGCCATCGTCGAGATGGCCCAGTAGATGGCCACCGGAATGCTCGTGAAGCCGTGCTCGGGCCCTTCGACCACGTACATCAGCGTGCCCATCACCAGCACCACCAGCATCACGAAGCCGACGAACACGGTGATCTTGCGCCGGCTCGACGCCACGGCCATCACCAGCGCGCGGTACTCCACCGAGTAGCGCGACAGCTTGAAGATGCGGAACACGCGCAAGAGGCGCAGGATGCGCACGTCGATCAGGTAGGCCAGTTCGGGCGCGAGGGCCACCAGGAAGGTCGGCAGCAGCGCGAGCAGGTCGATCACGCCGTAGAAGCTCAGCGCATAGCGCAGCGGCTTGTTCACGCAGCACAGCCGCGCGATGTACTCCAGCGTGAACAGGATGGTGAACACCCATTCGAGCGCGTTGAACACCGGGCGCCAGTGCTCGCGGATCGACTGCACGCTGTCCAGGATCACCACCAGCACGCTGGTGACGATGACCGCGATCAGCGCAAGGTCGAACCACAGCCCCGCGCGCGTGTCGGCCTCGAAGATCACCGTGAACAGCGTGCGCCGCCAGCCGTGCGAGGGCTTGTCGAACCGCGAGTCGGTGGCGGCGGGCGTGGAGAGGGCTTCGAGATTCGGGCGGGTCATGCGGGCCATTGTCGTGTCGGTGACGACTTATTCAGTTACGCTTCTTGCGCAATGAAGTGCCGCATGCCGTGAGTGCGTTCTTACGATAGTCCCCTTTCTTGAGGAGCTCCCCATTGGCTACACAGTCCCCCTTCTTCGGCAAGCGTGACCGAGACAACGACTCGCTGACTTCCCGCCCCGCTCCGCTCGTCGGCGCAGCCACCAACCTCTCCGGTTCCCCCGTCAATCCCTCGTCGCTGACCGCCCAGCAAGGCGGCCTCAATGCAGCGGCGGCGGCCCCCGTCGCCAAGGAAGGCGGAAGCAAGCTCACCGTCGGCCCCAACATCAAGCTCAAGGGCGTCGAGATCACCGATTGCGACACGCTCGTGGTCGAAGGCCTGGTCGAGGCCACCATGGATTCGCGCCTGATGCAGATCGCCGAACAGGGCGAGTTCAAGGGCTCGGCCGAAATAGACATCGCCGAAATCCGCGGCGTGTTCGACGGCAACCTCACCGTGCGCGAGAAGCTCGTCATCCACTCCACCGGCAAGGTCACCGGCAAGATCCGCTACGGCAAGATCGTGATCGAAGAAGGCGGCCAGCTGTCGGGCGAGATCAGCTTCGGCGCCAAGGGCTGACGCAGTCTCTGGTTCATCCCGCGCCGCCCGGCTTCACGCAGCCGGCGGCTCCCACCCCAGGCGCTCCAGCAGGGCACCGGCCGCGGCCGGTGCCCTTTCCTTCGCGCCGTTGATGAAGTAGACGAACACGTCGCGCTTCTTCGGTGATTCGGCCCAGCCCTGCGCGCGCTCGGCCCAGGTGTCCAGCGCCTTCGGCGCATAGCCGGCCTTGAGCTTGGCGTCGGCCATCATGAGCCGCGCATAGGCGAAGTCGCCCTCGGGCTCCTCGAACGACGGAAACTTCTCGGCGTCGGTGAACACCGTCGACACCTTGTGCTTCTTCGCGAGCGCCTTGTACGCGGGCACCATGAAGCTCTCGTGCCGCACGTCCATCACGTGGCGCAGCACGCGGCTGCCTTCCTTCTTCGGCAGCAATGAGAGGAAGGCCTCGAAGTCTTCCGCATCGAACTGCTTGGTCGGCATGAACTGCCACACGATCGGGCCCAGCTTGTCGCCCAGCTCGGCCACGCCGCTGTCTATGAAGCGCTTGATCGAGTCGCCCGCGCCCGAAAGCAGCTTGCGGTTGGTCGCGAAGCGCGAGGCCTTGAGCGAGAACATGAAGTCGGCCGGCGTGTCGTCGTGCCACTTCCGGAAGGTCTCGGGCTTGAAGGTGCTGTACTAGGTGCCGTTGATCTCGATGGAGCTGACCTTGCGGCTCGCGTAGTTCAACTCTTTCGCGTGCGCGAGCCCCTTGGGGTAGAAGTTGTCGCGCCAGGGTTCGTAGGTCCAGCCGCCAATACCCACCTTGATATCTACCTTGATCCGAGTCGATGCTGACTTGCTCACATGGCCTCCGGTTTGAGATCGCCCGCACTCTACGCGCGCTCGCCTCAAGGCGCAAAATGCGTCTTTTCGTCCACCCGCGGAGAACCCACCGATGAACGCCCCCCTGCACCGCGAAATGCCCGCCGGCACGCTCGACGCCGAGCGTGCCCTGTCCGACGTCACCGCCCGATGGGACGGCGACATCGTCAAGCAACTCACCGACTACATCGCCATTCCCTCCAAGTCGCCCGGCTTCGACAAGGACTGGGCCGCCAACGGCTACCTCGAGACCGTGCTGCGCAACGCCGCCGCCTGGGTCGAGGCGCAGAAGGTCGAGGGCCTGAAGCTCGAGATCGTGCGGCTCGAGGGCCGCACGCCGGTGCTGTTCTTCGAAGTGCCGGCCACGGGCACCGACATGGACGAGACCGTGCTCATGTACGGCCACCTCGACAAGCAGCCCGAGTTCACCGGCTGGCGCAACGACCTCGGCCCCTGGACGCCCAAGTACGAGAACGGCCTGCTCTACGGCCGCGGCGGCGCCGACGACGGCTATGCGGTTTACGCCAGCGTCGCCGCGCTGCAGGCGCTCAAGGCGCAGGGCGTGGCGCATCCGCGCATCGTCGGCCTGATCGAGACCTGCGAGGAAAGCGGCTCCTACGACCTGCTGCCCTACGTCGACGCGCTGCGTCCGCGCCTGGGCAACGTCGAGCTGGTGATCTGCCTGGATTCCGGCGCCGGCAACTACGACCAGCTCTGGCTCACCACCTCGCTGCGCGGCATGGCCAGCGGCACGCTCAAGGTCGAGGTGCTGACCGAAGGCATCCACTCGGGCGACGCCTCGGGCCTCGTGCCCTCGAGCTTCCGCATCATGCGGCAGGTGCTCGACCGCCTCGAGGACAGCGCCACCGGCCGCCTGCTGCCCGCGAGCTTCCATTGCGAAGTGCCGCCCGACCGGCTGGCGCAGGCCAAGGCCACCGCCGCCATCCTGGGCGATGAGGTCTACAAGCGCTTCCCGTGGGCGCACTACGACTGCGGCGGCTCGACCATGTTCGCGCTGCCCACCACCACCGACCCGGTCGAGGCCCTGCTCAACCGCACTTGGAAGCCCACGCTGTCGGTCACCGGCGCCGAAGGCTTCCCGGCGCTGAAGGACGCGGGCAACGTGCTGCGCCCCTACACCGCATTCAAGCTCTCGCTGCGCCTGCCGCCGCTGGTGGATGCGGCCGAGACGGTGCAGACGCTCAAGGCCCTGCTCGAGGACAACGCGCCCTACCAGGCCCGCGTGACCTTCGAGAGCGGCGGCGGCGCCACCGGCTGGAACGCCCCGACCATCACGCCGTGGTTCGAGGATGCGCTCAACAAGGCCTCGCGCGCGCACTTCGGCGCATCGTGCGGCTACATCGGCCAGGGCGGCACCATTCCGCTGATGAACATGCTCAGTGCCGGCTTCCCGAAGGCGCAGATGATGGTCTGCGGCGTGCTCGGCCCCAAGAGCAACGCACACGGCCCGAACGAATTCCTGCACGTGCCGTACGCGAAGAAGCTCACGGCCGCCGTGGCCGAAGTGATTGCGGCACTCCCGGCTGCGCACCGCGCCGCCGCATCGGAGCCGGTGGCGGCTTGAACGACCCGGCGCTGCCTCTGCCGCAGCGCGTGTCGCTGTCCACGCCGGACGGCGAGACGCTCGCTCTGCGCCGCCTGCCGGCGCCAGGGCCGGCGCGTGCCGTGATCGTCGTGGTCCACGGGCTCGGCGAGCATGCGGGCCGTTACCACGCGCTGGCGGAATGCCTGCACGAATGGGGCTTCGCGGTGTGGGCGCATGACCACCACGGGCACGGCGAGTCCACCGGTGCGCGCGGCGGCCTGCCGAGCGAGCTGCGGCTGGTCGACGACCTCGCGCTGGTGATCGACGATGCGCGCCGCCTGAACCCCGGGCTGCCGCTGGTGCTGCTGGGGCACAGCCTGGGCGGGCTGGTCGCGGCGAACCTGGTGGCGCGCGGGGTGCGGCCGGTCGACGGGCTGGTGCTGTCCTCGCCGGGGCTCGACCCCGGCCTGAGCGGCTTCCAGAAGGCGCTGCTCGCGGTGCTGCCGCGCATTGCGCCGAACCTGCGCGTGGGCAACGGCCTGGACGACAACTACCTCTCGCACGACACGGCCGTGGTGCAGGCCTACCGCGACGATCCGCTCACGCACGACCGCATCGGCGGCCGGCTCGCGCGCTTCCTGGCGTACGAGGGCGCGACGGTGCAGCAGCGCGCTGCGAACTGGCCCGTGCCTACGTTGCTGCTCTACGCGGGCGACGACCGCCTCGTGAGGCCGTCGGCCAGCCGGGCCTTCGCCGCGGCTGCGGCGGGCGGCAGGGTCGAGGCGCATTGCTTCGACACGCTGTACCACGAGATCTTCAACGAGCTCGAAGCCGAACCGGTCTTCGCGGCCCTGCAGCGCTGGCTCAACCAGCGTTTTCCGCCGCGGGCCTGACGGCACGCTGCAGGTCGCGTTCGACCTCGCTGAAATCGACCGGCGACAAATCGCCCAGCATGCTGCCGTCGGCGCCGTCGAGCGCCACGGACTGCACGGTCTGCAGCTCGGCGCCGTCGGGGCTGTCCTGCACGAACCAGCCGACGGCCAGCCGCAGGCGGATGCGGCGCCCGCCGGGCACTGGCTTGCCGAAGCTGCCGACCATGCCGCCTTCGCCCACCTCGCGCAGCCAGCCGCGCTGTTCCAGGCCCAGGAGCGCACCATTCGACACCTGGCGGCCAGCCCAGTGCGGGATGTCGCGGCGCGCGCGCAGCGATTCGTCGCGCGCGAAGGTCTGGCGCGCCAGTTGCTCGAAGGGCTGCGCGATACCGTGGCCGGCCAGCACGCCGGTCCAGGCGGAGGCCAGTGATGGGTCGAGCCCCGCGATCTCCAGCGGATGCGGAATGCCGATGCGCGCGTTGCCGGCCAGCATGACCGGGGCGCCGTGCAGATCCGTCAGCTCGCCCTCGGCGCCGACGCGGAAGGTGCCGGCCAGCCGGTTCGACGCATCGAACAAGCCCCACACCAGCGACCGGCTGAAGACGCGCAGCACCGGGTGGTTGGCGAAGAAGGGCAGGAATTCGGCGGGCGCCCAGCGGCGCCGCGCGCACATCGAGGCTTCGAGGCGCCGCACCTGCGCGGTGGACACGGCCTTGGCGAGCTTGCGCAGGTCTTTCAACTGATTGGTTGCCGCGGCGGCCTTGCCCGCGTCGTCGTTCGCGCCGGGCTTGGGCAGGGTCTTGAGCATCTTGCCGGTGCGGTTGTGCACCACCGGCTCGAAGTTGTGGTCCATGCGTATTTCGAAGCTGCGCGGGCCGAAGTCGAGCGTGAGCCGCGCGCGGCTGTCCAGGCCCAGGTCGGGCACGGTGCGATCGGCCAGTTGGTCGAGGCTCAGGCCGCGCTGCTCGGCCACCTCGCCCAGCATGCGGTCGGCGCGGGTGCGCAGGTCGTCGTGGCGGGTCTGGCGCGAGAGTTCGGCCAGGTGCATCAGGGCGGCGTCGCTGCCGATCTCGCCGAGCATCGCCATCGCGTCGTAGGCGCGCACGCGGTCGAGTGCAGCGCGCCACTGGCGCAGCAGTCCGTAGAGCTGGCGCGCGGTCTCGCCGTCGCCCAGGCGGCCCTGCAGCGCGAACATCCAGCGCTCCTTGGCGGGGCGGCCATTGCCGATCCACCAGGCCAGCAGCGCACGGCCAAAACGCCCGAGCGAGTCGGGCGTGAGCGCCTCCAGCAGGCCGGCCAGCCCCGGATAGGGCATGTCGGGCTTGCCGAGCATCATCGCCATCAGCACGTCGGGCACGGCGGCCTGGGGCAATGCCTGGCCGCCCTGCCGCAAGATCAGCCGGGGCAGCATGGCCAGCGGCAGGGTCTTCGGTAGCACGGGCAGGCTGTCGGGCAGCAGGTCTTCAGGGGCGATGGCCAGCAGCTGTGCCACGGCATCGGCGGCCTCGGGGCCGTAGGCGGCGGCCTGGTCGCGCACCGCGTCGGCATGGCCGGCGCCGTGGAGCCAGCGCAGCGCGGCCTGCGCGGCTTCATGCGCGGCGCCGGGCTCGCCCAGCGCAATGGGCACGAGGCCGCGCGCGGCCGCCTGCGGGTAGCGCGCCAGCCACTCGCTCGCCTCGTGGCGGACCCAGCGGTTGGTGTGGAAACCCCTGGCGATCCAGCCCGCGAGCGGGTCCCATTCGATGACGGCGGCCAGCTCGAACATCGCGCGCGAGCCCTGCTTGAGCACGCGCTGCAGCCCCGGCAGCGCGGCGGCGCCGAACGCATGCAGGATGGGCCGCACGCGCGAGACGTCGTCCATGTAGTGGGTGGGCGCGGGTCCGTGCGTGAACACCGCGACGGCCAGCGGCTGCGGCAGCAGCCAGAGGTATTCGGCGGCGCCCCAGCGGGCGTCGGGCAGCGGGCCGAAGTCTTCCGGCGCGACCTCTCTGCCGTTCACCACGCCGTCGATCAGCTCGGGGCGCAGGCCCAGCATCCACAGGGCCTTGTGCGCGTTGCTGCCTTCGCGCACATGTGCCGGCGCGTCGGGCTGGTGGCGGGTGAACTCGCCGGCCCATTCGTCAGCGCGCTCGCGTGAGACGCGGACCTCGCGCGCCAGCCAGTCGGACACGTCGCCCGTGGCCTGCAGGTATTGCGGCGGCTGCAGGTGCTGCCAGTGCAGCGACGCGGCCGGCGGCAGGGGCTGCAGCGCCAGGACGGGGATGACGGGCAGCGCCTGGCGGTTCTTCCAGGGCGGGCGCCTCAGCAGCGCGGGCCAGGCGGCCGGCGGCGCTTCTGCCACGCCGCCGGAGCCGTCTTCCTGCAGGCGCGCGAGTGTGTTGCGCTGGCTCTCGTCGCAGGCGGCTTCGAGCGGGGCTTGCCAGTCGGGGTTGGCGGCCAGCAGTTCCAGGATCAGCGCGGCACCGGCCTGGTGGCGCGCGGGGTTCGCCGACAGCAGCTCGCGCAGCACGAACAGCGGCCAGCGCGCCGCCTGCTTGATCAGTGCGTTCTTGCAATCGATCTGCTTGACCTGCGCCACGAAGAAGCGGACCACGGCCTCGTCCTGGATGGCCAGCAGGTCGGCCACTTCTTCCTTGTGCGGGGACGGCTCGAAGAACAGCTCGGCCGCTCCGGTGCCGTGCATCTCGAGCATGCGCAGCCGGGCCGCGCGCGGAGGGTAGAAGCTGGAACGGTGGCGGCGGAAGAAATCGAGGCTGTCGGCCAGGCTGCGTTCATCAGACAGCAGGCCGCCGCAATGGCCGCAGGGCCGGTCGTTGAACTGCGCGAGCGCCTCGCGCATGCTCTTGGACCACCGGACGGTGCCATCGGGTCGTGCTTGCGAACCCTCTACCTTCGATTTGCCACCGCCCGCCATGCCGTCTTACCTCGAATTGATGCGAGCGGCATTGTCGGCCAAGGCCGCTGGAGGCGAAAAAAGGCGAAAAAAAGCGCCCTTGCGGGCGCCGAGTCTGGAGACGGCAGTCTCTCAGGACTGCTTGCCTTGCAACAGGCCGCTGAGCGAGCCCAGCAGGTCTTCGTGGTTGCCGAGCCCCTGCTCCGGCACCTTGCCGTGCGGCGTGAGTTGGTCGATCAGGGCCGGCAGCATGGTCGCGAGCATCGGCAGCAGCGTTTGCGCGTTGACGCCCAGCTTGGAGGCGATGTTCGCGATGGTGTCGCTGCCCAGCGCGTTCTGCAGCTGGTCGCCCGTGACCGGCTGGTTCTCTCCCTTGCCGATCCATGAGCCGATGACGTTGCCGAGGCCGGCCTGCTCGAACTTAGAGACCAGCCCGCCGATGCCGCCCTGCTCTCCGTTGTTGGCGAGCAGGCCGCCCAGCGCACCGGCAAGCCCGCCGAGATCGCCCAGCCCTCCGAGGCCGCCGCCTTGTTGCGGCTGCTGCTGCGCAGCGCCCCCTAGCACTTGACCGAGTACCGAATCGAGCAATCCCATGGCCGTTTCCTTGGTGTGTGACAGAACCGTGAGCATTGTTAAATGCCGCGGACCCTAAGCTGAAAGTTGCACTTCCACTTTCGAACTGGCAGCGTGACAAATTACTTGGTACGCACCGCCCGTTTGGGCAGCAGCGGGGCGCTGACACCCTGCACGCCCACCAGCCCGAGCACGGTGGCGAGCGAATTCTGCGCGCCTTTCCATGCATCTGTCATGTCAATGGACTCGCTCAGCGAATGGAATCCCGACGCCCTGCCGCCCCCGCCGACGATGATGGCCGGGACGCCCAGCGAGATCGGCACGTTGGCGTCGGTGCTGCCGCCGCGCAGCAGCGTCTTGTGGCCGAAGGCCGCGTTCGAGCGCACCGCGGCCTCGACGATGACCGAGTCGGGCGGCGTGCGACCGCCGGGGCGATCGCCGATGAGCTTGACGCTTGCGCTCAGCGTGCTCACGTTCCAGCGCCGGTTTTCTTCCACCACGGCTTCGTCGACAGCCGCGAGGATCTTCTTCTCGGTCTCCAGCAATGAGGCCATGTCGTCCGAGCGAATGTCGATGGCCATGCGCGCGTCGGGCGCGATGGTGTTGACCGAGGTGCCGCCGCCGACCGTGCCGACCGTGAAGGTGGTCTTGGGGAAGCTCGGCGTGCGCACGTCGGCGATCTTGGCGATGGCGCGCCCCATGCCGTGGATGGCGCTGGGCACCTGGCCGAACGCGCCGAAGCTGTGGCCGCCCGGGCCCTGGAACGTGACTTCCCAGCGGTGGCTCGCGGTGCCCAGTATCAGCACACTGCCCGGCCCCGAAGGCTCCAGCCCCACCATGCCGTCGATGTCGAGGTGGTCGCGGAAGATCGCCTTCATGCCGCGCAGGTTGCCCAGTTCTTCCTCGCCGACGTTGGCGACGAACATGAGGTCGCCCACGGTCTGGATCTTGTTGTCGTTCAGTACCTTGAGCCACGACAGAAGCACGGCCAGGCCACGCGTGTCGTCCGCGATGCCGGGGGCGTGGAGGCGGCCTTCGTGCTCCTTCACCTTCACGTCGGTGCCGGCGGGGAACACCGTGTCGAGGTGGGCCGAAATCAGCAGCTTCGGCCCGTTGCCCGTGCCCTTGCGCAGGCCGACCACGTTGCCTTCGGCGTCGATCCTTGCCTGGGTCAGGCCCAGCGCCTTCATGCGGGCCAGGAAGGCTTCGGCGCGCTTCTGCTCCTTGAAGGGCGGGGCTTCGATTTCGGTGAGCGCCTTCAGGTCCTCGATCGAGCGCTCATGGTCGGCCTTCACCGACTCCATCAGCTTCTGGATGCGGGGCGAGGCCATCAGCTGCGCATAGGCTTTGTCGACCTCGGGACCGACGACCACCTGCGCCTGCACAGCGGGCGGATTCTGGGCCTGGGCGCCCTGCGCCGCACAAAGGGCGGCAAGCACTGGAAAGGCGAAAAGCAGCGCGCGGGACGGGCGAGGCATGGAAGCAAATGTCCTTCTTTTGTCTTAAAGAAGTAACGATTGTTTCTCAAGTGCTCCGCGTTCGCCTCGCGGAAAACACCGCTTCAACCGACCTGAAGTCAGGCGAGCGACACCAATGCGGCGAGCGCCGCCGTCTCGGCGCGCAGCACGCGCGAACCGAGGGTGATGGGCGCGAAGCCCCGGGCGATGGCCTCCTGCTCTTCGGCACCGCTCAGGCCGCCTTCGGGGCCGCTGAGCACCAGGACGCCCCGGCCGGTGTCGGCCTGCACGGAGGCGATTCCGCGAGTGCCTTCGGCGAGGCTCAGCACGAGGCGCTCGGCGGTATCGGCGTCCTGCTGCTGTTGCGCGCCGATCCAGGCTGAAAAGCTCTGCACCGGATGGATCACAGGCACGCGGTTGCGACCGCACTGCTCGCAGGCGGCGACGGCGATGGCCTCCCAGTGCGCGCGCTTCTTTTCGGCGCGCTCGCCCGACAGGCGCAGCACGCCGTGGGCGGTGGCCAGCGGCTGGATGCTCGACACGCCCAGCTCGGTGGCCTTCTCGACCAGCCAGTCCATGCGCTCGTTGGCCGGCATGCCGACCGCGAGGTGCACGGCGCGCGATGCTTCCCGCTCCACCGGCTGGTGGGCGCCGACCGTCACCGCGACGTCGCTGCGGCCCATGCGCTCGACGGTGGCCGCGTACTCGCCGCCCGCGCCGTCGAACAGCGTGAGCGCGTCGCCGGGCTGCATCCGCAGCACCTGCACATGGCGCGCGGCGCCCGCCGGCAGCGCCAGGCTGGTGCCGGCGGTCAGC
The DNA here is from genome assembly GCF_977011995.1 of Variovorax durovernensis. Lineage (NCBI taxonomy): Bacteria > Pseudomonadati > Pseudomonadota > Betaproteobacteria > Burkholderiales > Comamonadaceae > Variovorax > Variovorax durovernensis. The sequence goes on along the minus strand of NZ_CDRNCW010000001.1, from coordinate 6,710,039 downwards.
GGCACGGAACAGTGAAAACGCGGCATGCTATGAAATCGATAGCTGCGAACGACCGTTGTACGGGCGTCACAGAGTGGTGCTTTTTCAGTTTTCCTTCAGACACGGCCGTAGGCGAAGCCGGTGATGGCCGAAGTGCCCTCGATTTCGTCGATCACCCGCACCAGCGGCGTCAGTTCCATGTAGCGGCCGGCGGTGGCGCGGATGTAGGCGATGAAGCGCGGCGTGTCCGCCAGGTAGCGGGGCTTGCCGTCGCGCAGCGTGATGCGCGCGAAGATGCCGGCCACCTTCAGGTGGCGCTGCAGCCCCATCCATTCGACGGCCCGGTAGAAGGCGCCGAAGTCTTCGTCGACCGGCAGGCCGGCCTTGCGCGCGGCGACCCAGTAGCGGACGGTGATGTCGAGCACGAACTCCTCGTCCCAGCTCAGGAAGGCATCGCGCATCAGGCTGGCGATGTCGTAGGTGATGGGGCCGTAGACCGCATCCTGGAAGTCGAGCACGCCGAGTGCCGTGCCCGAGCCGCCGCCGGGCCGCCCCGAGGCGGCGAGCGCCCCCTCGGGGGGCAGCGAGGACACGCCAGTGCCGAGCGTGGGGGCCACATTCACCATGAGGTTGCGCGGCATGAAGTCGCGGTGCACGTAGACGCTGGGCGACGCGAGATTGCTGTCGACGATCAGCTTGAAGCTGCGCTCCAGGCGCTCCTTGAGCTTGCCCTCGACGGCGATGCCGCGGTGGCGGCCGATGTACCACTCGGGGAACAGGGCGAGTTCGCGCTCCAGCAGCGCCCGGTCATAGGGCGGCAGCACGCCGGGTTTCGAGGCCAGCTGCCAGCGGATGAGGGCGTCGATCGCCTCGTCGTAGAGAGGGCGGCTCGCGTCGGGGCGGGCGGGGTCGAGCACGTCCAGCATGGTCTGGCGGCCCAGGTCGTCGAGCAGCAGGAAGCCGTGGGGCCGGTCCCATTCGAGCACCGTGGGGGCCAGCACGCCGGCCTCTGCCATCAACTGCGCCACCTGCACGAAGGGGTCGCTGTTTTCCTTGTCCGGCGGGGCATCCATCACGATGCGCGTGGGCGCGGCCGGATCGGTGGTGTCGATGCGGAAGTAGCGGCGGAAGCTCGCGTCCACCGAGGCCAGCCGGACCGTGTCCGGCAACAGGCGGTGGGCGGGGACGATGCCGTGCAGCCAGCCCTTGAATACTTCGGCCCGTTTCGGATCCGTCCAGAGAATGGGCTCGGCGGGACTTGGGGCCAATGGGGCCGGGGTCAGGGGTGCTGTCATGGATAATCGATTCTACAAATCCGCCTGGCGCGGCAATCCCGCTCGGCCGGCTTCCGGCCGATACGGGTTGCTGCCGGCCCCTGCAACCCGCCGGCCTGCCGCGCCGTCTCCCCCGACGATTCTTCGTTCCGAACCGATGCCTACGACCCAAAGCCCTCACGCTTGGCACCTTGTGCGCTCGCTGCCCTCCCCCGGAGAGTCGCGGGCTTTCCTCGGAACGGCCGGGCGGGAGGCGTGATGCGCCGACGCACTACCTTGCCGCGCCCGCGGCGCGCCAGCCCGCCGCTGCCGCTGGCCGTGTTGTCCCTGGCGCTGTTCCAGGCGCAGGGCGCTTCCGCCCAGCAGGCCCCCAGCCTCGACGGGCCGCTCACGCTGAAGCGTACGCCGTTGCTGACGGAAGTCATCCCGCCCACCGAGCGTGGCCAGCTGCCCAGCCTGGTCACCGGCGACCGCATTTCCGGCCGCCCCGACCTGGAAACCGTGGTCGAGGGCAACGCCGCCCTGCGGCGCGGCGCGCTCGGCATCACCGCCGACCGCCTCGAGTACTACCAGCCCAACGACCTCGCCAAGGCCACCGGCAACGTGCGGGTCAACCAGGGCGGCAACGTGTATGAAGGGCCGGAGCTGCAGCTCAAGCTCGAGACCTTCGAGGGCTTCTTCAACAACGTGCGCTACCAGTTCCTTGCGAACGAAGCGCACGGCGAGGCGCAGCGCATCGACTTCGTCGACGCCAACGTGTCGGTGGCCCGCCAGGCCACCTACACCACCTGCCGCCGCGAAGACTTCCCCGGCTGGATGCCGGCCTGGCTGCTGACCGCGACCACGCTGACCACCGACACCGAGGAGAACGAGGGCGTCGCCAAGAACGCGCGCCTGAGCTTCATGGGCATCACCACGCCGCCCATTCCCAGTGTGAGCTTTCCGCTGTCCAGCGAGCGCAAGAGCGGCCTGCTGCCGCCGACCGTCGGCATCGACAACACCAACGGCATCGAGATCTCGCAGCCGTACTACTGGAACATCGCACCCAACCGCGACGCGACGATCACGCCGACGATCATGAGCAAGCGCGGCGTCGATTTCAGCAACGAATTCCGCTACCTCGAGAAGGACTACAAGGGCACCGTCCGCCTCGACTTCATGGGCAGCGACCGGCTGGTGGGCCAGCGCTACAACGAACTGCGCAGCACCCAGCTGCAGCAACTGATGAGCGGGCAGATCCAGCCCCAGGCCCTGACGCTCGGCAACGGACCGGGCAGCACCAGGCGCTGGGGCCTGTGGGCCACCCACCACCAGGACTTCGACGCCAAGGCGCTCGGCCTCGATTCGCTGTCGGCCAACATCAGCATCAACCGCGTGAGCGACAACGACTACTGGCGCGACTTCACGCGCACGCCGTCGCTCGCGCAGCGCCAGTTGCCGAACGACGCCTCGCTCAACTGGGCCAAGGGCGACTGGAGCGGCGGCATCCGCGCGCTGCAGTACCAGAACCTGCAGTACAACCTGTCGCCGATCACGCCGGCCTACGACCGGATGCCGCAGATCACCGCCAACTACAACAAGTACGACTGGCACGGCTTCGACGTCTCGCTCAACCTCGACTACACGCATTTCCGGGTCAACACGATCCTGAACGGCCAGCCGGGCTACGACTTCAACCAGCAGTCGCAGCCCGATGGCGACCGTGCGATGGCCGTTGCATCCATCAGCCGGCCGTTCATCACGCCGAACTCCTTCGTCATTCCGAAGCTGATGCTGAATGCGGCCACCTACAACTACTACCTGCCGCAGGCTGACATTCCGAAGCTCACCGTCAACGGCACGCAGTACGTGGGCGGCATTCCCTACAACCCGAACTCGCTGTATTTCTACCCGACCTCCAGCACCCGGACGGTGCCGACCTTCAGCCTCGACAGCGGCCTGATCTTCGAGCGCGACGCCAGCTACTTCGGCCGCGCCTTCCGCCAGACGCTGGAGCCGCGCGCCTACTACGTCTACACGCCGTACCGCAATCAGAACATGCTGCCGAACTACGATTCGGCGGCCAACGACTTCAGCTTCGCGACCATCTACACCGAGAACGCGTTCTCCGGCGGCGACCGGATCTCGGACACCAATGCGCTCACGCTCGGCGTGACCTCCCGCCTGATCGATCCGGCCACCGGCGTCGAAGCGGCGCGCTTCGGCATCGCGCAGCGCCTTCGCTTCAGCGACCAGAACGTGGTGCTGCCCGGTGGCACTCCCGTGACCGGCCGCGCGAGCGACCTGCTGATCGGCGGCCAGATCAACTGGACGCCGAAGTGGAGCGTGGACACCCTCGTCCAGTACAACCCCGACACGCGCAAGTCCGAGCGCTCCGCCATCAGCGCCCGGTACAACCCCGAGCCGTATCACAACCTCAGTGCCGCCTTCCGCTACCAGGCGCCGACCACGCCCACCGCAACCGACGGCAGCAAGTCGTTCGACGTGGGCTGGCAGTGGCCGATCAACGACCTGTGGGGCGACAAGGGCAAGAACCTGGGCCCCGGCAAGGGCCAGGGCGGCGGACGCTGGTATGCGGTCGGCCGCCTCAACTACGACCTGGACGGCAAGAAGGTCACCGACGGCGTGCTCGGCTTCGAGTACGACGGCTGCTGCTGGATCGGACGCGTGGTGCTCCAGCGCACCACGACCGGCCTGGTGACGGCGAACACCCGCATCATGTTCCAGCTCGAATTTGTCGGCTTCTCCAGCATCGGGTCGAGCCCGATGCAGGCGCTGCGGCAGAACATCCAGCGCTATGAACCCCTGCGCCAACCTGGCGAAGCGCCGAGCCGCTTCACCAACTACGACTGAGACGACTGACTGAGCACGCCATGAAACACATCCGTTCCATCATCACCCTGGGCTGCCTTGCAGCAATGGCCGCAGCGGCAGGCGCGCAAGGCTTCCACTCCGGCATCACGGACATCATGCGCGCCGGCCCGCGCCTGGGCCCGCCGGCGGCCCGCCCCGCGGCGCCCACCACCGCACCGGTGCAGCGCGCGGCCGAATTCATCGTCGCGCTGGTCAATTCGGAGCCGATCACCAACACCGAAGTGCTGACGCGGGTGGATCGCCTCATCAAGGAAAATCCGGACGCCGAACGCGTGCCGCGCAACGAACTCACGCGGCTCGTGCTCGACCGCCTGATCTCCGAGCGCGCCCAGTTGCAGCTGGCCAAGGAAAACGGCATCAAGGTCGACGAAGTGGCGATCGACCAGGCCGAGCAGACGGTGGCGCGCCAGAACGAAATCAGCCTGACCGAGCTGCGCCGCCGCGTGATCGCCGAAGGCCTCACGCAGGCGCAGTTCCGCCGCGACCTGCGCGACCAGCTGCTGCTCACGCGTCTGCGCGACCGCGAAGTCGAGTCGAAGGTCAAGGTCAGCGATGCCGAGGCCGACGAATACCTGATCGACCAGCGCAACGTCGCCGTCAAGAACGTGGCGCTGCAGAACCTGAACCTCGCGCAGGTGCTCGTCGCCGTGCCCGAGACCGCCACCGACGCCCAGGTGGCCGCGGCCCAGAAGAAGGCGCAGGACATCGCCCAGCGCGCCCGCGCCGGCGAAGACTTCGCCAAGCTGGTGCGCGAGAACTCCGATGCGCCCGACCGCGCCAACGGCGGCGCCATCGGCATGCGCAGCGCCGACCGCTATCCGTCGCTGTTCGTCGACGCCACGCAATCGACGGCGGTGAACGGCATTGCCGGGCCGGTGCGCTCGAGCGCCGGCTTCCATGTGCTCAAGGTGCTCGCCAAGGCCCAGATCGGCTCGGGCGACGCGACCGTGACCCAGACGCAGGTGCGCCACATCCTGCTGCTCAACGATCCCAAGCGCACCACGGCGCAGGCGGTCGCGCAGCTGGCCGAATTCAAGCGCCGGGTGCAAGCCGGCACGGCCGACTTCGCCGGGCTGGCCCGCGACAACTCGCAGGACGCCAGCGCCAAGGACGGCGGCGAACTCGGCTGGTCGCGCCCCGGCCAGTTCGTGCCCGAGTTCGAGGAAGCCATGGACCGCCTCGCCCCGGGCGAGATCAGCGATCCGGTGGTGTCGCGCTTTGGCGTGCACCTGATCCAGGTGGAAGGCCGCCGCGACGCCAAGCTGAGCCAGTCCGAGCAGCGCGAAGCCGCGCGTGCCGCGCTGCGCGAAAAGCGTGTCGAAGAAGCCTTCACCACCTGGGTGCAGGAAGTGCGCGCCCGCGCCTACGTCGAATACCGCGATCCGCCGCAGTCCTGATCTGATGGCACATATCGCCAGGAAGCGGTTCGGACAGCATTTCCTGTCCGACGGGGGAATCATCGATGCGATCGTGCGCGAGATCGCGCCGCAGCCCGGCGATGCCATGGTCGAGATCGGACCGGGGCTTGCCGCGCTGACGCAGCCGCTGGTCGAGCGGCTGGGCCGCCTGACGGTGATCGAGCTCGACCGGGACCTCGCCAAGCGCCTGCGCGAGCACGCCCAGCTCGAGGTGATCGAGTCCGACGTGCTGAAGGTCGACTTCGCGGCGCTGGCCGAGCGGTTTCCGGCCAAGCCCCTGCGCGTGGTCGGCAACCTGCCCTACAACATCTCCACGCCCATCCTTTTCCACCTGCTGGGCTATGCCCACCTGGTGGCCGACCAGCACTTCATGCTGCAGAAGGAAGTGATCGACCGCATGGTGGCGAAGCCCGCCACATCGGACTACAGCCGCCTGAGCGTGATGCTGCAGTGGCGCTACAAGATGGAAAACGTGTTGTTCGTGCCGCCCGAGAGCTTCGATCCACCGCCGCGCGTGGACAGCGCCGTGGTGCGGATGGTGCCGCTGGCCACGCCGCCGGCGGTCGATGCCGCGCGGCTGGGCGAGATCGTGCAGGTGGCCTTCAGCCAGCGCCGCAAGCTGCTGCGCCACACGCTCGGCAAGTGGCTGCAGGAACACGGCTTCGAAGGCGAATTCGATGTCCAGCGGCGGGCCGAGGAAGTGCCTGTCGACGAATACGTCGCCCTGGCCCAGGCCGTTGCCCCATGAAAAAAGCCCGCTCAGCGGGCTTTTTTCAATTAGGGCGATGCGCTGTCGCTTGTGTTCAAGCGGCGGCGAGCCAGTAACCCGCATTGAAGGGGCTGCTCATGCGTAGGGCAAGAGGCGAAACGTCGACCAGTTTGTCGGTCGGCATTTTTTCGCCGGCCGGCTCGGTGCTGGCGGCGGCCGCTGCGGTTGCGGTGGTGTTGTTGACGTCGATGCCATCGAGGGTTTCAGCGTTCGGCTGAGCCTCGTTCGCCCGTTCTGCTTGGCTGGTGGATGCAGAACGGGCTACAGAAAAGAATAGAAGCAGCGGAACGGGACCTTGCGGTCGCCCCAGTAGTCCGAGGCATCGCGGAAGATGTCGAGCAGTTGCTCGCGCGCTTCCTTGTCGAACTTGGCGTTGGCCGGAATCTGCTCCAGCACGATGACGAAACCTGGCTGCGGGCCCGATTTATGCAACGGGTCGGTCATGCAGTCGTACAGCGCGTCGAAGTTCTTCCCGAAGTGGGCCGGGAACGTGAACTGCTGTGCGATCAGGTCGAGCACGTCCTGCTTGGTCTGGGCGTTGCCCAGGTTCGCATACAAGAAGTGCTGGCCGGCTGCGTTGGCAGCGTCCTGCAGGTCGTTCACGCGGAACGCGCGGATCGATTGCACGATGTTCGGGCGTACGGCACGAAGGGATAAGGTCATCTCCGCTGGTCTTTCCATAGTCATCATCATTTCTTCGGGGCGCTTTGGTGCGCCGCTCAGGTCGTTTTCATCGCTCATGGTGCAATCCGTCTGAAACTCGCATAGTGGTCCGCCGTGTACCAGCAGGCTTCGGGCGCCGTACGCTGTTCACCGCCGCAGACGATCCGCCGTGCACCACGATTGCGCGCGCCGGGCGTCTGCACCGTGTACTCGCGGTAGTGGCCGCGGCGTGCCGCTGGCAGGAGGCGTTCGCGATTGCCAAATACAACGCCGTCCTTTTCATGGCGAAACGGGCCGCCGCTGAGGATTGCCTGATAGGTCTGCTGTCCTTGCACCGGCAATTCGGACAGTGCAATCGTTTCCTCGGCGGGCGTTTTTCCTGCGCCGAACCATCCGCGGGCCTCGGCCCCCGTCGTCAACGCCGCCAGCAACAGGCTGGTGAGCGCAAACTTTGTGACAGAGGACGTGATCGAGGCGTAAGCCGCCATGGGGCACCACAAGAAAAGAGCGGGGGGTTCGAATTGGCGATCAACCTCGGGGTTAACCCGCAAATTCAAGCCCGCGAGTGTGCACCACGCTGGCGAAAATAGCAAGCGACTGCCCAAAGTTTGAGCAGTCGCAGGGACATCGAATGGCGTTTTAAGTTGGCGGCCACTCTCGCCAAACAGCCTATCTTTCGGCGTTTGCGTCAGCCACTGTCAAGGCTGTCATGTTCACGATGCGGCGAACAGTCGCGCTGGCCGTGAGAATGTGCACGGGTTTGGCCGCGCCGAGCAGAACCGGCCCGATCGCGATGTTGCCGCCCGCCGCCGTCTTGAGCAGGTTGTACGAAATATTCGCCGCGTCGATGTTTGGGAAAACCAACAGGTTGGCATCGCCCGCCAGCGCGCTGTGCGGCATGACGACCGCGCGCTGCTTGCTGTCCAGCGCCACGTCGCCGTGCATTTCGCCGTCCACCTCGAGCCAGGGGGCCTGCACGCGCAGCAGTTCGAGCGTCTTGCGCATCTTGATGGCGCTGGGCTCGTTGCTGGTGCCGAAATTGGAATGCGACAGCAGCGCCGCCTTGGGCTTCAGGCCGAAGCGCATCATTTCCTCGGCCGCCATCGTCGTGATCTCGGCCAGTTCCTCGGGCGAGGGGTCGTAGTTGACGTGCGTGTCGACCAGGAACACCTGGCGGTCGGGCAGCAGCAGGCCGTTCATGCAGGCATACACCGGCACGTCCTGCGGGGTGCTTTCGCAGCCGCCGGGGCGCTTGCCGATCACCTGGTCGATGTAGTGCAGGTGGATCAGCGTGGTGCCCCAGGTGCCGCAGATCATGCCGTCGACCTCGTCCTTGTGCAGCAGCATCGCGCCGATCAGCGTGAGGCGGCGGCGCATCTCAATCTTGGCGGTCTGCACCGTCTGGCCCTTGCGCTCCGTCATGCGGTGGTAGGTCTGCCAGAAGTCGCGGTAGCGGTGGTCCTGCTCGACGTTGACGATGTCGTAGTCCAGCTCTTCCTTCAGCCGCAGGCCGAATTTCTCGATGCGCTGGGCGATGATGGCCGGGCGGCCGATCAGTGTCGGGCGGGCGATGCCTTCGTCGACCACGATCTGCGCGGCGCGCAGCACGCGCTCTTCCTCGCCTTCGCAGTAGGCCACGCGCTTCTTCGCCGCGCGGCGGGCGGTTTCGAAGATCGGCTTCATCGTGGTGCCCGAGGCATAAACGAAGCTCTGCAGCTTGTCGCGGTAGGCGTCCATGTCCTTGATCGGACGGGTGGCCACGCCGCTTTCCTCCGCCGCCTTGGCCACGGCGGGCGCGATCTTCATCATCAGGCGCGGGTCGAACGGCTTCGGAATCAGGTATTCGGGGCCGAATGACAGCTTTTCACCGACGTAGGCAGCAGCAACGCGCTCGCTCTGCTCAGCCTGCGCCAGGTCCGCAATGGCGTGCACCGCGGCGATTTCCATCTCGTCGGTGATCGTGGTCGCGCCCGAATCGAGTGCGCCGCGGAAGATGTACGGGAAGCACAGGACGTTGTTGACCTGGTTCGGGTAGTCGGTACGGCCGGTGGCCATGATCACGTCGTCGCGCACCGCATGAGCGTCTTCGGGCGAGATCTCGGGGTTCGGGTTCGCCAGCGCGAAGATCACCGGGCGCGGCGCCATCTTGGCGACCATCGCGGGCTTGAGCACGCCGCCGGCCGACAGGCCGAGGAACACGTCGGCACCCTCGATCACCTCGGCGAGCTTGCGCGCGTCGGTTTTCTGCATGTATTGGCGCTTGTCGTCGTCCATCAGCTCGGTACGGCCTTCATAGACCACGCCGGCCAGGTCGGTCACGAACACGTTCTCGCGCTTCAGGCCGACCTTGAGCAGCAGGTTCAGGCAGGCCAGCGCCGCGGCGCCCGCGCCCGAGGTCACCAGCTTCACGTCGGCGATGTTCTTGCCCGCCACCTTCAGGCCGTTGACCATGGCCGCCGCCACGGTGATGGCCGTGCCGTGCTGGTCGTCGTGGAACACCGGGATCTTCATGCGCTTGCGCAGCTCGCGCTCCACGTAGAAGCAGTCCGGTGCCTTGATGTCTTCCAGGTTGATGGCGCCGAAGGTCGGCTCCAGCGACGCGATGATGTCCACCAGCTTGGCCGGATCCTTTTCGTCGATTTCGATGTCGAAAACGTCGACGCCCGCGAACTTCTTGAAGAGAACGCCCTTGCCTTCCATCACCGGCTTGGACGCCAGCGGGCCGATGTCGCCCAGGCCCAGCACGGCGGTGCCGTTGCTGATGACGGCCACGAGGTTGCCGCGGGAGGTGTACTTGAAGGCGTTGGCCGGGTCCTTGACGATTTCCTCGCAGGGCGCCGCCACGCCTGGCGAGTAGGCCAGCGACAGGTCGCGCTGGTTGACCATCTGCTTGGTCGCCGCGATGGCGATCTTGCCGGGGACGGGAAACTCGTGGTACTCGAGGGCGGCACGGCGCAGCTCGGCGCGTTTGTCTTCGGGCGTGGGAGTCGATGAGGTCGAAGGGGTCGAATCGGACATGTGCCTGTAGCTCCTGGTGGCGCTTCTTCTGGGGGCGCCGATTGTAGACCTCGCTCCATTGACGCCATACGCCGCATGGCCGGTGGGGCCCATGACCAAAGGCACGGCTGCGCGGTCAAGTCGGTGTGGCAATATGCACAGTTCGGACGAAAACCTGAAAACACCTGAAGAGGAGCGACCATGGCCCTGATGGATTTCATCAAGAAACAGTTCATCGACATCATCCAGTGGACCGAGACCGGCGACGGCACGCTGGCCTGGCGTTTCCCGATGGCGGACATGGAAATCCAGAACGGTGGCTCGCTCACCGTTCGCGAATCCCAGGTCGCGGTTTTCGTCAACGAAGGCAAGGTGGCCGACGTGTTCGGGCCCGGCATGTACAAGCTCACGACGCAGACGCTGCCCGTGCTCACGTACCTGAAGAACTGGGACAAGCTCTTCGAATCCCCCTTCAAGAGCGACGTCTACTTCTTCAGCACCCGCCAGCAGGTCGACCAGAAGTGGGGCACGCCCCAGCCGATCACTATCCGCGACAAGGACTTCGGCGCCGTGCGCCTGCGGGCCTTCGGCAACTACAGCTTCCGCATCGGCGACGCCAAGCTGTTCCACACCGAAATCTCCGGCACGCGCGACATCTACAGCGTGGCCGACCTCGACGGCCAGCTGCGCGGCCTGGTGCTGCAGAACATCAGCAACGCCATCGCCTCCAGCGGGGTGCCTTTCCTCGATCTCGCGGCCAACCAGATCCAGTTTGCGCAGGCGCTCGCAGCGCAGCTGGTGCCCGAGTTCGAGAAGATCGGCATCAAGCTCGAGAACATCACGGTCCAGAACGTCTCGCTGCCCGAAGAGCTCCAGAAGATCCTCGACCAGAAGATCGGCATGGGCATGGTCGGCAACGACATGGGCAAGTTCATGCAGTACCAGACGGCGCAGGCCATTCCCAAGTTCGCCGAAGGCGCGGCTGGCGGCGGCGGCATCGCGGGCGACGCGATGGGCCTGGGCGCCGGCGTGGCGCTCGGCCAGGTGCTGGCGCAGAACCTCGCGCAGGGCCTGAGCCCGAACGCGGCCGCCCAGGCCGCGGCGACGCAGCAGCAGCCTGCCGTGGCCGTGGTGAGTCCCACCGACGTGATGACCACGCTCGAGAAGCTCGGCGAACTCAAGACCAAGGGCATCCTCACGCAGGAAGAGTTCGACGCCAAGAAGGCCGAACTGCTCAAGAAGCTGGTCTAACCCCCAGGCTTCGCGCATTTCGTGTCGCTACTCCTTCCCCCTTGCAGGGGGCAACACCTGCGGCCCGGCAAAGCCGGTTCCGTGGTGTTTCCCGTAGCTGCATCCGTGGTTGCAGCCATCGATTTCCTGAGCCGCCATGGCTGAGGAAACCGGCAACCAACGCTACTACCGCGCGCCCTGCCCCGGCTGCGGCGCGCCGGTCGAGTTCCGCTCGGCGCAATCGACGCACGCGGTCTGTCCGTATTGCCAGAGCACCGTCGTGCGCCAGGGCGACACCCTCGCGCGCACCGGCAAGATGGCCGAGCTGTTCGATGACTTCAGCCCGCTGCAGCTGTTTGCCGCCGGCCGCATCCAGGACAAGCCCTTCACGCTGATCGGCCGGCTGCAATACACCTACCCGGGCGGGCGCTGGACCGAATGGATCGCAGCGCTCGACGGCGACCGCACCGGTGTGCTCAGCGAGGACAACGGCGCCTACGTCTTCGCGCTGCCCTTCGACCTGCAGCGCGCCGCGCCGCCCTGGAACGAGCTGCGCGTGGGCGCGACCACCGCCTTCGCCGGCCAGAGCTACACCGTTACCTCGAACGAGCAGGTGGCGCTGACTTCCGCGCAGGGCGAGTTGCCGCACCTGCCCGAACTCGGCCGCTCCTTCGCGATGGTCGAGCTGCGCAACGACAAGGGGCTGGTGCTCAGCATCGACTACGGCACCGCCACGCCCACCGCGTACCTGGGCCGCTCGGTGCAGCTCGAGGACCTGCAGCTCACCGGCCTGCGCGAGGAATCCGCCAAGAACGAGACGGGCCGAAGCTTCAATTGCCCCAATTGCGGCTCGCCCGTCACTGTCAACCTGGCGGACAGCAAGAGCATCACCTGCCGTTCGTGCAACAGCATCATCGACCTGACGCAGGGCATCGGCGGCGAGCTCAAGCATGCGACGCAGGACGAGCCCGTGCGCCCGCTCATCGCGCTTGGCAGCATGGGCCAGCTGCAGGGTGCGCAGTGGCAGGTGGTCGGCTTCCAGCACCGCATGGGCACCGAGCCCGGCGACGACGAGCAGTTCGGCTGGGACGAGTACCTGCTCTACAACAAGAAGCGCGGCTTCAGCTTCCTGGTCGACGCTGAAGACGGCTGGAGCATGGTCAAGCCGACCACCGGCGCCCCGGTGATGGCCGAGAGCGGCAACACCGCCACGTACCTCAACAAGCGCTACCAGCAGCAGTACGCCTACAACGCCGAGACCACCTATGTGGCGGGCGAGTTCTATTGGCAGGTCGAGCGCGGGCAGAAGACCTTCAACCGCGACTTCGCCAGCGGCCCCGCGCTGCTGTCGATGGAGCGCTCGGCCAACGAGCTCACGTGGTCGTCGGGCATCAAGCTCGACAGCGGCGTGGTGGCCACCGCCTTCAAGCTCGACGCCAAGAAGGACATGTTCAAGCGCGCCGACGCGCTGCCCGTGAGCGCGGCAGCGTCGAAGCTGGGCTGCGGCACGATCATCCTCATCATCGTCGTGATCATCATCCTGCTGATCATCCTGAGCACCTGCAGCAGCAGTGGCGGCTCTTCGAGCGGCTACCGCAGCTCGGGCGGCTCCTATGGCGGCTACTCGAGTGGCGGCGGCCACAAATGACGAGGAAGATGCGCATGACGCACCCGATGTATCTCATTACTACGACTGGAGGTCCCCATGGGATTTGAATGGCTGAAACCGGGCGTGGTCCTCGGATCGCTCGTGTACGCGCTGATCGGCGTCGTGATCTTCTGGCTCTGCTTCCTGATCATCGACAAGATCACGCCCTATGACCTGTGGGGCGAGATCGTCGAGAAGCAGAACGTGGCGCTGGGCCTCGTCGTGGCGGCAATGAGTCTGGGCATCAGCATCATCGTGGCTGCTGCAATCCATTGAGCGACGCGGCCTCGCCCGCGCGCACCCCGGATGCGCGGGGGCCGCAACCCGTCGAAGTCGCGCTGCTCGCCAGCGTGTTCGTGGTCGCCGCCTGCGGGCTGGTCTACGAACTGAGCGCGGCCGCGCTGAGCTCCTACCTGCTCGGCGACTCGGTGCTGCAGTTCAGCACCATCATCGGCACCTACCTGTTCGCGATGGGCGTGGGCTCCTGGCTCTCGCGCTATTTCGATCGCCAGCTGCCGGCGCACTTCCTGCGCATCGAGCTGATGGTTGCGCTGATCGGCGGCGCGCTGCCGGCGATCCTGTTCCTGGCCAACGCCTACGTGCCGGGCGCCTTCCGCCTGCTGCTCTACGGCCTGGTGATGGTGGTCGGCACGCTGGTGGGCCTCGAGATTCCGCTGGTGATGCGTATCCTGAAGCGCAACATCGTGCTCAAGAACCTGGTGTCGCAGGTGCTCACCTTCGACTACCTCGGCGCGCTGGCGGTGTCGGTGGCGTTCCCGCTCATCCTCGTGCCGCAGCTCGGCATGATCCGCACCGGCCTGCTGTTCGGCTTCATGAACGCGGCGGTGGCGGTGTGGGCGCTGTGGCTGTTTCGCCATGAGCTGCGCCGCATCGGCGCGCATGCGCTCGCCTGCTTCCTGTCGCTGGCCGTGCTGCTGGCCGCCTTCGTGTGGGCCGACCACATCACCACGCTGGCCGAAGACAAGTTCTACCAGGACCGCATCGTGTTCAGCGCGACCTCGCCGTACCAGCGCATCGTCGTCACGCGCGGACTGCTCGGGCACCGCCTGTTCCTGAACGGCAACCTGCAGTTCGCCGAGCGCGACGAGTACCGCTACCACGAGGCGCTCGTGCATCCGGTGATGGCCGCGCAGGGCGCGCCGAAGAAGGTCGCGGTACTCGGCGGCGGCGACGGCATGGCGGTGCGCGAGATCCTCAAGTACCCCTCGGTCGAGTCGGTCACGCTGGTGGAGCTGGACCCGAACATGACCAGGCTCTTCACCGAGCACGAGACGCTGGCCGCGCTCAACGGCCATTCGCTCTCGTCGCCCAAGGTGAAGATCGTCAACACCGACGCCTTCCAGTGGCTGCAGCAGCCGGGCGACATGTACGACGTGATCGTGGTCGACTTTCCCGATCCGACCAACTTCGCGATCGGCAAGCTCTACACCAACAGCTTCTACGCGCTGCTCGAAAAGCGCCTGTCGGCCAGCGGCTATGCGGTGATCCAGACCACCTCGCCACTGGTGGCGCGCAAGAGCTACTGGACCGTGGCGACCACCATCGAGTCGGTCGGCCTGCGCGCCACGCCGTACCACGCGCACGTGCCGAGCTTCGGCGAGTGGGGCTACATCATCGCGAGCCGCCGGCCGTATCGCATGCCCGATGCCTTGCCTGCCGGCCTGCGCTTCCTGTCGCCTTCCACCTTGCCGCTGATGTTCGACTTTCCGCTCGACATGGCGCGCGTGCCGACCGAAGTGAACCGGCTGTCGAACCAGATCCTCGTCACCACCTATGAGCAGGAGTGGGGCAAGGTCATGGCGCATTAGCCACGCCATGCAGCGGCGCGAATTCCTCGGCGTGGCGGCGGGTGCGGCGGGCGTCCTGGCGCTCGCCGGCTGCGAGGCGCCGCCACCGCCCATCGAAGGCGGCTTCACCGGCATCGACGTCGCGCGCGGGCATGCGATGCGCGACGGCGCGCTCAAGAGTGCAGCGCCCGCTGTCGTGAAGCGCACGCGCGTATTGATTGCCGGCGGCGGCGTGGCGGGGCTCGCGGCGGCGCGCGCGCTGCGGCTCGCGGGCGTAGAAGACTTCGCGCTGCTCGAGCTCGAGGACACCGCCGGCGGCAATGCGCGCGGCGGCATGGTCAACGGCATCGCCTGCCCGCTCGGCGCGCACTACCTGCCGGTGCCGGGGGACGATGCGCGCGAGGTGCAGGACCTGCTCGAGGAACTCGGCCTGCGCCGCCGCGTGGCGGGCCGCTGGGAGTACGACGAGCTCAACCTCTGCCACGCTCCGCAGGAGCGGCTGTTCCTGCACGGCGAATGGCAGGACGGCCTGCTGCCCGTGCACGGCGTCGGCGAGAGCACGCTGGCGCAGTACCGCAAGTTCGCGCAGCGCATCGACACACTGCAGCACGCGGCGCATTTCGCCATTCCCACGCTCAAGGTCGCCATCACGCCCGAGCTGCTGGCGCTCGACGCCATCCCCTTCTCCAGCTGGCTCGACAGCGAGGGCTTCAGCGACGCGCAACTGCGCTGGTACCTCGACTACTGCTGCCGCGACGACTACGGCGCCGGCATCGCGCATGTTTCGGCCTGGGCCGGCATCCACTATTTCGCGAGCCGCCACGGCTTTCACGCGCCCGGCGACCCGAGCGGCAGCGTCAACGATTCGAGCCCCGAGCGCGACGGCATCCTCACCTGGCCCGAAGGCAACGGCTGGCTCACGCGGCAACTGGCCAAGCCGCTCGGCGACCGGCTGCACACCGGCCAGGTCGTCACTCGCATCGCCGAGCTGCGCGGCGGCGTCGAGGTCGATGCATGGGACGCGAAGACGAGGTCGCTCGTGCGCTGGCAGGCCGAGCGCTGCATCGTCGCGCTGCCGGTGTTCATCGCCGCACGCGTGGTCGAGAACCCGCCGCCCGTGCTGGCCAACGCCGCCGCGCATGTGCGCTACGCGCCGTGGCTGGTGGCCAACCTGCACCTGCGCGGCCCGTTGGCCGACAGGCCCGGCGCCGCGCCGAGCTGGGACAACGTGATTTACGGCACGCGCGGCCTCGGCTATGTCGATGCGCGCCACCAGGCGCTCGACCCGACGCCGCGCGGCACCGTGCTCAGCTGGTATCGCCCGCTGGGCCCTAGCAGCTACGACACCACCGACGGCCGCCGCCTGCTGCTCGACCGGCCGTGGACCGGCTGGCGCGACGACCTGCTCGCGGAGCTGTCGGTGCCGCATCCAGACCTGCCCGCGCTTGCCACGCGCATCGAGATCACGCGCTACGGGCATGCCATGTCGATCCCCGGGCCGGGCCTGCTGGCGCAGATCGGGTCGCAGCGCAGCGCACCGGATGCGGCGCATCGCGGCAGTGTCGTTGCGGGGCGGTTGTCGTTCGCGCATGCGGACTGGTCGGGCTACTCCATCTTCGAAGAGGCGTTCACGCGCGGCCATGTCGCGGGCACGAGCGCGGCATCCGCATGATGAAGACGCTGGTGCTCGGCGGCTACGGCAACTTCGGCGCGCGCATCTGCCGGGCGCTGGCCGCCGACGCCGGCATCGAGCTGCTGGTGGCCGGGCGCGATGCGCGGCGCGCCACGGCGTTCGCCGAATCGCTGGGTGGCGGTGGCGAACGCGGGGTTCGCATCGACGTGCAGGCGCCGGACTTTGCGGACACGCTGCGCCAACTTGGCGTGGCGCTGGTGATCCACACCGCCGGCCCGTTCCAGAACCAGGACTACCGTGTGCCGCTGGCTGTTGCTGCAGCAGGCGCGCACTACATCGACCTGGCCGACGGCCGCCGCTTCGTGTGCGACTTTCCCGGCGCGCTCGACACCGCGTTCCGCAATGCCGGCCGCACGGGCATCAGCGGCGCCAGCACGGTGCCTGCGCTGTCATCCGCCGTGGTCGACCATCTGGCGGCGGGCTGGCAAGGCATCCACGGCATCGACATCTGCATCGCGCCCGCGCAAGGCGCTCCGCGCGGCGAAGCCACGCTGGCCGGCGTGCTCGCCTACTGCGGCGAGCCGATCCGCGTCTGGCAGCAAGGGCACTGGACCGAGCAGCCCGGCTGGGCGAACCCGGCGAAGGTCGCGTTCGCGCGCATGAAGCCGCGCCGCGGCGCGCTGTGCGACATCCCCGATCTCGAACTCTTTCCTGCGCGCTATGCCGGCGTGCAGTCGGTCATGTTCCGCGCAGCGCTCGAAGTCGGGCTGGCGCAGCAGGCCTTCGCCTTCCTGGCCTTCCTGCGCCGCTTGGGTGTGCTGGCCGCGCCGCAAAAGCTGGCACCGCTGCTGCATTCGGCGGGCCGCGTGTTCGATGCGCTCGGCACTGCGCTGGGCGGCATGGTGGTGCGCGTCGAAGGCACCGACGCATCGGGCCGCACCGCGCGCCGCGCCTGGCACATTGCCGCCGATGACAACCACGGCCCGGAGATTCCCTGCATGGCGGCCGTCCTGCTGGCCCGGCGCCTGGCGCGTGGCGAGGCATTGCCCGCCGGCGCGCACGCCTGCACGGGCCTGCTCGCGCTTGCGGAATTCGACGCCGAGTTCGCGCGCTGGGGCATGGTGACGGACCTCATCGACGAAGCCCCATGACGCGCGCCGAAGACGACGATCGCCTGCTGCGCGCGAGCCTCGTCGCCGTGTGGCTGTTCACGGCCGTCGCCAGCATCGTCGAGCTGAACGGCCAGAGCCGCGAAGTGCTGGCCGCTGCGGGCATCACTTCGCCGCCGTGGCTGGTGCAGCTACTGATCGCCGGCGGCGCTGCGGCGGACCTCCTCGTTGGCCTTGCGCTCTGGTTGCGGCCCGGCCGCGCCAGCTACGCAGCCGCCCTTGCCTTGATGCTCGCCATGACTCTCGTGGCGACCGTGCTTCAGCCGAGCCTGTGGCTGCACCCGCTCGGCCCGTTGCTCAAGAACCTGCCCATCGCCGCCCTGCTCTGGCATTTATACCGACGCGCGACGCCATGAATACCTACCTCGTCCTCAAGTGGCTGCACATCGTCTCCAGCGTGCTGATGGTCGGCACCGGGCTGGGGTCGGCGTTCTACATGTTCTTCGCCAACCGCAGCGGCAGCGTGCCCGCGCAGGCGGTGGTGAGCCGGCTGGTGGTGCGTGCCGACTGGTGGTTCACCACGCCCACCGTCATCCTCCAGCCGGCCACCGGCTTCGCGCTCGCGCACATGGCGGGCTGGCCGTTGTCTACGCCCTGGCTCGCGCTGTCGCTGGGGCTGTTCGTGTTCGCGGGGCTCTGCTGGCTGCCGGTGGTGTGGCTGCAGATCCGCATGGCCGCCATTGCGGCGCAGGCGCATCGCGCGGCGACACCGCTGCCTCAGCTGTATGCGCGCTACCAGCGCTATTGGGAGCTGCTGGGCTATCCGGCCTTCGTGGCGATGGTGGTGGTGTTCTATCTGATGGTGAACAAGCCGCAGCTTTCGATCTGAGATGAGCCACTGAAACGGCCCCGGCGCGGCCCTGTGCGGTTTTCACGAAGACTTCACACACAGCGCCATTGCTTCACAGATGGTCCGCAAACTCGCGGACGCCAACAAAAACACAGTGGGAGCGTCCATGCTGCAAGTCGCAAATCGAAAACTCGCGTCGTTCAGCGACGTGCTCTTCACCGGGCTGGGCCGCGTGCTCGGGTTCTTGCGCCCGGTGGCCCGTGGGCTCATCGGTTCCTGGCGACCACCGGGCTGGCTGCGCATCGTGGGCGCCTTCCTGCTCTTCGGGCTGCAGTGGCTGCAGCAGCGGCTGGCCTGGCTGGTGTTGCTCCTGCTGCTCGTGCTGGCCGGCTGGATGGCCAGCCCCCACGTGATCAAGTGGTGGCACGGCCTCACGCCCGATCGCGTCGAACCCGTCGTCGCCACCGCAAAGACCGAGCCGCCGCAACGCACGCAGATCGAGCTCGACAGGGGGCCGAACCCCTTCGTCATTGATTTCTCGGCCTCAGTGGCGCCAATTTCGCGCATCGGCCAGGAGGCCACCGGTGTCACCATCGAGCCCGCCATTGCCGGCCGCTGGACGTGGACCAAGCAGAACCGGCTTGAATTCCTGCCCGCGCAAGACTGGCCCATCGGCCAGCCGTACAAGGTGCAGATCGCCGACAGCGCACTCGCACCGCACATCGAGATGGCCCTGCGCAAGTACGAGTTCACCTCGCCCGAATTCAACGCGCAGATCAACGCCGCCGAGTTCTATCAAGACCCGGTGCAGGCCAACGTGCGCCGCGCGCTCTTTCAGGTGCACTTCTCGCACCCCGTGAACACGGCCGAGTTCGAGAAGCGCCTGGTGCTGACCTACGACCAGCCCTGCAGCTCCTCGTTCTTCAGCGTGGGCAAGTGCGCGAGCGAGAAGTTCACGGTCAGCTATGACAAGCTGCGCCTCAACGCCACCCTGCAATCAGAGCCGCTGCCGATTCCCGAGAAGACTCGCCCGGCGATCCTCAGCCTCACCTCCGGCACCGTCGCGCAGAAGGGCGGCCCGGCGCTGCGTGCCGACATGTCCCGCGCGGTCGACATTCCCGGCCTCTTCAGCCTGAGCATCGCCAGCATCGAACCCACCATCGTCACCGGCGAGAACGGTGAGCCCGAGCACGTGATGCACGTCACTGCCTCCATGCCAGTGCACGAGCGCGAAATGGCGCGCGTGGTGCAAGCCTGGCTGCTGCCCGCGACAGAAGAAGCCAAGGGCGATTCCGACGAGAAATTCGACTGGTCCGCCGATCCGTCGAAGGTCACCGACGCCGTGCTGCGTCGCGCGAAGAAGATCAACCTGCAGCCCATTGCCAGCGAGCGCGAAGTGACCGAGATGGTCAGCTTCCGCATGCCGCAGGCCGAGGGCGGCCGCTACCTGCTGGTACGCGTGGTCAAGGGTCTGAAGACCCCCGGCGGCTACCAGCTCGGCGCCGCGCGGCAAGACGTGCGCCTGCTCAAGACCTTCGCGCCCGAGCTCACCATCATGAGCCAGGGCTCGCTGCTCGCACTTTCGGGCGAGCGCAAGCTGCCGATCCTCGTGCGCGACCTGCCCGGCATCCGCCTTGAAATCGGTCGCCTGCTGCCGCAGCAGCTGCAGCACCTGGTGACGCAGACCAACGGCGACTTCGCGCATCCGCAGTTCAACGGCGGCCTGCAGTCGGACAACCTCGTCGACCGCTTCCAGAAGGAGATTCCGCTCAGCATTCCCGCCGGCAAGGCGCACTACGAAACCGTCGACTTCGCCGAGTACCTGCGCAACGACGTGGCCGACCGCCGCGGCGTGTTCCTGCTCAAGGTGCAGGGCTACGACCCCAAGGCGAAGAAGAAGCCCGAGGGCGACGAGCAGCAGGCCCAGCCCGAAGACGAACAGCAGCAAGAAGAACAGTCCTCTGACCAAGACGGCAACACCGAAGGCGGCAGCCCCGAGCAGCAGCTCGACCGGCGCCTCGTGCTCGTCACCGACCTTGGCATCGTCGCCAAGAAGTCGCTCGACGGCACGCGCGACGTGTTCGTGCAGAGCATTGCCAACGGCCAGCCCGTGGCCGGAGCGCTGGTCGAGGTGTGGGGCCGCAACGGCATGATCGTGGCGTCGCAGGCCACGGATGCGACGGGTGCCGCCAAGCTGCCCAACCTCGCCGGCTACCAGCGCGAGAAAGCGCCCGTGGTGCTGGTCGTGCGCAAGGACGGCGACCTGAGCTTCCTGCCCTTCAACCGCAACGACCGCACGCTGGATATCTCTCGCTTCGACGTCGGCGGCCTGCGCGCGGCCGGCGTGCCGAACCAGATGACGGCCTACGTCTTCAGCGACCGCGGCATCTACCGCCCCGGCGACACCATGCACATCGCGATGATGGTCAAGGCCGGCAACTGGGGCACCTCGCTGCGCGACCTGCCGCTAGAAGCCGAGATCATCGATGCGCGCGGCCTCAGCGTGCGCCGCGAAAAGCTCAAGCTCGGCCCCGGCGGCGCTGCGGAAATCGCCCACACCACGCAAGACACATCGCCCACCGGCAACTACACCGTCAACCTCTACCTGCCGCGCGAATCGTCGCCCGGCACGCCCGAGGTCGAAGGCCTGCTGATCGGCAGCACCACCGTTAAGGTGCAGGAGTTCCTGCCGGACCGCACCAAGGTCACGGCCAAGCTCAGCAGCGAAATCGCCGAAGGCTGGGTCAGGCCCAAGGACCTGAAGGCGCTCATCGACGTGCAGAACCTCTTCGGCACGCCCGCGCCCGATCGCAAGGTCGAAGGCACGCTCACGCTGAGCCCCGGCTTCCCGGTGTTCCGCGCCTTCACCGACTACGCCTTCTTCGATCCGCAGCGCGCCGCCGACAAACAGGTCGACGACCTGGGCAGCGTGCAGACCAGCGCCGACGGCAAGGCCGAATTCGACCTGCGCCTGTCGCGCTTCGACGCCGCCACCTACCAGGTGCACGTGCTCGCCAAGGCTTTCGAGCCCGAGGGCGGGCGCAGCGTGTCGGCCGAGGCGCAGACGCTGGTGAGCGACATGCCCTACCTCGTCGGCGTGAAGGTCGACGGCGACGTCGGCTACGTGAGCAAGGGCGCCGCGCGCACTGCCACCGTGATCGCCATCGACCCGCAGGCGAAGAAGACGGCCGTGGCCGACCTGAAGATCGAGCGCGTGGAGCGCAAGGTGCTGTCGGTGCTCATCAAGCAGGACAACGGCCTGTACCGCTACGAGTCGCGCCGCAAGGAAGTCGTGCTCGACGAGAAGCCCTTCGCCATCGCCGCGGCCGGCAACAACGTGGCGCTGGACACCGGCGCGCCCGGCAACTTCGCCTATGTGGTGCGCAATGCGCAGGGGCTGGAGCTCAACCGCGTGGAGTACAGCGTGGCGGGCAATGCCAACGTATCGCGCTCGCTCGACCGCAACGCCGAGCTGCAGCTCACGCTCGACCGCAAGGACTACGAGCCGGGCCAGGAGATCGCGGTGAGCATCCGCGCGCCGTACGTGGGTGCGGGCCTCATCACCATCGAGCGCGACAAGGTCTACGCCCACGCATGGTTCAAGACCGACAAGACCGCCTCGGTGCAGAAGATCGTTCTGCCCAAGGACTTCGAGGGCACAGGCTACATCAACGTGCACTTCGTGCGCGATCCGGCTTCGGACGAGGTCTACATGAGTCCGCTGTCTTACGGCGTCGTGCCCTTCGCCACAGCGCTGACCAAGCGCACCGCCAACCTGCAGCTCACCAGCAGCGAACTGGTGAAGCCGGGGCAGACCGTGAAGATGAAGCTCACCAGCGACAAGCCCACGCGCGCCGTGGTGTTCGCGGTGGACGAAGGCATCCTGCAGGTGGCGCGCTACAAGACGCCCGACCCGCTGAAGCACTTCTTCCAGAAGCGCGCACTTGAAGTCGGCACGCTGCAGACGCTCGACCTGATCCTGCCGGAGTTCAAGAAGCTCATGCAGGGCGCCGCACCCGGCGGCGACGGCGAGGGCGAACTCGGCAAGCACCTGAACCCGTTCAAGCGCAAGCGCGACAAGCCGGTGGCCTACTGGTCGGGGCTGGTGGACGTGAACGGCAGCCGCGAGTTCAGCTACACCGTGCCCGAGAGCTTCAACGGCAGCCTGCGCGTGATGGCCGTTGCCGTGAACGACGAGACCACCGCTGCCAAGTCCACCCGCACCGTGGTGCGCGGCGACATGGTGATATTGCCGAACGCGCCGCTCGCGATGGCGCCCGGCGATACGGTCGAAGTGGGCGTGGGCCTGGCCAACAACATCGTGGGCTCGGGCAAGGAAGCGCCCATAGCGCTCACGCTCACCGCCTCCGGCGGGCTCGAAGTGGTGGGCGACGCCACGCAGACGCTCAAGGTCAACGAGCGCGGCGAAGCCAGCACCAAGTTCAATGTGCGCGCCAAGCCGGGCGAGCAGGCGGTGCTGGGTTCTTCCGCACTGGTGTTCACCTCGACGCACAAGACCTTCAGCGCGCGCCTGTCGACCGAAGTGAGCGTGCGGCCCGCGTCGCCCTTCGTCACGCTGGTGCAGGCCGGCAGCTTCCAGCGCGCGGGCGAGCTGTCGAGCCAGGCTGACCTGTACCCGAACTTCCGCCAGAGCGACGTGGCCGTGTCCGCCGCGCCGTGGGCCTTCGCGACCGGGCTCATGCAGTATCTGGAGGCGTACCCGCACGGCTGCACCGAGCAGATCACGAGCCAGACCTTCCCTGCCGTGCTGCTCGCGGGTCGCCCCGAGCTGGTGAAGGAGATGGCGCGCGGCCGCACCGCCGAGCAAGGCCCGATGCCCGAGGCGCGCAAGACCTTCGAGCGCTACCTCGTGCAGCTGCGCGCACGGCAGACGGCCGATGGCGGCTTCTCGCTGTGGCCCGGCGCCGGCACCGATGCCTTCGCCACGCTGTACGCGGTGCACCTGCTGGTCGAGGCCAAGGACCACAAGCTGCCCGTGCCGCAAGACCTGCTGCAGAAGGCCAACGCCTACCTGCAGGGCTGGCTCGGCAGCGGCGACGCTTCGCTCGACGGCTGGCGCCAGCGCACGCAGGCGGCCTACCTGCTGACGCGCCAGGGCATCATCGCGCCGGCCGCGCTGGCCAACCTTCGCGAAGCATGGCGCAGCAAGCAGACGCAGGGCTGGAGCGACGACCTCGGCGCCGTGTACCTTGCCGCGAGCTACCAACTCGTGAAGCAGGATCAGGTGGCCAACGAGCTGCTCAACCCGGTGTGGGCCGACCTGCTCGCGCGCACAGAGAAGAAACAGCGCCGCAACGTCTGGGGCGCCTACTACGACCCGCTGGTGCACGACAGCATGACGCTGCACCTGGTGGGCCGCCACTTCCCGTCGCGCCTGAAGACGCTGAAGCCCGCGGTGTGGGAAGGCATGGCGGCGATGGTGCGCGACGGCTGGTACAACAGCCTGTCGTCGGCTTCGATGCTGCTCGCGGTCGATTCGTACTTCGAGGCCGTGGGGCAGAACGTCGAAGGCAAGCTCACTGCGAGCGCCGTCAACGCACAAGGCCAGGCCGCCGCGCTCGCGCTGGGCGCGGTCAACCCCATCACGCGCGCAGCGGTGCCGGCCGGCACGGCCAGGCTGAAGCTGTCGAACGACAGCGACTTCAACCTGTACTACAGCTGGGCCGAACAGGGCTTCGAGCGCAACGTGCCCGCCACGGCGGTGAACAAGGGCCTCGAAATCTTCCACGAAGTGCTCGATGCCAAGGGCAACCCGGTCACCAAGGCCAAGCTCGGTGAAGAGGTCACGGTACGGGTGCGCGTGCGCAGCCTGGAGCGCGCGCAGCTCAACGACGTGGCGCTGGTCGACGTGCTGCCCGGTGGACTGGAGCCGGTGCTGCAAGCCGTGGGCGATGACGACGATGCCAACGCCGACGCGCCCATCTGGAAGAAGCGCCTGGGCGGCGGCGGCTCGTGGAAGGTGCAGTACGCCGACATCCGCGAAGACCGCGTCGTGTTCTACGGCAGCGTCAACAAGGACCTGCTCGAAGTGACCTACAAGGCACGCGCCACCAACGTGGGCGACTATGTGGTGCCGGCGGCGTATGGCGAGGCGATGTACGACCGGCGCGTGTTCTCGCGCTCGGCCGGTGCGCGCTTCCAGGTGGTGGGGAATTGATCATGACGCGCCCGGGTCTTGTCCCCTCTCCCGCTTGCAGGAGAGGGAGGAAGACTGTCATCGCCTTCGCTGCCGTCGCCGTGTTGCTCGCGCTGCTGCGCCTGTGGCCGCACGCGGCGTTGAGCGAAACCGTCGGCAGCTCCCGCGCTGTGTATGCGCAGGGCGGCGAGCTGCTGCGCCTCACGCTCGCGGGCGATGAGCAGTACCGTCTCTGGGTGCCGCTCGATCGCATCTCGCCCACGCTGGTCGACGCGGTGCTGCTGTACGAAGACCGGCGCTTCTACGCGCACCCCGGCGTCAACCCCGCCGCGCTGGCGCGCAGTGCCTGGCGCATTGCCAGCGGCGAGCGCAGGCAGGGCGGCTCGACGCTCACGATGCAGCTCGCGCGCCGCGTCTACGGCATCGACAGCCGCACGCCCACCGGCAAGGTCGCGCAGATCTTCGCGGCGCTGTGGCTGGAGGCTCGCTTCAGCAAGCACGACATCCTGGAGGCGTATCTCAACACCGCACCCTACGGCGGCAACATCGAAGGCGTGCAGGCCGCAAGCCTCATCTACTTTCGCAAGGACGCCGCCAAGCTGAGCCTGCCCGAGGCGCTGACGCTCGCAGTGATTCCGCAGAACCCCGTCAAGCGCATTGCCGAGCGCGGGCGCAATGCCGAGCTGCAATCGGCGCGCGAACGCCTGTGGGCGCTGTGGGCCGAGCGCGATCCGGCCGCCAAGCAGCACGCGCCCGATGCGCAGCTCGCGCTGTCGGCGCAGTCGCGCGGCAGCCTGCCTTTTCTTGCGCCGCACGCCACCGACATGCTGCTCGCGCAGGAGCGCGGCGTGCAGGAGGTGCGCACCACCATCGACCTGCGCATGCAGGCCACGCTCGAACGAGTGATGGGTCAGTACCTGCGCACGCATGCCGACGTAGGCATGACGAATGCGAGCGCGTTGCTGCTCGACGCCTCGACCATGCAGGTGCGCGCGATGATCGGCTCGGCCGACTTTCGCAACAACGCCATCTCGGGGCAGGTCAACGGCGTGCTGGCCAAGCGCTCGCCGGGCTCCACGCTCAAGCCCTTCATCTATGCGCTGGCGCTCGACCAGGGGCTGCTGCATCCGAAGACGATGCTGAAGGACGCGCCGACTTCCTTCGGCCCCTACACGCCCGAGAACTTCGACCACCGCTTCGCCGGCCCGCTGCCGGCGCAGGAGGCGCTGATCCGCAGCCGCAACGTGCCCGCGGTCGCCGTGGCCGCGAAGCTCTCGAAGCCGGGGCTCTACGACTTCATGCGGCTCGCTGGCGTGCAGAAGCTGCAGAGCGAATCGCACTACGGCCTTGCGCTGGTGCTGGGCGGTGGCGAGGTCACGCCCGAGGAGCTGGCGGGCATGTACGCGACGCTGGCCAATGGCGGCATATCGCAGCCCATTCGCTACACGCAGCCCGCGCCCGACGAGCGGCCCGTGCAGCCGCTGCGCCTGCTGAGCGAGGAGGCTTCCTTCATCACGCTCGACATGCTGCGCCACACGCCGCGCCCCGACACCACGCTGCCCGCGCGCCCTGCCATCGCATGGAAGACGGGCACGTCCTGGGGCTTTCGCGACGCGTGGACGGCCGGCGTGTTCGGCCGGCACGTGCTGGTGGTGTGGGTGGGCAACTTCGATGGCACCAGCAACCCCGCGCTGGTGGGCGTCGATGCGGCCGCGCCGCTGTTCCTGCGCATGGTCGATGCGCTGCGCGCCGAGCGGCTCGACCCCGGCGAGGTCGCGTCGCGCCAGCCGCCGGATCTGAGGCAGGTCGAAGTCTGTGCCGCGACGGGCGGCCTGCCCGATGCGCTGTGCCCGGTGCGGGCCATGACGTGGTTCATCGCCGGCAAGTCGCCGATCCAGGTCAGCAACCTGCACCGAGCGGTATGGGTCGACGAGACGACCGGCAAGGTGGTCTGCGGCCCGCAGCCGAATGCGCGCCAGCAGGTGGTGGAGCAATGGGGCAGCGACATGCGCCGCCTGTTCCGCCAGGCCGGCCTGCCGCGCGCGAGCGCACCGGCCGATGGCTGCGAGAAAGACGGCGACGCACCGGAGAGCGCGCCGCTCATCACCTCGCCTCTGCGCGGTGTGCGCCACACGCTGCGCGCGAAGAAGCCCGAACCGCTGGTGCTGCGCGCCGAAGCCGCCGCGGGCACGCAGGCGATCTACTGGTTTGCCGACGACGCGCTCATCGGCCGTGCCGCGCCCGGCGAAGGCATCACGTGGATGCCCGACCTCGCGGCGTCGGGCCGGCGGTATGTGCTGCGCGCAGTCGATGACCAGGGGCGCGCCGAGTCGCGCGAAGTGACGGTCGACATCGCACCTTGAAGGGATGTCATGGCGGCGTCACGCCCCCTCGGCATGGTCACGCGTTTTCGACTTGAACGCTTTCCTGCTCATGACACGTCTTGCCTCCCTGTCCTTCGTTGCCCTCGCCGCTGCACTCGCATGCGGCGCCGCGGCTGCACAGACCGCCTTCCCCGCCACGCTCTCCGGCCACGCCGTGCTGCCAGCGCAGAGCTTCGTTGCAACGCCCAAGGACGCGCCGGCCGACCTGCAGGTCAGCGGCAAGTTCACGACGGCCAAGCGCGTCGAGGCCGTGGGCAGCGTCGAAGGCCTGTCGGCCGGTCGGCCCACCGGCGTGTCGCTGCCCTTCAAGGGCCAGCCGCTGCAAGGCCACTCGGGCATCAAGAAGATGGACGACGGCACCTTCTGGATCCTCACCGACAACGGCGCCGGCACCAAGGCCAATTCGCCCGACTTCATGCTCTACCTGAACCACTACAAGGTGGACTTCAAGAGCGGCAAGTTCAATCGCCTGGACACCATCTTCCTGCACGACCCCGACAAGAAGGTGCCCTTCCGCATCGTCCAGGAAGGCACCAGGCAGCGCTACCTGACGGGCTCCGACTTCGACCCCGAGAGCTTCCAGTTTGCCGGCGGCGCGCTGTGGATCGGCGAGGAGTTCGGCCCCTTCCTGATCAAGGCCGACCTGAAAGGCAAGGTGCTGGCGGTGTACGACACGCTGGTCGATGGCAAGGCCGTGCGCTCGCCCGACCATCCGGCCGTGACCACGCCGGGCGCACCGGGTGGCGCGGTCGAATTCCAGATCAAGCGCTCCAAGGGCTTCGAAGGCATGGCCTCGTCCAAGGACGGCAGCAAGCTCTACGCGCTGCTCGAAGGCCCGGTGTGGAACGCCGAGGCCAAGGACTACGAGAAGGTCGAAGGCAAGGAAGCGCTGCGCGTGCTGGAGTTCGACGTGGCCACCGAGAAGTGGACCGGCCGTCACTGGAAGTACGTGCTCGAAGCCAACGGCAACGCCATCGGCGACTTCAACATGATCGACGGCAAGGCAGGAGATGGCACGAGTGCCATGGGCCTCATCATCGAGCGCGACAACGGCGAAGGCACCAGCGACAAGGCCTGCCCCGAAGGCCAGAAGCGAACCGACTGCTTCCATGACATCGCGAAGTTCAAGCGCGTCTACAAGGTCGAGCTGAACGACGCCAACGTGGGCGGCCCGGTGCGCAAGATCGGCTACATCGACCTGCTGAACATTGCCGATCCGAACAAGCTCGCACGCAAGCCGCTGAACGACGGCGTGCTGAAGTTCCCGTTCTTCACGATCGAGAACGTCGACGTGGTCGATGCCACGCACATCGTGGTCGGCAACGACAACAACCTGCCCTTCTCCAGCAGCCGCGAGCCGAACAAGGCCGACGACAACGAACTGGTGCTGCTCGAAGCCGGCGCGCTGCTGCAGGCCAAGTAAGCAAGAGCCACGCGCCCAAGCGCACAGGAAAGCCGGGCTCGTGAGGGCCCGGCTTTTTTCTTGAGCTTCAGAACGCGATGTCGGCGACGATGCGCGCCACCTGCCGCTCGACCAGGTGGTGCTCCGCCGCCAGCGCGCGCACCGACTTGCCGGTGCTGAAGTCCGTGCGGATGCGCTCGTTGCGGATCGCATCGAAAGCGCGCTGCGCCTTCGGCAGCACGAAGCGCAGGCCGGTGCCGTCGATGGCGTATTCCGCGCTCAGCGCGCGCAGCTTGTCGAAGCCGATCAGGTGAGCGAGCGGATGGTCCGGCGCCGGGTCGGCCGGAATGTAGATCCGCAAGCCGCCGTAGCGCTCGATCAGCCGCAGCGTGGCGGGCAGCCCGATCAGCCGCACGAACTCCCGCAGCCGCGGAGGCAGCAGTTCGCTGGCCAGCGCGGTGGCGGCTTGCCGCAGGCCGCCGCCGCTTCGTGCCGGCGGTGGTGATGACGATGATGAAAACGGCGTCATGCCGATGAGTTCATGCGTGTTCATACGGCGGCCACGTCCAGGTTGATGGGCGTGTACTCGCCCGTGGTGTCGTCGCGCTCGTAGAAGCGGATGTACGGCTTGGTGCTCGCGACCTTCATGCTGTCGCCGATCGCCTTCATGGCCTGCTGCCATTTCTCGTCGGCGATGTCGTGGCGGCGCAGGCCGAGCACGCGGGCGGTGCTGATCTTGCCCTGCTGGTCGACCTGGAAGGCGTCGTTCACCAGCACCTTGATGTTGGCGTTGCTGCCCTTGCTCCAGCCCTGGATGCATTCGTCGATCAGCGCCTTGGCCGCCTGCAGGCGCTCGTCGAAGACCACGGTGTCCTGCATGCGGCGCTCGACCTTGTGCTTGCCGTCGAAGCTCAGCAGCGTGACGTTGCCTTTCTTGCCGCCCTTCTTCACGTCGTAGGCCGCCAGGCTGCGCTCGATGAACTCGTGCACCGCGTTCATGGCCGAGAGCTTGAACCCGATCAACGCCGCGCTCTGGCGGCGCGCCTGCTCGCAGAGTTCGCTGACGACGGCATGGCGGTCCTTGTCGATCGGCTTGATCTTCGACACCGGGATCAGCGCGTCGTTGGCGTCTTTCCAGTAACCGGGGTGGTGTGCGATGGCTTCTTGCATGGTGTGTCCTCTCAGGAGTTGACGGTGTCGGTGGCGTTGTTCTTGTCGGAAAGCGAGAGCTGCCCGAGCAGTGCCGGCATGGAGACGCGGCGCATGCGGCTCTCGATCAGCAGCCCGGAGACGGCGCGGCTGCGCAGGTAGCGGCAGGTTTCGTCGAGCTCGGCGGCGCTGGCGGCCATGAAGTAGCCGGTGTCGGGCTTGCCGCAGATCTGCTCGCCCTGCAGCCGCAGCGCCGAGACGAACTCGCGCACGTGGATGCCGTTGTCGCGGCCCGGTCGGGTCCGCAGTTCGGCGAGCACCTGCGCGGCGTTGATGGAAGCCGTGGCGGCGCTCATCGCGAAGTGCCCCAGTAAAGGGAGCGCTGGCCGAGCAGCAGGCTGGGGATGCGGGCGAAGTCCATCGCGCCGGGCCGCACGACCGTGACGGCGGCGGGCTCGTACACGCTGGTGTCGAGCCGCAGCACCCGGCGCGCCATCGCGATGCGCCCGGCCAGCGGGCCGGGGCCGCGCTTCCAGCAGGGCCGGCCGCCGACCGTCACGCTGTGCACGTGACCGCGATGGGCCATCTGCGCCAGTTGTTGCCGCAGCGAGGTGCCGCCGGCCTCGGGCCGGTAGCCCTCGACGCGCGCGGCCAGCATGCGTTCGAGTTCCTGCGCGGAGGCCGCCTCGTGCGCTTCGAGATGCGTGGCGATGGCGCGCCGCACGTCGGCTGCCTGTTCGTTGTCGGGTGTGGTCGTGCTCATGCTGCGGTCTCCTCGTTCGTCGTGGGGTCGCCGAAGGTGTCGAGCACGCGGCGGGCGATGCGGTCGGTGCGCGCCTTGCCGGCGCCGTATTTGCCGCTGGCGTTGAGCACCTGGCTCACCGCCGCTGGGCTGATGTGCAGCTGCGCGGCCACTTCGGAGCGCGGACGTCCGTCGCAGGCTTGCCGCAGCAAGGCGAACCACGCCTCGTGCATGTAAGGGGGCGGCGTTCCGGTCATCGGGCCTCCCCGCGCGGCGCCGGCGGCGTGGCGCCGATGTCGCGCAACAGGGCGTAGCGCTTCAGGCCATCGACGCGCCGGGCGTCCATGCGCACGGCCTGCGGGCATTGCCGCGACCATGAAAGCATGAGCGCACCCGCCTGGCGGCGGCCCAGCGCGATGTCTTCGTCGGCCTGCGCGTCGGTCAGCAGCAGGGCCGCGGCTTCGTCGGCCGTGAGCGCGCGGCGGATGCGCAGCAGGTTCCACAGGCGGGTGGCGAACGGGTCCGCGTCACGGACCTGCGCGTCGGTCGCGGCGGCGGGAGCGCCGGTCTCGCCCTGCGCCGCTTCGGCGCGGCGGTCCGCCAGCGCCATCAGCGCCTTGGCGACGAACCATTCGGGGGTGGTGTCTTCCATCACGCGCCTCCTGTCTGGCGGGTGCGGCCTTCGGTTTTGACAAAGCGCTTTCTCACAGTACATTCCTCCTCGCTCGTGGCACTGCTCAGTTCACTGGCACGCCCGATGAAGGCTGCAACCTTCGTCGGGCACTCTTCAAACAACCGCCTTCGCGTCCCGCCCGGGACGCTCCAGCCCTTTCGGATTGCGCGTCAGCGCGAAGCCCCGAAGCGCGGGCCAAAACCCACGGACAGTTCAGAACCTCGTTGGATATGCGCGCATCCGTGTTCTTTGGCCAACTTGGACAGGTTGGTTTCGCTCGTTTGAAGCGCTGCTTTAACCTGAGCAGGGTGCCAAAGCATCAAAATATATTGTTTTGTGTCGATGGACCTGATTATGCACACAAATCAGGTTTTCACAATCAGGAGAAACATGAAAACCAACATTTACATGGTTTCAGACATCGTATGGGTTGAAAAAATACCTGCACGTGTCTAGGATGTGCGCGTTCGCACAAATCAAAGTTATCGTGAAGCCGCAAATCAACACTCCACCCGACGACGACCAGGTGAAGGCTCGCGTCGGCGAGCTGGCTCTCGCGCAAGGCGCGCGGGTTCGCGATCTGCGCAAGCAGAAGGGCCTCACCATCGACGACCTCGCCCAGCGCAGCGGCCTGCACTTCAATACCGTGGGCCGCATCGAGCGGGGCGTGAGCGATGCCAGCCTCGAGCAGCTGTACGTGATGGCGCTGGCGCTCGGGGTCGACCCGTCGGAGCTCAACCCGTTTCAGCCGGCCAACCCGCCCAGCCAGCTGTCGAGCGGGCTGGACGACGAGGTCTTCGTGCTGGTCGAACTGCTCGACGTGCGTGTGAGCGCCGGCAGCGGCGCCATCAACGGTTCGCAGGAGCACATGGGCCGCTTCGCGTTCAGTCGCTCTTGGATGGCGCGCAAGGGCGTGAAGCCGGTGCATGCGCGCATCGTCCATGCGCGCGGCGATTCGATGGCCGACAAGATCAACAACGGAGACATCCTGCTGGTCGACACCGCCACCAAGTCGCTCGACCAGGACGGCGTGTACGTCATCCAGCTCGACGGACACGACTACGTGAAGGTGCTGCAGCGCGACTTCTCCACCGGCGGGCTGCAGATCATCAGCTACAACCCCGCGTACAAGCCGCAGGTGCTGAGCGCCGAGCAGGCCGCGGAACTGCACATCAGCGGCCGCGTCGTCTGGCACGGCGGCGAAATTTGACGCGCCGGCAGAAATGAACAAAGGGGCCGGCTCATGTCGGCCTCAGTCGTTTGACCCCTTCGCCCGACCATTCGGGTCATGGGCAACGACATCTCTCGAACACGCTTTCAGCGACAGCAAACGCGCCAGCGCGGCCAGGCGCCGCGCCAGCTGCTGGCCGCGCTCGCACTGAGCGCGGCGGGTCTGATCGGCATCGTCGCGCGCGAGGGCTACAGCGACAAGGCCTACCCCGACCCGGTGCACGGCACGGCCGTGCCCACCATCGGCTTCGGCACCACGGCCGGCGTGCGCATGGGCGACACCACCACGCCCGTGCCTGCGCTGCAGCGCGCGTTGCGCGACGTGCAGGCCTACGAAGGCGAGCTCAAGCAATGCGTGAAGGTGCCGCTGCACCAGTACGAGTACGACGCGTACGTGAGCCTCGCCTACAACATCGGCGCCTTCAACTTCTGCACCGGCGGCCAGAAGGGCCGCACCTCGGTGCTCGTGCAGCGCCTCAACGCGGGTGACTACGCGGGCGCATGCAACGCCATCCTCGGCTGGAAGTACGTGGGCAAGACCGATTGCTCGGCGCCCGGCAACAAGACCTGCGCGGGCATCTGGAAAGACCGCCTCAAGCTGCATGCGCAGTGCATGGGGAGCGACGCGCCATGAGCCTCACGGCCAGGGCCTGGGCAGGCTTCGTTGCGGCGTTGCTGCTCGCCGCCTGCGCTTTCGCGATCCACGGCGCCGGCCGCATGCAGGAGCGCGCGGCCTGGCAGCAGAAGGAAGCGCAGCGCGCCACGCAGCTCGCGCAAGACCTGCAGGCCGAGTACGAGCGTGGCCGCGCCGCATCGGCGAAGTACCAGCTCGGCGCGAGCGCCCTGCAGGCCAGCTACCTCTCTCTCGAAGGCCCGACCCATGAACTACGTCAGCGCGTTTCCCTTGTGCTTCCTCCTGCAGTTCCTGATCGCCGCGCCCGGCAGCCTTCCTGCGCCGCGCCCGAACCGCATGCCGACGCCGCGCCGCCTGGTGACACACAGCGCGACGGTGTCGATGGCCCTCATCGCCTCAGCCTTGCTGCTGTCTGGATGTGGAACAGCGCCCTCGCGGGCACCGACGTACCCGCGGGCGCCTGCGGACTTGCTGACACCTCCGTCGAAGCCTGTGCTGCTGATTCCGGCCTCACCGTCGACGACGCCTGGACCAACCACGACATCAATGCCCGCTCATGCGCGGCGGACCGGTTCCGGTACCGCGCGCTGATCGAGTTCCTTACAGAAAGACCCGCCCCATGAGCGAAACCCACGCACGCACGCAGGAGCTGTTGCTGCTCGGCCAGATCCACGGCCTGGTGCAGGCCCTGAAGGACGGACAGGACCGGCAGAACCGCCGCATGGACGGCTTCGACACGCGCTTCGACGCGCTCGACGGCCGGCTGCGCACGGTCGAGCAACGCGCCGCCGTGTTCGGCGCCGCGTCGGGCGGCGCGATGGCCATCGGCACGGCGCTGCTCGCGGAGGCGGTCAAGCAGTGGTTCCGCAACGGACCTGGCGGCAACTGATGGACGACGGATGCACGGGGACGGCGAATGTCGGCCTCAGCCATTCGGGCCTTCGCCGCGACAGTTCATACACCAACCCATCAACACCCAACGGAGCCCAGGCATGAGCCGTCTCGACACCCTTCGCAGCGCCATCGTGCAGACGCTGAACACCGTGCCACAGGTCGGCCGCGTTCATGACCGCGAACGCTCCCTGGCCGACGAAGCAGCGCTGCGCGCGCTCTTCCTGTACGACCTGCCGGGCGGCGGCCAGCAACTGCGCGGCTGGTGGCTGCGCCGCACCGCCACCGAAGAGCGCAGCGTCAATGCCGCCGGCCGCGCGATGAGCGTGGACACCTGGACCGTGCACGGCCTGCTCGCGTTCGACGACGCCGCTGCTTCGGAGCTTGTATTCGACGCGCTCGTCGAAGACATCCGCGACGCCGTGCGCGCCGACCCCACCTTCGGCGGCGCATGCGCCGCCGGACCGCTCACCGACGACAAGCGCACCGACGGCGTGCAGGTCGACGGCACCGGCCTCGTCACTTTCTGCGGAGTGCGCTGTCACGGCGTCGCGCTGCAGCTGCGGACCTGGCGCTACCTCTGACTGCACGCAGGCAGATCTTTCCTTTCGACAACCCAAACCAACCAACGGAGAACGCCGACATGGCAAAACTCATGCGCAAGATGGCCATCCTGGCCAAGGCTGAAACGGTACGCGGCACCGACGCGGTGCCCACGGGCGCGGCCAACGCGATCCTGGTCAGCGAGGTCACGCTGACCCCCATCGAAGGCGACGTCGTCCAGCGCGACAACGTGCGCCCGTACTTCGGCTCGCGCGGCTCCGTGCTGGTCACGCAGTACAGCAAGATCGCCTTCTCGGTCGAGATCGCCGGCGTTGCCGCGGCGGGCGACGTGCCCGGCTACGCAGCGCTGATGCGCGGCTGCGCCATCGCCGTCACCACGGCCGCCGGCGTCAGCACCACCTTCGCGCCGGCCACGGACGCGCTGGAGTCGCTCACCATCTACGGCAACGTCGACGGCACCGTCTACAAGATGACCGACGCGCACGGCAACGTGAAGGCCACCATCAATGCCAAGGGCATTCCGAAGTGGCAGTTCGAGTTCACCGGCCTGTTCGTGCCCGCCGAAGACGCGCCGCTGCCCGTGGCCGACTACACCAAGTTCATGGACCCGCTGGGCGTGAACAAGGCCAACACGACGCTCACGCTCGACGGCCTCGGCGTGGCCGCCAACGCCTTCGCCTTCGACGCCGGCAACACCGTCGTCAAGCGCGACCTGATGACCGTCGATGCAGTGGACATCACGGCGCGCGTGTCGACCGGCTCGGTCACCTTCGAGAACACCTCGGTCGCCACCAAGGACTGGATCGGCATGGCGCGCGCGAGCCAGCGCGTGAACCTGGCGCTCAAGCACGGCCAGGGCGCGACCAACGTCGTCGAGTTCCTGTCACCGCGCGCGCAGATCGGCAAGCCGACCTTCAGCGACGTCGACGGCGTGCAGATGATTACCGTGCCGCTCGAGTTCGTGCCCACCGGCGCGGGCAACGACGAGTGGTCGATCGTCGTGCGCTGAGCTTCACCGGCACCACCACTCCACATAGGAACACACAGAGATGCCCCAGAAACTCAAGATCGCGGTCAAGCCGACCTTCGTCGCGCCGGTGCTGATGCGCGTACCCGGCGACAGCCAGGTCGAGGAAGTGCGCTTCAGCGCCGTCTTCAAGCGCCTGACCAAGTCCGACAACGACATCCTGCAGAAGCGCCTGGACGGCCGCGACCTGACCGACAGGGAACTGCTCGACATGGTGCTGGCCGACTGGAAGGGCCTGGAAGGCGATGACGGCGCGCCCTTCATCTGCACCGCCGAGAACCGCGCGGCGGCGGTGGAGGAATGGCCGTCCTTCGAGGCTGCCATTGCCTACAGCTACTTCGAGCATGCCTACCCGGCCGCGGTAAAAAACTGAGAGGCGCCGCGCGCCTTGTGCTCGGAGCAGAGCATCGCGTCCACGACGAGCTGGACGACGATCTCCGAAGCCAGTGCGCGTCGCTCGGTCTCGACCCGACCCGGCTCGTCTCTTCGACGGCCAACGGCGGCGGCCCGCCACCCTTCGAGCTATGGCCCGAACACCAGGAAGCATTCGAGGTGTTCCATGCCTGCCGAACGCAGTGGCGGGTCGTCGCGGGTGCGGCAGGCGCGTGGTTCCAGGGGCTCGACTTCGGCGCCGTCGACGTCGCCATGAAGCGCCTGGGCATTCCGCGCGCACTCCAGCGCGAGGTGTTCCTGCAACTGCAGGTGATGGAAGACGAAGGCATCGCGGTGCTGAACGTCTAGCGGCATCGCGGGCCCCTGCGGCCATCGAAGAAGCATGGGGCCGGCAGATGTCGGCCTCATTTTTTTCTTAGCTCAAACGGACCATACAGACATGGCTGCAACACAACAATTAGCGATTCAGATGTCAGTGAACGCTTCGTCGATGAAGGCGGACCTGGCCGAGGTCTTGAGCGAATTTTCAAAGTTCGTCGACAGGATATCGAGCGGCGCCAGCAAGGCCGAAGAGGCCAAGGCGAAGGCAGCGGCTTCCGCCAAGGAGGTTGCTTCTTCTGTTCAAAGCCTGTTCTCCAGCATCCAGAGCGGGCAGTCGCCCTTGACCTCGCTGGTGGGCGAAGGGACGAAGCTCGTGTCTTCCTTCGGTGGTGTCGGCTCGGCCTTCGGTGCTGTGGGCGGCTACGTCAAGAGCATCGTCACACCGCTCAACATTGCAACGAAGGCCGTGACTCTGCTGACGGAGGCTTACGTCGAGGGCAGCAAGGAAGCTGTGGCCTATGCCAACGCGAAGACGATGACCGGCAACTATGTCGGGCTCACAACCGATCAGCTTCAGACGAAAGCCATAGAGGTCGCCGGAACGCAAGGCACACAGGCCAAGGCTGCGGAGGCCATCGCCGCGGTGGTCAGTACCGGCAGGATCGGCGGCGACGTTGTGAATGAAGTTGCTGGAGCAACAGCGGAAATGAACCGCGTGCTGGGCACTTCGATCAACAAAGCCGTTGGCAATTTCGTCAAGCTGGCTGACGAGCCATCCAAGGCATCGGCCAAGCTCAACGAAACCTACCACTACCTGAGCGCAAGTACCTACGAGCGCATCGTGGCTCTGGAGAAGCAGGGAAAGACGGAAGAGGCTGCGGCGCTGGCGCAGCAGACCTTCGCGAACGCGATGAAGCAACGCACTGCGGAGGTGGTCGGCAATCTCGGCAGCATGGAGCGCGGCTGGCTTGCCGTGACGGGCGTCGCGAAGCGGGCTTGGGATTCGATGCTGAACATCGGTCGCCCCGAAACCACCCAGCAGAAGATCGGAGAGATCGACAAGAAGCTCGAACAGTTGGGCGCACTGGAGCAGGGCAATGGTTTTGCAGTCAATGCCGGCGGCGCGGCCTTCGGCCGGGCAAAGCCAAAGGCCACCCGAGACCGAGAAACGGAGAAGCTGCTCGAGGAAAAGGCTGGACTGGTCGAAACAGATCGCTTGGCTCGCAATAGCGCATATCTGCAGGGGCAACGAGCCAAGGAGAACGACGCCGCCATCAAGAAATCCAGTGAGGATGGTGCGAAGAAGGAGCGTCCCACGACAGGCGGAGGGACTTCCGGCATCGACCGCGCTGAGGACGATGCCCTCCGGGCCCGCATTGAAGCAGTGCGCGAGGAATACAACGCCAAGGCACGATTTACTGCCGAGGGCTTCAAGAACATCGACAGCCTGCGCAAACGTGATCTGCTCACCGACTATGGCGTCGTTCGGCAAAAACGCGAGCTGCGACTCCAGGACCTGACGGACCAGGAGGATGCCATCCGGAAGGAACTGCGCCTGCTGGGTTCCAGGAAGGGGTCCGCTGGCGACAAGCGAAAGCTGGAAGCCAAGGTGGAGGAAATCGGCCAACAGCGCGGCTTCGTCAATGCAGAAGCCGAACGCACTTTCGCGGAAATGGAGGCAGCGTCTCAGAGCAACGTGCTCAAGACCTCGCAGCAGGCGACAGAAAGAATCCGCGAGCAGGTTCGGGCGCAAGAGGAACAGAACGCCGTGTATGGCCTGTCCAAGGAGGCGATCCAGAAGCTGACCATTGCGCAGACGGAACGGCAGCTCCAGGAACTCGATGCGACTGAGAACGTCGATCCGGCCTACTTGAAGTCGCTGTACGCCCGTCGTGATGCCGAGAAAGATTTGCTCGCGGCGACCGAGGCCTCCGAACGCCTGAAAACCAACGACGAAAAACAGAAGAAGGAAAAGGCAAAGGACGAGGAAAAGTCGAAAAAGATGTCCGACGACATCGGCGGCGTGTTCCGTGACGGGTTCGTGAATCTCTTGGATGGCGGCGGCAAAGATGCCATCGACAAGATGGGCGAAGCGCTCAAGAAGAAGCTTGCAGCGTCGGTGGCCGATGCGCTGTACGACGCCTCTGTGAAGCCGGCCGTCGAGGCGTTTTCCGGATGGCTCTCCGGTGCGATGAAGGGGATTTTTTCGGGAAGCAGCGGCGGCGGCGGCACGGCCTCGGGTTCCAGCTCCGGCGGAAGCTGGATCGGCAGTGCGGTGAGCACCGTACTCGGCTTCTTCGGCGTCAAGAGCGCCAACGGCAACGTCTTCTCATCCCCCGGCCTGCACACCTACGCCAACAGCGTGGTCGGCCAGCCCACGTTCTTCCCGTTCGCGAACGGCATCGGCCTCATGGGCGAAGCCGGGCCCGAAGCAATCATGCCGCTGCGCCGTGGCTCCGACGGCCGCCTTGGCGTGAGCGCGCCTGGTGGTGCGAATGGCTCGCCGACGATTCAGTTCGCGCCCTCCAACGTCTTCCACATCGACGCCCGTTCCGACCGCGGCGCGGTGATGGCCGACATGCAACGCCTGCTCGCGGAGAACAACCGCGGCCAGATGGAACAACTCAAGCGCGTGAAGGTGCTCCCCCAATGACCATCGTGACACTCCCGTCCGATCTGCCGGTGAAGCGGCAGGACTTCGGACTCCAGGTCTTCGACCTGACTTTCAGCAACAGCGAATCCGGATCGATGCAGGTGGCCGTGCTCGGGCCCGCGCGCCGCACCTGCACGCTCGTGAGCGAGGAGCGCATTCCGCTGATGCGCGAGGCTGCCGCCTGGCGCGCCCTGGTGCATTCGATGCGCGGCCAGGTCAACGTGCTGGCCGTGCACGACATGCTGCAGCCCGTGCCGCGAGGCACCGCGCGCGGTGTATGGACGGCGGTCGCTGCCGCCGCAGGCTCGTCGGAGCTGACGATCCGCATGGGTGCCACCGAGGCCGGCAAGACCCTGCTGCAGGGCGACTGGATCGGCGTCAACCAGGCGTCGAACCATCGGCAGATGCTGCACGTGCAGGCCGACGCGGTGGCCGACGCGGCCGGCGTGATCACGGTGCGCTTCGAGCCCGTGCTGCGCACGCCCGTGGTGGCCGGCAGCGCGGTCGTGTGGGACCGCCCGACCTGCCTGATGCGGCGGGTCGACACCAAGACCACCTGGGCTTCGGAGTCGCGCACGCAAGGCGGCTTCAGCCTGGACCTGATGGAGTCGTGGGAACAATGACCATCCAGACCAGCTCCGGCTTTCAAGCGGCCGCGCGCTCGCAGACGTACGGCCAGCTGGCCCTCGTCGAGCTCAAGCTGCGAAGCGGCACCGCGCGCTTCACCAACTGGCCGTTGTCCCTCCAGGTAATGGGCGAGACGTGGCAGGGCGTGGGCAACCTCGGCTCCATCGGCGAGCTTCACGAAAGCGAAGACGGCGCCGCCGAGAAACTGACGCTCACGCTGTCGCCCGTCGACATCGGTACGCGCGCGCTCGCACTGGGCGACCCGAGCGACTATCAGGACCGCGGCGTGCGCGTGTGGATCGCGTTGCTCGATGCCGCCACGCTGCAGATCAGCGGCGAGCCGGTGTTGCGCTTCGCGGGCGTGATGGACCAGATGAAGATCGAGCGCGATGGCTCCACCGCAAAGATCGCGATGGACTGCCGCACCGCGTCTTACGACGTGCGTTCGAACCCTGCGTCGCTGCGCACCAACGATGCCCAGCACCAGGTCAAGCACCCTGGCGAGCGCGGCTTCGAATACCTGAATTCCATGATCGGGTCGCCCACCGTGTGGGTCAACAAGTACCTGCAGATGGCACTGAACTACTGGGCCCGGGCGCGAGGCAAATGACCATGAAGAACCTGGACGATTTCATCTCGGTGCGAAGAAACGCACCCTTCGAATACTTCCGGCACGACTGCGCGCACATCGCGGCCGACTGGGTCATCGAGCGCACGGGCAAGGACCCGCTCGCGGACCTGCGTGCACCCGATGCGCCCATCGGAAGAAAACACCTGCTGGCCACCTTGCGCGCGGTGCGCGCGGCCGGGGGCTTCCTGTCGGCCGCTACGGCACGGCTCGGCCCGCCCTTGCCGGGAACGATGGCGCAGCGCGGCGACGTGGTGCTGGCCCGTAGCGGCGGCAAGGTCGGCCGCGTGTCGGGCTACAGCTTCGGGATCTGCACGGGATCGCACATTGCCGCGCCGGCGGCCGACCGGCTCGTGTTCTTGCCACTTACCGCGGGGGTTGCCACATGGCGCGTTTGATTCGTTTCGCTCTTGTCCTGGGCGTCCTGCTAGGGATTTGCACCGCCGCGATGGCGGACCCCGTTTCGATTCTGAGCGCGATCGGCACTGCCGTGGGAGCGACCACGTCGGCAGTTGCCGTGGGCGGCATGATCGTCTCGACGGCGCTCTCCATCGTGGCCAGCGCCTACGGCAACATGCAGGCCAAGAAGCAGGCCAAGGCCGCAGCGGCCCGCAAGCTCGCCGAAGACGTCGCGAACATCAAGGAGCGCACCACCACGATCATCGCGTCCGATGCGCCGCACACCGTGATCTATGGTGAGCCCGCACCGGTCGGCGGTGCGGTGGTGGCGGTGCTTACCGGCGGCGAGTACAGCCACCTGAAGCATGTCGTGATGGTGCTGGCGGCGCATCCGTGCGAAGCCGTGACCGACATCCAGATCGAAGGCGTTTCGCTCGGCGCACTCGATGCGAACGGCTATTCGTCGAACCCGGAATTCATCGTCACGGATTCGGAGGCGATCGGCGGCGTGCCCGGGGTCAACGTGCAGATCCACCTGTCGCCCGACGGTGTCGACACGGCCGATGCTTACATGCGTGCCAACCTCGATCCGTGGCCCGCCAGCAGGGGCTTGTGGACCGAAGCCCACAAGCTCAGCGGCTACACGTACATCGTCGTCACGCTCAACCTCTTCGTCGAGCGCTTCCAGGGCGGCCTGCCGGCCATCACCGCGAACGTGAAGGGCAAGAAGGTCTACGACCCGCGCACCGGCGCAACTGCGTACAGCCGCAACCCTGCCCTGTGCCTGGCCGACTTCCTGCGCTCGGAGGAGGGGTACCTCGCGTCCAACGACCAGATCGACCAGAACGCGCTGATCGTTGCCGCCAACGCCTGCGACACGCCGATCTACAACCTCGGCACGGCCGTTGCCGACAGGGCCAACTACGGCGGCAGCGCCGCGCGCTACACCTGCGACGGCATGTTCCGCTCCGACCAGGACCGCGACAGCACGCGCCAGCAGCTCGAAGACACGATGGCCGGCTACAGCCTCGAGTCGGGCGGTGTCTGGCGCATCCTGGCCGGCGCATGGACCACCCCCGTCCTCGCGATGACCGACGACGACCTGCTGGCGCCCATGACCGTGGTGCAGACCTGCAACCCCGGCACCGCGCGCTACAACGGCGCCAGGGGCACCTACGTCAACCTCACGCGCAACGGCGTGTCGGAAGACTTCAAGCAGTACCAGAACGCCGTCTTCCGCGAGAGCGACCAGAAGGACAAGTTCCTCGACCTCGTGCTGCCGTTCACCACGGCCCATGCGCGCACGCACCAGATCTCGCGCGTGCTGGTGGAGCAGAGCCGCGGCGGCTTCGTGCTGCAGATCCATCCGAAGATGCTGGCGTGGCACCTGCAGCCGGGCGACCGCATCGT
This sequence comes from Variovorax durovernensis, assembly GCF_977011995.1. NCBI lineage: Bacteria > Pseudomonadati > Pseudomonadota > Betaproteobacteria > Burkholderiales > Comamonadaceae > Variovorax > Variovorax durovernensis. The sequence continues at coordinate 6,668,503 of NZ_CDRNCW010000001.1, read as the reverse complement.
GCTCACGAGCGCGCTCTACGGCTTTTCCAACAAGCCGTTCCGCGTGCAGGACTGGAGCTATTCGATGAGCTCGCCGCTCTCGTTCCAGGTCATCGAGGACGAAGAGGCCTTCTACGACACCGCCGACGAGGTGCTGCGCGACCCGTCGCCCAATACCAACCTGCCGAACCCGTTCCTGCTGCCGCAGCCGCCGCTCGACCTGCAGGTGCGCAGCGGCCAGGAGCAGATGGTGCAGCAGGGCGGCACGCTGGTGATCCGTGCGCGCGTGAGCTGGTCGGCGTCGGTTGACGACGCCGTCTTGCGCGGCGGCAACGTGCAGGTGCAGTGGCGCACGACCACGCCAGTGGGCGACTGGCAGAGCGCCACGCTGCCGGGCACGGCCACCGAGACCTTCCTGCTCGGCCTGGAGGTACACGGCGAGTACCAGGTGCGCGTGCGTTTCATGACGGCCTACGCTTCGAGCTACTGGACGATGGTGACGCACACGCTGCAGGGCGCGAGCGTGAAGCCGGGCGACGTCGAGGGACTGAGCCTCGCCGTGGAGCCGACCGGCGTGGTCGCACGCTGGTCGGCCCCGACGGGCATCGACCTGCTCGAATGGGGCGCGACGCGGATCTTCATCGGACCGACCTTCGAGACGGCGGTGGAGCGATGGACCGGCAAGGCCCTGAACGCCAACATCGGCTGGCTGCCTGCAGGAACAGTGAAGGTGTGGGCGCAGCACGGCAATACGCAGGGGGTCTGGGGCATTCCGATCTCCGCGACGATCGAGATCGCCCGTCCGGCGCAGCCGATCGTGCGCGGAGAGGTCTGGGGCGCGCAGATCGAGCTGGCCTGGCAGGCGTGCGGCACGACCCAGCCGATCTCCGCATACATCGTCAAGGTGGGGCCGACGCTGGCAGAGGCGGTGGAGATCGGCCATACGGGGTCGCTCAACTTCGTGCGGACCGAGCCTGTGGCGGCCACGCGCATCTACTGGGTCACCGCATTCGACATCGGTGGCAATGCCAGTGATGCGGGGTATATCCAGCTTGCGTCGCTGCCTTCGATCGACGATGCGATCAAGGAGCTGCAGGAGGGGCTCGACGAGCAGGTCGCCGATCTGTTGAACGTCAACTCCGGCATCAGCGAGCGCCTGATCGACGAGGCCATCGAGCGCGGGACTGCGATCACGCATGTCGAGAAAGTGATGACCGACACGGCGGAGCAGCTGGCGCAGCGCATCGACACCGTCTCGGCCCGCGCGGTCGGCTATGTGCGCGCCAACCTTGTCTTCAACGGCGGGTTCGAGTTCGACCTGGACAGATGGGAGTTGCAGGACAACCCCTGGGAGGTGATGGAGGACGACTGGGGCACATCGGCGCGGCTTCATGCGGCGGCATCCGCAAGCGGACGGCTCGTCAGCGCCAGCTTCCCGGTCAAGCCCGGCAGCTGGTACGCAGCTTCGGGCGACTCGATGTTCCAGAGCGACGTGGGCCAGAGCGGATTCGCGCTCGAGTTCTTCGATGCGAGCGGCAACTCGCTGGACATCACGGACACGCTCAATGAAGGGCGGCACGGCTTCATGAACGAGCAGCTTCGCCGCAACGAGTTCGCGGTGGAAGCGATTGCGCCGGCCGCCGCGGTCAAGGGCAAGGCAGTGTTCCTGTGGAACGGCTACGCCGCAGGCGGGGGCATGGGCGTGCGTTTCGTGAAGGTGGAGCAGGGCCGCTTCCCGGTCACGCCGTACACGTCGGAAACCAGCGACCGCGGCGCGGTGGCGGCCATCCGAGAGGAAGTGGTGGCCCGTGCGGCCGCCGATGCGGCGGAAGCTGCGGCCCGCACGACGCTGGCCGTGCGCGTGAACGGCGCCGAGGCGGCCATCGACCAGGAAGCCCAGGTGCGCGCCGACGAAACCGGCCGGCTGTCGGCCAAGTGGGGCCTGAAGGTCGTGGCCGGCAACAAGGTCGCGGGCGTGCTGCTCAACAACGATGGCCAGGAGAGCAACTTCACCGTGCTGGTCGACCGGTTCGCGATAGCGCAGCAGGCGGCCGGTGGTGCCACGAAGTACCCCTTCGTGGTGGGTTCGGTGGGTGGTTCGCCGACTGTCGGCATCGATGGCACGCTGGTCGTGGACGGCTCGATCCTGGCGCGTGCGATCAGTGTCGACCGGCTGTCGGCGATCACGTCCCGGCTGGGCTACGTGACCGCGGGCCAGGTGGACATCTCGGGTGACGGCGTGGGCGGCTGGGGCTATCTGCGCAGCGCCAACAAGTGGTTCAACGATGGCAGCTGGGGATGGATTCTTGCGCGCCACACGGGCGGTGACACCTTCGTCGACATGACCTGCAACGGCATGGGCCTGCAGATGCAGAACGCCACGGGGCGGTTCCGGCTGTGGGGGCCCGGGTTCAACCTGCAGAACGAAGGCCTGACGATCAATCAGGTCGACGTCATCGATACGTTGAATCTGCGTGGGCAGGCTGTGACGGTGCCGTCTTTCGTGTCAGCTCCGGGTTCGCACATTGCTCAGCTCAGGCACGTCGTGCCGGGCAGTGTGCCGCTGGACACCTTCATCCTGGGCTCGGTGTTCGTGATGCAGACGAGTTTTGTCTCTCTCACGGTCGACGGCGTGCCGGCCTGGACCGGTGCCGGCATTGCGGGCAGCACTGTGACGGGTGGCGTTCAGGTGCCGTTGAGTCCTGGCGCGCACACGATCGTTTTTACCTCGCTTGGCCCTCCCGGTAGTGCCGGGTCTGCCGGGTCTTCCATCTATGCGCTGTCCACGCGCCGCTGAACCATGCCTCACTTCACTGTCTACAACACACGCACAGGCGAGATCCGTTGCACCGGCACGCAGGCCACCGTCGAGTGGTGCCACGCGCAGGCCGATCCCGGCGAGTCTGTCTACCTCGGGCATGCGGCGCCCGGTACCTTCATCCGCAACGGCGTGCCCGAGCCGTTGCCGCAGCGGCCGAGCGAGCATCACGTCTTCGATTGGGCGGCACACGCCTGGCGCGATCCGCGCACGCCCGACGACCTGCGGCGGCAGCTCAAGGCCGAGCTTGCCGACGAACGCTGGCGCCTCGAGACCGGTGGCCTGACGATCGCCGGCGGCCTGCGTATCAAGACCGGCCGCGAAGACCGCGCGACCTTTGCCGAGTCGCTTGCCGACATGGAGGCGCGCGGGCTCGATCGCATCGACTTCAAGGCGGCCGAAGGCTTCGTCACGCTCACCCGGGAAGAAGCGCTGGCCATTGCGCGTGCCGTCGCCGAACACGTGCAGCGCTGCTTCAGCGCCGAGCGGGCGGCGCATGTGTTCATCGACGGACTTCGCGACACCGACATCCCGGCCAGCTGCAGCCTGGCCGACTTCATGGGCGACCAGCCCGTCAACCCTTCGCTTGCATAACCAACTCAACCCCAGGAGCTCCCAATGGCTTATTCACCCGCATCCGCCAACGCCTTCATCAAGCTGATTCTTCTCGGCACGCCCATCACGGGCCTCGCCGACAACGCCTCGGTGAACCCGTCGACAGACCTCTACATCAGCCTTCTCACCGCCGCCCCGGGCGCCGGCGCCAACCAGAGCACGAACGAGCTCGTGTACCCGGGCTATGCCCGCATGGCGGTACCGCGCAGCCCGGCCGGCTGGTCGGTGATCGGCAACGAGGCCTTCCTCGTCAACGCGCTGGAATTCCTGGAAGTGGCCGGCACCGCCACGGGCACGGCCACGCACCTGGGCATCGGCACCGCGGCGGCCGGCGGCGGCCTGCTGCTGCTGCACGGCGCGCTGACGCCCGTCATCCCGATCCAGGCCGGCGTGGTGCCGCGCCTCAAGACGTCGACCAAGGTCGCGTTCCTCACGGTCTGAACGGCACAGCGAGATGGCACACAAAACCGCCGACCGCATCCTGGAGTCCAGCAGCTCCGTGGGACTGGGCGCCTTTGTGCTGGGGGGCGCTGTCGATGCATATCGGCCGTTCTCCGCAGCTGGCATGGCAGAGGGAGACACCTGCCACTACATGATCAACGCGGTCGACTCCGTCGGCCGCCCAACCGGCCTGTTCGAACTCGGCCGGGCCACGATGGCCGATGGCGCGCTTGCGCGCACGCTGGTCATCGCATCGAGCAACGATGGCGCGAAGGTCGACTTTCCCGAGGGGCCGAAGCAGATCGGGTTGACCATCCTGTCGGCATCGACCGAGCAGCTCAAGGCCGATTGGCAGGATGCCCTCGGCCTCGACCAGACGGGCATGGTCTGCTACTTCGCGCAGGCCACGCCGCCGGCAGGCTACCTCAAGCGCAACGGCGCCGCGGTCTCGCGCACGACGTATGCGCGGCTGTTCGCGAAGATCGGCACGACGTACGGCGCGGGCGATGGCTCGACCACGTTCAACCTGCCTGACGGGCGTGGCGTGTTCGATCGCGGGCTGGACGATGGGCGAGGATTCGATCCTGGCCGCACGCTGGGGTCCTACCAGGACAGCGCGAATCTGTCGCACGCGCATGGTGTGGTGGATCCGGGGCATGCGCATGCGATCACGGATCCTGCTCATGCGCATGGCGTTGCCGATCCTGGTCATGCGCACGGGGCCTGGACGGATGCTCAGGGTCATCACACTCACGGACTCATCGCACCACAGGTATCGGGTGTTGGCTCCTATGGCGCAGGCGTGATCGCGCGGCTGGTCGACGGTGACGTGAACAGGGAAACCTACGGCGCAGGCAATCACGCCCACAACGTCGGTGTCGGAGGCTCCGGCACGGGCATCGGCATCTACGGCGCGGCCACCGGCATCGTCATCAAGACCGGCCCCACCGGCATCTCGCTGAACACCAGCGGCGACACCGAAGCCCGCCCACGCAACAACGCGTACCTCGCGTGCATCAAGTACTGACCATGAAAACCAAGACCGTCTATTCATTCGGCCCCGACCGGCTCTACTTCGGCCCTGTCGAGCTCGACGAGAGCGATCTCTCGCCGGCCGACGAGGGCGAGGTCTGGCTCGTCCCCGGCAATTGCCTGGTGGCGGAGCCGCCGCCGCCCATCGAAGGCAAGCGCTATTTCGCGGCGGCCAACGGCATGTGGATTGCCGAGGACATCCCCGCGCCGGAGCCTCTTCCCGAGCCACCCGTGACGCCGGAACCGGAAGCGCCAGGCAGCGAGCCGCCATTGACGCCCGAACCGCATGTGCCGACCCTCGAGGAGCGTGCCGCGGCCTTGCGCAGCGAAGTGCAGAAGCACCTAGATGCCACTGCCGTCGCCTATGGCTTCGACGACATCAGGACCGCGGTCACCTATGCCGACGAGCCGGCCGTTCCGCGCTTCCAGGCGCAGGGGCGCGCCTTTCGCGCGTGGCGCTCGCTGGTATGGGACTTCTGTTATTCCCTGCAGGACAAGGTCGCGGCCGGCCAGGTCGACGAGCCGACCCTGGAGCAGCTCCTGCAGATGCTGCCGGTGTGCGATTTCCTCGCGTTCCAGCCGGCTCCCGATCAGGAGCCGCCGTCGTCCTCTGAAACCCCGGCGGAGTAGCACCGATGTTCGGCGCATTGACCTTCGGAGCATCGACTTTCGGCGCCAAGCCGTTCTCGGGCGCGCTCGTCTTCGAGGTGGCAGGACTTCTGGCGGCGAGTACTGACGTGGAGGGCGGCGGTGCCGCACGGGCTTCTTCTGGCGGTTCGATCGAACTGAATGCCGAGGCCAAGGCGGGCCTGATCGCGTTGCGCAGTGCCGCCGGGGTGGCGACGCAGGGTGCCCCGCTTGGCGGACAGAGTTCGATCGTGTCCAACGTCTACGGGCTCGTGTCGCAGTCGGCACCGCTGATGGGCGTGGGATCCGCAGTCATTTCCTCCGAAGCCACTGTCGAGGCATCGTCCGAATTCCTGGGATACCGCCTGCGAGCCTACGACCAGCTGTTCCCCGCCAACGTGGCGAACGGCGACGTCGTGCAGATTGGACCGCGACTGTACGAATGGCTCGCAAACGCTGGCCGCTGGCGTCCGGCGGGCCCGGCCCCCTGAGACCTTGATTGATGCAGGGCGAAGCCCCGGGACGATGCAGACGCATCGCTCCGGGGCTTTTTCGTGGCCGTTTCATTGCTGCTGCGTCACCTGGGCAAGAAGAGGTCCGCGTCGAAGATGAGTATGATTCTCATTATCTGATATCTCTTTTTTCCATGAATCCCCGAACGTCCTCGCCCGCCGTCCGGCGCACGTCGTGAGCTCCAGTCTTCGTTACCGCTTCGGCGTGGCCGCCCGCGCCATAGCCGCCATCCTCGGCGGCTATGGCGTCGCCGCCCTGTCCGCCGCCGTGCTCGCCCTGTGCCTGCCCGCCGCCTTCGGCATGGCCCGCAGCGAAGCCACGATGACCGGCACGCTGGCTTCTTTCCTCGTCTTCGCGCTCGCCGTGATGTGGGTCTTTGCCGCGCGCACCGCGCTGCGTGCCTGGTCCGGCCTTGTCATTGCCACGGCGTCGCTCGGCGCGCTGCTGCTCGTCCTCCTGCGGCTCACCGGAGGAGCAGCAGCATGAAGGATGGTTTCCGCCAGTCGATGGCCTGGCTGCACACCTGGTCGGGCCTTCTGGTCGGCTGGGTGCTGTTCATGGTCTTCGCGGCCGGCACGGCGTCGTATTTCAAGGACGAGATCACGTTCTGGATGAAGCCCGAACTGCACGCCGCCGCGCAGCCCACCGTGCCGCCGGCTCGCGCCGTCGAAAGCGCCGTGGCCTACCTGCAGCAGCGCGGCGCCGACAGCCCGCGCTGGTTCATCAACCTGCCGAACGAGCGCCAGCCGTCGACCGACGTACTCTGGCTCGCGGCGCCCCCGCCGGCCGCTGCCGCCACGGCCGCGCCCGACGACAAGAACAAGAAACCGCCGCGCCGCCGCTTCGACCGCGCATCGCTCGACCCGGCCACCGGCGAACCGGTCACCGCGCCGCGCACCACGCGCGGCGGCGAGTTCTTCTACCGCCTGCATTTCGACCTGCACTACATACCCGCGCTGTGGGCGCGCTGGATCGTGGGCTTCTGCGCGATGTTCATGCTGGTGGCCATCTTCAGCGGCATCGTCACGCACAAGCGCATCTTCAAGGACTTCTTCACCTTCCGGCCGAAGAAGGGCCAGCGATCATGGCTCGACGCGCACAACGCGACGGCCGTGCTCGCGCTGCCCTATCACCTGATGATCACGTACACGGGCCTCGTCACGCTGATGTTCCTGTATATGCCGTGGGCGCCACAGGTGGCCTACAAGGACCGCGGCGGCGAGCAGGCTTTCTTCTCCGAAGTCTTCCCCGGCGGTGGCCGCGACCAGTTCAAGGCCTCGGGCAACAAGGTGCCGCTGGCGCCCATCGCGCCGATGATCGCGCAGGCCTCCGCGCACTGGAACGGCGCCGCGGTGGGCCGTGTCACCGTGCACCAGCCGAACGATGCCAATGCGGTGGTCTCGCTCACGCGTGCCGAAGGGCCGCAGCTGTCTTACGACCAGCCGACGATGCAGTTCAACGGTGCGACCGGCGCGCTGATCGGCACGTTCGGCGACGTGCCCAAGCCTGCGGCCGAGACGCGCGGCGTGCTCTACGGCCTGCACATCGGGCGCTTTGCGAATCCGTTGTTGCGCGCGCTGTTCTTCCTCTCTGGCATCGCGGGCTGCCTGATGGTGGCCACGGGGCTGCTGCTGTGGGCGGTGAAGGAGCGGCAGAAGTTCGCGAAGACGCTCAAGCAGGGCGGGCGTGTCGGCTTCGGCCTGCGGCTGGTCGACGGGCTCAACCTCGGCGCCATCGCCGGGCTGCCGCTCGCGATGGCGGCGTTCTTCTGGGCCAACCGCCTGCTGCCGGTCGAGATGGCCGAGCGTGGCGAGGCGGAGATCCGCTGGTTCTTCATCGTCTGGGGCGCGGCCGCGGTGCTGGGCCTGCTGCGGCCGACGCTGCGCATGTGGCAGGCGCAACTGGCGCTCGGCGCGCTGCTGTTCGTGCTGCTGCCGGTGCTCAATGCGTTCACCGGCCCCGCGCCGCTGACGGTGAGCCTGCGCTCGGGACCCAGTGCGGTGGCTGGCTTCGATCTCGTCGCCATCGCGCTGGGCCTGGGGTTCGCGAGCGCGGTCTGGCTCGTCGAGCGAAAGCGCCGCAAGACCATCACGCAGAAGCCGGCCACGAAGACACCGCCACAAGGGCTCGCTACCTCGGGAGGCGGCTCCTGATGCATGCCTTGCTCATGGCGCTGGTGTTCACCGCTTCGCTCGCGGGCTTCTGCGCGTTGAGCCTCGCGATGGACCGCCACAGCGAAGACGTATTCGGTCGCGGCAGCACGCCGGGCCCATGGCGGCGCTGGCTGCAACTGGGCGGCACCGCGCTCTTGTGCCTGTCGCTGGGCGCGAGCCTGCAGGCTGCCGGCAGCGCCATCGGCTGGGTGCTCTGGCTGGGCGCGCTCACCGCGACCGCGCTGGCGACGGTGGGCCTGCTGAGCGCGGTGCCGAGCCGCTTTCACTGGATCGCTTCCGCGACCGCAGTGCTCGCGCTCGGCGGAACGCTGCTCTACCTGCTGCTGGCGGCGCTGCTCGCCACCTGACGACCGGCGGCGTCGCCGGGCCTCACACCGGCCGTCGCACAGAAGTGCCGCCCGACAGCACGCCTTGCGTCATCGGCAGCGCCATGAAATCGTGCGGGAAGCCCTTCGTAACGGCGCTGACTGCATCGAGGCTTTGCAGCGTCTCTTCGTCGAGCACCACGTCGAGCGCGCCCAGGTTGTCCTCGAACTGCGCGAAGGTGCGCGCGCCGATGATCGGCATCACCACCGGCGCGCTGCGGTGCAGCAGCCACGCCAGCGCGATCTGCGCCGGCGAGCGCCCCTGCGCCTTCGCGATGCGCGACACCTCGTCGGCGATGTCGAGAGTGCGCGCGGTCAGTGCGCCGTTGCCGGCGGCTACGTCCTTGCGCGTGCCCGTCACGCCCGAATCGGGGCCCTTGCGGTGGTCGAGGTCGGCGCGCGTGTATTTGCCCGACAGCACGCCGCTGGCCAGCGGCGACCACGCCAGCACGCCGAGGCCCAGCTCCCGCGCCATCGGCAGCAGCTCGCGCTCCACCGTGCGTTCGATCAGGCTGTGCTCGATCTGCAGCGCCACCAGCGGCGCCCAGCCGCGCAGGTCGGCCAGCGTCTGCATGCGTGCGATCTGCCAGGCCGGCGTGTCGGAGACGCCCGCGTAGAGCACCTTGCCCGCGCGCACGAGGTCGTCGAAGGCGCGCATCACTTCGTCGAAGGGCGTGAGGTTGTCCCAGATGTGCAGGTACAGCAGGTCGATGTAGTCGGTGCCCAGGCGCTGCAGGCTGGCCTCGACCGAGCGGACCATGTTGCGGCGATGGTTGCCGCCGGCGTTCGGGTTGCCGGGCTGCATGTTGAGCGAGTACTTGGTGGCGAGCACCACCGACTCCCGCTTGCCGGCGACGAACTGGCCCACCAGCTTTTCCGAGCTGCCATTGGTATAGAAGTTGGCTGTGTCGATGAAGTTGCCGCCGCGCTCCACGTAGGCGTCGAACATGCGGCGCGACTCGCTCGCGTCGGCGCCCCAGCCCCAGTCGCTGCCGAAGGTCATGGTGCCCAGCGACATGGGGCTGACGCGCAGGCCGGAACGGCCGAGGGTGAGGTAGTTGTCGAGCTTCATGGCGAATGTCCTTTCAAAGGGTGGCGGCGCCGCGGTTGTCGCCGCGCCATGAGCCAAAGGTAGTTCGCGCATTGCTTCGGAAAAAGCCATGCTGGATGGATGCTTCATGAAGCCTGTCTTCATAATGAAGCCCATGTCGCCCGACCTGCTCCCCGCCATTTCCGCCTTCGCCCGCGTGGCCCACCACGCCAGCTTCACGCGCGCCGCGGAAGAATTGGGCGTGTCGCCCTCCGCCCTCTCGCAGACATTGCGCACGCTGGAGAGGCGCCTGGGCGTGCGCCTGCTCGACCGCACCACCCGGCGCGTGGGCGTCACCGAACTGGGGCAGCAACTGCTGAACGGCGCGCGCCCGGCGCTCGATGCGCTGGCGCAGGCGGTCGAAGGCCTCGACGAGGCGCGCGACAAGCCCGCCGGCCTGCTGCGCCTGAACGTCTCGCGGGTGGCGGCCGAGCTGCTGCTCTTTGCGCACATGGGCGACTTCGCCGACGCCTGGCCGGACATCACGCTCGAGCTGGTCTGCGACAACCGCATGGTCGACCTGGTGGAAGGAGGCTTCGACGCCGGTATCCGGCTCGGCGAAAGCCTGGCGCAGGACGTGGTCGGCGTACCGGTGGGCGGTCCGCTGCGCATGGTCACCTTTGCCGCGCCGCGCTACCTCAAAGGCCGCAAGCCGCCGCGCGTGCCCGAAGACCTGCGCGAGCACCGGTGCCTGAACTACCGCCTCACCACGGGCGGCCTCTATCGCTGGGAATATGCGCAGGACGGGCGCGTGCTGGACATCGCGCTGCCCGGCCCGTTGATCAGCAATGACAGCGAGGTGCTGCTGGCGGCTGCCCGCGCGGGTGCGGGCATCACCTCGGCCTTCGAGGGCGCGGTGCGCGAGGACTTCGAGAGCGGCCGCCTCGTGCCGCTGCTAGAGCCCTGGTGGCCCACCTTCCCGGGCTTCTACCTGTACCACCCGAGCCGCGCGCAGATGCCGCGCAAGCTGCGTGTGTTCATCGACTTCCTGCAGGCGCGGCATGCGCCGCCGCCAGTGTCGCAGCGGGCCGTCAGGCTCGCATCAGCGCCTCGATCTCGTCCGCCTTCACCGGCACGCCGCGCGAAATGAGCTCGCAGCCGGTGGCGGTGACGATCGCGTCGTCCTCGATGCGGATGCCGATGTTGTGGAACTGCTCCGGGACGCCGTCGGCCGGCCGCACGTAGATGCCAGGCTCCAGCGTCAGCACCATGCCCGGGTGCAGGATGCGGCTCGGGCGGTTCTTGATGACCTCGTTCGACAGCGGATCCTTGCGTTCGCTCACTTCGCCGACCTGCGTGGGCTCGACGTAGCTGCCGCAGTCGTGCACGTCCATGCCGAGCCAGTGGCCGGTGCGGTGCATGTAGAACTGGAAGTAGGCACGCGAGTCGATCACGTCCTGCACGTTGCCGACCTTGTCGGCGTCGAGCAGCCCCAGGTCGAGCATGCCTTGCGACAGCACCTTCACGGCCGCGTCGTGCGGGTCGTTGAAGCGGTTGCCGGCCTTGGTGGCTGCCGCCGCGGCGTCCTGGCTGGCCAGCACCAGGTCGTACAGCGCGCGCTGCGGGCCGGTGAACTTGCCGTCGGCCGGGAAGGTGCGCGTGATGTCGCTCGCGTAGCCGTCAAGCTCGCAGCCCGCGTCGATCAGCACCAGCTCGCCCTTGCGCACCGGCGCCGCATCGGCGCGGTAGTGCAGCACGCAGGCGTTGGCACCGGCCGCGACGATGGAGTAGTAGGCCGGGTACTGCGAGCCGCCGAGGCGGAATTCATGCAGCAGCTCGGCATCGAGGTGGTACTCGCGAGCGTCCTTGCCCTCGCGCAGCATGCGGGCCGACAGCTGCATCGCGCGGACGTGCGCGCGGGCGCTGATCTGCGCGGCGCGCCGCATGATGTCCTGCTCGTGCGCGTCCTTCACGAGGCGCATCTCGTCGAGCGGACCGCACAGGTCGCGCTGCTCTTCGGGGCACAGCGCGCCGTAGCGGACGCGGGCACGCACCGACTGCAGCCAGCCGTCGATGCGTGTCTCCAGACCCTTGTGAATGGCGAAAGGGAACCACACGGTCGAGCGGTTCTCGAGCAGCTTCGGCAGTTTCGTGTCGAGGTCGGCGGCCGAGAAGGCCTCGTCGACACCGAGCGCCGCCGGCGCGGCGTCGGGGCCGAGGCGGTAGCCGTCCCAGATCTCGCGCTCCAGGTCTTTCGGCGCGCAGAACAGCGTGGCGCGGCCGTCGCCCGCCAGCACCAGCCAGGCGTTGGGCTCGGTGAAGCCGGTCAGGTAGTAGAAGTAGCTGTCGTGGCGGTAGAGGAAGTCGGTGTCGCGGTTGCGCGGGCGCTCTGGCGCGGTCGGGATGATGGCGATGCCGTCCTTGCCCAGTTGCGAGGCGAGGCGCGCGCGGCGCTCGGCGTAGATCGTGGTGGTGTCTGCTGAGGTCATCTTGGCGTGTTCAGTTGGGCAAGCCGTTCGGGGGTTCCCACATCGGTCCAGGGGCCGGTGTAGAGCTCGGCGCTCACCAGTTCATTGTCCATCGCGGCACGCAGGATCGGCGCCAATGGGGCTTTGCGGCCTGCCGGGTTGCCGGAGGGGATGTCGCAGTACGGCGGCGCGAACAGCGCGGCTCGGTACAGGCCGATGGTCGAGAAGGTGAATTTCTCGGGCGCCGTGTTGAGCGCGAGGCCGTCCGGCGAGAGGCCGAAGTCGCCCTTGGGGTTGTGCGCCGGGTTCGGCACCAGCCACAGGTGCGCGAGCTTGCCGCCAGCCATGAAGCGCTCGACCGAAGCCTGCGTGAAGGCGAAGCCGGGCGCGAACACGTCGCCGGCCGCGACCCAGAACACGTCGCCCAGCAGCGGCAGCGCACGCACGATGCCGCCGGCGGTCTCGAGCGCGCCGCCGAAGTCGCGGCCCTCGTCGGAGTATGAAATCGATAGCGCGGCGTGCCCGTCCAGCAAGGGCTTCGCGCCGAAGCGCTGTGAAATCTGCGCGCCGAGCCAGTCGGTGTTGACCACCAGCTGTGTGAAGCCGCCCGCGGCCAGCGCCTCCATGGGCCATTGCATCAGGGGCTTGCCGTGCACTTCGAGCAGGGGCTTGGGGCAGGTGTCGGTCAATGGCCGCATGCGCTCGCCGCGCCCCGCGGCGAGGATCATGGCCCGCACCGCGCTCACGCCGAGACCCGTCCGCGTTGAAGCTCGTTGCGCTCGCTGTGGCGGGGCTGGAACAGCGCCACCAGGCATTCCATCAGCGCATGCGCCTTGGCCGAGTGGTCGCCGCTGAAATTGCAGACGTACACGTCCAGCGTCACGCCGCGCTGCTCGGGCCAGGTGTGGACACACAGGTGCGATTCGGCCAGCAGCACCGTGGCGGTGACGCCGCCCGGCCCCTGCGGCGTGGCCGGAAAACCGTGGACCAGCCTGCCCACTGCCTGCAGCCCGGCGGCCGATACCGCCTTGAGGCAAACCGCTCCCAGCGCCTCCCGGTCGGTGAGCCATTGAAGGCCGCATTGGCAGTCGTGGAGGTCGGCGGTGAGGTGCAGCCCATGCATGGGTGGCAACTCTAGCAGTCCGGCCGCCGCACAAGAACATCCGCGGGGTGTTCGGGCCGTATCGGCAGCCGTTCGGGCTCGCCCGGTAAAATCGCGGGTTCCCCCTATCCCACCCACCCTTTTCCCCCGAAAGTCCCATGCCCATGGCAAACCAAGCCCTGATGGCCAACGCGATCCGCGCGCTGGCTATGGATGCCGTTCAACAAGCGAATTCCGGACATCCGGGTGCACCGATGGGCATGGCCGACATGGCCGTCGCACTCTGGGGCGAACACCTGCGCTACAACCCCGCGAACCCGCATTGGTTCGACCGCGACCGCTTCGTGCTCTCGAACGGCCACGCCTCGATGCTGCTGTACTCGGTGCTGCACCTCACCGGCTACGACCTGCCCATCGGCGAGCTCAAGAACTTCCGCCAGCTGCACAGCAAGACCGCCGGCCACCCTGAAGTCGACGTGACCCCCGGCGTGGAAACCACCACCGGCCCGCTGGGCCAGGGCATCACCAACGCCGTGGGCTTCGCGCTGGCCGAGAAGCTGCTGTCGGCCGAGTTCAACCGCAAGGACCACGCCATCGTCGACCACCACACCTACGCCTTCCTGGGCGACGGTTGCATGATGGAAGGCATCAGCCACGAAGCCTGCGCACTCGCCGGCGCCTGGCACCTGAACAAGCTCATCGCGCTGTACGACGACAACGGCATCAGCATCGACGGCCAGGTCAAGCCCTGGTACATCGACAACGTGGCAGAGCGCTTCCACGCCTATGGCTGGCACGTGATCGGCCCGATCGACGGCAACGACGCCGCCGAGGTGTCGAAGGCCATCGCCAAGGCCAAGCAGTCGACCGACAAGCCCACGCTCATCAACTGCAAGACCGTCATCGGCAAGGGCAGCCCGAACCGCGCCGGCACCGCCAAGGCACACGGCGAGGCGCTGGGCGCCGAAGAAATCAAGCTCACGCGCGACGCCATCGACTGGCACTACCCGCCCTTCGAGATCCCGGCCGAGGTGTACGCCGACTGGGACCACAAGGAAGCCGGCGCCAACATCGAAGCCGAGTGGAACGCCAAGTTCGCCGCCTACGCCGCCGCCTACCCCGAGCTGGCCGCCGACTTCACCCGCCGCATGAAGGGCGAGCTGCCCAAGGACTTCCACCAGGTCGCGTTCGACACCGTGGTTGCCGCCCACACCAAGGCCGAGACCGTGGCCAGCCGCAAGGCCAGCCAGCTCGCGCTGGAAGCCTTCACCGCCGCGCTGCCTGAAATGCTCGGCGGCAGCGCCGACCTGACCGGCTCCAACCTCACCAACACCAAGAGCACGCCCGCCCTGCGCTTCGATCCGAAGACCGGCGCCGTGGTCATGAACGTGCCGGCCGTCGAAGCCAAGCAAGGCGCCGAAGACGAAGCCAAGCCCGAAGCCCCCGCCGAAGCACCGCACGGCACCATCGGCCGCCACATCAACTACGGCGTGCGCGAGTTCGGCATGGCGGCCATCATGAACGGCGTGGCGCTGCATGGCGGCTACATCCCCTACGGCGGCACCTTCCTCACCTTCAGCGACTACAGCCGCAACGCCATCCGCATGGCCGCGCTGATGAAGCGCCGCGTGATCCACGTGTTCACCCACGACTCCATCGGCCTGGGCGAAGACGGCCCGACCCACCAGTCGATCGAACACGCCGCCTCGCTGCGCCTGATTCCGAACCTGGACGTCTGGCGCCCGGGCGACACGGCCGAAACCGCCGTGGCCTGGGCCGTGGCGCTGCAGAACCAGTCGCGCCCCACGGCGCTGCTGCTGAGCCGCCAGAACATCGCCTACGCACCCAAGAGCGAACTCGGCGACATCAGCCGCGGCGCCTACGTGCTGTCCGAGCCGGAAGCCGTCGGCCTCAAGAGCAAGAAGACGGCCGCCGTCATCATCGCCACGGGTTCCGAAGTGCAGCTCGCACTGGCCGCGCAGAAACTGCTGGCCGAGAAGAAGATCGCCGTGCGCGTGGTGTCGATGCCCTCGACCACCACCTTCGACCGCCAGGACCTCGCCTACAAGAAGGCCGTGCTGCCCAAGAAGCTGCCGCGCATCGCCGTCGAAATGGGCTGCACCGGCGGCTGGTGGAAGTACGGCTGCGCCGCCGTCGTGGGCATCGACACGTACGGCGAATCGGCGCCCGCGCCGGTGCTGTTCAAGCACTTCGGATTCACGGCAGAGAACGTGGCCGCCACGGTGGAAGCAGCGCTGCGCGACTGAGTCCCTTCGCCGGTTCACGACAGACAACAAGTTTTTCAACCTTAGGAGCAAGTCAGATGGCTATCAAACTCGGTATCAACGGCTTCGGCCGCATCGGTCGCAACGTGCTGCGCGCGGCAGTGCAGAACTTCAAGAACGACATCGAAATCGTTGCCATCAACGACTTGCTCGAGCCCGACTACCTCGCCTACATGCTCCAGTACGACTCGGTGCATGGCCGCTTCAAGGGTGAAGTGACGGTCGAAGGCAACACGCTGATCGTGAACGGCAAGAAGATCCGCCTGACGCAGGAGCGCGACCCGTCGCAGCTCAAGTGGAACGAAGTCGGTGCCGACATCGTGCTCGAATCGACCGGCCTGTTCCTCACCAAGGAAACGGCGCAGAAGCACATCGACGCGGGCGCGAAGAAGGTCATCCTGTCGGCACCGTCGAAGGACGACACTCCCATGTTCGTCTACGGCGTGAACGACAAGAAGTACGCCGGCGAAGCCATCATCAGCAACGCCAGCTGCACCACCAACTGCCTGGCCCCGCTGGCCAAGGTGCTGAACGACAAGTGGGGCATCAAGCGCGGCCTGATGACCACCGTGCACGCAGCCACCGCCACGCAGAAGACCGTGGACGGCCCGAGCAACAAGGACTGGCGCGGCGGCCGCGGCATCCTGGAAAACATCATTCCCTCGAGCACCGGCGCCGCCAAGGCCGTGGGCGTGGTGATCCCCGAGCTCAACAAGAAGCTCACCGGCATGAGCTTCCGCGTGCCGACCTCCGACGTGTCGGTGGTCGACCTGACGGTCGAGCTGGTGAAGGAAGCCACGTACAAGGAAATCTGCGCCGAAATGAAGGCACAGAGCGAAGGCGCGCTCAAGGGCGTGCTGGGCTACACCGAAGACAAGGTCGTCGCCACCGACTTCCGCGGCGACCCGCGCACCTCGATCTTCGACGCCGAAGCCGGCATCGCGCTGGACGGCACCTTCGTCAAGCTCGTGAGCTGGTACGACAACGAATGGGGCTACTCGAACAAGTGCCTGGAGATGGTGAAGGTCGTGTCGAAGTAAGGCTTCGACGCTTCAATGAAAAACGCGCCCGAGGGCGCGTTTTTTCATGGTGAGGACAAGTCGGGTATCTGCTCGGACGCATAGCGCGCAAGGAGCCCGCGCAATCCCTCCGCGTCGTAGCTGCGAGGGCCTGCCCAGGCCAGCTGCTCTTGAAGTTCCTGGTCTCGCGTAGCGTCCGGCACGAGCATCTGCATGCTCTCCTGCAGGCGGATTCCGCCGCTTGTGAGCCAGGCCACGGAAAACATCAGCGAGTCCAGATGTTTCCCCCAGTACAGCTGGGCGAGGACCCAGGCTTCCGTGTTGCCAGCCAGGCCGTATTCCAGCGCCGTGTCGTCCAGGGCTTGCTTGAACGTTGCCCAATCCGACGGATGCTCCCCTTCGCGGAAATTGCCTGCGCCGGGGGCGCCTATGGCCTGGGCGATCTGCGCATGAAGCGAGGCGATGAATGCGGGTTCGAGCGACACCTTGCTTTCCCTGGCCGATGCGACAACGCTGCGCCACCCCGACTGAATGGCGGCTTCGAGCGCTTCGGCCGATGCGGTGAGTGGACCCCAGTTTCCAAGCGCCAGCTCGATGCGAGCCAGTGCGCGTGCCAAGTCTGGGGCCCGAAGTTCGGCGTCTTCCCAGATAGTCGCACCGCAAGCGAAGGCCACGAGCGGGAAACTCAAACCGGCTCGAGCACGTGAATCAGCTTGCCCGCCGTCAGTTCCTTGGTCTTCTCGCTGTGCGCCTTCATGTGCGGCGCGACCGCGTGGGCCTGCAGGTGGGCCAGCGTTTCCCATTTCTCGATCACGACGAAGGTGTCCTCGCCGAAGCTGGCCTTCGACGTCGGGATGCCTTGCGCATCGACCGTCGCGCCGTATTCGATGCAGCCCTCTTCGGCCAGCACGGCCGCGCGGTTGGCGGCAAAGGCTTCGAGCAGTGCGGCACGCTGGCCCGGCTTGGCGGTGATGACTGCGACGACGTGGATCATTGAAAAGTCTCCGAGGGTTGATGTGATGGGGTGACGAATCGGTTTGCGAACGCCGAATCTAAGAGATCCGGCACTGCCGCGCCGGTCCGGTCCGCGACAACGCCGCGGCCTTGTCCCTATCATCGCCCGGATGTTCTTCCCGCTGCCCCGCACGGCCACGGCGCCTTTCTGCCCCTCCGAAGTGAAGGGCAGCGTGGCCGTTCCGCAGGACCTGCCTTTTTTCAGGAAGCTGATGCGCTACGCAGGCCCGGGCCTGCTGGTGTCGGTCGGCTACATGGACCCGGGCAACTGGGCGACCGACATCGAGGCCGGCTCGCGCTTCGGATACGGCCTGCTGTTCGTGGTGCTGCTGGCGAGCCTGGCGGCAATGCTGCTGCAGACGCTGTGCGTGCGCCTGGGGCTCGTGGCGCAGAAAGACCTGGCGCGCGCCTGCCGGGAGCATTACTCGCCGCGCGTCAACCGCGTGCTGTGGCTGGGCGCCGAACTGGCCATCGTGGCCTGCGACCTTGCCGAGGTGCTGGGCAGCGCGCTCGCGCTGCACCTGCTGTTCGGCGTGTCGATTCCGGTGGGAATCGCCATCACGGCCTTCGACACGCTGCTGGTGCTGGGCCTGCAGGGCGCGGGCTTTCGCCGCGTGGAGGCCATCGTGCTCGGGCTGGTCGGCACCATCGCGGGCTGCTTCGCGGTCGAACTGATGATGGCGCCGCCCAACTGGTTCGGCGTGGCGATGGGCTTCGCGCCGAGCCTGGAGCGGCTGCACCAGCCGGGCGCGCTGTACCTGGCCATCGGCATCGTCGGCGCCACGGTGATGCCGCACAACCTGTACCTGCATTCGTCCATCGTGCAGACCCGCCTCGTGGCCGATACCGAACCGGCGCGGCGCGAGGCGGTGCGCTTCTGCACGCTCGACGCGGTGGTGTCGCTGTCGCTCGCACTGCTGGTCAACGCGGCCATCATGGTGCTGGCTGCCAGCGCCTTCCATGCCACCGGCCACCGCGAAGTGGCGGAAATCGACGACGCCTACCGCCTGCTCGAACCCGTCGTCGGCAGCGCCTTCGCGGCCACGCTGTTCGGCATCGCGCTGCTGGCCTCGGGGCAGAGCTCGACCTTCACAGGCACCATTGCGGGCCAGATCATCATGGAGGGCTTTCTCGACCTGAAGATCCCGTGCTGGCAGCGCCGGCTGATCACGCGCGCGCTCGCGCTCGGCCCGGCCTTCCTCGGCGTCTGGTGGTTCGGCGACGGCGGTGTGGGCAAGATGCTTGTGCTCAGCCAGGTGGTGCTGAGCTTTCAGCTGCCGTTCGCGATGTGGCCGCTGATCCGCTTCACCAGCAGCCGCGCCATGATGGGCGGCTTTGCCAACGGGCCGGTGCTCAAGTCGCTGGCGTGGGGCCTGTTCGGCGTGATCAGTGCCGCCAACGTGTGGCTGGTGGCGTCGGTGCTCAGCGGCGGTTGAGCGAAGGCTCGGCCGCATCTTTGCCGAGCGCTGCCGCAATGAAGTCGACGAAGGTCCGCACGCGCGCCGACAGCTGGTGGCGCTGCGGGTACACGGCGTAGATGTCGGCGTCGGGCGTGCGGTAGTTCGCGAGCACCTGCACCAGACGGCCGCTGCGCAGGTAGCGCGCGATGTCCCACTCCGCGCGCATCAGGATGCCGTGGCCGTCGAGCGCCCAGTTGACCGCGATCTCGCCGTCGTTGGTGCTGAGGGCGCCGCGCGTCTTCACCGCCTCGGTGCGCTGCGCCGCGCCCCGGCCGGTGCTCAGGCGCCACATGCCGTAGGCCTCGTCGCCCTGGCGTATGCCGATGCAGCGGTGGTGCGCGAGGTCGTTGGGCACTCGGGGCTGCCCGGCGCGCGCCAGGTAGGCCGGCGAGGCGCACAGCAGCCGCCGGTTCGACGCGATGCGCCGCGCGATCACGCGGGCCTCGGGCGGCGCGCCGAAGCGGACGCAGACGTCGAAGGCGTCGTCGGTCAGCGGCGGCGGGTTGACCGACAGCTGCAGCTGCACCTCGACCTGCGGATGCTTGCGAACGAACTTCGAGATCAGCGGCGCCACATGGCTGCGGCCGAAGCCCAGCGTGGCGTTCACGCGCAGCAGGCCTTGCGCCTCGCCCTTGGCGCCGCCCAGCAGCTGCGCCATGTCGTCGATCTCGCCGAGGATGCGGCGCGCATGCGCCACGTAGAGCTCGCCTTCGGGCGTGAGGCTCATGCGCCGCGTGGTGCGGTTCACCAGCGTCACGCCCAGGCGCGTTTCCATCAGCGAGAGCCGCTTGCTCACGGCCGGCGTGCTGATGCCGAGTTCGCGCGCCGCGGCGCTCAGGCTGCCGCAGGCCGCAAGCGCGGAGAAGAAGCCGAGGTCGGCGGGCTGGACAGGCGACGTCATGGCAGCCTCACTGTTGAATTGAAGTTAAGGATGGATTCACTTCGGGCATGAATCGTTCGGCGCGCCGGATCCTACAGTGGGCCTTCCCAAAGAGCACACACAAGGACATCGATGACCCGCTACAGCATTGCCACCATTCCCGGCGACGGCATCGGCAAGGAAGTGATCCCGGCGGGGCGCCGGGTGATGGAAGCGCTGGCCGAGGCCTCCGGCGGCGCGCTGCAATTCAGCTTCGAGGACTTCGGCTGGGGCGGCGACTGGTACCGCGCGCACGGCGAGATGATGCCGGCCGACGGCCTCGATGCGCTGCGCAGGAAGGACGCCATTCTTTTCGGCTCCGCGGGCGATCCGCACATTCCCGACCACGTCACGCTCTGGGGCCTGCGCCTGAAAATTTGCCAGGGCTTCGACCAGTACGCCAACGTGCGGCCCACGCGCATCCTGCCGGGCATCGACGGCCCGCTCAAGCGCTGCGCGCCCGGCCAGCTCGACTGGGTGATCGTGCGCGAGAACTCCGAGGGCGAATACGCCGGCGTCGGCGGCCGAGTGCACCAGGGCCACCCCATCGAGGCCGCCACCGACGTGAGCATGATGACCCGCGCAGGCGTCGAACGCATCATGCGTTTCGCCTTCAGGCTGGCCCGTTCGCGGCCGCGCAAGCTGCTCACCGTGGTGACCAAGAGCAACGCGCAGCGTCACGCGATGGTGATGTGGGACGAGATCGCGCTGCAGATCTCGAAGGAGTTCCCCGACGTGACATGGGACAAGGAACTGGTCGACGCCTGCACCGCACGCATGGTCAACCGCCCGGCCACGCTCGACACCATCGTCGCCACCAACCTGCACGCCGACATCCTCAGCGACCTGGCGGCCGCGCTGGCAGGCAGCCTGGGCATCGCGCCCACCGGCAACATCGACCCCGAACGGCGCTATCCGTCGATGTTCGAACCCATCCACGGTTCGGCCTTCGACATCATGGGCAAGGGTCTGGCCAACCCGGTCGGCACCTTCTGGTCGGTGGTGATGCTGCTCGAGCACCTTGGCGAGGCCGAGGCGGCGCGTCGCGTGATGCAGGCGGTGGAGCATGTCACGGCCAACCCGGCGCTGCACACGCGCGACCTGGGCGGCAGCGCGACCACCGAGCAGGTCACGCAGGCGGTGTGCGCGCACATCGCGGGCGAGCCGATGCGGCTTGCGGCATGACGGTGTGACTGCATGACGGCCTGAACGGCCGCCAGCGACACGACGGTATCCGCGCGCCTCGATGCGCGCACCACAACAACGAGCCGGAGACAAACCATGAACGCTTCTTCCAACGCGCGCCGCTGCAGCAGGCGCATCGTGCTTCGGGCCGCGACGCTCGCGCTGGGTCTCGGCGCCGCTGCGCTGGCCTTCGCGCAACAGCAGCCTCCAGCCGGCTGGCCGGCCAAGCCCATCAGTCTCATCGTGCCCTTCCCCGCCGGCGGCACCACCGACGTGCTGGCGCGCGCACTGGCCGACAAGCTCTCGCAGTCGCTCGGCCAGTCCGTGGTGGTCGAGAGCAGGCCCGGTGCCGGCGCCACGCTCGGCGCCGACTACGTGGCCAAGGCCAGGCCCGACGGCTACACGCTGCTGATGGGCGCGGTGCACCACACCATCGCCACCAGCGTCTACAAGAAGCTGCCCTACGACTTCCAGAAAGACCTGGCGCCCATCACCGTGGTGGCCATGGTGCCGAACGTGCTTGTCGTCAACGCCGCCAACACGCCTGCGAAGAACGTCGCCGAACTGGTTGCGCTGGCCAAGGCCGCGCCCGACAAGCTGGCCTATGGCTCCAACGGGAACGGCACGGCGCAGCACCTGATCGGCACGCAGTTCCAGGCCAGCACCGGCATCACGCTGCTGCATGTGCCGTACAAGGGCAGCGGCCCGCTCACCACTGACCTGCTCGGTGGCCAGGTGGCGATGTCCTTCGACACCATCACGCCGGTGCTGCAGCACATCAAGAGCGGCAAGCTGCGCGCGCTGGCCGTGACCACGGCGCGCCGCTCGTCGGTGCTGCCAGACGTGCCGACGCTGGAAGAAGCCGGGCTCAAGGGCTTCGACATCGGCACCTGGTTCGGCGTGCTCGCGCCGGCGGCCACGCCGAAGGAGATCGTCGCGCGCCTGAATGCGGAGATGGTGAAGATCATCCAGTCGCCCGACTTCGCGCAGCGCATGCAGGCCATCGGTGCCGAGCCGCTGGGCGGCACGCAGGAAGAGATGGCGCGCCGCATCCGCGACGAGACGGCCAAGTTCGCGAAGCTGGTGAAGGAAGGCGGCGTGGCGATCGACTGAGGAGGCGGCCGAACTACCGAACTCATAGGATGGCGGCTTCCTCGTTCACTCTCTGGCCTCATCCATGTTCATCGTCACCCTTACCTACATCCGCCCGCTCGAAGAGCTCGACGCGCTGATGGATGCGCACGTCGCCTGGCTGAAGAAGCACTACGAAAGCGGCCTGTTCGTGGCCTCGGGCCGGCAGGTGCCGCGCAAGGGCGGCGTGATCCTGGCGCGTTCGGGCGACCGCGCGGCGCTGGAGGCTTTGCTGGCGCGCGATCCGTTCGTGCAGAACGGCGTCGCGCGCATCGACGTGATCGAGTTCGTGCCCAGCATGACCGCGCCGGGCGCCGAAGTCCTGAAGACGCTCTGAGCCGGGGCTCAGGCTTCGGGCACTTCCTCTCGCCCGCCCGGGTGCCTTGCGAAGCGCGCGGCCTCTTGGCCGTGCACCGGTGCCGAGTGGTCCCAGGGCCAGCCGCCGAACTGGGTGCGGCGGTAGTCGGCCATGGTCTGGCTGATCTCGGCCTGCGTGTTCATCACGAAGGGGCCGTACTGCACCACCGGCTCGGCGATCGGGCGGCCCTGCAGCACCAGGAACTCGCTCTCGCTGTCGCCGTTGGCGATCTCCACTGCCACATCGCCGCGCAGTTCGATGGCCGCCGGGCCTTCCACGCGCCGGCCCGCGACGAAAGCCGCCGCGCCCTTGAAAAAGTACAGCATGCGCCGCGTACCCTCGCCGCTGGCGGCCGGCAGCGTCCATTGCGCGCCGGGCGTCATCTTGAGCGTCCAGATCGCCACGTCGGCATCGGTCTGCGAGGCCCATGAGTCGGGCGGCGGCGCCAGCGGCTGGATCGGGTCCTGCCCGTTGGCGGCGTCGCCGAGCCGGCCGGCGATTACCGCGACCTCGGTGCGGCCGCCCTTCGCGTCGTCGGACGAGAAACGCGGAATGGCGTCGGACCAGAACATCGTGAAATGCGGCTCGGCCATCTTGCTGCGCGCCGGCAGGTTCAGCCAGATCTGGAACAGCTCCAGCGGGTTCGGCGCGCCGGCGTCGAGCAGCGGGAACATCTCCGAATGCACGATGCCCTTGCCGGCCGTGAGCCACTGCACGTCGCCGCCGCCGAAGCGCGCGGTGGCGCCCAGCGAGTCGGAGTGATCGACCAGGCCCTTGCGCACGATGGTCACGGTTTCGAAGCCGCGGTGCGGGTGCGAGGGAAAGCCCGGCACCTTGTCGCCGTGGTACATGCTCCAGCCGTCCTTGCGGCTGAAGTCCTGGCCGATGTCGCGCCCGGCCAGCGAGGCGGCCGGGCCCATGCGCCCGTCGCCTTGCGGATAGGCATCGTCGTGGTAGACGCAGAACAGGAACGGGTCGATCGTCTGCCACGGGAAACCGAGGGGCGCGACCCGCACGACGGGGCTGTTGTCTTGTTCGGGCATGGGGCTATTCCTTTTCATGGGGGGCTCGGCCGATGATGCCGTGCCGGTGAAAGGAATATCGGGGCGCCGCCCCCGTCCGGTAGGGGCCTTCCGTGCAACAGTGAAGAGCGCGTATGGAACGATCGGCATCGTTCTGCTTCTTCAACGGTGTGGCGTCACGTCACTGGTTCTGGTGCGTCACGACGGCGTTCGGGTCCATGTACATCAGCTCCCACAGGTGGCCGTCGATGTCCTGGAAGCCGTGGCCGTACATGAAGCCGTAGTCCTTCGGCTCGCCCGGGATGGTGCCGCCCGCGGCCTTGGCCTTGGCCACCAGCTCGTCGACCTCGGCGCGGCTTTCGCACGACAGGCACAGCAGCACTTCGGTGCTCGTGCTGGTGTCGGCGATGCTCTTGCTCGTGAAGGTCTTGAAGAAATCCTCCACCAGCAGCATGGCGTGGATGCTGCCTTCCTGGATGACCATGCATGCGGCATTGGCGTCGGTGAACTGCGCATTGAAGGTGTAGCCCAGCGCGGCGAAGAAAGCCTTGCTCTTCTCGAGGTTCTTGACGGGGAGGTTCACGAAGATCTGCTTGGTGGCCATGGTGTCGTCCTGTATCGGTTGAGAGTGATGTGGATGTTTCGCGGTGTCTTGTGTACGCCGTCCACAAAAGATACCAAAGAAAATGGACGGCGTCCACATGATTTTCCAGGCAGGGGATTTGGCGGCCCTGCGTGACGGGGCGGGCATCATGGCGCCCTATGGAAATCGAGTTCAAGTTCTGCATTCCCGCCGGCCGCCTGAAGGCCGTCGAAGCCGCCCTGAAACGCGGCACCGTCGTGCGCACCCGCCTGCAGGCCCGCTATTTCGACACAGCCGACCAGCGGCTGGCCGCCGAAGGCATGGTGCTGCGGCTGCGCAAGGAGGGCCGGCGCTGGGTGCAGACCGTGAAGGCCACCGGCGACAACGCCCTGCACCGGCTGGAGCACAACGTCGACCTGGGCACGGCCGGTGCCGCGCCGGCCATCGACCCGCAGCGCCACCAGGGCACGCCGGTGGGCGACAGGCTCGCGAAGCTGCTGGTGGACGGCGGCGGCGTGCCGCTGGTCGAGCGGCAATCGACCGACATCGTGCGGCTCACGCGCGACGTGCGCGTCACCGGGCCCGGCGGCGCGGTGGTCGAGATGGCGCTCGATGTCGGCAAGGTCGTCGCACACGCGGGCACGCCGGAGCAACGCGCATCGCCGGTGTGCGAACTGGAGCTGGAGCTCAAGCACGGCGACGTGCAGGGCCTGGTGTCGCTCGCGCGGCGCTGGTCGCAGCAGCACGGGCTGTGGTTCAGCACCGTGTCGAAGGCCGAGCGCGGCGCGCGCCTGCTGGCGGCACAGGAAACGGTGGAAGCCGTGAAGGCCGAGACCCCGCGCTTCGGCGGCCAGCACCCGGACGGCCGCGCCATCCAGCAGGCGGTTGTTGCCTCATGCCTGGCGCAGATGCTGCCGAACGCGAGCGAGATCGCCGCGGGCAGCGAAGACGAGGAGCAGGTGCACCAGTTGCGCATCGGCATCCGGCGGCTGCGCACCGCGCTGCGCGAACTGGCGGGGCTCGACACCGCCGCCGGCCTTTTCGATGCAGACGAATGGGAGCCGCCCCTGGTCGAAGCCTTTCGCGCGCTCGGCGAGTTGCGTGACCGCGAGCAGGTGGTGAAGCTGGCGCAGCCCCGGCTACGCGAGGCAGGCGCGCCGGAGTTCGATCCGCTGGCCGGCGATGCGGCGGCGAAAGGCGCGCCTTCAGCCGGAGACGCCGTGCGCGCCGCGGCGTTCCAGAACGTGCTGGTGTCGCTGATCGGCTTTACCGCTGCCGGCCCCGCGAAGCTTGCGTTGCCAAGCGAAGGCGAAGAGGCGCCGCCTGCAGCCCCGGCGCCCCTGGATGCCGACGCCGCTCGGCGCATGCTGCGCAAGCGGCTGCAACGCCTGCACAAGCAGGTGATGCTAGACGGCGAACGCTTCGAATCGCTGGACACCGAAAGCCAGCACCGCGTGCGCAAGCGGCTCAAGCGCCTGCGCTACCTCGCCGAATTCGTCGCGCCGCTGTTCGATGCGGCAGACAAGGGCGGCGCCGAGCGCTACCTCAAGGCGCTTCGCCCCGCGCAGGACGCGCTGGGCGAGTTCAACGATGAGGCTGTCGCGCTAGCGCTCTACCGTGATGCGACGGCGCACGATGCGCGCGCGTGGTTCGCCGTGGGCTGGTTCAGCGCGCGGCATGCGGCGGGGGCCAGGGCCTGCGCAAAGGCGCTGGGGAAGATCGACGAGGCCGCCAGGTTCTGGAAGAAGAAATAAGAAACGAGATGGCCGCAAGCGCGCTGATGACAACAATCCCCGCCCCTCTTCCCGACCCCCAGGACGAACCGCTGCTGCAACTCCGATTCAGGCTCGAGCCGGAAGACGCCGAACTGCTTGCCGAAGCGGCCCTGGAACGCCGCCTCGAGGAACACGACCGGCAGTCGGAGCGCCTCCATGCGGCCGTCCAGCGGCTGGTGCCACGCGCACTATCGGTTCTGCTGATGGCCGCGCCCGTGCTCGCCATCGGGCTTCTGTATGCGCTCGAACCCCGACCGGCTCGTCCCGAGTTCTGGATCAGCTCGGCAGTGGCAGTCGTGCTGTCGGGGCTGGTGCTGTGGTTCTTTCGCGCACGTCTCGTCGAGCGCATCGCCGCCCTGGGCTCGCGCCGCAGAGCAAAGATCCAGCCGGCCATGCGGGACCGCGTGGCCCGCGCACTGCATCGAGCGGTCACGCGCTCAGCGACCAGGGCCGTCGGCATCCACGAGGTGACGATCAGCGCGCAGGGGCTGAGCCTCATGGCACCCCAAAGCAGCAAGGCCGCTGTCGTACCGTGGCAGAAGCTGACGCGCATCGAAGAAGGCGAGCGCTTCTACCGGCTCTACACCCAGGCCACCGAGCGCTTCGGACTCAGCTATCTGGTGGCAAGGCACAGCACCGAAATGGACGCCGCCGCCTACGAGGCCGGCCTGCAGCGCCTGCTGGCGCGAAGCCCCGTGAAGCCGGTGCCGCGCAGCAGCAGCTAGAAGAAACAGATCAGTGATGGTGCCCGTGGGCGCCATGCACATGCCGGTGCTCGATTTCCACCGGCAGCGCCGCACGCACGTCCGTCACCTGCAGGCTGAACTTCAGCGCCTTGCCCGCCCACGGATGGTTGCCGTCGAGCAGCACGACCGGGCCCTTGATCTTCGTCACGGTGAAGACATGCTCGCGGCCATCGTCGAGCCGGCCCTGCAGCTGGCCGCCCACCTTCACGCCAGGCGGAAAGTCGGTCTTGGGGATGCTGCGCACCAGCGTTTCGTCGCGCTGTCCGAAGGCGTCTTCGGGCGAGAGGCTCAGCACGGTCTGGTAGCCCTTCTCCTTGCCGTCGAGCGCTTCCTCGATCTTGGGCAGCGTGTTCTCGTAGCCCCCATGCAGGTAGGCCATCGGCTCGGGGCTCGCCTCGATGAGCTTGCCCTGGGCGTCGGAGACCTTGTATTTGATGGTGACGACGGTGTCTTTTTCGATTTTCATGGGGAGGCATTTTCAGTGGAAACGAAAAGGCCCTGTGCTGCGCCTAAGACTGGGGTCGCTGCAGCGCGTCCATCTGGTCGAGCTTGCCCATCACCAGCTCGATGAACGCCGACACCGCCAGCGGCAGGTGTTTGCGGCTCGGGTAGACCACGCTGAGCCCCCGGCCCGTGTACTCGTACTGCGGCAGCACCCGCACCAGCCGTCCTTCCTGCTCGTCGCGCGTCGCCATTGCCGGCGGCAGCTGCGCGATGCCGAGCCCGGCCAGTGCGGCCCTGCGCAGCGCCTGTGCGGTGTTGCCGGTGAACCGGCCGCTGACCTGCACTTCTTCTTCCACGCCACCTGGCCCAGTGAGGCGCCAGGTGGTGTGGCCGCTGGGGTGCGGCGGCGTCACGCAGTCGTGGTCCGCCAGCTCCTGCAGGGTAGCGGGCTCGCCGCGCCGCGCGATGTAGTCGGGGCTCGCCAGCAGGCCGCCGCTTCGCGTCATCAGCCTGCGCCCGATGTAGCCCGAATCGCGCAGCACGCCGCCGCGGAATGCCACGTCGATCTGCTCGGCGATGAGGTCGGCGGCCGCGTCGCTCAGCACGAAGTCGAGTTTGACCAGCGGATGCTCGGCCAGGAAGTCGGCTACCCATTCCATCGGGAAGAAATCGAAGAAATCCGCCGGCGCGGCCACGCGCACGAGGCCGCTGGGCTCCTGGCCGCCGGCCGCCAGCGCCTGGCCGGCGGCGGCCAGTCCGTCGACCAGCCCCGCGCATTGGTCGTGAAAAGCCTGCCCGGCGCTCGTCAGCGTCAGCTTGCGCGTCGAGCGCTGCATCAGCCGGGTGCCCAGTTGCGATTCGAGCTGCTGGATGCGCCGGCTCACAGTATTGGGCGGAAGGCCCAGCCTGCGGGCCGCCTCGGCAAAGCTGCCGTGGCGCACCACCTGCACAAACATGGCAACGTCGTTGAGGTCGAGCATGGCGGGTTGATTCCTTCGTTTCATGGACGAGTGCAATCCGACTCTACCGCCTAGTCGATCAATGGGTGCGTGCCTAAGCTTCTGTCCATGGCCTCGCGGCCTTCATTCACCCGCCCAGGAGCACCCCATGACCTCACAAAAGCAACCCCGCATCGGCATCGTCGTCGCCTCGACCCGCGAAGGCCGCTTCGGCGAAAAGCCCGCGCAATGGATCCACGAGATCGCCCAGCAGCGCACCGATCTCGCCTTCGAGCTGGTCGACCTGCGCGACCATCCGCTGCCCTTCTTCAACGAGGCGTCGGCGCCCGCCTGGGGGCCGGTGAAGAACGAGGCCGCGCAGCGCTGGCAAGCCAGGCTGGCCACCTTCGACGGCCTGATCGTGGTCACGCCCGAATACAACCACGGCCCCAGCGCAGTGCTGAAGAACGCGATCGACTGGGCCTACAAGGAATTCATCCGCAAGCCGATCGGCTTCGTGGGCTACGGCGGCGTGGGCGCGGCGCGCGCGGTCGAGCAACTGCGGCTGGTGGCGATCGAGATGCAGATGGCGCCGGTGCGCCATGCGGTGCACATCGGCATGGTCGAGTTCATGGGC
Source organism: Variovorax durovernensis (assembly GCF_977011995.1). Lineage (NCBI taxonomy): Bacteria > Pseudomonadati > Pseudomonadota > Betaproteobacteria > Burkholderiales > Comamonadaceae > Variovorax > Variovorax durovernensis. The sequence continues at coordinate 6,639,823 of NZ_CDRNCW010000001.1, read as the reverse complement.
ATCTGGCAGCAGGGCAAGAGCTTCGGCGACTTCCCGCATCTCGCGCAGGCCGCCACCGGCATGCTCGACGACATCGCGTGGTGGGCCAAGGCGCTGAAGACCGCGAGGGAGGCAGCATGACCACCGCCGTCGATACACAGGCCCGCGCGGTGGTCTACCGCACGCGCGGCAGTTCGCACGGCTCGATCACCCGGCTCGTGAGCCCCGGCGACCTGGGCGAATTCCTGAAGCCCTTCGTGTTCCTCGACCTCTTCGGCTTCAACACCGAAGGCGGCCACAAGGGCTTCGGCCTGCATCCGCACTCGGGCATCGCCACGCTGACCTACCTGATCGAGGGCGATACGCTGTACGAAGACACGACCGGCGAGCAGGGCACGCTGCGCGGCGGCGGTGTGGAGTGGATGCGCGCCGGCAACGGCGTTTGGCACACCGGCGCGCCCGCGCCGGGCGTGAAGCGCGTGCGCGGCTTCCAGCTGTGGGTGGCCCTGCCGCCTTCGGAAGAAAACGCGCCTGCGCAAAGCATGTACCTCGCGCCCGCGCAGGTGCCGCGCGAAGGCCCGGCGCGCGTGCTGCTCGGGCGCCACGGCGCGGCGCAGAGCGCCATTGCCGCGCCCGCGTCGATGAACTACCTGGCCGTCGAACTGAAAGACGGCGAGCGCTGGCGCTACACGCCGCCTGCCGGCCACACGGTGGGCTGGGTCGCGGTCAACGAGGGTGGCCTCGGCACGGGCGACGCGCGGGGCGGGCCGATCGGCGCCGGCGAGCTCGCGGTGTTCGAGGAGTCGAACGACGCCATCGATTTCGTCGCGCATGGCGACACGGCCTTCGTGCTGGGCTCGGCGGTGAAGCATCCGCACGAGCTGGTGATGGGCCACTACTCGGTGCACACCAGCCGCGCGGCGCTCGACCAGGGCGAGGCCGAGATCCGCCGCATCGGCGCAACGCTGAGGCAGCAAGGCCGACTCTCGTAAGCCTGCATGCGCGTGGCGCGCGGCTGCGCCAGAATCGTTCGCTTCCGGTCGAACGACTGACTCGCAGCCCACGCCCCGCCATGAACATTGCCGATTCCTTTGCCGACATCTCGCGCTTCGTCGAGATCCGGCGCGACATCCACGCCCACCCCGAACTCGGTTTCGAGGAACACCGCACCTCCGAGAAGGTCGCGAAGCTGCTCGCCGAATGGGGCATCGAGGTGCACCGCGGCATTGCCGGCACCGGCCTCGTCGGCGTGCTGCGCAAGGGCAACGGCAGCCGCACCATCGGCCTGCGCGCCGACATGGACGCGCTGCCGCTGCATGAGGCCAACGAGTTCGCCCACAAGTCCACCAACCCCGGCCGCATGCACGCCTGCGGCCACGACGGCCACACCACCATGCTGCTGGCCGCCGCGTGGCACCTGTCGCAGCAGGGGCCGGACGACTTCGACGGCACCGTGCATTTCATCTTCCAGCCCGCCGAAGAGATGGGCAAGGCCGGCGCCAAGAAGATGATCGACGAAGGCCTGTTCGAGCGCTTCCCGTGCGACGCGGTCTTCGGGCTGCACAACTTTCCGGTGGGCGACGTCGGCCGCTTCGCGCTCAATGAAGGCGCGCTCATGGCCTCGAGCAACACCTACAAGATCACCGTGCGCGGACGCGGCACGCATGCCTCGATGCCGCACACGGGCATCGATCCGGTGGCGGCGGTGGTCAACCTTGCGCAGCAGCTGCAGACCATCGTGGCGCGCACCATTCCCAGCACCGAGCGCGCGCTGCTCGCGGTCACGCAGCTGCAGGGCTCCGACGCGCCCAACGTGATTCCCGACGTGGCCACGGTCGGCGGCACCATCCGCACTTTCTCCATCGAGGCCATCGACAAGATCGAGGCGCGCCTGCGCGAAGTGGCCGCAGGCGTGGCGGCGGCGCACGGCTGCACGGCCGAGGTGTATTTCAACCGCTCGTCGCCGCCGACGGTTAACCACGCGGCAGAGGCGCGCTTCGCCGCCGGCGTGATGCGCGAGGTGGTGGGCGACGACATGGTCACCGACAACTTTCCCGCCGTGATGGGCGCCGAAGACTTCGCGCACATGCTGCTCGCGCGGCCCGGCTGCTACGCCTTCCTGGGCAACGGCGACGGCGACCACCGGCTCGACGGCCACGGGCCCGGCCCTTGCATCATCCACAACACCTCGTTCGACTTCAACGACGAGATCATCCCGATCGGTGCCAGCTACTTCGTGAAGCTGGTGCAGCGCTGGCTGCCGTCGGGCGCCTGAAATTCCTCCCCTGTGTTGATGACGATGAAAAAGAAAGCGGCCCCCACGATGCCTTCGACCCTGTTCTCCCGGCGTTCCCTCGGCGCGCTTGCCGCGGCTGCCGCGCTCTGTGCCTTCGCACCGGCCCATGCGCAGCAGCGCGTGATCCACATCGTCGTTCCCTTCGGCACCGGTGCGGTGCAGGACACGGTGGCGCGCGCCTTCAACAACGAGCTGGGCGCGGCGCTCGGCGCCAGCGCCATCGTCGAGAACCGCGCGGGCGCGGGCGGCACCGTGGGCGCGGCGCTGGTGGCACGCGCGCCGGCCGACGGCAACACGCTGATCCTCGCTGCCGCGAGCCACAACATCGCGGGCTTCCTCTACAACAAGCTGAGCTACGACCCGCTGAAGGACTTCGTCGGCGTGGCCAACGTCGGCAATGCGGGCTACGTGCTGGCGGTGGCGGGCGGCATGGGCGTGTCGAACACGGCCGACTTCATCAAGGAGGTCAAGGCGCATCCGGGCAAGTACAACTACGCCTCGGCCGGCAACGGCAGCGCCACGCACCTCGCGATGGCGTCGTTCCTGGCGAAGGCGGGGCTGCAGATGACGCACATCCCGACCAAGTCGACCGGCGAGGCCGTCAACGAAGTGCTCGCGGGCCGCGTGCAGGCGGTGATCTCGTCGAGCATCGGCGTGATCGGCTTCCAGGACGACGCGCGCATCAAGCTGCTGGCCTCCACCGGCCAGTCGCGCAGCCCCTTCCTGCCCAAGCTGCCGACCGTGGCCGAAAGCGGCCTGCCCGGCTATGCCTTCGACTCTTGGATCGGCCTGCTTGCGCCGGCTGCCACGCCCAAGGCGGAGGTCGAGCGCATCAACGCCGCGGCCAACAAGGTGCTGGCCGACCCGGCGATCCAGGAGCGCTTCAAGCGCCTGGGCGTGGAGCCGCGCAGCCAGAGCGCGGAAGAATTCCAGAAGCTGCTGCGCTCGGACTGGGATGCGATGGGCGTGGTGGTGAAGGCGTCGGGCGCGAAGATCGATTGAGTGGCCGAAGAAATACAGGACCAGGCCGATAGCCCGTAAAAATACGGTAAAGCCGATATTTTGACAAAACAAGGCAGGGCCGATATTCTGGCTCCACGATGGACTATCCCCTGCGCTTTGTCGACCAGCTGCGGCCGCACCTCAAGGCCTTGCGGAAGCAGCGCGGCCTGACGCAAGCGCAGGCCGGCGCCCTCATCGGCGTCAGCCAGGCCCGCGTCGCGGAAATCGAGGCAAACCCCGGCGCGGTCAGCTTCGAGCAGCTGATGAAACTGCTGTCGGCGCTGGGAGCGTCCTTTTGCCTGCGCGACGAGGCTGCGCAAAGCCGCGTGCTCGTGGCCGCTGAAGAGCCCGCGCAGTACGACGCAGTGAAGTTGCCGCCCGGCCCATGGACCGCCACGCAGATGAGCGACCAGTCGGTGCTGGTGCGCCTGGAGTCCGAATCGCCGGGCGCACCGGGCGAATCGCTTCGGGCGCTCCAGGCGCTGAATCCCGGCAAGGACATCAAACCCACGTCGCGCCGGAGCTTCGTCGTGCGGCCGAAGAGGGAGTCCTGGTGACGCAGGCCCTGGACGCCTGGATGAACGGAGAGCGCGTAGGCACCTGGTTCGTCGACCGTGGCGCCCATTCCTTCCGCTACGACCCGGCCTGGCTGGAATCGCCCCGGCGGCGTTCGCTGTCGCTGTCGATCCCGCTCAACAGCACGCTCGAGGTCCGCGGCGAGGTGGTCCGCAACTACTTCGACAACCTGCTGCCCGACAACGACAGGATTCGCGCGCGGCTGCGCAACCGCTTCCGGCTCAAGGACGCCACGACCTTCGGCCTGCTCGAAGCCATCGGCCGCGACTGTGTCGGTGCCGTGCAGCTGCTGCCCGAAGGGGCCGTGCCGGAAGGCTGGAACGCCATCAACTGCGAGCCGCTGGACGAGGCGCAGATCGCCGAGCTGCTGCAGGCCGTTCCGTCCGAAGACGCCCCGCAAGGCATGCGCGACGAAGACCTGTTTCGCATCTCGCTGGCCGGCGCGCAGGAAAAGACGGCGCTGACCCGCTGGAACGACGCATGGTGCCGGCCGCACGGCGCTACGCCCACCACGCACATCGTGAAGCTGCCGCTGGGGCTGATCGGCGGCTCCAGGCGCGTGGACGCCTCCGACTCGGTGCAGAACGAATGGCTGTGCGCGCAGATCGTCGAGGCCCTCGGACTGCCGGTGGCGCCGACCTCCATGGCCACCTTCGGCGGGCAGACGGTGCTGATCGTGGAGCGCTTCGACCGCGAATGGATGGACGGCGGCACCTGGATCGCGCGCCTGCCGCAGGAAGACTTCTGCCAGGCCCTGGGCCTGCCGTCCGACAAGAAGTACGAGCAGCACGGCGGGCCCGGCATGCCGAAGTGCCTGCAGCTTCTGCAAGGCAGCCGGAGCGCGGACGACGGCGCGCGCTTCCTGCTAGCGCAGCTGGCCTTCTTTCTGCTCGCGGCCACGGACGGGCACGCCAAGAACTTCTCGATCCATCTCCAGCGCGGCGACGCCTACGAGATGACGCCGCTGTACGACGTCATCTCGATGTGGCCGTATTTCGGCGATGGCGCCAATCAGTTCCAGCCGCGCAAGGCGGGCCTGGCGATGGCCATCCGCTCGCGGAACGCGCACTACGTGTTCCAGGCCATCCAGGCCCGCCACTGGCATGGCCTGGCCATGAAGAACGGCGGCATCGACGTCTGGAACGCCATGCTCGGCCTGGTGGCCTCGGTGGACGCCGCGCTGGAAGAGGTCGAGGCGCTGCTGCCGCCGGACTTTCCCGCGCGGACCTGGGAGACCATTTCGCAGGGCATGCGAGGCGAGGTGAAGCGCTTCCTCGCGGGGGCCGACGCCATCGCTGCCCAGTAAGCCGCTCAGGACTCCGAGGTAAAGCCGATCTGCCGGACCAGCGGCCCCCAGCGTTCGTACTCGGCCTTCTGGTCGGCCGCCATGTCCTGCGGCGAGCTGGCGTTTGCGACCAGGCCGACCAGGGCCAGCGCGTCCACGACGGCCTTGTCTTTCAGCGCCTGGGTGATGGCGGCGTTGGCGGCAGTGATGGTGGCGGCGGGCGTCCTGGCGGGCGCGTAGAAGCCGAACCACTCCTCGGAGGTCACGTCGGGGTAGCCCAGCTCCGTGAATGTCGGCACGTCGGGCAGGAAGGGCGAGCGCTTCTTGCCGGATGTCGCCAGCACGCGGATGCGGCCGGTCTTCATGTACTGCAGATAGTCGCCGCTGGGGTTCATGGCGGCCGCGATCTGCCCGCCCACGAGGTCGGTGATGCTGGGCACGGTGCCGCGGTAGGGAACGTGCTTGATCTCCACGCCCGCGCGCATGCCCAGCAGCGCGCCCAGCAGGTGCGGCATGGAGCCGGCGCCGGGCGAGCCGTAGCTGGCCTTCTCGGGATGGGCCTTGGCCCAGGCCAGGAAGTCCTTGAGCGTCTTGACCTCGGCCGGCACCGCAGGCCCCACGGCCAGGCCATGGAACATGATCGCGCCGATGGACACGGCCGTCACGTCTTCCGGCTTGTACGTGAGCTTCGGGTAGATGTACGGGTAGACCGACAACGCCGACACGGGGGCCAGTGCCAGCACGGAGCCATCGGCCGGCGCGGCCTTGAGTGTTTCCAGCGCAATGCGGCCACCCGCGCCGGGCTTGTTCTCCACATAGCCCGGGTTCTTGCTGTAGGCCGTGCCGCCGAGCTTTTCGGCCACGCGTCGCGCCACGCTGTCGCCGGCGCTGCCGGCGGGAAAGCCGTAGATGACCTTCACCTGGTCCAGTGCCTGCGCGATGGCCGGGAAGGGCATCAGCGCACCCGTGGCGGCGGCGCCGGCCATGGTGTTCAGGAAGTGACGTCGTTGCATGGTTTTGTCTCCTTGAGTGTGTATGCGTGCGGGGGAAAACCGAGGGGCCGGCGGCATCAGGCGGCCGTGCGCTCTCGGGCGTAGTCGATGAAGAAGGCGAGGCTTCGAGGGTTCTGCATGCTGTCGGGGCTGGCCACCTTGTCGGCCGGGGCGCCCAGCAACAGCCTGCGCACCGGCACCTCCATCTTCTTGCCGCTGAGCGTGCGCGGAATCTCGGCCACCTGGACGACGTCGTCCGGCACATGGCGCGCCGAGGCCTTGGCACGGATGTCGGCGCAGATGCGCTCCTTGAGGGATGCATCGAGCGTCGCGCCCGGCTGCAGGACGACGAACAAGGGCATGAACGACGGCCGGCCCAGGTACTCCAGATCGACCACCAGGCTGTCGCGTACCTCGGGCAGTTGCTCCACCACCCGGTAGATCTCCGCCGTGCCCATGCGGATGCCGAACCGGTTGATGGTGCTGTCCGAGCGGCCATAGATCACCGCGCTGCGCCGCGGCGTGAAGCGAATCCAGTCGCCGTGCCGCCAGACATGGGGGAAAGTCGTGAAGTAGCTTTCGCGGTAGCGCTGGTCCTCGGGATCGTTCCAGAAGTACAGCGGCATCGAGGGCATCGGCTTGGTGATGACCAGTTCGCCCACTTCATCGACCACCGGCCGGCCGGCGTCGTCGAAGGCGTAGGCCGCCACGCCCAGCTCGGGGCACTGGATCTCGCCGGCATGCACCGGCAGGCTGGGAGCGCAAGCCACGAACCCCGAGGCGATGTCGGTGCCGCCGCTGATGGAGGCCAGCCAGAGGTCCGGCTTGACGGCCTCGTAGACCCAAAGGTAGGCGTCCACCGGCAGCGGCGAGCCGGTCGCGTTGATGGCGCGCAGGCGGTCCAGCTTCGCGATGTCGCGCGGGCGCAAGCCTTCCTTCATGCAGTTGACCAGGTAGGCCGCACCGCAGCCGAACAGCGTGACGCCCTGCTCGTCGATGAAGCGCCACAACGCCTCGGCATCCGGCCAGTTGGGGTTGCCGTCGAACATCACGATGCTCGCGCCGGTCAACAGCGCGCCCACCTGCAGGTTCCACACGATCCATCCGGTGCTGCCCAGGAACAGCAGCCGGTCGCCCGCGCGGAGGTCGTGCTGCAGCGCCATGGTCTTCAGGTGCGTGAGCACGATGCCACCGTGGCCGTGCACCATCGCCTTGGGCAGGCCGGTGGTGCCGGAGGAATAGACGATCCACAGCGGGTGGTCGAAAGGCAGGCGCTCGTAGTGCGGCGGCGCGCTGTTGCGCAGTGCCTCGGCCCAGTCGACGCGGTCGCGCCATTCGGGTGCCGGCGCTTCGTCCGCGGCGCCCGGCACGTGGACTACACGCTTCACGCTGGGCAGCTCGGCCAGCAACTCCTTGACCTGGGCGATGCGATCGTGGCGCTTGCCGTTGTAGCGGTAGCTGTCGGCCGCCAGCAGCAGGCAGGGCTCGATCTGGCGCAACCGGTCCAGGACCACGCCCGGGCCCATGTCCGGCGCGCAGCTGGACCAGATGGCACCGATGCTGGCGCAAGCCAGGAAAGCGACGACGGTCTCCGGCCAGTTGGGCAGGTAGCCGGCCACCCGGTCGCCCGGGCCGATGCCCCAGGCGCGCATCTGCCCGGCCAGCGCGGCGACGTCGCGTTCCAGTTCGGCCCACGACACGGTGCGCAACGGCGCGCCTTCCCTGCGCGCGACGATCGCCGGACTTGCCGGGTCCATGGGCGCCCGGCGAAACAGGTTCTCGGCGTAGTTCAGCTGCATGCCCGGGAACCACTGAGCACCGGGCATCTCGCGGCGGCCCAGTACCGGTTGCGGATCTCCGTGGCCGACAACACCGAAGTACTCCCACACCGATTGCCAGAAAGCATCCAGCGCTTCCACCGACCACTGCCAAAGCGCCTCGTAGCCACCGGCCGGCATGCCGTGGCGGTCTGCCAGCCACTGCTGGTAGTCGTGCAGGCGGCTGGCGCGAATCTGTTCGGCCGAAGGTGACCACAGCAGTTGGGCGTGAGCTTCGGAGGTGGTCGAGGTGTGCATGTAGTGGCCGGGTGAATCCAAGGTGCCGCCGGGTGGGCGGGTTGGGCCGGATTGTTCGGGCTAGGTTGAAGCGTTACTGTTGAAACGGGGACATTTGGAGGAAGGGTTTACCCGTTGAAAACGAAGCTGGACGATCTGCCGGTCGCGGCTGATGACGGCACATCGCGTGGCATGCCGCCCCGGCGCCTGAGCGTGGGCGAACCTGCGGGTTTCGGGCTGGACGAGCTGTTGCGCCTCTCGCCCTGGTACGCAATGCTCCCGGCCCCGGTACAGGGCTGGATCCGGGAGCGTGCCCGCGAACACCGGGTGGCGCAGGGCCAGCTGCTGGCCAGGCGGGGTGAAATACCGACGGCCTGGTTCGGACTCGCGCAGGGGCTGCTCAAGACTTCGGTGCTGGCTGCCGACGGACGCAGTTCCACGCTCGGCGGCATCCTGCCGGGCTGCTGGTTCGGCGAAGGCGCACTGCTGCGCGGCAAGCCGCGCCATGCAGACTACGTGGCGCTGCGCGACAGCCGTGTCGTGCTGCTGCCGCTGGACGATTTCGCCCGTCTGCTGCAGGAGCAGCCGGTGTTCAAGGACTTCGTGTATTCGCAGATCAACGAGCGCCTGCATTACTTCATGGACCATGTGGGCGATGTGCGGCTGATGCGCGGCCCCGCGCGAGTGGCAAATGCGCTGTGCGGACTGGCGCATGTGCTGAACAACCCGCTCGGCCTGGTCCACCTGCCCATCGCGCAGGACGAACTGGCCGCCATTGCCGCCGTTTCGCGTCAGCGCTGCAACCGTGCACTGCAGCACATGCAGGCACAAGGCTGGCTGCAGGTCGGCTATGGGCACCTGACCCTGCTGGCGCTCGACCCCATCGCCGACATGGCGCGCGCCGGCTGACGCCATTCTTCGACAGCGGCCGGGGGCGCGAACGCGGCTTGTAGGACGCCGCTGGATTGACAACGCGCCGTCGGCGCTCATCCCCTGCGATGGGTTTCCGTGCATCCTGCGAGCGATATAAAAGGATTCCTCATGGACTCGACATCGCCCCTCAATCAACCTCCAGGCACGCCCGGCGCCACCAGGTCGCCGAAGGCGCTGTGGGCCGTGATCGGCGCGCTGGCGGTGGCCGTGGTGGCACTGGGCGGCGTGCTGTTGCACAAGTCGCAGGACACGGCAACGGGTGCCGCGGCATCGCCGCCTGTCGCCGCCGCAATGTCGCCCAAGGCGCCCGACGACTTCAAGCCTGAGCTCATGCCGCCTGCCCCGGCCGTGCCGCCCACCGGCGCCGGCCCGGCCCCGCAGGCGATGGCCGCTTCGCCCATGCCTGCCCCGCTGCCGGCGCAAGCGGTCCAGCCCGCACCTGCCCCCGGCTCGAATGCGCCGGTGGTGGCTGCCGCCCAGCCCGGACCGCCGCCCTGCGCGGTCTGCGGACGCGTCGAATCGGTTCGCCCGGTGCAGCGCGCCCAGCGCACGACGGGCGTCGGCGCGGTCGCGGGCGGCGTGGTTGGCGGCCTTGTCGGCAACCAGTTCGGCCACGGCAACGGCCGTGCCGCGACCACGGTGCTCGGGGCGGTGGGCGGCGGCTTCGCGGGTAATGCCATCGAGAAGCACGTGCGCACTGTCACCGTCTACGAGGTCGGCGTGCGCATGGACAACGGCTCGCTGCGCACGGTAGAGACCAAAAGCGCGCCTCCCATCGGAAAGCCGGTCACGCTCAGGCGCGGCTTGCTACGCCCGGCGGACGGCCGCAAGTAGCGCACGGCGGCCCGCGCCCGGGCCGCGATATCACACAAGCTCCGGGACCGGAAGAGCGCTTGTCCCACGAATATCTTGACGGTATATCGTTAATATATTTAAAGTGCGACGCTTCCACACCGCACATCCACAAGGAGCGACCAAGTGAGCAATCCCCGCTGGCAAGGCATCTTCCCCGCCGTCACCACCAAGTTCCACGCCGACGAGAGCATCGACGCCGAAGGCACTGCACGGCACATCGACTTCCAGATCCGCAACGGCATCCACGGCCTCGTCACCTGCGGTTCGCTGGGCGAAGCCAGCACGCTCACGCTGGAAGAAAAGCTGCAGGTGGCGAAGATCGCGCTCGAGGCCGCCGACGGCCGCATCCCGGTGCTGGCCAACGTGTCGGAAACCAGCACGCGCGAGGCGCTTCGCTACGTGGACGGCGCCAACAAGCTCGGCGTGGCCGGCTTCATGGTGATGCCCTCGGTGATCTACGTGGCCGACGCGCGCGAGGCCATGCTCAACGTGCGCACCATCGCCAACGCGGCGCAGAAACCCATCATGGTCTACAACAACCCGGTGGCCTACCGCGTCGACCTGAAGCCGCAGCACATGGTCGAGCTGGCCGACTGCGAATGGATCGCGGCCATCAAGGAAAGCACCGACGACATCCGCCGCATCACCGACCTGCGCAACACCGTGGGCGACCGCTACCAGCTGTTCCTGGGCGTGGACGACCTCGCCTACGAAGGCCTGGCGCTCGGCTGCGACGGCCTGCTGGCCGGCGTGGGCTGCGCCTTCCCGCGCGAGACCGTGGCGCTCTACGACCTCATGAAGGCCGGCAAGTTTGCCGAAGCGCTCAAGCTCTACCAGTGGATGACGCCGATGCTGCACCTGGACGTGTCGACCAAGCTGGTGCAGAACCTCAAGCTCATCGACGTGCTGGTGGGCGTGGGCACCGAGCACATGCGCCGTCCGCGCCTGCCGCTGATCGGCGCGGAGCGCGAGTTCATCGAAGGCATCGTGAAGAAGGCGCTCGCGACACGGCCTGTTCAATACCAGTCGGTCATGTAATAACCGCACGGCCTCGCGTTTTTCATCGTCCCCAACCCAGTAGGAAGAAGCATGAAGACAAAAGCAAGCATGGTTTCGTTTCTCGGACTCGCGGCCTTCGCCGCGCTCACCGTTTCCGGCCAGGTGCAGGCACAGGAGCAGGTGGTCAAGATCGGTCACAGCGGTCCGCTGTCGGGCCCCAATGCCTTCGCGGGCAAGGACAATGAAAACGGCGTGCGCCTGGCCGTCGAGGAGCTCAACGCGAAGAAGCTCGTGGTCGGCGGCAAGACGCTGAAGTTCGAGCTGGTCTCCGAAGACGACCAGTGCGACGCCAAGACCGGCGTGAGCGTGGCGCAGAAGTTCGTGGACGACGGCGTGAAGTTCGTCATGGGCCCGTACTGCTCCGGCGTGGCCATTCCGGCCTCGCGCATCTACAGCGACGGCGGCGTGCTGCTCTCCACCGTGGGCACCAACCCCAAGGTCACGCAGGGCGGCTACAAGAACCTCTACCGCATCATCGCCAGCGACAACCAGATCGGCGGCGCAATGGCGGTCTATGCGGCCAAGGTACTCAAGGTCAAGAAGGTCGGCGTGATCGACGACCGCACCGCCTTCGGCCAGGGCCTGGCGGAAGAGTTCACCAAGGAAGCCAAGGCGCAGGGCCTGACGGTGGTCGGCCAGGAGTTCACCACCGACAAGGCAGTCGACTTCACCGCCATCCTCACCAACATGAAGGCCAAGGCGCCCGAGGCCATCTTCTTCGGCGGCTATGCGCCCCAGGCCGCGCCCATGGCCCGCCAGATGAAGCAGCTGGCCGTGGCCGGCAAGCTGCTGGGCGGCGACACCGTCTGCAGCCCAGCCACCGGCAAGCTCGGCGGCGACGCGGTCAACGACGTGGTGTTCTGCGCGCAGGGCGGCTCCATCCTCGAGAAGGCACAGAGCGGTCCGGCGTTCAAGGAGAAGTTCAAGAAGCGCTTCAACATCGACGCCGACGCCTACGCCGCCTCGTACTACGACCAGGTGATGTTCATCGGCGAGTCGATGAAGAAGGCCAACTCCATCGACCCCGACAAGGTCGGCGCCGAGCTCTACAAGACCACCTACAAGGGCGTGGCCGCAACCTACGCGTACGACGACAAGGGCAACATGAAGCAGGCGCCGATCACGGTGTTCACCTTCAAGAACGCGGCACCCGTGCCGCTGGCCAGCTACTGATCGACCGGACGGCGCCACGACATGCAACGCATCCAGGTCATCGACTCGCACACGGGCGGCGAGCCCACGCGCCTTGTGATCGGCGGGTTCCCCGATCTGGGCGGCGGCAGCATGGCCGAGCGCCGCGCGCTGTTGGCCGACCGGCACGACAAATGGCGCGCCGCCGCCGTGCTGGAGCCGCGCGGCAGCGACGTGATGGTGGGCGCGCTGCTGTGCGCGCCCGTGTCGCCCGACGCCGCCGCGGGCGTGATCTTCTTCAACAACGCCGGCTACCTCGGCATGTGCGGCCACGGCACCATCGGGCTGGTCGCGAGCCTTGCGCACATGGGGCGCATCGGCGTGGGCGAGCACCGCATCGAGACGCCGGTGGGCACGGTCACGACCACGCTGCATGAAGACGGTTCGGTGAGCGTGCGCAACGTGTCGGCGTACCGGCACCTGCGGCAGGCGGCGGTCGAGCTTCCGGGCCATGGCACCGTTCACGGCGACGTGGCCTGGGGCGGCAACTGGTTCTTCCTGGTGAGCGAACACGGCCAGCGCGTGGCCAGCGACAACCTCGCGGCGCTGACCGACTACACCGCCGCATTGCGCCGCGCACTGGCGGCGCAGGGCATCACTGGCGCGGACGGCGCGGAGATCGACCACATCGAACTCTTCGCCAACGACAGCGACGGTGCCGACAGCCGCAACTTCGTGCTGTGCCCCGGCAACGCCTACGACCGCTCGCCCTGCGGCACCGGCACCAGCGCCAAGATCGCCTGCCTCGCGGCCGACGGCAAGCTCGCGCCGGGCGCGGTGTGGACACAGGCCAGCGTGATCGGCAGCCGCTTCGAGGCCAGCTACGCGATGGACGGCGACAAGGTCATTCCCACGCTGCGCGGCCGTGCGCACATCAGCGCGGAGGCCACGCTGCTGATCGACGACGACGATCCCTTCGGCTGGGGCATCCGGCTCTGACGCCGGGCGGCATGGACGCGGACGTCATCGTCATCGGCGCCGGCATCGTCGGCGCGGCGTGCGCGCATGCGCTCGCGCAGGCCGGGCTGAAAGTGCTGGTGCTCGATGCGCGCATCGGCGGCGCCACCGGCGCGGGCATGGGCCACCTCGTGGTGATGGACGACAACGCGGCCGAGCTGGAACTGAGCCGCCGTTCGGTCGCGCAATGGCGCGCGCTGGCGCCGCGCATGAGCGAAGACTGCGCGTACAGCCCCTGTGGCACGCTCTGGATCGCGGCCAACGACGAAGAGATGGCGGAGGCCGAACACAAGCGGCAGCGTCTGCATGCACACGGCATCGACAGCCGCCTGCTGACGGCGAGCGAACTGGCGAGCGCGGAGCCCGCCTTGCGCAAGGGTCTGGCCGGCGCGCTCGAAGTGCCGGGCGACGGCATCCTCTATGCGCCCAACGCGGCGCGCTGGCTGCTCTTGCAAGCAGCGGATTCTGTGCGTGTCGAGCATGCAAAGGTCGCCGCCATCCAGGACGACGGCACGCTGCGGCTGGCCGATGGCAGCAGTCGCCGCGCGCCGCAGATCGTGCTCGCCAACGGCATCCAGGCCACGACGCTGTGCCCCGAACTTCCGATCCGCCCGAAGAAAGGTCACCTGCTGATCACCGACCGCTACCCGGGCACCGTGCATCACCAGCTCGTCGAACTCGGCTACGTGACCAGCGCGCACCACAGCGACGGCGAGTCGGTCGCTTTCAACGTGCAGCCGCGCCCCACCGGGCAGCTGCTGGTCGGCTCGTCGCGCCAGTTCGACACCACCGACCCGGCGGTCGAGGCGCCGATGCTGGCGCGCATGCTCCAGCGCACGCTCGACTACCTGCCGGGGCTTGCGAACCTCAACGCCGTGCGCTCATGGACCGGCATGCGCGCCGCCTCGCCCAACGGCCTGCCGCTGCTGGGCAGGCATCCGTGGCGCGAAAAGCTCTGGCTCGCGGTCGGCCATGAAGGCCTTGGCGTGACGACCGCGCCGGGCAGCGCGCACCTGCTCGCCGCGCTGATGACCGGCGCCAAGCCCGATTTCGACCCGGCGCCCTACGCGCCGCGCGGCCTGCGAGGCTTGGCATGAGCGGCCACACCCTGCTGCACATCGACGGCCACCTGGTGCGCGTGAAAACGGGCAGCTCGGTGGCCGCCGCATTGCGCGTGGCAGATGGCGGCGGCATGGGCGCCGCGCGCACATCGGTCTCGGGGCAGCCGCGCGCGCCGTTCTGCGGCATGGGCGTGTGCCAGGAATGCCGCGTGCTGGTCGACGGCCGCCGCAGGCTTGCCTGCCAGACGGTGTGCGCCGAGGGCATGCGCGTGGAGACGACGGAATGAGCGGCATCGCAATGGACAGCTGCGACGTGCTGGTCGTCGGCGCCGGACCGGCCGGCATGGCGGCTGCCGTCGCTGCAGCGCCGAGCGGCGCATCCATCGTCGTGATCGACGACAACCCCGCGCCCGGCGGACAGATCTGGCGCGACGGCCCCGGCGCCGCCCTGCCACCGGCGGCGCGCAAATGGCGCGACGCGCTCGCCGCGCACGCGAACATCCGCGTGCGCAGCGGTACGCGCATCGTCGCCGTTGCCGCACCCGACGAACTGCTGCTCGAAGACGCCGGCGGCGCGACGCGCATGGCCTGGCGCAAGCTCATCCTCTGCACCGGCGCGCGCGAACTGCTGCTGCCCTTCCCCGGCTGGACGCTGCCCGGCGTGACGGGCGCGGGCGGCCTGCAGGCGCTCGTCAAGGCGGGCATGCCGGTCGAGGGCGAGCGCATCGTCATCGCCGGCAGCGGGCCGCTGCTGCTCGCTGCCGCCGCGACGGCGCGCGCGGCAGGCGCGAAGGTGCTGCGCATCGCCGAGCAGGCGTCGTTCGCATCGGTCGCACGCTTCGGTGCCAGCCTGGCGCGCTGGCCGGGCAAGGCCGCGCAGGCCGTGACGTTGGCCGATGCCGCCTACCGCACCTCGTCGCGCATCGTCTCCGTGCATGGCGCGACGCAGGTCGAGTCGGTGCGGCTGCTGCAAGGCGGCAAGGAGGTCGACATCGCCTGCGACCGCGTGGCCTGCGGCTTCGGCCTCACGCCCAGCACGCAGCTTGGGCAGCTGCTCGGCTGCGCGCGCAGGCCCGCCGGCGGCGGCGCGCAGGCCCTGTCGGTCAATGCAAGGCAGGCCACCAGCGTCCCCTGGATCTACGCTGCCGGTGAATGCACCGGCTTCGGCGGCAGCGAGCGCGCGCTGGTGCAAGGCGCCATCGCCGGCCACGCCGCCGTGGGCAACGAGCGCGCGGCGAAAGCGCTCGAAGGCGAGCGCGCCCGCTGGAACGCCTTCGCGGCGCAGCTGCACCGGACTTTCGCGCTGGCCGACGACATCAGGCGCATGCCGCAGGCCGACACCCTCGTCTGCCGCTGCGAAGACGTTCCGTTCTCCGCACTGGACGGCTGCACCGGCTGGACCGACGCCAAGCTGCACCGCCGCTGCGGCATGGGCGCCTGCCAGGGGCGAGTCTGTGGCGATGCGGCGCAGTTCCTCTTCGGCTGGACGCCGCCGGCGCCTCGGCCGCCGCTGTCGCCGGTCCGCATCGCGACGCTGGCCGGCCTGCTGGACACGGCAGACCCCGTGGACGCCCGACAATGACGCCGCAGCATCCGCAGAAGAACACCATGGCCGTCCCGAAGACCGATCCCCGTCCCCCGCCCAAGCGCCGCGCCGCCGACCTCGCCTACGACGCCATCGAAACGCTGCTGTCCACCGTGCAGCTCGAACCGGGCAGCCAGATCGCCGAAGCCGACCTGGCCGAACGCACGGGGCTCGGCCGCACGCCGGTACGCGAGGCGCTGATGCGCATGGTGTCGATCGGCCTCATCGTGCAGCAGCCGCGCCGCGGCCTGCTGGTGTCGACCATCGACCTGGCCGACCACCTCGACGTGATCCTCACGCGGCGCGTGCTCGAACGGCTGATTGCCGCGTGCTCCGCGCGGCGCGCTACCGCGCAACAGCGCACGGCCATCGTGCATTGCGCCGAGATGATGGTCGAGGCCGCGGGCCGCGGCGACCTCAACGACTACATGAAGGCCGACCGCGCGCTCGACCTCGTCAACCACCAGGCGAGCCACAACGATTCGGCGGTGAAGGCCGTGGTGCCGCTGATCGTGCAGTGCCGGCGCTTCTGGTACGCCTACCAGCACGAGGGCGAGATCGTCGAAGGCGCCAACGCGCACCTCGAACTGGCGCAGGGCATCGCCACCGGCGACGAGGCCGCCGCCATTGCCGGCGCCGACCGGCTGATGGACTACCTCGAAGTCTTCGCGCGCAAGATCATCGACAAGTAGGCCCGGCCGGTCAGCCGCCCGCTGCGCGCCGCCGCTGCCGCAGCACCGTCGCGCTCTCGCCGCCCTGGCCCCAGTTGTCGGGGTCGATCTCGTCGATCAGCACCGTCACGTCTTCGGGCCGCTTGCCCAGCACTTCCTGCAGCAGCCTGGTGGTGCCGGCGATCAGCGCGGCCTTCTGCTCGCGGGTGGCGGGTTGCTCGCGGCGAGCGAGGCGGATGGTGACGAGGGGCATGAGCGGATTCCTCCAGGGGGCGTGGCTGCGCGATTCTGCCAAGGCTGCCCGCCGCGCTGCGCACGCTGGCTGAGCCAGATGCTCGCGATCACGATGCCGATGCCCAGCACCTGCCATGCAGAGAGGCTCTGCCCCAGCAGCGCCCAGCCCAGGATCACGGCCGTCACCGGACTCAGGAAGGCCAGCGGCGCGATCGCCGAGGGCTCCAGCCGGGCCACGCCACGGAACCACACGATGTAGGTCAGCGCGGCACCCACCAGGCCGAGCCAGCCGAAGCCGATCCAGTTGTGCAGCGTGAGCGCTGGCAGCGGCGGCTCCAGCAGCAGCGCCACCGGCAACAGCAGCAGGCCGCCCGCCGTGAGCTGCCACGCCGTGAAGGTCAGGGCCGAGACGGGCGGCTGCCAGCGCCGGCTCAGCACCGTGCCGAAGGCCATCGACACCGCGGCGGCAACGGCTGCGGCAATGCCGATGGCGTCGAGCGCCGCGTTCGGCGTGAGCACCAGCAGCGCGACCCCGCCGATGCCCACCACCGCCGCCGCCACCGACAGCGCGCGCACCGGCGATCCCAGGAACACGCTGGCCAGGAACACCACGAGCAGCGGCTGCACCGAGGTGATGGTGGCCGCCACGCCGCCCGGCAGCCGGTACGCCGCCAGGAACAGCATCGCCCACAGCATCGAGAAATTCAGCGCGCCGAGCACGAAGATGCGGCCCCACCACGCGCGCTCGGGCAGTTTGCGCACGATCAGCAGCAACAGCAGGCCGGCCGGCAGCGCGCGCAGCAGCGCCACCGTCAGCGGGTAGCCGGGCGGCAGCAGCTCGGTCGTGACGATGTAGGTGCTGCCCCAGATCGCGGGCGCTGACGCGGTGAGGAGGACGTCGGTGGTGCGGCTTGTCATGGGTCGAATCTATGGAATTGACCGCCGGTTGTGAATGTTCGAATAATGAATTGATTCTTTACCATCAGTCGTCAATTCGCATCGATTCCAGCATGGACCATCTCACGGCCCTCAAGGTTTTTCGCACCACAGCCGCCACGGGCAGCTTTGCCGGTGCCGCGCGGCAACTGGGGCTGTCGGCGGCGGCCGTCAGCAAGAACATCGCGCAGCTGGAGGCGCACCTGAAGGTGCGGCTCATCAACCGCACCACGCGGCAGATGAGCCTCACCGAAGCCGGCGCCGCGTACCACGAGCGCCTGTCGCGCATCCTCGACGAGCTTTCGGAGGCCGACGCCGCCCTCGCGCCCATGGGCAGCAGCCCCGGCGGCGTGCTGCGCGTGAGCGCGCCGCTGACCTTCGCGCTCACCTCGCTGTCGCCCGCCATTCCCGAGTTCATGGCCCGCTACCCCAACCTGCGGCTCGAGCTGAACCTGCAGGACAGCCGCTCGGACATCATCGGCGAGGGCTACGACCTGGCCATCCGCGGCAGCGACCGGCTCGAGGACTCCAGCCTCGTCGCGCGCCGCCTCATGACCATGGACCACGTGCTGTGCGGCGCCCCCGGCTACTTCGCCGCGTTCGGCCGCCCCGCGCAGCCCGAAGACCTGAAGGCCCACGAGTGCGTGCAGTTCACGCTCTCCGGCCATGCGAACAGATGGACCTTCAACCGCGCCGGCCGCAGCGTGGCGGTGCCCGTCGACGGGCGCTACAAGGTCAGCTCCAGCATCGCCGTGCGCGACGCGCTGCTCGCGGGCTTCGGCCTGAGCCTGATCCCGCGCATCTACGTCGAGAACGAGCTTGCCTCGGGCCGCCTGCAGGCGGTGCTCGAAGACTGGGAGGCCGACAAAACGCCGGTGTACGCCGTCTATCCCTCGCGTCACCTGGCGGCGAAGACGCGCGCTTTCGTCGACTTCCTGGCCGAGCGGTTTTCAGGCCGCTGACCGTTCAGCAGCCTGCCGATGGGCGTGCGGCGCACCAGCAGCTGGTAGCTCGCGAGCGCGACCAGCGAAGTGGCCGCGATGTTCAGCCCCATCTTCGCGACCGCGCCCAGCGGTGCGTTGAACAGCAGGATGCCGAAGCCCACGGTGCCCAGCATGTGCACCAGATACACCCAGTAAGAGCTCTGCGACAGATAGGCCAGCACCGCGTTCTGGCGCGGCAGGTAGCGCACGAAGCCGCCGATCAGCGCAAGGCTCCAGAGCCAGGCGGTCGTGTTGTAGGCGAAGGCGATCCAGAACTCCGGATGCGGCAGGCGGTGCCCGCCGCCCGCGCGCGAGGCGCCCAGCAAGACCACCGTGGCCACAAAGAAGACGAGCCCGGCCGCCGCATGGCCCTTGCAGCGCGCCGCGAAGAGCGCGAGCAACCGTTCCTGCCGGCCATATATGTACCAGCCGACCACGAAGAACAGGCCGCTCTGCGCCCATTCGGCCAGCGGCGGCAGGAACGAGCCGCTTTCCGTGACCATGCCCGACGGATAGAACATGCCGACGAACGCCAGCGGCAGCGCCAGCACCGCGAAGCCCCAGTGCCGCGCCACCAGTTCCGTGAAGCCGCGGGCCAGCGCCTCGCGCAGCCGCGCCGGCACGAAGCGCCGCAGCCGCACACCGGCCCATGCCAGCGCGCTGAGCCAGAACAGCTGGTACAGGAACCACAGGTGCATGGTGTTGAAGGGCGAGCCGCTGGCTTGCCGCGCTGGAGCGAGCGCAACGTCGATGCCCGGCACGCCGCGCACCGTCAGGTGGATGTAGACCATCGCCAGGACCGTGGTCGCCGCGAACAGCGGCGGCCAGAAGATCGCGAAGGGCAGCGCGAGCCGCAGGCCGCGGTTCTTCAGCATGCCGTCGGCCCCGCGCCGCTCGACCAGCAGCGCCACGAAGAAGCCGGCCAGCACGAAGAACACCGGCATGCGAAAGCTGTGGATGAAGAGCAGCAGCAGGTCGGCCACCGGCGATGTCCTCGGGTCGCGCCACGGCAGCGGCGAGTCGACGGTGAGATGGTTGATCGCCACGTGCAGCACGATGCCGAGCCACATCATGAGGGCGCGGAGGTTGTCGAGCGCGTGGAGCCGCTGGGACGATGGTGGTGTGTGTGCGTTGTTCATGAGGCCACTCTCGGGCCTCACGCAACGTCAGGGTCAAGGGGCGGGAGTGCGAACGGCGACGGCGCGCAAAAGGTAGTCGCGCACCGCGGGCGTGGCGACCGCGGCGGCCTGCAGCACCGGCTCCGCGGCCATCGCCTGCCTCAGCCGGGCGGCGATGCCGGGGTCGTGGTCGGTGAAGGCGTCGAAGAGGCGCGCCCATTCGCGTGCGATGGCTTGCACGGCCGCGTCCTCGGGCGGAACGCCGCGGGCCTGCAGCGCGGCCAGCTCGGCCGCCAGTCGCCGCCATTCGTCTTCGGGCGGCGGGCCCAGCCGCGCGAGGTCGTCGGTGCCCAGGTGGCGCAGCAACGCGGCCATGCGAACGCCGATGGCCGCGCCGATGTATTCGATCAGCTCGAGGGGTGGGCCGTCGTCGCGGCGCGCCACGGGCTCGCGGCGGTACATCTCGCCCCAGCGCGTGACGAGGTCGTAGTTGCCGTCCATCCACTGGCCCAGCAGCGTCATCCAGCGTGCGGCCAGCGGCTGCACCTCGGGCGCGTCGGCCGGCACGCCGCGCGCCATCAGCGCCGCCACCTCGGCCACCAGCGGCGGCCACTGGTCGGCCACGGTCTTCCAGTTGGCCATGAGCGACCTGATCTCGGCCGGGCTGAAGTAGCGGCCGTAGGTGGTCATCTGCTCCAGCGTGGCGAGCCAGTCCTTCATGTCGGGCTGGGTGCCCTCGGCCAGGCGCTGTTCGAGCAGGCCGAGGCGTTCCCGCAGGGAGGTGGCTTGGGCGATCTGCTGGTCGAGCGACGCCATCTGGCGCCGGAGGATGTCGGGCAGCGCATCGTTTTCCGCGCCCAGCACCGCACCGATCTCGGCCAGCGGCAGGCCCAGCAGCCGCAACGCCTGGATGGCGTGCAGGCGGGCGATGTCGGCCGCGTTGTAGAGCCGGTAGCCGGCTTCGGAGCGCGCCGAAGGCGCCAGCAGACCGATGGCGTCGTAGTGGTGCAGCGTGCGCACCGTGAGGCCGGTGTGCCTGGCGAGTTCTCCGACCTTGAGCAGCACGGGAGTCGCTCCTGCGGGGGCTCAGTCGGCGTCGGGCGCCGGTTCCGGGCCTTGCCAGCCCAGCAGTTCGGCCAGCCGCTGGACGATCCAGGTGGCTTCCGCTGTCGACACGCCCGCCTCGGGCGTCGCCAGACCTGCGTGGATGCGCCGCAGGATCTCGCTCTCGACCGGTACTTCGGTGTGGTGCTGGATCTGCGCGTGGCCCACGAGATGGTTCGCCAGGTCTTCGCAGATCTCGTAGCGCGCGCGCACCACGCCGATCGGCTCGCTCAGGCGCTGGCGCGCGTCGCTGTAGACCGCGAAGAACGAGGGCGGGATGTAGATCTGGTTGTCGTCGGACATCGCGAATTGCTCAGGAAGGCCGTCGTCCCAACGACAAAACGCGCCCGGGGGCGCGTTCGTCGTCGTGGCTTCGTGGAGCCGGCGAAGGCTGGATCAGCCGCCCTTCTTGGCGCGCTTGCCAGGGTTCTTCTTGCTGCGCGTTGCGGTGCCGCGCTCGAGGCTGACCTTCTGGCCGCCACCGGAGCGAGGCACGGTGTAGCCGGGCAGCGGCGTCGGCTTCGGGGTGGCAACGCGTTCGGCTTCGGTACGGAATGTCTTGGGCATGAAAAGCTCGGGTAAAAGTAATGTTCGAACCCGCAATTAGGCCACATCGAGGATTTCATATGCCAATAACCGAAACAACCGCCGGCGCCGGGCGTCCGCGCTTCGTTTCGGGCTCGCTGATGCGCCATGTCTGCGTCATGGCGGGCACGGGCGCCATCGGGTTGATCGCGGTGTTCGCGGTCGACCTGATCAACCTGTTCTACATCTCGCTGCTCGGCGAAAAAGAGACTGCGGCGGCGGTCGGTTTCGCGGGCGTGGTGGGCTTCTTCCATGCGTCGCTTTGCATCGGCCTGACCATCGGCATCGCGGCGGTGGTGTCGCGCACGGTGGGCGCGGGGCGCATGGAAGACGCGCGCCGCATCGGCACCTCGAGCCTCGTGCTGATGGTGGCGCTTTCGGTGCTGGCGGGCTCGGGCACCGCCTTCTTCCTGCACCCCGCGCTGCAGGCGCTGGGCGCCCAGGGCGAGACGGCGCGGCTCGCGCATCGCTATCTCTCGGTGACGGTGCACACGCTGCCGCTGCTGGGCATCGGCATGGCGACGTCGGCGCTGCTGCGCTCGGTGGGCGATGCGCGCCGCTCGATGACGGTCACGCTGGCGGGCGCCTTCGTGACGGCGGTGCTCGACCCGATATTGATCTTCGGCCTGGGCCTGGGGCTCGACGGCGCGGCGATCAGCGCGGTGGTCTCGCGCACGGTGCTGGCGGCAATCGGGCTGCACGGCGTGGTGGTGAAGCACCGCATGCTCGGTCCGTTCCAGGCTTCGCGGCTCGGCGCCGATGCGCGCGCGTTGGGCTCGGTGGCCGGGCCGGCGGTGCTGACGAACCTGGCCACGCCCGTGGGCGCGGCCTTCGTCACGCATGCGGTGGCGCAGTTCGGCCCCTCGGCGGTGGCGGGCGCGGCCACCATCGACCGGCTGACGCCGGTGGCCTTCGGGCTGGTCTATGCGCTCAGCGGCGCGGTCGGGCCGATCCTGGCGCAGAACCTGGGCGCCGGGCAGTACCGACGGGTGCAGGAAGGGCTGCGCGACAGCCTGCTGTTCATGGTGGCGTCGGTGGCCGTGGCGTGGCTGCTGCTGGCGCTGGGGCAAGGCGTGCTCATTCGCGCGTTCTCGGCCGAGGGGCAGGCGGCGGAGTTGATCTCGCTGTTCTGCAGCTGGCTGGCCGCGAGCTTCTTCTTCGCGGGCGGGCTGTTCGTGGCGAACGCGTCGTTCAACAACCTCGGGCATCCGCTGCTGTCGACCGCGTTCAACTGGGGGCGCGCCACGCTGGGCACGATTCCGTTCGCCTGGTGGGGCTCGCACCACGGCGCGGCCGGTGTGCTGATCGGGCAGGCCGTGGGCTCCTCGATCTTCGGACTGCTCGCGGTGGTGGTGGCGTTTCGGCTGGCCGCGAAGCTGGCGCGGCAGGAGGCGCCCGATGCGGCGCCGGCCCCGGTGCTCGACGCGCCGGTAGCGCCTACATCGGCGCTGGCCACGCCGCAGGCGGGCGTTACTGCTCCAGCAGCCGCACCTTGACCGACTTGCCCTTGACGCGGCCGGCGGACAGCTTGCGCGCTGCCTCGGCCGCGATGGCGCGGTCCACCGCCACGTAGGTCGAGAACTCGTTGACGTTGATCTTGCCGACCTGCTCCTTCGTGTAGCCGCAGTCGCCGGTGAGCGCGCCCAGCACGTCGCCGGCGCGGATCTTTTCCTTGCGCCCGCCCACGATCTGCAGCGTGGCCATTGGCGGCTGCAGCGGCGTGCCCTTGGCCGGCGTGAGTTCGGACAGCTCGTGCCATTCCGATTCGCGGCCCTGCAGCAGCTCGATTTTTCCGACGCTGCCCATCTCGTTCATGCTGGCCAGGTTCAGTGCCAGGCCTTCCGAGCCGCCCTGCTGGCCCACGCGGCCGGTGCGGCCGACGCGGTGGATGTGGATTTCGGAATCGGGCGTCACGTCGACGTTGATCACCGCCTCGAGGTGCGAAATGTCGAGCCCGCGCGCCGCCACGTCGGTAGCCACCAGCACCGAGCAGCTGCGGTTGGCGAACTGCACCAGCACCTGGTCGCGCTCGCGCTGCTCCAGCTCGCCGAACAGCGCCAGCGCGCTGAAGCCCTGGGCCTGCAGCACGTCGACGAGGTCGCGGCACTGCTGCTTGGTGTTGCAGAAGGCCAGCGTGCTCACGGGGCGGAAATGGTCGAGCAGCAGGCTCACGGCGTGCAGCCGCTCGCTGTCCTTGACCTGGTACCAGCGCTGGCGGATCTTGCTGCCTTCATGCTGCGCCTGCACCGTGATCTGCTCGGGGTTCTTCATGAACTGCTGGGCGAGCTTGGCGATGCCTTCGGGGTACGTGGCCGAGAACAGCAGCGTCTGGCGCTCCTTCGGGCACTGCCGCGCCACCGTCACGATGTCGTCGAAGAAGCCCATGTCCAGCATGCGGTCGGCTTCGTCGAGCACCAGCGTGTTGAGCGCCGACAGGTCGAGGTTCCCGCGTTCCAGGTGGTCCATGATGCGCCCCGGCGTGCCCACCACGATGTGGGCGCCGTGCTCCAGGCTGGCAATCTGCCCGCGCAGCGCGACACCGCCGCAGAGCGTGACGACCTTGATGTTTTCCTCGGCGCGCGCCAGGCGGCGGATTTCGGTCGTGACCTGGTCGGCCAGTTCGCGCGTCGGGCACAGCACCATCGCCTGGATGGCGAAGCGTCGTGCGTTGAGGTTGGCGAGCAGCGCCAGCGCGAAGGCGGCGGTCTTGCCGCTGCCGGTCTTGGCTTGCGCGATCAGGTCCTTGCCGAGCAGTGCCGGCGGCAGCGCGGCCGCCTGGATCGGCGTCATCTGCGTGTAGCCGAGCTGGGTGAGGTTGGCCAGCATCTGGGGCGTGAGCGCCAGCGTGGCAAAGCCGTTGTCGGCTGGGGTGCCGCCGGCTGTGGGATTGGGTGTGGTCATCGTTCAGCAGCCGTGGAGCCGGAAAGCCGGGGAGCGCAAAAAACAAAAGCCTTGCCGGCACCCTTCGCGGGGCGCCGCAAGGCTTTTCGTCAGTCGCGGATCAGCGGCGGGGTGAGTTGTTGCCGCCGGAGTTGGTCGGCGGCGGGCCGCGACGTTCCAGGTGACGGAAGGTGATACGGCCCTTGGTCAGGTCGTAGGGCGAGAGTTCGAGCGACACCTTGTCACCCGCCAGGATGCGGATGTGGTGCTTGCGCATCTTGCCGCCGCTGTAGGCGATCAGCTGATGGCCGTTGTCGAGCGTGACGCGGTAGCGCGAGTCGGGCAGGACTTCGGTCACCGCGCCGTTCATTTCGATCAGTTCTTCCTTGGGCATGTGTGATTACCTCTGAATCGTTCGATGTGTGTTGGAGATGGAATCGGGCGTAATTGTTTCAGGCCGCGCACGGGAGTGCGAGGGGGGCGCGTTCGCGCACCCAGCCAAGGCCCTCGTCGACGGCATAGCGGACCGCCGCGGCGTGGCTGGCGAAACGCGGCGTGAAGCGCATCACGCGGTCGTGCATGCCGCTGCCGTGGCCGGAGCGGATGGAGACGGAAGCGGCGAAATTGCCGTCGTCCTGGTGTCGGATGAGCGGCGAAACAAGGTACTTGCCCACCGCGATACTGTGTTGAATGATGTCCATGAAGCCTTGGCTCGGCGCGCGGATACGAAGCGCGAAGAGCCTGAAAAATAATTGAAAACGGGCGTGGGCCGGCCAGAATGGCGCGGCGGACGCGCTATTCGCTTCAACAGGAACGAAGGCAGTGGTGGCAATCATGGGCGCCCGGTCTGGCGCTCCAACACACTGTATGAGCCGGCTTGGAAATGAGGGGCCTGAAGAATCCAAGGACAGTGCAGGTCAGCCGGCGGTATTGACGAAATTCTTCGTCGTGGTATCGAAACGAACCCGACATTATAGCCCGCAGGGCATGACGACCGCTTGTCTTAATTACAACGGCTCCATGAAAAAGGCCCCGAGGGGCCGTTGATCAGGCGTTGCGAGCTATTAAAAACATAGCGATGTCCGGGCGGAACAGACCCTCCGTGCCCTGCGAGCCGCCAGAAGCAGCAGCGCCAGCCCCACGAGCTGCATTGCCGCGCCCGCCCATCCCACCGCACTTACGCCGAACAGCTCGATGGCCGCGCCGCCCAGCGCCGAGCCTGCCGCGATGCCGAGGTACGTCGCCGATGCATTGAGCGACAGCGTCATCGGCGCGCGCTCCGGCGCCAGCCTGATCAGCCGCACCGCCTGCGCCGGTCCGAAGCCCCAGCCGGCAAAGCCCCACAGCGCCGACAGCCCTACGATCAGCGGCAGCGCCAGCCCGCGCGGCAGCATCTGCGCCGCGAACGACAGCCCGCCCAGAATCAGCACCAGCATCAGCGCAAAACCCTGCGCCACGCGGTCGGCGCCGAAGCGGTCGGTGGCCCAGCCGCCGGCCGCGGTGCCAAGGGCCGCCGCCACGCCGATGGCGCCGAACACCGCGCTTGCGCCGTCGGCCCCGAAGCCCAGCGTGCCCGACAGGAACAGCGCGATGTAGGTGTAGAAGCTGAAGCCCCCGGTGGCCCACAGCAGGGTGACGAGCAGCGCCGGCAGCACGCCGGGTTCGCGCGCCGCCTCGAAGGCCGGCGCCTGCTTCGCGGCGGCGGGGGCTTGCGCCAGGGCGCGCGGCAATCCCAGGGCAAGGCCCCAGGTGGCCAGCGCCGCCACCGCCGCGATCAGCAGGTAGGCCGTGCGCCAGCCACCCCAACTCGCGATCCATGCGCCCAGCGGCACGCCGAGCGCCACCGCCACGGTGCCGCCGCCGCTCACGATGGCCAGCGCCCGGCCGCGCAGCGCGGGCGACACCATCGCCGCCGCCACGGCGCTCGCGGTCGGCAGGAACACGCCGGCCGCCAGCCCCAGGGCGATGCGCGCCAGCGCCAGTTGCGCGAAGCCGTGCGCCATCGCCGCCGCCAGTGCAAGGCCCGAGAACGCCGCGAGGCTCGCAATCAGCAGCGGCCGCCGCCCGAAGCGCGCGAACAGCGCCGCCATCAGCGGAGAGCCGACGGCATAGCTCAGCGCGAACAGCAGCACCAGCTGCCCGGCCCGTGCGGCGCTGACCTGCAGATCGGCCGCCAGCACCGGCAGCAGCCCGGCGACCATGAAGCTTTCGGTGCCGATGGCGAAAGCGCCCAGCGCGAGCCAGCCGAGGCTCATGGGCAACCGCTCTGGCAAGGGCGCGGCAGTGGGGTTGGTGTGCATGGAAGGCTCCGTTCAAAGGTGTTCCGAGGCCTTCAGAATAGGTTTGCAATTGGCTCCTTGAAAGAACCACAATCGGCTAAGTTCATGGAACCACTTTTCGAACTCGCCATCCGCCTGCCGGGCGCCGGCTCTCGCGAACTGCTGCGCGAAGTACACCGGCAGTTGCGCGGCGCCATCCTCGACGGCCGGCTGCAGCCCGGCGCGCGCCTGCCGGCCACGCGCGCGCTGGCGCAGCGGCTCGGCGTGTCGCGCAACACCGTGCTCGCGGCCTACGACCTGCTGCTGAGCGAGGGCTACCTGCTGGCGCGTCCCGGCGCGGGTACCTACGTGGCCGACACCCTGCCGGCCTCGCGGCGCGGCCGGCCCGCCCGGGCTGCCCGGGCCGCCCAGGGGATCGCGGCCGGGCGCGATTCCCGGCTGGTGCCGCTGCACGTGCCCGGCGCCGATCTCGCGCCGACGCTCCAGCCGCAAGCCGCGCGCGACGACTTCCGAGTCGGCCTGCCCGACGTGAGCGGCTTCCCCTTCGACATCTGGCGCCGCCTGTCCGACCGAGCGCTGCGCCGCGTCGCGCGGCAGACCGCCGACTACGCCGACCCGCAGGGCCAGGAGGCG
The DNA here is from genome assembly GCF_977011995.1 of Variovorax durovernensis. NCBI lineage: Bacteria > Pseudomonadati > Pseudomonadota > Betaproteobacteria > Burkholderiales > Comamonadaceae > Variovorax > Variovorax durovernensis. The sequence continues at coordinate 6,612,575 of NZ_CDRNCW010000001.1, read as the reverse complement.
CTGCGCGAGGCGATCGCGCGGCATGTGTCGTTCACGCGCGCGGTGGGCTGCACCGCCGGCGACATCGTGGTGACGGCCGGCGCGCAGCAGGCCTTCGGGCTGCTCGCGCGCATCCTGGTCGTGCCGGGACGCACCGTGGTCGCGGTCGAGCAGCTGTTCTATCCCTCGCTGCGCGAAGCGATGCTGGCCGCGGGCGCGAAAGTGGTCACCGTGCCGACCGACCCCGAGGGCCTGTGCGTCGAGCGCATTCCGCCCGAAGCGCGCGTGGTCTGCGTGACGCCGTCGCACCAGTTCCCAACCGGCGTCGCGATGTCGCCGCAGCGGCGCGCTGCCCTGCTGGCCTTCGCGCGGGCGCGCAATGCGGTCATCGTGGAGGACGACTACGACAGCGAATTCCGCTTCGCCGGCCGGCCGCTCGATGCATTGCAGACGCTGGACCGCGCCGAGTCGGTGTTCTACGTCGGCACCTTTTCCAAGAGCCTGTTTCCCGCGCTGCGCCTGGGTTTCGTGGTCGCGCCGCCGTGGGCCCGCACGGCGCTGGTGCGGGCGCGCGAACTGGCCGACTGGCACGGCCCGGTGCTCGGGCAGGAAGCGCTCGCGTCCTTCATTGCCGAGGGGCACCTGGCGCGGCACATCCGCAAGATGCGCAAGCTGTACGGCGCGCGGCGCACCGCCCTGCTCGACGCGCTGGCGCGGCATGGCGCGGGACGGCTCGAGGCGATTCCTTCCAACGCCGGGCTGCACCTGTCGGCCTGGCTGCGCAGCCCGACGCGGGCCGACGTGGTGGTGGAGCGCGCCGCGGCAGCCGGCATCGTGCTGCCGCCGCTCTCGCGCTTCGCGCTTGATCCGCACGCGCCCGACGTGCCCAACGGGCTTTCGTTCGGCTACGGGCTGATCGGCGAAGCGCAGATCGACGGCGCCATCCGGCGCCTGGTGCAACTGCTCTGAGCCCGCCCGCGCAGGTATTCGAGCGCACGCAATGGGGTTGCGCTCCTACAGCCGTTGCGCATGCGGCTGCGCTCAATCGCGGCATGAACACGACGACAGCACTCTCCTCCGCAACGCCCGTGCGCTACGACCCTGCCGTGGAAACCTTCCGCGACGACGAGGCGCAGACGCAGACCGACCTGGTGGCTACGCTCGTCGACATGGAGAAAACCATGGCCGACCACACGGGCCATGCCATGCGCGCGGTGCACGCCAAGAGCCACGGCCTGTTGCGCGGTGAACTGAGCGTGCTCGATGGCCTGCCCGAAACACTGGCGCAGGGCCTCTTCGCGTCGGTGCGCCGCTACCCGGTCGTCATGCGGCTGTCGACGCCGCCCGCCGAGATGCTCGACGATCGCGTCTCGCTGCCGCGCGGCATGGCCCTGAAGGTGCTGGACGTGGAAGGCCCGCGCGTCGAAGGCTCCGAGGGCGACTCCACGCAGGACTTCCTGTTCGTCGACGGCCCGGTGTTCTCCGCGCCCGACGCGAAGGGTTTCCTGCGCAGCCTGAAGCTGCTCGCCGGCACCACCGACAAGGCACCGAACGCCAAGCGCGTGCTGTCAGGCGTGCTGCAGGGCGTGGAGAAAGCGGTCGAGACTTTCGGCGGCCAGAGCGGCACGCTCATCGCGCTGGGCGGCCATGCGGAGACGCACCCGCTCGGCGCCACCTTCTTCACGCAGGTGCCGATCCGCTATGGCGCCTACATCGCCAAGCTGCAGCTGGCCCCTGTTTCGCCCGCGCTGCTGGCGCTGGAGAACGCGCCGCTCGACCTTGCCGGCAAGCCGGACGGCACACGCGAGGCTGTGGCCGATTTCATCCGTGCGAACCCCGCCGTGTGGGAACTGCGCGTGCAGCTGTGCGTGGACCTGGAGCGCATGCCGGTCGAAGACGCCTCGGTCGAGTGGCCGCAGGCGCTGAGCCCATTCATTGCTGTCGCGCGCATCACCGCCGATCCGCAGGAAGGCTGGAGCGAGGCGCTGGCGCGCGAGATCGACGACGGCATGGCCTTCAACCCCTGGCATGCGCTGGCCGCGCATCGGCCGCTGGGCAACGTGATGCGCGCTCGCAAGGCAGCGTATGCGGCCTCGTCGGACTACCGCAGCGAGCGCAACGGCTGCCCGCTGCACCGCTGAAGATTTCAGCCCAGCCCGAGCATCCGCCGGTTGGCCGCCACGTCCACGCTGCCCGCGGCGAAGTCGTCGAAGGCCCGGTCGGCCACGCGGATGATGTGGTCGGCAATGAACTTCGCGCCTTCGCGCGCGCCGTCTTCCGGGTGCTTGATGCAGCACTCCCATTCGAGCACCGCCCAGCCCGGGAAGTCGTATTGCGCCATCTTCGAGAAGATGGCCTTGAAGTTCACCTGCCCGTCGCCCAGCGAGCGGAAGCGCCCGGCGCGGTTGATCCAGCTCTGGAAGCCGCCGTACACGCCCTGCTTGCCGGTCGGGTTGAACTCGGCGTCCTTCACGTGAAAGATCCTGATGCGCTCGTGGTAGTGGTCGATGTAGGCCAGGTAGTCGAGCTGCTGCAGCATGAAGTGGCTCGGGTCGTACAGCAGGCAGGCGCGCGGATGGTTGTTCACGCGCTCCAGGAACATCTCGTAGCTCACGCCGTCGTGCAGGTCTTCGCCGGGGTGGATTTCGTAGCCCACGTCCACGCCCACCGCGTCGAAGGCATCGAGGATCGGACGCCAGCGCCGCGCCAGCTCGTCGAAGGCTTCCTCGATGAGTCCCGGCGGGCGCGGCGGCCACGAATAGAGATACGGCCACGCCAGCGCGCCCGAGAAGGTCGCGTGCGCCGTGAGGCCCAGGTTGGCCGATGCCTTGGCCGCGAAGTGCAGCTGCTGCACCGCCCATTGCTGGCGCTTGACCGGATCGCCGCGCACTTCGGGCGCAGCGAAACCGTCGAAGCCCGCGTCGTAGGCCGGGTGCACCGCCACCAGCTGGCCCTGCAGGTGGGTCGAGAGCTCGGTGATCTCCAGGCCGTGCTTCGCCAGCGTGCCCTTCACCTCGTCGCAGTAGGTCCTGCTTTCGGCAGCCTTCTTCAGGTCGAACAGGCGAGCGTCCCAGCTGGGTATCTGCACGCCCTTGTAGCCGAGCCCGGCGGCCCAGCCTGCAATGCCGTCGAGCGTGTTGAACGGTGCCGTGTCTCCCGCAAACTGGGCGAGAAAAATGGCCGGACCCTTGATTGTCTTCATTGGCTTGTCTTCCTTATTCGTCGGGGTAGCGTTGAAAGCATACTTGGCGTGTCGTCCGACCCCGTGCGAGAGGCCAACGAGCCACAATGGATTTTCCTTTTCGCATCACCCGTCCGGTTCGCTCCGTCGACAGTCCCGCGATGACACAACCTGTTTCCGCCCGGCTCAAGATCGGCCTGTCCGCCTGCTTCTCGCATGCCGACCCGGCCCGATCGCTTTTCACCAACAAGACGCTGCAGTACGTCGAGCAATCGATCGCGCACTGGCTCATGTCCGCCGGCGCCATGGTGGTGATGGTGCCCTGCCCCACCGGCGAGACCGCGCGCGGCGACACCAAGCTGTCGCACTATGCCGAATGGCTCGACGGCGTGGTGATGCACGGCGGCGCCGACGTCTGGCCCGGCAGCTACGGCGAGGTGCCGCTGAAGGACGCATGGATCGGCGACCGCATCCGCGACCTCTACGACCTGGCGCTGGTCGAAGCCTTCGAGCAGGCCGGCAAGCCCATCTTCGGCGTATGCCGCGGGCTGCAGCTCATCAACGTGGCCTTCGGCGGCACGCTCTACCAGGACATCGAAGCGCAGCACGGGCACCCCGAGACGCTCAAGCACCGCGACCCGGTCGCCTACGACCAGAACTTCCACCAGATCGAGCTGGTGCAGGGCACCCGCCTGTCGAAGCTCTACCCCGACCTGAAGACCGCGCGCGTGAACAGCATCCACCATCAGGGCGTGAAGGACATCGCGCCCGGCTTCGACATCGAGGCCTGGAGCCTGCCCGACCGCGTGCCCGAGGCCATCCGGCGCCGGGCCGACCGCGGCCGCAGCTACATCGCCGCGACCCAGTGGCATCCCGAGTTCCACAAGTACGGCAGCACCGAGACGGTCGACGACACGCCCATCCTGCACGACTTCCTCTGGGCCTGCGCCACCGCCCGCGTGGCACCGCGCACGAGCAGCATGCGCGGCATGCCGGGGCGCATCCGCAACCGCGCCGCGCGCCTGCTGAAGCAGGCACTGCTGCGGCGCTGAGGCCGCGCTCTCAGCGCCAGGCCGCGCGCACCAGCGCGCCGGGATCGCTGGTGCCGGCGCTGATGCCGGTGACCGGGCCCCAGTCGGGGTCGAAGCGGCTGCTCACGAAGGCGGCCGAGGACTCCACGCTCGCATGCGCCAGCATCAGGCAGGCCTGCGCCGCGCGCACCAGCCGCTGCGTGAAGCGGCGCGCCTGGCGCTCCAGTTCCTGCGGCGGCAGCTGCACCATGCGGCGCAGCACGTCGATCTCGGCCTGCAGGCGCGGCTCGCCAGTGGCGATGTCCTGCAGCTGGTCGAGCACCAGCTGTACGTCGCCCGGGTTGCGCGACACGGCACGCAGCACGTCCAGGCACATCACGTTGCCCGAGCCTTCCCAGATCGAGTTGACAGGCGCCTCGCGGAACAGCCGGCCCATCGGGCCGTCTTCCACATAGCCGTTGCCGCCGAAGACTTCCATCGCCTCGCCGGTCAGGGCCACCGCGCGCTTGCAGTTCCAGAACTTGGCGGCCGGCGTCAGCAGCCGGCGCCAGGCCGTGTCCAGCGGAGCGGCGGAGCCGAAGCGCGAGGCCAGCTCCATCGCCAGCAGCGTGGCGCCTTCGGATTCGAGCGCCATGTCGGCCAGCAGCTCGGTCATCACCGGCTGGTCGACCAGCGCCTTGCCGAAGGCGAAGCGGTTGCGCGCATAGTGCGCGGCCTGCGCGAAGGCCTGCCGCATGAAGCCCGCGCTGGCGAGCGCGCAGTCGAGCCGGGTCACGGTCGCCATCTCGATGATGGTCGGGATGCCACGGCCCTCGTCGCCCACCAGCACGCCCCACGCCTCCTTGAACTCGACTTCGCTGCTGGAGTTGGAGCGGTTGCCGACCTTGTCCTTCAGCCGCTGGATGTGGATCGGGTTCTTGCTGCCGTCGGGCCGCCAGCGCGGCACGAAGAAGCACGAGGAGCCGTGTTCGTCGGTCTTGGCCAGCACCAGGTGCCCATCGCACATCGGCGCCGAGAAGAACCACTTGTGGCCGGTGATCAGGAACTCGTCGCCCCAGGGGCCGCTGCCTGCGGGCACGGCGCGCGTGGTGTTGGTGCGCACGTCGCTGCCGCCCTGCTTCTCGGTCATGCCCATGCCGACGGTCATCGAGGTCTTGCGGTCCAGCGGGATGTCGCGCGCATCGTGCTCGTTCGACGCGAGCTTGGCGCTCAGGTCGCCGTACAGCGCGGCGTTGCGGCGCATCACCGGAATGCAGGCCTTGGTCATGGTGGTCGGGCAGGTCGAGCCCGACTCGATCTGGCTGTGCATGTACAGCGAGGCGCCGTAGCCGACCCAGGCCGAGGGCCGCTCGTCGAAGAACGGCAGGTTGGCGATGCCGTTGCGCCGGGCGATCGACATCATCGTGTGCCATGCCGGGTGGAACCGCACCTGGTCGATGCGCTCGCCGATGCGCGAATGCGTGTGCAGTTCGGGCTCGTGGCGGTTGGCGTCTTCTGCGGCGCGCAGCGTGGCTTCGGCGCCGTACTCGGCACCCTGGCGCACCAGTTCGTCGTCGCGCCAGGCGGCACCACCGCGCGCGACCGCGCGGCGCAGCACGGGGTCGCTGGTGTAGACGTTGTAGTCCTTGAGTTCGGGGACCTGGTTGTCGGGGTGGATGCCGGTGGTGGTCATGGCTGTTGTCTCTCTCGGTTGTCGTTGAAGGCTCAGGCGCGTTCGCGCAGCATCAGCGTCTGGGTGGCAAGGCCGATCGGGCCGCGTTCGTCGTACAGGTGGGACACGGCAAGGCCGGCACCGTCGCCGTGCACCTCGGTGGCCGAGCGCAGGCCGATCCATTCGCCCTCGGGTGCGCGGAACAGGTTCAGGCTCATGTCGGCGTTGGTGAAAAGGAAGCGCTCGGCCGGCAGCACCCAGCTCAGGCCGTTGCCGAAGTCGGCCGCCGCCGCGGCGCGCATGGCGGGCGAGTTGGCGATGCCGTCCACCAGCGGCACCGCGAGCCGGAACCACGCGCCGCAGGGGCCGGGTTGGGTCGAGTCGCCTTCGGCCACGCGCGATTCCACGGCGCTGCCGTAGAACGACACGCCGTCGGGCAGGCCCGGAATGCGCACGCGCTCGCTGCAGTCTCCCGGCAGCGGCCGCAGTTGCGACTGCGGCCAGCCCGGCAGGTCCGCCGGCAGCGCCAGCGAGCCTTTGGCCAGCAGCAGCGCATGCGCCCGCGCCACCACCACGTCGCCCGCCAGCAGGTCGATGCCCACGCGCACCGTGGCGCGCGAAGACTGCACCTGCGTGCGTGTGAGCAACGGCACCAGCGGCACCGGCTTCACGAGCTCGACCGTGAGCCGCGCCAGTTGCCATCCCGGGCCGGGCGCGGCCCGCTCTGCCACATGCGCCAGCAGGGCGCAGGGTGCGCCGCCGTGCTGCGCGCGCGGGTCCCAGGGGCCGCGCGAGAGCGCGCTGGGCTGCCAGGCGTCGGCGCCCTGGCTGGCGTAGACGGCGGGGTGGGATGTGTCCGGAGTCGGTTCGTCGATGGCCATTGCAGAATCGGTTCGATGGGTCCAAAAATTCTAGGAACAAGCCGGGCGCAAGGTGTTCGGGTTCGGCGGCGATGAGCAGCAGCACCCGCGCGCCGGCCGCCGCACCGAGGAGAAAGCCGCGCCAGTCCCGCGCGCGCCACACCTCGCAGGCGCTGCAGGAAGCCTTTGTTCGGCTTTTGGTCGAGCGCGGCTATGCCGCCATCACCATCCGCGAAATCGTGTCCGTCGCGGGCACGGGGCTCGGCAGCTTCTACGAATATTTCGAGAACAAGGACGACCTGGCGCGCGTGTGCCTGCACCTGCGCTCCAAGGCGCTGCTGCTGGGCATCCGCGAGACCGTGGCCGCGCATGCGGGGCGGCCGCTGCGGGAGATCGTCGATGCGGTGATCGATGCGCAGGTCGAGGCGCACCGCGATCAGCCGCTGGCCTGGGGCGCGCACTACCTGCTGGAGCGGCACCTCTCCAGCGCCGAGGCCTATCGCAAGATGTACGACCGTTTCGTGGCCGAGTGGGTGGGTGTGCTCGAAGCCGCCTGCGACATGGCGGCCGATGGCCCGAAGAAGGAGATTGCGCGCGTCTGCCAGACCATCCTCTACGGCTTGGTGGCGCACACGCACATCGGCACCGGCGGACGGCCCGACCTGCAGGCGCTGTCACGCCAGCTGCGCGGCGCGCTGCACGGCTACCTGGCCGGCGTGGTCCGCTGAATCAGCGCGAGCTGTTCCTGGTGCCGGTGACGCTGGCGTCGATGGTGCCGAACACGGTGACGCCGCTGCCGCCCGTGGGCGTGGCGGCGCTCGATGCATTGGCGCTGCCGGCCGAACCGGTGCCCGCGCAACCCGCGACGAGCGCGCCCATCGCGACGGCAAGAACAGCTGCAATGAATGGCTTCACTGGAAACTCCAAGAGATTTGGTGGGTCATGACCGTTTCCACTATAGGCCGCCGGCCCGGCCCCTCGTGTAACAACACACCGGGGCCGGCAGGGTTGTTGCCCCGCGGCAGGCCGCTCAGCGCGGGTCCGTCGCCAGCAGCATCTCCACCAGCGAGCGCAGGTGCCCCTGCAGCCGCTCGGCGCCGGCTTCGTCCAGCGCCAGCGTGGTCTCGTCCATGTAGAGCTTGCGGTTGATCTCCACCTGGATGCTGTGCCGGTTGCCGGCCGGGTCGCCGTTGCGGCGCACCAGCTCCACGCCCTTGTAGGGATGGTTGTAGTCCACGCTGTAGCCGAAGCCGCGCAGGTGCTCGCAGATCTTGCGCGACAGCGCCGGGTCGGCGGTGCTGCCGTCGCGGTCGCCGATCACGAAGTCGGCATGCGCCAGGCCCGGGAAGTCGGTGGCATGGCTGGCCGCGATGGCCGGCATCGAGTGGCAGTTGATGTGGATGCTGTAGCCGTGGCGCGCATGCGCCTCGTCGATGGCCTGCGCCACCGCCGCGTGATACGGGCGCCAGCAGGTGTCGATGCGCTGGCGCACTTCTTCCACCGGCAATTGCCGGTCGTAGATCGGCAGGCCTTCGTCGGTGAGCTTCCAGATCAGCCCCTTGCCCAGGCGCACCTTCGACAGCACGCGCGGGTCGGTGGAAACCGGCTCGGTCCACTCGCCTTGCAGCATCGTGGTGTCGATCTCGGTCGTGTCGCGGTTGGCGTCCAGGTAGCTGCGCGGAAAGTGCGCCTCCACCCAGGCCACGCCCATCGCCGGCGCGAAGGCGTAGAGCTTTTCCACGTGCGTGTCCTCGGCGCGGCGCAGTGTCGCGAGGTCGCGCACCGTGCCGAAGTCCTCGGGGTAGACGGTGCCGCTGTGCGGGGAGTCCAGCACCAGCGGCGTGTGCCCGGCAACGCTCGTCACCTGGGCGCGGGTTTGAATCAGTTTCAGGACTGGATGCATAGGCAGGCCGGGCTCAGTCCAATCGCACGCGTGCGAATTCGGCCACCTTCTTCATCTTGTCGATCTCGCTGGCGATCTGCTTGGTGAACTGCGCCGGCGTGGTGCCTGAGGCGTACAGGCCCTGCAGCGCCAGGCGCTCGCGCACCGAGGGGTCCTTCAGCGCGGTGGCCACGGCCTGCTGCATGCGCAGCACCAGCTCGGCCGGCGTGCCGGCGGGCGCGATCATGCCGAACCACGACGGATCGTTGTTGGCCGGATAGCCCAGCTCGCCGTAGGTGGGCACGTCGGGCAGCACGTCGAGGCGGCCGTTCCACGACACGGCCAGCGCTTTCAGCTTGCCCGCCTTCACGTGCGGCAGCGAGGAAGCCACCTGGTCGAAGTACACCGGCACTTCGCCCGCGAGCACGTCGTTGATGGCCGGGCCCGCACCGCGGTAGGGGATGTGCACCATCGAGGTACCGGTGCTGCTCTTGAACAGCTCGCCCCACATGTGGCCGATGGTGCCGTTGCCCGGCGAGGCGTACGACACCTTGCCCGGATTGGCCTTGAGGTACTTCACCAGCTCGGCGAAGTTGGCCACCGGCAGCTTCGCCGGGTTGATGACGATCACGCCCGGCGCCTTGACGATCTCGGTCACGGCGGCAAAGCCCTTTATCGGGTCGTACGGCAGCTTCTGGTAGACGGCCGGGTTCACGCCGTGCGTGGACAGGGTGGCGATGCCGAAGGTCAGGCCGTCCGGCGTGGCGCGGGCCAGCTCGGCCATGCCGATGGAGCCGCCGGCACCGGCGCGGTTGTCGATGACCACCGGCTGCTGCAGGATCTTGGCCACGGGCTCGCCGAGTACGCGCGCCGTGATGTCGGTGGCGCCGCCGGGCGGGAAGGGAACGACCAGGCGAATGGGCTTGCCCTGGGCAAAGGATATTCCTGGGAGGACGGAAGCAGCGGCCAGCGTGGAGATGAAATGACGACGTTGCATGGGGTGGATTCCAATGTGCATTGAGTGAGAAGGAGCGATTTCGCCTCGCTTCAGAAGCAAAGGATAGACCAGCTAACATTCTGATCTGGAATGTTTTAATGGGCATCCTGCCATGTCGTTGCGCCGTCTCAATCCTCCGCTGAACCTGCTGCGGGCCTTTTCAACCGTGGTGCGCTTCGGCGGTGTCTCGCGCGCGGCCGAGGCGCTGCACCTCACGCAGGGCGCGGTCAGCAAGCAGGTGCAGGAGCTCGAGCGCTGGATCGGCGCGCCGCTGTTCGAGCGCAACCGCAAGCGACTGGCACTCACGCCAGCCGGCGAGCGCTACGAGAAGACGGTTCGCTCGCTGCTCGCGCAGCTGGAGGCGGCCACGCTGGAGCTCATCACCAGCGGCGACGGCGGCGGCGCGCTGCACCTGTCCACCCTGCCCACCTTCGGCGCCAAATGGCTGATTCCGCGGCTGCCCGATTTCCAGCGTGCGCATCCGCAGATCACGCTGCATTTCGTGCCCTTCGTGCACGGCTACGACTTCGAGCGGCCCGAGCTCGACTGCGCCATTCTTTTCGGCGACGGCCACTGGCCCGGCGCGCAATCGCACTACCTCGCGGGCCGTGACGTGGCGCTGATCGCACCGCGCGCCGCGCAGGCCGAGGTCGTCATCCGTACGCCGCAGGACGTGGCGCGCTGCACGCTTCTGCGCCATGTCACGGTGCCGCAGTCGTGGCTGCACTGGAGCGAGACGCATGGCGTGCGCGGTCTCGATCCGCTGGCCGGCCCGCAGTTCGACCAGTTCCAGACCATGATCCGCGCGGTGATGGTCGGCATGGGCGTGGCGTTGGTGCCGCGCTGCCTGGTGCAGGACGAAATCTCTTCGGGACTGGTGGACGAGCCGCTGCCGGGCGGCGGCTACCGCGGCAACGAGGGCTACTGGTTCTGCTATCCGGAAGGGCGCGGCCAGCTGGCCACGCTCGATCATTTCCGCAGCTGGCTGCTGGCGGAGGTCGACCGCGCGAAAGAGGCGCAGGCGCCTGCCTGACGCCTGCTTATTCGGGCTTTGCGCCCGAGGCCTTCACCGCGGCGCCCCACAGGCGGATCTCGCTCGCCACGAAGCGGTCGAACTCCGCCGGCGTGGTGGGCGCCGGCTCGGAGCCGCGCTCGCGGATGAAGCGCGTCATCTGCTCGCTCTTGAGGATGTCGGTCACCTCGCGGTTGAGGCGCTCGACGATCTCGGGCGGCGTGCCGCGCGGCGCCATCAGCCCGAGCCAGCCCACCGCCTCGAAATTCTTCGTGCCAGCCACGCCGCTTTCGGCCACCGTGGGCACGTCGGGCAGCTGCGACGAGCGTGTGCCCGACGTGACCGCCAGCGCCACCGCCTTGCCCGACTTGATGTGCGGCAGCGCGGCCGTCACCGAGTCGATCATCAGCGGCACCTGGTTGCCCAGGAAGTCCGACTGCGCCGGGCCGCTGCCGCGGTACGGAATGTGCGTGATGAACACATGCGCCGCCGACTTGTACATCTCGCCCGACAGATGCTGCGTGCCGCCGATGCCGGCGCTCGCATAGCTCAGCCGGCCGGGCTCTGCCTTGGCGCGTGCGGTGAGGTCGGCCAGCGTGCGGATGCCGCTCTCCGGCGTGGCCAGGAACACCAGCGGCACCTTCGCGATCAGCGAGATGCCGACCAGGTCCTTGCGCGGATCGAAGCCCGGCTTGGCGTAGAGCGTCTGGTTCACGGCCATCGCGCTGCCCGCCACCACCAGCGTGTAGCCGTCGGGCTGCGAGCGCACCACGAACTCGGTGCCGATGTTGCTGCCGGCGCCGGCCTTGTTGTCGACGATCACCGGCTGGCCCAGCCGCCTTCCGAGCTGCTCGGCCACCGCGCGGGCAAAGATGTCGGTGGCCTGCCCCGGCGGGAACGGCACCACCAGCTTGACCGGCTTGTCGGGCCACGCGGCCGCATGCGCCAGGCCCGCGGCGCCCAGCGTCGCGACGGCCGCCAGGGCCACGCTCGCGGCAAAGTGTCTGCGCTGCATGGCTCAGGTCGCCGAGAGGTGCTTGCCCACGATGCCCGCGAGTTCGAACATCGTCACCTGGTCCTTGCCGAACACCGGCTTGAGCTTGGCGTCGGCATTGATCGCGCGCTTGTTGGTCGCATCCTGCAGGCCGTTGGCCTTGATGTAGTCCCACAGCTTCTTGATGACCTCGGTGCGCGCCACCGGCTCGGCGCCGATCACCGCGGCCAGCGAGTCGCTGGGCTTCAGGCCCGCGCCGGGCTTGCGTGGCGCGGCGGCCTTCTTCGCGGCCGGTGCCTTCTTGGCCGCGGGCGTCTTCTTCGCCGCCACCTTCTTGGCTGCCGCCGTCTTGCCCGCGGGCGCGGCCTTGCCGAAGGTCTTGCGCGGCGGAAACTTGCTTCCGCCTTCGCGCGGTGCAAATTCGAAGGTCACCTTTCCCTCTTCGGCGTTCCAGGTCAGGAAGGCCTTGAAGGCGCGGCGCGTGCGCATGCTCACGAACTTGTCGAGCAGGTCGGTCTTGCCGGTAGCGAGCAGTTTTTCCATCTGCGCGCGCTCCACCGGCTGCTGCAGGATGATCTTGCCGGTCTTGAAGGTGCACGTTGGCGTGGGCTGTGCATTGGTCGGCACCGACTTCTCGCAGACGTAGTTGCTGCCGTGCTCGAACACCGGCGCGCCGCACACCGGGCACGGGCCCACGGTGTCCTGCTCGCTGAAGTCGACGATCTCGCCGGTGTCGGCGTTCTTGTCGTCGCCGAAGTCGAACTCCAGCTTCCAGTTCTTGGCCTCGTCGTCGAACTTGATGACGATCTCGGAGGTGAAGGGCCAGCCGGCCTTGGAGCGGAAGCCCTCCAGCGGGCCGATGTGCTTGTCGCGCAGCAGCGCCTCGGCCTCGGCCACCTCGAAGGTGCGCCCGGCCGGCGACTTGCCGAACGAGAAGCCGCAGGCGTCCTCGCCGGTGCCGCTCTTGCCGGTGCAGGCGTAGCGGCGGTAGTTCTCGCGCACGATGCCGCCGCAGTTGGGGCACGGCGTCTGCAGGGTGGCGTAGTCGCCCGGCACGGTGTCGCGGTCGTATTCCTTCGCCTTCTTGACGATGTGCTCCGTCATCTCGGCGATCTCTCGCATGAAGGCGTCGCGGCTGAGCGAGCCCTTCTCCATCTGCGCGAGCTTGTATTCCCACTCGCCGGTGAGTTCGGCCTTGGAGAGTTCTTCCACGCCCAGGCCGCGCAGCAGCGTCATGAGCTGGAAGGCCTTGGCCGTGGGAATCAGCTCGCGCCCTTCGCGCAGCATGTATTTCTCGGTGATCAGGCCTTCGATGGTGGCCGCGCGCGTGGCTGGCGTGCCCAGGCCCTTCTCCTGCATGGCTTCGCGCAGTTCGTCGTCGTCGATGGTCTTGCCCGCGCCTTCCATCGCGCCGAGCAGCGTGGCTTCGGAGTAGCGCGCCGGCGGGCGCGTCTTCAGGCCCTTGGTGTCGACCGACTCGGCCTTCACGATCTCGCCCGGCTTCACCGGCACGAGGCGCTTGCCGTCCTTGTCGTCTTCCTTCTCGTCGTCCTGGGCTTCCTTGCCGTAGATGGCGAGCCAGCCCGGCTTCACCAGCACCTTGCCGTCGGTGCGGAAGGGGTACTTCTTGCCGCCCTGCTCCACCGTGCTGATGCGCGTGGTGACCTGGTATTCGGCGCTCGGGAAGAACACCGACAGGAAGCGGCGCACCACGAAGTCGTACAGCTTCTGCTCGGCCTCGCTCAGCCCGCTGGGGGCCTGCAGCGTCGGGATGATGGCGAAGTGATCCGACACCTTGGCGTTGTCGAAGATGCGCTTGTTGGGCTTCACGTAGTTGCCGTCGACCGCCTGCTTGGCGAACGGCGCCAGGTGCTTCATGCCGCTGTTGGCGAGCATGCCCATGGTCTGCTTGACGACAGGAAGATAGTCTTCCGGCAGCGCGCGCGAATCGGTACGCGGGTAGGTCAGTGCCTTGTGGCGCTCATACAGGCTTTGCGCCAGCGCGAGCGTGGTCTTGGCGCTGAAGCCGAAGCGGCCGTTGGCCTCGCGCTGCAGCGAGGTCAGGTCGAACAGCATCGGCGAAGCCTGCGTGGTGGGCTTGCTTTCTTCCGTGACGGTGGCGGGCTTGCCGCGCGAGGCGTCGGCGATGGCGCGGGCTTCCTGCTCGTTCCACACGCGGTCGGCGCGCTGCTCGGGGTCGGGTTCGCCGTTGGCCAGCAGCGGCGCGTTGGCTTTCTTCCAGTCGGGGTTGAACCACTTGCCGGGGTACTCGCCGGCCTCGGCCGCGAAGCTGCCGTGGATTTCCCAATAGTCGCGCGAGACGAACTTGCGGATCTGCTCCTCGCGCTCCACCACCACGGACAGGGTCGGCGTCTGCACACGGCCCACGGTCGTGAGGAAGAAACCGCCGTCGCGCGAATTGAATGCGGTCATGGCGCGCGTGCCGTTGATGCCCACCAGCCAGTCGGCCTCGGAGCGCGAGCGCGCGGCGTCGGCCAGGCCCTGCATCTGCTTTTCGGTGCGCAGCGCGTCGAAGCCGTCGCGGATGGCCTGCGGCGTCATCGACTGCAGCCACAGCCGCTTGACCGGCTTGTTCAGCCCCGACTTGCCGCCGGCGTACTGCTCGATCAGGCGGAAGATCAGCTCGCCCTCGCGGCCCGCGTCGCAGGCGTTGATGAGCTGCGTCACGTCCTTGCGCTTGGCCTGCTTGACCACGGCATTCAGGCGCGTCTTGGTCTTGTCGACCGGCTTCAAGTCGAAGTGCGGCGGAATCACGGGCAGGTTGGCAAAACTCCACTTGCCCCGCTTGACGTCGAATTCCTCGGGCGCCTGGATCTCGACCAGGTGACCGACAGCGCTGGTCACGACATAGCTGTCGTTCTCGAAATGCTCGTCATGTTTGTCGAATTTGCCGGCCACCGGCGTGAGGGCGCGGACGATGTCCTGCGCCACCGACGGCTTTTCTGCGATTACCAAGGTCTTCATCAACAATTCCTAAAAAGTTCTCAGGTCGCCGCCGAGCCGCCTCAAGGCGGCCTGCGGCCCCCTCGGGGGGCAGCGACGACACGCAGTGCGGGAGCGTGGGGGCCACATACAATCTGCGGCTTCCCGCGTGCGCACGCGCACACGCGCATGTGTGCATATTCAAACTAACAGACTTCGGCGATGCCTTCCAAAACCCCACTTTCCGCCGGTCGCCGAATCCAGATGCGGCGCTCCGATGTCCATGGCAACGGCGTGTTCGCCGTGCAGGACCTGGCCGAAGGCGAGACGCTGATCGAATACAAGGGCGAGATCATCAGCTGGAAGGAAGCACTGCGCCGCCATCCGCACGACCCGGCCCAGCCCAACCACACCTTCTACTTCCACATCGACGACGGGCGTGTGATCGACGGCAACGTCAAGGGCAACGACGCGCGCTGGATCAACCACTCGTGCGAGCCGAACTGCGAGGCGGACGAGGTCGATGGGCGCGTTTATATCAAGGCGCTGCGCAACATCGCTGCAGGCGAAGAGCTCAATTACGACTACGGCCTGATCATCGACGAGCCGTACACGCCGAAGCTCTTGTCCGAATTTCCTTGCTGGTGCGGCTCCGAGCAGTGCCGCGGCACGCTGCTGACGCCCAAGGATGAGGACGAAGAAAAGAAAAAGAAGAAGAAAGACAAAAAGAAGGCTGAAAAGAAGAAGGCCGAGAAAAAAGAGGCCGAGAAGAAGGAAGCCAAAAAGGCCGAAAAGAAAGCCGGCAAGAAGGCTGAAAAGAAGTCGGAAGCCAAGTCCGGGAAGGCGGAGAAAAAATCCGCCAAGAAGGACAAGTCCGGGAAAGACTGAACATGAGCAGCACCACCGCCGACTGGTTCGAAGACCGGATCGCCGCGGCGGTCGCCCCGCTGCTGCCCGGCTTCACCGTCGAGGCCGTGGCCGAGATCGATTCCACCAACACCGAGCTGATGCGCCGTGCGCGCGCCGGGCGTGTCGAGCCCGTGCTGCTCGTGGCCGAGCACCAGACCGCCGGGCGCGGCCGGCTGGGCCGGCCCTGGCAGAGCACGCCGCGGCAGGAAGCATCGGCCTCCCTGATGTTCTCGCTGGGCCTGCCGCTGGCGCCCGCCGACTGGTCGGGCCTGTCGCTGGCCGTGGGTGTGAGCGTGGCCGAGAGCCTCGACCCCTCGGGCGCGCACAAGGTCGGCCTCAAGTGGCCCAACGACGTGTGGGTCAACGACAGCAAGCTGGTCGGCATCCTCATCGAGACCGCGCTGCCGTCCAGCGGCCGGCCCGATGCGTCGCGCTACCTCGTGATCGGCATCGGCCTGAACATCGGCGCGCGCGATGCCGACGGCATGCGCACGCCGCCGGCCTGGCTGCGCCAGTGGCGCCCCGAGGCCAGCGCGCCTGAAGTGCTGAGCGAACTGGCTCCGCCGCTCGTGCAGGCCGTGCTGGATTTCGAGGCGCGGGGCTTCGCGCCCTTCGCCGAACGCTTTGCCGCGCGCGACGTGCTGCGCGGCCGTGAAGTGGCGCTCAGCGACGGCACCACCGGCCTGTGCGAAGGCGTGGCCTGGGGCGGCGAACTGCAGGTGCGCACCGACGCCGGGCTGCAGCTGATCTCGAGCGACGAAGTGAGCGTGCGCCCTCGCGGCATGGCGTTCTGACCGGCCGATCCGCATGAAGCTGCGCCTTCTGCTCGTCGTCCTGTTGCTGGCCAACGCCGGCTACTTCCTGTGGGCGCGCGGCGATCTCGCCGGCTTCGACCTGGCGCCGGCGGGGCTCAACGAGCGCGAGCCGCAGCGTCTCGCGCGGCAGATCCGGCCCGAGTGGCTGCAGATCCGCAACGACGCCAAGCCTGCTGCGCCGTCTCCGACCCCGGCCCCCGCAGCTGCCGCGCCCACGCCCTCCCCCTGACCAGGCTCAGACAGGCGCCTCGGCCTCGAAGCGCACCGTGAAGAGCGCCCCCGGCGGATGCTTGCCGGGATGCGCGTCCTCCAGCTTCACCTGCGCGCGGTGCTGGTTCGCGATCTCGCGCACGATCGGCAGCCCCAGCCCGGAGCCATCGGCCTCGTTGCCGAGCACGCGGTAGAAGGGCTCGAACACCAGCTCGCGGTCGGCCTCGGCGATGCCGGGGCCGTTGTCCTCCACCTGCAGCAGCAGCACGTGGCCGAAGGGGTCCGCCAGCACGCGCACCGTGATCAGGCCCGGGCGCTCCGGCGTCGATGGCGTGTAGTTCAGCGCGTTGTCGACGAGGTTGCGCACCAGCTCCTTCAGCAGTGTCTGGTTGCCGTCGAACATCACGCCGGGTGCACCCGCCTCGGCGCCGTCGTAGCCCAGGTCGATGCGCTTCTCGATGGCGCGCGGCACCGCCTCGCGCACCACCTCGATGGTGAGCCGCGCCAGGTCGCAGGGCTGGTGATGCACGTTGGCGCTGTTGCCTTCGGCGCGCGCCAGCGACAACAGCTGGTTCACCGTGTGCGTGGCGCGCTTGCTGGCGCGGCCGATCTGCTTGAGCGACTGCTTCAGCTCGTCGGCGTTGGCGCCTTCGCGCTGCGCCAGGTCGGCCTGCATGCGCAGGCCCGCCAGCGGCGTCTTGAGCTGGTGCGCCGCGTCGGCCAGAAAGCGTTTCTGCGTGCCGATCGAGTCGTTGAGCTTGTCCAGCAGCTCATTCACCGAAGACACCAGCGGCACCACTTCGAGCGGCACCGACGATTCGTCGAGCGGGCTCAGGTCGCCGGGGCGCCGTTCGCGGATGCGCGCCTCCACCACCGACAGCGGCTTGATGCCGCGCACCAGCGCCAGCCAGATCAGCAGCACCGCCAGCGGCAGGATCGCGAACTGCGGCAGCAGCACGCCCTTGATGATCTCGGCAGCCAGCACCGACTGCTTCTCGCGCGTCTCGGCCAGCTGCAGCAGCGAGGGCGGCACGTCGTCGCTGCCGCTGGCCAGCCACATCGAGGCCACGCGCACCGGCTGGCCGTGCACGTCGCTGTTGTGCAGGAACACCTGGTTGGGCGGCAGCGGCTCGTCGAGGCCGGGCTGGGGAATGTCGCGCTCGCCGCTCAGCAGCGTGCCGTGGCCGTCGAGCAACTGGTAGTAGACGTGGCCGGCGTCGTCGGCCCGCAGGATCTCGCGCGCCGACTGCGAGAGCACGAACTGCGTGTGCCCTTCCTTCACCGTCACCAGCTCGGCCAGCGCCTTCACGTTGTGCTCGAGCGCGCGGTCGAAGGGCGCGTTGGCAATGCCCTGCGCCACCAGCCAGGTGACGCCGATGCTCACCGGCACCAGCAGCAGCAGCGGCGTGAGCATCCAGTCGAGGATCTCGCCGAACAGGGAGCGCTGCGCGCGCTGGAAAAGCTTCAAGGGATGGAGTTCCTGAGGGCGTTGAGAAATATCCGCCAAGCGTGATTTTGTGCCGTCGCGCCGGCCCATCTCGTGGGCGTCGACCCGGTCGCCCGGTTGTAGTCTCTGCGCGCAGTTTCTGCAATTCGAAAAATCTCAGGGAGTGAATCATGAAGACCAAGTTACCGGGCGGCTGCCCAAGGCCGTTCTGGATTGCTGCGACCGTGCTTGCCACGGGAGTGGGCATCACGGCATGCGGAGGAGGAGGCGGCGGCGGGGGCGGCGCAGGGATGCCGTTGCTGCCGCTGCCATCGAGCTCGCCGGCACCCGCACCGTCGCCGGCACCCGCGCCCGCGCCCGCACCGGCAGCGAACCGTGATCCCGTGCCGGGCAGCGAACCGCTGCCGTCGCTGAGCGCGCCTCAGCCCGGCTCGACGGCCGCGGTGGGCAACGACAGCGAAGGCATCTACGGCTCGCTGCTAAACCTCGGCTTTGTCGGTGCCGACGGCTCCGTGGCCGCCAAGTTCGTCGTCGGCACGCTGTGGGGATCGATCAAGGTTTCTGGGCTCGACTGGTCCTTCAACCCCGACACGCTGTACTACTTCATCGACGCCTCGCCTGTGACGGGCTCCGGCACTTTCGAGTCGAAGAAGACGATGAGCGGAACCTATGCCTACGGCTCGCGCGAACCGTCGAAATTCGGGCCCCTGGGCTATGCCGCGGAGAACGCGCTCGCGGTGTCGCAGGACAGCGTGGTCGGCAAGTGGGCCAACACGGACACGAGCTTCGGCATCAGCGTCACGATCGAGGTCGACGACAAGGGGGCATTCACCGGCAAGACAGTCGGCGTGCAGATCGGCACCTGCAGCATTTCGGGCACGATCGCGCAGGCGCAGCCCGGCACGAGCAAGAACATGTACGGTCTCGCCCTGAGTGCGGTCAACGCCGCCACCGATGCCAAGGACGCCTGCAAGCTCAGGACCGATCTTCCCTACAAGGGGCCGGCCGCCATCGGCCTCGTGCCCGCCGGCAGCTTCGACAGCAACGGCTTCTTCCGCAACATCATGTTCCTGATCCGTACCAGCGACGGCTCCACGCTGTCGGCCGGCCTGCGCAAGCAGCCATAGCGGGGCGGCGCGTGGACTGAGGCCTCTGTCAGTTCTGGATCTTCTCGAGGCAGTAGCCCAGTCCGCGCACCGTGGCAATGCGCACCGGCCCCTTCTCGATCTTCTTGCGCAGCCGGTGGATGTACACCTCGATGGCGTTGAGGCTCACCTCCTCGCCCCATTCGCAGAGGCGGTCGACCAGCTGGTCCTTGCTCACCAGCCGGCCGGCGCGCTGCAGCAGCACTTCGAGCAAGCCGAGTTCGCGCGCCGACAGCTCGATCATCTTGCCGTCGATGGTCGCCACGCGGCCCGCCTGGTCGTACACCAGCGGGCCGTGGCGGATCGCGTTGCTGGTGGTGCCCATGCCGCGCCGCGTGAGGGCGCGCACGCGCGCCTCGAGTTCCTGCAGGCTGAAGGGCTTGGCCATGTAGTCGTCGGCGCCGTTGTCCAGGCCCTTGACGCGCTCTTCCACGCTGTCGGCGGCCGTGAGCACCAGCACCGGCAGTTGCGATCCGCGCGCGCGCAGGCGCTTGAGGATCTCGATGCCGTGCAGGCTGGGCAGCCCGAGGTCGAGGATCAGCAGGTCGAATTCGTCATGGGTCATGAGCGCGGTGTCGGCCTGCGAGCCGTTGGCCACGTGGTCGACCGCCGCGCCCGAGGTGCGCAGGCTGCGTAGCAGGGCATCTGCCAGCACCTGGTCGTCTTCGGCAATCAGAATCCGCATATGCGCCACCTCCGGCCTGTTTGGGGTGTCGGGCGCCCCGCGGGCGCCGTTCACGTTTGTCTCTGCCTCGAAGTCTAGCCCGCTGTATAGGCTTCCAGTCCGATGGTTACCACGGTGGCGATGTCGTTGCCCACGCTGCTGCGGAACTCGCGTTCGGCCTGCGTCACCGCGCCGTGGAAGGCGTCGAGCCAGGCCAGGCCGTCGGCGGTGAACAGCACGCGCCGCGCCCGCGCGTCGAGCGGATCGGGGCCGCGCGTGACCAGGCCCCAGGCCTCGCACTGGTCGACCAGCGCGCCCATCGCCTGCTTGGTCATGCCGGCGCGCCCGGCCAGCTCGGTGAGGCGCGAGCCCTCGCGCGCCAGGTGCCGGGTGATGTGGATGTGCGCCGCGCTCACCTGCGCGCGCGCCGCGAGGTTCGACAACGCCAGCGGCACGTCGACGTCGTGCGCCATCAGTTCCAGCACGCGCTCGTCGAAGCGGCGCATGGCATGGCCCAGCAGGCGGCCCAGGTGCGTCTGCCGCCAGGCGTCGGGATCGGTCGGAAAGGCGGCTTCGGTCATGCGCCAAATGGTAAAGCAAACTGACCAAAAAACAGGTTTACGCAGCGGCATCAGCCCCTACACTACTGTTCAAGCATCCAGCCTGTGGTTAAAAGCAGATGGGTGAAACCAGACACAAACCATTGATTTTCAAGGAGTTTCCACATGGACGCAGTCGTCAAGGGCGCAAGCATCTCGGTCGCCAACAGTGAAAAGGCCAAGGCCCTGCAGGCCGCGCTGGCCCAGATCGAAAAGCAGTTCGGCAAGGGCACGATCATGCGGCTCGGCGAAGGCGAGGCGCTGGAAGACATCCAGGTGGTCTCCACCGGCTCGCTGGGCCTGGACATCGCGCTGGGCGTCGGCGGCCTGCCGCGCGGCCGCGTCATCGAAATCTACGGCCCTGAATCCTCGGGCAAGACCACGCTCACGCTGCAGGTCATCGCCGCCATGCAGAAGCAGGCCGGCACCTGCGCCTTCGTCGACGCCGAACACGCCCTCGACGTGCAATACGCCCAGAAGCTCGGCGTGAACCTGTCCGACCTGCTGATCAGCCAGCCCGACACCGGCGAGCAGGCTCTCGAAATCGTCGATTCGCTGGTGCGCTCGGGCGCCGTCGACCTGATCGTGGTCGACTCGGTGGCCGCGCTCACGCCCAAGGCCGAAATCGAAGGCGAAATGGGCGACTCGCTGCCCGGCCTGCAGGCCCGCCTGATGAGCCAGGCGCTGCGCAAGCTCACCGCCACCATCAAGAAGACCAACTGCATGGTCATCTTCATCAACCAGATCCGCATGAAGATCGGCGTGATGTTCGGTTCGCCCGAAACCACCACCGGCGGCAACGCGCTGAAGTTCTACGCCTCGGTGCGCCTGGACATCCGCCGCATCGGCACCATCAAGAAGGGCGACGAGGCCATCGGCAACGAAACCAAAGTGAAGGTGGTGAAGAACAAGGTCTCGCCTCCGTTCAAGACGGCGGAGTTCGACATCCTGTTCGGCGAAGGCATCAGCCGCGAAGGCGAGATCATCGACATGGGCGTGACCGCCAAGATCGTCGACAAGTCGGGCGCCTGGTACGCCTACAACGGCGAGAAGATCGGCCAGGGCCGCGACAACGCCCGCGAATTCCTGCGCGAAAACCCCGAGCTGTCGCGCGAAATCGAGAACAAGGTGCGCGAGTCGCTGGGCATTCCGCTGCTGGCAGCCGACGCCGGCTCCACGCCCGAGAAGCCGCAGAAGGCCGCCAAGGCCGAGAAGGCGGACAAGGGCGAGTAAGCCCCCGAGCGCGGTCCCCTGCCGGGCCGCGCGAGCTACCCCGCATGGCATTCGACGCCCCGTCCCTCAAAGGCCGCGCACTGCGCCTCCTGAGCCAGCGCGAGCATTCCCGCGCGGAGCTGGAGCGCAAGCTGGCAAAGCATGAAGAAGAGCCCGGCACGCTGGCCAAGGCGCTCGACGAGTTGGCCGCCAAGGACTTCATCAGCGAGCCGCGCGTGGTGGCCTCGGTGCTCAACCAGCGCGCGGCCCGCTCGGGCGCGCTGCGGGTGAAGCAGGAACTGCAGGCCAAGGGCATCGCGCCCGAAGCCATCGCCGAAGCGGTGGCCAGCCTGCAGGAAACCGAAGTGGAGCGCGCCACGGCCTTGTGGCGCCGCCGCTTCGACGCCCCGCCCGCCGACGCGAAGGAACGGGCGAAGCAGATGCGATTCCTGATGGCGCGCGGTTTTTCGGGCGCCGTTGTGTCCAAGGTACTCAGGAGCGACTTCGATGAAATCGACGAATGAAGGTACTGCCGTCCAGTCCCGCGTCATCACCCAGCGCGTGGCCTGCGAATGGCGCCGCGCCTACGTACTGGCGGCCGACCCTAAGCGCCTGCCCGACTGGGCCAGCGGCCTGGCCAGGAGCGCGCTGGTGCCGCACGGCGACCACTGGATCGTGCGCACGCCCGAGAGCGGCGACGCCCGCATGCGCTTCGCGCCGCGCAACGACTTCGGCGTGCTCGACCACTGGGTCGCGCCCGAAGGCGTGCCCGAGGTCTACCTGCCCTTTCGCGTGATTGGCGTCGGGCCCGACGCCTGCGAGCTGCAGTTCACGCTGCTGCGCCAGCCGCACATGGACGATGCGGCGTTCGAGCGCGATGCGCAGTGGATCGCGCGCGACCTGCAGTCGCTGCGCAGCGTGATCGAAGCCGACTGACCGGCCGGCTCAGCCGCGCAGCACCAGCGGCGTGAACTTGCGCCGCGCCTTCAGCTGGTCGGCGTCCCACTCGATGCCCAGGCCGGGTGTTTCCGGCGCCACCGCATGGCCGTCCTCGATGCGCAGGCGGCTTGTCGTCAGGTCGTCGAGCTGCGGGATGTATTCCACCCAGCGCGCGTTCGGCACGGCGGCGCACAGGCTCACGTGCAGCTCCATCAGGAAGTGCGGGCACATCGCGATGTTGTGCGCCTCCGCGAGGTGCGCGATCTTCAGCCACGGCGTGATGCCGCCCACCCGCGCCACGTCGGCCTGCACGATCGAGCAGGCGCCCTGCTGGATGTATTCGGCGAACTGCGAGGGGTGGTACATCGACTCGCCTACCGCGATCGGCACCGAGGTGCTGGCCAGCAGCTGCGCATGCGCGCGCACATGCTCGGCCGGCATCGGCTCCTCGAACCACGCGAGGTCGAGCGGCGCATATTGGCGTGCACGGCGGATGGCCTCGGCCACGGTGAAGCTCTGGTTGGCGTCCACCATCAGCTCGAAGTCCGCGCCGACCGCTTCGCGCACGGCCGACAGGCGCGCGATGTCCTGCGCCACATGCGGCTTGCCGACCTTGATCTTCGCGCCAAGGAAGCCATCGGCCTTTGCCGCGAGCGTCTGCTCCACCAGCTGCGCGGGTTCGATGTGCAGCCAGCCGCCCTCGGTGGTGTAGACCGGCACGCGCTGCTGCGCCCCGCCCGCCAGTCGCCAAAGAGGCAGGCCCGCCGCACGCGCGTTGCGGTCCCACAGCGCGGTGTCGATGGCCGCCAGCGAAAGGCTGGTGATCGCGCCCACGGCGGTCGCGTGCGTGTGGAAGAACAGGTCGCGCCAGATGGCCTCGTACTGCTGCGGGTCGCGCCCGATCAGCCGCGGCGCCAAGTGGTCGTTCAGCAGCGCCACGATGGACGAGCCGCCCGTGCCGATGGTGTACGTGTAGCCGGTGCCCGAAGAGCCGTCGTCGCAGCGCACCGTGACCATCACGGTTTCCTGCGTCACGAAGGACTGGATGGCGTCGGTGCGCTTGACCTTGGGCGCGATGTCGATCTGCGCGATCTCGACCTGGTCGATCTTCGCCATCGCGATCAGCCTGCGTTGCGCGTCACGTCGGCCGGCAGGTCGGCGCCGTGGAACTTCTTGTAGATGGTGTTGAGCTCG
This sequence comes from Variovorax durovernensis, assembly GCF_977011995.1. NCBI lineage: Bacteria > Pseudomonadati > Pseudomonadota > Betaproteobacteria > Burkholderiales > Comamonadaceae > Variovorax > Variovorax durovernensis. The sequence goes on along the minus strand of NZ_CDRNCW010000001.1, from coordinate 6,588,911 downwards.
CCGCTCTTGAGCTGCGCCTTCACGAACTCGTCGAGCCTGGCCTTCAGGCGCGGTTCGTTCTTGCGCATGCCGATGGCCATCATGTTGACCTTCATGGTGAACTTCGGCTCCATCTGCTTGGCCGGGTTCTTCTCGTTGATGGTCTTCAGCAGCGGCGGCGCGGTCGCGAAGATGTCGGCCTGCCCGCTCACCACGGCGGTGATGGAGGTGGCGTCGTCGTCGAAGCGAACGATCTGCGCGCCGGCCGGCAGGATCTTCGTCACTTCCTGGTCGTTGGTGGTGCCGCGCGTGGCAATCACTTTCTTGCCCGCGAGGTCGGCCGGGCCTGTGATGGTCATGCTCTTGGGCGCCCCCACCACGACCAGGATGGCGGCGTAGGGCACCGAGAAGTCGACCACCTTCTCGCGCTCGGGCGTGACCGACATGCTGGAGATCACGATGTCCGCCTTGTCGGTCTGCAGGAACGGAATGCGGTTGGCGCCGGTGGTCGGCACGATCTCGAGTTCGAGGCCCAGGCTCTTGGCCAGCAGGCGCGCGGTTTCCACATCGGAGCCGGTGGCGTTGAGCTTCTCGTCCTTCATGCTGTAGGGCGGCACGGCCAGGTCGATGGCCACGCGGATCTTCTTGGCGGCCGTGATGGTGTCGAGCTGGTCGGCATGCGCCGCGCCCGCGAAGGCGAGCGGCAGGGCCAATGCGAGCGCGGAAAGCAGTGCGCCGCGGCGCCGGGCGAAGAAAGAGCGGGTCATCGATGGTCTCCTGGAGTTGTGAACGAAAGCGGGCGTCGGCGGCGCGCGGCTCAGAGGCCGGTGCCGATGAACTGGCGCAGCTCGGGCGTCTGCGGGTTGCCGAGGATGCTGGCGTCGCCCTCCTCCCACACCAGCCCCTGGTGCATGTAGATGACCTTGTCGGCCACGCCGCGCGCAAAGGCCATCTCGTGCGTGACGAGGATCATGGTCATGCCTTCGGAGGCGAGCTTCTCCATCACCTTGAGCACTTCGCCGGTGAGCTGCGGGTCGAGCGCGGAAGTGACTTCGTCGAAAAGCATGAGCTGCGGCTTCATCGCGAGCGAGCGCGCGATGGCCACGCGCTGCTGCTGGCCACCGGAGAGCTGCTCGGGGTAGGCATCGGCCTTCTCGGCCAGGCCCACGCGCTCGAGCACTTCCATGGCGATGGCGCCGGCTTCCGAGGCGCTCATCTTCTTCACCGACTGCGGCGCGAGCGTGATGTTCTGCTTGACCGTGAGATGCGGGAACAGGTTGTAGCTCTGGAACACGATGCCCACGTCCTTGCGCAGCGCGCGCAGGTTCAGGGCCGGGTCGTGCACCGCGTGGCCGCAGCACTGGATGGTGCCGCTGTTGATGGTCTCCAGCCGGTCGATGCAGCGCAGCGCCGTGCTCTTGCCCGAGCCGCTCTGGCCGATGATCGCCACCACCTGCCCGCGCTGGACCGAGAACGACACGCCCTTGAGCACATGCAGCTTGCCGAAGTGCTTGTGGACGTCGTTGAGTTCAACCACGGGCTGCATTGAGCTTCCTTTCAAGGGCGCGACTCCATCGCGAGAGCGGGTAGCAAAGAATGAAATACAGAACCACCGCGCACCCGAAATACAGGAAGGGCTGGAAGGTCGAGTTGTTCAGCACCTTGGCGTTGTAGGAAAGCTCGGCATAGCCGACCACCAGCGACGCGATCGATGTGTTCTTGATGATCTGGACCAGGAAGCCCACCGTGGGCGGCGTCGCGATGCGCAGCGCCTGCGGCAGGATCACGCGGCGCATGCGCTCGATCCGCGTGAGCGCCAGGCATTCGGCCGCTTCCCACTGGCTGCGCGGCACGGCCTGGATGCAGCCGCGCCAGATTTCGCCGAGGAAGGCGCTGGCGTAGACGGTGATGGCCAGCGCCGCCGCAGCCAGCGCGGGTACCGAGCCGATGCCCGCGATGTTGGGCCCGAAGAAGCACACGCCCATCAGCACCAGCAGCGGCGTGCCCTGGATCACCTGGATGTAGCCCGCGGCCGCCACGCGCACCGCCTTCACCGGCGACACGCGCGCCAGCGCCACCGCGAGCCCGATCAGCCCGCCGCCGAGGAAGGCCAGCGCCGAGAGCTGCAGCGTGCCCCATGCGCCCATCAGGAGAAAGCCGAAGTGCTCGGCCGGCATGAATGTCATGGCGCGTGCCTCTTCTTCACAGCGGCGTGCCGAGCTTGCGCCGGCGCGGAAACACGATCATGCCGAGCAGCCAGAAGCCCAGGCGCATGGCGTAGGACAGAGCCAGGTACACCACCCACAGCACGATGAAGATCTCGAAGTTGCGGAAGGTGTCCGACTGGATGCGGTTGGCCACGCCGAAGAGCTCTTCCGCGCCTATCGACGACATGATGCTTGAGGCCAGCATCAGCAGCACGAACTGGCTGGCGAGCGCCGGGTACACGCGCTCCACCGCCGGGCGCAGGATCACGTGCCAGAACACCTGCAGCTTCGACAGCCCGAGGCACTCGGCCGCCTCGAGCTGGCCCTTGTGGATCGACTCGATGCCGGCGCGGATGATCTCGCAGCTGTACGCGCCGATGTTCACCACCAGCGCGAGCACCGCGCCCACCATGATCGGCATCGTCACGCCCGCGCTCGACAGGCCGAAGATCAGGAAGTAGCTCTGGATCAGCAGCGGCGTGTTGCGGATCGCCTCCACGTAGCCGCCCGCCAGGCCACGCAGCCAGCCATGCCGGCTGTTTCGGCCCAGCGCGCAGACGGTGCCCAGCGCGAAGCCCAGCACGGTGGCCAGGAAGGACAGCTGCACGGTCGTCCACGCGCCTTCGAGCAGCAGCGGCCACTGCTCGAGCACGGGCATGAAGTCGAACTGGTAGTTCAATGCGTCGGGCTCCGGAAGTCCAATGAAGACAGGAAGGAAAAGGTGCGGCTACGCGGCGCGCGCGAGCGGCAGGCACGAAGGCCCGAGCGGCTCGAAGGCCTTGTAGGTCAGGATGAATTCGCGGTGCCCCAGCGCTTCGGACTTGGTGGCGGCGCCATCGGCCACGCGTCGCACCGCGTCGAAGATCTCCTCGCCCACCTCCTGCAGCGTGCCGCGTTCTTCGAGGATGCGGCCGGCGTCGACGTCCATGTCTTCGTGCAGCCGGCGGTAGGTGTCGGGATTCGCGCAGACCTTGATGACCGGCGAGACGGCCGAACCCACCACCGAGCCGCGCCCCGTGGTGAACAGGATCACGTGCGCGCCGCAGGCGATGAGCTCGACGATTTCCGCGTTGTCGCTGATGTTCGGAAAGCCGAAGCGCGGCTCGCCGTCAGGCACCACGTCCAGCAGGTAGAGACCACCCTGCGGCGGCACGTCGCCGGGCTTGACGATGCCGTTGATCGGCGAGGCGCCGCTCTTGGCATACGCGCCCAGCGACTTCTCCTCGATGGTCGAGAGCCCGCCGTCGGCATTGCCGGGCGCAAAGCTGCCGTGGCCCATGGTGCTGTAGTAGCGCGCGGCCTTGTTCACGCATTCGACGATGGCCTGACCGAGTTCCGGCGTGGCGGCGCGCCGCTGCATGTGGAACTCGCAGCCGATCAGCTCGCCGGTTTCCTCGAAGATGCAGCGCGCGTCCTGTGCGATCAGCAGGTCGAAGGCGCGGCCCACGGCCGGGTTGGCGGTAATGCCGCTGGTGCCGTCGGAGCCGCCGCAGATGGTGCCCACCACGAGCTCGCTCAGGTCCATCGGCACGCGCTGCTGCTGCGCGAGTTCGGCCAATGCCCACTGCACCCACTGCGTGCCTTCGCGGATGGTGCTGCGGGTGCCGCCCTCCTGCTGGATCGTGAGCGTGTGCACCGGCCGGCCCGAGGCGGCGACCGCTTCTTCCAGCTTGCGCTTGTTCATGCTCTCGCAGCCCAGCGAGATCAGCAGCGCCGCGCCCACGTTGGGGTGCGTGGCAATCGCTTCCATCATGCGTTCGGCGTACTCGTTCGGATAGCAGCCGGGGAAGCCGACGAGATGCACTTCCGATTCGCCGTCCTGCTGCCGGAAGTTGAGGGTGATCTCGCGCGCCACGTGATGCGCGCACTCGACCAGGTAGGCCACGACCACGACGTTGCGGATGCCCTTGCGGCCGTCGGCGCGCGGGAAGCCGCGGATCTGGAGATTGGGAGCGTTCATGCGGGGAGGGCGCCTCAGGCGTGGCCGACGAAGGTCTTGCCCTCGTCCAGCGTGTAGGTCGGCGTGTAGTCGCTGTCGAGGTTGTGCGTGTGGATGTGCTCGCCAGCCGCCACCTGCGCGTGCAGGCTGCCGATGACGGCGCCGTACTTCAGCACTTTCTCGCCAGCGGCAATGGCATGGCGCGCGAGCTTGTGGCCCAGGCCGATGTCCCTGGCCAGCACGACGGCGCCGCCCTCGAGTTGCACGGCGGAGCCGGCGGCGAGGTGGGTGCAGGCGATCAGGCAGTTGTCGCCGGGCGAGAGCAGCACCAGCCGGGCGTCGATGGATTGCGGGTTCGGCATCCGTCGCTCAGAACTTGCGGTACTTCAGGTAGGCCTCTTGCGGGTCGGTGCCCGCGAGGATGGCGGTGCGCACGAGGTTCTCGCGGCCCATCATGTGCTCTGCCTCGGTGATGATGGCCTCGGCCTGCGCGAGCGGCAGGCAGATCACGCCGTCGGTGTCGGCCAGCAGCAGGTCGCCGGGGTTCACCGTGACATCGCCGATGCGCACCGGCACGTCCATCGCGTCGGGCAGCCAGTAGCCGACGATGTCGCGCGGCGTGAAGTAGCGGTGCCACACCTGGAAGCCCTGTTGCAGGATGAATTCGGCGTCGCGCACGCCGCCGTCGGCAATCACGCCCAGCACGCCCTTGCGGCCCAGCGTCTCGGCCGAGAGCTCGCCCATGTGCGAGACGGTCGAGTCGTTCGGCTGGATCACGGCGACGTGGCCCGGCTTGGCGCGCGAGAGAAACCCGGTCCACGCCATCAGCGTCTCGTGCGGATCGGCCGTGGGGTCGACGCGGCCGTTCACCGTGAAGGCCGGGCCGCACATCTTCTGGCCGGCGATCAGCGGGCGCAGCGTGGGCGGCAGCGTGAAGTCGCGCAGGCCCGCGGCGCGCATCACGTCGTGGAGGATGCCCGTGTAGCAGGCTTGCAGGCGGGGGAGCAGCGAAGTAGCCGGGGCATCGGAGGCGTGGGCCATGGGCATGTCTCTTTTTCTTAGATAAAACTGCTTTTCATGGATGAGGTTAGCAGTGAGGCTTTGCCGGGAAGCTGGGGTTTGCGCCTATTCGAGGGTATCTACCGATGATTGGGCGGTCCGGCACGGGTTTTTGAGGGGGTGCGGGAGCTTGCCAGTCGCGTATATTTGATTTCATCAGTGAAATTTGTATTTCACATGTGTGGCAACCATCACTCAAGGACATCGCCAAATGACTTCTCGCGTTCAAGGAAAGAACATCCTCGTCACCGCCGCTGGCAAGGGCATCGGCCGGGCCAGTGCGCTGGCGCTGGCGCGCGAAGGCGGCACCGTGTGGGCCACCGACGTGGACGAAGCCGCGTTGGCCGAACTCGCCGCGCTGGCCCGCGAAGAAGGCCTGGCAAGCCTGAAGACCGCCACGCTCAACGTGCGCGACAACGCCGCGGTGCAAGCCTTCGCGCAGACCACGGGGCGGCTGGACGTGCTCTTCAACTGCGCCGGCTTCGTGCACAGCGGCAACATCCTGGCCTGCGAAGAGGCCGACTGGGACTTCAGCATGGACCTCAACGCGAAGTCCATGTACCGCACGATCCGCGCCTTCCTGCCGGCAATGCTGGAGCGAGGCGGCTCGATCATCAACATGGCCTCGGCCGCGTCGAGCGTGAAGGGCGTGCCCAACCGGTTCGTGTACGGCGCCTCGAAGGCCGCCGTCATCGGGCTGACCAAGGCGGTGGCGGCCGACTTCATCCAGCAGGGCGTGCGCTGCAACGCGATCTGCCCGGGCACGGTGGAGTCGCCCTCGCTGCGCGACCGCATCTCGGCACAGGCCCAGCAGGCCGGCACCGACGAGGCCGCGGTGCGCGCCGCCTTCGTGGCGCGCCAGCCGCTGGGGCGCGTCGGCAAGCCCGAGGAAATCGCCGCACTGGTGGTGTACCTGGCTTCCGACGAGTCGGGCTTCACGACCGGTGCCATCCATATGATCGACGGTGGATGGTCGAACTGAACGGGGAACGATGAAGCAAGCAGCACCAGCGCCGGAAGAACAACAGGGCCAGGAAGGCCACGAAGAGGCCGCGCCGGAAGGCGAGGGCGCGCTGCGCTACGCCGCGCCGGCCCTGGAGAAGGGGCTGGACATCCTGGAGGCGCTGGCCGACAGCGTCTCCGGCTACACGCTCAACGAGCTGGCGCAGAAGGTCGGGCGCAAGGTCAGCGAGATCTTCCGCATGGCGGTGACCCTGCAGCGGCGCGGCTTCGTGCAGGTCGACGAGAACGACCGCTACACGCTCACGCTGCGCATGTTCGAGCTGGCGCATCGCCAGCAGCCGCTCAAGAGCCTGGTGAGCGTGGCGCTGCCGCTGCTGCGCGAGCTGGCCAACCGGGCGCGCCAGTCATGCCACCTGGCCATGTACCAGGGCGGGCGCGTGGTGGTCATCGCGCAGGTCGAAAGCCCCGAGCGCTGGTCCTTCGGGCTCAAGGTGGGCGTGGTCATGGGACTGACGGACACCTCCTCGGGCCACGTGCTGCTGGCGTTTCGCGACGAGATCGACCGCGCCCGCATGCTGCGCGCCCACATCGGCGTGGAAGGCGAGCTGGAGATGGACCCGGGCGAGCTCTTCGCCATCCTGCAGGACGTGCGCGAGCGCGGCTACTCGGCCATGCCGAGCAAGCAGACGCGCGGCATCACCAACATCGCATTCCCGGTGATGGGTGCGGCCGACCACGTGATCGCGTCCATCAACGTGCCTTACATCGAGCGCATCGACCAGAAATCGGCGCCGGACGCGGTGCAGGTGCGCGGCATCGTGGGCAACATCGCCGGGCGCCTGTCGGCGCTGATGGGGGCCAGCGGGTACAACGACAACGAGTAGCGCGAGGGCGGGGGGGACGGGGGGATGGCATCATCTGCGGCAAAACTACGGAGGAGCCTTTCATGTCATCTGATCCCGTCAGCCAGCAGTCTCTCGTGCGTACCGGCGCCAAGGCCGGCCTGTCCTTTGCCGGCTCCGTCATCAAGGGCGGCCTGCTTGGCGTCGTCCTGGGCGGCGGTGTTTTCTTCTTCTATCTGAGCCAACTGCAAGGGCCGGGCAACGTGGCCGCGCGTGCCGGCGGCGTCGGCGCGTTGGTAGCGCTCATCACCTCGCCGCCGCTGCTGGTGGCGCTGTTGCTGCTGCTGTTCGTGGTCGTCTACGTGATGCTGGGCGTGCACCAGGGGCGCGCGCGTGCGATGCAGCATCTGGTTGCGGCGCGCGGGGAGGCCGTGTCGCAACGGCTGGCCGGTGCCATTGCCGGCCGCATCGAGGCGATGCCGCGCACGCAGGGGGCCTTGCATCGCGCGGCCGACTGGCTGTCGGCCGACGCCTTGAGCAAGCAGCTCGCGCCGGTGCTGGGCGAGGGCAGGGCGGTGCGCTCCGTGGTGTCCTTCGTGCTGAACCGCCTGCCGATGAGCGAGATGCTGGCCGAATGGCAGCAGAGCCGCGCCGAGCATGGCGCACCTGCCTCGGGCGAAGACCCCGCGCTGCGCGCACTGCTCACGCGCCGCATCAACGAGACGCTGCAGGACATGGCGACGCCCTCTCGCAAGCCGCTGTACATCGCGCTGGGCGCGCACGCGGCCCTGCTGGGCGTGGGGCTCTGGCTGGTGAACTGAGCGCGCGGCTGGCGCTCAGAGCGCCAGCATCAGCTTCAGGTTCTGCACCGCGGCGCCGCTGGCGCCCTTGCCGAGGTTGTCCAGGCGCGCGATCACCACGGCGTGGCGGTGATCTTCATTCGGGAACACGCGGATCTCGAGGTTGTTGGTGTCGTTGAGCGCCAGCGCTTCTAGCTTGCCGTCTTCCGTGGGCGGCAGCACCTTCACGAACTGCTCGGGCGTGTTGCTCCGTGCATAGTGCGCGGCCAGGGCGTCCTGCAGGTCGCCGGCCTTCGGCTTGCCGGGCAGCAGGTCGAGGTGCAGCGGCAGCTGCACCAGCATGCCCTGCTTGAAATTGCCCACCGACGGGATGAACACCGGCCGGCGGGTGAGGCCGGTGTAGGCCATGATTTCGGGGATGTGCTTGTGCTTCAGGCCCAGCGCGTAGATCTCGAACAGCGGCGCCTTGCCGCTCTCGTAGTCCTCGATCATGACCCGGCCGCCGCCCGAGTAGCCGCTCACGGAGGGCAGCGAGATCGGGAAATCGGCGGGCAGCAGGCCCGCATCGACCAGCGGGCGCACCATGGCGATGGCGCCGGTGGCGTAGCAGCCGGGGTTGCCCACGCGATCGGCCTTGGCCACGGCCTGCCAGTGGCCTTCGGTGAGTTCGGGAAAGCCGAATACCCAGCCGGGAGCGATGCGGTGTGCCGTGGAGGCGTCGATGATCTTGGGTTTCTTGCCCGGGAGCTGGTCGATCAGCGCGACCGATTCGCGCGCCGCGTCGTCGTGCAGGCACAGCACCACCAGGTCGACGCCTGCCATCAGGTCGCGCTTGGCATTGGCGTCTTTTCGCAGTTCGGGAGCGATGCTCACGAGTTCGACCTGCGGCATCGTCTGGAGCCGTTCGCGGATTTGCAGGCCGGTGGTACCGGCTTCGCCGTCGATGAAAACCTTGGCCATGATGGAGTTTGCCCGGGGTAGCTAGAAGAAAGTACGTATTGACCGCAACCCCACGTACAGTATTGGTGCGGCGCACCATGATACAGTCCGCGGTTGTTCGCCGCCCCCAGCCGTCAGGCTGCCGTCGCCCGCGAGCAACAGAGCAGAAACACTCTCACCCCAGATCTCCCGTTCTCAACCTCCTCCTTCCGAGAGACATCCCTCATGAAGATTCACGAGTACCAAGGCAAGGAAATCCTTGCCAAGTTCGGCGTGCCGGTGCCGCGCGGCATCCCGGCCTATACGGTCCAGGAGGCGGTGGAAGCCGCCCAGAAACTTGGAGGCCCGGTGTGGGTCGTCAAGGCCCAGATTCACGCGGGTGGCCGCGGCAAGGGCGGTGGCGTCAAGGTCGCCAAGACCATCGAAGACGTCAAGAAGCTGGCCGGCGAGATCCTCGGCATGCAGCTCAAGACGCACCAGACCGGCCCCGAAGGCCAGAAGGTCCGCCGCCTCTACATCGAAGACGGCGCCGACATCAACAAGGAATACTACGTTTCCGCCGTGACCGACCGCGCCACCCAGAAGGTGGCCTTCATCGCTTCGAGCGAAGGCGGCATGGACATCGAGGAAGTGGCCCACTCCTCGCCGGAAAAGATCATCACCGTGTTCGCAGACCCCGAAAAGGGCCTGACCGACGAACAGGCCAAGCAGATCGCCGACGGCATCGGCATGCCGGCCGACTCGACCGCGCAAACGGTCGACATCCTGAAGAAGCTCTACACCTGCTACATGGAGACGGACGCCTCGCTGGTCGAGATCAACCCGCTCAACCGTGACAGCAAGGGCAACGTCATGGCGCTGGACGCCAAGTTCAACTTCGACAGCAACGCGCTGTTCCGCCACCCCGAAATCGTGGCCCTGCGCGACCTCGACGAAGAAGACGCGGCCGAAGTCGAAGCCTCGAAGTTCGACCTCGCCTACATCTCGCTGGACGGCAACATCGGCTGCCTGGTGAACGGTGCCGGCCTGGCCATGGCCACCATGGACACCATCAAGCTGTTCGGCGGCGAGCCGGCCAACTTCCTGGACGTGGGTGGCGGTGCCACCCCCGAGAAGGTCACCGAAGCCTTCAAGATCATGCTGAAGAACAAGAACGTGGAAGCCATCCTCGTGAACATCTTCGGCGGCATCATGAAGTGCGACACCATCGCCACCGGCGTGATCGCAGCCTGCAAGGCCGTGAACCTGCAAGTGCCGCTGGTCGTTCGCATGAAGGGCACCAACGAAGTCGAAGGCAAGAAGCTGCTGGCCGATTCGGGCCTGCCGATCATCAGCGCCGACACCATGGCGGAAGCGGCCCAGAAGGTCGTGGCAGCAGTCAAGAAGGCCTAAGGAACAAGTCATGTCGATCTACATCAACAAAGACACCAAAGTCATCACGCAAGGCATCACCGGCAAGACCGGTCAGTTCCACACTGAAAAGTGCCAGGAATACGCGAACGGCAAGAACGCCTTCGTGGCTGGCGTGAACCCGAAGAAGGCCGGCGAGTCCATCTTCAACATCCCGATCTTCGGCTCGGTCAAGGAAGCCGCCACGCAGACCGGCGCCACCGTGTCGGTGATCTACGTGCCGCCGGCAGGCGCCGCGGCCGCCATCTGGGAAGCCGTCGAAGCCGACCTGGACCTGGCGATCTGCATCACCGAAGGCATTCCGGTTCGCGACATGCTCGAAGTGCGCAACAAGATGAAGGCCAAGGAAGCGGCCGGCGGCAAGAAGACCTTGCTGCTGGGCCCGAACTGCCCCGGCCTGATCACGCCCGACGAAATCAAGATCGGCATCATGCCCGGCCACATCCACCGCAAGGGCCGCATCGGCGTGGTCTCGCGCTCGGGCACGCTGACGTACGAAGCCGTGGCTCAACTGACGGAAATCGGCCTGGGCCAATCGTCGGCAGTCGGCATCGGCGGCGACCCGATCAACGGCCTGAAGCACATCGACGTGATGAAGGCCTTCAACGACGATCCGGACACCGACGCGGTCATCATGATCGGCGAAATCGGCGGCCCGGACGAGGCTGACGCAGCCCGCTGGTGCAAGGACAACATGAAGAAGCCGGTCGTCGGTTTCATCGCCGGTGTCACCGCCCCTCCCGGCAAGCGCATGGGCCACGCCGGCGCGCTGATCTCCGGTGGCGCCGACACGGCCGATGCCAAGCTGTCCATCATGGAAGAATGCGGCTTCACCGTGACGCGCAACTTCTCGGAACTGGCCAAGCTGCTCAAGGCCAAGCTGTAAGAAACGGCCCCTGGACACCGGCCGCAGAGCCGGGTCATGCGAGGACCACGCAGAAATAAAAAAGCGCCCGCACTGGATTGCGGGCGCTTTTTTCAATAAAACACAGTGGGATCAGAGACATGGAAATTCTTCAAAGCACAGACTTCTGGTTAGGTCTGCTCAAGATCGTCTGGATCAACATCATCTTGTCGGGGGACAACGCGGTGGTGATTGCGATGGCGGCGCGCTCGTTGCCGCCTGCACAGCAGAAAAAGGCCGTACTGTTCGGTTCGGGAGCGGCCGTGGTGCTGCGCATCGTGCTGACGGTGGTGGCGGCCAAGCTGCTGGCGCTGCCTTACCTGCAGATCATCGGCGGCATGCTGCTGCTGTGGATCGGCATGCAGTTGCTCAGCGAGGACGACGAGGACGACGGCGAGTCCAAGGAATACGGCAGCATGATGGCGGCCGTGCGCACCATCCTCCTGGCCGACCTGGTGATGAGCCTGGACAACGTGATTGCCGTCGCGGCCGCCGCGCAGGGCAGCATGGTCCTGCTGATCCTGGGCCTGGCAATCAGCATTCCGTTGGTGATTTTCGGCAGTACCCTCATGATCAAGCTCATGGAACGCTTCCCGATCATCGTCATGCTGGGCGCCGCGCTGATCGGCTGGGTCGGTGGCGAAACCATCGTGAGCGACGTCGCACTGCGCGATGTGCTGGTCGCCAATCCCTGGTTGCACTATGCAGCGGCTGCGGCCGGTGCGGTGTTTGTCGTGGCCGCGGGCCGCTTGATGCAACGGCGCGCGCACGCCGCTGCTCACTGATTTGCGAAGTCTGCGCTGACAAACCATGGCGAGTGTCGGCGTCTCCCTGTTCTCTACTCGTCCACCGCTGACCTGGGAGTTCGCCGCCCTGACCGATGTCGGCAGGCTGCGCGCTCACAACGAAGACGCCGTACACGTGGATTCCGCGCTGGGGCTGGCCTTGTTGGCCGACGGCATGGGCGGCTACAAGGGCGGTGAGGTGGCGAGCGCCATGGCTGTCTCGCTGCTGCACGCCAGCTTCGGCCGCTGGTTCGCGCAGGCCGGCATGCAGGCACCAGCCCGCGTGGTGCGGCGTGCGCTGCAGGCTGCCACCGACGAGGCCAACGGCTCCATCCTGCACGCCGGCACCACCAACCCCGAGCTGCAGGGCATGGGAACGACGCTGGTGCTGGCAGCCTTTCGGCCGCAGCGCGTGGTGGTCGGGCACATCGGCGACTCGCGTTGCTACCGGGTGCGCAACAACAAGCTCGAACTGCTCACGCGCGACCATTCGTTGCGCCAGCAGCAGCTCGACGCGGGCGCCATCACCCCCGAGGAAGCGCTCAACTCGCCAACCCGCAACCTCGTGACCCGGGCGGTCGGCGTGGAGGCCCAAGTCTTGCTGGAAATGCATGAGCACAGCGCAAGGCCCGGCGATCTCTATATGCTTTGCTCCGACGGGCTGAGCGAGATGGTTTCGGATGCGCAGCTTTTCACGCTTCTAGGACACGATGTCGGGCTCCAGAAAAAAGCTTCACTTTTGGTTGCAATTGCCAACGAGAATGGTGGCAGGGACAATATTTCGGTTGTTCTGGCAAGGGCAGGCGTTGCGGAAACGCCTCGCGCAGCCAAGTAGCAGGCCTGAGCGGTACCCCACCGCTGCGCTTGCAGTCATTCAAGCTTTGCAATCGGGGAGTCGGCAATGCCGAAGATGATCATTTCGGTCGATGGCGTTGTCATCGGGCAAGTGGCGCTCGCCAAGGAACGCACGACGCTGGGACGTCGCGCCTACAACGACATCGTGATCGACAATCTGGCAGTCAGCGGCGAGCACGCCGTGCTGCACATGAGCGATGGCGACGTCGAAATTGAAGATCTCAACAGCACCAACGGCACCTACGTCAATGCGCTCGCCATCCAGAAGCAGGCGCTCAAGGACAACGACGTCATCGAGGTCGGAGGTTGCCGGATTCATTTCCGTGCCCGCAGCAACCTGGCCGTCGGCCCAGGTTCCGTGCGCAATCCTGTGGGCGAATATTCGCCCTCCACGCCGCTGTCTTCGGCACCCACGGAATCGGGCGCGCTCGTCGAGCTCGGCATTCCCGTGCTGCGGGTGCTGGCCGGCCCCAACGAAGGCCAGGACGTCGCGCTGCAGAAAGTCGTCACCACCATCGGCAAGCCCGGGGTTGCAGTGGCCGTCGTCACGCGTCGGCGGCAAGGCTACGTGGCAGCGGGCGTCGAAGGCAACGTCACGCTCAACGGCCTGCAACTGGGCACCGAGGCAGTCGCCCTGCAGGAGCGCGACGTACTCGAGCTCGGCGGCACCGCGCGCATGCAATTCGTGCGGGTCTGATTCTTTTCTCCCCAAGTTTCGTGGCGGCGTGAACCGCACGGACGGCGCGCTGTGAGCGTGTTCCGGCGGCATTGGCCACGCATCGTCATCAGCCTGCTGCCGGTGCTGCTGGCGCTGGCGCACGCCACCGGCGCCTGGCCGCTGAGCGCGCTCGAACGCCTCGACCGCCTGATCTACGACATCCGCCTGCGTGCGACCATGCCGCGAACGCTCGATCCGCGCGTGGTGATCGTCGATGTCGACGACGCCAGCCTCGCGCGCCAGGGGCAGTGGCCCTGGGCGCGCGACAAGATCGCCGGCCTCACCACTGAACTTCTGGGCCGCCAGCAGGCGGCTGTGCTGGGCTTCGACGTCATGTTCCTCGAGCCTGACCGGAGTTCCGGCCTCGAGAGGCTGCGGGCAATTGCGGCCGGCCCGCTTCGCGGCATGCAGGGGCTCGCCACCGAGATCGAGCGGCTCGCCCCCGCGCTGGACCACGACGCCACTCTTGCGAGGTCGCTGGAGGGCCGGCCGGTGGCGCTCGGCTACTACTTCACACGAACCGCCACGCCCAGCGCCAAGGGGCAATTGCCCGACGCGCCACTGCTGCCGGTCGACGCGTTTCCCGCCAGCGGCATCTACGCTTCCAGCTGGAACGGCTTCGGTGCCAGCCTGCCGGCGCTCGCCAAGGCCGCACCCACCGCGGGCTTCCTGAACACGCTGGTCGGCGCACAAGGCGACGGCGTGATCCGCAGCGTGCCCCTCATCGCCCGCTATCAAGGCGACCAGGCCCAGCCCGGTTACTTCGAGTCGCTTGCGCTCGCGGTCTACCGGCTGGCGAACGGCTTGCCGCCCGTGCGTCCGGCCTTCGCCCCTGGCGGCACCGTGCCGCGGCTCGAATCCCTGCGGATCGGCCAACTGCGCGTGCCGGTCGATCAGACCGCCAGCATGCAAGTGCCGTTTCGTGGCCCGGGCGGCGCGAGCGGCGGATCGTTCCGCTACATCCCGGCCGCCGACGTGCTCGAAGGCCGCCTCGGCCCCGGCGAGCTGAAAGGAAAGATCGTGCTCGTCGGCGCCACCGCGCCAGGCCTGCAGGACCTGCGCGCCACGCCCGTCGAGGCCGCCTTCCCGGGCGTGGAAGTGCACGCCAACGTCGTCTCCGGCCTGCTCGACCAGCGGCTGTTCAGCGTGCCGGACTATGCGCCGGGCTACGAAGTGCTGAGCGTGCTGGTGACGGGGCTGCTGCTGGCCTTCGGCCTGTCGCTGCTGTCGGCGCCGCGCGCGGTGCTGCTGGTCGCGGCAACCATCGCCGCGCTGGTCGGGCTCAATACCTGGCTCTTCGTCGGCCACGGCCTCGTGCTGCCGCTTGCGTCAGCCCTTGCCATGACGATGCTGGCGTTCGTGCTCAACATGAGCTGGGGCTACTTCGTCGAATCGCGCGCGCGGCGCGGGCTGGTGCGGCTCTTCGGCACCTATGTTCCGCCTCAGCTGGTCGACGAAATGCTGGTCCAGCCTGACCGCTACAGCATGCGCGCCGAAAGCAAGCAGATGACCGTGATGTTCTGCGACATGCGCGGCTTCACCCGCCTGTCGGAGCAGATGACGCCGGCGCAGCTCCAGGCCTTCCTCAACACCGTGTTCAGCCGGCTCACCGACGTGATCAGCGCGCACCGTGGCACCGTCGACAAATACATGGGCGACTGCGTCATGGCCTTCTGGGGCGCGCCCATCGATGCGCCCGACCACGCCGCACTGGCCGTGCACGCAGCGCTCGACATGGCCGATGCCGTGCGCGACATCAACGACGCCAACCGCGCCGGCGGCCGCCCGGAGATCAGCGTGGGCATAGGCATCAACAGCGGCGTCATGAGCGTGGGCGACATGGGCTCGACCGCGCGGCGCAGCTACACCGTCGTCGGCGACGCGGTCAATCTGGCGTCGCGCCTCGAGGGCCTGAGCGGCCACTACGGCGTGGAGATCGTCGCCAGCGGCACCACCCGCGAACTGGCGCCCGGCTACGTCTGGCAGGAACTCGACAGCGTGCGCGTCAAGGGCAAGGCGCAGGCCGTGGCCGTGTTCACGCCCCTGGCCGAGCGCACGCCCGAAGCCGAAAAACAAGCCCAGCAGATGCTTGAGCGCTGGGGCGACGTGCTCGCCGCCTACCGTCGCCAGGACTGGGCCGTGGGCCGGAACTTGCTGGCCCCCCTGCTCGCCGCAGATGCCAAAAAAGTCCTTTACCAGCTCTACGCCCAGCGTTTAGCCTCCATGGCGTTGCGACCCCAGGATCCGAACTGGGACGGCGCAACCCGGTTCGAAACCAAATGACGACGGACACACACAAGGGGTCTTTCACAATGCAGGTTCGTGTGCTGGGTTGCTCAGGCGCCATTGCCAAAGACTGCCGCACCACCTCGTTCCTGGTCGACACCGACCTGCTCGTCGATGCGGGAACCGGCGTCGGCGACCTCACGCTTGACGAAATGGCCGCCATCGACGACGTGGTTCTGACGCACTGCCACCTCGACCACATCGCCGCCTTGCCATTGATGCTCGACGCCGTCGGTAGCCGCCGCTCCAGGCCGCTGCGCGTGCATGCGCTGCGCGCCACCATCGAAGCGCTGCGGACGCACGTGTTCAACAACGTCATCTGGCCCGATTTCGAGAGCATCCCCAGCCTGGAAGCGCCGTTCGTGAGCTTTCACGACATCGAGGTGGGGCAGATGCTGCAGTTGGGCAGCTGTGCGCCCAAGTCGATCGAAGTGCTGCCGGCTGTGCATACCGTGCCGGCCTGCGGCTTTGCCGTGCGGCGGGCTTCCGGCGGGTCGAACTGGGTTTTCAGCGGCGACACCGAGCGCAACGCGCCGTTCTGGGACCGGGTAAACGCGCTGGATGTGGCGATGCTGGTAATAGAGACGGCCTTCAGCAACAGAGAGCAGGCACTGGCCGAGCGCAGCCTGCATTTGTCACCGGTGATGCTGGCGGATGAACTGGCGCGGATCGCCCCGGGGAAGCATTTTCCGATCTACATCACGCATACCAAGCCGGCGGAGACCGATGAGATCATGAGCCAGATCGAGGCGCTGGCGGAGCATCAGGTGGCGGGGGTGGCGCTGCGGGATATCAGGTGGTTGAAGGCGGATGGGGTGTTGACCTTTTGAGGTATCGGCGGCGCGTGCCGGCATGACATATTTGTCATTTCAGATGCATCTAGACACAAAATGTGTCGCACAGTGTTACACGTTGGTAAACAAAGGTGACGCGTTCGGTCGGCAGGAGGCTGGTTCGGTGGGTGGCACAGATGCTGCGGAAGTTCTCCCGCTCCGGGCAGGTTCCCGGGCGTAACAACCAACCAACCTGGAGTTAGTTCAATGAACCGTCGTACTCTCGCCCGCCGTGCACAGGCCGGCTTTACCCTTATCGAATTGATGATCGTTGTGGCGATCATTGGTATTCTGGCTGCTGTGGCTCTGCCGGCCTATCAGGATTACACCATCCGCGCTCGTGTCACCGAAGGTCTGAGTCTCGCGAACGCGGCAAAAGTCGCGGTCACTGAAACCACGCAAACCAACGGCGGCGTTCTCCCGGCGACCCAAGCTGCTACTGGCTACGTCAGCCCAGCAGCAACTGCGAACGTAACGAGCGTCGCAGTCGCAGATGCGACTGGCACGATCACCATTACATACACCGCAGTGGCTGGCAACGGCACCATCACTTTTGTCCCAACCGTGCAAGCTGGTGGCGAAATCACGTGGTCCTGCACTGGCGGCACTTTGGTTGCGAAGTATCGCCCGGCGAACTGCAGGGCCTAAGCCGATCGGCTTTACAGATACCGGCCGCCTTCGGGCGGCTTTTTTAATATTCGAAAGGTGTCAGGAAGCACTCTGATTTGAGTGTGTGTCGCCTTGATCGAATTTCTGATCTCCGGTGCAAAAAACGGGGTCAGATTCCAATTGAGGCGCGGCCATTCAGCGCAATACGCAACGATTGAATCGTGATGTCGGCCGCTTCGATGCGCCGCCCCAACTCCTCATTGACCAACCACACCAGGGCGCTGAATTCGGTACGCGTCGGATAGACCTCTTCCGTGTCGTTCACGTGGTGCGGAGCGATGAGTTTTTCGAGACACGTGTAGGCGCGTCGCACAACCTGCAGGTTGTCGATGTCGTCGCTTGCCTGTAGTGCGAGCGATTCGGCACCGGCAGTTTCAGAAGACTCAGGAAGTGAAAGAACGTGCGCAGGCGCGCGTGCGGATATAGCCAAGAACGACTTACAAGTGATTGCAGTTTTCAAAAACTGCCGTCCCGAGACCAATCTGGGAGGCAGCTCGACGGGTTGGTCTACCGGGCAACCACTTGCGTGAAACCGGCCGGGCTCGCGCTCGCCCGTCGAGCAGCCAAAACTGGAGGCACGAGCGATAAAGCCGCAGACCCTGCGGGGCGCGGCTTGCATCGCAGTGAGTGCACGGGATACCAATCCCGATCACGCCGTCTGTCGGCATAACCGCCGGGGTATAGCCATCCAGATGCTTTGTCGACCGCGAGAGGGCTTTGGCTGTTTCAGTCCAGAGCCGCGCGAAAGAGTTCGATTGTGTTCGAGGCGCTTGCAGCTGGTCGGCCTCCTGTGCTTCGCCACTGTA
The DNA here is from genome assembly GCF_977011995.1 of Variovorax durovernensis. Lineage (NCBI taxonomy): Bacteria > Pseudomonadati > Pseudomonadota > Betaproteobacteria > Burkholderiales > Comamonadaceae > Variovorax > Variovorax durovernensis. Next base: position 6,570,917 of record NZ_CDRNCW010000001.1, on the reverse strand, counting down.
TGGTCATCACAAAGATTGCTCGCCGAGCAGCCGACAGCGGCTCGATGGCTTTCGAGCCGACCTCAGGCGAGCCCAACTTGCTGGCTTCCCCGAGCGCTTCTCTGAAATCCGCTCCCGGCGTTCATAACTTCCGGAATTTCTGACAAGCGGTCATTTCCGAATGGCCGAGCGGTCCTTCGCTTTGGTAACAGTTGCGTTCACAAACATTACCATCGGAAACCTTCCTCCACTGATCTGATGCCAATGGGCCACGGGTGCGGCGATCAATGAAAAAATTAGCTTTGTCACCGCGAGCGCAGCACGGCTTCACTCTGATCGAGATGATGATCGTCGTCGCCTTGGTGGCCATCCTGGCGGCGCTGGCAGTGCCATCGTTCACAACGATGATCGCCAATCAGCGGGTGAGCTCCGCCGCGCAGGAGCTGCAAACCCTGCTCCAGCTTGCTCGTGCGGAAGGTGTCTACAAGCGCGCGCAAAGCACGGTCACCGCCTCGGCGCAGACGTGGCAAGCCAAGATCGGAACACAGGTGCTGCGCGAGGCCACGCTGGCGGATACGGTCACTGTCGAGCCCGGCTCCTCGGGCGGCGTGATTTTCGAGGTGACGGGCCAGGCCAAGCCTGCCTCCGGCGGCGGTACCTCGTACACGGTGTCCTTTTCAGGGACCAATGCATCACGCGTGCAGTGCCTCACCGTGACCGGCGCGGGCCTCGTGCGGCTGAAAAGCGCGGCAACCACGCAAGCCTGCTCATGAGGTCCGGCATTTCCGTCGCGGCTTTTCTTCCATGACTATCCCTCGCTCCACATCATCGTCCCGACAAGCGGGCATGAGCCTCATCGAGGTTCTCATGGCCGTTCTGCTCGTGAGCATCGGGTTGCTCGGTGCTGCAGGCATGCAGGTGCGTGCCATCCAGTACACATCCGATACCGAGCGGCGCCAGATGGCGTCGATGGTGGCCTCCGAATTGATGGAAACGATGCGCGGCGACACGCTCACCGTGCTGCAGGCCGCTGGCGTGCCCAAGACCGATCTCGGTGGCTACGCGAAAGCGAAGGGAACCGCGCTGGCGACCGTTACCGATAGCGACTGCAAGCCGCTGGCCGCGGCGCCCGCGAAGCGGCTGGGCTGCTGGGGCGCGCGCGCCAAGCAACTCATGCCCGACCTTGTCGATGACGTTCTCACCAATAACTTCGCCGTCGGCCTGGATGCGACGAGCGGGGTGATCTCGATCACGGTGGCCTGGCCGGTCAGCAAGGGCCAGTGCCTGGATGGATCCGACAATGACTATTGCTCCTACATATTGCGCTCGAGGCTCTGAACCCGTGTCGCGCGCTTGCTCCCCAACATGCGGCGGTATTGGTCGCCGCTTTCCGCTGGCAGCCGAACGGGGAATTTCGCTTGTGGAACTCATGGTGGCGATGGCCGTCGGCCTCATCGTTGTGCTGATTGCCGGCACGATTTATGTGAATGGCTTGCGCAACTTCAGCTTCCGCGCCGGCCAGAGCGAGAACCTCGGCAACAGCCGTTACGCGTTGGGAACGCTGGATAGCGAATTCACGAAAGCTGGTTACCGCCGGGACCCGACGCAGGCGATGGACGAAGCCTTTCCTGCCGACGCCGCCAAGCATCCCAACGATTGCCAATTCAGCGTGGGACAGGCCATCTATGCGGTAGACGCCACCACTTTGTGCATCCGCTACCAGGCGCGGGACAACAACGAGAAAGACTGCGCTGGTTCGGCTGCCGGCATCGCTGGCCTGAAGGCCTACGAAGCGCCGTCCGCCCCGGCACTGGGCGCGGGCATGTTCGTCGAAAAGTATCTGCTCGTGGACGGCAAGCTCGTATGTCGTGCAGGGAAACCCGTCGTGGACACGCAGGTGGCCGACGGGGTGCGTGGTGTGTTTTTCGAGTTCGGCGTTGGCAAGGGCACCGACTCGTTCGAGGAGCGACGCGTCGAAGAGTTCAAGACCAGCACGCCCGTGGCCGACGACGCCATCAGGTCCTTGCGTTACGCCATCCTGCTGGCGAGCTCGGCGGAAAAGATCACCGGAGGCATTGAATCCTCCGTATGCAGTCGCTGGGAAAGCGTCGGCGGTGCCAGCGCCGTTTGTGACACCAGCAAAGGTCAGCTTTACCAACTGGCGAGCGGCTCCCTCACGCTGAGAAACCTGATGCCATGAGCGCACGCCATATTTCGATTTCGTCCCTACGGTTGCGCCAGCGCGGCGCGGCGCTGTTCGTCGCCATGGTCATGATGCTGCTGGTGCTGGTACTGGCGGTGGTCGGCATGCGCACCGTCACCCTCGAATCGCGCATCGCCGGCAACATGCTCGAAAGCCAGAAGCAGCAGGAGACGGCGGACGGCGCGCTGCGCGAAGGCGAGCGCGTGATCCAGGCATACGGCATCGCGCTGTCCAAGTGCGTCGATGGCTCGACCAGCCCTGTCGATGCCGCCAAGAAGCCTTGCTACATCTCCGACGCACGCGCGGACGGGGTCCTGACTACCTCGTTCGGCGTCAAGGCCCAGGCCGGCGGCTTCGAAAATCCATACGGCTTCTGGTATCCGCGCTACATCTCCACCGTCTGCCCCAAGGGTTCGAGCGCCACTTCGGCGCTCGAAGCCGCAAGCACCGGCTGCACCGAGTTCTACGAACTCAACGCCCAGGCCACCGCCACGAATTCCGTCAAAGACTGCGGTCCGGATGCGTTCTGCCTGCGCTCCACGGTCAATCTGTTCATCAAATAGTCGAGGAGGGCTGCGATGGCTCGCTCCACACGTTCAAACCGCTCACCTTTTCGTCTCTTTCACACGGTCGGCTTGCTCGCGGCAGCGGCGGCCCTGCTGCTCGGCCAACATCTTGCGACCGCGCAAGACAGTGGAGACACTGCCCTGGCACAGACACCGCTGTTCGTGAGCGAGAGCAATCCGCCGCTGAACATGCTGGTGATGGGGCGCGACCACAAGCTCTACTACGAGGCCTACAACGACGCCTCCGACCTGAACGGAGACGGCGTGATCGACGTGGGCTACAAGCCCGACCAGATCGACTACTACGGCTACTTCAACAACAACGCCTGCTATGAGTACGCCAACGACAAGTTCTCGCCTGTCGCGGCCGCCACGGGTGCCAAGAAGAAGATCTGCGGCGGAACCCGCTGGAGCGGCGACTTCCTGAACTATCTCGCCACGTCGCGCATGGATGCCATACGCCGGGTGCTCTATGGCGGAACGCGGGTGACCGACACCACCAGCAGCACTGTCCTGCAGGCGGCCTACATGCCTCGCGACGCGCATGCCTGGGGCAAGGCCTACGATCCCGTGCGCGACGGCACCGTCTACAACATCAGCGACTATGCGCCGCTGACGCAGCCAGCGAGCGGTACCCGCCATCTCTTCGCAGTGACCACATTGGGCGAAAGCGGCGACAACGCGATCCCTCGGCTGCGAGTCCTCAATGACTCGAAGTTCCAGATCTGGGACTGGGTGTCCAAGGAAGGGACTGCCGGGCAGGACGTTTGTCTGGGCGGGGGGCAATGCGCGGCGGATGGCGGCACGACATTCGACATGCTGCCCAGCACCGTTTTCCGGAACCTGACCATCAAGACGTGGAAGAAGACGAACAACAGCACTGCGACGCCCACGAGTGCGTCGCAGATGATCACCTTCTTCACGTCGAACGGCATCAGCACCAACCTGTGCGGCACGAGCGCGATCAGCGTGATCGACACAACCGGCGGCAATAACAACCCGTTTGCTGGCACGAACAACTGCACCCAAGAAAACTACCTGACCGAGATCGTCGGCGAGATCAATATTCCGACCGCCGGGAAATACACATTCGCGGTCGACGGGGATGACGCCGTGGAGGCCACCATCGATGGCACCACCTGGGGCTGGTATGGCGGTCACGGCGCCGACCGCAGCCAGAACGGCCTGCAGAGCCACTCAAAGGACATCACCTTCGCGACTGCAGGCTGGAAGACGGTGAAATTCCGCCACGTCGAGGGAACGGGCGACGACAACTGGGGACTTGCGTTGAAGATTACGCGGCCAGCCAGCACCATCACGACCAACAAGATCAGGGTGGAGGCCTGCTCCAGTACCGACGCAGCCTTGCGTGAGGCCAGCTGCAAGTCCTACCCTAACAACGGTGGCACGGCCATCTACAAGCCTACCGGCTTGCTGCACGACTTCGGCGAGAACAACAAGATGTACTTCGGCCTGCTCTCGGGCTCGTACCAGAAGAACATCGCGGGCGGCATCCTGCGGCGCAACATGAGCAGCTTTGCTGAGGAAGTCGATCCGCAGACGGGCGTGTTCCAGACCAACGTCGCGGGCGTCGTCGCCAACATCGACCGCCTGCGCCTGATCGGCTTCAACGGCAGCCAGTACAACGATTGCGGCTGGATCACCGACGGCCCCATCAGCGGCAAGACCGATCCATCGATGTGCGCGATGTGGGGGAGCCCGGTGGGCGAGATGATGTTCGAGACGATGCGGTATTTCGGCGGTGCATCCGGTGCGCATAGCCAGTATGACTACGGCAGCGGCGCCAAGGACAGCGCGAATCCCCTGAATCTCTCGAAGCCCGACTGGGTGTCGCCCTATGCGGCAAAGACCGCTGGCGGCGGCGGCTACCAGCATTGCGCGCGCCCCGTGATGACCGTGCTCAGCGACATCAATCCGTCGTATGACACGAAGATGCCCGGCAGCCGCTACCAGTCCATCGCCGTCAACGCGGATGCCCTGGGCGGCTTCAATGTCGCCAACGAGGTGCAGGCCATCGGAGCGGCCGAGGGCATACACGGCAAGAATTTCTTCATCGGCCAGTCGAACTCGACCAACGCGAACGGCGCGCCGTCGGTGAAGACGGTCGACGATCTCTCGTGGGTGCGCGGACTGTCGCCGCAGGAGCCCAGCAAGGAAGGCAGCTATTACTCCGCAGGGGTATCGCGCTTTGCGGCCAACAATGCCGTCTTCGGCAATGCCAAGGGCAAGAACCGGCTGATGACCTATTCGGTGGCCATCGCCTCTCCGCTGCCGGAGATCCGTTTTCCGGTCGGAAACAACCGGTTCGTGACGATCTCCCCCTTTGCCAAGTCTGTGGCCGGCTACAGCATCGATCCCACGCGCTTCGTGCCGACCAATCAGATCGTGGACTACTACGTGGACCGCATCGCCAATACAGGCACTGCGGACAAGAACGCCAACATCAACGAAGGGCGTCCTTACGCGGAGTTCCGCATCAACTACGAGGACGTGGAGCAAGGTGCTGACCATGACATGGATGCGATCTCTCGCTATATCGTCTCGCTGCAGGCCAACGGCAGCGTGAAGGTCGACATGGTGTCCGAATACGCGGCCGGCAGCATCGGCCAGCACATGGGCTACGTGATCTCCGGCACCAATCAGGACGGCATGTATCTCGAGGTGCGCGACAAGGACACGGCCTCGGTGTACTACGCGCTGAACACGCCTCCTGGCCGTGCGCCGGGATACTGCGTGGGCCGATCCAACGATTCTGAATGCATCAATCTGCCGCTGTCGGCCAGCCGGACCTTCACGGCCAGCACCTCCGATTCTTCGGGCAGCTTTCTCAAGGACCCGCTTTGGTACGCCGCCAAGTACGGCATGCCTGGGCGCGATCCGGCGTCGGTCGTGGGCGATCCGGACAACTATTTCCTGGTCACCAACGCCACCACGCTGAAGGCGCAGATGACCAAGGCCTTCAACGACATCCTGCAGAACACCAACTCGGTGACTGCGGTGGCGGTGGATGTGCCCGGCGGCACTCTTGCAGCGGGCGCTGACGTCTATCGCACCCGCTTCGAGGCGGATGGCTGGGTCGGCGACGTGATCCGCGAAAGCCTGACCGATACCGGCACCACCGGCCTGAGCTATGTGCGCAAGTGGAGCGCGGCCGAGGTGCTGTCCAAGCGCACGACGACTCGAAACATTCTGTACGCTGGCGCCGGTACCACCACGCCGACCTTGCGCCCCTTCACCTTTACTGGCATCAACGGGCAGACAGCCGATGCGGCCTGGCTCACGGCGCTCAACAAGAATCCTGCGACCAACCAGGCGGATGCCAAGGCCGAGCAGCGCATCAGCTTCCTGCGCGGCGAGAACGACTCGTTCCGTGTCCGCAAGAGCCTGGCCAGCGGCAAGTCCAACATACTGGGTGACATCGTCAATTCCTCGCCGCTGCGCGTAAAGGGGGCGCTCTACCGGGCGGGCGCGGCCGACACCCTGGAGGGCACCGGCAGCAACTATGCAACCTTCGCTTCCAGCCAGGCGGGCAAGCCCGAGATGATCTACGTGGGCGCCAACGATGGGATGTTCCACGCCTTCCGTGCCGATACAGGAGACGAGTCGTTTGCCTTCGTTCCCACGGCGATGCGCAACAACCTGAACACGCTCACCGCGCCAGATTACGGCAAGAAGGACGGCACTCCCCATCGCTACTACGTGGACGGCACGCCTGTGGCTTCCGATGTGTACTTCGGCTCGGCGTGGCACAAGGTGCTGATCGGGAGCCTGGGCGCTGGCGGCAGGCAGGTGTTCGCGCTGGACGTCACGGACCCGGCTTCGCCTCAATTGCTGTGGGAGTTCGGTGCCGACACGGCCGCCGGTACCAACCTCAACATGGGCAATTCCCTGCCGCAGCCGACCATCGCCCGCCTCAATGATCCCGCAGATGGCAAGGGAAAATGGGTCGCATTGGTGCCTGGTGGGTACCAGGGCGGCAACAGCAGCTCAGGCGGTGGCGGTGCCAGCCTGTTTGTGGTGGACATTTCCAATGGCAGCGTGCTGCGCCGCTTCGACCTGGATGGCGGCATGACGGCTGCCGAGCTGACGGCTTCGCTGCCCCTGGGCAACGGGCTGTCGCGCTTGACCGCCGTGGACAACACCCGCGACGGCAAGGTGGACGTAGCCTACGCAGGTGACTTGGCAGGCAACATGTGGCGCTTCGACATGAGCAGCGGCGACATTTCGGCGTGGACAGTGCAAAAGTTCTTCACAGCCAAGGACGCCGATGGCAAACGCCAAGCTATCACGGCGGCGCCCTACGTGACGAAGCACCCCACCGGAAAGGGTGACCTGGTGATCTTCGCCACTGGCCGCCTGCTGACGGCCAGCGACAAGAGCAATCTGCAGCGGCAGACGGTGTACGGCGTCTGGGACCGCTACAGCGACGGCGGCGCAACCGCGCCCACGACATTGCCGACGGCGTCCAAGGTGCGCACGGACCTGCAGGGCCAGTCGTTCACGGAACTGGAAGCCGGCACGGGCAACTTCTCGCTGACGAACAACACGGTAGCTTGGTACAAGGCCAATGCCACCGGCAAGCAGGACAGCGATGTCGACAAATGGGGCTGGGTCGTGGACCTGCCGCGTAACGGCGAAAAGGTGATCTACGACATGACGCTGTACGGACGGGGGCTGTTCCTCTCGTCGGTGCGGACTTCCGAAGATCCCTGCGCGGCAGGCATGGGCGGCACGATCTATGGCATTGACCCCAACGGCGGCGGCCGCACCAACTATGTCGTGTTCGACATGAACGGCGATGGCGTCTTCAGCGCCGCGGATGCGGTGGCTGGTGGCCAGGTCAACGGTACGGAAACCGGTGCAGGCAAGCAGACAATCCGTGCTGAACGAGTGTTCGACCCCAGCGCGAATGCTGAACGCAGGGTCAATCATGGCTTGCAGTTCGGTCGCCAGAGTTGGCGCAAGCAACCGCCGAACAGTTGATGTCTCAGGCGAGCGGCATGTCTTTAAAGGAGAAACCAGTGCGCAATGCTGAAAAGGGCTTCACCCTGATCGAGCTGATGATCACCGTGGCCGTCATCGGCATCCTGGCTGCGATCGCCTACCCGTCTTACACGGAGTACGGGTTCCGGTCCCGGCGTGTGGAAGCGCAGAACTTGCTCAATGATGCCGCTGCGCGCCAGGAGCGGTGGAAGGCGCAGAACGGCAAGTACGCGGCGTCCGCAGATCTTGCCAAGCTGAAGCTGCCAAACGGCAATACCTCGGAGAACGGCTATTACACGCTGACCCTGACTCAGGCCAGCGATGGCAGCGACGGTGGATATGCATTCAAGGCCGCGCGTGCTGGCGTGCAGACCGCCGATCGCAAGTGTGGCGATTTCACGTTGGATGCCACGGGCAAGAAAGCCATGGCTGCGGATACGCCTGGTACTGTGGCGACTTGCTGGCGCTAGGCGTTCGGCATTGCGCCGGTCTTCATGCCGCCACCCAACTCCCCGACTTCCCCCCATGCTTCTCCAACACATGCACATCCGTGATCCGCATGCCCCGGTCCACCGCCTTGCACATGTCGTAGATCGTCAATAGCGCCACCTGCACCGCAGTCAGCGCCTCCATCTCCACCCCCGTGGGCCCCACGGTCTCGACAGTCGCTGTGCAAGCCACCTGCGGCGCGCTTCCCTGGTCGGCAAGGGCGAACGCCACCGCCACCCGCGTCAGCGCCAGCGGATGGCACAGCGGGATCAGGTCGCTCGTCTTCTTCGCCGCCTGGATGCCCGCGATGCGGGCGATCCCCAGCACGTCGCCCTTCTTCGCCGTTCCCGATTCGATCAGCGCCAGTGTTGCCGCCTGCATCTCGATGCGGCCCGTGGCCACTGCCACGCGGTGGGTGGAGGCCTTGCCGGCCACGTCGACCATGTGGGCCTGGCCCTGGGCGTCAAAATGGGTGAGAGTGCTCATGGTGAACGTTCGTTTTGAAGATGCATCATACGAGCCCGAGCCACAGACGAGGAATGCCGCGCTTGACTCCCACTCCCTTCAGAAGACGCCGCCTGACAGCCGCCCTGCGGACGTTCTGCGCTACTTTCTTGATAGCGTCCCAGGTGCTGCTGCCCGCCCCCGCGCTGGCGCAGATGCAGGTTCTGCCCGGCCTGGGCGACGGCGGCGAGATGACCGCCAGCGCCGAGCGCCATCTTGGCGACCAGATTGCCCGCGAGCTCTATCGCGATACCGACTACATCGACGACCCCGTGGTCGCGGCCTATGTGCAGGACATCTGGCAGCGCCTGCTGGCGGCGGCCCGCGCGCGCGGCGAACTCACGCCCGAACTCGACGAGCGCTTTGCCTGGACGATCCTGCTGGGCCGCGACCGCAACATCAACGCCTTCGCGCTGCCCGGCGGCTATCTGGGGCTGAACCTGGGCCTCGTCGCCGCGGTCGGCAGCCGCGACGAGCTGGCGACGGTGCTGGGGCACGAGCTCTCGCACGTCACCCAGCGCCACATCTCGCGCATCATGAGCAAGCAAGGCAAGCAGATGCCGCTGATGATCGCGGGCCTGATCCTCGGGATGATCGCCGCTGGCAAGAGCCGCAGCGGCGACGCCGGCCAGGCAGTGATCATGGGCAGCCAGGCGCTCTTTGCGCAGAACCAGCTGAACTTCTCGCGCGACATGGAGCGCGAAGCCGACCGCGTCGGCTTCGGCGTGATGACGCAGGCGGGCTTCGCGCCGCAAGGCGCGGCCGCGATGTTCGAGAAGCTGCAGTACGCCTCGCGCCTGAACGACAACGGCTCGTACCCCTATCTGCGCAGCCATCCGCTGACAACGGAGCGTATCTCCGACATGCAAGGCCGCTTCCAGTTCCGCATGGACGCCACGCCGCCGCTGCCGCTCGTCATGGACCACGCGATGATCGCTTCGCGCGCTCGCGTACTGACGCGGCCTGGTGTCGACGTGCTGCGGCTGTGGGTCGATTCCGCGTCTTCCGGCGAGTTCGCGAAAAGCTCGCCGGCCCAGCAGGCCGGCACGCTCTACGCGGCGGCGCTGTCGGCCAAGGAACTGCGCGACTACAAGGCTGCGCGCGCGCTGGCCGAGCGGTTGGTGGCTCGCACGGCCGATGACCCTGCCGCAGCCAAGCAGGCACGCTGGCTCAGCGCCGAGATCGAACTCGCCGCGGGTGCCCCGGCCAAGGCCGCCGCGCTGCTCGACGCCAAGTCGAAGGAGCGGCCAGAGATGATGCTCGCCGCCGAAGCCGCGACCGCCCTGCGCCAGCCCGCACCGATGATTCCCGTGCTGCGCGATTGGGTCGCCGCGAACCCGCGCGATGCGACGGCATGGCACACGCTGGCCAACCTCTACGGCGCGGAGAACGACACGCTGCGCGCGGTGCGCGCCGATGCCGAGGCCAATGTCGCGATCCTCGACTATCCGGCCGCGCGGGACCGATTCAAGGCGGCGCAGGAGCTGATTCGCCAGTCCGGCAAGCCGGTCGATCACTACGAGGCGTCGATCATCGACACCCGTGCGCGGGCGGTGGATGTGCTGGTGAAAGAGCAGGCCGCCGAGCCGCCGCTGAAGTAGCTGCGCGGGACGGCCGGCGCAGGCGCTTCTTCAGCGCCTGGACAGCAGCCCGCCCAGCGCGGACTCGATCAGCAGGCCCAGCAGCGAGTACAGCAGCGAGCCGATCAGCGCGGCCAGGAAGCCGTTGACGTGGAAGCCGGCGAGCAGCCCCGAGGCAGCCCAGAACAGCAGCGCGTTGATCACGAACAGGAACAGCCCGAGCGTGACGATGGTGACAGGCAGCGTCAGCACCACCAGCACCGGCCGAACGATCATGTTGAGCAGGCCGATGACGGCCGCGGCAATCAGCGCCGAGCCGAAGCTGCTGACCTGGACGCCGCTGTAGAGATAAGCCACCGCCAGCAGCGCGACGGCGCTGAGCAGCCATTTGATGATGATGCGCATGCGGCGCAGGATACCCCAGGGTGCCAAAAACAACGAGCCCCGGTGCGTTGCCGCACCGGGGCTCGTCGAAGAAGAGAACGCGAGGCGCTTACTCGGCCAGCTCGTTCGCCAGCACCAGCAGTGCGCCCATGCCCATCACCGCGCCTGGAAAGGCCCAGCCCGACTGGTGCGCCGGCTTCTGGTCCGGCGTCACCGGCTCCAGGTCGACACCGATCTTCGGACGGCGCGCATCGACCACGTGCACGGCACCGTGCTCGCGCTTCAGCTGCGCGGTCAGCTCGGCCAGCGGACCCTTGGCCAGCACCGGCGTCACCTGCCCGCCGTTGCGCTCCAGCAGGGGCAGCATCTGTGCCTGCACCTTGCTGAACCACTTGGCGCGCCAGTTCTCGCGCGCGCTGTGGCTCACCCATTTGCTGATGCGATGCGTCATGCGCGGCGCGCAGGCCACGAGCACCCAATGGCGCGCCACGACGTTGTTCGCGTCGGGCGTGAGTTCGGCGAACTGTTCACAGGCGTAGGTGACGTCGTCGATATAAAGAATGATCTTTTCCATGGCGTGCTCCTTCAGATAGTTAGAGTGACAGAGGCTGGCTGGTGACAGAAGTTCGCGGTGTCGATGTCCGGTGACGGCGAGCGATGCTCAGCCGGTGGTCACCGGGGTCTCTGGCTTGCTGCGGGCCTGGCGGGCGGCAACCCACTTGCCGACTGCCAGCACCAGCAGCGCGCCTGCAACGCCGGCCGCGTACTTGATCGTGTCGGTCTGCGGCACCTTCGGCACCCAGGTCCAGGCCGCGGCGTTAGCGAGCGCGGGGTCGGACACGGCCATCGTGCCGGCGATCCAGCCGAGCAGCATGCCGCCGGCGGTGATGATCATCGGGAACTTGTCCATCAGCTTGATGACCAGCTGGCTGCCCCAGACGATGATCGGGATGCTCACGAGCAGGCCGAAGATCACGAGCGGCATCTGGTGGCCTTCGCCTGCGCCTTGCGCGGCGCCGGCAATGGCGATCACGTTGTCCACGCTCATCACGAGGTCGGCAATGATCACGGTCTTGACCGCGCCCCACAGCTTGTCGCTGCCGGTGATGTTGCCGTGAGCGTCGTCATGCTCTGGCGCCAGCAGCTTCACGCCGATCCACACCAGCAGGATGGCGCCGACCAGCTTCAGGAACGGAATGGCCAGCAGCGTGAGTGCGAAGAAGATCAGGATGACGCGCAGGATGATGGCGCCGGCGGTGCCCCACAGGATGCCCTTGGTGCGTTGGTGCGGCGGCAGCTTGCGGCAGGCCAGTGCGATCACGACGGCGTTGTCGCCGCCGAGCAGGATGTCGATCATGATGATCTGACCGACAGCGACCCAGAATTCCGGGGCCATGAACAGTTCCATAGGTTCCTCTTTGTTGTCGCGCCCCAGTCTCTCCCTTCAAGAGGGCGACGACGAAGGCGCATGGCGATGCGTTTCGATTCATCCTGAGCGGATGGTCGAAAGCGAGGAATGAAGACCGGGTGACACCGGGGACTCGCGAACGCTTCGACCAAACCTGCACAGGTTCAAATCGAAGGTCTTGCTCGACGGCGTGCGCGCAAAAAAACAATGCGCGTACGCTGCCCGACAGGCCGGAAGTGTTTTGCTTCGTATTGACGACCTGACGATTCGCGCCGTTGTGGACGGCGGTCGGGAGCTACTCCCCTTCGTGGGCGGGATTAGAGCATCGAAGACCTTGGCGGCGCAACCGAAAGTTTTCAAGGGCTTAAAAGGAATGTCCTGGAAACACGCATGAACAGGAGCTCTGGCGCTCTTTGTTTTGTAGCAATCATGGCCCTTCATGGCCTCGGGGCATTGCCGGTCTATGATCCCCGCTCGCTGAATTTTTCACTCTTCATGGCCGCCATACACATCACCGACATCGAGGCCGCCATCAATCACTGGCGCGAGAAATCACCCTCGCCCGACGGGGTCACGCTGGGCCCCGAACTGCGCGCGCTGGCCGAGGTCTACGCGCTCATGGTCTTTCATCACGAGGAGGAGGTCGACGAGGTCGGCTTTCCGCCCAAGGCCTGGGCCGCATGGATGGCCTGGTACGAAAGCACGCCCGACACGCCCTGCATCGCGATCTGCTCCACCAGCCAGGGCGACGACGAATGCAAGGGCTGCGGCCGCAGCTTCGACGAAGTGCAGCTCTGGCCTGCCATGACGCCGGTAGAGAAGCGCGCCACCTGGCGCCGCATCACCATGGAAGACTCGGCCTGGCGCTTCAACCGCTATGCGGAACGGGCGCGCGAGGCAGAACCGCCGCCGTCCGCCGCCGATCCCGAGTTCGACCCCGACGACGAGCAGAGCTGGACACCCTGACAATGCGCCGCCTCGCGCAAGCCCCCAACCTCGCCATCGCGACCGTGTGGGCGCATGCATTGCGCGAGGAAGGCGTGGCCGCCACCGTGCAGCGCGAGTTCCTCGGCGCGGTCATGGGCCAGCTGCCGCCCGACCAGTGCCTGCCCGAGATCTGGATCGACGACGAAACCCAGTTCGACCTCGCCAGGCGCCTGCTGCACGCCTTGCAGCACCGCCCGCAACGCAGCTGGCAGTGCGTGTGCGGCGAACACGTCGAAGGCGGCTTCGAGCAGTGCTGGCAGTGCGGCGAGATGATGCCGGTCGCCTGACCGGCGCGAGCCCTATTTCCAGCGGAGCAGCTCGACGTCGATGCTGTTCGTGCCGTCGCCCAGCGTCAGCGTGTTTTCCTGGATCGTCGCCTGCAGCTGCATGCTGCGCTGCGCGAGCGCGGCCAGCGCCTGCGAAGCATCGGTCGGCACGCGGTAGACCTTCAGGTTCTGCGGCCGCGTCAGCTTGTTCTCGATGCCGCGCCACCAGATCTCGGCCGCGTGGTTGAAGCAATAGACGATCACCTCGTCCGCCTTGCCGCAGGCCTTGATGATGGGCTTGTCTTCCGGCTGGCCCACCTCGATCCAGATCTTCACCTCGCCGGTGAAGTCGCGCAGCCACACGTCGGGCTCTTCGACGTTCGACAGGCCGGCGCCGAAGGCCAGCGTGCCGTCGCCGTTGCAGATGTCCTGAAGCTGGTGCGCGTTGAGCGCGAGCGCGACGAGGCGGATCATCATCCGCTCGTCGGTCTCGCTCGGATGGCGCGCCAGCGTCAGCGCATGGTCGGCGTAGTAGCCGTGGTCGATGTCGGCCACCGCGAGGGTGGCCTTGAAGATGGTGGACTTGAGGGCCATCAGATGCGCTTGGCCAGCTCGGCAGCCTTGCCGACGTAGCTGGCCGGCGTCATCGCCAGCAGGCGGGCCTTTTCCTCTTCCGGAATTTCCAGCGAGCGGATCAGCCCGTGCAGCGCCTCGGCCGTCACGGTCTTGCCGCGCGTCACTTCCTTGAGCTGCTCGTAGGCGCCCTGCACGCCGAAGCGACGCATCACCGTCTGGATCGGCTCGGCCAGCACTTCCCACGAGGCGTCGAGGTCTTCGGCCAGCGCTTCTTCGTTGAGTTCGAGCTTGCCCAGGCCGGTGGCCAGGCTGGCGTAGGCCAGCGTGGCATAGCCGAAGGCCACGCCGATGTTGCGCAACACCGTGCTGTCGGTCAGGTCGCGCTGCCAGCGGCTGATGGGCAGCTTTTCGCTCAGGTGGCGCAGCACCGCGTTGGCCAGGCCCAGGTTGCCTTCGGCGTTCTCGAAGTCGATCGGGTTGACCTTGTGCGGCATGGTCGACGAGCCGATCTCGCCTTTCTTCAGGCGCTGCTTGAAGTAGCCCAGGCTCACGTAGCCCCAGACGTCGCGCGAGAAGTCGATCAGGATCGTGTTGGCGCGGGCCACCGCGTCGAACAGCTCTGCCATGTAGTCATGCGGCTCGATCTGGATGCTGTACGGCTGGAAGCTCAGGCCCAGCCCCAGCGGCGCGGGCGTCTCGATGACCTTGCGGCTGAAGGCTTCCCAGTCGAACTCCGGCCATGCGGCCAGGTGGGCGTTGTAGTTGCCGACCGCGCCGTTCATCTTGCCCAGCAGCTGCACCGAGGCAATCTGCGCGCGCGCCTTCGAAAGGCGCACCGCCACGTTGGCGATTTCCTTGCCGACGGTGGTCGGGCTGGCGGTCTGGCCGTGCGTGCGCGAGAGCATCGACACATCGGCGAACTGGTGCGCCATTTCGCGCAGCTTGGCGATCAGGCCGTCGATGGCCGGCAGCATGACCTTGTCGCGCGCGGCCTGGATCTGCAGGGCGTGGCTGGTGTTGTTGATGTCTTCGCTGGTGCAGGCGAAGTGCACGAACTCGGCGGCGGCCAGCAGCTCGGGCCGGGCCTCGAACTTGGACTTGATCCAGTATTCGACGGCCTTCACGTCGTGGTTGGTGGTTTTCTCGATTTCCTTGATGGCCAGCGCGTCGGCCTCGGAAAAGTGGGATACCAGGCCCAGCAGGTACTTGCGGGCGCCGCCCGTCAGGGGCTTGAATTCGGCGAAGCCGCAGTCGGACAGCGCAATGAACCACGCCACCTCGACTTGCACGCGCCGGTGCATATAGCCCTGTTCGCTCATCAGCGGGCGCAACGCCGCGAGTTTGGCCGCGTAACGGCCATCAAGGGGGGAAAGGGCGGAAACGGTGGAAAAGCTCATGCCTCAATTTTAGGCGGCCGGCGGTCCGTGGGGCCGGCCCGACACATCGGGGTCGATTCGGGCCTCCGGTTTTCCCGTTCACCTAAAATGACTATTAACTAATGTTGTCATAGTTTAGGGAGAGAGCCTTCATGAAACTGATCGGATCGGCCGCCAGCCCGTATGTGCGCAAGGTGCGCGTGGTGCTGGCCGAAAAACGGCTCGATTACCAGTTCCTGATCGAAGACGTCTGGGCTGCCGACACCACCATCGCCAGCTCCAATCCCCTGGGGAAGGTGCCCTGCCTGATCATGGAAGGCGGCGAGGCGATGTTCGACTCGCGCGTGATCGTCGAATACCTCGACACCCTGTCGCCCGTCGGCAAGCTGATTCCCCAGCAAGGCCGCGAGCGCGCCGAGGTCAAGACCTGGGAAGCGCTGGCCGACGGCGTCATGGACGCCGGCGTGCTCTGGCGCCTGGAAGCCACCTGGTCCGGCCGCAACGACGGCGAACGCAGCGCGGCATGGATCGAGCGCCAGCGCACCAAGGTGCTGGACGGCGTCGCGGCCATGGCCAAGGGACTGGGCGACAAGCCCTTTTGCAGCGGCATCCACCTGAGCCTGTCGGACATCGCGGTCGGCTGCACGCTCGGCTGGCTGAACCTGCGCTTTCCCGAGATCGACTGGCGCGCCGACCACGCCAACCTCGCCAAGCTGTACGACAAGCTGATGCTGCGGCCCAGCTTCATCGACACAAAGCCTTGACCAGGCTTCACAGGCCGGTGAACCGCGCCACCGCCGGAAAGTACAGCCGGTAGGGCAGCAGGCGCATGAGCTTCATCCAGAAGGTGAAGCGGCGCGGAAAGTGGATCTCGAAATCGCCCCGGCGCCAGCCGTCGAGCATGGCTTCGGCGGCCTGGGCGGGCGTGATCAGCGCCGGCATCCTGAAATCGTTCTTCGCCGTCAGCGGGGTGTCGACGAAGCCCGGCTGCACCACGCTCACGCCGATGCCGCGCGCATGCAGGTCGACGTACAGCACCTCGGCCAGATTGGTGAGCGCGGCCTTGGTCGGACCATAGGCCAGGCTCTTTGGCAGCCCGCGAAAGCCGGCAACGCTGCCGGTGATCGACACATGCCCCGCACCGCCCGCCACGAAGCCGGGCAACACCGCCGCCAGCACATGCAGCGCGCCGACATAGTTGACCTGCTGGTGCGCCAGCATCTGCTCGAGCGAGAACGCGTCGGCGCGCAGCGCGCCGTAGGTGGCGGCGTTGAAGAGCACGAAATCGATTCCGCCCGTAGCCGCCAGCAGCTGTGCATGCGCTGCGGCCACGGCGGCGCTGTCGCGCACGTCGAGCGGCAGCACGATCACGCGCGGCGGCTGGCCTGCATGGTTGTGCAGCGCCGCCAGTTCTTCGAGCGCATCGCCGTTTCGCGCCGACACCCCGACCCGCGCGCCGCGCTCGAGCAGCGCCAGCACCGTCGCCCGGCCGATGCCCGTGGACGCGCCGACGATCCACGCCGTCTTGCCCTGCCAGTCGGCGAGCGGCGGATTCAGCGGCTTCAAGGCGCGGCCTTCGGAACCGGCATGGGCTGCGAAGCCGCGGCTGCCGGGCGAATCACCAGCGCCCACAGCGATGCGCCCGCCATCACCTTGAGCACGCAGGGCAGAAGGCAATAGGCAAGCGACAGCGCCTGCAGCGCCCCAGCTTCGCGCGCGCCGGGCACGTAGCCGGCCAGCCCGAGCAGCGGCAGCGCCAGTCCCGCCGCCAGCGCGAGGTTGAGCTTGGTTGCGAAATTCCACCAGCCGAAGTAGGCGCCGGCATGCGATTGGTCGCCGGCCTCGGCAATGATGCCGGCCAGCAGGGCGCTCGGCAGCACGAGGTCGGAACCGATCGCGAAGCCCGAGAGCGCGCAAACCACCAGGAACGGCACCGCGTCGCCCGCGCCCATCGCGCCGGCCCAGGCGAACACGACCACCGACATGCACATGCCCCCGAGCCAGGAGCGCGCCAGCCCGAAGCGTTTCACGATGCGCAGCCATGGCGGAATCGACGCCGCCGCCATCACGAAGTACAGGCCCAGGAAGGCCGGCTCCAGCGAGGCCGGCGCGCGCAGCCTGTCCTGCACGAAGAACAGCACCAGCGTGGCTGGCACCGCGCTCGCGATGCCATTGAGCACGAATACCGCCAGCAGCCGGCGGAATGCCGGGCGGCGCAGCGGCAGCCGCAGGTCGACAGCCTCGTGCGGTGCGTTGCCACGCACGGGCCGCGGCGCCTGTGTCCAGAACACCCAGCCAATCACCAGCAGCACGCCGAACAGCGCCACCATCGCGGGCAGCCCTGCCAGCGTCGGTATCACCGATGCGAGCACCACGCCGACCAGCCCCAGGCCTTCTCGCCAGCCGACGATGCGCCCGCGCTGCAAGGCGTCGCCGCCCAGCATCGCGCCCCACGACTGGTGCGCGATGCTCAGCATGCTGTAGCCCGCGTAGGTCAGCGCCAGCAGCACGGCCGCCGCCACCAGCAGCGCCCCATGGTTCGACGGGTCGACCAGTACCTGCGGAAAGAACAGCAGACCGAAGCCCAGCAGCAGCACGCCGGCCGCGACGGCGCCGCCACCCAGCACCGCGTGCGCCGAACGCGCATGCAGCCGGTCGCTGAGCCGCCCGAGCAGCGGGTCGATCAGCGCGTCGAGCAGCCGCGCGCCCAGCAGCACAGCGCCCAGCGTGGCCAGCGGCACGCCGAAGGCGCGCGCGTAGTGGTTGGGCAGCAGCACGTAGAGCGGCAGCGCGACAAAGGCGAGCGGCAGCCCGAGGAGGCCGTAGCGCAAGCCGGCCAGGGGTCCGAAGGAGGACGACACGAAGGCCCGCGCGATCTAGCGCTTGCGCAGCGTGTACTGCACCACGTCGATGTTGGCCTGCGAGAACGCGGCCTCGCAGTAGGCCAGGTAGAACTCCCAGATGCGCATGAAGCGCTCGTCGAAGCCCAGCTGCAGGATCTGCGCGCGCTGCCCCAGGAAGCTCTCGCGCCAGCGGCGCAGCGTCTCGGCGTAGTCGGCGCCGAAGGCGAACTCGTCCACCACCTCCAGCCCCGCGGCCTCGGCCTCGCGGCGGAACTCGCGCGGGCACGGCAGGCAGCCGCCCGGGAAGATGTACTGCTGGATGAAGTCGGTCGAGTCGATGTAGCGGTCGAACAGCTGGTCGTCGATCACGATGCTCTGCACGCAGGCGCGGCCGCCCGGCTTGAGCAGCCGGCTCACGCTGCGGAAGTAGGTCGGCCAGTATTCGCGGCCCACGGCCTCCACCATTTCGATGGAGCAGACGGCGTCGAAGGGTGCGTCCGAGATGTCGCGGTAGTCCTGCAGGCGCAGGTCCGCGCGCAGACCGGCGGTGCGCTGCTGCGCGAAGGCCAGTTGCTCGGTCGAGAGCGTCACGCCCGTCACCGAGGCGCCGAAGTCGACGGCGGCCATCTCGGCCAGCGCGCCCCAGCCGCAGCCGATCTCGAGCACGCGGTCGCCGGGCTTCACGGCTGCGAGTTCGAGCGCGCGGCGCACCTTGGCGCGCTGCGCCCCGGGCATCGGCCTGGTGAGGTCGCCTTCGAACCAGGCCGACGAGTAGTTCATCGTCTCGTCGAGCCAGAGCTTGTAGAACGCGTTGCCCAGGTCGTAGTGCGCATGGATGTTGCGCGAGCTGCCGGCCTTGCTGTTGCGGTTCATGAGATGCCGCACCCGGTACACCAGGCGGCCGAACCAGTTGCCGTACACCACGTCTTCTATTGCGCGGCGGTTGGCGATGAACACCTTGATCAGCTCGGTGAGGTTGGGCGTGGTCCAGTCGCCCGCGATGTAGCTCTCGGCAAAGCCGATGTCGCCCGACTTGAGCGCGGCCTTGCACACGTTCCAGTTGCGCAGCGTGAGCGAGGCGGTGGGGCCGCTGCCCGGCGTGGCGCCGAAGTGCCGCACGGAGTCGTCCGGCAGGCGCACGGTGAGCGAGCCGTAGGCCAGCCGCTGCAGCAGGCCGAGCACGGTGCGCGCGGCGCCGGGCGCATCCTGGGGCAGCGAGAAGCGGGAGGCAGTGGTAATGGAAGAAGTCATTGAAGTACCTTCGTGCTGCGCACTGCGGTGCGAGCTTGCTTGGGACGGCCCGGCGCGGCGCTCATGGATTCGCCTGCTGCTGGTTGTCGCGTGAAACGAAATGGGTGGGCGGCGCCGGCTTGGCGACGAAAGGCACGCGCTTGAGCCAGAGCTTCGCTGCCTGCCAGTGGATGCGCGCGATCAGCCCGAAGGTCATCGCCGGGTAGCGCCACAGCGCGCGCCGCACGCTGGCCGGGTCCACGGGGGCGAGCTGGCCGCTCACGCTGGTCTGCAGCAGCGGGCCTTCGGCGTCGTCGTGGTCGATGCGCACCACGGTGCGCGTCAGCTCGGCATCGACGAAGAAGCGGAATCGATAGCCGCCGCTGACCTGGCAGAACGGCGAGACGTGGAAGGCCTTCGCGGCCTTGAGCTCGGCGCCGTACACCGGGCGGTCGAGCAGGTAGCAGTGGCGCTCGCCGAAGGTGTTGTTGACCTCGACCACGATCGCCCGCAGCACGCCTTCGGGCGTGTGGCAGTACCAGAAGCTCACCGGCTTGAAGGTGTAGCCGAACACGCGCGGATAGCAGTGCAGCCAGGCTTCGCCGGTGGCGTCGTGGATGCGGTGGGCGGCCAGCAGTTCGTCGAGCCAGGCCAGCGCGCCGCCTTGCTGGGGCGCTCGGCCGTCGCCGTGGTCGACGTCGTGGAAGGAAATCGCAGCCCGGCGATTGAGCGCCACGGCCTCGCTGCCATGCGCGCGCAGGGTGCGCATCGGCAGCATCAGGAAATAGGTCGGATAGGCGAAGGCGTTGCGCGCCGGGCGCAGGCGTGCATGCCGGACTTCCCCGAAGCCCATCAGCGGCACGGCCTGCGTCGGTGTCATGCCGCGCGCCTCGCGGTCGCGTCGCCGCCGGGGGACAGCCGGGCGCGCAGGCCTGCGGCGGCAGCCAGGCCGGCCTTCAGGCCGTCCTCGTGGAAGCCGTAGCCCATCCAGGCGCCCGCGAACCAGGTGTTGCGCTGGCCTTGCAGGGCTGGCACCTCGGCCTGCGCGCGGATCGCGGCAAGGTCGAGCACCGGGTGGTCGTAGTCGTATTCCGCCATGACCTGACTACGCTGGATCTCGCGGACCGGATTCAACGAAACGACGACCGGCTGCTGCCAGGGCAGCGGCTGCAGCTTGTTCAGCAGGTAGTGCAGGCAGACCCGGCCCGATTCGCGCTCGCCGGCTCGCTCACCGGTTGCCCGCTCGTAGTTCCAGGCGGCCCAGGCCGAGCGGCGCTGCGGCAATACGGCGGCGTCGGTGTGGAGTACGGCGTGGTTCGGCTGGTAGCGGATCGCGCCCAGCACGGCGGCTTCGGCCGGGCTGGCGTCGCCCAGCATCGCCAGCGACTGGTCGGAGTGGGTGGCCAGCACGACGTGGTCGAAGCGCTCGGTGCCGGCGTCGGTCGCCAGCAGCACGCCGTTCTCGGTGCGGGTGATGCGCCGCACGGGAGTGTTCAGGCGCTTGTCGGGCAGGCCGGCGACTATTTTCTCGACGTAGTTGCGCGAGCCGCCGCGTACGGTGCGCCACTGCGGCCGGTTGGCGATCTGGATCAGGCCGTGGTTGTGGCAGAACCGGATCATGGTGGCCACCGGGAACGCCAGCATCTGCGTGGTCGAGCAGCTCCAGATGCAGCCCATCATCGGCAGGAAATACCAGTCGCGGAAAGCCGCGCCGAAACGGTTGGCGTCGAGGAATTCGCCGAGCGGCTGGGCCAGTTCGCCCTCGGTTCCGGCTTCGGCGATGCGGGTGGTCAGGCGGTTGAAGCGCAGCAGGTCGCGCAGCATGCTCAGGAAGCGGGCGTCGAACAGGTTGCGGCGCTGTGCGAACACGGTGTCGAGGTTGTTGCCGCTCCACTCGAGCGGGCGGCCGTTGTCGCGCGTGGCCTGGACCGAGAACGACATGTCCGACGCGGCGGTCTCGACGCCGAGGTCGGAGAAAAGCCGGATCAGATGGGGGTAGGTGCGGTCGTTGTAGACCAGGAAGCCGGTGTCCACGCCGTGCGCGACGCGCGTGGCATCGGCGGGCGAGCGCGGAAGCTCGATCGTTGCCGTATGGGCGTGTCCACCGAAGTAGTCACTGGCTTCGAAGAGGGTGACGGTGGCCGCGTCGCGCAGCGTGTGTGCCGCGGCCAGTCCCGAGATGCCGGCGCCGATGACGGCGATGCGAGGGGGCTGCGTCATATCGCGAGCCCCGTCCGGCGGGAAGCCCGGCGGGAAGACAAAAATGCTGCGAGGCGCCCCGACGCGAAGGAGGGAGGGAGGGAGGAGGAGAAGAATCGCCTCGGGATTTCGACCGGGCGGCAGGCGTCCGGAAGACCTCGCAACATGAAAACTGGTGGGCAATCACTGCCCACGCAAGTTAGGAGCGCAGCGCCTGCGGCACGGTTCCCGCCGCAGTGGTAAACGTTTGTTTCGCTGAGTTCACGGAGATTTGGACGCATCGGTAAATAATATTACCGATCCGTCTTTCTGTGAACTGCTCAGTCTCAATTTGGTCCGAGTTGCTTCTCGATGACGCTCACAAAGCCGTTTTCGTCGGGTGCGGTCATGCTCGACCACGCCTGCACGACCTTGCCGTCGCGCCCGATCAGGTACTTGTAGAAGTTCCACTTGGGCGTGGTGCCCGAGGCCTGCGCAAGCTGCTTGAACAGCGGATTGGCCTCGGTGCCGCGCACCGACGACTTGGCGAACATCGGGAATTTCACCCCGAAGGTGCTTTCGCAGAAGTCCGCGATTTCCTTGTTCGAGCCCGATTCCTGGGCGAAGTCGTTCGACGGGAAGCCCAGCACCACGAGGCCGCGCGAGCGGTACTTCAGGTCCAGCGCTTCCAGGCCCTTGTACTGCGGCGTGAAACCGCAGAAGCTGGCCGTGTTGACCACCAGGACCACCTTGCCGGAGTACTGGCACAGTGTCTGGGGTTTTTCATCCTGCAGCCGCGGGAAGGTGTGCTGGAGGATGGCCGGGCATCCTGCGGCCTCCACCGGGGCGATGGCCGCCGGCGGTGTCTGCGCGCCGGCCGGGAGGGCTGTAAACAGGCTCGCCAGCAGGGAGATAGCCGGTGCGAGGCCGACTAGAGCCGACAATGGGGAATGGGTTCGCATGGCGGACTCCTGATCAAAAAGGGGGAATGCGCATCCGTGCCGCGAGGGCGCGCGTATACGCATCATCGCGCGTCTGTCATGGTCGCGCCAAACGAGCCGACTAAAATCGACGGCCATAGAAAGACATTGATGCTCTATCCGGAACTTTTCAGACAACTTGAATCCGTCCGCTGGGACATGGACAAGGACATTCCCTGGCAGTCGTTCGACGCTTCTTTGCTGACGGAAGAGCAGGCGCAGACCATCAAGATGAATGCCATCACCGAGTGGGCGGCGTTGCCGGCCACCGAGATGTTCCTGCGCGACAACCGCCACGATAGCGATTTTTCGGCTTTCATGTCGATCTGGTTCTTCGAGGAGCAGAAGCACTCGCTGGTGCTCATGGAGTACCTGAAGCGCTTCAGCCCCAAGCACGCTCCCACCGAGGCCGAACTGCACGAGGTGCGCTTCGACTTCGACCCGGCGCCCCCGCTTGAAACCCTCATGCTGCACTTCTGCGGCGAAATCCGCCTCAACCACTGGTACCGCCGTGCCGCCCAGTGGCACACCGAGCCGGTCATCAAGCACATCTACACGACGCTGAGCCAGGACGAAGCCCGCCACGGCGGCGCCTACCTGCGCTACATGAAGCGCGCAATGGAAAAGTTCGGCGACGAGGCCCGTTCCGCCTTCACCAAGGTCGGCGTCCTCATGGCCAGCGCCCGCCGCACTGCGCAGGCCCTGCATCCGACGAACCTGCACGTCAACAAGGCGCTGTTCCCCAACGACACCATCCAGAGCCGCATGCCCGACCCTGACTGGCTCGAGCACTGGCTCGACAAGCAGATCAAGTTCGACGCCGTCTGGGAAACCAAGGTCGGCGAGCGCATCCTGCACAACCTGAGCCTGCTCATGAACCGCAGCTTCAAGACGGTCCAGGAACTCAACCGCTACCGCAAGGAACTGGCCGCTTCCCTCGGCCCCAAGCCCGAATACCAGGGCGCATAAGAAAACAACTCGCCCCGCACCCCGGGGCGATTTTTTTGGGGCTCGTGTCACAAAGCGCGTGTGCCAGCCGTCTAGCAGCCATGGACGACGCCACCCTCACTTTCAACCGCCACCGCCCTCGCCTGCAGGGCATCGCCTACCGCATGCTCGGTTCCGTCGCCGAGGCGGAAGAGGTCGTGCAAGACGCCTGGCTGCGCTGGCATGAAGCCGCCAAGGACACCTTCGACAGCGCCGAGGCCTGGCTCGTGACCGTCGTCACCCGCCTGTCGATCGACCGGCTGCGCGCCGCAAAGGTCCAGCGCGAGCACTACATCGGCGCCTGGATGCCGGAGCCCACGCTCACCGACGCTCCCGATTCCCCCGCAACGCCCGAGCAACTGCTCGAGCGTGCTGACAACATCTCCGTCGCCTTCCTGGCCGTGCTCGAGCGCCTTGCCCCGGAGGCCCGCGCCGCCTTCCTGCTGCGCGAGGTGTTCGATGCCGACTACGACGAGGTCGCCCGCACCCTCGGCAAGAGCGAGGCCGCCTGCCGGCAGCTGGTGCACCGCGCCAAGGCCCAGGTGCAGGAAGGGCGCCCTCGCTTCAGCGTGCCGCGCGAAACCCATGAACGGCTGCTGCGCGCCTTTGCCGATGCCGCCGCGCGCGGCAGCCTGCAAGACCTGAAGGCGCTGATGGCCGAGGACGCAGAACTCATCGGCGACGGCGGCGGCAAGGTGCAGACCTTCAGCAAGAGCCTGCATGGCAGCCAGCGCGTGGCGCAGCTTTACTTTGCGCTCTGGCGCCGCATGGGGCCGGCGGTGCGCATGGAAATCGTCGACATCAACGGCGAGCCGGGCATGCTGCGCTTTCTCGATGGCGAACTCGAATCGGCCCAGACCTTCGAGATCGAAGACGGCCGCATCGTGCGCATCCGCGCGCAGCGCAACCCCGACAAGCTGGCGCGCATCGCACAGCTCTTTTCTTCGAAATAGTTCGCGCGGCGTGTCACAGGGCGCGGGGCCCGTCCGTCTTCAGTGGGTAAGCAGGCAGATTTCATTGCAACCCAACTGGAGAAACCCATGAACCCCACTTTGCGCCTCAACTGGTCCAAGCTCGCCCCGAAGTCCTTCGAGGCCTTCCTCGCGGTCAACGCCACGCTCGAGTCGAGCACGCTCGGCCACGTGTTGATCGATCTCGTCTTCGCACGTGTCTCGCAGATCAACGGCTGCGCCTACTGCCTCGACATGCATGTGCGCGACCTGCGCAAGCAGGGCGAGGATTGGCAGCGCATCAACAGCCTGCCGGCCTGGCGCGAGGTGAGCTTCTACAGCGCACGTGAACGTGCCGCGCTGGCATGGGCCGAATCGCTCACGCGGCTGGCCGACCGCCACGACGAACGAGACGTAGAGTTCGCTGCGCTGAAGGCCAATTTCGACGACCAGGAAATCGCCGAACTCTCGGTGGCGATCGCGCAGATCAACAGCTGGAACCGCCTGGGTGTCGGCATGCGCCTGCCTGTCGCGGCCAAGGCGATCGCCTGAAGGCTCAACGCCGCTCCACCACCATCGGCGCAATGCGCAGGCTGTCGCGCAACTGCGTGACCACCTCGCCGGCCGCGCTGCGCGACGGGAACGGCCCGGCCTGCAGCCGATGCGTGCCCGCCTCGCTGAACACGCGCAGCTGCGGCGCGAGCGAAGGCAGGCCGTGCGCGGCCTGGTTCAGCATGCTTTCGGCGCCGTCCCGCTCGCGGAACGCGCCCAGCTGCACCCAGAACCCTTGCAGCGCGGTGGAGGGCGCCGGTGCGCCCGCAGGCAAGGGCGGCGGTGACGAAGGCGCGGCCTGCAGCGGCGCCAGGTCGGTCACCACGATGGCGGGGCGCGACGGCGGAATGGATGGCGGCGACTGCGCCGATTCCG
This sequence comes from Variovorax durovernensis, assembly GCF_977011995.1. Lineage (NCBI taxonomy): Bacteria > Pseudomonadati > Pseudomonadota > Betaproteobacteria > Burkholderiales > Comamonadaceae > Variovorax > Variovorax durovernensis. The sequence goes on along the minus strand of NZ_CDRNCW010000001.1, from coordinate 6,545,500 downwards.
GCTCGGCCCCCACCGGTGGCATGGTGGCGATCGGCGTCTGCGGCGCGACCGGCATCGTGGAGGCAGGCGGCGGCAGGTCGTTGTAGCCGCTGCTGCTCGCGGCGACGGGCGTCGCCCACTGGACGGGCACGGCCACAGGCTGCTGCGCATTCGACGGACGCGACAAGGACGAGGATGACGCCACCCGCACCGGAACGAACTGCGCAGCGGGAGCGGCCGCGGGCGCTGCCGCCGCATACGCCGTTCCCGAGTCCCGCCGCCAGGCGCCGGTGCGGATGTCCTCGTTGGTGATCCGTTCGATCTCCACCGGTGCCACGCCGCGCAGCAGGTCGAGCTTCAGCGCGGCGGTGTAGCTCAGGTCGATGACGCGGCCGTCGACGAAGGGGCCACGGTCGTTCACCCGCACGATCACCTCGCGCCCGTTGGCCGGGTTGCGCACGCGCACATAGCTCGGCAGCGGCAGCGTCTTGTGCGCGGCCGTCATGGCGTACATGTCGTAGGGCTCGCCGCTCGACGTGGACTGGGCGTGGAACTTGGTCCCGTACCAAGAGGCCAGCCCCGATTCGCGGAACGGCTGGTCGTCGGTGATCGGCGCATAGCCGCGACCCAGCACCGTGTAGGGCTTGGCGGTGCCGCCGTTGGTGCGGATGGGTTCGATGCGGGGCTCGGCGTCGGGCACGCGCGCCAGGTCGGGCGGAATGTTGGTGCCCGGGCCGTCGCGGCCGCTGGAACCACCGCCGCCGGAGCGCGGGCCGCTCGCGCAACCCGCGAGGAAGACGGCGACGGCCACCGCGCAGGCGGCCAGCGCGGTGGTCATGGGGGTGCGGGCGCCGTCAGCCAAATACCGCCTTCCAGAGCGCCAGCATGGCGTCGCGCTCGGCGGCCAGTGCGGGCGGGGTGACTTGCGTCGGTTCTTCGTTCAGGCGCGCGCGATGCTGCACGCGGCGCAGCTCGCGGTAGGCCCGCGCCGCGCTGCGGCCCACGCCTTCGGGCAGCAGCCCGGCCAGTTCGGCGCGCAGCAGTAGCGCGATGTTGCCCACGTTGGGGATCAGCTCGGGGTGCTCGCCCGAGGACGACAGCACCAGGAACTGCACCGCGAACTCGGCATCGACCATGCCGCCGGGGCTGTGCTTCACGTCGAAGCGGTCGGCCTTCACCGGCCGCGCGCCGCGCAGCTTTTCGCGCATGGCGATGATCTCTGCCTTCAGCGCCTCGCGGTCGCGCGGCGACACCAGCACGGCCTCGCGCACCTGGTCGAAGCGCGCGCCCAGTTCGGCGCCGTGGTCGCTGCTGCCCAGCACGAAGCGGGCACGGGTCATGGCCTGGTGCTCCCAGGTCCAGGCCGTGTTGCTGCCGCGGCCGAGCTGGTACTTTTCGTAGGCCTCGAAGCTGGTGGTCAGCAGGCCGGAGTTGCCGTTGGGCCGCAGCGCGGTGTCGATCTCGAACAGGTCGCCCTCGCGCGTCTTCACCGTGAGCCAGTTGATGAGCTTGCGCACATAGGCCGCGTACACCTCGCCTGCGCGCTCGTCGTCATCGTCGTAGACGAACACGATGTCGAGGTCGCTGCCGTAGCCCAGCTCTTTTCCGCCCAGCTTGCCGTAGCCGATGATCGCGAACTGCGGCTCCTCGCGGTGGCGGTTGCGCACGTGCGGCCAGCACCAGCGGGCGGTCACGCGCAGCGTGGTGTCGGCCAGGGCGCTCAGGTCGTCGGCCACCTGCTCGACGGTGATGCGGCCATCCACGTCGCGTGCCAGCGTGCGGAACACCTCGGCATGGTGGGCGTGGCGCAGCAGGTTCAGCAGGCGTTCCTCGTCGGCTTCGCCGGTGCGGGTGAGCGAGGCGTGGCGCGCCTCGAGTTCGCGCTCGAACTCTGCGGCCACGAAGCGCCCGGAGAGCATCTCGTCGCTCGCCAGTTCGTCGATCACGCCCGGGTGCTGCATCAGGTAGCGCGCGGGCCACCTGGCCGCGCCCAGCAGGCGCAGCAGGCGTTCCTGCACGGCCGGCCGCTCGACCAGCAATGCCAGATAGCTCTCGCGGCGCATCAGCGGCTCGATCCAGTCGGCCCAGCGCATGGCGGCATCGACGTGGCGCGGCGTCTGCCCCGGTCCATCGCCGTCGGCCTCCTTGAGCCACATGCCGGTGCGCTGCACCAGCTGGCGCAGCCGCACACGGGTTTCCTCGCGCAGGGCCAGCACCCGGGGCTGCTCGCACCAGTCGCGGATGCGTTCGGCAAAGACCTGCGGCAGGTCGTCGAGCAGGTCGGCCAGTTCGGCGGGGGCGGCTGCCTTCTTGCCGCTGCATTTGCCATTGCAGGGCTTCTCGCCGCCGAGCAGCTTGTCGAACTCCTGCGCGACGAACTCGCGGTGCGTGTCGAGCTGAGCGAGGAAGGGGCAGCAATTGGCATAGCCCATGGTCTGGGCGATCCAGCGCAGGTCGTCGTCGGCCACCGGCAGCACGTGGGTCTGCTGGTCGTCGAGGTACTGGATGCGGTGCTCCACGCGGCGCAGGAACTCGTAGGCCGCGGCCAGCGTGTCGGCGGTTTCCTGCGGCATCAGGTTGGAGCGCGCCAGGCGCTGCAGCGCATCGAGCGTGGGCCGCGTGCGCAGTTCGGGGAACTGGCCGCCGCGCACCACCTGCAGCAGCTGCACGGTGAACTCGATCTCGCGGATGCCGCCGCGCGACAGCTTCACGTCGTTGGCGCGCTCGGGCCGGCCGGCGCTGCGGCGGGCCGACTGCTCGCGGATCTGCCGGTGCAGCACGCGCAGCGAATCGAACACGCTGTAGTCGAGGTAGCGCCGGAACACGAAGGGCAGCACCGCGCCGCGCAGCGACTGGGCCTGGCCTGCCTGCACAACGTCGCGCGGGGCCACCACGCGGCTCTTCATCCAGGCGAAGCGCTCCCACTCGCGGCCCTGCACCTGGAAATATTCTTCCAGCGCGTCCAGCGAGACCACGCTCGGGCCCGAGTTGCCGTTGGGCCGCAGCGCCAGGTCGACGCGGAACACGAAGCCGTGCTCGGTGGTGTCGCCCACCAGCGCGTAGATGCGCTTGACGGCACGCGCGAAGTACTCCTGGTTGGACAGCCGGCCGCGCCCGTCGGCGTCGCCCCGGGTGTCGCCGTCCAGGTCGTAGAGGTAGATCAGGTCGATGTCGCTCGACACGTTGAGCTCGCGCGCGCCGAGCTTGCCCATGCCGACGATCCACAGCTGCGCGCGCTGGCCGTCGGGGCCTAGCGGCGCGCCGTGCAAGGCGTCGAGTTCGTGGCAGGCGTCCTGGCACGCGATGTCGAGTGCCAGCTCGGCCAGCTCGGTGACCGCGGTGGTCACCACGGCCAGCGGCGCCTGCGCGTCGCAATCAAGAGTTACAAGCCGCTCCATCACGAGCTGCCGCACAATCCTCAGGGCATCGCCGACGCTGTCCCCACGCAGGCGCAATGCCTCGTAAGCCACCGTCATCGACTCGCGCCGCGGCGCGCCAGGGGGAAGCAATGAAAGCTCGGCCGCATACCTGCGACGCAGGCGCTGCACGAAGCGCGAGTAGGAGGAGAACGCTGTTTGCGTCGAAGTGGCTGGCAACTGGTTCACACTGATGCTGGTTTCCGTGGAACCCCTCTGAATGCTGGCGGTCATAATTCCCGACACAGCGCGATCCTCAATGAACGACACGGCGTCTACCCCTTCACGTCTGCTCAAAATAACCGCTGTGACGGCGCGCTGGCTGCTGGGTCTGTTGATCGCTGCATGGCTTCTGCTGGCGCTGTCAGTCGTTGTCCTACACGCGTGGATTGTGCCGCGAATCGGCGATTTTCGCGGCGCTCTGGAGGCACAGGCTAGCAAGGCCATCGGCGTGCCGGTCCGCATCGGGTCGATCACCGCCCGCTCCGAAGGGCTTTTCCCGGCCTTCGAACTGCGCGACGTGGTGCTGCAGGATGCCGACAAGCGCGAAGCCCTGCGCCTCGTGCGCGTGGTGGCCAGCGTGTCGCCGCGCTCGCTCTGGCGCCTCAATTTCGAGCAGCTTTACATCGAGGGTCCGCAGCTCGACGTGCGCCGCGACACTCAGGGAAAACTCCATGTGGCTGGCTTGCACATGGCGACCGACACGACCGGAGAGACCCGCGGCGCCGATTGGTTTTTCGCGCAGCGCGAGCTGGTCATCGAAGGCGGCACGGTGCGCTGGACCGACGAGCAGCGCAAGGCCGAACCCCTCCTGCTGACCGACGTGCGCTTCGTCGCGCGCAACACCGGCCTGCGCCACGGCGTGCGGCTCGACGCCACGCCGCCGGCCGGCTGGGGGGAGCGCTTCACGCTGCGCGGCCAGTTCCGCCAGCCGCTGCTGTCCATGCGCAGCGGCCACTGGCAGACCTGGGACGGCCAGCTCTATGCCGACCTGCCCTACATCGACGTGACCCGGCTCGGCCAATACGTGTCGCTCGACGCCCGCATCCGCGAAGGCAACGGCGCGCTGCGCGTGTGGGCCGACGTGGACGACGGCCAGATCGTCGGCGGCGCGGCCGACCTGGGGCTCGACAAGGTCGACGTCTCGCTCGACAAGGGGCTGCAGCCGCTGGTGCTTCGCGGCGTCACCGGCCGGCTGTCCGGCCGGCTCACCGCGGACACGCTCGAGTTCTCGACCACCGCGCTGCAGTTCGACACCAGCGACGGCCTGCGCTGGCCCGGCGGCAACCTGTGGCTGCAGCACACGCCCTCCAGGGGCCGCACGCCCGAGCACGGCGCGCTGCGCGCCGACCGGCTCGACCTCGCGGCACTGGCGCTCATCGCCGACCGGCTGCCGCTGGGCGATGCCTCGCACCGCCTGCTCGAGGCCTATGCGCCGCGCGGGCTGGTCGAACACATCGACTTCAACTGGCAGGGCACCCTGGGCGCACCCGACCGCTACCAGGCCAAGGGCCGCGTGAGCGGCTTGCGCGTGGCTTCGCAACCCGGTACGCCGCAGCCGGCAGCCGCCACACCGCCGGCTCCGGCCATCACCGCCACCACCGCCACCACGACATCGGCCAGTGCCGCGGCCGCTGCGCCGAAGGTCCATGCCGGCACCCCCGGCCTGAGCGGCGCCACAGTCGACTTCGACGCCACCCACGCCGGCGGCACCGCCACGCTGGCCATCGCGCAGGGCACGCTCGAATTCCCCGGCGTGTTCGAGGAGCCCGTCATTCCGATCGACCGGCTCTCGACCCAGTTGCAGTGGAAGCTCGACAACGGCAATGCGCAGCTGCAGGTCTCCAAGCTGCGCTTCGCCAACATCGACGCGGAAGGCGATGCCGAGGCCAGCTGGCGCACCAGCGATCCCGCCACCTCCAGCAGCAAGGGCCGCTACCCCGGCGTGCTCGACCTGCAGGGCAAGCTGACCCGTGCCGACGGCACGCGCGTGTTCCGCTACCTGCCGCTCGACATTCCCCAGCACACGCGCGACTACGTGCGCGAGGCCGTCACCAAGGGCACCGCCAGCAGCGTCGATTTCCGCGTGCGCGGCGACCTGCACGACATGCCCTTCCTGGACCCGAAGCTGGGCGATTTCCGCATCGTGGCCAAGGTAGCGGACGTCGACTACGCCTATTCGCCGCCCCACGTGCCGGCTACCCCGTCGCGCAACGGCAAGCCGCCGGCCGTGTGGCCGCCGCTCACTGCGCTGTCGGGCGAACTGGTGTTCGAGCGCGACAGCATGCTGGTGCGCAACGCGCGCGGCCGCCTGGCCGGCACCGCCGGTGTCGAGGTGACCAAGGCCGAGGCGCAGATCCCCGAGCTGTCGCACCACGCGCCGCAACTGCGCGTCGATGCCCAGGCCAAGGGACCGCTGGCCGAGGTGCTGCGCGTGGGCGCGCCGCTGGCCGGCACCGAGACGGGGGGCGTCGGCGAGGTCATGCAGCGCGCGCGCGCCACCGGTTCGGCCGACTACAAGCTGCATCTCGAACTGCCGCTCGCGGCCATGGACAACGCCAAGGTGCAGGCCAGCGTGACGCTGGCCGACAACGAGCTGCAGATCGTGCCCGAGGCCCCGTCGTTCTCGCAGACCAAGGGCACGCTCAACTTCACCGAAACCGGCTTCACGCTGGCCGGCGTGCAGGCCAGGCTGCTGGGCGGCGACATCCGCATCGAAGGCCGCGGGCGCTTCTCCGGCCCCAACCGGGAGGTCGCGCTGAAGGCGCAGGGCACCGCCACGGCCGACGGCCTGCGCGGCGCGCGCGAGGTCGACTGGCTCGCCCGCCTCGCGAAGAACGCGACCGGCAGCACGCCTTTCGCCGCCACCTTCTCGATGCGCGACGGCACGCCCGAGTTCTCGCTCACCAGCAGCCTGCAGGGCCTGGCGCTGCAACTGCCGCCGCCGCTCATGAAGACCGCCGAAGAGCAGATGCCGCTGCGCGTCGAGAAGAAAGTGCTGGCGCGCGACACCCGCCAGGGCGCCGCCAACGCAGGCGCGGCCACGCAAGACCAGCTCTCGTTCGAACTCGGCCGGGTCGGCTCGGTGCAGTACGTGCGCGACCTGGTGGGCGGCGAGGCGCGCGTGGCGCGCGGCAGCATCGGCGTGGGCCTTGCGCCCGGCGAAACCGCCAGCCTGCCCGAGAAGGGCGTGTTCGCGAACATCAACGTCGCCAAGCTCGACATGGGCGCGTGGCAGTCGCTGGCCGGCGATGCCACCGCAAGCACAGGCACCGGCACCGGCACCGAAGCCGCCGAGCGGCCCGACGACACCTCGCTGCTGGCCTACCTGCCCACCCGCATCGCGGTGCGCGCGCAGCAGCTGGGCGTTGCCGGGCGCACGCTGCACAACGTGGTGCTCGGCGGCACGCGCGACGGCACCCTCTGGCGCGCCAACATCGACGCCACCGAACTCAGCGGCTACGCCGAATACAGCCACACGCAGGCCGGGCGCCTCTATGCACGGCTCGCGCGCCTGAAGATCGCGCCGTCCGAGGCCACGCAGGTCGAGACCCTGCTCGACGAACAGCCCGGCACCCTGCCCGCCCTGGACATCGTGGTGGACGACTTCGAGCTGTTCGGCAAGCGCCTGGGCCGCGCCGAGATCGATGCCGTCAACCGCGGCGGCGCGGGCCGCGAATGGGCGCTCAACAAGCTGGCCTTCAGCACGCCCGACGCCAACTTCTCGGCCAAGGGCAGCTGGGCCGCCATTCCCGGCGCCGCGGCCGGCCAGCGCCGCACCGCCATGACCTTCAAGCTCGAGATCGTCGACGCGGGCGACCTGCTCACCCGTTTCGGCATGCCGGGCGTGCTGCGGCGCGGGCGCGGCCGGCTCGAAGGCGACGTCAACTGGCGCGGCTCGCCGTTCTCGCTCGATTACCCGAGCCTGGGCGGGCAGCTGCAGGTCGACGTCGAGCAGGGCCAGTTCCTCAAGGCCGACCCCGGCCTGGCCAAGCTGCTCGGCGTGCTGAGCCTGCAGGCCCTGCCGAGGCGGCTCACGCTCGATTTCCGCGACGTGTTCAGCCAGGGCTTCGCCTTCGACTTCATCCGCGGCGACGCGAAGATCAACAAGGGCATCGCCAGCACCAACAACCTGCAGATGAAGGGCGTGAACGCCGCCGTGCTGATGGACGGCTCGGCCGACATCGTGCGCGAGACGCAGAACCTGCGCGTGGTGGTGGTGCCCGAGATCAACGCCGGCACCGCCGCGCTGGTGGCCACCGCCATCAATCCGGCCGTCGGGCTCGGCACCTTCCTGGCCCAGTGGGTGCTGAGCAAGCCGCTGTCGGCCGCGGCCACGCAGGAGTTCCATATCGAAGGCACCTGGGCCGACCCCAAAATAGCGAAGGTGCCGCGCTCGCTGCAACTGCTGCCCCAGGGCATTCCCAACATGCCGGGGCTGCCCAGCACGCCGACCGCGGACGAAGGCAAGAAAACGGAGACCACGCAATGAAAGTCGCAGCCATCCAGATGGTGTCGGCCATCGCCCGCGAAGCCAATCTCGCACGCGCCCACGACCTGCTCGCCCAGGCCGCCGAAGCCGGCGCCGAGCTCGCGGTGCTGCCCGAGTATTTCTGCATGATGGGCGCGCGCGACACCGACAAGCTCGGCCTGCGCGAGACCGCCGGCGCGGGCACGGTGCAGGGCTTCCTGGCCGACGCGGCGCGCGAGTTCGGCCTGTGGATCGTCGGCGGCACGCTGCCCATCGAGAGCACCGACGCCGAGCACGTGTTCAACAGCTCGCTCGCCTTCTCGCCCGAAGGCCGCTGCGTGGCGCGCTACGACAAGATCCATCTCTTCTTTTTCGACAACGGCACCGAGCGCTACGACGAGCGCCGCGTCATCGCGCCCGGCGCCGAGCCCGTGGTGTTCGATCTGCCCTCGCGCGACGGCCACAGCTGGCGCGTGGGCATGAGCGTCTGCTACGACCTGCGCTTTCCCGAGCTGTACCGCGCGCTGGCAAAACAGGGCGCCGACCTGCTGCTGGTGCCCAGCGCCTTCACCCGCACCACCGGCGCGGCGCACTGGGAGGTGCTGCTGCGCGCCCGCGCCATCGAGAACCTCGCCTGGGTGGTCGCGCCCGCGCAGGGCGGCACGCATGAGAACGGCCGCCAGACCTGGGGCCAGTCGCTGGTCGTCGACCCCTGGGGCACGGTGGTGGCACAACAGGCCACCGAAGAAGGCGTGGTGCTGTTCGACATCGACGCCGCCCAGGTCGCGCGCACGCGCACGCAGCTGCCCGTGCTTTCGCACAGCGTTCTGTAGCAATGCCCGATGCGCTGCTGACCGTCCCACCGAGGCGATGGGCGCTCATCGCGTTCGCGCGCCTGCGCTCGCTGTGGCAGCGCTGGTTCCTGTGGCTGCTGCTGGCGGTGCTGGTGTCGGCGCTGCTGGTCACGGTGGTGTGGCTCGCGGGGCGGCACGAGGTCGAACAGGTGCAGGCCTCGCTCGACCGCGACACCGCCGATGCCGTCTCCGACCTGCGCAGCGGCTTCCAGCGCAACGCACAGAGCCTGCGCGCCACGCAGGCCCCGGGCGCCAACCTGGGGCAGTGGAGCGACATCGCCGCCTCGCTGCTGCGCGAGCACCGCGAGTGGCTGCGGCTCGAATGGCGCGACGCCGCGCTGCGCCCGCTGCAGGCCGTCAACACGCCCTACCGCATGCGCATCCTCGACGAGGCCAGCCGCGGCCCCGACCAGTCCGACGTCACGCTGGCCTGCGCGGCGGCGCGCAAGCTGGGCGCGCCGGCCTATTCGCCGAGCCACTACGTGCCGGTGGCGGGCGGCGGCGGCGTCGAGGTGATGGAGCTTTGCGTGCCGATCGACGCGGGCGGCTACCTCGTGGCCAGCTATTCGCTGCGCGACGCGCTGATCGAGCTGGTCGGCCCCACGCTCACGCGCGGGCAGGAAGTGGCCTTCACCGAGGCCGACGGCACGCGGCTGGTGGCGCTGGGCACCTCGCGGCGCACCGGCACGCGCGTGTTCACCTCGCAGCAGCTCATCGACCTGCCGGGCACCGCGCTGATGCTGCGCGTGGACGGCTGGCGCGCCGCGCCCGATCTGTTCCCGAACATGCTCACCGCGCTGGTCACGGCCATCTCGATCGCGCTGGTGTCGGTGCTGGTGCTGCTGGCGCGCGACACCCGCCGCCGCCTGCGCGCCGAACGCGACCTGGCCGACGCGCTGGCCTTTCGCAAGGCGATGGAAGACTCCGTCATCACCGGCCTGCGCGCGCGCGACCTGCAGGGCCGCATCACCTACGTGAACCCGGCCTTCTGCGAGATGGTCGGCTTCACGCCCGAAGAACTCATGGCCGGCAACGCAGAGGCGCCCGACGCGCCCTACTGGCCCACCGAACTGGCGCACGAATACCAGCAGCGCCAGGCGCGGCGGCTGGCCGGCGGCATGCCGCCGCGCGAGGGCTTCGAGTCGGTCTTCATGCGCAAGGACGGCACACGCTTTCCGGTGCTGATCTTCGAAGCGCCGCTGATCAACGCGCACAAGGTCCAGACCGGCTGGATGAGCGCATTCATCGACGTGAGCGAGCAGCGCCGCATCGAGGAACTGTCGCGCGCCAGCCAGGAGCGCCTGCAGGCCAGCGCGCGCCTGGCCACGGTGGGCGAGATGGCGTCGCTGCTGAGCCACGAACTCACGCAGCCGCTGGCCGCCATTGCCAGCTATGCCAGCGGCTCGCTCAACCTGCTCGGCCCGCATGCGCGCGGCGACCAGGGCGAAGTGGCGATGGCGGTGCGGCGCATCGCCGAGCAGGCCGACCGTGCCGGCCAGGTGATTCGCAGCGTGCACGACTTCGTGCGCCGGCGCGACCGCACGCGCGAGCCGGTCGCGCCGCAGGCGCTGATCGACGCGGTGCTGCCGCTGGTGCGGCTGCAGGCGCGCAAGCTCGGCGTGATCATCGAGGTGGTGTTCGAAGACCGCCTGCCCGCGGCCATGTGCGACCGCACGCTGGTCGAGCAGGTGCTGCTGAACCTCGCGCGCAACGCGATGCAGGCCATGGACAGCCCCGACAACGTCGGCAGCCGCGTGCTTCGACTGCGCGTGGCGCGCGCGGCGGCGGTGGGCGGCACGGTGCAGGAGGACGGCCGGCGCTGGCTCGAGTTCTCGGTGGCCGACCTGGGCTGCGGCATCAGCGACGAAGTGGCCGAGCGGCTCTTCACGCCCTTCTTCACCACCCGCGCCGACGGCATGGGGCTCGGCCTGAGCCTGTGCCGCACGGTGGTGGAGCAGCATGGCGGCGCACTGGTGTTCGAGCCGAACAAGCCGCGCGGCACCGTCTTCAGGTTTACGCTACCGGCGGCAGCCTGACGGTGCCTTTTTTCCCTCAAGCAAACAATCTTCCGCTGGACCTCTTGGCATGCAACCGCTGATCGATGGATTGATCTTTATCGTGGACGACGACGCCAGCGTGCGTGAGGCGCTCGCCTGGCTGCTGCGCTCGCGCCGGCTGGCCAGCGAGCATTTCGGCAGCGCGGAGGCATTCGAGCAGTTCCTCGACCAGGGGCCGCTGCCCCAGCAGCCGCTGTGCCTGCTGCTGGACGTGCGCATGCCGGGTACGAGCGGGCTGGTGCTGTTCGACCGGCTCGTGGAGCGCGGCCTGCTGCCCGCCATGCCGGTGATCTTCCTGACCGGGCATGCCGACGTGCCGACTGCCGTCGACGCCGTGAAGCGCGGGGCGTTCGACTTCTGCGAGAAACCGTTCTCGGACAACGCGCTGGTCGACCGTATCGAGCATGCGCTGAATGCGTCGCTGCAGGCGCTCGAGCTGCAGCGCCAGCGCCGTGGCCTGTCGGAGCGCATCGCCGAGCTGACCGACCGCGAGCGCGACGTGATGCGGCTCGTGATCGAGGGCCTGCCCAACAAGCTCATTGCCGACCAGCTCGCGATCAGCGTGCGCACGGTGGAAGTCCACCGCGCACGCGTGTTCGACAAGATGGAAGTGAAGTCGGCGGTGGAACTGGCCAACCGCCTGCGGGACCTTTAGAGGCCCGTCAGGTCAGGCCTTTTCCGCCACGAAGATCTCGACGCGGCGGTTCTGTGCGCGGCCGGCGGCCGTGCCGTTGTCGGCCAGCGGTTCGCGCGAGCCGCGGCCGTCGGTCGTGATGGCGGTGGTCGACACGCCGCGCGCCACCAAGTGGTTGCGCACGCTGTCGGCACGGCTCACCGACAGGCGCTCGTTGCCGTCTTCGCTGCCGGTGTTGTCGGTGTGGCCGACCACGCGCACGCTGGCGGCGGTGGCGCTCTTCAGGCCTGCCGCGACCTTGTCGAGCACCTGCGCGAGGTTGCGCTTGACGTTGGCACGGCCGGTGTCGAACGACAGCTCGTTCGGGATCACCACGTGCAGCTGGTTGTCGGCAGTCTGCTCGATCACTACCCCGGTGCCCTTGGTCGAAGTTTCGAGGTCGGCCTTCAGCGTGGCCAGGCGCGCGGTCCAGCTGTTCGCCGGTGCGGGTGCCGGCGCCTCGGCGGCCGGTGGCGCAGGTGGCGGCGTGGACTGCGAAGCGCAGCCCGCGATGAACAGCAACGCGGCCGCGGCCGCACTCGAAACGACAAACTTCCTCATGAGATTCCCTCTTCTCTATGTACCAATGGACAAATGGCGGGTACCGGCTTCTTGGAGGCGGCCGGTTACCCGGTGGAGTGGCGTGGCTGGCGCGCCGATGCGCGCGCCGGCACCCTGCTGGATCAGCCTTGCGGAGCGCGCTCGCCCACGAAGATTTCGACCCGGCGGTTCTGCGCGCGGCCCGCGTCGCTGTTGTTGTCGGCGATCGGCTCGCGCGAGCCGCGGCCTTCGATGCGGAAGGCTCCCGGGTTCACGCCGCGCGCCACCAGATAGTCGCGCGTGCTGGCTGCGCGCTCGACCGACAGCGGGTTGTTGATGGCGTCGGAGCCGGTGCTGTCGGTGTGGCCGATGATGCGCACCTCGGCGTTCGGGTTGTTGCGCAGGCCGTTCGCGAACTGGTCGAGCACCGGCGCGAAGTTCGACTTGATGTTGGCGCGGCCCACGTCGAAGGACACGTCGCTCGGGATCTGCAGCTTCAGCTCGTTGTTGGGCGTCTGGGTCACGGCGATGCCGGTGCCCTGCGTGGCGGCTTCCATCTGGCGCTTCTGGTTTTCCATGCGCTGCGACCACAGGTAGCCGCCGAGCGCGCCGGCCGCGGCACCGACCACCGCGCCCGTGCCGATGGCGCCACGGTTGCCGCCGGTTGCGGAGCCGATCGCCGCGCCGCCCAGTGCACCGATGCCGGCGCCGATGCCGGTGTTGCGCTGAGTGTCTGTCATGCCTCCGGCGCAGCCGGAGAGGACGAGGGCGGTGGCGGCGGTTGCGAGTACGAACTTTTTCATGGCGATCCCTTTCAAGGTTGAGTCAAGCGGGCCACAGCTTAGCTCCCGGGTGCCACGGATGGTACGGCTTCAAAGCCCCACGGAAAATAAGAAAAGTTTCGCCATTGCCCATGAATGCTACGATGATTGCTACGAAAGTAATAGCAATGGGGTACTTCTCCGACAAGTTGCGGCGGTAACGGACTGCACAAGCAATTCACGCTTCTGGCGGCGGCTTCCGGTCGGTGTCGTCCTCGTCGTGCAATTCACCCTTCTTGCGGCCGGAAAACATGGTCCACCAGATGATCAAGATGAACACAAGTCCCGCGGCGAGGGCTTCAAGCAGAATCAAACCCATGAGAAATGGACTCCAGTGGCTGGTCGGGCTCTTGATCGTAGCAACGCTCGCAGCCTGTTCCACCGGCCCGCGCGCACCCGACCTGCCGACGCGCCCCCCCGTCATCAGCCCGCCGCGCGACCTCGGCCCGCTCACCGGCTCGCTCGCGCATCCCAAGAGCCGCTGGGTGCCGGTCGGCTGGGCGGAGCTGCCGGGCTTCAGCGAAGACCCGCTGCACGAGGCCTGGATCGCGCTGCTGGCCAACTGCTCGCGCCCCAATGCCGCCTTCGCGCCGCTGTGCCGCGACGTGCGCCAGCTGACCATCGCCACGCCCGAAGAACAGCGCCAGTGGATGACCGACCGGCTGCAGCCCTACCGCATCGAGGCGCTGAACGGCCAGAGCGAAGGCAAGCTCACCAGCTACTACGAGCCCGTGTACGAGGCCTCGCGCGTGCCCACCGCCACCTTCAACGTGCCGATCTACCAGGCGCCCGACGGCCTGGCCCCGCGCCGCCCCTGGTACACGCGCCAGGAAATAGAGACGCTGCCTGAAGCCCAGGCCGCCCTGCGCGGCCGCGAGATCGCCTGGATGGCGGACCCCATCGACGCCCTGATGCTGCACATCCAGGGCTCCGGCCGGCTGCGTATCACCGAGGCCAATGGCTACCAGCACACCGTGCGCATGGCCTTCTCGGCCACCAACGAGCAGCCCTACCGCAGCGTGCAGCAATGGCTCATGAGCCAGGGCGTGGCCAAGGTCGGCAAGTGGCCCGACGACACCAAGGCCTGGGCCGCTCAGAACCCCCAGCGCGTGACGCAGTTGCTGTGGAGCAATCCGCGCTACGTGTTCTTCCGCGAAGAAACCATGAGCGAGGTCGATGCCGCCTTCGGTCCGCGCGGCGCGCAGGGCGTGCCGCTGACCGCGGGGCGCTCCATCGCGGTCGACCGCGAGAGCATCCCCTACGGCACCCCGGTGTGGCTGGCATCCAACGGGCCGGCTGCGCAATTGCAGAAGCTGGTGGTGGCGCAGGACACCGGCAGCGCGATCCTGGGGGCCGTGCGGGCCGACTACTTTGCCGGCACCGGTGCCGACGCCGGGCGGCTCGCGGCGAGCATGAACCAGCCCCTGCGGCTGTGGGCGTTGTGGCCGAGGCAGTTGCCGGCACCCTGATTCTTGCGTGTGCTGCGTGCCGTCAGCTAGATCGATTCAACCTGACGGGAAGCTGAGCAATTCATAGAAGCGTCATACGAAGTGCCTACCTTCGCGGGCTGGTTTCCTTTCCATCCCCACGAAGAAAGACATTGCGCATGACCGCAAACACCCGCACCGACGATCCCTCGGTCGACCTCGACGACATCGGCACCAACCCCACGTCGAACCCCTCGTTCACCGACCTGATCGCCGCGCGCCTGAGCCGCCGGCGCCTGTTCGGCCTCGGCGCCGGCACCGCCGGCACGGCCCTGCTGCAAGCCTGCGGCGGCGGTGGCGGCGCAGGCGCCGCACCCTTCCCGATCCTGCCGCCGGCACCCGCACCTGCCCCCGCGCCGGCACCGGCCCCCGCCGGTCCGATGAAGCTCGGCTTCAATGCCGTCGCCAAGAGCCTCGCCGACGTGGTTGCCGTGCCCGCCGGCTACACCGCCAGCGTGCTGTACCGCCTGGGTGACCCGACCGCAGCCGGTGTCGCCGCCTACAAGAACGACGGCACCGACGACGCAACCACCTACGACCGCCGCGCCGGCGACCACCACGACGGCATGACCTTCTTCGGCATGAACGCGTCGAACAAGTGGGACGCCACCAGCGCCACGCGCGGCCTGCTCGTGATGAACCACGAAGCCATCACGCCCGTGTTCCTGCACCCCACGGGCCAGACCACTGTCAGCGGCGTGCGCACGGTTGCCGATGAAGTGCTGCGCGAGTTCTACCTGCACGGCGTGAGCGTCATCGAGGTCAACAAGAGCGGCAGCACCTGGAGCTACAAGCAGGACTCGAGCTTCAACCGCCGCGTCCACACCCTGACCGAAATGACCTTGTCCGGCCCGGCCGCCAAGACCGATTACCTGAAGACCAAGTACTCGACCGACGGCAGCAAGACCCGCGGCACTGTCAATAACTGCGCCAACGGCACCACGCCGTGGGGCACGTACCTGACCTGCGAAGAGAACTGGGCCGGTTACTTCCGCCGCATCAAGGCGAACGACGACGTCAACCGCTCTGCCAAGGAACTTGCCTCCTTCAGCCGTTACGGCGTCGCCGGCACCGGCCGCGAACTCTGGGCCACCGTCACGCCCGACACCGCCGACAACCTGTATGGCCGCTGGAACACCGAAGTCGTGGCTGTGACCGGCACCGCCACCGACGACTACCGCAACGGCGCCAACACCTACGGCTGGGTGGTCGAGATCGACCCCTTCAACCCCACCAGCACTCCGAAGAAGCGCACCGCGCTCGGCCGCTTCGGCCACGAAGGCGCCTGCCTGGGCCCGGTCGTGGTCGGCAAGCCGCTCGTCTGGTACATGGGCGACGACTCGCAGAACGAGTACCTCTACAAGTTCGTTTCCACCAAGAACTGGGATGCGGCTGACATCGGCGGCGGCATTGCGGCCGGCGACAAGTACATGGACGACGGCAAGCTCTACGTCGCCAAGTTCAAGGCCGACGGCACGGGCGACTGGCTCGAGCTCAAGCTCGGCGTGAACAACATCACCGCGAGCTACGCCAGCTACGCGTTTGCCGACGCGGCCGACGTCGTGATCAACGCGCGCCATGCAGCCGACGCAGCCGGCGCCACGAGGATGGACCGTCCGGAATGGACGGCGGTGAATCCGAAGAATGGCGAGGTGTACCTCACCTTGACCAATAACGCGGCTCGCACGATCAATGGCACCGACGCAGCCAACCCGCGCTTCTACAACGACCCCAAGGGCACGACCCCGCAGCGGGGCAACCCGAACGGCCACATCATCCGCTTTGCCGACACCGGCGGTGACCCTGCGGCCGTCAGCTTCAAGTGGGACGTGTACCTGTTCGGCGCGCGCTCGACCGCATCTGCCGACGTGAACGTGTCCGCCCTCGGCGCCGACAACGACTTCTCCAGCCCCGACGGCATGTGGTTCAGCCAGGCGGCGCCCGGCCTGCTGTGGATCGAGACCGACGACGGCAAGTACACCGACGTGACCAACTGCATGCTGCTCGGGGCACTGCCTGGCAAGGTCGGCGACGGTGCGTCCAAAACCATCACCAACTTCGACGGTGCTACCACCGTGCAGCAAAAGACTTTCGTCGGCAAGGCCCCGGGCACCGACGGTCTGCGCCGCTTCCTGGTCGGCCCGGTGGAGTGCGAGATCACCGGCATTGCCGAATCGGGCGATGGCCGCGCGCTGTTCGTGAATATCCAGCACCCCGGCGAGGACACGAAGGTGGCCGACATCACGACCCCGACGAAGTTCTCCAGCCACTGGCCTGAAGGCGGCAACGCCCGCCCGCGCTCGGCGACCATCGTCATCACGAAGAACGACGGCGGCCTGATCGGCCTGTAGGCAAGGGTCGCCCCTTCCGGAAGGGAACACCGTGGAACCGGCTCTGCCGGTCCACCGGTGTCGCCCCCGGCGAGGGGGCCTGGGGAAGTACCTACTCTTTCGGCAACGGCAGCGCCGTCTTGTATCTCACCTGCTTGAGCGCAAAGCTCGAGCGGATCTTCTCGATCCCAGGAATCGGCGTGAGCTGCTCCATGATGAATTTCTCCAGCGCCGCCATGTCGGCCACGGCGATGCGGATCAGGTAGTCGCTGTCGCCTGTCATCAGGTAGCACTCCATCACCTCGTCGTGCTCGGCGATGCGCTGTTCCAGGTCGGCGAGCGACTGCCGGTTCTGCGCCGCGAGGCTGATCGAGATGAACACGTTGAGCCCGAGGCCCAGCGCCTTGGGGTTCGCGAGCGCCACGTAGCGGTCGATCACGCCGTGGGTCTCGAGCGCCTTCACGCGGGCCAGGCAAGGCGACGGCGACAGGTGCACGCGGCGCGCGAGTTCCACGTTCGACAGCGCCCCGTCGCGTTGCAGTTCATCAAGAATGCGCAGGTCTATGGTGTCGAGTTGCATGAAATGCCGCGTCTCCTTTGTTTCGCGGAATTTTATGCCGCGAGGTGCGCATGGACTTGCATGCGCCGGTAGCTAATTCTTCGCATGCCGGCCTAAAGTGCCGTCATGAACGCCCCGATTTCCGCCGACCAGATGCGCGCGCTGCTGCTTGATACGCCGCTGTCGCACGACCCCGATCCCGCCGAGACCGCCGAGTGGCGCGACGCCTTCGTGGCGCTGGCGCAGACCCAGGGGCCGCAGCGCGCCAAGCAGATGCTGACCGAGCTGGCACGGCTGGCGCGACAGCAGCGCATCGGCTGGCAGCCCGAGCTGGCCACGCCGTACGTCAACACCATCGCCGCGCAAGACCAGCCGCCGTTCCCGGGCGACCTGGCCATCGAGGAAAAGCTCGCCTCGCTGATGCGCTGGAACGCGCTCGCGATGGTGGCCAAGGCCAACCAGGCGTACGGCGAACTCGGTGGCCACATCGCCAGCTATGCCAGCGCGGCCGATCTTTTCGAAACCGGGTTCAACCATTTCTTCCATGCGCGCAGCGACGCCCATCGCGGCGACCTGGTGTTCTTCCAGCCGCACAGCGCGCCGGGCGTCTATGCCCGCGCCTACCTCGAAGGCCGCCTGAGTGAAGAAGACCTGAAGCACTACCGCCAGGAACTCACCGCGCCTGCCTTCACCGACGGCAGCGGCGCGCGCGGCCTGTGCAGCTATCCGCACCCGTACCTGATGCCGGACTTCTGGCAGTTCCCCACCGGGTCGATGGGCATCGGCCCGATCAGCTCGATCTACCACGCGCGCTTCATGCGCTACCTCACGCACCGCAACCTGCTGAACTGCGAAGGCCGCAAGGTGTGGGGCGTGTTCGGCGACGGCGAGATGGACGAGCCCGAGTCGATGAGCGCATTGACGCTCGCCGCGCGCGAGAAGCTCGACAACCTCGTGTGGGTGGTCAACTGCAACCTGCAGCGGCTCGACGGCCCGGTGCGCGGCAACGGCCGCATCATCGACGAGCTCGAAAAGCTCTTTGCCGGCGCTGGCTGGAACGTCATCAAGCTGGTGTGGGGCAGCGACTGGGACGGGCTCTTCGCGCAGGACGTGAGCGGCGCCCTGGCCCGCGTGTTCGCCAACACCGTCGACGGCCAGATGCAGACCTTCGCGGCCAAGGACGGCCGCTTCAACCGCGACAACTTCTTCGGCCAGAACCCCGAACTCGCGCGCCTGGCCGAAGGCATGACCGACGAGCAGATCGACCGCCTCAAGCGCGGCGGCCACGACCTGGTGAAGATCCATGCGGCCTACGCGGCGGCGGCAAGGCACAAGGGACAGCCCACTGTGATCCTTGCCCACACCAAGAAGGGCTACGGCATGGGCAGTGCCGCGCAGGGCAAGATGACCACGCACTCGCACAAGAAGATGGGCGACGTGGACCTGATCGAATTCCGCGACCGCTTCAACCTGCCGCTGACCGACGCGCAGGCCACGGCGATGGACTTCTACCGCCCGCCGGAAGACAGCGCCGAGATGCGCTACCTGCGCCAGCACCGCGAGGCGCTCGGCGGCGCCATGCCCCGGCGCGAGACCGCCTGCGAGGTGGTGCCCAAGCCCGACATCGCGAGCTATGCCCAGTTCGCGACCGCGGCCGCCGGCAAGGAAATGAGCACCACCATGGCCTTCGTGCGCATGCTGGGCAACCTGCTGAAAGACCCGGCCCTGGGCCCGCGCATCGTGCCCATCGTGGCCGACGAGGCGCGCACCTTCGGCATGGCCAACCTGTTCAAGCAGGTCGGCATCTACTCGAGCGTGGGCCAGCGCTATGCGCCGGAAGACATCGGCTCGGTGCTGAGCTACCGCGAAGCCACCGACGGGCAGATCCTCGAAGAAGGCATCAGCGAGGCCGGCGCCATCGCGAGCTGGACGGCGGCGGCCACCAGCTACAGCGTGCACGGCCTGGCGATGCTGCCGTTCTACATCTACTACTCGATGTTCGGCTTCCAGCGCGTGGGCGATGCCATCTGGGCCGCGGCCGACCAGCGTGCGCGCGGCTTCCTGCTGGGCGCCACGTCGGGGCGCACCACGCTCGGCGGCGAAGGCCTGCAGCATCAGGACGGCAGCAGCCACCTGGTGGCCGCGACCATTCCCAACTGCAAGGCCTACGACCCGGCGTATGCGGGCGAGATGGCGGTGATCGTCGACGCGGGCATCCGCGAGATGATGGTCGAGCAGCAGGACGTGTTCTATTACGTCACGCTCATGAACGAGAACTACGCGCAGCCTGATGTGCCCGAGGGCGCACAAGGCGACATCCTGCGCGGCTGCTACCGCTTCGGCACTTACGCGCCTGCATCGGGCAAGGCGAACAAAGCGCAAGGGAAGGTCACGCTGATGGGCTCGGGCGCGATCCTCACCGAGGTGGTCAAGGCCGCGCAGCTGCTGGCCGACGAAGGCATCGAGGCCGAGGTGTTCAGCGTCACGAGCTGGAGCGAACTTGCACGCGACGGGCTGGCCTGTGAGCAGCGCGCGCTGGCTGGCGAGAAAGAAGCCGGCACCGCGTTCGTTGCGCAGCAACTCGGCAAGGACAGCAAGGCTCCGATCATTGCCGCCACCGACTATGTGCGCGCCGTGCCAGAGAGCGTGCGCGCCTTCCTCCCCGAAGGCCGCCGCTACATCACGCTGGGCACCGACGGCTTCGGCCGCAGCGACACGCGCGCTGCGCTGCGGGGGTTCTTCGGGGTGGATGCGGCCAGCATCGCGAACGCCGCGCGTCACGCGCTGGCCTGAGCGGGCCGGCAAGGGCGGAAATTGGCCGCGCGGGGCCTGCGTTAGAGTCGCAGCCCATCGCCGCACCACGCCAATGACCGCCCGCTTCCAGTCCGTCGCCCCCACCGTCCGCCTGGCGGACCAGGTGGCCGACGCGCTGGTCGCCGAGGTGCGCAGCGGCCGCCTGTCCGAAGGCGACCGGCTGCCCACCGAGACCGCATTGGCCGCGCAGTTCGGCGTGAGCCGCACCGTGGTGCGCGAAGCGGTGTCGCGGCTCAAGTCGCTGGGCCTGGTCGATTCGCGCCAGGGCAGCGGCGTGTACGTGCGCGCCGCCGGCATCGAACCGCTGCGCTTCGAGATGCCGCATGTCGCCTCGCGCGAGGCGGTGATCCAGATGGTCGAGCTGCGCCGCGCCCTCGAAGCCGAGGTGGCCGCGCTGGCCGCCGAGCGGCGCACCGAGGCCGACCTGCGCAGCATCCGTGAAGCCATCAAGGCGCTCGAGGCGGCGGTGGCGGATGGCGGCAACGGCGCAGACGAAGACGTGCGCTTCCACACCGCAATCGCCGAGGCCGCGCGCAACCCCTTTCTTCTCGGCACGCTGCAGTACCTGCGGCAGTTCCTGCATGGCGCCACCCGCGTCACGCGCGCCAACGAGGCACGCCGCGCCGACTTCGCCGCCCAGGTGGCACGGGAGCATGCGCTGATCGTCGATGCCATCGACGCGGGCGACCCGGTGCGCGCGCGCGAGGCGGCCAAGTCGCACATGGACAACGCGATCCGCCGCATCGAGCAGGCCGACCCGGCGTTCTGGCAGCAGGAGGGCGCGCAGCTCGCGCGGCCATTGGTCGAAGGCTGGCCCGCGCGCAACTGAGCCCACGCATGGCCCCAGGGTGCGGGTTAGATCGGATCGGCCCCAATGACGAGAATTTGTATGATGACCTTACAAATTGAGCCGCAGGCCATCGAGGCCTACGCTGTACACCGTTCAAGGAAAGCCCCTCCATGACCTCTTCACCCATCCCCGTCGTCGGCCTCGTGGGCCTTGGTGCAATGGGCGCCGGCATGGCGCAGTCGCTGCGCCGCGCGGGCCATGCGCCGCATGTGTTCGACGTGCGCCGCGAAGCCGCCGAAGCCTTCGCCCGCGACGGCGGCACGGCCTGCGCCACGCTCGAGGCGCTGGGCGCGCAGTGCGACATCGTGGTGTCCGTCGTCGTGAACGCCGCGCAGACCGAGTCGGTGCTGTTCGGCGACGGCACCACGCCCGGCTGCGCCGCGTCGATGAAGCCCGGCAGCCTGTTCGTGATGTGCTCCACCGTCGATCCGAACTGGTCGGTGGCACTCGAAGCGCGCCTCGGGAAGCTGGGCATCCTGTACCTCGACGCGCCCATTTCCGGCGGCGCCGCCAAGGCCGCGAGCGGCCAGATGACGATGATGACCGCCGGCACGCCCGCCGCCTACGAAAAGGCCGGCGCCGTGCTCGACGCGATGGCCGCCAAGGTCTACCGCCTCGGCGACCGCGCGGGCGCGGGCAGCAAGGTGAAGGTCATCAACCAGCTGCTGGCCGGTGTGCACATCGCCGCCGCGGCTGAGGCAATGGCGCTGGGCTTGCGCGAAGGCGTGGACCCGGCCGCGCTGTACGAAGTCATCACGCACAGCGCGGGCAACAGCTGGATGTTCGAGAACCGCATGGCGCACGTGCTGGCGGGCGACTACACGCCGCTGTCGGCCGTCGACATCTTCGTGAAGGACCTGGGGCTGGTGCTCGACGTGGCGCGGGCCAGCAAGTTTCCACTGCCGCTGTCGTCCACCGCGCACCAGATGTTCATGCAGGCCTCGACCGCGGGCTACGCGCGCGAGGACGACAGCGCGGTCATCAAGATCTTCCCCGGCATCGAAGTGCCGGCCCCGAAAAAAGAAGCCTGAAGAGAAAGCAGAGAGAGACACACACATGAACATCCTCATCACCGGCGGCTGCGGTTTTCTCGGCGCCCGCCTCGCCCGAACGCTGCTTGCCGGAGGCCCTCTCGCGCTGGCCGGCGGCGCCGCGCAGCCCGTGTCGCGCATCACCCTGGCCGACCGCGTGCCGCCGCCCGCCGACCTGGCCGGCGATGCGCGCGTGCAGTTCGTGCAGGGCGACCTGCTCAAACAGCTTGCGAGCGGCGCACTGCCCATCGCCGAGACGCAGCTCGTGTTCCACCTCGCTGCCGCCGTCAGCGGCGAGTGCGAGGCTGACTTCGACCTCGGCATGCGCAGCAACCTCGACGCCACGCGCGGCCTGCTCGAAGCAGCGCGCCGCGCCGGCCATGCACCGGTGTTCGTGTTCTCCAGCTCGGTCGCGGTGTTCGGCGATTCGCCCGAGCAGCGCCTGCCGGCGGTGATCGAAGACACCACGCTGCCGACGCCGCAGAACAGCTACGGCATCCAGAAGTTCATCGGCGAGCAGCTGGTGGCCGACTTCACGCGCAAGGGCTTCGTGCAGGGCCGCAACGTGCGGCTCATGACGGTGTCGGTGCGCCCGGGCAAGCCCAACGGCGCGGCCTCCAGCTTCCTCAGCGGCATGCTGCGCGAGCCGCTGGCCGGCGAGCGCGCGCGCTGCCCCGTGCCGCCCGACACGCCGGTCGCGCTGGCCTCTCCCGGCAACACCGTCGCGGGCATCATCCGCGCGGCCACGGCAAGCGCCACCGAGTGGGGCGCGCGCACAGCCATCAACCTGCCCGCGCTCACCACCACCGTGCGCGACATGGCGCAGGCGCTCGAACGCATCGCGGGCAAGGAAGCCACCGGCCTGATCGACTGGGAGCCCGACGCCGCCGTCGCGAAGATCGTCACCAGCTGGCCCAGCCGCATCCATGCCGCGCGCGCCGAGGCGCTGGGCCTGAAGGCCGACGCCAGCTTCGACGCCATCCTGCGCGACTACGTGCGCGAGAACGCGCAGGCCGTAAAGCTGCCGCTGAAGGGCTGAGCCATGGCCAAGCTCATGCTCGGCTGCATCGCCGACGATTTCACAGGCGCCACCGACCTCGCCAACAACCTCGTGCGCGCCGGCATGCGCGTGGTGCAGGCCATCGGCGTGCCCGAAGCAAGCGCGCGTCCCCTTGGGGGGCAGCGAGGACACGAAGTGCCGAGCGTGGGGGCCGAACTACCGCCGCTCGATGCGGATGTCGATGCCGTGGTCGTCGCGCTCAAGTCGCGGACCATCGCGCCGGCCGAAGCCATCGCGCAATCGCTGGCCGCGCTGCGCTGGTTGCAGGCACAGGGCGCGCACCAGATCTACTTCAAGTACTGCTCCACCTTCGACAGCACGCCGCAGGGCAACATAGGCCCCGTCACCGAGGCGCTGATGGACGCGCTGAACTGCGGCTTCACCATCGCCACCCCCGCCTTCCCCGACAACAAGCGCACCGTGTTCAAGGGCTACCTGTTCGCGGGCGACGTGCTGCTCAACGAAAGCGGCATGCAGAACCATCCGCTCACGCCGATGACCGACCCGAACCTGGTGCGCGTGCTGCAGGCGCAGTGCACGCGCAAGGTGGGGCTGATCGACTACGCCGTTGTGGCGCGCGGTGCGGCGGCCATCGACGAACGCATCGCTCAGCTCAAGGCCGAGGGCATTTCGATCGCCATCGTCGACGCCGTCTCCAACGACGACCTGCTGCGCATGGGCCCCGCGCTCGCGAAGATGCCGCTCGTCACCGCAGGCTCCGGCGTTGCCATCGGCCTGCCGGCCAACTTCGGGCTGGCACCTTCGTCGCAGGCCAGCGCATTGCCGAAGGCCGGCGGCAGGACGGCGGTCGTGTCGGGCAGCTGCTCCCTCGCCACCAACAGGCAGGTGCAAGACTTCATCCAGCGCGGCGGCGCGGCCATGGCCATCGACCCGTTGCGCATAGCGCAGCGAGTGGACGTCGCAGCAGAAGTGCTGGCGTGGGCCGCGCCGTTGATCGACAAGGGCCCCGTGCTCGTCTATTCCACAGCCGATGCCGGCGCCGTGAAGTCGGTGCAAGGAAAACTCGGCGTGGAGGAGGCCGGCGCATTGGTCGAGCGCACCATTGCCGCCATCGCGCGTGGCCTGGTCGAACGCGGCGTGCGCCAACTGGTGGTGGCCGGTGGCGAAACCTCCGGCGCATGCGTGCAGGCGCTGGGTATCGACCAGATGCAGATCGGCCCGCAGATCGACCCTGGCGTGCCGTGGTGCCATGCGCGCTCCGACGCAGCGCCGGAGGCTGGCTTGCACATTGCATTGAAGTCGGGCAACTTCGGCAGCGATGACTTTTTTACCAAGGCGTTTGCGGTGCTCGAATGACGTTCGTGTTGCAGGGGCGCGCTCACGCCGACGGGGTACCTTGCTCCGCGAATGTCCCCCGGCCTGCGGCCCCCTCCTCTATTTCGCTGCGCAAGGCACCCCATCGTCGTGAGCGTTGGACAGAGCGCCGGTTGATCGGCCGAGCACCAGCAGCGTGCCCACTGCACAGGGCATCGGGTGCTCCCCGCAGCGAAATAAAGGAGGAGGGCGAAGCCCGGGGGACATTCGCGGAGGGGAGTACCCGGTGGCCTGTGCAGTCCCCCGAACAACAGCGTTAAAAGAAATGACCGAAACCCAAGCAAGAGAAGAAATCTGCCGCACAGGCCGCAGCCTGTTCGACAGGGGCTACGTGCATGCCACCGCCGGCAACATCAGCGTGCGGCTGGACGACGGCTTCCTCATCACGCCGACCGATGCCTGCCTCGGCTTTCTCGACCCCGCGCGCCTTGCAAGGCTCGACGCGCAAGGCCGCCAGACAAGCGGCGACCGCGCCAGCAAGACCATCGCACTGCATACGCGCATCTACGCCGCCGCGCGCAAGTTCGACGCACACACCGCCTGCGTCATCCATACCCACAGCACCCACTGCGTCGCGCTCACATTGAACCCAACGGGCGACGAACTGCTGCCCGCGCTCACACCCTACTTCGTGATGAAAGTCGGCCATGTGCCCGTCATTCCGTACCACCGCCCCGGCGCGCCAGAGGCGGCCGAACAAGTCGCGCAGGCCATCGAACGCATGGGCGCGGCCGGCACGCCGATCCGCGCCGTGATGCTCACCCGCCTGGGCCCCAACGTCTGGCACGACACCCCCGC
Source organism: Variovorax durovernensis (assembly GCF_977011995.1). Taxonomy (NCBI): domain Bacteria; kingdom Pseudomonadati; phylum Pseudomonadota; class Betaproteobacteria; order Burkholderiales; family Comamonadaceae; genus Variovorax; species Variovorax durovernensis. Next base: position 6,520,425 of record NZ_CDRNCW010000001.1, on the reverse strand, counting down.
CGCCGCCATGTCCGTACTCGAGGAACTCGAGGAAACCGCCCGGCTCCAGATGCTCACGCAGGCTGCAGGGCCAGAGCCGCTGGACGCCGCACAGATCGATGAACTGCGCCGCACCTTCGGCGCGCGCTGGTAGTAAAAACACCCCATGCCCCAATTCGCCGCCAACCTCTCGATGCTCTACCCGGAGCTCGACTTCCTCGACCGCTTCGACGCCGCCGCCAAAGACGGCTTCCAGGGCGTCGAATACCTCTTCCCCTATGCCTTCCCGCAGAAGGAAATCGTTGCCCGCCTGCAGGCCAACGGCCTGAAGCAGGTGCTCTTCAACGGCCCGCCCGGCGACTGGGACGGCGGCGACCGCGGCCTCGCCTGCCTGCCGGGGCGCGACGCCGAATTCCGCGAAGGCATCGCCCGGGCCATCGACTACGCCGTGGCACTCGACTGCCCGCGCATCCACGTCATGGCAGGCCTAGTGCCCGAAGGCCTGGAGCGCGAGGCGGTGCAGGCCGTGTACCTCGACAACCTGCGCTGGGCCGCCACCGAAGCCGCCAAGGCCGGCCGCGACGTGCTGATCGAACCCATCAACACACGCGACATTCCGCGCTTCTTCCTCAACCGGCAAGACCATGCGCACGAGATCGTCGAGGCTGTCGGCGCGCCCAACCTCAAGGTCCAGATGGACCTGTACCACTGCCAGATCGTCGAAGGCGACGTGGCGATGAAGATCCGCAAGTACCTGCCCACCGGCCGCGTCGGCCACCTGCAGATCGCCGGCGTGCCCGAGCGCCACGAGCCCGACATCGGCGAGCAGAACTACCCCTACCTGTTCGAGGTGATCGACGAGGTGTCGGCGCAGTGCGGCTGGCAGGGCTGGGTCGGCTGCGAGTACCGGCCCGCCCGCGGCGCCGAGCCCGGCGGTACGTCGGCCGGCCTGGGCTGGCTGCGCGCCTGGCGGCAGCGCGCATGAAGCTCGAAGCGTTGCGCATTCCGGCGCCGCTGCGAGGCTTCGGCGCCGGCGACGCGCAGCTGTTCGACATCGTGCTGGCCGCCGGCAAGGTCGAATCGATCACGCCGAGCGCCGAGCAAAAGCACGCGCGTGGCACGCTGCTGAGCGCGCTGGTCGAGGCCCATGCGCACATCGACAAGAACTACACCGTGCAGGACGTGGGCGCCGCGCAGGGCAACCTGTTCGTGGCCATCGACCGCATGAACAAGCATCGCGACAGCTGGACCGGCGAGTCGCTGCGCCTGCGCATGGAGCGCGCACTGCACGACGCATGGCAGTGCGGCACCCGCGCGCTGCGCACGCACCTCGACTGGGTGCAGGCCGAGCCGCCGGCAGCGCTGGCCGTGTTCGAAGCCCTGCGCGAGGAATGGCGCGGCCGTGTCGAACTGCAGTTCGTCTCGCTCACGCCGCTCGATCTGTTCGCCGACCTCGCGGCCGGCGAGCGCATCGCGCGCGAGGTGAAGCGCGCGGGCGGCGTGCTGGGTGCGTTCGTGTACCGCAACGATGGCATCGTGCACAAGCTGGGGCGCGTCTTCGACCTGGCGCAGCAGCACGGGCTGGCGCTCGACTTCCATGTGGACGAAGGGCTCGACGCCGAAGCTGGCGGCCTGCGCAGCATCGCGCAGTTGGTGCGCGCGCGCGACTTCAAGGGCAGCGTGGCCTGCGGCCATGCCTGCTCGCTGTCGGTGCAGGACGATGCGGTCGCCGGCGAAACCCTTGCGCTGTGCGCGGGCGCCGGGCTGCATCTCATCGCGCTGCCCACCACCAACCTCTACCTGCAGGGCGCGTGGGACCGCACGCCTGTGCAGCGCGGCATCACGCGCATCCGCGAGGCGGCGGCACGGGGCTTGCGTGCGAGCCTGGCGACCGACAACGTGCAGGACGCCTTCTATCCCTACGGCAGCTACGACCTGCTGGAGACATTCGGCCTCGGCGTGCAGGTGGCGCACCTGGCGCCCGCGGCCGACTGGCTAGACACCGTCACCGTGAACCCCGCGAAGGCGCTGGGGCTCGCGTGGGACGGGCGCATCGCACCGGGCTGCCCGGCGGACCTGCTGGTGCTGTCGGCCACCGACGAACACGAACTCATCGGCCCGCGCGGAAGGCAACGCACCGTCATCCGCGCCGGCCGGATCATCGAGAAAAATCTGGAGAAAACCCAATGAGCATGGGCAAGCCAATGGCCAACTACGCCGCCGCCAAGCGCGTCGGCGATTTCGTCTTCATGAGCGGCGTGGTCGCGGTCGACCCGGCCACGCGCCGCGCCGTCGCCGGCTACGACGCCATTCCCGAAGAAGCGCGCACCGCGCTGCAGGGCGTGGGCTACGCCACCGGCCAGATGTCGGTGGACGTGTTCGAGGCACCCATCGTGGCGCAGAGCTGGTTCGTGCTGGAGCGCATCCGCCAGATCGCCGCCGAGCACGGCGGCACCATGGAAGACGTGGTGAAGCTGGTGCAGTACTTCCGCCACCTGCCGCACTACGCCTTCTACAACCGCGTGCGCGGCCTGTTCTATCCGGGCGAGCCGCCGGTGAGCACGGTGGTCGAGGTGTCGCGCTTCCTGCCGGGGGACGAGGTGCTGGTGGAAGTCGAAGCGACGATGTACCTGCCGCAGCGCGCGGCTACTTGACCCCCGCGCCCTTGAGCAGGAACTCGGTCACCTGCTCGATCAGGTAGCGCCGGTCTTTCTCGTCGCCCTGCTGCGCCACGTCGCGGTAGTAGGCGGCCTGCGTGGCGTGGTCGGCGTAGAACTGCGTCACGGCCCAGATGTGGAACAGCACCAGCATCGGGTCGGCCTTGTCCATCAGGCCCTGGTTCATCCAGTTCTGGATCACGGCGGCGGCCTGGTCGGTGCGGGCCTTGCTCGTGGTCATCATGTCGTTGATGACCGGCGCGCCGCGCATCATCTCGGCCGTGAAGATCCGCGAGCGCAGCGGATGATCGAACGAGAACACCATCTTGCGGCGGATCAGGTCGCCCAGCACCTTGCGCGGGCCGAAGGCCTCGTCGCTGAAGCCGAACACCACGATCCAGTCGGTGAGGATGTCCTGCAGCACCTGCCGGTACAGCGCTTCCTTGCTCTCGATGTAGTAGTGCAGCTGCGCCTTCGACAGCCCCGCCTTGTCGGCGATGGCCTGGGTCGATGCGCCGGCGAGTCCTTCACTGGCGAAGACCTCGATGGCGGCCTGGTTGATGAGGCCGAGTACCTGCGTGTACTTGCGCGAGCGGCCGCGCGTGGCGGGAGCTTCGCCGTCGCCCTCGTCGGCAACGACGGGGGGCGTGGTGGTGGTGGTGGAAGCGCGCGCGTTCACAGCTGAAGCACCAGCTCCGTGCCCTTGGCGCGGGAGCAGCACAGCGCCACCTTGTGGCGGCGCTCGCTGCCGGTCAGGCAGAAGTCGCGGTGTTCGGCGCCTTCGCCGTCGCCCTCGACCACGCAGGTGCCGCACAAGCCCTGCTGGCACGACACCGGAATGTCGATGCCGACCTCGTGCAGCGCATCGACAGCGGTCTGGTCGGCCGCCACCGGCACGCTGATGCCGCGCCGCGCCAGCTTGAGCGTGAAGGGCAGGCCGGTGGTGGTGTTGGCGTCGGTGGGTGCGGCGAAGTATTCGGCGTGCAGCGCGTCTTCCGGCCAGTGCGCGGCCGCGTCGCGTACTGCCTGCATGAAGCCGCCCGGTCCGCAGACGTAGAGATGCGTGCCCGGCGCACGCTCGGCCAGCAGCGCGCGCAGGTCGATGCGCTGAGAGGCATCGCCCTGGTCGAGGTGCAGCCGCAGATGCGGCGCCAGCGAGGGCGCGTGCAGCGCATCGGCGAACGCCAGGTGCTCCTCGCTGCGCGCGAACACGCACAGCGTGAAGCCGGCGCCGCGCGCCGCGAGCGCCTGCGCCATCGCCAGCAGCGGCGTCATGCCGATGCCGCCGGCCAGCAGCAGATGGTGCTTGGCTTCCTCGCGCAGCGGGAAGGTGTTGCGCGGGGCGCTGATCGGCAGCAGGTCGCCTTCGCGCACGCGCTCGTGCATCGAGGCCGAGCCGCCGCGGCTGCCGAGTTCGCGCTTCACGCCGATCACGTACGACGCCGCGTTGCCCGAAGGTGCCCGCGCCAGCGAGTACTGGCGCGAGAAGCCGCCCGGCATGTGCACGTCGATGTGCGCGCCGGCCTCGTAGGACGGCAGCGGCCGGCCCCACGGGTGGGCCAGCTCGAAGGCCAGGATTTCCGGCGTCTGCCGCGAGATGCGTTCGACGCGGACGGTGAGCGTGCGTTCGAGGCTCATGGTGCGGGCTCCCTATTCTTTCTGTTTGAAATGGCTCAGATGCTCTGCAGCTTGCGCGACACACGCGCAATGAAATGGGTGCGGTCGCTCGCGGTCACTGCGTTCATGTCGTGCAGCTGCAGCCAGGTCACCTTGCAGCGCCATGCGAACAGCGCTCGCAGCGCACGCGTGAAGAGCCGCCGGCCCGGGTCTCCGATGAGCATCACGAACCAGCGCGGCGAGCCGCCGGTGGTCACCACCGTCAGCCGCCGGATGTGCCGCATGCCCGACTTCGCGAGCTGCCCCTTGCGCTCGGCCGGCAGGAAGGCCACGCCCGGCAGCCACACCCGCTCCAGCCAGCCCTTGAGCATGGACGGCGGCCCGTGGAACCAGGTCGGGTAGACGAACACCAGGTGCTCGGCCCACAGCAGCGCTTCGACGTGGGGTTTCACGCGTTCGCGGATCAGTTCGGGGTTGTCGAGATAGGCGATGCGCTCTTCGCGTGTCAGCGTCGGGTCGAAGCCCTCGGCGTACAGGTCGATGGCCTTGACGGAGTGCCGGGGCTCGAGCGCCTCGAGGGCGGTGCGGTAGAGCGCGTGGTTGAAGCTGTCAGGGTTCGGATGGCAATGGACGACCAGGGTTTTCATGGGAGGGCCGGTTCGCCTGTCGGCGAGACGGGGTCAGAGCCCAAGGAACAAAAGGCCGCGCAGTGCCTTATGGCAACCCAGGCGCCGGCATCTGACCCCGGCGCAAGCCCCGCGCGACCCACGGGAAAAAATCGGTGTGCTTACTTGCCGGTGAGCTTCTTGCGGACGTCGACGCCGACGCCCTTGTTCACGAACTGCGTGGTCACGACCTTCGACAGGTCGACCTCGCCGGGCTTGTACAGGCCGGCCTTGACCATCTTGTCGTAGAAGTCCTTCACACGGGCTTCGTCCATGGCGCCGATGCCCTTGGTGAGCGACTCGCCGCTGTCGACGATGCCCATCTTCTTCATCAGCTCGATGGAGCCCTGCAGCGAGGCGACGGGCGAGTCGGGGTTGGTCTTGGCGATGAGCTCGTTGGCGGCCTTGTTGTCGCCGTAGAGGTAGTTGTTCCAGCCGATGATCGAGGCCTCGACGAACTTGCGCACCGTCTCGGGCTTGTTCTTGACCATGTCGGCGCGTGTCTCGATGGTGGTCGAGTAGGTCGAGAAGCCGTTGTCGGCCAGCAGCTGCACCACGGGGTCGAAGCCGGCCTGGGCCTTGATCGACAGCGGCTCGGAGATCGCGTAGCCCTGTTGGATGGACTTCTTGTCGGCCAGGAACGGGCCGACGTTGAAGGTGTAGGGCTTGAGCTGCGAGTCCTTGAAGCCGTGCTCGGACTTCATCCATTGCCAGAAGCTGAACTGGCCGTCCTTGCCGATGAAGGCCACGGGTGCCTTGGCCATGTCCTTGAAGGTGTCGAAGCCTTGGCCCGGGTGGGCGAACATGGCCTGCGGGTCTTTCTGGAAGAAGGCCGCGACCACCACGGTGGGCACGCCGTTCTTCACGTTGTCGAAGGACTGCAGCAGGTTGCCCGTCATGAGGAAGTCGACCTTGCCGGCCGGCAGCATCGGCCGGTTGTTGACCATCGGGCCGCCCTGCATGATTTCGACGTCGAGGCCGTACTTCTTGTAGGTGCCATCCACCAGCGCCTGGTAGAAGCCGCCGTGGCCGGCCTGTGCTTTCCAGTTGGTGGCGAACACCACTTTTTCCTGCGCCTGCACGGCGAAGGCGGCGGCCGCGAGGGCGAGGCCGAGGGCAAGCGGACGGATTGTCAGAGCGGGAACGCGCATGGCAGTGGACTCCTGGGTTGAATGCGAGATGGGATTTTCGTGTCGGTCGAGGGGTTTTTTCGGGGCGCGTGCTCAGGTCGTCGGGTACTCCCTGTGCACAGGGCACGCTGCTGGTGCGCGGCCGATCAACGGCTGCTCTATGCAACGCTCAGAAGACCACCCACGACGAACGAAAAGCCAAGGTTTCATTTCAGCGCTCGATGGCCATGCCAGCAGTCCAGCCGCGCGTCTTGCCAGGGTTCATCAACCCCATCGGATCGCTGCGCTTCTTGAACTCGATCTGCTGCGTGTCGATGGTCTTCATGCCGCCATCCTCGATGGTCACGACGTGCGGGTTGAAGATCTTGCAGCCGCCCTGCGACTCGATCTCGCGGATCAGCTCGTACTGATGGGCCTCGCCCTTCCAGCGCACCAGCAGGATGCCGAAGGTGCCGCATTCGCCGTTCGCGCGTGCGAAGTCCTGGTGCTGCAACACGTCGTCGCCGAAGATTTGCAGATGGCGCTCGACCACCGACGGGTCGAAAGGCTGGGCGTAAGCCACCTGCAGGTAAGTCCAGCTGCGGTCGGCCTTCAGCGCTTGCAGCGTCGTGTGGTTGAACGCGCATTCGTAGGCGGGCGGCAGGCCGTCGGCCAGCAGCTCGGCCTCGGTGCCGGCCACGGAAATCGTGCCGCCGTGCGCTTCGGCGAGCGCGCGGAAGTCCGCCATCGAATCGGGCGAGACCATGGTGAACACCGCGTGCCGGTCCGGCGGAAAGCGGTCGCGCATGGCCGTGTAGTAAGGCGAGAAGCGCGCCTCCACCGTGGACAGCAGGAAGATGTCGAGCGAGGGCGCCTGCGCCGCTATGCCGAAGTCGAGCGCGCCGCGATAGGTGTCGAACAGCACCGTGCAGTGCACCCATTCGACGGCCGGGCTCAGCGCAACTTCGACGTCCAGGATCACGCCGTTGGTTCCATAGGCATGGTGCACCTGCTGGATCTCGTCGCCGTGCAGCTCGATGACGCGCGGCTCGCGCTCCACAGTCATCACCCGTGCGCGCAGCAGGTTGCCGGGGTCGCGCAGGATGCCGTGGCGGAACGAGCCGATGCCGCCGAAGCCGCCCGCGATGAAGCCGCCGATGGAAGCCACATGCCAGGTCGACGGCCACATGCGCAGCGCCTGACCCGTTTCGCGCGCGGCGAGGTCGATGTCGTGCATGCGCGCACCGGCTTCCATGCGCATGCGGCCTTCGCCGATGTCGAGCACGCGGCACATCTGGGTCACGTCGAGCACGATGCCGCCCTCGAGCGGCACGCACTGGCCGTAGTTGCCGGTGCCGCCGGCGCGCACGGTCAGCGGCAGCTTCCACCTGGCGGCCACGGCCGCCGCCTGGCGCACGTCGTCCTCGGTGCTGACCTTGACGACAAGGTCGGCCACGCAGCCCGCGAGCTGCGCGGTGAGGATGGGGCTGTACCAGTAGAAGTCTTTCGAGAGTTGCTTGCGCTGGGCCGGCGCGGTGATCACGTTGAGGCCGCGCAGGTCGGCGCGCACGGCATCCCAGTCAACGTTTGTCGGGGAAGGGTGTTCGGAACTCATCGAGGCTCTGTCCGGGGGAACTCTTTGCAAGGGAACACCGCGGAACCGGCTTTGCCGGGCCGCAGGTGTTGCCCCCGGTAGGGGGTTGGCGAAGCGACACGAAGTGCGCGCAGCCTGGGGGCGAGCAAACTACCTTTCACGGCGCATCTCGCTTTCATGCCAGTGGCCGAGCACCAGGCGCGACAGGGCGGCGAACACGATGAAGATCACGATGCCGAGCAACGACACCAGCAGCAAGGCCGCGAACATCATCGGGATCTCGGTGCGGAAGCTCGATTCGAGGATGCGCGATGCCAGGCCCGTTTCCTTGCCGGCCGTGCCGGCGGTGAATTCGGCCACCACCGCGCCGATCAGGCTCAGGCCGCCCGCGATCTTCAGGCCCGCCATGAAGTACGGCAGCGCGCTGGGCGCGAGCAGGTAGCGGAAGGTCTGCCACGGCGAGGCCTTGTAGAGCTGGAACAGGTCGCGCAGGTTGCTGTCGGCGCTTTTCAGGCCGATGACGGTGTTCGACAGGATCGGGAAGAAGGCCACGATCCAGGCGCACAGCAATAGTGCCGCCGTGGTGCTCGACACGTAGATCAGGATCAGCGGGGCGATCGCGATGATCGGCGTCACCTGCAGGATCACCGCGATCGGGAACAGCCCGATCTCCACCCACTTGAACAGCGCGAACGCAATCGCCAGCAGCACGCCGCCGACGATGGCCGCCGTGAGCGCGAGCAGCGTGAGCTTCACCGTGAACCACAGCGCGCTGGAGAGCGAATCCCAGTTGTCGAACAGAGTGCGCAGGATGAGCGAGGGCGCGGGCAGGATGTAGTGCGGGATGTTGTTGGCGCGCACCGTCCATTCCCAGATCAGCAGCAGCGCCAGCACGATGCCCGCGGGCACGACGATGCGCAGCAGCGACTCGCGGCGGCGCAGCTTGTCTTCATGTGCGCGCAGCATGTCGGCGGACGGAGTGGCTTCGGTCGTGTCCATGGGCATCACGGGTTCAATGGTCGATGTCGAGGCCATGGAGCGCTCCGTGCAGGGATTGGGATACAGCCGTGCAATGCGCGTTGTAGCGGCTCGAGGTGCGGAACTCCTCGCCGCGCGGGTACGGCTCGTCAATGCGGATCTCGTCGATCACCCGGCCCGGGCGCGCCGCCATCACCACGATGCGGTTCGACAGGTACACCGACTCGTACACGCTGTGCGTGACGAACACGATCGAGAAGCGGTGTTCGCGCCAGATCGCCAGCAGGTCGTTGTTGAGCTTGATGCGCGTCATCTCGTCGAGCGCGGCAAAGGGCTCGTCCATGAGCAGCAGGCGCGGGTGCGTGACGAGTGCGCGCGCGATCGACACGCGCATCTTCATGCCGCCCGACAGCTCGCGCGGGTACACGTCGGCAAAGCGCGAGAGGCCCACCAGCTCCAGCACCTGCTGCACCACCGGCGCGGCGGCGTCGCGGCTGGTGCCGGCGAGCTTGAGCGGCAGCCAGACGTTGTCGAACACCTTGGCCCAGGGCATGAGCGTGGGTTCCTGGAACACGAAGCCCAGGTCGCGGTCGCTCTGTGTCTTGCCGGTGTTGGCGCCCGACCAGGTCATTTCGCCCGAGCTCAGGCGAGTGAGCCCGGCGACCAGCCGCAGCGCGGTGCTCTTGCCGCAGCCCGAGGGGCCGAGGAAGCTGATGAAGTCGTGCTCGCCGATGTCGAGCGACATACCCTGCAATGCGAGCGTGCCGTTGGCAAAGCGCTTGCCCACATTGCGCAGGCTGACCAGGGGTGGTGTCTGGGTGCTGTCCATGGCGTGCGAGCCTAGCGCCAGGCCGGCACGTTGGCCAGGCGTTCGAGCGGGAAGCGGTCGACCTCGTGCAGCAGCTCGACGAAGCGGCGGCCCACGTGGTCGAGCACCGCCGCGCCCTTCTCGGCCGTGGCGCGCGTGGCGTCGCCGGCGGCGCCCGCGGGGTTGATGTCGTGCATCTGCCAGCCGAGCTTGCCGCTGGGGGTGATCGAGAGGAACTTGTTCTCGGCGGCCAGCTGCTCGGTCATGGAGCTGAAGTTCTGGAACTGGTCGCGGCGCACGTAGTCGGGCGTCAGGTGCAGCATCACCGAGCTTTCGAGGTCGCCGGCATGGATGCCGTGCTTGCCCTCGTGCGCGGTGAACAGGCCCTCGGGCAGGCCCAGCGTGTACCAGTTGGCGGCCACGACCATCATGTCGTGCTCCTCGCGCAGGTCGCGCGCCACGATGTCCATGACGCTCATCTGGCCGCCGTGGCTGTTGTAGAGCACCAGCTTGCGCACCCCGGCCTTGGCGACGCAGGCGCCGATGTCTTTCCACAGCGAGATCAGCGTGTTGGCCGACACGGTGAGCGTGCCGGGGTAGCGCGAATGCTCGTTGCTCTTGCCATAGGGCACGGTGGGCAAGAAGAGCACCGGCAGGTCGTCGGGCAGGTGGGGCAGCGTGGCGCGCACCATGCCGTCGATGGTGGCCGTGTCGGTCGACATCGGCAGGTGAGGGCCGTGCTGTTCGGTGGCGCCGACCGGCAGCACGGCGATGAGCCGTTCACGGTCGAGGCGGGAGAACTCTTCGCTGGTCAGGTCGGACCAGAAACGGCTGCGCAGTGGAGGCGGATTCATCGGGGGTGTACCTCGTGACGCCGGAGTTGGCGGTGGCTTAAATTATCCATACGGTCAAAAAAGGCTGGCTATCCGTGGATACCCGGCGATTTTTCCACATGCAAGCCGCATGCCATCAAATTCACCCGGATGGTCAAAATTTGATCCGCCGGGCGTCCGGCCTCAGCGCCGCACGATGTAGCGCGTGATGACCGGCCCCGCCTCGCCGATGTGGAACGCCAGCCGGCGTTCGCGCAGCGCCATGTCCGAGGCGGTGGCGCGATTGAAGCGGCGCAGGTGGTCGGTCCACGAGTCGTCGACGATCTGCTCCACGTAGCGCTCGGGCTGGGCGATGTCATGCAGAAGTTCCCATCCGATGGCGCCCTGGCTCAGGCGCGCGCGGCGCGTCTGCTGCATCACGAGGTGGAAGGCGGCGGCGCGGGCGGGTTCGATGATGTATTCGACCGTGATCACCACCCGGCCTTCTTCCTGCGGCGCCTCGGCCGGCGGGCCGGCGGCCCAGCCGGCTGCGGCCGGGCTGGTGTCGTCCTCGCCGCTCACGTCGGTCACCCAGCGCAGGGCCAGAAGCATCATCAGCGTGCCGCTGATGGCGCCGATGACAAGGCTCAGCTGCAGCGTCGTGACCGTGGCCACCTGTCCCCAGATGGCCGCGCCGATCGCGCTCGCCCCCATGATCGCCATCTGGTACATCGACATGCCGCGCGCGCGCACCCAGTCGGGCAGCGCGAGCTGGGCCGACACCGAGAGCGAATTGGCCACCGTGATCCACGCCATGCCGCCGAAGAACATCGCCGGCACCGCCACCCAGGCGTTGGGCGCGAAGGCCATCACCGCCGTGGCGCCCGACTGCAGCAGCGTGCCGCGCAGCACCAGCTGGTCGCGCCCCAGCGCCTGCCGCAGCCGCGGCAGGAACAGCACCGCGATGATCGCGCCCGACCCCATGGCCGCCAGCAGCAGCGTGAAGGTGCCGGCGCCGCCGCCCTGCAGGTTGCGCGCCAGCAGCGGCAGCAAGGCCAGCAGGGCGGTGGAGTGGAAGAAGAAGATCGACACGCGCACCAGCACTGCCCGCATGCGCTGCGACTGCCGCACGAACTGCACGCCCACGCGCATCGCGCCGATGAGCTTTTCGCGGCCCAGCGGATTTGGCGTGTGCGCACGCCGCCAGCGCAGCACCACGAAGCCCGATGCCACCGACAGCACCGCATTGAGCGCGAACACCCACACGGTGCCGGCGCTGGCGATCAGCACGCCGGCGGTGAGCGGGCCGACGATGCGCGATGCGTTCATGGCGATGCCGTTGAGCCCCAGCGCGGCCGGCAGCTGCGGCCGGGGCACCAGCTCGGGCACGATGGCCGCGAACACCGGCCAGCGCAGGGCCAGCCCGATGCCGTTGGCGAAGGTGAGCGCCAGCAGCAGCGGCGCGGTCATCAGGTCGAGCGCCAGTGCAGCGCACAGCACGATGGCCGTGCCGGCCAGCCAGAACTGCGTGGCCACCAGCCAGCGCCTGCGGTCGAGGATGTCGGCCAGCGCGCCGCTGGGCAGGCCCAGCAGGAACACCGGCAGCGTGGAGGCCGACTGCACCAGCGCCACCCAGATCGGCGAGGAGGTGAGCGACGTCATCATCCACGCCGCGGCCACATCGTTCATCCACATGCAGATGTTGGCGATGAGCCAGGTGCTCCACAGCATGCGGAACACGGGGAGCTTCAGGGGCTCGAGGGCGGCGAGCCTGGAGGGCTGCGGCCGCTTGGGCGGGATCGGTGTCTCTTCGGGGGATATGGGTGGCATGTGGCGCTATTTTGGCCTCGGCCGCAACGGCGTGACATATCTCGTCATACCGGGAACACCGAGGAACCGGCTTTGCCGGGCCTCAGGTGTTGCCCCCTGCAAGGGGGTTGGCGCAGCGACACGAAGTGCGCGAAGCCTGGGGGGTGCCTATGCTCTGTCGCTGCGAGCCAGGCGGTGTTCCAGTCGGCGCAGCATCGTCGTGAGCACCAGCGTCATGACCCAGTAGATCACCGAGATCGCAAGGTACGGCTCCCAGTAGCGCGCATAGGCGCCAGCCACGGTGCGGGCGGCGTAGGCCAGCTCGGCCAGGCCGATGGCGGACACCAGCGAGGTGTCTTTCAGCAGCGCGATGGCGTTGTTGCCCAGCGGCGGCAGCATGCGGCGGAAGGCCTGCGGCAGCACCACGTAGCGCATCACCTGCGCGGGCGAGAAGCCGAGCGAGCGGCCGGCGTCGAACTGCCCGCGCGAGATCGACTGGATGCCGGCGCGGAACACCTCGGAGATGTAGGCGGCCGAGTTGAGCGTGAGCGCAACCACGCCCGAGATGAGCGCGCCGTGCTCCTGCTTGAGCGTGCGGGCCAGTTCGCCGTCGATCAGCAGGCCGCTGGTCGGGTGGATGAACACCGGCATCACCGCGAAGTGGATCAGCAGGATCTGCACGAACAGCGGCGTGCCGCGAAAGAAGCTCACGTAAACCGTTGCGGGCCAGCGCAGGAAGAAGCGCGCGACCCAGGTCCAGGGCGCGTGGCGTGGCTGCGCCAGGCGCGCGAGCGCGAGGCACAGGCCCCAGCTCGACCCCAGCAGCACGCAGACCACGGTCATGCGCAGCGTCATCCACGCGCCTTGCCAGAACAGGTCTTTGTATTCGACCAGGATGTCCCAGCGGAACCATCCAAAAAGCAGGATCGGTTGTTCCATCTATTGCTCCCCCCCGGGCTTCGCGCACTGCGTGTCGCCTCTCCAACCCCCTGCCGGGGGCGGGCCGGCCGCTTCGGGCGGCCGTGCGCGGCGGCCCTTTGAGCTGGATGCGCTCATCGGACGTTCGGGTCCTTGTTGAACCACTTCTTGTAGATCGTCACGTAGCTGCCGTCGGCGCGAATGGCCGCGAGGCCGGCGGTGAGCTTGTCGAGCAGCGGCTTGTCGCCCTTCTTCACGACGATGCCGAAGCCTTCTTCGGGGAAGGACTTGTCGTCGATGGTCTTCAGCTCGGGGTTCTGCGCCACGCGGTAGGCGATGACGCCGTTGTCGCCCATGGCCGCATCGACGCCGCCGCCGGCCAGCTCCGAAATGATGAGCGGCGTGCTCTCGAAGCGGCGGATGTCGGGGCTGGTCTTGCCGAACTCGCGCGAGGCGATGTCGTCGGCGGTGGAGGCGCTCACCACGGCGATCTTCTTGCCGGCCAGGTCCTTCAGCGAGGCAACCTTGCTGTTCTTCGGCAGCGCGATCAGCTGGCGGGCCGCGAAGTAGGGCGGCGTGAAGTCGTAGCTCTGCTTGCGCTTCTCGTTGATGGTCACGCCCGAGATCACGAGGTCGACGTCGCCGTTGTTCAGCGCGCCGAAGATGCCGGTGAAGGGCGTGTTGACGACCTTGATCTTCAGGCCCTGCTGCTTGGCGATGGCGTTGATGATGTCGATGTCGAAGCCGACGATCTGCTTGTCCTTGTTCTCGAAGGCGAAGGGCGCGTAGGTGGCGCTGGAGGCCACGATCAGTTCGCGGTTCTGGGCCTGGGCGCCGAAGGCGAGCGTGGCGGCGGCAAGGCCGAGGGCCAGGGCACGGCGGATGGGGTTCATTCAGGGTCCTCGTTTCCGCGGTTGGCGGGATATGGTGGGCGGGAATTTTAGGCGGTCGCTATCGACGGCCGTCCGCTCGCAAGTACCGAGCCCGTTCGGCGCCAGAGGCTGCGCCGCTAGACCGCCAGGTGCCCCAGCGGCAGCGCGCTGCTGGCCTTCACCTCGCCCAGCGAGAAGCTGGTGTGCAGGTCTTTCACGTTCGGCAGGTTCATCAGGTGCTGGCGCGCGAAGGCCGAGAAGCTGTCCAGGTCCTGCGCCACCACCTGCAGCTCGAAGGTGCCGGTGCCGCTGATGTAGTGGCAGGCCACCACGTCGGGCAGCTTGCGGATGGCGTCTTCCAGCTTGCGGGTGGCCTCGTGGGTCACGCGCTCGGTGTCCACCCGCACGAAGGCCAGCACGCCCAGGCCGATCTTGTGGCGGTCGATCTCGGCGTGGTAGCCCTTGATGAAGCCGGCTTCCTCGAGCGCGCGCACCCGGCGCCAGCAGGGCGCGGCCGAGAGGCCCACGCGCTGGGCCAGCTCGGCGTTGGTGAGGCGGCCGTCGGCCTGCAGTTCTTGCAGGATTGCGAGGTCGAACTTGTCAATTCTTTCCATGGAGTCGAATCTTAAGCAAGATTCTTTCTGGAACAGGGTTTTTCAGGGCAAAGAACGCAAACACCTATCGCGGACCCCGGCATACACTTTGCACGATCATGGGCTCGTGCCCTACCCGGGCACAGACCCACAGTAATCAGCCAGGCTCACAAGGCCCCGCCATACGGAGACAGAAAAATGAATGCACCGCTGCCCGCGCACATTCGCAAGGCCCTGGAAACGGTCACGCTCGACGACAAATACTCGCTCGACTACGGCCGGGCCTTCATGAGCGGCGTCCAGGCCCTCGTCAAGCTGCCCATGCTGCAGCGCCTTCGCGACCAGCAGGCCGGAAAGAACACCGCCGGCTTCATCAGCGGCTACCGCGGCTCCCCGCTCGGGGGCTACGACCAGGCCCTGTGGAAGGCCAGCAAGTTCCTCAAGGAACAGAACATCGTCTTCCAGCCGGGCGTGAACGAAGAACTGGCCGCCACCGCGCTATGGGGCACGCAGCAACTGGGCTTCTCCCCGCAGGGCACCAACAAGTTCGACGGCGTCTTCGGCATCTGGTACGGCAAGGGCCCGGGCGTGGACCGCTGCTCCGACGTCTTCAAGCACGCCAACATGGCTGGCACCACCGAGTTCGGCGGCGTGATCGCGGTGGCGGGCGACGACCACATCTCCAAGAGCAGCACGGCCGCGCACCAGAGCGACCACATCTTCAAGGCCTGCGGCACGCCGGTGTTCTTTCCGGCGAACGTGCAGGAAATCCTCGACCTGGGCATTCACGCCTTTGCGCTGAGCCGTTTCTCGGGCGTGTGGTCGGGCATGAAGACGATCCAGGAGATCGTCGAGTCGAGCGCCACGGCCATGATCGACCCCGAGCGCGTCGAGATCGTCATTCCCACCGACTTCGAAATGCCGCCCGGCGGCCTGCACATCCGCTGGCCCGACCATGCTCTGGAGCAGGAAGCCCGGCTCATGCACTACAAGTGGTATGCCGCGCTGGCCTATATCCGCGCCAACCGGCTGAACCACAACGTCATTCAAGGTCCGAACGACCGCTTCGGCATCATGGCCAGCGGCAAGGCCTTCAACGACACGCGCCAGGCGCTGATCGACCTGGGCCTGGACGACGCGGCCTGCCGCCAGCTGGGCATCCGGCTGCACAAGGTGGGCGTGGTGTGGCCGCTGGAAGCGCAGCTCACGCGAGAGTTCGCCACCGGCCTGCAAGAGATCCTGGTGGTCGAGGAAAAGCGCCAGGTCATCGAATACCAGCTCAAGGAAGAGCTCTACAACTGGCGCCCCGACGTGCGGCCCAACGTGGTCGGCAAGTTCGACGAGGGCGAAGTGCATGCGGCCGAGGGCTACTCCGGCGGCGAATGGTCGATGCCCAATCCGACCGCGCACACCCTGCTGCGCGCCAACGCCGACCTGAACCCCGCGATGATCGCCAAGGCGATCGCCGGGCGCCTGCGCAAGACCGGCCTGCTGGCCGCGGCCGGCGCCGACATGGCCGCGCGCATCGACGCCCAGCTCGCCATCCTCGAGGCCAAGGAGCGCTCGATGGTGGTGCAGCAGGCCTCCACCAGCGTGGTCGACGCCACCCGCCAGCCCTGGTTCTGCTCGGGCTGCCCGCACAACACCAGCACCGTGGTGCCCGAAGGCTCGCGCGCGATGGGCGGCATCGGCTGCCACTTCATGGCGACCTGGATGGACCGCTCCACCATCGGCTTCACGCAGATGGGCGGCGAGGGCGTGCCGTGGGTGGGCCAGCAGCCCTTCACCACCGACCAGCACATCTTCGCGAACCTGGGTGACGGCACGTACTTCCACAGCGGCCTGCTCGCCATCCGCCAGAGCATCGCGGCCGGCGTGAACATCACCTACAAGATCCTCTACAACGACGCGGTCGCCATGACCGGCGGCCAGCAGGTCGGCGAGCGGCCCGAAGGCCACTCGGTGCTGCAGATCGCCGAGAGCCTGCATGCCGAGGGCGCGGTGAAGGTCGTGATCGTGACCGACGAGCCCGAGAAGTACGAGGGCGTGAACATCCCCGGCGACCACGTGCAGGTCAAGCACCGCGACCTGCTCGACGACGTGCAGCGCGAGTTCCGCAAGATCCCCGGCACCACGGCCATCATCTACGACCAGACCTGCGCCACCGAGAAGCGCCGCCGCCGCAAGCGGGGCACGGCCGTCGATCCGGCCAAGCGCGTGGTCATCAACGAGCTGGTGTGCGAGGGCTGCGGCGACTGCAGCGTGCAGAGCAACTGCCTGAGCGTGGAGCCGCTGGAAACCGAATTCGGCCGCAAGCGCACCATCAACCAGAGCAGCTGCAACAAGGACATGAGCTGCCTGAAGGGCTTCTGCCCCAGCTTCGTGACGGTCGAAGGCGGCCAGCTCAAGAAGAAGGGCAAGAACAAGGCGGCCACGCCGGCCGAGTTCGGCCTGCTGCCCGAGCCCGCGATTCCGTCGCTGGCGGGCGGCAAGGTCTGGGGCGTGGTGGTGGCGGGCGTCGGCGGTACCGGCGTCATCACCATCGGCCAGTTGCTGGGCATGGCCGCGCACATCGAGGCCAAGGGCATCGTCACGCAGGACGCGGCCGGCCTCGCGCAAAAGGGCGGCGCCACCTGGAGCCACGTGCTGATCGGCGACACGCAGGACGACATCCGCACCACGCGCGTCGGCACCGCGGCGGCCGACCTGATCCTGGCCTGCGACCCGCTGGTCACGGTCAACGGCGAAACCATGGCGCGCATGCGCGAAGGGCGCACGCACGTGGCGCTCAACAGCCACAGCTCGCCCACCGCCGCCTTCGTGCGCAACGCCAACTGGCAGAACCCCGAAGACGCCTGCGCCGCGGAGATCGCGCGCGCCGTGGGCATCGACGCCATGGGCACCTTCGACGCCGATGCCGCCGCCACCACGCTGATGGGCGACAGCATCTACGTCAACCCGATGATCCTGGGCTACGCCTGGCAGAAGGGCTGGATCCCGCTGGAGCACGAGTCGCTCATGCGCGCCATCGAGCTGAACGCCGTGGCCGTCGAAAACAACAAGACGGCCTTCGAGTGGGGCCGCCAGGCGGCCGTGCGGCCCGAAGAGCTGCAAAAGCGCGTGCGCCCCGGCCAGGTCATCGAATTCAAGAAGCGCGAATCGGTCGAGAGCCTGGTGGCGCGCCGCGTGGAATTCCTGACCGGCTACCAGAACGCCGCCTATGCCGACGAATACAAGCAGTTCGTGGGCAAGGTGCAGCGGGCCGAGGCGGCCGTCGGCAAGAGCTCGGCGCTGACCGAGGCGGTCGCGCGCTACCTGTTCAAGCTGATGGCGTACAAGGACGAATACGAAGTCGCCCGCCTGCACACCGACCGTGCGTTCCTCGACCGCGTCGAAGGCATGTTCGAGGGCGACTTCAAGCTCAACTACCACCTGGCGCCGCCGCTCATCGCCAGAAAGAACAGCAAGGGCCAGCTGCAGAAGCAGAAGTTCGGCCCCTGGATGCTGACCGGCTTCAAGCTGCTCGCGAAGCTCAAGGGCGTGCGCGGCACGGCGCTCGACATCTTCGGGCGCACCGAAGAGCGCAAGACCGAGCGCGCGCTGATCGGCGAGTACCGCGCCAGCATCGAGGAAGTGATCGGCGCGCTGCGGGCCGACAACCACGCCCTGGCGCTCGAAATTGCCGGCCTGCCGGAGCAGATCCGCGGCTACGGCCACGTCAAGGAGCGCAACCTCGCGGCCGCCCGCATCCGCTGGAACGAGCTGATGGCCAAGTGGCGCAATCCGCAGGCGCAGCGCGCGGCGGCCTGATTTTTCGAAGCGATCTCCCCGCAAAGAGCGCCCGATGGGCGCTTTTTGCTATTTAAAAGATAGCGCCCGGCAGGCGGGCCGGATGGCCGGAAAGCCCTCCCCGCCGCGCCGGATAAGCCCGTGGAACGGCCATCTGCGCCGAATACAATGCCCGGTGCTGTGCGCGGCCAAGCCCCGCCGAGCTTTGACTTGCGGCCCCAATTCCGTTCGTGGCCGCGAAGCCATGAGAAGAGTCGGGACCGGCCCGCCTTCCTCTCGTTTTCTCTTCCCTCTGCTGGAGACTCTCTTGTTCATTTCCTCTGCTTTCGCCCAGACCGCGCCCGCTGCAGCCGGCGGCGGTGACATGTTGTCCTCGCTCGGCAGCATGCTGCCCCTGGTGCTGATGTTCGTGGTGCTGTATTTCGTCATGATCCGCCCGCAAATGAAGCGCCAGAAAGAAGCGCGCGCCATGATCGAGGCGCTGGCCAAGGGCGACGAAGTCGCCACCGCCGGCGGCGTGCTCGGCAAGATCACCTCGCTGAACGACCAGTACCTGGGCCTCGAGATCGCCAACGGCGTCGAGATCAAGATCCAGCGCAGCGCCGTGGTGCAGGTCCTGCCCAAGGGCGCCGTCAAGCAATAAAAGCGTGAGCTGAACCTTGCGCTTTGCGGCGCAGGGCCCCAAGTCACGCGGTGTTCCATTTCTGAAAAGCTTGAGAAAAGCGCCCGCTCATGAACCGCTACCCGGTCTGGAAGTACACGATCATCGTGATCGTGTTGCTCGTGGGGCTCATCTACGCCCTGCCCAATTTCTTCGGTGAGGCGCCTGCGGTGCAGGTGTCGGCGGCCAAGACGGTCGTCAAGGTCGATGCCTCCACCCAGACCCGGGTCGAGGAGGCGCTCAAGGCCGCAGGCCTGACGCCCGACCTGATCACACTGGACGCCACCTCGCTGCGCGCCCGTTTCGCCACCACCGACGACCAGCTCAAGGCGCGCGACGCCGTGCAGCGCGCGCTGGTGCCCGACGCGAACGACCCGCCATACACGGTGGCGCTCAACCTGGTGTCGCGCTCGCCCAAGTGGCTGACCGCGCTGCACGCTTTCCCGATGTACCTGGGTCTCGACCTGCGCGGCGGCGTCGACTTCCTGCTGCAGGTGGACATGAAGGGCGCGATCGACAAGAAGGCCGAGTCCTTTGCCAGCGACCTGCGCACCACCTTCCGCGACAAGAGCATCCGCGGCACCGCGGTCAGCCGCAACGGCCAGACCGTCGAGGTGACCTTCCGCGACGCGGCCTCGCTCGACGCGGCCAAGCGCATCATCCAGGACCAGTTCCAGGACCTCTCCACCACCGACAGCCAGGACGGCAGCAACTGGCGCCTCGTGGCCACCATCAAGCCCGAAGCCGCGCGCCGCATGCAGGACGCCGCGCTCAAGCAGAACATCACCACGCTGCACAACCGGATCAACGAACTCGGCGTGGCCGAGCCCGTGATCCAGCAGCAGGGCCTGGACCGCATCGTCGTGCAGCTGCCCGGCGTGCAGGACACCGCCAAGGCCAAGGAAATCCTGGGCCGCACCGCCACGCTCGAAATGCGCATGGTGGACGAAAGCGCCGAGGGCCGTGCCGCGGAACTGAGCGGCGGCCCCGTGCCCTTCGGCTCCGAGAAATTCCTCGACCGCCAGGGCCGGCCCGTGATCGTGAAGAAGCAGGTGCTCGTCACCGGCGAGAACCTCACCGACGCGCAACCCGGCTTCGACCAGCAGAGCAACCAGCCCAAGGTCGACCTGACCATGGACGCCAAGGGCGGGCGCATCATGCGCGACGTCAGCCGCGAGAACTACAAGAAGCGCATGGCCATGCTGATCTTCGAGAAGGGCAAGGGCGAAGTGCTCACCGCCCCGTCGATCAACGGCGAACTCGGCAACCGCTTCCAGGTCTCGGGCTCCATGACCGTGGTCGAGGCCAACGACCTCGCGCTGCTGCTGCGCGCCGGCTCGCTGGCCGCGCCCATGGAAATCATCCAGGAACGCACCATCGGCCCGAGCCTGGGCGCCGACAACATCGAGAAGGGCTTCAAGAGCGTGATGTACGGCTTCCTGGCGATCATGGTCTTCATGTGCCTGTACTACGCACTGTTCGGCCTGTTCTCCTCGATCGCGCTGGCCGTCAACCTGATGCTGCTGGTGGCCATCCTCTCGATGCTGCAGGCCACGCTCACGCTGCCCGGCATCGCGGCCATGGCCCTGGCCATCGGCGTGGCCATCGACTCCAACGTGCTGATCAACGAACGCGTGCGCGAAGAGCTGCGCAACGGGGCGTCGCCGCAGGCGGCCATCCATGCCGGCTACGAACGCGCCTGGGGCACCATCCTGGACTCCAACGTGACCACGCTGATCGCGGGTATCGCGCTGCTGGCCTTCGGCTCCGGGCCGGTACGCGGCTTCGCGGTGGTGCACTGCATCGGCATCGTCACCTCGATGTTCTCCGCCGTGTTCTTCTCGCGCGGCCTCGTCAACTTCTGGTACGGCCAGAAGAAGAAGCTCAAGACGGTGTCCATCGGCACGGTCTGGCGCCCCGCAACCGACGGCTCGTCCGTGGCAACCAAGTAAAGGGCGAGGACAAGCGTCATGGAATTCTTCCGCATCCACAGGACCATTCCGTTCATGCGCCACGCGGTGGTGCTGAACATCGTCTCCGTCGTCACCTTCGCGCTGGCGGTGTTCTTCCTGTTCCACCGCGGGCTGCACCTGTCGGTGGAGTTCACGGGCGGCACGGTGATGGAGGTCGCGTACAAGCAGTCGGCCGACATCGGCAAGGTGCGCGACGCCATCGGCAAGCTCGGCTACCCGGATGTCCAGGTGCAGAGCTACGGCTCCTCCGAAAACATCCAGATCCGCCTGCCGGCCCAGAAGGGCATGAGCTCCGACCAGCAGAGCGCCCAGGTCATGCAGGCGCTGAAGTCGGTCGACGAGTCGGCCACGCAGCGTGGCATCGAGGTCGTCGGACCGCAGGTCGGCGAAGAGCTGACCACCAACGGCCTCAAGGCCCTGGGCATGGTGGTCGTGGGCATCATGATCTACCTGGCGTTCCGCTTCGAATGGAAGTTTGCGCTGGCTACCGTGCTGGCCAACCTGCACGACGTGGTGATCATCCTGGGCTTCTTCGCCTTCTTCCAGTGGGAGTTCTCGCTGGCGGTGCTGGCGGCGGTGCTGGCGGTGCTGGGCTACTCGGTGAACGAATCGGTCGTGATCTTCGACCGGATCCGCGAGAACTTCCGCCGCTACCGGAAGATGACGACCACCGAGATCATCGACAACGCGATCACCTCGACCATCAGCCGGACCATCATCACCCACGGCTCCACCCAGCTGGTGGTGCTGTCGATGTTCTTCTTCGGCGGCCCGACCCTGCATTACTTCGCCCTGGCGCTGACCATCGGCATCTGCTTCGGCATCTACTCCTCCTGCTTCGTGGCGGCGGCCATCGCCATGTGGCTCGGCATCAAGCGCGAAGACCTCGTCAAGGGCGGCCCCACCAAGCGCGACGGGGAGTCCGGGGACGACCCGAACGCCGGAGCCGTCGTCTGACGGATACTTAGGGTTTGAATCAGGTGGCCGGGGAGGCGCCGCGGTACGCATGCAACGCCGCGCACTCTCCACACTTGTGCGGTTGAGCATCCCGATGCAAGCTCGCGGTTGTCGCCGATAAACCGAACACCCTGGCCTTTCCGACTTTTCAATGAGCATTGCGCGGTCCGCTTCTTCCCTGCAGCTCGCTCGCGAGACGCGTGAGCGTTTCGTGGCGGCCACGGAAGGCGCGATCGTGCCGCTGGCCCGTGCGATCCGGGACCGGCTGACCTCGCTGGCCTCCGAAGCCGGCAACGCCCGCGCCATGCAGGAGCACCGCGACGATTTCGTGGCGTTCCAGGGGCAGGGCACCCGCTGGGTCTCGCTCGCGCAGACCGGCTGGCGCAAGGCGCTGGCGGGCTCGGGCGGCGGCGTGGCCGCCGCGTCTTCGGGCTTGCGCCTCGAGCTCATCGGCGACGAGGAGGTCGAGAGCAACATCCTCTCGTCGCGCCTGGCGCAGGTGATCCACGACAAGGCCAGCTTCGAGCTGAGCGACCTGCGCCTGCGCATCCAGCACCTCGAAGGCACCAGCGAACTCGACGCCCGCGACGTGCTCAAGCCCGAGACGCTGGCCAAGCTGCTGGTCGAGCAATGGCTCGGCGCGGGCCTGAGCCGCGGCATGTGGACCCGGGTGCAGGACACCGTGCAGCAGGCGCTGGTCGACGTGGTCGTCAAGGCCTACAAGGACGCCAACGTGTTCCTGGTCGCCAACGGGGTGATGCAGGAGATCGATCTCAAGAGCTTCGTGCGGCGCACGGGCGGCAGCGGCGCACCGGGCGGTGGAGGCGGTGGCTCCGGCGGCCCGACCACGTCGAGCGCCTCGATGGCCCGCGACAGCAGCATGTCCGGTGGCCCCCACAGCGCCCAGCGGGCCGGCTTCGGGTTCGCCGGCTCGCAGCAGGGCTCGGTGCCCTCGGCCGTGGCGCCGCCGGCAACCACCGGCGGTTCGCCGCTGATGATCGCCCGGCAACGCGCGCAGACTGCCCTGTTGAGCCTCAAGCGTTTCGTGACCGCGCGCATAGGCGGAGACACCGGCGGCGGCGCGGGGCAATACCAGGCCGCGAATCCCGAAGGGCGCACCACCGATGTCGGCGGTGGTGGCGGCGCGGGCGGCGGCCCCGTGGCTCCGCGCGTGTTCTCGCGCACCTTCGCCGGCGCCATCGCCGATGCCGAAGTCGCCTATCGAATGGCGGCCACCCAGTTCATGGACGGCCCGGGCGAGCAGGCCACGCTGATGCAGCAGACCGCCGTCGACTTGCGCAAGCGCAGCGCCGAACTCAAGAAGCGCGCGCCGACCACCGCCGACAAGGCCACGGTCGAGATCGTGGCGCTGATGTTCCAGGCCATCCTGGCCGAGGAGCGCATTCCCTTTTCGGCGCGCGTGTGGTTTGCTCGCCTGCAGATGCCGGTGCTGCGCGTGGCCATTGCCGAGCCCGAGTTCTTCGGCACCCTGCAGCATCCCGCGCGCATGCTGATCGACCGCATGGGCTCGTGCGTGATGGGCTTCGATGCAGCGGCCATCACCGGCAGCGCGCTCGAAGGCGAAATCCGCCGCGTGGTGCAGGTCATCGAGCAATATCCCGAAACCGGCCAGCGCGTGTTCAAGCTGGTGTTCGACGAGTTCGTCGCCTTCCTCAACCGTTACCTGACCCAGAGCGACACCACGCAGCGCGTGATGAGCGTGGCCCAGCAGGTCGAGCAGAAGGAAACGATGGCGATCCAGTACACCATCGAGTTGCGCAAGATGTTGAACGACATGCCGGTGCGCGACGAGATCCGGGAGTTCCTCTTCAAGGTCTGGGCCGAGGTGCTGGCCATTGCCGCGCTGCGCTACGGCGCGCAGGGCGAGCAGACGGTCATGCTCAAGCGCGTGGCCTCCGAGCTGGTGTGGGCCGCGAGCGCCAAGCCCAACCGCACCGACCGCGCCCGCGTCATACAGGACCTGCCGCAGCTGCTGCAGCGCCTGCGCCAGGGCATGGCGCTGCTGGGCATCGTCGACGAGCCGCAGGAAGCGCACATCAAGATCATCGGCGCCACGCTGTCCGACGCCTTCATGTCGAAGACCGAGGCGATTCCGCAGGCGAAGATCGAAGCCATGGCCGAGCGGCTGACGCACCTGGAAGACTTCGTGACCGACGTCGGCGGCGCCTCCGACCTGCCGCTCGACGCCCACAGCATCGAGCTGCTGCTCGGCGTGGACGCCGCATCGATCGAAGTCGTTCCCGATGCCGCCGGCGCCAAGGTGGCCGAGGACATGCTCGCCTGGGCGCATGAGCTGCAGGTGGGCAACTGGTTCATGCTCGACCACAACGACCGGGTGAGCCAGGTGCAGTTCGTGTGGCGCAGCGACCGCAAGCAGCTGCACCTGTTCGCCTCCGCGGACGGCCGCAGCTTCCTGATCCAGGCCGGGCGGCTGGCCATGTACCTGCAGGCCGGCCTGCTGGTGCCCGCCGAGGAAGAAACGCTCACGGTGCGCGCCACGCGCGAAGCCCTGGCCAAGCTCGACGCCAACCCCGAGCGCCTGCTGAACTAGCTAAGTCGTACCACCGCGCCGCGCCGTTCTTTCCCCGCCTTCTCGTGGAACACCACGGAACCGGCTCCGCCGGTCCGCAGGTGTTGCCCCCGGAAGGGGGTTGGCGCAGCGACACGAAGTGCGCGAAGCCTGGGGGAGAGCCCAGCTAATGCGCCGTGCGGCCTTCGCGGCTTTCGCAGAGCTCGTCGAGCACCAGGGCATCTGGCTCGATGCCGGTGCTCCAGTGGACCATCAGCACGATGATCTTCAGGTCGTCGATTGCGACCGGATCGCCCGGCGCCGCCATCGCGCGCTCGATCACGATCTCGCGCAGCCCGCAGGGCAGCACGTCCGACGATTCGAGGAAGCGGATGAAGCCCAGGCACTCGGCACCGAGGTGCTCTTGCTCTGCCTGGGAATAGACGCGCATGGCATCGGGGGATTGGGGCAGGGCCGCTTCGGGTGCGCCGCGCAATGTGACGGTGGCCGAAGCCGCGTCGTCGGCGTGGTGCTCGATCTGCATGCCTTGCGTTGCAAGGCTCAGGCCGTCGAGCCAGTGAAGGGCTTCGCGGATTTCTTCTGCCTCGAAGCCGTGTGCGCTGAGCTTGCGGCCCAGTTGTTCGGGTTCGGGGCATGCATCGCCGCGCCAATAGTTCTCGTAGACAAAAACAAGTACTTCGAACATGCGCACCAATATAGCCCAGGAAGTGGCTGATCGCCCCCGGGCTTTGCGCACTTCACATCACTTTTCCTTCCTGCGCGCGCAGGCGGTCGTGCAGACCCGGATCAGCTGCTGGCCGATCGCTGGAAGAGCCCGCCGGGCAGGCGCGATACATGGCCGTCCAGTTCGAGCGAGAGCAGCTTCGCCTGCAGCGCGGCGGCGCTCCAGCCGGTGCGTGCGCTCAGTGCGTCGAGACTGACCGGGTCGAAGCCCAGGGCCTCCAGCAGCGGAGCCTCGGCCGATGACGGCGCCTGCCGCGCTTCGGTGGCGCTGCTGCTGCCGTTGCCGTTCTTGTGCGGCGATGCTGACGGTGTGTGCTGCAGCGGCGGCAGTTCTTCGAGGATGTCGTTGACCGATTCCACGAGCTTGGCGCCCTGCCGGATCAGCGCGTGGCAGCCGCGCGATTGGGGCGAGTGGATCGAACCCGGTATCGCGAACACTTCCTTGCCCTGCTCCGAAGTGAGCCGCGCGGTGATCAGCGAGCCCGACTGCAGCGCCGCCTCGACCACCAGCGTGCCGCGTGCCAGCCCGGCGATCAGCCGGTTGCGTTTCGGAAAGTTCTGCGTGAGCGGCGGCGTGCCCAGCGGCAACTCGCTCACGATCAGGCCTTGTTGGGTGATGCGATGCGCCAGGTCGCGATGCCGAGCCGGGTAGACGCGGTCGAGCCCGGTGCCGACCACGGCAACCGTGGCCAGGCAGGGCGTCTCGCCAGCGGCGTCCAGCGCCCCCTGGTGCGCGGCGCCGTCCACGCCCAGCGCCAGCCCCGACACCACCGGCAGGCCGGCTTCGCCCAGCGCGCGTGCAAAGCTGCGCGCATTGGTGGCGCCCTGCGGCGTCGGGTTGCGGCTGCCCACGACCGCGATGCTGTGGCCGAGCTGCGTCAGGTCGTAGTCGGCGGCGCCGAGCACGTAGAGCATGGGCGGCGGGTCGGCCATTTCGAGCAGCGAGGCCGGGTAGCCGGCATCGCCGAGCGTGACGAGCCGGCGCGAACTGCCGTTGTCGGTGTTGTGCAGCCATTGCCAGGTCTGGTCGACCTGGGCCTGGAGATTGGCGGGCGGCTGCCGCAGTGCCTCGGCCTGCGCGAGCGACATCACTTCGCGCAGCGCTTCTTCCGGCTGCGCGAAGACGCGCTCGGGCAAGCCGAACGCCGCGAGGAGCCGGCGCACGGTGCCGTCACCGATGCCGGGGGTCAGTGAAAGTCGCAGCCAGCCTGCGAGTTCTGCGCGTTCCAAACGTATGTGCGAAAGAGCCGGAGCCGTGGGTCAGGGATTGACGAGGAAGTCGCCAGCGCGCGGAGTGTCGTTGATTTCCAGCACCAGCGCGTAGGACACCTTCTCGAAAGTGCGAAACACCATCAGCAGGCCGATGCGTTCGTTGGGCAGCTTGATGGTTTCCTTGCGGGCGCCGGTGCGATCGACGATGGTCTCGCCGTTCTTCAGGATGGCCAGCACGTGGCCGCTGTCGATGCCGTCGCGCGTGCCCTTGTTGATGGCCACCACTTGGTTCTGCGCGGCGAACTGCACCGCGTTGCCGTAGACCGAGATGATGCGGCCGTCGACCTGCGTCGAGGGCGCGCGCGGCACGTAGCTCAGCAGCTGGCGCGGCGGCTCGGGCAGCAGGCGGTCGCCGGCGCGGATTTCCTCGCGCGACGCGATGATGTCGACGGTCGCGGGCACCACCGTGATGACGTCCTTGTCCTCGACCGTCTCGACGGTGGTCGACTCGCCGCGCTGCAGCTGGGCCTTGCCCAGGTACTGCGCCTCGTAGCCGAGGATTTCGCCCGTGCCCGGGTCTTTCAGCGGAGTGGCGTTGCGGAACACGCGGAAGTGCTGCACCGGGCCCGCAGCCTCGACCAGCGGCGAATTGGCGTTGCCGCGTGCATAGGCGCGGTCGCCGCGCGACAGCAGAACACGGTTGTCGTTACCGGCCACGATGCGCGGCGCGGTCTCCAGCGTGTCGGCGTCGACCACGATGGGCTCGCTCAGGAAAGGCTCGATGATGCTCGGGTTGAGCGTGGGCAGTGCCATGCCGGCCAGCGAATCGAAGCGGGTGCGCGGCGACAGCTTGATGGTGCCGCCGTCGCCGCTGAAGCCGCCGCGGCGGGTGGTCGTGAGGCGGGCACGGCCGCCGGTCTTGTCCAGGTAGAGCACCTGGCCGGGGTAGATGCGGTGCGGGTTCGCGATCTCGTTGATGTTCATGCCCCACAGCTCCGGCCAGCGCCAGGGGCGCAGCAGGTACAGGCGGGAGATGGCCCAGAGCGTGTCGCCGGGCTTGACGGTGTATTCGTCGGGCGCGTTGGGGGCGAGTTCGCTCAGCGGCACGCCGGTCTGCGCGGTCTGCTGGGCCGTGGCGCGCTGCTGCGGCGTGACCGGGTAGTTCTGGGCCCAGGCCGTCGTGGCGCCGCAACTGCCGAGCACCGCCAGGGCGGTCAGCGTGGCAAGAAAGGAGGGGCGCTGGCGTTCAGCTGATCTGAGCTTTTTCATGTCTGGATGGGTGAGCGCGCGACGTATCGCTGCACATACGAATCTCACAATTTGCTACGAATTCTGCGCTGAAGCCCTTGGCAGGGCAACGTTTTCGGGCTCGCGGAACCCGCCGCGTCGCGGAATTGGCGAAAATAGCCACAACTTTCCCCCGATTTCATGGCCAAACGAATCATTCTGAGTTACCCGGACAAGCGCCTCCACACGGTGGCCAAGCCGGTGCAGGGCGTCGACGCGCGCATCAAGGCGCTGGTGGCCGACATGCTGGAAACAATGTACGACGCCAACGGCATCGGCCTGGCAGCCACCCAGGTCGACGTGCACGAGCGGCTTGTCGTCATCGACGTGTCCGAAGAGCGCAACGAGCCCATCGTTCTCATCAACCCCGAGATCACCTGGGCCAGCGACGAAAAGGTGCTGAACGAGGAAGGCTGCCTCTCGGTGCCCGGCATCTACGACGGCGTGATGCGCTCGACCTCGGTCAAGGTGCAGGCGCTCGACGAGAACGGCGAAAGCCGCACCATCGAGGCCGACGGCCTGCTGGCCGTGTGCATCCAGCACGAACTCGACCACCTGCTGGGCAAGGTGTTCGTCGAATACCTCTCCCCCCTGAAGCGCAACCGCATCAAGAGCAAGCTGCTCAAGCAGCAACGCGAAGAATTGCGGGAACGGGCCTGAACATGACGACGCAGTGCGGCTTTCGCACCTTCGCGACCCTGGCGGTCTTCGTGGCCGCCGGCCTGGGGCTGGCTGGCTGCGTGAGCGAGCCCGCGCGCATCCGGCCCGGCACCTCCGCCGCCGAAACACTGCAGCTGCTGGGCACGCCCACGGGCCGCTACCCGCTCAACGGCGGCGGCGAACGGCTGCAGTATTCGCGCATGCCCGCCGGCTTCGAGGTGACCGACATCGACGTCGACGCGTCCGGCAAGGTCGTCTCGGTGACCCAGGTGCTCAGCGAAGCGCGCTTCGGCCAGGACATCAAGGTCAACCAGTGGCGCCAGGACGACGTCATGGCCTTCTACGGCCGCCCCTATGAAATTTCCCGCGTCAGTTCCTTCGACGGTGCCGTCTGGACCTGGCGCTACAAGGCCGTGAACGAGCGCCGCATGCTGTACATCTACATCGATCCGACCGGCGTGGTCCGGCGCTATCACACGGGGGACGATCTCGAGTTCGATCGGATCCGCGATTGAGCCGCCTGCGCGTCGTTTTTGCGGGCACGCCCGAGTTCGCTCGCGTCGCCCTGGAGGCCATCTCCGCCGCCGGCCATGACATCGTGCTGGTGATGAGCCAGCCCGACCGCCCCGCCGGCCGCGGCATGAAGCTGCAGGCTTCGCCCGTCAAGCAGTGCGCCGTCGCCAACGCTTGGCCTGTGTCCCAGCCGCGCAGCCTGCGCCTGGACGGCAAGTACCCCGACGAGGCCTCGGCCGCGCGCGACACCCTGCTGGCCGCAAGGCCCGACGTGATGGTGGTCGCCGCCTACGGCCTGATCCTGCCGCAGTGGGTGCTCGACCTGCCTGCGCACGGCTGCCTCAACATCCACGCGAGCCTGCTGCCGCGCTGGCGCGGCGCCGCGCCGATCCATCGCGCGATCGAGGCCGGCGACGCGCAGACCGGCATCACCATCATGCAGATGGACGCGGGCCTGGACACCGGCGACATGTTGCTGCGCGAGTCGGTCGACATTGGCGACGACAACACCGCGCGCCTGCACGACCGGCTGGCCGGGCTGGGCGGCCGCATGATCGTCGAGGCGCTGGCGAATATCGGCAGCCTCACCCGCACGCCCCAGCCCGCCGAAGGCATCACCTATGCCCGCAAGGTCGAGAAGCACGAAGCGCTGATCGACTGGGCCCAGCCCGCCGACGCCATCGTGCGGCGCATCCGCGCCTTCGACCCGTTCCCCGGCGCCAACAGCCCGCTCGACGGCGAGGCCATCAAGCTCTGGGCCGCCCACGCGACTGCGGCCACCGATGCTTCGGCCACGCCGGGCACGATCCTGGCCGTTACCGACGCCGGTGTTGCCGTGGCGGCTTCCGGCTCGACCGTCACCATCACCGAACTCCAGCGCGCGGGCGGCAAGCGCCTGCCCGTGGCCGATTTCCTGCGCGGCTTCGACCTGAAGCCCGGGCAGGTGTTCGGCTGATGTTCCTGTCGACCGCCATCCGCTCGCGGCCCGAATTCCGGACGGGCGTGCGCGACATGTCTTCCGTGGCGCTGGGCATCGGCGCCTGGGGCCTCATGACCGGCGTGGCCATGGTCAAGTCGGACATGAGCGTGATCGAGGCCATTGCGATGACCCTGCTGGTCTACGCCGGCAGCTCGCAGCTCGCGGCCATTCCGTTGCTGGCCGCCGGCGCGCCGGCCTGGGTGATCCTGGCCACAGGCTTCTGCGTGAACCTGCGCTTCGTCGTGTTCAGCCTGCACCTGCGCCCCTACCTCATGCACATGCCGCGCTGGCGCCGCATGCTGCACGGCTACCTGACGGCCGACATGAGCTATGCGCTCTTCACCAGGAGGTACCCCAAGCCGCCGCTGACCATTGCCGAGCAGCAGTCGCAGGAGGCCTACCTCACCGGCAACTACTTCGTGACCTGGTGCGCCTGGATGGGCATGAGCATGCTGGGCGTGGCGCTCGCCAACTTCATTCCGCAGAACTGGGGCCTGGGCTTCGCGGGCGTGCTGAGCCTGGTGGCCATCGTCTGCTCGATGGCGACGACGCGGCTGCGGGTGCTGGCCGCGCTGATCGCGGGTGTTACCGCGGTGGCCGCCTATGCGCTGCCGCTGAAGCTCAACATCGTGGTCGCCATCGGCGTCGCGGTGCTGCTGTGCTTCTGGCTTGAAAAGCAGTTCGGGCTCGACCCGGCCGCGGAGGACGACAAGTGAGCGCCGCCCGGCCGCCCGAAGGCGCTCGCCCCCTCCGGCTGGAGGGGGGAGGCGAAGCGGCGCGGAGTGCGCGAAGCCTGGGGGAGGCCATCCGATGAGCGGCACCACCGACCTGTGGACCCTGGGCGTGATCGTGGGCCTGGCGCTCGTCACCGTGCTCACGCGCTGCTTCTTCTTCATACTGGACCGCCCCTGGGGCCTGCCGGAGTGGGCGCACCGCGCGCTGCACTACGCGCCGGCCGCCGCGCTCGCGGGCGTGATCGCGCCCGAGATCGTCATGACGCAGGGCCATCTGATCACCACGCTGCACGACGCCCGCCTCTATGCGGCGGTCGTCGGCGCGGCTTACTACTACTGGCGGCGCGGCGTGCTCGGCACCATGCTCGCGGGCATGGCGGTGTACCTGCCGCTGCACCTGGGCCTCGGCTGGTAGCGGGCGGCCGCCGCCGGGCCGCCCCTCCCCCTTTGGGGCTCGCGGCTCGTCAGTCCAGCTTGACGCCGGCTGTCTTGATGATGTTGCCCCAGCGCTCGCTCTCGGCGCGCGAGAGCTTGTAGAAGTCCTGCGGCGTGCCCGGCAGCGCCTCGAAGCCGAAGTCCGCGAACAGCTTCACCACCTTCGGCGCCTTCATGGCCTTGTGCAGTTCGGCGTTGAGCCGCGCCACCGCTTCGGGCTGCATGCCGGCCGGGCCGATCAGGCCGTGGAAGGCGTAGGCGTTGACATCGGGAAAGCCGGCCTCGACGAAGGTCGGCACCTCGGGCAGTGCATTGGCGCGCTGCGGCAGCGCAATGGC
Organism: Variovorax durovernensis; assembly: GCF_977011995.1. Classification (NCBI taxonomy): domain Bacteria; kingdom Pseudomonadati; phylum Pseudomonadota; class Betaproteobacteria; order Burkholderiales; family Comamonadaceae; genus Variovorax; species Variovorax durovernensis. Next base: position 6,489,202 of record NZ_CDRNCW010000001.1, on the reverse strand, counting down.
CAGCACCCGTACCTTGCCCGACTTGATGATCGACAGGCCCGAGGCCAAGTCGAGCATCATCACCGGCACCTGGCCGCCCATCACGTCGGACATGGCGGGCGCGGCGCCCTTGTACGGCACGTGCACGATGCTCAGGCCGGCCTTCTGCTTGAACAGCTCCATCGCCATGTGATGCGGCGAACCGTTGCCCGGCGAGGCATAGCTCACCTTCTCGGGATTCGCCTTCACGTAGCGCACGAACTCCGCCACGTTCTTTGCGGGAAAGTCGGGGTGCACCACCAGCGCCACCGGGAAGCGGCCGATGGTGCCGATGTAGGTGAAGTCGCTCGCCGGCTTGTAGGGCAGCCTGGTGAACATGTGCTCGTTGAAGAGCAGCGCCGCGTTCTCGGCCTGCATGATCGTGTAGCCGTCGGGCTTGGCCTGCATCATCACGGACACGCCGATGTTGGTCGACGCTCCGGGCCGGTTGTCGATGATCAGCGGCTGCCCCAGCGAAGGCTGCATGGCCTCGGCCAGCGAGCGCGCGAGGTTGTCGGTGCCGCCGCCGGCCGAGTACGGCACGATCCACTTGACCGGCTGGTTCGGGTAGGTGGCCGGCTGCGCCGACGCGAAAGAAGCAGCCAGCGCGAGGGTCGCGGCCAGCAGGGGAAGGAAGCGTTTCATCATCGTCTTTTGTCTCCGTTGCCTGTCTTGAAATCGGTTCGGTTCAGTCGCCGCGCAGCACCTGCCAGAGCTCGCGGTCGCGCTCGGCGGTCCACACCACGGGGTGTTCGATGCCGTGCAGTTCGTCATAGGCGCGCGACACGTCGAAGGGCAGCACGTGCTGGAACACGGGCCAGTTGCCGAAGCGCGGCGTCATGGCCGCCTCGGCGCGCGCGAAGCAGCCCTTGAGCGTGTCGCCCGCCGCGATGCCGGCCTTCACGCTGTCCAGCAGCGTCGACAGGAATGCCTTGGTCAGGCCGATCGCCTCGGCGCATGCCGCTTCGTCCTGCAGCACCGCGCCGCGGCCCGGCACCAGCACGCGCGGGTTCAGCGCGTGCACCGCGTCGAGCGTGCGGGCCCAGTCGCCGATGTAGGCGTCGCCCGCGTACACGCCGCAGTGGTTCTCGACCACGTCGCCCGAGAACAGCACGCCGCAGTCGGGCAGCCAGGCGACGGTGTCGCCGCTCGAATGGCCGCGGCCCAGCGCCATCAGCCGCAGCTCGCGGCCGGTGCCCGGGCGGGGGCCGAGCCACAGGCTCATCTCGCCCTGGAAGCTCATCGTCGGAAAGGTCAGGCCCGGAATCTCTTCCACGCCCGCGAACAGGCGCGGGAAGCGGCCCACCTCCGAATCGAAGTCGGCCTGGCCTCGGGTGCGGATCCAGTCGAGCGTGCCGTTGCTCGCGATGATCTGCTCCACCTCGTCGAAGGCGCTCGCGCCCATCACGCGCACCGCGTGGTAGTGGGTGAGCACGATGGTCCTGATCGGCTTGTCGGTCACCGTGCGGATGGCCGCGAGGAAGTCGCGCGCCATGCGCGGCGTGGGCCGCGTGTCGATCAGCACCACCTGCTCGTCGCCGACGACGAAGCCGCAGTTGGGATCGAAGTCGCTGATGTAGCCGTAGGCACCGGGCGCGAGTTCGCGCAGTTGCGGCTTCTGCTCGCGGGTGTCCGAGGCAGAAGCGAAAGAGACGTTGGCGGTCATGGGGTTGGCGTGGTCGTGGGGTTGTCTTCTGCGGCTGCATCGATGCAGGCCAGCAGCACGGCCTGGTCGGCGCACTGGTTGGCCAGCAGCAGCACGAGGCGGGCGTTGAGGTCGGCGCTGTGCGCCTCGCTCAGGCCTTCGTGCGCGGCGAGCAGGGCGGCATAGAAGCCGTCGGGGTCGGGAATGCGGGGCGCTGTGTTCATGAGGCGGTGTCGTGATGGGCGAGCGCGGTGCGCGCGGCGGAGGCGATGGCTTGCGGCGTGGGGTTCGCGAGCAGGGCGGCGCGGTAGGCATCGGGGCGCACCAGCGCGAAGCCGCCCGCGCCATCGATGCCGACGTGGCTCGCCAGCCTGTCGTCGGGCTGCAGCGTGGGCAGGCCGCTGTCGCCGCCCACGGCCAGCAGGCGCAGCGGCAATGCGGCGGTGGCGTCGAGCGCGGCCCGTGCCTGCTCGCGCGTCGGCGCGAACCAAAGACCGATGCACTGCGTGCCCTCTGCCAGCAGCTGCATCAGCGTCGTCTCGCGGCCGTCGGCCCAGCGCAGCGGCAGGTTCTGCACCGTGCGGCCGCCTTCTGGCAGCGCGGGCGCGGGCGGGTAGTCGTTGGCGACCGACATGCGCCCGGTGTTCACCAGCGCCCGTGCGAACGGATGGCGCGCCGCCAGCGCCACCACCGCGCGGCGCAGCGTGTGCTCCGCCGGCGAGCGCGGCGCGAGGAAGCGCGCCGAGCGGCTGGTCACCTGCAGGTTCTGCGCGGCGGCGGGCTGGCGCTCGGCGTCGTAGCTGTCGAGCAGCGCATCGCCGGCCTTGCCTTGCGTGACCAGCGCGAGCTTCCAGCCGAGGTTGGCCGCGTCCTGGATGCCGCTGTTGCCGCCGCGTGCGCCGAACGGGCTCACCACGTGCGCCGCGTCGCCGATGAAGAACACGCGCCCGTGCCGGAAGCTGTCGAGCAGATGGTCGCGGTAGCCGTACGGCCCGATCCACACGAACTCGAACTCCACGTCCGGCCCCAGCTGCTCGCGCAGCCGTGCACCGGCTACTTCAGGCTTGCTGATGTGGGCCGTGTCGCAGTCTTCGGGCATCTGGTAGTCGATGCGCCACACGCCGTCGGCCATCAGGTGCTGCCACACGCCGCGGCCTTCGTTGAAGGGCGCGTCGACCCAGGTCCAGCGCTCGGTGGGCAGCGGCTTCCTGAAGCGCACGTCGCTGATGCACCAGCGGTCGGTGCTGCGCGAGGCGTGCGCCTCGATGCCGAGCTGCGTGCGGATCGGGCTGTTGGCGCCGGTCGCGTCGATCAGCCGGTCGGCCTCCATGGTGTAGCTGCCGGCGGGCGTCTCGATATCCAGGCGCACGCCGTCGGCCAGTTGCTCGACGCGCGTCACGCGGCTCTTCCAGCGCACGTCGGTGCGGCCGAGTTCGAGGATGCGCTCGACCAGGAACCACTCGACGTAGAACTGCTGCAGGTTGATGAACGGCGGCTGCCTGGAGACGCTGTTCGCCTGCAGGTTGAAGTTGTAGACCTCCTGCTCGCCCGAGAAGGTGCGCCCGAACGACCAGGTGATGCCCTTGGCCGCGATGCGCTCGTAGATGCCCAGGCGCTCGAAGATCTCCAGGCTCTTCTGCGCATAGCAGATGCCGCGCGACGAGGCGCCGCGCACGCCGACGGTGTCGTCCTCGTCGAGCAGCACCGCATGCACGCCGCGTTGCGCGAGGTCGCAGGCCAGCGTGAGGCCGGAGGGGCCGGCGCCGACGATCACGATGGGGTGGCGCGCGACCTTCGCGCTGTGCAGCTCGGGCGGAGGCGTGAAGGGCCAGACCGGCAGCTCGTAGGCCGGTGCGAATGCATAGTTTTCCATGTCTCTTCTACAGCGCGTGGGCGAACTCCGCGATGGCGTCTGCCGCCTGCGGAATCAGGTGCGGCTGGCCCGCCAGGTAGTGGTTGCCGCCCACGATGTCGACGTTGCGGATGCGCGATCCGCCTGCCGCCATCCATGCGTCGCGCGTGCTCGGGAAGGTCGACTGGTCGCCGGTGTAGGTCAGCAGCAGCTTCGGCACCGTGGTGCGCGCGAGGTTGGTGGGGCCATCGGCCTGCGAGCGCGAGGACCACTGCGACAGAAAGGCCGTCAGCGAGGTGGTGCGGCCCATCGCGTTGGCCGAGTAGTTCACTTGGCGCGCGTCGCCCCACACGCTGCCCGGAAGACGGTCGTTGGGGTCGAGCGAGAGGTCGACGCAGCGCGGATCGGCGTGCGTGCGGTAGACGATGAAGGTCTGGTCGCGCGGCGCGCCGGGCGTGTTGCGCAGCAGTGCGAGGCGGTCGATGCACCACTGCTCGATGCGGTCCAGCCGCGCCTTCTGCGCCGCGCTGAAGCGGGCGAGAAATTCGCCGTCGTAGGGCACGCGATGGCGCGGGTCGTACATGTCGAGTTCGGGGTCCACCAACAGCGGGTCGTGCTCGTCTGTGACCGAGGGGTCGATCCAGTCGCGCATCAGCCGCGTGCGTCCCAGGTGCGCGGCGCACAGCGCGATGCCGTCCACCGGGGGCAGGTCGCCCGGGTGCAGGTGCGTGGGGTCGCCGTCGGGCAGGTGCGTGGCGGTGAGCTTCTCGGCCTGCGCCTGGTAGAAGGCCGACAGCGCGGCGCCGCCGGAGTTGCCGACGAGGAACACCTTCTCGTAGCCCGCCGCGCGCAGGTACTGCACACCGGCGCCCAGGTCCTGGATCGCGCGCTCCATCAGCAGCACCGTGTCGTTGCCCACGAAGCGCGAGTTCAGTCCCATGCAGCAGATGCCGCGCTCGGCCAGCGGGCCGATCAGGTAGTGGCCCATGAAGTTGCTGGTCGGGTGCATCACGATGGCCGCGACCTTCTTCGGCCCTTGCGGTGCTTGGTAGGCGCCGTAGATGCGCGGGCGCAGCAGCTGCAGGCCCGACTGGCTCTCCATCGAGGCCCCGGGCTTCACGTCGATGACGGCGAGTTGCAGCTCAGGCATTCGACGCACTCCTTGCCGCGCGCAGCTCGGCCTTGCGCGCGGTCCAGGCGTCGAGGTCGGACCGGGCGCGCAGCGCATGCGCGTCCATCTCGGCCTGCGGCACGGTCGGCGTGGTCAGCTCCACGCGGATGCCGTTGGGGTCGAAGAAGTAGATCGACTCGATGATGTGGTGGTCGGTCACGCCCAGCACCTCGACGCCCGCGCCCTCGAGCCGCGCCTTGGCGGCCAGCAGGTCGTCCACCGAATCGACGCGCAGCGCAATGTGGTTGACCCACGAGGGCGTGTTGGGCGAAGGCAGCGCGGCAATGTCGTCGCCCAGGTCGAAGAAGGCGATGTACGAGCCGTCGCGCATCTGGAAAAAGATGTGCACGTAGGGGCAGTACTCGCCCGTGCTCGGCACGTGGTCGCTCTTGATGACGTGGGCCAGCGGCAGGCCCAGCAGGTCTTCGTAGAAGCGGCGGGTTTCCTCGCTGTCGCGGCAGCGCCAGGCGAAGTGGTGCAGCCCGCGCACGGGCGGTGGTGGGGTTGGCATGGCTCTCGTGTCTCCGGTGAGCCGGTATTGGGCGATGCCGGGTCTTATGATGCAATCGAAATTAATTCATCGATTGATGAAATAACCATATATATGAACCTCACCCTGCGCCAGCTGCGCGCCTTTGCCGCCGTGGCCGAAAGCGGCAGCTTCACCGCCGCGGCGCAGCAGCTGCACCTCACGCAGTCGGCGCTCAGCGTGCTGGTGCGCGAGCTCGAACGCGAAATGGGCGTGCAGCTGCTCGACCGCAACACCCGCAGCGTGCAGCTGTCGGAGGCGGGGCGCGAGTTCTTGCCGTCGGTGCACCGGCTGCTCGGCGACCTGGCGGGCGCGGTGGCCGGCGTCACCGATCTGCGTGACAAGAAGAAAGGCTTGTTGCGGCTTGCGGCACCGCAGCTCATGGCCTGCACGCTGATGCCGCGCGTGATCGCGGTCTACCGCGAGGCCTATCCCGACGTGGACGTGCGGCTGGCCGACACCCTGCCGGAGCACCTGCTGGCGGGCGTGACGGCCGGCGACGTGGAGCTGGCCGTGGGTCAGGACGTGGCCGTCGACGGCGCCATCGAGCGCCGCACGCTGTTTCGCGACCGGCACTGGCTGATCTGCCCGCCGGAACACGCCTTTGCCAACCGCCGCAAGGTGCGCTGGCACGAGCTGGGCCCCTACACCTTCATCGCGCCCACGCGCGATTTCCGCCAGCGCGTGCTGCCCGAACTGGCCCCGGCCGAGCGCGACTACATGCTGCGCCCCGGCACGCAGGAGGTGTCGTACATGACCACCGCGCTCGGCATGGTGGCCTCGGGGCTGGGGCTCACGGTGTGCCCGACCTACTCCGCGCCGCTGGTGCGCGCCCACGGGCTGCGCATGGTGCGGCTCGAATCGCCCGACTTCCACCGCGAGGTGTGCGTCTACAGCGCGGCCCGGCGCAGCCTTTCGCCGGCGGCCGCGGGCTTCGTCGAGATACTGGAGCAGTTCGCCAGGGCGCAGCAAAAGGCCTGAAGGCCTGAAAAGCATCGGCCCGCGGCAAGAAGCGCTCAGGGCGGCCACAGGGCCAAACCTACAATGCAGGCCGACCCGTCTTCCACCTCTTCCAGACCCATGAACGTCATTCGATTCACCGACCTCTGCGCACAGGGCAAAGCCGCCGGCCAACGCGTCTTCATCCGTGCCGACCTCAACGTGCCGCAGGACGACGCCGGCAACATCACCGAAGACACGCGCGTGCGCGCCTCGGTGCCCTGCATCCAGCTGGCGCTCGACGCCGGCGCGGCCGTGATGGTCACTTCGCACCTGGGCCGCCCGACCGAAGGCGAGTTCAAGCCCGAAGACTCGCTGGCCCCCGTCGCCAAGCGCCTGGGCGAGCTGCTCGGCCACCCGTACGAAAATGGGGTGCCGCTGGTCTCCAACTGGGTCGACGGCGTCGACGTCAAGCCCGGCCAGGTCGTACTGCTCGAGAACTGCCGCGTCAACAAGGGCGAGAAGAAGAACGACGAGGCGCTGGCCCGCAAGCTTGCAGCGCTCACCGACATCTACGTGAACGACGCTTTCGGCACCGCCCACCGTGCCGAGGCCACCACCTACGGCATCGCGCAGTTCGCGAAGATCGCCGCGGCCGGCCCGCTGCTGGCGGCCGAGATCGACGCCATCACCAAGGCCCTGGCACAGCCCAAGCGGCCGCTGGTGGCCATCGTGGCGGGCTCGAAGGTCAGCACCAAGCTCACCATCCTCAAGAGCCTGTCGGCCAATGTCGACCAGCTGATCGTGGGCGGCGGCATCGCCAACACCTTCATGCTGGCCGCCGGCCTGAAGATCGGCAAGTCGCTGGCCGAGCCCGACCTGGTCGACCAGGCCAAGGCGGTGATCGACGCCATGCGCGCGCGCGGCGCCGACGTGCCGATTCCGGTGGACGTGGTCACGGCCAAGACCTTCGCGGCCGATGCGGCCGCCACCGTCAAGGACGCGAGCGACGTGGCCGACGACGACCTGATCCTGGACATCGGTCCCAAGACCGCCGCGATCCTGGCCGCGCAGCTGCGCGAAGCCGGCACCATCGTCTGGAACGGCCCGGTGGGCGTGTTCGAGTTCGACGCCTTCGCGGGCGGCACCAAGGCCATCGCGCAGGCGATTGCCGAAAGCAGCGCGTTCTCGATCGCCGGCGGCGGCGACACGCTGGCGGCCATCGCCAAGTACGGCATCGAGAAGCAGGTCGGCTACATCTCGACTGGCGGCGGCGCCTTCCTTGAAGTGCTGGAAGGCAAGACGCTGCCGGCCTTCGAGATCCTGTCCAAACGCGCGGCCGGCTGATGCCGGCGGCGGGAAAGCCCGTGGGGTGACTTCCGTCAGACACACAAAGTGTATACAGTAGCGAATACAAAACGGAGACTACCCTCATGAGCACGGACCGCATCCCCCGCCACGCCACCAAGATCGTTGCCACGCTCGGTCCGGCGTCCAACACGCCGGAACTGCTGGAAAAGATGATCCTGGCCAAGGTCAGCGTGGTGCGGCTGAACTTCAGCCACGGCACGGCGCAGGACCACATCGACCGCGCGGCCATGGTGCGCGAAGCCGCCCGCAAGACGGGCCGCGAAGTGGCCATCATGGCCGACCTGCAGGGCCCCAAGATCCGCGTGGGCAAGTTCGCGCAGGGCAAGGTCTGGCTGGAGCCGGGCGCCAAGTTCGTGCTCGACGCCTCGCGCACCGAGCCCGGCGACGTCGATGCCGTGGGCCTCGACTACAAAGACCTGCCGCGCGACGTGAAGCCCGGCGACAAGCTGCTGCTGAACGACGGCCTCATCGTGCTCACGGTCGACGCCGTCAAGGGCGAGGCGGTGCACACCACCGTCAAGCTCGGCGGCGAGCTGTCGAACAACAAGGGCATCAACAAGCAGGGCGGCGGCCTCACGGCGCCCGCGCTGACGGCCAAGGACATGGAAGACATCAAGACCGCGATGAGCTTCCAGGCCGACTACGTGGCCGTGAGCTTCCCCAAGAACGCCACCGACATGGAAATGGCGCGCCAGCTGTGCAACGTGGCTGCGGCAGAGTACGGCCACAAGCCCGGCATGATCGCCAAGATCGAGCGGGCCGAAGCCATTCCCAAGCTGGAAGAAATCCTGCGCGCCAGCGACGGCATCATGGTCGCGCGCGGCGACCTCGCGGTCGAGGTGGGCAACGCGGCAGTGCCCGCGCTCCAGAAGAAGATGATCCGCATGGCGCGCGACATGGACAAGGTGGTCATCACCGCGACCCAGATGATGGAGTCGATGATCACCAACCCCGTGCCCACGCGCGCCGAGGTGAGCGACGTGGCCAACGCCGTGCTCGACGGCACCGACGCAGTCATGCTCTCCGCCGAGACCGCCTCGGGCCGCTACCCGCTCGAGACCGTGCAGGAGATGAGCCGCATCTGCGAAGCCGCCGAAGCGGCCGAAGACAAGACGCTCGACGCCGACTTCAGCGGCAAGACCTACAGCCGCATCGACCAGTCGATCGCCATGGGCGCGCTGTTCACGGCGCACCACCTGGGCGCCAAGGCCATCGTGGCGCTGACCGAGTCGGGCGCCACCATGCTGTGGATGAGCCGCCACCGCGCGCACATTCCCATGTACGCGCTGACCTCGCGGCTGGCCACGCAGCGCAAGCTGGCGCTGTACCGCAACGTGCGCCCGCTGCTGATGGACTCGGAAAGCGACCGCGACACCGCGCTGCTGCAGGCCGAGAACCACCTGAAGAAGCGCGGCATCGTGCAGACCGGCGACGTCTACGCCATCACCTGCGGTGAGCCGATGGGTGCCCCGGGCGGCACCAACATGCTGAAGATTTGCCGCGCGAGCTGACCCCCGGTCAGCCGTTGCGGAACAGGAAGCTGTAGGCGTTCAGCGCGGGCACCCCGCCCAGGTGCGCATACAGCACCTTCGAGCCGGCCGGGAATTCCCCGAGCCGCACCTTCTCGATCATCCCGTGCATCGACTTGCCCTCGTACACGGGGTCGGTCAGCATCCCCTCGAAGCGCGCGCTCAGGCGGATGGCCTCCAGCGTGCCGTCGTTCGGCAGCCCGTATTCGGGGCCGCCGAAGCGGCGGTCGAGCACCACGTCTTTCTCGGTGATGTCGCGGCCCAGTTCGACCAGCTCGGCCGTGTTCTTCGCGATGCGCAGGATCTGGTCGAAGGTCTGCTGCGGCTTGGCCGAGGCGTCAATGCCGATCACCCGGTCGGCCCGGCCGTCGGCCGCAAAGCCCACCACCATGCCGGCCTGCGTGCTGCCGGTGACCGCGCAGACCACGATGTAGTCGAACTTGAAGCCCAGCTCGGCCTCCTGCTGGCGCACTTCTTCGGCAAAGCCCACGAAGCCGAGCCCGCCGCGCGGATGCTCCGAGCAGCCCGCCGGAATCGGAAACGGCTTGCCGCCGGCCTTGCGCACGCTCTCCATCGCGTCTTCCCAGCTCTTGCGGATGCCGATGTCGAAACCCGCTGCGTCCAGCCGCACGTCGGCGCCCATGATGCGCGACATCTCGATGTTGCCCACGCGGTCGTACACCGCGTCGGAGTAGTTGACCCAGTTCTCCTGCACCAGCACGCACTTCAGGCCCAGGTGCGCGGCCACCGCGGCCACCTGCCGCGTCTGGTTCGACTGGATGCCGCCGATGGACACCAGCGTGTCATAGCCGCCTTCCAGCGCCTCGGGAATGAGGTATTCGAGCTTGCGCGTCTTGTTGCCGCCGAAGGCCAGGCCGCTGTTGCAGTCCTCGCGCTTGGCATAGAGATCGACCTTGCCGCCCAGGTGGGCGCTCAGCCGCTTCAGCGGGTGGATCGGCGTCGGGCCGAAGGTCAGGGCGTGGCGGGGAAACTTCTTCAGGTTCATGAGGGTGGCTCCGGTGCGTTGAAGCCACTGATCGTAGGAAGAAGGGTTCGCAACGTGCTTGCGAAGTTCAATGGCTTTCCGTAATAAAAAAAGGCAGGATTGCCATCTTCGGAACTTTCAATCTGCGAAGTTGCCAATGAACACAACAAAGTTGCGTACCCCGCCGGAGCTGGACCGCATCGACCGCGCCATCCTGCGCGCCCTTCAGCGCGACGCTTCGCTGTCGAACGTGGCGCTCGCGGCCAAGGTCAACCTCAGCGCCGCCGCCTGCCTGCGCCGGGTCGAGCGGCTCAAGGCGGCGGGGCTCATCAAGGGCGTGGTGGCGCTGCTCGATGCCGACGCGCTCGACCTCGGCATGCTGGTGATGATCGGCGTGGTGCTCGACCGCTCCACGCCCGACTCTTTCGCCGACTTCGAGAAGGCCGCGCAGAAGGTCCTGGGCTGCCTCGAGTGCCACGTGGTCACCGGCGAGTTCGACTACTTCATGCTCGTTCGCACCCGCGACAACGACAGCTTCAACCGCCTGCACGCCGAACAGCTGCTCTACCTGCCCGGGGTGCGCCAGATCCGCACCTTCGTCGTTCTCAAGCAGGTTCTGTCAACCACGCAGCTTCCGATCTGACGAAACCGCTGCCTGCCTTCGTGCGTACTGGTGCGATGAGCTTTCCCCCATTCGCGTCACTCCGCCGGCGCCGCAGCGCTTTCTTCACCGCCTTCACAGTCACCGCCGCCGCCGTGCTCTCGGCCTGTTCGCCGGTCAAGGTGCTCAACGGCCTGGTGCCCGGCGACACCTACCAGTTCCAGGGCGGCATCGCCTACGGCCGGACACCGCGCCAGATGCTCGACGTGTACCAGCCGCTGCCGTCCACGCAACCGGCCCGGGGCTCCCGCCCGCTGGTGGTGTTTTTCTTCGGCGGTACCTGGACCAACGGCGACCGCGCCAGCTACAAGTTCGTCGGCGAGGCGCTGGCCGCGCGCGGCGCGGTGGTGGTGATTCCCGACTACGGCCTGTCGCCCACCTTCACCTATCCGGTCTTCGTGCGCGACAGCGCGCTGGCCGTCAAATGGGCGCTCGACAACGCCGCGCAGCTGGGCGCGGACCCGAAGCAGGTCTACGTGATGGGGCACAGCTCCGGCGGCTACAACGCCGCGATGGTGGCGCTCGACGAGCGCTGGCTGGCCGAGGTGGGCGCCAGCCCGAGGCAGCTCGCGGGCTGGATCGGCCTGGCTGGCCCCTACGACTTCCTGCCCATCGGCGACCCGCAGGCGCAGGCCGCCTTCAACTGGCCGAACACCCCGCCCAACTCGCAGCCGCTGGCGCACGTCACCCCGGCGGCGCCCCGCGCGCTGCTCCTGGCGGCCTCCAAGGACAACCTGGTCTACCCCGACCGCAACACCGGCCGGATGGCCCAGGCGCTGCGCGCGGCGGGCGTGCCGGTGCAGGTCAGGCTGTACGACAACCTGAGCCACGTGACGCTGATCGGTGCTTTCGCCAAGCCGATCCAGTGGCTGGGCGGGCCGGTGCTGCCGCCGGTCATGGAGTTCCTCGGGTTGGCGTCAGTGCCGTCCGACAAGGTCGCTCGGTAGAATTGGGGTAGTTTTTCTCGTCTTCCAGCCTTCTCTTTTTCCAATTCCCGCGAGGTATTTCCCCATGGCACTCGTCTCGATGCGCGAACTGCTCGACCATGCCGCAGCCAATGGCTACGGCATTCCGGCCTTCAACGTCAACAACCTCGAACAGGTCCAGGCCGTGATGGAGGCCGCCAAGGAAACGGGCGCCCCCGTCATCCTGCAAGCCAGCGCAGGCGCCCGCAAGTACGCCGGCGAAGCCTTCATCAAGCACCTGATCCAGGCCGCCATCGAGCAGTACCCGAACATCCCGCTGGTCATGCACCAGGACCACGGCCAGAACCCCGACGTCTGCAAGGGCGCCATCGACCTGGGCTTCAGCTCGGTCATGATGGACGGCTCGCTCGAGGCCGACGGCAAGACCATCGCCAGCTACGACTACAACGTCGACGTCACCAAGAAGGTGTCCGACATGGCCCACCGCCTGGGCGTGACGGTCGAAGGCGAGCTGGGCTGCCTCGGCTCGCTCGAGACCATGAAGGGCGACAAGGAAGACGGCCACGGCACCGACGACACCATGACGCGCGAGCAGTTGCTCACCGACCCCGAGCAGGCCGCCGACTTCGTCAAGCGCACCCAGATCGACGCGCTGGCCATCGCCATCGGCACCAGCCACGGCGCCTACAAGTTCACGCGCGAGCCCACCGGCGACATCCTGGCGATCGACCGCATCAAGGAAATCCACCGCCGCATTCCCAACACCCACCTGGTGATGCACGGCTCGTCGAGCGTGCCGCAGGAGCTGCTGGCCATCATTCGCCAGTACGGCGGCAACATGAAGGAAACCTACGGCGTTCCCGTGAAGGAAATCCAGGAAGCCATCAAGCACGGCGTGCGCAAGATCAACATCGACACCGACATCCGCCTGGCCATGACCGGCGCGGTGCGCAAGTTCCTGTTCGAGAACCCCGAGAAGTTCGACGCCCGCGAATGGCTCAAGCCCGCGCGCGAAGCCGCCAAGCTGATCTGCAAGCAGCGCTACATCGAGTTCGGCTGCGAAGGCCAGGGCGCCAAGATCAAGGGCGACACGCTGCAAGTGGTCGCCGCCAAGTACGCCAAGGGCGAACTCGCTCAGGAAGTCGTTTAAAACCTCCCCGCGATTCGAAGGCCACCGTTCGCGGTGGCTTTTTTCTGCGCGCACAATCCGCTTTCACCGTCTTTCAGTTTCCGTCGTTTCCCCACCGCAATTGCCCATGACCACCGTCCACACCTCCTCCATCCAGAGCCTGCCCCTGCTTGCGCGCGGCAAGGTGCGCGACAACTACGCCGTCGGTGAAGACCGCATCCTCATGGTCGCGAGCGACCGGCTGAGCGCGTTCGACGTGATCATGGGCGAGCCCATTCCAGGCAAGGGCGTGATCCTCACGCAGATGGCGCTGTGGTGGTTCGAGCGGCTCGGCCAGATCTGCCCCAACCACTTGACCGGCGACGCGCCCGAGAGCGTCGTCACCGAGGCCGAGGTGCCGCAGGTCACCGGCCGCTCGATGCTGGTCAAGCGCCTGAAGCCGATCCCGGTCGAGGCCGTGGTGCGCGGCTACCTGGCCGGCAGCGGCTGGAAGGAATACCAGGAATCGCGCTCGGTCTGCGGCGTGCCGCTGCCCGAGGGCCTGACCAACGCCAGCAAGCTGCCGCGCCCGATCTTCACGCCCGCCGCCAAGGCGGCGGCCGGCGAGCACGACGAGAACATCAGCTACGAGCGCGTGGTCGAGATCGTCGGCCCCAAGCTGGCCCAGCAGATCCGCGAGACCAGCATTGCCATTTACGAAACCGCGGCGCAGATCGCCCTGACCAAGGGAATGATCATTGCCGACACCAAGTTCGAGTTCGGCCTCGACGAGGCCGGCACGCTGGTGCTGATGGACGAAGTGCTCACGCCCGACAGCTCGCGCTACTGGCCGGTGGAGGGCTACCAGGCCGCGCTGGCCGCCGGCGCCAACCCGCCGAGCTACGACAAGCAGTTCGTGCGCGATTGGCTCGAAGGCACCAAGATCAACGGCAAGCCCTGGGACAAGACGCCTCCCGCGCCGCGCCTGCCGGCCGAGGTCATCGAGAAGACCGCCGCCAAGTACCGCGAGGCGCTCGAGCGCCTCACCGGCTGATTACGGCCTGATCAGCGGCCGCCGGCCGAGCTGAACGTCGCCACGGTCCGGCCGCCGGCGTCCAGCAGCGCAAGCCGGCCCGGCCCCGCAAGGCTGTAGCTCGCGGTGTTCTGCAGCGCCGAAATGAACTGCGCCTCGTTGGCCCCGCGCGTCGGGTCGAGGCAGGCCATGCGGGTCGAGGCCAGCTGGCCGATCTTCAGGGAGATGCCCGCGCGCGTGTACGAACCCGAAAGGCGGTTGCAGCCGCCCGATCCGCTGACCCGTCCGCTGCTGCGGTCGAATTGAACCTGTGCACCGCTGTTGGGCGCGATGGGCTCGTCGCCCAGTTGCACCAGGCGCCAGGTCGGCCCCTCGATCGGTTCGTCCAGGCTGATGCCGCTCCCGCATCCGGCCAGGGTGGTCGACAGCACCGCCGCCGCGAGGACGGGCAGCGCAATGCGGCGGGTAAGGCGGGCGAATGAGCGCATGGCCGGTCTTTCCTTTTCAAATCTGCAACAAGTTGAATCGGGCGTGATCGTATGCGACAGCGCCGGCCGCGCCAATGCTGTCCCGTTCGCGGTCGGGCCATGAAAAAAGCGACCCGGAGGTCGCTTTGTGGAATCAGCTCAGCACCACGCTGCTCAGGCGGCGGCGGTAGGTGGCCACCACCGGATCGTCCGGCGGGATCTGGCCATCGGCCACCTTGACCTTCGGCGGCTCGATCAGGTCGAGGATCGCGATGTAGGTCTTGCGCGCGAGGTCTTCGCTCCAGGTCTTGTCGCGCATCAGGATGTCGAGCAGCTCGTCCATCGCGTCGGTCCAGCGCTGGGCGGCCATCAGCAGGCGGGCGCGGCCGAAGCGGGCGTCGAAGTCGCGCTTGTTGGCTGCGATCTTCGCGTCGAAATCTGCGATGGCCGGCGCGGCACCGGTGGGCGGCGCTGCGAAATCGATAGCATCCATCCAGCGCTGCAGCGCGTCGAAGCGGCGCACCAGCGTGGTCTTGGCGATCACCGGGGCGAACGCGACCTTGGCGTCGTCGTGGCGGCCTTCCTGCAGCAGCAGCTTGATGTAGTCGAAGCGGGCGTCGTCGTTGGCGGGGTCGGTGGCCACGGCATGCTGCAGCTTCTCGAGCGCGCCCTGGGTGTCGCCGCCGGCCAGCGCTTCCTGCGCGGCGGCTTCTTCCGAGGCGGCCTCGGCTTCGTCGGCGCCGGGCACGTGCTTGTCGAGGAATTCGCGGATCTTCTCGGCCGGAATGGCGCCGACGAAGCCGTCGACCGGCTGGCCGTCCTTGAACATCACGCAGAACGGGATGCTGCGCACGCCGAACATCTCGGACAGCTGGGAGGAGATCTGCGGCACCTTGTCGGCGTCGAGCTTGGCCAGCGTGAAGCGTCCGCCGTACTCGACTTCGAGCTTTTCGAGCACCGGGCCGAGCTGTTTGCAAGGGCCGCACCATTCGGCCCAGATGTCCAGCAGCACCGGCGTGGCGACCGAGCCTTCGATCAGTTCGGCCTGGAAATTTTCGAGAGTGATGTCGATCATCGGAACCAACTGAGGGTGAAACGTAAAATTGAAACCATGAACGAAACCATTCAGGTCGGTGTAGTGATGGGCTCGAGCTCCGATTGGGAGACGATGCGCAACGCGGTCGAGATTCTCCAGCAATTCGGAATCAGCCACGAGGCAAAGGTGGTCTCGGCCCACCGCATGCCCGATGCGCTCTTCGCGTATGCCGAAAGCGCCGCCGGGCGCGGGCTCGCCGCGATCATCGCCGGCGCGGGCGGGGCGGCCCACCTGCCGGGCATGCTGGCATCCAAGACCACGGTGCCGGTGCTCGGCGTGCCGGTGGCCAGCCGCCACCTGCAGGGCGTCGACTCGCTCTACAGCATCGTGCAGATGCCCAAG
The DNA here is from genome assembly GCF_977011995.1 of Variovorax durovernensis. Taxonomy (NCBI): domain Bacteria; kingdom Pseudomonadati; phylum Pseudomonadota; class Betaproteobacteria; order Burkholderiales; family Comamonadaceae; genus Variovorax; species Variovorax durovernensis. The sequence continues at coordinate 6,473,530 of NZ_CDRNCW010000001.1, read as the reverse complement.
GGCGTGCCCGTGGCCACTTTTGCCATCGGCAACGCAGGCGCGGCCAACGCGGCGCTGTTCGCGGTGTCGATGCTGGCGGTGAACAACCCGGCGCTGCGCGCGAAGCTCGACGCTTTCCGCTCCGCCCAGACCGCCGCCGCCGAAGCCATGACGCTGCCGCCGGCTCCCGCTGGCGAAGCACCCCCCGTGTCTCCTTTCTCGCCCCAGGGCGGAGGTGCCCTGTGAGCGACGCCGACCTGCCCATTCTTCCGGGCGCCACGCTCGGCGTGCTCGGCGGCGGACAGCTGGGGCGCATGTTCGTCCACGCGGCCCAGCGCATGGGCTACTTCACGGCGGTGCTCGACCCCGACACCGACAGCCCCGCCGGCCGCGTGAGCCACCACCACATCCACACCGACTACGACGACGTCGACGGGCTCGCCCGCCTGGCCGGGCTGGCCGACGCGGTGACGACCGAGTTCGAGAACGTGCCCGCGCCGTCGCTGGAGCACCTGGCCGTCGCGCGGCCGGTGTCGCCCGGCGCCCCGGCCATCGCCATCGCGCAGGACCGCATTGCCGAGAAGGCCCACTTCACCCGCTGCGGCGTGCCCTGCGCGCCCTACGCGGCCATCGAAACGGCGGCCCAACTGGCCGCGGTGGACGACAGCCTGCTGCCCGGCATCCTGAAGACCGCGCGCCTGGGCTACGACGGCAAGGGCCAGCAGCGCGTGAAGACGCGCGCCGAGCTGGTCGACGCCTGGCAGGCCACGGGCTGCGTGCCCTGCGTGCTCGAGAAGATGCTGCCGCTCGAGTTCGAGTGCTCGGTGATCCTCGCGCGCGGCCGCGACGGCCAGGTCGTGCACTTCCCGCCGCAGCGCAACCTGCACCGCGACGGCATCCTCGCCGTCACTGAAGTGCATCCGCAGAACATGCCCAAGACGGTGGCGCAGGGCGCGGTCAATTCGGCAAAGAGCATCGCCAACGGCCTGGGCTATGTGGGCGTGCTGTGCGTCGAGTTCTTCGCGCTGGCCGACGGCTCGCTGGTGGTGAACGAAATGGCACCGCGCCCGCACAACAGCGGCCACTACACGATGGAAGCCTGCGACGTGTCGCAGTTCGAGCTGCAGGTGCGCACGCTCGCCGGCCTGCCGCTGGCCGCGCCGCGCCAGCACAGCCCGGCCATCATGCTCAACCTGCTGGGCGACCTGTGGTTCCCGGCCGGGGGCGACAAGCCGGTCTCCCCCCGCTGGGGCGAAGTGCTGGCGCTGCCGGGCGTGCACCTGCACCTCTACGGAAAGATGGAGCCGCGACGCGGCCGCAAGATGGGCCACCTGACCCTCACCGGCGCCACCCTCGAAGCGGTGCGCGCCACGGCCTCGCAGGCGGCGCTGCTGTTGGGCCTGCCGGCGGTGACCACCACCGACCTCGCATGATCCTCGACGGCCGCTCCCCGGACGCCATTGCCGAAGCCGTGCGTGTGCTGCGCGCGGGCGGGCTGGTCGCCTTCCCGACCGAAACCGTCTATGGCCTGGGCGCCGATGCGAGCAGCGACACCGCCGTGGCCGGCATCTTCAAGGCCAAGGGGCGGCCCTCCGACCATCCGCTGATCGTGCACGTGGCGGCCGGCGTCAAGGGCACCGAATCGCTGTCGCGCTTCGCCCAGCCGCTGCCGGCTTTCGCGCAGAAGCTGGTGCAGGCCTTCTGGCCCGGCCCGCTCACGCTGATCGTCACGCGCCAGCCCGGCGTGGGCGCGGCGGCGGCCGGCGGGCAGGACACCATCGGCCTGCGCTGCCCCTCGCATCCGGTGGCGCAGGCGCTGCTGCAGGCCTGCGCCGAGCAGGGCGTGCCGGGGCTCGCGGGCCCCAGCGCCAACCGCTTCGGCCGCGTCAGCCCGACCACGGCGCAGCATGTGTACGACGAATTCGGCGACGCGCTGCCGGTGGTCGACGGCGGGGCCTGCGAGGTCGGCATCGAGTCGACCATCGTCGACTGCAGCCGCGGCGCGCCAGTGCTGCTGCGCCCGGGCCTCATCACCCGCGCACAGATCGAGGCGGCCTGCGGCGAGAAACTGGCTGACCGCGAAGTGCTCGAGACGCCCGACCCGCGCGCCTCGGGCACTCTGGAGGCGCACTACGCCCCAGACGCCAAGGTGCGCCTGATGGACGCCAAGGCCATCCAGACCGGGCTCGACGTGCTGGGCGCCAACGCCGCGCACATCGCCGTGTGGTCGCGCGCCGTGGTGCGCACCCGTTCGCAGCGCGTGCTGCTGCGGCGCATGCCCGACGACGCCGCGGCCAGCGCGCAACAGCTGTTTGCCGTGCTGCGCGCATTCGACACCGAAGGCGTCAAGCTGATCTGGGTCGAAACGCCGCCCGACACCCCCGAGTGGGAGGGTGTCAAAGACCGCCTGCAGCGCGCCGCCGCGGCCTGAACCCAATCAGAAACACCGAGGAACCGGCTTCGCCGGGCCTCAGGTGTTGCCCCCGGCAGGGTGTTGGCGAAGCGACACGAAGTGCGCGAAGCCTGGGGGCGAGCTCTATCCCCCCGCTGCCAGCACGCCCTGGAAGAAGCCGCGGGCCGAAGCCAGGCAGAACGGCGGCGCCAGCGTGCCGTGGTACGCCTGGGTGACGGCCGTCGCCTTGTCGGTCGCGCTGCCCGACGTGTTCTGCGCCAGCAGGCTCTTGGCCTGCGCGAAGCCGGCGCGGGCGGCTGAGTAAGCGTCGTTCGCGCCCGAATCCTCCAGGTCGACCACCGTCAGCGCGGCAGCGGGCATGCCCTTGGCGCGGAAGTAGCCGGCGGTGGCGCGGGTGCTGGCGAAGTTCACCGTCGGGTCGTTGGCGCCGCCGCACATCAGCACCGGCTTGGCCGGCACCCAGTTGCGCAGGTCGTTCGCCACCGCCGCCCTGCGAAAGCCCGTGGTCGGCTTGCAGTCCAGCGGCGTGGCCGTGCCCACCGAGGCCGCCGTGGTCGGCAGCGCGTTGCCGGCGCAGGGATTCGACTGGATGTCGCTCGCCGCCTGCGTCAGGTAGCTCTGGCGGATCAGGTTGTTGGCGCCGTAGAAGATCGACAGCTGCGGATTCAGCGGACCAGGCACCGCGTCGGCCGGGAACAGCGCCAGCTGCGGCAGCTTGCCGTTCTGGAACAGCGTGGCGACGGGCGTGTTGCTCGGCAGCAGGGTGTCGATGCCGCTGGCGTACTGGTTCTCGTAGACGTCGGTGGTGGCGTTGTAGACATTGCCGAACTGCTGCTGCCAGCTGGTCGTCAGCAGCGGCACGAAGAGGGTGGCGCCCAGCGCCGGCCAGCCTTCGAAGGTGTAGTCGGTCAGCAGGCTGATGGCCGAGGGCGCCGACAGCGGCGCCGCCGCCGTCACCGTCTTGCCGGTGGCCTGCATCTCGCGGTGCGCCGCCATCGCGACATAGCCGCCCTGCGAATAGCCGGTGATGAACAGCGACCCCGCATCCGTGGCGCCGATGTCGCCGAAGGTCTTGCGCGCCGCGGTGAGCGCGTCGACCATGTCCTTGCCCTGCTGGTCGCCGTTGAGATACGGGTGGTAGGGCAGCGTCGACTTGTCGTAGCCCGCGTAATTGGGCGCCACCACGATGTAGCCCTGCGCCGCGAACATGGCCGCTACCAGCAGGCCCTCGCCGGCTGCCGGCTGGGTGGTGTCGGTCCATTTCGCCAGGTTGTAGTTGCGTGCCGGCGTGGTGCCGTGTGCATAGAGCACCACCGGCCGCGCGCCGCTGCAGGCCACGTCGCTGCCCGTGGGCACCATGATCGCGGCGGTGGCGTTGGTGGCTTCGTTCTTGCCGCCGATGGTGCGGTATTCGAGGTAGCGCAGGTCGATGCCGCACTTGGGCGCGCCGGCCACCTGCAGCAGCGCCTTGCCCTGGTCGCTGGCCTGCAGGCTGGTATTGAACTGGGCAGCGGTCAGGTTGGCCGTCTGCGCGGGCGGCCCGGAGACGACCGAGCCGCGCCCGGTGTCGCTGCCGCCGCCACCGGGCAGCAGCCCGCCGAAACCGATTCCCCCGCCGTCCCCACCACCGCCGCAGGCGGTCAAAAGCAGGGCGACGCCCGCGAGCGCGAGCGCCGGTGCGGGAATGTGCAGCGGTCTTTTCATTGGGAATGTCTCCTGCGTGGATGTTTGTTGTCGTGCCGGAGGGCCGAAACGAACGGTCGTTCGCATGACCCGACGCGATTTTGCGCAGGGGCCGGGGCTGTGCGCAAGCGGCGCACCCCGGTAGATTTTTTCAGTACACCGCTGTAGTGGTCCGGCGGCACGGACGCAGGTCAGTCCTGCGAGGCCCAGTCGACCAGCGCGTCGAACGCAGCGCGCGCGGCCACCGCGTTCTCGGCATTGGCGATGGCCACCAGCACGTAGCGCCGGCCGCTCGCGCCGTCCACGAAGCCGGCCACGCCAGAGGCGTCGCGCAGCGTGCCGGTCTTCAGGTGGGCCGAACCGCCCGAGCGCAGCGTGCGCTTCTTCAGCGTGCCGTCCACGCCCATGGCCGGCAGCGAGGAAACCAGCTCCGGCATCACCGGCGAGCGCCATGCCACCTGCAGCATCTTGCCGAGCGCGGCCGCGCTGATGCGCTCGTCGCGCGACAGGCCCGAGCCGTTCTCGAACACCGGCTGCGCCTCGCCCGTGCCGATGCGGTCGCGCCACCACTGGCCCAGCGCGGTGCGCGAGGCCTCGAAGGTGCCGCGGTTCTTCTGCGTGAGCCCGATCGTGAGGAACAACTGCTGCGCCATCACGTTGTTGCTGTACTTGTTGATGTCGCGCACCACCTCGGCCAGCGGCGGCGACTCGAACTCGAAGGCCGGCTTCAGCCCCGCCGGCACGCGCCCTTCGCGCATCTGCCCGCCGACGCGACCGCCCATCTCGGCCCACATGCCGCCGATGGCGCGCAGGCTGTAGGTGCGCGGGTCGGCATACGCCACGGCCCAGCTCTTCTCGCCGCAGCCGGCAGGGAAGCCGCCATTGAAGCGGATACGGTTCACGTCGGTGAAGTCGGCGCGCAGCGTGGTGCGCCAGTCGCCGCATTCGCCGGGCACCAGCGGCACCGTGGCCGGCATTGCCACGCTGGCCAGCGGGGGCTCGTAGTTCACGCGGGCGAACTGCCCCGCGCGGTCGGGCGCGAAGCTCATGTTGACCGACTTGAAGTTGACCAGCAGCGCGTCGGGCGAGGCGTTGTACGGGCGCAGCGGCTCGCCGTCGAAGGCGGCCGGGTCGCCCTCGACCGTGTTCTCGAAGGCGCTGCGGTCGATGACGATGTCGCCGCTCACCGTGGTGATGCCCAGCCCCTGCACATGGCGCAGCAGCAGCCACATGCGTTCGAGCACCAGCTTCGGGTCGCCCTGGCCCTTGATGTAGAGGTTGCCGTTGAGCACGCCGTTGCTCACCGTGCCGTCGGTGTAGACCGGGGTGGTCCAGTTGTAGGCCGGCCCGAGCAGGTCGAGCGCGGCGTAGGTCGTCACCAGCTTCATGATCGACGCCGGGTTCACCGGCACCTGCGTGCGCCAGGCCAGGCGCGGCGGGCGGCTGCCGTCGGCATCGGCCACCAGCATCGTCACCGCCTCGCGCGGCACCTTGGCGCGGGCGAGGGCGGCGTCGACCTGGGTCGGCAAGGCTTGCTGGGCGAGGGCGGCGCCGGCCGGGGCCAGCATCGCGACGAGGGTCAGTGCGCGAGCGGCGCGGCGGGAGGCAGGAGGCATGCGCCCATTATCCCGGCGCGAAAAGATGCAGCTTCGCGTGGTACAGCAGCATCACCGTCTTGGCGTCGGCGATGCGGCCGTCCGCCACCATGGCCAGCGCCTCGTCGATGTCGAGCTCCAGCACCTCGATGTCCTCGCCTTCCTCGGCCAGCCCGCCGCCTGCGCCGATGCGCATCGAGGGCTCGTAGGGCGCGACGAAGAAGTGCAGCTTCTCGGTCACCGAGCCGGGGCTCATGAAGCTCTCGAAGATCTTGCGCACCTCGCCCAGCCGATAGCCGAGTTCTTCCTCGACCTCGGCGCGGATGCGTTCTTCAGGCGCCGCGTCGTCGAGCAGGCCGGCCGCCGCCTCGATCAGCAGGTCGTCATGCCCGTTGACGAAGGCCGGGTAGCGGAACTGGCGTACCAGCAGCACCGTGCGCCGCGCAAGGTTGTACGGCAGCAGCGTGGCACCGTTGCCGCGGTCGTAGGTCTCGCGGTGCATGCGCTGCCACTGGCCGTCGTTGCGCCGCCAGTCGAAGGCGGTGGTGCGCAGCGTGTACCAGTTGTCGGAAAGCAGGGTGACTTCGTGCACCCGGACGCGGTCTTGGAGTGTCATGGGCGGCGAGCATATGTGCATATTCGTGCAATAACAAGAAAATTCGTGCGGAAAGCGTGCAGGCCCGATACCATCGGCCGATGCTCACCAGCCAGCGCAAGCAACACATCCTTTCGGTCCTGCGGCGCGACGGCAACGTCGTCGCCAAGGCGCTCAGCGAAGAACTCGGCCTGTCGGAAGACACGCTGCGCCGCGACCTGCGCGAAATGGCCGCCGAAGGCCTGCTGCAGCGCGTGCACGGAGGTGCCTTGCCGCTGGCGCCGGCCGAAGCCGATTTCGCGGGTCGCCAGCAGTTGGCCTCCGGCGAGAAGGTCGCCATCGGCCGTGCCGCCGCGCGGCTGGTGAAGCCGGGGCAGGTGGTGTTCATCGACGGCGGCACCACCGCCGTGCAGCTCGCGCGCCACCTGCCGCGCGCCTTGCAGGCCACGGTGGTCACGCACAGTCCGTCGGTGGCGGTCGAGCTGGTGTCGCATGCCGGCATCGAGGTGGTGCTGATCGGCGGGCGCCTCTTCAAGCACTCGGTGGTGGCCGTGGGTTCGGCGGCGATGGCGGCCATTTCGCGCATCCACGCCGACACGTATTTCATGGGCGTCACCGGCGTGCACGCCGAGGCGGGCCTGACCACCGGCGACCTCGAGGAAGCCGAGATCAAGCGCGCCCTGATGGCCGCGTCGGCCGAGACGGTGGTGCTGGCCTCGTCCGAGAAGCTGGGCGCGGCCTCGGCCTGGGTGGTCAACCCGGTCACCTCGGCCACCACGCTGCTGGTATCGCCGGATGCACCCGCCAGGGCGCTGGCGCCGCTGCGCAAGGCCGGGCTGGCCGTGCTGCTGAGCGAAAAGGCCTGATATCGCAGGGTGGCGACCGGGATTGGCCGCCCCTCGATAATCGGGGCATGCCTCTTTCGCCCCGCTTCTTTCTCCGCCCGCCCGCCGCGGGCGCGGCCCCGGGGTGTCCCGCCAATGTCTAGATTGCTGGCCTTCGACACGAGCACCGAGCACCTGTCGGTCGCGGTGCTGCACGGCGAGCGGCTGCTGGCCCACAACGGCGTGGGCGGCGCGCAGGCCTCGACCACGCTGCTCCCGCTGATCCAGCAACTGCTGGGCGAGGCCGGGCTGGTGCTGGCCGAGCTGGACGCGATCGTCTTCGGCCGCGGCCCCGGTTCGTTCACCGGCCTGCGCACCGCCTGCTCGGTGGCCCAGGGGCTGGCCTTCGGCGCCGGCGTGCCGCTGCTGCCGGTCGACACCCTGCTGGCCGTGGCCGAGGAAGCGCGCCATGCCTTCGGCGTGCAGCAGGTGGTGGCGGTGCTCGACGCCCGCATGGACCAGCTCTACACCGCGCGCTACGACTTCTCTGCCGCCGGCCCTCTGGGCGGTCTGGGTGGTGACGACGAACCGCTGCTGCTGTCGCCCGAAGCCCTCAAAGTGCCCGCCGGCTACGCGCTGGCCGGCAACGCCTTCGCCGCCTACGGCCCGCGCCTGGCGCCGGCCGCCGCCCGCCACGAGGCCCTGCCGACCGCCACCGCCATGCTGCGGCTCGCGCCCGCGCTGCTCGCGGCCGGCCGCACCGTGCCCGCGGCACAGGCCTGGCCGCTCTATGTTCGCGATAAAGTGGCGCAGACCACCGAAGAGCGCGCTGCCATCAAGGCGGCCGCGGCATCGGCGGCCGCAGCAGCCCCCTCCAGCCACGCATGAGCGCCGTCCTCCAGCCCGTCGAAGCCCGCCTCGAACCGCTCACCATCGAGCGGATCGACGCTGTCTGCGCGGTGGAGCAGACGGCCTACAGCCACCCCTGGACGCGCGCCAACTTCACCGACTCCATGGCCGTGGGCTACCACTGCCAGTGCCTGCTGGCGCCCGGCGTGGCGCAGGGCGTCACGTCGCCCGTCACCAGCCTGGGCGAAACGCTCATCGGCTACTTCGTGGCCATGAAGGGCGTCGACGAGGTGCATCTGCTGAACATCACCGTGGCCCCGGCCTTCCAGCGCCAGGGCTGGGCGCCGCTCATGCTGGAGGCGCTGGGCGGCTGGTCGCGCGGCGAAGGCGCGCAGTGGCTGTGGCTCGAAGTGCGCCAGAGCAACCAGCGCGCGCTCGACATCTATGTGCGGCAGGGTTTCCGCAGCGTGGGCGTGCGCAAGGGTTACTACCCGGCCCATGACGGCAAGCGCGAGGACGCGGTCGTCATGAGCCTGCGATTGAACGAAACAGGCACCGCCTGGGGAGCCTTGCGATGAGCGCGGTGCAGACATTGAAGCTCGACGCGCGCCAGCGCGCGATGCTCGACGAAATGGGCGTGAAGGTCTGGTGGCCCGTGCCCCAGGTGGTTGAAGCCGAGCCCGAACCCGTGCCGGTGCAGGCCGCGCCCGAAGCCGGGCCGCCCGACGACGAGGAATACATCCCGAGCGCCGAGGAGCGCATGGAGGCGGAAATGCCCGTCTCCGCGCCGCGCCCGCCGCGCGCGCCGGTCGCCCGCCCCGTGGCGGCACCCGCGCCGGCTGCGCGCCCCGCTCCCGCCGCCCCGGCGTCGATGGGCGCCGCCGTGCTGCTCGAGGCGCCCTGCCGCCTCTATGCCGATGCCGGCACTCCAAACGACATGGCCGAGACGCAAGGCGGCTGGCTGGTCGTCGCCGACATGCCGCCCGAGGCCGACGGCCGCCACGGAGAGCCCTTCGCGGGCGACGCCGGCCGCCTGCTCGACAACATGCTGCGCGCCCTGAAGCTGCACGACGGCAAGACGCCCGTGCACCTCATGCGCACCCACCGCGGCGTGGCCGCCGGCCAGCCCGGCAGCCCGCGCCCCATGGCCGAGGCCTTCGGCGAGCACGCCGCCGCGCTCGCGCCCCGCGTCGTGCTGGCAATGGGTCCGCTGGCCGCGCAGAGCCTGATGCAGAGCGGCGATCCGCTGGGCAAGCTGCGCGGCCGCGCGGTGCCGCTGGCTATGACTGGGGAGCCTGGCGCAGCGGTGGTTGTGGCGACCTATCACCCGGCCTACCTGCTGCGCAACCCGGCCGACAAGGCCCGCGCCTGGGCCGACCTCTGCCTGGCGGCCGAGCAGCACACGCCCACGGCGGGCTGAGCGGGAAAATCGGGGTCAGGAACCGGTCGGAAGGGGCCGCCTAAAATCACGGCCCATGACTTTCCTCGACAAGCTGGCCGCCGCACAGCAAAAAAACGGTTCGTTGCTCTGCGTGGGGCTCGATCCCGAGCCGGCCAAATTCCCGGGGCAATTCAAGGGCGACGCCAGCCGCATCTTCGATTTCTGCGCGCGCATCGTCGACGCGACGGCCGACCTGGTCATCGCGTTCAAACCCCAGATCGCCTATTTCGCGGCCCACCGCGCCGAAGCCCAGCTCGAGCAGCTCATGGAGCACATGCGCCGCAACGCGCCTGACGTGCCCGTGATCCTCGACGCCAAGCGAGGCGACATCGGCTCCACCGCCGAGCAGTACGCGCTGGAGGCTTTCGAGCGCTACGGCGCCGACGCGGTCACGCTGTCGCCCTTCATGGGCTTCGATTCGGTGGCGCCCTACCTCAAGCACGAGGGCAAGGGCGCCTTCCTGCTGTGCCGCACCAGCAACCCCGGCGGCTCCGACCTGCAGGGCCAGCGCCTGGCGGACGTCGAGGGCCAGCCTTTCCTTTACGAGCACGTCGCCAGGCTGGCGCAGGGGCCGTGGAACCTCAACGGCCAGCTCGGGCTGGTGGTGGGCGCGACCTACCCGGCTGAAATCGAGCGCGTGCGCGAACTCGCGCCGACCGTGCCGCTGCTGATTCCGGGCGTCGGCGCCCAGGGCGGCGACGCCGTCGCCACGGTGCGCGCCGGCTGGCGTGCCGATGCGCCGATCATCGTGAACTCGTCGCGGGCCATCTGCTACGCCTCGTCGGGCGAAGACTTCGCCGAAGCTGCGAAGAACGCCGCGCGCACCACGCGCGACGCCCTGGAAGCCGCGAAGCCCTGAGGCTCAGGCTCTACGGAGCCTCGTGAACGCCTCGAACTCCCAGTTCCGCATCCCCAGCAGCAGGGTGTAGCCCTCGCGGTCCTTCGCGGCCAGCTTCTGGTCGGTCTGGTGCTGCTGGGCGAAATCCTGCGCTACGCGTTGCAGGCGCTCCAGGAAGGCGGGTGCCAGTGAGCGGCTGATCTGGCCGTGCACCAGCAGCAGGCCTTCGGCCGGGCCGTCGAAGCCGCCCTTGTAGTAGTCGAGCACCACGTTCTCGCGGAAGAACTCCATCACCGGGCCGTGCGGGCGCCAGCGGAAGGTCTTGGCTAGCTTCAGGCGATACCGGTTCAGCGGGCGCAGTTCAATGATGCCGATGCGGTCCAGCTGCGCCAGGAAACCGATGCACTCGGGCTCGCTCACGCGGTAGGCCGCCACGATCTGCTCCAGCGTCCACTGGCTCAGCACGCTGATGGCCACCAGCAGCAGCTTCTTGTCCTTGACCACGGCCTTTTCCTGCTCGTGCGTCAGCTCCTTCAGCAGCGGCTGTGCGTCGGCCACGCGGCGGGCGAGTTCGGCGAAATCGATCTTCAGCGCGCGGCAGATGGCGTCTACGCGCGACAGCGGCATGTCGCTCTTGGCCAGCATCCGCTTGACGCTGGATTCGGCCATGTCGAGCGACCGCGCCAGGTCGGCGTAGGTCATGCGCGCACTTTTGAGTTCGTTCTTGAGGGCTTGGACGAGGTCGACGGTGGTGCTCATCGTTCGAGCGTACACGGGCACCGGGAAGTATCAATTGGAGATACCACCGGGTGTGAATTAGTACCTCGTATCGATTCTCGATGCCTGTGGAGGGGGCTGGACCCTAAATTCCGCGCCACGTACCGACCACCACCGAGAAACGCCATGCCTCTGCCCTCTCTCAGCCGCCGCGAACGCGGGTTGCTTTTCACCCTGGCCCTGCTCACGGCGATCGCCGTCTTCGGCCCGGCGCTGCCGGCGGCCGACGTCGCCATCGCCACGGTGTTCGCCGACGACCGCGCCTGGCACGGCCTGCCGAACGCGATGGACGTGCTCAGCAACATCCCATTCGTCGTGGTCGGCATCTGGGGCCTGTACCGGCTGAACCGCATCGACCGCTCGCACCAGCAGGCGCTGTCGGCCTTTCCGCTGGCGCCGCCGGCCAGCGACCCGCCCGACAACACGCTGGACTGCGCCTGGCTGTTCTTCGCCGGCCTGATCGCCACCGCCGCCGGCTCCGCCTTCTATCACCTGCTGCCCGACGGACCCCGGCTCGCGGCCGACCGCGCCGGCATGGCGGTGGCTTTCGCGGGCCTGATCGGCGTGGCGGTCTGCGAGCGGGTAAGCCAGCGCGCCGGCTGGCCGGCCGCGTGGTTCGTGCTCACGGCCGGCCTGCTCTCGGCGGAGGTGTTCCAGGAAACCGGCAACGTCATGCCGTGGGCGCTGGTGCAGTTCGGCGGCATGGCGCTGGTGCTGACGCTGGCGCTGGCCACGCCGATGCGCAATTCGGTCGGTCTCAAGCTGGGCTGGGTGATCTTCTTCTACGCGGTGGCCAAGGCCTTCGAGATGGCCGACCAATCGATCTACGAGTTCACGCAGCACACGGTTTCCGGCCACACGCTCAAGCACCTGACGGCGTCGCTCGCGGGGCTGCCGCTGTTGCTGGCGCTGCGCAAACTCGAGATGCGCTGGCAAGCCGCGCTGCGGCACAATCCGGGCGCAGCCGCCGTAGCGGCCTGAGGAAATCCTTCGCATGACAACCCCCGCCGCTGCAGCAGCCCCCGCGACATCCGCGCCCCACGAGGCCAACGCGCACGCCAACCAGTTCGCCCTCCTCAAGCAGCGGCGCTTCGCGCCATTCTTCTGGACCCAGTTCGCGGGCGCCGCGAACGACAACCTCTTCAAGTTCGCCTTCACCGTCATGGTGACCTACCAGCTCCAGCTGAGCTGGATGCCGCCGGCCATGGCGGGCCTGGTGATCGGCGCGCTGTTCATCCTGCCGTTCCTGCTGTTCTCGGCCACCTCGGGCCAGCTCACCGACAAGTTCGACAAGACGAAGATGATCCGCTTCGTCAAGAACCTCGAGATCGCGATCATGCTGATCGCCGCCTGGGGCTTCGTCACGGCCAATGCGGTGCTGCTGCTGGGCTGCGTGTTCCTCATGGGCCTGCACTCCACGCTGTTCGGGCCGGTCAAGTTCGCCTACCTGCCGCAGGTGCTCGATCCGCGCGAGCTCACGGGCGGCAACGGCATGGTCGAGATGGGCACCTTCGTCGCCATCCTGCTGGGGCAGGTGGCGGGCGGGCTGCTGGTGGCGGTGCCGCAGATCGGCCATCTCACGGTGGCCGTGGCCTGCGTGCTGCTCGCGCTGGTGGGGCGCGGCGTGGCGCAGGCCATTCCGCGCGCGCCGGCCACCGACCCCGGGCTGGTGATCAACTGGAACCCGGTCAGCGAGACCTGGCGCAACCTGAAGCTCGCACGCGGGAACATCGTGGTGTTCCGCTCGCTGCTGGGCATTTCGTGGATGTGGTTCTTCGGCGCGGTGTTCCTGAGCCAGTTCCCCAGCTTCGCCAAGGAAGTGCTGCACGGCGACGAGCAGGTGGCGTCGCTGCTGCTGGTGGTTTTCTCGGTGGGCATCGGCGTCGGTTCGCTGCTGTGCGAGACGCTGAGCCGCCGGCAGGTGGAAATCGGCCTGGTGCCTCTGGGCGCCATCGGCATGAGCGTGTTCGCGATCGACCTGTACTTTGCCTCGCGCGGGCTGCCCAAGGTGCCCGAGATGGGCATCGGCAGCTTCGTGCACCAGGGCGCCCACTGGCGCGTGATGGCCGACCTGGCGCTGCTGTCGCTGTTCGCGGGCCTGTACAGCGTGCCGATGTACGCGCTGATCCAGCTGCGCAGCCAGCCCACGCACCGCGCGCGCATCATCGCGGCCAACAACATCCTCAATGCGCTGTTCATGATCGGCAGCTCGGTCATCGCCGGCGCGCTGCTGGGCGCGGGCTTCACCATTCCGCAGATCTTCCTGTTCACCGGCATCGCCAACGCGGTGGTGGCGTTCTACATCTTCATGCTGGTGCCCGAGTACATGCTGCGCTTCGTGGCCTGGGTGCTGTCGCGCTTCGTCTACCGCTTCGACATCAAGGGCGACGAGCACATTCCCGCCGAGGGCGCGGCCGTGCTGGTGTGCAACCACGTGAGCTTCATCGACGCGGTGCTGCTGATGGCGGCGAGCCCGCGGCCGATCCGCTTCATCATGGACCACCGCATCTTCAAGGTGCCGGTGCTGGGGTGGCTCTTCAGGCTGGCCAAGGCGATCCCCATCGCCCCGCAGAAGGAAGACCCGGCGGCCTATGAAGCCGCCTTTGCCAAGGCGCTGGGCGTGCTGCGCGAGGGCGACCTGCTCGCCATCTTCCCCGAGGGCGCGATCACGCGCGACGGCACGCTGCAGCCCTTCAAGGGCGGCGTGATGAAGATCGTCGACAGCGCGCGCGCCGAAGGCATCGAGCCGCCGGTGATCCCGATGGCGCTGACCAACCTCTGGGGCTCGTACTTCAGCCGCATCGAGCTGCGCGGCGGCGAGCGCGTGGCCATGGCCAAGCCATTCCGCCGCGGTTTCTTCAGCCGCGTCGGCCTGAACGTGGGCGCGGCCGTGCCGTCGTCCGAGGTTCAGCCCGAGTCGCTGCGCCAGCGCGTGAGCGGCCTGCTCGGCGCGTAAAAGTACCGCTCTGAGATACCGGCGGCGCTGCAAACCGCCACCGGTGCAAGCATTCAAGCCCCGCGGTGCGGGAGCGAACCATCATTCGCTCACCTTCACTACGCCGCGAGGCACACATGCAACCCCTTTCATCCTCGACCGTTTCCATCCAGCGCGACACGCGGGCCTGGCAGTTCCAGACCTGGGCCTCGTTCGCGATCGCCGTCTTCCTGTGCGCCACCGGCTTGAGCTGGCTGCCGGGGCAGGCGCTGGACCGGGCGTTCATGGTGATGGGCTACGTGTTCTGCCTGAGCACCGCCTTCATGCTGGCCAAGTTCATCCGCGACGGCGAGCAGGCCGCCGCCGGCCTCTCGGCGGGCCGCGACGTGCCCATGTGGCGCCTGGTCGTCTGGGGCAGCTTCTTCACCGCGATGGCCCTGACCGGCTGGGGCCTCGTGCGCATGGAGATCAACGACGCCTACAAAGCCTTCCTGGGCGTGAGCTGGCTGTTCCTCATCAGCTCGGCCTTCACGCTGGCCAAGACGCTGCGTGACCGCCACGAAGCCGACATGGCAGAAGCCCGCCTGCAAGGCCGCCGGCTGGCCCGCGCCGAAGCCGCCGCTTCTGGTTCCTCCTCCGCCGAATAACCCGTGCCAGGCCAACGAAAGATCATCATGAAGAAGTCGATTGCCGCTGTCCTCGTCGCCGCATGCACCGCCTTCGCCGGCGTCTCGGCCCCCTTGCAGGCACAGGCCCAGAGCGACGCCTCCACGGCCATCTCGCTGATGCCGGTGGCCTCCGTCCTCGTCACGGCGTCGGCCGTGGGTGCGTCGGCGGACTCCGTAGGCGGAGTGACCAAGGCCTCGGTGGCGCTACCCGCCGCGCTGTCGGTGGCCGGCTCCGTGCTCACCGTGGTCGCGGTCGAAGCCTCGGCCGACGGCACGGTCTATGTGCTGGAGCGTGCTTCGGACGGCGCGCGCGCCAGCATCAGGGTGGCGGGGCGCGCCGCCAACGGCGTGCCGGCTGCCGTGGGCACCGGCGTCACCGTCAGCGTGATCGGCTCGGGCGTCGTGCTCTCGGCCGCCGGCGAAGTGCTGGCCTTCGTGCCCAACGCCATCGGCCGTGCGCTGCTCTACAACGAGAGGCTCTCGTGAAGCGCGCGCTGATGGCCCAGGCCGTGCTCGGGCTCGTCCTTGCGATGGCGCTCCCGCTGCAGGCCTGGGCCGGCCGGTCCTGCGAGCAGGTCAAGCCGACGTCCGCGGTGATCGTCAAGGGCATGGAGCTGGCCGAGCGCACCTCTCAGGCGCTCGACGCCAGCGGTGCGCGCGTGGTGATCCTGGCGCGCGCCGGGCAGGACCTGGGCAAGTACGGCCTGCGCTACTCGCACCTGGGCATTGCCTACAAGACCGAAGCCGGCCCGTGGCGCGTGGTGCACAAGCTCAACCAGTGCGGCACCGCGGTGGCGTCCGTGTACCGCCAGGGGCTCGGGGAGTTCTTCCTCGACGACCTGTGGCGCTACGAGGCGGCCTGGGTCGTGCCCACGCCGGCCGTGCAGGCGCAGCTGATGGCCGCGCTGGACGAGCCGCCCGCGCGCATCGTGCGGATGAACGTGGCGCCCTACAGCATCGTGAGCTACGCCTGGGGCCAGAAGTACCAGCAGTCGAACCAGTGGGCCGTCGAGACGCTGGCCGCCGCGATGGAGCCCGCCACCATCGGCAACCGCGCGCAGGCGCAGGCATGGATGCAGTTCAAGGGCTACGAGCCCACCACGCTGAAGCTCGGGCCGCTCACGCGGCTGGGCGGGCGCGTGACCTCGGCCAACGTGGCCTTCGACGACCACCCGAACGACAAGCGCTTCAGCGACCGCATCGACACGGTGACGGTCGACTCCGTGTTCGCATGGCTGCCGCGTGCCGGCCTGGGCGCCGCGCCGGTGACGCTGAAGCTTCAATGAACAGGAACGGGACAACGACATGAGCAAATCCCTGCGCCTTTCCGAAAAATGGTTCCGCCGCGGCCTCTGGCTGGTGGCCTTCGTGTTCGCCAGCTTCCTCATCGGGCTGGGCAGCACCATCGTGGGCGACCTGCCGCAGGTCGAGCGCGTGCGCGGCATCGACGACTTCATCGACCTGCGCGCCGCACAGCCGCTTCGCGCGACCATCGCGGCCTCGGAAGCCACCGAGCTGCAGGCGGCGCGCGACCTCGACCAGATACGCCTGCAGCTGCAGGCTGCGCAACAGGCCAATGCCAATGCGCGCGAGACCTTCGGCAACTGGCTCGCCACGCGCCGTGCCACCGCGCAGCCCGACCAGGACACCGAGCTCATCGCGCGCACCAAGGCGCTCGACGCCTTCAAGCAGAAGGAAGAACAGGTGCAGCGCCAGGTCAGCGCGCAGCAGCAGATCACGCTCGACGCGCGCCAGGCCGAGCAGCGCGCACGCACCGCGCTCGCCGACCTGGAGCGCGACGCGCAGGTGAAGCTGGAAGCCGAATACCGCCGCATCGAGCTGCGCGTGTTCCTCTACCGGCTGGCCCTCACGCTGCCCTTGCTGGTCGTGGCCGGCTGGCTGTTCGCGAAGAAGCGCAAGAGCACGTACTGGCCCTTCGTATGGGGCTTCATCTTCTTCGCGCTGTTCGCGTTCTTCGTCGAGCTGGTGCCCTACCTGCCGAGCTACGGCGGCTATGTGCGCTACGTGGTGGGCATCGTGCTCACGGTGCTGGTGGGGCGCTATGCCATCGTCGCGCTCAACCGCTACCTGGCGCGCCAGAAACTCGCCGAGCAGCAGCCCGACCAGGTGCGGCGCGAAGAACTCAGCTACGACACCGCGCTGGCCCGCCTGGGCAAGAGCGTGTGCCCCGGCTGCGAGCGGCCGGTGGACCTGAAGAACGACGCGATCGACTTCTGCCCGCATTGCGGCATCGGCCTGTTCGACCACTGCGGCGTGTGCGAGACGCGCAAGAGCGCGTTCTCCAAGTTCTGCCACGCCTGCGGCACCCCGGCCGCGGCCTAGTCTGCGGATTCGGTCACGCCCCCGCGCGCCGATCGACACACCATGTAGCCGGCGCGCCGCAAGGCCGTGCTACAACGACGGATTCCCAACCCCAGACGGAGCTAAAGCATGAGCATTTTCGGCAGCATCCTTTCCAAGATCTTCCCGGGCGCCAAGGCAGCTGAGGCGCCCGCCCCGGCACCCACCGCCGCGGCACCGGCCGATGCACCCGCACCCGCCGTGGCCGCGCCCCCGCCCGCCATTCCGCTGGGCGACGTGGCCGCCGTGCTCGACGGCATGCCGGGCTCGAAGAACCTGAACTGGCGCACCTCCATCGTCGACCTCATGAAGCTGCTGGGCCTGGACAGCAGCCTCGAGGCACGCAAGCAACTGGCCGCTGAACTGAGCTACGGCGAAGACACCAGCGACAGCGCCAAGATGAACATCTGGCTGCATCGCCAGGTCATGACCAAGCTGGCCGCCAACGGCGGCACGGTTCCGGCAGAGTTGCGGGACTGAGCTGGATAGTCGCTCGGAAGTTTTTCGAGAACACCGAGGAACCGGCTCTGCCGGGCCTCAGGTGTTGCCCCTGGTAGGGGGTTGGCGAAGCGACACGAAGTGCGCGTAGCCTGGGGGCGAGACTATTTCAGGTCCAGCCGGCGTCGACGACGTAGTCTTGAGCGGTGCACATGCGCGAATCGTCGGCCGCCAGGAACAGCGCCATCGCCGCGATGTCTTCCGCCATCACGCGGCCCGGCAGGCACTGCGCCGCATCGATCTCCGCACCCGATTCGGGCTTGACCCACAGCTTGATCTGCCGCTCGGTCATCACCCAGCCCGGCACGATCGAATTCACCCGGATGTTCTGCTTGCCCAGGTCGCGCGCCAGCGAACGCGTGAGGCCGCGCGCCGCCGCCTTGCAGGCCTGGTACACCGGATAGCCCTTGCCCTTGATCATCCAGCTGATCGAGCCGAAGTTGATGATCGAGCCGCCACCCAGCGCGCGCATGTCGTCGGCCACCGCCTGCGCGGCGAAGAACTGGTGCTTGAAGTTGACGGCCACGAGGCGGTCGAAGTCGTCGCTGGTCACGTCCGCCATCTCGTGGCGGCGGTCGTTGGCGGCGTTGTTCAGCAGTACGGAGACCGGGCCGAAGCGCTGGCGCACCGCGTCGATGGCGGCGGCGAGCACGTCCGTGTCTGTCACGTCGCAGGGCACGAACAGCGCCGGGTTTTCGCCCTGCAACTGCGCCGCGAGCGCGCTGCCGGCAGCGGTGTCGAGGTCGCAGAAGCCGACCTTCGCGCCCTGCGCATGAAAGGCCCGCACCAGCGATTCGCCGATGCCGCTGGCCCCGCCGGAGATGAACACGGTGCGCCCGGTCAGCGAGGGATAGCGGGCGGTGTAGGGCGAAAGTTGTGATGCGTTGGTCATGCGGATGCGGCAACAGCGGTGGGGACGGACGGCAAGCGTAGCGGATAGCGGCCGGCCGGTGTATGGCTTCCGGCAAATGGGCGGCGCACCCGGGCGTGGCTACGCTTGCTCCCATGAAGACGAAGACGCTGCCCCGCCGCCGTACCCTCATCGCGTTCGCGATGCTCGTTCCCGCCGCGCTGGCGGTGCGCTCCGTGCGCGCCCAGGCGGGCACGGGCGGTGTCCAGCTCTTCAAGGTGGTCTCGCCGCGCGACGAGGTTGTCGTGGGCGCCGATGCCGCGCTGCTCGGCACCGGCTCCGGTCCCGCCGTCGAGAGGCTGGCCGCGCAACTCGCCGCCAAGGGCCAGCTCACGCTGTGGCAGTACGCCTCTCACAAGGACGCGAGCGGTGCGCTGGTGCAGGCGCCGCTCAAGCAGATCGTCGTCTTCAGGAACGAGGCCTTGCGCATCGAGCCCTACGCCACGCCGCTGCCGATCCAGCCGCTGAAGTAGCGGCCGCTCTTCTTCAGACGCCTCTTGCGCGCTCAGACTTGAAGCGCGCGCGAAACTCCGTGAACGTGCCCGCGTCCAGCGACTCGCGGATCTCGCTCATCAGGTTCAGGTAGTAGTGCAGGTTGTGGATGGTCGTGAGCATCGGCCCGAGCATTTCGCCGCAGCGGTCGAGGTGATGCAGGTAGGCGCGGCTGAAGCCCTCGCGCCCGCCGTCGTTCCAGCTCACGCCCGAAGTGCCCGCGCAGGCATGGCAGGTGCAGCTGGGGTCGATGGGCTGCGGATCGCTCTTGTGGCGCGCGTTGCGCATCTTCAGGTCGCCGAAGCGTGTGAAGAGCGTGCCGTTGCGCGCATTGCGCGTGGGCATCACGCAGTCGAACATGTCGACGCCGTCGGCCACGCCCTGCACCAGGTCTTCCGGCGTGCCCACGCCCATCAGGTAGCGCGGCTTGTTCGCGGGCAGCCGGTGCGGCGTGTGGCCCATGATGTGCAGCATCTCTTCCTTGGGCTCGCCCACGCTCACGCCGCCGATGGCGTAGCCGGGGAAGTCCATGTCCACCAGCGCGGCGAGCGACTCTTCGCGCAGGTTCTCGAACATGCCGCCCTGCACGATGCCGAAGAGCGCGTTCGGGTTCTCCAGCCGGTTGAACTCGGCCTGGCAGCGCCTGGCCCAGCGCAGGCTCAGTTCCATCGAGATGCGCGCCTCGGCCTCGGTCGTGATGTGGCCCTTGGTGTCGTAGGGCGTGCACTCGTCGAACTGCATCACGATGTCGCTGTTGAGGATGGTCTGGATCTGCATCGAGACCTCGGGCGTGAGGAACAGCTTGTCGCCGTTGACGGGCGACGCGAACTTCACGCCTTCCTCGCTGATCTTGCGCATCGCGCCCAGCGACCACACCTGGAAGCCGCCCGAGTCGGTGAGGATGGGCTTGTTCCACTTCTCGAAGCCGTGCAGCCCGCCAAAGCTGGCCATCACGTCGAGGCCGGGGCGCATCCACAGGTGGAAGGTGTTGCCCAGGATGATCTGCGCGCCCATTTCTTCCAGGCTGCGCGGCATCACGCCCTTGACCGTGCCGTAGGTGCCCACCGGCATGAAGATCGGCGTCTGCACCTTGCCGTGGTTGAGCGTGAGCGTGGCGCGGCGCGCGTGGCTGTCGGGGTCGGTCTTGAGGAGTTCGAAGTTCAGCATGGTGGTCGTCTCAATCTTGTTGCCGGGCCAGCAGCATGGCGTCACCATAGCTGAAGAAGCGGTAGCGCTCGGCAATGGCGTGGGCATAAAGCCCCATCACCCGCTCATAGCCCGCGAATGCCGAGACCAGCATCATCAGCGTGCTCTTGGGCAGATGGAAGTTGGTCACCAGCAGGTCGACGTGCTCGAAGGCGAAGCCCGGGGTGATGAAGATGCGCGTGTCGCCCGATGCCTCGCCGCTCTTGGCCCAGGATTCGAGCGTGCGCACGGTGGTCGTGCCCACGGCGACGATGCGGCCGCCACGCGCCTTGCATTCGGAAATGGCGCGCTGGGTGGCCTCGGGCACCTCGTAGCGCTCGGCATGCATGGTGTGCTCGGCGATGTTCTCGGTCTTCACGGGCTGGAAGGTGCCGGCGCCCACATGCAGCGTGACGTTGGCGCGCTGCACGCCGCGCGCTTCGAGTTCGGCCAGCAGGCCTTCGTCGAAATGCAGCGCGGCCGTGGGCGCGGCCACCGCGCCGGGCACGCGCGCGAACACGGTCTGGTAGCGGCTCTCGTCGTCGGCCGAATCGGTGTGGGTGATGTAGGGCGGCAGCGGCACGTGGCCGCAGCGCTGCATCAGTGCATACGGGTCTTCGCCCGCGTCGCTCTCGAAGCCGAAGCGGAAAAGCGCCCCCTGCTCGTCGGGCCAGCGACCCAGCAGGGTGGCGCGGAAGCCGCCGACCATGTCGAGCGTGGTGCCCACCGGCGGCTTCTTGCTGACCTTCATGTGCGCGACCACCTCGTGGCCCTGCAGCACGCGTTCGACCAGCAGCTCGAGCTTGCCGCCGGTCGGCTTCTCGCCGAACAGGCGCGCCTTGACGACGCGCGTGTCGTTGAAGACCAGCAGGTCGCCCGCGCGCAGCAGCGAGGGCAGGTTCTTGAAGATGCGGTCGACCGGAGCGGGCCCCGTGCCGTCGAGCAGGCGGGAGGAGGTGCGTTCGGTGGCCGGGTGTTGCGCCACCAGCTCGGGTGGCAGGGCGAAATCGAAATCGGAAAGCGTGAAGGCGCGCATGTTGCTTGAGGGCCGGACGGGCCCGTGCCAAGGAGGCATGGGAAAAGAAAAGAGAAAGCCGGGAGGCGGGCGGGATTGTCCCATGCCCGGAAAACGGGGCGTCGAGGCGGGGCTATCGGGGCCGTGTTGCCAAGGCAGAATCGGCGGATGCCTGATTCACATGCCGCGCGCGTCGCACCCCAGCCCGGCCCTTCCGAAGGCGAACTCTTCAAGAAGATCCTGGGGAGCAAGTGGCAGGGCCTGCACCCCGACATCCGCCGGCGCTTCGACAAGAACCCGTTGCCGGGCAAGGCGCTGCATTACCTCGGCGCGCTCAGCGAGCTGAGCTGCTCGCGCTTCGGCAAGCTGCTGGGGCACCTGACGCAGCCGATGATCCAGGGCGCGCTCATTCCCTACAGCGACGCCAATTTTCCGGTGGAGATACAGGTCTATGCCAAGCCCGAAGATCCGGCCATCTACAAGCAGCGCATCTATCGCCTGCATGGCCGCAAGCCGATCCAGTTCACCAGCTTCATGCGCGAGAGCGAGCGCGGCGAGGTGCTGGAGTACGTGGGCATGGGCCTGGGCATGAAGCTGGTGCTGAGCGTGGAAGAAAACGGCAGCCTGCATTTCCAGAGCGACGGCTACTTCTGGGACGTGCTGGGCTGGCGCATTCCGCTGCCCGGCGTGTTCACGCCCGGCAAGACTTTCCTGTGGCACCACAACGAGACGCCGGAGCGCTTCAACATCCGCATCGAGATCCGCCACTGGCTGATGGGCACCACCTTCACCCAGGTCGGCGTGTTCGAGGAAGTGACTGAACCCAGGGCGGTGGCCGCATGACGATCGACACCCACCTGCTGGCGCTGCAGCTCATGGCCGCACAGGGGCTGATGGGCGCGTTCGACACGCTCTATCACCACGAAGGCACCGAGGCGCTGGCGCAGCGCAACACCGCGCGGCGCGAGCTGTCCATCCACGCGGTGCGCTCGTCGATCTACTGCGCCATGTTCATCGGACTGTCGTCGTGGGCCTGGCACGGCGTGTGGGCCTGGGTGCTGCTCGCGGTGTTCGGCGTCGAGATCGTGCTCACGCTGTGGGACTTCGTGGTGGAAGACGGCAGCCGCCTGCTGCCGCCCACCGAGCGTGTCACGCACACGGTGCTGGCCATCAATGCCGGAGCTTTCATCGCGCTGCTTGCCATGAATGCGGTCGACTGGGCGGCGCAGCCCACTGCGCTGGTGTGGCAGCCGCAAGGCTGGCTCGGCGCCTTCCTCGCGCTGTGCGGTGTGGGCGTGGGCATTTCGGGTCTGCGCGACGGGCTGGCGGCGCGCGCGCTGTTCCGGCGCACCGCGCAGGAAGAACAGCGCGCGGTCGATGCGCCGGTGCATTTCGGCAGCAAGCCGCAGCGCGTGTTGGTGACCGGCGGCACCGGCTTCATCGGCCAGCTCCTGGTGCGCCACCTGCTGGCCGACGGCCATGCGGTGACGGTGTGGACGCGCGATGCGCGCTCGGCCGCCTGGGGCTTCGGTGGCGCGGTGCGCTGCGTGCAGGCGCTCGAGCAGATCCCGGCGACGGACGATGTCGACGTGGTCATCAACCTGGCGGGCGCGCGCATTCTCGGCCAGCGCTGGAACGAGCGGCGCCAGCGCCAGCTGATGCAAAGCCGCGCGGGCCTGACGAACACGCTGGTCGCGTGGATCGCCACGCGTGCGCGCAAGCCCTGGCTGCTGCTGTCGGGTTCGGCCATCGGCTACTACGGCGTGCAGCCGCAGGGCGACACCGCCGAGCTGGCCGAAGACGCACCGCCGCAGGACATCTTCATGTCGACGCTGTGCCAGGCCTGGGAGCAGGCCGCGCGGGGCGCCGTTGCGCACGGCGTGCAGGTGGCCTGCATGCGCTTCGGCTTCGTGCTGGGCCACCAGGGCTCGCTGCCGCAACTGCTGCTGCCCGTGGCGCTCGGCATGGGCGGCCGCCTGGGCAGCGGGCGGCAGTGGCTGTCGTGGGTGCATGTGCATGACGTGATCCGCGCGATGGCCCATGTGTGGGGCCTGGCCGAACAGGCTGGTGGCGATGCAGCGGCGGCGCAGGCTTTCAACTTCACCGCTCCCGGCGCTCTCTCGCAGGAAGAATTCACCCGCGTGGCCGCCAGCGTGATGCACCGCCCCTGCTGGATGCCGACACCCGCCGCGCCCGTCAGGCTGCTGCTGGGCGAGCAGGCCGACCTGCTGCTCGAGGGGCAGCGCGTGGCGCCCGCGCGCCTGCTGCAGACCGGGTTCCGCTTCGCGTTTCCCGATGCGCGCAGCGCCTTGACTGACCTTTGCCGCCCGCGCTAGAAGCTTCGCCCGTGCCGCCCAAGAAACAAGCTCCCTTGCCCACTGCCGATCCAGCAGCCGCCGCCGCTGCGCCGCCGCAGCCGCCCGGTGCCGGCCTGAGCCAGGTGCAGCGCGCGCTGCGCAAGCTCGGCCTGGTGCGCGACATCGACTTCGCGCTCTACCTGCCGATGCGCTACGAGGACGAGACCCGCATCGTGCGCCTGGTCGACACGCGCGACGGCGACATGGCGCAGGTCGAGGGCGTGGTCACGGAATGCGAGGTGGTGTACCGCCCGCGCCGGCAGCTCATCGCCACCATCGACGACGGCAGCGACACCTGCCAGCTGCGCTTCTTCAATTTCTATCCGTCGCAGCAGAAGCAGCTCGCGGTCGGCGCGCGGGTGCGCGTGCGCGGCGAGATGCGCGGCGGCTTCGTGGGGCGGCAGATCATGCATCCCACGGTGAAGGCCGCCGGCACTGCATTGCCCAACGCGCTCACGCCCATCTACTCGACCGTGGCGGGGCTGCCGCAGCCGGTGCTGCGGCGCGAGGTGCGCTCGGGCCTGGCGCGGGCTGTGCTCGACGAGACCATTCCGGTGCAGATCGGCTTTCGCGGCGCCTGGGACCTGCGCGCCTCGCTGAGCTTCCTGCACTACCCGACGCCCGACGTGGCGATGGCCACGCTCGAAGACCACAGCCACCCGGCATGGCAGCGCATCAAGGCCGAGGAACTGCTGGCGCAGCAGCTGTCGCAATTGCAGGCACGGCTGGAACGCGCGGCGCAGCGCGCGCCGGTGCTGCCCGCGCCGGCCGAGCCCGCCGCCGCCTCGCTGCATGCGCAGTTGCTCGCGGTGCTGCCCTTCGGCCTGACCGGCGCGCAGCAGCGGGTGGGCGAGGAAATCACGCGCGACCTCTGCCGCGAGATTCCCATGCACCGGCTGCTGCAGGGCGACGTGGGCTCGGGCAAGACGGTGGTGGCCGCGCTGGCGGCGGCGCGCGCCATCGATGCGGGCTTCCAGTGCGCGCTGATGGCGCCCACCGAAATCCTGGCGGCGCAGCATTTCGGCAAGCTGGTCGGCTGGCTCGATCCCTTGCTGGCCGAGCGCGGCCTGCGCGTGGCGTGGCTCACGGGCAGCCAGAAGAAGAAAGAGCGCGATGCGATGTCGGCGGCGGTGGAGAGCGGCGAGGCCGCGCTGGTCATCGGCACGCATGCCGTCATCTCGGAGAAGGTGCGCTTCAAGAATCTCGCGCTGGCCATCATCGACGAGCAGCATCGCTTCGGCGTGGCGCAGCGGCTCGCCTTGCGCGGCAAAGCGGCAGGCAATCTTGGCCCCCCTGAGGCTTCGCCTCACCCCCCCGAGGGGGAGGCCTCCGGCTTGGGGCGGCCCGGCGCCGGATTGGAACCGCACCTGCTGATGATGAGTGCCACGCCCATCCCGCGCACGCTGGCGATGAGCTACTACGCCGACCTCGACGTGTCCACGCTCGACGAGCTGCCGCCGGGCCGTACGCCCATCGTCACCAAGCTTGTGGCCGACCACCGGCGCGACGAGGTCATCGACCGCATCCATGCGCAGATCGCGCAGGGGCGGCAGGTGTACTGGGTGTGCCCGCTGATCGAGGAGAGCGAGGCGGTCGACCTGCGCAACGCCACCGAAACCCGCGACGAACTGGCCGGCACGCTGGGCGAGCCGATCCAGGTCGGCCTGCTGCATTCGCGCATGCCCACGGCCGAGAAGCAGGCGGTGATGGCCGCGTTCACCGCCAACGAGATCCAGGTGCTGGTGAGCACCACTGTCATCGAGGTGGGCGTGGACGTGCCCAATGCCTCGCTGATGGTGATCGAGCATGCCGAGCGCTTCGGCCTTTCGCAGCTGCACCAGTTGCGCGGCCGGGTAGGGCGCGGCGCGGCGGCCTCGGCCTGCGTGCTGCTCTATGCGCCCGGCGACAGCGGCCGCGTGGGCGAGGCCGCGCGCGCCCGGCTCAAGGCCATGGCCGAGACCGGCGACGGCTTCGAGATCGCGCGGCGCGACCTGGAGATTCGCGGGCCCGGCGAGTTCCTGGGTGCGCGTCAGTCGGGCGCGCCGCTGCTGCGCTTTGCCGACCTGACGACAGATACGCTGTTGCTCGAGTGGGCGCGCGAGCTGGCGCCCGTCATGCTCCAGAAGCACCCCGACCTGGCGCAGCGCCACATCGACCGCTGGCTAGGCACCAAGGCCGAGTACCTCAAAGCCTGAGAGAACTCAGGTCGTCGGCCGGCGCGTGAAGGCGAGGATCAGGCCGAAGCCGACCATCATGCTGCCGCTGATGCGGTTGAACCAGCGCATCGCGCGGCTGCCGTTGGCCATGCGGCGCATGCGCGCGCCGAGCAGCGCGTAGAGGGCGATCGCGACCACCTCGAACACCAGGAAGGTCGCGCCCAGCAGCAGGTAGCTGCTGGCATAGGCGCCCGGCGCCACGAACTGCGGAAAGAAGGCGGTGAACACCAGGATGGCCTTCGGGTTGCCGGCCGCCACGGTGAATTCCTGTCGTGCCAGCGCGCGCATGGACGGCGGCGCGGATGCGTCGCGCAAACCCACATCGGCCGTTGGCGCCGGGGCGCGCAGCAGGCGGATGCCGATCCACACGAGGTACGCCGCGCCGATGTACTTGATGACGTGGAAGGCCAGCTCCGACGCCACCAGCACCGCGCCCATGCCCAGGCCCGCGATGGCGATCATGATCGCGAAGGCCACGAGCCGCCCGCTGGCCGCGATCACTGCCGGCGACACGCCGTGCTTCGCGCCGTTGGTCACGGACAGCAGGTTGTTGGGCCCGAACGCCATGTTGATGGCGAAGCAGGCGGGCAGGAACAGCAGGTAGGCAGACAGGGTCATGGCGCGTATCCGTCGGCGTTGCGTGGCGGGGCTGCCATTATTTCAGCTCATCGAGGACGCCGGTACCGCTCTTCTCAGGCCCTGCCTAGCTGTCGATTCCGCCCTCGGGCATCTGCCGCGCATAGACCGCGAGCACGATGCGCTCGGAGTGGATCAGGTAGTCGTTCAGCGCCGCCGAGCCCTCGGCGAACTTGCCGGCCTCGATGAGTTCGAGCAGCTTGGTGTTCATGTCCACGTAGGGCGCGTGCAGGAACTCCGGGTCCTTGAGCAGGCCGAAGGCCAGCCGCAGCTCGACCAGGATGTGCGCGAACAGCACGTTCAGCCGTTCGCTGTCGGCCAGCTCCACGATGCCCTTGTGGAACTCCATGTTCGCAGTGCCCACGCCCAGCCAGTCGCCGGCCTCGCGGCACTTCAGCGCCAGTTCGACCGCCTCGCGCATGTGCTTCTTGGCGGGGTGGCGCGGGTAGGCCTGCGCCAGCGCCTGGCATTCGATGAGGCGGCGCACGCGGTAGATGTCGATGATCGACGCGATGCTCGGCACCGCCACGAACACGCCGCGGTTGGGCGCGTGCTTGAGCAGGCCTTCCTTGGTCAGCGTGCGGAACACCTCGCGCAGGGTGTTGCGCGAAATCTCGAAGCTGTCGGCCAGCGTGGCCTCCGACAGCCGCTGCCCGGGCGAGAACTCGCCCTTCACGATCTTCTGGCGGATGAGTTCCGCCACCCGGTCGTTGAGCGTCTGCGTGCCCGCGGCCGGCGAGGCGGGCGTTGTGGTGGAAACCTGTCGATTCATGCCGGGAGGTAGGTGGAGGGGGCGTCGGTGCCGCGCGTTTGTAGCAGATTTCCGCTGGCCGCCAGCGCACCAGATCGCAACGCGATCAGGGTTTCCATGGGGTCATCCAGGCACCTTTGTTGGGCACACTCGCATTGATTGTTCAACAATCCAAAGAAAATGAGTGATTCAGGTGGTTTGAATTGCTCATTCATTGGCATGGCACTTGCGTAGATCGACGTGCCGGCGGCATATGCGCCAGGCGGCTGTGAACTCCAACACGAAAGACCAACATGACTCCTGACATCCCTCTCTGGCCGCTGATTGGCGTGGCCGTCATCATTGCGGGGTTCATCCTGCGCTTCAATCCGATGCTGGTGGTGATCGTCACGGCCATCGTGACGGCCGCCGCCGCGGGCTTCGGCCCCATGGCCATCCTCACGGCCATCGGCACCGGCTTCATCAAGACCCGCAACCTGCCGCTGATCATTCTTCTGCCGCTGGCGGTGATCGGGCTGCTGGAGCGCCACGGCCTGCGCCAGCATGCGCAGAACTGGATCGGGCGCATCAAGTCGGCCACCGCCGGGCGCCTGCTGATCGTCTACCTCGCCGCGCGCGAACTCACGGCGGCCATGGGGCTGACCAGCCTCGGCGGCCATCCGCAGATGGTTCGCCCGCTGCTCGCGCCCATGGCCGAAGGCGCCACCGAAACCCGCTACGGCAAGCTGCCCGAGCGCCTGCGCCACAAGCTGCGCGCCTATGCCGCGGCCACCGACAACGTGGGCCTGTTCTTCGGCGAAGACATCTTCGTGGCCTTCGGCGCCATCGTGCTGATGACCACCTTCCTGCATGAAGCGGGCATCGACGTCGAGCCGCTGCATGTGGCGATGTGGGGCATCCCCACCGCGATCGCCGCGTTCGTCATCCATTCGTGGCGCCTGCGCCGCCTCGACCAGGCCATCGCCCGCGAGATGGAAGGCACCCCGAGCCCTGACGCCCCGGCCGTTCCCGCCACGCAAGAGGGCCGCTGATCATGATTCTCTCGATCCAGCACCTCTACATCCTGGTCGGCCTGATCCTCGCGATCACGGCCATCATGACGCTGACCGACCGCCAGCACCCCAAGCGCTACACCAGCGGCCTGTTCTGGGCGCTCTATTCGCTGGTGTTCCTGGTCGGCGACAAGCTGCCGCCCGCATGGGTGGGCGTGGGCGCCATCGCGATGGCCGTCATTGCCGGCATGCGCGGCGTCGGCGCGGGCAAGCACCGCGAGCCCTCGCCCGAGCAGTACCAGGCCAGCGCCATGCGCCTGGGCAACAAGCTCTTCATGCCGGCGCTGGCGATTCCGCTGGTCACCGTGATCGGCACCGTGCTGATGAGCAAGGTCAAGATCGGCGACGCCTTCCTGCTCGACCCCAAGAACACCACGCTGGTGAGCCTGGGCGTGGGCTGCGTGGTGGCGCTGGCGCTGGCCTGCTGGCTGACGCGCGAGACGCCGGTGCAGGGCATGCGCGAGTCGCGCCGCCTGACCGACGCGCTGGGCTGGGCCGTGGTGCTGCCGCAGATGCTGGGCATGCTGGGCCTGGTGTTCTCCGACGCCGGCGTGGGCAAGGCGGTGGCGTACATCACCACCAGCTACATCAACATGGACATCCGCTTCGTCGCTGTGGTGGTGTACGTGCTGGGCATGGCGCTCTTCACCATCATCATGGGCAACGGCTTCGCGGCCTTCCCGGTGATGACGGGCGGAGTCGGCGTGCCGGTGCTGGTGGGCGTGTACCACGGCGACCCGGCGGTGATGGCGGCCATCGGCATGTTCTCGGGCTACTGCGGGACACTGATGACGCCGATGGCGGCCAACTTCAACATCGTGCCGGCGGCGCTGCTGGAACTGCCGGACAAGAACGCGGTCATCAAGGTGCAGGTGCCCACTGCCGCCGCGCTGCTGGTGGTCAACATCTTCCTGCTTTACTTCCTGATGTTCCGCTGAGGCTCTGCAATGAAGAAGACGACCGGTACCGCCGCGCCCCGCGTGCTGCTCGCGGGCTTCGAGCCCTTCGAGAACGACCCCGTCAACCCGGCGTGGGAAATCGCGCGGTCCCTCGACGGCTGGGCCTGCGAAGGCGCCGCGGTGCATGCGGTACAGCTGCCCTGCGTGTTCGGCCGTGCCATCGACCGGCTCGACGAGGCGCTGGCGGCCGGCGCGCCACCCGTGCTGGTGCTGTGCATCGGCGCGGCGGGCGGGCGCACCGAGATCTCCCTGGAGCGCGCCGCGCTGAACGTCGACGACGCGCGCATTCCCGACAACGCCGGCTACCAGCCCATCGACATCCCGGTGGTCGAGGGCGGCCCGGCGGCCTACTTCAGCACGCTGCCGATCAAGGCCATGGTGCGCGACATGCGCGCGGCCGGCCTGCCAGCGGCCGTGTCCAACAGCGCGGGCACCTTTGTCTGCAACCACATCTTCTATGCGCTGATGCACCGCATCGCGACGCAGCCCGTGCTTGCGCAAACGCGCGGCGGCTTCGTCCACGTGCCTTACCTGCCCGAGCAGGCGGCTTCCAAACCCGGCTTCGCCAGCTTGGCGCTCGCGACGCAGGTCGAGGCTTTCCGCGTGGCGATCCGCACCGCGCTGACCGTGCGCGACGACGTGCGCGAGACCGGCGGCCGCCTGCACTGACCCGATGACCCCTGTGGCGCGTGCCTGCCGCGCGCCGGAAAAGACGAACGATGAACATCGACTTGAACAGTGACCTCGGCGAGAGCCTGGGCGTCTGGCGCGTGGGCGACGACGCCGCCATGCTGGATATCGTGAGCAGCGCCAACGTGGCCTGCGGCTTTCACGCAGGCGACCCCGCCGGCATCCTGCGCACGCTGCGCCAGGCCGCGCAGCGCGGCGTCGTGGTCGGCGCCCATGTGGCCTACCGCGACCTGGTGGGCTTCGGCCGCCGCAACATGGACGTGGAAAGCGCCGACCTGCGCGCCGACGTGATCTACCAGATCGGCGCCCTCAAGGGCCTGGCCGCCGCCGCCGGCACCACCGTGCGCTACGTGAAGCCGCATGGCGCGCTCTACAACACCATCGCCCACGACGAGCGCCAGGCGCGCGACGTGATCGCCGCCATCCGCGAAATCGACCCCGGCCTGTGCCTTGTGGCGCTGGCCGGCTCACCGCTTTTGGGCTGGGCCGAGGCCCAGGGCCTGCGCGCCGTGGCCGAGGCTTTTGCCGACCGCGCCTACACGCCGCAGGGCACGCTGGTGTCGCGCCGCGAACCCGGTGCCGTTCTGCACGACGCGCAGGACGTGGCCGAGCGCATGCTGCGGCTCGCCGAGGAGGGCGTGGTGACGGCCATCGACGGCAGCACCGTGCGCATCCGTGCCGAATCGGTCTGCGTGCATGGCGACAGCCCTGGCGCGGTCGGCATGGCGCGGCAGGTGCGCGAGCGGCTGGCGCAGGCCGGCGTGACCATCGCTTCGTTCGCGGGTACCAGCACGGGCACGGACGCATGACCATGCGCTGCCTGTCGGCCAACCTGAATGCCGTGCTGGTCGAGCTCGACGACCTGCCGCAGACGCTCGCGCTGCTCGCCTCGCTGCGCGCCGAGCCCATCGACGGCATCGAGGAACTGGTGCCCGCCGCGCGCACGCTGCTGATCACCTTCCGGCCCGCCGCGCTGACGGCAACCGGGCTTGCGCGCCAGCTGCGGCTGCGCAGCCTCGACGCCCGCGAGACGCGCGCGGAAAAGCGCATCGAGATTCCCGTGCGCTACGACGGCGAGGACCTGGCCGAAGTGGCCGGCCTGCTCGGCGTTTCGCCCGAAGAGGTGGTGCGCCGCCACACCGGCAGCGACTACACCGTGGCCTTCACCGGCTTCGCGCCGGGCTTCGCCTATCTGTCGGGCGGCCATCCGAGCCTGGACGTGCCGCGCCGCAAGGTGCCGCGCACCCGCATCCCCGCCGGTGCAGTGGGCCTTGCCGGCAGTTTCAGCGGCGTGTACCCGCAGGCCAGCCCCGGTGGCTGGCAGATCATCGGCGTGACCGACACGCCGATGTGGGACCTGTCGCGCGCAACGCCGGCGCTGCTGCAACCCGGCGACACCGTGCGCTTCGTGGACGTCACCGCCTCGCCGGCGACCTTGCCCGTGCCACCGAGCGAAGCGCCTTCCGCATTCGCGGCGCCCGCGCCCGGCGACTGCGCGCTCGAGATCCGCGCCGCCGGCGTGCAGGCGCTGCTGCAGGACAGGGGCCGCCCCGGGCAGGCGCGCCAGGGCGTGTCGGTATCCGGCGCGATGGACCAGCGCGCGCTGCAGGCGGCCAACCGGCTCGTCGGCAATGCCTCCGACAACGCCTGCATCGAAGTCGCCTACGGCGGCTTCCAGCTCGTCTGCCGCGGCGAGGCGGCGGTGGCCGTCACCGGTGCCGATGGCCCCCTCACGCTGACCCGTGCCGACGGCGCCAAATGGCCGCTGCCGCGCTACCAGCCCTTCGCGCTGGCCGACGGCGACACGCTCTCGCTGGGCGAGCCCGTCGCCGGCATCCGCAGTTATGTGGCGGTGCGCGGCGGCTTCGCGGTCGCGCCGGTGCTGGGCAGTTGCTCGAGCGACACGCTGGCCCGCATCGGCCCGCCCGCGCTGGCTGCCGGTGACGTGCTGCCGGTGCGTGCCGTGCATATCGGTGCCGTCGTCGGCGCGCCCGAGACGCCGCCTGCGGACCTGCCCACCATGCAGGAAGAAGTCGTGCTGGACATCGTGCCCGGCCCGCGCGCCGACTGGTTCACGTCCGAGGCCATCGCGCAGCTGTGCGGCCAGCCGTGGCAGGTCACGCCGCAGTCCAACCGCGTCGGGCTGCGCCTGGCCGGCGAGCGGCCGCTGGTGCGCGCCAACCTGTCCGAGCTGCCCAGCGAGGGCACCGCGCGCGGCTCCATCCAGGTGCCGCCCAGCGGCCAGCCCGTGTTGTTCCTGGCCGACCATCCGCTGACCGGCGGCTATCCCGTGATCGCCTCGGTCGCCACCCATCACCTGGACCGCGCGGGGCAGATTCCCGTGAACGCCCGCGTCCGTTTCCAACCCATGGCCGGACTCGGCCCGGTCGAACACTGATCGAGAGTCTTCCGATGAAAAAAGTCCTGATCGCCAACCGAGGCGAAATCGCCGTGCGCATCGCGCGCGCCTGCGCCGACTACGGCGTGCAATCGGTGGCCGTGTACGCCGATGCCGACATCGACGCGCTGCATGTGCGCATGGCCGACGAGGCCTACGGCCTGGAGGGCGACCGTCCCGCCGATACCTACCTGCACATCGCCAAGCTGCTGGCCGTGGCGGCGCGCAGCGGCGCCGACGCGGTGCACCCCGGCTACGGCTTCCTGTCCGAGAGCGCCGCGTTCGCGCAGGCCGTCATCGACGCGGGGCTGACCTGGATCGGCCCGTCGCCTGCAGCCATCGCGCGGCTGGGCGACAAGGTGCAGGCGCGCAAGCTGGCCATGAAGGTCGGCGCGCCGCTGGTCGCGGGCACCGCCGACCCGGTGCAGAGCGCAGCCGAGGTGCTGGCCTTTGCCGAGAAGCACGGCCTGCCGGTGGCCATCAAGGCCGCGTTCGGCGGCGGCGGGCGCGGCATCAAGGTCGCGTGGCGCATGGACGAGGTCGAGGGCCTGTACGAATCGGCCGTGCGCGAGGCCGTCACCGCCTTCGGCCGCGGCGAGTGCTATGTCGAGCAGTTCCTCGACCGGCCGCGCCACGTCGAGGCACAGGTGCTGGGCGACACGCACGGCAACGTCGTGGTGCTGGGCACGCGCGACTGCTCGCTGCAGCGGCGCAACCAGAAGCTGGTGGAAGAAGCGCCCGCGCCATTCCTGAGCGACGCGCAGCGCGAGCGCATCCACCAGTCGGCGCGCGACATCTGCGCCGAGGCCGGCTACACCGGCGCCGGCACGGTCGAGTTCATGCTCAGCGCGAGCGGCGCGATCTCGTTCCTCGAAGTCAACACGCGGCTGCAGGTCGAGCATCCGGTGACGGAAGAAACCACCGGCATCGACCTCGTGGTCGAGCAGTTGCGCATTGCCGACGGCCTGCCGCTGTCGGTCACCGAAACGCCGGCGCCGCGCGGCCATGCCTTCGAGTTCCGCATCAACGCCGAGGACGTCGGCCGCGGCTTCCTGCCGACGCCGGGCCCGGTGAAGGTGTTCGACGTGCCCTCGGGCCCGGGCGTGCGCATCGACACCGGCGTGGTGGCCGGCTCGAGCGTGCCGGGCACCTTCGACTCGCTGATGGCCAAGCTGATCGTCACCGGCGCCACGCGCGAGCAGGCCGTCGCGCGGGCGCGCCGCGCGCTTGCCGAATTCCGCATCGAAGGCGTGGCCTCGGTGCTGCCGTTCCATCGTGCCGCGATGGCGCATCCGGATTTCGTGTCCGGCGATGCCTTCAAGGTCCACACGCGCTGGATCGAGACCGACTTCGCCAACGGCGAGACCGCCGCCGCGCGGCCCGAGCCAAGGCCCGACACCGTGCTGGTGCGCACCGCGATCGAGGTCGACGGCCGTCGCCTGTCGCTGGGCCTGCCGCCCGAGCTGCTGCGCGGGCTGTCGTCCGCCAATGCAGGGGGCGCCACAGCCGCACCGGCCGAGGCCGTGGCGGTGCAGGACCCGGCGGCCGTGGCGGCGCCGGTGTCGGGCACCTTGCAGGGCTGGAAGGTCGCCGATGGCGACGAGGTTGCGCAGGGCGCCGTGATCGCCGTCATGGAGGCGATGAAGATGGAAATGCAGGTGCTCGCGCACCGCGCGGGGCGCATCGCATTCGGCGTGGCTGCGGGCGGCTACGTGGCGGTGGGGTCGGCGATCGCGACCATCGGCTGATGGGCCCTGCGATCCCCCGTGACGGCTGCCGCTTCTCTCTTATTTATTCTTCTTATTTAAGTTAGTAGTAGTAGATAAGGGTAAACCCCATCTGTGGACAGCGGGTGTTTTCTCTTGGCTGACAACGACTTGCCACACCCGCGTCACTGTGTACACGTCTGTTTCGGCGCTGTCCTGGAAAAAGGACAACTCGCCGGCGAACGATGCCGCTGTGGACAAGTGGGGCCTTGTGCTGAAACTGTCCCCAGAGTTGTTCCGCCAAAGCCCCAGGGGCGCCGGGTCACGGGCGCTTGCGCATAATTGACGCAAGCTATGACTCTCACCGAACTCAAATACATCGTCGCAGTAGCCCGCGAACGGCACTTCGGCAAGGCGGCCGAGGCCTGCTACGTCTCCCAGCCGACCCTCTCGGTCGCCATCAAGAAACTGGAGGACGAACTCGAGGTCAAGCTCTTCGAGCGCAGCGCCGGCGAGGTGACCGTCACCCCGCTCGGCGAGCAGATCGTGCAGCAGGCGCAAAGCGTGCTCGACCAGGCCGCCAGCATCAAGGAAATCGCCAAGCGCGGCAAAGACCCGCTGGCCGGCCCGCTGAACCTGGGCGTGATCTACACCATCGGGCCGTACCTGCTGCCCGACCTGGTCCGCCAGGTGATCCAGCGCACGCCGCAGATGCCGCTGGTGCTGCAGGAGAACTTCACCGTCAAGCTGCTCGAGATGCTGCGCGCAGGCGAGATCGACTGCGCCATCATGGCCGAGCCCTTTCCCGACACCGGCCTGGCGATGGCGCCGTTGTACGACGAGCCTTTCATGGCGGCCCTGCCCGCGAAGCACAAGTTTGCCGACCGCGAGTCGATCACCTCCGAGGAACTGCAGAGCGAGACCATGCTGCTGCTGGGCACCGGCCACTGCTTTCGCGACCACGTGCTCGAGGTCTGCCCCGAGTTCGCGCGCTTCTCCAGCAATGCCGAAGGCATCCGCAAGAGCTTCGAGGGCTCGTCGCTGGAAACCATCAAGCACATGGTGGCCTCCGGCATGGGCGTGACGCTGGTGCCGCGGCTGTCGGTGCCGGCCGAGGCGCTCAAGCCGAGGGTCAAGGGCCGCAAGGAGGCCGAGCAGATGGTGCGCTACCTGCCGGTGCGCGACGCGCACGACCGCGATCCGCCCACGCGCCGCGTGGTGCTCGCATGGCGGCGCACCTTCACGCGCTACGAAGCCATCGCGGCGCTGCGCAACGCGATCTATGCCTGCGAGCTGCCGGGCGTCAAGCGGCTGTCCTGAAGGCGGCAATTCGGGGAATCGGCCTACGCGAGGGCCGTTTTGAATCGTTGATCGCTGAGATAGAGTGACGCTGTTGCGAAGCCGCACGCCGGCTTCCAGAATCGAAGCGTTCCACCCAAACTTGAAGAAAGAGTTCTCGCCATGGCCAAAGCCTCGAAGAAATCGTCGCCTGCTTCCTCCGCCGGCAAGGTGCCCAAGAAGGGCGGCACGGTGGTCGCGCAGGAGTCGGGCAGCCGCAATGCGCCGATCATCAACATCGGCATCGAGCGCCAGGACCGCGCAGCCATCGCCGAAGGCCTGAGCCGCGTGCTGGCCGACACCTACACGCTGTACCTCACCACGCACAACTTCCACTGGAACGTGACCGGCCCGCACTTCAACTCGCTGCATGCGATGTTCATGGGCCAGTACACCGAGCTGTGGGGCGCCACCGACGTGCTGGCCGAGCGCATTCGCGCGCTGGGCCACTACGCACCGGGCTCCTACGCCGAGTTCAGCAAGATCGCCACCGTGCCCGACGTGCCCCAGACCCCGCCCAAGGCGATGGAGATGGTGCGCATCCTGGTGAAGGGCCACGAGACCGTCTCGCGCATCGCGCGCGAATTCATCCCCGTGGCAGAGGAAGCCGGCGACGACCCGACGGCCGACATGCTGACCGCGCGCTGCACGGTGCACGACCAGACCGCCTGGATGCTGCGTTCGCTGCTCGAAGACTGAGCGCGCGCTTTCCTCGCACCAGCACAAGAGCGGCACAATGGCCGCTCTTTTTTTGCCCGTCTCGTTCCTTCGCATGCTCGCACGTCGTTTCGCGCTCTACCTCGACCTGATCCGCTGGAACCGCCCCGCAGGCTGGCTGCTGCTGCTGTGGCCCACGCTGGGCGCGCTCTGGTTCGCGGCCGACGGCTGGCCGGGCTGGCACCTGGTGGTGGTGTTCACGCTCGGCACCTTCCTCATGCGCAGCGCGGGCTGCTGCGTCAACGACGTGGCCGACCGCGACTTCGACCGCCACGTCAAGCGCACGGCGCAACGGCCCGTGACCAGCGGCGCGATGTCGGTCAAGGAGGCGCTGGGGCTCGGCGCGGTGCTGGCGCTGATGTCATTCGCTCTTGTGCTCACCACCAACCGCACGACGGTGCTGTGGTCGTTCGCGGCGCTGGCCATCACGCTGATCTACCCCTTCGCCAAGCGCTTCGTGTCGATCCCGCAGGCAGTGCTGGGCATTGCCTTCAGCTTCGGCATTCCGATGGCCTTTGCGGCGGTGCAGTCGCACGTGCCCGTGTTCGCCGCCTGGCTGCTGGCGGGCAACCTGTTCTGGGTGCTTGCCTACGACACCGAATACGCCATGGTCGACCGCGACGACGACCTCAAGATCGGCATGAAGACCTCTGCCATCACCTTCGGCCGCTTCGACGTGGCGGCGGTGATGGCGAGCTACGCGATCTTTCTCGCGGTGTGGATCTGGGCCGGCGCGAGCCGGTCGCTGGGCGTGCTGTTCTACGCCGGCATCGCCGTGGCCGCGGCGCAGGCGCTGTGGCACTGGCGGCTCATTCATGACCGCACGCGCGACGGCTGCTTCAAGGCCTTCCGGCTGAACCACTGGCTGGGCTTCACGGTGTTCGCCGGCATCGTGGCCGGCTACGCGCTGCGCTGAACGCGATGTCCGACGCAATGCTGGAGCAGCTGAAACAGAAGATCGGCCAGGAGGGCTTCTCCGAATGGCACTGCATCACGCAGGAGATGGTCGACCGCTACTCGGAGCTGTCGGGCGACGGCGAGGGTGAGTGGATCCACCTCGACCCCGAGCGCGCGGCGCGCGAGGCGGACTACGGCGGCACCATCGTGCAGGGCTTCTTCCAGGTGTCGCACCTGATCCGCCTGACCGGCGAGGCCATGCGCACGCTGCTGCCGTTCGACTCGAATCACGCGCTCAACTATGGCTTCGACCGCCTGCGCTTCGTGCGGCCGATGCCGGTGGGCGCGCGCTTCCGGGCGCGGGTGCGCATCGCGGAAGCGACGCCCAGGCCTGGCGACAGTTTCTTGCTGAAGGAAGAAGTCCGGCTCGAACTGGAAGACGGCACCGTCACGCTGGCGGCCGAGTGGCTCTTCCTGCTCGGGCCGCGTGCGTTGCCCGCGGCCTGAGATCAGTCCCGGCCGAATTCCTCGCCCAGCTCCGCGGCGCGCTTCTGTGCCGCGCGGATCGCGGTCTTGAACTGCGCCTTCACGTCGGCAGCCTGCAGCGAGGTGATGGCCGCGTAGGTCGTGCCGCCCTTGGAAGTCACGCGCTCGCGCAGCACCGACGGCGGCTCGGTCGCGCTGTGCGCCAGCGCCGACGCGCCGGTGAAGGTGCCGATGGCCAGGCGCTGGGCCTGGTCGGGCGTCAGGCCCATCTCGACGCCGGCCTCGGTCATGGCCTCGATGAAATAGAACACATAGGCCGGGCCCGAGCCCGACATGGCGGTCACGGCGTCGAGCGCGGGTTCGGCCTCGACCCAGATCAGCTCGCCGGTGGGCGCCAGCAGCTGGCCGACCAGTGAGCGGTCGGCGCCGGTGACGCCGGCGCGCGCGAACAGGCCGGTCATGCCCTTGCCGACCAGCGCGGGCGTGTTGGGCATGGCGCGCACCACGCGCTCGGTGCCCAGCCAGCGGGCGATGCTGTCCGACGGAATGCCCGCGGCCACGCTGAGCTGCAGCGCGCCGCTGGCGAATTCGCGCACCGGGCGGGCGGCTTCGGCAAATGTCTGGGGCTTGACCGCCCACACCACCACCTCGCAGCGCGACAGCGCTTCCCCGGCCTCGGCTTTCGCGACGATGCCGTAAGACTGGGCCAGCTTCGCGCGGGCCTCCTCGAAGGGCTCGACCACCTCGAACGAATCGGCCGCGGAGCCTTGCTGGATCAGGCCGCCGATGATGGCGCTCGCCATGTTGCCGCCGCCGATGAAGGCGACGGGTGGCAGCGGCGCGGGGGCGGTGCGGGGCAGGAAAGTGACGGCGATGGTCATGGTCGGTCGGGTTATTCGAAGGCGAAGGCAGCGAACTGGGTGATCTGCAGCGGATTGAAATTGTCGTCGCTCACGACCACCAGCATGCGCTTGCCGTCGGGCAGCGGCGGCCCCCAGCACATGCCCTCGGTGTTGTCGAGCCGCGACAGGCCCAAGGCGGCGAAGTCCGCCACCAGGGTCTTGGAGGCCGGGCGGTGGTTCCCCGGCGCCAGCGTGTCGATGGAGAGCACCTCGCCGGCGGTGTGGGTGTCGATTTCGTAGAGGCGCAGCGAGTTTCCGGTACCGGTGGCATAGGCGCGCTCCAGCACCAGCATGCGGTGGGCGTCGATCATCAGGATCTCGCTGACGCCGTTGTCGGCATAGGTGCCGGGCACCAGCGGGCGCAGCGGAATGGCGTCGGGCACGTAGGCGATCTGGCGCACGGCGCGGCCGCTCTCCAGGTCGAGCTGGGTGAAGCGGCAGGGGCCGCCGGGCGCGCCGGTGGTGGGCTCGGGGCCATCCTGGATCAGCGCGTTCTCCATGCCCAGCCAGGCGAAGCGGCCGTCCGGCGTGAGGGTGACGCCCTCGAACGTCAGGTTGTCGCGCGGGCCGCGGCGCTTTGCCGGGTCGGGCTGGAACATCGGCGGCATGGCGAATTCGCGCAGGAAGCGCCCGTCGCGGGCGGATTCGTAGAGCGCGGGGCCGAAACCCCGGGCGATGTCGCCTTCGCTGGTCCACAGGATGGTGTCGGTCGAGGGGCGCAGGCGCAGGGCTTCGGGGTCGGGCACCGGGAGGCCGTCGATGGCCTGGCGCCGGCTGGGCCAAGGGCCGCCGCCGGGGCGTTGCAGCTTTACCACGCCGGTGGGTTCGGGCGGCGCGGCCTGCGGCAGGGGCCAACGTGCGGTGTAGTAGCGCACCGGATCAAAGTCTGACCGGTCATCGCTGATGAGCAGGTACTCACCTCGCACCGGGTTGTAGTCGATACCCGAGAGGCCGCCCACCGTGGTGCCTTCTATATGAAGGCGGTGCGCCCAGCGCGCCTCGGCCACCAGTCGCAGCCGGCCGGGGTCCTGCTGCGGAGCGGCGCTCCTGCAGGCGCCCAGGCCCAGCGCCAGCAGGCCGGCCGCGCTGGCCAGAAAGCTGCGGCGGCCTGGATGCGGGGCCGAAAAGAGGGATTTCGCAGGGGTGCGCACCTTCGGGAGTCTAGTGCCAGCGCTTGGTGGTGTAATAGGGTTGTTGACATCGGCACAAGTGCGTGCCACAATCGCGGGCTTCGCTTCCAAAAGGCGAAGCTTTCAGCCCAAAGCGGAAGTGCCTCGAGTGGTTCGAGGTGCGGACGACGGGCCCAAGACTGACCGCGGTGTTTCCCTCCTGGAGGCACATCGGTACAAGTTGGGAATATCAAGAAATGATCCAAACTGAATCCCGGCTCGAAGTGGCCGACAACACAGGCGCGAAATCCGTCCTGTGTATCAAGGTGCTCGGTGGCTCCAAGCGGCGTTACGCCAGCGTGGGCGACGTCATCAAGGTCAGCATCAAGGAAGCCGCTCCGCGTGGTCGCGTCAAGAAGGGCGAGATCTACAGCGCAGTGGTGGTCCGCACCGCCAAGGGCATCCGTCGCGCCGACGGTTCGCTCGTCAAGTTCGACGGCAATGCCGCCGTGCTGCTCAATGCCAAGCTGGAGCCCATCGGCACCCGCATCTTCGGACCGGTCACGCGCGAACTGCGCACCGAGAAGTTCATGAAGATCGTGTCGCTGGCACCCGAAGTTCTGTAAGGACAACAACGCCATGAACAAGATTCGCAAAGGCGACCAGGTCATCGTGTTGGCCGGCCGTGACAAGGGCAAGCGGGGCACCGTCTCGCTGCGCAAGGACGACTCGCACGTCGTCATCGAAGGCCTGAACCTCGTCAAGAAGCACACCAAGCCGAACCCCCTCAAGGGTACGACCGGTGGCATCGTCGAGAAGTCCATGCCCATTCACCAATCCAACGTGGCGATCTTCAATGCCGCGACCGGCAAGGCCGACCGCGTGGGCATCAAGATCACCCAGGGTGCTGACGGCAAGCGCGTGGCTGTTCGCGTCTTCAAGTCCAGCGGCGGCGAAATCAAGTTCGCCTAAGAGGTACTCACATGGCACGTCTCCAACAACACTATCGCGAAAAGATCGCGAAAGACCTGACGGAAAAGTTCGGCTACAAGTCGCCGATGCAGGTTCCGCGCCTCACCAAGATCACCCTGAACATGGGTGTGGGTGAAGCAGTCGCCGACAAGAAGGTTCTCGACAACGCCGTCGCCGACCTGACCAAGATCGCTGGCCAGAAGCCCGTGGTCACCAAGTCGAAGAAGGCTATCGCCGGTTTCAAGATCCGCGAAAACCAGCCTATCGGCTGCATGGTCACGCTGCGTGGCGTGCAGATGTATGAGTTCCTGGACCGTTTCGTGACCATCGCGCTGCCGCGTGTTCGCGACTTCCGCGGCATCTCCGGCCGTGCGTTCGACGGCCGTGGCAACTACAACATCGGCGTCAAGGAACAGATCATTTTCCCCGAGATCGAGTACGACAAGGTCGATGCCCTGCGCGGTCTGAATATCAGCATCACGACGACGGCCAAGACCGATGAAGAAGCCAAGGCGCTTCTCGCCGGCTTCCGTTTCCCGTTCAAGAACTGAGGTGATCCGTGGCTAAAGCATCTTTGATCCAGCGCGA
Organism: Variovorax durovernensis; assembly: GCF_977011995.1. Taxonomy (NCBI): domain Bacteria; kingdom Pseudomonadati; phylum Pseudomonadota; class Betaproteobacteria; order Burkholderiales; family Comamonadaceae; genus Variovorax; species Variovorax durovernensis. Next base: position 6,432,698 of record NZ_CDRNCW010000001.1, on the reverse strand, counting down.
ACTCAAGCGCGACAAGCTGGTTGCCAAGTTCGCTGCGAAGCACGCGGAACTGAAGGCGGCTTCCAATGACGTGAAGAAGACCGACGAAGAGCGTGCAGCTGCCCGTCTGGCGCTGCAAAAGCTCCCGCGCAACGCGAACCCCACGCGTCAGCGCAACCGTTGCGAAATCACCGGTCGCCCCCGTGGCACCTTCCGTCAATTCGGTCTGGCCCGCGCCAAGATCCGCGAACTGGCTTTCAACGGCGACATCCCCGGTGTCACCAAGGCCAGCTGGTAAGCCAGGCAGGAGCAAACAACATGAGCATGAGTGATCCCATTGCCGACCTGCTGACGCGTATCCGTAACGCGCAGATGGTGGCGAAGCCCACCGTGTCGGTTCCGTCTTCCAAGGTGAAGATCGCAATCGCACAAGTCCTGAAGGACGAGGGCTATATCGACGGCTTCCAGGTCAAGACCGAAGCCGGCAAGAGCGAACTTGAAATCTCGCTGAAGTACTACGCTGGCCGTCCGGTCATCGAGCGCATCGAGCGCGTGAGCCGCCCCGGCCTGCGTGTCTACAAGGCCAGTGCTTCCATTCCGCAAGTCCAGAACGGCCTCGGCGTTGCGATCGTCACGACCCCCAAGGGCGTGATGACCGACCGCAAGGCTCGCGCCTCCGGTGTCGGCGGTGAAGTTCTGTGCTACGTCGCCTAACCGAGACATCGAGGAGTTACTGAAATGTCCCGAGTAGGAAAAATGCCGATCACCATCCCCGCAGGCGTGGATGTGTCGATCAAGGAAGACCAGATCAGCGTCAAGGGCACGGGCGGTTCGCTCAGCCTGGCCCGCAATGCGCTGGTGAAGATCGTCAGCAATGACGGCAAGCTGAACTTCGAGCCCGCCAACGATTCGCGTGAAGCGAATGCGATGAGCGGCACGATCCGTCAGCTGGTGAACAACATGGTGGTTGGCGTGACCAAGGGCTTCGAGAAGAAGCTCAACCTGGTCGGCGTCGGCTACAAGGCTGCAGCCTCCAACAACAAGTTGAACCTGCAAGTCGGTTACTCGCACCCGGTCAACATCGACATGCCGCAAGGCATCACGGTGGCCACCGCGACCCCGACCGAAATCGTGATCAAGGGTGCTGACCGTCAGCGCGTTGGTCAAATCGCCGCTGAGATCCGCGCTGTTCGTCCGCCCGAGCCTTACAAGGGCAAGGGTATCCGTTATTCGGACGAGAAGATCGTGATCAAAGAGACCAAGAAGAAGTAAGGGGCAGCAAAATGATGTTGACCAAAAAAGCACAGCGTCTTCGCCGCTCGCGCCAGACCCGCATTCGCATCGCGACGCAGGGCGTGGCCCGTCTGACGGTGAACCGCACCAACCTGCACATCTATGCAACCGTCATCTCCGACGACGGCTCCAAGGTGATTGCAACCGCATCGACGGCAGAAGCCGAAGTGCGTACCTCGCTCGGCGGTTCGGGCAAGGGCGGCAATGCCGCCGCAGCCACCGCCGTCGGCAAGCGCATCGCTGAAAAGGCGAAGGCAGCCGGCGTCGAGAAGGTCGCTTTCGACCGCGCAGGTTTCGCTTACCACGGCCGCGTCAAGGCGCTGGCCGAGGCCGCCCGCGAAGCCGGCCTGCAGTTCTAACCGGACACGAGATTCAAAATGGCAAAGATTCAGGCAAGAACGCAGAACGAAGGCCCCGAGGACGGTTTGCGCGAGAAGATGATCGCGATCAACCGCGTCACCAAGGTGGTGAAGGGTGGTCGTATCCTCGGTTTCGCAGCACTCACCGTCGTTGGTGATGGCGATGGCCGCGTCGGCATGGGCAAGGGCAAGTCGAAGGAAGTGCCCGCTGCAGTGCAGAAGGCCATGGAAGAAGCGCGTCGCAACCTGCTGAAGGTTTCGATCAAGAACGGCACGCTGCACCACCAGGTGCAAGGCCACCATGGCGCTTCGACGGTCGTGATGTACCCGGCTCCCAAGGGTACCGGCATCATCGCCGGCGGCCCGATGCGCGCCGTGTTCGAAGTGATGGGTATCACCGACATCGTGGCCAAGAGCCATGGTTCGTCGAACCCCTACAACATGGTTCGCGCCACGCTCGACGGGTTGAAGAACTCGACGACCGCGGGTCAAGTGGCTGCCAAGCGCGGCCTCACCGTCGAAGAAATCTTCGCTTAAGCGCAAGCCGAAAGAAGCATTCAAATGACGCAACAACAAACCCTCAAGGTCCAATTGGTCAAGAGCCCGATCGGTACCAAGGAATCGCATCGCGCGACCGTGCGCGGCCTCGGCCTGCGCAAGCTCAACAGCGTGAGCGAGCTGCAAGACACGCCCGCAGTGCGCGGCATGATCAACAAGATCAGTTATCTGGTCAAAGTTCTGTAAGAGAGACTGATATGGAACTCAATGGCATCAAGCCGGCAGCCGGCGCCAAGCACGCCAAGCGTCGCGTTGGCCGTGGTATCGGTTCTGGCATCGGCAAGACCGCAGGTCGCGGTCACAAGGGCCAGAAGTCGCGCGCAGGTGGCTTCCACAAGGTGGGCTTCGAAGGCGGTCAAATGCCTCTGCAGCGTCGCCTGCCGAAGCGCGGCTTCAAGTCGCACCTGCTGAAGTTCAACGCCGAAGTCACGCTGACTGCCCTCGAGCAGCTCGGCCTGGCCGAAGTGGATGTCCTGGCGCTGAAGCAAGCCGGCCTCGTGGGCCAGCTCGCCAAGGTCGTCAAGGTCGTCAAGACCGGCGAACTGACCAAGGCCGTCAAGCTGACGGGCGTGGGCGCTACCGCTGGTGCCAAGGCTGCGATCGAAGCAGCCGGCGGCAGCATCGCCTGATCACCATCGGACTGAAAGAAGTTCTTCGTGGCAACTAACGCGGCAACGATCGCAAAAACAGGCAAGTTCGGCGACCTCCGTCGTCGGCTCGTCTTTTTGCTGCTCGCGCTCGTGGTCTACCGGATTGGCGCGCACATTCCTGTGCCGGGTATCAACCCGGACCAGCTGGCAGCGTTGTTCCAGGGCCAGCAGGGCGGCATTCTGAGCCTGTTCAACATGTTCTCGGGCGGTGCGCTCTCGCGCTTCACCGTGTTCGCGTTGGGGATCATGCCGTACATCTCGGCGTCGATCATCATGCAGCTGATGACCTACGTGCTTCCGACCTTCGAGCAATTGAAGAAGGAAGGCGAGGCCGGCCGCCGCAAGATCACGCAGTACACGCGCTATGGCGCGCTCGGTCTGGCACTGTTCCAATCGTTCAGCATCGCGGTGGCTCTCGAGTCGTCGGCTGGTCTGGTCATCGCCCCCGGTTTCGGCTTCCGCCTGACCGCCATGGTGAGCCTGACGGCAGGGTCGATGTTCCTGATGTGGCTCGGTGAGCAGATCACCGAACGCGGCCTGGGCAACGGCATCTCGATCCTGATCTTTGCAGGTATCGCGGCCGGCCTGCCGAACGCGATCGGTGGCCTGGCGTCGCTGGTGACGACTGGTGCAATGAATCCGATCATTGCGCTCTTCATCATCGCCGTCGTCGTGCTGGTCACCTACTTCGTGGTGTTCGTCGAACGCGGTCAGCGCAAGATCCTCGTGAACTATGCGCGGCGCCAGGTCGGCAACAAGGTCTATGGCGGCCAGTCGTCGCACCTGCCCTTGAAGCTGAACATGGCTGGCGTGATCCCGCCGATCTTTGCCTCGTCGATCATCCTGCTGCCCGCAACGGTGGTTGGCTGGTTCAGTACCGGTGAAGGCGGTTTCCGCTGGATCAAGGACGTTGCGGGCGCACTGCGTCCGGGCGAACCGATCTACGTGCTGCTGTATGCCGCTGCGATCGTTTTCTTCTGCTTCTTCTACACGGCACTCGTGTTCAACAGCAAGGAAACGGCCGACAACCTGAAGAAGAGTGGTGCATTCATTCCTGGCATTCGCCCGGGTGACCAGACCGCTCGCTATATCGACAAGATTCTGGTTCGCCTGACGCTGGCCGGCGCGGTGTATATCACCTTCGTCTGCCTGCTGCCCGAGTTCCTGATCCTGAAGTACAACGTGCCGTTCTACTTCGGTGGTACCTCCCTGCTGATCATCGTGGTCGTCACGATGGACTTCATGGCCCAGGTGCAAAACTACATGATGTCCCAGCAGTACGAATCGCTGCTGAAGAAGGCGAACTTCAAGACATCGTAGGGCTGTGTTTCAGTATTGAGTCCGGGCGGTAGACCGCCACGTTAAACAGTTTTAGGAGAATGAAATGAGAGTTTCGGCTTCGGTCAAAACCATCTGCCGTAATTGCAAGGTCATCCGCCGTAAAGGTGTGGTGCGTGTGATTTGCACCGACCCGCGCCACAAGCAGCGCCAGGGTTGATTGAAGAGTATTAGAGGACGCACATGGCACGTATTGCTGGCATCAACATCCCGCCGCACAAGCACGCTGAAATCGGCCTGACCGCCATCTTCGGCATCGGTCGCACCCGCGCCCGTCAAATCTGCGAAGCGAGCGGCATCGAGTATTCGAAGAAGATCAAGGATCTGACCGACGCCGATCTCGAAAAGATCCGCGACCAGATCGCTCTGTTCACCATCGAAGGCGATCTGCGTCGCGAGACGACGATGAACATCAAGCGTTTGATGGACATCGGCTGCTATCGCGGCTTCCGTCACCGTCGCGGCCTGCCGATGCGCGGCCAGCGCACGCGCACCAACGCCCGCACCCGCAAGGGTCCGCGCAAGGCTGCGCAGTCCCTGAAGAAATAAGGATAGACCAGCATGGCTAAAGCACCTGCAAACAACGCCGCACAGCGCGTTCGCAAGAAGGTTCGCAAGAACGTTGCGGACGGTATCGCCCACGTGCATGCCTCGTTCAACAACACCATCATCACGATCACCGATCGCCAGGGCAACGCCCTGTCGTGGGCTTCGTCGGGTGGCCAGGGCTTCAAGGGCTCGCGCAAGTCGACCCCGTTCGCTGCGCAGGTCGCTTCCGAAGTTGCCGGCCGTGCTGCTGTCGAACAAGGTATCAAGAACCTCGACGTCGAGATCAAGGGCCCTGGTCCTGGTCGCGAATCGTCGGTGCGCGCACTGGCTGCGCTCGGCATCCGGATCAACTCCATTGCCGACGTGACGCCCGTTCCGCACAACGGCTGCCGTCCCCAGAAGCGTCGTCGCATCTGATCGTCAGTCCGCAAGGCGCAGCCGGCTTTTTCAAGCGGCTGCGCATTTGTTTTTTATCTAAGCCCACTGCCATCCGCGCTTCGCAGATGGCTCCCGCAGGCAACTGCGGCAGATGACACAAAGGAAAAATCGTGGCACGTTACCTCGGCCCCAAGGCCAAACTTTCCCGCCGTGAAGGCACCGACCTGTTCCTGAAGAGCGCCCGCCGCTCCATCCAGGACAAGGCCAAGTTCGACTCCAAGCCCGGCCAGCATGGTCGCACCTCGGGTCAGCGCACTTCCGACTACGGTCTGCAACTGCGTGAAAAGCAGAAGGTCAAGCGCATGTACGGCGTGCTCGAAAAGCAATTCCGCCGCTACTTCGAAGAAGCCGATCGCCGCCGTGGCAACACCGGCGCCAACCTGCTGTTCATCCTCGAGTCGCGCCTGGACAACGTCGTCTACCGCATGGGCTTCGGCTCGACCCGCGCCGAAGCGCGCCAGCTCGTGTCGCACAAGGCGATCACGGTGAACGGTCAGTCAGTCAACATCCCGTCGTACCTGGTCAAGACCGGTGACGTGATCGCCGTGCGCGACAAGTCGAAGAAGCAGAACCGCATTGTCGAAGCGCTGCAACTCGCCCAGCAAGTCGGTATTCCGGCTTGGGTCGACGTGAATGCCGACAAGGCCGAAGGCACGTTCAAGAAGGTGCCCGATCGCGACGAATTCGCAGCCGACATCAACGAATCGCTGATCGTCGAACTGTATTCGCGTTGATTTTTTCTACCCGCCCCGGCGCATTCGCGCCGGCGGGAGATTGATATTGTTGTTCACGTTCCTGCTCCGCGCTTCGTCGCGGATCAGGTGCTTCACCAGCCTTACCGGTGTAACGAGCCGGGGGTATTGAGAGGAAGTCTGCATGCAAACCACCCTGCTGAAACCCAAGACCATCCAGGTCGAGCAACTTGCCGCCAACAAGGCCAAGGTCACGCTCGAGCCTTTCGAGCGCGGCTACGGCCACACGCTCGGCAACGCGCTGCGTCGCGTTCTGCTGTCGTCCATGGTCGGCTACTCGGCCACCGAAGTCACGATCGCTGGCGTTCTGCATGAGTACTCGTCGATCGACGGCGTGCAGGAAGATGTCGTCAACATCCTGCTGAATCTCAAGGGCGTGGTGTTCAAGCTCCACAACCGCGACGAAGTCACGCTGAGCCTGCGCAAGGACGGCGAAGGCCCGGTCCTCGCATCGGACATCCAGACCCCGCACGACGTCGAGATCATCAACCCCGACCACGTGATCGCGCACCTGTCGCAAGGCGGCAAGCTCGACATGCAGATCAAGGTCGAAAAGGGTCGCGGCTACGTGCCCGGCACGATGCGTCGCTATGCGGACGAGCCGACCAAGTCGATCGGCCGCATCGTTCTCGACGCGTCGTTCTCGCCCGTCAAGCGCGTGAGCTACACGGTCGAAAGCGCCCGTGTCGAACAGCGTACCGACCTGGACAAGCTGCTCGTCGAGATCGAAACCAATGGTGCCATCACTGCGGAAGACGCAGTTCGCGCTTCGGCTAAAATCCTGGTCGAGCAGCTCGCAGTGTTCGCGCAGCTCGAAGGCGGCGAACTGGCTGCATTCGATGCACCGGCACCGCGCAGCGCACAGCAATTCGATCCGATCCTGCTGCGCCCTGTCGACGAGCTCGAACTCACCGTGCGTTCGGCGAACTGCCTGAAGGCCGAAAACATCTATTACATCGGTGATCTGATCCAGCGCACCGAAAACGAGCTGCTCAAGACCCCGAACCTGGGTCGCAAGTCGCTCAACGAAATCAAGGAAGTGCTCGCCTCCCGCGGCCTGACCTTGGGCATGAAGCTCGAAAGCTGGCCGCCGGCCGGTCTCGACAAGCGTTGATTTGAATTTTTGAATTTGGCTCCCCAAAGAGCCAGTGCACCGGGCAGTACCTGATACGGCTGCCTGTTTTTATAAAGTAAAGGAAAGCACCATGCGTCACGGACACGGACTCCGCAAACTCAACCGCACCAGCTCGCACCGCCTCGCGATGCTGCAGAACATGATGAACTCGCTCATCGAGCATGAAGTCATCAAGACCACGGTCCCCAAGGCCAAGGAACTGCGTCGCGTCATCGAACCGATGATCACGCTCGCCAAGAAGCCCACGCTGGCCAACAAGCGCCTGGCTTTCGATCGCCTGCGCGACCGCGACAGCGTCGTGAAGCTCTTCGGCGAACTCGGTCCGCGTTTCGCAGCCCGTCCGGGCGGCTACACGCGCATCCTGAAGATGGGTTTCCGCGTGGGCGACAACGCGCCGATGGCACTGGTCGAACTCGTCGACCGTCCTGAAATTAAAGAAGACGCAGCCGAGCAAAACGCTGCTGAATAAGCTATAATTTATTCTTGCCGCGCGATGGAGCAGCCTGGTAGCTCGTTGGGCTCATAACCCAAAGGTCGCAAGTTCAAATCTTGCTCGCGCAACCAATTTAAAAGGCCCTTTGAATTTTCAAAGGGCCTTTTTTCTTGGCCGGTAAATGAATTGAAAAAGCCCTCGCAAAGAGGGCTTTTCTGTTTCTGGAATTTACGCGCGCTCGTTACGGTGAAAGTGCGGCGCATGCCCGATGAGGCATCAGTCCGGAATGACCGCCGTCACCTCGATCTCGACCTTCGCGCGGTGTTCCACCAGCGCAGCCACCTGCACGCAGGTCATGGCCGGGAAGTTGCGCCCCATCGCATCGCGATAGACCGGGCCCAGCTCGGAGAGGCGGCGGCTGTATTCGTCGCGGTCCGTCACGTACCAGGTCATGCGCACCATGTGCTCGGGGCCCGCGCCGCCAGCGCGAAGCACTTCGGCGATGTTGCGCAGCGCCTGGCCGCATTGGTCGATGAAGTCGTCCGACTCGAACTGTTGTTGCGCGTTCCAGCCGATCTGGCCGCCGACGAACAGCATCGTTCCGCGTGCGGCGACGCCGTTCGCATAGCCCTTGGGAGGCAGCCAGCCTTCGGGCTGCAGGAGTTTGTTGATCATGATGTTGTGTTGGGTTGTCTCAGTTTGAATCGCTGGAGCTTGCCAGTCTCGGTGCGCGGAAGCGCCGTGACGAACTCGATCTCCCGCGGGTATTTGAAGGGCGCGATCGTCGCCTTCACATGGTCCTGCAGCGTCTTCACCAAGGCTGCATCGCCTTCATGGCCGGGCTTGAGCACGCAGAAAGCCTTGACGATCATGCCGCGGTCCGCGTCCGGCTTGCCGATCACACCGCACTCCGCCACGGCGGGGTGCTTCAGCAACGCATCTTCCACCTCCGGCCCGCCGACGTTGTAGCCGGCCGTGATGATCATGTCGTCGGCGCGCGCCTGGTAGAAGAAGTAGCCGTCGTCGTCCTGCACGAACGAATCGCCCGGGTAGTTCCAGCCGTTCTTCACGTAGTCGGCCTGGCGCGGATCGTCGAGATAGCGGCAGCCCACGGGCCCCTGCAGCGCCAGCTTGCCGACAGTGCCATGCGGCACCTCGTTGCCTGCGTCATCCACCACCTTCGCGGTGAAGCCCGGCACCGCCTTGCCGACTGCGCCGCGGCGCACCTCGTCGCCGGCAGCCGAGATGTAGATGTGGAACACCTCGGTGCCGCCGATGCCGTCGAGCATCTCGATGCCGGTGGCTTCCTTCCATAGCTGCCGCGTGGCGTCGGGCAGTGCCTCGCCGGCGCTCACGCTGATGCGAAGGCTCGGCATGCCGTGCTGCTTCACGAAGGGTGCCATCTGGCGGTAGAACGTGGGCGCGGTGTAGCTGATGGTCGCCCCGACTTGGTTGATCAGCTTCACGAGCCCTTCGGGCGAGAACGGTGCATCGGGAAAGTACACCGAGGCACCGGCCCACATCGGAAACACCAGCAGCCCACCGAGCCCGAATGTGAAGGCCAGCGGCGGCGAGCCCACCACGATGTCGTCGCTGCGCGCCTTGAGCACGTGGCGCGGCCAGGTCTGGCACATCGCGAGCACGTCGCGATGCGTGGTCACCGGTGCCTTCGGCTTGCCCGTGGTGCCCGACGTGAACGCGAGCAGCGCGATGTCGTCCGATGCCGTGGGGCATGCGGTGAACACGCCGCTCTTCTTCGCGGCGCGCGCCGAGAGCGAGTCCGGTGCATCGGGCTGGTTGAACGCGATCACGGTGGCCAGCACCGGATGTTCCCGCTGCGCGATGGCGAGTTCATCGAGCAGCCGGCCATCGCACAGGGCGGCCACGGGCCGTGCTTTCTCGATGATCTCGCCCAGTTCCTTCGCGCGCAGCAGCGGCATCGTCGCGACCGCGATCAATCCCGCCTTCACCACCGCGAGCCAGGCCAGCGCCATCGCCACCGAGTTGCCGCCGCGCAGCAACACGCGGTTGCCCGGCACCAGCCCGAGGTCTTGCGTCAGTACCTGCGCGATGCGGTTGACCTCGACGGCCGCTTGCGAATAGGTGAGCGTGCCCTGCGGCGAACGAAGCATCAGGTTGTCGCCGAAGCCCTTGGCAGTTGCCTTGTCGAGCAGTTCCTCGACCAGGTTCAACTGGTCGGGCAGTTGCAACTCGGGCAGGTCGTAGCGAAAGACGGGCAGCTGCGCGGCTGGCGGCAGGCGGTCGTGAACGAAGCGGTCGACTTGGGCAGACACGGTATTTATCCCCGCAGAACGGATTTGCCAATGATCAGTTGTTGAACCTCCGTCGCGCCTTCGTAGATGCGCAGCGAGCGGATGTCGCGGTAGAGGCTCTCAATCTTCGTGCCAACCTTCACGCCGAGGCCGCCATGCATCTGCAGCGCCATGTCGATCACGCGGCTCGCGTTTTCCGTGGCGCACATCTTCGCCATCGCGGCTGCTGCCGACACGTCGCCAACCGCGGGCGCGCCGCGCTGTTCGGCGTCGTCGCGCATCCATGCCGCGCGGTAGGTGAGCAATGCTGCGCTGTCGATCAGCGCGGCCATCTCGCCGAGCTTGGCCTGCGTGAGCTGGAAGTCAGCGAGCGTCTGTCCGAACATGCGGCGGTTCTTCGAATGCGCGATGGCTTCGGCCAGCGCGCGTCGCCCCATGCCGAGCGCCGCGGCGGCCACCGATGCACGGAAGATGTCGAGCGTGCGCATCGCGAGCTTGAAGCCGCCGTTGAGCTCGCCGAGCTGAGCGGTGCGCGGCACCACGCAGTTCTCGAAGCGCAAGGTGGCGAGCGGATGCGGCGCCATCACGTCGATGTGCGCGGAGGTGTCGAGGCCCGGCGTCGTCGCATCGACGATGAACGCGGTGATGCCGCGCGTGCCGCCTGCAGGATCGGTCTTCGCGAACACGCAATAGAAGTCGGCGATGCCGCCGTTGCTGATCCAGGTCTTCTCGCCGTTGAGCCTCCAGCCATCGGCGGTGGGCTCGGCGCGCATTGCCATCGCGCCCACGTCGGAGCCCGCCTCGGGCTCGCTGAGCGCGAAGGCTGCGATCTTGCTTCCATTGGCCACTGCCGTCAGGTAGTTGGCGTGCTGCCCGGGCGTGCCTGCAAGCGTGATCGCGCCGCTGCCCAGGCCCTGCATCGCGAATGCGAAGTCGGCGAGTGGCGAATGGAAGGCGAGCGTTTCGCGCAGCAGCACGAGGGCGCGCGAGTCGAGCCGCTCGAGCGCACCGCCCGATGTGCCCGGCACGCAGTAGCGCAGCCAGCCGCCGTCGCCGAGACGGCGTACCCAGTCGCGGCAGGCGGCGCGGTCGTCGTGCTCGTCGATCTCCTGCGCAGCAGCCCAGGGCAAAAGGCCTTCGGCCAGCGCGCGATGCGCATCGTCGAAGAACGGCAGCGCCAGGTGCACTGTCGAGGGTGGGGCAGGTGCCTTGGTCATCATGGCGTCAGTCTCCGCCGAACACCGGCTTGCGCTTGGCCGCGAAGGCTTCGTACGCACGCTTGAAGTCTTCGGTCTGCATGCAGATGGCTTGTGCCTGCGCTTCGGCCTCGATGGCCTGGTCGATGGTCATCGACCATTCCTGCGCGAGCATGGTCTTGGTCATGCCGTGCGCGAAGGTGGGGCCTTCGGCCAGCTCGTGCGCCACCTTGGTGGCGGCCTCGAGCAATGCATCGCTTTCGTGCAGCGCGTTGAAGAAGCCCCAGGCGTGGCCTTCCTGCGCGGTCATCGCGCGGCCGGTGAACAGCAGTTCCGAGGCACGGCCCTGGCCGATCACGCGTGGCAGCAGCGCGCATGCGCCCATGTCCGCGCCGGCTAGGCCCACGCGGGTGAAGAGGAATGCGGTGCGCGTGGCGGGCGAGCCGTAGCGCAGGTCGCAGGCCAGCGCGATCATCGCGCCCGCGCCGGCGCACACGCCGTCGATCGCACCGACGATGGGCTGCGGGCACGAACGGATGGCCTTTACCAGGTCGCCCGTCATGCGCGTGAACTCCAGCAACTCCGGCATGCGCATGCCGGTCAGCGGGCCGATGATCTCGTGCACGTCGCCGCCCGAGCAGAAATTGCCGCCCGCGCCGGTGACCACGATCACCTTCACGTCTGTCGCGTAGGCCAGCGCGCGGAACAGGTCGCGCAGCTCGGCATAGGAGTCGAAGGTGAGCGGGTTCTTGCGCTCGGGCCGGTTCAGCGTGATGGTGCCGACGCCCGCTTCGTAGCTCCATGCGAAGTGCTCGGCCTTGTAGGCAGCCTTCGCTTCGAATTGCGCGCGCATGGGGTTGCCTGCGCCGATGTAGTGCTTCATTCCGTCTCCGCCATCGATTGGTTGTGTGAGTGTTGCTTGACCTTGCCGAGCAGCTTGTGCAGCTGCGCGATCTCTTTTCCGCTGAGGCCCGCAAAGGCCTCGACGATCCAGTCTTCGTGCTGTTGCGCCATCTCGTTGAAGAGCTTGCGGCCGCGCGCGGTGAGGCGCACGCGCCAGGCGCGGCGGTCGCCCTCGACATTGATGCGCTCCACCAGCCCTTCGGTCACGAGCTGGTCGGTGATGCCGGTGACGTTGCCGCCCGTCACCATCATGCGGCGCGAGAGCTCGTTCATCTTCAGGCCCTCGGGCGAGCGCTCGAGTTGAGACATCAGGTCGAAGCGCGGCAGCGTGGTCGCGAACTGCGAGCGCAGTTCATTGCGCACCTGCTTCTCGATCAGCTGGGTGCAGGTGAGCAGCCGCAGCCAGAGCCGCAGGGCTTCGGGGTGTTCGCTGTGCGCGCGCGCTTCGAGGTCCATGTCAGTGTGTCTCCTCGGGGTTCGCCGCGGCGGCTGCAGCCATCTGCTGCTGCTTGGCGATCTCGCGGTACATCTGGTCGCGGCCGCTCAAGTACTGCTTCGGCCAGTCGACTTCGCGGCTTTGCAGCTTGGCGGCTTCATGCAGCGTCCAGGCCGGGTCGGCCAGGTGCGGACGCGCGACGGCGCACAGGTCGGCGCGGCCGGCCGCGATGATGCTGTTGGCCTGGTCCGCATCGGTGATGGCGCCCACCGCGATGGTCGAGATGCCCACTTCGTTGCGGATGCGGTCGGAGAAGGGCGTCTGGTACATGCGGCCGTACACCGGCTTGGCGGCGCGCGTCGTCTGGCCCGAAGAGACGTCGATGAAGTCCGCGCCGGCCTCCTTGAAGAGGCGCGCGACCACGACGGCGTCGGCGTCGGTGTTGCCGCCGGGCGCCCAGTCGTGCGCGGAGATGCGCACGCTCATGGGCTTGTCCGCCGGCCACACGGCGCGCATGGCGCGGAACACTTCGAGCGGGTAGCGGCAGCGTGCCTCGATGTCACCGCCGTACTCGTCGGTGCGCAGGTTGGTGAGCGGGCTGATGAAGGCCGACAGCAGGTAGCCGTGCGCGCAGTGCAGCTCGAGCCAGTCGAAGCCGGCTTCCAGCGTGCGGCGAGTCGAGGCGACGAACTGGTCGCGCAGCGTGTCCATCTCGGCGCGCGTGATGGCTGCGGGCAGCTGGTTCTGCTCGCCGTACGGCACGGCGCTGGCACCCAGCAGCGGCCAGTTGCCGCTTTCGAGCGGCTCGTCGGTGCCTTCCCAGCCCACGCGGGTCGAGCCCTTGGGGCCGCTGTGGCCGAGCTGCATCGCGATCTTCGCGCTCGACTGCGTGTGCACGAAATCGACGATGCGCTTGAAGGCGGCTTGCTGCGCGTCGTTGTAGATGCCGGTGCAGGCCGGGGTGATGCGGCCTTCGGGTGTCGGGCTCGTCATTTCGACGAACACCATCGCGGCGCCGCCGAGCGCGCGCGCGCCCAGGTGCACCAGCAGGAAGTCTTGAGGCACACCGTCGACCGCGCTGTAGGTGGCCATCGGCGACACCAGGATGCGGTTCTTCAGCGTGAGCCCGCGCACCTTGTAGGGCATGAGCATCGGCGGCACGGCCTTGCCGCCCGCGAGCCACTTCTCATAGCCGCCGAGCCATTGCGTGTCGCGCACTCGCAGGTTCTCGTGGCTGATGCGCTGGGAGCGCGTGAGCAGCGAGTAGGCGAACTGCTCGATCTCCATGCCCGTGTAGCGCGGCACGTTCTCGAACCACTCGGTCGAGTTGCGCGCGGCGTTCTGGATCTTCAGCACCTCGACGCTGCGGCGTGCCTCGTAGCCTTCGAGCACGTGGTCGACGGTGCCGCCCTGTGCGAATTCGTTGGCCAGGTCGATGGCGTCTTCCAGCGCGAGCTTGGTGCCCGAACCGATCGAGAAGTGCGCGGTGTGCGCAGCGTCGCCCATCAGCACCACGGGCACCGAGCGGCCTTCGACGTCGATGCGATGCGTCCAGCGCTCGCACACCACGCGCGGAAAGCGGATCCAGTTGGCCGAGCCGCGCAGGTGGGTGGCATTGCTGATCAGCGAGTGGCCGCCGAGGTACTTGGCGAACAGCTTCTCGCAGAAGGCGATGGCCTCCGGCTGCTCCATCTGGTCGAGGCCATGTGCCTTCCACACGGCCTCCGGCGTTTCGACGATGAAGGTCGAGGTCTTGTCGTCGAACTGGTAGGCATGGGCCTGGAACCAGCCGTGCTCGGTCTGTTCGAAGGCGAAGGTGAAGGCATCGAAGGTCTGGTGCGTGCCCAGCCACACGAAGCGGCAGTTGCGCAGATCGATGTCGGGCTTGAACACGTCGGCATAGCGCTGGCGGATGCGGCTGTTGAGGCCGTCGCTGGCAATGACGAGATCGGCCTCGTACTTCGCGGCGATGGCCTGGTCGTCGGTGGCGTCGGTCTCGAACACCAGGTCGACTCCCAGTGCCAGGCAGCGTTCCTGCAGGATGTTCAGCAGGCGCTTGCGGCCGATGCCGCAGAAGCCGTGGCCGCCCGAGCGCACCTGGCGGCCCTTGAAGAACACCTGGATGTCGTCCCAGTGATGGAACTCGTTGCCGATGAGCGCCGCGGTTTCGGCGTCGGCAGCGCGCAGGTTGCCCAGCGTCTGGTCGCTCAGCACCACGCCCCAGCCGAAGGTGTCGAAGGGGCGGTTGCGTTCCACCACCGTGATCTGCAGCGCCGGGTTGCGCGCCTTCATCAGCAGTGCGAAGTACAGCCCGGCCGGCCCGCCACCGATGCACAGGATGCGTTGGAGATCCGCGGCTGGAGCGGGGCGGACGGATTGAACCGGGTTGAGGCTGTTCATGTTTCAATAGTTTAGACATAAACAATCTGCTGTCAATGCGGGTTGGCAACTACCGGCCGGGCGCACCGTTTCGAGGCTTCCGCCGACACGGGTAGTCATGCAAAAACTTGGAAAAATCAATACCATGGGCCCCATGCAAAACTTGATACCCAAGATCGAGTCGCAGCTGGCCTCGCTGCCTGTTCCTATCGCGCTGGAGTTGCCCGATGGCCGCCGCGTTGCCCAGGCGGGGGCCCGCGTCACGCTGGCCTTCAAGGAGTGGACGGTGCTTGCCAAGCTGGCGGCCCGGCAGGTGGGGGCCATCGGCGAGGCATACGTCGAGGGCAAGGTGCAGATCGAAGGCGCCATGCGCGACCTGATCGACGCCACGGTGGGCATGCTGCCGGGCAACCCGGCCGAGACCGACACCGGCTGGTGGAGCCGCCTGCAGCACATGGCCAAGTCGCACGGCTCGCATTCGCTGCGCAAGGACGCGGCCCAGATCGAGTTCCACTACGACGTTTCCGACGATTTCTACGCGCTGTGGCTCGACCCGCGCCGCGTCTATTCGTGCGCTTACTTCCGCACGCCCGACCTCACGCTGGCGCAAGCCCAGGAAGCCAAGCTCGACCACATCTGCCGCAAACTCATGCTGCAGCCGGGCGAGCGCTATCTCGACATCGGCTCCGGCTGGGGCGCGCTGCTGCTGTGGGCGGCGGAGCACTATGGCGTGGACGCCACCGGCATCACGCTGTCGAAGAACCAGCACGCGCACGTCCAGCGGCTGATCGAGGAAAAGGGCCTGCAGGGCCGCGTGCGCGTCGAGCTGCGCGACTACCGCGAACTGTCGGTCGACCAGCCCTTCGACAAGATCTCGTCGGTCGGCATGTTCGAGCACGTGGGCGCGGCCAACATGCCGACCTACTTCCGCAAGATCTATTCGCTGCTCAAGCCCGGCGGCCTGGTCATGAACCACGGCATCACCTCGGGCGAGCTCAACTACCGCCAGCTGGGCGCGGGCATGGGCGACTTCATCGAGAAATACATCTTCCCCGGCGGCGAGCTGCTGCACGTGACGCACGTGCTGCGCGAGACGGCCGCGGCCGGCCTGGAAATGGTCGATACCGAGAGCCTCCGCCCGCACTATGCGCGCACGCTATGGGCCTGGTCGGACGCGCTCGAAGCACAGCTCGACACCGCGCGCGAAATACTCAAGCGCAGCGGCGGCCGCCAGGGCGAAAACGCCGAGCGCGTGCTGCGGGCCTATCGCCTGTACCTCGCGGGCTCGGCCATGAGCTTCGAGCAGGGCTGGATTTCGCTGCACCAGATGCTGTCTACCAAGCCGGACGGCAAGGTCGAGCATGGCGTCTTGCGCGGTGCGCAATCGGTGTACCCTTTTGCCCGTGATTACATCTACAAGTAAGTGAGAACACCATGCTCTATCGATTCCAGTCCCGGGCTTCCGCCGATTTCGTGATGCTCGAAGTGCACGCGCGCCAGTTGCTCGACATCGTCGGCAAGTCGGCCGCGCCGCAAGGCATCATCACGGTCGAGCAGATCCCGGGCGCCATCTCCGCGCTCGAGGCCGCCCTGGCCCGCGAAGGCAGCAACACCCACAACCACGACGACTACGCGGTAGAGGGCCATGCCAACGAGGCCGAGAAGCAGCATGTAGGACTGCACCAGCGTGCAGCCCCCCTGCTTCACATGCTCAAGGATTCGCTGGCCGACAAGAAGGACGTGACCTGGAAGACCTGAGCGTCTTCAGCGGTTCAATCGACCTTCGCGCCGGAGTCCTTCACCACCTTCGCCCACTTCACGTGTTCGCTCGCAATGAGCTTCGTGAAGTCGGCGGGTGAATTCCCGCTCGGCAGCGCGCCCTGCGCGAGCATCTTCTCCTTGATGGCCGGCGTGCCCAGCGACTTGGCCACTTCCTGCTGAATGCGGTTCACGACCTCGGGCGGGGTACCGGCCGGCGCCAGCAGCCCGAACCACGAGCTCGCCTCGTAGCCCTTGAGCGTCGGGCCTCCCACCTCGGCCACCGTCGGAATGTCAGGCAGCGCGGGCGAGCGCTGCGCGCTGGTCACGGCCAGCGCAGTGAGCTTGCCGGCCTTGATCTGCGCCATCGACGAGGGCAGGTTGTCGAACATCACGTCGGCGTTGCCGCCCACCATGTCCAGCAGCGCCGGGCCCGAGCCCTTGTACGGGATGTGCGCCATGAAGGTGCCCGTCATGCTCTTGAACAGCTCGCCCGCCAGGTGGATCGACGTGCCGCTGCCGCTGGACGCCATGTTCAGCTTGCCGGGGTTGGCCTTGGCGTACTTGATGAAGTCCTGCACGTTGTGGATGTTCAGCGCCTTGGCCTTGTCGGCGTTCATTTCCATCACGTTGGGCACGGCGGCCACCAGCGTGATGGGCGCGAAGTCCTTGATCGGGTCGAAGGGCAGCTTGGGGTAGAGCGCGCGGTTGATGCCGTGCGTGCCCACCGTGCCCATCAGCAGCGTGTAGCCGTCGTTGGGCGCGCGCGCCACGATCTCGGCGCCCAGGTTGCCGCCCGCGCCGGCCCGGTTGTCGACGATGAACTGCTGGCCGAACGCCCTGGAAAGCTCGGGCGCGATCGCGCGCGCCAGGATGTCGGTGGTGCCGCCGGCTGCGAACGGCACGACGATGCGCACCGGCTTGGTCGGCCAGTTGCTCTGGGCCCAGGACGGGGCGGCCATCAGCGCGAGTGCGGTGGCGACCGAGGCCGCGAGCGCGGTCCGGCGATTCGAAGGAGAAGAGAAGAAGAAAGAGAAAGAAGTCATGCGCGCGTTTGTACATGGGGGCGCTGCCCGCGTCGCGGGTGAAAACCCCGTGGGCGCAACGGTCAGGCCACCTGCATCCGCTGGGCGAAGCGTTCGCTGCGAAAACGCTCGAGCACGAAGTCGATGAACACCCGCGTCTTCGGCGGCAGCAGCTTCTTGCTCGGGTAGTAGAGCCACACCGCGCCCGTCTCCTGGTACCACTCGGGCAGCAGCCGCACCAGTTCGCCGCCGCGCAGGTTGCGCTCGACGAAGGGCATCGGCAGCATCGCCACGCCCAGCCCCATGAGCGCGGCCTGCGCCAGGGCCTCTGGGTCGTTGAAGACGGCGCGCGGCCGGGGCAGCTCGACAGAGATTTCCGCCTCGCTGGCGTTGGCGCGCATGTGCCGCAGCGTCCAGCCGCGCACGCGGCCCGTGGGCGACGAGCGGCGCAGCAAGGCGTCGAGCGCAGCCAGGTCCGACGGGTGCCGGGGCATCTGCCGCCCCTCCATGTAGCGCGGCGACGCCACCGCCACCTGGTGGACGCGCGCCAGTTCGCGCGCCACCAGCCCCGCCGACAGTTCGATGCCGCCGCCGATGGCCGCGTCGAAGCCCTCGCCGACCAGGTCGACCTGCTGGTTGTCGAAATGCCAGTCCGGCACGATGGCCGGGTAGCGCGCGAGGAAGTCGCCCAGCATCGGCAGCACA
Organism: Variovorax durovernensis; assembly: GCF_977011995.1. Lineage (NCBI taxonomy): Bacteria > Pseudomonadati > Pseudomonadota > Betaproteobacteria > Burkholderiales > Comamonadaceae > Variovorax > Variovorax durovernensis. The sequence goes on along the minus strand of NZ_CDRNCW010000001.1, from coordinate 6,414,539 downwards.
TGCTCTCGCCCGAAGGCCTGGCCCATGCTCACCTTGAGCATGCCGGCGGGCTGGCCGTCGTCGGTGTCGATGCCGGCCACGGCCTCCCGCAGCGTGGCGAGCGCGCCGCCGATCTGCGAGAGGAAGCGCTCGCCGCCCTCGGTCAGCGTGAGGCTGCGCGTGCTGCGCTGGAACAGCCGAAGGCCCAGCCGCGCCTCGAGCCGCGCCACGTTCTTGCTGACTGCCGCCGGCGTGAGCCCCAGGCGCCGGGCCGCGGCCGAAAAGCTGCCGCCCTCCGCGCTTTGCACGAAGGATTCGAGGTGATTGAGCGGTTCCATGCGCGCATTTTCATGCCGATATTCAACTTTCAGTTGAATTTGATTGACTCGATTGATGGCTACCGGCAATGCAATGAAAGGCAGAGACTGGAGGCCTTCTTCCTCCAACAGATCGGAAAAATCATGGCTTCCAGCAACGTCGTTTCTTCTGCTCCCGTCCTGGCCGGCAAGGTCGCCTTCGTCACCGGCGGTTCGCGCGGCATCGGTGCCGCCATCGTTCGCCGGCTGGCGCGCGACGGCGCCGCCGTGGCCTTCAGCTATGCCAGTTCCGCCGCGCCGGCCGACGAGCTGGTGCGCGCCATCGAGGCCGAAGGCGGCCGCGCCCTCGCGCTGAAGATCGACAGTGCCGATGCCGCCGCGCTCAAGGCCGGCATCGACCAGGCCGCCGGGCACTTCGGCGGGCGCATCGACATCCTGGTCAACAACGCTGGCGTGCTGCACCTCGGCCCCGTCGAGCAGTTCGCGCTGGCCGACTTCGACCGCACCATCGCGGTCAACGTGCGCGCCGTGTTCGTCGCGATCCAGGCGGCGCTGGCGCACATGGGCACGGGCGGGCGCATCGTCAACATCGGCAGCACCAACGCCGAGCGCATGCCTTTTGCCGGCGGCAGCGTGTATGCGATGAGCAAGTCGGCGCTGACCGGCCTGGTGCAGGGCCTGGCGCGCGACCTGGGGCCGCGCGGCATCACGGTCAACAACGTGCAGCCCGGCCCGGTCGACACCGACATGAACCCCGCCAGCGGCCCGATGGCCGCCACCATGCACGGCTTCATGGCCATCGACCGCCACGGCCATGCCGACGAGATTGCCGGCATGGTGGCGTACCTGGCCAGCCCCGAAGCCGCGTTCGTGACCGGCGCGGGCCTGAACATCGACGGCGGCTTCGCCGCGTGAACCTGGCTCGCCCCCAGGCTGCGCGCACTTCGTGTCGCTTCGCCTTCCCCCGGCCGGGGGCAACACCTGAGGCCCGGCGAAGCCGGTTCCTCGGTGTTCTGGAAGGGGGCGGGGTTTGGCGTGCCTTTGTCAACTGCTGCGCTGGACGGCCTTGATGAGTTTGTCTAGCGTTGCGTCTAGCTGGGCCAGTTCGTTGCCGTCGACACCTGCGAACAGCGCGGCCTCGCGCTCGCGGCCCAGTGTGGCGACCTTTTCATGCAGTGCCTTGCCGGCGGCGGTGAGGTAGAGGCGGCTGCTGCGCTGGTCGGTCGGGTCTTCGTGGCGCTGCACGCGCTTGTGGCGCTTCAGGCCGGCCAACGCGCGGCTCACCGCCATCTTGTCCAGGCCCGTCTGGTCGGCGACCTGCGTGGCGTTGAGGCCCGGCTGCGCGCCGAGCACGGCCATCGTGCGCCACTCGTTCAGCGTGAGCTGGTGCTCCCGGCCCACGCGTTCATGAAAAGGCCGGGCCGTGAGGTTGACCACCCGCACCAGCTTGAAGAAGAGCGGGTCCATCGCGCCTGTGTCGCGGGCGGACCTCAGCCGGCCAGCTTCTTCGCGGCGGCCACGATGGCCGGCATGCCCACGCGCGACTGCGCTTCCAGCACCGGCGCATAGCCGACCGGAATGCGCGGCGCGCCCAGCCGCGCCACGCGGCAGCCCGTGGCTTCCGCCGCGCTGGCCGCTATCTCGGCGCCGAAGCCCCCCGCCTGCACCGCCTCGTGCACCACCAGCAGCCGGCCGGTGCGCGCGCAGGACGACAGCACGGTCTCGCGGTCCCATGGCCACAGCGTGCGCAGGTCGATCAGGTCGACCGCGATGCCTTCGGCCGCCAGTGCGTCGCAGGCTGCTTCGCAGGCCTGGATCTGCCGGCTCCAGCTCACCAGCGTGAGCGCATTGCCCTCGCGCACCCGCGAGGCCTTGCCCAGCGGCACCGCAACGCTTTCGTCGACCTCGCCTCGCACGCCCCACAAGGTCTTGTGCTCGATGTAGACCACGGGGTCGCCGCACTGCAGAGCGGCGCGCAGCAAGCCGTGGTTGTCCTGCGGCGTCGAGGGGCACACCACCACCACGCCCGGCAGGTGCGCGAACCAGGCTTCGAGCGACTGCGAATGCTGCGCCGCCGATGCGTCCCAGATGCCGCCCGGCATGCGCGCCACCAGCGGCACGCGGCCCTGGCCGCCGAACATGAAGCGGTTCTTGGCGGCCTGGTTCACCAGTTCGTCCATGCCGCACAGAGCGAAATCGACCACGCGCATCTCGACCACCGGCCGCAACCCCGCGAGCGCCATGCCCACGCCGGCGCCCATGATCGCGGCCTCGCTGATCGGCGTGTCGATCACGCGACCGGCGCCGAAGTGCTGCTGCAGCCCCTTGTACTGGCCGAAGATGCCGCCGCGGCCCACGTCCTCGCCGAGCACGACCACGCGCGGGTCGGCCTCCATCTCGCGCTGCAGTGCGAGCAGTGCGGCTTCCGAATAGCTCAGGTCCTTCTTCGTCAATGCCATTGGCCGGCTCCGGTGGTCTGCACGTCGGTGAAGGCGGCGCCGGCGTCGGGCCAGGGCGCTGCATCGGCGACGGCCAGCGCGGTGTCGACCTCGTCGCGCGCGGCGTTCTCGATGGCGTCGAGCGTGGCGGCGGCGATGCCCGCCGAAAGAAGATGCCCGCGCGCCCGCGCGATCGGGTCTGTTTCCAGCGCGGCGGCCAGTTCGGCCGGGTCGCGGTAGGCCGCGAGGTCGACCGAAACGTGCCCCTTCACGCGGTAGGTCAGCGCATGCAGCAGGCGCGGGCCGCTGCCGGCGCGCACCTCGCTCACCAGCCGCGCGGCGGTTTCGTGCACCGCGAACACGTCGTTGCCGTCGACCTGCGTGGACGCGATGCCCAGCGACTCCGCACGCACCGACGCGCCGTCGCCGGCCGTCATCGGCCCGCTCGCGGTGGTCGCGCTCCAGCGGTTGTCTTCGCAGACGAAGAGCACAGGCAGCTCGTACACCCGCGCCCAGTTCAGCGCTTCGAGAAAAGGGCCCCGGTTGATGGCGCCGTCGCCGAAGAAGCAGACCGTGATGTCGTCGCCCTTGCCGAGCAGCTTCTGCGCATGCGCCGCGCCCACGGCAATCGGCAGCCCTGCCGCCACCACGCCGTTGGCGCCCAGCATGCCGACCGAGAAGTCCGCGATGTGCATCGAGCCGCCCTTGCCGCCGTTGAAGCCGGTGGCCTTGCCGAACAACTCGCACATCATCCGCGTGAGGTCGGCGCCCTTGGCCAGCGTGTGGCCGTGGCCGCGATGGGTGGAGGTGAGGTAGTCGCTGGCGCGCAGGTGGGCGCACACGCCGGCCGGCACCGCCTCCTGGCCCGTGGAAAGGTGCAGCGGCCCGCGCACCTTGGCGGCGCCCGCGGCCTGCTGGCCGTAGGCGCTCACGCCCCCCTGGCTGGCCGCCTCGGCGGCGTTCTCGAAAGCGCGGATGCGCACCATGACGCGGTACAGCGCCTGCGCATCGGATGTGCTCGGGTCCATCTTGTCTCCAACGCGCTCGAGGTGGGCGCTTCGAGAAAAATCGTATCAAACGAGATCGAATCGCTGCACCGGGCTTACCCCGCCGTCGCGTTGAAACACATCGGCTGATTTGATATGATTTATATACGTTTCATATATTCAAAAGAGCCATGGGCATCGTCAAGATTTCAGACCTCATGCATGAGAACCTGCGCGTCGCGGGCAATGCACTGAGCCGTTCCATCAATGCGCAGGCCGAGCACTGGATGCGCATCGGCATGCTGGCCGAACTGCACCCCGAGCTCGATCACCGCGAGATCTGCCAGCTGCTCATCCGCGCCGAGCAGGCCGGCGGTTTCGACCTGGCCACGGTCTCCACCCTGCTGGAACCGCCGCCGCCCGCGCCCGCTGCTGCTCCTGCCGCACGCAAGCTGGCCGGGGCGCGCGCATGAGGGCCACCGCCGCACCGCTCAAGTCGCCCGACGAAATCGCGATGGCGCGCGCCGCGGGCCGGCTCGCCGCCGAGGTGCTGGCGATGATCGGCGAGCATGTGAAGCCCGGCGTCACCACCGAGGAGCTCGACCGCATCTGCCACGACCACATCGTCAATGTGCAGGGCGTGGTGCCCGCCAACGTCGGCTACCAGGGCTACACCAAGACGGTCTGCACCTCGGTCAATCACGTGGTCTGCCACGGCGTGCCGTCGGCGCAGAAGGTGCTGAAGAAGGGCGACATCATCAACATCGACGTGGCCGTCAACAAGGACGGCTGGTTCGGCGACTGCAGCCGCATGTACTTCGTCGGCGAGCCCAGCCCGCTCGCGCGCCGCCTGGTGGACACCACCTACGAGGCAATGCGCGCCGGCATCCTGCAGGTGCGTCCCGGCGCCACGCTGGGCGACGTGGGCCATGCGATCCAGAGCGTCGCGCACCGCGAGCGCTTCAGCGTCGTGCGCGAGTACTGCGGCCACGGCATCGGCCAGATCTACCACGACGATCCCCAGGTGCTGCACTACGGCCAGCCCGGCCAGGGCCTGCGGCTGGAGGCCGGCATGGTCTTCACCATCGAGCCGATGATCAACGCCGGCCGGCGCGAGACCCGCGAGCTGCCCGACGGCTGGACGGTGGTCACGCGCGACCATTCGCTGTCGGCGCAGTGGGAGCACATGGTCGCGGTCACGGAAGACGGCTTCGAGGTGCTGACGACCTGGCCCGAAGGCACGGGGCGCTATCCGGCGATCGGCTGAGGCGGCGCATCCGGGTCGCCCGCGCTACCCTGCAGACAGGGAATTCCCGCCGCCGATGGCCTGGAAAATGCTTGAGAATTTGTGCACCTTCGAGGGACACCTCCCTCGCGCAACCCCTCCCAGGCACAAAACTCATGCAACCGCTGCGCCACCTGAACGACATGGAAGACCTGTGGGGCATGCGCAGTGCAGGCGCCCTCATCGACCTGCCGTCCACCGGCGTGTCGGTGCTGCGGTGGACGCGCACGACCGGCGGGCCCTTCGAATTCAACGTCGCCACCTCGCCCGACTTCATGCTGTTCTCGATGGTGCTGCTGCCCATGGAGGCCTGCTCACGCGTGGACGACTCAGTGATCTGGGACGGCCCCATCCGCGGCGGCAGCGTGCGGCTCATCGATTCGCGCAGCATCGAGTACACCGGCTTCGAGTCTCCGAGCCCGTTCGACCTGCTGCACATCCATTTCTCGCTCGACGAACTGCGCCTGGCCGCGCGCCGCTTCGGCGTGGACTTCGAAGACTTCCAGCCGAACGACGGCCCGCTGTACCGAGACGACAGCATCGGCCGGCAACTGGGCGCGCAGTTCGTCGCGGCGCTCGATGCGGACGGCCCGGCAGGCCGCATGTATGCAGACGGCATCGCGCAGTCGCTGGTGGCGCACCTGCTGCACAACTATGGCCGCGTGACGGGCCCCTTGCAGTCCGCCGGCCCCGACGGCCTGCAGGCCGCATTCGAGCATGTGGAGCGCCACCCGCATGAAACGCTCAGCGTGGCCCGGCTCGCGCGGGTGGCCGACATGAGCGAATTCCATTTCGCGCGCCGCTTCAAGCAGCGCTACGGCCTCACGCCGCACGCGCACCTGGTGGCGGCCCGGCTGCGGCTGGCCAAGGCCGACCTGGCCTTCTCCGACAAGAACATCCTGCAGATCGCCATGGACTGCGGTTTCTCCGACTCCAGCCACCTCGCGCGCCTGTTCCGCAAGATGGAGGGCGTGACGCCGCAGCGCTACCGGCAGGCGCTGCAGCAGTAGTCCGCAGCCGCCGCTCCCGGGCCACACAGCAAGAACATGCTGTCCGCCGAGCAGGATTGAGCGAGACGGCACACCCCCTCGCTCGAAAGAATCGCCCTCGCCATCCGGCATTCCGGATGTTTCGAGGAGATTCGAGTGACAGCAGCATCCGCGATGCAGGAACACATGTCGGCCGTCGAGGCCGGCGACGAGATCGCGGCCGCGCGCCAATTGCGCGGCGGCCGCGAGAAGCCGCGCGCCACCGGCCGCGACCGTGGCGAAGGGCCGTTCGCCCGGCTGGTGCTGCGCGGCGCCACCGTCATCGACGGCACCGGCGCGCCGCCCTGGGGGCCGGTCGACATCGTGATCGAGGGTGACCGCATCGTCGAGATGCGCGGCGTCGGCGCGCCCCGCAAGGCCATCGACCCGGCCGTGCGCCCGGCCGCCGGGCAGCATGAGATCGACTGCCACGGCAGGTTCGTCACGCCGGGTTTCGTCGATGCGCATGCGCACATCGGCTCGCCCTTCGTGGCCGGCAAGGCGCCGCCGGCCGACTACGTCTACAAGCTCTGGCTGGCCCACGGCGTGACCACCGTGCGCGAGATGGGCTGCTTCAACGGCCTGGGCTGGACGCTGGACCAGCGCGAGCGCGCTGCGGCCGGCACCATCGCCGCGCCGCGCATGCTGGCGCATGCGTACTTCCCGGCGGTCAATGACATCCTGAAGATCATTCACACGCCGGCGCAGGCACGCGACTGGCTGGGCCGGCTGAAGGCGCGCGGCGCCGACGGCGTGAAGTTCTTCGGCGCCTCGCCCGCCATCATGCAGGCCGCACTGGCCGAATGCGCCAGCCTCGGCCTGCGCAGCGGCTGCCACCACGCGCAGACCGCCGTGACCCGCATGAACGCGCTCACCACCGCGCAATGGGGCCTGACCAGCGCCGAGCACTACTACGGCCTGCCCGAGGCACTGTTCGAGCACCGCGTGGTGCAGGACTACCCGGCCGACTACAACTACGGCGACGAATACTTCCGCTTCTCCGTCGCCGGCCAGAGCTTCGGCCAGGCCGCGCAGCCGGGCAGCGCCACATGGCGTAACGCGATGGACCGCTTTCTCGAACTCGGCTTCACCTTCGTGCCTACCTTCGGCATCTACGACGCCAACCGCGACCTCATGCGCACCCGCCGCGCCGACTGGCACGACGAATACACCTGGAAGAGCTACTGGGACGGCTTCCAGCCCTACCGCGGCGGCCACGGCTCCTACTGGTATCGCTGGTCGACAAGGAACGAGATCGAGTGGAAGGAAAACTACCGGCTCTGGATGCGCTTCATCAACGAGTACAAGAACCGCGGCGGGCGCGTCTGCGCGGGCAGCGACTCCGGCTTCATCTTCCAGGTGTTCGGCTTCGGCTTCGTGCGCGAGCTCGAGATGCTGCAGGAAGCCGGCTTCCATCCGCTGGAGGTGCTGCGCGCCGCCACGCTCGAAGGCGCGCACCTGCTTGGCATCGAGGCCGACTGCGGCAGCCTGGAGGTCGGCAAGCGCGCCGACCTGCTGGTGCACGACCAGAACCCGCTGGAAGACTTCAAGCTGCTGTACGGCACCGGCGCCATGCGGCTGAACGATGACACCCAGCGTGTCGAATGGCAGCGCGGGCTGAGCCGCACCATCGTGGGCGGCATCTGCTACGACACGGCCGAACTGCTGGCCGACGTTCGCGCGATGGTGGCGGCCAGCCACGCCGAAGCCGCCGCGGCGGAAGCACCCGCCGCATGAGCAGCCCGGACAACGCTTTGCCGCCGATGCCGGTTCCCATCGAGCTGATCGTGCTCACCGGCTTCCTGGGCAGCGGCAAGACCACGCTGCTGTCGGCGTACCTGCGCCAGCCGCAGGCCGCCGACACCGCGGTGATCGTCAACGAGGTTGGCGAGGTCGACCTCGACGGCGCCGTCATCTCCGCCTCCGCCGACAAGGTGCCGATGGCGCTGCTGAGCAACGGCTGCGTCTGCTGCGCGATGGGCGGCGACTTGCCCGGCACCATTGCGGCACTGATCGAGGCGCGCGCCGAACAGGGCCTGCCGCCGCTCGCGCGCATCGTGCTGGAGACCACCGGCCTCGCGCGCCCCGGGCCGGTGCTGCGCAGCCTCGGTCCGTTGGCCGGGCACCTGCGCGCGCATGTCGTGAGCACCTTCGACTGCGAGCGCGGCGCCGCCACGCTGACGCTGCCCGAAGCCGCCGCGCAGATCGCCGGCGCGCAGCGCATCGTGCTGACCCGGCAGGACATTGCCCGGGCCGGTGCGGTGGACGCGGCGCGCGCTCTGCTGGCACGCGTCAATCCGCTGGCCGAACTGGTGGCCGACGCCGAGCCGGGGCCGCGCGCACTGGCCGCGCTGGCATCGCCGCCGGCGCGCTCATCGCTGCCGCACCTTTCGCTCGCGCCGGTGGACGACGACGCGCTGCAGCTGCCGCACAGCGACATCCGCACCGCCCTGTGCCGCTTCACCGCGCCGGTCACGCGCGACGAACTCTCCGAGTGGCTCGACAACCTCGCCGGCCTGTGCGGCGAGCGCCTGCTGCGCGTCAAGGGACTGGTCGGGGTGCAAGACGAGCGATGGCCGTTGCTGGTGCAATGCGTCGGCACGCTGTTCAGCCCCATCGTGCCGCTCGCGGCGCAGACGCCGGACTCGTTCCTCGTCCTCATCGTGCGCGGCATGCATCTGGATGAACTGCGCGACGTGCAGCCGTCCTTGCCCTTCGTGCTGAAGGCGGCCGCGCTGTCCACAAGACCGGCCATTGGCCGGCCGCTCGCCGCCGTGCTTGAGGAGGCCCGCGCGTGAGGCCCGCCACCGTCGCCCGCCGGTTCGCAGTGGCCGCGGCATACGCGGCCATGCTGCTGCCGCTCGTCACCGTGGCCTGGCTGAGCTTCTTCGAGCAGCCGATCATGAGTTTTCCGCCCAAAGGCTATTCGCTGCACTGGTACGCCAATGCATGGAGCAAGCCGCAGTTCGCGAGCAGCTTCATGCTGTCGCTGCAACTGGCCGCCGTCTCGGCGCTGCTCGGCGTGAGCACCGGCACGGTGGCCGCCTACGCCATCGAGCGCGGCAATTTTCGCGGGCGGCGCGCGCTGGCCGCGCTGCTGCTGTCGCCTCTGGCTTTTCCGGGTGTGGTGCTGGGCACCGGCATCTACGTGTTCTTCGTGCAGATCGACAACACCGTCGGCCTGCAGATCGTTGCCACGCTGCCGGGCCTGATCGCCGCGCATGCGCTGCTGGCCATTCCGTGGACCGTGCGCCTCGTGTCGGCCAGCCTGCAGGGGCTCGGCCGCGCGCCGGAGGAAGCCGCCGCCAACCTGGGCGCGCGCCCGGTCACGGTGTTCCTGCGCGTCACGCTGCCCTCGATGCACGCCGGCATCGTGGCCGCGGCCGTCTTCAGCTTCATCGCGAGCTTCGAGAACCTGGAGATGACCATGATGCTCACCGGCCCCGGGTACGCGACGCTGCCGGTGGAAATGCTGAGCTACCTCAACTTCAACATGGACCCGACACTGGCCGCGGTCGGCACGGTGCAGACCGTGCTCATCGCCGTGCTCCTGCTGGTGGCGGATCGTTTCGTCAGTCTGTCCCGGGTGGCCACGTGAGCTATTTGCGTCTCGACAATCTCCAGTGCACCTACGACCGCACGGTCGCGGTGCGCAACCTCAACCTCGGCGTGGCGCAGGGCGAACTGCTCGCGCTGCTCGGGCCCTCCGGCTGCGGCAAGAGCACCACGCTGCGCATGGTGGCCGGCTTCGTACAGCCGAGCGCGGGCCGCATCTTCTTCGGCGAACGCGAGGTGACGCATGCGCCGCCCCATGCGCGCGACACCGGCATGGTGTTCCAGGGCTATGCGCTGTTCATGCACATGAGCGTGGCCGAGAACGTGGCCTTCGGGCTGCAGATGCGCAAGGTGCCGCGCGCCGAGCAGGCCGCGCGTGTGAAAGAAGCGCTGCGGCTGGTGCGGCTCGATCACCTGGCCGACCGCCGGCCGGCCGCTCTGTCGGGCGGCCAGCAGCAGCGCGTGGCGCTGGCGCGCGCGCTGGTGGTGCAGCCCACGGTGTTCCTGCTCGACGAGCCCATGTCCAACCTCGATGTGCGCCTGCGCACCGAGGTACGGCTCGAAATACGCGCGCTGCAGCAGCGCCTGGGCCTCACCACGCTGCTGGTCACGCATGACCAGGAAGAAGCCCTCACCACCGCCGACCGCCTGGCCGTGATGGACCACGGCCGCGTGCGCCAGATCGGCACACCGCGCCAGGTGTACGAGCAGCCGGTCGACCAGTTCGTCGCCAACTTCATCGGGCGCTGCAACCTGGTGCCGGGGCGGGTCGATGCGCCGGGCGTGTTCCGCGCGGGGGCGCATGTGCTGCCTTGCGCGCCATCGGTGGTGCCTGCGTCCGCGCCGGACGACGTGGCGCTGATGGTGCGGCCCGACCGCATCCGGATTGCCAACGCGGGCGAGCAGGGCCTGCCCGCGCGGGTGCGGCTCAGCACCTACCTGGGCGGCACGACCGAATGGCACTTCGAGACCGACGTCGGCCCGATCTCTGTCGCGCAGCCCAGCGCGCTGGCACACGACAGCGCCGCGCGCGGGCCGGTCGAGGGCGAGTGCGTATCGCTGCAGTGGTCGCCGGAGCATGCGCTGGCGCTGCCCGCGGATGCCAGCGCCTGAACTTCCTTTCTTCTCTTCCTCCGTTTCTTCAACCACCGCCATGTCCTCACATTCCACACGCCGTTCCCTGCTGCTGGCCGCCGCTTCGCTGCCGCTGGCAGCCTCCGCGCCCGCACTTGCCGCCACTGGCGGACGCGTAGTCGTCGCCACCTGGGGCGGCGACTACGGCGACCTGCTCGGCAAGAACGTCGAGCAGCCGCTGCTCAAGCCGCGAGGCATCGAAGCCGTGCAGAGCACCGACGACGGCCCCCCGCGCAAGGCCAAGCTGCTGGCCGAACGCAACAGCCGGCGCGGCAGTCTCGACGTGGTGTCGTTGGTCGACTTCGAGGCCAGCGGGCTCGCGCAGATGGGCCTGTTCGAGACGCTGACCGACGCCAACGTGCCGAACGCGAAGAACGCCATCGCCGCGCTGCGCCAGCCGCAGGCGCTGCCGCACATCTACTCGGGCCTGGTCATTGCCTACAACCCCGGGAAGATCAAGACGCCGCCGAAGTCGCTCAACGACCTCTGGGACCCGAAATACAAGGGCCGCGTCGGACTGGCCGACATCCTGTTCCCGTACAACATCGCCGCCGCCTCGCTGGCGGCCGGCGGCACGCTGTCCGACTTGGCGCCGGGCATGAAGAAGCTCGGCGAGCTGAAGGCGCTGTCGCCCAAGATCTTCGCCACCAACGAGGCGGTGGCGCAGGCGCTGAAGTCGGAGGACATCTGGATCACGCTGGCTTGGCGCGCCCGCGTGTACCAGTGGCGCCGCGCCGGCGTGAGCGTGGCCGCCGCGGTGCCCACCGAAGGCATCATGCCGACCACCTTCAGCGCCGTGGTGCCGAAGAACAGCCAGCAGAAGGACAACGCCTTCGCTTATCTCGACGCCATGCTGGACGCGCGCGCCCAGGCCGCGTTCGCCGAGCGCATGGGCTACGTGCCCACCGTCACCAACGCCAGCCTGCCGGCCGAGCTGGCCGCGCAGATAGCGTTCACCCCCGAGGAGCAATCGCGCTTCAAGGTGCCCGACTTCGGCTACTTCGCACAGGCCATGCCGGCGCTGCAGCAGTACTGGTCGCGCGACTTCAAGGCCTGAGCGATGCGCCTGCTAACTCTGCCGGCCATCGCGATCGTGCTGGCGCTGATGGTGGCGCCCATGGCGATGCTGCTGCGCTACTCGCTCAACATCTACACACCCACCGAGCTGATGGTCGAGGCCTTCACGCCGCGCAACTACGTGCAGGTGTTCGCCGACCCGTACTTCCGCGAAGTACTGTCTGTGACCCTGCAGGTCGCCGCCATGACCACGCTGATCGCATCGCTGGTGGGGCTGCCCGCCGGCTACACGCTGGCGCGCATGCCGCGGCGCTGGAAGATGTGGCTCACGCTCGCCACCATCCTGCCGCTGATGGTCGGCAACGTGGTGCGCTCGGCCGGCTGGCTGGCGCTGCTGGGCAACAGCGGCCTGTTCAACGCGGTGGCGCAGTGGAGCGGGCTGGTGCGCGAGCCCATGCAGCTCATGTTCAACCAGCCGGCCGTGGTGGGCGTGATGGTGACCATCGTGCTGCCGCTGATGGTGATGACGCTGGCCAGCGTGATCGAGGGCATACCGCGCAACGTGGAGGAGGCGGCCGCCAACCTGGGCGCGCGGCCCTTCACCGTATTCCGCCGCGTGGTGCTGCCGCAGGCCATGCCGGGCGTGATCGCGGGCATGTCGCTGGTCTTCATCCTGTGCATGAACGCCTATGCGACGCCGGTGCTCATTGGCGGGCCGCGCTTCAGGATGATGACGCCCGAGATCTACCAGCAGTTCGTCGGCCTGAACAACTGGCCCTTCGGCGCCGCGCTGGCCTTCATGCTGCTGGCGGTGACGCTGGTGGTCGTGCTGGGCATCGGTGCGCTGCTGCAGGGCAACTGGCGCCGCCAGGAACGGCGCGCCTGAAGCCTTGCTGCTTCGGGCCTGACGCCGCGTCGTTTCCGTCCGACGCGGGCGACAGGCAATCCTGCATTGCCTTGCAGGACAACGCCGCGTCCTGCGTTTCGGGCGTTCCGGGGGCCGATGCCTGTGGCATCTTCGTTCCCCTGTCGCGCCGCATCCTGGCGCGCATCGCTTCAAGCAGGAACAACACCATGATCAAGATCGGCATCGTCGACGACCACGCCGTCGTCCGCACAGGCCTCAAGGCGTTCTTCTCCACCTTCGTCGATTTCCGCGTGGTCGGCGAGGCCGGCTCCGGCCGCGAGGCCATCGACCTCGTGCGCACGGCCGACATCGACGTGCTCGTGATGGACCTCTCGATGCCCGGCCAGAGCGGCATCGACGCGCTCGCCATGGTGCGCGCCAAGGCGCCCGACCTGGGCGTGCTCATCCTCAGCGGCTACCCCGAGGAGCACTACGCGGTGAACCTGATTCGCCAGGGTGCATCGGGCTATCTCAACAAGGAATGCGAGCCCGAGGAAATCGCCAAGGCGATCCGCACGGTGGCGCTGGGCCGGCGCTACATCTCGCCCTCGGTGGCGGAGCTGCTGGCCGGGCAGCTGGAGCGCAAGGACAACGCGCCGCCGCACAAGCACCTGTCGGAGCGCGAGTTCCAGGTGTTCCTGAAGCTCGCCAAGGGCGAGTCGGTGGGCAGCATCGGCGAGGCGCTGTCGCTGTCGGTGAAGACCATCAGCACCTACCGCACGCGCCTCATGGAGAAGATGAACCTCTCCACCAACAGCGACCTGACCTACTACGCGATCAAGACGCAGCTGATCGACTGATTGCCTGAGCAACGCTCCGCGTCCTGACGTGCGCCGCCAAGGGACGCTCAAGACCGTCGTCTGGACTTTCGTCCTGACGCTGGCCGCCACGCTGCTGGTGCTCAACTTCACCAGCGGCGAGAAGAAGCTCGACGAGCAGGTCAAGCGCGAGTACGCGCTGCACGACGCGCAGTACCAGCGCGCGCTGGGCGTGATGCTCGGGCCGCCCATCACCGGCGGCAACCGCTTCGAGGCTTTCCAGAACGGCGACCAGATTTTTCCGCCGATGCTCGCCGCCATCCGCGGCGCCAGGCGGAGCATCACTTTCGAGACCTACATCTACTGGTCGGGCGACATCGGGCGCGAGTTTGCCGATGCGCTCTCCGAGCGCGCCCGCGCCGGCGTGAAGGTGCACGTGCTGCTCGACTGGGTGGGCAGCGCCAAGGTCGACGGCGACTTCATCCGCGAGATGGAAAGCGCCGGCGTGCAGATCCGCAAGTTCCACAAGCCGAGCTGGTACGACATCGCGCGCATGAACAACCGCACCCACCGCAAGCTGCTGGTGGTCGACGGCCGCACCGGCTTCACCGGCGGCGTGGGCATCGCGCCCGAATGGACCGGCCACGCACAGGACGCCGAGCACTGGCGCGACTCGCACTACAAGGTCGAGGGGCCGGTGGTGGCGCAGATGCAGGCCGTGTTCATGGACAACTGGGTGAAGGTGTCGGGCGACGTGCTGCACGGCGAAACCTACTTTCCGCCGATTCCCCCGATGGGCGACGGGCGCGCCCAGATGTTCAGCAGTTCGCCCTCGGGCGGCAGCGAGAGCATGCATCTCATGTACCTGCTGTCGATCGCGGCGGCCACCAGGACCATCGACCTGTCGAGCGCCTACTTCGTGCCCGACGACCTGACCGTGGGTGCGCTGGTCGCGGCCATGAAGCGCGGCGTGCGGCTGCGCATCATCACGCCGGGCCCGATCATCGATTCGCAGACCGTGCGCGGAGCCTCGCGCGCGGCGTGGGGCCCGCTGCTGGAGGCGGGCGCCGAGATCAGCGAATACCAGCCGACCATGTTCCATTGCAAGGTCTTCACGGTCGACGGCCTGCTGGTGTCGGTGGGCTCCACCAACTTCGACAACCGCTCGTTCCGCCTGAACGACGAGGCCAACCTCAACATCTACGACGAGGCCTTCGCCGCCGAGCAGACCGCGCAGTTCGAGGCCGACCTGCGCCAGTCGAAGCGCCTGACGTACGAGGCCTGGAAGGACCGCCCGCTGCACGAGAAGGCGATGGAGCACCTGGCGGCGCTGCTGTCGTCGCAGCTCTAGGGTGAACAGGCCCTGGCTGCCGCGCGGGCACACTCGCGCGATGACCACCCTGCACAAACTTTCCATCGACGTGAGGCCCGGCATTGCGGTGTCGGCCCTTGCGATGTCGCCACCCTCGGCCGACGCGTGCCTGGTGCTCGCGCACGGTGCCGGCGCGGGCATGGCGCATCCGTTCATGCAGGCCGTGGCCGAGGGCCTCGCCGAGAGGTGTATCGCCACGCTGCGCTACCAGTTCCCCTACATGGAGCAGGGCAGCAAGCGCACGGACGCACCTGCGCTGGCGCATGCCACGGTGCGCGCGGCGGTGGCCTGCGCGTCGGCGCGCTTCGCGGGCATGCGCCTCTTCGCGGGCGGCAAGTCGTTCGGCGGCCGCATGACGTCGCAGGCCCAGGCGCTGGAGCCGCTTGCGGCCGTCGAAGGGCTGGTCTTCCTGGGCTTTCCGCTGCATCCGTCGGGCGCGCCAGCAAAGGCGGCCGAGCGCGCGGCGCACCTGCGCGAGGTCGACGTGCCCATGCTCTTCGCGCACGGGCCACGCGACACGCTGGCCGAACCCGCGCCTTTCGACGACACCGTGCAGGCGCTGGGTCCGATCGCCACCGTGCTGGAGATCGACGGCGCCGACCATTCTTTCCATGTGCTCAGGCGCACCGGCCGCACCGACGAGCAGGCGCTGGACGAACTGCTCGACGGCATCGCCATGTGGACGCAGGCCTGGCGCATCGGCTGAAGCCGGGCGGCGCGGGTCGTCCTTCGCCTACGCCGTGTCGCCCGATGGGACGACGCGGCGCAGCGGCGGTTTTTTGAACCATGGCTTTTCGACAGACAGCAATTCAACCCCGAAAGGACCCCGACATGGCATACACAGACGCATCCCTCGACACCCTGCAGGCCACCGGCCCCGTGCTCGCCAACGACGAAGTGGTGGACGTGCTCAACGACCTGCTCGAGAACTCGCGCGACGGCGAATATGGCTTCCGCGCCTGCGCCGATGAGGTAGAGAGCCCCGCGGCGAAGCAACTGTTCGCCAATCGCGCCGAAGAGTGCCGCAAGGCCGGCAGCGAACTGATGGCGCTCATCACCGCCTACGGCGGCAAGCCGGCCGATGGCGGCACCGCCAGCGGCGCGCTGCATCGCGGCTGGGTGCATGTGAAGGGCTCGCTGGGCGCCAACAGCGAACTCTCCATTCTCGAATCGTGCGAGCGCGGCGAAGACACCGGTGTCGCGCGCTATCGCAAGGCCCTGAAGCAGAACCTGCCCGCCGACGTGCGCGGCGTGGTCGCTGCCCAGGCCGAAGGCGCACAGCGCAACCACGACCAGATCCGCGACCTGCGCAACGCCGCGCGCGCTCGCGACTGATCGCCGCCACGCGCGGAAGTGCATGAAGGCCGGGCTTGCCCGGCCTTTTTCATGGGCGCCGCACGCTCCGGGAATTCCCGGATGCCCAGTACCTTGCCGCGATGGGATAGTTAGTTCGCCCTTCAAACTAACTAATTTCTTACACGGCTGATCCCTGTGGGGCGCACCAACTCTGGAGAGACATCGATGCAACTGAAACACACCCTGGCCGCCATGGCCTTCGGTCTCACGGCCGTGGGCGCGATGGCGCAGACCGTGGTCGGCGTGAGCTGGTCCAACTTCCAGGAAGAGCGCTGGAAGACCGACGAGGCCGCCATCAAGGCCGAACTCGAGAAGCTCGGCGCCAAATACATCAGTGCCGATGCGGGCGGCTCTCCGGAGAAGCAACTGGGCGACATCGAGGGCCTGATGTCCAAGGGCGCCAAGGCGCTCATCGTGCTGGCGATGGACAAGGACGCCATCCTGCCGGCGGTGACCAAGGCCACGCGCCAGAAAGTGCCCGTGGTGGCGTACGACCGGCTGATCGAGGCGCCGGGCGTCTTCTACATCACCTTCGACAACGTCGAGGTCGGCCGCATGGAAGCGCGCGAGGTGCTGAAGGTCAAGCCCAAGGGCAACTACGTGATCATCAAGGGCTCGCCGAGCGACCCGAACGCCGACTTCCTGCGCGCCGGCCAGCAGGAGGTGCTCGACGCCTCCATCAAGAAGGGCGACATCAAGATCGTCGGCGACGAATACACCGAAGGCTGGAAGCCCGAAGTCGCGCAGAAGAACATGGAGCAGATCCTCACCAAGAACGGCAACAAGGTCGACGCGGTGGTGGCGGCCAACGACGGCACGGCCGGCGGTGCGGTCGCGGCGCTCACGGCAAAGGGCCTGCGCGGCATTCCGGTGTCGGGCCAGGACGCCGACTTCGCGGCGCTCAACCGCATCGCGCTGGGCACGCAGACCGCGACCATCTTCAAGGACTCGCGCGAACTCGGCCGTGAAGCCGCCGCCGCGGCCATCGCGCTGTCGCAGGGCAAGCCGGTCGACAAGGCCGGCACCTGGAACTCGGGTCCGAAGAAGGTCTCGCTGCAATCGCGCCTGCTGACGCCGGTGCCCGTGACGCGCGACAACCTCGACGTCGTGGTCAAGGCCGGCTGGATCAAGAAGGACGAGCTCTGCAAGGGCGTGACGGGCGCCAGTGCGCCCGCGGCCTGCAAGTAAGCAAGCACGGATCACCCGCGCAACGCGGTCCCCGGCCGGCCCGCCCATGGTGTCCATGGGTCCGGCCGGCGGGCGGCTGCGCTCCTGTCCCAAGTCCCAAGGGGTCTGAAAAATGAGCAATCCAACACCGGGCTGGTGGCGCCGCACGGGCATCGACCTGCGCCTGATCCTGATGTGCGTGCTGCTGGCCGTCATGGCCGTGGCGTTCAGCGTCATGTCGGGCGGCGTGTTCCTGTCGCCGGAGAACCTGTACAACGTCGCGCAGCAGACGGCGGTGGTCGGCATCGTGTCGACCGTCATGGTGCTGATCATCGTGGCGCGCCACATCGACCTGTCGGTCGGCTCGGTGATGGGCTTCGTCGGCGTGCTCATCGCGTACCTGCAATACACCTCGGGCTGGTCGTGGCCCACGGCATGCCTCGCGGGGCTGGCGGTGGCGCTGCTGGTGTCCGTCTACCAGGGCTGGCTCACGGCGGTGCTGGGCGTGCCTTCGTTCGTGGTCACGCTGGGCGGCCTGATGTCGTTCCGCGGCGCGGCCTTCTTGGTGGCCGAAGGCAAGACGCAGCCGGTGAACGACGAATTCTTCC
The DNA here is from genome assembly GCF_977011995.1 of Variovorax durovernensis. NCBI lineage: Bacteria > Pseudomonadati > Pseudomonadota > Betaproteobacteria > Burkholderiales > Comamonadaceae > Variovorax > Variovorax durovernensis. The sequence goes on along the minus strand of NZ_CDRNCW010000001.1, from coordinate 6,396,632 downwards.
AGCGCCTGGGCGGCGGCTACGACGGCGGCATCGGGGTCACCGCGAGCTGGGTGATCGCGGGGCTGGTGGCGGTGGTGCTGTTCGCGCGCATGTTCCAGAAGCGAGCGGCGCGCGCGCGCCACGAGATGCCCAACGAGCCGCTGTGGCTGGAGCTGCTGCTCACGGCGGTGCCGGCGGCGGTGGTGATCGGCTTCGCGGCGGTCATGAACCACTACAAGATCGATTCGAAGGACGCGCCGCAGGGCATTCCGATTCCGGTGCTGATCTGGGCGGTGGTGGCCATCGTGCTGTCGTTCATCGTGCACCGCACGCGCTTCGGCCGCTATGTGTTCGCGATGGGCGGCAACCCCGACGCGGCGGCGCTGGTGGGCATTCCGGTCAAGCGCGTCACGCTGATGCTGTTCGCGCTGCTGGCGGTGCTGGTCACCATCGCGGCCATCGTGTCGATCGCGCGGCTCAACGCGGGCACGAATTCGCTGGGCACGGGCATGGAGCTGTACGTGATCGCGGCGGCCGTCATCGGCGGCACGGCGCTGGCGGGCGGCAGCGGCTCGATCTTCGGCTCGGTGCTGGGCGCGCTCATCATGCAGTCGCTCGACAGCGGCATGCTGCTGCTCGACGTGCCCATCGGCAAGCGCATGGTCATCATCGGACAGGTGCTGATCGTGGCTGTGGTGTTCGACGTTCTCTACCGGCGCAAGTTTGGGGAGAACTAGGAATGAACTCGCATTGCTGTTCAGGGCGCGATAACGCCGACGGGGGACATTCGCGGAGGGGAGTACCCGGCGCCGTTCACACGCGTCCCGAACAAGAACGCCAAACCAAGGCAGAGCACTGAAATGGCAGACATCGACACATCCAAACCCCTCGTCGAACTGCGCGAGATCCGCAAAGCCTTCGGCGGCGTGAAAGCGGTGGACGGCGTGAGCGTCAACCTCTACCCCGGCGAAGTGGTCGCGCTGCTCGGCCACAACGGCGCCGGCAAATCCACGCTCATGAAAATGCTCGCGGGCGCCTACCCCATCGACTCCGGCGACACCCTGATCGCCGGCGAGAAGGTCAACATCCGCACGCCCGCCGAAGCGCAGGCACAAGGCATCGAGACCATCTACCAGACCCTCGCGCTGGCCGACAACCTCGACTCCGTGTCGAACCTCTTCCTCGGCCGCGAGAAGATGACGCGCTGGAACACCCTCGACGACCACTTCATGGAAGTGCAGGCGCGCAAGGTGTTCCACCGGCTCAACAAGAACTTCACCAACATCCGCGTGCCCGTGCGGCGCCTCTCCGGCGGACAGCGGCAGGTGGTGGCCATCTCGCGCGCGCTGTACTTCAACGCGCGCATCCTCATCATGGACGAGCCCTGCGCCGCGCTCGGCCCCGAAGAAACCGCGATGGTCGGCGGCCTCGTGAAGCAGCTCAAGGCCGACGGCGTGGGCATCTTCCTCATCACGCACGACATGCCGGACGTGTTCTCGCTGAGCGACCGGCTCGCGGTGATGAAGAACGGCAAGCTGGTCGGTACCTACCGCACCGCCGACGTCACCGAAGACGAAGTGCTCGGCATGATCATTGCCGGCAAGCGGCCCGAAGGCAAAGAGCAGGCCCATCACGCCGACACCGCGGCCGCCTGATGTGACCACCATCGGCGACCAGCAGCTCGTGAAGCGCATGAACCGCAGCGTGCTGCTGCGGCTGCTGCGCGCGCAGCCCGGCCTCTCGCGCGCGCGGCTGGCCGGAGAGAGCGGCCTCACCAAGTCGACCGTGAGCCTGCTGGTGCGCGAGCTGATCGACGAAGGCTGGCTCAGCGAATCTGGCGCGGCCGTGGCCGACGGCCTGGGGCGGCCTTCGACGCCGCTGCGCATCAACGTGGGCGTGCGCGCGCTCATGGGCGTGGAGATCGCCGTGGAGACGGTGCGCCTCGTGTGCATGTCGCTGCAGGGCGAGGTGCTGTATTCGGACACCCGGGCACTGGCCGACAGCGCGCCTGCCGGCGTCTGCGCGCAGGTCGCGCGCATGGCCTCGGTCGCGCATGCGCGGCTCGAGCAGCTCGGCCTGCGCCTGTCGAGCATCGGCGTGTGCATACCCGGCGCGGTGGACGACTGCACAGGCGTGGTCCGCTTCGCGCCCAACCTCGGCTGGCGCAACGTGAGCCTGCTGCCCGCGCTGGAGAAAGCCTTTGCCGCCGTCGGCCTGCCGCGCGTCACGGTGCAGCTGCAGAACGACGCCGATGCCGCCGTGCTGGGCGAATACGAGTTCGCGGCAATGGAAGGCCAGGAGGGCGAAGACCCGCTGATCTTCGTCAACTGCGACGTGGGCGTGGGCGCGGGCGTGGTGCTGAACGACCGGCTCTTCACCGGCGCGCAGGGCATGGCCGGCGAGATCGGCCACACCATCCTCGAGCTCGACGGGCCGCTGTGCTCGTGCGGGCGGCGCGGCTGCGCCGAGGCTTTCTTCGGTTCGCGCGTGCTGCTGCGCGAAGGCCGCGACATGCAGCGCGCCGCCGCCTTCTTCGGCGTGATGCTGCAGAACCTGTGGGTCACCTTCAACCCGCGCGCGATCGTGCTGGGCGGCAAGGCCTGTACCGATCACCGCGACTTCGTGCAGGCGGCTTTCGAGAGCGTGCACCGGCACGCCGACCGCGCCGGCATGCCGGCACCCGAGCTGCGCACCGCGCGCTACGACGCATTGGCGCCGGCGGTGGGTGCCGCCGCACTGGCGCTGCACGAATATCTGCGGCCGCTGCAGCCCGACGCGAAGGCGCGGCGCGCGCGCGCGCTGGCCCGCGCCGCCGTCTGAACGCTCAGTCGTCCGGGATGGCCGGCGCGGTGTCTTCGTGCCAGCCGCGCAGCCGCCGGTACAGCGTGCCGCGCGACACGCGCAACTGCCGCGCCGCCTGCGACACATTGCCGCCGTGCGCGGCGAGCGTGTCCTCGATCAGCTTGCGGCTGTGCTCGCGCAGCGTGCCGGCGGGCAACGCGGCTTCGCCAGCCTCCGTGCTCGCATCGCCTTCGATGGCGGCAGCGGTGATGGCAATGGCTGGCACCGCATCGCATTCGAGGGCCGCTGGCGCCGTCTCTCCGGGCATCGCCACGGCATGGCGGAAGTCCGCACCGTTCGCACCCTTCAACTGCGCCTGCACCCACACGCCGAGCCCGCTCGCCAGCCGCAGCGGCTGCGCCGCCTCGCGCCGGCCGAGCCGCATCAGGCTCGCGAGGTCGTGCCCCAGCAGGCATTCGACATCGCGTTCGTCCGCCGCCTCGGGCAGTCGGCCCAGCAGCCGCGCGCCCGCGTTGTTGAGCCAGGCGATGGTGCCGTCGGGCGCGATGCCGGCCAGCGCCTCCAGCGGCGTGCCCAGCAGCGTGGGGCTCGCCTGGAAGCGCAGGATGAGGTGGTCGCGCGACTGCGCCTGCAGCAGCCGGTTCTCGATGGTGGTGGCGTAGAGCGCCACCATCGACGCCGCGTCGAAGCCGAAGCGCCGCGCCTCCACCGTGAGATCGAGCACGCCGGCCAGCCGGCCCGTGACGTCGCGGATCGGCGCGGCGGCGCATTGCATGTGGCACAGCACATCGAAGTAGTGCTCCGCGCCGTCCACCGTGCAGGCCTGCCCGGTGCTGGTCACGATGCCCGGCGCGGTAGTCCCCACCACGCGCTCCGAAATGTTCACGCCCACCCGCGCGGTCTTGCGCAGCACCGGCTGGTGCGCTGCGGCGGGCTGGTCGGTCACGTGCACCACCACGCCGTCGCGGTCGGTCAGGATCACGCGGCAGTCGGTGCCGGCGAGCATGTTCTCCATCTGCGCGAGTTCCTGCCGGGCCACCTCCAGCAGCTCGCGGTTGCGCGCCAGCGTGGCGTGCAGCCGGCTCGGCGTGACCGCGTCGAAGGGCACGATGCGCTGGCGGTCGGTGTGCGTGCGGCTGCAGCGCAGCCACGACTGGATCACCGCCTCGCCGACCAGGCCCGAGGGGCGCACGCCTTCTTCGAAGAACTGCCGCCGCGCGAGCGCCACGCGCTGCGCCGGCGTGCTGGCAAAGAGCTGGCGCGGCGCATCCGCCGTGCCTAGCCTGCTGTCGAACTTGCCTTGGGACATGGGTTCGCCGTCTCCCTGTATTCGGGACCAGCAGCGAATGTGTTCCGCAATGGAACAGCGACGGATTGGGGAAATCCCGAAGGTGAACACGAAGCCGCCGCGAACGATCCTTGCGGCACAAAGGAGACCTGCGATGAAAAAAACACACTCCGGGCTGCTCGCGCTCGCCGGCGCGTTGCTGTGCCTGGGCGCATCGACGGGGGCCACGGCCCAGAACGCACAGGAGCGCGCCGCGGCCGCCACCGGGCGCGTCGACGGCAACTTCATACGCGCCAACGCGGCGCAGAAGAAAACCCCCGACTGGCCCAGCGTCGGCCTCGACTATTCGGAGTCGCGCTTCAGCAGGCTGGACCAGGTGAACACCGGCAACGTGAAGGACCTGGGGCTGGTCTGGTCTTACAACCTCGAGTCGACGCGCGGCGTGGAGGCTACGCCACTGGTGGTGGACGGCATCATGTACGTCACCGCCTCGTGGAGCGTGGTGCACGCCATCGACACCCGCACCGGGCAGAAGCTGTGGACCTTCGATCCGCAGGTCGACAAGTCCAAGGGCTTCAAGGGTTGCTGCGACGTGGTGAACCGCGGCGTCGCCATCCATGAAGGCAAGATCTACGTGGCCGCCTACGATGGGCGCCTGATCGCGCTCGACGCCGCCACCGGCCAGAAGGTCTGGGAGAAGGACACGCTCGAAGGCCAGAAGGGCAGCTACACCATCACCGGTGCGCCGCGCGTGTTCAAGGGCAAGGTCATCATCGGCAACGGCGGCGCCGAATACGGCGTGCGCGGCTTCGTCACCGCCTACGACGCCAAGACCGGCGACCAGAAGTGGCGCTGGTTCGTGGTGCCCGGCGACCCGAGCAAGCCCTTCGAAGACGCTTCCATGGCCAAGGCCGCGAAGACCTGGGACCCGAGCGGCAAGTACTGGGAAGCCGGCGGCGGCGGCACCGCGTGGGACAGCTTCGCCTTCGACCCCGAGCTCAACCTGATGTACGTGGGCACCGGCAACGGCTCTCCGTGGTCGCACAAGGCGCGCAGCCCCAAGGGCGGCGACAACCTCTACCTGGGCTCGGTGGTGGCGCTCGACCCCGACACCGGCAAGTACAAGTGGCACTACCAGGAGACGCCGGGCGACAACTGGGACTACACCTCCACCCAGTCGATGATCCTGGCCGACATGAAGGTGGACGGCAAGCCGCGCAAGGTGCTGCTGCATGCACCGAAGAACGGCTTCTTCTTCGTCATCGACCGCACCAACGGCAAGTTCATCTCGGCGAAGAACTTCACCGAAGTGAACTGGGCCACCGGCTACGACAAGAACGGCCGCCCGATCGGCGTGGCTGCCGCGCGCGACGGCACCAAGCCCAACGACGCCATCCCCGGCCCGTTCGGCGCGCACAACTGGCACCCGATGTCGTTCAACCCGCAGACCGGCTTCGCCTACCTGCCGGCGCAGCACGTGCCGATCAACCTGATGGACGACAAGGACTGGAAGTTCAACGAGGACGTGCCGGGCCGCCCGCATGCGGGCCTGGGCTGGAACCTGGCCAAGTTCGCGAACGTGGAGCCGCCCAAGAGCAAGCCGTTCGGGCGCCTCGTGGCCTGGGACCCGGTGGCGCAGAAGGAAGCCTGGGGCGTGGACTATGTGTCGCCCTGGAACGGCGGCACGCTCACCACCGCCGGCAACCTGGTGTTCCAGGGCACGGCCGACGGCCGCCTGCTGGCCTACAACGCCAAGACCGGCGAGAAGCTCTGGGAAACACCCACCGGCACCGGCGTGGTGGCGGCACCTTCGACCTACATGGTGGACGGCAAGCAGTACGTGTCGGTGGCGGTGGGCTGGGGCGGCGTGTACGGCCTCGCGCAGCGCGCAACCGAGCGGCAGGGGCCGGGCACGGTCTACACCTTCGCGGTGGGCGGCACGGCCAAGATGCCGGACTTCGTGCAGTACCGCATGGACAAGCTGGTGCAGGGCGTGAAGTACGACCCCGCCAAGGTCCAGGCCGGCACCATGCTGTACGTGAGCAACTGCGTCTTCTGCCACGGCGTGCCGGGCGTGGACCGCGGCGGCAACATTCCCAACCTCGGCTACATGGACGCGGCCTACATCGAGAACCTCGACAAGTTCATCCTCAAGGGCCCGGCCATGTCGCGCGGCATGCCCGACTTCACGGGCAAGCTCTCGGGCGAGGAGATCGAGAGCATCAAGGCCTTCATCCAGGGCACGGCGGACGCGATCCGGCCCAAGTAGCAGAGCGGGCTCAGCCCGCGAGCCGCAGCTCCTGGATCAGCCCGGCCACGTTGCTCACCTCCAGCTTGTCGTAGATCGACTGGATGTGGTTGCGCACGGTGGCCGGCGAGCGGTGCAGGATGGTGGCGATGTCCTTGTGCGTGTCGCCGCGCGCCAGGTCGACCAGCGCAAGAGCTTCGAGGTGTGGAAGGTCGTGCAGCCCTGATCCCGCCGCTGCCTGCACCATGAGAAAAAGCCGCCGGTCCCGAAGGGCCGGCGGCTTTTTCATTGGTTCCGGAAGCGGAAGGCGATCAGTCGGCGTACACGCCGGCGGCCTTGATGATCGGGCCCCACTTGGCGATCTCGGCCGAGACGAACTTCTTGTGCTCGGCCGGTTCGGTGCGGCTGTCGGTGGTGATCACCGCGCCCAGCGCTTCTTCACGCTTGATGAAGCCCGGGTCCTTCATGGCGGCCTTGATGGCTTCGTTGAGCTTCTTCAGTACCGGCGCGGGCGTGCCCTTGGGGGCGTACACGCCGTGCCAGATCGTCACTTCGAAGCCCTTCAGGCCCGACTCGTCGAGCGTAGGCAGGTCCTTCAGCGCCGGGGTGGTCAGGCGCTTGGCGGTGGTCACGGCATAGGCCTTGACCTTCTTGGCCTCGATCTGCGACGTGGTGTTGGTGGTCTGGTCGCACAGCAGGTCGATCTGGCCGCCCAGCAGGTCGGCGATGGCCGGGGCCGTGCCCTTGTACGGCACGGGCGTCATCTCGACCTTGATCGCGCTCTGGAACAGCAGGCCGCACAGGTGCGACGCGGCGCCCAGGCCGGCGTTGCCCAGGTTGATCTTGCCCTTGTTGGCGGCGATCCAGGTCGTCAGTTCCTTGTAGTTGTTGGCGGGCAGGCCGGGCTTGCCGATCAGCGTCATCGGCACTTCGTTGACCATGCCGAGGTACTCGAAGTCGGTCTCGACGTTGAAGGGCAGCTTGCGATAGAGCGCCGGCATCGTCGACATGCCGATGTGGTTCAGCAGCAGCGTGTAGCCGTCGGGGTTGGCGCGCGCCACCTTGGCGGTGCCGATGGAACTGCCCGCGCCCGCGGTGTTGTCCACCACGATGGTGGTGCCGAGCGTCTTCTGCATGGCTTCCGCCAGGTCGCGCGCCACGCGGTCGGTCGGGCCGCCGGCCGCGAAAGGCACCACGAGCGTGACGGTCTTGTTCCCGGGGAAGTCCTGGGCATGAGCACCGGCAGCTGCGGCGGCAATCGCCGCGAGGGCGAACAGTTTCTTCATTTCGTCTCCGAGAGGGGTAAAAAGGCCGCGATCTTAAGGGCTGACTGCAGGCTGACCTATCCCCAATAGCCCTTATGCGAGAAGCATGATCCGCCCCTTGCCGGTGCATGCCGGGCATGGGTGCGTGCCTGAAAGCAGGTGCCCGTCGAACTGTCCGACAGGCGGAGCCGGCGCCGGACGATGCGGCCGCCGTGCGCAGGCCCTAGGGTGAACCTTCATTGCCGGTTTTTCACCCCAAAGGAGATTCACACATGCCCATCACCTCGTCTTCCCTCGACGGAATGAAGGTCGCCATCCTCGTGTCGGACGGCTTCGAGCAGGTCGAGATGACAGAGCCGCGCAAGGCGCTCGACCATGCCGGCGCGCAGACGCTGATCGTCTCGCCCGTCGATGGCCGCGTGCGCGGCTGGAACCACCACGACCCGGCCGACAGCTTCGAGGTCGACGTGCCGCTGCAGACCGCGAAGCCCGAAGACTTCGATGCCCTGCTGCTGCCCGGCGGCGTGGTCAACCCCGACACCCTGCGCATCGACGAGAAGGCGGTCGCGTTCGTGCGCGCCTTCGTGGAGGCGGGCAAACCCATCGCGGCCATTTGCCACGGGCCCTGGACGCTGATCGATGCGGACGGCGTGAAGGGCCGCAAGATGACTTCGTGGCCGTCGCTGCAGGCTGACCTGAAGAACGCCGGCGCCAACTGGAGCGACAAGGAAGTGGTGGTCGACCAGGGGCTTGTCACCAGCCGCAAGCCCGACGATCTGCCCGCCTTCAACCGCGAGATGACGAAGGCATTCGAGATCGCGCACGAGGCGTCGATTCACTGAGCTCCTGCGTGGCCGCATCGGCCGCCGGGCCGGTGTAGCGCGCACGCGGGCGGATCAGCTGGCCGCTGGCTTGCTGTTCCAGCACATGCGCCGTCCAGCCGACGGTGCGCGAAAGCGCAAACAGCATGAGCGGCGCGCCGGCCGGCAGCTTGTGTATCGCCGCCAGCGCCGCGAGCGCGAAGTCGACGTTCACCGTGTCGCCGAGCAGCTTCTCGCCGACATCGCGCAACTCGCTGAAGGCTGGCGGCAGTTCGATGTTCGCCAGCAGCGCGCGGCAGCGTGCATCGCCGTCCGGATAGAGCGGATGCCCGAAGGCGGCCAGCGGCCGGTCGTGCGCGAGCCATTCGCGCACCGCCGCTTCGGTGCCGATGGCCGCCGCACTGCGCATCAGCGCCTGTACCGCCGCCGAGGCGCCGCCGTGCAGCGGGCCCGTCAGGGTCGAGAGCCCGGTGAGCAGGCACGCCGCCACCGACGCGCCGGTCGATGCCGTCACGCGCGCCGCGAAGGTCGACGCATTGAGTTCGTGGTCGGCCAGCAGCACCAGCGCGCGGCGCAGATCGTCGGCGGCGCGAGGGCGGCGCCATGCAGAGGCCAGCCGCATGTGCAGCGGCATCGCGCGCGCAGGCGAGGTGCCGAGCAATGCATCGGCCAGCGCGCCGATCGCCTCCGCAGCCTCGGCTTGCAGTACGTTGCGGGACCGGCCCCGCGAGGGCAGGTCGGTGGCGGCGCGCGTCGCGAGTGCGAGCAGGCCGGCTTGAAGAGGCGACGAATTGCCGTCCGAGGCAAGCGGCACGGCGGAAGCCGGAAAGTGCGGCGGCGCGCTTTCCCACAGCAGGCCCGCTACTTCTTCGAGCGTGGCGTGTTCCGACAGCGCGCAGGCGTCCTGCCCGCGGTACAGCAGCCGGCCTTCTGCCACCGTGGACACAGCCGAAGCCAGCACCGGCTCGCCCCACTGGATCGCCTCGCTCGCCACCGTCTCGCTGCTGCGGCGGCCGCGCGCGCGCGTTGCGATGCGTTGCACGTCGTCGCGGTGGTAGAGGCTGCGGCGCGGGTCGGCGGCATCGGGCTTGGCGCGGATGCGGCCGCGGCTCACGCTGGCGTAGAGCGTTTGCGGGCGCACCTGCATCAGTTCGAGGGCCTCGGCGGCCGGCAGCCACAGCGGCGCTGTTCTCTTCGTTGTCATGTTGACAGAATAGATCAAGATTGACGTCAATATCCATCTGGCCAGAATCAATGTCATCGTGACAACCCAGGAGTAAAGAGCGATGAACAACGACGACGGCAGCCTCGAAGGCGTGGTGGCCGCGCATACCGTGCTGTCCGAGGTGGACGGCGAGGCCGGCCGGCTCGTGATCCGCGGCCATGCGCTGGACGAAATCGCGCAGCGCTGGCGCTATGAAGACGTGGTGGGCCTGCTGTTCGAAGGCTTCTTCGACACGCTGCCCGCCGCCGAGGCCCTGCGCACCGCCATCGGCCGCGCGCGCCGCGAAGCCTTCGAGCGCCTTCAGCCCAACGACGACGCCGTGCTGCGCCGGCTGCCGCCCATCGAGGCCGTACGCGCGCTGCTGGCGCGGCTGCCGGATGGCGACGACCTGCCGACCGCGCTGCGCCTGGTGGCCGCGCCTGCCGTGTACACCGCCGCGGTGATGCGATGGCGCCTGGGCGTGCAGGCGCTCGCACCCGACGAGGCATTGCCGCACGCCGCCGACATGTTGCGCATGCTGCATGGCCGCGCGCCCACGCCAGCGCAGAGCGCCGCGCTCGACACCTACCTCGTCACCGTGTGCGACCACGGCCTCAATGCCTCGACCTTCGCGGCGCGCGTGGTCGCATCGACCGGCGCCGGCCTGGCCTCGGCCGTGATTGCGGGCATCAGCGCGCTCAAGGGGCCGCTGCACGGCGGCGCGCCCGGCCCGGTGCTCGATGCGCTCGACGCCATCGGCAGCGCCGGCAACGCCCGCGCATGGCTGGAGCAGGCCGTGGCCGAGGGCCAGCGGCTGATGGGCTTCGGCCATCGCATCTACCGCGTGCGCGATCCGCGCGCCGATGCGCTCAAGGGCGCGCTCGGGCGGCTCGGCAAGGAGGGCAGCGTCAACGCCGCGCGCTTCGCGCTGGCCGAGGCGGCGGAGCAGGCTGCGCTGGCCATCCTGCGCGAGAAGAAGCCGGGCCGCGCGCTGGAGACCAACGTCGAGTTCTACACCGCGCTGCTGCTGGAGGCGCTGGGCTTCGGCCGCGAGAGCTTCACCTGCGTGTTCGCCGCCGGCCGCGTGGGCGGCTGGGTGGCCCATGCGCGCGAGCAGGTGAAGAAGGGGCGGCTGATCCGTCCGCAGTCGGTGTACGTGGGGCCCGAACCCGAGGAGGCGGGCGAAGCCGCACTCGCGCACTGAGCCTACAGGGCGCGTGCGCCGTCATCCGATACGCTCGCTTTGTTCCTCGCATGCCACGGCATGCGCCATGCAAAGCGAAAGTACTCTCTCATGACGGCGACCTCCCTTCATCCGCAAAAGCACGAGACCGCACGGCGCCTGCCGCGCGACCTCGCGCTCATCACCGTGGCCATCGATGCCCTCATGGTGCTGGTCAACCTGGCCGTGCAGCTCTCTCCCGACACGCCCGAGGGCGCGCAGATGCGCGGTACCTACGCCCTGCCGGGCGTGTGGATCCCGATGGTGTGCAGCATCGGCATGGCGTGGGTGCTGGCGGCGGCGCTGGCGTGGAGCCACGGGCGCAATGCGCTGGAGAAGCGCGGTTTCGACAGCATCTCGCAGCTTGCGCGGCCGCGCCTGCGCTATGCCGCCGCCTACCTGGTGGTGCTGCTGCTCAACTTCTATGCGCTGAGCCCGCTGCTGTACGAGGTGCAACTGCTCTTCATGCCGGGCGGCCGCCTGCACGACGCGGTCGGGCCGGCTTCCATTCGCACGGTGATGGGGGTGTTCGGGTTCCTGCAGTCCATCGCGCAGTTGATAGTGCTCGTGCTCGGCGTGTGGGCCGCGGCGTGGGTCGCGTTGCGCGGCGGGCGTGCCGCGCAGCTTGGGACCGCCGAAGCGCCGGGCGGCGTGGAAGATCCGGGAGGCACGTCTGCGCGCCGCGCGGTGGCGCTGGTGGGCGCCGCGATGTTCGCGTCGCTGCAGATGTGGAGCGGCGTGGCCATGAGCCGCTGGACCTCGATGGGGCGCGACGTGGACGGCCCCGAGCTGCTGTTCGCCTGGATGGTGCCGCCGCTGGTGGTTTTCGCGCTTGCGTTCTGGGGTGGCTGGCTCGGCGCCACCTCGGGGCTCGCCAGGGCGCGGCCGTTCAGGGCCGTGGCTGCTTCGGCGCTGGCCTTCGTGCTGGTGCAGGTGAGCTGCATCGTCATTGCCATTGCCTGGCTGTACATCGCGTCGCGCATGTCCGGCCGCAACAGCCTTGGGGGGCTCATCGGCTTCGTGCTGGCGTTCGTGCTGGTCTATGCGATACACGTGGTACTGCTCATGCGCGCCGCCACGCGCTGGCTGTACCGCCGCTACTTGTAGCTGCGAGCGTCCTCGATCACCTTGCCGTCGTTGGGCAGTTCGCCCGCGCCCACCACGACGACCTCGCCGCGCAGTTTGGTCACTTCGCGGATCGCATCGCCCACGCGCGCCTGCAGCCCTTCGGGCACGGCGCTATCGCATTCGAGCTGCAACGTCATGCGGTCGTCGCCCATCTCGCCAGACACCACCAGCCGCGCACGCCGCGCCTCGGGAAAGCGCCGCAGTATCTCGGCCACCTGCGATGGATGCACGAACATGCCGCGCACCTTGGTGGTCTGGTCGGCCCGGCCGAGCCATCCCTTGATGCGCTTGTTGGTGCGGCCCGTGGGGCAGGTGCCAGCGAGCACCGCCGACAGGTCGCCGGTGCCGAAGCGCACCAGCGGGTAGTCGGGGTTGAAGGTGGTGACGACGATCTCGCCGACTTCGCCGTCGGGCACCGGGTCTCCGGTGCCGGGCCGCACGATCTCGACCAGCACGCCTTCGTCGATCACCAGCCCTTCGCGCGCGCTGGTCTCATAGGCGATGAGGCCCAGGTCGGCCGTGGCGTAGCACTGCGTGCCCTTCACGCCATGCGCGGCGATCCAGTCGTGCAGGCTAGGCGGAAAGGCTTCGCCGGAGACGAGTGCCTTGGTGAGCGAGGGCAGCTTCAGGCCTTTTTCTTCGGCCTTCTCCAGCAATATTTTCAGGAAGCTGGGCGTGCCTGCGTAGCCTTCGGGCTTGAGGTCGACCATGGCTTCGAGCTGCTGTTCGGTCTGCCCGGTGCCGCCCGCGAAGACGCTGCAGCCCAGGGCGTGCGCGCCGCTTTCCATGATGGAGCCGGCGGGTGTCATGTGATAGCTGAAGCTGTTGTGGATCAGCTCTCCACCGCGAAAGCCCGCCGCATGCAGTGCACGAGCGGTGCGCCAGTAGTCGCGCGCCCCGCCTTCGGGTTCGTAGATGGTGCCGGGGCTCGCGAACACGCGGGGCATGCGCGGGCCGCGTGCGATGGATGAGAACCCGCCGAAGGGGTCGTCGGTGCGTCGGGCCTTCTGCAGTTCGAGCAATTCCGATTTGCGCGTGACGGGCAGTCTGGCGAGTGCTTCGCGTGTGGTGATGTCGGCGGGCTTCACGCCGTCGAGGATTTTCGCGAACGCGGGTGCGGCGCTCTGGGCTTGCGCAATCTGCTTGGGCAAGGCGGCCAGCAGGTCGCGTTCGCGTTCGGCGGGGTCTCGGATTTCGAGCTTGTCGTAGTGGTCGGTCATGTCCGTACCCTTCAATCTGTTCAATTCAGTTCTTTACCGAGCGGTGTTTGTTCAGGGCGTGTGCACAGGCCATCGGGTACTCCCCTCCGCGAATGTCCCCCGGGGCTGCGCCCTCCTCCTTTATTTCGCTGCGGGGAGCACCCGATGTCCTGTGCACGTTGGACGCCGCGCTTATGCGAGCCGATCAACAAGTGCGCTGAACGATCAGGTCGATGGGGTGCCTTGCGCAGCGAAATAAAGGAGGAGGCCGTAGGCCGGGGGACATTCGCGGAGCAAGGTACCCCGTCGGCCTGATCGCGCCCCGAACAGCGGCGCACAACACGAAGAAACCTCAAGCCAGCCACCTCTTGCGCCGCTTGTAGCTCTTCACATCCCGGAAACTCTTGCGGTCCGCGCCGCCGACGCCAAGGTAGAACTCCTTCACGTCCTCGTTCTCGCGCAGGCTCTTCGCCTCGCCGTCCATCACGATGCGGCCGTTCTCCAGGATGTAGCCGTAGTCGGCATAGCGCAGCGCCATGTTGGTGTTCTGCTCGGCCAGCAGGAAAGTCACGCGCTCCTTGGTGTTGAGGTCTTTCACGATCTCGAACACCTCCTCCACGATCTGCGGCGCCAGCCCCATCGAAGGTTCGTCGAGCAGCACCATCGTCGGGTTGGCCATCAGCGCACGGCCGATGGCGCACATCTGCTGCTCGCCGCCCGATGTGTAGGCCGCCTGCGAAGTGCGCCGCGTCTTCAGCCGCGGGAAATACGCGTACACCTTCTCCAGCGTCTGCTGCACCGCGGCCTTGCCGTCGGTGCGCGTGTAGGCGCCGGTCATCAGGTTCTCCTCGATCGTCAGGTGCGCGAAGCAATGACGGCCTTCCATCACCTGGATCAGCCCGCGCTTGACCAGCTCCGCTGGCGACAGCGCCTCGATGCGATCGCCACGCAGCTCGATGGTGCCCTTGGTGACGGCGCCGCGCTCGCCCGCGAGCAGGTTGCTCACCGCGCGCAGCGTGGTCGTCTTGCCCGCGCCGTTGCCGCCGAGCAGCGCCACGATGCCGCCGTCGGGTACCGTGAGCGAGACGCCCTTGAGCACCAGGATCACGTGGTTGTAGATGACCTCGATGCCGTTGACATTGAGGAGGATGTTGGGTTCGCTCATGGTGTGGTCCGAAGCATTCGAAAGAACAACAGCGCAGTTCTTTCGGATGCCCGCTCGGCCATCCTCCCTTCAGGGAACACCGCGGAACCGGCTTTGCCGGGCCGCAGGTGTTGCCCCCTGAAAGGGGGTTGGCGAAGCGACACGAAGTGCGCGAAGACTGGGGGTCAGCTCAAGACTGGCAGTCCGCTGCCTCGCGGCGCGTCAGCTTCTTCTCGGTCGCATACTTGTCGGCAGCGGCCTTGGCCATGGGCTTGATGATCTGGTCGTCGGCCTGGTACCAGTCGGGCGCGATGTTCCACTTGGCGCCGTCCCAGGTTTCCATGCGCGCCCAGGTCGAGCCGATGTGGTCCTGGCACGAGGTGCTCACCGGACGCATCACGCCGGCGAAGCCCAGTGCGTCGAGCTTCTTCTGGTCGAGCGCCAGGTTCTCCAGGCCCCAGCGCACCTGCTCGCCGGTCATGACCTTGCCCTTGCCGAAGCGCTCCTGCGCGCGCCGCACCGCCTCGACGCCGAGCATCGAGATGATCGCGCCGCGCGTGTACAGCACCGAGCCCACTTCTTCCTTCGGGCCCGTGCCCTGGCCCTTGTCGTGCACCTGCTTGAGGATGTCCTGGATCACCTTGTTGTCGGGACCGGAGCCGTTCAGCGCAAGCGCGTTGTAGCCCTTGGCGTTGGCGCCCACGTCCTTCACGTCGGGTTCGGCGCCGGCCCACCACACGCCGTACATCTTCTCGCGCGGGTAGCCGGTGGCCACGGCTTCCTTCAGCGCGGTGGAGTTCATCACGCCCCAGCCCCACAGCAGCACGAAGTCGGGGCGCTGCTGGCGCACCTGCAGCCAGGCCGACTTCTGCTCCACGCCCGGCGCCGTCACCGGAATCAGCGACAGGTCGAAGCCGTGCATCTTCGCGCGCTCCTGCAGCAGAGGAATCGGCTCCTTGCCGAAGGGCGAGTCGTGATACACGAGGGCGATCTTCTTGCCCTTGAGCTTGTCCATGCCGCCTTCTTTCTTGCCCAGGTGCTGGATCAGGATGTCGGCCGCGGTCCAGTAGGAGCCCATCAGCGGGAAGTTCCACTTGAAGACGCCGCCGTCCTGCGAGGCCGCGAGGCCGTAGCCCAGCGTGACGAGCGGGATCTTGTCGGTGGGCACCTTGTCGGTCAGCGCGAAGGTGATGCCGGTGGCCTGCGGGTCGAACAACGCAACGCCGGGGCGGCCCTTCAGGCGTTCGTAGCATTCCACGCCCTTGTCGGTGGCGTAGCCTGTTTCGCATTCTTCGAACGTGATCTTCACGCCGTTGATGCCGCCTTGCGCGTTGACCAGCTTCAGGTAGTCCTGCTTGCCGTTGGCCCAGGGCGTGCCGTTGGGCGCGTAGGGGCCGGTGCGGTACACCAGCAGCGGGAAGAACTGTTCCTTGGCTTGTGCCTGGGCGACCGACGGCGCGAGCATGGCGCCGAGAGTGCTGGCCACCAGGGCGGCGGTCAGAGCGAGCGATTTCAGTTTCATGCCTGTCTCCTTTTGTGGGCACCTCGGTGCCGGGTTTTTACGAACGGGAACTCAATGAGGGAAGGGCCACAGCCGCAGCTTCTCCTTGGCCGTGGACCACAGCCGGGCCAGTCCGTGCGGCTCCACGATCAGGAAGAACACGATCAGCGCGCCGAAGATCATGGTCTCCAGGTGCGAGGCCAGCGCGGTCGAAATCGAGAAGCCCAGCCACGCCGGCAGCTGGTTCAGGAACAGCGGCAGCAGCACGATGAACGCAGCGCCGAAGAAGCTGCCCATGATCGAGCCGAGCCCGCCGATGATCACCATGAACAGCAGCTGGAACGAGCGGTCGATGCTGAACGCCGCCGGCTCCCACGCCCCCAGGTGCACGAAGCCCCACAGCGCGCCGGCCACGCCGACGATGAAGCTGCTCACCGCAAAGGCCGTGAGCTTGGCGTACACAGGGCGGATGCCGATCACCGCGGCCGCCACGTCCATGTCGCGCATCGCCATCCATTCGCGGCCGATGGCGCTGCGCACCAGGTTCTTGGCCAGCAGCGCGAACACCACCACGAAGGCCAGGCAGAACAAATACTTCTGCACCGGCGATTCGATCGGCACGCCGAACACGTTGAGCCCCGCCACGCTCACCGAACCCGACGAAGAATTGTTGGTGAACCACTGGATTCGCAGGAAGGCCCAGTCGGTGAAGAACTGCGCCGCCAGCGTGGCCACCGCAAGGTACAAGCCTTTGATGCGCAGGCTCGGAATGCCGAAGAGCACGCCGATCACCGTGGCGCACAGGCCGCCCAGCAGCAGCGATGCGATGAGCGGCATGCCCTCGATGCGCACCTGGAAGTTGTAGGCCGCATAGGCGCCCACCGCCATGAAGGCGCCCGTGCCCAGCGAGATCTGGCCGCAGTAGCCAACCAGGATGTTCAGCCCCAGCGCCGCGAGCGAAAGAATCAGGAAGGGCGTGAGGATGGCGCGCATCCAGTAGTCGGACACGCCCAGCGGCACCACCACGAACGCCACGAGCAGCAGCACCAGGATCGCGATGCGGTCCTGCGCGATCGGGAAGATCTGTTGGTCGGCCCTGTAGCTCGACTTGAACTGGCCGTTTTCTCTGTAGAACATTGCTCAGACCCGATCGATGATCTTCTCGCCGAACAGCCCCTGGGGCCGAACGAGCAGGAAGACCAGTGCAAGAACATAGGCAAACCAGATCTCGATGCCGCCACCGAGCATGGGGCCGAGATAGATTTCGGACAGCTTCTCGCCCACCCCGATCAGCAGGCCGCCGATGATGGCGCCAGGTATCGAGGTGAGCCCGCCGAGGATCACCACCGGCAGCGCCTTCAGCGCCACCAGCGAGAGCGAGAACTGCACGCCCAGCTTCGATCCCCAGATGATCCCGGCCACCAGCGCCGAGAAGCCGGCCACCGACCACACGATCACCCAGATGCGCTTGAGCGGAATGCCGATCGACTGCGCGGCCTGGTGGTCGTCGGCCACCGCGCGCAGGGCGCGGCCGGTGGCCGTCTTCTGGAAGAAGATGGCCAGCACCACCACCAGGCCGGCCGCCACCAGCGCGGCGATCAGGTCTTCCTGGCTCAGCAGCAGGCCGCCCTGGAAGGTGCCTTCGAGCACCATCAGCGGCTCCTTGGGCATGCCCACGTCGATCTTGTATATGTCGTTGCCGAACAGCGTCTGGCCCATGCCGTCGAGGAAGTAGGCGATGCCCAGCGTGGCCATCAGCAGCGTGATGCCTTCCTGGTTCACCAGCTTGCTGAGCGCGAGCCGCTCGATCAGCCAGGCGACCACCACCATCACCGCCATCGCGGCGATGAAGGCCAGGATGTTGGCGAGGATCTGGCTCTGGAAGCCGAACCACAGCGGGAACCATTCGGAGAAGCGCGCCATGGCCAGCGCGGCGAACAGCACCATCGCGCCCTGCGCGAAGTTGAAGACGCCGGAGGCCTTGTAGATCAGCACGAAGCCGATGGCGATCAGCGAATAGAGCATGCCGACCATGAGGCCGCCGAAGAGGGTTTCGAGGAAAAAGCCCATGTCAGTTTCTTTCTTGTTTTTCTCCCTCCCCCGCTGGGGGAGGGTTGGGGTGGGGGCAGGCGGCGTATCCGTCGGGCGCTCTGCGTGCCCCCATCCCAGCCTTCCCCCGGAGGGGGAAGGAGCAATGCTTCATGGCGAGGGTTGGCATGGCGTCAGTGCTCCACACCCAGATAAGCCCGGATCACGTCATCGTTGTTCCGTACTTCATCCGGCGTCCCATCGCCGATCTTCTTGCCGTAGTCCAGCACCACCACGCGATCGGAGATGTCCATCACCACGCCCATGTCGTGCTCGATCAGCACGATGGTCGCGCCGAACTCGTCGTTCACGTCCAGGATGAAGCGGCTCATGTCCTGCTTCTCTTCCACGTTCATGCCGGCCATGGGCTCGTCCAGCAGCAGCACCTGCGGTTCCATCGCGAGCGCGCGGCCCAGGTCGACACGCTTCTGCAGGCCGTAGGGCAGGCGGCCAACGGGTGTCTTGCGGTGCGCCTGGATCTCCAGGAAGTCGATGATGTGCTCGACGAACTCGCGGTGCCGCAGCTCTTCGCGCTCGGCCGGGCCCCAGCGCAGCGCCTGGGCGAACAGGCCGCTCTTCATCTTGAGGTTGCGCCCGGTCATGATGTTGTCGAGCACGCTCATGCCCTTGAACAGCGCCAGGTTCTGGAAGGTGCGCGCCACGCCCATCTCGGCCACCTGGCGCGAGTTCATGTGCTTGAAGGTCTGGCCGCGGAAGGTGATGGAGCCCTGCTGCGGCCAGTAGACGCCGTTGATGCAGTTCAGCATCGAGCTCTTGCCCGCGCCGTTCGGCCCGATGATGGCCCGCACCTCGTGCTCGCGCACGTTGAAGCTGATGTCCGTCAGCGCCTTCACGCCGCCGAAGCTCAAGCTGATGTTCTGCACGTCGAGGATGACCTCGCCGGTCTTCCTGCTGCTCATGCCGCCGCCTTCACGATGATGGGGAAAGTCTTCGCATCGACGACCTTCAGCGTGGCGCTCACCATGCCCGTGCGCCCGTCCTCGAACTTGACCTGGGTCTCGATGTACTGCTCGGTCCTGCGGCCATAGAGCGCATCGACCAGCACCGCGTATTTCTCGGCGATGAAGCCGCGGCGCACCTTGCGCGTGCGGGTCAGTTCGTCGTCGTCGGGGTCGAGCTCCTTGTGCAGAACCAGGAAGCGCGCGATCTGCGTCTCGCCCATGCCGTCCTCGGCCGCCAGGTCGGCATTCACCTTGCCGATGCACTCGGCCACCAGCGCCAGCACGTCGGGCTTGCCGGCCAGGTCGACGTAGCCGCCGTAGGCCAGCCCGCGCCGCTCGGCCCAGTTGCCCACGGCCTCGTAGTCGATGTTGATGGCCGCGCACACTTCGTCGCGGCCGTTGCCGAAGCACACGGCTTCCTTGATCTGCGGGAAGAACTTGAGCTTGTTCTCGATGTAGTTGGGCGCGAAGATCGCGCCGCTCACGAGCCGGCCCACGTCCTTGGCGCGGTCGATGATGCGCAGGTGGCCTTCGCTGTCGAGCACGCCCGCGTCGCCGGTGTGGAAGTAGCCGTTGGCGTCGAGCACCTCGGCTGTGGCGTCGGGGCGCTTGTAGTACTCCTTGAGCACCGACACGCCGCGCACCAGCACCTCGCCGTCTTCCGCGATCTTCAGCTCGATGCCCGGCGCGGCGGTGCCCACGGTCTGCAGCTTGACCTTGCCGTCCTGCTGCAGGCACACGTATGCGCAGGTCTCGGTCTGGCCGTAGAACTGCTTCAGGTTGACGCCGATGGAGCGGTAGAAGCGGAACAGGTCCGGCCCGATGGCCGCGCCCGCCGTGTAGGCCACGCGGATGCGGCTCATGCCCAGCACGTTGCGCAGCGGGCCGTAGATCAGCAGGTTGCCCAGGCCGTACATCAGCCGGTCGCCGGCGCTCACCGGCGCGCCGTTGAGGATGTCCGCGCCAACGCGCTGCGCCAGGGCCATGAACTTCGCATACAGCCAGCGCTTGGGCGCGGCCGCGTCTTCCATGCGGATCGACACGGCCGTGAGCAGGCCTTCGAAGGTGCGCGGCGGGCCGAAGTAATAACTCGGGCCGATCTCGCGCATGTCGTTCATCACCGTCTCGCTGGACTCGGGGCAGTTGAGCGTGAAGCCGCCCACCAGCCACTGCGCCACCGAGAACAGATGGTCGCCCACCCATGCCATCGGCAGGTAGCTCATGATGTTGTCGCCGGGGCCGAGCCTGTCGGTCTGCACGCCGCCGCGGCCCGCCGCGATGAAGCTCGCATGCGTCTGGCACACGCCCTTGGGGCGGCCGGTGGTGCCGGAGGTGTAGAGGATCACGCCCACGTCCGTGGCCTCGCCGCTGGCCACCGCGCGGTCGTAGTAGCCCACGTTGGCCTTGTCGAACTCGCGGCCCAGCGCGCGCAACTGCTCGTAGCTCATGAGCCCGGGCTGGTCGTAGTGGCGCAGGCCCTTGGGGTCGTCGTAGATGATGTGGCGGATGGCCGGCAGCTTGCCCTGCTGGAGTTCGCGGCACTCCAGCAGCTTGTCGACCTGCTCCTGGTCTTCGACGATCACGAACTCGATGCTCGCGTCCTGCAGCATGAAGACCATCTCGCCGGCCACCGCGTCCTGGTAGAGCGGCACGGGCACGCCGCGCAGGCTCTGCGCGGCGATCACCGCCATGTACAGGTGCGGCCGGTTGGCGCCGACGATGGCCAGGTTGTCGAAGGCCTTGAAGCCCAGGCTCGCCAGGCCGCAGGCCATTTCGCGCACTTCCTGCGCCACGGCGTTCCAGGTCCAGGTTTGCCAGATGCCGAGATCCTTCTCGCGCACGGCGGGGGCCTCGGGTTGGGCCTCGGCATGCGCGAGCAGCAGACGGGGGAAGGTGGGGGCGGTTGTTTGCACAGTGGGCGGATCGTAGGTCTCACTTTGACGCCCGGTTGTCGTTCCAACGACAATCCTAGGGACACTACTCCCCGGAGTTTCCCGATGCCTCACGGCAACCTCAACCACAACAACGTGCTCGGCGGTTCGATCAAGGACCGCGTGCGTCCGGCCAACGCCGCCGAACTCGACGGCATTCCCTGGCTGCCCACGCTCACCCCCGCCGAGCGCCGCCGCGCCGAGGCCACGCTGGTGGTCGGCGAAGCAGAGCCCGGCGACCTGGTGTGCCGCGTCGGCCGCTCGCCCACCTACTGGTTCGGCGTGGTCGAGGGGCTGCTGAAGATGAGCAACGACAACGCCGACGGCGGCTCGGTCACCTACACCGGCGTGCCGCCCGGCGGCTGGTTCGGCGAGGGCACGGTGATGAAGCGCGAGCCCTACCGCTACAACATCCAGGCGCTGCGCCGCAGCCTGATTGCGGGCCTGCCTATCGAAAGCTTCCACTGGCTGCTCGACCACTCCATCGGTTTCAACCGCTTCGTGATGAACCAGCTCAACGAGCGGCTCGGCCAGTTCATCGCGGCGCTGGAGATCGACCGGCTCAACAACCCCGACGCGCGCGTGGCGCGCAACCTGGTGTCGCTGTTCAACCCGGTGCTGTACCCGGGCGTGGGCGAGGTGTTGCGCATCACGCAGCAGGAGCTGGCCTACCTGGTCGGCCTTTCGCGCCAGCGGGTGAACGAGGCGCTCAACGGCCTGTCGGCGCAGGGGTTGATCCGCGTGGAGTACGGTGGCCTGCGCGTGCTCGACCTGCCGGGCCTGCGCGCGACCGCGATGTCGAACAAGAAGAACAGCCAACCCTCCGCGGAAACGGAAACCTCATGACGCTCAAAGACCAGATACAGATCGTGCCCGCGAACGCGGAGGCCGCGTTCATTCCCCCGCCGGAGCCGTCGAAGAAGCCCAAGGCCGAAGAGGCCGGGCCGACGCTCGAAGAGGCGCTCGCGCGCAATGAGCAACTGGCCGAAAAGCTCGAGGAACTCGATGCGGTGCTGGCCAAGCCGCTCAGCGAAATCCTCGCCGACCGCGAGAAGGCCGAGGAAACCGCACTCGCATGGGACCGCTTCGGCGCCATGTGGATGCTCTCGCAGCGTGCGATGCGGCGCGTGGCGCTCGACCTCGCGGCGCAGCTCGGCGTGAGCGAGGAAGAGGTCGTGGCGCGCGCCATGACCAACGCCAACGCGGTGCTCAACGGCGCAGACGAAGTCGACCTGGGCGGCACCGTCGCGCCCGCGCAGCTGCAGCACATCGCGCGCCACCGCAACTTCCTGCGCAAGCAGTTCCGGACCGGTTGAGCCGCGAGGCTTTTCAATACCCCTTAATCTCCCCGCCTTCTTTCCAGAAAGACCACTCTCCGATGACCGCTTCCCACCTCACCATCATCACCGGCGCCTCGCGCGGCCTGGGCCAGGCCATGGCCCAACAGCTGCTGCAGGCCGGCCACACGGTGCTCGGCATCTCGCGCAAGCAGTCGCCCGAGCTGGCCGAGGCCGCCAAGGCCGCCGGCGCCGAAGTCGTGCAATGGGAGCAGGACCTGTCCGACCCGGTGGGCGCATCGGAGCGCGTGTCGGCATGGCTCAAGACCGTCGACGCGCAGCGCTTCGACAGCGTCACGCTCATCAACAACGCCGGCACCGTCGGCAACCCCGCGCCGCTGTCGCGCGCCGTGGAGGCCGAGCTGTCGCTGGCCCTGCGCATCGGCCTGGAAGCGCCGATGCTGCTGACCGCCGCGTTCCTGGGCGCGACGCGCGAATGGCGCGGCGTGCGCAAGGTGCTCAACATCTCGTCGGGCCTGGGCCGCAATGCGATGGGCAGCCAGGCGCCCTACTGCGCGGCCAAGGCCGGCATGGACCACTTCTCGCGCGCCGTGGCGCTCGAAGAGGCGAACGCACCCAACGGCGCGCGCATCGTCTCGCTCGCGCCCGGCGTGATCGACACCGACATGCAGGTGCAGCTGCGCGGCGCCTCGGCCGACAAGTTCCCCGACCGCACGCGCTTCGAGAAGATGAAGAACGAGGGCATGCTCGACAGCCCGGCCACGGCCGCGGCGAAGGTGCTGGGCTACCTGGCGCGCGAAGACTTCGGCGCCAAGCCCGTGGCCGACGTGCGCGATCCGGCCTGAAACCGAGGACGCCCAAGCCATGGCCACCGCCAAGTCGATCGACACCCTCGAATACAAGCTCTTCCCCTCGCCGAGGAACGTGCACCGCATCGTCTTCGAGCACCAGGTCTTCGTGCCCTATCCGTACGCGCTGATCGTGATGGACGAGTTCTACTTCAAGGGCCGCTACAGCCTGTTCTCGGCCTGCAGGATGAGCGACGGGAAGATGGGGCAGGTGGCGACGTTCGAACTGGAGTCGGACGTGGCCATCTTCAACGCGAAGTTCGTGCCGGACTAAGCCTTCGGTATTTCTCCTTCCCCCAGAGGGGGAAGGCGCAAAGACCCGCTCATTGCATCGTGAACCGGTCACGCTGCGCCTGCGCGCATTCGCCCATCACGCTCAATGCCCGCTCCACCGTCGGCGTGCCCATCACGAAGGGGTTCGCCGCGCCCGCCGGCTGCCGCCGCAGCGCGGCCATCTTGGCCTGCGAGCTGTCCACGTTCGAATGGTTCGACAGCATCACGTCGATGTTCTGCGCCTTCACCAGCGAGTCCATGCGCTTCGTGGACGCGATGTAGCTGTCCAGCCGCGGCACGTCCTTGCCGAAGTTGAAGCCCGTGCCGCCCCAGAGCATGGCCCGGTGCTTGCGGCCGTTCTCGCTCACGTCGAACACCGGCGAGAGCGTGCCCATGGTGTGGCCCGGCGTGAGGTACAGCGTGACGGTGGTGTCGCCCAGGGTGATGCGGTCGCCGTCCTTTGCCGAGATGTCGCCCGCGCCGCGCCTGGGCGGCGCGCCCCAGATGGGCGTGGCGAATTCGAGCTTGGTCTCGGTCATCGTCCAGTCGGCATCGCTCATCACCACGCGCGCGCGGTATTTCTGCGCGAGGTAGGGCGCGCCGCCGTAGTGGTCGCCGTGCCCGTGCGTGACGATCACGTATTTGATCTGCGCCGGGTCGAGGCCCAGCTTGCGCATGCCGCCTTCGATCAGCGCGGCGGCTTCCACCTGGTTGTTGAGCGCATCGATGAGGATGATGCCGTCCGAGGTCTTGATGGCCCAGGCGCTGACCCAGTCGGCGCCCACGAAGTACAGGTTGTCGAAGGCTTTGGCGGGCGGTGGCGCCGGCTTGTTGATGAGCAGCGGGAGGCCCTTGTCGAGCTCTTCCTGCGGCGGGCGCGTGGCGGGAGCCGGCTTGCACAGCGAAAGCAGCGGCCCGAGGTCGGAGCCCGCGGCCTGCGTGGCCGCCGCGACGTGGGCAGCCACGGTTGCGTCGGAAGGCTTCTGCGCGGGCGTCTGCGCGCAGCCCTGGACGAGTGCGACAACCGCCGCAAGGGCGGCTGTCTTCAGGGGAAGGGAAGGAACCATCGGTGTCTCCATGCCGTCGTTGCGGCTTGTCCTGGAGACACCATTCTGCGACGCCCTGTCTTATTCGATTGTCGCGCCCGAGGCTTGCACGATGCCCTTCCACTTTTCGTAGTCGGTCTTCAGCAGCTTGCCGAACTGCTCCGGCGTCATGCTTTGCGGCTCGGCGCCCTGGGCGATGATGGCGGCCTTCATTTCAGGCGTGGCCAGCAGCTTGTTGACTTCGGCATTGAGCGTGGCCACCACGTCCTTGGGCGTGCCGGCCGGCACGAACAGGCCGTACCAGGTGCTCACGTCGAAGTCCTTGTAGCCCAGTTCGGCCACGGTGGGCGTGTCGGGCAGCGAGGTGCTGCGCTTGGCCGAGGTCACGGCCAGCGGCCGCAGCTTGCCCGCCTTGATCTGCGCCATGGCCGAGGGCACCGACGACACCATCAGGTCGACGTTGCCCGCGAGCACGTCCATCATGGCCGCGTTGGAGCCCTTGTAGGGCACGTGGCGCATCTTGATCTTGGCCGCGCCGTTGAAGATCTCGCCGGCGAGATGGATGGTGGTGCCGTTGCCGGGCGAGCCGTAGGTGACGGTATCGGGCGCGGCGCGCGCTGCCTTCACCACGTCGTCGAGCGTCTTGAACTTGGAGTTGGCCTGCGTGACGATCACCACCGGCGTGTAGGCCACGTGGGCCACCGCGGTCAGGTCTTTCACCGGGCTGTAGCTCAGGTTCTTGTAGAGCCAGGGCGCGACGACCATGTTGTCCTTCTGGCCCATCACGATGTCGTAGCCCGTGGGCGCGGCGCGCGCTGCCTCGGCGATGCCGATGGTGCCGCCGGCGCCCGCGCGGTTGTCGGGCACCACGGTCCAGTGGTTCACCTCGGTGAGCTTCTGCGCGACCAGGCGCGCCAGGATGTCGGTGCCGCCGCCGGGCGGGAAGGGCACGATCATGCGGATCGGCTTGGCGGGGTAGGCCGCGGCCTGTGCGTGGGCGAGGGGGGCCGTGAAGGCCAGCGGGAATGCCAGCGCGATGGCCAGCGTGCCGAGGTGTCTGCGGATCATGGTTGTCTCTTTGTGGGGAGCGAAGCGGATCGGGGTTGCAGTCGCATTGTCTTCACTGCACCGGGGGTGCAGTGTGCCGGAAGCGGTGCCCCGGGGTTTTCGCGATTCGCGATGGGCCCCGTATCGGCTCGCGCTGGCTTGACAGGGGGCGGCCCGAGGCAAATACTGCACCGGCCGGTTGAGTATTCCCGGAAAAGGAGACATCCATGCTCGGAAACATCGACGCCGTGGCCAACCTCGCGGTGAAAGACCTCGCCGTGGCGCGCCGCTTCTACGAAGGCACGCTGGGCCTTTCACAGGTCGACGCGGAAGGCGAGGAAGTGATCGTCTACCGCAGCGGCAACACCCGCATCAACGTGTACCGCTCGTCGTTCGCGGGCACCAACCAGGCCACGGCAGTGACCTGGCAGGTGGGCGACGACATCGGGCGCCTGGTGGCCGCGCTCGGGGCCAAGGGCGTGCGCTTCGAGCACTACGACATGCCCGGCACGAAGCTCGAAGGCGACCTCCACGTCATGGGCGGCATGAAGGTCGCGTGGTTCAAGGACCCCGACGGGAACATCCTGAACCTCATCAACGGCTGAGCGACCAGCCGGTGCTTTTTCAGCCGAAGTTCTTCTCTGCGAATTCCCAGTTGACCAGCTTGGCCAGGAAGGTCTCGACGAACTTCGGGCGCAGGTTCCGGTAGTCGATGTAGTAGGCGTGTTCCCAGACGTCCACGGTCAGCAGCGCGGTGTCTGCAGTGGTCAGCGGCGTGCCGGCGGCGCCGGTGTTCACGATGTCCACCGAACCGTCGGCCTTCTTCACCAGCCAGGTCCAGCCCGAGCCGAAGTTGCCCACGGCCGACTTCACGAAGGCTTCCTTGAAGGCGTCGTAGCTGCCCCACTTGGCTTCGATGGCCTTGGCCAGCGCGCCGGTGGGTGCACCGCCGCCTTGCGGCTTCATGCAGCTCCAGAAGAAGGTGTGGTTCCAGATCTGGGCGGCGTTGTTGTAGATGCCGCCGCTGGCCTTCTTGACGATCTCTTCGAGCGTGAGCGACTCGAACTCGGTGCCCTTCTGCAGGTTGTTGAGGTTCACCACGTAGGCGTTGTGGTGCTTGCCGTAGTGGTACTCGAGGGTTTCCTGCGAGTACTCGGGTGCCAGCGCGTCCAGGGCGTAGGGCAGGGGTGGGAGCTTGTGTTCCATCGTGATTACCTTCGTGGTTGTTGAAAAAGAAGAAACGGATTCACTCGTCGGCAGGCAACGCGCCCGGCTTGGGCACGACCCGGTAGGCACAGCGCCGCGCGCCCGCGAGCACATGCTCGACACGGCTCACGGTCACGTCGGGCCCCAGCACTTCGTCGAAGAGCTGCAGCTCGCTGCGGCAGAAGCCGCTGCAGGCCTGGGCCGCCGTGCAGATGGGGCAATGGTTCTCGATGAAGAGCCAGCCGTTGCCCTGGCCTTCTTCGTCTTCGGGCCGGAACTCGGCCATGTAGCCCTCGCGGCTGCGGATTTCCGCCAGCCGCGCAAGCCGCGTCTTCAGGCTGCGCGCGCCGCGCATGGCCTGCGTGTAGTTGGCGCGCATGGTGGCCTCGCGCGCCGTGATGAGCTGGTCCATGCCCTTCTCGCCGAACACGCTGATGACGGCGCTGATCATCTGCACCGTCATCTCGGCGTGCGTGTCGGGAAAGCGCTTGTGGCCTTCGCCGGTGAGCCGCCAGATCTGCGTGGGCCGGCCGCGGCCGCTCGGGCGGCTCTCGGCGTCGACCAGGCCTTCGGCCTCCAGCTTGGCCATCTGCTGGCGCACCGCTTCCACGGTGACGTTCAGCACCTTGGCGATGTCGGGAATGCCGAGCGCGCCGCGGGTCTTGAGCGTCGAGAGGATGCGGTCTGCCGGCTGGTGCGGCATCCAGGTGGGCTTGGCGGCATCTGGGGCGGACATGGCGAGTTCGGTCGTGGAGGAAAACGGGTCCATTGTCAGGTGGTTGGACCTCCCCTTGCCGCCGCGGGTGCTTGCCAGCCGCCGCCCAGCGCCTTGTAGAGCGCGACGAGGCTGGTGTACGAGGCGGTTTCGGCCTCGGCCACGGCATCTTGCGCGCGCAGCAGGGTGCGCTGGGCGTCGAGCACGCTCAGGTAGGACGTGGCGCCTTCGCGGTAGCGCACCTCGGCCAGTTCGGCGGCGCGGCCGCTGCGGGCCGAGGCCTCCACCAGCCGCTGCAGCCGCAGCTGGTTCTGGCCGTACCCGGTGAGGGCGTTCTCGACGTCCTCGATGGCGCGCAGCACGGTCTGCTCGTAGAGCGCGCGGTCGCCTTCGGCGCGGGCTTCGGCGCCGCGCACGCGTGCCTTCACCGAGCCCAGCCGCAGGGCGGGCCAGCTCACGCCGGGCGTCACGCTGAAAGCCCGGCTCGACGAGCTTCCCAGGTCGGAACCGCGCAAGGCGACGAAACCGAGGAAGCCGCCGATGTCGAAGCGCGGATACAGCTCGGCCGTGACCGCGCCCACGTCCGCCGTGCTGGCCGCGAGGCCGCGCTCGGCGCGCAGCACGTCGGGCCGGCGGCGCAACAGGTCGGCCAGGTCGCCGACGGGCAGGCGCTTGTCGAGCGCATGCAGCGGCCGGGGCTGCAGCATCGGTTCGAGCTCGGCGGGGCGCAGGCCGGCCAGCACCGCTACGCGGTAGGCGGCCTGGCGGCGCGCCGTTTCCAGCGCGGGCAGCTGGCTCTCGGTGGTCGCCAGGTTGGCCTGCGCGCTCGCCAGGTCGCCTTCGAGGCCGCGGCCGGTCCGCACCTGCGCATCGGTCACGCGCAGGCTCTGGCGCAGGCTGTCGAGCGTGCGGCGCGTCACGGCAATGCGCTGCTCCGCGCCGCGCATCTCGTAGTAGTTGCGCGCCAGTTCGGCCACGGCCACGATGCGCACCTGTTCGAGGTCGGCGGCGCTGGCTTCGGCGCGCGCGGTGGCGGCCTCGTCGAGCCGCTTCAGCCGGCCGAACAGGTCGATTTCCCACGAGGCGTCGAAGCCTGCGCGGCTGCTCTGCGACAGCGAGCGCACGTCGGGCTGCGTGCCGCTGTTGCCTTGCGCGATGCTGCGCGTCTTGCTCGCGCCGGCGGTGACCACCGGCAGCTGGTCTAGCTCCGCCTCGGTCTGCGTGGCGCGGGCTTCGAGCAAGCGGGCCTGCGCGATGCAGATGTCGTGGTTGGCGGCCAGTGCGCGGTCGATCAGCGCATCGAGCTGCGGATCGTCGAGCTGGCGCCACCAGTCGCGCTGCACCGCGTCGTCGGCGAACAGCGAGCGCTCGGGCGCGGAGATGGCAACCGGCGCGTCCGAAGGCGCGGTGTACTTCGGCCCGACCGCGCAGCCGGCCAGCACGAGCAGGCTCAACGAAAAAGGCGCGGTGTATGAAAAGAGTCGGTTCATGGTCATGCTCCTTCGGCCAGCGCATCGAGTTCGGCCGTGCGCCGCGAGCGGCCCACCGCGCGGTGGTCGCGCGCCAGCAGCGTGTACATGGTGGGCAGCACGAACAGCGTGAACAGCGTGCCCACCAGCATGCCGACCACGATCACCAGGCCGATGCTGAAGCGGCTGTTGGCACCCGCGCCGCTCGCGAACAGCAGCGGCACCAGGCCCACCACCATCGCGGCGGTGGTCATCAGAATGGGGCGCAGCCGTATGCGCGCGGCCTCCTCGATCGATGCGCGCCGGTCGAGGCCCTTGTGCATCTGGATCTCGTTGGCAAACTCCACCATCAGGATGCCGTGCTTGCTGATGAGCCCGATCAGCGTCACCAGCCCGATCTGCGTGTAGATGTTGATGGTGCCGAAGCCCAGCGCCAGCGGCACCAGCGCGCCGCAGATCGACATCGGCACGCTGATCAGGATGATCAGCGGGTCGCGCAGACTCTCGTACTGCGCGGCCAGCACCAGGTAGATCACCACGATGGCAAACACGAAGGCCATCACCAGCGCCGAACCCTCCTGCGTGAACTGCCGCGCGTCCGACTGCCAGTCGTAGCTGAAGCCGGCCGGCAGCTTCTTCGCCTCTTCGCTCAGGAAGGCCACCGCGTCGCCCATGGTCACGCCCGGCATCGGAATGGCCTGGAAGGTGGACGCATTGAGCTGGTTGAACTGCGTGAGCTTGTTGGGGCCCACGCTGGTCGACAGCTGCACCAGGTTGGCCAGCGGCACGGGCTGGCCGCTCGCGCTCTTCACGAAGTAGCGCGACAGCGCCTCGGCCGACAGGCGCTGCTCGCGCGGCGACTGCGGAATCACGTCGTAAGAGCGGCCGTCCATGCCGAAGCGGTTGACGTAGTTCTCGCCCACCAGCACGGCCAGCGTGTCGCCGATGGACTTCATCGTCACGCCCATGCTGTTGGCCTTGGCGCGGTCCACGCGGATTTCGACCGTGGGGTTGTTGAACTCCAGGTCGCTGTCGACCACGGCGAACTTGCCGCTGTCGCGCGCCGACTTCTTCAGCGCTTCCATGGCCTCGAAAACGGTGCGGTGGTCGCCCGCGCTGCGGATCACCATCTGCACCGGCAGCCCGCCGGTGGAGCCTGGCAGCGAGGGCAACTGGAACGCGAAGACGCTGCTGCCTTCCACGTCGTTCATGCGGCCCTGCGTGTCGCCCTGGATCTGGTCGGCGTTGCGCTTGCGGTCTTTCCAGTCCGACAGCTGCACGCCGCCGATGCTGTTCGACACGCCGTCGGAGCCGTTGATGAGCCAGCGGCCGGTGTTCTCGGGCAGCGTGGCAAACACCTCGTCCCACTTCTTGCCGAACTTCTCGACGTAGTCGATGTTGGCGTGCTGCGGCGACTTGATGGCCGTGAGCACCATGGCCTGGTCCTCGCCTGGAGCCAGCTCGCGCTGCGCCGCGTTGTAGAGGAAGGGCAGGCTCGCCAGCACCAGTGCTGCGAACACGCCGGTCACCCAGCGGTGGTGCAGCGACACGTCGAGCAGCCGGCCGTAGCCCGTTGCAAGCTTGTGGAAGAACGACTCCGCCGCGCGCGCCATGCGGCTGCCGGTGGTGTCCTGCGGCAGCAGGAACGAACTCATCACCGGCGACAGCGTGAGCGCGATCACGCCCGACACCACCACCGCGCCCGCCAACGTGAAGGCGAACTCCTTGAAGAGCGAACCCGTGAGCCCGCCCATGAGGCCGATGGGTGCGTACACCGCGGCCAGCGTGAGCGTCATCGCGATCACCGGGCCTGCCACTTCGCGCGCGCCGATCAGCGCGGCCTGCACGCGCGATTTGCCTTCCTCGATGTGGCGGTGCACGTTCTCCACCACCACGATGGCGTCGTCCACCACCAGCCCTATGGCCAGCACCATCGCCAGCAAAGTCAACAGGTTGATGCTGAAGCCGAACAGCAGCATCAGCGCGGCGGCGCCCAGCATCGACAGCGGAATGGTCACCACCGGGATCAGCACCGCGCGCACCGAGCCAAGGCACAGGAAGATCACGATCACCACGATGGCGATGGCTTCGAGCAGCGTCTTCTGCACCTCGTCGATGGAAGCCTCGATGAAGCGCGCCAGCTCGAAGGGCAGCTGCACTTCCACGCCCGGCGGCAGGTTCTGCTTGATGCCGGGCAGCAGGTCGCGGATGCGCTTCACGATCACCAGCGGATTGCCGTTGGGTGCCGCCTGCAGGCCGAGGTAGATGGCGGGCACGCCGTCCATCGTGGCGCTGCTGTCGGCGCTTGCAGCGCCCAGCTCCACAGTGGCCACGTCGCCAAGGCGCACGATGGCGTCACCGTCGCGCTTGACCACCATGTCGCGGAACTCGGCCACGTTCACCAGGTCGGTGTTCACGCGGATGTTCGACACCACGTACAGGCCCTTCACCTGCCCGGGTGCGGCCTGCACGTTGTTCTGGCGCAGCGCGTCGGCCAGCTCGCCGGCCGAGATGCCGCGCGCGGCCATGCGGTTGGGGTCGAGCCACACGCGCATGGCCAGCGTTTGCCCGCCCGAGACCTCGACGCCCGACACGCCGGTGATGGAGGCGAACTGCGGCTGCACCACGCGCGAGAGGTAGTCGGTGAGCGCCGGCATCGGCATCGTCTTGCTGGAGAAGCCGACGTAGGCCACCGCAGTGGCCTCGCCCGACGATTTGAGGATGACCGGGTCGAATGCTTCGGCCGGCAGCCGGTACTTGACCTGGCTGACCTGCGCCATCGCCTGCGTGAGCGCCTGGTTGGCGTCGGCGTTGAGCTTCATGCGCACGCTGATCACGCTGCGGCCCAGCGTGGAAGACGACGAGAGATAGTCGACGTTCTCGATGGTCGCCACCGCCTGCGCGATCGGCTGCGTGACGAAGCCCTGCATCAGCTCCGGCGAGGCGCCGGGGTACTGCGTGGTGATGGTGAGCGTGGTGCTCTCGGTCAGCGGGTATTGCCGCACCGGCAGGTCGCCCAGCGCACGCGCGCCGAGCAGCAGGATGAGCGTGCTCACCACCAGCGCCAGCACGGGCCGGCGCACGAAGAGGTCGGTGAACTTCATGGCCTGGGTTCCTGTGCGAGGGCCAGCGTGTCCTTGGCCGTCGGCATCACGGCCGCGCCGGTGTACAGGCGCAGCTGGCCGGAGGTGACGACCTTGTCGCCGGGCATCAGGCCCTTCTCGATGACGACCAGGCCGTCCTGCCGCTCGCCGGCCTTCACGAACACCTGCTGCGCGGTGAAGCCGTCGCCCTTCTCGGCGGGCCGCACCACGAAGACCGAGTCGCCGTGCGTGCTGTAGGTGATGGCCGTCTCGGGCACGGTGATGGCGTCGGTGCGTGCCGGCAGCGCGACCTTGCCATTGACGAACATGCCGGGCGTGAGCGCGCCGTCTGCGTTGTCGATGGTGGCCTGCAGGCGCACGGTGCGTGTGTCGCTGCCGATCTGCGGCTCGATGGTGCTGAGCCTGCCCTGGAACACCCGGCCCGGATACGCATCGACCGACAGCGCCACCTGCTGGTTGCGCTTGAGAACGGGCAGCGCCGTCTCGGGCAGCGCCGTCTCGGGCAGCGTGAGGTTGGCGAACAGCGTGCGGCTGTCGGTGAGCGACACCAGCGCATCGCCGGCCCGCACGAACTGGCCGAGGTTGACGCGGCGGATGCCGAGCACGCCGTCGAACGGCGCCTTGATGCGCTTCTGCTCGAGCACGGCCTGGGCGCGCCGGAGGTCGCCGCTGGCCTGGTCGAAGGCGGCCTGCGCCTGTTCGAGCTGCTCCTGCGTGGCGGCCTGCTGAGGCAGCAGGCGGCGCGTGCGCTCCAGCAGCGCCTTGGCATTGGCGCGCTGGGCCGTCAGGCGCTCCAGGTCGCCTTGCTCGGGTGCGTCATTGAGCTGCACCAGCAGCTGCCCCGCGCGCACCTCGCCGCCGGGCGTGAAGAGGATCTTCGCGACGCGGCCTTCCACCTCGGCCGGCACCTCGACCTGCCGGTTGGCCTCCAGCGTGCCGATGCCGCTGAGGAAGCGCGCCACCTCCGTCTTCTGCGCGGTGGCAACGGCCACCTTGGCCGGCGGCATGCCGGTGCCCTGCGCGTGTGCCGGCTCGAGCTTCGTGACGAGCCCGTAGCCGGCTCCCCCCAGTACCAATGTCGCCAGGCCGGCGCCCAGCCAGGCCCTTGATTGCTTGTTCATTACGACGTCCATTATTAATCAAAGAAAGTGCTTTGATTATTTGATGGCGCCGGCCGCCTGTCGAGGACGGCTTGGCAATGGCCGTCATAGGCCGGGGCTATTCGAGCGAGGCTGCTGCTGTGCATGTCGGGTTCTCCAGGTGTTGCGCGGGGGAACCCCGCAGACCTGAAGACGTGCCAGCCGGTCGTGTTGTGACAGTCGGGCTCCTCTGTTTCGCCGGATGCGCCGCGTGAAGTAAGTCGCGACGCCGGGGTTTTGTCCGCGGCGATTGGTGCCGGCGTCACCTGGGCTCTCTACAAGTTGCTGTCCTCAACTTGGAGATTCATCGGAATGATGCGAAAGGTGATCGTGGTGGGGGATCCGCAGAGGCTGGCGATACAGCGGGCCAGGAATGTTGCTCGCATTCTCGATGAGGGTCTGCGCTTCAGCGTGCCGACGGTCGCTCTTCCGGCCAAAGGCAATGTCTATCCTGCAGGCGCCCTGGGCAAGGAAGACGTCAAGCGAGTGGAGATCGACTTCCTTCTTGCCTGTCCGCATGAATGTCCGTGCCGAATGGAAGATGGAGGGATTCAAAGGTGAAAGCAATAAGACTCGCTTGCCTCGTGCCGCCCGTCCTCGCCGGTCTGAGCACCTGTGCAACGGCGCAGGAATGCAAACACTGGGCTTCGGCCCTCGTCGTTTTCGCCGAAGGCTCCGCAGTCCTGGACCGCGACCAGATCGCGCTGATCGCCGACAGGCTGGATCATTTCCGCCGCCTGTACCCGCACTTGGACTCGGTTGACCTCGAAGGCGTGGCGCCCGATACCGCGCCCGACGCAAAGCGGCTGGCGCAGCGACGCGCGGCCGCGACGGCTGATGCGGTGCGAAGTCTTTTCGATGGCGTGAAGCTGCACGTCTCTTCGAATGTCTATCCGCTCGCCTGGACCGATCACGACGGCAACTACGCCGCCTTCGACGCTATCCCCCCTATGCAGGACCTGCCCGTCTGCCCCTGAGATTCAAGCGCTGAAGAGCCCTGGAGCCGCCGTTTTTACGCTTTCTTTACGGCCGTACCTTCACTCTTTCCCCCGTTTTGACGCACGACTGCCGAGACTGAAGCCCATCTTTTCTCGTTTGCAGGAGTGATGTATGGACATCGTCTGGATGGGCGCCTTGCTGGCGCTTTGGGCCGTGGTGGGGGCCATGGTGGTCGGGCTGAACAGGCTCGACGCACCGAAGCCATCGAACAAGACCGACGGAGCGCCGTCATGATCAGCCTCGAAGTTCTTTACGGCTTCGGCGCACTGATCGCCGTGGTGCTTTTCGCCTACTTGGTGTTCGCGCTGATCTGCGCGGAGGAATTCTGAAATGACCTCCTCCGCATGGGGCCTGCTGGCCCTTTTCATGGCCGCGCTGCTGGTGCTGGCCTGGCCCGTCGGCAAGTTCCTTGCCGCGCTGTGCAACGAGCGCGTGCCGCGCTGGATGCAGCGCGTCGAGGCGCCGCTGTACAAGCTCGCCGGCACCAAGCCCGAGCAGTCGATGCACTGGCTGCGCTACGCGCTCGCGCTGCTGGCCTTCAATGCCATCGGCGCGATCTTCGTCTACGCCCTGCAGCGCCTGCAGGGCTGGCTGCCGTTGAACCCCGCGGGCATGACGGCCGTGTCGCCCGACTCGGCCTTCAACACCGCGGTGAGCTTCGTCTCCAACACCAACTGGCAGGGCTACTCCGGCGAGTCGACCATGAGCTATCTCACGCAGATGCTCGGCCTGACGGTGCAGAACTTCTTCTCCGCCGCCACCGGTATCGCGGTGGCCTTCGCGCTGGTGCGCGGCTTCGCGCGTCGCGGCGACGGCAAGGGGCTGGTCGGCAACTTCTGGGCCGACGTCACGCGCATCACGCTGTGGGTGCTGGTGCCGATCTCGTTCGTGCTTGCGATGATCTTCGCGGGCCAGGGCGTGATCCAGAACTTCGACGCCTACAAGGAAGTGAGCACGCTCGAGACCACCGCCTTCCAGCAGCCGAAGAACGGCGCCGACGGCCAGCCGCTGAAGGACGAGAAGGGCCAGCCGGTGATGGAAGACGCCACCACCAAGACGCAGACCCTGGCCATGGGCCCGGTGGCTTCGCAGGAAGCCATCAAGATGCTCGGCACCAATGGCGGCGGCTTCTTCAACGCCAACTCGGCGCATCCGTATGAAAACCCGACGGCGCTGGTGAACCTGCTGCAGATGATCGCGATCTTCCTGATCCCGGCCGCGCTGTGCTTCACCTTCGGCCGCGTGGTCGGCGACATGCGCCAGGGCTGGGCCGTGCTCGCGGCGATGACGATCATGTTCGTCATCGCGGTGATGGTCATCACGCCCGCCGAGCATGCAGGCAATCCGCTGTTCGCCTCGCTCGGGGTCGACCAGGTGTCGAACGCGCTGCAGGCCGGCGGCAACATGGAAGGCAAGGAAGTGCGCTTCGGCATCGATGCCTCGTCGCTCTTTGCCGCAATCACCACGGCCGCATCCTGCGGTGCGGTCAACGGCATGCACGACTCGCTCACCCCGCTGGGCGGCATGGTGCCGATGGTGCTGATGCAGCTGGGCGAAGTGGTGTTCGGCGGCGTGGGCTCTGGCCTGTACGGCATGCTGATCTTCGCGATGCTCGCGGTATTCATCGCCGGGCTGATGATCGGCCGCACGCCGGAGTACCTCGGCAAGAAGATCGAGGTGCGCGAGATGAAGCTGATCTCCATCGCCATCCTGGTCACGCCGGTCCTGGTGCTGGCGGGCACGGCGGTGGCGGTGATCGCGGGCGCCGGCAAGGCCGGCATTGCGAACCCGGGCGCGCATGGCTTCTCTGAAATCCTGTACGCGCTGACCTCGGCCGCCAACAACAACGGCAGCGCCTTCGCGGGCCTGTCGGCCAACACGCCCTTCTACAACGGCCTGCTCGCACTGGCCATGTGGCTCGGCCGCTTCGCGATGATCGTGCCGGTGCTGGCCGTGGCCGGCGCGCTGGCCGCCAAGAAGCGCCTGCCCGTCACCAGCGGCACCCTGCCCACGCACGGCCCGCTGTTCGTCTCCCTGCTGATCGGCACGGTGCTGCTGGTCGGCCTGCTCAACTATGTGCCGGCGCTGGCCCTGGGCCCGATCGTCGAACACCTCGTGCTCTGGAAATAAGAAGGAGCGCAACATGACTACTGCCAATACCAAGACATCCCTCTCGCTGTTCGACGCGGCGCTGGTCAAGCCCGCGCTGTGGGCCGCCTTCGCCAAGCTCAACCCGCGCACCCAGTGGCGCAACCCGGTGATGTTCATCGTGTACATCGGGAGCATCCTGACCACGGTGCTCTGGGTGCATGCGCTGAGCTTCCCGGGCGACACCGGCATGAAGCCCGCCTTCGTGCTGGCCGTGACCATCTGGCTGTGGTTCACCGTGCTGTTCGCGAACTTCGCCGAAGCCCTGGCCGAAGGCCGCAGCAAGGCGCAGGCCGCTTCGCTGCGCGGCCTGCGCAAGGACACCTGGGCCAAGAAGCTGCAGGAGCCGCATCACGGCGCACAGTGGCTGCCGGAGCAGGCGCCCAACCTGCGCAAGGGTGATGTCGTGCTGGTCGAGACCGGCGACGTGATCCCGCTCGACGGCGAGGTTATCGAAGGCGTGGCCTCGGTCGACGAAAGCGCCATCACCGGCGAATCGGCGCCCGTGGTGCGCGAATCGGGCGGCGACTTCTCGGCCGTGACCGGCGGCACCCGCGTGCTGTCCGACTGGCTGGTGGTGCGCATCTCGGTGAACCCGGGCGAGTCTTTCCTCGACCGCATGATCGGCATGGTCGAGGCCGCCAAGCGCCAGAAGACGCCCAACGAGATCGCGCTGACCATCCTGCTGGTGGCGCTGACCATCGTGTTCCTGATGGTCACGGTCACGCTGCTGCCGTTCTCGATCTTCAGCGTGGAAGCCGCCGGCGCCGGCACCGTGGTGTCGCTGACCGCGCTGGTCGCGCTGCTGGTGTGCCTGATTCCGACCACCATCGGCGGGCTGCTGTCGGCCGTGGGCGTGGCCGGCATGAGCCGCATGATGCAGGCCAACGTGATCGCCACCTCGGGCCGCGCGGTGGAAGCCGCCGGCGACGTCGACGTGCTGCTGCTCGACAAGACCGGCACCATCACGCACGGCAACCGCCAGGCCACTTCGTTCCTGCCCGCGCCCGGCATCACCAAGGCCCGGCTGGCGCGCGCCGCCATGTTCTCGTCGCTGGCCGACGAGACGCCCGAAGGCCGCAGCATCGTCGAGCTGGCCCGCCGCGACGGGCTGGACACCACCGCCGTGGAGGGCGCGCGCTTCGTGCCCTTCACCGCGCAGACCCGCATGAGCGGCGTCGACCTGCCGGCCGAGCCCAACAGCCTGGACACCGACGACATCCTGCTGCGCAAGGGCGCGGTCGATGCGGTGCGCCGCCATGTGGAAGCGCTCGGTGGCAGCATGGCGCCCGAGGTGCTGCGCGCGGCCGAGGAAGCCGCCCGCCGCGGCAGCACGCCGCTGGCCGTGGCCGAAGGCAACCGCGTGCTCGGCGTGGTCGAGCTCAAGGACATCGTCAAGACCGACATCAAGGAGCGCTTTGCCGAGTTGCGCCGCATGGGCATCAAGACGGTGATGATCACCGGCGACAACAAGCTCACGGCGGCGGCCATCGCGGCCGAGGCCGGCGTGGACGACTTCCTGGCCGAAGCCACGCCCGAGGACAAGCTCGCGCTCATCCGCCAGTACCAGTCCGAAGGCCGCCTCGTGGCCATGACCGGCGACGGCACCAACGACGCCCCCGCGCTCGCGCAGGCCGACGTGGCCGTGGCCATGGGCAGCGGCACGCAGGCTGCCAAGGAGGCCGGCAACATGGTCGACCTGGACTCCAACCCGACCAAGCTGCTGGAAGTGGTGGAGACCGGCAAGGCGCTGCTCATGACGCGCGGCTCGCTCACCACCTTCTCCATTGCCAACGACGTGGCGAAGTACTTCGCCATCATCCCGGCGATCTTCGTGTCGACCTATCCGCAGCTGGGCGCGCTGAACGTGATGCGGCTGGCGAGCCCGTCCTCGGCCATCCTGAGCGCGGTGATCTTCAACGCGCTGGTCATCGTGTTCCTGATTCCGCTGGCACTGAAGGGCGTGCGCTACCGGCCCGTGGGCGCCGCGTCGCTGCTGCGCCGCAACCTGGCCATCTACGGCCTGGGCGGCCTGCTGGTGCCCTTCATCGGCATCAAGCTGATCGACTGGCTTCTTGTCGTCGTCCATCTCGTCTGAGGAGTTTTCCATCATGAACAACAACAGCGGCAACATCGCCCGCCCCGCGCTCGTGCTCTTCGTGCTGCTGAGCGCGCTCACCGGCCTGATCTACCCGATGGCCGTCACCGGCGCCGCCAAGGCGGTGTTCCCCGCGCAGGCGGCCGGCAGCCTGATCGTGCTCGACGGCACCACGGTGGGCTCGAAGCTCATCGGCCAGAACTTCAGCGATCCGAAGCACTTCTGGGGCCGTCCTTCGGCCACGTCGCCGCAGCCGTACAACGGCGTGGCCTCCGGCGGCTCGAACCAGGGCCCGCTCAACCCGGCGCTGACCGATGCCGTGAAGGCGCGCGTCGAGGCGCTGCGCGCGGCCGACCCGGGCAACACCGCGCCGGTGCCGGTCGACCTGGTCACCGCATCGGCCAGCGGCCTCGACCCCGACATCAGCCCGGCCGCCGCGCGCTACCAGGCAGCGCGTGTCGCACGCGTGCGCGGCATTCCGCTGGACCGCGTCAACACGCTGATCACCGACAACACGGAAGGCCCCAAGTGGGGCTTCCTGGGCGAGTCGCGCGTCAACGTGCTCGCGCTGAACATCGCGCTCGACGCTTTTGCAGGTTCCTTCAGTCCTTCGACTCCCCGTTGAGGAGAAACAAACCATGGCCTATGCCGCCTACCGAGAACACCCCGGCGTGCCGCGAACGCACGCACTCATGAGCAAGCCGAACAGCAAGCAGGGCACGGGCCCGTACTACGTGCTCGACGTCACCGTCTGCTGCGCAGACGCCCTGCGCGTGCGCCGCAGCATGGCCGGCTGCCCCGACGCGGGTGTGGTGCGCTGCGAGCCGCTGCTGCACGCCTGCAGCACGCAGGAAAGCGATGCGCCCTGCGTGCGCCTGATGATCCGCCTGCCGATCGGCAGCTACGCGGACGTGCTGCATCGCCTGATCGAATGCGTGCCTTCGGGCGAGATCGGCCGGCTCGTGAGCTGGCGCGATCACCTCGCGCGCTGCGGCCTCGGCCATGGTCACTGACCTGCTTCTTGCGCTGCTGGCGATGGCGGCGCTGTTCGTGCCGCTGGGCTTTGCCTGGTGGGTGCTCTCGCGCACCGCGCGGCGGCACGCGGACCGCCGCAAGGACCCTCCGATGCGATAACCTGCGCGGCACACATGCTCGACGACCGCCCCGACCCCGACGCCCTGCTCGCGCAACTGCGCAGCGACGAAGCGCGCGCGCAGCGCGGCAAGCTGCGCATCTACTTCGGCGCCAGCGCTGGCGTCGGCAAGACCTGGGCCATGCTGAGCGCCGCGCAACGCGAACGCGCCGCCGGCCGCGACGTGCTGATCGGCGTGGTCGAGACCCACGGCCGCAGCGAGACCGCCGCGCTGCTCGCGGGGCTCGACGCGCTGCCGCTGCGCGAGCTGGCCTACCGCGGCCGCACCCTCGCCGAATTCGACCTCGACGCCGCGCTGGCCCGCAAGCCAGCCGTGCTGCTGGTCGACGAACTGGCCCACACCAACGCCCCCGGCTCGCGCCATGCCAAGCGCTGGCAGGACGTGCAGGAGCTGCTGGCCGCCGGCATCGAGGTGTGGTCGGCGCTCAACGTGCAGCACCTGGAGAGCCTGAACGGCACGGTCGGCGCCATCACCGGCGTGCGGGTGCACGAGACCGTGCCCGACACCGTGCTCGACGAGGCCGACGAGGTGGTGCTGGTCGACGTCACCCCCGACGAACTCACGGCGCGGCTCGCGGCCGGCAAGGTCTACCTGCCGCAGCAGGCCGAGCGTGCGGCGCAGAACTTCTTCCGCAAGGGCAACCTCATCGCGCTGCGCGAGATCGCGCTGCGGCGCACCGCCGAACACGTGGAAGACGACGTGCGCGGCTGGCGCGTGGAGCAGTCGGGGCCGGGTGCCGGCGGGAACGGAAAAGGGCGCGGCCTGCAGGCCTGGAACACCTCGGGCGCGATCCTCGCCTGCGTCGGCCCGCACGAAGGCGCGGCGCAGACGGTGCGCACCGCCGCGCGGCTGGCGGGCCAGCTCAATGTGCGGTGGCATGCGGCGTATGTCGAGACGCCCCGCCTGCAAAGACTGGCGGCCGCCGAGCGCGACCGCATCCTCGCCGTGCTCAAGCTGGCCGAGGAACTGGGGGCGGCCACGGCGGTGCTCACCGGCTCCGACGTGGCGGAGCAGCTCGCCGAACAGGCACGGCGCCTGAACTGCGCAACGCTGGTGCTCGGGCGCTCGGAGCTGGCCGCGGGCTGGCGCCGCTGGTGGCCCGCCGCCGCATCGCCCCCGCTCTCGCGCGCGCTGGCGCAACGCGCGCCCACGCTCGACATCATGGAAGTCGCGCCCGCCGACAGCTCGCGCCGCCTGTCGCGCGCGCCGCTGGAAGGTGCGCGCATCGACAGCGACGACCACGAGAAAGCGCCCACCTACTGGCCGGCCTACGCATGGGCCACCGCCACCAGCGTCGCGCTGACACTGGTGTGCACGCCGCTGGCCAGCGTGCTGGAGCTGTCGAACATCGTCATGCTGTTCCTGCTGGGCGTGGTGGGCGTGGCAATGCGCTTCGGGCGCGGGCCTTCGGCGCTGGCGGCGCTGCTCAACGTCGCGGCCTTCGACTATTTCTTCGTGCCGCCGCGCCTGTCCTTCGCGGTCAGCGACGTGCAGTACGTGCTGACCTTCGCCATCATGCTGGGCGTCGGCCTGCTGGTGGGGCAGCTCACCGCCGGCCTGCGCTTCGCAGCCGGCGTGTCGACCAGCCGCGAGCGGCGTGCACGCTCGCTGTTCGAGCTGACGCGGGAGCTGTCCGCCGCGCTCGAAAGCTCGCAGGTGGTCACGCTCGGCACTGCCGCGGTGCAGGGGCACTTCGGTGGCCATGCGCTGGTGCTGGTGACCGACGCTGCCGACCAGCTCGTGCTGCCGGCCAACGCACCCGAAGGCTTCGATCCGCAGGTGGCCGACTGGGCCTTCCGCCACGGCCAGCCGGCCGGCCTGGCGACCGCCACGCTGGCCGCGCAGCCCTGGCACTACGTGCCGCTGCGCGCGCCGATGCGCGTGCGCGGCGTGCTGGCGCTGTCGCCCGCGCAGCCGCGCTGGCTGCTCATTCCCGAGCAGGCGCAGCAGCTCGACACGCTGGCGCGGCAGATCGCCATCGCGCTGGAGCGGGTGCACTACGTCGAGGTGGCGCAGCAGGCAGTGGTCGAGATGGAGTCGGAGCGGCTGCGCAACGCGCTGCTCGGCGCCATCTCGCACGACGTGCGCACGCCGCTCACCGCGCTGATCGCGCTGGCCGAATCGCTGCAGACGCTGCCGCCCGAGGAGCGCGACAACGCCGCGCGCGCCATCGTCGCGCAGGCGCACGAGCTGCATGCGCTGGTCAACAACCTGCTCGACATGGCGCGGCTCGAAAGCGGCATCGCCGGCGGCGCGGTCAACCTGCGGCGCGACTGGCAGTCGGTGGAAGAGGTGGTGGGCTCGGCCATCCGCGCGGCGCGCACCTCGCTGGGCGACACCGTCGTGCACACCGCGCTCGACGCCGAGCTGCCGCTGGTCGAGTTCGACGCGGTGCTGATCGAGCGCGTGCTCGTCAACCTGCTGGAGAACGCCACCAAGTACGGCGCGCCGCCCATCGAAGTCGGCGCGCGGGCCGAGCCCGGCACGCTGGTGCTCACCGTGCGCGACCACGGCCCTGGCCTGCCCGCCGCGCTGCTCGGCCACGAGCAGAAGCTGTTCGACAAGTTCACGCGCGGCGAAGCCGAATCGGCGACGCCGGGCGTGGGCCTGGGCCTGGCAATCTGCAAGGCGGTGGTGAGCGCGCACGGAGGCGAGATCACCGCGTCGAATGCGCGCGGCGGCGGTGCAGAATTCACGGTCACGCTGCCGCGCCGCGAGCCGCCCGAATCCGCCGAAGCACAACTCTGAACCCATGCCAGCCCCCACCGCCATCGTGATCGAAGACGAACCGCAGATACGCAGGTTCGTGCGC
The DNA here is from genome assembly GCF_977011995.1 of Variovorax durovernensis. Taxonomy (NCBI): domain Bacteria; kingdom Pseudomonadati; phylum Pseudomonadota; class Betaproteobacteria; order Burkholderiales; family Comamonadaceae; genus Variovorax; species Variovorax durovernensis. Next base: position 6,354,494 of record NZ_CDRNCW010000001.1, on the reverse strand, counting down.
GGCGCGCTCGAGGCCGAAGGCTGGCTGGTGCACGAGGCCGGCACCCTGCGCGACGGCCTGGCGGCGGCCGGCACGCGGCAGCCCGACCTGCTGGTGCTCGACCTCGGCCTGCCCGACGGCGACGGCGTCTCGCTGATCCGCGACGTGCGCGGCTGGTCGGCGGTGCCGATCATCGTGCTGTCGGCGCGCACCGACGAGGCCGACAAGATCGCCGCCCTCGACGCCGGCGCAGACGACTACCTGACCAAGCCCTTCGGCACCGGCGAACTGCTGGCGCGCGTGCGTGCCAACCTCAGGCGCCCCCGCGCCGCGGGGGGCGGCAATGACGAACCGGCCGAGGCGCTGTTCCGCTTCGGCGAGATCGAGTTCGACCGCGCGGCGCGGCTCGTGCGGCGGGCCGGCGCTGAAGTACACCTGACGCCCACTGAATACCGGCTGCTGTCGGTGCTGGTCGCAAACGCAGGCCGCGTGCTGACGCAGCGCCAACTGCTGCGCGAAGTGTGGGGACCGTCGCACACCGACCAGAGCCACTACCTGCGCATCTACATGGGGCACCTGCGGCAGAAGCTCGAGGCCGATCCCGCGCAGCCCCGGCATCTGCTGACGGAGACGGCTGTGGGGTATCGGCTGGTGGTCTAGGGCGTGCTGGGCTGCCTGCCCAGCACCGTGACTTCCGACCAACACCGCGCATTGCTGCGCTTGCCTTTGCCCGCCGGCATCTTCACAATCCCGCCCACCATGAAATTCATCCAAGCCATCGAGGCGAGCATCGCCACCTGACATCGCCCTCGATCGCGTTCGGAAGGCGTTGCGCCTTCCGGTATTGAAAACCCCGGCAGGCTCCGTCCCTCCGGGGTTTTGTTTTTTCCGCACATCAACCGTTCAACACGCCATGCGTACCTACGACAAGCTGATCGCCACGATTCGCCTCCGCCGGAGCGTGGACACCGTGCGCCCGGGCTCCGGCCGCCGCATCAGCACATTGCACGACACCGTTCGTCGCTAGCCTCCCGGGCGAATCTTTTTGCCTGGGGCTGGCGCATGCCAACCAGGCCTTCGAAGCACTGCGCGAAAGAGCGCGTGCCTCGATCCAGAGAAAAGAAAGATTCGCCATGAACCCGAAATCCAGAAACCTCCGCAACATCGGCATCATTGCCCACGTCGACGCGGGCAAGACCACGACCACCGAACGCATCCTGTTCTACGCCGGCGAGAGCCATCGCATCGGCGACGTCAGCAGCGGCACGGCGCGCATGGACTTCGATCCACAGGAGCAGAAGCGCGGCATCACCATCAGCAGCGCGGCCATCACGGTCCACTGGAACGCGACGCAGATCAACCTGATCGACACGCCCGGCCACATCGACTTCAACATCGAGGTGAACCGCTCGCTGCGCGTGCTCGACGGCGCGGTCGTCGTGTTCGACGGCGTGGCCGGCGTGGAGCCGCAGACCGAGACGAACTGGCGCCTCGCGGACAAGTACCGCGTGCCGCGCATCGCCTTCGTCAACAAGCTCGACCGCCTCGGCGCGGACTTCCCGCGCGTGGTTGCCATGATGGAAGACCGCCTGGGCGTGAAGGCCGTGGCGGTGCAGTTACCCATTGGCACGGAAGGCGACTTCCGTGGCGTGGTCGACCTCGTCGGCATGCGTGCGCTCGTCTGGGACAAGGACGACGCAAGCGAGCCCTGCCGCGTGACCGGCGTGCCCGCCGATCTGCTGGCTTCGGCGCAGCGCCATCGTGCGCGGCTTGTGGAGCTTGCGGTCGAGCAGGACGACGCGGCCATGGAGGCCTACCTGAACGGCAATGAGCCGTCGGCCGACGTGCTGCGCGCGTGCATCCGCAAGGCAGTGCTGGCCAGTGCCTTCGTGCCCGTACTCGCGGGCTCCGCGTTCCGCAACCGCGGCGTGGAGCCGCTGCTCGACGCGATCGTCGACTGGCTGCCGAAGCCGGGCGAAGTTGCGACTGCATGCGACCCCGAGGCGCCGTTCTCGGCGTTGGCATTCAAGGTCGCCAGCGACGACCACGGCGCGATGGTGTTCGTGCGTGTCTACGGCGGCCGGCTGCGGCGTGGAGATACGGTGCTGAACGCGACGACGGGCCGCACGGAACGCGCGGCGCGGCTGTACGAAGTGCATGCGGACGACCGCATCGAGCGCGAGGTACTCGTGGCGGGCGACATCGCCGCGATCGTCGGGCTGAAGGACACGTTGACCGGCAACACGCTGTGCGACCGGAACCATCCGGTGCAACTGGAAGAGATCAGCGTGCCCGAGCCGGTGATCCATGTCGCGATCGAGCCGAAAGCGCAAGCGGATCAGCAGGCGCTGTCGAAGGCCTTGCAGGTCATGCTGCGGGAAGACCCGAGCCTGCGGCTGCGGCAGGACGCCGAGTCGGGTCAGACGATTCTGTCGGGCATGGGCGAGCTGCAGCTCGATGTGTCCGTCGAGAAGTTGCGCGCGAAATACGGCGTCGAAGTGTCGGTGGGACGGCCCCAGGTCGCCTACCGTGAAACCTTGTCGAGAGAAACGGAGGTGCACCATGTGCACAGGAAGCAGAACGGCGGTCCCGGCCAGTTCGCGGAGCTGACGCTGCGCATCGCGCCGCGTGCGCGTGGCGACGGCATTGGATTCGAGAGCCGGGTGGTGGGCGGCGTCATTCCGCGCGAGTTCATTCCCGCGGTCGAGGCCGGTATCCGCCGCGCCGCGCAATCCGGCGTGGTGGCCGGTTTCCCGTGCGTGGACTTCATGGCCACGCTGGTGGACGGCAGCCACCACGAGAGCGATTCGTCGGCGATGGCGTTCGAACTGGCCGCCGCGGCGGCGTTCCGCGAAGCGGCCGCGAAAGCAGCGCCGCAGTTGCTGGAGCCGGTGATGGCCGTGGAAGTCATCACGCCCGCCGACTACCTCGGCGATTGCATCGGTGACCTGCACCGGCGGCGCGGCATGGTCCGTGGCCAGTCGGTGCGCGGCAACGCGGCCGTCGTCGATGCGCATGTGCCGCTGAAGGAAATGTTCGGCTACATCGGCAACCTGCGTGCGCTGTCTTCGGGCCGCGCGCAGTACACGATGCAGTTCGACCACTACGCAGTGGCGCCTGCGAGTGAAACGGCCGGGCTCTTGAAGAGCTGACAGGCCTCAGGGGCGGTCCTTTGTCGGGGCCGCCCCTTTTTTCTTGGGCGAGTGCGAAGGCCGCAGGTCAGGCTGCAACGCCCTTGTTGGGATTCAGCAGGAACTTCTCACCGGTAGCCTGCTTCCCGTACACCCCGATCGCATCGAGCTGCAGCATCTCCACCAGCGAAACCTCGCGCGTGTACTTGCTGGCGAAGGTGGTCTTCAGCTCCGCCACGACACGGGTCTTCAAACGCTGCGTACCGGCATCGCCGAGCTTGCCGAGGAACGGAAACAGCAGCCACCCGCCCATGCCCCACGCCATGCCGAAGTTGCGCACGAATTCGGTGGGAGAGCGATCAAGGCCGCCGTAGATGTAGACCTGCTTGTGCGTGGTCGAGCCGTAGCGGCTGTATTCCTTGGCGGTGCGGTTCAGTGCCGCTTCCATGCAGCCGAGGATCTGCCCGGCGAGCTTGCCGCCGCCGGTGGCGTCGAAGGCCAGCGTGGCGCCGGTCTCTACCAGCGCCTGCGTCAGGTCTTCGAGGAAGGTGGGCGAGGTCGCGTTGCAAACGTACTTCGCGCCCAGGCCGCGCAGCAGGTCTTCCTGCTCCTGCTTGCGCACGATGTTGACGAGCGCGATGCCGTCCTTCTGGCAGATCTTGTTGAGCATCTGGCCCAGGTTGGACGCGGCGGCCGTGTGCACCAGCGCCTTGTGGCCCTCCATGCGCATGGTCTCGACCATGCTGAGCGAGGTGAGCGGGTTGACGAAGCAGGATGCGCCTTCGGCCGGCGTGGTGCCGTCCGGCAGTTCCAGGCACTGGGCGGCGGCGAGGCAGCGGTACTGCGAGTACATCGCGCCGCCGATGGCCGCCACGGTCTTGCCGAGCAGCGCCTGCGCGGCCGGCGACGATCCGGCCTTGACCACCACGCCCGCGCCTTCGTTGCCCACCGGCATCGACTGGTCGAGCCGCGCCGCCATCGCGGGAAGCACGCGCTCGGGCACGGTGGCGGTGACGACGGGGCGCTCGGGCGTGCCCGAGGCCTTGGCGGTGCTCATGTCGGCGGCGCCGAACAGCAGGCCGAGGTCCGACGGGTTCAGGGGCGACGCCTCGACGCGGATCACCACTTCGTGGGCCTGCGGTTCGGGGATCGGGTCGTCGTGCAGAGAGAGTTCGAGTTCGCCGTTCGCGCGAACGAGGGAGCGGATTTGGAGTGCCATGGAAGAGCCCTTCGTGAAGCTTCGCAGATGGCCATCGGCCACGGGGCGGCCAGTATAGGAGCGGGGTACGGAAGCCGCTGGCGCCTTCAGGACACCACGGGGATCACGGGGGCATGCGCCAGCGCGTGGCGCATCTTCGCGGGATCGAGCCGCTCGATGTAGCGCGGGATGTTGCGCCACAGCGTGTGGTAGCCGTAGCCGCCTCGCAGCATCTCGTGGCGCGCGCTGTCCTTGTCCCAGTCCTGCACGGCCATGCGGTAGACCGCGGCGATCACGCCGGTGCGGTCGGCGCCGTGCATGCAGTGGATCAGCACCGGTCCCTGCTTCTCCGCCTCGCGGATAGCGAGCAGCGCGCGCAGCACCTTGGCGTCGTCGATGGACCAGGTATTGATCGGCACGCGCACCAGCCGCATGCCGGTGCCGGCGAACACCTTCTTGTCGTCGTTGAACGAGCGCAGGCTCACCACCGTGCGAATACCGAGCGCCTGCAGCGCGGCCATGTTGGCGCGCCGGGGCTGCGCGCTGCGGTACAGCGTGGGCGTGATGCGGTGCAGGTTCTCGACGTGCAGTTCGTCGAGCGGGTCGGCCCAGTGGCCGGGGCGCGTTTCGTCGTCGCCGCCAGCCGCGCTCATGGCTTGCGCTTCCAGTGGCGAACCGTGAGGATCAGCAGCGCCACCGCGAGGCCGCCCCAGTAGTCGACCGGCGCGCCCCACAGCCAGTGCTTGTGCCAGAACGCATCGACCGGGTTGAAGCGCGCCCAGCCGAAGGCCGGGTTGATGAGGAACCACAGAAAGTCCTCGCAGACCCAGAACACGATCAGCCCCGCCACCGCGAGCCCGACGTTGCGCCATGTCCAGCGGCCGTTGAAGGCCAGCGGCGAGAAGAACACCAGCGCCATGAAGGTGAACACCCATGCGTGGTAGCCCGTCATCGCGCGGCCGCCCCAGAAGATGTCGAGCCAGATGCTGTTCTCGATGCGCCAGGTCGGCAGCGACGTCGCCCAGCCGGCACCGCCTTCGATCTGGATCTCGGCGTTGGCGAAGAAGAAGGCCATGACGGCCACCCAGGCGAGATAGCCGAGCGTGCGGCCCACGCCGGTCTTTTCGGTGTCGCGGTTCATGCCGCGCTGTCCGACAGAACGTGTTGCAGCACCGCGCGAGCGGCCTGCGGCTTGCCCAGCGCGCGGCTGCGGGCGGCCATGTTCGCGAGCTTGGCGGTGTCGGCCATGAGGCGCGCCACTTTGTAGTCGAGGCCGATGGCGTCGTAGGCCAGCCACGCGGCGCCTTCTTCCATCAGGAAGCCGGCGTTGTGTTCTTCCTGCCCGGGGATGGGCGAGATCAGCAGCATCGGCTTGCCCAGTGCCAGGCATTCCGACACCGTGAGGCCGCCCGGCTTGGTGACGACGAGGTCGGACGCGGCCATCATCTTGTGCATCTCGTTGGTGAAGCCGATGGCGACCACGCGCCCCGGGTAGCGCCTGGCCAGCGCCTCCAGCTTGCCGTATGCCTCCACGTTGCGGCCGGCAACGGCAATGACCTGGAAGTTGCCTTCCCCGCCGAGGCCGAGCACGCGCTCGACCATGCTCGGCAGGTCGCCCACGCCCGCCCCGCCCGAGGCCATCAGCAGCACCGGCCGCGAAGGATCGAGGCCCAGTTCCGTCGCGCAGGCGTTGCGCGCAAGCGTCGGTGCGTCGGGCTCGGAGAACGCCGGCATCACGGGGATGCCTGTGACGTGGATGCGGTCCGCCGGAATGCCGCGCGCCCGCAGGCGGAACGCCACTTCTTCCGTGGCGGCAAGGTAGCCGGTCATGCCCGGCACGAGCCACATGTTGTGCAGGTCGTAGTCGGTGATCTGCAGCCACACGGGGTAGTCGATGCGGCCGCGGTTGCGCTCGCGCATCAGCAGTTCCGCGGGCAGGAAGTGGGTGCAGATCACGGCGTCGGGCTGCTCGCGGCGGATTTCCTTCACGAGGGCGCCGGTGCTCAGCCGCTCGATGCCGCGGCGCAGGCGTTGCGAGGGCGCGTGGTGCGGCGTGGTGTCGGTGCGCTGGTGCAGGTACGACCACAGCTCGGGGGCCCGGTTCACGAGCTGGATGTACCAGTCGGTGTAGACCTTGCGAAAGCCGCCGGCCACGTGGGCCATCGCATCGATGTGGACCGCCGTGCAGGGCGGGGCGAGGGTCTGGGCGGTGGCGGCAAGCGCCTGTGCTGCACGCACGTGGCCGTTGCCGGCGCTCACGCTGAGGATCAGGAGTTTGGTCATGAAATCCGGGAGTTGGGCGGATTATGGCGATGCTGTGTGGCGGTGCTTTTGGGGGCCTTCATTCAGGGCTCGCTCACGCCGACGGGGTGCCTTGCTCCGCGAATGTCCCCCGGCCTGCGGCCTCCTCCTTTATTTCGCTGCGCAAGGCACCCCGCCGTCGTGAGCGTTCAGAGCACTGGTTGATCGGCCAGCACGAGAGCCGCGCTCGTCGTGCACAGGGCGCCGGGTGCTCCCCGCAGCGAAATAAAGGAGGAGGGGCGCAGCCCCGGGGGACATTCGCGGAGGGGAGTACCTGGTGCCCTGTGCACACCCCCGAACCCTCGAACACAAATCAAAGAGGCGCCCGAGAAGTGATGAACTGATTCACCCCCGCAGCAGCCCGCTCGCGAACAGCATCGAAAGTGGTGCTCTCCACGATGCGCCCGTTCTCGAACACCGTCTGAAGCAGGTCGGCCTGGCCTGTCGCCATCGTCTCTTCCCGCACAGTGTTCTCGATGCCGTTCGCACCGCGCACCAGCGCAAGACGCCCCTTCTTCGAAGCCTTGCCCATGTCCCCGACGGGCGACTTGTACACGTCGCGCCACTCGCCGTTCACCTGCATCGCCGAGCACTTCATCGCCCACTGCATCGTGTCGCGGTTGACCTGCTGCAGCAGCCCGCCGCCCATGCCGAAGGAGATGTTCTCCGTCGAAAAACCGTTGTGGAAAAAGTTCGACAGGCACAGCCGCAGCGAATCGAGATTCACGCCGTCGCCCTGGATGATGCGCACGTTGTTCAGCACGCGGAAGCCCTTGGCGTTGGTCGTCGTGCCGAAGCGCTCGGCCAGGATCTGCGCCACCTTCAGCGTGGTTTCTGCCGGGTCGCCCGAATCCGGCCGCACCACCAGCGTCGCGCCCGAGGCCACCACCTTCGCCTTCAGCTCGTCGCCCCAGATGCGCGCGCAGGCATTGAAGATGTCGTAGCTGTCGCTCACCACCGCAAAAGTGGCGCCGGGCTTGCCGAACTGGTCGACCATGTTGCTGTACGCATCGGCTTCATGCTCGCGGCCCCAGCCCGTGATGGTGCTGTGCTCCGCCGCCGGAATCGAAAAGCCCGCCACGTCGCAGTCGTAGTACCGGCGTGCCGCCACCAGCGCAGCCAGCGTGTCCGTGCCCATGAAGTTCACCAGGTGCGCCATGCCGCCGAGCGCGGCCGATTCGAGGCTCGACACGCCGCGCGCGCCGAAGTCGTGCAGCCTGAAGGCGATCTGCCCCTGCGGGTCGTCGCAGGTCGCTTCCAGGTAGCGCAGCAGCGTGGTGCGCGCTGCTGCCGACAGCGTGGCGACCGTGGTGGGATACCAGATGGCGCGCAGCAGCTCGGTCTCGAGAAAGCTCGTGACCCAGAAGAACTCGGGGTCGGTGTTCTCGATGGTCGCGAGCACGTTGTGCACCGGCGTCACGCTGCCTTCGGGCACGGCGCGGATGCGCACCGGCATCAGCCCGCCGTGCTTCTCGATCAGCCGCAGCCAGCCTTCGCGGTTGAAAGGCTCGCCGTGCGCGGCCATGAGCAGGGCGGCTTCTTCCACGTCGTCGCGCGTCACCGGCGTCTGCAGGTATTCGCGCAGGTAGGCCTGCAGCCCGAAGAACAGCGAGTGGCTGAAGATGCCGCCGCGCGACTCGATGTAGCTGTACACCGTCTGCGTGCCGGGCGGGTACTGCATCCAGTGCGACACCTTGTAGGAGTCGGTGCGAAGCAGCAGGTTGTTGCCCAGGGGCGAGGAGGTGAGATTGCGGTTCATGTGAAAGCTCCTTTCACTGTGGCACCCGTCAACCGGGTGCCGTTCTTGCTGACAAAGCCTGGTCGTTCAGTTCTTGCCCAGGCCACCCAAAAAATGATTCGCGATGAAGAAGTGGTCTTCGTAGATGCGGTCCTGCATGTCGAGGAACTCGGCGATCGGCACCCAGCGCACTTCGGCCGCGTCGTCGTCCGCGCGCACTTCCGAAAGGCCTGCCCACTGGTTGTGCGCCAGTTCGAAAAAGAAGCCGTGCGTGATGGTGCGCCCGCGCTGCGAGCGGTCGGGCGCGTCGAACACATGGCTGGCCTTCATGCTGCCGTTGAGCACTGGCACGGGCACCTTGAGCCGGGTTTCTTCCTTCAGCTCGCGGATGGCCGCGTCCTGCAGCCGCTCCTGCTGGCCGACGAAGCCGCCGGGCAGCGCCCAGGTGCCCTTGCCTGGATGGAACTTGCGCTGCACCAGCAGGATGTGGCCGGCCTCGACCACGATGGCGTCGACCGTGGTGTAGATGGGTGGAAAGTCGCTGCCTGCGTAGCGGTACTTGTCGCGGTAGTCGAGCAGGAAGGCGCGCTCTTCGCAGAGCTCGGCGTAGTCGGCGGTGCGGGTGAACTGGTCGAGGAACGCGGCCGTGCCGTCGGGCAGGTCGGCGCGTGCGAGCTGCCCGCGGTTCTCGGGGTCGAAGTAGAGGCTGCGCACGTCGGTGGCGTTGAGGCTCTCCACGCTGTTCTGCCCGACGAACTCCCAGTGGGGGAACATCTTCAGGTAGTAGCTCGATGCGTCCTTCAGATGCCCCACCAGTGCCACCTTGGCCTTGGCCGGCGCATGGCCGTCCTGAGCGATGAGCCGCTCGACCGCCGACTGGATCGACGCGATCCAGATCTGGTCGTTGTAGGGCGAGTCGCCCACGCCGACCACGCTCACGCGCATCTGGTCGCTGCTGCGCAGGCAGGCGCGCACCATGCGTTCGCGTTCGTCGAAGGTGAAGGGGTTCTTGACGCTTCGCGGCTGCCGGTCGGAGCCGACCACCACGATGACCCGATCGGCGGCGCGCGAGGCCTCTTCGATGAGTCGTTGATGTCCGAAATGAACGGGCTGGAAGCGCCCGATGACGATGGCGTATTGGTACTTGCGTGTGCTCACTTGGGAATCCCCCAAAAAGGGCGCGATCAACTCGCGCTTGCGTTCAGGATAGCATCGGTGCCGCACATTGATCAAGCCTTCCGATGACCGAGCCCTCTTCTCCCCCCGCCGATGCCGTGCGCCTGAACAAGCGCATGGCCGAACTGAAAATGTGCTCGCGCCGCGAGGCCGACGAATGGATCGCCAACGGCTGGGTGAAGGTCAACGGCAGGCCAGCCGAGATGGGCGTGAAGGTCACGCCCTCCGACCGCATCGAGATCGACAAGGCGGCCAAGGGCCAGCAGGCGAACCAGGTCACCATCCTCATCAACAAGCCCATCGGCTACGTGAGCGGGCAGGCCGAGGACGGCCATGAACCGGCGGTCACGCTGTTCACGCCGCAGAACCGCTGGGCCGAAGACAACGCGCGCTTTTTCTTCAGCCCGCAGCAGCTGCGCGGCCTGGCGCCGTGCGGCCGGCTCGACATCGACTCCATCGGCCTGCTGGTCATGACGCAGGACGGCCGCATCGCGCGCCAGCTCATCGGCGAAGACTCGGTGATGGAAAAGGAATACCTGGTGCGCGTGGCCTACCACGGCCTGGGCCAGCCCGCGCCCACCGGCCAGCTGGTGCGCATGGACGACGACGACCCCGTCACCACCAACGTGCAGGCGGTGTTTCCGCCGGCCATGCTCGCGAAGCTGCGCCACGGCCTGAGCCTCGACGGGCAGGCGCTGAAGCCGGCGCGGGTCGAATGGCAGAACCCGGAGCAGCTGCGCTTCGTGCTCACCGAAGGCAAGAAGCGGCAGATCCGCCGCATGTGCGAGCTGGTCGGCCTGAAGGTGGTGGGGCTGAAGCGTGTGCGCATCGGCAAGGTCATGCTGGGCAACCTGCCGGTGGGGCAATGGCGATACCTGGCGCCGCACGAGAAGTTCTGAGCCTGCGCGCGCTGAACCGCGCCACGCTGGCGCGGCAGATGCTGCTGCAGCGGCGCAGCCTGACGGCGGCGCAGGCCGTCGAGCGGCTGGCCGGGCTGCAGGCGCAGGCGCCCAACCCGCCCTACATCGGCCTCTGGAGCCGGCTCGAAGGCTTCCGGCGCGAGCAGCTGACCGACGCATTGCACAAGCGCCGCATCGTGCGCATGTCGACCCTGCGCGGCACCTTGCACCTGATGAGCGCGCGCGACGCGCTGGCATGGCGCCCGCTGCTGGAGCCGGTGCATCAGCGCGGCCTGCAGGGCAGCAATCACAAGAAGGCGCTCGACGGCATCGACCGCGCGGCGGTGGTCGAGGCCGCACGCACGCTGCTCGCCGAGCGTCCGCGCACCGGCGCCGAACTCGGGCAGGCCCTCGGCCTGCGCTGGCCCGGCCGCGAGAGCGCCTCGCTCGCCGCGCTGATCCGCAACAGCCTGCCGCTCGCGCACCTGCCGCCGGCGGGCACCTGGAACTCGCACCAGAGCGCGCTGCTGCAGCCCCTTGGCGACTGGCTCGGGGATGCGGCGGCCAATGCAACCCCCGCCACCCAGGACGACCTGCTGCTGCGCTACCTCGCGGCCTTCGGTCCCGCCACGCTGGCCGATGCCGGCGCATGGTCGGGCCTCACCGGCTGGAAGGCCGTGGCCGAGTGCCTGCGGTCCCGGCTGCGCGTGTTCATGAGCGAAGACGGCCAGGAGCTCTTCGACCTGCCCCGCGCGCCGCGGCCCGATCCCGACACGCCCGCGCCGCCACGCCTCGTGGCCGAGTGGGACAACTTGCTGCTCTCGCATGCCGACCGCGTCCGCGTGCTGAGCGAGGCGCACCGTGCTCGCGTGTTCACCGCCAACGGCATCGTGCGCGGCACGGTGCTGCTCGACGGCTTCGTGGCGGGTGTCTGGAAGATCGAGCGCGAGAAGAAGAGCATTGCCACCGTGCTGCTGGAGCCCTTCGCACGCTGGTCGAAGGCCGACCGCGTTGCAGTGGAGAAAGAGGCCCTCGACCTGCTGGCCTTCGCCTCGGACGGCGAGGGCGAGCGCCACGCCGTGCGCATGGCCTGAGCGTTGCCGCGGCGCGCCATTACCTCCGCCATTGCCCCCGCGATGCACCCGCCGCCTAAGCTGCGTCTAAGTATTCACACCTACTCTGCGCCCCGGCGCAGGCTCTTCCGATCATCCCGGTCGCGTGCTACCTTGCGGCCGAAGGAGTCGCCGCAATGCGCGTTCTGCTGGTGGAAGATGACGAGATGATCGGGCGCAGCCTCAAGCAGGCGCTCGAGGGTGCGGGCTGGTCCGCGGATTGGGTGCGCGATGGCGAGCTTGCCCAGAGCGCCCTGGGCGACGGCGGCTACACCTGCGTGCTGCTCGACCTCGGCCTGCCCAAGCAGGACGGCACCGAGGTGCTGCGCCGCGCCCGCGAACGCGGCGACGCCACGCCGGTGCTGGTGCTCACCGCCCGCGACGGCCTCGACGACCGCATCCACAGCCTCGACCTCGGCGCCGACGACTACCTGCTCAAGCCCTTCGAATTCCGCGAACTGCTCGCACGCATGCGTGCCATCGTGCGGCGGCGCGACGGTGCCGCGCATTCGCTGGTCGGCAGCGGCATGCTGCAGCTGGACCTCACCACGCGCGAGGTGCTGGTCAACGGCGAGCGCGAGGCGCTCACCGCGCGCGAGTTCGCGCTGCTGCACGCCCTGCTGGAGCGCCCCGGTGCCATCCTCTCGCGCGAACAACTCGAGAACCGCATCTACGGCTGGGGCGAAGAAGTCACCAGCAATGCGATCGATGTGCTGATCCACGGTATGCGCCGCAAGCTGGGCGCGGACGCGATCCGCAACGTCCGCGGCCTGGGCTGGCGAGTGGTCGCATGACCAGGCTCGGCCCCAGGCTTCGCGCACTTCGTGTCGCTTCGCCTGGCCCCTGCCGGGGGCGACACCTGCGGCCCGGCGGAGCCGGTTCCGCGGTGTTTCGCGAACGGGCCGTCGGCTCATGACCGGCGGTGACCGTAGCGGCGGCCGCTGGTGGCGGCCGCATTCGCTGCGCACGCAGCTGCTGCTGTGGCTCATCACGCTGCACCTGGGTGCCGCGGTGCTGACTGCGTGGTTCTCTTTCGTGGCCTACGGCAACCTCGTGCACAACGCGCTGGACGACCAGATGCGCCTCGTGGCCGAGTCGTATGCGGGCAGCGACCCGCTCAAGGTCCCGCGCCCGATGGACGGCGAGGCGGCGTTCGCGCGCGGTGCCTTCATCGTGCAGATATGGAGCCCCGACGGCCACACGCTGCGCGCCAGTTCGTGGCCGGTGCTCGCGGTGCCGCTGCAGTCGCGCGCGGGCTTCAGCGACGTGAGCACGGGCACGCATGCCCAGTCGAGCTGGCGCGTGTTCACCGCCGAGCCCGGCACGCGCGCCGACCAGCCGCGCGTGCAGGTGCTGCAGAACGAGGACTACCGCCGCCGCCGCGCCCTGCGCCGCGCATTGCTGGAGGGCCTGCCGATCACGCTGCTGCTGCCGCTGGCGCTGCTGATCCTGTGGATCATCGTGTCGGCCGCCTCGCGCTCGCTGCGCGCGGTGGCGCGCGACGTGGCCTCGCAGGACGAACGCAGCCCCACCGAGCTTTCGCTGTCGCGCGTGCCCGAAGAGATCGCACCGCTGGTGGGCGCCTTCAACAACCTGCTGTCGCGCGTGCGCAGCGCCTTCGCCACGCAGCGCCGCTTCGTGCAGGACGCGGCCCACGAGCTGCGCACGCCGATGGCCGCCATCGGCCTGCAGATCGAGAACCTGCGCGCGCACGTGCCGGCCGGAGAGGCGACCGAGCGCTTCAACCAGCTCGAAGCCGGCGTCACGCGCGCGCAGCACCTGATCGAGCAGCTGCTCAACCTGTCGCGTCAGGACGCGCCGCAGCGCAGCACCGCCGGCGAGCGCGTCGACATCGAAGTGCTGCTGCGCGAAAGCGTGAGCCAGCTCATGGTGCTGGCCGATGCACGGCGCGTGGACATCGGCTTCGAGGGCGGCATCGCGGCAGTGGTGGTTGCGCCCGCGGCCGAACTGCGCAGCGTGTTCGACAACCTGATCGACAACGCGCTGCGCTATGCGCCCGAAGGTGGCGTGGTCGACGTGAAGCTGCATCAGTTCGGCGGGCATGCGGTGGTCGACGTGCTCGACAACGGCCCCGGCATTCCGAAGGCCGTGATGGGCCGCGTGTTCGATCGCTTCTTTCGCGTGCCGGGCGCCGTGGCGGGCGGCAGCGGCCTGGGGCTGGCCATCGCACGCACGGCGGCGGAGCGGCACGGCTTGCGCATCGAGCTGCACAACCGCGACGACGGACCGGGATTGATGGCGCGCGTGCATCTGCCGCCGTCGCCGGCAGCGCCTCTTTCGCACTGAGTAAGAAAGGCCACTGCGCGGCGCGCTTACTCATCCGCGCCTAACTCTTCGCTCACCTTCACCTCAGTCTGCATGCCTAGAGTGCACTCAGGTCCTGCCACGCGCAGTTCGCGTGATGGCACGAGGCCGGAGACAACATGCCCTCAGGAGAACACACAATGCGTACTTCCCTCAAGCTTCTCGCCGTCGGTTCCCTCGCTGCGCTGGCAGCGATGGGCGCCATCACCGCATCTGCCGAAACCACCGATGGTTCGGACTTCCATCCGCTGCAGATGAACTCGCCCGTAAATCCTGATGTCCAGGCCGGCGCGATGGCTGCGGCCCGTCCGAGCGGCACCGAGCCGATCGGCCAGTCGACCAGCGCACCCTCGATGAGCTCGACGATGCCGGTGGCCGACATCCAGGCCGGCGCCTATGCGGCGTCGCATCCGACCGGCACCGAGCCGATCGGGCAATCGACTTCACTGCCGATGGTGAAGTCGGGCAGCGGCAGCTGAGTGCCGCCGCCGGTTGCAACGACGACTGTGTTCAGTCGTCGTTGCTGCTGAGCAGTGCGCGGTAGATCACCGCGCCGATGATGGCGCCCGCGATGGGCGCCACCCAGAACAACCACAGCTCCGACACCGCATAGGACGGCCCGAACAAGGCCGGGCCTGTGCTGCGTGCGGGGTTCACCGAAGTGTTGGTGACCGGGATCGACACCAGGTGGATCAGCGTAAGGCACAGGCCGATGGCCAGCCCCGCGAAGCCGCCGGCCGCGCGCTTGGCGGTGGCACCGAGGATCACGATCAGGAACACCGCGGTCATCACCACTTCGCAGATCAGCGCGGCGGTCATGCCGTATTTGCCGGGCGAGTGTTCGCCATAGCCGTTGGTGGCGAAGCCGCCGATGTCCGCGCCCGGCTTGCCGGTGGCAATGAGATAAAGAACGCCCGCCGCCGCGATGGCGCCGAGCACCTGCGCCACGATGTAGCCCGCGAGCTGCGAGGCTTTGAAGCGGCCTGCCGCCGCAAGGCCGATGGACACCGCCGGATTGAAGTGCCCGCCCGAGATCGGGCCCAGCGCATAGGCCCCGGTCACCACCGTGAGGCCGAAGGCCAGCGCGACCCCGTGAAAGCCGATGCCGGTACCTGGAAAGGCCGCCGCGAGCACTGCGCTTCCGCAGCCTCCGAGCGTGAGCCAGAAAGTACCAATGAACTCGGCAGACCACTTTTTGTAGGTACTGTGTTCCATGACGCTCCATCCTGAAGTTGAGGGATTGCGCCCGGCCCACGGCCTTGCGCGGGGCGGATTCTAGGAACGGCAAGGACGGTAGCGCAGCATGTCTTTCGGCCTATCGGAACCTGTTCACGTTCGTTGCAGCTTTGTGCATTTGCGCCCAGGCGAATACCAGGTCTTCCGATGCGCGCAGGCGTGGCCGCACGCTGAAAACCCCTGCACCGCCGTGCGACGCGGGCGCTATCCTGCGGCTTCCAGCCATCGAACAACGAGGAGACACGCCGCATGCGCCCATTCGCCATTCCACACACCGCAGCCGCCGTCGCATGCACGGCCCTCGTGGCCACGGCGGCGCTGCTGGGCACATCGAACGCGGCCGCGCAGGGCACCGTCAACGCGCTGTGCAGCACCGACGCAGGCTGGTGCGAGGCCGCCGCCGCGGCCTTTACGCGCGAGACCGGCATCAAGGTGCTGCAGGCCCACAAGGGCACCGGCGAAATCGGTGCGCAGCTGCGCGCGGAAGCGGCCAACCCCAAGACCGACATCTGGTGGGGCGGCACCGGCGATCCGTTCCTGCAGGCGGCCGAGCAGGGCCTGCTGGAGCCTTACCGGCCGGCCTACATCAACGACCTGTACGACTGGTCGGTGCGCCAGTACGCGATGTCGCAGAACATGGTGGGCGGCTTCTACACCAGCGCCATCGGCTTCGGCTTCAACACCGAACTGCTGAAGAAAAAGAAGCTGCACGAGCCCAGGTGCTGGGCCGACCTGATCAAGCCCGAATACAAGGGCGAGATAGAGATATCGCACCCCGCCTCCAGCGGCACGGCCTACACCATCATCGCGGGCCTGGTGCAGCAGATGGGTGAGGACGAGGCCTTCGAGTACCTCAAGAAGCTGCACCGCAACGTGACCAGCTACACCCGCAGCGGCCAGGCGCAGGCGCCCAACGTGGCCAAGGGCGAAGTGGCCATCGGCGTGAGCTTCATCTTCGGCTTCGAGCGCTGGCGCTACGACAAATTTCCCGTGAAGACCGCCGCGCCCTGCGAGGGCACCGGCTACGAGATCGGCGGCATCGCCCTGGTGAAGGGCGCGCGCAACAAGGAGAACGCGAAGCGCTACTACGACTGGCTCATGAGCCCCGCGGGCCAGTCCATCGGCGGCAAGTCGGGCAGCCTGCAGTCGCCGGCCAACAAGACTTTCAAGCCCGACCCGCGCATCCCGTCGATGGCCGACGTGAAGCTCATCAAGTACGACTTCGAGAAATACGGCAAGGCGGCCGAGCGCAAGCGGCTGATCGACCGCTGGACCCGGGAAGTCGAGTCTCAACCGAAGTAAGGGCCCCGGACTTTTGCGGCGAACACCGCGGAACCGGCTTTGCCGGGCCGCAGGTGTTGCCCCCGGCAGGGGGGTGGCGAAGCGACACGAAGTGCGCGAAGCCTGGGGGCGAGCCTATGAGCAGGCCTTGTTGTGGGAGGCGTGCATGCCCTTGGCTTTTGCATCGGCCTCGCTCAGGTACTCGCCCTTCTTGGTCTTGCCGTAGTAGCGGTCGCCCATGCAGTGGTAGACCTTGGTCTCGTCGTTGGCCCACACCTTGCCGGCACCGCCGCCGGGCGCTGCGGCCATCTTCGTGAGGTCCGGCGCGCCGGGTGTCTTGGTGGCCGTGCCGGTGCTCGGCGCGACGCCGGTCGTGCCGACATCGGCCGACTGGGTTTGCACGGCCGGAGCCGCGGCGGCAGCAGCAGGGGCCGCCGCGGCGCCCTTGCCGAACCACGTCTTGATGCCCTTGTGCCCGCGGCAGGCGCCGGACTTGGTGTCGGGCGATGCATAGCTGCCGTCCTTGCATTGAACGGTGGTGCCGGCCGGCGCGTCGGCCGGCACTTGCGCCTGCGCCGCAAACGCGGCGAGGCCGAGGCAGGCGGCGATCCACAGCATCCGGGGATTCTTGTCGTTCATGCAAAGCTCCTGGTGGGTTTAAAGGGCAACCCCTCAGCTTTGGGCATCAATCCCAGCGGAAGCTGACTTGCCCGCCCTGCACCCTGCTCAGGGCGAACTCGCTGTGAAGGTGACGACGCCGGAGTAAGTGCCGGCGGTGCGGCTGGCCGAGTTGGCGTACTGGAAGGTCCAGGTCGCATTGCGCACGGTGACGAGGCCGGTGGTGTCGGTGGGAGCCACGTTCACGGTGGCGCCGCTGCCCGTGGCAGGAATCACCGGGGCGGGCAGGTTGCCGTCGCTCGAGCTGATCGTGATTTCCGACATCGGGATGGTGCTCGAGCCGGTCGTGAGCGGCGTGGTCACTGTGGCGTGCAGGCCGATCCGTCCGGCGTTGCTGCGCACCTCGACCGGCAGCACGTTGCCGCTCGGCGTCACGCCCAGCGTGGGCGCGGCGCCGCTCCAGTTGACCGGCTTGTTGTTGCCGGCCGTCGGCGTGGTGGGGCCGCCGGGAATCGTCGGCGCCACCGTGAAGCTCACGCTGCTCGTGGTGCCGCCCGGCGAGGGCCAGGCGCCGTCGCCGATGCGAAAGAAGATGAACTTGTCGATCGCGAGGGTGAAGTTCAGCGCCACGGTGCCTGTTGTCAGCGGCACGTTGGCACTCGGGCCCGCCGTGCTGGAGGCGGCGAGCACGGCCATCGGCGCGGTGGCGGCCGCCGCCAGCAGGCAGGCCGCGGCAAGCGCACCGTGCTCGCACAGGCCGCCGCCGTGTTTCATTTCAGCTCCACGTCCACCTTGAAGCTGCCTTTCTCCCAGTCCAGCGCACCGCTTGCCTTCACCGGGTAGACGGGCTGCGGTGCGGATGTTCCGCCGTCGCCCTTGGGCACCAGCGCCAGCGTGCGGGTCTGGCCCGGCAGGATCGGCGTGCCTTCTGGCACCAGCTCGAACGTGCGGCCCTTGCTGTCGGTGGCGTCCAGGCTGCCTTCGAGCCGGCCGTGAGCGTCGCCGGTGTTGGCAACGGTGATCAGCGAGCGCCGGGCGCCGGAGGCCTCGCCACTGGCGATCTGCCGGATCTCGAGCTTGGGCTCGGCGCCATTGAGCAGCACGTACACCGCCACCGCGATGCGACCGGTGAC
Source organism: Variovorax durovernensis (assembly GCF_977011995.1). Classification (NCBI taxonomy): domain Bacteria; kingdom Pseudomonadati; phylum Pseudomonadota; class Betaproteobacteria; order Burkholderiales; family Comamonadaceae; genus Variovorax; species Variovorax durovernensis. The sequence continues at coordinate 6,336,367 of NZ_CDRNCW010000001.1, read as the reverse complement.
CGGCAAATTCAGGCTCGCGCCGCCGCCGCGGATGACGGTCTGCTGCGCGGGCTCCGTGCCTTCGATGGCGATCATGAAGCGGCACTCGCCGCGCGGTGCGTCGGCCGGCGGATCGACCTGGAAGCGGAACGACTTCTTGCTGCGCGCCGGCACCGAGACGATGCGCCGCTCGAGCATCACCCAGGGCCGGCAACTGCCCGGCAGCAGCTCGTCGTGATAGCCGATGTTGCCCTCGGGCGAATAGCTCCAGTCGATGGTGCGTATCGCCACCTCGGTCGGGGCCGATGCCAGGTTGTGGATGTCGAGCGACTGCCCGACGCGGGTGCCGCCCTTGGCCGCGAGCTCGAAGCGCGAAGGCGTGACGGCGATCTCGAATGGCGCGGCTGCTGCGTGCTGCTGCGCAGCAACGAGGAGCGCGAGCACGGCTGCGGCGCGCAGCAGCCGGCATCGGCGAGGAAAGGGGATGGCGTCGTTCATGGCAATGTCTCGATCTCGAAGGTCGACTCGAAGCTCAGCGCCGCGCCCGTGGGCAGGCGCAGTTCGCGCGGGTCCACGCGCAGCGTCAGGTCGAAGGTTTCGTTCATCCACGGCGTCTTCACGACGCCGTTCCACACCTGCACCCGGTCGCCGGGGCGGCCCGAACCGCTCGCGAACGCGCCGCTGCCGCGCCAGTCGACCCGCAGGCCGGCCGGCGAGCGCAGCCCCACGACGGCCGGCGGAATCACGTAGAAGATGCGCGCGCGCCGCCCGGTGTAGGGCGCCGTGGCCAGCCGGTATTCGACGCGCCCGAAGGGCAGCACCAGCAGGTTGCCGTCCATGCCCTGGGCGCTGCTGAAATCGCCGCGCACCTGCGCGCGCGGCGAGGCCGAGTCGTCCAGCCGCGCCACCTGCGCCCAGGCGGCCACGGCCGCGCCGAGGCACGCAGCGCAGGCCGCCATTCGCAGGTACTGGCGCCGCGTGCTCATTCCATCGACGCCGTGAAGCGCACGGTGCCCATGTAGGTGCCGCCGGGGTAGACGGTGTCGTTGGCGTAGGTGAACTGCAGCGTCGTGGACGACAGCTGCCGCGACTGGTAGGTCCAGGTGCCGATGCCCAGCACGCACGGCAGGCCCAGCAGGCCGGTGCAGAAGGAGGCGTTGGCGTTGTAGCTGGCGATCGTCTGGTTGGCCGTGCCGTCGAAGCTGCCGCTCTGGATGTCGCCCGACGCGGCGTTGTCGTTGCCCGAGGCGGTCCAGCTGACCTTGCTGAAGGGAATGGTGATCGAGCCGCAGCCGGACCACTGGCAGACCAGTCCCGAGGACGAATCCACGCGCAGCGTCACGGGGCGCGCGGTGGTGTTGCTGGCGGTGATCGGCCGCACCGGCGTGACCCACACCGTGATCGGCTGCGAGCCGGTCACCGCCGTGGGCGTGAGCCCGGCGTTGGGGCCGGTGACGCTGAAGGCCACGGTGTCGACCGTGGTGCCGGGCGAGCCCACGCGCAGCACGAGTCCGTAAGTGCTGCCGGTGTCCGTCACGATGGTGATGACGGCGCGCGCCGGCGCCGCAGCGCACGCCAGCGCCAATGCCGCCGCGCCCGCGACTGCGGGGGCGCGCATCAGATGCCCTGCGCTGTGTACGTGATGGTGTTGGTATAGACGCCCGCAACCCATAAGCCGGGCGTGCCGCCCAGCGTATAGGCCCAGGTGCTGGTGGCCACCACGTTGGAGCCGAACGAGGTCGATGCGCAGGCGCCGAGGTTGGCGCCCGGATGCGGCAGGTTGCCGACCGCCGCCACCGAGAAGTCTCCGTTGGCCGGGCCGCCGGTGGCGCTCCAGGTGCCCAGGGCGCAGTTGATGGTGCCCGCGCCCGCGTTGGTCCACGCGTACACCGTGAGCGTGCTGCCCGCCGTGCTGGTGGTAACCGTGGGTGCGGTGCCGTTCCAGTCGACCTGGGTGTTGTTGACGCCGGCCAGCGGCGTGGTGGGGGTGGCGCCGGGAATGCTGAGGGCGGAGGTCCAGGCCACCGTGTCCACCGTGGCGTTGGTCGAGCCCACGCGCAGCAGGATGAGCTTGGGCACCGTCACGCTGAGGTTGACCTTGGCCTGCGCGGTGATCGTGCCCGTGCCGGAGCCGTACTGGCTCTCCGCCAGGGCGCCACCGCCCGGCAGGGCCAGGGCGAGCGCGGCCAGCGATGCGGCCAGCGGGCGGGGGGCGAATTTTCTTCGGCTCATGGTGTCTCCTTTTGTTGAACGCAGGTGGGAACAAATCGGACGAAAGCGCTGCTGATTCATTGATTCATTCATTCGGCCACCTTGACCACGGGGATCTCGGTGGTGGCCTGGCCACGCAGTGGCACGTCGACGCTCACGCCGCTGTCGCTCCTGGCGCCCCACGGCAGGGGCACGCTCTCGAGCGTGAGCGTCAGCTGGTGGCGGCCGGTCGTGACCAGCGGAAACTCGAAGCGGCCGTCTCGGTCGGTGATGGCGCGGTATCGGCCGTCGAGCAGCACCTCGACGCCTGCCACGCCGCCTTCGCCGGGCTGCTGCACGCCGTCGCGGTTGGCATCGAAGAACACCTGCCCCGACACGCTTCCGCCGCCCGCGCCGCCGCCGCGCACCCCGGCCGCCTGGTAGGCCGTGCCGGCGCTGCCCTCCCAGCGCAGGTAGATATAGGCGGACTTCTCTTGACTACGATAGAGATTGGTACCGGAGAACGTGGTCGGTACCAGCGCGGCGCGCGCCTGGTTGAAGCTGGCCGCGAAACCCAGGCGCCAGCCCGGCGCGAGCTCCTTCTCGGCGGTGAGCGTGCCCGACAGGCCGCGGCTGGTGTAGAGGCCGCCGCTTTGCGAGGTGTAGCGCAGGTTGCCGCCCAACTGCAGGCCGCCGTCCATCCAGTAGCGGAACTGCACGCCGGCCGTCGGGTAGTTGCGCGCGGTGCCGCCGCTGCGGTCGCGCGCATAGCCGAGGGTGGTGGTGAACTCGGGCCGCTTCGTCTCGAAGCGCCCGCCGATCCAGTCCTGCTCCCACTGAAGCTCCTGGCCGGTGGCGGCCGGCTCGTTGCGCACGAGCAGATCGTTGCGCCGCACCGTCAGCGTGAAGCGGCTGCGCGGCCAGTCGAAGAAGCGCGTTTGATAGAAGGCGTTGCCGTAGAGGCTGCGCGCATCGGACGCGGCCACGGCGCTGCTGGCTGCGGGGTCCGTGGCCTTGTCGTAGCGCGTGCGGTACACGTTCAGGCTGCCGCCGGCCGAAGTGTCGCGGTCGAACAGGTACTGGAAGTTGCCGTTCGCACCCATCCGAGAATAGCCCGCGAGGTGGTAGTTGGGGTCGGCCTGGGTGCGCTCATGGTCCAGGCCCGCGCCCCAGCTCATGCGGCTCGTGCTGCGGTCCACGCGCCAGTAGGCGCCGCCCGTGCCGGTGGAAAGCGCGTAGTCGCCGAAATGCAGGTTCGGCCGCGCCGTGTACACGCCGAACTCGTGCCGGTAGAGCCCGGCACGCGCGCTCGCCTCGAGAAACAGGCCCTGCGAGCCGCCCGTCGCCACGCCCGCCGTGGGCGAACTCACGCTGCTGCCCACCAGCGTGGCGCGCGCCTTGAAGTCGCCGTCACGCACCACCTCGCGGCCGTAGCCCAGCGAGGCGGCCCAGCTCGTGACGTCCTTGCGGCCGAAGCCCTGCGCCGTGAGCGGGTCAAGGTAGTAGGCCGGCACGTCGCGCGCCTGGTCGAGCTGCAGTGCCGTGAACCAGGAATCGCCCAGCCGCTGCGTGAACCCGAGCCAGCCCAGCGTGCCCTGGCTCTTCTCGAAGCCCGGGTAGGGGCCGCCCGCCATGTTGCCGCGCTGGCCGAAGCCGGCGCGCACGTCCAGGTCGGAATTGAAGATGCGCATCGAGGCGCCGCGCACCGTCGTCGAGCCCAGCGAGAGCCGGTAGTTGCGGCCCAGGCCGTCGGTCAGTTCGCTGTAGATGTCGCCTATGGCGCTGTCGGCAAAGGTCTGCGTGGTGACAGGGAAGCCCAGGTTGCGCAGCGTGAAGCGTCCGCTGGTGGGTTCGCGCGCATAGCCCAGCGCGCCGATGCCGCCGCCGCCCACGAGGCTGTCGCCGCTGAGGTGGCGGCCGTCGGCCTGCAGCACGAACTCGCCGTAGTTCAGCGTCTCGCGGCGGTATTCGAAGCGCTGGCCGAACTCGGCCGCGCGCTGGCTGCCGTAGCCGGAGGCCGATGCGGAACCGAAGCCGATGCGGCTTTCCACCAGCCATGCGCGAAAGCCCTGCGGCTGCTCTGCCTCGGCTGCCGTGCCGCCGCCGGTGGTATCCGCGTCGGTGTCCGCCGTCATGAAGCGGTCTTCGTAGGCCTTGGGGGCGGAAGCCGCGAGCGCTTTCAGCCGCGCCTGCTCCGCCTGGGCGCGGTCCATGGACTGGATGCGCGCGTCAGCTGCCACGGTCGCGCCGGGTAAAGGAGGTGACTGGCCATGCGCCGGCTGCAGGCAGAACACGGCGGTCGTGCATCCCAGCCATGCGCGCGCGGTGATCTGGAGCAGGGGCGCCCCGGCTGGATTGGCCATGGTCCGCGGAGTCACTCGAATCATCAAACGACATCCTGTTTCCCGATGCATTGATGCCCTGTTCAGATCGGAACCTAGGATATTTCAGAAATGTTATCTGCGGTAACCTTTTGTGTTTCAGGAGGCGTCGTGCGCTTACATGGAAGCCATTTGTTTTGCTAAAAATGTGAAGTGCTTCACGCAAAAGGCCCATGCTGTTGATAAAGAACACGAATGCCTTACCTGAGAAAGTCGGCACGCCGTCACCTTGTGGCCGCCGTGCCGACTTAGAATTTTTTTGACTCGATATTTCTCTTTCCATGGCTGATTCCTCCAACACCAAACTCCCGTTCCAGGCTGAAGTCGCGCAACTGCTGCACCTCGTCACGCATGCGCTTTATTCGAACAAGGAAATCTTCCTGCGCGAGCTGATCTCGAACGCTTCCGACGCGTGCGACAAGCTGCGCTTCGAGGCGCTCGACCACCCCGAGCTGTACGAAGGCCAGTCCGATCTCGACGTGCGCCTCTCCTTCGACAAGGCCGCGCGCACCATCACCATCACCGACAAGGGCATCGGCCTGTCGCGCCAGGAAGCCATCGACAACCTCGGCACCATCGCCAAGAGCGGCACCAAGGACTTCATGAGCAAGCTCAGCGGAGACCAGAAGGCCGACGCACAGCTCATCGGCCAGTTCGGCGTGGGCTTCTACTCGGGCTTCATCGTGGCCGACAAGATCACGGTCGAATCGCGCCGCGCCGGCCTGCCGGCCGACCAGGGCGTGCGCTGGGTCAGCGGCGGCGCCGGCGACTTCGAGGTGGCCGACATCACCCGCCCCGAGCGCGGGACCAGCATCACGCTGCACCTGCGCGACGACGCCGACGAATACCTCAACGCCTGGAAGCTCAAGCAGATCGTCGGCAAGTACTCCGACCACATCTCCCTGCCCATCCTCATGGAAAAGGAAGAGTGGAAGGAAGGCGAGAACGACCAGCCCGGCGACATGGTGAAGACCGGCGAATGGGAAACCGTCAACAAGGCCAACGCCCTGTGGAGCCGCCCCAAGAAGGACATCACCCCCGAGCAGTACGAGGAGTTCTACAAGAGCATCAGCCACGACTACGAGGCCCCGCTCGCCTGGAGCCACAACCGCGTGGAAGGCAGCACCGAATACACGCAGCTGCTCTACATCCCGGCCAAGGCCCCGTTCGACCTGTGGAACCGCGACAAGAGCGCGGGCGTCAAGCTGTACGTCAAGCGCGTCTTCATCATGGACGACGCCGAGGCGCTGCTGCCCAGCTACCTGCGCTTCGTGAAGGGCGTGATCGACTCGGCCGACCTGCCGCTGAACGTGAGCCGCGAGCTGCTGCAGGAAAGCCGCGACGTGAAGGCGATCCGCGAAGGCAGCACCAAGCGCGTGCTCGGCATGCTCGAAGACCTGGCGAAGAAGCAGAAGACCGGCCCCGAGAGCACTGAAGGCCGGATCGACGTGGGCTCGGGCGAATCGGTGCCGGCCCCCGAGCCGACCGAAGCCGTGACGGACGTGGTCGACAAGAACGCGCCCACCGCCGCCGAAGCCGCCGCGAGCGCGGCCGACGAATCGGGCAAGTACGCCAAGTTCTACGCCGAGTTCGGCGCGGTGCTGAAAGAAGGCCTGGGCGAGGACTTCGGCAACCGCGAGCGCATCGCCAAGCTGCTGCGCTATGCCTCCACCACCACCGATACGGTGAGCGTGAGCTTCGCGGACTACAAGGCCCGCATGAAGGAAGGCCAGGACGCGATCTACTACATCACGGCCGACACCCTGGCCGCCGCCAAGAACAGCCCGCAGCTCGAAGTCTTCAAGAAGAAGGGCATCGAGGTGCTGCTGATGACCGACCGCGTCGACGAGTGGGCGCTGAACTACCTCAACGAGTTCGACGGCACCCCGCTGCAGAGCGTGGCCAAGGGCGCGGTCGACCTCGGCAAGCTGCAGGACGAAGCCGAGAAGAAGGCCGCCGAGGAAGCCGCCGAGTCGTTCAAGCCGCTGCTCGAAAAGCTCAAGGAAGCGCTCAAGGACAAGGCCGAAGACGTTCGCGTGACCACGCGCCTCGTCGATTCGCCCGCCTGCCTCGTGGTGCAGGACGGCGGCATGAGCACGCAGCTCGCGCGCATGCTCAAGCAGGCCGGCCAGCCAGCGCCCGAGCTGAAGCCGGTGCTCGAGGTGAACGCCGAGCATCCGCTGGTGAAGAAGCTCGAAGGCTCGGCGCACTTCGACGACCTCGCGAACATCCTGTTCGACCAGGCGCTGCTGGCCGAAGGCGGCCTGCCCGCCGATCCGGCGGCCTATGTGAAGCGCGTCAACGCGCTGCTGGTGTGACCGGCCGGCCGCGCACCGTCCGGACAACAGCCGCCGCGGTTCCCGCGGCGCTGCTGCTGCTCCTCATGGTGGGCGGCTGCTCGCACTACCGCGTCGGCATTCCGCTGGCGCCGGGGCTCTCGCTGGGGCTCGGCGCCACCAAGGACGGCAACTTCTCGGTGGGGCTCAACACCGGCTTCGGCCCGCTCGGCGCGGGCTTGGCCGTGAACAACGGCGGGCAGATATCGGGCACGGCTGGCGCCGGTATCGGCGTGGGGCCGGTGGCCACGGGGGTCGGCAAGGGCGCGGTGCTCTACGACCCGAAGGCCGCGCCTGCAGCACCTGCCGCAGCCGCGTCGACCGTGGCCCCGGCCGCCGTCACCGTGACGGCTGCGCCGGGAACACCCGCTCCCGTCCTGTATTCGACGCCCGCGGCGCCTTTCACGCCGATCGCGCCCGTGGCCCAGGCTGCCGCCGCTCCGACGGCTCCCGCCAGGGCGCCTCTCTTCAAGATCACGCGCCCGCCGCCGGAGCCTCCGGCGCCCGCGGTGAACGTGAGCTACCGCACGCCGGCCGTTGCGGCCGCAGCGGCCTCGGCCCGCGAGGCCGGCACGCCGGGCAATCCCGTCGCGCCTTGATGGTCGCGTCTTTTCAATCATCCGCGCCGCGGACCGGCGCGAGGGTGCCCCGATGAGTCTCAGCACAGAAGCCGTCCTGGCGCTCGCCCCCGACGATGCGTCGGCCAAGGCCGCCAAGGGTTTGCTCGCACCGGCCAAGTGGCCCACGCTCGCGTTCTCCGACACCGCCGTGTGGGGCGAATGCCAGGGCAGCGGCAGCAAGCCGTACCAGACGCAGGTCGATCTCACGGGCCCGGTGTTCCGTTGCTCGTGCCCGAGCCGCAAGTTTCCTTGCAAGCACGGCCTGGCGCTGATGCTGCTGCGCGCGCAGAACGAAGCCAGCTTCACCCAGGGCGACCCGCCGCCGTGGGTGGCCGAGTGGCTCGCCTCGCGCCGCGAAAAGGCCGAGAAGAAAGAAGCCCGCGCCGCCGAACCGCCGGCAGCGCCCGACCCGGCGGCTGCCGCCAAGCGCGACGCGCAACGCTGGAAGCGCATCGAGGCCGGCGCGCAGGAGCTGGCGCGCTGGCTCGACGACCAGACGCAGCGCGGCCTGGCATCGCTTGGCAGCGAGCAGCAGCAAGCCTGGAGCGCGATGGCCGCGCGCATGGTCGATGCGCAGGCGCCGGGGCTCGGCCAGCGCATCACGCAGGCGGCCGAGCTCATCGGCGTGGGTGAAGGCTGGCCCGCGCGGCTGCTCGACCGGCTCGGGCGGCTGCAGCTGATCGTCGATGCGGTGCCGCGCCGCGAATCGCTGTCGCCCGCCACGCTGGCCGATTTGCGCACCGCGCTCGGCTGGCCGCAGGACCGCGAGGCGCTGCTCGCCGAAGGCGAACGCGTCAGCGACCACTGGCTGGTGCTGGGCCAGTGCATCGACGAGCGCGACACCAGACTGGTCGAGCGCCACGTGTGGCTGCAAGGTCGCGCGAGCGGACGCCGCGCGCTGCTGCTCGACTATGCCCACGGCGGACGCGGCTTCGAGACCGGCTGGGTCAGCGGCACCGAACGCGCGGCAATGCTGTGCTTTTATCCGGGCCATGCTTCGCAGCGCGCGCTGGTGGCCGAGTTGCCGTCCGACGCGCCCGCCACCGCCGTCCCCGCCGATGGCGCGCCCGACGAATGGCAGCGCATGGCGCAGCAGATCGCCGCCAATCCCTGGCAGCCGCTGCTGCCGATGGTGTGGGCGGACGCCGTGCCCAGCCGCGACGGCGACCGTTGGTGGCTGCGCCTCGGCGGCGCGCCGCAGGCGCTGCCGATGCAGATCACGGCGCAGGAGGCGTGGCAGCTGCTGGCGCATTCGGGCGGTGCGCCGCTGCGGGTGTTCGGCGAGTGGGACGGCGAGCAGTTCGCGCCGCTCACCGCATGGCCGATGAGTGCGGCGGCCGGCAGTGCGCCGGTCTGGACGCTGACGGGAGTGCGGGTATGAGCGCAGCGCCTTGCCGCCCCAAGCAAGCTCGCACCGCAGTGCGAAGCACGGAGGTCATCGAATGAGCCAATGGAACCAACTGCTGCAGGCCGCGCTGGTCGGCACCTCGCGCCAGCCCGTGCCGCCGGCCGAAGGCATGGCGGGCGAATTCGCCGGGCTGCTGCAAGCGCTGCAAGGCGGCGAGGCGCAAGGCCAGTTGCTTCGCATGGCGGGCGCCGTCGCGGTCGGGCGCCGCGCGGGCTTCGTCGCGCCGAGCCTGTCGCCGTCCGACGCGCCTGTCGCCGCCAACGACGAACGCCCCGAACTCAAGGAACCCGCGCTGCAGGCCGCCATCGCCGATGCCTTGTCGACCGGCCCGCTGCGCCTGCAGCATGAAGGCCTGGCCGCGCTCGCGGCCGCCGGCCTGCGCCTGCCGCACAGCCTGCTGCCCCTGGCGCTCGACGCCGGCCGCCGCGCCATCGACCTGCGGCCCGCCGTGGCCCCCGCGCTCGGCGAACGCGGCCTATGGCTCGCCGCGCGCAACGACGACTGGCGCTATGCCGTCGGCGCCAGCGAACAGGCCGACGTGCAGACACGCTGGGACGAAGGCAGCCTCGACCAACGCGTCGCGGTGCTGCGCGAACAGCGCCAGGGCGACCCGGCTGGCGCGCGGGAACGCCTTGCCGCCGAGCTGCAGCAGCTGCCCGCCAAGGACCGCGCTGCGCTGCTCGGCGCGCTCGCCGAAAACCTCGGCCCCGACGACGAGGCACTGATCGACGCCCAGCTCAAGGACCGCGCCCGCGACGTCCGCCAGGCCGCCGTCGAACTGCTGCAGCGCCTGCCGCAGAGCGCGCATGCGCAGCGCATCGCCGCCTTCCTCGAACCGCTGCTGAAGCAGGACGGCGTCACATGGCGCATCGACGCCCCCGAAGCCGCCGACGCGCGCTGGAAAGACGACGCCATCGACCCCGTGCGCCCCACGCACGACAGCCTCGGCGAGCGCGCATGGTGGCTCTACCAGCTCGTGCGCCAGGCGCCGCTGTCTTGGTGGACCGCACGCACCGGCATGACGCCGGCAGCCTTGCTCGACTGGGCCGCCGCCGGCGACTGGAAAGACGCGCTGCTGCGCGGCTGGAACGACGCCGTCATCGCCGCCCCCGACCACGACTGGTGCGACGCCATGCTCGATCGTCCGCGCGCCCAGCGCGCCTGGATCGGCCAGCTGCTCGCGCTGCTGCCGCGCGCGCGGCGCGAGCGCCACTGGCTCGCGGAACTCGGCACCGAAGGCAACGGCGCGCAGGAAGTCGTGGGCTTCGCCGACCAGGCCTGCGCGCCCGGCGAAACCCCGTCGGCCGAGCTGTCCGCCAGGCTCGCCGCCGCGCTGCGCCTGCGCGTGGAGCGTGGCAGCCTGGCCAACGACTACATGCTGCGCCAGGTGCTCACCAGCGCCGCCGCGCTGCTGCATCCCTCGGCGCTGAATGCGCTGGCCGACCTGCCGCGCGCCGCCGACGAAACACCCGGTACCGCCAACGCACTGGCCGAGACCGCGCGCATCGTGCGCGCGCGCCGGCTGTTCCTCACCCTTTCATCTACTTCTTCTTCATCCCAAGGCCGTCCATGAGCAATGTCCTGCGCCAGCATGCCGAACAGCAATTCGCCGAAGAACTCGATGCACTCCAGAAGGTCGACGACCGCCAGCGTCCGGCCAACTGGAAGCTCTCGCCCTGGGCGGTGCTCACCTACCTGATGGGCGGCAAGCTCGCCAGCGGCTTCGAGGTCAGCCCCAAGTACATCGGCAATCCGCGGCTGATGGAAATCGCGGTCTCCACGCTCGCGACCGACCGCGCGCTGCTGCTGTACGGCGTGCCGGGCACCGCCAAGTCGTGGGTGTCCGAGCACCTGGCCGCCGCCGTGAGCGGCGACTCCACCATGCTGATCCAGGGCACCGCCGGCACCAGCGAAGAGCAGCTGCGCTACGGCTGGAACTACGCCGAGCTGCTGGCCCACGGCCCGTCCGACAAGGCGCTGGTGCCCAGCCCGCTGGTGCACGCCATGCGCCTGGGCAAGATCGCGCGCGTCGAGGAGCTCACCCGCATCCCGGCCGACGTGCAGGACACGCTGATCACCGTGCTGTCGGAAAAGACGCTGCCCATTCCCGAACTCGGCAGCGAGGTGCAGGCGGTGCGCGGCTTCTCGGTCATTGCCACCGCCAACAACCGCGACAAGGGCGTGAACGAGCTGTCGAGCGCGCTCAAGCGCCGCTTCAACACCGTGGTGCTGCCGGTACCGTCGAGCGAGGCAGAGGAAGTCCAGATCGTGGTCAAGCGCGTGGGCGAACTGGGCCGCGCGCTCGCGCTGCCGGCCGAGCCGCCCGCGCTGCAGGAAGTGCGCCGCGTGGTGCAGATCTTCCGCGAGTTGCGCAACGGCCAGACCGAGGACGGCAAGACGCGCATCAAGTCGCCCAGCTCCACGCTCTCCACCGCCGAGGCCATCTCCGTCATCAACAGCGGCATGGCGCTGGCCGGCCACTTCGGCGACGGCGTGCTGCGCTCGGCCGACGTGGCTTCGGGCCTGATCGGCGCGGTCATCAAGGACCCGGTGCAGGACCACGTGGTGTGGAAGGAATACCTGGAGACCGTGGTGAAGGAACGCAGCGACTGGAAGGACCTGTACCGCGCCTGCCGCGAGCAGCTGTGAGCGCGCCGATGTCGGACCTTCCACAGCCGGACCTCCCTTCGCAGACACCGGCGCTGCAGACCACCCAGGTGCACCTGGACGGCCTGTTCGACGTGCTGGCCAAGCACCTGTATTCGACGCCCGTGGTGGCCATACGCGAGCTGATCCAGAACGCGCACGACTCCATCTCGCGCCGCCGCCTCGAAGACCCGTCGTTCACCGAGGCCGGCCGCATCGACGTGCTGGCCGACGAGGCCGCGCAGACCATCGTCATCCGCGACAACGGCTCCGGCCTCACCGAGCAGGAGCTGCACCGCTACCTCGCTACGCTGGGCAACGGCTACACGCGGCAGCTGCGCGCGTCCGACCAGGACGGCAGCGACGAGCTCATCGGCCTGTTCGGGCTGGGCTTTCTATCTGCCTTCGTGGTGGCCGAGCAGGTACTGGTGAACAGCACCTCGTTCCAGTCGCCCGGCGAAGGCTGGCGCTACCGCTCGTCGGACGGCCGGCGCTACGCGGTGCAGGCCATCGACGCGCGGCCGGTGGGCACCGAGATCCACCTCGCGATGCGCAGCGACTTCAGCCACCTGTGCTCGGCCGGCGTGCTGAAGAAAGTGCTCGGCCGCTATTGCGCGCTGCTGCGCGAGCCGCTGTGGTTCGACGACGAATGCGTCAACGCCGACCCGCCGCCGTGGCGCGCCGCCGCCGACGGCGTGGTGCTGCACCCCGCGGTGCTGCAGCGCCAGCGCATGGCCTTCGCAGCGCGCATGGAGCGGCACTTCGAGCCCATCTGCGTGATTCCCGTGGAGCCCGAGGGCGACAGCGACGCGCGCGGCCTGCTGTGGGTGCAGGACGGCGCCACCTACGGCACCAGCGACAACCGCCACCTGAGCGTCTACGTGCGCGGCATGCTGCTCGACGACGAGGCGCGCGACCTGCTGCCGGTGTGGGCCGGCTTCATCGGCGGCGTGATCGAGTCGAACACGCTCACGCCCACCGCCAGCCGCGAAGACCTGCAGCGCGACGCCGCCTACCAGGCCACGCGCGCCCACATCCAGGACGCGCTGATCCGCGGGCTGGCCGATCTCTCGCAGTCGCAGACCCCGGCGTGGAGCCGCCTGCTCACGCGCCACAACGAGGCGCTGCTGGGCGCCGCGCTGTGCGAGGACGAGCTCTTCACCATGCTGGCCGACGCCGTGCGCCTGCCCACCAGCCAGGGCGACCTGCCGGTGCGCAGCCTGGTGCGCGAAGGCCGCATTCACCTGAGCCTGGGCCAGAGCGGCGGCTTCGAGGACGTGCTGTTCCGCGCGCTGCAGGTGCCCGTGGCACGCGGCGACCGCTACGCCGTGGCCGGCTTCCTGCGCCAGTGGGTGCGCGATCGCGGCGTGCAGCTCATCGAGATCGGCACCGCCGCCGGCAACGCCCGCATGTTCCGCGGCGAAGACCTGCCCGAGAGCGAACTCGCCTGGCTTCGCGAACACCTCGCGTGGGGCGAACTGGTGGTGCCCGCGCGCTTCGTGTCGCCCGAGCTGCCGCTGATCGCCGTGCCCGACCGCGAGGCGCAGCTGAAGGCGCGGCTGGAGACCGACGAGGCCAGGAAGCGCATGGCCGGTGCCGCGCTCAGCCTGGCGCGCGCGTTCACCCAGCGCATCGACGCGAGCGTGTCGGCGCGGCTGTACGTGAACCTCGACAACCCGGCCATCCAGGCGCTGCTGCAAAGCCACCGCGAGGGCCGCGCCGTGCCCGCGCATGCGGTCGCGCTGCTGCGCAGCTTCAAGGCCATCATGGCGCCCGGCGGCGAGGAACTGAAGGGCCAGCCGCCGCTGGTCGAACTGCTGGCCGATTTCAGCCAGGCCGTGGCCGCGCTCTGCGCGCCGCGCGCGGCCTCCTAAAACCAAAGAGAGAGGATCACCACGATGGACAGCTTTGCCTGGGTCAACGACCTGTCGGACCGGCTCGAGGAAGAAGGCCAGCAGCGCCTGGCCTACCTGATTCACGACGTGCCGCACCAGCAATTCCAGGGCAACCATGCGCTGGTCGAGGCGCTGGTGCCCGAGGCGCTCGCCAGCGCGCGCGGCCTCGACATTCCGTGGCTCGACGTGTACTTCAAGCACTGGCTTTGCGCCTCGCGCGTGGCGCGCCACCACGGCGAGTCGCAGCTCGGCGAAGTGGTCGATGCCTACGAGCGGGCGCACCAGGAAAAGACCCAGGGATGCCCGCAGAGCGTTTGCGTCACGCAAGACCTGGTGGCCACCTACGCGAACGTCGACGGCCCCGGCTGGGCCGGCGAGCGCCTTGCTGCCTGCGACGAGACGCTGGCGCGCATCGACCCCAGCTGGGGCTGCTTCGGCTGCCTGAGCATCGAGCGCGCCAATGCCATGGGCGACCAGGGCCAGCCGCGCGAGGCCGTGCTGTACCTCAAGAGCCAGCGCGACGCGCAGCGCCGCGCCGGCGAAGAGGTGACCACGCTGTTCGTCACCACCGAGGTCGAGCAATGGCTCGCGGCCGGCGATCCGCACACCGCGCTCAAGCTGCTCGACGACTCCGAGGACGAAGCCGACGAGGACGACCGCCGCGAGCAGTCGACCCGCCTGCTGCAACGCAGCCGCGCGCTCGTGCTGGCCGGCGAACCGCAGGCCGGGTGGGACCTGCTGCCGGAATTCGGCGACATCGAGGTGGCCGACCATGTGTCGTGGTGCCGCGCCGCCGTCGCCGCCGCGCGCGCGCTGCCAGAGCTCAACACGCCCGCGCTGGGCCATGCGCTGTGGACCACCATCGAGCACCTGCACACCGTCGGCAGCCACCGGATGCTGATCGACCTTGCGCTGGCGCAGGCCGAGTTGGCCGGCGCGCGGCAGGTGCCGTGGCTGGCCGAGCAGGCCATCGCGCGTGCGAGCCACCATGTGCCGCTGCTGCGCGAGGACTTCGGCGCCGCCGACAAGGTGCGGCGTGCCGGGCAGGCGCTTGCCGCCGTGGCGCCGAAGCCCGCGCCGAGCGCACCCGAAGCGCTCCCCGACTGGCTGCGTTCGCCCGAGGCCGAAGACCTGTCGAACGAGACCGTCATCCAGTGGCTGGAGCAGGCGCACCAGGCGCTGCCCGGCGACGAGGGGCTGGCGATGATGCTGGCCTCCGCGTTGTCGAACTACGGCTGCCACGACGAGGCGCGCAGCCGGCTGCAGGCCATGGTGCTGGCGGCGCCGCAATCGGTGGCGCTGCAGAACCACTGGTTCGGCCTGTGCTTCAGTGCCGGCGACCTGGGCGCCATCGAGGAACAGGCGCGCCGCATCGAGGCCGCGCAGCCGGCCATGGCCGCCTGGTACCGCGCGCGCATCGCCTTCAGGGAAGGGCGCTACACGCAGGTCGGCCCGCTGGTCGAGCAGGTGCTGGCGCACGACCCCGAGGCCACGGCCACGCGCCGCCTGTGGGCCGACGCCGCCATGGAACTGAAGGACTTCGACACGGCCGTGGCCCAGCGCCGCATGGTGCTGGCCGCCGACGACGCGCCCGAGCCCGGCCGCCGCTGGGAGCTGCTGATCGCCGCCAGCGCGGCGCGCCAGTGGACCGACGTGCGTGCGCAGGCCCGCGCGCTCGAGATGGAACTCGAAGCCGGCCAGCCCGACGATGCCGCGGTCGAGGAAGACTGGGGCCTGGTCTACCTGCGCTGCGAGGAAAACGGCCGCGAGCGCGACGTGCTCGCGCGCCGCACCGGCCCGGCCACCGCGCGCATCGTGCAGCCCTCGCCGCGCGGCCTAGAGCAGCGCCTGGGCGACTGGGTGGTGTTCGAACCCAAGCTGGCGGAGCAGCCGCCCGAGGACGAAGAAGAGCTGCGCACCTACACCCGCGTCTTCACCGCGCCCGTGCATTTGCTGGAGAAGGGCCCCTACGGCCCGAGCTACATGATCGACGGCGTGCACCCCGGCGAGGAAAGCGTGAGCGCCCTGCGCGACGCGCTCCACGAGGCGGGCTGGAGCACCTGGCAGTACAGCAACGACAACTACCGCGTGAGCGACGCCGAAGCGGATGACGCGGACGAAGAAGACGAAGACGAAGGCGACGACGAAGCCGACCTCCCCGGCCTCTACCTCGCCGTGACCGCGCCCGCCAACGTGCCGCCGCGCGCCATCGCGGCGCGCGTGGCTGCGCTGTGCAAGGGCCATCAGCTGTGCTGGACCGAGCTGGCCCGCGCGGCTGGCGAGCCGACCGAATGGCACGAGGCCATGGAAGCGCGCTACGGCCTCTGAGCCCCGGCATCTTCATTTTTCCGACGCACTGAACAAATGGGCTCTCCGCTGCACTACTTCGGCATCCGCCATCACGGGCCCGGCTGCGCGCGCAGCCTGCTGCGCGCCTTCGAGTCGCTGCAGCCCGACTGCATCCTGGTCGAAGGCCCGCCCGACGCGGAGGGCCTGCTGTCCTTCATGGCGCATGCCGACCTGCGCCCGCCGGTCGCGATGCTGATCCACGCGGGCGAGGACACGGGGCTCGCTGCCTTCTACCCATTCGCCGAGTTCTCGCCCGAATGGCAGGCGCTGCAATGGGGCGTGTCGCGCAACCTGCCGGTGCGCTTCATCGACCTGCCGCAGTCGCACCGCATGGCGATCGAGCAGGCCGCGCGCGCCGCCGACGAAGCCGAGGCGGCCAAGGCGCCGGAAGCACCGGAAGCGGAATCCGGCGAACCGCTGGGTGACCACGAAAACGGCGAAGTGCACGACGAAGCACCGGCCGCCGAATCCGAATCCGACTCCGCCTCCGGCGAAGAAGCGGCGCGGCAGCAGATCCCCGACGACCCCTTCGACTGGCTCGCCCATGCCGCCGGCTATGCCGACGGCGAGAGCTGGTGGAACCACATGGTCGAGGAGCGCGGCGACGGCGAAGACCTGTTCGGCGCCATCGCCGAGGCCATGACGGCCGTGCGCGCGGAAACCCCCGAAGACCGCCGCGGCCCGCGCGCCGCGAAGCGCGAACAGCTGCGCGAGGCCTTCATGCGGCAATCGATACGCGAAGCCGTCAAGGCCGGCCACCAGCGCATCGCCGTGGTCTGCGGCGCCTGGCACGTGCCGGCCCTGCAGGGCGCGGCCACCGCCAAGGCCGATGCGGCGCTGCTCAAGGGCCTGCCCAAGCTCAAGGTGCTGGCCACCTGGGTGCCGTGGACCTACCGCCACCTCACCAGCGCCAGCGGCTACGGCGCGGGCATCGATTCGCCGGGCTGGTACGAGCACCTGTGGCAGCAGGGCCAGCAGGTGGCGGGCCGCAGCACCGGCTGGCTCGCGCGCGTGGCGCGGCTCCTGCGCGAGCACGACCTCGACTGCTCTTCCGCCCACCTCATCGAGGCCACGCGCCTGGCCGACACGCTCGCCGCGCTGCGCGAACGCCCCGCGCCCGGCCTGCCCGAACTCGACGAAGCCGTGCGCAGCGTGATCTGCATGGGCGAGCAGGCGCCCCTCACGCTGATCCGCGAGCGCCTTACCGTCGGCGACCGCATGGGCCAGGTGCCGGCCGAAGTGCCGACCGTGCCGCTGCAGCGCGACATCGAGCAGCAGCAAAAAAGCCTGCGCTTGAAGCCCGAGGCCACCGCGCGCACGCTCGACCTCGACCTGCGCCAGCCCAACGACCTCGCGCGCAGCCACCTGCTGCACCGCCTGCGCCTGCTCGACCTGCCCTGGGGCGCGCCCACCGCCGGCCAGCGTTCGAGCCGCGGCACCTTCCACGAGGTGTGGCAACTGCAGTGGCAGCCGGAGTTCGCGCTGCGCATCATCGAGGCCAGCCGCTTCGGCGCGACCGTGGCGCACGCCGCCGCCTCGCGCGTGATGGAGCAGCTTGCCGGCGAAAGCTCGCTCACCGTGCTGGCCGAGCAGGTCGACACCGTGCTGCTGGCCGACCTGCCTGCCGCCGTGCAGGCCGTGACCCGAGCGCTCGAAGACCGCGCCGCGCTCACCGGCGACGCGGTGCAGCTCATCGGCGCGGTGCCGCCGCTGGCCAACGTGTTCCGCTACGGCAGCGTGCGCCAGACCGACAGCGCGCTGCTCTCGCACGTGCTCGACAGCCTCATCGTGCGCGGCGCCATCGGCCTGCCCATTGCATGCGGCGCGCTCGACGCCGAAGCGGCCGAATCGCTGCGCACCAGCCTCATCGCCGCGCACGACGCGGTGCGCCTGCGCGACGGCGAGGAAACCACCGCCGCATGGCGCAGCGCGCTGCGCTCCATCGCTTTCGGCGAGAGTGCCGCGCCGCTGCTGCGCGGCGTGGCCTGCCGTCTGCTGCTCGACGATGCGCAGATCGACAGCGAGGGCGCCTCGCAGCAGCTCGCGCGCAATCTCTCGGCAGGCGCTCCGCCCACCGAGGCGGCAGCGTGGCTCGAGGGTTTTCTCAACCGCAACGCGATGGTGCTTCTGCACGACGAGGCCGTGTGGTCGCTGGTCGACGGCTGGCTGTCGGCGCTGGGCGAAGAACACTTCCTGCAGGTGCTGCCGCTGGTGCGCCGCAGCTTCGCCGACTTCTCCGGCGCCGACCGGCGCGCGCTGGGCGAGCGCGCGAAGCGGGGCGCCGCTGGCGGCACGGCGGTGGTCGCCACCGCCGCCGCCGACTGGGACGAATCACGCGCGGTGCTCGCGCTGCCGCTGCTGCGGGAACTGCTGGGAGTGAAGGCATGAACACCAACACCGTTGCCGCGTCCGCGGACGAGACGCCGTCGCCCACCGACCGCCTGCAGCGCTGGCGCCTGGTGCTCGGCAGCGAGGCCACGCCCAGCTGCGGCGCGGTCGAGGGCCGGGTGCGCGAGATCGACATGGCGCTGGCCGCGCTCTACGAGGCCGACGGCCGGCGCGGCCTGGGCCAGGGCGGCCAGCGCGGCGGCCGGGGCGATTCGGCGCCCAGCGTGGCGCGCTGGCTCGGCGACATCCGCAAGTACTTTCCGAGCCAGGTGGTGCAGGTGATGCAGCGCGACGCGATGGAGCGGCTCAACCTGCGCCAGATGCTGCTGCAGCCCGAGATGCTCGAAAACGCCCAGCCCGACGTGCACCTGGTGGCCAACCTCGTGGCGCTGGCCAGCGTGATTCCCGCGGGCACCAAGGACACCGCGCGCGCCGTGGTGCGCAAGGTGGTCGACGAGCTCATGAAGAAGCTCGAGGAGCCGATGCGCAGCGCCGTGAGCGGCGCGCTCAACCGCAGCCAGCGCAACCGCCGCCCGCGCCATTCGGAGATCGACTGGAACCGCACCATCCGCGCCAACCTGCGCCACTGGCAGCCCGAATACCGCACGGTGGTGCCGCAGTCGCTGGTCGGCTACGGCCGCAAGGCGCGGCAGCCGCAGCGCGAGGTGATCCTGTGCATCGACCAGAGCGGCTCCATGGCCGCGTCGGTGGTCTATTCGAGCATCTTCGGCGCCGTCATGGCCAGCCTGCCGGCGGTGGCGACCAAGCTCGTGGTGTTCGACACCAACGTGGTCGACATGACCGAGCAGCTGCAGGACCCGGTCGACCTGCTGTTCGGCGTGCAGCTGGGCGGAGGCACCGACATCAACGGCGCCGTGGGCTACTGCCAGAGCCTGATACGCGAGCCGCGCAACACCATCCTGGTGCTGATCTCCGACCTGTACGAAGGCGGCGTGGAAGAAAAGCTGCTGCACCGCGCCAACGAGCTGGTCGAGGCCGGCGTGCAGTTCATCGCGCTGCTGGCGCTCAGCGACGAGGGCGCGCCGGCCTACGACCGCGACCTGGCCGCCAAGCTGGCCGCGCTGGGCGTGCCCTCGTTCGCATGCACGCCCGACGCGTTCCCGGGCCTCATGGCCGCGGCCATCAAGCGCGAGGACGTGGCGGGCTGGGCCGCGGCACAAGGCCTGAAGGCCAGCAGGGCAGGATGAGGCTCGCCCCCAGGCTTCGCGCACTTCGTGTCGCTTCGCCTTCCCCCTCTCCGGGGGCGACACCTGCGGCCCGGCGAAGCCGGTTCCGCGGTGTCTCGCGACTGAGCCGGGCCGGTTTGTGATACACGGCCGAACAACTAACATGGGCTGAAGACCGTCTGCCATCAGCCTGCCCATGATCCGCCGCCGACCGCTTCTGCTGCAACTGCTGTCCACAGCCGCCCTGTCGGTCGGTTTCAGGGGCGCGACGGCGCAGCCGCTCTATCCCGCCAGGCCCTTCCGCTGGATCGTGCCGTACCCGGCCGGTGCCGGCGCCGACATCGTCGCGCGCACCGTGGGCGCCCAGCTCGCCATCGACACCGGGCAGCCCGTGACCATCGAGAACCGCGCCGGCGGCAACACCGCGCTCGGCGCCATCGAGGCCGCGCGCGCGCCGGCCGACGGCTACACGCTGCTGTCGGCCGACAACGGCATGCTGGTGTTCAACCCCGCGCTCTACCGCAACCTCAGCTACAACCCCGTGCGCGACTTTGCGCCGGTCACGCTGATGGGCCGGCTGCCGATGGTGCTGCTGGTCGGCCCGGCCACCGGCGAGAAAGACGCGCGGGCCTTCATCGCCGATGCGCGCGCCTTTCCCGGCAAGGTCAGCTTTGCCTCCGCCGGCACCGGCAGCCCGCAGCACCTGGCCATGGAACTGCTCGAGCGCGAGGCCGGCCTGGAGATGGTGCACGTGCCCTACCGCAGCGCGGCGCCCGCGCTGGCCGACGTGGCCGGCGGCCAGCTGCCGGCCATGATGTGTGACCTGGCGGCGGCCCGCCGCTTCATCCAGAGCGGCAAGCTGCGCGCGCTGGCGGTGGCCCATCCGCGCCGGCTGGCGCAGCTGCCGGCGGTGCCGACCTTCGCCGAACTCGGCTTGCCGCGCGTCGAGGCCGCCACGCTCATGGGGCTCGTGGTGCCCTTGAACACGCCGGGCGAGCTGGTCGCGCGGCTGCAGCAGGCGGTGGCCAGCGCCATCCACAACCCGGCGGTGCTGGCCAGGTTCGCCGACCTGGGCGTCGAGGCCGCGGGCGACGGGCCTGGCAAGTTCGCTTCGCTGCTGCAGGGCGAATCGGCACGCTGGCAGCCGCTCATCCGCGACCTCAACCTGGTGCTGGACTGAGCCGCCCGCGCCTTTACGGCAACTTTGCGCGCAGGCCGCGACGTCCTCATTCCTGGCTAAGAGTCGCTGCCTAGATTGGCGCATCGCCAGAAAGGGTCGGCGGGACGGTGTGCAGGGGCAGGCCGCTCCTGCCCGTAAAAACGATGAAAACTCGCCGGTTCCACCACGTCGTCTTTGCGGACGATTTTTTTCGCTCCGCAGCCAACGGCCTGATCTACCACGTCGCGAACCGGCGATTCCTGCGTGCTTTCTTCGACACTGCGCTCGGCCGCCTGGGCCTGCCGGTGCAAGAGGTCGCGCCGCTGTCCGACGGCGGGCGCATCGACGTCGCACGCCTCATGGCCCGGCTCGACCTGCCCTGCACGCCGGCCGGCTGGGCCCGCGCCTGCATCGCCGACCTGGCGCCGCTGGCGGGCCGCGACGGCATGCCGGCGTTCGACCCCGGCTGCCTGGTGATCGGCTGGGGCCTGACGCCGGCGCTGCAGCACTGCATCCACCGCAGCGGCGCCAGCTACCTCGACATCGAGATCGACCCGCGCCGCTTCACCGAGCACCTGCACTTCTGCGCCCGCACCAACGACCCCGCCATCGAGGCCGCGCTGCGCGCGCGCCGGGTGGACGAGGAGCTGTTCTGGAACCACGCGAGCGTGATCAAGGGCTACTTCGCCAGGCGCGGCGCCGCTTCGCTGTTCGACCCGCGGCTGCGCGTGGGGCTGTTCTTCGGCCAGAGCCTGGTCGACCTGTCGCTGGTCGGCGGCGGGCGCACCATGCATCCGGCCAGCGTGATCGCACCGCTGCGAGAACTGGCGCGCGGGGTCGACCTGCTGGTCATCAAGCCGCATCCCTACGAGCCCGCGCTGCACGACCTCGCGCCGATCGCGCGGGCGATTCCCAACGTCGCATGGACGCAGGAGAACACGTATGCGCTGCTGTCGGCGAACAACGTGCACTTTGCGTCGTCGCTGTCGTCCAGCGTGCTGACCGAGGCGCGCTACTTTCGCAAGCCCGCCCATGCGCTGATCCATGCGGACCGCAACGCGCGCTCGCAGCTGCCGGCGGCATGCTCGGGCTGGATGCCTATCGGCGCCGGGCTCGGCGCGATGGACTTCATGGCCGAGGCCTGCGGCGACATCTCTCCGCTGGCGGCCGATGCCGCCGCGGGCGCATCGGCCTGGCCCGCCGCCGCCATCGAGCGGGCGTTCGCGTTGCGCTGGGGTTTCGACGACAAGAGCCAGGGCCTGCGCGACGTGGCCGAGCTGCGGATGGACCGGCCCTACATGTTCCACCCGGGCAGCCCCGCGACCGGCTGGCTCAGCCACGGCTGGGCCGGCTTCGACGGAGAGGGCGCGCGCAGCGAGGGCGAGCTGGCCAGCCTTGTCATACCGCTGCCCGCGCTGGCGCCGTCGCAATCGCTTTCGCTGTCGCACCAGAGGCCGCACCGCATCGAGGTGCGGGTGGACTACCGCAGCAATGCCAAGGCCACGAGCGTGCACGCCATGTTCGACGGCGTGGTGCTGCCGGCCCAGCGCGTTACGGGGGCGCGGCGCCGCAGCCTCGTGTTCGACATCGAGGCCGCGGCGGCGCGCAAGTGCCTGGTGCTGCAGTTCGTGGTGGCGGACACCGGGCGCTCAATGCCGCGCCGGGCGCTGGCGCGGCCGTCTTTCACGATCAAGCGGCTGCAGGTGTCGCTGCGCATGGGCCGAGGCGTGGTCTCGGCGCCGCCGAAGGCCACGTCGATGCGATGGGCCGAGATGCATCCGCTGCGCGCGGCGGCCCGCGTGTTCCGCGCGGTGGTCGATTCGGCGCGCGGGGTCATGGGGTAGCCGGTCCGTCACCGGCAAGGCGCATCAGCAGCGTGACCCAATGCTGGCGCCGGTCGATGGCGGCCTGCCGGCCCTCCGCCGCTTTCGTGGTGTCCGTGGCGTCCGTGGAGTTGCCGGCGTTGGTGGCGACCAGTTCCCCGGCTGCCGTCGCCACGGCCCGCGCGAACTTCGCCGCGTCGCCGCGCCACACCACCACCCGGTGCTCGAGCCCGAGCTGCGCGGCGCGCCCGGCGTTGATCGCCTGCTCGGGCTGGTCGGTCAGCAGCAGCAGGATCGGCTTGCGGTACACCGCCGCGATCGACAGCGCCGCCATGCCCGGCGCGGAGACGATGAAGGCGCTGCGCGCGGCCGCCTCGATCCAGTGCTCGTCGCGCGCATGCCAGCGGGGCCGCCGCGCATAGCCTTCGCCGACCAGGTGTGCCGGCAGGCCCGCATCGGCCAGGCCCTGCTCCAGGCCTTCGGCCAGTGCCGGTTCCTCGAAGTGCGGGTTCAGGTAGACGGCCGCGGCGCGCGGCGCGGCCTCCTGTGCATGGGCCACCGCATCCACCACCGCGACCGGCGTCGGCAGCCGCCAGCCGCCGCGCCCGTCGTGCGCCGGCTCGCCGTGGGCGAAGTCGTGCGCGATGCGCGCGAGGCTGCGGTCGATCTGCCAGGCCACGATGCCGCCGAACAGCCGTGCCACGCCGCCCGGCATGCGGCCCTCGAAGTTGGTCTGCAGCGCATGCCGCAGGCTCGCGCCGTACACATGCACCACCTTTCGGTGCCAGAACGGCAGCCAGCCCATCAGCAGCAGCGCGGGGTGGAAGGAGTCGTTCACCACCAGGTCCGTGTCGCGGAAGCGGCGGCTCAGCCGCAGCACGTCGCGCAGCATGCGCGTGGGACGGAACATGTAGTGCGCCACGTTGCGGTCGGTCTCGCGGCGCAGCATGTTCTGCTCCTTGTCGAACTGCACCGCGTAGTGGCGCGAAAGCACCGGCGCGTCGATGCCGAAGCCGGCCAGGAAGCGCGCGCCTTCGTCCGAGGTGGTGAGCACCTGCACCTGCGCGCCGGCCTCGCGCAGCGCATGCGTCAGCAGTTGCGCGCGCATCAGGTGGCCGCGCGCGTCCGCGGTCGCGAGGTAGAGGATGCGCGGCGGCATCGATCAGGCGTGGTGCTGGTGCCGCACCGGCCGCGCGGCGCCTGGGCGCAGCCGCAGGGCCACGCCGGCCAGCCACATCCCGGCCGCGCCGGTGATGCCGAAGCCGCGTTCGGTGTCTCGCACCTCTCGCATCAACTGCGCGAGCCGGGCCTGCTCGTGCGGCGCCACGCAGCGCTGCAGCGTGTGGCTGCACAGGCGGATGTGGCGGTCTTCGTCGGCCAGCACGCGCGACAGCAGCGGATGCAGCGCATGCTGCTGGCCGATCAGCGCGCAGTGGCGCTGCAGGATGCGTGAAGCCATCTGTTCCGCGCTCAGGCCGATGGCATAGGCAGGCACCAGCCCGCCGTGCGCGAAGTGCGGCGCATGCCGGCGAATCAGCTGCTGCCAGCGCGCCAGCTTGCGGCGGCTGAACCAGTCGGGCCGGGGCGCTTCTTCGGGCGAGGCGGCGGCCTGGGCGGTGCCGCCGCGCTCCACGATGGCTTCGGCGAACAGGCGCGCGTGCAACTGCTCGTCGGCAAGGTGCTGGTCGAGCTGGCGCGCGAGCCAGTCGGGCGGGTCGATGCGCAGCTCGCGCTGCAGCGCCTGCTCGGACGACTCCTCGCCCACCAGGTAGAAGCGCAGCAGAAGCATCTCGCCCGCGTTGCTCGCATGCAGCTGCCGCAGCGCGGCGCGCTTGACGTGGTGCACGATGCGCGCCTGCATCGCGGGCCAGCCGCGAAGCCGTGGCGGGGCGAGGCAGTCGAAGCCGGCTGCCGTGTCTGGTGCCTGGTCAGCGGGCATCGGCCTTGGCCTGCACGGGCTGCGGCTGTTGCTGCTGCCAGCCCAGCACGAGCCCGATGAAGCTGTCCTGCAGGAACGCGCGCGCGGCCGCGTCGGCGCCCGCGAACTCGCGCTGCTGTCCGTCGTAGCGCACGAAGCCCTTGCCGCCGGCCGCACCCAGCACCAGCTTCTCGTTCTTGCGGAAGCCGCGCTGCAGCAGCGGCTGCAACAGCGACTGCGATTCCAGCCCGTACAGGAACAGGTCGCGCTGCACCACCTGGCGCGGGATCTTGCCGCTGAGCGCCTGCAGCTCCAGCGTCCAGTTGCCTTGCTGCATCGCTTCGGCCAGTTCGCGGCCCTTGGCGGCCGGCGCGTGGAAGCGTGCGCGCGCCACCGACTTCGACGCCTTGCTCAGGCCCAGGCCGATGGTGATGTCGGCGTCTTTCGCGCCATCGGTACGGTTGTCGTCCACCTGCACCAGCACGTTGGCCAGGCGCGCCGTGAGCGAGGGCTTGGCCAGCGCCTCGATGACCTGGTCGGCCGTGAGCACCACGCGGTCGGTGTTCGCCTCGTTCACCACGACCTGGTACGGGTCGATCCGGATGTCGTTGAATTCCCCGCCGATGGGCGAGTGCGCGTGGCTGCTGATCGACCAGTCGGTGCCCGACCGGCTCAGCAGCGCGTGGAAGGTCAGCGGCACGCGCTGGCCGCTGCGCGCCTGGCCCGAGCCCTGCAGCAGCACGTCGCCGACGATGGTTTTCTCGGCGTAGCTGCGGGTGTTGGTGAAGCGGATGGTGTGTGCGGCGCCGTCGAGCGCGGCGCGCGTTTCGGGGTCGTCGAGCGCCAGGCGGTTGCAGTCGTTGCCCGCGCCGGCCAGCGCGGCGAAGGGGCAGCCGGCGTCGGACTTGAAGTTGAAGACGCCACGGCCGGCGAAGTCGGCGGCGCTTGCCAGCGTGAAGGCGCCTGCGAGCGCAAGGCCGAGCGCGGCGCGGCGCGCCAGAAGCGAAGAGCGGATGTGCATGGTTTCTGTCGTTTGTTGTTCTTGTGGCGAGCGGCGATTCAAGGCCGGTGATAGGAGAGCGCCTGCGCATCCGCATTGGTGCGGCCCGTGGTGTGCCAGCCGATGCCGCGCGCGAATGCGCCCAGCATGTCGACGGCCGAGAAGCCCAAAATCAGCGCCACGCCCGCGAGCCAGCGCAGGCCGCGCAGCGGCGGCAGGTCTTGATGGTTCAGCGCCTTCACGCTGAAGCCCAGCCGCGTGAACAGCACGCACAGCGGACCGATGGGCCCGCTCTTCGCCAGCCACTGCCAGCGCGGCGACACGTAGCTGCGCAGCAAGTGCGGCGTGAGCGAGTAAGTGTCCTGCCCGCGCATCCAGCGCAGCTTGAGCGCCTCGATGCGCGTGTCTGGCAGTCGGTGTTCGGTGTGTGCCGCTGCTGCGTAGTGAATGGGCACGCCCGCTGTCTTCAGCCGCATGCCCAGTACCTGGCAGTGCGCGCGGTACACGCCGTCGAGCGCCTGGTAGCTGTGCTGCTCGAACACCTCGCGGCGGAAGGCCACGTTGTTCGCGTAGAAGTTGCTCGTGGCGCCCGCATGGTCCGCGTTGGGGAAGTACATGAAGTCGATGGTGGTCAGCGCGGTACCCACCACGTTGGCTGCGTAGCTGGTGCGCCCGGCCACCACTGCGGGCGCATCGCTTCGGGTGAACGGCTGCAGCATCTGCAGCAGCCAGTCGTCGTCGGGCAGGCAGTCGGCATCGGCGAACACCACGTGCGTGCAGCGCTGCGCGTCGGTGGCCGCGAAGCCGGCGTTCTTTGCGTCGTAGTAACCGGTGGCCGTGTCGATGCGCACGAAGTCCACCGGCCGGCCCGCGAGCGCGCTCACCGCATCGCAGGTGGCGGGGCTCAGCCCGTCGTGCGTGATGACCACCTGCGCGAGCGCCGTGAGAGGCAGTTTCTGTTTCGCGAGCAGCGCCACCAGGCGCTGCAGGCTGGCGCCGGCCCTTGCCTCGGCATCCGCTCCGCCGCGCAGGTTGTTGGTCTCCAGGACCAGCGCGCAACGCGCGGCAACTTGATCGGGCATCATCGAATTTTCCTGTCCGGACATTGTTTTGAAGGCTTGCATCCTGCTTTTATCGCACAACCGCGCCCGCCACCAGTGCCGCGCGCCGTCGGGCCGGCCATGAAGGTCAGCATCTTCGGCGCCGGCTACGTGGGCCTGAGCTTCGCGGCCTGCCTGGCCGAGGCCGGCCACGAGGTGCTCTGCACCGACGCCGACCTGGCGCGCATCGAAGGGCTGCAGCGCGGCCTGATGCCCTTGCACGAACCGGACCTGGAGGCCCTGGTGGCCGAGGGCCTGGCCGCCGGCACGCTGCGCTTCACCGCCGACGCGCAGGCCGCGTGCGGGCACGGCGAGGTTCTCTTCATCGTGGTCAACACCCCGGCGGATGCCGAAGGGCGTGTCGACCTGCGGCATGTGATGGCGGTGGCGGCGGGCATCGGGCGGCACCGCGACCGCGAGGCGCTGGTGGTGTGCAAGTCGACCGCGCCGGTGGGCACGGCCGACCAGATCGAGGCCGTGCTGAGCGGCGAGCTTTCGCGGCGTGGCGCCTCGCACCGCATCGCGGTGGCCGCCAACCCCGAATTCCTGCGCGAAGGCGCGGCGGTACGCGACTGCCGCCGGCCCGACCGCGTGGTGATCGGCACGCGGGATCCGTGGGCCATCGAACTGCTGACCCGGCTGTACGCACCGTTCGTGAGCGAGCCGCAAAGGCCATTGCTGGTGATGGACCGCCGTTCGGCCGAGCTCACCAAGTACGCCGCCAACGCGATGCTCGCCACCCGCATCAGCTTCATGAACGAGATGGCGCGCGTGGCCGAGCATGCGGGCGCGGACATCGAGATGGTGCGGCGCGGCATCGGCGCGGACCACCGCATCGGCCCTGATTTCTTGCAGGCTGGCGCGGGCTACGGCGGCTCCTGCCTTGCCAAGGATGTGCGCGCGCTGACGCGCATGGCCGAGCGCGACGGCCATGCGCTGCGCATCCTCTCGGCGGTCGAGGCCGCGAACCACGAGCAGAAGGGCCGGCTGTTCGAGCTGATGACGCACCACTTCGAAGGCCGCATCGCGGGCAAGACCGTCGCCGTGTGGGGCTTGGCCTTCAAGCCCGACACCGACGACATGCGCGACGCGCCCAGCCTGGTGCTGCTGGAGCGGCTGCTGGCGGCAGGCGCGCGCGTGCAGGTGCACGATCCGGCCGCGATGGCGAATGCGCGCGCCATCGTCGGCGAGCGCGACGGCCTGCGCTGGTGCGCCACCGCGCAAGAGGCGCTGCAGGGCGCCGACGTGCTGGCGCTGGTGACCGAGTGGCCGGCGTTCCGCGAGATCGGCCTGGCGCAGATCGCGCGGGAACTGCGCATGCCGGCGATCTTCGACGGCCGCAACGTCTATGACGCGGCGCAGGTGGAGGCCGCGGGCATCGCGTACTACGGCATCGGGCGCGGGCGCCCGGTGCCGCGCTGAGGCGGTCGTCCGGTCAGTCCGTCAGTCCTGCGGCAGGAAGGCGTCGCCCGGCGTGAGCGGTGCATGCCGGTAGCTGGCCGGCGTGCGGCTCAGTTTGACCGGCGCGCCGATGCCGCGGTAGCCGCCGGGCATCTCCACCACCATCTCGCGGTGCAGCGTGTGCGGGTGCTGCAGCGCGGCGTCGACCGGCAGCACCGGTGCGGCGGGCACGCCGGCGGCCATGAGTTGCTCGACGAGCTGGCGGCCGTCGAACGCGGCCATGGCCGCCTCGAGCTGCTGCTTGAGCCCGTCGCGGTGCACCGAGCGTGCACCGGCGCTGCGGTAGAGCGGATCTTCGGCAAGCCCGGGCAGGCCGATGCAGCGGCACAGGCTGGCGAACTGGCGGTCGTTGCCCACGGCGACGAACACGGGGTCGGTGCCGGTGGCGAGTGCGTCGTAGGGATAGATGTTGGGGTGCGCGTTGCCGGTGCGGCGCGGCGCGGTGCCGTCCATGAACCAGTTGGCCGCATGCGGATGCAGCAGCGACAGGCCGCTGTCGTACAGCGCCGCTTCCACGAACTGGCCGCGCCCGCTGCGGTTGCGTTCCTGCAGCGCGAGCAGCACGCCGATGACCGCGTTGAGGCCGGTCACCATGTCGACCACGGGCAGACCGACGCGCAGCGGGCCGCCATCGGCTTCGCCGTTGATGCTCATGATGCCGGTCATGGCCTGCACGGCGGCGTCGTAGCCGGGCAGCGCGCCGAGCGGACCATCGGCGCCGAAGCCGGAGACGCGGCACCACACGAGGCGCGGAAAGCGTTGCGACAGGGTGTCGTAGCCGATGCCCCAGCGTTCCATGGTGCCAGTCTTGAAGTTCTCGATGAGCACATCGGCCTCGGCCACCAGCGCGAGAAGGGCTTCGCGGCCTTCGTCGGTCGAGAAGTCGAGATGCTGCACGCGCTTGTTGCGATTGAGGCCGTGGTAGTAAGAGGCCACGCCTTCCTTGAATGGCGGGCCCCAGGTGCGGGTGTCGTCGCCTTGTGGCGGCTCGACCTTGAGCACGTCGGCACCGTGGTCACCGAGGATCTGTCCGCAGTAGGGACCGCCGAGGATGCGGGAGATGTCCAGCACCCGGATGCCTGCGAGGGCGCCTTGGGGTTGTGTCATTTCGGTCTTTCGTTTGTTCTTTCTTTCAGGGCGTGTGCACAGGCCACCGGGTACTCCCCTCCGCGAATGTCCCCCGGGGCTACGCCCCTCCTCCTTTATTTCGCTGCGGGGAGCACCCGGCGCCCTGTGCACGATGGACGCAGCTTTCGTGCTGGCTGATCAACAAGTGCTCTGAACGCTCACGACGGCGGGGTGCCTTGCGCAGCGAAATAAAGGAGGAGGGCGAAGCCCGGGGGACATTCGCGGAGCAAGGTACCCCGTCGGCGTGAGCGTGCCCCGAACAAAGCCGTGAAATCAGTCCAACTGCGCCCCGGACTTCTGAACCACGTCCTTCCACTTGACCGACTCCGCAGCGATGAACTGCCCCAGCTTCTGTGGCGATGTGTCGGCCGATGCTTCGAGACCCTGGGCGGTGAACATCTGCTTCACCTTGGGTGAGTTGAGCACCTCGGCAAAAGCGTGATTCAGCTTGGCCACGCGGTCCGCAGGCGTGCCGGCCGGCGCGACGATGCCGAAGAACACGCTCACGTCATAACCCTTGTAGCCCTGCTCCGCGATGGTCGGCACGTCGGGCAGCGCCTGCGAGCGCGCCGATGTGGCCACGCCTAGCGCGCGCAGCTTGCCGGCTTTCACATAAGGCAGCGCCGTGAGGATGTCTGTGAAAGTCATGCTCACCTGGTTGCCCAGCAAATCGTTGAGCGCCGGCCCCGTGCCCTTGTACGGAATGTGCTGCAGGTCCGTGCCCGCCACCGAGTTGAAGAGCACGCCCGCCAGGTGCGACGACGCGCCGTTGCCCGACGACGCATAGCTCAGCTTGCCGGGGTTGGCCTTGGCGTAGGCCACGAGCTCCGGCACGGTCTTCACCGGCAGGGCGGGGTTCACCACCAGGATGTTGGGCAGGTAGCCGACCTGGATCACCGGCGCGAAGCTCTTCACCGGGTCGTAGTTGATCTTGCGGTACAGGCTCTTGTTGATGGCCAGCGGGCCCGAGGTGCCGAACATCAGCGTGTGGCCGTCGGCCTCGGCGCGTGCGACGTATTCGGCGCCGATGTTGCCGCCGGCGCCCGCGCGGTTCTCCACGATCATCGGCTGGCCGAGCCGGTCCTTCATCTCGGCGGCCAGCGTGCGCGCCATCGCGTCGGTCGGCCCGCCGGGCGGGAAGGGCACGACCAGCGTCAAGGGCTTGGTGGGAAAGGCATCGGCCGCATGCGCGGCGGGAACGGCGGCCACGAGCGTGGCGCACGCGGTCAGCAGGAAGATGAAGCGTTTCAAGGGATGTCTCCGGTTCTTGTGTGGTGGGAAAGCAGGTTCAGGCGACGGCCTCTGCGGTGCGTGCGGCGGCGGCGCCGTTCCAGTCGGCGGGCATCGCGTCCGGCGAGAGCGGGTCGCGCGGCAGCACGCGGTGCAGCAGCACCAGCTGCGCCCAGCGCAGGCGCGGTGCGGAGCCGCTGTGTGCGGCTTCCCAGGCCATCGCGATGGCGCTGGTGCAGTGGTAGAGCGCCGATGCCGCCTGGCGCGCGAGCACGTCGCCGCCTTCGCGCGCTGCGGTCTCGGTCAGCGCGGCGGCGCGATCCAGCGCGTTGCGCAGGGCCTTGGCAAAGGCCGGGGCCAGCGCCGCGTCGTCGAGCAGCTTCCGGCAGTGCGCGCGCAGCACGGGCAGCGAGCCTTCGCGCTTGACCGCGCGGATCACGTCGAGCGCCACGATGTTGCTCGTGCCTTCCCAGATCGAGCCCAGATGCGCGTCGCGCACCAGGCGCGCATCGCTCCATTCCTCGATGTAGCCACAGCCACCGCGCACTTCCATCGCATCGCCCGTCACCTTGCGCGCATCGCGGCAGGCGCGGAACTTGATGAGCGGCGTGAGGATGCGCAGCAGCGCATAGGCATCGGGCTCGCCGGCATCGGAGCGGGCGAGCGCCAGTGCGGTCTGGCACACCATCGTGCGGGCCTGCTCGGCCGGCAGGCGCAGCTTGTCGAGCTGGCGCTGCATCAGCGGCATCTGATCGAGCGTGCGGCCAAAGGCACGGCGCTCGGACGCGATGAACTCCGCCTCGGCCACCGCGCGGCGCATCAGGCCGGCGGCACGCACGCCGTTCGACAGGCGCGAGTTGTTGACCATGTCGGCCATCTGCACGAAGCCGCGGCCCGCCTCGCCCACGAGGTGCGCGACCGCGCCTTCGAGGCGGATCTCGCCACTGGCCATCGAGCGTGTGCCCAGCTTGTCCTTCAGCCGGATGATTCGGTAGTGGTTGAGGCTGCCGTCGTCCAGCCGGCGCGGCAGCAGGAACAGCGACACGCCCTTCATGCCGGGCTGGCCGCCCGATTCATCGTCGGCGCGCGCGAGCACCATCGCGAAGTCGGCGTCGGGGTTGGAGCAGAACCACTTGTCGCCGCTCAGGCGCCAGCTGCCGTCGGCTTCCCGGTGGGCCAGCGTGGCGGTGGCGGCAATGTCGGAGCCGGCGGCCTGCTCGGTCATGAACATGGCACCCTGCGCGAGTTCGTCGAAGTCGAGCGAGGTCAGGCGCGGCAGGTACCTGGCGACCAGCTCCGGGTCGCCGAACTTCTTGAGCGTGCGCGTGAGCGAATCGGTCATCGACACCGGGCAGCACAAACCGAACTCGGCCTGCACGAACAGGTAGGTCAGCACGTATTTGACGAGCGGCGGCATCTTGCCCTGCCAGCCCAGCGTCTCGTCGCGGTGCGAGATGGCGGCCAGGCCGAATTCGGCGAGCGCGAGGCGTTCCATCTCGACATACGCGGGGTGCTTGAGGATCTTCTGGTCGTCCAGGCCGGTGCGGGTGCGCTGCTTCAGCACGGGCGGGTTGCGGTCGGCTGTGCCGGCCAGTTCGTCGAGCAGGCCGCCTGCGAGGCCGCCCAGGCGCTCGAAGTGCGGCTGCATGTGCCGGCGCAGGTCTTCGGGCAGGTAGAGCGCGAGCAGGGCGTGCAGCTCGGCGTCGGTGGTGAACAGGTTCTGGCCGTGGCGGTCGGGAATCGGATGGGCTTGCTCTGCGGACATGCGCTTTGTCTCCATGGGTCCTTTGGTCTGGCGCATTGTTGAAGCCGCGACGATCCGTGTCTAATATCGATTTGGTCTTGTTCGATTCGATCTGACTATCCATGGAACTGCGGCACCTGCGCTATTTCTCCGTGCTCGCCGAAGAGCTTCACTTCGGCCGGGCAGCGCGGCGCCTGTCGATCTCGCAGCCGCCGCTGTCGGTGGCGATCCGCCAGCTCGAGGAAACGGTGGGCGCGCGGCTTTTCGAGCGCAACAGCAAGGAAGTGCGGCTCACGCCGGCCGGCGAGGCGCTGCGCGTATCGGCGCGGCGGGTGCTGCTGCAGGCGGAAGAGGCGGCCGTGGAAGCGCGCGAAGTAGCGCTGGGCTCGGCGGGGCGGCTGCGCATCGGCTTTGTGGGCGCGATGCTGTACCGGGGCCTGCCGCAGGCGCTGCGTGCATTCCAGGCAAAGCATCCGGCGGTGCGCATCACCCTGAGCGAACTCAACTCCGGCGTGCAGATCACCGAGCTGCTGAACGACCGGCTCGACCTGGGCTTTGCCCACACGCGGCGCGTGCCGCTCGAACTACAGCACCGGCTGCTGCTGTCGGAGCCGTTCGTGGCCTGCCTGCCCGCGGGTCATGCGCTCGCCCGCAAGCGGGTGCTGGCGCCGGCCGACCTGCGCGCGCAGCCCTTCGTGCTGTTTTCGCGCGAGGCCTCGCCCGACTATCACGAGCGCATCCTGTCGATCTGCGCCGACGCCGGCTTCCTGCCCGAGGTGCGGCATGAAGTGCGCCACTGGCTGGCCGTGGTCTCGCTGGTGTCGCAGGGGCTGGGCGTGGCGCTGGTGCCGCAGGCGATGCGCAATTCGGCGTTGCGCGGCGCGGTGTTCAGGCCGCTCGACCGCGCGGTGGCGCAGTCGGAGGCCTATGGCATCTGGCGCAACGGACCGGCCAACGTGCTGGTCGAGCGTCTGCTTGAGGGCGTGGTCGACGCGCAGCCGGCCGCCGCCGGGCCGCCCCAAGGCGGCCGGGCCTCCCCCTTGGGGGGTGTTGGCGGCGGTGTAAATCCGCTGCTATTCGGCGGTGAGGATGCGGTTTTGCAGGTGGTTGAGGCGCAATGGAAGAGGGCCCCTTGCGGGGCCCTGGTTGGGTGAGCGGGGTTCAGAACGGCTCGTCCGGATCGAAGGACGCAGGCGGCTCGTCGTGCACGAGCTGGTCGTACCAGGCCTGCTGGACGTCGCGGCCGTAGATTCTCCACAGCTGCTCGCGCAGCACGCGCAGGCACTCGAAGACGGCCAGGGCCTGCTCGGCAGTCCAGTTGGTGGGAAGCGTTGGTGGTTGTTCGCGCTCGGACATCATGACTTCTTGCTCCTGACAGGTTTGCCTGCGCGCTGCCTGGAACGCGCAGCCAGGCGCTCCTGAGCTTCCTTGGCGCGATAGGACTGGCCCTCGATGCGCACGACCTCGGCGCGGTGCATGAGGCGGTCCACGAGCGAGACGACGCACCCTGCGTTGGGGAAGACCTCGCCCCAGTCGGCAAACGCCTTGTTCGTTGTGACCACGGTGCTCTTGTGCTGGTAGCGGCGGCTGACCAGCTCGAAGAGCAAGTCGGCGTGGCGGTTGGAGTAGGACAGGTAGCCGACCTCGTCGATGAGCAGCAGATCGGGCGCGGCATAGCGGCGCAGCCTGCTGCGCAGGGCCGAGTCGCTGTCCAGCGCCGCGAGGTCGCCGAGCAACTGCCCGGCGGTGACGAACAGCACCGTATGTCCTGCCAGCACGGCCTGGTAGCCCAGGTTGCAGGCGCACATCGTCTTGCCCACGCCGTTGGGGCCGGCGAACACGACGTTGGTGGCATCGGCGAGGAACTGCAGCGTCATGAGCTCCTCGATGGCTGCGCGATCGATCTGCGTGGGCCAGCTCCAGTCGAAGTCGGCGACGGGCTTGAATTGCCCGATGTGCGCATCGCGAAGGCGCCGCTCCAGGCTTCGTCGGCCGCGTTCCTGGAGCTCCCAGCGCAGCCACTGCGCGATGCGCTGCGCCGCATCGGCGTCGGCCATCACCTCGGACCAATGGGCCAGAAGCCCATGCAGACGGAGGCCCTGGGCCTGTTCGCGCAACTCGGCGGCGTTCATCGGTGTCTCACTCATCGCGGCGATCTCCTTGGTCGGGCTGTGAGGCCTGCACGATCTGGTCGTACGACGCCAGCGCGTGCGAGCGCACCGGCGCGTCGCGCCGGGCGACCTCCTCGCTCAGGCGCAGCTCGGTGGGCGGCGGCAGGCCCTGCTCCTCGCGGGCGCGCTCCAGTGCCAGGCGCACGGCGTTGGGGTGTGGCACATCGCGTTTGAGCGCTTCGCCGATGGCCGCCTGCAGGGGCGCGGCGCCATAGCGATCGAGCAAGCGCAGCAGCGCGGCCGTGATGGTGCCCAGGTTGTGGCCGCGCGCGGCCGCCGCCTTGAGCAACGCGAGCGCCCCCGGCGCAGCATGGGCGAGCCGATCGGTGCCGCGATGCGCATGGGCGGCGCGCTTGCGCTCCACCAGCGCCTGGATATGGGCCAGATCCTCGATCTGTTGGCCGCTGTCATAGCTGCGCGGGTGCGAGGCGACTTCCTGTGCCCCGTCGAAGACGCGCATGCGCCGGTCATCGGCAAGCACCGACAGCGTGCGCCGCACATGGGTGTGCGGCACCGTGTAGTCGTTCAGGTCGAACCGCACGTAGGGTGTCTTGCCCACCTGCACGGCCACGCGCTCGCCCAGCGGGTACTCGCGCTCGGGCAACGCCAGCAGGCTCGATCGCTCGACCTCGAAGGCATCGTTCACGCTCAGGCGTGAATCCTCCGGCCAGCGCCGCTGCGACGCCTGGCCCTCGCACCAGGCGCGCGCCTGAGCGTTCAGATCGTCCAGGTCGATGAAGGCACGGGCGGCGAAGAAGCTGTCGCGAACGTAGCGTATGGCGCGCTCGACCCGGCCCTTCTCGTTCCCGCGCGCGATGGCCACCGGGCGCGGCTCGAAGCAATGATGGGCGGCGAACTTGAGCAGCTCGGGGTTGAAGCGCACGGCGTCGCCTACGCGCTCGAGTACGGCGCTCTTGAGGTTGTCGTAGAGCAGGACCCTCGCGCACCCGCCATAGGCGATAAAGGCCTCGGCATGGCCGCGCAGGAAGCTGTCCATCCGGGCATCGAGGAAGAACCTCAGGAAGATACGCCGCGAGTAGCTCAGCACCATCACGAAGGCCATCAGCGGTCGGCGTGCACGGCCGATCTGCAGGTGACCGAAATGAGCCCAGTCAACTTGGGCGGCCTCACCCGCAAGGGTGCGCAGCCGCAGGAAGGCCTCGGCCGCTGGGCGCGGGCGCATGCCGGCAATGACATGGCGGAAGTGCTCAGGGCTGCCGCGGTAGCCGCGTTCGTGGACCATCGTGAACAGCCGCGCGGCGGTGAGCGTGGGGAACTTGACCAAGGTCGCGAGGACGAAGTCGCGGTACGGATCGATGCGACTGGGCCGCAGCGGCGAAGCCGGCGCGGGATCGCCGGCCTGCGCGAGCACGCGCCGCACGGTATCGCGATGCACATGCAACTGGCGGGCGATGGTGCCTACGCGCCAGCGCTCGGCGCGGTACAGACGCAGGATCTGCGCACTCAGATCGGCATGGATAACCAAGGTGTCTCCTTCACGGACAGGGATCGATGAGGCGAGCAGGCCAGCGTGAAGCGCGGGCGTGACGCAGGAAGCCCTGGCGAGTCCAGGGCGACAGCGCCGCGGCACAGCGCCGGCAGCGCCAGGCGATCGGCGTCGCATCGGACACGGAGGGCGCGCGCACGTGGGCTTGCTCAGGCGCGGCCAGTGGAGCACCGAGGGCCGGGATCGGGGAACCCTGATGCGTCACGATGTTGGTGGCGGCAGTGTCCAACGCGGCCACTGAGTGGCACGGCCGCTCGCGTTCGCGGCGTCGCTGGCGCCAGCGGCGTGCGCGCTCGGCATGCGCCATGCGTCCGGCGCGGCCTGCCTGGTAGCGCCGTGCGGCCTCGCGCTGCGAGTCCTGGCGTGCTGCGCGAGAGCACGCCGGGCCGCAATAGCGCTGGCCGCGATCGCAGCGACTGCACAGCAGCACCTGTGCACGGCAGCGCGCGCACACGAACAGGCGGGCGGGATGGTCGACCAGTTGCCAGGCTCCTCGGGGTCACTCCCGAGGACCTCGCCGCTCAGAGCGGCGCCCCGCTGCTGCGAGCGGGCCCGGCCCGTTCGCAATACACTGGCGCTGCATCCGCTTCGGCGTGTTGTAGGGCACGGCGTGCGGAATGAAGCTGCCAGGCCAACGGCCGCCGCCGTGCCCGCCTACGACTCGGGCATGCCCCGAGTTCTACCGCACTCGCAGCCCACCCTCCCAGAGGACCGTGGCCGTCACGACGCGCCGCCGCGCAGCAGGCCGCCCTGCAGGGCGGCCTGCTGCGCGACCCATCCCACACGAACGATCACTGCAAAACCGCCGCCTCGCCGCCGGTCACGGAAACGGCACCTCACCGCCGATGAACAAAAGCGCCTTCTCACCGCCGATGAACAAAAGCGCCTTCTCACCGCCGAATAAGCGCGCTTCCTGACCGCCGTTCACAGGGGGTGGAGAATTACACGCAGCGAAGCGGAGTGAAAAGCCGGGGGGCCGGCATTTCTAGGCGTAGAGGGGTTCCTCGGCCATCTGCTCGCACTGGTCTTCCAGCACGAGGATCTGCCCCTTCCAGTAGTCGCTGGAGCCGAACCACGGGAAGTTGATCGGGAAGATCGGGTCCTCCCAGCGCCGCGCCAGCCATGCGCTGTAGTGGATGAGCCGCAGCGTGCGCAGCGGCTCGATCAGCGCCAGTTCGCGCCGGTCGAATTCGCGGAACTGCTCGTAGCCGTCGAGCAGGCCCGACAGCTGCGCGGTGCGCTGGGCGCGGTCGCCCGACAGCAGCATCCAGAGGTCCTGCACCGCGAAGCCGGTGCGCGCGTCGTCGAGGTCGACGAAGTGCGGGCCGCCGCCGGGGCGGTCGGTGGGCGTCCACAAAATGTTGCCGGGGTGCACGTCGCCGTGCAGGCGCAGCTTGCGCGGCTTGAAGTCGGAGGCCGGCGGCTGCAGCGCCAGCGCGGTGGCACGGACCATGTCCAGTGCGTCGTTGCAGGCCTTTTCCCAGTCGCGCTGCACGTCCAGCGGGATCTTGTCGTTCTCCAGCAGCCAGTCGCGCGAGTCGAGGCCGAAGGTCTGCAGGTCGAGCGCGGGGCGGGCCTCGAAGGGCTTCGCGCTGCCCACGGTGTGGATGCGCGCGAGGAAGCGGCCGACCCATTCGAGCACCTCGAAGTCGTCGAGCTCGGGCGCGCGGCCGCCGCGGTAGGGGCTCACGCTGAAAGCGAAGCCGGCGTGGTGGTGCAGGGTCTTGCCGTCGAAGGCCAGGGGCGGCACGGCGGGCACTTCGCCGGCGGCCAGTTCGAGCGAGAAGCCGTGCTCTTCGAGGATCTCGGCCTCGCTCCAGCGGCCGGGGCGGTAGAACTTGACGACGACCGCGGAGCGGTCTTCCAGGTAGACCTGGTAGACCCGGTTCTCATAGGAATTCAGGCCGGTGAGCCGGCCGTCGCCGTGCAGGCCGAGCGTCGCGAGCGCGTCGAGCACCACGTCGGGCGTGAGGCTCTCGTAAGGATGTGTGTTCGCGGGCGCCGCGGAAGAAGGAGTCATGTGGCCATTGTCGCCACACGCGCGCTTCAGGGGTCAGGCGTCGCCGGGTTGTTTGTAAAGAGAAAGGACATGGCCCGTGCGCGGGTCGCCCTTGCCGGCCAGCACCTGCGCATAGGCGGCCTGCACCGCCTCGCCGCCCTGGTGGCGCTCGGCGCGCAGCCAGGGCTTGTTCGCATCGGTCGCGGTGGCGATGAAGTCGTGCCATGCGGCCACCATGCGGCGCCCGTACTCTTCCGCGCCCCATTCGGCCGTGCGCTTCTTGATCTGCGCGGGCGCGAAGAACAGCGTGGCGCGCGGGCCGGCCAGGTCCTTGCCGGCGCCCCTGGAGGCGAGCTGCTCGACGTGCGTGCCGCCGATGGAGCTGCTGTACTTCAGTTGGGTGAACCGGCCATGGATGGCGTTGCGCAGCGCGCCGTTGCCCGCGAAGTCGACGTACACGCAGGGCGTGTCGTCCGCGATGGTGT
This sequence comes from Variovorax durovernensis, assembly GCF_977011995.1. Lineage (NCBI taxonomy): Bacteria > Pseudomonadati > Pseudomonadota > Betaproteobacteria > Burkholderiales > Comamonadaceae > Variovorax > Variovorax durovernensis. Next base: position 6,298,263 of record NZ_CDRNCW010000001.1, on the reverse strand, counting down.
CGAGCGCCTCGTAGGTCACGACGCGGTCGTAGCAGCCCAGGCTTCCGCAGAAGGCCACGTTGGCCGGCGAAGTGAGGCCGATCACCTCGATGCCTTCGCGCCGGTGCAGCTGGAACGCAGTGCCGTAGGCCGTCTTGCTCGATGCGCTGGACAGCAGCATGGTCTTTGCGCCGAAGAAATCGTTGTCGCCCATGAAGTCGTCGATCAGCCACGAGGTGATGAACAGCGGGCGCAGCAGAGATTGCGTGTCTTCCGAGTCTGCGGTGTAGAGCGGGTCGCTCGCGCAGCGGAAATACTGGTTGTAGACCGCGGGCAGCTCGGCGCGATGCGCCGCCGTGTCGGTGAAGCGCTCGGGCGAAAGCCGGCCGGGGCTCAGCACCGCGCCGGTGGCCATCGGCCAGTAGCCGTAGAGCCGCTCGCCCACCGCCACGCCCGGGTGCAGCGACTGCACCACGCTCGCGAAGCCCCACACGGGGATGCTGCCCCAGCCTTCTTCGCCGGTCGGGTAGAACTGCCAATAGCTCATCGCGTCGCCGAAGGCGGCATACGTGATGTTGTTCGACGTGAGCGCAAAGCTGTCGATGCGCACGCGCACCTGGCCGTCGGCCAGCGGCTCGTCGGTGGCGGTGTGCAGCCGCGTGGTCGCGAGCTGGTCTTTGCGGATGAGAAGGCTGGTGGTGCTCATGGGCGAAGCTCCGGCGGTTGGTGGATGAGGCTGGCCGCGACGTTAGCCAAGCTTGGTGAAAGGCGCCATCGCGCGGCGGGTTTTGGCGTCACCCGTGAGACATCGGCGGGCATGAAAAAAGCGACCCGGCTTGTGGCCAGGTCGCTTTTTTTCGAAGGAACGGATCCCTTCAAGCGAACACCGAGGAACCGGCTTTGCCGGGCCTCAGGTGTTGCCCCCGGTAGGGGGTAGGCGAAGCGACACGGAGTGCGCGAAGCCTGGGGGCGAGCTCAGGAAATCGTGAGTTCCACGTCGATGTTGCCGCGCGTGGCGTTCGAGTAGGGGCAGACCTGGTGAGCGGTGTCGACCAGCTTCTGCTTGGCTTCGGCGTCCAGGCCGGGCAGCGTGATCGCCAGCTTCACGGCGATGCCGTAGGCGGCGCCGCCGTTCGTCGGGCCGAGGGAAACGCTGGAGTCGATGGCGACGTCTTCCGGCACCTTCACGCCGATCTTCGGGCCGACGGCCTTCATGGCGCCGATGAAACAGGCGGCGTAGCCGACCGCGAACAGCTGTTCGGGATTGGTGCCGGGCTTGCCGGAACCGGGCGAGCTCAGCTTGACGTCGATGGCGCCGTCGCTGGACTTGCCTGCGCCGTCACGGCCGCCGACCGTGTGGGCTTCTGCGGTGTAGAGCACTTTGTCGAGCTTGGTGGTCATGGTGATTCCTTTGATGATGGAGTGGAGGGAGGGTGGAAAAGCTTCGGCCGCAAGCAGCCGCAGCGGGGAGAAAAAGGGGCCCTGCGTCAGGCGGCTTTCCTGATGCGGTCGCGCAGCGTCTGGATCTGCTGGGTGAGCGAAACCAGCTCGGGCACCGAGCACTGGGCCGCCGCCATCAGGCATTCGGGCACTTCGGCCGCGCGGGTCTTGAGCTTGCGGCCGACGGCCGTCAGCGTGATGTGCACCCGGCGCTCGTCGGCCACGTCGCGCACACGGGTCACGTAACCGTTGGCTTCCAGGCGCTTGAGCAGCGGGGTGAGCGTGCCGGAGTCGAGCGACAGGCGGTCTCCGAGCGCGGAGACCGTGGGGCCGTCCTGCTCCCAGAGCGAGAGCATCACGAGGTATTGCGGGTAGGTGAGCTGCAGCTTTTCCAGCACCGGCTTGTAGAGCCGGGTCATGGCCAACGAGGCGGAATACACGGCAAAACACAGCTGGTTGTCCAGCTTGAGCATTTCGTCGGCGGAGACGGGTGTGGAGCGCATGGGTCGAATTGTAGCGAACAATTAAATTGTGTGCAATGTAAAGTTAAGGTAAACGCCGTGCCACACTTGGGCCTTTCGTTTTCATCCCGCCTTTCGTTTCGCTCGACCTGCCTGACCTGCCCGCGCCCGACTCCGTATGCGACTCTCCCCGATTCCCTCGACAGGAAACGCCACGGCCCTGGCCGTCTCGCCTTCTGCCTTGCAGCGCAACATCCTGTGGGCCCTGGGGGCGATGCTGCTGCTGTGGACCTTGTCCATCAGCTGGTTCTATCCGACCCCGCCCTGGGACAACGTCGAGGAGCTGTTCTGGGGCAGCAGCTTCGAATGGAGCTACTACAAGCATCCGCCGCTGCCGAGCTGGCTGATGGGCGCCCTGATGCTGCTGGGCGGGCGCCAGCCCTGGCTGACCTATGCGGCCGGCGTCGGCTGCGGCGTGGGCGCGCTCTACCTGGTGTGGCGCTGGTCGCTCGAAATGGTCGACCCGGCGCGCGCGGCGCTGGCCGTGCTGCTCGGTTCACTGGTGGCCTACCACGTGCAGCGCGCGGTCATCTACAACCACAACACCGTGCAGCTGCTGCCGCTGGCCGGCTACTGGTGGATGCTGTGGCGCGTGCTGCACGCGCCGTCGTCGTCGAGGCTGCGGGACTGGGCATTGCTGGGCGTCTTCGCGGCGCTGTCGATGCTCACCAAGTACAGCGCGGTGGTGCAGTTCGCGGTGGGCGCGGCCTTCATCGTGCGGCAGGGCCTGTGGCGCGTTGCGCATGTGCGGCGCGGCCTGCTGCTGGCGGCCGGCGTCGCGCTGGTGCTGATGGCGCCGCACCTGTGGTGGGTGCTGGAGCACTCCAGCCGCACCATCGCCTATGCGCGCCATTCCGTCCACCCGGGCACGCACGGGCATGGCTATCGCCACCTGGTGCATGTGTTCCTGGTGCAGGTATCCCGCCTGTTGCCGATGCTGCTGCTGGCGGGCTGGGCCTGGTTCACCCGGGCTTCCGTCGCGCCCGCGCCCTCATCGGCCGCCGCGCCGGGGCTGAACGCGTTCGACCGGCGTTTCCTGGCCTGGGCCACGCTGGGGCCCATGTGCCTCGTGTTTCCCGCAGCGGTGCTGCTGAAGATCCCTCTGGTTCCCTCGTGGCTCGGCACCTTCTTCCTGCCGGCCGCGCTGTGGGCCGTGGCCATGCTGCCCGGCCTCGAGGCGGAGCGCTGGAGCCGCCGCCGGTGGCGCGGCGTGGTCATCACGGTGGCGGTGCTCCATGTGGCCGGCGCGCTCGGCCAGGGCTGGGTCGACGGCGTGCTGAGCAAGCGGCTCGGCTACATCACGCGCGCCAACCTGCCGGCGCAGGAAGTCGCGGACGCTGTGCGCGTCATCTGGCGCGACCGCGTCGGCGACCAGCCGTTCAGGCTGCTCGTGGGCGACACCTGGTTCGCGGGCGCGGTGGCGCTGAAGATGGACCCGTCGACGCAGTTGCTGATCGACGGCGACGAGCGCAATTCGCCGTGGCTGCCTCCCGGTACGCTGGAGCGCGAAGGCGGCATGGTGCTGATCCTCGACACGCAGGAGTTCCGCTCCGAAGGCGCGCTGCTCGAACCCCGCCTGGCCCTGGCCGACTGCCGCGGCACGCTGGACATCCCCTGGGCCGGCACCGACGAGCGCAACAGCCTGCGCATGCGCTGGGGCATCGTGCTGCCGCACGGCGAGCGCGCAGCGAAGAACTGCGCGGCGGATGCCAAGAAGTAGCGCGGCCTCACCCCCTGAACCGCTTGCGCGTCAACGCCAGCGCGATCCAGAAGGCGACGACCGCGTAGACCGCAAGCACCGCCGCATGCACCCACCAGCCCGCCGGCCACTGGTCCATGAAGAGCGGCCGCACCAGCGCCACCGCGTTCGTCAGCGGCAGCCAAGCCGCCACGGCCTTGACTGCGGAGGGCAGCTGTTCGAGCGGAAAGAACACGCCGCTCAGGAACATCATCGGCGTCATGAACAGCGTGAAGTAGTAGGTGAAGAAGTCGTAGCCCTTGGCCAGCGCGTTGAAGATCAGCGCGATCGACGAGAAGGTGATGCCCGCGCCCACCAGCACCATCCACGCGACGATGAGCTTCGGGCTGTGGCTGATGCCCAGCCCGAGCATCACGAACAGGATGGCCGTGACCGTGAAGATCGACTTGAAAGCGGCCCACAGCATCTCGGCCAGCACGATGTCGTCGAGCCCGACCGGCGCGTTCATGATGCCGTCCCAGGTCTTCTGCACGTGCATGCGCGAGAAGGCCGAGTACAGCGCCTCGAAGCTCGCCGCGTTCATCGCGCTCATGCAGATCGAACCGCTCGCCAGGAACAGGATGTACGGCACCTTCACGCCGTCGACCGACACCTGCCCCACCAGCGCGCCCATGCCGTAGCCGAAGGCCACCAGCCAGATCAGCGGCTCGGCGATGTTGCCGATCAGGCTGGGAATGGCCAGCTTGCGCCACACCAGCAGGTTGCGCAGGAATACCGGCCACCAGCGCAGAGAGATTTCGGGCGCGCGCCAGACCGAGGGCGAAGCGGGCGCGTTCGTCGTTGTCGTCGTTGTCGTGTTCATGGCCTAGCCGTCCTCGCGAATCTGGCGGCCCGTGAGCTTGAGGAACAGGTCCTCCAGGTTCGCAGGCCGGTGAAAGGTGCGCAGGCCGCCGTGCTGCGTCAAGGCATCGAGCAGCCGCCGCGCGTCCTGCGTGTAGAAGAACACCGTCTCGCCGCTCACCTCCACGCGCGCGGCCATCGCCTTGAGTTCGGCCGACTCGGCCAGCGCCAGCGCACCGTTGCCGTACACCTCGACCACGTCGGGCTCCAGGTGCTCGGCGATCAGGTCGCGCGGGCGGCCTTCGGCGATCTTGCGGCCGTGGTCGAGCACCAGCAGGCGCGAGCACAGGCGCTCGGCCTCGTCCATGAAGTGCGTGGTCAGCAAGATCGACTTGCCCTGCTGCAGCAGCACCTGCAGCCGCTCCCACATCAGGTGGCGCGCCTGCGGGTCGAGCCCGGTGGTGGGCTCGTCGAGCAGCAGCAGCTTGGGGTCGTTGACCAGCGCGCGCGCCAGCGACAGCCGCCTGCGCATGCCGCCCGACAGCTCTCCCGGCTTGGCATCGGCCTTGTGCGACAGCGCCGCGAACTCCAGCAGCTGCGGCACGCGCTCGCGCACCTGGGCCTTGCTGAAGCCGAAGTAGCGGCCGTACACCACCAGGTTCTCGGCACAGCTGAAGTCGGGGTCGAGCGTGTCGAACTGCGTGACCACGCCCAGCTGCGCCTTGATGGCCAGCGCGTCGCGCGGCATCTGCAGGCCCAGCGCAGAGATCTCGCCGCCGTCGGGCGCGGTGAGGCCCAGGCACATGCGGATGGTGGTGGTCTTGCCGGCGCCGTTCGGGCCGATCACGCCCAGGCATTCGCCGGGCGCGATCTCGAACGACAGGTCGTCGACGACCGTGGTCTCGCCATAGCGCTTGCGCAACCGGCTGACGTGGAAGAGGGGCGGGGGGGACGAGGTGGTTGTGGGCTGCACGCGGCGATTCTGACGCAGGCATGCGCAATCTGCGCCGCGGTTTGCCCGTGGCACGGCACAATCGTTGCTAGATGCATTTCACGGGGGGGAGGCCCAAAGATGCTGCGTTTCCTGTTGGCGCTGTCTCTCCTGATGGCGCTCGGCGCCTGTGCGCCGTTTCATCGGCCGCTGTCGGCCGCGGACCGGGGCAAGGTCCGGGAGGTGGACGTGCGCGTGGTCGTCGCCCAGGAGAGCTTCATGTTCTCCGCGCAGTCGCCGGGCGTGAGCGCGGCCACCGGCGGCGGTCTGATCGGCGCGCTGATCGACTCCTCCGTGCAGCAGTCGCGCCAGAAAGACATGAGCGCCGAGGTGCAGGCCATCGTCGGCCCGCTGCTCGACTACGACTACCGCGCCGAGGCGGCGCGCGCGCTCGACGCGCAGCTGGCCGAACCCGCTTCGTTCCCGCTGAAGATCCGCTCGGCGCAACTGCTCGCCGCCATGCCGGTCAAGGCGGTGCACGAAGCCCGCATCGCCGCCACCCGGGACGGCCCCGCGTACATGGTGGTGTGGCTGCAATACGCGCTCGAGCCCGGGCTCGGCGCATTCACCACGCGCGCCTCTGCCCTGCTGTGGCAGGACGGCAAGAGCGAGCCCAGCTACCGCGCCGCCGCCATCTTCCAGACGCCCATCGGCGGTACCGCGCGCGCCACCGTCATCCGCCGCCTCACGGCCGACGACGGACAGGTGCTGCGCGCGGTGATGCGCGACTCGATGACGCAGACCCTGCGCGCGGTGGCAATGGACATCGCCGGCGCGCGCTCCGGCGCGGTGAAGACCGCGCGCTTCAACGTCAACGGCTCGTGGGTGACCGTGGCCGGCGCGAGCTTCGACGAGCAGCCGGGGCGCGTGCTGTTCCGCGACCAGGACGGTGCCCTCTACTCGGTCAGGAGCGCAGCCCCATGACGCCGATCCGCGCGCGGAGTGCCGCCGCCCTGTGTGCCTTTACCGCGCTCTGCGCCATGCCGGGCCTGTCGCATGCGCTGACCGAGACCGAGCCGCTTTCCATGGTGTTCGAGCCGGCGCCCGAGGCGGCGGAGCGGCCCAACAGCCCGCCGGTCGCGCGGCTGCACGTGGCCAATGGCTGCACCCTGTACCTGCCGGCCATCGACGACCTGCGCCTGAACAAGGCCAACGTGGGCAACCTGACCCTGATGCGACCCACATTGCACGCCACGCCGGTGTCGGTGCGGTCCATCCAGGGCGGCGACGCCGGCCCATGGATTCGCGGCGCGCTGCAGTCAGCCAGCCGCTACGGGCTGCAGGTGGTGGCCGCCGCGCCGCCGTCGCCCGGCGCCGCGCGGCAGGTGACGGCCGACGTGGCGCTGCGCCTTGCGCATGCGTGGTCCGCCGGGCTGAACCTGGTTTCTCACGTCGTGCTTCAGGCCACCTACCGCACACCCGGCGCCGAGCCCGTGGTGCGCCAGTACCACGGCATGGGCACGCGCACCAACTGGGCCAACGGCAACGGCGAATTCATGTCGGTGCTGAACCTCGGCATCGAGGAATCCGTGCGCGGCCTGGCCACAGATGCGGCGGCGCTGTGCGAGGGCAAGCCCTTGCCCGAACGGGCGGCCGTGCCATGAAGCCCATGCTGAAGCTGCACCTGACCTGCGGCGCACTGCATGCGTCGCAGATTCCTCTATTCGTTGCGGTGTGCGAGCAGGCCGGGCTGCGGCCGCTGCTGATCGACCATCACCACCATCGCAGCGACCACGACAGCGGCGAGCGCAAGCCGCAGCCCTCGGCCATCGCCTGGCTGCGCGCCGACTTCGAAGAAGCCAAGGCCGAGGCGATGGCGCTGGCGCAATGGCTGGCGCGCGCGGGCATGGCCGTGCTGGGCGTGAAGGTCGACGCGCAGGTGCATGACGCCGACAGGCTGGGCTGCGCCGGAAAGTACTTCGAGTGGCGAGGCAAGCTGCGCCAGCTGCACGACCTGTCTGCGCTTCAGCAGCTGTGCGAGGCGCACGGCGCACAGCTGTCGCGCGACAGCCTGCACGAAGAAGCCGACACCTGCTTCCTCACGCTGCGCAGCCGCGAGCCGCTGGATGCCTTCAGCCTGCGCGTGGTGGCGCTCTGCGAGCAACTCCACCGCGACGGCTGGCCGCTGCTGGCGCAAGACTCGGAAATCTGCCTGCACGACAGCCGCGAGACACCCGAGCTGCCCGGAGCCGACTGGCTCGCACCTTACCTGGGGTCTGCTAGAGCCTGAGTTCGCCGAACTCCATCTTCATCCAGTCGATGAACGCCCGCGTGCGCGCCGGCAGCAACCGCGCATTCGGATAGATCACGCTCACAGGCCGCGGCTGCGGCTCGAAGTCTTCCAGCACCAGCGCGAGCCGCCCCTGCGCCACGTGCGGCATCACCTGGTAGGAGAAGAAGGTGCCGAAGCCCATGCCCGCCGCGCAGGCCTCGATGGCCGGTGCGATGTGGTTGAACTCCAGCCGGTTGTCCGGCGTCACGCCAATGGTCTTGCCGCCTTCGCGGAACAGCCACTGCGGTGGCGCATCGACCCGGCCGCGCACGCAGGGCGCGCCGTTCAGCTCGCGCGGATGTTGCGGCGTGCCGTGCGCGGCCAGGTATGCGGGGCTCGCCGCCACCACGCGGCGGATGGTGCCCAGCGTCTGCGCCACCAGCGACGAGTCTTCCAGCGGGCTGATGCGGATGCCCACGTCGATGCCCTCTTCGAGCAGGCTCACCGTGCGGTCGTAAAGCCGCACGCTGCAGCGCACCTTTTCGTAGCGCTTCATGAAGCGCACGATGGCCGGCGCCACGTACATGTGGCCGAACAGCACCGGCGCGGTGATGGTGAGCTGGCCGGCCGGCTCGCGCGCCTCGGCCTTCAGCGCAAGGTCGGCGGCGTCGGCCGCCAGCAGCACCTCGCGCGCGCTCGGCAGGTAGTGGCGGCCCTCCTCGGTCAGCGAGAGGCGGCGCGTGGTGCGGTGGAACAGGCGCACGCCCAGGTGCACCTCCAGCGACGCCAGCGAGCGCACCACCGCGGGCAGCGAGGTGCCGAGCGCCTCGGCGGCGCGGGTCAGGCTGCCCTGGTCGGCAATCTGCACGAAAGTCTGCATGGCCTTGAAACGATCCATCGCGCGATTAAACCGAAAATCGCAGCTGTCAAATACAGAAGTGGCTATTCATTCATCCGGCGCAAGAGAGAAGAATCGGTGCGGTACCCCCTCAAAGACATTTCGGAAGGACCCCGCCATGAACACCGCCCACCCCGTTCGACCCATCAAGCTCTACGGCACCGTCCTTTCGGGCCACGTGCACCGCGTGCGCCTGTTCCTCACGATGCTCGGCCTGCCCTTCGAGAACATCGAACTCGACATGCGCAAGCGCGAGAACCGCACGCCGGAATTCCTGGCGCGCAACCTCTTCGGCCAGGTGCCGGTGATCGAGGACGGCGAGCTGACGCTGGCCGACTCCAACGCCATCCTGGTCTACCTCAACGCGCGCTATTCGCCCGACCCCGCCCGCTGGATGCCGCAAGACGCGGTGGGCGCGGCACAGGTGCAGCGCTGGTTCTCGGTGGCCGCCGGTCCGCTGGCGTACGGGCCCGCCGCCGCGCGCATCATGGCGCTGTTCGGGTTGGCCGCCGACCCGTCGGAGACGGTGGCGCGTTCGCATGCATTGCTCTCGGTGATGGAGGCGCACCTGCGCCAACAGCCCTTCCTCGCGGGCCCGGCCGCCACGCTGGCCGACATCGCCAACTACGCCTATGTGGCGCACGCCCCCGAAGGCAGCGTGTCGCTCGACGGCGATCCGCATGTGCGCGAATGGCTTGCGCGGGTGGAAGCGCTGCCCGGCTTCGTGCCGATGGTGCGCACGCCCGTCGGGCTCGCGGCGGCCGCATGATCGCCGCACCGTTCCATGCGGGCGAACGCGCGCTGCAGGCGCTTGCGGGTTCGCGCGAGCAGATGGAGGCCGCGGGCCCGCGCATCATCCGCGACTTCATGCCCGACCAGCACCGCGAGTTCTTCTCGCTGCTGCCGTTCATCGTGGCGGGCAGCATCGACGACGGGCTGCAGCCTTGGGCCAGCGTGCTCGCGGCGCCCGCCGGCTTCGTGCATTCGCCCGATGCCACGCACCTGCGCATCGATGCGCTGCCGGCGGCGGGCGATCCGCTCGCGGGCCAATTGAAGCAGGGCGCGACACTGGGCCTGCTCGGCATCCAGCCGCACACGCGGCGGCGCAACCGCATGAACGGCACGGTCGAGGCCATCGACGCGGCGGGCTTCATGGTCGAGGTGCAGCAGAGCTTCGGCAACTGCCCGCGCTACATCCAGGCGCGCGAGCCGGTGTTCGCGCCGCCGCGCGGCGATGCGGCGCCGGCGCAGTGGCTCGACAAGCTCGACCTGGCGGCGCACCGCCTCATCGGCAGCGCCGACACGCTGTTCGTTGCCACCGCGTATCCGAACGAAGTGGCGGTGGGCGACGAGGCCGATGCGAGTTCGCACGGCGTCGATGTGTCGCACCGCGGCGGCCGCCCGGGCTTCGTGCGCATCGACGGCGACGACACGCTGACCGTGCCCGACTTCAACGGCAACCGCTTCTTCAACACGCTCGGCAACCTGGCGGCACATCCGCGCGCGGGGCTGCTGTTCGTCGACTTCGACAGCGGCGACCTGCTGCATGTGGCGGTCACGGCCGAGATCGTGTGGAACGGCCCCGAGGTGGCCGCGTTCGAAGGCGCGGAACGGCTGATGCGCTTTCATGTGACGCACGCCTTGCGCCGCCCGGCGGCGCTGCCGCTACGCTGGGGCGATGCGCAGCTGTCTCCGCATCTCGCGCGCACCGGTCAGTGGAACACCGGCACGCGTGCCGCTACCGACGGCCGGTAGTGCCAGCCGCGCAGGCGCTGCGCGTCGATGTCGGGTGCGCGCTGCAGCAGGGCTTCGAGGCCGGCCGCCGCCAGCGTGCAGGCCAGGGCCTGTCCGGGGCAGGCGTGCATGCCGTGGCCGAAGCCGAGCATGCGGCGCTTCGCACGCACGAGGATGAAGCTGTCGGGGTCCGCGTTGAACGCCGGATCACGGTTGGCCGAGGCCAGCAGCACCAGCACCGTGTCGCCCGCCGCGAGCGGTGTCCCCGCGATGGTGACGGGCTCTGCCACGAAGCGCCGCGTGTTGTGCACCGAAGGGTCGTGCCGCGCCGTCTCTTCCACGATCGCTTGCAGCCCGTCGCGCGTGCGGGCGCTTGCGCGCAGCGAAGGTTCGCGCATCAAGGCGATGAGGCTGTTGCCCAGCAGGCCGGCCGTGGCGTCGCAGGTCTGCGACAGCAGGCCGACGAGGTTGGCTAGCAGCGAGCGCGACGGCGCGGCGCTCTCGGCCAGCACGCCCGCCAGCAGCGTGCCCCGGCGCGGCGGCGTGCCCGCGACGAGGTCTTCGAAGCGCGTCATCAATTCACCTGCCGCTGTGCTTGCGCCCTGCAGTTGGCTCGCCGTCGACAGCGGCGACAGGCAGGCCACGAAGTCGCGCGTCCACAGGTCGACCTGCGGCAGTGCCTCGTCTGCAAAACCCAGAAGATTTGCGACGGACCGCACCGGCATCGAGAACAGTGTGTCGGACAGCGGCTGCTGCTGCGGCACTTGCCGCGCCACCTGCAGAGCAGCTTCACGCACAGTATTCAGATCGAGCCCGGCCAGCGCCCGCTGCAACGCGGGCCGGTGAGCTTCGTGCGCTGTGCCGTCGTTCATGCGCACCAGGTGGCCGAACACCTCGCCGGCCGGACTGCCCGCGATGGCGTTCGGCACCGGCTCGGCGGCCGGCCGCACCCGCAGCGCGCCGTGCGCCTGCAGCACTTCTTCGATCACCTCGGCGCGGCTGGCTACCCATAGGCGCAGCTTCTCGTTCCACGCCAGGGGAGGGCCGGCGCGCAGGCTCGCGTAGAAGGGGTAGGGGTCGGCATGCGTCACGGCCGCGACCGGGTCGAGAGGCACGTCGGGGGAGGTGGGGCTGTTGTTCGGGTCCATGGCCGCAGTGTGCGATCGGCGGCGCCGCCACACTTCGTCCGTGGCCGAAGTGTCGGATGCCGGGCCGTCTTACGATGGGCGCATGGACACCCTCGATTCCACCGCCGATTTCCAGCTCGCCCGCGTAGCCGGCGCCATCGCCGAGCCGGCCCGCGCCCGCATGCTCAGCTGCCTGATGGACGGCCACGCACGCACCGCCACCGAGCTCGCCACAGTGGCCGAGGTGGCCGCGTCCACCGCGAGCGCGCATCTCGCGCGGCTGAAGGAAGAGCGGCTGGTCGAACTGCTGGTGCAGGGCAAGCACCGCTACTTTCGCCTCGCCAACGACGACGTGGCCGCCGCGCTCGAAAGCCTGATGGTGGTCGCGGGCACACCGCGCGCCGCCGAATTCAAGCCCAACACGCCGAGCCGCCTGCGCAGCGCGCGTACCTGCTACGACCACATGGCGGGCACCGCGGGCGTCGCGTTGCACGACCGGCTGCATGCGCAGGGCTGGCTCAGCGGCTTGCAGAGCGGTTCGTACGAACTCACGCCCGACGGCGCGATCGCGCTGGAAAGCCTGGGCGTGGAGGTGGACGCGGTGCGCCGCTCGCGCCGGCGTTTCGCCTGCGCCTGCCTCGACTGGAGCGAGCGCCGGCCGCACCTGGGCGGTGCGCTTGGGGCCGCATGGCTTCAGCTGTCGCTGCGGCGCGGATGGGCGCGGCAGGAGCTGGACGGCCGTGCGCTCACGCTCACGCCGAAGGCGCAGCGCGAGATGCCGGAGCTTTTCGCCTGAGTGCCGGCAAGGCCCGGCTTCAGGCCTTCAGCTTGAGCAGATAGATCAGCGGGCCGGCCATCGCGGTGTCGAGTTCGAGGAAGCTCTCGAAGTCCTTGCCCGCCATCCAGTACGGGTCCCAGTTGTTGCGCTTGATGGTCTTCACCCAGAGGTCATGCGTGGTCGCGCGGCGCACCGCGTCGAGCAGCACGGCCTTGCGGTAGGGCGGCACCTTCTTGCCGGTCATCACGCCGCGCCAGTTGGCGAGGTCGGCGTCCACGCCCTGTTCGCGCACCGATGCGATGCCCTGGAACGGCTGCTTAGACGACACGCCGATGGCGCGCAGCCGGCCGCTGGCCAGGCTGTCGCTGAATTCGCTGAAGCCCGAGATGCCCGCCACCGCCTTGCCGCTTTCCAGCGCCTCCACCACCTGCGCGCCGCCGGGGTGCGCCTGGTAGACCAGCGAGGAAGAGGCGCCCGCCACGCGCGCCAGCATGCCGGCGTACATGTGGTCCACGCCGCCGGCCGAGCCGCCCGCGACCACGGTGTTGGCCGCGTCCGCGCGCAGCTGCGCGATCAGGTCCTTCGGCGTCTTGATGGGGGAGTCGGCCTTGACCGCCACCACTTCGTAGTCGCTGGTCAGGCGCGCCACCGGCGACACATTGCTCATGGTCACGGCCGGCTTCTGCAGCGCCACGGCACCGACCATCACCATGCCGCTGACGAGCAGGGCCTCCGGGTCGGCATCGTATTTCTCGACGTACTTGGCCAGGCCGATGGTGCCGCCCTTGCCGCCGATGTTCTCGTAGACCACGTTGCCCACGGCGCCCGATGCCACCAGCGCGGCGCCGAGCGCGCGGCCGGTCTGGTCCCAGCCGCCGCCTTCGTTCGCGGGAATGACGATGCGCAGCTTGCTGCCCGCCGGTGCGTCGGCCGCCCTGGCGACGCCGGGCCACAACGCGGCGCCCCCCGTGCCTGCGGCTGCGGCCGATGCCGCGATCCATGCCGAGAAGTTGCGGCGCGAGAGAGTGACGGAAGGCGACTGGGGCATCTTGTTTCCGGTTTTCTGTGGGGAAACCGAATGATGTCCGCGAAAAGCGCCGATCCTGCCCGTGCGCGGGCAGGGACAAACCCGGATGCACGCCGGGCGCCCTTGCTTTACTGGAAGGCCACCTCGGCAAAGCTGCGCAGCTTGCGGCTGTGCAGGCGCGTGGAGCCTTCTTCGCGCAGGATGTCGATGGCCCGCATGCCGATGCGCAGGTGCTGTTCCACCCGTTCGCGATAGAAGTGGTTGGCCATGCCGGGCAGCTTGATCTCGCCGTGCAGCGGCTTGTCGCTCACGCACAGCAGGGTGCCGTAGGGCACCCGGAAGCGGAAGCCGTTGGCCGCGATGGTGGCGCTTTCCATGTCGAGCGCCACCGCCCGGCTCTGGCTGAAGCGGCGCTGCGGCTGGTTGCCGGGCAGCAGCTCCCAGTTGCGGTTGTCGGTGCTGGCCACGGTGCCGGTGCGCATGATCTTCTTGAGGTCGGGGCCCTCGTAGCGCGTGACGTCGGCCACGGCCTTTTCCAGCGCGAGCTGGATCTCCGACAGCGCCGGAATGGGCACCCACAGCGGCAACTCTTCGTCGAGCACGTGGTCCTCGCGCACGTAGGCGTGGGCCAGCACGTAGTCGCCCAGCTGCTGCGTGTTGCGCAGGCCGGCGCAGTGGCCCAGCATCATCCAGGCGTGCGGGCGCAGCACGGCGATGTGGTCGGTGATGGTCTTGGCATTGGCCGGGCCGACGCCGATGTTGACCATGGTGGTGCCGCTGCAGTCCTCGCGCACCAGGTGGTAGGCCGGCATCTGCGGCAGGCGCGGCGGGGCCGTGCCCTGGCTGCCGTCGAGCAGGTGTCCGAAGTTCTCGCTGCCGCCAGCGGCCAGGCCGCGGCGGCGCGTGACCACGTTGCCAGGCTCGATGAAGGCGATGTACTCGCTGTTCTCGTCGGCCATGGCCTCGTGGCCCAGCCGCACGAACTCGTCGATGTAGAACTGGTAGTTGGTGAACAGCACGAAGTTCTGGAACCACTCGGGCGCGGTGCCGGTGTAGTGGCGCAGGCGGTGCAGCGAGTAGTCGACGCGCGCGGCGGTGAACAGCGACAGCGGCTGCGCCTCGCCGTCGCGCGCCTCATAGGTGCCGTTGGCGATGCCGTCGTCCATCACGCCCAGGTCGGGCAGGTCGAACACGTCGCGCATGAGGGCGCGGCGCTCGGCGCTCATGGTGCCTTCGATGTGGTCGTTCTCGGCAAACGAGAAATGGATGGGGATGGGCTGCGTGCTGGTGCCGATCTCAAGTTCGACCTGGTGGTTCTCGAGCAGCAGGCGGAACTGGTCGAAGTAGTAGCGCGAGAACAGGTCGGGCCGCGTCAGCGTGGTCTCGTAGCGGCCGGGGCCGGCCACGAAGCCGTAGCTCAGGCCGGCATTGGCCGGCGGCGTATGGCGCGAGACGGTGTGGGTATGCACCCGCACGAACGGGTAGCAGGCCCGCACCCGGCCCGGCAGCGCCTCGCCGGCAACGAAGCGCAGCATCGATTCGCGAAGATGGGCCAGGCCGCTCTGGTAGATGGCCTTGACCTGTTCGAGTGCGGAGGCGGCATCGGTGAAGCGGGCGGGAGCGACGAAGGTGGGCATGTAGGGCATGGCGTCATTGTGCAATGCCTGCTGCGGTTGCTTTGGGCCGTTGTTCGGGGCGCGCTCGCGCCGACGGGGGACATTCGCGGAGGGGAGTACCCGGTGGCCTGCGCACGCACCCAGAAAGCGACGGCAAAGAACTCAGCCCAGCAAGCACCCCAGCACCTTGCCCAGCATGTCCTCCACATCGGCCACCTGCACCGCCCCAGGCAGCGCAACATCGCCGTGCATCACGAACACCGGCTTGCCCCACTTCAGCCCCATCGCCATCTCCGACAGCGTGCCCATGTTGCCGCCGATGGCCACCAGGCACACGCCGCTGCGCGCGATGATGCCGTTGCGCATCTCGCCCATGCCCGTGGGAATGGCCACGCTCAGCCATTCGTTGGCGTTGCGGTCGTCCTCCTCGGGCAGTATGCCCACGGCGATGCCGCCGGCTTCCACCGCGCCGCGCGAGGCCGCGGCCATCACGCCGCCGCGCCCGCCGCACACCACCGACATGCCCGCGCGGGCCAGCGCATGCGCCACGGCATAGGCGGCCTCGCACTCGGCCGGGCCGCCGTCGCCCGGGCCGATCATCGCCACCGGCTGGCGGTGGCGCGACGGCCCCCGCTGCTTCTGCGCCAGGCGCGCCAGCGCCTCAGTGACCGGCGCCGACAGCACCGCGCTCGCGCCTTCGCGTAAAGACATCACCCACTCCCATCACGATCACACACACCACCATCAGCACCAGCGACAAAGCCGCCGCCACCGCGAAATCGGACCCGCCGTCGCCCACCTGCGCCAGCAGCATCAGCGGCAGGATGTTGAGCTGCGTGCCCACCAGCGCCAGCGCCGTGCCGTAAGTGCCCATGGCAATCGCGGCGACCATGCAGGCGTTCGACAGCACCGAAGGCAGAACCTCGGGCACCACCGTGTCCCAGAAGGCACGGGCTTTCGATGCACCCAGCGTGCGCGCCGCCTGCGCCGGGCGCAGGTCGAGGTTCGCGAACACCGGGTACAGCGACAGCGCCACGCGCGGGATCAGGTAGTAGGCATAGGCGAAGCCCAGGCCCGACACGCTGTAGATCCAGCTGCCCAGGGCCGCCGGGTCCGCGCCCAGGCCCGCGAGCAGTTGCGTCACGAAGCCCGCGCGGCCGAAGGCCAGGATGAAGCCGTAGGCGATCACCAGACCCGAGAACGCCAGCGGCAGGCCCAGCAGCGTCATCATCCATTGGCGCCGCGACGCCGGCTGGCGCGCCAGCTCGATCGCGATGCAGGTGCCCACCAGCGCCGACACCGCGCCCGCCGCCAGCCCGAGCGCCAGCGTGTTGCGCAGCGCGCCGAAGAACAGCGGGTTGCCGAACAGCCGGCCGAAGGCGCTGCCGCCCTCGCCGAAGGCCTCTGGCAGCAGCGCCGCCAGCGGCACCGCGAAGAACAGCGCCATGAAGGCCCAGGCGGGCCAGGCGCCAAAGCGTCGCATCACGGCTGCTCGATCACTTGCCCAGCGCGGCTTGCGCCCAGAGCTTGTCGATCTCGGCCTTGCGCTCCGAGGCCTTCACCACGTCGAGCGGCTTGATCTGCGGCGCTGGCGGCATCTTGGCGGCCACGTCGGCCGACAGCTGCGTGCCCGGCACGGCCGGCCGCACGAAGCCCTGTGCGAACAGCGACTGGCCGGCCTCGCTCATGATGAAGTTGAGCCACAGCTTGCCGGCGTTCGGGTTCGGGCCGTTCTTCACCAGGCTGATGGCGTAGGGCGCGGCCACGCTGGCTTCCTTGGGGATGACGACTTCCATCGCGTCACCCATGCCATCCACATGCTTGGCCTTCAGGCCGTCGTTCTCGTAGCTGATCCACACCGGGATCTCGCCCTTCAGGAACTTGGCGTAGGGCGTGGTGCCTTCCACGCGCAGCACGTTGCCGGCCGAATGCAGCTTGCCCAGGTAGTCGATGCCGGGCTGCACGTTGTCGACGCTGCCGCCGTTGGCGTAGGCCGCGGCGAAGGTCAGCACCTGGCCGATGCCGGTGGAGCGCGGGTCGAGGTAGACCACCGTGTTCTTGAACTCGGGCTTGAGCAGGTCGGCCCAGCCCGTGGGCACGTTCTTCACCAGCTTCTTGTTGACCAGGAAGGCGATGTTCAGCGTGTGGATGGTGAACCAGCGGCCCTCGGCCTCGCGGAACACCGGCGGCAGCTTGTCGAAGTTGACGGGCTTGAAGGGCGCGACCACGTCTTTCTTCGCGGCGTCGACGGCCGAGGCGGCGAAGTAGTAGGCGGTGTCGGCCTGCGGGCGGCGCCTGGTCTTCTCGAGCGCGACCACGGTGGCGGCGGAACCGATGTCGTTGTAGGTCAGCTCGATCTCGGGGTAGCGCTTCTTGAAATCGCGGAACAGCGACTTCCAGTTGGCCCATTCGGGGCCGGTGTCGAAGGAGACGCACAGGCCTTCCTTCTGCGCCTCGGCGTACAGCGCCTTCTCGCCCGCATACAGCTCGGGGCCGTCGAAGGCGAAGGCGGTGCGGGCCGCGAGGGTGGCCAGCGGCAGTGCGCCGGCGGCTTGGATCAGGTGTCTGCGTTGCATGGTGGCTCCTTGAGGAAAAGGTTCAGTGGTCGAGTAAACGGATGTGCTCGGGCGCGACGGCGATGGCCTCCAGGGCCGGCGCCGACGATTCGGCAAGGAAAGGCTTGCCCGCGCCCGGCACTTCGAAGTCGTAGCGCGTGAGCGCACCCAGGTAGCGCTGCGCGCGGGTGCTGCCCGCAAGACGGTTCACGGCGCCGGGCGCCGGATCCGGCCGGATGTGTTCGGGGCGCACCAGCACATGCACCGCGGTGCCGAAGGCGCGCTGGCCGGTGTCGGCGAAGAGTTCGGCAAAGCCCAGGTCCAGCCGGCCCGGCGCGGCCACCTTGGCGGGCAGGATGGTCGAGAGCCCGACGAACTCGGCCACCGCGCGGCTCGCGGGGTTCTCGTAGATGTCGCGCGGCGTGGCGATCTGCAGCAGCCGGCCGTCCTTGAGCATGGCCACGCGGTCGGCCATCACCAGCGCTTCTTCCTGGTCGTGCGTGACCAGCAGCGTGGTGGCGTTGAAGCGCTGCTGTATGGCGCGGATCTGGTCGCGCAGGTGGCCGCGCACGCTGGCGTCGAGGGCCGACAGCGGCTCGTCGAGCAGCAGGGCACGCGGGTCGATGGCCAGCGCGCGCGCCAATGCCACGCGCTGCTGCTGGCCGCCCGAAAGCTGCGCGACGGCGCGCTGCGCAAAGTCGCCCAGCCCCACGATGTCGAGCAGTTCCTGGGCGCGCTTGCGTCGTTCGGTGGCCGCCACCTTGCGCAGCTTGAGCCCGTAGGCCACGTTGTCGAGCACGCTCAGGTGCGGGAACAGCGCGTAGCTCTGGAACACCATGCCGATGTGGCGCTGGTGCACCGGCGTGCGCGACATGTCTTCGCCGTCGAGCGCGATGCGGCCGGTGTGGCCCGTCTCCAGGCCCGCCACCAGCTTCAGCAGCGTCGACTTGCCCGAGCCGCTGGGTCCGATCACCGCGACCAGCTCGCCGGTGCGCACGTCGAGCGACACGTCGTGCAGGCCGTGCGTGCTGCCGGGGTAGTTGTAGTTGACGTCGTCGAGTAGGAGGCTCATGGCGTATCGGTCAGGCGCGTTGCTTCACGAGGGAAGAGGAAAGAAGCGCCGACGCGCTCGCCAGCACAAGAAGGATCACCGTGGCCGCGCAGGCGAAGCCCGTGGCACCGTAGAAGGCCTGCAGCAGCACCACCGGATAGGTGCGGTTCTGGAAGCTCGTGAGAAGGTTCGACACGCCGAACTCGCCCACCGAGATGGCCGCCACCATCACCAGCCCGCTGATCAGGCTCTGCCGCAGGCTCGGCAGCACGATGCCGGTGAACTGCTGCCAGCCCGAGGCGCCGAGCGTGGCGGCTGCCTGCTCGAGCCGGCCGAGGTCGAGGTGGCGCAGGTCGGTCAGCAGCGTGTTGGTGAGGTAGGGCAGGGTGAGGATCGCGTGCGCCGCGATCAAGAGCGGCATCGAGCCCAGCCAGGGTGCGAGGTCGGTGTTGAACACGATCATGTAGCCGAAGGCCAGCGTGATGGCCGGCACCGCCACCGGCGTGGCGCTCACGATGCGCGCCGCCAGGCTGCCGCCGCGCTGCGCGCCGTGGTACAGCGCATAGGCCAGCGGCAAGGCCAGCACGGTGTTGATGGCGCAGGCCGACATGGCGACCACGAGGCTGCTGACGAAAGCCTTGCGGAAAGAGGTGTCGAGCCAGAGGTCGACGTACCACTGCCCGGTGATGCCGGTGGGCAGCAGCGTGTTGGTCCAGTTGCCGCCCACGCTGCCGATCATCAGCAGGGCGATGGGCAGCAGCAGGTACAGGCCGTAGATGAGCGAAATGCCGCGAACCAAGGTTGTCTCCCATGTCATGGACACCCGGCATACTTTCCGGATGCGCTACTGTCCGCGCCGGGCATGCCGCCGCGTTGCCTCGAATTCTAGGAATCACGTGCGTACTTATGGGTGAAAGTTGGATGACGACACTTGAGCAATCGGAAAGCGTTTTTCACGCAGCTTTCATGAAGCGGAGCGATACATGAAGCGCGACTGCCCCACCATCCAGGAGCTGCTGGCCTTCGACGCGGTGGCGCGCCACCAGAGCATCACGCTCGCGGCGGGCGCCCTGTGCATCACCGTGAGCGCGGTCAGCAAGCAGATCGCAGGGCTCGAGGCCTTCCTCGGCCGCGAGCTGCTGCAGAAGAACGGCCGCGGCGTGCAGCTCACGCCGCAGGGCCGCGTGTACTGGCAGAAGATTTCGGGCGGGCTGCGCGCCATCGAGACCGCGACCTTCGAGGCGCGCTCGGGCGACGCGGGTGCGGGCCTCCTCACGCTGGCCAGCGTGCCCACCTTTCTCACCAAATGGCTCATTCCGCGCCTGCCCGCCTTCAGCCAGAAGAGCCGCCACGTGATGCTGAGCTTCAGCCGCCACCTGGAGCCCAGCGACGGCATTCCGGCGGGCGTGGACGCCGCCATCCGCTACGGCCCCGACGGCTGGCCCGGCGTGGTGTCCGAGTACATCGCGGGGCGCGAGTTCGTGCTGATCGTGGCGCGCTCGCTGGTCGAGGGGCGGCACCGCATCGCGCAGCCCGCCGACATCACCGGCCACACGCTGCTGCATCACGAAGGCGCGCCCGGCGCGTGGCGGCAATGGGCCGCGCAGCACGGCGTGCCGGAAGTGCAGACGGTGGCGGGGCCGCGCTTCGCGCAGTATTCGGCGCTGATCCAGGCGGCGCTCAACGGACTGGGCATCGGCCTCGTGCCCAGGCTGCTGGTGCAGGAAGAACTGGCCGAAGGCGCGCTGCTGAGCCCCTGCGGCACGCCGGTGAGCGTGAACCAGGGCCACTACCTCTGCTACCGGCCCGACCGGCTCGACCTGCCGGCCTTCGTGGCGTTCCGCGAATGGCTGCTGGCCGAGGGCGTGGCCTCGCGCGGCGCCGAGACCGAGGCATGATCCCCGCAACATCCAAGGAGTCGAATCGATGAAAGTCGCAGTCATGGGTGCCGGCGCGGTCGGTTGCTATTACGGCGCCATGCTCGCGCGCGCGGGCCACGAGGTGGTGCTGGTCGGCCGGCCCGTGCATGTGGAGGCCGTCAACGCCAACGGGCTGCGGCTGGAAACCCGGGCTTTCGACGAGCAGGTGCGAATGGCCGCGAGCACCGAACCCGGCGCGGTGAAGGGCGCCGACCTCGTGCTGTTCTGCGTCAAGTCGACCGACAGCGAATCGGCCGCCGCACAGATCGGGCCGCACCTGGCGCCCGGCGCGCTGGTGCTCACGCTGCAGAACGGCGTGGACAACGACGAGCGCGTGCGCGCGGTGCTGCCCGCGTCGAACGAGGTGGCCGCGGCTGTCGTCTACGTGGCGACCGGCATGGCCGGCCCCGGCCATGTGAAGCACAACGGCCGAGGCGAGCTGGTGATCGCGCCGTCACGCCGCAGCGAAGAGGTCGCGCGGCATCTGGTGGCGGCCGGCGTGCCCACGCAGATCTCGGACAACGTGCGCGGCTCGCTCTGGGCCAAGCTGATCCTCAACTGCGCCTACAACGCGCTGTCGGCCATCACGCAGCTGCCCTACGGCGTGCTCGTGCAAGGCGCGGGCGTGAACGACGTGATCCGCGACGTGGTGGCCGAATGCCTCGCGGTGGCGAAGGCCGAGGGCGTCGAAGTGCCGGGCGACACCGACGCCGCCCTGCGGGGCATCGCGCAGACCATGCCCGCGCAGTACTCCTCGACCGCGCAAGACCTGGCGCGCGGCAAGCTCAGCGAGATCGACCACCTCAACGGGCTGGTCGTGCGGCGTGGGGAGGCACTGGGCGTGCCGACGCCGGCCAACCGTGTGCTGTTCGTGCTGGTGAAGCTGCTGGAAGGCAAGCTGCAGCAGGCAGCGCAGGCCTGATCAGCCGGGCATCGGCTCGCGCATCGTCACGAACTCTTCGGCGGCGGTGGGGTGGATGCCGATGGTGCCGTCGAACAGCGCCTTCGTCGCACCCGCGCGCATCGCCACGGCAAAGCCCTGCACCACTTCGCCGGCATCCGCGCCCACCATGTGCAGGCCTACCACGCGGTCGGTGGCCTTGTCGACCACCAGCTTCATGAAGGTGCGCTCGGTGCGGCCCGACAGCGTGTGGCGCAGCGACTTGAATTCGCTCGAGAACACCGTCACTTCGCCGAACTTCGCGCGCGCATCGATCTCGCTGTAGCCGCAGGTGCCGATGTTCGGGTGCGTGAACACGGCGGTGGGAATGAACTCGTAGTCGAGCCGGCGCTTGCCCTTGCCGAAGAGTTCGTCGACCACCACCATCGCCTCGGCCAGCGCCACCGGCGTGAGCTGCACGCGCGTGGAGACGTCACCCACCGCGTAGATCGACGGCACCGAGCTGCGGTAGTGCGCATCGACCGCGATCGCGCCTTTTTCGTCGAGCTTCACGCCCGCGGCCTCGAGGCCCAGGCCCTGCGTGTTGGGCACGCGGCCGGTCGCGAAGAGCACCGTGTCGACCTCGATCTGCTGGCCGCGTGCCAGCGTGACGGTGAGGCCGTCTGCATTGCGTGCTACCGATGCGGCCTCGCAGTTGAGCCGCAGGTCGACGCCGGCCTTGCCCATTTCGTGGGCGAGGAACTGCCGCACGTCGTCGTCGAAGCCGGTGAGCAGGTGCGCGCGGCGATGCAACTGCGTCACCTTGGCGCCCAGGCCGTTGAAGATGGAGGCGAACTCGCAGGCGATGTAGCCGCCGCCCACCACCAGCAGGCGCCTGGGGAACGGGTCGAGGTCGAACATCGCGTCGGAGGTCACGATGTGCTCGCGGCCCGGAATGTCGGGCACGAAGGGCGTGCCGCCGGTGGCCACCAGCAGGTGGCGCGCCGTGTGGCGCTTGCCGTCGATCTCTACCGTGTGGGCATCGACCAGCTGGGCCCAGCCGGTGATGAGCGTCACGCCGGCGTTCTTCAGCAGCGAGCCGTAGATGCCGTTGAGCCGGCCGATCTCTTTCGCGCGCTGCGACTTGAGATGTGCCCAGTCGAACTGCGGGGCTTGCGGCAGCGTCCAGCCGTAGCCCGCGGCCTCCTCGAAGGATTCGGCGTAGCCGGCCGCGTAGCTGTAGAGCTTCTTGGGTATGCAGCCCACGTTGACGCAGGTGCCGCCGAGCTCGGCGGCCTCGGCCAGCCCGACGCGGGCGCCGGTTTGCGCCGCCATGCGCGCGGCGCGCACGCCGCCGCTGCCGCCGCCGATGACGAAGAGATCGAAGTCGAATGTGGGCATGAAAGGCTCCTTGGCCGCCGACTTTAGCGGCGGGGCGATTGGCGGAGCTTTCGGCGGGGCTTCCGGGGCCTTGTGCCCGGACGGGTCAGCGCGAGTCCGGCGAGGTCCAGAGCCTTTTCACGTCTTCGCTCTGTCCTTGCTGCTGTTGCGTCGCCGCCATGCCGCGTTGCTGCTGCTGTATCGCACGCAGCTGCGCTTCCTGGGCCTGGCGCAATGCGTTCTGCTGCGCCGCCTGCTGGGCCTGCACCTGCTGTTGCATCTGCAGGGCGCGCAACTGCATTTCCTGCTGCTGGCGGGCCTGCAACTGCTGTTGCTGGGCCTGCGCTGCCTGCTGGGCCGCGCGCTGCTGCTGTTGAAGCAGTTGCTGTTGTTGCATGGCCTGCGCCTGCGCGGCGCGCAGCTGCATCTCCTGTTGCTGGCGCAAGGCCTGCTGTTGCTGCTGCTGGAGTTGCAGCTGCATTTGCTGTTGTTGCTGCTGTTGCTGCCAGCGGTCCTGCTCGGCGCGCTGCTGGCGCCAGTCGCGCCGCTGCTGCCATTCGCGCTGCTGACGCCAGTCTTCCTGCTGGCGCCATTCCTGTTCGCGGCGCAGATCTTCCTGACGCCGGAATTCCTCCTGCTCCTGCTGCTGGCGCCAGTCTTGCTCGCGCTGCCAGGCCAGCTGCTGCTCCTGCTGCGCCCGGTAGTCAGGCTCGTAGCGCACCTGCGGCGGCGGCACGGCCAGCACTGCCGACGGCACCGGCACGCCGGGCGGGCCGAAACGGGCGGTGCCGGAGGACCGGTCCTCGATCCGGTTGCGCTCGGCCACCCAGGCGTCGAAGCCGGCGTTCTGCACCCGCGTGGTCGCAACGGCCGTCAGGTCGCGTCCGGACACGGTCGTCTGCTGGCGGTCGGTCAGCAATTGCGAGGCGCCGTTCTTGCCGTACAGCGTGAGCTGGCCGGACGTCACCGCCACCCAGGTGGTGGAAGTGGCCGTGTCGGCGGCAAAGCGGTATTCGCCCGGCGCGGTGATCACCGCGTGTAGGTTGCCGGTGTGGATCTTCAGGCGCTGGCCCGCCAGGCCGTCGCGCACGCGCAGCTGCAACTCGCCTTGGGTGGTGGTGATGTCCACGAAGTTGGCGTCGAGTCCCGAGAACTCCACCTGCGTCTGGCTGCCCAGCCGCAGCGTCACGGGGCCGATGTAGAACTCGGCGCGCGCGTTGCGGTCGGTCCAGACACGGTCGCCGACCGACAGCGTGCCGCCCTGCCGGGCCGCCTGCCAGCGGTCCTGGCCGGCGAGGGCGACGCTCACGGTGCCCTGCTGCTGGTTCAGCCGCGCGATCTGGCCCGATGGGCCGGGCTGTGCGCCGGCCGTGACGCCGGCGCACAGGAGCGCCATGCCGAGCAGCCAATGTTGCAATGGGCGCCGAATGCGCCCAGGTGTTGTGCGGTTCATGTGATTCCTCTGATCCCCGATGTACGAAGCGGTCCGGTCGCCTGGTTTGCCTGTTTGTAACGCGCGAGAATCCGCTGCCGCTGTCAGCGCTGTCCCTTTGCTTGGTGAAGCGCAGGTGCATTCGGCAACCAGCTGTAAGGAGGAAACAGAAGTGAAGAACGAAAACAACATACGCCCTGCCGGCGAAGTGTGCTTCCAAAAGAGATGGCCGGCGCTGCTGGCGCTGTGCATCGCCGCCACCGCGGCGGTGCCGGCAGCCGCCCAGCTCGCGCGCAAGCCCTCTTACTATCAGCAACAGAACCAGCAGGGCCCGGCCCAGCCGCAGGGGCCGCGTCCGACGGCGCCGTCGTCGCTGCCGGCGTTGCGCAGCCAGGGCGATTTCGACCAGCTCGCGCGCGTCTATGACGCCGGCACGCCGATGCAGCTGGCTCACGTGCTGTTCGTCGTCGATCTGAAGGCGAAGCCGGCGCCTCGCACGTACTACATCGACACGCCGCGCTACCAGCTGCACGTGCGGTTCCTGCGCGACACGCGGCTCGTGCCCGACACCATCAAGCGCGAGATCGATCGCAACTACCTCGTGCCCGACCGCCGCTTCCTGTTCGGCACGCTGAGCTGGCAGCAGAACATCGGTGCCTTCACCTACGAATTCTGGGAAGGCGACCGGCTCACTGCGCCACTGCTGCGGCAGGCCGATGCGCAGGTGAAGGCCAGCTTCTTCGCGCCCGTGAAGCTCAAGACCAACTCCACGCTGCACGAGCGCATTGCCAGGGAAACCGGCATCGACTACGTGAGCCAGGAGGCGCTGATCCGCGAACAGCCCTATCTGCCGATGAACGTCGGCACCGCCACCGGCCGCGTGCGCGTGGTGGACGACGAGTCGGGCATCAACGCACTGTTGCCCGACGACATCGCGGTGCTGCGGCAGGTGCCCCTGAGCCTGCCGCCGGTGGCGGGCGTGCTGACCGAGCGACCGTCGACCGCGCTGTCGCACGTCAACCTGCTGGCCAAGGGCTGGGGCATTCCGAACGCCTACGTGCGCGACGCGGCGACGGTGCTGAATGAGCATGCGGGCCAGTGGGTGGCGCTGAAGGTTGCGGCCTCGGGCTACCAGGTGCGCCGCCTCACGGCCGATGAAATCGCGGCGCTGCCGCCGCGTGCCGTGCGCACCGCATCCGCCGGCGCCACGCCCGGCGGTGCGAAGGCCATCGAGCCCGACCTGCGCGAGACCCGCCTGCTGCCGCTGGCCTCATTGCGCGCGCGCAACAGCGCGCAGTGCGGCACCAAGGCCGCGAACCTCGGCGCCATGCAGGCCGCGCGCATTCCGGGCACGTCGGTGCCCGACGGTTTCTGCGTGCCCTTCGCACACTACGACCGTTTCATGCGAGCCAACGGCCTGGGCGAGCGCATCGCACGCATGCAACAGCAACCCGGGTTCGCGAGCGACCCGAAGGTCCGCCAGAAGGCGCTTGCGCAACTGCGCGACGAGATCGTGCAGTGGCCGGTCGATGCAGTCACTGCCGCTTCATGGCGCGCCGCATGGCAGTCGCAACTGGGCGGCGGTGGCGTGTTCGTGCGCAGCTCGTCCAACTCCGAAGACCTGCCTGGCTTCAGCGGCGCGGGGCTCTACACCACCGTGCCCAACGTCAAGACCGGCGACGCGCTCGAGACCGCGGTCAAGAAGGTCTGGGCCTCGGTGTTCAACCCCGAGGCATGGGAGGCGCGCGGCGCCGCGGGCTTCGGCGCAGAGTCGGTGCTCATGGGCGTGTTCGTGCAGACCGCCATCGACTCGACCAATGCCGGCGTCATGATCACCCGCGACCCCTTCGACGCGGGACATCCGCACGTCACCTACATCTCTGCCAAGCGCGGCATCGGCATCCGCGTGGTCGAAGGGCAGCGCGTGGCGGAGCAGGTGATGTATTCGAGCTGGTCCAAGGCCATCCAGGTGCTGAGCCGTTCGGCCGAAGACACGGCTCTTCAGCTCGATAAGGACGGCGGCGTGAAGGAAGTGCCGGTGGAGGCCGGGCGCAACGTGCTGACCGACGAGCTGGTGGTGCGCCTGGCCAACGTGGGCGCGGCGGTGAAGCGCACCTTCAACGCGGTCGATCAGGACATCGAGTGGGCGACGGTGGGCGACAGGATCGTGCTGCTGCAGGCGCGGCCGTATGTGGAGCGGCGGCGCTGAAGGCCGCGCACTCCGGCGTTGCCGCTACTTGTAGAGCAACTGCGGCAGCCACAACCCGATCTGCGGCCACGTGTACAGCAGCACGATCGCCAGCACCTGGATGCCCATGAAGGGCAGCATGCCCAGGAAGATCTGGTTCAGCGTCACGTGCGGCGGGCTCACGCCCTTCAGGTAGAAGGCCGCCATGGCCACCGGGGGCGAGAGGAAGGCCGTCTGCAGGTTCAGCGCCACCAGCAGCCCGAAGAACAGCGGGTCGACGCCGAAGTTGTCGAGCAGCGGAATGAAGATGGGCATGAAGATCACGATGATCTCGGTCCATTCCAGCGGCCATCCCAGCAGGAAGATGATGACCTGGCTCAGGATCAGGAACTCCACCTTCGTGAGGTTCATGCCCAGCACCCACTCTTCCACCAGCGCCTGCCCGCCCAGCAGCGCGAACGCGGCCGAGAAGATGGCCGAGCCCACGAACAGCCAGCACACCATGGCCGATGTCTTGGCGGTGAGGAACATCGACTCCTTCAGCACCGTGAGGTTCAGCCGCCGGTAGGCCGCGGCCAGCAGCATGCCGCCGAGGGCGCCCATGGCCGCCGCTTCGGTCGGCGTGGCAAGGCCCAGCACGATGGAGCCCAGCACCGAAAGGATCAGCAGCACCAGCGGGAAGAACGACGCCAGCAGCATCTTGAAGATCTCGAGCCGCGCGAAGCTCAGGAAAAGGTAGAACAGCGTGACGATGGCGCCGAAGATCGCGAAGGTGACCCACCACCAGGTGGGCGCGGGGCGCTCGGTGGCGGCTTCGGCGGCACTTTCGGCGGCGCCTTGTGCTGCTTCTGCCGGCTCGGCCAGCGGCGCGGCGGCCGCGGCTGGCTCCGGCGCCTGTTCCCCGCCGGGGGGCTCCTGCAGGCCTTCTTCACGCGGAGGCTCCTGCAGCCCGCCCTCGGACGGCGGTTCCTGCAAGCCGCCCGCGCCGGGTGCGCTGCGCACGGCGCCGATCTCCTCGATGTCGTAGCGCGCCTGCGCCTCCACCGTGGTCACGGCCTTGTAGCTGAAGGCCGCCAGCAGCAGGAAGATCACGCCGGGCATCGCGACGATGCCGAGTTGCTTCAGCACATGCGAGAACGGAACGCCGGTATTGCGACGGCCCTTGAGCAGCCCCACCAGCGCATGCGCGGCGGGGCTGTCGGCCAGCCGCTGCGACAGCGGCGGCAGCGGCACCACGCGCTCGGCCAGCGACAGCGGCGGCGCCCACTGCGGCTTGATCCACGCGATGATGATCACGTACAGCACATAGAGCGACGCCAGCATCAGCCCCGGAAAGAAGGCGCCCGCATACAGCTGCACCACCGAGACCCCGGCCGTCGCGCCATAGACGATCAGCAGCACCGACGGCGGAATCAGGATGCCCAGGCACCCGCCCGCCGTGATCGCGCCCGCGGCCAGCGGCACGCTGTAGCCCGCGCGCAGCATGGCCGGCAGCGCCAGCAGGCCCATCAGCGTGACCACCGCGCCCACGATGCCGGTGGCCGTCGCGAAGATGGTGCAGGTGACCAGCGTCGCCACCGCAAGCGCGCCCGGCAGCCGCGCGAGCGCCAGGTGCAGGCTCTTGAACAGCGATTCGATGAGGTTCGCGCGCTCCACCAGGTAGCCCATGAACACGAACAGCGGCACCGCGATGAGCACGTCGTTGGCCATGGTCTTGAAGGCCGACTGCACCATCAGGTCGAGCGTTCGGTGCCAGTCGCGGTCATAGGCGAGCCAGGTGAAGATCATGCCCATGCCCATCAGCGTGAACGCCGTGGGAAAGCCCAGCATGATGGCCACGACCACCAGCGACAGCATCAGCAGCCCGAGGTGGCCGTTGGTGATGGTCGGCGCGTTCGCCAGCACGGTGCCAGCGCCGATCACGATCAGCGCCATGAACGACAGGCCGAACCAGAGTTCGCGGCGGATCATCGCGCCCCCCCGGTGGCTGTTTGCGCCACCACCACGCGGTCTAGCGCGGCGATGTCCTCGTCTTTCACGTGCACCATTTCCTTGAGCTTCTCTACGTCGACCTCTTCGACGTCCTGCTCGCGCGAAGGCCATGCGCCTTGCCGTATGCACTGCACGCAGCGGATGATCTCGACGAGGCCCTGCAGCAGCAGCGTGAAGCCCGCGAGCGGGATGATGTACTTGAACGGATACAGCGGCAGCGGCTCGGCCGAGAAGGTCTGCTCGCGGATGGCGAGCGACTCGCCCGCGTAGATCCAGCCGGCCCAGGTGAGCGCGACGATGCCCGGCAGGAAGAACACGATGTACAGCACCAGGTCGACCGTCGCCTGCGTGCGCGGGCGGAAGAAGCCGTAGAGCACGTCGCCGCGCACGTGGCCGTTCTTCGAGAGCGTGTAGGCGCCTGCGGTCATGAACATCGCGCCGTACAGCATGATCTGCGCGTCCAGCACCCAGGCGTGCGGCTTGTTGAGCGCATAGCGCGAGAACACCTCCCAACTGATGAGCAGCGTGAGCAGCAGCGCGCACCAGGCGAAGGTCTTGCCGATCCATGTGGAGAACCGGTCGACCGCCAGCAGGAAAGATTGCATCGGAACGAACTCCTCGCCGCGACCCGTGCGCGGCATGCGTGCAGGCATGAAAGAGGGCGCCGCCCGGGCGCCCTCGCGTCACATGAATCGCATCAGGCCTTCTTGGCCTGTCGTCCGAAGTAGTGGTTGTAGGCCATCTTGAAATCGACCGAGTAGTCGTTCTGCCACTGGCCCGCGCGTTCGGCAAAGGCGCGCTGCGAGTCGAGCACCTTCTTGAACATCGGGTTCTCGGCCGACTTCTTCGCGATGGTCTTGTCCCATGAGGCGAGCTGCGCGCGCAGCACCGCGTCGGGCGTCTTGTAGAACTTGATGCCGGCCTTCTTCAGTTCTTCATAGTCCTTCGAGTTGCGGTCGATGGCCTTCCAGCTCATGTCGGCGCTGGCCGCCTGCGTGGCGTACTCGATGATGGACTTGAGCTCGGGCGGCAGCGACTTCAGCTTGCTGCCGTTGAACAGAACCTCGAACTGCTCGCCGCTCTGGTGGAAGCTCTGCAGCATGCAGTTCTTCGCCACGTCGGGAAAGCCCAGCACGCGGTCGCTCGATGCGTTGTTGAACTCGGCCGCGTCGATCAGGCCGCGGTCCAGCGCCGGCACGATCTCGCCGCCGGGCAGCGGGTTCACGGCGGCGCCCATGTCGGTGAACACGTCCACCGCCAGGCCCACGGTGCGGAACTTCAGGCCCTTCATGTCCTCGGCCTTGGCCACCGGCTTCTTGAACCAGCCCAGCGGCTGCGTGGGCATGGGGCCGTAGAGGTAGGAGGCCACATCGAGGTTCAGGCCCTTGTAGATCTCGTCCATCAGCGCCTTGCCGCCGCCGTAGGTGTGCCAGGCCAGGATCATGTTGGCGTCCATGCCGTAGCCGGGGCCCGAGCCCCACAGCGCGAGCGCGGAGTTCTTGCCGTACCAGTACGCGACCACGCCGTGGCCGCCGTCGAGCGTGCCCTTGGCCACCGCGTCGAGCAGCTGGAAGGCCGGCACCACCGAGCCTGCGGGCAGCACCTCGATCTTCAGGCGGTTGCCCGCCATGTCGTTGACCTTCCTGGCGTAGTCCTGCGCGTACTCGTGGAAGATGTCTTTCGCGGGCCAGGTGCTCTGGAAGCGCAGCGAAGTGGTCTGGGCCATGCTGACCATCGGCACGGACATGGCACCGGCGGCCACGGCGGCGCCCTTGAGCAGCCCGCGGCGGCGGGGCAGTTTGCTGTCTGTCATTTGTCTCTCTCCAATTGGCTGTTCTGACTGGGGGAACCCAGGCTGCCGTCTTGGAGTTATGGTTTGACAGGCCCAAGCCGCCATCTTTGGCGCACAGGAACACGCAACAAACAGGGTTTTCACGAAGCGGTGAAAAATTCCGGTCATTGAAAACCCGCATTCCAAGGAAGAAAGCAAATGACTGATCCCGTCGAGAACAAGGGCTACGCCGGCGACGTGACTCCCGAGCAGGCCGCGCAATGGATGGCCGGCGGCGAGGCCGTGATGGTCGACGTGCGCACCGACGCCGAGCGCGAGTGGGTCGGCTACGTGCCCGGCGCCGTGCCGCTGGCCTGGAAGCAGTGGCCGGGCATGGCGATGAACCCGGCCTTCGACGACGGCGTGCGCGCGGCGGGTGAGGGCGGCAGGAAGCTCGTGATGCTGTGCCGCAGCGGCGTGCGCTCGGTCGCGGCTGCGAAGCGCGCGACCGAACTGGGCGTGGAGGCATACAACATCCTTGAAGGCTTCGAAGGCAATCCGGACGAGAACGGCCACCGTGGCTTGACCGGCGGCTGGCGCAAGCGCGGGCTGCCCTGGAAGCAGAACTAGGCGCAGGGCGGGCGCACACCGCGCCCCAGAAGCGGTGAGAGCGGTGAGGTAAACCCCGATGGTCGTGCGGACCACGCCCCAATACGATCGAGCTGATATGCACAATCGATTGTGCGATAGGCCCGACCCACTTTCTGCATTCCCTCTTCTCGTCTCCATGAAGCACGCATTGCTCGGCATCGACGTCGGAACCTACAGCAGCAAGGCCACCCTGACGACGCTCGACGGACGCATTCTCAACACCGCCACGATCCCCCACGACATCAGCCTGCCGCACCTCGGGCATGTGGAGCAGGACGCCGACAAGGTCTGGTGGCACGACGTCTGCGCGCTGTGCAAGAAGGTGATGGAAGGCACCGGCCTGAGCGGGCAGGACGTCGCCGCGCTTGCGGTGAGTGCGATCGGCCCCTGCGTGGTGCCGCTGGATGCGCAGATGCGCCCGCTGCGCCCCGCCATCCTGTACGGCGTGGATGTGCGCGCGCAGGCGGAGATCGCCGAGATCGAGGCAGAGTTCGGCGCCGCGGCCATTCGCGAGTTCTCGCTGATGGACCTCACCAGCCAGGCCATCGGGCCGAAGATCCGCTGGATTCGAAAGCATGAGCCCGATGTCTGGGCGGCAACCGCGCATCTGGCCACGGCCAGTTCCTACCTGGGCTTGCGCCTCACGGGCCAGCATCGCATCGACCGGCACACGGCCAGTCACTACATGCCCCTGTACAACCCCAAGACGGGCATGTGGGACAAGCGCTTCAATCGCGCATTCGTGCCGCTGGATGCACTGCCCCGGCCCGCCTGGTCCGACGAGATCGCCGGCGAGATCACCGCGCAGGCCGCGCAAGCCACCGGCCTGTCCGTGGGAACGCCGGTGGCCGTGGGCGCGGTCGACGCATTGAGCGAGGCGATCAGCGTGGGTGCGGTCGCCCCCGGCGACCTGATGGTGATGTATGGAAGCACCACCTTCTTTGTCCTGGTGCAGGACAAGCCGACGCCCGATCCGCGGGTCTGGACCGTGGCAGGTGCCTATGAAGGGCAATTCAATCTGGCCGCCGGCATGAGCACCACTGGCAGCCTGACGCGCTGGTTCAAGGACGAGCTTGCACGCGACCTCGCTGAGCCCGGTGGCTACGCCGAGCTTTTCGACGGCGCCGCCAATGTTGCGCCGGGCGCGGGCGGCCTGCTGGTGCTGCCGTATTTCAGCGGCGAGCGCACGCCCATCAACGACACGCGGGCCAGCGGCGTGATCGCGGGGCTGAGCCTGTCCCATTCCAGGGAGCAGCTTTTCAGGGCCGTGCTGGAAGGGGTGGGCTTCGGCGTGCGCCACAACCTTGAAGCCTTTGCCGACATCGGCGCGAAGGTCAATCGCGTGGTGGCCGTCGGCGGCGGCGCACAAGGCAATACCTGGCTGCAGATCGTCTCCGACATCGCGCAGGTGGAGCAGGAAGTGCCGGCCGTGACCGTCGGCGCGAGCTTCGGCAATGCTTTCCTGGCGGGCTGCGCGGCGGGCCTCGTGTCGCGCGGCGACATCGTCCGGTGGGTCCGGCCTGGTCGCCGCGTCGTGCCGGATCCTTCCCGGCGCGCGGTCTACGACAGCATGTACGCCCAGTACCGCAAGCTCTACGACGGCACCCGCGACGTGATGCATGCATTGAAATCCATCGCGGCGGGCCAGGCGGGTTCGAGGCCGCGGTAGCGGGTCGCCAGGGCTGCACCTCCAACGCTCGAAGGCTCTCCGTGGAAGATCCGTACCAGACCCGGCGCGATGCCGTGTTCGAGAGCGAGCTGGCGCGACGCGTCGAGCTGGGAATCGAGCCATCGGGTGGCATCAGCTGCTACACCCACGCAACGCCCTCGCCCCTGGAGCGATGGCACTACCACGACGACTATGAACTCCAGTTCGTCGTCCAGACCTCGGGGCGCACCTACGTCGGAAACCACGTCGGAGAGTTCAAGCCGGGGTCCATCGTCCTGATCGGTCCTCGCGTTCCGCACAACCTCGTCTCCCTCGATGCGCCTGCTACCGGAACGGGCGAGCGCAGCGTCGTGATCCATTTCCCGGGGGATCTGATGCCCAGGGCTGTGGAACTCTTCCCGGACCTGCATGACGTGGTGTCGCTGCTGGACCGCGACCGCTGCGGAGTCGAGTTCCTGGATGCGGGCCGTGGACTGCAAGATGGTTTTC
Source organism: Variovorax durovernensis (assembly GCF_977011995.1). NCBI lineage: Bacteria > Pseudomonadati > Pseudomonadota > Betaproteobacteria > Burkholderiales > Comamonadaceae > Variovorax > Variovorax durovernensis. The sequence goes on along the minus strand of NZ_CDRNCW010000001.1, from coordinate 6,265,424 downwards.
GCCTGGTGCAAAACACATTCGGCGTTGCCCGCTTCAGCGCCCTGGCCGAATTGCTGCAATGCCTGGGGCGGTTGCCCAGGTTTCGATTGCTCTCCTCGACCTCGATCCCGGGCGCACGAGACGAGCGCAAGACCGTCCTGGACCGGCGGGTCAACAAAGTGCTCGAGCTTGTCTATCGAAACTATGCCGACAGCCTGTCATTGGCCGATGCCAGCCATTGCGCCGGTGTCGGCCTCAACGGCTTCTCGAGACTGTTCAAGAGGGCGACCGGAAGTACCTACACGGACTTCCTGATCAGCGTCCGGATCGCCAGGGCATGCGAGTTGCTGAGCAAGAAAGACCAGCAGGTGTCCAGCATCTGCTACCTGGTGGGCTTCAACAACATCTCCAATTTCAACCGGCACTTCCGGCGATTGAAGGGCATGACCCCGAGCGAATACCGGATGCACATGTCGGGCAGGTTCGGCAGCGCGCAGCGACTCAGGCTTCAACCAGCTCAGGGCGGATCTGGATGATCTCGGCGGGATCGAAGCTGCCCGAATCGATGATCTCGAAAGCCTTTCCGAGCAGGCCCGGGATGTCCTGCCGCACCATGAGCAATGGAAAGCTCAGGCAGGTCGCAAACGGATCCCAGTCGTAGCTGCCGATCGCGCATTGGCGGACCTCTTCGAGCGGGATGGTCTTGAGGAACCGCACCACGCCTTCCAGCGCGATGGTCGAGTTCACGAACAGCCCGCGCGGCAGGCCTCCCATGCGCTGGTAGAGCGCTCGCACCGATGCTTCCGCCTGGTCCGCTTCGTAGCCGCAGGCATCGATGTCCGCACAGTCCAGGCTGCCGAACGCTTCGGCGATGGCTTCGGAAAATCCTTCGATCCGCTGCACCGTGTTGTGCTCGCTCGGAATGCCGCCGACGAAACAGAAACGGTCGCGCCGCCTGGCACGCGGCGCCTTCGATCGCTCGATGAGCTTCGCCGTGAGTTCACGCGCGCCCCAACGATTGTCTGAAACGACCGAAGGCGCGAGCTTGCCCGGCAGGTCGACATTCAGGTGTGCAATGCCGTGGTGCGAGCAGATCCGGCTCACCGCATCGGGCGCGGAGGCGCCGGTCACCAGCAGGTATTCGATCTGGTAGGAGATCAGGGTGCGCGCCGTCTCTGCTTCCAGCTTCGGGTCGCGCAGCGTGCTGACCACGATGGGGTAGAGATGCCGCTCGCGCGCCAGCCGCTCGAAAGTCTGCGACATGGCGCTGAAGAAGCGGTTGTCGTGCATCGGAATGAGCATGCCGATCAGCCCGGAGCGTTTGCGCCGCAGGCCGCTGGCCTGCCGGTTGAGCGTGTATTTCAGGTCCTTCGCGAGTGCGAGGACGCGTGTCGCCGTTTCCTCGCCGATGCGCCGGCTCTTCCAGGTGCCATTGAGGATCGCGCTGACCGTGGATGCGGAAGTCTCGGCAAGCCGCGCCAGATCGTAGATGGTCGGTTCGCGACGGCTCATCGGTGCCGCCCGGCAGGGCGATCGCACGGCCCCCCGGCTGCGGGGTTGCAAGATCGGTTGGCGTCAGGCTTCCACTTCATCGATGGAAGTTTACGCGCCGGGTGCACAGCCGAGCCGAGCGAGCCCGCCGTGCCCGTGGGCAGGAAGCTCAGTTGTTCAACGGCGGAATCCGCAGCTTCTGACCCGGATAGATCTTGTCCGGATTGCTCAGCATCGGCTTGTTGGCTTCGAAGATCGCGTTGTACTTGTTGGGGTCGCCGTAGTACTTCTTCGAGATGGCCGAGAGCGTGTCGCCCTTCACCACGTCGTGGTACTGCGCGGGCGGCGCGGCCGGGGCGACGAGGTTGTTCTCCACGCTCGTCACGTTGGCCACGTTGCCGGCGGCCAGGGAGGCTTTCTCGCTGGCTTCCTGCGAGGGCGCCTGGCCCGCGAGCGTGACCACGCCGCTGCTGGCGGTGTACGTCACCTCCAGCCCGGTGAGGCCCAGGTTCTGGGTCTCGATGTAGGTCTTGATGGCGGCCGCGGCGGCAACGTTCGCGTCCGGCGTGGCGGCCTGTGCCGACGAGCCGCCGAACAGTTTTTCTCCCGCTTCCTTGATGAAACTGAGCAAACCCATGGTTCTCTCCTTGTGGCTGGTTGGTGGATGGGAACGGACGATGGTGAAGCGGAACGCGCAGGCCCGGCGTAGGTCCATGCCGCGTATGCGACGCACGCGCCAGCAAGCCTGGACACAAAGTCGCAATAATCCGGCGCATGGCATCCCCCTTCCTCGCTATCGACATCGGCAACACCCGCCTCAAGTGGGCGCTCTACGATGCGGCCCGCCCCGGCGCCGTGTTGCAGGCGCAGGGCGCGGAATTCCTGGACCACATCGAGCGGCTGGCCGACGGCCCGTGGGCCGACCTGCCCGCGCCCGGCGCCATGCTGGGCTGCGTGGTGGCCGGCGACGCGGTGCGCCGCCGCGCCGAGGAGCAGATCGTCGAGCGCTTCGACTGCACGCCGCGCTGGGTCATGCCGAGCGCCGGCGAGGCCGGCATCGTCAACGGCTACGACCACCCGACCCGCCTGGGCGCCGACCGCTTCGTGGCGATGATCGGCGCGCGCCACCGCATGCTGGCCGAGCAGCCGGGCGAGCCGCCGCGGCCGATGGTGGTGGTGCTGATCGGCACGGCCGTGACGGTCGAGGCGATCGATGCCGAAGGCAAGTTCCTCGGCGGCCTGATCCTGCCGGGCCACGGCATCATGCTGCGCGCGCTGGAGTCGGGCACGGCCGGGCTGCATGTGCCGACCGGCGAAGTGCGCGAATTCCCCACCAACACCAGCGATGCGCTCACCAGCGGCGGCACCTACGCCATCGCCGGCGCCGTCGAGCGGATGGTGCAGCACGTGCGCTCGCACTGCGGCGCCGAGCCGGCCTGCTACATGACCGGCGGCGCGGGCTGGAAGATGGCGCCCGTCATGAACGGGCATTTCGAGCTGGTCGAGAGCCTGATCATGGACGGGCTGCTGGTCATCGCTGAAGCGCGAGGCTGAGCCTCATCGGGCTCAGCGGCGCATCAGCGCCTCGCCCATCGCCTGGAACGCGGGCAGCGTGAGCGGGTCGTTCGCGCCATTGGCCGCCACCGGGTGCGCCGCATAGCGCACGATGACCATCTCGGCCTTCGGGTCCACATAGATGCTCTGGCCGTGGATGCCGCGCGCCATGTACGCGCCGTGCGGGTTGTGCGAGACCCACCACATGTCGCGGTACGACCAGCCCTGCAGCAGCGGGTAGCCGGCCTTGGCGAACTTGGCCGGGTCGCCGCCGCGGCGGATGTCTTCCACCACCGCCTTCGGAATGGCCTGCTGGCCGTTGGACGCGCGGCCGTCGTTGCGCATGGTCTCGCCGAAGCGGGCCAGGTCGCGCAGCACGGTGTTCAGGCCGCCGCCGCCCGACTCGGTGCCGATGCGGTCGACCATGAAGTACGCGTCCTGCTCGGCACCGATGCGGCGCCAGATCTTCTCGCTCAGCAGGTCGGCCAGCGACTGGTTGCTGGCGCGGCGCACGATCCAGGCCAGCACCTCGGCGTTGACGGTCTTGTAGGCGAAGGCGTCGCCGTGCTCGCCTTCCTTCTTCAGCGTGACCAGGAATTCGTAGAACGACTTCGGTCCGGTGTAGTTCTGGCCCTGGGTGAGCATGCCGCCGGCGCGGGCGTAGTCCCAGATCTCGGCCTTGGGATCGGCGTAGTTCTCGGAGTAGTGCACGCCCACGGTCATGTCCATCACCTGGCGCACGGTGGCGTCGCCGTATGCCGTGTCTTTCAGCTCGGGGATGTATTTGGTGACGGGCGCGGCCGGGTCGAGCTTGCCTTCGTCCGCGAGGATGGCGGCCAGCGTGCCCACGAAGGACTTGGTGACCGACATCGCGATGTGCGGGCGCTCGGGCGTGAGCGCGCCGAAGTACTTTTCGTAGACCACCTTGCCGCGGTGCATCACGAGGATGCCGTCGGTGTAGGTGCCGGAGATCATCTGGGCGAAGTTGAGCGTCTGGTCGCTGCCCAGGGGTTTGAAAGTGACGGCCTCGATCTGTACCGGCGAGGTGCCCGACGGCAGCGGGCTGGCCGCACCGGCGCCGCGCCACACGTTGGCGGTGGGCACCGTCTCGCGCACGTGCGAGAAGCTCCAGCGAGTGCGCGGAAACACGCCGCCGGCCGGGTTGTCGAAGGTGATGAGCTTGTCGGGAGTGGGCGGAAAGCCCTTCATCCAGCCCAGCGCATCGACCGAGGTGGCCGCAGGGTCCGGCAGCGCGGCGGGCGTGGGTGTCTGGGCGGAAGAGGTGTTCACGGCGAGCAGGGTGAAGGCGGCGGCAAGCGCCGTGCGAATGAAGACGGACATGTTGTTGTTCTGGATGAAGAAGGGGATCAACGGCCGCTGAAGCGCGCGGGACGGCGTTCGACGAAAGAGCGCACGCCTTCGGCCGCGTCCTCGCTGTTCGACAGGCGCTTCTGCGTCTCGATGAATTCCGACACCGCCGCCAGCGGGCCCTGCTCCACCGCCTTGATCACGTTGAGCCGCGTGGCCACCACCGCCAGCGGCGCCTGCGCCGCGATGCGTTGCGCGATGGCCAGTGCCGTGTCGAGCTCCTGCCCGGCCGGCACCACCTTCTGCACGAAGTTGAGGCGATAGGCCTCGGCGCTGTCGAACTCGTCCGCCGTGAGCAGGTGCAGCATCGCGTTGCCCACGCCCGCGCGCTCGGCCATGCGCAGCGTGGCGCCGCCCGTGGCCATGATGCCGCGCTGCACTTCCATCTGCGAGAAGCGGCAGTTGTCGGCCGCCACCACGATGTCCGCGCCCAGCATCAGCTCGATGCCCACCGTGAAGCAGATGCCCTTGACGGCCACCACCATCGGCTTGGTGCGGCGGCGGTAGTCGGGCAGGCCGAAGTCGTGCGGCTCCACGAGGCCGGCGGGAATGGCCTTCTCGCCACGCTTCATGTACTCGGTGACCGCAGGCAGGTCGAGGCCCGCCGTGAAATGGTCGCCGAAGGCATGCAGCACGCCCACGCGCAGGTTCGGATCGTCGTCGAGCCGGGTGTAGGCCTCGGCCAGCTGCCTGAACATCGGCGGCGTCCAGCCGTTGCGCTTGGCGGGGCGGTTGATGCCGATCAGCAGCACGTGGTCGAGCACCTGGGTGTCGATGCAGCCTTCTGTCGGCGGGGTGGTGGGGGTTGCAGTCATCGGTCTTGTCTCCGTGTTGTTGTTATGGCTGCGCGGCTCAGTACGTGTACACGCCGCGGCCGGTCTTGCGGCCGAGCTGGCCCGCCGCGACCATTTCCTTGAGCAGCGGGCAGGGGCGGTACTTGGAATCGCCGAACTGCTCGAGGTAGACCTCCATCACGGCCAGGCACACGTCCAGGCCGATCATGTCGGCCAGCGCCAGCGGGCCGATGGGCTGGTTGCAGCCCAGCTTCATGCCGGCGTCGATGTCTTCCGCCGTGGCGATGCCTTCGGCCAGCACGAAGAAAGCCTCGTTGATCATCGGCACCAGGATGCGGTTGACCACGAAGCCCGGCGCGTTCTTCACCGTGATCGGCGACTTGCCCAGGCGCTCGGCCAGTTCCTTCACCGTGTCGTGCGTGGCGTCGCTCGTGAGGTAGCCGCGGATCAGCTCCACCAGCGCCATCATCGGCACCGGGTTGAAGAAGTGCATGCCGATGAAGCGGTCGGGGCGCGAGGTGGCGGCGGCCAGCTGCGTGATCGAGATCGACGAGGTGTTCGAGGCGATGATGACTTCGGGCGCCAGCATCTCGTCGACCTGCTTGAGGATCTTGAGCTTGAGCGCGTGGTTCTCGGTGGCGGCTTCGATGACCAGCTGCGCGCTCTTCAGGTCTTCGTAGTTGGTGGAGCCCTGGATGAGCGCCAGCGCGGCGGTCTTCTGCTCGGTGGTGAGCTTTTCTTTCTTGATGAGGCGGTCGAGGCTGCCCGACACCGTGGCCAGGCCCTTGTCGACCGCCGCCTGGGCGATGTCGACCATCACCACCTTCACGCCGGCCACCGCGCAGGCCTGCGCGATGCCGTTGCCCATCGTTCCGGCGCCGATGATGCCGACAGTCTGGATAGCCATGAGAGAACTCCTTGAAGAAACAAAAAAGGGGGTGCACGGGGCGGGCGCCGCGGCAGGAACATCGATTGTGAATCAGCCCTGGAGTCCCGCCGTTGCCGCGTGTGACACCTGCGCCGCGCGGGTGGCTTACAGTGCTGCGGTTGCTTTTTTCCCTCTTTTTCCGATCCCCGACCATGACCACCCTCGGCACCCCCCTTTCCCCCTCCGCCACCCGCGTGATGCTGCTCGGCTCCGGTGAACTCGGCAAGGAGGTGCTGATCGCCCTGCAGCGCCTCGGCGTCGAGACTATCGCCGTCGACCGCTACGAGAACGCCCCCGGCCAGCAGGTGGCCCACCATGCCCGCACCATCACCATGAGCGACCCCGAGCAGCTGAAAGCGCTGATCGAGGCCGAGAAGCCCACGCTGGTGGTGCCGGAGATCGAGGCCATCGCCACGCCCATGCTGCAGCAGCTCGAAGATGCGGGCGTGGTGCGCGTCATTCCCACCGCCCGCGCCGCCCGCCTGACGATGGACCGCGAAGGCATCCGCCGCCTGGCCGCCGAGACGCTGGGCGTGCCCACCAGCCCCTACAAGTTCTGCGACTCGCTGGCCGAGCTGCAGGCGGCCATCGACGAGGGCATTGGCTACCCCTGCATCGTCAAGCCCGTGATGAGCAGCTCCGGCAAGGGCCAGAGCAAGATCGACGCCCCCGCCGACGTGCAGAAGGCCTGGGACTACGCCATGGCCGGCGGCCGCGTGAGCCATGGCCGTGTGATCGTCGAAGGCTTCATCGACTTCGACTACGAGATCACCCTGCTGACCGTGCGCGCCAAGGACGCCGCCGGCGCCGTGGAAACGAAGTTCTGCGACCCCATCGGCCACGTGCAGGTGAGCGGCGACTACGTCGAGAGCTGGCAGCCGCACCCCATGGCCCCCGCCGCGCTGCAGAAGGCGCAGCAGATCGCGCAGGCCGTCACGGCCGACCTGGGTGGCCAGGGCCTCTTCGGCGTCGAGCTGTTCGTGAAGGGCGACGAGGTCTGGTTCAGCGAGGTGAGCCCGCGCCCGCACGACACCGGCATGGTCACCATGGCCACGCAGTGGCAGAACGAATTCGAGCTGCATGCGCGCGCCATCCTCGGCCTGCCGGTGGACACTTCGCTCAAGAGCCCTGGCGCCAGCGCGGTGATCTACGGTGGCGTGGATGCCACCGGCATCGCCTTCGACGGCGTGGCCGAAGCATTGCAGGTGCCCGGCAGCGACATCCGCCTGTTCGGCAAGCCGGAGAGCTTCACCAAGCGCCGCATGGGCGTGGCGCTGGTGCACGCGGGCGACACCGACACGGCCCGCAAGCTCGCCAAGGAAGCCGCCTCGCGCGTGAAGCCACGCAAGGCGTAGCCAGTTTCCGCAAGCCGCGCCGCGAGGGCGCGGGCATGGTGCGGGGCTTGCCGGGCCCGGTCGGGATGGGGCTGCGGGTGCGTGCGGATACCGCGCGGACCCGTTGCCTTCCACACTGGACGCTCGCAACGATCCACCGGAGACACCATGCTGCATCCCCAGGCTCGCGCCTTGCTCGACTTCATCGAGGCGCGCGGCATTCCGCCGACGCACACCCTCTCGCCTGCCGACGCGCGTGCCTTCTACCGCGATCGCCGCACCGCCACCCAGCCGCTGCCGGCTGAAGTGGCCGAAGTGCGTGACCTCGCGGCGGACGGCCCGCACGGCACCATCCCGGTGCGCCTGTACCGGCCGCTGGGTTCGGGCGCCGGCCCGCTGCCGGTGCTGGTGTACTACCACGGCGGCGGCTGGGTCATCGGCGACCTCGACACGCACGACGTGCTGTGCCGTGAACTGGCCAACGGTGCCGGCTGCGCGGTGGTCGCGGTCGACTACCGCATGGCGCCGGAGCACCGCTTCCCCGCCGCCTTCGACGACGCGCTGGCCGCCACCCGCTGGGTGCGCCGCGAGGCCGCGACGCTGGGGCTCGATGCGAGCCGCCTGGCCGTAGGCGGCGACAGCGCGGGGGGCAACCTCGCGGCCGTGGTGGCCATCGCCGCGCGCGATGCGGGCAAAGCGGGTGAATTGCCCATCGCCTTCCAGCTGCTGATCTACCCGGCCACCGACATGCGCCGCGTGCACCCCTCGCACCAGAGCAACGGGCAGGGCTATCTGCTGACCAGCGACACCATGAGCTACTTCCACGACCACTACATCACCGACCCGGCGCACGACCTCGACTGGCGCGCCTCGCCGCTGCTGCACTCCGACCTGTCGAAGCTGCCGCCGGCCCTGGTGATCACCGCCGGCTACGACCCGCTGCGTGACGAGGGTGCCGCGTATGCCGATGCGCTCACCGCGGCCGGCAACCGCGCGGTGTACGTGTGCTTCGAGCGCCAGATCCATGGCTTCGTGCCGATGGGCAAGGTGCTCGACGAGGCCAACACCGCAGTGGCGCTGTGCGCGGCCGAACTGCGCCGCGCCTTTGCCGCGGCCTAGGGAAAGTCCCCGCGCAAATCGATGCCTCGCAGACGGCCCGCGCCGCTACGATCCAGCCAACAAAGACGCCACCACAGAGTGGCAGTCCACCGATGCAGGAGACAAACACCATGCAGCGAACGAGGACGACGCCGCCAACGCACACCAGCTTGAGCGGCGCCGCACGGCAGGGCGAGCGCCTGATGTGGCTCACGCCGCACCGCGTGTTCTATGCCGGCCTGCTCGGCGCCGCCGCCGAGCGCACGATGGGCGGGCACGGCATGTACGTGTCGCCCGCCGGCGCGCCGCCGAACCGCATCCGCGTGGGTGGTGGCGCGTGGCTCACCGGTGAATTCATCGTCGTGCCGCCGCACGTGCCGCACCAGGTGGAGAGCGCGCATCCGCTGATCTTCAACCTGCTGGTCGAGTCGGAGTCGGTCGACCCCGCGCGCCTGCCGGCGTTCATGCAGCACTGCGGCCCGGTCGATGCGCCGGCCTTCGTGCAGCGCGTGCGCGACGCCCATGCCCACCTGCTGGCGGCTTCGGCGCGCGGCATGAACTTCGAGGGCTTCGACTTCGACGCGCTGTTCTTCGGCGAGGCGCTGGCGCCGCGCGCGCTCGATGCGCGCATACGCAAGGTGGCCGACGCCATCAACGCGGACCCCGCCGCGGCGATGTCGGCCGAAGAGTGCGCGGCCTCGGTGCACCTGTCGTTCTCGCGCTTCCTGCACCTGTTCAAGCAGGAGACCGGCATGGCCTTTCGCGCATTCCGCGCCTGGAAGCGCGCGCGCAGCCTGCTGCGCTACGTCCAGCAGGGCAGCACGCTCACCGACATCGCACTCGACACGGGCTACCCCGACTCCACCCACTTCAGCCATTCGATCCGCCAGGTCTACGGCCTCAAGCCCAGCGACATCGTGGCCGGTTCGCGCCGCCTCGCGCTGCACGACCTGGCCGGCGGCTTCCGGCAGTAGGGCAGGCGGCGGGCATGCAGATCCTTCAACTGCTGCTGTCGGGCATTGCGCAAGGCTGCATCTACGGCCTGATCGCGCTGGGCTTCGTGCTGATCTACAAGGCAACGGAGACGGTGAGCTTCGCGCAGGGCGACCTGATGATGCTCGGCGCCTTCGGTGCGTTCGCGGGCATGTCGCTGTTCGGCATGCCGTTCTGGCTCGCGGCCATCCTCGCGGTTGTGGCGATGGCGGCCTTCGGCGTGCTGCTGGAGCTGGTGGTGATCCGGCCCATCCTGGGGCAGCCGCAGTTCTCCATCGTCATGCTGACCATCGGCATCGCCTACGTGGCGCGCGGCGTCATCACCATGGTGCCGGGCATCGGCACCGAGACACACACGCTGGCCGTGCCCTACAAGGATCAGATCTGGAAGCTGGGCGAACTGGTGGTCAACCTGGAGCAGCTGGCGATCATCATCGCCACCGCCGTGCTGTGCGGGCTGCTGTTCGCGATGTTCCGCTACAGCAAGCTCGGCATCGCGATGCAGGCCTCGTCGCAGAACCAGCTGGCGGCCTACTACATGGGCATTCCGGTGAAGCGGCTCAACGGACTGGTGTGGGGGCTTGCGGCGGCGGTCGCGGCCATCGCGGGCATGCTGCTCGCGCCCATCACCTTCGTGCACGCCAACATGGGCTTCATCGGGCTCAAGGCCTTTCCGGCGGCGGTGGTGGGCGGCTTCGGCAGCCTGCCGGGAGCGATCGTCGGCGGGCTGGTCATCGGCATCGTCGAGTCGTTCGCGGGCTTCTACCTGCCCGACGGTTTCAAGGACACGGCGCCGTACATCGTGGTGCTGCTGATGCTGATGATCAAGCCCAACGGCCTGTTCGGCGAAAAGCTCCGCAAGAAGGTCTAAAAGAAATGCGCCCCCACGCTCGTCACTTCGTGTACTCGCTGCCCCCCGAGGGGGGGCAGGTCCGCCTTGGGGCGGCCCGGCGGCGGACCTGAACCATGCGCTTCATCTTCAAAACGAGTTACGACCAGGACATCCGCCTTGCGCGGCACGGCGGCCATGTGTTCTGGTACGGCCTGCTCGTTGCGTTCCTCATCGCCGCGCCGTGGGTCATCGACGAGTACTGGCTCGCGCAGCTGACCTTCGTGCTGATCTACGGCATCGTCGGCCTGGGGCTGATGCTGCTGGCCGGGTTCACGGGGCAGTTCTCCATCGGGCATGCGGCGTTCCTGGGCGCTGGGGCCTACACGCAGGGCGTGCTGACGAACCTGGGCGTACCGTTTCCGCTGGCGCTGGTGGCTGCCGCAGGGCTGTCGGCGGCCGTGGGCGTCGTGGTCGCGTTGCCGGCGTTGCGCGTGAAGGGCATCTACCTGGGCATCGCGACGCTGTCCTTCGGCTTCATCGTGGAAGAAGTGTTCGCGCGGTGGGAGAGCGTGACGGGCGGCAACGCGGGGCTGCACGTGAAGTCGCCGCAGCTCTTCGGCTGGTCGCTGGGCTCGGGCGACGGTTTCTACTTTCTGTGCCTGGTGGTGGCGGTGCTGGCCACGCTCGGCATCCTGAACCTGCTGCGCTCGCCGACGGGCCGTGCCTTCGTCGCCATCCGCGATTCGGAAATTTCGGCGCAGAGCATGGGCATTCACCTGGCGCGCTACAAGACGATGTCGTTCGCGATCTCGGCCGCGCTCGCGGGGCTGGGCGGCGCGCTGTATGCGCACAAGCTGAGCTTCATTTCGCCCGACCAGTTCAGCATCCTGCAGTCGATCGACCTGCTGTTGATGGTGGTGATCGGCGGGCTCGGCTCGGTGCACGGCGCGTTCCTGGGCGCGATCTTCCTGATAGCGATGCCTCAGCTGATTTCGATCGGCAAGGACTGGCTGCCCGAAGCCATCGGGCAGGCGCCTGGCTTGCAGGGACTGGTTTACGGCGTGGTGCTGATCGCCTTCGTGCTGTTCGAGCCGCTGGGGCTGTACGGGCGCTGGCTCAAGGTGCGCACATGGCTGCAGCTCTTTCCGTTCTACCGCAAGGGGTTGTTCAAGCGGCAGAAGTCGTTCACCAAGTCGGACCGATTGAGATGAGCAGCGGCGACATTCTTCTTTCCGCAAAGGACCTGAGCGTGCGCTTCGGCGGCGTGCTGGCGGTCAACAAGGTGAGCTTCGACGTGCGGCGCGGCGAGGTGTTCACGCTGATCGGCCCGAACGGTGCGGGCAAGACGACGGTGTTCAACCTGATCAGCCGCATCTACACGCCGACCACGGGCGAGATCACGTGGCATGGCGAGGCGGGCGGCTCGTTGGCGCTGACGCAGCAGGCGCCGCATGCGATTGCGGCGCTGGGCATTGCGCGTACCTTCCAGAACATCGAGCTGTTCGAGCATGCGACGGTGTTGCACAACCTGCTGATCGGCCGTCACACGCACCGGCAGACGGGGTTCTGGAGCGAGGTGTTCTTCACGCCCGCGACGCGGCGTGCGGAGATTGCCGCGCGCGAGAAGGCAGAGCAGGTGATCGAGCTGCTGGACCTGCAGCACCATCGCGATTCGATGGTGGCGGGGTTGCCCTATGGCGTTCGCAAGGTCGTCGAGCTTGCGCGTGCCTTGTGCACGGAGCCCAAGCTGCTGCTGCTCGACGAGCCGTCGTCGGGTCTCAATGTGGAAGAGACGGCGGACATGGCGTTCTGGATCCAGGACATCCAGCATGAGCTGGGTGTGTCGGTGCTGATGGTCGAGCACGACATGTCGCTTGTTTCCAAAGTGTCCGACCGGGTGCTTGCGATGAACCAAGGGGAGGTGCTGGCTACAGGAACTCCCGGTGAGGTGCAGGCGGATCCGCGTGTTGTCGAGGCTTACCTTGGGACTGTGGATGACGTGAGCAGCTTGAGGAGGGTGGCGGCGTGAATGCTTCGTTCGTTGCCTCTTTGGGGACGCCCGGTATGCGGTGCGGGGCGGGCGCCCCCACTATGCCGGCCCTTCGGGCTCCCTTCCGGTGCTCGCTTTCCGCGGGGTCCCGCCCAAACTCGCTTCGCTCAAACAAGGGCGGGTCCTTATCCGCGGAAAGCTGCGCTCCTCAGCGGCACAGAGGGGGCGCCCGCCCCGCACCGCACACCGGGCTTGGCCGGGGTTGGAAACTACTCGAGCGTGTGCACGGCGTTGGGGCCCCAGTCCCGCGCGGGCCGGTGACGTCGGCCCGCGCGGGACAGGGGCTCCAACGCCGCTCCCCGAACGAAAGCGCAAAAAAATGAGCGACGCCGTCCTCCAGCTCCTCAATGTAGAGAGCGCCTACGGCCCCATCAAGGCCATCCGGGGCGTGAGCCTGAAAGTAAGGCAGGGAGAAATCGCGACGGTCCTGGGCTCGAACGGCGCAGGCAAGACAACCATCCTGAAGACCATCTCCGGAATCATCGACCCGAGAAAAGGCAGCATCGAGTTCCAGGGCAAGGACATCACAGCCAAGGACCCGGCCTACATCGTCCAGCAGGGCCTGAGCCACGTGCCCGAAGGCCGCGAAGTGTTCCCGCTGCTGTCGGTGAAGGACAACCTGCTGATGGGCGCCTACACCCGCAAGGACCGCGACGGCGTGGCGCGTGACATGGAGACCGTCTACGCCTACTTCCCCATCCTGCGCGAACGCGCGACACAGGACGCTGGCCTTCTTTCAGGCGGGCAGCAGCAGATGCTGGCCATCTCGCGCGCCATCATGGCCGCGCCGCATCTCATTCTTCTGGATGAACCCAGCCTCGGCCTGAGCCCCAAGCTGACGAAGGAAATTTTCGAGATCGTGGTGCGCATCAACCGCGAGCGCGGCACCACCATCTTGCTGGTCGAGCAGAACGCCAACATGGCGCTCAATGCGGCTGACCATGGCTACGTGCTCGAGAACGGCCGCATCGTGATGGAAGACTCCTGCGAACGCCTGAGGGAAAAGGAAGACATCAAGGAGTTCTACCTCGGCGTGAAAGACGACGGCGTGCGCGGCGAGCGGCGCTGGAAAAAGAAGAAGACCTGGAGATAGCCACCATGAAAGGACTCTGGGAACTCGACACCTTCGAACCCCGCCTCGACGTCGTCGTGCCCGGCGACACCATTCCCGCGATGTTCTGGAATGCCGTGAAGCAGCGCGGCGACACCGTGTGGATGCGGCAGAAGGAGCTGGGCATCTGGCGCAGCTGGAGCTGGCACCAGACCGCAGACGCGGTGCGCGAGATCGCGGCCGGGCTCATGGCCATCGGCTTCGCGCCCGGCGAGTGCGCGTCCATCCTGTCCAACACCGTCATCGAATGGGTGCTGGCAGACCTGGCCGTGCTCAGTTGCGGCGGCGTGTCCAACGGCATCTACCCGACCGACGCCGCCTCGCAGGTGCACTACCTGTGCGAAGACTCGCGCACCACCGTGCTCTTCGTGGAAGACGACGAGCAGCTCGACAAGGCGCTGGAAGTGCGCGCCGGGCTGCCTGGCCTGCGCCGCGTGATCGTGTTCGACATGGAAGGCTTGCGCGACCTCGACGATCCCGGCGTCATGAGCCTGGAGGCACTGCGCGAGCTCGGCCGCACGCATCTTGCGGGCGATCCGCAGGCCGTCGAGCGCCGCGTGGCCGCCTGCCGGCCCGAAGACCTCGCCATCCTCGTCTATACGTCGGGCACCACCGGCAAGCCCAAGGGCGCGATGCACAGCCACGCGGGGCTGGTTTACACCGCGCGCGGCTACAACACGCTCATCGCGCAGGACGAGAAAGACGAGCGCATGTGCTTCCTGCCGCTGTGCCACATCGCCGAGCGCATGGGCGGCGAGTACTTCGCGATGTACACCGGCTCCATCCTCAACTTCGTCGAGAACCCGGAGACCGTGCCGGAGAACGTGCGCGAGATCGCACCCACCGTGTTCACCGCCGTGCCGCGCGTGTGGGAGAAGTTCTATTCGGGCGTGATGATCGCGCTGAAGGAAGCGAGCCCGCTGCAGCAGGCCGCCTACAAGTGGAGCATCGGCGTGGGCGAAGCCATCGCGGCGAAAGTGCTGGCCGGCGAGCCCGTCGGCGCGGGGCTCAAGCTCAAGTTCAGGCTCGCGCGGCTGCTGGCGCTGGACAACGCGCGCAAGCTCATCGGCATCCATCGCTCGCGCTTTCTCGTGACGGGCGCGGCGCCCATTTCGCCCGAGCTGGTCAAGTGGTACCTGGCGCTCGGTGTGCCGATGCTCGAGGTGTGGGGCATGACGGAGTCGTGCGGCGCCTCCACCGCGGTGCCGGCCACGCGCATCAAGCCAGGCTCCATCGGGCCGGCCACGGGCTACAACGAAGTGCGCATCGACCCCGCCACCGGCGAGATCCTGGTGCGCGGCCCCAATGTCTTCATGGGTTATCTCAACCTGCCCGACAAGACCGCCGAGACCATCGACGCCGAAGGCTGGCTGCACACCGGCGACGTCGGCGTGATGGACGAGGACGGGTATTTCCGCATCACCGACCGGATGAAAGACATCATCATCACGGCAGGTGGCAAGAACGTCACGCCGAGCGAGCTGGAGAACGAACTCAAGTTCAGCCTCTACATCACCGATGCCGTGGTGATCGGCGACAAGAAGCCCTACCTCACGGTGATCGTCATGATCGACCAGGAGAACGTCGAGAAGTTTGCGCAGGACAACGACGTGCCGTTCAGCAACTACGAAAGCCTGACGCGCACGAAGGAAGTGCTGGACCTGATCCAGGGCGAGATCGACCGTGTCAACGCCAAGTTCGCGCGCGTGGAGCAGATCAAGAAATTCTTCCTGCTCGAGACGCAGCTCAGCGCCGAGGACGAGGAGCTCACGCCCACGATGAAGCTCAAGCGCAAGCTGGTGCAGACCAAGTACGCGGCGCGCATCGAGGCCATGTACAGCTGATCCGTGTTTTTCGTTAACCCGAGGAGACAACCGCATGAAGCTCAAGACACTGACGACGCTGGCCGTGCTGGGCCTGACCGCGACGCTTGCGTCCGCGCAACAGCAGCAGGGCGTGAGCAAGGACGAGATCCGCATCGGCACCATCCAGGACCTGTCGGGCCCGCTGGCGGGCTTCGGCAAGCAGGCGCGCAACGGCATGCAGCTGCGCGTGGACGAACTCAACGAGCAGGGCAACGTCAACGGACGCAAGCTCAAGCTGTTCGTGGAAGATTCGGGCTACGACCCGAAGAAGGCCGTGCTGGCCGCGCAGAAGCTGGTGAACCAGGAAAAGATCTTCATCATGGCCGGCCACATCGGCACGGCGCAGAACATGGCGGCGATGCCGGTGCAGTTCGACAAGAACATCATCAACTACATGCCCATCACCGCGGCGCGCGAAATGTACGAGCCGCTGAACCGGCTGAAGTATTCGTTCGCCGCCACCTACTACGACCAGATCCGCCTGGCCCTGCCGAAGATGATCAAGGACAAGGGTGCCAAGAAGGTCTGCACCATCTACCAGGACGACGAGTTCGGGCTCGAGGTGCAGCGCGGCGCCGAGGCGGGCCTGAAGGCCGCGGGCATGGAGCTGGCCGAGAAAACATCGTTCAAGCGCGGCGCCACCGACTTCAGCTCGCAGGTCGCGAAGATGAAAGCCGCCAACTGCGACCTCGTGGTGCTCGGCACCATCATCCGCGAGACCATCGGCACCGTGGGCGAGGCGCGCAAGACCGGCTTCAACCCGACCTTCCTGGGCTCCAGCGCGGCCTACACCGACCTGATCCACAAGCTCGGCGGCAAGGCGATGGACGGCGTCTACGCCACCATGACGGTGCAGAACCCCTACACCGACGAGCAGTCGCAGCCGCTGCGCTTCTGGGCCAACAAGTACAAGACCAAGTTCAACGAAGACCCGACCGTGTTCTCGGTGTACGGCTACGTGATCATCGATTCGTTCATCAAGGCCGCGACCAAGGCCGGCCCGAACCTCACGACCGACAGCTTCATCAAGGCGATGGACAGCATCACCTTCGAGCCCGACATGTTCGGCAGCCCCAAGAGCACCTACACCGCCACCAAGCGCCTGGGCAACGACCAGTCGCGGCTGTCGCAGATCAAGGACGGCAAGTGGGTCGTGGTGTCGGACTATGTGACACCGTAATACGGCACTCCCCCATGCTTCGCGCACTTCGTGTCGCGGCGCACACCCCCTCGCCGGGGGCAACACCTGCGGCCCGGCAAAGCCGGTTCCGCGGTGTTCCACGACAAAGACGCACAGGCTGAGGCGGGTTTATATTCGCGGCGAACTCCGCTGGTGAAGAGACCGCAATGCCACAGTACTGGTTGATGAAATCCGAGCCCGACGAGGTCTCTATCGACGATGCGCTCGCCGCGCCCCACGCCACCGTGGCGTGGACCGGCGTGCGCAACTATCAGGCACGCAACTTCATGCGCGACGGCATGAAGGTCGGCGACGGCGTGCTCTTCTATCACTCGAGCTGCCCGGAGCCGGGCATTGCCGGCATCGCGCGGGTGGCCTCGGGCATCAAGCCCGACCCGACGCAGTTCGACCCGAAATCGCCCTACTACGACGCGGGCGCCAAGCCGGAAGATCCGCGCTGGCTGCTGGTGGACGTGCAGGCGCTGCGCAAGACACGGCTGCTGGCCCTGCCCGAGCTGCGCGCCAGGCCCGAGCTGGCCGACCTGGTGGTGCTGCGCAAGGGAAACCGGCTGTCGATCACGCCGGTGGAGCCGGCGCACTGGAAGATCATCGAGAAGATGCTGGCCTGATGGCTCAGCCGATCTTGTTCAGGATCGGGAACAGCTTGCCGAGGCCATCCGCCATCACCTCGACCGCGAGCGCCGCGAGGATCAACCCCATCAGCCGCGTCATGATGTTGATGCCGGTCTTGCCGAGCACCCGCGCGATCGGCTGCGCGAGCGAAAAAGCCAGGGCGGTTGCCAGCGCCACCACCACGCCGTAGCCCACCAGGATGGCAAGTTCCCACAGGTGCTGCGCCTTGTCGGCGTAGATCACCACGGTGGAAATGGTGGCCGGCCCGGTGAGCAGCGGAATGGTGAGCGGCACCACCGCGATCGACGCGCCCATCGACGCCTTGACCTCGGTGGCGCGCAGCTCTTCCATGTTGGTCTTGCTCTCGGCCGGCTTGGCGTTGAGCATCGACAGCGAACTCATGAGCAGCAGCAGCCCGCCGCCGACCTGGAAGCTCGCGATCGATATGCCGAAGAACGACAGCAGCTGCAGCCCGAGCAGCGCACTCACGGCGATCACCACGAAGGCGCTGAAGGCCGACATGCGCACGGTGTGGCGGCGCTGCGCGTCGCTGTAGCCCTGCGTGTAGTGGATGAAGAAGGGCACGATGGCCAGCGGGTTGACGATGGCCACCAGCGTGACCAGCGGCTTGATCAGGTCCATCGATGTGCTCATGGCTCAGCGGCCTCCGGTGACGTCGAGCAATGCCATGGTGGTGTAGCTGGCCTCTGCCGAGAGCAGCCAGAGGATGGCGCCGGCAATCTCCTCGGCGGTGCCGGCGCGTTTCATCGGGATCTGCGGGCCGAGCGCGGCGGCGCGGTCGGGCAGGCCGCCGGAGGCGTGGATCTCGGTGTCGATCACGCCGGGGCGCACCGCGTTCACGCGGATGCCTTCGTCCGCCACTTCCTTGGCCAGGCCGACGGTGAAGGTGTCGATGGCGCCCTTGCTGGCGGCGTAGTCGACGTACTGGCCCGGCGAGCCCAGCCGCGAGGCGCCACTGGAAACGTTGACGATGGCCCCGCCCGTGCCGCCGTGCTTCGTGCTCATGCGGCGCACGGCCTCGCGCGCGCACAGGAAGCTGCCGATCACGTTGATGCGGAACATGCGCTCGAGCCGCGCCACGCTCATTTCGTCGACGCGCGCCGTCACGTCGACGATGCCCGCGTTGTTCACCAGCGCGGTGAGGCGGCCCAGCCTGGCGTCGACCTGCTCGAACATGGCGAGCACCTGGGCCTCGTCGCCCACGTCGGCCCGCACCGCCATGGCCGTGCCGCCGCCCGCGCGGATGGTGCGCACCAATTCGTCGGCGGCCAGCGAATTGCTGGCGTAGTTGACGGCGACCGCATAGCCGCGCTGCGCGGCGAGCAGCGCGGTGGCAGCGCCGATGCCGCGTCCGCCGCCCGTGATCAAGAGCACCTGGTCCAAAACCTACCTCCTGCAGAGAAACTGCGCGTCAGTTAAAACCGTCGGCTGATTACATCACCGGGGGCATGCGAATGAGCACGAGCAAGACGATCGACTATTACTTTCCTCCGCAGAGCCCGTGGACGTATCTGGGACATTCCCGCTTCGTGGCGATTGCCAAGGCCGCAGGCGCCACGGTGCGGGTGCGGCCGATCGACATGGGCAGCGTGTTCCCGGTGTCGGGCGGGCTGCCGCTGGGCAAGCGCGCACCGCAGCGGCAGGCCTACCGGCTGGTCGAACTCGCGCGCTTCTCGCGCCACCTCGGGCTGCCGCTGAACCCGAAGCCGAAGTTCTTCCCGGTCGCGGGGGACGACGCAGCCCGGCTGATCATCGCGGTCGACCTGCACGACGGCACCGATGTCGCCATGCGCATGTGCGCGGCGGTGTTCGAGGCGGTGTGGGTGCAGGAGCGGAACATCGGCGACCCGAACGTGCTCGAAGCGCTGGTCGCCGAGTGCGGCCTGCCGGCCAAGCGCGCCGAACAGTCGCAGAGCCAGGCGGTGCAGGAGCGCTACGAGGCCTACACGCAGGAGGCCATCGACATCCAGGTGTTCGGCGCGCCGAGCTACGTGATCGATGGCGAAATATTCTGGGGGCAAGATCGCCTCGACTTCGTCGAACGGGCGCTGCGCGCCTAGCCCGGCATTCATTCATCTATTCGATTCACCATCTAGGAGTACCAGGACATGGGTCAATTCATCGATCTCACCGCCAAGGACGGCTTCACTTTTCCCGCCTACGTGGCCGAGCCCGCGGGCAAGCCGCGCGGCGCGGTGGTCGTGGTGCAGGAAATCTTCGGCGTGAACTCGCACATCCGCTCGGTGGCCGACGGCTATGCGGCCGAAGGCTATCTGGCCGTGGCGCCGGCCACCTTCCACCGCGTCAAGCCGGGCGTGGAGCTGGGCTATTCGGACGACGACATGAAGAACGGCTTCGGCCTGAAGACGGCGGTCGAGGCGCTGCCGGCGCCCGGCGTGCTGCAGGACATCGAGGCATCCATCGCCTATGCGTCGAAGGCCGGCAAGGTCGGCATCGTCGGCTACTGCTGGGGCGGCCTGCTGGTGTGGCGCTCGGCCGCGCTCCTGCCGGGCCTGTCGGCGGCAGCGCCGTATTACGGCGGCGGCATGACCACGCCGGAAGAAACCGCCCGCCAGCCCAAGGTGCCGGTGCTCGCGCACTTCGGCAACCAGGACCACTGGATCCCGCTGGACACCATCGAGACCTTCAAGAAGGCGCACCCCGAAGTGGAAGTGCATGTGTACCCGGTCGGCCACGGCTTCAACTGCGACCAGCGCGGCTCGTACGACGCGGACGCTGCCAAGCTGGCGCGCGAGCGCACGCTGGCGTTCTTCGCCAAGCATCTCGGCTGAGCCTGACGTCCGTTCTCCAATAAAAAAACCCGGCAGCGCCGGGTTTTTTCATGAGTGGCTCGGCTTGCGCGTCGTGCTGCCGGGACCCACGCGGGTCTGCAGGAAATCGAGCAGCGCGCGCAGCGCGGCGCTGTTGTGGCGCCGCTGCAGGTAGGCGGCCGAAAGCCACATGTCCTTGCGGGCGTAGTCCTGCAGCACCGGCACCAGTTCGCCGTGGTCCAGGTGCGACTGCACCAGGATCGACGGCAGGTAGATCACGCCGAAGCCGTGCATGGCCACGCGGATGAGCGGCGCGCCTTCGGTGCAGTCCATGCGGCTCTTCACCGGCACGTCGATCGGCGTGCCGTTGTCGTCGAAGCGCCAGACCGGCTGCTGGCCCTGCAGAGAGAAGGTGAGCGCCTCGTGGCTGGAGAGGTCGCGCGGGTGCTCGGGCTTGCCGTGCTTCTTCCAGTAGACCGGCGAGGCGCAAACCACCATGTTCATGAGCCGCAGCTTGCGCACGATGAGGTTGGCGTCTTCGACCGGACCGCTGCGCAGCTCGACGTCGATGCCTTCCTCGGCCAGGTCGACGGTGCGGTTGGTCAGCTGCAGGCTGATCGTCACGTCGGGGTAGTAGCGCATGAAGTCGGCCAGCAGGTTCGGAAATTCGCCGCTGCCCATGCCGTGCGGCGCCGAAATGCGCAGCCGCCCGCCGGGCTGGCTGGCGCGGTCCTGCAGCTCCGACTGGGTGAGCTCGACCATCTCGAGCATCGGGGTGCTGCGCTCCAGCAGCAGCTGGCCGGCGTCGGTGAGGCTCACGGAGCGCGTGGAGCGGTTGAGAAGGCGCACGCCGAAGCGGGTTTCCAGCTCGGCCACATACTTGCTGACGGTGGCCTTCGACATGTCCAGCCTCTTGGCTGCCTGGGAAAAGCTGCCGTGGGAGGCGACTTCCCGGAAGGTTCTGATCAGATCGAGACTGTCCATGTGAGTGAGCCCATTGTTTCCGTTTTGGGAACGCGATGGTTCGATTCTCCCGGGTTTTTCCTAACCAGATTGGGCGACACTTCGGTTACACGCCGCCGCTTGCCGGAAGGAACTGACATGAAGACCTCGAACATCATTGCCGCAGCAGCCCTGTCGATGCTGGCCGCCGCCGGTGTGCAGGCCCAGGGCTATGCGCCGGTGCAGCCGCTTCAGGCCACGACCAGCCGGGCCGACGTGGTGGCGGGGGCGGATGCCGCGGCGCGCGCCGGCAACATATATGGCGACGTGGTGCCGGAGCCCCTGACCTCGCGGCCCAGCGTGCGGGACCGGGCGTCGGTTCGTGCCGAAGCCGTGGCCACCGCCCATGCGCCGAACCAGAACCTGGACCGCCGCGCCTTCTTCAACAGCGAAGTGCCGCCGCAGCTCGGCACCGGGCGTCAGTAGCCCCTGGCGACGCGCCATTTGCGAGAGGCCGGCCCGGTGCGAACCGGGCCGGCTTTTTTACTTGCATGCCTTCATGTCGCCATTGTTTCAATAGAGGAAACACGGTGTCTCTGATCGGCGTGTTTCGGCCATGTGATTCGCCCCGAAACTCGCTGCACAGGCAAGCGACCATGCAAGCCTGGTGGACAACCGGTCCAACGAACATCCAGGAGAAATGAATATGAAGACCTCGCAAATCCTCGCAGTTGCCGCCCTGACCCTGTTCGCCGCCGCTGGCGCGCAAGCAGAAACCTACGAAGGCGTGAACACCGCCGTCTCGACCAAGAGCCGTGCAGACGTGAACGCCGAAGCCGTGCGCACCGCATCGGCTCCGAACCAGAACGTGACCCGCGGTTCGCGCGGCCCGGAAACGGTCGCTGTGTCGAAGGACCGCGCAATCGTCGAAGCCGAAGCCGTTCGCACCGCCTACGCTCCCGACCAGAACGTGACCTCGGGTTCGCGCGTGAACAGCAAGGTCATCTCGACCATGCAACACCCGATGGACGTTCGCGTTCAAGCCCAGCAAGGTGCTGGCGCAACCGCCAAGTAAGCCAGACAAGACGGCCGCCATTCGGGGCCGCCGGATTGAAAAAGGGGCCACGCGAGCAGCGTGGCCCCTTTTTTCATGGGCCGGCGATCAGCGCGTGCGGGCGAGGTAGCGCTTGCGCCAGAAAATCAGCACCAGCAGCACGGCGATGACCAGCATCGACGTCATCGCGATCCAGAAGCCGTCCGCCTTGTGTACCAGCGGGATGAACTCGAAGTTCATGCCGAAGATGCCCGCGATCAGGTTCAGCGGCAGGAACACGGCGGTCAGCACCGTCAGCACCCGCATGATGTCGTTGGCGCGGTGGCCCTGGACGCTGAAATGCATCTGCACCGCCGTCTCGGCGTTCTGCTCGAGCCGGTGCACGTGGTGCACCACCCGTTCGATGTGCTCGAGCACGTCGCGGCTGCGGATCATGATGAGTTCGCGCTCGCGCTGCTCGGCTTCGCCCTTGGGCAAGGGAAGGGTCTCGAGCGAGTCGATCCAGTCCTGCATGGCGGCGCGCTGGTCTTCGCAGATCTCGTCCAGGTGGTGCAGCGACTGGCGTGCCTCCATCAGCGCGCTCCAGTTGGTGAAGCGGCTGCGCGGGTCGATCAGCTCGGTCTGCCAGTGGTCCAGCTGTTTGGTGAGTTCGCGCCGCAAATCCAGGTAGCCGTCGACGATCTGGTTGATGACGCGCAGCATCAGGTCCGAGGGGCTCGTCGGCAGCCGGGCCGAGGTGGCGCGCACGTCGAGCGCGGGGGCGCCCTGGCCGTCGGGCGAGGCGGCGGCCAGCAGCCGGGCGGCGAAGGCGTCGCGCACCGCGCCGTCTTCCGGGTGTACCGACAGCAGCACGCGGTCGAACACCGCAAAGCCGACCGGGCGGGTGTCGACCCGGCGCAGCACGGGCGGGCCGCTGCGGGGCGCAGGCGGCGCCTCGGTCCCCTTGCCGTTGCCGTTGCCGTTGGCCAGGCGTCGGAACACCAGCACGTCGTACTTCGAGGTGTAGTCGTAGTGCGAGGGCAACTGCTCGTTGAGCAGGTCGGCCACGTGCAGGTCGACCAGCTGCGTCAGGCAGAGGGTCTGAAGGATCTGCTGCACTTCGGCCAGCGAGGCCTTGAATTCCTCGCGTGTGAGCGAGATCCAGAGATAGCCGCCGGCGCCGCACGTGCCCGGCACGGCCAGCGGCGCCAGCGCCGCGTGTTCACTGACCCGCGAACGGTCGATTTCGAAAATACGCATGCCCGATGCCGGCGGGCCGTTACTTCTTCAGGAGGCGCGCGGCGTCGAGCGCGAAGTACGTGAGCACGCCGTCGGCGCCGGCGCGCTTGAAGGCCAGCAGGCTTTCGAGCACCACGGCGTCGTGGTCGAGCCAGCCGTTCTGGGCAGCGGCCTTGAGCATGGCGTATTCGCCGCTCACCTGGTAGGCGAAGGTCGGCACGCGGAACTCGTCTTTCACGCGGCGCACGATGTCGAGGTACGGCATGCCGGGCTTCACCATCACCATGTCGGCGCCTTCGGCGATGTCGAGCGCCACTTCGCGCAGAGCTTCGTCGCTGTTGCCGGGGTCCATCTGGTAGACCTTCTTGTTGCTCTTGCCGAGCGTCGAGGCCGAGCCGACGGCGTCGCGGAAGGGGCCGTAGAAGGCGCTGGCGTACTTGGCGCTGTAGGCCATGATGCGCGTGTGAATGTCGCCCCGGGCTTCGAGCGCCTGGCGGACGGCGCCGATGCGGCCGTCCATCATGTCGCTGGGAGCAACGATGTCCACGCCGGCTTGCGATTGTGTGAGTGCCTGCTTCACCAGGATTTCAACGGTTTCCTCGTTGAGGATGTAGCCGGTGTCGTCGAGCACGCCGTCCTGGCCGTGGCTGGTGTAGGGGTCGAGGGCGACGTCGGTCATCACGCCCAGTTCCGGGAAGCGCGCCTTGAGGGCGGCGACAACGCGGGGAATGAGCCCGTCGGGGTTGAAAGCCTCGCTGCCGTCGGGCGTCTTGAGGCTGGCGTCGATCACCGGGAACAGCGCCATCACCGGAATGCCTGCCTCGACGCATTGCTCGGCCACCGGCAGCAGCAGGTCGAGGCTCAGGCGATCCACGCCGGGCATCGACGGCACCGCCTCGCGCTGCTTCTCGCCTTCCTGCACGAACACCGGGTAAATGAGGTCATTGACCGTCAATGCATGTTCGCGCACCAGATTGCGGGTGAATGCGTCGCGGCGCAGGCGGCGTGGCCGGCCGGCGGGGAACATGGCCAAAGGTAAATTTGATGACGTCATATGGTCAAAATTGTGCCTGAAGCGACATTTCGCAGTACTGGCATTGCGGGGTCGGTTGTCTGACAACTACGGTAAATCGTAGGCCTAAGGTTCTCAAATTTTTGGTTTAAATGTCAAAGAAAGTGCCTCAGTCGCTTGAAACCTTGTTTCGTCTTTGTTAAATTCTGAAGCGGGCGGCTTGCCGCTCCCCGCTTTTCCTCCCTGAGCGGGTGCCTTGATGTGTGACAGCAAAAGGGCTTCCCAGCCCGACGTGAAGACGTCGGGCTTTTTTTTGCCCGAAGGTCTTCCAGAGCCCTGTTTCAGAGGGGCACAAGAGGTGCGCCACTAAACTGCCGCCATGCTCTGGGTCAAATCTCTCCACATCGTTTTCATCGCAAGCTGGTTCGCCGGGTTGTTCTACCTGCCGCGTATCTTTGTTAATTTGGCGATGGTGCCGCCCGAGTCGAAGGCCGAGCGCGATCGGCTTCTGCTGATGGCCCGCAAGCTCTTGCGATTCACGACCTTCCTGGCGGTTCCGGCGCTCGGCTTCGGCCTTTGGCTCTGGCTGGGCTACGGCATCGGGCGCGGCCCGGGCAACGGCTGGATGCATGCCAAGCTGGCGCTGGTGCTGGTGGCCATCGGCTATCACCACGGTTGCGGCGTGCTGCTGCGCCGCTTCGTGGCTGGAGAGAACCGGCGCAACGACCGCTGGTTCCGCTGGTTCAACGAACTGCCGGTGCTGCTGCTGCTGGGCATCGTGATCCTGGTGGTGGTCAAGCCGTTCTGACACCGGCAGGCATGGTGGCCATGGTGGAGAAGCCGCACAAGTCCGCCGCGTTGCCCCTGGCGCTCGCTTATGCGGCGCTGATCGTCTACGCCAGCCTGTACCCGTTCGCCGACTGGCGCGACCAGGGCATTGCCCCGTGGGCCTACCTGTGGGCGCCTTGGCCCAAGTACTGGACGGGCTTCGACTTGGCGATCAACGTCGTGGGCTACGTGCCCTTCGGGTTCCTGTGCGCGCTGGCGGTGCTTCGAACGCGCCGCAGCGCCAGCGCGTGGCGGGTGGTGCTGCGCGCCACCGTGGCCGGCGCGGCCATCGCCTTTTCCATGGAGACGCTGCAGAGTTATTTGCCGGTGCGCATTCCCTCGAACGTGGACCTGGCCCTGAACACGGCGGGCACGATCATCGGCGCCGTGCTGGCTGCGGGGCTGGAGCGGCTCGGGGCCATTGCGCACTGGAGCCGCGCGCGGTCGCAGTGGTTCGTCGAGGAATCCCGTGGCGGGCTGGTGCTGCTGGCGCTCTGGCCGTTTGCGCTGCTGTTCCCGGCGGCCGTCACTTTCGGGCTCGGGCAGGTGTTCGAGCGGCTGGAGGTCGCGATCTCCGAATGGCTGCTCGACACGCCCTTCATCGACTGGCTGCCGCTGCGCCAGTTCGAGCTCGAGCCTCTGGTGCCCGCGGTGGAACTGCTGTGCGTGATGCTCGGGGCGCTGGTGCCATGCCTGCTGGGCTACCTGGTGGCGCGCTCCGTCGTGCAGCGCGCGATCATGCTGCCGCTGATCCTGCTGACGGGCGTGGCGGCCTCGGCTTTGTCGGCGGCGCTGAGCTACGGGCCCACGCACGCCTGGGCGTGGCTGGACCTGCCGGTGCAGGTCGGCATGGCGGCCGCGCTCTTTGCCGGCATGCTGCTGCTGCTGGCGCCGCGCCGGCTGTGCGCGGCCTTGCTGCTGGTGGGGCTGGTGCTGCAGCTCAGCTTGCTCAACCAGGCGCCCGAGAGTGCGTATTTCGCGCAGACCCTGGCCACTTGGGAGCAGGGGCGCTTCATTCGTTTCCACGGATTGGCCCAGTGGCTGGGCTGGGTATGGCCCTTCGCCGTGCTGGCCTATGTGGTGGTGGCGCTGTCGCGGCGCGGGCGCGGCGGCGGCGATGGCAGTCTGGCCGCAAGGGGCGGTCACTAAAATCGGCCGATGCCCAACTCCTCCCCCGCCGCGCCGTCCGGCTATTACGGCCGCCACATCTTCTTCTGCCTCAACGAGCGAAAGAACGGCGAGGACTCCTGTGCCTTGCACAACGCACAGGAAGGCTTCGACCGGTGCAAGGCCAAGGTCAAGGAAGCGGGGCTTTCCGGGCCGGGCAAGGTGCGCGTGAACAAGGCCGGTTGCCTCGACCGCTGCGCGGGCGGGCCGGTCGCGGTGGTGTACCCGGAGGCCGTCTGGTACACCTTCGTCGATGGCGACGACATCGACGAGATCGTCGAATCCCACCTGAAGAACGGCGAAGTCGTCGAGCGGCTGCTGCTGCCGCCCGACATCGGGCGCTGAACTTTCCGCCGCTCCCTTTGCTCGTACTTTGCGCCAATGAATTCCCAGACAGAAAAGATCACCCTCCAGGGCGCCGCCGGCCGCATCGAAGTGCAGCGCGACCAGCCCGCTGAAGCGCCGCGCGGCGTTGCCGTCATCGCCCATCCCCATCCGCTGTTCAGCGGCACCATGGACAACAAGGTGGTGCAGACGCTGGCACGGGCTTTCGTCGCCAGCGGCTGGACGTCGGTGCGCTTCAATTTTCGCGGCGTGGGTGCCAGCGAGGGCGTGCATGACGAGGGGCGCGGCGAGCTGGAAGACATGCTGAATGTCGTCGGCCAGCTGGCGCCCGAAGGCCCCTTGGCGATTGCCGGTTTCTCGTTCGGGGCCTTCGTCGCGAGCGGCGCCGTCGCCAGGCTCTGGGCCGAGCGCGACGTGCGGCAGATCGTGCTGGTCGGCACCGCCGCCGCGCGCAATGTCGTGGCTCCGCTGCCGGTCGAGGCGCACGAGCGCGCGCTGGTCATCCATGGCGAGGCCGATGACACCGTGGCCCTGTCCGCCGTGATGGATTGGGCGCGGCCGCAGTCACTTCCCGTCACAGTCATCCCCGGGGGTGGCCATTTCTTTCACGGACAATTGCCGCTGCTCAAAAGTCTTGTTGCCCGCCATCTCCGCGCGGGCGCTGCGTGAAGGCCTTGCAGGCCTGTTTTCGTCTCTTGCCAAACTCCCGATGAATCGTTTTCTTGGTGCGCTCCGCGCGCTGGTCATTACCGCCGCCGCATCCATCAGCCTGATTGCCGCCGCCCAGGTGCCGGCCCCGCCCGAAATTGCCGCCCGCAGCTACCTGCTGCTCGACGTGACCGCGAACCAGATCCTGGCGCAGAAGGACGTCGACAGCCCGATAGAGCCGGCGTCACTGACCAAGCTGATGACGGCCTATGTCGTGTTCGACGCGCTGCGCGCCAAGAAGATCTCGCTGACGCAGACGCTGCCGGTCAGCCTGCGCGCCTGGAAGATGCCCGGCTCGCGCATGTTCATCGACCCCAAGATGCAGGTGCCCGTGGAAGACCTGATCAAGGGACTGATCGTGCAGTCGGGCAACGACGCCACCGTGGCGCTGGCCGAAGGCGTGGGTGGCACCGTGGAGCACTTCGTCGAGATGATGAATGCCCAGGCCAAGGTGCTGGGCATGAAGAACACGGTCTACAAGAACCCCGAAGGCCTGACGACGCCCGGCCACACCACCACGGCCCGCGACCTGAGCATCCTGGCCACCCGCCTGGTGCGCGACTTCCCCGAGGAAGCCAAGTACTACGCCATCAAGAAGTACCGCTACCCGGGTACGCCGTCGACCAACGACACCAATCGCAACATGCTGTTGTTCCGCGACCCCACCGTCGACGGCCTGAAGACCGGCCATACCGAGGCGGCGGGCTACTGCATGATCGCCACCGCCAGGCGCGACTTCCCCAACCTGACCGGCGGCCGCCGCCTGCTGTCGATCGTGCTGGGCACCACGAGCGAGGCCGTGCGCGCCAACGAGTCGCAGAAGCTGCTGAACTGGGGCTACACGGCCTACGACGCCGTCCGCCTGTTCGATGCCGGCCAGCCGGCGGCCACCCCCGCCGTCTGGAAGGGCAAGGACAACACCCTGAAGCTGGGCCGTCCGGAAGCCATAGTCGTGGCGGTGCCGGCAGGCAGTGCCAGCAAGATCAGGACGCAGGTGTCGCGGCCCGATCCGCTGGTTGCGCCTTTCACCAAGTTCCAGCCTGTCGGCTCGCTCAAGGTGACGCTGGACGACCAGCCTGTGGCCGACGTGCCGCTGGTGGCCCTGGAGGCGGTCGAGCAGGCCGGCGTCTTCGGCCGCGCCTGGGACGCGCTGCGGCTCTGGATCAAGTAAGCCGCATTTATATGTAAGAGAAGGTCAAGACAGGGCGGCTGGCGGGGTGTCCGCGGCGCCTGAACTTGCCGTTTCAAGCTCGTTTGCTATACTCGTGGGCTTTTCGGAATTTTCCGAAGGGTTTCACGTTTTCGTTATTCCCGGCTCCTTTGTGTCACGAACAAGGGTGGTTTCACAGCCAAGGCCGGGTCGTTTTGGGACTAATTCATTCATGCCAACCATCAATCAACTGGTGCGTCAGGGTCGAACGGTCGAGAAGATCAATTCGAAGAGCCCTGCCATGCAGAACTCGCCGCAACGTCGCGGTGTCTGCACCCGCGTCTACACCACGACGCCCAAGAAGCCCAACTCGGCGCTTCGTAAAGTTGCCAAGGTCCGTCTGACCAATGGCTTCGAAGTCATCTCCTACATCGGCGGCGAAGGCCACAACCTCCAGGAACACAGCGTCGTGCTGGTCCGCGGCGGTCGTGTCAAGGACTTGCCCGGTGTGCGTTACCACATCGTGCGCGGTTCGCTCGACCTGCAAGGCGTGAAAGACCGCAAGCAGTCGCGTTCCAAGTACGGCGCGAAGCGTCCCAAGAAGGCTTAAGCCTTCCTGTCGTCAAAAACAAACGGTGTTCGGTTACCTTGGCGGGTACATCGAACGAAGTGACCCAATGTCGGGTCGAGTAAGTGAGAGTTCCAGCTGGCTCTCGCGGTACCGGAAACGGTGCCAACTGAAGCAAAGAGGTTAAGAAAATGCCACGTCGTCGCGAAGTCCCCAAACGTGAAATCCTGCCGGATCCCAAGTACGGCAATGTCGAGCTGTCGAAGTTCATGAACGTGATCATGGAAGGCGGCAAGAAGGCTGTTGCCGAGCGTATCATCTACGGTGCACTCGAATTCATCGAAAAGAAGAACCCGGACAAGGACCCTCTCGAAGCGTTCACCGTTGCCATCAACAACGTGAAGCCGATGGTCGAAGTGAAGTCGCGCCGCGTTGGCGGTGCGAACTATCAAGTGCCGGTCGAAGTCCGTCCCGTCCGCCGCCTCGCCCTGTCGATGCGCTGGATCAAGGAAGCCGCCCGCAAGCGCGGTGAAAAGTCGATGGCCCTGCGTCTGGCCAACGAACTGATGGAAGCCACGGAAGGCCGTGGCGGTGCCATGAAGAAGCGCGACGAAGTGCACCGCATGGCAGAAGCCAACCGGGCTTTCAGCCACTTCCGCTTCTAAAAATCAAACTTCGCTTGGGCGTTGGGTGTCGGGTTTCGGGCGTTGTGCCCGTGCCCGGGGCCCAGCGCTCAACGCATTTCAACCCGAAAGTAAATCATGTCCCGCAAGACCCCCATCGAGCGCTACCGCAACATCGGCATCTCCGCGCACATCGACGCTGGCAAGACCACGACGACCGAACGTATCCTGTTCTACACCGGTGTGAACCACAAGATCGGTGAAGTGCACGACGGTGCCGCCACGATGGACTGGATGGAGCAAGAGCAAGAGCGCGGTATCACGATCACGTCCGCCGCCACCACCTGCTTCTGGAAGGGCATGGCTGGCAAGTTCGACGAACACCGCATCAACATCATCGACACCCCCGGCCACGTGGACTTCACCATTGAAGTCGAGCGCTCGATGCGCGTGCTGGACGGCGCCGTGATGGTGTACGACGCCGTCGGCGGCGTGCAGCCCCAGTCGGAAACCGTCTGGCGCCAGGCCAACAAGTACAAGGTGCCCCGTCTCGCGTTCGTCAACAAGATGGACCGTACCGGCGCCGACTTCCTGCGCGTTCGCCAGATGATGGTCGACCGCCTGAAGGCAAACCCCGTCGTGATCCAGATCCCGATCGGTGCCGAAGAGCACTTCCAGGGCATCGTCGACCTCGTGAAGATGAAGGCGATCATCTGGGACGAAGACAAGGGCGTGACCTTCCAGTACGGCGAGATCCCCGCCAACCTGGTCGACGTCTGCAACGAATACCGCGAAAAGCTCGTCGAAGCGGCTGCCGAAGCCAGCGAAGAGCTGATGAACAAGTACCTCGAAGGCGGCGAACTGAGCGAGGAAGAAATCAAGAAGGCCATCCGTCAGCGCACCATCGCCGGCGAAATCCAGCCGATGCTGTGCGGCTCGGCCTTCAAGAACAAGGGCGTGCAGGCCATGCTCGACGCCGTCGTCGAATACATGCCCGCGCCGACGGACATTCCTCCGGTCAGCGGCCTGGACGAAGACGAAGCGCCTGTCGTTCGCAAGGCTGACGACAACGAGAAGTTCTCCGCCCTCGCATTCAAGCTGATGACCGACCCGTTCGTGGGCCAGCTGACCTTCGTGCGCGTCTATTCGGGCGTGCTCTCGAAGGGCGACAGCGTCTACAACCCGGTGCGCGGCAAGAAGGAGCGTATCGGCCGTATCGTGCAGATGCACGCGAACAACCGCGAAGAAGTCAGCGAAATCCGCGCCGGCGACATCGCCGCGTGCGTGGGCCTGAAGGAAGTGACCACTGGCGAAACGCTGTGCGATCCTGAAGCCATCGTCACGCTCGAGCGCATGGTGTTCCCGGAATCGGTGATCTCGCAGGCCGTCGAGCCGAAGACCAAGGCCGACCAGGAAAAGATGGGCATCGCCCTGCAGCGCCTGGCTCAGGAAGATCCTTCGTTCCGCGTGAAGACCGATGAAGAATCGGGCCAGACCATCATCGCCGGCATGGGCGAGCTCCACCTTGAAATCATCGTGGACCGCATGAAGCGCGAATTCGGCGTGGAAGCCAACGTGGGCAAGCCGCAAGTGGCCTACCGCGAAACGATCCGCAAGACCGTCGAAGAAGCCGAAGGCAAGTTCGTTCGCCAGTCGGGCGGCAAGGGCCAGTACGGTCACGTGGTCCTGAAGCTCGAGCCGCAGGAAGCCGGCAAGGGCTTCGAGTTCGTCGACGCCATCAAGGGCGGTGTGGTTCCTCGCGAATACATCCCCGCGGTGGAAAAGGGCGTCGTGGAAGCGCTGACGCAAGGCGTGCTGGCGGGCTACCCCGTCGTCGACGTCAAGGTCACGCTGCACTTCGGTTCGTACCACGACGTGGACTCGAACGAAATGGCGTTCAAGATGGCCGCGATCTTCGGTTTCAAGGAAGGTGCCCGCAAGGCCAGCCCCGTGATCCTCGAGCCGATGATGGCCGTGGAAGTCGAAACGCCTGAAGACTACGCCGGCAACGTGATGGGTGACCTCTCGTCCCGCCGTGGCATGGTGCAGGGCATGGACGACATGGTCGGTGGCGGCAAGGCCATCAAGGCAGAAGTGCCGCTGTCGGAAATGTTCGGCTACTCGACCACGCTGCGCTCGATGTCGCAAGGCCGTGCCACGTACACGATGGAGTTCAAGCACTACGCGGAAGCTCCGCGTAACGTTGCCGAAGCCATCGTGGCCGCTCGCGCCAAGTAAGTTTTCAAGAATGCGGGGCCGCGCAGTGCGCGGCCCTCGTTGTCTGCGATCCGGTGCCGCCGCGTTCCCGTGCGAGGCGAACCAGCAATCGGGTGCAGACATAAAACCAATACACGGGAACTGCTCTTTCAAGGATTGAAAAATGGCAAAAGGTAAATTCACCCGCACCAAGCCTCACGTCAACGTGGGCACGATCGGTCACGTCGACCACGGCAAGACCACGCTGACGGCTGCGATCGCAACGGTGCTGTCGGCCAAGTTCGGCGGCGAAGCCAAGGCCTACGACCAGATCGACGCTGCGCCTGAAGAAAAGGCCCGCGGCATCACGATCAACACC
Source organism: Variovorax durovernensis (assembly GCF_977011995.1). Lineage (NCBI taxonomy): Bacteria > Pseudomonadati > Pseudomonadota > Betaproteobacteria > Burkholderiales > Comamonadaceae > Variovorax > Variovorax durovernensis. Next base: position 6,233,232 of record NZ_CDRNCW010000001.1, on the reverse strand, counting down.
GCGCACGTCGAGTACGAAACGGCCAACCGCCACTACGCACACGTCGACTGCCCCGGCCACGCCGACTACGTGAAGAACATGATCACCGGCGCTGCCCAGATGGACGGCGCGATTCTGGTGTGCTCGGCCGCCGACGGCCCGATGCCCCAGACCCGTGAACACATCCTGCTGGCTCGCCAGGTGGGCGTGGGCTACATCATCGTGTTCCTGAACAAGTGCGACATGGTCGACGACAAGGAACTGCTCGAGCTGGTCGAAATGGAAGTTCGCGAACTCCTCGACAAGTACGAATTCCCCGGCGACGACACCCCCATCATCCATGGCTCGGCCAAGCTCGCCCTGGAAGGCGACAAGGGCGAACTGGGCGAAGGCGCCATCATGAAGCTGGCAGAAGCCCTGGACACGTACATCCCGACGCCCGAGCGCGCCGTGGACGGCACGTTCCTGATGCCCGTGGAAGACGTGTTCTCGATCTCGGGTCGCGGCACCGTGGTGACCGGCGCCGTCGAGCGCGGCGTGATCAAGGTCGGTGAAGAAATCGAAATCGTGGGCATCCGCCCGACGGTCAAGACCACCTGCACCGGCGTGGAAATGTTCCGCAAGCTGCTGGACCAAGGCCAGGCCGGCGACAACGTGGGCGTGCTGCTGCGCGGCACGAAGCGCGAAGAAGTCGAGCGCGGCCAAGTGCTGTGCAAGCCCGGCTCGATCAAGCCGCACACGCACTTCACCGCCGAGGTGTATGTCCTGTCGAAGGACGAAGGCGGCCGTCACACGCCGTTCTTCAACAACTACCGTCCGCAGTTCTACTTCCGCACGACGGACGTGACCGGCGCGATCGAGCTGCCCAAGGACAAGGAAATGGTCATGCCCGGCGACAACGTCAGCATCACCGTGAAGCTGATCAACCCGATCGCGATGGAAGAAGGCCTGCGCTTCGCCATCCGTGAAGGCGGCCGCACCGTGGGTTCGGGCGTCGTTGCCAAGATCCTCGACATCTAAGCCGGACGCAAAGGAATCACCATGGCAACCAAGCAAAAAATCCGCATCCGCCTGAAGGCGTTCGATTACAAGCTGATCGACCAATCGGCAGCCGAAATCGTTGACACCGCCAAGCGTACCGGCGCGATCGTCAAGGGCCCCGTGCCCCTGCCGACCCGCATGAAGCGTTTCGACATCCTGCGTTCGCCGCACGTCAACAAGACGTCGCGCGACCAGCTGGAAATCCGTACGCACCAGCGCCTGATGGACATCGTCGACCCGACCGACAAGACCGTGGACGCGCTGATGAAGCTCGACCTGCCGGCCGGCGTGGACGTCGAGATCAAGCTGCAGTAAACAGAAACACGACACCCGTCGCGTTTTAGCAAGGCCCGCCCGCAGAAATGCAGGCGGGCTTTGTGCTTTTCTGCCCGGATATGGCATCCTCGCGCGGCGGCAACTCCGGCGTGTCGACCGGAGGCTGAAACGAGGGCAGCACCAGTCATGAACTACAAGTTCTCTTTTGCGTTTGCGTCGGCATGCGCTGCAACGGCGTTGCTGGCTGGCTGTGGCGGTGGCGGGGGAGGAGGAGGCGGTGGTTGGGGCGGGTTGCCCTTTCTTCTGCCGGTGAGCGCGGGGCCGGTCACCCTGACGGGCACGGCTACTTATGAATCCGTTCCGAATCCGAACGGCAGCCTGGTGTATGCATCCACGTCGGTCAAGCCTGTGCGAGGCGCGTCGCTGGAGGTGGTCGATGCCGCTACTTCTGCTCAACTCGCGGTCGCCACGACCGACGACAACGGTGCCTATTCGGTAAGCGTGCCGGCGAATGCAACGGTGATCGTTCGCGTGAGAGCCCAGTTGGCTCGCACCGCGCCTGGTGCGACCTGGGATGTCAGCGTACGCGACAACACCCAGGGCAATGCCTTGTATTCGATGCAGACGGCGGCGTTTTCGTCGGGCACTGCGGCATCGACCCGCGATCTGCGGGCGGCGACCGGCTGGGACGGTTCCAGGTACGCTTCCCAGCGTGTGGCGGCACCCTTTGCGATTCTCGACACGGTCTACACCGCAATGCAGAAGGTGCTGTCGGTCGCGCCTGCCACGTCTTTTCCGTCATTGCGCGTGTACTGGAGTCCCAACAATGCGCCGTCGCCCGGCAATCCAGCGCTGGGGCAGATCACTACCACCTACTTCGTCAACAAGAGCACCGGCCGCGAGATCTACGTGTTGGGCAAGGAAGGCGTCGACACCGACGAATTCGACTCGCCGGTGATCGCGCACGAATGGGGTCACTACTACCAGTCGTCGTTCAGCCGAGACGACTCGCCGGGTGGGGAGCACTCGGGCAGTGATCGTGTCGACCGCCGGCTGGCGTTCTCGGAAGGATGGGGCAATGCCTGGTCGGGCATTGCGCTTGACCGGAGCACCTACGTGGATTCCCGTGGTCCCGGCCAGGTGACCGACTCCATATTGGTGGACTTGAGGTCCGGACCATCGACCAACCCCGGCTGGTACCGGGAGGTTTCGATCCAGTCCATTCTCTGGAACCTGAACCAGCAGGTCGGATTCAAGCCGATCAACGACGCGATGACGAGCTTCCAGTTCCGCAGTGCGACACCCGTCACGTCGATCCATCTGTTCTCCTCGGTGTTCAATGCGGTCGCGCCGGGGAGCGCGCCGGCGTTGAAAACCCTGCTCACGGGGCAGGGCATCACGTCCACCGATGCTTATGGCGTCGGGGAAACGAGCAATGACAGTGCGGCTGCCACGCCGGTTCCCGATGTGCTGCCGCTGTACACGCCCGTGACGGTCGGCGTTCTGGCATCTAACGTTGCCTGCATTTCCAATGTGGCGGGGACCGTCAACAAGCTCGGAAATATTTCGTACCTCGCCTTCAACGTTAGCCCATCTGCGAGCCGCGACTACACGATCCTGCTCACCGGAGGGAGTGGCGCACCGAACTTCGACCTCTTCAAGGCCGGATTGATCGCAAGAAGCGGCAACAAGGTCAGCCTGGGCGCCGGTGACTACGTTCTTGCGGTGCGGGACGATGCCCCGGTGTCTGGCGCGAACAATCTGCCGCCAAGATGTTTCTCCGTTCTCGTTCAATAGGAAGGCTTGCCATGAACATCCGCACCCATTCGACGATGGCGCTGGCATGGCTTGCGCTGGCCGCGATGTCGGCGCCGGCCCTGGCCGATGGCATGCCGGGCTCCCGTGGCGCCAGGCAGTCGGCGGCCCAGCCCGTGGTCACAGCATCCAGAAAGTCCAACGACTCCGGCGTTACGTTGCAGTACCAATTCAGCGGCAACCCCCAGGTGGGCAAGCCGACGGCCATTACCCTGCAGTTCGACGGCGTCACCAGCCCTGACGGTGCGACCGTGCGCCTGAGCCCGGACGCCGGGCTGACGTTGTCTGGCAGCAACACGCTGGCTCTGTCGCCAGGCGCACGTACCAGCGCCACGGTCACGGTGGTGAGCGACCGCGAAGGCCTTGCCTACCTGAATGTCTTCATTGCCCAGGGCACGGCGCGCAGCGCCATCTCCATCCCGGTGCAGACTGGCTCGGACGTGCCGTCCATGAAGCCGACGGGCGAGGTGAAGGCCATGCCCGGCGGCGAAAAGATCATTTCGCTGCCCGCCAAATAAGCGGGAAACCTGCGCTCAGGGCCCTGAAACAAGGTCCCTGAGCGGTCACTTGCATGGCCTGCGCATCGCGGGCTATAATCGCTGGCTCTGCCCTTGTTGCGTCCGCAAGGTGCCATGCGGGCAGAGATTTATCAACCTTCTTCCGTAGCCGGAGAAATCTGGCAAACGCTGTTGCCAATTGAAGTGGCAGTGGCGGAAGAGGATTTCCATTTTTGGAGAAAACATATGAGTCTGAGCAACTCCCTCGGGTTGCTGGGCCGCAAGGTGGGGATGATGCGTCTCTTCACCGATGACGGGGACGCAGTTCCTGTCACGGTGGTGGATGTGTCCAACAACCGTGTGACCCAGATCAAGTCCCAAGAGACCGATGGCTACGTCGCCCTGCAAGTGACGTTCGGTTCGCGCAAAGCATCGCGCGTGACCAAGCCCGAAGCCGGCCACCTCGCCAAGGCAGGTGTCGAAGCAGGCGAAATCATCCAGGAATTCCGCGTTACCGCAGATACCGCAGGTCAGCACAAGGCTGGCGGCGTGATCTCCGTGAACAGCGTTTTCACCGTGGGCCAGAAGGTGGACGTGCAAGGCACTTCCATCGGCAAGGGCTACGCTGGCACGATCAAGCGTCACAACATGAGCTCGCAACGCGCGTCGCACGGTAACAGCCGTTCGCACAACGTTCCCGGCTCGATCGGTATGGCACAAGACCCCGGTCGCGTGTTCCCCGGCAAGCGCATGACGGGCCACCTCGGCGACGTCACCCGCACGACGCAAAACCTCGACGTGTTCCGCATCGACGAAGCACGCCAACTGCTGCTCATCAAGGGCGCGATCCCGGGTTCGAAGGGTGGCTTCGTCACCGTGCGTCCCGCCATCAAGGCCAAGCCGCAAGCGGCTGAAGGAGCGAAGTAATGCAACTCGAACTCCTGAACGAACAAGGCCAGGCCGCGTCGAAGTACGACGCCCCCGAGACCGTGTTCGGCCGTGACTACAACGAAGACCTGGTCCACCAGATCGTCGTTGCATTCCAGGCCAACGCCCGTCAAGGCACGCGCGCCCAGAAGGACCGCGAACAGGTCAAGCACTCGACCAAGAAGCCTTTCAAGCAAAAGGGAACGGGCCGCGCCCGCGCCGGTATGACGTCCTCGCCGCTGTGGCGCGGGGGTGGTCGTATCTTCCCGAACATGCCTGACGAAAACTTCTCGCAGAAGATCAACAAGAAGATGTACCGCGCCGGCATGGCGTCCATCTTCTCGCAACTCGCTCGCGAAGGCCGTCTGGCCGTGGTCGACTCGATCAAGGTCGACTCGCCCAAGACCAAGCCGCTGGCTGCCCGTTTCAAGGCGATGAATCTCGAGTCCGTGCTCGTGATCGCCGAAGAAGTCGACGAAAACCTGTACCTTGCCTCGCGCAATCTGGTGAACGTTCTCGTGGTCGAACCCCGCTACGCCGACCCGGTGTCGCTGGTTCACTACAAGAAGGTGCTGGTCACCAAGGGTGCCGTCGACAAGCTCAAGGAGATGTTCGCATGAGCCGCGTGAACCCTACCGCCGCTGAACGTACGTTCGAAGAAGGCCGCCTGATGGCGGTGCTGGTCGCCCCGATCGTGTCCGAAAAGGCCACGATGGTCGGCGAGAAGTCGAACGCTGTCACTTTCAAGGTGCTGCAAGACGCCACCAAGCCCGAGATCAAGGCCGCTGTCGAACTGATGTTCAAGGTCGAAGTCCAGGGCGTGTCGGTGCTCAACACCAAGGGCAAGACCAAGCGCTTTGGCAAGTCCATCGGCCGCCGCGACAACGTGCGCAAGGCCTATGTGACCCTGAAGCCGGGTCAAGAGCTCAACCTCGTCGGGGAAGGCGCTTAATCATGGCCGTCATCAAGATGAAACCCACTTCGCCGGGCCAACGCGGCGCGGTGAAGATCTCGCGTGACCACCTGTTCAAGGGTGCTCCTCACGCTCCCCTGCTGGAACCCCAGTTCCAGAAGGCCGGCCGTAACAACAACGGTCACATCACGATCCGTCATCGTGGCGGCGGTGCCAAGCACCACTACCGCGTCGTCGACTTCGTGCGCAACAAGGACGGCATCCCGGCCAAGGTCGAACGCATCGAATACGACCCGAACCGCACCGCCCACATCGCTCTGGTCTGCTACGCCGACGGCGAGCGCCGCTACATCATCGCCCCGCGCGGTCTGGAAGCCGGTGCAACGCTGCTGTCGGGCTCCGAAGCGCCGATCCGCGCCGGCAACACCCTGCCGATCCGCAACATCCCGGTCGGCTCGACGATCCACTGCATCGAACTGCAACCCGGCAAGGGCGCGCAGATCGCTCGTTCGGCCGGTACGTCGGCCACGCTGCTGGCCCGTGAAGGCGTCTACGCCCAGGTCCGCATGCGTTCGGGCGAAGTTCGCCGCATTCACATCGAATGCCGCGCGACCATCGGTGAAGTTGCCAACGAAGAACACAGCCTGCGCCAACTCGGCAAGGCCGGTGTGAAGCGTCACATGGGTATTCGCCCGACCGTTCGCGGCGTGGTGATGAACCCGGTCGACCACCCGCACGGTGGTGGCGAAGGCAAGACTGGCGAAGGCCGCCATCCTGTCGACCCATGGGGCAACCTGACCAAGGGCTATCGCACCCGTAACAACAAGCGCACGCAGGTCTTCATCGTGTCGCGTCGCAAGAAGTAAGGGATAGCCAATGACTCGCTCTCTCAAAAAGGGTCCGTTCGTCGACCACCACCTCGTGGCCAAGGCCGACAAGGCCGTGACGACCAAGGACAAGAAGCCGATCAAGACCTGGTCGCGCCGCTCGATGGTTCTGCCCGAGTTCATCGGTCTGACCATCGCTGTGCACAACGGCAAGCAACACGTGCCCGTGTACATCACCGACCAGATGGTCGGCCACAAGCTCGGCGAATTTGCGCTCACGCGTACGTTCAAGGGGCACCCCGCGGACAAAAAAGTCCAGAAGAAGTAAGGAACGACCATGTCTGAAACACGTGCAGTCCTCCGCGGTGTCCGCCTGTCGGTCGACAAGGGCCGTCTGGTCGCTGACCTGATCCGCGGCAAGAAGGTCGATCAAGCGCTCAACGTTCTGCAATTCACGCAGAAGAAGGCCGCTGTGATCATCAAGAAGGTGCTGGAGTCGGCTATTGCCAACGCCGAGCACAACGACGGTGCCGACATCGACGAGCTGAAGGTCAAGACCATCTACGTCGAGCAAGGTGCAACGCTCAAGCGCTTCACCGCGCGGGCCAAGGGTCGCGGCAATCGCATCAGCAAGCCCACGTGCCATGTGTACGTGACGGTTGGCAACTAAGAAGGCCTGGAAGAAATATGGGACAGAAAATCCACCCAACCGGGTTCCGCCTTGCGGTTACCCGTAACTGGTCCAGCCGCTGGTACGCAAGCGACCGCGATTTCGCGGGCATGCTGGCCGAAGACATCAAGGTTCGCGAATACCTGAAGAAGAAGCTGAAGAACGCTTCGGTTTCGCGCGTCATGATCGAACGTCCCGCCAAGAACGCACGCATCACGATCTACTCGGCACGTCCGGGCGTCGTGATCGGCAAGAAGGGCGAAGACATCGAGAACCTCAAGCGCGAACTGGGCAAGCAGCTCGGCGTGCCGGTTGCGGTCAACATCGAAGAAGTGCGCAAGCCCGAAATCGATGCGCAGCTGATCGCCGACAGCATCACGCAGCAGCTCGAAAAGCGGATCATGTTCCGCCGCGCCATGAAGCGCGCCATGCAGAACGCCATGCGTCTGGGTGCCCTGGGCATCAAGATCATGTCGGCTGGCCGCCTGAACGGCATCGAAATCGCTCGTACCGAGTGGTACCGCGAAGGCCGCGTGCCGCTGCATACCCTGCGCGCCGACATCGACTACGGCACCTCGGAAGCCAAGACCACCTACGGCGTCATCGGCGTCAAGGTCTGGGTCTACAAGGGCGACACGCTGGGTCGTAACGACCTGCCGGCCGTCGAAACGCCGCGTCCTGAAGAAGAGCGTCGTCCGCGTGGTCCCCGCCGTGATGGCCGCCCTGGCGACCGTTCTGGTGGCGACCGTCGTGGTCCCGGCCCCCGTGCCGGTGGCCGTGGCCCGATCGGTGGCAACACCGCGCCGGCCGATGGCAGCGACAAGCCCGCAGAAGCAACCGGCGGTGCCGGTGCAGACTCGAAACCCGCCGTTAAGCGCGTCCGCAAAGCCGCGCCCGCTGCAGCAGCGGACGGTGCCAAGACCGAGTAATCGGTCGCTCCCGGGCACGCAAGTGCCTGGGGCCCTCACGGAGTAATAAAACATGCTGCAACCTGCACGCAGAAAGTTCCGCAAGGAACAAAAGGGCCGCAACACCGGCGTCGCAACCACGGGTAACTCGGTTGCGTTCGGTGACTTCGGTCTCAAATGCACCGACCGCGGCCGCCTCACGGCGCGCCAGATCGAAGCCGCTCGTCGCGCGATTTCGCGTCACGTGAAGCGCGGTGGCCGTATCTGGATCCGCGTGTTCCCGGACAAGCCAATCTCGACCAAGCCCGCAGAAGTGCGGATGGGTAACGGTAAGGGCAACCCCGAGTACTACGTCGCTGAAATTCAGCCTGGCAAGATCGTGTTCGAGATCGTCGGCGTGCCCGAAGAACTCGCCCGCGAAGCGTTCCGCCTGGCCGCCGCCAAGCTTCCGCTGCGTACGACTTTCGTCGCTCGCCAGCTCGGCGCCTGAGAGGAGAACACTTATGGCAACCCGTAAGAAGAAAGAAACCGCGGCTCCGGCCAAGGTGACGAAGGCCGCAACCCTGCGCACGAAGGACGTCGCAGGCCTGCAAGCCGAAATCAAGGATCTGCAGAAGGCCCATTTCGGCCTGCGTATGCAGAAAGCCACGCAACAGCTGTCGAACACCTCGACGCTGCGCGTGACGCGTCGCGACATCGCACGCGCCAAGACCATTCTTGCGCAGAAGCAGCAAGAAACCCAAGCCGCCAAGTAAGGAGTGAACATGACGGAAGCTAAAAAATCCCTCAAGCGCACCTTGATCGGCAAGGTGGTCAGCGACAAGCGTGCCAAGACCGTGACCGTGCTGGTCGAGCGCCGTGTGAAGCACGAGCTCTACGGCAAGATCGTGGCCAAGACGAGCAAGTACCACGCCCATGACGAAAAGGGCGAGTACAAGCTGGGCGACACCATCGAGATCACGGAAAGCCGTCCGATCTCGAAGACCAAGAACTGGGTCGTGACCCGTCTGGTCGAGAAGGCCGTCCTGGTCTGATCAATCATTGGAGCCCCCCGGGGCACCCAATCCGGAAACGGCCCACAATGTGGGCCGTTTTTCTTTTTCTGGAGCACATCGAATGATCAAAGTCGGCGACACCCTTCCCGCGGCCACCCTGCAGGAGTATTCAGAAGTCGAGGGCGAGGGCTGCAGCATCGGCCCTAACGCCGTGGACGTAGCCAAGGCTTCGGCCGGCAAGACCATCGCGCTGTTCGCGCTGCCTGGCGCTTTCACGCCCACCTGCTCGGCAAAGCACGTGCCGGGCTACGTGCAGCACTTCGACGACTTCAAGGCCGCCGGCGTGGACGAGATCTGGTGCGTGAGCGTGAACGACGCCTTCGTGATGGGCGCCTGGGCACGCGACCAGAAGACCGGCGCCAAGGTGCGCATGCTGGCCGACGGCAGCGCCGATTTCGCCAAGGCGACCGGCCTCACGCTCGACCTGACCGGCCGCGGCATGGGTCTGCGCAGCAACCGTTATTCGATGCTGGTGAAGGACGGCAAGGTCGCGACGCTCAACGTCGAAGCGCCGGGCAAGTTCGAAGTGAGCAACGCCGAGACGCTGCTGGCGCAAGCCCGCGGCTGATCCGGCTAGAGATCCACCTTCAGGTAGTGGGCCCCGGCAACGGGGTTGTGATAGTAGGGCGGCACCTCCGCGAAGCCCAGGTCTTCGTAGAGGGCCCGCGCCGACTCCATGTCGTCGAGGGTGTCGAGCAGCACGCAGCCGTAGCCCGAGCTGCGCGCGGCATCGAGGATCGCCTCCGCCAATTGCCGGCCCAGGCCCAGCCCTCGGAAACCGGGGCGCACGTACAGGCGCTTCATCTCGGCCGCGTTGGCATAGTCCGCGCTGTCCAGCGGGCGCAGTGCGCAGCAGCCCGCCACATGCGCCAGCGTGCCGTCGGCGCGCTTCAAGGTCGGCGCCTCGCGGCCGGCGTCTTCCTTCACGTTGACCGGATCGACCAGCGCAAGCAGCAGCGTGCCGCGCGGCTCGGCGTATTCGCCCGGCAGGCCGGCCAGTTCGCCTTCGAAATCCTGGAAGTCGAGGTCGATGCCGAGCGAGTTCGCATAGTCGCGGAAGATCGCGCGTACGGCGTCGATCTCGTGCGCCTCCTCGGGCGTCAGAAGCACGACGGCCGGCATGGCCGACAGCGGCAGGGGGCGTGAAACGGAAAAGCTCATATGCGCAACGACGAGATCCAGTAAGCCACGCCCGCGCAAAGCGCGAACACCACGAGCGCCAACACGCGCGAGGCCGCATCGTCGCGGCTCGATGCGACGTTGCCTCCGGAGCTGGCGGCGATCAGCTTGTCGCCCGTCACCATCGGACGCACCAGCCGGTGCCGCTTGACGAATGCATAGAACAGCACGGCCAGCACGTGCAGGCTCACGAGCGCGATCACGATCCACTTGCCCCGCGCCTTGTGCCAGCTCGTGGCCAGGCTCACCGTCTCGCTCGAGACAAAGCGCGTGAGCGGCCCGGAGGCCGAAATCTCGTCGTCCGCCGTCAGGCCGGTTGCCACCTGCAGCGCGAGGATCGCCAGCACGGCGAACACCGACAGCGCACCCAGCGGGTTGTGCCCGATCAGATGATCCGGATGCGCCTTCCCGCGCACGTAGGCAACCACGGAGCCCGGCCCGTAGACAAAAGCCCCGAAGCGCGACCAGCGCCCGCCGACGAAGCCCCAGACCAGCCGGAACAGCAGCAGCGCGAGCACCGCGTAGCCCAGGCGGAAGTGCCATTCCATGATGCCGTTCAGGCCTGTGCCGATCAGGCCGATCACGGCAATGGCCAGCGCCCAGTGGAACAGGCGCGTCGGCAGGTCCCAGACCCGGATGGCTGTGCCGTTGCCGGAGGCCGCTCGAGGGGCGGCCACGGAGGAGTCGGTCATCGAAGAAGGCGCGGGAGGCGCAATGCTGCGGAAGGCGCAGATTAGCAAAGTCCGGACCCTCGTCCGCTTCGGGTTGTTGCTATGAACCCGACATCGGCGCCACCTACACTCGCGCGGCGCCGCGCCAGACGGCGTTTTCCAAACGAGGAGCCCCGATGACCCGATTTGCTTCGTTCGCCCTCGCAGCCGCCTGCGCTGCGATGTCCCTGCCTGCCGCGGCCCAGTTCGCCAAGCCCGAGGACGCCATCAAGTACCGCCAGAGCGGGTTGTTCGTGATGAGCCAGCATTTCAGCCGTCTCGGCGCCATGGCCAACGGCCGCGCCCCCTATGACGCCGCCGCGGCCGCCGCCAACGCCGAAGTGGTCGCCGACATGGCCAGGTTGCCTTGGGCCGCATTCGGCCCCGGCGCCGAGGGCGGCAAGGCCAGGCCCGAGGTTTGGAAGGAAGACGCCAAGTTCAAGGAGCGGCAGCAGAAGCTGATCGACGAGACCGGCAAGCTGCTGGTGGCCGCCAAGGCCGGCAACATCGACGCGCTGAAGGCGCAGTTCGGCCCGACTGCCGCGAGCTGCAAGGCGTGCCACGACAGCTTCCGCAATCAATAGAAGGCCGCTTCGCCGCAAAAGCAAAAAGGCGCTCGGTCGGAGCGCCTTTTTATTGCCGGGAGCCGAAGGATCAGGCTTCGGCCAGGAGCTTTTCGATCAGCTTGTGCAACTCGGCGAAATCGGGCTCGCCCACATAGCGCTTCACGATCTCGCCGCGCTTGTTGACCAGGTAGGTGGTCGGCGTGAGCTTCACGTCGCCCCAGGCCTGCGCCACGCTGCCGGTGTTGTCGATTGCCACCTTGAACGGCAGCTTGCGCGTTTCGGCGAAGTTGACGACGTAGCTCGGCGGGTCGTAGCTCATGGCCACCGCCAGCGTGTCGTAGCCCTGGGCCTTGTACTTGTCGTAAGTCGCGATGACCTTGGGCATTTCGCCGACGCAGGTCACGCAGCTCGTGGCCCAGAAGTTGACAAGAGTGACCTTGCCCTTCAGGTCGGCCGTGCTCTTTTGCGTGCCGTCTAGCAGCACGAAGGTCGAAGCCGGGGCGGCGGTGGCACCGGAGCCGAGGTACACGCCCACGCCGGTGGCCAATGCGATGACGACGGCGGCAGCGGCGATGTATTTTTTCATGGCAGCGTAGAGAGAAGGGCGGCGCGATTTTAGTTCCGCCCGCCGGATCGTGCTTGCGACGCCCCGCCAGCCCCGGGCGGCTCGATAATCGCTCCCCCATGCCGTCGCCCCTCCCATCTTCCTGGCTTGCGCTGATCGCGGCGGCTTTGCTTGCCGCCTGCAGCCCCACCTTCAACTGGCGCGACGTGCCGGTCGGCGACTCCGGGCTGATCGCGATGCTGCCGTGCAAGGCCGACAAGGCGAACCGTGCCGTGCCGCTCGGCGCCGATTCGGTGCAGGTCGACATGACGGGCTGTGAAGCCGGCGGCGCGACCTTCGCCATCGCACACGCCTCGGCCAGCGGACCGGCGCAGGCCGAGGCCTGGCTCAATGCGTGGCGCGCCGCCACGCGCGGCCAGCTCGGCGACATGCAGGTCACCGAAGCCAGCGCCAGCGTGCAGCGCGCGACCGCCATGCCGCCGCCGCTTCGGCTCGACGCCCGACCGGCGCAAGCCGGCGCCCCCGTGCAGGTGCTGTGGTTCGCCCAATCGCAGAAAGACGGCACCGTGGCGCTTTACCAGGCCACCGTGCTGGGCAAGCCGTCCGCGGCCGATGCCTCGCAGACTTTCTTCGAAGGCCTGCGCCTCCCGTGAGACGAGATTGCTATCGTTTTGATAGCCGTCCAGGCGGCTCGCACTGGGGCGGCACTGTCCGGTTTGCCGGGCTGCCGCGTTGTGTCATATATCTACATCCACTGGGCGCCCCCGCATAATCGGCGCGTCGTCCTCCGTCCCGCATGAACAGCATCCTCATCATCGCCCACTCACCGTTCGCACATGCGCTGCGGCAGTGCGCGCTGCATGTGTTCCCAGATTGCGAGCAGGCCATCGTCGCGCTCGACGTGTTGCCCAACGTGTCGCCCGAAGAAACGCTGGCCGCCGCGCGCATCACGCTCGCTCAGCAGCTGCACACCCCGCGCACGCAAGTGCTGGTGCTGGCCGACGTGTTCGGCGCCACGCCCTGCAACGTGGCGCAGAAGCTGGTGGACGGCGTCCGGTCGCGGCTGGTGGCGGGGGTCAACCTTCCGATGCTGCTGCGTGCCGTCACCTACCGGCACGAACCGCTGGAGACTCTGGTGCAACGGGCCCTGGCCGGCGGCACCGCGGGTGTCATGCAGGTGGCGGCGGCCGCTCCCCAGAACCAGGCGAAGAGAAAGCACAGTGATCAAGAAATCCGTGACCATCAGCAATAAGCTGGGCCTGCACGCACGCGCATCGGCCAAGTTGACCAAGCTCGCAGGCAGCTTTCCCTGCGAGGTCTGGCTCTCGCGCGGCGACCGCCGCATCAATGCCAAGAGCATCATGGGCGTCATGATGCTGGCCGCCGGGCTCGGCTCCACCGTGGAGCTCGAAACCAACGGCCCGCAGGAAGAAGAAGCGATGAACGCCATCGTCCATCTCATGGACGACAAGTTCGGCGAAGGCGAATGAAATGGCCCACCCCCAAGCTTCTTCACTTCGTGTAAACGCCAACCCCCTTCCAGGGGGCGATGCCGGGTGCCCGGCAAAGCCGGTTCGACGGCATCTCACAAGGTAGGTCATGACCTTCGCAGTCCACGGCCTCCCTGTCGCCCGTGGCATTGCCATCGGGCGCGCTGTGCTGGTGGTGTCGAGCCGCATCGACGTGGCCCACTACTTCATCAAGCCTGAAGAGATCGAAACCGAGATCGACCGCGTGCGCACCGCGCGCAACGCGGTGGCCGACGAGCTCACCAAGCTGCAGGCCAACGTGGCCCAGATGGGCCCCAACGACGCGCCGCACGAACTCGCCGCGCTGCTCGAGGTGCACCAGATGCTGCTGCAGGACGAAGCCCTCAGCGGCGGCGTCAAGCACTGGATCAGCGAGCGGCTCTATAACGCCGAATGGGCGCTGACCACGCAGCTCGAGATCATCGCGCGCCAGTTCGACGAGATGGAAGACGCCTACCTGCGCGAGCGCAAGGCCGACCTCGAGCAGGTGGTCGAGCGCCTGCTGCACCGCATGAAGGGCACGGCCGCAGTGCTCGCGCCGAGCCCGCCGCGCCGCAAGCGCGCCGCCGCGCCGGTCGACGACAACGACGAGCACGACGACCCCACCGCGGGCGACGGCATCGACGTGCCGCTGGTGCTGATTGCGCACGACCTGTCGCCGGCCGACATGCTGCAGTTCAAGAAAAGCGTGTTCGCCGGCTTCGTGACCGACGTGGGCGGGCGCACCTCGCACACCGCCATCGTCGCGCGCAGCATGGACATCCCGGCCGTGGTCGGCGCGCGTACCGCGAGCCAGCTGGTGCGCCAGGACGACTGGGTCATCATCGACGGCGATGCCGGCGTGGTCATCGTCGACCCCTCGCCGATCATCCTGGCCGAGTACGGCTTCAAGCAGCGCCAGGGCGACCTCGAGCGCGGGCGCCTCGCGCGCCTGCGCCACAAGCCGGCCGTCACGCTCGACGGCCAGCGCGTCGAGCTGCTGGCCAACATCGAGATGCCCGAGGACACCGTGGGCGCCGTCAAGGCCGGCGCGGTGGGCGTCGGGCTGTTCCGCAGCGAATTCCTCTTCATGGGCCGCGAATCGTCGGCGCGCCAGACGCGCCTGCCCGACGAGGAAGAGCAGTACCAGGCCTACAAGCGCGCGGTCGAGGGCATGCAGGGCATGCCGGTCACCATCCGCACCATCGACGTGGGCGCCGACAAGCCGCTGGACAGCAAGTCGGCCAACAAGCAGGAGCACCTGAACCCCGCGCTCGGCCTGCGCGCCATCCGCTGGAGCCTGGCCGACCCGGCGATGTTCCTCACGCAGCTGCGCGCCATCCTGCGGGCCGCCGCGCACGGCGAGATCCACCTGCTGATTCCCATGCTCGCGCACGCCAGCGAGATCCGCCAGACCATGTCGCTGATCGACTTCGCGCGGGCCGAGCTCGACAACCGCGGCGCGGTGTACGGCCCGGTCAAGCTCGGCGCCATGATCGAGATACCGGCCGCGGCGCTCACGCTGCGCATCTTCCTGAAGCACTTTGACTTCCTGTCGATCGGCACCAACGACCTGATCCAGTACACGCTGGCCATCGACCGCGCCGACGAGTCGGTGGCGCACCTCTACGACCCGGCGCACCCGGCCGTGCTCAAGCTCGTGGCCGACACCATCGCCGAGTGCCGACGGCAGGGCAAGGGCGTGTCGGTGTGCGGCGAGATGGCGGGCGACGTGGCGTTCACGCGGCTGCTGCTCGGGCTGGGCCTTCGCAGCTTCTCGATGCATCCCTCGCGCATCCTCGCGGTCAAGCAGGAAGTGCTGCGTGCCGACACCAGCAAGCTCGAGGCGTGGGCCAAGGGCGTGCTCGAATCCGACGACCCGGCCGCCGCGCTCGCGGGCTGAGTCTTTTCGTGGGGCGCGGCGCCGCGCATTGCCAAGGGACATCGCTCGCATGACTTCGCCTTCGTCCACGCTCGCCGCGCACGCCGCCGACCCGGCGCCTGTCGATCCTCCCGGCCACGGCATGCTGCTCGCCTTCACCGGCGGCTTCGTCGACACGCTCGGCTTCGTCGCGCTGTTCGGCCTCTTCACCGCGCACGTCACCGGCAACTTCGTGCTGATCGGCGCGGCGATGGCGGGCGACGGCCATGCGGAAGTGGTCGGCAAGCTGCTGGCGCTGCCCACCTTCGTCATCGGCGTCGCGGCCACGCGCCTGTTCCAGCTGCGGCGCGAACGGCAAGGGCGCGACACCGCGGCGCCGCTGGTCGCCATCCAGCTCGCGGGCCTGGTGGCTTTCATGCTCGCGGGCGTGTGGGCCGGGCCGTTCGCACACGGCGGCGGCATGCAGGCCATCGGCGTCGGGCTGATGGGCGTGCTGGCGATGTCGGTGCAGAACACCGCCGCGCGCAGCGTGTTCTCGCGCCTCACGCCCAGCACCGTGATGACCGGCAACGTCACGCAGCTGGTGATGGACCTGGTCGACATTGCGACGCGCGCGCCCGGCATGGCGGCGGCCGGTGCCCGCGTGCACAAGGCCTGGCCGCCGGTGGCCGCATTCGCTACCGGCTCGCTGGCGGGCGGGCTGGGCTATGCGCATGCCGGCTTCTGGGCGCTGCTCGCGCCCTGCATTGCGCTCGCGGTGTTGCTGCGGCTACTGCGAAAGCAATAGCGTCGCAATAAAACGAAACACGCCGAAACTGCGGCGAAAGGACTTGCGGCGGCCCCGCAAGCACGATCAGGCCTTCTCTTCCAACCCTGAAAGAAAGGCCTGCCAAATGAAGCAATCTCTCTCCCTGACCCAGATCATCGCCGTCGGTTCGTTCGCCATGCTCGCGGCGGCCGGTGCGAAGGCTGAAAGCTACGAGGGCGTGCTGCCCGCCGTGTCGGCCAAGAGCCGCGCAGAAGTCGGCGCCGAAGCCGTGCGCACCGCATCCGCGCCCAACCAGAACGTGGTGCGCGGCTCGCGCGGTCCGGAGACCGTGGCCGTGTCGACCGAGCGCGCCCGTGTCGTCGCCGAAGCAGTGCGCACCGCGGCGGCGCCCGACCAGAACGTGTCTTCGGGCTCGCGCGTGAACAGCCAGGTCATCTCGACCATGCAGAACCCCGTGGACGCACGCGCCTCGGCGGCCAACGCCAAGAGCAGCCGCCTGTAATCCCTCCAATCAACGATGCCCCTTTTTCAGGGACACCGTGGAACCGGCTTTGCCGGGCCATGGGTGTCGCCCCCGGTAGGGGGTTGGCGGCCACACGAAGTGGGCAAGCCTGGGGGCGAGCAAGGAACAATCATGAAGCACTGGATCAAACGTACTCTCTTCGGTTTTGCCGGCCTGGCAGTGGTGGCCGGCAGCATTGCCGGCTGTGCAGGCCAACGCCACGGCTGGGGCGGCAACAGCGCCGAGTTCCGCGCCAAGATGGTCGAACGCGTGGGCAGCAAGCTCGAGCTCGACGCCAACCAGAAACAGAAGCTCACCGTGCTGGCCGAGAAGCTGCAGGCGCAGCGCGAAGCCATGCGCGGCGCAGGCGGCTCGGGCGACCCGCGGTCGCAGTTCAAGGCGCTGTTCGCCGGCAACAAGCTCGACCAGGCCGGCGCCGCACGACTCGTCGACGAGAAGACCGCCGCCGTGCGCGCCGGCAGCCCCGAGATCATCGCGGCCGCCGCCGACTTCTACGACAACCTGAACGCCGCGCAGCAACAGAAGGTGCGCGACTTCATGGAGCGCGGCGGCCGCCGCTGGAGCTGAGCATGGGCTCGCCCCCAGGCGTTGCGCACTTCGTGTCGCTTCGCCTTCCCCCTCTCCGGGGGCGATACCTGCGGGCCGGCGAAGCCGGTTCCGCGGTATCCCGCGAACAGGCCTCGGGCGCCGCGGGTGGCGTGCGTGCGCTGCTGCGCCTCGAAGGCGCGGTGGTGCTTGGCGTGGCGCTCGCCGCGTACGCCCAGTACGGCGCGGGCTGGGGCGTGTTCGCGCTCTGGCTGCTGGCGCCCGACCTCGCGATGCTCGGCTACCTTGCCGGGCCGCGCGTGGGCGCGGCGCTCTACAACGCGACGCACTCGTACGTCGGCCCCGCACTGTTGCTCGCGTTCGGCGTGCTCGCGGCCACGCCGTGGGCGGTGGCCGGCGGGTTGATCTGGTTCGCCCACGTCGGCTTCGATCGCGCACTCGGCTACGGGCTCAAGTACGCCGCCGGTTTCGGTCTCACGCATCTCGGCGGCATCGGCCGGGCCGATCCATGGTGAGCGCCGCTGCCGCCGTTGTGGCCCCCGTCATGCGCCCGCGCATCGCGCGCGCATGGATGCTGGCCGAGGCACTCACGCTCGGTGTCGCGTCGACGGTGCATGCCGGCTACCTCGTGCCGGGCCATGCGCACGCACATGCGCGCATCGCCGAGGCGGTGATCGCGACGGTGCTGGTGCTGGCTTCGGTCGAGACCTGGCTGCGCCCCGCGCATGCGCGGCGCGCCGCGATCTTCGGCCAGGGCTTTGCGCTGCTGGGCACGCTGGTCGGGCTGGGCACCATCGTGGCCGGCATCGGCCCCGGCTCCACAGGCGACGTGGTCTACCACGCGCTGCTGCTCGCAATTCTGGTTGCGGGCCTGACCTGGGCGGTGCGATGCCGGCGGGTCTGATGGTGAGCGAAGTCATCCGCCACATGCTTGCCAGGAGGCACAATCCCGCCATGCCGCGCATCCTGCTGATCGACGACGACGAACACCTCGCCGCGCCGCTGACCACCTACTTCGCACGCTTCGGCTGCACGCTCGAAAGCGCCGTGCGCCCGAGCGAAGGCCTTGCCAAGCTGCGCGCCGGCCAATACGACGCCGCCATCCTCGACGTCATGCTGCCCGAGATGGACGGCTTCGAGCTTTGCCGCGAGATCCGCAAGGAAAGCGACATCCCCATCGTGATGCTCACCGCGCGCGGCGAAGTGATGGACCGCGTGGTCGGCCTCGAGCTGGGCGCCGACGACTACGTGCCCAAGCCCTTCGAGCCGCGCGAACTGGTGGCTCGCGTGCAGACGATCCTGCGCCGCCAGCGCAGCGCGCCGCCGGCCGCGGGCAGCACGCAGCAGCGCGTGTTCGACGGCCTGTCGATCGACCTCGACCGCCGCCAGGTGCTGCGCCACGGCGAGCGCGTGGAACTCACCGGCACCGAGTTCGAACTGCTCGCGCTGCTGGCCGGCGAACCCGGCAAGGTCTTCAGCCGCGACGACATCCTCAATCGCCTGCGCGGCCACGAGGCCGAGCTTTACACGCGCGCGGTCGACATCGTGGTGAGCCGCCTGCGCAAGAAGCTGGAGCCGCTGGACTGCATCAAGACGCTGCGCAATGCCGGCTACGCGCTGGCCGTGGCGCGCAGCGAGACTGCATGAGCTTCAACCGCAGGTTCCCCCGCGAGATGCGGCGGCGCATGGAATGCCGCGACGAAGAATGGCGCCAGGAGTGGCACAAGCAGTGGCATGCGCGCTGGAACGAGAAGGTGCAGGGCAAGCGCCGCTGGCGCCGTTCGCTGCGGGTGCGGCTGGTGCTGATGTTCGTGCTGCTGGCCATGGTGATGGCGGTGGTCTTCATGAGCGGCATGAAGCGGGCCTTTTCCACCGGCTGGGCCGAGGCCGCGAGGCCGATGCTGACCGACTACACCGACCGCCTGGTCGCCGACATCGGCACGCCGCCCGACGTGGCGCGCGCGCAGGCGCTGGTGGCGCGTCTTCCCATCACCATCCGCATCGTCGGCCCCAAGGTCAACTGGGATTCCAACCCCGGCGGCGCGAACAGCCCCGGCGGCTGGATGCACGACCGCGACGACATGCCCGGCGGCGACAAGTGGTTCATCCGCTCCACCGCCGATGGGCACCGCGTGATCTTCGGCTGGTCGCCCAAGCTCTGGGAGCTGGCGCCGCGCATCATCGGTTGGGCGACGCTCGGCGTGCTGCTGTCGTGCGTGCTGCTGGCCTATGCCTACGTGAGCCGGCTGCTGCGGCCGCTGATCGACATACGCGAAGGCGCGCAGCGCTTCGGGCGCGGCGAGTTCTCGCAGCCCATTCCGATCCGCCGCAACGACGACCTCGGCGATCTCGCGCAGCGCGTCAACACCATGGCCGACGACATCCAGGCCATGCTCGACGCCAAGCGCGGCCTGCTGCTCGCGCTGAGCCACGAGCTGCGCTCGCCGCTCACCCGCGCCCGGCTCAATGCCGAGCTGCTGCCGGCAACGCCCGAAGGCCAGGCCGAGCGCGAGGCGCTGCTGCGCGACCTGAACGAGATGCGCGACCTCATCAGCGACCTGCTCGAAAGCGAACGCCTGGCCAGCCCGCACGTGGCGCTGCAGCGCGAGCCGGTCGACCTTGCCGTGCTGATCCGCGAGACCGTGGCCGAGATGCCCGGCGCGCAGCAGGTGTACCTGGACCTGGCCGACGGACTGCCGCCCCATGCCGTCGACCGCATGCGCATCCGCCTGCTGGTGCGCAACCTGCTGGACAACGCGCTGCGCTACAGCAACGAAGCGCCGCGCCCGCCCTGCGTGTCGCTGCGCGCTGTGCTCGACGGCAAGAAGCAGGGCATCGAGATCGAGGTGCGCGACCACGGCCCCGGCGTCGACGATGCACAGCTGGAGCGGCTCACCGAGCCCTTCTACCGCACCGACGGCGCCCGGGCGCGGGCCACCGGCGGCGTCGGCCTGGGCATGTACCTGTGCCGGCTGATCGCCGAGGCGCACGGCGGCGAACTCATGGTGCGCAACGCCTCGCCGGGGCTGCAGATCATCGTCCGGCTGGTGTAGCGCGCGGCGGCGCCGGGCTGTCGCCTGCGCTACAGGCGGCGCTACGGAGGGCGCGGGGTGCGCGGCTACGATGCGCCTCCGTGCCCACGCCGGCGCCCGGCCCGTCATTCAAGGAGACACCATGAGCAGCCCCCTCACCAATCACCAGGTCCGCCTTGCCAAGCGCCCCGAAGGCGCCGCCACCCGCGAAAACTGGAAATTCACCACCGAGCCCGTCGGCGAGCCGGCCGAGGGCGGCGTGCTGGTCAAGACGCTGTCGCTGTCGCTCGACCCGGCCATGCGCGGCTGGCTCAACGACGCCAAGAGCTACATCCCGCCCGTGGCCATCGACGAGGTGATGCGCGCCGGCGGCGTCGGCCGCGTGGTGGCCTCTAAGAACCCGAAATTCGCGGTCGGCGACACGGTGTACGGCACGCTCGGCGTGCAGGAATACATCCTCATCGCGCAGGACGACCTCAAGCGCAACGGCCTGGTGAAGATCGACCTGAACGTCGGCAGCATCACCCAATGGCTCAACGTGCTGGGCATGCCCGGCATGACCGGCTACTTCGGACTGATGGACGTGGGCCAGCCGAAGCCGGGCGAGACGGTGGTGGTCTCCGGCGCGGCGGGCGCCGTGGGCCAGACCGTGGGCCAGCTGGCCAAGATCAAGGGCTGCCGCGTGGTCGGCATCGCCGGCGGCGCCGCCAAGTGCGACTGGGTGGTGAAAGAGCTGGGCTTCGACGCCTGCATCGACTACAAGGCCGGCGCGGGCGCGGTGCGCGAAGGCCTCAAGACGCATTGCCCGAAGGGCGTGGACGTCTACTTCGACAACGTCGGCGGCGAGATCCTCGACATGGTGCTGGCGCGGCTCGCGCGCAAGGCCCGCATCATCATCTGCGGCGCCATCAGCCAGTACAACAACGCCAACAGCATGCCCTCGGCCGGCCCGAAGAACTACCTGAGCCTGCTGGTGAACCGCGCGCGCATGGAAGGCATCGTGGTGTTCGACTACGCCGACCGCTATCACATCGCCATCGCCGAGATGGCTGGCTACCTGAAGGACGGCCGCATGAAGAGCAAGGAAGACATCGTCAAGGGGCTGGACACCTTCCCGGAGTCGCTCAACAAGCTCTTTGCCGGCGAGAACTTCGGCAAGCTGGTGCTGCAGGTCGCCGAAGCCTGAAGGGCGGCGGGGCGCTTCAGTCGTCCTCGGGGCGCATGGGAATGTCGCCCATCGCCTCGTCGTCTCGCAGGCCGCGCGCGGCCTTCAGCAGCTCGATAGACAGGCCGTCGCCCCGGCCCGCGAAGCCCTTGGCGATGCCTTCGAGCACCGTCGACAGGCCTGCTTCGCCGTCGTCGCGGGCATCCATGCTGATGTTCAGAACGCGGGCCGCCATCTGGCGGTAGGTGACGGCGCCCGCGGCTTCCAGCGCGGCGACCAGGTCGAGGTACAGCGCAAGGTTCATGTCGAACACGAGCTTGGGCGTGATCTCGAAATCCCCGTTCTTTTCGTTCATGCGTGGCTCCTTTGTTCCTGAGTCGCCACTCTGCCAGAAAACGCGCGGCCTGCCCCGTCGGACGCGGACGCATTCAGCGCGCGCGGGTGCCCATCAGCGCGGCCGAGATGATCAGGATCGCCGCGAGCGCGATGCTCCACGTCAGCGGCCGGCCGGTCACGGCGAGCAGCAGCGCGGTCGAGGCCAGCGGCGTGATGTAGCTCAGGATGCCGATCTGCCGCGCGTCGCCGCGCTTGAGCGCCATGTCCCACAGGAAGAAAGCCGCACCCAGCGGGCCGAGGCCGCACAGCACCAGCAGCATCCAGTCGCGGCCCGACAACACGGCCGGTGTTTCCAGCACGGCGTGGCAGGCCAGCGCCAGCAGGCCCGAGACCAGCCCGAACAGGCCGATGGCGGAAGTAGGGAAGGCGGGCACGCGCTTCGTCCACAGCGAGTAGCTGGCCCAGATCACGGCCGACGCCAGCGCGGGCAGGAAGCCCCAGTACGTGGTTGCCGGCCCGGAGGCCACGGCCCCCTGTGCCCCGAGGATCGCCGCCGCCGCGCCTGCGAACCCGAGCAGCGCCGCCACCACGTGCACCGGCCGCAGCGACATGCCCGTCAGCAGCACCGGCGCCAGCACCACCATGAGCAGCGGCCACAGATAGTTGACGAGGTTGGCCTCCACCGGCGGCGCGATCCGCAGCGCCATGAACAGCAGGAAGTGATAGCCGAACAGGCCGTAGATGCCCAGCGCCAGTGTGAGCGGCGGCACCTTCCATGCGCTGCGGTCGCGCAGCACCAGCGGCCAGCTCGGCACGCTGCCGACGATCAGCGCGATGCCGGTCGTGAGGAACGGGGGCAGGTGCGACAGCGAGGTGCCCAGCGAGGCGAGCGTCGCCCAGAGCGCAATGGCGAGCAGGGCAAAGAAAGTGGACGGCATGGCCGGCGAGGCTACGCGATGCGCCCGTCGCGCAATGCCGGACTGTCGTCGCGCAACGACGGTTTGCGGCGCGATCAGCGGCGCAGCGCGGCGGTCAGCGCCGACGGCGAGCGGTAGCCCGTGCGGCGCGCCGTCTCGGCCACGCCCATGCCGCCGAGCCGCAGCTCGCGCGCATGCGCCAGCCGCAGCGAGCGCAGCCAGTGCATCGGGCTCGTGCCCTGCTCTTCGCGGCAGCGCTGCGCGAACTGGCTCGGGCTCAGGCAGACGACATCGGCCAGGTCGGCCACGCCCAGCGGTTCGTGCCAGCGGGCCCGGGCCCATTCGGCGAGCAGGGGCCAGTCGATGCGCCGGCGACGCGAATCCGAAGAAGCCGGCGCGGGGCTCCAGGCCTCCAGCAGCAGTGCGGGGCCGTGCAACAGGGCCAGGGCCGAGGCCTGCGGCTGGCTGATGCATTGCGCCAGGTAGCGCGCCAGCGTGTGCAGTTGCGGCGCGCCGGGCGGTGCGCGCTCGGTGCAGCGCGCCCATGCCGGCTGCGTGGTGTCGAGCACCAGGCACAGGCTGCCGTGCTTGCGCGCGTTGAAGTCGTGCCGCTCGCCCGGGGCGATCACCTGCGCTTCGCCTGCGCCGATGCCGCAGCCGCGGCCTTCCACTTCGATCTCGAGCACGCCGTCCAGGCCGATCAGTACCTGGAAGTGGTCGTGCGCGTGGCTGCCGTGCGAGTGGCCATAGTCGCGCAGGGCGAGTTCATGGCGGGGCGGCGGGGAGGAAGCGGGGGCATGCATGGGCTGCAGCGGATTGTCCGCGCAGCCCCGGCCGTGCTACAAGCAGGATCGATCAGCCCTCGTCGGCGTCGTCCCGCACGGCCTGTCCGTTGACCCGCACGGCCTCGACCACGCGCCCATTGCCGGTTGCCAGCGGCTGCGTGCGGCCCTCGGCCCGCACCTTGTCGCCGACCTTCAGGGCCAGCCGCGCCAGGCCGTCGGGCTTGGTGTGGACGAAGTCGCCGGTGTCCAGCACCACGCCGTTGGCCTCTCCGTGGCGCGCGTAGTTGAAGCGCACCACCTTGCCGTCGATGCTTCCGGCGGTGTCCACCTGGCGCGGCGCCTTGCCGTCGACCGAGGCCAGCCGTTCGAAGCGGTAGACCGTGTGTTCGGCATCGCCCTTGGGCGAGGGGCCTTCCTCGATGCCTTCGAGCACCAGCGCCTGGCCGGACTTCAGGCCGGCGAACGCGGCCGCGGCGTCTTCGTCGTGGCGCTCGAAGACGAACTGCGTGGGCACGCCGTCGGTGTCGATCAGCACGCCTTCGATGCGGCCCTTGGGGCTGTAGATCAGATGCTGGAAACGGCCTTCGACCGACCAGACGTCGAGGGTGTCGTGAGGATGTGGCATGGAATGTCCTTTTTGAGTGTGGTTGTGAAACGGAAAACGCGATCAACCGAGCCGCAGCAGCACCGCCGATGCCGCGCACACGATCAGGAAGGGAATGCTGATGCGATGGAACTCGCGAAGCCCGTGCGGCACCTTGGCCAGCCGCAGGGCGATGAGGTTGGCCAGCGAGCCCAGCACGCAGCCGAAGCCGCCCACGCTCACGCCCGCCGCCAGCGCGGGCAGGTCGTGCACGTAGCGGTCCAGCAGGATGGTGGCCGGCACGTTGCTGATGAACTGCGAGGTGACGATGGCCGCGAGGTACGCGCGCCAGCCCTCGGCAATCGGCCACTGGCCGACCAGCGAAGCCACCGCCGGCAGTTCGGCGAGCTGTCGCAGGTCGACGAACATCAGCGCGATGATGGCGAGCAGCGCCCAGTCGACGCCCAGCAGCACGCGGCGCTGGCACAGCAGGTAGGCGACGAACACCACCGCCAGGCCAGCCAGCAGCCAGTGCCGGTCGAGCGCGACGACGAAGCCCACGAACAGCACGCCCGACAGCGCCAGCAGCCTCGGCTGCACCGGTGCGGCCTCGGCCGCCGGCTTGAGCGCGATGGCCGTGCGCGGCACCAGCAGCCACACGGCCACGAACAGCCAGAAAAGCATGACCAGCACGGTGGGCGCCATCATCAGCATGAAGCCGCCGAAGCTTTCGCCGGTGCGATGCCACAGGTACAGGTTCTGAGGATTGCCGATGGGCGTGAGCGCCGATCCCGCGTTCACCGCCAGCGCCTGGAGCACCACCAGCCGCGCCAGCGGCAGGTGCGCCTGTGTGGCCAGCACGCGGGTGAGCGGCACCAGCAGGAACAGGCTCACGTCGTTGGTGACCAGCGCCGAGAGTACGGCGGCCGTGGCGGTCAGCAGCAGCGCCAGCTGGCGCAGATCGGTGGTCCGCGCCAGCAGTCGCTGGGCGGCCGACTGGAGCATGCCGCTCTTCTCTACGCCCTGCGTGATGGCGAGCAGCCCGGCCAGGGCGCCCACGGTCTGCCAGTCGACCAGCTTGAGCCAGTCCATCGGCGCGCGCGGGCGCAAGAAGGCGAACAGCACCGCCACCGCCACCAGCACCCAGAGCAGGCCGTTGCCGCCGCCTTCGTGGGTTGCGGGAGCGTCGGCGGGGGAAGCGGCGGACGAGGAGGGAGATGCCAGGGTCGGCGCGGTGTCTTTGGTCATGGAGCGGCGGTGGTCAGTGCGGAGGCGGCCGGCGCGTTCGCCATCGAACGGCGCCTGTCGCGAGTTTCCGGCATTGCGAGCGCGAACAGCGTCAGCGCAGCGGCCGCGATACCCGCCAGCATCACGAAGGCCGTGCCGTAGCCGGCCAGGTGCGCGACCGTGCCCGCCACCAGGTTGCTGAGCGCCGCGCCCAGTCCCACGCAGGCCGCGCCGATGCCCAGCGCGAAGTTGAAGTGGCCGCTGCCGCGCGTGAGGTCGCCGATCATCAGGGTCAGCATCACGCCGAAGATGCCCGCGCCGATGCCGTCCAGCACCTGCAGCGACAGCAGCGCGGCCGGGCTGTCGGCCAGCAGGTACAGCAGCCCGCGCACCGGCAGCACCGCGAAGCCGGCCAGGAAGATCGGCTTGCGCGCCAGCCGCGGCGCCCAGCGTCCGACCGCCAGGGCGATCGGAATGGTGACCAGCTGCGTGACGATGACGCCGCCCGACAGCCACAGCGTGGCCGACGTGCCGGCCTGCGTGCCGACCTTCTGCGCCACCAGCGTGAGCATGGCGGCGTTGGCCAGGTGGAACAGGAAGGCGCAGACCAGCAGCACGATGAAGCGGCGGTCGTACCAGCGTGCGTTGGAACGCGGCGCGTCGGCCTCCTCGTGATCGGCATCGGCATCGGCGCCGCGCGCCAGCTTTGGATCGACGTCGCGCTTGCGGATCAGCATGGCCGCAGCGATGGTCGGCAGCGCCATCGCCACCGCATAGAAGAACATGGCATGCGGGCCGAACGCGTGGCCTACCCAGCCGGTGCCCAGCGCCCACAGCACCGTGCCCGCCGCGGTGATCGCGGCGTTGCGGCCGACGCGCGCATCTAGCCCGGCGCGGCCCACCATGCCCAGGCTGACGGCCGCGATGGCAGGCGCCACCAGCGTGCCCGCCGCGCCGATGAGCGACTGGCCCGCCAGGATCACGCCGTAGCCCGGCCAGTTCGCCATGACCACCAGGCACACCGCGATGAGCGAAATGGCGCCGGCGATCCAGCGCGGCTTGTGCCGCGCGCTGTCGATCAGCGCGCCGGCCGGCGCCTGCACCAGCAGCCCCACGAGCGCCGAGACGAACATCACGGTGCCGATGCGCTGCGGGTCCCAGGCCAGCGTGCCGGCCATGAAGACGATCAGGAACGGGCCGACGCCGCCCTGGATGTCGGGCGCGAAGAAGGCCAGTGCGTCGAGTGCGCGCAGGCTGCGGCGCGAGGGTGCGGCGGTAGTGGTCATGGCGGGTCGGACAGGAAGATCAGGAGGCCGGCACCGGGGCCGGCGGGGCCATCAGCGGCGCGGGCGGCGTGGGGCCCGCGCCCCTCGGACCGCGAGGACCGCCGGGGCCGCGCGGCGCGGGTTCCAGGCCCGGTCCGCCGAAGATCTCGCGCACAGTGTCTGCGCTCGTGCCCAGGCTGGTGGCTTCCAGCGCCGTGCCCTGCGCGCCGCGCGTACCCCAGCCGCGCGCATGGAGCTGCGCACCGGGCTTCAGTTGCGCGCCGTACATGGCGCCGATGTGCGGGGGGAAGCGCACGGTGGTCTTGTCCGCGAGCAGCACGCCGCGCACGTCGCCGCGGTCGGTGTAGAGCAGTCGTTCGATGCGCCCTCCCGCCGACAGGGCGACGAGCGCGCCCGGATCGCGCGGCTGCGGCGGGGCCATGCCGGGCGCCGGAGGCTGGTCGGTCAGGCTGCGGCCGTTGGCGACGATGGCCTGCATGCGCACCACCGGCGCGTTGGGCGCGCGCCAGCCGCTGACCTGCACCGTGTCGCCGGGCTTGAGCATCTGCATCACCGCGGCCGAGAGATGCGGCGGAAATGCGACCTGCGTGCCGTCGCTCAGCAGCAGGCCGTCGGCCTCGCCGTTCGGGTTGATCAGCCATTGCTGCACGCGGCCGCTGGCGACGGTGCCCGCTTCCGGCGCGGCGGGCGGCAGTGGCGCGGTGGCGCCGAGCGGCGGCGGGGGCACCGGGCCGCCGGGAGGCGGCGGTACCTGGGCGAAGGCGGCGCTGCTCGCCAGCAGGCAGGCAGCGGCGAGGAAGGTGATGCGATGTGTCATGGATGGCTCCTTGAGGGGTGGATGCCCAAAGACATCTCACACAACGTGCCAGCCCACGAATCCTTTTAAATCAACGACTTGCGTGTGTCTGGCAGCTTGCCATCGCATGATCCGGAGACACCGGGTGTCCGGTTTGCGGACACCCGCGGCTCATTCGAGCCCGTACTGCGCCAGCTTTCGATACAGCAGCTGCCGGTGGATGCCCAGCCGGCGAGCCGTTTCGGCGCGGTTGCCCTGCGTCTGCGCCAGCGCGTGCGCGATCAGCAGGCGCTCGAGCCTCTCGACGGCGGCTGGCAGTTCGCCCTCGAGCCAGTCGGCGGGCAGCGTGGCGGGTGCTTCGCCGGGAGCCGCGGCACCGAGCGCGAGGTCCAGGTCCGCGCCGCCGATCACGCGGTGCCGCACCAGCGCATGGCAGCGTTCCATCACGTTGCGCAGCTCCCGCACGTTGCCCGGCCACGGGTGGCTCAGCAGCCGCTGCGCCGCCTCGGCCGACAGCGCCTTGGACACGGCATCGGGCGCGCCCTGCAGAGCGGCGCGTCGCAGGAAGTGCTCCGCCAGCGGAATGATGTCCGCCAGCCGCTCGCGCAGCGGCGGCATGCGGATCGACAGCACGTCGAGCCGGTACAGCAGGTCTTCCCGGAAGCGCCCTTCGCGCACGGCGGCGGCCAGGTCACGGTGCGTTGCCGCGACCACGCGCACGTCGACCTTCACCGTCTTGTGGCTGCCCAGCGGCGTGACCTCGCCCTCCTGCAGGGCACGCAGGATCTTGGCCTGCACGTCCAGCGCCATGTCGCCGATCTCGTCGAGCAGAAGCACGCCGCCGTCGGCCGCGCGAAAGCAGCCGGGCCGCTCGCCGGTGGCACCCGTGAAGGCGCCGCGCACATGGCCGAAGAGCTCGCTTTCGAGCAGTTCCTTCGGAATGGCCGAGCAGTTGACGGCCACGAACGGCTGGCCGGCGCGGGCCGAATGGCGGTGCAGGGCGCGCGCCACCATTTCCTTGCCGGTGCCCGTTTCGCCGAGCACCAGCACCGGCATCGAATTGGCGGCGGCCAGGCCGATGCGCTTGTGCACCTCGCGCATGGCCTGGCTCGGGCCGATCAGGTCGCTGTCGTCGTCCCCTGCCGTGGTGGCGGACGGCGAGGCCGCCGTGTGCTGTTGCAGCGCGCGTTCCAGCACCTCGCGCACCGCCTCGCGGCTGATCGGCTTGGCCAGGTGGTCGAAGGCGCCCAGGCGCATCGCCTCGATGGTGTTGCCCGCGCTCGAAAAAGCCGTGAGCACAATCACCGGCGGCAGCCGCGCCAAGCGCGCCTGCAGGGCGGCGAGCGTCTGCAGGCCGTCCATGCCGGGCATGCGGTGGTCGAGGAACACGGCGTCGAAGCGTTCGCGCGACGCCGTCTCGATCGCCTCGGCGCCACTCGCGACTGCAACTGTTTCGTGGCCCAGGCCCTCCAGCGTCTCGGCCAGCGTGTCGCGGAAGGCGTCGTCGTCGTCGACGATCAGGAGATGCGCCATGGAAGCTCCAGTTCGAATCGTGCACCCGGCGTCAGCGGCAAGTGATGCAGATCGCCGCCGTGCGCCAGCGCCACCTCGCGCGCCAGCGCCAGGCCCAGCCCGGTGCCGTCGGCGCGCCCGGTGGCGAAGGGCTCGAACAGGCTGGCCTGCAGCGATTCGGGCACGCCGGGGCCGTCGTCGTCCACGCGGATGGCCAGCGTGCGTGGGTCGGGCTGCAGGGCCGATAGCACCACGTGGCCGCCGCGCGGCGCATGGCGAACGGCGTTGTCGAGCAGGTTGTCGACCGCGCGCGCCAGGTGCACCGGATCGAACATGGCGCTGGTGGGCATGTCGTGATGCAGCGTGACCTGCACGCCGGCGGCATCGGCCTTGGGCGCCACGGCGGCCACGCGCTCGTCGAGCCAGCGGTGCAGCACCACTTCCACCGGCGCCAGTGCCACCGGTTGCACCAGCGCGAGCAGGCTCTGCACCAGGCCGTCGAGCCGGTCGATCTGCCCGACGATGGCCTGCAGCGCTGCGCCCTGCCGTTCGGGCGTGGCGGCCAGCGCGTTCTCGGCCTTCAGCCGCATGGTGGCGATGGGGTTGCGGATCTCGTGCGCGATGCCGCCCGTCATGCGGCCCAGCGCGGCCAGGCGCTGGTCGCGGCTGCGCTGCTGGGCGGCCGCGCGCAGATGCGTGCGGGCCTCTTCGAAGCGCAGCCGGTAGTGGTTGAAGCCGTCGACGATTCGGTCGAGCTCGCGCACGCCGGTGCGGGGAAGTTCGGGCACGGCGCCGCCGTCGGCGTCGGCCTGGATCAGCTGGTTTTCCAGGCGCTGCACATGGCGCAGTCCGCGCAGCAGGATGAAGCCCAGCCACAGGCCCGAGGCCAGCACCAGCACCAGCAACACGCCCAGGCCGGTGCGCAGGCTGTCCTGGGCGGCCAGCGCGCCGCCGCTGGTGCGCGTCATGGTCCAGGCGGCCAGGTCATTGCGCGGGGTTGCCAGCGGGCAGGCCGAGACGATCAGCGCCTCGCGGCTGCCGCGCACCACGTCGGTCTGCGGCTGCTGCGTGCGCGCCGCGAGCTGCGCCAGCTCGGCGATCAGCGGCTGCTCGGCCGCGGGCACGTCGCGCTTGACGCCGCTGCCTTCGTAGGTGGGGTAGGCGTAGGCCAGGTGGCCGCCGCTGGCCTGCCATACGCCGCCTTCGACATGCGGCGCCTCGATCAGCACCAGCTGCAGCAGCACCTGCAGCAGGTCGACCTGCGGCTGGGCGGCCGGGGGGGCGGTGGCCGAGCGGACATAGCGCGCCGCGATGGCCCGGCACGACTGCTCGGTGGCGGTGCGCCCCGCCGCCACCTGCGCGCCCGCGCTGCTGCGGTACAGCGTGAGCATCACCACCGCCAATGCGGCGCACATGCCGAACAACAACACCCAGAAAAAGAGCAACTGACCGCGTAGAGATTTCATCTGCCGCAATCGTGCCCTGTTTTCAGGGCTTCGGCGTGTCAGCTGCGGTCGCGTTCGCGCAGTTCGCGCTTGAGCACCTTGCCGATCGCGCTGCGCGGCAGTTCGTCGATGAAGCTCAGCCGCGCCAGCCGCTGGGTCTTGCCGAGCTGGTCGTTGGTCCATTGCAGCAGCGCGGCTTCGGTGGTGGCGTCGCCCTCGCGGCGCACCACGAAGGCCACCGGCGTCTCGCCCCATTGCTCCGACGGCACGCCGACCACGGCCGCGTCGGCCACCGCCGCATGGCCGCGCAGCACGGCCTCGAGGTCGCTCGGATAGATGTTGAAGCCGCCGCTGATGATCATGTCCTTCTTGCGGTCGAACAGCGTGAGGAAGCCCTCGGCGTCGAAGCGGCCCACGTCGCCGGTGCGGATGAAGCGCTTGCCGGTGGCGTCGAACCACTCGGCCTCGCGTGTCTTCTCGGGCTGGCGGTGGTAGCCGGTCATCATGCCGGCCGAATGGCCCACAACCTCGCCGGCCACCTCGGTGTTGTCGCGCGGCAGTTCGTTGCCTTGCTCGTCGATCAGGCGGATGTCGCTGCCCTCGGCGGGTCGGCCCACGGTGTGCAGCTTGGTCGGGTTCAGGTGCGCTTCCAGGATGCAGGTGCCGCCGCCTTCGGTCATGCCGTAGAACTCGACCAGCCCGCCGGGCCAGCGCTTGAGCACGTCGGCCTTGAGCGTGGCGTTGAAGGGCGCGCTGGTGCTGAACTTGTGGCGGAAGGAGGAGAGGTTGTGCTCGTCGAAGCGCGGGTGCGCCATCAGCCGCTGGTACTGCACCGGCACGAGCATGGTGTGCGTCACGCGGCGCTGCGAGGCCAGCTGCAGGTAGCCGAGCGCGTCGAACTTGGGCATCAGCACCACGCAGCCGCCGAAGGCGATGGTGGGGAAGAACACCACCAGCGTGGTGTTGGAGTAGAGCGGCGTCGACAGCAGCGTGACGGTGTCGGGGCTGTACTCGTACTTGGCGCCGCGCTGCACATGGGCCCAGCGCATGCCGTGGCCCTGCACGATGCCCTTGGGCTCGCCGGTGGTGCCCGACGAATAGATGATGTTGAACGCCCACGATGGCTGCGCCTCCACGGGCGCGGGCCGCGTGCCGGCCGGCGCGAGCCAGCCTTCGAAGCCGCGGCCCACGGCAGAGCCGTCGAGCGCGATGCGCGCAATGCCGCCTTCCCTGGCGGGGCCGATCACCTCGGCCGCCGATGCGTCGCTGAACAGGATGCGCGCCTCGGCGTCCTCGATCATGCGGGCCAGGCTGGCGGGCGTGGAGCCGGGCGCCAGCGGTGCCACCGCGACGCCCGCGCGCAGTGCGCCCAGGAACACCGCCGCATAGTTGACCGACGACGACGCGCATATCGCGATGGCGTCGCCGGGCTTGAGACCGTCGCGTTGCAGGCTGGCCGCGATGCGGTCCATCAGCGCGTCCAGCGCGCGGTAGTCCAGCGTGTGGCGGGCGTCGGCCAGCGCGGCGTTCCCGGGCGTGTGTTGCGCATGGAGACGGACCAGGTCGGCGATGGCGCCGAAGTTGCGTTCCATCGCGGCTTGAACGGCAGGGTGCGTTTGCAAAATCATTCCTTCTTCTTGACCAACCAAAGGGCAGGATAGCGAAATGTTCACGCTTTCGGCCAGCGCCTTGGCGACCCCGCGGCAGCAGGGCGCAGCCGTCAGCCAGCGCTCAGGATGGCCGGTCCACGATGACTCGTCACCATCAGCAAACAGGGAGCTTCTCGTGCACATCATCTGGACGATCCTGATCGGTTTCATCGCGGGGCTGATCGCCCGCGCCGTCTTGCCGGGCAACAACTCGATGGGGTTCATCCTCACGGTCATCCTGGGCATCGCCGGGTCGCTCGTGGCGACCTATGCAGGACAGGCCCTGGGGCTGTACGCTGCGGGCGCGGGTGCCGGCTTCATCGCCTCGGTGATTGGCGCGGCCCTGCTGCTCGGGGTCTGGCATCTCGTCACCCGCTGACAAGGAGTTCCAAATGGGTCTACTCGACATCCTCCAGCAGGCCATCGGCGGCAACAGCAGCCCCGAGGCCCACATCGACCAGGTCACGCAGCACGCTTCCACCGACGAGGTCGGCGCGGGGCTCGCGGCGGCCATGCGCTCCGACCAGACGCCGCCCTTCGGCAACATGGTCGGGCAGCTGTTCGGCCAGTCGTCGCCGCAGCAGCAGGCCGGCGTGCTCAACCAGATCCTGGCCACGCTCGGGCCGGCGGCCGCTTCGGCGCTGGCGGGCGGCGTGCTCGGCCGCATGCTGCAGCCGGGCCAGGCACAGATCACGCCCGACCAGGCCTCGCAGCTGTCACCCGCGCAGGTGACCGAAATTGCCGCGCATGCCGAGCAGCAGCACGCGGGCGTGATCGACGAGGTGAGCCAGTTCTATGCGCAGCACTCGGGGCTGATCAAGACGCTGGGCGGCGCGGCGATTGCCATTGCACTGGCGAAGATGAAAGAAAACGCCACGCGCGGCTGAGGACGCGCGGGCTGCTGGTTCACTCGTGGTGAGTCACGGCCTGCTGGGCCGCATGCGCCTGCTGGTCGGCGTGGTAGCTCGAGCGCACCATCGCGCCCACGGCGGCGTGGCTGAAGCCCATCTTGTAGGCCTCTTCCTCGAACATCTTGAAGGTGTCCGGGTGCACGTAGCGGCGCACCGGCAGGTGCGAGCCCGACGGCGACAGGTACTGGCCGATCGTCAGCATGTCGATGTCGTGGGCGCGCATGTCGCGCATGACCTGCAGGATTTCCTCGTCGGTCTCGCCCAGGCCGACCATGATGCCGCTCTTGGTCGGCACGCTGGGGTGCAGGGCCTTGAACTTCTTCAGCAGGTTCAGGCTGAACTGGTAGTCGCTGCCCGGGCGCGCTTCCTTGTAGAGGCGCGGCGCGGTTTCCAGGTTGTGGTTCATCACGTCCGGCGGCGCGGCCTTGAGGATCTCGAGGGCGCGGTCGTCGCGGCCGCGGAAGTCGGGCACCAGGATCTCGATCTGCGTCATCGGCGAGAGCTCGCGGATGTTCTTGATGCAGTCGACGAAGTGCTGGCTGCCGCCGTCGCGCAGGTCGTCGCGGTCGACGCTGGTGATCACCACGTACTTCAGGCGCAGCTTGGCGATGGTCTTCGCGAGGTTGAGCGGCTCGTCCTTGTCCAGCGGGTCGGGGCGGCCGTGGCCCACGTCGCAGAACGGGCAGCGGCGGGTGCACTTGTCGCCCATGATCATGAAGGTGGCGGTGCCGTTGCCGAAGCATTCGCCGATGTTCGGGCACGAAGCCTCTTCGCAGACGGTGTGCAGGTTGCTCTCGCGCAGGATCTGCTTGATCTCGTAGAAGCGCGTGGTCGGGCTGCCGGCCTTGACGCGGATCCATTCGGGCTTCTTGAGCACCTCGCCGCCCTGCACCACCTTGACGGGGATGCGCGAGAGCTTGGCCGCTGCTTTCTGCTTGGCCAGGGGGTTGTAGTTTTCGGCGCTTTGCGCGTCGCGGACGACTTCTGTGGTGCTCATTGGTATGTCAAGGCGCCAGGAAGGCGCGGAGCTTCTGGCTCAGCACCGTGGCGGCTTCTTCCCATGTGGTTTGAATGCCGATTGTAGAAAGGTCGACCGTTTGCAGCCCCGCGTAGCCGCAAGGGTTGATGCGGGAGAAGGGTTCGAGGTCCATGTCGACGTTGAGCGCCACGCCGTGGTAAGTGGCGTGGCGGCTCACCTTGATGCCCAGCGCGGCGATCTTGCCGAGGCCGCGAAACGGGTCGGCGGCGGGCAGCGGGCCGGTCAGGGCGGCGTGCGAAAACGGGTCGTCCAGCCGCACGTAGATGCCCGGCGCGCCCGGCACGCGGTGGCCTGTCACGCCGAAGTGGGCGAGGGTGCGCAGCACCGATTCCTCGATGCGGTAGACGTATTCCTTGACGAAGTAGCCGGCGCGCCGCAGGTCGATCAGCGGATAGGCCACCACCTGGCCGGGACCGTGGAAGGTGACTTGGCCCCCGCGGTCGGTCTGCACCACGGGAATGGCGCCGGGGTTCAGGATGTGGTCCTGCTTGCCGGCGATGCCCTGGGTGAACACCGGCGCGTGCTCGCAGACCCACAGCGCGTCGGGCGTCTCGGGCGTGCGGTCGAGGGTGAACTGCTTCATGGCCGCGAAAGTAGTCGCGTAGTCGACGCGGCCCATCGGATGCAGCTCGACGGCGGGAGCGGTGGTGGTGTCTGTCATGGCGTGGCCTGCCGCGCGGGCAGCCTGCGGGTCTCGCCGATGGCGAGCGTGAAGAAGGCGTCGTCCGCCACGCCCTGGGCCTTGCGGGCTGCGGCAAGGTCCTTGGGTGGCTGGTCGAGGGCTTCGTCGGTGAGCGAGAAAGTGCCCCAGTGCACGCCCAGGCTGCGCCTGGCATGCAGTTCGCGGTGGATGCGCACGCTCTCGTCGGGGTTGACGTGCTGGTCCTTCATGAACCAGCGGGGCTCGTAGGCGCCGACGGGCAGCAGCGCGAGGTCGAAGCCGCCACCTTGCGCGTCGGCCTGGCGCGGCGCGAGACGGGCCTGGATATCCGCGAAATCCTTCGAGTAGCCGGTGTCGCCGGAATAGAAGACGTGCAGCTTCGGCGAAAGCAGCGCGAATCCGCCCCAGAGCGTCTTCATGCGGTCGCCGAGGCCGCGCGCGCTCCAGTGCTGCGCTGGTGTCAGGAACACCTGCACGGCGTCGCTGTTTGCGCCAGCGGCGATGCCCGCGCCGTTGCGCTGGACGAGTGTCTGCGCGGAAGGTGCGGAAGGCGTGGCCGGCAGCGTGACGCTGTCCCACCAGTCGAGTTCCACTGCATTGGTGATGCCGCGCTCCGCGAGCCATGGCTTGATGCCCAGCGGCACCACGAACAGCGGCGGGCCGCCGGCCTGCGCGTTGAGCGCTTTCACGCTGTCTTCGTCGAGGTGGTCGTAGTGGTTGTGGCTGATCAGCACGAGGTCGATGCGCGGCAGGTCCTTCAGGGCCACGCCGGGCGGCTGGAAGCGCTTCGGTCCCGCGAAGGAGACAGGCGAGGCGCGCTCGCCGAACACCGGGTCGGTCAGAACGTTGAGGCTGCCGTTCGCAGTCGGCACCTGCACCAGCACGGTGGCGTGGCCGATGAAGGTGGCGGCGGGCCGGGCCTGTGCGCCGGTGTTCGACGCGATGAAGGCAAGGTCTGGCGCGACCACCGGCGGTGGCGCTTCGGGCGCGGGCGGCAGGCCCTTGAACCACGAAGGCAGCTGCCAGCCCAGCAGCACGTCGGTGAAGAAATTCTTCGGCTTGAACTCGACGTAATTGTCCTGGAAGCCGTCGGGCCGGTGGTGTCTGCGGCTGGCGTCGTAGTACGGGTTCGGCGGCGTCGAGCAGGCGGCCAGCAGGCCACCCGCGCAGAGCGCCGCCGCGACGTGCCGCAGACGGGTCAAAGCACGACCTTGACCTGCGGGTGCGACGACAGCGCGCGGTACAGGTCGTCGAGCTGTTCGCGGCTGGTGGCCGTGACGGTGATGGTCACGCCGAGGTAGTTGCCGGCCTTGCTGTCGCGCAGTTCGACCGTGGTGGCGTCGAAGGTCGGGTCGAAGCGCTCAGCGATCTGCGTGACGGCATGCACGAAGCCGTCGACCTTGGCGCCCATCACCTTGATCGGGAACTGCGAGGGGTACTCGATCAGCGACTCCTTGCGCGGGTCGGGAATCGAGGTGGTTTCGGTGGTGGTCGTGTTGTCGGTCATGCCGGGACTCCGTGCTTCTGTGCGTTGCGTAGCTTGGCCTGCTGGTAGGCCGCGTACAAGCTCTTGTAGATGGGGCCGGGGTGGCCGTTGCCAATAGCCTTACCGTCGAGCGTGACGACGGGCAGCAACTCCTTGCTGGCCGAGGAAATCAGCAGCTCGTCGACGGCGAACACCTCGTCGCGCGAGATGCGGCGCAGCGCGAACGGAATGCCTTGCTCCTCGCACAGGCGCTCCAGCAGGCCGTAGCGGATGCCGGTCAGCACGAGGTTGTCCCTGGGCGGCCCGGCGAGGATGCCGTCCTTCACGATCCACACATTGCTCGACGAAGCCTCGCTGAGCCAATCGCCGCGGAACATGATGGTCTCGGCCGCGCCGGCCTCCACGCTGATCTGCCGCGCGAGCACGGCGCCCAGCAGGCTGGTGCTCTTGATGTGGGCCTTCTGCCAGCGGAAATCTTCCGCCGTCACGCAGGCCACGCCCTTGGCGCGGATGGCCTCGGAGATGGGCGGCAGCGGGTTCACCATCACGAACACAGTGGGGCGAATACCGCGCACCATCGCGTGGTCGCGCGGAGCCACGCCGCGTGTCACCTGAAAATACACGGACTGTGGTGCTTCGCCGCCGGGGGCGACCAGGCGCATCACAATTTCGCGCCACTGCGCGAGCGAGAGCGGATTCTCGATCTGCAGCTCGGCGAGCGAGCGGTCGAGGCGGGCCATGTGCTCCTCGAAACAGAAGGGTTGGCCGAAGTAGACGGGAACGTATTCGTAGATGCCGTCGCCGAAAATGAAGCCGCGGTCCAGGACGCTGATCTTCGCGTCGCGCAGCGCGGTGTACTCGCCATCGAGGTAACAAAGCGTGGCGGGCAGGGCGTCGGTGATAGGGTGCATGAAGGAATTATGGTTGCGTGCGCCGGGTCGGGCTCGCGTCAGGGAATGCAGGAGCGATTTGCATGCGCGACACGTGGGGTGGCGGGATGGGTTGGGTTTTTACTTATAATCAATGGCTTTGTAGAAATTCTGGGTCGTCATCCGGGCTTCATTCAAAATGAAAACAATCGCCCGACAAGACTCGGAGGTCGCTGAAGACCTCGACGCAGAATTCAAGCCGTTGACCGCCGAGGAGGCGCGTGAACTGCGTGCAAAGAACCCTTCGATCTCCCCCTGGCGGGTGGTCGTGGGGCAGTTGGTTGTCGGTCTGCTGGTGGCTCTGGCCATCTGGGGACTGACGGGGAGGCAAAATCTGGGTTGGTCCGCCGCTTATGGTGCGATCGCGGTGGTCATTCCATCGGCGGTATTCGCACGAGGGCTGACCGGTCGGTTTTCTTCCCTGAATCCGGGCACTACAGTGTTCGGATTCTTCCTGTGGGAAATGGTCAAGATGGCCTTGTCGGTGGCGATGCTGATCGCTGCGCCAAGGCTGATTACGGCGCTGAGCTGGCCAGCAATGCTGGTCGGCCTGGTGGTGACAATGAAGGCGGCCTGGTTGGCGGTGATGTTCTCGCCCCGGCGCCGGAAACAGAGAGACGAGTAACGGAATGGCTGCTGAAAACGCTGCGGAACATAGTCAGACCGCGGGTGAATACATCGTTCACCACTTGACGCACCTGCAAAGCTCCAAGCCTGGAGGTGTGGCTGACTTTACGGTTTTCAATTTCGACTCGCTCTTTTTCTCGATCTCGCTCGGCATCCTGGGCTGCTGGCTGCTGTGGCTTGCCGCACGCAAGGCCACTTCGGGCGTTCCCGGCCGTTTTCAAGCGGCGGTCGAACTGCTGGTCGAAATGGTCGATCAGCAAGCCAAGGGCATCGTTCACAACGCCACGAGCCGCAAGTTCGTGGCCCCGCTGGCACTCACGATCTTCGTCTGGATCTTCCTGCTGAACGCGATGGACCTGTTCCCGGTCGATCTGTTCCCGGCAATCTGGGCCAAGATCTTCGGCCTCGCCGGCGAAGACCCGCACCACGCCTACCTGCGCGTCGTGCCCACCGCCGACCTCTCGGTCACCATGGGCATGTCCGTGGCCGTGCTGCTGATCTGCATCTACTACAACATCAAGATCAAGGGCGCTGGCGGCTGGATCCACGAGCTGTTCACCGCACCCTTCGGCAACCACTGGGCGCTGTACCCCTTCAACTTCGCCATGCAGATGATCGAGTTCGTCGCCAAGACGGTCTCGCACGGCATGCGGTTGTTCGGCAACATGTACGCCGGTGAACTGATCTTCCTGCTGATCGCCCTGATGGGCGGTGCCTGGTCCATGTCGGCCACCGGCATCGGCCTGGCCATCGGCCACATCATCGCGGGCACGGCCTGGGCCATCTTCCACATCCTGATCATCACGTTGCAAGCCTTCGTGTTCATGATGTTGACGCTGGTCTACATCGGCCAGGCCCACGATCACCACTGATCATCAGTTTTCGTTTCTGTTTTTGTTTTTCTCTTCAACCAAAGTCCTCTAGGAGTCATCATGGAAGTTATTAGCTTTGTTGCACTGGCCGCCGGCCTGATCATCGGTCTGGGCGCTGTTGGCGCATGTATCGGCATCGGCATCATGGGCAGCAAGTACCTCGAGTCGGCCGCACGTCAGCCCGAACTCATGGGTGAACTCCAAACCAAGATGTTCCTGCTGGCTGGTCTGATCGACGCCGCTTTCATTATCGGCACCGGTATCGCCCTGTGGTTCGCAACGGCCAACCCGTTCCTGTCGCAAATCGCCAACCTGCCGAAGTAAGTCTTTCTCGTCGGACCTGCGTCGTCGTTCTCTAGAGCCCCTAGCGAATGGCTTCGATTCAATCCCATAGAGAGGGTGAAAAGTGAGCATTACCGGTACCCTGATCGTTCAGATGATCGTGTTCCTGATCCTGGTCGGGTTCACGATGAAGTACGTGTGGCCGCCGATCGCGAAGGCGTTGGACGACCGCGCTGCGAAGATCGCCGAAGGCCTCGCTGCTGCCGACAAGGCCAAGTCCGAGCTGACCGCCGCCAACAAGCGCGTGGAAGCCGAACTGGGCCAGGCACGCAACGAGTCCGCACAGCGTCTTGCCGACGCCGAACGTCGCGCCCAGGCCATCGTTGAAGAGGCCAAGGCCCGTGCGACCGAGGAAGGCAACAAGATCGTTGCAGCCGCACGCGTCGAAGCCGACCAGCAGGCACTGAAGGCCCGTGAGGCCCTGCGCGAGCAGGTTGCCGCTCTGGCCGTCAAGGGCGCGGAGCAGATTCTGCGCAAGGAAGTGAATGCAGGCGTTCACGCCGATTTGCTCGCCCGTCTGCAGACCGAACTCTGATAGAAGCCATGGCAGAACTCGCCACCATTGCACGCCCCTACGCCGAGGCGCTTTTCAAGGCGTCGTCGTCCGACCTCGCCGGTACCAGCGCCTGGCTTGAAAAGGTTGCCGCCATCGCGGCCAGCCCGGAGCTCAAGCAGTTCGCCGAGAACCCCAAGGCCACGGCCGAACAGGTGATCGGCGTGGTCGCCGGTGCATTCGGTGCACCGCTTGCTGCTCCTGCCCAGAACTTCCTGGGTGCGCTCCTCGAGAACGGACGCTTTTCGGTGCTGCCGGAAATTGCGAAGCAGTTCCGGGCACTGGCCAACGCGAAGAGCGGTTCGTCCGACGCCGTTGTCTACAGCGCCTTCCCGATCGATGCCGCGGCCCTCGCCAACGTGTCGGCCGCGCTCGAAAAGCGTTTCGGTCGCAAGCTCCAGGTCACGGTCCAGCAAGAGCCGGAACTGATCGGTGGCATTCGTGTGGTGGTCGGCGACGAGGTGCTCGACACCTCCGTCAAAGCGCGCCTTGAACAAATGAAAGTTGCGCTGGCGGCCTGACGGTCTCCATCGCCTTACAAAGAAAGAAGGAAAGAGTCATGCAACTCAATCCCGCAGAAATTTCCGAACTGATCAAGAGCCGCATCGAGGGCCTCGGGGTCAGCGCCAACATCCGCAACGAAGGCACCGTGGTTTCGGTGACTGACGGCATCGTGCGCGTGCACGGCCTGTCGGACGCGATGCAGGGCGAAATGCTCGAATTCCCGCCGAGCGCAGACGGCACGCCGTCGTTCGGCCTCGCACTGAACCTCGAGCGCGACTCCGTCGGCGCCGTGATTCTGGGTGAGTACGAGCACATCTCCGAAGGCGACACCGTCAAGTGCACGGGCCGCATCCTGGAAGTGCCGGTCGGCCCCGAGCTCATCGGCCGCGTGGTGAATGCACTGGGCCAGCCGATCGACGGCAAGGGTCCCATCAACGCCAAGATGACCGACGTGATCGAAAAGGTCGCTCCCGGCGTGATCGCACGGAAGTCCGTCGACCAGCCGATGCAGACCGGCCTGAAGTCCGTCGACTCGATGGTGCCCGTCGGCCGCGGCCAGCGCGAGCTGATCATCGGCGACCGCCAGACCGGCAAGACCGCAGTGGCCATCGACGCGATCATCAACCAGAAGGGTCAGAACATGACCTGCGTCTACGTCGCGATCGGCCAGAAGGCTTCGTCGATCAAGAACGTGGTGCGCGCTCTCGAACAGGCCGGCGCGATGGACTACACCATCGTGGTGGCGGCATCGGCTTCCGAATCGGCAGCCATGCAATACGTGTCGGCCTACTCGGGCTGCACGATGGGCGAATACTTCCGCGATCGCGGCCAGGACGCACTGATCGTCTATGACGACCTGTCCAAGCAAGCCGTTGCATACCGCCAGGTCTCGCTGCTGCTGCGCCGCCCGCCAGGCCGCGAAGCCTACCCCGGCGACGTGTTCTATCTCCACAGCCGTCTGCTCGAACGCGCAGCCCGCGTGAATGCCGACTACGTCGAAGCCTTCACCAAGGGTGAAGTCAAGGGCAAGACCGGTTCGCTGACCGCACTGCCGATCATCGAAACGCAAGCCGGCGACGTGTCCGCCTTCGTTCCGACCAACGTGATCTCGATCACCGACGGCCAGATCTTCCTGGAAACCAACCTGTTCAACGCCGGTATCCGTCCCGCCATCAACGCCGGTATCTCGGTGTCGCGCGTGGGTTCGTCGGCCCAGACCAACCTGGTGAAGAACCAGTCCGGCGGTATCCGTACCGACCTGGCGCAGTACCGCGAACTCGCGGCCTTCGCCCAGTTCGCATCGGACCTGGACGAAGCCACCCGCAAGCAGCTCGACCGCGGCGCCCGCGTGACCGAACTGCTGAAGCAGACCCAGTACAGCCCGCTGCCCATCTCGCTGATGAGCGCCACGCTGTTCGCGGTGAACAAGGGCTTCATGGACGACATCGACGTCAAGAAGGTGCTCTCGTTCGAACACGGCTTCCACCAGTACCTGAAGTCGAGCCACGCCTCGCTGCTGGAAACGATGGAAAAGCACGGCGCCAAGTGGGACGTCAAGCCTGCCAAGGCGGACGACAGCGACGCCAAGAAGGCACTGAAGAAGACCTGCCAGGACGCCGAAGCCGAACTGCTGGCCGCCGCCACTTCGTTCAAGAAGTCGTTCGCCTGATCGACGCAAGAAGGAGCTCTCATGGCAGCTGGTAAGGAAATCCGCGGCAAGATCAAATCGGTGGAAAACACCAAGAAGATCACCAAGGCCATGGAAATGGTCTCGGTTTCCAAGATGCGCAAGGCGCAGGAACGCATGCGCGCCGCTCGCCCCTACAGCGAAAAGATCCGCAACATCGCGGCCAATCTCGGCAAGGCGAATCCGGAGTACACCCACGCGTTCATGAAGACGACCGAGGCCAAGGGCGTCGGTTTCATCATCGTGACCAGCGACAAGGGCCTGTGCGGCGGCTTGAACACCAACCTGCTGCGTGCAGTGACGGCCAAGCTGCGCGAAGCGCAGTCGGCCGGCAACGTGGTGGAGTCGGTGGCCATCGGCAGCAAGGGCCTGGGTTTCCTGAACCGCATCGGCGCCCGCGTGGTGGCTCATGTGACGCAGTTGGGCGACACGCCGCATCTCGACAAGCTCATCGGGCCGGTCAAGACGCTGCTCGACGCCTACGCCGAAGGCAAGCTGTCGGCCGTGTACCTGTGCTACACGAAGTTCATCAACACCATCAAGCAAGAGCCGATGGTGGAGCAGCTGCTGCCGCTCAAGGCCGAGACGCTGCAGACCGAGTCGGGACACCATTCGTGGGACTACATCTACGAACCCGACGCGCAAAGCGTGATCGACGAGCTGCTGGTGCGCTACGTGGAATCGCTGGTGTACCAGGCCGTGGCCGAGAACATGGCGTCCGAGCATTCGGCGCGCATGGTGGCCATGAAGGCTGCAACGGACAACGCGGGCAACGTGATCAGCGAGCTGAAGCTGGTCTACAACAAGACCCGCCAGGCCGGCATCACCAAGGAACTGTCGGAGATCGTTTCCGGCGCCGCGGCCGCCGCGGGCGTTTGATGGTTGGCGGGGCAATGGAACGGGCCACATTGCCTGCCGTGCGCGCTTCGCGTGCACAGTGAGTGACTCAAGGCCTTCTTTTAAGGGGACTACGCGCAAATGAAGAAAATTCTTGCTCTGGTGGCAGTTGCTGCCGCTCTGACCGCCTGCTCCAAAAAGGAAGAGGCGCCCGCGCCTGCACCGGCTCCGGCTGCTGCACCCGCGGCGCCTGCGCCCGCTCCCGCAGCCGCAGCCGCAGCCGCAACGCCTGCAGCCCCCGCAGCGGCATCGACGGCTTCGGCCGACCTGCCGCAAGAGTGCAACGACTACCTGGCCAAGGTGCAGACCTGCGTTGCCGCGCAAAGCGGTGCTGCCGCCGACGCGATGAAGGCAAGCCTCGACCAGACCAAGGCCACCTGGGCTTCCATGGGTGCCGACAAGGCTGCGCTGGGTCAGGCCTGCAAGGCTGCCTCGGACGCATTCGCTGCGCAAGCCACGGCAATGAAGTGCTGATCTGAACTGAACCAATCAAGGGTGCCGGCCCGTCCGGCATTCTTGCAAAAGCGGCCCGTTTCGGCACCAGGACGCTTCTGCAAGAACCTGTCGCAAATTTATTGAGATCCATCCAGAAGGAAACGCCATGGCTGAAGGAAAAATTGTCCAATGTATCGGCGCCGTGGTCGACGTGGAGTTCCCGCGTGACCAGATGCCCAAGGTGTACGACGCCTTGAAATTCGAAGGCAGCGCGCTGACTCTCGAAGTCCAGCAACAGCTCGGCGACGGCGTGGTGCGCACGATTGCACTGGGCTCGTCCGACGGCCTGCGCCGCGGCCTGATCGTCACGAACACCGGCGCACCCATCACGGTGCCCGTCGGCAAGGCCACGCTCGGCCGCATCATGGACGTGCTGGGCGCGCCCATCGACGAACGCGGCCCGGTCGGCCAGGAGCTCACCGCTTCGATCCACCGCAAGGCTCCCGCGTACGACGAACTGTCGCCTTCGCAAGACCTGCTGGAAACCGGCATCAAGGTGATCGACCTGGTGTGCCCGTTCGCCAAGGGCGGCAAGGTGGGCCTGTTCGGCGGCGCCGGCGTGGGCAAGACCGTGAACATGATGGAACTCATCAACAACATCGCCAAGGCTCACTCGGGTCTGTCGGTGTTCGCTGGTGTGGGTGAACGTACCCGCGAAGGCAACGACTTCTATCACGAGATGGCCGACTCCGGCGTCGTGAACCTCGAGAAGCTCGAGGACTCGAAGGTGGCCATGGTCTACGGCCAGATGAACGAACCCCCGGGCAACCGTCTGCGCGTGGCGCTGACCGGCCTGACCATCGCCGAGTCGTTCCGCGACGAAGGCCGTGACGTTCTGTTCTTCGTGGACAACATCTACCGCTACACGCTGGCCGGTACCGAAGTGTCGGCTCTGCTGGGCCGCATGCCTTCCGCCGTGGGCTACCAGCCGACGCTGGCTGAGGAAATGGGCCGCCTGCAGGAGCGGATCACGTCGACCAAGGTCGGCTCGATCACCTCGATCCAGGCCGTTTACGTT
Source organism: Variovorax durovernensis (assembly GCF_977011995.1). NCBI lineage: Bacteria > Pseudomonadati > Pseudomonadota > Betaproteobacteria > Burkholderiales > Comamonadaceae > Variovorax > Variovorax durovernensis. The sequence goes on along the minus strand of NZ_CDRNCW010000001.1, from coordinate 6,189,322 downwards.
CCCGCCGACGACTTGACCGACCCGTCGCCCGCCACCACCTTCGCCCACTTGGACTCGACCGTGGTGCTGTCGCGTGACATCGCTTCGCTGGGTATCTACCCCGCCGTGGACCCGCTGGACTCGACCTCGCGCCAGCTCGACCCGAACGTGGTCGGCGAAGAGCACTACAACGTGGCCCGCGCCGTGCAAGGCACGCTGCAGCGCTACAAGGAACTGCGCGACATCATCGCGATTCTGGGCATGGACGAACTGGCTCCCGACGACAAGCTCGCCGTGGCCCGCGCCCGCAAGATCCAGCGTTTCCTGTCGCAGCCGTTCCACGTGGCCGAAGTGTTCACGGGCTCGCCCGGCAAGTACGTGCCGCTGGCCGAAACCATCCGTGGCTTCAAGATGATCGTGAACGGCGAAGCCGACCACCTGCCGGAACAAGCGTTCTACATGGTGGGCGGCATCGACGAAGCGTTCGAAAAGGCCAAGAAGGTCGCTTAAGAAGGAATCACCATGGCAGGCACCATTCATGTGGACGTGGTCAGCGCGGAAGAGTCGATCTTCTCGGGCGAAGCCAAGTTCGTCGCGCTGCCCGGTGAAGCCGGTGAGCTCGGCATCTACCCGCGCCACACCCCGCTGATCACGCGCATCCGCCCCGGCGCCGTGCGCATCGAAATGGCCGATGGCGGCGAAGAGTTCGTCTTCGTGGCCGGCGGCATTCTCGAAGTGCAGCCCAACGCCGTGACCGTGCTGTCCGACACCGCGATCCGCGGCAAGGACCTCGACGACGAGAAGGCCAACCAGGCCAAGGCCGCGGCCGAGGAAGCACTGAAGAACGCGAAGAGCGACATCGACATCGCGATGGCGCAATCGGAGCTGGCCGTGATGGCCGCCCAGATCGCGGCGCTGCGCAAGTACCGCCAGAAGAAGTAAGCAGGCAAGAGAAGAGCCCACAGGCTCTCTTCCCGAAAAGCCGCCTCCGGGCGGCTTTTTTGCGCCCGGCGTTTCCCCACTCAAGCCAACTTCGGTTTGAACTTGGCCGAAGTTCGGCCTTGTCCGGCTGAAGACCTGCACCTAGTATTCGCCTTCGCCCGACAGCCGAAGGTTGCAGGCGGCGACTTCAAAAGAACACCGGAGACAAACGCGTGGCACCCTGGAGCGGCATCACTGCCGATGAAATGCGGCTGCTGGAAACGACCTTCTGGTCGGCCGGCGGATCACGCCACGCCATGGCCGAGCAGCTCGGCTTCTCCAAGAGCAAGGCGAATGCGCTCATCGCCGGACTCGTCGAACAGGGGCTACTGGCCGAAGCGGGCCTGCAGCGTTCCTCAGGGGGCAGGCGCGCTGAAAACCTGCAGCTGCACTTCGGGCTCGGCGTGCTGGTCGGCATCGACATCGGCGCGACCAGCCTCGGCGTGGCCGTGCTGCGCCCCGACCTCACCGTGCTGGCGCAACACGAAGAGCCCGCCGACGTCCGCGAAGGCCCGGCCGTGGTGCTGGCCCGGGTGCGGGTGCTGATGCGCGAGCTGCTGGCGCAATGCGGCCACGCCGCGCGCGACGTGCTCGGCATCGGCATCGGCGTGCCCGGCCCCGTCAACTTCGAGATCGGCCAGCTCGTGAACCCGCCGCTGATGCCCGCGTGGGACAGCTTCTCGATCCGCGACTACCTGCGCGAGGACTACGCCGCGCCCGTCTTCGTCGACAACGACGTGAACCTCATGGCGCTCGGCGAGCTGTGGCGCCTCAAGCGCTCGCTGACCAATTTCCTCGTCATCAAGATCGGCACCGGCATCGGCTGCGGCATCGTCTGCCACGGCGAGGTTTACCGGGGCGCGGCCGGCTCGGCGGGCGACGTGGGCCACATCTGCGTCGACCAGGAAGGCCCGCGCTGCCACTGCGGCAACCTGGGCTGCGTCGAGGCCATGGCGGCCGGCCCCGCGATCACGCGGATGGCGGTGCAGGCGGCCGAGGCCGGCGAAAGCGAACTGCTGGCCGAGTGCCTGCGCGTGCATGGCCGCATCGACGCGATCGACGTCGGCCAGGCCAGCCGCGGCGGCGACACCGCGGCCAACGGCATCATCCAGCGCGCGGGCAGCCTCATCGGCCAGATGCTTGCCTCGGTCGTCAACTTCTTCAATCCGTCGCATGTGTTCATCGGTGGCGGCATCACGCGCATCGGGCCGCTGTTCCTCGCGGCGGTGCGCCAGAGCGTGTACCAGCGCTCGCTTGCGCTGTCGACGCGGCACCTGGAAATCCAGTACACCCCGCTGGGCATGCAGGGCGGCCTGATCGGCGCCGGCGTGCTCGCGATGCACGAGACCCTGAAGGTCCGCGGAGTGGCGCCATGAGCGACAGCACGGCAAGCAGCAAGGGCAGCGTCGCCGTCGAGTTCGACGGCGTGGTCAAGGCCTTCGGCCCGGTGCAGGTGCTGCACGGCGTGAGCTTCGCGCTCGCCCCCGGCCGCGTTTACGGCCTGCTTGGCGAAAACGGCGCGGGCAAATCGACGCTGATGAAGATCCTTGCCGGCTACGAACAGCTCACCGGTGGCACGCTGCGCATCAACGGCCAGCCGCAGCGGTTCGGCAGTTCGCGCGATGCCGAGGCGCTGGGCATCGTGCTGATCCACCAGGAGTTCAACCTCGCCGAAGACCTGAGCGTGGCGCAGAACATCTTCCTGGGCCACGAGAAGAAGATGTCGCCCCTTGGCCGCCGTTTCACGGCGCCCGTCCGCCGAGGGGAGCAAGGAGGCTCGGGGCGCCCTGGCGCTTTCTTGGCGGGCTGGCTGCTCGACGACGCAGCCATGGAGCGCGAAGCCGCCGCCGCGCTCGCCGCCGTGGGCCTGAACATCGACCCGCGCACCAAGGTGCGAAAGCTCATCGTCGCCGAGAAGCAGCTCGTCGAGATTGCGAAGGCTATCGCCCGCCGCGCGCGCCTGCTCATCATGGACGAACCCACCGCCACGCTCACGCCCGGCGAGACCGAGCGCCTGTTCAAGCTCATCGCGCAGCTGCGCGCGGACGGCGTGACCATCGTCTACATCTCGCACAAGCTCGACGAAGTGGAGCAGGTGACCGACGAGGTGATCGTCATGCGCGACGGCCGTTTCGTCGCGCGCGCGCCCACGCCCGAGGTCACGCGCCAGCAGATGGCCAACCTCATGGTGGGCCGCGAGCTGGCCGACCTGTACCCGCCGCGCGATGTGGTGGTGGCGGCGGACGCGCCCGCCATGCGCGTGCGCAATTTCAACGTGCCCGGCTGGGCGCGCGACGCGAGCTTCGAGGTGCGCCCCGGCGAGATCCTCGGTTTCGCGGGCCTCGTCGGCGCCGGCCGCACCGAACTCTTCGAAGGCCTGCTCGGCCTTCGCCCCGCGAGCGGCAGCGTCGAGATGCTCGGCAAGCCCGTGCCCGGCGGCAAGGGCTGGCGTAACCCGCGCGACGCGGCGAAGCACGGCCTCACCTACCTCAGCGAAGACCGCAAGGGCAAGGGCCTGCACGTCAACTTCGGCCTGCGCCAGAACCTCACGCTGATGGCGCTCGAACGCTATGCGCAGCCCTGGCTGAAGCCCGAAGCAGAACGCGGCGCTCTGGCCGAGGCGGTGAAGGACTACGGCATCCGCACCGGCTCGCTCGAGGTCAAGGCTTCGTCGCTGTCGGGCGGCAACCAGCAGAAGCTCGCGCTCGCCAAGGTGCTGCAGCCGCAGCCGAAGGTGGTGGTGCTCGACGAGCCCACGCGCGGCGTGGACGTGGGCGCCAAGCGCGACATCTATTTCCTGATCCAGCGACTGGCCCGCGAAGGGCTCGCGGTGATCGTCGTCTCGTCGGAGCTGATGGAGCTGATCGGCCTGTGCCACCGCGTCGCGGTGATGCGCGCGGGCCGCCTCGTCGCCACGCTCGACGCAGACCATTTGACAGAAGAGGAGCTCATCGCTCATGCCACCGGAACAGCAGACACCACCGCCGCAGCCTGAAGTCGCCGCACACCGCAGCGAGGCCAAGCCGCGCTGGACCGAGCGGCTGCACGGGCTCGGCCCGGTCATCGGCCTCGTGCTGCTGTGCATCGCCGGCACGCTGCTCAACAGCGACTTCGCGACCGTCGACAACGCGATGAACGTGCTCACGCGCACCGCCTTCATCGGCATCATCGCGGTGGGCATGTGCTTCGTGATCATCTCGGGCGGCATCGACCTGTCGGTGGGCTCGATGGCGGCGCTCATCGCGGGCAGCGTGATCATGTTCATCAACTGGGCCGGCCCGGCTTCAGGCTCGCCGCTGCTCGCGGTGGTGATGGGCGCGGTGCTGGCCATCGTGCTGGGCGCTGTGTTCGGGCTGGCGCATGGCCTGCTCATCACCAAGGGGCGCATCGAGCCCTTCATCGTGACGCTGGGCACGCTCGGCATCTTCCGCGCGTACCTCACGTACTTTGCCGACGGCGGCGCGCTCACGCTCGACAACGACCTGTCGGACCTCTACGCGCCGGTGTACTACGCCAGCCTCGCGGGCATTCCGGTGCCGGTGTGGGTGTTCGTGATCGTCGCGATCATCGGCGGCGTCATATTGAACCGCACGGCCTATGGGCGCTACGTGCAGGCCATCGGCTCGAACGAGCAGGTGGCGCGCTATGCGGCGGTGGACGTCGACCGCGTGAAGATCATGACCTATGTGCTGCTCGGCGTGTGCGTGGGCATCGCGACGTTGCTCTACGTGCCGCGCCTGGGCTCGGCCTCGCCGACCACCGGCCTGCTGTGGGAGCTGGAAGCCATTGCCGCAGTGATCGTCGGCGGCACTGCGCTCAAGGGCGGCGCGGGCAGCATCACCGGCACCGTGGTGGGCGCGATCCTGCTCTCGGTCATCAGCAACATCCTGAACCTCACCAGCATCATCAGCGTGTACCTCAATGCTGCCGTGCAGGGCTTCGTGATCATCATCGTCGCGTTCCTGCAGCGCGGCCGGCGCTAGTTTCTTCGCGTTCCCGTTCCATCAACCACAAGGAGACATCCAGCATGACAAGCTTCACACGTCGCATCGCACTCACGGCCGTTGCCGCCGCAGCCTTCGCCAGCCTGCCCGCGCTTGCCGCGGAGAAGGTCAATCTCGGCGTTTCGATTCCCGCGGCCACGCACAGCTTCATGGGCGGCATCAACTACTGGGCCAACCAGGCGAAGAAAGACCTCGAGAAGGAACACAAGGACCTGAAGATCACGATCAAGACGGCAGCCAACGCGCCCGAGCAGGCCAACCAGCTGCAAGACCTGTCGACGGTGACCAAGATCAATGCGCTGGTCGTGTTTCCGTTCGAATCCGCCGCGCTGACCAAGCCGGTCGCGCAGGTCAAGGCCAAGGGCGCCTATGTGACCGTGGTCGACCGCGGCCTCACCGACACCAGCGCACAAGATGCCTACGTGGCCGGCGACAACACCGCCTTCGGCAAGATCCCGGCCGAGTACATCGTGAAGCAGCTCAACGGCAAGGGCAACGTGGTGGCGCTGCGCGGCATTGCAACCACGCTCGACAACGAGCGCATGGACGCCTTCAACGCCGTGCTCAAGGGCAGCCCCGACATCAAGCTGCTGGATGCCAAGTACGCCAACTGGAACCGCGACGACGCCTTCAAGGTCACGCAGGACTACCTCACGCGCTTCAAGAACATCGACGCCATCTGGGCGGCCGACGACGACATGGCCGTGGGCGTGCTCAAGGCCATCGCGCAGGCCAAGCGTGACGACATCAAGATCGTGTTCGGCGGCGCGGGCGCGAAGGACATGGTCAAGACCATCATGGACGGGAAGGACCCGCGCATCACGGCCGACGTGAGCTACTCGCCGAAGTTCATCTACGACGCGATCAAGCTCACTGCCGAAGCGCGCCTGAAGGGCGAGAAGCTGCCTGCGACGACGATCATTCCTTCGGTGCTGATCACGAAGGAAAACGCCAAAGAGTTCTACCACCCCAACTCGCCGTTCTGAGGTGATCGAGATCGCTCCACGCAAGCTCCGCTACGCCATGGTCGGCGGCGGCCGCGATGCCTTCATCGGCGCCGTGCACCGCAAGGCCATGGCGCTCGACGGCCAGATCGAGCTCGTGGCGGGGGCGCTGTCGTCGAGCCCCGACAAGGCGCGCGCCTCGGGCCGCGACCTCGGCCTGGCCGACGCGCGCAACCACGGTGACTGGCAGTCGCTGCTGGCCGACGAGCTGAAGCGGCCCGTCAATGAACGCATCGACTTCGTGTCGATCGTCACGCCCAACCATGTGCACTTTCCGGTGGCGCAGGCCTTTGCCGACGCCGGCTTCCACGTGGTGTGCGACAAGCCGCTGGTGCACACGCGCGAGCAGGCCGATGCGCTGGTCGCCACGGTCGCGAAGCGGGGCACGGTGTTCGGCGTCACCTACAACTACACCGGCTACCCGATGGTGCGGCAGGCACGCGAGATGGTGCGCTCGGGCCAGATCGGCGAAGTGCGCAAGGTCGTCGTCGAATACAACCAGGGCTGGCTTGCCAGCCATGTCGAAGTCGGCACCAACAAGCAGGCCGACTGGCGCACCGACCCCGCGCGCAGCGGCGCGGCCGGGGCCATCGGCGACATCGGCTCGCATGCCGAGAACCTCGTGGCCAGCGTCACCGGCCTGGAGATCGAAAGCCTCTGCGCCGACCTCAGCGCGCTGGTGCCGGGCCGCATGCTCGACGACGACGGCAGCCTGCTGCTGCGCTTCAAAGGGGGGGCGCGCGGCGTGCTCGTGGCCTCGCAGATCAGCACGGGCCTGGAGAACGACCTGCGCCTGCGCGTCTCCGGCACGCTGGGCACGCTCGAATGGCACCAGGAGCAGCCCAGCCAGTTGCTGCACCTGCCGCACGACGGACCCAGGCGCGTGCTGACGCGCGGCGCGCCCTGGCTGTGCGAGGCCGCGCAACGCGCGAGCCGGCTGCCGGCGGGGCACCCCGAAGGCTTCATCGAGGCCTTCGCCAACGTTTATGCCGGCGTGGCGGCGGACATCCGCGCCCGGCTCGAAGGGCGGACGGCCGACGCGCTGGCCGCCGACTATCCGCGGGTGGAAGACGGCGCGCGCGGCGTGCGCTTCATCGAACGCACGGTGGCTTCCGCGCAAAGCGAATTAAAGTGGACGCCCTGGTAGCGCATGCGCGCTGCCGCGGGCTTCCATGACATCGACCATCACCAACAACACCGGCGCCTCGCCCTCGACCACGCAGACATGGCCCGCGGCGCTCTGGCGGCGCTGCATCACGCTGTTCCCGCTGAAGCTGGTGGGCAACACGGTCGCCACGCTCGGCTTCTTCCCGCTGTACTTCTGGATCGCGAAGAACGCGGGTCAGGCCTGGGTGCTGCCGCTCACCGCCTTCGACCGGGCGATCGCCTTCTGGCCGGCGCTGCTGCCGGTGTATCTCTCGCTGTGGGGCTACATCGCGCTGCCGGTGCTGCTGGCCAGGGACATGCGCGAGCTGACGCGCTTTTCCCTCGGCTGCGCGGCGATGACCTTGCTTGCGCTGCTCGTGTTCTGGTTCATGCCCACGGCCATTCCCAATTTCGCGGTCGCCACCACGCCGGGCACTTCGCTGCAGTTCCTGAAGATGGTGGATTCGGCCGGCAACGCCTTTCCGTCGCTGCATGTGTCGTTCTCGGTGTTCGCCTGCGTCATGCTCGCGCGGCAGTTGCGCGATGCGGGCGCGCCGGCGTGGTTGCGCTTCGTCAACGTGGCGTGGGCCGTGGGCATCGTCTATTCGACGATGGCTGTGCGCCAGCATGTGCTGGTCGACGTGCTCGGCGGCCTTGCGCTGGGTGTCGCGCTCGGCGTGGCCACGCGGCAGCGGGAGCCGGCCGCGTTGGCGGCGCATGCGCGTCCGGCGTAGGCCGATAGCGGTATTCCGCCGCCACCGGGCGCGCGGTACAAATCCGGCATCGTCGTTGTCCAAGCGATGCGGAGCCCGCCATGAAGATTCGCCCGTCCGCCGCCGCGGCAGCCTGCCTTGCGGCGGCTGCCATCGCCATGCCCGCGTTCGCGCTCGACTACCCGGCGCGCAAGCCCGGCCTGTGGGAGATCCAGACCGGTGACGGCGGCAAGGGCCAGGGCCACACCATGCAGCAGTGCATCGACGCGGCCAGCGACAAGTCGCTGCGCGAAATGGGACAGGGCATGGGCAAGGAAATGTGCTCCAAGCAGGAGTTGCGGCTCGACGGCGGCAAGCTGGTGATGGACTCCGTCTGCAAGGTCGGCAACACCACAGCCACGTCGCATGCGGTGATGAGCGGCGACTTCAACTCGGCCTACCGCATGGAAAGCAAGTCGAGCTACAACCCGCCGCTGATGGGCCGCGCCGAAGGCACCAGCGTGATCGAGGCCCGGTGGATCGGCCCCTGCAAGGCCGACCAGAAGCCTGGCGACATGGTCATGCCCAACGGCATGAAGATGAACGTCATCGACATGATGAACAACCGGCCCAAGCGGCCCTGACCGCGCCCCTGCGGCAAGCCGGCGGGTAGGCGCCGGCCCACAGCGCTTCGCGGCTGACGTTCGGCGCCGGGCAACGCCGGCTGCGCCTACGATGGCGTGCCATGCCCGCAACGCAGCAGCAAGAAGATCTCGTCGTCGCCCGGCCCGAAGGCCTGTATTGCCCGCCGGGCGATTTCTACATCGACCCCTGGCGGCCGGTGGCGCGCGCCGTCATCACCCACGCTCATTCGGACCACGCACGCACGGGGCACGCCCACTACCTGGCCCACACCGACAGCGCCGGCACCCTGCGCACGCGGCTGGGCGCCGACATCGACCTGCAGACGCTGGCCTACGGCGAAGCCGTCAGCCACCACGGCGTGCGTGTCTCCCTGCATCCGGCCGGCCATGTGCTGGGCTCGGCGCAGGTGCGGCTCGAGCACGGCGGGCGCGTATGGGTGGCCTCGGGCGACTACAAGACCGAGCCCGACGGCACCTGCACTCCCTTCGAGCCGGTGCCCTGCGACACTTTCATCACCGAATCGACCTTCGGCCTGCCGATCTACCGCTGGCCCACGCAGGCCGCGCTGTTCGCGGAAATCGACGCGTGGTGGCGCGCCAATGCCGAGGCGGGGCGCGCGTCGGTGTTGTTCTGCTACGCCTTCGGCAAGGCGCAGCGCATCCTGCACGGGGTGGACGCGAGCATCGGGCCGATCGTGGTGCACGGGGCGGTGGAACCGCTCAATGCCGTGTACCGCGCGGCGGGCGTGGCGCTGCCGCCGACGCTGCGCGTGACCGACGAAGGTGTCGATGCGGCAGTGCTGAAGCGCGCGCTGGTGCTGGCCCCGCCGTCGGCGCAGGGCACGCCGTGGATGCGCCGCTTCGGCAACTACGCCGATGCGTTCGCGAGCGGGTGGATGCAGCTGCGCGGCACCCGTAGGCGGCGCGGCGTGGACCGCGGCTTCGTGATGTCGGACCACGCGGACTGGCCCGGGCTGCAGCAGGCGATTGCCGGCACGGGTGCGCAGCGCGTGTTCGTCACGCATGGCAGCGTGCAGGTGATGGTGCGGTGGCTGACCGAGAACGGGCTGGATGCGCAAGGGTTCAAGACCGAGTACGGCGATGAAGACGACCAGGCGACGCCCGATGGAGCCGCCGACAGCCCCCATACCAGCCTTCCCCCGGAGGGGGAAGGAGCGGACACATGAAAGCCTTTGCCGCGCTCTACCGCGAGCTCGACGCCAGCACCTCGAACCTCGCCAAGCAGGCCGCGCTGCAACGCTACCTGCGCGAGGCCGACGCGGCCGATGCCGCATGGGCCGTCTACTTCCTGGCCGGCGGCAAGCCGCGCCAGCTCGTGCCCACCAAGCTGCTGCGCCTGCTCGCGCAGGAAGCCGCGGGCCTGCCGGAGTGGCTGTTCGACGAAAGCTACGACGCGGTGGGCGACCTCGCCGAGACTATCGCGCTGCTGTTGCCGCCGCCCAGCGAGGTGCATGACCTCGGGCTCGCGGGCTGGGTCGAGCAGCACCTGTTGCCGCTGCGCGATGCGGCGAAGACATCGCCCGAACAACTGGCCGACCGCCTGCGTGCGCAGTGGCGCCAGCTCGCGGCCGAAGAACGGCTGGTGTACTTCAAGCTCATCACCGGCGCGTTCCGCGTGGGCGTGTCGAAGCTGCAAGTCACACAGGCGCTGGCGGCCGTCGGCGGCATCGATCCCAAGCGCGTCGCGCAGCGGCTCATGGGCTACACGCACATCGGCGCGCGGCCGCATCCGGACGACTACCAAGCGCTCATCGCACCCGAGTCGGGCGTGGAGCAGGTGCAGAAGACCAGCGGGCAGCCGTATCCCTTCTTCCTCGCGCATCCATTCAACCTGCCGCTGGAGCAGTTCGACGCCGTGCTCGGCCCGCCTTCCGGCTGGATCGTGGAATGGAAGTGGGACGGCATCCGCGCGCAACTGGTCAAGCGTGCGGGCGTGCCATGGGTGTGGTCGCGCGGCGAAGAGCTGGTGACGGAGCGATTCCCCGAACTCGCGGTGCTCGGCGAAGCCCTGCCCGACGGCACCGTGCTCGACGGCGAGATCGCGGTATGGCGCGACGGCAAGGTGCAGCCCTTTGCCGAACTGCAGAAGCGCATCGGCCGCAAGACGCTCGGCGCCAAGCTGTTGCGCGACATTCCGGTCGTGCTGCTGGCCTACGACCTTCTCGAATGGGAAGGCCGCGACCTGCGCATGCTGCCGCAGTCGGAGCGCCGGGCACTGCTCGACGAACTGGTCGCGCGCATGCAGCATCCTTCGTTGCTGCCCAGCCCGATGCTCACCGGCGCTGACTGGACCGATCTGGCCACGCAGCGCGAAGCTGCGCGCGCCATGGGTGTCGAAGGCATGATGCTCAAGCGCCGCGACGCGCAGTACGGTGTGGGGCGCACCAAGGATGTCGGCGTGTGGTGGAAGTGGAAGATCGACCCGCTGAGCATCGACGCCGTGCTGATCTACGCGCAGCGCGGCCATGGCCGCAGGGCGAGCCTGTACAGCGACTACACCTTCGCTGTGTGGGACGGACCGCCCGGGCAGGAAGACCGCAGGCTCGTGCCCTTCGCCAAGGCCTACTCGGGTCTTACCGATGCCGAGATGGCGCGCGTGGACGCGATCATCCGCAAGACCACGGTGGAGAGCTTCGGCCCGGTGAAGAGCGTGAAGCCGACGCTGGTGTTCGAGCTGGGCTTCGAGGGCATAGCGCGCAGCACGCGCCACAAGAGCGGCATCGCGGTGCGCTTCCCGCGCATGCTGCGGTGGCGGGAAGACAAGCCGGTGGAAGAGGCGGATACCTTGCAGACGCTTGCTGCGTTGCTGCCGGCATGAGCACCGCGCCGGACCCTGATTTTCTCCCTCCCCCGCTGGGGGAGGGCAGGGGTGGGGGCAAGCGGCGCATCAAAGACGCGCCCTCTCTCGAAGGCCGCTTGCCCCCATCCCAGCCTTCCCCCAGCGGGGCAAGGAGCAAGACAAGGGTCAAGGCTGCGCTGGATGCGTGGTTCGACGCGCGCGGGTGGAAGCCCTTCAAATTTCAACGCGACGTCTGGAAAGCGATTGCGCAAGGCCAGTCCGGCCTGCTGCACGCCACCACCGGCGCGGGCAAGACCTACGCCGTCTGGCTCGGCGCACTGCAGGCCCTCTCGCAGGCCCGCAAGGAAACGGCCCGGCCCTCGCCCCAGCCGCTCACCGTGCTGTGGCTCACCCCGATGCGCGCGCTCGCGGCCGACACGCTGCGCGCATTGCAACAGCCGCTCGAAGCGCTGGGCGCCGAGGTGCATCCCTGGAGCACCGGCGCGCGCAGCGGCGACACCTCGTCGGCCGAGCGCAGCGCTCAGAACCAGCGCTTGCCCAGCGTGCTTGTCACCACGCCCGAAAGCCTCTCGCTGCTGCTGGCGCGCGCCGATGCGAGCGAGGTGCTGGGCAGCGTGCGGATGGCGGTGGTCGATGAATGGCACGAGCTGCTCGGCAACAAGCGCGGCGTGCAGGTGCAGCTCGCGCTCGCGCGGCTCAAGCGCTGGAACCCGGGCATCGCGATCTGGGGCATGTCGGCCACGCTGGGCAACCTGCGCGAGGCCATGCGCGCGCTGCTGGGCCATGACGAAGGCGTGCTGGTGCAGGGCCAGGTGCCCAAGAAGCTCGTCATCGATTCGCTGCTGCCCGGCCGCGCCGAGCGCTTTCCGTGGGGCGGCCACCTGGGCCTCACGATGCTGCCGCAGGTGATCGAGGAAATCGCCGCGAGCAAGACCACATTGGTCTTTACCAACACGCGCTCGCAGTCGGAGATCTGGTATCAGGCCCTGTTGGAAGCCCGGCCCGATTGGGCAGGCCTGATCGCGCTGCACCACGGCTCGCTCGACCGCGAGGTGCGCGAGTGGGTCGAACTGGGCCTGAAGAGCGGCGAGCTGAAAGCCGTGGTCTGCACATCGAGCCTCGACCTGGGCGTGGACTTCCTGCCGGTCGAGCGCGTGCTGCAGATTGGTTCGCCCAAGGGCGTGGCGCGGCTGCTGCAGCGCGCGGGGCGCTCGGGCCATGCGCCCGGGCGGCCTTCCCGCATCACGCTCGTGCCCACGCACAGCATCGAGATGGTCGAGGGCGCGGCCGCGCGCGCTGCCATTGCCGCCGGGCACATCGAGGCGCGCCATTCGCCCGACCAGCCGCTCGACGTGCTGGTGCAGCACCTGGTGACTGTGGCGCTCGGCGGCGGTTTCGTGCCCGACGACCTGTACGCCGAAGTGCGCGGCACGGCCGCCTACGAAAACCTTTCGCGCGAGAACTGGCAGTGGTGCCTCGACTTCGTCTCGCAGGGCGGCCCCTCGCTCTCGGCCTACCCCGACTACCGCCGTGCCGTGCCCGACGCCGAGGGCGTGTGGCGCGTGCCCGATGCGCGGCTCGCGCGGCGGCACCGCATGAACATCGGCACCATCGTGAGCGACGCGAGCATGTCGGTGCAGTTCCTCGGCGGCGCGAAGATCGGCAGCGTCGAAGAGGGTTTCGTCGCGCGCATGAAGCCCGGCGACTGCTTCCTGTTCGGCGGGCGGCTGCTCGAACTCGTGCGCATCCACGACATGACGGCCTGGGTGCGGCGTGCCAGCGGCAAACGGCCCGCGGTGCCGCGCTGGAACGGCGGGCGCATGCCGCTGTCGAACACGCTGGCCGACGCGGTGGTGCAGCAGCTGGCGCTGGCCGGCGGCGGCGCCTACGGCTCGCCCGAGCTGCAATGCGTGCGCCCGCTGCTCGAGATCCAGCAGCAATGGTCCGCGCTGCCCACGCCACAGACGCTGCTGGCCGAGACGCTGACCACGCGCGAGGGCTCTCACCTGTTCCTCTATCCGTTCGCCGGCCGGCATGTGCACCTGGGGCTCGCGAGCCTGCTGGCCTGGCGCGTCGCTCAGCACGAGGCGCGCACCTTTTCCATCGCGGTCAACGACTACGGCTTCGAGCTGCTGAGCGCGACCGAGGTCGACTGGCCTGCGCTGCTGCCGCAGGTGCTGCGGCTGCCTGAAGGCAATGAGGAAGGCGACGGTGAGGGCGCGCGTGCGGCGCTGCTGCACGAAGTGCTCGCATCGCTCAACGCCGGCGAGCTTGCACAGCGCCGCTTCCGCGAGATCGCGCGCGTGTCGGGCCTGATCTTCCAGGGCTACCCGGGCGAAAAGCGCAGCAGCAGGCAGCTGCAGGCCTCGTCTTCGCTGTTCTGGGAGGTGTTCCGCAAGTACGACCCCGGCAACCGGCTGCTGCAGCAGGCCGAGCAGGAACTGCTCGCGCAGGAGCTGGAGATCGGCCGGCTGCGCGCCAGCCTCACTCGCATGGCCGGGCAGCAGCTGGTGCTGAAGCCGCTCGCGCGGCCCACGCCCTTCTCGTTCCCGCTGATGGTCGAGCTGTTCCGCGAGAAGCTGTCGAACGAGAACGTGGCCGACCGCATCGCGCGCATGGTCGAACAACTGGAGAAGGCCGCGGGCGGCGTGGTGACAGCCGGCGGCGTCGATCGCGTGAAGAGCACGATGGCGTTCGGCCAGGAAGGGGCGGGCAAGCCGCCGGCGCCGCGGCGCGAACGCAGGCGGCCCTCACGCCCGCTGCCGCCACTGTGAGGCTGCCTTGAAAGGCCGTTGCCTAGCCGGCGCCGTGCGCCTTCACCCAGCGCACGATGTCCGCCGCGCTCATTGCGCCGGCCTGCCGCGCCACCTCCCGGCCGCCCTTGAACAGCGCCAGCGTCGGGATGCTGCGGATGTTGAAGCGCGCGCCCAGCGAGCGCACCGCCTCGGTGTCGACCTTGGCCAGCCGCACCTTCGGCTCGAGCTGGGCCGCGGCCTGCTCGTAGCCCGGCGCCATCTGGCGGCACGGACCGCACCAGGGCGCCCAGAAGTCGACCAGCACCGGGATCTCGTTGCGCGCGATGTGGCGGTCGAATGTGGCCTCGTCGGGCAGCGCGGTCGAATGGCCGGCGAACAGCGGGTGGTGGCAGCTGCCGCAGTCGGGCGCGCTGCCCAACTGGTCCGCGCGCACGCGGTTGGTCGTGTGGCAGTGCGGGCAGACGATGTGCAGCGAGGTCGATTCGGTCATGCGCAAGAACTGGGGGCCGCAGGGGCCAATTGCAAGGCATCCGCCGGGCCAGGCGTCTTTTGCGAAACTTGCCAGCCGTGACGCTCGCAGAATCCTCCGAATCGACCACCGCCACTGTCCGCTGGGCAGGTGAACTGCTCCACCTGCTGCCCGAACGGGCGCTGTGGTGGCCCGCCGCGGGCGTGCTCTTCGTGGCCGACCTGCACCTGGGCAAGGCCGCGACCTATCGCGCGCTGGGCCAGCCGGTGCCGGGCGGCACCACGCAGGAGAACCTCGCGCGGCTCGATGCGCTGATCGCGCGGCGGAACCCACGGCGCATCGTGTTCCTGGGCGATTTCCTGCATGCGGCGCAGGCGCGCACGGTGCTCGCCGGCGTGCAGGCCTGGCGCGAACGCCATGAGGGCGTCGCGATGACGCTGGTGCGTGGCAACCATGACAGCCGCGCGGGCGACCCGCCCGAAGCGCTGGGCATCGAGGTGGTCGACGAGCCGCACCTGATGGGCCCGTTTGCCTGCTGCCACCATCCGCAGCCGCATGCCACGCATTTCGTGCTCGCCGGGCATTTGCACCCGGTCTGCCGGCTTCATGGGCCGGGGCGCGACAGGGTGCGGCTGCCTTGCTTCGTGAGCGAGGCGGGGCAGGCGGTGCTGCCTGCGTTTGGTGAGTTCACCGGCGGGTGGTTGATGGAGCGCGTGCCGGGGCGGCGCTTCCACGCAGTGGGTGGGGCGGCCGTCTTTGCGCTGCCGGCGTCGGAGTGATCTTTGCTCCTTCCCCCTCTGGGGGAAGGTTGGGATGGGGGCAGGCAGAGCGCCCGCAACGATCGCCGCTTGCCCCCACCCCGGCCCTCCCCCAGAGGGGGAGGGAGAAAGAAAGCCTCAGAGCACGACCGGTTCGTCCGGCAACTCGTTCACGTCCAACTCGCCTTCGCCCAGCGGAAAGTGCTCGACCAGCAGCGCCGAAATCTCTTCGAGCGCCTGCGTGAGCCCGTCTTCGAAGCGCCCTTCGCGGAACGCCGCGCTCATGCGCTGCATCATCGCCGTCCACGCCGCGGCGTCCACGCGCGAATGGATGCCCCGGTCGGCCACGATCTCTATCGCATGCTCGGCCAGCAGCAGATAGATCAGCACGCCGTTGTTGTGCGCGGTGTCCCACACGCGCAGCTTGCCGAACAGCATGACGGCGCGCTCGCGCACCGAGGCATGGCGCCACAGGTACGACATCGGCAGGCCGGCCTCTATGCAGATGCGGATCTCGCCGCTGTGGCGGCGCTCGCTCGCGGCCACGCGGCGCGTCAGGCGCTGCATTGCCTCGTCGGGCAGGGCGCGGCGAACCTCGGCTTCGTCGATCCAGCGGTGGCGCCAGATGCGGCCGAGCTTGGTGAACAGGGTTGCTTCGGTCGTCATCGTGTTCACCAGTTGCCCGAGGCGCCGCCGCCGCCGAAGTTGCCGCCGCCGCCGGAGCTGAAACCACCGCCCCCGCCACCACGACTGAAGCCACCGCCGCCACCAAGACCGCCGCCCCAGCCGCCACCACCGCCGCTGCCCGGCCGTCCGGCGCCTGCGACCAGCGAAAACACCAGCGCCACCAGGCCGGCGATCACCGCGATGGCGATGCTGGCGGTGATGAAGAACACGATCACGCCCACGCCGCCGCCCACGACCATCGTGCCCAGCTTCTTGCCGAGGATGGCGCGCGCGACCGGCGCACCGATGAACACGCCCACGAACAGGAAGATCGCGAGGTTCTCCCAGTCGAAGCCGCTGCCTCGGCTGGAGCCGCCCGTGTCCTGCGCCGGTGCCGGCAGCGGCTCGCCGTCGACCAGCCCGATGATCCGGTCGACCGCCGCGTTCAGCCCGCCGGAGAAGTCGTTGTTGCGAAAGCGCGGCTTCATCTCCTCGTCGATGATGCGGCTGGCCGCGAGGTCGGGCACCACCCCTTCGAGCGTCTTGGCGGGCGCGATGCGCATGCGGCGGTCGTTCTTGGCCACGACCACCAGCAGGCCGTCGCCCACGCCCTTGCGGCCGATCTTCCAGGCGTCGCCCACGCGCTGGGTGTAGCTCTCGATGTCCTCGGGCGCGGTGGTCGGCACCATCAGCACCACGATCTGCGAGCCCTTGCGCTGCTCGAAGGCGGCGAGCTTGGTCTCGAGGCCGCTGCGCTGCGGGCCGTCGAGCGTGCCGGTCTGGTCGATCACGCGCGCGGTGAGCGCGGGCACCGGCAGCAGGCCTTGCGCGAATGCGCCGCCCATCGTCAGCAGCATGAGTGCCGCAAGGAGGCGTGCGGCCCATTCCAGAAACAACGCGGAACCGGCTTTGCCGGGCCGCCGGTGTTGCCCCCGGTGAGGGGGAAGGCGCAGTGACACGAAGTGCACGAAGACTGGGGGAGGTTACTTTTTCGGGTTACTGAAATCGACCGTCGGTGGCACGGAGATTTGCGCCTCGTTCTGCACCGTGAAGGTCGGCTTCGGCGCGTAGCTGAAGATCTTGGCGGTGATGTTGGTCGGGAAGCTGCGCGCGAGCACGTTGTACTCCTGCACGGTCTCGATGTAGCGGTTGCGCGCCACGGTGATGCGGTTCTCGGTGCCCTCGAGCGTCACGCGCAGGTCGCGGAAGGCCTGGTTGGCCTTGAGGTCGGGGTAGCGCTCCGACACCGCCATCAGCCGCGACAGCGCGGAAGACAGCTCGCCCTGCGCCTGCTGGAACTTGGCGAAGGCCTCGGGGTTGTTCAGCGTCTCCGGCGTGACCTGGATCGAGGTGGCCTTGGCGCGGGCCTCGACCACCTTGGTGAGCGTGTCCTGCTCGAAGGAAGCCTCTCCCTTGACGGTGGCGACGATGTTGGGCACCAGGTCGGCGCGGCGCTGGTACTGGTTGAGCACCTCGCTCCAGGCCGACTTGCTGGCCTCGTCGAGGGACTGGAACTGGTTGTAGCCGCAGCCGCTCAGGGACACGACCGCCGCAAGAATCAAGAACCAGCGCTTCATCATCATTTGCATTACCTCCGCAGAAGAGGCGGAAGTTAGCATAGATGCCCCATGGCCCTAGACCCGCTCCACGCCCTCCAGGCCGCGAACCGCGCGGCATTGCCCGTGGCGTCGGCCGCGTTCGGCACATTGCTGATCGCAGGCGCGACCGGTGCGCTGGGCGCCGAACTGCTGCGGCGGCTGGCGGGCAGCCACCGCCATGCCCACACCCGCGTGCTGGCGCGCGAGCCGATCCGCGACGGGGTGCGCGGCGTGGAAGCCTGCCTGAGCCCGGCCCGGCCGATCGCGCAATGGCCGCTCACCTCGGCGCACACCGCCATCATCGCGTTCGACCCGCCGCGCCTGTACCACGACCGCGAGCGCGCGCTGTGGGTGCCCGAGCCGTCCGACCTGCCGGAGCTGGCCCGCTGGCTGCGCGCCTGCGGCGTGCAGACGCTGGCCATCGTGCAGCCGCACGACCAGGGCCGGCTGCCCGAGGCGCTGAAGCGCGGCCTCGCCAGCCTCGACGAGCAGGCGGTGGTGGCCAACGGCTTCGAGCGCGTGATCCTCGTGCGCTCGGCGCGCAAGCCGGCCGATGCGAAGCTCGTCAATCCCTTCGAGCGGGTGGCCGCGTGGATGCTGTCCATCGTGCGCTTCATGGTGCCGAGCAGCGAACAGCCGGTGCGCGCTTCGAAGGTGGCGGAACTGGTCGACATCGCCTTGCGCATCGCGCCGCCGGGCGTGCACGTGGCCGCGCCGGAGATGGTGTGGCGCGCGTCTCAGGGCGACATGGAAGGCGAGGCGCGCCGCTGGCTGGGCGCGCCGGCCTAGGCTGGCGCGGTCATTCGCGCCACTTGCGCAGCAGCTCGGCCGAATCCATCACCAGCCCCAGGTGCAGCGACACCATCGCCAGCGCCGCGCCTTCCAGGTGCGCGTCGGTGCCTCGCACCAGGTCGCGCAGCACGATCACGCGGTAGTTGTGGTTGTTGGCGTCGAAGGCGGTGTTGAGCACGCAGCAGTCGGTGAAGCCGCCGTCGAGCACCACCGTCTCGATGCGCTGGTTGCGCAGCAGAAAGTCGAGGTCGGTCGGATAGAACGCCGAGAGCCGGCGCTTGCTGTCCACACGCATGTCGCCGGGCTCCACGCGCGTGACCCACTCGGTCCACTTCGAGCCCTCGATGGCATGCGCATCGGCATTCGGAATCTCGCCCACGTGCAGCGGAAAGGTGCGGCGCCATGCAGCCGGAATGCCGCGCGTGTCGTCCTCGCCGCCGGGCCGCAGCACCGACCTGATGTGCACGATGCGCACGCCCAGCGCGCGAACTTCGTCATGGAAGCTGTCGATGGGCACCACCACGTCGCGCGCGCGCGGCGCGGGGCAGGGGCAATCGGGGTCGTCGTCGAGATGGCCCCGGTGCATGTCGATGGAGACCACGGCCGTGGTGGCCGGGTTCAGGTAGTCGGCGAACTGCGCCGCGTCCAGCTCGCGCTCCTTGTTGTAGACCCAGGCCTTCATCGGCGTTCTTCCCGCACATAGGGTTGGCCCAGCGCGCCGGGCTCTTCATCGGCGCCGCGCCGGGAGAGCGCGACCCACACCATCACGCCCAGCGTCACCGCATAGGGCGTCATCATCACGAAGTACTGCGGCAGCTGCACGCCGGCGGCGGCCAGTTGCGGAATCAGCGCCTCGATGCAGCCGAACAGCAGCGCGCCCACCAGCGCCTTCCAAGGCGACCAGCGCGCGAAGATGACCAGGCCCACCGCGATCCAGCCGCGCCCGCCGGTCATGCCCGCGATCCACAGCTTGGTGCTGACCACCGAGATGTACGCACCCGCCAGCCCCACCAGCGCCGAGCCCGCGAGCACCGCCGCGAAGCGCCATGCCGTCACGCGGATGCCGGCGGCGTCGGCGGCCTGCGGGTTCTCGCCCACCGCGCGCAGCCGCAGGCCGGTGGAGGTGCGCGCGAAGAACCACGCCACCGCGCCGAAGATCGGCAGCGTGAGCCACACCATCGCGTTCTGCTCGAACAGCTTGCCCACACCCGGCAGCATCGATAGCGGCCACAGGCCCATCGCACCGATGCCTTCGGTGGCATGGTTGGTCCAGTCGGCCATGGAGCCGACCAGCGCGGTGAGCCCCTGGCAGAAGAACACCAGCGCGAGCCCGGCAATCACCTGGTTCACGCGCAGCCAGATCACCATCACCGCGAACAGCACCGACACCACGCTGGCTGCGAGCATGGCCATCACCAGCGACACCGCCGGCTGCCCGATGGCGATCTGCGCGCCGATGCCGGCCAGCGCGCCGACCAGCATCAGCCCCTCGGCGCCGAGCGCGAGCACTCCCGCGCGCTCACAGATGATGAGACCGAGCGCAGCGAGCGCATAGGGCACCGCGAAGTCGGGCGTGCTCGCGAGCCAGTTCAGCAAGATGCCGCCGTTCATCGAAAAGCCTCCGCGCCCACGCGGCGCAGCCGGTGGCGAATGAAGAAATCGCTTGACGCCACGCACACCACGATGATGGCCTGTATGAGCTGCACCATCGAGAAAGGCACTTGGTAGAACACCTGCAGGCTGCGCCCGGTGACGAACAGCGCCGCCACCAGCAGCGCGACCACCGTGGCCGCCAGCGGGTTGTTGCGCGCAAGGAAGGCAATGAGGATGCCGGAGAAACCGTAGCCCTGATAGAAGGCCTGCGTGAGCCGGCCTTCCTGCCCAGCCGCGACGGCGAAGCCAGCGAGCCCGGCCATCGCACCCGACAGCAGCACCGCGCCATAGATGGTGCGCCGCACCGGCACGCCGTTGGCATGCGCGACGCGCGGGTTGGCGTCGACGAAGCGCAGGTACAGGCCCGCGCGGCTCACGCTCACCAGCCACCATGCGAGCAGCGCGACCACGCCCGCCAGCAGGATCGAGCTGCCCACGCCGCCGCCGAGTTCGGGCAGCCGCTCAAACGCGCGGAACTGCGGCGAATAGGGAAAGTTGTCCTTCGGGTCCTTCCAGCTTCCGTACACAAGATGAAGCAGGAAGTTGGCCGCCATGTAGTTGAGCATCAGCGTCGAGATGATCTCGTTCACGCCCAGCTTCAGCTTGAGCCACGCCGGGCCCAGCACCCACAGCAGGCCGCAGCCGACGGCAGCGACGAACATCAGCGGCAGGCGCAGGTTCTCGGGGCCGATCTGCCACATCGACACTGCCGTGGCGCCGATGGCGCCCCAGATCATCTGGCCCTCGAGCCCGAGGTTCCAGAAGCGCGCGCGGAACGCGATGGCGCCGGCCAGGCCGACGAGGATCATCGGCGCGGCCTGGAACAGCACCGCACGGAAGTTCTGGCCGTCGAAGAAGGTCTGCGTGACGAACTCGTTGGCCAGTTCGTCGGCTGGCACACCGGCCGCCACCAGGATGGCGGCGGAGATGGCAAAGCCCACCAGCAGCGCGGCCGCGAGGATCAGCGCCTGCCAGCGCCATGCCATGTGCTGGCGGATCTCGAGCGCATAGCGGCGGCGCGCGAGCGGCTGGGGTTGCGGCGGCTTTGCCGCGATGGTCTTCGGTGCGCGTGCCATGTCTGCGGAGAGGGATGCTTCAACCATGGTCCACCATCGCCTGTCCGATCGCCTGCCGGTCGGCGGGCTGCGCGAACTCGCCGGCGATGCGCCCGCGCGTCATCACGCCCACGCGGTCGGCGAGCTGCAGCACCTCGTCGAGGTCTTCGCTGATCAGCAATACGGCTGCGCCGCCGTCGCGTGCCGCGCGCAGCCGCGCATGCACCTCGGCGCTGGCTCGCACGTCGAGGCCGCGGCTCGGGCTGTGCGCGAGCACCAGCGTCGGCGACTTGCCGAACTCGCGCGCCAGCACCAGCTTCTGCGCATTGCCGCCCGACAGCAGCGCCGCCTTCTGCGCGACAGAGCGCACGCCCTGCACGTCGAAGGCGCGCACCGCTTCCTGCGTGTCTGCCTGAATGCGGCCCCGGCGCAGCCGCCACACGGGGCCGTAGCGGCCGGTGTGCACGCGGCCGATGGCGTAGTTCTCCGCCACCGACAGACCGCCCGCGAGCGCCAGGCCGTAGCGGTCGGCCGGAATCGCTGCAATGCCGATGCCGCGCCGCGCGGATGCGGCCATCGTCTTCAGGTCGCCGTGGCCTTCGAGCCTGATCTCGCCTTCGGTGGCTTCGCCCGGCAGGCCCATGATGGCGCCCGCCAGTTCGCCTTGCCCGTTGCCGCCCACGCCGGCAAGACCGTAGATCTCACCGGCATGCAGTTCGAGGTCGACGCCGTCGAGCACCCGCCGGCCTTCAGGCGAAGCAGGTGTGCGCAGCCCGCGCACCGTCAGCCGCACCGGGCCGCGCGATGCAGCCGGCGCCTGGAATCCCTGGGCGGCGATCGACTCGCCCACCGTGAGCCTCACCAGCTCGGCGGTCGTGGCCTCGGCCGGCTTCAGCGTGGCCACGGTGCGTCCGCCGCGCATCACCGTCACGCGGTCGGCATAGGTCTTCACGTCGGCCATCTTGTGCGTGACCAGCACCACCGCGGCGCCCTTGCGCGCCAGCCCCTGCACCGTCTGCAGCAGGCGCGCGGCTTCCTGGTCGGTCAGCACGGCGGTGGGCTCGTCGAGGATCAGGATGCGCGCGCCCGCGAGCAGCACCTTGAGGATCTCCACGCGCTGCTGCTCGGCAATCGACAGCGCATCGACACGCTTCGACGGATCGATGTCGAAGCCCAACTCCGAGGCCTTGTTGCGGATGTCGCGCTCTATCTCGCGCAGCCTTTCGCCGTGGCTCTGGAAGCCGACAGGCGGCGGCGCGGTGAGCAGGATGTTCTGCGCCACGGTGAATGGCCGCACCAGCTTGAAATGCTGGTGGACCATGCCGATGCGCTGCCTGGCCGCATCGCGCGGACCCGCGAAGCGCACCGCGTTGTCGTCCACCAGCAGTTGGCCTGCCTCGGGCGCATAGAGCCCGGCCGCGATGTTCATGAGCGACGACTTGCCCGCGCCGTTCTCGCCCAGCAGCGCATGCACCTCGCCCCAGCGCGCGGTGAAGTGGGCGTCGGTCAGCGCCGCGAAGCCGTCGAAGGACTTGCGGATGCCGGTGAGTTCTAGCGCGTTGGGCATGGGCTTACTTCTGCGTGACCACGCCCTTGACGAACCAGTCCATCTTCCAGAGGTCGGCATCGGACAGCACCGCGCCCTTGGCGACGCGCTCCTTGCCGTCGCGGTCGGCGAGCGGGCCGGCGTAGATCTGCTTGCCCTTCATGATCGCGTCGCGCTCGGCGGTGATGAGCGCGGCCTTGTCCTTGGGCACTGCCGGGCCAAAGCCGGCGATGTCGGTGCCGCCGTCCTTCATCTCGATGAAGGCACCGTAGGGTTCGGGCTTCCAGTTGCCGGCCATGATCTTCTTGAGCTCCGGCGTGAGGAAGCGGTCCCACACCCACACCGACGAGCACAGCGTGGCCTTGGGCGCGAACTGGCGCAGGTCGCGGTGGTGGCCTGTGCCGTACACGCCACGCTCCTGCGCCACGATCTGCGGCGTGGGGCTGTCGACGTGCTGGCCGATCACGTCGGCGCCCTGGTCGATCAGCGCGGCGGCGGCGGCGCGTTCTTTCACCGGGTCGTTCCATGCGCCGGTGTAGATCACGTTGACGGTGGCGTTCGGGTTCATCTTCTGCGCGCCCAGCGCGAAGGCGTTGATGGTCCAGTTCACCACGCCGAAGGGGTTGGCCGCGACGAAGCCGAGCTTGCCGGTCTTCGAAGCCGCGCCGGCGGCCATGCCGCAGAGGTACTGGCTCTCGTAGGTGCGGCCGTAGAACGATTCGAGGTTGCTGCCGTTGGTGGTGCCCGAGCCGTTGAGGAAGGCCACGTTGGGGTACTTGGCGGCCAGGTCCTTGAAGCTGTCGGAGTATCCGAAGGCGGTGCCGATGACGATGTTGGCGCCGCGCTGGATGAACTTCTCCGCGGCGGGCTTGATGGCCGATGCGTCTTCGGGAACGTTCTCGACGAACTGGATCTTCTGGCCGATTTCCTTTTCGATCTTCACACGGGCTTCGTCGAAGGCCTGCGTCCAGCCGCCGTCGTTCTTGGGGCCGAAGTAGAGCATTGCGATCTTCGGCTTGTCCTTGAGCGTGAAGCCGTCGGCCGCAGCGGCGGGCAGCGTGGTGAAGAGCGCGCCGCCGGCTGCGAGGGTCATGGCAAGCCCGAGGACGGGGCCGTGGGAGGGAGTGCGCAGCATGAAGCAACCTTTCGTGAGGAGCATGGGAAGAGAGAAGGGGAGGAAGAAGGCTGCGTGCGGCTACATCATGAAGTTGATGCGGAACACGTTGCCTTCGGGGTCGAGCAGTACCGACTGGTACCAGTTGTAGTAAGTGACGTAAGGCGCCTTCACCAGCGTGGCGCCGGCCTCCAGCGCGGCGGGCACCATGCGGTCGACGTCGGCCTGGCTGTCGACGTCGATGTTCAGCAGGAACTTGACGCCGCGCGTGTCGGAGAACTCGCTCAGGTGCAGCAGCTCGTAGGCGTCGAGCGCGTTGAAGCCGAGGCTCGATTTGCCGGTGTCGAGGCCGCGGAAGATGGGGGAGCGGATGGCTTCTATCTCTTGGAAGCCGAACACGCGCTGGTAGAAGCCGCTTAGCGCGACCACGTCTTTGGCGAAGACGTTGACGTAGGAGAGATGAGCCATGTGTCGGTTGCCTATTGCGCGTTTGCCGGGATGCTTGTTGGGGGTGCGTGCACAGGCCACGCTGCTGGTGCGTGCCCCGAAGAACAGCGGTAAGTCATCTCAAGCCACCACCTTGGTCCCGCCGAAGGTCGTCTGCTTTACGAACTTCGACGTCAGGTGGTCTCCAGAGGAAATAGGCGCGTACTTGGCGACCTCGCCCGGTGCGAGGCAACTGGGCAGGCACTCGACCATCGCGTCGTAGTTCGGCTGGTGGAAAAACACCAGCGACTGGCGGCGGTTGGTGCTCGCCACCTCGAACGGGGGGTTGATCACGCGGTGCAGCGTGGACACCCACTGGTCGTTGGTCCACTGCATCATCAGGTCGGCGATGTTGACGACCAGCCCGCCCTCGACCTGCGGCACGTCGACCCACTGGCCTGCCTTGTTGAACACCTGCAGGCCCTTGTCGTCGGGCAGCACGATGGTGAGGCTGCCGTAGTCGCTGTGCGCGCCCGCGCGCAACTGCCCCGGCAGCGGCTGCTCGCGCTGCGGCGGATAGCTCAGCACGCGGAACATGCTGATGTGCTCGTCGATCTTGTCGTCGAAGAAAGTCTCGGGCAGCGAAAGGCCGAGCGCGAAGATGCGCATCAGCGAGCGCGAGAGATCGCTCATGGCCTCGAAGTAGCCTTCGTAGGCTTCACGGAAACCGTCGATGGGCGGCCAGCTGTTGGGCTCGAAGTGCGGGCCGGCAGCGGGGCCGCGGTGATAGTCGTCGTCGGGCACGTTCGACGGGCCGATGGAGAACGACTCCTTCAGGTCGCCGGGTGCCGCCTCTTCGAGGCTGTACGACAGCCCCTCTTCGCCGACCGCGCTGTAGCCGCGCACCGCGTCTTCGCGCGGCCTGTCGACCTTGCGCTTCTCGGCCAGCGGCATGTCGAAGAACTTGCGCGAGAGCGACGACACGCGCTCTATCAGCTCGGGCGAGATGCCGTGGTTGGTGATGACGAGAAAGCCGATGCTTCGGCAGGCTTCGTCGACTTTTCTCGCAACCGCCGACTTGCCTTCGGCGGTGCCGTCGAAGTAGGGCGCGAGATCGATGATGGGAACGGACAGCAGGGTCATGGCGGCTTCCTCATTCAGTCAGTCATGCATTCGTGCATGCGTTGGCATGCCTTTCGCCATGCAACGTCTGTGCCAGTTGGACCAAATGGACAAATCGCATTCGCCGCGTCAGCATGGTGCGCAACAGCGCCCTGTGCCGCCGGTTGCGACGCAAGGCGATGCACCGTGGCCTTACAGTGGTGCGCCGTTTGAAAATCGATGAACGTGAAGAGAAGAGCGAGGGAAGATGCCGAAGACCAAGGCGCTGGCCGCAGCCAGCAGCAGTACCGACAAACCGGCGCGCAAGCGTGCCAAGCCGGCCGTGCGCAGTGCGTCGGCCGTGAACCGGCGGCTGCGTCAGATAGAGGACAAGCGCAGCGCGATCCTCGGCGCGGCGCTGGGGCTGTTTTCGCGCTTCGGCCTGCATGGCACGTCGATCGACCAGGTGGCGGCACGCGCCGATGTGTCGAAGAGCAACCTGCTTTATTACTTCGCGAACAAGGAGGAGCTGTACGTCAACGTGCTGCGCGACCTGCTCGCGCTGTGGCTCGAACCGCTGCGCGGCTTCAGCGCAGAGCAGGACCCGGCGGAGGCGATTGGCGGGTACATCCGCCGCAAGCTGGTGGTGTCGCGCGACCGGCCCGATGCGTCGCGGCTGTTCTGCCTTGAAATGATCCAGGGCGCGCCGCTGCTGCGCGACGAACTGGACCGCGAGCTGCGCACGCTGGTGGAGAAGAAATCGGAAGTGATCCGCGCCTGGGTCGAGGCCGGCAAGCTGGCGCCGGTCGATCCGCATCACCTGATCTTCGCGCTGTGGGCGGTGACGCAGCACTATGCGGATTTCGGCGTGCAGGTGCAGGCGCTGACGGGGCACACGCTGGAAGATGCGGCGTTCTTCGAAGAGACGGTGGAGAACGTTCAGCGCATCGTGCTGCAGGGCATTACGCCGCGCTGAGTCTTTGCCTTGCTCCCTCCCCCTCTGGGGGAGGGTTGGGGTGGGGGCAAGCAGCTTGTCCATCGAGCGCTCTGCCTGCCCCCATCCCAGCCTTCCCCCAGAGGGGGAAGGAGCAATCCAAAGGGAGGGAAAAGAGGGTTCAGTGCTGCGGCGGCGCCGCGATCTCGTGATAACGCCGGTCGAAGTAGATCAAGCCCTGCGCCGCACCACCGATCGCAATCGCCACCGCCTCGCAGAACAGCACGTCGTGCGTGCCTGCACTCGTCGCGTGCACCACGCGGCAGTCGAAGGACACGGCTGCATCGTCGAGCATCGGCGAGCCGGTGGTCTTGCGGCTCCAGCAGCCGGCGGCGAAGCGTTCGTCCATTGGCGTCTTGCCGCCGAACAACGCAGACAGCGACTGGTGGCCGGCGGCCAGCACGTTCACGCACAGCACGCCGTTGGCCTTGAACGCCGGGTACACGGAAGCGGACCGGTTCAGGCACACCAGCAGTGTCGGCGGCTCGTCGGTCACGCTGCACACAGCCGATGCGGTGAAGCCGGCGCGGCCTGCCGGGCCGTCGGTGGTGATGATGTTCACCGCCGCGCCCAGGCGTGCCATCGCGTTGCGGTAGTCGGCCTTCTGCAAGCCCGGAGGCAGGCCGGCGGGGTTCGATGACGAAGAGGCGTGGGAGGCCATGGCATTCAACATGGAGAGTGACTCCTTCAGGCCAGCACGCAGGCTTCGTCGAAGGGCAGCCGCGGCAGGCGGCCGAACACCTTCGACGCATCGCCGTGGCCGAGGTTGATGAGGAAATTGACGGTCCACTCGGTGCCCTCGAAAAAAGCCGCATCGACCTTGGCCTTGTCGAAGCCCGACATCGGGCCGGCGTCCAGGCCCACCGCGCGCGCGGCCAGCAGCAGGTAGCCGGCCTGCAGGCTCGCGTTGCGGAAGGCGGTCTCGTGTGCGGCCTCCGGGCTGCCCGTGAACCAGCTGCGCGCGTCGGCATGCGGGAACAGCGTGGGCAGCTTGTCGTAGAACTTGCGGTCCCATGCAGCGATGACGGTGACCGGCGCGCTCATGGTCTTGTCGAGGTTGCCCTTGGACAGCGCGGGCGCCAGGCGCTGCTTGCCTTCGGGCGTTCGCACGAACACGAAGCGCGCGGGCGAGCAGTTGGCCGAGGTCGGGCCCAGGCTCGCGAGCGAATAGATCTGCTGCAGTTGTGCGTCGGTGACGGGCTCGTCGGTCCAGCCGTTGTGGCTGCGTGCGGCGGTGAACAGCAGCGACAGCGCTGCGTCGTCGAGTGTGGATGCAAGTGTGGTCATGCTGGAACTGCGGGTGCGGTGACCCGCGAAAGAAAGTCGAGCAGGCTGCGGTTGAAGGCTGCGGCCTCGGTCACGCTGTGGGCGTGGCCGCCATGCGGCATGAAGTCGAGCGTGACGTCGCCCAGGCCATCGGCCAGGCGCTGGGAGCAGGTCCAGGGCACGAGTGCGTCGTCCTTGGCCGCGGCCACCAATGCGGGAGCGGCGATGTCGCCCAGGCGTGCGTCGATGTCGAAGGCGCGCAAGGCGGCGATGCGCGCGCGCATGTTGGCCTCGCCGGGAAAATGGGCGAAGGCGTGATCGACTTCGTCGGCCACGCGCTGTGCGTGTTCGGCGGCCCAGGCTGCGGGGTAGAGAAAGATCGGCTGCGCTTCCACGTAGGCGCGCGGGCCGCATGCGCCGAGCAGCGCGAGCCGTGCATCGAAGCAGCGCGCCGAATGCGGATTGGGCTTCGACCATGCGTTGATGAGAACGAGGCTCGCAATGCGCGAGGGGGCATCCAGCGCGAGCTGCAAGCCCACGAGGCCGCCGAGCGCATGGCCCGCGAAGTGGCACCGCGAAGTGTTCGTGGCGTCGAGGATTTCGAGCACGTCCTGCGCCATGTCCTCGATGGCATAGGCAGCGGGCAACGTGCCAGGGCTGCGGCCCGTGCCGCGCTGGTCGTAGGCGATGACGCGGTGCCCGGCCGCGATCAGCGCGCCGAGTTGCGGTTGCCAGAAACCGGCCGAGCCACCGAGGCCCGACGACAGCAGCACGGTGGCGGGTGCGTCGGACGGCCCGTGCACCTCGTAGTGCAGCGAAGGCATGCGGCGCCTCAGGCCTTGTTGCCGATGTGCGCGATCGAGGCGATCTCGATCAGCGCATCGGGCTTCACCAGGCCGCACTGGATGCAGTACCGCGCGGGCTTGGTGCCGGGAAAGAACTCGGCGTACACCGCGTTGATCTTCGCGTAGTCGGCCCAGTCCTTGAGCATGATCTGGTTGAAGGTCACGTCGTCCATGGTGCCGCCGGCGGCTTCGACCACGCCCTTGATGATGGTGAGCACATGCCTGGCCTGCGCGCTCGCGTCGCCGACGTGCACCACGTTGTTGTCCTTGTCGAAGGGCAGCGTGCCCGACACGTAGAGCACGCCGTCGGCGAGCGTGCCGGGAACATAGGGGGCGAGCGGCACGCCGGTGCCGGGAGGGATGATGGCTTGCTTGGGCATTGGGAAGCTCCTTGTAGGTGAATCAGGCGATGGCCGCTTCGGCCGCTGCGGGTTGGGAAACGGCTTGCGGCGCGAAGGTGGCGCAGAACTGGTCCACCGTGGAGACCCATCCGAAGAAGGTCTCGACGTTGTAGACCGATGCCTTCTGGATCGCCGGGCCACCGAGTTCGTGCGTGGCGTCTTCCAGCATCACGGCGAAGTACTCGAGGTGGAAGGCGTCTCGCAGCGTCGACTCCACGCACACGTTGGTCGCGATGCCGGTGAAGGCCAGGTGCCGGATGCCGCGTGCGCGCAAGGTGCTGTCGAGCGTGCTGTTGAAGAAGCCGCTGTAGCGCGTCTTGGGCACGACGATGTCGCCGGGCAGCGGCTTCATCTGGTCGATGAGTTCGTAGTCCCACCCGCCCTTGGCGAGGAACTTGCCCTGCAGCTCGGGCTTGGCGCGCATGGTCTTGAGCGCGTTCGACTTGTGCCAGTTGGGCGAGCCGGGGCCGCCGGCTTCCACGTATGCGGCGTCCCAGCCGTTCTGCAGGAACACGACCAGCATGCCGGCCGCGCGCGCCGCGGCAATGGCTCGCACGATGTTGGCGATGGTGCCCTGCGCACCGGAGATGTCGAAGCCGGCCGAGTCGACATAACCGCCGATCGACGCATAGGCGTTCTGCATGTCGACGACGATGAGCGCCGAATCGCTGGCGTGCATCGCAAGCGGCTCGGGGCGTGCCGGCAGCACCAGCGGTGCGGGTGTGCCGGGCAGGCGGGGTGCGCCGACGGGCGTGGTCGAGGTGAGGGTGGTGTTGCGTGCGGGTGCGGTCACGTTGGTGCTCCTCTTCAGGCCGCGAGGCGCTCGGGCTCGACCTGCGACGGCACGGGGCTCTGCACGTGCGCGCGGCTCTTCATGAGCGGCTGGATGCGCTCGCCGAAGGCTTCCACGCCTTGCAAGAAGTCGTCGAAGGTCAGCAGCACGCCTTCGGTGCCGGGCACCTCGGCCATTTCGTCGAGCATGCGTGCCACGCTTGCGTACGAACCCACCAGCGTGCCCATGTTGATGTTCACGGCCGAGGTCGGGTCGGCCATCTGGCGCACGTTGGTGTCGGCGCCCGACTTGGTGTCGGCCGCGCCCTGCTGGCCCAGCCATGCAATTGCCTCGTGGTCGGCGCCGGCCTTGTAGTGCTCCCACTTGGCACGCGCGGCTTCGTCGGTCTCGTCGGCGATCACCATCATCAGCACGTAGGTGGTGACGTGGCGGCCGGTCTTCGCGGTGGCCTCGATGAGCTTCTGGGCCGCGGGTGCGAAGGCCTTGGGCGTGTTCACGCCCTTGCCGAAGCAGAAGTTGTAGTCGGCGTACCTGGCGGAGAACTCCATGCCCGCGTCGCTCTGGCCTGCGCAGATCACCTTCATGTCGGCCTGCGGTTGCGGGCTCATGCGGCAGTCGTCCATCTTGAAATGCTCGCCCTTGAAGTCCGACTGGCCGGTGCCCCAGAGGTCGCGCAGCACCTGGATGTATTCGCTGAGGTACTGGTAGCGCGTGCCGAAGAACTGGTCGCCGGGCCACATGCCCATCTGCGAGTACTCGGGCCGCTGCCAGCCGGTGACGAGGTTCAAGCCGAAGCGGCCGTTGGAGATGGAGTCGATGGTCGACGACATGCGCGCGACGATGGCCGGCGGCATGACCAGCGATGCGGCCGTGGCAAACAGCTTGATCTTGCTGGTGACGGCAGCGAGGCCGGCCATGAGCGTGAACGACTCCAGGTTGTGGTCCCAGAACTCCGTCTTGCCGCCGAAGCCGCGCAGCTTGATCATGGACAGCGCGAAGTCCACGCCATAGCGCTCGGCCTTCAGCGTGATCTGCTTGTTGAGTTCGAAGCTGGGCTTGTACTGGGGGGCGTTTTCGGAAAGCAGCCAGCCGTTGTTGCCGATGGGAATGAAGATGCCGACGTTCATGAAAGGACTCCTGTTGCGTGATTGCGCAGCTCCTTGCATGCGGCGTGCCAGCTGGATAAGTCGTTATTAATCAATGGTTTAGGAGAATTCTTTGTCTTGTGTTTGACCATTTGGTCCAAAACGGAGCAGGCGATTCGCCGGGATTGCGGCACCGCGGTGCGGCCCGTGCCAAAGCGGTGCAGTCCCCTCGTCACCGACGGCGCGGCAGAATCACGCCATGCCCAAGACTCCACTCCGCGCCGCCGCGGCCATCGGCGGCACTGCCGACGACGTCGAAGCGGCCTTCTACGAAGCGCTGCAACGCGGCGACATCGATGCGCTGATGGCCTGCTGGGCCGACGAGGACGAGGTGTTCTGCGTGCACCCCGGCGGTCCGCGGCTGGTGGGCGCGGCCGCGATCCGCGCCGCCTTCGAGCAGATGTTCGGCAACGGCGCCATCCATGCCACGCCCGCGCGGGTGCGCAAGATCGAATCGCTCGCCAGTGCCGTGCACAACGTGCTGGAGCGCATCGAGGTGCTCACGGCCGAAGGCCCGCGACACGCCTTCGTGCTGGCCACCAACGTCTATCACAAGACCGCGCAGGGCTGGCGGCTGGTGGCGCACCATGCGAGCCCCGGCAGCGCGCGCGAACCCGACGACGCCAACGATCCGCCCCAGACCCTGCATTGATAGATGCCGTCCTTCGTTCCTTCCGCGCCTTCCTCTTCTTCTTCAGGCCCCTCCCCCTTCACGGCCATGGGCTACATGGCGCCGCGCTGGCTGCCCGGCGGCAACCTGCAGACGATCTGGCCCGCGCTCTATGCACGGCGCTTCGACGGGCCGGCGCCGGTCTACCGGCGCGAGCGCTGGCAGACGCCCGACGGCGACTTTATCGACGTCGACTTCGTCGATGCGCCCCGGCAGCAGGCGCCGCTGCTGGTGCTGTTCCACGGCCTGGAGGGTTCATCGCGCAGCCATTACGCCGAAGCCTTTGCCGCATTCGCCGCATCGCAGGGCATGGCCTTCGCGGTGCCGCATTTCCGCGGCTGCAGCGGCGAGCTGAACCTGGCGCCACGCGCCTATCACTCGGGCGACTTCGAGGAGATCGGCTGGATCCTCACGCGCATGCGCGAGCAGCATGCGCGCAAGGGCGGCGGCCCGGTGCTGGCCGCGGGCGTGTCGCTCGGCGGCAATGCGCTGATGCGATGGGCTTCGGAGGCCGGTGAAACGGCTGCCGGCGTGGTGAACGCGGTGGCCTCGGTGTGCGCGCCGCTCGACCTCGCGGCTGGCGGCGAAGCCATCGGCCGGGGCTTCAACAAGCTGGTCTACACGCGCATGTTCCTCGCGACCATGAAGCCCAAGGCCATGGCCAAGCTGGCGCAGTTCCCGGGCCTGTTCGACCGCGACCGCCTGCTGGCCGCGCGCGACCTCTACACCTTCGACGACATCTTCACCGCGCCCCTGCACGGCTTTCGCGACGCCGACGACTACTGGGCCCGGGGCTCGGCCAAGCCGCACCTGGCATCGATCCGCGTGCCCGCGCTGGTGGTGAACGCGCGCAACGACCCGTTCATTCCCGCCAGCAGCCTGCCGCAAGCCGGCGAGGTGGGTGCGCACGTCACGCTGTGGCAGCCCGCGCACGGCGGGCACGTGGGCTTTCCCATGGGGCTGCCGCCGGGGCATGTGCGCGGCATGCCCGAGCGCGTAGGCGGCTGGCTGGCCCGCCACGCCTGACGGCGAGCAAAATAGCTTTATGGATGACATCGTCAAACAGGCACTCGCCAAATGGCCCAACGTGCCTCACTGCTACGGCTGGCTCGGTCTGGACGCTCGCGGCAACTGGTACATGCGCGACGACCGCACGCAGGCCGAAGGCCCCTTTCCCTTGGCGAAGGGGGCGATGCTCAGGCACGACAAGCTGATCGAATTCATTCACCGCAACTACGAGCACGACGACGAGGGGCAGTGGTTCTTCCAGAACGGGCCGCAGCGCGTGTACGTGGAACTGGAGGCGGCGCCGCTGGTGTGGCGCGTGGCCGAGCAGGGCGACGGCTTCACGGTCACCGCGCACACCGGGCAGCCCGCCGAGGTGACTGGATGCCTCCTCGACGAGGACGGCAGGCTCTACCTCTCTTCGCCGATCGGGCTGGGGCTGGTGCACACGCAGGACGTCGGCATCGCGGCGGAGGCCATCGAACGCGGTCTCTGGACGCCGGAGGAAGTGCGTGCCGGGCAACTGCCCGGCCGCTTCAGGCACGTGCTGAGCCCGGCGCAACACCACGCCGAAGCCGCTGCTGCTGCACGCCCATGAAAAAAGCCGGCGCTGGGCCGGCTTCGTTCTTGAGACTAGGGTAAACGCCTAGTTGGCGGCGGGAGCGCTTGCCGCGGGGGCAGGGGCTGCTGCCGCTGCAGGGGCCGCGGGTGCAGCAGCAGCGCCGGCTGCAGCAGCTGTGGGCGCCGCTCCGGCAGCGCCTTCTGCCGCTGGTGCATCGGCTGCGGCCGGGCGATCGGGCACCGGGAACTTGGCGCCACCGGCATTGGCCATGTAGACCACGGCACGGCCCACTTCGAGGTCTTCGAAGTCGCCGCCGCCCTGGGCGGGCATGGCGCCCTTGCCCTTCAGGGCATGTTCGAGAAGCGTGGCGTAGCCCTGTCCGATGCGCGGGCCCCAGGCTGCGGCATCCTGGAAGTGCGGCGCGCCGGGAATGCCGGGCGAGCCGTGGCAGGTGGCGCACTGGGCCTTGAAGACGGTTTCGCCGGTGGCCAGCGGACGGTTGGCGTCGCGGATCTCGATGGCGCCGACCTTCTTGAGGCGTTCCGCCACTTCGCGGTCGCGCGCTTCCTTGGTCACGCCGTAGAGGGACATGTTGTCGCCCTGCGCGGTGCCCGAGGGCTTGTCGCCCGAGACCACGTAGGAGACAAGACCCACGATGATCAGGATCGGGGCAATGAAGGAAAAAAATACCGCGAGAAGCAGCTGCTTCGGGTTCTTGATCGGCCCGGTGTGGGCTTCTTCTGTGGCCTGGTAATGCGGGTCTGCGCTCATTGGCGTCCTCAATATCGGGGGCTCGTCGGGGGGCTTTTCCTAACCAACCGGCGATTATAGAGAGACCCCTTGCCCAAGCGGGCAAGGGACCTACCCTTAGCGGACGCCAAAGTTTCTCAACGCATCAGCCCTTGTTGCCGTCGCGCGTGGCCCAGCCGCCGCCCAGCGTCTTGTACAGCGTGACCTGGTTCTGCAGCTGCAGCAGCTGCGTGGTCACTGCCGACTGCTGCGCCGAGAACAGCGAGCGCTGCGCGTCGAGCAGGTCTAGCGCGCTGGCGATACCGTTGCGATAGCGCAGGTCGGACAGCTTGAAGCGCACCGCCTCCGCATCGGCCTGCGCACGCAGCGCGCGCACCTGTTCGCCCAGCGTGGCGCGGCCAGCGAGCGCATCGGCCACTTCGCGGAATGCCGTCTGGATCGACTTCTCGTACTGCGCCACGGCGATTTCGCGCCCGGCCTTGGCCGATTCGAGCGTCGCGCGGTTGCTGCCTGCATTGAAGATCGGCAGCGTCACCGTCGGCGCGAACGACCAGGCCTTGGAGCCGCGGTCGAACAGGCCCGAGAACTCGGTGCTCGCGGTGCCGATGGAGCTGGTCAGCGACACGCGCGGGAAGAAGTTCGCGCGCGCCGCGCCGATGTTGGCGTTGGCCGCGATCAGCTGCTGCTCCGCCGCGCGGATGTCCGGGCGCTCGGCCAGCAAGTCGGAGGGCAGGCCGGCCGGCACGTCGGGCATCGGCTTGATGCCGTTGAGGCCCTTGGCGCCACCCGCCGTGGCGTCGGCGGGCACCGGCGCGCCCAGCAGCAGGGCGAGGGCGTTCTCGTCCTCCGCGCGGGTGCGCAGTTGCTGCGCATAGGCAGCGCGCGCGCTTTCGAGCTGGCCGTTAGAAGCCTGGAAATCGAGCTCGGACGACACGCCGTTGTCGAAGCGCAGCTTCGTGAGGCGCACCGACTCTTCGCGCGTGACCAGGGTCTGGCGCGTGATCTCGAGCAGTTCGTCGTCGGCCAGCAGCGTGAGCCAGCCGTTCGCGACCGACGCGATCAGGCTGATCTGCACCGCCTTGCGCGTTTCGTCGGTGGCCAGGTACTGCGCCAGGGCCTGGTCCTTCAGCGCGCGGATGCGGCCAAAGAAGTCGAGCTCCCAGGCCGTGAAGCCGAAGTTGACGCTGTACTGCGAGGCCACGCTGCCCGCGCCGGGCTCGATGCCCTGGTACGGGTTGGGACCCGAGCGCGAGCCCGAGCCCGTCAGGCCCAGCGCCGGGAACAGCGCCGAGCGCTGGATCTGGAACTGCGCGCGCGCCTGCTCGATGTTGAGCACCGACACACGCAGGTCGCGGTTGTTCGAGAGCGCCGTCTGGATCAGGCCCGCCAGGCGCGGGTCGGTGAAGAAGTCCTGCCAGGCCAGGTTGGCCGCGGCCTGTCCGGCCGGCTGCGCCGGGTCACCCGGGAAGGTGGTCGGCACCGGCGCGGCAGGGCGCTCGTAGGTCGGGATCAGCGAGCAGCCGGCCAGCAGCATTGCCGCTGCCAGGGCTGTTGGAACGAATTTCGTCATTGTCATAGCGACTCCATGGCCGTTCGCGCTGCATGCACGGCGCGGCCTGTTCGGGAAACACCGCGGAACCGGCTCTGCCGGGCCGCTGGTGTTGCCCCCTGCAAGGGGGTGGGCGTAGCGACACGCAGTGCGCGAAGCCTGGGGGTGTGCCCGAGTTCAGTCATGTTTTGGTTCCTCCGTGATGCCGGCTGCTTCCGCATGCCGCTTGTCGGCCTCGCGCTGGCGAGCGCTGCCCTTGAACAGGCTGCGCACCACCACGAAGAACACCGGCACGAAGATCACGGCCAGCGCCGTGCCCGTCACCATGCCGCCCAGCACGCCGGTGCCGATGGCACGCTGGCTGGCAGAGCCGGCACCCGAGGCGAGCACCAGCGGCAGCACGCCCAGGCCGAAGGCCAGCGAGGTCATCACGATCGGGCGGAACCGCAGGTGCGCGGCGGCCAGTGCCGATTCGATGACGCCCTTGCCCTGCGCCTGCAGGTCCTTGGCGAACTCGATGATCAGAATCGCGTTCTTCGCCGAGAGGCCGATGATGGTGATCAGCCCCACCTGGAAGTACACGTCGTTCGAATAAGCGCGCAGCATCGTCGCCAGCAGCACGCCCAGCACGCCGAGCGGCACCACCAGGATCACCGACAGCGGGATCGACCAGCTTTCGTACAGCGCGGCCAGGCACAGGAACACCGCCAGGATCGCGAAGCCGTACAGAACGATGGCCTGCGAACCCGCGAGCTTTTCTTCGCGCGACTGGCCGGTCCATTCGAAGCCGAAGCCTTGCGGCAGCTGCGAGGCGAGCTTTTCCATCTCGGCCATCGCGGCGCCGGTGCTGTAGCCGGCCGCCGCGTCGCCGCTGATGCGGATCGCGGGGTAGCCGTTGTAGCGCACCGTCTGCGTGGCGCCCGTGACCCACTTGGTGGTCGCGAAGGCCGACAGCGGTACCGGCAGGCCCTGCGTGTTGCTGGCGTTCAGCTTGAGCAGGTCGTCGGGCTGCATGCGGGCCGGCGCGTCGGCCTGCACCACCACGCGCTGCAGGCGGCCGCGGTTCGGGAAGTCGTTGATGTAGCTCGAACCCAGCGCGGTCGACAGCGTCGCGTTGATCGCGTCGAAGCTCACGCCCAGTGCGTTCGCCTTGTCGCGGTCGATGTCGATCTGCAGTTGCGGCGCGTCTTCCAGGCCGTCAGGACGGACCTGCGACAGGATCTTGCTCTGCGAGGCCATGCCCAGCAGCTGGTTGCGTGCGTTGATCAGCGCCTCGTGGCCCGCGCCGGAGCGGTCCTGCAGGCGGAAGCTGAAGCCGCTGGCGTTGCCCAGTTCGGGAATGGGCGGCGGGCTCAGCGGGTAGATGAAGGCGTCGCGGATGCCCGACAGCGCACCGAAGGCACGGCCGGCCAGCGCGCTGGCCGAGTGGGCGGGGTCCTTGCGCTCGTCCCAGTCCTTCAGCGTCACGAAGGCGAGGCCCGCGTTCTGGCCCTGGCCGGAGAAGCTGAAGCCCATCACGCCGACCATGCTCTGCACTTCGGGTTGCTTCAGGATGAAGCCCTCGACCTGCTGCATGACCGACAGCGCGCGTTCCTGCGTGGCGCCCGGGGGCAGCTGCACGTTCACGATGATGTTGCCCTGGTCTTCCTGCGGCAGGAACGAGCTGGGCAGGCGGCTGTAGGTGAACACCACCGCGCCGATGATCGCGGCGTAGATCACGAGGTAGCGCGCGGCGCGGCGCAGCACGCGGGCGACGAGGCTCTCGTAGCCCTTGGCCGTGCGCGTGAAACCGCGGTTGAACCAGCCGAAGAAGCCGGTCTTCTCGTGGTGGTGGCCGGCCTCGACCGGCTTGAGCAGCGTGGCGCACAGCGCCGGCGTGAGCGACAGCGCCATGAACGCCGAGAAGCCGATTGACGCCACCATCACCGCCGAGAACTGGCGGTAGATGTTGCCGGTGGAGCCCGCGAAGAACGCGAGCGGCACGAACACCGACACCAGCACCACCGTCACGCCGATGATGGCGCCGGAGATCTGGCGCATGGCCTTGCGCGTGGCTTCGAGCGGCGACAGCCCCTCCTCGCTCATGATGCGCTCGACGTTCTCCACCACCACGATGGCGTCGTCCACCACGATACCGATCACCAGCACCATGCCGAACATGGTCAGCACGTTGATCGAGAAGCCCAGCGCCAGCAGCGAGGCGAAGGTGCCCAGCAGCGCGATCGGCACCACGATGGTCGGGATGATCGTGTAGCGCCAGTTCTGCAGGAACAGGAACATCACCACGAACACCAGCGCCACGGCTTCCAGCAGCGTCTTGACCACTTCGGTGATCGAGATCTGCACGAAGCGCGAGCTGTCGTACGGAATGGCCCACTTCACGCCCTGCGGGAAGTAGCGCTCGAGTTCGGCCATCTTGGCGCGGATCGCCTTGGCCGACTGCAGCGCATTGCCGTTGGGCGTGGGCTGCACGCCCACGCCGACCGCCGGCACGCCGTTCAGGCGCGCCGAGGTGGCGTACGACTGGCCGCCGAGTTCGACGCGGGCCACGTCCTTCAGCCGCACGGTCGAGCCGTCGGTGTTGGCGCGCAGCACGATGTCCTTGAACTGGTCGACGTTGGCGAGCTGGCCGTTCACCACCACCGTGGCCGCGATGGCCTGGCCGGGGATGTTGGGCAGGTCGCCGATGGTGCCGGAGGACACCTGCGCGTTCTGTGCGCGGATCGCGTTGTTGACGTCGGTGGCCGACAGGTTGAAGCCTTGCAGCTTGGCCGGGTCGATCCAGATGCGCATCGCGTTCTCGGAGCCGAACAGCTGGGCCTGGCCCACGCCTACCACGCGCTGCAGCTCGGGCACCACGTTGCGCGCGGCATAGTCGCCGAGCGCCACCGGGTCGATGTTCGGGTTGTCGGAGGACAGCATCACGAACATCAGGAAGTTGTTGCGCGACTTGTCCACGCGCACGCCCTGCTGCGTCACGGCGGACGGCAGGCGCGGCGTCGCGCGCGACAGCCGGTTCTGCACGTCCACCTGCGCGAGGTCGTCGTTGGTGCCAGCCTCGAAGCTGATCGTGATGGAGCCGGTGCCGTCGGCCTGGGCCACCGATTCCATGTAGATCATGCCCGGCGAGCCGTTCATTTCACGTTCGATGACGGACAGCACGCTGTCTTCGAGCGTCTGGGCCGAGGCGCCGGGGTAGGCGACGTTGATCACGATGGCGGGAGGCGCCACCGGCGGGTACTGCGAGATCGGCAGCTGGGTGATTGCCACGCCGCCCACCACGAGGATGAACAGTGCGATCACCCACGCGAAGATCGGGCGGTCGATAAAAAATTTGGCCATTTGCGGGCGCGCTCCTGATTACTTCTTCTCGGCCGTGGCCGCCGGTTCTGCGGCGGCAGGCGCCGCCGCAGCCGGCTTGGCCGCGGCGCCGGGGTTCGGCTTGGTCCACGGCACTGCCTTCACGGGCGTGCCGGGCGGCATCATCTGCAGCTTCTGGAAGCCGTCGACCATCACCTGTTCGCCGGCCTTCAGGCCGTCGAGCACCACCCACTGGTTGTCCTTGGCGGCGCTGATCTTCACGTTGCGCTTGGACAGCTTGCCGTCCTTGTCGACCACCGTGACGGTGTCGCCCTGCTGCGTGCGCGTGACCGCCTGCTGCGGCAGCGTGATCGCATTGGTGGCCTGGGCCTGCTCCAGCCTCACGCGAACGTACAGGCCGGGCAGCAGCTCGCCCTTGGGGTTGGGCACTTCGGCGCGCAGCGTGATCTGGCCCGTGGTCGAGTCGACCGTGAGGTCGGAGAACAGCAGCTTGCCTTCCTGTGCGTACTCGCTGCCGTCTTCCAGCACCACGCGCACGCTGGCAGCTTCCTCGCCGCCCGCGCGCTTGTACTGGCCGTCGGCCAGCGCGCGGCGCAGCTTCAGCACGTCGGTGGCCGACTGCGTGAAGTTGACGTACACGGGGTTGATCTGCTGCACCACTGCCAGTTCGGTGGCGTCGCCCTGGCCCACCAGCGCGCCTTCGGTCACGAGGGCGCGGCCGATGCGCCCGGCGATGGGCGAGGTCACGTCGGCATAGCCGAGGTTGATCTTGGCGGTCTGCACGGCGGCGCGGCCGGAGGCCACGTCGGCTTCGGCAGTTTTCTGCGAGGCCACGGCCGTCGCGTATTCCTGCTTGCTCACGGCGTTGGCCTCGACCAGCGGCTTGTAGCGGTCGGCCAGGGCCTTGGCCTGCACTGCGTTGGCTTCGGCGCGCGCCAGCGTGGCCTGTGCGTTCTGCAGGGAGGCCACCAGCGGCGCGGGGTCGATGCGGAACAGCAATTGGCCGGCCTTCACGTCGCTGCCTTCGCGGAATTCGCGCTTGAGCAGGATGCCCGAAGCGCGGGCGCGGACCTGCGCGACGCGCGAAGCCTCGAGGCGGCCGGGCAGTTCGGTGACGAGGCCGACGTCGGCCGGAGCCGCCACCACCACGCCGACTTCGGGCGCCGGGTGCCCGCCACCGCCGGATGCGCCTGCGCCGGCGGGCGCATCGCTCTTGCCACAGCCCGCGAGGACCAGCAGGACAACGGCGGCCACGGTCGCGAGACGCGGCGAAAAGGACGATTGACGCGAAACATGCAGGAGAGGCATGCGATTCCTTTGAAGCGAAGACGGGAGATGGCGCGTTCTCGGGCGAGCCGGAAACCTGTACGGGCAGGCGGGCCATCGGGGAAGCCCGGTAGTTTACATACATTCATGGATGTATAGTGACGGCCGTGCAATGGCCCCACGATCCGGAAAGGGCGTTGCTTTACAAATCAGGAGACTTGGTGGCACGTCGTACGAAGGAAGAAGCAATGGCCACGCGGCATCGGTTGCTCGATGCCGCGGAGCTGCTGTTTCAGGCGCAAGGCGTCTCGCAGACCACGCTGCAGCAGATCGCGCAGCAGGCCGGCGCGACGCGCGGCGCCATCTATTGGCATTTCAAGGACAAGGCAGACTTGTTCAACGCCATGATGGAGCGCGTCATCCTTCCGCTCGAAGCCGGGCCGAGGGCCACCAGCGCCAGCGGCATCGACGATCCGCTGGCCGAGATAGAAGAGGGCATGGTCCACGCGCTGACCCTCATGACCACCGATCCGCAGGTGCGCCGCGTGTTCGACGTGGCGACCCACAAGGTCGAATACACGCACGACATGGCTTCCGTGCAGCAGCGCCACCT
The DNA here is from genome assembly GCF_977011995.1 of Variovorax durovernensis. Taxonomy (NCBI): domain Bacteria; kingdom Pseudomonadati; phylum Pseudomonadota; class Betaproteobacteria; order Burkholderiales; family Comamonadaceae; genus Variovorax; species Variovorax durovernensis. The sequence continues at coordinate 6,148,937 of NZ_CDRNCW010000001.1, read as the reverse complement.
CGACGCCCGCAACGCCTGCGTCGGCGACTTCGAAAAGGCCCTGCGGCAGGCCGCCCGCCGCGCTCACATCAAGCTGCCGGTGCCCGGCGCAATGGCCGCGCAGGGGCTGCATGCGCTCATCAGCGGGCTCATCCAGAACTGGCTGCTCGACCCCGAGGCCTTCGATCTCGTGCCCACCGGCAGGCGCACCTTCAGGGTGTATCTGGCGGGCCTGGGCTTCGGTGCGCTGCTGTCCGCAGCGGCGGTTGCGGACGAAGCCGAAACAGAGGCCGCCTGATAGGCCATAATGTCTGGCTCCGGTGCTTGCCGGACCCCTCTCTCGCTGTATTTCAACGGATAGAATTCGGCCCTCCGAAGGCTGAGATCCAGGTTCGATTCCTGGCGGCGGGACCAGCTACAAGGCCGGACACTTCCAAAGGTGTTCGGCCTTTTTGTTTTCTCCTCTGGAGAGGGCTATTTCGTTGTCCGATTGAGTCCGATGCAGTATGCCCCAATCCGACGCATCTCGGGGGTATCTCGAGGGGTATCGAAATGCCGGATTGGGGGTACGTGAAAACCAGCTTCGTACCCCGTTGAGAGGAGGGTGGGGCAACCGCATCTTTGGAGTCGGGAGTCCTAGTAGCGCAGCAGATCGTCAGCAGTTCTGCGACGAACATCCCGGACATTACCTGCTCGCGTTTGTCTACGGATACCTCGGCGACCACGGCTTGCTGCGTGTGCGCACCGATGCCGAGAAATACCTGCTGCTAGCCGCCCTGAACCTCGCGGAGCACATCGCCTTCGTTGAATTCACGACTACCTCTTGAGGATCACAGGCTCGGGTTCGAGTCAAGATGTAACGACAGGAGGTTTACTGACCATCGGCGAAAGCTATATCGGTTCGAAATCGCGTAGTTTTTGCGTCGACCATGTCCGCCTACGATCCGCCCCGACATGAATGCAAACGACAGCCATCCCGAGGCAGGGCGATCGGGGTCCAGCGAAGCACCAAGTTGACGCCCGAACAAGTCCGCCAACGTATGTCAGAGCCGCAGCGCTCCCGCCGAGCGATCGAGAAATTGTCCAGGATTGTCCAAGAAAGTGAGACCTCGTCCGAGATACATGGGGGCATCTCTGGGGGCAGAAAACATCAGCTTGGGGGGCATCCGTTCTAAAGCGGACCCTTCACTGGGAAAGGCAAAGAAGAGCACATCCCTCGCTGGCGGTCGGTTTAGCCGCTAGCGACGGCAGCCGAACCCGCCCCTTGCCAGCGTGCCGCTGTCGTGATGAGCCTGCTGCAGGAGGTGCGCCACCGAGAGCACTACCTGGCCACCACCAACGATGATCACTTCGTGGGTCACAAGACAATCAGAGTTCTGATTTCAATGTGCCGCAGCAACAAGTAGTGCCTTCCTCATATCGGCCGTCATGATGACCAAGGCAAGGCAGGCGGACAGGCCAAGGGCAGCGGAGAACCACAGTGCCCCGTCGCCCCATCGCTCCACCGCAATGCCGAACAGAAACGGTGCCCCGGCCTGCACGATGCGCGCTGGCACCATCAGGAATCCCTGGCGCTGCCCGTAGCCCTCGGCACCAAAGATCAGCAGCGGAAGCGTTCCGATGGCGATCGTCAGGATGCCGTTGCCCAGCCCGTGCAATACCGCGAAGGCAGTCGCAGCAGAGGTGCCGAACATGCCCAGGCAGAGGGCGCCCACCGGATGTGCAAGCGTGGCCACCCGGGCCGACAGCAGCGGATGCGCGTGCTTCAGAAAAGTGAACTCGATCAGCCGGCCGGCCACCTGCGCCGGTCCGACCAGTGCGGCGATGCCTACTGCGATGGCCAGCGTAGCGCCGCTGGCCTGCAGCAGCGCGGGCAGGTGCGCGGCCATCGCGGTGCTGACAAACCATGTCACGGCGAAGACGAAGGCCATGAGGAAGGCGGCGCGGCGCTGTTGCGCCGGTGCGAGCCCGCTGCCCGCGTCCTGCCTGGAGGTGGTCGCCTCCTTCGATGCCGGGTCGGCGCGGGAAGCGCGCGGCAGCAGCGCGTTGAGCGGCAGGCCGATGACCAAGTGCAAGGCTGCCCACGCGAGACACGCCCCGCGCCAGCCCACCGTGCTTTCCAGATAGGCCGAAAGCGGCCAACCCACGGTACTTGCAAAGCCTGCGAACAACGTGATGCCGGTGATGGCGCGTCGGGCATGCTGGCCGTGCAGACGCACCACCGTGGCAAATGCGGCCTCATAGAGCCCGCTGCCCATGGCAAGGCCCATCAAGGCCCAGGCGGCGAAGACATGGCTGGCATGCGTGGCCTGGCTCAGCGCAGCCAATCCGGCAGCGAACACGAGATTGCTCGCAATGAGCACCGGGCGTCCGCCAACGCGATCGATGACGCGGCCGGCCCAGGGGCCGATTGCCGCAGCAACGAGCAGTGCTGCCGAGAAGGCGCCGAACACCGTGGACGTGGAGATACCGAGCTGCTTGCCGATTGAACCGGCCAGGACTGCCGGCAGGTAGTACGACGAAGCCCACGCCAGTGTCTGGGCCACGCCCAGCATCACCGTCGTCGTGGTTCGGTTCTGCACCCTGGGTTCGCCTCGCTCAGATGCTGCGCAGGTTGACCCGCTTCGAGAGGGCCTCTGCGCTCTCGCGCCGCTCGCTGTAGCGGTCGACCAGGTGCGCCGCGCAGTCGCGCGTGAGCAGCGTGAACTTCACCAGCTCTTCCATCACGTCGACCACGCGTTCGTAGTAGGGAGAAGGCTTCATGCGGCCGTTCTCCTCGAACTCCAGGAAGTCCTTGGCCACCGACGACTGGTTGGGGATCGTGATCATGCGCATCCAGCGGCCCAGCACGCGCAGCTGGTTCACCGCGTTGAACGACTGCGAGCCGCCCGACACTTCCATCACCGCGAGCGTCTTGCCCTGCGTGGGCCGCACCGAGCCGAGGGCCAGCGGGATCCAGTCGATCTGCGCCTTCATGATGCCGGTCATGGCGCCGTGGCGTTCGGGCGATGTCCACACCATGCCCTCGGCCCATTGCGCGAGGTCGCGCAGCTCCTGTACCTTGGGGTGGTCGTCGGGTTCGGCGTCCGGGAGCGGCAATCCGCGCGGGTCGAAAATCCGCGTCTCCGCACCCAGTGCCCGAAGCAGCCGTGCCGCTTCTTCCGTGAGCAGCCGGCTGTAGGAGCGCTCGCGAACGGAGCCGTACAGCAACAGGATGCGCGGCGCATGCGTCGAGCGCTGCGCCGGCAGCAACAGATTCAGGTCGGCCTTCTCGAAGAGCTCGGAATCGACGTTCGGAAGCTCACGATTCATACCAGCCTCGTGACGAATTCACCACCTTCACCACCGCCAGCTCGAAGAAGTTCGATGCGCCAATCAGTGCTGACGGGCATGCGATGTTGTGCTTCTCTCCGAGCTTTCGGTTGAGCCAGTAGGCCAGACCGGAATTCAGCACCACCTGGATCAGGATTGGCACCGCAAGCATTGCGATCACCAGCGGCTGCTTGATGATGGCTTCGCCCTGGAAGGCGAACAGGAGCACGAGCGTCAGCAGGAGCGCCGCGATCGACCACGGGCCGATGCGATGCATGGCGCGTTCGAATGCGGCCGGCCCGGCCTTGAGCAGCTGCTTCCTCAACAGCTGCGCAAAGATCACCGGCAGCACGATGTAGAGCGCCACCGACGTGATGAGCGTGTCCCACGGCACCGTGATGGCCGACAGGCCCAGCAGCAGGCCGACGATGGGCGCAAAGGCAAACACCATGATGGCGTCGTTCAACGCGACCTGCGACAGCGTGAAGGCCGGGTCGCCGCCTGTCAGCCGGCTCCAGACGAACACCATGGCCGTGCATGGTGCCGCGGCCAGCAGGATCAAACCAGCCACGTAGCTGTCGAGCTGATCGGCCGGCAGGTAGCCGGCAAAGACCTGTCGCACGAAGAGCCAGGCCAGGAAGGCCATCGAAAACGGCTTCACGGCCCAGTTGATGAATAGCGTCACGCCAATGCCGCGCCAATGGTTTTTCACCTCGGCGAGGGCCGCAAAGTCGACCCGCAGCAACATCGGGATGATCATCACCCAGATCAGCACGCCCACGGGAATGTTGACCTTGGCAACCTCGAGGCGGCCGACTGCCTGGAACACGGCCGGGAACAACTGCCCCAAAGCGATGCCGACGACGATGCAGAGAAAAACCCACACCGTCAGATAGCGCTCGAACACGCTCATGGGGGCCGCGCTGCCGCGCGGACTTTCGATGACTGCGCTCATGGTGTCAGTTCGAAGAGATGCGCTGCAGACGCTCTTGCAGCTCGGCGTCGCTCATTGCTTCCGGGTTGTCCAGTGCGAGCAGTTGCAGCATGCGATAGGAGATCGCCTGGCGCGTCAGCTCGAAGGCCTGTCGCTTGGCGATGTCGCCGCCCTCGGTGGTGGAAGGGTCCGGATACCCCCAATGGACCTTGACGCGTGTTCCCGGCCAGTAAGGGCAAGTCTCTTGTGCCGCGCTGTCGCAGACGGTGATGACCACATGCATGACGGGCGTGGCAAATTCGTCCCAGCTCTTGCTTCGGAAGCCTTCGGTGTCCACGCCGGCGCCTTTCAGCACCTCGATGGCGAACGGGTTGATTCTTCCGCTGGGCGCGCTGCCGGCGCTGAACGCTTTCACGTCCTTGCCGAGTTTCTGGGCCCAGTGGTTGAGCATGCCCTCGGCCAGCACGCTGCGGGCCGAATTGTGGGTGCAGAGGATGAGTACGTTGAGCGTCATTGCGCAGCCTTCTGAACCTTGCCGATATCGCGGATCTCGCGCTGGATGGCCATTGAGTCGAGCCGGGCCAGAGGCAGAGCCAGCATCAGCTCGATCCGGCGCTTCAGCGTAAGGGCCGTATCCATGAACTGGCGCTCGGTGGCCTCTTCCGGTCCTGCGAATGCGGCAGGGTCGGCCACTCCCCAGTGCGCGGTCATCGGCTGGCCGGGCCACACCGGGCAAACCTCGCCCGCGGCCTTGTCGCAGACGGTGAGAACGAAGTCCATCGCCGGGGCATCCGACTTCGCGAACTCGTCCCAGTTCTTGCTGCGATAGCCGGTGGCGGGAAGGTGCATCTTGTCCAGAGTGAGCAAGGCATAGGCGTTGACCTTGCCGGCAGGATGGCTTCCAGCGGAGTAGGCCTTGAATCGCCCCTTGCCCAGTTCGTTGAGCAGGCCTTCGGCCAGGATGGAGCGCGCGGAATTGCCCGTGCAGATGAACAGGACGTTGTAATTTTTTTCAGACATGACGATGTTTCTCGGTGGAGGAAGTGGGGTTGATCTCTTTGAACATGCAGACAGCCGAGGCCGGACACAGGCTCTTGAATTCGCTGCTCGCCTGCACAGATGCCGGCAGCGCCGTGCGGTCACAGTGCTCGAAGCCTCGGGCCTCGAAGAATGGCGCTGCCGTGGTGGTCAGGATGCAAAGGCGATTCACGCCCTTCGATGCAGCGAATTCTTCCATGGTCTGCAGGGCTTGGTCGCCAACACCTTGGCCGCGAGCGTCGGCGCGCACTGCCAGTGAACGCAGTAATGCGGTCTCGCCGAACCGCTCCAGACCGACGCATGCAAGAATCCCTTCGTCGCCGGCACGGCTCACAAAGAAGGCTTCCATGTGGTCTTCTTGAAGATCGGATTCGGGCAGGCCGGCATCGCGAAGCAGCATTCGCACAGACGCGAGCGACTCAGCTTCGGCACGCACGAAGAGGGACTTGACCACCGCCTCGGGTGATGCAGTGAGAGGTGCTTGGGACATGGCGCGGCCGTCAGCAGCAGGCGTTCTTGCTCTTGGTGAGGCCAACGCGATCAGCGGCTTTTTCGCACCACCCTTGCACCTGCTGGCTGACCAGGTCACGCCGTTGACCAAAGCTCTGGTTGTCCTCGAAGGTTTGGTAGTGTTCCCAGGCAATCCCCTGGGGATCAGTGACCCAGTGCTTTTCGCTTTTGGCGTAACAGCAAGTAGTCGCGCCTTCATCGAACACCGTGCGGTCGGCCGCGCCGGCTCGGCGCTTCAGCTCGATCAATTCGTCGGAACTCTCTGCTTGGAAGCCGAGGTGGTCGATGCCCTTCGTCCCCCCCACAGTCGATATGGCGAAGTTGACGCGTGGGTCGTCGAGCATCCATTTCGCGTAGTCGGCTTCAACGCGCGTCGGCGCCGAAGCAAACAAGTTTGAGTAGAAGGCGATGCTCTTTGCGAGGTCATCGACATGCAGGTGGACGTGGAAGCGCTTCATGGGTTTCTCCTTCAGCATTCGCAGGCAGTGGCGCTGTCGGTGAGGCACGCCTCGCCCTGACAACAGTTCTCCGTGAGGTAACCGAGCAGCGCATTCATCTGCTCGAACGCCGCGCGGTAGATCAGATTGCGGCCGTCTCGCTCCTGGCTGACTAGGTTGGCGTGCGTCAGCTCCTTGAGGTGGAACGAGAGGCTGGTCGAAGGCACGCCAAGCTGCTCGGCGAGCACGCCGGGCGTCAGCCCGACGGGACCTGCCACGACCAGCGCTCGAAAGACCTGAAGGCGCACTGGCTGGGCCAGCGCGGCCAGGGCTTGAATGACGTTCTTTTCTTCCATGATTCAACGATAGTTGAAATATGGAATGATTGCAAGGACGGCCATCTTTCCCATCCTTTTCGCTTGGCGACCGCCGGCACTCCCTGCACGCAGTTTCGATAAAGCAGGCGATCAGATGCCTGTGGTTCTCGCTGTTCCGCAAGCCCGTGGGGAACATGCGCGATACGATCTGAATGCGAATCCTTCATATTTTTACTCCAACAAAATGATGCGCCCTGTTCTTCCCCGCGTCCGCCTATGGGCGCTGGTCACCCTGCTCGTACTGGTGTGCCTGCCCGCCCAAGCGGCGGACGAGTCGACCTCCGACAAAGCCAAGCAAACCTGGCAGTTGCTCGACTACCTCGCAGTCGATTACGGCGGCGCTGTGCGCGACGGCAAGGTCGAGAGCGCCTCGGAATACGCGGAAATGCAGGAGTTCGCTGCGACTGCGGCACGACAACTCGAGGCGCTTCCGAGCACGCCGCAACTTCCAGGACTGGTCGATCAGGCCGGCAAGCTGAGCGCGCTTATCACGGCCAAGTCCGATCCGAAGGTTGTGGCCAACGCAGCTCACGCGCTGGCCGCCGCGCTGGTCAAGGCTTACCCCTTCCCGCTCTCGCCGACGAAGATGCCGGATCTCGCACGGGGTGCGACGCTCTTCCAGTCGACCTGTGCCGCCTGTCACGGCGCCCAGGGCACTGGCGACGGGCCGCTCGCCGCCCGCCTTGACCCGCATCCCACCAATTTCTCGGACCGGGAGCGTTCACGCAATCGATCACCGCTCGCGCTGTACCAAGTGATGACACGGGGCGTTCAGGGGACGGCCATGGCCAGCTTCAAGGACACCCTGTCCGACGAGGACCGCTGGGCGCTGGCCTTCTTCGTGGGCGGGCTGTCGTATTCCGATGCGGATCGCACCGCTGGCGCCGCGCAGTGGCGTGAGGATCGTCAGGCCAGGGGCGCCGTAGTTGGGCTGGACGCGCTTGCCCAGTTGTCTGAAAGCGCGCTCGCCACGAAGGTGAGCGCCAAGTCTGCGCCCGCGCTCCTCGCTTTTCTGCGGGCGCATCCCCAGGAGTCGGCTGTGTCGCAGCAAGGCACCGCAGCAGCCCAAGCCAAGCTTGCCGAGAGTGCGACCGCCTTTGAACAAGGGGATCGGGCACGCGCGAGCAAGCTGGCCTTGTCCGCATACCTGGACGGCTTCGAGCCGCTCGAGCCGGTTCTGCGCGCACGGAGTGCGGACTTGCTCGCACGCATCGAAACAGCCATGGGCGCCTACCGAGCGGCCATCGCCACGGGCACCCAGACCCAGGTGCAAAACGCCGGGCAATCGCTTCGGTCGCTGCTCGACCAGGCGGACGCTGCATTGCAGCCCAGCGAAGACGATGCCCTCACCACCTTTCTGGCGGCATTGACCATCCTGCTGCGCGAAGGTTTGGAGGCCCTGCTGGTGGTCGTCGCGATGATTGCGTTCCTGCGCAAGGCCGAGCGCCAGGATGTCTTGCGCTACGTGCATGCCGGGTGGGTTCTGGCTCTTGCGGCTGGCGGACTCACCTGGTTCGCTGCCACGTACCTGGTCAGCGTCAGCGGCGCGAGCCGCGAACTCACTGAGGGGTTTTCATCCTTGTTCGCCGCCATCGTCCTGCTCGGGGTCGGCATGTGGATGCATCAGAAGAGCGTCGCAGGACGCTGGCAAATTTACCTCAAGGAGAAGCTTTCAAACGCCCTGAACCAGCGCACGGCATGGTTCCTGTTTTCGCTCGCATTCATCGCGGTCTATCGAGAAGTCTTCGAGACAGTGCTTTTCTTCGCCGCACTCTGGACCGACGGCAATGGCTTGCCGTTGCTCGCCGGCCTCGCTGCTGGATTTGTGGCGCTGGGAGCCATCGCGTGGGTTCTGCTGCGCACCAGTGCGCGGCTGCCGATTGGGAAGTTCTTCGCGGCCAGCTCGCTGCTGGTGGCAGTGCTCGCCGTGGTCCTGGCCGGCAAGGGGGTGGCAGGACTCCAGGAGGCCGGGCTTCTGAGCGTCTACCCCGCTCCGGTGCCACGCATCGAGCTCCTCGGGATCTATCCGTCCTGGCAGACCGTGAGCGCGCAGCTCGCGGTTCTGGCTGTGGCGCTCATTGGATTCGTCACGAACCTGCGGCCCCAGCGCGCACGCTGAAGTCGAGGACACCCGCCTGCGTCAGATAGGAGTGAAACGGCATCGCAGTCGCCATCGCACCGCTCTTACCTCATATCTCGAGTGCCTGACATGAAGATCACCGAAGCCATCGCCACAGCATGACGCCCGCGCCAATCCAGAGCGCAAGAATTAGCGCAGCGCCCCATAGGCTTTGCGGCTTGCCTGCGCCACGGCTCATCCATTCATCTGCCGTGGCGCGGCAGTCAGCGAGGACTTCCCGAGGCAGCAGTCGGATCGTCAGCCAGATCAGGCCGGGCAATAAGAGCGCATCGTCCAGATACCCCAGCACGGGAATGAAGTCCGGGATCAAGTCGATCGGGCTGAGAGCGTAGGCGACGACGAATGCGGCAAGCGCCTTGACGTGCCAAGGGGTTTTTGGATGCCGATAGGCGAACCACAGCGTCACTGCATCCCGCTTGATACGCCGCGCCCATTGCTGAATGCCTTGCAGAGTTGACAGCGAAGCTCCTTCAGTTGATTGCTGCGGATCGATGCGATAGAGCGAAGCCGCGCATCGATCCTCGGCGGCGATGCCCGTTGCTACCCACAGAGGCTACTTGTCCAGCGCAGTGATCAATGGGCAGGATACGTTTGTGCCATTCGTGCAGCAGTCGTCAATCAATGTCGATAAGGCCGCTTCGATACGATGAAGGTTCGCCAGTTTCGCACGCACATCGGCAAGTTTTTGCTCCCCGAGTTGTCGAGCATCGCCGCAATGCGTGCCATCTTCCAACATCAACAATCCGGCCACTTCGTCGAGGCGAAAACCCAGGCCCTGCGCAGACTTCACGAACCGGACTCTTGCCACATCTTTCTGGCCGTATCGCCGGATGCTGCCGTAAGGCCGGTCCGGCTGCGGCAGCAAACCCTTGCGTTGATAGAACCGGATGGTCTCCACGTTGACCCCTGCGGCCTGCGCGAATACGCCGATGCTTAATTGGTCCATGTCGCTTGACTCCGTACTTGACTACGGAAGTATTGTGGACTCCTCGAAAGACATGGATGCACTCGATGGAATGGATCGCACGGATGGCCGACAAGGCCGGCGCTTTGGGCAGCATTGTCTCGGCCGCAGCATGCCCAGCGTGTTTCCCAGCCCTGGCAAGCCTGGGAGCTGCGACAGGCCTTGGCATCTTCAGCGGCTACGAAGGCCTGTTTCTCTCCACCCTGCTGCCACTGTTCGCCGGCGTTGCCCTGGTGGCGAATGCCATCGGCTGGTATCGCCATCGTCAGTGGCATCGCGGCTTGATGGGCATGATCGGTCCGACGACGGTGCTCGCGGCAATGCTGCTCTTCTTCGGCCGATGGTGGACCGCCGAGTTGTTGTACGCCGGGCTGGGCTCGATGGTTGGCGTATCGCTGTGGGATCTTCTGTCGCCAGCGCGCAAGCGATGCGGTAGGAATGGCTGCGAGATTGGGAGCGCGCACTGATGACGAGAAGACAAGGCGTGCACAGCGCAGTTATTCTCGAGTCCGTGCTGACATGTCCACACTGCGGCCACGCGAAGCGTGAGGAGATGCCTGTGGACGCCTGCCAGTTCTTCTACGAATGCGAGAACTGCAAGATCTTGCTTCGTCCGAAATCCGGCGACTGCTGTGTGTTCTGTTCGTTCGGTTCGGTGAAATGCCCGCCAATCCAAGGGCAGCAAGACTGTTGCAGTCCATAGCACACGCGTGCAACCTCGCGCTCCGCAGTCCTCCGCGCCACTCTCCGGGCTCGTGGCAAGCGAGCACGGCAATCGATGTGACACCTGCTGAGGAGGCAGATCTCCTCAGTTGTTACTCAGCAGGTGCGCTTGCGATTATCTTTCGCCGGACGGAATGGTGCCGTCTCGCATCGCCTGAAGGGTCTCTTTTCGAACTTCATCGCGTGTCTTGCCCGGACCGCTCTTGGCGACAGGCCATGGGGCGCCATAGCGACTCGCCCATGTCCAGAACGGATGCTTCTGAGCGGTTTCGAGTTCTGCGGTGATCTGGGCTCGGGGTTTGGCCGGCCCTGCATGCTCGGGGTGGTAGACCACCCCCGCTTCCGTTGGCGCGAAGTGGGACGGCTCCGCGTAGGTCGGGGGCACGAGAACAACTGCGCCAATGACCATGGCAAGCGCTGAACCTATACGTTTTGACGACATGACACTCTCCTTTGACCGTGTGAGTGCATGCCGGGCCAGAAAGCCATGACAGCCCGGATGCGCTCGGTAGGCCGTCGGTTGATCTCCCTGTCGTCAGTCTAGAAATCCAACCCGTCGATGGCCGCACAGGTGGATTACAAATACTTCATCTGCCGTCGCACCTGTGTCTGGAACGATCGAATGGCGGTATCGCTTTTTCATGCTCTCAATCGCTTGAATGCACTTCTTCGCGCTGCATGGAGCGCAGCGCATCATCATCTTGCTAGGATCAAAGAGAGAGGAGTCAGCATCCGGGAGAGGTAGCGCGTCTTTTTCAGCGAACGCGGCCCGCGTTTGCCGAAACTCGGCTTAAATTCCTCGGCTTGCTCGATAGTCGCGCTCTCCAACCTCACCTGTGCGACAAAACCGCTCGACATGAGGCAACAGATTTTGAACAGACTGATTCCCCTTTGGCGCGTTGCGATGGCGAGCACCTTGCTCGCCTTGTCCGGCTGCCTCGGGTTGCCCCCGTCGCCTCTGTCGTCGCCCACTCACACACTTGCCGCCATGGCAGACGCACCGCTGTCCAAGGTGGTAGAAGCCTCACGCGCGGCGCAAGGAGCCAGTGGCTTTCGTTTGCTGCCCTCCGGGCCGGACGCGCTGCAGGCACGCCTTGAGCTTGCGCGATTGGCCACGCGGTCGTTGGACCTGCAGTACTTCATCTTTCAATCCGACTCCACGGGTCGCGAGATGATGCGGGCCTTGCGAGATGCCGCGGCGCGGGGAGTTCGGGTGCGCCTGTTGATCGACGATCTATACACACAGGGTCAGGACGAACTGCTGGCCTGCCTGGCCGCGCACGAGCGCGTCGAGGTGCGGCTTTTCAACCCATTCGCGTTAAGGGCTGGCGGCGTGTTCGCTCGATTCGCGGCATCGCCATTCTTCTTTGGGCGCTTGAATCATCGGATGCACAACAAGTTGTTCGTCGCCGACGCAGCCTGGGCGATCACCGGGGGGCGCAACATTGGCGATGAATACTTCACGCGCAATGACGCGGGCAACTTCATCGACCTGGACGTGCTGGCTGCGGGAGAAGTCGTCGGTGACATGTCTCGCCAGTTCGACCTCTACTGGAACAGCGCCGCCACTGTGCCAATCGAATACGTCGCCGCACGTTCAGCGCCCGCGCACGCGCTACGCGATCGCTTCGAGGCGCTGACCCAGTCTGCATCGGCTCCGGCGCTGGCTGGTGCCGATGCACCCGACGCGCTGGGCCGCTCATCGGTGGCGAAGGAGTTCGCTGCCGGCCGTGTGCATCTGGCGTGGGGCGACGGGGAATCCTACGCGGATCTGCCTGGCAAGGCGCTTTCCGCATCACAGACCCAGGGAAGACAAGAGCATGGCTCTAACCTCGTGAGGCTCAACGCCTTGGAACACATCCGTGCCGCATCAGGGGAGATATTGCTTACTTCACCCTATTTCATCCCGGGGCGAGCCGGCGTGGACCTCCTCGCCGAAGCGGCTCGCCGGGGTGTCAAGGTCAGCGTGTTGACCAATTCACTCGCTTCGACCGATCAGCCGCTCGTACACGGGGCCTATCGGCGCTATAGACCAGCGCTCCTGACTGCCGGTGTTGCACTGTTCGAGTTGAGCCCACAGCGCGCCGGGCGCGAAGAGCAGCGCAAGCTCTTTGGACTGTCCGTGGGGGGATTGCATACCAAATCGCTGGTGATCGACAGAAAGGAGTTGTTCGTCGGGTCGATGAATTTCGACCCACGCTCTGATCGCATCAACACCGAAAGCGCGTTGGCGATCCATGTTGCGGAAGTTGCCGAAGATGCTGCTCGCCTGGCTGTGTTGTCCAAGATGCAGGCGGCGCATCAATTACGGCTGTCCGACGGACAGACACTCGAATGGATCACACCGGCCGGCGGCGAGGGCCCCATTCATCCAGACGAACCCGAGTCGGAATTCTGGCAAAAGATCTGGTTGTTGCTCACCAGCGAATTCGCGCCGGAAGGTTGGCTGTAATGCGCTGTTGCTGCAATGTGCTTTTTGAGAAAGCGCCCGTCGAGCTGAGACCCGCGAAGACGCGTTCGGCTTCGACCAACAGCGCTTGCGCTTCGGCGCCCGGAAGCCGCGGGTTTTCGCCGGGCGCCCAAAGCACTACGACGGCAAGTTCTTGCACGTCTTCAACTGTGCTTCGTACCGTGCCTTGCGCCAGCGGTTCTCTCCCGGCGTGGTCAGTGCGCGCGGACCATGGTCCAGCGGCAGCACGAGTGGCGGCGGCGGGCAGTTCGGCGAGCCTTTACCGGCCAGCGTATCGGCGCGACGTTCGGATGCCGCGACCTGCTGGGCTTTGCGCGCTTTCTCGATGGCCTGGAAATCGGGTCCCGCCAGAGCGGGCGAGGCGACTCCCAAGGTCAGGGCGCTGATGAGGATAAGGAATGACTTTTTCATGATGAACTCCTGGAATTGATCGGAAGGAAACAAACGCGAGCCGTGACGCTCGCTAACCACCGATCAATCCAGCCACCGGCAGTACAGGATGCGCACTGGCAACCGTACGTGCCGACCTCCCGCGTCGAAATATTCCCCGTCCGGTACCGGCGCCACATGCACCGGCCACGCCGTGGCCTCATGTTCGCGACATTCGCCGCCGACCTCGTGCAGCGATGGCGCAGAGGCTCTGTAGCACAGCGCGCAAGGCATGGCATCCATGACCACAGGCATGGTGGCCATGCCCATGACCGCGACAGCAACAGGTCCCGTCGTGACTGGAGTGACCGCGCGTGCCGTCCGTCCTTCGTCCTGCGAAACAGGCATCGACGCCTGCGCTGCCGTGCCGAACAAAGCCAGGGACAGGGACAGGAGCACCACAGCGCCAAAGAGAGCGCGCCGCAGCCGCGGGCGATCAGGCTGGGCCATGACCTTTTCTCCAGAACGTGCGGCGAGGCGTGTGCCGCTCGCGAGTTTCGCGCTGCCGCCGCATCAGCAGGTACGCCGCGGGGATCACGAACATCGACAGCAACGGGGCCGTGATCATGCCGCCCACCATCGGCGCGGCGATGCGCTGCATCACCTCCGAGCCCGTACCTGTTCCCCACATGATCGGGAACAGGCCCGCCAGGATGACCGCCACCGTCATGGCCTTGGGTCGCACGCGCAGCACCGCACCTTCGCGGATCGCGTCCAGCAGGTCAGCCGTGCTTGTCTTGCCCTCGTCGATGCGCTCGTCCCAGGCATGCTTCAGGTACAGCAGCATGATCACGCCGAACTCCGCCGACACACCCGCGAGCGCGATGAAGCCGACCGCACCGGCGACGGACAGGTTGTAGCTGAGCAGGTAGAGCAGCCAGATGCCCCCGACCAGCGCGAACGGCAGCGCCGCCATGATCAACAGGGCTTCGTCGAAGCGCCTGAAGGTCAGGTACAGCAGCACGAAGATGATCAGCAGCGTGAACGGCACCACCACCTTCAGTTTCGCCGTGGCACGCTCCAGGAACTCGAACTGGCCTGACCATGACACCGCGTAGCCCGGCGGCAGCTTCACCTCCTTCGCAACGACGCGCTGCATGTCCTGCACCGCCGAACGCAGGTCCCGTCCCCGAATGTCCACGTAGACCCATCCAGACAGCCGAGCGTTCTCGCTGCGCAGCATCGGCGGCCCGTCGGTGACGCGGATGTCCGCCACGTCGGAGAGCACCAGCCGCGCGCCGCGCTCAGTGACGACCGGCAGCGAGCGCAGTTGCTCCAGCGAGTCGCGGATCTCACGCGGGTAGCGCACGTTGATCGGGAAACGCTGCAGGCCTTCGACCGTCTCGCCGATGTTCTCGCCGCCCACCGCCGAGGCGATGACCGATTGCACGTCGGCGATGTTCATGCCGAATCGCGCCGCCTCGTCGCGCTTGATGTTCACGTCCACGTAGCGGCCACCGGTAAGTCGCTCGGCCAAGGCGCTCGACACGCCCGGCACGTCTTTGAGGACGCGCTCGATCTCACCGGTGATGCGGTCGATGGTGGCGAGGTCGGTGCCCGCCACCTTCACGCCCACCGGGCTCTTGATGCCAGTGGCCAGCATGTCGATGCGGTTGCGGATCGGTGGCACCCAGATGTTGGTCAGGCCGGGCACCTTGACGATGCGGTCGAGCTCCTCGACCAACTTGTCCTGCGTCATGCCGGCGCGCCACTGCTCGCGCGGCTTGAACTGGATGGTCGTTTCGAACATCTCCATCGGCGCCGGATCGGTCGCCGACTCCGCGCGCCCGGCCTTGCCGTAGACGCTCGCCACTTCGGGAACCGTCTTGATCAGCCGGTCGGTCTGCTGCAGCAACTCGCCGGCCTTGCCCGCCGACAGCCCTGGCAGCGCCGAGGGCATGTAGAGCAGGTCGCCCTCGTCCAGACGCGGCATGAACTCGCCGCCGATGTGCTGCAGCGGCCACAGACTCAGCACCAGCACGACCATGGCGCCCGACAGCGTCAGTTTCGGCCAGCGCAGCACCGTGTTCAACAGCGGCTGATAGACGGCGATGAGCAGCCGGTTCAACGGGTTGGTCTTCTCATCGGGAATCCTGCCGCGGATCAGGTAGCCCATCAGCACCGGGATCAGTGTCACCGAGAGTCCGGCCGCGGCGGCCATCGCGTAGGTCTTGGTGAAGGCCAGCGGCGAGAACATGCGTCCCTCCTGGGCTTCCAGCGTGAAGACGGGAATGAACGACAGCGTGATGATGAGCAGCGAGAAGAACAACGCGGGCCCGACCTCGGCGGCCGAGTCGGCGATCACGCGCCAATGGGTTTCCCCGCGCAGCGTCTGGTCCGGGTGATCGTGCCTCCACTTCTCGATGTGCTTGTGGGCGTTCTCGATCATCACCACCGCAGCATCCACCATCGCGCCGATGGCGATGGCGATACCGCCGAGCGACATGATGTTGGCATTGACGCCCTGGTAGCGCATCACGATGAAGGCCGCCAGGATACCGATCGGCAGCGAGACGATCGCGACGAATGCGGAACGCAGGTGGAACAGGAAGATGAAACACACCACCGCGACGACGATGAATTCCTCGAGCAGCTTGAAGCCCAGGTTGCGCACCGCGCGCTCGATCAGGTTGGAGCGGTCGTAGGTCGGCACGATCTCCACGCCTTGGGGCAGGCTGGCCTGCAGGGTCTGGAGCTTTTCCTTGACGGCGGTGATGGTCTCCCGCGCGTTCTTGCCCGAGCGCATCACGATCACGCCGCCGACGGCTTCGCCTTCGCCATCGAGCTCGCCGATACCGCGGCGCATCTCAGGTCCGACCTGGATGCGCGCGACGTCGCCCAGGCGCACCGACACACCGGCGTCGGTCGTCATCAGCGGGATCTTGCGGAAATCCTCCAGCCCCTGAAGGTAGCCCGAGGCCCGCACCATGTATTCCGCCTCGCCGAGCTCAAGCACTGAGCCGCCGGTTTCCTGGTTGGCTTTTTGGATCGCCTCCACCGCCTTGGTGTGCGGGATCCGGTAGGCGGCGAGCTTCTCGGGGTCGAGCACGACCTGGTACTGGCGCACCATGCCGCCGATCGAGGCGACCTCGGCCACGTTGGGCACGGTCTTGAGTTCGTACTTGAGGAACCAGTCCTGCAAGGCGCGCAACTGGGAGGCGTCCTGTGTGCCGCCGCGGTCGACCAGCGCGTACTGATAGATCCACCCCACCCCGGTGGCGTCGGGGCCGAGCGAGGCCTTGGCAGCCGCCGGCAGGCGTGACTGCACCTGGTTCAGGTATTCCAGAACCCGCGAGCGCGCCCAGTACAGATCTGTTCCGTCCTCGAACAGCACATAGACGAACGAGTCCCCGAAGAAGGAATAGCCGCGTACCGTCTTGGCCCCCGGCACCGACAGCATGGTGGTGGTCAGCGGGTAGGTGATCTGGTTCTCGACAATGCGCGGCGCTTGGCCCGGATAGGTCGTGCGAATGATGACCTGCACGTCCGAGAGGTCCGGCAGCGCGTCGAGCGGCGTACGCATTACTGAATACACGCCCCAGGTGCTGATCATCAGCGTCGCCAGCAGTACCAGGAAGCGATTGGCGATGGACCACCGAATGAGCTTGGTGATCATGGCTTGCTTCCCGGGGTTGCGGGCGACACAGGCGTAGACGCTGAAGGGGCCTTGGGGTCCGCAGCGGCGCTTGCCGAGGGAGCCGTCGTCACGGGCGTCACGCGGGTGAGTTGAGGCAGATCGTCTGTATCAATGAAGAACTCGAAGCTCGCGCGGTCGCCGGGCTTCAGGGTGCCCGGCGCGCCGCCGGGCGGCAGCTTGAACTCCATGGTCATTGCGCCCCACTTCATCGTAGAAATCGGGCCGTGCGAGAAGGTCATCGCGTCCTTGGTGATGCTTTCCACCTTGCCTTCGCCCACATGCCTTGGAGTTCCTGCAGCCGGTGCGGCGGGAGTGGCGGCTGCAGGCGCTGTAGCGGTGGGCGTGGCATTCAGACGCGCCTCGACGCCCTTGAGGCTGGCTTCCGAGTCGATCAGGAACTGCGACGACACCACGACGCGCTGACCGGCCTGCAACCCGCGCTTGATTTCGGTCTGGCCGCCGCCTTCAAGACCGATCTCGACGTCGACCGGGCGGAACCGGCCGTTGTCCTCCGCCAGCATGACAACCGCGCGCTTGCCCGTCTGGATGACGGCTTCGGTCGGGATCAGCAGCGCCTTGTCGGCACGCATGTCCGTGAACTGCATCGACACGAACATGCCGGGTACCAGCCTGCCGGTCGGATTGGCCAGCTCCAGGCGTGCCTTCAGGGTGCGCGTCGCTGGATTCACATCGGGAAGAATGGCCTGCACCTTGCCGTCGAAGGTCTCGCCGGGCGAGGCAGGCGTTCTGGCCTGCACCCTGGCGCCCAGTCTCACCAGCGCCGCTTGACTCTCGGGCACTTCGGCATTGGCCCAGACGGTGGCCAGGCCGTTGATGCGAAACAGCGTGGTGCCGGCGCTCACCGTCATGCCTTCGCGCGCGGCCAACTCCGTGACGACGCCGCCGATGGGCGCGACCAGCGTGATGCGCGGTTGCGTGCGGCCGCTGCGTGCGACGAGCTCGATCTGTCCATCGTTCATGCCGACCTGGCGCATGCGTTGGCGCGCGCCGTCGATCAGCGAGGCCAGGTCCGTGCCGCGCATGCGCTGCACCGACAGGAATTCCTCCTGCGCCGCGATCCATTCCGGAACGTAGAGCTCGGCCAGCGCCTGGCCTTTTTTCACCGGATCGAGCGTGGCACGGACGTTCAGACGTTCGACATACCCGGTCGCCCGGGCCTGCACGATGACCTGGTCGCGCTCGTTGAAGGCGATGCTGCCGACCGTGGTCACTTGCGGCGACACGGTGCCCTCGGACACAACAGCGGTTCGCACGCCCAGGTTCTGTTGCACGCGCGCGCTCACCGTCACGCTGTTCTGGTCGCCATCGCCGCCTGCGTAGACGGGTGACATCATCATGTCCATGAAGGGCGACTTGGCTGGCTTGTCGAACCTGTTCCCCGGCACCATGGGGTCGTGGTAGTAGAGGATCTTCTTGCCGTTGGTCGGGTCGGTGTCGCCGGCCTTCAGGCCTGCTGCGATGTGGCGTCGTGTTGCGTCTTCGCCGGTTTCGTTGGGAGAGGCTGCGGGAGCAGCCGTTGCACCCGCTGACGGTGTGGCCATCGACGGGTCCCCCGAGGAGGCGGACGACGGTCCCAGGCTCTTGCCGCGCTGAACCCCGAAGGTGTAGGCACCGAAGGCTGCTGCGGCAAGGACTGCTGCAGCGATCAGGCCAATGAGGAGAGGTCTTGTTTTCATTTCTGCGGTTCCTTGGTCTCGCCCGCGGCCGCCGACGGGCCGGTATCGAGCATCGGATGGGTGGCGGGAATCAGGAATTCGAGCTGGGCCCAGAGCGCAGCGGTCTCCATCTCGAGGCGAAGGCGTTCCAAGCGCGTGTCGATCTCCATGCGTCGTGTCTCGAGCGCGGCGCTCAAGGTGCCCGCACCGCCGCGGTAGGCAGCCAGCACCGCTTGCGTGCGTTCGGCGGTGAGCGGGATGAGCGAGCTGTCGTACAGGGCGAGCCGCTTGCGGTTGCTCTGCCACTGCTGCAACCATGAGAGCGCTTCGGCGGCACTCTCTCGCGTCGCTTCCTCACGCTGAGCCTGCAACTGCTCGACCGCCGCCAGCTTGGCCGCGAGCTCCCTATCCTGGCGATTCTTCTGATCCAACTGCAGCGGGATCGACAGGTTCAGCGACACCATGTTCGAGTAGGCCGCCCCCCGCTGGCTGTACATCAGCTCGACGCTCCAGTCGGATCGCTTGTTGCTTTGCGCAACGTCGGCTTCCGCGCGCGCCACCGCTTCCTGCCGTGCCATCAGCGCGATCTGCGGGTGCTCACCGATCTGGGCCTCCAGATTGGGGGCATCCAGGCGCACGGAGCCCAGATCCGGGAGCATCGTCGCGGGCTGAGAGGTGCCCGGCCCGACCCAGCGCGCCAGACGCGTCTGGGCCGTGGCGATCTGGCGCTCTTGCGCGAGGATGCGGTCGTCCAGTTGCGCCAATGCGGAGCGCGCCGTGAACACATCGGCCTGCGTGCCGCGGCCACCGCGGTAGGCGGCGTCGGCGCTCTCGATCTGCAGGTTCAGCTCGGCGCGTTGGGTTTGCAGCAGTTCCCGCATCCGCCCCTGGTAATAGCGATCAAGCCAGGCGATCGCGGTGTCGCGCCTCAAGTTGGCCAAGGCCAGAGCGCGGCCCGCTTCGGCGACCTCGGCTTCCCGGTCAAAGCGCGCCGCGCGGGCCTGGCGCTTGTCGGAGCGGGTGAATTCCTGCATCACGCCGATCGAGCGCATCGTCATGAAGTCGCGCGTGAGGCTGAAGCGATCGCTTCCGTTGACGGGCAGATTGCTGATGCCAGCCTTGAGCACGGGATCGGGCAGTTGCCCGGCGGCCACGGCCATGGCGCGTGCGGCGCCGGCGGCCGCATCCTGCGCGACGAGCTGGCGCGAGCGCTCCTCGGCGAGCCGCAGCGCCGCGTCGAGGGAAAGCGTTTGCTGTGCCTGGGCGTTCAGGCCGACGGTGCTTGCGCACAGCGCCAGCGCTACCGCCAGAAGGCGAACGGGGCGGCGCGCGGATCGCACGATCGGCGCAGCCGGAAAAGGAATGGGGAACATGGAATCTCCTGACGAACCTGCGAGTAGGTTGTCGGGCCGCGCCGGCGCGCCGAGCACAGCTCGACGAACACGGCAAGGCACGACCGACGCGCCGTACCGGCCCACAACGGGCCGTCGGCACAAGGTCGGTCAGGCGATCAAGTTCTGTAGACGCAGTGCAGGATGGCGTGCGGTGGAGATGCCGCAACCAGTGCACTCAAGGAAGCCGCCGCAGGATGCGGCGGGGATGCCGTCTCAGGCACCCAGGGGGTCATGGGGTAGAGGGCCGACAGCAACACCGCGGGGACCGTCAGTGTGGACGCATGGTCGCTTTGCTGGCCATACTTGCAGTGCTCGGCGCACAGGTTGCCGGAAGCCGTGTCCGTCGCGCCGACCATGTCAGCACAGGGCGATCCTTGCATGGCCGAGTCACGGGCGTCGTCTGTTGCAGCGACAGCGTCTTGCGCCATCGACATCTCGGTGGACGAACCACCGGCCAGACCCGCGGAGAGCGCGGGGCAGGCGTATGCGGCAATCGCCAACTGCGAGAACAGCAGCAGGCCGATCAGTCCACGAGCCACCATCCGCACAAGTTCGCGTGTCATCGCTGCACCTGTGGCAATACCGACACGACCACACCCCCAACGCGTGGTGCGCCGGTGAGCCGTGTGAAGAGGTTTGCGGTGACGAGCATGGGAGGACGCGTGGAACGCTGCTGATGGAGTCAGTGCTTGGGAAGTGGTTCCGCGAATTCTAGGCCTGTTGCTCAGACAACGGGGCAAGCCGTGGCGACATGTGCGGCTTGCGGTGGACGATCGCGTCGTGGTCGGCGCTCAGTTGCCTTGCCGTCGCCCGACGGCAAGGTCGCTCAGCGGCGCATGGTCGCCGGTGCGTCCGGCAGTTGGCCCTGCTGGGTGAGGCGCTCCACCGGCGTGCCGAACTCCGGCTGCTCACCGCGCAGGCGTGCGTATGCGGCAGCAGCTTGTCGATAGGCAGGGCGAGTCGTGTCCGCACCCGCTTCACCGTTGGTGGCGGCGGCCAGACCCGAGCGCATCCAGGCCAGCGTGTCCGCCTGGACCGTCGCACGGGTGTTGGAGGACACGCTCACGACGGCGCGTGGATTGCCTTCGGGGTAGCCCTGGTCTACCGAGCTTTGCAGCCAGCGCTGCGTGTCCGCAGCCACGGCTGCGCGGCTGGTGCTCGACGTCAGCGGCGCCGGACGAGGATCGCCTTCGGCATAGTTACCGGCCAGTGCGGGGCCGGCGATCGCGCCGAGCAATGCGGCCAGCGTCAGGGAGGTCTTGAGGGAAGTCTTCATGTTCGGGGTCCTTTGCAGTCAGAGGGTTGGCATTTCCGGAAATGAACAGCGCGTGACTTGTCTTTCCGATGTGCCAACTTTAGGCCGCGGGTCCGTGAGTTACCGCACGCGCAGATTACAGTTATGTCATCTGCATGGTCGTGCTCGGCCGATCTCACGCCCGATTCAGCTGTTATCTGACAGACGGCAACTGGCCAGTTGCCAATCATTCGAGCTACAAATCGGGTCGGCCCTCGACCAGATCACCAAGGCCGTTGCTGCATGTCCTGCATTCGGGTTTTGCTCCTTTGGGCACTCATGTTCGTCGTACCGTTCCAGGGGTACGCGGCAGCCTCTATGGCCTTGTGTGAGACCGAGCATGCGGGGCCCGCGGCGGCGAATCAAGCGGATCCGCACGAGCACTCGAATGCCTCTGCGCCTGATCCCACACACTTCCAGGGCATGGACGATGAGGACATGACGCACCATGACGGCGACTCAGGCACTGCACACAAATGCGGGACCTGCGGAGCGTGCCATGCGGTGGCGTTGATGCCCAATACCTCTATCGTTCGCATCCAGTCTCTGCCGGCGGCGGATCTGGCGGAGCCCCGCTTTCTGCCAACCACCGTCTTCCCGCCCCTCCTCGAACGCCCGCCTCGGGCCTGAAGTCCCTGTTCGCCTTCGACCTCGCGGTCTGAGGCTGAGCGCTTCGCATTGCCGGTCGTCGCCCTCCCGTTCTCGGGGAATCGCGACGCATCCCAGCCATGAATCTTCGAGGATCACATGCTCTATTCATCGAATCTCACCAGGACCGGGCCTACGCGCGTGGGTACTCCTTCACGCGGAATCCCCAGCCCACGAAGACCTGGCATCAGGCCTCGCTGTTGGCGGCTCTCAGCTACGCCGAGTGATCCTCGCGCCCCGGCTGGAGTCGGCGGAAGTGGACCAATGGAGGACGCACCATGAAGCCACAGCAAAGCGGCATCGATCGCCGAAATTTTTTGATGGATCTGGGCTCTCGCAGCGTGATCGGAGGATTGGCACTGCCGCATTCACTGACTTGGGCTGCCGCTGCTGCGCCAATCGAACGCACGGAACTGCACGGGACTGAATTTGACCTTGAGATTGCCGAAACACCCGTCAACCTGACAGGACAGGCACGCATTGCGACAACGGTCAACGGTCAGATCCCGGCGCCGACGCTCAGATGGCGCGAAGGCGACACGGTCACACTGCGCGTGACCAATCGACTACCGGTCGCAAGTTCGATCCATTGGCACGGCATCTTGGTTCCTGCGGAAATGGATGGCGTGCCGGGCTTGAGCTTCAACGGTATCGCGCCCGGCGAGACCTTCGTCTATCGCTTTCCGGTCAAGCAGACCGGCACCTACTGGTATCACAGTCATTCCCGATTCCAGGAGCAAACGGGTCTGTACGGGCCCATCGTGATCGACGCCCGAGATGGCGCCCGCTTCAGAACAGACCGCGAGCACGTGGTGCTGCTTTCGGATTGGACGGATGGCATACCCGAAGAACTCTTCAGGAAACTGAAGGTCATGAGCGGGTTCTTCAACTTCAACCAACCCACGCTTGGCGACTTCAAGCGAGACATCGCCGAGATGGGTCTTCAAGGGGCGCTAGAAAAGCGAAAGATGTGGAACCGCATGCGCATGGTCCCGACCGACCTCGGGGATCTCACCGGTACGACCCAACTGCGCAGCGCTGCACGCTACCTTCTCAACGGCAAGACTGCCGATCACAACTGGACCGGCATCTTCAAACCTCGCGAGAAGGTGCGCCTGCGGTTCATCAACGGATCAGCCACGACCATCTTCGACGTTCGCATACCGGGACTGAAGATGACCGTGGTCTCCGCAGACGGTCAGGACGTTCATCCCGTGACAGTGGATGAGTTTCGGATCTCTGTTGCCGAAACATATGACGTGATCGTGGAGCCGCCCGACGACAAGCCTTACACCCTGTTCGCGCAATCGATCGACCGGACCAATTTTGTGCGCGGCACGCTTGCGCCTCGCGTCGGAATGCAGGCCCCTGTCCCCGAGGTGGACAAGCCCAGTTGGCTGACGATGACCGACATGATGGGCGCCATGGGGTCAATGGGGGCGATGGATTCGGCCAAGGGCCAGGGCGGGATGGCCGGCATGCAGGAGATGGGGGACATGCAGGGCATGGACCACTCAAGCATGGCGGGAATGAATATGGGCGGCGACGGCAAACCTGCATTGAAGCCACCCCGCGTGCGCCACGCCCGCACAGAGTACGGCCCGGGCGTGGACATGCACGTGGACATGCCGCGAACGAATCTTGACGACCCGGGTATCAACCTTCGCAACAACGGTCGGCGGGTATTGACCTATGCCGACCTTCGCACGATCGGAGGACCGATCGACAGCCGGGAGCCCGGCCGCGACGTCGAACTTCATCTCACCGGCAACATGGAGCGTTTCATGTGGTCGTTCGATGGGCAGAAGTTTTCCGAATCGAAGCCTGTGCACTTCCGTTTCGGCGAGCGGCTTCGATTGGTTCTTGTCAACGACACGATGATGAATCACCCGATTCATCTGCATGGAATGTGGGGCGAACTGGAATCTCCCACTGGCGAGTTTCTGGCTCGCAAGCACACGATCAATGTCCAGCCCGCTCAGCGCGTGACCTACCGTGTGACCGCGGACGCCATGGGGCGATGGGCTTATCACTGTCATCTGCTGTACCACATGGAAGCAGGCATGTTTCGCGAGGTGCACGTGTCATGAACCAGCTTCAGATCAAACTTGCGCGCAGCAGCATCGCCGTTGCAATCGCATCGTCGTTTCTCTGCTTCACCATTCCTGCGATCGCACAGAGCGATGCGTCCAAGCACATGGACGACATGCCTGGGATGGGGACAAGCATGTCCGGTCCCAAGTCGAAGGAAGGTGCATCCAACAAGGCTGCGCCGGCGACACCTCCAAAAGAGCGAACCAAGAAGAAAAAGCCTCGATCCACCCCAGCGACGATGGATCATGGACAGATGCAGGGAATGCCCGGAATGAGGGGTGGCAGCTCCGACATGAAAGACATGCCTGGAATGAAGCACGACGGCTCCGACATGAAGGACATGCCCGGAATGAAGCACGACGGCTCCGACATGAAGGACATGCCCGGAATGAAGCACGGCGGCTCCGGCATGAAGGACATGCCCGGAATGAAGCACGGCGGCTCCGGGATGAAGGACGTGCCTGGCATGGACATGGGCCCCACACCAAGCATGGGCCCCATGCAAGGCGGCAGTCCCCCTCCCGATGCGCGCGACCCGGACGCCTATGCAGAGGGAATGCCCAAAATGGCCATGCCCGGAATGGACATGGCGGATGACGGGCGCTATGGGCGGGTCCTCGTCAACGAACTGGAGTATGCAAAGGGTCGGGATGCTCGTGGCCAGAACCTCAACGTCGAGGCTTGGTACGGCGGCGACTACAACAAGCTTTGGATCAAAGCTGAGGGAGAGCGCCGTGCAGGCCGCCTCGACGTCTTCCGCACGGAAGCGCTCTGGGACCATGCCATTGCCACATTCTGGAGCACGCAGTTGGGTGTGCGGCACGACAACGGCGGCGGAGGCCACTCGCGCAGTTGGCTGGCGTTCGGTGTGCAAGGACTGGCTCCGTACTGGTTCGAAACAGAAGCGACGGCATATGTGGGGTCGGGCGGCGCGCTCGCAGCCCGTCTTGAACTGCGCTACGAATTGCTTCTGACCCAGAAATGGATTCTCCAACCCAAGCTCGAGGCCAACTTCTATAGCAAGAACGATCCGCAGCGGGGCGTCGGCTCCGGGCTGTCCGATATGGAGCTGGGGCTGCGTCTGCGCTACGAGGTAACAAGACAGTTCGCCCCCTATATCGGATTGACTTGGACGAAGAAGTTCGGCAACACGGCGGCTTATGCAAGACAAGCGGGTGAACGCGTTCGAGACACGCAAATCGTGGCCGGCGTGAGGTTCTGGTTTTGACTGGAGCAAACCATGTCGAAACTGATCTCAACGATGCTTGCCGGGGCGGCGGCTGCGATCGTGGTTGCCGCGGCGGGACTCGTGGGCGTTTGGTGGACGGGTGGATACAACGTCGCAGCGGACCAGGAGCACTCCCGCCTCGTCGCTTCCGCCCTGACTTCAATGCGCGAGCGCTCGATCTCTGCGCGTGCGCAAGGAGTCCCTGCGCCCGACCTCGACGCTCCGCAGATGGTTGCGGCGGGTGCGAAGCAGTACGCACAGATGTTTGTTCAATGCCACCTGGCGCCCGGCAAGGACGACTCCGATTTGCGCAAGGGGTTGAATCCGCAGCCGCCCAATCTCTACGCGCATGGGGTTCATGACCCTGCGAAAGCATTCTGGACGATCAAGCACGGGGTCAAGATGACCGGCATGCCGGCCTGGGGGCGCACCCACGACGATCAGACCTTGTGGTCGATGGTGGCCTTCCTGCAGCGATTGCCAGAGCTTTCGCCGGCGGAGTTCGAACAGCTCACAGGGCCATCGCCCCGCACTCATCAGGAAGCGCAATGACTTGGCCGCAGTCTCCTCTGGATACCACGCGCGAAATTACCTGCGGCAATCCTGCGCGTGCGCGAGCGGATTGCGTAACTGTAATGCCCGCGTCCGGCTGCCGCCAAAGCCGCGTCCTAGAGTGGTTGCGACAGCTTTCCTCAAAGGATGGATGTCCTATTCGCCGGAATGCCGGTAACGACCAAAGGAGTTTTTCATGACAAGCCAGAACATGATCCCTCAACGCAAAACCCTCACTCTCAAGAGCGCGCTCATCGGATTCGGCGCTGCCGTTCTGTTCTCGGGCGCTGCCATCGCGCAAAACCACACGTCCGAGGCGGTCCCGCAGACGAATACGAAGCCGCAGATCGCAGCAGAAGCCAAGAAGAGCGCGAAGCCGACGGGAACCAAGCCGATCAAGGATGGCAGCACCGCCGAGGGCGAAGGCTCGGGCGTGAAGAAGACGACACGGCCCGAGGCCACAGGAGAGGGAAGAGCTGCTGCTCGCGAGGCGCGCCCACATCGAGATCCCGGTCAAGGCGGCACCCCCAAGTAACCACCATCAATCCAATGCTGTCGGACTTCGCAACGGCCAAGTTGCTAGAAGGAGGCGGCAGCAGACGGTCCAGGGATGTCGGGTCGCGACAGCCCATTCGTAGCCGGGCCACCGGCATTCACTCAAAGGAGCCGACAATGTCACATGAGAGCTATACCGCATGCATCGAGGCCTGCAACGGCTGCGCCACTGCCTGCAATCATTGCGCGTCCGCGTGCCTGAAAGAAGATAACGTCAAGATGATGTCAAGGTGCATCGCCCTTGACATCGACTGCGCCGCCGCCTGCCAGTTTGCGGCGGCCGCGATGGCCCGCGGCAGTGAACATGCCAAGGCCATATGCGCACTGTGCGCGGACATCTGCGACGCCTGCGGCGCAGAGTGTGAGAAGCACCAGGCAGAGCATTGCAAGGCGTGCGCCAAGGCCTGCAAGGATTGTGCTGCCGCATGCCGAGCCATGGCGCGTTGATGATCGCTGGCCTTGCGGGGAGTGGCGCCTTCTTCTCGAAGGGAGGAGCTGTTCTCCCCTGTCATCGAAAGGCTCGATTACAGCGAGTGAGAGATCTCGCTCAGCGGCTTTAAGCCCGAGCCGAATCGCCCGATCGCGTCGCGATGCGCCCCAAGTTCACTGTAGGGCAGATAACGAATGCCGAGCTCGGCGACGCGCGAGAACGCCGGGCGGCGTAGTTGAAGCCGGACATCCTCGCGCCGCGCATCGGGCGCCACCAGGAACATCGACACGCCGACGCCCAGCGCGGTGCCCAGCGCTAGGTCCAGCATCCGCACGATGCCCGAGTAGATGGAGGTCGAGTGCTCCACCTCGAAGGCCGCAGCGATCTTCGAACCGTCAGCCTCCACCCAGATCACATCGATCAAACGGACCGAATCCAGGCCGGGCTGAGCGCCCGCGGGCAGTTGCGTCAGGCAACCGTCGCCGAGCCGACCACCCGCATAGCTGCGTCCCTGGTCGTTGGAGGCGATCCAGACCCCGAAGCCGAGCGACTTGCCCAGGTCGCGCAGCCATCCCTGGATTTGCGTGTGGGTTGCGTCGCTCTCGCGCTCCGCCGCCCAGCGCTTGTGAGCGGCCGCAGAATCTTCGCGAACCTTCTCGAGGTCGGCCTCCCAGCCCTGAACGGCTGCGACGTCGTCGCCGCGCGGCGGCGCCGTGTATCGGCCCGAGCCGATGTCGAAGAGCAATCCCGCCAGTGCTCCCATGTCGTTGGACAACAGCCGGCGGTGCTGCGCGTTCAGCCGAAGGCAGCCCTCGCGCATGGAAAGGTAGTGGTCCCACTTGCCGAGCTTGACGTTGCTGCCTGTGACGGCGTTGTAGCCTTTCACGATCGCCGTGTTGAACGGCATCACGATCGTGGGATGGACGAAGTACAGCAGGTTCGCCACAGCCGGCCCGAGGCCCTTGATCCGATGCGCATCAATGCGGCGGATGGCCTCGACCACCTCTTCGGCGTTGTCGCAGCAGTCGCAGGCATGTAGCAGTCGGGCGAAGGCATGCTGATTGGCGGCGTTCTCGTAGATGTCGGGAATGCGCAGCTTCGGCTTCCAGAGAAACGCGTGGTCGGCGCCCTTGAAGATCTGGCGCTGCTCCGCCACCGACCCGACGACCGTTTCCAGCGAAGAGCCGCGAAATGCACTGCCGAAGGTTCCTGCATCGATGTCCTTGACCACCTGGGCCAAGCCGCGGCGGATGGAGCGGAAATTCTTCAGTCGCTCTTCCCACAGAAACCAGGAGTTGTAGGTACTCAAGGGATCGGTCTTCCAGTGACCGATGAGAACTTCAAGACCGATGGACATGGACAGGATGAGATGGGGGCGCATGGCGCGACGCTGCGATTGAAGCACGGGGCGCCGAAATCAGGTGCGACGCCTTCTCATAAATCTCTGGCATTCGAAAAGCAACTTAATCTAGCAATCAATATACAATGAAATCTAGCGCCCAAAGGGCATAAGAATCTAGCAATCGAGCGCCATCGGCGCCTCCCGCCGACTGTGCGAGCATGAAACATGGCAACCCATCCGACCTCGGTTTCGCGTAAAGCCACCCCTGCGCAGCGGCGGTTGGCCACGGCCCTGGAAGCGCTGCATGTGCTTCAGGCGCAGGGCCATGGCGTGTTCAACACGAGCCAGTTTTCCCGCACCGACCGCGAGGCGCTGCTCGCCGCGAGGTATCTCCAGCCGGTGATCCAGGGCTGGTACATGTCCGCCAGCCCTTCGGCCAAGGCCGGCGACACGACGCCCTGGATTGCTGGAATGAAGGACTTCATTGCCGCCTATTGCAACGCCAGGTTCGGCGCCGACTGGTGCGTATCGGCGGAGTACTCGCTGAAACTGCACGCCGGCACGACCTTGCTGCCCCAACAGGTTGTCATTCACTCGCCACTGGGCAAGAACGGCGTGTTGGATTTGCCGAACGGGTTCTCGCTGATGGACTATCAGGCGAGAGACTTTCCTGGGCCCGACCGACGCGACAGCGTCGGAAACATCCGCACGATGACGCTGGCCCAAGCTCTCTTGAAGGCGCCGGAGAACTTCTTCAGGGCTTCCGCCCAGGACGCGCAGGTCGCGCTGCTGTCCATCAGCGATGCATCGGAACTCAGCCGGCTGCTCGCCGAGGGCAACCACAGCACGATCGCCGGGCGGCTTGCCGGCGCGTTCCGGGCGGTGGGCCGAGGTGCGATCGCGGACGACATCCTGGGATTCATGCGCGCTTTGGGCAACCAGGTCACTGAATTCAATCCGTTCGAGATCCCGCCGAGGATTGTCCCGGGCGACCGCATCGAGTCTCCCTATGTCTCCAGACTGCGACTCATGTGGGCTTCGATGCGCGACGACGTGATGGGTGACTTCCCGCAGCAGGAGCCCGGGTCGCCGGGCGACGTCGACGCATTCATGCAGGCGGTCGAAGATGTCTATGTCACCGATGCCTACCATTCGCTGTCCATCGAAGGCTACAGAGTCACGCCGGAACTGATCCGTCGCGTGGCGGGCGGGGATTGGAACGAGGACATCCACGAGCAGGACCGGCAGTCCAGAGATGCGATGGCGGCGCACGGCTACTGGCTGGCGCACAACGAGGTCAAGGTGTCCATCCGGAAGATCTTCAGCGGCGCAAACGCCGGTGATGTCCTCAAGGGCGATCATGGCGCCTGGTTTCGCGCGATGTTCGCGCCCAGCGTTACCGCTGGGCTTCTGGCGGCGACGGACCTGGCGGGCTACCGCGGGCATCAGGTCTACATTCGCAACGCGCAACATGTGCCACCCCCGCGCGAAGCCGTGCGCGAGATGATGCCCGTCCTCTTCGAACTGCTGCGCGACGAACGCTCGGCCGCGGTGCGCGCGGTGCTGGGTCACTTCATGTTCGTCTTCATTCACCCGTACATGGACGGCAATGGCCGGCTCGGGCGCTTCATCATGAACACGATGCTGGCCTCGGGCGGCTTTCCCTGGACAGTACTGCGCCTCGAGGATCGCGATCGGTACATGGCGGCGCTGAATGCGGCAAGCGGCCGGGGTGACATCAAGCCGTTTGCGTCGTTCGTCGCCCAGAGTCTGGATGCGGCAAGGGATGCGCAGGCCGACCCGCTGCACGACGATGGCGCCTTGGACGCCGACATCGAAGAAGACGATCCGCAACGCCCGCGCGGTTGAGGGCTGCGGATGGCGCGTCAAAGTAGCGCGCGGCCCAGGTCGAATCAGCTTTCGGGCAACCCCAGAGAGAAGCTGATTTCGGTGACGCCCGATCGGGAGGTGGCGCGGGTCTGCCCCCCATGCATTCGCGCGATCGCGGCGACGATCGCCAGGCCCAGCCCATGGTGCTCTGACGAGTCGGTGCGGGAGCGCTCCGCCCGGAAGAAGCGTTTGAAAAGATTGGGCAGCACGTCGGCGGGGACAGGCTCGCCCCGGTTGGCAACCCTGATCCAGACGCCTTCAGGCTCGGTGTCGATCACGACCGCGATGGTCGAGCCCGGCGCCGCATACCGGCTCGCGTTGCTCAACAGGTTCGACAACGCCCGGCGCACCAGACCGGCGTCGACGCCGATGCACGCATCGCCGCTGACTTGCACCTTCAGCCCCACGTCTTCGAGCGTGGCTTCGTGAAAATCCAGCACCGTGCGCACCTGGTCGGCCAAGCTGACCGGCGCCGAGCGACGGGCGACGGCGCCGCGGTCCGCCTGGGACAGGAAAAGCATGTCGATCACGATCGCAGAGACGCGCCTTGCTTCTTCCAGCGCCGACAACAAGGCGTCGTGCAATTCCTCGACCGATCTCGGCCGCGCCAGTTCCACTTCCACCATCCCGATCAGATTGGCCAGCGGCGTGCGCAGTTCGTGTGCAACGTCCGCGTTGAACGATTCCAACTGCTGATAGGCCTGCTCGGCGCGATCCAGCACCGCGTTGAACTGCGCGACCCACGGGGCGATCTCGGATGCATAGGGCGAGGGATCGATGCGCCGGCTCGGGTGTTCCGGACCCGTGGCCGCGGTCTGCTGAATCAGCTTCTTCAAGGGTTTCAGGCCCCGGCGCACCAGCAGCGCACCGGTCAGGGCGATCATTGCGGACCCCAGCACGACCGCGCCAACCAGCGTCCAGGCAAGCCGACTCAGGAGCCGCGAGTCCTCCTGGATGTCGATGCCGAGTTGCAGTTGCATGGCGGCGTCGCCCGGCTGCGCCTGGTGCTCCTCTTTCGGCTTCCAAAGCCAGCGCGCGGATGCCCGGGTGGGCGTGGTCGAGTAGATGGTCTCGTCGCCGCGGCGCAGCACCAAGCTGATTTCGGCGTGCGTGAGGAAGAAATCATCCAGTTTGTGGCGCAACCCGTCTGGCCCTGGGTCGCCACGCGACTCCTGGATCAGGTGCCGGATCAGCTCGGACTGGCGCTCGAACTCGCTGGCCTGCTTGACCTGAAAGCTCCAAGCCGTGACCGCGT
Source organism: Variovorax durovernensis (assembly GCF_977011995.1). Classification (NCBI taxonomy): domain Bacteria; kingdom Pseudomonadati; phylum Pseudomonadota; class Betaproteobacteria; order Burkholderiales; family Comamonadaceae; genus Variovorax; species Variovorax durovernensis. Next base: position 6,117,629 of record NZ_CDRNCW010000001.1, on the reverse strand, counting down.
AGATCGCCACGCATACAAGGCTGAGGCCGATCAATGCCTGCGCCGCGAACCAGCGAGACAGCGCAGCCTGGATGGAGCCTGTGCCTTCGGTGTTGGAGGCAGCATCGGTTGCCGCCGGCTTGATGACCGCGAGGTCGGCTGCGGCGCTGGATCCTCCGATGGTTTCGACGGCGTTCACGATCCGCTGCCCTGCCGGCTCTCCAGCACATACCCCATGCCGCGCGCCGTGTGCAGCAGCTTCTCTTCAAAAGGATCGTCGATCTTGCTGCGCAATCGCCGGATCGCCACTTCCACAAGGTTCGTGTCGCTGTCGAAATTCATGTCCCACACCTGCTCGGCCAATTGCGTGCGCGACAGTACATTGCCCTGGCGGCGCATGAGCAAGGTCAGCAACGCGAACTCCTTGGCGGTCAGCTCCAGGCGGTGCCCGTTGCGCGTCGCCTTGCGCGCCACCACATCGAGGCTCAGGTCCCTGAGCGCGTAGTTGGACACCTCATGGAGCTTGCCGCGCCGCAGGAGGGCCTGGATCCTCGCGAGCAATTCGGAGAACGCAAAAGGCTTGGCAAGGTAGTCGTCCGCGCCGCTTTGCAGTCCGCGCACCCGGTCGGCCACCTCGTCGCGGGCCGTGAGCATCAGCACGGGCATCGACTTGGCCTTGCGTACGGCCTCCAGGACGGCAAAACCATCGATGCCCGGCAGCATCACGTCGAGCACCAGCAGGTCGTAGTCCCCATCGAGCGCGAGACTGCGCCCCTCGATGCCCGTGCGCGCGAGGTCTACCACGAAGCCGCTCTCGGTCAGGCCCTTGACCAAGTAGTCGCCCAATTTGTGTTCGTCTTCGATGACCAGGATGCGCATCGTCGAATGCTACGGCGCGGGGTCGCAGGCGTGGATTACTTCTTTGTAATCCACATGGTGGGTGATTGGCGGGCTGGCTTCCTAGAGTCATTGCATGCCAGCCAGTTGACTGGCATCGCCGGCTCGGTGGTCGATGCCGACGTGTTCAGTGCAGCTCGCGAAGTCGAGCAATTCGTTGAAGGAGACCTATCATGAAGAACCGTCAAATCCTCTCGCTCGCACTTGCCGTTGGTGCAGGCGCTGCATTCATCGCGCCGTTTGCAGCCTACGCAGAAGGCCCGTCCCACTTTGCGCCCAACGAAGCCGGTGTGGTCTATCACCCGAGTGAAGCGGGACAGGCCAAATCCCAGGCCCAGGTATCAGCTGAACTCGCGGATGCGCAGAAAACCCCTGCCGGGGCCAGCATGCTGCGCTGGGGGTCGATGAGTACGCCGAAGGTCGGAGCCGCCAAGTCGCGCGCCGAAGTGGTGGCCGAACTGGAAGCCGCGCAGAAGCAACCCAACTGGGATGCCGCAGCAAGGCTCGGTGCGCCCCTGCCAGCGCCCAGAGGTGATGCGAGCAAGGCTCGCGCACAAGCGCAGCCCTGAGGGTTGCGCACAAAACTGGATGTCCATACAGGCCTCTTGACACACTGCTCGACTTAGAATTCGCCGCATGCACCGGGTTCGCCTGTTCGTCCTTTGGATCATGATGTTCGCCGTGCCCTTCCAGGGGTACGCGGCGGCAGCCATGGTCTTTTGCGGACCTGGTCACGCCGGTGCGGCCGCCGAAGTGTCGCTCGCACAGCCCGGCGCGCACGACCATGCCCGGCACCCTCATGCGGACGGGCACGGCGATCACGAGCACAAGGCGGCACAGGCTGCCAAGCCTCCCACAAAGGACAGCACCGCCAAGACAGCGAGTGCCGAGCCTGATGCGATGCACAAGTGCGGCACCTGCGGCGCATGCCATGCCACGGCGCTGACCAGCACGATGGACGTGGCCGTCTTCCACGACCTTCCCAAAGCCGACTTGGCGGAGCCTGCCATCACGGTGGTCACGCTCGCTCCGCGCGTCCTCGACAAACCTCCTCGCGCTTAACGCGTTCGTGCGCCCGTGACTCTCGTCACGGGCCGCCGCGAACGCTCATGCATCGCCTGCGTCATGCCTTTTCGGGCAGCTCTGACGTACTCCGTTCATGAACTTGCGAGGACTCCATGTTCCATTCATCGCCGACCCGTTGGTTGGCAGCTTTTCCCGCCTTGGCTGCGTTCGCCGCTTTGGCAACGCTGAGTGCCGCTGTCGCGGTGGCCCAGCCCGCGCCCGCGAGATCCGCTGAGGCTGCGGCGCCCACCGTCCTGACCTATAGGTCCGCGCTCGAGGGCTATCAGCCCTTTGCCGACGAAAAGCCCATCCCCTGGAAAGAAGCCAACGAGACGGTCTACCGCCGCGGTGGCTGGCAGGCCTACGCCAAGGAGGCGTCAGGCTCCAGTGCAGCCGAGGCCGATTCGCCCAAGGGCGCAGCCGCTGCGCCTGCCGCGCCGCCAGGCCATTCGATGCCCATGCCTGAGAAGAAGGAGAAGCCATGAAGCGCGCCCTTCGTTTAACAGCCATTGCCGTCGCGACGGCTGTCCTCGCCGGATGCGCGTCTGTCAGCATCGACGACGCCCTGAGCGACACAAATACCAATGCCCAGCAGTTCACCGGTGGGAAGCTCGAACTCAGCCGGACCCAGGAGCAGCGTGATCGCCGCGCCGCGCTGTCGCAGGAACTGCTCGCCAAACCGCTGTCGCAGAACGACGCGGTCCAACTCGCGCTGGCCAACAGCCCGTCCGTCCAGGCTTTGATTGCCCAGAGCTGGGGCGACATTGCCGCAGCCAACCAGACCAGCCGGTTGCCGAATCCGATTTTCACGTTCGAGCGCATGCGCCTGAACAGCGAGCTTGAGCTCGGGCGTCTGCTGTCCTTCGGGCTGGTGGACCTGATTCTGCTGCCGAAACGTCTGTCGATCTCCAGGAGCCAGACCGCCCAAGCCAAAGTCCAACTGACTGGTGCCGTGGTCGACCAGGTCACGCAGGTCAAGCAAGCCTGGGTCCGTGCGGTCGCCGCACAGCAGTCGTTGCAGTACGCCGAGCAAGTCAACAAGTCGGCCCAAGCCAGCGCCGAGCTCGCGCGCCGGATGCAGCTCATTGGGAATTTCTCCAAGCTGCAGCGTGCACGCCAGCAGGTTTTCTACGCCGACGCGACGACTCAGCTCGCCTCGGCACAGCACGCCACCACCGCTGCGCGCGAAGAGTTGATTCGTGTCCTGGGGTTGAACGATGAGCAGGCCACCAAGTTGACTCTGCCCGAACGTTTGCCTGACCTGCCCAAGGCCCCTCGAGAGGCGAAGGAAGTCGCGGCGACCGCGACTGAGCAGCGCCTGGATGTCCAACTCGCACGTGCCCAGCTGGATGTGGCGGGCAAATCGCAAGGCATCAACCTGCTGTCGACCTTCATAGACGTCGAGGTGGGCGGTCGACGTGACACGGTGTTCGACAACGCGGAAAACACCAAGAGCACCCGTCGAGGCTTCGAGCTCGACATCCGCCTGCCGCTGTTCGACTGGGGGTCGGCGCAGCGCGACATGTTGAACGCGCAGTCGCTGGCCGCAGCCAACCGCTACGACGCCACCGTGCGCGGTGCCTCTTCGCAGCTGCGGGAGGGCTACTCGGCCTACCGTACGGCCTACGACATCGCACGGCACTACCGCGACGAAATCGTCCCATTGCGCCAGGCGATGGCCGACGAGAACGTCCTTCGCTACAACGGCATGTTGATCGGCGTTTTCGAGCTGTTGGCCGAGGCGCGCGACCAGATCGCCAGCGTGACCAACGCGATCAATGCCCAGCAGCAGTTCTGGCTCGCCGATGCCGCGCTGGCGGCTTCGGTGATGGGCAAGCCCACGTCCATGGGTGCCTCAATGGCCAGTTCGGGTGGCGAAGGCGCCTCTGCTGGCGCGGCCCACTGAGCGCACTTCTGCGCTCTCCAACCGAATTGAACGACATGACAAACAGACGCAATTTCCTGAGCGGCGCCGGTGCCATCACTGGCGCCATCGCCGCGGCCAGCGTGAGCAAGGTAGCAATGGCCGCCTTGCCCGAGCCTGTGCTCCAGACCACGCCCAACACCATGCCGCCGCTGATGCCTTCGAGCGGGCGCCCCTACAACCCTGTGGTCACACTCAATGGCTGGACCTTGCCCTGGCGCATGAACAACGGCGTCAAGGAGTTCCACCTGGTGGCCGAGCCCGTGGTGCGCGAGATGGCACCGGGCTTCAAGGCCAACCTGTGGGGGTACAACGGGCAGTCGCCCGGCCCCACCATCGAGGTCGTGGAAGGCGATCGCGTGCGCATCTTCGTGACCAACAAGCTGCCAGAGCACACGAGCGTGCACTGGCACGGCCAGCGCCTGCCCAACGGCATGGACGGCGTCGCCGGGCTGAACCAGCCACCGATCCGCCCAGGCAAGACCTTCGTCTACGAGTTCGTCGCGCGCCGACCGGGCACTTTCATGTACCACCCGCATGCGGACGAGATGACGCAGATGGCGATGGGAATGATGGGCTTCTGGGTCACGCACCCCAAGGCCGAGCATCCGCTGATCGAGAAGGTCGACCGCGACTTCGTGTTCCTGCTCAACGCCTACGACGTCGAACCCGGCAGCGCCACGCCCAAGATCATGACGATGCTGGACTTCAACCTGTGGTCGTGGAACAGCCGAATCTTTCCCGGTATCGATTCGCTGAATGTGCGCATGAACGACAAAGTGCGCATCCGGGTCGGCAATCTGACGATGACGAACCACCCGATGCACCTTCACGGCCACGAGTTCGAAGTCACGGGAACCGACGGCGGCCCGACCCCAAAGAGCGCGCGCTGGCCTGAGGTGACGACTGACGTGGCAGTCGGACAGATGCGCCAGTTCGAGTTTCTTGCCAACGAAGAGGGCGACTGGGCCTTTCACTGCCACAAAAGCCATCACACGATGAACGCGATGGGGCACGAGGTGCCAACCATGATCGGCTTGGACCACAAGGACGTGGCCAAGCAGATCTCCAATCTCGTGCCGGACTACATGGTCATGGGCGAGCGCGGCATGGCCGACATGGCCGAGATGGAGATGCCGATTCCCGATAACACCGCGCGAATGATGACGGGCGAAGGTCCGTTCGGGTCGGTCGAGATGGGCGGCATGTTCAGTGTGGTTAAGGTGCGCAAAAACCAGAAGGCCGGCGACTACTCCAACCCCGGATGGTTCAAGCACCCCAAGGGCACCGTCGCCTACGAGCTGGATGGTCCTCCTCCGGATACCTCGCGCCAGCGTGGCGCAGGCGCGGCCGCGATGCCCGCTCGAAACATGCCCGCCAAGAACATCGAAGTTCAGATTCGCAAACCTGCCAGCGGACATTCCGGCCACTGACCTCTTCCGTTGCCCCCTATCAACCTTACCTCCAACCTCCAACCTCCAACCCCAAAAGGAAAATAATGCAACACACTTTGCGCAACGTCTCTCTTGCAGTATTCGTCGCCCTGGCTGCAGCAGGCGCTTCGGCCTCCGGCAACCACGCCGGTGGACACGGTCACGAAGCCGATGAGGCCATCGGAAAGCCTGGCGTGGCCAGCAAGACCACCCGCACCATCAACGTCGACATGGCGGACAGCATGCGATTCACGCCAACGGACATCAGCGTCAAGCAAGGCGAAACGGTGCGCTTCGTCATCAAGAATTCTGGTCAGCTCAAGCACGAGCTCGTGCTCGGCACTGAGAAGGAGCTCAAGGAGCATTACGAAGTCATGAAGAAGAACCCAGAAATGGAGCACTCCGATCCGAACATGGTGACGCTGGCCGCGGGCAAGAGCGGCGAGATCGTCTGGCAATTCACCAAAGCCGGCAAGGTCGACTTTGCGTGCCTGCAGCCGGGCCACTACGACGCGGGCATGAAAGGCGCCGTGAACGTGACGAAGGCCGGTAAGTAAACACGACGTGTCCGCCGCGCGCTTCCATGAAGGCGCGGCGGACTCCAAATTCATTCATATCCAAGGAGATTCTCATGTCGAAATTTCGCATCGCACTTTTGGCATTCGTTGCCGCACTCTCGTTCGCTGGCGTGGCCAGCGCACAGTCCTCCAAATCCACGGCCGACATGCCTGGCATGAACGAGAAAGCGCCAGCGGCTGATGCTTCCGCCGCCGCCGCGACCTCCGATCTCAGCGAAGGCGAGATCCGCAAGGTCGACAAGGACAACAAGAAGCTCACCATCAAACACGGTCCGCTCAAGAACCTCGACATGCCCGGCATGACGATGGTGTTCGGGGTCAGAGACGACGCCATGCTCGACAAGGTCGAGACCGGTTCCAAGGTCCGCTTCCAAGCGGAAAAGATCGACGGCAAGATCGTCGTCACGAAGATCGAAGCTGCACGCTGAGTTTGAATGGCCTGCCGACGAGCCACGCTCATCCAACACTGTGACCGCGAGAAGGTCTGATGTCGATGAAACCACGTCACCCGGTCGCGTGGCTGTCGCGGTGTACGGACATCGTCTCATCGTCATGACACACGTTGCTGCAGGCGGGAATCAACGCTTGTTCTCGGACGAGCGAAAGCGCGCTTTCCTGCGCGGCAAGTGCGTCAGTTCGACCACGCGCCGACTGACGCAGGTTGTCGGCTTGATGCTTGTCGCCGGCCTGGCCGGCTGCGCCGATTTCTTTCAACAGCACCGCGACTTCCACGACGGCTGGCGTACGGGCGAGATCGTCGAGATCGGGCGCGCGAACGAGATCCGCCGCAGCCACCGCACCGATTGCAGGAATATGGCCAGCGCCGACGAACTTGCAGCGGCGCGCTTCGCCACGCTGATCGATCGTTCCACGGGGCAGCGCCACGCGCATGTCGTGATCCTGGACGCCGTGACGTCCGTGAACGTAGGGGACACCGTGTCCACCAATGTCGTTCGATGGGGCACGCCCATCCGCGTGCTGTCGCACGCAGGCGCGCCGAGCGGCTAACCAAGTCACGACACGATCTTCAGTCCTCTTTTGCAGCCAGTTCACCGCCAAAAACCTGAGTGCTCCATGAAATTGTTCGTGCCTCTTCTGTTTGCCGCTCTCGGCGGACTCGTCTCCAGCCTATCCTTCGCGGCCGATCCGATGCCGACGGCCACGATGGGGAAAACGCCCGCCAAGCAAGCGAAAGCGGACATCGCGAACGGTGAAGTTGTGTTCACCGCCAAGTCGTGCGCCGCGTGCCACAGCGCGGATGGAAACTCGGCCATTCCGTCCAATCCAAAGCTGGCTCAGCAGCATCCGGAATACCTGCTCAAGCAGCTCCAGGAGTTCAAGTCCGGCAAGCGGAAGAGTTCTGTCATGAGTGGCATGGCCGCGATGCTTTCCGACCAGGAGATGCGCGATGTCGCCTGGTTCCTCGGCTCCAAGCCCATCAAGCCTGGGTTCGCGAAAGAGAAGGACTTGGTCGCGCTCGGCGAGAGGATCTATCGTGGGGGCATCGCAGACCGCAGTGTGCCCGCCTGTGCTGGCTGCCACAGCCCCAACGGCGCCGGCATTCCGATCCAGTACCCGCGCCTGGGCGGACAACACGCAGAGTATGTCGCGGCGCAACTGACCGCCTTTCGGGAAGGGGTTCGACTCAACAGCATGCAGATGAGCGGCGTGGCTGCGAAGCTCAACGACCGTGAGATCAAAGCCGTGTCCGATTACATCGCAGGTGTTGATTGCCATCGAAAATTGACCCCCTAAACCCAGTAATTTCCGTTTAAGACTGACCCACGTAAAACTCTCCCCTGCACATTTTTAAAGCAGGGATCCTAGGAGTGATAGACGTGGCGACATTGAGTGTCATCAGACGCTGGGCCCTGCGTGAGCAGATGTCCATTCGCGAGATAGCAAGGCGTACAGGCCTGTCTCGCAACACCGTAAAGAAGTACCTGCGAGCGGGCGAGGAGGTGCCGCGCTACGCCAAGCGGACGAGCTCAAGCAAGCTCGATCCCTATGCCGAGAAGCTCGCAACCTGGCTCGCGATCGAGGCAACCAAATCGCGAAAACAGCGGCGCAATCTGCGGCAGATCCACACACCCAACCTAAAAAGGAGAACACCAAGCACTTATCCACACCGTGAAGCCTTCAGGCTCACAAAGCGGGTGGGTCAGTATTCAATGGAAATCTAGGGTCAGAAATCGGCGGAATTCAACAGTCAATCGCCGTGCCGCAGCGCCGCCATACAGTCGCTGGCCGCTGTCGCTTCGATCTGCGAGTGGCAGAAGCCCGATCTCCTCGTAGTACCGGATGGTCGGGACTGTGCAACCCGTCTGTTTGGCGACGGTGCCGATGGAAAGGTGATTCACTGCATTCATAGCCCTATCCTAGTCAGCCGCACGAGCCGCAGCAACGTGGCGCGGGTGTAGTCAGCACGGTTGAATCTTCCGGAATGAAGTTCGCAAAAAGCAACTGGGAGGCCTCGCCCGACTCTTCTGGCGCTCGAATGCTCAGAGTAAGTCCACCTTCGCTTTGAGCAACACCGAACTCCAGAAACGCGCAGCACACCCGTTCCAACTCAACGATTGACCGGATTTCGTTGCTGGCATCGGCTCGATAGGTCAGATACAGCGTGTTGCCTTCAAACCGGTGCCCTAGCAGGCTGTTCCGTGTCAACCGACGTATCCGATCCAGCCTTGCGGCCATGTCCTGAAAATCCAGGGTGCAGGCAATCGGCGAAGCTTCAGAGGGTTGCATGCCCTGTCTCCTTGCTGTCGACCTTCGATGGGCTGGACGACAGGGCCGGTGCGCACCCGCAAGCGCTGGCTGCCCGTCGCGCGCGCCGCCGCCATTGCCAGATCGCGAGCCCGGTCAAAGCGCCAATGGCGACCAGCACCAGCGGCACCATCCCGCCAGCGTAGGCCAGCCAGGCACCTGCGCCGCCAGCAAAGAGGGCCGCCACACCGGCCGCGATGGGCGCCGTGCAGCAAACAGCGCATGCAGCGCTCAATCCAAGTACAACCTGCCAGTTTTTCGTCGTCATAGGTCTGTGAGGTGGCGTGGGACGTGTTGCCCACAGTCGCACCATAAGACCTCAAGTAACTTGAGGGGCAAGAGAAATTTTTGTCCTTTTCGTCGAACGGTTTGCCACGCGGGCCGATCTGCCGCTCAAGGACAATCGTCGAATTGGAGAACTACTGAAGATGCAGAAAATTCGGGATTCCCTGGAAAATCGACAAATCGCGATCTACTTTTGCACCGTTGCACTGGCTGGAGTGATCGCTCTGCTGGTGCCTGGTACGACTGTGCTCGAAAGCGCGGTCAATCCGGCCTTGGCTTTGATGCTGTACGTCACCTTCCTGCAGGTGCCCGTCGCGGAGCTCAAACGCGCATTCGGCCAAGTCCGCTTCCTGGCGGCATTGCTCGTATCGAACTTTGTGGTGGTCCCGCTTCTGGTAGCGGCCCTCATCCAGTTCTTGCCAGGCGAACCAATGATCCGGCTGGGCGTCCTGCTGGTCTTGCTCACGCCCTGCATCGACTATGTGGTCACGTTCGCTCACTTGGGGCGTGCCGACGCGCGCGTTCTGCTTGCAGCGACTCCCGCTCTGCTGATTGCCCAGATGCTTCTCCTGCCAGGCTATCTGAGCGTTTTTCTGGGCGAGGACGCGGCGCGGCTGGTGCAGGTAGGACCTTTTGTGCACGCCTTCGTTTGGCTGATCGCGGTGCCGTTGGTGCTGGCCGCCGTCACCCAGCTCTGGGCAGGCAGAAGCGCGGTCGCCTCGCGGATTTCATCGATGCTGGGGCTTCTCCCGGTACCGGCCACCGCGCTGGTTCTCTTTGTCGTGATTGCCGCCGTGGTACCGCAGCTCGGCCCCGCCGTCGGTGCGGCCTTGAGCGTGGTGCCGATCTACATCGCCTTCGCACTTGTCGCTCCGGTGCTGGGTTGGTTCGTAGGCCGCTTGTTCGGTTTGCAGCCTCCCCTGGGTCGATCAATCGCGTTCAGCACCGGCACTCGCAACTCGCTTGTCGTCTTGCCTCTGGCACTTGCCGTGCCAGGCGCGGTGCCGATACTGCCTGCCATCATCGTGACCCAGACGCTCGTGGAACTGGTGAGCGAGCTGATCTATGTGCGCTTCATAGCCAAGCTCGGCGCCGGCAAGTCATGACGCTTCCGCGAAAGGCGGCTGCACCGGTCGTCGTTCACACGTCGGACACCGAGCCAGCGCTCTCTCAGGGCTATCCCGCCGAGATACAGTTGTGGTTTCAGCCCTCACGAAAGATGGCTTTTCTCCTTTGCCCAGGCGCTTGGACGGAATGGACCAAAGGCACTGCCATCAAGGATGTGTGCCCCAAAGTCTCAAGCAGTCAATCGCACAACTGAAGCTTTTGGGGACCGTCGTGCCCCGGCGCAGAGACGCAATGGCAAAACACTGAGGCAGACGCTTAGCCCGGCAAGCCGGATGGCGCTATTGGCGGTGCAGCACCTGCGGCCGTCGCGAGCGCATCGAGAACCGCGCGGTCGGTGAGAACTTCGCTCAGCACATGCTCTGGGGCGCTCGCGGTCCAAAGACGACATTCAAAGGGATGCCGCAATTGCTGGAAAGTGGCGAGGCAGTCGGCAATGGTATGGTTCAGATTGAAGTCGACCAGCAACACTACGCCGCTGTCAGGAACGGAGAGAAAATTACAGCAATGTAATCTTGAAGTTCGCGTTGTTGGCAAAATGGCTTATAGGATCGCGGTCGCAAATCCAAGCTTGCCCTTTTATCCCTTCGCGCTTCACTGACACACTGCACGCTCCAGGTTCTGGTGACCTTGAGTCGTGTGCGCCTTCATGCTGCATATATAAAATTCCTTGATGGTCCGCTGCTTACTCGTCGTTTTGATGCTTTTGCTGCCCACCCAGTTCACTTGGGCGGCGGTCGCGACCTATTGCGAGCACGAGACTGCGCCAGCTTCGTTTCATATCGGGCACCATGACCATCAGCATCAGGCTGATCCCTTGGACCTCGCGCAACAAGAAGCCGATCTGGCGGACAAGCCCATATTTCTTGAACACGACGACTGCAGCTACTGTCAAACCGGTGTAGCTCAGTTTGGAGCAGCCTTGGACACGTCTTTCGTGGGTCCTCAGGGTCTCTCCTTTGTAGGAGCAACGTCCAAGCCCTACAACTTCAGGATCGACGAGGACATCGATCGCCCGAAATGGATACGCGCCGCTTGACCCGGCGCGCCTCTGTCTTTACTTTTTCGCTCACAAACGATGTTCTGACGATCGCGCCGGATTCCCTTGTCTCGTTCCTTTGACTGGAGAATTCGATGTGCAGGTTTATCGTGCCGTTCGCGCTTGCGCTTACGGCATTCGCGGGCGGCAGTGCGTTCGCTCAAGGCAGCAGCTTGGGTACGCCCCCTGTGCCGAATCAGGCTTCTTTGCCTGTTGTCCCATCTTCTGCGCCCCTTACGTTGGCGGCCGCGATTCAGATCGCCCTGGATGGAAATCCCGAGATTGCTTCCTCGCGACGCGAGGTCGAAGCGATGGAAGGTGCACGTATCCAGGCCGGGGTTTTTCAGAATCCCACGCTGAGCGTCGAGATCGAAGATGTGCGGCGCGACACACGCACGACCACAGTACTGCTGAGCCAGCCATTCGAACTTGGCGGCAAACGGGGCGCACGTATCGAGGCGGCAGAGCGTGCCATCGACGTCGCGCGCGTGCAACTCGAGACAAAGTATGCAGACATTCGGGCGAATGTGACGGCTGCATTCTTCGCCACCCTGATATCGCAGGACCGTGTGCGACTGGCGCAAGCATCGCTCGAGCTTGCGCGCACCAGCAGCGAGACGGCCGGCAAGCGCGTCACTGCGGGCAAGGTATCTCCGGTGGAGGAGACGAAAGCGAAGGTCGCGGAAGCCAATGTCCGACTGGAACTGGTCCAGGCGCGTGGTGAGCTACAAACAAACCTCTATCAGCTTCGTGCGTTAACGGGACCAACTGCAGTGTTCGACGCGGTCGACGGCAATGCGCTGCAGATTCCCAAACCGCAGGCCCAAGAGGCCATCGAGGACCGGATCACGAACGCGCCCTCCATGCGGCAGGCACGCCTGGAAGTGAAGCGATACGGAGCTCTCTCGGAACTCGAGAAGGCCAAGCGCATTCCGGACATCACCCTGAACGCGGGAACGATGCGGTCACGGGAAGCCGGACGCAGCCAAGCCGTCGTGGGCATCTCCGTGCCATTGCCCCTCTTCGATACCAATCGAGGAAACATCACGGAGGCGCTTCGACGTCAGGACAAGGCGGAAGAGGACGCTCGTGCGCTGGAACTCAGGCTGCGTGCCGACGTAGGCGGCGCGCGCCAGCGATACGTCACCACCCTGGCCGAGGTCGAGGCACTCCAGTCGGACATCCTGCCGGGCGCACAGACTGCGTTTGACGCGGCCACCAAAGGTTTCGAACTGGGCAAGTTCAGCTACCTGGATGCCCTCGACGCGCAGCGTACGTTGCTGCAGGCACGCTCGCAGTATCTGAGGTCGCTTTCCGAACTGCATCGTTCCATCACTGATCTGGACCGCCTGCTTGGCGGCCCCGCCGCTGCAAGCGGCTCTCCCGTCTCCAATCCTTAAGGACCGATCATGGCCAACTCTTGGCAGTCGACGCTCGGCAAGCCCGGGCGCAAGCAGCTTTTCATCATCATTTTTCTCCTAATCATCGGTGCAGCCGCAGGTGCGCTCATCTTGCGCGGCGGCACATCCAAGAAAGCGGTTGAGGGCGCTGGCCATGCCGAGGAAACAGCCAAAGGCGACGACGGGCACGGCCATGGCAAGAGCGCCGAGGACGACGGCCATGGGCATGGCAAATCCGACGAGGGCGGACACGAAGAGGAGTCCGCACCCAAGGGACCCAACGGCGGGCAGCGTTTCACCGAAGGCGACTTCAGCATCGAGCTGAAGCTGGCCGAGGAAAACGGCGAGCCAAGGTTCAAGGCATGGCTCTTTGACAAGGAAAAGCCGATCGCGCCGACTGACGCCGAGGTAACGGTGACGTTGAATCGCCCGAACGGCGACCAGCAAGAAGTCAAGCTGGCGCCGGTCGCAGGCGTTCTGACGAGTCAGCAGACGGTGGCAGAGCCTCACATCTTCGAAGCCACGATCGCCGTGCAGACGCCGAAAGAACCGTACCTTTTCACGTTCAATCAGCAAGAGGGCAAGGTCAGCATGACCGACACCCAGATCAAGGCATCGAGCATCACGCTCGATACCAGCACGCCGGAATCCATTCGCAGTGGGCTCCAGTTCCCCGGCGAGATCCGCTTCAACGAGGACCGCACTGCGCACATCGTCCCGCGGGTCGCCGGCGTCGTGGACAGCGTTAGCGCGAACCTCGGGGAACGTGTCAAGAAGGGACAGGTACTGGCGGTCGTTTCCAGCGCCGCGATCTCCGAGACCCGATCTGAACTTCAGGCTGCGCAGCGGCGGCGCGAGCTCGCCAAGACCACCTACGACCGCGAAAAATCGCTCTGGGAGCAGAAGATTTCACCGGAGCAGGATGTCCTCCAGGCCCAGCAAGCGCTTCGTGAGGCAGAGATCAGCGTGGCCAATGCGACGCAAAAACTGCTGACCGTCGGTGCGTCGACCAGCAGTAGTTCTCTGGGGCGCTTCGAGCTGCGTGCACCCTTCGACGGCATGGTCGTGGAGAAGCACATCGCCCTGGGTGAATCGGTCAAGGAAGACGCGAGCGTGTTCACCATCTCCGACCTGTCCAATGTGTGGGCCGAGATGAACGTTCCCGCACGCGACCTCCAGCAGGTGCGCGTGGGTGAGCGTGTCGTCGTGCGATCTGGCGCCTTCGATGCAACGACCAACGGCACCGTCGCCTACGTCGGCTCTCTGATCGGCGAACAGACTCGTACTGCGCGTGCTCGCGTGGTGTTGCCCAATCCGCAAGGCGCCTGGCGACCTGGGCTCTTCGTTAGCGTTGAAGTCCTCGCCAGCGAAGTCGTCTCGCCCGTGACCGTCGCCTCCTCCGCTCTGCAGACCATCGAGGACAAACCTGTCGTCTTCCTGAAAGTCCCTGGCGGATTCGTGCCGCAGCCTGTGCAGATCGGCCGTACGGATGGCAAGCGTGTGGAAATCGTGAGTGGCCTGAAGGCGGGCGCGACGTACGCTGCCGCGGGCAGCTTCGTCGTGAAATCCGAGCAGGGCAAGGGCTCTGCGACCCATACGCATTGAGGCGAAAAACGCATGTTTGAACGCATCATTCGCTTCGCCATCGAACAACGATGGCTGATCCTGCTGGCCGTGGTGGCCATGGCAGGCCTTGGCGTATACAACTACCAAAAGCTACCGATTGACGCTGTCCCGGACATCACCAACGTCCAGGTTCAGATCAATACAGGTGCTCCCGGGTACTCACCGCTGGAAACAGAACAGCGCGTGACCTTCCCTATCGAGACCGTCATGGCCGGGCTGCCTGGGCTGCTCCAGACGCGCTCGCTGTCGCGCTACGGTCTCTCGCAAGTCACCGTGATCTTCAAGGACGGGACCGACGTCTACTTTGCGCGCCAGCTCGTCAACGAACGCCTCCAATCTGCAAGCGGTGAGATGCCTGAAGGGGTCCATCCGCAGGTAGGTCCCATTTCCACGGGCCTTGGGGAAATCTACCTTTGGACGGTGGAAGCGAAGGACGGGGCGAAAAAACCCGATGGCACTCCGTACACCTCGACGGACCTGAGAGAGATTCAGGACTGGATCATCAAGCCGCAACTGCGCAATGTGGCTGGCGTCACCGAAATCAATTCAATCGGTGGCTATGAGAAGCAATACCAGATTGCCCCCATTCCAGAGAAGCTGTCCGCGTATGGGCTGTCGATGGCGGACGTGGTCAAGGCGCTGGAGCGCAACAACACAAACGTTGGCGCGGGCTACATCGAACGTCGCGGCGAGCAGTACCTCATTCGAGCGCCTGGCCAGGCGCGAGGCGTGGAGGATCTGCGCAACATCATTCTTTCTAGCAACGGAAGCACGCCGGTCCGCGTGCGCGACGTCGCGGAGGTCGGGATCGGGAAGGAACTGCGCACAGGTGCTGCGACTGACAACGGCCGTGAGGTGGTGCTCGGCACCGTTTTCATGTTGATCGGCGAAAACAGTCGCATCGTCTCGCAGGCAGTCGCGAAAAAGATGGCGGACATCAACCGCACGCTTCCTGAAGGCGTCGAAGCTATCACCGTCTACGACCGGACCGTGCTCGTCGACAAGGCGATCGCAACGGTCAAAAAGAACCTGCTGGAAGGCGCTGTGCTCGTGATCGTGGTGCTCTTTCTGTTCCTGGGGAACATGCGCGCCGCGGTGATCACGGCGATGGTGATTCCGCTGTCGATGCTTTTCACCTTTACTGGCATGGTCAATCAGAAGGTCAGCGCCAACCTGATGAGTCTGGGTGCGCTCGACTTCGGCATCATCATCGATGGCGCAGTCGTGATCGTGGAGAACTGCGTGCGCAGGTTGGCTCATGCTCAGCACAGGCACGGGCGACCACTGACCCGCAAGGAACGCTTCCACGAAGTCTTCGCCGCTTCTCAGGAGGCTCGCCGCGCGCTGCTCTTCGGGCAACTGATCATCATGATCGTCTATCTGCCCATCTTCGCGCTCACCGGCGTCGAAGGGAAGATGTTCCATCCGATGGCCCTCACCGTTGTGATCGCCTTGCTCGGCGCGATGATTCTGTCAGTCACGTTCATTCCCGCGGCCGTTGCGCTGTTCATCGGAAAGAAGGTTTCGGAGAAGGAAAACCGCCTGATGGGCTGGGCCAAGAAGGCGTACGAGCCGCTGCTGGTACGCGCGCTCGAGGCCAAGGCGGTGGTTCTCACAGTCGCCGGCATCGCAGTGGTCCTCGCCGGCCTGCTGGCGACCCGGCTGGGCAGCGAGTTCATCCCGAACTTGAACGAGGGTGATTTTGCCGTGCAGGCGTTGCGCATTCCCGGAACGAGCCTGAGCCAGTCGGTACAGATGCAGCAGCAGCTGGAACGCACGCTGAAGGAGAAATTTCCGGAGATCGATCGTATCTTTGCGCGCACAGGCACTGCGGAGATCGCCTCCGATCCCATGCCGCCGAACATCTCGGATGCGTATGTGATGCTGAAGCCGATAGATCAATGGCCCGAGCCCAGGCGCACGCGTCAGGAAGTTGTCCAGGCGGTGCAGAAGGAAGTCTCCAAGATTCCAGGCAACAACTACGAGTTCTCCCAGCCCATCCAGTTGCGCTTCAATGAACTGGTTTCGGGCGTACGGGCCGACGTCGCCGTGAAGGTGTTTGGCGATGACATGGATGTACTGAACAAGACGGCGCGCGAGATCGAAGGCGTTTTGAAATCGATCCCAGGCGCGGCCGAGGTCAACGTGGAACAGACAACAGGTCTGCCGATGCTGACCGTCAACATTGATCGGGACAAGGCGACGCGCTATGGGCTGAACATCGCCGATGTGCAGGACACCATCGCCACAGCCATCGGTGGGCGCAATGCCGGCACTCTCTTTGAGGGAGATAGACGCTTCGACATTGTTGTGAGGCTGCCCGACAACGTGAGGGGTGACCTCGAGGCGATCAAGCGCCTTCCTATCGCGTTGCCTGCCAGCTCGGCCGCGGCCGATGTCGTCGGGGCCACGTCCGTTGCCGGCGCTGGAGCAAACGCTGCGCGCGTGAACTTCATTCCGTTGGGCGAGGTCGCCACGCTGGAACTGGCGCCAGGCCCCAACCAGGTGAGTCGAGAGGATGGGAAACGCCGCATCGTCGTCAGCGCCAACGTACGCGGTCGCGATCTCGGGTCCTTCGTCAGTGAAGCGACGGGGGCACTCGATTCGCAGGTGAAGATCCCAACCGGCTACTGGACCACCTGGGGCGGCCAGTTTGAGAACCTTCAGTCTGCCACCAAGCGCCTGCAAATCGTGGTGCCTGTCGCGCTGCTGCTGGTCTTCACGCTGCTGTTCGCCATGTTCGGCAACATGAAAGACGGGTTGATCGTATTCACCGGCATTCCGTTTGCGCTCACCGGCGGCATTCTGGCGCTGTGGTTGCGTGACATCCCGTTGTCGATTACCGCGGCCGTCGGGTTCATCGCGCTGTCGGGGGTCGCCGTTCTCAACGGCCTGGTGATGATTTCCTTCATCCGGAACCTTCGCGAGGGGGGCGCGTCGTTGGACCACGCCATTCACGAGGGGGCACTCACCCGCCTTCGCCCAGTGCTAATGACCGCGCTCGTCGCGTCTTTGGGCTTCGTGCCGATGGCGATAGCGACCGGCACAGGGGCCGAGGTGCAGCAACCGCTCGCGACTGTGGTGATTGGCGGGATTCTTTCCTCCACGGCACTGACGTTGTTGGTGCTTCCAGTGCTCTATCGACTGGCACATGGCCGAGACGAGGAGGAGGCTGTGTTCAACGAGGCTCAGAAGCAAGCCGCTTTGGAGCATGAGATCCCCCCACAGCCAGCCGCCTAGGGTCAGTACCGTGATTGCCCCCGCACGGCCGTTCAACGGGGGCGCCATTCATATCTGAGAGCCATCATGAAACTCGCAACATTCATCGCAGCCGCCACGCTCGGCATTTCGAGCGGCGCATTCGCTGCTGACGACCACAAGGGGCACGACCACGAAGGCAAAGGGGCAGCAGCCCATAAGGATGAGGCCAAGCCCGCGCATGGTGGCATCGTGACAGTCGCGAAGGATGTGAGCTACGAGCTCGTCGCACGGCCCGACCTGATTTCCCTGTACGTGTCGGACCACGGCAAGCCTGTGGATCTCGCCGGCGCTTCCGCCAAGGTGACCTTGCTGTCGGCGGGCAAGAAGGAGGAAGTCACGCTGGTGCAGGCCGCGGACTCTCTCCAGGCAAAGGGTACTTTCGCCGTGGGCGCAGGCACCAAAGTGGTCGCCAACGTTTCCCTGAAGGGCCAAGCACCGCAGCCCGTCCGGTTCAGCCTCAAGTGAAAAGCTGATAACCAAACTGTAATCCTGCAGTTAGAAGTCTGGAGGACTGGTTTTTTAAAGTTCACTCACGCAGTCGAGAACGGCTGCGTATGAACCCACCAATCCAAAGGACCTCCTCATGCAAATCTCCTCGCTTCGACTGCCCCTCGCCTCCATGCTTCTCGCTGCCGCGGCGGTTCCAGCCTTCGCCGGTAACTATGCAGAAGGCGACCCGCGCCCTGTTGCTCAAACTTCCAACGTTTCCAGCCCTGCCGTGGCCGCGGAGACACGTGCCTGGATGGCCGCCGCTCCCACGCTTGGCTACCCGGAAGGCAATCCTCAAGCCGTCGTGCAGGTGCAGCAAAAGACCCGCGCGGCGGTGCAAGCCGACACGATGAACTGGATCAGGTCTGGCCTGGGCGCTCTCAGCTACAGCGATGCATTCGCAAGCGGCAATCATCCGGCCTACGCCAAGGCAAACCGCGCATACGCACAGCTTCGTGGCTCGAGCGACGCTGCCAGTGCATCGCTGACGCCAGTTGACGGAAATGCCGTCACGCGCTGATTCGAAGGGGCCGCTGCCCGCTGCTGCAAGTTTGCAGGCAACTGACCCGAGCAGACAGGACATAGCCTCCAGTCGCAATCGCCGACACCTAGCCTCGGTATCCACGAGGCGGATAAAGCAGGACACCACGCTGGGGCCAACCAGGTGGTGTTCTTTTTTGTTTATGACATTTCGATGACCGATATGTAATCCGGTTGCAGGCCAAGTGTTCGAAAGGCTTTCTAGAGTCGTTGAGCGCCTCGGACTCTTCGGGGCGAAATACAAAGGAGACCCTAATGTCGATTCGCACTCTTCGTTCCGCCGTGACCGCAGCAGCCGTCGTCGCTGCAACTTTCTCAGCCGTAAGCGCGTCCGCCGCTGGCGCCTATCACCCCACACCCAACGAAGCCGGGGCGACCTATCACCCGGAGCATGCCTCCAAGCGGAGCCGAGCAGACATCGACTCCGACCTGAACTCGGCAATGAAGCAACCTGCCTGGAATGCTGCTAGCCGGGGCGCGCCGTGGCCTGTTGCCAAGACGGGTGAGCCCAAATCCCGCGCGCAAGTCGTCGCCGAGCTCGACATAGCGATGAAGCATCCCGCATGGAACTCGGTAAGCCGCGGTGCACCTTGGCCGCCGGTGTTGAACAACCCGAAGTGAAAGAAAGAGCAGGCGCTCTCTTCTGAGCGCCGCCCAGCTTCGCGCTGAGGAGGCTGTCAACGACTTCGTTGGTCTCGGCGGAGGGCTCCGCAAGCGCCCGGTGAAGTCAACAGCCAAGAGAGATCTGCGGGCGGGTAAATGCCGGAAGGTAGATTCTTCTTGGCTCAGTCCCCGTTCGACTCGGGCTGGGCCAGCACGAGCCCGATGCGTGTCACTCCCCCGGCCGAAGAGGCGAATGTTGAACCGCCGTGCATACGTGCAATGGCCGACACGATCGTCAGACCCAGCCCATGGTGGCTGGAGGAGCCAGAGCGCGATCGATCCGCCCGGTAGAACCGCTCAAACAGATGCGGCAGTGCGGATGGGTCAATCGGCTCCCCCCGGTTGTCCACGAAGAGCCTGATCGCGTTCGCCTCTTGCTCGATCGCCACACGAATAAGGCTTTGCGGCGTGGCGTATCGAATCGCGTTGCTCACCAGGTTGGAGACGGCGCGCCGCAGCAGGCCAACGTCTACGAGAAGATTTGCGTCACCATCGATCTTCAAAGAGAGCTCAGCGGCCTCCAACTCGGCTTCATGGAATTCGGCAACGGCAGCAACCTGCTCGGCAATGCTTACAGGCCCGGTCCGTCGTGCGCGCGCACCGCGATCTGCCTTGGACAGGAAGAGCATGTCAGTCACGATGCCTGAGAGGCGGTGCGCCTCTTCCAACTGGGAACCCAACGCATCCTGGAGGGCGGCGACAGATCGCGCCTGGCTCAGCTCGACTTCCGCTTGGGCAATCATGTTCGCCAACGGCGTCCTGAGCTCGTGCGCGACATCGGCGTTGAATGACTCGAGCTGCTCATATGCACCTTGTACTCGCTCCAGCAAAGCGTTGAACTGGCCCACCCATGGCTGCAGTTCGCTTGCGTACTTCGAGGCGTCAATGCGAATACCGGCGTTCTCCGGTCCTGCTTCTGCCGTTTTGGCCGCGAGGAGCTTGAGCTGCTTCAGGCCGCGGCGAACCACCAAGGATCCGGTAAACGCGACCAGCAACGACCCCAAGGTGGTGGCCAGAAACAAAGTCCATGCAAGCCGGCGCAGCAACAAGTCGTCCTTGGAGACATCGAGTGTCAGTTGCAACTTGATCGGCTTGCCGTCCATTGCGAGTCCCTCGAGCATGCGGTCCTGCGTGACCCAGTTGCCTTTGACGGCCGGACCCGGCGACAGGTAGACCTGCTCCTCGCCAACCCACACCGCAGCAGCTGCATCCGGATGCGAAAGAAAGTAGTCACCCAGCTTGTGACGCAAGGCGTTGAGATCGGGAGGATTGCTGGTCTCTTCGACCACATGCTGCACAAGTTCGATATACCTCGCGAACTCTTCCGATTGCTTGAGCTGAAAGCTCCATCGTGTCGCGGCATATACGGCGATGCACACGAAGCTCAAGCCAATCAACGTCTGTATCGCGAACCAGCGAGACAGCGATGTCTGGATGGAGTTTTTTTTCACGCCGATTCCGCGTCTCGCAGTTCCAGTACGTACCCCATGCCTCGCACCGTATGAAGCAGCTTCACTTCGAAAGGATCGTCGATCTTCATCCGAAGCCGCCTCACAGCCACCTCGACCACGTTCGTATCACTGTCGAAGTTCATTCCCCAGACCTGGTCAGCCAGGATGGCTCGGGGAAGGATCTGACCTTGCCGGCGCAGCAGGAGCGAAAGCAGGGCAAATTCCTTGGCCGTCAGCTCCAGCCGCTTCGAACCCCGCGTCGCTTTGCGCGTGGTGAGATCCAATTGAAGGTCCGCCAGCGCGTAGCGCGTCGTTTCCTGCAGCGTTCCGCGCCGCAGAAGCGCTCGGATGCGCGCCTGCAATTCGGAGAAGGCGAAAGGCTTTGCGAGATAGTCATCTGCACCGCTTTCCAAACCCTTGACGCGATCGGCCACATCGTCCCGTGCGGTCAGCATCAGCACGGGAATGGAAGAAGACTTGCGGATCGCTTCGAGGATCTTGAAGCCATCGATGCCTGGCAGCATCACATCCAGGACGATCGCATCGTAGTTGCCTGTCAACGACATGCCCAGCCCCTCGGAGCCATCGCGCGAGAGGTCGACGTTGAAGCCGCTTTCCACCAGGCCCTTGCGCAGATAGTCCCCCAACTTCACTTCGTCTTCGATTACTAGCAGGTGCATTCCTTGATCGTAACTTCGCAATGACGAGGGGTGATTACATTTCGGTCATCTGCGATTTGCCTCCGCCTGCCTATTGCTTCCTACCCACCTGGAGCGCGACATTACATGTTTGTAATGTTCCAGTTCGGAGTTTGTTCGGCGTGATTTCTAGAGTCCTCCCACACGACTGGTGAGGTTGGCAGGCGCCACCTTTGGTCGGCGTGAATGACTCCAGACCATGCCAGATCACAACCCCCTTCGGCTGCCTTCCGGCGCCGAAGGCAGCCCACTTGCCCCCTCGCGGGGAACGAGTAAGGCGCTCTCCGCAACTTGGGCATGCTTGGTTACCGCAAGCTGGATTGTTGCTGTAGACAATTTCAGTTTCTGGAAGACTTTCTCTTCTGCACAGGACGGCTGGAGCGCCGCCACCTTGGCCCCGACTGTTGGGCTCGGGATCTTTCTCGCGCTGCTGTTCGCTGCACTCCTGCGACCGTTCGTCGCCGGCAGGGTCGGCGCCATCTTGTTGTGCGTCCTGTTGATCGTGTCGGCCAGCGTCTCGCACTACCTTGATGCATGGGGAGTGCTCTTCGACAAGGGCCTGGTCCGGAACATGGCCGAAACAGACACGCGCGAGGTCCGCGAGCTGCTCTCGCTCCCAGCGTTCGTTGATGTGCTCTGGCGGGGCATCTTGCCCGCGGCATTGCTGTGGTTCGTCGGCATTCGCAGGGCCGAATGGAAGCGATCGACGATCCACACGGCGCTGCTGGGCGTGCTGGCGGCCGGCGTCGCCGGCGCCTTGCTTGCCACTTCGTATGGGACGCTGGCATCCACGTTCCGCAACCACCGTGAACTCCGTTTCCAGCTCGTGCCGACCAACTGTCGGCGCCGATCCAAATCTGAGCCACCGTGCCGACCGAATATTGAGCCAGGGGTGGGGGCCGGCCTTCAGAGGGCCGGCGGTGGATAAGTGTAGGTCTGTCCTGGCTCTTTGACCTCCTCGATGTTGAGTTGAGCGCGCGGGGGAAGCCGCGCAGGGCGTAGCCCGTAGCGGATTTCCCCGCGCGGCGCCGCTTCAGAAGTCGTCCTGCGGCAGCTCGGACTTGCTGCCCTTGCGGGCCTGCTCGCGCGCCTTGATGCGCTTCTTGGCCTCTGCCGTACTGCGGCTGAAGCGGATCGACTCGTTGCCCGTCTCCACGATGTGGCAGTGGTGCGTGAGCCGGTCCAGCAACGCGGTGGTCATCTTCGCGTCGCCGAACACGCTGGACCACTCCGCGAAGTCCAGGTTGGTCGTGATCATCACGCTGGTGTGTTCATACAGGCGACTGAGCAGGTGGAACAGCAACGCCCCGCCGGCCTGGCTGAACGGCAGGTAGCCCAACTCGTCCAGGATGACGAGGTCCATGCGCAGCAAGCTCAATGCAATGCGCCCGGCCTTGCCTTGCGCCTTCTCCTGCTCCAGTGCATTGACCAGGTCGACCGTCGAGAAGAACCGCACGCGCTTGCCATGCCGGGTGATGCCCGATACGCCGATGGCCGTGGCCAGATGCGTCTTGCCCGTGCCCGGCCCACCCACCAACACGACGTTGTGTGCGTCGTCTGTGAAGTTGGTTGCGGCCAGTGTGCTCACAAGCTTGCGATCTACCGGCGAGACCTCGAAGTCGAAGCCGGCGATGTCGCGATGCACCGGGAACTTCGCGGCGTGCATCTGGTGGCTGACCGAGCGCATGGCGCGATCCGTGCCCTCGGCCTGCAGCAAGTGCTCGATCAACCAGCGCGAGGAGTCCACCCCTGCGTTCGTTCCTTGCTCCACCAGGTCGGCCCAGGCGCCGGCCATGCCATGCAGACGCAACGCCTTGAGTTCAACCGTCACGTCACGCGTCATGGCCGGCCTCCTCGGTGGCGTTGTCGGCACGCAGGCTGTCGTAGCGCGCCGTGTTGGCCAGCGGCGGTGTGCTCACCTTCAGCTGCGTCGCAGCCGTCTGCGGCATCGGCACCGCATTCAGGCGCCCCAGCACGTTGACCACGTGCTCCACGCTCACCTTGCCGGGCGGCCCGGTCTCCAGCGCCAGTTCCACCGCCACCAGCACCGCGTCCAGCCCGGCGCTCAGCACGATGGCCAGCACCTGCGCCATCACGCGGTCGCCGCCCGGGTTGCGCAGCAGCCCACGGCGCAGCCTCTGCAGCGGCTCGGGCATGTCGGCGAACGGCGCGCCATTCCTCAGCGCGCCGGGCTTCCTCTGCAGCAGCGGGATGTAGTGCTGCCAGTCATACCGCGTCTCGCCGGCGTTGCTCAGGCGGTCGTGGCGCGCGACGATGTGGTCGTTGGCCACCACGACGACGCTGCCCGGGTACAGCCTGGTGCTGACCATTTGCCCGAACAGCTCGCACGGCACCGAGTAGCGGTTGCGCGCCACCGATACCAGGCAGGTGCTGGACACGCGCGCGGGCTTCTCGACGTAGCCATCGAACGGCGCCGGCATGGGCATCAGATGCGCCCGCTCGTGTTCGAGCATCTCGGCCACGCTGAACTGCTCGTGCTCGGGGTGGCGCACCTCGTCCCACAACGCCCGGCACCGCTGGCCCAGCCAGGCGTTGAGTTCGCTGAAGCTGCCGAAGCGCTGCTTGGCCGCGTCGATCCAGATGCGCCGGCGGCTGTCCTGCACGTTCTTCTCGACGACGCCCTTCTCCCAGCCGCTGGCGACGTTGCAGAAGTCCGGGTCGTACAGGTAGTGCGCACACATGGTCGCGAAGCGCTCATTGACGATCCGGCCCTTACCCTTCTTGACCTTGTCCACCGCGGTCTTCATGTTGTCGTAGATGCCGCGCCGGGCCACGCCGCCCAGGGCTGCAAAGCTGCGGGTATGGGCATCGAACAACATCTCATGGCCTTGGCTCGGATAGGCCACCAGCCAGAAGGCCCGCGAAGCGCATAGCTTCATGTGCGAGACCTGCATGCGGTAGTAGATTCCGCCCACCACCAGCCCTTCCTCGCTCCAGTCGAACTGGAAGGCTTCGCCGAGCTCGAAGGCCAGCGGCACGAAGGCGTTGGCGCTCGCAGATTGACCTTCGCCCTGGCGCCACGCCCGGATGAAGTCGGTCACCCGCGTGTAGCCACCGTCGTAGCCAGCGCCCCTGATCTCGGCGTACAGCGCCTTGGCCGTGCGACGCTCGCGCTTGGGCCGCCGGGCGTCGGCCTTCAACGCCTGCCTGAGCGCCTCGTGGAACGCAGTGAGCTTGTTCGGCTGCTCCCCGCGCCGGTACTTCGGCGGGCCATCCACCTCGCCGTGCAGCCACTTCGCAACCGTGTTGCGCGACAGCCCCGTCATGCGCGAGATCTCGCGCTCCGATTTGTTCTTCCGGGCATGCAAACGCCGGATCCTGCCAATCATGTCCATGGTGATCACTCCTCGTCCTCTGCTGCACAAAAAAACAGCAGAGTAGGTTGAACACCTGGCTCAATTTTGGGTCGGCACAACCCTCATAAGTGGCTCAGTTTTCGGTCGGCGCCAACAGACCAACTACATCAATGCGGTTTACGGCTACCTCAAAGGCGAAGAGCTGGCATCCGGCGCGGTTCTTCAAATCGCACCGGATGCGCGTCGTACCCCGTCCCTCTCCGCGCGCCCGCTGGTGCTTGTCTTGATCGTGGGTGAGACTGCACGAGCGGCGAACTTCTCCCTGGGCGGCTATGCGCGCGAGACGAACGCGGCCCTCGCCAGCCGCGACATCCTGTACTTTCAGAATGTCGTCTCGTGTGGCACCGACACCGCGACATCGTTGCCTTGCATGTTCTCCGGGCTGGGTGCCGAGGACTTCTCTGTGCGGAAGGCGCGTGAGCGCGAGAACGTACTCGACGTCCTGCTGCGGACAGGTGTTTCGGTGCAATGGCTCGACAACAACTCCGGTTGCAAAGGGGTCTGCGCGCGAGTGCCGACCCAGCAGATGCCGACGTCAGGCATCGACGGCCTTTGCGGTGAGGACGCTTGCCAGGACGAAGTCCTTACCCGGTCGCTGGAGGAGCGCCTGAGCGAGGTGAAGCAGGACACAGCCATTGTTCTGCACCAGATGGGCAGTCACGGGCCTGCCTACTACCGGCGGTATCCAGCACCTGGCAAATTCCAGCCGACGTGCGATACGAATCGGATCCAGTCTTGCGACCGGCAAGCGCTCGTGAACACCTATGACAACACGATCGAGTACACCAGCCAGAACATCGCTCGGATCGTGGAGGCCGCGCGCGCTCGCGCCCTCGCGATGGACATCGCGGTCCTCTACATCTCGGACCATGGTGAAAGCCTCGGCGAGCGAAACATCTATCTGCACGGGCTGCCGCCGATGCTTGCGCCCAGCGAGCAAACGCACGTTCCCATGCTCGCCTGGCTACCGGCTCAGACACAGGATCGCCTGAAATTGCCGCTTTCATGCCTTGCTTCGGTTACCGGGCAGAAATATTCCCACGACAACCTGTTTTCAACATTGCTTGGGTTTTTCGGCGTCGCCACCGCGGCGTACCGAGCCGATCTGGACATGTTGGCGATCGGACGGGCGTCTCATGCATGCGGAAATGCGCCGCGGCGCTTGACCTTGAAGTGACTTCATGGTTTCCAATCACTTCATTCCACAGCAATGGGCGCTCCTGCCCTCCAACGAATCATCATGAGCTTCTTCAGCGACATCTTTCGAAACTTGGCAAACGGTGGCCACGCCCAACGTGGGCATGGTCAGTCGAACCGTTCGGGGCATCACGGTGGGCGTGAAAGTGGTTATCCGTACGGAGGAGCCGATGCGCGCGGCGGGCAGCCTTGCCGGTCGTGCGGAGCCCCGTTCCTTCCTGGCGCGAATTTTTGCGCACAGTGCGGCGCAGCTCCTGCAGCAGCACGGGTCTGCTCGGGCTGCTCCACTGCCTTGGCGCCTGGAGCACGCTTCTGCGCAAAATGCGGTCAAGCGGCAGCGTAAGCTGCGATCCTGCGGGATCACCCGATCCCTGGCCTGATTTTCGCACCCAAGCCCATCGAAAAATCCAGCACCGTCGATACACTTGCCATCATGCGTACGTTCCTCTTAGCCATGCTTCTCGCGATCCTGCCGCTGCAGTTCGCGTGGGGTGCGGCCACGGGTTACTGCAGGCATGAGGCTGGCACCGGTGCCGCGCATTTTGGTCACCATGAGCACCAGGCCAACGCGTCTTCGGGTGAAAAAAGCAAAGACCTGAAGCTGAAGACGATTTCCGACAACGACGACTGCATCGGTTGTCATGCCAGCGTTGTCCACATCGCTCCGGTTCCGTCTCTTCATTTCCTGGCCCCTGTCGGAGGATGGCCCCCAGCGCTCAGCCTTCCGACCTATCGTTCGCCAATCCCCATAGGGCTTGAACGCCCTGCACGGACGCTTGCCCTCTGATCGGCGAGCTCGTTTTCTCTTTTCCTTTTCCCACGACGACTGCTCGCCGAATCTCGCCTTTGGTTGTTTTTCAACGCTAGGAGAATTCGATGCGAATCAAGACGCTGGTCATTGCCAGTGCATTGGCTTTGGCCGCATGGCCCAGCCTCGCGCAAGTCGCGACATCCACCGCCCAAACTGCGCAACCAGCACAACCCCGGCCGGTCCTTCAGGGATTGAGCCTGACGGAGGTATGGCGGCTGGCTGAAGAATCCAATCCGGCCTTGAGAGCCAAGCAGGCCGAACTCGCTTCGGCGGAAGGTTCGCGCACCGATGCCAACGCCCTCCTCTACAACAATCCAGTCGTCTCTTTCGACGGCGTACGCCGGGCCGTCCCCCAGGAGGGTGCGCCGTCTGAACGGCGTCGCGAGTGGTCGAGCAGCGTTCAGCAGACGTTCGAGATTGCAGGCCAGCGAGGCTTTCGCCGCGAAGCTGCCGACGCGGCGTTGACAGCCCTGCAGGAAGAGATCGCCGAGACCCGCAGACAAATTCGCGTCGAGGTGGCGCAGCTGTACTACCGCGTCCTCGCCTTGCAACAACGCACTGAGCTCGAAGAGCAGGCGCTGGGTCTCTTCGAGAGCACCGCGGCAGCTGTCCAAAAGCGACGCATCGCCGGTGAAGACACCAAGCTGGATTCCAACGTGGCCACGGTCGAGGCCGAGCGTGCCCGCAACCAGCTGGCCGTCGCAAAGGAACAATTGCTCGACGCTCGCGCTGAGCTGGCTGCGAAGCTTCAACTCCGCGCGGAAAGCCTGCCACAGGCGAGCGGCGAGCTTCGCCCCACGGCAAGCGCGGCTTACAGCCTCGAGTCCCTGCTGTCTCAGGTCGATAGCCAGCCGCGCCTCCAGGCGCTGCGCGCACGGGAGGAGTCGGCACGGGCCAAGCTGAAGTTGGAGAGCGCCAGCCGCTATCCCGATCTCACTGTCGGCGTCGGCGTGGGGCGTGAAGGTGCATCCGGTGCGCGCGAACGCCTCACAACCGTTTCGGTCTCCGTGCCGCTGCCATTGTTCAAACGCAATGCCGCCGGCATTGGACAGGCGAGCAGCGCGCTCACCCAAGCCGAGATCTCGCGCAGTGCGGGCGTTCGAGATGCGCAGGCGCAGGTGCGGGCACTCTGGGCCAAGCTGGAGAGCCTGAGGGATCGTGTCACCAGGCTTCAGGAGCGTGTGCTTCCGGCGCTGCTCGATAACCAGCAGCTCTCGGTCAAGTCCCAGCGGGCCGGCCAGATCGGTCTTCTCGAGTTGATCGTGGTGAACAGGCAAGCCCTCGACGCACGCCGCGATCTGATCGACGCGCTCATCGACTATCAATCCACCCGTCTTGCACTGGAGCTGGCCGCTGGCTGGCCTCCTGAAGGAGTCACGCCATGAAATTCAATCCCACCCCGGTCGGTCAGCGCAGTACCGAACGTTCCGCTCTGACCAAGCTTGCCGCAGCGATCTGCGCGGCCTTTGCAGTGATTGCACTGTCCGGTTGCGGAGGCAGCAACGGTTCGGCCGAGAAGCCCGCTGCCGAAGAGAAGGCTGCCGAGAAAGAAGGCCTCAAGCTCTCGAAGGAGGAAGCGGATCGCGCCGGCATTGTCCTGGAAGAACTCAAGGCGCAAGCCCTGGCTGACACCGTCACGGTGACAGCGACGATTCGTGCGAACCAGGATCGCATTGCCAGGATTGCGCCTCGCGTCGAAGGCCGCGTTGCCACTGTTGCAGCAAGCCTTGGTGACAATGTTCGAACCGGACAGTCGCTCGCGACCCTGGACAGTTTGGCCGTTGGCGAGGCTTCGTCGGCGTTGAGCCAGGCACGGTCTGCTCAGCGAGTGGCTGACGCGGACTACAAGCGCGCAACTGCCTTGCAGGCAGAAGAGATCATTCCACAGAAGGATTACCTGCGGGCCAAGGCGGAGCATGAAAAGGCAAGTGCCACGCTTCGCGCCGCAGAGGACCACCTTCGGCTGCTCGGCGTCCCATCGGGCCAGAGCGCAGGCGTGGCCTCCGTCTTCCCTCTGACTTCGCCGCTGGCCGGCACGATCATCGAAAAAAAGGCCGTTGTGGGCGGCCTGGCCGGACCCAGCGATGCCTTGTTCGTCGTCGCGGACCTGTCGACGCTGTGGATCGAGGCCAACCTGGCCGAGGCCCAGTTGGCGAAAGTCCGCGTCGGTGCGAAAGCGACCGTCACCGTCGGTGCCTATCCGGACGAGCGCTTCGAAGGACGAGTGACCTATGTCGCAAGCATCCTCGACAAGGAGACGCGTTCGATTCCGGCGCGCATCGAGGTGAAGAACGGTGAGGGTCGCCTCAAGCCAGAGATGTTCGCAACCGCCACCATTGAAAGCCCCTCGCCGCAGTCGGCGCCGAAGACGGACGTGCTGACGGTGCCGGACCAGGCCATCGTGCTCATGCAGGGCCAGCCCAACGTTTTCGTCTTTGAGAACGGTGCTTACGAGCAACGCGCAATCGATCCCGGCGACAGGCTCGGTACCCGGACGGTTGTGAAGTCAGGCGTGAAGGCCGGCGAGCAGGTGGTGAGTGCGGGAACCTACGCCCTCAAGGCACGCGTGCTGAAGTCGCAAATCGGCGACGCACATTGAGGAATCGAAAGTAAAACATGCTCAACGCACTCGTAGACGCGTCGCTTCGATACAAGGTCCTCGTCCTGGTCATCTTTGCCGTCTTGGTCGGACTCGGTGTCCAGGCGTTTCGCAACGTCCCTGTCGATGCCTTCCCCGACGTCACCCCGGTTCAAGTCAATATCTATACGGAGTCTCCAGGCTTGGCCGCGGAGGACGTTGAGAAGCTGCTCACGACACCGATCGAAGGCGCCATGGCCGGCTTGCCGGGCGTCGAAGAAGTGCGCTCGGTCTCGCTCTTCGGCCTGTCCTACGTAGGCGTCTACTTCAAGGACGATGTCGACATTTATTTCGCTCGCCGCCTGGTAGGCGAGAAGCTGCAGGAAGCAAAGGGGCGCTTGCCGCAAGGCTATGGCGAACCGGTACTGGGGCCGAACAGCTCGGGCCTTGGCCAGGTGTTCTGGTACACGGTCGAGTCTGAAGACAAGAAGATGAGCACCATGGACCTTCGTACGCTCCATGACTGGACCGTGCGACTGATCCTGCGTACGGCCCCCGGCGTGGACGACATCGTCTCTTGGGGCGGAGAGCAAAAGCAATTCCAGGTTCAGATCGATCCGCGAAAGCTCATTCAGTACAGCGTGAGCTTCAAGGAGGTGATGGAGCGGCTCACAGCCAACAACAAACAGGTCGGCGGCCAATCGATCAACCTTGGCGCGGAGCAGTTCCTTGTGCGTGGTCTCGGGTTGGTGGGAACGACAAAGGACATCGAGCAGATCGTCATCGCCGAGCGCAATGGCGCGCCTGTGTATGTGCGAAATGTCGCGCAGGTCAAGGAGGCTCCCGCACCCAGATTCGGAGCAGTGACACGAGACGGTAAGGAAGCTGTCTTGGGCATCGCATTGGCCCGCGTCAATGAAAACGCGAAGAACGTGGTGGATGCTGTCAAAGCCAAGTTGGCGGTGGCGCAAGCGGCGCTACCGAAGGGCGTGACGCTGCAGCCCGTCTACGATCGCACGGAGCTTGTCAAGAAAGCCCTGAACACTGCGGAGAGCTCGCTGGTCGAAGGCGCGATCCTCGTTGCTGTGATCCTCTTCCTGTTCCTGGGCGAATTTCGCTCGGCGATCGTGGTAGTGATCACGCTGCCAATGGCGATGCTGATCGCATTCATCCTGATGCAGCAGTTCGGTGTCTCGGCCAACCTGATGTCGCTCGCCGGCTTGGCGATCGGCACCGGGATGATGGTGGACGGCGCGGTCGTGATGGTCGAGAACGCATTCCGACTTCTGGCGCATGCGAAGGAATCCGGCAAGCCGATTCAGAAGACTCACCTCATCCTGGAAGCGGCCCGCGAGGTGGTCAACCCGATCGCATTCGCCATCCTGATCATCATCGTGGTTTTCCTGCCCTTGTTTTCACTCACCGGTCTTGAGGGAAAGCTCTTCAAGCCGATGGCGTACACCATCACGTTCGCCATGGCGGGGTCGCTCTTGCTTTCGCTGACGCTGGTCCCTGTGCTCGCTGCAATGATCCTGAAGCCCAAAGAGGAGAAGGACACCTTCCTCGTTCGTCGCGCCAAGCGGATCTACCTTCCGCTGTTGGACTGGGCACTTGAGCGCAAGCGCTTGGTCGTCGGTTCAGCGATCGTTTTGCTGCTCGCCTCGCTGGCGCTGTTCCCATTCCTGGGCAAGGAGTTCATGCCCCAACTCCAGGAAGGAACGATCCAGTTCCGGGTAACAGGTATTCCCTCCACATCGTTGGACGAGTCCATACGGGTGTCCAACGAGGTGAGCGCGGCACTGCATAAGCAATTCCCGCAGATTCGCTCCGTGCTTGCGACCATCGGCCGCGCCGAAGGCGGTGAGACCACCGACGTGAACTACATGGAGCTGAACCTGGACACCAAGCCGCCTGGCGAATGGCCGGAGAAGATCTCCTACGGGAAGCTGGCCTCCGACATGCAGGAAGCTCTCGAAAAAGTGGTGCCGACCGTCGTGTTCGGCGCAACGCAGCCTATTCAATCCCGCGTTGAAGAGCTGATCTCCGGGGTGCGGGCCACCCTTGCGCTCAAGCTGTATGGAGAGGATCTCGCGACGCTCGACAGACTCACCGGCAAGATTCAAGGTGTGCTCGGGAAGATTCCGGGTGTCGCGGACCTATCGGCCGAAGCCAACAAGGGTAAGCCGCAGCTCATCATCAAGGTCAACCGGGACGCAGCGGCGCGCTATGGCATCAACGCGGATGAGATCCTCGAGGTCGTGCAATCCGGCATCGGAGGCAGTGCGGTCTCCACATTGATCGATGGCACCAAGCGCTTTGAAATCGCGGTTCGTCTCTCCGACGAGTTCAGGGTGAGCCCCGCGGCCATCGCTAGCATTCCGATCCGCACGGCAGAGGGGGCGCTGGTGCCCTTCTCGCAGGTCGCCTCGATCGAGCTCGACGAGGGGTACTCCTTCATCCGGCGTGAATCGCTTCAGCGCTATTCAGTGCTCCAGATGGACGTCAAGGGCCGTGACGTCGACAGCTTTGTAAAGGAGGCGGACACCCAGCTGAAGGCGCAAGTCGAATTGCCAACCGGCTACTGGATCGAATGGGGTGGCTCCTTCGAAAACCAGCAACGTGCGATGGCGAGGCTTGGGGTGATCGTTCCGTTGACCATCGGTCTGATCTTCATCCTCCTGTACACCGCCTTCAACTCTGTGCGGCATGCGACGCTCATCATCGCCAATGTTCCGTTTGCAATCATCGGCGGCATCGTGGGCTTGTTTGTCAGCGGGCAATACCTGTCGGTCCCGTCGGCCATTGGCTTCATTGCTGTCTTCGGTGTTGCCATGCTGAACGGCATCGTGATGGTGACGTTCCTGAACGACCTGAGGCGGCAAGGCTTGCCGATCCGGGAGGCTGTTCAACAGGGTGCTGCACTGCGGCTGCGCCCTGTGTTGATGACCGCGTCCGTCGCGATCCTTGGGCTCATCCCGATGCTGCTCTCGACCGGCGTCGGTGCCGAGACGCAGCGACCGCTGGCGACGGTGGTGGTGGGCGGACTCTTCACCTCGACCGCGCTGACGTTGTTGATCCTGCCTCTGATGTACGAGTGGGCGGAGCAGCGAGCCGAGAGGCGCAAGGCGAAGACCCAAGAAACCTTGGAAGGAGACACACCGTGAAAGAGATCAAAGCTTACGTCCACAGCAACAGAGTCGCGGCCGTCATTGCGGCATTGAAGGGGGCTAGCGCTTGGGGTGACGACGCACGCGGCCGCCAACACAACCTGACCCTTTACGTCGTGAAGGGCTCGTTGACGCCGCTTCATGAGGCCGAGCGTCGCTATTCCATCGAACTGGGCGATGAAGTGGTGAACGAGTACAAGCTCGAGCTTCATTGCAACGATGAAGATGCCGACGAGTTCGTGAAGATCATTGCAGCGTCGGCCCGTACTGGCCAGGCCGGTGCTGGATGGATCTACGTGACGGATGTCGGGTATGCGCAAGCCATCGTTTGATGGTGCCGTAGCGAGCGACTCGGATCCGCGCGCCCTTTGCCCCGCAAGGGGCAATGGGCGCGCACGCGCCTTACAGGCCGGACGACTCATCGCGATGGCCGCAGTTGGCGCGGGATGTTCCGCAGGCTTGAGCGGCTGCTCGACCCTTCTGGAAGACGCCAGCGCGTTCCAGGAGGGCTGGCGCACCGCAGTGGTGACGGAGGTGGCTCCTGCACGTGAACTGCGGGGAAGCGGTCGGACCGATTGCCGGCAGACGGCGAGCTC
Organism: Variovorax durovernensis; assembly: GCF_977011995.1. Taxonomy (NCBI): domain Bacteria; kingdom Pseudomonadati; phylum Pseudomonadota; class Betaproteobacteria; order Burkholderiales; family Comamonadaceae; genus Variovorax; species Variovorax durovernensis. The sequence goes on along the minus strand of NZ_CDRNCW010000001.1, from coordinate 6,084,684 downwards.
GCAACAACTTGCGGCGTCGCGTTTCGCGCGCCTGTCCTACCGCTCTGGCGGGTCCAAACACTCGCACGTGGTGGTCGTGGCCGACGGGCTTCGCGTCACCGCGGGCGACGTCGTCTTCACCAATGTGATGCGTTGCGGCACCCCCTTGGAAGTTCGATCGAGGCCGATGGCCGACTTAATCAAGACGGGGAGCTCGCGCGAACCCGACCAACTGCCCACCCCCAAACTTTGAAGGCGACCATGCCATCCGGAAACTCTCACTCGCACGTACAAGCCGCATCGGGACCTGGTCACGAGCGATCCCTGTGGATTGCACTCACCCTTACGACGACGTTCATGGTCGCGGAGGTGATCGGAGGACTTGTCACCGGAAGCCTGGCGCTGATTTCCGACGCAGCGCACATGTTCACCGACACGGTGGCGCTGGCAATATCGCTCGCGGCGATTCAGATTGGTAAGCGCGTGGTGGATACCAAGCGGACCTTCGGCTATTACCGCTTCGAGATCCTGGCAGCGGCGTTCAATGCTCTCCTGCTCTTTGGCGTTGCCATTTACATCCTCTATGAGGCTTGGCGTCGCATGCGTGAGCCGCAAACGGTCGATTCGATTCCGATGCTGATCATTGCAGCACTGGGTCTCGTCGTGAACCTCGTGAGCATGAGATTGCTTTCGTCGGGCAAAGATCGAAGCCTCAATGTGAAGGGCGCCTACCTGGAGGTCTGGAGCGACATGCTCGGGTCGGTGGGAGTGATCGCGGGAGCGGTGGTGATCTGGTTGACGGGATGGACTTGGGTCGACTCGGTCATCGCCGTCGCGATCGGATTCTGGGTCTTGCCAAGAACATGGGTTCTGCTGCGAGACAGCATGAATATCCTTCTTGAGGGCGCGCCGGACGATGTCGATGTCGGCGAGGTCGACAAAGCGTTGCGCGCTGCCTGGGGTCGACTCCATTCACGAACTGCATGTCTGGGCTATTACCAGCGGCAAGGCAAGTCTGAGCGTTCACATGGTCAGCGCAAGCGGTGACGTCGACAACCTCTTGGCCGAGGCAGCGCGCATGTTGGCGGAGCGCTTTGATATTCATCACTCGACGATCCAGCTCGAACGTGTTCCATGCGGGCAAGCGTCGGGAACACATCGGTTTGAGTGATCTCCCGCTCGCAAACCATTCTGAACTCAATGGAAAGGCAAGGCCGTGTTCCGCACCACAACCGACGATGGCACGCACTTTTTCATGATGCTGGGCCTGTACATCAGCATCCTCGCCATCGGAGCCGTGATCTTTCTTCTCGTGCGGTGGTGGAAAGAGCGCCGCGACTTTCCAGCGGCGCATCGCCGCCCCTACGCAAAAAGTTTGCTCGATCGGCTTTCGGGCCGTGACGCCAAGAAGAAAAGCATGCCGGCTCGCAAGACCCACAAAAACCACAAGAGATAGCGCTTGGCGTTCATCGATGGATGAACTCCTGATCGGGGAAAGAACCAGTGAAGGGTAAGGGGCTGGCCGCCCCATCTTGAACGTCCTTCACATATCGGCGCGCTATCTTTAGAAGCGGGCGTGCGGTCTTCGGGCTGCAGGAAATGACCTCGCTGGTTGACTAGGTATTAGGTGCGCCGGCCGGGACGGCAGCCCCGGCCTGTGGCGTCGGCAGTGTTACCTTTTTGTACGCCAGCAGACGCAAAGCGTTCACAACGACCAGCAAGGTCGAGCCTTCGTGGAACAGAACGGCGGTGCCGATGTTCAGGCCGAAGATCGTCGCGGGAATCAACACAGCGACAACGCCCAGGCTCACGTAGAGGTTCTGCTTGATGATTCGACTCGTGCTGCGCGACAACCCTACCGCGAATGGCAACTGGGCCAGGTCATCGGCCATCAGGGCGACGTCGGCGGTTTCGAGCGCGACGTCGGAGCCCGCCGCACCCATGGCTATGCCGACTGTCGAGTTGGCCATCGCAGGCGCATCATTGACACCGTCCCCGACCATGGCAACCTTGCCATGCTCCTTGCGAAGCGCCTTGATGGCATCCACCTTCTGCTCCGGCATGAGATCGCCCCGCGCCTCGGTCAGGCCGACACTCTTGGCTACCGCATCGGCGACTTGCTGGTTGTCCCCGGAGATCATGATGAGCCGCTCGATGCCAAGTGCTCGGAGTTCGGCCATGACCTGCGCCGCCACGGGGCGTGGGGTATCCATGACGGCAATCACCCCGAGGTAGCGCTCACCTTTGCGCACGACCATGGTTGTTCTGCCAGAAGCGACCAGCTTGTCATTTGCCTCCTTCACGTCCTGAGGCAGTGAAGAGCCTGGCAGTTCGGAAAACAGTATCGGCTTTCCGATATGCACGAGCTCGCCGTCGACTTGTGCCTGAACGCCGCGTCCGGTGATGCTTTTGACGTCGGAGACAGCAACCGCCTTCGCGCGATCACCGAGGCGTTCGCGCGCGCCGGACACGATGGCGGTCGCCAAGGGATGGTCGCTGTGCTCCTCAACGGCCAGCGCCACAACCAACAGTTCATCATCTGTGACGCCCTGCATTGCAAGTGCATCGGTCAGTTTGGGCTTGCCTTCGGTCAGCGTTCCAGTCTTGTCAAAAGCGATGGAAGTCAGCGTGCCGAGATTCTCCAGCGGGCCGCCTCCCTTGACCAGGACGCCGCCTCTGCCGGCGCGTGCCACGCCGCTGAGAACGGCGCTGGGGACGGAGATTGCCAATGCGCATGGACTTGCTGCGACCAGAACGGCCATCGCCCGATAGAAGGTATCGGAGAACGGTTCATCGATCACGAAGCCTGCGAATAGCAGCAGGACAACCAAGGCCAGGACCGCGGGGACGAATATGCGTTCGAAGCGTTCGGTGAACTGCTGCGTCGGCGAGCGTTGTGCCTCTGCCTCGGTCACCATCTTGACCACGCGGGCCATCGTGGATTGTTCGGCACGGCGAGCAACTGTCACTTCGACTGCACCCGACCCGTTTATGGTCCCCGCGAAAACCCGATGCTCCGGCGCAACGCGATCAAAGGCTGCGAGCGCCGCTTTGATGTCGTCAACTGGCCGCTTGTCGACCGGCACGCTCTCGCCAGTGACGGGCGCCTGGTTCACGCTGGACGTTCCAGCCACAACGACACCATCGGCCGGCAACCGCTCATTGGGTCGCACGACGACCACATCACCGACCTTCAGTTGTTCGACAGCGACCTCTTCGGTACCGCTGTCACGTCGCACAGTAGCCGTCTCGGGTGCGAGCTTGGCAAGTGCTTCGATGGCCTTTCGGGCGCGTCCCATCGCATAGTGCTCAAGCGAATGACCCAGGCTGAAAAGGAACAGCAGCAGGGCGCCTTCCGCCCACTTGCCGAGCGCCGCGGCGCCCAGCGCCGCCACCAGCATCAACGTATCAATCTCGAAACGACGCGCCTTCAGGTTCTCAAAGGCTTCCTTGACTGTATAAAGGCCGCCGAAAAAATATGCAGCGATGTAGGTGGCCGTAGGGAGCCAGACAGGTCCGGCGCCGCTGCGCTCGATCAGCCATCCTGTGGTCAACAGTACGCCGGCGAGCGCGGCAAAGATCAGTTCGCTCTTCTCTCCCAGGAGGCCACCCTCGGAGTGGTCATGACCTGCATGACCGCCAGCACCTTTCTTGCCGTGATCATGGCTTGCATGATCCGCGTGGTCGCTGTGGTCAGGCCCGCTGTGCTTGTGGCCCGCGTGGTCATGCTTGGCATGGTCAGTGGGTTCGCCGCCGGAGCGAGAGGGCTGGGATGGAGTGTCCGGTGGGACGTCCTTCGGCGGTGCGACGGCACCCGCGGTGCGGATCCCAAGCGCTGCAGCCTTCGCCCTCAAGGTTTCTGCCGACACCAGTTGCTGGTCGTATTCAATACGAACGGAGCCGGAGCCCGACACATCTGCTTCCAAGACGCCTGGAAAACTTCGCAGGTCGGCGGCAATGCTGCGCGCCGCGCGTGCATGAAGCGAGCCATCGGCCCTGATCGTCAAGTGAGAGAACCGCTCGCTCAACTGCGCGCCGACCGAGCCGACCAGTTCGCGCAGGCGAGTTATGGAGACGACGGACTGGTCGTAGTGCAGGCACAGCTGGGGTTGCCCATCGGGGTCTCGAACGACGTGAGCCTCAGAGATGCCGGGTCGCCCCTCGAGCGCTTCCGTCAGCCGTTGTACGCAGTGATCCTCGACGTCGTCCACGTCGGGAAGGATCAGGGGTAGATCCAAACGGAGCTTGCTCGAGTCAGTCATGGACGTTGCCTTCTATTGAAAAGTGAATACCGCATGCAGCGCTAGCATGAGTTGTTTCGCACCTCATCACGCAGCAGACTGTCGATTAATTTTTGATCTCTCGATGTGCGACAACACCCCAAGTTGGTATGCGCATTGCGAGAAGTAGCGAAGTCATGCCTTTGATTTCTCCAGGAGCCACAATTCGTTGAAGACGACGGCAACGGCCTCCTGCGCGACGTTCGGTGCGATCGGTATCGGTGCGCCGACGCCCGGACAGCAATGGCGCTGAAGCCACCCGATTTCGCTCCCGGTGCGCGGCTCCCGCCGAGGCCCACTTCGAAGCCTGAGCGCGCTACAGCGGCGACGAGATCACCTTCGGGCACGGCCCTGTGTTCGATGCGGACGGACCGGCGGATGTAGTCCGGCAGGACAGCACCGACGCCGGCGAACCGGAGAAGTTCTTTTTCCACCAAGCCAAACTCGGCGGCGCAGCCGGCGCTGTCTTTTGTCTTCTCGCTCTGGCCGGGCTGGCGTTGCAATCGTTCGTGCGCGGCGCCAGAGCTACCAACGCTTGATGGTCCTTCGACGCCGAGATGTGCCGTCACGGTAAGCCTTGCGGGCATGGCGATCATGCAGGTTCTACCCGAGACCCGCGAGCTAAGACACGAACTCTGAAATTCCGACCTGCAAGGTTGTGCTGGCAACTCATTGCGCCGAATCTGGCGCAATCAGCCACTACTGCTCTTGAGACGCCGCCGTCAGGCCGTCAAGTATTCCGCACCGCTCGGCGAGCTGACCCGAGCAGCATTGAACCCTGAGCGTCATCAGCTGTCCCTCCAGAGATCTCAGCTCCTCAATCCGCTTGGCGAGCTGAAGAATGTGCTTGTCCAACAGTTCGTTGACCTCGTCGCAAGGCTCGTTTTGATGGTCCTTGAACTTCAGCAGCACCCGGATGTCCTCAAGACTCATGTCGAGTGAGCGGCAATGCCGAACAAAGGCCAGGCGCTGAACATGAGATTCGTCGTAGCGCCGGTAGTTGCCCGCCGTCCGCGCAGGCGGTGACATCAACGCCTCCTGCTCATAGAAGCGGATTGTGGGAATCTGCATCCCCGTCGCACTGGCCAGTTCACCGATTTTCATGTTGCATTTCCGGGTGCCCGCTGCGGGTTTGCTCTTGACTCTCAACCTACTTTAGGGTTCTTAATCATGCCTTGGCCGGGCTTTTCGATCAAGCGCTTGCGATAGCACGCTCGTGAACACATTGGTGCCAAGGGCGAACGCGTGTGCTGCAGCCTCTTGAAGCCCGGGAATTTGAGGACAACTGATCAATGAATGCAATGACGCAAACTTCGTGCGGCTCGAGCTGCGGGTGCTCCACGGGCGATGTGGGGACGGCAACAGCGGAGCCAGTTGTTACTGGCTTTGCCATCGCCAACATGGACTGCCCCAGCGAGGAGGCCCAGATCCGCAAGCGCTTGGGACAACTCGATGGCATCCAGGGGATGACGTTCGACCTCGCCGGGCGTCGCCTGGAGGTGACGCATGCCTCTGCCGGTCAAAACGCGATCCTGCGCGCCCTGCACGACATCGGCATGCAGGCTGTCGTGGATACGGGACCACAACGGGTCGTTTACTTCATTGAGGAGATGGACTGCCCCAACGAAGAGCGTCAGTTGCGCTCGGTGCTGGAGCCGCTGGCTGGCGTACGAGCCGTGGAATTCGACTTGAAGGCCCACACACTGACGGTGTCGCATACGCTCAGCGATACGACCTCGATTGCCCGAACCATCGAAGGCTTGGGCATGAAGCCCGTCGCGAAGACGGGAGACGATGCGCCGTCATCTGCTCATGCCTCAATCGCCGCTGCGGCGCCGCTCTCCTCTGTGGCAGCGCCCGCGACAGGAGGTGCCACGCGCTTATTCATTTCCAACATGGATTGCCCGACGGAAGAGGCAACGATCCGCAAGCGCCTTGGAACGGTCGACGGCATTGAGCAGTTGGATTTCGACCTCATGAATCGTCGGCTCGATGTCCAGCATCATCTGCCGGATCACGCCCCGATCCTCAAAGCCTTGAACGACGTGGGCATGAAGGCCAGTGTCGAGCAAGTTGGCAGAGTCGAATCTCAGGGTCAGGCCGTGTACCTCATCGAGAAGATGGACTGCCCGACCGAGGAAGGACTTCTGCGCAAAGCGCTCGAGGGCATGCCCGGGGTGAAAGCCTTGAGCTTCAACTTGATGGGCCGCACGCTGACCGTGGGCCACGAACTGGCCGACCTCGCGCCCGTGACCGCAGCAATCGAGCGGCTCGGGATGGCGCCTGTCCTGCAAAGTGCCAGTGAACCGACGCCTTCGGCTCCGCGCGAGTTCGGCTCCGGCACTTCGCGCGAGCAATGGTTCCGCATGGCCATCTCCGGCGTGTTGGCGCTCGGTGCGGAGGCTATGGTCTTCGCGGGGACGCCGGAAGCCTCCTGGCCTGTCATTCTTGCCAGTCTTGCTGCGATTGGCTTGGGCGGCACCGAGACGCTCAAGAAGGGTTGGATCGCGCTGAAGACTCGATCACTGAACATGAATCTGCTGATGACGGTCGCCGTCATAGGTGCGGCATTGATTGGCCAGTGGCCCGAAGCGGCGGTGGTCATTTGGCTTTTCGGCATTGCCGAGATGATTGAGGCGCTGAGCCTGGACCGGGCCCGCAATGCGATTCGAAAACTGATGGACCTCGCGCCCGAAAGCGCCTTGGTGCGTCAACCCGATGGGCAGTGGATCGAGGTCAAGGCGGATGCTGTGCCTCTTGGAGGCGTGGTACGCGTGCGGCCGGGAGAACGAATCGCTCTCGATGGCGAAGTGGTCGCCGGTCAGTCCTCTGTGAACCAAGCGCCGATCACCGGCGAAAGCATGCCTGTCGAGAAGGCAGTTGGCGCCACGGTCTTTGCCGGCACCATCAACGAACGCGGCACGCTGGAGTTTCGCGTCACTTCGCGCAAGGGCGAGACCACGCTCGACCGAATCGCACGATCCGTCCAGGAGGCACAGGGCCAGCGTGCGCCCACACAACGTTTCGTCGACAGGTTTGCCAGCATCTATACGCCTGCGGTGTTCGCGGTCGCGCTTGCCGTTGCAGTCATTCCTCCGCTGGCCTTCGGCCAACCCTGGTTCGAGTGGGTCTACAAGGCGCTGGTCATGTTGGTCATCGCCTGCCCATGCGCGCTGGTGATTTCCACGCCGGTTACCGTGGTAAGCGGTCTGGCTGCTGCGGCGCGCCGTGGCATCCTGGTCAAGGGCGGCCTTTATCTTGAGCAGGGACGGCACCTGAAATCGGTGGCATTGGACAAGACCGGGACGTTGACCCATGGTCGTCCTGCCCTCACGGACGTCATTGCGCAGGGCACCCTGACAAAAGGCGAGGCACTGCGTCTCGCGGCGAGCATCGATGTGCTGTCGGAGCACCCTGTGGCCACGGCAATCGTTGCCGGACATGGTGATGGACCACTCGCTTCTGTCGAGCGGTTTGAAGCTATCCCCGGACGTGGCGTCAAAGGCGATGTGGACGGGCGCACCTACTACGTCGGCAGCCACCGGCTCATCGAGGAACTTGGCATCTGCTCGCCTGAGCTGGAAGCCCAGCTCGATGCGCTGGAGTTCCAGGCAAAGACAGCGGTGGTACTGGCCACCGATAGAGAGGTCCTGGCGGTGCTGGGCGTCGCAGACACCGTGCGCGAAACCAGCCGCCAGGCCATCGAGGACCTGAAATCGCTGGGCATTGAGCCTGTGATGCTGACAGGCGACAACAAGAAAACCGCGCAAGCCGTCGCAACCCAGGTCGGAATCACCAGTGCAAAAGGCGAGCTGCTTCCACAAGACAAGCTGCAAGCCATCGAGGAATTGCTCGCTCGCGGCCCCGTTGGCATGGTGGGCGATGGCGTCAACGATGCGCCGGCACTGGCAAGGTCGAGCATCGGCTTTGCGATGGGCGCGGCGGGGACAGACACGGCCATCGAGACGGCGGACGTCGCGCTGATGCAGGACGACCTGCGCAAGCTGCCTGAATTTGTCAGGCTGTCTCAGCGCGTCGGTGGAATCCTTACGGCCAACATCGTGTTCGCTCTGGGCACCAAGGCCATCTTCATGGTCCTCGCATTCACCGGACATGCGAGTTTGTGGCTCGCGATCCTGGCCGACATGGGCGCCAGTCTTGCCGTCGTCTTCAACGGCTTGCGCCTGCTGCGCGCGCCCACGGCGCCCCAGATCGACAACCGCTGAATTGAGCAGGAACGGTCCGCCTGGCCCGCCCCTGTGCTCGCACGGCGGTATCGGAGTCACTGACATCAACACCCCGACCTGCTGGTGCGAGCCGTCGATAAAATGAGAATCAATAGCACCACTACAACATGAAAATGCTCTTACTCTGTGCCAGGCACTTCCTGGCAATGGCGGCGCTTCTCGCGCTGTGGTCGTCTTCTCCTGCTTGGGCGGTGGAACCTGCCGCGAGCGATCAGGCCAAGCAAACTTGGCAGCTACTCGACTACCTCGCAGTCGACTACGGCGGCGCCGTGCACGACGGCAAGGTCCAAAGTGGCGGCGAATACGAAGAGATGAAAGAGTTCGCTGCGACCGCTGCAAAGCAACTCGGAACACTGCCAAGCACGCCGGCGCTGCCCGACCTGCAGCAACGGGCGAAGGCGCTGAACGAACTCATCGCGGCGAAGGCGGATGCAAAGGCTGTGGCAGACAGTGCCCATTCATTGGCGGCAGCTCTGGTCAAGGCCTACCCGTTTCCGCTCTCGCCATCGAAACCACCAGATCTAGCGCGTGCCAAGGTGCTGTTTGAAGCCAACTGCGCCGCGTGCCACGGGGCAGCCGGCCGCGGCGATGGCCCGCTCGGAGCAAAACTGCAGCCACCACCGATTGCATTCACAGATCGGGATCGGGCCCGTTCGCGCAGTGTGCTTGCGCTCTATCAGGTCGTTTCTCAAGGCGTTTCGGGCACGTCAATGCCCAGTTTCGCGACGCTCTCCGACGAGGACCGGTGGGCACTGGCATTTTTCGCCGGCACCTTGTCGCACGACGATGCAATGCGCACGCGCGGCGAGCAGTCCTGGGGGCGAGACGCCTCTGCCAAAGGCGCTTTTCCTGACCTGGCCGCCGTTGCCACGTTGACCGAGGCCACCTTGTCCGAGCAGATGTCTCCGGACTTGGCACGCGACCTCACCGCTTACGTTCGCAGTCATTCGGAAGCGACTGTTGCTGCAAGTGGGCCGGGCGGGCTGAGTCTGGCGCGCACGCGCCTTCAGGAGAGCCTCGCTGCCGCGCGCGCGGGGGACCAGGCCGATGCAACACGGCTGGGCCTATCGGCCTACCTGGACGGCTTTGAGCCGCTTGAGCCCGCGCTGCGCGCTCGCAACCAGGCGCTTCTCACGGAAGTGGAAAACGCCATGCTGGCATACCGCGGCGCGCTCGCCGGCGGGAAGCTGGAGCAGGCGGACGCCACAGCGCAGAAGCTGGACTATCTCTTTGCTCAGGTCGATACGGAGCTGGGAGAGAACAAAGCCGAGCCTGTGACTACTTTCATCGCCTCGCTCACCATCCTGCTTCGCGAAGGCGTGGAAGCGCTTCTGATCGTCGTCGGGATGGTGGCCTTCCTGAAAAAAGCGGAACGGCGCGATGTCTTACCCTACGTTCACGGAGGTTGGATCGTAGCCCTCGCTTGTGGCGGCCTGACCTGGGCGGTTGCCACGTACTTCGTGGGGATCAGTGGTGCCAGCCGTGAAGTGACCGAAGGAGTCTCCTCGCTATTCGCCGCCGTCGTTCTGTTGAGTGTCGGTCTCTGGATGCACCAGAAAAGCGCCGCTGGAAAGTGGCAGGCCTATCTGAAAGAGAAGCTCTCTGCCGCTATGACGCGCCGCTCTGCATGGGCCTTGTTCGCCCTGTCTTTCATCGCGGTCTACCGCGAGGTTTTTGAGACGGTCTTGTTCTATTCGGCACTCGCTGGCGATGGCAACAACGGTGCGTTGCTGGGTGGATTGGTGGGCGGCATTGCGATCCTGGCCGTCATTGCGTGGCTGATGCTGCGTACCAGCGCTCGCATGCCCATCGGCAAATTCTTCAGCCTCAGTTCGATCTTGGTGGCGGTGCTCGCCGTCGTGCTCGCCGGCAAGGGCGTTGCGGGTCTTCAGGAAGCGGGCTGGTTGAGCGCCAGTCCGATTCATTGGCTGCGCATTGAGGTACTAGGGGTGTATCCGTCTGCGGAGACCACCATCGCGCAAGCCGTGGTTCTAGTCATCGCTCTGGCGGGCTTTGCCTTGAACTCGATGAAGGCCCGGCAGCCTCGGATGACGTGACGTAGCTGAGCGCCCTTGAAGGACTCGATTTGGGGCGCAGTCGTCGCCCCGCTGCCTTTCCGTGCTCGGTACGGCTCTCAGGAATGGCAATTCCGTCGCAACAGCACCTCAGCGTGCCATGACAGGGCTTGAGGCCTTTCTCGTGTCAATAGTCATCGCCAGCAGCGCAAGGCACGCGGACAAGCCAAGCGCGGCGGAAAACCATAAGGCCCCATCGCCCCACCGCTCCACGGCCATGCCGAAAAGGAACGGTGCGCCGGCTTGCGCGATGCGCGCCGGCACCATGAGGAACCCCTGGCGCTGCCCGTAGCCCTCGGCACCAAAGATCAGCAGCGGAAGCGTCCCGATGGCGATGGTCAAGATGCCGTTTCCCAGGCCGTGCAGCACTGCGAAGGCTGCAGCAGCCGAAGTACCGAGCAGGCCAAGGCAGAGCGCGCCCAGCGGGTGAGCCAGTGTGGCCAACCGGGCCGACAGCAGCGGATGCGCGCGCTTGAGAAAGGTGAATTCGATCACTCGCCCCACCACCTGGGCCGGCCCGACCAGGGCGGCGATGCCAACCGCCGCGGCCAGCGTGGCACCGCTGGCCAGCAGCAGTTCCGGCAGGTGCGCGGCCATCGCCGTGCTGATGAACCAAGTCACGGCAAAGACGTAGGCCATCAGGACGGCGGCGCGGCGTTGCTGCGCTGGCGCAAGTCCAGCGCCAACCTCTTTCTCGACGACGGTTGCATCCTTCGACGCCTGATCGGTACGAGATGCCCGTGGCAGCAGCACATTGAGTGGAAGACCGACCACCAGGTGCAACGCTGCCCACGCAAGGCACGCCCCGCGCCAGCCAACCGTGCTCTCCAGGTAGGCCGACAGCGGCCACCCCACGGTGCTCGCAAAGCCTGCGAACAACGTGATGCCCGTAATGGCACGTCGGGCCTCCTGGCCGTATAGGCGGACCACGGTGGCGAAAGCGGCCTCGTAGAGCCCGCTGCCCATGGCCAAACCCATCAGCGTCCATGCAGCGAATACATGACTGGCATGCGTGGCTTGGCTCAGCGCAGCCAACCCTCCGGCGAACACCATGTTGCTGACGATGAGCACCGGGCGCCCGCCCAGGCGATCGATGAGCCGGCCAGCGTAGGGCCCAATGCCGGCGGCAACGAGCAGCGCCACCGAGAAAGCACCGAAAACCGTGGATGCGGAGATGCCGGTGTCCTTGCCGATGGCACTGGCCAGCACCGCGGGGAGGTAGTACGACGAGGCCCACGCCAGGGTCTGAGCCACGCCTAGCATCACAGTCGTCGTGGTCCTGCTTTGCACGTTGGATTCACCTCGCTCAGATGCTGCGCAGGTTGACCCGCTTCGACAGCGCCTCGGCGCTCTCGCGTCGCTCGCTGTAGCGGTCGACCAGGTAGTCAGCGCAGTCGCGCGTGAGCAGCGTGAACTTGACCAGTTCCTCCATCACGTCGACCACGCGCTCGTAGTACGGCGAGGGCTTCATGCGCCCGTTCTCCTCGAACTCGAGGAAGGCCTTGGCCACCGACGACTGGTTGGGGATAGTGATCATGCGCATCCAGCGGCCGAGCACACGCAGTTGGTTCACGGCATTGAAGGACTGCGAGCCGCCCGACACCTCCATGACCGCGAGGGTTTTGCCCTGCGTGGGGCGCACCGAGCCGACGGCCAGCGGAATCCAGTCGATCTGGGCTTTCATGATCCCGGTCATGGCGCCATGGCGTTCAGGTGAGCACCACACCATGCCTTCGGCCCACTGCGCCAAGTCGCGCAGCTCCTGCACCTTCGGGTGATCTTCGGGCGCGCCGTCCGGCAGCGGAAGGCCGCGAGGATCGTAGATGCGAGTCTCCGCACCCATGGCACGAAGCAGGCGCGCGGCCTCTTCGGTCAGTAGCCGGCTGTAGGAACGCTCGCGCACAGATCCATAGAGCAGCAGGATGCGTGGTGCGTGTGCAGCGCGTGTTGCCGGCACGAGGCTTTGCAGATCGGGGCGGCGAAAGGCCTCCAGATCGATGTTGGGGAGATCAAGGCTTTGGGACACGCTGGCCTTTCGCGTCGATCACGGCTTCGCCGTCTTCCTTGGTGAACGCACCCAGTTGCGGCCGCGGCAGAATGTCGAGAACGGCTTCGGAAGGCCGACACAGGCGTGTGGCAAGCGGCGTTACCACGATCGGCCGGTTGATGAGGATCGGATACTGCCCCGTGAAGTCGATCAGTTGCTCGTCGGTCCACTTCGGATCGTCGAGGCCGAGTTCGTCGTAAGGCGTTCCCTTTCGGCGCAGCACATCGCGCACCGGCACGCCCATGGCTGCGATCAGCTGCTTCAGCGTGGCGCGACGAGGCGGGGTCTTCAGGTACTCGATGACCGTAGGCTCCTCGCCCGTGTTGCGGATCAACGCGAGCACGTTCCTGGACGTGCCGCAGTCGGGATTGTGATAGATGGTGACGTCGCTCATAAGATTTGAAACAGTAGGTGTGGAGAGGTGGCGCGGTCTCAGCCGAGGCTCAAGCGAAGCGCAAGAGCAGCCAGCGTGACCGCGAGCACGGGGATGGTCATCACGATGCCGACCTTGAAGTAGTAGCCCCAGGCGATGGTCGTGCCTTTCTTTTGAAGCACATGCAGCCAGAGCAGCGTGGCCAGGCTGCCGATTGGCGTGATCTTGGGGCCCAAGTCGCAGCCGATCACATTGGCGTAGATCATGGCTTCTTTCACGATGCCGGTAGCACTCGATGCGTCGATCGAGAGTGCACCGATCAGCACGGTCGGCATGTTGTTCATTACCGATGAAAGCGCGGCCGTGAGAAAGCCGGTGCCCATGGCCGCGCCCCAGACACCGTTTTCCGCGAAGACGTTCAGCAGCGAGGCAATCTGGCCGGTCAACCCCGCATTGCGCAGGCCGTAGACCACCAGGTACATGCCCAGCGAGAAGATCACGATCTGCCAAGGCGCGCCGTGCAGCACCTTGCGCGTGCTGATGACATGTCCGCGCGCCGCCACGGCGAGCAGGATGGCGGCGCCCACGGCCGCCACCGCGCTGACCGGAACGCCCAGCGGCTCCAGGCCGAAGAAGCCGATGAGCAAGAGGATCAGCACGATCCAGCCCGCCCGGAATGTTGCCGGATCGCGGATCGCGTCGACCGGCACCTTGAGCTGAGTCACGTCGTAGCTCGAGGGAATGCCGCGGCGGAAGTAGAGCATCAGCACCAGCAGGCTGGCAAGCACGGCCGCGATGTTCACCGGCACCATCACGGACGCGTATTCGTTGAAGCCGATCTTGAAGAAGTCGGCCGAGACGATGTTCACCAGGTTCGACACAATCAGCGGCAGGCTGGCCGTATCAGCGATGAAGCCAGCCGCCATCACGAAGGCCAGCGTGGCGGCTGGCGTGAAGCCCAGCGCGACCAGCATCGCCATCACGATGGGCGTGAGGATCAGTGCGGCGCCATCGTTGGCGAAGAGCGCCGAGACCGCTGCGCCCAGCAGCACGATGAATGCGAAGAGCAGCCGGCCGCGTCCGTTGCCCCAGCGCGCCACGTGCAGCGCGGCCCATTCGAAGAAGCCGGCTTCATCGAGCAGCAGACTGATGATGATGACGGCAACGAAGGTCGCGGTCGCATTCCACACGATGCCCCAGACGACCGGAATGTCGGCGAGGTGAACAACGCCGAAGAGCAACGCGATGATGGCGCCGAGCGAAGCGCTCCAGCCAATGCCCAGGCCGCGAGGCTGCCAGATAACCAGCACGAGCGTGAAGACGAAGATCAGGATGGCCGCGAGCATTTGAGAGTTTTTCTTGATTGATAGTAGAGATGCACAAGCGGGCTCTGCCCGCCCGCTGCACAGAGTCGGGAAGCCCCCAGACCTGGATCAGATGCTTTCGAGGGTCGCGCGCAACTGCGCGTCGTTCAGGACGTCGAAGGGAATTTGAGCCAGCTTGCGCATGCGCTCGCCGATGGCCTGGCGGGTGGACTCGAAGGCCTCCCGCTTCTCATCCGCGTTTGCTCCGACATTGGACGGATCCGGGTAACCCCAGTGGATCTTCACGGGCGAGCCGGGCCAGTAGGGACAGGTTTCCTGGGCCGCGCTGTCGCAAACGGTGATCACCACGCGCATCGTCGGAGCATCAGGTTTCGTGAATTCATCCCAGCTCTTGCTGCGATAACTGGAGGTGTCGATGCCGGCCTTCTCGAGCACTTCAATGGCCACGGGATTGATGCGGCCGCTGGGTGCGCTACCGGCGCTGTAGGCGCGCGCGTCAACGCCGAGTTCTTGTGCCCAATGGTTGAACATGCCCTCTGCCAGCACGCTGCGCGTCGAGTTGTGGGTGCAGAGGATCAGGATATTCGTCGTCATGTCAGCGGATTCCGATGTCGCGAACTTCGCGTTGAATCGCCAAGGTCTCGAGCTTGGCGAGCGGGAGTGAGAGCAAAAATTCGATGCGGCGCTTGAGCGTTACAGCCGCGTCGGTGAATGCGTGCCGCCGGGCTTCGTCCGATCCTTCGACCGCCGCCGGATCGGCAAGACCCCAGTGGGCAGTGATGGGTTGGCCGGGCCAGATGGGGCACACCTCGCCAGCGGCCTGGTCGCACACGGTGATCACGAAGCCCATGTGCGGTGCGCCATCCTTCGCGTACTCACCCCAGCTCTTGCTTCGGTAGCCGGAGTCCCTGAAGTGCAGATTGCGCAATGTGGCCAGCGCGAGCGGATGCACGGCACCTTTGGGGTGGCTTCCCGCCGAGAAGGCGGTGAAGCGATCCGAACCCAGGTGGTCGAGGATCCCCTCGGCCAGGATGGAGCGGGCGGAATTGCCCGTGCAAATGAAAAGGACGTTGTGCTTACGCTCAGTCATGGGGTGCTTTCAGCAGCAGGCTTTGCTGGGGGCGGCCACCACTGGGATGGCTTTCAAGCCGACGGGTCCGGCGCAGCAGGCGCTGGCAGCATCCGCTGGGGCGTCCGTGACGCGGCTCTGGCCATACACAACGGCCGCCGCGAGCGTCCGGTAGTGTTCCCAGGCGATGCCCTGCGGATCCGTAACCCAGTGCTTTTCGCTCTTGGCATAGCAGCACACGGTTTCGCCTTCGTCGAGCAGCGTCCGGTCTGCGGCTTGGGCGCGAACCTTCAGTTCCGCAAGCTCGCCTTCGTCATCGGCCTGGATGCCGAGGTGATCGATGCCGACGTCGTGACCCACCGTGGAAATTGCAAAATTGACCCGTGGGTCGTCCAGCATCCATTTCGCGTAGTCGCGCTCGACGCGCGTAGGCTTTGCCGCAAGGAGGTGGGAGTAGAAGACGATGCTCTTGCTCAGGTCATCGACGTGCAGGTGAACGTGGAAACGCTTCATGACAGGTTCTCCTCGATGGGCGTTGGGAAGTGGTGGTGTTGTTCCGGCGATCCGCCTAGCTCGAAGTCGTCGATCCGAGCGGACGGGTCATGCAGGTTGCTGAGGCGGGGCAGATGCTGGCGAATTCAGTGGTGGACCGGATCGTCTCGGGCGCGTCGGATCTCGGGCAGGGAAGGTAGCCGCGCACCGCGAAGAAGTCGGAAGCGGTTGTCGTGAGCAGGAAGAGCCGCTGAATGCCTGCGGTTACAGCCCTGGCTTCAATCGCGCGCAGGAGCACATCGCCAAGTCCCACGCTGCGACTCTCGGGGGCTACTGCCAAGGAGCGCAACAGGCCTGCGTTTCCCGCACGCTCAAGTCCGACGCAGCCCGCCAAACCGTCGGCGGATCGAAGCACCAGGAAATCGTCCATGTGGCTGAGGTTCAGGTCGCTCTCGGGCAATTCGCAAGCGAGCAGCAGCGCTCGCACTTGCGCAAAGTCAGCTGTGCTGGCCAGTTCGGGGTTCATGGCTCGGCGGTGGGCGCGAATGTCAGCAAGCGCACGACGCGTCGGCCTCTGCGAGACATGCCTGCCCTTGGCAGCAGTTCTCGGTGAGGTAGGCCAGCAAGTCATTCATCTGGTCGAACGACGCCCGGTAGATCAAATGCCGACCCTGCCGCTCTTGCGAGACGAGACCGGCATTCGTCAACTCCTTGAGGTGGAACGAGAGACTGGTCGCTGGGACCGCCAGGGCTTCCGTCAAAGCGCCTGGGGTCATGCCCTCAGGACCTGCAACGACCAAGGCACGGAACACCCGAAGGCGAACCGACTGCGCAAGTGCCATCAAAGAACGGACAACAGTATTTTCTTCCATAATTCAAGTATCGTCGAATCATTGAATCTATGCAAGTGCCCGACTCCCAATCGGGACCGGCGACAGGAGATCCACAAATGCGACCGTTCCACATGCTTCTTGCCATCCTGGTCGCCGTGATCTGGGGGGGTGGCGTTTGTCGTCAGCAAGATCGGCCTGGAGAGCTTCACACCGCCGCAATTGACCGCGCTGCGGTTTCTGGTGGCGGCCGTGGGAGTGCTTTGGCTGCCTCGCCCCGCAATTTCGTGGAAGGCGGTGGTGTTTGTTGGCCTCACCGTCTTCACCGGGCAATTCCTCCTGCAGTTTTTCGGGATCGCATTTGGAATGCCCGCCGGACTCACCGCCTTCGTGGTGCAGACCCAAGCGCTCTTCACGGTCGTCTTCGCGGCCCTGATGTTTGGAGAGCGGCCCAGCACTCAGCAGGCCATCGGCATGGCTGTTGCTCTGGCCGGCTTGTTCGTGATCGCCCTTACGCTCTATGGCAGCGTGCCTACGTTGGCCTTCGCGCTGACACTCGCATCAGCGTTGAGTTGGGCCATCGGCAACTTGGTGATCAAGCGGCTGACCAAGGTCAACATGCTGCACCTGATGGTGTGGGCCAGTCTGGTTCCTCCTGTTCCCGCATTGGCTCTCTCGTTCGTGCAGGATGGACCGGGGGCACTCTGGTGGGCAGTGATGCACGCATCGATGTGGGGCCTCTTCGCGCCGGTCTACCTTGGCCTCTTGGCGACGGTGTTGGCGTACGCGATCTGGGGAGATCTGTTGCAGCGCTACTCCATCAGCACCGTCGCACCTTTCGCTCTGCTGGCGCCCGCGGTCGGACTGAGCATGTCCTCGCTGATCTACGGCGAAAGCTTCAGCATCACGCGATTGGCAGGGATGGCGTTTCTGCTTATCGGCGTTGCGATTGCTGCTGGGCTGCTTAATCGTTCGCTCCACTCAGCCGCAGCTAGCGTCTGGGCGAAACGCTGATCGCTCGATGCCATGGAAAATTCGGTGGGCATCTGAGCACTCCCCTCCGGGCACAAGGGCTGCCAATGCATCGAGTTGCCGCGCCTGAGCGTCGATGGTCATTCGACAGGCCTCGATGACCTGCGCCTCGACGCCGCAATCTTTCGCCATTTCGGGCAAGGCGGCCACCTTCGGCGCGAAGCGATGCAAGGCTTCGGCGATCGCGCCTCGCTCACTGTCATTTACTTCCAGGCTTTCAACAATCTCCGTCCAGTCGCGCTGGATCTTGCTGTCACCGACTCGCCAGTGGCAACTGCGCGGGATGATCTCGGGATCGAGGAACATGGGCGCAAAGTCGAAGATGGGCGTGAGTTGCACCGTTCCATCCGGCAGCCGCTGCACCGCGGTGTTGCGTGCGTGGTTGTCGGTGTTGCGCATCGCCAGGTTCAGGACGTCGCGCAGCATGAACTCGATCGTCTCGCCAAGCGGATCGGTCACTGCCGACCGCAGCCCACGCAACAGCGTCTGCTGGCTTCTGGGAAGCCCGAATCCGCGCAGGTCACATACGCTCGCCAGGCTCTCTTGACGCAGGCGCTGCAGGCGGCCCTCCACCAGCAGGCGGTCGAAGCGACGCACAAACAGCGCGTCGCCGTGCACCTGTGGCGCCGAGGTCATGCGCAGGCCGCATGCCGCGGCCAAGCGCAGATAGGCGGCTTCGTTTCGCAGCACTATCCGATCCGCTGTGCTCTTGCCGCGTGGCAGCTTGAGAAGCCAGTGCGCACGAGCACGGTCATCGAGCAGCGCCATGTCTGGAAACCAGCGGCCCTCTTCATCGGTGCTCAGGAGGTACTTGGGGGATACGCCCTGGACCCCGGTGGTGCCGGATGCCAGCATCGCATGCGTCGATAGATGGTTCAGGAACTCCTCGGTATGCCCGAGCACTTCTTCCGCCGCGAAACCGGCTGTCGCTGCTGTGTCGGCGGCGCTCCGTGCTTCCTCATCGAAGAACCGCAGCGCCGAGTCGAATCTCAAGCAACCGATGGGATTGAAGGCGCCGGCCATGACGAGAGGCAGGACCAAGTTCTCCGCGTCGTGCAGCCTCAAACGCTGGAGAAGGTCTTGCCGCCCTTCCCCCTGCGGCACGAGGTCGTAGAGGAACGCGCTGGCTCGCCGTTCGACCTCCGGCCCTGTCGGTCCATCCACGAATCTGTCCGGCTCCATCTCGAGGGGCTGGCCTGACGCGATCGGTACCGGGTTATCGACGCCGAAGACGTACTCCGGCAGGTATTCCACGCGGCAACGATCAGAGCCCAGGGCTCGGACCGTCGCGACGGCATGCCATTCGCCGCGCAGATGGATCTGAACGGTCGTCGTCTCACGCGCATGCTCAGACATCGATGACAAGCCCGGGATTGAAGTCCTTGTTCTCAAACGTCCCGTTCCGGTTCAAGTAGCCACGTGGGTTGCACACTACCCGGCATGTGCCGGTTTCGTAATCAAAGCTGTCATGCGTATGTCCGTGGGCCCAGAGTGAAGGGGCCAGGAAGAACTCGGGCTGCATCTCGTTGACGAACCCGCCCGAAAGCCAGTCCCCGGCGAATCGCTGTGCCAGGGAGTTGCGGTGCGGCGCATGGTGGGTCACCACCACCGTGGGCCCGTTGAACGGCTCGGAAAGTTTCACACGCAACCAGGAGCGGTGCCGCCGATGAATTTCCGAGGTGTCCGCCGGTACCAGGCGCCGCGTGCCACGGGAGTTGGAGGTCAGTGGGTCATCGATGCGGATGGCGGAGTAGTCGGCCAGATAACGCGCGCTTTCCGTCATGGCGCGCTGGCGATCGGACAGGAGGCGCACCGACTGCCCCGCGAAGCCAGGGGTGTCGAGCGCAGGCGAAAGTCGGTCCACAGGGTGCAGCCGAAGAAGCGTACGCCGGCGATCACGACCTCATCGCAATCAAGGAAATGGATGCCGAGTTCCTTGGCGCGGCTCCGCATCTTTTCCAGCTCTTGGTCCATCTCGGACCGGAAGTACTCGTGGTTTCCAGCGATCGCCACGATCGGCTTGCCGCGAAAGCGGTCGGCAGCCCAATCGAGGGCCGCCGCTGCCGGCGAATGAATGTCGCCGGCGAGGATGACGAGGTCGAACTCGAGATCAGGCGCAGGCTCGAAGGGGGCGAACTCGAGGTGGAGATCGGAAAGAACAAGCACTTTCATCGGGATGCCTCTTCAAAGCGATCCTGAAGCGCCGCACTCGCTTTGTCGTCGAACCCGACGAACGATCCACAGACGACCAGATGATCCTTGCACTTGTCGAACTGCCATGCGGCGTCGTCGAGCGCCACCCATGGCTCTTCGACGGCGTCGTGAAGCTGTAGCCAGGCGAGGATCTCTCCTTCTCGGTGGGCGAATGGGTGGGGAAGACCGAATTCGCGAGGCGGTGTCGCACCGATGATCCGAGCTCGAATGTCTTCTGAAAACGGTTTGAGAAGGGTCTTGTAGGCAAGCTGCTCTCGCCAGCTCGAACTGATGACGATCCTCACATGCGGGAACTCGCGCAGCAGCGCCTCGAGCCGGGGCAGGAAGCAGAAGTCGGTGCCACCGTTGAGGATGTGCTCCTCCCCCTCGGGATGGAGCACGCCATCGAAGTCGAGGAACAGGATCACTCCGGACCTCCCAGCTCACTTCCACCAAGCGGCCAAGCCAGGTGCGAGCCCATGTCGACGCCGAAGGCGCAGAACGGTACTGCGGCGTTGATCACACGACGCCGCCGTGTTGAATCGAGTTGAGGATCGATCGGACCTTGTCGGAACCGCCTCCCGCAGCAAACGCCGCTGGCGTTTGACCTTCAAGCAGTGTGTACGGCTTGTCCAACCAGGCTTGGGCCTCTGCACCGAACACCTGGGCCGCGAGATCCAGCAAGTCTTGTGAAGGACTTGGAGGACTTCCCAACCAAGTCTCCCCCTGCGGATCTCGTGGCCAAGCCAGGTACGAGCCCATGTCGACTCCGAAGGCGCAGAACGGCGCCGCGGCGGGCATCAGACCCTCGGAGATGTAGTCCCTGCTCTCGTGGTGATGGCCATGGACAATCAACTGGACGCTGAGCTTCTCGGCGAGTTCGTCGATCGCCTTCCAGCCGTGTGGGTGGGCCGACGGCGCCTCGTGCGTGACCAGGATGTCGGCGGGACCGCTGCGCAGCAACCGCTGGTATTCATCCGGGAAGATCGAGGAGCGGTGCTTGCGGGAGATGCCGTCGCGCCACCGCTCATGGCTCTTCATGGTTCGGCGCATGGCATCGCTCGACTGGAACGCAGCTTCCTCGATCGGCCGCCGGGGATCCCAGATCTTGCTGCGGAAGATGCCGCCCAGGCCCGCGACCTTGTAACCGGCGATCTCGACGATACGTCCATGGAGGTTGCGATCCGCGAGCTCCGAGTGCCATGCGTGATCGTGATACTCAGCTGTGTCGGTGTCATGGTTCCCGGGTACCCACCAGACCTCGGTGAGATTCAGGATCGACTGCAGTTCGATGTGCAGAGGCTGACGCGCTTGGATGTCTCCCAGCAGCATGATCGCCCCGGGCCGAAAGCGTTCGACCGCGGCGATCACCGGGTCGAGATCGCCATGGGCGTCGCCGAAGAACATCAGCTTTGGCGCTGACTGCTCGTGCTCGGATCGCGCATGGGGGCCTGACGGGGTAAGTGGTTTCATTTCATGTGCGCCGAAGTGGCGACGAAGCATCGGTCAGCCGCAAACCGCAGGAAGTGCGAGCGCAGCTCTTGGAAGCTGTCCTGATCAAATGCCCGCTTGGGATCGGTGAGCACGAGTCGCGCGAAGCCTGCGTCGAAGCTCAAGGGCCAGTCGTCAAGCGCGACCCACTCTGCGCTGCTACGGCCGTTCCCGTCGAGCCAAGCCTGGATCTCCAACTGGCGCCGGTTGCTGATAGCCGCACTGGGATCAATTTGCGGCGTCGCTCCGATGATCCGATGCCGGATGTCGGAGCCGAAATACCGCTGCAGTTGCTCTATGCTTTCAGCTCGCCGCCAATCCGATGAGACGACGATATCGACAGACCTGAACTCGCGAAGGAGCTCTTCCAGAAGCGGTAGATGGCTGAAGAACTTGCTGCTGAACGAGTAGTCCGCGCCGACAGGATGAAGAACACCATCTATATCCAGGAACAGCAGATCGTTGGAGTCACCCGCGCGGCCGGAGGCGTCATGGATCGGCATCGCTTTCACCCAACAAACCCGGCTTGGAAGGCCTCCAGGAGATGGAGCACATCGGTGGCTCGTCCTTCGACCACCAGCGTTGCGGCTGTCTTGTAGACGAACGGCGCGAGCGGCTCGTTCCTGTACCAGAAGATTGCGGCTTGGAGGTTCCCATCCGAGACCGCAGTCACAGCAGCCAGCACTCGCAGGCTCGTGCGGATATGCCGTTGAACGCACTCCGTCGCGGGGGCGCGAATGACCGTACTTCGATGGACGTGGGCGTTACTGGCGAAAGAGGTGAGGTCGATGCCCATCATCTCGATGAACTTCGCCGGCGACAGGATCTGGCGTCCGTCCACCACATCCCAAAGCTGTTGGGCTAAACGTTGATAGCCGGCAGTGGCTTGACCTGCTGGATCGGGCAGCAGTCGTTGAGTTAAAGGAGCCATGACTTTCCTTCGACGAGCCTATGAAGCGATATTGCGGTGCCGCCGATTCGGCCGGATAGCCTGAACACCAGGCGTTGCCGCCGACTCTCGACTCTGCTCGGCGGTGGCCTCCACTGCACGGTGATAGTCGACGGGCAGAAAGGCCAGTGGCGGAATAGCAGGAAACTCTTTGCGGGGCAATGCGCTGGACATGCTGGGCTCCAAACTGGTGGTGGAGCCTGGGGCAATGCGCCGCGATTCAGCGCAGGTGCTTCAAAGGCCGAGGGGCTCCGGGATCTTGAGGCTTGGCGGGGCAAGCGGACGCGAATGGCGCAGTATTCGCGTAGCGCAGCCGGCCCCCGACGTGCACACGACTATCCGGCCACGCGACGAGCAGGCGCCGTAAATCGCTGGGCGATTTCGGGTGCAACTGCGTGGACTAAGCATGATTGGATCTTGGAAAGATGCCACCACAGTACTTGTTGAGTGCATCTAAGTCAACCGATGTCGACTCTATGAGAGGCCAATGATTGGCGCAGCGCGGCCAAGGCAAGTTATCTCGTTTTGTGCCAACTTATGGTGGCGATTTTGGTGATCATGCCAACTTATGGGCTCCCACGCGTCTTGGCAGTCTCGAAAGCGATGTGAAGCCCCCGTTCGAAGCCGCGTGAGGGCTATCAATTGCGCCAACTTATGCCGTCGAGGCGTGCATGTTTATGGGTTAGCCGGCACCAGGATCAAGGGCTTTTTCAATTTCCGCCTTCCTGCAGGCTGTGCACGGCGCCGGTATGGCAAATGTCCTGCATCCGCCATCGCCGATGGACGGCGCTCCGGTCGTCGCGGGCTTCGACAAACTCGGCCATCACCGAGGAGATGTCCATGTCCCAGATCCGCAAAGACCCGCCGCACCACGAAGAGCCTGAGGTCACCCAGGAAGAGTCCGTGCCCACCGACGGCCGTGACGCCGAAGGCGAGCGCATGATGAAGGACGTGCGCAACAGCAAGCTCCACGACAAGGGCCTGGCCGAGCACAAGACCGCCGAGAAAAGCGACAAGCCCGCCAAGCCCTGAGCCACCGGTCTGCTGTTGCCATGAACACCCACTCGGCCGCCATCGCCGATGACCCTGCGCCCGCGGCGGGCAGCACGATCTGGCAACGCTGCAGGCGTTGGGCGTTGCCCTTGTTCGGCATCGCCGTGCTGGGCCTGCTCCTCTCCCACGCGCACAAGATCGACTGGGCCGGCGCGTGGCAGGCACTCCAGCGCTACTCGCCTTTGCTGCTGCTCGCGGTGCTCGGTCTCGCGACAGCGAGCCACGCGCTCTACGGATGCTTCGACCTGATCGGCAAGCGCCATCTGCGCCATCGCCTGCCGTACTGGCGTACGTGGGCGATCGCCGTGACGAGCTACGCGTTCAACCTCAACCTCGGATCCTTGGTCGGCGGCATTGCGATGCGCGCGCGGCTGTATGCGCGTGCCGGTCTCGACGATGCGACGGTGGCGCAGATCGTCGGCCTGAGTCTCGCGACCAACTGGCTGGGCTACGGCCTGCTGGCGGGCGGCCTGTTCGCGGCGGGTGCCATCGTGCCGCCGAGCCAGGCGCACATCGGGGCGGGCACGCTGCGGCTGCTCGGTGTGGTGATGATCCTGTTGGCATTGGCGTATGTCGCGGCCTGTGCATTGGGGCACGGGCGGGAATGGCGCTTCAGGGGGCGGCGCCTTCAGTTGCCGGCCGCGCGCCTGGCAGTGGTTCAGCTTGCGTTGTCCACCACCAACTGGGCGTTGATGGGCGCCGCCATGTATTTGCTGCTCGGGCAGAAGGTGCCTTATGCGACCACGCTGGGCGTTCTGCTCGCCGCGTCCATCGTCGGCGTGCTGACGCCGATTCCCGCCGGCCTCGGCGTGCTCGAGGCGGTGTACTTGGCGCTGCTCTCGGGCAGCGTGAAGCAGGGCGTGCTGATGGGCGCGGTGCTGGCCTACCGCGCTCTCTACTATCTGCTGCCGCTGGCCGGCGGGCTGGCGCTCTACCTGTTCCTCGAACGCTACGCGGCGAACCATTCGCCCCAGACGCCAGAAACGCCCGAAGCAGCGGAAGGCGTCACGCCGACCCTTCGAGCACCAGTTGCGTCTGCGTGACGACGGCGCAGAGCTTGCCGTCCGCGTTGGTGACGGTGGTCTGCCAGACCATGGTCGTGCGCCCCCGATGCAGTGCGACGCTGGTGCCGGTGACGATGCTGCCCACACGCGCGCCGGCTATGAACTTGGTGCTCGAATCGGTGGTGGTCGTGCGCTTGCCTTCCGCCAGGTTGACGATGGTGCCGACGGCGCCCAGCGTGTCCGCGAAGGCCATGTAGGCGCCGCCGTGCAGGATGCCGCCGGCCGTGCACAGGTCGGGCCGCACCTCCATCTGCGCGACCACGCGGTCGGGTTCGAGCGCCGTGAGGCGCACGCCCATCAGGCCGGGGAACAGCGTGTCCAGCAGTCTCTGGAGAGCGGCGATGTCGTGCATGAAGGCTCCTGAAAATGAGGTCCTTGCATACTAAACAGAGGTTTCGCCGCGTGCAAAGCCCGCGCCGTGGCGCTCATAGCTTCGGTGTCGCGCGAGCCAGCAGGCGGATGTGCTCGAAGTCCAGCCGGTCGAGCGCCTGCCGCACCGCATCGACCAGTGCCTCATGGCGTGAATCGGCCGCCTCCAGCCGGTCGGCCCATTCATGCAGGTCGGTCCAGCGGCCATCGCGCGCGAACGTCTCGAGTTCGGCGCGTACCGCGGCGGGCAGCGGCGCGACGGTCGGCACGGGCGTTGGCGGACGGCGCAGCCGCAGGCGCGGTGACTGAAGCGGCTGCGGCGGTGCCTGGGTGGCAACGGAATGCGGCTCCTCCGGCGCAGCCTTCACGATCACCGAGAAGCGCACGCGCGTGCCCAGGTTCGGATGGCTCATGAGCAGCAGGCGCCCGCCCATGCGCTGCACGATGCGCCGCGCGATGACCAGCCCCAGCCCGTTGCCGCTCGCGCTGGGCGCGCCCTGCGCAAAGGCCTGGCGGATGTGCGCCTGCTCGTTCGGGTCGATGCCGCAGCCGCTGTCCCACACCTCGAACTGCAGCCGCCAGGAGTCGGCACGTGGCCGTGCCCGCACGCGCAGGCCGATCTTGCCGCCTTGCGTGAACTTCGCGGCGTTCGACAGCAGGTTGAGCAGCAGTTGGTGAAAGCGCTTGCAGTCGATCAGCACCGTACGCGGCAGGGCGCCTTGCACTTCGAGTTCGAATGCGTTGTTGCGCCGCTGCGCGAGCGTGTCGGCGTACTGGGCGATGTCGTCGAGCAGCGCCTGCAGGCGCACCGGCCGCAGCTCGAAGGAGAACGGCAGCAGCTCGCCCTTCGCGTAGTCGAGCAGGTCGTTGATCAGCGAGAGCTGGTAGGTCGCGCTGCGTTCGATGGCTTGCAGCCGCTCCGGTGGATGCTGCGTTTCTTCGCGCAGCAGCCGCACGTGGCCGATGATGGTCGCGAGCGGCGCGCGCAGGTCGTGGCTCACGTAGGCCATGAGCCGTGTCTGTTCGCGCGCCTGATGCTCGGCCTGCTCGAGCGCGGCGTTCAGCGCGTGGGTCTTGCGCGCCACTTCGTCGCGCAGGCGTTGCTGTTCGTCGGCCTGCCAGAGCACCAGCGTGCGCTGCGCGAGGTGCTGCTGGCGCGAGAGATGGTGCGTCCAGGAAGACAGTGCGACCAGGCCCACCAGCATGCCGGGGAAGCCCAGTGCATAGGCGTCGAAGCCGGGCAGCATGTGCGTGGGCAGCGAAAGCTCGGTCAGCCGCAGGCACACGCCGAGCATGATGATGGTCATCACCGGGAACGCCAGCTTGCCGCCCGGGCCCGCGCGCCGCATGTAGACGAAGCTGCTCGCAGTGAGTGTGAACACCAGCAGCAGCACGGTCAGGTTGCCGAGGCGCGCGAAGGGCGCGTAAGGCCCGAGCAGCGTGCCCAGCACCGCGACGACCTGGCTCGCGGCCAGCACCGCGATGACGGGCAGCCCCGGCGGGCGTACCGGTCCGCGGCGCGACAGCACGTGCAGGTACAGCAGCAGGCTCAGCACGCTGCAGCCGGCCACCACGCCGGCCGCGCGGTAGCTCCAGTCGATGCTGTCGGGCCACAGCGCGATCCGCGCGTGGCCGCGGTAGGTGGCCTCGTACAGCGCCACCAGCGTGAAGCCCAGGCTCTGCGAGGCCATCAGCGGGTTGCGCGAGATGAGCCACAGCGTGAGCGAATACACGGCAAGCACCAGCAGTCCGCCGATCAGCAGGCCATCGAGCAGCGCGTGGCAGCTCTCGGCTTCGCGCCAGCCGTCGGCCGTGTGCAGCTGGGGAGCGAACTTGAGGTTGCTGTGGCTTTGCACCCGCACCAGCAAGCGTGCCTGCTCGCCGGGCTGCAGGTCGAGCGACAGCGTGGGCACGCGGTCCCGGTCGCCATGCAGCGGCACCGATACGCCGGCTTGCTCGTGCACCCACGCAGCTCTTGCTGCTGCCGCGCCGTTGCCGCGTTGCATGTGGAAGTCGACGTGCTGAAGCCATGTGGCGTTCAGCACCAGGCGCAGCGGCTGCACCGTGCCGGTGTCGTTCACGACGGCCAGGCGCAGCCAGAAGGCCGAGTTCGTGAAGCCCTGGCGCATCTGCACATGCGTGCCGGGCTGGAAGCGGGTCGAGGCGTCCGCGTCTTCGCGCGAGAGCCGTCCGCCGGGGTCCTCGAGCAGCTCGACTTCCTCGTCGAGCACGAGCGGCAGCGTGGCCGCATCGTCTATCCGCAGCGTGGCCGCGTCCGCCGGGCCCGCGAGCCAGGAGGCCGCGCACAGCAGCAGGGCGGCGGCGATGCCGCGGATCGCCACCGCCGCCGCCTCAGGCCGACTGCGCCGGCATCGGCCGAGCCGCTCGTGCGTTGCGATAGGACGAGGGCGTGAGCCCGAACCGCTCGCGGAACGCTGTCGAGAAATTGGCCGCGCCGGAGAAGCCCACCGCGTGCGCCACTTCTTCCATGTTGAGTGCGGAGCTCGCCAGCAGGCGTTGCGCCTCGACCAGCCGCATCTCGCGCACGAACTCGTACACGGTGCGCCCGGTCTGCTCGCGGAATGCGCGTGTCAGCCGCTTCTCGTGCGTGCCCACGCGCGCCGCCAGTTCGGGCAGCGCGGGCACGCTCGCAAGGTTGGACAGCACCAGCCGTTCGGCCGCCTGCGCGATCACGCGGTCGGCGTTGTCCGAGCGCGCGTTCTCCAGCACGCTCTCGGCCTGGGCCATGCAGGCCTGGGCATGGCTGCTGCTGCTGGCCAGCGCCAGGTGCACCGCCACGCGCGCCAGCACTTCGGAGGGGTCGAAGGGCTTGAGGATGTAGTCGACCGCGCCTTCGCGCAGGCCCGCGATCCGCTCGTCCACTGCGGTGGACGCAGTCAGGAAGATCACCGGAATGCGCGCGGTCGCGCTGTCGGCCTTCAGCAGCCTGCAGGTCGTGAAGCCGTCGGTCGTGCCCATGCGCACGTCCAGCAGCACCAGGTCGGGCTGCAGCGCCGTGACGCGGCGGTAGCCCTGCAGCGCATCGAACGCAAGGCTGATGCGGTGGCCCGCGCCGCGCAGCGCGCCCAGCAGCAACTGCAGCTCCTCGATGTTGTCGTCGATGACAAGGATGTGCGCGCGCCGGGGGGGTGTGGTCGACCAGTAAGACATGCGACCAAGCGTATGGGAACAGGCCGGAAATGCTGCGTGACTAAGTTCACGTTTCGTTGCATTCGTAAACAATTGTCATCTAGCGCAAACCTTTTGTCCTGAATCCCAAAAGCCGCTCCCGGAGAGTGCTTCGAGACTCCCGCACTTTCCGGAGCACCTCGCCGCACCTAGCGGCGCCCTGCAAGTGGTCGGTGCCCGGTCCATCAGAGCCATCACGAGGGACGGGATGTCCAGGACCCCATCGAATCTGCCGGGCGCGTCGGCGCGACGCGACCTGTTTTCCAACTCCGCGCAGGCGCTCTCGGGCCGCTGGCGGCGAGGGCTGGCACGCCTTGCCGTGCCGCTCGCGGGGCTGCTGCTCGCGGCGGCCGCGCATGCCGTGCCCCAGATATCGAGCCTGGTCCACGACCCCGACATTCTTCCCGCCGGCGGCACGGTCACCAGCACGGTCACCATCGCCGACACCGACAGCCTGCCGATCAACGCGCCCGGGGCCTCGTTCACCTACACGATCCCCGCGAACGCCATCTACATGGGCACCGCCGCGGTCCCTTCGGGCACCTGCAGCGCCGACGTGGCCGTGGGTTCGGCCGGAGAGGGCACGCTGACCTGCTCGGGCATCACGCTCGCGGCCAACGAGCGGCTCGACTTCAAGGTGCTGCTGCGCACGCAAACGCAGGGCACGCTGATCGTGACCGCCACGCCCAGCGGCGGCGGCGCCAGCGAGACCAAGGCCATCACCGTGAACCAGGGCGCCGACGTGGCGGTGTCCATCAACGCGCCCGCCACCGCGCCGAGCGGCTCGACGGTGCCGATCGTCTTCACGGTCACCAACAACGGCCCGGACACCAGCACCGGCTCGACGCTGACCTATCCCATTCCCACGGGCCTGACGGTCTCCGGCGCCAACCTGCCTTCGGGCTGCTCGGTCAGCGGCAGCCAGCTGACCTGCAACGTGCCGGCCACGCCGGCCACCGCGGGCAACAACACGCGCACCTTCACCATCAACGGCGTGGTCACCGCGGGCGCGGGCTCCACCATCACGCACCAGCCGGCGGTGGCGCCGGCGGGCTCGGTGGGCGACGGCGTTTCCACCAACAACAGCGCCACGGCCAACACCACCGTGACCGCGGGCTACGTGCTGGCGCTCGCCAAGAGCCATGACGGCGGCCAGGTGCTGGTCGGCCAGCACTTCAACTTCAAGCTGAGCCCCAGCTTCAGCGGCAGCCCGCCCACCGGCGTGACGCTGACCGACACCATCCCCTCCAACTTCGCGATCCAGCCGCCGATCAACCCGCCCGCCGGCTGGAACTGCTCCGTCAGCGGCCAGACGGTGAGCTGCACGCGCAGCAACATCGGCGGCAACAACGGCGCCAGCGTGGCGCTCGGCGACATCCTGGTGCCGGTCATCGCCATGACTGCCGGCACCGGCGTCGTCAACGAAGCCACGGTGAACGCGACCGGCCCCATCGTCAGTTCGGCCACCGGCAGCGTGCCGGTCGACGTGGCGCCTTCTTCCGCCGACTTCCGCGCCGACAAGCGCCGCAGCTGGCCGCAGAACAACGTGCCGCTGGGCCAGGCCTTCGACTACCAGGTCGGCAGCACCAACCTGGGCGGTACGCGCCTGCTGGCGGGAAGCACCATCCAGCTGGTGGACGACGTGCCTGCCGGCGTGCAGATCAACAGCGTCACGCAGCGCGACGGCTACACCTGCACGGTGACCAAGGGCGGCGCCACCGTCAACCCTACGCCCGCCGTGCCCGTGCCCGGCCCCGCGACGGTGACCTGCACGCGCACGCTCACGGCCGACATCGGCGTGGACCAGTCGAACGGCAGCAGCGCGCGCAACGGCGGCTACATCATCGTGAACGCCACCATTCCGGCGCTGCCGCCGGGCGGCGGCCAGGTCGTCAACAGCATGTGCGTGAACGTGGCGCTGCCCGCCGCCGCGCCCACGCTCGGCGCCGACCCTGACGGCAACACCGGCAACGACTGCGTGAGCCTTGGCACCGGCGTGAACGACAACGCCACCGCCGCCGACGTGAGAGTGCTCAAGCGCGTGGTGGGCATCGGCGACAGCGCCGGCAATCGCCAGATCGCGGGCCAGGACATCACGTGGCAGATCGAGGTGGTCAACGACGGCCCCTCCGAGGCGCAGAGCGTCGTCGTCACCGACACCTTCGCACAGGTGATCGGCGCCGGCAGCGTCTCGCAGACGGCCAACGGCGGCACCTTCAGCGGCACCTGCGCGCTGCCGGCCAACGGCGGCGGCTTCGGCAGTGCCTCGCTCTCCGGGTGCACGCTGTCGACCCTGCCGGTGTGCCGCGCCAGCACCGACCCCGCCAGCGCCTTGCCGCTGTGCCCGGTCATCCAGGTCGTCGCCAGGCACTACGGTGACGGCGCATCGGCCACCGATCACGGCTTCCAGATCAACAACACGGCGCGCGCCGTGGCGGCCACGCCGGCCGACCCCAACCTGGCCAACAACGACGGCAGCACCATCGCCTACCTGCTCGCGCGCAGCGACGTGACGGTCACCAAGTCGGCCAGCCCCGGCTCTGTGCCGGTCGGCCAGCTGCTCACCTACACGTTGACCGCCATCAACCGGAACGTGCCGCAGAGCCTGAGCCGCGCCTACGCCGTGAGCCTGACGGACACGCTGCCGGCCAACCTGATGTTCATCGAGGCAATCCCCTCCGGGGGCGGCACCTGCGGCACGACACCGCTGAAGACGCAGCCCACGGATGCCACCAACAACCAGCTCGTCTGCACCTGGAGTTCGCTCGACCGCAACGTGCAGCAGACCGTCACGGTGCGCGTGCGGCCGCTGTACGCGCTGCTGGTGCTGGGACAACCGGACGTGACCAACAACGTGGCCGTGA
Source organism: Variovorax durovernensis (assembly GCF_977011995.1). Taxonomy (NCBI): domain Bacteria; kingdom Pseudomonadati; phylum Pseudomonadota; class Betaproteobacteria; order Burkholderiales; family Comamonadaceae; genus Variovorax; species Variovorax durovernensis. The sequence continues at coordinate 6,053,763 of NZ_CDRNCW010000001.1, read as the reverse complement.
AGACGGAAACACCCGAGCTCGACACGGCCAACAACGCAGCCAGCGTCACGACTGCGGTCACCGCGCCGGATTACGACCTTGTCGTCACCAAGCACGACGATGCCGACCCGGTGAACGTGGGCGACGACGTCGGCTACACCATCACCGTGTCGAACAACGCCGCGTCGACCGCCGAAGGCGTGCGTCTTGTCGACATCCTGCCTCAGGCCCTGCCGACCGGCGAAGCCGCGCCCACCTTCGTGTCCGCCAGCGCGCCGGCGGGCATCGTCGTCAGCAGCCCGGCGGTCGGTTCGTCCGGCGGGCAGGTCACCTTCACCATTCCTTCGCTTGGCGGCAAGCAAAACGCGGCTGGGGCGACCGGAGAACTCGACTCGCTGCAGTTCCGCGTGGTGCTGCGCGGCGTGTCCCGCGGCACCTTCCAGAACAACGCCAAGGTCGACTTCAGCAGGGCCGAACAGAACGCCTACGACAAGCGGCAGGACAACAACACGGTGGCGGAGAACACCACCTTCCGCTTCAAGGCCGACGTGCAGGTGGTCTCGAAGGCGGCCGTGGTCAAGGGCACCAGCACGCCGCTGACTACCGCGTCGTCGGGCCAGCCATTCGACTGGCTCGTGCAGCTGCGCAACAACGGCCCCGACAGCGCCGAGACCACCAGCTTCACCGACACGCTGCCCACAGCCCTGGTGCTGGACGGCACGCCCGTGTTCACCGTGACCGTCGGCAGCTTCACGCCCGCGGCGCCCACCTGCACCGGCGCCTCCGGCGGCACGTCTGTGACCTGCGCGATCACGTCGATGCCCGCCAACGGCACAGCCACCGTGCGCATTCCGGTGCGCTTCGCGAGCGGCAATCCGCCGGCCAACGGCACGGACATCGTCAACCGCGCGCACATCGTCACCACCGGCTCGGGCGACACCAACGGCGGCGCCGACCCCAACGCGGGCAACAACTTCAACGAAGGCCGGGTGACGGTGCAGAACAGTGCGCTGTCCGGCCGCGTCTATGAAGACCTCAACGGCAACGGCCAGGTCGATGGCGACGAGTCCGGCATCGCCGGCGTCACCATGAGCCTGACCGGCACCGACAGCCTGGGCAATGCCGTCTCGCTGGTCACCACCACGGACGGTAACGGCAACTGGGGCTTCACCGTGCCCGCCGGCACCTACAACGTGGTCGAGGCCCAGCCCGCCACGTACCTGCCGGGCATCACCCGCGCAGGAAGCGTCACCGGCGTGGGCAGCGCGCAAGGCAGCGTGCCCACCGGCGGCGCCGGCGTCACCAGCGGCCCGAACGGCTCCAACGCCAACCGCATCGACAACATCGTGCTCGGCACCGGCGGCACTTCGTCCGCCAACAACTTCGGCGAGGTGCGCGCGTCCAGCCTGGCCGGCCGCGTCTACCAGGACGCCGACTACAACAACGCCGCGAGCGCGGGCGACCCCGGCATCGCGGGCGTGACCGTCACGCTCACCGGCACCGACATGTTCGGCAATCCGGTGTCGAAGACCACCACCACGGCCACCGGCACGGGCAACTACGCCTTCGGCAGCCTCACGCCCGGCAACTACACGCTGACCGAAACCCAGCCCGCGGGCTTCGCCGACGGCAGCGACGCGGCCGGCACGGCAGGCGGCACGGCAGGCAACGACGTGGTGAGCGCTATCGCCTTGCGCTCCGACGTGAACGCCACCGGCTACGACTTCGGCGAGCTGCTCAGCCGCATCAGCGTGCGCGTGTTCGTGGACGCCAACAACGACGGCGCTCCGCAGCCCGGCGACACCGGCATTCCGAACGTGGAACTGCGCCTCACGGGCACCGACGCCGCTGGCAACCCGGTGAACATCGTCGCGGTGGCCACCGGCGTGGACGGCGGCTACGAGTTCCGCAACGTGCCACCTTCGGGCGCCGGCGGCTACACCATCACCGAGACGCAGCCGGCCAACTACGCGCCGGGCAAGGCCAACAACAACGGGCAACCGGGCACTCCGCAGGCCGGCGGCAACGCCATCACCGGCGTGACCGTCTCGGGCACCAGCGTGCCGCTGGTGCAGGGCGAGTACTACTTCGGCGAGCTGCTGCCCGGCGGCATCTCGGGCCGCGTGTACTACGACCGCAACGGCAACGGCGCGCAGAACACGCCGGGCGAGCCGGGCATCGCGGGCGTGACCATCACGCTCACGGGCACCGACGTGAACGGCCAGAGCGTCACGCGCACCACCACCACCGACGGCAACGGCGACTACAGCTTTCCGAACCTGGCGCCCGGCACCTACACCGTGACCGAGACGCGGCCGCAGGGCTACGAGCCCGGCATCACGCGCGCCGGCAACGTCAGCGGCGCGGGCAGCACGGCGGGCAGCGTGCCCACCGGAGGCAGCGGCGTGAGCAACGGGCCCAACGGCTCGACCGCCAACGTGATCCAGAACATCGTGCTCGGCGCGGTGGGCGCGGGCTCGGCCGGCAACAACTTCTCGGCCGTGAAGCCCGCGAGCCTGGCCGGCTACGTGTATGCCGACGTGGCGCCGTCGAACGGCGTGCGCGACAGCGCCGAGCCCGGCATCGCCGGCACCACGGTGCGCGTCACCGGCACCGACTTCCTGGGCAACGCCGTGGACCGCACGGTGCAGACCGGCGCCGACGGCGGCTACCTGTTCGACAAGCTCGTGCCCGGCACCTACCAGATCGACGAGACGCAACCCGCCGGCGTGGCCGACGGCCCCGAGTCGCTCGGCACCGTGAACGGCGCCCCGCGCGGCGTGGCCAACCCGGGCAACGTGAACGACCGTTTCGGCGGCATCGCGCTGGTGTCGGAAGACGTGGGCATCGACTACAACTTCGGCGAGCGCGGCGGCCAGATCGCGGGCTGGGTGTACGTCGACAACAACAACGACGGCGTGCGCCAGGCCGGCGAGCCCGGCATTGCCGGCGTCACGCTCACGCTGACCGGCCGCTCGGCCAGCGGCCTGGCGGTGAACGCCACGGTCGTCACCGACGCCACCGGCCGCTACGTCTTCACCGGCCTGCTGCCGGCCGACGCCGCGGGCTACACCATCCGCGAGACGCAGCCCGTGACCTATGCCGACGGCCTCGACGCCGTGGGCACGCTCGACGGCGTGCCCAGCGGCACGCTGGGCAACGACGTCATCGGCGCCATCGCATACCGCGGCGGCAACGGCGACAACTACAACTTCGGCGAGCGCGGAGCGTCGCTGGCGGGCACCGTCTACAACGACGCCAACCGCAACGGCACGCGCGAGCCGCAGGACTTGCCCATTCCGGGCGTGACCATCACGCTCACCGGCACCGACGCGGCGGGCCAGCCGGTGACGCGCACCGCCGTCACCGACGCCAACGGCCGCTACGAGCTGCCCGGCCTGCCGCTGCCCGGAAGCGGCGGCTACACCGTCACCGAGACGCAGCCCGCCGGCTACGAGGACGGCATCGCCGTGCCCGGCACCCTGGGCGGCACCGCGCAGGGCCCGAACCAGATCCGCGTGAACATCACGGGGCTCGACGCGCGCGGCACCGGCTACGACTTCACCGAGCACAGCAGCCAGCCCGCCTCGCTCACCGGCAACGTGTGGTTCGACCAGAACCACAACCGCAGCCGCGATTCGGGCGAGGGCAACGGCGAAGGCTGGACCGTGGAGCTGCTGCGCTGCGCCGACGGCGGCAACGCCTGCGCCGAGAACGCGGCCACCGTGCTCTACAGCGTGACCACCGCGGCCGATGGCGGCTACCGTTTCGGCGACCTCGTGCCGGGCGAGTACCGCGTGCGCTTCCGCTCGCCCGACGGCCGCTACGTGGGCGGCGTGTGGCCGACCGACGCATCGCAGAACGGCGCCGGCGGTCCGTACCCCACGCCTTCGCCGAGCGATCCGCGCTTCACCATCAAGGTGCGCGTGAACCCGGGCGCCAACGTGCAGAAGCAGGACTTGCCGTACGACCCGGGCGGCGTGGTGTACGACAGCGTCAGCGGCACGCCCGTGCCCGGCGCGGTGGTGCGACTGGTGGGCCCGCCCGGCTTCGACCCCGCGCAGCACCTGCTCGACGGCCGCGACAGCTACACGACCGGCCCGTCGGGCTACTACGACTTCTTCGTGCTGCCGGGCGCACCGGCCGGCGAGTACCGCCTGGTGGTCACGCCGCCGGGCAACTACCTGCCGTCGTCGATCTATCCGGCGGCCGCCGGCGCGCTGGGCACGCAGTCGTGCTCGCCGCCGCCCAGCGGCCCGGCGCCCTCGCAGACCAACCCCTGCGTGGTGAGCCCCGGCGCGGCGCTGGTGCCGGGCGCGGGCTACTACCTGGTGTTCCAGATGCCCGGCGGCGGCGGCCAGCACGTGGTGGCCAACAACATCCCGCTGGACCCGTCGGACGCCACGCTCATCGAGCTGCGCAAGACCACCTCGAAGCTCACCGTGAAGAAGGGCGAGCTGCTGCCGTACCGCATCACGGCGCGCAACACGCGCGGCAACCCCGTGCCGGGCGTGGCCGTGGTCGACACGCTGCCGCCGGGCTTCCGCTACGTGCCGGGCTCGCTCACCGTGCGCAGCCTGCCCGGCGGCGTGGCGCTGCCGGTGGTGCCGCAGCTCAACGGCCGCCAGCTGGTGGTGCCCGGGCAGAACTTCGCGCCCAACGAGACCAAGGAATACCTGATGGTCGCGGGCGTGGGGGTCGGCGTGGGAGAGGGCGAGTTCGTCAACCAGGTCGTCGCCACGCAGGGCGTGGGCGGCCGCACCTTGTCGAACCTGGCCACCGCCACAGTGCGCGTGGTGCCCGACGCGCTGTTCGACTGCACCGACGTGATCGGCAAGGTCTACGACGACAAAAACGCCAACGGCTACCAGGACGAGGGCGAGCCGGGCATCGCGAACGTGCGCATCGCCACCGTCAACGGCGTGCTGGTGACCACCGACGCCGAGGGCCGCTACCACATCGCCTGTGCCGCCATTCCGAAGGAAGGCACCGGCAGCAACCTGGTGCTGAAGCTCGACGAGCGCACGCTGCCTTCGGGCTATCGCACCACCAGCGAGAACCCGGCGGCCGAGCGCGCCACGCGCGGCAAGGTGCTGAAGATCAACTTCGGCGCCACCGTGCACCGCGTGGTGCGGCTCGCGCTGCAGGGCGCGGCCTTCGAGGACGGCGGCGCCGCGCTGCGCGCCGGCTTCGTGCCCGAGCTCGACCGCACGGTGAGCGTGCTGGCCGAGAAGACATCGGTGCTGCGGCTGGCCTACCGCGCCGCGCCCGGCGAGCCCGCATCGCTGGGCCGCCAGCGCACCGACGCGGTGAAGGCCGCGGTGCTCGCGCGCTGGAAGCAGTTGGGCGAACAGCGCGCCCGCGCCGACGGCAATGCGCCGCCGCTGTTCAACCTCGACGTCGAGGTCGAACTGGTGCCCGCCGCCACGCAGGAGGGCAGCAAGCCATGACCCGCCCCTTCGCACAGAACCCGAGCCAGCGAGCCGACATGAAAAGAAAGCTACCCAAGCGCATCGCCCTCGCGGGCGCCGTCACCGCCGCCTGCATGGGCATGGGGCTCGCGGACGCGCAGGAGTCGGCCGTGCGCGGCCGCATGCACGACCAGGCCGCGGCCGACCCGCGCGCCGTGGACATCGACGGCGCGCGCCACTTGCCGCGCAGCAGCGAGCGCGAGCTGCCCAAGGCCACCTTCGTGCTGGGCGACGCAAGCGCGCCGGCCGCCGTCGCCGGCCCGACGCCGCCGCCCGTGCCGGGCGCCGAGCGCAGCGACACCGGAGTGCCGCATTTCGAATCGGGCGCCGACGGGCTCGCGCCGGCAGACCGCGCGCAGCTCGACCGCATCGCCGAACAGGTGAAGGGCCGCGACGGCCTGCGCTTCGAGATCGTCGGCCACACCGACACCCAAGCGCTGAGTGCGAAGTCGCGCGAACGCTTCGCCGACAACCATGCGCTGGGGCTGGCGCGAGCGCAGCAGGTGGCGCGCTACCTCACGCAGCGACTCGGCCTGCCCGAAGACGCTGCTGCGGCCACCTCGCGCGGACCCGACGTGCCCGTGGCCACGCCCGCCACCGACCCGGCCAACTGGGCCGCCAACCGCCGCGTCGAAGTGCGCGTGTACTGGCGCGATGCGCCCGTTGCCGTCGCTCCCGCGCCAGCAGTGGCCGACCCCGGCGTGTGTCGCACATTCACTGCCTTCGGCACCGACGATGCACCGCTGCGCCTGAGCGTGGACGGCCAGCTGCTCACGGCCGATGGCAAGGCCGCTGCCGGCGACGGCACCAGCAGTGCCGACCGCCAGCGCTGCGTCGACGTGCAGCTCGAGCGCAACCAGCTGCGCCTGCAGTACGACAACCTCTCGCAGCCGCGCCGCCTGAGCGCCAGCGCCTGGCCCACCACGGTCGTGGCAGGCGACACCGTGCGCTTTGCCGGCTACAGCAACTACCTGCTGTTCACTTCGAAGGCCGAGCTGCGCGTGTTCACCGCCAACGAGGCGATGCAGCGCCGCCTGGTCGCGACCGTGCCGCTGGACGCCGCATTGCGCGGCGAATGGCAGGTGCCAGAGGGCTTGTTGAACCGCCTCGCCGAAGGTGCGAGCGGCAAGCTGTATTACCGCGTGCGCGTGTACGACCGCCAGGGCCGCTTCGACGAGACTGACGATCTCTCGCTCACGCTGGCCCAGCGCCACAGGCCCGAGACCGGCACACCGCCCGACCCGGCGCGCGAGCTGCTGCGCGGCTATGGCATGAACAACATCGCCATTGCCAACATTCCGCTCGCCGCCGGCACCGTCACCGCCAGCGGCGCGGCCATCCGCCCCGGCGAGACGGTGCGCGCGCTGGGCTTTGCCGTGCCGGTGGACGAGAGCGGGCGCTTCGTGTTCCAGCAGCTGGTGCCGCGCCGCGTGCAGACCGGCGAGATCGCAGTCACCGACGCGCAGGGCGCCACGCGCGCCTATCGCCGCGACTTCGAGCTGCCCGCGAGCGACTGGTTCTTCGTCGGGCAGGCCGACCTCACCGTGGGCAGCAACAGCGTGAGCGGCCCGGCCGCGATCATGACCAACGACAAGAACCGCTACGGTGGCGGCGGCTGGAGCGAAGGCCGCATCGCTGGCTATGCCAAGGGCCAGCTCAACGACCGCTGGACGCTGACGGCCAGCGTCGACACCGAGGAGCGCCCGCTCAAGGAGCTGTTCCGCAACCTCGACCGCAAGGACCCGACCTCGCTGTTCCGCCGCTTCGACCCGGAGGATTCGTGGAGCACCTTCGGCGACGACTCCACCGCCATCCAGGACGCACCCACGCAGGGCCGCTTCTACCTGCGCGTGGACGACGGCCGCTCGCAGGCGATGTGGGGCAATTTCAAGCTCAACTTCGGCGACACCGAACTCACCCGCGTGAGCCGCGGCCTCTACGGCTTCCATGGCCGCTACCTGGGCGAGGAGTCGACCTCGTTCGGCGAGGCGCGCCTGAAGATCGACACCTTCGCGGCCGAGCCCGGCACGCTGGCCGCGCGCGAGGAATTCCGCGGCACCGGCGGCTCGCTCTACTACCTGCGCAACCAGGACATCACGCGCGGCGCCGAGCGCGTGACGCTGGAAATCCGCGACAAGGACTCCGGCTTCGTGCTCAAGCGCACGCAGCTCGTGCCGAGCTCCGACTACGAGATCGACTACCTGCAGGGCCGCGTGCTGCTGTCGGCGCCGCTGCCCAGCCTGTCGGACGACGGCTCGCTGGTGCGCGCCGGCGGCTTCACCGGCATGCCGACCTACCTGGTGGTGGACTACGAATACACGCCGCTCACCACCTCGCTCGACACGCTCGCCGTGGGCGGCCGTGTCTCGTGGTGGGCCAACGACCATGTGGGCGTGGGCGTGACCGCGTCGCGCCAGGACCAGATCGGCGGCGACCAGCGCCTGGCCGGCGTCGACCTCACGCTGCGCAAGACCGAGAACACCTACTTCAAGGGCGAGTTCGCGCGCAGCAGGGGCCCGGGCACTGGCCAGCTCGACTCGATGGACGGCGGCTTCAGCTTCACCGGCCGCAACGGCGCGGTCGGCAACACGCTGGGCAACGGCCCCACCGGCAACGCCAGCGCCTGGCGCCTCGAAGGCCAGGCCGACCTGGGCGACTTCGACATTCGCGGCGGCGGGCGCGTGAGCGCCTATGCGCAGTCGCGCGACGCCGGCTTCTCCGCGCCTGGCCAGTACGCGAGCAACGCCACGCGCCAGGTCGGCGTGCAGGCCACCGTGCCCTTCGGAGAGAAGGTCGAGAACGGCGAGCTGCGCCTGAAGGCCGACCGCCGCGACGAGCGCGATGGCTACAACAGCAGCGTGTTCGACGCGCAGTACTCGCTGGCCCTGACGCCCGAGTGGAAGCTGGGCCTGGGCCTGCGCTACGACGAAAAGACCGGCGACGCGCTCATCACCAGCCCGTCGTTGCCGACCACGCAGGCGGTGTCCGGCGAGCGCGCCGACGCCGCCGTGCAGCTCGAATACACCGGCAGCGACCGCTGGAGCGCCTACGGCTTCACGCAGAAGACGCTGCGGCGCACCGGCACGCGGCTGGAGAACGACCGCCTTGGCTTCGGCGGGCGCTACCGCGTCAATGACAAGCTGGCGCTGCGCGGCGAGCTGTCCACCGGCGACGGCGGCTTCGCGGGCAAGGCCGGCGTCGACTACCAGTACGACGACCGCTCCAACCTCTACATGACCTACGTGTCCGACACCGGCCGCACCGACGAGAACCTCATCGGCCGCGGCGGCACCCTGGTGACGGGCGTGCGTTCGCGCGTGGGCGACGGCCTCACGATGTTCACCGAGCACCGCCAGGCCACCGGCACGCAGCCGGGCCTCACGCATGCCTACGGCGTGCAGTACGCGCCCGACACGCGCTGGACCTTCGGCGTGAACTTCGAGAACGGCTGGGTCGGCGCCGAGACGCTGGGCGCCACGCGCCGCGAGGCCGTCGCCTTCAGCACCGGCTATTCGAGCGAGCGCCTGAAGTACAGCGGCGGACTGGAGTACCGCAAGGACCGCACCACCTCCGAGACCCGCAACAGCTGGCTGCTGAAGAACTCCTTCACCTGGAAGGTGGACGACGACTCGCGCTGGCTCGGCAAGTTCAATTGGGCCGACAGCGACAGCAGCACCGGCGTGCTGGCCGCGGCCAAGTACACCGAGGCCATGCTCGGCTACGCGCTGCGCCCCGCGTTCAACGACCGGCTGAACCTGCTGTTCAAGTACACCTTCCTGTACGACCTGTCGTCGCCGGGGCAGGTGGTGTCGAGCGGTGTCGATTCCAGCCTGGGCACGGTGTCGACCACCGCCGTCGACTACCAGCAGCGCAGCCACGTGTTCGCCATCGACGCCACCTGGGATCTCAACGAGCGCTGGACGCTGGGCGGCAAGTACGCCTGGCGGCGCGGCGACCTGCGCGCGAGCCGCGACAGCTCCGCGCCGTGGTTCAAGAGCTCGGCCGAACTCGCGGTGCTGCGCGTCGACTGGAAGCTGGTGCGCAACTGGGACTGGATGGTCGAGTGGCGCTCGCTGCGCGCCAGGGAACTGCAGGACCGCAAGAACGGCTGGGTCACGGCGGCGTACTACCACGTGAACGAGAACCTGAAGGTCGGCGTGGGCTACAACTTCACCGACTACTCGGACAACCTCACCGACATGAGCTACCGCAGCAAGGGCTGGTTCCTGAACGTGCTCGGCAAGTTCTGAGAGGCGTGCGCTGACGCGGCCTCGGCGCGCCGTGTTCAGCCCGCCGTGGCGCGGCGCAGCGCCGCATGCGCGAGCAGGCGCGTCGAGTCGAGCGTGGGCAGCGCGGAGTTGCCGTCGTTCAGCACCAGCGGCAGCTCGGTGCAGCCGAGCGCGACGGCATCGCAGCCGCGCGCCTTCAGCGCTTCGATCATCTGCTGGAGCACCGCCGTCGACTCGGGGCGGAACACGCCGCACACCAGCTCGTCCATGATGATGCGGCCGACTTCGGCGCGCTCCGCGGCATCGAGCCGCACGGCGACGAGGCCCGCGTCGGACAGCGCCTGCGGATAAACCTCGCTGTCGACCAGCCATCGCGTGCCCAGCACGCCCACGCGGCGAAAGCCGCGCGACGCAGCTTCCGCCGCCACCACTTCGGCGATGTGCAGCCACGGCAGCGGCGATTGCGGCAGCACGCGGTGCATCGCCTGGTGGATCGTGTTGTCGGGGCAGATCAGGAAGTCGGCGCCGGCCGCCGCGAGCTTGCGCGCGGAGGACAGCATCAGTTGCGCCACGCCGTCGATGTCGCCGCGGTCGAGGCAGTCGACATAACTGGCGAGCGAGTGCGTGTGCACCGAGACCTCCGGGTGCGCATGCGGCTGCCCGAGGTAGCGCGCGCCTTCCACGCACAGCGTGCGATAGCAGAGCGCCGCGCCTTCGGCCGAGCAGCCGACCACGCCGATGTGCAAAGTGTCGAGAGCCATCTTGTCTCCAGAAAAGCGGTAAGAAATACAGGGAAGCAGTTTCGCAGCTTGCCTCAGCCCAGGCGGTCGGAGCGCAGCCGCTGGCGGTCGTCGGTCATCGAGCGCGCCGCCATGTAGACCGAGCCCGCCGCCGCCAGGCCGCCCGCGCCGGTCAGCAGGAACAGCAGCAGGATCTGGTACTTGGCGGCCTCCACCGGGTCCATGCCGGCCAGCAACTGGCCGGTCATGATGCCGGGCAGGGTGATGACGCCGGCGGCCGACATCTGGTTGATGATCGGGATCATCCCGCGCCGTATCGACGAGCGCGTGAGTTCCGACAGCGCCTCGTGGATGGTCGCGCCCAGCGCCAGTTGCGCCTCGATGCGCGCGCGCCCGGTGGTCACGCCCTCGAAGAAGCTGTCCAGGCCCAGGCTCGCGGAATTGAGCACGCTGCCCAGCACGATGCCCATGAGCGGTATTGCATAGCGCGGGTCGTACCAGGGCTGCGGGCGGATCGCTGTCATGAGCGCCAGCACCACGGTCGCCACGCTCGATATGCCCACGGCCGCCGCGCCGATGCGGAAGTTGCCGCCGCGCGCCAGCCGGTGCGCGGGGCGCACCGCCACCTCGCGGGCCGCGGCAAGGATCATCAGCACGACGATGGTGAGCGTGACCGCCGGCGACGCCGCGCTGAACACGAAGCGCAGCACCAGCCCCACCAGCAGCAGCTGCACGACCATGCGCGCCGCCGCCCACAGCACCTGGCGGTGCAGCCGCAGGTGCAGCGCCAGCGAGGCGCCGGCGTTCAGCAGCACCAGCAGCGTGGCCAGCATCAGGTCGGTGGCGTCGAGGTGGATGGTGGCGTTCATGCCGCGCTCCTCAACTGGCCGTCGGCCATCTCGAAGCGTCGCTGGCCGATGCGCGCGGCCTGTTCGCGCGAGTGCGTGACGATCAGGATCGTCAGGCCCTGCGCCAGCCGGCGGGCCAGCAGTGCCTCGACGACCAGCGTCGATTCGGTGTCGAGCGATGCGGTGGGCTCGTCCAGCAGCAGCACCGCGGGCTCGCGCGCGAGCGAACGCAGCAGCGCCAGGCGCTGGCGCTCGCCGGTCGAGAGGCGGGGAATCTCGGTGTCGAGCAGGGCGGGGGAGAGGCCGATTTCTTCCATCCAGCCGCCCAGCCTTTCGTGGGTGGCGTCGGGAAAATGCGCGGCCACGGTGGGCGCCCACCATGCGGGCTCCGCCGCCTGGTAGACGACGCGCCGGCGCCATTGGGGGCCGCTCAGTGCCTTGCGTTCGATGCCGTCGAGGGTGACGGTGCCTTCACCTGGGTCGAGGTCTGCCACCAGCCGCAGGAACACGCTCTTGCCGGAGCCCGACTTGCCGAGGATGCAGATGCATTCGCCGCGCGCGGCGCTCAGGTCGATGGCGCCGGCGCCGCGCGTGCGCAGGTTCCTGATCTGCAGGAAGGGGAGGTCTTGTTCCATCGTGCGGTCGCCGGAGCCATCCATGGCCGGCGCTTGCCGCCGAGTATGAATGCTCCGGACCAGACCGGCACGAGGAACGGAAGGGCGCCCGTTGGCGCCCTGTGCCGCGTCAGAACGAGAACGACGCTGTCAGCGAGGCCGAGCGGCCCGCGCCCACGGTCGCGTAGTGCGACGCATAGGCCTTGTCGAAGTAGTACTTGTTGGTCAGGTTCTGGACGTTCAGCTGCAGGCTGAGGTTCTTGTTGACCACGTAGCTCACCATCGCGTCGTACTTCACGTACGACGGAATCCACTTCGTGTTGTTGACGTTGCCGTACTGCTTGCTCACGTAGGTGGCGCCGCCGCCGATGGTGAGGCCGGGCATCACCGTGTAGGTGGTCCACAGCGTCGCGCTGTCCTTCGGCGTGTTCGGGAACATGTTGCCGTTGAACGGCGAGGCGACGTACGTCGTGCCCGACAGCGTGTAGCCGTTGTCCGTGAGCTTGGCGTTCAGGTGCGTGTAGCCGCCGAACACCTGCCAGTCGCGGGTGATGCTGCCGGCCACGCCGAACTCGATGCCTTCCACGCGCTTCTTGCCGACGTTCTGCGTCGAGCCGTCGGCCGCGACGACGCGGGCGTTCTTCATGTCGGTGCGGAAGATCGCCGAGGTCAGCACCAGGCGGCGGTCCAGCACTTCCCACTTGGTGCCGAGTTCGAGGCTGCGGCTTTCCTGCGGCTTCAGGTTGCGGATGGCGGCGCTGATGCCGTCGGCGCCGTCACCGCCGTCGGTGCCGGGCGGCGTCGACGAGGTTCCGTAGGACAAGTAGATGCTGCCGTTGGGCGCCGGCTTGTAGACCGCGCCGACCTGGTAGTTCAGGAACGAGGCCTTGTTCTCCAGCTCGATGCCCGGGACCATGCGGCCGGCGGCCACGGCCACGCTGGTGGAGCCGCTCAGGGCGCTGCTGGGCACCGAGGCCGTGGTCGCGATCGGCGCGATGTAGGCAGGCGTGACCGCGCGCGTCTTGTAGTCGTCCCAGCGCAGGCCGAGGTTCAGCGACCACTGCGGGTTGAACTCGATGGTGTCGAAGGCGTAGACCGAACTGGTGGTGGTCTTCACTTCGGTCACCGCCGGCGACCTGGTGATGGCGCCGTTCCACGGGTCGTATGGCGTCGGGCTGAGCGCCGAAGTGCAGTTGAAGCTGCTGCGGATGCCCGAGCCCACGGCGCAGTTCAGGCCGCTCACGCCAGTGCGCGGGTACGACTCGAAGCCGGTCTTCGCGTCCTGCAGGAACAGGTAGTTGCCCTTGGTGGTGGCTTCCTTGCCCAGCTCGATGCCGGTGGTGAAGCTGTGCTTGATGCCGGCCGTCTCGAACTTGCCCGTCAGGCTGGTCTGGTTGACCAGCGACTCGGAGTCGGACGCTCGGTTATTGGGCCGGCGCCAGACGTTGCCGTTGACCAGGAAGTTGCCGCGGCTGTCGTCGGGCTGGGACCAGATGTAGTCGTTGGTCGAGGTGCTCGAGCGCGTGACGTTGCGCAACACCAGGCCGCCGCCGAAGTCGTGCTTCACGTCGACGGTGCCGGCGTCGACCTTGGTGCGCTGGTAGTCGCGGCCCACCAGGCCGTAGTAGGTGCCGCGCGGCACCGAGATGGGCTGGCCGTCGCCGTTGCGGTTCAGGTTGGCACCCGAGGTGAACGGGTTGTTGAAGGGGATGCCCGAGTCGGGCAGGTCGTCGGTCTCGTAGTGGTAGTAGCTCAGCGTGACCTGTGTTGGCGAGTTCATGCCGAAGGTCACGCTCGGCGCCACGCCCCAGCGCTTGACGTTGACCGGACCGCGCCCGGCGATGTCCGACTTGAAGTTCATCAGGTTCAGGCGGGCCGCGACGCTGTCGGAGATCTTGCGGTTGATGTCCAGCGTCTCGCGCTGGTAGGAATCGGTGCCCAGGCCGATGGTGCCGCTGAAGAAGTTCTCGGCTTGCGGCGCCTTGCTGATGATGTTCACCGAGCCGCCGGCCGAGCCGCGGCCGCCGAACGCGGAGCTCGGGCCCTTCACGACCTCGACCGATTCCACGTTGAAGATTTCGCGCGTCTGCGCCGCGCCGTCGCGCAAGCCGTCCACGTAGGTGTCGCTTTGCGCGTCGAAGCCGCGGATGAAGGGGCGGTCGCCCACGGGGTTGCCGCCTTCTCCCGCGCCGAAGGTGATGCCGGGCGTGGTGCGCAGCGCGTCGACCAGCGTGGTCGCGCCGGTCTGGCGGATCACTTCCTGCGGGATGACGGTGATCGACTTGGGCGTGTCCAGCAGCGGGGCCGTGAACTTGGGCGAGGCCGATTTTTCAACCTTGTAGTCGGTCGAGGCTTCGACGCGGACTTCGTTCAGCGTGCCCTGGGCATGCGCGGACACCGAGCTGATGGCGACCAGTGTGGCGGTGGTGGCCATGCGGCCAGAAAGGTAACGCGCAGGCGGGTGCTTGCGGCTTTTGACGTAGGTCATATTCCTCCGGGAGTTGTTGTGGGCCGTGTCTCTTGCTTGGCCGTCCCGGGCGGATGCCGGATCGGCTGCACGCGGCGTTCTCACGGTGGAGGAACGTGCGTCACGACCCCGCGAATGATAATGACTCGCAATACTATCTAGGCCGAAACTTTACCTTTGGTATGCAATACGCCGGGAACTTTGTCTCGATATTGCGACATATAGCCGTCACATCGGACGACGAGCCGCCGGTAGTTCAGCGCACCAGCAGCTTCATCATCCGCGCGAAGGTCTTGCCGTAGGGCGGCCTGAACAGCCCAGCGCCGTTGAACGCCGACTGCCTGAAGATCGGCTTCAGCTTGGAGAAGGTCTCGAAGCCGTACTCCCCGTGGTACGCGCCCATGCCGCTCGCGCCGACGCCGCCGAAGGGCAGGTCGTCCTGCGCGATGTGCAGCAGCGTGTCGTTGATGGACACGCCGCCCGATACGGTCTGGCGCATCACCTGGTCGATGGTCGCGCCGTTCTTCTCGAACAGGTAGAGCGCGAGCGGGCGCGGATGCGCGTTGACGTAGGCGATGGCTTCGTCGATGCCGCCGTAGGGCAGCACCGGCAGCAGCGGGCCGAAGATCTCTTCTCGCATCACCCGCATGCCGTCGTTCACGCCGGTCAGCAGCACCGGTGGAAAGCGGCGCGTGGCTGCATCGGGCGCGGTGTCGGACAGCGGCACGGCCGCGGCGCCTTCCTGCTGAGCGGTGGCCGCCAGCTCCTGCAGCCGCGCGAAGTGGCGCGGGCTCACGATGCTGGTGTAGTCGGTGTTGCCGCTGCCCAGGTCGGGGTACATCGATGCGAACACGCGTCGCGCGCTGTCGGCAAAGCGCTGCTGCTGGCCTTCGGGCACCAGCACGTAGTCGGGCGCGATGCAGGTCTGGCCCGCGTTCAGCGTCTTGCCGACGAGGATGCGTTCCACCGCCTTGTCGAAGTCGGCCCCGGGCCCGATGATCGCCGGCGACTTGCCGCCCAGCTCCAGCGTCACCGGCGTGAGGTTGTCGCTGGCCGCGCGCATCACGTGGTGGCCCACGGCGGTCGAGCCGGTGAAGAGCAGGTGGTCGAAGGGCAGGGCGGAGAACTCGCGCGCTGCCTCGGCGTCGCCGTTGACCACGGCGATCTCGTCGGGCGCGAAGGCCTTGGCCACCAGGGCCGCGAACAGCTCGGCGAAGCGCGGCGTGAACTCCGACTGCTTCACCATCACGCGGTTGCCTGCCGCCAGCGCGGCCGTCATGGGCCCCACGGCCAGGTTCAGCGGGTAGTTCCACGGCACCACGATGCCGACCACGCCCAGCGGCTGCGGCATGATCTTCGACGACGCGGGCTTGAACCACAGGCCGGTGGAGCGCCTGCGCACCCGCATCCAGTGCTTGCCGTGGCGCAGCGCGTGGGCGATGCCCTCGAGCGCCGGAAACACCTCGGCAAGCTCGGTCTCCTGGAACGCGCGGTTGTGGAAGTCGGCGCTGATGGCGGCGGCGATCTGCCCGCGGTTGTCCTTCACCAGCGCGCGCAGCCGCTGCAGGCGGTCGGCGCGTTCGGGCCACGGCGGCGTCTGGGCGCGCAGGCTGGCGGCACGCATGGCGTCGAAGGTCTGTCGCATGTCTTGTCTCATGGGTCCTCGCGTGGGTTCTGCCCGGGTGTCGATGCACCGGCCCGCGATCTTGCACTTTGCCGCCGCGCCGGTCATGTTCTCCCGGTCGGCACTGTGCCCGAGATTGCCGGCGAAAGCATCTGCCGCGTCAGCCGGCCTTGCCAGCGCGAGCCGTCTTCCTGCCGCCGGCTTCGGCGCGCGTGGTGCTCGCGGCGGCCGAGGCGCTGGCGCTGTTTGCCTGCTCGACCCACGACAAGGTGTCGACGTACGACATGAAGTGGTTCAGGTACTCCGGCGACAGGTCGCGCATCAGCGTGAGCGCGCGGTGCACCAGGTGGTGCGAGTTGAGCGGCCCCGCGTTCTCCGGCACCTTGGCCAGCGACTGCGTGAGCCGCAGGTCGGCGCTGAGCTTCGACCAGGTGCTGCGGAAGTAGCGCAGCGTCTTCAGCTCGAGGGCGGGCGACTGGCCGGGCGCGGCGTCGGCGGGCACCGCCTGCATGCCGGCGGGGAGGGGAGAGTTCTGGGCGGCGTGATCGACCAGTTCCGCGAGGGCGCTGCGTTCGCGCGGCTGTTGCTGCTGCGCATCCTGCGGCCCGTCCGCTGCTGCCGCCCGGGCGCTCTCCATGTCCTTGCCGTACGCAGCGAGCAGCGTGGACACGCGCTCGTCGAGCAGGCGGCGGGCCTCGCCCTCGTGCCTGTCCGCGCGCCGGGCCAGTGCCTCGATGAAGCGGAAGCGCACCGGGTCGAAGCGGTGGTCGCCGCGCGCGATCCACGCCTCGACCGCCGCCACGTTGCCGGCGATGACAGCCTCTTCGCTACTCACGGGGCTTGGCGTTGGAGGTGCTGGCGGAAGACGGCCGCGGCGTCGGCGCCATCTCCACGCGCCGGTTCTTCGAGCGCCCCTCGGCATCGGCGTTCGACGCCACCGCCTGCTCGGAGCCGAAGGCCGCGGCGAACACCGACGACGAGGGCATGCCTTCCTCGATCAACGCGCGCGTCACCGTGAGCGCGCGCTGGGCCGACAGCTCCCAGTTGTCAGCGAAGCGGCGCGCGTCGCCGCGCATCTGCCGGTCGTCGGTGAAGCCGCTGACCATCAGGATCTCGTCGCGGCTGCCCAGGTAGGCGGCCAGCGGCGCCGACAGGCTCCTGAGCAACTGCCGCCCCTCGGGCTGCAGGTCGGCGGAATTGAAGGCGAACAGCACATTGCCGCTGATGCCGATGCGGCCGTTGTTCAGCGTCACGCGGCCGGCCGCGAGCGGGCCTGCCAGCGCCTGTTCGAGCTGCTCGCGGCGCTGCGCCTCGGCGCGCCGCTGCTGCACCTCGGTCTCCAGCTTGGACGCAAGCTCCATCTGCATGCCCAGCGCGCACACCAGGATCAGCACGAATGCGCCGAGCAGCCCCGACATCAGGTCGCCGAAGACGGCCCACACCGGCACGCCCGGCTCCAGGCCGCTTTCGTCGATGTCGTCGCGCATCACGCCTCGCTGCCCACCGCGGCCTGCCGGCTGGCGAGCTGCTGCAGGTCTTCGACGATCTGCTTCTGCGACATGATGCTCAGGTCGATGACCTCGCGCGCCTGCGCCACGTAATAGGCCAGCTGTTCGTCGCTGCGCGCGATCGACTTGCCGAGCGCGGCTTCGATGCGCTGCAGCTGCGCGCCCATCTTGTCGTTCGACTGGCTGAACAGCTGTACCGCCAGGCCGAAGGCCTCGCCCATGCTCGCCACCTCGGCCGCGCCGCCGGTGATCTGCGCGGCAATGCCGGTCATCTTGCCGGTCTCGGCCTCGACCTGTTCGGTGAAGCGGCCGCCCACGCGTTCCAGCACGTCGGCCGATGCCGCCACCAGCGAATCGACCGCCGCACGCTGCTCGGTGGAGGCGTGGTTCACCGCGTCGAGCAGGGTCGAAAGCGTTTCGAGGATGCGGCTGCGTTCTTCCAGCATCGCGTTGTCGCGCGCCATGCTGTCCGACAGCTTCTGGCGCAACTCGGCGACCACTTCGGCCGCCGCGCGCGGTGCCTCGGAGGCGGCCTGCAGCAGCTGGGCGATCTCGGCGATGGTGGCCTTGGCGTGCGCGTCGGTCTGCGACGACATCTCGCGCGCGGTCTGTGCCACCTGCTCGAGCAACTCGTGCTGCCGGCTCGCGGACTGCGCGCCGGCCTGCTGCCATTCTTCCTTCAGCGAGTCGGCCATCGATGCGAGCGACTGCGTCCATGCGGAGAGGCGCTGCTCGTCGCGCGACGAAATCTGCGAAATGGCGTCGAGCAGTTGCTGCTGCTGGCCGGTGGTATGGGCGCCGGCCTGCTGCCACTCTTCCTTGAGCGCTGCCGCCATCGCCGTCAGCGACTGCGTCCATGCCGAGAGGCGTTGTTCGTCGCGCGACGAAATCTGCGAAATCGAATCGAGCAGTTGCTGTTGCTGGCCCGCCGCATGCACGCCGGCCTGCTGCCATTCTTCCCTGAGCGCTGCGGCCATCGCAGCCAGCGATTGCGTCCACGCAGCCAGCTTCTGCTCGTCACGCGTCGACACCTGCGAGATCGTGTCGAGCAAGTGCTGCTGCTGGCCTGCCGCATAGGTGCCGGCCTGTTGCCATTCGTCCTTCAGCCCTGCCGCCATTGCCGCCAGCGATTGCGTCCACACGGCCAGCCGCTGTTCGTCGCGCGCCGCGATGTCGGTCTGCAGCTCGGCATGCGCCTGGCCCACTGTGCGCAGCAGCGAGGCCGAGTGCTGTTCGAAGGTGGCGGCGGCGGTGGTCAGCGCCTGCTGCGAATCGGCCGAGAGCTTCTCGCTCACGCGCTGGTGTTCGGCGAGCGCGCCGCTCCAGGTTTGCGAGACGCTGCCCACGGTGCGTTCGAGCTGCGCGGCAACCTTGTCGACCAGCGCGGCCGAGCGCTGCGCGAAGGTTTCGGCGAAGCGGTCGTGCGAGCCGCGCACTTCGCCGGAGAGGGCTTCGCTCGTCTGCCGGTGCTCGGCCAGTGCGGCCTGCCAGGTGTCGGCCACGCCGGCCGTGGTGGCCGCGAAGCGGCTCGACAAGCCTTCGAGCTGCTGCTGCACGGTCTGCGAGAGCGTGCCGTGCAATGCGGCGGTCTCGCGCGCGATGGCGGCCATGGTTGCCTCGACCACCGGCTGGATCGCCGCGCCGGCGATGCGCGCGCTCTCGGTCAGGCTCTGGCGCAGCGACTGGTCGACGGAAGTGGCGAGGCCGGCGTACACCGCCTCGGCCTTGCCGTGGAAGCTGTCCTGGCTGCTGATGAGGCGGTCGTTCTGCGCCTGGCTCTGCTGTGCCAGCGCAGCCATCATGGCCTGCAGCTGGCCGACCAGCTCGGGCATGGCCAGCGCCTGCTGCTGCAGCAGCTTGAACGATTCCTCGCGCTGGTGGACCTGCGAGAACACGCGCAGCGTGGTCGCGATCTTGCTGTCGAGCAGTTGCCCGGCCTGCAGCCGCTCGCGCCGGCACAGCGCCGACATGAGGCCCAGCATCGCCGAGGCGGCCACGCCCGCCACCGAGGTACCGAAGGCCAGCCCCAGGCCCTTCACCGGCGCGGAGAGCGACGAGCGCACGGCCTGCAGGTCGGTCGCGCTGTCGAGCGCAAGGCCGGTGCCGTTGAGCGTGACCACCATGCCCAGGAAGGTGCCGAGCATGCCCAGCAGCACGAGGAAGCCGGCCAGGTAGGGCGTGAGGGCGGGGCCGGGCAGGCCGACGCGCTCGCCCTCGATGCGCAGGCGCACCGCGTTCTGCAGCGATGCGGGCAGGCGGGAGAGCCAGGCGCCGAGGCTGGCGGGCGCTTCGGACAGTTCGGCCACGGCGCGCGACAGGGTGTCGGTGGCCTGCTGGAAACGGCGCAGTTCGAGCGCGCCCATCAGGTAGAACGCGGCGACGAGCGCGGTGACGCCCAGCGCCAGCGGGTTCGCGCCGACGTAGCCGACGCCGACCCAGCCCACGACGGCCAAGCCCGCGACGAAGACAGCGTGAGGAAGAAATCTGGTCATGTCAGCCTGGTTGCTTCATGCGAAGGGCTTCGAGCAGCCCTTCGACCGGTTGAAATCGAAAGTCCAGTTCGGCGAGCAGCACGTCCTGGAGGTCTTTGTGGAACACGTCCTGCCACGCGGGCGCGGGGCGGGTTCCGCTGCCGGAGGGTTGGTCCGGCGTTGTCTGATCGGCTGCCCGTTCTGCGGCCCGTTCTGCGGCCTGATCTGCGGCCTGATCGGCCTGGGCCTCTCGCGCCGCCTGCCGGAGGCGCTTGAAGCGCTTCTCCAGCAGCGCGGGCACGCCCGAGAGCAGGCTGCGTTCCTGCACGGCCAGCACCTGCTCCATCACCACGTCCACCGCCGCCAGCCTGGCCATGGCCTGCGAACGGCCTGCCAGCGTGGTCCGCAGGCGGCTGCGCAGCGGGCCGATGCCGGCTTCCATCGCCTGTTGCCGGGCCAGGTAGCGCTGGCGCAGCGGGGCGAAATCGGCTGTGGTGTCGGCGGGGTCTCCGCGCGGAGCCGCGCCGTCGGAGGCGATGGCCTTGGTCAGCGCCGCGCGCACGCGGGCGCACTCGGCTTCCTCGGCGCTTGAGGAGGCTTTTGCTTTGGAGAGAGAACTCGCCGGACCGGCGTTCAACGCTGCGGACAGCGAGATGTCGTCGGTCCAGCCGAACCACTGGCTCAGCCGCTCCGCGGTGGTCTGCCGGGGTTGCCCGACATCGCTGTCGGTCAGCCTGGAAAGCAAGCGCACGAGCGGCGAACCGGTGAAACCTGTGCGCCGTGACGCTTGCACCATTACCGTCAAATCGAAAAACCTAGCAGTCTACACCGGGCCCCTCCGGGCCCCTGTACGAGCGGCCCGGCCACAGAGTGGTCGCCAGCTTCAGCCGAGCGCGGCGGGGGCCGGGGGCTCGACGGGCAGGGCGCGCTTGTGTGCGCTCTTGCGGTGCGTGGACAGGATGATCGCGCGCGCCTCGGCCGACACCGGCTTGCCTTCGAGGAAATCGTCGATCTGCTCGTAGGTCACGCCGAAGGCGTCTTCGTCGGGCTTGCCGGGCACCAGCGATTCGAGGTCGGCCGTGGGCACCTTGTAGACCAGCGAATCGGGCGCGCCCAGCAGCTGAGCCACCGCGCGCACGCGGCGCTTGTTCAGCCCGGTGAGCGGCGTGATGTCGGCCGCGCCATCGCCGAACTTGGTGAAGAAGCCCATCAGCGCTTCGGCCGCGTGGTCGGTGCCGATGACGATGCCGTCGTGCGCGCCGGCCACCGCGAACTGCGCCACCATGCGCTCGCGCGCCTTGATGTTGCCGAGCACGAAGTCTTCATGCGCCGCGTCGCGGAAGCTCAGGTCACCGGCCTTCAGCGCGGCGAGCATGCCGTCGGCCGCTGGGCGGATGTCGACTGTGATGGTGCGGTCGGGCCGGATGACGGCGAGCGAGGCCTGCGCCTCGGCTTCGTCCTTCTGCACGCCGTAAGGCAGGCGCATGGCGATGAAGGTGGCGTCGTAGCCGGTGGCGCGCAGCTTTTCGACGGCGCGCTGCGCGAGGCAGCCGGCGGTCAGCGAATCGACGCCGCCGCTGATGCCCAGCACCAGCGTCTTCAGGCCGGTCTGCTTCAGGTAGCTCGCGAGAAAGTCGACGCGCTGTTCCAGCTCGCGGGCGGCGTCGAAGACGGCCGCGACATGCAGCGCCGCGATGATCTCGCGCTGCGTGGCGTCGACGGGGGTGAGGTCTGCGCTCATTGGTTTTGTCTGCGTATGAAAGAGGTCAGAAATCCACAAGACTGAGGCCGATGCTCAGGACGGTGCGCTTGCGGTTGTAGTCCACCAGCGTGTCGCCATAGCCCGAGAACAGCTGCGTGTGGAAGCGCAGGTTGCTCTTGGTCGGGTCGCCGATGGCCTTGAGCCACTCGAGGCGGATCGAGCCGCGGCCGCTGTCGCGCAGGTTGTTGCGCACGGTCACCGCCAGCTGGTTGTCGCGGTTGAGGTTCCAGCGGCCGGTGACTTCGGCACGGCCGATGTAGTCGGCGATGTCGGGGTTGTCGTCCTTGGCGGCGCTCTCGGCAATGCGCTTCCAGATGCGCCCGGTGATGGTGAAGCGGTCGTCCAGCTCCGCGCCGCCCATCAGGTAGACGCGGTTCCAGCTGCGCGACAGCGGCAGGCTCTGGCCGTTCGACTGGTGCACGATGCCCAGGCCCGAATAGCGCCAGCGCCAGCCGCCGGGCAGCTTGAAGTCGGTCGGGTAGACATACATCAGCTCGGGTTCGTGGTCGGTGGTGCGGAACGGGCGCGAGATGTCGCCGTTGAACAGCTGCCAGGTCGACTGCTGCGTGTAGGCGAACCACAGCGAGTCTTTCTTCACCGGGTCGCCCTGCGTGAGCAGGCCCTGGGCGAGCTTGGTGCGCACCGACAGGCCGATGCGCATTTCGTTGGCCTGGTAGGCGACGGGCTGGGCGGTGTGGTCGGGCGAAGGCGAGGTGGGCGTCTGCGGCTTCTTGGTGGCGGCCGAGACCGACACGTTGAGCGGGCGGTAGCCGCGGAAGCCGAAGGTGCCGCAGTCGGTGGCGTTCTCCAGCTCCCAGAAGCGCGACAGCGCCGAGTACTGGCGGTCGCGGCAGCCTTCGGTGGTGGCGACCGAGACCACGCGCGTGGCCGGGAGCGTTCCGTCGACCGGCGGCTGGGTGGTCGCGAGCACCGGCGGTGCCGCGGGCACTGCCGCCGCCGGCAGCGTCTGCTGCTGCGCCCAGCGGTCGAAGCAGGCCAGCCGTGCCTCGTTGTTGGCGCCCAGCGCGGCGCATTGCTGCCAGGTGAGCTGCGAATCGGCCAGCGGGCTCGCGGGCTTGTCGACGGCCTGCGCCTGAGCGCCGGCGGCACCGCCCAGGCAGGCGGCCAGTGCGGCCAGCTTGCGCAGCCGGATGTGGGGGCGTTTCGTCGTCATGGCTTTCTTTCCTCCTGGGCGGCGGTCTTGCTGAGCACGAACGGGTGGGTGCTTTCGTCCGTGGCGTCGCGCCACGTTCCTCTGAATTCGCGGCCGCAGGAGCCCTTCTGGAGCTTGCCGGACCAGACGCCGCTGATGGCGCGGCCGTCCTGCGATTCGTCGATGGAAAGCGCGCCCTCGTCGTCCACGTCGCCGGCCAGTTGCGCGACGCGCGCCCTGTCGGGGCCTGCGCCGTTGCGCGTGATGGTGCCGCGCACGCCGTCGTAGTCGGGGTGCTTGCCCAGCTGCACCACGGCCACCGCGGGCAGGCCGTCGAAGCGTGCTTCCCAGCGGCCGTAGAGCGACTGCAGCGGCAGGTCGCGCGCGTCGGCGGGGCAGTCGGGGTTGCCGCGCCCGATGGCGCAGCCCGACAGAGCGAGCACGGCGCACGCCAGCAGCGCGGCCGGCATCGCGGTCTTGAGTTTCGTCGTCTTCATGATGATGAGGCTGCGGCCGCCTTGGCCGCGCTGTCCTGTGCCTTGCGCGCGAACTCGGCGCGCAGCGCCTTGAGTTTCTCGCGCGGGTCTTCCCGGGTGGTGGCCTTGTCCAGGCCCATCTCGGCGATGAAGCGGCTGGGCACGCAGGGCACCATCTCGCGGCCCTGCTTGCGTTTCTTGGTCCAGCTCACCGCCAGGCTGCGCTGTGCGCGCGTGATGCCCACGTACATCAGGCGGCGCTCTTCCTGCAGCCTCTGCAGCGTGTCTTCGCTGACCTTCTGCTGGCGGCCGTTGTCGTCGTCGAGCTTGAAGGGCAAGAGGCCCTCGCTCACGCCGATCAGCATCACGTGCGGCCACTCGAGGCCCTTGGAGGCGTGCAGCGTCGAGAGCGTGACCACGTCCTGGTCCTGCTGGCGCTCGCTGATGGTGGAGAGCAGCGAGATGGTCTGCGCCACCTCGAGCAGGCTCTTGCGTTCGGTCTCGATGGTGTTGTCGGCGCCCGAGGTGTCGTCGATGGTGCCGCCTGCGCGCTGCGACATCCAGTCGACGAACTCCAGCACGTTGGTCCAGCGCGAGGCCGCGGCCGACTCGCTGTCCTCGCCGTCGTAGAGGTGCTTCTCGTAGTCGATCTCCTTCAGCCAGTCGAGCATGAAGGTGCGCGAGTCTTCCGCGCCCATGGTGCGGCGCGCGCGGTATTCCAGGTCGTTGATGTAGCGGCCGAACTCGTGGATGCCCTCCAGCGTGCGCTTGGGCATCACGCTGGGCAGCGACGGGCTGAACAGCGCCTCGAAAAGGCTCAGCTTGTACTGGCTGGCGAAGGTGCCCAGGCTCGCGAGCGTGGTGTGGCCGATGCCGCGCTTGGGCGTGGTGATGGCGCGCAGGAACGCCGGGTCGTCGTCGTTGTTGACCCACAGGCGGAACCAGCCGCACAGGTCCTTGATCTCGGCGCGGTCGAAGAAGCTCTGGCCGCCCGACACCTTGTACGGAATCTGCGCCTTGCGCAGCGCCTGCTCGAACACGCGCGCCTGGTGGTTTGCGCGGTACAGGATGGCGAAGTCGCGGTACTCCTTGTACTGCTTGCCCTGCGTGGTTGCGTCGCCCGCGCGCAGGCTGACGATGCGCGCCACGGCGCGCTCGGCCTCGTGCTGCTCGCTGTCGGCATCGACGATGCGCACCGGCTCGCCTTCGCCGAGTTCGGAGAACAGCGTCTTGGGAAACAGCTTGGGGTTGGGTCCGATCACGTTGTTGGCCGCGCGCAGGATGGCGCTGGTGGAGCGGTAGTTCTGCTCCAGCTTGATGACCTTGAGCGTCGGGTAGTCGACCGGCAGCTTGCGCAGGTTGTCCAGCGTGGCGCCGCGCCAGCCGTAGATCGACTGGTCGTCGTCGCCCACCGCGGTGAAGTGGCCGCGCTCGCCGGCCAGGGCCTTGAGCACTTCGTACTGGGTGGCGTTGGTGTCCTGGTATTCGTCCACCAGGATGTGGCCGAGCGCGGCCTGCCACTTGGCGCGCACCTCGGGGAATTCATACAGCAGCTTCAGCGGCATGCCGATCAGGTCGTCGAAGTCGACGCTCTGGTAGGCCTGCAGCCGCTCTTCGTAGTGGGCCATGATGCGCGCGGTGATGCGCTCGTTGTCGTCCACCGCGGCGGCCTCCGCCTGCTTGGCGTTCAGGCCCATGTTCTTCCACTTGCTGATGGTCCACTGCCAGATGCGCGCGGTGGCGATGTCGGTGGTGCCGCCGGCGTCCTTCAGGATCTTGGTGACGTCGTCGGAGTCCAGGATGCTGAAGGCCTTCTTCAGGCCCAGCACCGCGCCGTCCTCGCGCATCATGCGCACGCCCAGTGCGTGGAAGGTGCAGACCACGACCTTGCGCGCGTCCTTGCCGATCAGGTCCTTGGCGCGCTCGCGCATTTCCGCGGCCGCCTTGTTGGTGAAGGTGATGGCCGCGATCCGCTGGGGCTCGAGCCCCGACTGGATCAGGCGTCCGATCTTGTGAGTGATCACCCGCGTCTTGCCCGAGCCTGCGCCGGCGAGCACCAGGCAGGGACCGTACATGTAGTTGACCGCTTCGAGTTGCGCGGGATTGAGTCCGTGAGACATTGAGGAGAGAAAAAGCCGGAAAACGCCCTGGGGAAGGGCGTGCGCAAAGCGGGCAATGATACGGGGACGGCCTTTCCCGGGGTTGTAGGCCGGCGCCCCCGACAATGGGCCTGTGCTGCCTGTATTTCTTGTTACTTTCCCTTTCTTCGCGTTAATCGCCGCCGGCTACGGCGCCGCGCGCGCCCGCATCCTGCCGCTGGACGCGATTCCCGGCCTGAACGCCTTCGTGCTGTATTTCGCGTTGCCCTGCATGCTGCTGCGCTTCGGCGCGGGCACGCCCATCGGGCAACTGCTGGACGGCAGCGTGGCGCTGGTTTGGGGCCTTGGGGCGCTGGCCGTGGTGGCGGGCGTGGTGATGTTCACGCGCAACGCCCGCGTCGGCTGGAACGACGGCGCATTCGGCGCGCTGGTGGCGGCATTCCCGAACACCGGCTTCATGGGCGTGCCGCTGCTGGTGGCGATCCTGGGGGCGCAGGCGGCGGGGCCGATGATCATCGCGATCGCGTTCGACATGGTCGTCACCTCGTCGCTGTGCATCGGGCTGTCGCGGCTCGACGGGTTGGGGGCGGGCGCGGCCGGCGGCGGCGCGGCGCAGGCCGCGCGCAAGGCGCTGCGCGGCATCCTGGTCAACCCGATGCCCTGGTCGATCCTGCTGGGCGTGCTGCTGTCGGCCGCGCGCTGGCAACTGCCGGGGCCGCTGGAGCGCACCGTGGCGATGCTGGCCGATGCCGCGTCTCCGGTGGCGCTGTTCACCATCGGCGCGGTGCTGGCCCGCTCGGCGCTGCTGGCGCGCGAGCACGACGCCAGCGCGGCGGTGGCCGAGGCGCTGGGTACCGGCGTGCAGCCAGCGCCCAAGGCGCCGTGGGGCGATGTGCTGCCCGTGGTGGTCGTGAAACTGCTGGTGCACCCGCTGCTGATCTGGGGGCTGGGGCTGGGCGCCATCGCGCTGGGGCTGCCGCTCGCGCCCGCCGCGCTGGTTGTGATGGTGCTGGTGGCGTCATTGCCGAGCGCAAGCAATGTGTCGATGCTGGCCGAGCGCTTCGGCGCCGACAACGGCCGCATCGCCCGCATCATCCTGTGGACGACGGTGGTGGCGTTCTTCAGCTTTCCGCTGGCGGTCGGCCTGCTGCACTGAGCCGTCGGGGCGGCGATGGCTATGGCGTCAGCACGCCGAGCTTGTAGGGGTCGGCATCGGGCAGGCGCTCGCACTTCGAGAAGTCGCGGCCCTGCGTGCCGTCGCAGTAATAGGTGTTGTAGATGCGGCCGAACAGCGACGGGCTGGCCGTGAAGAGCACGCCGTGCTCGGGCTGCCAGTTGTCCTTGGGAGGCGGTACGTTGGCCTCAACCGGCGCGGCCGGTGCCTCGGCGGTAGTCGTCGCCACTGTCGTGGTCACGACGGCGGCCGTGACGGGGGTGGGGGCGGGCGTGAAGTCGGCCAGGGTCTTGTGGGCTTCGTCGCCGCGCCAGCGCACCGCGAGTTCGGCCGCCGTGGGCCGCACCGCCACCGGCAGCATGATGCCGTTGACCTGCAGGCCGTAGCCGAAACGATGTGTCTTGCCCGCCAGGAAGGCATAGGCGCAGGCTGCCATGCACTGGCCCCGCACCTCGGTCTGCACGCCGCTGGCGCGGATGGCGTCGGCAAAGGCGCCGGCCGCCTCGGCGGTGCCGCCGAACGAGTCTTCGAAGACCACCGTGCGGACCGTGCCGCTGCCCAGGCGTTCGTTGAATTCCTTGATTGCGCTGCCGTCGAGCGTGCCCGACACCACCAGCCGGTTGCCCTGCAATTCCAGTTCGGCAGCGGATGCCGTGGCTGCGCCGACGGCGCAGGCGAGGGACGCCAGGGACAAAACCCAACCAGAGACAGATGGCGGTTTCACGTCGACCCCCTTGCAATGAGCGAGCAAATTTTGAACGCGTATTCCGCGCGGAGTTCGCGCGTTTACTCTGTAACAGCTTGAGCAGCGGCACGGCTTCCCGTCAATCTTTTTTTCACAAATTTTCGGGTAAGCCAGGGGGTGGCCGTAAGGCATAGCGGCGTCTACTGCTTCAGTTGAATGCTTGAGTTTGCAAAACGGCTGCTACAGTGGTTGCAAGTCAAAGATGTGAATGGGGCGCGCTATGGCAATACTGGTTCGCATCCTGTTGTGGTTCGTCTGGCTCGCCAGCGTCGGCTGGTTCTGGCATGCCGGCAAGTTCGGCACGGCCACCGCCATCGCCCTCGCCGCGCTGAGCCTGGTGGTGTTCGCCTGGCCCGTGAGCATCGCGCGTCGCCGGCACGACGAACTGCGCTACGTCGACATGGGCAAGGAGCCCACGGGCTACCACTGAAAATCGCGGTTTCTGGTTCAGGACGCCGCGCGCAGGCGTTCGAACTCGCGGCGCTTCATCGCCAGGTAGTCGTCGCGGTCCATTTCGTGCAGCTGCTGAGCGTATTGCTCGGTCGCATCGAACCATGCGCCCAGGCGCTGTTCGAGCTGCGTCGGCGCCGGGGCGTCCAGGTAGCTGTCGATCGCCAGGTAATAGCGCATGGTGTTGCGCTCCACCACGCCGCGCACGCCGCCGATGTAGGCGCCGCCCTGGCCCTGCTTCGTGAAGCCCACCTTGTCGCTGCCCAGCGTGGCCAGGTAGCTCTTCATCGCAAAGCGCGCTGCGGTGCCGTAGGCATATGCATAGCTCAGGTGGATGGCGGTCTTGCCGTTGTCGGCCGGCGCGGCCTCCAGAACGATGCTGTAGTCGTGCGTGGAAAGCGGACCTTCGGCCGCGCTCAGGCGCACGTTCAGGTAGCCGGCGTCGGTCTTGGCGAGGCTGTAGTCGAAGTCGATCTTCTGTGTGTCCGACAGCGGCTGGTCGAACTTGCGTCCGACGGCCAGCTCGAGCTGGCTGCCCCCGTTCTTCACGGCGCAGCTCTTGGTGTTGAGGTGCAGCATCAGCACCTGGCACCACGCAGCGGGCGTGCGCAGCGCGCCGCTCACGCTGTTGAAGGGATGGTCGACCAGCGCATAGACGTCGCCGCTCAGCCGGTCGGAAGCCTCGTTCGATTCGATGGCCAGCGGGCGCTTGAAGGCGTTGCGCGCCAACTGCGGCGCCAACGCCTGCAGCTTGCCGCGCAATGCGCTCGCGTCGCCGGCCGGCGCGGCCGTTTGCGCTGGAACCATTGCGGGAGCCAGCGACAGTGCCATCGCCAGCAGCACGGGCAGCAGCGGAAGGCGGCGGGCCGTGTTCGTCATGTTCATGATCCAGTGGGCGGAATGGGTGTTCATGACAGGCACCTTGGCGGCGCGAGCCGGCCGGCCTTGCAGGACAAATCGCTCAGATGCTGTGCGGATCCACGTCGACCAGCCAGCGGATCACGCCTTTTCCCTCGGGCGTGCGGCGCAGTTCGTGCAGCAGCGGCTGCCAGGCCGCCAGCAGCTTCTGCAGCGCCGCGCGCGAGGGGCTCTCGATCAGCATCTGCGCGCGTTCCACGTTGGCCACGCGCTGGATGGTGAGCGGCACCGCCGGATAGCGCGTGACCAGGTCCGCGCCCGGCAGCGCCTCGGCCTGCTCGGCGGCGATGTTCAGGAAGGCCTGCGCCACCGACTGCTCGCGCGCATCGGCCCGCAGCAGTGCCTGGAACGCGAACGGCGGCATGCCGGCGGCGCGGCGCTCGTCGAGCTGCTGTTGGGCGAACACCGCGTAGTCGTGCCTGCGCAGCGCCATGAACAGCGGGTGATGCGCATGGTGCGTCTGGATCCACATCTCGGCCGTCGCGCCCTGCGCGGCAAGGTAGGCGGCGTCGCGGCCCGCGCGGCCGGCCGACTGCATCAGCAGGCTGAACAGCCGCTCGGGCGCGCGGAAGTCGCTGGAGAACAGCGCGCCGTCGGGGTTCACCGCGGCCACCAGCGTGATGCGTCGGAAGTCGTGGCCCTTGGCGATCATCTGCGTGCCGACCAGCACGTCGACCTCGCCCGAATGCACCGCAGCCAGCTGCGATTCGAGAGCGCCCTGCTTCTTGGTGCTGTCGGCGTCGATGCGCGCAATCCTCACGGGACCGGGCACCGCACTGCCGTCGGGCCGCTTCACGGTGGCGAACAGTTCGGCCAGGTGCTCTTCGAGCCGCTCGGTGCCGCGGCCCACGGGCGCGATGTCGGGGTTGCCGCAGGCCGGGCAGGCGCGCGGCACGCGTTCGGTGAAGCCGCAGTGGTGGCAGCGCAGCGTGCGGTCGATCTTGTGGAACACCCGGTAGGCGCTGCAGTGCGGGCATTCGCTCTTCCAGCCGCAGTCGCCGCAGGCCAGCACCGGCGCATAGCCGCGCCGGTTCAGGAAGATCATGCTCTGCTCGCCGCGCGCGATGCGCTGGCCGATGGCGTCGAGCAGCGCGCCCGAAATCACCGTTTTCGGCGGCTGCAGGTTCATGTCGACCAGCCGCACCGCGGGCAGCTCGCCGGCGCCGATGCGCGAGGGCATGGCCAGCCGCACATAGCGCCCGCCCGGGTCGTCGCCCTCGGCGGGGCGGCTCTGGTGCCAGCTCTCGAACGATGGCGTGGCCGAGCCGAGGATCACCTTCGCGCCTTCGCGCTGGCCGCGCCACACCGCGAGGTCGCGCGCCGAGTAGCGCGCGCCTTCCTGCTGCTTGTAGCTGGGGTCGTGTTCCTCGTCGACCACGATCAGCTTGAGCCCCGGAATCGACGCGAACACCGCCATGCGCGTGCCCAGCACGATGCGCGCCGCGCCGCTGTGCGCCGCCAGCCAGCTCGCCAGCCGCTGCGGGTTGGTCATGCCGCTGTGCAGCGACACCACCGCCTCTTCGCCGAAGCGGGCCTTGAAGCGGGCTTCGAGCTGCGGCGTGAGGTTGATCTCGGGCACCATCACCAGCGCCTGCGCTTCGGGCTCGCGCGCCAGCAGGTCGGCCACGCAGCGCAGGTAGACCTCGGTCTTGCCGCTGCCGGTGCTGCCGACCAGCAGGAAGGTGCCGCTCGCGGCCTCGATGCGCTCGAGCGCGGCGGTCTGCTCGGCGCTCAGCGCGATCAGGTTCGCCGATTCGGCCGTCTCGGCCACCGGCCCGGCCGTGGTCTTGCGCTTGAGCCGGCGCGCCAGCTGCGTCGTCGTCAGGTCGCGCAGCTGCGGCGGCAGCGCGGCCAGCGCGATCTCGCCGATCGAGCGCTGGTAGTAGCGCGCTGCAAAGGCCACGAGGTCGCGCCAGGCCTCGCCCAGCGGCGCCAGCGCGTCGAGCGCCGCGCCCACGGGCTTGAGCGCCATGTCGGGCTCGGCGCCTTCCAGCGAGACCGGCTCGTTCCAGACCACGCCCAGCACCTCGCGCTTGCCCAGCGGCACGCGCACCAGCGTGCCGGGCGGCATCGGCTCGGCGCTGGCGTAGCTCAGCAGGTCGCCCAGCGCGGCATGCGCGGGCGTCTGCACCGCTACGTCGAGCCGCCAGGGCAGGGCCGGGGGGCTACCGTTCGTCGGTTGGCTTGTCCCGTCGAGGGGGAGGGCGGCGGTGGCGATTGGGGTTCCTTCTTGGCAAGGTTTGTTAATGCGGCTTTGAGCAAATCCGCTTAAGTCGTTGATTTTTCTGGGCTTTGGGGGCCATCCAGAGTTTCTGTGGATAACTTTGTTGACAAGCGGGCTCGTTACGTCGGCGAGCCTTGAAAATCAAGGCTCTCGCTGGATTGCCCGGAAAAAAAGCAAAAACCAAATCCTATATAAATCAACGACTTAGCGTCGCTATCGCTTTGGGAGCAAACAAGGTGCGCCCCCGGACAATCTTGCGCAGTGCAGCACGGGTTTTGTGCATAAGTCAGACCCATATGCCGTTTTTGCGCTTGACAAACGGCTGCGGACCGACTTTTCGGGTGCCGGGCGTCTGCACCGGCACGCTCCCGGTTGATAACTGCCTTGTTAACCGCGCATGGCGCGCGAGTGGGCATGCACTGCCTTCACCAGCGCCGCCACATGCTCCGGCGGCGTGAACTGGCTGATGCCGTGGCCCAGGTTGAAGATGTGCGTCGGGCCCTGGACGGTGCGGTCGGCGTGGGGCTTGCCGAAGGCATCCAGCACCTTCGCCACCTCGGCTTCGATTTGCGCGGGCGGCGCGAACAGCACGTTCGGGTCGATGTTGCCCTGCAGCGCCTTGGCCTTGCCGTCCGTGCCCTCGGCGACCTGCTTTCGGGCCGAGGCCAGGTTCACGGTCCAGTCCACGCCCAGCACCTGGCAGTCGAGCTCGCGCATGGCGTCCAGCCACAGCCCGCCGCCCTTGGTGAACACGATGCGCGGCACCGGCTGTCCGTCGGCGCCGTTGCGCTTCAGGCCGGCCAGCACGCGGGCCGTGTAGGCAAGGCTGAATTCCTGGAACGCGCCGTCGGCCAGCACGCCGCCCCAGCTGTCGAACACCATCACGGCCTGCGCGCCGGCGTCGATCTGGGCGTTGAGGTAGGCGGCCACCGAATCGGCATTGACCGCGAGGATGCGGTGCATCAGGTCGGGGCGGCTGTACAGCATGCTCTTCACGAGGCGGTAGTCGCTGGAGCCCGCGCCTTCCACCATGTAGCAGGCCAGCGTCCACGGGCTGCCCGAGAAGCCGATCAGCGGCACTCGACCATCGAGCGCCTTGCGGATCGAGCCCACCGCGTCGAACACGTAGCGCAGCTTTTCCATGTCGGGCACTTCGAGCGCGGCCACCGCCGCTTCGTCGCGCACCGGGCGCGCGAAGCGCGGGCCTTCGCCGGCCTCGAAGGACAGGCCCAGGCCCATGGCGTCGGGCACCGTCAGGATGTCGGAGAAAAGAATGGCCGCGTCGAGTTCATAGCGCGCAAGCGGCTGCAGCGTGACCTCCGTGGCGTAGTCGGTGTTGGTGGCCAGCCCCATGAAGCTGCCCGCCTTTGCGCGGGTGGCCACGTATTCCGGCAGGTAGCGGCCGGCCTGGCGCATCAGCCAGACGGGTGTGTGATCGGTGGCCTGGCGCCAGCAGGCCCGCAGGAATGTGTCGTTTTGCAGTGGGGCGAAAGGCATTCCCCCATTGTCGCAGGCACCCCGGCATTGACCGACAGCGCATTTTGAGTTGCACCAACCCGCCCCGGTGATCCACGGCGCGCCGCAGCGCCGAGCATCCGGGCGGAACAACAACTCCGGACGAACATGGCGCAACAGGTTTTCGATTTCGTGGTGGTGGGAGCCGGCTCCGCCGGCTGCGTGCTGGCGCACCGGCTGGTGCTGGCGGGGCGCAGCGTGCTGCTGCTGGAGGCCGGCCCGCCCGACAACGACCGCTTCATCCACATGCCCGCCACCTTCGTGCGCGTGATCGGCACCGAGCGCACCTGGGCCTACGAGAGCGAGCCGCAACCCGCGGCCGGCGGCCGCAGGATGTTCGTGCCGCAGGGCCGCACGCTGGGCGGCGGCAGCTCGGTCAACGCCATGGTCTACATCCGGGGCACGCCGGCCGACTACGACGGCTGGCAGGCACAGGGCTGCGAAGGCTGGGGCTGGAGCGATGTGCTGCCGTGGTTCCGCAAGGCCGAGTCGAACGCGCGCTTCGCCTGCAGCCTGCACGGCACCCACGGGCCGCTGAAAGTGAGCGACACGCGCTTCCGGCACCCGCTGAGCCTGGCCTTCCTGCGCGCCGCGCAGCAAAGCGGCCTGGCCTACAACGACGACTTCAACGGCGCCGAGCAGGCCGGCGTGGGCTTCTACCAGACGACCACCTTCGAGGGCCGGCGCGCGAGCACCGCGGCCACCTACCTGGCTGCCGTGCGGGGCAACCCGAAGCTCACGGTGGTCACCGGCGCCCATGTGATGCGCGTGCTGACGCAGGACGGCGCCGCCACCGGCGTGGTCTACCGCACCGGCCCCGGCGGCACCGGCGAAGACATCGTGGCCACGGCAAGCCAGGAAGTGATCCTCTCGGCCGGCGCGCTGGCTTCGCCCAAGCTGCTGATGCTGTCGGGCATCGGCCGCGGCGCGCAGCTGCAGGCGCTCGGCATTCCCGTGGCGCGTGACCTGCCCGGCGTGGGCGAGAACTTCCAGGACCACCTGGAGGTGTCGGTCTACGGCCGCACGCGCGAGCCGATCAGCCTGCTGGGCAACGACCGCGGCCTGGCCGCGCTGAAGCACGGCCTGCAATGGACGCTCTTCAACACCGGCCTGCTCACCTCCAACGTGGTCGAGAGCGGCGGCTTCGTCGACACCACCGGCGAAGGCCGGCCCGACCTGCAGTTCCACGTGTTGCCGGTGCTGGTGGGCGACGTCGACCGCGAGCCGCTGGCCGGCCACGGCATCTCCATCAACCCCTGCTTTCTGCGGCCCAGGTCGCGCGGCAGCGTGCGGCTGCGCAGCGCCGACCCGATGGCACCGATCCTGTTCGACGGCGGCTACCTGCAGGCGCCGGAAGACGTCGCCACGCTGGTGCGCGGCGTGAAGCTGGCGCGCCGCATCCTGCGCGCGCCGGCGCTGCGCGAGCTGGTGTCCGAAGAGCTCGCGCCATCCGCCGCCGAAGACCTGGCCGACGACGCCATCGAGGCCTACGTGCGCCAGCGCGCCAAGACCGTCTACCACCCGAGCGGCACCTGCCGCATGGGCCGCGATGAATTGGCCGTGGTCGATGCGCGCATGCGCGTGCACGGCGTGGCCAGGCTGCGCGTGTGCGACGCCTCGGTCATGCCATCGCTGGTCAGCGGCAACACCAACGCACCCACCGTGATGCTGGCCGAGCGCTGCGCCGACTTCGCGCTGTCGGGCAATTAACTCTGCGCCTTCGGTCAATCGCCGATGCACGCCGAAACCTAGAGTCGATCCCGACAAGGAGACAGAACGAATGAGCTTCACGAAAGATTCCATGGCCGGCAAGGTCGCGTTCATCACGGGCGGCGGCACCGGCATCGGTGCGGCGGTCGCCGCGCAGTTCGCCGCGGCGGGCGGCCGTGTCGTGCTGATGGGGCGGCGCCTTGCGCAGCTCGAAGCCGTCGCCTCGAAGCTCGATGGCCTCGCGGTGGCCGGCGACGCCGCCAGCACCGAAGACGTGCGCCGGGCACTGGCCCAGGCACGCGAGAAGTTCGGCCGTGTCGACGTGCTCGTCGCCAACGCGGGCGGCCACGGCGTGGGCGATGCGCTCTCCACCGACGACGCCTCGTGGGCGCTCTCGACGCGCCTGAACCTCGACACCGCCTTCGTCTGCGCACGCGAACTGCTGCCGGAGCTGATCGAGCGGCGCGGCAACATCGTCGTGCTGTCTTCCCTCGCAGGCCACTTCGCAGGACCGGGCGTGGTCGGCTACGTGACGATGAAGCATGCGCTCATTGGCCTGGTGCGTTCGCTGGCGCGCGACTACGGCCGCCAGGGCGTGCGCGTGAATGCCGTGTGCCCCGGCTGGGTGCGCACCGAGATGGCCGACGAACAGATGCAGGTGCTCGTCGACAAGTACCGCCTGGCCGATGCCGATGCGGCCTACGGCCTGGTCACGCGCGATGTGCCCATGGGCCGCGCCGCCAGCCCCGAGGACGTGGCGAATGCCGTGATGTTCCTCGCCTCGCCGCTGGCCGCGATGGTCACCGGCAGCTCGCTGATGGTCGATGGCGGCGCCTGCGCCGTGGACCTTCCCACCATCGCCTTCGCGCACGACGCCTGAGGAAGACGCCATGAGCACAGACACCACCAGGCCTGCCGACTGGAAGACCTACGACCAGTTCGCACTCGGCATCGCCACCAACCGCCTGCCGCCCACCGACGCGCTTGCGGGCCGGACGCTGGTGCTGGCCCTGCCCGAGTTCCGCCTGACGTTGAAGCCGCGCACGCAGCACACGATCGACTGGCAGGAAGAGGGCGCACGCGGCGGGCAGGCACAGGGCGACTGGTACGAGGCCATCGAGGTCGCGCCAGACACCTTCTTCCTCGACATCACGCAGGCCAGCCGGCCCACCGAGGCACTGACCGTGGTGCTCAACACGCGCACGCGCCGCGTGCTCGCCATCCGCTGCCGCATCGTCGGTGCCGAGGAAGCGGCTGGCCAGCCGCGCGTGCCGCAAGACTTCCGGGCCGGCACGCTCGAAGGCGGCGATGCCACCGGCCTTGTTCCGCACGCCACGCGCGACCTCATCGGCCTGCGCACCTGGCAGACCTACAGCCCCAACCACACCTACGAGCACACCTACCTGAGCTCGGAGCGCTACGCTTGGCAGTGCCTGGTCGGCGTGCAGCGCGGCCACGGCGACGTCGACCTGGCGAGCTACTGGAAGTTCGACGACGAGCAGTACGTCTTCACCTTCCGCGAGTTCCTGATTCCGGTGGCGTCGGTGTTCTTCTTCGACTTTGCGCGCGGCCGCTCGACCGGCAAGTTCCTCGGCGTCACCGGCGCCGGCGAAGTCGCCAACAACCCCGCGGGCGCCTTCATGCGCAAGGCCTCGCAGACCTTCTATCCACCCGAGTTCGGGCCGGTCTGATCTTTCCCTTTTTCGCTGTCACGCCCAGGAGCCTTGATTCATGCGCACGCCCCACCAGATCGTTGCCGATCACTACGCCGCTTCCGACCGGCAAGACCTCGATGCCATGTTCGCCGACGTGGCCGACGACGTGCAGTGGACCGAGATGGCCGGCTTTCCCTGTGCCGGCACGCACGTCGGCCCGGCGCAGGTGATCGAGAAGGTCTTCAAGGCGCTGGGCGCCGAGTGGGAGGGCTACCGCTTCGTGCTGGAGCGGCTGGTCGACGGCGGCGACACCGTGGTCGGCATCGGCGACTACCACGGCCGCAACCGCGCCACCGGCAAGGCCATGCACGCGCGCGTCACCCATGTGTGGCAGGTGCAAGGCGGCAAGGTGCGGCGCTTCGAGCAGTTCACCGACACCCTGCTCGTGGCGCGTGCCATGCAGTGACAGCACTTTCTTCTTTCTCTTCTTCAACGCATCGCCCCGGAGCCTCTTCATGAATCTGCGAGACCTGTCGATCGAACACCTCGGCCAGGTGGGCCTGCTGGCGCAGCGCCGGCGTGGCAACCACATCGACGGCCGCGAGGCGCCCCCCGCCGGCGGCAGCTACCTGCCGGTGGTCGACCCCGCTACCGAGATGACCGTGGCCGAGGCGCCCGACAGCGATGCGGCTGACGTGAACACCGCCGTCGCCAGCGCGCGCCGCACCTTCGAGAGCGCCGCATGGAAATCGCTGCGCCCTGCCGACCGCGAGCGCATGCTCTACACGCTGTCGACGCTGATCGAATCGCACGCCGATGAACTCAGTGCACTCGAGACGCTGCAAAGCGGCAAGCTGCGCGGCATCGCGCGCATGGTCGATGTGGGCGCAGGCGCCGAGTTCGTGCGCTACATGGCGGGCTGGGCCACCAAGCTCGAAGGCCAGACGCTGGACAACTCCATCGGCATTCCGGGTCCGCAGTGGGTGACCTACACGCGGCGCGAACCGGTTGGCGTGGTGGGGGCCATCGTGCCTTGGAACTTTCCGCTGGCCATCGCGCTGTGGAAGGTCGCGCCCGCGCTTGCGGCAGGCTGCACCGTGGTGCTCAAGCCTTCGGAGGAAACACCGCTCACCGCGCTGCGGCTGGCCGAACTGGCCATCGAGGCGGGCTTTCCGCCGGGTGCGCTCAACGTGGTGTGCGGACGCGGCGCCACGGCCGGCGCCGCGCTCGCTGCGCATCCGGACATCCGCAAGATCAGCTTCACCGGATCGACCGGCGTGGGCCGGCAGATCGGCCATGCGGCCGTCGACAACATGGCGCGCTTCACGCTGGAGCTGGGCGGCAAGTCGCCGCTGATCGTGCTCGACGACGCCGACCCGGCGGCAGCGGCGCAAGGTGCGGCCAATGGCATCTTCTTCCACCAGGGGCAGGTGTGCACCGCGGGCTCGCGCGTGTATGTGCAGCGCGGCATCTTCGACAAGGTAGTGGCGCAACTGGCGCAGGCGGCCGAGGGGCTGCACATCGGCTCGGGCTTCGATCCGCAGGCGCAGTTCGGCCCGCTCGTCTCCAGGCGCCACATGGACCGAGTGATGGCGCACATCGACGGTGCGGTGGCCGAGGGCGCGACGCTGGTCACCGGCGGCGGCCGGGCCTTCGATGGCGGCTGCTTCGTGAAGCCCACCGTGTTCGTCGACGCAAAGCCTTCGATGCGCATCGTGCGCGAGGAGGTGTTCGGCCCGGTCGCGACCGTCGTTCCCTTCGACGACGTGGAAGACGCGATCCGCATGGCCAACGACAGCGCCTACGGCCTGGCCGCCAGCGTGTGGTCCAACAGCCTCTCGGCCGTGCACCGCATCGTGCCGCGCCTGCAGGCGGGCGTGGTCTGGGTCAACTCGCACAACGTGCTCGACAACGCACTGCCGCTGGGCGGCGTGAAGCAGTCGGGCTACGGGCGCGACCTGGGGCGCGCGGCGCTCGAGAGCTTCACCGAGCTCAAGAGCGTGTGCATGGCGGTGTAGCAGCCGGGTTCCGGTCACAAGAAAAGGAGACATCCATCATGAAGAAGATCCAGAAGAAGATTGCGCTGTCCTTCGCGGTCGGCGCCATGGGTATCGCGGGCGCGGGCAGTGCATGGGCACAGTCGGGCCCCGACTGCGGCCTCAACACCGGCAAGCCCGCGACGGGCGAGCCCATTCCCATCGGCGCGGTGGTCGGCAAGACCGGCCCCGACGACTTCAGCGCCTCGGGCCAGGCGGCGGCCGCGTACTTCAAGTGCGTGAACGCCAACGGCGGCATCAACGGCCGCCCGGTCGACTACATCGTGGTCGACGACCAGTGGAACCCGGAGACCGCCGCGCAGGTCGCCTCCAAGCTCGTGAAGGACCGCAAGGTGGTCGCGCTCGCGGGCAGCACCAGCTTCGTGGAGTGCGGCGCCAACGCCAAGATGTACGCCGATGAGGGCGTGATGGTCATCGCCGGCACCGGCGTGCCGCGCGAGTGCTTCAACGCGCGCAACTACGTGCCGGTGAATGCGGGGCCGCGCGTGTCGGCCACCATCGCCGCCATGTACGCCGCGCAGAAGTACAAGGCCAGGAAAATGGTCTGCATCATTCCGAACATCCCCAGCCTGGGCAACTGGGCCTGCGAAGGGCCGAAGGAGTGGGGCAGGAAGAACGGCGTGGAGGTCGAGACCATCGCCATCGACCCCGGCTCGGCCGACGCCACCTCCACCATGCTGCAGGCCGCCGCGAAGAAGCCCGACACCATCATCATGAACGTGCCCAAGGGCATCCTGGTGCCTATGCTGGCGGCCGCCGAGCAGCAGAACATCGGCAGGAAGATCCACTTCGTGTCGGCCGCGCCGGCCTACAACACCGACGTGCCCAAGGCCATCGGCCCCTACTGGACGGGCAACTTCGACGTCAACCTCGAATTCAACCCGCTCGAATCTGCCGGCCCCGACAACAAGAACTGGCTCGCGGTAATGGACAGGTACGGCGCGAAGAGCGATCCGCGCGACACCTTCTCGCAAGGCGGCTACGTGGCGGCGCGCATCGTGACGCAGGCGCTGCTGAAGATGGACCCGAAGAAGATCGACCGCGCCGGCGTGACCGATGCGCTGCGCAAGGTGAGCGACTTCAGGAGCGACATCCTCTGCAAGCCCTTCTACGTGGGCAACGGCAACCGCCACAACGCCAACAACAGCGGCCCGGTCGCCAGCCCCGACGGCAACGGCTGGCGCTTCGCCCCCGGCGGCTGCCTGACGGCGGACGACCCGGAGCTGGTCGACATCCGCGCCGACGAGCAGAAGATGGGCTTGAAGTAGGCGCGCCCGGCCATGGACGACTACTTGCCTTTCGTCATCTCGGGCCTGGGCCTGGGCGCGGTGTATGCGCTTTCCGGCGTGGGGCTGGTGGTGCTCTACCGCTCTTCGGGCGTGCTGAACTTCGCCTTCGGTGCCATCGGCGCGATCGGTGCCTACGTGGCCTGGTCGATGCTGGAAGCGGACTGGCCGCAGGCGCTGGCGTGGTCCGCCGCAATCGTCACGTCGATGCTGCTGTCGCTGGCCTACGGACGGCTGCTGGCGCCGCGGCTCTCGCACCGCGACCCGACCATCCGCAGCATCGCGACGCTGGGCTTCGCACTGGTGGTGGTCGGCTTCACCGAGTGGTACTGGGGCGAGCAGCCGCGCCGGCTGGTGCTGCCGACCGACGCGGGCGCCATCGACTTCGTGCTGGGCGAAGTCGAGGTGCGGCTTACCCACACCCGTGCGTTGGGGCTCGCGCTGGCCGTGCTGATGATGGGCGGCGTGGGCCTGCTGCTGTCGAAGACGCGCGTGGGCCTGAAGATGCGCGCGCTGGCCAATGACCGCGACCTGAGCGCGCTGCTCGGCATCCGCGTGCTGGGCGTCGACACGGTGGCCTGGGTGCTCAGCGGCGCCTTCGCCGGTGTGTGCGGGCTGCTGCTTGCCAACATCGTGCGGCTGCAGGCCACGCTGCTGACCTTCCTGGTGATTCCGGCCTTTGCCGCCGCCATCATCGGCCGCCTGCACTCGCTGCCGGCCACTGTGGCGGGCGGCATCGCCATCGGCGTGCTGGAGGCGCTGGCGATCACGGTGCCGGGCTTCGCGGCGTTCCGCACGGCCACGCCGTTCCTCATCGCGCTGGCGATGATCGTGTTCTATCGCACCGGGACGCGGCAGGCATGAGCGCTTCTTCGACCATCGTCGGAGCCGTGCCGGCGCACGACGTGCAGGGGCCACCGGCTTCGCTCGCGCAAGCAGCGCGCCGCGCGCGCATCTCGCTGGCGGTGATGGTGGGCTGCGTGCTGCTCATCGGGCTCGTCGTGCCGTGGCTGGCCAATGCCTACTGGATCAAGACGCTCACTTCATCGCTCGCGCTGTCGATCGCGGCGGCCGGCGTGGCGCTGCTCTACGGGCAGCTCGGGCTGGTGTCGCTGTGCCAGTACGCGCTGCTCGGCGCCGGCGGCTGGATCGCCTTGCGCGCGGGGCACGGACTGGGCTGGCCCTTCGAGCTGTCGGTGCTCGCGGGCGGGCTGCTGTCGTGCGTGGTGGGCATGCTGGCGGGGCTGCCGGCGCTGCGGCTCAAGGGGCTGTACCTGGCGCTCGTCACGATGATGATGGCGGGCGGCTTCCAGGTGCTTATCAACGTCACGGGTTTTCCCGACGGCGGCGCGGGATGGCTGGGCCGGGTGTTCGGCAGCGAGCGGCTGATGATGCCCAGGCCCGCGCTGGCGCTGTCCGACGCGGCGTACTTCCGCTACGTGGCGGTGTGGCTGGCGGCGGTGCTGGCGCTGATCGAACTGCACCGGCGCACGCGCGCCGGGCGCTCGTGGGCGCTGATCCGGCGCGGCGAGGCGGCGGCCGTGGCGGCCGGCGTGAACATCCTGCGCTACCAGACCTGGGCCTTCGGCCTCGCGGGCTTCTGCGCCGGCGTGGCGGGCGCATTGCTTGCTGGTGGCGTGGGGCAGCTCGACGGACGCGCCTTCACCGCCGGCGACTCGGTGATGCTGTTCGCGCTCACGGTGGTGGGCGGGGTCTACAACTGGGCGGGCGCACTGATTGCCGGCCTGCTGCTTCGCGCGGTGCCGGCGCTGCTGACGGACTTCGGGGTGAATGGCTATCTGGCGATGATCTTCTTCGGCGTGGCGCTGCTGCATGCCCTCATCACCGCGCCGAGCGGCATCGCGGGGCAACTGGTCGGCGCCTTCGCCGCAGTGCGCCGGCGGCTGTCTGGCGGCAAGGATGCCGCGCCATGATCCGCATCAGCGATCTCACCGTCGCCTTCGGCGGCGTCAAGGCCATCGACGCGCTGAGCGCCGAGCTCGATGCGCCGGTGTGCGGCCTCATCGGCCCCAACGGCGCGGGCAAGACCACGCTGGTCAACGTGCTCAGCGGCCTCGTGCTGCCGCGCAGTGGCTCCGTTGCAGTGGACGGCGCCGACCTGCTGGGCCTGAAGCCCGTCGAGCGCGTGCGCTTCGGCCTGCGCCGGTCGTTCCAGACCGAGCAGGTGGTGGAAGACTTGAGCGTGTGGGACAACGTGCGCGCCCTGCTCGACCATGTGCCGCATGCGCGCGGCGATGCGGTGGCGCAGGTCACGCGCGCGCTGGCGCACACCGGCCTGCTCGATGCGGCCACGGTGGCGGGCCATCGGCTCAACCTGTTCCAGCGCCGCATGCTGGAGATCGCGAAGTCGCTGGTCGGCGCGCCCAAGCTGCTCCTGCTCGACGAACCCGGCGCGGGCCTCACCGAACAGGAGGCCGGCACGCTGCGCCGCGTGATCGGCTCGGTGCACGCTTTCTGCGGCGCGCAGGTGCTGCTGATCGACCACGATGTCGACCTGATCGCGGCCACCTGCACGCAGACCCTGGTGCTCGATTTCGGCCGCCGCCTCGCGCTCGGCCCGACGCGCCAGTTACTCGACGACCCGGCCGTGCGCAAGGCCTACCTCGGAACGGAGTGACAAGCACATGCTGAGCGTGAACGATCTGCGCCT
Organism: Variovorax durovernensis; assembly: GCF_977011995.1. Classification (NCBI taxonomy): domain Bacteria; kingdom Pseudomonadati; phylum Pseudomonadota; class Betaproteobacteria; order Burkholderiales; family Comamonadaceae; genus Variovorax; species Variovorax durovernensis. Next base: position 6,011,917 of record NZ_CDRNCW010000001.1, on the reverse strand, counting down.
GCAACGCGGCGGCAAGGCTGTACTGCACGGCATCGACCTGCAGGTGCCGCCCGGCGAAGTGACGGCGCTGCTGGGGGCGAACGGCGCGGGCAAGTCCAGCACGGTGATGGCCATCGGCGGCGTGCTGCCGCTCGCGGGCGGACGCATCGAGGTCGAGGGCCATGCGCTGCACGGCCGGCGGCCCGAGCGCGTGCGTGCGCTCGGCGTGGCGGTGGTGCCCGAGGGCCACCGCGTGCTGGGCGATCTCTCGGTGCTCGACAACCTGCGCGCCGCCGCCACGGCGTTGCCCGCTGCGCGCGTGGCCGATGCGGTGGAGCAGGCGCTCGTGGTGTTTCCGGAATTGCGCGTGAAGCTCGCGCTGCCCGCGCGTTCGCTCTCGGGCGGCCAGAAGCAGATGGTCTGCATCGCGCAGGCGCTGATCGGCAGGCCGCGCTACCTGGCCATCGACGAACTCTCGCTGGGGCTCGCGCCCACGGTGGTCAAGCGGCTGGTGGAGGTGGTGCAGCAGGTCGCGCGCGAAGGCGTGGGCGTGCTGCTGATCGAACAGTTCACCACGGTGGCGCTCGCGGTGTCGAGCCGCGCCTATGTGCTGGAGCGTGGCCGCATGGCCTTCGCGGGCTCGTCGGAAGAACTGCGCAGCCGGCCGGAGATACTGCACAGCAGCTATCTCGCGGCGGCTTGAAGAACGCCTGCCGGCGCGGCTTACTTTGGCGTGGCGCCTGGCTTGGGCACGCTGTGCGGCTTGGCCTCGCGCGCCTCGGCGCGGGCTTCGCCGGCTTTTTCCGTCTTGCTGGGCGTCGGCACGGCGGAGCCTTCGCCGCGCGCGGTGCCGCCGTCCTTGATGCGCACCGCACCAGGCTGCCTGTTGTTCTTCTTCGCTTCCGCGGCGGCCTGCGGCTTGCTGTCGAAGTCGGCTTCGGCTTCCGCGCTGTGGGCGTGCGGTTGCTGCGCGAAGGCGGTGGAGAAGAAGGCGAGGGTGCCCAGGGCGATCAGGGTGCGTTTCACGAGGAGTTCCTTTCTGTGGAGTTGGTGGAACCGACTCTAGAAAGGCTGCCTGCGCGGCAGACCGACACCGGAATTACGCTTTCGTCATGCGCGTATCCCGGAACATCGGGATTGCGCTGGCGCTTTGCGCTTCGGGTCCCCCGCTTTGCCCGCCAACAACTCGCTGGTTCAGCCTCGCGCCGCCGTCACCGCCGCGCGCAGGCCGAGCAGGTAGCTGTCCACGCCAAAGCCGCAGATCTGTCCTTTCACGATCTCGGCGAACACCGAGTGATGGCGAAACGTCTCGCGCGCATGGATGTTCGACATGTGCAGCTCGACGACCGGCACGGTGAGGATCGCCAGCGCATCGCGAATGCCGTAGCTGTAGTGCGTCCAGGCACCGGCGTTGATGAGCACCGCGTCCACGCCCTCGGTGAAGCCGCGGTGGATGCGCTCGCACATCGCGCCTTCGCAATTGGTCTGGAAGCTCTCGACCTCGGTGCCGAGCTCCTTGCCGAGTGCCTGCAATTGCGCGTCGATCTCGGCCAGCGTCACCGTGCCGTATTGCTTCGGGTCGCGCTTGCCGAACATGTTGTGGTTGATGCCGTGCAGCATGAGGATCTTCATGGGGCGTCTCCAGGTCGCCGGGTCAGGCCAGGGGAATGGTCATGCGGTCGATGAGGCTGCGCGTGTCGGGCCGCACGCCGCGCCACCACAGGAAGGCCTCCGCCGCCTGTTCCACGAGCATGCCGACGCCGTCGGCCAGCTTCGGCACGCCGGCGTTCTGCGCCAGCCGCAGGAAGGGCGTCAGGCCCTTGCCGTAGGCGAGCTCGTAGGCCAGCCTCGCACCCTGCAGCGCCTGCGCGGGCAGGGGCGGCAATTCGGCCCTGAGGCTCGCGGAGGTGCCGTTGATGACGATGTCGAATCGCTCGCCTGCCAGATCGCCGTAGCCGCAGCCTTGCACGCGGCCATGCCCGGAAAACTGTTTGGCGAGGTTGACGGCCTTGGCCTGCGTACGGTTCGCCAGCACCACCACGGCCGGTTGTTGCGCGAGAAACGGCTGCAGTGCGCCACGCACCGCGCCGCCCGCGCCGAGCACCAGCATGCGCGCGCCCTCGAGCGGAAAGCCGAGGTTGCGCTGGATGTCGTTGGTCAGGCCCACGCCGTCGAAGTTGTCGGCAAGGATGCGCTCGCCATCGAACTTGAGCGCATTGGTGGCGCCGGCGAGCTCGGCGCGTTCGAGCCGTTCGGTGGCCAGTGCATAGGCCTGCAGCTTGAACGGGGCGGTGATGTTCATTCCGCGTCCGCCCGCCGTGCGGAATGCGTGCACGTCGTCGGCGAAGCGCTCCAGCGAGCCTTCTATCGCGCTGTAGTCGATGTCCTGGCCGGTCGCCTGCGCGAAGCTGCCGTGGATCATCGGCGACTTGGTGTGTCCTATCGGGTTGCCGATCACGGCGTACTTGTCGGTCATGGCTGTTTCCTTACTTGCTGTAGAGCACGCCGTCGGCCTGCATGTCGGCGATCTGCGCGGCGTCGAAGCCGAGGCTCGCCGCGATTTCCGCGTTGTGCTCGCCCAGTTCGGGCGCCACCTGCGTGATCGAGGTATCGCAGCCCGACATGTGGAAGGGCAGGTTCGGCAGGCGGATCTTTCCGAGCACCGGATGCTCCTGCTCGATCACCATGCCGCGCGCATGGATCTGCGGATCGGCCAGCACTTCGTCGATGCGCTGAACCTTGGCGGCAGGCACGTCGATGCCGTCCAGCATCTTCAGCACCTGCGCGACCGGCCGCGCCGCCACCCACGGTTTCACCACATCGAGGATCCCGGCGCGATGGGCATTGCGCCCGGCCGAAGCGTGCAGCCGCGTGTCGCTGCCGAAGCCCGCGGGGCCGCCGTTCTGCTCGACCAGCGCGGCAAAGCGCTTCCAGGCGTCGTCCACCTGCGCGGCGATCACGAGGTCTCCGTCCTGCGCGCGGAACACGCCGTAGAGCGTGGAATTGGGCATGTCGTGCCCGGTCTTCACCGGCACCTCCTGGCCATTGGAGAGCGTGTAGCACTGCACCGCGTACTCGTGCATGGACACCAGCGTGTCGTACAGCGCCATGTCGATGTGCTGCCCGCGGCCGGACTTCACCCGTCCCAGCAGCGCGGCGTTGATTGCGGCGACGGCATGGATGCCGGTGTACATGTCGCCCAGCGAGATGCGCAGCAGCGGCGGTGCTTCGCCCGGGTTGCCGACCATCTGCATGATGCCGCTCTTGGCTTCCGCGATGAGGCCGAAGCCGGCGCGGTGCGAGTCGGGGCCGGTGTGGCCGTAGGCCGAGATCGAGCAGTACACCAGGCCGGGGTTGGTCTCGGCGAGTTCGGCATAGCCCAGGCCCAGCTTGTCGAGTGCACCGGGGCGGTAGTTCTCGACGAACACGTCGGCGCTGTCGACCAGCTTCTTCATCAGTGCCCGGCCGCGTGGGTCCTTCGTGTTCACGCTCAGGCCCTTCTTGCCCATGTTCTGCTGCAGGAAATAGCCGCTGTGGTCGCCGACGAACCACGCATGCTGACGTCCTGCATCGCCCGTGCCGGGACGCTCGACCTTGATGACTTCCGCACCGAGCGCGGCAAGGCAGCGGCCGACGTAGGGCCCGGCCAGGAAGTGGCTGTAGTCGACGACGCGGAAGCCGGCCAGCGGCAACGCTTGTTTTGGCGACGCGCTCATGCCGGCTTCCTCGGCACCATCACGCGGTGCTCGCCCTTTTGCACGACCTCGTCGCGCTGGTTGATGAGCTCGGACGGCAGCACGAGGATGCCCCAGCCCGGCTTGCTCTTCGATTCGCGCTTGCTGCCGACGTGGAACTTCACGCGCACCGTGTCGCCGAGCTTGATGGGGGCCACGAAGCTCCATTCCCAGCCGAGCGACATGCCCGGCATGAAGCGCATGTCGCTCTTCGTCTTGAGCCCGTCGGCCACCGACAGGCCGAACAGTCCGTGCGCCACGCGGGTGCCGAAGGGCGTTGTGCGCGCATAGGCTTCGTCGGTGTGAACGGGGGTGTGGTCGCCGGTGAGGTCGGCATACGCCATCACGCGAGCCTCCGTCACTTCATAGGGCGGGCTGATGCACTCCTGGCCGACGACGGCGTCGTCCCAGTACTTGTCTTCGATGGTCAAGGCGGTCATGGTGTGTGTGTCTCTGTATTGGTGACGGTTCTTCAGGCGCGGGGATCGATGGCGAGCGCGCGCGCCACGGCGCCGGCGCTGGCCTGGATGAACTCGACGGCCAAGCCGTCCGGCAGGCGCAGCCAGTTGCGGCCCTGCGGCATTTCGGTCACGCCGAAGGCACGCGCGGCGGCGAGTGCGGCCTCGAGGTCTTCGCACATCACGCCGAGATGGCCGAGGCGGCCTTCAGGCCCTGCGTAGTCCGGCTTGGCCATGAACTGCATGCCGCCGAGGGTCCAGTACTGCACCGGCTCTTCGAGCGTGCCCTGCACTTCGCGCATCGTCATGCCGCAGACGTCGTGGAAGAACTTGATGTGCCAGTGAATGTCCTTCACCCAGATGGCGACGTGCTCCACATAGGCGCGCGGCGTGCTCATTTCGCCTCCAGCCGGCGTTCGATGCCCTTGATGGCCGCCACCAGCGTCTGGTTGACCGGCGTCGGCACGTTGTGCTGGAGTCCGGCGCGCACCACCGCGCCATTGATGAAGTCGATCTCGGTGATGGAGCCCTTCTCCAGGCTCTGCAGCATCGAGGTCTTGAACTCGTAGGGCAGGCCTTCGGCGGCCATCACCCATGCATCGCGCGGCGATTTGATCGACAGCTTGACGCCGATGGCCCGCGCGACGGCCATGGCCTCGGCCACGGCGGCGATGGCCGTGGCCTCGATCTCGGGCACCCCGTAGAGGCTGCCGTACACCTGGCCCGTGATGCCGCTGAGCGCGCCGGTCGAGACGTTGATGAGCAGCTTGTCCCACATCACGCCCAGGATGTTGTCGCTGACCTCGCAAGGGAGTGCGGCGCGCTCGAACTCGGCCGCGACGGCCCTGGCGCGTTCGCTCACGCTGCCGTCGAGTTCGCCTATCACCGTGCGCTTGCCGCGCGTGCCTGCAATGACGCGGCCCGGGCCGAGCAGGACGCCGCCGACGTAGGTCTTGCCGGCCAGCACGTGCGCGCGGCCGGCGACGTCGGCCAGGATCTCCTCGTGGCCCATGCCGTTCTGCAGCGACATCAGCGCGGTGTCGGGTCCGACGATCGACAGCGCGCCTTCGATGGCCGAGCGCGTGTGGAAGGACTTGACCAGCACGATCACCAGGTCGGCCGGCGGCAGGCCCTCGACGCTGGTCGCTGCGCGCACCTTGACGCGGCGCTCCGAGTCGCCTTCCTTCATGAGGAGGCCGTCGCGCTGGATGGCGTCGACGTGCGCCTGGAACGGGTCGATGAGCGTGACGTCCGACCCGCCGGCGGCGAGCGTGCCGCCGATGGCACAGCCGAGGGCGCCAGCGCCCAGGAAATAGATTTTCATGCCTGTCTCTCGAAGGAGTGTCTCGAAGGAATGCCTTGAAGATAGGTTTGGACGAACATCTCGTCCATGACATGGGGCGAATGGTCTACATTCCGTTTTGAAATGAACGCCGACGACGACAACCTCGATGCGAGCGCGGGCCTGCTCAGCCTCAAGCTGCTGCGCCTGTTCGACCTGATCTACACCACGCAGAGCGTGACGCGCGCGGCCGACCAGCTCGGCCAGAGCCAGCCGACGGTGAGCAACTGGCTGGGCCGGCTGCGCAGGCACCTGGGCGACGAGCTGTTCGTGCGCACCGCGGCAGGCATGCAGCCGACGCCGCGCGCGGACGAACTGATCGTTCCGGCGCGCGAGGCACTGGCGGCGCTGCGCCGCGTGGCCGCGCCGCAGGAAGTGTTCGATCCGTCGAGCGCCACACGGCGCTTTCGCATCTGCATGACGGATGCCAGCCACATCACGCTGCTGCCGCAACTGCTGGCGCATGTGCGCGCGGTGGGCCCCGGCATTCGCCTGGAGGCCGCGCGCATCGACGATCAGACCGGGCAGGCGCTGCAGTCAGGCCAGGCCGACCTCGCGATCGGACTGGTGCCCTGGCTCGAATCAGGCTTCTACCAACAGGTGTTGTATCCGCAGGATTGGGTGTGCCTGGTGAATGCACGGCATCCGCGCGTCGGCTCGAAGGGCATGGGCCTGCGCGACTACAAGGCCGAGGCGCACATCGGCATCGTCGGCGGCACGGGCGTGCAACTGCTGGAGGCTGCACTGCTGCGGCACCGCGTCGAACGGCGCATCCTGCTGGAGCTGCCCGGCTTCCTGGGCCTGGCCGCCATCGTCTCGACCACCGACCTCGTGGCGACCGTGCCCCGCCAGATCGGCGAGACGCTGGCCCGCACCAACGGGCTCGCGGTGTTCGATTGCCCGGTGCCCGTGCCGCCCTTCACCGTCAAGCAGCACTGGCATGCGCGCTACAACCAGGACCCCGCGAATCGCTGGCTGCGCGGCCTGTGCGAGGGGCTCTTCGCCAGGAAGTCCAGGGCTCGCAAACAAGAGGAAGGCCGCAGAGCCTAGTGCGCAAGCATCGCTGAAGCTGCCGCGCTCCCGGTCTCGCGCCGCTGGAACTCGCGCGGCGACACGCCGTATTGCGCCTTGAACACGCGGCAGAAATGCGCGCTGCTGTTGAAGCCCCAGGCAAAGGCGATCTCCGACACCGACGTGCGACGACCGGCCGCGTTGCGCAGCGCCTCGCTGCAGCGCTCGAGCCGCATCTGCCAGATGAAGCGGTCGAGCGTCTGCTCCTCGTCCTCGAACACGCGGTGCAGGTAGCGTTTGGAGCAACGTAGCTGCTGCGCGATGAGATCGAGCGACAGGGCCGGGTCGGCGAGGTGCGTGTGCACGAACTGTTTCACGCGCGCCTTCAGCACGCCCGGCACCGGGTGCGCGCCGAACTGCTCGTCGGAGTGGGTGGCCAGCGTGGAGGCCAGCAGGCCCAGCACCGTGTCGCTGACCGAGCGGCCGACGGCGTTGGGCAGCGAGGGCAGCTGGTCGGCCAGCGAGGTGAGGAAGGAGCCGAGCACCGCGTAGAGCCCCTGCATGGCCGGCGTGTGCGCCTCGCAGGTGTGCAGGTCGGGGATCTTCATGCCCTTGAACTGCTGGCGCGGAATGGTAATGGCCAGCAGGCGCGAGCGTTCGGGGTTGGTGATGGCGTAGGGCACGCGCGGGTCGTACAGGCTCCAGTCGCCGGGGTGCAGGTGGAACTCGCGGTCGCGCTGCGAGATGTGGCCGTGGCCTTCGAGCTGCAGCACCAGCTTGTAGTGCTCGTCGAGCGCGATCTCGCTGCGCATGTCGGGCCGCGCCACGCGGTGCGAGGGCGCCTCGATCATGAACATGCCCAGCGGGCCGAGTTCGTAGGCGTCCATGCGCGCGTCGAAGGTGCCTGTGTCCAGGCACTGCACGTTCAGCGCGCCGAAGTAGCTGGTGTTGATCCGGCCCCAGCAGGCCTGCCGGTCGGCGGGGTGTTCGAGCAGCGTGCTGAAGTGGTGTGCGTTCATGCCGTGGGTTCCGTGGAGGGCGCCCGGAAGCGCTTCCGCAGGATAGGCACGCGGGGGCGCGACATCATCGGTGTTTCCACCCGGGACACCGTGGGTGCTGCGCTCCCGGTCAACGCACGGTGCGCGCTGGATCAACGCACGGGCTTCTCGCCGAACACCTCGGTCATGAGGCCGATCAGCCACTGCAGGCCTGGATCACCGTCGCGCGCCGCCGCCCACAGCAGCGACACCTCGTAGGCCGGTGTTTCGAAAGGCAGCGGGCTCACCGCGAGCCCGAGCGCGTCGCGCCACGCGGCGGCGGCGAAGGTGGGCACGGTGGTGATGGCGGGCATCTGCCGCACGATGAAGGGGCTGGTCGCGAAGTTGCGGCTGGAGAACACGACCTGGCGCGCATGCCCCTGTTCGCGCAGCAGGTCGTCGACGAGGCCGCTCAGGTCGGCGCTGAACGAGGTCAGCAGGTGCGGGTGGCGCAGGTACTCCGCCAGCGTGATCTTCCTGCCCCGCGTCTTCACGAGCGCGGCGTTGTAGACGCAGACGAAGTGCCAGCCGAACAGCGCGCGCTGCCTGTGCCACGCGGCGCAGTCGGTGAAGACGCCCACCGCCAGTTCGATCTCGGCCGCGTCAAGCATGGCGGGGGCATTCGTGCGGTCGGCAGCGCGCGCGATGAGCCGCACGCCCGGCGCCTGTTCGGACAGCAGCTGCATGAGGCGGGGCATCAGCGCCACTTCGAGCGCATCGCTCAGGCCGATGCAGAACACGCGCTCGGCCTTGGACGGATCGAACACCGGCCGTGCGTGCAACGCCTGCTGCAGCGACAGCAGCAGCGGCTCGATGGCGCGCGCGAGTTCGAGCGCGCGCGGAGTCGGCGTCATGCCGTGCGAGGTGCGCACGAACAGCTCGTCGCCCAGGGCCGCGCGCAGGCGCTTGAGCGCGCCGCTCAGGGCAGGCTGGCCGATGAACAGGCGCTGCGCCGCACGCGTGACGCTGCGTTCGTGCAGCAGCGCGTGGAACACCAGCAGCAGGTTCAGGTCGAGCCGCCTGAAATCACTTTCGTTGATGTATTCCATGATTCCAAACGATTTGAATGATAGAGCGCCTCTGCCTAACCTGAAGGCACTTTCTTCATTGGTCATTCAAAGGAGTCGACATGGCTTTGGAACAACAGACAGTGGTGGTGGTCGGCGGGTCGTCGGGCGTGGGGCTCGAGACCGTTCGCCGGATGGCGGCAACCGGCGCGCGCGTGATTGCGACCGGGCGCGACAACGGCAAGCTGCAGGAGGCCATCGGCGGCCTGGGTGAGAACGTGAGCGGCGCGGCCTTCGACGCCCGCGACCGCGGCGCGCTCGATGCCTTCTTCGGGAAGACCGGGCCCGTCGATCACCTGGTGCTCACGCTCAGCGGTGGCGAGGGCGCGGGCGAGTTCGCGCAGCTCGATCTCCAGTCGCTGCGCAGCGGCTTCGAGGCCAAGTTCTGGCCGCAGCTCGAGGCGGCGCAGGCCGGCGCACGGGTGCTGCGCAAGGGCGGCAGCCTGACTTTCGTGACCGCGATTTCCGCGCGCAATTCGCTGCCCGGCACCGCGGGGCTGGCTGCGATCAACGGCGCGATCGAAGCGATGGTGGGCAGCCTGGCGCGCGAGTTGGCGCCGAGCCGGGTGAATGCCGTGTCACCGGGCCTCGTCGACACACCCTGGTGGAACCGCGTGCCCACCGCCATGAAGGACGACCTGTTCCGCCAGCAGGTCGAGACGCTGCCTGTCGGCCGCGTGGGGCGGCCGCAGGACGTGGCGCATGCGATCCAGTTCCTGATCGAGAACGGCTACACCACGGGCACGGTGCTCGAGTGCGACGGCGGCCTGCGGCTGGTGTGAAGAAGAAAAATCAGACCACCGGCACGCGCCGTGCGTCCGCCGGGTTCACGTTGCGCCGGTACAGCACCAGCGTTGCGATCAGGCCGCACACCGCGGCGGCCGTCATCCACAGGCCCGGCGCGCCCTTGTCGCCGGTCATCTCGATCAGGCCGGTGGCGATTGCCGGCGTGAAGCCGCCGAACACTGCGGTGGCCAGGCTGTACGCCAGCGAGAAGCCGGCCGTGCGCACGTTCACCGGCATCACTTCGGTCAGTGCCACCACCATCGCGCCGTTGTAGCTCGCATAGAGGAACGACAGCCACAGCTCGACCGCGAGCATGCGCGCGAAGCTCGGTTCGCCGACCAGCCACTTGAGCGCCGGATATGCCGTGAGGATGGTCAGCACCGTGAACAGGATCAGCAGCGGCTTGCGGCCCACGCGGTCCGACAGCGCGCCCATGATCGGCAGCCAGATGAAGTTGGAGATGGCCACGCACAGCGTGACGATCAGCGCGTCGGTGGTGCTCAGGTGCAGCACCGACTTGCCGAAGGTGGGGGTGTAGACGGTGATCAGGTAGAACGACACGGTGGTCATCGACACCAGCATCATCCCGGCGAGCACGAGGCCCCAGTTGGCGACCATCGACTGGAAGATCTCGCGCGCGTCGGGCCGGTGCTTGCGCGCCATGAACTCCTCGGTCTCCTGCAGCGAGCGGCGGATGATGAACAGCACCGGCACGATCAGGCAGCCCACGAAGAAGGGCACGCGCCAGTAGAAGTCGCCGATCTCCTGCGAAGTGAAGGTCACGTTGAGCCAGTAGCCGAGCGCGGCCGCGACGACGATGGCCACCTGCTGGCTGGCCGACTGCCAGCTCACGTAGAAGCCCTTGTGCCCCGGCGTGGCCATTTCCGACAGGTAGACCGACACCCCGCCCAGCTCCACGCCGGCCGAGAAGCCCTGCAGCAGCCGGCCGATGAGCACCAGCAGCGGCGCCGCCAGGCCGATGGTGGCGTAGGCCGGCACGCAGGCGATCAGCAGCGTGCCCACGGCCATCAGCGCGAGCGTTACGATCAGCCCCTTGCGGCGGCCGACGCGGTCGACGTAAGCGCCCAGGAAGATCGCGCCCAGCGGCCGCATCAGGAAGCCGGCGCCGAAGGTCATGAAGGTCAGCATCAGCGAGGCGAACTCGTTGCCGGCCGGGAAGAACGCCTTCGAGATCTGCGTGGCGTAGAAGCCGAACAGGAAGAAGTCGAACATCTCCATGAAGTTGCCGCCGGTCACGCGCAGGACGGTGGCGAATTTCGAGGAGCTTGCGGGCGAAGCGTGCACGGCGGCAGCGCCCTTTTGCGCGGTGGAAGGCGCGGGATTCATCTTGTTGTCCCCTGTGGCATGTATATCTGCCAAGGGTAGGCCAGGCTTCCCGACCGCTGCCTGACTGCGCGGGTCAGGTAGCTGTCACGCGGGGCGCTGGAGGACCAGGAAACTCCAGCGCACGTCCGCGCGGTCGAGCATGTCCTCGCGCTCGCCCAGGAAGCGCTGCCGCAGTCCGTGCCGGTCCGCGAGTTCTGCTGTTTCCCGGGCGGAGACGTCGAACATCCGGCGGCCCTGGGGCACGGGGCCGTGGCGCAGCGACATCGCGACCTGGCCGCCTTCGGCCACAAGCGCTGCCAGGGCTTCCATGGCCGTGGCGCGTTCGGCGGCGTCCAGGTGCATCCAGACGGCGGTCAGCAGGATGAGGTCGTGGCGCACGCCCAGCGCCCGTGTGCGGTGCAGGCCGGGCAGGTGGTCGTCGATCCACTCGATGGGCAGCGCGGCGTGGCGGTGCATGCCTTCGGCGCGCAGTTCGGGCGTGGGCTCGACCGCCACCACCCGGTGACCCAGCGCGGCGAGCGCGGCGGCGTCGCGCCCGGAACCGGCGCCGATGTCCAGCACCCGGCTTGGCGCGCTGGGAAACAGGTGCAGCACTTCGCGGTGGACGTCTTCGAAGCGCAGGCTTTCATACTGCTGCGCCAGCACCGCGGCATTGGCGCCGTAGCCGGCCGTTCCCCGGATTTCACTCATCAGGTCGTATCAGGTCTTGTACTTGATCGAACAGCCGTAGGGCCGCGTGCTGGCCGCCGATATGGGCTTGCCGCCGAAGGCCTCGCCCAGCGCCTGGCTGACGTAGTTGGTCGCGGTCTTGATGTCGTCGGGCCGCGCCGAGGCGATGCTGTCGATGCCACCCGCGTACACCAGCGTGCCCTTGGGGTCGATGATGAAGATGTGCGGCGTGGTGCGCGCGCCGTAGACCTGGCCGATGAGGCCGTCTTCGTCCATCAGCACGGCGGTGGGGGCGGCCTTTTGCGACTTCATCCATGCGTCGAGCGCATCGGGCTTCAGGTAGTCGCTGGCGGCGCGCTCGGTGGAATTGATGGCGAGCCAGACCACGCCCTTGTCGGTCGCGGCCTTCTGCGTGGCGGGCATGTTGCCGCTGCCGTAGTGCTTGCGCACGAAGGGGCAGCCGGGGTTGGTCCACTCGAGCACGACGAACTTGCCCGCGAAGTCGGACAGCTTGTGCTTGGCGCCGGTGGTGTCGACGGCAACGAAATCGGGCGCCTGCTGGCCCACGGCGGGGGCGGCGACGGCATTGGAGCCCATGAGGAAGGTGGCGCCCAGCGCCACGGCTGCCGCGACGACGGCGCGGCGGGAAGCCCGGCTCAAGGCGGCGCGGGCATGGCGCGCGGCACGAAGGGAACGCGAGTCTGTGGTTGGCGAAAGAGACATGGCCAGCTTGAACTCCAAAACAAAATTCCAAACAACAACTGCAGCTTAGAACGGTTTCTTCAAGTGCATGTGACAACCCATGTCACGCCGGTGGTCAAAGTGCGGCAATGGCGGCGCGCACTTCGTCCTTGCCCAGGATCTCGGTCAGCACGACCGGCGGCTTGCCCGGCGCCTGCAGCACGTACACCGGCACGCCGCTGCGGCCGAGGGCGGTGAGCGCCGCCGTGATGGCGGGGTCGCGCCGGGTCCAGTCGGCGCGCAGCATGGCGACCTTCTTGGCGTCGAAGTCGGCCAGCACCTGTGCGTCGGCCAGGGTGCTCTTCTTGTTGTACTGGCAGGTCACGCACCAGGCGGCGGTGAAGTCGATGAACACCGGCTGGCCCGCGCCCGACAGCTCGGCCACGCGCTCGGCCGACCACGGCTGCCAGCGCTGCGGCTGGCCGGTGCCGTCCGTCGAAGCCAGCCTGGCGGGCTCCACGACTTGCAACACATTGCGGCCGATGGCGGCGGTGAGCACCGCTGTGAAGGCGATCATCACGGCGGCGATCACGATCCGCGTGCGGCCCCGCAGCGTGAACGCCCAGACGATGGCTGCCATGCACACCAGCAGCGCCAGCAGCGTGCCGGCGCCGTCGATGCCGCTTTGCTGGCCCAGCACCCAGACCAGCCACGCCACGGTGGCGAACATCGGGAACGCGAGCAGGCGGCGCAGCGTGTGCATCCACGGTCCCGGCTTGGGCAGCAGGCGCGCCACGGCAGGCACGAAGCTGGCAGCCAGGTAAGGCAGCGCCAGCCCGAAGCCCAGCGCCGCGAACAGCAGCAGGGCCTGGGCTGCCGGCAGGCTGATCGCGAAGCCCAGCGATGCGCCCATGAAGGGCGCGGTGCACGGCGAGGCGATCACCACGGCGAGCACGCCAGAGAGGAAGTCGTTGGCCAGCGGATGCCTGGCCTGCGCGCTGCAGATCGACGACGGCGCGGCGCGGCCGAACTCGAACACGCCCGCCAGGTTCAGGCCGATCAGTGTGAACAGCGCGGCCAGCGCCGCCACAACACCCGGCGATTGCAGTTGGAAGCCCCAGCCCAGCCCGGCGCCGGCCGCGCGCAGCGCCAGCATGGCGCCGCCCAGCGCTAGGAAAGACAGCATCACGCCGCCGGTGTAGGCCAGCCCGGCCCTGCGGTGCGCGCTGTCGTTGCCGGCCTGCCGCGCGAAGCCCAGTACCTTGATCGCGAGGATCGGGAACACGCAGGGCATCAGGTTGAGCAGCAGGCCGCCGATCAGGGCGCCCAGCAGGGCGGCCATGAAGGTGGTGGAAGAGGGGGCGGGCAGTTCGGCGGGCCTGGCCGCATTGGCTGCATTGGCTGCATTGGCTGCATTGGCGGTCAGCGCGGCCTGCAGCGCCGGCGACACCTCGGCGCGCGGCGCCGCGGTGGTGGGCCAGTTGCCGGTGACCGGCGATTCGGCGCGCCATGCGATGGGCTGGCCCGCCTGCCGGTCGGCTTCGGCCAGCGCCACCACCACCGGCATCACCGTGGGGCTGGCGCTGCGCTGGTCGGCCAGCGGAATGGTCGCGGTCCAGGTGCCGCCTTGCCAGGACTGGGTCCAGTCCTTGCCGGAGACGGCCGCGGTGCGGATCACCTCGGGGGTCTCCGGGAAGAAGCCCAGCGTCTTGCCCTGCGCGGCGGCGGGCAGGCCGTCGAGGCGCACCTTCAGGTTGTGGCCGTCGACTTCCACGGCGCCGGCCTGGGCCAGCGGCTGCGGTTGCGCGGCCTGTGCGGCGTCGAACTCGGCCTTGTGCAGCGCGGTCGAGCCCTGCAGCGGCAGGGACAGCGAGAAGGTGCCTTCCTCCGGAATGCACTCCTTGCGGCAGACCAGCCATGATGCCTTGAGCTGAATGTCCATGGCCGGCGTGCTGCCGCCCAGCGCCATTGGCGGCTTGTAGAGCGTCGACACCTCCAGCGGCACCGGCAGCAGCACGGTGTTTTCGTAGCCGTAGTTGGCGAGGTTGCCGACCGGGATCTTCTCGGGCACCGGCCACGCGATCTCGCCGGTCGACACGCCGGCCGGCAGCGTCCAGGTCATTTCGGTGGGCAGGCCCGAATCGCCGGCGTTCTTCCAGTAGGTGTGCCACTCGGGCTGGTGCGTGATCTGCAGGCCGACCCACACCGGGCTGCCGGGCGCCACGCCGTCGGGGGCGTGGGCGATCAGTTCGGCCCGCACGTGCGGGGTTGTTACCACGGCGCCCGGCTTGGAGGCCAGCTGCGCCGCAGCCGGCATGCTGGCTGCGGCGGCTGCTATCAGAAGCGTAGCGAAATGGATGCGCGAAAAAATCATGCCGTGGGTCGGAGCAATCTGCGGAGGTGAAGTTCCGGGCGTTTCAGGCGGCCGCTGCCGCCGAAGGCGCCCAGCCCAGCACCACCCGGCGGGTGTTGGCGCTCTTCTTCTCGATCTTGGTGACTATGACAGCGCCGATCTCGGCAGTGTTTGCAACATGCGTGCCGCCGCAGGGCTGGAAGTCGATCTGGGCCTCGCCTTCGCGGCCGCCGCCGATGCGGATGGTGCGCACCGTGCCCGTGCCGCGCGGCGGCTGCACGCTCATGCTCTTGACCAGCGCCGGGTTGGCGTCGAGCTCCTCGTCGGTGATGGCGCCCACGGTCAGCGGGTGGGCCGCCTCGACCAGCCTGGCGAGGCTGGCGGTCAGCGCTTCCTTGTCGAGCGGGTCGGTCATATGGAAGTCGATGCGCGCGTATTCGGGCGTGATGGAGCAGCCGTTCACCGGCACCGGCACGAGGTGGCACATCAGGTGGGAGGCGGTGTGGAAGCGCATCAGCCGGTGGCGGCGCTCCCAGTCGAGGCGGGCGGTGACTGTGTCGCCGGGCTTCAGCGCGGCAAGCAGGTCGGCCTGGCCATCGGCCGGCACGTGGACGAATTCGTTCGTCGGCTGGCCTTCTTCGTTCCTGGCCTTGCGGGTATCTGCAATGGCCAGTTCGCGCCTGTCGGCCAGCACCAGCACGCCGGTGTCGCCGGCCTGGCCGCCGCCCAGCGGATAGAACACGGTGCGGTCCAGCACGATGCCGGTGTCTTCGATGCGCAGGATGCGGGCTTCACAGGTGCGCAGGTAGGCGTCGGCGCGGAACAGGTCTTCGGTCATCCGGCGATGGTAGCGGCGATGCGCCAATGAGGTGCGCCCACGCCATAAAGCGCCCACGACCGACACTGGCCGCGCGGGCCGGCGGGCGATGATCCGACCGCCATGCGGCATCGGCCGCTCAAGGATCACGCATGAAGGCACCGCAGCAAGTACCCACCCGCACCGCATCGAGCGCTTTCCCCACCCTGGCCGTCCTGGCCACGGGCGCTGTGCTGTTCCTCGCCGGCTGCGGCGAGTCGGCCAAGCTCGCCCCGGAACTCACGGTCGGGCCCCGTCCGCAGCTGACCGAGCCGAACAAGACACTGATTCCCACGGTGAACGTCGCCCCCGCCGTCGGCTGGACGGACGTCGCCATGCCGATTCCTGCCGAGGGCCTGAAGGTCACGGCGCTGGCGCGCGGGCTCGACCATCCGCGCTGGGTCTACACCCTGCCCAACGGCGACATCCTGGTGGCCGAGAGCAACAAGCCGCCCAAGCCCGGCGGCGGCGCCACCGATGGCGGCGACGGCTTCGTCGCCAAGATCCGCAACTGGGTCATGGGCAAGGTCATGGGCCGCGCCGGTGCCGGCGTGCCCAGCGCCAACCGCATCACCCTGCTGCGCGACGCCGACGGCGACGGCGTGGCCGAGGTGAAGCAGGTCTTCATGACCAACCTGATGTCGCCCTACGGCATGGTGCTGGTCGGCAACGAACTCTTCATCGCCAACGCCGACGCGCTGGTGAAGGTGCCATACACCGAAGGCCAGACCTCCGTCAGCGCCAACCCCACGCTGGTGACGCAGCTGCCCGCCGGCATCAACCACCACTGGACCAAGAACGTGATCGCCAATGCCGACGGCAGCAAGCTCTACGTCACGGTCGGCTCCAACAGCAACATCGGCGAGAACGGCCTCGCCGCCGAAGAGGGCCGCGCCGCCATCTGGGAAGTCGACACCAAGACGGGCGAGAAGCGCATGTTCGCCAGCGGCCTGCGCAACCCCAACGGCATGGGCTGGGACCCCGACACCAAAGCGCTGTGGACCGTGGTGAACGAGCGCGACGAGATCGGCAGCGACCTCGTGCCCGACTACCTCACCTCCGTGAAGGACGGCGCCTTCTACGGCTGGCCCTGGAGCTACTACGGCGGCATCGTCGACGCGCGCGTCACGCCGCAGAACCCCGCCATGACGGCCAAGGCCATCGCGCCCGACTACGCCTTGGGCTCGCACGTCGCGCCGCTCGGCATGGCCTTCTCGCGCCCGGGCGGCATGCCCGAGCAGTTCGCCAACGGTGTCTTCATCGGCGAGCACGGCTCGTGGAACCGCAAGCCCAAGTCTGGCTACAAGGTGGTGTTCGTGCCCTTCATCGGCGGCAAGCCGAGCGGGCCGCCGGTCGACGTGCTCACGGGCTTCCTCTCGGCCGACGAAAAGGCGCAGGGCCGGCCGGTGGGCGTGGCGCTCGACAAGAGCGGCGCGCTGATCGTGGCGGACGACGTGGGCAACGCCGTGTGGCGGGTGTCGAAGGCGAAGTAGCTTTTTTTCAGCCCTGCGGCCTGGCGATGCGGTAGAGCCGGTGCCTGCGCAGCGGGTGGCCTTCGGGCACCAGCGGGTGGTCGAACGCGCCGCCTACGTCTTCATGCATGCCGATGCGCTCCATGACCGCTGCCGAGCGGGTGTTGTTCCACGCGGTAAAGGCGACGATCTCGTCCAGCCCGAGCCGCTCGAAGCCCACCTGCAGCGCACCCCGTGCCGCCTCGCTCGCGAAGCCCTGGCCCCACCACTGCCGGGCGAAGCGCCAGCCGATTTCCACGCACGGCGAGAACGGCAGGTCCGCCAGCGGCGAGTTCAGCCCGGTGAAGCCCATGAACGCACCCGATTCGCGGTGCTCCACGGCCCAGAAACCCCAGCCGTTCTCGGCGATGCGCGCCTTGGCGCGCTCGACCATCGCATCGCTGTCGGCGCGCGTGGGCAGGGGCAGCAGGAACTCCATCACCTGCGGGTCGCAGGCCAGCTCGAAAAACGGCGCGAGATCGCTCTCGCGCCATTGGCGCAGGCGCAGTCGCGCGGTTTCGAACTCGATGAGGTGGGGACGGGCTGCAATGTCGTTCATGCGCCCGATTGTGCTGGCTCTGTCGTGGGCTCAGAAGCCCGCCAGCACCACCTTGCCCTGCGCCTTGCCGCTCTCGATGAGCGCATGCGCACGCCGAAGGTTCGCCGCGTTGATGGTGCCGAAGCTCGCGTTGGCCGTGGTGCGCACGCGGCCCGCGTCGACCAGCGCCGCCACCTCGGCCAGCAGCGCGCCTTGCTCGGCGATGTCGGGCGTCTCGAAGCGCGAGCGCGCGAACATCATTTCCCAGTGCAGCGAAATGCACTTGGTCTTCAGCGGCATGGCGTCGAGCATCTTCATGTCGTCGATCACCGCGAGCTGGCCCTGGGGCTTGAGGCTTTCGATGATCTGCGCGTAGTGCTGCTCGGTCTGCGTGAGGCTGGCGACCATGTCGACCTCGCCGATGCCCGCGGCCTTTAGCTCGGCCGCCAGCGGCTTGGAGTGGTCGATGACGGTGTGCGCGCCCAGCGCCAGGCACCATTCGCGCGTCTCGGCGCGCGAGGCGGTGGCAACGACGCGCACCTTGGTGAGCTGGCGCGCCAGCTGGATGAGGATGGAGCCGACACCGCCCGCGCCGCCGGTGATGAGCAGCGTCTGGCCTTCGCCGCCGCCCTTGGGCACCTGCAGGCGGTCGAACAGCAGTTCATAGGCGGTGATGGTGGTCAGCGGCAGTGCCGCGGCCTGCGCGTCGTCGAGGCTCCTGGGAGCGAGGGCGGCGATGCGCTCGTCGACCGCATGCAGCTCGGCATTGGCGCCCGGGCGGATGATGGAGCCGGCGTAGTACACGCGGTCGCCCACCTTGAAGTTCTTCACGCCGCTGCCGACGGCCTCGACCGTGCCCACGGCGTCCCAGCCCAGCACCTTGGCCTGGCCGGCTTCCGGCGCGGCATTCTTGCGGACCTTGGTGTCCACCGGGTTGACCGACACGGCCTTCACGCGCACCAGCAGGTCGCGCGGGCCGGCCTGGGGCGCGGGCAGCTCGATGTCCTGCAGCGATTCGGGGTTGTCGATGGGAAGGGGCTGGTAGTAGCCGACGGCTTTCATGGCAATGGCCTTTCAGTGACGATGCCTCGAATGTAGGATCGCAATGCCGGTTTGATAAGGCGGCCTGGAACAGCAACACTTTCAAATGAAGATTGAAAATATCTCCGACCTGCAGGTGCTGGTGCACACAGCGCGCGGCGGCACGCTCACGGCGGCGGCGCATGCGCTGGGTATCACGCCGGCGGCGGCCAGCGCCACGCTCAAGCGGCTGGAGACCCAGCTCGGCGCCCGGCTGTTCGAGCGCTCGACCCGCGCGATGCGCCTCACGCCGCAGGGCCAGACGCTGCTCGACTACGCGGTGCGCGCCTTCGAACTGCTGGACGAAGGGGAGTCGCTGGTCACCGCCGACCGCGGCGAGCTGGTCGGCACGCTGCGCGTGGCTTCGCCTTCGGACCTCACGCGCAGCACGTTGTTGCCATGGTTCGACGAATTCCTTGCCTTGCACCCTGGGGTGCAGCTGTCGCTGTCGGTGGGGGACCGGCCGCTGGACGTGATGCGCGACGAGGTCGACGTGGCGCTGCGTTATGGCGCGCTGGCCGATTCGCGGCTGGTGGCGCGGCCGTTTGCATTGACCAACCCGGTGTTGACTGCTTCGCCCGATTACTTGCGTCGGCATGACGCGCCGAAGGTGCCGCAGGACCTGGTCCATCACAACTGCCTGATCTTCAATCGCTCAGGGCGCCGGCACCGGGTCTGGCGGTTTGCGCAGAACGGGCAGTGGACGGAGGTGCGGGTGAATGGGAACCGCAGTGTGGACGATGCTTCGCTGGCGCGGGAGTGGACTGTGGCGGGGTACGGGATTTCGCTGAAGTCTGCGCTGGATGTGCGCAATGACGTTCGGGAAGGGCGGCTGGTGCGGCTCCTGGCTGATTGGGAGACTGAGCCTTATCCGTTGCATGCGCTGTTGCCTAGTGGGCGGTTTGTGCCGGTTCGGGTTCGCGCGTTCGTCGACTTTCTGGGGTTGAAGTTCGAGGCTCTGCTGGCGCTTGCCTGAGGCTTGCCTTCCGGGGCCGGGACTCGCCCCGGCGGGCGCCCTGCTTTTCTTTGCTTCGCTCGGCCCTTTGGTTCCGGTCTTTTTTCTTCAGATCATCGGGGTGACTGCGCCGTCCATCGCGACGATGGCGCCGGTCACGTAGCTCGCCTTCGGCGACGCAAGGAACACCACCGTGTTGGCGATTTCTTCCGGTGTCGCGATTCGGCCCAGCGGCAGCCTGGCCTTGGCGCGTTGCAGCGCTTCCTCGGTGTCGATGCCTTGCAGCTTGGCATCGGCTTTCATGCCTTCCTGGAGCCGTTCGGTCAGGGTGAGGCCGGGGTTCACGGCGTTCACGCGCACGCCTTTGCCGGCATAGGCGGCGGCCATGCCTGCGCTCACCAGCATCAGCGCGGCGTTGGCGGCGCCGCCGGCCATGTGCACGGGGTTCGCGACTTTGCCGCCCTGGCCGATGACGTTGACGATGGCGCCGCGGCCGCGCTGGCCCATGCGCTTGACCACGGGGTGGATCATGTGGACGTAGGTGAAGTACTTCGCGTCCATCGCGTCGTGCCATGAGGCGGCGGTCAGGTCGTCGGGCGGGGTGCGGCGGGCGGCGCCGGCCGAGTTGACGAGCACGTCGACGGGGCCGAACACTTTCTCGGCCGCGTCGAGCGCGGCCTCGGCGCCGGCCGGGTCCTTGAGGTCGGCGGCATGCACCGACACGCGGCCCTCGGCCTGGGCGAAAGATTCGATCAGTGTCTTCTTGCCTCGCTCCAGGTTGTCGAGGTCGCGCGAGACGAGGCTCACGCGCGCGCCTTCGCGCAGGAAGCCGAGCGCGCAGGCCAGGCCTATGCCCTTGCTGCCGCCGGTGATGAGTACGTGCTGGTCCTGGAGCTGGAGGTCCATGAAGAGGTCCTTGGTGGATGAGGGGTGGCCGCGATTGAAGCACCGCCGCGAAACCCCTGCACCGACGCGGCCGTATGCCGCGCCCCCAGGACGGACGTCCGGCCGCCCCGTCAGCGACGGGCCGCGGCGCGCTGCAGCGGCTCGGGCTCCAGCGCGCCGGGCGCGGTGTCGGTGGCGTCGCGCAGGTGGCCGTCATGGTCGTGGTGCACCAGCAGTTGGCGCGTGCGCTGCCAGGTCGACAGGCGCGCGGGCGGCACTTCGATGTACGAGGCCAGCGCGAACAGAGACGACTGTTCCTGGTCCGGCGGCGTCTCGCGTTTCTGCTGGCGGCGGCGCCACGGCGCCATTGCCAGCATCGACACCAGGATCGCGCCGATCACCACCGCATACAGGCCCAGCAGGTGCAGCACCTCGGGCTGCGAGCGCGCGCCCAGCACGTAGGGCCATGCGTACCAGATGGCGCAGAACCAGATGGCGATGGTCACGGCCGGGCGCAGCACGCGCAGCCACAGGTACATGGCCATCGTGCGCTGCGGCGAGCGGCCGTTGCCGAAGGCGGTCAGCGAAATGCGCGCGGCATCGATGATCGGCTCTTCCATCTCGGGCTGGCCCCAGGAGCGGCGGCGGCTCGGCGGCGGCGTGTCGTCGTGCATCTCGGGAAAGCGGCTGTGGGTCATTGTCTTTTCATGGGGCATCGGAAATTCCTCGGTCAGGGCTCGTCCACACCGCGCGCTTGCCGCGGCGGCGTATCAGGGCTTTGGGAAGGGCGATGACGGTGGTCGCCATCGTGATGGTCCAGAACGCGATCGGATACCAGATCGTTCCGGCGAAATAGCGCATCAGGTCTCGGTCGTAGCGGCGGTCGATCCACAGGCTCAGCAGCATCTGCAGGATGCAGGTCATGGCCAGCAGCGTGCCCTGCCAGTGCGGCAGCAGCGCGGAGTGCCAGGCCGACTCGATCGGCAGGAACGGCCGCGCCAGGCTGACCACGAGCACCGCCGCCATCGCATAGGCCCAGACAACGCTGGTCATGTATTCGGCATACACCAGCCACATGCGCCAGTTGCGCAGCTTGAGGATGCGCGTGGTGTTGCGCAGCATGGTCTGGATGCCGCCGATGGCCCAGCGCTGGCGCTGCTTCCAGAGACCGCGCAAGGTCTCGGGCATCAGGATCCAGCACAGCGCGCGAGGCTCGAAGCGCAGCTTCCAGCCGCCGAGCTGCAGCTTCCAGCTCATGTCGATGTCCTCGGTGAGCACGTCGGGGCTCCAGAAGCCCACGTCGATCACCGCGCGGCGGCGGAACATCGCGATCACGCCCGACACGGTGAAGAGCGTGCCCACCAGCTGCTGCGAGCGCTTGATGAGCCCGATGATCGAAGAGAACTCGCCCACCTGCATGCGACCGAGCAGCGTGGTGCGGGTGCGGATGCGCGGGTTGCCCGTCACGGCGCCGATGCGCTCCGACGCCAGCATGGGCTGCAGCATCCAGGCGATGGCGTCCTCGTCGACCAGCGCGTCGCCGTCGATGCCCAGGATGTACTCGCCGCGCGCGAGCTGGCAGGCGGTGTTGAGCCCGACGGCCTTGCCCTGGTTGCTGGCGTTGTGGATCACGCGAAGGCGGCTGTACTCCTTCGTCATCTCGTCGAGCAGCTCGCCGGTGCCGTCGGTGCTGCCGTCGTTCACGGCAATCACCTCGTAGTTCGGGTAGCGGGTACGCATGAGCTGCTCGATCACTTCGCGCAGGTGCGGGGCCTCGTTGAAGCAGGGCACCACCACCGTCACCAGCGGGCGCGAGGGCAGCAGGTCGAGCGGATTGACATCGACGTCGCGCTTGCGCTCGAACACCCATGCATGCGAGAGGCCGCCCGCCATCCACACATAGGCCATGAAGAACGGGTAGTAGAAGACGAAGCCGAACAGCAGCGACGGCAGCGTCTGCGCTAGGAAGTGGCTGGTGGTCATGGTGTCCGCTCTCCGTGCGCCGGTTGTGATGCCTGGGGCGGCGTGGTCTCGGCGGCCGACGCGCGCAGGGCACGCGGCAGCATCGTGCGGACCGAGATGGCGCGGCGCACCACGTCGAGCGAGGGCTGGTTGTCGAGGAAGTCGTCGGGGTAGTAACCCAGGTGGCGCACGCCGGCGCGCTGCAGCAGGGTCCATTGCCGCGCCAGTTCGGCATCGGCCACGGGCTTTCCGGTGCGCCAGTCGCGCGCCTGCAGTTCGAACACGGTGCCGTCCAGGCCGCGCGGGGTGTCGGCCGCGCGGCGCGCCAGGCGCGCGAGCCAGGCGTCCGCATCGGCTTCCTGTTCCATGCGTGGCATGGCCATCAGCGCGACGTAGTCGTAGGCGGCGAGCGAGGCTTCGTAGTTCTGCGCGAACCACTGCTCGGCCTGCGGTTCGAGCACCGGCCGCGCATACAGGTTGCGCGCCGTCTCCAGCGCGGGCCGCCAGGCGCCCAGGCGCGCGGCCAGCTCGTGCGTGAAGTCGATCAGGTAGCGCGTCTTGGCGGCGGTCCAGCGCGCCGTCAGCGCCGGGTCGGCGCGTATCGCTGCAACGTCGGGCGGCAGGCCCCACTTCGCATAGGTGGCGAGCGCGGCGGGGCTCGCGTCCTCGTCGTCGGAGAGCGTCGCGTCGTCGTGGAACAGCACGCCCTCGAAGAAGGCGTAGCGGCCCAGGTCTTCGTAGATGTCGCCGACCAGCGTGCGCACCGCGGGGTCGAAGGGCGTGAGGCGGTGGTAGCGGTCGGCCGGCATCTTGCCGCCCTGCGCCATCACCGTGTGCGTGGCGAGCGGGTTGGACGCCGGCATCCGGAAGGCCGTGACCGGCATCCACGCGTACACCTTCACGCCGGTGCGGGTGCGCAGCTGCCAGGCCGCGCGGCTGAACAGGTCGGCGCGCATCGGCAGGTGGCGGTTCGGGAAGTACAGCGCATCGGCCACGCCGTCGCCGTCGGGGTCGGCGTAGGCCTGCAGGAACACCGAGCGCGGCCGCACGGCGGCCACGCGGTCGATCAGCGCCGACAGGTTGCGCTCCTGCTGGGCCGGGTCGGGGTCGTACACGTAGTCGAGGTCGACGTGCATCACGCGGTTCACCGGCCGCACCTCGCCGCCCACCGGGTTGCGCAGCAGCTGCGCGTATTCGGGCGCCTGGTTGTCGTAGGCGGCCAGCGCGCGGCGGATGCGCGTGAGCGGCACGGCCTGCGTGTTGGCGCCGTCGTCGAGCGTGAAGGTGATTGGCATGCCGGCGCGCTTCGAGGCTTCCAGCGCGGCCGTGTTGTAGGCGCCGTAGGGCCACACGGTGGCGCGCACCCTGGCGCCGGTGCGCGCCTCGATGATCTCGCGGCTGCGGCGCAGGTCGGCCTCGATGCGGCGCACGTAGGTGTCGTCGTCCTCGTAGCGGCCGGTCTTCGGGTCGTAGCGGTGCGTGGCCGCGGACGGCAGCATGTTGCCCTGCGGATTCGCGAGAACGCCGGTGTGCATCGCGTCGGTGTGGCTCGCGAATTCGACCAGGCCGGAGCGCGCCATCTCGGTGGCCTCTGGCCACAGCAGGAAGTTCTCGCGCGGCGCGGGCTTGTCGCCCCAGTGCACCAGCTGGCCTTCGGGCACGTCGAGCCAGCTCGTCACCAGCGCGAACAGCGCGGGGTAGTTGTAGCGCTTGAGCAGCGGAAACACCTTGGTGTAGGCGCTGCGGTAGCCGTCGTCGAAGGTCAGCAGCACCGGCTGCGCGGGCAGCGGCTTGCCGCCGGCGCGCGCATCGACGATCTGCTGCAGGCTCACCGGGTGGTAGCCGTTGTATTGCAGCCAGGCGAATACTTCGGCCAGGGTGCTGTCGTCCACGGCCGTTTCGTCGGGCGACTGCTCGAAGCTGGCGCGCACGCCGGTGCGCACGTCGTGGAAGGACAGCACGCGAAAGCTCAGGCCGTCGTCGGGGTCGGCGGGCGGCAATGGCTGCGCGAAGGCCGGGAGCGCCAGCGCGGATGCCGCCGCGATCACCAGCCACAGCATGGCCGCGCGCAGGAAGGTCATGGGGCTGTTGTTTTCGGTGGTCGTTCGCATCACGGCAGGGGCATCGAGAGGTTCAGGAAGACGCCGCGCTGTCGCTCGCGCACGCCGTCGTAGGGATGGCTGGAAATGCTCAGGCCGTAGCGCAGCGTGAACTTGGGACCGAGGTCCCAGCGGTGCTCGTAGCGCAGGCTCCACAGCGGGCCGCTGCCGAAGCCGGCCTGGCGGTAGTTGCCGCCCGTGAGCTCCACGGCCTGGAAGAACTGGCGGTCGTCGCGCTTCCAGTTGAGCCACTGCGCGCGCACCGCCAGCTGCACGGTGCTGTCGCTCGATGGGTTGAAGTAGGGCGTGTCGATGTCCCGGCCGCGGCTGGTGCCGGCGCCCAGGCGGGTCTCGAGCTGGAAGCGCGGCGTGCTCACCCAGCGTTCGCGCCAGCCCAGCTCCAGGCCGTTGCGCAGGTTGCCGTCGCTGAAGTCCAGGCGCTGCCATTGCAGGTCGAAGCGGCGCGATTCGTTCACCACGTAGCCCACGCTCGCGCCGGTCTCGTGTGCGCCGATGCCGGCGACGCGGGCTTTCCACGGCAGCTCCTTGCTGTCGCCGTCGTAGGTGGCCGAGAGGCGCCATGCGTCGCCCGCGCGATAGTCGACGCGGCCTGCCACGCTGTTGCGGTAGGGGCCGCTGTTCGCATGCTGCAGCACGCCTTCGGCAAGCCAGCGGCCCTGCTGCCAGCCCAGGCCCAGGCCGCCGCGTGCCCAGTTGGCGTTGCCGATGTCGGTGGTGCCGCGGCCCAGCGTCTGGTCGTAGAACACGCGCCACTGGTCGTCGATGAG
Organism: Variovorax durovernensis; assembly: GCF_977011995.1. Lineage (NCBI taxonomy): Bacteria > Pseudomonadati > Pseudomonadota > Betaproteobacteria > Burkholderiales > Comamonadaceae > Variovorax > Variovorax durovernensis. The sequence goes on along the minus strand of NZ_CDRNCW010000001.1, from coordinate 5,986,779 downwards.
TCCGGAGCTGAGCCGGCTGTCGATGCGCCACTCGCGGTTGGCGATGGCCGCGCCGCCCGACGAGGCTTCGGCGTCGACATCGAGCCGCGGGCCGGTGGCGGCGCGGCGCTTGCGCTCCACGTCGCGCACCTCGGCGGCTTCGGGCACGTCGGCCGCGAGCGATTCGGCGCGTTCGCGGGCTTGGCGGAACTCACCGGCGTCGAGCAGGGCCTCGACATGGCCGGCGCGCGCGCTGATGTCGTAGGGCTGGTCGGCGGCCTGTGCCTCGAAGCGCGCGACGGCTGCTTCGGGGTGCTCGCGCAGCCGTTCGGTCTGGCCCGCGCCGTAGGCGTAGCCGGCGTTCAGCGGCGCTTCGCCGGTGAGCGTCGAGAAGCTCTGCTGCGCCAGCGCCGCGCGGTCGGTGTAGAGCTGCAGCAGGCCGCGCATGCCGCTCACGTCGGTGTACTGGCCGTTGGGCCGGCCGGCCTCGGGCGACAGGCGCATCAGCGCCGGCGTGGCCTCTTCGAGCCGCTTCAGCAGCGCCTCGGCGTCTTCGAAGCGTCCGGTGTCCTGGTAGGCGTAGATCAGGCCGAAGTAGAGGTCGTCGGGCATCGGCAGGTCGGCGCCGCCCTTGGCCACGGCCGCTTCGTACAGCGGCACGGCATCGATCGAGCGGCGCTCCTGCGCGAAGGCGCGGGCCGCGGCGCCGAGGCCGTAGAAGGGCAGGTCGGTACCGGCCGCGCGCAGCGATTCGTAGAGCGCGATGGCATCTGCGGGGCGGCCCCGTTCGACCAATGCCAGCAGCCGGTCGGACAGCAGCCGCACGCGCAACTGGCGCCATGCGTCGGCATCTTCCGGCGCGGCTTGGGCGGCCGATGCGTCGAGCCGGGCCAGCGCGGTTTCCTGGTCGGCCAGCACGCGGTCGAGTGCCGTCAGGCGCGCCGCGCCCAGGCGCTGGTCGCGTTCCTGGATGGCCCAGCGCAGCCGCTGCGCCAGCGCCTGCTGCTGCAGCGTCGACAACGCCAGCGGCGAGAAGCTGCCGGGATGCGCGCGCTCGGCGGCATCGGCGTCGTCGAACGCGGTCGATGCGGCACCGCTGTCCGCGAGCAGGAAGTCGGTTTCGCGGCGCAGGTCGCGGCGCTCCGGGCGCAGCGCGCCGGCCTCGGTGTAGGCGGCGAGCGCCTGCAGCGGTTGCTTCTCGGCGCGCGCCACGGCACCGCGCAGTTCGAGCAAGGCGACGCGGTCTTCGACCTGCGGGACCGGTTGCTGCGCGAGTGCCTCGTGGATGGCCTTCGCGCCGGCGATGTCGCCGCTGTCGAGCTTCCAGAAGGCTTCGTGGATGCGCGGCTCGCGCGCTTGCGGCTGCCGGGCGCGCCACCGGGCGATGACTTCGCCCTGCAGCGACAGGTCGTGCGTGCGGCGCGCGGCCAGTGCGAGCGGGCCCAGCGCATAGTCGTTCAGCGTGGCGAGCGGAACCTGGCGGGAGAACGAAACGGCTTCGGCGAACTGGCTGTCGGCCGCCGCGATGGCCACCGCATCGGACACCACGCGCTGGCGTTCGGCGTCCGTGAGCGGCGCGGCGAGCCAGTCCTTGAGTTGCTGCAATGCCTGCGCGGCGCCGATGCGGTTGGCGCGGCGCGCGACGATCAATGCGTCGTGCTGCTGCGCGCCATAAGCGGCCGATGGGTTGGCCGCGGGTGCGGTGGACGCGATGGGAGGACTCGCGAAGGCCGCGGGTGAAGCACCCATGGCCAGCGCGCAAACGATCGGGGGAAATCCTCGTGCTGCTTGATCGAGGTAACGAGACAAGGCGCAGGCAAGCGCCGACGGACGCCCACCCAAGACCGTGCCTCCAGCTTTTTTCTGGATGAACACTCTGCTCCCTTGATTGCGCCTTTTGCGCGGCCTGGGGCCGCTGCAAAAGCCGAACTCCCGGTCCCGACTGCGTCAGAACCGAAAGCTCTATGGAAAATTGAATCTGAAACCGACTCTAGATAGAACTGTTAACAAAGGCAAACTTAAGTGCCAAGAAACGGTTCTAAATGTGAATAGATTGGCGTTTTTGGCGCGGGGTTCGACTGCTCTTGTCAGACAAACGCGCTTAGAAACAACGGCTCGCCCGGCCTAAGATCGCGTGATGAATGCACCCATGGCCTCCTCGTTGCCCCGCTACTGGTCCCAGCTCACGACGCGTGATTTCGCGGGGCTGGACGCCGCCTCCACCGTCGCGGTGCTGCCGCTGGGCGCGACCGAGCAGCACGGGCCGCACCTGCCGCTGGGCGTGGACTCGGTGCTGGCCGACGGCATCGTCGCCGCGTCGTTGCCGCTGCTGCCGGCCTCGCTGCCGGTGCTGTTCCTGCCCACGCAGCAGATCGGCCTGAGCCCGGAGCACGCGCGCTTTGCGGGCACGCTCACGCTGTCGGCAGAGACGCTCATCCGCGTGTGGAACGAGATCGGCGCCGGCGTGGCGCGCGCGGGCGTGAAGAAGCTGGTGCTGTTCAATGCGCACGGCGGCCATGTGGGCGCGATGGACATCGTGGCGCGCGAGCTGCGCGCGGCGCACGGGCTCATCGTCTACAGCGTGAGCTGGTTCAACCTGCCGCTGGGCGAGGCGGGCGAGCGCTTCAGCGCGCACGAGCACCGCTTCGGCGTGCATGCGGGCGAGATCGAGACTTCGATGATGCTGGCGCTGACCCCTCAGCTGGTGCGCATGGGCGAGGCGCGTGACTTCAGCTCGACGTCGCAGCAGCGTTCAGCCGACTACGCGCTGCTGGGCAACGGCAAGAGCGCCAAGCTGGGCTGGGCGATGGAGGACTACAACGCGCATGGCGCCGCCGGCAACGCGGCCGCGGCCACGCCCGAGAGCGGCCAGGCAGTGATCGATGCGGCCGCGCAGCAACTGGCGCTGCTGCTGGCCGAGGTGTCGCGGCTGCCGCTGAGCACCGCCAACACGGGGCCGCTGCCGTAGCCCTGCGGCTCAGGCGGCGGCGCGCGCCAGCACGCCGGCGAACATGTCCGAATCGACATTGCCGCCGCTCACGCTGATACCCACCGTCTTGCCGCGCCAGCGCTCCTGCTGCTGGAGCGCACCGGCCAGCGCCGCCGCGCCCGCGCCCTCGGCCACGTTGTGCGTGTCGCTGAAGAGGATGCGCATGGCCTCGGCCACTTCGTCGTCGGTGACGGCGATCACGTCGTCGGCTTCGCGCAGGATCACTTCCACCGACTCGGGCACCGGCGTGCGGCAGGCCATGCCGTCGGCCAGCCGCGTGGTCACAGGCGACTCGACCGGCTTGCCGGCGCGGAAGGAATCGCGGTAGGCCGTGGCGTGCGCGGACACCACGCCGATGAGCTTCGTCTTCGCCCCGCAGTGCGCGCGCGCCGCGGCCGCGGCTGCGAAACCGGAACCCAGGCCGATGGGCACAAACAGCACGTCGGGCGGTGTGTGCGCCAGTGCATCGAAGAACTCCACGTAGGCCGTGGACACGCCACGCACCAGTTCGCGGTGGAACGAAGGCACGCGGTGCAGCGCGTCGCGCTCGGCCAGCAGCGCCGCGTGTTCGGCGGCAGCCTGGAAATCGTCGCCGTGCTCCACCAGCGTGACGCCGAGCGCGCGCATTGCCGCGTTCTTCTCGAGCGAGTTGCCATGCGGCACCACGATGGTCGCGGCCAGTCCATGGCGCCGCGCGGCGAAGCCGACCGACTGGCCGTGGTTGCCGCGCGTGGCGCTGATGGCGTGGCGCACACCGGGCTGCTCGCGCGCCAGCGTCTCGAAGTAGGTCAGCCCGCCGCGGATCTTGAATGCGCCGGCCGGCGTGTGGTTCTCGTGCTTGGCCCACACGGTGGCGCCCAGGCGCTGGGCGAGCAGCGGCCATGCGTACTGCGGCGTGGGCGGCATGGCCGAGCGCACGGTGCGCTGCGCGGACTCGATCTCTTCTCGGGTGAATCTCATCGGAGGTCCTTGGCTATTTGCGTTCGGTCAGCGCCACGCGCACGGCCAGCGCGGCCAGCACGCTGCCCATCACATAGCGCTGCGCTCGCAGCCAGCCCGCGCTTTGCGACAGCACCGCGGTGATGCTGGCGGCGCCGACGATCATCACGGTGTTGACCGTGGCGCTGGTCGCGATCTGGGCTGCGCCCAACTGCATGCTCTGCAGCAGCACCGAGCCGCGCTCGGGATGAATGAACTGCGGAAAGAACGAGAGATAGAACATCGCCACCTTCGGGTTCAGCAGGTTCGTGAGAAAACCCATGCGAAACAGCTTGGCCGGTGGATCGGCCGGCAGCACACGGGCCTCGAAGGGCGCGTTGCCGCCGGGCTTGACGGCCTGCCAGGCCAGCCACATCAGGTAGGCCGCGCCGGCGATGCGGATCGCGTCGAATGCGAGCGGCACGGCCAGCAGCAGCGCGGTGAGGCCCAGCGCCGCCGCAAACAGGTGCACAAGAAAGGCGGCCAGCACACCGCCCAGCGAGATGAGTCCGGCGCGGCGCCCCTGGATCAGCGTGCGCGAGACGCAATAGATCATGTTCGGCCCCGGCGTGAGCGCCAGCAGCAGGGAGGCGAGGGCGAACCACGCGATTTCCGTGAGGGTCAGCATGATCGTCAGAGTCCTTTGGATTCGAGCGTGACGGGGCCGCGCGGCGTGTCGAGCAGCGCGACGAGATTGGGCGGGCCGGCATCGACGCGCATGTCCTGCATGCCGATGGCCGACAGGGCCGCCGCTAGGGCGGGTGCGCGCGGGTGGGTGGCGCGCAACGCGCGCATCGCAAGGCCGGACGCCGGCATCGCATCGGTCGGATGCACCGGCCCCCACTGGATCAGCGTGGGCAGCGCGCCGTAGAACAGCCGCTGGCCGTCGTCGCGTACGGTGATCTGCCATTCGAGCCGGCCGGCCGGCGTGTCGCGCAATGCCTCGAGCAACTGGCCGCGGTCGATGTGCGCATGTTCTTCGTGCGCCAGGGCGTGCATGGCCTCCTGTGCGTCGGGCACGCGCGCCACGAAATGGATCAGCCGCGGTCCCTGCCTGGCCAGGCCGGCCCGCAGTTCGTTGTCGTCCAGGTCGAACCAGCGGCGCGTGCCGGGCCGCGAGGGCTGCCGCCCCGGCTCGATCGCGATGATCTCCAGGTAGGCCGCCGGGAAGGCATCGCTCGCGATATTCAGCAGCCGGTTGTGCGTGCCCATCAGCGGATGGGTGCCACCCGGCCCTGGCACGACGCCGAGCGTGGCTTCGCACCACGCCACGCCCTCGTCGAGCGAAGCCGCGGCGATCACGAGGTGGTCGAGTTGCGCACGCATGGCTGGCGTCATGCCTACAGGGTGACCTGGCCGTCGATGCAGGTCACGGCGTCGCCGCCGACCCAGATCCGGCCTTCGGCGTCGCGCTCGATGTACACGCGTCCGGCGCGGCCGAGGCACTGGCCTTGCGCGGCGAGATAGCGCTCGGGCATGTGGCCGTCGGCAATCAGCCACTCGGCCAGGCTCGCGTTGAGGCTGCCGGTGACCGGGTCTTCCTGCACGCCGACGGGCTCGGCGAAGGCGCGCACTTCGAGGTTGATCTTTGCGCCGTCGTCGTACTCGGCGGCCGGGCGGTTGCCGAAGGCGCGGGCCTCGCGGTTCGAGCGGCCGATCAGCGGCGAGGTGTCGATGGCCGCGGGAACGCCCGCCACGCCGGCCTTCACGCCAAGCTCCCTGAGCGTGCGGTGGTCGGGCGTGAGCGCCAGCACGGCATCGGCGTCATTGACCAGCAGGCCGAACCAGACCGGGCCGTTGTCGAGCACCTGCGCCGCGATGATCTGCTGCGCCTTCAGGCCCAGCGCGCCGGCCACCTTGGCCAGCAGCGCGGGGCTGGGCGCGCTGCGCTTGAGCGGCGGCGCGGCAAAGGCCAGGCGTTCGCCCTCGCGGCGCAGCGGCACCAGGCCCGCGCCGCATTGCTGCACCACCATGCCGGGTGCCTTGGGCTTGCCGCCGGCCTGCAGCCATGCGTGGCAGCTGCCGATGGTCGGATGGCCGGCAAAAGGCAGCTCGCCCCCGGGCGTGAAGATGCGCACGCGGTAGTCGGCCGTCGGCTCGGTGGGCGGCAGCAGGAAGGTGGTCTCGGACAGGTTGGTCCACTGCGCGAAGCGCTGCATCGTGGCGTCGTCGAGGCCGTTGCCGTCGATCACCACGGCCAGCGGGTTGCCGCGGTAGGCCGTGGCCGTGAAGACGTCGACTTGCTTGAAGGGGCGGGATTTCATGGGGAATTCAAAAAATCGGTTCAGTGATCAATGCGCTATGTCAGTCGGGGAACACCGTGGAGCCGGCTTTGCCGGGCCACCGGTGTTGCCCACTGGAAGGGGGTTGGCGAAGCGACACGAAGTGCGCGAAGACTGGGGGTCATTCCAGGCTTAGGTCGAGCACGCCGCGCGCGCCCGGGCGGGAAAGGAGCGCCGCATACCAGCGTTCGAGGTTCGGCCAGCTCGGCCGGCGGTATTCGGCGGCGGGCAAGCCGAACCAGCGGTGCGCTTCGCAGCCGACGGGAATGTCGGCCATCGTGAAGCTGTCGCCGCCGATGTAGGCGCGCCTGGCCAGGTGCGCGTCGAGCATCGCGAACAGCGCCTCGCTCTCGCGCACCGAGGCTTCGATGAGTGCGCTCTGGCGCTCCGACGGCGGCGTGCGCACCCACTGGATGAAGGCGTCGCGGCTCGCGCGGTTGAGCGTGGTCTGCTGCCAGTCCATCCAGCGCTCGGCGTCGAAGCGCGCGGGCAGTTCGCTCGGGTAGAAGTTGCCGTGCGAATGCCTGGCGCAGAGGTAGCGCACGATCACGTTCGATTCCCACAGCGTCACGCGCTCGGCGCCTTCGCCGTCGTCGATGGCGGGCACCATGGCATTCGGGTTGAGCGCCAGGTATTCGGGCGTCTGCACCACGCCGAACTTGCCGCCGGCCTCGGTGCGCTGGAAGTCGAGCCCGAGTTCCTGCGCGCACCACACCACCTTGCGGACGTTGATCGAGCTGATGCGGCCCCAGATATTGAGCATGGTTGGGTTCTTTCTTTTCCTGGTTCTTCGGCGACTCAGGCCCGCATGATGCGCGCGGTGCCCGACACGCGGATCGAGCTGCCCGGCACGGGCGGGATGTCGGCATGCAGGCGCGACAGCATGCCCATGTCTTCGCCCTGCACCACGTCGATGGCGCCGCCGTGCGGCCAGCCGATGTCGCGCAGGTAGCCGGCCAGCGCGGCCGTGGCGGCGCCGGTGGCGGGGTCTTCGTACACGCCGCCGGACGCGAAAGGGTTGCGCGTGTGCAGCAGCTGCGCGGTCTCGGCAAAGACCAGCACGATTGTCGTGAGCCCCGCGCGGGCCATCAGCGCTCGGCCGGCCTCCAGCTCGTAGTGCATCGACGACAGGGCCGCGCGGCTTGCCAGGGCCAGCACCAGATGGTCGGCGCCTGCATGGGCAATGGCCGGCGGAATGCGCGGATCCAGGTCTTGCGGTGCATAGCCGAACAGGGCCAGGGCCTCCGACAGCAGCTCGGGCGACGCCGCGGCGCTGCGCGTGGGCGGTGACTGCAGCGCGGCCTCGACCAGGCTGCCGCTGCGCCGGCCTTCCACGGTGATCCGCGCATTGTTGAGCGTGAGCGGAAACACGCCGTCGCCTTGCTGCATTGCCAGCGCGGCACCCAGCGCGATCGTCGCGTGGCCGCAGAAGGGCACTTCGGACTGCGGCGCGAAGTAGCGCACGCGCCAGCCGCCGTCATCGGCGCGGGCGGCAAACGCGGTTTCCGAGAAGCCGACTTCCGCGGCAATGCGCTGCATCTGCGCCGCGGGCGGCAGCGCATCGGCGATGACGACGCCGGCAGGGTTGCCGCCCGTCTCGCCATCCGAGAAGGCTGCGATCTTCAGAACGTTCATGGGAAACCCTCTTCAGCGAGGTGAAGGACGATCGAGGAAGAGCAGGCGCACGGCCAGCCCCAGCATCACGACGGCCAGCAGGCCGCTCTGGAAGCGCGCCGCTCCGGGGCGGCTGTGCAGCCAGCGGCCGATCTGGCCGCTGCATGCGCCCAGCAGCGTGTTGAAGGCCAGCGCGGCCATCGACAGCACCACGCCCAGCTGCACCAGCTGCAGCGGCACGCTGCCGCGCGAGGGGTCGACGAACTGCGGCAGGAACACCATGAAGAACAGCAGCGCCTTCGGATTGACGAGGTTGTTCAGCAGCGCCATGCGCACGATGCGGCCGAAGCCTGCCGGCTGCGCCTTCGCGCCGATGCGAAGGCCGCCACCACTGCGCAGCGCCTGCACCGCGAGCCACACCAGGTACAGCGCGCCCGCATAGCGCAGCACGTCGAACGAAGGCGGCCACGCCGCCACCAGCGCGGTGACGCCGGTGGCGGCGAACAGCGTGTGCACCAGGTCGGCCGCCGAGATGCCGATGGCCGCCGCGAAACCGCCGCGCGGACCATGGGCCACGCCGTGCGAGAGCACGAAAGCCATGTTCGGGCCGGGCGACAGGAACAGCGCCAGAACCGCGAGCAGGAAGAGCGAGAGCGTCGCGAGGCCGATCAAGGGAGGCTCCTGGGTTGTGCTTTCAGATCTGGGCGGCTGCGAGTTGCTTGTCGCCGAGCAGCACCAGTTCCTCGCGCAGCGTCTGCGCCAGCGCGGCGATGGCGGTGTCGATCTCTTGCTCGCTCGCGGTCACGAACGACAGGCGCAGCGTGCGCGGATCGCCTTCGCCCGCGTAGAACGGCGCGCCCGGCACGAAGGCCACGTTGCGCTCCACCGCCTTGGGCAGCAGCGTCACGGTGTCGACGCCCTCCGGCAGGCGCGCCCACAGGAACATGCCGCCCTTGGGTGCGTTGAACTTCACGTCCAGGCCGGCCATCTCGCGCTTGAGCGCGGCGATCATCGCGTCGCGCTGGCGCTTGTAGAGGGCGCGGATGGTGGGCACGTGGCGGTCCAGGAAGCCGTCCTTCATGACGGCCGACACCATGCGCTGCGTGAAGATCGGCGTGTGCAGGTCGACGGCCTGCTTGGCCTGCAGCAGCTTCGGGTAGATCGACTTGGGCGCCACCAGGAAGCCCAGGCGCAGGCCGGGTGCCAGCACCTTCGAGAACGAGCCGAGGTAGATCACGCCCTCGGGGTTGCGCGCGGCCAGCGGCAGCGGCGGGGCTTCGTCGAACCAGAGTTCGCCGTAGGGGTTGTCCTCCACGATGGGCAAGCCGGCCTCGGCGGCGGCGGCCGAGACGGCGGCGCGGCGCTCTTCGGTCATGGTGCGCCCGGTGGGGTTCTGGAAGTTGGGCAGCAGGTAGACGAATCGCGCGTCCTTGGCCTTGGCCACGAGGTCATCGACGATCACGCCCTCGTCGTCGCTCGCCACGCCCACGGGGTTCGGCTCCATCGGGCCGAAGGCCTGCAGCGCGCCGAGGTAGGTGGGCGTCTCGACCAGCACCTTGCTGCCCGGATCGATCAGCACCTTGGCCACGAGGTCCAGGCCCTGCTGCGAGCCGGTGGTGATGAGCACCTGCGAAGCGTCGACGTCCCACGGCAGCATGTCGGCCACGGCCTGGCGCAGCGGTGCATAGCCTTCGCTGGCGGCGTACTGCAGGGCGGCCTGGCCGTCGTTGTGCAGCACTTCGGCGCAGGCGTCGGCGAACGCCTGGATCGGGAAGGTCTTGGGGGAAGGCAGGCCGCCGGCCAGGCTGATGATGCCGGGGCGTTCGGTGACCTTCAGGATTTCACGCAGCACCGAGGGGTTCATCTTTGCGGCGCGGGCGGCGAGTTTCCAGTTCATGGCTTTCTTCTTTCAGGCGGTGAGGTGAGATTCGAAGGAGAGGGTACGGCGGATCAGCGTCCGTGCGGGCTGGCCTTGCGGGCGGCGGCAGGCGTCATTTTCGGCGTTGCGGGCTGCGTTGGCTTGGCCGGCTGCGACAGCCGCTTGCCCACGACCACGGTGGCCACCACCGCGATCGCGAAGCCCAGCGTCACCACGTCGAGCGGCTCGCCCAGCAGCGGGATCGACGCGAGGATCGACAGGAATGGTTGCAGCAGTTGCGTCTGGCTCACACGCAGCGCCCCGCCCAGCGCCAGGCCGCGATACCAGGCGAAGAAGCCGATCCACATCGAGAACATGCCGACGTAGACGAAGCCGAGCCACGCCGAGGTGGCAATGGGCTGTTGCGGCCACAGCGCCAGCGTGGCCGGCAGCGTGACGGGCAGCGCCATCACGCAGACCCAGCAGATCACGCGCTCGGCGCCCAGCGACGGCGTGACCTGCGCGCCGTAGATGTAGCCGAACGATGCCGCGATGACCGCGCCGACCAGCAGCAGGTCGGCCCATTCGAAGCCGAAGCCGTGCCCCGTCTGGCTGGCGCGCAGCGCCGAGAACGCGACCACCAGCAGGCTACCCGCGATGGCGCAAAGCCAGAAGCCCAGCCGTGCGCGCTGGTGCAGCACCCAGGCCGCGACGGCTGCCGTGACCAGCGGCAGCAGCGCCGTCACCACCGCCGCATGGCTGGCCGTGACCACGCGCAGCGCATAGCCCAGCAGCAGCGGATAGCCGATGACGTTGCCCAGCACCGCGATGCCCAGCGGCCGCCACTGGTGCGGGGCCGGGCGTGGCGAGCGCGTCACCAGCAGAAAGACGGCCGACAGCATCCCCGCCAGCGCCGCGCGCCCGAGCGTGACGAACCAGGGCGACAACTGCGGCGCGGCCTGCGTGCCGGTGGCCAGCCGCGTCATCGGCAGCGTGACCGCGAACAGCGCCACGCCGATCACGCCGAGCCACATGCCGAGCGTTTCGTCCTTGATGCTCCTCATACGCGCGAACCCGGCGAAAAAAGTGCCTTTGAAGATGAACGGGGTTCCATCGGGGAATACCGTGGAACCGGCTTTGCCGGGCCGCAGGTATTGCCCCCTGCAAGGGGGGTGGCGCAGCGACACGAAGTGCGCGAAGCCTGGGGGTGAGCCAATCTCATACGCTCACCATCCACCAGGCGGTGAGCACCAGCACCAGGCCCATCGCGCGGTTGAACCACAGCAGCCGCGCGCCCTTGGACAGCCATTCGCGCAGCAGGGCACCGACCAGCGCATAGGCGAAGTTGCTGGCGAAGGCGAAGACCAGCATCACCGGCGCCACGATGGCGAAGCGGCGCAGCGCGTCTGGCTGCCCGGCGATCCAGCCGGCCACCAGCGTGAGCGCCAGCAGCCAGGCCTTGATGTTGACGAACTGCAGCATCACGCCCTGGCCGAAGCCGACCGACAGCTTGGCGCTGTCGGCCTTGCCGAGCGTGGCGCTGCCGCTGAGCTTCCAGGCCAGCCACAGCAGGTAGCCGATGCCCAAAGCCTTGATGGCCACCCGCAGCGGCGGCACCGCCACCACCAGCGCGCCGATGCCGGCGGCGCACAAAACCAGCAGCAGAGTCCAGCCGACCGGCACCGCGACCACGAAGCGCATCGCGCGCGGCAGGCCGCCGTTGGCCGCCAGGGCGGTCGAGAGCGTGGTGTTGGGACCGGGCGAAAAACTCATCGCCGTGGCCAGCACCAGCAGCGCGGTGAATTCTTGCCAGTTCATGACACACACTCTAAACTTGAGACCATTACAGTTCCAGTACAGATGGTCGAACAATCACTGAAACTGTATTGGTCATTCCTTCGGCACAGAGCCCACAAGGCTCTTCTGGGACACGGGAACGCATGCTGACAAGAACCTCCACCCAGTCGCTCACGGGGCAGCTGGCCGACCGGCTGGCCGAACGCATCCGCACCCGGCTGCTGCCGCCCGGCGCGCGCCTGCCCTCGGTGCGCGAATGCGCGCGGCAGCAGGGGGTGAGCCCCTATACAGTCGTCGCCGCCTACGACCAGCTGCTGGCGCAGGGGCTGGTCGAGGCCCGCCGGCAGCGCGGCTTCTACGTGCGCGACGCCGCCGCGTTGCAGGACGGCCGCCCGGGCAATGGCGCTGACGCACCCGGCGCGATCGGCGTGCCGGCGGCAATCGCCGTGCAGATGATGGCCTCGCGTGTGCCCGCCGACGCCAGCTCGCTGATCCGCAGCATGTTCCACCGCCCCAGCGACAAGCCGCAGCCGGGCATGGGCGTGTTCCCGCCCGACTGGATGGCGTCGACCTTCATGCCCACGGCCGTTCGGCGCATGACCAATACAGCCGCGCTGCAGGAGCTGTCGCTCCAGTACGGCGAGCCGGCCGGCGACATGAGCCTGCGGCGCAGCCTGTCGCAGAAGCTGGTGGGCATCAACGTGCCGGCCACGCCCGACCAGATCGTGACCACCATCGGCGCCACCCATGCGCTGGACATCGTGAGCCGAACGCTGCTGCGCGCGGGCGACCCGGTGATGGTCGAGGAGCCGGGATGGGCGCTCGAATTCGCGCGGCTCGAGGCGCTGGGCATGCGCATCCTGCCGGTGCCGCGCCGCGCCGACGGGCCCGACCTGGAAGTGATGGCGCAGTACTGCAAGCTGCACAGCCCCAAGCTGTTCGTGAGCGTGAGCGTGCTGCACAACCCGACCGGCTACAGCCTCACGCCAGGCAGCGCGCACCGCGTGCTCAAGCTGGCCAACGAGCACGACTTCCACATCGTCGAGGACGACACCTATAGCCACCTCGCGCCCGAGCACGCCACCCGGCTCAGCGCGCTCGACGGGCTGCAGCGCACCATCTACGTGAGCGGCTTTGCCAAGATCCTGGCGCCCAACTGGCGCATCGGTTTCTTTGCCGCGCCGCCCGCGCTGAAAGAGCGGCTGCTCGAGACCAAGCTGCTGGCCACGCTGACCTCGCCCACGCTGTTCGAGCGAGCGCTGTCGTGGTGCATCGACCAGGGGCAGCTGCGCCGGCATTCGGAGCGCGTGCGCATCCGCCTCGACGGGGCGAGGGGGCGGGCGGTGAAGCTGGCGATGTCGCACGGCTGCACCTTCGCGTCGGAGCCGGCGGGGCTGTTCGGCTGGGTCGACACGGGCGTGGACACCGACGCGCTCACGCAGCGCATGCTCGACCAGGGCTACCTGCTGGCGCCGGGCTCGCTGTTCCATGCGCGCCGGCCGCCGAGCGCCATGATGCGCATCAACTTCGCGACCTCGCAGGACGCGACGTTCTGGAAGGTTTTCAGCAAGGTTCGCGACGAGCTCTGATCTGGCTCGCCCCCAGGCTTCGCGCACTTTGTGTCGCTTCTCCTTCCCCCTACCGGGGGCAACACCGACGGCCCGGCGAAGCCGGTTCCGTGGTGTTTCGCGAAGGGGCAATTCCCCGTTGGGAAAGGCGGCGCATGAAGGTTAAATGCCGGAGGCTTGGAGTAAGCTGGGAACACAAGAAAACCCTCCCAGGAGACCCTCCGCATGAGCAACGCCAGCAAGCCCTTCGACTTCAGCCAGTTCGTTCCCGGATTCGACTTCCTGAAGAACCTCGCCGGCGGCGCCGCAGCGGGCACCGGCGCCGGTTCGGTGCCGGGGATTCCGAGCCTTGCGAGCTGGGTCGCGCCCACCCTGAGCGTGGAGGAAGTCGACAAACGCATCCAGGAACTCAAGACGGTCCAGTACTGGCTCGAGCAGAACGGCCATGCGCTCAAGGCCACCATCCAGGCGCTCGAGGTGCAGAAGATGACGCTGTCGACGCTGCGCGGCATGAACGTGCGCATGGAAGACATCGCCAGCGCGTTCACCAAGCAGGCCGCGGCCGTGATGCCGGCGCCCGCACCAGCAGCCCCTGCCGCCGCGCCCGAGCCGGAGCCCGAAGAGATCGAGGAAGAAGACGAGCTGCCCGAGGAAGAGGAAGCGCCGACGCCGAAGAAGTCGCGCACCCGGCCGGCCGCCGCTAAATCGAAGGCCGCCGACGGCGCCGGCGTGGTCGATCCCATGCAGTGGTGGGGCTCGCTCACCGAGCAGTTCCAGCAGATCGCCAGCTCGGCGCTGCAGGACGCCGCGCAGCTGAAGGTGCCGGCCATGGCCCAGCCGCTGGCCGACGCGGTCGGCAAGGCGATGGGCGGCAAGCCGGCGGCAACCAAGGCCCGCAAGCCCGTTGCCGCGGCAAAGAAGGCGGCGGCTCCGGCCGCCAGGAAAAAGACGTCGACCGCCGCGCGCAAGCGAACCTCCAGCCGGCGCTGACGTCATACCCACATATTTTTGGAAAGAACGGGTTGGCACGCATCATGAAACTGTTTCCCTCCGGTCATGCCACCCATCCGCAATGGCGCATGGCGGCCGGCCTCGTGCTGGCCCAGTTGCGCGCACAGATGGCATTGCCCGACTACGCGTCGTCGCCGACGCTCGGGCTGCTCTACATCACCGACCACTACGCCGCCGAGGCGCAGGACATCCTCGACCACCTGAGCGCCGAACTGCCCGAAGTGACCGACTGGTCGGGCACCGTCGGCATCGGCGTGGCAGCCAACAACGCCGAATACTTCGACGAGCCCGGCATGACGCTGATGCTCTGCGCGCTGCCGAGCGACCAGTACCGCGTGTTCTCGGGCGTCGCGCCGCTGGGCAACTCCGAAATGAGCGGCTTCGAGGCCCACACCGCGCTGGTGCACGCCGACCCGGCCACGCCGGACCTGACCGAGTTGATCGCCGAGATGGCGGGCCGCACCGACACCGGCTACCTGTTCGGAGGGCTCTCGTCTGGCCGTGGCGGCGCGCTGCAATTCGCGATCGGCGGCAACGGCAACATCCGCGGCCACGGGGCGGCGGGCGGGGTGTTTTCAGGCGGCCTGTCGGGCGTGGTGTTCGGTGACGGCGTGCGGCTGGTGTCGCGCGTCACGCAGGGCTGCCAGCCGCTGCGCTCGGGCGCGGTGCGCGAGAGAGAGATCACGGAGGCCGACGGCAACCTGTTGCTCAGGCTCGACGGCGAACCGGCGCTCGACGTGCTGCTGGCCGATCTGCAGGTGTCGCTGGAGCGGCCGCAGGAAGCCATCGACGCCGTGCGCAACACGCTGGTCGGTCTGGCCGATGCGGGCAGCGACGGCATCCGCCGCACCGGCGACCTGGGCGCCGACGTGCTGGTGCGCCACATCATCGGGCTCGACCCGACGCGGCGCGGCATCGCGATTGCCGACACGGCCGAAGCCGGCATGCGCCTGACCTTCTGCCGCCGCAATGCGCAGGCGGCGCGGTTGGACCTGATGCGTATCTGCGCCGAGATCCGTGAAGAGCTGGAGCCGGAAGAGCAGACGCTGGCCACCGCGCGCGCCGTGGCGGCGGGCGAGGCCGAGGCGGCGCCGCATCCGGCAAGGCGCATCGCGGGAGCGGTATACGTGAGCTGTTCCGGGCGTGGCGGGCCGCATTTCGGCGCGCCGGGCGCAGAGTTGCAGATCGTGCGGCACGCGCTGGGCGACGTGCCGCTGGTCGGGTTCTTTGCCGCCGGAGAAATCGCGCGGCACCACCTGTATGGGTATACCGGGGTGCTGACGGTGTTCACGGCCAACGACTGACCGCCTTTCAGCCGCCGATCACGCCGGTTGCAGCACGCGCGGCTGCGGCGCCGGCATTCCCGTGAACGCGAAATCCACCTCCGGTGCGAGCCCGCTCACGATGCGCGCAATCGACTTGCCCGAGCCGCAGGCGTGCGTCCAGCCGAGCGTGCCGTGGCCGGTGTTCAGGAACAGGTTCGCGAGCTTGGTCCTGCCGATCAGCGGCACGTTGCTCGGCGTGGCGGGGCGCAGGCCGGTCCAGAACTGCGCCTGCGTGGTGTCGCCGGCGCCGGGGAACAGCTCTTCGACGCGGCGCACGATGGCTTCGCAGCGCACGCGGTTCAGGTCGCGGTCGTAGCCGTTGAGCTCGGCCGTGCCGGCGATGCGCAGGCGGTCGCCGGATTCCGAGGTGTAGCGCGAGAACACGAGCTTGAATTCGTCGTCGGTCAGCGAGACCTGGTGGGCTTTGGACGCGTCCTTGACGGGCAGCGTGACCGAATAGCCCTTGGCCGGATAGATCGGCAGGCGGATGCCCAGCGGCGCCGCAAGCAGCGGGCTCAGCGAGCCCATCGCCATCACGAAGGCATCGCCGCGGATGCGCTGGAAGCGGCCTTCGGCATCGGTGACCTCCACGTGATCGATGCTGCCGCCGGCCTCGCGCAGGGCGGTGACGGTGTGGCTCATCAGGAATTTCACGCCGGCTTCTGCCGCGAGCCGGGACAGCTCGCGTGCGAAGCGGTTGGCGTCGCCCGACTCGTCTTCTGCCGTGTAGGTCGCGCCGGCCAGTTTCGGGCGGATGTGGGCGAGGGCGGGCTCGATCTTCACGGCCTCGTCTGCCGAGATGACCTGGCGCTCGCAGCCCAGGGCGCGCATCTGCTCGGCGGGCGCAAGGGCGCCGTCGAACTCCTTCTGCGTCGTATAGAAATGGAGGATGCCCTGGGTGCGCTGGTCGTAGGCAATGCCGGTGTCGCGGCGCAACTGTTGCAACATCGAGCGGCTGTATGTGCCGAGACGCACGATCTGCTCGATGTTGTGGCGGGTGCGCGCCGGCGTGCATTCGCGCAGGAACTGCAGGCCCCACAGCCACTGGCGCATGTCGGCGCGGATGCGGAACAGCAGCGGGGCATCTTCCTTGCCCAGCCACTGCAGCACCTTGAGAGGCGCGCTGGGGTTGGCCCAGGGTTCGGCATGGCTGACGGAAATCTGCCCGCCGTTGGCGAAGCTGGTTTCGGCGGCCGGGGTGGCCTGCCGGTCGATCACGGTCACTTCGTGGCCGAGTTGCTGGAGGTAGTAAGCCGAGGTCACGCCGAGCAAGCCGGCGCCAAGAACGATCACGCGCATTTCAAGTACCTTTGAGGTGCTGCGCTTGAACGGCGGGCGAGGGTGAATACTATTGAATTAATAGCAAGCAACCGGACGACCGCTGTCCAAGTTGCCGCTCCCCCTGTCCTCGGTACCTGAGAGATTCACCCGCTGCGCCCGCAGAGGGTTTGCTCCTTCGGTGCATCGCGACCATGTTGAACGGTGCGATGGCTCTCCAGACGGCGTTTCAGTTGATGCAGTACAGACCCCCTGTTCGGGCCGACCTGAGCGTTTATGGGAGTTTGCGCCTTCGGTAGGGCCATTTGGTGGCCCGCTCTCCTGCAGTGGGTCGATTGTAGGCGGGGCTTGCGCGGGTGCCAACCGCGGAATTAAGGCCAGCGTGCCAATGGGATAATCGCCTGTTGATTTGCCGCAGGGCGATCGTTCCACAACAACAGGGGACCTCATGATCCTGGTTACCGGCGGCGCTGGCTTCATTGGCGCCAATTTCGTACTCGACTGGATCGCGAACAGCGACGAGCCGGTCGTGAATCTCGACAAGCTGACCTACGCCGGCAACCTCGAGACGCTCGCGTCGCTCAAGAACAACCCGAAGCACATCTTCGTGCAGGGCGACATCGGCGACAGCGCCCTGGTCGACCGCCTGCTGGCCGAGCACAAGCCGCGCGCCGTGGTCAACTTTGCCGCCGAATCGCATGTGGACCGCTCGATCCACGGCCCCGAAGACTTCGTGCAGACCAACGTGCTCGGCACCTTCCGCCTGCTCGAATCGGTGCGTGGCTTCTGGGGCGCGCTGCCGGCCGACCAGAAGACAGCCTTCCGCTTCCTGCACGTATCGACTGACGAGGTCTACGGCTCGCTTTCGAAGACCGACCCGGCCTTCACCGAAGAGAACAAATACGAGCCCAACAGCCCGTACTCGGCCAGCAAGGCCGCCAGCGACCATCTCGTGCGCGCCTGGCATCACACCTACGGCCTGCCGGTGCTCACCACCAACTGCTCCAACAACTACGGCCCGTTCCACTTCCCCGAGAAGCTGATCCCGCTGATGATCGTCAACGCGCTGGCCGGCAAGCCGCTGCCTGTGTACGGCGATGGCATGCAGGTGCGCGACTGGCTCTACGTGAAGGACCACTGCAGCGCCATCCGCCGCGTGCTCGAGGCCGGCAAACTGGGCGAGACCTACAACGTGGGCGGCTGGAACGAGAAGCCGAACATCGAGATCGTCAACACCGTGTGCGCGCTGCTCGACGAGCTGCGCCCCAAGGCCGACGGCAAGCCCTACAAGGAACAGATCACCTACGTCACGGACCGCCCGGGCCACGACCGCCGCTACGCCATCGACGCACGCAAGCTCGAAGCAGAGCTCGGCTGGAAGCCCGCCGAGACCTTCGACACCGGCATCCGCAAGACCGTCGAGTGGTACCTCGCGAACAGCGAGTGGGTGCGCAACGTGCAAAGCGGCGCCTACCGTGAGTGGGTGGAAAAGCAGTACGACGCAAAGGCCGCGGCATGAAGCTGCTGCTGCTGGGCAAGGGCGGGCAGGTCGGCTGGGAACTGCAACGCAGCCTCGCGCCGCTGGGCGAACTGGTCGCGCTCGATTTCGACAGCACCGATTTCCACGCCGACTTCAGCCGGCCAGAGCAATTGGCCGAGACAGTGTTGAAGGTGCGCCCCGACGTGATCGTGAATGCCGCAGCACACACCGCCGTCGACAAGGCCGAGAGCGAACCCGAATTCGCACGCAAGCTCAACGCCACGTCGCCCGGCGTGGTGGCCGAAGCCGCCCGGCAGATTGGCGCGCTGATGGTGCATTACTCGACCGACTATGTCTTCGACGGCAGCGGCAGCAAGCCCTGGAAGGAAGACGACGCTACCGGCCCGCTCAGCGTCTACGGGCAGACCAAGCTCGAAGGCGAACAACTGGTGGCGCAGCACTGCCCGAAGCACCTGATCTTCCGCACAAGCTGGGTGTACGCGGCGCGCGGCGGCAACTTCGCCAAGACCATGCTGCGCTTGGCCAAGGAGCGCGAAAAGCTGACCGTCATCGACGACCAGTTCGGTGCGCCCACCGGTGCCGAACTGCTGGCCGACGTGACGGCCCATGCCATCCGCGCCGCGCTGCAGGATCCGGCCAAGGCCGGGCTCTATCACGCGATTGCGGGCGGTGAAACGACATGGCACGGCTATGCGCGCTTCGTGCTCGAAATGGCGCAGCAGGCCGGCGTCGAGCTCAAGGCCGGCCCGCAGGCTGTCGAGGCCGTGCCGACCAGCGCCTTCCCGACCCCGGCGAAGCGCCCGCACAACTCGCGCCTGGACACTACCAAGCTGCAGGCCACCTTCGGCCTGCGCCTGCCGCCTTGGCAGGAAGGCGTTGCGCGCATGCTGCGCGAGACGCTCTGAGAAGCGAATACACACCAAAGAAAAGAATGACCACGACAATTCAACGCAAAGGCATCATCCTGGCCGGCGGCTCGGGCACTCGCCTGCATCCGGCCACGCTGGCAATGAGCAAGCAACTATTGCCGGTGTACGACAAGCCGATGATCTACTACCCGCTCAGCACGCTGATGCTCGGCGGCATGCGCGACATTTTGATCATCAGCACGCCGCAGGACACGCCGCGCTTCCAGCAACTGTTGGGTGATGGCAGCCAGTGGGGCATCAATCTGCAATACGCAGTGCAGCCGAGTCCGGATGGGCTGGCGCAAGCCTTCATCATTGGCGAAAAATTCGTTGGCAACTCGTCAAGTGCTCTAGTTTTGGGTGACAACATCTTCTACGGCCATGACTTGGCCCATCTGCTCGAAGGAGCAGACGCAAAGGACGCCGGCGCCACGGTGTTTGCCTACCACGTGCACGATCCGGAGCGCTATGGCGTGGTCGCATTCGATGTCCAGGGCAAGGCAAGCAGCATCGAGGAGAAGCCGGTCAAGCCCAAGAGCAGTTATGCGGTGACCGGGCTCTACTTCTACGATAACCAAGTGGTCGACATTGCCAAGTCGGTGAAGCCGAGTGCGCGTGGCGAGTTGGAGATCACTGCGGTGAACCAGGCCTACCTCGACCTGGGCCAACTCAATGTGCAGATCATGCAGCGCGGCTATGCGTGGCTGGATACCGGCACGCATGAGAGCCTGCTCGAAGCTGGCCAGTTCATTGCAACCCTGGAGCATCGCCAAGGCTTGAAGATTGCGTGCCCGGAAGAGATTGCGTGGCGCAACGGGTTCATCGACAACGCGCAACTCGAGAGGCTCGCCGCGCCGCTGGAGAAAAGCGGATATGGCAAGTACCTCAAGCGTTTGCTGAGCGACGAGGTGCGGTCATGAAGGCAACGCCCACCGCGATTCCAGAAGTGCTCGTGATCGAACCCCGGGTGTTCGGCGATGCGCGCGGTTTCTTTTTCGAGAGCTTCAATCAGAAGGCATTCGACGAGGCCGTCGGCCAGCATGTCGATTTCGTGCAGGACAACCATTCGCGCTCGACCAAGGGCGTACTGCGGGGGCTCCACTATCAGATCGAGCAGGCGCAGGGCAAGCTCGTGCGGGTGGTCAACGGCGCTGTGTTCGATGTGGCGGTGGATATTCGCCGCTCTTCCAGGACTTTCGGGCAATGGGTCGGTGTCGAACTGACCGGCGCCAATCACAAGCAACTGTGGGTGCCCGCGGGTTTCGCCCATGGTTTTCTGGTGTTGAGCGAGACGGCTGACTTCCTCTACAAGACCACTGACTACTATGCGCAGGCACACGAACGGTGCATCCGCTGGGATGACGCGTCCATCGGCATCGCATGGCCGCATGTAGGCGCTGAGCCGACGCTCTCGCCAAAAGATGCGATGGGAGCGGAATTCGGTGCGGCCGAGGTGTATTCGTGAGGCTGTGCCGCCAGCTTTCAACGCTTGCCTGAGTGCTGCCGCGGTGAGTGACGGTGCGGGTATCGTGACCCGCAGACTAAAATTTCGCCTTTAAGTTTTCATTTATAGATCGGGGGCCTCGTGCGCGTTTCAAACAGAAAAAGAGTGATGGTGACCGGAGGCGCCGGCTTTTTGGGGTCCCATCTCTGCGAGCGGTTGCTCAATGATGGGTGCGACGTGCTGTGCGTGGAGAACTTTTACAGCGGTACCCGCGATAACGTCGTTCATCTCATGGACAACCCGCATTTCGAGCTGATGCGCCACGACGTGACCTTTCCCCTGTATGTCGAGGTCGACGAAATCTACAACCTGGCATGCCCAGCGTCGCCCATCCACTACCAGCGCGATCCGGTACAGACGACCAAGACCAGCGTTCATGGGGCAATCAACATGCTCGGCTTGGCGAAGCGTACGGGCGCCAAGATCCTTCAGGCTTCCACCAGCGAGGTCTACGGTGACCCTGAAGTACATCCCCAGCGTGAAGACTACTGGGGCCATGTGAACCCCATCGGGATCAGGTCCTGCTACGACGAAGGCAAGCGTTGCGCGGAAACCCTGTTCTTCGACTACCACAGGCAGCACCAGCTGGAGATCAAGGTCGTCCGGATCTTCAACACCTATGGCCCTCGCATGCATCCGAACGATGGCCGGGTAGTCAGCAACTTCATCGTGCAAGCACTGCGCGGCGAAGACATCACCATCTACGGGGATGGCTCCCAGACGCGCAGCTTCTGCTATGTAGATGATCTGATCGAGGGTTTCGTTCGCATGATGGCCACCTCGAGCGAGATCACGGGGCCCTTCAACATGGGCAATCCGATCGAATTCACCATCAGAGAGCTTGCGGAAGCAGTGCTCAAGACTGTGGGCGGAAAGTCCAAGCTGATCTTCAAGCCTCTTCCGCAGGACGATCCGAAGCAGCGCCAACCCAACATCGGGCTGGCACGCGAGAAATTGAACTGGGAACCGAAGGTGAAGCTCCAGGAAGGACTCGAGCGGACGGTCGCGTATTTCCGCGGATTCCTGGCTCTATGAGCATCGGCGAGCGCTCCCTCATCATCGTCACACCGGTCTACGAAGACACGGAGGCCAGCAACCGGCTGTTTTCCGAGCTCGCATCGCAATTCGGCAGCGACGTTTTCGTCGTTGCAGTGGACGACGGCTCCGTAAAGCAGCCGATGCAGATCGGCAATCTCGAACGGGCCCCCATCGATGGCGTGATCCTGAAGCTGCGCCGAAACGTCGGGCACCAGCGCGCCATCGCGATTGGCCTGGGCTATGTTGCCGAGCACGTCCAGCAGGGCCAACGCGTTGTGGTGATGGACTCGGACGGAGAGGATCTGCCCTCCACGATTCCTGACCTGCTGAAGAGCCTCGAGTCGGAAGACGTGGACGTGGTGGTGGCGCATCGCAAAAGTCGGGTCGAGACGTTGCGGTTCAAGGCTTTCTATGCCATCTACAAGCGTTTCTTCAGCCTGATGACCGGCCGTGCCATCAGTTTCGGAAACTTCATGGCTCTCAAGCCGCATGCCGTAAAGCGCCTGGTCGTGATGCAGGAGTTGTCGATCCACGTGGCGGGCGCGGTTCTCGCCTCGAAGCTTCGAACAGGGCGGTGCTCGCTGAACCGGGGCCCCCGGTACGCGGGGCAGTCGAAGATGAACTTCGTTGGCTTGGTGCTGCACGGGTTCAAAGGCTTGATGGTGTTTGCCGAAGACGTGCTGGTGCGTGTCGGCATCCTGTGCGCGATGATCGCGAGCTTGTCCGTCGCTGCCGCCTGCGTTGCGGTCATTCTCAAGCTGTTGGGTTTTTCGACGCCCGGCTGGTTTTCTGTCGCCCTTGGGATCCTGGTGCTTGTCTTCCTGCAGACCGGCACACTGACGCTGATGACGCTGATGCTTACTGGCGTGGTTCGTGGAGGGACGGTCACAACGTTCATCGCCTATCACGACTTCGTCGAGGAGGCGATCGAGACGTCTCAGTCTCCGCCGGCCACATGAAGCGCGACGTGCTCCAGGTTGTTCGCTATGGCATCAATGGCCTTGCCGCAACGGCAGTTCACTATGGCGTCCTGACCTTCAACCTTAAGGTCCTGCATTTTTCCTCCGCGGGTGCTGCCAATATGGTTGCAGCGGTGTTCGGCATTGCCACGTCCTTCCTGGGGAGCAGATATTTTGTTTTTTCCCGGACCGGTCATTCGCTCCTCTACGAAGCCTTGAAGTTCAGCGGTTTGTACGGCGCAATCGCACTTCTTCACGGTGCAGTTCTTTTCATGTGGTCCGATATCTACTCAGGTGATTTCCGGATTGGGTTCTTTCTGGCTACGGCCCTTCAGATTACGTTGAGCTTCTGGGGGAACAAGTTCTTGGTGTTTAAGAAATGAAGCTGACTCGTGCAATTATTGCGTCGGTAATTTTCACGGCGATCCTGCTTGGAATTTATTATTTCCATGTTAATTTTTTCAAGGTTAACGTGGTCTTTTATGCCGCCATCGGTGATGGAGTGGTTGCCGCTCTTCTGACAGGTGCAATTCTCCAGTTCTTTTCCTATTTCCGGGTGTTTGGAGGATTCGAGAAGCTGCAGCTCATCGTGATATGGCTTCTGCTTGGGTATTCGTTTGCCATTTCCGTTCCGACTGTGATCGATCGTTCGCTGTCGTTCTATATTCTCGAAAAACTCCAGCAACGGGGTGGCGGCATCAAGCAGGAGAACTTCGAGCAAGTCTTCACGCAGGAGTATGTCAAGGAGCATCATCTGGTCGATGTGCGGCTGACGGAGCAGCTCCAGTCAGGAACCATTGTCATCAATGATGGCTGCGTGACACTGACCGAGAAGGGGCAGCTGATTGCCAGCTTCGGAAGATTCTTCAGAACGCACTGGCTGCCGAAGCAGCGGCTGCTTATGGGGAAATACAGCGACGCATTGACCGACCCATTCAGAAATAGCGTGGCCAATGTGAACTACACCTGCCAGCTTCGCTAGGCGGCTGATGCAACCGAAATCGATGGCAGCGCAAGGGCTGCCTTTCGTTTTTTTTGGCGCGGCTTTTTTCTTCGGCCCATTGTCGCAGCTCGACTTTCTGGCGATGATGCCAGGTAATTTGGGCGACGCGAGGTTGAATAACTATTTCCTGGAGCACATTTATCTTTTCTTTTTTGAAGGATCAAATTCGCTCTGGCATCTGCCGTTTTTTTCTCCATTTCCCTATGTGCTGGGGTTCTCGGACAACCTGTTCGGCGCCGCCCCGGTATACGCCATGGCCCGGTGGATCGTCGGTGATGCCGATACCGCTTTTCAGATATGGTTTTTATTTGCGTACCTGGCAAATTTCATTGCTGCCAGGTATGCCCTGAAACGGCTAGATGCTGGTGATGTCGGAGCAACGCTTGGTTCGTTGATTTTCACCTTCGCATTGCCTGTTACAGCACATGCCGGGCATGCTCAGTTGCATTACAGGTTTGGCTTGCCTCTTGCCGCGGCCTTCTTTGCCAGCTTCTTGACGCAAAAAGACTGGCGCTTTTTCCTAGTGGCATGTATCTGGCTGATATGGCAGTTTTACTGTGGAATCTATATCGGATTCTTCACGGCCTTGCTGCTTGTTGCGCAGCTTGCTGTTTATCTTTTGCTCGCAGTAGGTGGATCAAAAAAAGGCCTTGCTATGGTCTGGGCCGATTTTTCCGATGGATGGAAGAGGCTGGAGAAAAAAGAAAAAATCTTATTTTTGATTTTTCTCTTTTCTCTGGCTTTCTTATTAGCCTTGC
Organism: Variovorax durovernensis; assembly: GCF_977011995.1. NCBI lineage: Bacteria > Pseudomonadati > Pseudomonadota > Betaproteobacteria > Burkholderiales > Comamonadaceae > Variovorax > Variovorax durovernensis. Next base: position 5,962,429 of record NZ_CDRNCW010000001.1, on the reverse strand, counting down.
TGTTTTTCCCCTACCTGCGGGTTTCCCGGCTATATGGTGCAAAACGCACTTGGCAGGAAATTGAAACCATGCTGCCTCGTCCACAAAGCTATTTTCTGGCTGATGCCTCGGCGTGGTGGTCGAATTTGAGCAGAGGTCTTGGCTCGGATATCCCGATGAGGCATGAACATCAAATGTTTCTTGGAATACTGCCGCTACTGTTGGCTGCGCTGGGGTTCATTTTTGGCATACAGGCAGGCCGTGGGGAAAAGGATTTCTTTCCACTGCTTGCGGGCAGCCTCGCTGTCGTGGTCGTATTGACGATCTATGTAAGCGGGTACAGCATATGGTATTTTTTCTATCGTTTCCCCGGTGCGTCGGCAATCCGCGCGATGAGTCGAATCGATTTGGCGATCCTTTTCCCGGTCGCGTATCTCTCGGCTCTTGCAGTTGACGAGCTGAGTGTTTCGAGAAAAAGAAGATTAGCGGTCGGCGCTCTATTATTTTCGCTGCTCGTGCTTGAGTCTTCGTCCACGAAAATGGATGTGAGCTTCAAGTCGGAATGGCGGCTGCGCCTCGTGCAGGCGGACGCTCGCATTCAGCAACCATTGCAAAGCGATTCAATCATCTTCATGGCACAGGAAACGAGCACTTTCTTTGTCGATGAGCTGGATGCGATGTGGGTGGCCTTGCATCGCAGGGTGAAAACGCTCAATGGATACACAGGTGGCTTGCCTCCGGGCTTTGCGGTCGAATATGGGCGCGATTGCTCGGAACTGCCCAGGCGAGTGCTTTCATATCTGATTTTCAAGCGTGATTCGGAAAATATCCGGCTGTACCAAAATTTGATGTCGCGAGTGGTGCCCATAGGGTTTTTGGGATGCGAAAAGAATTGGGTGATAACACCACCTCGTGTCACGTCCGCTGCAAGACCCTATAGCAGAGAGGAAATCGGCAGCCTTCACTATGAAGTAAAGAAAAAATACGAAAGCGGAAACAAGGCGCACATCGAAATTCGAATTGTGAATAACGGAGAAACGAATTTTTCCGCGCTCTCCTCCGTCGGTTGGCCGCTTAGGCTCTCATGGAGATTCTTGGACCGAGAGGGCGAGCATGTTGCCGGTTTCGAGGCGAGAAAAGATCTGCGCACCGATATTCCTCCGAAGGGCGAGATATCAATGCAGATACCCGTTGAGCATCCAGTGGAAGTCTTGAAGAGCATTTTGGAGCTCGCCCTGGTGCAGGAAGGGGAGTTCTGGGCGCATGATGTTGGTGTACCGGTAGCCAGGCCTTCCTGGAATTAGGGCGCGAAATTTATGAGGAAATTCAGATGAAAATTGCTGTTGCTGGCACAGGCTATGTTGGCCTTTCGAATGGTGTATTGCTGTCGCAGCATCACGAAGTCGTTGCGCTGGATGTGATTCGCGAGAAGGTGGAAATGCTTAATCGCAAGGAATCGCCCATTGATGACGCTGAGTTGACGCGTTATTTAAAAAGCAAAAATCTCAACTTTCGGGCTACGCTCGATCCATGGGAGGCCTACGCAAATGCAGCATATGTCATCATTGCCACGCCGACAGATTACGATCCACTGACGAATTATTTCAATACAGAATCGATTGAAACCGTCATTCGCGACGTCATGCGCATCAACCCGGATGCAATCATGGTGATCAAATCCACAATCCCGGTTGGATATACGGAAAAGCTTCGTGAAAAGCTTCAGACAGGGAATTTGATTTTTTCCCCCGAGTTTTTACGCGAAGGCCACGCGCTTCATGACAATCTTTATCCGTCGCGAGTCGTGGTTGGCGAACGCTCTGCACGCGCTGAAGTTTTTGCAAATCTCCTGCGCGAAGGTGCCATCAAGAAGGATGCACCGGTTCTCTTTGCCAACTCCACGGAAGCCGAAGCAATCAAGCTGTTTGCAAACACCTATCTGGCAATGCGAGTTTCATACTTCAATGAGCTCGATACTTATGCAGCGACCCATGGATTGGATAGCCGGCAGATCATCGAGGGAGTAGGTCTCGACCCTCGGACTGGATCGCACTACAACAATCCTTCGTTCGGCTATGGGGGCTACTGCCTGCCGAAGGATACAAAACAGCTCCTTGCCAACTACCGTGACGTTCCACAAAACCTGATTCGCGCAATTGTCGATTCCAATACCACGCGTAAGGACTTTATTGCTGAAGAGGTTCTTCGCCGCCAGCCCAAAGTGGTGGGCGTCTACCGGTTGATCATGAAGAGCGGATCCGACAATTTCCGCACATCATCGATTCAGGGCGTGATGAAGCGCATCAAAGCTAAAGGTGTGGAGGTCATCATCTATGAACCCAGTCTTCATGAGACCGAATTTTTTCACTCTCGCGTTGTCGCCGATCTGAATGAATTCAAAAGTAAATCCGACGTGATCATCAGCAATCGGATGTCCGCGGCATTGTCGGATGTGAAAGAAAAGATCTATACGCGAGATCTTTTTGGTGAAAATTGACTGGGTGCTTGAGAAAACAGAGCCTGTATGGCCTGATGGAATAATTGTGGAACGGCGGATAAATGAAATTTAGGCAGTCTGATAGCGCGGGCAATTTGATTTGGTCGAAATACCACCTTGCGGCATTGAGCTTGACCATCCTGGGATTCGCTGCGTCATGCATCGCCTTCTTTCCGGGCTTCATGTCCTCCGACTCGTTTTCCCAGTACGCGAGTTCTCAGTCGTTGTCATATATCGACTGGCACCCGCCGGTGATGGCATGGGTGTGGTCTATTCTAAATTTTATATTTCCTGGGCCGGAAGGGCTTCTTTATCTTCATCTTCTTGCGTTATGGACAGGGCTCTATCTCTGGTTTTTTCGGTACAGGGATGCAAAGCTTGGCATTGCAATTATTCTGATTGGAATTCTTCCCTGGGTGGCAAATTTTTCAGGAGTATTGTGGAAAGACGTGGGGCTCGCATTTGCCTTGCTGCTGTTTTCCGTGATCGCGAATTCCCCGATGACGTTCGGGAGATTCATGGTCTCCTTGCTTTTGCTCTTTTATGCCATCAATGTCAGGCATAACGCGATTTTTGCCGCATTCCCGCTCGTTTTATATGCTTTTTATCACTGGCGCCCCGGACTTCGAAAAATCTGGATATTGGCGCTGACGTTTGTAGTGCTGGGTGCAATGCTTGTTCTCGGGAATTTTCTCAATTACAGCGTTCTTCATGCAAAGAAGATGAATCCTTCCAACTACATGATGCTGGATGATCTCTCTTATCTTTCCTTGATTGAGAAAAGAAGCCTTATTCCGGGGATTCCGATCGAGGATATACGCGACTGCGCAACACAGGAGGTTGGGCAAACGAGGTTGATAGCCAGGGATTTTTGCTTTTCGAAAAAGCAGAGTTACCATGATCACAGTCCTTTTCGGACGACGCTTGCAAGTGAATGGAAGGGGGCAATTATGAATCACCCTGGAGAGTATATTCGCTTCAAACTCGCGGCTTTTGCATATTTCATGAGGTCGAGCGATTCCTCCTCTTTCTATATCTGGCAAGAGGGCATTGATCCCAATGGGATGGGATTAATTCAGAATAAAAATGCCCTGACTGTTGCGCTGGAGCACTATGTAAAAAATACCTCGGAATTTTTTCCTTTCTTATTCAAGCCGTATTGGTGGCTATGGTTCAGCTTCGCACTCTCTATCCTGAGCTTGGCGATCAAGAGAAGCCGCTCCACCAGTGCGGCCCAGATGCTGCTGGCTTCGTCGATTTTCTATATTCTTGGGTACTTGCCTGCCGGCCCTACTGCTGATTTCCGCTATGTTTACTGGAGTGTGATTGCGACGTCGCTGGCGGCGATTTTGATCGCCATTGGTGGATTCCGATTGCCTGAGAGAAAAAAGCCAGGAGTGTATGTGGCTCTATTTATGGGTTTCACGATTGTTACTGTCCTTTTGTTCAATTTGCAGAATATCTTCAAGATCGACATGGACAAGGCTGTTCTGCAGTCGATTTCTTGATCGTTAAATAAAAAGGATTGAAAATGGAGAGCACGAGTGTTGATGCTATGAGAGCGATCAAGCCTGAGGAGAGCCTGGCAGCGCGGCTGGAGCGAGTCATGAATGAGGGACACGAAAATGACGGCAACGATGCTGCCCTCGCATCAGAAGTTTCGAGCCGTCTGATCGCATTGGATCCGGAACTCTTGGGTCTATTTCAGGAGAATTTGAAGCTCGCGGAGTTTGCAATTCGCTATTTGAGTGCGGGCGATCGGCGCGAGGCTGTACTTTCGCTTATAGGTAATCTTCAGATTCCACCAGAAAACAGATCACTCCTGCAGACGGCTGTTGATGTCGGCCTCCAAGGCGATTCAGAGAAGATGCACCAGTGGATTTTGGAGGATGACATTGTTCGGCAACGGCTCGAAGTAATTCGCGATGTCGTTCTGCCGTATATCGAAACGCATTGCCCGGAAAGAAAGGCTTTTCACGCACTCAAGGTCTACGAGGGGCAGTCCCTTATCTCCGGCCAATCGCTTGTCAGCGCGCGTGCAATTTACGAGTTGATCGCGAAGTTCAAATCAAAAATAGAGAGCAATTCATTCGAGTTCGAAAAGCTTCCCGAGCCAAAACAAAGCGCGGTAGTCCGGGTTGCTTTTACCGAGGATTTGTTTCGGACGATGCTGCGGCTGGCATGGGCTTCGCAGGAGTATCTGTTCGAACTTCACGAAAGATACGAGCCTGAGGAGTTCATCGCGGCGCTGGAGCGGTTAAAAAATATTGTTCCAGTCTGCCTCATACCGACACACTTGGGCTATCCCATGGGGGGGGGTGAAAGCTTTATCCATCAGACTTGCCGGGTACTCAATGAGTTTGCAGTCAAATGCGTATGGATGAGTTTCGTGGAGCCGGGAGTCGGCTGGTACAAGAAGGATTATTTCGTTACTACGCCCTACTATATAGATATTAGAAGATCTGGCGAATGCACTGAAGAAGCAATTCTCACAGCGGTCGAGAAATTTCGTCCAGAGATTATTCATGCGCACGGCGGAACGGCGGACCTGAGCATAAAGATCGCGAAGGAAAATCGACTCACGGCGATGATTGGCTATCATTTTTGGGATGGCCTGATCGAACTGGGATCCACTAAAAACAGCCATATCCTGGAAAACATAGACCAGCACCGCCTGAGCGAGTCGTCAGCTCAGGGGTCGCCATTGATCTATAAATACGTAGCCTCGGAGTTCATGCTGGAGGTTTACCGGAAGCTTGCCGGCACCGAGCCTCTCAACGTCGTTCATCCCATCTCCGATGGCGCCCAATATGCGGTCGAACGCGAGGGCGACGGCACCTTCGTGCTGCAGATAAATACGTGCGTACTCAAGGGCGGAAAGATTTTCCTGGATTGCGTAAAAAATCTTGGAAATGAAATTCCCTTCATGGGAATTCAAAGTGAGCCGGACAGTCCGGAGTTCAATGCGAACCTGTCGGAGGAAATGGCTCGTCACCCGCGGTCGCAATTGAGATCCTACGGAAATGTCCGAGATTTCTATCGTTCGGCACGAATGGTGCTCGTTCCAACTCTCGTGGACGAGACTTTCTGTCGTGTTGCGTTCGAAGCGGCGATGAACGGTATTCCTGTAATTTCTACTGCAAATGGATTTTTGCGGCAGATGTTGGGTGAGACCGGGGTTTTTCTCTCGGAAGATTCCTCGGATTGGATTGCGAAAATCGAAGAGCTTTATTTCGATATTGAGCGCCTTCGCGAAATCGGGGAGAAGCAGCGAGCTCGGTTGATTGAGATCTTCGGAGGGGATTCTGGGCGTTTTGTCGGCGCGGCCATGCATCTGATCGATAACTCATCGACCCGAAATATCGGCATGTTCACCGTTTGGGGCGATCAGGGAATCGGAAATCTCTCGCACACCCATGCAAAGGTACTCAGGAAGATCGGGTACAAAGTTCATATATTCTCGGCGCAACCGTATGCCGCAATAGGCCGAGCTCTCCTCAGGCAGGCAAATCCGGAGGATTGGGATGCCCCGGCCAATGCCGATTCGGTTCACTATTCCTTGAATCATCGGGAAGCAGTAACCGTTCATGAATTGACGCAATTCATTCTGATCAACAAGATCCACACGCTCATAGTGCCGGAGGTTTGTTGGCAGCCTAATTGGGATCGACTTTTCGCGCTGAAAGTCAAGGGCCTGGAGATCTGCAGCATTCCGATGATCGAAATCGTCATCCGGGATGAAATTCCAAATCACAACCGCCTGACTTCGACGCTGTACTGCACTCGCTTGGCGCAGGACGCTCTTAATGCCGCGGGCATCACCAATGGTGCATTCCTGGGATATGGATTTGGGACATCTCTGAGCAAACAGAGGATCGATGAAAAGCGGCGCCGCCTGCAGGAGCGCGGGAAGATTCGCTATCTGCACGTCGCTGGCCACAATCCTCAAACCCGCAAAAATACACCGCAGGTCATCGAGGCATTTTCACAGGCCTTGAAGATCCGGGATGATATCGAGTTGACCGTGACCTCGATGGATCCGCTTGGGTCGTACTACCCGTATGAAATTCCCGATGGCATTCATATCGTCGACAAAAGCCTGTCACGCACCGAAATTCACCAGCTATACGAAGAGCATGACGCGAGCATCCAAGTCTCTTCGCATGAGGGACTGGGGCTGGGGTTCTATGAGTCGATCTGCCACAGTACGCCGATTCTTTCCTTGGATGCAACGCCTCACAACGAGATAGTTCTCGAAGGGAGGACGGGCTGGTTGATTCCCGCGTCGCCGACTCCCATTCCAGACAACAGCGAAGCGATCGTCGAGGCATGGCGTTTCGAGACTTCCGATCTGACGTCTAGGATCGTGCTGTTGGAGCGGGACGATATTGATCGTGCGATCGTGACCACGGGGCAGACTTTCAAATCTCAATTCGACGAATTTGCGCTGCTCAGCCGTTTCATCGAGACACTTCCCCGGCCGGCCGCGCCTAGGACCCTTGCCGCATTCATCGGGCAAGGCCAAGCTGGTGAGGCTGCCCATGGAGCGGGGGAATCCTCTCAACCCGCGGATCCTGCGGCCGTGATGCCGGCCCCGGCTTTGGCAGGTTGGAAGCCCCGCGCGAAGAGGATCTTGCGGCGCGCTGCTCGAAACGTCTATCAGCTTGCCAAGCCGGTCACCCGGATCCTGGCAAGAAAGCTGCGCCAGTTGATGGTCGAGGCGTCTGCCGACATTCGTAGCGAGGTTCAAGCGCTTCGGGAAGATCTTCACTCGGGACGCCGCGAGAGCCGGCCGCGGGCGGATGATTCGCGGGCCGTGGCCACGCCGTTGCGAGCAGTCGCCGGTACGGATGACCCCACCCGACTGCAGATCCTTGCCCTGACTAGATCGGTTTCGCTGCTGTCTCGGCAAGTCGAAGGCCAGTTGATTGCGCAGGACGCCCGGAAAGCCACGGTTGGCCGGCTCGCACGGGATACCGAATTCGTTAAGCGACGATTGGCCAGCTACGCTGGAGACGGCGTCGTGCTGACCTACCTGAGGGACGAGTCGCCGATTTTCGTCAACACAGGGGATCTGGGCTGCCCGTCCCCCATCGTGAATGGCGGCGTCTGGGAGCCTGAAAATCTGAGCGTGCTGTACAGCTTTTTGACGCCCACGACCGTATTCCTCGATGTGGGGGCCAACATCGGCTACTTCTCGATTGCAATCGGCAATCGCCTGAAACGCGGTGGCCGGGTGTTCTCTTTCGAGCCGCATTCGAAGCTGACAAACCTTATCGAGCGCAGCGTCCAACTCAATGGTCTCGAAGCAGTGGTTCGTGTGCTCCAGTGCGCGGTTTCCGATGAGGAGGGCATGCTGGATCTCTTCTATCCGGACGACCATCTCGGAAAAGGCTCCACGGCGCGAAATGCAAACGAGCAGGGCAAGACCTTGCGAGTCCCGGCGCATCGTGTAGACAACCTCGTCGACAAGAGCCTGACAGTCGATCTGATCAAGATCGACGTGGAAGGCCATGAATTGCCAGTGTTGCGAGGCATGGTCGATATCTTCGCGAGATCACCCAGGATCAAGGTGCTGTTCGAAAAACTGGAATCCGGGACGAGCGATACCGAGAGCATTGGCGAGTTCTTCCGGGAACGGGGACTTTCCCTCTACGGGGTGGGTCCCCATGCGGTGCTGGTGCTGTTAAGCGCGGAAGGCTATACCTCTTGGATCGGCGACGTGCTCGCCGCGCCCGCCGGCGATATCGACAGGCTTGCGCGAACGAGTTTCTCGGTGTTCCCCGGCAGCCTTTTCGGCGAAGGCGAGCCAATAGGGCAAGCGGTGACGCGCTATGCCGCCAAGGAAGCTGGGATTCTGTTCTTCGGGCCGGACTGGTTCCTGCAGAAGGGGACTTGGCGTGTCCAGTTGCATGGCGAGCTTCGAGGCGATGTCCGTCTGATGCTCCTCGAGGAGCACGAGACTCGAATTGCAGAGTTCTTGCTGTCAGGTACCGATCGCCAAGGCACATTCACCGTGGAGCACGACATCACCCGATTCGAATTGCGTGCCTATTCGGACGCGGGCACCGTCGTCGACCTGCAGAGGCTGGAGTTCTACAGGGCTTGATCGAGGCCGTCGCAATGGATTCCTGCTTTCCAGTGCGGCGGTCTCGCCTGGCAAGGGCTCACAGCATTCTTGCCAATGTTTCCTGCAGGGTTGGCGGGGTGATTTTCATGCCGCAGCCGCGCATCAGCTCATTGAGCTTGCCGGGGTTGCCGCAGAGGCGGTGTACTTCATTCTTCCGGACGAATGCCGGGTCGATCTCTACATTCATTCGGTGATTCGTGAGCTTCTCGAAGCACCCAATCACTTCTCTCAACGTATGAGGTTGCCCTGAACACACGTTGTAGGCTTCGCCGGGGGTTCCGAACTCGATAAGACAGAGATATGCATCGCACACCATTTGGACGTCGTTGAACTCACGCTCCACATCCAGATTGCCGAGAGAGATGCGCGGCGCCCTGTCGGCGAAATGCCTGGCGAGTTTGGGAATGACGAAATTGATGTCCTGGCCGCGACCGGTGTAGTTGAAGGGCCGTGTGATCACCAGGTTCAGGCGCTCGCCGAAGGTTCGGCCCATGTGCTCCATCGCCAACTTGCTCATGGCGTAGTGATTCACCGGCGCAGGAGGCTGGGTTTCAGCCAGTGGAGACTGCTCGCTGTTGCCATAGATGTTTGCACTGCTGGCCAGCAGCACGCGGTGGGGAGGCAAGGGCAACCGCACGAGCGACTCAAGCAGGTTGGTCGTGCCGACCACGTTCACCGCGTAGAGGGCGCTGCTGTCGGCATGCCCCACGAAGCTGATGGCGGCCAGATGCACCACGGCTTCGGGCTCGACCGCCACCACTTCGCGCTCCAGTGCTTCCCGGTTCATGAGGTCCGCCTGCATCGGGACCACCGTATGCCCGGCCGCGGTGGCGCGCTCGGCGAAGTAGCGACCGGTGAATCCCTCGGCGCCGGTCAGGAAGATCTTCAAAACGAAAAGCCCTTCTCGTTCCGGGCGAGGTCGGCGTCGACCATCATCTGGCACAGCTGTTCCAGCGTGGTCTGAGGCTCCCAACCCAGCTTCTGCTTTGCCTTCGCGGGATTACCGATCAGCAGGTCGACTTCGGCCGGGCGATAGAACTTCGGGTTCACGCGCATGACGGTCTTGCCAGTTGCCGTGTCCACTGCCGATTCATTCTCCGCACGTCCCTTGAATTCGACGGCAATCCCTGCACCCTTGAAGGCCATGCTCACGAAATCGCGAACAGTCTCCGTACGGTTGGTCGCAAGCACGAAGGTGTCGGGCTCGTCGGCTTGAAGCATGCGCCACATGCCCTCGACGTACTCCTTCGCGAAGCCCCAGTCGCGCTTGGCGTCGAGATTGCCAAGTTCAAGGACATCGAGCTTGCCGAGCTTGATCTTGGCCACGCAGTCGGTGATCTTGCGTGTCACGAACTCGCGTCCGCGCAGCGGGCTTTCATGGTTGAAGAGGATGCCGCTGCTGCCGAAAATGTTGTAGCTCTCGCGATAGTTGATCGTCATCCAGTGCGCATAGAGTTTCGCAACGCCATAGGGACTGCGCGGGTAGAATGGCGTCTCCTCGATTTGCGGTACGGCCTGGACCTTGCCGAACATTTCAGAGGTCGAGGCCTGGTAGAAGCGGATCTTCGGATTGACCAAGCGAATCGCCTCCAGCAGGTTCAATGCGCCAATGCCGGTGATTTGCGCAGTGGCAGTGGGCTGGTTGAAACTGACGCCGACGAAACTCTGCGCGGCCAGGTTGTAGATCTCGTCGGGCTCCGTTTCCCGGATGAGAGTCAGTGAGCTTCCCAGGTCCGTCAAGTCGTATTCGATCAGATGAAGATCGGGATGCTGATCTATGCCGAGTTCTTCGATCCGCCAGAAATTCACCGAACTCGTGCGGCGATAGGTGCCGTAGACCTTGTATCCCTTCTGGAGCAGCAGTTCGCTCAAGTAGGCGCCATCCTGTCCAGTGATCCCGGTAACCAGTGCTGTTTTTTTCATGATTGAATTCATTTGAAGAAGTGGGGTAAGTGGAAGAGCTCGAAGGGGGCGATCTAGCAATGCCCATTCATGCTTTGTGTCGTGCTATCGAAGCCGATTGCGGATTTCAGTTGTTGTGCGCTCTGTTCCCAGGTCAGCCATGGCATTGCGTGTGTTTTCGGATGTGCATCGCGCGCATACAGGGCCAGCCATTCCTTGACTGCTGCCGACAGATCGCCGGGCTTGTCTCCATGAAAGTAAAACGCATGAGTGCCGGCAACCTCCTCGAACACCGCCAAATCGCGTGCAAGGATCGGCAATCCATGCTGAGCCGCTTCGATCAGTGGAAGCCCGAAACCTTCTCCCTCGCTGGGTGCGAGCAGACAGGAGCATTCCGTATAGATCCGGGCCAGGAACTCGTCGCTTGCCGCCTGCAGCACATACAGCCCTGCGCCGAGACGCGGATGGCTGGCGAGGCGTTTGACGAGATCATCGACCATCCATCCTGTCTTGCCTACGATGACGAGGCTTGCAGCGACGCCGCTTTCCCATAGCTGCTCGAAGGCGGCAAGAGCCTGCGAATGACCTTTGCGAGGCTCGATGGTACCAACCATGAGAAACGAGGGCTGTTTTCGCAGCTGCGCCAGTACCTCGCTCGAATTCCCGGGAAGACCGGTGCTGGGCATGCTGCCCGCGATGTCGGCACCGATGTGAAAGCTGCGAACCGTCGGAATGCCTCGTTCGCAGGCCTCCGAGTCGGCCAGGGCGATGCGTACATCGTTCGCGGTGGCTGCGGAGATGCACGCGAAGCCGTCCGCGACGCGGGCAGAGCTTTCGAACCAGGCGCTGAACTTGTCGGTCATCCCGTCCGCCCACCAATCCGGATGCTGCAGCGGCAGCAGGTCATAGACGACGAACCACATCCTGACGCCCTGTGCTCGCGCTCGCAATTGCACCGGCTCCATCGCGGGCTGCATGTCCAGATTCAGGTCCAGGGCAAGGTAGCAATCGCGCGCTTCGAACTGCACGGCGATTTCCGCCGTGTCCGAATCGATCCCGCGAAACATCCGGGAAGCAAGCCGGCTTGCGTGGCGATAGTCCGAGCCATCGAACCAGATAGGGCATACGGCAGTGTCCTTCGGCGGCGCCTTGATCAGGTTCTGCAGCAGGCTGCGCACGACTCGTTGAACGCCGGTCTTGGCGTCCGTGTGGGCCAGCGTGGACACGTCCAGGAACAGCCTGGGTTTCGGCTTCCATGCATATTGCCAGCCGTTGTCCAGGACGATTTTTCTTAATTCCTGAGTGCTTTCCGACCAGGTCAGTCGAGGAATTCCAGCGGACTCGGGCGAGCGCCCCTGCTCCTTGAGCTTCAACCATTCCTCGATGGCCAGCGCGAGCGGTTCGGCTGCTTCGCCCTGAAAGTAGAAGGCGTTTTCCCCGGCGACTTCGCGAAAGACCGGGATGTCGCGAGCAATGATTGGAATGCCCTGGGACGCGGCCTCAATCAAGGGAAGTCCGAATCCTTCGGCAAGACTCGGCGCAACAAGGCAATCGGCCTTCCTGTAAAGCGCGTTGAGCATCGCATCGCTGGCGCCTTCGAGCCAGTGGAGCCGCGTGCTTCGTTCGGGGTGCGCCTGCAATTTCAGGGCAACATCGTCAACGGACCATCCGCATTTACCCACGATGACCAGGCATGCGTCGATTTTCTTTTGCCAGAGCAATTCGAATGCTGCGAGCAGTTGCGCGTGCCCCTTGCGCGGTTCGACCGTCCCGACAGCCAAGAAGATGTTCTTGTGCTTTGCAACGGTGCCAAGAAAATCGGCAATGGCAGGGTCTGCCGCGGCCGGAGGCGCAGAGGCTTCCTCGAAGCCGAGATGCCACCAGCCGACATTCAATTTGCGCAATCTTCCGGGCTGCTCGATGTCCAGCCAAGTCAGCAGATCCTGGGCGACATCGTTGGAAATGCAGAGAATGCCGTCCGCACGGCAGATCAGGTGCAGCCATTGCGAATGAAGACGCTCCAGGCCGCTGAAGAAATATTGTGGAAAGTGAATCGGAAGCAGGTCGTAGAGGATAAAGCAGGTCCGAACCCCGCTCTGCCTGAGGATGTCGAGAAACTCGTGGCGCTGAACGATGGCGTGATGCAGATCCAGTCCCAGAAAAACGTCGCCGGCACGCGTCTCGATCACGTCGTCCCCGGGTGCGCGGCCATCCGCGGCTCCTCCGATGGAGGCGTGGTTGTCGCGCACGAAACGTCTCGCATAACGAAATCCGATGTCTTCAGGTCCCGAGTACACGGGTTCGATTCGAAAGCCCGGAGGAGGTGCGGCGAACAGCGATCGCAGAACGCCGTGAACGACCCGTTGCACTCCCGACTTTCCATCGCTTTTCACGACTTCGGAAATGTCCACAAGCAGTTGCTTGAGAGTTGGAGCCGCCTTGGCCGCGGCTCTTTCCGCGAGGGAGCGTGAAATGACGAGAAGATCGTCCGAACTCAAGAGTTCGCCGGAGGTCCGGACCACGCTGGCTACCTCGGTGACGAGGTCCACCCGGCGTGTTTCAGCGATCGAGGGACGGGCCTTGTGGAGTGCCTCCATTGCCAACAGCGCGCTCTTTGCCGTCCGGTCCCAGGAGAACTTGCTTGCCTGCTCGAGTCCATCGGTGCTCAATCTGGCGAGGGCTGCGTCATTGGACAGCAGTTCGCTCATTTTCCGAGCCAGCGCGTCCACGTCCAGTGGATCGAACATCACTTCCGAGCGACCCATCACCTCCGGCAGGCTCGTGGTGTTGGATGCGATGGTCGGCGTCCCGCATGCCATGGCCTCCAGGGCCGGCAATCCAAATCCCTCGGAAATCGATGGAAAGACGAACAATCTGCAAGCGCGGTACAAGGCAACGAGATCTTCGTCGCTCACGCGACCGGTGATGAAGAACTCGTCGGGGCCCAGGCCCTGGCTGATCGCATGTGCGCGGAAGTGGTTTTCCCGGTCGGCGGGCATGCCTCCGACAAAGACCAGCGCGTATTGCGCCCTCAGGCCAGGAGCCATCTTCGAGAAAGCATCGATGAGCCGGACATGGTTCTTGCGCTCATCGGCCCCGCTCGAATACATGATGAAGCTCTTGGCGATTCCGAACCTGCTCCTTGTGCGCGACTGATCCGCGGGCGAGGTGTTCCTCGGAGTGAAGATCCCGTCCGCCGCCGAGGAAATCGATACAACCCGCTCGCCGGGCATATCCATGTATTGCTTCGCTTCATTCGCGGCGGACTGCGAGATCGCCAAGAGCAAGTCGGCTCGCTTCAGATGTTCGACCTGGCGCCGGTAGAAAGCCTCGAATGCGGGGTTGGGGGCAAGGTACTGTTCCGGATAGATCAGCGGTATCGCGTCGTAAAAGCTGACGGTTGTCGGTGCAGTCTCGAATCGGGGGGGACCGTGCAAACGGTCTCGTCGCCGAGTCCGTCGAACAGGCTGGTGATGTGCACCACGTCCGGTTGCAGGCTCGCGATGAAGTCTTCGCGGATCAGCGCGGAGATCGCGCGGCGCGCTTCGTTCCCCGGTCGCACGACGTCCACGGGGGATACGGAGCGCCAGATTCGGATGTTGTCTTGCGGCACAAGGCCATCGAGCGCGAAACGCAAAGGCTCGATCGTGTCAGGGAAGCTGCCGTTCAGTGCGATCAGGATTTCATGATCCCCGGCGTTTCGTGCCAAGGCCTGAGTCAGCGCAAGGCTGTACCTGCCGATTCCCCGAAAACGACTCTCGTTCTGGGCGCCCTGCAGGTCGATGACGATTCTCATGGGCTACTTCGATTGGATATGCACTTCACTCAAGGCCGCATAGATCTGGGCAGCGGCAGGAGTCAGGTCGTTGATGTTCAGGGGGCGTGTGGGAGGCAGCGCGTTCGAGGCCGCTTCGGCGGCGATCGTCGTCGGCATGCCGACCGCGCTGCGAAGCTGCCGTTGCAGAAAAGCAGGCAGGACTTGCAGACCGGCCTGGATGCTGCGCTTCAAAGCCGGGTGTTTGGCGGCGGCCGACGCGCCGCTGTGCAGCACCGCCTTGATGCGCCGCTTGATGCCGCTCTTAAGGCGCTCTTCCCGAACTGCATTGCGCAGTCTGCGGAGCAAGGTACTGGCGGAGCGCATGGGGGCGGTGATCTTCCATGAGGAACTGTTCAACATGGCATCGAGCCGATGCTGTGCATGCCTCTGTTGTGCCTCGGCCAGCTTCAGTGCTGCGCGTACCTTCGCTTCATGTCGGATCCGCGTCTGGACTTCATATCGCAATTGTTGGTCCCTGGCCTGCGTCCTGGTGGCTTCCGCTCGCAGGGATTGGATGGTCGCATGGAGTTCGTGTGTCTTTGCGTCCTTGAACACGTCGGGTGGCGAAGAGAAAGCTGGCATCAGTTCCGAGTGCTCGGCCGCAACGTAGATACGACACAGGCCGGCGGCGCAGGCAAATTCGTAACGGGCCGCCATCAGGAGGCCTTCTACGCCCTGGGAGCGAGTTTGCGCCGATATGGCTTCCGTCGTCTTGATGGCGAGGACCCAGGGACGAAGTGCTTCGCTATCCCAGCCGCGCAGCACGGTTTCCTCCAGCCCATCTGCGTGGATCTTCAGCCAGTGCACCGGCTGCCCCGCGAGCGATGCGAAAGCGACTTTCATCGGCAGCATACGAGCCGGCTCCGCATGGATTCTCCGCCAGCCAAGTTCGTGGAAGGCCTTGCCGACCGGATCGATCATGGGGGCCTGCGCGCTCACGTCGATATATGTTCCCTTCGGAACATGCCCGAGCGCGCGCCAGAGCATGACGTCTTCAAAGTTTTGCGCGTATGAAATGAACGCCATGGAACTGACAATGAGTGTGCAAAAAGCTGGTCGGTGCAAACCTCGGCTGTTTCCAGAAAAACATGGACTGCTCCGATCCGCTGCTATTTTCGATTTTACGAGGCGGGATGGCGCATTCTTGGGCATGATCAGCGCTCCGGATGCCCCACCATCGAGAAGAAGTTACGTTTGCTAGTGAAAGTACATAACAAATGACAGGGCTAGATTCGCTGCGCAGAAACGTGCGACGAGTTCCCAAGGCGGCCTTTTGGCTGATCACGCCGTGGCGCATGCCTGAGCGGCTCCGCTTCCTGAGGGAGCGGGCAGCCAAAGAACGCAAAGCGAACTCGTTTAGTGCTTTGATCGAGAGGGAGCGCACGCGCCAGCAGGCGATTGCACGGGGTGACACCACTGCGTTCATGCCGCCTCTCGATCTGTACAGCGATTCCGCCTTGTCCGCAGCCGCCGGTCTGCAATGGCCGGCTCCGGCTTCCCTCACTCCGGAGGCTGTGTCCAACAAATGGACGGCTGCGCGGTTTTGCCTGGACTTGTTGCGAAGGCGTAGGGATTTGTATGGGAGGTTTCCCCATGCTTTGTCCGCGCCGGCAGAAAGAAATCCTTTCCTAGCGTGGCTTGAAAGCGACGAAGGGGCGCAAAACACAGGTCTGGCGCCGAGCTCGCAGCCACATATCGCAGAGCTTTTTTCGGAGGACTTCGCCGCGCGAGCGCGGCAGGCTTTCATGACAGAGCCACGTGTTCGGGAGGTTCTGCCTCATGGACTGACGCCGGCAGGGCAGTACAGCCTTTTCGGGTGGTTCATGCAGCACGCTTGGAGTGAGTCCGAGAGCGAACTACGGCCCGAAGAAATTCTGTGGCTGTTCATGCAAGCAGCGGAGAACCCTCGCGGCGAGTTGGCGCGTGCTTATCTGTTCACGGCCGGTTGGCAAGTACTGTTCCCGGATGCGTTGACCGTTTTCGGCTGGCCCGGCTTTGTTGTTTGGTTCGTGCAGCAATATGGTGCTGATCCTCAGTTGCTCGGCGTTGACGATTTGTTTGATTGGTATGAGCCGGCGCTGCAGATCCGTCTCGGATACGGCGCGCGAGCGGCTTGGCAGTCCAGGTATCCGTTGGCGCTTTCCGATCGCGACCAAGCACGTGCGCTGCTTCAATGGCTGGCCTTTTCCGACGACGCCGGGTTGACCGCTGTGGCTCGCCATTGGTGCCAGCAGTTGGACGTGCAGGCAGTGCTGGCATCGCTGCCGAAACCAGGCGTGAACATCATCGGACACTTCTGCTATCCGTCCGGTCTGCGCGTCTCTGTCGAATCGATCGCCGATGCTTTAGCAAGTGTTGGTGTGGACACCTCGCTGCGCGACGTACGAACGGACGCCAGGGACGACCCTCACCACGCCGATTTCGGCGGCCTCGAAGTGCACGACATCACCCTGCTTCATGTGCAGCCCGAGCCCTTTTTCCCGGAGGCCTACGTTAGGGCCGACTTGGCCGGTCGTTCGCCCCGGACCTACCGAATTGCCTATTGGTATTGGGAGTTCGACTCGATCCCCGACGCGTGGGTCGAGAGCGCGAAGCAGGTCGACGAGGTCTGGACGGCCACGGAATTCATCGCGCGTGGGTTGCGCGAACGCCTGACCCTGCCGGTTCGCACGTTGTTTCCTGGCGTGCGGCTGACTCCGTTCGAGGTCCGCGGACGCAGTGATTTCGGGCTGGACGAGGAGCGATATACCTTTCTCTTTACCTTCCACATGGTGAGCGTCATGGAGCGCAAGAACCCGTTGGGTTTGATCCGCGCTTTCAGGACCGCTTTTGGAGAGGACGACAAGGTCTCGCTTGTCCTCAAGACTTCATTCGGCGATCGGCATCCGGCGGAGTTGCAGAAGCTGCGTGATGCCGCCGTCGGTGCGAACATCAAGATCATCGACCAGGTGTTCAGCCCTGATGAAGTGCTCTCGCTCATGCACGCCTGCGACGCCTATGTGTCGCTCCATCGCAGCGAGGGGCTTGGCCTCACGATGGCCGAAGCCATGCTCATGGGAAAGCCCGTGATTGCCACCAATTTCTCGGGCAATGTCGATTTCATGGACGAGAGCAACAGCCTGCTCGTGCCTTACGAGCTCGTGAAGCTTGGCAAACCCATTCCCCCCTACGATGCCGATCTCGAATGGGCCGAGCCTTCCGTAGAGCACGCGGCGCGGCTCATGCGACGTCTTTATGACGACCAGGCGTGGGGGCGTGACCTCGGTGCCCGCGCCAAGGCGAGCGCCGAGGCCAATCTCTCGCTGGAAGCCGCAGGCCGGAGGATCAAGGCACGCCTCGAGGAGATCGAGGCGCTGCGGCGCGCAAAGCGCTGAAAGCTACTGTTCGACGATCCGCCCGTGTTCGAGGTGGATCACGCGGTTGCACTCCTTGGCGATCAGTTCGGGCGAATGCGAGGCAAGCACCAGAATGCCAGACTTCGAGACCACGTCCCGCATCCGCTTCTCCGCCTTTTCTGTGAACTCGGCATCGCCGACCGACAGCCACTCGTCCATGAGCAGTATGTCGGCCTCGACGCTGGTCGAGATCGAGAAAGCCAGGCGCATCATCATGCCGGTGGAGTAGGTGCGCACCGGCATGTTGACGTATTCGCCCAGGCCGCTGAACTCGCAGATGTCGGGCGTAAGGCGGTCGATCTCCTTCTTGCTCATGCCCATCACGAGCCCACGCAGCATGATGTTTTCGACGCCCGTCGCGTCCATCTCGATGCCGAGCGATGGATCGATCAGGCTGGCCACCGAGCCCTGCCGTGCGAACTCGCCGGACGACGGCTCGTAGACGCCGGCCAAGGTCCGAAGCAAGGTCGACTTGCCCGCGCCGTTGTGGCCGACCAGGCCGAGCCGATCGCCGCTCCTGAGCTCGAGGTTGATGCCGCTGAGCGCCTGCACGACGGTCACGCCGGTTTCCTTGCCGAAGCGCCCGCCGGTCACGGAGGCTGCAAGAGTTTTCTTGAGTGAATTGGCGCCGGCGCCATAGATCGGAAAGTTGACGGCGACGTTCTTGAGTGAAATGAATGCCATGGATCAGAGCCAGTAAACGACGCGGCGGCGGTACTTGGAGAAAAGCGCGATGGCCAGTGTGAGGCAGAGCGCTGTCCACACGAGAATGCCAATCCAGCTGTGGATGTGCGCGACACCGCCCATCAGCGGTGTGCGAAGCAGGTCCAGCATCTGGGCGAAGGGATTCCACAGAACGTACTTGGCGCGCCCGGGCAGGCTCTCGGGCAGCCAGAACACCGGCGTCAGGAACATCAGCATCTGCATCACACTTGTGACGATCTGCGTGACGTCGCGGTAGCGCGTGCAGATCAGTCCCAGCAACAGCCCCAAGGCGTGTGCATTGACGATCAGGATGGCGAATGCAGGCAGCACCAGCAGTACCGACCAGGACAGCGAAATGCCCGCCCAGATTGCCACCGGGATGTAGAGCACGATCTGGTGTGCGAACTGGATCAGGTTGCGGGCCAGGCTGCGCCAGACGAACAGGCTGATAGGAAAGTAACCCTGTTTGAGATAGTTGGACGATCCCACGAATGCATTGCATGAGTCCGTCACGATGCTGGAGAAAAAGCCCCAGAAGATGATGCCCAGCGCAAGGTGCGGAAAGAACCGGGACAGCTCGGTGCCGAACAGTGAACTGTAGAGCGGCCCCATGCCGCCGATCATCACGCCCATGCTGAGGGTCAGCCACATGGGCCCGAGCATGGAGCGCCGGTAGCGCAACACGATGTCGAACCATGCAAGGGTCCACCAGATGTCGGTGCGGCGAGTGCCTTGCCACCAGTCGGAAAAGGCGCTTCGATGGAGATTGGAATGGACTTGACTCATGTACGGCCGTAGGTGTCTGCAAGGCGGACGATGTCGTCCTCGCCGAGGTAGCCGCCGCACTGGACTTCGATGAGCACAAGCTCTTCGTCGCCGGTGTTCGTGAGGCGGTGTTTTTCTTTCAGGGGGATGTAGCGGTATTGACCGGGGAACGTCTCGTGCTCGACCTCGCCGATCTGCACGATTCCCTGGCCTTGTACCACCACCCAGTGCTCGGCACGCTGGTGGTGGTATTGCAGCGAGAGCGCTTCGCCCGGGCGAACCGTGATGCGCTTGACCTTGTAGCCATCGCCTTCCTTCAGCGAAGCGTAGGTGCCCCATGGGCGATGAACCACGGGCGGCAGGTGCACGGTTTCGTGCTTGCGTGCCTTCAGCACGTCCACCACTTTCTTCACCTTCTGCGCGCTGTCCTTGTGAAGCACGAGCAGGGCGTCGGGCGTGTCGACGATCACCAAGTCATGAACGCCCACCGTGGCGACGACCTTGGGGCCGTAGCTCTCGACCTGAACATGGGTGCCCGTGGTGTCGAGCGCCACCACATCGTCGGGCAGCGTGTTGCCGCTGGCGTCGGGAATCAGCGCGTTCGACACCGCGGGCCAGGAGCCGACGTCGCTCCAGCTGAATTTGGCGGGCACCACGTGCACATTGGATGCGTGCTCCAGCACCGCGTAGTCGATGCTGATGTCGGGCTGGAGGCCGAACGCATGCAAATCGAAATTGACCGAGGCGCCAGACGTGCTGGCGGTTGCCAGCGCCTGCCTTGCAGCCCTGATCACTTCGGGGGCGTGCGCCTCGAGTGCCGCGATGATGGTGTCGGCCGTGAAGGCGAACATGCCGCTGTTCCAGTAGTAGCGGCCCGTGGCCAGATACTTCTGGGCCGTTTCGAGGTCGGGCTTCTCGACGAATCGCTTGACGCTCTGGCTTTCGCGCGACACATGCTCGACCTCGATATAGCCGAAGCCGGTGTCGGGGCTCGTCGGGCTCACGCCGAACACCACGAGGTTGCCTTCCTGTGCCAGGCGGAAAGCCTCGGTCGCGCTCGCTACGAAGGCGTGCACGTCGGGCACGAGGTGGTCGGCCGACAGCACGAGCATCACCGTGTCGCCGCTGAACTGGCGGGCACACTGCAAAGCCGCCAAGGCAATGGCCGGTCCGGTATTGCGCCCCTTCGGTTCGAGCAGGAACGTCGTGGCCGGCGGATCGCTCATCTGCCCGAGCACGTCCTTCGTCAGGAACAGGTGATCCTTGTTGGTGACGACCATCAGGTCGCCGGTGCCACAGGCCTGACCCCGCTCGATGGCTTGTTGGAGCAGCGTGGAGTCGCCGATCTTCATGAATGGCTTGGGAAAGGCTTGGCGCGAAGCAGGCCAGAGCCTGGAACCGGCGCCTCCCGAAAGCACCACTGAGAGCAGCCTCATTCTTTTCCTTTTGCTTTGTAACCGGCCAATTTTACGGGCAGCCTCCCGGGTCCGGTCCGCCAGTGCAACGGCTGTTGCCGGCCGCTGGAGGGTTGCGAAGATAATCCCCTCCCGCGCGGCCGGCGACGCATTGTTTCGGTGTCGCTCCGTTTTTCCGGTATTTCCCCACCAGCCACGTCTCACTCGCCTCGCGGCTTTGCAATCTCTATGAAATCTGTCTATCGATTTTTCCTCGGCCTGGCCGGACTCTGGCAAGGCCCCGGAATGATGGGGCGCATCCAGCGGGCGTGGCGAATGTTCAAGAAGTCCGGCTGGGCCGGCATCCGCTGGGAGTTGGGGCGGCGCTTCGGCGGCTACAACGACTATTCGAAATGGGTGCAGCGCTACGACACCCTGACGCCGGAAGTGCGCGAGCGGATCGTCCACCGCGTTGCCGCCATGAAGGACCGGCCGCTGATTTCGGTCGTGATGCCCACCTATAACCCCAACCCGGGCTGGCTGCGCGAGGCTATCGAATCGGTGCGCGACCAGATCTATCCGAACTGGGAACTCTGCATCGCGGACGATGCTTCGCCTTCGGCCGAGGTGCGCGAGATTCTCAGGTCGTACAGCGAGAGCGACCCGCGCATCAAGGTGGTGTTCCGCCCGAAGAATGGCCATATCTCGGCGGCCTCCAACAGCGCGCTCGAACTGGTCTCCGGCCCCTGGGTCGCGCTCATGGATCACGATGACCTGTTGCCCGCGCACGCTCTCTTCTGGGTGGCCGACTGCATCGCGGCCCATCCTGACGTGAAGCTGATCTATTCGGACGAGGACAAGGTCGACGAGGGCGGCCACCGCTTCGGGCCTTACTTCAAGTCGGACTGGAACATTGATCTTTTCCGCTCGCAGAACATGTTCAGCCACCTGGGGGTGCTCTCGACCGAGCTCATGCGCTCCGTCGACGGCTTCCGCGTGGGCATGGAGGGCTCGCAGGACTGGGACCTCGTGCTGCGCTGCATGGAGCGCATCGAGCTGGGCCAGATCCGCCACATTCCGCGGGTGCTCTATCACTGGCGCGTGCATGTCGAGAGCACGGCCAAGTCGATGAACGCCAAGCCCTATGCCGCGATCGCGGGGGAGCGCGCGCTGAACGAACACTTCGAGCGCACCGGCGTGCGCGCCACTGCGGAACACCTCGATTTCGGCTACCGCGTGCATTACGCCTTGCCCGAAGTCTTACCGTTGGTTTCCGTGATCATCCCGACGCGAAATGCCTTGCAGCTGACCCGCCAGTGCGTCGACTCCATCCTGCAGAAGACCAGCTATTCGAACTACGAAATCATCATCGTCGACAACGGCTCCGACGATGCGGACACGCTGGCCTGGTTCAAGCGTATAGCCTCCGAAAAGTCGAATGTCCGCGTGCTGCGCGACGACCGCGACTTCAACTACGCGGCGCTGAACAACGGCGCCGTGGCGGCCGCCAACGGCGAAATCGTCGCGCTGGTCAACAACGACATCGAGGTCATCACGCCGGACTGGCTGAGCGAAATGGTGAGCCTGGCCGTGCAGTCGGGCGTGGGCGCCGTGGGCGCGCGGCTGTGGTTCCCGAACAAGACCCTCCAGCATGCCGGCGTGATCCTGGGCGTGGGCGGCATCGCCGCGCATTCGCATCGCCGCATGCCCGCCGGTCGTGAGGGCTATGCCGGCCGTGCGGCACTCATCCAGTCGTTCTCGGCCGTCACCGCGGCTTGCCTCGTGATCCAGAAGCGCCATTACCTGCAGGTCGGCGGGCTCGACGAGGTCAACCTGAAAGAGTCCTTCAACGACATCGATTTCTGCTTGCGGCTGCGCGAGGCCGGCCTGCGCAATGTCTGGACGCCGTATGCAGAGCTGTTCCATTACGAGTCCGCGACGCGCGCCAAGAACGTCACGCCGCAGAAGCAGGCGCAGTTTCAGCAAGAGGCCGCCTACATGCAGCAGCGCTGGGGCGCTCTCATACAGAACGACCCCGCCTACAGCCCCAACCTCATGCTCGCCCGCGAGGACTTCAGCTACGCCTGGCCCCCCCGCGTGTCTCCGGCCTGATGACCCTCGACATCTCCGTAGCCCTCTGCACCCGCAACGGCGCGCGCTATCTCCCCGAGCAGATCCACAGCATCTGCACGCAGGTGCCCTTGCCGCGCGAAATCATCGTGTCCGACGACGGTTCGACCGACGACACGCTGGCCGTCGTGCGCGACACGATCGCCCGATGCGGCGTGGCGGACCAGATCGCGCTGCGGGTGTTCAGCAACACGCCGCCGCTGGGCGTGACGCGAAATTTCGAGCAGGCCGTGCGCGCCTGCAGCCACGAACTGATCGTGCTGTGCGACCAAGACGATGTCTGGCACCCCGGCCGCCTCGCGCGCATGGCGGCGCAATTCGAGGCTCGTCCCGACCTGCTGCTGCTGCACACCGACGCGCGCCTCGTCGATGCCGAGCTGAAGCCCCTGGGCTCCACGCTCTTCCATGCGCTCGAAGTGCAGCCCCCCGAGTTGGAAGCCATTGCGCATGGCGACGCCTTCAGCGTGCTGCTGCGGCGCAACCTCGTGACCGGCGCGACCACCATGTTCCGCGAGACTTTGCTCGACGCGGCGCTCCCGTTCGCGCCCGAGTGGGTGCACGACGAGTGGCTGGCCGCCATCGCCGCGGCCACGGGCCGCATGGACGTGCTGCCCGAGCCGACCATCGACTACCGCCAGCACGCCAGCAACCAGATCGGCGCCCGGCGGCTCACGCTGTCCGAGAAGATCGCCAAGGCTTTTGCCGAACGCGGCGACAAGCACGTGGCGCGGCTGCATCGCGCCGATGCGCTGCTGCAGCGCCTGCTCCGCCTCGGCGACCGGGTGCCGGCTGCCCGCCTGAACGCGCAGCGCGCCAAGGTGGCGCACCAGCGCTTCAGGGCCGAGTTGCCAAGGGCGCGCCCGCTGCGTGTGGTTCCGATCCTGGTCGAGGCGGCGCGTGGGCGCTACGCCCGCTTCGGCCGGGGCGGCCATGCCATCGCGCAGGACCTGCTCGAGCGCGGCTGACTAACCGGTCAGCGCGCCGGCGCCTTCGCCGCGAGCCGCCGGTACCGCCAGAACGACCCCGACAGCCAAACTTTCAGCAGGCTGGTCACGTGCCAGTACAGGTATTTCTTGCTCCGGTGGCTGTCGCGCTGGGCGTCGTGCCGGGCCGTCAGGTCTTCGCCGACTTGCAGCTTCCAGCCCGCCAGCCGGGTGCGCGCGCAGATGTCGAAGTCTTCCCCGTACATGAAGAAGCGTTCGTCGAAGCCGCCGACCTTGCGATAGGCCTCGCTGCGAAACAGCATGAACAGGCCGGGAATCCACGCCGGCACCCGTGGCCGAACGTAGCCGGGTTTCTTGCGCCCGACGATCTCCAGGGGCGTGAGCAGCGCCCGGTGCGGCTCGGGCGTGTTCTTGCCCGGCTCCAGGATGCGCGGCGTCAGCAGGCCGGCATCGGGGGCGGCCTGGGCGAGCAGGGGCGCCAGTACGTCGCCGTCGAAGCGGATGTCCGGGTTGAGCACCAGGAACCAAGGTGTGGCGCAGCGCTCGAACGCCTGGTTGTGATTGGCGCCGAAGCCCTTGGGGCTCGCGTTCTCGATCCTTTCCACCTCGAAACCCCAGTTTCGGCCCGCGAGCACGTCGGGCTCGGGAATGTTCAGCGTGAGGACCACCTTGGCGGTCGATGCACGGCTGTGACGGTCCAGCTGGTCGAGCAGCGGCAGCACCAGCGCGAGCTGGCCGTGGCTCACGATTGAAATGGTGATCGGGGTAAATGGAGCGGGGAAGGGGGAGGGGGGTGTTGGCATGGTCTAATTTCGCTCGGGAATTCTAGGGTTCCCCAACCCCCACACATGATTGCTCTGATCGTCATCAGTTTCTTCGTCGCCGCCTTCTCGGTCCAGGTGTTCATGCGCCGCGCGCGCAGGCATGCCCGGATCTACGGCGCTGACATGCCCCAACGCTTCCACAAGGGCCATGTGCCGCGCCTGGGCGGTGCGGGCATCCTGCTGGGCATGGGCGCGGCCTGGCTGGCCGCCGGCATCACCGGCACCGACCCGTTCAACGTGTCCTGGCCGGTCACCACCTCGATGCTCACGCTGCTGTGCATTGCCCCGGCCGTGCTCGGCGGCATCGTGGAAGACGTCACCCAGCGCGTGAAGGTGCGCTACCGGCTCGGGCTGACCATCGGTTCGGCGCTGCTGGTGTGCTGGCTGCTGGGACTGGGCGTGGCGCGCACCGGCTTCGAGACGGTCGACGGCTGGCTGGCGATGATTCCCTTTGCCACGGTGCTGTTCGCGGCGCTCGCCATCGGCGGCCTGCCGCACGCCTTCAACATCATCGACGGCTACAACGGGCTCGCGGGCACGGTGGCGGTGCTGGTCTGCCTGGCCATTTCGCACGTGGCGCTGCAGGTCGGCGACCGCCAGCTGGCGGCCATGGTGGTGTGCCTGGTCGGCGCCACCTTCGGCTTCCTGGTGTGGAACTACCCGCGCGGCAAGATCTTCGCCGGCGACGGCGGTGCGTACGTCTGGGGCATGGTCATCGCCGTGGCCTGCGTCACGCTGGTGCAGCGGCACCGCGTGGTGTCGCCGTGGTTCCCGATGCTGCTGCTGATCTACCCGGTTTGGGAGACGCTGTTCTCCATCTACCGCAAGCTGGCACGTGGCCAGTCGCCCGGCACGGCAGACGCGCTGCACTTCCACCAGCTGATCTTCCGCCGCATCGTGCGCGTGGCCTTTGCGGACGACGAGGCCCGGCAACTGCTGGCGCGCAACAACCGCACCTCGCCCTACCTGTGGATGTTTGCGGCCATGTCGGTGGTGCCGGCGGTGCTGTTCTGGAACAACACCTACGTGCTGATGTTCTTCTGCCTGCTGTTCATCACCACCTACGTGGGTTCCTACCTGATGATCGTGCGCTTCAAGGTGCCGCGCTGGCTGCGCCCGTGATCAGGCACCCCAGGCTCCGCGCAGTCGGTCAGTTGGCTGTCACCGCGATTGCGCGAGAATTTGAGCTTCACCTTATCGTCCACCGCTTTGGAGCCTGACCGCCCATGACCGACCCCGTCCTCAACATTCCCCCGCGCGACAAGGCCGAGATCCTGGCCCAGGCGCTGCCGTACATCCGCAAGTTCCACGGCAAGACCATCGTCATCAAGTACGGCGGCAACGCCATGACCGACCCGGCCCTGCAGGCCGACTTCGCGGAAGACGTGGTGCTGCTCAAGCTGGTCGGCATGAACCCGGTGGTGGTGCACGGCGGCGGCCCGCAGATCGAGGCGGCGCTCAACAAGCTCGGCAAGAAGGGCAGCTTCATCCAGGGCATGCGCGTGACCGACGCCGAGACCATGGAAGTCGTCGAATGGGTGCTGGCGGGCGAGGTGCAGCAGGACATCGTGGGCCTCATCAACCAGGCCGGCGGCAAGGCCGTGGGCCTGACCGGACGCGACGGCGGCCTGATCCGCGCGCAGAAGCTCAAGCTGGCCGACCGCACCGACCCCAACCTGCAGCACGACGTGGGCCAGGTGGGCGACATCGTCTCCATCGACCCCAGCGTGGTCAAGGCGCTGCAGGACGACGCCTTCATTCCCGTGGTCAGCCCGATCGGCTTCGGCGAGGACAACGAGAGCTACAACATCAACGCCGACGTCGTCGCCGGCAAGCTGGCCACCGTGCTCAAGGCCGAGAAGCTCATGCTGCTGACCAACACGCCCGGCGTGCTCGACAAGGACGGCAAGCTGCTCACCAACCTGAGCGCGCGCGAAATCGACGACCTGTTCGCCGACGGCACCATCTCCGGCGGCATGCTGCCCAAGATCGAAGGCGCGCTCGACGCGGCCAAGAGCGGCGTGAACGCGGTGCACATCATTGACGGCCGGGTGCCGCACGCGATGCTGCTCGAGATCCTGACCGACCAGGCCTACGGGACGATGATCCGCGCCCGCTGAACCAGAAGGCGCGTGCTCACTGCGCTGTGCGAGAATCAATTGATTACATCTTTGCACGCGCTCCCATGCAGAACGAAGAGACGACAGGTGCTTCCGGCGTAGACACGCCGACGGAAACGTCCACCCCTCCGGTGCGCAAGCGCCCGAAGCCGGGAGAGCGGCGCGTGCAGATCCTGCAGGCGCTCGCTTCCATGCTGGAGCAGCCGGGTGCCGAGCGGGTCACCACCGCCGCGCTGGCCGCGCGGCTCGAAGTGAGCGAAGCCGCGCTCTATCGCCATTTCGCGAGCAAGGCCCAGATGTTCGAGGGCCTGATCGATTTCATCGAGCAGAGCGTCTTCACGCTGGTCAACCAGATCCTTGAGCGCGAGGGCGCCACCGGCGCCCAGCAGGCCGCCCGCATCCTCACGCTGCTCGTGCAGTTCGCCGAGCGCAACCCCGGCATGACGCGCGTCATGGTGGGCGACGCGCTGGTGTTCGAGAACGAACGCCTGCAGCAGCGCATGAACCAGTTCTTCGACAAGATCGAGGCCACGCTGCGCCAGGTGCTGCGCGGTGCCGCCAGCGCTGATGGTTCGGCAACGCCAAGCGTCGATGCGCAGGTGCGTGCCGCGGCGCTCACGGCCTTCGTGGTGGGGCAGTTGCAGCGCTTTGCGCGCTCGGGGTTCCGGCGCGCGCCGTCGGAACACCTGGAAGCCACGATTGCGCTGATCGTCTGACTCGGCCTTCCATGCGGCCGCTGATCCTGCTCCTGGCACTTTGTTGCCTCTCGCCGTTCGCTTCGGCAACTGCCTATGAAGACGCTATCGGCGTGACCTTTCCCGACGAGATCGGCGGGCTCCAGCTACGGGGGCGCGAGACTTTTCCGCAAAAGGCGCTGGGTGCCGCAACCCGCTATGTACTCGACGGCCCCGTGCAGGGCAGCGTCTATGTCTACACCGGGGGCCTGAGCAGCATTCCCGACGGCACCGAATCGGCCATCGTGCGCAAGCATTTCGCGCAGGTCATCGGTGAAGTGAAGCAGATGGCAGCGCCGGGGCTGGCGAACAGGGTTACTGTCCCCTCCACACCCGAC
This sequence comes from Variovorax durovernensis, assembly GCF_977011995.1. NCBI lineage: Bacteria > Pseudomonadati > Pseudomonadota > Betaproteobacteria > Burkholderiales > Comamonadaceae > Variovorax > Variovorax durovernensis. Next base: position 5,934,755 of record NZ_CDRNCW010000001.1, on the reverse strand, counting down.
CAGACCACGAGCCTCGGCGGTTGCGGCCCGCAGTTCATCTGGAAGGGCTATGAGATGGAGCTCGACGGCACCGTGCTTGCGTCGTACACCTACCTCACGGTCGTGCGAAACAACTTCGTGAAGCTGCGCGTCAGCTACCTCAAGTCCAATGCCGCGGGCAGGGCGACCGCGGATCGCTTCATCGAAGGCGTCCGCAAGGTCGTCGGCCGCTGCTAGCGTTTGCCTTTCGGCCGCTCAGGCGACCTGCACGCCCACGCTGGCCCCGGCCGCGACGATTTCCCCCCACGTCGCGTCGTCCACCCAGATCCCATCCTTGCGCCGCGCCGCGCGCGCCTTGCGCTCCGGCTCGCCGGCCAGTTGCACCCCTTCGAAACCCTGCCCCGGAGGGCTCCGGCGCAGCCACTCGACAAACTCGCGCGCTTCTTCGTCGAAAGACTTCTGCGTGCCCAGCTTCTCGGGGTCGATCAGTACAGTCAGCATGCCGTTGAGCACGGTGCGCGCCGTGTCCGCCTGACGGTGCCAGGTGCCGCCGCCCGTGAGTGCGCCACCCAGCAGTTCGCAGGCCACGGCCATGCCGTAGCCCTTGTGCTCGCCGAAGGTCATCAGCGCGCCGAACAGGCCGTTGCCCTGCGGCACCACGACCACGCCCGGGTCGTTGGTCGGCGCGCCGTTCTCGTCGATCAAATAACCGTCGGGCACGCGCTCGCCCTTGTTGTGGGCCACGCGCATCTTGCCTTGCGCCACGCGGCTGGTGGCGTAGTCGAGCACGAAGGGCTCGGCGCCCGCCAGCGGCACGCCGATGCAGCACGGATTTGTGCCGAAGCGCCCGTCGCCGCCGCCCCAGGGCGCGACCACCGGGCGCGACAGCACGTTGACGAAGTGCATCGACACCAGCCCCTGCGCCGTCGCCATTTCCGCGAAGTGCCCGATGCGTCCCAGGTGGTGCGCATGCGAGAGCGTGAAGATGCAGCTGCCGTGCTGCTTCGCCCGCGCGATGCCCAGCTCCATCGCCTGCACGCCCACGACCTGCCCGTAGCCGTGCTGGCCGTCCAGGCCCATCAGCGTGCCGATGTCGAGATTGATCTTCACGGCCGTGTTCGGCTTCAGGCCGCCTTCGGCCACCGCGTCGACATAGCGCGGCAGCATGCCCACGCCGTGCGAGTCGTGGCCGCTCAGGTTGGCGAGCACGAGGTTGGCGGCCACCTGCTGCGCCTCCGCGGGCGCGCTGCCCGCCGCCTGCAGGATGCTGGCAACGGTGGCCTGCAGGTCGTCGGCCGGCAATGTTCTGGACATGGATCAGATTCCTTTCGCGTTCAGCGTGATGGCATAGAGGGAGGTGGTGGCGCAGACGAACAGCCGGTTGCGCTTGGGGCCGCCGAAGCACACGTTGGCCACGCGCTCGGGCACGAGGATCTTGCCCAGCAGCGTGCCGTCGGGATCGTAGGCGTGCACGCCGTCGGCGGCGCTGGTCCAGATGCGGCCTTCGGTGTCGAGCCTAAAACCGTCGAACAAACCGTTGGTGCATTCGGCAAACACCTCGCCGCCGCTCAGGCTGCGGCCGTCGGCGCCCACCTTGAAGCGGCGGATGTGGCGCGGCCCGTCCGCCGCGTGGCTCGCGCCGGTGTCGGCGATGTACAGCAGCGATTCGTCGGGCGAGAAGGCCAGTCCGTTGGGTTTGACGAAGTCGTCGGCCATGCGCTGCACCTCGCCGCTGGCGGGGTCGATGCGGTAGACATGGCAGGCGCCGATCTCGCTGTCGGCCTTCAGTCCCTCGTAGTCGGAGAGGATGCCGTAGCTCGGGTCGGTGAACCACACGCCGCCGTCCGAATGCACCACCACGTCGTTGGGTGAATTCAGGCGCTTGCCTTGCCAGTGCGAAGCCAGCACGGTGATGGAGCCGTCGTGCTCGGTGCGCGTCACGCGCCGCGTGAGGTGCTCGCAGCTCACGAGCCGGCCTTCGCGGTCGACCGTGTGGCCGTTGGTGTTGTTGGCCGGCTCGCGGAAGACGCCGACCGTGCCGTTGACCTCGTCGTAGCGCAGCATGCGGTTGTTCGGAATGTCCGACCACACCAGCGTGCGGTGCGCGGCGAACCACGCGGGGCCTTCGCACCAGCGCGCGCCGGTCCAAAGGCGCTGCAGTCGCTCGGGGCCGGGAATGCGCGGCTTGAAGCGCGGGTCCAGGTGCTCGAAGCCGGTGCCCTCGAGAAAGCCGAAGGGAAGAGTGGCCATGCTGCTCCTTGTGCTCTTGGGTGGGCCTACATCACCGCGCCGACCTGCCACGGAACGAACTCGTTCTGCCCGTAGCCGTGCTGCTCGCTCTTGGAGCGCGCGCCCGATGCGGTGGCCAGCACCAGCTCGAAGATGCGCTGGCCCATCTCCTGGATGGAGGCGGTGCCGTCGACGATCTCGCCGCAGTTGATGTCCATGTCTTCTTCCTGCCGCTGCCACAGTGCCGAGTTGGTCGCGAGCTTGAGCGAGGGCGAGGGTGCGCAGCCATAGGCCGAGCCGCGCCCCGTGGTGAAGCAGATGAGGTTGGCGCCGCCGGCCACCTGGCCCGTGGCGCTGACCGGGTCGTAGCCCGGCGTGTCCATGTAGACGAAGCCGTGCGCGGTGACGGGCTCCGCGTATTCGTACACCGCCTCGAGGTTGCTGGTGCCGCCCTTGGCCACTGCGCCCAGCGACTTCTCGAGGATGGTGGTGAGCCCGCCTGCCTTGTTGCCGGGCGAGGGGTTGTTGTTCATCTCGCCCTGGTTGATCTCTGTGTAGTGCTCCCACCACTTGATGCGGTCCACCAGCTTCTGGCCGACCTCGCGCTTCACCGCGCGGCGCGTGAGCAGGTGTTCGGCGCCGTACACCTCGGGCGTCTCGCTCAGGATGGCCGTTCCGCCATGCGCCACCAGCAGGTCGACTGCCGCGCCCAGCGCCGGGTTGGCGCTGATGCCCGAGTAGCCGTCGGAGCCGCCGCACTGCAGGCCGATGGTGATGTGCGCCGCGCTGCATGGCTCGCGCTTCACCGCATTGGCGCGCGGCAGCATTTCCTCGATGAGCGCCACGCCTTTCTCGACCGTCTTGCGCGTGCCGCCCGTGTCCTGGATGTTGAAGGTACGGAAGTTCTCGCCCTCGGCCAGGTGGCCGGTCGCGAGCCAGGCGTTGATCTGGTTGGCTTCGCAGCCGAGGCCGACCACCAGCACGCCTGCGAAGTTCGGATGCGTGGCATAGCCCGTGAGCGTGCGCTCCAGGATCTGCATGCCCATGCCCTGGGTGTCCATGCCGCAGCCGGTGCCGTGCGTGAGCGCGACCACGCCGTCGACGTTGGGGAATGCCGCCAGCGCCTGCGGATTGGTCTTTCGCGAGAAGTGGTCGGCAATGGCGCGCGCGGCCGTGGCCGAGCAGTTCACGCTGGTCAGCACGCCGATGTAGTTGCGCGTGGCCACGCGGCCGTCGGCGCGCTTGATGCCCATGAAGGTGGCCTCGCGCTTCGCGGGCGCGGGCTTCACGTCCGCGCCGAAGGCGTAGTCGCGTTCGAAGTCACCCTTGTCCGGGCCCATGTCCAGGTTCTGCGTGTGCACGTGCTCGCCTGCGCCGATGGGGCGGCTCGCGAAGCCGATGATCTGGTTGTAGCGGCGCACCGGTTCGCCCTGGGCGATGTCGCGCATCGCGATCTTGTGGCCCGGCGGGATCAGGCCGCGCACGGCCACGTTCTCGACAGTGGTGCCGCCGAGCAGTTGGGAACGCGCGATGACGACGTCGTCGGCGGGATGGAGTCGGATGTAGGGGGTCATGGTGGGGCGTCTGCCGGCGCTTGTTTGTTGTCAGGAGGCCTTCGCGCGGCGCCAGCTCGCGCTGAATCTCTGGTGGAACTTGTCCATGTGCTGGTGCATCGCGTCGCGCGCCGCGGCGGCATCGCGCGCGGCGATGGCATCGAGGATGGCTTCGTGCTCGCCGATGGCGGCCTGCCACGATTCCATGGTCTCGAAGTAGTCGATCATCCGGGCGAAGATCGGCCCGTGCCGCGACTCCCAGAAGCCTTGCACCGTCTCGGTCAGCACCACGTTGTCGCAGGCGTTGACGATGGCCAGGTGGAAGGCGCGGTCGCCCTCGTGCGGCACCTCGTTGCGCGCGGCCGTCTCGCGCATCATGCGGATCGCGCGGCGCATGGCGTCCACGTCCTTGCGTTTGCCCTGCTGCGCGGCGGTGGCGGCGATCTCGCCCTCGACCATGCGGCGCGCGCGAATGATTTCCAGCGGCCCCCACTCGGTGCCGGCCGTGGGGGCGCCGGTGCGGTGCGAGCGGTCCAGCACGTAAACGCCCGAGCCGGTTCTTATCTCGACCCAGCCTTCCACCTCCAGCGCGATCAGCGCCTCGCGCACCGAAGGGCGGCTCACGCCCAGCTGCTTGGCGAGGTCGCGCTCGGCGGGAATGCGCGCGCCCACGTCGAACTCGCCCTCGGCGATCAGGCCGCGGAGCTGGTCTGCAATCTGGCGGTAGAGGCGCTGGGGTTCGAGGGTCTGGAGGGGCACGAGGTCGGCAAGAGCGGGTTAAGGGTTGTCCTGAATTGGCCAAGTGGTAAGGCCAATTCAGAATACGATACACCGCCCGGGCCACCATCGGGCCTAACCCGAAGACACGAGGAGCCATCGGCATCACGACATGAACCAGCTCGATTTCTCGGGCCGCCATGCGGTCGTCACCGGCGGCGCCACGGGCCTGGGCTTCGGCATCGCGCAGCGGCTGCTGGCGTCGGGCGGCAGCGTCACGCTGTGGGACCGCGACGAAGAGGCGGTGCAAAAGGCGGCCGAATCGCTCGGCGGCAAGGCCTTCGCGCTGAAGGTCGACGTATCTCAGCAGCCATCGGTCGCCAAGGCCGTGGCGGCCACGCTGGCGCAGGTGCCGCACATCGATGCGCTGGTCAACAGCGCCGGCATCACCGGGCCCAACACCAAGCTGTGGGACTACCCCGTGGACGACTGGCGCCAGGTGATGGACGTCAACATCACTGGCGTGTTCCTGTGCTGCCGCGAGGTGGTCGCGCAGATGCGCAAGCAGGGCGACCGGGGCTACGGCCGCGTCGTCAACATCGCCTCGGTGGCCGGCAAGGACGGCAACCCCAACGCCAGTGCCTACAGCGCGAGCAAGGCAGCCGTCATCGGCCTGACCAAGTCGCTCGGCAAGGAACTGGCCGACACCGGCATCCGCGTGAACTGCGTGACGCCCGCGGCGGTGAAGACGGCCATCTTCGACCAGATGACGCCCGAGCACATCGCCTTCATGCTCTCGAAGATTCCCATGGGCCGCTTCGGCACGGTGGAAGAGGTGGCCGCGATGGTCGGCTGGCTCTGCACCGAGGATTGCTCTTTTTCCACCGGCGCGGTCTTCGACCTCTCCGGTGGCCGCTCCACGTACTGATCAATTCAATGCACTGAAAGGAAAGCATGAAACTCGTCCGCTATGGCAACCCCGGCAAGGAAAAGCCCGGCCTCATCGACAACGAAGGCAAGCTGCGCGACCTGAGCGCCGTCGTCAAGGACATCGGCCCCGAGCAACTGGGCGATGCCGCCATTGCCAAGCTGCGCAAGCAGAAGGTCGACAAGCTGCCGCTGGTCAAGGGCAAGCCGCGCTTCGGCGCACCGGTGGCCAACGTCGGCAAGTTCATCGCCATCGGCCTGAACTATGCGGACCACGCGGCCGAATCCGGCCTGCCGGTGCCCAAGGAACCCGTGGTGTTCACCAAGGCCAACAGCTGCATCCAGGGCCCGAACGACCCGGTGATGCTGCCCAAGGGCTCGGTCAAGACCGACTGGGAAGTCGAACTCGGCGTGGTCATCGGCACGCGCGCGCGCTACGTGTCGCAAAAGAGCGCCCTCGACTACGTGGCCGGCTACTGCACCATCAACGACATCAGCGAGCGCGAATACCAGATCGAGCGCGGCGGCACCTGGGACAAGGGCAAGGGCTGCGACACCTTCGGCCCCATCGGCCCCTGGCTGGTGACGCGCGACGAGATCGAGAACCCGCAGAAGCTCTCGATGTGGCTCGACCTGAACGGCCAGCGCGTGCAGACCGGCAGCACCAAGACCATGATCTTCACCGTGGCCAAGATCGTGAGCTACGTGAGCCAGTTCATGACGCTGATGCCTGGCGACGTCATCACCACCGGTACGCCGCCCGGCGTTGGCATGGGCATGAAGCCGCCGCTGTTCCTGAAGAAGGGCGACGTGATGACGCTGGGCATCGAAGGCCTGGGCGAGCAGCGCCAGGAAGTGGTTCCCTTCAAGCTCTGAGAGCCGTTCTCTGAGATCATCCGGCGGATGACGAAAACGCCGCCGGACCATCGCTCGCAGGTCTTCGGCACGCCCTGGGAGGGCGTCCACGGCACCGCGATGGACAGTGCCCGCCACTACGGCCGGCACTGGCATTCGACCTACGGCGTCGGCCTGCTCGACCATGGCGCGCAAAGCTCGGCCAGCGGCCGGGGCAAGGTCGATGCCTATGCCGGCGACCTGATCACCACCAACCCCGGGGAAGTGCACGACGGCCGGCCGCTCGGCGGCCCGTCGCGGCGTTGGCGCATAGTGTATTTCGATGCGGCCGTGATGGCGGGCATGCGCGGCGATGGCGTTGCCGGCAATGGCATCGAGTTCACGCGCCCCGTGCTGCGGGACGCGCGGCTGGGTGATGCGCTGCGTCGCTTGTTCGTGCGCCTCGACGCATGGAAGGCCGTTCATGCGGACCACACCGCTGGAGCCGGGACGCTTTCCTGCGAAGAGTCACTGGCCGAAGTCTGCGGCCTGCTGCTCGAAACCCATTCCACCGCACTGCCGTTGCGCGAGGCTGGCGGCGATGTGCGGCAGCTGCGCGAGCGGCTTGCTGACGACCTGCTCGACGCGCCCTCGCTCGACGAACTCGCCACGATGGCCGGCCTCAGCAAGTACCAGGCCCTGCGCCGATTCGTCAAAGCCTATGGCGTGCCGCCGCATGCATGGCTCCTGCTGCAGCGCGCCGAACGCGCACGGGCCCTGATTCGCCGCGGCTCGAGCCTCGCAGATGCGGCCGCCGCCAGCGGCTTCGCGGACCAGAGCCACATGACGCGCATCTTCACGCGCCACTTCGGTTTCACGCCGGGTGCCTGGCAGCGGGCAAGCGGCCTGTCGTCGTAGCGGCGTTCAGCGCAGCACGCGGACCAGTTCGTCGTACACCAGCCGCACGCGCGCCGGCACTGGTGCGCGCTGTGGACGGTAAACATAGATCGGCCACGGCTCCGGCGCATCGGCCTCCAGCACCGGTACCAGCGCGCCCGATTTCAGCCAGGGCTCGGCCAGCGACCCGATCAGCTGCGCGAAGCCGAGGCCCGCGAGCACTGCCGCGCCCTCGGCATCGAAGTCGTCGGTGACGAATGCCGGCGAACTCACCGCCAGTTGCCGGCCCTTGCTGAAGATCATCGGCCACGGCCGGCCCGACATGCGGTCGATCAGCGCGGTGAGCGGCAGGCCCGCGAGCGCGTCGATTTTTTTCGGCACGCCGGTGCGGGCGATGAGCGAGGGCGCGGCCACCACGTGCAGCGCCATCTTGCCCACCGGCCGCGCCACGAAGCGTGCATCGCGCAGCGGCCCGACGCGCACGCCGATGTCGATCTGCTGGTCGACCACGTCGGCATGCTCTTCCGACACGCGCAGGTCGAGCACCAGGCCGGGGTGCGCGGCGAGCATCGGCGCCAGCGCCTGCGGAATCAGCCGGCGGCCGAAGATGCCCGGCGCCGTGACCCGCACCGTGCCCTCGTGCTGCGAGAGCGCGCGCCGGTCGGTACGGTGGAACAGATCGTCCACGCCGCCCACCGCCACGCGCGCACGTTCGGCGAGCTGCCGGCCGAAGTCGGTGAGTTGCACGCCGCGGGTGCTGCGGTGGAAGAGGGGCTCGCCCAGCTGGTCTTCGAGTTCGCGCACCGCGCGCGTCACCACCTGCGGCGACACCGACAGGCGCACGGCCGCCTCGCGGAAGTTGGCGGCGTCGGCGGCGGCGCAGAACACGCGCAGGGCTTCGAGGCGGTTGGACATGGGAAGTTGAGTATTCCTGTTTCAGGAATTTTGAAGTCGCCGGAGTTTCATTTACGGGAACAGGCGGATTTTCCACACTCAGGGCATCTCTTCAACACCCTAGCAAAGGAAAGCAGCCATGACATCCGTTCAAGACAACATCAAGGGCAAGGTCGCCATCGTTACCGGCGCGAGCAGCGGGCTCGGCGAATCGACCGCGCGCCACCTGGCCGCGCGCGGTGCGAAGGTGGTGCTCGCTGCCCGCCGCACCGACCGGCTCGAGAAGGTCGTCGCCGAAATCCGCGAAGCCGGCGGCGAGGCCATCGCCGTGGCCACCGACGTGGCCAGGCGCGCCGACCTCGAAAAGCTCGCCGCCGCCACGGTGGAAGCCTTCGGCCGCATCGACGTGCTGGTCAACAACGCGGGCGTGATGCCGCTGTCGCCCATCGAGAAGCTCAAGGTCGACGAGTGGGACCGCACCATCGACGTGAACATCAAGGGCGTGCTGTACGGCATTGCCGCCGTGCTGCCGCGCATGCAGGCGCAGGGCAGCGGGCACATCGTCAACATCGCGTCGATCGCCGGGCTGAAGGTGTTCACGCCCATCGGCACCGTCTACAGTGCAACCAAGCATGCGGTGCGCGCCATCTCCGAAGGACTGCGCGTGGAAATGGGCAACAGCGGCGTGCGCGTGACCGTCGTGTCGCCCGGCGCGGTGGACTCGGAACTGAAGTTCGGCAGCAGCGACGCCGAGAGCGCCGCCGGCGTGAAGGCGTTCTACGACGCCAACCAGATTCCGGCGGACTCGGTGGCGCGCGCGGTCGTGTATGCGGTGGAACAGCCTGCGAACGTGGACATCAATGAAGTGGTGCTGCGGCCGGTGTCGCAGGAGTTCTGAAAGGCGATATGCGGGGAGGGCCCGATTGCGGCTCTCCCGCGCATCAATTAACCTTCTCTTGCTGAAGGTCTTTGGCGGACCAAAGTGCAAAGTCCCTGCAAAATAGAACGACCGTTCGTTTTTGTTTGGGAATTCCACGATGTCCGCTTCAGCCGTCCCCGCCAAGCCCGCCCGTGCTGCCCAGAAGGGCCAGCAGACCAAGGCAGTCATCGTCGACGCCGCGCTGGCGCTGGCCGCGCAGATCGGGCTCGAGGGGCTGTCGATCGGCGCGGTGGCTGAAATCACCAAGATGAGCAAGTCGGGCGTCTTCGCCCACTTCGGCTCGCGCGAGGAACTGCAGATCTCGGTGGTGCGCGAATACCACGCGCGATTCGAGCAGGAAGTGTTCTTCCCCGCCCTGAAGGCGCCGCGCGGCCTGCCCCGCCTGCGCGCCATGTTCGCCAACTGGATGAAGCGCACCTCGACCGAGATCGACTCGGGCTGCATCTACATCAGCGGCGCTTCCGAATTCGACGACCGCCCGGGCCCGGTGCGCGACGCGCTGGTCGAGTCGGTCAGCATCTGGCAGGCGGCCGTGCTGCGAGCCATCGTGCAGTCGCAGAGCGAAGGCCATCTGCGCGCCGATGCCGACGAGCGCCAGGTGGCGTTCGAGATCCACGGCCTGATCCTCGCGCTGCACTACGAAGCGCGCTTCCTGCAGGTGCCCGGCTCCATCGGCCGCGCGAATGTCGGTTTCGACAACATCCTCGCGCGCGCCGCCACGCCCGATGCGCCTAAGCCCGAGGCGGCCGCCGCGCCGGCAGGCCGCCGCCTCAAGACCGTGCGCTGACTGAAGCGCGCGGCTTGTCCCCTTTTCGTTTTCCCTTTTCTTTTTCTATCTAGCTTCGACCAGGAGAGTCCCGGATGCCTACCTACAACCCGCCCGTGCGTGACATGCAGTTCGTGCTGCACGAAGTGCTCAACGTCGCCGAGGAGCTCAAGGCGCTGCCCGCCCATGCCGAGACCGATGCCGACACCATCAACGCAGTGATCGAAGAGGCCGGCAAGTTCGCCGCCGAAGTGACCTTCCCGCTCAACATCAGCGGCGACGAAGAGGGCTGCACGCTCGACAAGACCACGCACGAGGTCAAGACGCCCAAGGGCTTCAAGGACGCCTATGCCAAGTACGTCGAAGGCGGCTGGCCCGCGCTGTCGTGCGACCCGGCCTTCGGCGGCCAGGGCTTGCCCTTCGTGGTGAACCAGTGCCTGTTCGAAATGCTCAACAGCGCCAACCAGGCCTGGACCATGTACCCCGGCCTTTCGCACGGCGCCTACGAGGCACTGGCCGCGCATGGCACCGACGAGCAGAAGAAGACCTACCTGCCCAAGCTCACGAGCGGCGAGTGGACCGGCACCATGTGCCTGACCGAACCCCATTGCGGCACCGACCTCGGCCTGCTGCGCACCAAGGCCGAACCGCAGGCCGACGGCACCTACCGCATCACCGGCAGCAAGATCTTCATCTCGGCCGGCGAGCACGACATGACGGACAACATCATTCACCTGGTGCTGGCCCGCCTGCCTGACGCGCCCAAGGGCAGCAAGGGCATCAGCCTGTTCGTGGTGCCGAAGTTCAAGGTCAAGGCCGACGGCTCGCTGGGCGAGCGCAACCCGATCTTCTGCGCCGGCCTGGAGCACAAGATGGGCATTCACGGCAACGCCACCGCGCAGATCGTGATCGAAGGCGCCACCGGCACGCTGGTGGGCGAGCCCAACAAGGGCCTGGCCGCGATGTTCGTGATGATGAACGCCGCGCGCCTGGGCGTGGGCAACCAGTCGCTGGGCCTGACCGAAGTGGCCTACCAGAACGCACTGGCCTACGCCAAGGACCGCATCCAGATGCGCTCGCTCTCCGGCGTGAAGGCCAAGGACAAGGAAGCCGACCCCATCATCGTGCACCCCGACGTGCGCAAGATGCTGCTCACCGCCAAGGCCTATGCCGAAGGCGGCCGCGCGCTGCAGATCTTCTGCACGCTGCTGCTCGACAAGGAGCACAACCATCCCGACGAGAAGGTGCGCAAGGACTCGGGCGAGCTGGTCGCATTGCTGACCCCCATCGTCAAGGCCTTCATTACCGACAACGGCCACATCTCGACCAATGCCTGCATGCAGGTGTTCGGCGGCCACGGCTTCATCAAGGAATGGGGCATGGAGCAGTTCGTGCGCGACAACCGCATCAACATGATCTATGAAGGCACCAACACCATCCAGTCGCTGGACCTGCTGGGCCGCAAGGTGCTGGGCAACAACGGCGCTTCGCTGAAGAAGTTCGGCAAGCTCGTGGGCAAGCTGGTGGAAGAAGAAGGCGTGAACGAGAAGATGGCCGAGTTCATCAACCCGATCGCGGGCCTGGGCGACCAGCTCACCAAGTTCACGACCGAGATCGGCTTCAAGGGCTTCCAGAACCCCGACGAAGTGGGCGCCGCCGCGGTGGACTACCTGCGCGTGGCCGGCCACTTCGTGTTCGGCTACCTGTTCGCCCGCATGGCACAGGTTGCATTGCGCGAGATCGCGGCCGGCAACAACGACCCGTTCTACGTCGCCAAGCTGCAGACCGCGCGCTTCTACTTCGCCAAGCTGTTCCCCGAGACCGCGACGCTGATGCGCACCGCGCGCGCCGGCAGCAAGGTGCTGATGGACACCGACGCAGCATTGGCCTGAGCGGTAGTACCGTCTCGTCTTTCCTCAACTCCCAGGAACCGCCGATCATGAAGACAACACTCGCAGCCCTCTTGTTCGCCGCCACAGCCGCTTCGGCCATGGCCCAGAGCACGCCGGTGGGGCTGTGGCGCAACGTGGACGACAAGACGGGCGAGGTCAAGGCCGAGATCAGCATCGCCGAGAACGGCGGCGGCCTGTCCGGGCGCATCGAGAAAGCGCTGGGCAAGGACGCCAAGCCCGGCGCGGTCTGCAGCGAATGCAGCGACGACCGCAAGGACAAGCCCATGGTCGGCCTCGACATCATCCGCGGCGGCAAGAAGGCCGAGGGCAAGGACGTCTGGGAAGGCGGAAAGATCCTCGACCCCGAGAACGGCAAGGAATACCGCGCGAGCTTCACGCCCATCGAGGGCGGCAAGAAGCTCGAAGTGCGCGGCTACCTGGGCCCCTTCTGGCGCACCCAAACCTGGAACCGCGTTCCTTGACCCACCCCCGTAGCTGCTCACTTCGTGTAGCAGCCTCCCCCTCAAGGGGGCAACACCAGCGGCCCGGCAAAGCCGGTTCCGCGGTGTTCCCCGAACCGAATCAAAACTTCGAAGCCCAGTTATGTCCCGATTTCAAGTGAAGAAGGTCGCCGTGCTCGGCGCCGGCGTGATGGGCGCGCAGATTGCGGCCCACCTCGTCAACGTGCGCGTGCCCGTCGTGCTGTTCGACCTGGCCGCGAAAGACGCGACCGGAGCTGCCGCTCAAGGTGCGGCGAAGAACGGCATCGTCACGCGCGCCATCGACAACCTCAAGAAGCTCAAGCCCGCGCCGCTCGGCGACGTGGCCGACGCCGTGCTGATCGAGCAGGCCAACTACGAGGACGACCTGGCCAAGCTCGGCGAGTGCGACCTCGTCATCGAAGCCATTGCCGAACGCATGGACTGGAAGCTCGATCTGTACAAGAAGATCGCGCCGCACGTCGCAAAGCATTCGATCCTGGCCTCGAACACATCGGGCCTGTCGATCACCAAGCTCAGCGAAGCGCTGCCAGAAGCACTGAAGCCGCGTTTCTGCGGCATCCACTTCTTCAACCCGCCGCGCTACATGTTCCTGGTGGAGCTGATCAACACGCCCACCACGCAGCCGCAGGTGCTCGACGACCTGGAAGCCTTCGTCACCAGCACGCTGGGCAAGGGCGTGGTGCGCGCGCACGACACGCCCAACTTCATCGCCAACCGCGTCGGCATCGCCGGCATGCTGGCCACGCTGAAGGAAGTCGAGAAGTTCGGCCTCACGCCCGACGTGGTGGACGACCTCACCGGCAAGAAGCTGGGCCGCGCCAGCTCGGGCACCTTCCGCACCGCCGACGTGGTGGGCCTGGACACGATGGCTCACGTCGTGAAGACGCTGCAGGACAACCTCGACGCCGAGACCGATCCGTTCTACGCCAACTTCGCGACGCCGCCGGTGCTGGCCAAGCTGCTCGAGCTGGGCAACCTGGGCCAGAAGACAAAGGCCGGCTTCTTCAAGAAGGTCGGCCGCGACATCCTGCGCTTCGACCTGAAGAGCGGCGAGTACGTGCCCGCCGGCGCCAAGGCCGACGAGGTGTACGGCCGCATGCTCAAGAAGCCCGCGGGCGAGCGCCTGAAGCTGCTGCGCGAGAGCGAAGGCCCGCAGGGGCAGTTCCTCTGGGCCATCCTGCGCGACGGCTTCCACTACGCCGCCGTGCACCTGGCCGACATCGCCGAGAGCGCGCGCGACATCGACTTCGCCATGCGCTGGGGCTTCGGCATGAAGCAGGGCCCGTTCGAGCTGTGGCAGGAAGCCGGCTGGGCGCAGGTTGCCAAGTGGGTGCAGGAAGACATCGACGCCGGCAAGGCGCTGAGCAGCGCACCGCTGCCCAAGTGGGTGTTCGAAGGCCCGGTGGCCGAGGCCGGCGGCGTGCACACGCCCGAAGGCTCCTGGAGTGCATCGCAGAACAAGTTCGTGCCGCAGCGCAGGCTGCCGGTGCATGACCGCCAGCTGTTCCCCGAGAGCGTGCTCGGCGCTAACGCCGCCGATGCCAACAAGGCCGGCACCACGATCAGCGACGAAGGCGACGTGCGCGTGTGGACGCTGGATGGCGAAGTGCTCATCGCCAGCATCCATTCGAAGATGCACGCCATCAGCCCCGACGTGGCCGAGGCGCTGGGCGCCGCGGTGGAGCTGGCCGAGGCCGAATACAAGGGCCTGGTGATCTGGTCGCCCGACGAGGTGTTCTCGGTCGGCGCCGACCTGCAGGCGATGCTGCCGGCCTTCGTGGTCGCCGGCATCGGCGCGGTCGAAGGCGCCGAGGAAGAGCTGCAGAACGTGATGCTCAAGATCCGCTACGCCAACGTGCCGGTGATCTCCGCCGTGCGCGGCATGGCGCTGGGCGGCGGCTGCGAGCTGGCCATTCATTCGGCCAGGCGCGTGGCGGCGATGGAGAGTTACATCGGCCTGGTCGAAGTGGGCGTGGGCCTGATCCCCGGCGCCGGCGGCCTGACCTACATCGCACGCCGTGCTGCGGAGAACGCTGCGGCCTCGACGGGCACCGACCTGCTGCCGTTCCTGACCGAAGGCTTCACGGCCGCCGCGATGGCGAAGGTGGGCACCGGTGCGCTCGATTCGAAGAAGCTGGGCTACCTGCTCGACAGCGACGTGATCGTGCCGAACAAGGACGAGCTGCTGTACGTGGCGCTGCAGCAGGCCAAGGCCATGTCCGACGCCGGCTATCGCCCGCCCCTGCGCCGCAGCTTCCGCGTGGCGGGCCGCAGCGGCGCCGCGACCATCAAGGGCCAGCTGGTGAACATGCGCGACGGCGGCTTCATCAGCGCGCACGACTTCCACATTGCCAGCCTGATCGCCAACGTGGTCACCGGCGGCGACGTGGACGCGGGCTCGCTCGTGACCGAGGAATACCTGATGACGCTGGAACGCAAGGCGTTCTGCTCGCTGATCGTGCATCCGAAGACGCAGGAGCGGATCATGGGGATGCTGAGCACGGGCAAGCCGGTGCGCAACTGACGCTCGTCTTCCTCTTCCGCCTTCCCCCTCTGGGGGAAGGCCGGGATGGGGGCAAGCAGCCTATGCAAAACCAATCGACTCCCAACGCGCAACAGAATGCTCGCACCCTGCGGCGCGAGATGACCGACTCCGAGCGCAAGCTCTGGAGCGGTTTGCGCGGTGAGCAACTGGGCATGAAGTTTCGTCGCCAGCATCCGATCGGAAACTACATCGCCGACTTTGCATGCCTTGACCCCAGGTTGATCGTCGAACTCGACGGATCGCAGCATCAGGCGCAAGAAGGCTACGACGCACGACGCGACGCTTTCCTGCGTGCTCAGGGATTCGAGGTACTGCGCTTCGGATCGAATGATCCGTTTGTCAATTTTGAAGGGGTGTTGCAGGCCATCGTCAATCGACTGGATGAATTGACTGCCGCTTGCCCCCATCCCAACCTTCCCCCAGAGGGGGAAGGAGCCAAATCCAGGAGCTATCCATGAAACAAGTCCAAGACGCCTACATCGTCTCCGCCACCCGCACCCCCATCGGCAAGTCGCACCGAGGCTATTTCCGCAACTACCGCCCCGACGACCTGCTGGCCACCACGCTGCGTGCCGCATTGGCCGCCGTGCCCAGCCTCGACCCCAAGGCCATCGAAGACATCATCTGCGGCTGCGCCATTCCCGAATCGCAGCAGGGCCTGAATGTCGCGCGCATCGGCGCGGTGCTGGCGGGCCTGCCGACCAGCGTCGGCGGTATCACTGTCAACCGCTTCTGCGCATCGGGCCTGTCGGCCGTGCAGATGGCGGCCGACCGCATCCGCGTCGGTGAAGCCGACGTGATGATCGCCGCCGGCGTCGAGAGCATGAGCATGGTGCCGATGATGGGCAACTCGCCCTCGCTGTCGCCTTCGATCTTCGAGCCCGCATTCGACGTACAGGGCGACGTGGGCATCGCCTACGGCATGGGCCTCACCGCCGAGAAGGTCGCGCAGCAGTGGAAGGTGAGCCGCGAGGCGCAGGACGAGTTCGCGCTCGCCTCGCACCAGAAGGCACTGGCCGCGCAGAAGGCCGGCAAGTTCGCCGATGAGATCACGCCCATCGAAGTGACCGACCGCACGCCCAACCTGGAGACCGGCGAGTCGATCGCGAAGACGCGCACCGTCAACCTCGACGAAGGCGCGCGCCCCGACACCAGCATCGAAGGCCTCGCCAAGCTGCGCACCGTGTTCGCCGCGCGCGGCACGGTCACGGCCGGCAACAGCTCGCAGACCTCGGATGGCGCCGGCGCGCTGATCCTGGCGAGCGAAAAGGCCGTGAAGCAGTACGGCCTCACGCCGCTCGCGCGTTTCGTGAGCTTTGCCAGCAAGGGCGTGCCGCCGCACATCATGGGCATCGGCCCCATCGAAGCGATTCCGGCCGCGCTGCGCTATGCGGGCCTGAAGCACGAGGACATCGACTGGTTCGAGCTCAATGAAGCCTTTGCCGCGCAGTCGCTCGCAGTCATCAACACGCTGGGGCTCGATCCGTCGAAGGTCAACCCGATGGGCGGCGCGATTGCGCTGGGCCATCCGCTCGGTGCAACGGGCGCCATCCGCTCGGCCACGGTGGTGCACGCGCTGCGCCGCGAGAACCTGAAGTACGGCATGGTCACGATGTGCGTGGGCATGGGGCAGGGCGCCGCAGGCATCTTCGAAAGGGTTTGAGCAAACCCCCAGGCTTCGCGCACCTCGTGTCGCTGCGCCAACC
This sequence comes from Variovorax durovernensis, assembly GCF_977011995.1. NCBI lineage: Bacteria > Pseudomonadati > Pseudomonadota > Betaproteobacteria > Burkholderiales > Comamonadaceae > Variovorax > Variovorax durovernensis. The sequence continues at coordinate 5,918,373 of NZ_CDRNCW010000001.1, read as the reverse complement.
CCTTGCAGGGGCAACACCTGCGGCCCGGCAAACCCGGTTCCGCGGTGTTCCGCGAATAGACGGTGACCGTTCTGGAGAAACGAGCATGCAACAGGAAGTTCTGAAGGTCGACGGCGGCGCGCAGCAACTCGCGGTGCGCCGCTGCGAGCCCGCCGGCGCGCCGCGCGTCATCATGCACCGGCTCGCATCGCGTACTGCAGTGCAGCACACCGGCGTCCCGCACACGACTGCGTGAGCGCACCCACCGGAGGCACACTGCCGATCATGACGACGAGCATGCACCCCTTCGACAAAGCCCTGACGATCCACCACAGCGACATCCGCGTGGGGCATTTCACCGGCACGACCAGCCCCGACTACTGGAACATGGTCGGACCCTTCGGCGGCACTACCGCGGCCCTGGTGCTGCAGTCGGTGATGCAGCACCCCGACGTGCTCGGCACGCCCATTGCGCTCACCGTCAACTACGCCGCCGCGCTCGAAGCCGGCGCGTTCGACATCCAGGCCACGGCCGTGCGCACCAACCGCTCGACACAGCATTGGACGGTGCAGATCACGCAGCCCGGCCCCGGCGGCACGCCCAACATGACGACCACCGCCACCGTGGTCACGGCCGCGCGCCGCGACACCTGGGGCGAGGGCGACATGCCGATGCCCGAGGCACCGAGGCCCGAGACCGTCGACCGCATGAGCATCGGCCCTTCCGGCGTTGCCTGGATCAACCAGTACGAGATGCGCCCCTTCAGCGGCGGCATTCCTTCGAAGTGGGACGGCAGCCTGCATCACAGCGAAACCCGCATCTGGCTGCGCGACGCACAACCGCGCCCGCTCGACTTTGCCTCGCTCGCAGCGATGAGCGACATGTTCTATCCGCGTGTGTGGCTGCGCCGAGCGAAGCATGTGCCGGCGGGCACCGTGTCGATCACCACCTACTTCCACGTCGGTCCGTCGGAGCTTGCCGAAGTCGGCACGGGCTACCTGCTGGGCCGCGCGGCGGGGCAGCAGTTCTTCAACGGCTTCTTCGACCAGACGGCGCATCTGTGGAGCGAGAAGGGCGTGCTGCTGGCCACCTCGAACCAGATCGTCTACTACAAGGAATAAAGAGACATGACCGCCTTGCATAAAGCCGCTCTCATCGTCGGCGCCGGCGACGCCACCGGCGGTGCCATCGCACGCCGCTTCGCGCGCGAAGGCTTCGCCACCTGCGTCACCCGGCGCAGCCTCGACAAGCTGCAGCCGCTGGTCGCGCAGATCGAGGCCGACGGCGGCCGCGCCCATGCCTTTGCCTGCGATGCGCGCAAGGAGGAAGAAGTGGTCGCGCTCGTCGAGCAGATCGAATCGACCGTCGGGCCGATCGAGGTGATGGTGTTCAACATCGGCGCCAACGTGCCCGAGAGCATCCTCAACGAGACCGCGCGCAAGTACTTCAAGGTGTGGGAGATGGCCTGCTTCTCGGGCTTCCTGAACGGGCGCGAAGTGGCGAAGCGGATGGTGGCGCGCGAGATGCCCAAGGGAGGCCATCGCGGCACGATCATCTTCACCGGCGCGACGGCCTCGCTGCGCGGCGCGGCCAACTTCGGTGCCTTCTCGGGCGCCAAGATGGCGCTGCGCGCGCTGGCCCAGTCGATGGCGCGCGAACTGGGCCCTCAGGGCATTCACGTGGCGCACGTGGTGGTCGACGGCGCCATCGACACCGAGTTCATCCGCAGCAATTTTCCCGAGCGCTATGCGCTGAAGGAAAGCGACGGCATCCTGAATCCTGACCACATTGCCGACAGCTACTGGATGCTCCATTCGCAGCCGCGCGATGCGTGGACGCACGAACTCGATCTGCGTCCTTGGTCGGAGAAGTTCTGAAAATGAAGCGTTGCCGTTCGGGGCTTGCTCACGCCGACGGGGGACATTCGCGGAGGGGAGTACCCAGTGGCCTGTGCAAGCACCCCGAACAGCAGCCCCTGAAGCACAAGCAAAGGAGACACGCATGAAGAAATCAGTCGACTTCTATTTCGACTTCGGCAGCCCCGCCGCCTACCTCGCCGCGACGCAGCTGCCGCACATCTGCGCCGACACCGGTGCCGAGCTGGTGTGGAAACCCATGCTGCTCGGTGGCGTGTTCCAGGCCACCGGCAACCATTCGCCGGCCGAGATCAAGCCCAAGGGTCCGTACATGACGACCGACCTGAAGCGCTTCGCCAGGCGCTACGACGTGCCATTCGCGCATAACCCGCACTTCCCGATCAACACGCTGCTGCTGATGCGCGGCGCCACCGGCATCCAGATGAAGGAGCCGGCGCGCTTCGGCGCCTACGTCGATGCGGTCTACCACGCCATGTGGGTCGAGCCGGAGAACCTCAATGACCCGGCAACCGTCGGCGCCGTCTTGCAAAATGCGGGCTTCGACGCTGCGGGCCTGCTCGCGCTGGCCGGCGCGCAGGAAACCAAGGACCGCCTGAAGGCCGTCACGCAGGAAGCGGTGGAACGCGGCGTTTTCGGCGCACCCACCATGTTCGTCGGCGACGAAATGTTCTGGGGCCAGGACCGGCTCGATTTCGTACGCGAAGCACTTGCCGCCGCCTGAGGGCGGCACCACCCGTTCCATTCAAGGATTTTTTATGAGCGACATCCTCGTCCACACCGAAGCCGGTGTGATGACCATTACCTTCAACCGCGTCGACAAGAAGAACTCGATCACCAGCAGCATGTACGCCGAACTGGCCGACGCGCTGGCCACCGCCGAGAGCGAAGCCACCGTGCGCTGCGTGCTGATCCAGGGCGACCCGACGATCTTCAGCGCGGGCAACGACATCGGCGACTTCCTCAACGGCCCGCCGTCGACGCAGGAGTCGCCGGTGTTCCGCTTCCTGCGCGGCATCGCCACCTTCCCCAAGCCCATCGTCGCCTCGGTTTGCGGCCCGGCCGTGGGCATCGGCACCACGATGCTGTTCCATTGCGACCTGGTCTACGCGGGCGACAACGCGGCTTTCTCGATGCCCTTCGTGAACCTGGGCCTGTGCCCCGAGGCGGCGTCGAGCCTGCTGGTGCCGCAGATGCTGGGCTACCACCGCGCCGCCGAGGCGCTGCTGCTGGGCGAACCCTTCATGGCCGAGGCCGCGCTCGAAGTGGGCCTGGTCAACCGGGTGGTGCCGCCGACCGAGGCCAACGGCATCGCGCAGATGCAGGCCCGCAAGCTCGCGGCCAAGCCGCTGAGCGCGCTGATCGAGACCAAGCGCCTGCTGAAGAAGGGCCAGATGCCCGCCGTGCTCGAGCGCATGGGCGAGGAGGGCGCGAGCTTCGGGCGCATGCTGCGCGAGCCGGCGGCGCGCGAGGCCTTCGGTGCCTTCATGGAGAAGCGCAAGCCCGATTTCTCGAAGGTCTGACCTGCTTTCCGGACTTGCGCGCTTACACTGTCCGGCGTGCAAATCCCAGGGGTCAGAACTCTCGCAACGCCCGGCCAGCGGGCGAATGACGCTACTGAAAAAGTAGCATTCCAGCCGGTGCGCCGGCGTACTTTGGGTTTGCTTGCGGGCGCACTGGCTGCGCCCGCGCTGGTCATGGCGCGGGTGCGGCCGCTGCGCATCGGCGTCGTCGGCTCGTGGTCCGGGCCCTATGCGGGCGGCGGGCGCCAGTTCGATGCGGGCATGGCCGTCTGGCTGGCTGCGCACAACCATCACATCGCGGGCCGGCCGGTCGAGCTGCTGCGGCGCGACGTGCCTGGCAGCGCGCCCGACCAGGCGCGGCGCCACGCGCAGGACCTCGTGGAAAGCGAACAGGTCGACCTGCTGAGCGGGCTCGACTTCAGTTCCAACGCCTACGCGGTGGGCGCTGTCGCCACGCAGGCCAGGGTGCCCCTCATCGTGATGAACGCCGCGTCCTCGGGCATCACGTCGCGCTGCCCGTTCGCGGTGCGGGTGTCGTTCACCATCGCCCAGGTCACGCTGCCGCTGGCGCGATGGGCGCTCCAGCAGGGGCTGCGCGACGTGTGCACGGTGGTGGCCGACTACGCCTCGGGCGTCGATGCCGAGAGCGCCTTCGTCTCGGGCTTCACCGCGGGCGGCGGGCGGGTCGGCGCGATGCTGCGGGTGCCGCTGGCCACGCTCGACTACTCGGCCTACATGCTGCGGCTGCGCGAGCTCAAGCCGCAAGCGGTGTTCTTCTTCCTGCCCTCGGGGCAGATGCCGGCCACCTTCCTGAAGTTCTGGCGCGACCGCGGCATGGCCGACACCGGCATCCGCCTGCTGGCCACGGGCGATGCCACCGACGACCACTACCTCGAAGGCATCGGCGAGCTGGCCGATGGCCTGGTCACCAGCCATCACTATTCGTTCGCGCACGAGTCGCCGGCCAACCGCCGCTTCACGGGCGTCTTCGAGACGGAGTACGGCAGCCACCTGCGGCCGGGCTATTTCGCCGTGGCGGCCCACGATGCGCTCGCGGCCGTGGATGCGGCAATGAGCTCGCCCGCCGCGCGCGGCAATGCGGGCGGGGAGCGGCTGGTGGATGCTTTTCGCGGCCTCAGGCTGGACAGCCCGCGCGGGCCGGTCGAGATCGATGCCCATACGCGGGACATCGTGCAGACCGTGTACATCCGCCGGGTGGAGCGCCGCGACGGGCGCTGGATCAATCGCGAGTTCGAGCGCTTCGAGCGGGTGCGCGACCCGGGCGTGTGAGCCTGCCCGATCAGGGCTGTTGTTCGATGGGGCGCGGGCGGCCGTTGTCGTCGATGGCCACGTAGGTGAAGGTCGCCTGCGTCACCTTGATGTACTCGCCCTGCGCCCGGAAGCGCTCGGCAAACACCTCGACCGTTACCGTGACCGAAGTGCGCCCGATGCGCACCAGCTTGGAATAGAACGAGAGGATGTCGCCCAGCCGCACCGGCTGCTTGAAGATGAATTCGTTCACTGCCACCGTGGCCTGGCGGCCCTTGGCGTAGCGCGCCGGGATCACCGAGCCGGCCAGGTCGCACTGCGCCATGACCCAGCCGCCGAAGATGTCGCCGTTGGCATTGCAGTCGGCCGGCATCGGAATGACCTTGAGCACCAGCTCCATGTCGGTGGGCAGGCTCTTGAGGATGGCGGCAGCGGCAGCGCTGGAAGTATCTGACATGGGCACAATCTGGAACAAACAAGCAACCACGATTGTCTCCCATGCGCCGCAGCGGCGAAGCCCTTCCCCCCTCCCACCCCGTCTCCGGCCACCCGCCGGAGCGCAGCGACCGTTCCGACTGGGCGACGCTGCGCCGCCTGTTTCCCTACCTCTGGCAGTACAAGTGGCGGGTGGCCGCCGCGCTGGCCTTCATGGTGGGTGCCAAGGTGGCCAACGTCGGCGTGCCGGTGCTGCTGAAGAACCTGGTCGACACGATGACGCCGAAGCCGGGTGCTCCCGACATGGCCCAGGCGCTGCTCATCGTGCCCATCGGGCTGCTGCTGGCCTACGGGCTGCTGCGCTTCTCGACCTCGCTGTTCGGCGAGCTGCGCGAGCTGATCTTCGCCAAGGCCACCGAGGGCACGGCACGGCAGATCGCGCTGGAGGTGTTCCGCCACCTGCATGCGCTGAGCCTGCGCTTTCACCTGGAGCGCCAGACCGGCGGCATGACGCGCGACATCGAGCGCGGCACGCGCGGCGTGCATTCGCTCATCTCGATGTCGCTCTACAGCATCGTGCCGACCATCATCGAGCTGGTGCTGGTGCTCACCATCCTGGGCGTGAAGTTCGATTCGCTGTTCGTCTGGATCACGGCGGCGGCGCTGGTGCTGTACATCGCCTTCACCGTGACGGTGACCGAGTGGCGCACGCAGTTCCGCAAGACCATGAACGAGCTCGACTCCGTGGCGCAGAGCCGCGCGGTCGATTCGCTGCTGAACTACGAAACCGTCAAGTACTTCAACAACGAAGACTTCGAGGCCGGCCGCTACGACGCCAGCCTCGACCGCTACCGCAAGGCCGCCATCAAGAGCCAGCGCACGCTGAGCATGCTCAACACCGGGCAGCAACTGCTGATTGCAGTGAGCCTGGTGCTGATGCTGTGGCGCGCCACCTCGGGCGTGGTCGAAGGGCGCATGACGCTGGGCGACCTGGTGATGGTCAACGCCTTCATGATCCAGCTCTACATTCCGCTGAACTTCCTGGGCGTGATCTACCGCGAGATCAAGCAGAGCCTGACCGACCTCGACAAGATGTTCGTGCTGATGGAAAAGGAGCGCGAGGTGCGCGACGTGCCCGGTGCGCAGCCGCTGGCCGGTGCCGACGCCACCGTGCGCTTCGAGGACGTGAGCTTTGCCTACGAGCCCGCGCGGCCCATCCTCAAGCACGTGAGCTTCGAGATCCCGGCCGGCAAGACGGTGGCGGTGGTCGGGCCGTCGGGTTCGGGCAAGTCCACGCTCGCGCGGCTCTTGTACCGTTTCTACGACGTGCAGCAGGGGCGCATCACCATCGGCGGGGAAGACATCCGCGAAGTGACGCAGTCGAGCGTGCGCCGCGCCATCGGCATCGTGCCGCAGGACACCGTGCTGTTCAACGACACGGTCGAATACAACATCGCCTACGGCCGCCCGGGGGCGAGCCGAGAAGAAGTGGAAGCCGCCGCGCGCGCCGCGCGCATCCACGACTTCATCTCGGCCACGCCCAAGGGCTACGACACGACCGTGGGCGAGCGCGGCCTGAAGCTTTCGGGTGGCGAGAAGCAGCGCGTGGCCATCGCGCGCACCCTGCTGAAGAACCCGCCCATCGTGATCTTCGACGAGGCCACATCGGCGCTCGACTCGGCCAACGAACGCGCCATCCAGTCGGAACTCAAGAGCGCCGCGCAGGACAAGACCACGCTGGTCATCGCGCACCGCCTGTCGACGGTGGTCGATTCGCACGAGATCCTGGTGCTTGAAAGCGGCGTGATCGTCGAGCGCGGCACGCATGCCGAACTGCTCGCGAAGCAGGGCCGCTACGCGCAGATGTGGGCTTTGCAGAAGAGCGAAGCAACACCGCTGATGTAGCGCGATCATCCATTTCTTTTTATCGATCTCAGGAGTTCAGACGTGTCGACCAAGATTCCCCTGCTGGTGCTCAACAGCCTCTCGAGCGCCCACCAGGCCCAGATCGGCGAGGTCTACGACGTGACCTACGCCTTCGGCGCGGCCCAGCGCGCGGCCGCCATCGCCGAGCACGGCAAGAAATTCCGCGCGGTGCTGACCATCGGCGTCATCGGCATCACGCCCGAGGAAATCGCGGCCCTGCCCGCGGTGGAGCTGATCTGCTGCCTGGGCGCGGGCTACGAAGGCGTGCCGCTCGAGGTAACGCGAGCGCGCGGCATCGTGACGGCCAACGGCGCCGGCACCAACGACGACTGCGTGGCCGACCACGCCTTCGGCCTGCTGATCGGCATCGTGCGCGAGTTCCGCAAGCTCGACCGGCTGTGCCGCGAAGGCGTGTGGCGCGAAGCCATTCCGCAGCCGCCGAACGTGTCGGGCAAGAAGCTGGGCATCCTTGGGTTGGGCACCATCGGCCAGAAGATCGCCAAGCGGGCGGCGGCCTTCGACATGGAGGTCGGCTATCACAACCGCAAGCCGCGCGAAGGCGCGACACAGCGCTACTTCGACGACCTGAAGTCGCTGGCGGCATGGGCAGACTTCCTGGTGCTGGCCGCGCCGGGCGGGCCGGCAACGAAGCACCTGGTCAATGCCGAAGTGCTCGACGCGCTGGGGTCGCAGGGCTACCTGGTGAGCATCGGCCGCGGCAGCGTGGTCGACACCGAGGCGCTGGCCGCGGCGCTGCGCGAGAACCGCATTGCCGGAGCTGGCCTCGACGTGTACGAGAGCGAGCCGAAGCGGCCGGAGCAGCTGATCGGCCTGGACAACGTGCTGCTGACGCCGCACATGGCCGGATGGTCGCCCGAGGCGACGCAGAAGTCGGTCGATCATTTCCTTGCGAATGCCGAAGGGCACTTCGCGGGGCGCGGCGTTCTTACGCCCGTCTGATGTCTTGCTCCTTCCCCCTCTGGGGGAAGGTTGGGATGGGGGCGGGCAGGGCGCTCGCAATGAGCGCCGCTTGCCCCCACCCCCGCCCTCCCCCAGAGGGGGAGGGAGTCAAGCCAATACCGGCGGGCGGTGTGCGCCCCAGCCGCAGGCCAGGTCATAGGCATGCCCCAGCCGCAGCACATCGAGATCCGAATGGATCGGCCCGGCGAGCTGAATGCCCATCGGCAAGCCACCTTCCCCGAAGCCGGCTCGCACATTCAGCGTCGGCAGCCCCGCCAGCGTGAACGGCGTGACGATCTCCATCCACCGGTGGTACGTGTCGCTCTTCACGCCGCCCACCTCGGCCGGCCAGTGCAGCTCGGCATCGAATGGAAACACCTGCGCCGTCGGCGCCAGCACGAAATCGAAGCGCTCGAACAGCTTGAGAAACGCGCGGTACACGTTCGAGCGGTAATTCGAGGCCTGGTACAGCGAGGCCGCGTCCAGGTGCCGGCTCTGCTCTATTTCCCATTGCGCCTCGGGCTTGAGCTGCGCGAACAGCTTCGGGTCGCTCAGGTAGGCGCCCAGCTTGCCGCCCACCAGCAGTTGCCGCAGCCAGGCACTCCAGTTGTGCTCGCGCGGCACGTCGAGCGTGCAGGGCTCGACTTCGCAGCCGATGTCGCGGAAGGTGCCGAGCGCCTTTTCGCCGAGCTCGCGCACGCCGGGCGCCAGCGGCAGGTCGGGCCAGATGCTGCCCAGCCAGCCGATGCGCAGGCCCTTGCCGTCGCCGTCGAGCTGCAGCGCGTCGGGCGAGGGCAGGGCGTGCGGCGACGACAGCGGCACCCGGCCGTCGAAGCCCGACTGCACCGCCAGCAGCCGCGCCGCGTCTTCCACGGTGCGCGCCATCGGGCCTTCGATGCCCAGTTGCTGGAAGAACAGCTCCTGCTCGGGGTCGCCGGGCACGCGTCCGCGCGACGGCCGCATGCCGATCACGTTGTTGAAGGCGGCCGGGTTGCGCAGCGAGCCCATCATGTCGCTGCCGTCGGCCACGGGCACCATGCCCAGGGCCAGCGCCACGGCCGCGCCGCCGCTGCTGCCGCCCGCGCTGCGCTCGGGCGCGTAGGCGTTGCGCGTGATGCCGAACACCGGGTTGTAGGTGTGCGAGCCGAGCCCGAACTCGGGCGTGTTGGTCTTGCCGATGACGATGGCGCCGGCCGCCCTGGCGCGGGCCACGTGCAGGCTGTCGGTGCGCGCCGGCGAGCGCGGCGACAGCGGCGAGCCCATCGAGGTCGGCAGCCCGGTGGCGTGGCTCAGGTCTTTCACCGCGAGCGGAAAGCCGTGCATCCAGCCGCGCCGTTCGCCGCGCGCCAGCTCGGCATCGCGCTCGTCGGCCTCGGCCAGCGACTGCGCCGGATCGCGCAGCGACACGATGGCGTTGAAGCGCGGATTCAGCGCCTCGATGCGCGCCAGCGAGGCGGCCATCACCTCGCGGCAGGACACGTCGCGCGCGGCGATGCGGCGGGAGAGTTCGGTGGCGCTGAGTTCGAGCAGGTCGGCTGGAGGCATGGCGAGTGCGGGAAAAGGAGGGGGCGCCCAGTATGGCGCGGCGCTCGCATAATCGCCGCGTATGGAAACAAAGTGGCTCGAAGACTTCATCAGCCTGGCTGAGACCCGCAGCTTCAGCCGTTCGGCCCAGTTGAGGCATGTAACCCAGCCGGCGTTCTCGCGCCGCATCCAGGCGCTCGAAGGCTGGGCCGGCACCGACCTGGTCGACCGCAGCTCGTACCCGACGCGCCTCACGCCCGCAGGCCAGACGCTCTACAGCCAGGCCATCGAGATGCTGCAGTCATTGCAGAGCACGCGCGCCATGCTGCGCGGCCACTCGGCCGCCGGGCAGGACGTGATCGAGTTCGCGGTGCCGCACACGCTGGCCTTCACCTTCTTCCCGGCCTGGGTCACGTCGCTGCGCGAGCACTTCGGCCCCATGAAGAGCCGGCTGATCGCGCTCAACGTACATGACGCGGTGCTGCGGCTGGTCGAGGGCAGCTGCGACCTGCTGATCGCCTACCACCACCCGTCGCAGCCGCTGCAGCTCGACGCCAACAAGTACGAGATGGTCAGCCTGGGCGAGGAAACCGTCGCCCCCTGGGTCAAGGCCGATGCCGACGGCGCGCCGCGCTACCGGCTGCCGGGCCGCCCGGGCCAGCCGCTGCCGTACCTGGGCTATGCGCCGGGCGCCTACCTGGGTCGCGTCGTCGACCAGCTGCTGAAGGAGTCGGGCACGGCCATCCACCTCGACCGCGTCTATGAAACCGACATGGCCGAAGGCCTGAAGGTGATGGCGCTCGAGGGCCACGGCATTGCCTTCCTGCCGCAGAGCGCGGTGCGCAAGGAGATCAAGGCGCGCAAGCTGGTGAGCGCGCTGCCGCCTGAGATCGACAGCCTCGAGGCGACGATGGAAATCCGCGCCTACCGCGAGCGGCCGAGCGCGCCGGCGCCGGTCAAGGGCGCTTCCGGCCGCGCCGCCAAGGCGTCGTCGCTCGACAGCCTGCAGCCCAAGGGCACGGCCGATGCGCTGTGGTCTTACCTGGTCGGCACCCAGCCGCCGCGCTGACAGAGTTTTTGTGCACCGCACAATCTATAAATGACGCGCATGAACCGCCCCGCAAACGGCATTGGCACGGCGGGGCGCGGGCCACTACAGTCGCGGCAGTTTTTTAACGCCGCTGTCACAAGCAACCTTTCCGGCACGCGCCACACGCGTGCTTTTTTTTAGCCGAGGAACCTGTATGAGCACCAATTTCAGGACCGAACACGACTTCCTCGGCGAGAAGCAGATTCCCGCCGCCGCCTACTGGGGCGTGCACACGGCGAGGGCGGTCGAGAACTTCGCCATCTCCGGCACCCGCATCTCGGCCATGCCCGACCTGGTGCGCGCGCTGGCCTACGTGAAGAAGGCCGCCACCCGCGCCAATGCCGACCTCGGCGCCATCGACCGCGACCGCGCCGCCGCCATCATCCTGGCCTGCGAGGACATCATCGACGGCAAGCTGCTCGACGAGTTCGTGGTCGACGTCATCCAGGGCGGCGCGGGCACCTCGACCAACATGAACGCCAACGAGGTCATCTGCAACCTCGCGCTGGAAAAGCTGGGCCACGAGAAGGCGCGCTACGACGTGCTGCACCCGAACGACCACGTCAACGCCTCGCAGAGCACCAACGACGTGTACCCCACGGCCGTGCGGCTGGCGCTGTGGTTCGCCATCGGCAGGCTGCTGGAGTCGATGGCTTCGCTGCGCCGCGCCTTCGAGGCCAAGGCGCTCGAATTCAAGGACATCCTCAAGATCGGCCGCACCCAGCTGCAGGACGCGGTGCCCATGACGCTGGGCCAGGAGTTCCTGACCTACGCCATCATGATCGGGGAAGACGAGGAGCGGCTCGGCGAGGCGCGCGCCCTGATCGAGGAAATCAACCTCGGCGCCACCGCCATCGGCACCGGCATCAACGCGCCGCACGGCTATGCCAACCTCGCATGCCAGTACCTGGCCGAGCAGACCGGCGTGCCGCTCAAGCAGGCAGCCAACCTCATCGAAGCCACGCAGGACACGGGCGCCTTCGTGCAGCTGTCGGGCGTGCTCAAGCGCGTGGCCACCAAGCTCAGCAAGACCTGCAACGACCTGCGCCTGCTCTCCAGCGGCCCGCAGGCCGGTTTCGGCGAGATCCGGCTGCCGGCGCGGCAGGCGGGCTCGTCGATCATGCCGGGCAAGGTCAACCCGGTGATCCCGGAAGTGATGAACCAGGTGGCCTTCGAGGTCATCGGCAACGACATCACGGTCACCATGGCCTCGGAAGCGGGCCAGCTGCAGCTCAACGCCTTCGAGCCGATCATGGGCTGGAGCCTTTTCAAGAGCATCCAGCACCTGAGCCGCGCCTGCAACACCCTGCAGAAGAACTGCGTCGAGGGCATCGAGGCCAACCGGGAGTTCCTTGCCAAGCGGGTGCGCGAGTCGGTCACGCTGGTCACGGCGCTCAATCCGCTCATCGGCTACGAGAAGGCCGCGCTCATCGCCAAGACCGCGCTCGCCACCGGCGGGCCGATCGACCTGGTGGCCGAGTCGCTGGGCATCATGACCCGCGCCGAAATGGAGGCGCTGCTCGTGCCGGAGAATCTCACCCAGCCGGTCCGCCTCACGGCCGCACCGGTTCCAGCCGCCGCCGAGCCGTCGGGCCAGGCTTCGGGCACAAAGGCTGCTTAGTGAAAGTCGGACAATGCCAGGAGGCAGGATCGCACCAGGCTGGCGCCCCCATGCGCACTAGCGGTGCAGCGTGTAACCGAACGCACCGGGTTGGTCCGGGTATCACGCAAAATGTGAATGTCTAGAATTTCGTTGTATCTGTTTCAGTCACCCTCAGGAGTTTTCCGTATGAAAAAACAAGTATTGGCATTGGCAATCGCGGCGCTGGCAGCCGGTGGCGCGATGGCGCAAGCCAATGACACGCTGGCCAAGATCAAGGCTTCCGGCGTCATCACCGAAGGCGTGCGCGAATCTTCCGGCCTGTCGTACACGCTGGGCAATGGCCAGTACACCGGCTTCCACTACGACGTCTGCGCCAACATCATCAAGGACCTCGAGAAGGCCGCCGGCAAGAAGCTCGAAGTCAAGTACCAGCCCGTGACCTCGCAGAACCGCATTCCGCTCGTGCAGAACGGCACCGTGGACATCGAGTGCGGCTCGACCACCAACAACGCCACCCGCCAGAAGGACGTGGCTTTCGGCGTGACCACCTACGTCGAAGAAACCAAGATCGTCGTCAAGGCCAACTCGGGCATCAACTCGCTGGCCGACCTGAAGGACAAGACGGTCGCCACCACCACCGGCACCACGCCGCTGCAGACCGTGCGCAAGCAAAAGCGCGCCGAAAACCTGACCTTCAAGGAGGTCTACGGCAAGGACCACTCCGACAGCTTCCTGCTGCTGGAAACCGGCCGTGCCGACGCCTTCGTGATGGACGGCTCGATCCTGGCTGCCCTGGCCGCCAAGTCGAAGTCGCCCAAGGACTACAAGATCCTGCCGGACGTGCTGGCCGTCGAACCCATCGCCATCATGATCCGCAAGGACGACCCCGCCTTCAAGAAGGCCGTGGACGACAGCATCAAGGCACAGGCCAAGTCCGGCGAACTCGCCAAGCTGTACGACAAGTGGTTCCTGAAGCCGATTCCCCCGGCAGGCGTGACCATCGGCCTGCCGCTGGGCGAAGCCACCAAGAACGCCTGGGCCAACCCGAACGACAAGCCTGCTGAAGACTACGTCACCAAGGAATAAACGCCGCGTCGCTGCGTGATGACGCCCACCTTTCGCGGTGGGCGTTTCTTTTCAAGGGACTGGTTTTCGAAGAGACGGTGAAGAAGGAGTAAATACAAATGGGCAACTGGGATTGGCAGGTATTCCTGCAAGACCCCGGGGGGGACTATCCGACCTACCTGCAATGGATGCTGTCGGCCTGGGGCTGGACCGTGTCGGTGGCACTGCTGGCGCTGATCGTGGCGCTGGTGCTGGGCTCGCTGGTCGGCATCATCCGCACGCTGCCCGACAGCCCGTGGCTGGTGCGGCTGGGCAATGCATGGGTGGAGCTGTTCCGCAACATCCCGCTGCTGGTGCAGATCTTCCTCTGGTACCACGTGATCCCGGCGCTCATCCCCGTCATGAAGGGCGTGCCGAGCTTCATCCTCGTGGTGCTGGCACTGGGCTTCTTCACGTCGGCACGTATCGCAGAGCAGGTGCGCTCGGGCATCCAGGCGCTGCCCAAGGGCCAGCGCTACGCGGGCATGGCGGTGGGCTTCACCACCCCGCAGTACTACCGCTACGTGATCCTGCCGATGGCCTACCGCATCATCATCCCGCCGCTCACGAGCGAGACGATGAACATCTTCAAGAACTCGTCCGTGGCGTTTGCCGTGTCGGTCACCGAGCTCACCATGTTCGCCATGCAGGCGCAGGAAGAAACCTCGCGCGGCATCGAGGTCTACCTCGCGGTGACGGCGTGCTACGTGGTTTCGGCGCTCATCATCAACCGCCTCATGGCGTTCATCGAGAAGAAGACCCGCGTGCCGGGCTTCATCGTCTCGGCCAGCGGCGGCGGAGGACACTGACATGAATCTCGACCTGTCCTTCTACAACTGGGACGTCATCAGCAACTTCGTCGTCAAGGGCTTCTACTTCAGCATCATGCTGACGGTGGTGGCCACCATCGGCGGCGTGGTCTTCGGCACGATCCTGGCGCTCATGCGCCTGTCGGGCAAAAAATGGCTCGATGCGCCCGCGGCCCTGTACGTCAACGGCATGCGAAGCATCCCGCTGGTGATGGTGATCCTGTGGTTCTTCCTGCTGGTGCCGGCGTCGTTCTATTCGCTGTTCGGCTCGGTGGGCTCCAACTACCGCTCCGAAATCTCGGCCGTGATCACCTTCGTGGCGTTCGAGGCGGCCTACTTCAGCGAGATCATGCGCGCGGGCATCCAGTCGATCCCGCGCGGCCAGATCAACGCCGGCCAGGCCGTGGGCATGACCTACGGCCAGAACATGCGCCTGGTGGTGCTGCCGCAGGCCTTCCGCAACATGCTGCCGGTGCTGCTCACGCAGACCATCATCCTGTTCCAGGATACGTCGCTGGTCTACGCCATCGGCGCCTACGACATGCTCAAGGGCTTCGAGACGGCCGGCAAGAACTTCGGCCGCCCGATCGAGGCCTACCTGCTCGCGGCTGTCGTTTACTTCGTCATGTGCTACGCCCTTTCTTGGCTGGTCAAGCGCCTGCACAAGAAGATCGCCATCATTCGCTGATTGAGTGGCTGAACCGGAGAGAAAGAAATGTCCGAAAAAATGATCGAAATCAAGAACGTATCCAAGTGGTACGGCCCGGTGCAGGTGCTCAACGACTGCTCCGTAAACATCTCCAAGGGCGACGTGGTCGTGGTCTGCGGTCCCTCGGGGTCCGGCAAGTCCACGCTCATCAAGACCGTGAACGCGCTGGAGCCCTTCCAGAAGGGCGAGATCACCGTCAACGGCATTCCGCTGCACGACCCCAAGACCAACCTGCCCAAGCTGCGCTCCAAGGTCGGCATGGTGTTCCAGCACTTCGAGCTGTTCCCGCACCTGTCGGTGACCGAGAACCTCACGATCGCGCAGATCAAGGTGCTGGGCCGCTCGGCCGACGAAGCCAAGACCCGCGGCCTGAAGATGCTCGACCGCGTGGGCCTGATGGCGCACAAGGACAAGTTCCCGGGCCAGCTGTCCGGCGGCCAGCAGCAGCGCGTGGCCATTGCCCGCGCGCTGTCGATGGACCCGATCGTGATGCTGTTCGACGAACCCACCTCGGCGCTCGACCCCGAAATGGTCGGCGAAGTGCTCGACGTGATGGTGGCCCTGGCCAAGGAAGGCATGACCATGATGGTGGTCACGCACGAAATGGCCTTCGCCCGCAAGGTGGCGAGCCGCGTGATCTTCATCGACGTGGGCGGCCGCATCCTGGAAGACTGCCCGAAGGACGAGTTCTTCAACCACCCCGAGAACCGCCAGCCGCGCACCAAGGACTTCCTCAACAAGATCCTGCAGCACTGATCGGCGCTGCCGCCGGTGCTGACCAGAAGGGCCACGCTGCACGCAGCGTGGCCCTTTTTTCATTTGGCGGGCGCGGACAGTGCCTTGTCGAAGAACGCCGGAATCTCCTGCCCCAGCCGCACCAGCAGTGCCTTGCGGTCGAAGCCCGGCGGATCGTCGCGGATGTCGCCGTCGTCGCTCGGGATCGCGGTGCTGGGCGTGTCCATGAACGCGAAATGCCAGGCGTTGGGAATGCGCTCGAGTTCGGCCGCGGGCATGTTCTGCACCACCCATTCGGCATGGAAGCGCGGAACGAGGAAGCGGTCTTGCTGTGCCTCGTAGATGCGCGTGGGCACGCGGATCCCGGCGAGCGAAGCCGCGGTGAAGGGCTGGCCCGCCGGCGCCATCGCCACGATCGCGCGCACCCGCGGGTCGCGCAGCGAGGGCAGAAGCGACGAGGTCGATGCCCCGGCCGTCGCGGTGCTGCCCGTCGGTCGTGCATTGCGGCCGGCGTTGCAGAAGATCGGGTCGGCCGCGCCCTCGCTCTCGCAATGCTTGCCGATGCGCGACAGGTCGGCCTGTCCGCCCGCCACCGCCAGCACCGTGTAGCCCCCGGCCGAGTGGCCGACCGCGCCGACGCGGAAGCCTTCCGCGTCGCGGGCGATCCGGTCCTTCCACTGCGGGTCTTGCAGCAGCACGTCGATCACGTGCGAGATCTGCCGGGGCCGCTCGGTGAAATAGGCCTTCGCGCCCTGCTGCAGCAGCGAATGGTCCTGCCAGTTGTCGCCGGGGTGGCGCAGCGCCGCGACCAGGTAGCCGTCCCGCGCGAGCGCTTCGGCAATGCTGGTGTGGCCCAGCTCGGTGCCGCCGATGCCGTGGCTCAGCACGATCAGCCCCTTGAACTTGTCCTCGGGCGGAGCCTGGATGGCGACCCGCACCGTGAACGGGCCCATCGGAATGCTGCGCGCGGTGGCCTGCGTCGGGTAATAGAGCGCCACCACGACGGGCGCGGCGTCCGGTGTCGGCCCCGGAATGCTCGACTGCCGCCAGCCGGCCTCGGAGGCCATGATCTGGAAGGACAGCAGCAGGCCGGAGGCAAGCAGCAGGGTCTGGCGGAAAACGGTGCGCATCGCGATCTCCTCGGTGGGTTCAGTGGAGTGCGTATGGTTGCCGCGTTGCGGCGCGGCCTCCACGACATTGCGATGAAGCGCGCGAAACGCGGCGCCAGACGACTCAGGGCAGCCGCGCGATGTGTTCCGTCAGCAGGTCGAAGAAGCCCTGCGCATCGCCGTCGATGATCCAGTTCACGTTGGCCGGCCGGCGCAGGCTGCCGTACCAGTCGGCCACCGTCTGCCCGAAGCCCATGCCCTCGCGGCTGTCGATCTCCACGTGGATGCGCCGGCCCGTGAAGAGCGAAGGTTGCAGCAGGTAGGCCGTGACCGTGGCGTCGTGCACCGGACCGCCGGGCATGTCGTAGTGCTTCATTTCCTGCGGCGCATAGGCGTCGAGGATGTCCGCGACGATCGTGCCGGCCCGGTTGCCCAGCGTGCGCAGCCGCGCGATGCGCTCGTCACTCGTGAGGATCTTGTGCGTCACGTCCAGCGGCAGCATGGTGATGGGTACGCCGCTCTGGAGCACCGCCTCGGCCGCGTGCGGGTCGGCGAACACGTTGAACTCGGCTGTGGGCGTGATGTTGCCGCCGTTGAAATGCGCGCCGGCCATCAGCACCAGTTCGCGCAGGCCGCGCACGATGTCGGGTGCCTGTTCGAGCGCCAGCGCAAGGTTGGTCTGCGGGCCGAGCATTGCGAGCGTCACGCTTTTCTCCGGCGCGGCGCGCAAGGTGCGGATGAGGTAATCGACCGCGTTGCCTTCCGCGAGCGGTGCCGCGGGCTCGTACACGTCGACGCCAGTGAGGCCTTCGCGCCCGTGGATGTTGGCTGCGTAGATCGGCGTGCGCTTCAGCGGCCGCTGCGCGCCTGCGTAGACCGGAATGTCCGGCCGCCCGGCCCACTCGCACGCCAGGCGCGCATTGCGGGATGTCTTGGCCAGCGGCACGTTGCCGGCCACGGTGGTCAGCGCCTGAATGTTCAGCCGCTCGGGCGCGGCCATCGCGAAGAGCAGCGCGATCACGTCGTCGGCGCCGGGGTCCGTGTCGATGATGAGCGTGTGAGGCGCGGTGTGTGCAGTGTCTGCTGGATTCGGCGGCGGCATGAAAAGGGCTCCTGGCGGGCGCGAACAGCGCGCCCCTGCGGCGCCAGTCTGCCAGAGCGCGGGCGCCGCTCAGCCCTGCCGCAGCCGCTTGCCGAAGAACGCCAGGATCTCGTCGCGCGCCGCAAGCGTCGGCTGGCCCGCCTCGTCGATCAGGTGCGCCGTGACCACGCTGTGCGGGCTCGCCACCACCTGCGCGAAGAAGGGCGGGGTGTCGGTGTTGGCCGCGCTGTCCGGCAACACGCGGGCCACGAAGCGCTCGCCCAGCGCCTCGGAAAAGGCGGCGAAGCGCTGCGCCCTGCAATGCTTGTCGCCTTCGAAGCGGTAGGCCATGACCGTCAGGTCTTCGCGCTCCAGCCGCTCGCGGACCGCTGCCAGCTCCTCGGTCGCCATGTTCGTGGCGGCGGGGTTGTCCATCGGCAGCGAAGGCTGGCACATCACCGGCGCGAGGATCGCGGGCTCGAGCATCATCGACAGCGCGAAGTTGCCGGTGAAGCACATGCCGATGGCGCCCACGCCGGGGCCACCGCACTCGGCATGCGCGAGCCGCGCGAGCGCGCGCAGCCATTGCGTGACCGGGCTCGATTCGTTGGCGGCAAAGGCGCGGAACTCGGCGCTCACGCAGGCGCGCCTGAACACGGCCACGCCTTCTTCCGCACCGGGCACGGCACCGTCGCGGCCGAACAGCGACGGCATGTAGACGGTGAAGCCCGCGTCGCGCACCCAGCGTGCGAAGCGCGCCACATGCGGGCTGATGCCGGGCATCTCGGTCATCACGATCACGGCCGGGCCATCGCCGAGCACGTAGACCTTCTTTTCGACGCCGTCGAGCGTGGTCTGGCGCGCGGCGAAATCGTCGAGCGGGTCGTCTTCGGTCAGGGGGCGGGTAGCGGTTGTCATCGTGGGTGTCTCCTCGTCGCATCTTCGCCAGGGTGTCCGGCATGCTTGTATTGGGCCCTTCGCGACCACAGAATGGCAGTGTCCAATTTGACTGTTTAAGGGCTGAATCAGACAGCCGCCCAAATGCACGACTTCACGATCCTGGTGCTGCCCGGCGCCTTCAACTCCAGCGTCGCGGTCACGCTCGACATCCTCGGTGCCGCGCAGGCATTGGCGCCGCGTGCCGGCGTGGCGCCGCCGCGCTGGCGGCCATGTTCGGTGCAGGGCGGCCCGGTGCCGCTGCAGGCTGGCATGACCATCGACACCGCGCGCCTGCCCGCCCGGCCGCGCGACGACTGCTCGACCTGGGTGGTGCCGGGGCTCGGCCTCAACACACCGGGCGACATCCGCCGCTGCCTCGGGAGCGATGACGCAGTCAAGGCAGTCGCGGGCCTGGTGCGGCATGCAAAGGCCGGCGGACAGGTCGCGGCCTCCTGCTCGGCCGTGTTCCTGCTGAACGCGGCCGGCCTGCTTCAGGGCCGGCGCGCGACCACCTCATGGTGGTATGCGCCGCTGCTCGCGCGCATGTCGCCCGAATGCACCGTCGATGCCGACCGCATGGTGTGCGCCGACGGCCCGGTGGTCACCGCTGGCGCCGCATTCGCGCAGACCGACCTGATGCTGCACCTGCTGCGCGAGCGCTGCGGCAGTGCGCTCACCGACCTGGTTTCGCGCATGCTGCTGATCGACGGACGCCAGGCCCAGGCGCCGTTCGTGGTGCCGGAGGTGCTGGCCAACGGCAACGACCTGGTGGTGCGGCTGGCCGCGCGCGTCGAGTCGGCGCTGCCCGACGCACCGGCCGTCAGCGCGCTGGCGCGCGAGTTCTGCATGTCGGAGCGCACGCTCTCACGCCACATCCGCAAGGCCACCGGCAAGAGCACACAGGCGCTGGTGCAGAGCGTGCGGCTGCGGCGTGCCCGCGCGCTGCTCGAAACCAGCCGCATGACGGTCGAGCAGGTAGCCGGCGCGGTGGGCTACCAGGACGCCACCGCGTTGCGGCGCCTGATGAAGAAGATGGCGGGGGCTAACCCGAGCCGCTATCGCAGTTGATGCGGTTGCGGCCCCCGCTCGCTTTCCTGATTACTTCTTGCGCGCAGCAATCGCCTGCTCGGCCTTCGCCACCAGGTCCGCGCCCACGGTCGACTTCCACTTGTCGTACACCGGCCGAGTCGCCTTAACGAACGCTTCACGCTCCGCCGGCGTGAGGCTCGTCACGGTCACGCCCATGCCCGCGATGTCCTTCAGCACAGGCTTGTCGGCCTCCACCAGGCCCTTGCGCGCGATGACTATCTCTTCCTTGCCTGCATCGATGGCGGCCTGCCGCACGATGGCCTGGTCGGCCGGGGTCCACGAGGCCCAGATTTCCTTGTTGACCACGAACACCAGCGGGTCGGCCACGTAGCCCCAGGTGGTGACGAACTTCTGGCCCACGGTCTGCATCTTGAGCACGGTGAACAGGAACAGCGGGTTCTCCTGTCCGTCGACCGCGCCGCTCGCGAGTGCCGGCTGTGCGTCGGCCCAGCTCATCTGCGTGGGGTTGGCGCCGAGCGCGGTGAACATGTCGGAGTAGATGGGCGAGCCGACCACGCGGATCTTCATGCCCTTGATGTCGGCCGGCGACTTGATGGGCTTCTTGGAGTTGGTGATTTCGCGGAAGCCGTTTTCGCCCCATGCAAGCGGCACCACGCCGGCCTTGTCGAGGGTCTTGAACATTTCCTTGCCGACCTCGCCCTGCGTGAGCGCGTCGATGGCCGCGTAGTCGGGCATCAGGAAGGGCATGGAGAACAGGTTGAGCTGCTTGACCTGCGGCGACCAGTTGATGGTGGAGCCGACGGCCATGTCGATGACGCCCTGGCGCAGCGCGCTGAACTCGCGGGTCTGGTCGCCCTGGATGAGCGAGACGCCGGGATAGAGCTTGATGTTGATGCGGCCCTGGGTGCGCTCCTTGACCATGTCGGCCCAGATTTTCCCGGCCTGGCCCCAGGGGGTGGGCGGGCCGAGCACGAGGGACATCTTGTATTCGGGCTTGTAGGCGGCCTGCGCCATTGCGCCGGTCGAGAACATGCCGAGGGCGGTGGCTGCTGCGGCGAGTCCGAGCAGGGTGCGGCGGAATTTCATGAGAGGTCTCCTTATTGTTCGAAACATTTACTGGTACTGAAAAATTTACTGAAGGGGCTCTTGCGTTTGGGCTCTGTGTTCAGGGCGCGTGCACAGGCCGCCGGGTACTCCCCTCCGCGAATGTCCCCCGGCCTGCGGCCTCCTCCTTTATTTCGCTGCGGGGAGCACCCGACGCCCTGTGCACAGGGCACGCCGCTGGTGTACGGCCGATCAACGACTGCTCTTTGCAACGCTCACGACGGCGGGGTGCCTTGCGCAGCGAAATAAAGGAGGAGGGCGAAGCCCGGGGGACATTCGCGGAGCAAGGTACCCCGTCGGCGTGAGCGCACCCCGAACAGCGGCCGCCACGCAAGACAAGCATCAGTACCCCAACTTGCGAGGCAACCACAAAGCCAGCTCCGGGAAGATGATGACCAGCACCATCACCACGAACATCGAGAACAGCATCCACCCCACCCATCGCACCGTCTCTTCCATGCGCACATTCGCGATGCGGCACGACACCATCAGGTTGACCGCGAGCGGTGGCGTGAACTGGCCCAGCGCCACCTTCAGCGTGAGGATCACGCCGAACCACACCGGGTCCCACTTGTAGTACTGCACGATCGGCAGCAGCAGCGGCACGAAGATCAGGAAAATCGACACGCCGTCCAGGAACATTCCGACAGTGATCAGCAAGAGGATCAGCAGCGCCAGGATGCCGTACTCGCCCAGCCCAGAGTTCACGATGGCGCGCGTTACCGGGTCGATCACGCCCAGCGTCGACAGCGAATACGCGAAGATGCCCGCCAGCGACACCACCAGCAGGATCACCGCCGACAGCTCGCCCGACTCGCGCAAGATCACGAACAGGTCGCGCACCTTGATCGTCCGGTGAATGCACATGCCCACGAACAGGCCGTAGAACACCGCCACCACCGCCGCTTCGGTCGGCGTGAACCAGCCGGCGCGCATGCCACCCAGAATGAGCACCGGCGCCGCCAGCCCCCAGGTCGCTTCGCGAAAGCTCTTCCAGAAAGGTGGGCGCGGCAGCGTCGATTCGAGCGCGCCCATCTTGTGCTTGCGTGCCAGCAGCACGGCCGGAATCATCAGCGCCAGGCCGGCCATCACGCCCGGGATCATGCCGGCCGCAAACAGCGCCGGCACCGAGGCGCCCGGCACCAGCACCGAATAAACGATGAAGGCGACCGAGGGCGGAATCAGGATGTCGGTGGCCGCCGCCGCGCCCACCACGCTGGCGGAGAACGCCGCCGGGTAGCCGGCGCGCGACATGGCCGCGATCATCACCGCGCCCACGGCCGCCGCGTTGGCCGGGCCCGAGCCCGAGATGCCGCCGAGGAACATCGCCACCGCAATCGCCACCAGCGGCAGCATGCCGGGGCCGCGGCCCACGATGGCAATGGCAAAGTTGACGAGGCGCAGCGCCACGCCCGAGCGGTCGAAGATGGAGCCGACCAGCACGAACATCGGAATGGCCAGCAGCGGGTATTTGCCCAGGCCGGCATAGAAGTTCTGCGGCACGGCGAGCAGGCCGAACCACTGTGCGTCGCTGTTGGCCAGCGCGATGCAGGCGGCGCCCGCCAGGCCCAGTGCGGCGCCGATGGGCACGCCCACCAGCATCATCACGACGAAGGCGACAAAGAGCAGGGTAGCGATCACTTGGTGTCTTCTGACTTGTAGTTTTTCTTGCGGCCGCGGCGGACCATGAGGCCGATGGCACGCAGCGCGATGGCGAAGGACACGATCGGCAGCCAGATCGAATACCACCACGCCGGCAGCCCGATGCCCGGCGTCGTTTCTTCAAAGCGGTAGTCGTCCCACACCATGCGGATGCTGAGCGCGCCGATCAGGGTGAACAGGATGGCGATCATCAGCGCGCCGAACTGAGCGAGCCGCTTGCGCCGCGCCATCGAGCCGCTTTCGGAGAAGTACTCGATGCGGATGTGGCGGTCGCGTGCCACGGCGGCCGAGCCGGCCACCAGCGCCAGCATGATCATGAGGAACACCGAGAACTCTTCGGTCCACGCGAAGGACGAATCGGTGAAGTAGCGCACCAGCACGTTGGCAAAGGTGATGAGCGCCAGGGCGCCCATGATGATGACGGTGAGCCAGTCTTCGATGGCCAATGGCACCTTGGTGGGTTCGTCGGCGGCTTCGATGTCGGGGGGGATGGGGCTGGCGGCGTCCAGCGTGGGGCCGGACTCGGGTGGAGTTGTCATCGCAGGAAGGTCAGTGAGGCCAAAAGCCATGTCACCGGGCGGACGCCGGGACGCGTTCCGTACACCTCGACAGGGAAACAGCCGTCGATGCTAGGTGGTCGATGACCATTCATGTATCGGGGGTTTCCTTAGCTGTCTTGTTCTGCACAGCGGTGTTCAGGGCGTGTGCGCAGGGCGCCGGGTACTCCCCTCCGCGAATGTCCCCCGCCCTTCGGGCTCCTCCTTTATTTCGCTGCGGGGAGCACCCGGCGCCCTGCGCACGGGGAGTGCGGCTGTGGGATTGGCGGGGCGAGTGCTGTGGCGAATTGCGGATGGACGTGCGTGGGTTCGAACCCTCAACCTGCGCTGGATGATGACGTTCGCAGAGGCTTTACCTGACGCGGAGATTGTGTCGACGCTGTCGACACAATTGAGCTGGAGCCACCTGTTAGCTATCTTGGCGCTCAAGATGACCCAAGGCCCGGCGTCAGTTCCTTGCGCATATGGAGGATCCAAAATGAGCTGCCTCTATTTATGCACCGGGAGCTAACTGTCT
This sequence comes from Variovorax durovernensis, assembly GCF_977011995.1. Lineage (NCBI taxonomy): Bacteria > Pseudomonadati > Pseudomonadota > Betaproteobacteria > Burkholderiales > Comamonadaceae > Variovorax > Variovorax durovernensis. Next base: position 5,894,813 of record NZ_CDRNCW010000001.1, on the reverse strand, counting down.
TGGACGTTGCCGCATCAAGCGCTGAGCGATCTGCCCCAAAGCAGTCGTTAGCGACCGAACACAACTTAACCCCCGTTGCTACCCGACCCATGGGACTAGTAGCCAGCAGTTTCGCCGCTGAGGAACTCTCGTTGTCGGTCAATGACCATGGAGCGACTTCGGGTTTGTTCGACGTAGGGCGTGTCTCTCGACTACCAATTTCTCGGTATTGATCAAGCACGGTTTCGAGAGCGAAATTCAAACCGGCGGACCCGTTCACGGTGCATCAGAGGCGCGTGCTCGGTTTCATTTTTCACCATACTCGACCCGAATGTGGTCTTTATGACTATGCATGCTGCAGCGCTTCGTCTGTTTCTGGCCGAATGTACGGCGACCTCTCTCAAGAAGGAAATTGAGCTAAAGGGTTCGCTGGCGAGTGCTCTGCAAGTTCGCCACAAGATTCGAGATACCGATCTAGAAAAACTGTTTGATCTGGCTGACGAGGCGCCCCCAGACACATACAGACGGCACTACTACGTCTACACACTGCAGTTGTTCTCTGGTTCGGCGTACAGCACTTTTTCCTCGATCGTGACCGCTCCAGCTGGCACGTTGGCGAACGTCTTGGTCAAGCCTCATTGGGATCCTTTGAAGACGCACAGACTCGGTGCCATCTACGACCAAGAGCCGATGAACCTGTTCCCGGGTTGGTCGCTTACCAATGCGCGAAACAACCAAGTGATGCTCGATCCTCATCTGCTAATGCTTCACTCAGACGGCGGGATATCTACCGATCTCAATGGGAAGGTGTCGTCCAAGGCGACGAGCCACACTATTGGCATGCAGGTTTCTGGGGCGCTGCGTTCGGAAGACGAGCAAATGACGGAAGACCGATTGAAGGGCGGAACACTGCCTGGTCTTCAGCAAATTTATTCCCCGTATAGCAATAAGCTGAAAAAGAGCGAACCTCAGATGCTGAAGACATTGGGAAAGCTGAGCGGTGATAAAAGTAGGGCGTATGACAACACCAAAGCGATCAAGAAGTTCGAGAAGATCATGGATGAGATGAGAAAAACGACAATTGCGGGTGACTCACATTACAACCTCTTGTCGGGTAGCTTGCTGAATCAAAAATTGACTAACTCAGCTTTGTTGAGTGCGCAGAAATACTGGGCCCATCACCGTAGCACTGCTGAGAGAGAGATCGATACCGTGATCAAGGGGTTGCGCACAAAGGACGCGCAAGAGCATGCAATGACGCTGCGCCATCACACGCCTCGCTGATTCGATCAGAAAGGCGCTGTCCATCTCGGTGAGGACTGTTCTAGTCGGAAGTGTCGACTAACAGATAGGGGTGTTCTCGCGACTTTGGTTATCAAAGTTGGGATGTGCGACTGAACCAGCCACCGATACCGGGGCGTTCTCATGCCTGTGGTTATCGTCTGTTTGGCCGCCTGCTTCAGACTGGTTGCTGTCACTCGGCGAGGCTAGGGCGGAGGGGTACTATCGGCCGATTTTGTTGAAAAACTCGGCCGAATCCCAGTAGCTGGCTCGCCGTTTGCATGCCCTTTGTCACCGACGGAGGTAAGCATCATGATGGGGCAAGCAACCGTTCAAGATCAGCTCTTCTACGCATTCAACCTCGACGATCACGTCCCACGTGATCACCTGCTTCGGGGCGTGGACCGCTTCCTCGATCTCGGCGAATTGCGTCAGCATCTTTCGCCGTTCTACAGCCACACCGGCCGGCCATCGATCGATCCCGAGCTCATGATCCGGATGCTCGTCATCGGCTACTGCCTAGGCATCCGGTCTGAGCGTCGGCTGTGTGACGAAGTCCATCTCAACCTGGCCTACCGATGGTTCTGCCGCCTGGGCTTGGAAGACAGAGTCCCCGATCATTCGACGTTCTCCAAGAACCGCCATGGCCGCTTCCGCCAGAGCGATGCATTCCGATTCGTCTTCGAGACGGTACTGCACCGCTGTATGACCGAAGGCTTGGTTCAAGGCGAAGGCTTCGCCATCGACGCCAGCATCATCAAGGCCGACGCCAATCGCGCGCGTAATGCTCCTACTTCTGAGGTTGAGCAATGGCGCCGAGGCACCCAGTGCAGCCGCGCGGTGCGCGAGTACCTTGAAGCGCTCGACGTGGCCAATCCAGTTGCAGACGGTGTGCCCGAAGGGACGTACGACACGCAGACTGCATCCCGGAACATCTCTCCGACCGACCCTGCTGCGCAATGGACCGCAGCACCCGGTGGCCCGGCGTTCTACGCGTACTCGACCAACTACCTGATCGATCTGTCGGCGGGCATCATCGTGGACGTGGAGGCAACGCCTGCGCATCGCACACCGGAGGTCGAGTCCACCCGAACCATGATCGATCGGGTCGAAGAGCGCTTCGACATCAAGCCGCGAAGGCTTGTGGGCGACACCGCGTACGGCTCCGCACCTCTGCTTGGCTGGATGGTCGAAGACAAGCAGATCGAACCTCACGTTCCGGTGTGGGACAAGACGGTTCGCAAGGATGGCAGCCTGTCGATCGGCGAGTTCCAGTGGGTGCCGGAGCGCAATGAGTACGCGTGTCCCGAAGGCCATGCGCTGCGCAATGAGCGACGCCGGTTCACGATCCCGCGCAGCCACGTCACGAAGGCCGACACCGTGATCTACCGAGCCAGCCAGACCGACTGCGTCGACTGCGGGGTCAAAGATCGGTGTTGCCCGAACACGCCGTTCCGCAAGATCGCCCGAAGCATCCATGAAGGTGCCCGCGAGACGGCACGGTCCATCGCAAAGACACCGGAGTACAGCCAGTCGCGCAGGGAAAGGAAGAAGGTCGAGATGCTGTTCGCACACCTCAAACGCATCATGAAACTGGATCGGCTCCGGCTTCGCGGACTCAGTGGTGCGCAGGACGAGTTCCTGCTGGCGGCAACTGCCCAGAATCTTCGGCGAATGGCCAAGTGGTTGATGCCAATTGAAGCAGATGCGGGAATGAGGATCGCGTGAGATGGGCCGCGAGGCCTCTCAGGTTCTATCGCCCCCGCAACCGAGCTGCGAATCCTCGTGATCGCCGATGCGCACAGGATTCGAGAAGAGTTTTTCAACACAATCGGCCAAAAGCTGTCCTTCAATCTGTTAAGCCGGATGCCCGCTTCAGGCGGCGGATTCAACCAGTCGTTCAGTTCGCGAACGTCGAACGATCTTTTGCTATAAATTTCCCACACGAGAGTCGTAAGATTTGACTCGAGGAATACAAGAAGTGATCTCAATCAAGGCTGAGGAGGGGGCATGCGGATAGAAAAAATCGCGATCGAGAATTTCAGGCTCTTACAGAGCACTGAAATGTCGCTTGAGCGGACAACGACATTGATCGTCGGTCGCAATAACAGTGGCAAGACATCCATCACGGAGTTCTTCGCGCACGTCCTTGGGAATGAGCCTAAGAAGCTACGACTTGAAGACTTTTCGGCTGCGAGTAGAGATGCTTTTCTCAACGCCAAGCAGCTGCTTCGCGAGGGCAAAGACGAGAAAAACGTCCTAGCAGCGTTGCCGGTCATCGCGGCTACGGTCTTTGTGTCTTACGACCCAGCCAACTGTTGAGTTCCATGGAATCCTGACCCGCGATTTCCATCGAATATTGACCCACCCTCTTTGCGAGCCAGCCGGCTCACGGTGTGGATAAGTTCTTGGCTTTCTCCTTTTTAGGTTGGACTGCTTGAACGGGTTGAGCCGAGCTGTGCTTGAAGCGGAAGCTGTCGTTTCCGGTCTCCAGAATATGGCAGTGATGCGTGAGCCGGTCCAGCAACGCCGTCGTCATCTTCGCGTCGCCGAAGACGCTGGCCCACTCGCTGAAGCTCAAGTTGGTTGTGATCACCACGCTCGTGCGTTCGTAGAGTTTGGACAGCAGATGGAACAACAGCGCGCCACCTGATGCGCTGAACGGCAGGTAGCCCAGTTCATCGAGCACCACCATGTCCGCGTACATCAGTCGGTGCGCGATGTGGCCGGGATTGCCACTGGCCTTCTCTTGCTCGAGTGCGTTGACCAGTTCTACCGTCGAGAAGAAGCGCACCCGGCGGTGTTGGTGCTCGATGGCCTGCACGCCCAGCGCCGTGGCGATGTGGGTCTTGCCGGTGCCCGGACCGCCCACGAGCACCACGTTCTGCGCATCGTCCATGAACTCGCATCGGTGTAGCTGACGCACCAGCGCCTCGTTGACCTCGCTGTTGGCGAAGTCGAAGCCAGCGAGATCGCGATAGGCTGGGAAGCGAGCGAGCTTCAACTGGTAGGCCACCGAGCGTACCTCCCGCTCGGCTGTCTCTGCCTTTAGCAACTGCGAGAGCATCGGTTGGGCCGCCTCGAAGGCCGGCGATCCCTGCTCGGCCAGCTCCGCGACGGCCTGGGCCATGCCGTGCATCTTGAGTTCGCGCAGCATGATCACGATGGCGCCGCTGGCAGGGTCATGTCGCATGGCGCACCTCCTGGCTACTCGACTTGGAGTTCAGCGGCCCGCGCAGGCCGCCAGCAGCGCTGGCACGCCCCCGGAGCGTGTCGTAGCGCAGCACATCGGCCTTCGGCTCGTTCATCAGGCGCAGTGCCTGCGGTGCCGTGACAGGCGCCGGCGCAATGGGCTTGGCATCGAGCAGTCGGTGCAGCACATTCAGCACATGAGTCTTGCTGGCCACGCCGGCTTCCAGCGCCAGTTCGACCGCGGTCAGCACTGCCTGCTCGTCGTGGTGCAGCACCAGCGCCAGGATCTCCACCATCTCGCGGTCTCCGCCTGGCTGCTTCAGCAGCGCGGCCTGCAGCCGCCGGAAGCCCTGCGGCAGCTCGCTGAAGGGCGCTCCGTTCCTGAGCGCTCCTGGCTTGCGTTGCAGCACTGCCAGGTAGTGCCTCCAGTCGTAGACGGTCTGACCTGCGGTGTCGTGGCGACGGTCAATGATGCGCGTGTGCTCGCACACGATCTGGCCCTCGGCCGCCACGACGAGGCGTTCGGCGTACACGCGCAGGCTCACTGGCCGGTTCGCGTAGGAGGCCGGAACGCTGTAACGGTTGCGCTCGAAGTGCACCAGGCAGGTGGGCGAGACGCGCTTGGTGTGTTCCACGAAACCATCGAAGGGTCTGGGGATCTGCAACAGTAGTGGCCGTTCCTGCGCCCAGACATCGGCTACGGTCCCTGGCAGCTTGCCGTGGACGATCTCGCCCCACAGCGCCTTGCAGCGGTCCTCCAGCCAGTCGTTGAGCAGCGCCAGCGTGGCGAACGCCGGCACAGGTTGCCACAACCGGTGGCGCGCATCACGCACGTTCTTCTCGACCTGGCCCTTCTCCCAGCCCGAGGCCGGGTTGCAGAACTCGGCCTCGAACAGGTAGTGACTGACCATGGCGCTGAAGCGCGCGTTGATGTCGCGCTCCTTGCCGCGGCGTACCTTGTCCACGGCGGTCTTCATGTTGTCGTAGATGCCGCGCCGAGGCACGCCCCCGAGTACCTCGAAGGCCCGGTTGTGCGCATCGAACAGCATCTCGTGGGTCTGCAACAGGTAGGCGCGCACGATGAACGCACGGCTGTGGCTGAGCTTGAAGTGCGCCACCTGCAGCTTGGTGCGTTCACCAGCGATGACGGCCCAGTCCTCGCTCCAGTCGAACTGGAATGCCTCGCCGGGACCGAAGGCCAGAGGCACGAAGGTGCCGCGCCCGGTCGTCTGCTGGACCTCGTGGAGATGCGCATGCCACGCTCGTGCAAAGGCCGCCACGCGGTTGTAGGAGCCCTGGTAGCCCAGCGCCACCAGATCGGCGTGCATCTGCTTGAGCGTGCGCCGCTGCTTGCGTGACTTAGACGCCTCGCTCTTGAGCCAGCCGCCGAGCTTCTCGGCGAACGCGTCGAGCTTGCTCGGGCTGATGCGCTTCGCGTAGCTGGGCGCCGCCTCGCCCTCGCGAAGGTACTTGCGGATGGTGTTGCGAGACAAGCCCGTGCGCCGGGCTATCTCTCGGATGGACAGTTGCTCTCGCAGTGCCCAACGCCTGATGACACTCAGTGTCGCCACGTCAATCACTCCTGTGCTCCTGCTGCTAAAAGCAGCAGGTTAGGGTTATCACGTGGGTCAGATTTAGATGGAAATCACCGGGCCAAGTGGGTCACTTCTGGATGGAAATCAACATGTCAGCTCCTTTTCGGAAGTCCTTAATGACTGTGTGCCGTGTTGCCCCACCTGCGGAGGGCTTGGCGAGAAAATAGCGGACTGCATCAAACGGGGCAGCGTTCGCGATGTGCGATGAGTGCGTCGTGACGACAAACTGGACGGGCCATTCTTGATCTGGATACTCCGCCGAAAAGACCTGGACTGCTGCATTCAGTTGCTTGATAAAGACCTCCTGCATCTGCGGATGCAAATGGGCTTCGGGCTCCTCGATGAAGATCAGGTGCACTGCCGGCAGGGTCGGGTTCGTGCGAAAAGATTTGTGAAAACTCAGAAGCTGAAGAAGGATGTAGATCAGGTTTCGCGCGCCAAGACCGTTGTATCCCTCGGGGAGATGGACCCCATGTGCCCCCGTGTAAAAGACCTTTGTGTGCTCACTGAGGAGACTGACGACATTCAGTGCCGTCTCCGTCCGCAAGTCCGGGTCATTGAGGCCTGGATACCCGAAGCTCTTGATCTTCGGTAGCAACGCGGTGAGCTTCTCGTTGAAGCCCTCATGGATGCTTTGCTCGATGTTCGAAACGGCCGCCTTCAGTTCAGCGGCAATCGCCTGATCTGCCGTGGTTGCTGTGGCACTTGTCGCCGTGGTGAACAATGCCTCTAAGAGCTTCCCCAGGACGTTGGGCTCGCCGCGCTTGTGTTGATCAAGGAACCTTTGCGCGCCCACAAGTCCGCACTGAAAAAGCTTTCCGAGTTGCTTTAGTTCAATGACGCGCTCGTTGGTCGAATCGTTGGGATCAACTGCCGTTACGTGATACTCGTAGGCCTTCGGAACAACCTCTTTGAGGTTCTTAAAGAGGTGCGCCGCGTCATCTGCTCCTCCCGCTGGGATGGGTGAATCAAGCAGCAAACCCAAGGCCGTCTGTGCCGGCCGATATTCAATACGAATCTTGGCGCTCTTGCACTCGGGGTCGAGGTCGATCACAAATGGGGCGAGTGCGCCAAGTTCGTTGGCTGTGTTGATTTCCATCCAGAAGTGACCCACTTGGCCCGGTGATTTCCATCTAAATCTGACCCACGTGATAACCCTAACCTGCTGCTTTTAGCAGCAGGAGCACAGGAGTGATTGACGTGGCGACACTGAGTGTCATCAGGCGTTGGGCACTGCGAGAGCAACTGTCCATCCGAGAGATAGCCCGGCGCACGGGCTTGTCTCGCAACACCATCCGCAAGTACCTTCGCGAGGGCGAGGCGGCGCCCAGCTACGCGAAGCGCATCAGCCCGAGCAAGCTCGACGCGTTCGCCGAGAAGCTCGGCGGCTGGCTCAAGAGCGAGGCGTCTAAGTCACGCAAGCAGCGGCGCACGCTCAAGCAGATGCACGCCGATCTGGTGGCGCTGGGCTACCAGGGCTCCTACAACCGCGTGGCGGCCTTTGCACGAGCGTGGCATGCGCATCTCCACGAGGTCCAGCAGACGACCGGGCGCGGCACCTTCGTGCCTCTGGCCTTCGGTCCCGGCGAGGCATTCCAGTTCGACTGGAGCGAGGACTGGGCCGTCATCGCTGGTGAACGCACCAAGCTGCAGGTGGCGCACTTCAAGCTCAGCCACAGCCGTGCGTTCATCGTGCGCGCCTACCTGTTGCAGACCCACGAGATGCTGTTCGATGCGCACAACCGGGCCTTCGAGGTACTCGGGGGCGTGCCTCGGCGCGGCATCTACGACAACATGAAGACCGCCGTGGACAAGGTACGCCGCGGCAAGGAGCGCGACATCAACGCGCGCTTCAGCGCCATGGTCAGTCACTACCTGTTCGAGGCCGAGTTCTGCAACCCGGCCTCGGGCTGGGAGAAGGGCCAGGTCGAGAAGAACGTGCGTGATGCGCGCCACCGGTTGTGGCAACCTGTGCCGGCGTTCGCCACGCTGGCGCTGCTCAACGACTGGCTGGAGGACCGCTGCAAGGCGCTGTGGGGCGAGATCGTCCACGGCAAGCTGCCAGGGACCGTAGCCGATGTCTGGGCGCAGGAACGGCCACTACTGTTGCAGATCCCCAGACCCTTCGATGGTTTCGTGGAACACACCAAGCGCGTCTCGCCCACCTGCCTGGTGCACTTCGAGCGCAACCGTTACAGCGTTCCGGCCTCCTACGCGAACCGGCCAGTGAGCCTGCGCGTGTACGCCGAACGCCTCGTCGTGGCGGCCGAGGGCCAGATCGTGTGCGAGCACACGCGCATCATTGACCGTCGCCACGACACCGCAGGTCAGACCGTCTACGACTGGAGGCACTACCTGGCAGTGCTGCAACGCAAGCCAGGAGCGCTCAGGAACGGAGCGCCCTTCAGCGAGCTGCCGCAGGGCTTCCGGCGGCTGCAGGCCGCGCTGCTGAAGCAGCCAGGCGGAGACCGCGAGATGGTGGAGATCCTGGCGCTGGTGCTGCACCACGACGAGCAGGCAGTGCTGACCGCGGTCGAACTGGCGCTGGAAGCCGGCGTGGCCAGCAAGACTCATGTGCTGAATGTGCTGCACCGACTGCTCGATGCCAAGCCCATTGCGCCGGCGCCTGTCACGGCACCGCAGGCACTGCGCCTGATGAACGAGCCGAAGGCCGATGTGCTGCGCTACGACACGCTCCGGGGGCGTGCCAGCGCTGCTGGCGGCCTGCGCGGGCCGCTGAACTCCAAGTCGAGTAGCCAGGAGGTGCGCCATGCGACATGACCCTGCCAGCGGCGCCATCGTGATCATGCTGCGCGAACTCAAGATGCACGGCATGGCCCAGGCCGTCGCGGAGCTGGCCGAGCAGGGATCGCCGGCCTTCGAGGCGGCCCAACCGATGCTCTCGCAGTTGCTAAAGGCAGAGACAGCCGAGCGGGAGGTACGCTCGGTGGCCTACCAGTTGAAGCTCGCTCGCTTCCCAGCCTATCGCGATCTCGCTGGCTTCGACTTCGCCAACAGCGAGGTCAACGAGGCGCTGGTGCGTCAGCTACACCGATGCGAGTTCATGGACGATGCGCAGAACGTGGTGCTCGTGGGCGGTCCGGGCACCGGCAAGACCCACATCGCCACGGCGCTGGGCGTGCAGGCCATCGAGCACCAACACCGCCGGGTGCGCTTCTTCTCGACGGTAGAACTGGTCAACGCACTCGAGCAAGAGAAGGCCAGTGGCAATCCCGGCCACATCGCGCACCGACTGATGTACGCGGACATGGTGGTGCTCGATGAACTGGGCTACCTGCCGTTCAGCGCATCAGGTGGCGCGCTGTTGTTCCATCTGCTGTCCAAACTCTACGAACGCACGAGCGTGGTGATCACAACCAACTTGAGCTTCAGCGAGTGGGCCAGCGTCTTCGGCGACGCGAAGATGACGACGGCGTTGCTGGACCGGCTCACGCATCACTGCCATATTCTGGAGACCGGAAACGACAGCTTCCGCTTCAAGCACAGCTCGGCTCAACCCGTTCAAGCAGTCCAACCTAAAAAGGAGAAAGCCAAGAACTTATCCACACCGTGAGCCGGCTGGCTCGCAAAGAGGGTGGGTCAATATTCGATGGAAATCGCGGGTCAGGATTCCATGGAACTCAACACCACCGGGTAAGACCCAGTGAATATCTGCTGGAACTTAGGCATCGCCAGGAAGCGGGCCATCAGCTCTGGGATATCGTCGTGATAGAGAGTGATCCGGTCATCGTGAATGCCGAAATACCCGAGGTCGTACTCAATACGTCGGTTGCCGACGCCGCCTACTTCCGCGATCCTCTCCGCGTGCCTTTGGAGCTTTCCCACTTCCGTTCTGAGAACGGATTGAAACTGACCCATGCATCCCCAGCAGAAGGCATGAATGGTTTCAACCAGCACGGCCGGATGCTCGTCAATCTCTTGCGAAATTTCGCGTTTCGCGCCGTTCGTGTAGGTGATGCATGCGACCTTCTGGCCGCGACGCAAATAATCTGAGCCACGCTCAGAGATGAGTCGCTTAAGGGCTTGGACGAGGGAATAGGTCTTCCCGGCTCCTGCGCCGGCTTCGAGGCGAAAGCACTGATGATGATCAATGCAATGATTGACGCGCTCCTGCGCCTTCTGTGCTGCCTCAACCGCAGGACTTAGTGTTTTAAGCACCATGAGCCACGCCTCCATCTGCGGGCGGGTCGGCAGGTGGCAGCGGTGCTGAATCCGCTAGCCAAAGCAGGCCTTCATTGATGTACGCAGGCACCTTCCATGCGTCTTCGGAAAGACCGTACTTCAATGCGGTCTCGACCTTGCCCATGTCTGCGGCAATGCCGAAAGAAAGGTCACCCCAATGGTCGCCGTCCTTCAACGCAAAGAGCGTGGGGTTCGCGAGGATGAACGCATCTTCATATGTGCGCGCGCAGAACTTCGAGTCGGCTTCGTGAATTTGGTAAGCGACCCGTCGATAGCCCTGTACCTTCTCGTCCGGTGTCTTTGCCTTCAGAACATCTAGGGTGAGTGCCTCACCGTCTTTGATCTTGAACCAATCGCGAAGGGTCGTGTTCAATGACCGCTCACCTTGCGAGTAGGGACACTTCACATAGCGACCCTTATCGCCCATTTTTACGGCGTCAAGATCAGTAATGACCAATGTCCTCAACTCGAGAAAGTCGAGCAGCGGCGAAAAAATCTTCGCGTTCGCTCCGTCGACCTCCACTGTCGATACGTATTGCTGCGAGAGCTTCTTGGATTCGTCTAGCGCCTCGTCAACGAGCTGGAAGATGCGCGGCATCAGGAGGCGCTCGGTCGGACCTTCAATCAGAATGGCCTTGTCGGCGAAGAACAAGTCGCATTTCGTCAAGGTCATGTATCGATGCAGAAAGCTCCGATCTGGCTCATTGATCTTGTCAGTGTTGAGTTCCATGGAATCCTGACCCGCGATTTCCATCGAATATTGACCCACCCTCTTTGCGAGCCAGCCGGCTCACGGTGTGGATAAGTTCTTGGCTTTCTCCTTTTTAGGTTGGACTGCTTGAACGGGTTGAGCCGAGCTGTGCTTGAAGCGGAAGCTGTCGTTTCCGGTCTCCAGAATATGGCAGTGATGCGTGAGCCGGTCCAGCAACGCCGTCGTCATCTTCGCGTCGCCGAAGACGCTGGCCCACTCGCTGAAGCTCAAGTTGGTTGTGATCACCACGCTCGTGCGTTCGTAGAGTTTGGACAGCAGATGGAACAACAGCGCGCCACCTGATGCGCTGAACGGCAGGTAGCCCAGTTCATCGAGCACCACCATGTCCGCGTACATCAGTCGGTGCGCGATGTGGCCGGGATTGCCACTGGCCTTCTCTTGCTCGAGTGCGTTGACCAGTTCTACCGTCGAGAAGAAGCGCACCCGGCGGTGTTGGTGCTCGATGGCCTGCACGCCCAGCGCCGTGGCGATGTGGGTCTTGCCGGTGCCCGGACCGCCCACGAGCACCACGTTCTGCGCATCGTCCATGAACTCGCATCGGTGTAGCTGACGCACCAGCGCCTCGTTGACCTCGCTGTTGGCGAAGTCGAAGCCAGCGAGATCGCGATAGGCTGGGAAGCGAGCGAGCTTCAACTGGTAGGCCACCGAGCGTACCTCCCGCTCGGCTGTCTCTGCCTTTAGCAACTGCGAGAGCATCGGTTGGGCCGCCTCGAAGGCCGGCGATCCCTGCTCGGCCAGCTCCGCGACGGCCTGGGCCATGCCGTGCATCTTGAGTTCGCGCAGCATGATCACGATGGCGCCGCTGGCAGGGTCATGTCGCATGGCGCACCTCCTGGCTACTCGACTTGGAGTTCAGCGGCCCGCGCAGGCCGCCAGCAGCGCTGGCACGCCCCCGGAGCGTGTCGTAGCGCAGCACATCGGCCTTCGGCTCGTTCATCAGGCGCAGTGCCTGCGGTGCCGTGACAGGCGCCGGCGCAATGGGCTTGGCATCGAGCAGTCGGTGCAGCACATTCAGCACATGAGTCTTGCTGGCCACGCCGGCTTCCAGCGCCAGTTCGACCGCGGTCAGCACTGCCTGCTCGTCGTGGTGCAGCACCAGCGCCAGGATCTCCACCATCTCGCGGTCTCCGCCTGGCTGCTTCAGCAGCGCGGCCTGCAGCCGCCGGAAGCCCTGCGGCAGCTCGCTGAAGGGCGCTCCGTTCCTGAGCGCTCCTGGCTTGCGTTGCAGCACTGCCAGGTAGTGCCTCCAGTCGTAGACGGTCTGACCTGCGGTGTCGTGGCGACGGTCAATGATGCGCGTGTGCTCGCACACGATCTGGCCCTCGGCCGCCACGACGAGGCGTTCGGCGTACACGCGCAGGCTCACTGGCCGGTTCGCGTAGGAGGCCGGAACGCTGTAACGGTTGCGCTCGAAGTGCACCAGGCAGGTGGGCGAGACGCGCTTGGTGTGTTCCACGAAACCATCGAAGGGTCTGGGGATCTGCAACAGTAGTGGCCGTTCCTGCGCCCAGACATCGGCTACGGTCCCTGGCAGCTTGCCGTGGACGATCTCGCCCCACAGCGCCTTGCAGCGGTCCTCCAGCCAGTCGTTGAGCAGCGCCAGCGTGGCGAACGCCGGCACAGGTTGCCACAACCGGTGGCGCGCATCACGCACGTTCTTCTCGACCTGGCCCTTCTCCCAGCCCGAGGCCGGGTTGCAGAACTCGGCCTCGAACAGGTAGTGACTGACCATGGCGCTGAAGCGCGCGTTGATGTCGCGCTCCTTGCCGCGGCGTACCTTGTCCACGGCGGTCTTCATGTTGTCGTAGATGCCGCGCCGAGGCACGCCCCCGAGTACCTCGAAGGCCCGGTTGTGCGCATCGAACAGCATCTCGTGGGTCTGCAACAGGTAGGCGCGCACGATGAACGCACGGCTGTGGCTGAGCTTGAAGTGCGCCACCTGCAGCTTGGTGCGTTCACCAGCGATGACGGCCCAGTCCTCGCTCCAGTCGAACTGGAATGCCTCGCCGGGACCGAAGGCCAGAGGCACGAAGGTGCCGCGCCCGGTCGTCTGCTGGACCTCGTGGAGATGCGCATGCCACGCTCGTGCAAAGGCCGCCACGCGGTTGTAGGAGCCCTGGTAGCCCAGCGCCACCAGATCGGCGTGCATCTGCTTGAGCGTGCGCCGCTGCTTGCGTGACTTAGACGCCTCGCTCTTGAGCCAGCCGCCGAGCTTCTCGGCGAACGCGTCGAGCTTGCTCGGGCTGATGCGCTTCGCGTAGCTGGGCGCCGCCTCGCCCTCGCGAAGGTACTTGCGGATGGTGTTGCGAGACAAGCCCGTGCGCCGGGCTATCTCTCGGATGGACAGTTGCTCTCGCAGTGCCCAACGCCTGATGACACTCAGTGTCGCCACGTCAATCACTCCTGTGCTCCTGCTGCTAAAAGCAGCAGGTTAGGGTTATCACGTGGGTCAGATTTAGATGGAAATCACCGGGCCAAGTGGGTCACTTCTGGATGGAAATCAACAACCCGGTGGTGTTCATTGACGAATACCAGGACACGAATGACGAGTTCATGGGTGCGTTGGCAACGCACTTTCTGGAACCTAAGAAGGGACCACTGATTGGCCTGTTCGGCGATCACTGGCAGACCATTTACCGGGACGATTTCGACCTGTCCGCACTGCCAGACGTCGAGGGAGTCGACAAGGGTTCGAATTTTCGCTCTGTGCCTGCCGTGGTGGACATGCTTAACCGCCTCCGGCCTACTTTGCCTCAGGTCGTTGATGACGAGACAGCCCAGGGTGAGGCGCGCGCGTTTCATGCTAACGCTTACACAGGGGAGCGGACTAACACCCCACACTCAAAGCTGGACACGCCGCCAGATGTCACGCGCGCCTACGTCGCCGCGCTTCGCAAACGACTTCAGAATGAGGGCTGGGACTTCTCCCCCAAGGTCACGAAAGTTTTGATGCTGACGCACGCCGCCCTCGCGGCTGAGCAAGACTACCCCTCAATCGTTGAAATCTTCAAGTCCCACCAAGACGCCATCTCCAAGCTCGATGATGCGACCCTGGAATTTCTTGGCAGAGTCGTAGAACCTACGTGTGCAGCGTACAAGGCGAAGAAGTACGGGCAGATGTTTGATGTGCTTGGCCGGGCGGTCACCCTGAAAAATCCTTCAGAGAAGCAGGCTTGGGCAGATGGCATGAAATCCCTCGATGCCCTGCGCGAAAGTGGCACAGTGGGCGAGGTGCTGGATCTGCTGAAGAAGACGCGCCGGCCTCGTTTGCCTGACAACGTGACCCGTCGTGAGGACGACATGGCAGCGTTTGATCCGGCTGCGGGAGAGCCAGAGAAGCTCTCCGTTGACCGCCATCGGCGCTTGCGTGACGTAAAGTATCAGGAGATCGTGAACCTCGTGCGCTTTGTCGATGGCTCCACGCCCTTCGCCACTCAGCATAGTGTCAAGGGTGCAGAATTTGAGAACGTCCTCGTCGTCTTCGGCGGCGGTTGGAACCATTACAACTGGCCGCGCATGCTCGAATATATGGTTGCCGGTGCGAAACCGACTGCAGCCCATCAGAAAGGTTTCAACCGCGCCAGGAACCTCTTCTATGTCAGTGTCTCTCGGCCAAAGCGCCGTCTAGCAGTCCTTTTTACACAGACGATGAGTGAAAAGTCGTTGGGGGTGCTCAACAAGTTGTTCGCCAACAAGGTGGCCGCGGTTAACCTACCCTGACCATCGCTCTGCGCGGTCTTGTCGCGCGGCGGCGTCCAGAGGCGCTGCAAAGTGTGGCCGATGCATTTCAGGTTGCATGCGTTGACGCGGATATCTCTACCCGTCTGTGCTCCCCATCGCTTCGTGCGTCGCTGAATCGCAAGGTCTGAGTTGTCCGGGTCGCAAGCGAAGTTAGGCGGTCGCCCGCATGCGGGGTGAGGGCGAAGCAGGCCGCCTCGGAGCTTGTGTCGACTTCCGCTTTCGCTGCAAAGCAGATGCTCGCATTGTCTGTCGACGATCAGCATGGAACACATAGCTGCCACCGAGGCCTACTCCACAAACCTCAACCGAACCGAATTCCCTTCATCACGAAGGCTTCAGCCGTCGTACCCCAAAGGACCTGTTCCCCAAGGCGGGCCGCGAACCCCGCAGTCCGTAGACCAGCCCCTACCCGCCAGCCTCAGGAGCCCCACGCCGCGCCATCTCGCTCACCTGAAACAGCTCCCCCGCCTTGCGAGCCAACTCAGCCGCAAGCCAAAGCAGGTTGTCCAACCGCCGAGGCCCATCCCCGCTGCACCAGTCGATCTCTTCCC
This sequence comes from Variovorax durovernensis, assembly GCF_977011995.1. Taxonomy (NCBI): domain Bacteria; kingdom Pseudomonadati; phylum Pseudomonadota; class Betaproteobacteria; order Burkholderiales; family Comamonadaceae; genus Variovorax; species Variovorax durovernensis. The sequence continues at coordinate 5,879,499 of NZ_CDRNCW010000001.1, read as the reverse complement.
CGTGGCAAACCCACAAGAGCGCTTCGAGTTGAGAGAGGGTGTTTTCAAGAAGATCCGCCGGGTCTTGGGCGTTGTCTTCGGAAGCTACCGGCGTGCGAGGCCGGGCTATAGTCTTGGTAGCCATTTTTGTGCGGTTCCTGATAGGTTGTTGCACGAACTTGGTTAGACGGTCGGGGTGCTAGTAACACCTCGGCCGTCGCCTTTTGATACCTCGCATCTGCATCGCTGCTTTCGCACCGACGACCTGCCGCGAGGCAAGCAGCCTTCAAACATCTAAGTGGTGGGGGGTGTTGCTTCCCTTGGTGGGGTATGGAGTGACAGGGGCATCCACTCTAGAGAAGAACTGGGCAAAGCAGCCGTTTCATGCGGCATGAAGTCCCGCAGAGCGCCAACAAATGCAGCTTCCACAGCAGCGCTGAACGCTCACGCTGGCGGGGTGCCTTGCGCAGCGAAATAAAGGAGGAGGCCGAAGGCCGGGGGACATTCGCGGAGCAAGGTACCCCGTCGGCGTGAGCGCCCCCCGATGCAACCCAAAAGGCATCAGCCCATCAAGGAACGCGCCCGCTCCAGATGCTCCCGGCACTCACGCACCATGCGCTCCAGCAATTCAGCGCAGGTAGGAATGTCATCGATCAGCCCGATGCACTGCCCCGCCGAAACCACCCCGTTCTGCACCTCGCCAGACTCCAGCGCCGCACGGCCGCGCGCACCGGCCACCAGCGGCCGCACTTCCTCGAACTCGCAACCGCCGGGCCGGTTCTCCGTGGCCACCACCTCTTCGGAGATCGCGTTGCGGAACACGCGCGCGGTGTTGCGCATGGTGCGGAACATCAGCTTCGTGTCGCGCTCGGTCGCATCGACCAGCGCCTGCTTGATGTTGTCGTGAATGGGCGCTTCCTTCGTCACGCAGAAGCGCGTGCCCATGTTGACGCCCTCGGCGCCCAGCGCCAGCGCCGCTGCCATGCCGCGACCGTCTGCGATGCCGCCCGACGCGATGATCGGAATGCGCAGCTTGCGCGCCGCAATGGGCAGCAGCACGAGGCCGGGAACGTCGTCTTCGCCGGGGTGGCCCGCGCATTCGAAGCCGTCCACCGACACCGCGTCGACGCCATTGCGCTCCGCCGACAGCGCATGGCGCACCGAGGTGCACTTGTGCACGATCTTCACGTCATGCCGCTTCAGCGCCTCGATGAAGTCCTTCGGGCTGTTGCCCGCGGTCTCCACGATCTTCACGCCGCTGTCGATGATGGCCTGCACGTACTCCGCATACGGCGGCGGCTTCACCGCCGGCAGGATCGTGAGGTTCACGCCAAAGGGCTTGTCGGTGAGCGTGCGGGTGCGCGCGATCTCGTTGCGCAGGTCGTCGGGCGTGGGCTGCGTGAGCGCGGTCACGATGCCCAGGCCGCCGGCGTTCGACACGGCCGCGGCCAGCTCGGCACGGCCCACCCATTGCATGCCGCCCTGGATGATGGGGTAGCGAATGCCGAGCAGTTCGGTGATGCGGGTCTTCATGCGGGGGGCTCCTACAGCGCCTTCACCAGTTCCGGCACGGCCACGAACAGGTCGGCCACCAGGCCGTAGTCGGCCACCGAGAAGATCGGAGCCTCTTCGTCCTTGTTTATCGCGACGATGACCTTCGAGTCCTTCATGCCGGCCAAGTGCTGGATGGCGCCCGAGATGCCCGCTGCGATGTACAGCTGCGGCGCGACGATCTTGCCCGTCTGGCCCACTTGCCAGTCGTTCGGCGCGTAGCCTGCGTCGACTGCTGCACGGCTGGCACCCAGGCCTGCGTTCAGCTTGTCCGCCAGCGGCGTCATCACTTCGGTGAACTTCTCGGCGCTGCCCAAGGCACGGCCACCCGAGACGATGATCTTTGCGGCCGTCAGTTCGGGGCGGTCGCTCTTGGTCACTTCGCGGCTCACGAAGCTGCTCTTGCCGCTGTCGGCCACGCCTTCAGCGGTTTCGACGGTTGCGCTGCCACCGGTGGCTGCTGCCGCGTCGAAGCCGGTCGTGCGAACCGTGATCACCTTGGTTGCGTCGCTGCTCTGCACCGTGGCAATCGCGTTGCCGGCATAGATCGGGCGCTCGAAGGTGTCGGGGCTGACAACCAAAGTGATGTCGCTGATCTGGGCCACGTCGAGCTTGGCGGCCACGCGCGGAGCCACGTTCTTGCCGTTGGCGGTCGATGGGAACAGGATGTGGCTGTAGTTCGCTGCGATCGCCAGCACTTGCGCTGCGACGTTCTCGGCGAGGTTCTCTGCCAGGCTGGGGCTGTCTGCGGCGATGACCTTGGTCACGCCTGCGATCTGGGCGGCTGCCTTGGCGGCTTCGGCTGCATTGGCGCCGGCCACGAGCACGTGGACATCGCCGCCGCAGGCCAGCGCCGCGGTCACGGTGTTGAGGGTGGCCGGCTTGATGCTGGCGTGGTCGTGTTCGGCAATGACGAGTGCGGTCATGTTCGTTTTCTTCCTCAGATCACTTTGGCTTCGTTCTTCAGCTTGTCCACCAGGGTGGCGACGTCGGGCACCTTGATGCCGGCGCCACGCTTCGGCGGTTCCGCGACCTTCAGGGTCTTGAGGCGCGGCTTCACATCCACGCCCAGGTCTTCGGGCTTGAAGGTGTCCAGCTGCTTCTTCTTGGCCTTCATGATGTTCGGCAGCGTCACGTAGCGCGGTTCGTTCAGGCGCAGGTCGGTGGTGATGACGGCCGGCAGCGTGAGCGTCAGCGTTTCCATGCCGCCGTCGACTTCGCGGGAAACCGTGGCCTTGTCGCCTGCGACTTCGACCTTGGAGGCAAAGGTGGCTTGTGGCAGGTCGGCCAGCGCAGCCAGCATCTGGCCGGTCTGGTTGGCGTCGTCGTCGATGGCCTGCTTGCCCAGGATGATCAGCTGGGGCTGTTCCTTGTCGATCAGCGCCTTGAGCAGCTTGGCAACGGCCAGCGGCTGCAGCTCTTCGGTGGTCTCGACCAGGATGCCGCGGTCGGCGCCGATGGCCATCGCGGTGCGCAGGGTTTCCTGGCACTTGGCGTCACCGCACGAGACGGCGATGACTTCGGTGACCACGCCCTTTTCCTTCAGGCGCACGGCCTCTTCGACAGCGATCTCGTCGAAGGGGTTCATGCTCATCTTGACGTTGGCAATGTCCACCCCGGTGCCGTCGCTCTTCACGCGCACCTTCACGTTGTAATCGACGACCCGTTTGACAGGTACCAGAACCTTCATGGCTGTTCCTTTGAATGACGAAGAAATGAATGAATGGGTTACTCGAGCTTGGCGCCCGATTGCTTGATGAGCCGCTCCCACACCGGGCGCTCGGCCTTCCAGGCGGTGGCGAAGAGCTCGGGCGAGCTGTCCTTGATCTCGAAGCCCATGGCCGCCACGCGCTCGCGCACGTCGGGCTGCTGCGTGGCCTTGCGCACTTCTTCGGCGATGCGGTCCACGATGGGCTTGGGCGTCCTGGCGGGCATCGCGATGGCGAGCCAGCCGGTCACGCGGTAGGCCTCGTCCTTCAGGCCCTGCTCGGCCAGCGTGGGCACGTCGGGCAGGGTGCTCATGCGGCGCTCGCCGCTCACGCCGATGGCGCGGATCTTTCCGGAGTCGATGTGCGGCTTGGCCACCAGCGCGCTGGCGTAGGCCATCTGGATCTGGCCGCCGATCAGGTCCTGCATCATCGGCGCCTCGCCCTTGTAGGCGACGTGGTTCATGTCGGAGCGCGTGGCAAGGCTCATGTGCGCGCCGGCCAGGTGCGGGTATGCGCCCACGCCGTAAGAACCGTAGGCCACCTTGCCCTTGTTGGCGGTGACGTACTTCAGCAGCTCGGGCCCGGTCTTCACCGGCACGCTCGGGTGCACCACCAGCACCAGCGGCGCCATCGCGATCTGGTAGACCAGCGTGAGGTCGCGCTGCGTGTCGTAGGGCAGCTTGTCGTAGAGGAACTCGTTGGTCATGAGCGAGTTGCTCAGCCCCAGCACGATGGTGTAGCCGTCGGCCGGCGACTTGGCGACTGCGTCGGTGCCGATGATGCCGGCCGCGCCCGGCTTGTTGTCGATGACGACGGGCTGGCCCAGGCCGGCCGACATCTTCTGGCCGATCACGCGCGCCAGCACGTCGGTGGCGCCGCCCGCGGCGAAGGGCACGACCATGCGGATCGGCTTGTTCGGGTACGTGTTCTGTGCCTGCGCATGGGGCAGCGCGCACAGCGTGGCGGCGGAAGCGGCGGCGCACAGCAGGGCGCGGCGAGTCGGAAGGCGGAAGGTCGTCACTTGTCTCTGTCTCTCGGTCTTGGTTTTGAAAGGGGTCATTGCGGCGCGATGCGCGTCTTGAAGGGCAGCGGCTCCAGCGCCGCCTGCAGCCGCTCGCGCAGCGGCGCGGCCAGCGCGCCGGCCGCGGCCTCGTCGACCAGCACGCACACCAGGCTCTCGCCTTCGGTCTTCACCACCGGGCGGGCCGCGTCCGGCACGCCGAGTGCGGCGCAGGCCTCGGCCACCGTCGCGGCCACCACGTGCCGCGCGGCCATTGCGCGCAGCTCGGGCTTGTAGATTTTTCCGACGTTGGTCATCGGCATGGTCTCGATCACCGACACCCACTTGGGCCGCGCGGGCGCCTCGTCCACGCGCGCGGCGGTGAAGGCCAGCAGTTCTTCTTCGGTGGCCGACGCGCCGGGCACCAGCGTCGCGAAGATCACCGGCAGCTCGCCCGCGTAGGCATCGGGCGCGCCCACGGCGGCGCACAGCTGCACGGCGGGGTGGGCGCCCAGCGCGTCCTCGATGGTCTTGGGGTCGATGTTGTGGCCGCTGCGGATGATCAGGTCCTTCGAGCGGCCCGTGAGGTTGAGCCGCTCCTCGCTGTCGATCCAGCCCAGGTCGCCGGTGGCAAGCCAGCCGTCGGCCGTGAAGGCCTTGGCGTTGTCGGCCGGGTCCACGAAACCCGAGAACACGTTGGGCGACTTGAACAGCACCATGCCCTGCTCGCCGGGCGGCATCTCGCGGTCGGTGGCGTTGCCGTTCTCGTCGAGCGCCACCACGCGCATCTGCATGTAGGGCAGCCGAAAACCCACGCAGCCCGCGGGCCCGTTCACGCCGGGCGGCGTGATGGTCGAGATGCCGGCCATCTCGGTCATGCCCAGGCTTTCATGCACGTGCAGGCCGAACAACCGCTCGAAGCGCGCGGCCAGTTCGGGCGCGAGCACGGCGGCGCCGGTGCGGCAGTAGGTGATGGAGGAAATGTCCGCGCCGTCCAGCGGCACGTTGGCCAGCGCCGCGAGCACCGTGGGCACGGCCGACAGCGAAGTCGGGCGGTAGCGCGCCACCAGCTTCCAGTAGTTGGCCAGCACCTCCTTGTTGCGCAGCAGCGAGGTAGTGGGAATGATCACTTCCACGCCCGCCGACAGCGACGACAGCGAAGCCGGCAGCACGCCGGCCACATGGAACAGCGGGTAGCCGTTGATGGAGATGCCCTGCTCGTTCATGCCCGCGACCTGCACGCTGGCCCAGGCGGTGAACACCTGCGCGCCGTGGCTGTGGCGCGCGAGCTTCGGCGCACCGGTGGTGCCGCCGGTGTGGAAGTACGCGGCGATGTCGGTCGGCGCGATGTCGCGGCCGCTCACGAGGTGGTCGTCGGGTTGCGCGGCGCGCAGCACTTCGAACTCGGCCACGCCCTCGGGCATTGCTCCGGCGGTGCCGGGGGCTTCGTCATGCGGCGCCACGCGCAGCACCGTGGTCAGCGTGGGCACCTGGCCGCGCAGGCGCATGGCCTTCGACCACATGCCCGATTCGCTGTCCGAGCCGTAGGCGATCAGCACCTTGGCGCGCGCGGCGGTCATCAGCGCCACCAGCTTCTCGTCGGTGAGCAGCGGGTTCAGCGGCTGCACGATGCCGGCCGCCTCGCCGCCCCACAGCGCCAGGTGGTACTCCAGGCAGCCGGGCAGCAGCACGGCCACGGCGTCCTGCGGACCCACGCCCAGCGTGTGCAGCATGTTCGCGGTCTGGTGGATGCGCGCGAGCAGTTCGGCATACGACCAGCGGATGGGCTCGTCGGCCGGGTTGCCGGTGCGCAGGAAGGTCAGCGCCGTCTTGCCGCCGAAGGCATGGCCGGCGTTGCGGAAGATCTCGTAGGTGCTGCGCACCGTGAGCGCCTGCGCGAGCGGCGTTTCTTCGAGCTTGCGGATGTCCGCGAGGCTGCGCACGGGAAGGGCCGGGCGAAACGGTGCGCCGACCGGGGTGCCGTAGTTGTTTTCGTGCTTGCCTGTCATGTCTTTTGTCTCCTTGGTGCCGCCGCGGTGCCGGGCCCTGCCGGCCCGGTTCGTTTTACTGGTTCGTGATGTGGTTGTCTCGAATGACCTTGCCCCAGCGCTCGAAGTCTTCGTGCATGCGCACACCCGTCTGTGCCGGCGTGCGGTAGGCCGCGAAGGAGCCCACGCTCTCCAGTTTTTCCTGCACCTGCTTGTCGGCCAGCGCGGTCTTCAGCTCGGCGCTCATGCGGTCGATCACTTCCTTGGGCGTGCCGGCCGGGGCCAGCAGGCCGCCCCACGAGGTGGCGTCGAAGCCGGGGAAGCCTTGCTCGGCCACCGTCTTCACGTCGGGCAGCAGGCTCACGCGCTTGCCCGAGCCCACGGCAATGGCGCGCAGCTTGCCGGCCTTGATGTGCGGCAGCACGCCCACCAGGTCGGAGAACATCGCGGGCACCTGGCCGCCGATCAGGTCGGTCACGGCCGGTGCGCTGCCGCGGTAGGGCACGTGCTGCATGTCGAACTTGCCGATGGTCTTGAGCTGTTCGGTCGTCAGGTGGCCGAAGCTGCCGGCACCGGCGGTGGTGTAGTTGAGCTTGCCGCCCTCGGCCTTGGCCTTGGCGATGAGGTCTTGCACGCCGTTCACGTCGGGCAGCGACTTGGGGTTCACCACCAGCACGATCGGCAGGTCGTACACCGAGCCCACGGGCGTGAAGTTCTTGAAGATGTCGTAGCCGGTGGGGCCATACAGGTGCGAGGCCAGCAGCGTGGGCGTGGCCAGCATCACGAAGGTGTAGCCGTCGGGCGCGGCCCGCGCGGCCGTGGCGGCGCCCACGGTGCCCGATGCGCCGCTGCGGTTGTCGATCACGATGTTCTGCTTGAGCGCGACCGACATCTTCTGCGCCACGATGCGCGAGGCCACGTCGGTCGGGCCGCCCGGCGGAAAGGGCACGATCAGCGTGATCGGCTTGGCGGGCCAGGCTTGCGCGAAGGCGGTGCCGGCCACCAGGGGCAGGGCGAGGGCGAGAAGGGCGCGGCGAACGGGACTGCGAAGGGAAAGGGATGCCATTGGGTCTTGTCTACTTTGGAAATTCGGACGCCTGTCTTCTTCAGACGACGCCACTCGTTTTCAGCGCCGCCAGCTTTTCATCCGACAGGCCGAGCAGGGACTTCAGCACGTCGTGCGTGCCTTCGCCCAGGGTGGGCGGCGCGCTGCGCACCGGCAGGCGCTCGCCATCGAAACGGTAGGGCGGTGCCAGCACGTTGACCGTGCCCGCCACCGGGTGCGGCTGCGTGGTGACCAGGCCGGCGTCGGTGGCGCGCTTCGATTGCAGCGCCTCCAGCAGGCCCAGCACCTCGCCGCACGGAATGCCGGCGGCGGTGAGCTTCTCGAGCAGGTCGGCGCGCTGGCGCTTGGCCAGTTCGGCGTGCAGCTCGGGCAGAAGCACCGCGCGGTTGGCCGAGCGCAGGATGTTGGTCTTGAAGCGCTCGTCGGCCGCGAGGTCGGGCCGGCCGATCACTTCGGTGCAGAAGCGCGCGAACTGCGCGTTGTTGCCCACGGTGATGACCAGCGGGCCGTCGGCCGCGTCGAACACGCCGTACGGCACGATCGACGGATGCGAGTTGCCGTAGCGCGGCGGGTCTTCGCCCATCAGCAGCGCTTCGAGGCCGTAGTAGGCGGTGATCATCAGGCCGCAGTCGAACAGCGCCATTTCCACGTGCCGGCCCTTGCCGGTCTTCTCGCGCTGGTACAGCGCCGCCAGGATGGCCTGCGCCGAGTACATGCCGGTGAACAGGTCCACGGCCGCCACGCCGAACTTCAGCGGCGGCTGGTTGGCTTCGCCGTTCAGCGCCATCAGGCCGGCCTCGCCTTGAACGACGAGGTCGTAGCCGGGCCGCGCTGCCTCGGGGCCGGTGCGGTCGTAGCCAGAGATCGAGCAGTAGATGAGGCCCGGGTTCTCCTTGCTCAGTTGCTCGTAGCCCAGGCCCAGCTTGTCGATGCCGCCGAACTTGAAGTTCTGGATCACCACGTCGCACTGCTTCGCCAGGTCGCGCGCGATCTGCTGGCCTTCTGGCGTCTGCAGGTCGAGCGTGACCGAGCGCTTGTTGCGGTTCACGCTGTTGAAGTAGGCGGTCTCGGTCTTGCCCACGCGCAGGCCCCAGTCGCGGGTGTCGTCGCCGCGGCCCGGGTGCTCCACCTTGATGACCTCGGCGCCCATGTCGGCCAGCACCATGCCGCACCAGGGGCCCGCCAGGATGCGGGACAGATCGAGGACGCGCACGCCGGCAAGCGGCAGCGAGGAATTCAGCGAGGACATGGCTACTCCAGGAAAAACGAAAAGCCCCGTGCGCATGCGCAGGGGGCGGGCAGGGCGGATGTCAGGGCGTGTCCGCCTTGCCGCCGGCGTGGCGCAGCGCCACGAAGTCGGCCTTGCGCTTGCCGAGGAACGCGCCGATGCCTTCGGCCGCTTCGGCATCGCCTTGCGACTCGACCATGAACACGGCCTCGGCGTCGAGCTGCTCTTCCAGCGTGGCGTGGTGCGCCTGGCGGCACAGCGTCTTGATGCGCGCGCTGGCGCGCTGCGGGCCGCTTGCCACCTTGGCCGCGAGCGCGATGGCTTCGGCCAGCGCGGCGCCCTTGTCGGTCAGGCGGTTGACTGCGCCCAGCGCATGCAGGCGCTCGGCCGGCATGCGGTCGCCGGTGAGGCACATCTCGGTCAGCACCTGGCGCGAGACGAACTCCGCAAGGAAGGCCGTGGCGCCGCCGTCCGGCGTGAGGCCGACCTTGACGTAGGCCACGGTGTAGAAGGCGTCGCGCGCCGACACCAGCATGTCGCAGGCCAGCGCCATCGACAGGCCCGCGCCGGCAGCGCCGCCTTCGACCGCCGCGATCACCGGCTTGCTGCAATCGCGCAGCGCGCGGATCAGGTTGTTGAGGCCTTCGAGGATCTGGCGGCGCTCGGCCACCGGCAGCTCGCGGCGCTTGGCCAGCAGGTTCAGGTCGCCGCCGGAGCAGAAGAAATCGCCTGCGCCGGTGAAGACGATGGCGCCCACTTCGGGGTCGTTCTGCGCGTCGGCCAGCGCGGCGCTCAGCTCGGCGTACAGCGTGGGCGTGATCGCGTTGCGCGCGGCGGGGTTGCTGTTGGTCAGGATGCGCACGGCGCCTTCCTGCGAGATCAGAACGGTCTTGTTGTCGCTCATGCCGCAACCTCCCTGCCGGACTCTTTGCCCAGGGCGATGTGGCGCTGCAGGTGGTGGTCTTCGTCGCCCAGCTGGTGGTCGATCATCACCAGGCGCTTGGCGTAGTGGGGCAGGGGCAGTTCCCAGGTCATGCCGATGCCGCCGTGCATCTGGATGCTTTCTTCCGCCACCAGCGCGCCGATGCGGCCGATGCTGAACTTGGCGGCCGACAGCGCGCGCTCGCGCGTCAGGCGGTCGCCGGTGTCGATGGCGGCTGCCGCGTTGATGACGGCCGAGCGGGCCTGTTCGATCTCCAGCAGCAGGTCGGCCATGCGGTGCTGCAGGGCCTGGAAGCTGCCGATGAGAATGCCGAACTGCTTGCGCGTGCGCAGGTATTCCAGCGTGGCGGTCTTGGCGGCTTCCATCGCTCCCAGTGCCTCGGCGCACAGCGCGAGCACGCCGCGGCCGAAGGCGCGTTCCAGCGTGGCGTTGCCCTGGCCTTCGGCGCCGAGCAGCGCGTCGGCGCCCAGCTTCACGCCGTCGAATGCAAGTTCGGCCACGCGGCCGCCGTCGATGGCGGGGCAGCCGCGCACCGTGAGGCCTGCGGTCTTCGCGGGCACGAGGAACAGCGAGATGCCGGCTTCGTCGTCCACGTTGCCCGAGGTGCGGGCTGAGACCAGGAACAGGTCGGCCTGCTCGCCCTGCGGCACCACGGCCTTGGCGCCGTGCAGCACCCAGCCACTGTCGCTGCCGTTGTTGCTGCGCTCGGCCTTGGTGGCCACGCGCGTGCGTTCGTAGTGCGTGTCGGCCTCGTCGTGCGCGAAGGCTGCGACGGTCACGCCGTTGATGATGTCTGCGAGCTTTTCTTTCTGCGCGTCGCTGCCGGCGGCGCTGATCGCCTCGCCGACCATCACCGCGCCCAGCAGCGGCTCGACCACCAGGCCGCGGCCCAGTGCCTCGAAGACCACGGCAATGTCGAAGCCGCCGCCGCCGAAGCCGCCATCGGCCTCGCTGAACAGCGCGCCGATCACGCCCAGTTCGGCGAACTGCTGGAAGATTTCCTTGCTGAACCCGTGCTCCGACTTCGCGATGCGGTCGCGCGCGTCGAAGGCGTACTGCTCGCTGATGAAGCGGTTCAGGCTGTCGGCGAGCATGCGCCGGTCTTCGGTGTGTTCGAAGTTCATGGCATGTCTCCTTTACAGACCAAGAATCATCTTGCTGATGATGTTCTTCTGGATTTCGTTCGAGCCGCCGAAGATCGACAGCTTGCGGTTGTTGAAGTAGCGCGATGCGGCGGCCGATGCGTAATCGGGGCCGAAGGTCTCGCCCCCGTTCTCGGTATAGCCGTCCTTCAGCGCCTCGGCGATGAAGGGGCGGCCATACACGCCCATCGCGCGGCGGGCCAGCGACGAGATTTCCTGGCGGATCTCGGTGCCGCGAATCTTCAGCATCGAGCTTTCCGCGCCCGGCACGCCGCCGCCGGCCACCGCCGCGATCACGCGCAGGTTGGTGGTCTTCATGTTCTCCAGGTCGATCTCTACACGCGCCATGCGTGCAGCGAAGGCCGGGTCTTCGGCCAGCGGCTTGCCGTTCTTGGTCTGCGTGGCGGCAATGCCCTTGAGCTGTTCGAGCGCGGCCACCGAGAAGCCCACGCCCGCGATGTTGGTGCGCTCGTAGGTCAGCAGGTACTTGGCGCAGGTCCAGCCCTTGTTCTCTTCACCCACGAGGTTCTCGGCGGGCACGCGCACGTCGGAGAAGAACACCTCGTTCACCTCATGCTCGCCGTCGAGCGTGATGATCGGGCGCACTTCCACGCCGGGCGATGTCATGTCGATCAGCAGGAAGCTGATGCCTTCCTGCTTCTTCGCCTCGCGGTTGGTGCGCACCAGGCAGAAGATCATGTTGGCGTGCTGGCCCAGCGTGGTCCAGGTCTTCTGGCCGTTCACGATGTAGTGGTCGCCCTGCGCGTCGATGCCGCGCACGGCCGAAGTCTTCACGGCAGCAAGGTCGGAGCCCGCGCCGGGTTCCGAATAGCCCTGGCACCACCAGTCGGCGCCGTTCAGGATGCGCGGCAGCCAATGCTGCTTCTGCGCTTCGTTGCCGTACTTGATGAGCACCGGCCCCAGCATGTTCACGCCGAAGGGCACGATGCGCGGCGCGAAGGCCAGCGCGCATTCATGCTCGAAGATGAACTTCTCGACCGCCGTCCACCCCGGGCCGCCGTACTGCTCGGGCCAGTGGTTGGCCAGCCAGCCGCGCGCGTTGAGGATGGCGTGCCATTCCTGCATGTCGGCCTTCTCGAGGATCTTGCCGCTGCGCACTTTCTCGGAAAGCCGCACCGGCAGCTTGGTCGAAAGGAAGGCGCGCACTTCGCTGCGGAAGGCTTCTTCTTCGGTCGTGAAGTTCAGGTCCATCGCGGGCTCCTCAATAGATTTCGAACAGGCCGGCCGCGCCCATGCCGCCGGCAATGCACATCGTGACCACGGCGTACTTCGCGCCACGGCGCTTGCCTTCGATGAGCACGTGGCCCGCCAGGCGCGCGCCGGTCATGCCGAAGGGGTGGCCGATGGAGATGGCACCGCCGTTCACGTTGAGCAGCTCCGACGGAATGCCCAGCTTGTCCTGGCAGTAGATCGACTGCGAGGCGAAGGCTTCGTTGAGTTCCCACAGGCCGATGTCCTGCACCTTGAGGCCGTGGCGCGCGAGCAGCTTGGGCACCGCGAACACCGGGCCGATGCCCATCTCGTCGGGCTCGCAGCCGGCCACTGCCAGGCCGCGGAAGGCGCCCAGCGGCTTGATGTTGGCGCGCTCGGCGTCCTTGGCTTCCATCAGCACGCAGGCCGATGCGCCGTCCGACAGCTGCGAGGCGTTGCCTGCGGTGACGAACTTGTCCTCGCCCATCACCGGCTTCAGCTTGGCGAGCGCCTCGTAGGTGGTGCCGCGGCGGTTGCAGTTGTCTTCGGTGGCGGTGACTTCGCGGTAGGTGACTTCCTTCGTCTCCTTGTCGGTCACGGCCATCGTGGTGGTGCAGGCGACGATCTCGTCCTTGTAGCGGCCGGCGATCTGCGCTTCTTCGGTGCGGCGCTGGCTCTCTGCGGAGAAGCGGTCCTGTGCCTCGCGGGTAATGCCGTAGCGCTTGGCCACGATGTCGGCGGTTTCGATCATCGCCATGTACAGCTCGGGCTTGTGCTCGACGATCCACGGGTCCATGCCGCTGTCGCCGGCATCGGTGGCGCTGCGCGAGCGGATCTGCGAGATGCTTTCGACGCCGCCCGCGATCATGGCCGGCGCGCCGTCCACCACGATGCGGCCCGCGGCCATGGCAATCGCCTGCAGGCCCGAGGCGCAGAAGCGGTTCACCGTGGTGCCGGCAATGCCGATCGGCAGGCCCGCGCGGATGATGGCCTGGCGCGCGATGTTGCGGCCGGTGGTGCCTTCGGGGTAGCCGCAGCCGAGGATCGCGTCCTCGATCAGCGCGGGGTCGAGGCCCGAGCGTTCCACCGCCGCCTTCACGGCGAAGGCCGCCAGCGTGGGGCCGGGGGTGATGTTGAATTCTCCGCGGTGCGCCTTGGTGAGCGGGGTGCGGGCGGTGGAAACGATGACGGCTTCACGCATGGGGTGTGTCTCCTGGACGGCTGACTCTGTGATTACTCGGATTGATTGAGGCTGGCGAAATCGGCGCCGCGTTCGACCAGCTGTACCAGCAGCGGCGACGGCTTCCAGAAGATCGGGTCTTCCTTCGCGAACTCGCGGATGTCGGCCAGCACCTTGGGCAGGCCGACGGTGTCGGCGTACTTCATCGGGCCGCCGCGGTGGCGCGGGAAGCCGTAGCCGTAGAGGAAGGTCACGTCCACGTCCAGCGGGCGCAGCGCGATGCGCTGGAGCACGACGTTGGCGCCTTCGTTGACCATCGCGGCCATGTAGCGGCGCATGATTTCTTCTTCGGTGAAGGCGCGCGGCTTGATGCCTGCGCGCTCGCGCTCGGCGTCGATGATGGCCAGCACTTCGGGGTCGGGCTGGCCGGTGCGCGCGCCTTCGGGGTACAGGTAGTAGCCGCGCTGCGTCTTCTGGCCGAACCAGCCGCGCTCGCAGATGCGGTCGGCAATCTGCACGTAGCGCGCCTCGGGGTCGCGCGTGGCGGCCTTGCGCTTGCGCGTGGCCCAGCCGATGTCGCCGCCGGCCAGGTCGGACACCTGGAACGGGCCCATCGGGTAGCCGAAGTTGCGCACCGCTTCGTCGATCTGGTAGGGCGACGCGCCGTCTTCCATCATGTGGTCGGCGGCCTGGCGGTACACGGCCAGGATGCGGTTGCCGATGAAGCCGTCGCACACGCCGGCGCGCACCGGCACCTTCTTCAGCTTCTTGGCCAGCTCGAAGCCGGTGGCGACCACGTCGGCGCTGACCTTGGCGGGCACCACGATCTCCAGCAGCTTCATGATGTTGGCGGGCGAGAAGAAGTGCAGGCCCACCACGTCCTGCGGACGCGAGATGCTGGCGGCGATCTCGTCGATGTCCAGGTACGAGGTGTTGGTGGCGAGCACCGCGCCGCGCTTGCACACGCGGTCGAGTTCTGCGAACACGGCCTTCTTGACCGACATGTCCTCGAACACGGCTTCGACCACGATGTCGACCTGCGCGAGCGCGTCGTAGCTGGTCGAGCCGGAGAAGCGCGCCATCACGCTGTCCTTGGCCTCGGGCGTCATGCGGCCCTTCTTGATGAGGCCGTCGTACACCTTCTCCACGTTGGCGCGGCCGCGTGCGAGTTGCGTGTCGTCGCGCTCGATCATGGTCACCGGCATGCCGGCGTCGAGCATGGCCACCGCGATGCCCGCGCCCATGGTGCCGCCGCCGACGATGCCGGCCGACTCCAGCGCGCGAGGCTTGGCCGACTTGGTCTCGGGCGCCTTCAGCACTTCACGCTCGGCGAAGAAGGCGTGGATCAGGCCGGCGCGCTGCGGGCTGTCGATGCACTGCAGGAACAGCTTGCGCTCCAGCGCCATGCCTTCGTCGAAGGGCAGCGTGAGCGCGGCCTCGACGGCTTCGATGATCTTCATTGGCGAGAACAGGCCGCGGCTCTTCTTGGCGGTGTCGGCGCGCGCGGCTTCGAGGGCGCCCCGGCTGGCTTCCTTGTCTGCCAGCGCGCCGGCTTCGCGCGTGCGGCGCACCGGGGCCTTGGCGGCGACCAGTTCCTGCGCGTAGGCGAGGCCCTCGGCCAGCGCGTCGGCGTCGCTGCCCAGGCGGTCGACGAGGCCGAGCGACAGCGCTTCCTTGGCGCCCGCATGCCGGCCGCTGAGCATCAGCTCGAGGGCTGGCTTCACGCCGATGAGGCGCGGCGCGCGCTGCGTGCCGCCCGAGCCGGGCAAGAGGCCCAGCGCCACTTCGGGCAGGCCCAGCTTGGCGGTGGGCGAGGCGATGCGGTAGTGCGCCGACAGCGCCACTTCGAGCCCGCCGCCGAGCGCGGCGCCGTGGATGGCGGCAACCACCGGCTTGGTGCAGTTCTCGATCTTCAGGCACGCCTCGGGCAGCGACGGCGGCTGCGGCGTCTTGCCGAACTCGCGGATGTCGGCGCCGGCGATGAAGTTGCGGCCCGCGCCGGCGATCAGCACGGCCTTGGCGGCGCCGTCGGCCTCGGCCGCGTCGATGGCGGCCACGAGGCCGCGGCGCACGTCCACGCCCAGGGCGTTGACGGGCGGGTTGTCGATGGTCACCACGAACACGTCGCCTCGACGCTCGAAGGTGACGGGACCGGTGGACGTGGAGGGGCTGGGGGTGTCGTTGGTGGCCATGTGCTGCTTGTCTCTTGCGTTGCGAACCGTGCGGGTTCGAGGCTCTGGGGTGAACCCGGCATTCTTGGCCGGTATCCTTGCTTTGACAATTGCATAGGCGGTTGACAGACTGTCAAAGGATTTTTGACACAATCGGTGCATGGACCTGCAATCGCTCACCCTGCTGGTGGAAATCCTCGATGCCGGCAACCTGAGCGCGGCGGCCCGCCGGCTCAAGATGACCCGCGCCAACGTCAGCTACCACCTGAACCAGCTGGAGCGCTCGGTGGGCGCGCAGCTGGTGCGGCGCACCACCCGGCGCGCCGAGCCGACCGAAATCGGCCTGCGGCTCTACCAGCATGGCGTGGCGATCCAGGGCGAACTGCTGGCTGCGCGCGAATCGGTCACCACGCTGGGACAGGGCCTGCAGGGCCGCGTGCGGCTGAGCGTGCCCAGCGGCTACGGGCAACTGGTCATGGCCGACTGGCTCATCGACTTCAAGCGCCAGTACCCCGGCATCGTGCTCGACGTGGTGTTCGAGAACCGCATCGAGGACCTGCTGCGCGACGAAGTCGACATCGCCATTCGCGTGATCCCTGAGCCGCCGCAGAACCTGGTGGCGCGCGCGATGGGGCCGGTGCGCTACGTGGCCTGTGCCTCGGCGGAGTACGCGGTGAAGCACCCGCTGCCGGTGCAGCTCGATGCGCTGCAGGGCGCGCCTGTGGTCACTGCCGCCGTCATCGGCCGGCAGCTGCGCGTGTCGGCCTACCAGGGCGAGACGCGGCGCGAGGTGATCCTCGAGCCGACGCTGATCTCGGAAAACTTTCTATTTCTGCGCCAGGCCATCCTCGCCGGCCTGGGCATCGGCCTCGTGCCCGACTACGTGGTGCAGGAAGACGTGCGCAAGGGCGACGTCGTGACCACGCTGGACGACTGGCGCCTGTCCATCTTCGGCACGCAGATGTTCATGCTCTACATGCCCAACCGCCAGCACACGCGGGCGATCCGGACGTTCATCGATTTCGTGCTGGAGCGGGTGCGGGTGCCGGGCTAGCTACCCCGCCGCCGGTTTCCCGGCGTGCCTTCGTAGTGCCTTGCCTTGTCGACATACATCGCCCGGTCCGCGCGTTGCAGGGCCGATTCCAGCGACTCTCCCGCGTGGCAGGTCGCCAGGCCGATCGCCAGGCTCAGCGCGTGGCCGCTCTGTCCGGCGTGGAACTGGTTGTTCATTTCCAGCAGCGTGAGGATGCGCTCGCGCATGGCTTCGGCGCCGCGCTCGTCGGTCATGGGCAGCAGCACCGCGAACTCGTCGCCGCCTATGCGCGCGGGCCAGGCCGGCGGGTCGACGGCCTTGTCGAGCACCTCGCCCATGCGGCGCAGCAGCGAGTCGCCGGCGGCATGGCCTTCCTGGTCGTTGAGCTGCTTCAGTCCGTTCAGGTCGATGGCCACGATCGACACCGGCCAGGGGCCCTTGCGCGCGAGGCGGGTGAGCTCTTCGGTGAAGTAGGTGCGGTTGCATAGCTGCGTGAGCACGTCGTGCTTGCCGAGGTATTCGAGGTAGGCCTCGGCCTTCTTGCGCGCGGTGATGTCGACCAGCGACACCAGCACCAGGTCCCAGGTGTCGAGCCGGTCGTCCTGCACCGCGAACTGCATGTGGATGTTCAGCACCTCGCCCGACAGCGAGTAGTTGAGCACCTCGCGGTGCTGCACGGTCTTGTTGTTCCACAGGTCCTGCAGCTGCTCGGCGAAGGATTCGCGCATCTCGTCGCGGAAGATGCGCGAGAGGCTGCCCAGCAGGGTCTGCAGGTCGGGCGCGCCGAACATGCGCAGCGTTTCGCGGTTCACGTCGACGACGCGGATCTCCTGCATGCAGCGCGTCACGAACTCGGGGTGCACCTTGATGAAGGTGGCGAAGTCGGTGATGCCGCGCGCGCGGATGCTTTGCAGCAGCGCGCGCACGGCGCTGAAGTCTTCCACCCACAGCGACACCGGCGAGCGCTCGAACAGGCTGCGTGCGTAGGCGGCGCTTTCGTCGCGCAGGCGCTGCGCGGCCACGCGCTCGGTCACGTCGTCGAGCGAGACCAGCACGCGCTCCCAGGTGGCTTCGTGGCCGGGCAGCACGCGGGCGCGCACGCGCACGTCGAGCCGCCGGCCGTCGAGGGCGTAGTTGACCGTCTCGCTCTCGAAGGTGAGCTGGCCGCGCCACAGCTGGTCGAGCTCATGCACCACGGTGGCCGACATGTCGCCGCGGAACACGCGGTCGAGCGAGCCGAGCAGGGTCTGCTGGCTGTCGGCGGCGAAGAGCTTCAGGGTGTGCTGGTTGACCCGCAGCACCTTCAGCAGCGCCATGCATTCGCTCACGCGGCCCGGGTCTTCCGACAGGAACGCTACCAGGTCGGTCACGCCTTCGGCGCGCCAGCCGTCGAGCTTGCGCTTGAGGCCGCTGTAGTCTTCGATCCAGAGGGAGACGGGCGCCAGGTCGAACATGGCGTCGAGTTCGGATGACGGGGAAACGTCGGACGCGGCGGCGGTCAGGGCCATCGATGGGCTTTCGGAAAAGCGGCTGCAGCCATTGCTGACGGGCCGCCGGCAGATCGGGAGCTGAATTATTACCCGGCAGGGTGAAGGGATTAGCGGCTGTAGAGGCCCACCACGCTCTGTCCGCCCAGTGCATGGCCCTTGAGCGCGGCCAGCAGCGCGTCGCGTGCGAGGCCGGCGGGCAGGCTGCCCGGCGCCAGATCGGTGGCTACCACGGTCAGCACGTAGTGGTGCGGCCGGTCGCCTACCGGCGGGCACATGCCGCGGTAGGCCGGCGCACCGGCCACGTTCGGGCCCATGGTGAAGTTGAAGTTCGAGCCCGCCTGGCCTTCGCCCGCCTTGAGCTCGCCGCGCTCGGCCGCGATGTTGTAGGCCACCCAGTGCGACACGCCCAGGCCGGCGGCGCCGTCGGGGTCGAACACCAGCACCGCGACCGACCGGGTCTTGGCCGGCAGGTTGCTCCAGGCCACCGGCGGCGAGATGTTCTTGCCGCCGCACTCGCCCGCGCCGGCATGCTCGGCCGGGATGACGCCGTTGTCGGCAAAGGCGCTTGACGTGACTTTCATGCCCGTGAAGGCCTTGCCGGTGCCGGGCGACATGCCGGTGCAGCCTGCCATGAGCCCGGCGAAGGCGAGGGCCGTGACCGACAGGGCGAGGGGGTGAAACCTGGTGTTCTTGCGCATATCGTTCTCCTTGAGGGTTGTCTTTATCCGGCGTGGCCCGGCCATATGCTGCCGTCGGCCTTCTCGTGCACCGCCAGCGGCGTGAGCCGCGCGCCGCGGCATGGGCCGCCGACGCACTGGCCGGTGTCGGGCTCGAAGATCGCGCCATGACGCGCGCACATCAGGAAGCGGCCCGAGCTTTCGATGATCTGCCCTTCGAAGTCGAGCGGTCCGCCCGCGTGGGGGCACT
Source organism: Variovorax durovernensis (assembly GCF_977011995.1). Classification (NCBI taxonomy): domain Bacteria; kingdom Pseudomonadati; phylum Pseudomonadota; class Betaproteobacteria; order Burkholderiales; family Comamonadaceae; genus Variovorax; species Variovorax durovernensis. Next base: position 5,860,880 of record NZ_CDRNCW010000001.1, on the reverse strand, counting down.
GGTTGATGTAGGCGTACACGCCGTCTTGCCAGCGCACGGCGAAGGCGGGGGCGCCGTTCGGTGCGGTGAACTTGGCCGCCATGCGGTCGTCGGCAAGCGTGGTGGAAATCGGCGTGAGGGTGGGGGCGGGTGCTGTGGGGTCGTCGGTCATCTGGCAGCGAGGGTAGCCAAGGTTTGAAGGAGGCGCAACGCTGCATCGACGCGAGCGGCCCGCTTACAAATCGCAGCCGATGGAATGGCTGAGAACTGTATATTCATACAGTAATTCCGAGGACTCCCGTGGACATCCATCGCAAACTCGCCATCCTTGCCGACGCCGCCAAGTACGACGCTTCCTGCGCATCCAGCGGCTCGCAGCCGCGCGACTCGGTGGGCGGCCGCGGCATCGGCTCCACCGAGGGCGCGGGCATCTGCCACAGCTACGCGCCCGACGGCCGCTGCATCTCGCTGCTGAAGGTGCTGCTCACCAACCACTGCCAGTACGACTGCCTTTATTGCGTCAACCGCGCGTCGAGCAATGTGCCGCGTGCGCGCTTTCGCGTCGAAGAGGTGGTGCAGCTCACGCTCGACTTCTATCGGCGCAATTGCATCGAGGGCCTGTTCCTGTCGAGCGGCATCATCAAGTCGCCCGACCACACCATGGAGCAGGTGGTCGAGGTGGCGCGCGTGCTGCGCGAGGAGCACGACTTTCGCGGCTACATCCACCTGAAGACCATTCCCGACGCCAGCGACGAACTGCTGGCGCGTGCCGGCCGCTATGCCGACCGGCTCAGTATCAACGTCGAGATGCCGACCACCGAGGGCCTGCAGGCGCTGGCGCCCGAGAAGAACGAAAGCGCCATCCGCCGCTCCATGGCGCGGCTGCGCCTGCGCATCGACGACACGCGCGAGGAAGCCCGTCGCGTGGTGCCGATCCGCGCGCTGCCCGGCGCGGCCCCTGCCGCCGCCAGGCCGCCGCCCTTCGCGCCCGCGGGCCAGAGCACGCAGATGATCGTGGGCGCCGACGCCACCGACGACCGCCACATCCTCGCGTCGAGCGCCACGCTGTACGGCGCCTACAAGCTCAAGCGCGTGTATTACTCGGCCTTCAGTCCCATTCCCGATGCGGCCCGCGCGCTGCCGCTGGTGGCGCCGCCGCTGATGCGCGAGCACCGGCTCTACCAGGCCGACTGGCTCATGCGTTTCTACGGCTTCGAGCACCAGGAGATCGTGGCCGCGCCCGACGGCCTGCTGCGGCTTGACGTCGACCCCAAGCTGGCCTGGGCGCTGGCGCATGCCGAGCGTTTCCCCGTCGACCTGAACCACGCCCCGCGCGAAATGCTGCTGCGCGTGCCTGGCCTGGGGGTGAAGGCGGTCGAGCGCCTGCTGCAGGCGCGCCGCGTGCGCAGGGTGCGCGCCGACGATCTGCGCCGGCTGCACGTGCCCTCGCGCAAGGTGCTGCCCTTCGTGGTGGCCGACGGGTACCGGCCGGCGGCGGGAGCCATGGCCGCCGCAGCTCCTGCGGCGCGGCCGGCGCAGGCGGCGCTGTTCTGAGCTGGAGGCAAGCCGCCATGCGCGTACGGCTCGGGAACCCGGTCGACCTCGACGCCTTCCGCCGCGAGGCGCGCCAACTGCTGGCGAAAGGCGTGCCGCCCGACCATGTCGAATGGAGCGACGGCGCGCAGGGCGACGGCGGCGCCGACCTGTTCGCGGACGAGCCCGCCGGCGGCCTGTTCGAGCCCACGCTTTCGCCGCCGCCGGCCGGTGCCGCGCGCCAGCCGGTGCCCGCGTCGTTCCTCGCCCTGTGTGCCGACGTGATCCTGCACCGCGACGCCGGCCGCCTGGCGCTCATGTACCGGCTGCTCTGGCGCCTGGTGCACGAACCGTCCCTGCGGCACGACCCGCTCGACGCCGACATGCTGCAGGCCCGGCAGATGGCCAAGGCCGTGCACCGCGACATCCACAAGATGCGCGCCTTCGTGCGCTTCACGCGCGTGGAAGGCGAGCAGGGCGAGCGCCACGTGGCATGGTTCGAGCCCGACCACCGCATCGTGGAAGCCAATGCGCCGTTCTTCGCGCGCCGCTTCGCGCAGATGAACTGGGCCATCCTCACGCCCGAGCGCTGTGTGGCGTGGGACGGGCAGGCGCTGACTTTCCGCGAGGGTGCCGACCGGCGCGAGAAGCCGCCGCCGGACGCCGGCGAGCAGCTCTGGCTGGTCTACTACGAGAACATCTTCAACCCCGCGCGCCTGAAGCTCGCGATGATGCGCCGCGAGATGCCGACCCGCTACTGGCACAACCTGCCCGAAGCCGCGCTGATCCAGCCGCTGGCCGAAGCGGCGCAGGCGCGCAGCCAGTCGATGATCGACGCGCCGGCCACGCCCGCGCGCCGCATCCGCGCTCCGGTGCCGCTGCACCCGCTGCCGGCCGACCGCGCGGCGCCCGCCAACCTCGATGAACTGCGCGCGGCCGCGCATGCGTGCCGCGACTGTCCCATCGGTGCGCTCGCCACGCAGGCCGTGTGCGGCGAAGGGCCCGCGGGTGCGCAGCGAATGCTGGTCGGCGAGCAGCCCGGAGACCAGGAAGACCTGGCAGGGCGGCCCTTCGTCGGGCCGGCCGGCCAACTGCTCGACCGTGCAATGGCGCAACTGGGCCGGCCGCGCGGCACGGTGTACCTGGCCAATGCCGTGAAGCATTTCAAGTACGAACTGCGCGGCAAGCGCCGCATCCACAAGACCGCGGGCCAGCGGGAGGCCGAGGCCTGTGCGCACTGGCTCGACAGTGAAATCGCACTGGTGCGTCCGCAGGCGCTGGTGGCGCTGGGCGCGACGGCCGCGCGCGCCTTGCTCGGCCGGCCGGTGGCGGTGCAGGCCGAGCGCGGCGCGTGGCTGCACGAGCGCGCCGATGGCCGGCCCGTTTTCGTCACGCTGCATCCGTCCGCGCTGCTGCGGCTGCCCGACGCCGAACGCGCCTCCGCCTACGACCGCTGGCTGGCCGACCTGGCGGGTGCATTCGAGAGTCCCCAAGGCGACAGCGGCGAAATCCACTCGGCCCCGGCGCGAGTACTTGAGCAATAGGCAAGCGTCCCAGCCGGGCGCCGCCGACTACGCCATTCGGCGAGTAGACGCTTGCGGCCCCGGTTTTGACAATTCCGACGCCCGTATTCCAAAGTCCGCGATTAGAACGAGGGGGAAGGAAAGCATGCCGATGACCACGCTCAAACAGGGTTGGCGAGGAGCCGACGTCCGCCGATTGCAGGAGGCACTGAACCGCAAGCTGCAGCCCAGCCCCAGGCTCGCCACCGATGGCGACTATGGCCCGCTCACCCGCGCGGCCGTGCTGCGCCTGCAGGCCGCCCACTGGCTGGTGGAAGACGGCGAGGCCGGCCCCTGCACCCAGAACGTCGCGTTCGACGGCGAGCGCGACGAGCCCATCCTGCACCCGGTCGCACTGATCCCGCCGCCCGCCGCCGCGCTGTGCTGGGCCGCCGGCGTCGCGATGATGACGCGCTCCAACGTGCAGGCGGTGGTCGCGCGCACCCCGGCCGAACTGGTCGCGGCCGACGGCGGGCTGCAGGATTGCGTCGACACGCACGACGCGCAAATGACAGTCGGCCAGCGGGTCGCCGCCGCGCACGGCCTGGAGGTGCGCCCGCCATCGGCGTGGTCGCTGAAGGCGCTGCGCGCGGCACTGCAGAACGGCCCGCTCATGTTCGACATGCTGTGGGGCACCACCCGGGGCGGCTACCCGGCGGGCGCCGGCCGGCCGGGGCACATGGTCGTCATCGCGGGCATCCGCGGCGACGACGACCCGAGCGGGCGAGGCACCACGCTGCGCATCCTCGATCCCTGGCCGCCGCACAAGGGCGCGCGCGCATCGGTCAATTTTTTCAAATGGCTTCAGGGTGCCGGTTCACGCACCTGCCGGGTGTTCCACAAATAGCAAGAGAATTTGCCGATTCCCGCGAACCGTTCGGCGGGTTCGCCGCCTCCTTGTGTCCGAGGGTCTTCCTCGCACAACCAAGGATCGAAGGAATCGCCATGTTCTACGTCAAGAATGTCCCCGGCTGGGAACGCGCGCTGCGCATCGTCATGGGGCTCGCCGGCCTCGCTTTCGCTTTCATGAGCTGGGGCACCGCCTCCGCGGCGGTGGCCGCCGGCCTGATGGGCGCCGTGCTCGCCCTGACCGGCCTGTTCGGCTTCTGCCCGATGTGCGCCATGGTCGGGCGCAAGCCCGTCAAGGAGCGCTGAGCCGTGGCCGCCGGGATCGACCGCACCGACCTCATTCATGCCGCGCAGACCGGCGATCCCGCGGCCATTGCCGGTCTGCTGGCGGTGTGCCAGGCCGACGCGCGCCGTTACGCCTACAGGCACTGCAAAGCCAGCGACATCGACGATGCCGTGCAGGAGTCATTGCTGGTGATCGTGCGCAAGGTCCGGGGCCTGAAGGCGGCCGCGGCCTTTTCGTCGTGGCTGTTCACCGTCATCAGGCGCGAGTGCCTCCGGCTGCAGCGCGCGATGTTCCGGCACGACCCGCTGGACGACGACATGGCCGAGCGGCAACTCGCCAGCCGCACCGACGACGCGCTGCGGCTGGACCTGACGCATGCGCTGGAATCGCTGCCCGCGCACTACCTCGAAGTGGTGCTGCTGCGCGATTTCGAGGAACTGACCATCGCCGAGATCGCCGAAAGGCTCGGCGAGCCCGTCGGCGCCATCAAGAGCCGGCTGCACCGTGCGCGCTCGCTGGTGCGCGAGTACCTGCTGGAGGGCGATGCGACAATTGTCCCGCCATGACAGACACCCTCACGATCACCCGCCCCGACGACTGGCACCTGCACGTGCGCGATGGCGCCGCCCTCGAAGCCGTCGTCCCCCACAGCGCGCGCCAGTTCGGCCGCGCGCTGATCATGCCGAACCTTCGCCCCCCCGTGACCACCGCCGCGCAGGCCGTGGCGTACCGCGACCGCATCCGCGCCGCCGTGCCCGAGGGCCTGGCCTTCGAGCCCGTGATGTCGCTCTACCTGACCGACAAGCTGCCGCCCGAAGAAATCGCGCTGGCGGCTGAAGCCGGCGTGCGCGCTCTCAAGCTCTACCCGGCCGGCGCCACCACCAACAGCGATGCCGGCGTGACCGACATCCGCCACACCTACAAGACGCTGGAGGCCATGCAGAAGCACGGCCTGCTGCTGCTGGTGCACGGCGAAGTGACCGACCCCGCCATCGACCTGTTCGACCGCGAAGCCGTGTTCGTCGACCGCGTGATGATTCCGCTGCGCCGCGACTTCCCCGAGCTCAAGGTGGTGTTCGAGCACCTGACCACCAAGGAAGGCGCCCACTACGTGCGCGACGCCGACCGCTTCACGGCAGCCACCATCACGGCGCACCACCTGCTCTACAACCGCAACGCCATCTTCACCGGCGGCATCCGCCCGCACTACTACTGCCTGCCCGTGCTCAAGCGCGAGACGCACCGCGTGGCGCTGGTGGAGGCCGCCACCAGCGGCAGCGACCGCTTCTTCCTGGGCACCGACAGCGCGCCGCACCCGGCCCACCTGAAGGAACACGCCCTCGGCTGCGCCGGCTGCTACACCGCGCTCACCGCCATCGAGCTGTACGCAGAGGCCTTCGACAACGCGGGCGCGCTCGACAAGCTCGAAGCCTTCGCGAGCTTCAACGGCCCCGACTTCTACGACCTGCCGCGCCACGCCGACACCGTCACGCTCAAGCGCGAAAGCTGGACCGTGCCGGAGACCGTGCCCTATGGCGACGCAACGCTCAAGCCGCTGCGCGGTGGCGAGACGCTGAACTGGAAGCTGGCATGACGCCCACACCGCGCGTGATGCTGCTGATCGACGCCGACAACGTCTCGGCCGACGTGATCGAGCAGGCCGTTCAGCGCACGATGGACGAATACGGCGCCATCCACGTGCGCCGCGCCTATTGCAACGCCGAGATGGCCGTCAACCGGCAGGCGATGTTCAAGCGGCTGTCGGTGCGGCCGATGGTCAACCTCTCGACCGGCAAGAACAGCACCGACATCGCGCTCGCGGTCGATGCCATCGACCTCGTCATCGACGAGCGGCCCGACGTGGTGGTGCTGGTGTCTTCCGACTCCGACTTCGCGCCGCTGGTGATCCGGCTGCGCGAAAAGGGCTGCCGCGTCTGCGGCATCGGCCAGCGGGGCAAGACGGGCGAAGAAACCGTCGGCATCTACGACGCGTTCATGGACCTCGAGCACCACGCCAGCGCGAAGCCCGCGGCCCGCACCGCCACCGCGAAGAAGACGGCCGCTGCCAAGACCGCGCCTGCCGCCAAGAAAACGGCCGCGAAGAAGGCCGCCACCAAGACGGCAGCCCGCAAGAGCAGCACCAAGGCGGCCAAGCCCGCACCCGCGCCGCAACCGCAGACCTCCGAGGCGGCCGAGTTCATCCTGCAGGCCGTGCCCGCGCTGCGCAGCGGCAAGGACGTGCCGCTGAACGACGTGGCGCAGGCACTGCGCGCGGCGGGATTGCTGGGCAAGCACGGCAGCTCGCTCAAGCTGTTCGACAAGCTCACGGCGGAATTCGCGGTGATGCAGCACCCCGACCGCATCCGCTGGACGGACGCGCCAGCGTCTTGACCCTGCCGGCGGTCGACTGGGCGCAGCCCTGGCTCGCGCCCTACCGTGTCCATGGCCAAGCCGTGGCGCAGGCCGCTTCGGCGCATGGCTCGGTCGCCGCAGCGCTGCGGGGCGCCAGGCCTGCCCATGCACCCGTGCCCGACTTCGTGCAGCAGCTTGCGCTGCCTGCCGGCCAGGCCTACGAGGCCCACATCTTCCAGACCCGCACGGTGCCCACGCGCGACAACCTGCACGACTTCTTCAACGGACTCGTCTGGCTCGCGTTTCCGCTGGCCAAGCGCCGCCTCAACGAGTTGCAGGCGGGCGAGATCGCGCGCCACGGCGTCGCGGCGGTGCGCGGTCCCTTGCGCGACGCGCTCACGCTGTTCGACGAGAACGGCGCCGTGCTCGACGCACCGCCCGCGCTGTGGCAGGCGCTGGTCGCGCGCGACTGGCATACGCTGTTCGTCGCGCGGCGCGAGTTGTGGGCGCAGGCGCGACTGCTGGTTTTCGGCCATGCGCTGCTCGAAAAGCTCGCCGCGCCGCGCAAGCCGATCACCGCGCACGTGCTGCTGACGCACGAGGCGGCGGGCGCCGTGGCTTTCGACGACGCGCGTATGGCGCAGGCGCTCGACCCGGCGCGGCTCCAGCGCAAGCCTTTCGTGCCGCTGCCGTTGCTCGGCGTGCCCGGCTGGTGGCCCGATAACGAGGCCGCGTCTTTCTATGACGACCCGCAGGTTTTCAGGCCTTTGCCGGAGCGGGGAATACACGGGCGCTAGAACTTTTGCTCCTATCATGGTTGCCACCTCCATGCAGCGCACGGGTTGAAGTGAGCCCCGCGGCCCTTATCTGGATGGAAGCGTTCCCCACGGAGAATTCAACTTGAAACGTATCCTTCTGTTCGTCCTGACCAACGTGATGGTCGTCGCGGTGCTCGGCGTGGTCGCCAGCCTGCTGGGCGTCAATCGCTTCCTCACCGCCAACGGGCTCAACCTCACGGCGCTGCTCGGCTTTGCGCTGGTGATGGGTTTCGGCGGCGCGATCATCTCGCTGCTCATCAGCAAGCCCATGGCCAAGTGGACCAGCGGCCTGCACATGATCGACAACCCTCAGACGCCCGACGAGGCCTGGATCGTCGGCACGGTGCGCAAGTTCGCCGACAAGGCCGGCATCGGCATGCCCGAGGTCGGCATCTTCGAAGGCGAGCCCAATGCCTTCGCCACCGGCGCGTTCAAGAACTCGTCGCTGGTGGCGGTGTCCACCGGCCTGCTGCAGAACATGACGCGCGAAGAGGTCGAGGCCGTCATCGGCCACGAGGTGGCGCACATCGCCAACGGCGACATGGTCACCATGACCCTGATCCAGGGCGTGATGAACACCTTCGTCGTGTTCCTGTCGCGCGTGATCGGCTATGCGGTCGACAGCTTCCTGCGCCGCGGCGACGACCGCAGCTCGGGCCCCGGCATCGGCTACTACGTGAGCACCATCGTGCTCGACATCGTGCTGGGCTTTGCCGCCGCGATGGTGGTGGCCTGGTTCTCGCGCCACCGCGAGTTCCGCGCCGACGCCGGCGCCGCCGCGCTGATGGGCCAGAAGCAGCCGATGATCAACGCGCTCGCGCGCCTGGGTGGCCTGCCGGCCGGCGAACTGCCGAAGGCTGTGGAAGCCATGGGCATCACCGGCAGCATGGGCAAGCTGTTCGCCACGCACCCGCCGATCGAAGAGCGCATTGCCGCGCTGCAGAACGCGCAGCGCTGAACGAACGAGGGGCGGCAAATGCCGCCCCTGCCAGTCGATCTATCTTTTTTGCAGCGCCACCTTCGGGTGGCGTTTTTTTTGGGTGCTCAGTCGGCGCTGGGCGCGGGCGCTGCTTCGGGCTCGGCACCGGATTCGGCGACCGGCTCTGCGGCTGCAGCCGCAGCAGCCGCAGCTTCCGCAGCCGCCTGTGCCGCCTTCTGGTCGTTGCGCACGCGTTGCAGCGTGCGCGTCACCTCGCCGTGCTTCATGCCGTACATGTCGGCGAACTCCTGCTCGGTGCGTCCGCTGGCCTCGAAGGCGCGCAGCAGCGCTTCGCGCTTGGCGGCCTGCTGGGCGAGTTCGGCCAGGGCTTCGTCGACCACGGCGTTGTTGTTCTGGTCGCGCGAGCGCACCAGCACCGCATAGGCTTCGCGGTCCAAGCCCGATGCTTCGATGGCCTTGGCGATGCGCGCCACCAGTTGCGGGCGCAGGTCTTCGCCGCCCGGGTTGCGTTGCTGGCGGCGGCGGTGCAGCTCGAGGATGGCGTGGTGCACATGCTCGGGCGCGACCGGGTCGAGCGCATTGCCGTCGAGGTCGTGGCGGGCCAGGCCGGCGGCCACGGCCTCGAGGTAGCGCGTGGAGCGCGCATGCTGGCCCATCGCGATCTTCAGGTCTTCGGCCTTGAAGTCCTCGGGGTGGCGCGCCAGCAATTCTTCGTACACGCCGAGCTTCAGCGGCACGAAGCGCGCGCCGAAGAGTTGCGGGTACAGCTCGAACAGGCGTTCCAGCACCGGGCTGACCTTGCGCGGGGCGCGCTGCGGCTGTTGCTGCTGTGGCGCCTGCGCCTTCTGTTGCTGCTGCTGGCGGGGCTGCTGCGGGCGCTGGTTGCGGCCGCCGCCGTTCTTCTGCCGGCGCGGGCGCGCGTCCTGGCGCGGCTGTTGGGGTGGTTGCTGCTGCCGAGCGGGTGCTTCGGCGGTGCCCGTGTCCGCGTCTGCGCCGGTCTTCAGCTGCTTCAGCTGGTCGGCCATGTCCAGTTGCTGGCGCCGGGGAGGGCGTGCGTTCGTCTTCGGGGTGGCGGTGGAAGCGTCGGTCATGCGGGGGCGCGGTGGAATGAAATGGAAAAAAGAATGCCGGCGGTGCGCGTTCAGCGCGGCCGGAACATTCTGAAGAGATTGTCGGGGCTGACTTCGAAATAGTCGGCAGGCCCGCCGCCGCGCAGGATGGGCTGCGCCGCGGCGGTGTCGTAGATGCCGTCCTTCAGCAGGCGGCGCGCGATGTGCACGCCCACCACTTCGCCGAGGATCAGCCAGGTCTGCACCGGCACGCCGTCCACGCCTTCGAGCTGCAGGATCTGCGTGAGCCGGCATTCGAAGGACACGGGGCTTTCGGCCACGCGCGGCACGGCGATGGTCCGCGAGGCGGCGGTCTGCAGGCCGGCCAGTTCGAACTCGCTCACCTCGGGCGGCACGGCCGCGCAGGAGCGGTTCATCTGCTCGGCCAGCGGGCGCGTCGCCAGGTTCCAGCCGAACTCCCGCGTCTGGCGGATGTTGTGCAGGCTGTCCTTGGCGCCGATGCTCGCGAAGCCGACGATGGGCGGCGTGTAGTTGAAGGCGTTGAAGAAGCTGTAGGGCGCGAGGTTGAGCACGCCGTTCTCGTCCTGCGACGAGATCCAGCCTATGGGGCGCGGCCCGACCATCGCGTTGAACGGGTCGTGCGGCAGGCCGTGGCCCTTGGCGGGCTCGTAGAAGTGGAAGTCGTCGTTCGCCATCGATGTCCTCAGTGGCTCAGGGCCGATGCACGCGCGGCCTGCCGGCCGATCAGCAGCCGGAACGGCAGCAGCATCAGCACGCCGACGCCCAGCTTCACCGCCAGGTCGCCGAGCGCCCAGGTGAGCCAGGGGCCGTCGGTGCCCGCGAAGGCGATGCCCCAGAACACGATGCTGTCGAGCACCGCGGCGATCACCGTGGCCACCAGCGGCGCGCGCCACCAGAGGCCGCGCCGGAGCCGGTCGAACACGCCGATGTCCAGCAGCTGCGAGGCGATGAAGGCCAGCCCCGAGGCCGCGGCGATGCGCACCGGCGCGAGCAGCAGCGACACGCCCACGGCGACCGCAAAGCCCACCCACGCCACGCGCCGCGCCATGCCGGGACCGAAGCGCCGGTTGACCAGATCGCTCACGAGGTAGGCCACCGGATAGGTGAAGGCACCCCAGGTCAGCCAGTCGTTGATGGCGAACTGCACCAGGATGTTGGAGGCGAGCACCACCGCGGCCATCGCCAGCGTGCCGGCGATCAGGTGGCCCGTCGTGGGCAGCTCGAAGGAGGTGGTGGCCTGCCGCATCAGACGCTCGCCGTTCGTTCGCGTTCCGACTCTGCCAGCACGCTGTGCGCCACGGCCTCGGCCACCTTGATGCCGTCCACGCCGGCCGACAGGATGCCGCCCGCGTAGCTCGCGCCTTCGCCGGCGGGGTAGAGGCCGCGCACGTTCAGGCTCTGGAAGTCGTCGCCGCGCGTGATGCGGATAGGCGACGAGGTGCGCGTTTCTACGCCGGTGAGCACCGCGTCGTGCGTGTCGAAGCCCTTGATCTTGCGGCCGAAGGCGGGAAAGGCCTCGCGCATCGCCTCGATGGCGTAGGCGGGCAGCGCCTTGTGCAGGTCGGTCGGCGTGACGCCCGGCTTGTACGAAGGGATCACGCTGCCCAGTGCCGTGGAAGGCTTGCCCGCGATGAAGTCGCCCACCAGCTGGCCGGGCGCGCGGTAGTCGCCGCCGCCGAGCACGAAGGCATTGCTCTCCAGCTCGCGTTGCAGCGCGATGCCGGCCAGCGCGTCGCCGGGGTAGTCGCGCGGGTCGATGCCCACCACGATGCCCGCGTTGGCGTTGCGCTCGTTGCGCGAGTACTGGCTCATGCCGTTGGTGACCACGCGGCCCGGCTCGCTGGTGGCCGCGACCACGGTGCCGCCGGGGCACATGCAGAAGCTGTAGACCGAGCGGCCGTTGCTTGCGTGGTGCACCAGCTTGTAGTCGGCCGCGCCCAGCAGCGGGTGGCCCGCATGGCGGCCCCAGCGCGCGCGGTCGATCAGGCCCTGCGGATGCTCCACGCGGAAGCCGATGGAAAAGGGCTTGGCCTCGATGTGCACGCCGCGCTTGTGCAGCATCTCGAAGGTGTCGCGCGAGCTGTGGCCCAGCGCCATCACGACGTGGTCGGCGCGCAGTTCGCTGCTCTGGCCGGTCGTCTGGTCGAGCACGGTGAGGCCGCGAAGGTGGCCGTCTTCGATGTGCACGTCGGTCACGCGCTGCTCGAAGCGGATCTCGCCGCCCAGCGCCACGATCTGCTCGCGGATGTTCTCGACCACCTTCACCAGCTTGAAGGTGCCGATGTGCGGATGCGCGACGTAAAGAATTTCTGGCGGCGCGCCGGCCTTCACGAACTCTTCCATCACCTTGCGGCCGAGGAAGCGCGGGTCCTTGATCTGGCTGTAGAGCTTGCCATCGGAGAAGGTGCCGGCGCCGCCTTCGCCGAACTGCACGTTCGACTCGGGGTTGAGCACGCTCTTGCGCCACAGGCCCCAGGTGTCGCGGGTGCGCTGGCGCACGGTCTTGCCGCGTTCGAGCACGATGGGCTTGAAGCCCATCTTCGCGAGCATCAGCGCCGCGAAGATGCCGCAGGGGCCGAAGCCGATGACCACTGGCCGCGACGTGCCCTCTGGGGCATTGGCCGGCGGGGTGTAGCGCATGTCGGGCGCGCCCTGGATGTGCGGATGGCCCGCGTGCTTGGCGAGCAGGCTGGCTTCGAGCTTCGCATCGGCCAGCTGCACGTCGCAGATGTAGACCGTGAGCAGTTCGACCTTGCGCGCGTCGAAGCTGCGCTTGTAGACGGTGTGGGAGGCGATCGCGTCGAGCGGAACGTCGAGCGTCCTGGCGATCAGTGCGACCAGCGCGTCGGGCGCGTGGTCGAGCGGGAGTTTGAGTTCGGAGATTCTCAGCATGGCGTGGGGCTTGTGACTATCAAGCAGCCGGCCATTTTAGCTTCCCCGTTTCGGGAACACCGCGGAACCGGCTTCGCCGGGCCGCTGGTGTTGCCCCCGGAAGGGGGGTGGCGAAGCGACACGAAGTGCGCGCAGCCTGGGGGCGAGCCAAGTTATGCGGGCAGGAAGCCTTCTACCGACAAGTACCGCTCGCCGGTGTCGTAGTTGAAGCCCAGCACCACCGCATCGGGTGCCAGCGAGGGCAGCTTCTGCGCGATGGCCGCGAGCGTGGCGCCCGACGAGATGCCGACCAGGATGCCTTCCTCTTGCGCGCAGCGGCGGGCCATTTCGCGCGCCGGTTCGGCGTCGACCTGCAGCACGCCGTCGAGCAGCGAGGTGTCCAGGTTCTTGGGGATGAAGCCCGCGCCGATGCCCTGGATGGGGTGCGGTGCCGGGGCGCCGCCGGAGATCACGGGCGAAGCCACCGGCTCCACCGCGAACACCTGCAGCTTCGGCCACTTCTTCTTGAGCACCTTCGCCACGCCGGTGATGTGGCCGCCCGTGCCCACGCCGGTGATGAGCACGTCGATGCCGTCAGGAAAGTCGGCCGCGATTTCCTCGGCCGTGGTGCGCACGTGCACGTCGACGTTGGCGGGGTTGTTGAACTGCTGCGGCATCCACGCGCCGGGCGTGCCGGCCACGATTTCCTCGGCACGGGCGATGGAACCCTTCATGCCGTTGGCGCGCGGCGTCAGGTCGAAGGTGGCGCCGTAGGCCAGCATCAGGCGGCGGCGTTCGATGGACATGCTGTCGGGCATCACCAGGATCAGCTTGTAGCCCTTGACGGCCGCCACCATGGCCAGGCCGATGCCGGTGTTGCCCGATGTGGGCTCGACGATGGTGCCGCCGGGCTTGAGCGCGCCGCTCTTCTCGGCGTCTTCGACCATCGCGAGCGCGATGCGGTCCTTGATGGAGCCGCCGGGGTTGGCGCGCTCGGACTTGATCCACACCTGCTGCTTCGCATTGCCGAACAGGCGGTTGATGCGCACGTGCGGCGTGTTGCCGATGGTCTGGAGGATGTTCTGGGCCTTCATGGGAATCTCCTTGGATCGATGCGTTTGTCGGACGGACAGCGCGCATTGTGAGACCAGCCCGAAGGCACGCCCGGGCAGAGGCGATAATCGAGCCGTGAAGCACGCCAGACCGCCGCTGGTGCAAGTGCCGAAAGGCCGCACTGGAGGAACGTCCGGACTGCACAGGACAGCGCAGGAGTTAACGACTCTCCACCGTGAGGTGAGGATCAGAGCAACAGAGACGAGCCGATTGAGTTCGGGTGAAACGGGCAATCTCTGCGCGCAGCAACACCAAGTAGGCCAGTATCGAGGTGGTTCCGCTGAGCTGGCGGGTAGGTGGCATCGAGCCGTTTGGTGACAAACGGCCCAGAGTAATGGCGGTCACGCCGGAGGTTTCGCAAGAGGCCTCCGGTGCACAGAATCCGGCTTATCGGCGAGCTTCACACTTTTCTTCCTTTCCCCTTTTTTCGCGCTCTTGCGCCCTCGGCCCTGGCCAGGGGCGGGCGTAAGCCTTGCCGCCAGCAGGGATTGGTAGTTACCCGTACAATCGATAGCATGCTAATTAATAGCCGGCTATCGTGACCAACCCGACCACCCCCCAACCGACGCGTGAACCGACGCGCGAACAGGCGCTGATGCGCCTCGGCACGTCGCTCGCGGTGCTGCAGCGCGGCTACCGTGCCGCGGCCGACAAGGCGGTGGCGCACGTCGGCGTGTCGCAGACGCTGGCTTACCCGATCGTGATGCTCGGGCGCATGAACGGCGAAGTGCGCCAGGGCGTGCTGGCCGAGGCGCTGGGCATCGAGGGGCCCTCGCTGGTGCGCTCGGTCGACCAGCTGGTGGAAGCCGGCCTCGTCGAGCGACGCGAAGACCCGGCCGACCGCCGCGCCAAGACCCTCCATCTCACCGAAGCCGGCAAGGCCGTCTGCGAGCCCATCGAGGCGGCGCTGTCGCTGATGCGGGTGTCGCTGTTCGACGGCGTGCCCGACGAAGACGTTGCCGCCTGCCTGCGCGTGTTCTCGGTGCTCGAAGAGCGCATGGGCGTTCGCGCCGTGCAGAGCCTGCCGCCGCAGCAGCCATCGCAGGAAGGGCGCAGGTAGTCGATGTCCGCGTTCAGCCTGCCGCGCTTCAGCCGCGCGGAGCTTCTCTTTTCCGCCAAGAGCTTCGCCGCCGCCATGCTGGCGATGTACCTTGCCAGCCGCGCCGGCCTGCCGCGCCCGTTCTGGGCGCTCATGACCACCTACGTCGTCGCCCATCCGCTGGCCGGCGCGGTGCGCTCCAAGGCGGTGTACCGCTTCTGCGGCACGCTCATCGGCAGCACCGCAACGGTGCTGCTGGTGCCCGCGCTGTCCAACGCGCCCGAGCTGCTGACGCTGGTGCTCGCGCTGTGGGTCGGGCTGTGCCTGTGCATCTCGCTGTTCGACCGCACGCCGCGCTCCTACGTGTTCATGCTCGCTGGCTACACGGCCGCGCTGATCGGCTTTCCTTCCGTGCAGACGCCGCTCGCGCTGTTCGACACCGCCGTGTCGCGCGTCGAAGAAATCGGCCTGGGCATCTTCTGCGCCACGCTGATCCACAGCCTGGTGCTGCCCGCGGGGCTTGCGCCGACCGTGCTGGGCCTGCTCGACCGCACGCTGCTCGACGCGCGCAAATGGCTGGGCGACCTGCTGCAGCCCGCCGCCCGCAGCGGCGGCAATGGCAATAACGGTGGCGATCCCAAGCGCCTGGACGACGACCGCCGCCGCCTCGCCGGGGACATCACGCAGCTGCGCCTGCTTTCCACCCACGTGCCCTTCGACACCACGCACCTGCGCTGGACGGCCGGCGCCATCCGCGCGATGCAGGACCGCGTCGCCGCGCTCACGCCCGCGCTGTCCGCCGTCGAAGACCGCCTGCAGGCGCTGGTGCAGGCCGAAGGCCGGCTCGCCCCCGATGTGACCGCCGTGCTCGCGCAGGCCGCCCAGTGGCTGCGCGAAGAGGCCGAGCCCACCGGCGGCGATGCGGCAACCCGCACCGGGCGCCTGCAGGCCCTGCGCCGCGCCATCGACACGCTGAGCGCCACGCCCGCGAACGCGCAGCAACAGACTTCGTGGGGCCGCGCGCTGCGCATCGGCCTCGCGGGGCGGCTCGAAGAACTCGTCGACGGCTGGACCGCCTGCGCGCAACTGCGCCAGGACATCGACGATGGCCTGAAGGGCGCCGCGCCGCTGCGCCGCACCGCCGCGCTCGGCAGCCGCGTGCTGCACCGCGACTACGGCATGGCACTGCTGTCGGCGCTGGCCGCCGTCATCGCCATCTGCCTGTGCGGCGCGTTCTGGATCCTCACCGGCTGGCCCATGGGCTCGGCCGCGACCATGATGGCCGCCGTCTTCTGCTGCTTCTTCGCCACCATGGACGACCCGGTGCCGGCGATCCACGGCTTCCTGAAATGGACGCTGTGGTCCGTTCCGATCTCGGCGCTCTACGTGCTGGTGCTCATGCCCCTGGTGCAGGATTTCGGCATGCTGGTGCTGATCTGCGCGCCGCTCTTCCTGCTGCTGGGCCTGTACCTGCCGCGCCCCACGCATTTCATGGCCGCGATGGCGCTGATCTTCGGCGTGTGCGGCACGCTCGCGCTGCACGACACCGCGAGCTCCGACCTCGTGAGCTTCATCAACAGCATGATCGGCCAGATCGTCGGCGTGGTGGTCGCGGCGCGCGTCACCCGGCTGGTGCGCTCGGTGGGCGCCGACTGGAGCGCGCGGCGCATCCAGCGCGCCACCTGGCGCGAACTGGGCGACATGGCCGCGTCTTCGCAGCCGCAGTACGCGCAGAGCGACGCCTATGCCGTACGCATGCTCGACCGCATCGGCATGCTGGCGCCGCGCATCGCGCAGGCTGGCGGCACCGTCGAAGGCGTGGCCGCGAACGACGCGCTGCGCGACCTGCGCATGGGCGCCGACATCGCCGTGCTGCAGCGCGTGCGCACGCAACTGCCGATGAGCACCTCGGCCGCGCTGCTGGGCGGCATCGCACGCTTCTTCCGCCAGTGCGGCGAAGGCCGCATGAACCCGCGTCCGGCCGAGTTGCTGCCGCAGATTGACGAAGCGCTCAACGCGGTACTCGATGCGCCGGCTTCGGGTGCGCCCGCCGCTTCGCGCTCGGCAGTCACCGCGCTGGTCGGCCTGCGCCGCAACCTGTTCCCCGACGCGCCGCCCGTGCTGGCCGGCGCACCCATTCAAGGAGCTTCCGCATGATCGGCGAAGCAAGTTTCTACGGCCTGTACCTGCCCTGGATCATGGTGCTGGCCCTTGGCGCGCTGCTGGCGCTGTGGGCGGTGCGCCGCCTGCTGGCCGCCACCGGCGCCTACCGCTGGGTGTGGCACCCGGCGCTGTTCGACATGGCGCTGTACCTGCTGCTGCTCTACGCGCTGAGCCGCGTCTCCTCCTACTTCCAATAAATAACGAGATTCCAATGAAAGCCGCCCGTTCTTCTTCCGACAACCCCTGGGCCCCGCGCCTGGGGCGCGTTCTCTTCACCGTGCTCGTGGTGGCCGCCGCCGTCTGGGCCGGCCTGCGACTGTGGGACCACTACGAGCTTGCGCCGTGGACGCGCGACGGCCGCGTGCGCGCCAACGTCGTGCAGATCGCGCCCGACGTGTCAGGCCTCGTCACCTCCGTGCCGATCCGCGACAACCAGTCGGTGGCCGCCGGCACGCTGCTGTTCGAGGTGGACCGCGCGCGCTACGACCTCGCCGTGCGCCAGGCGCAGGCCGCGCTTGCCGCGCAGCGCGCCATGAGCGCGCAGGTGCAGCGCGAGAACGCGCGCAACGTTGGCCTCGACGACCTGATCTCGAAGGAGTCGCGCGAGCAGACCCGCTCGCGTGTCGAGCAGATGCAGGCGGCCGTCGCGCAGGCCGAGGTGGCGCTCGATTCGGCCCGCCTCAACCTGCAGCGTGCCGAAGTGCGCGCGCCCACCGGCGGCCTCGTCACCAACCTCGACCTGCGCCAGGGCAGCTACGCCGCGGCGGGCCGCCCGGTGCTCGCGCTGGTCGATGCGCAGTCGTTCTACGTCGAAGGCTATTTCGAGGAAACCAAGCTGCCGCGCATTCACCTCGGCGACCGCGTGCGCGTCACGCCCATGGGCGGCGGCGCGGTGCTCGAAGGCGCGGTCGACAGCGTGGCCGCCGGCATTGCCGACCACGACCGCTCCACCAGCGCCAACCTGCTGCCCAGCGTGAACCCGACCTTCAACTGGGTGCGGCTCGCGCAGCGCATTCCGGTGCGCATCAAGCTCGATCCGCTGCCGCAGGGCGCGCGCCTCGTCGCGGGCCAGACCGTCACGGTGCAGGTGCTGGAGAACAAGCCGGCGCGCAACGCAGCCGCATCGGCCACCGTGCCGCAGCAGAAGGGATGAACGACATGACCAGCTTCGCATTCCGCCTCGCATCGCTGGCCGTTGCCGCCGGGCTCGCGGCCTGCGCGGCGGTCGGCCCCGACTACCACCAGCCGCCCGAGGCGCTGGCCAGCCAGAGCGCCGCCGGCAAGCCCTTCGCCGAAGCGCCGGCCGACGCCGCGCCGCTGCCGCCGCACTGGTGGCGGCTGTACCACGACCCGCTGCTCGACAAGCTCGTCGAACAGGCGCTCGCGCACAACACCGACCTGCGCCAGGCCGTGGCCAACCTCGAGCGCGAACGCGCCATCGAAGACGAAGTGGCCGGCGCCAAGTACCCCAGCATCGGCGTGAACGGCGGGCCTTCTTACGGCCACGTGTCGGGCCTGTCGCTGCTGCAGAAGGGCTACGAGCCGCCGAACACCTTCAACTACAGCGCGGGTGCTTCGCTGTCCTACCAGCTCGATCTGTTCGGCCAGATCCGCCGCGCCATCGAGGCTTCGCAGGCCAGCACGCAGGCGGCCGAGGCCGCGCTCGACCTGGTGCGCGTGAACGTCGCTGCCGGCACCGCGCGCGCCTATTCCGAAGCCTGCTCGACCGGCCTGCGCCTGCAGATCGCGCAGAAGTCGGTGTCGCTGCAGCAGGACGCGGTGAACGTCACCGATCGCCTGCAGCGCGCGGGCCGTGCCGGCGCCATCGACGCGGGCCGCGCGCGTGCGCAACTGCAGCAGCTGAACGCCGCGCTGCCGCCGCTGAAGGCCGAGCGCCAGGGCGCGCTCTACCGCCTTGCCACGCTCACCGGCGCGCTGCCGCAAGACTTTCCGCGCGAGGTGGCCGACTGCACCGTGCCGCCGCGCGTGGCCGGCGTGCTGCCGGTGGGCGACGGCGCCGCGCTGCTGCGCCGACGCCCCGACATCCGCCAGGCCGAGCGCAGCCTTGCCGCATCGACCGCGCGCATCGGCGTGGCCACGGCCGACCTCTATCCGAAGATCACGCTGGGGCTCTCGGGCTCCTCCGTCGGCCATGCCGACGGCTTCGGCCGAAAGGACACCTTCGCCTGGAGCCTGGGCCCGCTGATCTCGTGGACGGTGCCCAACACCGGCGTCGTGCAGTCGCACATCGCACAGGCCGAGGCCGGCACCCGCGCCGCGCTCGCCAAGTTCGACGGCACCGTGCTCACCGCACTGCGCGAGACCGAGACCGCGCTGGCCACCTACGCCCGCGAACTCGACCGCCGCGCCGCCCTGCAGGCCTCGCGCGACGAAAGCGCGAAGGTCGCCGCGCAGGCGCGCCAGCTCTACCAGAACGGCCGCACCGGCTACCTCGATTCGCTCGACGCCGAGCGCTCGCTGGCCGCCAGCGAAGCCGCGCTCGCGGCCAGCGAGGCGCAGCTCTCGGACGACCAGGTGGTGCTGTTCATGGCCCTGGGCGGCGGCTGGGAAACCGACACCGCCACCACGAAGCAATGACCGCCGCCGCCGCGACGCTCAGCGCGTGAAGAGCCAGCCGCCCTTGGGCTGGCGCATCAGCTCGTGCCGCTTCACGGTGTGTTCCTCGCCGTCGTCGCCCACGTAGACCACCTCGAAGCGCAGCAGCTTCGGCGAGACCATCTTCCAGTTCTGGATGCGCTTGACCGTCACGCAGGAGGTCTTGTCGTGGAACTGCATCTCCGTCATCGGGCCGCCCTGGAAGCCGTTGCCATCGAACAGGCGGCCCGGCGCGGCAAAGGGGTTGAGCACCGCGCCGTTGTGCGCGGTGATGCAGCCCTCGGTCCGCACGAAGGACTCGATGGTCGGCGACGCGCTGCGCACCACCTTGCCCACCGCGGGGCTCGGCGCCTTGCCGCCGATGGCCTCGCGGATGCGCTCGACCTGTTCCCCGGTGATGGGGGCGAGGCCGTCCTTCGAGATCACGGGTGGCGGTGGCGGGGCCGCCGGTGCCGGCGGCGGAGCGGGTGAGAAGTAACCGCAGCCCGTCACCAGTGCCAGCGGCAAGGTGAGGGCAAGGGCGGCGCTCGGTGATCCGAACTTCATGGCTGAGTCTCCTGTCGGCGGCGCTTTGAGGCCGCAGGCTGAAAATTGCAGGCCGCGAACATGCGGTGCATCGTCGGGGGTCGTCCTCTTCCGTTCGATCGTCTTTGTCTCGTGGTTGTGGTTTTTGTCGTCGTTCAGAAGCGTTCCTGGGGTGCCAGGTAGCGCCACTGGCCGGGTTGCAGCCCCGCCAGCGGCACGCGGCCGATGCGGATGCGCCGCATCGCCAGGATTCGCAGGCCCACGTTGTCGCAGATGTGGGCAATCTGCCCCGGCTGCGCTCCCTTGAGCGCGAAGCGCAGGCCGGTCTGTTCGTCGCTCTGGCGGCCGATGCTCACCCGCGCGGGCGAGCGCTCCAGCCGCGCCAGCACCTCGGGAGCCACCGGGCCGGCCACGTCGACCATCACCTCGTGCTCGAGGATGCCGGCGTCTTCGTGCAGCTTGCGTTCGATGCGGAACTCCTGCGTGTACGCGACCAGCCCGCTGGCGCCGGTCTCGAGCGGCGTCATGCATTGCTGCCCCTTCGCATGGGCCGGCAGAAAACGCTGCCCGGCGCGCTCGGGCTCGTGGTGGTTCGCGGCCACCAGCAGGCTGTGTGCCTTGTCGGTGGGCATGCCGGCGGGCTTGTAGAGCAGCAGCGTGACGGGAAGGATGGGCTGCGGCCTGGCGCCGGCCGCGATCTCGACCTGCTGCCGCGGCAGCACGCGCGACTGCGGCAGCATCTGCTGCACGCCGTCCACGCGCACGGCGCCGTTCTCTATCAGCAGCTCGGCTTCGCGGCGCGACACGCCGGCCATCGCCGCCACGCGCTTGGCCAGGCGGATGCCTTCGCCGTCGTCTTTTTCAGGGGTGCTTCTGTTCATCGGGCCGCAGTCAGTTGCTGGATGCGCGCCACATGCGCGGCCAGGGAGCGTGCCGCCACCGGCCACATGCGTTCGGGCACGTCGTCGTAGGCGATGGGGAGCCATTGCTCGGGCGTGCCGTCGGGCAGCTTCTGCATGGCGGCGGCGATCTTGGCCTCGCGCTTCATGCGGTGCGCCTTCAGCATCGAGATGGCGGTGCGCGCGAAGCCGATCACGTAGCCGTGCGCCGGCAGGATGAATTCGACGCCGCCGGCCTCGCAGGCCGCGTCGAGCTTGTCGAGCGAATCGAGGTAGGCCGTCATGTCGCCGTCGGGCGGATCGACCACCGTCGTGCTGCCGTTCAGGATGTGGTCGCCGGAGAACAGCAGGCCGTCTTCCTCGAGCAGCAGGCACAGGTGGTTGGCCGCATGGCCGGGCGTGTGGATCACGCGCAGCGTGTGCGTTAGGGCGGTGCCTTCGGGCGATGTGCCCGAGAGCTCGAGGCGTTCGCCGTCGTCCAGTTCGCGTTCGGGCGTGAAGCGCGCCGTGGCACGCGCGGTCGGCCGCGAGGCCAGCCCGAGGATCGGCGGCCTCGTTTCCTTGCACAGCGCCTGCAGCGGCGCGGCACCGGGCGAATGGTCGGCATGCGAATGCGTGCAGACGATCATGCGGATG
Source organism: Variovorax durovernensis (assembly GCF_977011995.1). Taxonomy (NCBI): domain Bacteria; kingdom Pseudomonadati; phylum Pseudomonadota; class Betaproteobacteria; order Burkholderiales; family Comamonadaceae; genus Variovorax; species Variovorax durovernensis. Next base: position 5,839,608 of record NZ_CDRNCW010000001.1, on the reverse strand, counting down.
TCGCCATGCGTGGCGCGCCACAGGCGGCCGATGTGGTCGAAGTCGTTCGGGCCCGGGTCGATGACGATGTAGCCGGTGGCGGCGTCGCCCACGATGTAGCTGTTGGTGCCGGGGCCGGTCATGGCGCTCGGGTTGGGTGCGGTGAGGCGCATCACGTTCTTCAGCAGCGCAACCGGGTGCTCGCTCTGCCAGTCGAGCGCATGCGCGATCTGGCCGTCGGGGCACACCAGCGCGAGTTCGCCGAAGGGCGACTCGTGTTCCATGTAGCGCGCGTCCTCGCCCTTGAGCAGGCCGGCGCGCGGGCAGCTGGTCCACAGCGGGGCCTCGCCGGCATCGCCCGGCGCGCAGGCCGCGAGCACCGCGTCGACGCTGGCATAGGCCGCCATGCGCTGCAGCGTGCGCACGGTCGGGAAGATCATGAAGAAGCTGCCCGCCGCGTGGCGCGCGAGCGCATCGACCGGGCGCACCCAGCAGGGCTCGAACTGCTCGCTCTCGTCGGCCGTGGGCGTCTGGCCCTCGGGCATGCGCGCCACCAGGAACGGCACGTCGAAGCGCTTGGGCAGGTCGCGGTCGGTGATCCAGTGCGCGAAGGTGAACACTTTGTCGGAGTCGAGCACCAGGGCGCGCGCGGCGCACTGGTCGGCGAAGGCAGTGCCGGCCGTGTCGGCGCGGTCCATGGCGGCGATGTCCGCGGCGCTCACGGGGCGGCCGTCGGCATGGTGCGCGAGCAGGATGCCAAGCTCTTCGAATGCCTCGCGAATGGCTGCGATGGCCTGTGTGCGCTGCACCCGGCTCTGCGTCGGGCGGCGGGTGGCGATGCGCTTGGCGGCTTCGTCGGCCGCGTCGATGTGGCCGCCGGGGAACACATAGGCGCCGGGTGCGAAGCTGGCGGTGGCCGAGCGGCGCGTCATCAGCACTTCGATGCCGGCGGCGGTGTCGCGCAGCAGCAGCACTGTGGCTGCCGCGCGCACGGGCGCGGGCTCGCGTGCGGGGTGAATTTGTTGGGTGGAACGGACCATGGGGGGATTATCGGGAGCAGGTGCTGTGCGCGTATGTCGCGCATAAGCTCATGTGGATTCGGGCATGAGTGCCGCGCCACAATTCGCGCCTGCACCGCTTGCCTCGAAGAAAGACAGTCATGGCCCATTCTCCCTTTTCGCGTCGTTCGCTTCTGGTGGCTGCCGCCGCCACGCTCTTTTCCGCCACGGCCCTGGCCCAGTCGGACTGGCCGCAACAACCCGTCACATTGATCATGGGCTTCCCGGCCGGCTCGGGCGTCGACGTGGTCGCCCGCACCATCCAGGAGCCGCTGGCAAAGCAACTCGGCCGCCCCGTCATCATCGACTACAAGTCGGGCGCCGCAGGCAACATCGCCAGCGACTACGTGGCCCACTCCAGGCCCGATGGCTACACGCTTGCCTTCGGCACCGCGGCCACGCACGGCAGCAACGCCGCGCTCTACAAGAAGCTGCCCTTCGACGTGGAGGCCGACTTCATTCCGGTGGCGCCGGTGCTCGACGTGTCGAACGTGCTCACCATCAATCCTGACGTGATCAACGTCAGGACCTTGAAGGAGTTTGTCGAACTGGTCAAGGCCAATCCGGGCAAGTACAACTATGCGTCTACAGGCAACGGCGCAGGCACGCACATGGCCTTTGCCGAGTTCAACTCGCGCCTGGGGCTGAACATGGTGCACGTACCGTACAAGGGCGGGCCGGAGGCGATCACGTCGGTGGTGCGCGGGGAGACCTGCTGCATCATGAATCAGGTGCAGACGGTGCTGCCGCACTACAAGGCCGGCAAGGTGCGGCTGCTGGGCGTGACCACCGCCACGGCGGTGCCGGCGGTGAAGGAGGTGCCCACAATCGCATCGAGCGGCCTGCCGGGCACGAACGGTTTCGACAGCTCGATCTGGTTCGGCATCTTCGCGCCCAAGGGCACCGACCCGCAGATCGTCGACAAGCTCAACGCTGCTGTGAAGGCGGTGCTGGAGACGCCGGAGATTCGCGAGCGCTTCGAGAGCCAGGGCAACACGGTGCGCATCGAGACGCCAGCGCAGTTCAGGAAGACTGTGCACGCGAATCGCGTGAAGTGGGCTGAAGTTGCGAAGGCGGCGAATATCAGCATCGATTGAACGCTGCTGTTTCGGGGCGCGCTCACGCCGACGGGGTACCTTGCTCCGCGAATGTCCCCCGGCCTTCGGCCTCCTCCTTTATTTCGCTGCGCAAGGCACCCCGCCGTCGTGAGCGTTCAGAGCGCCTGTTGATCAGCCGGCATCGGAGCCGCGCTCATCGTGCACAGGGCGCCGGGTGCTCCCCGCAGCGAAATAAAGGAGGAGGGGCGAAGCCCCGGGGGACATTCGCGGAGGGGAGTACCCGGTGGCCTGTGCACACGCCCCGAACAAAACTGCCTAAAGCGTCTTGGTCAGAGTAACGATAAAGCGCGCCTTGTTGGGCGAGTAGGTCTGCCTGCCGAACGCACCAAAGCCCAAGTCGACACCCGGATTGCTCACCGCAAGATAAGAGCTCTGCTTGTTGGCTCCCTGCACAGAGCCTGCCAGCGACAACCCGTTGCCGAAGTCATAGCTCGCGCCCACGTTGTAGTCCACATAGCTCTTGTAGCCCAGGCTTCGGATGTCGCTCGACATGTTGGTGTAGCCCACCGCCGCCTTCAACGTGACCTTCGGAACAATCTCCTTGCTGTAGGCCAGGTTCAGATAACCCGTGTTCGTGCCCTTCAGGCCCGAGCCGGCCTTGTTGCCCGCATAACCGAAGTAGTCCTTCGACACCGTGTGCGAATACTTCAGCGTGAACGAGCCGATGGTCTCGTCGGTGTAGCCCGCGCTGCCGTAGATCTCCGTCGTGTTGCCCGAAGAATTGCCCGGGTAGATGTACGTGAGCGCGCCCACGTCCATGTCGAACACGCCGGCCTTGAACTTGTAGCCGCCGTAGATGTCGCTCTCGATGCTGTTGCCCTTGAGCCAGTTGACGCTCGAATTCCAGTTGCCCACATAGAAGCCGCTGTCGCCGAAGGCGTAGTCGAAGCCGCCTTGTATTGCCGGCTTGAAAGCCTTGGTCTTGGCGTAGTCGTTCTTGCCCAGCATGTCCTGGTCCTGCCCACGGAACTTGTAGTCGGTGGTGAACGCCACGTTGCCCGAGAGCTGCGCACTCGCAAGCATCGGCAGGGCGGCCAGGGTGGGAAGAACGAGCACCGGCAGGGCGATGCGGATCAGATGTTTCATTGCTAAAAAAGCCAACTTATGGAGGAGCCGGCAGCGTAGGAGCGGGCGTCTAAAAGCCGCGTAAAAAATGCAGGCCGCGGCGCAAAAGTTTTGCCTCTGGCATCGTCATCGCGATCACGCCGGCCACCACGCAACCCAGCCCGATCCATGCCGTGGGCGAGAGCGTCTCGCCGAGAAAGAGCACGCCGATCGCCACGCCGATGGGCACGCGCAGGTAAGCCTGAGCAGAGGTAGACATCGGCCCCAGCGTCCTGATGAGCCGGAAGTAGATGGTGAAGGCCAGCGCCGTCGACAGCACCGCCAGCGCGAGCACCGCCGCCATCGATGCGCCCGAAGGCTCCAGCGTCCACGGCCGGTCGATGGCGAGGCTCGCGGGCAGCAGCATCGCCGCGCCGCTCAGCAGCGAGCCGGCTGCCGGCACCATCGGGTCCAGCCCGGCGAACACGCGGCCGAACATCGCAGCGCAGCCGTAGCACACGGCCGCCACCACCAGCGTCAGTTGCGCGAGCAGCGAATGCCCGAGCCCGTTCAGCGCCTCCAGGCCGACGATCAGGCAGATGCCCGCCAGCCCGGCACCCACGCCGAAGAAGCGCTGCAGCGTGGGTTTGCCCGCACTGCCCAGGCCCAGCCCCAGCAGGAAGATGAATATCGGCGAGGTCGAGTTGAGGATGGTCGCCAGGCCCGCGTCCACGCTGCGCTCGGCCCAGGCAATCAGCGTGAACGGCAGCACGCTGTTCAGGCAGGCCTGCACCGCGAAGCGGCCCCACATCGCCGGCTCCTTCGGCAGCCTCACGCCGCGCATGCGCAGCACCGCGAGCAGCAGCGCTCCGGCAACCAGCGTGCGCGCCGCGATCAGCGTGACCGGCGGGATCGTCGCCACGCCGACCTTGATGAAGGTGTACGAGGCGCCCCAGCAGGTGGCGAGCACCGCGAGCAGCGCCCATTCGAAGGCGGGGTTGACCGGGGGCTGGGCAGCGGAAGAGGGCGTCGATGCTTGCATGGTGCGCCGATCATCCCGGCGGCGGCGCACCGGCACTTCGCCCGCGGGCGAAGCGTGGATGTCTTTCTCAGTGCGGGTGGTCGTGCGGCTTGCCGTTGCCGCTGTTGTTGCCGCCGCCGTTCAGCAGCGTCGCAAGGTCCACTTCCTGCTCGGCCGCCGCGCCGGCAATCACGCGCTGCTCCAGCTCGTCGAGATGCTCCATCGCCACGGCCAGCGCCTTGTCGAGCGACTTGCCGGTGGTCAGTGCCTCGATGATCTGCTCGTGCTCCCGTGGCGCGCAGCTCGCGGCCTCGGCGGAGTCGTAGAGCGCCTTGTACAGCTCGGTGTTCGAAATCAGCCGCTGTATGTATGAGAGCAGCTCGTCGCTGCCCGCCATCTGCGCCAGCAGCAGGTGGAAGTCGCCGGCCAGCCGTATCGAGTCTTCGCGCCGGCCTTCCTTGAACGCCTTCTGCTCCGCCTGCACGTGCTTGCGCAGGGCGGCCACCTGCTCGCGCTCGAGGTTGCCGAACAGCGTGGTGATCAGCCCCGCCTCCACGATGCGGCGCGCGCGGTAGATGCCGCGCATGTCGTCGATCGAGGGGTTGGGCACGAAGGCGCCCCGGTTGTGCTCCAGCACCAGCCGCTTTTCGGAGCCCAGCCGCGCCAGCACCTTGCGCACCGCGCCGCGCGTGCAGCCCAGGGCTTCGGCCAGCGCGCGCTCGCGCAGGGGGGTGCCGGGGCGCAGCTTGCCGCTGAGCAGGGCCTTGGAAACGGCGGCGTAGACGCGCTCGTCCACGTTCGCGTCTTCGGCGTCGATGGGTTCCGGGGCGGGGGAGGGCGCTGGGGTTCGGCGGGTGGCGGCAGGCATGGGCAACCGGATTATTGCCTGCGGCCCGCGCCTACGGGAAAGCCCCCGGATTGACTCGGCCGGCCCGGCTCCCTACCATTCGCTCCGTTTGGTTAACCAAAATAAATATGTATGGTTGACCAAAAATAATCAACATTCCCAACCAAACCATGATTCGAGGCTCCCGATGAAATCCGTCAAATGGCTGGCAGCGCTGCCGGTGCTCGCCTTCTTCAGCGGCGGATGGCTGTCGTCCGTCGCGCCCACCTTCGTGCTCGGCATGCCCTTCCTGATGGTGTGGAACGTCAGCTGGCTGGTGCTGACCTCGCTGATCATGGTGGTCATCGACCGCGCCGAAGGCGACATCGACGCCCCCGCGGCGGGAGGCACGCAATGAACGCCGCGCTGGCAGTCATCGCGCTCTTCGTGGTCGGTGCGCTGGGCCTGGCGGTGCTCGCGCGGCGCGGGCGCACCATGAGCCTGGAGCAATGGGCGCTCGGCGGGCGCGGGCTGGGCGCCATCATGGTGTTCCTGCTGATGGCGGGCGAGTCGTTCTCCACCTTCACCTTCCTGGGCGCGAGCGGCTGGTCTTACAGCAAGGGCACGCCGGCCTTCTACATCCTGGCCTACGGCGGGCTGGCCTACCTCATGGCCTTCTGGATGCTGCCCGCCGTGTGGCGCTACGCCACCACGCACAAGCTGGTGTCGTTCTCCGACTTCTTCGCGCACAAGTACGACAGCCGCCCGCTCGGCGTGCTGGTGTCCATCGTCGCGCTCATGGGCATGGTGGCGCTGCTGACCATCCAGCTGCGCGGTCTGGGCATCATCGTGTCGGAGGCCTCGTACGGCTCCATCGCGCCGCAGGTGGCGATCTGGATCGGCACGGTGGTGATGGTGAGCTACATCCTGTTCTCGGGCATCCACGGCTCGGCCAGCATCGCCATCGTGAAAGACGTGCTGATCCTCGCGCTGGCGGTGTTCCTCGGCATCTACCTGCCGTGGCACTACTACGGCGGCGTCACGCCCATGTTCACCGCCATCCACGCGGCCAACCCCACCTTCTTCGAGTTTCCCAAGGATGGCCTGAACCTCACCTGGTACAACTCGACCATCCTGCTGACGGCGCTGGGCTACTACCTGTACCCGTTCAACCTCACCTCGGTGTACGCGGCCAAGAGCGCCAGCGCGGTGCGGCGCAACACCATCCTGATGCCGCTGTACCAGGTGGTCATCGCCTTCCTGTTCCTGGTCGGCTTCGCGGCCATCCTGCAGGTGCCGGGGCTCAAGGGCTCGGAGGTCGACCTGGCGCTGTTCGGCCTGGTGAAGCACACCTTCGACCCGTGGTTCGTCGGCGTCATCGGCGGCACGGGCGTGCTCACCGCGCTGGTGCCGGGCTCGATGATTTTGCTCACGGCCTCCACCGTGATCGGCAAGAACGTCTACAAGGAAGGCTTCGCCCCCCATGCCACCGACAAGCAGGTGTCGCGCGTGGCGCGCGGCGTGCTGCCGGTGTTTGCGCTGGTGGCGGTGTACTTCGTGCTGCGCGGCGGCACCACCATCGTGGCGGTGGCCATCTTCGCCTCGAGCCTGCTCACGCAGTTGCTGCCCTCGCTGCTGTTCAGCCTCATGAAGAAGCCCTTCGGCAACAAGCACGCGGCCTTCGCGGGCATCCTGGCGGGCGGCGCGGTGCTGGGCTTCATGATGACCACGGGCTCGAACCTGGGTACGCTGTTCCCCGCGGCGCCGGTCGTGTTCAAGTCGCTCAACACCGGCCTCGTGGCGCTGGCTACGAATGCGCTGTTGTTCGTGCTGGTGGCGCTGTTCACGCCGCGCATCCTGCCGCGCGGCGCCGCGCCGCAGCCCGCCTGATGACTTTCAAGGAACCCGTCGCCATGTCTTCGCTGCTGATTCGCAATGTGCGCCCCATGGGCGCTTCCCCGGTCGACGTGTTGGTGCAGGAAGGGCGCATTGCCGGTGCCGGTGCCGGCGCCGCGCTGGCCGCGCCCGCCGGCATTGCCGTCGAAGAGGGCGGCGGCGCCTTGCTGCTGCCCGGCCTCGTCGAAGGCCACACCCACCTCGACAAGACCATGTGGGGCATGGACTGGTACCGCAACGAGGTCGGCACCAACCTCACCGACAAGATCGAGAACGAGCGCGCCTTCCGCCACGCGAGCGGGCACGACGCCGCGGCGCAGTCGATGGTGCTGGCCAAGGCCTTTCTCGCGCTCGGCACCACGCGGCTGCGCACGCATGTCGACGTCGACACGCAGGCCGGCCTGCGCCATCTAGAAGGCACCCTGCGCACGCGCGAGGCGCTGCGCGACGTGCAGCAGATTCAGGTCGTCGCCTTTCCGCAGTCGGGCCTGCTGGGCCGGGCGGGCACGGCCGAACTGCTCGACCAGTCATTGGCGATGGGCGCCGACGTGCTCGGCGGCCTCGACCCCTGCGCCATCGACGGCGATCCGGTGAAGTCGCTCGACGTGCTGTTCGGCATTGCCCACAAGCACCAGCGCCCCGTCGACATCCACCTGCACGAGCCCGGCGCGATGGGCGCCTTCTCGCTCGACCTGATCCTGCAGCGCACCGAGGCGCTGGGCATGCAGGGCAAGGTGGCCATCAGCCACGGCTTCTGCCTTGGCGACGTGACCGAACGCGAGCGCGACGCGCTGCTCGCGCGCATGGCGAAGCTGGGCGTGGTGCTGGTCACCAGCGCGCCGCCCTCGCGCACCGTGCCGCCGCTCATGGCCTGCCGGCAGGCCGGCGTGACCGTGGTCGGCGGCAACGACGGCATCCGCGACACCTGGTCGCCCTACGGCAACCCCGACATGCTGGAGCGCGCCATGATCATCGGCCTGCGCTACAACCTGCGCCGCGACGACGAGATCGAAGTCGCGCTCGACACCGTCACGCACTCCGGCGCGCGCGGCTGCGGCTTCGAGGCGTATGGCCTGGTGCCCGGCAACCGCGCCGACCTGGTGCTGGTCGATGCGCAGACGGTTGCGCAGGCCGTGGTCTCGCGGCCCGTGCGCAAGCTGGTGGTGGCGGGCGGCCGCATCGTGGCGCGCAACGGCACGCTGCTGGCCGACGTGGCTGCCTTGTGAGGGCGGTGCGAAGTCGTGACGGAGGCGTCGCCTTCGCGGTAGTGATCGTGCTGGTGGCGCTCAACCTGCGCGCCTTTCTCACCTCGAGCAGCCCGCTGCTCGAACCCATACGCCTGGCGACCGGCATCGGCTTTCATGCGGTGGCGCTGCTCACGGTGCTGCCGATGTTCGCGATGGGGGCAACGTCGCTGTGCGGCGCGTCGGTCGGCCAGCGCATCGGCGCGCGCGGCGGTGTCGCGCTCGGGCTCGGGACCATCGCCTTCGCTTGCGCGAGCCGCTATGTGGCGGGCGGCGCGGCTGCGCTGCTGTGGAGTGCGGCGCTCGCGGGCGCAGGTGTCGGGCTGGTGCAGGCGCTGATGCCCGGCGTGGTGAAGCAGGCCTATCCGGCGCGCATCGGCGTGATGACGGGGCTGTACTCCGCCGCCATCATGGGCGGCGGCGGGCTCGGTGCCATCGCCAGCCCGTGGGTGGCGCATGCAATCGGCGGCGCGCGGCCCGACTGGCACGCGGGCCTTGCGATATGGGCCCTGCTCGCGACCTTCGCGCTGCTGTATTGGCTGAACATGCGGCGCATGGAATTCACCGTCGCCGATGCGCCGCGCCAGAACCTCTCGTGGCTGCGCTGCTTCGCAAGCCGCCGCGCATGGCTTCTGGCTGCGTGCTTCGGCCTCATCAACGGCGGCTACACGAGCCTCGTCGCATGGTTGCCGCACTTCTACGCGCAGCAGGGCTGGACCGCACAGCAGGGCGGTTCGGTGCTCGCGCTGATGACGGCCGCGCAGGTGGTTGCCGCGCTCGCCATGCCCGCCATCGCGCGCAGCCGGGGGCGCGACCTGCGGCCCTGGCTGGTGCTCACGCTTGTCGCGCAGCTGGCGGGCTTTTGCGCGCTGACCTTCGACGCGCCCGTGCCGGCCGTCGCCATCGCGGTGGTGCTGGGCTTCGGCCTGGGCGGTGCTTTTTCGCTGTGCATGGTGCTGGCGCTCGACCACCTGCCCGACCCCGCGCAGGCCGGCGCGCTCGCTGCCTTCATGCAGGGCGTGGGCTTCATGATCGCGGCGCTTGCGCCCTTCGTTACCGGCTGGGTGCGCGAGCACACCGGCGGTTTCACGATGGCGTGGGCCTACCTGGCCGCCGTGGTCGTGGTGCTGCTGCCGCTGATGCTGCGCTTCGATCCGCGCCGCTATGCCGCTGCCACGGCGGGGCTGTTCGGCTCGCAGGCGCCGCAGCGCCACGGCGTTGCCCATCCACGCCCCGCGCTCGACAGCGCCACAACCGGAAAGCCCTGAGCACCACCATGTACCAACACGAATTCATGCAACGGGCACTGGCCCTTTCTGCGTTGGCATTGACGCAGCCCGGCACCGAGCCCTTCGGCGCCGTCGTCGTGAAAGACGGCGCGATCGTCGGCGAAGGCTTCAATCATTCCGTCGCGCACTCAGACCCGACCTCGCACGGCGAGGTGGAAGCCATTCGCGATGCCTGCCGCAGGCTGGGCACCGTCGACCTGTCGGGCTGCGAGCTCTACACATCGTGCGAGCCGTGTGCCATGTGCGCGGCGGCCATGCACATCGCAGGCATCGCCAAGCTGTACTACGCGGCATCGCTGGTGCAGTCGGGCCGGGCGTTCGAGGGCGTGACCGTCGAGGCGCGGCATCCCATCGACGTGGAGGCGCTGCGCGCCGAGGCCGGTGCGCCGCTCGACAAACGCCGCCTGCCCGCCGAGCAGAAGCTCGACGGCGAGGCCGTTCGCATTCTTTCGGAGTGGGCTGCGACGCGAAGAGCAAGGTAGGGCGAACGTATTCGGCATGCCCCGGTTCACGCGAACCTCCGGTCTCTACAGTGGGCCGATGCATCGCACTACACTGCGGCCATGCAAGCAAAGAAGGAAGCTCGGCGCGGGCTCCAGCCCGTGGTGGAACTCCGCAAGGAGGGAGCTTTCTATGCCTATTCGGTTCGCGCCCCGCGCTCCAAGGGAGTGATACCGCCCAGCTCATACAGCAACGGCGGCTTCCTGACGCTTGCCGACTGCCTGCTCGACGTGGCGCGCGCGCTCGGCGGCAACTTCAGGCGCATCTACGTGCGGCTCGACACCTACTGCGTCGGCGAGCGCGACATTGCCGAACTGCAGCAGGCGCCCGAGAAAGTCGCCGCCGCCCTGAAGGCCGATTGCCTGGCCGCCAGCGCCGCCGAGCAGGCCAGCGCCCTCGTGCTGGAATCGGAGCGCCTCCCCGGCCACTAGTTCTGCAGGGTTGAAGGAACTGTCCTACCCCCGGTTTGCGTGTTGTGCGGCATCCCGCGCCGGCATTGCGCAGAAAAAACCTGTTCATGGCTACCTACGAGTCCGTCCTCCATGAGACCGGCCGCTTCGAGGTCGTGGATGCGCGCGAGCGTTCTTACACCGTCATCGAAAGCACGGAGTGCCTGGTTCGCGTGAGCATTTCGAAGCGCTATCCCACCATCAAGGGCGCGGTGAGCTACAGGCTGCTCGACGGCACGCCCGTGCGCCGCTCGAAGCGGGGCTTCTTCGACACCATGGACGGAATGAACCGCTTCTTCGTAGTGAACGCGGTAGAGACGCCGGAAGAATCAGTGTGCCGATGAGCGCGAACTTAGGTTCGCCCCTGGTCAAGCCATGCGAATCCAACGCATGAAAACGGCCGCTTCAACAGCAGGTTTTTCACCACGCTGGTGCGATTCAATTTCTTGCGCGGCCTCAGGAATTACGCGGTTGGATTGAACGGGATTCCACTCGTAGCGACAAGCACGCCAAGCGCCCAGACTCCGCTTCCCCAAGCCGGGAAGTCATTTCTTTGAAAGGAGCTGGCAATGGCGGATAACGCGAAGTTCACCATCCTCTCGTTCGTTGGCGGCGGCATACGAGGGCTGATGTCGGTCACCATCCTGAACGAGCTTTACACGAAGTTCCCACACATCCTCGACAACACCGACCTCATCGCCGGATGCTCGACGGGCTCGATCATCACGAGCGAGTTGCTCGCGGGGAAGACGCCGTCGCAGCTCATCACCTTCTTCTCCGAACGCGATGGCAGGGGAGAGATCTCGTTCTACGACAACATGAACACGAACCCGAAGGAGCCCGCGTACAAGATCAGCGACGCCTACGACTCGCAGTTCGCACTGCACGGCGACAAGAAGGTGCAGGACGTCGACTGGAAGAAGGTGCTGTTCGTGAGCTTCAACGTGGGCGGCCTCGAAGTGAAGAACTCCGTGCAGACGCCCATACCGTGGAAGCCGCTCATGTACACGAACATGGACCCCGACCTGGGCGACGTGACCATCGCGAAGGCGGCCACCTCCAGTGGCGCGATGCCCGGCCAACTGGGCTCGTACGAAGGCAACGTGGACGGCGCCTTCTTCAACCACGACCCGACGGTCGCGGCCATCGCGCTGGCCGTGAAGGCCGGCTACAACCTCGAAGACATCACCGCCATCACCATCGGCACCGGCTACATGCCCGACTGGATTGCCACCGACACCCACAACTGGGGCGCCGACCAGTGGATGAACGGCGTGGCCAACCCCTTCGACAACACGCCGCCGTTTCTCATGAACCAGGCGAAGTCTTCGCCGGTGCTCGACATGTGCCTGAATGGCACCTCGACCGAGCTCATGCCGACCATCGCGAAGATGCTGCTGGGCAAGCGCTACGCCAACATCAACCCGACGCTGCCCTTCTTCATTCCGGAGAACACCACCTACCAGCCGGCCATCGACCTGCTGCAGGACAAGGGCAAGCACGCAGACACCGCACATGCCGAAGTTTTGCTGGAGAAGTACTGGGTCGACCACGTGCTCGGCCCCGTGCGGACCTGAGCGGCACCTACGAGCAAAGAACGCAAACGCATTCCCGGAAAGGAGAAACGACGATGTCGATCACCGCAACAAAGGGTGCAGCAGCAGCCAAGGCAGCATCCGGCACTTCCACGGGCGAACTTAACCTCGGGCCGTATTACATCCAGCACCTGCCCGGCGGCCACTACGTGCTGGACGTGCACTACAACAACATAGCCGAGGGCACCCAGGTCATCGGGTACACGGTCAACCAGCCGGAGACCGGCAACCAGCAGTGGCTGTTTGTTCCGGCCGGGCCGCTGGCGCCAGGGTGGTGGTATCTGCAGACGCAGATGGGCACCGAATACGTCATGACCCTGCAGCCCCACACCACCACCGGGTCAGGGCCCGTGGTGATGCAACCCAAGGCACCCGGCGATGCAAACACCCAGCTCTGGAGCCTGCTCTCCACCGAGGTGCCCGGCTACTGGTACATACAGAGCAAGTACGGCGCGAGCAATTCGCAGACGCCGGTGGTCATCGAACTCACCAGCGACACGTCTGGCGCCAACGCCGTGGCCAACCCCCTGAGCTTTACCGGGTTCGCGGCACAGGCCTGGGGCTTCAAGCCTGTGTACTGGTAGGCCGGCGGCCGGCCTGCTGTCGCGATCAGTCCCAGGCCGGCGACAGGCCGGCCGGGTCGGTCAGCCGCTCGCCACGGTCGAGCGCGGCGATCTGCGCCATCTCTGCATCCGTCAGCTTCAGCTGCTGCGCGCGCAGATTGCCTTCGAGGTTCGCGCGCTTGGTGGACGACGGAATCACCGCGTAGCCCAGTTGCATCGCCCATGCCAGCGTGACCTGCGCGGTGGTCGCGCCGTGTGCCTTGGCAATCGCCTCGATCACCGGGTCGGTGATGACCTTGCCGTAGGCCAGCGTCATGTAAGACGTGATGTGAATGCCCTGGCTCTTCGCGAACTCCGCCACCTTGCGGTTCTGCAGGTACGGGTGCAGCTCGATCTGGTTGGTGGCGATGTTCTGCGCGCCCACGGCCGCGATGGCTTCCTTCATGAGCGCGATGTTGAAGTTGGACACGCCGATGTGCTTGGTGAGCCCCTGCGCCTTGGCATCTGCCAGCGCGCCCATGAACTCCGCCACCGGCACCGCGTTGCCGGGCGAGGGCCAGTGGATCAGCGTCAGGTCGACATGGTCAGTGCGCAGCTTGGCGAGGCTGTCTTTCAGGCTGGGCACCAGCTTGTCCTTCGCGTAGTTGTCGGTCCAGATCTTGGTGGTGATGAACAGGTCTTTGCGCGCCACGCCGCTTTCTGCAATGGCCTGGCCCACCTCGGCTTCATTGCCGTAGATCTGCGCCGTGTCGATCACGCGGTAGCCCACGTCGAGGCCGTTCTTCACCGAGTCGATCACCACCTGGCCCTTCAGGCGGAAGGTGCCGAGGCCGAAGGCGGGAACGGGGTTGCTGTTGTTCGTGCTCATGTGTTGTCCTTGTGCGTTGAAAAAAGAGAAGAAGAAAAGAAGTTCAGTGGCCGGCCGGCACCGGCCCCGAAGCGCGAACCGGAATGCCGGCGCGGCGGTCGAGCACGCCGCTCCACTGCGTGAGCGCCAGCGACACCAGCACCACCAGCGCGCCAATCCACGGCGTGTGCATCAGCCCCAGGTGCGTCACGATCAGCCCACCGGCCCAGGCCGCGCCGGCAATGCCCAGGTTGAAAGCCGCGATGTTCAGGCCCGAGGCCACGTCCACCGCCTGCGGCGTGAAGCGTTCCGCCTGCTTCACCACATACACCTGCAGCCCCGGCACATTGCCGAACGCCACTGCGCCCCACATCAGCACCGCCAGCAGCGCCAGCCACTTGTGCGGCGCCGCGAAGTTGAACACCAGCAACACAGCCGCCAGCAGCGCAAAGATGACCTTCAGCGCCGGAATGGGGCCCATGCGGTCGGCCAGCTTGCCGCCCCAGATGTTGCCCACCGCCACCGACACACCGTACACCAGCATCACCCAGCCCACGGCGCCCGCGCTGAAGCCGGACACGTCAGTGAGGATCGGCGCCAGGAACGTGAACGGAATGAACGAGCCGCCATAGCCGATGGCCGTCTTCGCATACACCAGCAACAGGCGCGGCTCTGCCAGCACCTTGGCCTGCTGCGCCAGCGAGGCCGGCGGCGTGTGGCGGATGTTGGAGGGCACGAAGACCCAGCTGCCGATGAACGCGACAACGCCCAGCGCCGACACGGCCAGGAAAGTCTCGCGCCAGCCGAAGTGCTGCCCGATGAACGTGCCCAGCGGCACGCCCGTGACCAGCGCCACCGTGAGGCCAGTAAACATGATCGCGATGGCGCTCGCCGCCTTTTCCTTCGGCACCAGGCCGGTGGCAATCGTCGAGCCAATGGAGAAGAAAACCCCGTGCGCCAACCCCGTGAGCACGCGGGCGGCAATCAGCGATTCATAGCTGGGCGCCTTCCACGCCAGCAGATTGCCGACCGTGAACAGCGCCATCAGCCCGAGCAGCAGCGCCTTGCGCGGCAGCTTGCCCGTGAGGGCCGTGAGCACCGGCGCGCCAATGGCGACGCCCAGTGCGTAGAGGCTGACCAGCAAGCCGGCGGAGGGGAGGCCGATGTTGAGATCGGCTGCGACTGTGGGGATGAGGCCAACGATGACGAACTCTGTCGTTCCGATGGCGAAGGCGCTGAGGGTCAGCGCTAGTAAGGCGATTGGCATGAGGGCACTCCTGAATGGATGTGGAGGAGTGTCTTGCGGTTACCTTTGCGGATAAATTGGGGGGTGGGGCAGAAGATAGTTGATTTGAAATCAATAGTGATCGAGACTCAGATCGGATTACACAAGCCAATCCGAAGGATGTCGACGAAGCGAAACCGCGGGATTTCTTGCCTTGCAAAGTCCTGTAACGTCTGCAAGAATGACCGTTCAATTACGCGTATCGGTAGCAGGAGTTAGCTATCAATGTCGGGCGCTTCGCCAGACTGAAATGCAGTGGACTACAACAACGGCACGAAATCGGCATGCGCCGAATCCGTGTCCGGTAGGTCCCGATTCGGCGCATGCCGCTTTCGTGCCTAATTTAGGTAATTGAACATATTTGTGGACGCTATAGAACAATTCAAAGTAAGCGTCGATCCCCTGAGGACTCGTTTGCGTCGCCTTCCGAAGATCATTTTGGTATTCGGGAGCGGCCCTATTGGAATTGAAGAAAAATATCGAAATTCTTCATTTCGAAACGTTTTTCTCAACTGGGCTTCCGATACTCGAAGCCCACTCCAAGAGCAATTTCAACTTCCCGAATACTATCCCGAGTGGAATAGGTTTCATGGGTATCAAAATCTTGTAGATTTTGAACGTGAGGCGGGTGCACTTTCAGGTGCAATTTTGCTTTTTTCAGAGGGAAGTGGAGCACTTGCTGAATTGGGCGCTTTCTGCATGGATGAAGTCCTGTCAGAGCGGCTTCTTGTAGTAATTAGCCGAGCACATTTCCTTGAAGATTCATTTCTTGTTCACGGCCCGCTAAAAAAGCTTGCGGGAGAGCATTCCGATGCCTCTATTTGTGTCGTAGAAGCGAACAGGCCAGAGGAGTTTTACGCTGAGGCCTCTGCTGTTGCCGAGGCCCTACAAGGAAAGATAAATGATAACCCTCGAAAGGAGTTGATTCGTTCTGGAAGAATTAGAGATCAACTTCTTTTAATAACGGATCTTGTGGAGCTTTTTGGGGCTGCAAAAGAAACTGAAATTATCAGTCTCTTGGAGTTTTTCGGGATTGAGTTTGATAGAAATACTTTTCGCAGGGTGACTGGTCAACTGAAGCTATTTAATCTTGTTGCCGAAGCACGCCAGTACGAGCAAAGGTATTTGGTGGCGCCTGTGAAAAATCGAGAGTCTTATATGGACTATGACGCGGCGCGTCCAGGAGAACGATTCGATCGAACTAGGTTTAAGACAGTTGCATTTGAGCAACTAAAAAAGGACGCCAATCGGAAAAAGGCGTACGAGCAAATCCACGGAAGAGGTGCGGGATGGAACTGATTGAGCGATTGCAGATCGCTTTTCCATTTTCACGCAGGGAAGTGGAATTGTTGATCTATACAGCCCCTCGTCGATATAAAATTCATAATATCGAAAAACGAAATGGCCGTGGACTGAGGTTGATTGCCCAGCCTACAGCAGAACTAAAATTGGTGCAGAAATGGTTGGTGTCAAATTATCTGCAGTTGTTGCCAATCCATAGCGCGGCTACGGCTTATCGTTCTGGTCTGGGGATTAAGGATCACGCGCAACTTCACGCTTCTGGCAAATATCTTCTCAAGTTGGACTTTGAAGACTTTTTTCCGTCGATTCAAGGCGCGGATTTTCGAAGGCATGTTGAGCGATTTTCCAATTTCACGTTGCCCGACCAAATTGCAATGGTACGCTTGCTTTTTAGGGCGGATGCAGATAGCAAGCGATTGATTCTTTCCATTGGGGCCCCAAGCTCGCCATTGGTGTCAAATACTGTTATGTATCCTTTTGATTTGGCAATTAAAGAATACTGCGAGCAGTTTGATGTTCGCTATTCTAGATATGCTGATGATTTGGCATTTTCAACCAATACACCGCGTGTACTTGAGAGTGTTAAGGCGCGCGTTGTTGAAATTTGCCGAACTTTAGAATATCCTCGCCTTCGACTGAATGAAGGAAAGACAGTATTTACTTCGAAGAAGCATCAACGTCAATTGACAGGGTTGATTTTGTCAAATGATGGTCGTGCATCGCTGGGTCGAGAAAAGAAGAGGGAAATCAGAGCGATGGCGCATCATTTCGGATTTGGCGTACTAAATTTGGATGAGGTGGCAAAACTTCGTGGACTAATCGCATTTGCCATGTCGATTGATTCTGAGTTTGTTGCTTCTATTAAAAAAATGCTGGGCCAGCAGAAATTTAATGAGTTGATGCGCGGTCTAGGAGATGGCGCCGTCGACTAAGCTATGTTCAAGCGAGTTGATGCTATTGGCCTCAATTCAAGTCACATTCAAACGAATGGGCGAACCGTGATTAATGTGACGTTCTGAAGGAGGCGTGAGCGTCTAGAGGAATCTGCACATATACACTGACGCGGTCGCGCTAGATGGTGCGGCCGGGTTTGGAAGCCTGATGAACTCTGCGCAACTTGGAGACCATCTAATGGCTGAATCCGCTCGCGCCCGCGCGCAGTCTGACAATCCTTCCACGTCCCATGAGCCGTCGTTTCTCGAATTCGACGACTTCGCCCTTCAAACCTGCGACGACGCAGATGCCCTCAACGAGGTCATGCGCGGTTACATCGCTCTCGAAAAGCTCGTAGACCCAGGCGCCGTCAACGATAGCGGCGACCTTGCGCTCAATCGCGCCGAACTGAGCGCCTTGCTGCGCTTGCTCAATGAAGCACTGAGCCGCCGCATCGACACCGTCAACGCTGCAGCCGGCACCCTGCGCGCCGCACTAAAAGCGCCGAAGTCGACCGTCAGCTGACGTAGCAACGCTAAGTCAGTCTGAGAAAGTTCAGGCAGCCGGCCCGCCCGGTTGCCTCACCTCAGTCCCGCCGTTTGCGCTAACCCATTCGTCCGCGCCCATCTCCCCCAGCATCCACTCCCTGAACGCCACAACCCGCGCATCCTCCTCGTACCCCTGCGGATACACCAGGTGATACGCATACGTCGGCGCCATGCTCACGCCCACGTCGAACAGCCTCACCAG
Source organism: Variovorax durovernensis (assembly GCF_977011995.1). NCBI lineage: Bacteria > Pseudomonadati > Pseudomonadota > Betaproteobacteria > Burkholderiales > Comamonadaceae > Variovorax > Variovorax durovernensis. Next base: position 5,821,908 of record NZ_CDRNCW010000001.1, on the reverse strand, counting down.
CCGCCCCTGCTTCAGGTCGGCCTCGATCATGTCCAGGTCGGCCAGCCCCACCGCGCCGCCTTCGAGCACGGCCTGCACCACGTAGCCCGAATCGGAAAACGCCACGCACCGGCTGTCGTCGAAGTCATCATCGACGCCGGCCGCGGCCATCCACATGCGCCAGTTGGGCCAGGTCATGGTGTCGGTCTTCCAGTCGACGTAGCACAGCGTGTGGTGCAGCAACAGGTCGCGCGGCTCGTTCAGCGGCGGCCCGGTCTCGATGAGCCGGGGGCTGCACACGGGCACGATGTCCAGCTCGAAGAGCCGGTCGGCGCGCGCGCCCTCGTACTGCCCGGTGCCGAAGCGGATGGCAACGTCGATGTCGTCGGCCTCGAAGTCGCGCAGCTCGTCGCTGATGTCGAAGCTCAGCTCCAGCCCCGGGTTGGCGGCCCTGAACTGCGGCAGCCTCGGCAGCAGCCAGTTGGTGGCAAAGCGCGCGCTCAGTGACACGCGCAGGTGCGCCGCGTTGCGCGTGAGCTTGCGGGCGCGGCCGGCGGCGCGATGCAGTGTGTCGAGCGCATCGGCGGTGGCCTCGAACATCACGGCGCCGGCCGGCGTGAGCTGGATGCTGCGGCTGGTGCGCGTGAAGAGCACCACGCCCAACTGGTCTTCGATGTCCTTGATCTGGTAGCTCACGGCCGCGGGCGTGAGCCCCACCTCGTCGGCCGCGCGCGTGAAGTTCAGGTGCCGCGCGGCCGCCTCGAAGGTTCGCAGGGCGCGCGTGCCCGGCAGCATGCGGTTCGTCGTCGTCATCGTCACCGGCGTCGTCGATGCCATCGATCTTCAAGCTCCATTTGATGGTTCGTTGAGAACTACTCGTTTTTCAAAGCGCGCGCGGCGCGGGACGATCGAGCCAATCGAATCTGAAGAAACCATGGATTGATCGGAGCAATTGAAAAATGTCTGCCAGCTTGAACCCGTGCAACGCGTACCCTGACGATGAAGGCGTTGACCCCCTGCACTGGCCCGCGCGCATGTGGATCGCGCTGCTGATCTTCAGCGGCGTGATTCTGCTCGATGGGCTCGACATCTCGATGATCGTGGTGGCAATCCCGCAGATACAGCAGGAGTTCGGCATGGGCGCTGCCACGGCGCAGTGGCTGGTCAGCGCGTACATCCTGGCGTTTGGCGGCTTTCTGCTGCTGGGCGGGCGCTGCGCCGACCTGTTCGGCCGCAGGCGCGTGCTGGTGGCGGGGCTGGCGGTGTTTGCGCTGGTGTCGGTGGGCGGCGCGTTTGCCACCGACGCGGGGCTGCTGATCGTCTCTCGCTTCGTCAAGGGCATGGCCGCGGGCTTCACCGGGCCGGCCGCGATGTCGCTGCTGACCACCACCTTTGCCGAAGGGCCGGCGCGCAACAAGGCCTTCGGCATCTTCAATCTGTTCGAGGCATCGGGCTACTCGTCGGGCCTGCTCATCGGCGGGCTGCTGGCGGCGCTGGACTGGCGCTACATCTTCGTGCTGCCGATTCCGGTGGCGGTGCTGCTGTTGCTGGCCGCGCTGCGCTACCTGCCGCCCGATGCGCCACGCACCGAGCGCCCGCGCCTGGACGTTGGCGGCGCCGTCACGCTGCTGGCGGGCATGCTGCTGCTGGTGTTCACCGTGGTGTCGGCGGAGGAGGCGGGCTGGGCCTCGCTGCGCACGGTGGGCGGGTTCGTGGCGGCGGTGGCGTTGCTGGCGGGCTTTGTCGTCATCGAGCGCAGCGTGAAAGAGCCGCTGGTGCGCCTTGGCATCTTCCGCAACCGGGGGCTGGTGGCGGCCAACATCAGCGCGGCGCTGCTGTACGGCGGCGCGGCGGGCTTTCAGTTTCTGATTGCGCTGTACCTGCAGAACATCCAGGGCTGGAAGCCGTGGCAGATGGCGCTGGTGCTGCTGCCGGCGGGGCTGATGGTGGTGGTCGTCGGCCCGAAGATCGGCGCGCTGATCAGCCGCTTCGGCGTGAGGCGCGTGCTCATGGCCGGGCTCGCGGCTTTCGTGCCGTGCTACCTGCTGATGTTCGGCATCGGGCCCGAGCCCGATCTGTGGGGCGTGCTGCTGCCGGCTTCATTGCTGTGGGGCGTGGGCTTTGCTCTGAGCATCTCGGCGCTGATGGTGGCCGGCACCACGGGCGTGGCCGACGATGAGCAAGGGCTGGCGGCGGGGCTGCTGAACAGTTCGCTGCAGGTGGGCGGGGCCTGCGGGCTGGCTGTGCTGACTGCGGCGATCGGGGCTGGGACGGAGTTGGGGATGCTTTATTCGGGGGTGTGGGTGATGTTGGGGTTTGCGGCGCTGGCGTTGGTGGCGCAGGTGATACGGGGGAAGGGGTGAGTGAAGTGCGTCAACACGAAAGCGCATAAGCGGTTTCGACGTGCTGCGTCGCAGGCGATGAGGGCGTCGCTCCCCAGATCACTGCTGGTGTTGAGGTTCGTCTTCCGCTTTGTGTGACCATGCTTGGCGGGATAGGCTGCAATGGCTACTTCTGTACTCGATACCAATGACCGTAGTCGTCCCCGGCATGGTCCTGAAGCCTCTGATCCCAATTGGGGCGATGCTCATTGCTTGGACTGTTCAGGCCGTGGCAGATGGAATCATGCGTCGCGGTGAGCGGTAGAGCGCACCCAGGCATCAATTCAATCTATGACGTGCCAGCGTGGAAATACTGCGACAGCCTGTCGCAGAAATTTCTTTCACGCCCCCTGCATCCAAACCCGCCCCTGGCGTGTAGACCCTTCAGCAGCGAGGAGCTGCTGACCTTCTACAACCCCAGGAGAAATTCCATGCACACCTCCCGTCCCGCCCGTTCGCTCGCCGTTCTCGGCGCCGTTTCCGCCGCTGCCGCGGTGCTCACCGCCTGCGGCTCGATGTCGATGACCCCGGCTTTCAACCAGTCGAGCCTGCCGCCCACCATCCAGGTGCCGGCCGGCAACAAGGTCGCGATGGAAACCGTGGGCAAGGGCGACATCACCTACGAGTGCCGCGACAAGGCCAATGCCCCGGGCCAGACCGAGTGGGTGTTCGTCGGCCCCGACGCCAAGTTGTGGGACCGCGGCGGCAAGCAGGTCGGCAAGTACTACGGCCCGCCGGCCACCTGGGAGTCGAACGACGGCTCCAAGCTCACGGCCACGCAGCTGGCGGTCGCGCCCTCGGGCCCGACCAGCCTGCCGTACCAGCTCGTCAAGGCCAACCCGGCCACGGGCAGCGGCGCTATGACGGGCGTCACGTATATCCAGCGCGTGGCGCTGCAAGGCGGCGTGGCGCCGGCGGCCGTGCCTTGCACGCCGGCCACCAAGGGCCAGAAGCAGGTGGTGCAGTACCAGGCCGACTACATCTTCTGGAAGGCGTCCTGATCGGGGGGCGATTCGGCGGCGGGGCCGCCGGCTCCACTACCATCGGGCCGTGCAGAACCCGCCAACCACCTCGCCCTTCGACTACGACGCCGCCCTCATGGCCTGCGCACGCGGTGACCGTCAGGCCCTGCAACAGCTCTACCAGCGCGAAAGCCGCTACCTGCTGGGCGTGGCGCTGCGCATCGTGCGCCAGCGCCAGCAGGCCGAAGACGTGCTGCACGATGCCTTCATCAGCATCTGGCAGCGCGCGGAAACCTTCAACCCGGCGCGCGGCGAAGGCCGGGGCTGGATCTACAGCGTGGTGCGCAATGCCGCGCTGAACATGGTGCGCAGCGGCGCACGCCAGGTGGACGTGAGCGAAGACGCGGCCGAGGCCATCGACGACCAGGCCGCGCTGGCGGCCTACACCACCTCCGCCGACCCGTTCGAGCTGCGCGCGGACCTCGGCAGGCTCGAAGGCTGCCTGGGCGGGCTGGAGCCGGCGCGGCGCGACTGCATCCTCTATGCGTACGTGGAAGGCTGCTCGCACGGCGAAATCGCCGAGCGGCTGCAGACGCCGCTGGGCACGGTCAAGGCCTGGATCCAGCGCGGCATGCGCGCGCTGCGGGAGTGCATGGCATGAGTAGCGGCACCGCTTCTTCCAGTTTCGGCAATTTCGAAGACATCGACGCGCTGGCCGGCGAGTACGTGCTGGGCACGCTGTCGGCCAACGCACGCGCGGCGGTGGAAGCCCGCATGCGCGACGAGCCCGCGCTGCGCGATGCGGTGCAGGCGTGGGAAGCCCGCCTGTTGCCGCTGGCCTCGCTGGCGCCGCCGGCCGATCCGTCGCCCGCGCTGTGGTCGCGCATCGAGCGCACGCTGGGCAATGTTGCCGCCGCCGCACCGAAGGCCGGGCAGCCGGCGCGTGCATCGGGCTTCGCGAGCTGGTGGAACAACCTGCAGCTCTGGCGCGGCCTGGCTGCTGGCGGCTTTGCCGCTGCGGCGCTGATGGTGGCGGTGCTCGTTACCCGACCGGCGCCGACGCCGCAGTACATGGTGGTGCTGGTCGCCCCGCAGGACAAGTCGCCGGGCTGGGTGATCCAGACCACGTCGTCGCGCCAGCTGAGCCTGGTGCCGCTGGGCACCATCGAAGTGCCGCCGCAGAAGACGCTGCAGTTCTGGACCAAGGCCGATCAGTGGCGCGGGCCGGTGTCGCTGGGGCTGGTCAAGCAGGGCCAGACGCTGCGCATTCCCATCGACAAGCTGCCGCCGCTGGAGCCGAACCAGTTGTTCGAGCTCACGCTGGAGCCGGAGAACGGCTCGCCCATCGACCGGCCGACCGGGCCGATCCAGTTCATCGGCCGCGCGGTCAAGGTGCTGTAGCGCTGCTGCTTCGGCTGGCAAGGGCGGCCGCGATGCCGATGGCGCCCACCAGCATGCACAACCCGAAGATCACCATGCGCGTCTGCGTCGCATCGGCGAAGGCGCCGACCAGCAGGCCCGCCAGCGGCTGCGTCAGGTTGTTCAGCAGCACGATCACGCCGGTGGTCTTGCCGTAGTCGTGCGCCGGAATGATCCGCTGGCGGTGGATGCGGATGTAGATGCTGAACATCTTGTCGAACCCGATCACCAGCAGGAAGCCGGCCGCATAGCCCCAGTGGCTGGTGCTGACGGCCGTGAGCAGGCCGCCGCCGAAGATCAGCAGGTAGGCGGTGAGCCCCATCTTCTTGAGCGCGAACGACCCCCGGATGATGCTCAGCAGGATCACGATGGTGGCGACGGCGCCCAGCGTCTGCAGCCCCGCGTAGTAGGTGGCCGAGCGATGGTGCAGCCCGGTGACCATCGCGGCGGAAGACGCGAGCGTGGTGCCGAGCATCAGGTTCACGCCGGCCGTGAGCCCGGTCAGCCGCAGCAGGCCGGGCAGGTGCAGCAGATGGCCGAGCGCGGTCTTGATCGGCTGCAGGAAGTGGCCTTTGGCGGCCTGCGGTTCATGCAGCTGCATCGGGTTGCCGCGCCGCCAGTATGCGGTGGCGACATCCGCCAGCAGGAAGAGGGCGGCCGCCGCGCCCACCACCGCCTGCCAGGGCCAGAACGCAAAGAGCGCCGCCGCAATGAGCGGCCCGAGCACCATGCCGGTCTGCTCGGCCGTTTGCGCATAGGCCAGCACCTTGTCGAAGCCGTGGCCGTTGCCGGCAATCTGCGGCAGCATCACCTCGCGCGCCATGACGCCCTGGGTGGTCAGCACGCCGCACACCGCCGACAGGCCCACCAGCCAGCCGATGCCGCCCAGCGCCTCGTTGCCCAGCACGCCGAGCACGCAGACCAGCGCCCGAAAGATCTGGCTGCCGCGCAGCAGCCTGATCGGCGAGATCCGGTCGCACAGCGCGCCGCAGATGGGAAACGACAGGAAGCGCGGAAAGGTCTCCGCCGCGAAGGCATAGCCGGACCAGGCCACGTCCTGCGTCACCTGGAACACCACCAGCGGCACCAGGAACAGCAGGATCTGGTCGGCCAGCTTGGAGACGAGCAGCGAGAAAAGAAAGGCCGGGAACTGAAGAGCCGCGCGCCGCGGGCTGGACGTCTTCATCCTCAGAAGGCCGAGCGCGGCAGCAGCGCCGGCACCAGCGTGCGGTTCATCCGCTCGCGCCACCAGCGCAGCGCCTGCCCCTGCGCGCCGGTCTTCCAGGCCAGCCAGAAGGACTCGGGCGGGCGCTGTTCCTCGGTAGGCAGTTCGACCAGCGTGCCGCGCTTCAGCTCGCCCACGATGCAGGCGCGCGGCAGGAAGCCGTGGCCCAGTCCGGCCACCTGGCAGGCGATCTTCGCGGGCATCGACGGCACGGTGATGCGCGGCTGGCCGGCCAGCAGGCCGACGGTGCGCTCCGACAGCGTGCGCGCGCTGTCGCCCACCACGATGGCGTTGCACTCCAGCAGGTCGCCGCGCTGCAGCGGCCGGCCCAGCCGCGTGAGCGGGTGCGAAGGCGCCACGCAGAACGCGAAGTCGAGGCTGCCCACGGTCACCGCCTGGTAGCCGCCGCCGGCCGGCCCGTCGCCCGCGGCGATGACGATGTCGGCGCGCCCCTCGCGCAGCGCCTCCCAGCTGCCGGTGAGCGCCTCGCAGCCGATGCGCAGCCGCGTGCCGCAGCGCAGGTCTTCGAAGGCGCGGATGTCGTCGATGAGCGCGTGCGTGGGAATGAGCGAGTCGTGCACCAGCCGCAGCTCCGACTCGTAGCCGGTGGCGATCTGCCGCATGCGCGATTCGAGATCGTTCGCGGCGCTGAGCAGCCAGCGGCCCTCCTTGAGCATTTCTTCTCCGGCGGCGGTGAGGGTCACGCGCGGGCCGTTGCGCTCGAACAGCAGCATGCCGAGCTGCTCCTCGAGCTTGCCCACGGCATACGAGATGGTGGAGGGCACCTTGTTCAGGCGCGTGGCGGCGGCGGCGAAGGAGCCGTGGCGCGCAATGGCGTCGACGACCTCGATGGCTTCCAGGCTGAGTTTGAGCACGCGGCGGTCCTTGTCGAAAAAGAAAGATCGAAAAATTCGATCATTGACGGTGAAAAGTTTCGTCGATGACGGTGGAGGGGAGCCCGATGATTCAGCCCATGCCAAGGAGATTCCCTCCGAACGCAATTGTGAATTCAATCGAACCTCAACTCAACCCCAGGAGCTTTTCAAATGTCCATCAAGGCCACCCCCACCGCCGGCGCCAAGCTGCTCACGCCCACCGACCACACGCTGGTGATGATCGACTTCCAGTCGCAGATGGCCTTTGCCACGCACTCCATCGACGCCGTGAACCTGCGCAACAACGCAGCGCTGGTGGCGCAGGCGGCGGCCGGCTTCGGCGTGTCGACCATCCTCACGACGGTGGCCGAGAAGAGTTTTTCGGGCCCGATGTTCAGCGAGATCACCGACGCCTTCCCGGGCCAGAAGATGCTCGACCGCACCTCGATGAACACCTGGGAAGACGCCGCCGTGATCGATCGCGTGAACCAGATCGGCAAGCCGCGTATCGTGCTGGCGGGCCTGTGGACCAGCGTGTGCATCGTCGGCCCGGCGCTGTCGGCGCTGGACCAGGGCTTCGAGGTGTACGTGATTGCGGATGCCTGCGGCGACGTGTCGGCCGAGGCGCACAACCGCGCGATGGAGCGCATGGTGCAGGCCGGCGCGCAGCCGATGACCTCGCTGCAATACCTGCTCGAGCTGCAGCGCGACTGGGCCCGCGGCGAGACCTACGAACTCACCACCGGCATCGCGAAGAAGGTGGGCGGTGCCTACGGCCTGGGCGTCACCTACGCCAAGACCATGTTCGCCGCCCACGAAGGCTGATCGACGATACGAGGCCGACGAGATCATGAAGCCCTATGTACTGTCGCTCGCGCTCGGCCTGCTGGTCGGCGTGATCTACGCACTGTTCCAGGTGCGCTCGCCAGCGCCGCCGGTCATCGCCCTGGTGGGGCTTCTGGGGATACTGCTCGGCGAGCAGATCCCGCCGCTCATCAAGAGCGTGCTCAAGCCCGATGCCGTGGCCACTTCGTGGCTGCAGCACCAGGTGAAGCCGCATGTGTTCGGCGAACTGCCGAAATGCCTGCCCGCCCAGACCGCCGCCGAGACCCCCAACAAGGAAACCCGCCATGGCTGAGAACATGACGACCCCGCCCGACCTGATCCTGCACCGCGGGCTGTTCACCACCCTCGACCGCGCCAACCCGACGGCCGACGCCGTGGCCATCAAGGACGGCCGCTTCACCCACGTCGGCCGCTCGCACGACATCCTGCCGCTGGCCGGCGGCAACACCCGCGTGATCGACCTGCACGGCAAGCGCGTGCTGCCGGGGCTGATCGACAACCACCTGCACATCATTCGCGGCGGGCTCAACTTCAACCTGGAGCTGCGCTGGGACGGCGTGCGCAGCCTGGCCGACGCCATGGGCATGCTCAAGCGGCAAGTGGCGATCACGCCGGCGCCGCAATGGGTGCGCGTGGTGGGCGGCTTCACCGAGCACCAGTTCGCGGAAAAGCGCCTGCCGACCATCGAGGAGCTGAACGCCGTCGCGCCCGACACGCCGGTCTTCATCCTGCACCTGTACGACCGCGCACTGCTCAACGGCGCTGCGCTGCGTGCCGTGGGCTACACCAAGGACACGCCCGCGCCGCCCGGCGGCGAGATCGTGCGCGACAGCGCCGGCAACCCGACCGGCCTGCTGCTGGCCAAGCCGAACGCGGCCATCCTCTACGCCACGCTGGCCAAGGGCCCGAAGCTGCCCTTCGACTACCAGCTCAATTCGACGCGCCACTTCATGCGCGAACTCAACCGCCTGGGCGTGACCGGCGCCATCGACGCGGGCGGCGGCAACCAGAACTACCCCGACGACTACCAGGTGATCCAGAAGCTGGCCGACGACGGGCAGCTCACCATCCGCCTGGCCTACAACCTGTTCACGCAGAAGCCCAAGCAGGAGAAACAAGACTTCCTGAACTGGACCGCTTCGTCGAAATACAAGCAGGGCGACGACTACTTCCGCCACAACGGCGCTGGCGAGATGCTGGTGTTCTCGGCGGCCGACTTCGAGGACTTCCGCCAGCCGCGCCCCGACATGGCGCCCGAAATGGAAGGCGAGCTGGAAGAAGTGGTGCGCGTGCTGGTGCAGAACCGCTGGCCCTGGCGCATGCACGCGACTTATGACGAGACCATCAGCCGCTCGCTCGACGTGTTCGAGCGCATCAACCAGGACACGCCGCTGGCCGGCCTGAACTGGTTCTTCGACCACGCGGAGACCATCTCCGACCAGTCGATCGACCGCATCGCGGCACTGGGTGGCGGCATCGCGGTGCAGCACCGCATGGCCTACCAGGGCGAGTATTTCGTCGAGCGCTACGGTTACGGCGCGGCCGAGGCGACGCCGCCGGTGAAGCGCATGCTCGAAAAGGGCGTGAAGGTCTCGGCCGGCACCGACGCAACGCGCGTGGCCTCTTACAACCCGTGGGTGTCGCTGTCGTGGCTGGTCACGGGCAAGACGGTGGGTGGCATGCAGATCACGCCGCAGCGCAACCTGCTCGACCGCGAACAGGCGCTGCGCCTGTGGACCGAGAACGTCACATGGTTCTCGAACGAAGAGGGCAAGAAGGGCCGCATCCAGGCCGGCCAGCTCGCCGACCTGGTGGTGCCCGACCGCGATTTCTTCGCCTGCGCCGAATCGGACATCGCCGACACCACGGCTTTGCTCACGATGGTGGGCGGCAAGGTGGTCTACGGCGCCGGCCCCTTCGCCGCGCAAGACGAAGGCGCGCCGCCGCCGGCCATGCCCGACTGGTCGCCCGCGCGCACCTTCGGCGGCTATGCCGGCTGGGCCGACACCGCCGAAGGCGCGCCGATGCAGAAGGTGTTGCGCAACGCCGCCGCGGCCTGCGCCTGCGCCAACAACTGCAACGTGCACGGCCATAGCCACGCGACGGCCTGGAGCAGCAAGCTGCCCATTGCCGACCTGAAGAGCTTCTGGGGCGCGCTCGGCTGCGCCTGCTGGGCGGTGTGATGACGATGCGCTGGACCACCTCACCCGCGCTGCGCTGGATCGCGTTGCTGCTGCTGTGCGCCGCCTACCTTCAGGGCGGGCTGAACAAGGCGATGGACTTCGATGCGGCCCTTGGCGAGATGAACCACTTCGGCCTGTCGCCCGCCGGCCCGCTGGCCGTGGCGGTCATCGTGCTGGAGCTGGGCGCTTCGGCGCTGATCCTCACGGGGCGGCTGCGGTGGCTGGGCGCGCTGGCGCTCGGCGGCTTCACGCTGATGGCGACCTTCGTGGCGCTGCGCTTCTGGCAGATGCCGGTCGGGCAGGAGCGCTTCATGGCGGCCAACTCCTTTTTCGAACATCTGGGGCTGGTCGGCGGCTTCCTGCTGGTTGCCTGGCATGACCTGAAGGAGCGTGCCCATGTCTGACACCTCGCACGGCGCGGTCGCGGCGGCGCCGCAGCCCGGCGCCTTCGCGCCGTTGCGCCAGCCGGTGTTCGCGGTGCTCTGGGCCGCCACCGTGCTCGGCAACATCGGCAGCTTCATGCGCGACGTGGCCAGCTCGTGGCTGGTGACCGACCTGTCCGCGAACCCGACGGCGGTGGCGCTCATCCAGACGGCGGCCACGCTGCCGGTGTTCCTGCTGGCGATTCCGGCGGGGGTGCTCTCGGACATCCTCGACCGGCGGCGCTTCCTGATCTTCGTGCAGCTGGTGCTTGCGGCGGTGAGCGGCACGCTGCTGGTGCTTTCGCACACCGGCGCGCTCACGGTCGAATACCTGATCGTGCTGACCTTCGTGGGCGGCATCGGCGCGGCGCTGATGGGGCCGACCTGGCAGTCGATCGTGCCGGAGCTGGTGCCGCGTTCGGACCTCAAGGGCGCGGTGGCGCTGAACTCGCTGGGCATCAACATCGCGCGCTCCATCGGGCCGGCGGCGGGCGGGCTGATCCTCGCGAGCTTCGGCGCGGCAGCCACCTACGGCGTCGACGTGCTGAGCTATGTGTTCGTGATCGCGGCGCTGCTGTGGTGGAAGCGCCCGGCGCCTGCCGACAGCGGGCTGTCGGAGAACTTCCTCGGCGCCTTCCGTGCCGGCCTGCGCTACACGCGGGCCAGCAAGGAGCTGCACGTGGTGCTGCTGCGCGCGGCGGTGTTCTTCCTGTTCGCCAGCTCGGTGTGGGCGCTGCTGCCGCTGGTGGCGCGCCAGATGCTCGGCGGCAGCGCCGGCTTCTACGGCGTGCTGCTCGGCGCCGTGGGGGCGGGCGCCATCGGCGGCGCGCTGGTGATGCCGCGCCTGCGTGCCCGGCTCGACGCCGACGGCATGCTGCTGCTGGCCGCGCTGCTCACGGCCGCCGTGATGGGCATTCTTGTCTTCGCGCCGCCCAAGTGGCTGGCGGTGCTGCTGCTGTTGCTGCTGGGCCTGGGCTGGATCATTGCGCTGACCACGCTCAACGGCGTGGCCCAGTCGATCCTGCCCAACTGGGTGCGCGGACGCGGGCTGGCCGTGTACCTCACCGTGTTCAACGGCGCGATGGCGGCGGGCAGCCTGGGCTGGGGCCTGGTGGCGCAGCAGATCGGCGTGCCGGCCACGCTGGTGGCGGGGGCCGTGGGGCTGGTGATGGCCGGGCTGGTGTTCCATCGCGTGCGGCTGCCGGCCGGCGAGGCCGACCTGCAGGCATCGAACCACTGGCCCGAGCCGCTGCTTGCCGAGCCTGTGGCGCACGACCGCGGGCCGGTGATGATCCAGGTCGAATACCGCATCCGCAAGGACGACCGCCCGGCCTTCCTGCAGGCGATGAAGCGCCTGTCTCTCGAACGCCGCCGCGACGGCGCCTACGCCTGGGGCCTGCACGAACACACGGCCGACTCCGAGCGGGTGATGGAGTGGTTCCTCGTCGAATCCTGGGCGGAGCATCTGCGCCAGCATCATCGGGTGTCGCAGGCCGACGCCGACTTGCAGGGCGAGGCGTTACGCTTTCACATCGGGCCGGGGAAGCCCGAGGTGCATCACTTTCTTGCGATCTGATTTCCCTCCGTTCCTTCCTTCCTTCGTTCATTCACTTCACCGGAAAAACCATGACCACACTGACACTGCGCGACGGCACCGAGCTCTACTACAAGGACTGGGGCTCGGGCCAGCCCATTCTCTTCAGCCACGGTTGGCCGCTCAGCGCCGACATGTGGGACGCCCAGATGCTGTTCTTCGCGGAACGCGGCTACCGCACCATCGCGTTCGACCGTCGCGGCTTCGGCCGCTCGAGCCAGCCGTGGACGGGCTACGACTACGACACCTTCGCCGACGACATCTCCGAGCTGATCGAGAAGCTCGACCTGAAGGACGTGATCATCGCGGGCTTCTCCATGGGCGGCGGCGACGTGACGCGCTACATCGCGCGCAAGGGCACCGCGCGCGTGGCCAAGCTGGCGCTCATCAGCGCAGTGACGCCGATGTTCATGAAGACCGCCGACCACCCCGTGGGCCCCGATGCGTCGGTGTTCGCAGGCATCCGCGCCGGGCTGGCGGCCGACCGCCCGCAGTTCCTGGACGACTTCAGCACGGTCTTCTACGGCACCAACCGCCCCGGCGCCAAGGTGTCGCAGGGCGTCTTCAAGCAGACGCTGCAGATTGCGCTGCAGGCCTCTATCAAGGCCACCATCGACTGCGTGACCGCGTTCTCCGAAACCGACTTCCGCCCCGACATGGCGAAGATCGACGTGCCCACCCTGGTGATCCACGGCGACGACGACCAGGTCGTGCCCTTCGAGGCCACCGGCAAGCTCGCGGCCGAAATGATCAAGGGCAGCCAGCTCAAGGTCTACGCCGGTGCGCCGCACGCCACCTGCAACACGCACGCCGACCAGGTGAACGCCGATCTGCTGGCGTTCATCAAGGGCTGATCGTTCCGTCTTCATGGCCACGGGCTTGGGCCCGTGGTCGCCAGGGACAGTGCCGGTGGCGATAATCCCCGGATGCGAATTCGCTTTACCAAGATGCAGGGAGCCGGCAACGATTTCGTCGTGCTGGACGAAACGCGCGGCACGCTGGGCCTCAGCGCCGCGCAATACCGCTTTCTGGCCGACCGCCACTTCGGCGTCGGCGCCGACCAGATCCTCACCGTGCGGCCTTCGCCCGCCGAGGGAATCGACTTCCAATACGTGATCCACAACGCCGACGGCGGCGAAGTGGAGCAGTGCGGCAACGGTGCGCGCTGCTTCATGCGCTTCGTCAGCGAACACAGGCTGACCGACAAGACCGAAGTGCGCGTGCAGACGCTGGCCGGCGTGATCGAGCCGCGCATGGGCGCCGACGGCCGCGTGACGGTCGACATGGGCGCCCCGGTCTTCGAGACCGAGCGCGTGCCCTTCGACACCGCCGGGCTCGACCCGCAACCCGACGGCGGCTGGCACACCTGGCACCTCGCGCTCGGCACGCACGCGGGCAGCGCTATCGTTTCGGTAGCGGTGCTGTCGATGGGAAATCCGCACGCGGTGCAGGTGGTCGACAACGTCGACACGGCACCCGTGGCCGAGCAGGGCCCGCAGATCGAGCACCACCCGCGCTTTCCGCAGCGGGTGAACGCGGGCTTCATGCAGGTGGTCGACCGCGCGCACATCAGGCTGCGGGTGTTCGAGCGCGGCGCCGGCGAAACGCTGGCCTGCGGCACCGGCGCCTGCGCGGCGGTGGTGGCGGGCATCCGGCTGGGGCTGCTGGACCGCCGGGTCGACGTGCAGACGCACGGCGGCATTCTCACCATCGAATGGCAGGGCGAAGGCCAGCCGGTGCTCATGACCGGGCCGGCCACCACGGTGTTCGAAGGCGACATCGAGGTGCCGGAACTGCCATGACGACCAACTTCACGAACAACAACGACGCCAACGCCATGAACCCGATCACCGAAGACGACATCGCCAACTACCTGGCGAACACGCCGGACTTCTTCGAGCGCCATGCCCAGCTGCTGGCGCAGGTGCAGCTCACCAGCCCGCACGGCAACCGCGCCGTGAGCCTGCAGGAGCGCCAGGCCGAGATGCTGCGCGAAAAGATCAAGGCGCTGGAGCATCGCCTGATGGACATGGTGCGCCACGGCACCGAAAACGTCGTCATTGCCGACCGCCTGCAGCGCTGGACCAGCGGCCTGCTGACCACGCGCGACCCGCGCAGCCTGCCGTACCGCATCGCGGTCGACCTGCAGTCGCTGTTCCTGGTGCCGCAGACGGCCATCAAGGTGTGGGACTGCAGCAGCGAATACCTCAACGAGGCCTATGCCCAGTGGGTGAGCGACGACGTGAAGGCGCTGGCCACCTCGCTGACCTCGCCTTACTGCGGGCTCAATTCGGGCTTCGAGGCGGCGAACTGGCTGCCGGAGCCGCAGTCGGCCATGTCGATCGCGCTGATTCCGCTGCGCGCCGACGCGGAGTCGCCGGCCTTCGGCATGCTGGTGCTGGCGTCGCCCGACGCGCAGCGCTTCAACTCCGAAATGGGCACCGACTTCCTCGAGCGCATCGCCGAGCTGGCGTCGGGCGGGCTGTCGCGGCTGCGTCCTTGAGCCGCCCGCGCTGGTTGCGGCGGCCCTGGCAGGTCCTGCTGTTCGGCGGGCTGCTGGCCGGGGTGCTGGCCTACGCGGCCATCGGCGTATTCATCTGGCGGCACGCAGAGGCGCTGCTGGCCAACCCGCCACAGCGTGCGGCCGATGCCGCCCTGGTGCTCGGCAGCCGCGCCTACCTGGACGGCAAGCCGCACCCCTGTCTCTCGGGGCGGGTCGACACGGCGGTGGCGATGGCCAGGACCGGCCTCGTGAAGCAGCTCGCCTTCTCCGGCGGCGTGGATTCCGAAGACGGCCGCACCGAAGCCACCGCGATGCAGGAGCGCGCCGTTGCCGCGGGCTATGCCGGGCCGATGCTGCTGGAGCCCGCTTCCACCTCCACGCGCCTTAATCTTTCGCTGTCGCGCCCGTTGCTGGAGGCGGCCGGCGTGCGCAGCGTGGTCATCGTGTCGGAGCCGTTCCACATGTGGCGCGTCGAGCACCTGGTGAAGATGAGCGGTTTCGACCGGATCTTCGACGTGCAGTACGCAGCCGCGCCCACCTCCTGCTGGAACGCGCTGGGGCCGTTTTCGAAGGGCGCGTTGCGCGAGCCGGCGGCCATCGTGAACAATGTCTTCCGTGGCTTCCTCTTCTGAGCCTTCCGGGCCCGCGACGCCGGCCGCTTCCGCAGCTTCCGGCTGGGTCGAAAAATACCTCGAGCATGTGCGCGTCGAGCGCCGGCTCGCGGCGCGCACGGTCGAGCTGTACGCCTTCCACCTGAAGTCGCTGACCGACAATGCCGCCGAGGCGAAGCTGCCGCTGGACCGCGTGCAGACCGCCCACATTCGCCGCTGGATGGCGCAGCTGCACGGCGCGGGGCGCGAGCCGCGCGGCATTGCGCTGGTGCTTTCGTGCTGGCGCAGCTTCTACCGCTGGCTCGGCCATGAAGGGCTGATCGGCTTCAACCCCGTGCAGGACGTGCATGCGCCCAAGGCCGGCAAGCCCTTGCCGAAAGCGCTGGGCGTTGACGACGCGGTGCGCCTGGCCGAGCTGTACGACCCCGAGGCCGACCCGTGGACCGAGGCGCGCGACAGCGCCATCGTCGAAATGCTCTACGGCTGCGGCCTGCGCGTGAGCGAGCTCACGGGGCTCGACGCGCAGGCGAGCAGCACCGCGCGCGGCTGGGTCGACCTCGACGCGGGCGATGCCAACGTGCTCGGCAAGGGCAGCAAGCGCCGCGTCGTGCCGATGGGCAGCAAGGCGGCCGAGGCGGTGCGCGATTGGCTAGCGGTGCGCGGCGACTGCGCCGCGCTGGCAATCTCGCACCTGCGCGACCCGCAGGCCGCCGCCGCGCTCTTCATAAGCGCCAAGGGCGTGCGGATGTCGTCGCAGGCGGTGTGGAAGCTGCTGCGCGAGCGCAGCCTCAAGGCCGGCCTCGCGGCGCCGGTGCATCCGCACATGCTGCGGCATTCCTTCGCCAGCCACGTGCTGCAGTCGAGCAGCGACCTGCGCGCGGTGCAGGAACTGCTGGGCCACGCCAACATCTCGACCACGCAGGTCTATACGCGGCTGGATTTCCAGCACCTGGCCAAGGTGTACGACGCAGCGCATCCCAGGGCGAAAGCCAAGCCAGAGAACGACAAATAAGCAACAACCAATGAAAACCCTTCGCCTCAAACCCGGCAAAGAGCGCTCGATGCAGCGCCGCCACCCCTGGGTCTTCGAATCCGCCATTGCGCGCGGCGGTGCCGACTCCGGCGAGACGGTGCGCGTCGAGTCGCACGACGGCGCCTTCCTGGCGTGGGCCGCCTTCAGCCCGGCCTCGAAGATCCGCGCGCGGGCCTGGAGCTTCGTCGAAACACAGCGCATCGACGCCGCCTTCCTCGCGTCGGTGTGCGCCCGCGCCGTGACCGCGCGCGGCCTGTTCGATCTGCAGAGCGACGGCGTGCGGCTGGTGCACGGCGAGGCCGACGGCCTGCCGGGGCTGATCGTCGACCGCTACGGCGACACGCTGGTGGCGCAGTTTCTGTCGGCCGGCGTCGAGCGCTGGAAAGACGTGCTGGCCGACGCGCTGCTCAAGGCCACGGGCCTCGCCAAGCTCTACGAGCGCTCCGACGCCAGCGGCCGCGAGCGCGAAGGCCTGAAGCCCGTCACCGGCTGGCTGCGCGGCGAAGGCCCGACCGAAATCGTCATTCGCGAGCACGGCTGGAAGCTGTCGCTCGACATCGCGACCGGCCACAAGACCGGCTTCTACCTCGACCAGCGCGACAGCCGCCAGCGCTTTGCCGAACTGGCGCAGCACCGGCGCTTCCGGCGCGTGCTGAACTGCTTCTGCTACACGGGCGGCTTCACCGTCGCGGCGCTCGCGGGGCTGAAGGCCGCGAACGCGCTGCAGGGCGCGCAGCTGGTGTCGGTCGATTCGTCGCTGCCCGCGCTGGAGCGCGCGCGCGGCCACCTGGCGCTGAACGGCTTCGAGGGGCAGGGCATAGAGACCGAATTCCTCGACGCCAACGTGAACACGGTGCTGCGCGAGTTCATCGACCAGGGCCGCACCTTCGACGCCATCGTGCTCGATCCGCCAAAGTTCGCGCCCACGGTGGCGCATGCCGAGCGCGCGGCACGGGCCTACAAGGACATCAACCGCCTGGCGCTCAAGCTGCTGGAGCCGGGCGGCGTGCTGCTGACCTTCTCCTGCTCGGGCGGCATCAGCGCCGACCTGTTCCACAAGATCGTGGCCTCGGCCGGGATCGACGCCGGCGTGGACGGCTACATCGCCGAGCGGCTGGGCGCGGCGCCCGACCATCCGATGACCATCGAGTTCCCGGAAGGGGAGTACCTGAAGGGCCTGGTGGTGGTCCGGAAGCCGGCTTGACCCTGCCGGCAACGCAACTCAGTGGCATTGGCTAAACTGCCTGCCAAGTCTTTTTTCGCCCCTTTTCCTGTTTTCCGCTTCCGGAGCACTCCCCACATGGCCCTCATTCCCGCGACCATCCTCACCGGCTTTCTCGGCTCTGGCAAAACCACGCTGCTCAAGCGCATCCTGACCGAGGCCCACGGCCAGAAGATCGCGGTCATCGAGAACGAGTTCGGCGAGGAGAACATCGACAGCGACATCCTCGTCACCGAGTCGAAGGAGCAGATCGTGCAGATGAGCAACGGCTGCGTCTGCTGCACCATCCGCGAAGACCTGCGCGAGGCGCTGCAGCTGCTGGCCGCCAAGAAGCGCCAGGGCCTGCTGGACTTCGACCGCGTGGTGATCGAGACCACCGGCCTGGCCGACCCCGGCCCGGTGGCGCAGACCTTCTTCATGGACGACGAGATCGCCGAGAGCTACCTGCTCGACTCGATCCTCACGCTGGTCGACGCCAAGCATGCGCCGCAGCAGCTCAACGACCGCCAGGAAGCGCGCCGCCAGGTGGGCTTTGCCGACCAGATCTTCATCAGCAAGAGCGAGCTGGTGTCGGCCGAAGAGACCGATGCGCTCATTCACCGCCTGAAGCACATGAACCCGCGCGCGCCGCAGCAGAAGGCGCATTTCGGCGACGTGCCGCTGAAGGACATCTTCGACCTGCGCGGCTTCAACCTGAACGCCAAGCTCGACATCGACCCCGACTTCCTGAAGGAAGACGACCACGACCATCACGACCATGACCACGCGCATGGCGAGCACTGCGACCATCCCTCGCACAAGCACGAAGGCGGCCACGGGCACCACCACCACACGGACGACGACGTGAAGAGCTTCGTCTACAAGGCCGACCGTCCGTTCGACCCGGCCAAGCTGGAAGACTTCCTGGGCGCGATCGTCAACATCTACGGCCCGCGCATGCTGCGCTACAAGGGCGTGCTGAACATGAAGGGCACCGAGCGCAAGGTGATCTTCCAGGGCGTGCACCAGCTCATGGGCAGCGACCTGGGCCCGGAGTGGGGCAAGGACGAGGCGCGCCAGAGCCGCATGGTGTTCATCGGCATCGAGCTGCCGCGCGAAATTCTGGAGCAGGGCCTGGAGCAGTGCCTGGTCTGAAGCCCTGACTTGCTCCCTTCCCCCGCTGGGGGAAGGTCGGGATGGGGGCAGGCCTGCGAACAGGCGCCATGCTTTTCGGGAGGCCGTCGTGCCCCCACCCCGCCCTCCCCCAGCGGGGGAGGGAGACATACCCTGCTACTTGCCCAGCCCGCCCAGCGGCTTGCCGTTGATCTTCAGGTTGCCGTCGCTGAACTCGACCTGGCCGGTCACGTCGTCGCCGTCGCGCTTCACGAAGCCGCTCTGCTCGCCCTGGGCGACCAGCAGCGCCACGGTTTCGGGCGGGGGCGTCTGGCCGCTCTCGGCGCCGGTTGCGGCCAGCTTCTCGATCCACTGCATCGGCAGGCGCGCATTGGCCTTGAGCACGCCGCGCTTGAGCAGGAGCGCGGTGCCGGGCAGCTGCAGGTCTTCGTCGGTCACGCCGGCCATGCTGGCCGTGTAGCCGAGTTCGCCGCGCTTGCCGTCGATTTCGACCAGCATCTTGTCGATGCCGGCCTCAGGGCCGTACTTGGCCATGGCCTTGAGATCCGGCGAAAGCTGGTCCACCAGCGCACTCATGGCGGCCTGGGAAGCCTTGCTGCCGCCCTTGCCGCAGCCGTTGGCGGCGCTCGACTGCATCCAGGCGTCGGCCAGCTTCTTGTAGCCGGCGGCATGGATGCGGCGCGCGCTGCTGGTCAACTCGAACTTGTCGATCTTGGTGGCGCCGATCTTGCCGGCGCCCCTGAGGGTGCCTTCGGACGCGTAGAGCCCGTCCTTGATGCTGGCGCCGCCCACCAGGTCGATGCCCTGCAGCAGCACGGTCGGCAGCGGTTTGCGCGGCGTGGTGTCGTCGCCGTTGCCCGCGCCCAGGCCCTTGGGTGCAGCGAATTCGACCGTGTCGAGGCGGCCCTCGGTCTTGCCGGTGGCCAGGAACCAGCCGGCGCTGCTGTCCATGTCGGCCTTGGCCGTGAGCTTGCCCATCTTCATGGTCAGGCCGCTGCGGGTGTCGTTGAAGTCGAAGCCGGGCATCGTCAGCTCGTAGCGCACCTGGGTGCGCGCGGCATTCACGTCCATGCGCAGCTGCGCACCCTGCCATGCCATCTGGCCCTTGCCGTCTTCGGCGAGCCTGGCGGGCGCCACCGTCAGGTCGCTGGTGAAGGCGCCGCTGAAGGCGACCTTGGTGCGGGCGGTAAGCGGCTTGGCCTCGCCGAACAGCTTCTTCGCGTCGGCCTGGGTCTTGGCGTCGAGTACCAGTTCGCTGTCGATGGTGGCCGCGGCGAGCGTGCCGCCGGCCAGCGGGCCGTGGTGGATGGTGTCGCGGATGGTGAAGCGCAGCGGCTTGGCGGGCGCGGCTTCGGCTTCTTCCTCCGGCTCTTCATCGGGTTCCTCGCCGGCGGCGGGTTTCTGCGCGGCGGCTGTGGCCGCGGCGTCGGGCGCGCAGCCGATTTCGAGCGTCACGGTGCTGACGGCACCGAGGAAGCCGCGGTCGTAGCTGCGCTCCACCACCCGCACCAGCGCGGTCTGCTTCGGAAGTTCTTCGAATGCGGTGTCGTAACGCGACTTGACCTGCGAACCGGCCCACCAGGTGCTGCCCCCGTAGGCCACCGCGATGGCTGCGGCCAGGACGCCCAATACTGCTGCTTTCTTGCTCAAGACTTGCTTTCTTTTGTCGAATGATCGGATGGCCCGCGCTGCCAAAGGGCAATGGCGGGTTTGCGTCACCCTCTCCAGTGACGCCGCGCGATGCTAATGGACGCGACCGGCACCCGGACACATCGCCCGCGCTTTCGAGTTCTCTATACAATCGCGCGCCTGTTCCGGCAGCCATACCCCGTCCCAGCGGACAGGATGTGGCATCCGGCACGGGGCGCCGCACGTTTCTGGTGGGCTTTCGGGGGTATAACCCCGGGGTTCGCCGTTGGCGAGCACCCCGACAACGTGGAGCCGGCGCGGCCTGAAAGCCGCAACCGGTTCCCATGGGAGGAGACACCCAGTGAAAGCGCGTTCCAGTTCGACCAAGGAGCCAGTCACCGTGAAGAAACCCGCCGCCAAGGCCACGCCAGCAACCAAGCCCGCCGCAAAGAAGGTGGCGGCTGCGAAGCAGGCTGCACCTGCGGCAAAAAAAGTTTCCGCCGCAGTGCCGGACCCCACGGCGAAAGAGAAAAGCGCGCCGACCAAAAAGACCGCGGCAGCACCGGCCAAAGCCGTGACCGCTGCCAAGAAATCCGCCAAGCCTGCAACTGCCGCAACCAAGAGCGCAGGCGCGGGTACCTCGTCATCCAAACCCGTCGGCCGCCCTGCTGCCGTTCCTTCTGCTTCCCCGATCCCCATGAAAAAAACGGCTGCCGCCTCCACTTCCGCCCCGGCGACACCCTCGATTCCCGCTCAAACCGCCACGCCCGCACCCGCTGCGCGTGGTGGCCGCGTGTCCCGGCTGTCGCAACTGACCGTTCCCTCGATGCCGCAATCGGTGGCATCGACCGCCGCCAAGTCCAGCTTCTCGCAGGCACCCTCCACCGCGCTGGTGCCGCCGCCGCCCCTGGCCGTGAAGAAAGACCCGAAGCTGGTCAACAACTGGAAGACCAAGTCCGCCAACGAGCTGAGCGACGCCGAAGTCATCGCCATGCCCGACGACGAGTACATGAACGAAAAGCAGATGGCGTTCTTCCGCCTGAAGCTCGAAGAACTCAAGCGCGGCATTCTCGAGAACGCCGGCGAGACCACCGAGCACCTGCGTGAAGACACCGTGGTCGTGCCCGACCCGGCCGACCGCGCCACCATCGAGGAAGAACACGCCCTCGAACTGCGCACCCGCGACCGCGAGCGCAAGCTGCTCAAGAAGATCGAGCAGTCGATCCAGCGCATTGACGCCGGCGACTACGGCTACTGCGACGAAACCGGCGAACCCATCGGTGTCGGCCGCCTGCTGGCCCGCCCGACGGCCACGCTGTCGCTCGAAGCGCAGCAGCGCCGGGAACTCAAGCAGAAGATGTTCGGGGACTGATCGGGAAGAAGGTCGCAAGAACCCCCGTCTGCAAGCTTTCGTCGAATGGCAAAGGAAGAGTCGGGCCGCCTTTTCTCCAAGGTGGCCAAGTTTGTCCGCAATCCGCTGAAGGATTGGTCGGAACTGGATGAGCCCGCCCAGTCGGATTCCTCGCTGCCCGAGCAGACCTACAACAGGGAAATGCTCAAGGAGATGATCGAACGGCGCCAGCGCAACGATTTCGTGCGCCGCCGCGAGTTCGACATGCTGCGCAAGCTGCGCCAGCGCGAGGCCGCCGCCCACGCCTTCGACCCGACCGTCACGCCGTCGTCGTTCAATCTCAACAGCTCGTCGGAAAAGCTCGAAGGCCGCGCGCTCACGCTCAAGAAGATCGACGAGATCGAGCAGCAGATGTCGCAGCAGTGGTGGAAGGGGCGCGGCCCGAACGGCGAGGCGCTGGTCAACCCGCCGCCCGATGCCGGCGCCGAGACGCTGCCGCCCGCGCGTGCCGACGATGCGCCCGACACCCAGACCGACCAGCCTCACAGCGTTGGCGCGCCCGCCGCGGCGGTGCCGGCCGGGGACGCGGCTGTGGCTGCAGGCGCGGCGCCGGTGCCGCTGTCGCGGCTGGCGCACGACGGCGCGCTGGAGGAGGCGGTCATCCGCTTCGCGCACGGCGACGACACCGGCGCCGAAGCCATCCTGCTGCAGGCCCTGGCCTCCGAGAGCGCCCCGGCCACCGAAGCCGAGGGCAGCCCCGCCGCCGAGCGCGACGACAGCCGCTGGCGTGCCCTGTTCGACCTGTACCGCGCGACCGGCGATGCCGCCAAGTTCGCCGCCGCCCGCATGCGCTACGCGCAGCGCATGCGGCGCATGGGCCCCGACTGGGTCTCGCTCGAGGAACTGGCCCGCAGCGTCAAGGCCGTGGCCGCCAGCGAAGAGGCCGGCGCCGCCTCCGAAGGCGCCACTCATGCCGACTGGGTGTCGCCCGCCCTCCTGGCCCGCGAAGGCCTCGTGGAGCTCACGCGGGCACTGTCGAAGGCCGGTTCGGTCTGGACGCTCGACTGGCGCGCCCTGACCGCCATCGGCGCCGACGCCGCAGCGCCGCTGCGGGTGCTTTTCACGCACTGGGCCGATTCGCCGGTGCAACTGCGCTTCATGGGTTCCGCCCAGCTGCTGGCCGTGCTGTCCGAGGCCGCGCCCAACAACGACCGCAGCACCGAAGACGTCTGGTGGCAGCTGCACCTGGCGGCGCTGCGCATGATGCACCTGCCCGACGATTTCGAGCTGGTGGCGCTCAACTACTGCATCACCTATGAGGTGTCGCCCCCCTCGTGGCAAGACCCGCGCGGCGAATGCGCCTCGCTGGCCGCGCCGCCGGCGAGCCGCCCCAGCTCGGTGTGGTCGCTGCTGTCGGTCGGTGGCGATTCCGAGAGCTTCCCGTCCACCGACAGCGGTTTCGCAGCGCTGGCGGGCGACCTGCGGGGCGAGTCCCTGTCGAGCTGGCAGCGGCTCGACAACGACCTGCGCCACACCGCGGCGCCCGTCATTTCCTGCGCCGCGCTGCTGCGCATGGACCTGGCCGCCGCCGGCGCGCTGCTGAGCTGGGTGCGCACGCGCGACGCCAACGGCGAGCGCGTGCAGTTCGTCGACGCGCACCGGCTCATCGCCGCGCTGTTCACGCTGGTAGGCATTACCGATCACGCCACGGTCGCGGTTAGAAAAAACTAAGTCGCCTGGCGGCCTTGCCGCGGGTTGCATTGCCCCGGGCCATCCCCAGATGGCTTCGATGGAACAGTTTCACGGCACCACCATCGTGAGCGTGCGCCGCAAGACCCCCCAAGGCGACCAGGTCGCCATCGGCGGGGACGGGCAGGTCACTCTCGGCAATATCGTCATCAAGGGCACGGCGCGCAAAGTGCGCCGGCTTTATCACGGCAAGGTGCTGGCCGGCTTTGCCGGCGCCACCGCCGACGCCTTCACGCTCTTCGAGCGCTTCGAGGCCAAGCTTGAAAAGCACCAGGGTCACCTGACCCGCGCGGCCGTCGAGCTCACCAAGGACTGGCGCACCGACCGCGTGCTGCGCAAGCTCGAGGCCATGCTCGCCGTGGCCGACGCCACCACCTCCCTCATCATCACCGGCAACGGCGACGTGCTGGAGCCCGAAGACGGCGTGATCGCCATCGGTTCCGGCGGCGCCTATGCCCAGTCGGCGGCCAAGGCGCTGATCGAGAACACCGAACTCTCTGCCGAGCAGATCGTGCGCAAATCGCTGGGGATCGCCGGAGAAATCTGCATTTACACGAACATGAACCACACCGTGGAAGCGCTCTGACCATGTCCATGACCCCCCAGGAAATCGTCTCCGAGCTAGACAACCACATCGTCGGCCAGCCGGCCGCCAAGCGCGCCGTGGCCATCGCCCTGCGCAACCGCTGGCGCCGCCAGCAGGTCGACGACAAGCTGCGCCACGAGATCACGCCCAAGAACATCCTCATGATCGGCCCCACGGGCGTGGGCAAGACCGAGATCGCGCGCCGCCTCGCGCGGCTGGCCGATGCGCCCTTCATCAAGGTCGAGGCGACCAAGTTCACCGAGGTGGGCTACGTGGGCAAGGACGTCGATTCCATCATCCGCGACCTCGCGGAGATCGCCGTCAAGCAGACGCGCGAATCCGAGAGCGCCAAGGTGCGCGTGCGTGCCGAGGATGCCGCCGAGGAGCGCATCCTCGACGCGTTGCTGCCCCCGGCGCGCGGCGCCGACGGCGCGCCCCCGGCGCTCGATACGCCCAATCCCACGCGCCAGGCCTTCCGAAAGAAGCTGCGCGAGCACCAGCTCGACGACAAAGAGATCGAGCTCGACCTCGCCGAGACCCGCACGCCGCTGGAAATCATGGGCCCCGCCGGCATGGAGGAAATGACCGAGCAGCTGCGCGGCATGTTCGGCCAACTGGGGCAGGGCAAGCGCAAGACCCGCAAGCTCAAGATCGGCGAGGCGATGCGCCTGCTGATCGACGAAGAGGCCGCCAAGCTGGTCAACGAGGACGAGATCCGCACGCAGGCCATTGCCAACGCCGAGCAGAACGGCATCGTCTTCATCGACGAGATCGACAAGGTCGCCACGCGCAGCGAAGCGCAAGGCTCCGACGTGTCGCGCCAGGGCGTGCAGCGCGACCTGCTGCCGCTGGTGGAGGGCACGGCCGTCACCACCAAGTACGGCGTGGTGCGCACCGACCACATGCTGTTCATCGCGAGCGGCGCGTTCCACCTGAGCAAGCCGAGCGACCTGATCCCGGAACTGCAGGGGCGCTTTCCGATTCGCGTCGAGCTGCAGTCGCTCTCGGTGTCGGACTTCGAGAGCATCCTCACGCAGACCCGCGCGTCGCTCGTGAAGCAGTACCAGGCGCTGCTCGCCACCGAAGGCGTGACGCTCGAATTCACACCCGAAGGCGTGAACCGGCTGGCGACCATCGCCTTCGAGGTAAACGAGCGCACCGAGAACATCGGCGCGCGCCGTTTGTCGACGGTGATGGAGCGCCTGCTGGATGAGGTAAGCTTCGACGCGACCCGCCTTGAAGGCCAATCGATCCGCATCGATGCCGCCTACGTCGACCAGCGCCTCGCGGCACTAAGTCACGACGAAGATCTTTCGCGCTTCATCCTCTGAAGCTGCCCTTTGGTTCCCCCTGTAACGGGGGAATCCTTCACGCATCACTTTCACTGCGTGGGCTAAGTACTTAATTCTCAACGAAATTCGCCGATTCCACGGATTTGGAATCGGCGCTAAGTCGTTGATTCCATTACAAAAAATACCCCGAACGGCCAGTTGCGTCCGAAGTGTTTCCTGCTACAGTGCAAAAAAGTGCAGTTAAGTGGGAAAAAGTGCGGGTAGTGCCCCCTTCGGGTGCCGCAGCACTCCCAACACAGGGGTTTCGTGGTCGTGTTTCAAGGCGCTTCATCGCTCAGTCTGGATGCCAAGGGGCGGCTCTCCGTGCCGACCCGGCATCGTGACGTCCTGAGCGCCACGGCAGGCGGCCAGCTCACGATCACCAAGCATCCGCACGGATGCCTGATGGTGTTCCCCCGTCCCGAATGGGAAAAATTCCGCGAGCGCATTGCCGCGCTGCCGATGTCGGCGCAGTGGTGGAAGCGCGTCTTCCTGGGTAACGCCATGGACGTCGAGATGGACGGCACCGGCCGCATCCTGGTGTCGCCCGAACTGCGCGCGGCCACCGGCATCACGCGCGAGACGCTGCTGCTGGGCATGGGCAACCACTTCGAACTCTGGGACAAGGCCACCTACGAGGCCAAGGAGGCCGAGGCCACCCAGGGCGAGATGCCGGATGTGTTTCAGGACTTCGCGTTCTGAGGATTCACGTGACTACCCCATGGACCCATACGACCGTCTTGCTGAACGAAGCGGTGGAAGCCCTTCTTTCCGGCAGCACGGCGGCAACCGGCACCTACGTGGACGCCACCTTCGGGCGGGGAGGGCATGCGCGTGCAATCCTCTCCAGGCTGGCGCCGGAAGGCAGGCTGATCGCATTCGACAAGGATGCGGAAGCAGTGGCCGAAGCAGCGCGCATCTCCGATGCGCGTTTTTCTATCCGCCACCAGGGATTCCGCTCGCTGGGCGAACTGCCCGACGCGAGCGTCGACGGCTTGCTGATGGACCTGGGCGTGAGCTCGCCACAGATCGACAACCCGGTGCGCGGTTTCAGTTTTCGTTTCGACGGCCCGCTCGACATGCGCATGGACACCACGCGCGGCGAGAGCGTGGCCGAGTGGCTGGCAACGGCCGAACTCCAGCAGATTGCAGAGGTGATCCGTGACTATGGCGAAGAACGGTTTGCTGTTCAGATTGCAAAGGCGATTGTTGCTCGCCGACAAGAACGGGGCCCAATTTCAACCACCACCGAACTGGCCGAGCTCGTGGCTGGCACGGTCAAAACCCGCGAGCAGGGCCAGAACCCTGCAACGCGCACATTTCAGGCTTTTCGGATTTTCATCAACGCCGAGCTTGAAGAGCTGCAACAGGCGCTAGAAGCGAGCCTTTCCGTGCTGAAGCCCGGCGGCCGGCTTGCGGTGATCAGCTTCCATTCGCTGGAAGACCGCATCGTCAAGCAGTTCATCGCCAAGCACTCGAAGGAGGTCTACGACCGCCGCGCGCCCTTTGCCGCCCCCAAGGTGATGAAGCTGAACGCGCTCGAGCGCATCAAGCCTTCCCAGGCCGAGGTGAGCGGCAATCCGCGCTCGCGCAGCGCGATCCTGCGCGTGGCCGAACGCACGGAGGCCGCATGAGCGCCGCCCGGCCGCCCGAAGGCGCTCGCCCCCTCGCTTGCGAGGGGGAAGGCGCAGCCACGCAGTGGCGCAGCCTGGGGGGGCTTCTTTAATCATGGCCCGGATCAACCTACTGCTGTTGCTGGCTGTGATTGCCACGGCGCTGTACCTCGTTCACACGCAGTACCAGTCGCGCCAGCTCTACACCGAGCTCGACCGCGTGCAGCAGGAAGCTCGCCGCCTTGAGCTGGACCGAGACCGCCTGCAGGTCGAGAAGCGTGCACAGGCCACGCCGCTGCGCGTCGAGAAGCTCGCCAAGGAGCAGCTGCAGATGCGCACCACCTCGCCGGCCATCACGCAGTACGTGCGGCCCGACGGCTCGGTGATCCCGGCCGTGGCGCCGCTGCCGCCGGCCACGCCCGCGGGCGCCAAGCCGGCCGCCAAGCCCGCCACCGCAGCGAGGGCCGCACGATGACCCGAGGCAACCGCAGCGTGCGCTACACCACCAGCCCCTTGCTCGCGAGCAAGACGCCGGTGTGGCGCAGCAAGTTCATCGTGGCCGGCATCGCCTTCGGCTTCGTCATGCTGGCCGCCCGCGCCGCGTACGTGCAGGTGTTCAACAACAGCTTCTTCCAGCGCCAGGGCGAGGTGCGCTTCGCGCGCACGCTCGAGATGCCGGCCAACCGCGGCCGCATCCTCGATCGCAACGGCCTCATCCTCGCCTCCAGCGTGGTGGCGCCCAGCATCTGGGCCATTCCCGAAGACATCGAGCGCGACGACCCCGAGGTGCGCGCCAAGCTCAAGCAGGTGGCCAAGCTGCTCGAGATGCCGCAGAAGGACTTCGACAAGAAGCTCGAGGACGAGGACAAGACCTTCGTCTGGGTGAAGCGCCAGGTCGACGAGCCCATCGCCAAGCAGATCGCAGCGATGAACATCAAGGGCCTCTACCAGCGCAAGGAATACAAGCGCCAGTACCCCGAGGGCGAGGCCGCCGCGCACGTGGTGGGGTTCACCAACGTGGAAGACAGCGGCCAGGAAGGCATCGAACTCGCGTTCAACAAGGAGCTGGGTGGCAAGGCCGGCTCGCGCCGCGTCATCAAGGACCGCCTGGGCCGCGTGGTCGAGGGCGTGGGCGAACTGGTGCCGCCGCTCGACGGCCAGGACATCCAGCTCAGCGTCGACAGCAAGGTGCAGTTCTTCGCCTACCAGAAGCTGCGCGACGCCGTGATCGCGCGCAAGGCCAAGGCCGGCAGCGTGGTGGTGCTCGACTCCACCACCGGCGAGGTGCTGGCGCTGGCCAACTACCCGAGCTACGTGCCCGACAAGCGCCAGAACCTCACCGGCGAGCAGCTGCGCAACCGGGCGCTCACCGACACCTTCGAGCCCGGCTCGACCATGAAGCCCATCACGGTCGGCATGGCCCTGGAAGCCGGCCGCGTGAAACCTTCGACGGTGATCGACACCGCCCCGGGCCGCTACCAGATCGGCGGCTTCACCATCAGCGACACCCACAACTACGGCTCGCTGACGGTCGAGGGCGTGATCCAGAAGTCGAGCAACGTGGGCGCGCTCAAGATCGCCCAGAAGATGACTCCGCACGAGATGTGGGACACCTACACCGCGCTCGGCTACGGCCAGAAGCCGCAGATCCAGTTCCCCGGCGCGGTGACCGGTCGCCTGCGCCCCTGGAAGACCTGGAAGCCGGTCGAGCAGGCCACCATGGCCTACGGCTACGGCCTGTCGGCTTCGCTGTTCCAGATGGCGCATTCGTACACCTCGTTCGCGCACGACGGCTCGCTCATTCCGGTCACCATCCTCAAGAACTCCGAGCCGCCGGCCGGCGTGCGGGTGTTCTCGCCGTCGAACGCGCTGGCCGTTCGCAAGATGCTGCAGATGGCCGCCGGCCCCGGCGGCACCGGCACGCGCGCGCAAACGGTGGGCTATTCGGTCGGCGGCAAGTCGGGCACGGCCCACAAGCAGGTCGGCAAGGGTTACGCCAGCAACAAATATCGTGCGTGGTTCACCGGCATGGCGCCGATCGAGAAGCCGCGCATCATCGTCGCCGTGATGATCGACGAGCCCACCGACGGCCAGTATTTCGGCGGCCTGGCAGCGGCTCCCGTGTTCAGCGAAGTCGTGCAGCAGACCCTGCGCATGATGAACGTACCGCCCGACCTGGCGGTCAAACCGCTTGTGATGACGCAGGGCGTCGACGAGAGCTTCTGAACATGCTGACCTTCACTTCCCCCCAACTGGTGGCCGCCTGGCTGAAGGAGCGTGCACCGCAGGCTGCGATGCATGCCGACAGCCGTGCCGTGGGCGCGGGCGACATCTTCGTCGCCTGGCCCGGCGCCGCCACTGATGGCCGCAAGCACGTGGCGTCCGCGCTGGCGCAGGGCGCCGTGGCCTGCCTGGTCGAGCACGAGGGCGTCGAGGCCTTCGGCTTCGATGGTGACGAGCGCATCGTGAGCTACCCCGGCCTCAAGGCCGCCACCGGCCCGATCGCCTCGGCCTTCTACGACAACCCCTCGGCCTTGCTCGACGTGCTGGCCGTGACCGGCACCAATGGCAAGACCTCCACCGCCTGGTGGCTGGCCGAATCGCTCTCCACGCTGCGCGCGGCGGGCGGCGTGCGCGCGATGAAGCCCGACGGCACGATGCAGCGCGACGCGCCGTCGCCCTGCGCCGTGATGGGCACGCTCGGCATCGGCGTGCCGCCCGAACTGACCTACACCGGCCTGACCACGCCCGACCCGGTGATGATGCAGCGCGAGCTGCGCGCGCTGGTCGAGCGCGGTTTCGGCGCCTGCGCCATCGAGGCCTCGTCCATCGGCATCGCCGAGCGCCGGCTCGACGGCGCGCAGATCGCGGTGGCCGTGTTCACCAACTTCACGCAGGACCACCTCGACTACCACGGCAGCATGGACGCCTACTGGCAGGCCAAGGCCGAGCTGTTTCGCTGGCCCGGCCTGCGCGCGGCGGTGATCAACATCGACGACACGCACGGCGCCAGCCTGTGCGCGAACCTGATCGACGCCGGCATCGGAGCGCTCGACGTCTGGACCGTCTCCGCCGGCGGCAAGCCGGCACGCCTCGTGGCGCGCGACATCGGCTACGACGCGCAGGGCCTGCAGTTCTCGGTTTCCGAAAGCGGCACCGACGCCGTCGAGCACCTGTCGACCGGCCTGATCGGCCAGTACAACGTGGCCAACCTGCTCGGTGTGCTCGGCACCCTGCGCGCGCTGGGCCTCACGCTGGCGCAGGCCGTGGCCGCCTGCGCCAACCTCACCAGCGTGCCGGGCCGCATGGACCGCGCCGGCACTGGCGAGGGCGCGCCGCTGGCCGTGGTCGACTACGCGCACACGCCCGACGCTCTGGACAAGGCCCTGATCGGCCTGCGCCCGCTGGCAAAACAGCGTGGCGGTGCACTGTGGTGCCTGTTCGGCTGCGGCGGCGACCGCGACCCGATCAAGCGCCCGATGATGGCCGCCGTCGCCGAGCGCCAGGCCGACCGCGTGATCGTCACCAGTGACAACCCGCGCAGCGAAAAGCCCGACGCCATCATCAGCCAGGTGCTGCTCGGCTTCTCCGGCCCTGAGGTCGCACAGGTGCAGCCGGACCGCGCCATCGCCATCGCCGACGCGATCGCGCAGGCCGCCCCGCAAGACGTCGTGCTGATCGCCGGCAAGGGCCACGAGGCGTGGCAGGAAATCGCCGGGCAGCGCATCGAGTTCTCCGACAAGGCCCATGCGCTGCAGGCGCTGGCAAAGCGAGGTGGCGCATGACCGATACCACGCCGCTCGGCATTACGCTGGCACAGGCGCAGCAATGGATTCCCGGCTCGCGCCTGGTGGGTGACGCCTCGACCGTCATCGCCCGCGTGCACACCGACACCCGCACGCTCGCGCCCGGCGACCTGTTCGTCGCGCTCAAGGGCGAGCGCTTCGACGCCAACGAATTCCTCGCCGAGGCGAAGAAGCAGGGCGCTGTCGCCGCCATCGCCCATCACGGCCTCGAGGCTGCGGGCCTGGCCGGCCTGGAAGTGTCCGACTCGCTGGCAGCGCTGGGCGCGCTCGGCG
The DNA here is from genome assembly GCF_977011995.1 of Variovorax durovernensis. NCBI lineage: Bacteria > Pseudomonadati > Pseudomonadota > Betaproteobacteria > Burkholderiales > Comamonadaceae > Variovorax > Variovorax durovernensis. The sequence continues at coordinate 5,791,202 of NZ_CDRNCW010000001.1, read as the reverse complement.
CTGGCTGGCGTGCCCAGTTCGACCTGCCGCTGATCGCAGTGACCGGCAGCAACGGCAAGACCACGGTCACGCAGATGATCGCGGCCATCCTGTTCGCCTTCCGGGCCGAACGCGCGCTGGCCACGGCCGGCAACTTCAACAACGAGATCGGCGTGCCGCTCACGCTGCTGCGCCTGCGCGCGCAGCACCAGCGCGCGGTGCTCGAACTGGGTATGAACCACCCGGGCGAGATCGCTCGGCTGGCCGCCATTTCGCGCCCGACCATCGCGCTGGTCAACAACGCGCAGCGCGAGCACCAGGAATTCATGGCCACCGTCGAGGCGGTGGCCATCGAGAACGCCTCTGTGTTCGCGGTGCTGCCCGACGACGGCACGGCCGTCTTCCCGCATGGCGACGCCTTCACCTCGCTGTGGACCGACATGGCGCACGCCGGCGGCTCGCGCCGCTGCATGACCTTCGGCGAATCGGAAGACGCCGACATCTCGCTCGACGGCGCCGAATGGAAGCAGGGCGCCTGGGCCGTGCGCGTCCGCACGCCGCTGGGCGCCTTCGATGCGCGCCTGCACATCGCCGGCCGGCACAACGTCATCAACGCCCTGGCCGCCACGGCCTGCGCGCTCGCGGCCGGCGTGTCGACCGACATCATCGCCGCGGGCCTGAGCGCCTTCGAGCCGGTCAAGGGCCGTTCGCGCGCCAGCGAGATCGTGGTGGCCGATGGCCGCGCGGTCACGCTGGTCGACGACAGCTACAACGCCAACCCCGATTCCGTGATTGCCGCCATCGACGTGCTCGCCGCCCTGCCGGGTCCGCGCCTGCTGGTGCTCGGCGACATGGCCGAGGTGGGCGAGCGCTCGACCGAGTTCCACGCCGAAGTCGGCGACTGGGCACGCCAGCGCGGCATCGAGGCTGTCTACACCCTCGGCAGCGCGACGGCCCACACCGTCGCCGCGTTCCGGGGCGATGCCGACGGCCGCCATTTCAACGAGTTCGACGCGCTCGGCGCCGCCGTGCTCGCCCGGCTGCCGCATGTCGGCAGCGTGCTCGTCAAGGGATCGCGCTCCATGAAGATGGAACGCGTGGTCCAGGCCATCGAGGCCCAGGCACGACAACCACAACAACAAAAGGAGGCCGGTCATGACGCATGAGCCGCGCGAAACCACATGCTGATGACCCTGGCCCAATGGCTGCAGACGCTCTCGCCCGAATTCGGGTTCTTGCGCGTTTTCCAGTACCTCACTTTCCGCGCGCTGATGGCCGCGCTGACCGCGCTGGTGGTCGGCCTGGTGGCGGGGCCGTATGTCATTCGCCGCCTGGCCGCGCTCAAGATCGGCCAGCCGGTCCGCGGCTACGGCATGGAAACGCACCTGACCAAGAGCGGCACGCCGACCATGGGCGGCGTGCTCGTGCTGTTCTCCATCGCGCTGTCGACGCTGCTGTGGTTCGACGTGTCGAACCGCTTCGTGTGGATCGTGCTGTGGGTCACGATGGGCTTCGGCGCCATCGGCTGGGTCGACGACTGGCGCAAGGTGGTGCGCAAGGACCCGGAAGGCATGCGCTCGCGCGAGAAGTATTTCTGGCAGTCGGTGGTCGGCCTGCTCGCCGGCTTCTACCTGCTGTTCAGCATTTCCGAAAGCTCCAACTGGCGCGTGCTGCAGCTGTTCTTCGCGTGGGTGCAGTCGGGCTTCGACCTCAGCTTCCCGCCCAAGATCAACCTGCTGGTGCCCTTCTTCAAGGAAGTGAGCTACCCGCTGGGCGGCATCGGCTTCGTGGTTCTGACCTACCTGGTGATCGTGGGCGCGAGCAATGCGGTGAACCTGACCGACGGCCTCGATGGGCTGGCCATCATGCCGGTGGTGATGGTCGGCTCGGCGCTGGGCGTGTTCGCCTACGTCACGGGCAGCGCGGTGTATTCCAAGTACCTGCTGTTCCCCAACATCCCGGGCTCCGGCGAGCTGCTGGTGTTCTGCTCCGCCATGGCGGGCGCGGGGCTCGCGTTCCTGTGGTTCAACACGCACCCGGCGCAGGTCTTCATGGGCGACGTGGGCGCGCTGGCGCTCGGCGGCGCGCTGGGCACCATCGCGGTCATCGTGCGCCAGGAGATCGTGTTCTTCATCATGGGCGGCATCTTCGTGGTCGAGGCGATCTCGGTGATGGCCCAGGTGATGTACTTCAAGTACACCAAGAAGCGCTACGGCGAAGGCCGGCGCGTACTGAAGATGGCGCCGCTGCACCATCATTTCGAGAAGAGCGGCTGGCGCGAGACGCAGGTCGTCGTGCGCTTCTGGATCATCACGATGCTGTTGTGCCTCGTGGGCCTTTCGACGCTGAAGCTGCGGTAACGGAAACATGCGGCACCTGAAAGACCTCCACGTTCTCATCCTCGGCCTCGGTGCGTCCGGGCTGGCGATGGCGCGCTGGTGCGCGCGGCACGGCGCCGTCGTGACCGTGGCCGACACCCGCGAGGCGCCCGCCTCGCTGGCGACGCTGAAGGCGGAATGGCCCGATGTGGCGTTCGTCGGCGGTCCGTTCACGGCCGCGCTGGTCGAAGGCACGCCGATCCGCGCGGTGTATCGCTCGCCGGGCCTGTCGCCCGCGACCATCGCTCCGGTGGCCGATGCCGCGCGGGCCATGGGCCTGCCGGTCGGCGGCGAACTCGACCTGTTCGCGCGCGCGCTGTCGGACTTGCGGACCGTCGAGGTGCCGGTGGTGGAAGCCGAGCCGGAATCCGAAGCCGTGCCTGAAGCGCCCGTGGAAGTTGCCGAGGCGGAGCCTCAGGCAGAGCTGCCGCTGGAAGAGCCCGTGGCCGCCGAACCGGCCGAGGCCGTGGCCGAGCCGGTGCAGCAGCCCGAGCCCGCCGCCGAACCCGCGACGCCCGAAGCCGCTGCCGAACCCGCGCCTGAGCCAAGCGCTCCCGCACAGGCCGAGGCCATGCCGCGCGATCCTTCGCTGAGCGTTGCCGTGCCGCAGCCTCCGGAAGCCGACGCGCCTTCTGACGCTCCCGAGTCGAGCGCCGAAGCTGTCGAAACCCCGGAAGCACCAGCCGCAGCGCCCGAAGCCTCCGAGCCTCCGGCCGCGACCCTGGCGCCCGCCAGCCCGGCACCCGCGCCCGCTACCGTTTCCCGCCTGCCCGCCACCGGCAAGCCCTACGTTCCCACGGCCGCCAAGGAAGCCGCGGAGTTCGTCGCCAAGATCGCCGAGCTTTCCGCCACCAATCCGGCCTCGGCCGCCGTCGAGGAAGAATCGCCGCAGCTCGAACTGGCCCCGCCGGTCGAGCCCGAAGCGCCCAAGGGCTACACGCCCGCGGTGCTCGCCATCACCGGCACCAACGGCAAGACCACCGTCACCTCGCTCACCGGCCAGCTGGTCGAGCGCGCGGGCAAGACCGTGGCCGTGGCCGGCAACATCGGCCCCACGTTGCTCGACACGCTGTCCGCGCACATCGACGCCGGCACGCTGCCCGACGTGTGGGTGCTCGAGCTCTCCAGCTTCCAGCTCGATGGCGTGCAGGACTTCGAGCCGACCGCCGCGACCGTGCTCAACCTCACGCAGGACCACCTCGACTGGCACGGCGACATGCCGGCCTACGCGGCGGCCAAGGCGCGCATCTTCGGTGCGCGCGGGCTGATGATCCTCAACCGCGACGACGCCGGCGTGATGGCGATGCTGCCCGCGCCCGTCCGGGTCAAGCTGCAGCGTCCGCAGATCCGCACGCACGTCACCTTCGGCGCCGCGATGCCGCTGCGCCCGGGCGACTACGGCATCGAGCGCGTCAACGGCATGGCCTGGCTGGTGCGCGCGCTGGAAGCCGACGAAACCCAGAAGCGCAAGCGCGGCGCCGTGGTCGAGGAAGAAATCTTCCTGCAGCGCCTGATGCCCGCCGATGCGCTGCGCATCCGTGGCCGCCACAACGCCATGAACGCGCTGGCCGCCCTCGCGCTCGCGAGCGCCGCCGGCTGCCCGCTCGGCCCCATGCTCTACGGCCTGCGTGAGTACCACGGCGAGCCGCACCGCGTGGAACCCATCGCCATCGTCGACGAGGTCGAGTACTTCGACGACAGCAAGGGCACCAACGTCGGTGCCACCGTGGCTGCGCTGGCCGGCCTGGGCGAGGAGCGCCGCGTGGTCGTGATCCTCGGCGGCGAGGGCAAGGGACAAGACTTCGAGCCGCTCGCCGCGCCCGTGCGCCAGTACGCGCGCGCCGTGGTGCTCATCGGCCGCGACGCGCCGATCATCGAAGCCGCGCTGGCTTCCACCGGCGTTTCGCTGATGCACGCCGGCTCGATGGAAGAAGCCGTGCAGGCCGCCGCCGCCCGCGCCAACCCTGGCGATGCAGTGCTGCTGTCACCGGCCTGTGCGAGCTTCGACATGTTCAGGGACTACGAGCACCGCGCCGATGTCTTCCGCGAGGCCGTGCAGGCCTGGGCGGACAGCCCGCGCGGACTGGGCGATTCTTCGACGACGGAGGAGCAGCTTTGAACTCTGCCGCATCGGGCGCCACGCCCAACGCACGCACCAGCCGCTTCGGTGGCTGGTTCAGGCGCGCCCGCAGCGGCATCGACGCGCTGCCGGTGCACCTGCCCGTGCGGCTGGGCGGCGCCGGCATCGCGCAGACCAAGGCCACGCCGATGCGCGTGCTGGGCTTCGACCAGGCGCTGGTCTGGGTCACGGTCGCACTGCTGACCTGGGGCCTGATCATGGTGTATTCGGCCTCCATCGCGCTGCCAGACAATCCGCGCTTCGCGCGCGCCGGCTACAGCGCCTCTTACTTCCTCACGCGGCACGCGGCTTCGGTGGTGTTCGCGTTCGTCGCCGCGCTGCTGACCTTCCAGATCCCGATGAAGACCTGGGAGCGCGCCGCGCCCTGGCTCTTCGTCGCGTCGCTGCTGCTGCTGGTGGCCGTGCTCATTCCGCACATCGGCATCAACGTGAACGGCGCGCGCCGCTGGCTGCCGATGGGCTTCATGCGCTTCCAGCCCTCGGAGCTGGCCAAGCTCGCGATGGTGCTCTATGCCGCCAGCTACATGGTGCGCAAGATGGAGATCAAGGAGCGCTTCTTCCGCGCCGTGCTGCCGATGGGCATCGCGGTGGTGGTGGTCGGCATGCTGGTGATGGCCGAGCCCGACATGGGCGCGTTCATGGTGATCGCGGTGATCGCCATGGGCATCCTGTTCCTGGGCGGCGTGAACGCGCGCATGTTCTTCGTTATTGCCGCGCTGGTGGTGGTGGCCTTCGGCACCATCGTCGCGACCAGCCCGTGGCGCCGCGAGCGCATCTTTGCGTACCTCGACCCGTGGAGCGAAGAGCATGCGCTGGGCAAGGGCTACCAGCTGTCGCACTCGCTGATCGCCATCGGGCGCGGCGAGATCTTCGGCGTGGGCCTGGGCGGCAGCGTCGAGAAGCTGCACTGGCTGCCCGAGGCGCACACCGACTTCCTGCTCGCCGTGATCGGCGAAGAGTTTGGCCTGATCGGCGTGCTGCTGATCATCGGCCTGTTCCTGTGGCTCACGCGCCGCATCATGCACATCGGCCGCCAGGCCATCGCGCTCGACCGTGTGTTCTCGGGCCTGGTGGCTCAGGGCGTGGGCGTGTGGATCGGATTCCAGGCGTTCATCAACATGGGCGTGAACCTCGGCGCGTTGCCGACCAAGGGCCTGACCCTGCCGCTGATGAGCTTCGGCGGCTCGGCCATCCTGATGAACCTCGTGGCGCTGGCCGTCGTGCTGCGCATCGACTACGAGAACCGCGTGCTGATGCGGGGAGGCCGCGTATGACGCGCACTGCCCTGGTCATGGCAGGCGGCACCGGCGGCCACATCTTCCCCGGACTCGCGGTGGCCGAGGCCCTGCGCGAGCGCGGCTGGCAGGTGCACTGGCTGGGCGCGCCCGGCAGCATGGAAGAAAAGCTGGTGCCGCCGCGCGGCTTCGCCTTCGAGCCGGTGCAGTTCGGCGGCGTGCGCGGCAAGGGTCCGCTCACGCTGTTCCTGCTGCCGCTGAAGCTGCTGCGTGCCTTCTGGCAGAGCCTGGGCGTGGTGCGCCGCGTGAAGCCCGACGTGCTGGTGGGCCTGGGCGGCTACATCACCTTCCCCGGCGGAATGATGGGCGTGCTGATGGGCAAGCCGCTGGTGCTGCATGAGCAGAACTCGGTTGCCGGCCTCGCCAACAAGGTGCTGGCGGGCGTGGCCGACCGCGTGTTCACCGCCTTCCCCAACGTGCTGAAGAAGGCGCAATGGGTGGGCAACCCGCTGCGCGAGGCATTCACCTCCAAGGCCGACCCGGCCACGCGTTTCGCTGGCCGCACCGGCCCGCTGAAGCTGCTGGTGGTGGGCGGCAGCCTGGGGGCGCGCGGCCTCAACGCCGTGGTGCCGAAGGCGCTGGCCCGCATCGAGCCGGCCGTGCGCCCGCAGGTGCTACACCAGAGCGGCGCCAAGCAGATCGACGAACTGCGCGCCAACTACACGGCGGCCGGCGTCGAAGGCGAACTCACGCCCTTCATCGAAGACACGGCGCAGGCCTATGCGGACGCCGACATCATCGTCGCGCGCGCTGGCGCCAGCACCGTCACAGAAATCGCGGCCGTCGGCGCAGCAGCGCTGTTCGTGCCTTTCCCTTCGGCGGTCGACGACCACCAGACCACCAACGCGCGCTTCCTCGTCGACGCGGGCGGCGGCTGGCTGGTGCAGCAGGCCGACCTCACTCCTGAATTGCTGGCTGACTTGCTACAGAACACAGAGCGCACCGCGCTGATCGACAAGGCCGCGAAGGCCAAGACCATGCAGAAGACCGAAGCCGTCGAGGCGGTCGTCCGCGCCTGCGAGGAGCTTGCAAGATGAAGCACGCGATCCGTCACATCCATTTCGTGGGCATCGGTGGTTCCGGCATGAGCGGCATCGCCGAAGTGCTGCTGAACCTGGGCTACAAGATCACCGGCTCCGACCTGGCCGACAGCGCCACGCTGCGCCGTCTCGCGGGCCTGGGCATCGGCACCTTCGTGGGCCATGCCGCCGCGCACATCGACGGCGCGGACGCGGTCGTCACCTCCACCGCGGTGCAGTCGGACAACCCCGAAGTGCTGGCCGCGCGCGAGAAGCGCATTCCCGTGGTGCCGCGCGCGCTGATGCTGGCCGAGCTGATGCGCCTGAAGCAGGGCATTGCCATTGCCGGAACGCACGGCAAGACCACCACCACCAGCCTGGTGGCGAGCGTGCTCGACGCCGCCGGCCTGGACCCGACCTTCGTGATCGGCGGCCGCCTGAACAGCGCGGGCGCGAATGCGCAGCTCGGCAGCGGCGACTACATCGTGGTCGAGGCCGATGAATCCGACGCTTCGTTCCTGAACCTGCTGCCCGTGATGGCGGTGGTCACGAACATCGACGCCGACCACATGGAGACCTACGGGCACGACTTCGCGAAGCTCAAGAAGGCTTTCGTCGACTTCCTGCACCGCATGCCGTTCTACGGCGTGGCCATTCTGTGCACCGACGATCCGGCGGTGCGCGAGATCGTCGCCAGCGTGACCTGCCCGGTGACCAGCTACGGCTTCGGCGAAGACGCCCAAGTGCGCGCCCTCGACGTGCGCGCCGTCGGCGGCCAGATGCATTTCACCGCGCAGCGCCGCAACGGCGTGACGCTGCCCGACCTGCCCATCGTGCTGAACCTGCCCGGCGAGCACAACGTGCGCAACGCGCTGTCCGTGATCGCGGTGGCGGTGGAACTCGGCATTCCCGACGAGGCGGTGCAGCGCGGCCTGGCGGGCTTCAAGGGCGTGGGCCGACGCTTCCAGAGCTATGGCGACGTGGCGGTGCAGGGTGGCGACGCCGCTGCCGGCACCTTCACCGTCATCGACGACTACGGCCATCACCCGGTCGAGATGGCAGCCACCATCGCGGCCGCTCGCGGCGCGTTCCCGGGGCGCCGGCTGGTGCTGGCCTTCCAGCCGCACCGCTACACCCGCACGCGCGACTGTTTCGAGGATTTCGTCAAGGTCATCGGCACGGCCGACTCCGTGCTGCTCGGCGAGGTCTATGCCGCCGGCGAGGCACCCATCGTGGCGGCAGACGGCCGCACGCTGGCACGCGCGCTGCGCGTGGCGGGCAAGGTCGAGCCGGTGTTCGTCGACGACATCGCTGCCATGCCGCAGGCCATTCTCGACAACGCCCGCCCGGGCGACGTGGTGCTCTCGATGGGCGCCGGGTCGATCGGCGCGGTGCCGGCCAAGGTGGTCGAACTCGGCGCGGCTGCTGTTGCCGCAGGCGCCACGTCCTCAACATCGCAGCGCGATTCGCGCAAAGGGAGGGCCGCATGAGCCTTCAGGACCCCAAACTCTTCGGCAAGGTCGCCGTGCTGTTCGGCGGCAGTTCCGCCGAACGCGAAATTTCGTTGATGTCCGGCACGGGTGTGCTCGAGGCCCTGCGCTCGCGCGGCGTGGACGCGCATGCCTTCGACCCGTCGCAGCGCGAGCTGGCCGACCTGAAGCGCGAAGGCTTCGCGCGCTGCTTCGTCGCACTGCACGGCCGCCACGGCGAAGACGGCACGGTGCAGGGCGCGCTCGAGCTGCTCGGCATTCCCTACACGGGATCGGGCGTGATGGCCTCCAGCGTGGCCATGGACAAGGTCATGACCAAGCGCATCTGGCAGGCCGACGGCCTGCCCACCCCCAAGTACGTGCGCCTGGCCTTCGACCAGCAAAGCCGCGAACAGGTCATGGCCGTGCCCGACGTGCTCGGCCTGCCGCTGATCGTGAAGCCGCCGCGCGAGGGCTCGTCCATCGGCGTGACCAAGGTCGAGGGCTACTCGCAGATGCAGGACGCGATCACGCTGTCGGCCAAGTACGACGCCGACGTGCTGTGCGAAGAGTTCATCGAAGGCGAGGAAGTGACCTGCGCCGTGCTCGGCCACGGGCTCGATGCGCGTGCGCTGCCGGTGGTGCGCATCGCCGCCCCCGAAGGTGCCTACGACTACCAGAACAAGTACTTCACCGACGACGTGAAGTACCAGTGCCCGAGCGGCCTGCCCGAGGCGGAAGAGCACGAGATCCAGCGCATCACGCTGGCCGCCTACCGCACGCTCGGCTGCCGCGGCTGGGGCCGTGCCGACGTGATGATCCGCGCCAGCGACCGCAAGCCCTTCCTGCTCGAGATGAACACCTCGCCCGGCATGACCAGCCACTCGCTGGTGCCGATGTCGGCCCGCGCCGCGGGCATCGCCTACGAAGAGCTCTGCGTGCGGGTGCTGGCCTCGGCCACGCTCGACGCCAAGGGAGGCTCGCTATAGCCATGGCCGACAGCATCCCCGCGCCCTTCGACGTCAAGCTCATGAACATCGTCGCCAACCTTGCGTTCGCGGCAGTGGCGCTCATGCTGCTTGCGGCGGGCGCATGGTGGGTGCTGCGCCAGCCTTTCTTCCCGATCGTCGGCATCAAGGTGGACGGCGAGGTCACGCACAACAACGCGGTCACGCTGCGCGCCAACGTGGCGCCGCAGCTCAAGGGGAACTTCTTCACCATCGACCTGCTGCGCGCGCGCGCGGCCTTCGAGTCGGTGCCGTGGGTGCGCAGCGCGGTGGTGCGGCGCGAGTTCCCGAACAAGCTGCGCGTGACGCTGACCGAGCAGGTGCCGGTGGCCATCTGGGGCGACGAGGCGGCCTCGAAGCTGATCAACGGCTTTGGCGATGTGTTCGAGGCCAATGTGGCCGAGGTGGACGACAACCTGCCGCGCCTGGACGGCCCGATCGAACAGGCTGGCCAGGTGCTTGGCATGTACCGCGTGCTGCAGCCGCAGTTCAAACCCTACGACTTCAGCATCGACGAGCTCACGCTGTCGAGCCGGGGGAGCTGGAAGGTGGTGCTGGACACCGGCGCCGAGATCGAGCTGGGCCGGGGCCAGAGCGAAGAAGTGTCGGCCCGCCTGCAGCGCTTCCTGAAGACCGTGACCCAGGTCGCGGGCCAGTACCACCGCACGGTGGCGGATGTCGAGGGCGCCGATCTGCGCCACAACGACGCGTATGCATTGCGGCTGCGCGGCGTCACCACGGTCTCGCCAGAGGCCCCAAGAAAAATCAAGTAGCGAATACCGAGGAATCGAGGACATATCAATGCCCAAAGAATACAAAGACCTGGTCGTAGGACTCGACATCGGCACCGCCAAAGTGATGGTGGTGGTGGCCGAGGTGCTGCCCGGCGGCGAGCTCAAGCTGGCCGGTCTCGGCATTGCGCCGAGCAACGGGCTCAAGCGCGGCGTGGTGGTGAACATCGACGCCACGGTGCAGAGCATCCAGCAGGCGCTGAAAGAGGCCGAGCTGATGGCCGACTGCAAGATCAGCCGCGTCTACACCGGCATCACCGGCAGCCACATCCGCGGCATCAATTCGAGCGGCATGGTGGCGGTGAAGGACAAGGAAGTGACGCCCGCCGACGTGGCCCGCGTGGTGGAAACGGCGCGCGCCATCAACATCTCGAGCGACCAGCGCCTGCTGCTGGTGGAGCCGCAGGAGTTCGTGATCGACGGCCAGGACGTGAAGGAGCCGATCGGCATGAGCGGCATGCGGCTCGAAGCCAAGGTGCACATCGTGACCGGCGCGCAGAGCGCGGCCGAGAACATCATCAAGTGCGTGCGCCGCTGCGGCCTCGAGGTCGACCAGCTGATGCTGAACCCGCTGGCATCGAGCCAGGCGGTGCTGACCGAGGACGAGCGCGAGCTGGGCGTGGTGCTGGTCGACATCGGCGCGGGCACCACCGACGTCGCGATCTTCACCAACGGCGCGATCCGCCACACGGCCGTGATCCCGATCGCTGGCGACCTCATCACGAGCGACATCGCGATGGCGCTGCGCACGCCGACCAAGGACGCGGAAGACATCAAGGTCGAGAACGGTTTCGCCAAGCAGCTGCTGGCCGACCCCGACACGCAAGTCGAAGTGCCGGGCCTCGGCGACCGCGGTCCGCGCATGCTGAGCAAGCAGGCGCTGGCCGGCGTGATCGAGCCGCGCATCGAGGAAATCTTCTCGCTGGTGCAGCAGGTGGTGCGCGAGTCGGGCTATGAAGAAGTGCTGTCGTCGGGCGTGGTGCTCACGGGCGGCAGCGCGGTGATGCCCGGCATGGTCGAGCTTGGCGAAGACATCTTCCTCAAGCCGGTGCGACGCGGCATTCCGAAGTACTCCAGCGCTTTGTCCGACATGGTCGCGCAGCCTCGCGCAGCTACAGTCATGGGCCTTCTCGAAGAGGCACGCTTCGCGCGCATGCGCGGCTTCAAGGTCGCGCAGAAGAATGGGTCGGTGAAAACCGCATTCGGCCGCTTCAAGGACTTCATAGTGGGGAATTTCTGACGATGATCAAGTCTCCACTCTGGCTCGCGCGCGGCAGCCCTCCCTTGCATTTCAACGAGCGATGGCGACGCACAGGTCCACCGCCATGACGAGCGCATCGTTGTTCTCGTCGCGGCACAAGAAATATTCATAGACACATAACGGCAACTGCAAGATTCAAGGAGTTAGAAATGACCATCGAAATGATCGAAGTCGAAGAGTTCAATCAGGGCACGCAGATCAAGGTGATCGGTGTCGGCGGTGGCGGCGGCAATGCGGTCGCCCACATGATGGAGCGCGGTGTGCAGGGCGTTCAGTTCGTCTGCGCGAACACCGACGCCCAGGCACTGCAGCGCAGCAGCGCGCACAAGATCATCCAGCTCGGCACCAGCGGCCTGGGCGCCGGCAGCAAGCCCGAGAAGGGCCGTGACGCGGCCGAAGCGGCGGTGGACGACATCCGCGCGGCCATCGACGGCGCGCACATGCTGTTCATCACCGCCGGCATGGGCGGCGGCACCGGCACCGGTGCGGCACCCGTGATCGCGCGCGTCGCCAAGGAAATGGGCATCCTCACCGTGGGCGTGGTGACCAAGCCCTTCGACTGGGAAGGCGGCCGCCGCATGACCAACGCCGACGCCGGCCTGGCCGAGCTCGAAGCCAACGTCGACTCGCTGATCGTGGTGCTCAACGAGAAGCTGCTCGACGTGCTGGGCGAAGACGTCACGCAGGACGAAGCCTTCGCGCAAGCCAACGACGTGCTGAAGAACGCCGTGGGCGGCATCTCGGAAATCATCAACGAGTACGGCGGCGTGAACGTCGACTTCGAAGACGTGCGCACCGTGATGGGCGAACCCGGCAAGGCCATGATGGGCACGGCCGCGGCCGCAGGCCCCGACCGCGCGCGCATCGCCGCCGAACAGGCCGTGGCCTGCCCGCTGCTCGAAGGCATCGACCTCTCGGGCGCCAAGGGCGTGCTGGTGCTGGTGACGGCATCGAAGGGCTCGCTGAAGCTGAACGAGTCGAAGCTGGCGATGAACACCATCCGCGCCTACGCTTCGCCGGACGCGCACGTGATCTACGGCGCCGCCTACGACGACAGCCTCGGCGACGAGATGCGCGTGACCGTGGTGGCCACCGGCCTGTCGCGCGCCGACGCACGCCGCCAGGCACCTACGCTGGAAGTGATCCGCACCGGCACCGACAACATCGGCTTCACCGTGCCCACGCTCGGCGGCACCGGCCATGCGCACAGCAGCGGCAGCCAGCCGAACTACGACGGCATGGCCGTGCCCAGCGTGTGGCGCACCAACCGCACGATGGCCGCCGCCAAGGTGGACGCGCTGTCGTCGGGTGGCATGGACGACTTCGAGATTCCGGCCTTCCTGCGCCGCCAGGCCGACTGAGGCTGGGCTCGCCCCCAGGCTGCGCGCACTTCGTGTCGCTTCGCCTTCCCCCTGCCGGGGGCAACACCTGAGGACCGGCGGAGCCGGTTCTTCGGTGTTTCGCGAAGTGACTCAGCGAGACGCAGAGGGTACGAGGGTTCGCAAGGGGTACAGGGACGACCTGAAAGGGATGTCTGCTGGCTCTAGGCGCTGCGTTCACCTCGTGCCCTTTGCGTCCATTTCGCGCCGATCCGGCGGGTTGCATAGAACACATGTCTATCGGTGCCATAGCCAGGGGCATAGGGCGTCATGCCCGTCGCGCGCCTAAAATCGAGGGCGTGCTGCAACAACGAACCCTCAAGTCGATCAGCCGCGCCGTGGGCGTGGGGCTCCACAGCGGCCAGCGCGTGGAACTGACCCTGCGCCCCGCGCCGGCCGACACGGGCATCGTGTTCCGCCGCGTCGACCTGCCGGAGCCGGTCGACATCCGCATGACCGCCGAGTCGGTCACGGACACGCGCCTGGCGTCCACTGTCTCCACCGGTGGCGCCAAGGTGCAGACCGTCGAGCACATCATGTCGGCCTGCGCGGGCCTCGGCATCGACAACCTCTACATCGACATCACGGCCGACGAAGTGCCGATCCTCGACGGGTCGGCTTCTTCATTCGTGTTCCTGCTGCAGAGCGCGGGCATCGCGCTGCAGAAGGCGCCGCGCCGCTTCATCCGCGTCACCCGCACGGTCGAAGTGCGCGAGGGCGAGGGCGCCAACGAGAAGTGGGCGCGCCTGGAGCCGTATCACGGCTTCAAGCTGAGCTTCGAGATCGACTTCGACCACCGCGTCGTCAATTCCACCGGCCAGCGCGTGGAGTTCGACCTGGGCACCGACTCCTACAGCCGCGACATCGCGCGCGCCCGCACCTTCGGCTTCACGAAAGAGGTCGAGTACATGCGCAGCAAGGGCCTCGCGCTCGGCGGTGGCCTGGACAACGCCATCGTGATGGACGACACCAAGGTGCTCAATGCAGGCGGCCTGCGCTACGACGACGAGTTCGTGAAGCACAAGATCCTCGACGCCATGGGCGACCTGTACATCATCGGCAAGCCGCTGCTGGCCGCGTACACCGCGTTCCGCTCGGGCCATGCGCTGAACAACAAGCTGCTGCGCGAACTGCTCTCGCACAGCGACGCCTACGAAGTCGTGACCTTCGAAGACGAAAAGCGCGCACCGCGCGGCTTCGGCGAAGTCGCCCGCGCCTGGTAGACCCGGCGCAGGCCACGTTCACACATGCTTCTTTTCCGCTGGGCCATCCTGCTGCTTCTGCTGGTGGCGGGCGTGTCCTTTGCGTTCTATGCGGGCACCGGGCAGGTCAAGTACCGGCGCTTCGGCTGGATCGTGCTGAAGTGGACGCTGCTGGCGGCGTTCGGTTTCTTCGCCGTTCTGATCGCCGAACGCGTAGCCTAGTCGACACCCCTCACTCAGGCGGCCAGCGCCTGCAGTGCCTGCACCTGCTGCGCCAGCAGCTGCCCCTTGCGATGGGCCGGCACCAGCAGCATGACGGTATCTCCCAGTGCCTTCGGCCGTCCCCACGGCGCATGCAGCTTGCCTTGGGCGAGCAGTGGCGCGACGAGCTGTTCGCGGCCCATCAGCACGCCTTCGCCGTCGACCGCGGCCTGCAGCGCAAGGCTGTAGAGCGAAAAGTCCGGCCCCGCAGCCAGCGCATCGGCTTCGGCAGCCGTGGTGCCGGCGCGCGTGGCTTGCAGCCAGCGCTGCCAGTCGTCGCGCCACACCGTGTCGTGCAGGCCGCCGCAGCGGGCCAGCAGCTCCGCCAGGTCGTCGAGTGAACGGGGCCGGCCGCTGGGCAGCGGCTGCTGCAGACGCGGACTGCAAACGGGAAGCAGGCGGTCTCGCGCCAGCGGTATCGCCTGCGCGCCCATGGCCGTCTCGATGTGCTCGCCGGTCCGCGCATAGAACAACCCCAGGTCGAAGGGTTCGCGGCGAAAGTTCGGCGGGTGCTCAAGGGCTGTTACCGACACCTGCACGCCGGGCAGTGCGGCTTTCAATCGCGAGAGCCGGGGCGACAGCCACAGCTGTGCCACGGCAGGCAGGGCCGCCACCTGCAGCGTGCTGCGGCGAGCGGCGGTCTGGGTCTCGTGGCGCAGCGCCTGCACCGCGAGGCCGAGCTGGTCGACAGCCGCGCTGAGGGCAGGCAGGGCCCGCCGCCCATGCGCGCTCAGGCGTATGCCCTGGCTGTGCCGCTCGAACAGCGCGCCGCCGGCCCAGGTCTCCAGCGCCTTGATCTGCTGCGCGACGGCGGCCGGGGTGACGAACAGTTCTTCCGCCGCCCGCGCGAAGCTGCCGTGGCGCGCGGCGGCTTCGAAGGCGCGCACGGCGGTGTGCGGAGGCAGGCGAGGGCGGGGCGGTGCGAGCGGCATGGTGAGAATCCGAGAGAAATCAGGCCAAGTTTTTCTAGGGCCCGGGCACAGATTATCCGGTTTGCCCGCTGCCGTGCGACGGGCGACGATGCGGCCACACACCACTTCCAGCGAGATACGCCGCATGCCCGCCGCCCTGCAACGCCGCCCCTGGGTTCCCGCCGCCAGCGAAGACCACGTGCTCTCCATCGCCGTCGATGCCGCAGCGCGCGACGCGGCGGGCATTGCCGCGGAGATCGAGCGGCTGGTGGCCGACAACCACCGCATCCACGACGTCGACGGCCTGAACCTCAACCCCGCCACCAACGTCATGAACCCGGCGGCCGAGGCGCTGCTGTCGCGCGGGCTCGGCTCGCGCCCTTCGCTCGGCTACCCCGGCGACAAGTACGAGATGGGGCTGGAAGCCATCGAGCGCATCGAGGTGGTCGCCGCCGAACTGGCGGCCGAGGTGTTCGGCGCGCAGTTCGCCGAGGTGCGCGTGGGCTCGGGCGCGCTGTCGAATCTCTATGTGTTCATGGCCACCTGCCGGCCTGGCGACACCATCATCGCGCCGCCTGCGGCCATCGGCGGCCACGTCACGCACCATGCGGCGGGCGCGGCCGGGCTCTACGGCCTGAAGACCGTGCCGGCGCCCGTCGATGCCGACGGCTACACCGTCGACGTGGCCGCGCTGGCCCGGCTGGCGCGCGAGGTGCGGCCGAAACTCATCACCATCGGCGGCAGCCTCAATCTCTTTCCGCACCCCGTGCCCGCCATCCGCGAGATTGCCGACAGCGTGGGCGCGAAGCTGCTGTTCGACGCCGCGCACCTGTCGGGCATGGTGGCCGGCAAGGCGTGGCCGCAGCCCCTCGAAGAGGGCGCGCATGCCATCACCATGAGCACCTACAAGAGCCTGGGCGGCCCGGCGGGCGGGCTCATCGTGTCGAACGATGCGGCGCTGATGGAGCGAATCGACGCCATCGCCTATCCGGGCCTCACGGCCAATTCGGACGCGGGCCGCACCGCCGCGCTGGCCCGCGGGCTGCTCGACTGGAAGGTGCACGGCAGGGCCTATGCGGCAGCGATGCGCGAGACCGCGCAGGCATTGGCACGCGCGCTCGATGCCGAGGGGCTGCCCGTGTTCGCGAAGGCGCGCGGCTTCACGCAGTCGCACCAGCTGGCGGTCGAGGCCGCGCGTTGGGGCGGCGGGCAGCGCGCCGCGAAGCTGCTCGCGCAAGGCGGCCTGCTGGCCTGCGGCATAGGGCTGCCCGTTGCGCCGGTCGATGGCGACATCAACGGCCTGCGGCTCGGCGTGCCGGAAATCGTGCGCCTCGGCTTCACGGCCGAGGACATGCCGCAGCTGGCGTCGTGGATCGCGCGCGCCTTGCAAGGCGATGCCGCCTCGGTGGCCGTCGAAGTGCGCGAGCGCCGCAAGCGCCTGGGCGAGCTGCGCTACATCGTGCGCTGAGTCAGCGCGAGCGGCCTTGCCGGTAGGTGCCGGCATGCGTCTTCGAAAGCTCGGCCGCCTGCGCGAGCCGCGCCATCGAACGCCCCACCTGCGCATGCGTGATGGCGATGCCCAGCGCGTCGGCCGCGTCAGCGCCCGGCAGGCCCGGCAGGTCGAGCAGGCGCTTCACCATCTCCTGCACCTGTGCCTTGGCGGCCTGCCCGTGTCCGGCCACCGCTTTCTTCATCTGCAGCGCGGTGTACTCGGCCACCGAGAGGTTGCTGTTGACCAGCGAGGTCACGCACGCGCCGCGCGCCTGGCCCAGCAGCAGCGTCGACTGCGGGTTGACGTTGACGAAGATGATTTCCACCGCCGACGCATCGGGCTGGTAGCGTGCAGCGATTTCCGCGATGCCGTCGAACAGCACCTTGAGCCGTGCCGGCAGATTGCCGGTGCCCAGGTGCCGCGTGCTGATGGTGCCGCTGGCGACGTAGCGCAGCGCGTGGCCGTCCGCATCGACCACGCCGAAGCCGGTGGTCTGCAAGCCGGGGTCGATGCCAAGAATTCGCATGAACAGGAAGGAGGCCTTTGCTGCCTCAGGCGTTGAAGTACCAGCGGATCGAGTGGAAGAAGATCGGCGCCGCGAAGCACAGCGCGTCGACGCGGTCGAGCAACCCGTTGGCCCCGGTCACGCCCACGCCCTTCTTGCCCCAGTTGGGAATGCCGCGGTCGCGCTTGAGCGCCTTCATCACCAGGTGCCCCATAGACCCGGCGATGCATGCGATGACCGACACAGCGAGCGCCTGGCCGAACTTGAACGGCGTGATGAAAGAGAACAGCGCACCCACCAGGCTCGCCACCACGATGCCGATGCCCCAGCTGGTCCAGTTGAAGCTGCGACTCACGTTGGGCGCAAAGGGCGCGCGCTGGGTGCGGCGCGAGATGAGGTGCTGCACCAGCACCGAGGTCTGCACCACGAACACCAGGAAGAACACGAGGAAGGCGCTCTTGCCTTCGTAGCCCGGAAAGCTCAGCAGCAACAGCGCCGGCACGTGGCTCATGCCGTAGACGCAGACCATGATGCCCCACTGCAGCTTGGCGTTGCGTTCGAGGAACTGGCTCGGGTCGTTGGCCAGCGCGCTCGCCACCGGAATGGCGAGGAACACGTAGACCGGAATGAACACGGTGAAAAGATCGAAGCGCGCGGTGGCCACGAGCCAGAACTGGATCGGCAGCACCACGAAGAAGGCGAGGATGAGGCTGCGGTGGTCGCCGCGCCGCGTGGGCGAGAGCGTGATGAACTCGCGCAGCGCGAAGAAGGCGATCAGCGCGAAGAGCACGGTAGCCACCGTCTCGCCCAGCGCCCAGCCGATCCAGAAGATCACCGCCATGAACCAGGTGGTGCCGAGCAGTCCGCGGAAGTGGGCCAGCTCGGCTTGCCAAGTGGCGTCGTGCACGGGGTTGCGGCGCTCCCTGAAGGAGAGGAAGAACGCGGTGGCGCTCACGATCGCGAGCACGCCGAAGACGATGAGGAAGAGGGCCGCGACCTGTTGGGTCGGGGTCAGGTTGCGCAGGAACTGGTTCATTTTTACTGCGCTTCGGGTTCGTTCGGGGTGTGTGGGCAGGCTGCTGGAGCGTGGCCCGGATGACGCTCGATGGTGTGAATCGAATGGCAATGCTTCATTTCAGACATCGCGCAAAGCGATCACCGCAGCGCGTGCACGGTCGAGGAAGGGACGACGCTCCTCGCCTTCCTCGACGTGGATCGGCGCGCCGAAGGTGACGGAGCAAAGAATGGGTACGGGCACGATCTCGCCCTTGGGCATGACGCGCTGCACGTTGTCGATCCAGGCCGGCACCAGCACCACCTCGGGGAACATCGTGGCAAGCGCGTAGAGGCCCGACTTGAACTTCTGCGGTTCGCCGGTGTGGCCGCGCGTGCCCTCGGGGAAGATGATGATCGAGTCGCCGCTGCGCAGGGCTTCGATGAGCGGGGCCAGCGGATCGGTTGCGGGCTGCGCCGGGGCGGCCTCGGGCTCCGGGTCGGGTGCGGCAGGGGGAGGTGCAGGTGGGGGAGGTGGCGGGGCCGGAAGATCCAGCTGGCCCTGCACTTCGTTCATGACCTCTACCGACGTATCGGCGAAGGGCAGGGACATCGGCAGCAGCGGTTCCATCGAAGGCTCGATGCGCCCGGCCGGCGGTGCCGGTTCAGCGGCCACGGGCGGCGGTACCTCCACGGAAGGCGCGGGGGCGGGAGGTGTCGTTGCCGCGCGCTCCACGTACACCGCGTTGAACACTTCCGTCGTGATCCAGCGCTTGACCGGCGTGTTGGCCCAGTAGTCGCGCGCCGCGATCGGCCGGGTGATGCTGCGCAGTTCCTCCGGCAGCGCGGCCCAGATCATCACGAGGTCGGCGTGGCTCTGGTGATTGGCGAAATAGATGCGCTGCTCGGCCTTCGGTGGACAGCCGTACCAGCGCGCCTGCGCGCCAGTGAGCAACCGGACGATTCCCAACAACAACCAACCCGTGAGCTTTGCCAGCATATGGGCGCGATGATACGGGCCATGCGATGGCGTTTCGATCCTCTTTCTCTGGCGTGGGCGGTGGCCCTGTTTTTCATTCTCGTGCTGCTGGCCACCGTCGGCGCGCGCTGGGGCTGGGTGCGCAGTTTCTTCGGCGACGTGCTGGCCGTGGTGTGGGTGTACTTCGTGTTCAAGACGGCCATCGGCGCGCGCGTGCTGCCGCTGGCTCTGGCCGCGCTGGCAGTGGGTTGCGCGGTGGAGCTGGGGCAGTACCTCGCGTCGGCATGGCACTTGCGCATCTCGAACCGGGCCCTGCGCATCGTGCTCGGCAGCACGGCCGACTGGTGGGACGTGGTGGCCTACGTGCTCGGCTTCTTCGGCGTGCTTGGCATCGAGCGCCTGCGCGGCGGTTTCAGGTCTGTCAGGGCAGCTCGGCCGCCGGCATCCGCGCCATGACCGTCGAGGCCCGGCCGCTCAGGTAAGGCGAGCCGGGACGGCGTTCGAAGAACTTGGGGCTCGGCAGCATCACGGCCAGGCGCGCGGCCTCGTTGGCGCTCAGGCGTGAAGCCGGCTTGCGGAAGTAGTACTGCGACGCGGCTTCCGCGCCGAACACGCCTTCGCCCCACTCTACGTTGTTGAGGTAGATCTCGAGGATGCGCTGCTTGTCGAGCAGCAGCTCCAGCAGCGTGGCGAGCACCAGCTCCTGGCCCTTGCGCAGCATGGTGCGCTCGCCTGAGAGCAGCAGGTTCTTCGCGAGCTGCTGCGTGATGGTCGAGCCGCCGCGCAGCCGCACAGGCTGCATTGGCTTGCCGCGCGCCACCGCACGGGCGGAGCGCTTGGCCGCCAGCTCCTCGGCCTTGGCGTTGCGCTGGCGCGCGCGTTCGATGGCTTCCCACTCCACGCCGTTGTGGTCGACGAAACCCGCGTCCTCGCTCGCGATGACGGCGCGCTTGAGGTTGTCGCTGATCTGCGCATACGGCACCCACTCCTGCCGCCAGCCGCCACCGCTGCCCTTGTGAAGGGCGATCTGGAAGGCTTCGGAGCGCTGGAACGCCGTGCTCTCCGGGTTGATCACGGCCATGGCCGCGATGCGCGCCACGAAGAACAGCTCGAGTGCCACGCCCGCCACCACGAGGCAGGCGATCAGGCGCAGCACGGCTTTCATGCTTTCGAGGCGGCGGCGAGTGAGCTTCGGAGTTCGGCCAGCACCTGGGCCGAGGGCGGACGCACACCGCGCCAGATCTCGAACGCTTCCGCCGCCTGTTCGACCAGCATGCCCAGCCCGTCGCGCGCGACCGCGCCGTGCGCCTCGGCCCAGGCCATGAAGCCGGCGGCGGCGGGGCCGTACATCATGTCGACCGCGAGGCCGCCGGGGCGCAGCACCTCGGCGCTCACCGGCACCGTATCGCCCGCGAGGCTGGAGGCCGTGGCGTTGACCACCACGTCGAACGCACCCGGCACCTTGTCGAGCGCCCAGGCTTCGAGCGAGGCGCCGTGGCGCAGCGCAACCGCGGCATGGCGGCGCACCAGTTCGATGGCCTTGTCGACGGTGCGGTTGGCCACCACGACGCGCGCGGCGCCCGCGTCGAGCAGCGGGCCCAGCACGCCGGCCGCCGCACCGCCCGCGCCGATCAGCAGCAGCGCCTTGCCCTGCAGCGGCACACCCGCGTTGCGCACGATGTCGTTGACCAGGCCGATGCCGTCGGTGTTGTCGGCGTGGATGCTGCCGTCGGCCTCGAAGCGCAGCGTGTTCACGGCCTGCGCGAGCCTGGCGCGTTCGCTGGTGTGATGCGCCAGCGCCGCGGCTTCGAACTTGAAGGGCACGGTGATGTTGCAGCCGCGCGCGGTGTCGCCGCGTTCTGCCGCCTCGGTGCGAAAGGCCGCGATGCCTTCGGCGAAAGCGCCGATGGGAACGAGCCGGCGGCCATAGTCCATCTGCTGGCCGCAGAGTTCGGCGAAGCGGGCGTGGATGTGCGGCGAGCGGCTGTGCTCGACGGGGTTGCCTATGACGCAGTACAGGTCCATGGTGTTGGGCGGCGCGGCCGTCTCTGGGCTATTGGGAGGTGATTTCCATCGTGCCGTCGCGCGCGAAGCGGAACAGCCCCTGGATCACCATCTGGTCGGCCTGTTCGCGGCGCATCGCGTCGGTGAACTTGCCGAAGCTGCCGACGCTGCGAACGATGGCCTGCGCCCGGCGGTCGAGCGCGATGTTGCCCGAGCTCTGGTCGACGTCGACGGCGAGCACCTTGCCGTCGAAGTTGACGGTCATGGTCATCTTGAGTTCGCCATACAGTTTCTGGCCGGCGATCTGCGGGAAGTTCTCGGCGGCGCGCGCCTCGATGCGGCGAAGCATCTTGTCGACGTAGACGGCGAAGGAGGCCTCGCGCGTGGTCGGGCTGATGTAGCGCTTCTTGGGGCGCGCGTTTTCTTCGTTCACGCGGCGCTCGATCTGGGCGAGTATCTCGACCATCTGGCGCCGCTTTTCCTCTTGCGCGGCCGCTTCGGTCGGGTCGCCCGGATTGCGCGGGTCCGGCACCGGCATCGCGGCCAGTTCGCGCTTGAGCTGCGCGAGCATCTGCATCTGCTGGGCCTGCATGGCCTCGACCTGGCGCCGCGAATCCTCGAAGGAGTCGCCCACCGAGGTGAAGCTCGACGGCGGCAACGGGCTGGTGGCGCGGCCCTGTTCGAGGTCGCCGCCGCCCGCGAGCGAGGTCTGCGCCATGACCTTGGCCTTCGGGTCTGGCTTGTCCTGCGTCTTGCTGTTGACCAGGATCACTTCGAGCGGCGTTTCGCTGAAGACCTTGTTGAACGACTCGGGGTCGACGAAGCGCACCGCGAGCAGCGCGGCATGCGCGATGACCGACACGCCCAGGGCGATCTGCAGCGTGCTGAGGTCCTTGAAGTTCATTCTCTAAACTCCTCCAGAGGGGCGCATGTGACCGGCCCGGTGGCTCATGCGGGCGTGTTCTCGGGCGCGGCCTCGCTGTCCGTCAGGTCGACCGCGATGGCGATCGGGCCTGCAACCACTTCTTCTTCGTCGCTTTCCTCGTCGACGGCCGCATCGGCCTTCGGCGTGTCGAGGCGTTCGAGCACCGTGCCCGTCACGTCGAGCGCGATCTCGTCGATTTCGCCGAGCTTCACGCGCAGGCGTGCGCCGCGCTCCTGCTGGCCGGCCACCGGGAACACCAGCGGCAGCGTTTCGGCGCGCACCAGCGCACCGTTGGGCAGGTCCTTGATGACGGTGGCCTCGAGCTCGGTGATGCCCTGCTGCTGCAGGTACTTCAGCGTCCAGAAGCGTTCCATGCCGCCCTGGTAGGCGTTGTACGTGGCGTAGGCCGCATCGAAGCCCGAGAGGATGGAGAACAGGTCGGCGTCCTTCGGCTTGAATGGCGCGGCCAGCGCGGCGGTCTTGCCGTGGCGCGCGGCGGCAATGATCTGCCACTGGTTCACCAGGTCGGTGTAGCGGCGCAGCGGCGAGGTGCTCCAGGCGTAGCTCTTCACGCCCAGGCCCGCGTGCGGCAGCGCGCGCGTACCCATGCGCACCTTGATGCCGGGCGCGAGGCTGGCCTGGCTGCGGTACAGCCCGGGCACGCCGAGTTCGCCGAGCCAGCCGCCCCAGCTGCTGTTGGCCAGGATCATGGCCTCGGACACGATCAGGTCGAGCGGCGCGCCGCGCTGGCGCGTGCTGATCTGCACCTGCTCGCTGCCGGTGGGCTCGCCGTCGTTGCCGACGAGGCGGAAGTTGTAGTCGGGCCGGTTGAAGTTCTCGGGCTTGCCGCGCACCACTTCGCGCTGTGCCTTCAGCTGTTTCGCGAGGCGGAACAGGAAGGAGAGCGGGGCGCGCAGTTGGGCCGCGGCTTCGGGCGTGTTGTCGCTCTGGAACGAAGCGTCTTCGAGCCAGGGCTGGGTGACGACGGTGTCGAGCTGGTCGTGGCGCAGGTTGGCGACGATGGGCACGCGCTCCAGCTTGGTCTCGGTGCCTTGCAGCTCCAGCGTGGCTTCGTCGAAGCGCGCATAGAGCGACACCGCCGGGCGGTCGCCGCCTTCGAGCAGCGTGTAGGTGTTGACCACGTCGTCGGGCAGCATCGTGATCTTGTAGCCCGGCATGTAGACCGTCGACATGCGCGCGCGCGCCACGTTGTCGATGGCGCTGCCGGGCGTCAGTGCGAGTGCCGGCGCCGCGATGTGGATGCCGACGGTGACGGTGCCGCTGCCCAGGCCCTGCACCGAGAGTGCATCGTCGATTTCGGTGGTCTGCGAGTCGTCGATCGAGAAGGCCTGCACGCCGGACGCCACGGGCAGGTCGTCCACGATGGCGGGCGCCGCGAGCGCGGGGAAGCCGGTGCCCTTGGGGAAGTTCTCGAACAGGAAGCGCCGCCAGTGGAACTGGTAGGGCGAGTCGATGGCGCCGGCGCGTTCCAGCAGGTCGAGCGGAGGGCGCTGCGTGGCGCGCGCTGCGTCGACCACGGCCTTGTATTCGGGCGCGTTCTTGTCGGGCTTGAACAGGATCTTGTAGAGCTGCTCACGCACCGGCGCGGGGCACACGCCCTCGGCCAGCTGCCCGGCCCACTCGGTGATCTGCGCCTGGACGGCTTTCTTCTTCTCGATGGCGGCCAGCGCCTGCTGCACGATTTCGGCGGGCGCTTTCTTGAAGCGGCCCTTGCCGGCGCGGCGGAAGTAGTGCGGTGCCTCGAACAGTGCGAACAGCGCCGCGGCCTGCTGCGCGAGCGAGGGCTTGTCGCTGAAATAGTCGGCTGCGAGTTCGGCGAAGCCGAATTCGCCTTCTGCCGCGAATTCCCAGGCGAGGTCTAGGTCGATGGTGGCGGCGAGCGTGCGCGCCTCGGCGATCAGCTCGGCGGGCGCGGGCTTCTCGAACCGCAGCACGATGTTGGCGCCCTTGACCTTGACGCGCTTGCCGGTGTCGAGCTCGACCTGTGCCGATGCTTCGGCCTCCGACAGCACGCGGCCGCCGAGGTACTTGCCGGCTTCTTCAAACAATACAAACATAGTCTCCGATTCTCCCACGCGGAAAACCGATGCGATCCAATACCAGGATGCCGCGGAACCGGCTTCGCCGGGCCGCAGGCATCGCCCCCTGCAAGGGGGTTGGCGAAGCGACACGAAGTGCGCGAAGTCTGGGGGTGTGCCTAGACCGGGTTGATGAAAGCCATGACGTCGTCCAGGTGCGCCCTGTCGAAGTCCGACAGCGCATGGTCGCCGCCTTCGAGCAGCTTGATGTTGCTGTCCGGATAGCGCGCGGACATCTCGTGCCAGTCGAGGGCTTCGTCGCCCTTGGCGATGATGGCGAACACGCGCTCGGGGCGCGTGAGCTGGCCGACTTCCATGGCGCGCAGCTCGTGGATGTATTCGGGCCGGAAGTAGAAGTGCTCGGCCGGATCGTGCCAGACGGTCTGGTCGCCGATGTAGCGCGTGAGGTCGCGCGCGGGATGGACCGCCGGGTTGAGCAGCACGGCGCGGCAGCGCGTCATGCCGGCCACGTAGGTCGCGTAGAAGCCGCCGAGCGAAGAGCCCACCACCGCCATCGACTTGCGCGGCCAGTGCGCGATGCCCTTCATCACCATGTCGATCGCATCGTGCGGAGAAGGCGGCAGCTGCGGGCACCACCACTGCAGGTTCGGGTGGCGCCGCGCCACGCGGTCCGCCATGATCCGGGCCTTCGTGGACTGAGGCGAGGAGCGGAAGCCGTGCAGGTACAACAGGTGAGTGGTTTGCGGATCCATGCGATGAAGATTCGGGAGGAGCGTGCGTCGCGCCACGCTTGCGAGGACCGGGCAATTTTGCATGAGGTCTGTTCTTGCGAGGCCGCTTCCAACATACAAAAAACCCGCGAGCGGGGTCCTTCGGCCTGTCATGCCCGGGCGTGCGCGAACCCTTTGGAGGCCCCTGTTCACAAGGGCTTGCATGAATCGAGACTTAAAGTATTCATGTTGCTCTTTGCCGCGGTGCGAATGGCCTACGTTCGGGTTACCTCGACATGCGGCACATACGGCAAAAAAGCGGCGCAAGTGTCGTGGGGTGCCTGCCAGGATGCATCCCATGAACTGGGTAGGCGTTGCCGAATTAACAATTTGCGCCGAGCCTTATGCTCATACCTATGAACATCGAGGCTCAGGACGACGGGGCGCTACGCCGGTGGGGCGTGCTCGTCGTCGAAGACGACAGCCGCGCGCGCGCTTTTTTCGAGGCCAGCGTGCAGCGCAGCCCACGCCTTTTCTGGCTCGGCAGCGCAGGCAGTGTGCAGGAAGCGCGGGCCTGGCTGGCGCGCACGGCAACAATTCCCGACGTGCTGCTGGTCGACCTCGGCATGCCCGACGGCACCGGGCTGGACGTGATCCGCGACGCGGTCGCGCGCTTTCCCGGCTGCGAGCCGCTGGTGGTGTCGGTCTTCGGCGACGAGGAGAACGTGCTCGCCAGCATCGAGGCCGGTGCGGTGGGCTACATCCACAAGGACGCCGCGCCCGAGGACATCGCGCAGACCATCGTCGAGATGAAGGCCGGCGCATCGCCGATCTCGCCCATGATCGCGCGGCGCGTGCTGGCCAAATACCGCAGCCTGCAATCGTCGGCGGCGAGCGCGGTCGGCGGCGCCGAAGTGCCTGGCGGCGCGCCCGAGGCGCCCGCCGAGGAGTCCGATCGCGGCTTGCTGTCGGGACGTGAACACGAGGTGCTGACGCTGATCGCGCGCGGCTTCTCTTACGCGGAGATCGCCCGGCTCAAGGGGCTGAGCGTCCATACGGTGCAGACTCATATCAAGAACCTCTATGGAAAGCTCGCGGTGCATTCCAAGAGCGAGGCTGTCTTCGAAGCGACGCGCCTCGGCCTGCTGTCTCATCCGGGCTGAGCGCGGATGGTGCCGAAGCTGGTGTCGTCGCTGTTTTCGTTCCTGTTGGCGCTGCTCCTGTCGGGCATCGCCACGATGGCGGCCGCAAGCGCGCCGGAGCAGCCGCTCGAACTGACGCAAGGCTCGGTCACGACCTCGGTGGACGGCGTCACGCGCACCGGGCCGGTCGACCTTTCCTACCACTGGGACCGGCAGCACGCAGGACGCCCGGGCTTCGCGATCTTCGACCTGCCGTTCACGCTCGATGCCGCGCCCCAGACCCCGTGGGGCATCTTCATTCCGCGCGTGGGCAATGTGTTCGAAGTGCAGCTCAACGACGCGCTGCTGCAGGTCTACGGCGACCTGGACCGCGGCAACGACGCCGACTACGCGAAGGCCCCGATCTACGTGCCCGTGCCGGGTCGCCTTCTGAAGCCGGGCGAGAACCACCTGCAGATCCGCCTTCGCGCCGACAGCGGCCGGCGCGCGGGCCTCTCGCACGTGACCATCGGCCCGGCTGCACAGGTGCGCACTGAACTGTTCGAGAGCGCCTACGCCTGGCGCTTCACCGGCTCGGTGCTGCTGGCCGCGTTCAGCCTGATCGTCGGCGGCATCGCCCTGGCGCTCTGGCTGACGCAGGTAGAAACCGGTGCCGACGGCCGGCCGCGGCGCGAAGGCATTTATTTCTGGGCCGCGCTGGCCGAGTTCTGCTGGGCCATCCGGGTGGCCGACGGCGTGATCGCCGAGCCGCCGCTGACCTGGGGCGTCTGGGGCGTGCTGATGGCCGTCTGCTACGCGGGCTGGGTGGTCTCGGTGATGATGTTCGGCTGCCACATCGCCGGCTGGGGCAACGACCGCCGCTTCCGCTGGGTGCGCTGGCCGATGGCCGCCATCGTGGCCGGCACGGCAATCTTCACCACGGTGGCCCTGCAGCGCGAGGAGCCGATGTGGCTCACCGGCTGGCTCGCGGTGGAAATCGTCCTGGTCGTCGCGCTGGTGGGCGCCTTCGCCATCGCGACCGTGCGCCGGCCGAACACCGAACAACTGCTGGTGGCCGGTGCCGCGCTGGTGACGGTGGCGTTCGCCGCGCGCGACTGGCTGGTCATACGGCTGAGCGACGCCTACGGCGAGACCACCTGGGTGCGCTATTCGTCGGTGTTCTTCGGCGTGGCCCTGCTGCTGATAGTGCTGCGGCGATTCCATGTGGCAACGGCGCAGGCGCGAGGGTCGGTGGCGGCGCTGGCAGAGCAGGTGGCCCAGCGCGAACGCGAACTGGCCGCGACCTATGCGGAACTCGAGGCCGCGGCGCGCGACCAGGCGCGCACTCACGAGCGCGAGCGCATCCTGCGCGACATGCACGACGGCGTGGGCTCGCACATCAGCTCGGCGATCCGGCAGCTGCAGTCGGGCCAGACCAGCCCGGGCGACCTGCTGCGCACGCTGCGCGATTCGCTGGACCAGCTCAAGCTGTCGATCGACTCCATCCACCTGCCGCCGGGCGATGTCGGCGCCTTGCTCGCGGCGCTGCGCTACCGGCTGGAGCCCCGGCTGGTGGCGGCCGGCATCGAGTTCGAATGGGCGGTGGAAGAGGTCGACGCGGTGGCGCGGCTCGACGCCCAGACCATGCGGCAACTGCAGTTCCTGCTGTTCGAGGCCATATCGAACGTGTTGCAGCACGCCCAGGCCACGGTGCTGCGGCTCGAGGCCGACATGCGTGGCAAGACGGTGCAGGTGCGGGTGATCGACAACGGCAAGGGCTACGATGCCTCGCAGGTGCCGAGGGCGCTGGCGGAGCGCGCCGGGGCCATCGGCGCCCGCCTGGCGGTCGAAAGCCGACCGGGCCGCACGGTCGTTCAGCTGGCCTTCGATTGAAGCGGGCGCCGGGGCGGGGATAATCCGCCCCCATGTCTGCCGTGTTCAACCAGCCCTCCCTGGCGCGTCGCATCGCGCCCATCTTCCAGGGCTTCGACGGCTTTCTGGCCTTCGCAGTGCTGCTGCTCGCGTTCGCCGGATTGCTGACCATGTATTCGTCCGGTTACGACCATGGCTCCCGTTTCGTCGACCATGGCCGCAACATGCTGCTGGCCGGCTTCATCATGTTCGTGGTGGCGCAGGTGCCGCCGCAGAAGCTCATGCTCGCTGCCGTGCCGCTCTATGTGACGGGGGTGGCGCTGCTGGTGGCGGTGGCGCTCTTCGGCATCACCAAGAAGGGCGCCCAGCGCTGGATCAACCTGGGCATGGTGATCCAGCCCAGCGAAATCCTGAAGATCGCGATGCCGCTGATGCTGGCATGGTGGTTCCAGCGCCGCGAAGGCCAGCTGCGGCCGCTGGATTTCGTGGTGGCGACGGTGCTGCTGGCGGTGCCTGTCGGGCTCATCATGAAACAGCCCGACCTGGGCACCTCGCTGCTGGTGCTGGCGGCGGGCCTGGCGGTGATCTTCTTCGCGGGGCTGCCCTGGAAGCTGATCGTGCCGCCGGTGGTGATCGGCGCCGTGGCCATCACGCTGATCGTGAGCTTCGAGTCGCGGCTGTGCGCCGACGGCGTCGACTGGCGCGTGCTGCACGACTACCAGAAGCAGCGCGTGTGCACGCTGCTCGACCCCAGCAAGGACCCGCTGGGCAAGGGCTTCCACATCATCCAGGGCATGATCGCCATCGGCTCGGGCGGCGTGGGCGGCAAGGGCTTCATGCAGGGCACGCAGACGCACCTGGAGTTCATTCCCGAACGCACCACCGACTTCATCTTCGCGGCCTATTCCGAGGAATTCGGGCTCATGGGCAACCTGGCGCTGATCTCGGCCTTCATCCTGCTGATCTTCCGGGGGCTGGTCATCGCGACCAACGCCACCACGCTGTTCTCGCGCCTGCTGGCGGGGGCGGTGACGATGATCTTCTTCACCTACGCCTTCGTGAACATGGGCATGGTCAGCGGCATCCTGCCGGTGGTGGGCGTGCCGCTGCCGTTCATCAGCTATGGCGGCACCGCGATGGTGACGCTGGGGCTGGGGCTGGGGATCCTGATGTCGATCGCCCGGGCCAGGAAGCTGGCGCAGAACTGAGGATGCCAGGAACACCGCGGAACCGGCTTTGCCGGGCCGCTGGTGTTGCCCCCGGTAGGGGGAAGGCGAAGCGACACGAAGTGCGCGCAGCCTGGGGGCGAGCCATAGAATCCGACGATGATCTCTCGCGAACCCACCATCGAGCGCCTCGCCACGGCGCAACAGCTCCTTCTCACGCCGTTCGGACTCGACGAATCGCACCTGAGCAAGGCCTTGGCCGAGATCACCGCGCACCGGGTGGACGACGCCGACCTGTACTTCCAGTACACCCGAAGCGAAGGCTGGAGCCTCGAAGAGGGCATCGTCAAGACCGGCAGCTTCAGCATCGACCAGGGCGTCGGCGTGCGCGCGGTCAGCGGCGAGAAAACCGCATTTGCCTATTCCGACGACATTTCCGAAGCCTCGCTGCTCGACGCGGCGCGCACGGTGCGCTCAATTTCTTCCGCGGGCCGCACCGGCCGCGTGAAGACGGCGACCCGCAAGATCGCGTCGAGCCGTTCGCTCTACGACGGCATCGACCCCATCTCCACGCTCGACAGCACCGCCAAGGTCAAGCTGCTGGAGAAGGTCGAGAAGCTGGCGCGTTCGCGCGACCCGCGCGTGGCGCAGGTCATGGCCGGCCTCGCGAGCGAATACGACGTGGTGCTGGTGGCACGCGCCGACGGCACGCTGGCCGCCGACGTGCGCCCGCTGGTGCGTCTTTCGGTCACGGTGATCGCCGAGCAGAACGGCCGCCGCGAAATCGGCTCCGGCGGCGGCGGCGGGCGCTTCGGCCTGGCCTACTTCACCGACGAGCAGATCGCCGAATACGTCGACCACGCCGTGAAGGCCGCCCTGACCAACCTCGATGCACGTCCGGCACCCGCCGGTGAGATGACCGTGGTGCTCGGCTCCGGCTGGCCCGGCATCCTGCTGCACGAAGCCATCGGCCACGGCCTCGAGGGCGACTTCAACCGCAAGGGTTCCAGCGCGTTCTCCGGCCGCATCGGCCAGCGCGTGGCCGCCAAGGGCGTGACGGTGCTCGACGACGGCACCATCGCCGACCGCCGCGGCTCGCTCAACGTCGACGACGAGGGCAACGCCAGCCAGCGCAACGTGCTGATCGAGGACGGCATCCTCAAGGGCTACATCCAGGACTCGCTCAACGCGCGCCTCATGAAGGTCAAGCCCACCGGCAACGGCCGCCGCGAGAGCTACGCCCACGTGCCGATGCCGCGCATGACCAACACCTACATGCTCGGCGGCGACAAGGACCCGAAGGAAATCGTCGCGAGCATCAAGAAGGGTTTGTACGCCACCAACTTCGGCGGCGGGCAGGTCGACATCACGAGCGGCAAGTTCGTTTTTTCGGCCAGCGAGGCCTACTGGGTCGAGAACGGCAAGATCCAATACCCGGTGAAGGGCGCGACCATCGTGGGCAACGGCCCCGACGCGCTCACCCGCGTGACCATGATCGGCAACGACATGGCGCTCGACTCGGGCGTGGGCACTTGCGGCAAGGAAGGCCAGAGCGTGCCAGTGGGCGTGGGCCAGCCCACCCTGCGCATCGACGGCCTGACAGTAGGTGGAACGGCTTAGGCCTTTCGTCACTTGCGGATTGTTTCCTTCGGTTGCTAAGCTGCGTTCCTTTTGCGAACGACAGAATTCAAGGAGCAACTCGATGGGGAGCAGGATCAATTCGCCCGCTGTACTGTGGGCCGTGACCGCGGTGGTGGCGCTGGCCTCCGCCGGTTGCGCATCGCGCGGTGGTTCGAGCAGCCAACCCGAGGCAGCGCCCGCGGCTGCAGCCGCTCCGGCACGTGGCGGCGCCAAGGCCGGCATGGACGCCCAGGGCAACGTCATCGACTCGTCAAAGGTCGAAGCCGGCAGCGGCAAGACGGTCAAGGGCCTGAACGGCTACGAAGGCGAGATCACCGGCAACCCGGCGCGCAACAGCAAGTTCGCGCGGCTGCAGATCGGCATGAGCGCGCGGCAGGTTACCGACCTTGCCGGCCAGCCGACCGACCAGGGTGCCTACGTGACCGGCAAGGCCTTCATTCCGTTCTATTTCGGCAGTGACCGCCACCGCTTCGAGATGACCTACAAGGGCCAGGGCCGGCTGATCTTCGCGGGTGGCGGCATGGGCGATTTCTCCAGCGGCAACCTGATCTGGATCATCCACAACCCCAACGAATCGGGCTACCGCTAGGCAAAGCCGCGCACGCCCGCTTGACCCGGCTTTTGCTTTCCGTGCTACATTCCGCCCACATGTCCGCCCTCCGCGCTTATTTCTTTGCCTACTTTTGGTTCCCGGTTTCCGGCGGACGAGAGGCGAGCGCGTAAAGCAAACGAACACCCTCCCAGAACCGCCGGTGGCCTCAAGCCCCCGGCGGTTTTTTTATGGCCTGACGAAACCCACTCCAACAAGGAAGCACCCATGAGCACGAACACTGCCCCCGCCAGCGACAGCTGGTATGCGAACGTCGAAAAAACCAGCAAGACCGACGACGAACGCATCAAGGACATCAACGTGCTGCCTCCTCCCGAACATCTGATCCGCTTCTTCCCGATCCGCGGCACGCCTGTCGAAACCCTGATCGAAGGCACCCGCCGCAGCATCCACAACATCATGGCGGGCAAGGACGATCGGCTGCTGGTGATCATGGGCCCGTGCTCCATCCACGATCCGGCCGCGGCGCTCGAATATGCCCGCCGCCTGAAGGTCGAACGCGAAAAATACGCCGGCACGCTGGAAATCGTGATGCGCGTGTACTTCGAGAAGCCGCGCACTACGGTCGGCTGGAAGGGCCTGATCAACGACCCGTACCTCGACGAGAGCTTCCGCATCGACGAAGGCCTGCGCATCGCGCGCCAGCTGCTGATCGACATCAACCGCATCGGCCTGCCGGCGGGCAGCGAATTCCTCGACGTGATCTCGCCCCAGTACATCGGCGACCTGATCGCCTGGGGCGCCATCGGCGCGCGCACGACCGAAAGCCAGGTGCACCGCGAGCTGGCTTCCGGCCTGTCGGCGCCGATCGGCTTCAAGAACGGCACGGACGGCAACATCCGCATCGCCACCGATGCGATCCAGGCGGCGGCGCGCGGCCACCACTTCCTGTCGGTGCACAAGAACGGCCAGGTCGCGATTGTGCAGACCAACGGCAACCCCGACTGCCACGTGATCCTGCGCGGCGGCAAGGCGCCCAACTACGACGCCGCCAGCGTCGAGGCGGCCTGCAAGGACCTCCAGGCCGCCAAGCTGCCGCCCACGCTCATGGTCGACTGCAGCCACGCCAACAGTTCGAAGCAGCACCAGAAGCAGATCGACGTGGCGAAGGACGTCGCCGCGCAGATCGCAGCCGGTTCGAATCGCGTGTTCGGCGTGATGGTCGAAAGCCATCTGCAGGCCGGTGCCCAGAAGTTCACGCCGGGCAAGGACGAGCTGTCGGGCCTCGAGTACGGCAAGAGCATCACCGATGCGTGCCTGGGCTGGGAAGATTCGGTGCAGGTGCTCGACACGCTGTCGCAGGCGGTCAAGCGGCGCCGGGGCTGAGCGCCGGGCTCTGCTAGAGCATGCCGGCCAGGTCGGGCCAGTGGTGCCGCATCGATGCAGCCTCGTCGCTGTCGGGCGGCACCATCGAGAAATCGGCAAAGTCGAAGCCCGGCCCGACCATGCACGCAACCAGCGTGTAGTCGCCAGCCGAGTGGCTCTGGATCGGGCGCGCGGCCTGCCACTGGCCGGCGAGCACCACATGCTGCGGCCGCGTCCCGTGGGCGTCGACCGGGCCCAGCTTCACATGGGCCGGCGCGGTCCGCATCGCGGCGTCGCAGGTCCAGAGCGCCAGCGGCACGCCTTCCAGATGCACCCAGGCCTCGTCCGACAGCACCCGGTGCCAGCGTGACTGCTGGCCGGCTTCCAGCAGGAAGTAGATGCTGGTCAGCGCATTGCGGCTTGCACGGCCGTCGGCAGGCAAGACGGTCGCCGCCGAGCGGAACACTTCCTTGTACCAGCCGCCTTCGGGGTGGGGCTGCAGCTTCAGGGTCTCGATCAGTTCGTGCGCGCGGGACAGAGGGGTGAGGGTCATGGGCTCATGATGCCGCCGCGGCCTTCAGCGCGGCAAGCAGTTTGTCGTGCACGCCGCCGAAGCCGCCGTTGCTCATGCAGACGATGTGATCCCCCGGCCGTGCCGCGGTCACGATCTGCTCCACCAGCGGTTCGATGGCTCCTGCTAGCTGGGCGCGCTCGCCCATCGGTGCCAGCGCGGCGGCGACGTCCCAGTCGAGCCCGGCCGTATGGCAGAAAGACAGATCGGCCGACTCCAGGCTCCAGGGCAACTGCGCCGCCATGACGCCCAGCTTCATCGTGTTGCTGCGCGGCTCGAAGGCCGCGAGGATGCGCTCGCTTTTCTTGCCGGCGTCATCGAGCTTGTTGCGCAGGCCGTCGAGCGTCGTGCGGATGGCCGTGGGGTGGTGGGCGAAGTCGTCATAGACGGTGATGGCGCCGCCGCCGCTCTCCACGGCGCCCCGCAGCTCCATGCGCCGGCGCACGTTGCGGAAGGTGCCGAGCGCGCGGGCCGCTTCGGCGGGCGGCACGCCCACATGATCGGCAGCAGCAATGGCGGCGAGCGCGTTCATCTGGTTGTGCAGCCCGGAGAGCGCCCACTCGACCCGGCCGACCACCTCGCCTTGGCGCAGCACGTCGAAGGCGTCGTGGGGGCCTCGTGCCTGCCATTCACCGCCGGCGCCGAAGCGTGCGAGCTCGCTCCAGCAGCCCTGCGTCAGCACGCGCTGCAGGCTTTCTTCGGTGGCGTTCACCACCAGCCGCCCAGTGCTGGGCACGGTGCGCACGAGGTGATGGAATTGCCGTTCGATGGCTGCGAGATCATCGAAGATGTCCGCGTGATCGAACTCCAGGTTGTTCAGCACCGCGGTGCGCGGCCTGTAGTGCACGAACTTGCTGCGCTTGTCGAAGAAGGCCGTGTCGTATTCATCGGCCTCGATCACGAAGGCCGAGCCGTCGCCCAGCCGGGCCGACACGCCAAAGTCCAGCGGCACGCCCCCCACCAGGAAGCCCGGCGCCTTGCCGCCTTTTTCCAGCACCCAGGCCAGCATCGAAGTGGTCGTCGTCTTGCCGTGGGTGCCGGCGACGGCCAGCACATGGCGGCCCTGAAGCACATGCTCGGCCAGCCATTGCGGGCCGCTGGTATAGGGCTGGCCGGCGTCGAGGATCGCTTCCATCAGCGGGAACTTGGGGCTCCCGTCGGGCAGCCGGACGCGGGACACCACGTTGCCGACCACGAACATGTCGGGCGAAAGTTCAAGCTGGTCGGCGCCGAAGCCTTCGATCAGGTCGATGCCGAGCGAGCGCAACTGGTCGCTCATGGGCGGGTACACGCCGGCGTCGCAGCCCGTGACCCGGTGGCCTGCCTCGCGCGCCAGGGCGGCGAGTCCGCCCATGAACGTGCCGCAGATACCCAGGATATGAATGTGCATCGGTCGATTCTAGGGAAGCGAGGTGCGGTGCCTGCCCGGCCGCAGGGCCTTTGGCCTGCGCTTCGTACTGATGTTCATCTAAGGGAAGCCCACTGGGGGCAAAATGCCCGAATGGACACGTCCAAGCGTGAAATCGCCGCTTCCGCAGCCCGTCTCGTCGTCGAGGAAGGGCTTGAGTACGGCCCGGCCAAGCGCCGTGCACTGCGTGACCTCGGCCTGTCGGCGCGTACCCCGCTGCCGAACAACGACGAAGTCGAGGCCGAGGTGCGTGAGTACATCGAGCTGTTCTGCGCCGATACCCAGCCGCAGGAATTGCACGCGCTGCGTCTTCTGGCGCTCGAGTGGATGGAGCGCATGGCCGCTTTCCGCCCGCATGTCGGAGGCGCCGTGTGGCACGGAACGGCCACCCGGCTGTCAGACATTTATATTCAATTGTTCTGCGATGATTCCAAGTCGGCCGAAATCGCACTGATCGATCACCACGTGGATTACGAACCCCGCATGGTGACCGGCTTTCATGGCGAGCAGGTCGAGGCCCTGAGCGTGCATGCCCCGAGCCGGGCGCTCGGCGAGGAAATCGGCGTGCACCTGCTGGTCTATGACCTCGACGACCTGCGCGGAGCCCTGAAGCCCGACGCCCAGGGGCGCACGCCGCGCGGCGACCTGCCCGCATTGCGCCGACTGATTGAACGAGAAAAGGACAAGTGAATGACTTCTTCGCCCACCCGACGCGGCATGCTCTATGCCGGCGTGGCGGCTGCCGCGGCGGCCGCCGGACTCGGTGGTGCCTGGTGGAAGGAGCGCGGCAGCGGCAGTTCGGCCAGCGGCGAGCAACTGGATGCAGCGTTCTGGGGTCAGAGCTTCGAGCGTCCCGAGGGCGGTGACCTCGTCCTGTCGAGCCTGCGCGGCAAGCCGCTGCTGCTGAACTTCTGGGCGACCTGGTGTCCTCCCTGTGTCGAGGAAATGCCCATGATCGACGCCTTTTTCCGCGAACATGGTTCCAACGGCTGGCAAGTTGTGGGATTGGCCATCGATCAGCCCAGCGCCGTGCGCAAATTCCTGCAGCGCACGCCGGTCACCTATCCCACCGGCCTGGCGGGTCTGCAGGGCACGGAACTGGTCAAGAACCTGGGCAACACAGGCGGCGGGCTGCCCTTCACGCTGGTGCTGAATGCGAACGGGTCGGTGGCCGCTCGTAAAATGGGCAAGCTGGAAACCACCGATCTGGACACTTGGCGGCGCGAACTGGTTCGTGGTTAGAATCCCGTCCTTCCGCTGGCGTTAGCCGCCAAACGCCGAAAATCGCCGATTTTCGGACAAGTTATATCCCAAAGACCGGCAAAGCCGGCACTGGAGTCTCATGGATCTGCGCAAACTCAAGACACTGATCGATCTGGTGTCCGAATCGAATATTTCCGAACTGGAAATCACCGAGACCGAAGGCAAGGTTCGCATCGTCAAGGGCGGCGGCGCCGCCCCGGTGCAGTATGTGCAAACGCTGGCAGCGCCTCAGGCGGCTGCAGCACCGGCCGCAGCCGGCGCTCCTGCTGCGGCACCTGCCGCGGCCAGCGCACCGGTGGCCGAAGCCGCGCCTGCCGGCCATGCCGTGAAGTCGCCGATGGTCGGCACCTTCTACCGTTCGTCCAGCCCGGGCGCTGCTGCGTTCGTCGAGGTTGGCAGCAAGGTGAACGAGGGTGACACGGTCTGCATCATCGAAGCGATGAAGATCCTCAACGAAATCGAGGCCGACAAGTCCGGCACGATCACCCAGATCCTCGGCGAAAACGGGCAGGCGGTCGAATACGGCCAGCCGCTGTTCATCATCGAGTGACCATGTTCAAGAAGATCCTGGTTGCAAACCGGGGGGAGATTGCCCTCCGGATCCAGCGCGCCTGCAGCGAACTCGGCATCAAGGCCGTGATGGTGTATTCCGAGGCCGACCGCGACGCCAAGTACATCAAGCTCGCCGAAGAAGCGGTGTGCATCGGCCCGGCCCCGTCGGCGCAGAGCTACCTCAACATGCCGGCGATCATTTCGGCCGCCGAAGTGACCGACGCCGAAGCCATCCACCCCGGCTATGGCTTCCTGAGCGAGAACGCCAACTTCGCCGAACGCGTGGAGCAGAGCGGTTTCCAGTTCATCGGCCCGACGCCCGACAACATCCGCACGATGGGCGACAAGGTCTCGGCCAAGCAGGCCATGATCAAGGCCGGCGTGCCTTGCGTGCCCGGCTCCGAGGGTGAGCTCTCGGACGACGCAGCCACCAACAAGCGCATCGCCCGCGCGATCGGCTACCCGGTCATCATCAAGGCGGCAGGCGGCGGCGGTGGCCGCGGCATGCGCGTGGTGCACACCGAGGCGGCGCTGGTCAACGCGATCCAGATGACCAAGGCGGAAGCCGGCGCGGCCTTCAACAATGCGGCCGTGTACATGGAGAAGTTTCTCCAGAACCCGCGCCACATCGAGATCCAGATCCTCGCGGACAAGCACAAGAACGCCGTCTACCTGGGCGAGCGCGACTGCTCCATGCAGCGCCGCCACCAGAAGGTGATCGAGGAATCGCCCGCGCCGGGCATTCCGCGCAAGCTGATCGAGAAGATCGGCGAGCGCTGCGCGGCCGCCTGCAAGAAGATCGGCTACCGCGGCGCCGGCACCTTCGAGTTCCTCTACGAGAACGGCGAGTTCTACTTCATCGAGATGAACACGCGCGTGCAGGTGGAGCATCCGGTGACGGAATTCACCACGGGCATCGACATCGTCAAGACGCAGATCATGGTCGCGGCCGGCGAGAAGCTGCCGTTCACGCAGCGCCAGATCCAGATGCACGGCCACGCCATCGAGGTGCGCATCAACGCCGAAGACGCCTGGAAGTTCACGCCGTCGCCGGGCCGCATCACCATGTGGCACCCACCGGGCGGCCCTGGCGTGCGCGTCGACTCGCATGCGTACACCAACTACTTCGTGCCGCCGAACTACGACTCCATGATCGGCAAGATCATCGTGTACGGTGACACGCGCGAGCAGGCCATGGCCCGCATGCGCACGGCGCTCAACGAAACCGTGATCGAAGGCATCCAGACCAACATCCCGCTGCACC
Source organism: Variovorax durovernensis (assembly GCF_977011995.1). Taxonomy (NCBI): domain Bacteria; kingdom Pseudomonadati; phylum Pseudomonadota; class Betaproteobacteria; order Burkholderiales; family Comamonadaceae; genus Variovorax; species Variovorax durovernensis. The sequence goes on along the minus strand of NZ_CDRNCW010000001.1, from coordinate 5,753,669 downwards.
GCGAGCTGATGGTCGATTCCAAGTTCATGACCGGTGGCACCAACATCCACTATCTCGAAGAGTGGCTGGCTGCACACAAGCGCTGACCTGGAAAGACTGCGATGTTTGAACTCCGCCTGATGGCGCCGGAAGACCGGGTCGAAACGCTCAGCGATGCGCTCGATGCACTCGATGCACTGAGCGTGTCGGTGGAAGACGCCGACGCGCAAACCGACGCCGAGCAGGCGCTGTTCGGCGAACCCGGCATGCCGCCGCCCAAGGATGGCTGGCAGCGTTCGCGCGTGATCGCGTTGTTCCCCGACGAGGCGGCCGCGAAGGATGCCGCGTCGGTGCTCGCGCTGCAGGACTTCTTCGAGGGCTGCGAGGTGCTCGGCATCGGCGTGGTGCCCGAGCAGGACTGGGTGCGGCTCACGCAATCGCAGTTCGCGCCGGTCGAGATCACGCCCGAGTTCTGGATCGTGCCCACCTGGCACGAGCCGCCCGAACAGGCCAGGGAAGTGATCCGGCTGGACCCGGGGCTCGCCTTCGGTACCGGCACGCATCCCACCACCCGCATGTGCCTGCGCTGGATCGCCACACGACAAGGCGGCCTGGGCGGCCAGCGCGTGCTCGACTACGGCTGCGGCTCCGGCATCCTGGCCATCGGCGCGGCGAAGTTCGGCGCGGCCGACATCGACGCCGTCGACATCGACGAAGCCGCGGTCTCGTCGACCAAGCTCAATGCGGAGGCCAATGGCGTCCATCTGAAGGCCGGACTGCCCGAGGCGGCCAAGGGCCACTACGACACCGTGCTCGCGAACATCCTGGCCACGCCGCTCAAGGTGCTTGCGCCACTGCTGCGCAGCCATGTGAAAGCCGGCGGATCGCTGGTGCTGGCCGGCATCCTCGAGCGCCAGGCGGACGAATTGAAAGAGGCCTACGCACCGTACGCCGCGCTCGAAGTCAGCGACACCGAGGATGGCTGGATCCTCATGACCGCGCGCTGCTGAGCCGCCGCTTCGCGCCTCTCACGCGGCGAGGGCCCGACCCTACAATCGCCCCGTCATGAGCCTCGTCACGCGCTGCCCCGCCTGCACCACCACCTTCAAGGTGGTGCGCGACCAGCTTCGCATCTCTGACGGCTGGGTGCGTTGCGGGCGCTGCAGCCACGTGTTCGACGCCACGCTCGACCTGCATGAAGCGCCCGATGGCGCATCGGCGGGTGCGTCGCCTGCGATGCAGGGTGGCTACATGCCTGGCTTGGTCGAATCGTCGAGCGAGCCGAAGACTGCGCCGTCACCGGTGCCTGTGCCTCCGCCGCCGGCCGCGGCGTCCGTCCAGGCGGCGGAAGACGCCGATTTCTTCGACGACGAGCCCGAGCACCAGCATCGGCAAGACTCCTCCCCCAAGACGCCATCGCCATCGCTGCCGCCGGCCGTCATGCCTCCGCTGCCGTCGCCGCTCGACTTTTCCCTGGAGCTCCCCGAGCACGGCATCGCCGCGGACGAGCCCTGGTCCGATCTCGACAACACCGAGCCCGCGTGGAAGCCGCCGCAGAGCACGCTGCCCCCGTTTCCAAGCATCGACCTCAACCTGGCATCTCCGCCGCCGTCCCCACCTCCGCCAGCGCCGCCGCTGCCCATCAACCCTCAGGCCAGACTGCGCACGCTCGTCGAGCGCGCCAGCGACGACGGGGAGGGCGAGCGAGAGCAGGAAGAAAAAGACCACGACCAGGTGCAGATGCAGAAGGCGCTGCGCCGTGCCCGCATCAAGTCGGCCAAGATCGCGAGCGCCAAGGCTCGCGAGGAGCGCGCGGCCGCGAAGGCGGCGACCTCGGCTTCCGTGGTGCAGGCCGTGGAGACCGAGAGCGAGCCCGACTTCTCTTTATCGTCCACCTTCGAGCCGCCGCCGGGGCATCCGCTGTCCGAAGAAGACGATCCGGCCGACGCATCGCCGGGCTTCTGGCAGCGCAAGGGTGTGCGTGCAGTGCTTGTGCTGCTGGCGGTGCTCGCCGTGTTGCTGCTCGTCGTGCAGGTCGTCCGCCATGAGCGCGACGGTATCGCCGCGCGCCAACCCAATCTGCGTCCCGCGCTGGCGGCGTTGTGCCAGTACACCGGCTGCGAGCTCGCGGCGCTGCGCCAGATCGGCGACATCGTGATCGATGGCGCTGCCTTCGCGCGCGAGAAGAGCGGTAGCAACGACTACCGCCTGAGCTTCACCTTGCGCAACGGCGCGACGGTGCCGCTCGCGATGCCCGCCGTGGAACTGTCGCTGCTCGATACGCAGGAGCGTGCCGTGGTGCGCCGCGTGCTCATGCCTGCCGACTACGGTGCCCCTTCCGTGCTGGCTGCGCGGGCGGACAGGGCGGCTTCGCTGCCGCTGACGCTGTCGGCCTCGGAAGCCGCGGCCCTGCCGCCCATCGCGGGCTACCGCGTCGAGGCCTTCTATCCTTGAGCGGGGCGCTCGCACGCGTCCTTTGCTTTTTTCATTCCTTCAACCAACGGCTCACCCATGGCAGCAGTAATTTGCGGTTCCCTCGCGTTCGACACGATCATGACCTTCGAGGGGCGGTTCGCCGACCAGATTCTTCCCGACCAGCTGCACATCTTGAATGTGTCGTTCCTGGTGCCGACCCTGCGGCGCGACTTCGGCGGCTGTGCCGGCAACATCGCCTACAGCCTCAATGCGCTCGGCGGCTCGGCCCTGCCGATGGCCACGCTGGGCAGCGACGGTGCTTCGTATCTCGAGCGCATGCGCTCGCTGGGCATCAGCACTGAGTTCGTGCGCCAGCTCGACGACACCTTCACCGCGCAGGCGATGATCATGAGCGACATCGACAACAACCAGATCACCGCTTTCCACCCCGGCGCGATGCAGCAGGCGCACGTCACCAAGGTGGCGGCGCGCGAAGACATCAAGCTCGGCATCATCGCGCCTGATGGGCGTGATGCCATGCTGCAGCACGCGGAGCAGTTTGCCGCAGCCGGCATTCCGTTCGTGTTCGACCCGGGCCAGGGCCTGCCGATGTTCGACGGCGAGGCGCTGCGCCACTTCGTCGAGCTTGCGAGCTGGGTGGTGGTGAACGACTACGAAGGCAAGATGCTGTCGCAACGCACCGGCTGGAGCCTGGCCGAGATCTCGCAGCGCGTGCGCGGCCTGGTGGTCACGCTGGCGGCTGACGGCTGCGAAGTGTGGACCGACGGTGTTCGCGAACACGTGCCGGGCGTGGTGCCGACGGAGGTGGTCGAGCCCACCGGCTGCGGCGATGCATGGCGCGGTGCGCTGCTGTTCGGCCTGGAAAAGGAATGGCCACTGGCGCAGTGCGCGGCGCTGGGCAATCGCATCGGCGCGCTCAAGATCGCGCAGCGCGGCCCGCAGAACTACCAGGTCGATCGCAAGGCCCTGGGCCTCTGATCGTCGCGGTACGCCGCCCCCTGACACCCAATAAAAAAGCCCGACACCGTGAGGTGTCGGGCTTTTGCGCCTTCAGGGCCGCTGAAAAGACTCAGGGCTTGCTGGCCGTGGGAAACGGCCAGGCAGCTTGAGGATTCAGCGTCGTTTGCGCAGCAGGAGCAGCAGCAGGTGCTACGGCAGCCTTGGCGGGCGCTGCTGCCTTGGCAGCCTTCTTCGCAGCAGGCTTCTTGGCAGCAGCGGCAGGCTTGGCAGCGGGCTTTTTCGCGGCTTTCTTGGCCGCGGCCTTTTTCGCAGGCGCCTTCTTGGCAGCAGCCTTCTTCGCAGGCGCCTTCTTGGCGGCGGCCTTCTTGGCAGGAGCCTTCTTCGCAGCAGCCTTCTTGGCCGGGGCCTTCTTCGCTACGGCCTTCTTGGCAGGAGCCTTCTTGGCGGCGGCCTTCTTGGCCGGTGCTGCCTTCTTGGCCGCTACCTTCTTCGCCGGCGCCTTCTTGGCGGCTACCTTCTTGGCAGCGACCTTCTTGGCCGGTGCCTTCTTGGCGGCTACCTTCTTTGCCGGAGCCTTCTTTGCAGCCACGACCTTCTTTGCCGGAGCCTTCTTTGCAGCGGCTTTCTTAGCCGGCGCTTTCTTTGCAGTTGCCATTTCTATTTCTCCTTGATCAAGTTGAAAAAATCAACCTATTGAAGCACTCCACGCACGTTGGGTAGCGTGAAGCGATTCATGGCGTTGGAATCTGAGCCCCAGCACCATGAACACCTGAGCCCTCGTCCATGCCGCGCTCTATGGCGCGATCGGTGGCAAGGGCAATTCTTGAATTCATTAATTCTTGTCGAAAGATTCAATCCCAGGAGAGCGCACCACCCGACTGGTACTCGATCACGCGGGTTTCGAAAAAGTTGCGCTCTTTCTTCAGGTCAATCATTTCGCTCATCCAGGGGAACGGATTTTCCTCGTTCGGGAAGAGCGTTTCGAGGCCGATCTGCTGTGCACGCCGATTGGCGATGTAGCGCAGGTAGCCCTTGAACATGGAGGCATTCATGCCGAGCACGCCGCGAGGCATGGTGTCTTCGGCGTATTTGTATTCGAGCTCGACGGCCTTCATGAAGAGGGCCTTGATCTCTGCCTTGAACTCGGGGGTCCAGAGGCCGGGGTTCTCGAGCTTGAGCTGGTTGATCAGGTCGATGCCGAAATTGCAGTGCATCGACTCGTCGCGCAGGATGTACTGGTACTGCTCGGCGGCGCCGGTCATCTTGTTCTGGCGGCCCAGTGCGAGGATCTGCGTGAAACCGACGTAGAAGAACAGCCCTTCCATCAGGCAGGCGAACACGATGAGCGACTTGAGCAGCGTCTGGTCGGTCTCGTGGGTGCCGGTCTTGAAGTTGGGGTCGCTGATGGCGTCGATGAACGGGATCAGGAACTGGTCCTTCTCGCGGATCGACGGCACTTCGTTGTAGGCGTTGAAGATCTCGCTCTCGTCCAGGCCGAGCGACTCGACGATGTACTGGTACGCGTGCGTGTGGATCGCTTCCTCGAAGGCCTGGCGCAGCAGGAACTGGCGGCACTCGGGAGCCGTGATGTGGCGATAGGTGCCCAGCACGATGTTGTTGGCGGCCAGCGAGTCGGCGGTCACGAAGAAGCCGAGGTTGCGCTTGACGATGCGGCGCTCGTCTTCAGTCAGGCCGTTCGGGTCTTTCCAGAGCGCGATGTCGCGCGTCATGTTCACTTCCTGCGGCATCCAGTGGTTGGCGCAGGTGGCGAGGTACTTTTCCCACGCCCACTTGTACTTGAAGGGCACCAGCTGGTTGACGTCGGTCTGACCGTTGATGATGCGCTTGTCGGAGGCCTTGACGCGCTGGGTGGCCGCAGGCGTTGCTGCTGCGGGCTGTGCAATCGACGAAGTCGGAGCATCCACCGAACGGCCTGCGGAAAAACCGCCGGTCGATGCGTGGTGCTGCTGCAATCCTTGTTGCATATCCTTTGGCAAGGAGGGCTTGACTTCTTCGTCCCAGGTCAACATAGAAAAATCCAATGCTCAAATTATCGGAGTAACGATGTGAGTTGCAAAGTGCTCGTTCACATCGCACGCCATTTATGTGGTTGTTATGTTGCTCGCATGCATCGTGCGATGTCAGTCAATGGCTTCATCGAGTGACCGTCGCACGACTTTCGCATGCACCTCGCTGATTCAACGAAGCGCCGGAAGGCGCTTCGATTCACTCATCACTGGCAGGCTTCGCAGGTCGGATCGTCCACGCCGCAGAACGCGATGTCGGTAGCGGGGATCGCGTTCATCTGTGCCTTTGCTGCTGCAGCAGCGGCTTCGAGCGCGCTCATGCCCGAAGGTGCATCGCTGCCCGACGACACCGCGTTGAGCCGGCCCGACTGCACCGTCGACTTCTCGGCGTGCGTCGCGCTCTGCGTGCGCAGGTAGTAGGTCGTCTTCAGGCCGCGCAGCCATGCGAGCTTGTACGTGTCGTCGAGCTTCTTGCCCGATGCGCCGGCCATGTAGATGTTCAGCGACTGCGCCTGGTCGATCCACTTCTGGCGACGCGCGGCGGCTTCCACCAGCCACGTGGTTTCCACTTCGAACGCGGTGGCGTAGAGCGCCTTCACGTCTTGCGGCACGCGGTCGATCGGACGCAGCGAACCGTCGAAGTGCTTCAGGTCCATGACCATCACGTCGTCCCACAGGCCCAGGCGCTTCAGGTCGCGCACCAGGTAGTGGTTGATCACGGTGAACTCGCCCGACAGATTCGACTTGACCGACAGGTTGCCGAAGCAGGGTTCGATCGAGGCGTCCACGCCGATGATGTTCGAGATGGTCGCGGTCGGAGCGATGGCCACGCAGTTCGAATTGCGCATGCCGTCGGCCTTGATCTTCGAGCGCAGCGCGTCCCAGTCGAGGGTGGCCGAGCGGTCGACCTCGACGTAGCCGCCGCGTGCCTTTTCCAGCAGGTCGAGCGAGTCGATCGGCAGGATGCCCTTGTCCCACAGCGAGCCCTTGTAGCTCGAGTACTTGCCGCGTTCGCGCGCCAGGTCGGTCGAGGCCCAGTAGGCGTGGTAGCAGATGGCTTCCATCGACTCGTCGGCGAACTGCACGGCTTCTTGCGAGGCGTAGGGAATGCGCAGTTCGTACAGCGCGTCCTGGAAGCCCATCAGGCCCAGGCCGACCGGACGGTGGCGCAGGTTCGAGTCGCGCGCCTTCTTCACGGCGTAGTAGTTGATGTCGATCACGTTGTCGAGCATGCGCATCGCCGTGGAGATCGTCTTCTTGAGTTTTTCCTGGTCGACCTTGCCGTCCTTCAGGTGCTGCAGCAGGTTCACGGAACCCAGGTTGCAGACGGCGGTTTCGGTGTCGCTGGTGTTCAGCGTGATCTCGGTGCAGAGGTTCGACGAGTGCACCACGCCGGCGTGCTGCTGCGGCGAGCGCACGTTGCAGGCGTCCTTGAACGTGATCCAGGGATGGCCGGTCTCGAACAGCATCGTGAGCATCTTGCGCCACAGGTCGGTCGCCTGGATGGTGCGCGCGGGCTTGATGTCGCCGCGGGCAGCCTTCTCTTCGTAGGCCACGTAGGCCTTTTCGAATTCGGCGCCGAACAGGTCGTGCAGGTCGGGCACGTTCGAGGGCGAGAACAGCGTCCAGGTGCCCTTTTCCATCACGCGGCGCATGAACAGGTCGGGGATCCAGTTGGCGGTGTTCATGTCGTGCGTGCGGCGGCGGTCGTCGCCGGTGTTCTTGCGCAGCTCCAGGAACTCCTCGATGTCGAGGTGCCAGGTTTCCAGGTACGTGCAGACGGCGCCCTTGCGCTTGCCGCCCTGGTTCACGGCCACGGCCGTGTCGTTCACCACCTTCAGGAACGGCACCACGCCTTGCGATTCGCCGTTGGTGCCCTTGATGTGGCTGCCGAGCGCGCGAACGCGGGTCCAGTCGTTGCCCAGGCCGCCGGCGAACTTCGACAGCAGCGCGTTTTCCTTGATCGACTCGTAGATGCCGTCCAGGTCGTCGGGCACGGTGGTCAGGTAGCAGCTCGACAGCTGCGAGCGCAGCGTGCCGGCGTTGAACAGCGTGGGCGTGCTCGACATGAAGTCGAACGACGACAGCACTTCATAGAACTCGATGGCGCGGGCTTCGCGGTCGATTTCGTTCAGCGACAGGCCCATGGCCACGCGCATGAAGAAAGCCTGCGGCAGCTCGATGCGGGTCTTGCGCACGTGCAGGAAGTAGCGGTCGTACAGGGTCTGCAGGCCGAGGTAGTCGAACTGGTTGTCGCGCTCGGCCTTCAGTGCCGCGCCCAGGCGGGGCAGGTCGTACTGCAGCAGCTTTTCGTCGAGCAGGTCGTTGTCCACGCCCTTCTTGATGAACTGCGGGAAGTAGTCGGCGTAGGCGGTGGCACGCTCGGCCGGCATCACTTCGCGGCCGATGATTTCCTTGAAGATCGTGTGCAGCAGCAGGCGCGCGGTGGCGAAGGTGTAGTCGGGGTCCTTCTCGATCAGCGTGCGGGCGGCCAGGATCGAAGCCTTGTAGACCTCGTCGAGCGGCACGCCGTCGTACAGGTTGCGCATCGTCTCGGCGACGATCGGCGCGGCGGTGATGCTCTCGCCCAGGTTCTCGCAGGCGGACTCGATCAGGCCCTTGAGTTCGTTGATGTCGAGCGCGACCAGCTCGCCGTTGTCCAGCACGTGCAGCGCGGGCGTGGCCGGCGCTTGTTGCTCGCCCTGCTTCGAACGCTCCTGCGTGCGGCGTTCGCGGTACAGCACGTAGGCGCGCGCGATTTCATGATGGCCGCCGCGCATCAGGCCGAGTTCGACCTGGTCCTGCACGTCTTCGATGTGGAAGGTGCCGCCGCCCGGACGCGAGCGCACCAGCGCGCGGATCACGCCTTGCGTGAGCACGTCCACCGTCTCGCGAACGCTGGCCGAAGCCGCGCCCTGCGTGCCGTGCACGGCGAGGAAGGCCTTCATCATCGCGATGGCGATCTTGTTCGGCTCGAAGGGCACCACGGCCCCGTTGCGGCGGATGATCTGGTAGTGGGCCAGGTTCTGGATGTTGGGGGAGCCGGCAGTGTCTCGCTGCTGCTGCGGTGGCGTCGAGGGAACGGCACGCGGGATCGATTGGGGGGTCAGGGCAGTTTGCATTCGCTTCCTCTCGGTTGGCAATTCTTGTTGGATGGCGACGCCGGGGCGGGGCGCCGCGCCGGTGTTGATGACCGGACGTTGGACACTATATCTAGGGTGTCGGGGGTGTACAACCCACTAGATGTAGCGTTTTCTTCTCGATACAAGCCTTGCTGGCATCTCTTTCGGCGTAGGACACCACCAGAGATGCCGCATGAATACTGGCCTATGGTTGCGCAAGCCGCATGGGGCGTGGCTTGCGAGCCGATTTGGGCCTGCAAGGCGCATGGTTGCTTGATCGAGCGGCCGATATTTTCGCATTGCTGCGGCGCATGATCCGCGCATCGCGAGCCGTCGCGCGATTGAAAAAATTAGCGCTGCACCACCTGTGCAGGAAACATCTGTGGACTCCAGCCCAGTTGCTCGCGCAGCAGGCGCCAGTCGAAACCGGCGCCGGGGTCTTGCTTGCGGCCCGGCGCGATGTGCTCGTGGCCGGCGATGTGGGCGATGGGATAGTGCTGCGCGATCGCGGCGCACAGGCTCGCGAGCGTCTCGTATTGCGGCTCGTCGAACAGCTGGCCCTCGAGGCCCTCGAGCTCGATGCCGACCGAGTCGTCGTTGCAGTTGCCGCGGCCGCGCCACGACGACACGCCGGCATGCCAGGCGCGGTCGTCGCAGCTCACGAACTGCCAGAGTTCGCCGTTGCGGCGCACGTAGAAATGCGAGGACACCTCGAGCCCGCGGATCGACTGGAAGTAAGGGTGCGCGTCCCAGTCGAGCCGGTTGGTGAAGAGCCGCTGCACTGCGTCGCCGCCGTACTCCCCGGGCGGCAGGCTGATCGAATGGATCACGACGAGGTCGGTCTGCGCGCCGGCGGGGCGGGGGCCGAAGTTCGGCGAGGGCAGCGCCTTCGCGAAGCGGTACCAGCCGGCCTGCCAGAGTGCGCCGTCGCCGTTGCCGCCTGCGTTGTCTTCAGTCGTCGGCATGGCTGCTCGCGCCATCGTCGCCGTTGGGTGTGGTGATGCCCAGGCGCGCGATGCGGTAGCGGATCTGGCGCAGGCTCATGCCGAGCCGCGCGGCGGCGGCGGTGCGGTTGAAACCGCTGTCGTGCAGCGCGCGCACCAGAATCTCGCGCTCCTGCTGGTCGAGGTAGGCCTGCAGGTCGGACGGCAGCGGCGGCGGCGCTGGCTTGGGCGGTGCGACCGGCGCGGGCGGCGGCGCAAGCATGGCGGGCGTCGTGATGTCCGCCAGCAGCGGCGCCGGTGCGGACGCCGCGGCTTCGGCGGAAGCGGTGAAGCCGCCCATCAGGTCGAGGTGCAGTTCGTCGCCGTCGTTCAGCGCGACCGCGCGGTGCAGCAGGTTCTCGAGTTCGCGCACGTTGCCGTCGAGCGGATGCAGGCCGAGACGGCGCAGCAGGTCGTCCGACAGGTGCGGCACCGGCATTCCGGCGTCGTGCGCGATGCGCGAGAGCAGCGCGGCGCACAGCGCGGGCAGGTCTTCGCGGCGGTCGCGCAGCGCGGGCACCGCGATCTCGATGACGTTGAGCCGGTAGAACAGGTCTTGCCGGAAGCGGCCGGCCTGCACTTCGGAATGCAGGTCCTTGTGGGTGGCGCTCACGATGCGCACGTCGACCGCGTCTTCTTGCGTGGAGCCGATCGAGCGCACGCTGCGCTCCTGGATCGCGCGCAGCAGCTTCGACTGCATGGCCAGCGGCAGGTCGCCGATTTCGTCCAGGAACAGCGTGCCGCCGCGCGCGGCCTGGAAGTAGCCGTCGCGGTCTTGCGCCGAGCCCGTGTAGGAGCCCTTGCGCGCGCCGAAGAATTCGGCCTCGAGCAGGTTCTCGGGAATCGCGCCGCAATTGACCGCCACGAACGGGCCGTCGCTGCGCTGGCTGCAGGCGTGCACCGCGCGCGCCACCAGTTCCTTGCCGGTGCCGGACTCGCCGCGCACCAGCACCGGCGCCATGCCGCGCGCCACCTTCGCGATGCGCGACTTGACGAGGCGCATGGGTTCCGAATCGCCGACGAGCCGCTCGAGCGCGGCGGCACCGCTGTCCGACATGGCCACCACCGGCGCATCGTTGCCCGCGGCCACGACCGGCGCCGACTTGGCCGGCTGCTGCGCCGCGTTGCGCGCCTGCACCGCGGACGCCACCACGGCGCGGAACTGCTTGAGATCGACCGGCTTCGTGAGGTAGTCGAAGGCACCGGCCTTCAGCGCCTCCACAGCGTTTTCGGCCGAGCCGTAGGCCGTCATCACCACGCAGCGCTCGCTGCGCTGGTCTTTCTGGATGCGATGGATGATTTCCATGCCCTGGCCGTCGGGCAGCCGCATGTCGGTGATGACCGCGTCGAAGCGGCCCGCCTCCAGGTGCTGCCACGCCTCGGACACGCTGCCCGCGGCCTCGACGCGATAGCCCTCGCGCAGCAGCGTCAGCTCGTACAGCGTGCGCAGGTCGGGTTCGTCGTCGATGACCAGGATCTGCGCCGGCCGCTGGGTGGAAGGGGTGGGAATGCTCACGGCGCTATTGTGTCAGCCGGTTTTCGCTGGCGGCGAAGCTCACGAAGAATTCGTTGCCCTCCGGACCGCCCTGGACCAGCGCGCGCCGCTCGTAGCCGATGGTGGCGCCGTGGCGCCGGCACAGCTCGCGGCACAGGAACAGGCCGAGTCCGCTGGAGCGGCTTTCCGACGAGAAGAACGGTTCGAACAGGTGCCGCTGCACCGCAGGCTCCAGTGGCGCGCCGTCGCTCCATACCATCAGGGCGGGGCGGCCCGGGGTGCCGCGCTGAAGGCTGGTCAGCACCTGGATGGAGCCTTCGCGCTTGCCGGCGTAGCGCGACGCGTTGTCGAGCAGGTTCACCAGCAGCCGGCGCAGGTGCTCGGCGTCGAAACGCACGTCGCTGCCGGCCGCATCGAGCGACACCTGCACGCCCTTGCGCTGCGTCTGGCGGATCCACTCCTCGGCCAGCACCTGCACCGCAGGGTCGAGCACGACCTGCTCGCCCAGCGACAGCACGCGCTGCTGGCGCGCCCGGGAAACATCGAGCACGTCGTCCACGATGCGCGCGAGCCGCTGGGCGTTGTGCTGCACCATGCTCGTGAGCTTGCGGTGCGCGGGGTCGGTCAGGTCTTCGTTGAGCAGCGCGCTGGCCTGCGTGATGGCGGCCAGCGGATTGCGGATTTCATGCGCGACGGCGGCGGACATGCGGCCCATCGCCGCCAGCTTCTCGGTGCGGATGCGTGCCTCGAGTTCGCGCAGGTCCTGCAGGAACATCACGCACATGCTGTCGAGCCGCCTGTCGCCGGCGGGTGTGAGCCGGGTGCGCACGCGCACCTCGCGCGCCGCGCCGCGTGCCTGCGCGACCGGGATTTCTTCCGACTGCGGCGCCCGGCGCGCGAAGGTCTGGCGCGCCAACGCGGCCAGCGCGTGCCAGGCGGGCTGTGCGTGCAGGGGGAAAGGCAGCGTCAGCTTCGCCAGCCCCTGCCCGAGGATCGCGTCGGCCGCCGGATTGGCCGCATGCACCAGCCCTTCGGCATCGATCACCAGCACGCCTTCGCTCAGCGTCTCGATCACCAGGTCGTTGACCTGCGCCTGCATCTGCGCGCTGCTGCGGTTGCGCTGCGCCACTGCTTCTTCGCGCGCGAGCCGGCGGGCCAGTTCGTGCGCCAGCAGGGCCACCACGAACAGCCCGGTGCCGGTGAGCGCCGCCTGCACGAAGCGGCCCGACGAGTCGACAGGCTGCTGCAGCCAGTGCCAGCCCGCGTCGGCCAGCAGCAGCAGCGTGACGGTGGACGTGGTGCCCAGGCCCACCACCACCGTGCCGAGCACCGCGCTCATGAGCACAGGCAGCGCGAATAGCGGCGTGTAGTTGACGTTGCCGCCCTGCATGACCTGCAGCGTGGTGAAAGCGGCCAGGTCGACGCCGACGGTGAGCAGCCACGGCGCGGCGAAGCCCCGGATCGGCGGCTGCAGGCGCGTGTAGCGCATGGTCAGCCAGGCAGTGACCAGGTAGACCGCGGAAATCCCGATGGCCAGCGGCTGCATCGTCTGCCCGAGCGCAAAGGCCACGCCCTGCAGCAGCACCAGCACCAGCGCGACGAAGCAGCGCGCGGCCATGAAGCCGCGCCACAGCCGGATGAGTGCGGTGCTTTCGCTGCCGCCCAATTCGAGCACGTCCCAGTCGGTGACAGGCTCGCCGCGCGACCAGAGGGGAGAACTCATTGGCGAAGGCGCCGCGCGTGTTCAGCGATTCGCCGTGGCGGCGTCGCGATGCGCGGTGCTGCAATAGACAGCGCCGCCGGGGCCGGCGATGGCGTCGGTCGCTGGCAGGTGCAGGCCGCAATGGGCGCAGCGCACCATGGCTTGCGGCGGTCCGACCGGGGTGGGCGAGCGCTGCTGCGCCTTGGCCGCGCGCTCGCGCATCGCGTCGCGCATTTCTTCGCGCCGGTTCTTGCGCCAGAGCCAGATCGCGACCCAGAGCACCGCGAGGACGAGGAGGTATTTCATACAGGAGGACGCGCGAGCACCACTTCGAGCACGAAGCGCGAGCCCACATAGGCCAGCAGCAGCAGGGCGGAGCCGGCATACAGCACGCGGCGTGCGGTGCGGCCGCGCCAGCCGAAGCGGACCCGGCCGATCAGCAGGACGGCGAAGGTGAGCCAGGCGAGCACCGAGAAGGTGGTCTTGTGGTCCCATTTCCAGAAGCGGCCGGCGGTGCCGTAGAGCTGCTCGCTGAACAGCAGGCCGGCCAGCAGCGTGGCCGAGAGCAGCACGAAACCGGCGGTGACGAAACGGAAGGTGAGGCGTTCGAGCGTGAGCAGCGGCACGCCACCCTGGTGAGGTTCGGCGGTGGCCAGGCGGATCTGCTTTTCGGCGCGGGTGATCAGCCAGGCATGCACGACCGCTGCGCCGAACAGGCCGTAGGAGGCGATGCCCAGCGCCAGGTGCAGCGGCAGCCAGGGCGAGGCCGAGACGTGCAGCGGCGTGCCCGCGAACAGGATGGCCAGCAGCACCGCAGCCGCGCCCAGCCAGGCAAGCGCGCGCCGCACCTTGAGCTGGGGATACATGCGGCTTTCGATCGCATAGACGGTGAGCACCAGCCACGCCGTGACCGACAGCGCGGGCGCGAAACCGAAGCGCGGCTCGCTGCCCATGAGGCCGTGGGCCAGCGCCAGGGCGTGCAAAAGCCATGCAATGCCGAGGGCCCATTGGGTCGCCTGGCGGCTCATCCGGGCCCCGGTCGCGGCGACAAATCCGTAGGCCACGGCGGTGGCGATGCCCAGCGCCACGCCGAGTGGAGAGGGGATCGCTAAAATCATCGGTGAAGTGTAATGGCTCGCCCCCAGGCTTCGCGTTGCTGCGCCTGCCCCTACCGGGGGCAACACCAGCGGCCCGGCGAAGCCGGTTCCGCGGTGTTTCGCGAATGGGCAGCGCCCGCGACCGGCTTCAGGTTTCCCGACTTTTCATCGGTTCGCGCTAGCGGACAACAAGGTATTTCTTTCATGGCCACCGCCCTCACAGAAAAGTTCTCCCGCCTCGTCAAGACGATGAGCGGCCAGGCGCGCATCACCGAAAGCAACGTGCAGGACATGCTGCGCGAAGTGCGCATGGCGCTGCTGGAAGCCGACGTGGCGCTGCCCGTGGTGCGCGACTTCGTTGCCCGCGTGAAGGAAAAGGCCCTCGGCCAGGAAGTGCTGGGCTCGCTCAAGCCGGGCCAGGCGCTGGTCGGCATCGTCAACCGCGAACTCGCCGCGACCATGGGCGAGGGCGTGTCGGACATCAACCTCGCGGCCCAGCCGCCGGCGGTGATCCTCATGGCAGGCCTGCAGGGCGCCGGCAAGACCACCACCACCGCCAAGCTGGCCAAGCACCTGATCGAGAAGCGCAAGAAGAAGGTGCTCACCGTGTCGGGCGACGTGTATCGCCCCGCCGCCATCGAGCAGCTCAAGACCGTGACCAAGCAGGCCGGCGCCGAGTGGTTCCCGAGCACGCCCGACCAGAAGCCGCTGGATATCGCGCGCGCCGCGCTCGACCACGCCAAGCGCCACTATTTCGACGTGCTGCTGGTCGACACGGCCGGCCGCCTGGCCATCGACGAAGTGCTGATGGCCGAAATCAAGCAGCTGCATGCGGCGCTCGACCCGGTCGAAACCCTGTTCGTGGTCGATGCCATGCAGGGCCAGGACGCGATCAACACCGCCAAGGCCTTCAAGGAAGCGCTGCCGCTCACCGGCATCATCCTGACCAAGACCGACGGCGATTCGCGCGGCGGTGCGGCGCTGTCAGTGCGCCAGGTCACGGGCGTGCCGATCAAGTTTGCCGGCGTGAGCGAGAAGATCGACGGCCTGGAGGTGTTCGACGCCGAGCGCCATGCGGGCCGCATCCTGGGCATGGGCGACATCGTGGCGCTGGTCGAGCAGGTCACGGCCGGCGTCGACGTGGCGGCGGCGCAGAAGCTCGCGGCCAAGGTCAAGAGCGGCGCGGGCTTCGACCTGAACGACTTCCTCGGCCAGCTGCAGCAGATGAAGCAGATGGGCGGCCTCTCCAGCCTGATGGACAAGCTGCCCGCGCAGATGGCCGCCAAGGCCACCGAAGCCGACATGACCCGCGCCGAGCGCGACATCCGCCGCAAGGAAGGCATCATCAACAGCATGACGCCGCTGGAGCGCCGCAAGCCCGAACTGCTGAAGGCCACGCGCAAGCGCCGCATCGCCGCCGGTGCCGGCGTGCAGGTTCAGGAAGTGAACCGCCTGCTCAACGAGTTCGAGCAGATGCAGGGAATGATGAAGAAGATGAAGGGCGGCGGCCTCATGAAGATGATGAAGCGCATGGGCGGCATGAAGGGCATGGGCGGGATGGGTGGTCCCGGTGGGCCGAAGCTGCCGTTCTGAGCGGCGCATTCCACGCACGCACATATATAAGAGGGCCCGCCGGTTCGCACCGGCGGGCCCTCTGTCTTTCAGGTCTGCATTTCAGGTCTGTACCTCGTAGACCGTCTCGTGCGCTTCCACCGGCGCCGGCAGCTCCCAGCGGTGCAGCATGCGCTCGATACCCGCGTTCGACAGCGTCGTGTCGCGCTCTCGGTTGCGGCGCATCAGCTCCGCATGCGGAACCTCCAGGTACACCAGCTCGATCTGCGCGTGGTAGGCCCAGAGCAGGTCGAGTGTCTTGGTGCGCATCTGCTGGCTCAGGTGCGTGGCGTTCCAGACGAAGTGCTCCTGCCTGCGCAGCAGCGCCTTGGCCTGGTCGACCGCATGATGCGCCGCCATGCCGTCGTTCTCGCCGTGCCTGAGGCCCAGTTCGGTCCGCGCATCGTCGAAGGACACGACCGGCCAGCCCTTGCGGTGCTGCGCCACCCAGTGGTTCTTGCCGCTGGCCGGCAGGCCGCACATCACCGTCACCCGCGAGCCCGCGTTCTGGAACAGCGGGTAGTCGGGGCTGGTGTCGGCGCCGCGGAAGTAGGCCAGGCGCGTGTGGGCATCGGCCATCTGGCGCGGGCCTTCCCAGCAGCCTTCTTCCTGCGCGAGTTCTTCGAACAGTGCGATGTCGGCCATGCTGTCGGCACGCTTTTCATAGTGGCGCCCCAGCATGTCGCAGCGCGCCACGCAGCACAGGTCGGGCAGGCTCAGCTCCCACGAGAGCTTGTGCACCAGCCATTCCGGCCGCACGCCCTTGCGCGAAGCGAAGGCATGGAACGGCAGCTGGTGCACCGCGATGATCCGGCAGACAGCTTCGCGCAACGCGAACGGCACGCGGGCCTTCCACATCAGCACGCGCACGTCGACCGAGCCGCGCCGCGAATGGCCCGGCTGGCCGATGCGGCCGCTGGCTTCGTCGATCACCGTGGTGTCGGGCTTGGCGATGTCGTGCAGCAGGCAGGCCATGAACAGCACGAAGCGGCCGTCGGCATCGGCGCGCCTGTAGTGCGCGTCCTGCATCAGGGCGTCGAGCACCATGCGCGTGTGGATGCCGACGTTTCCTTCGGCGTGGTAGTACGGGTCTTGCGGCGTCTCTTCGAGGCGCAGCAAGGCCGGCAGCAGTTCGCAGCATTGCGTCCAGTCAACGTCCTTGCCGGGCGCGGGAACCAGGGCGCGCAGATCGTCGTAGGTCATCGCGTCCTCCTTGCGGTTGCGAGTTCGGCGGGGTCGCGCAAGGTGCGCAGCCCCAGGTCTTGCCACGTTACTTGCGGCGTCGACGCGTAGAGATCGACGCCCGGCGCCAACTGGTTCGGCAGCACCGGCCTGCGGCTGTGGTGCGAGCCCGAGTCGAGGATGGTCTGCACGAAGTCCGGACGCACCCACTTGTAGCGGCCCGTCACCCGGCCGTCCGATTCCGTCTTGAGATACAGGCCCTCCGCAAGCTCGGACAGGTCGGTCTGCTGGCGCACGAGATCGAGCGGCTGGCCTTCATGCGCCACTGCCTGCTCGAATGCCGCCTTCCAGTCCGCGCTGCGCGCCAGCGAAGGCCGCACGAGCGCTTGCAGTGCCTTTGCATGGCGCGGCATCTCGCCTTCGTAGAGCACGGGAACCGGCAGTACCGGACCGCCGTCGAGCAGCGCATGGCGTGCCGGCGTCGACAGAAAGCACTGCGCCTGCCGGTCGTAGAGGTCGAACTCCAGGAAGAACGCCGGCAGCCGGTCGTACCAGCAACTGTGCTTGGCAAAGCACCATTCGCCGTACATCACGTAGCGGTCTTCGAGGCGCTCGAGCAGTGCTGCTTCATGCGCCGCGGCCCAGTGCTTGAACAGGTTGAACTGGCGCTCGCCGGCGCCGCCCGCGAGGTAATGGCCGCGCGACTGCAGCAGCAGTTCGCCCGCCGGGGTGAACGACACGGCGGCATTGGCGCCATCGAGTTTTTCCTCGATGACGACGTGCATGCCGTGCAGTTCGGACAGCGGCGTCTGGCCGTCGTCAGTGTCGCCCGCCTGCAGGCGAGAGCCTTCCAGGTGCGCAGTACGCGGGTACTTGAGCAGCGGGATCGATGAAAGGGAAGAGAGAGGAAACACGTTGGTTCTCCAGATGCGAATCAGGAAGGACCGACAACGTGCGGGAGCGAAGCTGGGAGAGATCGGGAGCGACTTCCACGGCGGTGAAGATGCCGTGTCTGGTCAGTGGGTACGCAGCTTGGCGCCCGACATGACCAGCAATGAAGTGGTGTTGTCGGCGTCAGAGGGTGATGACGGCGAATCGGGGCACTTGGCGCTCCAGTGAGGGCTGAGGTTGAAGGAAGGCGCGGATTCTATAAGCACACGGTGCCGCCGGTGAAGCGGCCTGTTGTTTACTTGCCCTTGCTCTTCTCCGGCAGCGCATAGGCGATGACGTAGTCGCCGCGGTCCGGCGACTGCCGCGCGCCGCCCGCGCCCACCACGACATACTGCCGCCCGGTCTTCGGCGACACATAGGTCATCGGCCCCGACTGGCTGCCCACCGGCAGCCGTGCTTTCCAGATTTCCTTGCCGGTCGCGGTGTCGAATGCGCGCAGGTAGAAGTCCTGCGTGCCCGCGAAGAACAGCAGGCCCGACTGCGTGGCCAGCGACGCGCCCAGCGTCGGCATGCCGATCGGAATCGGCAGGTGCATGCGGATGCCGAGCGGGCCGGTGTCGCGCACCGTGCCCACCGGCACTTGCCACACCAGCTTGCGCGTCTTCAGGTCGATGGCCGACATCGTGCCGAAGGGCGGTGCCTGGCACGGTATGCCGAGCTGCGACAGGAAGCGTTCGCGCATCGCGCCGAAGGGCGTGCCTTCCTGCGGCACCACGCCCATCTCGATGCCGCTGGCGCCGGCCGGGATCTGCGCGCGCGGCACCAGGTAGTTGGCAAGGCCGAGCCGCATGTCGTTCACGAACATGTAGCTGCTGGTCGGGTCGACCGACACGCTGCCCCAGTTCATGCCGCCCAGCGAACCCGGGAACTGCAGTGCGTGGTCGAGGCCCGGCGGCGTGTAGACGCCTTCGTGGCGCATGCCCTTGAAGGCGATGCGGCACAGCAGCTGGTCGAAGGGCGTGGCGCCCCACATGTCGGATTCGGTCAGCGTCTTGTTGCCGATCGAGGGCATGCCCACCGAATAGGGCTGCGTCGGCGAATAGCGCTCGCCGGGCACGTTGCCCTGCGGCACGGGGCGCTCCTGCACTTCGGCGATGGGCTTTCCGGTCTCGCGGTCGAGCATGAAGATCTCGCCCTGCTTGGTGACTTGCACGAGCGCGGGCTGCGTGCCGCCCTTGCCGTCGGGAATGTCGTAGAGCAGCGGCTGCGCGGGCAGGTCGAAATCCCAGAGGTCGTGGTGCGTGGTCTGGAAGCTCCAGCGCACCTTGCCGGTCTTCGCGTCGAGCGCGACCACCGACGAGCTGTACTTGTCGTCGAACGGCGTGCGCTCGCCGGCCCAGAAGTCGGGCGTGGCGTTGCCGGTGGGCAGGTAGATGAGACCGAGCTTCGGGTCGTACGACATGGCCGACCACACGTTGGGCGTGCCGCGCGTGTAGGTCTGGCCCGGCGGCGGCAGGCGCGTGACCGCCGGGTTGCCCGGGTCCCAGGCCCAGGCGAGTTCGCCACTGACGGCGTTGTACGCCCGCACCACGCCGGGCGGCTCGTCGGTCGAGAAGTTGTCGGCCACGCGGCCGCCCACCACCACGAGGTCGCCCGCGACCAGCGGTGTGGAGGTCTGCTGGTAGTAGCCGTCCTTCACTTCGCCCATGCCCGCCTTGAGATCGACGACGCCCTGCTTGCCGAAATCGGCGCAGGGCTTGCCGGTGGCGGCATCGACGGCGATCAGGCGGGCGTCGATGGTGGGCAGCAGCAGGCGCTGGCGGCAGGCACCCGGCGTGCTGCCGGGCGTGGGTGTCGTGCCGGCCGCGAGCCCGTCCTGGTCGTGATAGCCGAGCCCTCGGCAGCGCTGCCAGTTGGGGGCGGTGGCCTTGGGGTCGTAACGCCAGAGTTCGGCGCCGGTGTCCGCATCGAGCGCGACGATCTTGCTGTAGGCCGTGCACACGTACACGGTGGTGCCGACCTGCAGCGGCGTGTTCTGGTCTTCCGCGCCCGAGCCGTTGCTCTGCGGCACGTCCCCGGTGTGGGCGGTCCATGCGACCTGCAACTGGTCGACGTTGTCCTTGGTGATCTGGTCGAGCGCCGCGAAGCGGTCACCCGCCGTGGTGTTGCCCCAGTGGCGCCACTCCTTCTGGGCGGCTTCGGGCTTGACCGGCACGACGGCAGGCACGGGGCCCTGCGCCACGACGACCGCGGCCGGCACGAAGGCATAGCCGCCGACCAGCACCAAGGCCACAGCCAGCAGCGCCGCAACGACGCGCGCTCCGCGCACGACCCTGGCGCCCGGCGAGCGCACCAGCGCCGGGTAGGCCAGCGCAACCAGCACGCCCAGCACGCCGAACGCCACCAGCCGCGAGACCAGCGGCCAGAAATGCCAGCCCGCATCCCGCACGGCCCACACCGCCGTGCCCGCCAGCGTCAATGCGAAGAGCCAGGCCCCGCTCGACCGGTGCCTGGCGATGAGCAGGCCCGAAACCAGCAGAGCAAGGCCGGCCAGCACGAAGTACCAACTGCCGCCCAGCGCCGCGAGGTAGGCGCCACCGACGGCGAGGAAGGCGCCCATCAGCATCGTGAGCGCGCCGAGCGCGATCAGCCCGATCGACACGGCGAACGGCCTTCTTCTTTGTTCCATGGACCCGAACCCCTTTAGCTGGCCAGACGCGCCAGTCTGCGCCATGAAAAAAGCCGGCGCAATGGCCGGCTTCTTGGGGTGGGCTGGATGCCTCAGCGCATCAGGCGGTCGCCAGTGCGGCCGGACGGGCCAGGCGCACTGCGTGCATCCAGGCGCGGCGCAGCACTGCCGGCGAGCGCGATTCCTCGGGAATCAGCAGGAAGCCGCGGTCGCGCAGCGTGGTGCCCAGCGCGATCTGGCTGGTCAGCACGGTCAGCGGAATCGCCAGCAGCAGCGGCAGGCCGACCGGCATGAGCCAGATGAGCGCGCTCGGGTCGATCATCGCGACGCCGACTGCGAGCATGGCGATCACCAGCGTCATGGGAGCCAGCTGCGAGGCGGCGATCTTCCACGGCACGGCGGCGGCTTCGCGCGGGGGCGACTTCCAGTCGAGCTTGATGCCGGTAAGGGCCACCACCACGAACAGCGAGTGCGCCAGCATGCGGACCGGAGCCTGCACGATAGCCAGGAAGCTCTCGAGCGCGGAGCTCTTCACCAGGCCCCACACACCGCCGTACTGGCGTTGTTCGCCGCGCATCAGCACGGCGGCGATGCCCAGCACGCGCGGCAGGAACAGCAGGCACAGGGTCCAGATCCACAGGCCGGCCAGTTCGGCGGGCAGCACGTTCCAGCTCGACACGAGGCTCGAACCGCTCAGCCACAGGGCCGTGCCCAGCGTCAGGAACGCAAGCCACAGCGGAGCCGAGACATAAGCCATGGTGCCGGTCACGAACATCGCGCGGTGCACCGAGTGGATGCCGGGCTCGGCCATCAGGCGGGCGTTCTGCAGGTTGCCCTGGCACCAGCGGCGGTCGCGCTGCAGTTCGGCCAGCAGGTCCGGCGGTTGTTGTTCGTAGCTGCCGACCAGGTCGGACACCAGCCACACGTTGTAGCCGGCACGGCGCATCAGCGCGGCTTCGACGAAGTCGTGCGACATGATGCCGCCCGACATGCCGCCGGTGCCCTTGATCGGGGCCAGCGCGCAATGCTTCATGAAGGGCTCGACGCGGATGATGGCGTTGTGGCCCCAGTAGTGCGATTCGCCCAGTTGCCAGAACTGCATGCCCAGCGTGAACAGGCGGCCCGTCACGCGGGAAGCGAATTGCTGTGCGCGGGCGTGCAGCGTGACGTGGCCGATGGCCTGCGTCGCGGTCTGGATGATGCCGGCGTTCGGGTTGGCTTCCATCAGCTTGACCATCGAGGTCAGGCAGTCGCCGCTCATCACCGAGTCGGCATCGAGCACGACCATGTAGCGGTAGTCCTTGCCCCAGCGGCGGCAGAAGTCGGCCACGTTGCCGGCCTTGCGGTGCGTGCGGCGGGTGCGCAGGCGGTAGTACACCTCGACCTGCGGCTGGTTCGGGCTTTCGGCCAGCGCGGCGCGCAAGTCTTCCCAGGCGGCGCGCTCGGCGGCGGCGGTCTCGGGGTTGTAGCTGTCGGACAGCACGAACACGTCGAACTGCTTCGCGTGGCCGGTGGCCGCGACCGATTCGCAGGTGGCGCGCAGGCCGGCGAACACGGTGGCCACGTCCTCGTTGCAGATCGGCATGATGATTGCCGTGCGTGCTTCGGGGTTCATGGGGTGGTTGGCGACCTGCTTGGCCGACAGCGCGTGCTTGTCACCGCGCACCGAAACGTAGAAGCCCATGAGGGCGGTCACGAAGCCGGTGACGACCCAACCGGAGAGCAGGCCGTAGAGGCCGATCTGGCCGTATTCGAGCCAGACGTTGTCGTAGTCGGGTTGCACGCTGGCGAACAGCGACGACGCGATCACGGTGCTCAGCAGCGTGAGCATCATGAAGGCGAGGCGGCGCCGGGCGGCGGCACGTTGCCAGGGTTGCTTGATTTCAGTGGCGGCCTGGGCTTCGGCGTCGCGGCCGGCGCCCAGCTTCACGAGCGCGGCGGTGCCGAGGCTGTTCCAGAAACCGCGCCAGGGGCGGGGCACCATCGAGCCGCGGTTGACGGGGGGCGCGGTGACGGCGTTGGGGTGGCGTTCCTCGCGCACCGGGCTGCGGTGTGCGAAGTCGGTCTCCGCCAGAACATTCAGTTGCGAAAAGTCGTTTGGCTTCATGTGATTTACCAACGTTGCTTGTCGAGGGAGGGGGTGTCGCCAATGGCCGGAAGCCGCTTGAAGACGCAATCGGTTGCGGCGCCGCCTGCGCTTGCGAGCGCGGCCAGCGAATGACCCGCGGCGCGGGGCCGCGAGGGGGAAAACTGCTTTTGACGCAGGCCGTCGCGCTGCTGACGCAGTGCGAAAGATGGGCTGGTGAGTGCTGTCATGCCTGTACAGGGGCAAACCCTGTGCCAGGCTGGAAAAACGCTTTCAGATCAACGACTTGGGCCGATCTGGATGTCGTTTTGGCGGGGAAGGGCGGCCGGCGGCCCCCAAAACCCCCGGATTTGTCGCCGAATCCCGACAAGCCTGCAGGGCCCGTGGGGTTTGGCTATACAAATCAATGACTTAGCTGCGTCGCTACTCGGCGACAGGGTCGCTGCCCCCAGCGACAACGTCGGCCTTGAAGTGCCCCGGCGTGAGCTCGTGTTTCTGCAACAGGCGGTAGAACTCCGTGCGATTCCGGTCGGCCAGGCGGGCTGCGTCGGCCACGTTGCCGTCCGTCAGCTTGAGCAGGCCGACGAGGTAGTCGCGCTCGAAGCGCTGCTTGGCCTCGGCATAGGTCTGGACCTCGACGCTGGGCACGCGCAGCGCGCGCTGCACCAGTGCCAGCGGAATCAGCGGCGAGCTCGACAGCGCGCACACCTGCTCCACTACGTTGAACAGCTGGCGCACGTTGCCCGGCCATGCGGCCGTCGTCAGCGCCTTCAGCGCCTCGGGCGCGAAGCCCGACAGCCGCTTGCCGTACTTGGTCGACAGGCGCTGCAGGAAGTGGTTGGCCAGCAGCGGGATGTCCTCGCGGCGCGCCGACAGCGGCGGCAGCGTGAGCGTGACCACGTTCAGGCGGTAGTAGAGGTCTTCGCGGAATTGCCCGGCTTCCATCGCGGCGTCGAGGTCGCGATGGGTGGCCGAGACGATGCGCACGTCGACCTGGATCGACTGGCTCGCGCCCAGCGGGCGCACCGCGCGCTCCTGCAGCACGCGCAGCAGCTTGACCTGCAGGGCGGGCGGCATGTCCCCGATTTCGTCGAGCAGCAGCGTGCCGCCGTCTGCCTGCTGGAACAGGCCCTTGTGGTTGGCATGGGCGTCGGTGAAGGCGCCCTTCATGTGGCCGAACAGCTCCGACTCGAGCAGTGCCTCGGGAATGGCGCCGCAATTGACCGCCACGAAAGGCTTGTCGGCGCGCGCGCTGGCCTTGTGGATGGCGCGCGCCAGCAGTTCCTTGCCGGCGCCGGAGTCGCCGCGCAGCAGCACGGAGGCATCCGACTTGGCCACCATGCGCGCCTCGGCCAGCAGCTCGGCCATGCGGTTGCTGCGGCTCACGATCTCGGAGCGCCAGCTGTCGTCGCCGGTCTTGCTGGGCGTGGTGGTCGGCGCACCGAGGGCCAGCGCCTGGGCGATCTTGTCGAGCAGCTCGCGGCCGTCGTAGGGCTTGGTCAGGTAGGTGAACACGCCGCGTGCCGTGGCCTCGACCGCGTCGGGAATGGTGCCGTGCGCGGTCAGCAGGATGACGGGCAGCGACGGATGGCGCTTGCGGATCTCGTCGAACAGCTGGAGGCCGTCGCGCCCGGGCAGGCGCACGTCGCTCAGCACCAGTTGCGGATGCTCGATCTCGAGCTGGGTGAGCGCGGTTTCGGCCGAGGTCACTGCCGTGACCTGGTAACCCGCCGAGCTCAGCCGCATCGAGAGCAGCCGCAGCATGTCCGGGTCGTCGTCGACCACGAGGAGGCGAGCGCCGGTATTGCTCATTGGCTGGATCTGTTTCCGTTGGGAGGTGGGGTGGCCGGCAGGGTGTTGGGCCGGGCAAAGCTGCGTTCGATGGCGCGCAGCGCCTCGATGCGGTCGTTCAACTGGTCGATGCGGCGCTGGCTGTCGCGCAACTGCTGAGCCTGCTTGTCGCGGTCGTCCTCGACGCGGCGCTGCTCCACGTAGCGCGCGGCCAGGGCGCGCGACAGCGGCTGCAGGGCCTGCGCCTCGGGCGAGGGGTTGGCGTTCACGCGCTGCAGCAGGCCCAGGGCACGCGCCAGGTCGGCCGGCGTGCGGGTCTGCGAAAGCAGCAGCGCCAGCTGCATCTGGGTGGTGGGCGAATCGCCGGGGTCGCCGATGCGCGCGATTTCAGCGCTCAGGTCGGCGCCGTTCAGCGGGCGCACCTTGTCGGCATACGACAGCATGGCGGCCACCGGCCCCTGCGTCATCAGCGTGAAGAGCGAGGCCGGCTGCGTGGCGGGCGCCTTGGGTTCGGCCTCGACCGGCATCACGCGCGGCAGGACGACTGGCGGCGGCAGCGCATCGGCTTCCGGCGGCGGCTTGGGTTGCGTGGAGCAGGCGGTCAGCAGCAGGGCGAATGGCACGGCCATGGCCCCGGCGAAGATGGAACTGCGGACGAACGAAAAAGACATGGGTCGAAAAAGAGGACGCGGGGCGGTCAGGCAGTGTTGGAGTGGGGCCCGCGGTGTCAAGCCGTGCGCGGCAGTTCGATGCGAAAGCGAGCACCGGGACCGCCGGGCTGCAGGGTGATGCGGCCCCCGTGGGCTGCAATGTACTCCTGCACGATGGAAAGTCCGATGCCGGTGCCTTTCACCGTGTGCTCCGGCTGGCGTTCGCCGCGGAAGAAGGGCTCGAAGATACGGTCGCGGTCGCCCTCGGCGATACCCGGGCCGGCGTCGTTCACGTCGATGTGCACCGCCTCCGGGGTGCCAGACACCGCCAGCGTGATCACGCCGCCGGGCAGCGAGAAGCGGATGGCGTTGGACAGCAGGTTGGCGATGGCCGTGCCGAGCTTGGTGCGGTCCACCGTGATGGCGATCGGCTCGCCCTCCGCACGCACGCGCAGGCCGTGCGACTGCCACTGCAGCCGCTGCGCTTCGATCTGTTCCTCGATCAGCGGCAGCAGCTCGGTGCGCTCGCGGCGCAGTTCGCGCGCCTCGAAGGCGGCGGCGTTGAAGCGCAGCAGCGCCTCGATCTGCCCCTGCAGCGCCACCGTGTTCTGCTGCAGGATCTGCGCGACCTCGAGCTGCGCCGGGTTCAGCGGCCCGGTCACGCCGTCCTCGAGCAGCGACACGCCTTCGCGCAGCGCCGCCAGCGGCGTCTTCAGCTCATGCGACACATGGCGCAGGAAGCGCGCCTTGTCGGCGTCCAGTTCGGTAAGGCGCAGCCGCAGCCATTCGAGCTGCTGCGACACCCGCCGCACGTCGGCCGGGCCGCGGATGTCGATGGGTTCGTCGAGCCGGTTCTGGCCGAGTCCGACGATGGCGTGCTCCAGCCGCTTGAACGGCCGCGCCAGCCAGATGCCGAAGGCCAGCGCCAGCGACACCGCCAGCACGCTCGCGGCCACCACTTCGCGCATCAGCCGGCGCCGCGCGTTCTCGATGCGCTTGGCCAGCGCGTCGTTCTGCGTTTCGATCAGGAACTGCGCCTGCTGGGCGATGTTGGTGTTGAGCGCGTCGAGCTCGCGGAACTGCATCGCCATCGTGCTTTCGCGGGCGAGGGCGCTGTCGGCGCTGCCGCTCATCAGGCCCTCTATCACGCCGAGCTGGGTGCGCCACATCTCGATGCCGGCGGGCGGCAGGCCGTTCTTCTCGAGCCGCTCGAGCACCTGGTGCGCTTCGCGCGCCGCGTCGTCGAAGCGGCGGCGCAGCACCGCGTCATTCAGCACCAGCGATTGGCGCCCGGCACGCTCCATGGCCGCGCTGCGCTCTGCCAGCGACTGCGACGCGCCCGACAGGCGCAGCGCGCGCGCTGCGGCGTCTCGGCTTTGCGTCATCAGCACGTCGTACTGCAGCACCGAGCGCAACGCCACGCCGACCAGCAGCGCGGTGATCAGCAGGAACGCGAACAGCAGGAGCTGCTGGAACGAACCCCGGATGGATGGCCGCTTCGCCATCAGTGGGCGAGCGCCGTCGCGGGAGACATGGGCGACTCGCTCGTCACGACTTCGCCGCGCAGCGTGTAGGCCAGCGAGCGGGTAATGCGCAGGTCGGTCATCTGGCCGACCAGGCGTGCATCGCCTTCGAAGTTGACGACGCGGTTGCAGGCGGTGCGGCCCATGAGTTCGTTCGCGTCCTTGCGCGAGGCGCCTTCCACCAGCACGCGCTGCGTGCTGCCGACCAGCGCCTGGCCGAAGCGCTTGACGTTGGCATCGATGACGGCCTGCAGCGTATGCAGGCGAGCAAGCTTCACCTCGTGCGGCGTGTCGTCGTGCAGCGCGGCGGCGGGCGTTCCGGGGCGCGGGCTGAAGATGAAGCTGAAGCTGGCGTCGAACTGGCAGTCGTCGATCAGCTTCATCATCTTGTTGAAGTCGTCGTCGGTCTCGCCGGGGAAGCCGACGATGAAGTCGCTGCTCAATGCGAGTTCAGGCCGGATGGCGCGCAGCTTGCGCACCGTGCTCTTGTATTCCATGGCGGTGTAGCCGCGCTTCATGGCCATAAGGATGCGGTCGCTGCCGTGCTGCACCGGCAGGTGCAGGTGGCTCACGAGCTGCGGCACCTTGGCGTAGGCCTCGATCAGGCGGGGCGTGAACTCGTTGGGGTGGCTGGTGGTGTAGCGGATGCGCTCGATGCCGGGGATCTCGGCGACGTATTCGATCAGCAGCGCGAAGTCGGCGATCTCGGCGGTGTCGCCCATCTTGCCGCGGTAGGCATTCACGTTCTGGCCCAGCAGCGTGATCTCGCGCACGCCCTGGTCGGCCAGGCCGGCGATCTCGACCAGCACGTCGTCGAGCGGGCGGTTCACTTCCTCGCCGCGGGTGTAGGGCACCACGCAGTAGCTGCAGTACTTGGAGCAGCCTTCCATGATCGACACGAAGGCGGTGGCGCCTTCCACGCGCGCGGGCGGCAGGTGGTCGAACTTCTCGATCTCGGGAAAGCTGATGTCCACCTGCGGGCGGTCCAGGCGCTCGCGGTCGTTCAGCATCTCGGGCAGGCGGTGCAGCGTCTGCGGGCCGAACACGATGTCGACGTAGGGCGCGCGCGCGATGATGGCCTGGCCCTCCTGGCTGGCCACGCAGCCGCCCACGCCGATCTTCACGCCCTTCGCCTTCAGGTGCTTCACCCGGCCGAGGTCGGAGAACACCTTCTCCTGGGCTTTCTCGCGCACCGAGCAGGTGTTGAACAGGATGAGGTCGGCCTCGTCCACATTCTGCGTGGGCTCGTAGCCCTGCGCGGCGTTGAGCACGTCGGCCATCTTGTCCGAGTCGTACTCGTTCATCTGGCAGCCGAAGGTCTTGATGAATACTTTTTTCATGGGGAAGTCTCTCGTGGCCCTGCGCGCTTCTTGCGCAGGGCGGGGGCGGTGCTGGCGCGCGAAGAAGGCGTCGCGCCGCCTGGGCTTATTGCGTGTTGACGGTGTCGTTCGAGGTGAACGGCCAGATGTTCAGGAACGGCTTGTTCAGCGATTCGCGGCTGGCCGAGGCTTCGTCGGGCGTGAGGATCCAGACCTCGCGCAGCAGCCCGGCGGCGTCGCGCGTGTAGTTGACCAGGTACTTCTGGCCGATGATGGCGCCGGGCATGACCAGCATGTTCTGCGCGCTGCGGATGCGCGCGCCGGCGCCCAGCCGGTCGGGCCTGCCGTCGAGTTCGACGTCGGGCGCATTGGTGACCATGAACTTGCCGCGCAGCGTGCCGATGGGGAAGTTGCGGCCGCCGACCAGCGATTCGTTTTGCGTCTGCGGCCGGGGGACTTCGTCCTGGGCGCTGGCTGCGAGAGGGAAAACGCCGGCAGCGCCTGCGACGAGTGCGCAGAGCGCTATGAAAGTGAGAGCATTCGTGGGGTTCTTGCAGCGGTTCATGGGGTTTATCCAGAGGCTGTGGACCGGGGATTTTAACGAGGGGGTGTTCCTCGGGCCGGTCGGCAGCAGGTTGGTGTTCGGGCTTCGGGTTGACTTGCTTTACATTTCTTTACGGTGCCCGTGACCACCGTGGCACGACCGCTGATCCAATAGTCGCTGTCAGCCCAAAGTGCACAAGAACCCCATGAAAAAAAATGTCGCTGTCGCCCTTGCGGGCGTGTTGATCGTAGCTGTCGCAGGCGGCTGGTGGAGCATGTCTGGAGACAAGCAGGCCGCAAAGACTGCCAAGGCCCCTGGCGCCGGCGGCGGTGCGCCGGGCAGCAACGGCGCACCCGCGCTCGTGACGCTGGCCACCGCACAGAAGCAGGACGTGCCGGTGACCGTGCAGGTCAACGGCAGCGTGGTCTCCCTCAACAGCGTCGACCTGCGCCCGCAGGTAACGAACACGGTGAGCGCGGTGCACGTGAAGGAAGGCCAGTTCGTCAAGGCGGGGCAACTGCTCTTCACGCTCGACGACCGCAACGACCAGGCCAACCTGGCGCGCGCCAGGGCCCAGCAGCAGAAGGACGAGGCCACGCTGGCCGACCTTGAGCGCCAGTACAAGCGCAGCCAGGACCTGGTGGCGCAGAACTTCATCGCCAAGAGCGCCGCCGACGCCACGCTGTCGCAACTCGAAGCGCAGCGCGCCGCCGTGGCCGCCGACCGCGCCGCCGTGCAGTCGGCCCAGGTGGCGCTGGGTTACGCCACCCTGCGCGCGCCCATTGCCGGGCGCATCGGCGCCGTCAACATCTATCCGGGCACGCTGGTGCAGCCGACGCTGTCGCTGGTAACGGTGACGCAGCTCGACCCGATCGCGGTGAGCTTCCCGGTGCCCGAAGGCAATCTGCAGGACCTGCTGGAGGCCGCGCGTTCGCGCTCTAAGGTCGAGGCGGTCGTCACCGGCCGCAAGGAGCCGCTGGCCGGCACGCTCGATTTCGTCGACAACACGGTCGATCCGCTGATCGGCACGGTGCGCGCCAAGGCAGTGTTCGCCAACGCCGACCAAGGCCTGTGGCCCGGGCAGTTCGTCGGCACGCGCATCACGGTGCGTACGCTGAACGGCGCCACGGTGGTGCCCGCTGCGGCGCTGATGATGCTGGCCGACGGCACGTCGTTATATGTGGTCGATGAAGCCAGGACCGCCACGCGCCGCAAGGTGAAGGCGCTGCACACCTTCGGCACGAAGGTGGCCGTCAGCGGCGTGGAGCCCGGCGAGCAGGTGGTGATCGAGGGCAGCCAGAACGTGCGCCCGGGTGGCAAGGTCCGCGTCGATGCGAAGCCGCCGGCCGCGGCGCCCGGGGCTCCCGAGTCCCCGGCCAAGGGCACCACGGGCGTCACGCCCGGCAGCGCCGCGTCTTCGGATGGCACCGACATCAAGCCGCCGAAGCAGGAACGAGCATGAACATTTCGGAGCTCTGCATCCGTCGTCCTGCGATGACGGTGCTGCTGTCCGCCGCCGTGGTGGTCATCGGCATCTTTGCCTACTTCAGCATTCCCGTTGCCGCGCTGCCCAGCTACAACACGCCGGTCATCAACGTCAATGCGCAGCTGCCGGGCGCGAGTCCGGACACCATGGCGTCGTCGGTGGCGCTGCCGCTCGAAAAGCAGTTCTCGACCATTCCGGGCCTGCAGACCATCAGCTCGGTGAACACGCAGGGCGTGACCTCGCTCACGCTCGAGTTCGTCAGCAGCCGCGACATCGATGCCGCCGCCGTCGACGTGCAGGCGGCCCTGCTGCGCGCCCAGCGCCAGTTGCCCCAGGAGCTGACGCAGCTGCCCTCGTACCGCAAGGTCAACCCGGCCGATGCGCCGGTGCTGTTCATCGCGCTGATCTCGCCGTCGATGAACCCTTCGGAGCTCAACGACTATGCCGAGAACCTGATCTCGCCCACGCTCTCGACCATCGACGGCGTGGCGCAGGTGGGCGTGTACGGCCGCAAGGCTTTTGCGGTGCGCATCAAGGCCAACGCCGATCTGCTCAACGCGCGCAACATCACGCTCGACGAACTCGCCAAGGCGGTGAACTCGGCCAACGCCAACACGCCGGTGGGCGTGCTCGACGGCCCGCGCCAGACGCTCACCATCCAGGCCAACCGCCAGCTCATGAAGGCGGCCGACTTCGCCAAGCTGATCGTCGGCCAGCGCAACGGCTCGCCGGTGCGGCTCGACGAAGTGGCGACCATCGAAGACAGCTTCGAGTCGGTCAAGACCGCCAGCAGCTTCAACGGGCAAGACTCCATCTCGCTGGCCGTGCAGCGCCAGCCCAATGCCAACACCGTGCAGGTGGTGGACGCGGTGCGCGCGCTCATTCCGCGCTTCAAGGCCGAGCTGCCGCAGTCGGTCGAGATCCAGATGGTGAACGACCGCTCGCTGTCGATCCGCGAAGCCGTGCACGACGTGCAGCTCACGCTGCTGGGCACCATCGCGCTGGTGGTGCTGGTGATCTTCCTGTTCCTGCACCGGCTGGTGGCCACGCTCATTCCGGCCGCGACCATTCCCATCTCGCTGATCGGCGCGGTGGCGCTGCTCTACGCCTTCGGCTACAGCCTGGACAACATCTCGCTGCTGGGCATCACGCTGGCCGTGGGCCTGGTGGTGGACGACGCCATCGTGGTGCTCGAGAACATCATGCGCTACGTCGAAAAGGGCATGGACCCGTTCGCGGCGGCGCTGCGCGGCGCGCGCGAGGTGGGCTTCACCATCGTGTCGATTTCCATCTCGCTGGTGGCCGTGTTCATCCCGATCTTCTTCATGCCGGGCGTGATCGGCCTGCTGTTCCACGAGTTCGCGGTCGTGGTGGCGCTGGCGGTGCTGGTGTCTGCCGTGGTGTCGCTCACGCTGGTTCCTATGCTCGCGAGCCGGCTGCTCAAGCAGGTGCCGCGCAAGGAAGGCGCGATCGACCACGAAGAAGAGCACCCCGAGCCCGGCACCGCCATCGGCCGTGCCTTCGAGCGCGGCTACCGCTCGGTGCACGGCAGCTACATGCGCTCGCTCGACTGGACGCTGGGCCACCGCAAGCTGATGCTGCTGATGGCGGGGCTGACCTTCGTCGTCACCGGCTGGCTGTTCGCGACCATTCCGAAGGGCTTCTTCCCGGAAGAAGACATCGGCCAGATCCAGATCACGACCGAGGCGGCCGAGGACATTTCGTTCACCGCCATGAAGGCGCTGCAAGACCGCGTGGCCGAGGCGCTGCAGGCCGACCCGAGCGTCGACTACGTCAGCTCCTTCGTCGGCGTGGGCGGTCCCACGGCCACGCAGAATTCGGGCCGCCTGTTCGCGGTGCTCAAGGCGCGCGGCGAGCGTCCGGCCATGGGCAAGGTGCTCGAGTCGCTGCGCCAGCGCTTCCGCGAGATTCCGGGCATTGCCGTCTACATGCAGCCGGTGCAGAACCTGCGCCTGGGCGGGCGCCAGAGCAAGGCGCGCTTCCAGTACACGCTGCAGAGCGTGAACGCGGGCGAGATGGTGCCCTGGTCGACGAAACTCATGGAGCGCATGCGGGCCGACCCGGCGTTCCGCGACGTCACCAGCGACTCGCAGAACCGCGGCCTGCAGGCCACGCTCGACATCGACCGCGACAAGGCCGGCGTGCTGGGCGTGGCGGTGGGCGACCTGCGCACCGCGCTCTACAACGCCTACGGCGACCGCCAGATCGGCAGCATCTACGGCGCCAGCAACACCTACCAGGTGATTCTTTCGGCTGCCGACAACGACCGACAGTTCGAGGAAGACGTCTCCCGGCTGTCGGTACGCAGCACCACCGGCAAGCTGGTGCCGCTGTCGGCCTTCTCGACCGTGAAGCGCACCGTGGGGCCGACTTCGGTCAACCACCAGGGGCAGCTGCAGGCGGTGACGGTGTCGTTCAACCTCGGCCCCGACGTGCCGCTGGGCAACGCGACCGCGAAGATCGACCAGTTCAAGGACGAGCTGAAGATGCCGCAGTCGATCATCACCACCTACGGCGGCGACGCGGCGGTGTTCCAGAGCTCGCAGTCGAGCCAGGCGGTGCTGCTGGTGCTGGCGGTGCTGGTCATCTACGTGCTGCTGGGCGTGCTGTACGAGAGCTACATCCACCCGATCACCATCCTGGCGGGGCTGCCCTCGGCGGCGGTGGGCGCGCTCATTTCGCTGAAGATCTTCGGCTTCGACCTGACGCTGATCGCCACCATCGGCATCCTGCTGCTGATCGGCATCGTGAAGAAGAACGCGATCATGCTGATCGACTTCGCGCTCGACGCGCAGCGCGCCGAAGGCCTGAGCCCGGTGGATGCGATCCGCGAAGCCTGCCGGCTGCGCTTCCGTCCGATCCTGATGACCACGCTGGCCGCGCTGATGGGCGCGCTGCCGCTCGCGCTGGGCCTGGGCGCCGGCGCCGAGCTGCGCCAGCCGCTGGGCGTGGCGGTGGTGGGCGGGCTGATCTTCTCGCAGGTGATCACGCTGTACATCACGCCGGCCATCTACCTGGCGCTGGACCGCTACAGCGGCACGGGGCCGATGGTCGATCTGCCGGGAGAGGCCAAGGCCGAAGCTGCAGCGGGCGGTCACGCCGCCTCGCACGCCTGACGGCGATCCAAAAGATGCCGGATGGCCATGAGCGCGAGCCACCCGGCCAGAAAGGACTTTGGCAGTCCTGCGAAACGTCACACCCGGGCCATCGCCAATTGAAGGCGGGCCCCTTCTTCAACGGCTCCTCCTGCTCCCTCCTCAGTTCTTCCCATCCATGTGTGTGACGGGATGGATGATGGCGATGGGTGAAGGTCTCGACGGTATCCAGCGATACAGGAAGCTGGCTTTTTTCTTACGGTGACGCATCGCGGAAACGCCGCAAGGCCGGCGCATTCGGGATGCTGACCTGCCGGGCCCGCGTTTCGATGAGCCCGTGTCCCGCCAGCGCATTCAACGTGCGGGTGACGGTGACGCGGCTCAATGCCGTCATGGCGCCAATCTGCTCATGCGTCAGATCGACGGTGAGTTGTTTCGATGCCTGCGCCGATGGCAGGCGTGCCACACGCAGCAGCAAATCGATGATCCGCTCCTTGGGCGCCGCCGAGGCCACCCCGGCAAGCTTGGCGACGATCATGTGGTTCTTGAAGCCGAGCAGCTGGATCAACGAGGTTGCGAGCTCGGGAAGCTCCGAAAATTGCCGCGCCACATCCGCCGGGCGATAGCGGCTGAGAATGGCGGGCGCGACCGCCCGGGTCGTCGTGGGCCGAGGACTGTCGGCAAACGCCGGGCCTTCGCCAAAAATCGCACCCGGTCCGAAGATCTCGAGCAGGAATTCCGAGCCGTTGCTTCGCTGGATCGTGGAGTGAACGAACCCCGATCGCAAAAGATAGAAGTAGTCGTGCCGTTCGCCTTCGCGTGCAATGGTGTCGCCGGCCTCCAGGGTGACGAAGCTTCCCAGATCCGTGGCGTCGGTCCACGGCGCGGACAGCGTCTGGGATGCATCCCAACTGGCGTACGCCGAGGGGGGCGAATTTGTTCTTTTCACGGGAGCGTCTTGCCCGGGTCGGAGAAAGGCAAGCGGCCCATCGTGCCGTCGTGCTAGGTCGTGGACTCGTCGAGCGGCGTGTCAGCCGCCAGGTGGGCGGTGTCGCTCCAGCCCACGAGGCTGAAGCCCTCGGGCGTCCATAGCATGCGGTTGATGGCCGCGTTGCCCAGCTGCCAGGTGCGTGGCGCCTGCAGTTCCTGGCGGGTGGCGGCGCGGTAGAGCACGTCCATCACGCCGCCGTGCGCCACCAGCACGACCAGTTCGCCCGGATGGCGCGCCGCCAGCTCGGCGGCCACGCCGGTCACGCGGTCGCGGAAAGTCAGCAGGCTTTCTCCGCCTTCGGGCTCGAACTCGGGGTCGCGCTCGCGCCAGCGCTTGGCCTGTGCGGGCAACGTGGCCTCGATCTCGGCAAAGCTCAGGCCTTCCATGTTCCCGAAGGCCCGTTCTCGCAGGCGCGGCTCGGGTCGCACGGCCAGGCCGTGGGGCTCGGCGATGGCCTGGGCGGTCTGCCAGGCGCGGGACAGGTCGCTGGCGTAGACGACGCCGATGGGCTCGTCGGCCAGCGCCGCGCCTGCACGCTGCGCCTGCCAGAGCCCCGTGGCGTTGAGCCCGATGTCGATGTGGCCCTGGATGCGGGTGTCGACATTCCAGGCGGTTTCGCCGTGGCGAACGGCGATCAGACGGGTGGCTTCTTCCATCCGCGGGATTCTAGAAGGCGCTACTTCCGGGCCGTCGACAGCTCGATGTTCACCCGGCGCTCGCCCTGCGGCGGGTTCGGAAAGCCCTGCAGCGCGGCCTGGAACATCACAGGCAGGATGGCCGCGCTCGAGGTGTAGGGGCCGTCGTTGCGCGCGCGGGTCTCGTAGACCACGCGGTTGGAGCCCGCCTCGCGCAGCACGATGCTCACCTCGCGTTCATACCAGGGGTTGGCCGGCGGTGCGAACGCCGGCCCGCCATACCAGCCGCCGCCGTACCAGCGGCGCCCGTAGTAGCCGTAGCCACCGCCCCAGCCGTAGCCCCAGGGGCCGTCGTAGAGCCAAGGGTCGGCCCAGGGCGAGAGGCCGGCCGTCACGCGGGCGCCGATCTGCGCGTTGTACTGGGGATGGGCGTCGTCGCGGCGCAGGCCGACCTTGTCGAGCGCGGCGCCTGCCATGGCTTCGAGCGAATCCTGCCGGGCGCCGTCGGCCTGCTGCGAGGGCAGGCGGTCGAAGCGGTAAGTGGCACCGGGCGGCACCGTGCCGAGGGAAGAGAAGCTCTTCACGTTGCTGTCGACCACCCAGGAGGTGGCGCAGCCGGTCAGGCTTGCTATGAGAAGAAGAGCAGAGAGCGCGCGTTTCATGAGGGTCTCCGGGCAAGGCTGCCCAAAATTCCCCTGGGTTGCCCGGTCAGCCCTGGACGATGCGCAGTGCTGAGGGTGCCTGGGAGAGCAAGTCGAAGGACGGCGTGTCGAAGGCCTTGTCGCCGTCGTCATCCGCCACGCCAGTCGCCTTGAGACCCTTGAAATCGTGCCGTGTTCCGTCGAGCAGGTGCGAAGGCACCACGTTCTGCAGCGCGGTGAACATGTTCTCGACGCGGCCGGGGTACTTCTTGTCCCACTCGCGCAGCATTTCGCCGACCTGCTTGCGCTGCAGGTTTTCCTGGCTGCCGCACAGGGTGCACGGAATGATCGGGAACTCGCGGTGCTGGGCCCAGCGCACGGTGTCTTTTTCGGCCACGTAGGCCAGCGGGCGGATCACGATGTGCTTGCCGTCGTCGCTCACCAGCTTGGGCGGCATGCTCTTGAGCTTGCCGGCGAAGAACATGTTGAGGAAGAAGGTCTGCAGCATGTCGTCGCGGTGATGGCCCAGCGCGACCTTGGTGGCGCCCAGCTCGTCGGCCACGCGGTACAGGATGCCGCGGCGCAGCCGGCTGCACAGGCCGCAGGTGGTCTTGCCCTCCGGAATGACGCGCTTGACGATGCTGTAGGTGTCCTGGTTCTCGATGTGGAAGTCCACGCCCAGCTCGCTCAGGTACTTGGGCAGCACCTCTTCGGGAAAGCCGGGCTGCTTCTGGTCGAGGTTGACCGCCACGATGTCGAAGTGAATGGGCGCGCGCGCCTTCAGCTTGAGCAGGATGTCGAGCAGCGCGTAGCTGTCTTTTCCGCCCGAGACGCACACCATGACCTTGTCGCCCTCCTCGATCATGTTGTAGTCGACGATGGCCTGCCCGACCTGGCGGCACAGGCGCTTCTCGAGCTTGTGCGTCTCGCGTTCGATCTTGAGGGAATTGGCAGTGGCGTCGGCGGCGGCGGGCGCCTCGTCGATCCAGACGGCGTTCATGGGCAGGCTACTTCGGGGAGTCGGGGGAGGGGGTGATTGTCCCCGATCCCCATTCCACACGCTACGCGGCGGGAAAGGCGGTGCGCATCGCCTCCACGAAGAGCCTCAGCTTCGCCGGGTAGAAGCGCGCGTACGGGTACACCATGTACACCGGCGCATGCGCGGCCTGCCATTGCGGCGCCAGGTGCACCAGCCGGCCGGCCGCAAGCTCCTCGGCCAGCATCCAGGTCGACAGCACGCCCACACCCACGCCCAGCACGGCCGCGCTGCGCAGGGCGTTGAGGCTGTCGGTGATCATGCGCGGGCGGATCTGCACCCGGTACACCTCGCCGGTGGTCTCGTGGGTCAGCACGACCTCGGTGCGGTAGAAATTGAGCGCGGCCAGCCAGGGCAGGGCCTCCAGGTCGCGGGCGTGCACCGGCGGCGGGCCGTTGCCCAGGAGAGCGGGCGCGCCGATCGCGATGCGCGGCACTTCGGACAGCCGGATCGCCACAACCGACGGGTCCGTCACCTCGCCGACCCGGATGGCGCAGTCCACGCCCTCGGCGATGAAGTCGGGCGTGCGGTCCTGCGGGCCGTCGTGCAGCAGCCATTCGACGGTCGTCTGCGGATAGCGGTGCAGGTAGGCGGCCAGCGGCCCGACCAGCAACTGCTGCCCGAACACATGCGGCGCCACCACGCGCAGCCGTCCCTCGGGCTGGTCGCCGGCACCGCGCACCTCGGCCTCGAAGGCGTTCCAGCTCACGATGAGCTCCCGGGCGCGGTCGAAGCAGCGCTCGCCGTCTTCGGTCAGCTTCATGGCGTGGGTGGAGCGCTGCAGCAGCCTCACGCCCAGCGAGCGCTCGAGCGCCTGCAGGCGGCGGCTCACCGTGGGCTGGGTGGTGCCCAGCTGCGCGGCCGCGGCGGACAGCGAACCGGCCTCGACGATGCGCACGAAGGTCTGCATCAGCTCGATGCGGTCGGCCGATGCGGCGCTGGGAGGCGGCTTTGTCATGCGCCAAGCGTATATCAATTGTTCGAGGCAAGGTACTACCTTCAGGGGGCGTCGCCGCGCACACTCCAACCTTGCTTTTCAAATCCAAGGGTTAACACCATGTCTTCCATTCAAAGAACGCATGAGGGACCGTCCAACGCGATGATCCTGCTGCTTGCTGCCAGCGCGGGCCTGGCGGTGGCGGCGCTTTACTACAGCCAGCCCATGCTGGGCGTGCTCGGGCCCGACATCGGCGCTTCGACGCGCTCGGTGGGCTTCGTGCCCACGCTCACGCAACTGGGCTATGCGCTGGGCATCCTGCTGCTGGCCCCGCTGGGCGACCGCTTCGACCGGCGCCGCATCATCCTGGCCAAGGCCACGGTGCTGGTGCTGGCCCTGCTCGGCGCGGCGCTTTCGCCTTCGGTCGGGCCGCTGCTGGCGGCGAGCCTGGCCATCGGCCTGTCGGCCACGCTGGCGCAGGACGTGGTGCCCGCCGCCGCCACCTTGGCGCCCGAGGCGCATCGCGGCAGGGTCGTCGGCACGGTGATGACCGGGCTGCTGCTCGGTATCCTGCTGTCGCGGGTGCTCAGCGGCTTCGTGGCCGAGCACTTCGGCTGGCGCGCGATGTTCTTCGTGGCGGCGGCCAGCATCGCACTCATCGGCGTGGCCGCCGCGCGCGGCCTGCCGCACCTGCGCCCCACCACGCAACTGGGCTACGGCGCGCTGCTGGGTTCGCTGGCAAAGCTCTGGAAGCGCCACGGCGCGCTGCGCCGCGCCACCTTCGCGCAGGCCCTGCTGTCGATCGGGTTCAGCGCCTTCTGGTCGACCCTGGCGGTCATGCTGCACGGCGCGCCTTTCCACCTGGGCAGCGCGGCGGCCGGCGCCTTCGGCCTGGCCGGTGCGGCGGGTGCGCTGGCCGCGCCCATCGCCGGACGCCTTGCCGATCGTCGCGGGCCCGAGCTGGTGATTCGCATGGGCGCGGCGCTGGTGGTGGTCTCTTTCGCGGCGATGCTGTTCGCGCCGCTGATGGCGCCCGCCGCGCGGCTGTGGCTCATCGTGGCCAGCGCCATCGGGTTCGACTTCGGCCTGCAGGCTGCGCTGATCGCGCACCAGACCATCGTCTACGGCATCGACCCCGGTGCGCGCAGCCGGCTCAATGCGGTGTTCTTCACCGGCGTATTCATCGGCATGGCGGCGGGTTCCGCGCTCGGCGCCCTGGTGCTGGCGCAGTGGGGCTGGCCGGGTGTTGTGCTGATGGCTGCGCTGTCGGCGCTCGGCGCGCTGGCCGTGCGCATGTGGCCCTCGGCCCCGGTCAAGCCAGCGGTGGCGTGCCCGGCTGCCTGAGGCTGCTTCTTACTGCTACCACTGGCCGGCTTCCATGCGGATCGCCACCTCGCAATCGTCGAAGATTTCGAGCTTGGCGATCTTCACGCGCACGCCCACCACGCCGGGCAACTGCAGCAGCCGCTGCACCAGCTTGCCGATCAGGCTTTCGAGCAGGTTGACGTGCTCGGCGGTGCACTCGTCGATGATGATGCGGCGCACTTTGCGGTAGTCGAGCACGTGGAAGATGTCGTCGTCCTGCGGCAGCAGCGGCTGCGGGCCCAGGCTGAGTTCGGCGTCGACCAGGATCGGTTGCGGTGCCGTCTTCTCGTGGTCGAGGATGCCCAGGTTGGCGTCGAAACGCAGGCCCTGGAGGGTGAGTGTCTGGCGGCCCTGCGTGGGCGTGGCCGCGGGCTGGGAAGAAGGGGTGGACATGGTGGTGGTGCTCACATGAGCGAGAAATCGCGCTCGAATTTCATCAGGTGCTGGCCGCCGTCCACCAGCAGCGTGGTGCCGGTGATCGAGCTGTTTTCCAGCGCGAACTTCACCGTGGCGCACACGTCGGCCGGGGTGGAAGAGCGGCCCAGCGGCGACAGCTTGTGCAGCTGCGCGAACTTGTCGTCGTCGAGCATGTGGCTCGCCAGCGTGAGGCCGGGCGCCACGCCCACCACGCGCACGCGCGGCGCCAGTGCAAGCGCCAGCATCGGCGTGGCGGCTTCGAGCGCGGCCTTCGAGAGCGTGTAGCTCAGGAAGTCGGGGTTCGGGTTCCAGAGTTTCTGGTCGAGCAGGTGGACGACGGCGCCTTGCGCATCGCGCGCGCTCACGTGCTCGTTCAGTGCCTGCGCCAGCAGGATGGCCGCCCCGGTGTTGCTGCGCGCATGGCGCTCCATGAGCGCGTAGCTGAATGTGGCGGCCTCGTCGTGCTCGAACAGCGCGGCGCTGTGCACCACGGCGTCGACACTGCGAAAGCGCGCGACCACGCGGGGCAGCAGGGCGCGCGTGGCGGCCTCGTCCTCGAGGTCGGCGGCGAAGAGAGCCGAGTCGCCCGAGAGCGCGGCGCAGTCGGCCACCGTCTGCTCTGCCTCGGCGCGCGAGTTGCGGTAGTGCACCGCCACCTGCCAGCCGCCGGCGGCGAGCGCCAGTGCGATGTCGCGGCCCAGCCTGCGGCCGGCACCCGTGACGAGAACGGTTCGGCGGGCGGGGGAGGAGGATGCGGTGCTCATGCGGAGGAGAAATGAGAGGAGAGAGACAATGGCGCCGTGACGACAAAGACAACCTCCAGCAGTTTACCCACCGCCCTCGATCACCTCATCGCGCGTTCCGTCGAGCGCGCGGGCGGCTGGATCGGGTTCGACCGCTTCATGGCGCTGGCCCTGTATGCGCCCGGCCTCGGCTACTACGCCAACAGCTCCGCCAAGTTCGGCCACATGCCGTCTTCTGGCAGCGACTTCGTGACCGCGCCCGAACTCACGCCGATGTTCGGCCAGACGCTGGCCGCGCAGGTTGCCGAGGCGCTGGAGAAGACCGGCACCTCCACGGTGTGGGAATTCGGCGCGGGCTCCGGCGCGCTGGCCGTGCAACTGCTGCATGCGCTCGACGAAATGGGGCGTACCGACGTGCGCTACCGCATCGTCGACCTGTCCGGCACCCTGCGCGAGCGGCAGCAGCAGGCGCTGGTGCGC
Organism: Variovorax durovernensis; assembly: GCF_977011995.1. NCBI lineage: Bacteria > Pseudomonadati > Pseudomonadota > Betaproteobacteria > Burkholderiales > Comamonadaceae > Variovorax > Variovorax durovernensis. Next base: position 5,713,735 of record NZ_CDRNCW010000001.1, on the reverse strand, counting down.
TATGCGGACCGGGTCGAGTGGCTCAACGAGTTGCCCGAAGCCATGGAAGGCGTGGTCGTCGGCAACGAGGTGCTCGACGCGATGCCGGTGCAGTTGCTGGCGCGCGTGGGCAGCCAGTGGTTCGAGCGCGGCGTGGTGCGCAACGCGCAGGACGACGGCTGGGCCTGGGCGGACCGGCCCACCGAGCTGCGGCCGCCGGTCGACGTGCCCGGCGAGCACGACTACCTCACCGAGATCCATCCGCAGGCCAAGGCCTTCATCGCGACGCTGGCGGACCGTCTGAAGAAAGGCGCGGCCTTCCTGATCGACTACGGCTTCCCCGAGGCCGAGTACTACCACCCGCAACGTCACATGGGCACGGTGATGTGCCACCGCGCGCACCAGGCCGATGGCGATCCGCTGTCCGACGTGGGCTACAAGGACATCACTGCGCATGTGGACTTCACCGGGATTGCGCTTGCTGGTCAGGATGCGGGGCTTGAGGTGCTGGGCTATACGAGCCAGGCGCGGTTTCTGCTGAACTGCGGGCTGTTGGCGAAGATGGAGCAAGGCACGACTGCTGAACGGGCGATGGCCGCGCGGCTGATCCATGAGCATGAGATGGGGGAGTTGTTCAAGGTTGTCGGGTTTGCCGTGGGGGAGGCTTGGGAGGCGATGGGGTTTGTTGAGGGGGATCGCAGTCATACGCTTTGAGGGCTTGTGATTGTTTTGCTTTCCGGGGCCGGGACTCGCCCCGGCGGGCGACTCACTTTCTTTTGCTTCGCCAAAAGAAAGTAAGCAAAGAAAAGGCGACCCCACTGTCTGCGAACCCTTCGCTGCGCTACGGGGCAGCCTGCGGTGCTCGCGTTTCGCGGGGTCTCGCAGAACTCGCTTCGCTCAAACAGCTGCGAGCCCTGATCCGCGAAACGCTGCGCTCCTCGGCGCAGCCAGAGGGGAGGGGAAGCTGGCCGGGCCTTTGCTTCGCTCGGCCCCACGCGGCACACACGCGAGCGTGTGTGCCATTCGCGCCGAGCGAAGCGATGGCACGTTTGGTTTTTCAATCCCTTCTGGCTGCGCCGAGGAGCGCAGACGTAGGCGGGATCAGGGCCGCAGCTGTTTGAGCGAAGCGAGTTCTGCGGACCCCCGTCTACGTCGAGCACCGCAGGTTGCCCGTAGCGAAGCGGAGGGACGCAGACAGCAGGGTCGCCTTTCTTTTGCCTACGTTTCTTTGGCGAAGCAAAGAAAAGTAGGTCGGCTGCCGGGCCGAGACCCGGCCCCCACCCTCAAAAATCCAAAGTCATAAGCTAGCAACGAAGAGTTCGTTTGGGAATGGCACCCCGCAACCTACATTGGCGGGCATGACTGCCGTTCTTTCCAGCCGCGTGGCCGAAGTTGCCACTCAGCACTTCGAAGTGCGCCCCTTCGACGCCCCGGTAGGCGCCGAAATCGTCGGCCTCGACATCTCGAAACCGATCAATGACGCGGACTTCGCGCGCATTCACCGCGCACACCTCGACCACCATGTACTGGTGTTCCGCAACCAGCAGATCACCCCGCAGCAGCACATAGATTTCAGCCGCCGCTTCGGCCCGCTCGAAATCCACGTGCTCCATCAGTTCCAGCTGAAGAACCACCCGGAGATCCTGATCGTCTCCAACATCAAGGAGAACGGCGAACCCATCGGCCTGGGCGACGCGGGGGTCTACTGGCATTCGGACATCTCGTACAAGCCCAAGCCCAGCCTCGGTTCGCTGCTGCATGCGCAGGAGTTGCCCAGCGAGGGCGGCGACACGCTGTTCGCCGACCAGCATCTGGCCTGGGAGGCGCTGAGCCCCGAGCTGCAGCAGCGCATCCTGCCGCTGAAGGCAGAGCACAGCTACCTGGCCAAGTACGAAGAGCTGCGCGCGAAGAACCCGTGGCGGCCGAAGCTCTCGCAAGCGCAGATCGACCACGTCGCTCCCGCCGTGCAGCCCGTGGTGCGCACGCACCCTGAAACCGGCCGCAAGGCGCTGTTCGTCAGCGAGCATTTCACGACGCGCATCGTCGGCCTGCCGCAGGACGAGAGCGACGCACTGCTGGCCGAGCTCTTCGCGCACAGCGTGAAGCCCGAGTTCGTGTTCCGCCACAAATGGGCGCCGCACGACCTGGTGTTCTGGGACAACCGGTCGCTGATGCATCTGGCGGCAGGCACGCCCGACCACCTGCGCCGCCGCCTCAACCGCACCACCATCGTCGGCGACACGCCTTTCTGATCGATCTTTCTCCGGACCCATTGCAAATGAACCGCTTCATCCGCAAAGCCGCCGCGCTCGCCGCCGGCCTCAGTCTCCTTGCCGGCAGCCTGGCCGCGCATGCCGAGGGCCAGATCCGCATCGCCGAGCAGTTCGGCATCGTCTACCTGCTGCTCAACGTGGCGCAGGAGCAGAAGCTCATCGAGAAGCACGCCAAGGCGGCCGGTGTGGACGCCAAGGTCGAATGGGTCAAGCTCTCGGGCGGCTCGGCGGTGAACGACGCGCTGCTGTCCGGCAACATCGAGATCGCCGGCGCCGGCGTGGGGCCGCTGCTCACGCTGTGGGACCGCACCAAGGGCAAGCAGAACGTGAAGGGCGTGGCTTCGCTGGGCAACTTTCCGTACTACCTGGTGACCAACAACCCGAACGTGAAGTCCATTGCCGACTTCACCGACAAGGATCGCATCGCGCTGCCCGCCGTGGGCGTGTCGGTGCAATCACGCGTGCTGCAGTTCGCTTCGGCCAAGCTGTGGGGCGACAAGGAGTTCAACCGGCTCGACAAGATCAGCGTGGCGGTGCCGCACCCCGACGCGGCGGCGGCCATCATCAAGGGCGGCACCGAGATCACCGGCCACTTCGGCAATCCGCCGTTCCAGGAGCAGGAGCTCGCGGGCAATCCGAATGCGCGCATCGTGCTCAATTCGTACCAGGTGCTGGGCGGGCCGTCGTCGGCCACGGTGCTCTATGCGACCGAGAAATTCCGCAGCGAGAACCCGAAGACCTACAAGGCCTTTGTCGATGCCCTCGACGAGGCCGCGAAGTTCGTCACCGCCAATCCGGAGAAGGCGGCGGACATCTACCTCAAGGTGAGCAACGCCAAGCTCGACCGCGAGTTGCTGCTGAAGATCATCAAGAACCCCGAAGTGCAGTTCAAGACCACGCCGCAGAACACCTATCCGCTGGCGGAGTTCATGCACCGGGTGGGCGCGATCAAGAACAAGCCGGCTTCGGTGAAGGATTATTTCTTCGACGATGCGCAGAACGTTTCGGGGAACTGATGAGCACGGCGAAGGTGCGTTCGGGGTTTGACTCCTTCCCCCTCTGGGGGAAGGCCGGGATGGGGGCGGGCGGAGCGGTGGCGAAGCAGGCGCCGTCTGCCCCCGCCCCAGCCATCCCCCAGCGGGGGAGGGAGCAAGACGCCAACGCACCGCTGCTCCAAGTCGACAACGTCAGCCTCGAATACCGCACCCCCGAGCGCGTCGTGCGCGCCACGCACCGCGTGAGCTTCGACGTCCACGCCGCCGACCGCTTCGTGCTGCTCGGCCCATCGGGCTGCGGCAAGTCCACGCTGCTGAAGGCCGTGGCCGGCTTCATTGCGCCGGTCGAAGGCGAGATCCGCCTCGAAGACCGGCGGGTGACGCAGCCCGGCCCCGACCGCATCGTCGTGTTCCAGGAGTTCGACCAGCTGCCGCCGTGGAAGACGGTCAAGCAGAACGTGATGTTCCCGCTGCTCGCCTCCCGCACCCTCGGCAAGAAGGAGGCGGCCGAGCGCGCGCTGCACTACCTCGACAAGGTGGGGCTGTCGAAATTCGCCGACGTGCATCCGCACCAGCTTTCGGGCGGCATGAAGCAGCGCGTGGCGATAGCCCGTGCGCTGGCGATGCAACCGCGCGTGCTGCTGATGGACGAGCCCTTCGCCGCGCTCGACGCGCTCACGCGCCGCAAGATGCAGCAGGAACTGCTCGAACTGTGGGACGAGGTGCGCTTCACGTTGCTGTTCGTCACCCATTCGATCGAGGAAGCGCTGGTGGTGGGCAACCGCATCGCGCTGCTGTCGCCGCATCCGGGGCGCATGCGTGCGGAGATCAACAGCCACGGCTTCTCGCTCGACAGCCTGGGCAGCGCTGAATTCCAAGGCACGGCGCAACGTATCCACGACATGTTGTTCGAGGAAGAGACACAGGAGGCTGCGGCGTGAGCGCCGTCGTTCCGCCAATCCGCCCCGAGTACGAGCGCACGCTCGAGCCCTTCACCGAACTGCCGATCGAACGCACGCTGCCGCTGGGCACGCGCATCTGGTCGCAGGCCTGGCTGCGCAAGGGGCTGATCCTCGTCGTCATTGCCGTGCTGTGGGAGCTGGCCGCCCGCTGGCAGGACAACGACCTGCTGCTGCCCACCTTCACCGCCACGGCGCGCGCGCTGTTCGAGGGCCTGGCCAGCGGCGAGCTGATCGAGAAGGTGCGCATCTCCCTCGCGGTGCTGCTGCAGGGTTACCTGGCCGGCGTGCTGCTGGCCTTTGCGCTCACCACGCTCGCCGTGTCGACGCAGATCGGCCGCGACCTGCTGGACACGCTCACGTCCATGTTCAACCCGCTGCCCGCCATCGCGCTGCTGCCGCTGGCGCTGCTGTGGTTCGGGCTGGGCCGGGGCAGCCTGGTGTTCGTGCTGATCCATTCGGTGCTGTGGCCGCTGGCGCTCAATACCTACGCGGGCTTCCAGGGCGTGCCCGAAACCCTGCGCATGGCCGGGCGCAACTACGGGCTGAAGGGCCTGCGCTACGTGCTGCAGATCCTGGTGCCGGCCGCGCTGCCGTCGATCCTGTCGGGGCTGAAGATCGGCTGGGCCTTTGCATGGCGCACGCTGATCGCGGCCGAGCTGGTGTTCGGCGCCTCATCGGGCAAGGGCGGCCTGGGGTGGTACATCTTCCAGAACCGCAACGAGCTCTACACCGACCGCGTGTTCGCGGGCCTGGCGATGGTGGTGCTGATCGGCCTGCTGGTCGAAAGCCTCGGCTTCAAGACGCTGGAGCGGCTGACGGTGCGCCGCTGGGGCCAGCAGCGCTAGCAGCCGGCGGATTCAGGCGCCGGCCCCCGGCGTGCCAAAGCGGCCCCGGCTCGGGTCTAATCGCAGGTTTTGGCACGCGTTTCCTTCTCTCCCATGAGTTCTTCCTCTTCCGACCTCTCGCCGATCGCCGAAGCGCTGGCCGATGCCGCCGCCGCCCAGTCGATGCTTTACTTCCGCACCCCGCTGGACATCATCACCAAGGCCGACGAAAGCCCCGTCACGCTGGCCGACCGCGCCGCCGAGACGGCGATGCGCCAGATCCTCGGTGCCCGCGTGCCGGCCGACGGCATCTACGGCGAGGAACACGGCCCCGAGCGGCTCGAGGCCGAACGCGTCTGGGTGCTCGACCCGATCGACGGCACCCGCAGCTTCATCACCGGCTCGCCGCTGTGGGGCACGCTGATCGGCGTGCTGCAGGGCGGGCGGGTGGTTTTCGGCATGGTCGACATGCCGGTGCTCAAGGAACGCTGGATCGGCCGCAACGACGGCAGCGGCAAGGGCGCCACGCGCGACGGCCAGCCGGTGCGCGCCAGCAATTGCACCGAAGTGGCCAAGGCCCGCATCGTCACCACCTCGCCCGACATCTTCGCGCCGGCCGACTGGGCCGCCTTCGACAAGCTCAGCCGCCAGTGCGCGATGCGCCGCTTCGGCGGCGACTGCTACGGCTACGCCCAGCTGGCGGGCGGCACCATCGACCTGGTGGTCGAGACCGGCCTGCAGCCCTACGACTACCTCGGCCCGGCCGGGCTGATCGAGGCGGCGGGCGGCGTCATCACCGACTGGCAGGGCCAGCCGCTGGGCCTGAAGTCCGACGGCAGGGTCATTGCCGCTGCAACGCCCGAACTTCACCGACAAGCGATGGCCCTGCTCTCGGCCTAGACTCCTGGGCATGTTCCGCTGGCTGATCGTCGTCGTCCTTGCCCTGGTGCTCATGAGCGGGCTGACCGCCTGGCTGCGCCGCTTCGGGTTCGGGCGGCTGCCCGGCGATTTCGAGTTTCGCGCCTTCGGCCGCGAGTGGCAGCTGCCGATAGCGAGCACCGTGGTGCTCAGCATGATCGCGGCGCTGGTCGCGCGGCTGCTGTAGTGGCGCCCCTGACCTGAGAGAGAGAAGACCCCCGCAATGAGAGCCTGCGTAGACATCGGTGGCACCAAGGTGGCCGTGAGCCTTTCCCCCTCGAGCGACACGCCGCTGGTCGGCCGCCGCAGCGAGCCGACCGCCAAGACCGGCGACAACGACGCGGTGGCGGTGCAGATCATCCGCATGATCGAGGAGGTGTGCGCGGAGCAGGGCGTCGATCCGGCCACGGTCGACCGGGTGGGCGTGTCTTCCACCGGTCCGTTCGAGCTGCGCGACGGCCTGGTCGAACTGGCCACGCCCAACATCTGCGGCGGCATCGCCGGCCCCTCGCGCGGGCTGCCCAACTCCTGGATGACCGCCATCATCGAAGCCCCGCTGGTCAAGCGCTTCGGCAGCGTGCGCGTCGAGAACGACGCCGTTGCCGCGCTGGAAGCCGAGCGCCACTGGGGCGCGCTGAAGGGCCTGGACAACTGCGCCTACGCCACCTGGAGCACGGGCGTGGGCGTGGGCCTGTGCGTCGATGGCCGGGCGCTGCGCGGCAAGAACGGCAACGCCGGCCACGCGGGCCACAGCTTCGTGGTCGACGACGCCAGCGGCGCACTCTGCGGCTGCGGCAACTACGGAGACGTCGAGGCGCTGGTGAGCGGCAGCTCGATCGAGCACCGCTTCGGCCAATCGGCGGCCGAACTTTTCAGCGCCGCCGCTGCGGGAGAGCCACAGGCCCTCGAGACGGCCGAGGCGCTGTGCCGCATCGTCGGCCGGATGCTCTACAACATGGTCATCACGCTCGACCTGCAGCGCATCAGCCTGGGCGGCAGCGTGTTCTCGCACAACAGCGACTTCGTGCTGCCGCGCCTGCAGGCGCAGATCGACGGCAAGCTGCTGCCGCTGACGCGCGGCGTGCTGCTGGTGCCCGCCGGTCTCGGCGACAAGGTCGGCGACTACGCGGCCCTGGCGCTGCTCGACTGAGCTGAGGAAGAAGAAGGCGCCTTGCGCCGCTCGGGCGTGGCCGGCGGCGCCACGCCGCAGCCCTCGGCCACGATGGCACCCAGCCGGCGCAGCCCGGCATCGACCGCATCTGAATACGGCCAGCCGCAGTTGATGCGCAGGTAGTGGTCGAAGCGCGGCGAGTTCGAGAACTGCGCGCCCGGCGCCACCAGCATGTGCTCGCGCAGCGCCGCGTCGAACACCGATACCGAAGACAGCCGCTGCGGCAGCTCCACCCACAGCTGCAGCCCGCCGCGCGGCAGGTTCAGCCGCGTGCCCTGCGGAAAATACCGGGCGATGGCGTCCGCCGTCTGGTCGCGCTGCACATGCAGCCGCTCGCGCAGCCTGCGCAGGTGGCGGTCGTAGGCGCCGCCCGCGATGAACTCGCCCGCCGCTATTTGCGCCAGCGCCTCGTTGTTGCGGGTCTGCGCGTACTTGAGCATTTCCACCTGCGCATGCCAGCGCCCGGCGGTGATCCAGCCCAGCCGCAGCCCCGGCGCCAGCACCTTGTGCAGCGAGGCGCAATAGATCACGTTGCCCGTGCGGTCCCATGACTTCAGCGCGCGCAGCGGCGTGTCGCTCTCGACCAGGTCGCTGTAGGTGTCGTCCTCGACCAGCGCGATGCCGTGGCCCTCGCACAGGTGCACCAGCCGCTGCTTGTGGGCGTCGGGCATCACGCTGCCGATGGGGTTCTGCAGGTGCGGCACCACCACCACGGCCTTGATGTCGTCGTAGGTCTGGATGGCCAGCTCCAGCGCCTCGATGGAGATGCCGGTCTGCGGGCTGGTCGGGATCTCGAGCGCACGCATGCCCAGGCTCTCGAGCACCTGCAGCAGGCCGTAGAAGGTGGGCGACTCCACGGCCACCGTGTCGCCCGGCTTGGCGATGGCACGCAGCGCGAGGTTCAGCGCCTCGATGCAGCCGTTGGTGACGAGCACCTCGTCTGGCGCCACCGTCATGCCGATGCGCAGGTTGCGCTGCGCCACGGCTTCGCGGAACTGCAGGTGGCCCTTTTGCGACGAGGCGGTGGTCAGCAGCTCCGGCCGCTGGCGCAGTGCGCGCGTCATCGAATTGCGCAGCGCCTCGGCCGGGTACAACTCGGGAGCGGCCCGGGCGATGGCGAAGTTGAGCTTGACGCCCGTATGCCGCCCGCGCGCCATGAAGTTGGCCATGCGCTCGCGCATGCTGACGAACTGCGCGGGGTCGGGCGGCACGTCGGCCACCGGTTCTTCCATCGGCGCGATGGCCAGGCGCTGCGGCCGCCGCACGAAGTAGCCCGAGCGGTCGCGCGCCTCGACCCAGCCGTCGCTTTCCATCGCGCGGCAGAGCTGAAGCGCGGTCGACAGGCTGATGTCGTGCAGCCGCATCAGGCTGCGCAGCGACGGCAGCTTGTCGCCCTGCTTGAGCGAGCCGGTGTGGATCGCATCCACATAGTGAGCGGCAAGCTGGCGGTAGAGCGGTAGCGAGTCCATGGGGCTGATGTTCCCCCGATCGGGCATTGGAAAACAGATGCAGTTGCTCGGGAAAACCACCATAACAGATGCGCTGGCACGGCGGCTGTTATGGCTGCAATAGCCAGCGCGTGTGCCTGTTTTTCGGGCAGCCGAATTCCTACGATCGATGCCCGACCACCGCTTTTCTCGAAGGCACGCCATGATCACCACGCTCTCTTCAGCCCCCGCCTCAGTCATCCTGGAGCCGGGCCAGTCCCTGCGCACCGCCGTCGAAGCCGGCACGTGGCTGCAAGTGGCCGAGGGGCGGGTGCGAATGGTGTCTCCGCCCAGTTGGTTCGGCGACACGGTGTTTTCAGCGCAGGCAGTGCTGGACGAGGGCGATGTGCATCATCTGACCCACGGTGGCTGGATCGAGGTGTCGGCGCTGAGGCCGGCGCACCTGCGGGTTCATGCGCCCGTGACTACTTCGGCTTCCGTGTCCGGGCAGAAAGAATCTCGGCCGGTGATGCGCTTTGTGCGGCTGCTCACTGGCTGGTGAGCCTGGGGGAATTCATTTCGGGGTGCGTGCCCAGGGCACGCATGACGCAAAAAGCAAAGCTCAACGCTCGCTGTCCGCCTCGCGCAGCGCGTCCAGGAAGGTGCGGCGCCACCAGTGGATGTCCTGGTCGCGGATGCGCGACAGCAGCTTCTGGTGCCGCTCGCGCCGTTCTTCCAGCGGCATGTGCAGCGCCTGCTGCACGGTTTCCGCCGTGCCGTGCGTGTCGTACGGGTTCACCAGCAGCGCCTCTTTCAGCTGCTCGGCCGCGCCGGCAAAGCGCGACAGCACCAGCACGCCGGGGTCGGCCGGGTCTTGCGCGGCGATGTATTCCTTGGCCACCAGGTTCATGCCGTCGCGCAGCGGCGTCACCAGCCCCACGGCCGCCGCGCGGCACAGCCCCGGCACGCGCTTGCGCGCCACCATGCGGTGGATGTAGCGCACCGGCATCCAGTCGAGTTCACCGTAGTCGCCGTTGATGGCGCCGCACAGCGACTCGAGCTCGCGGCGGATGTCGCCGTAGGCGTCGACCGTCTCGCGCGTGGGCGAGGCGATCTGTATCAGCGTCGCGCTGCGCCGGTTCTCCGGGTAGTGCGCCAGCAGCTCGCGGAACGCGCGCACGCGCTGCGGAATGCCCTTGGAGTAGTCGAGCCGGTCGATGCCCAGCAGTAGCCGGCGCTGCGAATACTCGCGCTTCATGGTGTCGTACATGTCGCGCGATTCCTTCGCATGCGTGAGCGCGGCGAACTCGTCCACGTCGATGCCGATAGGGAACGCGCTGCAGCGCACCGTCTGCCCGTAGGCGCGGTACATGTCGTCGCCCAGGTACTGGCCGCGCGCCTCGTTGCGCACGTAGTGCTCGAAGTGCTGCACGTCCTGCTGGGCCTGGAAGCCGATCAGGTCGTAGGCGAACAGCGAGCGCATCAGCCACTCGTGCTGCGGAATGGCCGCGATGATGATCTGCGGCGGCAGCGGAATGTGCAGGAAGAAGCCGATGCGCTGCTTGCAGCCCATCGCGCGCAGCTCGGCCGCCAGCGGTATCAGGTGGTAGTCGTGCACCCAGATGATGTCGTCTTCCTTCAGCAGCGGCAGCAGCTTGCGCGCGAACAGCTGGTTCACGCGCCGGTAGCCGCCGATGAAGCCGGCGTCGAAGTGCGCCAGGTCGAGCCGGTTGTGGAACACCGGCCAGAGCACGTCGTTGCTGTAGCCGAGGTAGTAGCTGTCGTGGTCCTCGCGGCTCAGGTCGATGGTGGCTAGCGTGACCTTGCCGGCCTGCTGCCGGTGCAGTTCGCCTTCGCCGGTCGGCCCGCCTTCGATGATCTGCCCGCTCCAGCCGAACCACAGGCCGCCGCTTTGCTGCAGCGATTCGCCCAGGGCCACGGCCAGGCCGCCGGCCGCCGGCTTGCGTGGATCGGCCACGCGGTTCGATATGACGACGAGGCGGCTCATGGCGCCGCCCCCTCGGGGGGTGGAGTTACACGAGCGCAGCGAGTGAAAAGCCGGGGGGCGTTCATATGGCGGAGTCCCACGGAGCGGACAGGCGTACCGCCGCATTGATGATGCCGACCATCGAATAGGTCTGCGGAAAGTTGCCCCACATCTCGCCGGTGACCGGATGCGTGTCTTCAGACAGCAGGCCCAGCGGGTTGCGCGCGGCGAGCATGGTCTCGAAGATCTGCCGCGCCTCTGCCTTGCGGCCGATCTTGGCGAGCGCATCGATGCGCCAGAAGGTGCAGATGTTGAAGGCGGTCTCGGGCTTGCCGAAGTCGTCGGCGGCCTCGTAGCGGCGCATGTAGGGACCGTCACACAATGACTTCTCCATGGCGTCGACAGTGGATATGAAGCGCGGGTCGCGCGCGTCGATCAGGCCCACCTCCACCATCAGCAGGATGCTCGCGTCCAGCTCGTGCCCGCCGAAGCTCTCGGCAAAGGCCTGGCGTTCCTCGCACCACGACTTGGTGAGGATCTCTTCCTTCATGCGCGCGGCGTGGCCATGCCAGTAGGCGGCGCGTTCGGGCAGATTCAGCGCGCGGGCGATCTTGCTGAGCCGGTCGCAGGCGGCCCAGCTCATCAGCGCCGAGCTGGTGTGCACGCGTGCGCGCGTGCGCAGCTCCCACATGCCGGCGTCCGGCGTGCCGTAGACGCGCACCGCCTGTTCGCCCACCGCCTCGAGGTGCGGAAACTCCGCCAGCCCCGCGCGGCTGAGCAGCCGGTGGTCGTGGAAGGCCTGCGCCGCACCGAGCACGATGTTGCCGTACACGTCGTGCTGAAAGTGTTCTTGCGCCTGGTTGCCCACGCGCACCGGACCCATGCCGCGATAACCCGGCAGGCCGTCGACGAAGGATTCGGGCAGTTCGCGCTCCAGCCCGATGCCGTACAGCGGCTGGATGTGCTCGCCGTGCGAGCCGATCACCACGTTGCCCAGCCAGCGCAGGTAGTCTTCCATGGTGCCCACTTCGCTCAGCGAATTGAGCGCGCGCACCACGAAGAAGGCGTCGCGCAGCCAGCAGTAGCGGTAGTCCCAGTTGCGCTGGCTGCCCGGCGCCTCGGGAATGCTGGTGGTCATGGCGGCGACGATGGCGCCGGTGTCTTCATACAGCGAAAGCTTGAGCGTGATGGCCGCGCGGATCACCGCGTCCTGGTACTCGAAGGGGATCGCCAGGCGCTTGGTCCAGGTGCGCCAGTAGGCGATGGTCTCCTGCTCGAACTTGCGCGCGGTGTCGGCAATGCCGTCGAGCAGCGTCTCGTCCACGCCGAACATGAAGTTGTATTCGCGCGAGATCACGAAGGGCTGGCGCGAGAGGATGTGCGAGATCGAGGCGTCGGTGTTCAGCCGCAGCGTGAGGTCGGGCCCCACATAGCGGATGTGGTTGCTGCCGCGCGTGACCTCCACCGGCGCCGATGCACCCCACTGGAAACGCGGATCGAGCGACACGCGGATGCGCGGCGCACCGGCAATGGGCCGCACGCGGCGCACCAGCATCAGCGGGCGGAAGTAGCGCGAGCGGCTGTAGAACCGCGGCGCGAAGTCGGTGATCTCGATGCCCTGGCCCGCGCTGTCGAAGAGCTGCGTGCGCAGCACGGCGGTGTTCGGCTCGTACCACTGCTTGGCTTCGGCGAAGTCCTCGATGTCGATGCTCCAGGCGCCGGCTTCTTCGCCCGGGTGCAGCAGCGCATTGAAGACCGGGTCGCCGTCGAATCGCGGCAGGCAGCACCACACGGCGCGTCCGCGCGCATCGATGAGCGCGCTGTAGGCGCAGTTGCCGATCACGCCGACATCGAGCGAGGGCTCGGCCGGCGGCGCGAAGCTGCGCGGTCCGGGGGCGGCGGCGGCCTTGATGTCGACCGGTGCGCGGTCGTCGGGTCCGGCCGAGCCTGCCAGGGCTGCGCCGGCGTGCGCTTCGGGGGCCGTCGATAGTTGCTGTTCGCTCATCCGGGGTTCCTCGGGGATTCAGTGTCTGTTGTCTTGCCTGCCGCGGGCGCTCCCAGCATGTCGCGTGCCTGCACCAGCCATTCGTACACTGCGCGCGGCGATTCGAGCCGGTGCAGCGCCAGGCTGGGGCCCGAGCCCACCTTCACGCCGATGCCGCCGCGCGGCTGCACCACCGCGAAGCCGCTCTCGTCGGTGGTGTCGTCGCCAAGGAAAACGGGCGTACGCCCGGCGAACGGCGCCTCTTCCATGAAGGCATTGATGGCAATGCCCTTGTTGATGCCCGCGGGCTTCACTTCGAACACGAACTTGCCGTGCATGAGTTCGACCTGCGGGTCGTGCGCGATGGCGCGCGACATGGCGTCGCGGCACACCGCCTCGAGCTGCGGCGCGAGCCGGTAGTGCAGGGCGATGGCGGCATGCTTGCGCTCCACCAGCAGGCCTTCGTGCACGCGCGCGAGTTCATTGGCGATGTCGAGGATGGAGGCAAGGTCGGGCGGGCGCTGCTCCTGCATGTGGCCCTTGGCGTCGCGGCGCTGCACGCCGTGCTCGCCGGCCGCCGGCAGGCGCAGCGGCGCCAGGAAGCGGTCGATGGAGTCGATCTGGCGGCCCGACACGACGGCAAGCGCGCCGCCGAGCTGGTCGCGCAGGTCGCTCAGGAGAGGAACGAGGGCCGGCGGGATCTCGATGGCTTCAGGCGTGGGCGCAAGCCCGACCAGCGTTCCGTCGAAGTCGAGAAAGAGGGCTGCATCCCGGCCCAGCGGAGGAGGCAACTGCAAGTTGCTGGAGGACTTTGGCATTGGGAAAAACCATAGCACGGGCGACCCGCCTCCCGTGTCGGCCAAAGCCGGCTGTGCAGCAGGGCCTTGGGCGCTTTCAGTCCGGCGATGCCGCCGCGGCCGCCACAGCCTCCACCCGGGCCTTGTGGATCGCCTCGCCGATCTTCGGGCCGGTGGCGCCCGCCTGCTGGGCGGCGCGCGCCACCACGTCGGTGGGCACGGCCGCCGCGGTGGCCAGCACCGCCAGCAGCCGTGGGCGTTGCGGATAGGCCGTGTCCTCGAAGCCGAGCCGGCCGCGTGCGTCGCACTCGCAGGCCAGCAGCGCCTCGGCAAAGCGCGCGGGCTTGCGGAAGGCGTCGCAGCGCTCCAGCAGGCGCACCAGCTCCGCCGCATCGAGCGAGCCGCTGCCGTGGATGTGGCCGTGCTCGCGCGCCACCACCTCGGCCAGCTCGCGGATGTCCACCGGCACGCGCCAGCGTTCGCACACCTGCTGCAGCAGTTCGACGCTGCGCTTCTCGTGGCCGGTGTGGCGCGGCAATACGTCGGCCGGCGTGGTGCCCTTGCCCAGGTCGTGCATCAGGCAGGCAAAGCGCACCGGCAGCGAAGCCTGCAGCCGCGCGGCGGTGTCGAGCACCATCATCAGGTGCACGCCGGTGTCGACCTCGGGGTGGTGCTCGGCACGCTGCGGCACGCCCCAGAGCCGGTCGACCTCGGGCAGCAGCACGGCCAGCGCGCCGCAGTCGCGCAGCACCTCGAACATGCGTGAAGGCCGTGTTTCCGCGAGGCCGCGCGACAGCTCCTGCCACACGCGCTCGGGCACCAGCGCATCGACCTCGCCGGCCGCCACCATCTCGCGCATCAGCGCCATGGTCTCGGGGGCGACGCCGAAGTCGCGGAAGCGCGCTGCGAAACGCGCCACGCGCAGGATGCGCACCGGGTCTTCGCGGAAGGCGTCGGTCACGTGGCGCAGCACCTTGTCGCGCAGATCGCGCTGGCCGTGGAAGGGGTCGGCCAGCGTATCGGACGTGGGGTCGAAGCTGCCGTCGGCATTCACCAGTTCGGCGGGCAGCGCGATGGCGTTGACCGTCAGGTCGCGGCGCGCGAGGTCCTGTTCCAGCGTGACGTCGGGCGCGGCATGCACGGTGAAGCCGCGGTAGCCGGGCGCGCTCTTGCGCTCGGTGCGGGCCAGCGCGTATTCCTCGCGCGTTTCAGGGTGCAGGAACACCGGAAAGTCGCGCCCCACGGGCAGGTAGCCGCGGGCCACCATGGCTTCGGGCGTGGCGCCGACCACCAGCCAGTCGTGGTCGGACACCGGCCGGCCTAGCAGCCGGTCGCGCACCGCACCGCCAACGAGAAAAATTTTCATGAATGCAGTGTAGGGATACTCCGTACCTCAAAAATAGAACGATCGTTCGATAATTTCCGGCGCGGAGCGGGCCACCATTCGTCCGGCGGGCAAATGTCAGCGGCGGCTACAAGCCGAGGCTGCGCTTCGCAGAGGGATTTCTCAATCAAAGGAGCTTTCACATCATGAAGAAAACAGTGTTTGCGTTGGCGGCTCTGGGCGCCCTGGCGTCCGGCAGCGCGATGGCGCAGCAGGCGGGCGACTGGGTCGTCGGCACGGGCTGGTTTCACCTGTCGCCGCAGGATTCGAGCAAGCCGCTGACCGTGACCTCCCCGATTCCGGCGGTGCTGCCCGGCTCGGGTGCCAGCGTGAGCGACTCCGACACCCTGGGTCTCAATGCCACCTATTTCCTCGACAGCAACTGGGCCGTGGAAGGCGTGTTCGGCATACCGCCGAAGTTCAAACTGAACGGCACCGGCACCCTGGCCCGCGTCGGCCAGCTGGGCGAGGCCCGCCAGTGGAGCCCGACCATCCTGGGCAAGTATTTCTTCAATGACGCCAACTCGGCGTTCCGTCCGTTCGTGGGCCTGGGCGCGACCTACGTCTGGTACAGCGACGTGAATCTCACGTCGAACCTGCAGGGCGCTCTGGCCCAGCAGTTCGGCGTGTCGCCCTTCGGCGTGAACACCACGGCCAAGCTCGACAGCAAGTTCGCGCCCGTGCTGAACGCCGGCGTGGCTTACCAGTTCGACAAGCACTGGGGCGTCTCGTTCTCGGTGTCGTACATCCCGCTGAAGACCACGGCCAAGCTGACGACCACCTCGATCACCGGCCTGCCGGTGGCCACGAGCCAGGCCAGCCTGAAGCTGAACCCGATCGTCACTTATTTAGCGGCCACCTACCGGTTCTGACCGCCATCCTCTGCGAGGACCTTACCGCCCCGTGCGGTAAGGCTCCTCGAACTGCAGGAAATCCTTCTCCGCCAGTCCGCCGTCGATCCAGGCCTTGACGCCCGGCAATGCCTGCACACGCTCGATGTAGGCCGTGATGTGCGGTGGCACCGGCAACCCGTAGGTCTTGATGCGCGTGCCGACGGGCGCGAAGTAGGCGTCGGCGATGCCGAACTCGCCGAACAGCATGGGGCCGCCATGTGCATCGAGCAGGCCGCTCCACATCTGCACGATGCGCGCGAGGTCGCTGGCGACCGTGGGCTCTTCCTTCATCAGCCGCGCGCCCACTTCGGTCAGCGAGGCTTCCAGATTCATTCCGCAATGGCCGCGCAAGCCGCCGAAGCCCGAGTGCATCTCGGCGCAGACGCTGCGGGCGCGCGCCCGGTCGGCCGCGTCGCGGGGCCACAGCTGCTTTTCAGGGAAGGTCTCGGCCAGGTACTCGGCGATGGCCAGCGTGTCCCAGATCGCCAGGTCGCCGTCGACCAGCACGGGCACCTTGGCCACCGGGTTGATGGTGGCGATGACGCTCTTGAACTTCGAGTCTGCTTCGAAGGAGTCGAAGCGCACCATCACTTCCTCGAAGGGAACGCCGGCCTGCTTCATCAGCACCCAGGGGCGCATGGACCAGGACGAGTAGTTCTTGTTGCCGATGTAGAGCTTGCGCATGAGAGCCTCCCGGGCGTTGAGTGCAAAGTTTTAAATGCTAGCTGCGCGTCACGGCGCGATTGATGACGAACGCGGCGCGAATTGATGCGCCGGCGCCTTCAGCGGCCGGGCGTGTCGTCGACCGAGGCAATTACGCGCGGCGCGGTGCTGTCCTTCGGGCCGACTGCACGCTCGATGAGCCCCACGAGGCGCGGCACCAGCGACAGCACCGCCAGCGCCAGCAGCGCGCTCAGCAGCGCGGTGGCTTCCCGCCCGAGGCCGCAGGCCATCCCGATGGCGGCCGTCATCCACAGCCCGGCGGCGGTGGTCAGGCCCTGCACGTGGCTTTCGTCCTTGCCTTGCTTGAGGATGGTGCCCGCGCACAGGAAGCCCACGCCCGCCACCAGCCCCTGGATCACCCGGCTCATGTCGGCCGGCACGATGCCGGTCTGCTGCGGTATCAGCACGAACATCGCCGAGCCGATGGCCACCAGCATGTGCGTGCGAACGCCGGCCGCCTTGCCCGCCTGCTCGCGCTCGAAGCCGAGCAAGAAGCCCAGCGCGGCGGCCAGCGTGAGGCGCAGCACGATGCGCGTGAGCTGCGCCACATCGGTCACGTCCGAGAATTCGGACACGATGGTGTCAAGGACCTCGTCGCGCCAGCTCATGCCGAGCGCCTCAAGGCAGGTCCTTGTTCGGTTCGGGCTCGGCGGCGTCGCGCGGGCCGACACGGCCCAGGCGCTCCTTCAGCGACTGCGGCCGGCCGCTGATGATGGCGGCGTAGTTGGTGGTGTTGGCCAGCACCTTCTTCACGTAGTCGCGCGTTTCGCTGAAGGGCACGTTCTCGGCCCAGATGGCGGCGTCGAGCACCGGGCCGTTGCGCCAGTTGCGCGGGCGGCCCGGGCCGGCGTTGTAGGCGGCGGCGGCCAGGGCCATGGAACCGTCGAAGTCGTCGAGCGCCAGCTTCAGGTAGTTGGTGCCGATGGTGATGTTGGTCTCGCGGTCGTTGATCTGGTTGGGCGAGAAGTCGGTCAGGCCGATCTTGCGGGCCGTCCAGCGCGCGGTGGCGGGCATGACCTGCATCAGGCCCGAAGCGCCGACGCCTGAGCGCGCATCCATGATGAAGCGGCTTTCCTGGCGGATCAGGCCGTAGACGTAGGCCGGGTCGAGGCCGATGTCCTGGCTCTTGCGCAGCACCGTGTCGTGGAAAGGCATGGGAAAGCGCTGATCGACGTCGACCACGCCCTTGGTGCGCTCGCTGGTGTTGATGCAGCGGTCCCACACCTCGCGCTGGCAGGCGAAGTCGGCCGCGGCCAGCAGGGCGCGGTCGTCCATGCCGCCCTTGTCGTGCAGGTTGGTGGCGTAGTTCCACTCGCGCGTGCCTTCGGGGCGCAGGCCTATCGCGATGGCATAGAGGCCGCGGGCCAGCGACGGGTTGGCGCGCGCGGCGGCTTTTTCTTCAGGCGTGAGCGGGGCGGGGCGGGTGGGCACCATGGTGCGCTGGCCCAGTTCTTCGAGCGCCAGCATTTCGTAGAAGCCGCGCGAACCTGCAATGCTCTGGTAGAGCTCGCGGGCCTGGGCGCGGCGCTCTTCGCTGCCGCTGTTGGCCAGCGCGCGGGCCTTCCAGTAGACCCAGGTCGGGTCGAGCTGGGCGGTTTCGCTCATGGCGTTGATGGCGGGCGCCACGTCTTTCCACTGGCCGGCGCGCAAGGCGGCGCGCACGCGCCAGCCCAGCATGTCGTCGGACAGGTCGCTGTTCTTCGTGACGTTGGCGAAGTAGGTGCCGGCCTGCGGCGAGAGCTTGCTCGCTGCCTGGCGGCCGATGGTGCCCCAGAGCCAGTTGCGCTCTTCGGCCGAGAGCATCGGGCCCCACTTGCCGTCGAGCTGCGATGCGGCCATGTCGGGATCGGCGATGGCGACCTTGATGAGCGCGAGCACCACCAGCTCCTTGCGCGACTTGGCGGCCACGAAGGCACGCCCGGCCAGGAACTTGGCGGAGCTGGCGTTCAGCTCCTCGAACAGCGGCAGCGCATCGGGCGCGGCGATGGTGACCGCGCCGCGCGCGGCCTGCGGGCGATTGGCCTCGATGGCCAGGCGTGCCTTCTTCCAGGCGTCGGCCGGCGTCATCAGTCGGGCGGCGACCATGCGGTCGGCGGCGGTGAGGCAGCCGTCGTCGGCGTCTTTCTGTGCGAACCAGTTGCGGCGCACCTCGTCGGCCTGCGCCTGCGTGGCGGTGCCGCTGCGCAGCGTGTCGACCAGCGTGGCGTAGCAGCGCACCTGCGCGTCGTCGCCCATGCGGAAACCGGCGATGGCGGCGGAGAAGTTGTCCCAGTCGCGGCGCTGGCCGGTGAGAAGCAGCCAGTCGTTGCGCAGGCGGTCTTCCTGGTAGGTGCCGGCGTAGCGCGCGAAGAAGTCCTGCACTTCGTTGGGCGAGGCTTCCTGCAGGCGCGCCTTGAGTTCCCAGTAGGCGGCCCAAGGTTCCAGTGCATGCCCGCGGGCCTGCGGCAGCAGGGCCGACAGGCGGGCCTTGTCGCCGCGCTGGAAGGCCTGCTTCATCTGGATGAGCACGTCGTCGTTGGTGTTGTTCTGGGCGGCGGCGGGTTGCTGCGAGAGCAACGCGGCGAGGGCCAGGACAGCGGAAAAAACGAGTGCGGGAGTTGCGCCGCGCGGGCGGCGGCGCTTGGATGCCAAAATGCTTGGGAACTGCATCGGGGGATTATGGACAAGTCAAAGGATGCCGACACCTCGGCGACCGCGAGTTTTCTTAAGGATCAGCTGCGAAAAGCACTGATCGAGCAGCGACTGGCAATGCCCGACCGCCTGGCGCGCGCCGATCTCCTGCAGCGCGTGATGCGGATCTGGCTGGTCGGCCGGCCCGACACCGTGATCGGCGCCTACTGGCCGATCAAGGGCGAATTCGATCCGCTGCCCGCTCTGCACCGCTGGAAGGAGGACGGCGAGCTCATGGAAGAGACGCAGCGCCGCCGCATCGGACTGCCGGTGATCGACAAAGTTCACAAGACCCTGACCTTCCATGCCTGGTACCCGGGCTGCCAGATGGAAGAAGACGCCTACGGCATCCCCAAGCCCAAGGACACCGAGCTGATCGTGCCGACCCTGCTGTTCGTGCCCTGCGTGGGCTACAGCGCGGGCGGCTACCGGCTGGGCTACGGCGGCGGCTTCTACGACCGCACGCTGGCGGCGCTGGAGCCGCGGCCGTTCACGGTGGGGCTGGGCTTCACCCACGGCTTCCTGGACGACTTCGAGCCCGAGGCGCACGACCTGCCGCTGGACGCCATCCTGAACGACAACGGCGTGGTCTGGCCGACCAGCTGAGCCCCCGGCTCAGTCGAGGTTGTCCACCGTGTCCGGGTCGGGCACCTCGCCGATGGTTTCGCGCGTGGTGATGGCCTGCAACTGCAGCCAGTCCCAGAAGGCCTTGATCTCGGGCCGCAGCGCGTTGCGCGGGCCGGCGATGAGCCAGTAGGCCATCGGCGAGTCCATGCGGTGCTGCGGCAGCACCTCGACCAGGTCTCCGTTGGCCAGGCTTTCCGCGATCAGCGAGCTGCGCGCCAGCGTCACGCCCTGGCCGGTGAGGGCGGCCTGCACCATCTGGTAGGCGTAATTGAAATAGAGCCAGCGCTTGGGCTGGGCGCGTTCCTGGCCGTTCACCTCGAACCAGCGGCGCCAGGTCAGCCACTCGAGGTGGGTGCGGTGGGCGTCGCCGGCCTCGATCAGCGTGAAGCGGGTGATGTCGGCGGGCGTCTTGATGGGCGGGCTGCTCTTCAGCAGCCAGGGGCTGGCCACCGGCGTCAGCGTTTCGCCGAACAGGCGCACCGCGCCGGCCGGCATGACCTCGCGCGGGCCGTAGCGCAGCGCGATGTCGACGTCTGCCACTTCGAGGTCGACCGCCACGTCGCTGGCGTCGATGCGGATGTCGATTTCGGGGTTGTCGCGCTGGAAGGCTTCCAGCCGGGGAATCAGCCACATCGACGCGAACGAGGCAAAGGTGGTCAGCGACACGCTCTTGCGCCCCGCGCTCTGCCTTATTTGACGCACCGCCATGTCGATGCGCGGCAGCGACTGCTGCACCGCCAGCAGCAGCTGCGCGCCGGCGCTGGTGAGCTCCACCGCCCGGGTGTGGCGCAGGAACAGCGCCACGCCCACTTCTTCTTCCAGCGACTGGATCTGCCGGCTGACGGCCGACTGGGTGAGCGCCATTTCCTCGGCGGCGGCGCGGAAATTCAGGTGGCGGGCGACGGCCTCGAAGGCGCGCAGATGCCCGGCCGAGATCGGCCGGGAGCGCAAGTGGGTTTGCGAATGTTGCATGGGTATGACTTCGAGCGGCAATCTGGCGGGCAGATGCATTGATGCGAAACGGGCATCAGTAGGCTACCTCCTTTTCATTGGACTGCCAACGGCCCAGGAACGATCATTCATTCCCGAACTGCGCAATTGCCTTCTGTCTGTCAAGCGCTTCGGCAAAGCCCAGGAGTCCTCATCATGTCCACCGCCGTCTGCACCACCGAATCGCTCTCGTCCCTGTCCGTTCCCGCCCGCACCGCCGCTGCCGCAGTGCCGCCAGCCGTGCGCCGTGGCGCCTGGCAGATCGCCCCCGGCGAGGCGATGAGCCTGAAGGCGCGTTCGACCAGCGTGCTGCGGGTCAAGCAGGGCCGCGTGTGGATCACCCCCGACGCCACGCTCGCCAACCCCAGCGAAGACCTGGTGCTCGCACCCGGTGAGTCGCTCACGGTGGCGGCGGGCCAGCGCATCGTCATGGAAGCGTGGGACGGCTACGGCGCGACCTACAGCTGGGACAACGCCTGATTCTCGGCCAACCCTGCGCTGGCGAGAGGCGGCTTCGGCCGCCTTTTTCTTTGGCGCCTCAGCCGTTGATGTCGAAGCTGGGCCGCAGTGCCAGGAAATGCAGGAGGGCGGTTTCGCCCTCCAGGGCGTGCACGCCCGACATCAGGTGCGGCCCCTCGCTTTCCGCCAGGCCCAGCCCGAAGCCGGTGTAGCGCCGGTTGCGCAATCCGCCCTCGTAGGCGATGCGGACGTCGATATGGCGCGGGTCGCGTTCGATCCGCCGCATCAGCGCCTCGACCGCCTCGCGCGGGCCCTCCAGGTGCTGGCAGAACCGCAAGCCGTCGAAAACCAGCAGTCCGGTGATGCCCCGTTCGGCGTTGCGTGCGCGCGCCTGGGCCACGATGGCGCCCACCGGCGGGGGCGCAAATTCCTGCACGAGAGTGCTGCAGTAGAGGATTTCGTAGAGTGGCTGGTCTTGCGTCATGCGTCTTCAGGAGAAAGCGCTGCGGAGTCTAGTGACGCGAAAGACGCTCCGAAATGTCAAAAGACACAGCCGGACGGCCTATAGTAAAGCGTGAAATTCGAGGACTACCCCGCCGCCGCAGCGCCCCCTTACGGCATCAATCCATGCGACCAGTGCGCGTTGCGCCAGCTCGACGCCTTTCTTCCGGCCTCCGAAGAAGAACTCAAGACCATCCAGTCGTTCCGCGTCGGCGCCCGCCGCGTGGAGGCCGGCAGCTCGATCATCGAGGAGCACCGGCCCAGCTCGCAGCTCTTCACTCTCTATTCGGGCTGGGCCTTTCGCTACAAGACGCTGAGCGACGGCCGGCGGCAGATCCTGAGCTTTCTCCTGCCCGGTGACTTCATCGGCCTGCAGGACGAGTTTGCCGACGGCCAGACGCACGGCGTCGAGGCCGTCACCGACGTCACGCTGTGCGCCTTCTCGCGCGACCGGCTCTGGGGCCTGTTCCACGCCCAGCCCAAGCTCGGCTACGACATCACCTGGCTCGCCGCGCGCGAGGAAAAGATGGTGGACGACAACCTCGTCACCTCCGGCCGGCGTAATGCCGGCGAGCGCGTGGCGATGCTGCTGATGCACCTGTACCGCCGCGCCGAGCGGGTGGGCATGGTGCGCGACGGCTGGGTCGAGTTTCCGTTCAACCAGCAGCACATCGCAGACGCGCTGGGGCTGTCGCTCGTGCACACCAACAAGACGATGCGGCGGCTGCAGCGGCTCGGGTTCTACAAGATCGACACCGGCTGGCTGCGCATCATGGAACCGCACGCGCTGGAGACGCTGGGCGACTATTTCGAGCGGCCGATGCGGCCCACGCCGCTGATCTGAGGCAGGCCTTCGGGCCCGGAGTCAGCGCGCCGCCACCAGCTGCCGTAGATCGTCCTGGTAGGCCTGCAGCCGGCGCACTGCCTGCGCGCGCTGGCTGGCGGTCGTGCCGTTGTGCAGCGCGGCGGTGTTGCGGCAGCCTTCCTCCAGCAGCGCCTGCTGCTGGTCGCGCCAGGGGCCGGGCGGCGGCGCGGCGACGCGCTGGATATAGGCGTGCAGCGCGGCGCGCGCCTCGGCCGCAGAAGGCTTGTCGGCGACAAAGCCGCGCAGCAGCACCAGCGCTTCCTGCTGGCGCTGGCGGCGCTCGGCGTCCGCCAGCCGCGGGTCGAACACCGACTGCGCAACCTGCTGTTTCAGCAGCTCGCGCTGCTCGGTACTCAGGCGGCCGTAGAAGTCCTCGGTACGGTCGAGGAACTGGTCGTAGCGCTTTTCCTGCACCTGGGCCGGCGTGCGGTCGAGCCATTCCTTGCGATAGGTGGCGTTGTTCTTGGTGTATTTGCGTTCCAGCTGCTGCAGCTGGGCGGCGGTCAGGCTCAGCGCGAGCTGCGCGCCAGCGGTTTCCGCCCGGTCGGTCACGGCCAGCAGGCGCTCGCGGATGCGATCGGCCATGGCGCAGACCTGCGCCGGCGTCACCTCGCCGGGCGCCAGTGCCTGTGCTTCCTGCAGCAGCGAGGCGATGCGCGGCAGCTCGTTGTGCCGGTGCCAGTCCAGCAGCTGGGCGAGTTCGTCGCGCACCTTCGGGGCCTGCTCGTTGTCGAAATCCAAGTAGCCGTCCAGCCACCAGTAGCTCACGGTGGGCAGGTTGTTGTAGGCCAGCCGGATGGCGCTGCAGGCCCCCAGCGCGGCGGCCAGGAGCAGCACGCCGATAATCCGCGCCATTGCCGCGCAACGAAATCGGGAAGAAAAACGCATGAATCAGACTCCGCAACAGCACACGCCGGGACCGGTGGACATCGTCATCATGGCTGCCGGCAAGGGCACGCGCATGAAGAGCAAGCTGCCCAAAGTGTTGCATCGATTGGCCGGCCGCGCACTGCTGGCGCATGTGACGGACACCGCCGGGCGCATCGGCGCGCGCGACGTGGTGGTGGTCACGGGCCACGGCGCCGCCGAGGTCGAGGCGGCCATGGCCGGCGGCATTGCCGGCGCCACGCTGCGCTTCGCGCGCCAGGAGCCGCAGCTGGGCACGGGCCACGCGGTGCTGCAGGCGGCGCCGCTGCTGCCCGACGACGGCACGGTGGTCGTGCTTTCGGGCGACGTGCCGCTCATCGGCGAGGACACGCTGCGCGCGCTGGTCGCGGCCAGTGCGGGTGGACGGCTCGCACTGCTGACCATCGAATTCGACGACCCCACCGGCTACGGCCGCGTGATCCGCTCGGCCGCCGCCGGCGACGTGACCGCCGTGGTCGAGCACAAGGACGCCACCGAGGCCCAGCGCGCCGTGCGCGAGATCTACAGCGGCGTGATGGCCGTGCCGGCGCGCCTGCTCAAGGGCTGGCTCGCGCGGCTGGACAACAAGAACGCCCAGGGCGAGTACTACCTGACCGACGTGGTGAAGCTCGCGGCCGCCGACGGCGTGCCCGTGGTCGCGCACATCACCACCGACGCGCTGCAGGTGGCCGGCATCAACAGCCCGGCCCAGCTCGCGGCGCTGGAGCGCGCCTGGCAGCTGCGCCAGGCCAATGCGCTGATGGAGCAGGGCGTGCGCCTGGCCGACCCGGCGCGCTTCGACCTGCGCGGCAAGCTCGAGTGCGCCGCCGACGTGGAGATCGACGTCAACTGCGTGTTCGAAGGCGCGGTGTCGCTGGGCGAGGGTGTGCGCATCGGCGCGAACTGCGTCATTGCCAATGCGCGCATCGAGGCCGGCGCAGTGATCCATCCGTTCACGCATATCGAAGGCGAGAAGGCCGGCGTGACAGTGGGCGCGGGCGCGCTCATCGGCCCGTTCGCGCGGCTGCGGCCGGGCGCGCAACTGGGCGCGGAGGTGCACATCGGCAACTTCGTCGAGGTCAAGAACTCGACGCTGGCCGCCGGCGCCAAGGCCAACCACCTGGCCTACCTGGGTGACGCCACCGTGGGCGAGCGCGTCAATTACGGGGCGGGCTCCATCACCGCCAACTACGACGGCGCCAACAAGCACCGCACCGTGATCGGCGACGACGTGCACGTGGGCAGCAACTGCGTGCTGGTCGCGCCCATCACCCTGGGCGCGGGCGGCACCATCGGCGGCGGCTCGACCATCAACAAGTCGACCGAGCCTGGGGCGCTGACCGTCTCGCGCGCCAAGCAGGTCAGCTTTGCGAACTGGAAGCGCCCCAAAAAATAGGCTCGCCCCCAGGCTGCGCGCACTTCGTGTCGCTTCGCCAACCCCCTACCGGGGGCAACACCTGCGGCCCGGCAAAGCCGGTTCCGCGGTGTTTCGCGAAGGGACCGGGCGTCACGCCAGCGGCAAACGGGGCTCGAACTTGGCGCGCTTGAGGCTGAAGAAGGCCTTGACGTTGCGCACGTTCGCATCGGCCGTGAACAGGCGCTGCGCGAGCGCGCCGTAGTCCGGCATGTCGCGCGCCGCGACGATCAGCACGAAGTCGGGGCCGGGCGACACGCGCCAGCATTGCTGCACGGCGTCGTCGGCGATCACGCGCGTCTCGAAGGCGTCCAGCGAGGCGGCGTCCTGCCGGTCCAGCGAAATTTCCACCACCGCCTGCAGGCCGTGGCCCAGCACCGTGGCCAGCCGGTCGGGCGACAGCAGCGCGACCTGGCGCTCGATGAGGCCTTCTTCACGAAGCCGCTGCACGCGTCGCAGGCAGGTGGGCGGGGAAATGCCGACGTCGGCGGCCAGGCGCTGGTTGGTCTGCGAGGCGTCGCGCTGAAGGGCATCCAGCAGGCGCAGGTCGGTTGAATCCAGGGTGATTGATTCCATATTCATCTGAATTATGGAATAAATATCCAAATAAGGAAAAACAAGAAATAAAAATCCGAAATCAAACGAATTTTGAATGCATATTTCTTTCAAGCCTTCCTACCATCGAGCCTCCTCTTCATTCAAGGCAGATCACCATGTGCGGCATCGTCGGGGCAGCGTCCCATCGCAACATCGTTCCGGTCCTGGTCCAGGGCCTTCAGCGGCTCGAGTACCGCGGCTATGACTCGTGCGGCGTGGCGGTGCATGCCGGCGGCCTGACGCGGGCGCGCACCACCTCGCGCGTGGCCGACCTCGTGGCGCAGGTGCGCGACGAGAAGGTCGAAGGCCTCACCGGCATCGCCCACACGCGCTGGGCCACCCACGGCGCGCCGGTCGTGCACAACGCCCATCCGCACTTCAGCCATGGCCCCGGCGCCGGTGCGCAGGGCGCACGCCCGGGCCGCATCGCGCTGGTGCACAACGGCATCATCGAGAACCACGAACCGCTGCGCGCCGCGCTCGAAGCCAAGGGCTATGTGTTCGAGAGCCAGACCGACACCGAGGTCATCGCCCACCTGGTCGACAGCCTCTACGACGGCGACCTGTTCGAAGCCGTCAAGGCCACGGTGCTGCAGCTGCACGGCGCCTACGCCATTGCCGTGATTTGCCGCGACGAGCCGCATCGCGTGGTCGGCGCGCGCGCGGGCTCGCCGCTGATCCTGGGCGCCGGCAAGGACGGCGCGGAGAACTTCCTCGCGAGCGACGCGATGGCCCTGGCCGGCGTGACCGACCAGATCGTGTACCTGGAAGAAGGCGACGTGGTCGACGTGCAGCCGGGCAAGTACTGGATCGTCGACAGGAACCACAAGCCGGTGACCCGCCAGGTGCGCACCGTGCACGCCCACAGCGGCGCGGCCGAACTGGGCCCGTACCGCCACTACATGCAGAAGGAAATCTTCGAGCAGCCGCGCGCCATCGGCGACACGCTCGAGGGCGTGGAAGGCATCGTGCCCGAGCTGTTCGACGGCATCGGTCAGGACGGTGCCACGGGTGCCAGCGCGCACCGCGTGTTCCAGGACATCGACAAGATCCTCATCCTTGCGTGCGGCACCAGCTACTACAGCGGCTGCACCGCCAAGTACTGGCTGGAGAGCATCGCGAAGATCTCCACGCAGGTCGAGATCGCGAGCGAGTACCGCTACCGCGACTCCGTGCCCGACCCGAAGACGCTGGTCGTCACCATCAGCCAGTCGGGCGAGACCGCCGACACCCTGGCCGCGCTGAAGCATGCGCGCTCGCTGGGCATGGAGCAGACGCTGACCATCTGCAACGTTGCCACCAGCGCGATGGTGCGCGAGTGCAAGCTGGCGTACATCACGCGCGCCGGCGTGGAAATCGGCGTGGCGTCGACCAAGGCCTTCACCACGCAGCTGGCGGGCCTGTTCCTGCTGACGCTCGCCATCGCACAGAGCAAGGGCCACCTGAGCGAAGCCGACGAGGCGCGCTACCTGAAGGAAATGCGGCACCTGCCCGTCGCGCTGCAGTCGGTGCTGGCGCTGGAGCCGCAGATCATCGGCTGGGCCGAAGACTTCGCGCGCAAGGACCACGCGCTGTTCCTGGGCCGCGGGCTGCACTATCCGATCGCGCTCGAAGGCGCGCTCAAGCTCAAGGAAGTGACCTACATCCACGCCGAGGCCTACGCCGCCGGCGAACTCAAGCACGGCCCGCTCGCGCTGGTGACGAGCGAAATGCCCGTGGTGGCCGTGGCGCCCAACGACGCGCTGCTCGAAAAGCTCAAGAGCAACCTGCAGGAAGTGCGCGCGCGCGGCGGCGTGCTCTACGTGCTGGCCGACGGCGACACGAAGATCACCAGCAGCGAAGGGCTGCACGTGATCCGCATGCCCGAGCACTACGGCGCGCTCTCGCCGATCCTGCACGTGGTGCCGCTGCAGCTGCTGGCGTATCACACGGCGGGTGCGCGGGGCACCGACGTGGACAAGCCGCGCAACCTGGCGAAGAGCGTGACGGTGGAGTGAGGCTGGGGGCTGCGGTGCCGTCGTCGCAGCCCGTCAGAACTTCGCCTGCAGGCCCGCCACCACTTGCCGGCCCAGTCCGGGCAGCACCGTCAGGTTGTTCCACGAAGCGACGTAGAAGGTCTTGTCGAACAGGTTGTTGACATCGAGGGTGACGCGAACGCGCGTATTGACCTGCCAGTAGGCCGTCAGGCGCACGGTGGTGTAGGCAAGCAGCCGGTAGGTGTCGGTGGCGTTGCCGGTGCGCTCGCCCACGTGCACCACTCCGCCGCCGATGCCGTAGCGGCCGTTGAACAGCCTGTCCTCGCGGATGGCGAACAGGCCGCCGCTGATGCGCGGGATGTTGGCCAGCCTGCGCCCGAGCATGGCCGGGTTGTTGTCGCGGGTGACTTCGGTGTCGGTATAGGCCAGGTTCCCGGTGAGGCGCCAGTGCGCGTCCAGCTGGCCGGCAACGTCGGCCTCGATGCCGCGGCTGCGCGCCTGGCCGGCGGCCACGTTGAAGTTGGCGTTGGTCGGGCTGCGGGTGAGCACGTTGCTCTTGCGGATGTCGAACACCGCCATCGTGGCGGTCAGCCGCTCGTCGGCCGACAGCCATTTGGCGCCGGCTTCCAGCGCGCGGCCCGATTGCGGCGCGAACGCGTTGCCGTTCTCGTCTCCGCCCGAATTGGGCTTGAAGGACTTGCCGGCGCTGGCATAGAAGGACAGCCGGTCGCTCACGAGGTAGGTGATGCCCACGCGCGGCGAAGTGGCCGAATGGCTCTGGGCGGTGGACTTGCGTGCCAGCAGGTCGTCGTAGTCCTGGTGGAAACGGTCGAAGCGCACGCCGGCCAGCAGCTTCCATTGCGGCGACAGGTCGATCTGATCCTGCACGAAGACGCCGGTGGCGCGCTGGTCGTCGCGCGTGTTGAACAGGGGCGAGAGCGGCGCCGTGCGGGCCTGGCCGTAGAGCGGCTGGTAGATATCGATCGCATACGGCGCCCTGGCCACGCTCGAATACTCGCCGTACTGACCCATGAAGAGCCGCCAGGACTCCACGCCCGCCAGCAGCGTGTGGCCGATGCCGCCCGTGCTGAACTTGCCCTCGACTTCGGCCTGCACCGACGTGTCGCGCGACGGCAGGCTGCGCCAGCTGTCCCGTCGATTGAGGGTGCGGGCGTCGGCGCGCAGCGTGCTGTTGAGGTCGACCGCGTCGCCGAAGTAACGGGTCTCGCGGTAGGACGTGCCGACCCGGGCGCGCCAGCCCTGGCCCAGCTCGCGGTCCACCGTCAGTTGATGGGTGTCGCCCTCGATGTGCATGTTGTCCCGGTCGGGCTCGCCCAGGAAGCGGTCGCGCGGAAGAACGCCGACATTGCCGTTGATCTGGATCAGGCCCCGGTCGAGCGGCGCGCGGATGCGGACGAGTTCGGCTTCGTACTGCACCACCGTGCGGCTGTCGGGAGTCCAGGTGAGCGCCGGCGCCAGTACCTGCTTGCGGCTGTCGATCAAGCTGCTGCGGCTGGCGCCGTCCTCGGCCACCGCATTGAGCCGATAGGCGAAGCTGCTGCCCAGCGGGCCGGTGGTGTCCAGCGTCGTGCGCCGGAAGCCCAGCGTGCCGACCTCCACGCCGACGGTGTGCGCGGCGGTGAATTGGGGCTTCTTGGTCACGACGTTGATGGTTCCGCCGGGTTCGCTGCTGCCGTAGAGCGCCGCGGCCGGACCTTTGAGGAATTCGACGCGTTCGACGCTCGCCACGTCGCGCTGCGGTCCGTAGCCCCGGCCCGAGGGAAAGCCGTTGAGCAGCGAGCCGCCTTCCGTGTTGCTGAAGCCCCGGATTGCGAAGTTGTCCCAGGTGCCGCCGAAGTCGTTGAGCCGCGCGATGCCGCTGACGTAGTCGATGGTGTCGCCCAGCCGCGTCGCGCCCAGGTCATCGATCAACTGGCGCGGAACCACCCGCACTGCCTGCGGCACTTCGATCAGCGGGGTCTCGGTGCGCGTTGCCGCGGTGCCGCCGCGAGGGCCTGCATAGCCGGAAGCCGCGCTCTCCGACTGGTCGTGGATCTCGGTCGTCTTGAGCGTGTTGGCGGAGCCGGCATCCGGCGCCTGCTGCGCGAGCAGTTCGGTGACAGGGGACAGCGCCAGCAGGGCGGCAAAAGCACGCGCGAAAGGAAGAGGAGAAGAAGAAGAGGTTGGAAAAATCACGGGAAAGTTGCGCTGTGAGAGGGCCGATGGCCGGGCGACAGGAGAAGCCCGGGTCGCGACGTCGAAACAACGCCGCGAAGGGTCGTGATGATAATGAATCTCATTTGTGAATTCCTGTTATCAAGACACCTTGGTCGGCAACTGCAACGAGCCGGTGGCGCTGCGCGTCGTGCGCTGAAAGACAATCGGCTCGTGATGCCCGCCGAAGAAAAGAACCTGCCCGCCGCGGATGCCACCGTCGCCGTGCCGCGCCCGTTGCCATTGGCCGCCCGCTGGCTGCTGCTGGCCTTTGCCGCGCTGTGCCTGGTGCTGGCCGTCATCGGCGTGATCGTGCCGGGCATGCCGACGACGGTGTTCGTGCTGATGGCCGCATGGGCCGCCGCGCGCAGCTCGCCCCGCCTGCATCGCTGGCTGCTGGAGCACCGGCTGTTCGGCCCCATCCTGCGCAACTGGGAAAACGGCCGCACGGTGAGCCGCCGCGCCAAGTGGAGCGCCACCGCGGCGATGGCGTTCTGCGCCGTCGTCATCGCGCTCACCGCCCACAAGCCGTGGCTGGCGGGGCTCGGCATCGGCTCGATGGCCGTCGTGCTCGCATGGCTGTGGCGGCGGCCGGAGCCGGATGCCTGATGGCGATGGCGATGGCCGCTCCACAATGCGGCCTTCGTCTCAGGAGATTGAATAGTGAAGCCACAACCCATCGAGTACGCCGCCGCCTCCGACGACGTCAAGGCCGTGTTCGACGACATCAAGACATCGCGCAACGTGCCCGATGTCAACAACTTCTGGAAGTACCTCGCCAACGACCCCGCCACGCTCAAGCGCACCTGGGGCAGCCTCAAGGAGGTGATGGCGCCCGGAGCGCTCGACCCGGTGGTCAAGGAAATGGTCTACCTCGCGGTGAGCGTCACCAACAACTGCGGCTACTGCATCGCCAGCCATCATGCGGGCGCGGCCAAGGCCGGCATGACGCCGCAGATGTTCGCCGAGCTGATGGCCGTGGTCGGCATGGCCAACGAGACCAACCGGCTGGTCAACGGCTACCGCGTGCCGATCGACCCTGCGTTCGACAAGTAGCGGTCGGCCGGCTGGCCGGCGGCACTCAGCCGATGGTCATCAGGCTCGCGTTGCCGCCCGCTGCCGCGGTGTTGACGCTGAGCGCGCGCTCCACCACCAGGCTTTCGAGCGGAATGTCCGCGTCGCCCGGCGCGAAGGCGCGCACGCCGACGATGGGGCCGGGGCGCGCGGCAATGCGCTGCATCGCATCGGCCAGGCCGCTTTCGTCGCCGTGGTGCAGCGCGGCGTCGAAGGCCACGGTCGGTGAAGACCAGTCGCTGGCGATGGCCACGCTTTGCTGCACCTCGGCGGGCAGCGACGCACGCAAGGCCTGCGTGTCGGCATCGGCCGGCCAGATGGCGGTGCTGCCCACCGACAGCACGGCTGCCAGTTGCGCCAGCCGGTCGGCCTCCGTGCCGGCCAGGCAAAGCACCGCCTCGCGCGGCAGCAGCGTGTAGACGTTGCGCTCGCCGGTAGGGCCGGTCAGCGTGCGTGAGTCGCCGGCGCGCGACAGCGATGCAAAGCGCGCGCACTGCGCTGCCAGCGCGTCGCGTCCGTTGTCCCGCGCCCAGCGGGCCAGCGCCGACAGCCCTGCGTGCGGCGCTGCCTCGGAAGCGCCGTCGCCGTCCATCGCCCGCGCCATCGCATCGTCGGGCCGCTTCGACAGCATGCGCAGCATGTACAGCGGCCCGCCCGCCTTCGGCCCCGTGCCCGACAGCCCTTCGCCGCCGAAGGGCTGCACGCCCACCACAGCGCCCACGATGTTGCGGTTGACGTACACGTTGCCCGCCTTGGCGTCCTGCACGATCTGCGCGATGGTCTCGTCGATGCGCGTGTGCACGCCCAGCGTCAGGCCGTAGCCCGTGCCGTTGATCTGCCCGACCAGCGCGCCAAGGTCGCGCCGGCGGTAGCGCACCAGGTGCAGCACAGGGCCGAACACCTCGCGCTGCAGTTCCGAAATGCTGTCGAGCTCGATCAGCGTGGGCATCACGAAGGTGCCGTGGCGCGTGTCCTGCCCATGCTCGCGGCCCTGGCGGTAGACCTTGTGGCCGCGCGAGCGCATGGCCGCGATGTGGCGCTCGATGCCGTCGCGCGCCTCCGCGTCGATCACCGGGCCCACGTCCACTGCCAGCCATGCGGGGTTGCCGATGCAGGCCTCGGCCATAGCGCCTTCGAGCATCTCGACGAGCCGGTCGGCCGCCTCTTCCTGCACGCACAGCACGCGCAGCGCGGAGCAGCGCTGGCCGGCGCTGTCGAAGGCCGAGGCCATCACGTCGGTGACGACCTGCTCCACCAGCGCGGAGGAGTCCACGATCATCGCGTTCTGCCCGCCCGTCTCAGCGATCAGCGGCACCGGCGCGCCGTGGGCACCGAGACGCTGCGACAGCGTCTTCTGCAGGATGCGCGCAACCTCGGTCGAGCCGGTGAACATCACGCCCTGCACGCGCGCGTCGGCGACCAGGCTGGCGCCCACCGTCTCGCCGCGTCCCGGCAGCAGTTGCACCGCGGCACGCGGCACGCCGGCCTGCCACAGCGCGCGCACCGCCTCGGCGGCGACCAGCGGCGTTTGCTCGGCCGGCTTGGCGAGCACCGGGTTGCCCGCCGCGAGCGCGGCGGCCACCTGGCCGGTGAAGATCGCCAGCGGAAAATTCCACGGGCTGATGCAGACCATCGGGCCGAGCGCGCGGTGCGTGTCGTTCGAGAAATCGCTCCTGGCCTGCGCCGCGTAGAAGCGCAAGAAGTCCACCGCCTCGCGCACTTCGGCGATGGCGTTGGCATAGGTCTTTCCAGCCTCGCGCGCCAGCAGGCCGAGCAGGCGCGGCATTTGTTCTTCGAGCAGGTCGGCGGCGCGCTCGAGCATGGCGGCGCGTTCGGCGGGCGGCGTGGCGGCCCATGCTGCGGCAATGCCGGCAGCTTGCGAGACGGCCGATTCGACATCGGCAGGCGTGGCCTCCCGCACCTGCCCGACCACATCGCGATGGTCGGCCGGGTTCAGCACATCGGCCGGTTCGCTTTGCGTGTCGGCGCCCACCGCCAGCATCGGCTCGGCATGCCAGCCTTCATGCGCGGTGGCCCGCAGGGTCTGGCCCAGCAGGCGCAGGCTGTCGTCGTTCGCAAGATCGAGCCCGCGCGAGTTGCGGCGCTGCGTGCCGTACAGCGCCGCAGGCAGCGCGATCGCCGGATGCGGCAGCCCCACGGCGCCTTCCTGCGCGGCCATGTGTTCCACCGTTGCCACCGGGTCTTCCACCAGCGCTTCGAGCGAAATCGTCGGGTCGGCGATGCGGTTCACGAACGAGGTGTTCGCGCCGTTCTCCAGCAGGCGGCGCACCAGGTAGGCCAGCAGCGTCTCGTGCGTGCCCACCGGCGCATAGATGCGGCATGGCCGCCCGAGCGGGCCGACCACCTGCTCGTACAGCGGCTCGCCCATGCCGTGCAGGCACTGGAACTCGTACTGCCCCGGCTGGTAGCGCGACGGCTCGGCCATCGTGTAGATGGCGGCCAGCGTGTGCGCGTTGTGCGTGGCGAACTGCGGGTACACCGCTTCCGGCGCGGCGAGCAGGCTGCGCGCGCAGGCGAGGTAAGACACATCGGTGTAGGCCTTGCGCGTGTAGACCGGGTAGCCGTCGAGCCCGTCGATCTGCGCGCGCTTGATCTCGCTGTCCCAGTAGGCGCCTTTCACCAGCCGCACCATCAGCCGGTGGCGGCTGCGGCGCGCGAGGTCGATCACGTAGTCGATCACGAAGGGGCAGCGCTTCTGGTACGCCTGGATCACGAAGCCGATGCCGTTCCAGCCCGCGAGCGCCGGTTCGAAGCACAGGCGCTCCAGCAGGTCGAGCGACAGCTCCAGCCGGTCGGCTTCCTCGGCGTCGATGTTCAGGCCGATGTCGTAGCGCTGCGCCAGCAGCGTCAGTTCGCGCAGCACCGGGTACAGCTCGGCCATCACGCGCGCGTGCTGCGCGCGGCTGTAGCGCGGGTGCAGCGCCGACAGCTTGATCGAGATGCCCGGGCCTTCGTACACGCCGCGCGCATCCGAAGCCTTGCCGATCGCGTGAATCGCCTTTTCATACGCGAGCTTGTAGCGCCCGGCGTCTTCCATGGTGAGCGCGGCCTCGCCGAGCATGTCGTACGAGTAGCGAAAGCCCTGCGCCTCCAGCTCGCGCGCATTGCCCAGCGCCTGCCCTATGGTTTCTCCGGTGACGAACTGCTCGCCCATCATGCGCATCGCCATGTCCACGCCCTTGCGGATCAACGGCTCGCCGCCCTTGCCGATCAGGCGCGTGAGCACGGCCGACAGGCCGGTCTCGCTGTGCGTGGCCACCAGCTTGCCGGTCAGCAGGAGGCCCCAGGTGGCGGCGTTGACGAACACCGACGGGCTGCGGCCCGCATGCGTCTGCCATTGGCCGTGGGCGATCTTGTCGCGGATCAGCGCGTTGCGCGTTTCGGCATCGGGAATGCGCAGCAGCGCTTCGGCCAGGCACATCAGCGCGACGCCTTCCTGGGACGACAGCGCGTATTCCTGCAGCAGCCCCTGCACGAGGCCGGCGCGGCCGCTCGCGTTCTTGCGCGAGCGCAGTTGCTGCGCGATGCGATGCGCCAGTGCATGCGCCTCTTCGGCCTGCCCGCGCGGCAGTCGGGCCTGCTCGAGGAGCGGCGGCAGCGCCTCGGGTTCGGCGCGGCGCCAGGCCGCGGTGATCTGCTCGCGCAGCGGCGAAGGCCCGGGCGGCAGCGCGTCGGCGAATGCCGCGAACGAGGAGGGCAGGGGGTCGGAGTCGTTGGTGGTGCTCATGTGCGGCTCATGCTGGAGATATGTTGGATGATCTGCGCCTCCTTGCCGAATTTGTGTTCGAAGAATTGTGCTTTGGCAGAGTAAATCGCTAGGTTGAGCCGGCCAGGGGCAGTCAGGTTCGCAGATGGCGGCAGGCAGAGAATCCGCGCTCCATCCTTGCAGTCTTGCGAACATGCCCAGCTACAGAAGGCTCTTTCTTTTCCTTGCGGCCGTGTGCCTGCCGGCGTGCTGGCCTGCATATGCGGCAGCAGCCGACTCCTCCGTCTGCACGTCCTCGGCGGCTGCGGACTGCCTGCACAGCTTCACGCCGGCCGGTGCCGCAGGTGCGCTGCACTACTACGCCTCGCTCGATCCCGATGCCCCGGCCGCAATGGCCGCAACTGCCACCGCAGCCGGGCCGACGAAGGCGCTCATCGCCATGCACGGCCATTCGCGCGATGCCAACAAGACCTTCGAGGCAACGCTGCGCACCGTCCGCAACGCCGGCACGCTGGGCGACACGCTGGTGATCGCGCCGCTCTTCCAGGTGCCCGCCGACAAAGCCGCGGCAGGCCGCTGCAACACGCCGGGCCTGCCCGCACCGCAGTCCGGCGACCTGTTGTGGACCTGCGGCTCCTGGCTCGAAGGCGGTCGTTCGGCATCGGGCAGCCGCATCGGCTCGTTCGCGGTCATGGACGCTCTCGTGGTCGAGCTGGTGCAGCGCTGGCCGGGCTTGCGCACCATCACCATCGCCGGCTTCTCGGCGGGCGGGCAGTTCGTGCAGCGCTATGCCGCCTTCGCGCAGATCGGCGGCACAGCGGGCAAGGTGGGCAAGGTGGCCGTCCGCTACGTGGTTGCCGACCCGAGCACGTGGCTCTATTTCGACCCGGTGCGCCCGCAGTTCGCAATCGACGGCACGTCGGTCGCGGGATTCGCGGTGCCCGGTGCCCCCGCATGCCCCGAGATGAACCGCTGGAAGTACGGCACCGACGACCTGCCCGCGCACCTTGGGCGCAGCGCGGAGCAGGCGCGCCGGCAGTATGCGGAAGCCGACATCAGCTACCTCGAAGGCGCGCTCGACAGCAACGACGCCAAGGGCACGGCCTATCGCGTTCTCAACCGGTCCTGCGCGGCGCTCGCGCAAGGCTCGTTCCGCCTGCAGCGTGGCCTCGCCTATGCGCAGTACGACCGCGCGGTGCTTGCGCCCGGCAAGCAGCGTCAAGTCGTGGTCGTGCCGGGCTGCGCGCACGACGTGGCCTGCGTCTTTCCTTCGGAAGCCGCGCGCGCCGCATTGATCGGCCCTTCCCGGTGAGGGCGAACTGCCGGGAGGCTTGACGTAGCTTCCTTCATGATGGATATTTCATCCAATATGAAGGAAACAGAAGAAACCCCCTCCGGACTGAACGACCGCATCGCGCAGCGCGTGCGCGACCTGCGCGCGCAGCGCGGCCTGTCGCTCGACGCGCTGGCCACGCACTGCGGCGTCAGCCGTTCCATGATCTCGCTGATCGAGCGCGGCGAAAGCAGTCCCACCGCCGTGCTGCTCGAAAAACTCGCGACCGGTCTCGGCGTGTCGCTGGCCTCGTTGTTCGAGGCGCCCGCGCCCGCCGCCGACCCGGTGTCGCGGCTGGCCGGCCAGCTGCAGTGGCGCGACCCGCACTCCGGCTACGTGCGGCGCAATGTGTCGCCCAGCGGCTTCGCCTCGCCCATACAGATCGTCGAGGTGCTGTTTCCGCCCAAGGCGCGCGTGGCTTACGAAACCGCGGCGCGCGAGCCGCTCATCCACCAGCAGGTGTGGGTGCTCGACGGCGTCATCGAACTCACGCTGGGTGACGAAAACCACCGGCTCGCCACCGGCGACTGCCTGGCGATGGTGCTCGACCGCCCCATGAGCTACTACAACCCCTCGCGCGAGACCACCCGCTACGCCGTGGTGATCGCGACTGTGCCTTTTTCGTGGAGATGAATGACATGACGAATTTCGAAGCGCCCCGCATCCGACTTCTTTCGACGGTGGGCGATGGCCAGCTGCAGGCGCTGGCCGACCTGCTCATCGATTGCGTCGAGGGCGGCGCGTCGGTCAGCTTCATGCATCCGCTCACGCCCGAGCGCGCACAGGCTTTCTGGCGCAACGTGGCCGCGGGCGTGGCCGCCGGCGAGCGCGACTTGCTGGTGGCCGAGGACGCCGAAGGCATCGTCGGCACCGTGCAGGTGGTGCTGGCCCAGCCCGAGAACCAGCCGCATCGCGGTGAGGTTTCCAAGATGCTGGTGCACCGCAGGGCGCGGCGCCGGGGCATCGGCGAGCTGCTGATGCGGGCCGCCGAGCAGCAGGCGCGCGAGCGCGGCAAGACGCTGCTGGTGCTCGACACCTCCAGCCCCGACGCCGAACGCCTCTACGCCCGCACCGGGTGGACGAGGGTGGGCAGCGTTCCCGGCTTCGCGCTGCTGCCGCAGGGAGAGCCGTGCGCCACCACCTTTTTCTATCTGGAACTCGATGGACGCTGACTAGCTAGCTAGCTAGCGCGCGCCGAACGCCGCGTTCTCGAACAGGTCCTTGAACTCGCGCGGCTGCGAACGCCAGTACTGGTGCGGCGCCTTCACCTGCGCGCCCAGTTCGGCCGCCGCGTGCCACGGCCAGCGCGGGTCGTACAGCATCGCGCGGGCCAGCGACACCGCATCGGCCTGCCCTTCGGCAATGATGGCCTCGGCATGGGCCGGCTCGGTGATGAGCCCGACGGCGATGGTCGGCAGCCCGACCTCGGCCTTGATGCGTGCCGCGAACGGCACCTGGTAGCCCGCGCCCAGCGTGATGGCCTGTTGCGGCGACACGCCGCCGCTCGACACATGGATGGCCGCGCAGCCGCGTGCCTTCAGCGCCTGCGAGAACGCGACCGTGCCGTCGAGGTCCCAGCCGCCGGGCACCCAGTCGCTGGCCGACACGCGCACCCACACCGGCCGCTCGGCCGGAAAGGCTTCGCGCACCGCGTCGAAAACTTCGAGCGGAAAGCGCATGCGGTTCTCGAGGCTGCCGCCGTATTCGTCGTCGCGGTGGTTGGCGATGGGCGACAGGAACTGGTGCAGCAGGTAGCCGTGCGCCGCGTGGATCTCGATGCCGTCGATGCCCAGCCGCGCCGCGCGCCGTGCCGCCGCCACGAAGGCATCGCGCACGCGCCGCAAGCCGGCGGCGTCAAGCGCGATGGGCGGGTCTTCGGTGGGCGAATGCGGCACGGGCGAGGGCGCATAAGCCTTCCATCCGCCGGGCTCGCCGGGGCGGATCTGCTTGCCGCCTTCCCACGGCGCGCGGCTCGACGCCTTGCGCCCCGCGTGCCCCAGTTGCATGGCGATCTTGATGGGCGAATAAGCGCGCGTGGCATGCAGCACCCGCGCCAGGCCTTCTTCATTGGCATCGGAATAAAGGCCGAGGTCGCCGGGAGAGATGCGCCCTTCGGCCTCCACCGCCGTTGCCTCGATGATCAGCAGCCCCGCGCCCGAAAGCGCCAGGTGGCCGAGGTGGATCAGGTGCCAGTCGCCCGGCGTGCCCTCCGTGGCGGAGTACTGGCACATGGGCGCGATGACGATGCGGTTGTCTATGTCGAGCTGGCCGAGCTTCAGGGGCTCGAACAGGCGGGGCGGGAATGTTGGTTGACTCATGACGGTGCGGCTCCACAGGAGCGGCAATTCTGCGGCGCGGGCGCGATTCGCATGGCGGCTGTCGCAGAGGCCTTGCGGCTCGATGCGGTATCGAAGGCCTGGGTGTCGGATGCCTTCAGGGCGTGCTCACGCCGACGGGGTACCTTGCTCCGCGAATGTCCCCCGCCCTTCGGGCTCCTCCTTTATTTCGCTGCGCAAGGCACCCCGCCAGCGTGAGCGTTCAGTGCTGCTGTGGAAGCTGCATTTGTTGGCGCTCTGCGGGACTTCGTGCTGTATCGAGCGGCTGTTTCGCCGGGTTCTTCTCTAGAGTGGATGCCCCTGTCACTCGAGACCCCACCAAGGGGGAAGGAAGGCGCAACACACCCACCACCCAGATGTTTGAAGGCTGCTTGCCTCGCGGCAGGTCGTCGGTGCGAAAGCAGCGATGCGGATGCGAGGTATCAAAAGGCGACGGCCGAGGTGTTACGAGCACCCCGACCGTCTAACCAGGTTCGTGCAACCACCTTGGAAGGAACCGCACAAAAATCGCTACCAAGACTATAGCCCGGCCTCGCACGCCGGCAACTTCCGAAGACGCCGCCCAGGGCCCGGCGGATCTTCTCGAAAACACCCTCTCTCAGCTCGAAGCGCTCCTGTGGGTTTGCCACGGCGAAGGCATCGACTGGCGCAGCGGTGAAGGGCCTCGGCAACTGGACAACCTGCTCTGGCTTGCGGCTGATCTGGCTCGCAAGGCGGGGCAACTGTTTCAGCTGAACGAGAAGGCGCGACGCGCGGCGCCTGAGACCGGCGGGTAGCGGCTGGCGCGCCCTGATTGGTTGCCTAGCCGGGTAGCTTTGCCGCAAGCACGTCGACACTTTGAATGGACGGCGGCTCGGAGAACAACTCCCCCGCCTGTGCCATCAAAGCCGCCGCAACCTTGCCCGACAGATGCGCTTGGCGGCCTGCGTCATCCGGAAAGGCATCGAAGATTCCGAAGGTCGACGGCCCAAGGCGAATGCCGAACCAGGCGGTAGTGGCTGGCTCTTCCATGACGAGAGGAAGACCACCCTTGAGAAAACTCTCGACGTCTTTCTCTTTCCCGGGCTTCGCTTCCAGGCGAACGAACAACGCGACTGTGACCATGACATGCTTCCTTTCTTTCAAAGAACGCGACCGGTCCTGGTCGCATAGGGCAGAGCAGTCTGCGCCATTTCAATGCCCATGTTGCTGACTATTTTTGGTTCATCGACGCTCGCCGTTCGTAAAAAGCTCAGCGGCGCACCCGCGCATTTCCGTCTGAAATGCGCCGCAACGGCCGAACCCCCAACCCCACAGCCGCCCTCACCGTGCGCAGGGCGCCGGGTGCTCCCCGCAGCGAAATAAAGGAGGAGGCCGCAGGCCGGGGGACATTCGCGGAGGGGAGTACCCGGTGCCCTGTGCACGCGCCCCGAACAAAGCCACCCCAAGAGCAAACAGCAACAAGCGATCCCATGGATTGACGGGATGGCAAGCCGCTCGACGCCCTGTCATCATTCGACGCTGCATGAACATCGATCCGAACCCCCTAGTCGATTTGTTGAACCGAGCCAGGCAAGCCCTGGCGGACCCGGCGGGCATGCTGCCCGCGACCAACCCCGCCACCCCGGAGGCTGGATGCGTCGTGTTCTTCGCCACAGGCGAAGGCAGCAGCCGCGCCCGCGTGGCATCCGGCCGTGGTGCCGATGTCGAAGCCGCATGGCAAGCCGCCGCCGAAGCCATCGCAGTGCAGGCCGGCCGCGGCGAACAGCCGCCGCAACGCCTGCGCGCCGAGGTCGTCGACAAAGTCACCCCCATGCGCTGGCGCGAGCTCAAGGCGAAGTTGGCGCAAACCAAGCGCAACTACTTCAACGAAGGTATCGCCTTCGACGCCCGCTTCGAGCTGGCCCTGCTCGCTCAGGAAATGCACGGCGGCGCGGTGCTCTACAACGGTGACGTCGACCACGCCGAGCCCAACCCCGGCAACCTGCACCTGCTCAGCAAACGCCGCTTCGGCCGCGAGATCGACTTTCCGTCAGACGACGAAACGCCCGTCTGGTGCTTCACCACCCGCGCCGTGTACGTCGACGCCAAGGGCGCATGGCCCATCACCGCAGAAGGGCAGGCCGCCGGCTTTCGCACCCTCACCGACTGGAACGCGCCGCAGATCCGCACCCTCATCGAAGACGCCAGCACCTACCTCGCCGCCCAGGTCAAGCCCACGGGCGAGTTCGACTACGGCTGGTTTCCCTGCTTCGACCGCCTCATTCCCACCTACAACACGCTGCGCCACGCAAGCTCGACCTACGCGATGCTCGAGGCCTGGGAGCTCACGCGCAGCGACGTGCTCAAGGCATCCATCGACCGCTCGATCGGCTTCCTCGCGGGCACGCTGATCCGCCCGGCCGTGCTGCCCGACGGCACGCGCGCCGCCTACCTGCTGGACATCGGCAACGAGATCAAGCTCGGCGGCAGCGCCGTGTGCCTGCTCGCGCTGGTCAAGTACACCGAGCTCACGGGCGACCGGCAGTTCCTGCCGCTGCTGGAGCAGCTTGCGCTCGGCATCCGCCACATGCAGGACGCGGAGACCGGCAGCTTCGTGCACGTGCTGAATGCGCCCGCGCTCGACGTGAAAGACAAGTTCCGCGTCATCTACTACGACGGCGAAGCCGCCTTCGGCCTGATGCGGCTGTACGGCCTCACGCGCGACGCGCGCTGGCTCGCGGTGGTCGAGAAAGCCTTCGAGCACTTCATCGCGGCCGAGCACTGGCGCGCGCACGACCACTGGCTGAGCTACTGCGTCAACGAACTTACCCGCTACAGGCCCGAGACGCGCTACTACCAGTTCGGCCTGCGCAACGTGGCGGGCTACCTGGACTTCGTGCTCGAGCGCATCACCACCTTCCCCACGCTGCTCGAGCTGATGATGGCCGCGCGCGACATGGTGCTGCGGCTCGAAGCCGACCCCGCGCTGCGGCCCCTGCTGGCCGAGCTCGACCGCGACAAGTTCGACCGCGCGCTGGCCTACCGCGCGCGCTACCTCGCCAACGGCCACTTCTGGCCCGAGCTGGCGATGTTCTTCCGCAACCCCGACCGCATCGCCGGCTCGTTCTTCATCAAGCACCACAGCTTCCGCGTGCGCATCGACGACGTGGAGCACTACCTGTCGGGCTACGTGGCCTACCACCGCATGCTGAAGGCGAGCGAGGGCCAACAGCAAGGAGGGCGGCGCGCAGGCACCGGCACCGTCGCATGGGGCGGCGACGTGAACCTGGCGCGGCGCC
This sequence comes from Variovorax durovernensis, assembly GCF_977011995.1. Lineage (NCBI taxonomy): Bacteria > Pseudomonadati > Pseudomonadota > Betaproteobacteria > Burkholderiales > Comamonadaceae > Variovorax > Variovorax durovernensis. Next base: position 5,672,469 of record NZ_CDRNCW010000001.1, on the reverse strand, counting down.
AGCACTTCCGCATGCAGGAGCTGGGCGGCGCGCGCAGGATGCTCGGCGACATCGCCACGCTGCGCGATGCCGACCTGCGCATCGTCAACCTCGAATGCGTGGTCGCGACCACCGGCGAGCAGGGCGTGGACAAGGGCGAGGCGGGGCCGTACTACTACCGCGCACGGCCCGAGATGCTCGCCGTGCTGACCGAGGCCGGCATCGGCATGGTCGCCACCGCCAACAACCACAGCGGCGACTACGGCGCCGAGGCGCTGCTCGAGCAGCAGGCGCACCTCGATGCCGCCGGCATCGCCTACGCCGGTACCGGGCGCACGCTGGAGGCCGCGTTGCGCCCCGCCTTCCGCCGCGCGGGCGGCGTGCGCGTGGCGCTGTTCTCGCTCGACGCCACGCAGCCGCGCTTTGCCGCCACCGCCGAGCGCGCGGGCGCGGCCTGGCTGCCGCTCGACGACCCCGCTGCATGGAGCGCCGAGCTCGCACCGCGCATCGAAGCCGCGCGCCGCGAGGCGGACGTGGTGCTGGTGGCGGTGCACTGGGGCGCCAACCTGGAGACCGAGCCTTCGGCGGCCGAGATCGCCGTCGGCCATGCCATCGTCGACGCGGGTGCGGATGCGGTGCTTGGCACCTCGGCGCATGTGCTGCAGGGCATCGAGGTCTATCGCGGCCGGCCGATCCTGCATGACGCGGGTGACCTGCTGTTCGACTCCATCCGCAACGACTTCGGCGACTCCGGCGTGTTCACGCTGGCGCTGGGCCTGCGCGGCGTGGAGGCGGTGGTGTTCACGCCGGTCGGCGTCGGCTACGGCTTCTCGCGGCAGCTGGCGGGCGAGGAGGCAGAGGCGCTCGGCGCGCGCTTCGCCGCGCAATGCCGCGCGCTCGGCACGGAGGTGGCGGTGGTGCAGGGCGGGCGTTGCGCCTTGCGGCTGTCGCCGCCGGAGCGCCCGGTGTTCCAGGCCGACCCGGCCGCGGCCGAGGCGCCGGCTTCGCGGCCCGCGCCGGTCGTCGGCCCGGTGCGCACGCCGCGCCCCGAGTGGCTGGTCGACGCGGTGCCCTTCGACGCGCGCATCACGCCGCTGCAGTTCGGCCCGCTGCGCCTGCTGGGGCTGCGCATCGCGCCCCGGCAGATCGCCGGGCGGCGCATGCTGTGGGTCGAATCTTTCTGGTGCGCCGACGAGCCCGTGGCGGCCGACCTGCGGCTGCAGTTCCGCGCGCTGCCGATGCGCAGCCGCACGATGCCGCCTTGGGGCGAGGGCATGGACCACGACCCGTGCGACTGGATGTGGCCCACCAGCCGCTGGGAGCCCGGCCGCATCTACCGCGACCGCTACGGCCTGCGCCCGCCGCGCCCCGGCCTGCTCGAAAGCGACGTGCTGCAAATCGAGGTGCGCATACGCGGCAGCCTGCCCGATCTTCCGCCAGAACTCTCGAGTGCACGACGCCTGCATGTGTGGTGCGGCCTGCGCGTGCCTGAACTCCCGGTGCCGCTGCCCGAGCGCCCCGCGCCCGTGCTTGCTGTCGACCGCCTGGGCGAGGGCAACAAGCCCGCGCCGGTGTGGACCGCCGCGCAACTGCAGCAGATCACCGGGGGCCGCTGGCTGGTCGAGCCGCCGCCGGGCTGGTTCGTGAACTCGGTGGTGCGCGGGCCCATCCACATGTCGATGCTGCCGGGGCCGTCGCTCTTCGTGGCGTCCGACTACCGCACGCTCGCAGTGCACGAGAGCTACAGCAAGCCGCGCGCCGACAACTGGGACCGCCACCTCGAACTGCCCGGCCTGCAGCAAGCGCTGGCCGGCGCCGTGGTCGCGCACGAAGTCGAGGGGCTCGACGCGGCCTTTCCACTGCTGCGGGTGGACGACCCGATTGCCGCGATGCTCGCGCTGGGCGCCGCCGCGCGGGCGCGCTACAAGGGCCTGCTGGTGGGCGTGACAGGCACGGTGGGCAAGTCCTCCACCATCGCCATGCTGCGCGACCTGCTGCCCGAGCGCGCGCGCGTGCACACCACCATCGACAACTACAACTCGCGCGTCGGCGTGCCGGCCATGCTGGCCAACCTCGCGGCCGACGCCGATGTGTGCATCCTCGAAATGGCGCAGAGCAGCCTTTGGATGGAGCGCGGCCCCATATCGCTGGTGGCGCGGCCGCACGTGGCCGTCATCACCGAGATCGGCCTGTCGCAGACCCGGCAGGCCTCGACGCTGGAACTCACGGCCGAATACAAGTCGCGCATCTTCCTGGGGCTCGAACCCGGCGGCGTGGCCATCGTGCCCGACCACATTGCCTGCCTGCAGCAGGTGGTGCAGGCGGCGGCGCGCACGGCCGGCGCGATCTGGGTGGTGGGCACGGGGCCCGACGCCAACATCCGCATCGTCGACACGCAGCCCGAGCCCGGCGGCGGCTGCCGCGTGCGCATCGCGATGGCGGGGCGCACGGTGGCGTATTCGTTTCCGCTGCATAGCGCTGGGCTGGTGCGCAATTCGGCGCTGGCCTTCGCGGCCCTGGTGGCCATGGGCTTCGACGCCGAAGCCGCCTGCGCGCGCATGCCGCATGTGCGCCTGCCGGCCTCGGTGATGCAGGTGCATCCGCTGCGCACGCAGGCCGGCGTGCAGGCCACGCTGATCGACGACAGCTGGAACGCGGAGGTCATGTCGATGCGCAACGCCATGGAGTTCGTGCGCGGCTTCCAGCGCGCGGCGCAGGGCCCGGTCGTGCGCAAGATCGGCGTGCTGGGCCGCATCATCAACCTCGACAAGGACGCCGAGGCCATGCACCGCAGCCTGGCCGCGCCGCTGCTGCAGTCGGGCATCGCGCACGTGGTGACGCACGGCGACGAGATGCGCTGGCTGCGCGAGGAAGTGCCGGCCGAACTGCTCGGCCCGCACTTCGACGACGCGGCGCAGCTCGCGGGCTACCTCGGCGGTTTCCTGCGCGATGGCGACCTGGTGCTGGTGAAGGGCGACCGCGTCGGCTCCGACTTCGGCGAGGTGCCCGTGCTGCTGCGCAAGCTATGAGCATGCTCGGCTTCCTGCGGCGGCATGCCCGTTGCGCCCTTGTGCTTTGCGCGCTGGCGCAGGCCGCCTGCGCGCAGCGCACCGGCCCGGACGTGCCGCGCCCCTTTGCCGCCAGCAACGACGAGGTGCTGCACTGGAACCAGCCCGCCGATCGCGCGAGCTGCCCCGACCGTGCCGGCTACCTGTGGGTGCAGCCGGCCGAGGGGCCGGCCTGCATCCGCTACTTCGCGAGCGACGACATCGACGGCGCGCGCATCGCCATCGTGCAGTTCTCGGGCGACCGCGACAGCGTGATGGACCAGGCGCCCACGCGCATCCCCGGCAACACCGAGCCGCTGCGCACGCTCGACGCACAGCGCAGCCGCGACCGCGCCGGCGTGCCATGGGTCTTCATGGCGCGGCCGGGCACCTACGGCTCGTCGGGCGACCACCGCAAGCGCCGCGAGCTGGTGGAGTTCCATGCGCTGGACGCCGCGCTCGATGCGCTCATGCAGCGCCACAAGCTGCAGCGCATCGTCATCCTCGGCCACAGCGGCGGCGCCACCGCGGGCGCCGCGCTGCTCACGCTGGGGCGCACGCGCGTGGCCTGCGCGGTGCTGACATCGGGCGCCTACGGGCTGCTGGAGCGCGCGACGCTGCTGGGCCGCTCGAACGGCGGGCGCACCGACACCACCGGCAGCGCGCAGTTCTACGACCCGCTCGACCATGTGGGCGGCATCGCGCGCGACCCGTCGCGGCGCATCGTGCTGATCGGCAACCGCGACGACCACAACACACCCTTCGCGCTGCAGCAGCGCTTTGCCGACGCGGTGGGCAAGGCCGGGCACCGCGTGGAGATCCGCACGCACGCGGCCGAGCCGCCCGAATATCACGACCTCACGGACCGCATCGGCCTGCGCACCGCCTCGCTGTGCGCGCGCGAGGCGCTGTTTCCCTAGCCTGCAGAACGCACACCCATGAGCCAATCCATCACCTCGCGCGCCTACGGCCGCATGCCCGACGGCCGCGCCGTGACCGAATACACGCTCGACAACGGCCGGGGCCTGAGCCTGAGCGCCATCAACCTCGGCGGCATCGTCACCGCGCTGCGCGTGCCCGACCGGCACGGGCAGGCCGCGAACATCGTGCTGGGGCTGCCGTCGCTGGAGGAGTACCTGAAGCCGCATCCGCACTTCGGCACCATCGTCGGACGCTTCGCGAACCGCATCGCGGCGGGGCGCTTCACGCTCGACGGCGTGGCTCACCAACTCGTGCTGAACGACGGTCCCAATTCGCTGCATGGCGGCGCAAAGGGCTTCGGCACGCGCTTCTGGGACATCGTGCCGCTGACGGCGCAAGAAGCCGGCGGCGACATCGCCATCGAGCTGCGCTACACCAGCCCCGACGGCGAAGAAGGCTACCCCGGTGAACTGCGCGCCACGGTGCGCTACACCCTGAGCACGACGGCGAACACCTGGCGCATCGACTACAGCGCGCTGGCCGACCGGCCCACGGTGCTGAACCTGAGCCATCACGACTACTTCAACCTTGCAGGAAGCGCCGGCGGCTCGGTCATGGACCACCGGCTGACGCTGCCGGCGAGCCGCTACTGCCCGGTCGATGCCACGCTGATACCGACCGGCCTGGCCGACGTGGCCGGCACGCCCTTCGACTTCCGCACCGGCACGCTCATCGGCGAGCGCATCCGCCAGGGCCATGAGCAGCTGCTGCTCGCGCACGGCTACGACCACAACTGGGTGCTCGACCGAGGCCCCGCGCACCATGGGCTGGCGCTGGCGGCGCGGCTCGCGCACGAGGCGTCGGGCCGCGTGATGGAAGTGCACACCAGCGAGCCCGGCGTGCAGTTCTATTCGGGCAACTTCCTCGACGGTAGCCTGCTGGGCAGCGGCGGCGCGAGCCTGCGGCAGGGCGACGGCCTGTGCCTGGAAACGCAGCACTTCCCCGATTCGCCGAACCGGCCGGACTTTCCCTCAACAGTGCTGCGACCTTCCGAGGTGTTCCGCAGTGCGACCGAGCACCGGTTCGGCATCGGCTGAAGCAGCGAAGTTCAGCCCGCGAACAGCGCCGCCGGCACGCCGGGGCTGCCGATGCGCACCTTGAAGAGCCCCCCGGCCAGCGGTTCGGCGGCCTGCTGCTCGGGCGTGAGGCCGTTGCGCGCGGTCGTGATGTAGAGCGTGCGCAGGTCGGCGTCGCCGAAGGCGCAGTCGGTCACGTGGCTCGCGGGTATGGCGATGCGGCACAGCTCCGCCGCGCTCACCGGGTCGTGGCAGGTGACGCAGGAGCCGCCCCAGTGCGCGATCCACAGGCGCCCGGCGGCGTCGGTGGTCATGCCGTCCGGCAGGCCGTCGGGCTTGGGGAAGCGGTGCCATTCGCGGCGGTTCGACACGGTGCCGGCTTCCATGTCGAAGTCGTAGGCGTAGAGCTTGTTGAGCACCGTGTTGTTGAAGTACATGGTGCGGCCGTCGCCCGACCAGGTCGGCCCATTGGTCACTTCGAAGCCGTCGTCGTGGCGGGTGCAGCGGCCGTCGGCGTCGTAGCGGTAGAGCGCGCCGGTGGGGGCCTTGCAGTCGAAGTCCATGCTGCCGGCCCAGAAGCGGCCGCGGGCGTCGCACTTGCCGTCGTTGAAGCGGTTGCCGGTGCGCTCGGTCTCGGGCTGGTGCAGGTAGCGCGGCTTCGCCTCGTCGCCGGGCACGGTGGTGTCGAACAGCGCGAAACCACGCCGCAGCGTGATGAAGAGGCCCGGCGCCGAGGCGCGCTCGGCGATGGCGGTGATCTCCTCGTCGAAGGTCCAGGTGCGTCGCGCGCCGGTGGCGGGGTCCAGGCGAAACAGGCGCGGCGTGAGGATGTCGATCCAGTAGAGCGCCTGCTCGCGCTGCGACCACAGCGTGCCTTCGCCGAGGTTGGCGCCGGCGGGCCAGATGCATTCGGGCGCGCCTTCGACGACCGGTGCGGGGGAAGAAGAGGTGTTTGTCTCGTGCTTGTTCATTTGTTGTTTCCGTTGCTCGGTGTCATGTCTTCTTGACGCGGCGGATCGTATCAAGGCATATTGATAACTGAAATTAAAAATACTGGCATCGATTGATATGCATATTGCAATGTCACTTGCCGGGCTTCTGGAGACCTTTCTTGAATTCCCCCCAGCTTTCCATTCATCCGAGCCTGAAGGACCGCACAGTGTTCGTCACCGGCGGCGGCAGCGGCATCGGCGCGGCCATCGTCTCGGCATTCGCGGCGCAGGGCGCGCGCGTGGCTTTCGTCGACATCGCCGAGAGCGCCAGCGCGGAACTCGCGCGGCAGATCGTGGCGGCCGGCCATGCAGCGCCGTGGTGGCGCACGTGCGACGTGCGCGACATCGCCGCGCTGCAGCAGGCCATTGCCGATGCGGCGGGCGAACTCGGCGACTTCGCGGTGCTGGTCAACAACGTGGCGAGCGACGACCGCCACACGCTCGAGTCGGTCACGCCCGACTACTACGACAACCGCATGGCCATCAACGAGCGGCCGGCGCTGTTCGCCATCCAGTCGGTGGTGCCGGGCATGAAGCGGCTGGGCTTCGGCTCGGTGGTGAACCTGGGCTCCACGGGCTGGCAGACCAAGGGCTCGGGCTACCCCTGCTATGCGATTGCCAAGTCGTCGGTGAACGGCCTGACGCGCGGGCTGGCGGTGGATCTGGGCCGCGACCGCATCCGCATCAACACGGTGTCGCCCGGCTGGGTGATGACCGAGCGGCAGGTGAAACTGTGGCTCGACGAAGAAGGCGAGAAGGCCTTGCACCGCAACCAGTGCCTGCCCGACAAGCTGATGCCGGAAGACATCGCGCGCATGGTGCTGTTCCTCGCATCCGACGACGCGAAGATGTGTACGGCTCAGGAATTCACAGTGGACGCCGGCTGGACGTAATCAGGTACTCCCCCAGGCTTTGCGCACTTCGTGTCGCTTCGCCAAGCCCCTCGCCGGGGGCAATGCCTGCGGCCCGGCAAAGCCGGTTCCGCGGCATCCTCGAATGAATCCGGTCAGTCGATCTCCATCTCCAGCTTGCGCCCGTAGACGCTGGCGCTGGCCGTCTTCAGCGCCTTCATCATCACCCTGGCCGCCGGCGACAGCAGCCGGTCGGTGCGCGTGATGATGCCGAAGGCGTCCATGTGGCAGGGCATATTCAGCGGCAGCAGCGACACGATGCCGTGCGATGCGTAGTAGCGCGCCACGTCGGTCGCCAGCACGGCCACCATGTCGCTCTGCTGCAGCATGCGCGTGATGAAGAGCAGGGCAGGGCTCTCGATGGTGTTGGTCGGCGGCGCCAGGCCTTCTTCCTGGAACATCAGCTCGAAGCGGTGGCGCAGCACGCTGCCCGCGGGCGGCACGATCCAGCCGGCGCTCACCACGTCGCGCAGCGTGAGGCTGCTCACGCCCAGCAGCGGATGGCCCGGCCGCACCAGCGCGCACACCGGCTCTTCGCTCAAAGCCTCGTAGCGCAACTGCGACTTGTCGTGCTCGGCGAACAGGCGCGCCACCAGGATGTCGAGCTTGCCCTGCTCGAGCCGCTCGATCAGCACCGGGCTGGTTTCTATCTCCAGCGACACGCGCAGGTCGGGCTGCTCGCGCTTGACCATGGCCACGGCCGGCGGCAGCAGCGTGAGCCCCGGCGCGGTGATGGCGCCCACGCTCACCTGGCCGAATCGCCCGGCCTTGAGTGCGGTGAGTTCGTCATGCGCCTGGTTCAGGCTCGCGAGCGCGACGCGGGCGTGGCGGATCATGGTCTCGCCGTACCAGGTCGGGCGCATGCCGCGCGGCAGGCGGTCGAACAGCGGCACCTCCAGCACGTCTTCCAGGTCTTTCAGCAGCTTGGAGGCGGCCGGCTGCGTCATGTTGAGCACCTGCGCCGCGCGGTGGATGTTGCCTTCCTCGGCCAGGGCCACGAGCAGCAGCAGTTGCCGCGTCTTGAGCCGGGCGCGGATGAACCAGTGGTTGTAGTTCGTCATTTTTCTTAAGACCAAGGACTGATCGGGTTTTCCAGAATCCAGCGATTGATATGCATTTTGCGTAAAAAACGATTGGATCGATATCGATTCTGTTCTTAGACTGCCCTCACTTCAAGAACAACAGAGACAAGGTCGACGCCACGGTGATTCACGGCGAGATTCATCTGAACGTGCGGCAGTACATCAATGGCCGTTGGGAAACCAGCGCGACCACCGGTGTGAGCGCCAATCCCTCGGACACCAGCGAAGTGGTGGCCGAGTACGCACGTGCCGACCGCCGCCAGGCCGAAGCCGCCATCCGCGCTGCCACCGAAGCCTTTCCGCACTGGAGCCACAGCACGCCGCAGCGGCGCGCCGACGTGCTCGACCGTATCGGCGCCGAGCTGCTGGCGCGCAAGGACGACCTGGGCCTGCTGCTGGCGCGCGAGGAAGGCAAGACGCTGCCCGAGGCCGTGGCCGAAGTGGCCCGCGCCGGCCAGATCTTCAAGTTCTTCGCGGGCGAGGCCATCCGTAGCGGCGCAGGCGGCGGTGGCGGGGAGAACGTGGCCTCGGTGCGGGCGGGCGTGCAGGTCGACGTCACGCGCGAGCCGGTGGGCGTGGTCGGGCTCATCACGCCGTGGAACTCGCCCTTCGTCATTCCCGCCTGGAAGATCGCGCCCGCGCTGGCCCACGGCAACAGCGTGGTGTTCAAGCCGGCCGAGCTGGTGCCGGCCTGTGGCTGGGTGCTGGCCGAGATCATCAGCCGCGCCGCCGTGCCGGCCGGCGCCTTCAATCTTGTGATGGGCAGCGGCCGCGAAGTGGGGCAGGCGCTGGTCGACAGCGCGCTGGTCGATGCGCTGAGCTTCACGGGCTCGGTGGCCAACGGCGAACGCATCCTGCAGGTCGCCGCCGCGAGGCGCGCGAAGGTGCAGCTGGAGACCGGCGGCAAGAACGCGCTGGTGGTGCTGGCCGACGCCGACCTCGACCGCGCCGTCGACTGCGCGGTGCAGGGGGCGTATTTTTCCGCCGGCCAGCGCTGCACCGCGTCGAGCCGGCTCATCGTCGAAGCACCGGTGCACGACGCCTTCGTGGCAAAGCTGCGGCAGCGGCTCAAGGCGCTGAAGATCGGCCATGCGCTGGAACGCGGCATCGACATCGGCCCGGTGGCCGACGAGGAGCGCCTGGCGCAGAACCTCGCGTGGGTCGGCATCGCGCGCGAGGAAGGCGCCGAGCACGTCTGGGGCGGCGAGGCGCTGGAGCGCGCCACCCGCGGCCACTACATGAGCCCCGCGCTGTTCCTGGCGAAGCCTTCGCACCGCATCGCGCGCGAGGAAGTCTTCGGCCCGCTGGCCTGCGTGCTGCGCGCCGACGACTACGACGAGGCCCTGGCGCTGTGCAACGACACGCCCTTCGGCCTGTGCGCGGGCATCTGCACCAATTCGCTGAAGCACGCCATGCATTTCAGGCGCCATGCCGTGGTCGGCATGACGATGGTCAATCTGCCGACCGCGGGGGTGGACTTCCACGTGCCCTTCGGCGGCCGCAAGGGGTCGGGCTACGGGCCGCGCGAACAAGGGCGCCACGCCGCGGAGTTCTACACGACGGTGAAGACCGGCTACATGCTGGCCTGACCTGACGGGGTTTCGTTCATCACTACCAACAGTCAACTGCAAGTCCTCGCGACATCAAGAAGGAGACATCCCATGACCATGAATCGCCGCACCCTCAACACCGCGCTCGCCGCCGCAGCCCTGGGCAGCATGCTGCCCGTGTCCGTCTTCGCACAGAAGAAGCTCGTGCTGGGCTTCGCGCAGGTGGGCGCCGAAAGCGAATGGCGCACCGCCAACACCGAGTCGATCAAGTCGTCCGCCAAGGACGCCGGCATCGAGCTGAAGTTCTCCGATGCACAGCAGAAGCAGGAGAACCAGATCAAGGCCATCCGCTCCTACATTGCGCAGAAGGTCGACGTGATCGCCTTCTCGCCGGTGGTGGAGTCGGGCTGGGAAACCGTGCTGCGCGAGGCCAAGGCCGCGAAGATCCCGGTGGTGCTGACCGACCGCTCCGTCAACACCAAGGACGACTCGCTCTACGTGACCTTCATGGGTTCCGACTTCGTCGAGGAAGGCCGCAAGGCCGGCCGCTGGCTGGTCGAGAAGATGAAGGACCAGAAGGGCGATGTGAACATCGTCGAGCTGCAGGGTACCGTGGGCTCGGCCCCGGCCATCGACCGCAAGAAGGGCTTCGAGGAAATCATCAAGGCCGACCCGAAGTTCAAGATCATCCGCTCGCAGACCGGCGACTTCACCCGCGCCAAGGGCAAGGAGGTGATGGAAGCCTTCCTGAAGGCCGACGGCAAGAAGATCAATGTGCTGTTCGCGCACAACGACGACATGGCCATCGGTGCCATCCAGGCCATCGAAGAGGCAGGCCTGAAGCCCGCGAAGGACATCGTCATCATCTCCATCGACGGGGTGAAGGGCGCCTTCGAGGCCATGATCGCCGGCAAGCTCAACGTGTCGGTGGAGTGCAGCCCGCTGCTCGGCCCGCAGCTGATGCAGGCGGTGAAGGACATCAAGGAAGGCAAGACGCTGCCCAAGCGCATCGTGACCGTTGAAAGCATCTTCCCCATGGAAGTGGCCGCCAAAGAATTCCCCAACCGCAAGTACTGAGGACACCCCGACATGAAACGCAAATTCCTCAAGGCATCGCTCGCGGGCATCGCGTTCGCCATCGTCGGCTTCTCGCCGTTGGCCAGCGCGCAGGACAAGGGCCTGATCGCGATCTCGATGCCCACCAAGTCGTCGGCGCGCTGGATCGCCGACGGCGCCAACATGGTCAAGTACTTCAAGGACAAGGGCTACAAGACCGACCTGCAGTACGCCGACGACGACATCCCCAACCAGCTCGCCCAGATCGAGAACATGGTGACCAAGGGCTCAAAGGTGCTGGTCATCGCGGCCATCGACGGCACCACGCTGTCCGACGTGCTGCAGAAGGCCGCCGACAAGGGCGTGAAGGTGATCGCGTACGACCGGCTCATCAAGGGCTCGAAGAACGTCGACTACTACGCCACCTTCGACAACTTCCAGGTCGGCGTGCTGCAGGCGCAGTCGATCGAGGCGACGCTGGGCCTGAAGAGCGGCAAGGGGCCGTTCAACATCGAGCTGTTCGGCGGTTCGCCCGACGACAACAACGCCTTCTTCTTCTACAACGGTGCGATGTCGGTGCTCGATCCGTACATCAAGAGCGGCAAGCTGGTGGTGCGCAGCAAGCAGATGGGCATGGACAAGGTCGGCACGCTGCGCTGGGACGGCGCGGTGGCGCAGGCGCGCATGGACAACCTGCTGTCGGCCTACTACACCAAGGACCGGGTGGATGCTGTGCTGTCGCCTTACGACGGCCTCTCCATCGGCATCCTGTCGTCGCTCAAGGGCGTGGGCTACGGCTCTGGCTCGCAGCCGATGCCCATCGTGTCGGGGCAGGACGCCGAGGTGCCTTCGATCAAGTCGATCCTGCGCAAGGAGCAGACCTCGACCGTTTTCAAGGACACGCGCGAGCTGGCCAAGGTGACGGTGTCGATGGTGGACGCGATGCTCTCGGGCAAGACGCCCGAGGTGAACGACACCAAGACCTACAACAACGGCATCAAGGTCGTGCCCTCCTACTTGCTCAAGCCGGTGAGCGTGGATGCGTCGAACTGGAAGCAGGTGCTGGTCGACAGCGGCTACTACAAGGAAAGCCAGATCAAGTGAGCATCGAAGGCAGCCTCGCCGATGCCGGCGCCATCCTCGAGATGCGCGGCATCACCAAGACGTTTCCCGGCGTGAAGGCGCTGAGCAATGTCAACCTCGGCGTGCGCGCCGGGGAGATCCACGCCGTGGTGGGAGAGAATGGCGCGGGCAAGTCGACGCTCATGAAGGTGCTGAGCGGCGTCTACCCGTGCGACTCCTACGAGGGCGAGATCCGCTTCGAGGGCGAGGTGCGCCGCTTCCGGGGCATTGCGGACAGCGAGAAGCTCGGCATCATCATCATCCACCAGGAGCTGGCGCTGGTACCGCTGCTGTCGATTGCCGAGAACATCTTCCTGGGCAACGAGATCACGCGCGGCGGCGTGATCGACTGGTTCGCCGCCTATGCGAAGACGCGCGAGCTGCTCGCCAAGGTGGGCCTGCAGGAGCCGCCGACCACGCTGGTGACCGACCTGGGCGTGGGCAAGCAGCAGCTGGTGGAAATTGCCAAGGCGCTGGCCAAGGAAGTGAAGCTGCTGATCCTCGACGAGCCCACCGCCAGCCTCAACGAGAAGGACAGCGACGCGCTGCTGATGCTCTTGCTGGAGCTCAAGCGCCAGGGCATTGCGTCGATCCTGATCTCGCACAAGCTCAACGAGATCGCCAAGGTGGCGGACTCGATCACCGTGCTGCGGGACGGCGCGACCGTCGAGACGATGGACTGCCGCGCGCAGCCTATCAGCGAGGACCGCATCATCCGCGGCATGGTCGGGCGCGACATGGCGCACCGCTATCCGCAGCGCGCGCCGAAGATCGGCGAGACCGTGTTCGAGGTGCGCGACTGGCGCGTGCACCATGCGCTGCACGCCGACCGCGAACAGATCAAGGGCGTGAGCCTGAACGTGCGCCAGGGCGAGATCGTCGGCATTGCGGGCCTCATGGGCGCGGGCCGCACCGAGTTGGCCATGAGCGTGTTCGGCAAGTCCTACGGCCAGCGCATCAGCGGCTCCGTGTTCATGCACGGCAAGCCGGTGGACGTGAGCACGGTGCGCAAGGCCATCGACCACGGCGTCGCCTACGTCACCGAAGACCGCAAGGGACTGGGGCTGGTGCTGGAGGATGACATCCGCAGGAACATCACCCTGGCCAACCTGGAGGCGGTGGCCGATTCGACGGTGATCGACACCGGCCGCGAATTCAAGGTGGCCAACGAATACCGCAAGGCACTCAACATCCGCTGCTCGGGCGTCGAACAGCTGGTGGTCAACCTGTCGGGCGGCAACCAGCAGAAGGTCGTCTTGAGCAAGTGGCTCTTCACCAAACCCGAGTTGCTGATTCTGGACGAACCCACGCGCGGCATCGACGTGGGCGCCAAGTACGAGATCTACACCATCATCGACCAGCTCGCGAGCGAGGGCAAAGGCATTCTCATGATTTCTTCTGAACTGCCGGAACTGCTCGGCATGTGCGACCGCATCTACGTGATGAACGAGGGCCGCTTCGTGGCCGAGTTCACCGCGGCCGAGGCTTCGCAGGAACGCATCATGCATGCCATCGTGAGTTCAGGGAGTTCCGTTCATGTCGCAGCCTGAAGTCAACGCGATGAAGCCGGCGGTGCCGGTGCAGGAAGGGGCGGCCAGGCTGCATGCCGGCTTCCTGAAGAACAACCTGCGCGAATACGGCATGCTGATCTCGCTGGTCGCGATCATGGTGCTGTTCCAGGTGCTGACCGACGGCACGCTGCTGCGGCCGCTCAACCTCACCAACCTGCTGCTGCAGAACAGCTACGTTGTCATCATGGCGCTGGGCATGCTGCTGGTGATCGTGGCGGGGCACATCGATCTTTCGGTGGGCTCGGTGTGCGGCTTCATCGGCGCGCTGGCAGCGGTGCTGATGGTGGAATACGAGTGGCACTTCGTGCCGACGGCCATCGTGAGCATTCTTGCGGGCGCCGTCATCGGCGCGGCGCAGGGCTGGTTCGTGGCGTTCCGCAAGATACCTTCGTTCATCGTCACGCTGGCGGGCATGCTGGTGTTCAAGGGGCTCACGCTGGCCTTGCTGGCGGGGCAGTCGGTGGGGCCGTTTCCGGTGGAGTTCCAGCGGCTCAGCTCGGGCTTCATTCCCGATCCGCTGGGCGGAGACACACTGCGCCTCACATCGCTGATCGTCGGTGCGCTGGCCGCCGTCGCGCTGGTGTTCTTCAAGCTGCGCGGTCGCGCCAGGCTGGCGGCGCACGGCATGGAGCAGGAGCCGTATGCCTTCTTCCTGGTGAAGAACCTGTTCTTCGCGGCCATCATCCTGTTCTTCAGCTACCTGCTCTCCACCTACAAGGGCCTGCCCAACGTGCTGATCGTGATGGCGGTGCTGATCGTGGTGTACGACTTCGTCACCAACCGCACCACCATCGGCCGGCGCATCTATGCGCTGGGCGGCAACGAGAAGGCCGCGCGGCTGTCGGGCGTGAAGACGCAGCGGCTGGCGTTCCTCACCTTCGTGAACATGGGCGCGCTGGCGGCGCTGGCGGGCCTGGTGTTCGCGGCGCGGCTCAACACGGCCACGCCCAAGGCGGGCCTGGGCTTCGAGCTGGACGTGATCGCGGCCTGCTTCATCGGCGGCGCCTCGGCTTCGGGCGGCGTGGGCCGGGTGATGGGCGCGGTGATCGGCGCCTTCATCATGGGCGTGATGAACAACGGCATGTCGATCCTGGGCATCGGCATCGACTACCAGCAGGTCATCAAGGGCCTGGTGCTGCTGGCGGCGGTGTTCATCGACGTCTACAACAAGAACAAGTGACGGCTGCACATGGCTGACGACGACACTTCCTCGCCCGTGCTGGAGCTCAAGGGCATCCACAAGCAGTTCGGCGGCATCCCGGTGCTGCGCGACGTGCAGCTGCGCTTGTACCCGGGCGAGATCCATGCGTTGATGGGACAGAACGGTGCGGGCAAGTCGACGCTGATCAAGGTGCTGACGGGCGTGCTGCCCTCGAGCGGCGGCGAGATATTCCTCGACGGCCAGCCGATTCACCCGCATTCGCCGCTGGAGGCGCAGAAGCTGGGCATCAGCACGGTCTACCAGGAAGTGAACCTGTGCCCGAACCTGTCGGTGGCGGAGAACGTGTTCGCGGGGCGCTATCCGCGCTGCGGTGTGGCGCAGGGCTTTCGCATCGATTGGGCCAGCGTCAATCGGCGCGCCGAAGAACTGCTGGCGCGCATCGGGCTGGACATCGACGTGACGCGGCTGCTGTCGAGCTATTCGGTGGCGGTGCAGCAGATGGTGGCAATTGCGCGGGCGCTGGGTGTGTCGTCGAAGGTGCTGATCCTCGACGAGCCGACCTCGAGCCTGGACGACGACGAGGTCGAGAAGCTGTTCGAGGTGCTGCGGCGTTTGCGCGGCGAGGGCTTGGCGATCGTCTTCGTCACGCACTTTCTCAACCAGATGTACGCGGTGTCCGACCGCATCACGGTGCTGCGCAATGGCAGCTGGATCGGCGAATGGAAGGCGGCCGACCTGGGGCCGCAGGCGTTGATTGCCGCCATGCTGGGGCGTGAGCTGGCGGCGCAGTCGGCACGGCCTGCGGCGTTGCCTGCGTTCGATGAAGCCGCACCGGCGCTGTTGCAGGCCGAGGGGCTGGGCCAAGCCGGGCAACTGCAGGCGACGGACTTGCGCGTGCGTGCAGGCGAGGTCGTCGGCATTGCCGGCCTGCTGGGCGCGGGCCGCACGGAGCTGGCGAGGCTGCTGTTCGGGCTGGAGTCGCCCGACCGTGGCGTGCTGAAGGTCGATGGCCGCTCCGTCAGTTTCTCGAATCCGGCCGATGCGATCCGCGAAGGCCTCGCGCTGTGCCCCGAGGAGCGCAAGACCGACGGCATCGTTGCGGAACTGTCGGTGCGCGAGAACATTGCGCTCGCCCTGCAGGCGCGGCTGGGCACGCGGCGCTTCCTGTCGCATGCGGAGCAGACCGAGATGGCGGAGCGTTTCGTCAAGTCGCTGGGCATCAAGACGGCGAGCGTCGAGACGCCCATCGGGCTGCTCTCGGGTGGCAACCAGCAGAAGGCCATGATCGCGCGCTGGCTCGCGACAGAGCCGCGTTTGCTGATCCTCGACGAGCCGACACGCGGCATCGACGTGGCGGCCAAGCAGGAGATCATGGAAGAGATCCTGCGGCTTGCGAAGGCGGGCATGGCGGTGATCTTCATCTCGTCGGAGATGAGCGAGGTAGTGCGCGTGGCGCATCGCATCGTGGTGCTGCGGGACCGGAAGAAGGTGGGGGAGCTGCCTGGTGGGGCGACCGAGGACGAGGTCTACGAAATGATTGCGGCAGCATGATGCATCTCCTTTCTTTCTCCCTCCCCTTCCGGGGGAGGGCAGGGGTGGGGGCAGGCGGCCTTCACCTTCGCGCGGCGTTCGACGCCGCATGCCCCCATCCCAGCCTTTCCCCGGAAGGGGAAGGAGCAAGGCAGAACACATGAACCGCCTTTCATCTCTCATGAGCCATCGCCTCGCCTGGCCCATCATCACCCTCGTGCTCCTGCTCGCAGTGAACACAGCCTTCAACGCCAGCTTCCTCCACCTCGAATGGCGCGACGGCCATCTCTACGGCAGCCTGATCGACATCCTGAACCGCGCCGCACCGCTGGTGCTCGTGTCGCTCGGCATGACGCTGGTCATCGCCACGCGCGGCATCGACATCTCCGTGGGCGCCGTGGTGGCTATCGCGGCAGCGCTCGCGGCCTGGATGATCGGCGGCTCCGTGGCCAGCGACGTGAGCCGCTTTCCCATGTCGCTCGCCATCCTCGCGGCCATCGGCATCGCGCTGTTGTGCGGGCTGTGGAACGGGCTGCTGGTCGCCAAGGTCGGCATGCAGCCGATCATCGCGACGCTGATCCTGATGGTGGCGGGGCGCGGCATCGCGCAGCTCATTGCCGACGGTCAGATCATCACGATCTACTACAAGCCCTTCTTCTTCCTGGGCAGCGGCTATCTGCTGGGGCTGCCGTTCTCGCTGTTCATCGCGGCGGCGGTGTTCGTGCTGCTGTACCTGGCCATCACGCGCACCGCGCTGGGGCTGTTCATCCAGGCGGTGGGTATCAACCCGACGGCGGCGCGTGTGGCGGGCGTGCAGGCGCGGCGGCTGATCATCGGGGCCTATGCATTCTGCGGTGCCTGCGCTGGCGTGGCGGGGCTGCTGATCAGCTCCAACGTGAAAAGCGCGGACGGCAACAACGCGGGTCAGCTGATCGAGCTCGATGCGATCCTGGCGGTGACGCTGGGCGGCACGGCGCTGACCGGCGGGCGCTTCAGCCTCGTGGGCAGCGTGATCGGCGCGCTGATCATCCAGACGCTGACTTATGCGATCTATTCGCTGGGTGTGCCGCCCGAGATCAACCTGGTGGTGAAGGCGGGCGTGGTGTTCGCGGTGATGCTGCTGCAGTCGCCGGAGTTCAGGGCGCAAGTGCGGGCGCTGGTGCAGCGGCCTGCGCATGAAGGAGCGAAGGCATGAGCGCGGTGATCGACGCAGCACCCTCGCCCCAGTCTTCTCCCGCGCGAGGGAGAGGAAGCAAGAGGGGGCTCAATCCCAAGTACCTGCCGCTGGCGGCGACCATCTCGCTGTTCGTGCTGGTGGCCACGCTCGGCTCCGTTTTCTACGACGGCTTCTTCTCGGCGCAGGTGTTCCTCAACCTGCTGATCGACAACGCCTTCCTCATCGTCGTGGCCGTGGGCATGACCTTCGTGATTCTCTCGGGCGGCATCGACCTGTCGGTGGGCTCGGTGATCGCGCTGACCACCATGGTGTCGGCTTCGCTGGTCGAAAAGCACGGCTGGAGCCCCGGCTTGGTCATTCCGCTGGTGCTGGTGATGGGCACGGCCTTTGGCGCATTCATGGGGCTGCTGATCGAACGCTACCGGCTGCAGCCCTTCATCGTCACGCTGGCTGGCATGTTCCTGGCGCGCGGGCTGTGCTACCTCATCAGCATCGACTCGATCAGCATCACCAACGAGTTCTATTCGGAAGTCTCGCAAATCCGCATTCCGGTCTGGGGCGAGGCCTCGGTGTCCATCAGCGCGGTGATTGCGGTGGCGGTGCTGCTGGCGGCGATCTTCATCGCGCATTGCACACCCTTCGGCCGCGCGGTGTATGCCATTGGCGGCAGCGAGCATTCGGCCATGCTGATGGGCCTGCCGGTGCGCCGCACGCTCATCGGCGTGTACACGCTCTCGGGTTTCTGCTCGGCGCTGGCGGGCGTGATCTTCACGTTCTACATGCTCTCGGGCTACGGCCTGCATGCGGTGGGGCTGGAGCTCGACGCCATCGCGGCGGTGGTGATCGGCGGCACGCTGCTCACGGGCGGCGTGGGCTATGTGGCGGGCACGCTGTTCGGCGTGCTGATGCTCGGAATCATCCAGACGCTGATTTCATTCGACGGCACGCTGAGCTCGTGGTGGACCCGCATCGTGGTCGGCGCGCTGCTGTTCGTCTTCTGTTTGCTGCAACGCTTCTTTACCTCGCGCTCTCCACGGCGCTGATTCAACCCATGACAAAGAAACTTCGTTCGACCGAATGGTTCGGCTCGGCCGACAAGAACGGCTTCATGTACCGAAGCTGGATGAAGAACCAGGGCATTCCTGACCACGAGTTCGACGGCCGGCCGATCATCGGCATCTGCAACACCTGGTCGGAGCTCACGCCGTGCAACGCGCACTTCCGCAAGATCGCGGAGCATGTGAAGCGCGGCATTTCGGAGGCGGGCGGTTTTCCGGTGGAGTTTCCTGTGTTCTCCAACGGCGAATCGAACCTGCGGCCCACCGCCATGCTCACGCGCAATCTCGCGAGCATGGACGTGGAAGAGGCCATTCGCGGCAACCCGGTCGATGCGGTGGTGCTGCTCACCGGATGCGACAAGACCACGCCCGCGCTGCTGATGGGTGCGGCGAGCTGCGACATACCGGCCATCGTGGTCACCGGCGGGCCGATGCTCAACGGCAAGCTCGACGGCAAGAACATCGGCTCGGGCACTGCGGTTTGGCAGCTGCACGAATCGCTGAAGGCGGGCGAGATCAACCTGCACCAGTTCCTCTCGGCCGAGGGCGGCATGTCGCGCTCGGCAGGCACCTGCAACACCATGGGCACGGCCTCTACCATGGCCTGCATGGCCGAGGCGCTGGGCACCTCGCTGCCGCACAACGCGGCCATCCCGGCGGTGGATGCGCGGCGCTATGTGCTGGCGCAGATGTCGGGCATGCGCGCGGTCGAGATGGCGAAGGAGGGGCTCACGCTGTCGAAGATCCTCACGCGCGAGGCTTTCGAAAACGCCATCCGCGTGAATGCGGCCATCGGCGGATCGACCAATGCGGTGATCCACCTGAAGGCGATTGCCGGGCGCATCGGCGTCGAACTGGAGCTGGAAGACTGGACGCGCATCGGCAGCCACACGCCGACCATCGTCGACCTGATGCCCTCGGGGCGTTTCCTGATGGAGGAGTTCTATTACGCCGGCGGGCTGCCCGCCGTGCTGCGCAGGCTGGGCGAAGCCGGCCTGCTGCCGCATCCCGGTGCGCTCACCGTCAACGGCCAGTCGATCTGGGACAACGTGCGCGAGGCGCCGAGCCTCGACGACGAAGTGATCCGGCCGCTCGACAAGCCGTTGATCGCCGATGGCGGCATCCGCATATTGCGCGGCAATCTGTCGCCGCGCGGCGCGGTGCTCAAGCCCTCGGCTGCCACGCCTGAGCTGTTGAAGCATCGCGGCAAGGCCGTGGTGTTCGAGAACCTGGAGCACTACAAGGCGCGCATCGTCGACGAAGACCTCGACATCGACGCAAGCTCGGTGATGGTGCTGAAGAACTGCGGCCCCAAGGGCTACCCCGGCATGGCCGAGGTGGGCAACATGGGGCTGCCGCCGAAGCTGCTGCGCCAGGGCGTGAAAGACATGGTGCGCATCTCGGATGCGCGCATGAGCGGCACGGCGTATGGCACGGTGGTGCTGCATGTGGCGCCGGAAGCGGCCGATGGCGGCCCGCTGGCGGCAGTGCGCGACGGCGACTGGATCGAGCTCGACTGCGATGCGGGGCGGCTGCATCTGGACATCAGCGACGAGGAGCTGGCGTCGCGCCTGGCTTCGTTGTCCGCTTCGGACGCGCAGCCGATGAGCACGCGCGGCGGCGGCTACCAGAAGCTCTACGTCAACCACGTACTGCAGGCCGACGAGGGCTGCGACTTCGATTTTCTTGTCGGCTGCCGCGGCGCCGCCGTTCCCCGCCATTCACACTGAATCACCAGCATGACCCCCAGATACCGCGGCATTTTTCCGGTGGTGCCCACCACCTTCACCGAACAGGGCGCGCTCGACATCGAGAGCCAGAAGCGCTGTGTCGACTTCATGATCGACGCGGGCTCGGACGGGCTGTGCATCCTCGCGAATTTCTCGGAGCAGTTCGTGCTGTCCGACGAGGAGCGCGAGGTGCTCACGCGCACGATCCTTGAACATGTGAAGGGCCGGGTGCCGGTCATCGTGACCACCACGCACTACAGCACAAAGGTGTGCGCCGAGCGCAGCCGCCGCGCGCAGGACATGGGCGCGGCAATGCTGATGGTGATGCCGCCGTACCACGGCGCGACCTTCCGCGTGCCCGAGCCGCAGATCTTCGAGTTCTATGCGCGGCTGTCGGACGCGGTGGGCATTCCGATCATGATCCAGGACGCGCCGGCCAGCGGCACGGTGCTGTCGGCGCCGTTCCTCGCGCGCATGGCCAGGGAGATCGAGCATGTCGCGTACTTCAAGATCGAGACGGCCGGCGCCGCGTCGAAGCTGCGCGAGCTGATCCGCCTTGGCGGCGACGCCATCGAAGGGCCGTGGGACGGAGAAGAGGCCATCACGCTGATGCCCGACCTCGATGCGGGAGCGACCGGCTCGATGACCGGTGGCGGCTATCCGGACGGCATCAGGCCGATCATCGAGGCGCACCGTTCAGGCGACCGCGACAAGGCTTTCGCGCTCTACCAGCAATGGCTGCCGTTGATCAACTACGAAAACCGGCAGGCGGGCCTGCTGGCCTGCAAGTCGCTCATGAAGGAAGGCGGCGTGATCGCATGCGAAGCGCCGCGTCACCCGTTGCCGCCGATGCACCCCGACACGCGCGCCGGACTGATCGAGACCGCGAGGCGGCTCGATCCGATGGTGCTGCGCTGGGGGAAATGAAGAAGCGGGAAGAAGCGCGAAAAAACTAGAACGGCCGCTGGGGCCGTTCCGGTTCAGGCTTCGGGCGTGGTGCTGGTCTTTTCGAGTTCGCTGACCTGAAGGGACAGGTCGAACAGCTTGGACTTGCTGGCGTAATAGCGGTCGAGCCGCCATTCCTTCAGGATGTCCATGGCAAGCTGGAAGCTCTTGTAGTCGAGGTTGTAGAGCGTAATCAGCTCGAAGCTGCGTTCGGACTCGAGCGCCAACACGAGCTGGGCCAGAATCTTGGCCGATTCGTTGGCCGGGTCCGTTTCTATGAATCGGCGAGCGACCTTGATGGCATTCATGGGAGATGGTTCCTCGGTAGGCAGGGACCGAGAACTATAGCTAGCACCCCTTTGCCTTTTATGACAGTCGTGTGACAACGGAGGGTATCCACTGGGGTTTCCCCTCGATTGCACACTGGGCTGGTTCTGCTTGTGCGGAGGACCAGCCCTGAAAGCCGATCAGCGCATGGGCCGCATCGGCATCGGCATCGGTTCAGGCGCCGGCGCGACCGGCACCATGGTGGTGGTGACCGATTCGCGGATCACGCCGCCGCCCATCACGCTGCCGTCAACCATGGTGCGGGTGTTGCCCATGCTGCCGAGCACGCGGGCTTCACAGGCCGAGCGTTCGGTCGGCGGCTGCAGGCTGCAGCGCGCGAGGGCATTGCCGCGGTAGTCTGGGGCGCTGGTCAGGCCGCCGCGGGCAGCTGCCTGGCGTGCCGCACCGGCTTCGCGGATGCAGGCGGCGCGGTCCTGCTGGTTGTGGCCGCAGACCGCCAGTTCCTGCTGATAGGTGCGGGAGGATTCGCCTGCGGCCGAGGCGATCGTGGTGGCGGTCAGCCCACCTACGGCGAACAGGGCCAGGATGATCGAACGCGTATTGCTTTTCATGGACGGCTCCTTGGAGTGAGCTAAAAGAAAAACCGGGAAATATTGGACCGGCGGAAATGTGCCGGGTTCAACGTGCGGGCTGTGCCGGCAGCGGCGTCACGGTCTCGCGGATCACGCCGCCGCCCATCACGCTGCCTTCGGTGGTGGTGCGCGCGCCGCCCTTGATGCGGGCTTCGCATTCGGGCTGGTCGGGGCCGGGCTGCTCGCTGCAGCGGGCAAGGGAGTTGACCTGCTCGCGCGGGGCGCTGGGCGTGGTCAGGCCGTTGCGCTTGGCCTCCTGGCGTGCCGCGCCGGCTTCGCGCAGGCAGGCGGCGCGATCTTGCTGCACGCCGTCGCAGGTGGCGCGTTCCTTCTGCATCCGTGCATCGGAGCCCGGTGCCTGTGCGCTGGCCGTCTGGGCGCCGAACACGATGAAGCCGCTGGCGGCGAAGAGTGCCGTGGCGGAGAGAAGGGAACGAACTGTTTTTGTCATGCGGGCTCCTTGGTTGGGCCACGCCCTCCGCGAAAGGAGGTGCGTGACCGGAGCCACAGTGTGGTGTCGGCGTGGGGTGCGCGTCTGTGGGACAGGCCGCACCCGGCGGCCGGGCCGGACGCGCCCATCGGTGTGGGACGTGTCCGGCAAGGCGGGCGTCAGCCCGCTGCGATGCGCTGTGCGAGGTGAGCGAGTGCTTCCTCGACCTGGTCGACGAGGATCAGCGAGAGATCGCCGGGCTGCAGGCGGGCCAGCGCGGTGTCGATGGCGACGAACTCGCCGCGGATCTCGTCGACGTAGCGCGTGCGCGCCGCGCCCTGCAGGCCCTGGCGCAGCAGCGCCATGACTTCGCCGTCGGCACGGCCGCGCTGCGCCGCGTCCTGGTAGAGGATCACGTCGTCGAAGGCTTCGCCGAGGATGGCGGTCTGGTCGCGGATGTCGGAATCGCGCCTGTCGCCCGCGCCGCTGATGACCACCGAGCGCTTCTTCGCGGGCATGGTGTCCACAGCCGACACCAGCGCGCGCATGGCGTCGGTGTTGTGGCCGTAGTCGGCGATCACGGTGGCGCCGCGGTAGTCCATGACGTTGAAGCGCCCGGGCACGCCGGCGGCGTCGTTCATGAAGCTCGCGAGGCCGCTGCGGATGGTGTCCCAGTCCAGGCCCACGGCCCAGGCCGCGGCCACCGAGGCCATCACGTTGTCGACCTGGAAGCCGATCGTGCCGCCGCGCGTGATGGGCACGTCGCGCAGCGCGATGCGTTCGCGCCACGAGCCCTCGGCGGCCACCAGCGTGTCCTGGTCGACGTACACGGTGCGCTTGCCCTGCGCGCGGTGCGTGGCCATGACCGGGTGCATGCGGTCGGCGGTGAAGAAGATCACGTGGCCGGGGCAGCCCGCCGCCATGGCCGCGACGTTCGGATCGGCGGCGTTGAGCACGGCGTAGCCGTCTGCGGCAACGTTGCGCACGATCACGCGCTTGAGCACCGCGAGGTCTTCGACGGTGGTGATGTAGTTCAGGCCCAGGTGGTCGCCGCTGCCGATGTTGGTGACCACGGCCACCTGGCAGCGGTCGAAGCCGAGGCCTTCGCGCAGCACGCCGCCGCGGGCCACTTCGAACACCGCCGCATCGACGTCGGGATGCATCAGCACGTTGCGCGCGCTCTTGGGGCCGCTGCAGTCGCCGCTGTCGGTCTGGCGGCCGTCGACGTACACGCCGTCGGTGTTGGTCATGCCGGTGCGCAGGCCGCTGGAGGCCAGCAGGTGGTTGATGAGGCGCGCGGTGGTGGTCTTGCCGTTGGTGCCGGTGACGGCGACCACGGGGATGCGGCCGTCGTCGCCGTGGGCGAACAGGGTGTCCATCACCGCTTCGCCCACCGCGCGGCCGCGGCCGAACGAAGGCGAGATGTGCATGCGAAGGCCGGGCGCGGCGTTCACTTCGACCACGCCGCCGTGCTGCTCTTCGAGCGGGCGCAGCACGTTCTCGCAGACCATGTCGACGCCGCAGATGTGCAGGCCGACCATCTGCGCCGCGTCGACGGCGCGCGCCGCGACTTCGGGGTGCACGGTGTCGGTCACGTCGGTGGCGGTGCCGCCGGTGGAGAGGTTGGCGTTGTTGCGCAGCACCACGCGCTGGCCGCGCGCGGGCACGCTGTCGGGCGTGAGGCCCTGCGATTCGAGCCGGCCGATGGCGATGTCGTCCAGGCGGATCTTGGTGAGCGAGGTGGCATGGCCCTCGCCGCGGCGCGGGTCGAGGTTCACGGTGTCGACCAGCTGGCGCACGGTGAGCACGCCGTCGCCGATGACTTGCGGCGGATCGCGGCGCGCGGCGGCCACAAGGCGGTCGCCCACCACCAGCAGGCGGAAGTCGAAGCCGGGAAGAAACTTCTCGACCATCACCTCGCCGTAGCCGGCGGCCGAGTCGTAGGCCGCGAACAATTCTTCGCGCGAGTTGATGTTGACCGTGACGCCCTTGCCCTGGTTGCCGTCCTGAGGCTTCACCACCACGGGCAGGCCGATTTCGAGCGCGGCGGCCCAGCCGTCTTCGGCGTCGCGCACGGGGCGGCCCAGCGGCACCGGCACGCCGGCGGCGTTGAGCAGCTGCTTGGTCAGTTCCTTGTCCTGCGCGATCGATTCGGCCACGCCGCTGGTGCTGTCGACTTCGGCGGCCTGGATGCGGCGCTGCTTGGAGCCCCAGCCGAACTGCACCAGGCTGCCGCTCGTGAGGCGGCGGTATGGAATTCCGCGCGCCACGGCGGCGTCGACGATGGAGCCGGTGCTCGGGCCCAGGCGCTCGGATTCGTCGAGGTCGCGCAGTTCGGTGATGGCGGCTTCGGCGTCGAAGGGGGTGTCGGCCTGGGCGGCGGCGATCAGCTGCTCGGCCAGTTCTGCGGCGCGGCGGCCCACGGCCTCCTCGGTGTACTGGAACACGACCTGGTAGACGCCTTCTTCCACCGTGGGCGAGGTGTGGCCGAAGTTGACGGCGCAGCCGGCCTGGGCCTGCAGCGCTACGGCGGCGTTCTCGA
This sequence comes from Variovorax durovernensis, assembly GCF_977011995.1. Lineage (NCBI taxonomy): Bacteria > Pseudomonadati > Pseudomonadota > Betaproteobacteria > Burkholderiales > Comamonadaceae > Variovorax > Variovorax durovernensis. The sequence goes on along the minus strand of NZ_CDRNCW010000001.1, from coordinate 5,647,668 downwards.
GCACGTGGGCCAGTGCCAGCGGCTGGCCCAGCACCATCGGGTGCAGCTCGCCGATGGTGGGGAAGCGGGCGCGCAGGCGGTCCTCGAAGCCGGCGAGCCGGCTGACGGCGTTCTCGTCGCCGTGGCAAGCCACGACTGCCTCGATGGCGGTGTGGCGGCTCCAGAGGTTGGGCCCGCGGAGGGCTCGGATGCGGGTGACTTTCATGGGCGGCGTGGGGCTACTTGCGGGCTGGCGCGGCGGCTCAGGCCAGCTGGGGTTGAAGGGGCTGGGTCTGCGACAGCTGGAGCGAGGCCAGCGCGGCCTGCAGGTCGGCCTCGAAGGCTTCCACGCCGGCGCCGATCAGGTTCAGCGGAATGCCCATGGCCCAGGCCGCGGCCACTGCGGCCAGCAGGCTCTCGAGGCTCACGCCGGCATGGGTGGCGCGCCACACGGTCAGCCGGCCGAGGCCGGGCAGGAACGACTCGCTGCTGCCGTTGGCCAGCACCACGCGGTCCTGCCGCACCAGCACGGCCTTGCCGCCGGCGGCCTGGTGCGCGGTGAGCGCGGCGGCCTGCGGGTCGGCTGCATAAAGGATGACGGCCCCGTCGCACAGCGGCGCGAGGCCGGCCACGCGGGCGTCGGCGGCATTGAGCACGGCGGTGCCTTCGGACAGCACCACGTCGACCTGCGTGCGCAACACCTTGACCATCTGGTCGCTCTCGGTGATGTCGTAGTCGGCCAGCGCTTCGCAGCCGTCGAGGTCGGTGACGATGCCGACTTCGCAGCGGTCATAGGAGAGACCGTCGCGCAGGATGGTCTCGGCGCCGTTCTCGATCACCACGGCCTGCACGGCGCGGTTCACGAGCAGGCGGTGGCCGGCGTCCCAGTTGGCGCTGTCGCGCGCGTCGACGCGGCGGCGCTCCAGGAACAGGCCGTCGCGGCAGGCCAGGCCGGTGTGGCGCCCGCCAAGGCCGACCAGCCACGCCACAAGGCGCGCCAGCACGGCGGTGTTGCGCGAGCCGGCCACGCCGACCACGGGAATGCGGCCGGGCGCGTCGTTGGGGAACAGGTGGTCGCAGATGGCGCGGCCCACCGGGCGCGGCGAACCGACGGCCGGCTTCAGGTGCATCAGCAGGCCGGGGCCGGCGTTGACTTCGACGATGGCGCCGCGCTGCGGGCCCAGCGGCTTGGAAATATCCAGCGCCACGAGGTCGATGCCGGCAATGTCGAGGCCCACCACGCGCGCGGCCAGAACGGCGGCGTGCGCGACTTCGGGGTGGACCTGGTCGGTGCAGTCGTTGGCCATGTTGCCGTTGCGCTGGATCGTGACCACGCGGCCGGCGGCCGGCACGGCACCGGCGTCCAGCTCCTGGCGCTTGAGTTCGAGCTGCAGCTTGGCGTCGGTGTCGATGACGATCACGTCGAGCGGGAACTCTTCCTCGGCGCCGCGGCGCGGATCGCTGTTGAGCTGTTTTTCGATCAGTTCGCGCACCGTGGCCTGGCCGTCGCCGGTCACGGTGATGATCTCGCCGCGCGCGGCAGCCACCACTTCGCCACCCACCACCAGCAGGCGATGTTCGTGGCCGCGGATGAAGCGCTCGACCATCACGTCGCTGCCCTCGGGCTCGGCGACCGCGAAGGCGGCAATGACTTCCTCGCGGGTCGTCAGCTCGAGCGAGACGCCCCGGCCGTGGTTGGCATCCGAGGGCTTCACGACCACCGGCAGGCCGATGTCCTCGGCGGCTTCCCAGGCTTCTTCGGCGTTGGCGACCACCTGGCCTTCGGGCACGGGCACGCCGCAGCTCGCGAGCAGGGACTTGGTCAGCTCCTTGTCGCTGGCGATCGATTCGCCGATGGCGCTGGTGTAGTCGGTTTCGGCGGTCCAGATGCGCTGCTGGTTGGCGCCGTAGCCCAGTTGCACCAGGTTGCCGCTGTTCAGGCGCATGTGGGGAATGCCGCGGTCGGTGGCGGCTGCCACTATGGCGGCGGTGCTCGGGCCGAGGTAGCAGTCCTCGACCTTGGCCTTGACCGCGTCGACGGCCTTCTGCACGTCGGCGGCGGTGAAGGGGTCGTCGTTGATGGCAGCCATGAGCAGGCGGTGGCCCTCAGCCAGCGCCACGCGGGCGACCTGCTCGTCGCGCGCCCGGAACACCATGCGGTACACGCCGTGTTCGGAAGTACTGCGGGTTTGCCCGAAGCCGGTCGGCATGCCGGCCAGGTTCAGCAGTTCGATGACCACGTGTTCGAGCACGTGGCCCGACCAGGTGCCTTCGGTCAGGCGCTGGATGAAGCCCCCGCGCTCGCCGACGCCGCAGTGGTGCTCGATGAGCGCCGGCAGCAGCCCGGTCAGGCGGTCGGTGAAGCCGTCTATCTTGTTGGAGGGGTAGTCTTCCAGTTGACCCAGATCGAGCCAGACTTCGAGCACCGGACGGTAGGTCCAGAGATTGGGACCGCGCAAATAATTGATGCGCAGCAATTGGATGTCGTCGAAACGGGTCATGCAAACGTTCGATGTGCTTTGGCCGAGCACCGTGGCGCCTTCAAGCGCGCCCATGGCGATCGGTCAGAATCGGCGCCCGACCAAGGGCGCCATGACGCGGTCCATGCGGCCCGCGACGGGCAAGAGTCAAAGAAACACAATGCAACATCACGATCCAGTCGGCACCCGGGAGGGCGAAACAGAGGCGGCTTCAGACGCGCTGAAAAACCGGCTCGCAGTCGCGGAAAACGTTCTGGTAATACTGTCGGTTGACCTCGACGACCAACTTCGCTTCGCTTCCGGCCTAGTCGCCCTCACTGACCGGCGCCTGATCGCGCTCGAGGCGGGTGGCGAATGGCGTGAGTGGCCACTGACGGATGCCTCCCTGGCGCTGCGGCTTTCCGACCATTCCGGCGTCGGAACCCTTGATTTGACGGGCTCCGCGGGCCGATTGGGCCGCTGGCGCTACACCCTGGCCAACCAGGTGGCGGCACTGCGCCTGCTCAAGCTTTTTGCCCAGCGCATGTCCGATGTCGCCAAGGCGACACCCGAGATGGTCGAGGCCGCGGACGGCGACGACACGGCCGTTGCCGACACCGAACTCCAGACCCCACCCTCGACCTGGGTGCTGCTGCGACTGGGCCGTTTTGCCAAGCCGTACCGCAAGCAGCTGATCCTGGGGTTTGTCCTGACCCTGATTTCCACTGCCGCCACCCTGGTGCCGCCATACCTGACCATCCCGCTTATGGACGACATCCTGATCCCGTTCCAGAACGGGCAGAAGATCGACTCGGGGCGCGTGGGCCTCTACCTGAGCGGCCTGCTCGGCGCTGCATTGCTGGGCTGGGGGCTGGGCTGGGCGCGCACCTATCTGCTGGCGCTGGTGTCCGAGCGCATCGGCGCCGACCTGCGCACCACCACCTACGAGCACCTGCTGACCCTGCCGCTCGACTATTTCGGCGGCAAGCGCACCGGTGACCTGATGGCGCGCATCGGCTCGGAAACCGACCGCATCAACGTTTTCCTCTCGTTGCATGCGCTCGATTTCGCCAACGACGTGCTGATGATCGTGATGACCGCGGCCATCCTGATCTCCATCAATCCGCTGCTGGCGGTGGTCACGCTGGTGCCGCTGCCCTTCATCGCCTGGATGATCCACGTCGTGCGCGACCGCCTGCGCACCGGCTTCGAGAAAATCGACCGCGTCTGGTCGGAGGTGACCAACGTGCTGGCCGACACCATTCCCGGCATCCGCGTGGTCAAGGCCTTCGCCCAGGAGCGCCGCGAAGCCGAGCGCTTCCGCATCGCCAACGCCTACAACCTGCAGGTCAACGACAAGCTCAACCGCACCTGGTCGCTGTTCACGCCGACCGTGTCGCTGCTCACCGAAATCGGCCTGCTCGTGGTCTGGGCCTTCGGCATCTGGCAGGTGGCGCGCGGCAGCATCACGGTGGGTGTGCTCACCGCCTTCATCGCGTACATCGGCCGCTTCTATACGCGGCTCGACTCCATGAGCCGCATCGTCTCGGTCACGCAGAAGGCGGCGGCCGGTGCCAAGCGCATCTTCGACATCCTCGACCACGTGAGCAACGTGCCCGAGCCGGCCAATCCGGTGAAGGTGGAGCGCGTGCAGGGCCGCATCGAGATGAGCGGGCTGGGCTTTCGCTACGGCTCGCGCGCCGTCATCCACGACCTGGACCTGGTCATCGAACCGGGCGAGATGATCGGCCTCGTGGGCCATAGCGGCTCGGGCAAGAGCACGCTGGTCAACCTGATCTGCCGCTTCTACGACGTGACCGACGGCGCCATCAAGGTCGACGGCACCGACATCCGCCGCTTCGCCGTGGCCGACTATCGGCGCCACGTGGGGCTGGTGCTGCAGGAGCCGTTCCTGTTCTTCGGCACCATTGCCCAGAACATCGCCTATGGCAAGCCCGACGCCACGCGCGAGGAAATCGTGGCCGCCGCGCGCGCCGCGCACGCGCACGACTTCATCCTGCGGCTGCAGCACGGCTACGACTCCCTGGTGGGCGAGCGCGGGCAGGGCCTGTCGGGCGGCGAGCGCCAGCGCATCAGCATTGCGCGCGCGCTGCTGATCGACCCGCGCATCCTGATCCTCGACGAGGCCACCTCGGCGGTGGACACCGAGACCGAGAAGGAAATCCAGAAGGCGCTCGACAACCTCGTGCAGGGCCGCACCACCATCGCCATCGCGCACCGCCTGTCGACGCTGCGCAAGGCCGACCGGCTCGTGGTCATGGACCGCGGCGAAGTGGTCGAGGTCGGGCCGCACGATGCCCTGATGGCGAAGCAGGGCGCCTACTGGCGGCTCTACCAGGCGCAACTGCGCCAGGCCGACGACGATGCGAGCGAAGGGGCCGCCGACGAGCGCGCCAGCGCGCAGGCACCTTTGCCCATTGCCCACGCAGCCCATCCGGCGGGGGACGCATGAATACCAACAGCAGCAACGACTTCCAGCTTGAGCGCGACGCCTTCGGGCGCCTCGTACTGACCGACGCGCAAGGCGAACGCCACGTCGGCGTCGTGCCGGTGCGGGCATTTCCGCTGAGCGCGCCGGGCCACGGCGTATCGCTTGTCGGCAGCGAAGGGCGCGAGCTGGTCTGGATCGACAGCGTCGATCAACTGCCGGCGCAGGCGAAGGCGCTGCTAGAAGAAGAACTCGCGGTGCGCGACTTCGCGCCCACGCTGCTGCGCCTGCATGGCGTGTCCAGCTTCGGCGTGCCCAGCACCTGGACCATCAGCACCGACCGTGGCGACACCACCTTCGTGCTGAAGGCAGAGGAAGACATCCGCCGGCTCGAAGGCGGTGCGCTGCTCATTGCGAGCGCGCACGGCGTGCAGTTCCGCATTCCCGATGTGAAGACGCTCGACCGGGCCTCGCGCAAGCTGCTCGAGCGCTTTCTCTGAGCCCAAAGAAAAAGCCCCGCAGCCTTTTCAGGGGCTCGGGGCCATGCGTGGAGCACCGCGCAAACTGGGCTGAACCCGGTCAGTCCAGCAAGTCCGAGTAGTCGCCGCGCTCGTAGGCCTCGATGGCCTTCCACGGCAAGGTCTTCGGCGCCGGGATGGCCGAGGCGGTCATCACATTGATCGAAGTACCGCGCGCGTTGCGCTGCTCGATCTTGCGTGCATACCGGCCGGCCGTGTCCCATTCGATGCGCAGCGTGCCCTCGCCCTGCTGCAGTTCGTAGCGTTGCACGCCCTTGCCGGCCGCGCCCAGGTCTTTCATGCGCGCGAAGCTCGCGGGATCGACCAGCCAGTAGGAGTTGGCCCACGAGCCGCTGTAGCCGACGTTGCCGTAGTTGGCCGCGTCGATGTCGATCAGCTTGCGCTGCTCGCGCAGCACCATGCCCACCTGTACCTTGCCTGCGGCGTCGCGGCGCACCCACAGCGGGGCGGCCGTGTTGTCCGCATGCGCGTGGCCGATGTGCACCTTGCCCTCGCGGGCTTCGTGATCGTGGTCTTCGCGCAGCGCGGGCGGCAATTCGCGCTCGACCCACACCGAGCCGGCACGGCGGAACATCAGGTCGGCGTAGCGGCTCTCGCGTTGCACGCCGTCCTTGCCGATCGACATCATGTGGTGCTGGATGCGCAGGTTCTGGTCCGGCGCCTCGGCATCGCCCGCGGCGCTGGCTGCCAGCGGCAAGGCCACCAGGGCGATTGCCGCCAGCAGCGTCTTGAGCGTCACGGATGCGGTCACAGGCCGGCCGCTTCCTTGACCTTGTTGAACACCTTGATGTTCTCCATGGTGCCCTTGAAGATCTTGGAGCCGGCGCCGCCGGCGAACAGCATCACGTCTCCGCCGCCGTGGGTTTCAGCGCCGGGCGAACCCAGGTTGATGCCGACTTCCTGCAGGAAGTTGTCGTCAGTGGTGTCCATTGCGGTCTGGTCGTCGCGCGAAGCGGCGCGCGCGGGCGCGATCCACTTCTTGTTGCCGTCTTCCGCGTTGACATCGCTGCCGGCGGTCGCGTTGGGCCGTCCGCCGTTGCCGAACACCAGCGTGGTGTACGGCTTGCCGTCCGCTGCCTTCGTGGGCTTGCCGTCGGCGTAGCCGTTGACCAGGCCGAGGATCGGGTTGCCGATCTTCGGATAGCCGTTGAAGGCGATCGCGTGGTCATGGTCGGCGGTGACCACCACCAGCGTGTTCTTCAGGCCCGGGTCTTTCTTGTTCATGAAGTCGAGCGCGGTCTGGATGGCTGCGTCGAAGGCCAGCGTGTCTTCCAGCGCGCGCTTGGCATTGGTGCCGTGCAGTGCGTGGTCGATGCGGCCGCCTTCCACCATCAGGAAGAAGCCCTTGTCGTTCTTGCTGAGCACGCCGAGCGCCTTCTCGGTCATGTCCGACAGGCTGGGCTGGTCGAGGTTCTGCTTGACGCGGTCCAGCTCGTAGGCCATTTCGCTAGAGGAGAAAAGTCCCAGCAGCTTGCCCGTGGCGGCCGTGTCGACAGCCTTGAGCTTGGTGCCGGAGTCGACATATGTGTAGCCCTTGGCCGTCATCGCGGCCACGAGATCGACGCCGTCGGTGCGCTTGGTGCTTCCCGTCGGCAGGTAGTTGCGCTGGCCGCCACCCATCAGCACGTCGACGCCGTCGAGCAGCTTCGGGTTGTAGTTGGCATGGCCCGGCACGCTCTGCTCGGCAATGGTGTTGTAGCCGTTGCGATTGCAGATGTGGGCATAGGTGGTGGCCGGCGTGGCATGGCCGACGCGCGTGGTCGACACCGCGCCCACGGCGCGGCCCTTGGCCTTTGCCAGCTCGAGCAGCGTGTCGGCGGCCTTGCCGTTGGTCGGCGGGCAGGTGGTGTTCTCGCCGTTGATGTATTGCTTGCCGGTGCTGTCCACGGCCACGGTGTCGCTCGACATCGAAATCACCTCGTTGCGCATCTTCACGCCGGTCATGTAGGCGGCCATCGAGGGTGCGCTGTCGGTGGTCTGGCCGTCGAGCGAATAGGTCTTCACGCGTGCCGCATAGGGCAGCGACTGCATGACGAGGTTGGCGCGCTCCGGGCTCACCAGCGAGCCGGGCTTGGCCGCCAGTTGCTTTTCGCCCTTGTAGATGCGCGCGGCGGTCACGGTGACCGGGCCCATGCCGTCGCCGAGGAAGAAGATGACGTTCTTGGCTTCGCCAGCGGCGTGTGCGCTGCCGGCCAGGGTGCCGGCGGCGGCGCAGAAGAGGGCGGCGGCCAGGCGGGTTTTGCGGGTGATGCGGTTCATGGTCGTGTTCATGTTGGTGTTCGTCGATGAGCGCTGGTGGCCCCTCACAGGCCGACCGCCTTCTTGATCAGGCCGAACACGTCGGTGTTGGTGATGACGCCGGAGAAGTTGTCGGCGCCCAGGCCTTGCGCGCCGAGGAACACGTCGGCACCGCCGTGGGTTTCGGAGTCGCTGGCCGCGTCCGTGGGAACCACGGCTTCCTGCCTGTAGTCCTTGCTTTCCAGCGCGGTGCTGTCGATGGGGCCGCGCGTGGCCAGGCGGACGGGGCCGTTGCCGAAACCGATGATGGTGTACGGGTTGCCGTCGACGTCCTTGCTGGTCTTGCTGTTGTCGACGTAGTCCTTCACCAGGCCCAGCACGCCCGGCTTGCCCGGCTCGGTCTTGCCGGTACGCGCCGCATAGCCGTTGAGCTGCAGCGTGTGGTCATGGTCGGCAGTGACCACCACCAGCGTGTTCTTCAGGCCCGGGTCGATGGCCTGCATCTTGTCGAGCGCGAGCTTGATGGCGTCGTCGAAGGCGCCGGTGTCCTGCAGGGCGCGGCGGGCGTTGGTGGCGTGCAGCGCGTGGTCGATGCGGCCGCCTTCCACCATCAGGAAGAAACCCTTCTTGCGCGCGGCCAGGGCGTCGATGGCCTTGCCGGTCATTTCGGCCAGGCTGGGTTCCTTGGTGGCGTCGCGGTCCAGGTCGTAGGCCATGTGGCTCTTGGTGAAGAGGCCGGCGATCTTGGTGGTGCCGTCGACTGGCAGCTTGTCGAATTCGGTCTTGCTGCTGGCGTAGCTGTACTTGGCGGTCTTCAGTTCGGCGATCAGGTCGCGCTTGTCGTTGCGCTTGCCGCCCGCTTCCTTGGAGAGGAAGTAGTCCGTGCCGCCGCCGAAGAACACGTCGACGCCGTCGCCCAGCTTGCCGTTGTAGCCCGCGCCGCCGGGCACCAGCGCCGCGGCGATGGTGTTCTCCGCGTCGCGGTGGCACACGTGCGAATACGTGGCGGCGGGCGTGGCGTGCGTGATGCGGGTGGTGGTCACCACGCCGGTCGCATAGCCCTTGGCCTTGCTCTGCTCCAGCAGCGTCTCGACGGCCTGGCCGTTGCCCGAGGGGCAGGTGCTGTCGTAGTTGACGTGATAGGCCTTGCCCGAGGCGTCGGTGGCCTTGGTTTCGGGGCTCATCGAGATGACTTCGTTGTTCATCTTGACGCCGGTCATGTAGGCCGACATCGATGGCGCGCTGTCGGTCACCTGGGCGTCGTTCGAATAGGTGTGGACGAAGGCCGTCTCGGGCAGCGTGTCCATCGTCAGGTCGCCGTCTTCGCCGACCTTGTAGATGCGCGCGGCGGTCATGGTGGTGATGCCCATGCCGTCGCCCAGGAAGAACAGCACGTTCTTCTGGGGCTGCGCGGCGGGCTGTTGCGGTTGCTGCGGAAACGGCAGCAGTTGGGGACCGTGGTTGCTGCCGCCGCAGGCGGACAGCAATAGCGAAGCGCCCAGCAGTGCTGGGGCAATGAAGCGTTGGGTCATGCGACTCCTCCGGAGGATTGTTTGAGTAGTGCGCGTGGCGCACAGATGTTCCGGAGGTGAAATCTAGAGACGTCGCGTGACTCGGCCATGACGACGCAGATCCGCTGAAAAAGTTCAGCGCATTTCAAGAAAGAAACACGCCGGAAGTCTTCGGCGTGTCATGCCCGCTTGCTAGCGGGGATCGAGGTTGCTCAGCGCGCAGCCATCCAGCGCCAGGCCACCGCGCCAGCCGCCGCCGCCACGCCGCTCACCACCGTGCCCCAGGCGATGTCGATGAACGACAGGGCCAGCGGCCAGTTGCGGATCACCGCCAGGTTGGTCAGGTCGTAGGTGGCGTAGCAGAACATGCCGAACAGCGCGCCCAGCACGGCCGCGCGCAGCACGCTTTGCGCCTCGACGCCGGGCATGATCGCGAACAGCAGCAGGCCGACCGGGTAGATCAGGTAGAAAACAGCCGCGAAGGCCAGCCGCGGGTTCGGCGACATCAGGTCGCCCATGCCCTCCTGGTACATGCCCTTGGCGACGACGCCCAGCCAGATCATGTCGATCACCAACAGCACCACGAAGGTGACTGCCCATGCAACCAAGTGTTTAGTGCTCATTCGCGGCATGGTATCCGCGCAGCCGATGCGGCCTGCGAAAATTGCGCTTTTGGACTACAACGGCCCGCCGTTGACGGATATGCCCCTGCACACCACCGCCCTCGTTCTTTTCTCCGGCGGCCAGGACTCGACCACCTGCCTCGCCGATGCGCTCTCGAAGTACCAGCGCGTCGAAACCCTGGGCTTCGACTACGGGCAGCGCCATCGCGTCGAACTCGACGTGCGCGGCACCATCCTCGCGAAGATGCGCGAGCGCTTTCCCGACTGGGCGCCCCGCCTGGGCGAAGACCACGTGCTCACGCTGGCGGCGCTGGCGCAGCTCGGCGGCTCCTCGCTGACCGAGGAGGTCGCCTTCGCGATGCAGGCCGACGGCCTGCCCAACACATTCGTGCCGGGGCGCAACCTGCTGTTCCTCACGCTGGCCGGCGCGCTGGCGTACCGGCGCGGGCTGCAGGTGATCGTCACCGGCGTCTGCGAAACCGACTTCTCTGGCTATCCCGACTGCCGCGACGACACCATGAAGGCCATGCAGCTCGCCTTGTCGCTCGGGCTGGAGCGCCGCCTCGTCATCGAGACGCCGCTCATGTGGATCGACAAGGCCGAGACCTGGCAGATGGCCCACCGCCTGGGCGGCGAGCCGCTGGTCGACCTGATCGTCGAGGAAACCCACACCTGCTACCTCGGCGACCGCACGCATCGCCAGGCCTGGGGCTATGGCTGCGGCGAATGCCCCGCCTGCGACCTGCGCAAGAAGGGCTGGGAGCGCTACGCCGCCGCCGGCTGAACGGTCGCGGTGTTCAGCCGGTACCGCGGCCCGCCGCTGGCCGCGCCTTCTGCCTGCGGCACCATCGTCCAGCGCTGGTTGTGGAAGTCGCCCACGGCCGCGCGGTGCGCGATCGACACCATCGCGCCCCCGGCCGCCTGCACCGTGGCCGCGAGGCGCTTGTAGAGCACGCCCTCGGCCTGCGCGTCCAGGGCACTGGTGATCTCGTCGGCGAACAGCCACGCCGGTTTCTTCAGCAGCACGCGCGCAATGGCCAGGCGCTGCTGCTCGCCGCCGGAGAGTTTCTGGCTCCAGGCGTCGCTCTCGTCGAGGCGGTTCACCAGGTCGGGCAGCAGGGCGTCGTTCAGGGCCTGGCGCAGCTGGTCGTCGCTGAAGTTCGTGGCCGGGTTGGGGTAGGTCAGCGCGTCGCGCAGCTTGCCGTCGGGCACATAGGGCCGCTGCGGCATGAAGGCGACGTTGTCGGGCACCTGCAGACGGCCTTTCGAGAACGGCCAGATCCCCGCGAACGAGCGGAACAGCGTCGACTTGCCGCTGCCCGACGGGCCCTGCAGCAGCACGCTGTCGCCGGGCTTCACCGCCAGCGCGGCGCCGGCGAGCAGCGGCGTGCCGTCGGGCAGCGCGACCCCGAGGTCATCGGTGTGCAGCACCGCGGCGTGCGCGCGCTGCAGGCCATCGTCCTGCGCGGCATGGGCGGCCATGCTGTCGTCGAAGCTGGTGAGACGGTCGGTGGTGGCGCGCCACACGGCCACGCTGTCGTAGTTGTCGACAAACCAGCTGAGCGACTCCTGCACCTTGCCGAAGGCCGAGCCGATCTGCATCAGGTGGCCCAGCTGGAACGCGCCGCCAAAGTACTGCTGCCCCGCCACCAGGAACGGAAAGATCACGGCCGCCTGCCCGAAGAACGAGGTGAAGGTGACAAGGTTCTTCTGCTGCTTGATCAGCAGCAGGTAGTTGCGCAGCACGTTGCTGAAGCGCAGGTCGAGCTGGTCTCGCTCGACCTTCTCGCCGTGATCCAGCGCAATGGCCTCGCTGTATTCGCGTACCCGCACCAGGTGGTGCCGGAAGTCGGCCTCGAAGCGCTGCTGCCTGAAATTCAGGCCGATCAGCGGACGGCCGATGAAATGCGTGATGACGGTGCCCAGCACGGAATATCCCAGCGCCACCCAGACCATCGCACCCACGATCTGGTGGGTGGTGCCGTTGAACGTGAACGAGAAATTGCCTGACAGCCCCCACAACAGCCCAATGAAGCTCATGAGCGTGACCACGGCGTTCAGCAGCCCCATGGAGAGAGACATCGTGGCGCTGGTGAAGATCTGCATGTCTTCCTGGATGCGCTGGTCCGGGTTGTCCGGCGTCTGGCCGTCCTTGCCGGCATAGCGCGCCAGCTCCAGGTGATAGAACGTGCGGTTGGACATCCAGCGCGACAGGTAGCTGCGCGTCATCCAGGTGCGCCAGCGCAGCTGCAGCAGCTGGGTCACATAGAACTTGAGCACCTGTACAGCGATGTTGGCGAAGGCGATCCAGCCGAACACGCCCACCTCGTGCCAGAAGACCACCGCGTTCTTGTTCTGCAGCGCGTCATAGAAGCGCCCGTACCACTCGTTGCCGAGCACGGCCACATACACGTAGAACAGGTTGAGCGCGACGATGGTCAGCAGCATCGCGCGGGCGCGCCATTTTTCCTCGGAGCTGAAGTAGGGCGCCGCGAGCTTGAATACCCGGCGCAGGACCTGGACCAGCGTGCCCGCGCGCGCGGTGATGGAGGGGGGTGAAGACATTCGGTTTTCCTCTCAGGCGCCCGTGCGCCGCTCGTCATGAGGAAAACATATGTTTCTTAGATGGGGCTGAATCGTGCCCGCTGCCTCAAAAGGTGCTCAGTTCAGTATCACCCGCGCCGCAATCGCCAGGAAGTGCGCCAGCGGTGGCGTCTTCAGGCCCTCCGCTTTCGCTGCTTCGTCCCACAGCCGCAGCCGCACCGCGTCGTCGGCCCAGCGGTGTTCGGTAAAGCGCCGGGCCGCCTCGTCGTCCATCACGCCGCCCTGCAGTGCGAGGCTGCGCACCGAGTCCGGCGAGAGCTTCGAAAAATAGCCGGGCCGCGTGGCGCACAGGTAGCGCTTGGCGTCCACGTGCAGCCGGATGGGCTCGCGTACCTCGACATCGAAAGCGCCGCGCAGCAGCGGCAGGGCGATGTATTGATGGCGGTCGTCGATGCCGAGTTCGGTGGGAGAGTGCGATAGGGTCTGGTGCTCGGCGATCAGCAGGTGGCCCAGGTCGTGCAGCAATGCCGCGGTCACCAGGGAGTCGCTCGCGCCGGCCTGTTCCGCGAGCCAGGCGCATTGCAGCGCGTGTTCGAGTTGCGTGACGGGCTCGCCCGCATATGCGACCCCGCCCCGTTCGGCGAACAGGCGGGCGATCTCGGCGAGGTCGAGTGTCATGGAAGTGAAACGGAGCGGGCGGGAGCAGGAGCGAAAGCGCGGGTGACAGCGCGCGGAGTCTGCCGCGGGGCGGTGACACGCGGATGACGAAGCCGCGACGAAGCCAGTCGGCCTTGGGCGCTATTTTGGGGATTTGTGTGTTTTTGAGGCGTCTGACAAATCCCTGTCACATGCCGCTGCCAGCATCCCCGCATTCGTCGCCGTACAGGTTTTGCGTACTTTCGCTTGCCTGTCCGTGTGTCCCGCTTTGCGTTCTTTGTTTTTCCACCTGGGGAATCTCCACCATGCTGCACCGTCAACTCCGCCGCGCCCTCGTGCCGGCCGTCCTGTTCTCGCTGGCCTTCGCCGCATCGGCCCAGGGCCGCACCGAACTGCTGGTCTACACCGCGCTCGAAGCCGACCAGGTGCAGGCCTACAAGGCCGCATTCGAAAAGGAGAACCCGAGCATCGAACTGAAGTTCGTGCGCGACTCGACCGGCATCGTCACCGCCAAGCTGCTGGCCGAAAAGGCCAATCCGCAGGCCGACGTGGTGTGGGGCCTGGCCGCCACCTCGCTGATGCTGCTCGACAAGGAAGGCATGCTCCAGCCCTACGCGCCCAAGGGCCTGGACGCCATCAAGGCCAACATGCGCGACCCGGCCAACCCGCCCAAGTGGGTCGGCATGGACGTGTGGTCGTCGGCCATCTGCTTCAACACCGCCGAAGCCACGAAGAAGAACCTGCCCAAGCCCACCAGCTGGGCCGACCTGACCAACCCGGTCTACAAGGGCCAGATCACCATGCCCAACCCCGCCGCGTCGGGCACGGGCTACCTGATGGTCTCGGGCTGGATCCAGATGATGGGTGAAGAAAAGGCGTGGAAGTACATGGACGCGCTGCACCAGAACATCGGCATCTACAGCCAGTCGGGCAGCAAGCCCTGCCGCCAGGCCGGCGCCGGCGAGTTCGCGCTCGGCATGTCCTTCGAATACCGCGCCAACAAGACCAAGCGCGAAGGCGCGCCCATCGACATCGTGCTGCCGAAGGAAGGCCTCGGCTGGGACATGGAAGCCACCGGCATCATCAAGACCAGCAAGAAGCAGGAAGCCGCCAAGGCGCTGGCCGACTGGGCCGTCACCAGGCAGGCCAACGAGCTGTATGCCAAGAACTTCGCCGTGCTGGCGCTGCCGGGCGTGCAGGAAAAGCTCGAGTTTGTGCCGGGCGACGTCGAGAAGCTGCTGGCCAAGAACGACTTCACCTGGGCTGCCGCCAACCGCGACCGCATCCTGACGGAGTGGTCCAAGCGCTACGAGTCCAAGTCGGAAAAGAAGCCCCTCTGATCCCCACGCCCAAGCGGTATCCGGCCATGACGAGCAGCAGCTTTCTTTCCCTTCGCGGCATCGGCAAGTCCTTTGGCGCCACCCGCGTGCTCGACGGCATCGATCTCGACATCGAGCCCGGCGAGTTCGTGTGCCTGCTCGGCCCCTCGGGCTGCGGCAAGACCACGCTGCTGCGCATCGTCTGCGGCATCGAGCGTGCCGACAGCGGGCAGATCCTTCTGGGCGGGCAGGACATCGCGGGCCTGCCGCCCGCGGCGCGCGGCTTCGGGGTGGTGTTCCAGTCGTATGCGCTGTTCCCCAACCTCACGGCCGCGCAGAACATTGCATACGGCCTGCATCCCACCGGCGCGCTGGCCCGCGAGATGGCCAAGCGCTCGCGGGAGATGCTCGACCTCGTCGGGCTGGCCGCGCATGCCGACAAATACCCGGTGCAGCTATCGGGCGGCCAGCAGCAGCGTGTTGCACTGGCACGCGCGCTTGCGCCCAATCCGCGCCTGCTGCTGCTCGACGAGCCGCTCTCCGCGCTCGACGCGCAGGTGCGCGCCAGCTTGCGCAGCGAAATCCGCGCGCTGCAAAGGCGCCTGGGCATCGTGACCATCATGGTCACGCACGACCAGGAAGAGGCCCTGTCGATGGCCGACCGCGTAGTGTTGATGCACAACGGCCGCATCGAGCAGGCCGGAACGCCCGACGAGCTCTATCGCCAGCCGCGCACCCGCTTCGTGGCCGGCTTCGTGGGCCGCATGAACATGCTGCCCGCCACGGTGCTGGCCGACGGCAAGGTGCGCGTTCGCGACAGCGAACTGTTCTGCGCCCCCGGCAACCTGAGCGTCGGCTCGCAGGCCACCGTGGGCATTCGCCCCGAGCACGTGGTCGTGAAGCGCTACGGCACCGAACTCGGCGCCAACAGCTTCGCCGCGCGCCTGCTCGACACCGAGTTCTTCGGCAACCGCACCTCGGCCCGCCTGGCCTGCGAGCCGCTGGGTATCGAGATCGAAGCCGAGCTGCCCGCCGATGCGCGCGGCGGCGGCGGCGAGCCGCTGGTGCCCAGCAGCATGGTGCACATCCAGCTTCCCCTGAACGCACTGTCCGTTCTGGCGCATTGAGCATGAGCAGTCTTCCCGGCGCCGTCGCCGTCCCGCCGGTGGCGATGGCGCGCAGCAGCGCGTTCGATCGCGAACGCTGGATCACGGGTGCGGCCGTTCTGCTGGTCGTGCTGCTGCTGGTCGTGATCGTCGCGCTGCCGGTCGGCGCGCTGGTCGGCCAGAGCTTCTTCGACCGCGCGGGGGCCTTCGTCGGCCTGGCCAACTTTGCGCGGTATCTCGATAACCCGGCGCTGGTGCAGTCGGCGTTCAACAGCCTGGGGCTCGCGGCCCTGAGCGCGGTGATCTGCACCGCCATCGCCTACGTCTATGCCTACGGCCTCACGCTGTCGTGCATGCCGGCCAAGGGCCTGCTGCGCGCGGTGGCGCTGGTGCCGTTGCTCGCCCCATCGCTGCTGCCGGCCATCAGCCTGGTCTACCTGTTCGGCAACCAGGGCCTGTTCAAGGGGCTGATGGGCGACGTGTCGATCTACGGGCCGCTGGGCATCGTGCTGGGCTCGGTGTTCTGGACGCTGCCGCATGCGCTGCTGATCCTCACCACGGCCATGGCCACCTCCGACGGACGGCTCTACGAGGCAGCACAGACGCTGGGTGCCTCGCGCTGGCGAATCTTCCGCACGGTGACGCTGCCGTCCTCGCGCTACGGCCTGATCGTGGCCGCGATGGTGGTGTTCGTGCTGGTCATCACCGACTTCGGCGTGCCGAAGGTGGTGGGTGGCCAGACCGGCGTGCTCGCGACCGACATCTACAAGCAGGTGGTCGGGCAGCAGAATTTCCAGATGGGCGCGGTGGTCGGCCTGGTGCTGCTGATTCCGGCGGTGCTGTCGTTCCTGGTGGAGCGGCACGTGCGCGGCAAGCAGGCCTCGGCGCTGTCGGCGCGCGCCACGCCCTACCAGCCCGAACCGGTGAAGTCGCGCGACCGTGCGCTGCTCGTGTTCTGCGCCCTCACGGGCTGCGCCATCCTCGTGATCATCGGCATGGCGGTGTTCGCGTCGCTGGCCACCTACTGGCCCTACAACCTTGCGCCGTCGTTCAAGAACTACGACTTCAGCAACATGGACGGCGGCGGCTGGGGCAGCTACTTCAATTCGCTGCGGCTGGCCGTGTGCGCCGCCGTGGCGGGCGCGTTCATCACCTTCGTCTCGGCCTATCTGGTCGAGAAGCCGCGCCACTTCGGCCTGCTGCGCGAGCTGCTCAACCTGCTGGCCAACCTGCCGCTGGCGGTGCCCGGGCTGGTGCTTGGCGTGGGCTACATCTTCTTCTTCATCTCGCCGTCCAACCCGCTGCGCGCCATCTACGGCAGCATGACCATCCTGGTGGTGTGCACCGTGGCGCACTTCTTCTCGGTGGCGCACCTGACCTCGCTCACCGCGCTGCGCCAGCTCGACCGCGAATACGAGCTGGTGTCGGAATCGATGGGCGTGCCGTTCTGGCGCACGCTGTGGCGCGTGCACCTGCCAGTGGCGCTGCCTACCGTGCTCAACGTGGGCGGCTATTTCTTCGTCAACGCGATGACGACCGTGTCGGCCGTCGTGTTCCTCTATTCGCCGCAGACCTCGCTCGCCGCCATTGCCGTGCTCAACATGGACGATGCCGGGGACGTCGCGCCCGCTGCGGCCATGGCCTCGCTGATCATGCTCACGGCCGCCATCGGCCGCGGGGTGTTCGCGCTCGCGGGGCATTGGGTGCTCAAGCGCACCCAGAACTGGAGACACCGGTAATGCCCGGTACCCAAGCCCATCATCCCGATCATTTCGACCTCATCGTGGTCGGCGCCGGCATCGTCGGCCTGGCCCATGCCTACACCGCCGCGCAGCGCGGCCTCAAGGTCTGCGTGGTGGAGCGCGACGCGGCCTGCATCGGCGCCTCGATCCGCAACTTCGGTTTCATCACCATCACCGGGCAGGCGCCCGGCGACACCTGGCGCCGCGCAATGCACTCGCGCGACGTGTGGCAGGGCATCGCGCCCTATGCGAGCATCGACATCGTGCATCGCAATCTCTGGCTCGCGGCCTACCGCCCCGAGGCGCACGATGTGCTCGAGGCCTTCATGCGCACGCCGATGGGCGAGGCTTGCGAGCTGCTCGACGCCGCCGATGCGCAAGCCAAGGCACCGGCGCTGAACCTGTCGGACGCGTGTTCGGTGCTGTACAGCCCGCACGAGCTGCGCGTCGAGTCGCGCACCGCCATCGGCCTGCTCGCCCGCTGGCTGGCCGAGGCGCACGGCGTGACATTCCGCTTCGGCGAGGCGGTGCTCGAGGTGGAGACGCCGCGCGTGCGCACCTCGCGCGGCACGCTGCATGCCGAGCGCGTGGCTGTCTGCACCAACACCGATCTTCACGGCCTCTTTGCCGACCGCATTGCGGCTCACGAACTCACGCTGTGCCGCCTGCAGATGCTGCGCGTGAAGCCCGAAGCGGGCTTCCAGTTGCCGGGCTCGGTGATGATGGACCTGAGCCTGGTGCGCTACGAGGGCTACAGCACGCTGCCCGAAGCCGCCGCGCTGCGTGCCCGCCTGCAGCAGGAGGAAGCCGCCTCGCTCGAGCACGGTATCCACCTGATCGTGGTGCAGAGCGCCGACGGCTCGCTGGTGGTCGGCGACTCGCATCACTACGGCGACGCACCCGAGCCCTTCGCGATGGAAGAGGTCGACCAGCTCATCCTGCGGCACCTGCGCAGCACGCTCAACCTCGAGGCCGCGCGGGTCACCGAACGCTGGACCGGCGTGTACCCGTCGTCGAAGACCACGCCCTGCGTGATCGATGCGCCCGACGACGCCACGCGCGTGGTGATCGTCACCAGCGGCAGCGGCGCGAGCACCGGCTTCGGCATTGCGCACGACGTCTTCGAGAAATGGTGAAGCGCACGGCGCGCTCGCCTTCGCCCCCCATCTTTTCATTCATGCAGCCATGAACGCCCACAACCATTCCCAGCTCCAGGCCGTCGTCTTCGATTGGGCCGGCACCATCCTCGACTTCGGTTCCTGCGCGCCCATGGGCGCCTTCGTGAAACTGTTCGAGCAGTTCGGCGTCGACATCACCATCGACGAGGCGCGCGGCCCGATGGGCGTGGCCAAGTGGGACCACATCAAGGCGCTCGGCACGCTGCCGCGCATCGCCGCCCAATGGGAAGCGAAGCACGGCCATGCGTTCAGCGACGCCGATGCCGACAAGCTGTACGAGGTGTTCACGCCGATGAACGCGGCCAGCGTTCGCGATCACGCCGACTTCATTCCGGGTGCGCTCGAAGCCGTCGGGGTGCTGCGCCAGCGCGGCCTGAAGATCGGCTCCACCACCGGCTACAACCGCCCGATCATGGAAGTGGTGTTGCCCATTGCGGCGGCAGGCGGCTATTCGCCCGACAACCTCGTGTGCGGCGGCGACCTGGCCGAAGGCCGCCCGTCGCCGCTCATGATGTACCGCTGCTTCGCCGACCTCGGCGTGTGGCCGCCGCACACGGTGGTGAAGGTCGACGACACCGGCGTCGGCCTGCAGGAAGGCCTGAACGCGGGCACCTGGGCCGTGGGCGTGGCCGTGAGCGGCAACGTGAACGGCCTCACGCTGGCCGAATGGCAGGCGCTCGACGAAGCGCGGCAGCAGGAGCGCCGTGCGCGCGCCACCGCCGAACTCGAAGCCGCCGGTGCGCACTATGTGATCGACAGCGTGGCCGACCTGCCGAAGGTGCTCGAGGACATCGAGCAACGGCTGCAGCGCGGCGAGCGCCCCAAGGCCTGACGGAACCTGCGCCGCCTCGGCACGCGGCGGCGTCCGACTTGACGCGCCGCTCGGCAGGCATAGCATGGCTCGCATGCGAAGCGCATCCTTTGTTCTTCTGTTCTGTCTTGGCCTGCTCGTGGGCGCCTGCGACGACAAGCCGAAGCCCGGTGTGCCGGTGCCGAAGGCTTCGGTGAGTGTCGCGGTGCCGGTGCTGGCCGAGGGCTGACCCGGCAAGCGGTTGCTGCGCCTTCGGCGCAGCCGCTGCGCGCATCAGTCGTTGCTGTGCAGCGTGGTGTTCAGCCCGCCCCATCGCTGCGCGTTGGTCTCGAGCACTTCGACGGCGCCGCTCTGGCTGTTTCTTCGATAGAGCAGCCCTGACTTTCCCGACAGCGTCCTGGCCGACACCACGCTGCCGTCCGGCAGCTTGACCTTGGTGCCCGCCGTCACGTACAGACCCGCCTCGACGATGCATTCATCGCCCAGCGAGATGCCGATGCCGGCATTGGCACCCAGCAGGCTCCGCTCGCCGATGGCATTCTTCGTCTTGCCGCCGCCGGAGAGCGTTCCCATGATGGAAGCGCCCGCGCCGATGTCGGAGTTCTTGCCGACCGTCACGCCGGGCGTGATGCGCCCTTCGACCATCGACTCGCCCAGCGTGCCCGCATTGAAGTTGACGAAGCCTTCGTGCATGACGGTGGTGCCCGGCGAGAGATGCGCGCCCAGCCGCACGCGGTCCGCGTCGGCGATCCGCACGCCGGCCGGCACCACGTAGTCGCTCATGCGCGGGAACTTGTCGATCGAAGGCACCGTGAGGTGGTGGTATTCGGCCGCCACCAGGTGCCGGAGTTCGTCGACCTTCGAAGGCAGCACCGGACCCGCCGAAGTCCAGGCCACGTTCTGAAGCAGGCCGAACAGACCTTCGAGGTTGATCTCGTTCGGCCTCGCCGCCAGTTCGGACAGCAGATGCAGGCGCAGGTAGGCATCTTCGGTGGACAGCGGCGGTGCATCGAGCGATTCGATGCGCACCTCGACCGTGTCCCCCGCGATCAGGCCGACTTTCTCGGCAAGGCAGCGCCGGTTGTTGAAGCCGGCATGCCGGGGAAACCAGACGTCGAGGGTCCTGCCCGTCTCTACGTCACGATAGCGATGGCCGGTGCGCTGGATGGTCATGAAAATTCTTCTTCGGTGATGTGCGTGGTGTGCCGGAAGGACGGCAGGCGCCGGGCCGGCGGCTGTCTTCCGCGAGAATGCCACACGACATGCACCGGCCCTTCCCGGCGCGGAAAAAACAATGACAACGACTCAAGAGACAACCGCCCACCAGGCGGATTCACGCTACGCCATGCTTCGCCTGGGCCTCACGCTGGCGATCATGACGATCGGCAGCAGCGGCATGTACGTGGTGTCGGTCATGCTGCCCGCGGTGCAGGCCGAATTCGGCATCGCACGCGCCGATGCTTCGCTGCCCTACACGCTGCTGATGCTGGGCTTCGGCCTTGGCGGCGTGCTGATGGGCAAGCTGGCTGACCGGGTCGGCGTGATGTGGCCGCTGCTGTTCGGTTCGGTGTTTCTTGGCGCGGGGTACATCGCCACCGGCATGTCGGGCGGCATCGTGTCGTTCACCGTTGCGCAGGCACTGCTGGTGGGGCTGCTCGGCAGTTCGGTGGCCTTTGCGCCGCTGGTGGCCGATACCTCGCTGTGGTTCGTCAAGCGGCGCGGCATCGCGGTCGCGGTGTGCGCGAGCGGCAACTACCTGGCGGGCGCGGTGTGGCCGCCCATCGCACAGCACTTCGTCGAGCTGGTGGGCTGGCGCCAGACCTACATCGGCATGGGTGTCTTCTGCGGAATCACGATGGCGCTGCTGGCCCTGTGCTTCCGTGCGCGGCCGCCGGCCCTTGCGCAGGCGCCTGCCGAGGTCAACGCATCGAGAACGGTCCTCCCGCGAGACCTGGCGCGGCCCTTCGGCCTGAGCTTGGGCACGGCGCAAGGCCTGCTGTGCGTGGCCGGCGTGGCCTGCTGCGTGGCGATGGCGATGCCGCAGGTGCACATCGTGGCCTACTGCGGCGACCTCGGCTATGGCCCCGCGCAGGGCGCGATGATGCTGTCGCTGATGCTGGGCTTCGGCATCGTTAGCCGGCTGGTCTCGGGCCTCATCTGCGACCGCATCGGCGGGCTGCGCACCTTGCTGCTGGGCGGCGTGCTGCAGTGCGTGGCGCTGCTGTTGTTCCTGCCCTTCGACGGGCTGGTGCCGCTTTATGTGATCTCTGCGCTGTTCGGGCTGTTCCAGGGCGGCATCGTGCCTTCCTATGCGATCATCGTGCGCGAGCACTTTCCGCCTGCGGAAGCGGGTGCCCGCGTGGGCACGGTGCTGATGTTCACGCTGTTCGGCATGGCGCTGGGCGGCTGGATGTCGGGAAAGGTGTTCGACCTCACGGGCAGCTACCATGCGGCCTTCCTGAACGGCATCGGCTGGAACCTGTTGAACGTGAGCATCGCGTCCTTCCTGCTGTTCAGGACGCTTCGGCGATCAGGCGGCCGAGTGTTTGCATTGCCCGCTCGCTGAGCGCATCCCACGGGTGGCCGTAGTTCAGCCGCAGGCAGTTGCCGAAGGCGCGCGTGGCCGAGAAGATCGGCCCGGGCGCGACGCTGATGCCCTGTTCCAGCGCCGCGCGATGGATCTCCAGCGCGTTCGCGCCTGCCGGCAATTCCACCCACAGGAAGTAGCCGCCCAGCGGCCGCGTCGCGCGCGTGCCCGCCGGAAAGTAATGGCCCACGGCCTGCGCGAAGGTGGCCTGCTGCAGCGCCAGCGTCTGGCGCAGCTTGCGCAGGTGCTTGTCGAGCCCGCCTTTCTCCAGATAGGCCGCCAGTGCCTGCTGCGCGGGCGCCGAGGTGCTGAGCGTGGTCGTGAGCTTCTGCCGCGCGACCTGCCGCGCGAAGCGCCCGGCCGAGGCCCAGCCGATGCGGTAGCCCGGCGCCAGGCACTTGGAGAACGACGAGCAGTGCAGCACCAGCCCCTGCGTGTCGAATGCCTTGGCGGGCGCGGGCCGGCGCTCGCCGAAGTACAGCTCGGCGTACACGTCGTCCTCGATCAGCGGCAGCGCATGCCGCGCGAGCAGCGCCACCAGCGCCTTCTTCTTCGCGTCGGGCATCAGGCTGCCCAGCGGGTTCTGGAAGTTGGTCATGAGCCAGCAGGCGCTGGGCTTGTGGGCCGCGATGGCCAGCTCCAGCGCGTCGAGGTCGATGCCTTCGCCCGGATGCGTCGGCACCTCGATGGCGCGCAGGCCCATGCGCTGCAGCGCCTGCAGCGCGGCGTAGAAGGTGGGCGATTCGACGATCACCGCGTCCCCGGGCTGCGTGACCGCCGCGAGGCAGAGGTTGAGCGCTTCCAGCGCGCCGTTGGTCACCACGATCTCGTCGGCCGGCACCGGCATCCCGTCGGCCAGGTAGCGCAGCGCGATCTGCCGGCGCAGCGCCGCGCTGCCTGGCGTGAGGTCGTCCACCGTGCTCCACGGGTCGAGCGACTTGGCGCTGGCCGCCATGAACTGCCCGAGCCGTGCCAGCGGAAACAGCAGCGGGCTCGGAAAGGCCGAGCCGAAGGGCACGACCTTGCGCGACATGCTGGCTTCGAGGATGTCGAACACCTGGTCGCTCACGTCGAGCGACAGCGGGCCATCCGCCGGGCGCGAGGTGAGCGTGGATTCGGGCGGCGCGTCGCGCAGGCCGCCGCCGGTGACGTAGTAGCCGGAGCGGTCGCGTGCCCGCACCAGGCCGCGCGCCTCCAGCAGGTAGTACGCCTGGAACACGGTGGATGCGCTCACGCCCTGGCTCTGCCCGGTGTGGCGCACCGAGGGCAGGCGGTCGCCGGTCTTCAGGGTGCCGTTGCGGATCGAGGCCTCGATGCCGGCGGCCAGGGCTTCGTAGCGCTTCTGTTTCATCGCGGGGTGGCGTTCATCCGGCAGCACTTTATCTGCACCGGTCAATTGATGCGAATCTGCATCTGTTCTTTTTTGCCCGGCGGGTCCACACTAGTCCTCATGTCGAATCTGCTGGGCGCAGTGCGCGCCGTTCTCTGGAGTTTCATCGGGCTGGGCGGACGCCGTGCCGATGCCGACAAGCGGACCGCGCAGGTCGGCATCCTGCCGCTGATCGGCGTGGCGCTGGTCCTGGTGCTGCTGTTGATCGCCGGGCTGCTCGCCCTGGCGCACTTCGCAGCCAGCACATGAAGGCCCGCCTTCGACTCGCCGCGACCACGCTGCTGCTTGTGGTGTCCGGCCTGGCGGGCATTGCAGGTGCCGCAACGCCCGCAGCCGTGCCCGACACCATCGAGCAGCGCGTGGCCGCATGCATTGCCTGCCACGGCCGCGAAGGCGCGACCACCAATGCCGGCTACTTTCCGCGCCTCGCGGGCAAGCCGGCCGGCTACCTCTTCAACCAGCTCGTGAGCTTTCGCGACGGGCGCCGCTCCAACAGCGACATGGCGTACATGGTGCAGCACATGTCCGACGCCTACCTGCGCGAGATTGCCGAGTACTTCGCGGGGCTCGACCTGCCCTATCCGCCGATCTCGCCGCTCAGCGACGCCAAGCCCGAAGTGCTGGAGCGCGGCCGCGTGCTCGCGCTGCAAGGCGATGCGGAGCGCCGGCTCCCGGCCTGCGTGCAGTGCCACGGCGCGGCCCTGACCGGCGTGCAGCCCGCCACTCCGGGCTTGCTGGGCCTGCCGCGGCTCTATGTGGCGTCGCAGCTCGGCGCCTGGCTCACCAACGAGCGGCATGCGACCGCGCCCGACTGCATGGCCGAAGTCGGCCGCCGCATGTGGACCTCGGACGTCAATGCCGTGGCGAGCTGGCTGGCAACGCAGCCGATGCCGGCCAACACGAAGGCCGTTGCGTCACTGCCGGCGCCGATGCCGATCGCCTGCGGCGGTACCGCGAAGTGACGAAAGAAGCACCCATGAGCCTGCTGCGACGCACCGGATGGGTGGCGCTGGTGCTGATCGTGCTGCTGGCGCTGGTCTCCGGCGTCCTGGTGGCGATGAACCTGCGCGGCGAGGACGCGCTGCCTGGGCAGGCCGAGAGCTTCAATGCCACGCCGCAGCTGGTCGAGCGCGGCCGCTACCTTGCATTGGCCGGCAATTGCGCGGGCTGCCACACCACGCGCGGCGGCCGGCCCTATGCGGGCGGCCTGCCCATCGAGACGCCCTTCGGCACCATTTATTCGAGCAACCTGACGCCCGATGCGCAGACCGGCATCGGCAGCTGGAGCAGTGCGCATTTCTGGCGCGCGATGCACAACGGGCGCAGCAAGGACGGGCGCCTGCTGTACCCGGCATTTCCGTATCCCAGCTTCACCAAGGTGACGCGCGAGGATTCGGATGCGATCTACGCCTACCTGCGCAGCGTGGCGCCCGCATCGGAGCAGAACCGTGAGCACCGGCTGCGCTTTCCGTACGACACGCAGGCCGCGCTGGCCGTGTGGCGTGCGCTCTCGTTCAAGCCCGAGGCCTTCGTTGCCAACGCGGGCAAGCCGGCCGAGTGGAACCGCGGTGCCTACCTGGTCGACGGGCTGGGCCATTGCATTGCTTGCCACGGCAGCCGCAATTCGCTGGGCGCCACCGAAACCAGTCGCGGCCTGTCGGGCGGGCTGATCGCGGTGGAGAACTGGTACGCGCCGTCGCTCGCCGATCCGCACGAGGCCGGCGTGGCCGACTGGCCGAGCGCCGACGTCGTCGCGCTGCTCAAGACCGGTGTCGCCCCGCGCGGCTCGGTCATGGGCCCGATGGCCGACGTGGTGTTCCGCAGCACGCAGTACCTGAGCGATGCGGACCTGACGGCAATGGCGAGCTACCTGAAGGACCTGCCCGACGTGCCGAAGAGCGAAGAGCCCGCCAGCGCCAAGACCCCGATCCGCCGCGATGCCGGCACGATGGCGCGCGGCGCGAAGATCTACGACCAGCGTTGCGCCTACTGCCACGGCGACCAGGGCCAGGGCGCAATCGGCGCCTACCCGCCGCTCGCGGGCAACCGCGCCGTCAACATGGCGCGGTCGACCAACCTGGTGCAGGTCATCGCGCACGGCGGCTTCCTGCCCACCACGGCGGGCAACCCGCGCCCCTACGGCATGCCGCCCTTCGGCCAGACGCTCGACGCGGCTGAAGTGGCGGCGGTGCTCACCTACATCCGGGGCTCATGGGGCAACGACAGCGCCCCCGTCACGCAGCTCGACACGATGCGGCGCTGAACGCCTCGCAGGTCAGATGTTGGTGCTAGACGGAATGCGGCTCGGCAACAGGTGCTCGTAGGGCCGCGAGCGCGTGGTGTTGCGCTGGCGGATGGTGTTCTCGATGCCCGCAAGCGCATTGCGAAAACGCTCCAGCGGCCCGCCTTGCCCCGAGATGGCGGGGTCGAGCAGCACCGGCAGGTGCGGGAACACGTTGTCCTTGTACTCGCCGAGCGGCCGGTAATACACGCCGCCGAGGATGTGGAACAGCAGGATCTGCTCCTGCGCCGCGAGCCGCGAAGGCAGCATCTGCGACCAGCTCGCCTCGTTCTGCCCCGTGCTCGAGGCCGGCGCCGGTGTGCCGGCGGCGCCCGCACTGAAGGGCGCATAGGTCATCACCGAGTACTGCGGGAAGTTCACTGCCGCATGCTGCGCGCTGGCGTTGAAGATGATCGCCGTCAGCACGTCGACGAGCTGCGCGCGCGTGGTGATCGGCCGGAAGCCGTGCACCTTGCCGCTGGTCGCGAGTTCGGTGGCCCAGGCCTGCAGCTCGTAGTCGCCGGTCACATCGCCGTCGCCCAGGTAGTAGGTGGCCACGTAGTCGCCGACCCATTGCGCGATCGCGTTCCACACCAGCAGTGCATCGTCGCGGTAGGGGTAGTCGGGCAACGCCGCCGTGTCGTCCACGCCGCGCGTGCGCAGGTCGTTGGGCAGCATCATGCGATCGTAGAAATCGTAGGCCAGCCGGTCGCGGCCGCACTGCTGCTGCAGGGTCTCGATGGGTGCGGTGAGGATCACGTCGCCCGTGGTCAGCGGCGCCATGATGATCAGCGTCGCGGCCTCGTTGATGAACATCGCGCCCTCGAGGTGAGGCGACAGCAGCCGGCTCAGCGGATGCGCGGTCGCGAACTGCCGCTGCGTGGCCATCGCGAAGGCTTCCGACATCAGGTGTGTGCGGCCCAGGTGCACGAACATCTCGTGGTAATTGAAGTCGGCCACCTGCACCGCGGTCTTGGCCGACTGCCAGGCCCAGTAGGCCTCAGCGTTGGCGGTGTCGTCCACGCGCAGGAAGATGGGGTTCAGCGCCGGGTCCTGCCCGCACTGGATCGCGACCGGCACCAGCGAGCGGCCGGTCTTCGGGCGCGCGAACAGCGCGACGGGCGCACAGACGTAGCCGGTGCCGGTGAGCGGCTTGCTTACCGGGCCCGTCGGCGCCATGTCGCCCAGGCCTTCGTAGTCGAGCAGGTAGAGCCGGCCCGATGCCGCCGCGTCGGCGAGGCTGTCGCCGGCGCCCATCACCTGCCGGTACTGCGCGTCGCTGAGCGGAAACTTGGCGGGCAGCACCGTCGCTCGCTGGATCAGCACAGGATTCGGCCCGGACACGCGCATGGCCGCGAACAGGTCGTTGTCATGCAGCAGTTGCGAGATGGCGGGCTTCTCGATGGTGACGAACAGCGCGTCGTACTGCGCCACCGTCTTCGGCCCGTTCAACGCGCCCAGCGGGCCTTGCGACAGCAGGTCGTGGTGAATCTGCTTGAGCTGCGTGGCGATGTCGCCGGCAGTGCCGGTGAGCGTGCCCAGCGAGCTCAGCACCGCTGCCGGCAATGCGAGCAGGCCGCCGTTCGCGGCCAGCAGCTGGTCGAAGCTGGCCTGCAGGCCGGCCAGGCGCGTGCGCAGGTTGTCCAGCGACTGCAGGCTGCCCGACGCGAGCGCGCTGGTGGCGAACGACGCGGCGAAATTGGTCACGGCCTCGATGGCCTTCGCGATCGTCTTGAGCTGGTGCTCGAGCGCCGGCAGCTCGGTCGCCGGCACCACCGCGCCCATCGGCACCCCGGCCAGGTTGATGTGCGATTCGGTCCACAGGTAGGTGGCCTGCCGCCCGACCAGCTCGAGCCGCCGCAGCGTGGCGCTGATCGGGTCGATCTTCTGCGGCAGCGTGGGCTTGAGCACGGGCAACGCCGCCGAGGCGGTCGACGGTCTGCCGGCCAGCAGGGCCAGGCCGCCCGCCGAGGCGGACCATTTGAGGATGTCTCTGCGCTTCATCGGGGAAGTTCCCTGTTGTTGTGGATCTGGGGAAGGCCGAGAAAGATGTCCGGCCACTAAATCGAACGTTCGTTCTATTTGGTGGGCGGATTCTGCGGAGGGGCTCTGGCGTTGGCAATGAGGGTTGCTGCCTAGCGCGAAGGTGCTCATCCGGCGCGCTGCCGGGGCACTGCCTGCCTCAGGCGGTGTGCGGGTGGCGCGCGGCTTCGAACAGCGTGCGGGCGAGATCGCGGTGCCTTGCCAGCAGGGGCGCAAGCTCGAGCCCGGTGAACTCGCCGCCGCGGATGCGCACCGCGCCGCCGATCACGCTCAGCGACACCGATGCCGGCGTGCAGAACACCAGCGCCGCCACCGGGTCGTGTCCGGCGCCCGCATGCGCGACGCCGCGCATGTCGAAGGCCACGATGTCCGCCGACATGCCGGGCGCGAGCGCGCCTATGTCGTCGCGCCCCAGCACGCGCGCGCCGCCCAGCGTGGCGATCTCCAGCGCCTCGCGTGCCGTCATCGCCGCCGGGCCATGGCCCACGCGCTGCAGCAGCATGGCCTGCCGCGCCTCGCCCAGCATGTGCGCACCGTCGTTCGACGCGCTGCCGTCCACGCCCAGCCCCACCGGCACGCCCGCGCGCCGCATGGCGCCGATGGGCGCGATGCCCGAGGCCAGCCGCATGTTGGAGCACGGGCAGTGCGCCA
This sequence comes from Variovorax durovernensis, assembly GCF_977011995.1. NCBI lineage: Bacteria > Pseudomonadati > Pseudomonadota > Betaproteobacteria > Burkholderiales > Comamonadaceae > Variovorax > Variovorax durovernensis. The sequence goes on along the minus strand of NZ_CDRNCW010000001.1, from coordinate 5,619,561 downwards.
CGCCGGTGCCAGTGCGGCCGAACAGCGCGATGCCGGCTTCGTCCAGCTTCACGCAGTGCGCGTGCCACACGTCGCGGCCGACCCAGCCCAGGTCTTCCGCGTACTCGGCCGGCGTCATGCCGAACTTCTCGCGCGAGTAGGCCACGTCGTTGTCGTTCTCGGCCAGGTGCGTGTGCAGCGATACGCCGCGCTCGCGCGCCAACTCGGCCGACAGGCGCATCAGGTCGCGCGACACAGAGAACGGCGAGCAGGGCGCCAGCACGATGCGGCGCATCGAATGGCGCGAGGCGTCGTGCCAGCGGCCGATGAGGCGTTCGCTGTCGCGCAGGATGGCTTCCTCGGTCTCCACCACTTCGTCGGGCGGAAGGCCGCCGGCGCTGCGGCCCACGCTCATGCTGCCGCGCGCCGCGTGGAAGCGCATGCCCATCGCGTCGGCCGCTTCGATCGAATCGTCGAGCCGCGAGCCGTTGGGGAACAGGTAGAGATGGTCGCTGGTGGTGGTGCAGCCCGAGAGCATCAGCTCGGCCATCGCGGTCTGCGTCGACACGCGGATCATCTCGGGCGTGAGGCGCGCCCACAGCAGGTAGAGGTTGGTGAGCCAGCCGAACAGCTCTGCGTCCTGCGCCTCTGGCACCGCGCGCGTGAGGCTCTGGTACATGTGGTGGTGCGTGTTGACCAGGCCCGGCATCACCACGTGGCCGCGCATGTCGATGGCCTCGGCCTGGCCGCTGCGCAGGGCTTCGAGGTAGACGTCGGGCAGGTCGGCGGTGGTCCCCACCCAGGCGATGGCCGGCCCGTCCATCACTACCGCGCCATCGGGAATCTCGCGCCGCGCAGCGTCCATGGTGACGAGCACGTCGGCGTGCCGGACGATGCGCAGCAAGGAGGGGGCGGTGGATGTGTTCATGATGTCATTCGGTCCCGTGCGAGGTGCGTGCCGCCAGTGTGAAGGAACGCTCCCTCGACAGCACGCCGTTGTAGAAAAGATTGAGCAGCACCGCGGCGAGCGTGCCCAGCACGATGCCGCTGTGCGTCAGCGGATGCGTCCAGGCCGGAAAGTGCTGGAAGAAGTTCGGCGACAGCGTGGGAATCAGCCCCAGTCCGATGGAGATCGCGATCACGTACAGCGCGTGGCGGTTCTGCGAATGGTCGATTTCGCCCAGGATGCGCACGCCCGTGGCCGCCACCATGCCGAACATCACGATGCCCGCGCCGCCGAGCACGAACTGCGGCACCGAGGCCACGATGTGCGCGACCTTCGGAAACAGCGCCAGTGCAATGAGCAGCACGCCGCCACCGGCCGCCACATAGCGCGAGCGCACGCCCGTCACTGTCACCAGTCCCACGTTCTGCGAGAACGAGGTGTACGGAAAGGTGTTGAACACGCCGCCGATCACCGTGCCCAGGCCGTCCGCGCGCAGGCCGCGTGCCAGCGCTTCGGTGCCCACCTTTCGGCCGGTGATTTCGCCGAGCGCGAGGAACATGCCCGTGGATTCGACCAGTGTGATCAGCATCACGATGCACATCGAAGCGATGGCCGTGAGTTCGAAGCGCGGCATGCCGAAGTGAAAGGGCGTGGTCACGGCAAGCCAGCTGGCCTCGGCCAGTCCATCGAAGTGCATGCGTCCGAGCGCCAGCGACAAGCCGACGCCGAAGACGATGCCCAGCAGCACCGCGATGTTGGCGATCAGCCCCTTGCCGAAGCGCGTGATCGCGATGATCACCAGCAACACCGCCGCCGCGATCGCCAGGTTCACCGGCTCGCCGTAGGCGGGGTTGGCCACCGCGTGCGCCACGCCGTCGACCATGCGGGTCATGGTGGGTTGCCCGCCCGCGGCCCAGTTGATGGCCACGCCCATGAGCGACACGCCGATCAGCGTGATGACCGTGCCCGTCACCAGCGGAGGAAACACGCCCAGCACGCGCCCCATCAGCGGAGCGACAAGCATGCCGAACACGCCCGCCACGATGGTGGCGCCGTAGATCGCGGGCAGGCCCAGCGAGGGATCGATGCCGATGGCGATCATCGGCCCGACCGCCGCGAAGGTCACGCCCATCATCACCGGCATGCGGATGCCGAAGCGCCAGAAGCCGATGGCCTGCACCAGCGTGGCGATGCCCGCCGCCAGCAGGTCGGCGTTGATGAGAAAGGCGATGTCGGCCTTCGAGAGCCCGAGCGCGCCGCCCACGATGAGCGGCACCGCCACCGTGCCCGCGTACATCACCAGCACGTGCTGCAGGCTCAGTGCACCGCAGCGGCCAATAGGAAGCTTCTGGTCGACCCCTTCGCCGTCTCCTGCGGGGGCCGTTTTATCGTTCGAAAGCATGTGGACCTTTCTTTCCTGCCGATGAACCGGCGCGGCAGTCTAGGAGCGATGCATTCGCATGCGCAAAGTCAATAAATGACCTGCCCTGTGCACAAAAAGTGGACGGGCTGCGGGGGCGGAATCAGGGCGCCAGCAGCTCGTCGAGGCTCGCTACCAAGTGGTTCGCGAACAGCTCGGCCGCGGGGCTCGGCGCCTGCGCGGCGCGCGTCTCGAGCGTGAGCGTCTGGGCACGCAGCGCGGCATCGCGCAGCGGAACGAAGACCAGCGAGCCTTCTTGCCGCTCCTCGTCGACATCGAGCCGGTTGAGCAGCGTGATGCCTCCGCCCTGGCGCACCAGCCGGCGCATGAGCGCGGTGGAGGTGGTCTCGATCACCGGCGAGGCGCTGATGCCCGCAAGCCCGAAGGCCGCATCGAGGATGGGCCGGATCGACAGCGAGGGCGCCGGCAGGATCAGCGGATAGCCGACGCACTCGGCCAGTACCGCCGTGGCATGGGCCGTCAGGGGATGGCCGGGCGGCACCACCGCGCCGATCGGCCATTCGCTGGCGAACAGCGTGCGAAAGCCGGCGGTGCCCGGTACGTCGTAGGCCAACGCCAGGTCGGCATCGCCTTCGCTCACGCTGCGCAGCACCGCCGCGATCGGCAGGCCGAGCAGCTTGAGCTGGATGCCGGGGTGCGCCCGGCGAAAACGCTGCACCACGGCCGGCAGGAAGGCGTCGGCCAGGCCCGCTGTGGTGGCGAGCGTGACCTCGCCCTGGCGCAGCCCGCGCACGGCCTCGATGCGCTGGCGCACCAGGTCGAACTCGTGCAGCGTGCCGCGCGCATGCGCCAGCACGATCTCGCCCACGGGCGTGAGCTTGAGCGTGTTGTGGATGCGCTCGAAAAGGGGCGCGCCCAGCTCCTCTTCCAGATTCAGGATCTGCCGGTTGACCGCCGTGGGCACCACGTGCAGCTGCTCGGCCGCCTTGCGGATCGAGCCCGCGCGAACCACCTCGACGAAATAGCGAATGACCTTGGCGTGCATGCGCGACCGCCTTCAGGAATGTCAGCCTTCGTTGCTGATGCCGCTGCTCACATGCCCCGCGGGGACATGCCGCGAGGCCGCATCGACGTGGCCGGTCTGGTCGTCGAAGAAGAAGTCGGGCTCGAACTCGCGCAGGAATTCGCCCTTGGGCAGGCCACCGAGGAACATGGCCTCGTCGACGCGGATGTTCCACTTCATCAGCGTGCGGATGGCGCGCTCGTGTGCCGGTGCGCTGCGCGCGGTGACCAGCGCAGTGCGGATGCGCATCTGCGCATTGCCGGCCATCTGCAGGCGATGCAGCGCCATCAGCAGTGGCTTGAACGGGCCCTCGGGCAGCGGCAGGTCGGCCTTGCTGAGTTCGTGCGCCTGGAAGGCGTCGAGGCCCTCGGCCTGGAACACGCGCTCGGCCTCGTCGGAGAACAGCACGGCGTCGCCGTCGAAGGCGATGCGCACTTCGTTCGGCCAGGCGTCGCTTGCCTTGACCGATTCGACCAGCACGCGCGCGGCCGGGAAGCCGGCATTGAGCGCCTCGCGCACGTCCTGCGCATTGGCCGACAGGAACAGGTGGGCGCGCAGCGGGCGCAGGTAGCCGAAGGGCGGGCGGCCCTGCGTGAAAACGCCGCGCTGCAGCTTGATGTCGGCGGCCGCGCTCGACCTGAAGATGCGCATGCCCGAGACCGGGTCGTTGCGCGAGAGGATCACCACCTCGACGCGCTGCACGCCGTCGTCGTTGAAGCGCAGCAGCTTGCGGATCAGCGAATACGCGATGCCTGGCGCGGCCGGCACGTCGATGCGGTCGAGCTGCAGCTTCATGTAGCCCTCGTTGTCCCCCGATTCGAAGAGCGTGTTTTCTTCTTCGAGGTTGAACAGGGCCCGCGAGGAGATCGCGACCACGAGCTTGTCTTCTAGCGTTACGGGCATGGTGCGTCCTGCTTGGCGGTGGCCGTCACTTGACGAACTGGTTCAGCTGGATGATCGGCAGCATCACCGCCAGCACGATCAGCATGACCACGCCGCCCATCGCCACGATCAAGAGCGGCTCGAGGATGGTGGCCAGGTGCATCGCGCGGCGCTGCACTTCGGCGCCGAGTTGGTTGGCTGCGCGCTGCAGCATCAGCGGCAGGGTGCCGGTCTGCTCACCCAGGCGCGCGAACATCGACACGAGGCCGGGAAAGCGCTTCTTCTGCGCCAGCGCCGATGCCAGCGGCGCGCCTTCGCGCACCAGCACCAGCGCGTCGAGCGCGTCCGCCCGCATCGCGCGGTTGCCCAGCGTTTCGGAGGCCGCCTGCAGCGCGCGAAGAATGGGCACGCCGGCCGTGGCCAGCATGGCCAGCGTGCTCGCGAAGCGGGCCGCGTTGTAGCCGCGCGCGAGCTTGCCCACCAGCGGCAGCTTGAGCCAGGCCGCGTCGAACTTGAGGCGGAAGGCTTCCTGCGCCAGCGCCAGCCGCATGCCGACGGCGCCCAGCACGACGGCGCAGAGCATCCACCAGCCATAGTTGCGCACGCCCGCGCTCAGCGACAGCATCACCGTGGTGAGGAAGGGCAGAGAGCGCTTGGTGCCCGCGAACACCTGTGCCACCTGCGGCACCACATAACTTACGAGGAAGATGACGATGACGATCGCCACCAGCGTGACGATGGCCGGATAAAGCGCGGCGCCGATCAGCTTCTGCTGCAGCGCCTGGCGCTCTTCGAGGTCGTCGGCCAGGCGGTCGAGCACCAGGCCGAGGTTGCCGCTTTGCTCGCCGGCGCCGATCACCGCGGTGTAGATGGGCGAGAACTCGCGCGAATGCGCCGACAGCGCCCGCGCGAAGGGCGAGCCCGCGTTGACTTCGGCGCGCAGCGAGGCGACGAGGTTGCGTTGCGGCTCCGATTCGGCCTCGTCGGTGAGGGCCGTGAGCGCGCGTTCCAGCGGCAGGCCGGACGACACGAGGCCCGCGAGCTGCCGCGTCCACACGGCCAGGCCGGTGGAGTTGAAGACCCGTTTGCCGCCGCCGAGCCAGCGCGACATGCCGCTGCGCTGGCCGGTGCCGTTGACGTGGTCGCTGCCGACCGGCTTGACAGACAGCGGAATGAGCGCCTGCGCCCGCAGCAGGCTGCGCGCGCTGCGGGCGGTGTCGGCTTCCAGCACGCCTTCGCGCGACTGGCCGCTGGCATCGATGGCTTCGAAGGAATAGGCGGGCATGGGGCGGCCGGGGCGCTGGTCAGTCGCGCGTGACGCGCAGCAGTTCGGCGCGCGATGTGATGCCGGCCTGCACCAGCCGCTCGCCGTCTTCGCGCATCAGGCGCAGTCCGCCGCGCGCGCCGGCCTGCAGGAGTTCGCTTTCGGCGGCCTTGCTGTGGATCAGCCCTTGCACGGTCTCGTCGGCCACCAGCAGCTCGAAGATGCCGGTGCGGCCCTGGTAGCCGGTCTGGCCGCAGACCTCGCAGCCGGCGCCGGCGCACGCCGTGCAGACCTTGCGCACGAGGCGCTGCGCGAGCACGCCCAGCAGCGACGAACTCAGCAGGAAGGGCTCCACGCCCATGTCGGTCAGGCGCGTGACGGCGCTGACCGAGTCGTTGGTGTGCAGCGTGGCCAGCACCAGGTGGCCGGTCAGCGAAGCCTGGATGGCGATCTGCGCGGTCTCGAAGTCGCGGATTTCGCCGATCATGATGACGTCGGGGTCCTGCCGCAGGATGGCGCGCAGGGCCTTGGCGAAGGTGAGTTCGATCTTGGCGTTGATCTGCGTCTGGCCCACGCCCGGCAGCTCGTACTCGATGGGGTCTTCCACCGTCATGATGTTGCTGCGGCTGGCGTCGAGCCGGGCCAGCGCGGCGTACAGCGTGGTGGTCTTGCCCGAGCCCGTGGGCCCGGTCACCAGGATGATGCCGTGCGGCTGCGCGATGAGCTTCTCGAAGCGCTGCAGCGTGTCACCCTGCATGCCCACCGATTCGAGCGTGAGCTTGGATTCGCTCTTGTCCAGCAGGCGCAGCACCGCGCGTTCACCGTGCGCGCTGGGCAGCGTCGACACCCGCACGTCGACTGCGCGCGTGCCGATGCGCAAGCTGATGCGCCCGTCCTGCGGCAGCCGCTTCTCGGAGATGTCGAGGTCGGCCATGATCTTCAGGCGCGAGATCAGCGCGGCGTGCAGTGCGCGGTTGGGCTGCACCACCTCGCGCAGCGTGCCGTCGATGCGAAAGCGCACGGACGAGGTGCGCTCGTAGGGCTCGATGTGTATGTCGCTGGCGCCGTCGCGCGCGGCCTGCGTGAGCAGCGCGTTCAGCATGCGGATGATGGGGGCGTCGCCGGCGCTGGCCAGCAGGTCTTCGACCGCGGGCAGCTCCTGCATCATGCGGGACAGGTCGGCTTCGTTCTGCACCTCGCTCACCACCGCGGCGGCGCTCGATTCGCCTTGCGCATAGGCCGCGCTGATGCGCTGCGCCAGCGGGCCGTCGGCCAGCACTTCGAAGGCCTGCACGCCGTACTTGCGCGACACCTCGCCGACCGCGCTGCGCGCCGGATGGCTCGACATCCACAGCGTATAGCTGCCGTCGTCGGTCTCCTCGAGCAGGAGTTGCTGGCTGCGTGCGAACGCGTAGGGCAGGGGATAGCGCATGGGCGGGATCAGCGGGGCGTGTGCGTGGTGCGTGGCTTGGTGACGAGGAATGGTAGAGCCATCAGGGCAGTTCGCGCGCGGTGGAGGGGTCGGCCGTGGGCGGCAGCGTGCCGCGCAGCGGGCTCGGGGCCAGCCGGCGGTTGTCCGAAGCCGGACGCGGCGGCGGAATGAGCTGGGTGCCTTCGATGCGCGACTCGACACGCCGGGGGGCTTCGGCGCTGCGCGCCGGCGGGGCCAGCTCGGGCAGCACGTTCGCGCCATCGACGCCGCGCAGCATCACGTTGGACGTGTCCGGCTGCGAGCGCTGCTGCATGCCGCGGATCTCGTCGTAGCGGTCGTAGGCAAAGGCCTCGGTGGAAACGGCATCGCGCATCACCGCCGGGCGCAGGAACATCATGAGGTTGAGCTTCTCGCGCGTGCGGGCCTGGCTCTTGAACAGGTTGCCGAGCACGGGGATGTCGCCGGCCACCGGCACCTTCTCGACCGTGTTGTTGTAGGTGTCCGACAGCAGTCCGCCGAGCATGACGAGGCCGCCGTCTTCCACCAGCACGCTCGATTCGATGGAGCGCTTGCTGGTGGTGGGACCGTTCGGGTTGTTGACGGTGTTCGGGTCGACCGTGGAGGTTTCCTGGAAGATCGTCAGCTTCACGGTGCCGTTCTCGTTGATGGTCGGGCGCACGCGCAGCGTCAGGCCGACGTCCTTGCGCTCGACGGTGGTGAACGGGTTGACGCCCACGGAGCCCGAGGTGCTTGCGTACTGGCCGGTTACGAATGGCACGTTCTGGCCGATCACGATCTTGGCCTCTTCGTTGTCCAGCGTCAGCAGGTTGGGCTTGGACAGCACGTTGGAGTCCTTGTCGCTGTCGAAGAAGCTGGCAATCGCGCCCAGGATGTACTGGCCGCCGATCTTGCCGGCAATGCCCAGGTTCAGGCCCGAGGTCAGGTTGAGGTTGGCCGGGTTCTTGGTGGCCAGCGCCTGCGTCAGCGTCAGCAGGTTGGCGCCCGCCACCGAGGAATTGGTGCCGAGCACGGCGTTGTTGCCCAGCGCGCTTTGCCACTGCACGCCGAACTTCGCGGCGGCGGTGTCGCCCACTTCGACGATCAGCGCCTCGATCATGACCTGCGCGCGGCGGCCGTCGAGCCGGTCGATCACGGCGCGCATCTGGCGGTACTGCGGCTCGGGCGCGGTGATGATGAGCGAATTGGTCGACGGATCGGCCTGGATCTGGCCGCCGGTCGAGGGCTGGTTGGCGTTGTTGAGCGGTGCGCTGGCGGCGGGCGAGCTGCCGCTCTGGCCGCCGCCGCTGTTCAGGTTCACCTGCATGGCCTGCGGCGCGCTCTGCTGCGGCACCGAGCCGCCGCCCGCCGCGCCGGGCTGCCCCGGGGTGCCGGACTGCTGGTTGGCGGCCATGGCCGCGCGCAGCGTGGCCGCAAGGCGCACCGCGTCGGCGTTTTTCAGATACACCACGTAGATGTTGCCGGCCGCGCCGTTGCTGCTTTCGGCGGCGGGGCGGTCGAGCTTCTCGACCAGCGTGCGCACCAGCTGCACGCGCGCCGGGTTGGCGGCGCGCAGGATCAGCGCGTTGCTGCGTGGATCGGCCAGCAGCGTGGTGCGGAACGATGCATCGGTGCCGCCCGGCGCGGCGGCGGCGCCCGGTGCGCCCGAGCCGCTGCCGTCGACCAGCCGCGTGAGCAGCGGCACCATGTCGGTGGCGACCGAGTGCTTGAGCTGGATGACCTCGACGTCGGACGCGTTCGGCACGTCGAGCGACGCGATGATGCGGGCCAGCCGGCGCATGTTGTCGGCGTAGTCGGTGATCACGAGCGAGTTGTTGCCCGGGTTCACGTTGATGGTGTTGTTCGGCGGAATCAGCGGGCGCAGCACCGGCAGCAGGCTGTTCGGCGACTCGTAGTTGAGCCGGAAGATCTGCGTGACGATCTGGTTGCTGCCGCTGGACGAGGCGGCGCCGATGGAGGTGTTGACGGCGCTGCTCTGCAGCTTGGCGTCGGCTTCGGGCACCACCTTGTAGAGGCCGTCGGCCTCCACCACCGCGAAGCCCTGCAGGCGCAGCGCCGAGGCGAACTGGTTGAACGCGGCCGCCGGCTGGATGGCGCGGTCGGTGACGAGGTTCATGGTGCCCTTGACGCGCGGATCGACCACCACGTCGCGGCCCGTGACCACGGCCATGGTGCGGGCCACGGCCTCGATGTCGGCATTGGCGAAGTTGAGCGTGATCGGCTCTCCGCGGCGCGGCGCGTCGCCGGTCTGCGCGAAGGCCGCGGGCGCGGCCTGCAGGAACGTGGCCGCGATCAGCACACGCACGGCGAGCGCGACGGTGCCGGTCGAAAACAGTGGCTTCATCATGAGGATCAACCCAGGGTGATGATCGAACGCGCGTTGTCGCGCCGTCCGATGATGTTCAACAAATTGGAAAGTGCGTCTTCGCGGCCAGGCGCGGCATTGGCTTCGCCGTTGAAGCGGAAGGTGGTGCCATTCCAGCTGCCGCTGCCGTTCAGCTCGAGGCTGCCTTCGCGCGTGCTGAGCAGCAGCGTGGGCCGGTTGCCGCCTTCAAGCGTGAGCCGGTAGCTGCCCATCGGACGCAAGGTCGACAGGCTGGAGGAAACGTCGGTGGCATCGAGCGTGGCCTGGCCCGCGATGCGCAGCGCGGGGCCGTCCCATTGCATCGTGAAGGCCTTGGTGGTGAGGTCGAGCGCGCCGTCGAGCTTGAGCGTGTTCCAGGGCGCGCCCAGGCCGGTGAGCATGCTTGCGGGCCAGCGCGAGCGGCTGTCCTGCCACTCGAGCTGCATGCCGCCGGCGCGCGGGCTGGCGCGCAGCTGCAGCGGCTGGGCCGCGCAGCAGGGCAGGTCGAGGCTGGCGGAGATGCCGCCCCAGCCCGGACGCATGCGCCAGTGCAGCAGGCCGGGCAGCGACACCGCCTCGGCGCCACCGGCACCGCTGGCGAACACCACGGCGGCCGTGCCGTTCCAGACGGTGCCGCGCGGATTGGCAAGCACCAGCCGGCCCTGGCTCCAGCCCGACAGCGCCGCCGACAGCCAGCGCGCCGGCGCGAACATCAGCACCGTCAGCACCACGCCGATCGCGATGCCGAGCAGCGCCCAGCGCCAGCCGCGACGCGGCCCGGGACCGGAGGAGGGAGGTCGGGTCAGCATGCGGGATGGCTCATCGTGCGGCGGGCAGCGCCATGACGACGGTGCCGTCCCAGCGGACCTGCGGCGTCGACGAGGCGTCTTTTTGGCCGGCGGCGGGCGTGGCGGCAACGGGGGCGCGGGTCAGGTGCGCCTCGCGCGGCACGGCATGGGCGTTGCCGCGTGCCTGCGCGAGCCACTGGGCGACGGTATTCGCGGGCACCGAACGCAGCGTGACGGTGGCGGCGCCGTCGCCGCCGGTCGTCATGAGCTGGGCGTTGCCGTTGCCCAGGCCGTCGCGCACGGATGTTTCGAGGGCGCGCATCGCGTCGTCGCGGTTCAGCCGCGGCTGCGACTGCAGCGCCTTGGCGCGGTTCTGCAGGGTGGCCATCTGCTGCAGCTGGGCATCGAGCTGCGCGTGTTCGGCCGGTGCCGCGGCCAGCGTGCGCAGGGCGGGCGCCAGCGCGATCCACCAGAGCAGTGCCAGCGCCACGAGCGTGACGGCGATGGCGACCATGCGCCGCTCGCGCGTTTCCAGGGTGGCCCAGCGGGCCTTGAGCTGTTCGCTGAAGTTCATCGGGTGGCCTCGGCCTGGACCAGCAGCAGGTCGCCTTCGGTGCGCACGTTGTAGCCGCGCGGCGTCAGTGCGTTGGTGATCTGCGAGACCTCGGAAGGCTGCAGGCCGAGCCCGCGCAGGCGCAACTGGCCGGCGCTGTAGTCGACGGCGGTCGGGGTCTTGCCGGGCGGGAGGTTGGTGGCGAGGGCGCCGACCATGGGTTCGAAGTCGCTGCCGACCACGTCGCCCACGGCCTGCTGCAGCGCCGCCACTTCGCGCTGCATCTGCAGCGGGGCGTCGACCACGATCTTCACCGAGGGGAAGGTCTGGGTCAGCATGGCCCTGGCGGCCTGGCGCTTGGAATCGAGCGCATTGCGCTCCTTCCAGGCCCAGGCGTTCAGGCCGATCAGCTGCGTCAGCAGCAGCACGGCCACGCCCCAGCGCGCGGCGCGCCATTCGGGGGCGTAGCGCAGCGTCTGCAGCACCGACGCGAATTTCTTGCCGGCGCGCGCGCGGCCGGTCGCGGCAAGGTCGAACTGCGCGAGTTCCCAGGGCGTGCGCGCGGCCTGCAGCCAGCGCTGCGGCGTCTGCACGATCGGCACGCGGCGCTCCAGCAGGTGCTCGGCGGCCTCGGCCACGGCGGGCTCGGTGGTGATGACTGCGGTGTCGAGCGGCAGGCCGTCCGACAGGGCCATCCCCGCACCGGCCAGCGGCAGCGAGACCACGCCGTCGGCGTCGCACACCGTGAGCTGCGGTGATTCGGGTTCGCCTGTGATCTGCAGCAGCGGCGGACCGTCGGCCGGCTGCGGTGCGAACTCGGGGACGATGCGCACCACGCGCCGCCCGGCCGCTTCGAGCCCTTGCACCACGCTGCGCAGCCAGATTCGGTTGCAGGCCGCGACCCACACGGGCGCGCCAGCCTTGGCGTCGGGTTCGAGCGCGAAGTGCAGGGCTTCGGGTTCGTCGAGCAGGTGTTCTTCTAGCAGGCCGTCCAGCACGGCGCGCAGCTTCGAGGCGCTGCCCATGCTGCCCTTGGGCAGGGTGACGCGGTGCCACGACAGCGCCGCGGAGGGAATGCCGAGCATGACTTCAGTGCTCGATGGCAGGAGCGCCAGCAGCGCGCGGCCTTGGTTGCGCAATGCAATGCCGTCGTCGCCTGCCTGGGCCCAGTCGTACTCGCTCGCGGCATCGGCCGGAGGGAGGGGGGCAATGAGCAGCAGGGGAGTCATGTCGATCTTGGAAAAGCCGGTGATTGTAGGTGGGCGTCTTACAGGCTGACGCTCTAATTTCGATAGCGTAACGTGTTGATATGACGGGCGTTGTAAGGCTTTTCGTTCAGAAAAATGCCTTCCAAATCAGGGTTTGACCGGAGAGTTCGTTGCGCCGGCGCCCCGCGTGCGCCAGATCGTCGTCACCGTGACACCGTTGCGTTGTAGGAGCGAGTGCTCCTCGACCCAGGTGCGGTCGAGCCTCAGCTTGCCGTAGACCTCGAAGAACTGCGTTCCCACGCCATGTTGCGCGGCATTGAAGGGCGTGCCGCCGCTGGGCAGCGCGGCATTGGCTGCGGCCAGGTCCTTGAAGAAGGCGCGCGTGCGGCGCTCGACGAGCTGGCGCGCGTTGGCGATGCTGAGCGACTCCATGCTCGCGCTGATGGCTTCGGCGCTTGCCGTGTTGATGTTGAGCGTGGTGCGTACCGGCAGGATCGTCACGTAGGGCTCCAGTGCCGCGGCGGTGGAAGGCGAGAGGCCGAGCCACACCAGTTGCGAGACCTCCTGCGGCATCAGCGGGGCGCCGCTGCCGTCTGCATCGCCGTCGCTGGCCAGCGCGCCCACGAGTCCCGCCGTCATGCGGTTGAGCTCCGACAGCGGCAGGCCCAGCAGGTTGAACAGGCGGGTGAAGGTGGCCACGCTGGCCGGCACCGGCTTGCCGCCGTCGACCAGCGACAGCACATTGAGCTTGGACTGCGCGTCGACGATGCGGCCCGACAGGAACGCGTCGGGCAGGCCCTCGAGGTTGTCGCTGGCCATGTTCTTCTCGGCCGACAGGAAGCTGGTCAGCCGGGCTTCCTCGAGCGGCACGGCCCACGGTTCGCCCAGGTGGTCGGGGCCGCCGGCGCGCCCGTCCTCCGACAGGATCAGGCGCGACCAGTCGAGTGCGCCGATCAGCACCCACGCCGCCTGCACGCGCGCTCGCTCCGCGCCTTCGACCTCGGAAGCGCGCCACTGCTGCCACAGCGCGGCGGCCGCGAAGGTCGCGACCAGCATGACGGTGAGCATCGCCGCCAGCAGCGCGGCGCCCGACTGGTTGCGTTGGGTCGTCGTGCTCATGATTTGGGCGATCCCACGGTTGGCCGGACCCAGTCGCGCGTGAGCGTGCCCGAGAGGCCGTCGCCCGGAGGCAGGCTCAGTACAAGGCGCACGCCGTCGGGCATCGCGATGACGGGGCCCGCCGGGTTGTTGGGGTTGGGCGCGACGCTGGACAGCTGGCTGGCGGGCACCCAGCTGTTGTCGCGGAAATAGAAGAGTTGCCAGCTGTCGACGGGCACCAGCGCGGTGTCTGAGGCGCCGCCGGTCTGCGTGCCGCCGTCCTGCGACCAGGCGGCGGCGAGGTTCCAGGCCTGCTGCCATTCGCCGCGCGTGGTGAAGGGCAGCGACTGCCAGCGCCGCCAGCGCATGCCGTCAGGGCCCGCCCGCAGCGCCCAGGCCACCACCAGCACCGAAGGCGACGTGGTGTCGCTGCCGCGCCGGGTGAGCCGCAGCACGCGGCCGTCCCAGTCGATCGGGCGGGTCTGCGCGAGCGTGGTCATGGCATCGAGGTCGGAGCCCCATTGCGCGAGGGTGGCTTGCAGGGTCAGGACGGCGTCGGCGCGCTGCTTGTTCTGGGTGGTGGCGCGCGACATGCTGTCGAGCCCGCGCCAGCTCACGAGCGAAAGCAGCGCCATCACCGCGATGGCCACCAGCAGCTCGATCAGCGTGAAGCCGCGTGAGGATGTGCCCGAACGGGCCTGGCGGGCGTCGTGCATCAGTAGCGTCCGACAACGGTGGAGATGCGCAGGATTGGCGCATTGGCCTCGTCGCGCACCTGCACGTCGACGCGGCGGAAATTCGGGTTGAGTGTGGGCGTGGTTGTCGTCGTCACGTTGAACGACAGGCCGGCCTGCGCGCAGATGGAGCCCGAATCGCCCACGGCCGGCATCTGTCGCGCGAGGCGGGCCTTGGCGAGTTCGTTCTCGGCGCACAGGTCGGCCAGCACCAGGTCGGACTGGCGCTGCGCGTTGCGCGTGAGCGACATCGTGGCCTGCGAGCCGGCGGCAAGGGCAATAGCGACGATGCCCAGCGCGATCAGCACTTCGATCAGCGTGAAGCCGCGGTGGTGTGCCTTGCGCGAGGCGGGTGGGGCAAGCCTGCTGCTGGTCATGGTGCGTCGGCAAAGACGGTGAACGGGCGCAGCCCGTCGGTGGCGATGCGCAGCGTGCGTGCGGGTGGGCCGGCGGAATAGAGCGTGACCTGCTGCGCCGGAATGATCGGGTCGGGACCGAGCTGCAATACGGGCACCGGCGTGCCGTTGGCAAGTGCGGGCTGGGCCGTGATGCCTTCGGCGGCCCAGCCGCCAGGCAGCGCGTCGGGCGGCAGGCCGTCGAACACGAAGCTGCCTTCCACCGGGCGCCAGCGTACAGCGACACCGCTGGCCCGCGACTGCGCGCGGGCCGATTCGAGCAGGGCGGCGAGCCGGTCGGCTTCGCGGTCGAGCTTGGCGGCGTTGGTGTCGCGCATCGCGAAGCTCACGGCGGCGGTGGCGATCGCGATGATCGCGATCACGACGATCAGCTCCAGCAGCGTGAAGCCGGAGGATGGGCGGGGAGGCTGGTTGCGGCGCCGCGCGCCAATGCCGCTACTGCCAGCTGCCGATGTCGGCATTCTTGCCTTCGCCGCCGCTCTGGCCGTCGGCGCCGAACGAAAGCACATCGACCTCGCCCTTGATGCCCGGGTTCATGTACTGGTAGGGGTGGCCCCACGGGTCGTTGGGCAGCTTCTCCACGTAGGGCTTCCAGTTGGGTGCGGCCGGCCCGGTCGTCGGGCGCGTGAGCAGCGCCTGCAGGCCCTGCTCGGCGGTGGGGTAGCGCTGGTTGTCCAGGCGGTAGAGCTTGAGCGCCTGCATGAGATTGTTGATGTCGGTGCGCGCGGCCGTCACGCGGGCGTCGTCGGCGCGCTCGATCACGTTCGGCACGATCAGCGCGGCCAGCACGCCGATGATGACCAGCACCACCATCAGTTCGATCAGCGTGAAACCGCGTTGGGCGGTGCGGGTGGCGGCACGAAGGAATTTGTTCATAGGTTGGACGACATGATTCGGAAAGCGCGCTGCATGATAATCCGCGGCCATGACAAGTCCTTACTCCGCCGCCCGCTGGCATGCCCCACTTGCAACCACAGGAGTTTGGGCGCTGGCCGCCGGTGCCGCGGTGTTCTGGGTACTCCGGCTGGCTTCGCCTGCGGATCCCATCGCCGCGGCGGCATCGATGCCGCGCGCTTCGGTGCCGGCCGATTCCGATGCGGTGGCCCGCCTGCTGGGCGTGCTGCCCACGTCGAGCACGGCGCCGGTAGCGCCGGAAGCCGCGAGCCGCTTCGCGCTGTCGGGCGTGGTCGCGGACCCGTCGAAGCAGGGGGCGGCACTGATTGCCATCGACGGCAAGCCGCCGCGGCCGTTCCGCGTCGGCTCCAAGGTGGGTGACAACTACGTGCTGCAGTCGGTGGGCCTGCGTTCGGCAACGCTAGGTGCACAGGTCGACGGGCCGGCGGCGTTTACCCTGCAACTGCCGGTGCGCGCGCCTATCAGCGTGAGCGCGTCGCCGGTGCTTCCGACAGTGACTTCGCCCACGCCGGTCGTCGTGACGCCTGTCGGACTGCCGCAGGCCGCCCCGCCCGCGTCAATGGCGCCGCCGCCGATGCCAGCGCAAGCGCAGTAACGCGCACCACGCGAACGACGAATCAAGCCGGTCTTGCGCCGGCTTTCGTTTTTCCGTCCTCCGCTCAGGCTTGCAGGAAGAGCCGGTATGCGGGGTTTGCCGTTTCCTCGACGTAGGGATAGCCCAGCGTTTCGAGGAAGGCCGTGAACTCCGTGGACTCGCCAGCCGGCACTTGCAGCCCGACGAGGATGCGGCCGTAGTCGGCGCCCTGGTTGCGGTAGTGGAACAGGCTGATGTTCCAGTTCGGCCGCATCAGGCTCAGGAACTTGAGCAGCGCGCCGGGCCGTTCCGGGAACACGAAGCGCAGCAGGCGCTCGTCGTGCGCGAGGCCCGTGCGTCCGCCGACCAGGTGCCGCAGATGCTCTTTCGCGAGTTCGTCGTGCGTGAGGTCGAGCGAGTCGAAGCCGTGGTCGTTGAAGGTTTGTGCGATGGTGGCCGACTCGCCGCGCGCCGAGGTAGTGAGGCCGACGAACACATGCGCCTTGGCGGCATCGCTGATGCGGTAGTTGAACTCCGTCACGTTGCGCGGCGCGCCGCCGCCTTCGGCATCGCTGGCTGGTATTTCGCTGATCAACTCGCAGAAGCGGCGGAAGCTGCCGCGCTCTTCGGGGATCGTGACGGCGAAAAGCGCCTCGCGTTCCTCGCCGACCTCGGCACGCTCGGCCACGAAGCGCAGCCGGTCGAAGTTCATGTTGGCGCCGCAGAGGATGGCCGCGTAGGTCTCGCCCTGGCGCCCGTGTTTGGCCGCATATTCCTTGATCGCGGCCACCGCGAGCGCTCCCGCGGGTTCGACGATGCTGCGTGTGTCGACGAAGATGTCCTTGATGGCTGCGCACACTGCGTCGGTGTCTACGGCGATGTAGTCGTCGACGAGTTCGTTGGCGATGCGGAAGGTCTCCTCGCCAACGAGCTTGACGGCCGTGCCGTCGGAGAACAGGCCGACGTCCGGCAGGTTCACGCGCTGGTGTGCCGCGATCGATTGCATCATCGCGTCGGAGTCGTTCATCTGCACGCCGATCACCTTGATCTCGGGACGCACGGCCTTGATGTAGTTGGCTACGCCCGAGATCAGTCCGCCACCGCCGATCGCGACGAACACCGCATCGAGCGGCCCCTGATGCTGGCGCAGGATTTCCATTGCGATCGTGCCCTGGCCTGCAATGACGTCGGGGTCGTCGAACGGATGAACGAAGGTGAGGTTTTGTTGAGCCTGCAGTTCGAGCGCGTGCAGATACGCGTCTGAATAGCTGTCGCCATGCAAGACGATTTCACCGCCGAAACCGCGCACTGCATCGATCTTCAATTTAGGTGTCGTCACCGGCATGACGATGACGGCGCGCGTACCGAGCTTGCGCGCGCCCAATGCAACGCCTTGTGCGTGATTGCCGGCCGATGCGCAAATCACGCCGCTCGCCAATTGCGCCGCGCTCAGGTGCGCCATCTTGTTATAGGCGCCGCGCAGCTTGAAGCTGAAGACCGGCTGCTGGTCTTCGCGCTTGAGCAGCACTGTGTTGCCGAGTCGCTCGCTGAGCGCACGTGCCTTCTCGAGCGCGGACTCGACTGCAACGTCGTAGACCCGGGCGTTAAGTATTTTTCTGAGATAGTCGGCGGGCGTCAGCGCCGGAGTAACAGGTGCATTGCGCACGATTTTTTCCAAGGGAGTTTTCGGTTGTTAACTGTCGATGATAAGAGGCATCGGGATTGCATGCGGGATATGACATGGACACAAATGTCATAAACCTCTTCAACAAAGCCCCTGCCGCAAATGATTCGGGATTTTTTGGACGCACCTATCCCGCGATTCATACCACCGCCAATCAATTTACGATTGAGCAAAATCTGTTATCAATTTCTGTCAGTGATCTTTCAAAAGGGCTGATGCAGGCGGAGGCCGCACGCGTTCAACGAAAAGAAATTGGGCGTGCCACATGGCAGGTGATGGGCAACAGATTGCGCGCGCACATCGTTCCGCTGCTGGGTGATATATCTGCGCAGTCGTTTGCAACTGCGGACGCGCAACGTTTGATCGATCACCTCGGAGAGCAGGGCTTCACCAGTACGACGATCGCCCAATACCTCGTATTGCTGCGCAAGGTGGTCATGCACGGCGTGCACATCGGCGTGCTTCGCGACGCGCCTCCTTTTCCGAAGGTCAAGGTGCGCAGCCAGCCGCGCGGGAGCTTCAGCTTGGCGGAATACCGGACGATCATCGAAACCGCGCGCAGCTTGCGCGGGCACTCGCATCCGGTGCTCGATCAACTCGCAGCCGGCGAACGTTTCTGGATTGCGCGCGAGTTGCTTGCGATGCCGGACGAGTTGCCTTGGCTGATTCGCTGGATGGTCAATACTAGCGAGCATGAAACGCCGCCTTCCAAACCGGGCGTTCCCGCGTCTCAGGTAGCCCCCGAGCCTCCCGATCGATACGCCACACAGTAGCCCGGCTGACCCCGAAATGAGCGGCAACGCTGGTCGTCGTGCAGCCAGAAGCAACCATCATCGCCGCCAAGGTCTCATCCTCAGCACAGAGCGCACGCCCCCTACCGAACACAGCCCCGCGCCGCATAGCCGCGACCTGCCCAGCCATTGAGCGCTCGCGGATCAGGCTACGTTCGAACTGCGCAAATGCCGCGATCATCTGCAAAGTCAGCTCGCCAAACGAGTGCGACGTATCGATAGGCTCAGTCAGAGACCTAAAACTGCAACCACGTTGCTTTAGTACATCCATCACCCGAAGCACCTCCCGCATGGAGCGTGCAATGCGATCCAGCTTCCACACAACCAGCGTATCGCCGTCTTGCAACGACGCCAGCAGCCGCTGAAGCTCCGGCCGAGGGCCAACACCAGAGCCCTTTTCCACGAAGACGCTGCGCACGCCGCTGCGTTTGAGCGCGTCAACCTGCAGCGTCGTTTCCTGATCGCCAGTAGACACCCGCGCATACCCTACAAGCATCGAAATCCCCTCAATCAAATCGCCTGAACATGGATGTATTGGGCCTCGCGCGCGAGGGAATCGACACGCTGACATGCGCCTCCCCCATCACACCAAGCGGCATGCGAAACCACGCTCGACGGCCAGCTTTGCGAACTCCGCATAGCGCTGCGCAGCAGCATCGACCATCACCGCCTCGGTAGTGCGTTTCACGAGTGGATCGGGCTCGCTGTAGAGCATCCACATCGTGTTGAGCTTGTTGCACAGGTGCTGCACAACGACGTGACCCTGCGGCAGCTCGAACGACATGCCGATGGCATCGGCCATGGACACACCGGGGAAGTGCAGCGTCATCGCCGGGGGAGGCGTCAGCCCCCGCGTGCTGTCCCACATGCGCGATCCGAACTCGCCGTTCTCGTGGTCCTTGGTGAGGTACTTCGACACGTAGCCCGCGATCTTTGCTGGGCTCCTATAGCGGTTGAAACGGCCATCCTTCCCACCTACGAAGCACAGGCCGTTGTCTGCCCCCACCACGTCGCGCCAAAGGGCCGTGCCGACCTTCCAGCTCAGCACCTTCGCGCCCCTGAACTGCATCAGCACGGGGAGCCGGTCACAGGCCACGTGCACATGCCACGCGCCGCGCTTTTGCCGCTCGAAACCCCAGACGCCACGGAAGCCAGGAATGGCCCGGCGCATCTTGCGCAGCCACGCGGCGAAGTGCTTCCGGCACAACGCGAGATCCTGCTGATTCGCACGGTAGGTAAGGGTCAACATCTCGTTGAAGCCCGCTTGCTTGATCTTCCAACGGCAATTGCGCTTGGCACGCTGGCCGGACTTCCAACGGACCCTCTTAGCGCGCTCCTCGAGCTGCTGTTCCAGGAGGGTGACGGACGACTGGGCCGAGGCAACACCGGCGACAGCCAGGGCAGCCAGAGCAACTGCCCTTTCGGTGCGAAAACTAGAGTGGCCTCAGGGCGCGCAAGGGTGACGCGGAAAGAAAAAAGCCCCGAGCTTTGCAGCTCGGGGCTAAATCCACCAATTGGAAGGGTGGAGGAGACAACTGGGTGCGCATACGTTTGCGCAATGAAATAAAGTATATCGGCTGTTTGTTGCGATGCAACAAGCGAGTGATGCTTTTCCCACACACAAACGGGTGTCGGCGTGCATTTTTGCCCGACATCCCTCAATGGAAACCCAATATTTCATGGAATGCACAGTAAGTTGGACCGGCGACTCGGGCACCAGGTCGGCCATGGGCTTCGTGGCCGAGACGGGCAGCGGCCACGTTCTGATGATGGATGGCGCACCTGACGCCGCAAAACCCGAGAACGGCGGCCAGAACCTGGCCGCTAGGCCGATGGAAACCGTGCTGGCCGGCACGGGCGGCTGCACGGCCTATGACGTCGTGCTGATCCTCAAGCGCGGGCGTCACCAGGTGGAGCGATGCAGTGTCAAGCTCACGAGCGAGCGCGCTGAAAAGGACCCCAAGGTCTTCACCAAGATCCACATGCACTTCACCGTGGCCGGCAAGGGCATTCCGGCTTCCGCCGTGGAGCGTGCGATTGCGCTGAGCCACGAAACCTACTGCTCGGCCAGCATCATGTTGGCGAAGACCGCTGAAATCACGACCAGCTTCGACCTGATCGAGACCTGAGGCTGGCGGCCGCCCTCAGATGCGGTGCGCCAGCGTGGTCATCACGCGGGAAGCCATGCGCATCAACGCCTTGGCCGGGGCGGGCAGCTCCGCGGCGCCTGCATCGACGGCTTGCGCGGCGTGGCGTGCTTCGTCAACCTTCATCTGCTCGACCACGGCCCTTGAGGCGCTGTCTGCGGGCGGAAGTCGGTCCAGATGGCTGTCCAGGTGGGCCTCCACCTGGCGCTCCGTCTCCGCGACAAAGCCCAGGCTCATTGGGTCTCCGAGGCGCCCCGCAACGAGGCCGAGGCCGAATGCCCCGGCATACCAGATCGGATTCAGGAGGGACGGCCTCGCTCCCAGATCATCGAGGCGCTGGCGTGTCCAGGCCAGGTGATCCGTTTCCTCATGCGCAGCCTCGATGAAATGCGCGCGCAGGGCGGGATCACGTGCCACGGCGGCCTGGGCCGTGTAAAGCGCCTGCGCGCAGACTTCGCCGACATGGTTCACGCGCATCAACGCGCCGGCTTCGCGGCGCTCCGCCTCGCTCATTTCGCCCGGTGGCTGGGAAGGCGCAGGCAGTGCCCGGGTTGCGTGGGGACGGGCAAACAGGGTGCGCAATGCCGCGTCCGCCGCGGTCAGAACGGGATCAAACAAAGCAGTCATGCCCCTATTTGACCGCACACGGGAAACCCCGGATCGAACGGGCATTGCATTTCATATAGTGGAGCGAAGCTGCCCTAAGACCTTTGTTGCAGGACTGCAACGAAACGCGCAGACCAGCCAACATTTCGGGAGATTTGTTTTGCCCTGCCGCAGCGGCTCTGGTGCAATAGCATCAACTTCCCAAAAGGAGGTTGGCCCGGGGTCCGGTGGGAGCACAAATGTGCCAGTCACGGTGAGCCCTTCGCACCGGAGCCCTATGTTTAACCTTGGAGAAACTTGCAATGAAAAAATCTCTAGTTGCTCTGGCTGCCCTGGCTGTCGCCGGTGTTGCCTCGGCTCAGTCGTCCGTCACTCTGTTCGGTGTGGTCGACGCGTCGATCAGCGGCTATTCGAGCACGGCACGTGACCTGAACCCGACCGTGTTCCCCAATGCTTTCGGCATCCCCGTCTACCTGAACCAAGGTTCGGTCAAGACCAGCAGCCGTCAACTGGCTAACTCGGGCTACAACGCCAGCCGTCTGGGCTTCCGTGGTACGGAAGACCTCGGTGGTGGCCTGGCAGCCAGCTTCTGGCTCGAAGCCCCGATCTCCAACGACGACGGCCAACAAGGTATCGCTACGTTCGCACGTCGCTCTACCGTGAGCCTGTCGGGTGGTTTCGGTGAAATCCGCCTGGGTCGTGACTACACCCCGACGTTCTGGAACGACACCGTGTTCGATCCGTTCGGCACCCTCGGCGTTGGCACCAACCTGATCTCGACGGCTAACACCTCGTTCGGCGGCTTCGGTACCCCCGCAGCTTCGACCGGCGCGTTCACCAACGTCGGTACCAGCAACTACGTTCGCGCAAGCAACACCATTGGCTACTTCCTGCCCCCGAACCTCGGCGGCTTCTATGGCCAAGTGATGTACGGCATGAGCGAGAAGACCAAGTACGACAACGGCATCTACACGCCCACGACGGCTAACGCCGCTCGTCAAGGTCGTTACGTCGGTGGCCGTTTCGGCTACGCGAACGGTCCTCTGGACGTGGCTCTGGCCTACGGTTCGAGCACTGTTGGCGACAACTACTACGCTGGCACGACCACCAAGATCAACACCCTGAACCTGGGCGCTTCGTATGACTTCGGTCCCGTGAAGCTGTTCGGTGAAGTGTCGCAAGCCAAGAACAAGATCGACTACGAAGTGACGCCTTTCCTGGGCGGCCGCAACGACATCGACCTGAAGGGCTACCTGATCGGCGTGACGGTTCCCGTCGGTGCCGGCCTGATCCGCGCTTCGTACTCGGCAGTCAAGTACGACCTGAACCAGCCGTTCAACCCGTTCGTGCTGAACAACAACGCCGACCCGAAGGCTAACAAGCTGGCTCTGGGCTACGTGCACAACCTGTCGAAGCGCACGGCTCTGTACGCTACGGTTGCTCGCATCAGCAACAAGAACGGCGCTGGCCTGACCGTTGGCGGCCCTGGCTTCTACCAAAACGCAGCTGGCACCTTCACCCCGAAGACCTCGACCGGCTACGACTTCGGTATCCGTCACGCTTTCTAATTTGACGCTGGCGCAAGCCAGCTTCGAATGAAAAAGCCAAAAGCCACTCGGCGAAAGTCGAGTGGCTTTTTTTCGTCCGCAGTTTTCATGCTGCCCTTGGGGAAATCACGGACCGCACCCTCGGGGAACCACCGTGCGGGCACGCACCTTGCACTGCTAGCATGCCAGTTCACTTTGTTTACTGAATGATTGCCTTCGTACTGCGCCGCCTGATCCAGGCCGTGATCGTGATGGTCGCGGTCGCGTTCATCGCCTTCCTCTTGTTCCAATATGTCGGTGATCCCGTCGTGTTCCTCCTGGGGCAGGACGCGAAACCCGACCAGATCCGTGAATTGCGCGCCGCATTGGGGCTTGACCAGCCCTTCTTCGTGCAGTTCTGGCACTTCCTCGTCAATGCCGCGCAAGGCGAGTTCGGGCTGAGCCTGCGCCAGGGTGCGAAGGTGTCGCGCCTGATCGGCGAGCGCTTTCCGGCCACGCTCGAACTGGCGCTCGTGGCGGCGGTGCTGGCGCTGTTCATCGGCATTCCGATGGGTGTGTACACCGCACTGCGCCGGGGCACCTTCATGAGCCAGTTCTTCATGACGGTGTCGCTGCTCGGCGTGTCGCTGCCCACCTTCCTGATCGGCATTCTGCTGATCCTCGTCTTTGCCGTGACGCTGGGCTGGTTCCCGAGCTTCGGGCGCGGCGAGACCGTCAAGCTCGGCTGGTGGACAAGCGGTCTCTTCAGCGTCGACGGCTGGCAGCACATCGTGCTGCCGGCGGTGACGCTGGCGATCTTCCAGCTCACGCTCATCATGCGGTTGGTGCGCGCCGAAATGCTCGAAGTGCTGCGCACCGACTACATCAAGTTCGCGCGTGCCCGCGGCCTGTCGAACCGCGCGATCCATTTCGGCCATGCGCTCAAGAACACGCTGGTGCCCGTGATGACCATCACCGGCCTGCAGCTGGGCGGGCTCATCGCCTTCGCGATCATCACCGAGTCGGTGTTCCAGTGGCCCGGCATGGGCCTGCTGTTCATCCAGGCCGTGACCTTCGCCGATATTCCGGTGATGGCCGCCTACCTGTGCCTCATTGCCTTGATCTTCGTGGTGATCAACCTCGTGGTCGACCTGCTGTATTTCGTGGTCGATCCGCGGTTGCGCGTCGGCAAGGCGGGAGGGCACTGACATGACGGCAGCGACAGCAGGGGCGCCGCGCCTGAAGGCATCCGGCCGCGCATTCGCGCACATCGCCAGCTTCTACCCCGAGATCACGGCCTTCCGCCGCGACCTGCACGCCCACCCCGAACTCGGCTTCGAAGAGGTCTACACCTCCGGCCGCGTGCGCGAGGCCCTGCGCGCCTGCGGTGTCGACGAGATCCACGAGGGCATCGGCAAGACCGGCGTGGTCGGCGTCATCCGCGGGCGCTCGACGGCCAGCGGCCGAATGATCGGCCTGCGCGCCGACATGGACGCGCTGCCCATGCGCGAGGACAACGACTTCGGCTGGCGCTCCGCCAGCGACGGCCTGATGCACGGCTGCGGCCACGACGGCCACACCGCCATGCTGGTCGGCGCGGCACGCTACCTTGCCGAGACGCGCGACTTCGACGGCACCGCCGTGCTGATCTTCCAGCCGGGCGAAGAGGGCTTCGCCGGCGCCCGCGTGATGATCGAGGACGGCCTGTTCGACCGCTTCCCCGTGAATGCCGTCTACGCAATGCACAACTGGCCCGCCATGCCGGCCGGCACCGTCGGCATCAACCGCGGCGCGATGATGGCCGCGGCCGACCGCATCACGATCAGCATCAAGGGCAAGGGCGGCCACGGCGCGCATGCCTACCTGACCGTCGACCCGGTCGTGGTCGCAGCGCACATCATCACCGCGGCCCAGACCATCGTCTCGCGCAACGTACGCCCGATCGACGCTGCCGTCATCAGCATCTGCGCAATGCAGGCCGGCGATCTCGGCGCGATGAGCGTGGTGCCCGGCGAGGCCACGCTGGTGGGCACCGTGCGCACCTTCAGCGCGCGGGTGCAGGCGCAGGTGGAGCAGCGGCTGAACGAGCTGTGCGCGGCCATCGCGTCGGGCTTCGGCGCCACCGCCACCATCAAGTACGAGCGCATCTACCCCGCCACCATCAACACCGCGCCCGAGGCCATGTTCGCGGCCGACGTGGCCGAGTCGCTGGTCGGCGCGAAGAACGTCGACCGCAGCATGGAGCCCAGCATGGGCGCCGAAGACTTCTCTTTCATGCTGCAGAAGAAGGCGGGCGCCTATCTGCGTATCGGCCAGGACGTGCGCGATGGCGCCTTCCTGCACAACAGCCGCTACGACTTCAATGACGAGATCCTGCCGCTGGGCGCCGCGTTGCACGCGGGCCTGGTCGAGCAGGGCATGCCGCTTGCCGCCACCCGCGGCGCGCAGCCAGGGAAAGCCGCCGCCACCGCGGCGTCGTGATGTGTTTGATTCCAACCCGAGGAGTGTTCCCATGAGTTTCAAGAAGAATGTGGCCGCGGCCGCCGTTTTGTGCGCCCTGAGCGCCGTCAGCATGGTCGCCGGCGCGCAGACCATCCGCATCGCGAACCAGGGGGACGCGCTATCGCTGGACCCGCACTCGCTCAACGAATCGCTGCAGTTGAGCGTCACCGCCAACGTCTATGAAACCCTCGTGGGCCGCAACAAGGACCTGAGCCTTGCACCGCTGCTGGCCACCAGCTGGAAGCAGACTTCGCCGAACGTCTGGCGCTTCGAACTGCGCAAGGGCGTGGTGTTCCACGACGGCACGCCGTTCACCGCCGACGACGTGGTGTTCAGCTTCGCGCGCGCCCAGGGCGACGGCTCCGACATGCGCGCCACGCTGAGCGACATCAAGGCCGTGCGCAAGGTCGGCGACCTCGCGGTCGAGATCGAGACCAACGGGCCGTTCCCCATCCTGCCCGACGTGATCTCGCTGACGATGATCATGAGCAAGAAATGGTGCGAGGAAAACCAGGCCACCAAGCCGGTCGACCGCCGCAAGGGCATCGAGAACACCGCCTCGTTCAAGGCCAACGGCACCGGCCCGTTCCGCGTGCGCGAACGCCAGCCCAACGTGCGCACCGTGTTCACGCGCAACGGCACCTACTGGGGCAAGATCGACGGCAACGCGCAGGAGATCATCTTCACGCCCATCGCCAACCCCGCCACCCGCGTGGCCGCGCTGGTCTCCGGCGAAGTCGACGTGATGGAGCCGGTGCCCGTGCAGGACATCGCCCGCATCAACGCGGCGCCCAACGCCCGCGTCATCACCGGCCCCGAGATGCGCACCATCTTCCTGGGCATGGACCAGAAGCGCGACGAACTGCAGTACTCGAACATCAAGGGCAAGAACCCGTTCAAGGACAAGCGCGTCCGCCAGGCTTTCTACCAGGCCATCGACATCGTCGGCATCCAGCGCACCGTGATGCGCGGCGCCTCCAGGCCCACCGGCCTGCTGGTCGGCCCCGGCATCAACGGCTGGACTGCCGAGCAGGACAAGCGCCTGCCCTACGACGTGGAGGCCGCCAAGAAGCTGCTGACCGAAGCCGGCTACCCGAACGGCTTCGAGGTGTCGCTCAACTGCCCGAATGACCGTTACGTGAACGACGGCCAGATCTGCCAGAGCGTGGCGTCCAACCTCGCGAAGATCGGCGTCAAGATCAACCTCGTGGCCGAGACCAAGGGCACCTACTTCCCGAAGGTGCTGCGCCGCGACACCAGCTTCTATATGCTGGGCTGGACTCCGACCACCTACGACTCGCACAACGCGCTGAGCTCGCTCACCTCCTGCCCCGACGACAAGGGCACCGGCCAGTTCAACCTGGGCGCCTACTGCAATCCCAAGCTGGACGAGCTGACCAAGCAGATCCAGTCGGAGACCGACAAGGCCAAGCGCAACGAGCTGATCAAGGAAGCCTTCAAGATCCACTCCGACGACATCGGCCATCTGCCGCTGCACCAGCAGTCGCTGGCCTGGGGCGTGAGCAAGAAGGTCGAACTGGTGCAACTGGCCGACAACTTCATGTACTTCAAGTGGATGAGCATCAAGCCGTAAGGATGCCTGCCCCTCGGCTTTTCACTCCGCTGCGCTGCGTGTAATTCGCCACCCCCCCAGGGGGTGGCACGGCCGCCCAGGGGCGGCCCGGCGGCGGCCTTACGCGGATTTGCTTCACGATGAAAAAAACACTTGCCCGTTGGCTCGACAGCGATGTCGGCTACAGCTTTCGCACATCGCCGGTGGCCATTGCCGCGGCGATCATCGCGCTGGTCTGCGTCGTTTGCGCGGTGTTCGCCGGCTGGGTGTCGCCGCACAACCCCTTCGACCTGGCCGCCCTCGAACTCGGCGACGCGCGGCTACCTCCCGCCTGGAGCGCCGAAGGCTCGTCCAAGTACCTGCTGGGCACCGACGACCAGGGGCGCGACATTCTCTCGGCCGTCATCTATGGCGCGCGCATCTCGCTGATCGTCGGCCTCGTGTCGGTGGTGCTGTCGGTCGTGGTGGGCGTGGTGCTGGGCCTGGTTGCCGGATTCTTCGGCGGCTGGCTCGATTCGTTCCTCATGCGCGTGTGCGACGTGATGCTGTCGTTTCCGCCCATCCTGGTGGCGCTGCTCATTGCCGGTGTCGGCCGTGCGCTCTTTCCCAACGCGCAGGAGTCGCTGGCCTTCGGCGTGTTGATCATTTCCATCTCGCTGACCGGCTGGGTGCAGTACGCGCGCACGGTGCGCGGCTCCACGCTGGTGGAGCGCAACAAGGAATACGTGCAGGCCGCGCGCGTCACCGGCGTGGCGCCGCTGCGCATCATGCTGCGCCACGTGCTGCCCAACGTGATGGGGCCGGTGATGGTGCTGGCCACGATCCAGGTGGCCACGGCCATCATCACCGAGGCCACGCTGTCTTTCCTGGGTGTCGGCGTGCCGCCCACCTCGCCGTCGCTGGGCACGCTCATCAGCATCGGCAACCAGTACCTGTTCTCGGGCGAATGGTGGATCACGGTGTTTCCGGGCCTGATGCTGGTACTGATCGCGCTCAGCGTGAACCTGCTCGGCGACTGGCTGCGCGATGCCCTGAATCCGAGGCTTAGATGATCACCCCCAGTCTTCGCGCACTTCGTGTCGCTTCGCCAACCCCCTTGCAGGGGGCAACACCTGCGGCCCGGCAAAGCCGGTTCCGCGGTGTTCCTGATATGTCACCCGTGGAGTTCGGTGGAAGGTAGCGCCATGAGCTTGTTGCAAGTCAAAGACCTCGTCGTCGAGTTCCCGCACCGCCGAGGCACGCTGCGCGCGCTCGACCGGATTTCCTTCGACATCGCGCCCGGGGAAATCCTCGGCGTGGTGGGCGAATCGGGCGCCGGCAAGTCGCTCACGGGCGCGGCCATCATCGGCCTGCTCGAGGCGCCGGGCCGTGTGGCCGGCGGTGAAATCCGCCTCGAGGGCCAGCGCATCGACAACCTCGGCTTCGATGCGATGCGGCCCATTCGCGGGCGCAAGATCGGCGCGATCTTCCAGGATCCGCTGACTTCGCTGAATCCGCTGTACACCGTGGGCCGGCAGCTGGTCGAGACCATCCGCGCGCACCTGCCGGTGACCGACGCCGAGGCCCGCAAGCGCGCCATCGGCCTGCTGCAGGACACCGGCATTCCCGCCGCCGAGCAGCGCATCGACCACTTTCCGCACCAGTTTTCAGGCGGCATGCGGCAGCGCGTGGTGATCGCGCTGGCGCTGGCCGCCGAGCCCAAGCTGATCGTGGCAGACGAGCCGACCACCGCGCTGGACGTGTCGATCCAGGCGCAGATCATTCAGCTGCTCAAGCGCATCTGCAAGGAGCGCGGCGCGGCCGTGATGCTGATTACGCACGACATGGGCGTGATCGCCGAGACCTGCGACCGCGTGGCCGTGATGTATGCCGGGCGCATCGCCGAGATCGGCCCGGTGCACGAGGTGATCCACCAGCCCGCGCACCCCTACACCTCGGGCCTGATGGCCTCGATTCCCGACATGACGAGCGACCGCGAGCGGCTCAACCAGATCGACGGCGCCATGCCCCGGCTCAATGCCATTCCGACGGGCTGCGCCTACAACCCGCGCTGCCCGCGCACCTTTGCCCGTTGCTTGACCGAGCGGCCGGAACTCATGCATGCCGGCGCCACCCGCGCGGCCTGCTGGCTGCACGACGCCACCGACCCGCACACCGGCCAGGCCGAACTGGCCGCCAAGCACCACGACGCGCTGGCGGCCGGCGAACGCGCCACGCCCGAGGCGGCCGAACCCCTGAGCGAGGTGACGCGATGAGCGCAGCAGTGATCGAACCCCGCGGCAACGCACCCGCCGCAGCCGGCGAACCGCTGGTGGTGGCGCACGACTTGGCCCGCACCTTCGACGTTTCGCCGCCCTGGCTCAACCGCGTGCTCGAACGCAAGCCGCGCGTGCTGCTGCATGCGGTGGACGGCGTGAGCTTCTCCATCGAGCGCGGCAAGACGCTGGCGCTGGTGGGCGAGTCGGGCTGCGGCAAGAGCACCGTGGCGCGCCTGCTGGTGGGCCTGTATGCACCCACGCGCGGCGGGCTGCAGTTCGACGGGCAGGACGCGCATGCCGCGTTCAAGACCCCCGAAGGCCGCAAGCTGCGCCGCCGCATCCAGATGATCTTCCAGGACCCCTACGCGAGCCTGAACCCGCGCTGGATCGTGGAAGACATCATCGGCGAGCCGCTGCGCGAGCACGGCATCATCAGCGACAAGGCCGCGCTGCGCGAACGCGTGGGCGAACTGCTCAAGTCGGTCGGCCTCTCGCCGCTGGACATGAGCAAGTACCCGCACCAGTTCTCGGGCGGCCAGCGCCAGCGCATTTCCATTGCCCGCGCGCTCGCCACGCAGCCCGAGTTCCTGGTGTGCGACGAGCCCACCTCGGCGCTCGACGTGAGCGTGCAGGCGCAGGTGCTCAACATCATGAAGGACCTGCAGCGCGAGCAGGGCCTGACCTACCTCTTCATCTCGCACAACCTCGCGGTGGTGCGCCACGTGGCAGACCAGGTCGGCGTGATGTACCTGGGCCGGCTGGTCGAGGTGGCCGACAAGCAGAAGTTGTTTGCCGCGCCGCAGCATCCGTACACGCGCATGCTGCTCGACGCCATTCCGCAGATGAAGCACACCGGCCGCTCGCGCACGCCGGTGCAGGGCGAAGTGCCGAACCCGCTGAACCCGCCCACGGGCTGCGCCTTCCATCCGCGCTGCCCGCATGCCAATGCGCGCTGCTCGGCGGAGCGGCCGAAGCTGCTGGGCATCAAGGGTGTGCAGGTGGCGTGCCACGCGGTAGAAGAGAGGCGCATCTAGCGCGGCGCCCGCCGATCTTCGAAAAGTGTGCGCAAAGGCACCGCCTTGCGCCGAAAACCGTTGCAGAGTGCCCCCATGCCAATGACGACCACTCTTGCAACCTCCGAACTGGGCCGCCGCGGCTTCCTCATGGGCTCCGCCCTCGGTGCAACCGCGGTGCTGGCTTCCCTGGCCTGCAGCGTGCAGGCTGCAGGCGCAGCTACGCGGCGCATGCCGGTCGTCTTCATCGGCCATGGCTCGCCCATGAATGCGATCACCGACAACGCCTTCACGCGGCGCCTGTCGGCATGGGGGCAGGAGCTGCCGCGGCCATCGGCCATCCTCAGCGTGTCGGCGCACTGGCTGAGCCGGGGCGCCACGGGCGTCGGCATGCAGGAGCGGCCGAAGACCATCCACGACTTCGGCGGCTTCCCGCAGGCGCTGTTCGATGTCGAATACCCCGCGCCCGGCCACCCGGCGCTCGCGCGGGAAACCGTAGGCGCGGTGAAGCAGGCGCCGGTGATCGGCACCGACCAGTGGGGCCTGGACCACGGCACCTGGACAGTGCTGAAGCATCTGTACCCGAAGGCCGACGTGCCCGTGTTCCAGCTCAGCATCGACTACGACAAGCCGGCAGCCTTCCACTACGCGGTGGGGCGGGACCTGGCTGCGCTGCGCGACAAGGGCGTGCTGGTGATGGGCAGCGGCAACGTGGTGCACAACCTGCGCGCCACCGATCGCGGAACGCCGGACGGCCCCAGCGCCAGCCGCCCCTGGGCGCAGTCTTTCGACGATGCGGTGAAGTCCGCGCTGGCCGGCCGCGACGACCGCGCGCTGGTCGACTACGCGAAGCTGGAAGGCGCGTCGACCGCGGTGGCCACGCCCGACCATTACTACCCCTTCCTTTACGCCCTCGGCGCCGCCGGCAGCGGCGAGCGCGCGAAGACGGTCTACGAGGGGTTCCAGTCGGGCACGCTCAGCATGCGTTGCCTGCAGTTCGGCTGAGCGCGGCCCGAGCGGGCGTTACTGCTCCTCGCCCCAGGAGAAGCCGTCGCGCGCGATCATCGCGCTCGACGCGCTCGGGCCCCAGGTACCGGCCGCATAGGGGCGCGGGCCGCCGTCCGATTCCCAGCTGTCGATCAGCGGCTCGACCCAGCGCCACGCCTCTTCCTGCTCGTCGCTGCGCACGAACAGGTTGAGCCGGCCGTCGATCACGTCGAGCAGCAGGCGCTCGTAGGCACCCACGCGCTCGGCGCCGAAGCGCTTGTCGAAGTCCAGGTCGAGCTGCACCGGCGCCAACTGGTTGGCCGAGCTCTGGTTGCCGTTGGTGCGCTGGCGGTTGTCCTGGGCCTGCGCGAGCATGTGCAGCTCCAGTCCGTCCTTGGGCTGCAGGTTGATGACGAACTTGTTCACGTTGCCGGCCGGCGCGCGATAGATGGCGTGCGGCGTGGGCCGGAAGTTGACCTCGATGCGTGCGTCGCGCGAGGCCAGCCGCTTGCCGGTGCGGATGTAGAAGGGCACGCCGGCCCAGCGCCAGTTGGCGATTTCGGTGCGCAGCGCCACGAAGGTCTCGGTGCGGCTGTCGGGGTTCACGCCCGGCTCGTCGCGGTAGCCCTGCACCCGCTCGCCGTAGGCCGTGCCGGCCGTGTACTGGCCGCGCACCGCGTGCAGGCTCAGGCTTTCGGGCGTCCAGGGCTTGAGCGCGCGCAGCACCTTGAGCTTTTCGTCGCGGATGGCGTCGGCGTGCGAGTTGATCGGCGGCTCCATGCCGATGGCGCACAGCAGCTGCAGCGCGTGGTTCTGCACCATGTCGCGCAGCGCGCCGGTCTGGTCGTAGAAGGCGCCGCGCTTTTCCACGCCCAGGTCTTCGGCGATGGTGATCTGGATGTTGGCGATGTGCTCGCGGCGCCAGATGGGCTCGAACAGCGCATTGCCGAAGCGCATGGCAAACAGGTTCTGCACCGAGGGCTTGCCCAGGTAGTGGTCGATGCGGAAGACCTGATTTTCCTGGAGCACCTTGCCCACGGCCGCGTTGATGGCGCGGTTGGACGCGAGGTCGTGGCCCAGCGGCTTTTCCAGCACGATGCGCGTCCTGGGGCCGTTCATGCCGGCGGCGGCGATCTGCTCGACCACCTGCGTGAAGAGCGCGGGCGCGGTGGCCACGTACATCACCACCGTGTCGGCGTCGCGCTGCTTGAGCAGTTCCGAAAGGCGCGCGTAGTCTTCCGTCCTGGACAGGTCCATGCGCAGGTAGTGCAGCATCGACGCGAACTTCTTGAACTCGTCCGGCGAGGGCCGCTTGGCGCCTTCGACCGCATTGAAGCGCGACTGGATGAGCTCGCGGTACTGGTCGTCGGAGTGATCGTCCCGAGCCACCCCGATGATTCGCCCGTCTTGCGGCAGGCTGCCGTGCCGGAATGCCTGGAACAGCGCGGGCATGAGCTTGCGCCACGCGAGATCGCCAGTACCGCCGAACAGAACGAGATCGAAGCTCATGAGAAAACTTTCCTTTGTCTGAGTGCCGAGCAGGCCGATGTGCCAGTTGCGATGGTACTTGTACCGATTCGCGAGACCTGTACTAAAGCTACGCTGCACGATGGCCGCAAGGCCATTTTTTTATGCCGAGGTGGAGATTCCGAATGAAGAACAAGCTTTTTACCGCAGCCGCGCTGCTGGGTCTGTCGGCCGCCGCGTCGGCCCAGACCGTCAACGTCATCTGCTCGGTGCAGGCCGAGTGGTGCAACGTGATTTCCACCGTCTACGCGCGTACCACCGGCGTGCGCATCAACATGGCGCTCAAGGGCTCCGGCGAGGCGCTGGCCCAGCTGATCGCCGAGAAGGACAACCCCAAGACCGACGTCTGGTTCGGCGGCACCGGCGACCCGCACCTGCAGGCCGCCGAACAGGGCCTGACGCTCGAATACAAGTCGCCCACGCTGTCGCAGCTGCACCCCTGGGCCCAGCAGCAGGCCAAGCAGTCGGGCTACAAGACCGTGGGCATCTACTCGGGCCCGCTGGGCTTCGGCTACAACCCCGAGCTGCTGGCCAAGAAGAAGCTGCCCGTGCCCAAGACCTGGGCCGACCTGCTCAAGCCCGAGTACAAGGGCGACATCCAGGTGGCGAACCCCGCGTCGAGCGGTACCGCCTACACCATGATAGCCACGCTGGTGCAGATGATGGGCGAGGACAAGGCCTTCGACTATCTGAAGGCGCTGCACAGGAACGTGGGCCAGTACACCCGCTCGGGCACCGGCCCGATCAAGGCGGTGGCGCGCGGCGAAACCGCCATCTCCATCAGCTTCGTGCATGACGGTCCGGGCGAGAAGATGCAGGGCTTCCCGGTCGAGACCATCACGCCGAGCGACGGCACCGGCGCCGAGATCGGCTCCATGAGCATCATCAAGGGCGCGCGCAACCTCGACGCCGCCAAGAAGTTCTACGAATGGGCGCTGACGCCCGCCGCGCAGGAGCTGGGCGCCGCCAACAAGCAGTTCCAGCTGCCGAGCAACGTGAACGCCAAGCTCGACCCGCGCATTCCCGACTTCAAGAAGATCAAGTTCATCGACTACGACTACGCCAAGTACGGTGCCAGCGCCGAGCGCCGCCGCCTGATTGCGCGCTGGGAAAAAGACGTCAATTCGCTGCCCCGCTAAGTGGAAGCGCGCGCTATCGAAGGCGCGCCGGTCAACCCGGCGTCCCTGGCCGCCGCCCGGCGTTCGCAGCGCTGGATCCGGGTTTGGGTCGCGTTGGGCCTGGCGGCCTATCTGCTGCTGCCCTGGTATGCGATCCAGGATTCGACCTGGTACGAAGCCGTTCCGCAGGTGTTCAGCCAGGCGGAGGGCGCCAACGGACTGATGCAGGCGGCCACGCAGGGGCGCGGCTGGCTCTTCATCGGGCTGGCGGGGCTGCTGCTGTGCGCCGTGGGCGCATGGCTGCCGGCCGGCAAGGCCCAAGGGCGCTGGCTGCTGGCGGGCGGGCTGATAGGCGCGCTCGGGCTGGCGGTCGCGGGCTTCACCATCGGTGCGCGCGGCTGGAGCTTTGCCGCGCTCAATGCGCAGTTCGGCGAGCTGGCGGTCAACCAGTTCGGCATCGGCGCGGGCGGCTTCGTGGCGCTCGCGGCGCTGGTGCTGTTGATGGCCTTCGGCATCGCGCGGCTGGGCCTGTTCAAGGGAGACCTGTTCGTGTCCGCTGCCGTCGTCGGCTGCGGCGTGCTGATGGCGTTGTTCATCGCCTACCCGGTGAGCAAGGCGCTGTCGGGTGCTTTCTTCAATGAAGACGGGCAGTGGTCGATCACGGCCTTCGTCGCCCGCGTGTTCACCGAGCGCATCTGGGGCCTGGGGTGCCTGAGCGGCGGCGTGCGCTGCGGCGTGGCCTGGAACACGCTGGTGCTGGCGCTGCTCACGGCCGCCGGCACCACCTTCCTGGGCACGCTGATGGCGCTGATG
Organism: Variovorax durovernensis; assembly: GCF_977011995.1. Taxonomy (NCBI): domain Bacteria; kingdom Pseudomonadati; phylum Pseudomonadota; class Betaproteobacteria; order Burkholderiales; family Comamonadaceae; genus Variovorax; species Variovorax durovernensis. Next base: position 5,585,421 of record NZ_CDRNCW010000001.1, on the reverse strand, counting down.
GCCGAGCGCGGCAGCAAGCGCGGGCAGGGCGCGCTGCGGGTGCTGGCGCTGCTGCCGATCATCACGCCGCCGTTCGTGGTGGGGCTCGGGCTGATCCTGCTGTTCGGCCGCGCCGGCATCGTCAACCAGGTGCTGGAGAGCGTGTTCGGCATCGAACCCACGCGCTGGTTCTATGGCATGCCGGGCGTGCTGGTGGCGCAGTTGTTCGCCTTCACGCCCATCGCCTTCATGATCATGCGCGGCGTGGTGCAGGGCATCGCGCCCAGCCTGGAAGAGGCGGCGCAGATGCTGCGCGCCGACCGCCGCCGCACCTTCTTCACCATCACGCTGCCGCTGCTGAAGCCCGGGCTGGCCAATGCATTCCTCGTGGGTTTCATCGAGAGCATTGCCGACTTCGGCAACCCGGTGGTGGTGGGCGGGCAGTTCTCGGTGCTGTCGACCGACATCTTCTTTGCCATCGTCGGCGCGCAGTACGATCAGGGCCGCGCCGCGTCGCTGGCCTGGGTGCTCACGCTGTTCGCGCTCGGCGTGTTCGCGCTGCAGCGCGGCCTGCTGGGCAAGCAGAACTACACCACCGTGAGCGGCAAGGGCGACGCCGGCATCGCGATGGCGCTGCCCGACGGCGTGCGCCGCACCATCTACTGCATCGCCATGCCGTGGATCGCGTTCACCGCGGTGGTCTACCTGTTCGCCTTCGCGGGCGGCTTCGTGCAGACCTGGGGGCGCGACTACAGCTTCACGCTGAACCACTTCAAGAGCGCCTTCGCGCTGGAGTGGGGGCAGTTCGGGCTGGTGTGGGCGGGCACGGCGTGGAACTCGCTGATCACCACGCTCAAGCTCGCGGGCATTTCGGCGCCAATCACCGCCGCGCTGGGCCTGCTCATCGCCTGGCTGCTGGCGCGCAACGAGTTCAAGGGGCAGGGGCTCTTCGAGTTTGGCGCGCTGCTGGCCTTCGCGATTCCGGGCACGGTGCTGGGCGTGAGCTACATCCTGGCCTTCAACGTGCCGCCCTTCGAGCTCACGGGCACGGGGCTGATCATCGTGCTGTGCTTCATGTTCCGCAATTTGCCGGTGGGCGTGCGGGCGGGCACTGCTGCATTCAAGCAGCTCGACCGCTCGCTCGACGAAGCCTCGCTGATGCTGCGCGCATCGACCTCGCAGACGCTCTTCAAGGTGGTGCTGCCGCTGCTCAAGCCTGCCCTGGTGGCCGCGCTGGTTTACAGCTTCGTGCGCGCCATGACCACGGTGAGCGCGGTGATCTTCCTGGTCACGGCCGAGAACGAACTGGCCACCACCTACATCATCGGCCGCGTCGGCAACGGCGACTACGGCATTGCGCTGGCTTACTGCACGGTGCTCATGATCCTGATGTCGCTGGCGATTGCGCTGGTGCAGTGGGTGGTGGGGGAGCGCAAGCTGGGCAGACGCGGGGCGACGCCCGGACACCAGGGGCATCACAAAATGGAAAGCTTGGCACCATGAACGGCATCGAATTCCGCAACGTCACCAAGCGCTACGGCACCGACAAGAACGCGCCGCTGGCGGTCAAGGGCATCAGCTTCGAGGTGCCCGTGGGCACGCTCACCACCATCCTCGGCCCCTCGGGCTGCGGCAAGACGACCACGCTGCGCATGATCGCGGGACTCGAATCGCCCACCTCGGGCTCGATCTTCATGGGCGGGCGCGACGTGACCACGCTGGGCCCGGCCGAGCGCAACGTCAGCATGATGTTCCAGAGCTATGCGCTGTTCCCGCACATGAACGTGATCGAGAACGTGGGCTACGGCCTGCGCATGAGCGGCGTGAAGAAGGACGAGGCCACTTCGCGGGCGCGCGAGGCGCTGCGCGGCGTGGGCCTGGTCGGTTTCGACGAGCGGCTGCCCAGCGAGCTTTCGGGCGGCCAGCAGCAGCGCGTGGCGCTGGCGCGCGCGCTGGTGCTGGAGCCGGCGGTGCTGCTGTTCGACGAGCCGCTGTCCAACCTCGACGCCCGCCTGCGGCGCGAGATGCGCGAGGAAATCCGCACGCTGCAGCAGCGGCTGAAGCTCACGGTGGCCTACGTCACGCATGACCAGAGCGAGGCGCTGGCCGTGAGCGACCAGATCATCGTCATGGACCACGGCGTGATCGCCCAGCGCGGCACGCCCGAGCAGCTCTACGGCCGGCCCGAAAGCGAGTTCGTCGCCGGCTTCATGGGCGAGGCGATGGTGTTTCCCGCCACGGCGCAGGCCGACGGCAGCGTGGCGCTGGGGCCGCTGCGCCTGCAGCCGCGCTACGCGGTGGCGCCCGGCACGGTAAAAGTGGCGGTGCGGCCCGAGGCCTGGCAGATCGGCGCCCACGGCGCGGCGGACGGCCTGCCGGCCACGCTGCGAAAGTCGGCCTACCTCGGCAGCTTCTACGAATATGGCTTCGACACCACCCTGGGGCCGGTCTTCGTGGTGTCGACCGACCTGTCCCGGCCGCTGGCCGCAGGTGCCCAGGCGACGCTGTCCCTCGGAGCCCATGGCGTGAGCGTGGTGCCCGGCGCATGAAACAATGGCGCCATGAACGTGGTTTTCGATCTTGGCGCCGTGCTGTTCGCATGGGAGCCCACCCGCCTGGTACAGACTCACCTGGCGTCCCATGCACCCACCGAGGCCGCCGCGGCCGCGATGGGGCGGGCGCTTTTCCATCACGACGACTGGACCGGCTTCGATTGCGGCACGCGCACGCTGGATGACGCCATCGCCCGCATGTCGGCCCGGCTGGCACTGCCGCCGGAGCCGCTGCATGCGATGCTGCAGGGGCTGGGCGAGCGGCTGGAGCCCATCGGCGTCACGGTCGGGATGCTCGAGCAGCTCATAGAACACCGCGAAGCCGGCCAGCCGCTGCGCCTGTACTACCTGTCGAACATGCCCGCGCCCTACGCCCGGGCCATCGAGCGCCGGCATGCTTTCATGCGGCGCTTCGACGGCGGGGTGTTCTCGGGCGACGTGAAATTCCTCAAGCCTGAGCGCGAGATCTACGAGGTGCTGGCCATGCGCTACGGCCTCGACCCTGAGCAGACGGTGTTCATCGACGACTCCGCCGCCAACGTGGAAATGGCGCGTGCCTTCGGCTGGCACGCCATCCATTGCACCTCGCCGGCCATGCTGCCGTCGCAGCTGCAGCGTTACCTGCCGGTCAACACGACCTTGTCGGTGTCGAACCCCAGGCTGCGGGCGTAGTCGAGCTCGGCTTCCAGCACCGCGGCATCGAGCCGCGGCGCGCGCGACAGCACCCAGAGGTACTGCCGGTCCGGCGTGCCGACCAGCGACACCTGGTATTCGCGGTCGAGCTTCAGGATCCAGTAGTCGCCCCACACCAGCGGCAGCCAGCTGAGCCATGCCGGGGCAAAGCGCACTTCGAGGCGGCCCGCGCCGGGCTGGCCCGCCACGGGCACCACGCGCGCGGTGCCGATGGCCTCGTCGAAATTGCCGTCCGCCCGCACGCAGCGGTTGAGCACCTGCACGGTGCCGTCGGGCTGCGGCGTGTATTCGGCGGTGACGGGGCCCGTGCATTGTTTCTGGAAGCGGTTGGGCAGGCGGGCCTGCTCATGCCACATGCCGGCATAGCGCTGCAAATCGACCGGCGCCACCACCTGCAGCGGCGCGCGCATCAACGGAGCGCCGTCGGCCGGACCGGCGGGCTGGGCGCGGGCGGTGCGCGCCGCCCCCAGCGCCAGCCAGGTCGCGACGCCGCCCACCACGAAGGCCGTGGCCATGGCGCCGATCGCATGGCTGGTGCGGCGGTCGTCGAAAGGTCGGACGGCGGGCGCCGTGGGGCGCGGGCGTTGGGTCATGGGGCACTCCTGGAAGGGATGGAAAAGTTCAGCATCCGCTTCAGGGTAGGTGGGGAGCGGGCGCCTGGCCGTCAGTCGCGGACCACAGCCGCTGTAGGGCGAGGAGGCCGGACGCGGTGCCCAGGGAATCGGACAACCCCACGGGCATCAGGCTGATGGAGCCGCGCGGGAACCCGTGCTACGGTGCGCATGAAAACATCGGCCAACGCGCAACTGCGTGCAGGACTTGTCATAACCCGCACAGGATAATGATTTCATGAACCAACTCGATGCCCTCCGCCAGTGGACCACCGTTGTCGCCGACACCGGTGACTTCAAGCAACTCAGCGTTTCCAAGCCGCAGGACGCGACCACCAATCCGTCGCTGATCCTCAAGGCCGTGCAGAAGCCCGAATACCGGCCGCTGCTCGACGAGACCGTGAAGAAGCACGCAGGCAAGCCGCTCGACGAGGTCATCGACCGCCTGCTGGTGCGCTTCGGCACCGAAATCCTTTCCATCATTCCGGGCCGCGTGTCGACCGAAGTCGACGCCCGCCTGTCCTTCGACACTGCCGCGACCATTGCCCGTGGCGAGCGCATCGTGGCGCTCTACAAGGCCGAAGGCATCGACACCGAGAAGCGCCTGCTCATCAAGGTGGCTTCCACGTGGGAAGGCATCGAAGCCGCGCGCGCGCTCGAGCAGAAGGGCATCCGCACCAACCTGACGCTGCTGTTCTCGTTCGCGCAGGCCGTGGCCTGCGGCGCGGCCGGCGTGCAGCTCATCTCGCCCTTCGTGGGCCGCATCTACGACTGGTACAAGAAGTCGGCCGGCGCCAAGTGGGACGAGGCCGCCAGCGCTGGCGCGAACGACCCCGGCGTGAAGTCGGTGCGCGAAATCTTCAACTACTACAAGCAGCACGGCATCAAGACCGAAGTGATGGGCGCGAGCTTCCGCAACGTCGGGCAGATCAAGGCGCTGGCCGGCTGCGACCTGCTGACCATCAGCCCCGAACTGCTGGCCGAACTGGCCGCCAGCAACGAGCCGCTCGAACACGCGCTCGACGCCAAGGCCGCGGCCAAGGGCGACGCGGCCAAGGTGAGCTACGACGAAGCCGGTTTCCGCTTCGCGCTCAATGAAGACGCCATGGCCACCGAGAAGCTCGCCGAAGGCATCCGCGCCTTCGCGGCCGACGCCGTGAAGCTCGAAAAGCTCATGCAGGAAAGCGGCAAGTAAACATGGCCATGCAACTTCGCTGCGACCGTGCGCCGGCCTGGGCGCAGCTGCAGTCCGCCTTCGAAATAGCGGGCCGCCAGTTCGACGTGCGCCATGCCTTCGTCGACGACGCGGGCCGATTCGAGCGCTTCAGCCAGGAGGCGCCCTACGTCTTCGCCGACTTGTCGAAGAACCTGATCGACGCGCGCACCGAAGAGCTTCTGCTCGCGCTGGTCCGCGAATGCGGCCTCGAGGCGCACCGCGACGCCATGTTCGCCGGCGAGCACATCAACAACACCGAAGACCGCGCGGTGCTGCACACGCTGCTGCGCGCGCCGGCCGATGCGCCTACCGGCCCGAAGACCGCGAACGAGCTGCGCGAAGTGCACGCCACGCTCGACGCGATGCTGGCCTATGCCGAGAGGGTGCGCGCCGACCACACGATCACCGACGTGGTCAACATCGGCATCGGCGGCTCCGACCTCGGCCCGCAGATGGCGGTGCTGGCGCTGGCCGAGTTCGCCGCGCCGGGCAAGCGCTTCCACTTCGTGTCGAACGTCGACGGCCATGAACTGGCAGGCGTGCTGAAGGGTCTGGCGCCCGAGCACACGCTGTTCCTCATTGCCTCGAAGACCTTCACCACGGCCGAGACGATGACCAACGCGCAGTCGGCCAAGCGCTGGTACGAGCAATCGGGCGGCACCGGCATCGCTGGCCACTTCGCGGCGCTCACCACCAACGTGGAAGCGGCGAAGAAGTTCGGCATAGACACCACCTTCGGCTTCTGGGACTGGGTGGGCGGGCGCTATTCGCTGTGGTCGGCCATCGGCCTGCCGATTGCGCTGGCCATCGGTGCCGACGGTTTCCGCCGGCTGCTGGCGGGCGCGCATGCGATGGACGAGCACTTCCGCACCGCGCCGCTGGAGCGCAATCTGCCGGTGCGCCTGGGCCTGCTCGACGTCTGGTATCGCAACTTCCACAAGTTCACGAGCCGCAGCATCGCGCCGTATCACAGCGCGCTGAAGCGCGTGCCGGCCTACCTGCAGCAGCTCGAGATGGAAAGCAACGGCAAGCAGGTCGATGCAGACGGCAAGCCCGTGGCCTTCGGCACTTCGCCGGTGCTGTGGGGCGAGCCGGGCACCAACGGCCAGCATGCCTACTTCCAGATGCTGCACCAGGGCACGGACGTGATCCCGCTCGAATTCGTGGCGGTGCGCGACGCCTCGCATGACCTCGAAGGCCATCACCCGAAGCTGCTGGCCAACGCGCTCGCGCAGGCACAGGCGCTGATGGTCGGCAAGCTCGACGAGGGCGGCCACAAGAACTTCCCGGGCAATCGGCCGAGCACCTTCTTCGTGTTCGAGAAGCTCACGCCCGAATCGCTGGGCGCCTTCCTCGCGATGTACGAGCACCGCGTGTTCACCAGCGGCGCGCTGTGGGGCATCAACAGCTTCGACCAGTGGGGCGTGGAGCTGGGCAAGGTGCTCGCCAGGGACATCGAACCGCGCCTTGCGTCCGGTGACATCACCGGGCTCGACGCTTCCACGGCCGGCCTCCTCAAGCGCCTCGGCAGCTGAATCAACCGCTGAAAAATGCACTGGATAAGCCGTTTGTTTGCGAACGGATGGCTGTTTTTGGCTGTATTTGTGGTTGAAAGATGCGCCGATATGATCGGCCCAGGGAAATTCCCCTGGGGTCAATCAAGAGGAGCCGGTAAATGGATTTTCAAACAGCGGTCAAGACCTGTCTCAACAAGTACGTGGACTTCACCGGGCGCGCATCGCGCTCCGAGTTCTGGTGGTTCGTGCTTGCGCAGCTGGTGGTTCTCATCGTGGCAAGCCTGATTCATCGGTTCCTGTACGGCATCGCGGCCCTGGCCCTGCTGCTGCCCGCGCTGGCCGTGGGAGCGCGCCGCCTGCACGACATCGGCAAGAGCGGCTGGTTCCTGTTGCTGGCGCTCATCCCGCTCGTCAACCTCGTGCTGATCTACTTCTACGTGCAGCCGACCCAGCCCGAGCCCAACAGCTACGGCGAACCACCGACCGCCTGAGTTTTCAAATGAAAGGGCCGCGCAAGCGGCCCTTTTTGTTTGGCTCACCCGGCCGGCTTGCGCACAGGCGCGCCGCTGGCCATGCGCACGCACAGGTCGAAGGCCTGCTGCAGCCCCTCGATCTGCGCGATGCCCCGGCCCGCGATGTCGAAGGCGCTGCCGCTGGCCGACGTGGCCACCGGCACCGGCAGGCCGCCGTGCAAGGTCACGCCCTGCTCGAAGCCCATGAGCTTCATCGCGATCTGGCCCTGGTCGTGGTACATCGACACCACCGCGTCGACATCGCCGCGCCGGGCACCGATGAACACCGTGTCGGGCGAGAACGGGCCTCGCGCGTCGAAGCCTTCGGCGCGCAGCTGCTCGATGGCAGGCGCGATGATTTCTATCTCTTCCATGCCGATCGAGCCGCCGTCGCCCGCGTGCGGGTTGAGCCCCGTCACTGCGATGCGCGGATGCGCCACGCCCGAGCGGCGCAACGCGGCGGCGATGATCTTCACCGCGTCGCTCACGCCCTGCACCGTGATGTGGCTCGCCACGTCTTTCAGCGGAATGTGCGAGGTCACGCGCGAAGTCCAGAGCGAGCCCGTAAGGTTGAACTCGCAGACGAAGCCGGTGACGGCAAAGCGCTCCTGCATGTAGCGCAGTTCGTCCTCGTGCACCAGGCCGCCCAGGCGCAGCGAGTGCTTGTTGAGCGGCGCGAACAGGATCGCCTCGGACTGGCCGCGCCGCACTGCCAGCGTGGCCAGCTCCAGCGCCTCGAACGACGCCCGGCCTGATTGCTCGTTCGATTCGCCGAGCACTGGTTCCTGCCCTTGCATCCAGTCCTGCGCGAGCAGGGTGGGGCGGCCGTCCTCGAAGCGCAGCGTGTCGAGGCTGTCGGCCCGCAGCACGTCGAGCTTCGCGCCCGCCACCCGCTCGCCGGCCGCGAGCACGACCGGGTCGGCGATCAGCAGCACGCGGGCCGCATCCAGGTTGCGCTGGCGCGCCAGGAGCTTCACGGCCATCTCGGGGCCAATGCCGCTCGGGTCGCCGAGCAGCACGACGATGCGGGGTTTGGCGAGGGTCACGCCGGGGGTTGGGGATGGGGTGGGCATGTTGTCGGATGCGTTGTGAAAAAAAGTAGCGGCCGGCTCACTCGGCCTTGATGTTGGCTTCGCGCACGAGCTGGCCGTAGTGCTCGAACTCCTGCCTGTTCATGGCCGCGAAGGGCTCGCCCGTCAGGGCGCCGGGTTCGCCGCCCAGCGCCTTGATGCGCGCCTGCACGTCGGCCATCTTCAGCGTGCGGCCGAGTTCGGCGCTCAGCCGCTCGACCGCGGGGCGCGGCGTGCCGGCAGTCACGTAAAGGCCGTACCAGGTGGACACGTCGGCGCCCTTGATGCCCTGCTCGGCCAGCGTGGGCACGTCGGGCAGTTCGGGCGAGCGCTGGGGCGCGCTCACGGCCAGCGCGCGGAACTTGCCGGCCTTGATCTGGCCCATGGCCGAGGAGGTGCTGTCGAACATCATGTCGACCTCGCCCGCGATGATGTCGACGTGCGCCTGCGAGCTGCCCTTGTAGGGCACGTGGATCGACTTCATGCCTGTGGCCAGGTTGAAGGCCTCGCCGCCCACATGCTGCGTGCTGCCGATGCCCGAGGACGCGTACTTGAAGCCGCCCGGCTTGGCAGCCATGGCCGTCACGAGATCCTTCACCGACCTGTAGGGCGAGCTGGCCGACACCACCAGCACGTTGGGCATCACCGCCACCAGCCCGATCGGTTGCAGGTCTTTGAGCGGGTCGTACTTGAGCTTGAGGATGTGGGGCGCCACCGCCTGTGCCGTGTTGGTGGCCAGCAGCAGGGTGGCGCCGTCGGCCGGCGCGCGGGCCGTGAGTTCGCCCGCGATGGTGTTCGATGCGCCGGGGCGGTTCTCGACCACCACCGTCTGCTTGAGGGTCTGCGAGAACTTGTCGGCCAGCACGCGCGCCAGGATGTCGGTGCCGCCGCCGGGCGAGGCGCCGACCATGATGCGCATCGGCTTGTCGGGGTAGGGCGCCTGCGCACCGGCCGTGAGCGGGGCCGTCGCGAGCAGCATGGCCGCCGCCAGCCCCGCCGCGCGGGCCAGGAAAGAAAGCTTCATCGGGTTGTCTCCAGCTTGTTATGGCGTTGAGCGTACGGAGCTTCGCGTTCGCGATCCAATCGAAAAAGCCCGGGAGTCCATATACTTTTGTGCATGACTTCCGGCCTGACCGACGCTTCGCTGATGCTCCACGTGCGCCCGCGCCAGCTGCTTCTGCTGGCCCGGCTCGACACCCACCGGCACCTCGGCCGCGCGGCGGAGGCCATGAACATCAGCCAGCCGGCGGCCACCAAGCTGCTGCAGCAGTTGGAAGACTCGCTCGGCGAACGGCTCTTCGAGCGCCTTGCGCGCGGCATGGAGCCCACGCCCTACGGCAAGATCCTGATCCGCTACGCCCACCGCGTGCTCAGCGACTTCGGCACCGCCCGCGAGGAGATGCTGGCGCTGCGCTCGGGCCTGAGCGGCGCGCTGCGCGTGGGCAGCGTGCCGGGCGCGGTGCCGGAGCTGCTGGCGCCAGCGCTGGTGGAATACCACCGGCGCCATCCGCAGGTGGCCGTGTCGGTGGTGGTGGAGACCAGCGACGTGATCCAGGCGCAGCTGGAGCAGGGCGACGTCGACCTCGTGCTGGGCCGGCTCACCGACGGGCACGACGAGGCGAAATACGCGAGCGTGCCGCTGCTGGGCGAGTCGCAGGTGGTGGTGGTGCGCGCCGGGCATCCGGTGTTCGAGCGCGCCAACCTCACGCTGGCGGACATGGCGCACTGGTCGTGGGTGCTGCAGCCGCCGGGCTCGCCGCAGCGCGGGCGCTTCGAGGCGGCCATGCGCGAGGCCGGCATCCGGGCGCGGCTGGACATCATCGAAACGGCATCGCCGATTGCCATCACGGCGCTGCTGGAGAACTCCGACATGGCGGCCGTGATGCCCGCCTCGCAGGCCAGCCACTACGCCCGGCTGGGCGTGCTGCGCACCGTGCCGATCGAGCTGCCGGTGCGCGTGCCGCCCATTTGCCTCATCACCCGCGAGGGCCGGCCGCTGTCGCCGGCGGCGGTGCAGTTCCGGCGCCAGTTGCTGGGCGGCGCCTGAGGCGGTAACTGAGGCCTTTGGACCGCCCCTCATGCATGCTGTATTGCGCTGACTAGGGAATCTCCCAGTCAACCGGTGCATGAAAGTACCAGCGCCGACCTTCGAAGTACCAAAACCGCAAGCGCGTTTCTCCAGAATTCGGCCACGGCGACCCGACAGGCACAACAGGGCGTCGCTCACCTCTAGGAGACAACATGAAGCGTTTTCTGAAAGCGGGCTTCGTCCTCGCACTCATCGGCACGGGCGTCGTTTCCCAGGCCGCCACCGAACTCGTGATCGCGACCGTCAACAACGGCCACATGATCGAGATGCAGAAGCTCACACCCTTCTTCGAGAAAGCCAACCCCGACATCAAGCTGAAGTGGGTCACGCTGGAAGAAGGCACGCTGCGCCAGCGCGTGACCACCGACATCGCCACCAAGGGCGGCCAGTTCGACGTGATGACCATCGGGCTGTACGAAGCGCCGATCTGGTCGAAGAAGGGCTGGCTCAAGCCCATTGTCACCGATGCCGCCTACGACATCGACGACCTGCTGCCGGCCATCCGCAACGGCCTTTCTTACGAGGGCAAGCTCTACGCGGCCCCGTTCTACGGCGAAAGCTCGATGCTCATGTACCGCAAGGACCTGGCCGACAAGGTGGGCGTGAAGTTCTCCGACCAGCCGACCTGGGCGCAGGTGAAGGAGTTCGCCGACAAGGCCAACGACCCCAAGAACGGCGTGTATGGCATGTGCCTGCGCGGCAAGCCGGGCTGGGGCGACAACATGGCCTTCCTGACCACGCTGGTCAACACCAACGGCGGCCAGTGGTTCGACATGCAGTGGAAGCCGCAGATCGACACCAAGCCCTGGAAAGATGCAATCACCTTCTACGTCGACATGATGAAGAAGGACGGCCCCCCGGGCGCCTCGGCCAACAGCTTCAACGAGAACCTGGCGCTGTTCAACGAGGGCAAGTGCGCGGCCTGGGTCGACGCGACCATTGCGGCTTCGTTCATCAGCGACCCGAAGCAGTCGAAGGTGGCCGACAAGGTGGCCTTCGCACAGGCGCCGACCGCCGTCACGCCCAAGGGCGCCAACTGGCTGTGGTCGTGGAACCTCGCGATTCCCGCCAGCTCGACCAAGGACGACGCGGCGCAGAAGTTCATCAAGTGGGCCACTTCCAAGGACTACATCAACCTGGTGGCCAAGGAAACCGGCTGGGCCTCGGTGCCGACCGGCACGCGCAAGTCGACCTACGCGAACCCCGAGTTCCAGAAGGTCGCGAAGTTTGCCGAAGCCGAGAAGAAGGCCATCGACAGCGCAAACCTGACGGACAGCACGCTGCCCAAGTCGCCGTACGTCGGCGTGCAGTACGCGGCCATTCCCGAGTTCCAGGCCATCGGCGTGGCGGTGGGGCAGCAGATGAGCGCGGTGCTGGCGGGCAAGGTCACTGTGGACCAGGCGCTTAAGACTTCGCAGACGGCCGCCGAGCGCGAGATGAAAAAGGGCGGGTACTACAAGTAAGTCCTCGGGCTTGCTCCCTCCCCCGCTGGGGGAGGGTAGGGGTGGGGGCTCGCGGCGCATCGTTCGGTGCCGCGCCTGATCGGGCAGCCCCCATCCCAGCCTTCCCCCAGCGGGGGAAGGAGCCAGGGACCACAAGAAGGGATACCTCATGAAACGACTCCTGCCCCGCGCCCTCATGGCGCCCGCGGTGCTCACGCTCTTCCTCTGGATGATCGTGCCGCTGCTGATGACGTTGTACTTCTCGTTCGTCAACTACAACCTCATGCAGCCCGGCGAGCGCACGTTCGCGGGCATCGAGAACTTTCACTACTTCGTCACCGACCCCGACTTCTGGCCGGCCACATGGAACACGCTGCTGCTGATCGGCAGCGTGATCATCATCACCGTGGTGCTCGGCGTGCTGCTGGCGCTGCTGGTGAACGAGCCCTTCCCCGGGCGCGGCATCGTGCGGGTGCTGCTGATCTCGCCGTTCTTCGTCATGCCCGCGGTCAATGCGCTGCTGTGGAAGCACATGATGATGAACCCCATCTACGGTGTGCTCGCCGACCTGTGGCGCTTCTTTGGCGCGCAGCCGGTGGACTGGCTCACCGACTTCCCGCTGCTGTCGGTGATCATCATGGTGGCCTGGCAGTGGCTGCCATTCGCCTGCCTGATCTTCATCACCTCGCTGCAGTCGCTCGACCGCGAGCAGATGGAGGCCGCGCGCATGGACGGCGCGAGCTCGGTGCAGCGCTTCTTCTATCTCACCATTCCGCACCTCGGCCGCCCGATGGCGGTGGTGATCATGATCGAGATGATCTTCCTGCTCAGCGTGTTCGCGGAGATTGCCATCACCACCAACGGCGGCCCGGGCAATGCGAGCACCAACATGACCTACATGATCTTCAAGCAGTCGCTCATGAACTTCGACGTGGGCGTGGCTTCGGCCGGCGCGCTGTTCGCGGTGGTACTGGCGAACATCGTGGCCGTGTTCCTCATCCGGATCATCGGCAAGAACCTGGATTGAGGAGCGGCACACCATGCAACAACAACAAGCCCCCAGCAACTTCCTGCCGCAGGCCATTCGCACCGTGGGTGCGTGGGCCGTCACGCTCGTGCTGTTCTTTCCGCTCGGCTGGCTGTTCCTCACGGCCTTCAAGACGGAACTGCAGGCCATCCACGTGCCGCCGCTCTTCATCTTCGAGCCCACGCTCGACAACTTCGGCGAGGTACAGCGCCGCAGCGACTACCTGCTGTATGCGCGCAACTCGCTCATCACCAGCCTGGGCTCGACCATCATCGGCCTGCTGATCGCGGCGCCGGCGGCGTATTCGATGGCTTTCTTTCGCACGAAGAGAACGCGCGACATCCTGATGTGGATGCTCTCCACCAAGATGATGCCGGCCGTGGGCGCGCTGGTGCCGATCTACGTGCTGGCGCAGACCGCCGGCATGCTCGACTCGCTGCCTGCGCTGACCATCGTGTTCACGCTGTCGAACCTGCCGATCATGGTGTGGATGCTCTACAGCGCCTACAAGGACATCCCCAACGAGATCCTGGAGGCCGCGCGCATGGACGGCGCCAGCCTGTGGACCGAGTTCCGCCACGTGGTGCTGCCGCTGTCGGTGGGCGGGCTCGCATCCACCGGGCTGCTGTGCCTGGTGCTGAGCTGGAACGAAGCCTTCTGGGCGCTCAACCTCACCTCCGCCAAGGCCGGCACGCTGGCCACGCTGATCGCTTCGTACTCCAGCCCCGAGGGCCTGTTCTGGGCCAAGTTGTCGGCGGCTTCGCTGATGGCCATCGCGCCCATCGTCGTGTTCGGCTGGTTCAGCCAGAAGCAACTGGTGCAGGGCCTGACCTTCGGTGCCGTCAAGTAAAGAAAGGGAGACATCTCATGGCCTACCTCGAACTCAAGAACATCAAGAAGAGCTTTGGTGACATCCACATCATCAAGGGCGTCGACCTGCAGATAAAGAAAGGCGAATTCATCGTCTTCGTCGGGCCCTCGGGCTGCGGCAAGTCGACGCTGCTGCGGCTGATTGCCGGGCTGGAGCCCATCACCAGCGGCAACCTGCTGCTCGACGGCAAGGACATCACCTGGACGCCTTCGGGCAAGCGCGACCTGGCGATGGTGTTCCAGAGCTACGCGCTCTATCCGCACATGAGCGTGTACGACAACATGTCGTTCGCGCTCAAGCTGGCGGGCGTGTCCAAGGCAGAGATCAAGACCAAGGTCGAGTACGCGGCCAAGACGCTCAACCTCACGCAGTACCTGGACCGCACGCCCAAGGACCTGTCGGGCGGCCAGCGCCAGCGCGTGGCCATCGGCCGCGCCATCGTGCGCGCGCCCAAGGTGTTCCTGTTCGACGAGCCGCTGTCGAACCTCGACGCGGCGCTGCGCGGCAACACGCGGGTCGAGATCCACAAGCTGCACCGCGCGCTCGGCGCGACCACCATCTACGTCACGCACGATCAGGTGGAAGCCATGACGCTGGCCGACCGCGTGGTGGTGCTCAAGGACGGGCTGATCGAGCAGGTCGGCACGCCGCTGGAGCTGTATGACCATCCGGCCAACCAGTTCGTCGCGCAGTTCATCGGCATGCCGTCGATGAACATGGTGGCGGCCAATGCCATTCCCAGCTTCTCGGCCGCCACCGGCGGCAGGCTGCCGAGCGACGGCTTCCTGGGCGTGCGGCCGGAAGGCCTGCGCGTGCATCCGAAGCAGGGCGCGCCGGTGAGCGACGTGCAGGGCCGTGTCGAACTCATCGAGGCGCTGGGCGCCGACACGCTCATCCACGTCGACGTGGGCGGCGTGCCGCTGATCGCGCGGCAGAACGACCGCACGCCGCTGCAGGCCGGCGACGACGTGGCCGTGGAGCTCGATCCGTCGGTGCTGCACCTGTTCAACCGCGAAGGCCGCTCGGTCGGCGCGTGATCGATCCAGATTTTTTCCAACGCCTTTTCAACGGACATTCCCGTGACCATCGCGCAAATTCCACCGGCTCCCACGGAGTTCACGGTGCTTCATCTCGGCCTGGGCTCGTTCCATCGGGCCCACCAGGCTGTGTACCTGCAGCGGCTGATCGATGCGGGCGACACCCGCTGGTCGCTGTCGGGCGCCAACATCCGGCCGGACATGGCCGACATCGTCGCGGCGCTGCAGGCGCAGGGCGGGCGCTACACGCTAGAGACCGTGTCGCCGGCGGGCGAATACCGCTACGAGCAGATCGACGCCATCCGCGAGGTGCTGCCGTGGGAGCGCTCGCTGGCGAACGTGGTCGCGCGCGGCGCGGCGCCGTCGACCCGCATCGTGTCCTTCACCGTGACCGAAGCTGGCTACTACCTCGACAACAAGGGCAAGCTGGACCTGTCGTTCAGCGACCTCGCTGCCGATGTGGAGCGTGCCCGCAAGGGGGAGGCCGGCGGCGACAACGTGACCATCTACGGCGCGGTGTGCGCCATCCTGCGCGCGCGCAAGGCGGCCGATTCCGGCGCCGTGACGCTGCTGAACTGCGACAACCTGCGCCACAACGGCGAGCGCTTTCGCGCCGGGCTGCTGGAGTTCATCGAACTCGCTGGCGATGCCGGCTTGCTGGCCTGGGTGAACGCGAACACGCGCTGCCCGAACGCGATGGTCGACCGCATCACGCCACGCCCGCCGCCCGAACTGCGAGCGCGAGTCAAAGCCGCCACTGGGCGCGATGACGCGGCGGCCATCACCGGCGAGAGCTTCATCCAGTGGGTCGTCGAGGACAACTTCGCGGCCGGCCGCCCCGACTGGGGCCGCGTGGGCGTGGAACTGGTGGAGTCGGTGCAGCCGTATGAAGAGGCCAAGATACGCATCCTCAACGCCACGCACAGCTGCATAGCCTGGGCGGGCACGCTGGTCGGGCTGGACTTCATCCACGAGGGGACGCACGACGCGGCCATCCGCAAGATGGCTTTCGACTACGTGAGCGACGACGTCATTCCCTGCCTGAGCCCGAGCCCGATCGACCTTGCGGCCTACCGCGACGTGGTGCTCGACCGCTTCGGCAACCCCGCCATCCGCGACACCAACCAGCGCGTGGCGGCGGACGGCTTCTCGAAGATCCCCGGCTTCATCGCGCCGACGGTGCGCGAGCGGCTGGCGGCCGGACAGGGCATCGACAGCGTGGCGGTGCTGCCCGCGCTGTTCCTGGCCTTCCTGCAGCGCTGGCACAAGGGTGCGCTGCCCTACGCCTACCAGGACCAGGGCATGGACGAAGCGGTGGCGCATGCGATCTGCGATGCGGCCGACCCGGTCGCCGCGCTGTGCGCCGATGCGGGGCTGTGGGGCAACATCGCCGCCGATGCCCGGCTGGTCGACGCGGTGCGCCGCGCCGGCGAGCGCGTTGCGCGCTTCGTAGCAGAAGCAGGGAGCAAGCCATGAGCGCCCGCCTTCAAGACCGGCATGTGCTTCTGACCGGCGCGGGCGGCGGCATCGGCCTGGCCGTGGCGCAAGCCTGTATCGCCGAGGGAGCGCGCTGCACGGTCGTCGACCGCGCCACCGCCGCGCCCGACGCGGTGCGTGCGCTGCAGCAGGACCAGCCGGGAAAGCTCGCCTACATCGCTGCCGACGTGACCGACACCGCCGCCATCGCCCGCATGCTGGCGCAGGCGCAGGTGGCCTTCGGACCGGTGCACACGCTGTTCAACAACGCCGCGGTGTTCGACCTCGCGCCGCTGCTGGACAGCGACGAGGCATCCTTCGACAGGCTGTTCGCGGTCAATGTGAAAGGCATGTTCTTCGTGATGCAGGCGGTGCTGCGGCACATGGTGGAGGCGGGCACGCAGGGCTCGTCGGTCATCAACATGGCCTCGCAGGCCGGACGGCGGGGCGAGGCGCTGGTGTCGCACTACTGCGCGACCAAGGCGGCGGTCATCAGCTACACGCAGAGCGCCGCGCTGGCGATGGCGCCGCACGGCATACGTGTCAATGGCATTGCGCCCGGTGTGGTCGATACGCCGATGTGGGACCATGTCGACAGCCTGTTCGCCAAGGCCGAGGGTTTGCCGCCCGGAGAGAAGAAGCGGCAGGTCGGGCTGGCGGTGCCGCTCGGCCGCATGGGCGTGCCGGACGATATCGCGGGGGCGGCGGTGTTCCTCGCCAGCGACGAGGCGCGCTACATCACGGCGCAGACCTTGAATGTCGATGGCGGTAATGTCATGTCTTGAGCTGGGTTGTCGATGAGATCGGTTTTTGTTTTTCATGGGCTTTGTTCGGAGGGCGCTCACGCCGGCGGGGTACCTTGCTCCGCGAATGTCCTCCGCCGGCCGGGGGAAATTCGCGGAGGGGAGTACCCGGTTCCCTGTGCACGCACCCCGAAACAGCTCGGCTCGCCAGTAAGAAGCAACCCATGAACGAAGACTTCCACCTGTACCTAGACAGCGCCGACCTGGCGGAGATAGAGACCTGCCTGCCCCACCCGGTGGTGCACGGCGTGACGACCAACCCGACGTTGCTCAAGCGTGCGGGCGTCGGCCGCGCCGCCTTGCCGGGGCTGCTCGCGCGTTGCATCGAGCTGGGCGCACGTCAGGTGCAGGCGCAGGTCTGTTCGGAACACGTCGACGGCATGCTCGAGGACGCTCAAGCGTTGTTGCAGCACTTCGACCTCGGCCAACTCGTCATCAAGATCCCCGCCACGCGGCAGGGCCTGGACGCCGGCGCGCGGCTCATCGCGCAGGGCGTGCCCGTCACCTGGACCGCCGTGTACGCGCCCGAGCAGGCCCACTTCGCGGCGCAACTGGGCGCGGCCTATGCGGCGCCGTACCTCGGGCGGCTGGAAGACGCGGGCATCGACGGGCTGGCGCTGATCGCGCAGATGCAGTCGCTGGTGGCGCGGCGGCCGGCCTCGGGCACGCGGCTGCTGGTGGCCAGCATCCGGTCGCGCGAGGCGTATCTTTCGCTGCTGGGGCTCGGCGTGGGCGCCATCACCATTCCGCCGCGGCTGTTTGCCGAACTGCTCGACCATTCCGCCACACTGTCCGCCGAGCGCGGCTTCCTGGCCGATGCGCGCACCTTGCCCTGACCGACGACACAAGAATCCCGACCCACACACCATGCGCATTGCACTCACGGGCGAAGCCCTGATCGATTTCACCGCCGCAGAGGCGGGCACCCTGGCATTCCTGGGCCATGAAGGCGGCTCGCCGCTGAACACCGCCGTGGCCTGCGCGCGGCTCGGGCAGCCGACCGGCTTTCTCACGCAGCTGTCGACCGACCTGTTCGGCGAACGGCTGATGGGCTTCCTGCAACGCAACGGCGTGGACACCAGCTTCATCCTGCGCAGCAGCGCGCCGTCGACGCTGGCCTTCGTCGAGCGCACGCCGCAGACCAACCGCTACGCCTTCTACACGCAGGGCAGCGCCGACGCCACCTGGGCGCCCGAGCCGCTGCCTCAGCTGCCGGCGGAGTGCCGCTTCCTGCACTTCGGCTCGATCTCATTGCTGCAGGACCCGGCCGCCACGCGCATCGCCGACCTCATCGCCGCGAACCGGGGGCAGCGCGTGGTCGTGTTCGATCCGAACGTGCGGCCCAGCCTGATCACCGACATGGCCGCCTATCGCAAGCGCGTGACCGGCTGGTTCGGCATGGCCGACCTGGTCAAGCTGAGCGACGAGGATGCGGGGTTGCTCGCACCCGGCCAGCCGGTCGACGCGCTGGCCGCCGAATGTCTTGCGGCCGGCGCGCGCGCCGTGATCGTCACGCGCGGCGGCGACGGCGCCACGCTCTGGCGCGTCGGGCACGCGCCCATCACCGTGGCCGCGCCGCGCGTCGAGGTGGTCGACACCATCGGCGCGGGTGACACCTTCACGGCAGGGCTGACGGTGTCGCTGCTGGCGCACGGCGTCGAAAAGCCGGAGCAGCTCGGCGAACTGGGCGACGACGCATGGCGCGAGGTGATGGCCTTCGCCGCCACCGCCGCTGCCCTCAACTGCACCCGCGAGGGTGCCGATCCACCCACGCTGGAGGCAGTTCACGCCGCGCTGGCGAAGGAAGAAAATACGGCTGTTGCTTCCCGGTCCTGAACCGTGCCGCCATGACGACGTCCACACGCAAACGCTCGGTCCCCCGCCAGCGCCAACCCGAGCTGGAGCGCGACTTTGCGCGCTCCCCCTCGCTGGGCTACGAGGCGCCCGAAGAAACCGGCCTGGTGCGCTGCCTGGCGCACGGCTTCCCCAGCCCGCTGGTGCGATGGCACTTCCATGAAGACTACGAGCTGCACCTGATCACCGAGACCTCGGGCAAGGCCTTCATCGGCGACTGGATCGGGCCGTTCCAGCCGGGGCACCTGGTGCTGTGCGGGCCGCGCCTGCCGCACAACTGGATTTCGCTGGACGTGCCCGAAGGCGGCGCGGCGGGGCGCGACCGGGTGATCCAGTTCCGCCACGAACCCATCGAGAGCGCCGCCGCCGGCATTCCGGAACTGCGCGAAGTGATGCAGTTGCTGGAGCGCGCGCGCCACGGCATCGAGTTCTTCGGCATGTCGCAGCAGGCGCAGGCGCACTGGGACCGCATCAAGGCCGCGCGCGGCGTGCGGCGCCTGGGCCTGTTCCTCGACTTCATGGCCGATCTCTCCCAATGCACCGACTACCGGCTGCTGTCGAGCGTGCAGATGCAGGGCGCACAGGGCGCGGACGGCGACGCGCAGGTCGACCAGATCAACGGCATCGTCAACCGCATCACCAACAACATGGCCGACCCGATCTCGATGTCTGACGTGGCGGCCGAGCTGGGCATGAGCGAGAGCCGCTTCAGCCGCTTCTTCCGGCGCTCCACCGGCAACAGCTTCACCGACTTCGTCAACCGCGTGCGCATCAACAGCGCCTGCCACCTGCTGATGCAGACCGACCACTACGTGACCGACATCTGCTACCAGGTGGGCTTCAACAACGTGGCCAACTTCAACCGGCGCTTTCTCGAGATCAAGGGCATGACGCCCAGCGAATTCCGCCGCCAGGCCGACACGCGCTTCGGCGGCGGCATTTCTTCCTAAGCTTCCCAAGCACGAAACCAGGGGCTCATCTTGTATCTGGGACTCGACCTCGGCACGTCCGAGCTCAAGGCGCTGCTGCTCGCCGACGATCACCGCATCGTGGGCGTGGCGCGCGCGCCGCTCACCGTCCAAAGGCCGCATCCGCTGTGGTCGGAGCAGGCGCCGGCCCAGTGGTGGCAGGCGCTCGAGCAGGTCATGGCGCAGCTGCGCGAGGCGCACGGCGAGGCGTTGTCGGCGGTGCGCGCCATCGGCCTGTCGGGGCAGATGCACGGTGCCACGCTGCTCGACGCGGCCGGCGAGGTGCTGCGACCCGCGATCCTGTGGAACGACGGGCGCAGCGGTGCGCAGTGCGAGGCGCTCACGCGGGCGGTGCCGCGGTTCGGCGACATCGCAGGCAATCTCGCAATGCCGGGCTTCACCGCGCCCAAGCTGCTGTGGGTGCGCGAGCATGAGCCCGGAGTCTTTGCACGCGTGGCGCGGGTGCTGCTGCCGAAGGACTGGCTGCGCTTCATGCTCAGCGGCGAGGCGGTCAGCGAGATGTCGGACGCGGCGGGCACGCTGTGGCTCGACGTGGGTGCGCGCGACTGGTCCGACGAACTGCTCGCCGCCACCGGGCTGACGCGCGCGCACATGCCGCGGCTGGTCGAAGGCAGCGAGGTTTCGGCGCTGCTCAAGCCTGAACTTGCGGCGCGCTGGGGCCTGCAGGGCGGCGTGAAGATCGCGGGCGGTGCGGGCGACAACGCCGCCAGCGCGGTCGGCATGGGGCTGGTCGAACCGGGGCAGGGCTTTGTCTCGCTGGGCACTTCGGGCGTGGTGTTCGTGTCGACCGACCGCTTCTTGCCGAACCCCGCGCAGGCGATGCACGCCTTCTGCCATGCGTTGCCGAAGCGTTGGCACCAGATGTCGGTGATGCTCTCCGCCGCGAGCGCGGTGAGCTGGGCCGCGAAGACCTTCAAGTTTGCCGACGAGGCCGCGCTGCTCGAAGCGGCGGCATCGGTGCCGTTGGCGCAGCGCGAGCGCTGCCCGCTGTTCCTGCCGTACCTGTCAGGCGAACGCTCGCCGCACAACAACCCCAATGCCCAAGGCGTTCTCTTCGGGCTCACGCATGCACACGGGCCGGCGGAAATCGCCTACGCCGTGGTCGAGGGCGTGAGCTTCGGCCTGCGCGACGGCTTCGACACCCTGCGGCTGCCGGCCGATATGCCGCTGCGCGAAGTGGCGCTGGTGGGCGGCGGTGCACGCAGCGTTTGGTGGGCGCAGTTGCTGGCCGACATCTTCCAGGTTCCGCTCACGCTCTATGCGGGCAGCGAGACAGGCGGGGCGCTGGGAGCGGCCCGGCTGGCGTGGCTGGCGGATGGGGGCTCGGTGGCAGAGGTTTGCGCACTGCCGCCGGTGAAGCAGCAGCTGGTTGCCTCGACCGAAGGAGCCGATGTCCACAGGACGAGGCATGCGCGCTTCCAGGCGCTCTACAAGGCGGTGCAGGCGCAATTCCAGTAGCAGAGCGATCACGACCGCCCATGAAAAAAGCCCGGCGCAAGCCGGGCTTCTTTCATTTCGCGAGACACCGCGGATCCGGCTCTGCCGGTCCGCAGGTGTCGCCCCCGGTAGGGGGTAGGCGCAGCGGACACGAAGTGCCGCGCAGCCTGGGGGCGAGCAATTACATGCCCATGCCGCCCATGCCGCCCATGCCACCCATGTCGGGCATGCCGCCGCCGGCTGCAGCTTCGTCCTTGGGTGCGTCAGCAACCATGGCTTCGGTCGTCAGCAGCAGCGAGGACACCGAAGCGGCGTTCTGCAGTGCGGTGCGGGTGACCTTCGTCGGGTCCAGGATGCCCAGCTCGAGCATGTCGCCGTACGTGTCGTTGGCGGCATTGAAGCCGTAGTTGCCCTTGCCGGCCAGCACGGCGTTCACCACCACCGAGGCTTCGCCGCCGGCGTTGTTCACGATTTCGCGCAGGGGGGCTTCGATGGCCTTCAGCACCAGCTTGATGCCGGCGTCCTGGTCGGCGTTGTCGCCCTTGACGCGGTCGCCCACGGCTTGCTTGGCACGCAGCAGAGCCACGCCGCCGCCAGCCACGACGCCTTCTTCCACTGCAGCGCGGGTAGCGTGCAGGGCGTCTTCGACGCGAGCCTTCTTTTCCTTCATTTCGACTTCGGTGGCGGCGCCAACCTTGATCACGGCAACACCGCCGGCCAGCTTGGCCACGCGCTCTTGCAGCTTTTCACGGTCGTAGTCGCTCGTGGCTTCTTCGATCTGCACGCGCACTTGCTTCACGCGGGCTTCGATGTCGGCAGCAGCGCCGGCGCCGTCGATGATGATCGTGTTTTCCTTGCCCACTTCGATGCGCTTGGCTTGGCCCAGGTCGGCCAGCGTCACCTTTTCGAGCGTCAGGCCCACTTCTTCAGCGATGACCTTGCCGCCCGTCAGGATGGCGATGTCTTCCAGCATGGCCTTGCGGCGGTCGCCGAAGCCAGGAGCCTTGACGGCCACGACCTTCAGGATGCCGCGGATCGTGTTCACGACCAGCGTAGCCAGGGCTTCGCCTTCGACTTCTTCGGCAATGATCAGCAGGGGACGGCCAGCCTTGGCGACTTGTTCCAGCGTGGGGAGCAGGTCACGGATGTTGCTGATCTTCTTGTCGAACAGCAGCACGAAGGGGTTGTCCAACAGCGCCGATTGCTTCTCGGGGTTGTTGATGAAGTAGGGCGACAGGTAGCCGCGGTCGAATTGCATGCCTTCGACGACGTCCAGTTCGCTTTCGAGCGACTTGCCGTCTTCGACAGTGATCACGCCTTCCTTGCCGACCTTGTCCATCGCATCGGCGATGAGCTTGCCGATGGTTTCGTCGCTGTTGGCCGAGATCGAGCCGACTTGAGCGATTTCCTTCGACGTGGTGGTGGGCTTCGAAGCCTTCTTCAGCTCTTCGACCAGGGCCGTCACGGCCTTGTCGATGCCGCGCTTCAGGTCCATCGGGTTGATGCCTGCGGCCACGTACTTGAAGCCTTCGCGAACGATGGCTTGAGCCAGCACGGTAGCGGTCGTGGTGCCGTCACCAGCGTTGTCGCTGGTCTTGGAGGCCACTTCCTTCACGAGCTGGGCGCCCATGTTCTGCAGCTTGTCCTTGAGTTCGATTTCCTTGGCGACCGACACACCGTCCTTGGTGACGGTGGGGGCGCCGAACGAGCGCTCGAGCACCACGTTGCGGCCCTTGGGGCCCAGGGTGACCTTGACTGCGTTGGCCAGGATGTTCACACCCTCGACCATGCGTGCGCGGGCTTCACCGCCGAAGACTACGTCTTTTGCTGCCATGTTTTATTACTCCGAATGGGATGTTTGAATTACTTCTCGACGACCGCGAACAGGTCGTCTTCCTTCATGACCAGCAGTTCGTCGCCGCCGACCTTGACGGTCTGGCCGCTGTACTTGCCGAACAGGACGCGGTCGCCGACCTTGACGGTCAGTGCGGCCAGCTCGCCCTTGTCGTTGCGCTTGCCCGGGCCCACGGCCAGGACTTCGCCCTGATCGGGCTTCTCGGCGGCTGCGTCGGGGATGACGATGCCGGAGGCAGTCTTGGTTTCGCTGTCAACACGCTTGACGATCACGCGATCGGCCAAAGGACGAAGTTTCATTGCATCTCCTGGATGTATGGATAAGAAACGGGTTTGTGGTCGGGCGCCGGACCGGAGGCCGGCAGCCCATCGACTGGAAGCGAGGCTTGTTAGCACTCATCAGCAGCGAGTGCTAATCATAAGGGCAATCGATGACGTTTCAAGGGCAGCGTGAGCGCGGTCGGGTTGAAGGCATCCGGCAAAAGCGTACAATTGAGAACCATTCGTATTAATAACCGAGCGCGGTCGTTGCGGCTGCGCGGAGATTCCACCCATGCCGGCCGGCGAGTCCGCGTTAGTTCAGCACGAGGTGCAAACGCTCTACAGCAACCATCACGGATGGCTGCACGCCTGGCTGCGCAAGAAACTGGGCTGCTCGCACAATGCCGCCGACCTGGCGCACGACACCTTCGTACGGCTGCTGAGCAAGAGGGAGCCCGTTGCCGCGGCGGAGCCGCGCGCCTACCTGGCCACCATCGCGCATGGGCTGGTCGTCGACTTCCACAGGCGCCGGGCACTGGAGCGTGCCTACCTCGACACCCTCGCCGCGCTGCCTGAACCCCAGTTGCCGTCGCTGGAGGCGCGGGCCATCGTGCTCGAGGCGCTGGTGGCCATCGACGCCATGCTCGACGGCATGAAGCCGCCGGTGCGGCAGGCCTTCATGCTTTCGCAGCTCGACGGCCTGACTTATGCGGAAATAGCCGCCCGCCTGGGCGTGACGGTGCGCACGGTCAACAACTACATGCTCAAGGCGCTCGAGCATTGCTACATGCTCGCGCCGTGATGATGAAGTCCGGCATCGAGCTGACGCCCGCCGACATCGGCGCGCCTCCGCGCAGCGAAGCCGAGGTCCGCAAGGAGGCCATCGCCTGGTACGCCCGGCTGTGCTCCGGCGATGCCACCGAGGCCGACCGCGAGAACTGGCGCCGTTGGCATCGCGCCCACCCCGACCACCAACTCGCGTGGCAGCGCTTCGAAGCCATGCAGGCCACGCTGAAGCGCGTGCCGGCGCACGTGGCGGCTTCGACGCTGCGCGCTGCGCATGCCGACCGGCGCCGGGTGCTGCGCGGCATTGCCGTTTTGGCGGGCGGCGGCTCGCTGGCCTACCTGTCGTGGCAGGCGACCGGCACCGACGGCGGCTGGCGCGCATGGCTGGCCGACTACCGCACCGGCACCGGCGAGCAGCGATCCGTCACGCTGGCCGACGGCTCGCTGCTGAAGCTGAATACCCGCACATCGGTGGATGTGTCCATCGACGCCACGCACAGGCTCGTCACCCTGCGCGAAGGCGAGATCCTGGCCGAGACGGCAAAGCACCGCCGTCTGCCGGGCGCGGCGCGCACCGATAGCCGCCCCTTCCTGGTCGCAACGCCGCATGGCCGAATCCTCGCGCTGGGCACGCGCTTCACGGTGCGCAGCGACGGCGCGCGCACGGTGGTGAGCGTGCTCGAAGACGCCGTCGAAGTTCGCGCCTCGCACGCGCCCGGCAACGTGGTGCGGCTGGAGGCGGGGCAGCAGGTGGCTTTCACAGGCGAGGGCATCGATGCGCCGCGGCCGGCCGACCCGGCGTTCGTCGAATGGGAGCACGGCAGCCTGGTCGTCAATGACTGGCGACTGGGCGACGTGGTCGCCGAGCTTGCGCGCTACCACCGAGGCCGGCTGGCCTGCGATCCCGCCATTGCGGACATCCGGGTGTCGGGTGCCTTTCCTGTCATGGACACCGACAAGGCGCTGGCTGTCATCGTGCGGGCGTTTCCGGTGCGCGTGAGCGGCCTGACGCGCTATTGGGTGTCGCTCGTGCCCGCCTGATTCCGCATGCGGCCATGCGCTGCGGCGCATTTTTCCGGCCGCCGCCTTTCATCTTTTTCGATTTCGTTCGGCCTACCCATTGAGAGCCATGAATCCGCAATCAATGCCGAAGGAGTTCCGAAGAATGCACGCGCACCCCTCATCACCCCATCCTGTTCGCAAGGCGATGCTGTGCCTGTTCGCAGCGACGATGGCCCTGCCGATCGCCGCCGCCGCGGACCCCGCCGAGGGCGCACGCGCGCAGAACCAGTCGGTGCGCAGCTACCGCATCGACGCCGGCCCGCTGGCCTCGGTGCTCGGGCGTTTTGCGGCGGCGTCGGGCGTTGCGCTGTCCTTCGACCCCGCGAGCACGCGGGCGCTGGATTCCGCCGGCCTGCAAGGCCGCTACACCGTGCGCGCGGGCTTTGCCGCGCTGCTGTCGGGCACCGGGCTGGAGGCGGTGGAAGGCGGGGCGGGTGAATTCACGCTGCGCAAGAGCGCCGCGGCGCCCGAGGCATTGGCGGGCGATTCGAGCGATGCCGACGGCACGCTGCCGGCGGTGCGCGTGGTGGCCCGCGCCGCACCGGCACCCGCGGACGCCGACGACCGCTACCAGCCTACGCCCGATGCCTCCACGTTGCGCACCACCGCGCCGGTGCTCGAGATTCCGCAGGTGGTGAACGTGGTGCCCGCGCAGGTCATCCGCGACCAGCGCCCGCGCAACATCGACGACGCGCTCACCAACGTCAGCGGCATCAACCAGGGCAACACCCTGGCCGGCACGCAGGACACCATCATGAAGCGCGGCTTCGGCGGCAACCGCGACGGCTCGATCATGCACAACGGCATGCCGCTGGTGCAGGGCCGCGGCATGAACGCGGCGGCCGAGAGTGTGGAAGTGCTCAAGGGCCCGTCGTCGCAGCTCTACGGCCTGATGGACCCGGGCGGCGTGATCAACGTGGTGAGCAAGAAGCCGCAGCTGCGCCAGCGCACGAGCCTGTCGCTGCTGGGCTCGGGCTATGCGGGCGGGCGCGACGGCAGCGGCGCCACGCTGGACACCACCGGCCCCATCGGCGAGAACGGGCTGGCCTACCGGCTGATCGTCGACCATGTGGACGAGGACTACTGGCGCAACTTCGGCAAGCACCGCGAGACGCTGGTGGCGCCTTCGCTGGCCTGGTACGGCGACGACACCCAGGCCGTGCTCTGGTACGAGTACCGCAAGTACGTCACGCCCTTCGACCGCGGCACCGCGCTCGACCCGCGCACCCAGCGCCCGCTGGCCTTGCCCAGGACGCGCCGCCTCGACGAGCCCTCCAACGAGATGCGCGGCGAGACGCACCTGGGCCAGCTCTCTGTCGACCACCAGTTCGGCGGCGGCTGGGCCGGACACCTGAACCTCAGCTACAACCAGGAAACCTACGACGCCAACCAGCTGCGGGTGAACGGCATCAACACCACGCGCGGCACGCTCGCGCGCAGCAACGACGCCACCCACGGCGCGCTGAGTACCGACAGCTACGCCACCGCATATGTCGACGGCACCGTCGAGCTGGGCGGCATGCGCCACGACCTGCAGTTCGGCTGGGACGCCGAGTACCGCAGGATCTACCGCGCAGACCTGCTGCGCCAGGCCACCAAGAGCACCTTCAGCTACCTGTTCCCGGTGTACGGCCTCGAGGCGCCGTCGAGCACCGTGTCGGCGAGCGACAGCGACCAGACCGACAGGCTGCACAACCAGTCCCTGTTCTTCCAGGATTCCATTCACCTGAGCGACCGCTGGATCGCGGTGGCCGCGCTGCGTTACCAGGCGTGGTCGCAGCTTGCGGGGCGCGGGCGGCCCTTCAAGGTCAACACCGACACCTACGGCTCCAAGCTGCTGCCGCGCCTCGGGCTGATCTACAAGTGGACCGACACCGTGTCGTTCTACGGCAGCTACACCCAGTCGCTCAAGCCGGCGTCGACCATCGCGCCGCTGTCGAACGGCTACGTGCTCGATGCTTCGGTGAAGCCCGAGGAGGCCAAGTCGTGGGAGCTCGGCGCCAAGTTCGACATGCCCGGCGGCGTGACCGGCACCGTGGCGCTGTTCGACATCCACAAGCGCAACGTGCTGGTCTCGCAGTTCAACGACGTGACCAAGCTCACCGATTGGCGCACCTCGGGCGCGGCCCGTTCGCGCGGCCTGGAAGTGGACGTTGCGGGCCAGCTGAGCAAGAACTGGAGCGCGATCGCGAGCTACGCCTACATCGACGCCAAGACCACGGAAGACCCGCTGTACGCCGGCAACCGGCTCTGGAACGTGGCGCGGCAGACCGCGTCGCTCTCGGCTGTCTATGACTTCGGCCAGGTCTTCGGCGGCGAAGGAAGGCTGCGCATGGGTGCCGGCGCGCACTACGTCGGCAAGCGCGCGGGCGACTCGGCCAACAGCTTCGTGCTGCCGGGCTACACCACGGTCGATGCCTTCGCCACCTACGACACGCGCCTGTACGGCAAGAAGGTCAAGTTCCAGCTGAACGTGAAGAACCTGTTCGACAAGACCTACTACCCGTCGGCAGCGAACACCTATTTCATCTCGATGGGCGATGCGCGCCAAGTCTCATTCCTCACGACTTTCGAGTTCTGAAATGAAACTCCCGCAGGCTTCGCGCACTTCGTGTCGCTTCTCCTTCCCCCTCGCCGGGGGCGACACCGGCGGCCCGGCAAAGCCGGCTCCGCGGTGTCTCGCGAGCAGATTGTTTCAGTTGCATGCGTCGTCGGCAGTGCGAAGCGTGGTGGAGCAATCGGCATGAAGACCCTGCGCCAAATCATCCGCCGAGCTGCCGGGGCAGGGCCGCAAGGTCGTGCTGCTGGTGCAGCGCGACGGCCCCAGCCTTCCGGTCGACGAAAAGGTCAAGGCGCACCTCGAGTCGCGTGGTTTTGCCGTGACGCTGCAGGACCAGTCGGCCTCGCCCTCGGTGGCGGCCGGCCCGGACCTTGTCGTGATCTCGTCCACCGTCGCCACCATGGACTACGAGTCGCTCACGCCGGCGCGCCGCGTGATGCTCTTCCTCGGCAACGAGACCTTCACCAACCTTTCGCCCGCGGGCCGGATGCTGTTCGACGCGGCCATCGACTGGACCGCCGGCATCCGCTGAAAACAAAGAATCGATGAAATTCCCCTCGCTGCGCCAGCTCTGGTTCCAGTTGCACTGGTTGATCGGCATCACGGCCGGCACGGTGCTGATCGTCATCGGCCTGAGCGGCGCGGTGCTGTCGTTCCGCGAGGAAATCATCGATGCACTCAACCCGCACGGGCGCCACGTGCCGGTGCAGGCCGTGCCCGCGCTCACGCCGCCGCAACTGCTCGCGGCGGCGCGGCAAGCCTGGCCCGGGCGGCAGATCGGCACGCTCGCGCTGTTCGCCGAGCCGGGCGCGGCCGCGCGGGTGATCTTCGCGCCGCCGCCGGGCGAGCGGCGCGGCGAGACCGTCTACCTCGACCCCTACGCGGGCACCGCACTGCCACCCCTGGCGGGCGCCGGCTTCTTCGAATGGGTCGAGTCGCTGCATCGCTGGCTGCTGCTGCCGCGCGAGCCGGGGCGGGTGGTGGCCGGCGTGCTGGCGATGGGCCTGCTGCTGCTGTCGCTCTCGGGCCTCTATCTTCGATGGCCGCGCCGTCCGCTCGACTGGCGCGCGTGGCTCACCTTCGATCCGGCGCTCAAGGGGCGCTCGTTTCTATGGGGCCTGCATGCGGTGATGGGCACCTGTGCGCTGCTGATGTACATCGTGTTCACCACCAGCGGGCTGTACTGGGCCTTCGACGCGGTGCGCGACCGTGTCGATGCAATGGCCGGCCATCCCCGCGTGGCCGCGCAGCAGGCACGCACCGCGCCGCGCATGCGCAACATGGCGCGCGACGATGCCGCCGCGGTGGACGTCGCGCCCGCCTGGGCCACCTTCGAGCGCAAGGCCCGCGAGACGGGCGGCTGGAGCGAAGTCATCCTGCGCGTGCCCTCGGGCGCCGCGCCGTCGGTGCTGTTCACCTGGCTCGACGCGGCGCCCGCCCACGAACGCGCGCGCAACCGCATGACTGTGCGGCTGCCGGGCGGCGAGGTGACGCAGGACGAGCGCCATGCCGACAAGGCGGCGGGCGGGCGCTTCCTGGCGGCGATCTATCCACTGCACATGGGCACCTACTTCGGCCTGCCGGGGCGCATCGCGATGCTGCTGGCGGCATTGATGCTGCCGGTGTTTTCCATCACCGGCTGGCTGCTGTACCTCGACCGGCGCCGCAAGAAACGCGCGGTGCGGGCCGAGCGCGCGGCGCTGGAAGCGGCGGTCCGGCCGTCCGGCGGCATGGAGCCTGCGTCCGCACGCGTGCTGGTGGCCTTCGCGAGCCAGTCGGGCACGGCCGAGGGCATCGCGATGCGCAGCGCCGCCGCGCTTGAAGGGGCGGGGCTGCCGGTGACCGTGGCGTCGCTGGCGCGTCTGGATCCCGAGCAGTTGCGGCATCACCAGCATGTGCTGATCGTCGCCAGCAGCTTCGGCGAAGGCGGACCGCCCGACGCCGCGCGCCGCTTCGCGCAACGGCTGGCGCAGATCGGCGGCGAGGCGCTGTCGCACCTGCGCTATGGCCTGCTGGCGCTGGGCGACCGTCACTACGCGCGCTTCTGCGGCTTCGGGCACACGCTGGACCATGCGCTGGTCGCGGCCGGTGCGCAGTCGCTGTTTCCGATGGTCGAGGTGGACAACGGCGATGCCGGTGCGCTGGCCGTCTGGCGGCGGCACCTGGGGGCGATGCCCGGGGCTCGGGGCGACTCGGTGCCTGATGCGTCGACCGCCGTTCCAGAGGAGCAGCCTTTCGGCGCATGGACGCTGTCGGCGCGCCGCTTGCTCAATCCGCGCAGCCTGGGGCATCCGCTTTGCGAGATCGAACTGTTGCCTCCGGTGCAGGGCGGCCTGCCCTCATGGCGGCCGGGCGCACTGGCCGAACTGCGGCCGCGGCATGCGCCGGAAACGGTGGCCGCCTTGCTGCGCTCCGCATTGCTGGATGGCGATGCGGTGGTGCGGTTCGAAGGCCGAGCCGTCATGCTGCACGAGGCCCTGGCATGCAGCGCGATGCCGGCGCCGGAACTGCTGTCGCAGGTGCCGGATGCCCAGGCGCTGGCCGACGCACTCGTGCCGCTGGCGCCGCGGCGCTACTCGGTTGCCTCGGTGCCTGCCGAGGGGCGCATCCGGCTGCTGGTTCGGCAGTCGCGCCATGAATCGGGCCTGGGGCTCGCTTCGGGCTGGCTCACGGTGCATGCGCCGCCGTCGGCGCAGGTGGAATTGCGCCTGCTGGCGAATCCCGGTTTCGAGCCTGTGGCGGATGAACGGCCTTGCATCTTCATCGGCAACGGTTCGGGCTATGCGGGATTGCGCGGGCACCTGTGCGAGCGCGTGGCACAGGGGGTCCATCGCAACTGGCTGCTGTTCGGCGAACGCCAGAGCGCGTGCGATGCCTTCTTCATGGACGAACTCACGCGGTGGCGCGAGCAGGGTGTTCTTGCACGCATCGACCTGGCGTTCTCGCGCGACCAGCCCGAGCGCATCTACGTGCAGGACCGCCTGCGCGAGGCCGCGCCCGAACTGCAGCGCTGGATCGGCGACGGCGCCGTGGTCTTCGTGTGCGGCAGCCTGCACGGCATGGCGGCCGGCGTGGATGCCGTGCTCGAGGACGTGCTGGGGCGCTCCGCGCTGGAAGACCTCATCGCGCAGGGGCGCTATCGGCGGGACGTGTACTAGCTGGCCGCCTGGCCGCGTTCGGCGAACATCGGGGGATGTCCCCATCCATTTCCATCCAGGCCGATCGCCTCTGGCATCGCCTCGAAACTCTTTCTTCCTTCACCCGTCCCGACGCCCCCTGGACCCGCCGCGCCTTCTCGCCTGAATTTGACAAGGCCAGGGAGTGGCTGCGCGAGCAGTTCCAGCAGGCCGGGCTCGCGGTCCATACCGATGCGGCCGGCAACCTGACCGGCCGGCGCGAAGGCTCCGAAGCCGGGCTTGCGCCGCTGGTCACCGGCTCGCATTGCGACACCGTGGTCGGCGGCGGCCGCTTCGACGGCATCCTCGGCGTGCTCGCGGGGCTCGAGGTGGCGCAGTCGCTGCACGAAAGCGGCGTCGTGCTGCGCCATCCGCTGGAGGTGATCGACTTCCTGTCCGAGGAGCCGAGCGACTACGGTATCTCCTGCGTGGGCAGCCGGGCCTTCGCGGGCACGCTGGACGCGGCCATGCTGGCCTCGTGCAACGAAGCCGGCGAGAGCCTGTTGCAGGCCATGCGGCGCATCGGCGCACAACCCGATGCGCTGGCCGGCGCGGCCCGTGGTGCCGGCCGCGTCGCTGCCTTCGTGGAACTGCACATCGAGCAGGGCCCGGTGCTGGAGCGCGAGGGGCTGCCGATCGGCGTGGTCACCGACATCGTGGGCATCCGCCGCGTGGCGCTCACGGTCACAGGCCAGCCCGACCATGCCGGCACCACGCCGATGGACATCCGCCGCGACGCGCTGGTCGGCGCCGCCCGGCTGATCGACACGGCGCACCGCGAAGCCAGCGCCATGGACGGGCAACCGCACTACGTGGTGGCGACGATCGGCCGGATCTCGATGAGCCCCAACGTGCCCAACGCCGTGCCCGGCCGCGTCGACATGGTGCTCGAGGTGCGCAGCAACGCGCAGTCGGTGCTCGACGAGTTCCCCGAGCGGCTGCTGGCCCTGTGCAGCGACGACCTCCAGGCGCTGCGCGTCTCTTGCGCGATGGAGCCGCTGACCCGCACGCCGCCCGTCGAGTGCTCCGACCTGGTCATGCAGGCCGTGGCCGAAGCCGCCGACCGCCTGGGCCTGGCGCACCGGCGACTGCCCAGCGGCGCCGGCCACGACGCGATGCACGTGGCCTCCACCGGGCCGATGGGCATGGTCTTCATTCCCTGTCTCGATGGCCGCAGCCACTGCCCGGAAGAATGGGCGAGCAAGGAGCAGGTGGCGGCCGGCACGCTGGTGCTGGCCGAGACGTTCAGGGCGCTGGACCGGCGCTGAGCCCGCCTAAAGCTGGTCGGTCGGCACGAACCAGGAGAACAGCAGCAGCTGCAGCCGGGTCAGCATGCTGGAGTCGGGCTCGCTGTCGAGCACTTCGTTGTCGACGTCGCCGGTGCCGACCCATTGCACGTTCTGGCCGTCGGGCTTGAGCGTGACGCGGTAGACGCCTTCGATGTCGTCGAGCTGGTAGGCGAAGAGCAGGGCCTGCGTGAGGTCGAAGCTGCGCACGCGCACGCCGAACTCGGTGTTCAGCCGGGCCGAGCGCGGGTCGAGGTTCATGGAGCCGAGCAGCACCCACTGGCGGTCCACCAGCGCCAGCTTGGCGTGCAGGCGGCCGCGGGCCTTCTTCAGCAGGTCGCGGAACTGGCCGCTGCGCCGCAGCTGCTGTGTGCTGACCTCGTACAGGTTCACGCCCAGCTTGAGCATGTCTACGCGGTAGCGGTTGTAGTTGATGTTGACCAGCGGCTCGTCGCTGTCGGCCAGCGAGTTGGTGATGACGGTGATGTTCACGCCATGCTCGCGGCCCATGCGGATGCGCTCCATGCCCTCGTCGCCCGGAATGAAGTAGGGCGAGATCACCACCACGTTCGACTGCGCCGTGGCCAGCATCTCGTGGAAGCGCTGCGCCAGCGATTCGGTGGGGTGCGCCATGACGCCCAGCGCCTTGTTCGGGCTGTCGGCAGAGGCGTTGGCCTCGGCGCGCATCCATTTCGCTTCGTCGATGTTGGCGAGCTGGGCGCCCAGGGGCAGGTCGCCGAGCAGGTCGGTGATGGGCAGCGGGCCGGGCGGCGGGGCGTTGGCGGGGGAGGTGGCGGCCTCGAAGTCGGCTTTCAGCGTTTCCGTCGAGCGGCTGGTGCTGGCGACCCGCTTCAGCGGGTAGACCACGTCGCTGTTCCAGTAGGTGTCGAAGATGGCCGCGGCCTCGGGCACGACCGGGCCGGCCAGCAGCAGCTCGAAGTCGATGAAGTTCGCGCTCTCGCTGCGCAGGAAATATTCGTCGGCGAGGTTGCGCCCGCCCGCAATGGCCATCGCGCCGTCGGCCACGAACAGCTTGTTGTGCATGCGGTGGTTGAGCCGGCGGAAGTCGGTGAAGAACTCCAGCCAGCGGCCCGAAGAATGGTCACGCGCATTGACGAAGGGATTGAACAGCCGCACTTCGGCATTGGGTTCGGCGGCCAGTCCGAGCAGCAGGCGGTCCATGCCGGCGGTGTAGAAGTCGTCGAGCAGCAGCCGCACGCGCACGCCGCGCCGCGCGGCATTGCGCAGCTCGCGCAGCAGCAGGCGGCCGGTCTTGTCGTTGCCGAGCTGGTAGGTCTGCACGTCGAGGGAGGACTGGGCGCGCCGCATCAGCTCGAGCCGCGCATCGAGCGCGTACGACGCCTCGATCAGCGGACGCATGCTCGTCAGGCCGTCCGGCGGCGTGTTCAGGGCAATGGCCGCGCGGCCGAGCTCCGTGGCCGGCGAGGCCGCGATGGATTTCACCGGCGGCTCGGGCGCGCGCGGCGGTAGGCCGGCGCAGCCGGTCAGTGCAAGGGCAATCAGCCACAGAGCCGGACCGCGCAGCGCGGGAAACAGAAAGGCAATGAGCTTGATGAGCATGGGGCCTGCCGACGCATGAGAGGAAGCGTGCGGGCGGCATCGTAGCCTTTCGGTCCCTTTTTCGAAGACGCAATTTCGCAACGCAACGCCCTTCGAGCCTGTTGGAAATTGGGCGACCCGGAACTTTTTGCCAATTAGAATAAGAATGATTCTTAATTGTGTCTTGGAACGGAGAAGGAATGTCGAGATTGGTAGCGCGGCGCAAGGCCGCATCGGTGCTGGTGGGGTGCCTGGCTATTTACACGCAGCATCAGGTGCTGGCCCAGACGGCGAATACGGGTTCCCTGCCGGAAGTGAGGGTGGACGCAAATGCCGAAGCCGAGACCGCGAAGACGTCCGTGATCGGCTACCGCGCAAAGAATGCGGTAACGGCCACCAAGACCGACACGCTGCTGGCCGAGACACCCCAGTCCGTGACCGTGGTCACGCGCGACCAGATGGTCGACCAGGGCGCCACCAACCTGCAGGACGCGCTCACCTACGCCGCCGGCGTGCGTTCCGACGCGTATGGCATCGATTCGCGCTCTGACAGCTTCTCGGTACGCGGCAGCGATCCCTCCATCTACCTCGACGGCCTGCAGACCTATTCCTCCGGCTGGTACACCGCCACGGCGCGACCCGACCCCTACACGCTGGAGCGCCTCGAAGTGCTGCGCGGGCCGGCCGGCATGCTATTCGGCGCAGGTACCGCGGGCGGCGTGGTCAACATGGTGAGCAAGCTGCCGCAGCAGCAGGCGTACCGCGAGGTGGGCGTGCAGCTCGGCTCCTTCGGACGCAAGCAGCTCCAGGCCGATTTCACCGGTCCGCTGACCGCCGACGGCGAGTGGTCGTACCGCCTTGTGGCATTGCAACGCAAGTCCGACACGCAGGTCGACTACGTGCCGGACGACCGCTCGCTCATCATGCCGTCGCTCACCTGGCGCCCCAGTGCCGCGACCTCGCTGACGCTGCAGGCCCTTTGGCAGAAGGACAAGACCGGCAGCACCTCGCAGTTCTTCCCCTGGCAGGGCACCATCCTGCCGAACGTCAACGGCCCGCTGTCGTCCAGCCGCTTCATCGGCGAGCCGGGCGATGGCTACGACACCGAGCGCAAGACCTTCGGCTGGCAGTTCGAGCACAAGTTCAACGAGCGCTGGGCCTTCAGGCAGAACTTCCGCGCATCGCGCACCTTCAACGACTCGCACTACCACTACGCCGATTCTTTCTCCGTGCCCGGCGGCTGGTCGCTCGACCCGGCCGGCCAACGCCTGCTCGGCCGCTACAACGACAAGTCGCTGGCATGGACCAGCATGAGCGGCATCGACAACCATGTCGAAGGCCATTTCGATACCGGTGCGCTGCGCCACACGCTGCTGGTGGGCGCGGAGTATTCGCGCCAGCGCCAGGACAAGACCGAGGGCTCCGTCTACAGCACCATCGACGCCTACGCGCCGGTCTATGGCGTCGGCTACGTGCCGGTCACCGAGCTGACGCGCAAGCCGCGCACCACCCAGCGCAATGCCGGTGTCTACGTGCAGGACCAGATGAAGCTGGACAACTGGATCTTCGTGGCCGGCCTGCGCTACGACCGCAGCACTGCCGGCACCGCGGGCAGCGCCTCGGAAACGACCAGCGCAACCTCGCGCCGGTTGGGCGTGATGTACACGCTGCCCTCGGGCTGGTCGCCTTACCTTAGCTATACCGAATCCTTCACGCCCCAGGGCGGCACGAACGCCGAGGGCAACCTGTTCAAGCCGCTGCGTGGCGAGCAGGTGGAGGCCGGCGTCAAGTACCAGCCCGCCGGCTCGGCGACGAGCTTCACCGCGTCGGTCTTCTCGCTGAAGGAAAAGAACCGCCTCGTCTCCGACAGCACCAACCCGAACTACGGCCGGCAGGTCGACGCGACGAAGAACAAGGGCGTGGAGCTCGAGCTCAAGACGACGCTGGCGCGTGACTTCGACCTCATCGCCAACTACACCAACATCGACGTCGACGCCAAGCTCACCGAGCAGCCGCGCAACCAGGCCTCGGTATGGGGCAAGTACCGCTTCTCCATCGCCGGGGTGCCGGGCTTCTCCGCCGGCGCCGGCGTGCGCTACATGAGCGGCTTCACCGACGTGGACGGCACCAGCGCCGGGCCGCGCGTGCCCTCGGTGACCCTGCTCGACCTGATGCTGGCCTACGAGTCGGCCAGGTGGCGGTACGCGCTGAACATCAACAACGCGACCGACAAGACCTACTTCAGCACCTGCCTGTCGCGCGGCGACTGCTGGTATGGCGCGCGCCGCAATGTCGTCGCGAGCGCCACCTATCGCTTCTAGTTGCCACCCTTCGAGCAAAGCCACCACGCCATGAACAGCCGAACGATCAAGACCTGGGCCTGGGTGCACAAGTGGAGCAGCCTCGTGTGCACCGTGTTCATGCTGCTGCTGTGCGTCACGGGCCTGCCGCTGATCTTCCACCACGAGATCGGGCACCTGCTCGGCACCGAGGTAGAGGCGCCGAAGATGCCGGCGGACACGCCGCGCATCAGCCTCGACCGCGTGCTCGAGATCGCCAAGGCCAAACACCCCGATCGCGTGGTGCAGTTCGCCTCGCAGCCCGAGGACGACGACGGCCTGTGGTTCGTCACGCTCACGCCCACGCCGGCGCCAACGGACGACTTCAAGTCGGTCGCGGTCGACGCGCGCACGGGCGCCGTGCTCGCCCAGCCCAAGTTCGACGAGGGCTTCATGTACGTGATGTTCAAGCTGCACGTCGACCTGTTCGCCGGGTTGCCGGGCAAGCTGTTCCTCGGCTTCATGGGCTTGCTGCTGCTGGTGGCCATCGTCTCTGGCGTGGTGCTCTATTCGCCGTTCATGCGCAAGCTCGAATTCGGCGCGGTGCGGCGCGACAAGCGCCCGCGCCTGAAGTGGCTCGACCTGCACAACCTGCTGGGCGTGGTCACGCTGGTGTGGCTGTTCGTGGTGGGCTCCACCGGCATGATCAACACATGGGCCGACCTGCTCATCAAGTACTGGCAGTACGACCAGCTCAGCGCGCTGCTCGCGCCATACAAGAACGAGCCGGTGGTGGCGGTGTCGCAGCGCGGCTCGGTGCAAAGTTCGATGGAAGCCGCGCTGCAGCGCGCGCCGGGCATGAAGCTGTCGTTCATCGCGTTCCCGGGCACCTCATTCTCGAGCCCGCACCACAACACATTCTTCCTGCGCGGCAACGAGCCGTTCAGTTCGAAGCTGTTCCAGCCGGTGCTGGTCGACGCCAAGACCGCCGAGGTCACCGCGGCGCCCAGGCTGCCCTGGTACCTCACGGCGCTGCTGGTGTCTCAGCCGCTGCACTTCGGCGACTACGGCGGCATGCCGATGCAGATCCTCTGGGCGCTGCTCGACATCGCGACCATCATCGTGCTGGGCAGCGGCCTGTACCTGTGGCTCAAGCGCGGCAACGCCGCACCCGCCGCGCAGCCCCCCGACACCGCCGCGGCAATGAAGGCCCAGGCATGAAACATCGACACGGCTTCTGGCGCATGTGGGGCTGGCCGGTCGTGCTCGGCCTGCTCACGACACTGGGCCTGGTCTCCGCGCTCTTCAGCGACGGCGGTTTCGGCGACGTCGTTGCCTGGATCGCGTTGGGCGTTCCGGTGGTCGTGTGTGTCTGGTTCGGCTGGCTGCGTTCTCACGATCGCTAGAACGCCCGGCTCGCGCTGGCACCCGGTGAAAGCCTGAGGTCGCAGGCGGGCGGCATGGCCCCAGAATGGGCGCGATGAAACTCTCGCCCGTTGCCGCCGCCGTTGCCTGCCTGTTGCTTCACGCCCCGTTGCCTGCCGATGCGCAGGAAGCGGCGCCGGGCGCGCTGCGCGAGATCACGGTTTCCACGCCGCGCGGCGAGGTGGCGCCGTTCAACGTGCCCGGTTCGGTGGACCGGGTCGACGGCGACGAAATGCGCGACAGCCGCCTGCAGGTCAATCTCTCCGACAGCCTGGGCGCCGTGCCCGGGCTGCAGGTGCAGAACCGGCAGAACTACGCACAAGACCTGCAACTCTCCATTCGCGGCTTCGGCGCGCGCTCCACCTTCGGCGTGCGCGGCGTGCGGCTGTACGTCGACGGCATTCCCGCCACCTTGCCCGACGGGCAGGGCCAGACCTCGAACATCGACATCGGCTCGGTGGACCGTGTCGAGGTCTTGCGTGGACCGTTCTCCGCGCTCTACGGCAATTCTTCCGGCGGCGTGGTGCAGGCCTTCACTGCATCGGGCGAGGGGGCGCCACGGCTGGCGTATTCGCTTGCGGGCGGTAGCTTCGGCACCTGGCGGCAGTCGCTGCAGCTCAGCGGCTCGCAGGGCGCGGTCGACTACATGCTCGATGCCAGCCGCTTCCACACCGACGGCTGGCGCGAGCACAGCGCCGCGCGGCGCGACATCGCCAACGGCAAGCTGGGCGTTGCGCTGGACAACGGCGACAAGCTCACGCTGGTCATGAACAGCGTGCGCATCGATGCGCAAGACCCGCTCGGCCTCACGGCCGACCAGTACGCGCTGGCGCCGCGCAACGCGCCGCTCGCCACCCAGTACAACACGCGCAAGACGGTCGAGCAGACGCAGGCCGGACTGCTCTACGAGCGGCGCATCGACGCCACCCAGGCGCTGCGCCTCATGGTCTATGGCGGGGAGCGCAAGACAACGCAGTACCAGTCGATTCCGCCGTCGGCGCAGCAGAACCCGCTGCATGCGGGCGGCGTGATCGACCTGTCGCGGCGGTACGGCGGCATCGACCTGCGCTGGAGCGCCGCGCTGCAGCTTGCAGACCGGCCACTCGACGTGGTCGCCGGGCTGGGCTACGACAACCTGCGCGAAAAGCGGCGCGGCTACGAGAACTACCTGGGCCCGCTCGCGAACCCGGTCCTCGGCGTGCAGGGGCGCCTGCGCCGCAACGAGCTCAACACCGTCTGGAACCTCGACCCCTACGCGCAGGCGACATGGCGTCTTGCCGAGCGCTGGACGCTCGAGGCCGGCGTGCGCCGCAGCAGCGTGCACTTCGATTCGCAGGACCGCTACATCATCGGTACCAACCGCGACGACAGTGGCAGCGCGCGCTACAGCAAGACCTTGCCCGTGGCGTCGCTGCGCTACCAGGCCACGCTCGACCTCGCGCTGTACGGCTCCGTCGGCCGCGGCTTCGAGACGCCGACGCTCAACGAACTGTCGTACCGCGCGAATGGCGCCAGCGGCCTCAACTTCGCGCTGCGGCCGTCGGTGAACGACAGCTTGGAGGTCGGCGCCAAGGCCCGGCTCGCGGGCGGCTTGCTCACTGCGGCGCTGTTCCAGACCCGCACGCGCGACGAGATCGTGACCGACACCAACGTCGGCGGCCGAGCGACTTTCCAGAACGCGGGCCGCACCAGGCGCAACGGCTTCGAGCTGGGCTGGCAGCACGAGACAGCCAGCCATTGGCGCACGCAACTGGCCTACACATTGCTGGACGCGACCTACCGCGATGCTTTCTGCTCGCCGTCGCCTTGCGGCACTGGCAATACCGTGGCGGCGGGCAACCGCATTCCGGGCATCGCGAGGCAATCGCTGTTCGCGTCGCTGGGCTGGGTGCCGCCCGAGGGCTGGCGTGCCGGCGCGGAAGTGCGCGCGCTCGGGCGCATCCTGGCCAACGACGTCAACACCGCCGTGGCCTCGGGCTATGCGGTCGCGGCCGTCTATGCCGGCTACCTGAAGAAGTGGGAGCGCTGGGAGTTCAACGCCTTCGCGCGCGTCGACAACCTGTTCGACCGCCGCTACGTAGGCTCGGTGATCGTCAATGAAGGCAACGGGCGTTTCTACGAACCGGCGCTGAGCCGGAACTGGACCGTGGGGTTGAGCGGCGCCTATCGGTTCTGACCGTGACGCGATCCCGCCGACGGGGTACTCTGCTCCGCGAATGTCCCCCGGCCTGCGGCCTCCTCCTTTATTTCGCTGCGCAGAGCACCCCATCGTCGTGATCGTTCAGAGCACTGGCTGGTCGAACGGAACAAGCGCTGCCTCCATGTGCGAAGGGCGCCGGGTAGCTCCCGCAGCGAAATAAAGGAGGAGGGCGAAGCCCGGGGGACATTCGCGGAGGGAGCTACCCGGTGGCCTTCGCACGCGCCCCGAAAAAAAACGGCGGGCAACAAGCCCGCCGTTTTCGCCATAGCGAATGGAGAAAATCAGAACGCAGCGGGCCGCCACTTCAACAGCCGCTTCTCCAGCGAACTGAGCAGGAAATCGGCCGCCAGCGCAACCACAGCCAGAACGATCATCGCCGCGAACACACCGCTGGCGTTGAACGCGCCCTGGGCCGTGGAGATCAGCAGGCCGATGCCTTCCTTCGCGCCGAGGAACTCGCCCACCACCGCCCCCACCAGCGCAAAGCCGAAGCTCACGTGCAGGCTTGCCAGGATCCACGACATCGCCGACGGAATCACCACCGACATCGTCACCTGCCGCGGCGAAGCACCGAGGATCTGTGCGTTCGCGATCATGTACTTGTCGGCTTCCCGCACACCCTGGAAGGCATTGCCGAACACCACGAAGAACACCATCACCACCGCCAGCGCCACCTTCGAGGCCATGCCCAGGCCCAGCGCGATAACGAAAATCGAGCCCAGCACCACGCGCGGAATCGAGTTGGCAATCTGGATGTAGAGGCTGAACACATCCGACAGCAGCTTGTTGCGGCCCAGCACGATGCCGCACAGCACGCCGGCGATCGAGCCGATCAGGAAGCCGATCACCGTTTCCTCGAGCGTCACCGCCACCTGCATCCACAGCGAGCCTTGCGAGGTGCCGTCGCGCATCCACTCCACCAGCTGGTCGTAGATCATCGAAGGCATCGAATAGAAGAACGGGTCGATCCACTTCAGGCGCGCCGCAATCTCCCAGCCGCCGAGCGCGATCACCAGCACGGCCAGCCGCAGCCCGATGATCATGCGGCGGCGGCCGCGGATGGCCGCCTGCGCGACCTCGGATTCGCGCGCCAGCGCGGCGTCGCTGAGCGACGAGGGCAGCACCGCTGCCGCTGGGGTGGTGGTGGAGGGCGTCGTCATGGTTCTTGTCGTCGTTGTGTTCACTGGATCACCACTTCTTCGCGCAGGTCGTCCCAGATGCGCTTCGAGAGCTCGATGAACTGCGGGTCGTAGCGCACTTCGGACATGACGCGCGGGCGCGGCAGGTCGATCTCGTACACGCGCTTGAGCGTGGCGGGGCGCGCCGACAGCACGAACACGCGGTCGGCCAGCGCAATCGCTTCTTCCAGGTCGTGCGTGACGAACACCACGCTGCCGCCGTTGCCCGACCACAGCTGCAGCAGCTCGTCCTGCATCAGCGTGCGGGTCTGCATGTCGAGCGCCGAGAAGGGCTCGTCCATCAGCAGGATCTCGGGGTTGTTGATG
This sequence comes from Variovorax durovernensis, assembly GCF_977011995.1. NCBI lineage: Bacteria > Pseudomonadati > Pseudomonadota > Betaproteobacteria > Burkholderiales > Comamonadaceae > Variovorax > Variovorax durovernensis. Next base: position 5,544,292 of record NZ_CDRNCW010000001.1, on the reverse strand, counting down.
AAGGTCTGCGCCAGCGCCACGCGCTTGCGCATGCCGCCCGACAACTGGTGCGGGTAGTGCTTGCCGAACTTCGAGAGGCCCACGCGATGGATCCACTCCTGCGCCAGATCCATCGCTTCCTTCTTCGGCTTGCCGCGGAAGATCGGGCCGGCGGCCACGTTGTCTTCCACGCTGCGCCAAGGGAACACCGCATCGGCCTGGAACACGAAGCCGATGCGCGGATCGACGCCGGTCACGGGCTTGCCCATCACCTTCACGTCGCCCACGGTGGGCTTGAGCAGGCCGGTGATCATGTTCAGCGTGGTCGACTTGCCGCAGCCCGTGGGCCCGACGATGGCGACGAACTCGCCGCGCGCCACCGACATGCTGAAGTTGCGCAGCGCCACTGTGGCGTTGCCGTCCTGCGAGATGAAGCGCAGCGAGACGTCGTTGAAGTCGATCGCCGAGGTCACGGCGCTGCCGTTGCTGCTGGGGGGTGTTCCGTTGCGCATGGTCACTTCGCCGCCGCTGCCGCCAGGTAGGCGTTGGTGTAGGTCTTCGACAGGTCGATGTTCTTGCTCTTGACCAGCGGCTTGTAGGTGGCGAGCACCTTCAGCACGGTCTCGGGGCCGCCGGCGGGCATCTTGGCGTCGGTGGTGAACATCGGCAGCGAGGCCTTCAGCGCCTCGACGTACAGCGCCTTGTCGTTGCCGTAGTAGTCGCGCGGCACCTTCTCGGCGATCTCTTCGGCGCTGTGGGTGTGGATGTATTCCATGGTGCGGGCGAAGGCGCGGGCCAGCTTGGTGGCCTCGGCCTTGTGCGACTCGGCCCAGGTGTTCTGCACGTACAGGCTGGCCGCGGGGTAGAGGCCGCCCAGCGCCTTGATGGTGTCGGGCTCGGTGCGCAGGTCGACCAGCACCTTGGCGTCGCCGGTCTTGAGCATCTGCGACACGGTGGGCTCGGTGGTCATGCCGGCCTGGATGCGGTCCTGCTTCATGGCCGCGATGAAGGTGTTGCCGGCGCCCACGGGCAGCAGCGAGTAGTCCTTCGAGGCCACGCCGGCGCGGTCGGCCAGGTAGCGCGTGAGGAAGTCGGTGGAAGAGCCCAGGCCGGTCACGCCCAGCGTCTTGCCGCCCTTGGCGTCGGCCATGGTCTTGAAGCCGGCAGCTGCAGCCTTGGTCGAGACCAGTTCGACTTCGCCCGGCACCTTGCAGAACACGGCGATGGCCTGGATTTCCTTGCCCTTGCTCTGCAGGTCGATGGTGTGGTCGTAGAAGCCCACCACGCCCTGCACGGCGCCGGCGATCAGCTGGTTCTCCGCGTCCACGCCGGCCGGCTGCGACTGCAGCTCGACATTCAGGCCTTCGTCCTTGAAGTAACCCAGTGCGTCGGTGAGCTTGGCCGGCAGGTAGATGATCTTGTTGATGCCGCCCACCATGATGGTGATGGGCGCATCGGCGGCCTGCGCGAGCGGCGCGGTGGCGGCAAGGGCGGTGCACAGGGCGGCGGCCAGCAGGGTGCGGCGGGTGGCGAGCGTCGACAGGGACATGATGTCTCTCCGTATTGGTATTGAATTGGAAGTCCGCGCACATCTGCCGCAGGACGGGGCCAGTCTAGGAAGCGGCGTCTTTCGGCCAGCTTTCGGCCGCCTGCATGATTTGTCATGGTTATCCCTAGGACTTGCCGATGCTTCCTAGAATCCACGGCCACCACCCCCGACCCCATGAAGCTGCTGCTCATCGAAGACAACCCGCAACTCGCGCACTGGCTCTCCAGCCTGCTGCGCGAGCAGGAGTTCGTGGTCGACCATGTGGACAACGGCGACGCCGCCGACCGCCTGCTGACGCAGACGGCCTACGACGTGGTGCTGCTCGACCTGAACATCCCGCAGCTCTCCGGCAAGGCCGTGCTGCGCAGGCTGCGCGAGCGCGGCGACACGGTGCCGGTGATCATCCTCACGGCCACGGCGTCGCTCGACCAGAAGGTGCTGTGCCTGGAGATCGGCGCCGACGACTACCTCGTCAAGCCCTTCGAGATCCGCGAGCTGGTGGCGCGCATCAAGGTGCTGGTGCGCCGGCAGATGCCCGGCAAGGCCAACGACATCGCCTGCGGCGACCTGCGCTACGACCTGCGCACGCGGCAGTTCGCGCTGGCCGGCGAAGAGCTGTCGCTGCCGCCGCGCGAACGCACGCTGCTGGAAACGCTGATGCTGAAGGCCGGCAGCACCGTATCCAAGCAGGCGCTGATCGACGCGATGTTCGGCCTGGACGACGAGCCCAGCGCGGATGCGGTCGACATCTACATCCACCGGCTGCGCAAGAAGCTCGAGGCGAGCCAGGCGACGATCATCACGCTGCGCGGCGTGGGCTACCTGCTGCGCACGCGCCAGGAAGATTAGGGTGCCCAGGCGCGCCAGCCTTCGCCTGCGCCTTGCGCTGTGGCTGCTGCTGCCGATGTCGGTGTTCGTGGCCATCTGCGGATACCTCAACTGGCGCAACGCCGCGGAGGTGGCCGACTATGTGCAGGACCACGACCTGCTGTCCTCGGCCAAGGTGCTGTCGGACCGCCTGATCTGGGAAGACGAGGACGTGAAGGCCAGCGTGCCGCCGTCGGCGCTGAGCCTGTTCGTGTCGCCCGAGCGCGACCGCGTGTTCCTCAGCGTGACGGGCGCCAACGGCGAGGTGCTGGCCGGCTCGGCCGACTTTCCGCTGCCCGCCGTGCGCAAGCCCGAGGGAATCGACCGGGCGCAGTGGTACGACACCCACTTCGCCGGCGTGCCGCTGCGCGCCGTGGTCACCACGCGCGCGATGTACGAGGCCGGCGGCGCGCGCGACATCACCATCGCCGTCGGCAAGACCGAAGGCAGCCGCGACCACATGCTGCGCACGCTCTGGTGGCCGTCGATGGAGTATCTGCTGGTTGCGCTGGCGCTTTCCATCGCGCTGGCCGTGGCGGCGTTGACGCTCGAGCTGCGCCCCATCGTGCGGCTGAGCCAGCAGCTCGCGCAGCGCGACCCGCTGCACCTCGACCTGGTGGTGGACCCCGGCGCATTGCACTCCGAGCTGCGGCCGGTGGCCGACACCATCAACCGCTTCGTGGCGCAGCTCAAGGCCCACTCCGAGGCGCAGCGGCGCTTCATTGCCGACGCGGCGCACCAGCTTCGCACGCCGCTGGCCATGCAGGCATCGCAGATCGAGTTCGCGCGCTACACGCGGCAGCACCGCGGCGAATGGGACACGCGCCGCGCCGATATGGACGCGATGTGGCAAGAGATGCAGACCAGCAACCGCCGGCTGGTCGACGTGACGAACAAGCTGCTGCTGCTGGCGCAGGCCGAGCACGGCGATGCGCACACGCGGCTGGAGCCGGTCGACCTTGCGGCCGTGGCGCTGCGCTGCGTCGAGCAGCTCGCGGCGCTGGCGGACCGTCGCGGCATCGACCTGGGTCTGGAGTCGGAGGCCGGGCCGGGCGAGGCCGTCGTGCAGGCCCAGCCGGCGTTGCTCGATGCGCTGGCCACGAACCTGCTGGACAACGCCTTGCGTTACACGCAGGAAGGCGGCCGGGTGACGGTCGGCGTGCGGAAGGTGGAAGGCATGGTCGAGCTGACCGTGGAAGACAACGGCCCCGGCATTCCAGCCGAGGCGCGCGAGCGCGTGTTCGAGCGCTTCTACCGGGTGTCGCAGGACACCGAGGGAACGGGCCTGGGGCTGGCCATCGTGCGGGAGATCGCGCGGGCCTTCGATGCGAACGTGGACCTGGCAGCCAATCCGCGCGAGGCGCGGGGGCTGCTGGTCACGGTGCGTTTTCCTTCAACTGCTGCCGCCGCCTGAAGAAGCGGCGGCCGGGGCTCTGATCAGCCCTTGATGCCGGCGGCTGCGCGCAGGGCCGCGGCCTGGTTGGTCGCTTCCCAGGTGAACTCGGGCTCTTCGCGGCCGAAGTGGCCGTAGGCGGCGGTCTTCTGGTAGATCGGGCGCAGCAGGTCGAGCATCTGGATGATGCCCTTCGGGCGCAGGTCGAAATGTTCGCGCACGAGTTCGGCGATCTTCTCGTCGGGGATCACGCCGGTGCCTTCGGTGTAGACCGTGATGTTCATCGGCTGTGCCACGCCGATGGCGTACGCCACCTGGATCTGGCACTGGCGCGCCAGGCCGGCGGCCACGATGTTCTTGGCCACATAGCGCGCGGCGTAGGCGGCCGAGCGGTCGACCTTCGACGGGTCCTTGCCCGAGAACGCACCACCGCCGTGCGGGCAGGCGCCGCCGTAGGTGTCGACGATGATCTTTCGGCCGGTGAGGCCGCAGTCGCCTTGCGGGCCGCCGATAACGAAACGGCCGGTGGGGTTGATCAGGTAGCGCGTGTCCTTGAGCCACTCCTTGGGCAGCACCGGCTTGATGATTTCTTCGATGATGGCTTCGTTGAACGAAGCCTTCATCTTGGTCGGCGTCTCGCTCTGGTCGGGGCTGTGCTGGGTGGAGAGCACCACGGTGTCGATGCTGTGCGGCTTGCCGTCCACGTAGCGCATCGTGACCTGGCTCTTGGCGTCGGGGCGCAGGAAGGGCAGGCGGCCGTCCTTGCGCAGCTGGGCCTGGCGCTCGACGAGGCGGTGCGCGTAGTAGATGGGCGCGGGCATCAGCTCGGGCGTTTCGTCGCAGGCGTAGCCGAACATCAGGCCCTGGTCGCCGGCGCCGGTGTTCAGGTGGTCGTCCGACGCGTGGTCCACGCCCTGGGCGATGTCGTTGGACTGCTTGTCGTAGCAGACCATCACGGCGCAACCCTTGTAGTCGATGCCGTAGTCGGTGTTGTCGTAGCCGATGCGCTTGATGGTGTCGCGCGCGACCTGGATGTAGTCGACGTGCGCGTTGGTCGTGATTTCGCCGGCCAGCACCACGAGGCCGGTGTTGGTCAGTGTCTCGGCGGCCACGCGGCTTCGGGGGTCCTGCTCGAAGATCGCGTCCAGGATGGCATCCGAGATCTGGTCGGCGACCTTGTCGGGGTGGCCTTCGGAGACGGATTCGGAAGTGAAGAGGAAATCGTTCGCCATTTGTTCAAAACTCCTTGAAGTGACTTGGCGCGTTGCCAACTCTGCGGAGCCCTGGCGAACGCTTTAGCAGATGCCGGCGGACCGGCGGGGCACAATCGCCTTCGCGCTTGTGTTTGTCGCCCTGCAAGTTGTTCCGTAACTCGGCGACAATTTGGATTCTATTCGAGCCGCGCCTACCATGCGCGCGCGTCCGTTTTTTGACCCCCTCCCGTTTTCAATGATCACCCTGTTTCGCCTGCTTGCCCGCTTGCCGATGCCGTTGATGCATCGCCTCGGCGCCATGCTGGGCTGGCTGGTCTGGTGGTGCGCGCCGGGCTACCGCCGCCGCTTCAAGGCCAATGCCGAGAGCGCGGGTTTCGCCCCCGGCCAATACCGCCCCGCCATCGCCGCCGCCGGCAAGATGGCCTCCGAGCTGCCCTGGCTCTGGCTGCGCCCGCATGGCCAGACCGTGCTGGACCGCGTGGTGCGCTGGGAAGGCGTGGAAGCCTTCGAAGCCGCCATGCAGGCCAAGAAAGGCGTGATCCTCGTCGCGCCGCACCTCGGCAGCTGGGAAATGTGCGGCCAGGCCATCGGCGAGCGCTTCCTGGCGGCCTACGGGCCCATCACGGCGCTGTTCCGTCCGGCGCGCAAGAAATGGATGGCCGACCTGATCGCCGCAGGCTCGCGCGACCGGCCCGGCCTGCAGACGCTTCCTACCAACAACAGCGGCGTGCGCGGCCTGATCCGCACCCTGCGCGGCGGCGGCTACACCGGTATCCTGCCCGACCAGGTGCCGCCGCTGGGACAAGGCGTCTGGGCGCCGTTCCTGGGCCGCCCCGCCTACACCATGACCTTGCTTCCCCGCCTCGCGCAACAGACCGGCGCGGCCTGTTTCCTCAGCGTCTGCGAGCGCCTGCCCAAGGGCGCCGGCTACGTGATCCGCTTCGAGCCGATCGTCGGCACCGCGCTGACCGACCCCTCCGCCTCCATCGAGGAGGCCGCCGCGGCCATGAACGACGGCATCGGCCGGCTGATCCACAGCCTGCCCGGCCAGTACGTGTGGGACTACGCCCGCTACAAGGAGCCGCGCGCCGAGCGCGTGGCCGCCGCCACCGGGGAGGCCGCATGAGCTTCGGTTCCCGGCTCGGCATCGGCTTCATGCGCGCGATCGCGCCGCTGCCCCTGCCGCTGGTGCGCGGCTTCGGCGCGTTCCTCGGACGCATCCTGCACACCGTCGCCGTGCCGCGGCGGCGCGTGGTCGACACCAACCTCGCGGTCTGCTTCCCCGAGAAGTCGGAGGCCGAGCGCCGCGCCATCGCGCGCGAGACCTTCGTCTTCGTGGCGCAGTCGTGGCTCGACCGCGGCTGGCTCTGGCATGCCCCCGAGAAGGTGGTGGCGAGCCGGCTCAAGGTGGTCGGCGCGGCTTCGGAGATCCGCGAGATCGCCGAGGGCGACGCGCCGATGATCCTGTTCGCGCCGCACTTCTACGGCCTCGATGCCGCGGCCACCGCGCTGACCATGCACACGGCGCGCCCCTCGGCCACCATCTACACGACCCAGCGCGACCCGATGGTCGATGCCTGGATCCGCGAAGGCCGCACGCGCTTCGGCGACGTGGCGGCGCTCAACCGGGTGGACGGCATCAAGCCCGTGCTGCAGGGCCTGCGCAAGGGCGGCCTGCTGTACCTGCTGCCCGACATGGACTTCGGCCGCGACCAGACCATCTTCGTGCCGTTCTACGGCGTGCAGGCTGCCACCGTGCCTTCGCTGTCGCGCTTTGCGCGGCTGGGCAAGGCCAAGGTGGTGCCGGTGGTGTCGAAGCTCACGCGGGACGGCTACGAAATACAGGTGCTGCCGACCTGGCAGAACTTTCCGACCGACGACGTCGAGGCCGACACGGCGCTCATGAACGAGCGCCTGCAGGGCTACATCGACACGATGCCTTCCCAGTACTACTGGGTGCACCGCCGCTTCAAGACCCGCCCGGAGGGCGAGCCGCCTATTTACTGAGCACGCTTCAGGAAGCCTTCGATCTCGCGGGCGACCAGTTGCGGTTGCTCGTGCACGATCCAGTGGGTCGCGTTCGGCACTTTCTTGATCTCGAGCTTCGGCACATAGTCCTCCAGCCCCTCGAGCAGGCCGGGCAGCAACGCCGCATCGTCGAGCGCCCAGAACACGAAGGTCGGCACATCCACCGTGAGCCGTTCGCGCGGCAGCACCGGAATGCCGTCGATGGTCTGGCCCGGCAGCGGCGGCTTCATCGGGGTCACGCGGTAGAGATTGCAGGCGCCCGTGAGGCCCGCGCCCCAGACTTCGCGGTACTTCTGCTTCACCTCTTCGGTGAGCCAGCCGAAGCCGTCGGGGCCGGCCTTCATCAGCGTGAAGAAGGGCCACATGCGCTTGAAGTCGTCGGCCGCGAGCAGTGCCTCGGCATCGGGGCGCGCGAGGAAGTTCATGTAGGCGCTGGCTTGCTGCTGCGCCGCGCTGTTGCGCAGTTCGCGGGTGAAGGTGCCCGGGTGCGGCGAATTGATGATGACCAGCTTGCCGACCTGCTGCGGGAAGGCGTTGGCGTAGCCCCAGCCGAAGGCGCCGCCCCAGTCGTGGGCCACCAGCGCGGCCATGGTGCCGTCGGCGCTCTCGGTGGCGACGAGCTGCTGGATGTCCTGGATCAGAAGGTGGGGCTTGTAGGCCGCCACATCGGTCGGCGCGCTCGACTTCTCGAAGCCGCGCAGGTTGGGCGCCACGCAGCGGTAGCCGCCGTGGGCGGGGTCCGCGAAGTATTCGAGCAGTTCGTCCCAGATGAACGCGGCCTCCGGAAAGCCGTGCAGGAACACCATCAGCGGCCGGCCCGGCTCGCCGGTGGCGCGGCAGCTCAGGCTGGTGCCGTTGGGCAGGCTGCGTTGGAATGTCTCGATCATGCTTCTTGTCTCCTTGGGTTGACTGTCGCTATTTTTTTGATAGTGAACTACGCAGACGGGACGCCCGGTGCAGCCTGTTTCCGGGTCAGGCCTCCGGCGATGGCGCGGGGGGCTCCGGCGGCGCCTCGCCGCCTTCCGGGTGCACCCAGCGCCACAGCAGCTCGGCGGCCTCGCCGACGCCCTGCTTCTTCAGCGCGGAGAACAGTTTCACCTCGCCGCCGCCGGCGTTCAGTCGCGTAATCGACAGCACCTTGGCGGCTTCGCTGCGCGTGAGCTTGTCGGACTTGGTCAGCAGCACCAGGAACTTCAGGCCCTGCTCCACGCGCGGGCGGATCACGTCGAGCAGGATCTCGTCGAGTTCGGTCAGGCCGTGGCGCGGATCGCACATCAGCACCACGCCGCGCAGGCTCTCGCGCGTCATCAGGTAGTTGCCCATGACGCGCTGCCAGCGCAGCTTGGCCTCGCGCGGCACGGCCGCATAGCCGTAGCCGGGCAGGTCGGCCAGCACCGCGTCGTCGACCTTCTGCTTGCCGATGCCGAACAGGTTGATGTGCTGCGTGCGGCCCGGCGTCTTGGAGGCGAAGGCCAGGCGCGTCTGCTGCGTCAGAGTGTTGATGGCGGTCGACTTGCCCGCGTTGGAGCGGCCGACGAAGGCGATCTCGGGCAGGTCTACAGGGGGGAGGTGCTCCAGCTGCGGAGCGCTGGTGAGGAAGTGGGCGGTGTGCAGCCAGCCGAGCGCAACGCGCTCTCGTTCGGCGACCTGGGGGTCCGCGGCGGGCGCCGCGCGGGGAGGATAGGCAGCGGGCTTGGCGCGCGGGGAGGGCATCTACGGACTTTCGAAACTAGACCCACATTGTAGAATCGTGAGGTTTTGCGCCAATAAATTCGAAGCCCCCGATATGAAGTTGTTTGCCAATATTCTGCTTGCAGCCCTCGTGGGCATCGCATCCAGCGTGAGTTTTGCAGCCGATGAACACGCCGCGGCTGCTCCGGTTGCGGCGCCGGCCAAACCGGCCAAGCCGGACCCCGCCAAGGGGGACACGCTGTTCAGCGCGAGCACGCCCACGGTCCAGAGCTGTGCTTCGTGCCACAACGCCGACGGCAACTCGACCATCGCCGCCAACCCCAAGCTGGCGCAACAACACCCCGAATACATCCTCAAGCAGCTGCAGGACTTCAAGTCCGGCAAGCGCAAGAACAGCGTCATGAGCCCCATGGCGGCCAACCTCAGCGACCAGGACATGCGCGACATCGCCTGGTTCGTGGCCTCCAAGAAGATCAAGACCGGCTTCTCGAAGAGCAAGGACACCGTTGCCCTGGGCGAGAAGATCTACCGCGGCGGCATCGGCGAGCGCTCCATTCCCGCCTGCGCCGGCTGCCACAGCCCCAACGGCGCCGGCCTGCCCGCCCAATACCCGCGCCTGGGCGGCCAGAACGCCGACTACACCATGGCCCAGCTCAAGGCCTTCCGCGGCGACGGCACCCCCGTTCGCACCAACAGCGGCCCCATGACCGGTGTCGCCGCCAAGCTCAACGACCGCGAAATCGCCGCCGTGGCCGACTACATTGCCGGCCTGCGCTGATGACGACGCGCTCCAGAGCGTGAACTAACCGCCGACAACAACCCCAAACAAAGGGCGGGCCGATCCAGAAGGATGGCCCGCCCTTTTGCTTTTCTCCCGTCTTCCCTTACCTTTCGCCCCGATGTCCGTCTCCACCCATGGCCTTCGCGTTCATCGCGGCCCGCAAATGCTTCGCGCGGCGGTGGAGCTGCTGTCGTCGATGCGCTTCGCGATCGCGCTGCTCACCGTCATCTGCATCGCGTCGATCATCGGCACCGTGCTCAAGCAGCACGAGCCGATCAACAACTACATCAACCAGTTCGGGCCCTTCTGGGCCGAGCTGTTCCGCGCGGCGCGGCTCGACACGGTCTACAGCGCCTGGTGGTTCATGCTGATCCTGCTGTTCCTGGTGATCAGCACTTCGCTGTGCGTCGCGCGCAACACGCCGCGCATCCTGGTCGACCTCAAGACCTTCAAGGAAGACATCCGTGCGCAGAGCCTGAAGGCCTTCGGCCAGCGCGCCGAGAACCGCCTGGGCGAAACGCCGGAGGCCGCTGCCAATCGCATCGGGCAACTGCTGGTGAGCGGCGGCTGGAAGGTCAAGCTGCAGCAGCGCGAGGCCACCAATGGCAGCCGCCCGACCGGCGCGGGCTGGATGGTCGCGGCGCGTGCCGGCGGTGCCCACAAGCTGGGCTACATCGCGGCCCACAGCGCGATCGTGCTGGTGTGCATCGGCGGCCTGCTGGACGGCGACCTCATCGTGCGCGCGCAGACCTGGTTCAACGGCAAGAGCGTGTTCACCGGTGGCGGCATGATCGCCGACGTGGCGCCCGAGCACCGCCTGTCGGCCAGCAACCCGACCTTCCGCGGCAACATCCTCGTGCCCGAGGGCGGGCAGGGCAGCGTGGCCATCCTCAACCAGGCCGACGGCGTGCTGCTGCAGGAGCTGCCGTTCTCCATCGAACTGAAGAAGTTCATCGTCGACTACTACTCGACCGGCATGCCCAAGCTGTTTGCCAGCGAAGTGGTGCTGCACGACCGCGAAACCGGCGAGCAGGTGCCCGCGCGCATCGAGGTCAACCACCCGGCCAGCTACAAGGGCGTGGAGATCTACCAGTCGAGCTTCGACGACGGCGGCTCCAAGGTGAAGCTCAAGGCGGTGCCGATGGCGGCCGCGGCCAAGCCTTTCGAGGTCGAGGGCATCATCGGCGGCCCGAGCACCGAAATCACCAACGGCAAGGACAAGCTCACGCTCGAATACGCCGCGCTGCGCGTGATCAACGTCGAGAACTTCGCCGACGCCGGCGCCATGAGCAGCGGCGCCGACGTGCGCAAGGTCGACCTGCGCCACGACATCGAGTCGCGCCTGGGCGCGGCCAACAAGGTCAACAAGCCGAAGGTGCTGCGCAACATCGGCCCGAGCATCGGCTACAAGCTGCGCGACGCCGCCGGGCAGGCACGCGAGTACCAGAACTACATGGTGCCGGTCGACACCGGCGATGGCCAGCCGGTGTTCCTGCTCGGCATGCGCGAGAAGCCCGAAGACCCGTTCCGCTACCTGCGCGTGCCGGCCGACGAGCAGGGCTCCATGGACGGGTTCGTGCGCATGCGCGCCGCGCTCGCCGACCCCGACATCCGCGCGCGCGCCATCGAGCGCTACATCGCCAAGGCCACCGACCCGAAGCGCCCCGAAATGGCCGAGCAGCTGCGGGTGTCGGCCACCCGCGCGCTGGCGCTGTTCTCGGGCAGCGAGCGCGCCAGGCCGGACGCCACCACCGTGGGCGGCTGGCAGGCGATCGCGGAGTTCATGGAAGTCAACGTGCCCGAGGCCGAGCGCGAGCGCGCGGGTGGCGTGCTGGTGCGCATCCTCAACGACGTGCTGTTCGAGGTGCTCAACCTGAGCCGCGAGGGCGCTGGCCTGGCCGTGCTGCCGAACGACGAGAAGTCGCAGGCCTACCTCACGCAGGCCGTGCTGGCCATCAGCGACGCGCACTTCTACCCGGCCCCGGTCGCGATGATGATGACCGACTTCACCCAGGTGCAGGCCAGCGTGTTCCAGGTGGCGCGCGCCCCTGGCAAGAACGTCGTCTATCTGGGCTGCCTGTTGCTGATCATCGGGATTTTTGCCATGCTGTACGTGCGCGAACGGCGCCTCTGGGTGTGGCTGACGCCCGATGGCAGCGCGGCCGACGGCGCCACGACCGCCACGATGGCGTTCTCGGTCAATCGCAAGACCATGGACAGCGACCGCGAATTCGAGCACCTCAAGCACAAGCTGCTCGCCCTGAAAAAGACGGAACCCGAGACAACATGAACACCACGACCCTCACGCTCAATGAAAGCTGGCTCTCGCGCCGCAACCTGTTCGATTGGGTGTTCGCGGCGCTGGTGCTGGCGGGCGGCCTGTTCGCGTTCACGCGCTATGCGGGGTCGATGGACTACTACGAGAAGCCGATCCTCGCCGCCGCTGTGATCGCGATGATCGCCATCGGCTGGTTCTGGCGGCCGCTGCGCGTGCTGGCCATCGTGGTGGCCGCCGCATCGCTGCTGGCCATCAGCTCGTACCAGGGCGACCTCGCGCGCGCCGACACGGTGTTCTGGCTCAAATACTTCCTGTCGAGCCAGTCGGCCATCCTGTGGATGAGCGTGCTGTTCTTCATGAGCACGCTGTTCTACTGGCTCGGCTTCTTCGGCGGCAAGCAGTCCGACACCTTCGACATGATCGGCTCGCGCCTCGCCTGGGCCGCCGTGACGATGGCGCTGATCGGCACCATGGTGCGCTGGTACGAGAGCCACCAGCTCGGCCCGGACATCGGACACATCCCGGTGAGCAACCTGTACGAGGTGTTCGTGCTGTTCTGCTGGCTCACCGCGGCGTTCTATCTGTACTTCGAAGAGCGCTACAACACGCGTGCGCTCGGCGCCTTCGTGATGCTGGTCGTCAGCGCGGCGGTCGGCTTCCTGCTCTGGTACACCATCGTGCGCGAGGCGCACGAAATCCAGCCGCTGGTACCCGCATTGCAGAGTTGGTGGATGAAGCTGCACGTGCCGGCCAACTTCATCGGCTACGGTACCTTCTCGCTGGCGGCCATGGTGGCCTTCGCGTATCTGATCAAGGAACAGGCCGACGAGAAGCGCTGGTACAAGCTCACGCCGATCTGGCTGCTGGGCGTGGCGCTGTGCTTCGTGCCCGTGGCCTTCCGCCAGCGCGTGCAGGAAGCGGGCGGCAGCTACTGGGTGGTCTATGCGGGCATCTCGGCGCTGATTGCCGCTGGCATCCTGCTGGGGCGCAAGCGCATCGCGGCGCGGCTGCCTGCCAACGAGGTGCTCGACGACGTCATGTACAAGTCGATCACGGTCGGCTTCGCCTTCTTCACCATCGCCACCGTGCTCGGTGCCCTTTGGGCCGCCGACGCCTGGGGCGGCTACTGGAGCTGGGACCCGAAGGAAACCTGGGCGCTGATCGTCTGGCTCAACTACGCGGCTTGGCTGCACATGCGGCTCGTGAAGGGGCTGCGCGGCACGGTGGCGGCATGGTGGGCGCTGGGCGGCCTGGCAGTCACGACCTTCGCCTTCCTCGGCGTCAACATGTTCCTGAGCGGCCTGCACAGCTACGGAACGCTGTAGGCGCAAGCCCGCAGTCTTTCGCGAAGAATTGAAACCGCGCGCCGTGCCGGCGCGTAACCAAATCGGGGCTGGTCACGAACTACCCTGAGCACAACGATTCCAGCGAAAGGCTTGCCATGTCGTTTCATTCCCGTCCGCTTCGCCGCCACAGCAGCGACGACAACGGCTTCATCCACCCGGTGCCGAGTGATATCACGCCGCGCGCTGCATACGAGAGCCGGCGCGACATGCTGAAACTCATGGCCGGCGGCGCTGCGGGCGCGGCTCTGGCGAGCTTCGCTGCGCGCGAGGCATGGGCCCAGACGGCGGGTCCGGGCAAGCTCGCGGCGCTGCCGGGCGCCAAATCGGCCGTGCCGGGTGCCATGTCCATGGACAAGCTCACCGACTACAAGGACGCCTCCACCTACAACAACTTCTACGAGTTCGGCACCGACAAGGCCGACCCGGCCAAGAATGCCGGCACGCTCAAGACCCGGCCTTGGACGGTGGAGGTCGAGGGCCTGGTCAAGAAGCCGGGCAAGTACGGCATCGAAGACCTGCTCAAGCTCAGCGCGCAGGAAGAGCGCATCTACCGCCTGCGTTGCGTCGAAGGCTGGTCGATGGTGATTCCGTGGGTCGGCTACTCGCTGGCCGAGCTGATCAAGAAGGTTGAACCGCAGGGCAATGCCAAGTTCGTCGAGTTCGTGACACTGGCCGACCCCAAGACCATGCCCTTCGTCGGCTCGCGTGTGCTCGACTGGCCCTACACCGAAGGCCTGCGCATGGACGAGGCGATGCATCCGCTCACGCTGCTGGCCTTCGGCATGTACGGCGAGGTGCTGCCCAATCAGAACGGCGCACCGGTGCGGCTGGTGGTGCCCTGGAAATACGGTTTCAAGTCGGCCAAGTCGATCGTCAAGATCCGCTTCGTCGAAAAGGAGCCGAGCACGGCCTGGAACAAGGCGGCGGCCAACGAATACGGCTTCTATTCGAACGTGAATCCGAACGTCGACCACCCACGCTGGAGCCAGGCCACCGAGCGCCGCATCGGCGACGGCGGCGGCCTGTTCGCCAAGCGGCGCAAGACCGAGATGTTCAACGGCTACGAAGCCCAGGTCGGCCAGCTCTATGCGGGCATGGACCTGAAGAAGAACTACTGAGCCTGCTTCGTCGTCCGGCCGTTGCCACATGAACAAGCTGCTCATGCATCCGGCCACCAAGCCGGTCATCTTCCTGCTGTGCCTGCTGCCGTTCGCGCGGCTGGCCTATGGTGCATTCACCGACGGGCTCGGCGCCAACCCGGCCGAGTTCCTGATCCGCGCCACGGGCGACTGGACGCTGCGCTTCATCTGCATCGTGCTGGCCGTGACGCCGCTGCGCGTGATGAGCAAGTGGAATGCGCTCGCGCGCTATCGCCGCATGCTGGGCCTGTTCGCGTACTTCTACGTGGTGCTGCACCTGCTGTGCTACAGCTGGTTCGACATGGGCTTCGAGTGGGGCGACATCGTCAAGGACATCGCGAAGCGGCCGTTCATCCTGGTGGGATTCACCGCCTTCGTGCTGTTGACGCCGCTGGCCGCCACCTCGTTCAACCGCGCGATCAAGGCGATGGGTGCGAAGCGCTGGCAGATGCTGCACAAGCTGGTGTATGTGATCGCGGGGCTCGGCCTGCTGCACTTCTTCTGGATGCGCGCGGGCAAGAACAACTTCGCCGAAGTGTTTGTCTACGTGGCGATCATCGGGGTGCTGCTTGCATGGCGCGTGTGGGACTTCGCGAGCAAGCGGAAGGCAAGTGCCGCAGCCGCAGGGGCGGGCGCGGCGCGCGGCGGCAACAAGCCGCTGCGCACCGGCTGACCGCCGGGCGAGGAAAGATCAGCCGTCGATCTCGGCGCGCAGCTGGTCTTCCATCGTCTCGCGACGGCGGATCAGCTTTGCGGTCGCGCCGCTCACCAGCACTTCTGCGGCACGGCCGCGCGTGTTGTAGTTGCTGGACATGCTCATGCAATACGCGCCGGCCGACAGCACGGCGAGCAGGTCTCCTGCCACCACGTTGAGCGCGCGGTCGCGGCCGATCCAGTCGCCGCTTTCGCAGACCGGGCCGACCACGTCGTAGACCGGTGCGTCGCCGGCGCGGGTGCGCACCGGCACGATGCGCTGGAATGCCTGGTACATCGCGGGCCGCGGCAGGTCGTTCATGGCCGCGTCGATGATGCAGAAGTTCTTGTCTTCACCGGGCTTGGTGTAGAGCACCTCGGTCACGCACACGCCCGCGTTGCCGACCAGCGAGCGGCCGGGTTCGATGACCAGCTTGCGCCGGCCGAAGCCGCGGGCGTCCAGCTTGGCGAGCAACTGCTGCCAGAGCGCATCGGCCTTGGGCGGCACTTCGCCGTTGTAGTCGATGCCCAGGCCGCCGCCGAAGTCCAGGTGATGGATCGGCACGCCGGCCGCCTCGATGGCTTCGACGAGGTCCAGCACGCGGTCGCAGGCGTCGAGGTAGGGTGAGGCTTCGGTGATCTGCGAACCGATGTGGCAGTCGATGCCGACCACCTCGAGGCCCGGCAGCCTCGCGGCGTGGCGGTAAGCCTCGACCGCGCGGTCATGCGCGATGCCGAACTTGTTGCCCTTGAGGCCGGTGGAAATGTACGGGTGCGTCTTCGGATCGACGTTCGGATTGATGCGGATGCTGATCGGCGCGCGCTTGCCTTCGGCGGCAGCCACTTCGCTGAGCACGTCGAGCTCGGCCTCGCTCTCGACGTTGAAGCAGGCGATGCCGGCCGCGAGGGCCTGGCGCATCTCGGCGCGCGTCTTGCCGACGCCCGAGAAGATGATCTTCTTCGGATCGGAGCCGACCGCCAGCACGCGCGACAGCTCGCCACCCGAGACGATGTCGAACCCGCAGCCTGCCTCGGCGAACACGCGCAGCACGCCGAGTGACGAGTTGGCCTTCATGGCGTAGCAGATGAGCGCATCGCGACCCTCGAAGCCGCGCTGGTAGGCGGCCAGGGCGTCGAGCATCCATTGCTTCGAGTAGACGAAGAGGGGGGTGCCGTGCTCGCGGGCCAGCGCGTCGAGCGCGACGCCTTCGACGTGCAGTGCGCCGTCGCGCTCAGCGATGTGGGGTTGGCCGGGCAGGGGGGACGAGACGCTGCCGGTCATTTGCGGGTTCCGGTGCTGTCGTTGCTGTCGGTGGTGGTTCCGCTGGCCGGGGTGGCCGGCGCGGGAGCGGTGGTTGTGCTCGACGAAGAACCCGATCCGCCCGGAGTCAGCAACTGGGGCAACGTGGCCCGTTGGACGGCCGCGGGATCGGTCGGGAGGTACAGGGCTCCCTTCTGGCCGCAAGCGGCCAGACCGGTGGTGGCTGCGGCGAGGCAGACCATGAGCGCAGCGCGGACGCGGGTGCTCACTAGAATTTGGCGAACGTTCAACATAGCGAAATTGTAATGACCGACATTGAGTACATGGACCGCGCCGAAGCCGCGCTCGCCGCCATCGAGGAGAGCTGCGATCGCATCAATGACGCGACCGATGCCGACATCGACAACCAGAGGGTTGGCGGGATGATCACGATTTCATTCCAGAACGGTAGCCAGTTGATCGTGAATCTGCAGAAGCCCCTGCAGGAAATCTGGTTGGCCGCGCGTTCGGGCGGCTATCACTACCGGCACGACGGCAAGGCCTGGGTCGACACCAAGACCGGCGAAGAGCTCTTCGGCAATCTCTCGCGCGAAGCGACCCTTCAGGCCGGACAGCCGCTGGAATTCGCGGCTGCCTGACCTGCTGCGTCAGTTCCTGAAGAGATCGAGGATGCGGCTGCGTTCCTCGGGCGGGGCCGGCGGGCTCACAGGTGCGCCGGTCAGGGACTCCACCGGCGCAGCGGGCGTGGCTTCCACGCCCAGGGTCGCTACGCCGCGGCCGGGCGCGTAGTCGTCGTAGTACCACTCGCCGCCCACGTTCACGATGCCGGCGGGCGGTGCGGTCGCGATGTCGGTCACCGGCACGCCCTTGATGGCCGTTTCCATGTAGTTGATCCAGATCGGCAGGCTCAGGCCGCCACCAGTCTCGCGGTCGCCCAGGTTGCGCGGCGTGTCGTAGCCGATCCACGAGATGGCCGTCATGGTGGGCTGGAAGCCCGCGAACCAGGCGTCGAGCGAGTCGTTGGTGGTGCCGGTCTTGCCGTAGAGGTCGGGCCGCTTGAGCATGGCCTGCGCCTTGGCGGCAGTGCCGGCGCGCGCCACCGACTGCAGCAGCGTGTCCATGATGAAGGCGTTGCGCTGGGGAATGGCGCGCAGCGACTCGTTGAGCAGCGGCGGCTGCTTGTCGACCAGCACCTTGTCCTTGTGGTCGGTGATGCGGGTCACGAGGTAGGGGTTGACGCGATAGCCGCCGTTGGCGAACACCGAGTAGCCCACCGCCATCTGCATCGGCGTGACCGAGCCCGCGCCCAGTGCCATGGGCAGGTAGGCGGGGTGCTTATCCTTGTCGAAGCCGAAGTTGGTGATCCACTCCTGGGCGTAGCGCGTGCCGATGGACTGCAGGATGCGGATCGACACGAGGTTCTTCGACTTCATGAGCGCGGTGCGCATCGACATCGGGCCGTCGTAGCCGCCGCCGTAGTTCTTGGGCTCCCATGGCTGGCCGCCGGTGGTGCCAGCGTCGAAGAAGAGCGGGCCGTCGTTGATGACGGTTGCGGGGGTGAAGCCCTTCTCGAGCGCCGCCGAATAGATGAACGGCTTGAAGCTCGAACCCGGCTGCCGCCAGGCCTGGGTGACGTGGTTGAACTTGTTCTTGCCGAAATCGAAGCCGCCGACCAGCGCCTTGATGGCGCCGTCGCGCGGATCCATGGCGACGAAGGCGCCTTCCACTTCGGGCAACTGGGTGATTTCCCAGGTGTTCTTGGGCGTCTTCACCACGCGGATCACCGCGCCGCGGCGGATCTTGATGTTGGGCGGCGCCTTGTCCGAGAGGCCGGACTGCGCGGGCTTGAGGCCTTCGCCGGTGATCTGCACAGCGTCGCCGTTGGCGCGCACCGCGTCGATCTGCTTGGGCGTGGCCTTGAGCACCACGGCGGCCATCACGTCGCCGTTGTCGGGATGGTCGCTGAGCGCGTCGTCCACCGCTTCGTCGAGGTCCTTGGCGTCGGCGGGCAGATCGACGAACTTCTCGGGGCCGCGATAGATCTGGCGGCGCTCGTAGTCCATGATGCCCTTGCGCAGCGCCTTGTAGGCGGCTGCCTGGTCGGCCGCCACCAGCGAGGTGTAGACCTTCAGGCCGCGCGTGTAGGTGCTGTCGCCGTATTGCGCGTACATCAGCTGGCGCACCGTCTCGGCCACGTATTCGGCATGCAGGCGGTTCGGGTCGGCGGCATCGCGCAGATGCAGTTCTTCTTTCTTGGCTTCTGCAGCCTGTTCGGCGGTGATGAAGCCGGCTTCCTGCATGCGGTCTATCACGTAGAACTGCCGGCCGCGCGCGCGCTGCGGGTTGTTGACAGGGTTGTTCGCGCCCGGCGCCTTCGGCAGGCCGGCCAGCATGGCGGCCTGGGCGATCGTGAGTTCCTGCAGGGGCTTGCCGAAATACGCCTCGGAGGCGGCGGCAAAGCCGTAGGCGCGGTTGCCGAGGTAGATCTGGTTCAGGTAGATCTCGAAGATCTGGTCCTTGGTCAGCAAGTGTTCCAGCTTGAAGGTCAGGAGCACTTCGTAGACCTTGCGGGTCAGCGTTTTCTCGGAACTCAGGTAGACATTACGCGCGACCTGCATGGTGATGGTCGAGGCGCCCTGGCTCTTCACCCGGTTCAGGTTGGCCAGGCCGGCGCGGACCATGCCCTTGTAGTCGACGCCGCCGTGGTCATAGAAGCGCGAGTCTTCGGCGGCCAGCACGGCGTCTTTCACGACCTTGGGAATGGCCGAGATGGGCGTCAGGTTGCGGCGCTCCTCCCCGAATTCCCCGATCAGCGTGCCTTCTGCCGAGAACACCCTCAGCGGCAGCTTGGGCCGATAGTCCGACAGCTCGCTGATATCCGGCAGATTGGGATAGGCGACCGCCAGGGCCACCGCCACCACGCAAAGGACCGAGAGCACGCCGGCCGCGGCAATGCCGAACCCCCAGAAAAACAGGCGCAGCAGCCATCTCAGCCAGGCTGGGCGTTTGGGGGGAGGGGTCTTGGCTGGCCCTTTGGGGCTTGAAGTTTTTTCTTGCATGTAGGGCCGAGGAGTCACCCATCATTATAAAAAGCCGTCCCATTCGAACCATCCGATCTTTGTTACCCTCGCGACGCGCTAATTCAAAAGTTACAGAATGCGGCTTTGCCGTCAGGTTTTGACAACGCTCGGGAGCTTTGGCCCCTGGCGTCGCTTGGTTGCCGCTACGCCTGCTGCTAGCATGCAACCGAACGCAAATTTTTCCATTGGTTACAAATACAGGGGAAAAGGGACCTCACTTGGCTTCTCTTGGATCATTGTTTCGTCGTCAGAACGCTCCCTTGCTGGGGTTGGACGTCAGTTCGTCCAGCGTCAAGCTGGTCGAGCTCGGCCGTGAGGCCAGCGGCAAGCTGGTTCTGGAACGCTGTGCCATCGAGCCCCTCGAGCGTGGCTGGATCACCGACGGCAACGTCGAGAAATTCGACGAAGTGGCCGAAGCCGTGCGCCGCGTCGTCCGCAAGAGCGGCACGCGCACGCGCAACGTCGCGCTCGCCTTGCCTCCTTCGGCGGTGATCACCAAGAAGATCATTCTTCCGGGCGGCATGAGCGAGCAGGAGCTCGAGATTCAGGTCGAGTCGGAAGCCAATCAATACATCCCGTTCTCTCTGGATGAAGTGAGCCTCGATTTCTGCGTGACGGGTCCGAGTGCGACTTCGGCCGGCGACGTGGAGGTGCTGATTGCCGCCTCCCGCAAGGAGAAGGTCCAGGATCGCGAAGGCCTGGCCGAAGCGGCGGGGCTGAAGGCGATGATCCTGGACGTCGAGTCTTATGCATCGCGTCTTGCGACCGCACGGCTGATCGAGCAATTGCCCGGCAAGGGTGTCGATGCCGTCGTCGCGCTTTTCGAAGTGGGCGCTTTCACCACCAGCATGCAGGTGCTGCGCAACCAGGAAGTGCTGTATGACCGCGACCAGGCATTCGGCGGTGCCCAATTGACCCAGCTGATCGTTCGGCAGTACGGGTTTTCCGCGGAAGAAGCCGAGGCCAAGAAGCGCAGCGGCGACCTGCCTGACGACTACGGCTCCGGAGTGCTCAAGCCATTCGTGGAAAGCATCGCGCAGGAAATCGCGCGTGCGCTGCAGTTCTTCTTCACAAGCACGCCGCACAACCGCGTGGACTATGTGTTGCTTGCGGGCGGCTCCTCTTCGCTGCCCGGGCTGACCAATGCGGTGACGCGCCAGACCTCGTTTGCCTGTTCCCTGGTGAATCCCTTCGACGGCATGGACTTCGGTCCGAACATCCGGGAGAAGAAGGTGCGGCGCGAAGCACCTTCATACCTCACCTCGTGCGGGCTGGCCATGCGGAGATTTCTGCAGTGATCCTGATCAATCTGCTCCCGCACCGTGAAGCCGCTCGAAAGCGGCGTCGCGAGGCGTTCTACGGAACCTTGGGCGCCGCGGCTCTCCTGGGTGTACTCATTTCCGCGCTGGGATACCTCTGGTACGAAGCCCAGATTTCCGCTCAGCAATCGAAGAACAGCTTTCTCCAGGCGGAGATCAAGAAGCTTGAAGTCGAGATCAAGGAGATCTCGACCTTGCAGGAAGAAATCGCAGCCCTGCGCGCACGTCAGCAGGCGGTCGAAGACCTTCAGGGCGACCGGAATCTTCCGGTGCACCTTTTCAACGAACTGGTGCGCCAGCTGCCCGACGGCGTCTACCTGACCAGCATGAAGCAGGACAACCAGACCGTCACGCTGCAAGGCATGGCGCAGTCGAACGAGCGGGTGTCCGAACTGCTGCGCAACCTGGGCAACAACAGCCCCTGGCTGGTGAAGCCGGAACTGGTCGAAATCACTTCGGCGAACGTCAACTTGAGCCAGCGTGACCAGCGACGCGTCGCCAACTTCACGATGCGCATCGGCCTGAAGCGCCCCACCGACGCCCAGAAGGCGGCCGCCGACAAGGCATTGACGACCGCCGCGGCGCAATCCAAGGGGTAACCGATCATGGCAAGCAAACGATCCTTACCCAAAGTGGATGTCAGCGCTGCATTGCAGCGTTTCAGCGAACAGTTCCGCGGGCTCAATCCGAATGACCCCTCGGTGTGGCCGGCCGTGCCGCGCTATGCGCTCTGCCTGGCGGTGACCGCACTGGTGCTGGTGGCCCTGTGGTTCGTCTGGCTGACCAATTCGAACGACGAGCTCGAGGCCGAGCGCAACAAGGAAGTCACGCTCAAGGCCGACTACCAGAAGAAGGTCGCGCAGGCGGCCAACCTCGACCTGCTGAAGAAGCAGCGCGAGCAGGTGCAGCAGTACGTGACCCTGCTCGAGAAGCAACTGCCCAGCAAGGCGGAAATGGATGCGCTGCTCTCGGACATCAACCAGGCGGGGCTTGGCCGCAGCCTGCAATTCGAGCTGTTCCGGCCCGGGCAGGTGGTGGTCAAGGATTACTACGCCGAATTGCCGATCGCGGTCCGCGTCACCGGCAAATACCACGACATGGGCGCCTTCGTAGCCGACGTCGCCGGACTCTCGCGCATCGTGACGCTGAACGGCGTGACGATCACCCCGCAGAAGGACAAGGACACGCTGACGATGGACGCCACGGCGCGTACCTTCCGTTATCTCGACGATGACGAGCGGGCCGCCCAGAAACGCGCCGCAGCGCCAAAGGCGAAGAAATGAAAGTCGCCATCAAAGTCATCGGGATCATGCTGGTCTCCGCGGGCCTCAGCGCCTGCGAGTCCGACCAGGAAGACCTGCAACGCTGGATGGCCGAGCAGCGCGCCCAGGTGAAACCTTCGGTGCCCCGCATCACGGAACCCAAGAAGTTCACGCCGCAGACCTACACCGAGGCTTCCTCGTTCGAGCCGTTCAACATGCTGAAGCTGACGCAGGCGCTGCGTCGCGAGTCGAACCAGCCGAGCACTTCGGAGCTGATCGCGCCCGAGCTGGCGCGCCGCAAGGAAGCGCTCGAAGCCTTCCCGCTCGACTCCATGGCGATGGTCGGCAGCATGAACCGCAACGGCCAGCCGGTGGCGCTGGTCCGTGTCGACAAGCTGCTCTACAAGGTGCGCGTCGGCGAATACCTGGGACTCAACTACGGGCGCATCACCCGTATCAACGAAACCGAAGTTGCCTTGCGCGAAATCGTGCAGGACGCCGCCGGTGAATGGATCGAACGCGTAGCCACGCTGCAGTTGCAAGAGAGTGCGAAATGAACCAGAAAAAATCAACGATGGCACAGTGGCTGCGCGCTGCCGGGCTGGGTCTGCTGACCTTGGGCGCCTGGGCCGTGGCCCATGCGCAGAACGCAATCGAATCCGTCACCAGCTCGACGCAATCCGGCGCGGAAGTGATCCGCATCGATCTCGCGCAGCCGCTCACCGCGGTGCCGGCGGGATTCGCCGTCCAGACGCCTGCACGCATTGCGCTTGATTTCCCGGGCGTCACGAACGCCATCGGACGCTCTGCGATCGAAGTGAACCAGGGCAACCTGCGTTCGGTCAATGTGGTCCAGGCCGGTGACCGCAGCCGCGTGGTGCTGAACCTGAAGCAGGCGACTGCCTATAAGGCCGAAATCCAGGGCAAGTCGCTGCTGGTCGTGCTCGAGCCCGTGGCCGGCACGGCGCTTGCCGTGTCTGCCGCCACCACCTTCGCCGAGAACCGCAACCGCGACACGCTGCCGCTGCGCGATGTCGACTTCCGACTCGGCTCCGACAACACTGGCCGCGTGATCGTCGATCTGCCGAACAACCAGGTCGGCGTCGACGTCAAGCAGCAGGGCAAGAATCTCGTCGTGGAATTCACCAAGTCGACCTTGCCCGAAGGCCTGCGCCGCCGCCTCGACGTGGCGGACTTCGGTACCCCGGTGCAGCTGATCACCTCGCAGCAGGCCGGTGACCGCGTGCGCATGACCATCGAGGCCAAGGGCGACTGGGAGCACAGCGCCTACCAGAGCGAAAACCAGTTCGTGGTCGAAATGCGGGCCCGCAAGGTCGATCCGACCAAGCTGACCCAAGGCGTCGGCTACAACGGCGAGAAGCTCTCGCTGAACTTCCAGAACATCGAGATCCGTTCGCTCCTGCAGGTGATCGCCGACTTCACGAACTTCAACATCGTGACCTCGGATTCGGTGACCGGCGCTTTGACGCTCCGCCTGAAGGATGTGCCCTGGGACCAGGCGCTCGACATCATCATGCAGGCGAAGAACCTGGGCATGCGCAAGAACGGCAGCGTGCTGTGGATCGCGCCCAAGGACGAAATCAACGCCAAGGAAAAGCTCGAGTTCGAGGCCAAGGCCACGATCGAGAACCTCGAGCCGCTGCGGACCCAGTCGTTCCAGCTCAACTACACCAAAGCACTTGCCATTGCACAAGGACTGACCGGCACGGGCGCGTCCGCAGGGGGCTCTGGCGGCAGCAACAGCGGCACAACAACTCGTATCCTGAGTCCACGTGGCAGTGTGATTGCTGAGTCGCGTACGAACCAGCTTTTCGTGTCCGATATCCCGTCACGCCTTGCGCAGGTTGCCGAGCTGATTCAAAAACTGGATATTCCTGTGCGCCAAGTGTTGATCGAAGCCCGGATTGTTGAGGCCTCCGATACGTTCGGCAAATCGCTGGGAGTAAAGCTTGGCGGTGGAGTGATCAATCGCAACAACTCGTTTGGAACATTTCCAACTGTTACCGGAGGAGGAACAACTTCCTCGTCAACTTTGACCGGAGGGGTTACGACAACCACTTCGACTACAACAAGCCCGACGGTTAGTTTCGGGTCTCCCACCAGTAGCAACTTCGTCAACCTTCCTGCAGGAGACGCTGGAACTGGGGGAGGCTCACCTGGCTCCTTTGCGTTCTCGCTATTCAATTCGAGCTTCTCTCGCATGCTGAACCTCGAAATCTCCGCGCTCGAAGCCGACGGCAAGGGCAAGCTGGTTTCCAGCCCCCGCGTCATCACGGCCGACCAGACCAAGGCGCTGATCGAGCAGGGTGAGGAAATCCCGTACCAGCAGGCGACGTCCAGCGGCGCGACCTCCATCTCGTTCCGCAAGGCGGTGCTGAAGCTGGAAGTGACGCCGCAGATCACGCCCGAAGGCAACATCATCCTGACCCTGGACGTGAGCAAGGACGCCCGTGGCGTCAACACTTCAGCAGGTCCGGCCATCAACACCAAGCACGTGCAGACCGAAGTGCTGGTCGAGAACGGCGGCACGGTCGTCATCGGTGGTATCTTCGAACTCACAGAAACCAATGACGAATCGCGCGTGCCGGTGCTGGGTGAAGTGCCCTACCTGGGGGCACTGTTCCGCAAGCGCGAACGCGTTGCCAACAAGACTGAAATGCTCGTCTTTATCACCCCGAAGATGATTACCGACCGCAACGCCGCGCGCTGACGCGCGGGCGTAGCAGCCACCGCGTGGCGGTCGCACTCGTCGGCTTGCCCGGCGCCGGAAAATCCGCAGTGGGCCGGCGCCTGGGGATGCGGCTGGACCTTCCATTCGTCGATACCGACCACGTGATCGAGCACCGCATCGGCTGCTCGATCCGTGATTATTTCGACCGGGAAGGGGAGGCCGCCTTCCGGGATCTCGAACAAACCGTGATCGCCGACCTGGCAGCCAACGCCCAGGGCGTGCTGGCCACCGGCGGCGGCGCGGTGCTGCGGGAAGCCAACCGCATCCAGCTGCGCGATCACTTCCATGTGATCTATCTGCGTTCCTCTCCCGAAGACCTGTTCCGGCGCCTGCGCCACGACGTCAAGCGCCCCTTGCTGCAAGTGGCCGACCCGCTGGGCAGGCTGCGCGAACTGCACGACGCACGCGATCCGTTCTACAGGGCCACGGCGCACGACGTGGTCGATACCGGCCGGCCGTCCATCGCCATGCTGGTGAACATCATCGTCATGCAGCTGGAGCTGGCCGGGATCGTCGAGCCGGGCGCCCACCCGGAAGAGCCCTCCGACTGAGCCGTCCCCGGCCGCAGCGCCTAAACTCGCTGCCATGTCCCTGTCCGTACTTTCCGCTCCGCCAGAACGCGTCGACATCCAGCTTGGCGACCGCAGCTACCCGATCCTGATCGGTGCCGGCCTGCTGGACGACCCCGCGAGCTTTGCCGCCACGCCGGCTGCAGCCTCCGCCCTGATCGTGAGCAACACCACGGTGGCGCCGCTCTACGCGAAGGCGCTGCAGGCCGCCCTGGCCGGCCGTTTCCGCACCGTGCACCTGCTCGAGCTGCCCGACGGCGAAGTGCACAAGAACCTGCAGACCCTGAACCTGATCTTCGACGACCTGCTGGGCCACGGCAGCGACCGCAAGACCGTGCTGTTCGCCCTCGGCGGCGGCGTGGTGGGCGACATGACCGGCTTCGCCGCCGCGAGCTACATGCGCGGCGTGCCTTTCGTGCAGGTGCCGACCACCTTGCTGGCGCAGGTCGACTCCTCGGTCGGGGGCAAGACGGCCATCAACCATCCGCTCGGCAAGAACATGATCGGCGCTTTCTACCAGCCGCAACTCGTTGTCTGCGACCTGGCCACGCTCCAGACGCTGCCGCCGCGCGAGCTCAGCGCCGGGCTGGCGGAAGTCATCAAATACGGCCCGATCCACGACATGGCCTTCTTCGACTGGATCGAGGCCAACATCGAGGCCCTGAACGCACGCGACCCCGCCGCGCTGGCCCATGCCGTCAAGCGCAGCTGCGAGATCAAGGCGCTGGTCGTCGGCCAGGACGAGCGCGAGACCGGCCTGCGCGCCATCCTGAATTTCGGCCACACCTTCGGGCATGCCATCGAATCAGGCCTGGGATATGGCGAGTGGCTGCATGGCGAGGCGGTCGGCTGCGGCATGGTCATGGCAGCCCATCTGTCGCAGCGGCTCGGCGGCGTCGACGCCGCCTTCGTCGAGCGCCTCACGCGGCTGATCGAACGCGCCGGCCTGCCGACCGTCGGCCCCGCACTCGGTGCGGAGCGCTACCTGGAGCTGATGCGCGTCGACAAGAAATCGGAAGCCGGCGAAATCCGCTTCGTGGTAATCGACAAGCCCGGCTCGGCCGTGGTTCGCAGCGCGCCCGATGCGCTGGTGCGCGAAGTGCTCGCGCAGTGCTGCGAGGGATGAGCCTCGCGGCCTATGCCTGCCAGCCCGCGCAGTCGCGCGGCAGGCGCCATTCGGAGCCGCCCGCGCCCACGCGCGACGCCTTCCAGCGCGACCGCGACCGCATCGTGCATTCCACTGCCTTCCGCCGGCTGGTCTACAAGACCCAGGTCTTCCTGAACCATGAAGGCGACCTGTTCCGCACGCGGCTCACGCATTCGCTGGAGGTTGCGCAACTGGGGCGGTCGATTGCCCGGGCCCTGCGCCTCAACGAAGACCTGGTCGAGGCGATCGCGCTGGCCCACGACCTGGGGCACACGCCCTTCGGCCACGCGGGCCAGGATGCGCTCAACGATTGCATGGCCGAGCACGGCGGCTTCGAGCACAACCTGCAGAGCCTGCGCGTTGTCGATGCGCTGGAGCATCGCTATCCGCAGTACGACGGCCTGAACCTGAGCTTCGAGACGCGCGAGGGCATCCTGAAGCACTGCTCGCGCGCCAATGCCGAGCGGCTGGAGGCGGCCGAACCCAACGGCGTGGCCCGCCGCTTCCTGGACCGCACGCAGCCCGGCCTGGAGGCGCAGCTGTGCAACCTGGCCGACGCCATCGCCTACAACGCGCACGACATCGACGACGGTGTGCGTTCCGGCCTCATAGGCGTCGAGCAGCTTGGCGAGGTGGAACTCTTCGAGCGCTACCGCCGGGAAGCGCTTGCCGAATACCCCCAGCTGCAGGGCCGCCGCGTGCTCTACGAGACCATCCGGCGCATGCTCAGCGCGCAGGTCTACGACGTGATCGACGCGACGCGCGCGGCAATCGAAGCCGTTGCGCCGGCCAATGCCGACGCCGTGCGGCATGCCCCGCCTCTCGTCGCCTTCAGCGAGACGATGCAGGCGCAATCCGAAGAGCTCAAGCGCTTTCTCTTTCGCAACCTGTACCGCCATCCGCAGGTCACGCAGACCACCGACCAGGCGCAGCAGGTGGTGCGGGAGCTGTTCGATGCCTACATCGAGCGAGGTGGCGAGATGCCCGCCTCGTACGCCGACCGCCGCGACCGGCCCCGTGCGGTGGCCGACTACATCGCCGGCATGACCGACCGCTTCGCCATGCGCGAGCATGAAAGGCTCACCGGACGGCGGGGCATCGCGTGAGCCAGGCCGTGCGTCCCCGCGTACCGGTTGCCGCCTTCGCCGTCCTGCTGGGCGGCGTCAGCGGCGCCTTGCACCTCGGCAAGCTGCCGCCCGCCGTGCCCGCGTTGCAGTCTTCGCTGGGCATCGGGCTGGTGGAGGCTGGGTTCCTGCTGTCGCTGGTGCAGGTCGCCAGCATGACGCTGGGGCTGGTTGCCGGGCTCGCGGCCGACAGCATCGGCCTGCGGCGCAGCATGCTGACGGGGCTCGTGGTCCTGACGGTCGCCAGCCTGCTGGGCGGCTGGGTCGGCAGCGGCGCGGTGGAAGGCTCCCATGCGGTGCGGTGGCTGCTTGTGCTGCGGGCCGTCGAAGGCGTCGGCTTTCTGCTGACCGTCATGCCCGGCCCGGGATTGATCCGTGCATTGACTCCTCCGGGCGCCGACAAAGCCGCGCTGGGGCTGTGGGGCGCCTACATGCCGCTCGGCGTCGCGCTTGCGCTGCTGGTGGGGCCGGCCCTGATCGCCTGGGGCGGATGGCCAGACTGGTGGTGGGCGCTGTCGGTCGTTTCCGCCGTGGCCGCGCTCTGGCTCTGGCAGGCAGTGCCGGCCGACCGGCTGCGCCCGGCCGCGGCGGGCGGCGCTTCCACGGCATGGTCGTCTCGTCTGCGTGCCACGGTCGGCGCGCGCGCGCCCTGGCTGATCGCGCTGACCTTCGCCGTGTACTCGGCGCAGTGGATGGCGGTGATCGGCTTTCTTCCGGCCATCTACGCTGGCGCCGGCGTGCCAGCCGGCTGGAATGCCTTGCTGACCGCGCTGGCCGCCGCCATGAACATCGTCGGCAACATTGCCGGCGGTCGTTGGCTTCAGCGCGGCGTGGCGCCGGAGCGGCTGCTTCAGTGGGGCTTCCTCACGATGGCGCTGGGCGGCGTCGCGGCCTTTGCGCAAGCCGGGCAGGGCGCCGATGCGCTGAGCCTGCCGCCCGCGCTGCGCTATGTCGCGGTCTGCGCCTTCTCGCTGGGCGGGGGCATGGTGCCGGCGACGCTGTTTTTGCTCGGCGTGCGGTTCGCGCCCGGGCCGACCACGGTTTCCACCACTGTCGGCCTGATGCAGCAGGCCTCTTCGCTGGGCCAGTTCCTGGCGCCGCCAGCGGTTGCCTGGGTGGCGCATCGCGTCGGCGGCTGGCACTGGACCTGGACCGCCACGCTGGCCTGCTCGCTGGTCGGCATGGCGATCGCGCGGCGCCTGGGGCGGATTCGCCCTGCGGCGGGGATGGCATGAGCGGCCCGGCGACAATCGGGGCCGCCCAGGCCTGCGCCGACATGCGGCGCTGGCTCGAACGCGCGGTGATCGGCCTGAACCTGTGCCCCTTCGCGAAGGCGGTGCACGTGAAGGGGCAGATCCACTACGCCGTGTACGAACCCGCCGAAGAAGCCGACCTGATGGACGCGCTGCTGGCCGAAGCCAAAGACCTCGCGGCGCTCGACGCCGCCATGCGTGACACCACCCTTTTGATTGCACCGAACACCTTGGCCGATTTCCTGGATTTCAACGATTTCACGGCGCGTGCCGAGCGCCGGCTTGCCCGCGCAGGTTTCGACGGCGTGTTCCAGCTGGCGAGCTTCCATCCGCAATTCCAGTTCGCCGGCACGGAGCCCGACGACATCGGCAACGCCACCAACCGCGCGCCGTATCCCACGCTGCATCTGCTGCGCGAGGAGAGCGTGGACCGTGCTGTCGATGCATTTCCCGAGGCGGAAGCGATCTTCGAGCGCAACATCGACACGCTCGAAGCCCTCGGCCCGGCTGGCTGGGCGGCGCTCGACATCGGCCCCGGGAGTGCCAAGCCATGAACACCAAATTCGCCCCCAAGGCGGCAAAGACGAACAAGCTCGCCAAGGCCGACGCCGAGCTGGCTGAAGTGCTGAAGCCGGGGCAGTCGGTGGAGCTGCTCAAGGAGCTGCATATCCTCACCCGCGAGGGCCGGCTCAACCAGGATTCGCGGCGCAAGCTCAAGCAGGTCTACCACCTGTTCCAGTTCATCGAGCAGCTGCTGCGCGAGCTGCCGGAAGAGGGCGCCGGTGCCACGCTGGCCGACCATGGTGCCGGCAAGTCCTACCTCGGCTTCATCATCTATGACCTGTTCTTCCGCGCGCGGCAGGGCGGACATGTCTACGGCATCGAGACGCGCAGCGAACTGGTCGAGCGCTCACGCGCCCTGGCGCAGCGGCTGGGTTTCGGCCGCATGTCGTTCCTGAATCTCACAGTGGCCGAATCTGCGCAGGCGAGCGAGCTGCCGGCGCAGATCGACGTCGTCACCGCGCTGCATGCCTGCGATACCGCGACGGACGACGCCATTGCCTTCGGCCTTGCCAAGAACGCACGCTGCATGGTGCTGGTGCCCTGTTGCCAGGCCGAGGTGGCCGCCTGCCTGCGCGAGACCAAGGCGCTGGCGCTCTCTCGCACGCCGCTGGCCGAGCTGTGGCGCCACCCGCTGCACACGCGCGAGATCGGCAGCCAGCTCACCAACGTGCTGCGCTGCCTGTATCTGGAGGCCAACGGCTACAGCGTGACGGTCACCGAGCTGGTCGGCTGGGAGCACAGCATGAAGAACGAGCTGATCCTGGCGCGCTACACGGGCCAGCGCAAGGCGAGCGCGGCGACGCGCTTGGGCGAGCTGCTGTCGCAGTTCGGGCTCGACGCGCTGGGCGACACGCGCTTCCGTCTCGGCTGAACGCCGGCGCGCAACTCGCGTCCGCTTGTCCCATGGCCCGTCTTCCCCGTCTCACCCTGGCAGGCATGCCGCACCATGTGATCCAGCGTGGCAACAACCGCCAGCCGATCTTCGTGGACCGGGCGGATCACGAGAAGCTGCTCGCGCTGATGGCCGAGAACGCCTTGCGCTTCCGCGTCGCGCTGCACGCCTACGTGCTGATGGACAACCACTTCCACCTGCTGGCGACGCCCGACAGCGCCACCGGCCTGCCGCAATTCATGCAGTCGGTGGGGCGCAGCTACGTGCGCTACTTCAATGACCGCCACGGCCGCAGCGGCACCCTGTGGGAAGGGCGCTACAGGTCGACGCTGATCCAGACAGACCGCTACCTGCTGACCTGCATGGTCTACATCGACCTCAACCCGGTGCGGGCTGGCATCGCGGTCGACGCGCGCGATTTTCCCTGGTCCAGCCACGGCCACTACGCCGGACTGCGGCACGACAAGCTGCTGACGCCGCATCCCCTGTACTGGGAACTCGGCAACACGCCATTCGCGCGCGAGGCCGCCTATGTCGAGTTGGTGCGCGCCGGCGTACGCATGGCCGATCAGGATGCGCTGACCGAGGCCACCCTGCGTGGCTGGGCGGCCGGCGACGACGATTTTCTGGGGACTTTGCAGAAGTCTACGGAGCGTCGCGTGGTCAAGGCCAAGGCGGGCAGACCGCCTTCAAGCACCGCTTCCTGAAGCCGAATCGGCGTCAAGCCGCCGACAGTTCTCGGGCTTTTGCTACCGTTTTTAATATGTCCCTAATTAAATTCTGACAAGAAAACTCAAGATTTAATTCGAATCTGACCCCTATTAAAGTGTTTGGCATTCTTTGTGCATCGCAATATGCTCCCTTTCCCTGCGAAAACTGAAGGAGCGCGCCCATGACGACGGCTGCCGAGATTCAACATCTCCAAGAACACGGTCTGTATTCCGGTGCCGACGAGCACGATGCCTGCGGCGTCGGCTTCGTTGCACATATCAAGGGCGAGAAAAGCCATGCCATCGTGCTGCAGGGCTTGAAGATCCTCGAAAACCTCGACCATCGCGGCGCAGTGGGCGCCGACAAGCTGATGGGCGACGGCGCCGGCATCCTGATCCAGCTGCCCGACCACCTCTACCGCGAAGAGATGGCCAAGCAGGGCGTCACGCTGCCCCCGCCCGGCGAATACGGCGTCGGCATGATCTTCCTGCCGAAGGAACACGCCTCGCGCGAAGCCTGCGAACAGGAAATGGAACGCGCCATCAAGGCCGAAGGCCAGGTGCTGCTCGGCTGGCGCGACGTGCCGGTCAACCGCGACATGCCGATGTCGCCCACCGTGCGCGAAAAAGAGCCGCTGCTGCGCCAGGTGTTCATCGGCCGCGGCAACGACGTGATCGTGCAGGACGCGCTGGAACGCAAGCTCTACGTGATCCGCAAGACCGCCAGCGCCAACATCCAGCGCCTGAAGCTCAAGCACAGCAAGGAATACTACGTTCCCAGCATGTCCAGCCGCACCGTGGTCTACAAGGGCCTGCTGCTGGCCGACCAGGTCGGTACCTACTACCTCGACCTGCAGGACAAGCGTTGCGTCTCGGCCCTGGGCCTGGTGCACCAGCGCTTCTCGACCAACACCTTCCCCGAGTGGCCGCTGGCCCACCCGTACCGCTATGTCGCCCACAACGGCGAAATCAACACGGTCAAGGGCAACTACAACTGGATGAAGGCGCGCGAAGGCGTCATGTCCTCGCCCGTGCTGGGCGCCGACCTGCAGAAGCTCTACCCCATCAGCTTCGCCGGCCAGTCCGACACCGCCACCTTCGACAACTGCCTCGAGCTGCTGACGATGGCCGGCTACCCCATCAGCCAGGCCGTGATGATGATGATTCCCGAGCCCTGGGAGCAGCACGCCACCATGGACCCGCGCCGCCGCGCGTTCTATGAATACCACGCCGCCATGCTCGAGCCCTGGGACGGCCCGGCCTCCATCGTGTTCACCGACGGCCGCCAGATCGGCGCCACGCTCGACCGCAACGGCCTGCGTCCTTCGCGCTACTGCGTGACCGACGACGACCTGGTCATCATGGCCTCCGAATCGGGCGTGCTGCCCGTGCCAGAGCAGAAGATCGTGCGCAAGTGGCGCCTGCAGCCCGGCAAGATGTTCCTCATCGACCTGGAGCAGGGCCGCATGATCGACGACGAGGAGGTCAAGGCCAACCTCGCCAACAGCAAGCCCTACAAGCAGTGGATCGAGAACCTGCGCATCAAGCTCGACAGCGTCAAGGCCGAGCCGGTCTCCGCGCCGCTGAGCCAGGTCGCGCTGCTCGACCGCCAGCAGGCCTTCGGCTACACCCAGGAAGACATCAAGTTCCTGATGAGCCCCATGGCGCAAGCCGGCGAAGAGGGCATCGGCTCCATGGGCAACGACAGCCCGCTGGCCGTGCTCTCCAGCAAGAACAAGCCGCTGTACAACTACTTCAAGCAGCTGTTCGCGCAGGTGACCAACCCGCCGATCGACCCGATCCGCGAAGCCATCGTGATGTCGCTGGTGTCCTTCATCGGTCCCAAGCCCAACCTGCTGGACATCAACCAGGTCAACCCGCCGATGCGGCTCGAAGTGAGCCAGCCGATCCTCGACTTCGCCGACATGGCGAAGCTGCGCGACATCGGCAAGTACACGCAGGGCAAGTTCAAGAGCTACGCGCTCGACATCACCTACCCGCTCGCCTGGGGTGACGAAGGCGTCGAAGCCAAGCTGGCCTCGCTGTGCGCCGAAGCGGTGGACGCCATCAAGGGCGGCCACAACATTCTGATCATCAGCGACCGCGGCGTGAGCCCGACGCAGGTGGCCATTCCCGCCGTGCTGGCGCTGTCGGCAGTGCACCAGTACCTGGTTCGCGAAGGCCTGCGCACCACCGCCGGCCTGGTGGTCGAGACCGGCTCGGCGCGCGAAGTGCATCACTTCGGCGTGCTGGCCGGCTACGGCGCGGAAGCCGTGCACCCGTACCTCGCCATGGAAACGCTGGTGGCCATGCATGCCGACCTGTCCGGCGACCTCAGCGCCGACAAGGCGGTCTACAACTACGTCAAGGCCATCGGCAAGGGCCTGTCGAAGATCATGTCGAAGATGGGTGTCAGCACCTACATGAGCTACTGCGGCGCCCAGCTGTTCGAAGCCATCGGCCTGAACAGCGAGACGGTGAACAAGTATTTCACCGGCACCGCCAGCCGCGTGGAAGGCATCGGCGTCTTCGAAATCGCCGAGGAAGCCATCCGCATGCACAAGGCCGCCTTCGGCGACGACCCGGTGCTCGCCAACATGCTCGACGCCGGCGGCGAATACGCCTGGCGCACGCGCGGCGAAGAGCACATGTGGACGCCCGACGCCATCGCCAAGCTGCAGCACAGCACGCGCGCCAACAACTGGAACACGTACAAGGAATACGCCCAGCTCATCAACGACCAGAACCGTCGCCACCTCACGCTGCGCGGCCTGTTCGAGTTCAAGATCGATCCCGCCAGGGCCATTCCGGTCGACGAGGTCGAGGCTGCGTCCGAAATCGTGAAGCGCTTCGCCACCGGCGCGATGTCGCTCGGCTCGATCAGCACCGAGGCGCACTCGGTGCTGGCCGTGGCCATGAACCGCATCGGCGGCAAGAGCAACACCGGCGAAGGCGGCGAAGACCCCGCGCGCTACCGCAACGAACTCAAGGGCATCCCGATCAAGCAGGGCGACACGCTCAAGAGCGTGATCGGCGCGGCCAACGTCGAGGTCGACATGCCGCTGCGCGACGGCGACTCGCTGCGTTCGCGCATCAAGCAGGTCGCGTCGGGCCGCTTCGGCGTCACGGCCGAGTACCTGCATTCGGCCGACCAGATCCAGATCAAGATGGCGCAGGGCGCCAAGCCGGGCGAGGGCGGCCAGCTGCCAGGCGGCAAGGTCACCGAATACATCGGCAAGCAGCGCTATGCCGTGCCGGGCGTGGGCCTCATCTCGCCGCCGCCGCACCATGACATCTACTCGATCGAAGACCTGGCGCAGCTCATTCACGACCTGAAGAACACCGCGCCGCACGCCAGCATCAGCGTGAAGCTGGTGAGCGAGATCGGCGTGGGCACCATCGCCGCGGGCGTTGCCAAGTGCAAGAGCGACCACGTCGTGATCGCCGGCCATGACGGCGGCACGGGCGCTTCGCCCTGGTCGTCGATCAAGCATGCGGGCAGCCCGTGGGAAATCGGCCTGGCCGAGACGCAGCAGACGCTGGTGCTCAACCGCCTGCGCAGCCGCATCCGCGTGCAGGCCGACGGCCAGATGAAGACCGGCCGCGACGTCGCCATCGGCGCGCTGCTGGGCGCCGACGAGTTCGGCTTTGCCACCGCGCCGCTGGTGGTCGAGGGCTGCATCATGATGCGCAAGTGCCACCTGAACACCTGCCCGGTGGGCGTGGCCACGCAAGACCCGGTGCTGCGCAAGAAGTTCTCGGGCAAGCCCGAGCACGTCGTCAACTACTTCTTCTTCGTCGCGGAAGAAGTGCGCCAGATCATGGCCCAGCTGGGCATCCGCAAGTTCGACGACCTGATCGGCCGCGCCGACCTGCTCGACATGCGCAAGGGCATCGAGCACTGGAAGGCCTCCGGCCTCGATTTCAGCCGCCTGTTCGCGCTGCCGAACGTGCCGGCCGACGTGCCGCGCTTCCATGTCGAGAACCAGGACCACGGCCTCGACAAGGCGCTGGACGTCAAGCTCATCGAGAAGTCGCGTCCCGCCATCGACAAGGGCGAGAAGGTGCAGTTCATCGAGGTGGCGCGCAACGTCAACCGCTCGGTGGGAGCGATGCTCTCGGGCGCGCTGACCAAGGTGCATCCGCAGGGCCTGCCCGACGACTCGATCCGCATCCAGCTCGAAGGCACGGGCGGCCAGTCGTTCGGCGCCTTCCTGGCGCGCGGCATCACGCTGTACCTGATCGGCGACGCGAACGACTACACCGGCAAGGGCCTCTCGGGCGGCCGCGTGGTGGTTCGCCCCAGCCTCGACTTCCGCGGTGAGGCGGTTCGCAACACCATCGTCGGCAACACCGCGCTGTACGGCGCGACCACCGGCGAGGCCTACCTGTGCGGCGTGGCCGGCGAGCGCTTCGCGGTGCGCCTGTCGGGCGCCACGGCGGTCATCGAAGGCACCGGCGACCACGGTTGCGAGTACATGACCGGCGGTACGGTGGCCGTGCTCGGCAAGACGGGCCGCAACTTCGCGGCCGGCATGAGCGGCGGCGTCGCCTTCGTGTACGACGAAGACGGCCAGTTCGCGTCGCGCTGCAACCTCTCGATGGTGTCGCTCGACAAGGTGCTGACCTCGGCCGAGCAAACTGCGAGCGTGCACCGCAAGATCTGGCACGGCGGCGAGACCGACGAAGCCCAGCTCAAGAAGCTGCTCGAAGAGCACCACCGCTGGACCGGCAGCAAGCGCGCGCGCGAGCTGCTCGACAACTGGGCTGTGTCGCGCACCAAGTTCGTGAAGGTGTTCCCGAACGAATACAAGCGCGCGCTGGCCGAGTTGCACGACCGCAAGGTCGAACTCACCAGCTCCGGCAACAACGCGCACATCGGCCTCGAGCCGCATGCGCTGACGGCCCCCGCACCGCAAACGGCCCCGGCTTCGGTCTGAGCGCCCACGAGTACAGAGAACAAAGGAAAGCACGATGGGAAAGATCACCGGCTTCATGGAGCATGAGCGCATCGAAGAGGGCTACAAGCCTGTTGACGAGCGCGTCAAGCACTACAAGGAATTCGTCGTCGGCCTGAACACTGAACAGGCCAAGGTGCAGGGTGCGCGCTGCATGGACTGCGGCACGCCGTTCTGCAACAGCGGCTGCCCGGTCAACAACATCATTCCGGACTTCAACGACCTGGTGTACCGCAACGACTGGCAGAACGCCTTCGCGGTGCTCGACTCGACCAACAACTTCCCCGAGTTCACCGGCCGCATCTGCCCCGCGCCCTGCGAGGCTGCCTGCGTGCTCAACGTGAACGACGACGCGGTCGGCATCAAGTCGCTGGAGCACGCGATCATCGACCGCGCCTGGGACGAAGGCTGGGTGGCGCCGCGCGTCGCCAAGCACAAGACCGGCAAGAAGGTGGCGGTGGTGGGCGCGGGCCCGGCCGGCATGGCGGCTGCCCAGCAACTGGCGCGTGCCGGCCACGACGTGACGCTGTTCGAGAAGAACGACCGCATCGGCGGCCTGCTGCGCTACGGCATCCCCGACTTCAAGATGGAGAAGTCGCACATCGACCGCCGCGTGGAGCAGATGAAGGCCGAAGGCGTGGTGTTCCGCACCGGCGTGATCGTCGGCGCAGCGAAAGACCCGCTGGGCAAGGGCTCCAAGGTCACGAACCTGGCCAAGGAAACCGTCACACCCGAGCAACTGCAGAAAGAGTTCGACGCCGTGCTGCTCACCGGCGGCGCAGAGCAGTCGCGCGACCTGCCGGTGCCCGGCCGCGACCTCGACGGCATCCATTTCGCGATGGAGTTCCTTCCGCAGCAAAACCGCGTCAACGCCGGCGACAAGGTCAAGGGCCAGCTGCGCGCCGACGGCAAGCACGTGATCGTCATCGGCGGCGGCGACACCGGCTCCGACTGCGTTGGCACCAGCAACCGCCACGGTGCGGTCAGCGTCACGCAGTTCGAACTGATGCCGCAGCCGCCCGAGGAAGAAAACCGCCCGCTGACCTGGCCGTACTGGCCGATCAAGCTGCGCACCAGCTCCAGCCATGAAGAGGGCTGCGAACGCGAGTTCGCGATCTCCACCAAGGAATTCATCGGCGAGAAGGGCAAGGTCACCGGCCTGAAGACCGTTCGCGTCGAATGGAAGGACGGCAAGATGCAGGAAGTCGCCGGCAGCGAGCAAGTGCTCAAGGCCGACCTCGTGCTGCTGGCCATGGGCTTCATCAGCCCTGTGGCCACTGTGCTCGACGCCTTCGGCGTGGAGAAGGACGCACGCGGCAACGCCAAGGCAACGGTCGATTTCATCGGCGGCTATGCCACCAACGTACCCAAGGTCTTTGCCGCCGGCGACATCCGCCGCGGTCAGTCGCTGGTGGTGTGGGCAATCCGCGAAGGCCGTCAAGCCGCGCGGTCGGTGGATGAGTTTCTGATGGGATTCAGCGACTTGCCGCGCTGATTTTTGTTTCAATTTCGCGGTCGCCGTCGCGGCCCCGTTATCATCCGCTGCAAAACCGCATGCCGGGATGCTTGAAAGAGCGCCCGGCTTTTTTATTGAGATGGACCCAGCTACACAGCCACATCCTTTCGTAGAGTTTCGCGACGTCACGTTCGGCTACGGTGCGCGTGCCATCCTCGACGGCGTGTCTTTCTCCGTGCCCCGCGGCAAGGTGACGGCGCTCATGGGCGCATCGGGTGGCGGCAAGACCACGGTCCTGCGATTGATCGGCGGGCAGCAGCGCGCACAACGCGGCGCGGTCCTTTTCGATGGTCAGGACGTCGTCAGGTTCGACGCGACGGCACTCTATGCAGCGCGTCGCCGCATGGGCATGCTCTTCCAGTTCGGCGCGCTGTTCACCGACATGAGCGTGTTCGACAACGTGGCTTTCCCGTTGCGTGAGCACACACAACTCTCCGAAGCGCTGGTACGCGACATCGTGCTCATGAAGCTCGACGCAGTCGGCCTGCGCGGCGCGCGCGACCTGATGCCCAGCGAGGTGTCGGGCGGCATGGCGCGGCGCGTGGCGCTGGCACGCGCAATCGCCCTGGACCCCGATCTCGTGATGTACGACGAGCCGTTTGCGGGGCTCGACCCGATCTCGCTCGGCACCGCCGCGCGGCTGATCCGGCAGCTCAACGACACGCTCGGGCTCACCAGCATCATCGTGTCGCACGATCTCGAGGAAACCTTCCGCATCGCCGATCACGTGATCATCCTTGCCAACGGCGGCATCGCCGCGCAGGGCACGCCCGACGACGTGCGCAACAGCGCCGATCCGCTGGTGCACCAGTTCGTGAATGCGCTGCCCGACGGGCCGGTGCGTTTCCACTACCCCGGCGTCAGCATCGAAGCCGATTTCGGCAATGTCGAAGGGGGCCGCTCATGAGCTGGTGGAAGCCTGCCGATATCGGCTTCGCAGTGCGCCGCCATCTGTCCAACCTGGGCCATGGCGCGAAGCTCTTCATGCGCCTGGTCGGCCCTGGCGCGCGGATCATGCGGCGCTTCGGCCTGGTGCGCGACCAGATCCATTTCCTGGGCAACTTCTCGCTGGCCATCATCGGCGTGTCGGGGCTCTTCGTGGGTTTCGTGCTGGGGCTGCAGATGTATTACGCGCTGCAGCGGTACGGATCGTCCGAGGCGCTGGGCCTGCTGGTCACGTTGAGCCTGGTGCGCGAACTGGGCCCCGTGGTGGCGGCGCTGCTGTTCACCGGGCGCGCCGGCACTTCCCTCACCGCGGAAATCGGGCTCATGAAGGCCGACGAGCAATTGAGCGCCATGGAAATGATGGCGGTCGATCCGGTGCAGCGCATTCTTGCGCCGCGTTTCTGGGCCGGCGTCATCACCATGCCCTTGCTGGCGGCGGTGTTCAGCGCGGTCGGCATCATGGGCGGCTACGTGGTGGGCGTGCTGATGCTGGGTGTCGACCCGGGCGCGTTCTGGGGCCAGATGCAGGGCGGCGTCGATGTGTGGCGCGACGTCGGCAACGGCGTCATCAAGAGCATCGTGTTCGGCTTCACCGTCACCTTCATCGCGTTGCTGCAGGGCTACGAGGCCCAGCCCACGCCCGAGGGCGTGTCGCGGGCGACCACCAAGACCGTGGTCACCGCATCGCTGGCGGTGCTTGGGCTGGATTTCCTCCTGACCGCCATGATGTTCAGTATCTAAAAGGGGCCGGGCCCCAATCGTTCTAGAGAGTGCAAACCATGCAACGTTCCAACAACGACATCTGGGTCGGCCTGTTCGTCCTGATCGGCGCGGCGGCGCTGCTGTTCCTCGCGCTGCAGTCGGCCAACCTGCTGAGCCTGAATTTCCAGAAGACCTATTCGGTGACGGCGCGCTTCGACAACATCGGCGGTCTCAAGCCCCAGACCGCGGTAAAGAGCGCGGGTGTGGTGGTCGGCCGCGTGGAGTCGATCTCCTTCAACGACAAGACCTTTCAGGCCAACGTAACACTGGCTTTGCAAAACCGTTACAGTTTTCCCAAGGACAGCTCTCTGAAGATCCTGACCAGTGGCCTGCTCGGCGAGCAGTACATCGGGATCGAGGCGGGCGCCGACGACAAGAACCTGCAGGCAGGCGACACCATCACCGCGACCCAGTCGGCCGTGGTGCTGGAGAACCTGATCAGTCAGTTCCTGTACAGCAAGGCGGCGGAAGGTAATACCTCGTCGGCCGGAACAGCCAACAAAAAATGAAAACACGATCAAATCTGTCAAACGCCGTGCAACGCATGGGTAGCGGCCTGCGCTGGGCAAGTGCCGCAGCGGTCTTCGCGCTCGTGGCCGGATGCGCCACCGGCCCCAATGCCAACCCGGCCGACCCGCTCGAGCCGTTCAACCGCGGTGTCACCCGCTTCAACGACACCGTCGACGACGCGGTGCTCGTCCCTGCAGCCACGGCCTACCAGAAGGCGCTGCCCTCCATGGTGCGTACCGGGGTGAGCAACTTCTTCGGCAACATCGGCGACGTCTGGAGCCTGGCCAACAACGTGGCCCAGCTCAAGCTGCAGGACAGCGCGGAAACCTTCATGCGCCTGAACGTCAACACGTTCTTCGGCCTTGGCGGCCTGCTGGATGTCGCGACCGAAGCGGGCATTCCCCGCCACGAGAAGGACTTCGGCCAGACGCTAGGCTACTGGGGCGTGGGCCCTGGCCCGTACCTGGTGCTGCCGCTGCTGGGCTCGTCGACCGTGCGCGACGCCGCCGCCAAGCCGCTGGACTTCTATGGGGACCCGCTGAACCACGTGGACGACATTGCCTGGCGCAATTCGCTGACCGTGCTGCGAGTGGTCGACACCCGTTCGCAGTACCTGCGGGCCAGCCGCCTGCTCGGCGATGCGGCGCTCGACAAGTATTCATTCACGCGCGACGCCTTCCTGCAGCGCCGCCGCAACCAGAACTACGACGGCAATCCGCCCGACGACGGCAGCGGAAAGTAAGAGTACGGTGTGCACGGAAGGCGAAGCTGCTTGCATCCGGTTGCAAGGCTTCACCTCCCGGACAGGAACCCGGTAGGCCCGGCGCGGCTCGAATCCGTTCTTGTCTGTGCACGCCGCTGCTTCTACGTGCTTCGCAGATTTTCAAACTTGATTGAGGGACTCTCCATGAACAACAAGACCTTGCAACGACGCGATCTCGGCCGCCTGGTGCTGGCCGGCGCCCTGCTGTTCGGGGCCGCTGTCGCCTTCGTGCAGCCCGCGCGCGCAGCCGACGAAGCGCCCGATGCGCTGGTGAAGCGCCTCTCGACCGACGTGCTCGAGACCATCAAGTCCGATTCGAGCATCAAGTCGGGTGACGTGAACAAGATCATGGTGCTGGTCGACAGCAAGATCATGCCGAACGTCAACTTCCAGCGCATGACGGCCTCGGCCGTCGGCCCGGCCTGGCGCACCGCCACGCCCGAGCAGCAAAAGCGCCTGCAGGACGAGTTCAAGACCCTCCTGGTACGCACCTACGCCGGCGCGCTCGACCAGGTGACCGACCAGACCGTCACCATCCGCCCGTTCCGCGGCTCGCCCGACGACACCGATGTGCTGGTGCGCACCGAAGTCAGGGGCCGCGGCGACCCAGTCCAGCTCGACTACCGCCTTGAAAAGACCCCCGGCCAGGGCGCCGGCTGGAAGGTCTACAACCTGAACGTGCTGGGCGTGTGGCTGGTCGATACCTACCGCACCCAGTTCGCGCAGGAAATCAACAAGAGCGGCATCGATGGCCTGATTGCCGCGCTGGCTGCGCGCAACAAGGGCAACGCCAAGGGCTGAGGGCCGAGCGATGTTGGTCCTGCCCACCCGGCTCACCCATGACGAGGCCCCCGCCTGCATGCGAATGCTGCAGCAGGGGCTGAAGGGCCAGACCGATTCGTCGTCCACCGTGGTCGACGCGACCGCGCTGGCCCAGTTCGATTCGTCGGCGCTGGCCGTGCTGCTGGAGTGCCGCCGCGAATCGAGCGCACTGGGCCGGGGGTTCTCGGTCAAGGGCCTGTCGCCCCGCCTGCGCGAACTGGCCACGCTGTATGGTGTTGCGGGCCTTTTGCCCGCCGCGCCTTGACTGTTGGCCCCCCGGCTTTTCACTTTGCTTCGCTGCGTGTAGTTCGCCACCCCCCAAAGGGGAGGCGCGGCCCGCCTTGGGTCGGCCCGGCGGCGGCCGCATGAGGGCAATCAGCCGCTGCGCGGCAGCTTGTGGAGCCGCCCCGTAAAATCGCGGGCTCTCATGCCCGCGATCTCATTCCAATCGGTCTCCAAGACCTACCCCCCCTCCAAACAGCAGAAAGCCCAAGGCAAGCAAGGGCTGAAGGCTGTCGACGAGGTCAGCTTCCAGATCGAGCCGGGCGAATTCTTCGGCCTGCTCGGCCCCAACGGCGCCGGCAAGACCTCCCTGATCAGCATGCTCGCGGGGCTTTCGCGTCCCACGTCGGGCGCCATCAGCGTCCACGGCTTCGACGTGCAGCGCGACTTCGCGCAGGCGCGCCGCCAACTGGGCATCGTGCCGCAGGAGCTGGTGTTCGACCCCTTCTTCAATGTGCGCGAGTCGCTGCGCATCCAGTCGGGCTACTTCGGCATCAAGA
The DNA here is from genome assembly GCF_977011995.1 of Variovorax durovernensis. NCBI lineage: Bacteria > Pseudomonadati > Pseudomonadota > Betaproteobacteria > Burkholderiales > Comamonadaceae > Variovorax > Variovorax durovernensis. The sequence goes on along the minus strand of NZ_CDRNCW010000001.1, from coordinate 5,502,342 downwards.
ACAACGAGGCCTGGATCGACGAACTGCTGCAAAGCCTGGGCCTCGCCGACAAGGCCACGGCCAACATGCGCCAGCTCTCGGGCGGCATGAAGCGCCGGGTGCTGGTGGCACAGGCGCTGGTGCACAAGCCGCCTGTGATCGTGCTCGACGAGCCCACCGCCGGTGTCGACGTCGAGTTGCGCCAGACGCTCTGGCAGTTCGTCGCCAGGCTCAACAAGCAGGGCAGCACCGTGCTGCTCACCACCCATTACCTGGAAGAGGCCGAAGCGCTGTGCAGCCGCATCGCGATGCTCAAGCTGGGCCGCGTTATCGCGCTGGCCCGCACCAGCGAACTGCTGAAGTCGGCTGCGAGCAACGTGCTGCGGTTCAAGACGGACGCCATGCTGCCCTGGGAGATCGCGAAGAACGCGCGCATTACCGGGCGCATCGTGCAGCTGCCTGCGCAGAACGCCCATGAAGTCGAACAACTGCTGGCCGCGATCCGCGAAGCCGGCGTCGCGGTGGAAGACGTGGAAATGCGCAAGGCCGACCTGGAAGACGTGTTCATCGACCTGATGGCGGGCGAGCAGACGCCGCTGGAGGTCGCAAGATGATGGCGGTAACGGGTTGGCGCGCGCTGCTCTACAAGGAAACGCTGCGCTTCTGGAAGGTCGGCTTCCAGACCGTCGGCGCGCCGGTGCTCACCGCGCTGCTGTATCTCATGGTGTTCGGCCATGTGCTCGAAGGCCGCGTGACGGTCTACGGCACGGTCGGCTACACGGCCTTCCTGGTGCCCGGCCTCGTGATGATGAGCGTGCTGCAGAACGCCTTTGCCAACAGCTCTTCGTCGATCATCCAGAGCAAGATCATGGGCAATCTGGTGTTCGTGCTGCTCACGCCGCTGTCGCACTGGGGCTGGTTCTTCGCCTACGTGGGCTCGTCGATCATCCGCGGGCTGGCCGTGGGGCTGGGCGTGTTCCTGGTGACCATGCTCTTCGCCGTGCCCGACTTCGTGGCGCCGCTGTGGATCATCGTGTTCGCGCTGCTGGGCGCGGCCATGCTGGGCACGCTGGGCCTCATCGCCGGCCTCTGGGCCGAGAAGTTCGACCAGATGGCGGTGTTCCAGAACTTCCTGATCATGCCCATGACCTTCCTGTCGGGCGTGTTCTATTCGATCGGCTCGCTGCCGCCCTTCTGGCAGAAGGTGAGCCACCTGAACCCGTTCTTCTACATGATCGACGGCTTCCGCTACGGTTTCTTCGGCGTCAGCGACGCCTCGCCCTGGCTGAGCCTCGGCATCGTCGGCACCGCCTGGCTGGTGGTGAGCGCCATTGCCGTCCACCTGCTGCGCATCGGCTACAAGATCCGTAGCTGAGCGCCTCTTCCCCAAAATCCCATGACCGCCGAACAACTCCAGGCCCTGATCCAGTCCCATCTCCCATGCGAGCACATCACGCTCGAGGGCGACGGCCGACACTGGTACGCCACCATCGTCTCGGCCGAATTCGAGGGCAAGCGCTCGATCCAGCGCCATCAGCGGGTCTACGCCACCCTCGGTGCGAAAATGCACACCGACGAGGTGCACGCGCTTTCGATGAAGACCTACACGCCGGCCGAATGGGCGGCAGTGGAAAAATAACTTTCCGGCCCTGGCGGCCCCCTGATTTCGCTGGAACTTCGATGGACAAACTTCTGATTCGCGGCGGGCGAGAGCTCCGCGGCGAAGTACTCATTTCCGGCGCCAAGAACGCTGCGCTGCCCGAGCTGTGCGCGGCGCTGTTGACCGACCAGCCCGTGGTGCTGCACAACGTGCCGCGCCTGCAGGACGTGTCGACCATGCTCAAGCTGGTGCGCAACATGGGCGTGACGGCCGAGCGCGATGACAACGGCACCGTGCGCCTGAACGCCGCCGACCTGACCAACCCCGAGGCGCCCTACGAGCTCGTGAAGACCATGCGCGCCTCCGTGCTGGCCCTGGGCCCGCTGCTGGCGCGTTTCGGCCATGCCAGGGTGTCGCTGCCGGGCGGCTGCGCCATCGGTTCGCGGCCGGTCGACCAGCACATCAAGGGCCTGCAGGCCATGGGCGCGGAGATCGTGGTCGAGCACGGCTACATGGTCGCTCGCCTGCCGGAGGGGCGCACCCGCCTGAAGGGCGCGCGCATCCTGACAGACATGGTCACCGTCACCGGCACCGAGAACTTCCTCATGGCGGCCGCGCTTGCCGAGGGCGAGACGCTGCTCGAGAACGCCGCCCAGGAGCCGGAGATCGTCGACCTGGCCGAAATGCTGATCCGCATGGGCGCGAAGATCGAAGGCCACGGCACCAGCCACATCCGCATCCAGGGCGTCGAGAAGCTGCACGGCTGCGAGCATGCCGTGGTGGCCGACCGCATCGAGGCCGGCACCTTCCTGTGCGCGGTGGCAGCCACGGGCGGCGAGGCTTTCCTGCGCCATGCGCGTGGCGACCACCTCGACGCCGTGATCGACAAGCTGCGCGACGCCGGCTGCACCGTGGCCTGCGAGAAAGACGGCGTGCGCATCGGCTCCAAGGGCCCCGCCTACGAACACCTGAACGCACAGAGCTTCAGCACCACCGAATACCCCGGCTTCCCGACCGACATGCAGGCCCAGTTCATGGCCCTGAACGTGATCGCGCGCGGCGCCTCGATGGTCACCGAGACCATCTTCGAGAACCGCTTCATGCACGTGAACGAGATGGTGCGCCTGGGCGCCCAGATCCACGTCGAAGGCAAGGTCGCGATGGTCACCGGCGTGCGGCAGCTGTCGGGCGCCACCGTGATGGCGACTGACCTGCGCGCCTCCGCCAGCCTCGTCATTGCCGGCCTCGTGGCCGAGGGCGAGACGCTGGTCGACCGCATCTACCACCTGGACCGGGGCTACGACCGAATGGAATCCAAGCTGCGCGGCCTCGGAGCCGACATCGAACGCGTGACGGGAGCCGCCGCATGATCACATTGGCGCTTTCCAAAGGCCGCATCTTCGAAGAGACGATGCCCCTGCTGGCAGCGGCCGGAATCGAGGTCACCGAAGACCCCGAGAAGTCGCGCAAGCTGATCCTCGAAACCACCCGTCCCGACGTGCGCGTGGTGCTGGTGCGCGCGTCCGACGTGCCCACCTACGTGCAGTACGGCGGCGCCGACCTCGGCGTGACCGGGCTCGACGTGCTGCTGGAGAACGGCAACCAGGGCATGTACCAGCCGCTGGACCTGCGCATCGCGGCCTGCCGCCTGAGCGTGGCCGTGCGCGCCGACTACGACTACGCCTCTGCCGTGAAGCAGGGTTCCCGCCTGCGCGTGGCCACCAAGTACGTGGGCCTGTCGCGCGACTTCTTCGCAAGCAAAGGCGTGCACGTCGACCTGATCAAGCTCTACGGCAGCATGGAGCTGGCGCCGCTCACCGGGCTGGCAGACGCCATCGTCGACCTGGTCTCGACCGGCAACACGCTCAAGGCCAACCATCTCGTCGAGGTGGAACGCATCATGGACATCAGCGCCCGCCTGGTGGTCAACCAGGCGGCGCTCAAGCTCAAGCGCGAGCCGATCCGCCACATCATCGACGCGTTCGCATCGGCCATTCCGTCAGCCTGAAACCCACGAAACCAACGCCCATGACTCTGAAAGCAGCCCCCGCCCGACTGTCCACGACTTCAGCCAGCTTCGATGCTGAATTCAAGGCGCGGCTGCATTGGTCCGCGGACGACGACGCGGCCATCGAGAAGGTCGTGGCCGACATCCTCGCCGACGTGCAGAAGCGGGGCGACGAGGCGGTGCTGGAATACACCAACCGCTTCGACAAGCTGGGTGCGAAGACGCTGCCCGAGCTGGAACTCACGCAGGCCGAGCTGAAGGCCGCCTTCGAATCGCTGCCCGCCGGGCAACGCGACGCGCTCGAAGCCGCCGCGCGCCGCGTACGCAGCTACCACGAGGCCCAGAAGAAGGCCAGCGGTGAAAGCTGGAGCTACCGCGACGCCGACGGCACGCTGCTCGGCCAGAAGGTCACGCCGCTTGATCGGGTCGGCATCTACGTGCCGGGCGGCAAGGCCGCCTACCCGTCGAGCGTGCTGATGAACGCGATTCCGGCACATGTGGCGGGCGTGGGCGAAATCATCATGGTCGTGCCCACACCGAAGGGCGAGAAGAACCAGCTCGTGCTCGCCGCCGCCTACGTGGCCGGCGTGACGCGTGGCTTCACCATCGGCGGCGCCCAGGCCGTGGCCGCGCTGGCCTACGGCACCGCCACCGTTCCCGCAGTCGACAAGATCACCGGCCCCGGCAATGCCTACGTGGCGGCCGCCAAGCGCCGCGTGTTCGGCACCGTGGGCATCGACATGATCGCCGGCCCGAGCGAGATCCTGGTGCTGGCCGACGGCAGCACGCCGCCCGACTGGGTGGCCATGGACCTGTTCAGCCAGGCCGAGCACGACGAACTGGCGCAGAGCATCCTGCTGTGCCCCGACGCGGCCTACATCGACCGCGTGCAGGCCGAGATCGACCGCCTGCTGCCGGCCATGCCGCGCGCGGAAATCATTGCCGCCTCGCTCAACGGCCGCGGCGCGCTGATCCACACGAAGAGCATGGAAGAGGCCTGCGAGATCAGCAACCGCATCGCCCCCGAACACCTCGAAGTGAGCAGCAGCGAGCCGAACCGCTGGGAGCCGCTGCTGCGCCACGCCGGTGCGATCTTCCTCGGCGCCTTCACCAGCGAAAGCCTGGGCGACTACTGCGCCGGCCCGAACCACGTGCTGCCCACCAGCGGCACGGCGCGCTTCTCCAGTCCGCTGGGCGTGTACGACTTCCAGAAGCGCTCCAGCCTGATCGAGGTCAGCGAAGCCGGCGCCCAGGTGCTCGGCCCTATCGCCGTCACGCTGGCCGAGGGCGAGGGCCTGCAGGCGCACGCCGAGGCCGCGCGCATGCGCCTGCGTAAGATCTGAGGCTCCATAACCCCTCAGGGAGGAGCCAGCAAGATGATTGATCGTCTCTATCGTTCGCGACTTTTCAAGTTCGCCACCGGCCTCGTCGCCGGTGCGGCATTGCTTGCCGCCTGCAGCCAGATGCCTCAGGCGGTCACCACCAGCGCCGCGCCCAGCGCAGCGCCCGCGCCGCGGCTCGGCACCCAGTGGGGGGAGGGCCTGGAATCGAAGACGCGCACGGTCGTCGCCAAGCGCCTGTCCGAGCAACCGGACGACATGGCATCGCTGGGCTACAACGAGGCCGCTGCCGTGCGCCGCGCGGTGGGCAACAACCCCGAGCGCCGCCTGAACCTGCTGCTGGCCGACGGAGACGTCGAATGGTCGGTGCTCGACGAGACCGGCAGCCCGCTGCCGCTGCAGCGCGCCCGCCGGGGCAGCGGCGGCGACGACACCTTCCGCCTCGCTGGTGTCGAGGGTTCGCGCTACACGCTGCGCTTTCGCAACCTCAGCGAGCGCAGCTACGAGGTGATCGCCACGGTCGACGGCCTGGACGTGCTCAACGGCAAGCCCGGCAGCCTGCGCAACGGCGGCTACGTGCTGCGCCCGATGCAGGCGCTGACCATCGAGGGCTTCCGCAAGAGCCAGAACGAGGTTGCCGCCTTCCGCTTCGCCACGCCCGGGCGCGCCTATGCCGCCAACACCGAGGCCGGCGACGTGCGCAACATCGGCGTGATCGGCGCCGCGCTGTTCGAGCTCGAAGAGCGCGACGTGCCGCGCCGCCAGCGCCGCGACGCATCGCCGCCGCAACCCAGCGCCTTCCCGGCCGACGGCACCTACGCGCCGCCGCCGCGCTATCGCCAGTAACGCCATGAAACGTGCCGTCTTCCTGCTGATCGCGCTGGCTGCCGCCGCCGGCGCGCAGGCCATGAGCATCCGCGAACTGCGCACGCTCGAGGCCACCGAGAAGGACGGCAAGGCCTACGCCAGCTATTACCTGGTGGGCGTGCTCGAGGGCCTGCGGGAAGGCGTCGAATCTTCGCAGCGCAATGGGCTCAAGCCCGTGTTCTGCGTCGAGGGACGCCGCCTCGAGCCCGCCATGGCCCGCTCGCTCTACCAGACCGAGCTGACCCGCAACGCCGAAAGTTACGAAGCCGACATGCCTGTGCAACTGGTCATGGCCGGCGCCCTGAAGAACAGCTACCGCTGCACCAAATGACCGCTCCCGAATCCGCCCGCCCGCCGCTCGACCGCATCCGCTCCGACGTGCGGTCCATGCATGCCTACGCGGTGCAGGACGCGCGCGGCCTCATCAAGCTCGACGCGATGGAAAACCCCTTCGGCCTGCCGCCCGCGCTGCAGGCCGAACTGGGCACCCGGCTCGGCGCGCTGGCGCTGAACCGCTATCCGGGCGACCGCGGCGCCGAGCTGCAGCGCGCGCTGGCCGCCCACGCGCAGATGCCCGAAGGCTTCGCGCTGATGCTGGGCAATGGCTCGGACGAGCTGATCTCGCTGCTGGCCATTGCCTGCGACCTGCCCGGCGCGACTGTGCTGGCGCCGCTGCCCGGCTTCGTCATGTACGCCATGAGCGCGAAGCTGCAGGGCCTGAAGTTCGTCGGCGTGCCGCTCACGGCCGATTTCGAGCTCGACGAGGCCGCCATGCTGGCCGCCATCGCCCGCGAAAAGCCCGCCATCGTCTACCTGGCCTACCCGAACAACCCGACCGCCAATCTCTGGAACGACGCCGTCGTCGAGAAGATCGTCGAGGCCCAGGGCGCGCAGGGCGGCCTGGTGGTGATGGACGAGGCCTACCAGCCCTTCGCCGCGCGCAGCTACATCGACCGGCTGGCCCGGCACCGCCATGTGCTGCTGATGCGCACGCTCAGCAAGTTCGGCCTGGCCGGCATCCGGCTGGGCTACCTCATGGGGCCGGCCGCGCTGGTCGCAGAGATCGACAAGGTGCGCCCGCCCTACAACATCAGCGTGCTCAACTGCGAGTGCGCGCTGTTCGCGCTGGAGCACGCCGAGGTGTTCGAGGCCCAGGCCCGCCAGATTCGTGAGGAGCGCGAGCGCCTCATGACGGGCCTCTGCCGCCTGCCGGGCGTCAAGACCTGGCCCAGCGACGCCAACATGATCCTGCTGCGCGTGCCCGATGCGGCCAAGACCTTCGAAGGCATGAAGGCTCGCGGGGTTCTGGTGAAGAACGTTTCTAAAATGCACGAACTGCTCGCAAACTGCCTGCGCCTCACCGTCGGAACGGCCGACGAGAACGCGCGGATGCTCGCGGCGCTCGAAGCCTCACTATGACCACCCCCACCAGCCAGGACAGCGGCGACCGCATCGCGTCCGTCACCCGCAACACCGCCGAAACCAAGATCACCGTCAGCGTCAACCTCGACGGCACGGGCCGCGCCAAGCTCTCCACCGGCATCGGCTTCTTCGACCACATGCTCGACCAGATCGCCCGCCACGGGCTGATCGACCTCGACATCGACTGCCAGGGCGACCTGCACATCGACGGCCACCACACGGTGGAAGACGTCGGCATCACGCTGGGCCAGGCCGTGGCCAAGGCCATCGGCGACAAGAAGGGCATCCGCCGCTACGGCCATGCCTACGTGCCGCTCGACGAAGCCCTGAGCCGCGTCGTCATCGACTTCTCGGGCCGCCCCGGCCTGGTGATGCACGTGCCCTTCACCAGCGGCATGATCGGCACCTTCGACAGCCAGCTCACCTACGAGTTCTTCCAGGGCTTCGTGAACCACGCCTTCGTCACGCTGCACATCGACAACCTCAAGGGCGTCAATGCGCACCACCAGTGCGAAACCGTGTTCAAGGCCTTCGCGCGCGCCATGCGCGGCGCGCTCGAGCTCGATCCGCGTTCCGTCGGCGTCATTCCCTCGACCAAGGGCTCGCTCTGAACGCGTTCGTCCATCAGCTATGAAATCTGTAGCAAATACCGTCGCCGTCGTCGACTACGGCATGGGCAACCTGCACTCCGTGTCGCAGGCCGTGCGCCATGCGGCCGATCAGGTCGGCGTGGAGGTGTTCGTCACCTCCGACCCGGACGTGGTCCGCAAGGCCACCCGCGTGGTGCTGCCGGGGCAGGGCGCCATGCCCGACTGCATGCGCGAGCTGCGCGACTCCGGCCTGCAGGAATCGGTGCTCGAGGCGGCGGCCAGCAAGCCGCTGTTCGGCGTGTGCGTGGGCATGCAGATGATGCTGTCGCGCAGCGACGAGGGCCCGACCGACGGCCTGGGCCTCATTCCGGGCGAGGTCGTCAAGTTCGACCTGGCCGGGCGGCTGCAGGCCGACGGCAGCCGCTTCAAGGTGCCGCAGATGGGCTGGAACCAGGTGCGCCAGGCCCGCCCGCATGCGGTGTGGGCGGGTATTCCCGACCTGAGCTACTTCTACTTCGTGCACAGCTTCTACGCCCGGCCGGCCGACGCCCTGCACAGCGTGGGCGAGGCCGATTACGGCGCGAGCTTTACCGCAGCCATTGCACGCGATAACATTTTTGCCACCCAGTTCCACCCGGAGAAGAGTGCGGACCACGGGCTGCAGCTCTATCGCAATTTCCTCCACTGGAACCCCTGAACCTATTTTTCCGACCGGGCCGAACCTTTCACAGCCCGGATTCCGCACACTCGCGTCACTTCCATGCTCCTCATTCCCGCCATTGATCTCAAAGACGGCCATTGCGTTCGCCTCAAACAGGGCGACATGGACCAGTCCACCATCTTCAGCGAAGACCCCGCTGCAATGGCCCGCAAATGGGTCGAGGCCGGCGCGCGGCGGCTGCACCTGGTCGATCTGAACGGCGCCTTCGCGGGCAAGCCGCAGAACCACGCGGCGATCAAGGCGATCCTGAAAGAGGTGGGCGACGACATTCCGGTGCAGCTCGGCGGCGGCATCCGCGACCTCGACACCATCGAGCGCTACATCGACGACGGCCTGCGCTACGTGATCATCGGTACCGCCGCGGTCAAGAACCCCGGCTTCCTGAAAGACGCCTGCAGCGCCTTCGGCGGCCACATCATCGTGGGCCTGGACGCCAAGGACGGCAAGGTCGCCACCGACGGCTGGAGCAAGCTCACGGGCCACGAGGTGGCAGACCTGGGCAAGAAGTTCGAAGACTACGGCGTCGAGTCGATCATCTACACCGACATCGGCCGCGACGGCATGCTCTCGGGCATCAACATCGAGGCCACCGTCAAGCTGGCGCAGGCGCTGACCATTCCGGTGATCGCCTCGGGCGGCCTGTCGAACATGCTGGACATCGACAAGCTCTGCGCAGTCGAATCCGACGGCGTCGAGGGCGTGATCTGCGGCCGCGCCATCTATTCGGGCGATCTCGACTTCGCCGCCGCGCAGGCCCGCGCGGACGAACTGGCCGGCGCCTGACGCCTTAACCGCGCAGCGCGTGCTTTCCGCGCTCGCCATCGCCAACTACCGCTCGCTGCGGCAACTGACGGTGCCGCTGGGCCGGCTCACGGTCGTGACCGGGGCCAACGGCAGCGGCAAGTCGAGCGTGTACCGGGCGATGCGGCTGCTGGCCGACATCGCCAACGGCGGGGTGATCCGTTCGCTGGTGCGCGAAGGCGGGCTGTCTTCCACGCTGTGGGCGGGGCCGGAGCGCTTCTCGGCCGCCATGCTGCGCGGCGAGCAGCCGGTGCAGGGCACCGCGCGCAGAGAGCCGGTCGCGCTCAAGCTCGGTTTTGCCGGCACCACGGCCGAAGACTTCGGCTACGCCATCGACATCGGCCTGCCGCCACCGGTTCCGTCGACGGCCTTCTCGCACGACCCTGAAATCAAGCACGAGGCCATCTGGAGCGGCCCGCTGCTGCGGCTGTCGACGCAACTGGTCGACCGCAAGGGCGCTGCGCTGCGACTGCGCGAAGGCAAGGGCTGGCAGGCCGTCGGCCGGCCGATCCCGGCTTTCGCCAGCATGATGACCGAGCACGCCGAGCCGCGCGACGCACCCGAGATGCTCACGCTGCGCGAGCAGATGCGCTCCTGGCGCTTTTACGACCACTTCCGCTCCGACGCCGAGGCGCTCGACCGCGCGGTGGACGACGCTTTTCCGGGCGCCCGCGTCGAGGTGCGCGCGTCGGGCGACCGCTTCGAGACGCTGATGCACCAGCACGGCCTGCTCAGGCCCCTGACGGCCGCCGAACTGTCCGACGGCACGCTGCGCTACCTGCTGTGGATCGCGGCGCTGCTCACGCCCCGTCCACCCGCGCTGCTGGTGCTCAACGAGCCCGAGACCAGCCTGCACCCCGACTTGCTTCCGGCCCTCGGCCGCCTCATCGCGCAGGCCGCGCGCGGCTCGCAGGTGATCGTGGTGTCGCACGCCGCGCGCCTGATTGCCGCGCTGGAGGACAGCGACGGCGTGCAGCCCGTGGTGCTGGAGAAACGGTTCGGCGAGACGCGCATCGCCAACCTCGACATGAGCGAGATCCCGCGCTGGGAATGGCCGGTACGGTGACGGCGGTCGCCGGGTGAAGGCTTACTCGGCCTTCACCGACATCGTCTGGATGATGGTCTGCAACTGCGCGCTCATCGGCAGGTCGATGCTTTCCCCGGTCGGCAGCTTGCGCAGGAACCAGCGCTTGTACTGCCGCTCGATCTCGCCGTCTTCCGCGAGCACCTGGAAGGCGTCGACGACGACCTTGTTCAGCTGCGGATCGTCCTTGCGGTACATGATCCCGTAGGGGTCGTAGGAGAGGAAGTCGCCGACCACCTCGTAGCTGGCCTTGGCGGCGTCCTGCGCGATCAGGCCGTAGAGCAGCACGTCGTCGGTCGCGAATGCGTCGGCCTGCCCGCTCTTCACGAGCCCGAACGACTCCGCATGGTCGCGCGCCACCAGCAGGTCGATGCCGAGCTTGAACTTCGCCGACAGGTCGCGCAGCGTCTTCTCGTTGGTGGTGCCGGCCGTCACCGCCACCTTCTTGCCGGCAAGGTCGCGAAACGACTTGATCGGCGAGCCCTTGCGCACCAGCACCTTGGTGCCAGAGACGAACATCGTCGGCGAGAAGCTCACGCGCTTCTGGCGTTCGAGGTTGTTGGTGGTCGAGCCGCACTCCAGGTCGACCTGGCCGCTAACGACCGCGTCGATGCGCGAGTCCGACGTGACGGGCACCCACTTGATGGCGAGGCTCTTGTCCACCGCGTCCTCGATGGCGCTCACCAGCGAGCGGCACAGTTCGATCGAGTAGCCGATGGGTTCCTTGCGCGTGTTGAGGAACGAGAACGGCACCGACGACTCGCGGTAGCCGATGGCGATGGTGCCGCTCGCGCGCACCTTGGCCAGCGTACCGGCGAGCGTCTGCGCCTGCGAGGGAACCGCCGCCGCGGCCAGCACCACGGCCGCGAGCAGCATGCCGATGCGCTTCATGGCGTCGCGGCTCATGCGTGCGCCGGGTGGGCGAGGGTGGCGCTGGCCTCCTCGTCGAGCGCCTTGGCGTTGACCTCGGCGTCGCTCTCGGAGAGCAGTTCGCCTTCCCACTTGGCGACCACGGCGGTGGCGATGGAGTTGCCCACCGCGTTGGTGGCCGAGCGGCCCATGTCGAGGAAGGTGTCCACGCCCAGGATCAGCAGCAGCCCGGCCTCTGGAATGTCGAAGTGGTTCAGGGTGGCGGCAATCACCACCAGCGAGGCGCGCGGCACGCCCGCCATGCCCTTGGAGGTGAGCATCAGGATCAGCAGCATCGTGACCTGCGTGCTGATCGGCATGTGGATGTCGTAGGCCTGGGCGATGAACAGCACGGCGAAGGTGCAATACATCATCGAGCCGTCGAGGTTGAACGAATAGCCCATCGGCATCACGAAGCTGGAGATCTTGCGCTTGACGCCGAAGCGGTCGAGCGCCTGCAGGATCTTGGGATAGGCCGCCTCGGAGCTGGCGGTGGCAAAGGACAGCAGGAAGGCTTCCTTGATGAGCACCAGCAGCTTGAACACACGCGGGCCCAGGAACACGAAGCCCGCCAGCGTCAGCACGCTCCACAGCACGAACAGGCCGAGGTAGAAGTCGCCCATGAACACCGCGAACTTCAGCAGGATGCCCAGCCCGTTCACCGCCACCGTGGCGGCCATGGCAGCCAGCACCGCGAGCGGCGCGAGCTTCATGACGTAGCCGGTGATCTTGAGCATGGCGTGCGACAGCTCCTCGATGGCGGCCACCAGCGTCTTGGCCTTGTCGCCCAGCGAGGCGAGCGCCACGCCGAAGAACATAGAGAACACCACGATCTGCAGGATTTCGTTGTTGGCCATGGCCTCGACGAAGGACTTGGGCACCGTGTGGCTCACGAAGTCCTTCAGCGTGAACTTGGAGGTCGCCAGGTTGGCCGAGGCGCCGATGTCGGGCAGCGGCAGGCCCAGGTTCTCGCCGGGCTTGAGCAGGTTGGCCATGACCAGGCCGATCACCAGCGAGATCAGCGATGCGGTCAGGAACCAGCCGATGGCCTTGCCGAAGACGCGGCCGACCGACTTGGCGTCGCCCATGTGCGCGATGCCCACCACCAGCGTGGAAAACACCAGCGGCCCGATCAGCATCTTGATGAGGCGCAGGAACACGTCCGAGACGATGGAGACGTAGTCGGCAATTTCCTTCGCGGCCTTCTTGTCCGGAAAGCTCGTGAAGATCATGTAGCCCACGAGGATACCGAGCACCATGGCGATCAGGATCCAGGCGGCCATCGGCAGCTTCTTTTTCATGCGTATCCCCTTTTGTCGTGTGTGAGTATTTCTTCGGCCACAGGGTATCGAAGAAGCCCCATGGCACGCAATGGCTCCCGGCGCCCAATTCCATGTGTCGGCCATGCGGCGGGCGCTGCCTACAATTCCTTTCATGGAAATCAGCTCGATCGAGTTTCGCGGCCAGCCCGCCGTCCGCGTCCGGGGCGCCGACGGTAGCACCATCACCGTGGCGCTGCATGGCGCGCAAGTGCTCTCCTGGGCCACGGCCGACGGGGTGGAAAGGCTCTATCTGAGCCCGCGCGCCATATTCGACGGGCAGGCGGCCATTCGCGGCGGCGTACCCATCTGCTGCCCCCAGTTCAACCAGCGCGGCATGCTGCCCAAGCATGGTTTCATGCGCAATCTGCCTTGGGAAACCCAGGCCGCCGAGGCGCCCGACACACTCCGGCTGACATTGCGCGACAGCGAAGCCACCCGCAAGCTCTGGCCGCACGCTTTCGAGGCACGGCTCGAAGCCACCCTGACCGCCGGCAAGCTGCGCACGGCGCTCACGCTGCTCAACACCGACCATGCGCCCTGGACCTTCGCCGCGGCGCTGCACACCTATCTGCGGGTCGACGACATCGCCCAGGTGCGCCTCGAAGGCCTGCAGGGCGCCAACCGATGGGATTCGCTGCGCGACGACCGCCATGTGGAAACCGCGCCGGCGTTGCACTTCAACGCCGAATTCGACAGCGTCTATGCCGCGCCCGCCCAGCCGCTGCGGCTGGTGCAGCCCGCCGGCACCCTCGAAATCTCGCAAAGCGCCAGTTGCACCGAAACCGTGGTCTGGAACCCGGGCGCCGTGCTCGGTGCGAAACTCGCCGACATGCCCGAAGACGGCTTTCGCCACATGCTCTGCGTCGAGGCTGCCCGCATCGACGAGCCTGTGCTGCTGGCACCCGGCGCCCAATGGCAGGGCTGGCAACAGCTTTGCGTTCCCTGATTCTTTTCCGGTTCATCCCATGCTTGCCAAACGCATCATTCCCTGCCTCGACGTCACCGGCGGCCGTGTCGTCAAGGGCGTCAACTTCCTCGAACTGCGTGACGCCGGCGATCCGGTCGAGATCGCGGCGCGCTACAACGCGCAGGGCGCAGACGAGCTGACCTTCCTGGACATCACCGCCACCAGCGACGGCCGCGACCTGATCCTGCCGATCATCGAGGCCGTGGCCTCGCAGGTCTTCATCCCCCTGACCGTGGGCGGCGGCGTTCGAACCGTGGCCGACGTGCGCCGGCTGCTCAACGCGGGCGCCGACAAGACCAGCTTCAACTCGGCCGCCATCGCAGACCCGAACGTGATCGACGCCGCTTCGCAGAAATACGGCTCGCAGTGCATCGTGGTGGCCATCGACGCCAAGCGCCGTACTCCGGAAGAAGCCGCCACCCGCGGCGCCGGCTGGGACGTGTACAGCCACGGCGGGCGCAAGAACACCGGCCTCGACGCCGTCGAGTGGGCCACCGAGATGGTCCGCCGGGGCGCCGGCGAGATCCTGCTGACCAGCATGGACCGCGACGGCACCAAGAGCGGCTTCGACCTGGCGCTGACCCGTGCGGTGAGCGACGCGGTCGGCGTGCCGGTGATCGCCTCGGGCGGCGTGGGCAGCCTGGACGACCTGGCCGACGGCATCCAGAACGGCGGCGCCGACGCGGTGCTGGCCGCCAGCATCTTCCACTATGGCGAATACACCGTCGGGCAGGCCAAGGCCCGCATGGCGGAGCGCGGAATTCCCGTGCGCAGCTGAGCTTTTGAGGGTCTTTTTCTATCCCCGACAATATCTCCATGAATTGGCTCGATGAAGTGAAGTGGGACGCGAACGGCCTGGTGCCGGTCATCGCGCAGGAACAGGGCAGCAACGACGTCCTGATGTTCGCGTGGATGAACCGGGAGGCGCTCGAAAAGACCGCCGAACTGGGCCGCGCGGTCTATTTCAGCCGTTCCCGCGGCAAGCTCTGGTTCAAGGGCGAGGAATCGGGCCATGTGCAGACCGTGCACGAGATCCGCCTGGACTGCGACAACGACGTGGTGCTGCTCAAGGTCACGCAACTCGGCCACGAGCCCGGCATCGCCTGCCATACCGGCCGCCACAGCTGCTTCTTCAGCAAGTACGAGAACGGCAACTGGACCGTGGTCGAACCTGTCTTGAAAGACCCGGAGTCGATCTACAAATGACGGCCACCGTGAGCAACGACAACATCTCCGACGCCCTGGCCCGCCTGGCCGCGGTCATCGAGACGCGCCTTCCCGCCCGCGGCGGCGACCCCGAGAAAAGCTACGTCGCGCGCCTGCTGCACAAAGGCCCCGATGCCTTCCTCAAGAAGATCGGCGAGGAAGCCACCGAGGTCGTGATGGCCGCCAAGGACGCCGACCACGGCGGCGACCGCTCGAAAATAGTGAACGAAGTGGCCGACCTGTGGTTCCACACCATGGTGGCTCTGGCGCACTACGGTTTTTCGCCGGCCGACGTGGTCGCGGAACTGGAGCGCCGCGAGGGCACCAGTGGCATCGAGGAAAAAGCCCTGCGCAAGGTGCAGCAGCGCAGCAGCGAAGAAAAAGGCGGGGTCTCCGAATGAACGACATCACGACGATCGACGACTTCTCCTCGGGCAAGACGCCCGAGCAACTCGAGAGCCTGCGCCAGATCACGCTGGCGGTCTACGTGCTGTATGCGCTGTCGTGGTTCACCGGCGGCCTCACGGGCATCGTGGGCATCGTGCTGAACTACCTCAAGCGCGAAGATGCCGCAGGCACGCTCTACCAGAGCCATTTCACCTGGCAGATCCGCACCTTCTGGTGGGGCCTGTGCTGGTCCATCCTGGGGTTCATCACCATCTGGATCCTGGTCGGTTTCCCCATCCTCTTCGCCACGGCCGTGTGGATGATCTATCGGCTGGTCAAGGGCTGGCTGAACTGGAGCGAACGCAAGCCCATGGCTGTCTGAACATGTCACACGATCCCAACTGCATCTTCTGCAAAATCATCGAGGGCAAGATTCCCTCGCGCAAGGTCTACGAAGACGAAGAACTGTTCGGCTTCCACGACATCGCGCCGTGGGCGCCGGTGCACTTCATGCTGGTGCCCAAGAAGCACATCGCCTCTATGGCCCAGCTGGCGCCCGACGACGCGGCCCTCATGGGCAAGATCATGACCCTGGCACCCAAGCTGGCGCTGGAGCAGGGCTGCAGGCCCTATCCGGAAGGCGGCTTCCGGGTCGTGATCAACACGGGCACCGAGGGTGGGCAGGAGGTTCACCATCTCCATGTCCATGTCATGGGCGGCCCCCGGCCATGGCTTCGCGGCTGAGCCGCATTGAGCCAAACTGTCACATTACGCCCGACTAAAATCGGACACATTCTTAGGAGTCTTCCATGGGTTCTTTTTCTATCTGGCACTGGCTGATCGTGCTGCTCGTCGTGGTCATGATCTTCGGCACCAAGAAGCTGCGGAACATGGGCTCGGACCTTGGTGGCGCCGTCAAGGGCTTCAAGGACGGCATGAAGGACGGCAGCTCGTCCGATGCCGCCGCTTCGTCGGCCCCGGCCCAGCAAGTGACCGGCCAGCCGGCCAACAGCGACAAGTCGACGATCGACGTCGAAGCGCGCCAGAAGTCCTGAGCACGGTCCGCACGTGCTCGACCTCGGCATTGAGAAGCTGGCGCTGATCGGCGTCGTGGCGCTGATCGTCATCGGCCCGGAAAAGCTGCCGCGCGTGGCCCGCACCGTCGGCACCTTGCTCGGCAAGGCGCAGCGCTATGTCAACGACGTCAAGGCCGAAGTCAACCGCTCGATGGAGCTCGACGAACTGCGCAAGATGAAGACCACCGTGGAGGATGCGGCGCGCGACGTCGAGCACAGCATCCACACAGGTGCAAGCGACTTCGAAAAGCAGTTCTCCGGTTCGGGCGAAACCCTCTCGGCACTGGCCGAACCCGAGCCGCCACCGCCGCCGGAGTACAAGCACCCGCGCAAGAACTGGCGCCTGAAGCAGGGCGCCACGCCGCAGTGGTACAAGGCGCGCAACGGCGTGCGCACCAAGGCGCTGTCGGGCGCGGCGCGCGTTGCGCGCTTCCGTCCGCACACGATCAACAAGATCAACTAGCGCATCCACAACACCGCGTGCCGCGCGCGCCGCACGCCGGCCGACGTCACGCTATCTTCTTTTCCAATGGCCGATTCCGACAACAAGAACAAAGACAAAGAAGACGAGCTGGCGGGCACCGAGCAGCCGTTCGTGGCGCATCTGGTCGAGCTTCGCGACCGTCTGCTCTACTGTGTCTACGGGCTCGTGGTCGCCGGCATCCTGCTGGCCATCTGGCCGGGCCCCGGCGGGCTGATCGACCTGATCGCCATGCCGATCAAGGCCCACATGCCGCACGACGCGAAGCTCATCGCCATCGGCGTGTTCTCGCCGTTCTTCGTGCCGCTCAAGGTACTGATGATGGCGGCCGTGCTGCTGGCGCTGCCCTGGCTCATGTACCAAGCGTGGATGTTCGTGGCGCCGGGCCTCTACAGCCACGAAAAGAAGTTCGCGCTTCCGCTGATCTTCTTCGGCAGCCTGCTGGCCTATGCGGGCATCGCGTTCGTGCAGCTCTTCGTGCTGGACAAGATGTTCAGCTTCATCCAGCGTTTCGCGCCCGCGGCGGTGCAGGCGACGCCCGATATTTCCTCCTACGTGGAGGCCATTCTTTCGCTCTACATCGCGTTCGGCGTCGCCTTCCAGGTGCCGATCGTCGTGATGCTGCTGGTGCGCTTCGAAATGGTCACCATCGAGAAACTGAAGTCCTTCCGCGGCTACTTCATCGTGGTGGCCTTCGTGGTGGCCGCGGTGCTTACGCCGCCCGACGTGGTGTCGCAGCTGGCCCTGGCGGTGCCCATGTGCCTGTTGTACGAGGTGGGCATCATCGGCGCCAAGTATTTCGCGAGCAGCGGCAAGAAGCCGGAAGACGAAGAAAGCGCCGACTCGGCATCTTCCAGCTGATCCCCTGAATGGGATCGCCGCAGGCGATCCCAAAGCCCAGAACACCGAGGAACCGGCTTAGCCGGGCCTCAGGTGTTGCCCCCGGTAGGGGGAAGACGAAGCGGACACGAAGTGCCGCGCAGCCTGGGGGCGAGCCTATCTATTCATTCGGCACTTGCCGCACCGGGCTCTTCGGCCGCAGGCCCGGCGTCACGTCCAGTTCCATCTTGTCGCTGCCGCGTTGCAGCGCGAATCGCGAGGTGCTGCCCGGCTTCAGGCCGGCCACCGCGGTCAGCAGCGCCTGCACGTTGTCCGTCTTCTTTTCGCCCACCGAGGTGATCACGTCGCCCGGGCGAATGCCGGCCTTGGCCGCGGGGCCGTTCTGCAGTACCCCGGTGATGATCACGCCCGAGTCGGCTTTCACGCCGAAGGTCTCGGCCAGTTCGGGCGAGAGGTCGCTTGGCTCCACGCCGATCCAGCCGCGGCGCACCTGGCCCTCCTTGACAATGCCCTCGAGCACGATCTTGGCCATCGACACCGGAATCGCGAAGCCGATGCCCATGCTGCCGCCCGAGCGCGAGTAGATCGCGGTGTTGATGCCCTGCAGGTTGCCGTTCACGTCGATCAGCGCGCCGCCCGAGTTGCCGGGGTTGATGGCCGCGTCGGTCTGGATGAAGTTCTCGAAATTGTTGATGCCGAGCTGGTTGCGGCCCAGCGCCGAGACGATGCCGCTGGTCACGGTCTGGCCCACGCCGAAGGGGTTGCCGATGGCCAGGACCTGGTCGCCCACCTGCAGCGCGTCGGAGTCGCCCAGCACGATCACCGGCAGCTTGTCGAGCTCGATCTTGAGCACGGCTAGGTCGGTGTCGGGGTCGGTGCCGATCACCTTGCCGCGCGCGTGGCGGCTGTCGTTCAGCGTCACTTCGATCTCGTCGGCACCCTCGACCACGTGGTTGTTGGTGAGGATGTAACCGTCGGTGCTGACGATCACGCCGCTGCCCAAGCCCACCTGGGGCTGGTCGTCCTGGTCGCCGAAGAAGAAGCGGAACCACGGGTCGTTGCTGCGCGGATGGCGCTGGGCCGCCTTGCTGGTGTTGATGCTCACCACCGCCGGCGACGCCTTCTTGGCCGGCGCGGCCAGGCTGCCGGGCGTTGTAATGGCGGGGTTGCCCGTGGGCGCCTGCACGACCGAAACCACGCCGCCCAGCGAGGTCGAGCGCTTGTTGAGCCATTCGGGCTTGAGCGTTGCGACGACGAAGTACGCCGCGAGCAGGACGGTCACGGCTTGGGCAAAAAGCAGCCAGGTACGTTTCATGAAAACTTGATGGAAGACGTTCGAAGAGCGCCATTCCAGGCGCGGCACTGCCTGCGATTGTCCCTCAACGGCACGGCCCATAAACCGCGCCGGACGGTCGAGATTGGGGCCGGCCGGCTGCGGGAATCCGGGATAACCCCTAGCATTCCGGGTCGGTTCCGATCCGGACCGTGTTTTCCAGGCCTCCCGCGCTGCCCACCCGGCGGATGCGGCCAGGCGTTTCGTCGGCGCGCCGCCTCCCGTTCCCACCCGGTCTTGCGGACCGGTGCGCGCAGCAACGATTTCTCCGTCAGCCATGACCCCAGAAGCAACCTTTCCGGACGGCGCGCAGCCGGCGCCGGCACGCACGCTCGGTACGAGCGACTACAAGACCCTGGCCCTGTCCGCCCTCGGCGGCACGCTGGAGTTCTACGACTTCGTCATCTACGTCTTCTTCGCCACCGTGCTGGGGGCGCTGTTCTTCCCGGTGGACATGCCCGACTGGCTGCGGCAGCTGCAGACCTTCGGCATCTTCGCGGCCGGCTATCTGGCGCGCCCGGTGGGCGGCATCGTCATTGCGCATTTCGGCGACATCTTCGGCCGCAAGCGCATGTTCACGCTGTCGATCTTCCTGATGGCGGCGCCCACGCTGGTGATCGGCCTGCTGCCGACCTACGCGAGCATCGGCGTGGCGGCGCCCCTGCTGCTGTTGCTGATGCGCGTGCTGCAGGGCGCGGCCATCGGCGGCGAAATGCCGGGCGCCTGGGTGTTCGTGGGCGAGCATGTGCCGGCAAGGCGCTACGGCTTCGGCATCGGCATGCTGACCTCGGGCATCACCGGCGGCATCCTGCTGGGCTCGCTGATCGCGGTGGCCATCAATCGCCACTACTCGTCCGAGCAGGTGAGCGACTTCGCCTGGCGCATTCCGTTCGTCTTGGGTGGGGTGTTCGGACTGGTGTCGGTGTACCTGCGCCGCTTCCTGCACGAGACGCCGGTGTTCAAGGAACTGGCCGGCCGCCGCAGCGTGGCGCGCGAACTGCCGCTGCGCACCGTGCTGCGCGAGCACCGTCTGGCCTGTGTATATGTGGCGCTGCTGACATGGGTGCTGTCGGCCGCCAT
Source organism: Variovorax durovernensis (assembly GCF_977011995.1). Taxonomy (NCBI): domain Bacteria; kingdom Pseudomonadati; phylum Pseudomonadota; class Betaproteobacteria; order Burkholderiales; family Comamonadaceae; genus Variovorax; species Variovorax durovernensis. Next base: position 5,482,329 of record NZ_CDRNCW010000001.1, on the reverse strand, counting down.
CGTGGTGGTGGTGCTCTACACGCCTACCTACCTGCAGAAGGTGCATCACATCCCGGCCGCGCTGTCGCTCGAAGCCAACGCGCTGGCCACGCTGACCCTGACGCTGGGCTGCATGCTCGCGGGCTGGGCCAGCGACCGTGTCGGCACCCGCACCGTGATGCTCGTCGGCTGGGGCGGCCTGTTCGCCACGGCCTATCTGTTCTACACGGGCCTGCCCGGCACGCCGGCCACGCTGTTCTGGCACTACGGGCTGGTCGGCCTGTTCGTGGGCACCATCGCCACCGTGCCGATCGCGGGCGTGCGCGCCTTCCCGGCGCCGGTGCGGTTCACCGGCCTTTCGTTCGCCTACAACATGTCTTATGCGGTGTTCGGCGGGCTCACGCCGGTGATCCTCACGCTCTGGCTGCAGCACGACACCATGGCGCCGGCGCACTACGTGGCGGTGCTGGCGGCCCTGGGCCTCCTGCTTGCGCTCCTGCCGCTTGCCGTGCGCGGCCATGCCATGCGCGACGGCGTGAAGCCTGCGGGGCGCGCGACAATGTCGCGATGAGCACCACCCGCCACGAACTGCTTCACGCATTCGACCTGCTGCTCGCCCCCGGGCGCTTCAAGGATTACGGACCCAACGGCCTGCAGGTCGAGGGGCGAACCGTGGTCCGCAAGATCGTCTCGGGCGTGACCGCCAGCCGCGCGCTGATCGAAGCCGCCATCCATGCCGAAGCCGATGCCATCTTCGTCCACCACGGCCTGTTCTGGCGCGGCCAGAGCGGCTGCGTCACCGGCTGGATGAAGCAGCGCCTGAGCCTGCTGCTCGGCCGCGACATCAACCTGTTTGCCTACCACCTGCCGCTCGACGCGCACCCGGAGCTGGGCAACAACGCGCAGCTCGGCCTGCAACTGGGGCTTGTCGCCCACCCCGGCGCCACCGGGCGCTTCGGCGAACAGGAGCTGGGTTTCCTGGGCACGCGCGAAAACGGCGAGGGCTTTGCCGATGCCAAGGCGCTTGCCGCCCATGTGGAGGGCGTGCTGAAGCGGCCCGTCACGCTGCTCGACACCGCGCAGCGTCCCATCAAGACCGTTGCCTGGTGCACGGGCGGTGCCCAGGGCTACTTCGAGGCAGCCATCGCGGCCGGTGCCGACGCCTTCATCACCGGCGAGATATCCGAGCCGCAGGCCCACTACGCGCGCGAGATGGGCGTGGCGTTCCTGGCCTGCGGGCACCATGCCACCGAGCGCTACGGCGCGCAGGCGGTGGCCGGGCACGTGGCCGCGCAACTCGGGCTGGTGCACGAGTTCATCGACATCGACAACCCGGCATGAGCGCAGTGAACAGCCCCATCGCCATCACCCTGGGCGACCCCGCGGGCATCGGCCCGGAGATCATTGCCAAGGCCTTCCGCGAGGCGCCCGATGCCACCCGCGGCACCTTCGTTGCCGGCGATGTGGGCACGATGCGCCAGGCCTCGCAGGCGCTGGCCGCGCCGGGCGAGCTGGCTTGGCCGGTGCTCGAGATCGAATCCGTCGCCGAGGCTGCCACCGTGCCGCCGCGCTGCATCCCGGTGCTGCAGGTGATCGCGCCGCCTTCTGGCATCGAGATCGGCCAGGTCAGCGCCGAGGCCGGGCGCGTGGCGGGCGAATGCGTGGTCTGGGCCGCGCGGGCCGCTTTGCGCGGCGAGGTCGCCGCCATCGTGACCGCACCGCTGCACAAGGAGGCGCTGTCCGCCGCCGGCTTCCCGTACCCCGGTCATACCGAACTGCTGCAGGCCGAGGCCGCCGCGCACCTGGGGCGCACCGTGGCCGACGTGCCGGTTCGCATGATGCTGGCCAACGACGAGTTGCGCACCGTGCTCGTCAGCATCCACGTGTCGCTGCGACAGGCCATCGAGGCCGTCCGCTTCGAGGGCGTGCTCGAGACGCTGCGCATCACGCACCGTGCCCTGACGCATGCGCTGGGCCGCATGCCGCGCATCGGCGTAGCGGGCCTGAACCCGCATGCGGGCGAGGGCGGACTGTTCGGTTCGGAGGAGCGCGAGATCATCGCGCCGGCCATCGAGGCCGCGCGCGCCGAAGGCATCGACGCCCATGGGCCGTATGCGCCCGACACCGTGTTCATGCGCGCACGCGCCAAGGGCGGTGTGCCTTCCAGTGGCGAATTCGACGTGGTGATTGCGATGTACCACGACCAGGGCCTGATCCCGGTCAAGTACCTGGGCGTGGAGAAGGGCGTGAACGTGACGCTGGGGCTGCCGCTGGTGCGTACCAGCCCCGATCACGGCACCGCGTTCGACATCGCGGGGACGGGGCAGGCCGATGCGTCCAGCCTCATCGAGGCATTGCGCATGGCCCGAGCCCTCAGGGGCGTTTGAGGCTGTCGCGGATTTCGCGCAGCAGCACGACGTCTTCGGGCGTTGCTGGCGCGGCGGCCGGTGCCGGCTCTTCGCTGCGCTTCAGGCGGTTGATCTGCTTGACCATCATGAAGATGATGAAGGCCAGGATCACGAAGTTGACCGCGATGGTGATGAAGTTGCCATAGGCCAGCACGGGAACGCCGGCTTTCTTCAGGTCGGCCAGCGTGTTTGCCACGCCGGGCGGCGCGGTGCCCAGCACCACATAGAGGTTGGAGAAGTCGAGCTTCCCGAACACCAGGCCCACCAGCGGCATGATGATGTCGGCCACGAGCGAATCGACGATCTTGCCGAACGCGCCGCCGATGATCACGCCGACCGCGAGGTCGATGACGTTGCCCTTGACGGCAAATTCCTTGAATTCACTGAGGATGCTCATGATTCAAAAGGCTGCTGGAGCTCTGCTGTTGAAGGAGAGCCGAGTATGCCCGCGATTGCTCAGTTCTCCGGCGGGCGCAACGCGACATCGACGTGCGCGGCAGGTAACCCTTCACGACTGCGCGCGGCAATCTGCCTGAAGCCGTCCTCGAGGTGGCGCACGAAGCGCGGCGTGTCGAAATATCCGCGGCGCGCCTCCTTGGCCGCGGCCAGCCGCGCACGCAGCACCGCGAGTTCGTCGGGGTGCGTGGCGTAGTGGATGGCCTTCGCTAAGTATTCCGCATGGTTCGCGGCCACCAGCTCAGGCAGGCCGATGGCGCCCAGCAGGCTGCCCGCCATGCGCGACACCATCGTCGAGCCCGTGAGCGCCAGCAGCGGCACGCCGGACCACAGCACGTCGTTCGCGGTAGCGCCGCTGCTGTACGGGAAGGTGTCGATGAACAGGTCGGCCAGCCCGATGCGCGCCAGGTGCTGGTCGACCGGCATGCGCGGCGACACGATCAGGCGCTCGGCCGCGAGGCCGGCCTTTTCCCAGTGCGCGCGCAGGTTCTGCTCGAAGCCGTTCGGGCCCTGCGCGAGCCAGAGCACCGAGTTCGGGATGCCCTGCACGATGCGAACCCAGGCGTCGAAGGTCTCGGGCTGGATCTTGAAGGACTGCGAGAAATTGCACAGCACGAACGCGTCTTCCGGCAGGCCGTGCGCCGCGCGCGTGGCCTTGTGCGGATTGACGGGGCGCTTCGTGTCGATCACCTGGAAGGTCTCCGGCAGGCGCAGCAGCTTCTCGGTGTAGCAGTCTTCCGTGCCTTGGGGCGAGAGGAAGTTGTCCGACACCAGGTAGTCGTAGTTGGTCGAGCCGCTGGTGCCCATGTAGCCGAGCCACATGAGCTGCGCGGGAGCCGTGTGGTAGGCCATGACCTGCGGCTTGGCGCCGCGCGTGTCGCCCGAGAGGTCGATCAGGATGTCGATCTCGTCCTCGCGGATGCGCTCGGCCATTTGCTGTATCGACTGGCCGTGCATGTCGACGAAATGCTCCGCCGACGCCGCGATGCGCGCGCGCGCCGGGTGGCCGTCGTCGGGGCCGTAGGAGTACACGAAGACCTCGAAATCCTTGCGGTCGTGCAGGCCGTAGAGCTCGGCCGTCAGGTGTGCCACCGGGTGGTTGCGGAAGTCGAAGGAGTAGTAGCCCACGCGGATGCGCGGCGAGGTGCGGCGCGTGCCCGCATCGGCAAAGGGCTTGATGGTCGAAGCCTTGTCGGCCACCGTGGCGGAGCGCTGTGTCCAGTCCTTCAGTCGCCGGGCGTCGTCGTAGTTCGACATCAGGATGAAAGACGACACCGCCTGGTCGTTGGCCGGATTGTCCAGGTGCGAAGCAATGCGCGCGCGCAGTTCGGGCACACCATCCCAATGGGCGATATGCGCCTTCTCGCCGAGCATCCACACCATTGCGGGCATGAAGGCCGGGTCGTCCCGCAGGCATTGCTGGAACTCGGCAATTGCTGCTTCCGACTGGCCGGCCATCACGTAGGTCACGCCCAGGTTGCATCGTGCGAGCACCTGGCGCGGATGCGCCTCCAGCGCCTTCCTGAGCACTTCGATGGCCTTGTCGTAGTCGCCGAGGCGGAAGTTCACCGTGCCCAGGTTGTTCAGCAGCAGTTCGTTCTCGGGCAGGCTTTCGAGCGCCAGCTTGTAGAGCTCGGCCGACTCGTCGAAGCGCATCGACGCGCCTTCCAGCGTGCCGCAAACGCCATAGAGCGCCGCGATGCCCTCGGGGTCCGACAGCACCTTGTGACGGTCTTCTGCGGACCAGTTGCGCATGGCGTGCTGCATCGGCGCAATGGCTTCGTCGGCGCGGCCGCCGTCGAGCAGCGCCCTGGCCAGCAGGTACGACGCCTCGAAGTCCAGCGGGTCAGCCGCGGCCTGTGCGAGCGAATCCAGCGCGCCCGACCAGTCTTTTTGATGCGCGCGGATCTTGCCGATGTTCTTGTGCGCGGTGGTGTATTTCGGGTCGAGCTTCAGCGCCTGCATGAACTGCCCGAGCGCCTCGTCGAAGCGGTTCTGCTCCATGTCGATCGCGCCGGCGTTGTTCCATGCGGCAGGCGCCAGCGGTGCGAGCCGCGTGGCCTGCGACGCGGCGTCTCGCGCCTGGCGGAACTTCTTCTGCTGGCGATAGACCGCCGACAGGTTCACGTAGGCCTCGGGGTAGTGGGGCAGCGCCTTGATCGCGCGGCTCAGGTCCTGCTGCGCCTCGGCCAGCAGGCCCAGGTGCATGAAGATCGTCGCGCGTGTGTTGAAGTAGAACGGGTGTTGCGACTGCGCGATGGCGCGGTTCACGTAGTTCAGTGCCAGCCGGGGGCGGCCCTGGCGGTACAGGGCTTCGCCGGTGAGGTGCAGCGCGTCGGCATGCTCCGGCACGCGGGCGAGCAGGTCGGCATAGATCTGCAGGGCTTCAGCGAAACGGCCCACGCGATGCAGCGTCAGGCCCTGCTCCAGAAGGCGACCGGCATCTTCCGCGGACAGGCTGGGAGAAGGGGCGAGTGCAGATGAGTTCATGAAGCCGTGGAATGAACGGGTCAGGAGGTCAGCCGGGACACGCCGACCTCGATGCAGATGCAGGAAAGCCGGCTCCCCAGTATAGGGGCCGGCTTTCTTTTTTCATGGCTGGCGCGGGGGGCGGACGCCATGCCGCCGCCGCGCCAGGCGCGCTTACCAGGACCAGGAAGCGCCGACCCCGCCGCCGATCTTGCCGCTCTGGCCGGTGCCGACGTTCACCTTGATCTGCGACGATTCGCCGAGGCGGAAGCTGATAGCGGCCGCGACGGCCGAGCGACCGTCGTAGGAACCGACGCCGACACCCACGCCGAACTGCTTGCCGGCCTCAAGCGCAGGCACCGAGGCCGCCGCCAACGCGATCGCGGCACCGGTGCTGCCGGTCTTGCGCGCGTCCTGTGTCTCGGCCCGCACCTGGTTCAACTGCTGCATGTTCGCCGCATCCGTGGGCAGGATGCCGGGCGCCACGTTCTGCACGCGGCCGTTCGCAACCACGCCATTGCCCGCCGTGATCGTGCCGCCGGCTGTCACGTTGCCCGTCACGTTGACCGTGCCCGCATTCAACGTCGTGACGTTGCCCGTCACCGCGTTGATCGTGGTGATGTTGCCGGTCTGCGTGTTGAGCACCGTGATGTTGCCGTTGGCCGCGGTGATCGTCTGGAAGTTGCCGGTGGTGGCGTTGACGGTGTTCGCATTCACCGTGCTTGCGTTCACCGTCGTTGCGCTCACCGAGTTGGCGGTCAGTGCGTTGATGGTGGCGCTGGCCGCCGACAGGTTGGTCGTGCTGACGTTGGTGGCGTTCAACGTGTTGATCGTGCCGTTGCTTGCCGTGAGGTTCACAGTGCCCACGCTGGTGGCGTGCACGGTGCCAGCGGTGATGCTGGCGGAGCTGAGCGTATTGATCGTGCCGTTGCTTGCTGTCAGGTTGACGGTGCCCACGCTGGTGGCGTTGACCGTACCGGCAGTGATGCTGGCGGAGCTGAGCGTGTTGATCGTGCCGTTGCTTGCGGTCAGGTCGACGGTGCCGACGCTGGTTGCGTTGACGGTGCCGGCGGTGATGTTGGCAGAGCTGAGCGTGTTGATCGTGCCGTTGCTGGCAGTCAGGTCGACGGTGCCGACGCTGGTTGCGCTGACGGTGCCAGCGGTGATGCTGGCGGAGCTGAGCGTGTTGATCGTGCCGTTGCTGGCAGTCAGGTCGACGGTGCCGACGCTGGTTGCGCTGACCGTGCCGGCGGTGATGCTGGCGGAGCTGAGCGTGTTGATCGTGCCGTTACTGGCAGTCAGGTCGACAGTGCCGACGCTGGTTGCGCTGACGGTACCAGCGGTGATGCTGGCGGAGCTCAACGTGTTGATCGTGCCGTTGCTGGCAGTCAGGTCGACGGTGCCGACGCTGGTTGCGCTGACGGTGCCGGCAGTGATGCTGGCGGAGCTGAGCGTGTTGATCGTGCCGTTGCTTGCGGTCAGGTCGACGGTGCCGACGCTGGTTGCGTTGACGGTGCCGGCAGTGATGCTGGCGGAGCTGAGCGTGTTGATCGTGCCGTTGCTGGCAGTCAGGTCGACGGTGCCGACGCTGGTTGCGCTGACGGTGCCAGCGGTGATGCTGGCGGAGCTGAGCGTGTTGATCGTGCCGTTGCTGGCAGTCAGGTCGACAGTGCCGACGCTGGTTGCGCTGACCGTACCGGCGGTGATGCTGGCGGAACTCAGCGTGTTGATGGTGCCGTTGCTTGCGGTCAGGTCGACGGTGCCGACGCTGGTTGCGTTGACGGTGCCGGCAGTGATGCTGGCGGAGCTGAGCGTGTTGATCGTGCCGTTGCTGGCAGTCAGGTCGACGGTGCCGACGCTGGTTGCGCTGACGGTGCCAGCGGTGATGCTGGCGGAGCTGAGCGTGTTGATCGTGCCGTTGCTGGCAGTCAGGTCGACAGTGCCGACGCTGGTTGCGCTGACCGTACCGGCGGTGATGCTGGCGGAACTCAGCGTGTTGATGGTGCCGTTGCTGGCAGTCAGGTCGACGGTGCCGACGCTGGTTGCGCTGACGGTGCCGGCTGTGATGCTGGCAGAGCTGAGCGTACTGATGGTGCCGTTGCTTGCAGTCAGATTGACAGCGCTGACGCTGGTGGCATTGACGGTGCCGGCGGTGATGCTGGCGGAGCTCAGCGTGTTGATCGTGCCGTTGCTGGCAGTGACGCTGGCGGCGCCGACGCTGCCGGCAGAGACGGTGCCGGCGGTGATGCTGGCAGAGCTGAGCGTATTGATGGTGCCATTGCTTGCAGTGACGCTGGAAGCGCTGACGCTACCGGCAGAGACGGTACCCGACGTGATGCTGCTCGCACTGAGCGTGTTGATCGTGCCGCGCGATGCAGTCACATTGACGGTGCTGACGCTGCCGGCCGAGACGGTGCTAGCAGTGATGCTGCCCGCACTCAGTGTGTTGATCGTGCCATTGCTGGCCGTGACGCTGGCGGCGCTGACGCTGCCAGCAGAGACAGTGCCCGACGTGATGCTGCCTGCGCTCAGTGTGTTGATCGTGCCGCGCGATGCCGTCACGTTGACTGTGTTGACGGTTCCTGCGGACAGTGTCGGCGTAGTGACGCCGCCCACGGCATTCAGAACTCCGCCGCCGTTGCCAAAGTTGGTATCACCAAATACGTTCCCGGCGTTGACCGTGGCGCCACCAATAGTGACCTGTGCATGCGCCACAGGCAGCGTCATCACATAACCGGCTCCCACCAGCACTGACGCAAGAAGGCGGCTGACACCTGCTTTGCGCATGTTGGAAGAAGAGCGAACAGCAGAGCGCTTGGATGTAGTCATTTGGACCTTTTTTCCTTGATGTATCGATGGCAACGTCCGGGCTTCCATGCGCCCTCGTCGCGTGAAAGCAGGGTCGGGTTTCATTGCGTTACCCGGTGCAACCGATGCTAGGAATCGAGGTACTTGCTGAACATCACCGGGATCCGTAGTTCTGCGGTCCCGCGAGTGCTTCGATGCAAGTTCGAAAAAAAGTGTAGGGGCCCGCAAAGCCAATGCCCATGCGGCTTCGCGGGCATCACATAAATCCGTGGGCGATGCGCTGACATGCGAAGTCGAGCGTGTTTCGCGTTGCGCGGTGCTACGTAACGCGCGCTCAAAACGCCACGTAACAACGGCGCAAAAACCGCCTTTTCCAGGTCGTCTCAAGACCGCGTTGCACGGTCTGTTCGTGGCAATTTTTTCAATGAAATCAAAGTACTACAGGCAATGGCACGCCTGTTCTCACGGTGCTGTACCGCTCAGGCATCGTTCCTGCGACATCTGAAACGAAAGACAACATTTCGAAGCTACCCGTGGGTAGCGATGAGCCAGAGGGGATGTCGCGTGGTCAATCTGTTTTCGAGCTTTGCCAATGCCTACATGGACACGGTTTTCCGTGTCGCCAGGGGAGTGCGGTCATGGAAATGAATGTGAGTGTCCGTAGCCAATCCGTGCGGCCGCTGTCTTCGGTTGCGCAGATGTATGGCGGTGTCTTTCATGCCGCGTTGATCGTCGCTGACGATCTCGCCGTTGCCGATCGCATGCGGCGCATACTGGCCGAGCTTGCGCCACGCCGCCGCATCGTGGTGGCGTCAAGCCGCGCCGAAGCCTGCAACCTGCTGGCTGCACTGCCGTATGACCTGGCCCTGGTCGACATGCGGCTGCCATCGAAGGACGGCATCTCGCTGCTGCACCACGTGCGCCAGAACTACCCGGGCATCGAAAGCGTCGGCATGTCGGATACCGACGATCAGGAACTGGTGGGCGCGGCTATTGCCGCGGGCGCCATCGGCTACCTCCTGACCGAAGTGGACGACATCGAGCTTGCGTACCTGCTGCGTTCGGTGGAGCGTGGCGGCGCGCCGATGGACTCGCGCATCGCGCGGCGCATCCTGGGTTCGATCGCCGCATCGGCCAAGGCGCGCACGATCGAGCCGATCCGCGTGCAGGAGCAGCGGGAAGAGGCGCCATCATCGGTAGAGAAACTGCCGCGCGGTTTGCTGTCGCCAAGGGAACTGAAGGTGCTGCGGCTGATCGCACAGGGCTGGAGCAATCGTCAGATCGCCGAGGCGGTCTACCTGTCGGTCAACACCATCGAGTTCCATGCCAAGAGCATCTACCGCAAGCTGTCAGTGAAGTCGCGGACCCAGGCGGTTCATGAAGCGATGCAGCACGGTCTGCTGAACTGAAGACGGCATCGGCGACGGCCCTCGTCGCCATTCGGCGCGCCACCTCGTGCAGGCCTCCCGGCTCGCCGGCGGGCGGGCAGGGGGCAATACGCCCGTTGAATTCTCCCCCAGCGCCCCGCTACAATCTCCGGTTGACCCTGTTCAAGCCAAGGGTTGGCCCTGCTCCAGCGAAGAAGACAAGAGGATCCCCATGAGTGACATGACCTCCGGCTCGCCCCGGATCGACACAGGCAAAAGGACGTGGCTTATCGCGTCCAGCTGTGCCGGCGTGGTGGGCGGCGTGGCAACAGCTATTCCCTTTGTGAGCACTTTCCAGCCTTCAGAGAAGGCCAAAGCCGCCGGCGCAGCGGTAGAGGTCGATATCTCGGGCCTCAAGGTCGGTGAAAAAATCACCGTCGAATGGCGAGGCAAGCCGGTCTGGATCCTCAAGCGCACCCCCGAGCAGGTCGCGGAACTTCCCAAGCTGGACGGGCAACTCGCCGACCCCCAGTCCAAGCGCCACCCCGACGAATTCACCCCCAAGTACGCACAGAACGAACACCGTTCGATCAAGCCCGAAGTGCTGGTCGTGGTCGGCATCTGCACGCACCTGGGCTGCTCCCCGAGCGACCGCTTCCAGGCCGGCCCGCAGCCCTCGCTGCCCGCCGACTGGGAAGGCGGCTTCCTCTGCCCCTGCCATGGCTCCACTTTCGACCTGGCTGGCCGAGTCTTCAAGAACAAGCCCGCGCCCGACAACCTGCCGGTGCCGCCGCACATGTACCTGTCGGACACCAAGCTCCTGATCGGTGAAGACTCCAAGAAGGCCTGAGGCGGAATAAGAACATGGCTGAATTCCACGAGATTTCCCCCAACGCTCCTGCCAGCGAGAAGCTGCTGAACTGGGTCGACAACCGGTTTCCGCTCAGCAAGCTCTGGAACGACCAGTGGGGCAAGTACTACGCGCCGAAGAACTTCAACTTCTGGTACATCTTCGGCTCGCTGGCCATGCTGGTCCTGGTGATCCAGATCGTCACCGGCATCTTCCTGGTGATGCACTACAAGCCCGATGCGAGCCAGGCGTTCGCATCGGTCGAGTACATCATGCGCGACGTGCCGTGGGGCTGGCTCATCCGCTACATCCACTCGACGGGCGCCTCGGCGTTCTTCATCGTGGTGTACCTGCACATGTTCCGCGGCCTCATGTACGGCAGCTACCGCAAGCCGCGCGAGCTGATCTGGGTGTTCGGCTGCGCGATCTTCCTGTGCCTGATGGCCGAAGCCTTCATGGGCTACCTGCTGCCCTGGGGCCAGATGTCCTACTGGGGCGCACAGGTGATCGTGAACCTGTTCGCCGCCATCCCGTTCATCGGCCCCGACCTGGCCCTGCTGATCCGCGGCGACTACGTGGTGAGCGACGCCACGCTGAACCGCTTCTTCAGCTTCCACGTGATCGCCGTGCCGCTGGTGCTGCTGGGTCTCGTGGTGGCCCACCTGATCGCGCTGCACGAAGTGGGTTCGAACAACCCCGACGGCATCGAGATCAAGGCCAAGCGCGGTCCCGATGGCCATCCGCTCGACGGCATTCCGTCGCACCCGTACTACACGGTGCACGACATCTTCGGCGTGGTGGTGTTCCTCACCATTTTCTCGGCCGTGATCTTCTTCGCGCCTGAAGCCGGCGGGTACTTCCTCGAGTACAACAACTTCATTCCGGCCGATTCGCTGAAGACGCCGAACCACATCGCGCCGGTCTGGTACTTCACGCCGTTCTATTCGATGCTGCGCGCGACCACCGACGACATGGTCAACGTGTTCTCGCTGATCATCGCCGCGGGCGCCATCCTGAACTTCGTCAAGGGCAAGTCGGGCACGGCCTTCAAGGTCGCGCTCATCGTGGTGGCAGCCGTGGTCATCTTCCTGCTCAAGTCCTTCGACGCCAAGTTCTGGGGCGTGGTCGTGATGGGGGGCTCGGTCATCATCCTGTTCTTCCTGCCGTGGCTGGACCACAGCGAAGTCAAGTCGATCCGCTACCGTCCGAGCTGGCACAAGTATGTGTACGGCGCCTTCGTTTTCTTCTTCCTGATCCTCGGCTACCTGGGCATCCAGCCGCCGGGCGTCTGGGGCAACCTGGTCATCGGGTCGTTCGCGCTCGACATCGCGCAGACCGTCTCGCAGATCGGCACGCTGGTCTACTTCGGCTTCTTCCTGCTGATGCCGTGGTGGAGCCGCAAGGGCGAGTTCAAGACCGTGCCCGAGCGCGTGGTCTTCGCCGCCCATTGAGTCATGCTGCCCAAGAGAGCTGAGAGAAACACGATGAAGAAGAAAAGCATTTCCGGCTGGCTCGCGGTCCTGGGTCTGGCCCTGGGCCTGACCTTCTCCGCAGCCGCGTCGGCCGAGTCCGAAGGCATTGCCTGGGACAAGGCCAACACCAAGACCAACGACATGGCCGCGCTGCAGAACGGCGCCAAGCTGTTCGTCAATTACTGCCTGAACTGCCACTCGGCCGCGTTCATGCGCTACAACCGCCTGCAGGACATCGGCATTACCGAGCAGCAGATCAAGGACAACCTTCTGTTCACGACCGACAAGGTCGGCGAGACCATGAAGGCCAACATCGATCCGCGCCAGGCCAAGGAATGGTTCGGCACCACGCCGCCCGACCTCACGCTGGTCGCGCGCTCGCGTGCCGGCCACGGCGGCACGGGCGCCGACTACCTCTACACGTATCTGCGCACCTACTACCGCGACGACACCAAAGCCACCGGCTGGAACAACCTTGCGTTCCCCAGCGTCGCCATGCCGAACCCCCTGTGGGAACTGCAAGGCGAACGCCGCCCGGTCTACACCAAGGTCGAACAGCACGGCCACGAAACCGAAGTGTTCAAGGGCTGGGAGCAAGTCACTCCCGGCACCCTGACACCCGTGCAGTACGACAATGCCGTCGGCGACCTGGTGAGTTACCTGCAATGGATGGCCGAACCGGCACAGAACACCCGCATCCGCATCGGCGTGTGGGTGCTGCTGTTCCTGGCCATGTCGGTGGTTTTTGTGTGGCGACTGAACGCCTCGTACTGGAAAGACGTCAAGTAGTTCCGTCCACGCCGACCGGGCGCCACCCAAGGCATCCGGTCCCACAGAGTGGGTTGCCAACGCGACCCACTCTTTTTGATTTTTAGGAGTCTCTCGCCATGATGGTCTTGTATTCAGGAACGACCTGCCCCTTTTCCCACCGCTGCCGCTTCGTGTTGTTCGAAAAGGGCATGGACTTCGAGATTCGCGACGTCGATCTCTACAACAAGCCCGAAGACATCAGCGTGATGAACCCGTACGGCCAGGTGCCGATTTTGGTCGAGCGCGACCTGATCCTGTACGAGTCGAACATCATCAACGAGTACATCGACGAGCGCTTCCCGCATCCGCAGCTGATGCCCGGCGACCCGGTCGACCGCGCCCGCGTGCGCCTGTTCCTGCTCAACTTCGAGAAGGAACTGTTCGTGCACGTGTCGACGCTCGAGAACCGCACCGCCAAGGGCAACGACAAGGCGCTCGAAAAGGCCCGCTCGCACATCCGCGACCGCCTGACGCAGCTGGCCCCCGTGTTCCTCAAGAACAAGTACATGCTGGGCGACAACTTCTCGATGCTCGACGTGGCCATCGCGCCGCTGCTGTGGCGCCTCGACTACTACGGCATCGACCTGAGCAAGAACGCTGCGCCCCTGCTGAAGTACGCCGAGCGCATCTTCTCGCGCCCCGCATACATCGAAGCACTGACGCCGTCTGAAAAGGTCATGCGAAAGTAATTAAGATCGCCCCCAGGCTTCGCGCACTTCGTGTCGCTTCGCCAACCCCCGTCCGGGGGCAACACCTGCGGCCCGGCAGAGCCGGTTCCGCGGTGTTCCGCGAAGAGACAGTGGCCAATTCGAGGCCGCGATTTCGCGATTGCACGGTACCAATTTCATGATCAACGCGCTCGAGTCGTCTTCCACCCGCCCGTACCTTATCCGGGCGCTGTATGAATGGTGCACCGACAACGGGTTCACCCCCTATGTCGCGGTGCAGGTCGACGACACCGTCCAGGTTCCGCGCGAGTACGTGAAGAACGGCGAGATCGTGCTCAACATCAGCTTTGACGCGACCAGTTCGCTCAAGCTGGGCAACGATTTCATCGAGTTCAAGGCCCGTTTCGCGGGCAGTGCGCGTGAAATCAGCGTGCCGGTAGGGCGCGTGATCGCGATCTACGCGCGTGAGAACGGGCAGGGCATGGCGTTTCCCGCGCCGGTGCCCGCCGCTTCCTCGTCGGACAGCGGCAACAGCCACGCCGATGCGCCGGCGCCTTCGCCGCAAGGACCCGCGCGCATGCCGCTGCGCGATGCCTCGCGCGGCACCGAGGGCGACGCCAGCAAGATCGTCCACCTGGTGACGGGCGACGATGCCGACGAAACGGTCGACGCCGGCCCCGCTACCGATCCCGCCGACGAGCCGCCGCGCCCGCCGGCCGGTGGTGGCTCCAGGCCGTCGCTGAAACGCATCAAGTGAGCCGGCCGGCCGGACCATGCCGGCCACGCCACTAGAATCATGCACTGAAGAAATTCACCAGCCGCTTTAGCTCAATTGGTAGAGCACCCGCCTTGTAAGCGGAAGGTCGTCAGTTCGATTCCGACAAGCGGCACCATTCGAAACCCCTGGTTCATCCGTGAGCCAGGGGTTTTTTCATGTGCCGCGCGCGGAGCCGCCCGAATGCTCGCCCGCGAACGCATAAGCAGGCCCCATGCGTTGGCGCTTGCAGCGTTGCAGCGCCTCGCCCGCCGAAGCCATCAGGCTGGCGAGGGTGTCGCCGTCGGCGGGATGGCAGGCGATGCCCATGCTCAGCTCGCCACCCGCCAGCAATCTGCCTTCGTAAGCGACCGGCGTCGCGCCCGCGGTCTCGATGCGTATCGCCATTTCCGCGAGCTTCTGGCGTGTCGGGTTGCCGGCCAGCAGCAATGCGAATTCGTCGTCGCCCAGGCGCGCCACCATGTCGTCGGCGCGCACCTGCTGGCGCAGCCGCTGCGCGATGGCCGTGAGCACCGCATCGCCGCCCGCGCGGCCGTGCCGTTCGTTCACGCGGCTGAAACCGTTCAGGCCGACCAGCATCAGCGAGAACGGCCGGCCTTCGTGCAGCCATTCGTCGCCACGGCTCTCGAAGCCGGCGCGGCTGGTGGCTCCGGTAAGGGCGTCGGTGCCCATGGCGCCCATCAGCGCGTGCGTGCGCGCCTCCAGCGCCTTTTCGGAGCGCAGCACGTGCCGCAGGCGGGCGCCGACGGCCAGGGCGAGCATCGCAAGCTCAGCGATTGCCGCGGCTTGCGCCATGTTCGGCCGTCCGGGCGCCCAGGGCGGCTCGCTCCAGCTCGGAAGGCGGGTGATGGAGATGCCCGCCAGCAGCAGCAGGGCGCCGACGCAGAAGAGCAGTGCGGGCCAGCGCAGGCCGCGCAACGAGAAAAGCGCACCGGCCACCAGGACCACGGTGGCGGCGACCAGCAGGCCCTGCACGGCGCGCAGCGTCCACGCCAGCTGTGTCTCGACCGCGGCGTACAGCAAGGTCAGCACCAGCGCGATGCCGACCCCCTGCGCGACCCGGTCCAGCCGTGGCGCGAAATGCCGCAGCCGCAGCAACTGCCGAGCGAATTGCAGCCGGAAGATCGCCCAGAGTGCCAGCGCCGCTGCCGCCCAGTGCGCGAGCGGGTCGCTCGGCGCCAGGTTGTTCATTCCGGCGAAACCGAGCAGCGCGAAGCCGCAGGCCAGCACGTAGTAGCCATGGATGAGCGTGCCGAACACCAGCAGCAGTACGAGGCCGCAGGCCATCAGGCCGGCCAGCAGGCCATAGCTCACGCCGTCGGTCATGGGCGAGGGCCTTTGATGAAAGGAGAGTAGGGGCGGGACAGAAACGGCATCCGGGCGGTTCGAGGAAAAAATCGCCTTGAAAGGCGGTAACCGATCGTATCCGCCAGGCCGCATCGGGCCATGCACCGCGTCTCACAAATTGCCGGCCTCGCAGCCTGCCTGACGCTTTTCCGCTAGAACTCCGCGCCTTCCACCAGGAAGCGCAGCCGGCGCACGCCCTGCCATTCGTCCGCGTCGAGCCGGAACGCCAGCTTGACCCTGGGCGGCAGCGGCTCGGTGTGGCTGAACCAGATGGCGTCGATAGGCTGGCCCTGGTGCCTGAGCTTGAGCGACAGGTGCTTTTCGCCCACCAGCCGCTGCGATACCACCTCGACCTCTTCGCTGAAGGTCGGCGGCGCGAAGCCCTGGCCCCAGACCTCGCGGTGCAGCGTGTCGACGAGGTCGATGCGCATGTACTCGCGCGCTATCGGCCCGTCGGTCTCGATCTGCCGGGTGAGCGCGGCCTCGGCCAGCAGCTCGCGGGCGACCTGGGCGAAGCCTTTCTCGAAAGTCTCGAAATGCTCGCGCGCCACCGTGCAGCCGGCCGCCATCGCATGGCCGCCGAAGCGCAGCAGCACGCCCGGATGGCGCTTGGCCACGAGATCGAGCGCATCGCGCAGGTGGAAGCCCGGGATCGAGCGGCCCGAGCCCTTGAGCTCCTGCTCCTTGCCCGGCGCGCCGCTCGCGGCGAAGACGAAGGTCGGTCGGTGGAAACGGTCCTTGATGCGGGAGGCCACGATGCCCACCACGCCTTCGTGGAAGGCCGCGTCGAACACGCTGATGGCCGGCGGCGGTGCCGCTATGCCCTCGCCATCGGCGCTGGTGGAAAACAGCGACTCGGCCAGCAGCAGTGCCTGGTCGCGCATGCCGCCCTCGATGTCGCGCCGCTCGCGGTTGATGCCGTCGAGCATGCGCGCGAGTTCTTCGGCGCGGCCGGCGTCGTCGGTCAGCAGGCATTCGATGCCCAGCGTCATGTCGGCCAGCCGGCCGGCCGCGTTGATGCGCGGGCCCAGCGCGAAACCGAAGTCGAAGGTGGTGGCCGCAGAGGCATTGCGGCCCGCCGCCTTGAACAGCGCGGCCACGCCGGCGGGCATTGCGCCGGCGCGGATGCGGCGCAGGCCCTGCGCCACGAGGCGGCGGTTGTTGGCGTCGAGCTTCACCACGTCGGCCACCGTGCCGAGCGCGACCAGCGGCAGCAGCGCGTCGAGCTTGGGCTGGGGTTTGCCTGCCCCCCGGCTTGTCACTTCGTGTGCTTCGCCACCCCCCGAGGGGGAGGCTGGCCCGCCTTGGGGCGGCCCGGCGGCGGGCGCAGGCGTGTCGAACACGCCGCGCCTGCGCAGCTCCGAACGCAGCGCCAGCAGCACGTAGAACATGACGCCGACGCCCGCGATGCTCTTGCTCTCGAACTCGCAGCCGGGCTGGTTCGGATTGACCAGCACGTCGGCCAGGGGAAGCTCCGGGCCGGGCAGGTGGTGGTCGGTCACCAGCACCTGCAGGCCGCGCGCCTTGGCGGCGGCCACGCCCTCGACGCTGGCGATGCCGTTGTCGACGGTGATCAGCATGTCGGCGCCGCTGTCGCCCACGCGCTCGGCGATGGGCGGCGTGAGGCCGTAGCCGTCGACCACGCGGTCGGGCACGAGGTAGCTCACGTTCCTGGCGCCCAGCAGGCGCAGGCCGCGCACGCCGACCGCGCAGGCGGTGGCGCCGTCGCAGTCGTAGTCGGCCACGATGCACAGGCGCTTGTCCTGCGCGATGGCGTCGGCCAGCAGGACGGCGGCGTCTTGCGCGCCGCGCAGGGTGTCGGGCGGCAGCAGGCGGGCGAGGCCGTCGTCGAGCTCGTCCTTGGCGCGCACGCCGCGCGCTGCGAACAGGCGGGCCAGCAGCGGGTGCACGCCGGCCTGCTCCAGCGCCCAGACGGTGCGCGGAGGGATCTCGCGGTCGACGATCTTCATAGCGACTCCAGCACGCCGGCCGCGCGTTTGCGGTCGAACAGGCTCCTGGCCCAGCGGCTGAGCCCGCGCTGCTGCACGGTGTAGCGCTGCGCCGCGCGGTCGCCGCACAGCGTGAGCGACACATCGGCGCCGCGCGTGTAGTCGGCCAGCAGCGAGGCGATGTCGCCCGCGTCCAGCGCCTGCCAGGCGGCGGCCCAGCCGACGCCGTCGTCGCGGATGGCGGCGACGCGCAGGGCCTCGCTCACGGTGGTTTCGGAGGCGGCGCTCGGCAGGGGCTGCGCCGCCAGCGAGCCGGTGCCGCTGAGCCAGAACGAGTTGATCGGCGGCACGCCGCGCGCGGCGCGGTCGTCGTTCACGCGCTGGGTGTAGAGCAGCATCTGCATTTCGTTCTGCAGGCGGCGCAGCGGCCGGGCCGCCTCGGCCAGCGGCGACCACTGCGAGATGGGCCAGCCCACGGCACGGTCGATGGAGGCGGTGGCCAGTCCGTCGAAGATGTGCGCACGCGCCAGCCAGCGGCCGGGCACGGGCGAGGGGTGCAGCGCGATGCCGTCTTCCTCGAAGAAGGGCCGGGCGGCTTCCAGCAGCGCGGCCGATTCGCCGGCGTCGATCTCGATGGCGGACGGATCGCCCAGCACCACGTCGTCGATGCCGACCTGCCAGTTGCACAGCGTGACCAGGCCCCAGCCCTCGGTGTCGCCGGCGGCGGCGATGCCCAGGCGCCGGGCCTCGAGTGCGGCCCAGGGGATGCAGCCGTCGGCGGCCGGAATGCCCAGCGCCCGCGCGAGCGCGCGTTCGTGGGGTGGTGAGCGCGTGCTTTCGTCCTGCGTGTCGGTGTCCGCGAGGGTCAGGCGCAGCAGCAGGGTCTCGAGATTGGGGAGCCGCAATGTGGGCAGCGCCGCGCGGCATGCCGGGGAACCGCGGCCGGCAAAGGGGATCAACAGGTGACGTGGGAGGGTTTCGGCCATCTCCCTATTGTCCGGGAAGCCCTGAGGTCATCCGGAATGCCACAATTCCGACGTATGACCTACCCCCTCGCTCATCACTTCGTGTATTCGCTGCCCCCCGAGGGTGGGCAAATTTCCCTTGAGGCGGCTCGGCGGGAAATTTGATGCGATTCCCCTATGAACTGCAGCTCGGCTGGCGCTACACGCGCGCAGGCCGGGCGACGCGGCGCAACGGCTTCATCTCCTTCATCTCCGGTGTATCGATGCTCGGCATCGCATTGGGCGTGGCGGCGCTGATCATTGTGCTCAGTGTGATGAACGGCTTCCAGAAGGAAGTGCGCGACCGCATGCTCGGCGTGGTGTCGCACATCGAGATCTTCTCGCGCGACGGGCAGGCGCTGCCGCAGCTGGAAGAAATCATGGCGGCGGCGCGCAAGCATCCCGAGGTGATCGGCGCGGCGCCCTTCATCAACACGCAGGCGCTCATTGCGCGCGGCGAGGACATGAAGGGCACGGTGGTGCGCGGCATCGACCCCAAGCTCGAGCCCGAAGTGACCGACACCAACAGCATCGCCGCCCATGGCACCTTCGACAAGCTGGTGCCGGGCGAATTCGGCATCGTGCTGGGCGCCGAGCTGGCGCGCTCGCTGTTCGTGCAGCCGGGCGACAAGGTCACGCTGGTGGCGCCGGGTGGCCAGGTCACGCCGGCTGGCGTGGTGCCGCGGCTGAAGCAGTTCACCGTGGTCGGCACCTTCGACTCCGGCCACTACGAGTACGACTCGGCGCTCGCCATGGTCCACGAGCAGGACGCGGCCAAGGTGTTCCGCCTCGAAGGCCCGACCGGCATCCGCCTGAAGCTCAAGGACCTCAACGAAGCGCGCGAAGTGGCCGACCAGCTGGCCGTGAGCCTGCCGGGCGAATTCCTCATCCGCGACTGGACCCGCCAGAACAAGACCTGGTTCGCGGCCGTGCAGGTCGAGAAACGCATGATGTTCATCATCCTCACGCTGATCGTGGCGGTGGCGGCCTTCAACCTGGTGTCCACGCTCGTCATGACGGTGACCGACAAGCGCGCCGACATCGCCATCCTGCGCACGCTGGGCAGCTCGCCGCGCAGCATCATGGGCATCTTCGTGGTGCAGGGCGCGATGGTGGGCGTGATCGGCACCGTGGCCGGGCTGCTGCTGGGGCTGGGCATCGCCTACAACATCGACGTGATCGTGCCCTTCCTGGAGCGGCTGTTCCATGCGAGCTTCCTGCCGAAGGACATCTACCTCATCAGCAAGATGCCGAGCGACCCGCAGCAAAGCGACATCGTGCCCATTGCCATCATTTCCCTGGTGCTGTCCTTCGTGGCCACCCTGTATCCGAGCTGGCGCGCCAGCCGCGTGAACCCGGCCGAGGCCCTGCGCTATGAGTGAAATGACCCCCACGCTCGGCACTGCCGTGTCCTCGCTGCCCCCCGAGGGGGCCGCCATCGGCTTGGGGCGGCCCGGCGCCAATGGTGTTGTATTGAAGGCCCGAGGCCTCACCAAGCGTTTCCACGAAGGCCGCCTAGACCTGACCGTGTTGCACGGCGTCGACCTCGACGTGCATGCCGGCGAAACCCTGGCCATCGTCGGCGCCTCGGGCTCCGGCAAGAGCACGCTGCTGCACCTGATGGGCGGGCTCGACGCGCCCACCTCGGGCAAGGTCGAACTGCTGGGCAAGGACATCGCCCATGCCGACGCGGCCGAGCAGGGGCGGCTGCGCAACCAGCACCTGGGTTTCGTCTACCAGTTCCACCACCTGTTGCCGGAGTTCAGTGCGCTCGACAACGTGGCGATGCCGCTGAAGATCCGGCGCGTGGAGCCGGCGACGGCCACGAATGCGGCATCGAAGATCCTCGAAAGCGTGGGCCTGGGCCAGCGCCTGCACCATCGGCCGGCCGAGCTGTCGGGTGGCGAGCGCCAGCGCGTGGCGATTGCGCGCGCGCTGGTCACGCAACCGGCCTGCGTGCTGGCCGACGAGCCCACCGGCAACCTCGACCGCAGCACGGCGGACACGGTGTTCGCGCTGATGCTCGACCTGGCGCACCGGCACGGCACGGCGTTCGTGATGGTCACGCATGACCAGGAGCTGGCGAAGCGGTGTGACCGGGTGCTGCAGCTGGTGGCTGGGCGGCTGGCGGGCTGATTGTTTTGTCTTTCTCCCTCCCCCAGAGGGGGAAGGGGCTAAGACAGCAGAGTTGCTTCCTGTTCTTCGTCCACCGGCCTCGCGTCTAGCGGCAGCACGCACAAGACCTTTCCTCCCAGCGTCAGCACCAGCCCGAGCCGACCACCGATCTGCACGACCTGGCAGGCGGTGCGCTGCGTCCGGGCGGGGGTAAAGGCAGCCGACATTGCAACGGCCCGTGTCGGCGGCTGCCGCAGCAGCGCAAGCAGCGTCCGCGCATCGCATTCACCCAGCGCCTGCCGGTAGGCGTGGAAGACCGCATCCGATCCGGCTTCGTCTTCGTTCCTTTCATGGCGCAGCCGCAGCAGCGCGCGATGCAGTTGCTGCCGGCAGGCCGCCCCGGTCTTGCCGCTGGCCTCTGCAATTTCCTTGAAGCTGGCTTCGAAGACTTCGCGCAGCAGCACGGCGGCACCATCGGCCGGCGACAGCCTGGAGGCGATGAGGCGCAGCGCCTGATCGATGGATTGGGCCTGCGCCGCATCGGCTTCCGCCGACGGGGCCTGGGCTGCGAGCCCTCCGGCTTCATGCAGCCAGCGCTGCATCCAGTTGTCGCGCCGCAGCCGGTCGATGGCCAGGTTCTGCATCACCGTGGTCAGCCAGGCCTGCGTCGAGTCGGGTCCGGGCTTGTCTCCCGCTTCGAGCGCGCGCAGGTAGGTGTCCTGCACCACGTCCTCGGCTTCCGCCACGCCGCCCAGCATGCGCGCCGCCGCGCGAACCAGCCGGCTTCTCAGTGCCGGGAATTGCGAGAGATAGCGTTCATCGAGCATCGCCGCAGCTTGCCATAGCCCGCAATGTCACGAAACTGTGGGCTTGTTCGTCAAGACAGTCCAACCACAGGAGCTTTCTTCATGTCCGACATGCCCATGTTCTCGATGGAATCCGATGACGACACCAAGCCCGCCGCCACCGCCGAGCCGCGCAACTCCTACCTGGAGGAAAAGGCGTTCAAGTCGCGCACGCTGCTGATCTTCGGCAGCATCAGCGATTCGGTGGCTGCCGACGTCACGCGCCGGCTCATCGCGCTGGATGCCGACAGCGCCGACAAGCCCATCGACATCCTCGTGAGTTCGCCGGGCGGGCACCTGGAGTCGGGCGACGCCATCCACGACATCGTGCGCTTCATCAGCGCGCCGGTGAACATGATCGGCACCGGCTGGGTCGGCAGCGCGGCCACTCACCTGTTCCTGGCTGCACCGCGCGAGCGCCGGGTATGCCTGCCCAACACGCGCTTCCTGATTCACCAGCCCAGCGGCGGCGCGGGCGGGCAGGCGACGGACATTGCCATCCAGGCGCAGGAAATCATCAAGGCCCGCCAGCGCATCGCGCACGAGATCGCGCGCGAGACCGGCAAGCCCATCGACGTGGTGCTGGCAGACATCGAGCGCGACCGCTGGCTGTCGGCTGAAGAAGCCGTCGAATACGGGCTGGTCTCGCGCATCATCCAGCGCAAGACCGAACTGCAGAAAGGCTGAGAGGCTGATCAGGCCTTGGGCTTGTACGCGACGACGTCGATCTCGACGCGCGCGTCGATCATCAGCCGCGCCTCGGTGGTCGAGCGCGCCGGCTTGTTCTCGCCGAAGTAGCCCATGTAGATGCGGTTGAAGGCACCAAAGTCGCGCGCGTCCTGCAGCCACACGGTGCTCTTGCACACGTCGTCGAGCGTGGCGCCGGCCAGCGCGAGCACGGCCTTGATGTTTTCCATCACCTGGCGCGTCTGCGCCTCGATGCCGCCCACCACCAGCTCGCCGTTCTTGTCGACGGGCACCTGGCCCGACACGTAGACGAAGTCGCCGGCGCGCACGGCCGGGGAGAACGGACGCACCTGGCGGTCGGAGGCGAGGGGCGGGGCGCCGAGGTATTCGAGAGGCATGGGGACTCCTGGAGGTTGAAGGACTGTCTGGGAACGGGACGCCGCGAGTATCCATCCAATCTGAAAATCTATTTCAGAAAAACCCTCAATCAAGGGTTAACACGGATGATTTGGCATGGATAGTGCTTCAAAGTCCGGCCAGAAAAGAAAATTTCTTTCACAAACTCGCCCGCCCCATGAAGGAGTTCCCCATGCCCCACGTCGGTCTTGTCCAGCGCCTGCCCATGCTGTCGAAGCGCAGCCTGCTGGGCGCCTCCCTGCTCGCGATGCTGTGCGCCGCGCTGCCCTGCCAGAGCGCCCATGCCCAGGGCCCGCGCAATTTCGCCACGCTGGCGATGGTGGCCGAGCCGCAGACGCTCGACCCGATGGCATCCACCGCCGACCTGGTCGGAACCATCATGCAGCACGTGTACGAGACGCTCTACACCTTCGACGCCAAGTGGAACGTGGTGCCGATGCTGGCCGAGGGCATGCCGAAGATCTCGGCCGACGGCAAGACCTACGCCATCACCCTGCGCCGCGGCGTGATGCTGCACAACGGCCGCGAGCTCACGGCTGACGACGTGGTGGCCAGCCTGCAGCGCTGGATGGACCAGTCGCCGCGCGGCAAGGCCGTGGGCAAGGAAATCGACAGCCTCAAGGCCAAGGGCCCGCTGGCCGTCGAGGTTGTGCTGAAGGAGCCTTATGCGCCGCTGCTGTCGCAGCTTGCGCTGCCCAGCGGCATGGCGGCCATCATGGCCAAGGACTCGATCGCCTCGCCGCTGAAGGACTTCGTCGGCACCGGTCCCTACAAGTTCAAGGAACGCCGCCCCGACCAGTTCGTGCTGCTCACGCGCTTCGACAAATATTCGGCCCGCAAGGAGGCCCCGAGCGGCTACGGCGGCAAGCGCGAAGCGGCCATCGAAGAGCTGCGCTTCGTGCCTGTGCCCAACGCCAGCACCCGCGTCGAAGGCGCGCTGGCCGGCCAGTACGACTTTGCCGACCTGCTGCCGGTCGAAGCCCTGCCGCGCCTGGAGAAGTCGGGCGGCAAGACCGTGCCGATCATGACGCCCTCGTTCGGCTTCCCGTACCTCGTGCTGAACACCAAGGAAGGCGTGGCTGCCAGCCAGCCGGTGCGCCAGGCGATCCAGACTGCGCTGGGCGAAGGCGAGATGCTCGCGGCAGGCTTCGGCGACACGCGCTTCTTCGTGGCCGAGGCCAATCACTTTCCCAAGGGCTCGCCTTTCTATTCGACTGCCGGCGCCGACCAGTACAACCAGCGCAACGCCGCCAAGGCCAAGGAACTCGCGGCCAAGGCCGGCTACAAGGGCGAGCCGATCCGCGTGCTCACCAGCCGCCAATACGACTTCCACTACAACATGGCGCTGCTGATGGCCGAGCAGCTCAAGCGCGCCGGCTTCAAGGTCGACCTCAACGTGGTCGACTGGGCCACGCTGGTGCAGCGCCGCAACGACGCCAAGCTGTGGGACGTCTACGTCACGCATTCGGGCCAGTTCCCCGAGCCCATGCTCTCGCCGCCGCAGCTTGGCGACGGCGCGCCCGGCTGGTGGGACACGCCAGCGAAGAAGTCGGCGCTGCAGGCCTTCAACGTAGAAAGCGATCCGGCCAAGCGCGGCGCGCTGTGGGGCAAGGTGCAGCAGGTCGTCTACGACGAAGTGCCCTACATCAACGTCGGCAAGTTCAACGGCCTCTCGGCCAAGAGCCCGGCGCTGGACAACTACACGCCCGCGACCTGGCCGTTCTTCTGGAACGCGAAGATCAAGTAAGGCGGGGAGTACAGCCATGCCGTCGCGTCGCCAACTTCTGCAAGCCAGCGCACTGGCCTCCGGCCTCGGAGCCCTCGGCCTCACCGCCTCCACCGTCCGGGCCGCAACGTCCGGCCCTGTCTACGCCTACGTCGGCACCTACAGCGACGGCGGCAAGCCGTGGCGCGGCGGGCGCGGACTGGGCGTGCACCAGTTCGTGCTCGACAGCGTGTCCGGCGCGCTGAAGCCCATTCCCGACGCGCCGCCGGCCGTGGCCAGCACGGGGGAGGGCGCCAAGCTGCGCAACCCCGCGTCGCTGGCGCGCCACCCCACGCTGCCCATGCTGTACGCGGCCAACGAGTTCGAGGCCGGCTCGGTCTCGGCTTTTCGTATCGGTACAGGCATCGGCGCGAACGGCGCGCTGTCGTTCGTGGCCGAAGTGCCCTGCGGCGGCAAGGACCCGGCCTACATCAGCGTGCATCCCGATGGCCGCTTTCTCTTCACCGCCAACTACGCCAGCGGCGACGTCAGCGTGATCGCGCTGCGCGCCGACGGCACGCCCGACACCGACCGCGCCGCCGTCGTCTACAAGGATGCCGACGCCTGCGGTGCCACCGCGTGCAAGCCCGGCGCCGACGTGGTGCCGGCCGCCGCGCGTTCGCACGAAGGCTTTGCCACCAGCGACCATGACGGCCCGCATGCCCACATGGTGCATGCCGACCCGAAGGGCAACTTCGTGCTGGTGGCAGACCTGGGGCTCGACCGCGTCATCTCGTACCGCTTCGACCGCGGCACCGGCGTGCTGAGCCAGCCCAGCACGGTGGCCGTGTCCGAAAGCTCGGGCGCGCGCCATTTCATCTTCCATCCGAACGGCAAGTGGTTCTACCTGGTGAACGAGGAGGCCTCGACCATCGCCTTCATGCGCTACGACGACGCCAGCGGCGTGCTCACGCCGGTGAGCGAGACCTCCGCGCTGCCCAAGGGTTTCAAGGGCACCAGCTACGCATCGGGCATCCGCATGCTGCCGGACGGCCAGCACTTCGTGTCGCTGAACCGCCTGCACGACTCGATCTCGCTCTTCAAGATCGACGCACGCTCCGGCGCGCCCACGCTGGTGCGCGAGGAATGGTCGCGAGGCAACTACCCGCGCAGCTGCACGCTCGACCCGAGCGGCAGGTTCCTATACGTGTGCCACAACAAGCAGGGCGACAACGTGACGGTCTTCCGCGTCAAGGGCGGCGACATCCAGTTCACCGGCCAGTACGTTGCGGTGGGCAGCGCGGCAGCCATCGAGTTTTCCGCGTGATGAAGAAATCGCTGTTCCGCTACATCGCCTCCCGGGCGGCCGGCATGCTCGTCGTGCTGGCCATCGTGGCGGTGCTCGTCTTCGTGCTCACGCGCGCGGCCTCGGGCGATCCGGTCTCGGTGCTGCTGGGCGACCAGGCCACCGCCGCCGACATCGCCCGCGTGCAGAAAGAGTACGGCCTCGACAAGCCGCTGCCCGTGCAGTTCGGCTACTGGCTGCGCGAGGTGCTGCAGGGCAACCTGGGCACTTCGATCTTCCTGCAGCGCCCGGTGACGCAGGCGCTGTGGGAGCGCTCCGAACCCACCACGCTGCTCGCGCTGATGGCCGTGGCCATCGCGGCGCTGATCGGCGTGCCCTGCGGCATCGTCTCGGCCGTGTTCCGCGGGCGCGTGGTCGACCAGCTGTTCACCGGCATCGCGATGCTGGGCGCGAGTATTCCGAGCTTCTGGCTGGGCATCGTGCTCATACAGATCTTCGCGGTGTCCTTCGGCTGGTTCCCGGTGTCGGGCTATGGCGCGCCCGATGCGGCGCTGGCCGAGCGGCTGCATTCGCTGGTGCTGCCGGCCGCGGTGCTGGGCCTGCTGAACTCCGCGCTCATCATCCGATTCACTCGCGCTTCGATGCTCGACGTGCTCGGGGAAGACTATGTGCGCACCGCGCGCTCCAAGGGCCTGAGCGAAAGCACGGTGGTGCTCAAGCACGCGTTGCGCAACGCGCTGGTGCCCATCGTCACGGTGATCGGCCTCACCGTCGCGCTGATGATCGGCGGCGCCGTCATCACCGAGACCGTGTTCGGCCTGCCCGGCGTGGGCAACCTCGTGGTCAGTGCCGTGCTGCGGCGCGACTACCCCGTCATTCAAGGTGCGCTGCTCGTGATTGCCGCGATCTATGTGCTCATCAATTTCTCGATCGACCTGCTGTATGCGGTGGTCGATCCGCGCGTGAAGGTCTGAGCGATGCGTATGCCCCGAATGCTCCGCCAGCTGATGCATCGCCGCATCGTGATGGTTTCCGCGCTGGTGCTGCTGGTGATTGCCGTCATGGCCATCGGTGCGCCGCTGTTCGCCTCGGCCGACCCCAACGACACGGCCGTGCTGGAACGCCTGAAGGCGCCGAGCGCCGAGCACCTGCTCGGCACCGACGAACTCGGCCGCGACATGTATTCGCGCATCGTGCACGGCGCGCGCTACTCGCTGGCCATCGCGGCGCTCACTGCGCTGGGCGCGGTCGTCGCCGGCACGGTGCTGGGCCTGATGGCCGGCTTCTTCCGCCGGCTCGACACGCCGCTGATGCGCGTGGTCGACGCGATGATGTCCTTCCCCGACATCCTGCTGGCCATCGCGCTGGTGGCCATCCTCGGGCCATCGCTGATGAACACCGTGCTCGCGCTGGTGCTGGTCTACACGCCGCGCGTGGCGCGGGTGGTGCGGGCTTCGACGCTGGTGGTGCGCGAACTGCTGTTCGTCGAAGCGGTGCGCGCACTGGGCGTGCGCACCTCGCGCATCCTGTGGCGGCACATCTTGCCGAACCTGATGTCGCCGATCCTGGTGCAGGTGTCGTTCATCTTCGCGTACGCGATCCTGGCGGAAGCGGGGCTCTCCTTCCTCGGCGTCGGCGTGCCGCCCGAGATTCCGACCTGGGGCACCATGGTCGCGGGCAGCCAGCAGTACGCGCACCAGGCCTTCTGGGTGGTGCTGTTCCCGGGGCTCGCGATCATCTTCACCGCGCTGTCGCTGCAATTGCTGGGCGACGGCGTGCGCGACCTGCTCGACCCGAAGCTCAAGAAGACAGCATGAAAGCACTCCCCAAGGCTTGCCCACTGCGTGTGGCCGCCAACCCCCTCGCCGGGGGCGATACCTGCAGCCCGGCAAAGCCGGTTCTGCGGCATCCCGCGCGAAAGGCATATCCGAGATGAACACTGCTTCCAATTCTCCACGCCTCGCGGTCAGCAACCTGAGCACCAGCTTCCCCACCGAAGACGGCCTCGTGCGTTCGGTGGCCGACGTGAGCTTTTCCATCCAGCCCGGCAAGACGACGGCGCTGGTCGGCGAATCGGGCTCGGGCAAGTCGGTCACCAGCCTCACGCTGATGCGCCTGCTGCCCAAGACCGCGAACGCGCAGGTCAGCGGCACTGCGTCGTTCGTGACGCGCGAAGGCAAGACACTCGACCTGCTTCAGATCGGCGAACGCGAGATGCGCTCGCTGCGCGGCAACCAGCTGTCGATGATCTTCCAGGAGCCGATGACCAGCCTGAACCCGGTGTTCACCATCGGCGAGCAGATTGCAGAGAGCGTGCGCCTGCACAAGGGGCTGGACCGCAAGGCGGCGCTGGCCCATGCGCTGCGCATGCTGGAGCTGGTCGAGATCCCGGCCGCAGCACAGCGCATTCACGAGTACCCGCACCAGCTTTCGGGCGGCATGCGGCAGCGCGTGATGATCGCGCTGGCGATGGCCTGCGACCCGACGCTGCTGATAGCGGACGAGCCCACCACCGCGCTCGACGTGACCATCCAGGCGCAGATCCTGGAACTCATGCGCCGGCTGCAGGCCGAAACGGGCATGAGCATCCTGTTCATCACCCACAACCTGGGCGTGGTCGCGCACCATGCAGACGACGTGGTGGTGCTCTACGCAGGCCGCGTGGTCGAGAGCGCTCCCGTGCGGCCGCTGTTCGCGCAGCCCGAGCATCCGTACACGCAGGGCCTGCTGGCCTGCCTGCCGGGCAAGGCACGGTTGCCGGGGCAGCCCAAGCCCAAGCGGCTGTTCGCGATTCGCGGACAGGTGTCGAGCCCGCTCGCGCCGCCGCCGGGCTGCGCCTTCGAGCCGCGCTGCGACCTGGCGCTGCCCGAGTGCAGCGCCGCGATGCCGCCGCTGATCGAAACGCATCATGGGCGCGAGGCGCGCTGCGTTCGGGTGCAGGCGGCGCAACCTTTGGCGAGGGTCGCATGACCCGCGCGCTGTCTGGTGTGTTGCTCCTTCCCCTTCTGGGGGAAGGCTGGGATGGGGGCAAGCGGCGTTCGTTCGGCGCAGTGCTTCATCCAGTGCCGTCGTGCCCCTACCCCAACCCTCCCCCAGCGGGGGAGGGAGCCAAAACCAAGACCTCACGATGACCACCGCAGCTCCCCTCATCGAAGTCCGCGGACTCAAGAAATACTTCGGCAGCAGCGACCGCCCGGTGCGTGCGGTCGACGACGTGTCCTTCGCCATCCAGCCCGGCGAAACGCTGGGCCTCGTCGGCGAATCGGGCTCGGGCAAGAGCACCATCGGCCGCACCGTGCTGCGCCTGCTCGAACGCACCAGCGGCCAGGTGCTGTACCGCGGCGACGACATCGGCGCGCTGTCGGGCGAACGCATGCGCAAGCTGCGCAGCAAGCTGCAGATCATCTTCCAGGACCCGTACGCCAGCCTGAACCCGAAGATGCGCATCAGCGCCATCCTCGGCGAGGCGTTGTCCACGCACGGCCTGCACAAGGGCGCGGCCGCGCGCGACAAGCGCATCGCCGAGCTGCTGGAAACCGTGGGCCTGCGCGCCGAGCATGCGAGCCGCTTCCCGCACGAGTTCTCCGGCGGGCAGCGCCAGCGCATCGGCGTGGCGCGCGCGCTGGCGGTGGAGCCGGAGTTCATCGTGGCCGACGAGCCGCTGTCTGCGCTCGACGTGTCCATCCAGTCGCAGGTCATCAACCTGCTGGCCGACCTGCGCGAGCGCCTCGGCCTGACGATGCTCTTCATCTCGCACGACCTCGACGTGGTCGAGTACCTGTGCGACCGCGTGGTGGTGCTCTACCTGGGCAAGGTGATGGAAGTCGCCACCACCGACGAGCTGTTCGCGCGGCCCTCGCACCCCTACACGCAGGCGCTGCTGGCCGCCAGCCCCAAGCCCGACCCCGAGGTGGCGACCGAACGCATCGCGCTTAAGGGCGATATTCCCAGCCCCATCTCGCCACCTTCGGGCTGCGTGTTCCGCACGCGCTGCCCGCATGCCATCGACATCTGCGCGCAGACTGTGCCCGCACTCGAAGAAATTTCAGCAGGACACTACAGCGCCTGCATCCGAACCAAAGAACTTCTATCCAACATCGCCGCATGACCTCCATGACCGCCGCCAACGATTTCAACGACCCGCTGCTGGGCAGCAACTTCAAGGGCTACCCGCGCACCCAGGCGCCGCGCCGCCGCAGCGAAGTCGGCGCCGCCGGATGGAACGTGCTCGCCGGCGACCTGCCGCTGCCGCTGGCCGTGCTCAAGCGCGAGGCGCTGGAACACAACCTGGCCTGGATGCAGTCGCGCGTGCGCGAGTGGGGCATCGACCTCGCACCCCACGGCAAGACCACCATGTCGCCGCAGCTCTTCCAGCGCCAGCTCGACGCCGGCGCCTGGGGCCTGACCTTCGCCACCGTCACGCAGCTTGCTGTGGGCGTGGCGGCCGGCGCGCGCCGCACGCTCATTGCCAACCAGGTGGTGAGCGATGAAGACCTTGCGGGCATCCAGATGCTGCTGAGCCAGCATGCCGACCTGCGCATCGTGTTCCTCGTCGATTCGCTTGCGCAGCTCGCGCTGATCGAGGACTGGTCGAGCCGCCATCCCGCCAGCGTGCCCTTCGAGGTGATGATCGAGATCGGCGTGGACGGCGCCCGCACCGGCTGCCGCACGCATGAGGAAGCCATCGCGCTGGCCACGGGGCTGCGTGCGAGCGAGGCTGTCAGGCTCGTGGGCATCGAATGCTACGAAGGGCAGGGCGCCACCGGCCAGAGCGAGCCCGACACAGCCTATGCCAAGGCGCTGATGGACCGCGTGGAAGCCGTGGCGCGCCATTGCGATACCCAGAAGCTTTTCGAGACCGACGAGGTGCTGGTCTCGGCCGGCGGCTCGGCCATCTTCGACCTCGTGGCCGGCCGGCTGAGGCCCGCGCTCGGCGCGCCGGTGCGCGGACTGCTGCGCTCGGGCTGCTACGTCACGCATGACCACGGCTTCTACAAGCGCATGGTGAGCGCGGTGGACGAGCGCCTGGGCTGCGGTTGCGGCGAGAGCCTGGTGCCCGCGATGGAAGTCTGGGCCACGGTGCAGTCTCGCCCCGAGGCCGGCCTGGCGATCCTGGCCGTGGGCAAGCGCGACATCTCCTTCGACCTCTCGCTGCCCGTGCCCATCGCGCGCGCGGCGCGTGGCGTGCTGCAGCCGGGTGCCGTGCCTGCCGGATGGAAGATCACCGCGCTGAACGACCAGCACGCCTACCTGCGCTGGGATGCGAACGAGGAAGCCGAGGCGCCCAAGGTGGGTGATCGTGTCGGCCTGGGCATTTCGCACCCCTGCACCACCTTCGACAAATGGCACTGGATGCCGGTGGTCGAGCACGACTACCGCGTGAGCGACGCAGTCGCCATGCACTTCTGAGCGCGCACCGATGACCCCCTCCCTGCTTCAGAAAATCGCGCAGATACGCAGCGACGCCCCGGCGACGCGGCGCGCGATTCTCGACCTGATCCTCGAAGACCCCGACCGCGTGCTCGAAGAAAGCTTCGAGCAGCTGGCCGAACGCTCGCGCAGCTCGGTGCCGACCATCATGCGCACCTGCCGCGACCTCGGCTTTGCCGGCCTGCGCGAATTCAAGCTCGCGCTTGCGCAGGAACTGGCGCTGGGCGGCTCGCCGCTGCACCGCCGCGTGAACATCGAGGACGCGGCCGACGAAGTGGTCGGCAAGATCGCACGCAGCGCAGCGGCGTCGGTCTCGGGCGTGCGGGGGCAGCTCGACATGCAGGTGCTCGACGGCGCGGTGGCGGCCATCGCGGCGGCGCCGCATGTGGACCTGTACGGTGCGGGCGCCACGTCATGGTTCATGGCCAACGACCTGCAGGCGCGGCTTTTCCGCCTCGGCCTGTCGGCCAATGCCTGGGCCGACTACCACCTGCAGCAGGTGGCCGGTGCCGCGCAGCGGCCGGGTGGCGTGGTCATCGCCATCTCGCACGTGGGCGGCATGCCGTCATTGCTCGACGCGGTGGACATCGCGCGCGGGCAGGGCGCCAAGGTGGTCGCGCTTACGCGGCCCGGCACGGCGCTGGCGGCCAAGGCCGACTTTCTTCTGGGCCTGTCGGTCCCCGACGACGCGGTGATGCACGTGGGCATCGACGCCTACCTGACGCACCTCACGGCCATCGAGATATTGACGGTGCTGGTGGCGCAGCGCCGCGGCGAGCCTGCGGTGCAGCGCCTGCAGCGCGCGCGCGATGCGTTCCAGCGGCACGGCATCGATGCGACCACGCATCCGCTGCAGAGCTGGGACGGCGGAGGTGTCAAGCATGGCTGACAACACATCGACGAAGGCCGTGCTGCTCGAAGGCGGCCTGGTGGTCGACGGCTCGGGCGGCCCTTCGTGGCCCGGCGACGTGCTGCTGCAGGGCGACCGCATCGTCGCGCTCGGCGAGGGCCTGCGGGAGCGGCTGCCGCAGGGCCTTGCTTTGGCCGACATCGATGTCGTCGACTGCCGCGCCAAGGTCATCGCGCCCGGCTTCATCGACGCACACACGCACGACGACGCCATCGTGCTGCGCGACCCGCTGTGCTTGCCGAAGGTGTCGCAGGGCATCACCACGGTGGTGACCGGCAACTGCGGCATCTCGCTCGCGCCGTACCGCACGCCGCAGTCGCTGCCGCCGCTCACGCTGCTGGGCGCCGATTCGTTCAAGCACGCCACCATGGCCGAGTACCGCGCCGCGGTCGATGCGACGCAACCCGCGCTCAACGTGGCCGCGCTGGTGGGCCACACCACCCTGCGCTTCGCGGCCATGGAAGCGCTCGACCGGCCGGCAAGCGGTGAAGAGCTGGCGCGCATGGAAGCGCTGCTCGACAGCTGCATGGCCGACGGCGCGCACGGCATGTCGTCCGGCCTGTTCTACGAAGAAGCCTTTGCCGCGCCCGCCGAAGAGGTCACGGCATTGGCGCGCGTGGTGGCCCGCCACGGCGGCATCTACGCCACGCATCTGCGCAGCGAGATGCAGCAGATCATCGAGGCGCTGCACGAGGCCGGCGACTCGGCCTTCAATGCCGGCGTGCCGCTGGTCATCTCGCACCACAAGTGCGCCGGCCCGGCCAACTGGGGCCGCACCAAGGAGACGCTGCCGCTGATCGAGTCATTCGCTCGGCGCCAGAAGATCGCGATGGACGTCTACCCCTACGTGGCCGGCTCGACCGTGCTGCGCGAGGACCTGGTCGACGGCGTGATCGACGTGCTGCTCACCTGGTCCGACCCGCACCCCGAGATGACGGGCCGGCTCATTTCCGACATCGCGCGCGAGTGGGGCACCACCGAGCAGGAGGCCTGCCTGCGGCTGAAGCCCGGCGGCGCCTGCTACTTCCAGATGCAGGAAGAAGACGTGGAGCGCGTCATTGCGCATCCGCTCACCATGATCGGCAGCGACGGCCTGCCGCACGACCGCCATCCGCATCCACGGCTGTGGGGCGCGTTCCCGCGCGTGTTCGCGCGCTACTGGCGCCAGCGCCGGCTGTTCACGCTGGAGCAGGCGGTGCACAAGATGACCGGCATGACCGCGCGCAACCTGCGCATTGCCGACCGCGGCCTGCTGCGCACCGGCGCGATGGCCGACGTGGTGGTGTTCGACCCCGAGACCATCGCAGA
This sequence comes from Variovorax durovernensis, assembly GCF_977011995.1. Taxonomy (NCBI): domain Bacteria; kingdom Pseudomonadati; phylum Pseudomonadota; class Betaproteobacteria; order Burkholderiales; family Comamonadaceae; genus Variovorax; species Variovorax durovernensis. The sequence goes on along the minus strand of NZ_CDRNCW010000001.1, from coordinate 5,449,244 downwards.
CACCGCCACCTACGACCAGCCGCACGGCGTGAGCCTGGGCGTGGAGCGGGTGTTCGTGAACGGCGTGCTGGCCTATCGCGGCGGCGAGGCCGAGGCGCGGGTGCTGGCGCGCGCGGGGCGGATGCTGACGCGCGGGGCCTAGGCAGGCAGGCAAGTGCAAGGCGGCGGCCTGCCGAGCCGTGCCATTTGTTCACGGCTATTCACGGAATCGTCACCTTAAGTTCACAGAATCGGGCCGCTTTCAGCAACTCCGGGCCACGGCTTGTCCCGGTGTGTTCAGCCCCTTTCTGTGGACTCTCATGACAAAAACTAGATGGACTCGTGCCCGCGTCGCGGGCCTGGCCGGCATCGCGGCCATTTCGCTCGCCGCCTGTGGCGGCGGTGGTGGTGGAGGCGGAGGTAACTTCTTTCCTGTTGCCGGTGCTTCGGGCAACGGCAACCAGGGCACGCAGCCCGTGGCGCTGCAGCCGCTCGCGGGCGGTTCGCAATACACCGGTACGGCCAGCTTCGGCGACACCGTTTCCCTCACTCTCGACCAGCCTGCCGCCGGCAAGCTCACGCTGCGTTTCGTCGATTCGCGCTTCGGCCTCGCGGGCTCGGTGAGCGCGAGCTATGCCACCCAGGCAGACGGCTCGCTGCTGGCCAGCAATTTCGCGGCCATCGCCGGCACCGGCGTGCCCGACGCACTGGTCGCCGCGCTGCCCAAGCTCAGCCTGCGCTTCCAGCTCGACGGCAGCCTGCTCAGCGGTTCGCTGGCGCAGGTGCCCAACCTCAAGGCGGCCGACGGCTCGGTGCTGCAGGGCCAGATCGCCGCATCGAACCAGGGCGTGGCCGACGTGGCGCGCCTGGCTGGCGTGTACAACTACATCAAGCTCACGACTGCCTACAACCCGAAGGGCGGACTGGTCAGCGCGCCCGCTTCCGAGTTCGGGCAGTTCGGCATCAAGGCCGACGGCACCGTGCGCGCCTGCATGAGCCAGGCCTATGCCGACAGTTGCATCGGCGGCCGTACCGGCCTGCTCGCGGCCGAGGCCGACCAGAAGACGTATCCCGGCGCGATGGCGCTGACCCTCGACGGCCAGCGCATCGGCCGCGTGATGGTCAATGCGCAGTCGGGCGCGGCCACGCTGCTCGCCGATGAATTCGCAGCCACCGCCGCCGACGGCAGCTTCCGCACCGGCACCTGGGTGCTGCAGAGCGCGACCACCGCGCTGGCCGCCACCGCGCTCGACGGCGAGTGGCTGTGCAGCCAGCCCGAACTCGACGCCTCCACCGGCGCGCTCACCGGCCGCACGCAGCGCAACTTCGTGTCGATCGGCGCGAACCTGCTGCAGACCGACACCATCGACACCGACGTCAAGCTCAGCGCCAATGCCGGCATCGGCGGTGCCGCAATCACGACCGTCAACGGCCTGAACGGCCTCGTCGCCGGGCAGTGGAGCGACAACCAGAGGGTCGGGCGCCTGCTGTTGCCAGTGGGCAAGCAGACGGCTTACTACATTGGCACCGGGGCCAGCACGGGCGGCACTGCGGCTACCAATATCTCGGGTGTGTGCCGTGCGTTGCCGGTGCCGGCGATGATCGACAAGTACGCGGCGGCAGTGGCCGGCTCCCCCATGACGATCCGCATCGGCGATGCGCATCCGACGCAACCGGCGATTGGCTACGACCAGGTCTATTACAAGCAGGCGCGCTATCGAAATACCGCCATTGCGAAGGAATGGAAGAAGGAGTTCGGCGACTTCTGCGAGGCTGCGGGCCTGAGCGACGCCGACAACAACTTTGTCAACACGCAAAGCGAGTTGAACAACCCCGCCACCTTCGCCTGCACCGGCAACGTCAATGCCCTCGATACCTCCGCCATGAAGTCGGCAGTGGTCGGCCCGCGCGGCGTGCTGTACCTCACTGACGGCCATCACACTCTCACCAGCTTCTGGGAAGCACCGAACGGCGGCGGTCCCGACGTCAAGGTGCCCGTGGTGATGAAGGGCAACTTCATGAGCCAGAACAACGCAACCTTCTGGCGTGGCATGCGTGCGAACAAGACGGTGTGGCTCAAGCTGCCCGACGGCCGCGCCATCACGCCCGCGGAGTTGCCGCAGCAACTGGGCCTGAGCAACGGGCTGCAGGACGACCCGTACCGCGCGCTGCTCTACTTCACCCGCGATGTCGGCTACAAGCAACCCAAGGACAGCACCGAGTTCCTGGAGTTCTACTGGTCTGAATGGCTGCAGGCCGCGCCGCAGAGTCTCAAGCTCTCGGACTACACGCTGACCGATGCGACGAGCTACCTGAACGCCATCAAGGCCGCGTCCAACCTGATGGTCGCAACGCCTGACGCCACCATCATCGGTTCGTCCGGCAAGACCGCGACTGAGATGGGCAAGCTCGCGGCCTTCAGCACGAAGGACTTCAATGCACTGAACGTGCCCGCGAACGACCCCAGCAAGCCCGGCAAGCTGGCCTATGCGCTGAGCTACCGCGCCTCCCTCGCAGCAAAGTAAAGCTCGTGCACCTTGGTGCATGAGATGGAAGGCCGGGCAGACGCCCGGCCTTTTCTTTTGCGCCGGTAGTTAGGATGAGGCCTCACTTGCCTCGCTAGCGCCGCCCATACCTGCAGCCGCAGGCCATCACGCTTTCCACGCAGCCGCAAAGGTATTCCGCCAATTCAACTCTCCGGAGCGGGCGGCGCATCGACCACTGAAGAGGAGAAGACCCGATGAAATCCCGAAGAAGTCTCGTGCTCGCCGGTGGCGCCACCCTGCTGGGCGGGGCTACCTTCGCCGGCGCCACTGAGGAGCCGCGCATGCCCGCGGAAGCCCTGGACAAGCTGCTGGCAGACGCAAGCAGCAGTGCGCCCGCGCTTCGCGCCGTCGTCGTCATGCGCAATGGCATGCTGGCGGGCGAGCGCTACTACGCGGGCGCTTCTGCCAGCGACCTGCTGGCCGTCAACTCGGCGACCAAGAGCGTCTGCTCGATGCTGGTGGGGCAGGCGCTGCAGCAGGGAAAGATCCAGGGCCTTGGGCAGACGGTGGCCGAACTGCTGCCGGAAGCCGCGCGCAATGCGCCGGACTCGCCGGCGTTACGGGTCACTCTGCAGCAGATCCTCACCGGCACCACGGGCCTCGCCTACGACTGGCGCACGCAGACCCAGCCGCTGTTTTCATCGGCCGACCCCGTCGCCTACGTGCTGGCCCTGCAAGGCGACGGCAGCGCGCCCGGCACCTGGTCGTACAACGACGCGGCCGTATCGCTGCTCACGCCGATCCTCGAGCGGGCACATGGCGGCATGCCGCTTGCCGATGTCGCGAAGCGCGACCTGTTCGGCCCGCTCGGCATCGAGCGCTTCGCCTGGCGCAACGACAAGTCCGGCCACGCCACGGCCTACATGGGCCTGAGCCTGCGCACGCTCGATCTCGCGAAGCTGGCGTGGACCATGGCCGACGGCGGCCGGTGGAATGGCGCGCAGGTAGTGCCTGCCGACTGGGCCTCAGACAGCACGCGCCGCCATGTACCGGCGCTGTGGCGCAATCCGCCGATCACCGACACCGGGTACGGCTACCTCTGGTTCACCGGCACGCTCGATGGCCGCGAGGTGGCCTGGGGCTGGGGCTATGGCGGGCAGTTTTCGCTGTTCGTGCCGTCGCTGCGCCTCGTGGTCGCGACCGCCGCCACGTCGCCCGCGCCCCGTGACGTGGCCGCGCAGACCGCCACCGTGGCAGCGCTGGTGCGGCAGATCGCCGCGCTGGCCGCCGCTTCCGCCTAGCGTTCTGCCGCGCCGCGCGCCTCGTCTTCCGCCGGCGGCTGCGCCTGGAACATCCGCGAGAAGTCGCAGCACTCCTGCGCCAGCATCACGATCGACGAGGTGAGGGCGCTGCGGTGCTCGCCCTTGTGCATCGCCACGTAGTGCACCAGCGGCAGCGCGGGCGTCACTTCGATCACCGCGAGCATGCCGGCCGCCACCAGCGGCTCCAGGCACTGGCGCGGCAGGTAGCTCACGCCCAGGCCCGACACGGTGAGCCCGGTCAGCGCCACCAGGTTGCTCACCACGATCACGTCGGCCGGCTGCACGCCCTGTTCCTTCATCCAGGTGTCGTAGGCGCGGCCCGTGCCGGAGCTGTTGCCCTGCACCAGCATGCGGTGCCGTGCCAGCTCGTGCAGCCGCATGGTGCCGGTGGCGGGCACCACCCCGGGCTTGCACATCCACATGCTCTTGACCTTGCCGATGACTTTGTGCGGCATGCGCGAGTCGGCGAAGGTCTCGGGCACGATGACCAGGTCGAGCTCGTCGGCCTGCAGCTTGTCGCGCAGCTTCAGGCTGTCGTCCACGTCGGGCTCCAGGATCACCTTGGGGTAGTGCTGGCGGATCAGCCCGACCAGCCGCGGCAGCCAGGTCATGGCCGTGAGCTCGGTCACGCCGATGCGGATGCGCCGCTCCACCACGCCGGGCTTGCCGAACTGCTCGATGGCCGCGTCGCGCTGCGCCAGCAGCTTCTGCGCGAGCACGTACATCTCCTCGCCCTTCTCGGTGAGGCGCGCGGTGCGCTGGCTGCGGTCGAACAGCTCGGTGTCGAACAGCAGCTCCAGCTCGTGCACCCGCTTGGAAATGGCCGACTGCGAGGCATGCAGCTGGTTGGCCGCCTGGGCGAAGCCGCCGAGCCGGGCGATCCAGTAGAGGGCTTCGAGTTGCTTGAAGGTCATCACGGCGGCGGATCCCGGAAATGAGCGAATGAAACGCTTTTATTCATGCGATTCGATCACAAAAAATCGCTTTTGGAAATTCGTTGCGAGGCCGAAGATTCGCCCAAGCCAATGTCATCGACTCTTCAAGGAACCACCATGGACTTCAGGAAACTGCCCCTCGCGCTCGGCCTTACCCTCGCTTTCGCCTGCGGCGCCGCCAGCGCCCAGGATGGCGGCACGCTGCAGAAGATCAAGGACAGCGGCACCATCCAGATCGGCGCGCGCGACAGCCAGATCCCGTTCTCTTACAAGCTCAGCGCCGACAGCGCGCCCATCGGCTTCACCAACGACATCTGCCTGAAGATCGTCGACGCGGTGAAGGCCAAGCTGGGCCTGGCCAGGATCGAGGTGCGCTACACCATGCTCAACTCGACCAACCGCATTCCGCTGCTGCAGAACGGCACCGTCGACCTCGACTGCGCGACCACCACCAACACCACGCAGCGCCAGGCGCAGGTCGACTTCGCGCCCAGCCACTTCGTGACCAACATCACCGCGGCGGTGCGCAAGAGCTCGGGCATCAACTCGTTCGCCGACCTCAACGGCAAGAACGTGGCCACCGTCTCGGGCAGCACGTCGATCCAGCTGCTGCGCGGCGCGCGCAAGAACGGCACCATCGAAGTGAACGAGATCGCCGGCAAGGACACCTCCGACGGCTTCCTGCTGCTGTCCACCGGCCGCGCCGATGCCTACGTGCTCGACGACGTGCAACTCGCCGGCATGATCGCCAGCGCCACCAACCCGGGCGAATACAAGATCCTGAAGGAGTCGCTGCGCCAGGAGCCCTACGGCATCATGCTGCGCAAGGACGACCCGCAGTTCAAGGCGCTGGTGGACGAAACCGTCGCCGGCCTCATGAAGTCGGGCGCCATCGAGCAGCTCTACACCAAGTGGTTCCTGTCGCCGATCCCGCCGAAGAACGCGAACCTGAACTTCCCGATGTCGGACGCGGTGCGCGATATCTACAAGAACCCCAACAACAAGGGCGTCTGATCAATGGCAGCCGAACTCCAACAGCTATACCCGCGAGGCCTGGCCTTCTCCGACGCGCTGATGCGCGAGGTGCAGCAGCGCTTCCTCGGCGTCGAGCATGACCACCACGGGCGTGAGCGCCTTTACTTCGACAACGCCGGCGGCTCCTTCCGGCTGAAGGCGGCGGTCGAGCGCTTCGCGCAGGTCGACGCCATTCCCGACAACGCCGAGCGCATCCACGCCACGGCCGTCGAGCTGCAGGACATCCAGGCCAGGGGCAGCGAAGACCTGCGCACCATCCTCAATGCCAAGGGCGGCAGCGTGTACGCCTCGTTCTCCGCGTCGGGCGCCATGTTCGACATGGTGCGTGCCATTGCCGAGAACGTGCCGGGAACGAACATGGTCACCACCGTGCTCGAACACCCCTCCGCCTTCGACGCGATGAGCCTGTACGCCGAGCGCCTGGGCCGCGAACTGCGGGTGGCACCGAGCAACCCTGTTACCGGCGGCATCGACGTGGAAGAGATCGTGCGGCTGGTCGACAAGGACACCTGCCTGCTCAATGTGATCTACGCGTCGAACATCTCGGGCGCCAAGCTCGACATGGAGGCCATCGTGCGCCGCGCGCGCGAGATCAAGCCCGACCTCTACATCCTGGTCGACGCCGTGCAGCATGCGCCGCACGGCCTCATCGACCTGCAGAAGACGCCGGTGGACGGCATCAACCTCGCGCCCTACAAGTTCTTCGGCTGCCGGGGCTCTGGGCTGTCGTGGCTGTCCGAGCGCGCGGCGGTGCTGCCGCACCACAAGCTGGCAGGCAAGAAGCCCGGCTACTGGGACCTGGGCAGCTCGGCACCCTGGCAGTTCGCGGTGCTCACCGAGATCGTCGACTACGTGTGCTGGCTCGGCGGGCATTTCACCGACGCCACCGACCGCCGCGGCCTCTTCGTGTCCGGCATCACACACATCGAGCTGCACGAGCGCGCGCTGCTTGCCGTGCTGCTGGACGGCAACGAGAACGCCACCGGCATGCGCGAGATGCGCGGCGTGGAAGTGTTCCTCGACCACGAGGACCTGACGAAGCGCGACCTGATCCTGGGCATCGGCTTCGACCGCATCGACTGCACGCAGGCGGTGGTCGAGTATGCGAAGCACGGCGTGACCGTGTACGAGCGCGTGGCCACCAGCATCTATTCGAAGCGCATGCTCGAATCCTTCGGCATCGCGGGCACCGTGCGGGTGTCGCCGCTGCACTGCAATTCGGTGGCCGACGTAGAGAAATTCCTGCACATCACCGCCCGGATTGCCGCTGACACCTGACTGTCATATTCAGTCATATTGCGTCGGCAGAATGTTTCTCGACCCCCGCTCACAGGGGGCGAGGAGCATGAGACTTGGAAATTCGCAAGCTGATCGCGCCGGTGCTGGCCGCGGTCCTGCTGGCCGCGGTGGCGGGCGGCGTCTGGTACTCGAACACCCGCCTGCACGATGAATCGGCCACCGCCGCGGCGGCCCGCATCGAGCAAGAGAAACAGGTCACGCTGCGCGGCCTGATCGGCTCCGAGAAAGAAACCTTCTTTGCCGACCCGCGCGTGCAGAAGGCACTTGCCGCGCAGGGCATTACGGTGGTGGTCGAGAAGGCCGGCTCCCGCGCCATTGCCAGCCGCTACGACGCCAGCAAGTTCGACTTCGGATTCCCATCGGGCGCGCCTGCCGCGGCGCAGCTCAAGACGCTGGCCAAGGCGCCCAACGTCTTCAACCCGTTCTACACGCCCATCGTGCTGGCCAGCTGGCGGCCGATAGCCGAGATCCTGGTGGCCAACGGCATCGCGCAGAAGCAGGGCGACTTCTACTACGTGGTCGACCTGCCGGGCCTGATGGCCATGATCGAGAAGGGCACGAGGTGGAAGGAGCTCAAGGCGAGCGGCGCGTTTTCCACCAGCAAGTCGCTGCTCATCAACTCGACCGACGTGCGCACCTCCAACTCGGCGGCCATGTACCTTGCGCTGGCGAGCTACCTCGCCAACAGCCAGCAGATCGTGCAGAGCCAGCAGGACGTGGACCGTGTCATGCCGGTGGTCGCGCCGCTGTTCCTGCGGCAGGGCTTCCAGGAGCAGTCGTCGGCCGGTCCGTTCGAAGACTACCTGGCGCTCGGCATGGGCAAGGCGCCGCTGCTGGTGGCCTACGAATCGCAGATGGTCGAGTTCTGGCTCAAGAACCCCGACCGGCTCAAGAGCGACATGGTGCTGCTCTACCCCAAGCCCACCGTCTATTCGAAGCATGTGCTGGTGCCCTACACGCCGGGCGGTGCACGCCTGGGCGCGGCGCTGGAGAACGACCCGGTCCTGCGCGAGCTGGCCCACGAATACGGCTACCGCACCGGCGGCGACACCAAGGGACCCGAGACCTGGGCCGCGCGCGGCGTGAAGGTGCCCGATGTGCTGGTCGACGTGATCGACCCGCCGAGCTTCGAGTGGCTCGAACGAATGACCGCGGGCATCGAAGCCCGCTTCAAGTGAATCAGCAAGCGAACGAACGAACAAACAACGAACGAACCGAGGATCGACCATGAACGCGCCTGTCACCACCGCAACCACCAACACCGCTGCCGCCTCCATCGACCTGCAGCCGCCCCAGGCCTTCACGCTGGAGCCGCCCGCGCCCGTCGCGCCGGTGCCGGTCGAGTCGGCCAGCGGCAAGGTGCGCCTGAAGCCCGAGGACGTGGCCGAGCTCGATGCGCAGGTGGCGCGCTTCATCGACGACATCACCCAGCACGACAGCCAGCATCCGCAGTTCAAGGAAGCGGTGGAGCGCATCCATTCGATGGGCAGCAAGGACATCGAGGCCTCGGCTTCGGTGTCGAACCGAATGCTCGAGCGGCCCGTGGGCTCGCTGCGCAACGGCCTGTTCGACAAGGGCGCGCAGATCGGCCAGTCGCTGATCGACCTGCGCCACCAGGTGGAAGACCTCGATCCCTCGAAGCAGGGCGACCTGTTCTCGGCGCGCAAGCTGCTGGGCATCATTCCGCTGGGCAACAAGCTGCTGGCCTACTTCGAGCGCTACCAGTCGTCGCAGTCGCACCTGAACGCGATCATCGAATCGCTCAAGCGCGGCAAGGACGAGCTGCTGCGCGACAACACCGCCATCGAGCAGGAAAAGGTCAACCTCTGGACGCTGATGGAGCGGCTCGAAAAGTACGTGCACATCGGCAAGGCGCTCGACGGCCAGCTCGACGCCAAGGCGCGCGCGCTGGAAACCACCGACCCCGAGAAGGCCCGCGTGATCCGCGAGGAAATGCTGTTCTACGCTCGCCAGAAGGTCACCGACCTGCTCACGCAGCTCGCGGTGAACATCCAGGGCTACCTGGCACTGGACATGATCCGCAAGAACAACCTGGAGCTGATGAAGGGCGTGGACCGCGCCACCACCACCACAGTGGCCGCGCTGCGCACCGCGGTGATCGTGGCGCAGGCGCTGTCGAACCAGAAGCTGGTGCTCGACCAGATCAGCGCGCTCAACGCCACCACCGGCAACCTCATCGCCAGCACCAGCGAGATGCTGCGCGACCAGAGCAGCGCCATTCACCAGCAGGCCGCCTCCAGCACCATCGAGATCGCCAAGCTGCAGCAGGCCTTTGCCAACATCTACCAGACCATGGACACGATCGCCGACTTCAAGAGCCGGGCGCTCGACTCCATGCAGACCACGGTGGACACGCTGACGAATGAAGTAGCCAAGAGCCGCACCTACCTCGACCGCGTGCGCCGCCAGGAAACGAACGAGGCGCTGCAGCAGCCGCGCGGCGAGGTCGCGCTGTGAGCCTGTGGTCGCGCCGGCTGGCGCTGACGCTGCTGGCGGCGTTGTCGCTGGGACTTGCGGCTTGCGGCAGGGATGAGCCGCAGAGCACCGCGCCGGCTGTAGCAGATACAGCCGCCTTCACCATCCTCGCCGGCTCGGAGCTGAAGGACCTCGAAGGCCCCATCGTCGATGCCGCCAAGGCGGCGGGCGTGGAGGTGAAGTTCTCGTACGCCGGCACGCTGGACATCGTCGAGCGCATCAACGCCGGCGAGCGCTTCGACGCGATCCTGCCGCCCAACGGCGCGTACCCGGCGCTGGCGCTGCAGAGCAAGCCGCTGGCGCGTGACAAGCTCTTCTACTCGCGCATCGCGCTCGGCGTGAAGAACGCCAAGGCTGCGCAGCTCGGCTGGAACAAAAAGCCGCCGGGCTGGGCCGAAATTGCCAAGGCCGCGGGCTCCGGCCAGCTGCGCTACGGCATGACCAACGCCACCAGCTCCAACACCGGCATGAGCGCGCTGTTCGCCGTGGCCTCCGCGCTGGCCGGCAAGACGGAAGACCTGACGGCGCAGGACGTGGACGAGAAAACGCTCAAGGCCTTTCTCTCGGGCCAGAAGCTCACGGCGGGCAGCTCGGGCTGGCTGGCCGACGCCTACGTGAAAGATCCGTCCGCCATCGACGCGATGGTCAACTACGAGGCTGTGATCCTGCGCGCCAACGAGAAGCTGCCCAAGGCCGACCAGCTCACGCTGATCTATCCGCGCGACGGCATGATCTCGGCCGACTATCCGCTGATGCTGCTCAACGCCGGCAAGCGCGACGCCTACACACAGCTGGTCGGCGCGCTCAAGGCCGCGCCGTTCCAGCGCGATGCCCTGTCGGCCGCCTTCCTGCGCCCGGCCAACCCCGAGGTCCCCGCCGCCAGCGCCTTGCCGACCGCCGCCGTGGCCGAGCTGGGCTTTCCCAACCGGCTGGAGGTGATCGACGCGGTGCTCGGCACCTACCAGTCGCAATGGCGCAAGCCCGCCACCTCGATCTTCGTGCTCGACCTCAGCGGCTCGATGCAGGGCGCGCGGCTGGAGTCGATGCGCGAGGCGCTCAAGCTGCTGTCCGGCGCCGATGCGGCCAGCACCGCGGCAGCCACCGCCAGCACGCGCTACAGCGCCTTCCAGAGCCGCGAGCGCGTGGTGCTCATCACCTTCGCCACCCAGGTGCAGGCCCCGGTGTGGGTGCGCTTCGACGCCGACCAGATCGACAGCGCCCGCGCCGAGCTGCGCCAGCGCGCCGATGCCATGAAGGCCGACGGCGGCACCGCCATCTACTCGGCGCTGGCCGCCGCCGAAGACCTCGCGCGGCAGGAGCAGCGCAACGACCCCGGGCGCTTCGTCAGCATCGTGCTGCTGACCGACGGCGAGAACAACTCGGGCCTGCGGCCCGGCGAATTCCGCGACCGCTATGCGGCAGGTGGCCTGCCGGCGCGCATCTTCCCGATCCTGTTCGGCGAAGGGAACGTGGACGAGATGCGGCAGATCGCGCAGCTCTCTGGCGGCCGCGAGTTCGACGGCCGCAAGCTGCTGCTGGCGCAGGTGTTCAAGGAAATCCGGGGCTACCAGTGATGCCGGAGCGTTCGCTGAAGCTGCTCGCGCTGCTGTTCCTGTACGGCAACGGCAACATCCTGGGCTGCGCGCTGGCGCTGCTGGGTCCGGCGCTGCTGTTCGCGGGCGTGATCGACCGGGGCTGGCTGCTGATCACCGCCGGCCTGTACGTGGCCGGCTGGCTGATGGGCCGCAAGGCGCCCGAGCTGGAGCGCCGCATAGAAGACAGCCTCAGCGTGGAGCAGACGCTGGAGCGCCTCGACCACGTAGTCGCGCAGGCGCAGCCGCACCTGACCGAGGACATGCGCAAGAGCCTGGACAACGTGCGCGGCTCGGTGGGCGAAGTACTGCCGAGGCTGGTGGGCGCCGGCTCGCACGGCGACGACCTGTTCACCGTGCGCGAGACCGTGCTGCGCTACCTGCCCGAAACGCTCGCCAACTACGTCGCCCTGCCGCCGGCCTTCCGCATGACGCATGCGGTGAAGGATGGCAAGACGGCGCGCCAGTTGCTCGGCGAACAGCTGGGCCTGCTCGATGCCAAGCTGCGCGAGATCGTCGCGAACGTGGCGTCGAGCGATGCCGCCGCGCTGGTGGCCAACGGGCAGTTCCTCGAGAAGAAATTCCGCCAGCCCGACTTCCTGGCCAGCTGAAACCAGCCGCGCTGAAGCTCAGAACGGATATTGGCGCGGCGTCGTCTGGACCGTGATCCAGCGCAGCTCCGTGAAGGCTTCCACGCCGGCCTCGGGCTTCGGCAACCTCTCGCACTTCAGCCGCGTGTTTCGCGAGCACACGGGCGGCAGCCCTGGCGAGTTCAGGCGGGAGGCGGTGAAGCGCTAGCAAGTGCGAGCGCGGTTCCCGGTCGAGGTGGCTGTGGCATTCTTGGTTGGCCATGACCAATCGCGCCTACCTGTTCAACACATCAATTCCCGTCTGCGGTCGCGCTCAGCTCGAAGAGGCGTCGGTGCGCGACGGGTCGCCCTATGCAGAAGTGGCTGAGGGCGCCAATCAGATTCCCGCTATCTGGTTTTTCTGCTTCCGCGAGGAAGACTTGATTCCCGCAGTCTTTAGCTTCAGGCGGCACGGCAGCCTCGTGCAGCAGGAGGTCCTGTTGCCGTGCGTTCCCGTCGAGATGGCGGTGAGCAATCTGGTGGAGGCCCGAATGCGGCTCGATGCTTTCGTTGGAGACAGTGCACTGGTCGAAGACTACTGGCAAGCTGCCGTCGAATCGTTGCGCGGACTTGCCCTGCCATTCCTCGTCATGGACCCGACGGAAGTTTTTCTGCTGAACGATCCCGAAGAAGATGCGCGCACCTTCGTGACTGCGTTGCAGGGAGGCGAAGCGGCGTTCGAGGCCATCAGGCAGCTGTCGTTCTATGAAGAGCAACAGACGCCGTATACGTACAGCGAGTTCATGTCGGCCGGAGCGCTGGAACATCGTGGTCGACGGCACAACTCCGCGGCGCTGCTTGGAGGCTTCTTCGCGGCACCGGCGGCAGCTTTCGATGCCTCACCCGTTCCGGCCCCGGCCTCGCCCGATTTCACTCTCAGGATCCGGCTGTCGCTCTCGGCGGAGCGTGCGCCGACATCCATTTCGTTCGATGCGGCCGCAGCGATGGCTTCTGCCCGTCGCGCCTGCCGGCCGCAAGGTCTGCATGAGGCGAAAAGCGAAGCCAGGCCGAAGCCATGGTGGAAGATCTGGTAGAGGCCAAGCCCGTGTTTCTCGCTCACTGCACCGCATCGTCCACGCTCCAAGGCGCATAGACATCAGCGTGCAGGTCGGGCGAGTTCACCTTGGCCAGCAGGTCGCGCACGTCGTCCTTCACCCGCGCCAGCGACAGGCGCAGGCCGCGCACGCGCACATAGGCCGCGAAGTCGCACAGCGCCTCGATGCTGGTGGCGTCTAGGTCGGGCGACTCTTCAAGGCTCAGCACCATGCGCCGCAGGCCCGGCGTGGCGTCGATGCGTGCGCGGATCGACGCGAACACCGCATCGGCATTGCCGAAGAACAGCGGCACTTCGGGTCGCGCGATCAGCGCGCCCGGCGGCACCACTGCCTCTGGGTGCCGGGCGGTGTCGACGTAGTCGTGGCTCTGCCCCAGCCGGCCGAGCCAACTCACCGTGGTGCGCGAGAAGCCGCGCAGCAGCAGCAACAGGCTCACGCCGATGGCCGCCAGCAGCCCGTCGAGCACGCCCAGCACCAGCACGGCCGCCACCGCCACAAGCGCCACCAGGCGGTCGCGCCGCCAATGGAAATACGGTCGCAGCGCCGAGGGGTTGAGCGAATGGCTCACCGCGTTGATCACGATGGCCGCCAGCAGCGGCTCGGGCGTGTGCGCGATCCACGGCAGCAGCGTGAACACCGCCACCCCCACCACCAGCCCGGCCACGATGCCCGCCGCGCGGCTCTGCGCACCCGCCGATTCGTTGGCCGAGGTGGCCGAATAGCCCGCGCCCACCGGCATGCCCTGGAACAGCGCCGACAGCATGTTCGCGCCGCCCAGCGCCAGCAGGTCGCGGTTGGCCGACACGTTGTCGCCGTGGCGCATGGCGAAGGTGCGGATCGAGCCGTACGACTCCGCATAGAGGATCAGCGCCATCGCGAACGCGAGCCCGCCCAGGTTCTGCCACTGCGCGCGGTCGAGCTGCGGCACGCCGGGGTGCGAGAAGTCGAGCGAGATCGGCCCCGCCGCGGCCACGCCCCACGCATGGCATAGGCCGCTCACGTCGAGCGCGATGCCGCAGACGATCACCAGCAGCGCGGCCGGCACCGCGCGCCAGCGCGAGAGCCCGCGCAGCAGCAGCAACGCGGCCAAAGCCATCGCCGCTCCGGCCAGGTTCCAGTGCCGCCATTCGCCGACCAGCCCGGCGAAGAGGCGGAAGAAGTCGCTGTGCACCGGCTGCACCGACAGCACCTTGGGCAGCTGCTTGACCACGATGGTCAGCGCCAGGCCCAGCGCAAAGCCGCGCAGCACCGGCTTGGCGATGAGGCTGGACACCGCGCCCAGCTTTGCAATGCCCGCGATCACGAAGAACACCCCGGCCAGGGCGACGATGGCCGCGCCCATTGCCAGCCGCGTGGCCGTGTCGATGCCCGGCATCGACGTGGTGGCCGCGAACAGCACCGCGGCCGAGGACGAGGTGGCCGAGACGATCGCGAAGCGGCTGCTGCCGAAGATGCCGTAGACCAGCAGGCCGGCGAAAAGCGCGATCACCCCGGCCTGCGGCGGCAGGCCCGCGATGCCCGAATAGGCCACGGCCTCCGGCAGCAGCAGGCCGGCGATGGAGACGCCGGCCACGAGGTCGGCGAGGCCGGGGCGGCGGGTGGTGCCGGGCGGCGGGGCGGCTTCTGCGGGCATGGACATGGCCTTTTTTGTTGTCGCGGGATGCTGGCAGCCGCTGGCGGACCGGAAGCTGACGATGAAAACTTTCGTAGGCGGTTGCCGGCACGTCTGGAAAACTCCAAGCGCATTTTTCGAACTGGCGGTATGGTGCAGTGCCGACCCCCGATGAAACAAGCAGAAAAGGCAGGGCCCATGATCGATATCAACATCAACGGCCAGTCCGTTGCTGTCAACGCTCCCGACGACATGCCCTTGCTCTGGGCATTGCGCGACATCGTGGGGCTTACAGGAACCAAGTTCGGTTGCGGCATCGCGCAGTGCGGTGCCTGCACCGTGCACCTCGACGGCCAGCCCGTGCGCTCTTGCGTGCTGCCGGTCGGCGCGATCGGCAAGAAGGCCGTCACCACCATCGAAGCCATCGCGCAGACCCCGGCCGGCCAGAGCATCCAGAAGGCCTGGCTCGAGGTCGACGTGGTGCAGTGCGGCTACTGCCAGTCCGGGCAGATCATGTCCGCCGCGGCGCTGATACAGCGCACGCCCAACCCGAGCGACGCCGACATCGACCTCGCCATGTCGGGCAACGTCTGTCGATGCTGTACCTACTCGCGCATCCGGGCAGCCATCAAGCAGGCCGCGACGGGCAAGCCCGAGGTGCTGCAGTCGGTTGTGACGATGCCGGCCAGGAGCGCATCGTGAGCGCCGCCGCCGGAATCAGCCGGCGCGCCGCCCTGCAGGCCGGCGGCCTGGCGCTGGCCTTCACCTGGGTCGGCGGCGGGAAGGCCTTTGCGGCCATCAGTGCGCGCCAGCAACCCTCGGACGCGGCCGCCGCGCTCGCGGACGGCAACCCCGCCTTCGCGCCGAACGCCTTCATCCGCATCGACGCCGACGGCGGCGTGCGCCTCGTGATGCCGATGGTCGAGATGGGCCAGGCCATCTACACCGGCTCGGCGATGCTGCTGGCCGAGGAACTCGGCGTCGAGCTCGACCAGGTGCGCGTGGAGCATTCGCCGCCCAACGAAGCGCTCTATGGCATGCCGCTGCTCGGCGGCCAGATCACCGGCGGCTCTACCAGCACGCGCGGCACCTACGCCGTGCTGCGCGAGGCCGGTGCCGTCGCGCGCACGCTGCTGGTAAGCGCTGCAGCAGCGCAATGGAGCGTCGACCCCGCGAGCTGCACGGTCGCGCGCGGCGTGGTGAGCCATCCGGCTTCGAATCGGCAGCTCGGCTTCGGCGCGCTTGCAGCGGCCGCCGCGAAGCTGCCGATGCCGGCCAAGGTGGCGCTGAAGGAGCCCAGGGATTTCAAGCTCATCGGCCAGCCGCTGCGGCGGGTCGACTCGGCCGGCAAGGTCAACGGCAGCACGCAGTTCGGCATCGATGTGCGTGTGCCGGGCATGAAGGTGGCGACGGTCAAGGCCAGCCCCACGCTCGGCGGCGTGCTGGCCTCGGTGGACGACAAGGCCGCGCGCGCGATTCCCGGCGTGATCGACGTGCTGCGCATCAAGGACGCGGTTGCCGTGGTGGGCGAGCATTTCTGGGCCGCGAAGCGGGGCCTCGATGCGCTGAAGATCCGGTGGACGCCGGGGCAGAACGCCACGCTCACGACGCAGCAACTGCGCTCGGCGCTGGCCGATGCGCTCGCGAAGGACAAGGCGATCGTCGGCAAGGAAACCGGCAAGCGGCCCGAGGGCACGCTGGTGCAGGCCACCTACGACCTGCCGATGCTGGCACACGCGACCATGGAGCCGCTCAACACCACGGTGCATGTGCGGCCCGACGGCTGCGAGATCTGGGTCGGCACGCAGGTGCCGGCGCGCTGCGTGAGCGTGGCCGCCAAGATCACCGGGCTGGCCGAGGACAAGGTCGTGCTGCACAACCAGTACCTTGGCGGCGGCTTCGGCCGGCGGCTGGAGACCGACTCGGTCGAGCAGGCCGTGGCCTTTGCGAAGCAGGTGGCGTATCCGCTCAAGGTGGTGTGGACGCGCGAGGAAGACATCCGCCACGACATCGTGCGGCCGATGTACCACGACGACATCTCGGCCGTGGTCGACGGCGACGGGCAGATCCTGTGGTTCGGCGACCGCATCTCCGGCGGCACCGTGCTGGGCCGCTGGGCCCCGGCCTTCATGGGCAAGGACGGCATGGACGGCGACCTGATCGAATGCGTCGCCGAGCCCTGCTACGACCTGCCGAACCTCAAGGTGGAATGGGTGCGGCACGACATGCCGAGCGGCCTGAACGTCGGCTGGTGGCGCGGCGTGGGGCCGACGCACAACCTCTTCGTGCTGGAGAGCTTCATCGACGAACTGGCGCAGCGCGCCAGGAAAGACCCGGTGGCCTACCGGCGCGCGCTGCTGAAGAAGAACCCGCGCACGCTCGCGGTGCTCGATCTGGCTGCCGACAAGATCGGCTGGGGCAAGGGCGCGCTGCCGGCACGCGTGGGGCGCGGCGTGGCCGTGGGCGACCCGTTCGGCAGCCGCGTGTGCGCCATGGTCGAGGTCGAGGTCACGCCGCAGGGCGAGGTGCGGCTGCGGCGTGCGGTGGTCGCGCTCGACTGCGGCATTGCGGTGAACGCGAGTTCCATCGAGGCGCAGATCCAGGGCGGGCTGCTGTTCGGGCTCAGCGCCGCGCTGTTCAGCGAGATCACGCTGCGCGAGGGCGCCATCGAGCAGAGCAACTTCCACGACTACCGGATGCTGCGCATCAACGAGTCGCCACCGGTCGAGGTCCACACCGTCAAGAGCGGTGAGGCGCCCGGCGGGCTCGGCGAAGTCGGCACCGCCATCGCCGCGCCGGCGCTGGCCAACGCGATCTTCGCAGCCACCGGCGTGCGCCTTCGCGCGCTGCCCGTGAACCGCGCGCTGCTGGTGCAGGACAAGGAGGCGCTGAAGAAAAAGATCGCCGATGCCGCGCATACGGCACCGGGTGAAAGGAGCACGGCATGAAGCGACTATTCAAGCTGCTGGTGGCCGTGTTCGTGGTGGGCGCGGCGCTCTACTTCTTTCTCAACCGCACCGACAAGTCGGAGGGCGAGGCGCCCGTGCTGGCCGGCGCGCCGGCCGATGCGGCGCCGCTGGTGCGCGGCGAATACCTCACCAAGGCCGCCGACTGCATCGCGTGCCACACGGTGCCCGGCAAGGGCGAGCCCTTTGCGGGCGGGCTGCCTTTCGTGCTGGCCTTCGGCACCATCTATTCGTCGAACATCACGGCCGACCCGGCCACCGGCATCGGCAACTGGAGCGACGACCAGTTCGTGCGCGCCATGCACGACGGCGTGCGCGCCGACGGGCAGCGCCTGTACCCGGCGTTCCCGTACACCGCATACACCGCGCTCAGCCGCAAGGACGTTCTCGCGATCAAGGCGTATCTCTTCAGCCTGCCCCAGGTGAAGCAGCCGAACCGCGAGGCCGACCTGGGCTTTCCGTTCAACCAGCGCTGGGCCATGGGCTTCTGGAACGCAGCCTTCTTCAAGAGCCGCCGCTTCGAGGCCGATCCGTCGCAGCCGCCCGCGTGGAACCAGGGCAAGTACCTGGCCACCGCGCTGGGCCATTGCGCGGAATGCCACACGCCGCGCAACTTTGCCTTCGCACTGGAGACGAGCAACAACCTGGCGGGCGAAACGGTCCAGGGCTGGCGCGCCTACAACATCACGTCGGACGCGAAGAACGGTATCGGCGGATGGAGCGACGCGGAGATTGCCGCGTACCTCACGACGGGGCACGCCGATGGCCGGGGCTCCGCCTCGGGGCCGATGGGCGAGGCGGTGGAACACAGCCTGCAGTACCTGAAGGCCGAGGACACCGCGGCGCTGGTGAGCTACCTGCGCACGGTGCCCGCGAAGTCCGGCAAGGACCCGATCGAGATCGATGCGAAGGCGCCCTGGGCCGTGGCCTCGAGCGCGGCCGCGCCGGCGGCCAACACGGCCGAAGGGCATGAGCAGGGGCTCAGGCTCTTCGCCGCGGCATGCGCCAGTTGCCACCAGTGGAACGGGCAGGGGCAGCAGACCAACTACGCGTCGCTGCTGGGAACGCGCGGCGTGAACGACCCGGGCGGCGCGAACGTCACGCAGATGATCTTGCGGGGCGTGAAGATGCGCGTGCATGACAACGAGGTCTACATGCCCGCGTTCGACAAGGCATACACGGACACCGAAGTCGCGGCGCTCGCGAACTACGTCATCGCGCAGTTCGGGAACAAGCAGGGCACGGTGACGCCGGAGTTCGTGGCGAAGCAGCGCGCGCAGTGAGTGCTTAAGCAGAGGTCAGACAACGGCCCGCGCGGAACTTAAGTCTTCCTACCTATCGGCCCTGTCGACGCGGCGCCGATACCGGAAAAAAGAGCCCCGCGACGCCGTGCGCATGCGCGTTCTGACCGCATCGCGCTGTTAAGGTGTGCCCCTGCTTTTTTCGATCCACGCTCCCCGCCCGCTGTCCACGCATTGGGCAGTCCACATGCCCATCCGTCACGCCAGAATCTTTCCCTGCCACGCGTTCTACTGTGTGCTGGGCGGTCTGGCCGTGGCCTATGCGTTGTGCGCGGTGATGCTGGTGCCTGCGCAGATATTCATCCTGCCCTTTCTTTCCGATGGCGAGCCGGTGTCCGACGAAGGCATGCTCTTCCTCGCGTCGATGGCGGTTCCGGTGGGGCTTTACCTGATCGTCTGGCGCGGCGGCGATTTCTTCGCGTGGTGGCGCACGCCGCCGGTGCTCACGCTCGGCGCGCACGGCCTGCTGCTCGGCCGCCGCACTGTCGCCTTTGCCGACGTGACGCGGCTGCGCCATCGCCACGGCCGCAACCACATGCTGATCACCACGCGCCGCGGCAAGACCACGCGGCTGCGGCTCGGCCTTTGGGACCACGCGGCCGCGCTGCGGGCCGAGATCGAAGAGGCGATCGGCAGGGTGCTGCGCGGCGAGGTCGAGCGGCGCATGCATGCCGGCGACACGGTGGACTTCGGCGCGCTGGGCATGAATGCGGAAGGGCTGGTGCACAAGGGGCAGCTCATCGCGTGGTCGAGCATCGACACGGTGCACACGCAATCGGAGACCGACGGCGTGCTGGTGGACGAGCATCTGGTGATCATCGCGAACGGCCGGACGCGCCGCATCGACCGCTCGAAGATCGAGAACGAACCGGTGCTGCTGGCCTGCCTGATGCAGCGCCTGCCGGCCGGCTGATGCGGGTTCGATAGACTGGAGGGGTGAAATCCTCCTCCGAGCCTCCCAGTAGGCCGCTGGCCTGCGCCAGCTTCCGCCTGTCTCCGTGCGCCGCGACCGACCTTTTCGCGGCTCCCGTCCATCCCGCCTTTTCCCCGTCGTTGCCCGACATGGCCCGCGCCATGCCGGGCCGTACGCGTTGCCGCGCCTTCTTCTTCCGCCATGATCGTTGAACTGCTCACCGACCCCGCCGCCTGGATCGGTCTCCTGACGCTGGTCGTCCTGGAGATCGTGCTGGGCATCGACAACCTGATCTTCATCGCGATCCTCGCGGAGAAGCTGCCGCCTCACCTGCGCGACCGCGCCAGGCGGCTGGGCCTGGGCCTGGCGCTCTTCATGCGGCTGGGGCTGCTGTCGGTGGTTTCGTGGCTGGTCACGCTGACAGCGCCGTTGTTCACCGTGTTCGGCCAGGGCTTTTCGGGGCGCGACCTGATCTTGCTGGTGGGCGGCCTGTTCCTGCTGTTCAAGGCCACGTCGGAGCTGCACGAGCGGCTCGAGGGCGTGACGCACATGGCCGGCGGCTCCACGGCCTATGCGAGCTTCGGCCTGGTGGTGACGCAGATCGTGGTGCTCGACGCGGTGTTCTCTCTCGACGCGGTCATCACCGCCGTGGGCATGGTCGACCACCTGCCAGTGATGATGGCGGCGGTGGTCATCTCGATCGGCATCATGCTGTGGGCGTCGAAGCCGCTCACGCGCTTCGTCAACGCGCATCCCACGGTGGTGGTTCTGTGCCTCAGCTTCCTGCTGATGATCGGCCTGAGCCTGGTGGCCGAGGGCCTGGGCTTTCACATTCCGAAGGGCTACCTGTACGGCGCCATCGGCTTCTCCGTGATGATCGAGGCGCTGAACCAGTGGGCCAAGCGCAATGCGCTGAAGCACGAGGCGCGCCGTCCGCTGCGCGACCGCACGGCCGAATCCATCCTGCGGCTGCTGGGCGGCCGCGCGCCGGGCGAACCGGCACTGGCCGGTGCCTCGGCCGACGGTGCCATGCCCCTGCCGGAGCCGGCTTTCGCGGTCGAGGAGCGCAACATGGTCAGCGGCGTGCTGTCGCTGGCCGAGCGCAACGTGCGCTCGGTGATGACGCCGCGCGCCGACATCTCCTGGGTGGACCTGAACGACGACCCCGAGGCGGTGCGCGAGCAGCTGCTCGACACGCCGCACGGCATCTTCCCGGTGTGCCGCGGCTCGCTCGACGAGGTGGTGGGCGTGGCACGCGCGAAAGACCTGCTGGGCCACCTGCTGCGGCACGGAAAGATCGACGAGAGCGGCGGCCTGCGCGCGCCGATCTACGTGCCCGAGTCGACCACGGTGATCCGCCTGATCGACACGCTGCGCGGCGCGCGCGGGCAGCTTGCGCTGGTCAACGACGAGCACGGCTCGCTGACCGGCGTGGTCACGCCCATCGACGTGCTCGAAGCCATCGCGGGCGAGTTTCCCGACGAGGACGAGACGCTGGAAATCCAGCAGACCGCCGCCGACACCTGGACCGTGTCCGGCAGCGCCGACCTGCACCTGCTGGAGCAGGCGCTGCAGACGCACGGCCTGCTGAGCGACGACGACAGCTACACCTCGGTCGCTGGCTTCCTGCTCGCGCGCTTCGGCGGCCTGCCTTCGCCGGGCCGGAAATGGGTGCATGACGGCTGCGAGTTCGAGGTGACCGACGTTGACGCGCAGCGTATCCGCACGGTGGTGGTGCGGCGCCTGCCTGCGACAGAATCAGGGAACTGAACTGCTGTTGCAAGAGCCCATGCCATGAACGCCTCCCACCACCGCCTGCCCGTTCCCCTCGACAAGGCCTACCGCCTGCTGAACCACGGCCCCACCGTGCTGGTGAGCGCGGCGCACGGCGGCCAGCGCAACATCATGGCCGCGGCCTGGGCCATGCCGCTGGACTTCGCGCCGCCCAAGGTGGCGGTGGTGCTCGACAAGAGCACCTGGACGCGCGTGCTGCTCGAAGGCGCCGGCAGCTTCGCGCTGCAGGTGCCCACGCGCGCGCAGCTCGACCTGACGGAAGCGCTGGGCAACAGCTCCGGCCGCGAGATCGTCGAGCAGTCGGGGCACGACAAGTTCGCGGCCTACGGCCTGCAGACCTTCGCGGGCACGGCCACCGATGCGCCGCTGCTCGAAGGCTGCGCGGCGTGGCTCGAATGCCGCCTGCTGCCGGAGCCGCACATCCAGCAGAGCTACGACCTGTTCCTGGGCGAGGTGATCGCCGCGCAGGCCGATTCGCGCGTGTTCGCCAACGGGCGCTGGAATTTCGACGGGCATGACGAGCTGCGCACGCTGCACCACGTGGCGGGCGGGCACTTCATCGTCGACGGGGAGGCGGTCGATGCGCGGCCGCTGCCGCCCACCGGCTCCTAGCGCTCGCTCCTAGGCCGAGGTGCTCCGCGCCGGCCTGGCCACCAGCATCAGCCGCAGCACCAGCGTGCCGCACAAGGCAGCGGCCAGTGCAAGCAGCGCGACCCACAGCAGGTGTGCAGGCGACGCGGCATCGAGCCAGTCCGCGAACAGCAGCGTGGCGCTGTTGTATGCGGCATGCAGCGCGATGCAAGGAATGAGCGAGCGCGTGCGCTCGTAGAGCCACGCGAGCACCGTGCCCATGATGAAGCCGACCACGAACTGGTAGATGTTCATGTGCGCGGCGCCGAACAGCAGGGCCGAGAGGAAGATGGCCTGCCAGCGCGGATAGCGCTGCAGGAAGCCGCGCAGCACGATGCCGCGGAACAGCATTTCCTCGAGCAGCGGCGCCACCACGCACACCGCCAGCACGGCCGCCACGCTGCCGTCGGCCATGCGGCTGAACATGGCTTCTTCCCAGGCCGAGAGCGGCGCGATGCGCACCAGCAGGTTGAAGGCGGAAGTGATGGTCAGCAGCAGCGCGGGCACCAGCAGCAGCACCGGCGGCACCACCAGCAGCAGCGTGACGCCGGCAGAAGCGCGCGACTGATGGAACAGCTCGCGCCATGTGAGGTGCTGCGCATGCATCACCGCCGCGAACACGCAGCCGTTGCCGAGCACGGCAGAGAGCACGCCGATCTGCATGCCGTTCAGGCCGAGCCACCGGTTGGCATCGCGCAGCGCCGCACCCACGACGATCTCGCACAGGCACAGCGCGATGAACAGCAGTGCGGCTTGCGCCGCCGAGGGAAAGGCGGTGCTTTTCGGGGAGGGCATGGGGGAGTCGGGCTGCGCGGATGAGGAGGCGCGCATGTTAGCGCCCCCATGTTGCACATGGCGGGGGGCTTGCCTACCTTGCCAGCGGGGCGAGCGCGGTGCGGGCGGTGTCCGCCATCGCCGGTTCGGGCGATGAAGGAGAGGGCGAACGCGACTGCGCCAGCCGCAGGAAAAGGAACGCGACCCACGGCAGGCTCAGGCCGATGGCCGCGTCGCGCATGGCGGAGTTCAGGCAAGTGGCCACCGTCATGATGGTCATTGCCGAGAGCGCGAGCCGGCCCGCCAGATCCTGCCGACGCCATGCGGCCCGGAGCCCGGCGGCGAAGATCGCCACCAGCGACAGCAGCCCCGCCACGCCGCCCTGCGAACCCATCCACAGGAAGTCGTTGTGCGGCATGTTGTAGTCGGCCAGCAGCGGCGGGCTGCGGCGCTTCCATTCCTGCGTCCAGCCGCCGATGCCCCAGCCGGTCCAGGGGCGGTCGAGCATCATGCGCGTGGTCTCGCGGTACATGTAAAAGCGCACCACCCAGCTGCCTTCGGACACCGTGCCGGTCTGCGCGGCCTCCAGCTCCGACAGGCCCAGCCTGAACTTGTCATCGATCGAATGTGCCTGCGACAGCACCGCGCCGGTGGCCACGCCGACCATGCAGAGCGCGACGGCCAGCGTGCGCAGCCGGCCGCGCCACTGATGCACGCAGGCCGCGACCAGCGCCGCGAACATGGCCACCAGCGAGGTCCGCGACGGCAGCCCCGCGGTAACCACCGCCACCATCGCCAGCGGGAACACCACCGCCATGCCCAAGCGCCAGGCGCGCGCATGCCGCCAGGGAATCTGCCAGCCCATGGCCAGTACGGCGGAGGTGGCGCCCAGCACCGCGAACAGCAGCGCGTCGTTGATCGACTTGTTGCCCTTCATGACGATGACGTTGTGCCACAGCAGGAAGTCGGGCAGGCCGACGGTGTGCGACAGCGCCATGGCCGCGAGCGCGAATGCGGCCCCGCCGGCAAAGCCGCGCAGCCCCGCCTTGGCCTCGCTGTCGGAGAGCACCACGGTGACGGCCAGCGTGGTCGCGATGCGCAGGCCGTGCCACAGGTTGGCGGCCGTCTCCGGGTAGTGCGGTCCGACGGCTAGCACCAGCAGCGTCCAGCCGGTGTAGGCCGCGAGCGGCCATGCCAGCGGGCTCGTGCGAAGGCGTTCGAGCCGTTCGCCGTAGCCGCCGGCGGCGGCCAGCGCCGCCAATGCGACAAAGGCCGCCAGGTAGTTGGCTCCGACCGGCATGAACACCACGAAGCCCCAGAAGGCCGCCGCGGCCCCTACGAAACCGGTCCTACGCATGGACCAGTTCGCCGCGCCGGAAGACTTGCGACAGCGGCGTGATCGCGATCCCGCCTGCCTGCCCTCGAGGCGGCAGCGAGAGCGCGCGCAGCACCGCGTATTCGCGCATGCGCGCCGAGCCGTGCGGGTCGCCGGGCTGTATGCCGGTCGACGGGTGGCACATCAGCACGTCGCCGGTGCGGCAGGCCGCGAGCCATTCGGCCAGATGCGCTTCGTAGCTCTGCAAGTCGCCGGTGAAGTCGTACACGCCGAGCAGGCGCCGGCTCACCGGAATGCCGTGCTCCTTGGCGAGCGCCGCCAGCCGCGCGCCGCCCAGTGCGTGGATCACGCGGGCCTTCAGCCGGTCGGGGCCGTTACTGGCGCCCGGCGCGGTATAGCGCACCCACGGCGGCGACTCGGGGTAGCGGCGCACGATCTCGTCGACCAGCAGTTCGCGCACCACCGGGAACTGGTGCACGTGCCGGTGGCCGTCGACGAACGCGGGCGCACGGCCCATCGCGTCCTCGAAGCGGGTGAACTGGTCGCGGATGTCGGCGTGGAGCACGGGCGAGAACACGGTGCGCGTGTAGGTCCGCGCGATCAGCCCCGCGAGGCCGGGCTCGGGGCCGTCGGGCGTGTCGGGCCGCGTGAGGTCCAGGTGCAGGCCCACGTCCAGCCGCGCGGTGTCGAGCCGCCGCAGCGCCCGTGCGCCCGCGACCCATGCGCCGCGCCGCACCATGCCGCTGGTCGCGGAGATCTTGCCCAGCTCGGAAAGCTCGAGCACGGCGGCGTTGATGCCGGGGCTCATGCCGAAGTCGTCCGCGCACACGCAGAGGTGGCGCATCGTCGGCCCCAGCGGGCCGGAGGTATCAGTCATTGCCATTCTTGGAGGGGACAGGCACGGGAAGGGATGGTAGGGCGGCACCGGCGGGCGCAGGGGCAGAGGCAGGGGTGCCCAGGCAGTCCGGGTCGCGCGTGGCGCTTCCCTGGAAGCGCCATGCAGCCATGCTTTCGTTGACCGCCACCAGCTGCGCCTTGCCCAGCCAGGGGTTCGACAGCTGTGAGGCGATCGGCCCGACCAGCCAGGTGGTGCGCGGCACGCACAGCACGGGCGCGAGCTGCGTCCGGTCGATCAGCGTGGCGTCGGCGCGCGCGGGCTCGAAGCGGCTCGCATCGAAGATCTCCTTGCGCCAGTTGTCGCGGGTGTCGGTGGCGGCGGCCTTCCAGTCGTCCGACACGAGCACCGGCTGGCGCAGGTTCCAGTAGAACGGGATCTCGTAGTAGTAGCTGTCGAGCATCATCACCTGGTCGCCCGGGGCCACCGACTGGCCCGCCGGCAGCCGCAGCCGCGTGCCCGGAGGCACCGAGTAGATGGCGACCGCGACCACGCACGCCACGCACAGCGCGGCTGCAACCGCCGCCGTGGCGCGCATTCCGGGCAGCAGCTTCTCGACGACGCGGCCGGCCAGCACGCGCTGCGCGATCAGGCAGGCCAGCGGCGGCAGCGCGGGCAGCACGTAGCCGACCAGCTTGGATCGCGGCATCGAGAAGAACACCACGATCACCGCCAGCCAGATCCACATGAGCCAGTCGACGTCGGACAGGCGCGATCGAGGCACGCTGTCCTTGTCGTCCTTGCCGCGCGGCACGAACACCCAGGCGAACCACGGCAGCGTGAGCACCGCCAGCACCGGTATGTAGAACCAGAAAGGGTGCTCGTTGTTGAACCCCGACGAAGCGAAGCGCCGGAAGTGCTGGGTGATGACGAAGTAGTCGAAGAACTCGGGGTACTTCATCTGCATGGCAACGAACCACGGGCCCGCCACCGCCAGCAGGATCGCCCAGCCCGGCAACCACAGCGCGAGCTTCAGCACCAAGGTCTTGCGCGTTGCGGCGCACCACAGCACCAGCACGGCACCGGGCAGCACCAGGCCGATCAGTCCCTTGGCCAGCAGCCCGGCCGCGGCCATCAGGTAGGCGCCTGCCAGCAGGGCGCGCCAGGGCTCGCCGCGCTCCCGCGCCAGCGCCGCGCCGGCGGCCAGCAGTACCGTGGCCGAGATGCACCCGGCCACCAGCATGTCGAGGTTGGCGAACTGCGCGCCCAGGAAGAAGAAGGGCGTGGTCACCAGCACCACGGTCGACAGCAGCGCCTGCCGCAGCGTCGACCAGCGCCGCAGGAACAGGAATAGCGCCGCCGCCGCAGTGCCCGCGCCGATGATCGAAGGCAGCCGCGCCGCCCATTCGACCGGGCCCGTGACCGACATCGCCGCCGCGCCGATCCAGTAGAACAGCGGCGGCTTGTGGAAGAAGGGCAGGCCGTCCAGCCGCGGCACCAGCCAGTCGCCGGAGCGCAGCATCGCGAGCGCCACGCCGCCGTAGCGCCCTTCGTCGGGCGCCATCAGCGGGCGCACCCATGCGGTCGCGAGCAGCCATGCGAACAGCGCGGCGATGAGCCAGAAGGGTCGGGGCGAGGTCCACCAGGAAGCAGGTCGTCTCATGGTTTCCCGGTCTCGGGCTCGAGTCCCTTGCCGTGTTCACGTCGGACCACGTACAGCGGACGGCCCTTCACCTCCTCATAGATGCGGGCGATGTACTCGCCCACGATGCCGGTGGAGATCATCTGGATGCCGATGAAGAACATCAGGCTCACGACGATCGTGGTCCAGCCGGACACGGAGTTGCCGAACAGCAGGTGGTCGATGGTCACGAAAGTGCCGTAGCCGAAGGCCGGCACCGCGAGCAGCAGGCCCACCACGCTCACCATGCGCAGCGGCCAGGTGGTGAAGGCGGTGAGGCCGTCGATGGCCAGGCCGATCAGCCGGCGGGCGTTGAACTTGGTGGTGCCTTCGGCGCGCGGCGCGGGCGTGTAGGGCAGCGCCACGGCGCGGAAGCCCACCCAGGCGTAGAGGCCCTTCATGAAGCGGCTGCGCTCGGGCATGGCCATGAGCGCGTCGACCACCTTGCGGTCCATCAGGCGGAAGTCGCCCGCGTCCTTCGGCACCTCGAAGCGGTCCGACGAATTGACGAGGTTGTAGAAGAGCTTGCTGCCGAGCTGCTTGAAGCGGCTTTCGTCGCTGCGTTGCTCGCGCACCGCGTAGACCACCTCGGCGCCGGCCGTCCATTGCGCGAGCATCGCGTGGATCAGCTCGGGCGAGTGCTGCAGGTCGCCGTCCAGCAGCACCACGGCGTCGCCGGTGGACGCCGCAAGGCCCGCGGTGAGCGCGGCTTCCTTGCCGAAGTTGCGCGACAGCGAGATGCAGCGAAAGCCCGCGAGCTCGCACCATGCCTCGGCCACGGCGGCGGTGTCGTCGGTGCTGCCGTCGTCCACCACGATGATTTCCCAGCGCAGCCGCGTGGCCCAGAGGATGTCCTCGAGCAGCGGCAGCATCAGGCGCAGGTTGGCCGCCTCGTTGTAGCAGGGGATGACGCACGAGATGCTGCGCGCGTCGGCGGCGGGTGCGTCGGGCATGCCGGCCTGGGCCAGCGGCTCGGGGACGCCGGAGGTGCCGGACGGGAAGGCCGTGTCGGGAGCGATGCCGGCGCCGGTGCGCGAATGTCTTGCGGTGGACGAAGAGATCATGAGTGCCTCCAGAGAGAGCTGGTCGCCGGGCTGTCGGCGGGTGCGCGGCCAGTTCGCGGGACGAAGAAGAGAAAGAGCCACCGCGCGATGGCGATTGCGCCGGCGACGACCGCGCCCAGCAGCAGGCCGGCGACGATGTCGAGCGGGAAATGGACGCCCACGTACACGCGCGCCCACCCGGTGGCGGCGGCCAGCGCGAGCAGCGGCACGCCGATGCGGCGCAGGCTGGGGCGCAGCATGAAGGCCAGCGCGACCATGAACATGACGGCCGCATGTGTGCTCGGCAGCGAGCCGCGACTCGCATGCTCGATGTAGGCCTGGCCCAGCCCAGCGGCGAAGGGCCGCGGAACATTGAGGGCCGTGGCGATGGTGTGCGCCAGCAGCGAGGTCACGCCGGCTGCGGCGGCCACGATGCACAGGTAGGCACGGTCGGCGCGTTGCCGCCACAGCGTCACCGCGACGATGCCCGCGCCGAGCCAGCTGCCCCAGAGCGCGAAGGCGATGGCGACCGAAAGCACCCAGGGCGTGGGATGGCTGCCGGCGTAGATCCAGTGAAAGAAAGCGAGGTTCAGCGCGTCCATGGCGCCACTCCTTGCGGATGAATGCGAACAACAGGCGCAGGGCCGCGCAAGGTGCGGCAGGCGCACCTGAAAAATGTGGACATGTCAGTCCTTTCGACGAGGAAGAGAGGCCCGCTGCACAGCGTCAGCGGGAGGACGCGACGCGCGAGGCGTCGGTTTCTCAGATCCCGTAGGGCGGGGCAGCGGTGGGCGGCAGGCGTCGCCAGGGCTGCGCGCAAGGCGGCGCGCCGCCGTGCGGTGGCACGTGTTCAGGCGCTTCGCGCACGATGGGCGTGGCAAGCCGTGCTATTGCCACGGCCAGCGGCAGCATCGCGAGCACCATGGCCATGAGCGTGCTCAGCCCGAAGTCGAAGGCGTCAGGGTGGTCGATGCTCGCCGGCGCCTGGGCGAAGACAGTGGTCTCGTGGTCGCTCGGGTGGTCGGCGCGGTCGTCGGCCTCGAACTGCGTGGTGTCGCTGACGCTGCGCACCCGCAGCATCGGCTCGTCCTCCAGGCCGTCGCAGCGGAAGTGGGCCGCGATGAAAGGCTGGAGAAAAATCAGCAGCAGCCCCGCCACGCACCACCAACGGTAGTGCGCTCTGGCGAAATGGCGGACGCGTGCGAGAAGCATGTGCGAATGCTAGGAGGTTCGTGTGAACGGAACCTGATCGTGCGGGTCAGCATCCCGCAAGGTTGACGGCGAGGGCCGTGCTAGAAGGGCCCGCGAAGGCGGGTTCGTCGACCCCTTGTGCCGAGGGGCTGCTTCTTGACCCTGGAGCGGCTGCAGGGGCTTCAATCGCCCGCATGAATCCGCCCCTTCAGCAACAAGCTTTCTTTCGTGAAATTTCGCTCGCGCGCAGCGCGATGGCAGCGGGCAATGCGGCGCGGGGATGGCGTGCGCTGGAACTCGCGCATGTCATCGGGCAGTCACGCTTCAGGCTGCACCTGCAAGTTCATCTGGCGATGCTCGGCGCTGCGCTCCGGCACAAGGACTGGAAAGAGACGGGCGCGCAACTGCTGCGCCTCTTGCTGGTTCCGCCGGGCCACCTGTTTGGCCGCCTGCCCGCATTCAATCCGGGCAGCGGCCGCGTGGGGGCGCTGACGCCCGCCGACTGGCCCGGCGAGCTCGATCCCCGATCGCTGGAGCGAATCGATCGACCCTAGAAGACGAACGGAATGAAGCGCCGCGTGCCGCGCATGTAGGCGCGGTAGTCGTCGCCGAAATGCGCGATGCATTCCTGCTCGTCGCGCAGCGCCGTCATGAACAGCAGCACCGTGGCCGCGAGCACCAGCAGCAGCGTGAGCCAGCTGAACTGCTTGAGAAACGCGCCCCAGGCCAGCAGCATCAGCGCCGTGTACATGGGATGGCGGATGTAGCGGAAGGCGCCGGTGCTGACGATGGCCGAGGTTTTCTCGAAGCCGTAGAGCGCGGGGTCGTCGTTGCGCGCCTCGGTCGGCTTGCCCTGCGCCTTGAGCAGGCGCACCGCATGGATCGGCAGCCAGATCGACAGCACGAAGAAGGTGCTGGAGATGATCTGCCTGGCCGAGAACGGATCGTCATGCCACCACGGCAGGTTCACCAGAGCCAGCACCAGCATGCATTCCCATGCGAAGAAGCGGTAGAAGCCGTGCGAGCCGGGCCGGCTCAGCGGGCCGCGTGACGCGTAGAGCAGCGCGGCGGTGCCGACGACGAAGGCGAAGATCTGGAACCAGAAGAGCATGGCGGCCGAATTTACACGGCCACGGTGAACTATCCGGCTATAGAAAACCCGCCGTCCACGGGAATCGCGGTGCCCGTCACGTAGTCCGACGCGGCGCTCGCCAGGAACACGGCGGTGCCGGCGATGTCCGCGGGCTGGCCCCAGCGGCCTGCGGCGGCGCGGGCCACCACGCGGTCGTACAGGCCCGGTATCTGGCTGCGCGCGCCGTCGGTGAGCTCGGTCTCGAACCAGCCGGGCAGGATCGCGTTGACCTGGATGTTGTCGGGCGCCCAGGAGAGCGCGGTCGACTTCGTGAGCTGCACGATGCCGGCCTTGCTGGCAGCGTAGGCCGGCGCATAGGGCGCGCCGAAGATCGACATCATCGAGCCGATGTTGATGATCTTGCCGCCGCCCGCGGCCTTCAGGTGCGGATGCGCGGCGCGGCTGCACAGGAAGGCGCTGGTGAGGTTGGTGTCCATCACCTTGTGCCATTCGGACAGCGCGAGCTGGTCGGCCGGCTTGCGTATGTTGGTGCCGGCGTTGTTGACCAGGATGTCGAGCCGGCCGCAGCGCGCGGCGGCGGCGTCGAAGAGCTTCTGCACCGAGGCTTCGTCGCTCACGTCCGCTTCGAGCGCGAAACTGTCGCTGCCCAATGCCTTCAGCGCCTCGACCGCGGCGGCCGACTTCTGCGCATTGCGCGCGGCCACGATGACGCGCGCGCCGGCCTTGGCAAGCCCTTGCGCCATGCCCAGGCCGATGCCTCCGTTGCCGCCCGTGACCAGCGCGACCTTGCCTGTGAGATCGAACATCGTCATGCCTGCACCGCTTCCGGCTTCTTGGAGACCAGCGTCAGGATGTCGTAGCTGGCGACCAGTTCGCCGTCCTGGTTGGTCACCTCCACGTCCCAGGCCACCACGCCCTGGCCCTGGCCGCTCGCGTCTTTCTTGTTGCGGTCGATCTTGCGCTTGCAGGTCAGGCGCGCCTGGATGGTGTCGCCGATGCCCACGGGCTTGGTGAAGCGCAGCGTGTCCAGGCCGTAGTTGGCGAGCACCGGGCCGGGCGAGGGCGACACGAACAGGCCGGCCGCCGCCGACAGCACGAAGTACCCGTGCGCGATGCGCTTGCCGAAGGGCGACTGCTTCGCCGCCACTTCGTCGAAGTGCATGTAGAAATAGTCGCCCGAGATGCCGCCGAAGGCCACGATGTCGGCCTCGCCGACGGTGCGGCGATGGGTGAGCAGCGAATCGCCGACACGCAGGTCTTCGAAATAGCGGCGGAACGGATGCACCTCGCTCTCGCGCACGGCCGCGCCGCGCACGTGCTCGCCGGTGATGGCGGCCAGCATGGTGGGCGAGCCCTGCAATGCGGTGCGCTGCAGGTAGTGCTTCACGGCGCGCAGGCCGCCGAGTTCCTCGCCGCCGCCGGCGCGCCCCGGGCCGCCGTGCTTGAGCTGCGGCAGCGGCGAGCCGTGGCCGGTCGATTCGGCGGCGGCTTCGCGGTCGAGCACCAGCAGCCGGCCGTGCCATGCGGCAGCGACCGGAATTGCCTTGGCGGCGATGGCCGGGTCGCGCGTGACTAGCGTGCCCACCAGGCTGCCACGGCCGCGAGCGGCCAGTGCCAGCGCCTCGTCGATGCCGTCGTAGGGCATCAGCGTGCTGACGGGGCCGAAGGCCTCGACGTCGTGCGCGGCGTCGTGTTCGAGCGGCTTGCGGCTCAGCAGCAGCGTGGGCGCGAAGAAGGCGCCTTCGCTCACGCCGTCGCCCACCGGCGAGAAGCCGTCGCGCTCGCCGTACACCAGCTCCGCGCCCTGCAGCAGCGTGGCCACGCGTTCGGCCACGTCGGCCTGCTGGTCGCGCGAGGCGAGGGCGCCCATGCGCACTTCTTCGCGCGACGGGTCGCCCACCACGGTCTTGGCCAGTCGCGCGCGCAGCCGCTCGGCCACCGCGTCGAGGTGCTGGCGCGGCACGATCGCGCGGCGGATGGCGGTGCACTTCTGGCCGGCCTTGATGGTCATCTCACGCGCAACCTCCTTCACGAAGAGATCGAACTCCTCGTCGTCGGGCGTCACGTCGGGCGCGAGGATCGCGCAATTGAGCGAGTCGGCCTCGGCGTTGAACGGGATCGACTGGCGCACGATGTTCGGGTGCACGCGCAGCTTGGCGGCGGTATCGGCCGAGCCGGTGAAGGTGACCACGTCCGGCCCTTCGAGCCGGTCGAGCAGGTCGCCCGTGCTGCCGATGACCAGCTGCAGGCTGCCTGCAGGCAGGATGCCCGACTGCACGATGAGCCGCACCAGCGCTTCGGTCAGATAGCTGGTGGCCGTGGCCGGCTTGCCGATGCAGGGCATGCCCGCGAGGAAGCTGGGCGCGAATTTCTCGAGCAGGCCCCACACCGGGAAGTTGAACGCGTCGATGTGCACCGCCACGCCGCCGCGCGGCACCAGGATGTGCGTGCCCGCGAAGCCGCCCTTCTTGCCGAGCGGGAATGCGGGGCCTTCGTGCACCAGGTTGCCCGAGGGCAGCTCGTTGGTGCCGATGCCGGCGTAGGCGCTCAGCGTGCCCGCGCCGCCTTCGATGTCGATCCAGCTGTCGGCGCGCGTCGCACCCGTATGGGCGGAGATGGCGTAGAGCGTTTCCTTGTTCGCGGCGATGTACTTGGCCAGCGCCTTCAGGCGCTCGGCGCGCTGCTGGAAGTCGAGCTTCATGAGCTCGGGAATGCCGGTGCGGCGCGCGTACTGCAGGGCCTCGGCGAAGTCGATGGCCTCGGCGTGGGTGCTTGCCACGGGCTTGCCGTTGACGGCGCTGCGCAACTGCTGCGCGGCCTGCTGGCCGATCCAGCGGCCGGCGATGTAGCTTTGGAGGGTGGTGGTCATGGTGCGTGTCCTTTCGCGATGTCTGTCTTGCTCCTTCCCCTTCTGGGGGAAGGCGGGGATGGGGGCAAGCGGCATTGGTTCGGCGCAGTGCGCTGTCTGCGGCCGCCGTGCCCCCACCCCAACCCTCCCCCGGAAGGGGAGGGAGAAAAACCGTTCAATCCTTCTTGCCGATACCCAGGTAGGTATCGATGATCCGCTGGTCATGCAGCAGGTCGCGCGCCTTGCCTTCGAGCGCCACGGCGCCCATCTCCAGCACGTAGGCGCGGTCGGCCACCTGCAGCGCGGCGCGTGCGTTCTGCTCCACCAGCAGCACCGACACCCCGTGGCTGCGCAGCTGCGACACCACGCGCAGCACTTCGCGCACCACCAGTGGCGCCAGGCCCAGCGAGGGCTCGTCGAGCATCAACAGGCGCGGGCGCGCCATCAGCGCGCGGCCGATGGCCAGCATCTGGCGTTCGCCGCCCGATAACGTGGAGGCCATCTGCGGGCGGCGCTCCTTCAGGCGCGGGAAGATCTCGAAGATCTCGTCCATGCGCGCGCGCTGGTCGCGCTTGCCCTTGCGCCACTGGTAGAAGCCGCCGAGCAGCAGGTTGTCTTCGACCGACATTTCGCCGAAGAGCTCGCGCCGTTCTGGCACCAGCGCCACGCCGCGCGCCACCATGGTCTCGACGCCGGGGCGCGCGATGCGCTCGCCGTTCAGCATCAGCTGGCCGGTGGAAGGCAGCAGCCCCATGGCCGCGCACAGCAGCGTGGTCTTGCCGGCGCCGTTGGGGCCGATCACTGTGACGATCTCGCCCTCGTTCACCTGCAGGCGCACGCTGTGCACAGCTTCCACGGTGCGGTAGGCGACGCAGAAGTCTTCCAGTTGAAGAATGGGATGGCTGTAGCGTGCCCCCACGCTTGCCACTTCGTGTGCTGTGCTGCCCCCCGAGGGGGCCTTCGCGTTTTGGGGCGGCCCTGCAACGCTCATCGTGCGTCCTCCAGTAGTTCGTCGTCGGCGCCGCCCAGATAGGCTTCGAGCACGCGCGGGTTGGCCTGCACTTCGGCGGGCGTGCCGGTGGCGATGACGGTGCCGAACTCGAGCACCGTGATGCGGTCGGCCAGGTTCATCACGAACTCCATGTCGTGCTCCACCACCAGGATGCCGAGGCCTTCGGCGCGCAACTGGCTCAGCAGCACCGAGAGGGCGCGCTTTTCAAGGTGGCGCAGGCCGGCGGCGGGTTCGTCGAGCAGCAGCACCGAAGGCTGGCCGGCGAGCGCGCGGGCAATTTCCACCACGCGCTGCTGGCCGAGAGAGAGCGATGCGGCGGGCGTGTCGGCATGTGCGCCGAGGCCGCAGCGTTCGATCTGCTTGCGGGCTTCGGCCATCAGCGCGGCTTCTTCGGCGCGGTCCAGGCGCAGCATGGCGGCCAGCCAGCCGCGCTTTGCACGCAGGTGGGCGCCGAGCGCGACGTTCTCGACCACGCTGCGCTGGCCCAGCAGGCGCACATGCTGGAAGGTGCGGCCCAGGCCCAGCGCGGCAAAGGCGCGCGAAGGCCTGGTGGCCATCGGCTGGCCGGCCAGCTTCACCTCGCCCGAGGTGGGGTCGTCCACGCCCGAGATCATGTTGAAGAAGGTGCTCTTGCCGGCGCCGTTCGGGCCGATCAGCGCGTGGATCTCGCCGGCCTTCAGCGTCATCGAGATGGCGTTGTTGGCGACGAG
This sequence comes from Variovorax durovernensis, assembly GCF_977011995.1. Taxonomy (NCBI): domain Bacteria; kingdom Pseudomonadati; phylum Pseudomonadota; class Betaproteobacteria; order Burkholderiales; family Comamonadaceae; genus Variovorax; species Variovorax durovernensis. The sequence goes on along the minus strand of NZ_CDRNCW010000001.1, from coordinate 5,414,677 downwards.
GCCGCCGAAACGCTTGCTCACGTCGCTGGCCTGCAGCAGCAGTTCGCCGCTGGCGGGCAGCGTGCGTTGCGCGAGCTGCACGGCCGGCGTCTTCGAGGCTGCGGCGGCCGGCTTCCTGGCCGTTGAGTCCTCGCGCACCCAGCGGCGCGTGATGCGCGCCAGCGTGGGCCACAGGCCGTCCGAGAAGCGCTGCAGCACGAACAGCATCAGCAGGCCGAACACGATCACCTCGAAGTTGCCGCTGGTGCCCAGCAGCGCGGGCAGCACGTCCTGCAGCTTCTCCTTCAGCAGCGTGATGAGCGCCGCGCCCAGCACCGCGCCCCACAGGTGGCCCGCGCCGCCGACCACCGCCATGAACAGCAGCTCGATGCCGATGTTCAGGTTGAAGGGCGTCGGGTTCACGAAGCGCTGCATGTGCGCGTAGAGCCAGCCCGACACCGCCGCCAGCAGCGCGGCCAGCACGAACAGCTTGATGCGGTGGTGCGCGGTGTCCACGCCCATCGACTCGGCCATCAGCCGGCCTCCCTTGAGCGCTCGGATGGCGCGGCCTTCGCGCGAATCGAGCAGGTTGTGCAGCGCCCACAGCGCGAGCAGCAGCACCGCCCAGATCACCACGCCCAGCGCGCGCGGCGTGGCGAGCGACACGCCCGCCATGACCAGCGGCGGCACGCCTGTGATGCCCGTCTGCCCGCCGAGGAACTCCATGTTGCCCAGCAGGTAGTAGAGGCTCAGGCCCCAGGCGATGGTGCACAGCGGCAGGTAGTGGCCCTGCAGCTTGAGCGTGACCGCGCCGAGCATCCACGCCAGCGCGAAGGTGAACAGCAGCCCCAGCAGCAGGCCGGCCCACGGCAGCAGGCCGGGTGCGACCATGCCGCCCAGCCATGCGGCGGCGGTGGGCGAGGTGCAGATCCATGCGGTCGCGTAGGCGCCCATGCCGACGAACGCGGCCTGGCCGAACGAGGTCATGCCGCCCACGCCGGTCAGCATGACCAGCCCGGCCGCGACCAGCGCATAGAGGCCGATGTTGCTGAGCACCGAGACGGTGAATTCGGGCAGGAAGCCCCACGACAGCGCCAGCAGCACCACCAGCACCAGCGTGAGCTGGCGCGGCGTGACCAGCGGCTTGCCTTCGGGTTGCGCGGGAACGGCGAGATTGTTCGAAGACGGGTTCATTCCTCGTCCTCCACATGATGGCTGTTGAGCGAACGCCACCACAGCACGGGAATGATCAGGGTGAAGACCAGCACTTCCTTGAACGGGCTGGCCCAGAAGGAGGCGAAGGCTTCGAGCTGGCCGACCAGCAGCGCGCCGGCCAGCGCCAGCGGATAGCTCGCGAGCCCGCCGACGATGGCGGCCACGAAGCCCTTCAGGCCGATCAGGAAGCCGGTGTCGTAATAAACCGTGGTGATCGGCGCGATCAGCAGGCCCGACACCGCGCCGATGAGCGCCGCGAGCGCGAAGCTCAGGTCGCCCGACAGCTCGGTCGGAATGCCCGACAGCCGCGCGCCCACGCGGTTGATGGCGGTGGCGCGCAGCGCCTTGCCGACCATCGAGCGGCCGAAGAACAGGAACATGGCAATCACCAGCAGCAGCGTGACGCCCACCACCACCAGCGACTGCCCGCTGACGGGGATGCCGCCGATGTCCAGGCGCGCTTCGGAGAACGGCGCGGTGCGCGAGCCCTCGGCGCCGAAGAACAGCAGGCCCAGGCCGACCAGCACCCCGTGCAGCGCGACCGACACGATCAGCAGCATCAGCACGCTGGCGTCCGCCAGCGGCCGGTAGGCCAGTCGATAGAGCAGCGGGCCCAGCGGCATGATGAGCACCAGCGTGGTGAGCGTCTGGCCCGTCATCGACGTGGGCTTGAGCAGCAGCACCAACGCGGCCGCGGCCGCAGGCAGAACCACGCACCATGCGAGCGCGGAAGCCCAGTCGACCACCGCGCCGCGCTTCCAGCGCCAGAACTCCACCACCAGCACCGCCGCGGCCAGCGCCAGCAGCAGCCACAGCGTGGACGGCACGCGGCCGGCCTGCAGCATGGCCATGGAGAGCGCACCGAAGGCGACGAACTCGCCCTGCGGAATGAAGATCACGCGCGTGACCGAAAACACCAGCACCAACGCGAGCGCCATCAGTCCGTAGACCGCTCCGTTCACGATGCCGTCCTGCCCCAGCAACAGGGCAATCTGCGAATCCATAAAACAACCTTCGGGCGTCGCCCGTGATTCAGATCGGAAACACCGAGGAACCGGCTTTGCCGGGCCTCAGGTGTTGCCCCCGGTAGGGGGTGGGAGAAGCGACACGAAGTGCGCGAAGCCTGGGGGGCGAGCCCAGAGATATCAGGGCTGGTATTTCCAGGCGCCGTTTTCGATCTTCACCATCACGCGGGCGCGTTGGTCCAGGCCCAGGTGGTCCTGCGCGGTCATGTTGAACACGCCGTGAGCGCCGGACACATCCTTGGTCTGCTCCAGTGCGTCGCGCAGCGCTGCACGGAATTCGGGCGTGCCCGGCTGTGCCTTCTTCAGCGCGGCCGGCACGGCCGAGCTCATCAGCAGGCCGGCGTCCCAGGCGTGCGCGCCGAAGGTCGAGACCGAGCCCTTGCCGTAGGCGGCTTCATACGCGGCCACATAGGCGAGCGCGGACTTCTTCACCGGGTTGCTGGCCGGCAGCTGCTCGGCCACCAGCACCGGGCCGGCGGGCAGGAAGGTGCCTTCCACGTCCTTGCCGCCCACGCGCAGGAAGTCGGCGTTGGCCACGCCGTGGGTCTGGTACATCTTGCCGCCGTAGCCGCGTTCCTTCAGCGTCTTCTGCGGCAGCGCGGCCGGCGTGCCGGAGCCGGCGACCAGCACCGCGTCGGGCTTGGCGGCCATGATCTTCAGGGCCTGGCCGGTCACAGAGGTGTCGGTGCGGGCATAGCGCTCGTTGGCCACGACCTTGATCTTCTTCAGGTCCGCGGCCTTGGCGAATTCCTGCGACCAGCCTTCGCCGTAGGCGTCGGAGAAGCCGATGAAAGCGACGGTCTTCACGCCGTTGGCGGCCATGTGCTCGGCGATGGCCAGGGACATCATGATGTCGTTCTGCGGCGTCTTGAACACCCACTTCTTCTTGGCGTCCATCGGCTCGATGATGCGGGCCGACGCGGCCACCGAGATCATCGGCGTCTGCGCCTCGCTGGCCACGTCGATCATTGCGAGCGAGGCCGGCGTGGTGGTCGAGCCCAGGATCACGTCGACCTTGTTCTCGGCGATGAGCTTGCGCGTGTTGTTGACGGCCGCGGTGGTGTCGGAGGCGTCGTCGAGCACGATGTAGTTGATCTTCTGCCCGCCGATCGTCTTGGGCATCAGCGAGATGGTGTTCTTCTCGGGGATGCCCAGCGATGCTGCCGGGCCGGTGGCCGAGATGGTCACGCCGACATTGACGTCGGCCCACGAGGCGGCGGCGGTGGCGCACAGCGCTGCGATCAGCAAGGGCTTGAAGAATTTCATTTGGGCTTGTCTCCGGGTTGAAAAATTGTTGAGGACTGAAGTATCTATCACCGCTCGTCGAAAGAGAGGGTGACGCATTCGGTAAGGGGGTGCGCCTGGCAGGTCAGCACGAAACCCGCGGCCACCTCATTCTTGTCGAGAGCGAAGTTCCGCTCCATTCGGACTTCCCCGTCCACCAGCTTGGCGCGGCAGGTGCCGCACACGCCCGACGTGCAAGAGAACGGCACTTCCAGCCCCGCCGCCGAAGCCGCGTCGAGGATGCTGGGCTGGCCTTCGGTGAAGGTGATCTCGCGCTGCAGGCCGTCGCGCACGATGGTGATGCGCGACTGCTTGGCGTCGCCGGGCTGGGCCTCGTGCACCACCGCGCCGACCTGCGTGGCCGAGGGCAGCGCCACGCCGAAGCGCTCGATGTGGATGCGTTCCTCGGGCACGCCGGCCGCGAGCAGCGCGGCCTCGGCCTCGTCGTTCATCTGGAACGGGCCGCACACGTACACATGGTCGATCTGCGCGGCAGGCACCACGCTTTGCAGGAACTCGCCGATCTTCTCGCGGTTCATCACGCCGAAGCCCAGCGGCGAATCGGTGTGCTCGTCGGAGAACACGTGCTGCAGCACCAGCCGGGTCATGTAGCGGTTCTTCAGGTCCTCGATCTCTTCCTTGAACATCGTGGACTGCAGCTGGCGGTTGCCGTAGATCAGCGTGAAGCGGCTCGCGGGTTCGCGCGCCAGCACCGTCTTCATGATCGACAGGATCGGCGTGATGCCGCTGCCGCCCGCGATGCCGACGTGGTGCCGCGCCGAGGAAGGCTCGATGGGCACGAAGAAGCGGCCTTGCGGCGCCATCACCTGCAGGGTGTCGCCGGGCTGCAGGTTGGCGTTGATCCAGTTGGAGAACACGCCGCCGCGCACCTTGCGCACGCCGACGCGCAATTCGCCGTCGTCGAGGCCGGCGCAGATCGAATAGGAGCGGCGCAGGTCCTGGCCGTCGATGTCCTTGCGAAGCGTGAGGTACTGGCCTTGCGTGAAGCCGAACACTTCCTGCAGGTCGGTGGGGACTTCGAAGGAGACGATGACGGCCTCGGCCGTGTCGGGCTCGATGGCCTTCACGCGCAGGGGATGGAAGAGGGTGCTCATCGCGGGGGTGCTTTTCTAGATCGGCTTGAAGTGTTCGAACGGCTCCTTGCACGCCATGCAGCGGTACAGGGCCTTGCAGGCGGTGGAGCCGAATGCGGAGAGGCGTTCGGTGCGCTCGCTCGCGCAGCGCGGGCAGGCGATGCGCTCGCCGGAGATGCGGCCGAAGAGCTTGATCGGCATGGCAGTGTTGGCCGCGGCTTCGGGTGTGAGGTGGGCGGGCGGCGCGATGCCGTAGGCCTTGAGCTTGGCGCGGCCTTCCTCGCTGATCCAGTCGCTCGTCCATGCGGGCGCGCGGCGCAGCGTGGCGCGGGCACGGCCCAGGCCGGCCTGCTCGATGGCGGCCAGCACGTCGTGCTCGATGGCTTCGGTGGCGGGGCAGCCGGAGTAAGTGGGCGTGAGCACGATCTCCAGGCCGTCGTCATGCTCGATCACGTCGCGCACGATGCCCAGGTCGCAGACCGACACGGCCGGCACCTCGGGGTCGGGCACCGTGTGCAGCACGGCCCACGCCGCATCGACGCGCGAGGCCAGCGCGTTCATCACCACACGCCTCCGGGAAAGCTGCGCTGCAGGTGCTGCATCTCGGCCAGGATGTAGCCCATGTGCTCGCTGTGCACGCCCTGCTTGCCGGTGCTGCGGAAAGCTGTTTCCTTGGGCATGGCGAGCCCGGCGGCGTCCAGCACCTGCTGCATGTCGGCGAGCCAGGGCTCGCGCAGCTCGCTCCAGGCCGGGCCGAGGCCGCTGGCGCTGGCTTCGGCATCCACGGCGTCGCTCTCGAAAAGCTCGGGCACGTAGAGCCAGAGCTGCTTCAGCGCTTTCTCCGTACGGCGGCGCGATTCTTCCGTGCCGTCGCCCAGGCGCACGACCCAGTCGCCCGAATGCTGCTGGTGGTAGCGCGCTTCCTTCACCGCCTTGCCGGCGATGGCGGCCACCTCGGCGTCGCTCGATGCGGCCAGGCGCTGCCACAGCAGCTTGAGCAGCGTCGACACCATGGTGTTGCGCACCACGGCAAAGGCGAAGTCGCCGCGCGGCAGCTCGGCGATGGTGAGGTTGAAGTAGTCGCGCTCCTCGCGCAGGTAGGCGAGCTGGTCTTCGTCATGCTCGCGGCCGGCTCCTTCGAGCTTGCCTGCGTGGGTGAGCAGCGCACGGGCCTGGCCGACGAGGTCGAGCGCGATGTTGGCCATCGCGATGTCCTCTTCGAGCACGGGCGCATGGCCGCACCACTCGCCCAGGCGCTGCGCCAGCACCAGGCAGGTGTCGCCGATGCGCAGCAGGTACTGCACGGCGGGCGTGCGGTTCAGTTCGATCGATGCTTGCATGATGTTCCCGTCAATGGCCGCTCACATGTGGTCCACGGACTTGGGCAGCGCGTAGAAGGTCGGGTGGCGGTAGACCTTGTCTTCCGCCGGGTCGAAGAACATGTCCTTGTCGCCCGGGTCGCTGGCCACGATCTGCTCGGAGCGCACCACCCAGATGCTGCTGCCTTCCTGGCGGCGGGTGTACACGTCGCGCGCCATCTGGATCGCCATCTTCGAATCGGCCGCGTGCAGGCTGCCGCAGTGCTTGTGGTCGAGGCCGGCCTTGCTGCGCACGAACACTTCCCACAGGGGCCACTCTTGTTTGCTGTCTTGGGTATTTGGGGCGCTCATGCGGCCTCCTTCATCGGTTGTTTGTTGGCATGGGCCATCGCGGCTTCGCGCACCCATGCGCCTTCTTCCCAGGCGTCGACGCGGGCCTGCAGCCGCTCGCGGTTGCAGGGGCCGTCGCCGCCGATCACGCGCCAGAACTCGCTCCAGTCGATGGCGCCGAAGTCGTGCGCCTGGCGCTCTTCGTTCCACTTCAGGTCGGGGTCGGGCAGGGTCACGCCGAGGATGCGCGCCTGCTCCACCGTGGCGTCGACGAACTTCTGGCGCAGCTCGTCGTTGCTGAAACGCTTGATGCCCCAGCGCATCGACTGCGCGCTGTTGGGCGACTGGTCGTCCGGCGGGCCGAACATCATGATCGAGGGCCACCACCAGCGGTTGACCGCGTCCTGCACCATCGCCTTCTGCGCGTCGGTGCCGTGGGTCATCATGGTCAGCAGCGCTTCGTAGCCCTGGCGCTGGTGGAAGCTCTCCTCGCGGCAGATGCGGATCATGGCGCGCGCATACGGCGCATACGAGCAGCGGCAGATCGGCACCTGGTTCATGATGGCCGCGCCATCGACCAGCCAGCCGATGGTGCCCATGTCGGCCCAGGTGAGCGTGGGGTAGTTGAAGATCGAGCTGTACTTGGCCTTGCCGCTGTGCAGCGCGTCGAACATCTGGTCGCGCGAGGTGCCCAGCGTTTCGGCGGCGGCATACAGGTAGAGGCCGTGGCCGCCCTCGTCCTGCACCTTGGCCAGCAGGATGGCCTTGCGCTTGAGCGTGGGCGCGCGGCTGATCCAGTTGCCCTCGGGCAGCATGCCGACGATTTCCGAGTGCGCATGCTGGCTGATCTGCCGCACCAGCGTCTTGCGGTAGTGCTCGGGCATCCAGTCCTTGGCCTCGATGAAGTCGCCGGCGTCGATGTGAGCGTCGAAGCGTTCCTCGAGCCGCATCTCTTCGGCGGAGCGCACGGCCTTCTGCTTGCCGTCGCCTGCGTCCTTGCCCATGGTGTCCATTGCCTGGGTGTACATGTGCGTGTCCTTTGCAAAGAAGGTTGAAACGGCTTGCGCGTTCAGCGCGGCCGGGTGTCGAACACGCGCCGGGCCTTGCCGGTCTGCGTGCGTTCGATGGAGTCGGGGTCGAACACGCGCACCGTGGTCGAGATGCCGACCAGCGTCTTCACGCGGTCCTGCACCCAGCTCGCGATGGCCTTGCGTTCGCTCTCGTCGATGCTCGTGCGCGGCTGCAGCTCGCAGTGCACCTCGACCTCGTCGAGCAGCCCGTCGCGGCGCACGTGCACCTGGTAGAGGCCCGACAGGCGCTCGTGCGCGAGCACGATCTCTTCCACCTGCGTGGGGAAGACGTTGACGCCGCGGATGATCATCATGTCGTCGCTGCGCCCGACGATCTTGCCCATGCGGCGGAACGAGCGCGAGGTGGGCGGCAACAGGCGCGTGAGGTCGCGCGTGCGGTAGCGCACGATGGGCATGGCCTCCTTGCTCAGCGAGGTGAAGACCAGTTCGCCTTCTTCGCCGTCGGCCTTCAGCTCGCCGGTCTCGGGGTCGATGATCTCGGGGTAGAAGTGGTCTTCCCAGATCACGGGGCCGTCCTTGCTTTCCACGCATTCGCTGGCCACGCCGGGGCCCATCACTTCGGAGAGGCCGTAGATGTCGACCGCGTCGATGCCGGCCTTGGCCTCGATGTCGCGGCGCATGGCTTCGGTCCACGGCTCGGCGCCGAAGATGCCGATCTTCAGCGAGCTGTCTTTGGCGTCGAGGCCCTGGCGCTCGAACTGCTCGATGATCACCTGCATGTAGCTGGGCGTGACCATGATGATGTCGGGCTTGAAGTCCTGGATGAGCTGCACCTGCTTCTCGGTCTGGCCGCCCGACATCGGAATGACGGTGCAGCCCGCGCGCTCGGCGCCGTAGTGCGCGCCCAGGCCGCCGGTGAACAGGCCGTAGCCGTAGGACACGTGGATCATGTCGCCGGCGCGCCCGCCCGCCGCGCGGATGGAGCGCGCGACCAGGTCGGCCCAGGTGTCGATGTCGTTCTTCGTGTAGCCCACCACGGTCGGCTTGCCGGTGGTGCCCGACGACGCATGGATGCGTGCCACCTGCGTGCGCGGCACGGCGAACATGCCGAAGGGGTAGTTGTCGCGCAGGTCGCTCTTCACCGTGAACGGAAACTTCGACAGGTCGGCGAGCGACTTCAGGTCGTCGGGGTGCACGCCCTTGGCGTCGAAGGCGCGGCGGTAGTGCGGCACGTTGTCGTAGGCGCGCTGCAGCGTGGCGCGCAGGCGGGTGAGCTGCAGTGCCGCGATCTCGTCGCGGCTGGCGGTTTCGATCGGGTCGAGTTCGCCGGGGGCTGGGTGTCTGGCTGTCATGGTCTGGATGTCTCCTCAGGCAGCGACGGCGGGGCGGCCCTTGGCCGTGTACGAGCGGCCGCGGAACATCGCGATGCGCTCGCCGCGCTGGTTGGTGATTTCGGTGTCGTAGACGCCGGTGCGGCCGGCCTTCGACACCTCGTGGCAGCGCGCGGTGAGCAGGTCGCCCTCGCGCGCCGGGGCGATGAAGTCGATGGAAAAGCCCGAGGCCACGGTCAGCTCGTTGTACGAGTTGCAGGCGAAGGCGAAGGTGGAATCGGCCAGCGTGGCCATGAAGCCGCCGTGGCAGGTGGCGTGGCCGTTGAGCATCTCGGAGCGAACACGCATCTCGATCGTGGCCTGGCCGGGGCCGACCTCGACGATGCGCATGCCCAGGCCCTTGGTGGCGTTGTCGTTGGCGAACATGCCGTCGCGGACGTATTCCGCCGTCTGCTGCGGCGTGCGTTGTGTGTCGGTCATGGCTCAGCGGTCCTTGAAGACGGGCGCGCGCTTGGCGCGGAAGGCTTCGACGCCTTCGCGGTAGTCATCGGCATTGCCCAGGTCGCGCTGGATGCGGGCTTCTTCGGCGAGTGCGGTTTCCAGGTCCATGTCCTGCGCGGCGGCCATGGCCTGGCGGGTGGCGACGAGGGCGCGGGTGGGCATGCCGGCCAGCTTCGAGCCGAGCGAGGTGGCCGTTTCGGCCAGCGCCGCGTCGTCCACGCACTGCCAGATCAGGCCGATGCGGGCGGCTTCCTCGGCCGGCAGCTTGTCGCCGAGCATCGCGATGCCCAGCGCGCGGGCCGAGCCCACGAGGCGCGGCAGCAGCCAGGTGCCGCCGGTGTCGGGCACGAGGCCGATCTTGGTGAAGGCCTGGATGAAGCTGGCCGAGCGGCCCGCCACCACGAGGTCGCAGCACAGCGCCAGGTTGGCGCCCGCGCCGGCGGCCACGCCGTTGACGGCGGCGACGACCGGCACAGGCATCGAGCGCAGGCGCGCGACGAGCGGGGCGTAGTAGGTGGAGATGACGTGGCCCAGGTCCTTGGGCGCGGCACCGGGCGTGGGGTCGGGCGCTACCGACGGGTCGGCTAGGTCTTGGCCCGCGCAGAAGGCGCGGCCGGCGCCGGTGAGCACCACGCAGCGCACGCCCTCGTCGTTCGCCGCCGCCTCGAGGGCGGCCATCAGCTCGGCATGCAGCCCGGTGGTGAAGCTGTTGAGCGCCGCGGGGCGGTTGAGGCTCAGCGTGCGCACCGCGCCGGTGTTGCTGATGAGTACCAAAGGCTCAGTCATTGCATGTCTCTTTCGTCCTTCGTGGGAGGCGGCCTGGCGTGCAAACACTATTGACCGACCGTTCGGTTGATTTTAGGATCGACCTCGATTCCGACACAAGCGGGGTTGCTTAAGGGCAAACCCTGAGACGCGAAAACAAAGGAGACCGAATGCCCAGCTATTCCATCGACGGCGTGATCCCGGTCGTCGACCCGAGCGCCTACGTGCACCCCACGGCCGTGCTGATCGGTGACGTGATCGTCGGCCCCAACTGCTATGTGGGCCCCTGCGCCAGCCTGCGCGGCGACTTCGGCCGCATCGTGCTGGAGGAGGGCTCGAACGTGCAGGACCACTGCTGCGTGCACGGCTTTCCCGACAACGACACGGTGATCGAGGTCAACGGCCACATCGGCCACGGCGCGATCCTGCACAGCTGCATCGTGCGGCGCGACGCGCTGGTGGGCATGAACGCGGTGGTCATGGACGAGGCCGAGATCGGCGAGAAAGCCATCGTCGCGGCCTGCGCCTTCGTGCCGGCCGGCATGAAGGTGCCGGCGCGCTCGCTGGTGGCGGGCATCCCGGCCAAGGTGAAGCGCGAGCTGACCGAGGACGAGATCGCCTGGAAGCTCGAAGGCACCCAGACCTACCAGGCGCTCACGGTGCGCAGCCTCGCCAGCCTGCATGAGGTGGCGCCGCTCGCCCGGGTGGAGCAGGGCAGGCCGCGCCTGCCGGCCACCGACGTGCGCTCGCTCATCGCGACCAAGCGTGGCTGATCTCGCTCGCGCTTCGTGCAAGATCGCGCGTTGTTACCAACAGCCCAACCCAGGAAACCGACCCGATGCCGCGTGGAAGATCCGCCACCTACGACGACCAGCGTGAACTGATCCTCGCCCAGGCCGCGCAACTGTTCGCGCGCAGCGGCTACCCCGCCACCTCGATGAACCAGGTGGCGGAGGCCTGCGGCCTCTCGAAGGCCACGCTCTATCACTACTACAAGGACAAGAGCAGCCTGCTGATCAGCATCGCCGAGACGCACGTGTCCAAGCTGGCGGCGCTGGTGGCCGAGGAAGAGGCGTCGACGCACACCGACGAAGAGCGCCTGCGCCGCTTCATCTACCGCATCGTCGAGGAATACGCCGGCGCGCAGGACGCGCACCGCGTGCTGACCGACGACGTGCGCTTCCTGGAAGAGGCCGACCGCGAGCGCGTGCTCGACAAGGAGCGCGAGGTGGTCGCGGGCTTTGCGCGCGCCGTCTCCGCACTGCGCCCCGGCGCTCCGAGCGACGACCTCGCCAAGCCGCTGACCATGCTGCTGTTCGGCATGATCAACTGGATGTTCACCTGGATGAAGCCCGACGGCCGGCTCGACCACGCGGCCATTGCGCCGATCGTGGCCGATCTGTTCCTGGGTGGCATCGGGGCGGTGAAGTCGCCCCAGGTGCCCGCCGGCTCTAAAGAATCCGGTTGAACCAGAGCAGCGACAGCCCCGCCGACAGCAGTGTCAATACTGCTGCACCGAGCGCGAACAGCGCGGAAATCTCGGTTTCCTTCTTTTCCACGGTGAGCTTGGTGCTCAGCGTCTCGTAGACCTTCTTCAGGTCGCTCGCGGTCCCGGCGTAGAAGTACTCGGCATTGGTCTTCTGCGCGATGGCCTTGAGCGTGTCCTCGTCGAGGCGCACGCGCATCGACCAGCCCTCGAAGCCGATGGTCTCGCCGTCGACCGTGCCCACGCCCACGGTGTAGATACGCACGCCGCGGTCGGCGGCGGCCTTGGCGGCGTCGAGCGGATCGACGCCGGTGGTGCGCTGGCCGTCGGTCAGCATGATGATCGCGGCCGAGGTGAAAGAGCCGGGCGCCACGGGCGTGAAGTCCTTGAGCTTCTTCTCCGACGAGTCGATGGCCGCGCCGCGCTGGCGGCTCGGCGCGCTGAACTGCTCCACGTCCAGGCCGGCATCGGGGAACAGCGTGGCCAGCGACACCACGATGGCGTTGCCGGTGGCGGTGGCGCGCTGCAGCTGGAAACTGTCGATGGCGGTCACCAGGTCTTCATGGTTGGTGGTTGGCAGTTGCGCCACCTGCGCGCTGCCCGCGAAGGCCACCACGCCCACCTTCACGCTGCGCGGCAGGTCCTTGATGAAGCTCTTGGCCGCGTCCTGCGCCGCCACCAGCCGGTTGGGCAGCACGTCGGCCGCGCGCATGCTGCCCGACACGTCCATCGCGAGGATGATGGTCTGCTGGTTCGACGGCAGCACCACCACCGCCATCGGCCGGGCCGCGGCAACCAGCATCGCGGCCATGGCCAGCAGGAACAACGCGGGCGGAATATGGCGGCGCATCGTCTGCCCGGCGCCCAAGGCTTCGCGCACGATCGACAGGCTGGCATAGCGCACCGCCAGCTTCTTCTTGCGGCGTATCAGCCAGATGTAGAGCAGCACCAGCAGCGGCAGCGCCGCCAGCAGCCAGAGGAATTGAGGCCAGAGAAAAGTCATGCTGCCACCGCCTTCATGCCTGCGAGGCCGATGCGCGTGCGGCGCTTGCGCATATCGGCAAAACGGACGATGGCTTCCACCAGGTCGTCGCTGGTCGAGAGTTCGAGCGCGTCGACGCCGGCCTTGGCCAGCGCGCTGCGCAAAGCGGCTTCGCGCTCGGCCGCGATGCGGGCGAAGCGCTTGCGAAAGCCCGCATCGTGGGTGTCGACCCAGAGCTGCTCGCCGGTCTCGGCGTCGCGCAGCGGCACCAGGCCGAGATCGGGCAGCTCCAGTTCTAGCGGGTCGAACAGGCGCACCGCAATCACTTCATGGCGCTGCGCCAGTTGGCCCAGCGGGCGCTCCCAGCCGGGCTCGCTCAGGAAATCGGACACCACGAACACGGTGGAGCGGCGCGGCATCAGCGTGGCGGCCGACTTGAGCAGGGTGTCCAGCCGCGTCATGCCTTTTTGCTGGGGGGGGGCCTCTGCCTTGTCGGCGCGCCTGTCCATCGCATGCAGCAGGTGCAGCACATGGCGGCGCCCGCTGCGCGGCGGTATCACCGCTTCGAGGTCGCTGCCGTAGACCAGCGCCCCCACCCGGTTGCCGTGCCGCGTGAGCAGCCGCGCGAGCACGCCGACGAAGCCGGCAGAGATCTCGCGCTTGGCCTTGAGGCCCGAGCCGAAGTCGACCGAGCGGCTCAGGTCGAGCACGAACCATGCGGTCATCTCGCGGTCTTCGGTGAACACGCGCACATGGGGCGTCTGCAGCCGCGCGGTGACGTTCCAGTCGATGTGGCGCACGTCGTCGTGGTGCTGGTATTCGCGCAGGTCGGCCAGGTCGAGCCCGGCACCGCGCATCAGCGTGCGGTAGTCGCCCTGCAGCAGGCCGTCGAGGCGGCGGATCACGGTCCACTCGAGCCGGCGCAGCGCGCGCTCCGCCCCGCCGGCTTCAGCGGCGAGCCGTTCGTCGTTCGCGGCCGCGGGGGCCTTACGCCACCAGCTTTTCATGCGATTTCAGGGAACACCGCGGAACCGGCTTTGCCGGGCCGCAGGTGTTGCCCCCTGCAAGGGGGTTGGCGAAGCGACACGAAGTGCGCGAAGACTGGGGGTGCGCACATATCAGGCCACCAGCTTTTCATGTTCCAGGGGCTTGGGAGGGGCGGGCACGGCGCGCATGATCTTGTCGATCAGCCCGTCGGGCGTCAGGCCTTCGGACAGGCCTTCGTAGGACAGCGTCACGCGGTGGCGCAGCACGTCGGGCACCAGCGCGGTCATGTCCTCGGGCAGCGCGTAGCTGCGGCCGCGCAGCAGCGCCAGGGCGCGCGCGCCTTCGGTCAGGCTGATGCTGGCGCGCGGGCTGGCGCCGAAGGTGATGAAGCGGCGCAGGTCCTTCAGGCCGTGCTTCTCGGGCGTGCGCGTGGCCGACACCAGCTTCACCGCGTACTGGATGAGCGAAGGATCGACATACACGCGCCGCGCCTCGGCCTGCAGCTCGGCCAGTTGCTCGGTGGTGGCGACCGGCGTGGCTGCCACGGGCGGTCCGATCACGCGCTGGACGATGACGAATTCTTCCTCGTCGCTCGGGTAGTCGACCATGACCTTCATCATGAAGCGGTCGACCTGCGCCTCGGGCAGCGGGTAGGTGCCTTCGGTCTCGATGGGGTTCTGCGTGGCCATCACAAGGAAGGGGCGCGGCACCTTGTGGGTTTCGCCGGCGATGGTCACCTGCCGCTCCTGCATCACTTCGAGCAGCGCGCTCTGAACCTTGGCCGGCGCACGGTTGATTTCGTCGGCCAGCAGCAGGTTGGCGAACACCGGGCCCAGCGAGGTGCTGAACTCGCCGGTCTTCTGGTTGTAGATGCGCGTGCCCACCAGGTCGGCCGGCACCAGGTCGGGCGTGAACTGGATGCGCTTGAACTGGCCGCGCACGGTGTCGGCCAGCGTCTTGATGGTGAGCGTCTTCGCAAGGCCGGGCACGCCTTCCACCAGCAGATGCCCGCCCGCGAGCATGGCGACCATGACGCGCTCCAGGAAGCGGTCCTGGCCGACGACCACGCGCTTGACCTCGTAGAGGATCTGCTCCATCAGTTCAGCGGTGCCGGCGGGCGTGGGGGCGGCTGTCTCTGTGCTCATGCGAAGGACTTTCGAAGAAGAAAAGAGGCTGGGTAAAAGATCAGAACGGCGGCGAACCGGCGGCCGAGGCGGCGTTCTCGATGGGCACCGCAAAGCCGATGCCGATGAAGGTGCGCTGCTGCGTCGGGTTCAGGATGGCGGTGACGATGCCCAGCACCTCGCCGTCCATGTTGATCAGCGGGCCGCCCGAATTGCCCGGGTTGGCGGCGGCATCGAACTGGATCAGGTTGCCCAGTTCCTGCTTGCCCTCGGGTGAGCGGAAAGAGCGCTTGAGCCCCGACACCACGCCGGCCGACACCGAGGGCCCGATGCCGAACGGGAAGCCCACCGCGGCCACCTGGTCGCCGGAGCGCAGGTCGGCGGTGGAGCGCATGGTGGCGGGAATCAGGTCGTCGGGCACCGTCTTCGCCTGCAGCACCGCGAGATCGTTCTCGGGCTGCACGCCGGTGATGGTGGCTACGGCTTCCAGGCCGTCGTAGAAGGTGACCTTGATCTTGTCGGCGCCCGCGACCACGTGCAGGTTGGTGAGGATGACGCCCTTGTCGACGATCACCACGCCGGTGCCCACGCCGCGCTCGACCTCTCCCGACGGGCCTCCGTCGTTCGGTGCTTCCGGCGACTTGCCCTTGGCCATGTTGCGGCCGCGCTTCTGGATCTTGGCTTCCGGCGTGTTCTTCTCTTCGCCATAGCTCACCACCCGCACCACCGACGGCCGGATGATGTCGGCCGCCTTGGCGGCGGGCGAGGGCAGGGTGTTGGTCTGCAGCGTGCGCAGCACGGCCGCGTCGATGTCTTTCTGAGCGAGCGCCTTGCCGCCGGGCCGGGGCGCCCACAGCACGGTGCCGGTGACGAGGGCGGTGCACAGCACGATGAGCAAGGCGAAGCTGCGACGCCCGGGCTGCCAGCCCGTCCTTGCGGGCTGGGCGGGAACAAGCGGTGGTGCGGCGCGGCCAGCGTCGTGCGCTTCGGACGATGCCGATGCATCCGCCCGATCGGCCGCATCGTCTGCGGCCGGTGGCAGCGTGCGGGGCGATCGGCTGTAGAAAGCAGGCCTGCGCATCGGAGCACCTCCGGCAAAAAATATCGCGTGAAGGAGTTCACAGTAGCACGCTTTCCGAGCCTGCGCATCCCTTCGGGCATCATCGCGCGATGGCTACCTTCATCGATACCCACTGCCACCTTGACGCGCACGAATTCGGTGCCGAGATGCCCGCCATCCGCGCCCGCGCGGCCGAGCGGGGTGTGGCGATGTGCGTCATTCCGGCGGTGGCCGCCTTCAATTTCCAGACCGTGCGGGAGCTGGCCCACCTGCAGGGCGACGTCTATGCGCTGGGCATCCATCCGCTGTGCACCGGCCAGGCCGCCGACGCCGATCTGGAGGCGCTGGACGCCGAACTGACCGCGCGGCGCGACGACCCCCGGCTGGTGGCGGTCGGCGAGATCGGGCTGGACTACTTCGTCGAGGGCCTGGACGGCGACAGGCAGGAGCGGTTTTTTCACACTCAGTTGCAACTGGCACGCAAACACGGGTTACCCATCCTCATCCACGTGCGGCGGTCGGTCGACAAGGTGCTCAAGCATCTGCGGCAGACGGCGGGCGGCAAGCCGTGGCTGGGCATCGCCCATGCGTTCAACGGCAGCGAGCAGCAGGCCGGTGCGTGCATCGCCCTCGGGCTTAAGCTGGGCTTCGGCGGCGCGGTGACCTTCGAGCGCGCCCTGCAGCTCAGGCGGCTGGCGGCAAGCCTGCCCATCGAATCGATCGTGATGGAGACGGATGCGCCCGACATCCAGCCGCACTGGCTCTATCGCACGCAGGCCCAGCGCGACGCCGGCCAGGCGCAGGGCCGCAACGAGCCCGGCGAGCTGCCGCGCATCGCCGAAGTGGTGGCCGGGCTGAGGGGCATCGGCATCGAGGAGCTGGCCGCGGCCACCACGCGCAATGCGCTCGAAGTGCTTCCGCGGCTCCAAAGTCTCATGGCCATGTCGGAACGCGCGCCCCACATCGCGTAGGCCAATGTCCCGACCTGCATCCGTGTATGCAGAGGTTGCAAATTTGCTGTCATCCTTTGGGTTCGCTAGCTCGTTGCTAGACCAGTGGCAAGTCAGTCACTGCTAAAAACTTCATCCAACAAGGAGCCTTTTCATGACCACGTCTTTCATTCGCACGATGCCCGTTGTCCTCGCGCTGGCGCTCGCCTCCATCGGCGTGTCGGCTGTGGCTCAGACCACGGCACCCGCCACCGCCACGCCGGCCACCGCCCAGCCGAGCACCACCGAGAAGGTGAAGGAAGCCGGCAAGGACGCTGTGAACGCCACCGAGCGTGGAGCGGAAAAGGCATACGATGCCACCAAGCGCACGACCAAGAAGGCCGTGAACGCCACCGAAAAGGGCACCAAGAAGGCATGGAACGCCACCAAGCGCACCACCAAGAAGGCCACCAACGCCACCAAGAATGCCGCCGCCAAGACGGGCGAAGTCGTTGAGAACGCCGGCCACAAGACCGCCGACGGCATGCGCTCCACCGGCAAGGCCATCGGCGAGAAGATCCCCGGTACGGCCGAGAACGAAGCCGCCAAGAAGTAAGCACCGGACTTCCGGCTCCGGCCTTCGCGAAAGAACCCGCCTCGGCGGGTTTTTTCATGCCTGCCGTCATGCCTGCCTGCGGGGGACGAGGCGGCGGTTGGTGGCACGATACCGCCCATGAAGCTTCCCGTCGCACCCGATGCCGCCGCCAGTGCCGTGCTCACCGGCCTGCAGCCCATCGTTTCGCCAAAGACCGTCGTGCTCATCCTCGGCAGCTTCCCCGGGGTCAAGTCGCTCGAGCGGCAGCAGTACTATGCACACCCCCAAAACCAGTTCTGGAAGATCCTGCAAGCCGTGTGGCCCGACATTCCCCTTCCCTCGGGCGCCGACAGCTACGGGCCGCGCTGCCGGTGGCTGCTCGATCGCGGCCTGGGCGTGTGGGACGTGTATGCGTCCTGCGAGCGTGAAGGCAGTCTCGACTCCGCCATCCGCGCGCCCGTGGTGAACGACATCGCCGGCCTGCATCTGCCGAAGCTCGCGGCCATCGCCCACAACGGCGGCGAGAGCTTCAAGCATGCGCGCCACACGCGCACGCTGGGCGTGCCGGTCTACCAGCTGCCTTCCACCAGCCCCGCCAACGCGTCATGGAGCTTCGAGCGCAAGCTCGCGGCCTGGCGCGAGGTCGTGGCCGCCCACAATCTAGTCGTCTGATGGCATCGAGCAAAACCCCCGTCTCTCTTCCCGAAGTCAATTTTTCCGACTGGGGCGACATCCGTTATCTGCACCTCGGCACCGAATGGGTCCAGGGCTCGATGAAGATCGACGCGCCCTTCGAGATCGAGCTCGAGTAC
The DNA here is from genome assembly GCF_977011995.1 of Variovorax durovernensis. Classification (NCBI taxonomy): domain Bacteria; kingdom Pseudomonadati; phylum Pseudomonadota; class Betaproteobacteria; order Burkholderiales; family Comamonadaceae; genus Variovorax; species Variovorax durovernensis. The sequence goes on along the minus strand of NZ_CDRNCW010000001.1, from coordinate 5,396,828 downwards.
GTGCAGCGCATGATGGCCTGGCTGCTGTTTGCCGACGGCAAGACCGTGGCCAGCCGCCACGCGATGCAGCTCGGCCTCGGCGCGGCCACGCTCACCAAGTTCAGCCGCAAGATCCTGCGCATGCGCACCACCGCGATCGAGCTCAATCCGCAAGTGGTGTCGGCCTGCCGAGGCTGGTTCAAGCTGCCGCCGGACGACCCGAAGCTGCGCGTGGTGATCGCCGATGCGGCCGCCGAAATCCGCAAGCCCGAATGGCACGGCACGGTCGACGCGCTCCAGGTCGACCTCTACGACCACGAGGCGGCAGCGCCGGTGCTCGACAGCGAAGACTTCTATGCCGACTGCCGCGCGCTGCTTACCGATGACGGTTGCATGACCGTCAACCTTTTCGGTCGCTCGTCGAGCTACGAGCGCAGCCTCGAGAAGATCGCGAGTGCCTTCGGCGCGGACGCGGTCTGGGCCTTCAAGCCGACGCGCGAAGGCAACACGGTGGTGCTCGCGCAGCGCACGCCGAGCCGCCCCAAGCGCGAGGTGCTTGCCGAGCGCGCCCAAACGATCCAGACTCGATGGGGCTTGCCCGCACCCAAGTGGCTGCGGGTGTTCAAACCCCAGAACCCGACACTCACCCGAACCACCGGCTCATGAGCGCTGTACCCGCTGCTTCCGCCCCCGCCTCGCCGGCCTTGCGCCACGAAGGCCCGCTCGAACTGCGGCGCCTGATCGAATGGCTCGCCTCCGACGGCGTGATCTCCCCGGTCGAAGCCAAGCGCACCATCGCGCGCTGCGCCCAGGCCGAGAGCCGGCAGGCACCGCTGGTGCGCCTGGCCAACGTGGCGATGACCCGCGAGAGCGACAGCAAGCCGCTCGACCTCGAAATGCTCACGCAGTGGCTCGCGGGCCGTGCGGGCCTCACGTATCTGCGCATCGATCCGCTCAAGGTCGACGTGGGCAAGGTGGCCGACACCATGAGCGCTGCCTATGCAGAGCGCCACAAGGTGCTGCCGGTGCAGGTGCTGCCCAACGAAGTGGTGGTGGCCACGGCCGAGCCCTTCCTCACCGACTGGATCGCCGAAGTCGAGCGCCAGTCGCGCCGCACGGTGCGCCGCGTGGTCGCCAACCCGGCTGACATCCAGCGCTACACGGCCGAGTTCTTCGCGCTCGCGAAGTCGGTGCGCGCCGCGCAGAAGGCCGGCGGCAACACCGGCGGCGCGAGCTTCGAGCAGCTGGTGGAGCTGGGCAAGAGCAACAAGCAGCTCGACGCCAACGACCAGAGCGTGGTGCAGGTGGTCGACTGGCTCTGGCAGTACGCCTTCGACCAGCGCGCGAGCGACATCCACCTGGAGCCGCGCCGCGAGCAGGGCGTGATCCGTTTTCGCATCGACGGCATCCTGCATCCGGCCTACCAGATGCCGATGGGCGTGATGAACGCGATGGTCGCGCGCATCAAGCTGCTCGGACGCATGGACGTCGTCGAAAAACGCCGTCCGCTCGACGGCCGCATCAAGACCCGCAACATGCGCGGCGACGAAGTCGAAATGCGCCTGTCGACCCTGCCGACCGCCTTCGGCGAGAAGATGGTCATGCGCATCTTCGACCCCGACACCGCCGTGAAGGACCTCGACGCGCTGGGCTTCGCGCAGCACGACGCGCAGCGCTGGGAACAGCTGGTCACGCGGCCCAACGGCATCATCCTGGTGACCGGGCCCACGGGCTCGGGCAAGACCACCACGCTGTACTCCACGCTCAAGCGCGTGGCGACCGAAGAGGTCAACGTGAGCACGGTGGAAGACCCGATCGAAATGATCGAGCCGTCGTTCAACCAGACGCAGGTGCAGCCGCAGCTCGACTTCGGCTTCACCGAGGGCCTGCGCGCGCTGATGCGGCAGGACCCGGACATCATCATGGTCGGCGAAATCCGCGACCTTGCCACCGCCGAGATGGCGGTGCAGGCTGCGCTCACCGGCCACCTGGTGTTCAGCACGCTGCACACCAACGACGCGCCAAGCGCCATCACGCGGCTCATGGAGCTGGGCGTGCCTTCCTACCTCATCAATGCGGTGATGCTGGGCGTGCTCGCGCAGCGGCTGGTGCGCACGCTGTGCCCGCACTGCAAGCAGCCCGACGACACCGTCACGCGCGAGAGCCTGGAGACCATCGTCAAGCCGTGGCAGATCACGGGCTCGGTGCGCGCGTACAAGCCGGTGGGCTGCGTCGACTGCCGCATGACCGGCTACATGGGCCGCATGGGTCTCTACGAACTGCTTAGCATCAGCGAGTCGTTCAAGACGCAGGTGACGAAAGAACCCAACCTGGCGGGCCTTCGTCGCCAGGCGGTGATCGACGGCATGCGACCGCTGCGCCTGGCCGGCGCGCTGCGCGTGGCCGAAGGCGTGACCACCATCGAGGAAGTGCTCAGCGCCACGCCGCCGCTCGAATAGCCACGCAAAAAGCCACGCAAAGGCCCGTGTGGCCTTTCGGGTTATCCCTAGGCCTTCGGTTAGTGGAACCCACATCGGGCTGACCGGAAGCTGACTCCAAAATCGCCTCCATCGAAAATATTCGAGGAGTTCGGTTGTGAAAATCAAAAGTCAGAAAGACTTTTTCTCGGGTCTGATGTTCACGGTCGTGGGCGTGGCGTTCGCATGGGGCGCCACCACCTACAGCGTGGGCAGCGGCGCCCGCATGGGTCCGGGGTACTTCCCGTTGATGCTCGGCATCCTGATGGCTCTCATCGGCCTGGGGATCATGTTCAGCGGCCTCACCGTTGAAACCAACGACGGCGAAAAGATCGGCAAGTGGGCCTGGAAGCAGGTGGTGTTCATCCTGGGCGCCAACCTCGCATTCGGCATTCTGCTCGGCGGCCTGCCGAGCATCGGCGTGCCGGCCATGGGCATGATCATCGCGATCTACGCGCTGGTGATCATCTCGAGCCTCGCAGGCAGCGAGTTCGACCTCAAGAAAGTGCTGATCCTCGCGACCGTCCTGGCCGTGGGCAGCTACGTTGCATTCATCTGGGCGCTGAAGCTCCAGATCCAGGTCTGGCCGACCTTCATCACCGGCTGAGAAGAAAGCTGCTCACATCATGGAATTGGTTGAACACCTCTCGATGGGTTTTGGCGTTGCCTTTACCTTCACCAACCTGCTGTACTGCCTGGTCGGCTGTATTCTGGGCACGCTGATCGGCGTGCTCCCCGGCATCGGCCCGGTCGCGACCATCGCGATGCTGCTGCCCGCCACCTACGCGCTGCCCCCTGTGTCGGCGCTGATCATGCTGGCCGGCATCTACTACGGCGCGCAGTACGGCGGCTCCACCACCGCGATTCTTGTGAACCTGCCGGGCGAGTCATCGTCGGTGGTTACCGTGATCGACGGCTACCAGATGGCGCGCAAAGGCCGTGCAGGTCCGGCACTCGCTGCAGCGGGCCTGGGCTCGTTCTTCGCGGGTTGCGTGGGCACGCTGATCCTGGCTGCCTTCGCACCGCCGCTGACCGAGCTGGCCTTCAAGTTCGGCCCTGCCGAATACTTCTCGCTGATGATCCTGGGCCTGATCGGCGCCGTGGTGCTGGCTTCGGGCTCGCTGCTCAAGGCCATCGCGATGATCGTGCTGGGCCTGCTGCTCGGCCTGGTCGGCACCGACGTGAACTCGGGCGTGGCGCGCTACAGCTTCGACATCCCCGAGCTGACCGACGGCATCGGCTTCGTGGCCATCGCCATGGGCGTGTTCGGCTACGGTGAAATCATCGCCAACCTCTCGCGTCCCGACGACGAGCGCGAAGTGTTCACTGCCAAGGTCTCGGGCCTGTTCCCGACCAAGGAAGACTTCAAGCGCATGATTCCCGCCGTGCTGCGCGGCACGGCGCTGGGTTCGGCACTGGGCATCCTGCCTGGCGGCGGTGCGCTGCTGGCGGCTTTCGCGGCCTACACGATCGAGAAGAAGACCAAGCTGAAGCCCGGCGAAGTGCCCTTCGGCAAGGGCAACATCCGCGGCGTGGCGGCTCCCGAGTCGGCCAACAATGCCGGCGCGCAGACCTCCTTCATCCCGCTGCTGACGCTGGGCATTCCGCCCAACGCGGTGATGGCGCTGATGGTGGGCGCCATGACCATCCACAACATCCAGCCCGGCCCGCAGGTGATGACCAGCAACCCGGAACTGTTCTGGGGCCTGATCGCCTCGATGTGGATCGGCAACGCGATGCTGATCATCTTGAACCTGCCGCTGATCGGCATGTGGATCAAGCTGCTGTCGGTGCCGTACAAGTACCTGTTCCCGGCGATCGTGCTGTTCTGCGCGATTGGCGTGTACTCGACCAACAACAACACCTTCGACGTGTGGATGGTCGGCATCTTCGGTCTGGTGGGCTACACCTTCTTCAAGCTGGGATGCGAACCCGCGCCGCTGCTGCTGGGCTTCATCCTGGGCCCGATGATGGAAGAGAACCTGCGCCGCTCGCTGCTGCTGTCGCGTGGCGACTGGAGCGTGTTCGTCACGCGTCCGCTGTCGGCGGGCCTGCTGGCTGCAGCTGCATTGCTGCTGATCATCGTGCTGCTGCCGGCTGTGAAGTCGAAGCGCGAAGAAGCCTTCGTCGAAGACTGATCTTCTAGTTTTGCTCGCTTCGAGACGGCGCCTTCGGGCGCCGTTTTTGTTTGTGCTGTTGTCGATGGTGGGGGCTGCTGTTCAGGGCGGGTGCGCAGGCCACCGGGTACTCCCCTCCGCGAATGTCCCCCGGCCTGCGGCCTCCTCCTTTATTTCGCTGCGGGGAGCACCCGGCGCCCTGCGCACCTGGGCGCAGCTTCGGCGTTCAGGCCGGTCCTGGCTTGGGCGCTGCGCGCCTCGCCATTTCGTTCAGCTGGAAAAGTTGGCCTGCCTGGCGGGAGAGATCGGCGGCTAGCCAGAGCAGGTTGTCCAATCGTCGAGGTCCATCCCCGCTGCACCAGTCGATGTCTTCCCCGTGGCAAACCCAGAGGAGAGCTTCGAGTTGAGAGAGGATGTTTTCGAGAAGATCCGCCGGGTCTTTACCTCGCATCTGCATCGCTGCTTTCGCACCGACGACCTGCCGTGAGGCAAGCAGCCTCAAACATCTGGGTGGTGGGTGTGTTGCGCCTTTCTTGTCCCACGATCACGTCGATGGGGTGCCTTGCGCAGCGAAATAAAGGAGGAGCGGCGAAGCCGCGGGGGACATTCGCGGAGCAAGGTACCCCGTCGGCGTGATCGCGCCCTGAACGACAGACAGCTAGGGTCTGATAGAACGCGGCGGCTTCATGTGCTGCCGCGCCATCGCCAGGAAAGCCATCGCCGCCGGGCTCAGCGGATGCTTGGCCAGCCGTATGGCCACCACCGGGTATTCGAGCGTGGGCCGCGTGACGGTCACTGCGCGCAGGTTGGGCGGCATCAGCACCTCCACATAGCGCGGCGCCAGCGCCACGCCCGCGCCCGCCTGGATCAGGCCGAACGCGGTCGACAGCATCGACACATGGTGCACCACGTGCGGGTACACGTTGGCCGCGCTCGCGAGCTGGCGGCTCACGGCGCGCCATACGTTGGCGTCGGGGTTGACGTGGATGAAGGGCAGGCCCTCCAGGTGCCTGGCCTCGACCATCGCGTGCTGCGCCAGCGGGTGGTCGTCGCGCACGAACAGCGCCATGCGCTCGGAGAACAGCGGCTCGGTCGCCAGTTCGGAGTGCTTCTGGCCGATGTCCGAGCCGAAGCCCAGGTCGGCCTCCTGCGAGAGGATGCGCGAGATCATCTGCTCGGCCGTGCTGTCGAGCAGCGTGGTCGCGAGTGTCGGGTGCTTCTGCGAGAAGCGGCCGAGCAGCGGCGGCAGCAGTGCGCCGGCCGTGAGGTGCCCCACCGCCAGCACGATGCGGCCCTCACGCAGTTGCGACTGCGATCGGCAGGCGTCCACCGATTCGTCGATCAGCCGCAATGCGCGCACGGCGGTGTCGACCATCATCTGGCCTGCGTTGGTCATGCGGATGCGGCGCCCGCGCACCACCAGCGGCTGCGCCAGCTCTTCCTCCAGCCGCTTGATGAGGTGGCTGATGGCGGGCTGGGTGAGTTGAAGTGCCTCTGTGAACGGCGGTCAGGAAGCGCGCTTATTCGGCGGTGAGAAGGCGCTTTTGTTCATCGGCGGTGAGAAGGCGCTTTTGTTCATCGGCGGTGAGGTGCCGTTTCCGTGACCGGCGGCGAGGCGGCGGTTTTGCAGTGATCGTTCGTGTGGGATGGGTCGCGCAGCAGGCCGCCCTGCAGGGCGGCCTGCTGCGCGGCGGCGCGTCGTGACGGCCACGGTCCTCTGGGAGGGTGGGCTGCGAGTGCGGTAGAACTCGGGGCATGCCCGAGTCGTAGGCGGGCACGGCGGCGGCCGTTGGCCTGGCAGCTTCATTCCGCACGCCGTGCCCTACAACACGCCGAAGCGGATGCAGCGCCAGTGTATTGCGAACGGGCCGGGCCCGCTCGCAGCAGCGGGGCGCCGCTCTGAGCGGCGAGGTCCTCGGGAGTGACCCCGAGGAGCCTGGCAACTGGTCGACCATCCCGCCCGCCTGTTCGTGTGCGCGCGCTGCCGTGCACAGGTGCTGCTGTGCAGTCGCTGCGATCGCGGCCAGCGCTATTGCGGCCCGGCGTGCTCTCGCGCAGCACGCCAGGACTCGCAGCGCGAGGCCGCACGGCGCTACCAGGCAGGCCGCGCCGGACGCATGGCGCATGCCGAGCGCGCACGCCGCTGGCGCCAGCGACGCCGCGAACGCGAGCGGCCGTGCCACTCAGTGGCCGCGTTGGACACTGCCGCCACCAACATCGTGACGCATCAGGGTTCCCCGATCCCGGCCCTCGGTGCTCCACTGGCCGCGCCTGAGCAAGCCCACGTGCGCGCGCCCTCCGTGTCCGATGCGACGCCGATCGCCTGGCGCTGCCGGCGCTGTGCCGCGGCGCTGTCGCCCTGGACTCGCCAGGGCTTCCTGCGTCACGCCCGCGCTTCACGCTGGCCTGCTCGCCTCATCGATCCCTGTCCGTGAAGGAGACACCTTGGTTATCCATGCCGATCTGAGTGCGCAGATCCTGCGTCTGTACCGCGCCGAGCGCTGGCGCGTAGGCACCATCGCCCGCCAGTTGCATGTGCATCGCGATACCGTGCGGCGCGTGCTCGCGCAGGCCGGCGATCCCGCGCCGGCTTCGCCGCTGCGGCCCAGTCGCATCGATCCGTACCGCGACTTCGTCCTCGCGACCTTGGTCAAGTTCCCCACGCTCACCGCCGCGCGGCTGTTCACGATGGTCCACGAACGCGGCTACCGCGGCAGCCCTGAGCACTTCCGCCATGTCATTGCCGGCATGCGCCCGCGCCCAGCGGCCGAGGCCTTCCTGCGGCTGCGCACCCTTGCGGGTGAGGCCGCCCAAGTTGACTGGGCTCATTTCGGTCACCTGCAGATCGGCCGTGCACGCCGACCGCTGATGGCCTTCGTGATGGTGCTGAGCTACTCGCGGCGTATCTTCCTGAGGTTCTTCCTCGATGCCCGGATGGACAGCTTCCTGCGCGGCCATGCCGAGGCCTTTATCGCCTATGGCGGGTGCGCGAGGGTCCTGCTCTACGACAACCTCAAGAGCGCCGTACTCGAGCGCGTAGGCGACGCCGTGCGCTTCAACCCCGAGCTGCTCAAGTTCGCCGCCCATCATTGCTTCGAGCCGCGCCCGGTGGCCATCGCGCGCGGGAACGAGAAGGGCCGGGTCGAGCGCGCCATACGCTACGTTCGCGACAGCTTCTTCGCCGCCCGTGCCTTCATCGACCTGGACGATCTGAACGCTCAGGCGCGCGCCTGGTGCGAGGGCCAGGCGTCGCAGCGGCGCTGGCCGGAGGATTCACGCCTGAGCGTGAACGATGCCTTCGAGGTCGAGCGATCGAGCCTGCTGGCGTTGCCCGAGCGCGAGTACCCGCTGGGCGAGCGCGTGGCCGTGCAGGTGGGCAAGACACCCTACGTGCGGTTCGACCTGAACGACTACACGGTGCCGCACACCCATGTGCGGCGCACGCTGTCGGTGCTTGCCGATGACCGGCGCATGCGCGTCTTCGACGGGGCACAGGAAGTCGCCTCGCACCCGCGCAGCTATGACAGCGGCCAACAGATCGAGGATCTGGCCCATATCCAGGCGCTGGTGGAGCGCAAGCGCGCCGCCCATGCGCATCGCGGCACCGATCGGCTCGCCCATGCTGCGCCGGGGGCGCTCGCGTTGCTCAAGGCGGCGGCCGCGCGCGGCCACAACCTGGGCACCATCACGGCCGCGCTGCTGCGCTTGCTCGATCGCTATGGCGCCGCGCCCCTGCAGGCGGCCATCGGCGAAGCGCTCAAACGCGATGTGCCACACCCCAACGCCGTGCGCCTGGCACTGGAGCGCGCCCGCGAGGAGCAGGGCCTGCCGCCGCCCACCGAGCTGCGCCTGAGCGAGGAGGTCGCCCGGCGCGACGCGCCGGTGCGCTCGCACGCGCTGGCGTCGTACGACCAGATCGTGCAGGCCTCACAGCCCGACCAAGGAGATCGCCGCGATGAGTGAGACACCGATGAACGCCGCCGAGTTGCGCGAACAGGCCCAGGGCCTCCGTCTGCATGGGCTTCTGGCCCATTGGTCCGAGGTGATGGCCGACGCCGATGCGGCGCAGCGCATCGCGCAGTGGCTGCGCTGGGAGCTCCAGGAACGCGGCCGACGAAGCCTGGAGCGGCGCCTTCGCGATGCGCACATCGGGCAATTCAAGCCCGTCGCCGACTTCGACTGGAGCTGGCCCACGCAGATCGATCGCGCAGCCATCGAGGAGCTCATGACGCTGCAGTTCCTCGCCGATGCCACCAACGTCGTGTTCGCCGGCCCCAACGGCGTGGGCAAGACGATGTGCGCCTGCAACCTGGGCTACCAGGCCGTGCTGGCAGGACATACGGTGCTGTTCGTCACCGCCGGGCAGTTGCTCGGCGACCTCGCGGCGCTGGACAGCGACTCGGCCCTGCGCAGCAGGCTGCGCCGCTATGCCGCGCCCGATCTGCTGCTCATCGACGAGGTCGGCTACCTGTCCTACTCCAACCGCCACGCCGACTTGCTCTTCGAGCTGGTCAGCCGCCGCTACCAGCACAAGAGCACCGTGGTCACAACGAACAAGGCGTTTGCCGACTGGGGCGAGGTCTTCCCCAACGCAGGGTGCGTCGTCTCGCTCGTGGACCGCCTCATGCACCGCGCCGAGGTCGTGCGCATCGAGGGCCAGTCCTATCGCGCCAAGGAAGCTCAGGAGCGCCTGGCTGCGCGTTCCAGGCAGCGCGCAGGCAAACCTGTCAGGAGCAAGAAGTCATGATGTCCGAGCGCGAACAACCACCAACGCTTCCCACCAACTGGACTGCCGAGCAGGCCCTGGCCGTCTTCGAGTGCCTGCGCGTGCTGCGCGAGCAGCTGTGGAGAATCTACGGCCGCGACGTCCAGCAGGCCTGGTACGACCAGCTCGTGCACGACGAGCCGCCTGCGTCCTTCGATCCGGACGAGCCGTTCTGAACCCCGCTCACCCAACCAGGGCCCCGCAAGGGGCCCTCTTCCATTGCGCCTCAACCACCTGCAAAACCGCATCCTCACCGCCGAATAGCAGCGGATTTACACCGCCGCCAACATGCCTCGGCCGCGAGTGTGAAGCTGCCTGTTTCGGCCACCGCCGTCAGCGCGCGCAGCTGCTGCAGCGAGATGTCTTCCGTGGCGCCCTTTGTCATAAACGGTGTTGATAGTTGAATAAGCGAAATTATCTGGCTTGATGCGCCGATGCTGCATAGCATCCTTTTTTCTCCACAGGCACAGAATTCCGCACATGAAACGCCTCCGCTTCCTCCAGGTGCTTGCCGTTGCGCTCGGCATGGCCGCGTCTTCCGCCGCCCTGGCCCAGGGCTACCCGAACAAGCCGATCCGCCTGATCGTTCCGTTCCCGGCGGCCGGTGCCACCGACCTGTTTGCCCGCACGCTGGGACAGAAGATGAGCGAGAAGCTCGGCACCACCCTGGTGGTCGACAACAAGCCAGGCGCCGGCGGCGCCATCGGCTCCGACCAGGCCGCCAAGGCCGCGCCCGACGGCTACACCATCCTGCTGGCCACCACCAGCACGCACTCCATCGGCCCGGCCGTCAGCAAGCTGCCCTACGACACGGTGCGCGACTTCACGCCCATCGCCCACGTGGGCGACGCGGCCAGCATCATGCTGGTGCCGGTCAATTCGCCCGCGAAGACGGTGCGAGAGTGGATCGACTACGCCAAGAAGAATCCCGGCAAGCTCAACTACGCATCGAGCGGCAACGGCACCATCGTGCAGCTCACGGCGGAGCTGTTCAAGGCGCAGGCCGGCGTGTTCGTCACGCACATTCCCTACAAAGGCACGGCGCTGGCCATTCCCGACCTGATCAGCGGCAAGGTCGACGTGCTGTTCGACTCGCTGCCCACCGGCATGCCGCATGTGCGCGACGGCCGCCTGCGCGCGCTGGGCGTGACCTCGCTCAAGCGCAGCCCGCTGGCGCCCGAGCTGCCGCCCATTGCCGACACGCTGCCCGGCTACGAGTCGAACACCTGGTTCGGCTTCTATGGCCCGAAGAACCTGCCGGCGGACATCGTCGCGAAGATCAACAAGGCGGCCAATGAGGCGCTGGCCGATCCTGAAGTGAAAGAGAAACTTGCGCGCCTGGGCATCGAGACCGCGACGCCGGGTACGCCCGACCAGTTCGCGAAGATGGTGGCGGTAGACGCCGCCAAATGGAAAAAGATCGTCGTGGACCGCAAGATCACCAACGAGTAATGGGCTCGCCCCCAGGCTGCGCGCACTTCGTGTCGCTTCGCCTTCCCCCTGCCGGGGGCAACACCAGCGGCCCGGCAAAGCCGGTTCCGCGGTGTTCCTGAATTTGTTCAAGCTATCTTTGAAGGCACTGTATGAAGTTTGACTACGCCAACCCCTACCTCTCCACCCGCATCCCGATCTTCGCGCGCAACGTTGTCTCGACCTCGCACCCGCTGGCCTCGCAGGCCGGGCTGCGCATCCTGCAGCAGGGCGGCAACGCGGTCGATGCGGCCATTGCCTCCGCGGCGGTGATGACGCTGGTCGAGCCGGTGAGCAACGGCCTGGGCAGCGACGCCTTCTGCATCCTGTGGGACGGCAAGGAACTGCACGGCCTCAATGCCTCGGGCCCCGCGCCCAAGGCCTGGACGCCCGAATACTTCAAGGCCAAGTACGGCGCCGACGCCGCCAATCCGCCCATGCGCGGCATCGATTCGGTCACGGTGCCGGGCGCCGTGCGCGGCTGGGTCGCGATGAGCGAGCGCTTCGGCAAGCTGCCCTTCGCCGACCTGCTGGCACCGGCCATCGACATCGCCGAGCGCGGCTACCTGGTGCCGCCGGTGGTGCAGGGCAAGTGGGCTGCCGCCACGCCGGTGCTGCAGTCGCAGCCGGGCTTCGCGCAGACCTTCCTGCCCTGGGGCCGCGCGCCCGAAGTCGGCGAGCTGTTCCGCTTCACCGCCGCTGCGCGCGCGCTCAAGGCCATCGCCCGCACCAAGGGCGAGGCCTACTACAGCGGCGAAATCGCCGAGGCGCTCGCGAAGTTCTCGGCCGAGCAGGGCGGCGCGCTCACCGTGGCCGACCTCGCGGCCTATCAGCCCGAGTGGGTCAAGCCCATCTCGCGCGACTACCGCGGCCACACGCTGCACGAGATTCCGCCGAACGGCCAGGGCATCGCGGCGTTGATCGCGCTGGGCATCCTGGAGAAGTTCGACATCGCTTCGCTGCCGGTCGACTCGGTGCAGTCGCAGCATCTGCAGATCGAGGCCATGAAGCTGGCTTTTGCCGACGTGTACCGCTACGTGTCGGAGCGCAAGACGATGGAAGTCACGACCGAGCAGATGCTCGACGACGCCTACCTCGCCTCGCGCGCGCGCCTCATCGACGTGAAGAAGGCACAGGACTTCAAGGCCGGCAACCCGGTGAAGGGCGGCACCATCTACCTCACGGCGGCCGACGAGAGCGGCATGATGGTGAGCTTCATCCAGAGCAACTACATGGGCTTCGGCTCGGGCTGCGTGGAGCCCGAGTTCGGCATCAGCCTGCAGAACCGCGGCCACGGCTTCAGCCTGAAGGCCGAGAGCCCCAACGTGGTGGCGCCGGGCAAGCGCCCGTTCCACACCATCATCCCGGCATTCCTCACCAAGGACGGCCAGCCGGTGATGAGCTTCGGCGTGATGGGCGGCAACATGCAACCGCAGGGCCACATGCAGACGCTGGTGCGCATGCTCGACTACAAGCAGAACCCGCAGGCCGCCTGCGACGCGCCGCGCTGGCGCTTCAACGCGGGGCTGGAGATCAACGTCGAGGCCGCGATGAACCCGGCCACGGTGCAGGGCCTGCGCGACCTGGGCCATCACCTCGAGGTGATCAACGACTCGTACCAGGACTTCGGCGCGGGCCAGTTCATCTGGCGCGCGGGCGAACCTTCGGTCGAAGGCTACGTGGCTGCCAGCGATCCGCGCCGCGACGGCGTGGCGGCGGGTTACTGAGCACAAGCGAGGGTTTGAGCTTGCCGCGATGATCGGGGGATGAACAAGACAGCCGCTACGGCCGGCATCCCCCCTCGACCCTCCCACGATGCCGCCAGGAAGGGCATCGCCACCGGCCTGATCCTGGCCACGCTGGGCGCCATCGCGTTCAGCGGCAAGGCCATCATCGTCAAGCTCGCGTACCGCTACGGCGTGGACGCGGTGACGCTCATCATGCTGCGCATGCTGTTCGCGCTGCCGCTGTTCGCGGTCATGGCGTGGTGGGCCGGGCGCGGCAAGCCGTCGCTCACCGCGCGCGACTGGCTCGGCGTGGTGGGGCTCGGCTTCTCGGGCTATTACCTCGCGAGCTTCCTCGACTTCGCCGGGCTGGCCTACATCTCGGCCAGCTTCGAGCGGCTCATTCTTTATCTCAACCCGACGCTGGTGCTGTTCTTCGGATGGCTGATGTACCGGCGCCGCCCGACGCGGCCTCAGGTGCTCGGCATGGTCGTGAGCTACGCCGGCGTGCTGCTGGTGTTCGGCCACGAGCTGTGGACCGGTGGCGGCGGCAAGGGCGGCGGTGCGGCGGCCTGGGGCGCGTTCCTGGTGTTCCTGAGCGCCGTGAGCTATGCGGGCTATCTCGTCTACAGCGGCGAGTTCGTCAAGCGGCTGGGCTCGCTGCGGCTCGTGGGCCTGGCGACTACCGTGGCCTGCGTGCTGTGCATCCTGCAGTTCGTGCTGACGCGGCCGATGAGCGTGGCCTTCGGGCTCGCGCCAGAGGTCATCTGGCTGTCGGTGCTCAATGCCACGCTGTGCACGGCGGTGCCCGTCCTCATGGTGATGATGGCCATCGAGCGCATCGGCCCGGCGGTGGCCGCGCAAACCGGCATGATCGGTCCGCTGTCGACCATCCTCATGGGGGTGGTGATACTCGGCGAGCCGTTCACGCCGTGGATCGCGGCCGGCACCGTGCTCGTCATCGCGGGCATTTTCGTTTTCACGCGCAAGGGGCGCTGAAGCCCCTTGCCGGACTCACTGGAGAAACACAACATGGATCTGGGTATTGCAGGCAAGACCGCGCTGGTGTGCGGCGCGAGCAAGGGGCTGGGCTACGGCTGCGCCGAGGCGCTGGTGCGCGAGGGCGTGAACGTGGTGATCGTCGCGCGCGGCGCCGAGGCGCTCGAAGCCGCCGCGAAGAAGCTGGCCGAGGCTGCAGGTGCATCGGGCCCGTTCGTCAAGCACGTGGCTGCCGACATCACCACCGAAGCTGGCCGCGCCGCGGTGTTCGCGCTGGGCCACGATTTCGACATCGTCGTCACCAACGCCGGCGGCCCGCCGCCCGGCGATTTCCGCAACTGGGACCGCGAGGCGTGGATCAAGGCGGTCGATGCCAACATGCTCACGCCCATCGAGCTCATCAAGGCCACGGTCGACGGCATGGCCAAGCGCGGCTTCGGGCGCATCGTGAACATCACGTCGAGTTCGGTGAAGTCGCCGATCGACATCCTGGGCCTGTCGAACGGCGCACGCAGCGGCCTGACCGGCTTCGTGGCCGGCGTGGCGCGCACGCCCATCGCGGCGCAGGGCGTGACCATCAACAACCTGCTGCCCGGCTCGTTCGACACCGACCGGCTGAAGGGCACCATGGCCGGCACGGCGCAGAAGACGGGCCAGGACTTCGACACCGTGTGGGAAGCCCGCAAGAAGAACATTCCTGCAAAGCGCTTCGGCACGCCGGCCGAGTTCGGCGCCATCTGCGCCTTCCTGTGCAGCATGCAGGCCGGCTACATGACCGGCCAGAACGTTCTTGCGGACGGCGGCGCTTACCCCGGCACGTACTAAAGCTCGCCCCCAGGCTGCGTGCACTTCGTGTCGCTTCGCCACCCCCCTACCGGGGGCAACACCTGAGGCCCGGCAAAGCCGGTTCCTCGGTGTTTGCTTGAAGGGTTCGTACTTGGCTCAGCGCCGCGACGACACCACGATCCCGCCCACGATCAGCAGGAATGCCGCGCCGTGGTACCAGTGCGGCAGTTCGCGCAGGAACGCGGCGGAGAGCACTGCCGCGAACAGCGGCGTGAGGTTCATGAAGATGCTTGCGGCCTGCGGGCCCGCGCGCTGCACGCCGGTGCCCCAGCAGCGGTAGGCGAGCACCGCGGGGCCGATGCCGATGAACAGCATGGCCGCAACGAGCGGCCAGCCGAGGTCGATGTGCGCGTCGGTCAGCGTCCATTCGCCGGCCGCCAGCGCGCCCGACCACGCAAGGCCGAACACCAGCTGCGCCATCAGGAAAGCGGACCAGTCCTGCCGCACGCTCTTGGGTTCGTGCGTGCGCGCCAGCATCCAGCTGTAGAAGGCCCACGCGATGGAGCCGAGGATCATGTAGAGATCGCCCGGCACCAGCCGCAGCGCCATCAACTGCCGCCATTCGCCGCGGCTGAGCACCAGCAGCACGCCCGCCATCGACAGCAGCGCGCCGCCGACCTCGCGTGCGCTGATGCGCGCACCGAAGAAGAGGGCGCCGGTCGCCAGGATCCACAGCGGCACGCTGGAGCCCACCAGCGTGACGTTGATCGGCGTGGAGGTCTGCAGTGCGAGGTACTGGAACGCGTTGTAGAGCCCGATGCCGAGCAGGCCCAGCAGCGCGTAGCGCCGCCAGTGCGGCCACAGGGCGCTGTCGCGGCGCAGCACCGGTGCGGCCAGCGGCAGCACGATCACGAATGCGATGACCCAGCGCACGAAGTTCAGCGTGAGCGGCGACACCAGCTCGCGCACGAGGCGCCCGACCACGGCGTTGCCTGCCCAAAGAAGCGGCGGAACGACCAGCATGAAAACGACGAGGGGTGTGAGGCGCTGCGGCTGTGTCTGCATGGGCGCCGACTCTACCGGGCGGCAATGCCCCGTGCTGTCGCGGGAAAGGCAAACATGGCAGGATGCGCCTCTACTTTTTTCCTGCGCGTGGAGACTGCCATCATGAAGAGCAAAGCCGTTCGTATCGATCGCCCCGGCGGTCCCGAAGAACTGAAGATCGTCGAGGTCGAGGTCGGCGAACCCGGCCCCGGCGAGATCCGCATCCGCCACAAGGCGGTGGGCCTGAACTTCATCGACACCTACCAGCGCAGCGGGCTCTATCCGTTTGCCATGCCGCTGCAGCTGGGCATGGAGGCCTCGGGCATCGTCGAGGCGGTGGGCGAGGGCGTGACGCACCTGAAGGCCGGCGACCGCGCCGCCTATGCCAGCCCGCCGCCCGGCTCGTACTGCGAGCTGCGCGTGATGCCGGCCAAGTGCGTTTGCAAGCTGCCCGACGACATCTCCTTCGAGACCGGCGCGGCCATGATGCTCAAGGGCCTCACCACGCAGTACCTGCTGAAGAAGACGCTGCCGGCCGAAGGCCTGCAGGCCGGCGACTTCATCCTGTTCCACGCGGCTGCGGGCGGCGTGGGGCTCATCGCCTGCCAGTGGGCCAAGGCGCTCGGCCTGCAGCTCATCGGCACGGCAGGCAGCGACGCCAAGTGCAAGCTGGCGCTCGAACACGGCGCGGCGCACGCCATCAACTACAGCACCGAGAACTTCGCGGCGCGGGTGAAGGAAATCACCGGCGGCAAGGGCGTGAAGGTGGTGTACGACTCGGTAGGCAAGGACACCTTCGAAGGCTCGATCGACTGCCTGCGGCCCTTCGGCCTGCTGGCGGTGTTCGGCAACGGTTCGGGGCCGGTGCCGCCGGTGAACCTCGGCACTCTCGCCTCCAAGGGCTCGCTGTACGTGACGCGGCCCACGCTCTTCACCCACATGTCCACGCGCGAGAGCACGCAGGCCATGGCCGACGATCTGTTCGCGGTGGTGCGAAGCGGCGCGGTGAAGATCCCGATCGACCAGCGCTATGCACTGGACGACGTGCAGCAGGCGCACCGCGACCTCGAGGCGCGCAAGACCACGGGCTGCACGATCCTCACGCTCTGATAAGACGGAAAGGACAGTCTTGTCCTACCCGTGCAGTGGTGTCATGCCTTCGACTTGTGAGTGGCGCACTTTGTAGCCTTGGGTCAAAGCCAGAGGCAAAGCCGCATGAACACCGTTCGCACCTACATCGTCGAAGACAACCCCACCATTCGCGAGAACCTGGTGGGCACCTTGCGCGAGGTAGCGCGGGTGGACCCCATCGGCCAGGCCGAATCCGAAGCCGAGGGCACGCGCTGGCTCACGCGCAATCCGTCCCAATGGGACCTGGCCATCGTCGACCTGTTCCTGAAGGACGGCACCGGTTTCCGCGTGCTGGAGGCCTGCCGAGACCGGCATCCGATGCAGAAAATGGTGGTCCTGAGCAACTACGCCACGCCCGAGATGCGCCGGAAGTGCGCCCTGCTCGGCGCCGACGCGGTGTTCGACAAGGCCACCGAGGTGGAGGACCTGATCGACTTCTGCGTGCGCCAGCGGCAGGCGCGGCTCAGCCATCCTTCTGTGTCGTCGAACCGGGCTCCGCTGACGCACTGAGCGCAGCGGTCTCGCGCACGATGCCCCACACCCGCTCGGCGAGCGGCGAAAGCGCCCGGTTGCGGCGGCGAATCAGCATGATCGCCCGCTGAACGCGCGGCACCAGCGGCCGCACCACGAGCTGCGGCAAACCCTCCGGCGGCAATGAAAGCTCCGGCATCACGCTGATGCCGATGCCCGCCTCGACCATGCGGAACACGGTGGTCGGGTGGCCGAGCTGCTGTTTCACTTCGCAGTGCGCACCATGCCGCTCCAGCGCCAGGTCGATCAGCCGCCGGCTGCCAGAGGCATGGTCGAGCAACACAAGGGATTCCCCGTCGAGCGCCGTCCAGCGCACCGATGCCTTCTGCGCGAGCCGGTGCGCGGGGGGCACCACGAGCACGAAGGGATCGTCGAGGATCGCCTCGCAGTGCAGGTCCTCGGCCTCCGAGGGCTCGATCACCACGCCGAAGTCGACCTCGCCGCTGCGTACGCTGTCGAGCACGTCCTGCTGGATGCGGTCGAGCAGCAGGAACTGGATGCCCGGCGCCTGCACCGCGCAGGTAGCGATGCAGCCGGGCATCAGGTTGGCCGACAGCGTGGGGCTGCTCGCCACCCGCACCTTGCCGCCACGCGCACTGGCCAGGCCGGCCACGTCCTGCAGGGTCTGGTCGAGGTCGTCGAGCACGCGGTCGAGCCGGGCTGCGAGCGACTGGCCGGCTTCCGTCAACACCACCTCGCGGGTGGTTCGGTCGAGCAGCTTGAGGCCGAGCTGCGACTCCAACTCCAGGATCGAGCGGCTGACCGCCGGCTGGCTCAGGCCGACCTGGTCGCCGGCGCGGCTGAAATTGCGTCCCTCGGCCACCGAGCGGAATACGCGAAGCTGGCGAAGCGTGACATTCATGCGCTCGAATCATATATCCATCAGATAAATCCATTTCTCTTTTGAATGGACGCGGCGTCCAATGCGTTCCATGGCCCGTTCACGCTTCCTCCCCGACAACTTCACGCTCGCCCTCGTCACGGTCGTGACCATCGCCAGCCTGCTGCCCGCCAGCGGGCGCGTGGCGCATTTCTTCGAAGGCCTGACCACGGTCGCCATCGGACTGCTGTTCTTCCTGCACGGCGCCAAGCTGTCGCGCGAGGCGATCATGGCGGGCATCACCCATTGGCGGCTGCACCTGCTGGTGTTCGCGAGCACCTTCGTCCTGTTCCCGCTGCTGGGGCTCGCGCTCAAGCCGGTGCTGTCGTCGCTGGTGACGCCCGAGCTCTACACCGGCGTGCTGTTCCTGTGCGTGCTGCCGGCCACGGTGCAGTCGGCCATCGCCTTCACCGCGATGGCCCGGGGCAACATGCCGGCCGCCATCTGCAGCGCCTCGGCGTCCACGCTGCTGGGTGTGTTCATCACGCCCGTGCTGGTGAACCTGGTGGTGCTGCCGCACAACGGCGGCGCCACCTCGTCCTTCGATTCGATCGGCCGCATCCTGCTGCAGCTGATGGTGCCCTTCTTGGCCGGCCACCTGCTGCGCCCGGTCATCGGCAAGTGGGTGCAGAAGCGCGCGGCGGTGCTCAAGTTCGTGGACCAGGGCTCGATCCTGCTGGTGGTCTACACCGCGTTCAGCGCGGCGGTGATCGAGGGGCTCTGGAAGCAGATTCCCGTGAGCGCGCTGCTGGGCCTGCTGCTGGTGTGCGCCGTGCTGCTGGCACTGGCGCTCACGCTCACGACCTTCACCGCGCGCAAGCTGGGTTTCGACAAGGCGGACGAGATCACCATCGTCTTCTGCGGCTCCAAGAAGAGCCTCGCGAGCGGCATCCCGATGGCGAAGGTGCTGTTCGCTTCCCACGCCGTGGGTGCCATCGTGCTGCCGCTGATGCTTTTCCACCAGATGCAGCTGATGGTGTGCGCGGTGCTGGCGCAGCGCTATGCGCGGCGGGGGCAGGAAGCTGCCCCGGCGCTGAAGCCTGCCGGGCAGAAGTAGCTTCTTTCCGGCCGGGGCGCTGTCGGGTCAGCTCTCCACCTGGCCCAGCTGGGGATCCTTCAGCCGGCTCGGCGCCAGCGCCCCGGCCGACTCCAGGATCGGATACGCGATCGAGCAGATGTGCGAGTTGATGCGCTTCAGGTCGCTGATCAGGTCGATGTGCAGCGAACTGGTCTCGATGCTCAGCGTGGTCCGGTCGGACAGGCGGTCCAGGTGGGTGGTGGCGTAGGCCCGCTCCAGGTCGCGGAAGCGCACTTTTTCTTCCAGCAGCTTCTGGGCGTCCCGCACGTTGCCGTTCAGGAACACGCTCATGCTCAGCCGCAGGTTGGCGATCAGCCGGCCGTGCAGCTCCACGATCTCTGCCATGCCGGCTTCGGAGAAGTTGCGCTGCGGCTTGATCTTCTTGTCCTCGATGTCGATGATCACCCGCTCGATGATGTCGCCGATCTGCTCCATGTTGATCGTGAAGCTGATGATGTCGGTCCAGCGCCGGCTTTCTTCCTCGCCCAGCGCCTCGCGCGAGATGCGCGTCATGTAGTACTTGATGGCCGAGTACAGCTCGTCCACGGCATCGTCGAGCTGGCGGAGTTCCTGCGCCAGCCGCAGGTCGTTGTGGCGGATCACGTCGAGCGTGCCGATCAGCATGGTCTCCACGATGTCGGCCTGGTGCAGCGCCTCGCGCGCGGCGTTCGAAATGGCCAGCGAAGGGGTCGACAGCGCCGACGGATCGAGGTGGTGCAGCCGCATGGCGCCGGCCGGCTGCTGCGGCACCGGCAGCAGCCGCGTCACCAGCTTGGCCACCCATTGGGTGAGCCCGATGAACCCCACGCTGATGATGACGTTGAAGCCCAGGTGGAACAGCACCACGCCGTGCGCCTGGTTCGGCAGCTCGGGCTGCACGTAGCGGATCCACAGCCCGATGAAGGGCGCCACGATGGCCACGCCCAGCGCCTTGAACAGCAGGTTGCCGATCGTCACCTGCCGCACCGACACCGCCGACTTGGCCGTGGTCAGCACCGCCAGCAGGCCGCTGCCGAGGTTGGCGCCGAGCACCAGGCCCAGCGCAACGTCCAGCGGCACCACGTTCGAGGTGGCCATGGCCGCCACCAGCAGCACCACCGCGAGGCTCGAATAGGCCACGATGGCCAGCACCGAGCCGATGGTGATCTCGAGCAGCACGTCGCTGTTGATCGACGCGAGCAGCGCGCGCACGGCGGGCGACGAGAACAGCGGCTCGGTCGCTTCCACCACCAGCTGCAGCGCCAGCAGCATGAGCCCCAGCCCGATGAGAACCCGCCCCACGCGCCCCGCCACCGAGGCCGAGCGCGTGATGAACAGCACCACGCCCACGAAGATGAACATCGGCGACAGCCACGACAGGTCGGCCGAGAACAGCACGGAAATCAGCGCGGTGCCCACGTCGGCGCCGCGCATCACCGCCAGCGCCGCCGGCAGCGTGACCAGGCCCTGCCCGACGAAGGACGAGGTCATGAGGGAGGTGGCCGTGCTCGATTGCACCAGGGCGGTCACGCCGATGCCCGAGAGGGCGGCGGTGAAGCGGTTGCGCATGCTCTGCACGAGGATCTTGCGCAGGTTGGCGCCGAATACGCGCAGCACGCCGGTACGAACGAGGTGCGTACCCCACACCAGCAATGCGACTGCCGCCAGCAGGTTCAGAAGATGCTTCATGGGTGTCGGGTTCTATCCTTTTCGTTTTGGTTCGTTTCGACCCCATTTTCCACAAGATAGCGAATCAGTCGATAAGCGCTCCGTTGTCGTGGAAAGGATAAGGGCCTTCGAAGCTACCGCAAGCCGCCAGATGCGTCACCAGCCGGCGGTTGCGCGGCAGCCACGCATGGACACGGAAAGCGGGCGGTTCCAGCGTCCAGGCCGAGGGGGCGTCGGGCGCGAGATCGAGGCAGACCTGGTGCGCCTGGGCCGGCGAGGTCGAGGCAATGGTGCCGCCGAAGCGCACGTCGATGGCGCGGTGCAGGTGGCCGCAGATGATGCGCTCGACGTTCGGATGGCGCGAGACCAGCGCCTCGAGCGCTTCCGAGCCCTGGAGCAGGCCGATTTCGTCCATGTGGCCGATCAGCGTCTCGAACGGCGGATGGTGCATGGCGATCACCACGGGTTCGCCGCGGCAGGCCTCCAGCTGGGCTTCGAGCCAGGCCAGGCGCTTCTCGCACAGCGAGCCGTGGCTCGCGCCGGGCACGCAGGTGTCGAGCGTGAGCAGGCGCAGCGGGCCGACGCGCACCGAGTACTGGATGAAGCCGTCGGTGTCGGCGCCCGTGCCCAGGTAGGCGTGGCCGGGGAAGCTGCGGCGCAGCTGGTCGCGGTCGTCGTGGTTGCCGGGCATCAGGTAGACCGGCATGTTCAGCGGGGCCAGCAGGCGCGCGAGGTGCTCGTACTCGGCCGCGCGGCCGAAGTCGGTCAGGTCGCCGGTGACGACCACCGCGTCGGGCGGCTGGCGCAGCGCCAGCACCGACTGCACGGCGCGCTCCAGATAGGGCGCGGTGTTGATGCGGCCGTAGGCCAGCCGGCCCGGCTCGCGGATGTGCAGGTCGGTCAGCTGGACCAGGAAGGTGGTGTCGTGGGGTGCGTTGCTTGTCGTCATGCGGTGATGGTCTCCTGCGACGTCATCAGGCGGTCGGGGTGGATGCGCAAGCCCACGGTGTCGCCTGGCTTGAAAGGTTTGTCGCGCTCCACGTCGGCCATCAGCAAGGGCTGGTCCTGCGCGAGCAGGTGCAGCTGGACGCGGTCGCCGAGGAAGGTGCGGCGCTCGACGATGCCGGCGGCCCAGTCCAGCTGGGGCGCGCCGACTTCGATGTCTTCGGGGCGCACCAGCAGGGTTGCATGGTCGCGCCAGGCGCTCGGGCAGGGCAGGGTGATTCCGCCGATTCGGACGACGCCCTGGGCGATGGCGTCGGCCGTGCGCTCCAGCCGGTTGACCCGGCCCAGGAACTCGGCCACGAAGGGGTGCGCGGGGGCGCGGTAGAGGTCTTCGCCACGGCCCACCTGCACGATGCGCCCGGCGCGCATCACCGCGAGGCGGTCGGCGATGGCCAGCGCCTCCTGCTGGTCGTGCGTGACGTGGATGGCCGTGATGTGCAGGCGGCGCAGCAGTTCGGCCAGCTCGTCGCGCAGCGATTCCTTGAGCTTGGCGTCGAGCGCTGCCAGCGGCTCGTCGAGCAGCAGCACGCGCGGGCGCACGGCCACGGCGCGTGCCAGGGCCACGCGCTGGCGCTGGCCTCCCGAAAGCTCGGAGGGACGCTTGTTCTCCAGCCCGCCCAGGCGCACCAGGTCGACCAGCTCGCCCACGCTGCGTTTTTCTTCTTCGGGCGAGACGCCGCGAATGCGCAGGCCGTAGCCGATGTTGGCTGCCACCGTCATCTGCGGGAAGAGGGCGTAGCTCTGGAACACCATGCCGACGCCGCGGTGTTCGACCGGGCGCTGCGTCACGTCCTGGTCGCCGAAAACGATGCGGCTGCCCGCGTCGGGCGCTTCCAGCCCGGCAATCAGCCGCAGCAGCGTGGTCTTGCCGCAGCCCGAGGGGCCGAGCAGCGCCAGCACTTCGCCGGCTTCCACCCGCAGGTCGGTGGGCTGCAGGCCGCGTGTGCCGTCGGCATAGGTTTTCGCGCAGTTGGCGATGTCGATGGTGATGCGTTCAAGTTCCATGGCGTTTCTGCATGAGGTTGGCAAGGTACTGCAAGGCCCACAGCACCGGAAGAATGACGGCAAAGAAAACCAGCGTGTAGGCCGATCCGATTTCGATGCGCATCGAGGCATAGCTGTCGGCCAAGCCCACGGGCAGCGTGCGCGTGAGCGGCGTGTGCAGCATCCACGTGAGGTTGAATTCGCCGACCGAGAGCGTGAAGACCATCAGGCTGCCGGCCACGATGGCGGGGAACACGGCCGGCACCAGGATGCCCATGAAGCGCTGGCGGAAGTTCGCGCCCAGCGAGCGCGCGGCTTCCTCGAGCGCGAGCAGGTCGTCGCGCTCGAAGGCCGAGCTGACGGTGCGCACCATGAAGGGCAGCGTGAAGATCATGTGGCCCACGAGGATGAAGGCGAAGCTCTGGCGGAACGCGGTGAGCTGGCCGTAGGCGAGGATCAGCGCAAGCGCCGTGGCAAGGCCCGGCACCGCGACCGGCAGCGTCAGCAGCTCCTCGAAGATGCGTGCGGCGCGCGAGCGGCTGCGCGCCAGCGCATAGGCGCAGGGCACGCCGATCAGCACGGTGCCGATCACGCAGGCCACGGCCAGCGCGATCGACCAGCCGACGGTGCCGCCGTAGTTTTCCCACACCTCGCCGAGCCAGCGCAGCGTGAAGCCGCTCTTGAGGCCGGTGCTGTAGTTGTTGACCAGGCCCGCCATGACCGACAGCAGCATCGGCGCGATCATGAAGAGGCTCACGATCAGCGTGACGGCGAGCAGGAAGGGCGCCTTGGCCTGTGTGTTCTTTCGCATGATGGGTGTGCCTCAGCGTGCGACGGGATTCGCGCCGAAGCGGCGCGCCACGAACAGCACCAGCCAGGTCACGATGCCCAGCGAAATAGACAGCGACGCGGCGAGCGCGAAGTTGGCGTAGTTGGTGAACTCGTTGTAGATGGTGATGGGAATGACCTCGAACTTGCTGGCCAGCGTGAAGGCCGTGCCGAAGGCGCCCATCGACGTGGCGAAGAGGATCGCGCCGCAGGCCAACGTGGTGGGCGCGAGTTCGGGCATCCACACGTCGCGTGCCACGCGCAGCCGCGAGGCGCCGAGCGAACGCGCGGCTTCCTCGAGCTGGGTGTTCATCGACTCGGCGGCCGCCGCGTAGGTGGCGATGGCGCGCGGCAGCGAAAAATACAGGTAGGCCAGGAACAGCCCGAGCAGGCCGTAGGCGAAGGTGACGCGCTGGCCGATCAGGCTGTCGCTCAGGTCCGCGACCACGCCTTGGCGCCCGCCCAGCAGGATCACGAAGAAGCCGATGATCACGCCCGGGAACGACAGCGGCAGCGTGAGCAGCGACAGCAGCATGCGCTTGCCGACGAAGGCATGCCGCGCGAGGTAGATGCCCACTGCCGCGCCCAGCACCAGGGTGGCGAGCGTGACCGTGATGGAGAGCACGACCGTGTTGGCCATGCTCGCGAGGTAGCGCGAATCCGTGAGCACGGCGAAATAGGTTGCCCAGCCTTTGTCGGCGGGCAGCGTCAGCAGGCGCACGACCGGCAGCAGCCAGAAGGCCGCGAAGAAGGCGGCAGCGGGCGCTGCGCAGGCCAGCAGGCGCCAGCTTGGGTTCCAGGCGGTTTTCATTTTTTGCCCATCGTTGTGTTTTGGTCGGCTTTGTTCGGGGTGCGTGCACAGGTCATCGGGTACTCCCCTCCGCGAATGTCCCCCGCCCTTCGGGCTCCTCCTTTATTTCGCTGCGGGGAGCACCCGACGCCCTGTGCACTGGACGCAGCGCTTGTGCGGGCCGATCAGCCAGTGCTCTGGACGATCACGACGGCGGGGTGCCTTGCGCAGCGAAATAAAGGAGGAGGGCGAAGCCGGGGGACATTCGCGAAGCAAGGCACCCCGTCGGCGTGAGCGCTCCCCGAAAAGAGCGCGCCCAGAGCGACGAAGCGAGACTTAGCGCACTTCCTTCAAATACTCATCGGAGAAAGCGCGTTGCGCGGCTGCCATGCGCCCGTAGTCCACGCTCTTGGCGCGGGCGTAGTCGCTCGCAGGCAGGAACTGGGCTTCGATTTCCTTGGGCATCGCGTTCGCGCGCACCGGCCGCAGATAAGCCTTGGCCCAGATGGCCTGGCCTTCGTCCGACAGCGTGAAGTCGAGCACCTTCTTGGCGTCGGCCGCGTGCGGGGCCTTGGCGACCAGGCTCATCACGTAGGGCACGGCCAGCGTGCCTTCGCTCGGGATCACGAAGGCCACGTTGGCCTTGTCCTTGTACTTGGCGCGGTAGGCGTTGAAGTCATAGTCGAGCAGGATCGCGATTTCGCCCGACAGCACGCGCGCGTAGGAAGTTTGCTTCGGCACGATCGGCTCGTTCTTCTGCAGCGCCTTGAAGTAGTCGATGGCCGGCTTGAAGTTATCGAGCGTGCCGCCGCGCGCTTCGTTCACCGCGACCGCGCCGACGTAGCCGACGAAGGCCGAGGCCGGGTCAAGGTAGCCGATCAGGCCCTTGTATTCAGGCTTGAGCAGGTCGGCCCACGATTTCGGAATCGGCTTGCCCTTGAGCGCGTCGACGTTGACCATGAAGCCGAGCGTGCCCGAGTGGATGGTGAACCAGTTGCCGGCCGGGTCCTTCAGGCCGTCGGGAATGTCTTTCCACGCAGCGGGCTTGTAGGGCTCGACCAGGCCGTCCTTGGCGGCCTGCACCGCAAAGGTCACGCCGAGGTAGGTGACGTCGGCGACGGGGCTGGCCTTCTCGGCCGCCATCTGCGCGAGCGACTGGCCCGAGTTCTTGTTGTCGGGCGGCACGGTGATGCCCGTCTTGGCCTTTATGGCCTTCAGCTGGGTGCCCCAGTCGGCCCATTCGGTCGGGCAGTTGTAGCAGATGGCGGTCTGGGCCATGGCGCTGCCGGCGGCGAGCGTGGCGGCGATCAGGCCCAGGCGGGCCAGGCGATGGAAGCGGGAGGACATGCGGGAGCTCCTTGGAGGATGAGTCGGAGAACGAGGTTGGTGAGGTCAGAAAGTCGCGGCGTTGTTGTCTTCGCGCGCCGAAGCGCACGACTCGCCGTCTCGGAAGGCATGGGGAAGCAGCAGGCTCGAATCGGCCCGCAGCGTGGTGCCGCCGGAGATGGCCTGGATCAGCAACTCGACGCCCTGGCGGCCGATGTCGCTGTTGGGCTGGGTGATGGTGGTGAGCGCGGGCGTGAGGTCTTCGCCGAGCGCAATGCCGTCGAAGCCGACCACGCTGAGGTCCTCGGGCACCGAAACGCCGCTGAGGTGCGCGGCGCGGATGCTGCGGATGGCCAGGAGGTCGTTCGAGCAGATCAGCGCGGTGGGGCGCTGGCGTGCCTGAAGGTGGGGCGCGAGCGCGTCGATGGCGGTCTCGACGAAGGGCACTTCGATCAGCGGCTGTGCGTCGAGGCCGGTGTCGGCCATGCCCTTGAGGTAGCCGCGGTAGCGCTGCTGCGCGCGGTCGGATGCGGCCAGCGTGCCGCTGACCATCGCGATGCGCCGGTGGCCCAGCAGCACGAGCCGGGTGACCGCGTCGGCCACCGCGCCTTCGCTGTCGACCGACACGCAGGGGTGGTCCGCATGGCGGTTGTAGGCCAGCACGTAGGGCACGCCAGCGGCCTGGAGCCGGGGCAGCGTGGCCGAGGTGGAGGGGTTCGACACCACGAGGATCAGCCCGTCGACATTGCCCGCCAGCAGCAGGTGGACGGCGCGTTCTTCCTCGTCGAGCCGGTAGCCGGTGGTGACGGGAATGATCGCGTAGCCGCCCGCGACGGCCGCCCGCGCGATGCCCTGCAGGCACTCGGCGAAGGTCGGGTTCAGCAGCGTGGGGAGCACGATGCCGAGCACGCGGCTGCGTTGCGTGCGCAGGGTGCGCGCACTGGCGTTCGGCAGGTAATTGAGTTCCTGCGCCACGCGTTCCACCAGTTCGCGGGTGGCGGGCGTGACCTTGTCGGGAAAGTTGAAAGCGCGCGAAACCGTGGCCACGGAGACCCCGGCTTTGGCTGCTACGTCTTGAATGCTCATCGTGCGGTGTTCATGTAATCGATTACATTGGACCGCCGCAGTATGACTTTGTTATGACATCGTTCGAAAGCGGGAAAAACCCGAAGGGCTTTGGCGAGGGGTGGACAGCCCCAGGAAGAAGGGGCCCCGCGGGGCCCCTGAGAAAACTTACTTGCCCCGGCGAACCCGCCGGATCTCGTCCAGGATCAGGCAGATAGCCCCGAGGGTGATCGCACTGTCCGCGGCATTGAATGCCGGGAAGTACCAGTTCCCCGCATGGAAGCTCAGGAAGTCGACCACGTAGCCGTGCATCATCCGGTCGACCACGTTGCCGATGGCGCCGCCCAGGATGCAGGCCATGGAGAACGAAAACAGCTTCTGCCCCGCGTGCGACTTCAGCATCCACACGATGAACACCGCCGCCGCCACGCCGATCGCCGTGAACAGCCAGCGCTGCCAGCCCGAATGATCCGCGAGGAAAGAGAACGCGGCCCCCGTGTTGTGCGCACGCACGACGTTGAAGAAGCTCGTCACGTAGGTCGCGTCACCGAGCTTGTAGTAGCCCAGGATCAGCGTCTTGGTGAACTGGTCGATGATCACGATGATCACCGCCAGCCCCAGCCAGGGCCAGATGCTGCCGCCGCGCGAACGCGAGGCCGACATGGAGCGGGCGGCGGCCATCAGGCAAAGCTCCGCGATTCGCCGGCGCCGAACAGGTTGCTGGTGCAACGCCCGCAGATCGTCGGATGCGCCGCATCGTGGCCCACGTCGTCGCGGTAGTGCCAGCAGCGTTCGCACTTCTGCGCGGCGCTCGGCGTCACCACCGTCGACAGCGTCTCGCCGGCCGCCAGCGCGATGGCCGAGGTGATGAAGACGAACTTCAGGTCATCGCCCAGCGTATTCAGCAGCGCGAAGTCGTCGGCCGGTGCCGTCAGTTGCAGGTTGGCCTGCAGCGACGAGCCGACCTTGCCTTCGCCGCGAACCGTCTCGATGTCCTTGTTCACCACGTCGCGGATCTCGCGGATGCGGTTCCACTTGGCGAGCAGGGCCTCGTCGGGCGCGTCGAACTTGCTGTAGGTCTGCGTGAAGATCGATTCGCCCGGCTTGCCGGTGCCCACGAACTTCCATGCCTCTTCGGCCGTGAAGCTCAGGAACGGCGCCATCCAGCGCAGCATGGCTTGCGAGATGTGCCACAGCGCCGTCTGCGCGCTGCGACGTGCCAGCGAGCCCGGGGCCGTCGTGTAGAGGCGGTCCTTCAGGATGTCGAGGTAGAAGCCGCCCAGGTCTTCCGAGCAGTAGATCTGCAGCTTGGCCACCACCGGATGGAACTCGTACACCTTGTAGTGCGCGAGGATCTCGGCCTGGAACTGCGCCGCGCGCGACAGCGCGTAGCGGTCGATCTCGAACAGCTGGTCGAGCGGCAGCGCATCCTTGGTGGCGTCGAAGTCGCTGGTGTTCGCAAGCAGGAAGCGCAGCGTGTTGCGGATGCGGCGGTAGGCATCGACCACGCGCGCAAGGATCTTGTCGTCGCCGGCGATGTCGCCCGAGTAGTCGCTCGCGGCCACCCACAGGCGGATGATTTCCGAGCCCAGCTTGTTGCTGATTTCCTGCGGGTCGATGCCGTTCTTGAGCGACTTGCTCATCTTGATGCCCTTGGCATCGACCGTGAAGCCGTGCGTCAGCAGGCCGCGGTACGGCGCGCGGTCTTCCAGCGCGCAGGCGATCAGCAGCGACGAGTGGAACCAGCCGCGATGCTGGTCGTGGCCTTCGAGGTACAGGTCGGCTTCCGGCCCCGTGTCGTGGTGCACCGTGGGGTGCGTGCCGCGCAGCACGTGGGAGAAGGTCGAGCCCGAGTCGAACCACACCTCGAGGATGTCGGTGCTCTTGGTGTAGTGCGGCGCATCTTCGGCGCCGAGGATTTCCTCGACCGTGACGCGGCTCCAGGCCTCGATGCCGCCCTTCTCGACGATGTCGGCGGCCTGGTCGAGGATTTCCATGGTGCGCGGATGCAGCTCGCCCGAATCCTTGTGCAGGAAGAACGGGATCGGCACGCCCCAGCTGCGCTGGCGGCTGATGCACCAGTCGGGCCGGCCGGCGATCATGTCGTGCAGGCGCGCGCGGCCGTTCTCGGGGTAGAAGCTGGTCTGCTCGATGGCGTCGAGCGCGGTCTGGCGCAGCGTCTTGGGCGCCTTGTCCTTGGTGAACACGCCTTCGCCCTCGTCCATGCGCACGAACCACTGCGCCGCGGCGCGGTAGATCACCGGCGTCTTGTGGCGCCAGCAGTGCGGATAGCTGTGGGTGATGGTCTCGGTGGTCAGCAGGCGGTTGGCATCGCGCAGCGCGGCGATGATGACCGGCACGGCCTTCCAGATGTTCTGGCCGCCGAACAGCGGGAAGTCGGGCGCGTAGCTGCCGTTGCCCTGCACCGGGTTCAGGATGTCGTCGTACGCCACGCCGTGGGCGATGCAGGAGTTGAAGTCGTCCACGCCGTAGGCGGGCGAGGAGTGCACCAGGCCCGTACCGTCGGTGGCGGTGGCGTAGTCGGCCAGGTACACGGGCGACAGGCGCCTGTAGCCGGCGTCCACGTCATACAGCGGATGCTCGAATTCGAGGCCGCCCAGCTTCTCGCCCTTGACCGTGGCCAGCACCTTGCCGTCGAGCGCATAGCGCGTCATGCACATCTCGACCAGCGAGTTGGCAAGGATGAGCAGGCCGCGCTCGGTGTCGACCAGCGAGTACTCGAGCTCGGGGTTGAGGTTGATCGCCTGGTTGGCCGGGATGGTCCACGCGGTGGTGGTCCAGATCACGGCGAAGATGTCGCCGAGGATCGTGTGGTCGGTGCCGAAGGCCTTGAGCACCTTCTCGCGCTCGTGCGCCTTGAAAGCGACGTCGATGGTCTGGCTCTTCTTGTCGGCGTATTCGATCTCGAATTCGGCCAGCGAGGAGCCGCAGTCGAAGCACCAGTACACCGGCTTCAGGCCGCGGTAGACGAAGCCGCGCTCTATGACGCGCTTGAACGCGCGCAGTTCGCCGGCCTCGTTGGCGAAGTCCATGGTCTTGTAGGGATGGTCCCATTCGCCCAGCACGCCCAGGCGCTGGAAGTCGGCCATCTGCTGGGCGATCTGCCCGGTGGCGAAGGCGCGGCTCTTGGCCTGCATCTCGTCGCGGCTCAGGTTGCGGCCGTACTGCTTTTCGATGGCGTTCTCGATCGGCAGGCCGTGGCAGTCCCAGCCGGGCACGTAGAGCGCGTCGTAGCCTTCGAGCTGGCGCGCCTTGGTGATCATGTCCTTGAGGATCTTGTTCACCGCATGGCCCATGTGGATCTGGCCGTTGGCGTACGGGGGACCGTCGTGCAGGATGAACTTGGGCGCGCCGTGGCGGGCGTCGCGCAGGCGGTGGTAGCGGCCTTCGTCGTTCCATTCCTTCACCCAGCCCGGTTCGCGCTTGGGCAGGTCGCCGCGCATCGGGAAGGGGGTGTCGGGCAGGTTCAGCGTGGAACGGTAATCTTTGGGGGAAGCAGCGTCAGACATGTTGGGGTGCGAAGCAGAAGGCTTCTAGGGGGCTTCGACAGGCTCAGCCCGAACTGCATGAAGCGTGTCGGTGCGGAAGGTATAGCCGTTCGCCCTGAGCTTGTCGAAGGGCGGCAGCACGGGGCGTGCAGGGCTAAATTCGGTCGCGCGTGGTCTGGCGGTGGGTTTCGGCGTGGGTGGAGGCAAAGAACGCGCGTGCGTCGCGCCCATCCTTCGCGATGCCCGCAGTGAGGGCCTCGAGGCTGGTGTAGCGCAATTCGTCGTGCAGTTTGTGCAGGAGTTCCACGCGGACGATTTTACCGTAGGCCCCTTCGGTACCCAGATGCGAGGGCCACTCCAGGCAATGGGTTTCCAGCAGAACCCGCCCGCCGTTGACGTCGTTGGCGTCCAGCGAGGGGCGCACGCCCAGGTTCGCCACGCCTGGCAGGGGCTGGTCGGCCAGGCCGTGGACCAGCACCGCGAAGATGCCGCTGGCGGCCGGTTTCCAGTGCTTGAAGCGCAGGTTGAGGGTGCGAAAGCCGTCGTCCAGGCCTGGTGCCGAGGCCCCCAGCGCGCGGCCGAGCTTGCGGCCATGGACCACGTGGCCCGAAATCGTGTAGGGCCGCCCGAGCAGCGTCTGGGCGTCGGCCATGCGGCCTTCGGCCAGTGCTTCGCGCACGGCGGAGCTGGAAACCCGCAGGCCGTGTACTTCATAGCTGTTCATGCGCGCCACGTCGAAGCCGCGGGCGTCGCCTGCCGCGTCGAGCATGGCGTAGTCGCCGGCCCGCTTGGCGCCGAAGCGGAAGTCGTCGCCCACTAGTACGTAGCGCGCGCCCAGTCCGTCGACCAGCACGTTCTGGATGAATTCTTCCGGCGTCTGGGATGCCAGCCGGCTGTCGAAGGGCAGCACGATGGTCTGCGCCACGCCGCAGGCGGCCAGCTCGCTGAGCTTGTCGCGCAGCGTGCCGATGCGCGCCGGCGCCAGGTCAGGTTTCCTGGTGAGCGCGGCGAAATAATCGCGCGGGTGGGGCTCGAAGGTGAGCACGCAGCTCGGCAGCCCGCGCTGGCGGGCCTCGGTCTGCAAAAGCGCGAGCATGGCCTGGTGGCCACGGTGCACGCCGTCGAAATTGCCAATGGTGAGGGCGCAGGCGGGGGCTACGCCCGGGTGCCGGAAGCCGCGAAAAACCTGCATCGGTGAGTATCTTTTTGATAGCGCCTTTCGCCCGTCAATTGGGCGAATCAGGCCGATTTGTCACAAAGCCGGTATATTGTGACGCAGTGCGTTGATTGGCGTGGGTCTCCAACGCGCTCCGTGTCCCTGGTCTTTCCGTGTTCTCTCCCTTTTCGAGGAGGCGTGTGTGAAGGTCTTGAAGCTGTCGGCCCAAGGGCTGCCCCAGTCATGGATTTCGCTGGAACAGGCGGTGATCCACTATGCGGCGGACGAAGTTCGCTGGGAGGTGGGCGCGCAGGTGGCTGTGTTCCGTGGCGGCCACAACGCCATCACGGGCGAGCAATCGCAGATCGCGATCAACAGCATCATCGGCACCAAGGGCGTGCCGCGCATCAATCCCTTCACTCAGCGGCCGGGGCTGACCAACAGCAAGCTGTTCTCGCGCGACCGCAACGTCTGCGCCTACTGCGGCGGGCACTTCCATGAAGACGAGCTCACCCGCGAGCACATCATTCCCTTTGCCCAGAAGGGCATCGACACCTGGATGAACGTGGTCACGGCCTGCAAGCCGTGCAACCACCGCAAGAGCAGCCGCACGCCCGAGCAGGCCGGCATGCCGCTGCTTTACGCGCCGTACGTGCCCAGCCTCTGGGAAGACTTCATCCTGTGCAACAGGCGCATCCTGGCCGACCAGATGGAGTTCCTGATGGCGCACCTGCCGCAAAGCTCGCGGCTGCACGACACCTAGCTTCAGCGTTTCCAGGAAGGCGGGCGCTTCTCGATGAAGGCCTGAACGCCTTCGAGCGCGCCTTCGTCCATCATGTTGCAGGCCATGGTCTGGCTGGCGTCGGCCAGGGCGGCCTCGATGCCGGTTTCGAGCTGGCGGTAGAACAGGGCCTTGCCCAGCGCCAGCGCCTTGCGGGGCTTGGCGACGATGCTGGCCACCAGCGCTTCGACGGCGGCGTCGAGTTCCGCGGGCGCCGCCACCTGGTTGACCAGCCCCTTCTCGCGCGCCTCTTCCGCGCCAATGAATTCGCCAGTCACGAGCATCTCGAATGCTTCCTTGCGCCCGAGGTTGCGCGACAGCGTCACGCTCGGCGTGGCGCAGAACAGCCCCACGTTCACGCCGCTGACCGCGAAACGGGCTTCGCTCGACGCCACCGCCAGGTCGCACACGGCGACCAGTTGGCAGCCCGCCGCGGTCGCGACGCCGTGCACGCGCGCGATCACCGGCACATCGAGCTTCTGGATCGACAGCATCATCGCCCCGCAGCGTTCGAACAGCTGCTGGTAGTACCCAAGGGAGGGCTCCGCGCGCATTTCTTTCAGGTCATGCCCGGCGCAGAAGGCCTTGCCGGCCGCCGCGATGACGACGGCGCGCACGCCCTCGTCGCCCGCGATGTCGCCCAGCGCCTCTTCCAGCGCGCCCAGCATGCCTTCCGACAGGGCGTTGAAAGAGGCCGGGCGGTTCAGCGTCAACGTGACCACGCCGCGCGCGTCGCGCGACTGCAGCACGAAGGGGGCGGCGGGGTCGGTCATGGCGGGTGCCTTTTCAGTAGGTCAGCTCGAGCACCGTCACGTGTTCCTGGGCTGCCGGCCACGTCAGGCCGGTGATGCGCTCGCCGTTGAATTCGCCGGTCACAGCGCGTGGCGCGCCGCCGCCTTCCAGGCGCAGCCTGGAGGTGGCCACGCCCGCGCCCTTGGGTGGCACGCCGGGTGGCGGGCTCTTGCCGTCGAAGCGCATGGTGTCGCGCTGGGCATCGAAATACCCGCGCGGACGCGTGAAGACGACGACCGAGCTC
This sequence comes from Variovorax durovernensis, assembly GCF_977011995.1. NCBI lineage: Bacteria > Pseudomonadati > Pseudomonadota > Betaproteobacteria > Burkholderiales > Comamonadaceae > Variovorax > Variovorax durovernensis. The sequence goes on along the minus strand of NZ_CDRNCW010000001.1, from coordinate 5,363,720 downwards.
GCGCCGTTGTCGGCCGGCGTGACGCGTTCCGGCCGCAGGTGCACGAAGCTGCCGCTGCGCGGAAAGGAGCTGCGGTAGATGTGCGTGGTGCCGTAGCCCGGTGCGCTCAGGACGAATTCATAGGAGGTGTCGCCGCGTGCGTTGAACGGGCCCCAGCGGCCATCGGCGCCGACCGACTTGGTGTGCACGGCCTCGCCGCGCCGCGCGCCGGTTGCCGGGTCCACCGCATAAATCGTTACCTGCGCGCCATTGAGCGCGAGGTTTTCGGCGCCGATCGCCCGGCCGTCGAGCACGACCTTCGTGTCAGGCACCACGGCGGTGGTGCGCGGTGCTTCTCCGCTCAGGAATTGCCATGTGGCCGCGAATGCCGCGGGCGAGAACGAAGTCTCGCGGTGGTCCACGCGCGGCAGCACGACGTTGTTCGCGCCTTTGAGCGCAGGGCCGTCGAAGCCGATGTTGGTCGGCTTGCCGGGGGCGCCGATCCACACGCCGTCGGGCTGCGCGTATTTGTCGTTGTTGTCGGAGCGCAGGGTCATCCACTTCACGCCCGGCGTGACTTCCTGGCCGTCCGGGCCTTTGGGCGCATTGAGCTGCTGCATGAAACCCGACAGCCCCGAGAACTCGTTGTTCTCGCGGAAACCCTTCACCGCCCAGATGCCGTGCGCGGGGTTGCCGCCCAGCACGACGTGGCTCACCACGGCCGCGCCACCACCGTTCTGCACGTAGTTGCGGATGGTGTTGCCGCCGCGCGAATTGCCGATCAGCACCACCTTGGAAGCGCCCGTGGCCTTCAGCACCTTGTCGACCTGCGCCTTGAGGAACACCGCCGATTCGGCCGTGGAGCTGCGTCCGGGCTGGGCCACGGCATCGTCGTCGCGCGCGAGGGGGTTCGGCTGGTCGAAGGCAAACAGCCGGTCGGCCGGCCAGCCGTTGGACTCGAAGCGCCAGATCGTCGTCTGCCAGAGCGCCGCCGAATCGCCGTTGCCGTGAACGAACACGATGGGCGGTCGCTCGGCATACGACGGCGAGGGCGACGAAGAGGTGGCGCAGGCGGTCAGCACGGCGGTGGCGGCGGCCCCGATGACGGCCATGGCTAGGAGGGTGCGGCGGGAGTGCATGTTTCGTTCCTGGGGCTGGAGTCCACGTGAAAACGCCCGACGGCGCGAGGCAGGCGGGCGTTGGATGCTATCGGAACACCGTGAAACCGGCGTTGCCGGGTCGCAGGTGTCGCCGTCGTTGTCAGGCGAAGACGCCGGCGGTGTCCTGCATGCGGGCCGACACTTCACCCAGGTGATGCAGCGTGTCGCCGAAAGTCAGCTCGAGCTGCGTGAGCTTGCGGAAGTAGTGGCTGCCGATGTACTCGTCGGTCACCCCGATGCCGCCGTGCAGCTGCACCGAATTCGCCGCCACGTAGCGCATCGACACGCCGAGCTGGTACTTGGCGCGCGCCAGCGCCTGGCGGCGTTCGTCGGCCGGGGCGTTGAGCTTGAGCGTCGCGTAGTAGCTCATCGATCGCGCGAGTTCGAGCTGCATCTTCATGTCGGCGACACGATGGCGCAGCGCCTGGAAGGTCGAGATGGTCACGCCGAACTGCTTGCGCTGGTTCATGTAGTCGACGGTGAGAGCCACGGTCTTGTCCATCACCCCCACCGCTTCGGCGCAGGTGGCGGCAATGCCGACGTCCACCGCGTATTCGAGCGCTGCCAGGCCGTCGAGCGTGACCAGCGTGGCATCGGCCTTGTCGAACACCACTTCGGCCGCGCGGCCGCCGTCCTGCGTGCCGTAGCCGCGGGCTTCGACGCCGCTGGCGCTGCGCTCGACCAGGAAGAGGGCGATCTTGCCGTCGACCTTGGCGGGCACGAGGTAGGCGTCGGCTTCGTCACCGACCGGCACCACGCTCTTGGCGCCGTTCAACGACCAGCCGTTGCCGCTCCTGGCGGCGTGGGCGTCGCACACGTCCAGGCGGTAGCGCGCCTTGCGCTCCTGGTAGGCCAGCACCACGATGGCCTGGCCGCCGGCGATGCGCGGCAGCCAGCCTTCCTTGGTGCCCGCGTCGGCATAGCCGCCGAGTACCGCGCCGGCGATCAGCGTCTGCGCGAAGGGCTCCAGCACGATGCCGCGGCCGAGTTCTTCCATGACGACCATGCCGGCCACCGGGCCCATGCCCAGGCCACCGTCGTCCTCGCTGATGTACAGGCCGCCCAGGCCGAGTTCGGCCAGCTCGTCCCAGGCTTCGCGCGAGAAGCCGCCCTTGGCCCCGATGCCGCGGCGGCGCTCGAAGTCATAGCCCTTGTCGACCCACTTGCGAACGGCGTCGCGCAGTTGTTCCTGGTCGTCGGAAAAATTGAAATCCATGTTCGTGTCTCCTCAGCCCAGAACCGTCTGCGCGACGATGTTGCGTTGCACTTCGTTCGAACCGCCGTAGATGGTGGTCTTGCGCATGTTGAAGAAGGTCGACGTCAGCGGCGCGAGCGCCGGGTTGCCGCCCGGGAAGTTGCCTTGCCAGCCGGCTTCCATCGCTTCGCGGATCAGCGGCAGGGAATAGGGTCCGCCGGCCAGCATCATCAGTTCGCTGTAGCGCTGCTGGATCTCGCTGCCGCGGATCTTGAGCAGGCCGGCCACGTCGAGCGAGTTCTTGCCGGAGGTCGCAGCGGAGAGCACGCGCAGCACCATCATCTCGAGGGCGACGATGTCGACCTCGAGCTTTGCAATCTCGTCGCGGAAGCGCTGGTCTTCATACACGCCTTCGCTCTTGGCGATGCGCTTCAGGCGCTCGAGTTCGCGCTTGGCGCGGTTCACGTCGGCGATGTTGGTGCGCTCGTGCGAGAGCAGGTGCTTGGCGTAGGTCCAGCCCTTGTTCTCTTCGCCGATCAGATTCTCGGCGGGCACTTCGACGTTGTCGAAGAACACCTCGTTCACTTCATGGCCGCCGTCGAGCAGCTTGATCGGGCGCACGGTGACGCCGGGCGACTTCATGTCGAGCAGCAGGAAGCTGATGCCGGTCTGGGGCTTGCCCTCGTTGCTGGTGCGCACGAGGTTGAACATCCAGTCGCCGTACTGGCCGAGCGTGGTCCAGGTCTTCTGGCCGTTGACGATGTACTTGTCGCCTTTGCGCTCTGCCTTGGTCTTGACCGAGGCGAGGTCGGAACCCGAACCGGGCTCGCTGTAGCCCTGGCTCCACCAGACTTCACCGCTGGCGATGCCGGGAAGAAAGCGTTTCTGCTGTTCGGCATTGCCGAAGGCCATGATCACCGGTGCCACCATGACTGGGCCGAACGGAATGATGCGCGGCGCGCCGGCGAGGGCGGTTTCTTCCTCGAACAGGTGGCGCTGCACGGCAGTCCAGCCCGGGCCGCCGAATTCCTTCGGCCAGCCGTAGCCCAGCCAGCCCTTCTTGCCGAGGATCTTGGCCCAGCCTTGCAAATCGTCGCGCGTGAGCTCCAGCGCGTTGTGCACCTTGTGCGAAATCTCTTGGGGAAGGTTTTCTTTGACCCAGGCGCGAACCTCTTCGCGGAACTTCTGTTCTTCGGGTGTGAAGCTCAAATCCATGCGTGCCTCGCTGTGTTGATCGGTTCACCGCAGACGCGGTGTGTCTCCGGAGTCGTGAGTTTTAGCACGGTCGTGCTGTGAAACGGTGTCCGCGTCGCGACAAGCACGGCGCGGATAATCCCGCCTCCCATGAAGAACATCGTGATCCTGATCTCCGGCGGCGGCTCCAACATGGCGGCCATCGTGCACACCGCCGAGCGCGACCGCTGGGCCGAGCGCTTCGGCGCCCGCATTGCCGCGGTCATCAGCAACAAGGCCGAGGCCGGCGGGCTGGCCATTGCCCGTTCGCACGGCATCGACACCGCCGTGGTGCCGCACAAGGAGTTTGCGACCCGCGAGGCTTTCGACGAGGCCCTGGCGACAGCGGTGGACGCTCATTCGCCCGCGCTGGTGGTGCTGGCCGGGTTCATGCGCATCCTGACGCCCGGCTTCGTCGGGCGCTATGCGGGGCGGCTGATTAATATCCATCCCTCGCTGCTGCCCGCGTTCCCGGGGCTCCACACCCATCAGCGCGCCATCGAGGCGGGCTGCAAGGTGGCCGGCGTGACCGTCCACCAGGTGACGACCGAACTCGACCACGGCCCGATCCTGGCGCAGGCCGTGGTGCCGGTGCTGCCCGACGACACGGCCGCCACCCTGGCTGGCCGGGTGCTGGCGCAGGAGCACCTGTTGTATCCACGAGCGATCGCAGGATGGCTGGCTGATACATCGAGTCACAACCCTTGAAGTTGTTTTATATTCGCGGGTTTTGGGGAGTTCGAAGTGAAAACAAAATCGCTGCTGCTGACCGTTGCCGGCGCCGTCGCCCTGCTCGCGGGCTGCGCCGCCCCGGCCCCCGCACCCGCGCCGGCACCCGCCGCGCCCGTGCCACCCCCGGCACCGGTCTATCAGTGCAACGCCGATGGTGCCCGCTTCGCGGTCGGCCAGCCGCTGACGCCGCAGCTGGAAGCCGCAGCCCGCGTGCGCGCCGGAGCCGGCGTGGTGCGGGTGCTGAAGCCCGGCGAGGCAGCGACGACTGAACTCAACGGCGGACGCCTGAACCTGGACGTCGACGCGCGCAACCGTGTGACCGAGGTCCGCTGCGGCTGACGCGCTCATCCAGAGACGGCCCGGGCCGGGCCGTACTGGCTAGATCGGTGTGAATCTCCGCTGCGGCACGCCGTCGATCTCGACGGTCTCGCCGAACATGGCGGCAGGGCGGACCCAGAGTCCGTGGGCTCCATACAAGGCGCGGTACAGCGTCATCGGCTCCAGGGTCTCGCTGTGGCGGACGGTGCCGAGCACCTCGTATTCGCCGCCCTTGTAGTGGCGGTAGCGCCCGGGAGGTGTTTCGATCAGGGGAGGGAGGTCGTCGTCGTTGTTCAACGGGGCTTCTTTCTTTAAAAACTGTCGTGGCTTGATTTGACGGGAGTCGGATGGATCGCGCTGATTTTGTTCACCTGGTTCGACTGAGCGAGCATGCCAGCGCGGACGACAGTGCGCGCTATCGGCGCAGCGTGGCGGCCTTCGCCGCGCTCGGCTACCTGTGGGTGCTCGGCTGCCTGGGGCTCGCGGTAGGCCTCATCGCCTGGGTGCTGTTGCCGGTCCGCGAAGAACGCTTCACCTTCACCCGCGGCTGGCTGCTGCTGTTCGCAGGCGGCCTGCTCTGGGCCACGCTGCGCGCGCTGTGGGTGCGCTTCGACGAACCCGAGGGCGTGGAACTGCAGCGCGACGACGCGCCCGCGCTCTTCGAGGCGCTCGACCGCATCCGGGCCAGGATCAAGGGGCCGCCGGTCCACCACGTCTACCTGGACGACGAATTCAACGCCAGCATCCGCCAGGTGCCCCGTTTCGGGCTGTTCGGCGGCGCCGTCAACTCGCTGAACGTCGGCCTGCCGCTCTTGATGATGCTCGACCGCCGGCGGCTGCTGTCGGTGCTGGCGCACGAATACGGCCACCTGCGCGGCAATCACGGCAAGCTGAGCGCCTGGATCTACCGTACGCGGCTGTCGTGGCTCAAGCTCGATGCCAGCCTGCAGCGCGACGAGGGCGTGATGGCGCTGGTCTCGCAAGCCTTCTTCCGCTGGTACTTTCCACGCTTCGCGGCCAAGACCTTCGCGCTGGCCCGCCAGGACGAGTACGAGGCCGACCGCATTTCCGGCCGGCTGCTGGGTACCTCGGTGGCCGCCGCGGCGCTGACCGAGATCGCGATCAAGGGCAACTGGTACGCCAACGAGTTCTGGCCCTGGCATTGGGCGCGCGCCGAGCGCGAGCCGCTGCCGCCGGGGCCGTTCGCCGCCCTGCGCAAGCGGGTGCGCACGCCGCCGGCCGACGACTTCGCGCGCCAGGCGCTGCGCGAGGCGATGCGCCGCGTGAGCGACCTGGAGGATACCCACCCGGTCCTGCGAGACCGGCTGGAGGCCCTCGAACAGAAGGCGGCCTTGCCCGAGTGGTCGACGCGCCCGGCGCTGGAACTGCTGGCGGACCGGAAGAAGTGGATCGAATACTTCGACAACCGCTGGTGCCGGGCCCACGCAGCCGACTGGAAGCAGCATCACGCCCACCGTGCGCGCATCCGCGAACGCATCGACGTGCTGGCTGCGCGCGGTGAGCGCAACACGCCGGACGAAATGGTCGAATGGGCCGATTCCGAGCGCCGGCTCAACCCCTTGGCGCCGGTGCGAATCCGCTATGAGAACGCCTTGCTGATCGCGCCCGAGCATCCCGGCGCGCTGCGCGGGTTGGTCCAGATGCTGCCCGCGAGCGACCGCGCAGCCCGGCTGGTGGTGCTCGAGCGGCTGCACGGTTCCGGCGCGGCCAGCCGCTGGTGGGCCGCCAAGAGCGCCGTGGCCTCGCTCGAAGACCCGGACGCCGGGCCGCACGACGAGACGGCGCTCAAGCTGTGGCGCGGCCGGCTCAAGGACGCGGAGGAAGCCGAGGCGCGTGCCTGGGAAGAAATCACGGGTACGCCGTTTTTCAGCCAGATATCGCGGCATGACCTGAACGACTACGAACTGGGCGAACTGCGCGCCGACCTCGTGCGCTGCCTGCCCGCGTCGCGGGCATGGCTGGTGCGCAAGAACCTTCGGGAATTTCCGTGGCGCCGTGCGTATGTCGTGTTCGTCGAACTACCCGGGCTGGACGACGAAGACCGCTGGCACATGTGCCGCCAGCTGGAGCAGACGCTCACTTTGCCCGGCGCCACGCTGGTGCTGTGGGCGGGCCATTCGCCCACGTTGGAAGACATCGAGCGCGAGGCTTTCGGTGTCGTCTGGGCGCGCAGCGCATAGCCCTTCGGTCCGAGGGTCCGGCTGGCTGAGACAATCGGGGTATGCACCCCAAAGCCCTGTTGGAGGCCACCGCCGATCTGGTCGGCCTTGTCCTGAAATTCGATCACCCGGCCGATCAGGTCGTTTCGCGGTTTTTCCGCGACCACCGTGAGTTCGGCCCGCGCGAGCGCGCGACGCTCGCCGAAACCGTCTACACCGTGCTTCGCAAGAAGCTGCTGTTCGACCATCTTTCGCCCTCGGGCACCGGCTCCAAGGAGCGCCGCATGGCGATCCTCGGCTTCTACGGCCCGCGCGATTTCCTGAAAAGCGCGCTCAACGACACCGAGAAGCGCTGGCTCGACAACTGCGACGCAGTGAAGCCCGACGACCTGCTCGAGCGCCATCGCCACAACCTGCCGGAATGGCTGGTCGCGCCGCTCAAGGCGCAACTTGGCGACGGCTTCTGGCCGCTGGTCGAGAGCCTGCAGCAACCGGCGCCGCTCGACCTGCGCGTCAATGCGCTGACCGACAAACGCGCGGACGTGAAGGCTGAGCTTGGGAAGGCTGCTATCAAATCGGAAGCAACGCCGTTCTCGCCCTGGGGCTTGCGCATCGAGGGCAAGCCGGCGCTGACCAAGCTGGACGCCTTTGCCCGCGGCGCCATCGAGGTGCAGGACGAAGGCTCGCAACTGCTGGCGCTGCTGCTGGACGCCAAGCGCGGCGAAATGGTGGTCGATTTCTGTGCCGGCGCCGGCGGCAAGACGCTGGCCATCGGCGCGACGATGCGCAACACCGGCCGGCTCTACGCCTTCGATACGTCGGCGCACCGGCTCGACGCGCTCAAGCCGCGGCTGGCGCGCAGCAAGCTGTCGAACGTGCACCCGGCCGCCATTGCCCACGAGCGCGACGACCGCATCAAGCGCCTGGCGGGCAAGATCGACCGCGTTCTGGTCGATGCGCCTTGCTCGGGGCTGGGCACGCTGCGGCGCAATCCGGACCTGAAATGGCGTCAGTCGGCCAAGGCGGTAGAGGAATTGACGGTCAAGCAGACCGCCATCCTGCAGAGCGCGGCGCGGCTGGTGAAAACGGGTGGGCGTCTGGTTTACGCCACATGCAGCGTGTTGCCGGAGGAAAACGAGGCCATTGCCGAGGCTTTTGGCGCCGCGAACCCGGATTTCGTGCCTGTGGACGCCGCCGAACTGCTCCAAGGGCTCAAGGTCGAGGGTTTCGAGGCCCTGTGTGCAGGCGGGGAGGGCGGCCGGCGCTACCTGCGGCTGTGGCCGCATCGCCATGCAACCGACGGTTTCTTCGCCGCCGTATGGAACCGTAAATAGGGATTGCACTCCAAACTAGGGTTAATCTGCGTATTTCTTGAAGGTTTAAAGGGCTTGTTCTAGGCCCTCGCCTTTAAAATCGCCTGTTATCTGAAGGCTGCACCTTCGTGTGGCCATGGAGTACCTGACTCAATGTTGCTTCCTGACTCCGCCGTTTTGAACGCGGCCATCGAATGGCTCGGACACGGCCTGTGGGACATCGCATGGTGGCAAGTCGTGCTGTACACGCTCGTCACCACGCACATCACGATTGCCGCGGTCACCATCTTCCTGCACCGGACGCAGACGCACCGGGCCATGGATCTGGGCCCTGTTCCCTCGCATTTCTTCCGTTTCTGGCTCTGGATCGGCACCGGCATGGTGACGAAGGAATGGGTTGCCATTCACCGCAAGCACCACGCCAAGTGCGAAACCCAGGACGACCCGCACAGCCCGCAGGTCAAGGGCATCGACGAAGTGCTCTGGCGCGGCGCCGAACTCTATCGCGCCGAATCCAAGAACAAGGAAACGATGGAGCGCTACGGTCACGGCACGCCCGATGACTGGATCGAGCGCAACCTGTATTCGCGTTACAGCTGGCAAGGCGTGGGCCTCATGCTGATCCTGAACCTGGCGCTGTTCGGCACGCTCGGCATGGCCGTGTGGGCTGTCCAGATGCTGTGGATTCCCATCACCGCCGCCGGCATCATCAACGGTATCGGCCACTACTGGGGCTATCGCAACTTCGAGGCGCCCGACGCCAGCCGCAACATCATGCCCTGGGGCCTGATCATCGGCGGCGAAGAGCTGCACAACAATCACCACACCTACCCGACCTCGGCCAAGTTCTCGGTCAAGAAGTACGAGTTCGACATCGGCTGGATCTACATCCAGGCGCTGCAGAAGCTGGGCTGGGCGAAGGTCAAGAAGGTGCCGCCGAAGATGCTGATGGGCGACATCCAGCCCGTGGCCAATGAGAAGACGCTCGAAGCCGTCATCGCCAACCGATACGAAGTCATGGCCGGCTATGCGCGCGAAATGCGCCGCGCTACCAGCCAGGAACTGGAAGCGCTGAAGACCAAGGGTGCCGACCTGTCGGTGCTCAAGGCCGCCAAGCGCTGGCTGCACCGGGACGACGACAAGGTGCCAGCTTCGGCCCGCACGCACGTCTCCCAAGCCCGTGCTGCGCACCCAGTGCTGGACAAGATGGTCACCATGCGCGAAGAGCTGCGTCAGCTCTGGCTGAACACCTCGCAGTCGCGCGAGCAACTGGCAGCCGATCTGGCGGCCTGGTGCCACCGTGCGGAAGCCAGCGGCATTGCCGGCCTGCGTGACTTCTCGACGCGCCTGCGCGCAGCGCGCGCTTAATAGAAGCTCCCTGCTCAAATCAAAAAGCCGACCTCCGGGTCGGCTTTTTTGTGTCCGTAAATTGCGAATCGGCGGGCAACAAAAAACCCGCTGGGTAAGCAGCGGGTTCTTGTCTTGGAAAACCAGGGCTGAATTACTTCAGCTTGATTTCCTTGTATTCGACGTGCTTGCGCGCCTTGGGGTCGAACTTCATGATCGACATCTTTTCAGGCATCGTCTTCTTGTTCTTGCTGGTCGTGTAGAAGTGGCCGGTACCCGCGGTGGATTCCAGCTTGATCTTTTCGCGTCCGCCTTTGCTCGTTGCCATGATTCAGCTCCTTAAGCTTGGCCGCGTGCGCGCAGGTCTGCGAGCACGGCGTCGATACCGTTCTTGTCGATCAGGCGCAGTGCAGCGCTCGAAACGCGCAGGCGAACCCAGCGGTTTTCAGTCTCGACCCAGAAACGGCGATATTGCAGGTTCGGCAGGAACCGGCGCTTGGTTTTGTTGTTGGCGTGGGAAACGTTGTTTCCGACCATCGGGCCTTTGCCCGTTACGTCGCATACGCGTGCCATGTGGACACTCTTTCTTGAACAGCTGGCACCGGCGCAATCGTGGCGATTGCAGGTGTTTTGCAGCTTGACCTCGCCAGAAACGGGTGGCGGTACCCCGACTTTGCCGCGACTCGTGAGAGAGCCCTGTTTCGGCAAAGCCTTGGATTATAGCCCTTTTGGGCAACCAGCCGCTCAGAGCGTGCCGTCCTGCTCCAGGAAGCGCTGTGCGTCGAGTGCCGCCATGCAGCCGGTGCCCGCGCTCGTGATGGCCTGGCGGTACACGTTGTCCTGCACGTCGCCAGCGGCGAAGACGCCCGGAATGCTGGTCATCGTGGCGAAGCCCTGCAGGCCGGAGCGGGTCAGGATGTAGTTGTCCTTCATTTCCAGCTGACCCTGGAAGATGTCGGTGTTGGGATGGTGCCCGATGGCGATGAAGCAGCCCTTCAGGTCGATCTGCTCGGTGGCGCCGGTCTGCGTATTCTTGATGCGGATGCCCGTCACGCCGGTGTCGTCGCCCAGCACCTGGTCGAGTTCGCTGTGCAGCTTCAGCACGATCTTGCCTTCGGCGACCTTTTCCTTGACCTTGTCGATCAGGATGGGCTCTGCGCGGAACTTGTCGCGGCGATGCACCAGCGTCACCTTGTTGGCGATGTTGGCGAGGTAGAGCGCTTCCTCGACGGCGGTATTGCCGCCGCCGATCACGCAGACCTCCTGCTCGCGGTAGAAGAAACCGTCGCAGGTTGCGCAAGCGGAGACGCCACGGCCCATGAACTTCTGTTCCGAATCGAGGCCCAGGTACTTCGCCGAAGCACCCGTGGCGATGATCAGCGAGTCACAGGTGTAGGTGCCGCTGTCGCCGGTCAGCGTGAACGGGCGCTTGCTCAGGTCGACCTTGTTGATGTGGTCGAACACGATCTGCGTCTTGAAGCGCTCTGCATGCTCCAGAAAGCGCTGCATCAGCTCCGGTCCCTGCACGCCATGAACGTCGGCCGGCCAGTTGTCGACCTCGGTGGTGGTCATCAGTTGGCCGCCCTGGGCGATGCCCGTGATGAGCAGCGGCTGCAGGTTTGCGCGGGCTGCGTAGACGGCGGCGGTGTAGCCGGCGGGGCCGGAGCCGAGAATCAAAACCTTGGCGTGTTGAGGAGCGGACATGAGTAGAAAACCTAGGATATACGCTGATTCAGCGTGTACATTTTCAGGGTGGTAGCGATATATATGGAGTATCACCGCCCGGTTCAACACCGGGTGAACGGTGTTTTCAATGCGCGCGATTGTAGTAATCCATTGGCTTGCCTTTTGGACCGCTCCGCGTGCTGTAGCAGGGATTGATAAATGTCGATGCTGTCCAACCTCGAATTGCTTCGGCGCGTTCCATTGTTCGCGTCGCTGACGGCCACGCAGTCCGCCAGCATCGCGGACGCGATCATCAAGAAGCGCTTCAAGCGCGCCGAAGTCGTCGTGGAGCAGGGCAAGAAGTCCGATGCGCTCTACATCATCCTGACCGGGCGTGCCCGCGTCACCAGCGCCGATAGCCGCGGCCGCGAGGTCATCCTGGCCACGCTGCATCCCGGCGACTACCTCGGCGAGATGAGCCTGATCGACGACGAGCCGCACTCGGCCACCGTGCGCACCGAGATCCAGTGCGACGTGCTCATGCTGGGCCGCGACGCCTTCGCGCGCTGCCTGCCCGAGAACTCCTCGATGGCCTACAACATCATGCGCGGCCTGGTGCAGCGCCTGCGCCACGCCGACCGCAAGATCGAATCGCTGGCTTTGATGGACGTATACGGCCGCGTGGCCCGCTCCCTGCTCGAGTTCGCCATCGAAGACGGCGCGGGCAACCTCAAGGTGCGCGACAAGATCTCCCGCCAGGACCTGGCGAAGATGGTCGGCGCCTCGCGCGAAATGGTGAGCCGCGTCATGAAGGACCTCGAAGAGCGCGGCTTCGTGCAGACCCTGGACGACGGGTCGATGATCGTCAAGGAACGGCTCCTGTCCCTGGCTTGAGCTTCCGGGGCCGGGTCCGCTGCGGGCGGCTCCGGCCTTTTGTTGTAGTGTTCGTGTGTCCGGCCCCCGATTTTCTGGACCGGGTGCCGTGTTTTTCATGACCTATTCGCTCAATACGCTTCAATCTTCCTCTGCCGCCGATGGGCAACCCGTGCGCACGCGCGCCATGCGCTTCGCCCACGAAATCACGCTGATTGCAGGATTCGCAGCGCTGTTGTTCTGGCTGCTTTCAATGCTGAGCTTCACGCTTTCCGATGCCGCCTGGTCGACATCGGGCACTGGGGGCGAAATCAAGAACTGGGGCGGCCGTTTCGGCGCCTGGCTGGCCGATGGCAGCTACTTTGCCGCGGGCTATTCCGTGTGGTGGTGCCTTGCAGCCGGGCTGCGCGCCTGGCTGTCGTCGCTGGCCAGCTGGCTGCGCGGCGGCGAACCGACCTCGGCGGCCGAGCAGGCTCCGCGCGGCCGCTTCAACCGCAGCCGCCTTGCCTTCTGGTTCGGTCTCGCGCTGCTGCTGTGCGCGAGTGCGATGCTCGAATGGTCGCGCTTGTACCGTCTCGAAGGCCACCTGCCGGGCGGTGCCGGCGGCGGCGCGATCGGTGCCCTGGTGGGCCCGGCCAGCGTGCGCTGGCTTGGCTTCACCGGCTCGGCGCTGGTGGCCATTGCCGGCGGCGTGATCGGTTCGGCGCTGGTGTTCCGCTTCTCGTGGAGCCTGATCGCCGAGCGCATCGGTGCACGTGCCTACTCGCTCTTCGAGTCGCGCCGCGAGAAGCGCGAAATGGCCGCCGACATTGCCATGGGCAAGCAGGCCGCTCGCGAGCGCGCAGAGGCCGACGAGCCCGCGTTCACGCGCGGCGGCGACACGGCGGACAGGGGCGGCGAGCCGTCCATGTCCTCCGCGTCGGCCGCCTTCGCCGACGACGAGGACGAAATCCGCATCGAGCCGCGACCCAAGCGCCGCGTTCCGTCGCCGCCCGTGCAGATCGAGCCCGCGATGACCGAGGTGCCCAGGAGCGATCGCGTCGTCAAGGAGCGCCAGAAGCCGCTCTTCAAGGAACTGCCCGACAGCAAGCTGCCGCAGGTCGACCTGCTCGACGCCGCGCAGGCGCGCCAGGAAACCGTCTCTTCCGACACGCTCGAGATGACCTCGCGCATGATCGAGAAGAAGCTCAAGGACTTCGGCGTCGAGGTGCGCGTGGTGCTCGCTTCGCCGGGCCCCGTCATCACGCGCTATGAAATCGAGCCTGCCACCGGCGTCAAGGGCTCGCAGATCGTCAACCTCGCGAAGGACCTCGCGCGTTCGCTCTCGCTGGTGTCGATCCGCGTGGTCGAGACCATCCCTGGCAAGAACTACATGGCGCTCGAACTGCCGAACGCCAAGCGGCAGTCGATCAAGCTCAGTGAAATCCTGGGCTCGCAGATCTACAACGAAGGCAAGTCGATGCTCACCATGGGCCTCGGCAAGGACATCATCGGCAACCCCGTGGTGGCCGACCTCGCGAAGATGCCGCACGTGCTGGTGGCCGGTACCACCGGCTCGGGCAAGTCGGTGGGTATCAACGCGATGATTCTTTCGCTGCTCTACAAGGCCGAGGCACGCGACGTCCGCCTGCTGATGATCGACCCGAAGATGCTCGAAATGTCGGTCTACGAAGGCATCCCGCACCTGCTGGCGCCCGTGGTCACCGACATGCGCCAGGCGGCCCACGGCCTGAACTGGTGCGTGGCCGAGATGGAGCGCCGCTACAAGCTCATGAGCAAGCTCGGCGTGCGCAACCTGGCGGGCTACAACACCAAGATCGACGAAGCCAAGGCGCGCGAGGAGTTCATCTACAACCCCTTCAGCCTGACGCCCGACGATCCGGAACCGCTCAAGCGCGAACCGCACATCGTCGTGGTGATCGACGAGCTGGCCGACCTGATGATGGTGGTCGGCAAGAAGATCGAAGAGCTGATCGCCCGTCTCGCGCAGAAGGCGCGCGCCGCCGGCATCCACCTGATTCTTGCCACGCAGCGCCCCAGCGTCGACGTGATCACCGGCCTGATCAAGGCCAACATCCCGACCCGCATCGCGTTCCAGGTGTCGAGCAAGATCGACAGCCGCACCATCCTCGACCAGATGGGCGCCGAAGCACTGCTCGGCATGGGCGACATGCTCTACATGCCCAGCGGCACCGGCCTGCCGATCCGCGTTCACGGCGCCTTCGTGAGCGATGAGGAAGTGCACCGCGTGGTGGCTTACCTCAAGAGCCAGGGCGAGCCCGACTACATCGAGGGCGTGCTCGAAGGCGGCACGGTCGATGGCGACGGTGACGGCGACATGCTCGGCGGCGGCGATGCCGAGAAAGACCCGATGTACGACCAGGCGGTCGAGGTCGTGCTCAAGAACCGCAAGGCCAGCATTTCGCTGGTGCAGCGCCACCTGAAGATCGGCTACAACCGTGCCGCCCGCCTGGTCGAGGACATGGAAAAGGCCGGACTCGTCAGCGCCATGAGCGGCAGCGGGCAGCGCGAAATCCTGGTGCCGGCGCGCGCGGCGGAATAATTCGCAGGGACGAACCGGTATTTCAGGTTACGGGCTGAAAGGAAATTTGCAAAAAGCCATCCGGCATTGCAAATCTTCATCAAGACCTACACCTGCCGCAATTCGTGGCGGGTAGGGTCGAAGTTCAGTGCCACGTCCCGTGCCACAGCCCAAAAAGCTATTGCGAGGAATTCAAATTGAAATTGCGTCATTGGCTATTGATCGGCCTCGTGTGTTCCGCCAACGCGTGGGCGGGCGGGCTCGAAAGCCTCGAAACCTTCGTGAAGACGGTCAAGTCCGGCCGTGCCGATTTCACCCAGACCGTGACCGCGCCGTCGCGTGAAGGCCAGCCGGGCCGCACAAAGACATCGACCGGTACCTTCGAATTCCAGCGTCCTGGCAAATTCAAGTTCGACTACCAGAAGCCCTTTGCGCAGAGCATCGTGGCCGACGGCAAGACGCTGTGGCTCTACGACGCCGACCTGAACCAGGTCACGCAGCGCGCACAGGCTCAGGCATTGGGCTCCACGCCCGCTGCGCTGATTGCCGCCGCGCCCGACCTGAAGGCGCTGCAGGCCGATTTCGCGCTCGAGGCCACGCCCGACCGTGACGGCCTGCAATGGGTCAAGGCCACGCCGAAGAACAAGGACGGCCAGTTGCAGAGTGTGCAGGTGGGCTTCCAGGGCGACGCGCTCGCGGCGCTCGAGATTCTCGACAGCTTCGGCCAGCGTTCGGTGCTCAAGTTCAGCAAGGTCGAAGTGAATCCGTCGTTGCCGGCCGGCGTGTTCGATTTCAAGGCTCCTGCTGGCGCCGACGTCGTCAAGCAGTAAGCCGGGACGCACCACAGGTTTGGCCACGAGCGCGCATCAACCCCTCGCCGAGCGCCTGCGTCCGCGCACGCTTGGCGAAGTGATCGGCCAGCAGCATCTGCTGGGGCCGGGCATGTCGCTGCGTATCGCGTTCGAGTCGGGCCAGCCGCATTCGTGCATCCTCTGGGGGCCGCCCGGCACTGGCAAGACCACCATCGCGCGGCTCATGGCCGATGCCTTCGACGCGCAGTTCCTCAGCATCAGCGCGGTGCTCGGCGGCGTGAAGGACATCCGCGAAGCCGTGGACCTCGCCACCGCAGCCCGCGACGGGCTCACGCAGCAACGCACCATCGTCTTCGTTGACGAAGTGCACCGCTTCAACAAGAGCCAGCAGGACGCGTTTCTGCCGCATGTGGAGTCGGGCCTTTTCACTTTCATTGGCGCGACCACCGAGAACCCGTCGTTCGAGGTCAACTCCGCTCTGCTCTCGCGTGCCGCCGTGTACGTGCTGCAGTCGCTCAACGAAGGCGACCTCAAGCAGATCGTGACGCGCGCGCAGGGCATCCAGGCCGTGCCCGCCATCGATGCCACGGCAGTCGACCGCCTCGTGGCCTATGCCGACGGCGATGCACGCCGGCTGCTCAACACGCTCGAAACACTGGCTGTCGCGGCGCGCGCCGAGAAGCTCTCGAACATCTCCGACGAATGGCTGCTGCGTGTGCTGGGCGAGCGCATGCGGCGCTACGACAAGGGCGGCGAGCAGTTCTACGACACCATCAGCGCGCTGCACAAATCGGTGCGCGGCAGCGACCCCGACGCTGCGCTCTATTGGTTCGTGCGCATGCTGGACGGCGGCGCCGACCCGCGCTACATGGCTCGCCGGCTGGTGCGCATGGCGAGCGAAGACATCGGCCTGGCCGACCCGCGCGCGCTGCGCCTCGCGCTCGACGCAGCCGAGGTCTACGAACGACTGGGTACCCCCGAAGGCGAACTGGCGCTTGCCGAGTGCGTGGTCTACCTCGCGATCGCGCCCAAGTCGAACGCGGTCTACAAGGCCTACAACGCAGTGCGCGCCCTCGTGAAGAAGGACAGCACGCGCCCGGTGCCCATGCACCTGCGAAATGCACCCACCAAGCTCATGAAAGAGCTCGACTACGGCAAGGGTTACCGCTATGCGCACGACGAGGAGGGCGGTTTCGCCGCCGGCGAGCGCTACCTTCCCGACGGCCTGGAAGGCCAGGTTTTCTACGAGCCGGTCGATCGCGGACTCGAGATCCGCATCGGCGAAAAGCTCCGGGAACTGCGTCGCCTGAACGCTGAAGGCAACGACTGATACGGTCTTGCAACATGCGCGCAAGCCGTGCATGAACTCACGCACATACAGCATGAGGTGAGCGGGTAAACCCCGGTCAACACGCACCAAATCAGCGCTGGCGCGTGACTACAATCCCGCCCACAAATCCGCCGGCGACACATGTTGGCTGGTTTTTTGCTTATCAAGCTGGGGGCGCCAAACCGGTGCCCCGGTGGGTGAATGGCACCCCGCAACGGTGCAACACATAGGGAACGAGATATGGACATTTTGCTGCAGCAGATCATCAACGGTCTGGTTCTCGGCAGCATGTATGCCTTGATAGCCTTGGGCTACACCATGGTGTACGGCATCATCAATCTGATCAACTTTGCGCACGGAGAAGTATTAATGGTGGGGGCTCTGACGAGCTGGACCATCATCGGCCTCATGAAGGACGGCATGCCCAACACACCGGGCTGGCTGGTTCTGCTCATTGCCCTGATCATTGCCTGCATCGTCGCGGCAACCCTCAATTTCGTGATCGAGAAAGTGGCCTACCGGCCCCTGCGCAACAGCCCCAAGCTCGCGCCGCTGATCACCGCCATCGGCATGTCGATCCTGCTGCAGACGCTGGCGATGATCATCTGGAAGCCGACCAACAAGGCCTATCCCAACCTGCTGCCGACCGACCCCATCCACGTGGGCGGCGCGGTGATCTCGCCCACGCAGGTGATGATCCTCAGCGTCACGGCGTTCTCGCTCGTGGTGCTCATGTGGCTGGTCAACTACACCAAGCTCGGCCGCGCGATGCGCGCCACCGCGGAGAACCCGCGGGTGGCGGCCCTCATGGGCATCCGCCCCGACATGGTCATCTCGGCCACCTTCATCATCGGTGCCGTGCTTGCGGCCATCGCCGGCGTGATGTACGCGTCGAACTACGGCATCGCGCAGCACGCGATGGGCTTCCTGCCCGGCCTGAAGGCCTTCACCGCCGCGGTGTTCGGCGGCATCGGCAACCTCGCGGGCGCGGTGGTCGGGGGCATCCTGCTGGGGCTCATCGAGGCGATCGGCTCGGGCTACATCGGCACCATCACCGGTGGCGTGCTGGGCAGCAACTACAGCGACATCTTCGCGTTCATCGTGCTGATCGTCATGCTCACCCTGCGTCCGTCCGGCCTGCTCGGCGAACGCGTGGCGGACCGTGCGTAAGGAGCGAGACATGAAGAACAGCAAGAACCTCGCGCTCTACATCATCGGCGCCATCGCCGTGCTCGCCCTGCCGCTGCTGCTGCAGATGCAGGGCAACGCATGGGTGCGCATCGCCGACATCGCTCTGCTCTACGTGCTGCTGGCACTGGGCCTGAACATCGTGGTCGGCTATGCCGGCCTGCTCGACCTGGGCTACGTGGCCTTCTTCGCGGTGGGTGCCTATCTCTTCGCGCTCATGGGCTCGTCGCACCTGACCGAGACCTTCCCGTGGTTCGCGCAGATGTTCCCGAACGGCATGCACACCTCGCTGCTGATCGTGATACCGCTGGCGCTGGTGGTGGCGGGCTGTCTGGGCGTGCTGCTGGGTGCGCCTACGCTCAAGCTGCGCGGCGACTACCTCGCCATCGTCACGCTGGGCTTCGGCGAAATCATCCGCGTGTTCCTGAACAACCTGGACCAGCCCGTCAACATCACCAACGGGCCCAAGGGCATCACGGCCATCGACTCCATCAAGTTCTGGGGCCTCGACCTCGGCAAGGCATGGAAGTTCGACGGCTTCACGATCTCCTCGGTGTCGCTGTACTATTACCTGTTCCTGGCGCTCGTGGTCGCGACCGTGATCATCTCGCACCGCCTGCAGACCTCGCGCATCGGCCGCGCCTGGATGGCCATCCGCGAAGACGAGATCGCCGCCAAGGCCATGGGCATCAACACCCGCAACATGAAGCTGCTGGCCTTCGGCATGGGCGCGAGCTTCGGTGGCGTGTCGGGCGCGATGTTCGCGGCCTTCCAGGGCTTCGTGTCGCCCGAGTCCTTCAGCCTGATGGAGTCGGTGATGATCGTGGCCATGGTGGTGCTCGGCGGCATCGGGCACCTGCCCGGCGTGATCCTGGGCGCCGTGCTGCTGGCAGCGTTGCCCGAGGTGCTGCGCTACGTGGCCGGTCCGCTGCAGGCTGCCACCGACGGGCGCCTCGATGCGTCCATCCTGCGCCAGCTGTTCATCGCGCTGGCCATGATCATCATCATGCTGGTGCGCCCGCGCGGCCTGTGGCCGTCACCGGAGCATGGCAAGTCCCTGACGAAGAAGGGCGGCGTGCCCGTCGACCCGACCCATGCTGCGGTGGCCCCGGGCTCGCTGCAGACCCATGCACCGGGCATCGATACGCCCGCCGACGAGCTGCCGGGTGCGGCCTCGCGTCCCATGTCGATCAATCCGTGAACGCCGAAGGAGAAATCAACATGACGACGACAACGGACACCATCCTCGACGTGCGCGGCATCTCCAAGCGCTTCGGCGGCTTGCAGGCGCTCTCGGACGTGGGCATCACCATCAAGCGCGGCCAGGTCTACGGACTGATCGGCCCCAACGGCGCGGGCAAGACCACGTTCTTCAACGTGATCACCGGCCTGTACACGCCCGACAGCGGCACCTTCGAGCTGGCCGGCAAGCCCTACCAGCCGACGGCCGTGCATGAAGTGGCCAAGGCCGGCATTGCGCGCACCTTCCAGAACATCCGCCTCTTCGCCGAAATGACGGCGCTGGAGAACGTGATGGTCGGGCGCCACATCCGCACCAACTCCGGCGTGTTCGGCGCCATGCTGCGCACCGGCAGCTTCAAGGCCGAGGAAGCCGCCATCGCCAAGCGCGCGCACGAGCTGCTCGACTACGTTGGCATCGGCAAGTTCGCCGACTACAAGGCGCGCACGCTGAGCTACGGCGACCAGCGCCGCCTGGAAATCGCGCGCGCCCTGGCCACCGATCCGCAGCTCATCGCGCTGGACGAGCCTGCCGCGGGCATGAACTCCACCGAGAAGGTGGCATTGCGCGAGCTGATCGACCGCATCCGCCGCGACAACCGCACCATCCTGATCATCGAACACGACGTCAAGCTCATCATGGGCCTGTGCGACCGCGTCACCGTGCTGGACTACGGCAAGCAGATTGCCGAGGGAACGCCGATGGACGTGCAGAAGAACGAGAAGGTGATCGAGGCCTACCTCGGCACCGGAGGCCACTGAAATGACGACAGCAACGATGACGAGCGAACAAGACACCATGGCCAGCGCCGCGCAGGCCAAGGCGGCCGGCAGGACGCTGCTGAAGGTCAGCGGCCTGAAGGTGGGCTACGGCGGCATCCAGGCCGTCAAGGGCGTGGACTTCGAGGTGCGCGAGGGCGAGCTGGTCTCGCTGATCGGCTCCAACGGCGCCGGCAAGACCACCACCATGAAGGCGATCACCGGCACGCTGCCGGCCGGAGCCGGCAACATCGAGTTCCTGGGCCGCAGCATCAAGGGCCGCGGCGCCTGGGACCTGGTGTCCGAGGGCCTGGTGATGGTGCCGGAAGGCCGTGGCGTGTTCACGCGCATGACCATCACCGAGAACCTGCAGATCGGCGCCTACATCCGCAAGGACAAGGCCGAGATCGCGAGCGACATGGAGCGCGTTTTCGTCACCTTCCCGCGCCTGCGGGAGCGCAAGGACCAGCTGGCCGGCACCATGTCGGGCGGCGAGCAGCAGATGCTGGCCATGGGCCGCGCGCTGATGGCGCGCCCCAAGGTGCTGCTGCTGGACGAACCCACCATGGGCCTGTCGCCGATCATGTGCGACAAGATCTTCGAGGTGGTGCAGACCGTGGCCTCGCAGGGCGTGACCATCCTGCTGGTGGAGCAGAACGCCAACCGCGCGCTGCAGCTGGCCGACCGCGGCTACGTGATGGAGTCGGGCCTGATCACCATGAGCGGTGAAGCCAAGGCCCTGCTGAGCGACCCGCGCGTGCGGGCCGCGTACCTGGGCGAATAGACAAAGGCCCCCGAGAGGGGGCGGCTTCAGTCGACCTTGGCGCCAGTCGCCTTGACGACGGCTTCGTACTTCGCCAGTTCGCTCTTCATGAACGCACCGAACTGCTCCGGCGAGCTGGCCACCGGCTCGGCCAGCAGCCCGGCGAAGCGCGTCTTCGTTTCCGGCGCATTGAGCGCGGCCACGAACGCCTGATTCAGCTTCACGACCACGTCGTGCGGCGTGCCCGCCGGTGCCACCAGGCCCCACCAGGTGTCGATGGAAAAGCCCTTGAGCGTTTCGGCGATGGGCGGCACCTCGGGCAGCGAGCTGCTGCGCTGCAGCGTCGTCACCGCAATCGCCTTCAACTTGCCCGAGCGGATGTTCGGCGCGGCGGTGGCGAGGTTGTCGAAATTGAAGTCGACCTGGCCCGAGATCAGCGCCAGCTGCGCCGGGCTGCCGCCGTTGTACGGAATGTGCACCGCGAAGATGCCGGCTTCCTTCTTGAACAGCTCGCCAGCCAGGTGCCCCGCGCTGCCGTTGCCGCCGCTGCCATAGTTGAGCTTGGCAGGGTTGGCCTTGGCGTAGCGGATGAGGTCGGCCACGCTGTTGATGTTCAGGCGCTTCGCGGTGTCGGCGTTCATCACCAGCACGTTGGGCACGCGGACCATCTGCGTGATCGGCGCGAAGTCGGTCGCGGCGTTGAACGGGATCTTGTTGTAGAGCCACGGATTCACCGCGTTCGTGGCGGTGGCCGCGATGCCGATGGTCAGGCCGTCCGGCGGTGCCTTCGCCACGATGTCGGCGCCGATGTTGCCGCCCGCACCGGGCTTGTTGTCGATGATGACCGGGCCCAGCGTGTCCTTGACGCGCTCGGCCAGGATGCGCGCGGTGTTGTCGATCGGGCCGCCGGCCGCGTAGGGCACGACGAGGCGGATGGGGCGCTGCTGTTGCTGTGCCATGGCCGTGCCGGTGCCCAGCAGGGCGGTGGCGCTGGCGAGCAGGGTGAGAAGGAAATGTCTCGTCTTCATTTTTTGTAGTCTTCAGGGAACGGCCTTGTCGGCCTCGGTGGTGAACGCGTCTGCAAAGAACTCTTCTTCGGGAAGCCCGGCCTGCGCCACGTAGTCGCGCTTGGCCGAATCGACCACGATGGGCGCGCCGCAGGCATAGACCTGGTGGCCCGACAGGTCGGCGAAGTCTTCCAGCACGGCCTGGTGGACGAAGCCGGTGCGGCCGGTCCAGTTGTCCTGCGGCGTGGCGTTGGAAATGACGGGCACGTAGCGAAGCTGGGGCATCTGCGCCATCTGCTCGCGAATCCAGGCGTCCATGTACAGGTCTTCGGGGCGGCGGCCGCCCCAGTAGAGCGACACGGGCCGCGTGATGCCCTTGAACTGCATGTGCTCCAGCAGCGCCTTGATGGGCGCGAAGCCGGTGCCCGAGGCCAGCAGGATCATCGGCTTGTCGGAGTCCTCGCGCAGGAAGAAGCTGCCGAAGGGGCCTTCGATGCGCAGGATTTCCTTTTCCTTCATCGTGCCGAACACGTGGTCGGTGAATTTGCCGCCCGGCAGGTGCCGCAGGTGCAGCTCGATACCCGTGCCCGGCACGCCGACGGTGTGCGGCGCATTGGCCATCGAATAGCTGCGGCGGGCGCCGTCTCGCAAGATGAATTCCACGTACTGGCCCGCGTAGAACTGCAGCGGC
Source organism: Variovorax durovernensis (assembly GCF_977011995.1). NCBI lineage: Bacteria > Pseudomonadati > Pseudomonadota > Betaproteobacteria > Burkholderiales > Comamonadaceae > Variovorax > Variovorax durovernensis. The sequence goes on along the minus strand of NZ_CDRNCW010000001.1, from coordinate 5,341,394 downwards.
TCGCCGGCCGGCAGTTGCAGGCGCAGCAGCATCACGTCGTGCGACTGGCGCGTGAGCGCCATCACCCGCACCGGCATCTTGCGGATCGGCAGCGCGCCGGCTTCCGTGACCTGGCGCGACTCGAGCACCACGTCGCTGGTGGCGTGGGCACAACAGGTCAGCACGAAGCCGGCCAGCTGTTCTTCGGCGCTCAGGGCCTTGCTCTGGTGGGGGCCGAGCGTGACCTCGCCCGACAGCTTCTTGCACTTGCAGGAGCCGCAGGCGCCGTCCTTGCAGCCATAGGGCAGGCCGATGCCTTGCCGGATGCCGGCCGCGAGGATGGTTTCGTCGCCCTGCGCCACGAAATGGCGCCCGCTGGGCTCGACGGTGATGGAAAAGCCCGCCTCATGCGGCGCTGTAGCAGTCATCGGTATTCTTCGGGGGGTAATCTCCTGGACGCTGCGAACAGCGCGGGAGCAACTGAATTGGGACAGGAACAGGATTTTGCCTTCAATCAATAGCCCCTCCGGCGCGCTTCCGGCGCGCTTCCGGCGCGAGCGCCTTCTCATCGTGGGCTGCGGCGACGTCGGCCAGCGCGTCGCGCGCGATCTTTCGGGCCGCATGCAACTGGTGGCGCTCACTTCCTCCAAGGACCGGGTGACCTCCCTGCGGGCAGCCGGCGTGCGCCCGCTGGTGGGCAACCTGGACGACGCGGCCACCCTGCGCAGGCTGGCGGGCATCGCGACCCGGGTGCTGCACCTGGCGCCGCCGGCCCGCGATGGTGGCGCTGCCTGGTGGCGCGACCAGCGCACCACCGCGCTGGCGCGCGCGCTGCGGCTGCGCTCGGTGCCTTCGACCTTCGTCTACGGCTCGACCAGCGGCGTCTATGGCGACTGCGGAGGCGCCCGCGTGTCCGAAACGCGCGGCGTGCGGCCGGACACGCCCCGCTCGCACCGCCGCGTGGACGCCGAACTTGCCGTGCGCTGGCTGGGCCGCAGTGCCGGCATCCGGGCCAGCATCCTGCGGATTCCCGGCATCTACGCGCCGGACCGCGAAAACGGCACGCCACGCGGGCGCCTGCAGCGCGGCACCCCCGTGCTGCGGTGCGAAGACGACGTCTACACCAACCATATCCACGCCGACGACCTGGCGCGAGCCTGCGAGGCCGCACTGTTCCGCGGCAAGCCGCAGCGCGTCGTGCACGCATCGGACGACACCGAACTGAAGATGGGCGACTACATGGACCTGGCTGCCGACCTGTACGGCATGCCCCGCCCGCCGCGCGTGGCCCGCGGCGAGGCCGAGCGGCAGCTGCCGCTGCAGTTGCTGAGCTTCATGGGGGAATCGCGACGGCTGGACAACACGCGGCTCAAGCGCGAGCTGCGGGTGCGGCTGGTGCATCCGACAGTGCATGCGGGCCTGCGCTGAGAGGCCTGATCGTATGAGGGGAGGGGTTCATTCCAGGAACACCGAGGAACCGGCTTTGCCGGGCCTCTGGTGTTGCCCCCGGTAGGGGGAAGGCGAAGCGGACACGAAGTGCCGCACAGCCTGGGGGCGAGCCAAAGTGTGGTGCCCGGGGCCGGAATCGAACCGGCACACCTTTCGGTGGGGGATTTTGAGATTGAGTCCCGAGACTAGCATGAGACCACGCTGGAACCCGCAGAGCCTTGCTGCGCTTGGTTTTCCAAGAGGCTAGTCCCGTTTAGCCTTACGCCTAGACCAGACCGATTGCGGCAGACATTCTGATGCCGTGGCTCCTGGCTGGTTCCTGCGTTCGATCTCGAACTAGGAGGCGTCATGGCTAAGATCAAACTCACCAAATCCGCTGTCGATACGGCAGAAGTCACCGGCAAGGATTACGAACTGCGGGATACCATTGTCCCCGGCTTTCTCTGCAAAGTCACCGCCCACGGCCGCAAGGTCTTCATGCTCCAGTACCGCACGAACTGGGGCGAGCGCCGCAAGCCGAAGATCGGCCAGTTCGGCGAGCTGACCGTCGAGCAAGCGCGGTCGATCGCACAGGACTGGCTGGCCGACGTGCGCAAGGGCGACGACCCCAGCGCCGCCAAGCTGGCTGCCCGCATGGCCCCGACGGTCAAGGAACTGTGCGGGCAGTTCATCGAGGAATACTCCAAGCCGCGCAACAAGCCCCGGACGGTCGATTCCTACCAGGGCTACATCGACCGCCACATCCTGCCTACCCTGGGCAAGCTCAAGGTGCCGGACGTAACGCGGGCGCACATCACCACGCTGATGAAGGACAAGGCAAAGATCGGCGTTACGGCCAATCGGGTTCTGGCCTGTTTGCGCAAGATGTTCAACATGGCCGAGGTGTGGGGCTACCGGCCTGACGGCTCCAATCCATGCCGACACGTCCCCAAGTACCGCGAGGACGGCGAGACGCGGTATATCAACAACGAGGAACTGGGGCGGCTCTATGCTTACCTCGACCGTGCGGATGCCCTGGGGTTGGAGCATCCGACCGTGACGCTGGCGGTTCGCCTGCAATTCGAGTTTTCCGCGCGGATGACCGAAATCCGCACGCTCGAATGGGCTTGGGTGGATTTCGAGAATCGCCGGGTCGTCTGGTCTGACAGCAAGACGGGCGATATGTCCAAGCCGATGAGCGAGGCGGCGTACCAGTTGCTGCGCAATGCGCCCCGCATCGACAACTCGCCTTACGTGTGTCCAGCCATCTTTGATGCCAAGAAGCCATTGCCCGAGAGCACGTACTACAACGGCTGGAAGCGCATCTTAGGCCGCGCAGAGGTAGCGCATGTCGGAACACACGGCATCCGTCATCGTGCGGCGACCGACATTGCCAACTCCGGTATCCCCATCAAGGTCGGCATGGCGCTGACTGCGCACAAGACCGTCACGCAGTTCATGGCGTATGTCCATGCAGAGGATGACCCGGTGCGTGCCGCTGCCGAGAAAGTGGCCACCCTACGCCGGGGCGCCATCGACGGCCATGCGCCGGCTGCGCTGCCGAAGCCGTCTCCTGTGGTCACGGACGACGACAAGACCCGCACCAGCCTGGGTAACTACCGTCCATTCCGGCATCGCAAAGCCGCCACGCGCGCCGTGCCGCCTGATTCCAAGCGGGCTGCGCCGAATCTGATGCAGGACCAGAAGGAGGTCACGGCATGAACAGGCGCAAAGCAGCCGTGGCGTCATCTGTGGCACCAGCCACGCTGCTGGGCGACATTCGAGTACTGATCGACGCGGCGCGGCAGCGCGCCGCGTCAGCGGTCAACGCCGAGCTGACCTTGCTGTTTTGGCGCATCGGCCAGCGCATCCACACGGAAGTGCTGGCTGGTCAGCGGGCCGGATACGGTGATGAGATCCTGCCGACCTTGGCTGCGCAGCTTGTGCAGGACTACGGCCGCAGCTTCGCGGACAAGAACCTGCGCCGGATGGTGCAGTTCGCGGCTACCTACACGGACGAGCCAATTGTCGTGACGCTGTCACGACAATTGAGCTGGTCGCATTTCGTGGCCTTGCTGCCGCTGAAAGACCCGCTCCAGCGAGACTACTACGCACAGATGGCCAACATCGAGCGCTGGAGCGTGCGGACGCTGCGCGAGCGCATCGACTCGATGCTGTACGAGCGCACGGCGCTATCTCAAAAGCCGGACGAGACGATTGCGCAAGAGCTGGCGAGGATGCGCGATGCGCAGCGCATGTCGCCCGCTCTGGTCATGCGAGACCCGTACATCCTCGATTTCCTGGGCCTGCGAGACACCTGGCAGGAAGGCGACTTGGAGGCCGCGATCATCCGCGAAATGGAATCCTTCCTGCTGGAGCTGGGCGTGGGCTTCACGTTCGTTGCCCGTCAGAAGCGCATCCAGATCGACGGCGACGACTTTCACCTCGACCTGCTGTTCTACAACCGCAAGCTGCGGCGGCTGGTGGCAGTGGAGTTGAAAGTCGGCGAGTTCAAGGCCGCTTACAAGGGGCAGATGGAGCTGTACCTGCGCTGGCTCGACCTGCACGAGCGGGAGTCCGAAGAAGCCTCACCGCTGGGGATCATCCTCTGCACCGGCAAGAAGTCCGAGCAGATCGAGCTGCTGGAACTGGACAAGTCGGGCATCCACGTGGCCGAGTACCTGACCAGCTTGCCACCGCGCGCCGTGCTGGGCGAGCGGTTGCAGCAGGCGACCGAGCGGGCGCGGTTGCAAATCGAGCAGCGCAAGACGGACAGCGAGTAGTTCTGTTCCTCGCATTCGGGCGTCCCGGCGTGCCGTCGTCGCGCTGTCGTGCTGCGCATCGAATCCCCTGCGGGGTTTCGCCCCATTCGGGCTTTCATCGTTCCCTCGCTTCACTCGGCTGACGCCTCCGGCCCGGCTCGCTGATCCGGGCCTGCGCGCTGCGCTTGCCTAAAGGTGGGTGTTTGCAGTGGGCGGGTGTGAGCGGTCTTGCTGTTCCCTTCACCGTATCACGGCGTTCTCGCCGTCAAGGGCGGCGCGCGCTTGTGCGCGCTTGCGTCCTGGCGGCCGTCTGCGACCCCTGACTGCTGCGCTACGCCGTGGGGGCGACGGTTCCGGGCAATTCCGCCCGTGCAACCGGAGATCGTCATGAACGATAAATCACACGTTTCCCTCGAACAGCACGTTTGCCTCGTTTGCGGCACGGCGTTCGATACCGGCACCATCCTGCTGGACAAGCGCCTGCGCGCCAGCATGGAGCGCCATACGAAGACGGGCTGGGGTCTGTGCCCCGAGCATCAGAAGCTGTCCGACGATGGCTTTGTCGCGCTGGTCGAATGCGATCCGCAGCGCAGCGGCTCGCAGGCCGGCGGGCGCATGAAGCCCGAACAGGTATACCGGACGGGCCGGCTGGCCCATCTGCGACGCACGGTGTTCGCGCAGTTGTTCAACGTGCCGATCGCGGACGAGCAGGCTTGCGTGTTCGTTGAGCCTGGCGTGATCGAGCAGTTGCAGTCGATGACGGTGCCGGCGGCGAACTGATCGCGCTGCGCAGCCTTCGGTGCGTCGTCCTTGCGGGGGCGGCGCATTTTTTCTGCTGCGCCCGGTGCGGGTTTCTCCGCGCCTGTGGCGCTGCGCGCTTCGCTTGCCAGTCCGTGCCTTCGTTGGAGGGGCGGCTTGCTGTTTCCTTCATCGTGCCACGGCGTGCTCGCCGTCAAGGGCTGCGCGCCGATGGCGCTTGCGGCCTGCGGCCGTCGATGACCCTTGACTGCTTGCGCTGCGCCGTGCCCCGGAAGGGCTGGGCAATTCCGCCCGGCATCCTTCAGGAGTTCACCATGAACTGCGCATTCATCACCGACGAGCAGCGTGCGCTGCTGCTGGCCAACGGCCGGCAATCCACCGAAACGTCGGACTTTGATCCGGCCCCTGTGCTCAAGCTGTTCACACCGGATGCCGGCGCGACCTGGCTGCTGACCGAGATCGACCCGGACGATCACGACCATGCTTTCGGTCTGTGCGATCTGGGCCTGGGGATGCCCGAGCTGGGCTGGGTCAGCCTGCAGGAACTGGCGACCGTGCGCGGGCGGCTGGGGTTGCCGATCGAGCGCGATCTGCACTTTCGTGCCGAGAAGCGGCTGAGTGCCTATGCGCGGGATGCGCGGCTGGCGGGGCGGATCGTCTTCTGATTCTGTCAAGGGGCGCCACGCCCCTTTTCTCTACTCCCCCTGGGCGTTCACCAGGGCTTCCATCGACGCTGGATAGGCTGCGACACCGTGCCCAGCAGGCGCACGGGCGGCAGCGTCAAGGGCCTGTCGTTCTTGGGGAAGCGCCGACGCACTTCGCATTCCAGTTCGTGCGCAAAGCCGCGTGCGTTTTTTTCTCCGCGCAGTGCCCGTTGCCGCCAGTCTCGGGCCTGGGCCATCAGTTCATCGTCTTGTAGGGCTCGTATGTCCATGTCATTGCCATTGTGCCGATGGCTGGGCGAGTAGCAGTCCAAGGGGATTTCGTTGAAGTCATGTGGACGTCCCCGGCCACCTGGGAGATGGCCGGTCGCGCTGTCGTGCTGCGCATCGAACCCCCTGCGGGGTTTCGCCCCTGACGGGCTTCCATCGTCCCCTCCCTCCGGTCGGCTGACGCCTCCGGCCCGGCTTCCAGCTTCGGGCCTGCGCGCTTCGCTTGCCGTGCGGTCGGCGTGTTGAGGGGCCGTTGCCTTGTCCAGCCGTCTTCCCTGACTCATCACCTTGTCCGCGACTGTAGCCCGCGGCCGTGTGCCGTCAAGGCGCGCAGGGCCGTGTCCTCGGCTGCGCCTGCGGGCCGCACCAACCCTGCGCTTGTCTCCTTGACGGCCCCCGTCCGCGCGCTCCTGACCGTCGCGGGCGATGAACTCAGGAAAGACGGTGGCAACAGGGCCAACCGGGTTCCTCGTGCCGACTGCACCGAACAGCCGAAAGGCTGGGCTCCGAATCTAGGAATCCGGTGTTTCTTCAACAGCCAAGTCAGGAGAAAGACATGCTCGCATCCCGTTTCGCAAACCATTCCCCCGCACTGCGTTCCGACTATCCCCTGTCGGATGACCAAATCCGGCGCGTGGCCCCGTCCATCTTCGCGGACTCCCCGCATGAGAGCCGTTCGGAGCGATACAGCTACATCCCCACGGCTACGGTTTTGACTGAGCTTCGCAAAGAAGGCTTCCAGCCCTTCATGGTGTGCCAGACCCGTGTACGCAACGAGAGGCGGCGCGAACACACGAAACACCTGCTGCGCCTACGCCACGCCAGCCAGATCAACGGCGCGGAAGCTAACGAAATCGTGCTGCTGAACTCGCACGATGGCACCAGCAGCTATCAGATGCTGGCCGGGCAATTCAGATTTATCTGCGCCAATGGGCTGGTGTGCGGCGACACCTTTGCCGATGTGCGCGTGCCTCACAAAGGCGACGTGGCGGGCCAAGTCATCGAAGGCGCCTTCGAGGTTCTGCGCGGCTTTGACCGGGTGCAGGAGTCCCGCGACCTGATGCGCGGCATCACCTTGGACGATGGCGAATCCGAAGTGTTCGCCCGTGCCGCGCTGGCTTTGAAGTACGACGACCCGAACAAGCCCGCGCCCGTCACGGAATCGCAAATCCTGATGCCGCGCCGCTTCGAGGATCGCCGCCCCGACTTGTGGAGCGTGTTTAACCGCACGCAGGAGAACCTGACCAAGGGCGGATTGCATGGCCGCGCCGCCAATGGCCGCAGGCAGCAAACCCGCCCCGTGCAGGGCATTGATTCCGACATTCGCCTGAATCGCGCCCTGTGGCTGCTGGCCGATGGCATGCGCGCCCTCAAGGCCTGAACCGTTCCCCCGCCGGAGGGGCGGTTCCCCTCCATTCCCTTGTTTCACTTGATTGGAGATTCGCCATGAACGCCGTTACCACCACCGAAGCCCGCGCCGTCAACACCGCAGCCAGCAGCGCCGCGAACGTGCTGCAAGCCGCCGACCCGAGCAAGTACATGATCCTGGTGCCGCTGTCGCGTCTGGTGCTGCGCCGCACGGGCCGCAACGTGCGCAAGACCCCGCGCATGTCCATCCCTGAACTGGCCGCATCCATCCAGCGCGTGGGCCTGCTGCAAAACCTGATCGTGATTCCCGCCGCCGATGGCCTGCATTACGAGGTGGTGGCCGGTGGGCGCAGGCTGGCCGCGTTGAAGCTGCTGGCGAAGAAGCACCGCATCGCCAAGGATTGGGACGTGCCTTGCCTGCAGGTGGCCGATGGCACTGCGCGCACGGCCAGCCTCACCGAGAACGTGCAGCGTGAAGCCATGCACCCGGCAGACCAATTTGAAGCCTTCGCGACACTGGTGGCCGAAGGCCGGCCCATCGAGGACATTGCGGCGGATTTCAGTGTCACGCCGCTGGTCGTGCAGCGCCGCTTGAAGCTGGCGAATGTCTCCCCGCGCCTGATGGCCGACTATCGGGCCGACGCCGTGAGCCTGGACCAGCTGATGGCCCTGGCCGGAACGGATGACCACGCGGCGCAGGAAGCCGCTTTCTACGACGCCCCGCAGTGGCAACGCCACCCTTCGCATTTGCGCGAACGCCTCACCGAACGGGAAATCGACGCTTACCGGCATCCGTTGGTGCGCTTCGTCGGGCTGGACGCCTACGAGCAGGAGGGCGGCGGTATCCGCCGCGACCTGTTCGCGGAGGATGACGCGGGCGTGTACCTGACTGATGCTGCATTGCTGGAACGGCTGGCACAGGACAAGCTGGCGGGCATCGCCGCCGAGGTGAAGGCCGAGGGCTGGGCTTGGGCCGATGCCACGCCGGGCATGACCCATGCCGACCTGCACGCCTTCCAGCGCGCCCCGAGGGAGCGGCGCGAACCCAACAAGCGCGAAGCGCAGCGCATCGAGAAGCTGCAAGCCAAGATGCAGGAGGTGGCCGAAGCGGTGGATGCCGCGATGGACGCCGACGACGAGGACAAGGCCGATGCCTTGCAGGAGGAAGGCGAAGCCCTGGGCGAGCAGTTGCAGGCACTGGAAGAAGGCTTGCAGGGATACGGCGCGAATGTGAAGGCCGCAGCCGGTGCCATCGTCACCATCGACCGCAACGGCGAGGCCGTGATTCATCGAGGGCTGCTGCGCGAGGCCGAGGCGAAAGCCCTTCGCACGCTGGAGAAGTTGCGCCAAGGCTTTAGCGACCCGGACGCCGCGAACGATGACGAAGGCGAGGAAGACGAGCAGCCCAAGGCCGCAGCGATTTCCGACCGGCTGGCCCAACGCCTGAGCGCGCACCGCACGGCGGCGCTGCAAATCGAGGTGGCCCAGCATCCACATGTGGCGCTGGCCGTGCTGGTGCATGGCATGGTGCAGACCGTCTTGCAGGGCCGCTACTACGGCCACGATATTCCGCTGGGCGTGAGCCTGAAAATTCAAGACCGGCTGGAAGGCATGGCACCGGACTGGCCCGAGTCACCCGCCGCCGTAGCGCTCCGCGAATTGCAGCAGGCGTGGGGCGGCAAGTTGCCCGAGGACAGCGCCGCACTGTTCGTCGCGCTGCTGGCGATGGAGCAAGGCGAGTTGGTCAAGCTGCTGGCCGTGTGCGTGGCTTCGACGGTGGACGTGGTGACGCCGCGCGGCACGGCGCAGCAGCCCGGCGCGGAACTGGCGCAGGCCGTGGGCCTCGACATGGCCGTATGGTGGCAACCCACGGCGGAAGGCTATTTCAAGCACGTTGCGAAGGCGGCGGTTTTGCAAGCCGTGGGCGAGTTCGCGCCCGAGAGCGTCCACCGGCTGGCAAAGCTCAAGAAGGCCGACATTGCCAGCGAGGCCGAGCGGCTGGCGAAGGGCACCGGCTGGATGCCTACCATCTTCACGAAGGCAGACGTACCCGAGGAAAGCCCGCAGGTTGCGCAGCAGAACGGCGCGGAAGAAGCCGCCACTATTCCGGGTACCCAAGCCGGGCGGAGGGACGCGGGAATTGGGGATTCCCACCGTGGTGGACAGGTTGATCCAGCAGGCCCTGCTGCAGGTGCTGCAACCGCTCATCGATCCGACCTTCAGCGAGCACAGCTACGGCTTCCGGCCGGGGCGCAGCGCGCATCAGGCGCTTGAAGCGGGCAGGCAACCATAGTACTGCCAGCTTCAACCACTAGGAAAACGTGCAGGTCTTGAAACATCACGTGCCGGCGCTTGTCGCAGCGGGTGTTGTGCAGACCTTCCCTAACCGCGATTCCAGGCGGCAATTAGCATCGTGCCGACTTCATCAGGGTCTGTATCTTTCTTTGTGACGGTGCGCTGCGAAGTGGCTCGGCTTGCCCGTACGCCCCTACGAGCCGCTTTTGGTGTGGCTGAGTCGATCAGTAGCCCACCTAGCAGCACCCGGTAGAACTCTTGGAATGCGTCCTCAAGGGTGAGATTGGCCTGGGCAAGGAATGCCGGGCGGCGCAGCCTTAGTGCGGCTCCCAGAATGAGTTCGGATACGACCAGCCCATGGCAGGGTGCGAAGACACCCTGGTGTACCCCATCGTCGATGAGTTGGGATAGCCTAAGGGTACGGACCTGCTGGTAGTGATCGAAGATACCTCTGGCAACTGCTGAATCTTCGACGTCCTTCAGGAACTGGACACCGATGCGACTAGCCGCCTGGACGCCTACGTCCAGGTAGGCAGCGAGTGCTGTCGTCAAATCCTGTTCACGGTGGATCAGTGCTTCGCCCTGTCTCAGGAGGCTATCGAAAAAGCGTTGCACGACGGCGCAGAAGATCTCTTCCTTCGTCTGCGCAATGTCGTAGAGGCGCCGCCGCGAGCAGTGCAGCCGTGCGGCGATTTCACCCACGGTCAGGCCTTTGACCCCCTCCGTCAGGAGCAGATGGGTCAGCGCATCGAAGAACTCTTCGTCTGTGAGCTTCTTTTTCATGCGGGTTTCTCCTAATGAGACATGGTACCAAGTCAATTGACTTGGTACCAATCGAGCGCGTCTAATGGTACCAATTTAAAAGAAATGGTACCGCTTGAACAGCATGCAAGGGGCATCACCGAATGCAGAGGCCTCCAGCTGAACGCCGCCGCCGCAGGCATGTGAATTGTCTGCGATAGCTGTTCCACCGAACCAGACTTGACTTGAACGGAGAAGCACAGCAATGAATCTGCTGGACTATTTCGATGCTGGTGCTACCAGCCATCCGGATGCGCCTTGTTTCGTGGACTGCGGGCGTGATACCCCGGCCGTCACCTATGCGCAAGCGGGAGCGCTCACGTGCCAGATCGCACGGGGGCTACAGGCCTTGGGACTCGCACCTGGTTTTCACGGCGCAGTGCTGAGCGGCAATGCCGGGGCTGCTTTCGTGGCGCTGCTGGGGGTGTTGCGCGGAGGGGGTGTCTGGCTGCCCGTTAATGCGCGCAACAGCGTGGAGACCAACATCGAGTTCCTGCAGGACATGGACTGCGACGTCCTTTTCTATCAGGCCCGCTATATCAGCCAGGTCGCCGAGATCCGCGGCAAGGTCCCCCGCATTCGTCACTACATAGCTCTGGAAGAGGCCGATGGGGCGGATCTGTCGATTGCTCGGTTGATCCAAGGCCAGCCGCCCGAGATGTACGCAGCGCCGCTGCAGCCGCGGGGGCTGGCCATGATCATGGGTACCGGTGGCACCACGGGGCGCTCGAAGGGCGTCATGCTCAGCCACCGCAACCTGACGGCGACCATGGCCAACCATATGTCGGCCATGAACATTACCGACTGCATGACCGTGCTGGCGGCGGCACCTATCACCCACACGGCGGGGCTGGTGTCGCTGCCCTTCATGGCGCGCGGTGGCCGCGTTGTCCTGATGGACGGGATTGATCCGCAGAACCTGCTCAAGGTGATCGAGCAGGAGCGGGTCAACATGCTGTTCCTGCCCCCAACAGTCATCTATACGCTACTGGCGCAGCCCAACGTCCGCGATTTCGACTTTTCCGCGCTGCGCTACCTCATGTACGGCGCCGCACCCATGTCGCCCGACAAACTGGCGGAGGCCATCGATGTGTTCGGCCCCGTCATGCTGCAGATCTATGGCCAGGCGGAAGTGCCTGGCGCGATCTCCGTGCTGCGGGTCGAGGACCATTTCATCGACGGGCAGGTGGCGCCCCGCCAGCGCCTGCTGAGCGCGGGGCGCCGCTTCCCCTTCACGCGGGTGGCGGTCATGGACGACGACGGCAGCCTGCTCACCCAGCCGGGGGCCGTGGGCGAGATCGTCGCGCAGGGCGACATCGTGACCGAGGGCTACTACAAGAACCCCGAGGCCACGGCTGAAGTGCAGCGCCACGGCTGGCACTGCACGGGCGACGTGGGCTATTTCGACGAGCAGGGCTTCCTGTTCATCGTTGACCGCAAGAAGGACATGATCGTCACGGGCGGCTTCAACGTCTTCTCGTCCGAGGTCGAGGCCGCCGTCATGGCCCACCCGGCCGTGAAGGACTGCGCCGTCATCGGCGTGCCCGACGACAAGTGGGGCGAGGCCGTCAGGGCGGTCATCGAGCTGCGCCCGGGCCAGTCCGTGGAGCCGCAGGCGCTCATCCAGTTCGTCAAGGACCGCCTGGGCAGCATCAAGGCGCCCAAGGAGGTCGAGATCGTCGCGCAGCTGCCGCGCAGTGCGGTGGGCAAGGTCTTGAAGAAAGAAGTCCGCAAGAAGTATTGGCACGCGCAGGAGCGCATGGTTTCCTGACGCACGTTTGGTGATTCAACCCCGGAGGTATCGCAATGCAAGAGCCCGTTCTCGTTGCCGGTGTCGGCATGACCCCTTTCAAGAAACCCGGCGACAACCTGCCGTACCCGGAAATGGCTGCGCAGGCGATCCGCGAGGCGCTGCAGGACGCGGGCCTCACCTACTCCGACGTGCAGGACGTCTATGCGGGCTACGTCTATGGCGACTCGGCCAGCGGCCAGCGCGCGGTCTACGAGGTCGGCATGACCGGGGTGCCGGTGATCAACGTCAACAACAACTGCTCCTCCGGCTCCACGGCCCTGTACATGGCGCGCAAGGCCGTGGCCAACGGCTCGGCGGACTGCGCGCTGGCGGTGGGTTTCGAACAGATGCCCGCCGGCGCCCTGAGGGCGTACTGGGACGACCGGCCCGATCCGCTCGACCACTTCAACGGGGTCATGGACGAGATCTTCGGCCACCCCGAGCTGCCCATGGCGATCCGCTACTTCGGCGCGGCGGGCCGCGAGCACATGGAGCGGTACGGCACCCCGCTGGACACCTTCGCCAGGATCCGCGCCAAGGCCAGCCGCCACGCTGCGCGCAATCCGCTGGCGCTGTTCCGCAAGGAGGTGACGGTGGAGGAGGTGCTGGCCAGCTCGCCCCTGGTGCCCGGCGCCATGACCCGCCTGATGGCCTGCCCGCCGACCTGCGGCGCCGCTGCCGCCGTCTTCGTGAGCAAGAAGTTCGCCCAGAAGATGGGCCTCTCCGCCAACGTGCAGGTGTTGGCGCAGTCGCTGGTGTCCGACCGCCCCGGCGCGTTCGCCGACAAGTCCGCGATTTCCGTTGTGGGCTTCGACATGACGCGCGAGGCCGCCCGCCAGGTCTACGAGGCGGCAGGCGTGGGACCGCAGGACATCGACGTGTGCGAGCTGCACGACTGCTTTGCGCAGAACGAGCTGCTCAGCTACGAGGGCCTGGGTTTCTGCGCCGTCGGCGAGGGCCGGGCCTTCGTCGAGTCGGACAGCAACACCTATGGCGGCGCGGTCGTCGTCAACCCCTCGGGCGGGCTGCTGTCCAAGGGCCATCCGCTGGGCGCGACCGGCTTGGCGCAGTGCTACGAGCTGACCCACCAACTGCGCGGCAGCGCCGAAGCACGCCAAGTGGAGGGTGCACGCCTGGCCTTGCAGCACAACGCGGGCCTGGGCGGCGCCACCGTGGTGACCCTGTACGGGCGCGCGGACTGAGGGACGAGATCATGGTGAAACGCCTGGAAGGCAAGGTGGCCCTGGTCACCGGTTGCGGATCATCGGGGCCCGGCTGGGGCAATGGCAAGGCCATGGCCGTGTTGTTCGCCCGCGAAGGGGCGAAGGTCTATGGCTGCGACATCCACCTGGACGCAGCGCGCGAGACCGAGTCGATCGTGCGGGAAGAGGGCGGGGCCATGAGCGTGGCCCAGTGCGACGTGACCGACCCCGGCGCGGTGGAAGCGCTGGTCCAGGATTGCGTGACCACCTATGGCGACATCGACATCCTGGTGAACAACGTCGGCACCGCCCGCCTGGGTGGGGTCGTCGAGCAGAGCCTGGAGGACTGGCGCCTGGTCTTCGACATCAACCTCACCTCCATGTTCCTGACCTGCAAGCATGCGATCCCCTCCATGCTCCGGAAAGGCCGGGGGAGCATCGTCAACATCGGCTCGGTAGCCGGCGTGCGCGACAGCGGCGTGGCCTACGTGTCCTACAGCGCCTCGAAGGCCGCGGTGCTCGGCTTCTCCCGCAGCGTCGCCCTGGAATACGCCAAGCGGGGCATCCGCTCGAACGTGCTGATGCCGGGCCTGATGAATACGCCCATGGTCCGACAGCCCGTGCTGTCGCTGGCGGACGGGTACCGGGAAGCGTCGCAGGAGGAAATGCTGGCCAAGCGGGACCGGCAGTGCCCCATGGGCCACATGGGAGACGCATGGGACGTGGCCACCACGGCCCTGTGGCTGGCGAGTGACGAATCCAAGTACGTCACGTCCGCCGAAATCATGGTCGATGGCGGTATTTCCGCCCGCATCGGCTGACCTGGAATACATGCAAATCAACGACAGGAGACACATCATGGTTAGCGTTGCGAAATGGTTTAAAAAGGGCATGGTGGTCGCCGCGGCGGCGGCCATGGGGCTGGTGTCCAACGGGCATGCCCAGTCCAAGCCCGAGAAGTTCAAGATCGGCGGCGTGCTGTCGCTCTCCGGTCCCTACGGGCTGCTGGGCGAGGACATGCGCCGGGGCGTGCAGATCGCCGTCGAGGAGCGCGGCGGCAAGGTGATGGGCGTGCCCATCGAAGTCACCTGGGAGGACGACGAAACCAAGCCCCAGCCCGCCGTGCAGAAGGCCACCAAGCTGATCTCCGAGGGCTCGCACATGATCTTCGGTGCGCTCAGCTCCGCCTCCACGCTGGCGGTCATGAACCTGGCCAAGCAGCGCAAGGTGCCCCACCTCGTCACCATCTCGGCGGACGACAAGATCACCGTGCCCGGCGGCTCCCGCTACACCTTCCGTACATCGAACAACCTGGGCATGGAAAACCGCATGGCGCTGGCGTACATGCAGGACAGGAAGCTCAAGAAGATCTACATCGTTACCGCCGACTACCAGGCCACCCGTGACGGCTACGAGTGGATCAAGCAGCAGACCGGCCCCAACGGTATCCAGATCGTGGGTGAGGACTTCCCGCCCCTGGGCAACCGCGACTATTCGTCCATCGTGGACAAGATCGCCAAGTCCGACGCCGACGGCGTGCTGCTGATGCTGACGGGCTCGGACGTGGTTACTTTGCTCAAGCAGGCCGGCCAGGTGAACCTGGGCAAGAGCAAGGTGCTTTTCGGACCCGTGGCCGCCGATGAAACCATGGCGGCGGCCGTGGGGCCGGCCTCGCTGGGCGTCAATTCCGGCCTGCGCTACGACCACACCATCGACACCGCCGCCAACCGCAAGTTCGTCGAGGCCTACCGCAAGAAGTTCGGCATCTTCCCCAGCATGACGGCCGGGGAGGCCTACGACGGCATGGCGTGGTGGCTGGACACGGTGGAAAAGACCGGCTCCTGGGACAAGGAGAAGTGGGTGGACGCCTTCGCCGCCAGCGTCCGCGAGAACTCCGTGGAAGGCAAGAAGACCATGCGTGCCTGCGACCACCAGGCCCTGCAGCCGGGCTTCTGGGGCGAGGTGGTGCAGGGCACCCCGCCAGCCCCCGCGCTGACGATGAAGATCACCAAGGTCTTTCCCGAAGAGAAGCTGTTCGAGGCCTGCAAGAACTGAAGGCCGCAGCGGGAGGCCGCCCCGGCCTTCCGCACTCGGTGAATCGCTATGTCAACTATCGTGATCGGCTTGAGCCTGGGCATGCTGCTGTTTTTGCTGGCGGCGGGCCTGACGCTCATCTTCGGCATGCTGGGTGTGATCAATTTTGCCCACGGTGCCATCTATATGTTGGGCGCCTACGTCTCGTATGAAACGGGGCGGCGCACGGGCTCGTTCCTCATGGGCGTGCTGGCCGCTACGTTCTTCACCGCGCTGGCGGGCGCGGTGATCGAGAAGCTGGCGCTGCGACCGCTCTACGAGCGCCCGCACTTCTACCAGCTGATCCTGACCTTCGGCCTGATCCTGATCCTGAGCGACGTGGTGCGCTTCGTCTGGGGCCCCGGCTACCAGGAGGTGGCGATTCCGCCGCTGTGGAACGGCACCGTGGACATGCTGGGCAGCACGATCCCGATGTACCGGCTGTTCGTGATCGGGTTCGGCGCTCTCGTCTCGGCGGGCCTGTACTTGGTGCTTGAGAAGAGCACTTTCGGCATGCTCGTGCGGGCCGCCAGCAGCGACGCGGAAATGGTGCGCATCCTGGGCCTGCCAGTGGGCGCGATCCGCATGGCGGTCTTCGCCACGGGCTGTGGCCTGTCGGGCCTGGCGGGCGCGATCGCGGCGCCGCTGTTCCCCATCGAGCTGGGTATGGCGACCAACACCATCATCGACTGCTTCATCGTCGTGATCCTGGGTGGGCTGGGGAACATCCGGGGGGCGATCGCGGCGTCCATGCTGATCGGCATGGTGCGTGCCCTGGGCTACGTGTACCTGCCCGGCTGGGTGGACATCATGACCTTCGTGCTGCTGATCGGCACCCTCTTGACGCGCCCGCAGGGCTTGTTCTACC
This sequence comes from Variovorax durovernensis, assembly GCF_977011995.1. Taxonomy (NCBI): domain Bacteria; kingdom Pseudomonadati; phylum Pseudomonadota; class Betaproteobacteria; order Burkholderiales; family Comamonadaceae; genus Variovorax; species Variovorax durovernensis. The sequence goes on along the minus strand of NZ_CDRNCW010000001.1, from coordinate 5,325,135 downwards.
GCGCGGCGAGGACGGCATGAAACTCTCCCTGTTCGACATCTGCTTCGGCCTGCTGCTGGCCGCGGCCGGCATCCTGCTGCCCTTCCTCAACCCGAGTGAAGCGCTGATCCAGCTGGTCACCCTGGCGGCCATCTGGGCGATCTTCGCCATCGGCTTCGACTTCGTGTTCGGCGCTTTGGGCATGGTGTCCTTCGGGCACGCCACCTTCCTCGGGGTGGGCGGCTACGCCGTGGCCCTGGCGACGCAGAAATACGGGCTGCCTTTCTCCGCCGGCGTGGGCCTGGCCATCATCGTGGGGGCTGCGTTCGCCCTGCTGTTCAGCTTCTTCGCGCTGCGGGTGTCCGGCATCTTCTTCGCGCTGGTGACCCTGGCGCTGTCCCAGCTGATCTTCATCCTGGCGGACAGCAAGCTGCGCGGCTTCACTGGCGGGTCGGACGGCATCTCGGGCGTGGAGCGCCCGGGCTTCCTGGGCATCGACTTCTACGACCCCGTCCACTACTACTGGTTCGTGCTGGGCGTGTATGCCCTGGTCATGCTGGCGGTGATCTCGCTGCGCAGTTCGCCGTTCGGCCGCGTGATCGCGGCGATCCGTGGCAACGAGACCCGCGCCGACCAACTGGGCTTCAACGTCAACCGCTACAAGCAGATCACCTTCGTGATCTCGGGCGGCCTGAGCGGCCTGGCGGGGGCGCTGCTGGCCTCGCTGCTGATGTACATGAACCCGCAGATGCTGCACTGGACCACCTCGGGGGACGTGATCATCATGACCCTGCTGGGCGGCTCCGGCTCGCTGTGGGGCGCCACCGTCGGCGTGATCGCCTTCGAGGTGCTCAAGGAATGGCTGAGCAGCTGGACCGAGTACTGGTACGGCGTGCTGGGCCTGGTGTTCATCCTTGCAACCATCTTCTTCCCGCGCGGCATCGTTGGCGAGCTGGAGCAGGGTTTCGCGGCCTACCAGAAGAACCGGCGCGGAGGTGCGCGATGAGCCAGGCAGCACTGCGGTGCGAGGGCGTGACTGTCAGCTACGGCGCCCTGAAGGCGGTCAACGACGTCAGCCATGAATTCCTGGAGGGCTGCATCTACGGCCTGATCGGACCCAACGGCGCGGGCAAGACCACGCTGCTGAACGTGCTGGCCGGGCGGCAGATGCGCCATGCGGGCAAGGTGTACTGCGGCGGCCGGGAGATCAGCCAGCGCCCCGCCTACGAACGGGCCCGCATGGGCATCGGGCGCAGCTTCCAGATCATCAAGATCTTCGGCGAAATGACGGTGGCCGAGAACCTGCTGGTCGCGGCCCAGTCCCGCCGGCCCGGGTTCCAGCCCTTCTGGATGAGCCGCCACTTCGACCGGCAGTTCCGCGAGCAGCTGGATGCCATCCTGGAGCTGACGGGGCTGGCGGCCCACCGCGACGACGTCGCGGGCACGCTGCCCTACGGCCTGCAGCGCTCGCTGGAACTGGGCGTGACCCTGCTGCCCGATCCCAGGATTTTGCTGCTGGACGAACCGCTGGCGGGCATCGGCCACCACGAGATCCAGGCCGCGCTGGCCCTGATCCGCAAGGCCGCGCAGGGGCGCACGGTGCTGCTGATCGAGCACAACATGGATGCGGTGATGTCGCTGTCCCACGAAATCGTGGTCATGAGCAACGGCTCGGTCATCGCCTGCGGCGCCCCCGAGGACATCCGCAGGAACGAAGCGGTGCGGTCGATTTACCTTGGGGAGGACGCGCAGTGATCGAACTCGAAAAAGCCAGCGTCAGGTACGGCCAGGCCCTGGCGCTGGAAGAAATCTCCGTGCGGATCGATTTCCATGAAATCGTCGCCATCGTCGGGCGCAACGGCGCAGGCAAAACCACGCTGCTCAAGGCCCTGGTCGGCCTGATGCCCCTGGTGGCCGGCCGGCGCCTGCTGGGCGAGCAGGACATTTCGGGCCTGGGCGTGGAGGCCATCGCCAAGCTCGGCGTGGCGCTGGTGCCGGACACGCGCCGCATCTTCCCCAACCTGTCGGTGCTGGAGAACCTCAAGATCGGCGCGCTGGCCCACCAGCCGGGGCACTGGACCCTCGACCGGGTGCTGGACGCCTTCCCGCGCCTGCGGGAACGGCTGGACTTCGGCGGCGACCAGCTCTCCGGCGGCGAGCAGCAGATGCTGTCGATCGGGCGCGCCCTGCTGGGCAACCCGCGCATGCTGCTGCTCGACGAACCCACCGAGGGGCTGGCGCCGGTCATCGTGGACCAACTGGTCCGCGTGTTCAGCGAAGTCCATCGCCAGGGCACCGGCATCGTGCTGGTGGAGCAGAACCTCAAGGTGCCCCTGAAGCTGGCCCACCGCCAGTACGTGCTGGACCATGGCCAGGTCGCCTGGTCCGGCACGGCCCAGGAACTGGACGCGCAGCGCGCCCACGTCGAGGGCCTCATCACGACGGGCGCAGCGGCGTGACCGCTCCGTGCCCATGCAAACCCCAATCCAAGGCATGCCCATGAACGCCCGCACCGCCGCGCGCATCGCGCCCCTGCATGAAAGCGACCCCCGCTCGCGCGACCCCGTGCTCGAAGAGCTGGTGGATTTCGTCGGCTACCGCCCGAATGCGCTGCTGACCATGGCGCGCAAACCCGGCGTGGTGCCCGCGCTGCTCAAGCTGTTGAGCGTGACGCTGCGCGGCGACGGGCAGCTCACCCAGGCGCTGCGCTTCCTGATCGCCGCGGAAGCCGCGCGCGGTGCGCGCTGTCGCTATACGACGACGCACCTCGTCCACGCCGCCCACCACCTGGGCGTGGGCTGGGACAAGCTGGCCGCGCTGCCGTCCTACCGGGACGACCCTCGGTACACCGAGCAGGAGCGCAAGGCGCTGGCCATCGCCACCGCAGGCGGCAGCCTGCCGGTGCGCGAACCGGGCCAGGCCATCGACCAGGCCCGGCAGGTCTTCTCCGAGGAGGAAATCGTCGAGATCGTGTCCTGCGTGGCCATGGTCGGCTGGTTCAATCGCTGGAACGGCCTGATGGGCTCGGAGCTGGAGCCCATGCCCTCGGAGGCGCTGGCCCACGTTCCCTGGCTCCAGGATCTCGAAGTCTGAAAGAGAAGGCCATGTACAGCCGCATCCACGAACCCCACGCATGCACGCTGACCGATGCCCTGCGCGAATGGGCCGCCAGCCGCCCCGCAGCGCCCTGGCTGGAGGACAGCCAGGGCATCGCCTTCACCGTGGGGCAGGCGTTCACCAGCAGCCAGCGGTTTGCGAGCTTCCTGCACCACCAACTGGGCGTGCAGCCCGAAGAGCGCGTTGGCGTCTTCATGTCCAACAGCTGCGCCATGGTGGCGACCACGTTCGGCATCGGCTACCTGCGGGCCACGGCGGTGATGCTCAACACCGAGCTGCGTTCCTCCTTCCTCCGCCACCAGTTGAACGATTGCCAACTGGCCACCATCGTGGTGGACTCCGCGCTGGTCGAGCACGTCGCCAGCCTGGCGGATGAGCTGCCCCACCTGCGCACCCTGGTCGTGGTGGGCGACGCGCCCGCCGCCGTGCCCGAACGCTGGCGGCAGGTGGCCTGGATGGACAGCAGCGCCTGCGCGCCGTGGGAAGGCCCCGCGCCCCGGCCCGAGGACATCTTCTGCATCATGTACACCTCCGGCACTACCGGGCCCAGTAAGGGCGTGCTGATGCCGCACTGCCACTGCGCCCTGCTCGGGCTGGGGGCGATACGCAGCCTGGAGATCACCGAGGCCGACAAGTACTACATTTGCCTGCCCCTGTTCCATGCCAACGGTCTGTTCATGCAACTGGGGGCGACGGTGCTGGCGGGCATACCGGCCTTCCTCAAGCAGCGGTTCAGCGCCAGCACTTGGCTGGCCGACATCCGCCGCAGCGGCGCCACGCTGACCAACCACCTGGGCACGACGGCCATGTTCGTCATCAACCAGCCGCCCACGGAGCAGGACCGCGACCACCGCCTGCGCGCCAGCCTGAGCGCGCCCAACCCGGCCCAGCACGAGGCCGTGTTCCGCGAGCGCTTCGGCGTGAAGGACGTGCTGTCTGGGTTCGGCATGACCGAGGTCGGCATTCCCATCTGGGGGCGCATCGGGCACGCTGCGCCGAACGCGGCCGGCTGGGCGCACGAGGACCGTTTCGAGATCTGCATCGCCGACCCCGAGACCGATGTGCCGGTGCTGGCCGGGCAAGTGGGCGAAATCCTGGTGCGGCCCAAGGTGCCCTTCGGCTTCATGGCGGGCTACCTGAACGTCCCGGCGAAAACGGTCGAGGCCTGGCGCAACCTCTGGTTCCACACGGGCGATGCAGGCACGCGGGACGAACAGGGGCTTATCACCTTCGTGGACCGCATCAAGGACTGCATCCGCCGCCGGGGCGAGAACATCTCGGCCACCGAGGTCGAGGTCGTGGTGGGCCAGTTGCCCGGCGTCCATGAAGTGGCGGCCTACGCCGTTCCGGCGCAGGGCGCGGGCGGGGAGGACGAGGTGATGCTCGCCCTGGTGCCCAGCGAGGGAGCGGCGCTGGACATGGCGGACATCGTCCGCCAGGCCAGCGCCCAACTGCCACGCTTCGCCAAGCCGCGCTACCTGCGCCAGATGGACAGCCTGCCCAAGACGGCGACCGGCAAGATCCAGCGCGCCGTCCTGCGCCAGCAAGGCAGCGCCGGCGCCTACGACGCCGAGGCGGCACCCGCCCGGTAAACAGGAGGAGCACACCATGTCGGAAAAACTGCGCGGCAAGGTGGCCGTGGTCACCGGCTCGGGCCGGGGTATTGGCCGGGCGATGGCCCTCAAGCTCGCGGGCGAAGGGGCCCGGCTCGTCCTCAACGACCTCGACGACGAACCCGCCATGGCCGTGCGCGAGGAGATCATCGCGCTGGGCGGCGAGGCGGTGGCCTGCTGCGGCAGCGTGGCCGAAGCCGGTTTCGCCGACCGGCTGATCGGCACGGCCACCGGCGCGTTTGGCGGGCTGGACATCCTCATCAACAACGCGGGCTACACCTGGGACAACGTCATCCAGAAGATGAGCGACGCGCAGTGGGACGCGATGATCGACGTGCACCTGACCGCGCCGTTCCGCATCCTGCGCGCGGCGCAGCCGGTGGTCCGCGCGCTGAGCCGGGCCGACGCCGAGGCCGGCCGCCGTGTGGTGCGCAAGGTGGTCAACGTCTCCTCGGTCTCGGGCGTCTTCGGCAATGCGGGGCAGGTCAACTACTCCGCCGCCAAGGCGGGCATCGTGGGCCTGACCATGGCGCTGGCCAAGGAGTGGGGGCGCCTGAACACCACGGTCAATTGCGTGGCCTACGGCCTCATCCGCACCCGCATGACCGAGGCCACCGCCGATTCCGACGCCGCCATCCAGGTCGAGGGACGCGAGATCAAGGTGGGCGTGAACCCGGACCTGATGGCAGCGATGGAGCGGAACATTCCGCTGGGCCGGGCCGGCACGCCCGAGGAGGCCGCCGGCGCGGCCTACCTGTTCTGCATTCCCGAGTCCGACTACGTGAGCGGCCAGACCCTGCTGTGCACGGGCGGGCTCACTGGCATATAACCTGATGCGATGACGAAGCCAGACACCCCCGCGCTGACCTACCCCTTCGAGCCCCCGGCGTCGCACCACACGGTCGAGGTCGCCCCCGGCGTGCGCTGGATCCGGCTGTCCATGCCGTTCCGGCTCGACCACATCAACGTCTGGGCCATCGACACGCACGATGGCTGGGTGCTGGTGGACACCGGCCTGAACAACCCCACCACCGTGGCCGACTGGCTGGCGCTGATGGGTGAGGGGCCGCTGGCGCGACCGCTGCAGGGCGTGTACACCACGCACATGCACCCCGACCACATCGGGCTGGCAGGCTGGTTCACGCGCCGCGCTGGCGTGCCGCTGCACATGAGCCGCCTGGAATACCTGAGCTGCCGCGTGATGCACGCCGACACGAACCGCGAGGCGCCGCCCGACGGCGTGCTGTTCCACCGCCGCGCGGGCTGGTCGGAGGCAGCCATCGAGGGCTACCGCAGCCGCTTCGGCAGCTTCGGCAAGCACATCCATGCGCTGCCCGAGAGCTTCCGGCGCCTGCAGGATGGCGACCTGCTGCAGTTGGGCGCGCACGCCTGGCGGGTCATCACCACCGGCGGCCATTCGCCGGAGCATGCCTGCCTGTACTGCCCCGGCCTGAAACTGCTGGTTGCGGGCGACCAGGTGCTGCCGCGCATCTCGTCGAACGTGTCGGTGTTCGCCACCGAGCCGCAGGCCAATCCGCTCAAGGAGTGGTTCGAGTCGCTGGACAAGCTGGCGCGGGAAGTGCCCGCCGATGTGCTGGTGCTGCCCTCGCACAATGAACCCTTCTACGGGCTGCACGAACGCCTGGGCTCGCTGCGCGCCGGTCAGGAGCGGGCGCTGGAACGGCTGCGCCAGTCGCTGACGGGCGGGCCGCAGCGCATCGTGGACGTGTTCCCCGCCTTGTTCCACCGTGCCATCGATGAGCAGGACGGGCAGCAACTGAGTCTCGCCACGGGCGAGGCCGTGGCCTGTATGAATTACTTCATCGCGGAAAGCGCCGTAGGGTGCACCGTGGATGGGAGCGGCGTCGCATGGTATGAGCTGAAGTCGTGAGGCCGCACCATCTCCGGCCTCAGCTACCTCATTCATTGAGAGGGCAGTCCACGCTGGTGTTTACGACTTTAGATAGGCAGCGGCCTGGCTGGGCATTGCGAACAGCCGCATGGATGCTGGGTGGGTGTTTACGACTTTAATTGCCCAGAATAGCCACCGTGATGCATGAACCTGCCGAGGCATTGGCCGCCTGACCCATGCCGCAGGCAAGCGCCCGGGCCAAGGCCGGAGCGCTTTGCCGCAGGGAGCCGAACCATGCCCACCATCAACATCACCAGTGGCCCGCGCATGGCGGCGGTCTACGCGCCCGGCACGGTACGCGCCCGCCGCTGGCACGGCGAGGGCGATGTGCGCGGTTACCGTCCGCCCTCGGGCTGGATGGCCCGAGCCGATCTCACCGACATTCATCCCATCACGGGCCGTGCCTTAGCGCGGGCCGTGTGGTGGATCATTGAGACAAAGGAATAACCATCGTCAGCACCGCGCCTAGGTCGTTTCGCCCTAGGCGCGGTGAGCTTCAAAAATCCGGGCGCGGCGGTGGCCGCGCCCGGTGTCGAAGGCATTGCTGCATTGCGCAATGCCTTCGGGCACTGGCCCGTCCAGGGCCAGTGTCAGGAGGTGGCCGGGCGGCACACTCGGTAGTTGCAGGGAAGTCAAGGCTTGCCGCCAGTATGACCTGTGCATGCACGGTCTCAGCCTGCACAATTATTGAGGTTGAGTCATCGCCACGGCTTCATGTTCGGGAAGACGCTGGAGCGGCAAGAGATCCATGACATCACAAAACAGAGCGCGGTTCTGCCAGTCGTTGCGGTCGCCGATCACATAGAAGCGCCGCTTCGCCCGCGTTGCCGCCACGTTCAGCAGGTTGGGCTCCGAGACCGCCCAGTCGCGTGCGCCGGGACCGTCGGTATTTCCGCCCAACACCATGATGACAACCGGCGCTTCCTTTCCCTGCATGGTGTGGATGGTTCCGGAAACCATCGTGTCGCCGAGCAAGCGTTTGAGGTTCTCCAGGACATTCTTGAAGGGCGTGATGACCGAAATGTCGGCTGCATTCACTCCGTCCTCATGAAGCAAGGCCAGCAGCGCCCGCAGGGCTTTTCCTTCAGCCGGCACCCAGTTCCCGTCGGATGTTCCACTGGCGTGAATCCACCCCGTAGGCAGTCGGGCGGGGGTTTCCTTGTCGGCTCGCGGTGCGATGGTGCCGTACACCATCGCACCGTCGTAGGCGATGCGGTTGGCCAGTCCGTGCATCGGCTTGTCGCAGCGCCGGTGCACGGCCAACGGCAACCCCACCCACGTCTTGCTGTCGGCCGGTCCCGCCATGCGGCCCCACGCAGTAGCCTGGTCCGCCAAGGTTTGCGCGGATTGTCGGTTGGGGAGCCAATGTGCATCGACACGGTAGCGCGTGCGCATGTGTTCCAGCACTGCGTCGGACATCCCCGCCGCGCGAGCTTGGCGCCCCTCAAATACCGCCGAACCGGCGATGCCGGATCGACCCGGCCAACGCCCCGCCACGATGGACGAGGCGCTGGCGAACACGCTGGCGCTTACTGCGGCAGGTTGTACGAATGCGTGCCGTCCTCAACGCTGGCGGTTCTCGCCCATCACGTCACGAAGGACGGTTCACGGACATCCCGCCCGGCATCGCCATGGAGCTTCCACGCCACGCCTCAAGACCGGCGCCGCAAGGTGCGGCCGGGGCGTTCTCGCTTGTCGTCGGGTGGTTGACCCGGCCCGCGTCAGTGGGCGAGCCGGTGCAGCCTTCGTGCGGGGATGCCGAGTCGGCCCTGTCTCTTTTCGGTGCGGTTCGGCCCAAGGCGTCCTTGTGTTGTTGTGAATCCTGGCGGGGGCGCGGCTGCGCCTCGGGCTTCATGGCTGCAACCGTCCAGCGAAAACAATTTCCCCGCCGCTGCGCGGCTTCCTCGCGCAGCAAATTCTTTTCGCCTCCCGGCTCTCCACTGCGTTTCGACCGCAAGCGGTGCAGCCCGCCCGTCCCCCGCCGGCCGGATCACAACAAGGACGCGATGGGCGCGAACCTTGTTCCACCAAAAGGAGTTTCATCATGGCCAACATCGGCAGCTTCACCGCAGACAAAGACGGCTACACCGGCACGCTTCGCACCCTGACGCTCAACGTCAAGGTCAAGCTGGTGCCCAACGACAAGGGGGACAACGAGATGGCCCCGGACTTTCGCCTGCAGGCCGCCAGCCACGATATCGGCGCGGCGTGGAAGAAGACCAGCGAGGCCGGGCGGGAGTACATCTCCGTGACCCTTGACGATCCTTCGTTCCCGGCCACGGTCTATGCCCGCCTGATCGAAGGCGAGGACGGCACGCACGACCTGATCTGGTCGCGCAGCAAGCCCCAGGCGGCGTGACCGCCACAGCGCCCCGCCCACGTGGCGGGGCGCTGTGCTGCCTTCGCGGCACTTCAAGGAGGCAACACCATCGCCAAGGCTGCGCCGTGTCGAGCGGCTTTCGCATGTGTTGAGTTGCCCGCCGCAAGCGGTGGCCGGGCGTGTCGGTGCGTTGCACCGCCGGGCTTTACGGGCTGCGCCCCGTGCCGACTTCGCCGTCACGGCCATCCGGCTGCAATCCCTCACGCCTTCGCGCCTGCGGCGCTGCGCGCTTCGCTTGCCTCCTGGGGAAAGCCCTGTGGCCTATCCCCGCCGCGCGATGCTTGGCGCCCCTGCAGTCCCCGAACCGGCTGAGCCGGATCGGCCACGCCAGCAACGTCGCACGCTATGGCGTGTCACTCTTCTTCGCCACAGTCTCCAACTCCTGGCGCACCTGCACCAGAAGCTGATCAACCTGCTGCAGGTCGTCGCCGGCATAGGCCAGCGTCAGCAGCGTGAGCGGGTGCACCTCCATGACCTCGCACAGCTCGGCCAGCTTGTTCAGGGTGGGGCTTTTGAGGTCGCGCTCCAGCGTGCTCATGTAGGTGCGGCTGGACACGTCGGAGAACGCCTCCTGGCTCAATCCACGCGCTTTCCTGATGGTCTTTAGTGCCTCCGACAATGTATGTTTCGCTGCCAACCCTGGATCTCCCCAAAATCCAAGATGACAGCCGATTGCGCCCTATAGGGCTACAATCTATAGTGTTCAACTATGCCTGCCTGCCGCTTTTGTGCTTTTACGGAAATCCGTATCTGCGGCTTCTCACAGAAGCGCAAAGCCGCATCCGTGCCTTTCCACAAACCCGCCAATGCGGTTTTGCGCTTTCACGCTTCGGCGGTTTTGTGCGAATGAGGGGACGCCCATGAACCAGCTCATCACCGAGGACGAGCGCAGGCTGTTGCTGGAACACGGCCAAGCCCGCGCCGCTGGCCGGGTCATCGACCCGCTGCCCGTGGTGCGGCTGTTCACGCCGGATGCACACGCCACCTGGCTGTTGGTGTCGCTCGACCCCGCCGACGGCGATACGGCCCATGGCCTGATCGACTTGGGGATCGGCATGCCCGAGCTAGGCGAGATCAAGCTGTCCGACCTCGCATCCATCGTCGGGCCGAGCAAACAGCCCGTGATGCGGGACCGGTATTTCCGGGCGGTGCGCCCGTTGTCGGAGTACCTGCGGCTGGCCCAGGAGAACGGCTCCATCCTCGATTGAGCCGTTCGCGCCCAGGCCAAGCCGGGCGCATTGAGACTATTTCGGTCTTGCTCCAGACCCGTCCGGTCTTAGTCCGCACTATCGCACCAAATCGGTGCCATCGTGGCGCAATCGGTCATGATGCCGGCCGTGGCATCGGGCACGGTGGATATCGCAGGAGGCGCGTATGTCCTCGCGCGCCACCGTCGCATTCAGACGATCCATGCAACCCATCCGATGCATTTCGTCTTGACACGCAAGTTACCAATCTACCAGCTTATTCACGATTGGATGCAAGTTTGATGCGGTGACGTTTGCGTGTGAAACCGGTGACGGCCGTCCTGCTCTACGGGAGCTTGCGTCATGGCCGAGCCGCACCACTTCGCGCACTGGTATCCGACCGCCGCCTACCTCTACGTCCTGTGCCTGGACACGCTCGCACTGGCCTGGGAGTACCTGCGTCGCCATCCCGACTACCGGCTCGACTGGCTGCGCCGTCATCGCCAAGCACAAGCAATGCATGAGGCTGCGCATCGCTGGGGCCTGCGTCTGCTGGAAGACCCGGCCTTGGACGCGCGTGACGCGCATCCGGCCTGGCTCCCCGGCCATGAGGCCGTGGTGCAGCTTCACCCCGATGCCGATCCGCCACCGGATGCCGAGCCGTTCGCGTTTTGGCGCATTCCCGGCCACAAGCAACTGCTCCACGACGGCAAGGGCCTGGCGCTGATCGCGCGCAGCCCCGGCCTTTGCCAGCGCTATGCGCTGGCGCCTGGCCTTGAGGACGGCATGGCCGTGGCCCATGCCTACCGTGGCCGTGGGGCCACCCACGTGCCTGACACGCCAGCGCCGATGGCTCGCCCCCGACCGCCCCCTGCGGCGCTGCTGGAGCTGCACACCCTGCAGGCGCTCGACGCCACCCTGGCGGGCGCGTCCTTGCGCGACGTGGCCGAGGGCTTGTTCGGTGCGGACGCCGCGGCCGGCTGGTACAGCGACGGCGGCCTGCGCTCCAAGGTGCGCCGCCTGGTGCGGCGCGGCGATGCGCTGATGCGCGGCGGCTATCGCCGCCTAGCACAGCTTGCGCCGCTTGAGAAGGGTCGTTTTGAAGAGGACGCAAAACGACCCTGAGCAGGAGCGCTTCGTTTTCTGAGACTGCCTCCATCCGGTTGCGCTGTGTGGCCGGAGCCCTGCAACCGATGGAGGTTCTCACCATGCGTCCTGCTCCCTTGCGGCCTGCCGCCGCACCCGCAGCTACCCCGGCCGCTGCTGCACAGCCGCAGCGTTATCTCACCAACGACGAGGCTGCCGACTACCTGCGGCTGTCGCCGCGCACGCTGGAAAAGCAGCGCGTGCTGGGTGGCGGCCCCAAGTTCCGCAAGTTCGGCCGCCGCGTCATGTACGCCGTGGCCGACCTCGATGCCTGGGCCGCCGAGCGCAGCTTCGAGAGCACGTCCGATCCCGAATACGCCGAGCAGCACTCGGCGGACAGCCGTGCGCGCTGATCACTGGCGCGCGGGTGGCCTTCGCCATGTTCAGCCCATCCGGGGCAGTCAGGCAGGAGCGCGAACAGCTCGATCTGTTTCGCGCCTTGCCGGGCGACATGGCGCCGCGCGACAGCCAGGACTTGATGGCCTTTCCGTTCTTCTCGCTGGCGAAGTCGCGGCGCACGACGCCGATCGACTTTCAGGCCGGCGGCATCACGATCCGCGTGGAAGGCACGCAGGAACACGGCATCGCCACGATCTGGGATGCCGACGTGCTGATCTGGGCGGCCTCGCAGATCGTGGAGGCGCGCGACGCGGGCTTGCGCCCGTCGCGGCTGATGCAGGCCACGCCCTACGAGATCCTGCGCTTCATCGGGCGCGGTACATCGCTGCGCGACTACCAGCGCCTCAAGGCCGCGCTGGATCGCCTGCAATCCACGACGGTGGCCACGTCCATCCGGGAGACCACGGGAAGGCGGCTGCACCGCTTCTCGTGGATCAACGAGTGGAAGGAGCTGGCCGATGCCAGGGGAACGCCCTTGGGACTGGAGCTGATCCTGCCGGACTGGTTCTATGCGGGCGTGCTCGATGCCGCCCTGGTGCTGACCATCGACCCGGCGTACTTCCGGCTGACGGGCGGGATCGAGCGCTGGCTGTACCGCCTGGTGCGCAAGCACGGTGGGCGGCAGCCGGGCGGGTGGCAGTTCGACTTCCAGCACCTGTACCGCAAGTCGGGCAGCACGGCCAAGCCCTACGACTTTGCCTGCGACCTGCGTGCGCTGGTCGCGCGGCAGTCACTGCCGGGCTACGTCCTGGGCATCGAACGGCTGGATGGCGCCGAGCTGCTGACCTTCCGGCCAGGGCGTCCCGTGCCGTCCACGGCACGGGGATAAACGGTGCGCGTCCTGTGGACGGGCTCGTGCTATCAGGCGTGCCAGGTATCGTGCTATCGGGCGTGGGACTATCGTGCTATCAGGCGTGTCCATCGGCCGCAAAGCCAATGCTGGCGCGGGTTTCGGTCTCCCTTAACTTCCCTAACTTAAATACTCTAACTGGTAGTAGCAGCGCCGCGTCTCGGTGGACAACCGCCACAGGACGCGAAGCGCAGCGGCAACAGCCGGGCTTTCCAACGCGGAGGGCCAGGCCATGATCGTCGCGCTGCTCAACCAGAAAGGCGGCGTGGGCAAGACCACGCTCGCAACGCACATCGCCGGCGAGCTGGCGATGCGCGGCCAGCACGTCGTCCTGCTGGATGCCGATCCGCAGGGCTCCGCGCTGGACTGGACGCAGCGCCGCAGCCAGCAAGGCTTGCCAAGGCTGTTCAGCGCTGTGGGCCTTGCTCGCGAAACCCTGCACCAGGAAGCGCCAGAACTCGCCAGGCGGGCCGATCACGTCGTCATCGACGGGCCACCACGCATCGCGGCGCTGGCGCGCTCCGCGCTGCTGGCGGCCGAGCGGGTGCTGATTCCCGTGCAGCCCAGTCCCTACGACCTGTGGGCCAGTGCCGAGATGGTGGCGCTGATCCGCGAGGCGCAGGTGTTTCGGCCTGCGCTGCGCGCGGCGTTTGTCATCAACCGGCGCGTCAGCACCACGGTGATCGGACGCGAAGCACGCGGAGCGCTGGCCGAGCAGCCGCTGCCCGCGCTGCGCGCGGAAGTGCATCAACGCATCGTGTTCGCCGACAGCGTGGCCGCTGGCCGACTGGCGCGCGAGACGGCGCCCGACAGCGCCGCCGCCAGCGAAATCACCGCGCTGGTGGACGAACTGCTGCGGTGGCCGTCATGAGCAGTCCCGCCAGCAAACGCACGGGCAAGCGCGTGGGCATCGGCGCGCGCCCGCCCGCGAATCCGCACGCCGAGGCGTGGATTCGCCAGGGCAGCGCCGATGACCTCCAGAAAGGCGACCTCTACACGGCCCGCCTGACCCTCGACATCACGCCCGCCATGCGGGCGCGCATCAAGGTATCGGCCTTCACGCAAGGCGTGACGGTGGCTGATCTGTTGCGCGCGCTGCTGAAGCGGGAATTCCCGGAGAAGTCTCCATGATCACACCCGTTTCGACAGCATTGCCGACGTCATCTGCCCCGCCAGTCGGCCGAGCCGATGGCGTGCCGCTGACGCGCGTTGCGCTCGCCTACATCGACCAACGCTTCGACCTCTATCTGCGCTTCGGCGATCCCTCGCGCATCATCCGATTCGACCGCTGGCGTCGCTGCGCGGTGTTCACGCCGAACGCGGTTCTCTGCCGCATCCGCTGGCAGGCCAACGACTACGGCACGATCCGCTGGCAGCTCATGGTGATGCAGGCGTGCATGCCGATGGATGGCGCGCAGCGCATCCCCGGCGTGCAGCCGGGCGCGCGCCTGTTGCTGCACGCCGAGGGTGAGCAATCGGTGCGTGCCGTGCTGGAACGCATCGACGGCATCGAAGCGCTGGGCATCACGCCTGCTACCGCCTCGCCCGCGTACTGGCGCACGCTGGGCAACCGGCTCGCGGCGCGCTTGCCGCTGCCCGAATACAGCGCCGAGCGGCACGCCGCCTGGCTGGCCGTGAGGGCGCTGTCATGAGCACGATTTCTGTTCCCACTGCTGTCACGCATCCACGCTCGCGCCTGCGCGCTCGCCTCATGCTGGCGGGCCTGTCCACCTGCGGCCTCGCTGCGCTTGCCTGGGCGTCCTTCGTGCATCCGCTGCCGCGCCTGACCTACAACCCATCCGACAGCGTGGCGGTCGGATGGTATCGCGTCGATCCGCTCGACCATCGCACCAGCTCGCCGCCACGTCCGTTGTCCGTGGGTAGCATCGTGTTGGTGCCGCTGCCCGCCGAGGCCGCCGCGCTGGCTGCGCAGCGCGGCTACCTACCGACGCGCATCCCGTTGCTCAAGCGCGTGGGCGCGATGGCGCCGCAAGAGGTGTGTATCGCTGACGGCAAAGTCCGCATCGACGGCGTGCCTTCAGCCGCCGTGTTGCCTGCCGATCGCTGGGGCCGGCCGCTGCCATCCTGGCAGCAGTGCCGTCGCCTTCAGCCTGGCGAGCTGTTCCTGCTCAGCGCGACCAATCCGGCGTCTTTCGACAGCCGGTATTTCGGGCCGGTCAGCGCAGCCGCCGTGGTTGGCGTTGCGCGCCCGGTTTGGCTGGAGTCGCGCCCATGATGGCCGCTGATTCGCTGTGCATCATCGTGCTATCGGGCGTGTCGTTCCGGCGGCGTTCCGTGTGTCGTCGCACATGCAGTGCGAGCGCATCCGCGCCGCACTTCACGCTGCCTCCGGCGCAGCCGTCCCACGTGCAGGCGTCTTGTCTCGAACACGGATGGCCTGCGGCCATCGCCGTGTTCGCCGGTGCGCTGGCTGCCGGTGCAGCCTTGCCGCCGGGCCGCAGTTGCCTGGAGCGGATGCGGGAGGCAAATGCGGAAGGCAAGACAAAAGGGGGCGGCACCTGTCGGCCCGCAAAGCCAGTCTGCACGTGGGGGTGGCGCGGCACGCAGCGGCTTCGCCGCCGTGCTGCTTGTGGCGCGTGGCCCGCGTCGATATGGGCTTGTTCGCGTGCTTCGCACGACGGACTACGCCCCAGCTTTCAGGGAGAGAAGTCATGATCAACCGCCGCGACGACGATTTCCACATCCGCCCCAGCGCGCCAAAAAACCGCGGCCAGGGCTTCGTTTCCAAGGTGCTCCAGCAGGCCGGCAAGGCCAGTGGCGGCAAGTCCTCGGTGCGCCGTCCGGCATCGGCCGTCGGCGGCAAGGCCACCGGCCAGCGGCCCGGCTCACGCCTGGGGCGCGGCCATACGGCGGCGCGGTTTGCGGGCGCGAAGCTGACACCCATGTCGCGGCGCGTGACCATCAAGACCCTACTGGTGAACCAGCAGCGGGCCAGCCCGCAATCGCTCGCCAAGCACCTACGCTACATCGAGCGCGACGGCGTGGGCCGCGACGGCGAGCCAGGCCAAGCCTACGGGCCGCAGACCGATACCGCCGACCTCGACGCCTTCAAGGAACGCTGCGCCGACGACCGGCATCACTTCCGCTTCATCGTCTCGCCCGAGGACGGCGCGGAGCTGGAAGACCTGCGCACCTATACACGGCATCTGATGAACCGCATGGAAGCTGACCTGGGCACACGGCTGGAATGGGTGGCCGTTGATCACTGGAACACCGACAACCCCCACGCCCACCTGATCGTGCGCGGGCGCGACGATACCAGCAAAGACCTCATCATCGCGGGTGACTACATCGCCGATGGCTTTCGGCATCGCGCATCCGAGCTGGCGACCGAATGGCTGGGGCCGCGCACCGAACTGGAGATCCAGCAGACCTTGCAACGCGAGGTGGAGCAGGAGCGGTGGACGAGCCTGGATCGCACGCTGAAACGCGAGGCCGGCGAAGACGGCCGGGTGCAGATCGAACGCTTCAACGAACCGAAGCTGCAACGCCAACGCCTGCTGCTGATCGGCCGCCTGCAACGCTTGCAGCGCCTGGGGCTGGCCGACGAGACGCAGCCGGGCACCTGGGCCGTCCATGCCGATGCCGAGAAGACCCTGCGCGCCCTGGGCGAGCGTGGCGACATCATCCGCACCATGCAGCGTGCCATGCGCGGCGAGCCGCGCGAACTGGCGGTGTTCGAGCCGGGCGACGATGGCCGAACCATTCTCGGCCGCGTAGCCGCGAAGGGGCTGGCCGACGAGCTGCGCGACCGTGGCTATCTGGTCATCGACGGGGTGGACGGCAAGGCCCACTACGTCGCGCTCAACACCCGCGACGAGCTGGCGAACTATCCCACCGGCGCCGTGGTGGAGGTGAAGGGATCGGCCGACGTGCGCGCGGCCGACAAGAACATCGCCGTGCTGGCGAGCGATGGTCTGTACCGCACCGACCACCACCTTGCTATCGCGCAGGGCCAGGCCGTGCCGGGCCGCGATCCGCAGGAAGTCGTCGCGGCCCACGTCCGGCGCTTGGAAGCCCTGCGCCGGGCAGGCATCGTGGAGCGCGTGGCCGAAGGGCTATGGAAGGTGCCGGGCGACCTGCCCGATCAGGGCCGTCGCTACGACGCGCAGCGCCTGGGCGGCGTGGCCGTGGAGCTGAAATCGCACCTGCCCATCGAGCGGCAGGCCCGCGTGATCGGGGCCACCTGGCTTGACCAGCAGTTGATCGGCGGCGGCTCTGGCCTGGGCGACCTGGGCTTTGGCGGTGAGGCCAAGCAGGCAATGCAACAGCGCACCGACTTCCTGGCCGAACAGGGGCTGGCCGAGCGGCGCGGCCAACGCGTCATCCTGGCGCGCAATCTGCTGGCAACGCTGCGCAGCCGGGATGTAGCGCATGCCGCGAAGGACTTGGCCGCCGAAACTGGCCTGGAGCATCGGCCCGTGGCCGATGGCCAGCGCGTGGCGGGCATCTACCGCCGCAGCGTCATGCTGGCCAGCGGGCGCTACGCCATGCTCGATGACGGCATGGGGTTCAGCCTGGTGCCATGGAGGCCTGTCATCGAACAACGACTCGGTATGCCGATTTCTGCGCAGGTACATGACGGCCGCGTATCCTGGCAAATCCGACGGCAACAGGGCTTATCTGTTATCTGAAGCCAGCAGCATATCGAGCACCCACTGCAAGGATGCGTCTACAAGCGTTCTCGATGTTGACGACCGGAATGCGCCTGATGCCCATGCCGCGCAACGCCACCTTTCCGGGGATCAGCACCTGGTCGGCCATGACACCAGCAGCGGCGTTGCGCATGTGGGGCGCCTGCAGTTGGGACGGGGTGATGCCTGCATCGGCAATGGCTTCGCCAATCGCCTCGGCGGTGAGCGATTTGAGACCGCAGTCAATGTGCTTGCCGGAACGGGTCATGCCCGTGCCAGCGACGAAGACGGGCTGCATGGAAAGCATCTAAGACTGGGCGGATGAGGAATTTGCACGCCTGCGCCGGAGGCTGGTGATCCAGCCGCTCAAGCCATTGGGGGCCAGGAAGACCACCGCGAGCAGTGCGAAGCCGAAGATCATCCACGGCGCGGATTGCGACACGCTCTCGGCCAAGTTGGGCGTGAGCACGATGAAGGCAGCCCCCAGGAAGGCGCCCCACAGGCTGCGCACCCCGCCCACGAAGCTGCCCACCAGCAGGGACACCGAGAGCAGGAAGGGAAAGTTCTCGGGCGCGACGAACTGGCCCGCCACCACGCTCAGGGCACCGGCCAGGCCGGTGAACGCCGCGCTGAGGCCGAACATCTGCGTGCGCAGGGCGGTGATGTCGAGCCCGCCCGCCGCCGCCGCGAGCGGCTGGTCGCGCGAGGCGTCCACCAGGCGGCCGAACTGCGAGCCGAGAATCCGCCGCGCCAGCAGGAAGGCGCAGAGCGCGCAGGCCGCAACGCAGGCCATGATGGCCCAGTCCGCCCGGTCGGCCAGCACTCCTGGGAACACAGGTTTTTCCAGGACGATCCCCGCCACGCCGCCGGTCAGCCACTCGATCTTTTTCCACTTGAGCGCCTGCGGTGTCACCACCGCCACCGCGAAGGTGGACAGCGCCAGATAAAGCATGGGCAGCCGCAGCGCCGGGAAGCCGAAGAGGAAACCCGCCACGAAGCACAACAGCGCCGCCACCGGCACGCCCACGTAGAATGGCCAGCCCAGGTGATGCGAGAGCACCGCCGCAGTATAGGCACCGATGGCGAAGAAGGCGCTGTGGCCGAGCGAGATCTGGCCCGTGTAGCCGGTGAGCAGGTTCAGGCCCATGATGGCGATGCCATAGATCAGCACCTGCGTCATCACGTACAACGGATAACTTTGCCAACTAAAGGACCAGGCCAGCAGCGCGAGCCCGACCACCGAGGCCGTCCAGCGCAACCAGGTGGGCGATGCCGCCGGGCGGATGTTGAGTGGGGCGTTCATGGTACTCATGCTCACACCCTCACCTGGGCCGTCTTGCCGAAGATACCGGCGGGCCGCAAGACCAGCATCGCGATGATCAACAGCATGATGCAGGTCAGTTTCAGGTCGTTGCCGACCACGTAGGCGCCCAGCAGGTTCTCCAGTACCCCGACGGCGAAGCCCCCGGCCACGGCGCCCACAGGGCTGGCGATGCCGCCCAGCAGCGCGCCCGCCAGTGCGTAGATCAGCGGCCCCATCATCATCGACGGCTCCAGGAACACGATGGGCGCGGCCATCAGCCCCGCCACGGCACCGGCCACCGCTGCAAGACCCCAGCCCACGGCCAGCACCTTGTTGGTGCTGATGCCCGACAGTTCCGCCGACGGCGCGTTCACCGCCACCGCACGCATCGCCAGGCCGAACCGGGTGAAGCGGAAGAACGCGAATACCGCCGCCAGTTCGGCCAGGGTGACGAGCAGAACGCCGACCTCGTGGGCCGACAGATAGGGTTCGGCACGGCTGAGGACGCCACCGAACGGCGTGGCGAACTCCAGCATCTCATGCCCGAACAGCCAGCCGACCAGGCTGTTCAAGATGATGAGCAGCGCGATGCTGGCCGCCACGACCGAGAGCACCGGCTTGTGCCGCAGGGGCTGGAAGATGACCCGTTCCAGCGCCAGCCCGAGCAGGAAGGAACCCACGACCACGACGGCGAAGGCCACCCACCATGATGCGCCCGCCTGAACCAACGCCCAGCTCATATAGGTGGAGAACATCGCCAGTTCGCCCTGCGCGAAGTTGACGGACGAAGTGCAGCGATAGATGAGCACAAGCGCGATGGCGAGGCTGGCATAGATGCCGCCCGCCGCCAGGCCCGAAGCTATCTGGTGAAGGAATGCTTGCATGGTGATGAACCTTTTTTGATCAGTGGCCGAGGTAGCTGCGGCGCACGGCGTCGTCTTCGCGCAGCTCGGCTGCGGTGCCCTGGGCAGTGACGCGCCCGCTTTCGAGCACATAGGCCCGGTTGACTAGGTTCAGCGCGACCTGGGCGTTCTGCTCCACGATGAGCGCCGTGAGGTGCTCGGTTTCGCGCAACTGGTGCAGGAGTTCGTAGATCTCCTGCGTCACGCGCGGCGCGATGCCGAACGAAGGCTCGTCCAGCAGCAGCATCTTGGGGCGCGTCATCAGCGCGCGCGCGATGGCCAGCATCTGCTGCTCGCCGCCGCTGAGCGTGCCCGCCGCCTGCTTCGCGCGGCTGGACAGCTTGGGAAACAGCGTCTGCATCCGGGCGATGTCCTGCTCGATGCCGTCCTTGTCGCGGCGGTGGATGGCGCCCACGCGCAGGTTTTCCAGCACCGTCAGGTCGCCAAAGGTGCCGCGCCCTTCGGGCACGTGGGCGATGCCCAGCGAGGCGATGGCGGGCGCGGCCATGTCGATGATGTCCTGGCCCTCGAAGCGCAGCGTGCCCTTGGCAGTCACCTGCTGGTGGCTGATGGCGCGCAGGATGGAGGTCTTTCCCGCGCCGTTGGCGCCGAGCAGCGCCACCATCTCGCCGGCCTGCACGTGCAGGTCGATGCCATGCACCACCGCCGTTCGGCCGTAGGCCACCGCGAGGTTGCGGATTTCAAGCCGTTGGGTCACAGCACACCTCCCAGATAGGCATCGAGCACGGCGTCGTTGTTGGCCACTTCCTCGGGCGAGCCCTGGGCGAGCTTGCGGCCAAAGCTCAGTACCGCGAGGTCGGAGCAGGTCTTCATCACGAAGCGCATGTTGTGCTCCACGATCACCATGGTCAGCTTCAATTCCTCGTGCAGGCGCAGCAGCACGTCGCGCAGTTCATCGACCTCGCCAGCGGTGAGGCCAGCGGCGGGTTCGTCAAGCAGCAGCAGCTTGGGCCGCGTCACCAGCGCCCGCGCGATTTCCACGCGGTGCTGGATGCCCACCGGCAGTTCCGCCACGCCCCGGTCGGCATAGTCGGACAGCCGCAGCGTGGCCAGGGCCGCGTCAGCCGAGTGCGCGATTTCTTCCTCGGCGGCACGGACGGCGCGCGAGCGCAGCGCGGCACCCAGCATCGACACCGGCAGCCGCGCGTGCGCACCCACCATCACGTTTTCGCGCACCGTGAGCGAGGGGTAGAGCGCCACGTTCTGGAAGGTGCGGCTCAGACCCAGCCGTGCCACGCCGTGGCGCGGCAGGCGCGTCAACTCGGCCTGGCCGAAGCGCACGCTGCCGTGGGTGGGCCGGTACAGGCCGCTGATGCAGTTGAAGCAGGTCGTCTTGCCAGCGCCGTTCGGCCCGATCAGGCCGAAGATGCAGCCCTCGGGCACGTCCATCGAGAAGGCGTCCAGCGCGACGACACCGCCGAAGCGGATCGTCAGGTCGCGTACGGAAAGAATGGGTTCCATCGCTGCGCTCGCCCCGTCAGGACGGCATCACCTTCCAGCTCGTGCCGTCGAACTGCTGGATGCGCATGTCCGGTATCGGGTGAGGGCGGGCGTCGCTGGTCTTGACACGCAGGCCCGGCAGCATCATGGGCAAATCCATGTCCAGGCGGCGCGACTGCCGCATGATGTTCTCGCGCGAGAGGTCGTTGCCGCACTGCTTGAGCAACTGCACTGTCACTTGCCCAAGGCAGGCACCGAGCACGGTGAGGTACTCCTTGGCCGCGCCTTTGTTGTATTTGTCCATGAAGGCATGCCAGGCCAGGACACCAGGGTCGTCCTTCCAGGTCGGATCGCTCGGATCCTTGAGGAACGCGGCGCTCATGATGCCCTTGACCTTGTCCAGCCCCACCGGAGTCAGCACCGCGGGCACCGAAGATGCGCTCGGGTTGATGTAGATGGCCGGGCGCCAGCCGATGTCGTGGGTCTTGCGCAGCGACTGGAGGGTGGCTTTGGGCGAACCCCACGCCACCAGCACGTCCGCGCCCGAGGCATGCATGGAGACGATCTGCGAGTCCACCGTCGGATCCGACACTTCATGCGACTCTTCGCTGATGAGCTTCTTCCCGGCGGCAGCCAGAACCTCCTTCACGCCACGCAGCACATCCTTGCCGGCGTCGTCGTTCTGGTAGAACATGGCGATCTTCGCGTTGGGCCGCGTCTGCAGGATGTGCCTGGCCAGGATGCGCCCTTCGTCGGTGTACAGGGGCAGCCAGCCCATGCTCCAGGGGAACTTAGCCGCATCATCCAGCCACGTGGCAGAGCCGGACGAAACGAAGAGTTGCGGTACTTTGGCGTTGTTGAGATAGCTGCGCGACGCCAGCCCAGTGGACGAGCCTATCTGCGCCGCGAGAAAAGCCACCTGATCGCGCTCCACCAGGCGGCGCGATTGCTCCAGGGTTTTCGGCGGGCTGTAGCCATCGTCGGCCAGCACCAGCTTGAGCTGGCGCCCATTCACGCCGCCCTCGGCGTTGACCAGGTCAAACCATGCAGACATGGTCTTGCCGACGACGCCATAGCCTGCGGCCGGGCCGCTGAGCGGCCCGGTCGAGCCGATCTTGATCTCGCGATCCGTCACGCCCGGGGTGCCTGCGCCCTGCGCGCGGACCAGGCCAGAAACGCCGGTCAGCATGGCGCCGGAAAGCATGGTGATGAATTGTCTTTTTTGCATGATGTCTCCTGTGGTGGTGGTGAGATGAATGGATGGGTGAACCCTGCTTGCGGTATCAGGCCGTCTTCCCTTGCAGGCGCAGCACGGCTTCGCGGATCAGCGGCATGCGGTCGTTGCCGAAATACATGTCGGTCTTGTCCACAAAGATGGTCGGCGAGCCAAAGCCGCCGCGCGCGACCACCTCATCGGTGTTGGCCTTGAGCTGATCCTTGATCGCCTGCTCGCCGATGCCTGCAAAGAATGGGGCGGGATCGATGCCAATGCGCTGGCACACATGGGTCAGCACCGAATCCTGCGAGATGTCCTGGTCCTCGCCCCAATAGGCTTCAAATATGGCGCGGGCAAACGGCACCATGTCGTTGCCGAGCCAGACGCAGCCGCGCATCGCCTTCACGCTGTTGACGGGAAACACCGTCGGCGGCATCTTGATCGCAAGCCCCGTCGAGCGGGCCCAATCTGCCAGATCCTTTTTCAGGTAGCGGGCCTTCTGCGGCACCGGCGTCTCGCGCGAGGCGTAGACGGTCGGATTGATCGTGTTGAAGATGCCGCCGACCAGGATGGGCCGCCATGTGACCTCGACGCCCAGTTCGTCGGCGAGCGGCTGGATGTTGTGGAAGGCGAGATAGGTCCAGGGGCTGGAGCAGTCGAAGAAGAATTCGATCATGGTGTTTCTCGCTGGTTGTTGGGCGACATGCGGTGTGCCATCTCCTTGGCCTTCTGGCCGAACATGTTCTTTCTTGCTTCGTCGTCCAGCGGCTCCTTCTCGAATTTGCCGACCGCCAGTCCCGCCTGCACTTGCGGCCGGGCGCGCACGCTGGCGTACCAGCGCTTGATGTGGGGAAAATCGTCGAGCGTGAAGCCTTGCGCCTTGTGGGTCATGGCCCAGGGAAAGCAGGCGATGTCGGCGATGCCGTACTCGGCGCCGGCGACATAGGCGCCGGTCTTGCCGAGCTGGGTATCGAGCACGCGATACAGCCGCGCCGCTTCGTCGCGGTAACGCTCGATCGCGTAGGCGATCTTTTCCTGCGCATACAGCGCAAAGTGACCATGCTGGCCGAGCATGGGCCCCAGTCCGCTCACCTGCCACATCACCCATTGCATGGTTTGGGTGAAGCCGCGCAGATCCGTGGGCAGGAAGCGGTTGGTTTTCTGGGCCAGATAGACCAGGATGGCGCCGGTCTCGAACACCGAAAGCGGGCCGCCGCCGTCGAGCGGCGCATGGTCCACTATGGCCGGAATGCGGTTGTTCGGGCTGATCGCCAGAAATTCCGGCTTGAATTGCTCGCCAGCGCGGATGTTGACCGGAGTCACCGTATAGGGAAGTCCGAGTTCCTCAAGCAGGATGGAGATCTTCCAGCCGTTGGGTGTCGGTGCGTAATGCAGGTCAATCATGGCGAATGACGCTCCTGGCGAGCTGCGGATCGACATCACGCCATGACTTGCAGTCACCCGTGGCCGGCCCCCTGACATTCCAGGCTCCCGTCGCGCGGCTTTCTCGGGTTGACGACATCATGCGCAGCTCTTCGAGGGTTCAAGGCGTCAGCGCGGCGCCATGCGGAGGGCCCCATCCACGCGGATGGACTCGGCGTTCATGTAGCCGCAAGTGACCAGAAACTCGACGGCCTGCGCGAATTCATCGGGGTCGCCCAAACGCTTGGGAAAGGGCACGCTGGCCGCCAGCGCTTGCTTGACGTTGTCCGGCAGGGCCAGCAGCAAGGGGGTGCCGAAGATCCCCGGCAGGATGGTGTTGACGCGAACGCCTTCGTCCATCAGGTCGCGTGCGATCGGCAAGGTCATGCCCATGACGGCGGCCTTGCTGGCGGCATAGCTGGCCTGGCCGACCTGGCCGTCCACCGCAGCGGCCGAAGCGGTGTTGACCACGACGCCGCGGTCGCCGTCGGCCAGCGGTTCCAGCGCCAGCATGCCCGCCGTCGATTTGGCAATGCAGCGGAACGTGCCCACCAGGTTGATCTGCACGATGCGGTTGAAGCGATCCACCGCACTCGGGCGGATCTCACCCGTTTTCCGATCGCGGCTGACAGTCTTGACGGCGTCGGCCGTGCCGGCGCAGTTGACCAAAACGCGTTCCTGCCCGATCGCGGCGCGGGCCTTGGCGAAGGCTGCGTCCACCTGCTCCTCGGACGTTACGTCCACGTTGCAGTAAACGCCGCCAAGCTCGCTGGCCAACGCCTGGCCGACGGCTTCGTTCATGTCGAAGATGGCGACCTTGACGCCATGGCTGGCCAAACGCCGGGCCGTGGCGGCCCCCAGGCCGGAAGCCCCCCCGGTGATGACGGCAGAAATGCCGGAATTGAGTTGCATGGTTTTTCCTTGAAGATGACAGACAGGCGTTATTGGCCGGTGAATTTGGGGGTGCGCTTGCCCAGGAATGCCGCTTGCCCTTCCAGGTTGTCGGCCGAACGCAAAGCGACAACGAAATTGCGCTTCTCATGCTCCAGGCCCTGCGCGAGCGGGGTTTCAAAGCTGGCCAGGGCCGCATCCTTGGCCAGCGCCACGGCCAGCGGCGAATTGGCCGCAATCCGGCTGGCCATCGCCAACGCCGTCGGCAGGGCCTGGCCGTCCGCCGTCACTTCGGCGACGATGCCGACGTCGCAAGCCTTGCGGGCATCCATGAAATCGCCGGTCAGCAACAGCGCCATGGCTTTGGACTTGCCGATGGCATGAATCAAGCGCTGGGTGCCGCCCGCACCGGGGATGGCGCCCAGCTTGACTTCCGGCACGCCGAACTTGGCGGACTCGCCCGCGATCACGATGTCGCAGGCCAGCGCCAGTTCCGTGCCGCCGCCCAGCGCGACCTTTTCCACCGCCGCGATGACGGGCTTGGGGAAGCGCCCCAGCGCCGCAAAGAAGTCCCAGCCGGTCGCCGAGCGGTCGCCCAGCAGCGGCGCGGCGCGCAGCACTTCAAAGGCCGTGATGTCGGCGCCCGCGCAAAACACGCCCTCGGCGCCGGTGATGACGACGACCCGCACGACATCGTCGTCGCGCAGTTGCGCAAGCTGTGCGGACAGGCCATCGAACACCGCGCGGTTCAGGCTGTTCTTCGCACGCGGGCGGTTGATGGTCAGGGTGACGACGGCGCCGTCACGGCTGACGAGCACTTCACTGGCTTCGCTCATGGTGGCCCCGCTCATGCAAGCCGCTCGATGATGGTGGTGTTGGCCGTGCCCGAAGCCTCGCAGATGGTTTGCAGGCCATAGCGGCCGCCCCGGCGCTCCAGTTCGTACAGCAGGTCGGTGAGCATGCGCGCGCCGGTGGAACCCAGCGGATGGCCAATGGCCATCGAGCCGCCGTTGACATTCAGGCGGTCGTCCGGGATGCCGAATTCCTGCTGGAACATCAGCGGCACGCCGCCGAAAGCCTCGTTGACTTCGAACAGGTCGATGTCGTTGATGGTCAGGCCCGATTCCTTCAATGCCTTGCGGGTGGAGTCGAGCACGGCGGTGAACTGGATCACCGGGTCGGCGGCGGCCACGGCGGTGCTGACGAAGCGCGCACGCGGCTTGAGGCCATGCTTTTTGGCATAGGCACGGCTGGCGATCAGCAGTGCGGCGGCGCCGTCGCTGATCTGCGACGAGTTGCCGGCGGTGGTGGTGCCGTTGGCGGCAAACACGGCTTTCAGCGTGGCCAGCTTCTCGGGGTCGGGGTTGGCGCGCACGCCCTCGTCGGCGGCGACGACGGGGCTGTTCGGGTCGGCCGGGTCCTCGGTCAGATGCACCAGTTGATCCTTGATGCGACCGGCCTGAATCGCCTCGGCGGCGCGCTTGTGGCTGCGCACGGCGGATGCATCCAGGACTTCACGGGTCAGGCCGAAGCGCGAGTTCAGCAACTCCGACGAAACGCCTTGCGGTATCAGCGGGTTGTCCTGGTAGCGCGCCAGTTCGCGCGGGCTGTATTGCGCGCCCAGCGGCGCGCCGGGCTTGAACGACGGCGGCAGCGGCGCCTGCGACATCGACTCCACCCCCCCGCCGATGGCCAGCTGGTAGGCCCCCGCCTGGATGCCATGCACGGCAAAACTCACCGCCTGCTGGCCGGAGCCGCATTGCCGGTCCACCGTCACAGCCGGGACGGATTCGGGCAGCCCCGCCGCCAGCACGGCATGGCGGGCCAGGTTGCCATGCTGCTGGTCCCACTGCAGCACACAGCCGACGATCACGTCGTCCAGATCGGAGGGGTTGACGCCGGACTGTTCGACCAGCTGGCGCAGCGTCTCGGCCATCAGATCGACGGGGTGCCATTTTTGCAGGCGCCCGCCGCGCTTGCCCACGGGGGTGCGCAGCGCGCCGACGATCACGGGTTCATGGTCATTCATGTGGTTCTCCTGGTAAGAAACTGGGGGTCATGCAAAGCGGGTGTCAGGCGGAATAGCGGTCTGCCTGCTCGACGCGTATGCGCTTCTTGTCGAGCTTGCCGACGCTGGTCTTGGGGATGGCCTCGACGAACAGAACCTGATCCGGCCACTGCCACTTGGCGAAGGCGCTGCCCAGGTGCTCCTTCAGTTGTTCCTGGGTCGCCTGCTGGCCGGGCTTGAGCACCACCAGGGCCAGCGGCCGCTCCTGCCACTTCGGATGCGGAACGCCGACCACGGCGGCGTCGCGCACGGCGGGGTGGCCCATGAGCAGGTTTTCCATGTCGATGGAAGAAATCCATTCGCCGCCGCTCTTGATCACGTCCTTGATGCGGTCGGTGACCTTGAGGTAGCCGTTCTCGTCCACCGTGCCGACATCGCCCGAGCGCCACCAGCCACCCTCCAGGAAGCGGTCTGCGGAATCGGGCATGTCGTGGTAGCTGGCCGTGATCCAGGGGCCGCGCACGCAAATCTCGCCCGCCGACTTTCCGTCATGCGGCAAGTCCTTGTCATCGGCATCGAGGATGCGGATGTCCACCCCGGTCAGCACCAGACCCTGCTTGCGCTTGAGGTTCCAGCGCTCTTCCTCGGTCAGGCGCTTCTTGAGCGTGGACTTGAGGCGGTTCATGGTCACCAGCGTCGTGGCTTCGGTGGCACCGTAGCCGTGGACCACCTCGGCACCGGTGAGTTTGTAGAAACCGATCATCATCGACAGCGGCGGCTCGGAGGCGCCGGACAGCATGCGCATGCTGCTGAAGTCCGGCTTGACCGGCATCGTTTCGATGTACTGCAGCATGGGCTGAAAGATGGCCGGTGCGCCGTTGGCGACCGTCACGCCCTCGGCGATCATGGCGTCAACCAGGGGCTTGGTGTCCTCGGCGACATAGCGGCCCGGCAGCACGATCTTGTCGCCCAGCAGCGTGGCGGCCTGCGGCAGGCCCCAGCATTGCCCGTGGAACATGGGCGTGATGAGCATCACGCAGTCGCTCAGCGTCATGCCCAGATTGGTGGCCATGCCCGTGGAGTGCAGGTAGATGCAGCGGTGCGAGTAGTACACGCCCTTGGGCTTGCCCGTGGTGCCGGTGGTGTAGCAGGCGCTGTAGGCCGAGGTTTCGTCGATCTCGGGCCAGTCGATCTTGGGGTCGGCGGCGGCCAGCAGGTCTTCGTAGTGCAGCAGCGGTTTCAGCGTGGTCTTAATCTGGTCCAGCGGCTTGTCGGTCATGACGATCCAGCCCTTGATCTGGGGCGAATTCGCCGCGACGGATTCGGCGATGGGCAGCAATGATTCGTCCACGCATACGTAGGACACTTGGCTGTGGCCGACCACGTAGCCCAGGTCTTCGGCGCCCAGGCGCAGGTTCATCTGCAGCATGACCGCGCCCAGGCCAGGGATGGACCAGTACAGCTCGAAATGGCGTCGGCTGTTCCAGTCCAGGATGCCGACCCGGTCGCCAGGTTCGACACCGAGCGCGCGCAGCGCATTGGCGCTGCGGCAGACGCGCGCGTAGCAGTCGGCATAGGTGTAGCGGTCCCAGCCGCCATCGGGCGTGCGGTAGACGATCTCCTGGTCTCCGTGGGTGCGCGCGGCGTGCCGGATGAGCGTCGTGGTGTTGAGCTGGCGGTCGTTGCCCGAGGTAGACGGGCAGCCGCGCACGATCTTGGTGGTGTTGGTCATTCTCTGGTCTCCTATGTGGTTGCGTTGAGTGCCTGGAACCGTGGGGCCGGGGCCGCCTCGATGGCGCCGGAGGGGGTGGTCTGGTAGATACCCCGTGCCGCGTTGTGCGGATGCCGCGCCGCCTCGGCCAGGCTGAGCACGGGCGCGAAGCAGGCGTCGCTGCCTTCGAGCAACGCGCACCAGTGCGCCCTGGGTTGGCTGCGGATGAGGGCCGCAATGCGCTCCTTCAGCGCTGGCCACGTCGTCGTGTCGTACTGGTCGGCAGGGTTCACGTCCGTCAGGCCCAGCTTCGACAGCAGCAGTGCGTGGAACGCGGGCTCCACCACCGCGAGGCTGATGAAGCCGCCGTCGGCACAGGCGTACACGTCATAGAACGGCGAATCGTGAAACGGGCTCGGCTTCGTGCCGTCGATCTGCCCATTGGCGCGAATCCAATGCACCAGCGTGCCCATCATGGCCACGATGTCGATGATGGCGGCATCCACGACCCGGCCGCGGCCACTGCCCCTACCGTTACCGCGCGCATCGACCAGCGCGCAGGCGACACCGAAGGCCATGCCCAGCGCCCCGGCCGCGTCCCCGAGCACCGAGGGCGGCACGATGGGCATCTGCCCCTTGCGGGCCGACAGCGACAGCAGGCCCGTCAGCGCCACGTAGTTCAGGTCGTGGCCAGCGGCCCGGGAGAGCGGGCCGTCCTGGCCCCAGCCCGTCATCCGGCCATAGACCAGCTTGGGGTTGCGCGCCGCGCATTCGGCGGGGCCGAACCCCAGCCGTTCCATCACGCCGGGGCGAAAGCCTTCGATCAGAACGTCGGACTGGCCGATCAGATCCAGGGCGCGCGCCTTGCCGCCGGGCGACTTCAGGTCGGTGATCTCGACCGTCTTGCCCCGGTGCAGCGGGTTGGCCGCCGCCCCGCCCAGCGGCTGCGCCCCGGCGGCCTGCTCGGCCCGTGTCAGCGCAATCACCTCGGCACCCATGTCGGCCAGCATCATGGCGGCCAGCGGGCCCGGCCCGATCCCTTCGAACTCCACCACACGGACGCCGTGCAGTGGCTTTTGCAGCATGTGCGAGGCGTTCACAGCTTCCTCGCAATCAGTTCTTTCATGACCTCGTTCGCGCCGCCGTAGATCTTCTGCACGCGCGAGGTGGTGTACATGCGCGCGATCGGGTATTCGTACATGTAGCCGTAGCCGCCGAACATCTGCAGGCACTCGTCCACCACGCGGCACTGCTGCTCGCTGCACCACCACTTGGCCATGTACGCGGCTTCGGCGTCGAGCTTTCCGTCCAGCAGCCGCTGGATGCAGTCGTTGACGAAGGTGCGCACCACGTGAGCGGTGGTGGCGATCTCGGCCAGCTTGTGGCGCGTGGTCTGCATCTCGAACAGCGGTGCGCCGAAAATCTTGCGCTCCTTCGTGTATTCGACGGTGAGTTCCAGGGCCCGGTCGATGATGGCCGCCGCAGGCACGGCGATGGTCATGCGTTCGTAGGGCAACTGGCCCATCAACTGCTTGAAACCAAGCCCTTCGACGCCCCCCAGGACTTGATCGACCGGCACGCGCACCCCGTCGAAGAAGAGTTCGGCGGTGTCCGACGCATGCAGGCCGATCTTGTCGAGCAGGCGGCCCACGCGGAACCCTGGCAGGTTCTCGGTCTCCACCACGATCAGCGAAAGGCCTCGGCTGCCCGCCTCGCCGGTGCGTGCGACCACAATCAGCAGATTGCAGGTGTAGCCGTTGGTGATGAAGGTCTTGGCACCGTCGATCACGTAGTGGTCGCCATCACGGCGCGCGCGGGTGGCGATGGCCTTGAGGTCCGTCCCGCAGCCGGGTTCGGTCATCGCAATGCCGAGCAGCATCTCGCCGCTGCTCAGCTTGGGCAGCCAGCGCTGCTTCTGCTCCTCGGTGCCGTAGTCCATGATGTAGTGCGCAGCGATGCTGTTCACCTGGACGTTGTTGGGCATTTCCGCTCTGGTCAACTCATCCTGTACCACCAGCTGGTAGGCAATGCTGGCCCCGGTGCCGCCGTAGGCTTCGGGCATTTCGGGCAGCATGAACCCCATCTCGCCGAAGGGCCGCCAGGTCTCGCGCGGGACGTAGCCCTGTTCGCGCCAAGCGGGCAGGTGCGGAGCCATCTCGGCGGCGATGTAGCGGCGCACCTGGTCGCGAAAGGTCTCGATGTCGCTGTCCATCCAGGGTTGACGGTGCAATTGCGGCAGCATGGGAGCGCTCCTCAGAAGGTTTGTACGATGAAGGTTTGAAAACTTGGCCAGCGATGCGGCCCCGGGTCATGCCCGCATACCCACAACGGGGCGGGCGAAGCGTCGAATCTCTGCGTTCTCAGTCTGTCCAGGGCATATGGTCGGCATTCAGCCCGTGCGCGTCTTGCCCGCCAGTGCATGGCAAGTTGACTTTGCGTGTGCAAGGGAAAGCCCGGCTGACTCGACCGGGCCGATGGCGGAGCCGTGAGCAGTCATGCCGCGTGCATCGCTGGGCGACACTCCAAAGCGTTGTTTGAATGCGCGGCAGAAATGGCTGGTGGAGTTGAAGCCCCAGTGAAAGGCGATCGCCGAGACCTGCAGATGCCGGCAGACCGGGTCAACGAGTGTCCGCCAGCACGCTTGCAATCGGCTTTCCAGGATGTGGCCGACCACCGTGGTATCGCCCTGCGCAAACAGCGCATGAAGGTAACGCAGTGAAATACCGTGCGCCGCGGCGATGCGTGCCGGACTCAGGTCATCCTCTTGAAAATGCTGGGCGATGTAGGCAAGTACTCGTTCGCGCAACGCGGCCATGGCCGTGAATCGAGTGGCGCTCTCCGGCTCTGGCAGCGCAATGTCCAGAAGCCCGATCACCGTGCGGCAAAGGGCGACGTGGGCGGAGGGCGGCACGGCGCCGATCTCCTTTGCCAACCCCATCAGGTGTTGGCTGAGCAGTGAGCCCACGCCTGTGTGACTGTCAATGCGGCAGGCTGCGGGCGGCTGCTTGCGGCCCGGTAGATGCTCGCGCATGAGCTGCCAGGGAATCATCAACGACACGCTGTGGGTTCGTTCCAGCACCTCATAGTCTTGCCGCTGATCGGTACGCCAGAGGAACATGTCGCCCTCGCAGATTGGCGTGTCCCACTGCTGCAACTGTACTCGGCCGCTCAGGTTCAGCTGCAGCCCCAGGCAGAACTCATCGTCGAATGACGAATGTCCAGGAGGAGACTGCTCGACGCAAGCACCGGTCACGGTGCATACCAAGGAGGCTCCGGCGAGTTCGTGTCGCCGCAACTTCGCCTGGAATGCAGCAGGCTTCGCCGGGGAGGAAAGACTCCAGCGCTGGAAGGAGTCCTTGAGGATCGCTTCCGTCGCATCTATCCTGCCCTCGATGGGCGCATGGTCGATGGACCATTCCATGGGTGACTGTTGCAGCACTTGTCGTCTCCTGAATCTGCCCCCAGACGCCGCAGCCCATCGGGACCGGAGCGTCGACACCGTGGCGTGCTTTCGTGCGGCGCTCAGGGTACCCAAGGCATACAGGCAATCGTAGGCAGCGGTGCTTGGCGCGGCAATGACGGATGGTCTCGATCAACTGACAAGGCACCTCTTTCGACGGATGGGGGAGCGAGGCAACCCCGCAGCCGAGCGGCCCTGCGCTAACCTCCCGGCATCGACGGCGAACTGAAGATGCAAGGAGACGATGATGGATCTGGGTGCAATGCTGGCAGGCAAGCGGGTGCTGGTCACGGGGGCCTCGTCGGGCCTGGGCGAGAACTTCGCTCGGCTGGCTGCTGGTTGCAAGGCCAAGGTAGTGATTGGGGCGCGGCGCAAGGCGCGGCTCGACAAACTCGCCCAGGAACTCGAAAAGCTCGGTTCGCCTCAGGTCACGGTGCTGGAAATGGATGTGGCTTCCGAGCAGTCCATCGACGACGCCTTCGCCGAGATAGACGCCTCGGGCACCATCCTCGACGTGGTGGTTAACAACGCCGGGGCTTCCAACGACGCCTTGTCGCTCACGCTGCCTGTGTCCGACTTCGACTCGCTGATGGAGACCAACGTGCGCGGCGTGTGGCTGGTGGCCGCGCGTGCCGCGCAGCGCTGGGTGGATGCGGGGCGGGGAGGCTCAGTCATCAACATCGCATCGATCCTGGGCGAACGCGTGATGCCGGGCGCCATGCTGTATGCCACGTCCAAGGCTGCAGTCGTGCACATGACCAAGAGCCTGGCGCTCGAATGGGCGCGCCACGGCATTCGCGTCAATGCCATCGAGCCGGGCTACATCGACACCGAGATGACCGATGCCATGTGGGATACCGACCATGGCAAGGCGCTTATCAAGCGCATCCCGATGCGCCGCCTGGGTAAGCCGGAGGAGCTCAACGGTCTGTTCCTGCTGTTCGCGACCGAGGCCGGGTCGTGGATGACCGGCGCCTGCGTGCCAGTGGATGGCGGGCATCTGTGCTCGTCGCTTTGAGTGCGACCGCGTCGAAGCAGCGCTACGTTTTTTGGGTGCGCGAACGATAGACGCCTGGCGTGCTGCCGGTCCATGACTTGAAGGCCCGCTGGAAGGCGGTGCCGTCGGCGAACCCCAACTCGGCGGCGATGGCGCTCAGCGCGGCATCGGTGCTGGTCAACCGAACGATCGCCATGTCGCGCCGTAACTCGTCCTTCAGCACCTGAAAGGACTTGCCCTCCACGGCCAGATGCCGCTGCAGTGCGCTGACCGACATGTGCAAGCGCTGCGCGGCGACAGTCAGATCGGGCCACTCCGGGCACGCTTGCTGCAATAGCGCGCGCACCCGCGCGCTGGCTGTCCGCTCGATTAGACGCGGGCCGATCAGGTTGCCCGGTGTGGCACGCAAAAAGGTCTGGAGCGCGGCGGTGTCACGGCGCATCGGCTGCGTGAATGCGGATGCCTCGAACCAGACCGCCGACCGCGCCTGCCCGAACCGCAACGTGCCCGAGAAGATTTGGGCATAGTCTGCGGCACGCGGCGGTGGCTCGAAGGCAAAATCGAGCCCTCTGGGCACCAGTCGGCCGCCGTGCAGCCATACCAGCAGACGCCAGAAAACGCGCAACAGCAGCCCGTGCAGGAAGTCTGAATGTTTGCCCAGGGCGTGGCGCACGTCCAGAGCAGCACCCTTGAGCAAGCCATCAGAGACGGGCACAAGCGCCACGTCGTCCTGCAGCAGGGCGAAGGATGCACTCACGCGCTGCAAGGCGGCTGCCAGCGTCTTGGCCCCGAGCGTAGAGCGAGCCATCAGCGCAAAGCTGCCGCAGCGCAACGGCCGACCGTGTAGATGGCCTAGGCATTCGTCGTCCAAGCTGTTCTTCACGGCACTGAAGAGTGCGATGTATTGCTCTATGGTCACACGCGACTGCTCCAGATGCAGCAGCGACTCGGCGATGCGGGCCTGCGCCAGAACGCCATCCAGCCAGGACTCGGTGGCCAGTCCTTTGCTGCGCGCGCCGTCGAGCAGGCCATGCACGGCAAAAACAGGAACAGTGACGACGGGTTTCAACATGGTCAAAGGGAGCAACGATAGCTGGCGCTGAATCCGAAATTACACCAAGAAAACGGCCCGCTAACGATGTAGCGTCCGGCTGCGGTCAACCGGATTTTGCCTTGTGCATACAAAGTCAACTCGCCATGCACTGGCGGGCAAGACGCGTATGTGCCGAGTGCCCAGAATACCGCTTGGTAGCACACCCAGGGACGACCCGTGGACGTTCGGCATCGATGCATTCGCATGAATGCTTCTTCGGCAACGGCATGTCGGTGTGCTCACCCGAATAGCCCAGCAACCAGGAGAGAGTGAATGTCTGTCTGCGCCGTGCCTTTGCGCAACATGCTGATTGATGCGGTGATGCGCGAACGTCGTTCCGTGCGCGCCTTTCTGCCGACCCCGGTGTCGCAAGAAGCGGTGGCCCAGATTCTGTCGGTGGCAGCCAGCGCGCCCAGTGGCACCAACACCCAGCCGTGGCATGTCATTGCCGTGGCGGGCGAGGCGAGGAAGCGCCTATGCGACCGTGTATTGCACGCCTTTCACCATGAAGAGGGAGAGCACCAGTCCGAATACGACATCTACCCGGCCGAGTTCTTCGAGCCCTACCTGACCAGGCGGCGTCGGTGCGGTTTCGCTCTTTATGCCGCAGTCGGAATCTCCAAGGGAGATACGGATGCCATGCGCGCTCAACATGCACGCAACTTTGCCTTCTTCGATGCGCCGGTCGGTTTGATCTTCACCTTGGACCGGCGCATGGTGCAGAGCAGTTGGGTGGACTACGGGATGTTCTTACAGAACATCATGCTGGCGGCCCGCGCACGAGGCCTGGATACCTGTTCGCAGATGGCGTGGACCCTTTACCCGCGCCTTCTGGCTGAAGCCCTGCAAATCCCGGACGGGCAGATGGTCCTGTGCGGCATGGCACTGGGCTATGCCGACCCGGCGGCCGTGGTGAACCGCGTGCGCACCGAGCGTGAGCCGGTCGAGAACTTCACACGCTTCAGCGGCTTCTAGAAATCTTGTCATACCAACTAATCGCGTCGTAAGCCGCCTGAGAAATTCAGCCGCCCTGAAGCGGTTGATCGACCGGGCCTTGTCCTGGTGGGTAGGGTCATGCATGGATGTATGCCCTATGGGGCAGACGGGTTGAACCCACAAAGAGGAGTAAGCAATGTCTACCTACGCCGCGCCCTTGCGCGACATGCTGTTCACGATGAAGGAAGTCGGAGGCCTGGATGCGATCTGTGCCCAGCCGGGCCATGAAGAAACCACGCCCGACCTGGTCGAGGCCATCCTGCAGGAGGCTGCCCACTACGCCACCGGCGTGCTTGATCCGCTGAACCGCACCGGCGACGTGCAGGGCGCGCGCTGGCACGACGGCCAGGTCACGCCAGCCGATGGCTTTCGCGAAGCCTGGGCCAGCTTCTGCGAGAACGGCTGGAACGGCATGCCCGCTGCCACCGAATGGGGCGGCCAGGGCCTGCCCACGCTGGTGTCCACAGCCGTGCTGGAGATGTGGAAGTCGTCCAACCTCGCGTTCAGCCTGTGCCAGATGCTCACGCTGGGCGCGGTGGAAGCCATTGCGCACCATGGCAGCGACGCACTCAAGCGCCGCTTCCTGGAGCCCATGGTCGCGGGCCGCTGGACCGGCACCATGAACCTCACCGAGCCCCAAGCAGGCTCCGACTTGGCCGCGCTGCGCAGTCGCGCCGTGCCCGAAGGCGACCATTACCGCGTCAGCGGAAACAAGATCTTCATCACCTGGGGCGAGCACGACATGGCCGAGAACATCGTCCACCTCGTGCTGGCGCGCCTGCCCGATGCACCGCCCGGCGTGAAAGGCATCTCGCTGTTCCTGTGCCCGAAGTACCTGGTCAACGACGACGGCTCCCTGGGCGAACGCAACGACCTGGCCTGCACCTCCATCGAGCACAAGATGGGCATCCACGGCAGCCCCACGGCGTCGATGAGCTTTGGCGACTGCGGGGGCGCGATCGGCTACCTGGTCGGCGAGCCGAACCAGGGGCTGGCCTGCATGTTCACGATGATGAACCATGCGCGGCTGAACGTCGGCCTTGAAGGCGTGGGCATCGCCGAGCGCGCCTACCAGCGCGCACGCGCCTACGCGCTGGAGCGGGTGCAGGGCAAGCCACTGCTCAGCGGCAGCACCACCATCGCCGGCCACCCGGACGTGCGGCGCATGCTGATGGACATGAAGGCCCGCACCGAGGCCATGCGCGCATTGGCCTATTTCTGCGCCGGCCAGATGGACCGCGCCGCAGGCCACGCCGACGCGCAAGAGCGCGAGCAGGCGCTGGCCCTGGTCGGCCTGCTGATCCCGGTGGTCAAGGGCTGGTGCACCGACAGCGCACAGGGCATCACGTCCGATGGTGTGCAGGTGCATGGCGGCATGGGTTACGTCGAGGAAACCGGCGCCTCACAGCACTTGCGCGACGCGCGCATCACGACCATCTACGAAGGCACGACGGGCATCCAGGCCAACGACCTGATTGGCCGCAAGCTGGCGCGCGAGGGCGGGCGCACGCTGAAGGCACTGCTGGGCCGCATCGACGGCGATGCGCGCCGGTTGGCCGAGATGCCCGATGCCGCGCTGGCGCAGATCGGCGGCGTGTTAGCGGCTTCGGCGCGTGCGCTGGGGGACGCGGCCGACTGGCTGCTGGCCCACGACGACCAACCCGCGCAGTGCGCGGCGGGCGCCGTGCCCTTCTTGCGGCTGGCGGGCACGGTGATCGGCGGCTGGCTGTCGGCGCGCATGGCCGAAGCCGCCACTGCGCAACTCGCGGCGAGATCTGGCGATGCGGGCTTTCTCGGCGCCAAGCGTGCCACGGCCAGCCACTACGCAGCGCATGTCCTAGTGCAGGCGCCGATGTTGCGCGACATCGTCACGGGCGGCGCCGCCAGCACGCTGGCCCTGGCGGATGATCAACTCTGAATGATCCTGAAAGGAAACCCTCCCATGAAAATCCTGGTTCCCGTCAAGCGGGTGGTTGACTACAACGTCAAGGTCCGCGTCCAGAGCGATGGCAGCGGCGTGGACATCGCCAATGTCAAAATGAGCATGAACCCCTTCGACGAGATTGCCGTCGAAGAGGCTGTGCGGCTCAAGGAGAAAGGCGCGGCAACGGAGATCGTCGCCGTCTCGTGCGGCGTGTCCCAATGCCAGGAGACGCTGCGCACCGCCATGGCCATCGGTGCCGACCGCGGCATCCTGGTCGAGACCAATGAAGAACTGCAGCCGCTGGCCGTGGCTAAGCTGCTCAAGGCCCTGATCGACAATGAACAGCCCGGCCTCGTGATCCTGGGCAAGCAGGCCATCGACGACGACTGCAACCAGACCGGCCAGATGCTGGCGGCGCTGGCCGACCTGCCGCAAGCCACCTTCGCCTCCAAGGTCGAGATCGCCGGCGACAAGGCAGCCGTGACCCGCGAAGTGGACGGCGGCCTGGAAACCCTCAGCCTTACGCTGCCCGCCGTCATCACCGCCGACCTGCGCCTGAACGAGCCGCGCTACGTCACGCTGCCCAACATCATGAAGGCCAAGAAAAAGCCGCTGGACACCGTCAAGCCCGAAGACCTCGGCGTGGACGTGGCCCCGCGCCTGAAGAACTTGAAGGTCAGCGAACCCGCCAAGCGCGGCGCCGGCGTGAAGGTGGCCGACGTGGCCGCCCTGGTCGAGAAACTCAAGAACGAAGCGAAGGTGATCTGACATGACCGTACTCGTAATCGCTGAACACGACAACGCGACCATCAAGGGCGCGACGCTCAACACCGTGACGGCCGCCGCAGCCTGCGGCGGCGACGTGCACGTGCTGGTGGCCGGCCACAACGCCGGCGCTGCCGCACAGCAAGCCAGCCAGATCGCCGGCGTTGCCAAGGTCATCCACGCCGACGGCGCCAGCCTGGCCCACGGCCTCGCCGAGAACGTGGCCGCCCAGGTGCTGGCACTCCATGGCAGTGGTGCCGGCAACTACAGCCACATCCTGTTCCCCGCCACCGCCAGCGGCAAGAACGTGGCCCCGCGCGTGGCTGCCAAGCTCGACGTCGCCCAGATCAGCGACATCACCAAGGTCATCTCCGCCGATACCTTCGAGCGCCCCATCTACGCCGGCAACGCCATCGCCACCGTGCAGTCTGCTGATGCCGTGAAGGTCATCACCGTGCGCACCACCGGCTTTGACGCCGCCGCCGCCACGGGTGGCAGCGCCGCTGTCGAAACCGCTGCTGCGGCCGCCGACGCTGGCAAGAGCAGCTACGTGGGCAGCGAGATCGCCAAGAGCGACCGCCCCGAACTCACCGCCGCCAAGATCATCGTGTCTGGTGGCCGTGCGCTGGGCAGCAAGGAAAAGTTCGACGAAGTCATCACCCCCCTGGCCGACAAGCTGGGCGCTGCCATCGGCGCCAGCCGTGCTGCCGTGGATGCGGGCTACGCCCCCAACGACCTGCAAGTGGGCCAGACGGGCAAGATCGTCGCGCCGCAGTTGTACATTGCCGCCGGCATCTCGGGCGCCATCCAGCACCTGGCCGGCATGAAGGACTCCAAGGTGATCGTGGCGATCAACAAGGACCCCGAGGCCCCGATCTTCAGCGTGGCCGACTACGGGCTGGAGGCGGACCTTTTCGCAGTTGTGCCGGAATTCGTCAAGGCCTTTTAAATTGGATGAGATACACCATGGAGCTTCGGCATTTACGTTGCTTTATAGCGGTGGCCGAAGAACTTCACTTCGGCCGCGCAGCGGAAAAGCTGCACATCGATCAGTCCCCTTTGTCGCGCACCATCAAGGAGATAGAGGAAGAGCTCGGGGCGCAACTGTTCACGCGAACCACGCGAAGCACCCGCCTGACCTTTGCCGGAATGGCATTCCTGGAGCGGGTGCCGCGAATCTTCGAAGCTCTGAAACAGGCGTGTGACGGCGTCAAGTCCGCCGCCAGTGGGTTTCAGCGACAGTTGCGCATCGCTTTGTCCGATGGCATCACGCCCTCGCGAATGCCGACGCTGCTGGCACAGTGCCGAGCGGAAGATCCAGAGATTGATGTTCGGCTATTTGAGGTGCCGTTGGATCAACAGATCAAGGGTCTGCACGATGACCTGTATGACGTCGGCTTTTCGATGGCCGAAGAGGTGGGCGACGGCATTGTGGTCAGGCCTGCATGGGAAGACGAACTGATGGTGGCGGTCCCAGCTCGCCATCCTGTTCTGGCCCACAAGCACGTGCCGTTGGAAGAAGTGTTGCGCTATCCGCTGGCGCTATGCGATCCGGCGATATGCGAAGGCCATGCACGCCAAGTTGATCGCGTTTTGCAGCGCTACGAGCAACAGCCACTGATCGCCCAGCGCGTGGCGTCCTATGAGGTGATGATGACCTTGGTCTCAGCCGGATTGGCGCTCGGTTTGGCGGGCGCCGCGCACATTGCATCCGGCCGTGGGCCAGGTGTTGTGGCCCGGCGCTTGGCGGGCAAGCCGCAGATGCTGGCCACGTATCTGCTGCACCGTGACGTGGAGCCCTCCGAAATGCTGGCCCGGTTCATCGAACGAGTGGCCTCCATTGATTCGGCGGATGGCTCCAGCGCCGCCGAGGACTCCTGATCCACCTGCTGAAAGGACCCAAGCCATGACCCGATTCCTGCCGCTGCTGATGGTTGCCGCACTGACGGGCTGTGGACCATCCCAACCGACGGAAACCGTGGACTTCCTCGTTGCCCATCCCGAGCGCCTCAAAGAAGTCCAGCGCCTGTGCAAGGAAGACCGCGCGAAGGCAGGAGAAGAACTCTGCCGCCGTGCGGCCGAAGCCGCCAACCGGCGTTTCTTCGGCGATCGGCCGGAACAGCAATCCAAATAGCGCCCCGCGCCGTCGCCTGGCCGCGACAGAGTTCTTGCTGTTACCTCATCACGCCGCAGCGCGCTCGCGCATGCGGCATTTTTATTGCCTTCGCCACAGCAAGAAGTCTGGCCATTTTGGCCTGAATCCCCGCTATAACGGTCTTTGACCGACCTGCACGCTCGCCTTGATCCTCGGCACTACGGCATGTCCCTGTGCCGTAGCGGGAGGTTGGCCAATGCAAGGAACGAACGTGCTGTTCGGTCAGATTGCCGTTGTCTTCGGCATCGTGATCGCTGGCGTATGGAGCGCCACGCAATGGACAGCAGCGGCGCTGGGCTACCAGCTACGCCTGGGTTCGCCCTGGTTCGATTTCCTCGGCACGCCGGTCTATCACCCCTGGCGCCTGTTCGAGTGGTGGTTCTTCTTCGACGCCTACGCGCCGCATGTATTCGACGTGGGCGGTGCCATTGCCGCAGGCAGCGGCCTGATCGCGGTGGTGGTTGCCGTCGGCATGTCGATCTGGCGCTCGCGCCAGTCCAAGCTGGTCACGACCTACGGCACGGCGCGCTGGGCCAATGCGGAGGACATCCACAAGGCGAGTCTTGACCGGTCTGCGGGCGTATTCCTTGGCCTGCATCGCCAGCAGTACCTGCGGCACGAAGGCCCGGAGCATGTTCTGACCTTCGCGCCTACCCGCTCGGGCAAGGGCGTGGGCCTAGTGGTGCCCACCTTGTTGAGCTGGCCCGCATCGGCCGTCATTCACGACATCAAGGGCGAGAACTGGAGCATCACCGCTGGCTGGCGCTCGCGCTTCTCGCACTGCCTGCTGTTCAACCCGACCGATGCGAAGTCGGCGGCCTACAACCCGCTGCTGGAGGTGAGGCGCGGCGCGCACGAAGTGCGCGACGTGCAGAACATCGCAGACATTCTGGTCGATCCCGAAGGAGCACTGGAGCGGCGCAACCATTGGGAGAAGACCTCGCATGCGCTGCTGGTTGGGGCCATCCTGCATGTGCTCTACGCAGGCGAAGACAAGACGCTGCGCGGTGTCGCCAACTTCCTCAGCGACCCGGCCTGTCCCTTCGAGCTTACCCTGCATCGGATGATGACCACGCCGCACATCGGCGATGGACCGCATCTGGTGGTGGCATCGGCAGCGCGTGAAGTCCTGAACAAATCGGACAACGAGCGTTCCGGCGTGTTGAGCACCGCCATGTCATTCCTCGGCCTGTACCGAGACCCCACGGTGGCCGAAGTCACCTCGCGCTGCGACTGGCGCATTGCCGACCTGATCGCGGCCGAGCATCCCGTGTCGCTGTATCTCGTGGTGCCGCCTTCGGACATCAGCCGCACCAAACCGCTGATCCGCCTGATCCTCAACCAAATCGGGCGGCGGCTGACGGAATCACTCGATGGCAGCGATGGCATCCAGCGCCGTCACAAGCTGTTGCTGATGCTCGATGAATTCCCGGCGCTTGGGCGCCTGGACTTCTTCGAGACGGCGCTGGCCTTCATGGCGGGCTACGGCATCCGCAGCTTCCTGATCGCGCAGTCGCTCAATCAGATCGACAAAGCCTACGGCCAGAACCATTCCATCCTCGACAACTGCCATGTGCGCGTGACGTTCGCCACCAACGACGAGCGCACGGCCAAGCGGATTTCCGAAACCCTTGGCACCGCTACCGAGCTGCGCGCGCAGCGCAACTACGCGGGACATCGACTCGCACCGTGGCTGGGGCACCTAATGGTGTCGAGACAAGAAACCGCCCGCCCGCTGCTCACGCCGGGCGAGGTGATGCAGCTGCCGCCCGATGAGGCGGTGGTGATGGTTTCCAGCGTCGCGCCGATCAAGGCCAAGAAGCTGCGCTACTACTCTGACGCGAACTTCCAGCGGCGCGTGCTGCCGCCTCCTGTACTCGTTGCGGGGCGCTACGCCGACGTGCCTCCCTTACGGCCCGACGACTGGAGCGGGCTGACGGTTCCTCCCGTTCCGGTGGCGCCTGCAACCGAAGCCGTTGAAGGCTTCCCCTCTGCCGCTGACGACGGCGGCCCGCGTCGCCAACCCGAACTCTCCGAAGCCGCCGCCTACGACCCCGACCTGGCTGCGCCTGCAGCCGACCTCGGGCTGCTCGATGACGATGACATGCAGCTTCCCCTTCCTCGCCAGCTCGACCCGGCCCTGCAGCGCACGGCCCGGCTGGCTTCCCTTGACCCTGACGACGGAATCGACCTATGACCCAACACCGCCTCAATGTGTTCATCCAGCCGGAGCACAGCAAGCGGCTCGATGAACTGGCCGCCAAGAAGGGCGTGTCCAAGTCCAGCATCGTCGCGGCGGCCCTGGCCTCCTGGCTGTCGCCCGATGCGGCCGACCAGCGCGAGGCGGCGATTGCCAAGCGACTGGATCGCCTGTCGCGCCACGCCGAGCGTCTGGAGCGCGACCAGAACATTGCCATCGAAACATTGGCGCTGTTCATCCGCTATTTCCTCACTGTGAGCACGCCCGTGCCCGAGGCCCATCAGGACGCCGCTCGCGCCCAGGGCAAGGCCCGCTTCGAGCAGTTCGTCGAACAGCTCGGACGGCATTTGCTGCGCGGGCGCAGCCTGGTGCGGG
The DNA here is from genome assembly GCF_977011995.1 of Variovorax durovernensis. NCBI lineage: Bacteria > Pseudomonadati > Pseudomonadota > Betaproteobacteria > Burkholderiales > Comamonadaceae > Variovorax > Variovorax durovernensis. The sequence continues at coordinate 5,283,018 of NZ_CDRNCW010000001.1, read as the reverse complement.
ATGTGGTGGAGGAACTGCACCCCGATCCGACGCGATCGGAGGGCGCGGCGGCCGCTGCAGATGCCCAGGAGCGTGCCTTATGAGCGCCGTTCTTTCCTCCTTCACGGCCACCTCGCTGGATCGCCGCATTCAGATGCTACGCACGGCCATGGGGCCGCTGATCGCCGCCGCGCTCGAAGACCCGGACGTGGTGGAAATCATGCTCAACCCCGACCGCACGCTCTGGGTGGATCGTCTGTCCACGGGCCGCGCCCCGATGGGCGAGGAGCTGTCCGAGGCTGATGGCGAACGCATCATCCGTCTCGTGGCCGCCCACGTCGGCGCCGAGGTGCATCGCGGCCAGCCGCTTTTGACGGCAGAGCTGCCCGAGACCGGCGAACGCTTCGAGGGCATCCTGCCGCCCGCTGCACCGGGGCCAGCCTTCGCCTTGCGCAAGCGTGCCTTTGGTGTGATCCCGCTGTCGCGCTACATCGAGGACGGGATGATGACCGCCGCACAGGCTGGTTTGCTGGTGCGCGCCGTGCGCGAGCGCCAGAACATCCTGATCGCGGGCGGCACCAGCACCGGCAAGACCACCTTGGCGAATGCGCTGCTGGCCGAAATCGCCGCCACGGGCGACCGCGTGCTGGTGCTCGAAGACACGGTGGAGCTGCAATGCGCGGCGCGCGATCACGTACCGCTGCGCACGCGCCAGGGCGTCGTGTCCATGACCGAGCTGGTGCGTTCGTCCATGCGCCTGCGCCCGGATCGTGTGGTCGTCGGCGAGGTGCGCGGCGCCGAGGCACTGGATCTCATCAAGGTCTGGGGCACCGGCCACCCCGGCGGCATCGCCACGATCCACGCCGGCTCCGCGCTGGGCGCGCTGCTGCGCCTGGAGCAACTGATTCTCGAAGTGGCGGTGAACCCGCCCCGTGCGCTGATCGCGGAAGCGGTCAACGTGGTCATCCACATTGCCGGGCGCGGACGCAAGCGCCGCATCGAGAGCATCGCTCGGGTCGTCGGCTTCGACGGCTCGGGCTACCAACTGGCGGATGCGCTGGAGGCTCCATTCCCGGAGCTGCTGCCGCAGTCCGACCTTTCTTCCGTGTCCCCTGATCAACCTGGAGAACTGCCATGACGCAGATGATCGTTCCTGCTTTCCGTATTTCTGTAAACCCGCTTGCCCTGCGCTGCCACCCCGCGCGGCTGGATGGCTTGGCGCGCCCGGCCCTGCAGGGTCTGATGCTCGCGGCGCTGATGCTGCTGCTCGCAGGCACCGCGCAGGCCGCAGGTTCCTCGATGCCCTGGGAGGGGCCGCTGCAATCCATCCTGGAGTCGATCCAGGGTCCGGTGGCCCGGATCATCGCGGTCATCATCATCATCGCCACGGGCCTGGCGCTGGCCTTCGGCGATACCTCGGGCGGGTTCCGCAAGCTGATCCAGATCGTCTTCGGTCTGTCGATCGCGTTTGCCGCGTCCTCGTTCTTCCTGTCGTTCTTCAGCTTCTCGGGCGGGGCCGTCGTATGAACGCGGCCCACGATGGCGTGCAGGGGTTCGCTCCAGGTTTCGAGGTGCCCCTGCATCGCTCGCTGACCGAGCCGATCCTGCTGGGCGGCGCGCCGCGCACAGTGGCGATTGCCAATGGCACCTTGGCCGCCGCCGTGGGCTTGGGCCTGCAACTGTGGATTCCGGGCGTGGTGCTCTGGATCGCCGGCCATGCGCTGGCGGTCTGGGGTGCGCGTGTCGATCCGCAGTTCATGCAGGTCTTCGCGCGCCACATCAAGCACCGGCCGCTGCTGGACGTGTGAGGGGAATGCCATGCTGAACCTTGCCGAATACCGCCAGCGGCCGGCGCTGCTGGCCGACTGGCTGCCTTGGGCCGGGCTGATCGCGCCGGGCGTCGTGCTGAACAAGGATGGCGCCTTCCAGCGCACGGCGCGCTTTCGGGGGCCTGACCTCGACAGCGCGACGCAGGGCGAGTTGATCTCCACGTCGGCGCGGCTGAACAACGCGCTGCGCCGCCTGAGCTCGGGCTGGGCGCTGTTCATCGAAGCCGAGCGCCGGCCCGCGGCCAGCTACCCGCACTCGGAGTTTCCTGAGCCGCTGTCCTGGCTGGTGGACGAGGAGCGCCGCGCCGCCTTCGAGGACTCGGGCAACCATTTCGAGAGTGGCTACCACCTCACGCTGGTGTACCTGCCGGCCGAGGAGTCGCGCGCCCGCGCAGCAGGGCTGCTCTATGAGAACCGACCCACCGAAGGCGTGGATTGGCGCGAGCGCCTAACTGCCTTCGTCGCGGAGACGGATCGCATCTTTGACCTGCTCGATGGCGTGATGCCGGAGATCGTCTGGCTCGATGACAGCCAGACGCTGACCTACCTGCATGCCACCGTTTCAACGCGGCGTTACCGCGTGGGCGTGCCCGAGGTGCCATTCCACCTCGACGCTCTGCTAGCCGACGCGCCGCTGATCGGCGGCCTGGCACCGATGCTGGGCGACCAGCATCTGCGCGTGGCGACGGTGCGCGGTTTCCCGACCTCGACCTGGCCGGGGATTCTGGACGACCTCAACCGCCTGGGATTTGGGTATCGCTGGAGCACGCGCTTTCTGTGCCTCGACAAATCCGAGGCGGAACGGGAGTTGGGGCGCTTGCGCCGCCAGTGGTTCGCCAAGCGCAAGAACGTCATCGCGCTGCTGCGCGAGACGATCTTCCAGCAAGAAAGCCCGCTGGTCGATACCGACGCCAGCAACAAGGCCACCGATGCCGATGCCGCCTTGCAGGAGCTGGGCAGCGATCAAGTGGCCTTCGGCTACGTGACAGCGACCGTCACCGTCATGGACGCGGATGCCGCCGTGGCCGACGAGAAGCTGCGCAGGGTGGAGCGCGTCATCCAGGGGCGTGGCTTCGTCACCATCCCCGAAACGCTCAACGCCGTGGATGCGTGGCTGTCGTCCATTCCGGGTCATGCCTACGCGAACGTGCGCCAGCCCATTGTCTCCACGTTGAACCTGGCGCACCTGATGCCGGTGTCGGCGGTATGGGCCGGGCCGGAGAAGAACGCGCACCTCGACGGCCCGCCGCTGATCGTCACGCGCACTGAGGGCGCGACGCCGTTCCGGCTGGTGACGCACATCGGCGACGTGGGCCACACGCTGGTGGCTGGTCCTACGGGCATGGGCAAGTCGGTGCTGCTCGCCACATTGGCGATGCAGTTTCGGCGCTATCGCGGCTCGCGCATCTTTGCCTTCGACATGGGACGCTCGATGCGCGCCACCATCCTCGGGCTGGGTGGCGAGCACTACGACCTCGGGATGGATGGCGAGATCGCGTTTCAGCCTCTCGCCCGCATCGACCGCGAGGGCTACCGCACCTGGGCCGCCGAATGGATCGAAGGGCGCTTGCGGCATGAGGGTGTAGCCGTCGGCCCCGAAGAGAAGGCCGCCATCTGGTCGGCGCTCGGCAGTCTCGCCGGTGCGCCGGTGGAGCAGCGCACGATGACCGGCCTGTCGGTGCTGCTGCAATCGAATGCGCTGCGCCAGGCGCTCGCGCCGTACGTGCTGGGCGGCGCCCACGGCAAGCTGCTGGATGCGGATTCGGATCGCCTGGGCGCCGGCTCCGTGCAGTGCTTCGAGATGGAGGAACTGATGCACAGCAAGGCCGCCGTCATGGCCGTGCTGCATTACCTCTTTGCGCGCTTCGATGAACGCTTCGACGGTGCGCCCACGCTGCTGATCCTCGATGAAGCGTGGCTGTTCCTCGATGACCCGGTGTTTGCGGCGCGCATCCGCCAATGGCTCAAGACGCTGCGCAAGAAGAACGTGAGCGTCATCTTCGCCACGCAGAGCCTGGCGGACATCAAGGATTCGAGCATCGCGCCCGCAATCATCGAGAGCTGCGCGAGCCGCATCTTCCTGCCCAACCCACAGGCGACCGAGCCGCAGATCAGGGTTATCTACGAAGGCTTCGGGCTGAACTCGCGCCAGATCGAGATCGTGGCGACCGCGCAGCCCAAGCGCGACTACTACTACCAATCCCGACTCGGCAACCGCCTGTTCGACCTCGACCTGGGCGCCGCGACGCTGGCCTTTGCGGGCACGTCCACGCCGCAAGACCAGCGCGACATCGACGCGGTGCTCGCTGCCGCTTCATCCGCTTCCACCCCGTTCGTAGCCGCGTGGCTGCGCCATCGCGGCCTGAATTGGGCCGCCGACCTGCTGTCCTCGTTCCCGTCCACCCATCTCCAGGAGAACCCATCATGAAAAAGCGTCTTCTCGCCGCCGCCGTCGCGGCCATGCTTTGCACCGCTACCGCCGTGCAGGCGCAATGGGTCGTGATCGACCCCACGAACCTCGTGCAGAACACGCTGACCGCGATCCGCACGCTGGAGCAGATCAACAACCAGATCAAGCAGCTCCAGAACGAAGCGCAGATGCTCATCAACCAGGCGCGCAACCTGGCCAGTCTGCCATCCAGCGTGGTCGGCCAGCTGCGCGCCAATCTGGCGACCACCCAGCGGCTGATCGCGCAGGCCAAGGGCTTGGCCTATGACGTGACGAATCTGGATCGGGAATTCCAGCGCCTGTACCCCGAGCAATACGCCGCCACCGTGAGCGGCAACCAGATGTACCGCGACGCGCAGGAACGCTGGAAGAACACGCTCGATGGCCTGCAGACCACCATGCAGATGCAGGCTCAGGCATCGCAGAACCTGAGCGACGACGAAGGCGTGCTGGCCGACCTCGTGGGCAAGAGCCAATCGGCGGTGGGCGCTTTGCAGGCGATGCAGGCCACGAACCAGTTGCTGGCCCTGCAGGCCAAGCAGTCGATCCAAACGCAGCGGCTGCAGATCACGCAGGATCGCGCGGGCTCGCTGGAACTGGCGCGGCAGGCCGCCGCCGTGGAGCGGGGCCGCGAGGTGAACCGGCGCTTCCTGGGTGAGGGCACGCCGTACACGCCGCGGTCCGTCGATTTCTACAGTCGTTGACGGAGCCAGGCCATGAACGACGTTTCGGTCATTGACCGCTTCCTCGACATCTTCTCGCGCTACATCGACTCGGGCTTCGGACTGTTGCATGGCGAGGTGGCGTTCCTGACCGCAACGTTGATCGTCATCGACATGACGCTCGCCGGGCTGTTCTGGGCGATGGGGCATGCCACCGGCCAGGGCGAGGACGTGATCGCCAAGCTGATCCGCAAGGTGCTGTACGTGGGTGCCTTCGCCTACATCATCGGCAATTTCAACACCCTGGCGGGCATCCTGTTCCGCTCATTCGCCGGGCTGGGCCTGACGGCCAGCGGCTCGACCTTGAGCATGGGCAACTTCCTGCAGCCGGGACGGTTGGCCAAGGCCGGTATCGACGCAGCGGCGCCCATCCTCGACCAGATCCGGGAGATGGCGGGCTTCCCGGAGGTCTTCATCCACATCGCGCCCATCGTCGTGCTATTTCTCGCTTGGCTGGTGGTCATCGTCAGCTTCTTCGTGCTGGCGGTGCAACTCTTCGTCACGTTGATCGAGTTCAAGCTGACCACGCTGGCGGGCTTCGTGCTGGTGCCGTTTGCCCTCTGGAACAAGACAGCGTTTATGGCCGAGAAGGTGCTGGGCAACGTGGTGTCCTCGGGCATCAAGGTGCTGGTGCTCGCCGTCGTCGTGGGTATCGGCTCAGGGCTGTTCGCCGAATTCAGGATACCGCCCGGTTCCGAGCCGTCCATCGACCAGGCGCTGGTCATCATGCTGGCCTCATTGTCCATGCTGGCCCTGGGCATCTTTGGGCCGGGCATTGCGACAGGCTTGGTGTCCGGTGGGCCACAGCTCGGCGCGGGCGCGATGGCCGGTGCTGCCATCGGCGCAGCCGGAACCGCCGTGGCGGTCGGTGCCGCGGCTACCGGCGTCGGAAGCGCAGTGGCGGCCGGGGCACGCATGGCACCCGCCGCCGCCCGCTCGATGGCATCGACCGCCAGCAGCGCCAAGTCGACGTACCAGGCGGGCTCCACTTCGGCCGGTGGCGGCCTGAAGGGTGCCGCCGCCGGCGTGGGCAATGTTGCCAAGACCGGCGCGCAGGCGGCCGGGCAGAAAGTCGCCGATGGGGCGCGGTCGATGAAGGAACGCATGGCGGCGGCCTTTCGGCCCGATGACGCGCCGGCCTCCGGCGCCGCGCACGCCGACCCTGACGCTAGCGGATCGGCTCCGTCTGCCGAACAACCCGCCTGGGCCAAGCGCCTGCACCGCAGGCAGCAACTCACCCATGCCGCGACGACCGCCGCCCACACGCTGCGCGGCGGCGACGGCGGCAGCTCCAGCCAGGGGCCAAGCCTGCGTGATTCCGATTCCTGATCTTGAAGGAGAACTCCCATGCGATTCAAAAGACCGCAGGTGCGCTATGCCAACACACCGCAGCCTGCTACCCCGTACCAATCCGCCGCCCAGGCCTGGGACGAGCGCATCGGCTCGGCCCGCGTACAGGCGAAGAACTGGCGGTTCATGGCCTTCGGCTGCCTCACTTTGGCCGTACTGATGGCCGGTGGCCTGGTCTGGCGTTCCGCGCAGTCCATCGTCACCCCCTACGTCATCGAGGTGGACAACTCGGGTCAGGTGCGCGCTGTCGGCGAAGCGGCCACGCCGTACCGGCCCAGCGATGCGCAGATTGCTTACCACCTCGGCCGCTTCATCGGTCTGGTGCGCTCGCTGTCCATCGACCCCATCGTGGTGCGGCAGAACTGGCTCGATGCCTATGACTACACGACCGACAAAGGCGCCGTGGTGCTCAACGAGTACGCCCGCGTGAACGATCCGTTCGCGCGTATCGGCAAGGAGTCGGTGACGGTGCAGATCAGCAGCGTGACCCGCGCCAGCGACACGTCGTTCAACGTGCGCTGGACGGAGACGCGCTTCGTCAACGGCGCGCTGGATCGCACCGAACGCTGGAACGCCGTGGTGTCCATCGTGCAGCAGACGCCGCGCACCGAGCAGCGCGTGCGCAAAAACCCCCTGGGCATCTACGCCAACGGGCTGTCGTGGAGCCGCGAACTGGAAGCGAACGAAGGAGCAAAACCATGAATGATCTTTTCCGTAAATCCGCCTTGCCGATCATGCTGCTTGCCCTCACGGGCTGCGCTACGCAGGGCAAGCCGCCGCCGTCCATCTCGCTCGATGAGCCGGTGCAGGCCCAGCCGCTGCCGGAGCCGCCTACGCCTGTGGAGGTAGTGGCTGTGCCGCAGGTGCTGCCGATGCCAGCGCAGATGAAACCTGTGCCGGATGCCAAGTCCGTCGCAGAACCCGCCGATGAAACCGTGCGCGTGTCTCGCGCCAACGCCGAGGCGCGTATTGCGCCCACGCGCGAGGGCTACGTCAACGCGATTCAAGTGTGGCCCTTCACAGATGGCGCGCTGTATCAGGTCTATGCGGCCGTGGGCCGCGTGACGGTGATCGCGCTCCAGCCTGGTGAGGAGCTGGTGACGGTGGCTGCTGGCGACACGGTTCGCTGGATCGTCGGGGACACGTCGAGCGGCAGCGGCGATGCGCTGCGCGTCAATGTGATGGTCAAACCGATCCGCTCGGGGTTGAAGACCAACCTAGTCATCACCACCAGCCGGCGCACCTACCTGCTGGAGCTGACTTCGACCGAGAAGACGTGGATGGCGTCGTTGTCCTGGGAGTACCCGAAGGACAAGATGCTGGCCCTGCAGCGCCAGGCGCAAGCGGCCAGCGCCGTCGCGCCGGTCGATAGCGGCCTGTCGCTGGAGAAGATCCGCTTCCGCTACGCGGTCAGCGGCAGCAATCCGCCGTGGAAGCCGCTGCGCGCCTTCGATGACGGCGGGAAGGTCTACATCCAGTTCCCGCCGGGCATCGCGCAGGGCGAGCTGCCGCCGCTGTTCGTCATCGGCGCGCAGGGCGACGGGCAGTTGGTGAACTACCGTTTTCGGTCGCCGTATTACATCGTGGATCGCCTGTTCGGTGCGGCCGAACTGCGCCTGGGCGGAGACAAGGGCGATGTGGTGCGGATCGAGCGCACCGATGGCGTTTCCGGTGGCACGCGGAGGAACTGACCATGAGCCAGGACGACACTCGCGATCTTGGCACGCCACAGGCGGGCAAGGTCGCGCCCGAGGCGGTGGCGCTGCGCGCCCAGCCGCGCCCGGTCACACGCCTGAATCGGCGCACCTTGGCCATGCTCACGGGCGGCCTGTCGGTCGCCGTGCTAGGGGCCACGATCTGGTCATTGCAGCCACATCGGCGCGGCGCAGGCGAGCAGACCGAGCTTTACAACGTGGATCGCGTCTCGAAGTCCGAGGGGCTGGATGGCCTGCCTTCGGATTACTCCAAGCTGCGGAAGGTGCCGGAGCTGGGGCCGCCGCTGCCGGGCGATCTCGGCCCTGCCATCGTGAAGGCGCAGCAGCCGGTGACACCCACGTATGCGCCACCGGGCCACGACCCGGAGGACGCTCGGCGCAAGGAAGCCGAAGCGGCAGCGGCTTCCTCGGTGTTCTTCCATTCTGGTACGCCCGGCAAGACCGCAGCGCCAGCGACTGCGCAAGCGGCTGGCCCGGCATCGACCTTGGCGGGCTTCGACCCGCTGGCCGCTGGGCCGGCCTCGACGGCTGCCCAGCCTGCCGACCCGACCGCCGTGCAGAACCGGCAAGACCAGAAAGAGGCTTTCCTGAAAGGCGGTTCTACGGAAACCCGCAATTCTGGCAATCTGCAAATGCCAGCCTCGCCGTACCAGATGATGGCCGGGACGGTGATCGCCGGGGCGCTGGTGACAGGCATCAAGTCGGACCTGCCGGGCGACGTGATTGGCACGGTGACGGAGCCGGTCTACGACTCGGCCACGGGCAAGTTTCTGTTGATCCCTCAGGGCTCGCGCCTCATGGGCAAGTACAACAGCCAGATGAGCTATGGGCAGAGCCGCGTGCAGGTGGTGTGGAACCGCATTATCTTGCCGGATACGTCTTCGCTGAAGCTCGACAACCTCGCGGGCGCCGACCCGGCCGGCTACTCCGGCCTGGAGGATGGCGTCGATTGGCACTGGGATCGCGTCTTTGCCGGTGCGGCGCTGACGACACTGCTGGGCGTGGGCGCGGAGCTGGCCGCGCCGGAGAACCGGCAGAACGGCAACCGCATCGTGATTGCCGGGCGCGACAGCGCGCAGGACAGCATCAATCAGGTCGGCCAGGAGATGACCCGGCGCAACATGAACATTCAGCCGACCTTGACGGAGCGGCCGGGCCTGCCGGTGCGGATCATCGTCAACCGCGATCTGGTGTTGCGACCGTACCAGCCGATGTTCTTCCAGCGGGGGGCGATGCGATGAGCACGACGAAGAAATTGCGGCTGGGGCCGCTGCCCAAGCTGGAGTCCACGAAGCTAACCTTTGCGTGCTCGGTCAGCCTGAAAGCCGACCTTGACCGCTATGCCGCGCTGTACGCGCAGGCGTATGGGGAGGCGGTCGATGCCACGATGCTGATCCCGTACATGCTGGAAACCTTCATGGCGGGGGATCGAGGATTCAAGCGCACGCAGACCAAGAACGAAAAAGCCGCCTCTGCTTGACAGAGGCGGCTCTTGAATTGGTGCCCGAGGCCGGAATCGAACCGGCACGCCTTGCGGCGGGGGATTTTCTTCCCACTTCGGCTTTCGCCGCCGCCGTCTCCGAAGAAACGGCGTTCGTGGGCTGGAGCACGCCTTCACCATAGCCTTTCGGCCGTAGGTGCCCGCCGTCTGCTCTCTACACCTTCCGAGGAGCCTTTCGGCTCCAGGGCTTGGCTCGGTATTAGCTCGGACTTGCGTCCAGGGCCTTCGCCGAGTTTGACGGGCTTCACCTCTGGGGTTTCCCCCGGAGGGCTCAAATTTGGTCTGAGTCCCCTGCGTCTACCAATTTCACCACTCGGGCATGACGCACGATGCTACTTCAACTATCTACTCCTCACTGGGAGCCAGCTTGCATCGTCCTGGCTCCTAGCTGACTCCTGGCTCGAAATGCAGGCATCTCGATCAAGAGGCGATTTATCACTCAATCCCTTGTCCCATGCGGCTTGGCAGGCAGTGACCTCAAGCAAGAACTACGTAGAAGTCCCTATTTTTGAGTCCCCTGCGTCTACCAATTTCACCACCCGGGCAGGGTTCTGAACGAAGCCCAAAATTATGGCACAGTGGCTGCCATGAATTATCCGACGATCGAAGATGCCATCGGCAAGACCCCCCTGGTCGCCCTGCAACGCATCCATGCCGCAGAAAATGCCAAGCGTGGCAACGTGATTCTCGGCAAGCTGGAAGGCAACAATCCAGCAGGTTCGGTGAAAGACCGGCCGGCCCTCTCGATGATCAAGCGCGCCGAGGAGCGCGGTGAAATCAAGCCCGGCGACACGCTGATCGAAGCCACCTCCGGCAACACGGGCATTGCCCTGGCCATGGCCGCGGCCATCAAGGGCTACCGCATGGTGCTGATCATGCCGGAGGACCTCTCCGTGGAGCGTGCCCAGACCATGAAGGCTTTCGGCGCCGAACTGGTGCTCACGCCCAAGAGCGGCGGCATGGAATACGCGCGCGATCTCGCCGAGCAGATGGTCGCGCAGGGCAAGGGCCTGGTGCTCGACCAGTTCGCCAACCCCGACAACCCGCGCATCCACTACGAGACCACGGGCCCCGAGATCTGGGCCGACACCAAGGGCAAGGTCACCCATTTCGTGAGCGCGATGGGCACCACCGGCACCATCACCGGCGTCTCGCGCTTCCTGAAAGAGAAGAACCCCGCCATCCGCATCATCGGCGCGCAACCGGCCGAAGGCTCGCGCATTCCGGGCATCCGCAAATGGCCGGCCGAATACATGCCGAAGATCTTCGACCCGAGCAGGGTCGACCAGGAAATCAGCGTGAGCCAGGACGACGCGGAAGAAATGTGCCGCCGCCTTGCGCGCGAAGAGGGCATCTTCGGCGGCATCTCGGCCGCCGGTGCGCTCTGGGCCGCGCTCGAGGTGTCCAAGACGGTCGAGAACGCGACCATCGTGTTCGTGGTCTGCGACCGCGGCGACCGCTACCTCTCCACCGGCGTGTTCCCGGCCTGATCGTCTTCAGCCAACCCGCGGCCCGACTCCACGCGGGCGGCGCCATAAAAAGAAAAGAGACCCCATGCCCCATCCCAAGTTTTGCCAGGTCTGTGCCACGCCGCTCGAGTGGATCGCGCTGATGGAAGACGGCGGCCCCAAGGAGCGCCTGCGCTGCCCCAACTGCGGCCACACCCACTGGAACAATCCCACGCCCGTTCTCGCGGCCATCGTCGAGTACCGCGGCCAGGTGCTGCTGGCGCGCAACGCGGCATGGCCGGTCAAGATGTATGCGCTGATCACCGGCTTCATGGAGGCCGGCGAGACGCCGGAGGAGGGCGTTGCGCGCGAGGTCAAGGAAGAAACCAACCTGGACGTCAGCGCCCTCAAGATCGTCGGTGCCTACGACTTCCAGCGCATGAACCAGGTCATCATCGCCTACCACGTGGTGGCCGACGGCGAGGTCAAGCTCTCGCCCGAACTGGTCGACTACCGCCTCTACGACCTGCCCGACCTGAAGTGCTGGCCCGCCGGCACCGGCTATGCGCTGGCCGACTGGCTGCGCACGCGCGGCCACGAGCCCGTGTTCTTCACCGCCGCGGAAAACGAAGAGCGCCGCCGCGGCCTGAACCTGCCGCCGGAGCCCGAGGAGCGTGGAAGTGCAAGTTGACCGCGAACTCGACACGCGCGGGCTGAACTGCCCGCTGCCCATCCTCAAGGCGAAAAAATCGCTCAACGAGATGGCGAGCGGGCAATTGCTGAAGGTGGTGTCGACCGACCCCGGGTCGATCCGCGACTTCCAGGCCTTTGCGCGCCAGACTGGCAACGAGCTGATGGAACAGGAAACCATCGGCACCGACTTCATCCATGTGCTGAAGCGCCGCTGACAAAGCCAAAGAAAAAGGGCCGCAGCAGCGGCCCTTTGCACAAGCGCGATGCGCGCCGTGTGTTGTTTACAGCTTCAGGCTCTTGAGGTATTCGCGGAACTCCGCGCCCACTTCGGGGTGCGCCAGCGCCAGTTCCACCGACGCCTGCAGGAAGCCTTCCTTGCTGCCGCAGTCGTAGCGGATGCCCTTGTACGAGTACGCGTACACCGATTCCTTCTTCATCAGCGCCGCGATGCCGTCGGTCAGCTGGATCTCGCCGCCCGCGCCCTTGGGCTGGTTGCGGATCTCGTCGAAGACGCCCGGCGTCAGGATGTAGCGGCCCGCCACGCCCAGGCGCGAGGGTGCGTCTTCTGGCTTCGGCTTCTCGACCATCTTGCTGACCTTGACCAGGCCTTCCTCGACGGCGTCGCCGGCCACGATGCCGTATCGCTTGACGTGCTCCAGCGGCACTTCCTGCACCGCCAGCAGCGAGCCGCCGAGGCGGGCGAAGGCCGCGGTCATTTGCGCCAGCACGGGCTCGCCGCCCTTGGGGCCGACCATCAGGTCGTCCGCCAGCAGCACGGCGAAGGGCTCGTTGCCCACCAGATGCTCGGCGCACAGCACGGCATGGCCCAGGCCCAGCATGCGCGGCTGGCGCACGTAGGAGCAGGTCATGTCGTCGGGCATGACAGAGCGCGCAATGTTCAGCAGGGCGGTCTTGCCGCTGGCCTCGAGCTGGCTTTCGAGCTCGTAGGCGGTGTCGTAGTGGTCCTCGATGGCGCGCTTGTTGCGGCCGGTGACGAAGATCATGTCGCGGATGCCCGCGGCGTAGGCCTCTTCGACGGCGTACTGGATAAGCGGCTTGTCGACCACCGGCAGCATTTCCTTGGGCTGTGCCTTGGTGGCGGGCAGAAAGCGGGTGCCAAAGCCCGCAACGGGAAATACAGCCTTGCGGATACGTGTCGATGGTGTGGACATGGGCAGTTCGGCGTCGGTTCGTTGGAAGAAAGAAAGGGGGAAGTCCCGGGAGTGGTAGCAGGAGCGGCAAGCAAGTGCCGAACCAGCATCCTAAACGCCCGGTATTTACTCCGTCTGTCAGCCGAGGCGCACAAGCTGGTCGCGCAGGCGCTCCAGCGTGGCGGTGAAATCGGCCAGGCGCTTGCGTTCCTGCTCGATCACGGCAGGCGGCGCCTTGGCCACGAAGGCCTCGTTGCCGAGCTTGCCGTGCACCTTGGCGATCTCGCCCTCGATGCGCGCGATTTCCTTGCCGATGCGCAGCTTTTCGGCCGCCTTGTCGATTTCCATGTGCAGGCACAGGCGCGCGGCACCCACGACCGCCACCGGCGCCGCTTCCGCGGCCGCCTGCCATGAGGCCTCGTCGTCGAAGACCTTCACTTCCTTGAGCTTGGCCAGCGCCTGCAGCACGGGCGCCGCTTCGCGCAGGAAGGCAGCGCCTTCGGCGTCGTCGGCCACGGCGTACAGCGGCAGGCGCATCGCGGGCGACACGTTCATTTCGCCGCGCAGCGTGCGGCATGCGTCGACCAGGCTCTTCAGCCGCGCCACGTAAGCCTCGGCCGCCTCGTCGATCTTCTCCGGCTGGCTCTGCGGATACGCCGCCACCATGATCGACTCGCCCTCGCGACCCGCAACCTTCGACACCTTCTGCCACAGCTCTTCCGTGATGAATGGAATCACCGGGTGCGCCAGGCGCAGCAGCGTTTCGAGCACGCGGATCAGCGTGCGGCGCGTGGCGCGCTTCTGCGCGTCGTCACCGGTCTGGATCTGCACCTTGGCGATTTCGAGGTACCAGTCGCAGAACTCGTCCCAGGCGAACTGGTAGATCGTGTTGGCCACGTTGTCGAGGCGGTATTCCTCGAAGCCCTTGGTCACTTCCGCCTCGACGCGCTGCAGCTGCGACACGATCCAGTAGTCGGCGCGGCTGAACTTCAGGTAGCCGTGGGCCGGGCCGCCGACCTTGCAGTCTTCCTTCGTGTGCTCCAGCAGGCCGCAGTCCTGGCCTTCGCAGTTCATCAGCACGAAGCGCGTTGCGTTCCACAGTTTGTTGCAGAAGTTGCGATAGCCCTCGCAGCGCTTCGAGTCGAAGTTGATGCTGCGGCCCAGCGAGGCCAGCGAAGCGAAGGTGAAGCGCAGCGCATCGGCGCCGAACGCCGGAATGCCGTCCGGGAACTCCTTCTGCGTGTTCTTGCGCACCGTGGGCGCGGTCTCGGGCTTGCGCAGGCCCTGGCTGCGCTTGTCCAGCAGCTCGGGCAGCGCGATGCCGTCGATCAGGTCGACCGGGTCGAGCACGTTGCCTTCGGACTTGCTCATCTTCTTGCCCTGCGCGTCGCGCACCAGGCCGTGGATGTAGACGTCCTTGAACGGCACCTTGCCGGTGAAGTGCTTGGTCATCATGATCATCCGGGCGACCCAGAAGAAGATGATGTCGTAGCCCGTCACCAGCACGGTGGACGGCAGGTACAGCTCCAGTTCCTTGGTCTTCTCTGGCCAGCCCAGCGAAGAGAAGGGCACCAGCGCCGCCGAGTACCAGGTGTCCAGCACGTCCTCGTCGCGCGTCAGCTTCTTGCCCGGCGCCTTGGCCTGCGCGGCGGCTTCGTCTTCCGCCACGTACACGTTGCCTTCCTCGTCGTACCAGGCGGGAATCTGGTGGCCCCACCAGAGTTGGCGCGAGATGGTCCAGTCCTGGATGTTCTCCATCCAGTGGTTGTAGGTGTTGACCCAGTTCTCGGGCACGAAGCGCACCTCGCCCGACTTCACCACGTCGATGGCCTTCTGCGCGATCGACTGGCCGTCGGCGCCGGGGCGGGTCATGGCCACGTACCACTGGTCGGTGAGCATCGGCTCGACGATGGCGCCCGAGCGCGCGCAGCGCGGCACCATCAGCTTGTGCTTCTTCACTTCGACGAGCAGGCCCAGCGCGTCGAGGTCGGCCACCACGGCCTTGCGCGCCACGAAGCGGTCCATGCCGCGGTATTTTTCGGGCGCTTTGTCGTTGATGGTCGCGTCCAGCGTCAGCACGCCGATCATCTCGAGCTTGTGGCGCTGGCCGACCGCGTAGTCGTTGTAGTCATGGGCGGGCGTGACCTTGACCACGCCGGTGCCGAATTCCTTGTCCACGTAGTCGTCGGCAATGATCGGGATCAGCCGGCCCACCAGCGGCAGCTTCACGCGCTGGCCGATCAGGTGCTTGTAGCGCTCGTCCTCGGGGTGGACCATCACGGCCGTGTCGCCGAGCATGGTCTCGGGCCGGGTGGTGGCCACGGTCAGCGCGCCGCTGCCGTCTTCCAGCGGGTACGACAGGTGCCACAGGAAGCCATCTTCCTCCTCGCTCTCGACCTCGAGGTCGCTCACCGAGGTCTTGAGCAGCGGGTCCCAGTTGCCCAGGCGCTTGCCGCGGTAGATGAGGCCTTCGTCGTACAGCTTCACGAAGGTGTGCATCACGACCTTCGACAGGTCGTCGTCCATCGTGAAGTACTCGCGGCTCCAGTCCACCGTGTCGCCCATGCGGCGCATCTGCTGCGTGATGGTGTTGCCCGACTTTTCCTTCCACTCCCACACGCGCGCCACGAAGTTCTTGCGGCCGAGTTCGTGGCGGCTGACCTTCTGCTCCTGCAGCTGGCGCTCCACCACAATCTGCGTCGCGATGCCCGCGTGGTCGGTGCCCGGCACCCACAGCGTGTTGGCGCCCTTCATGCGGTGGTAGCGCGTGAGGCTGTCCATGATCGTCTGGTTGAACGCATGGCCCATGTGCAGCGTGCCCGTCACGTTGGGCGGCGGCAGCTGGATCGCGAATGACTCGGCGCCTTCCTTGGGCTGCTGAGTGCCGCGGAAGCCCGCCTTGGCGTAGCCGCGCTTTTCCCATTCCGGGCCCCAGTGCGCCTCGATGGCGGCGGGTTCGAAGGATTTCGACAGGCTGTCGAGGCCGGGTTGGGCGGGGGAGGTGGTGGGTTCGCTCATGGGGAATGCAAAACGGCACCCTCGGGTGCCGTCGTAACGAGGTGGGATTGCCGGTGATTTTACCGGCGCTGCCTCCGGTCACTTCGGCCACTCATAATTCCGGGATGCTGTTCCTGCTCTCCCCTGCGAAGTCGCTCGACTACGACACCCCGGTCACCGCCGAAATCCCCGCCACCCAACCCCATTTCGAGTCCCCGCGCGGCCCCTCGGTCGAACTCATCAAGCTGCTGCGCGAGAAGTCGCCGCAGCAGATCGCCGAGCTGATGCACCTGTCGGACAAGCTCTCTGCCCTGAACGTGGCCCGCTACGAGGCCTGGTCGAGCAAGAGTACCGCCAGGAACGCCCGCCAGGCCGCCTTCGCCTTCGACGGCGACGTCTACGGAGGCCTCGACGCCCGCACGCTCACCCGGGCGCAGCTCGACTGGGCGCAAGACCACGTCTGCATCCTCAGCGGCCTCTACGGCCTGCTGCGCCCGCTCGACCTGCTGCAGCCCTACCGGCTCGAGATGGGCACCGCGCTGGCCAACCGCCACGGCAAGGACCTGTACGCCTTCTGGGGCTCGCGCATCGCCGAGCACCTGAACGAGCGCCTTGCGGCCGACCGCACGCCGGTGGTCATCAACGTGGCTTCCCAGGAGTACTTCAAATCGGTCGACAGGAAGGTGCTCAAGGCCCGTGTGGTCGAATGCGTGTTCGAGGAGTGGAAGGGCGACAAGTACAAGATCGTCAGCTTCTTCGCCAAGCGCGCGCGCGGCCTGCTGGCCCGCTGGGCTGTGCAGCACAAGGCAGCCACGCCCAAGGCACTGGAAAAGTTCGACCTCGAGGGTTATGGTTTCGACGCTCAAGTGTCGACAGCCGAAAGGCTGGTGTTCAGGAGGAAAGTCTGATGTCGCAAGCGATCAGTCCGGAACTGCGCGAATGGCTGGTGGCCCAGCTCGCGGCCGGGCACTCGGTGCCGGCGCTGCGCGCGTCCATGCGCGCGGCCGGCTGGCATGACGCGGCCGCCGATACGGCGCTGGCCCAGCTCGAAGCTGGTTTTCCCAACGTCGAGGTGGCGCTGCCGCCCGTGCGCACCGAAATGCCCGGCCCCGACCTCGACGGCGCGCCGCTGTACCTCGACGTCGGCGACCGCCGCGTGCAGGTGCTGCAGACCATGCGGCATCCGCGCGTGGTGGTGTTCGGCAACCTGCTGTCGGGCGAGGAGTGCGAAGGCCTGATCGCCGCCGCGCGCGTGCGCCTGGCGCGTTCGCTCACCGTGGAAACGCGCACCGGCGGCGAAGTGCTGAACGTCGACCGCACCAGCGACGGCATGTTCTTCGAGCGTGGCGAGAACGAGATCGTCGCGCGCCTGGAGCAGCGCATCGCCATGCTGCTGCGCTGGCCGCTCGAGTTCGGCGAGGGCCTGCAGATCCTGCGCTACGCCCCCGGCGCGCAGTACCGCCCGCACTACGACTATTTCGACCCCGGTGAGCCCGGCACGCCCACCATCCTCAAGCGCGGCGGCCAGCGCGTGGCCACGCTCGTCATGTACCTGCAGGAGCCCGAGGGCGGCGGCGCCACCACCTTCCCCGACGTGGGCCTGGAGGTGGCCCCGGTGCGCGGCTCCGGCGTGTTCTTCAGCTACGACCGGCCCGACCCCGTCACCCGCACCCTGCACGGCGGCGCGCCGGTGCTGGCGGGCGAGAAGTGGGTCGCCACCAAGTGGCTGCGCGAGCGCGAGTTCAAGTAGGCAAGAAGGAACCGATGAAAGTCACCGCCAACGGGCTGCAGATCGAAGTCGACGACACCGGAGGCGAAGGGCGTCCCGTCATCCTGCTCATCATGGGCCTGGGCATGCAGCTGGTCGCATGGCCGAACGGCTTGGTGCAGCAGCTGGTGGACGCGGGCTTTCGCGTGGTGCGCCACGACAACCGCGACATCGGCCTGAGCCAGGGCTTCGATCACGCGGGCACCGGCAACGTCGTGTGGCAGACCATCCGCCACCGGCTCGGCCTCAAGGTGCGCTCGGCCTACACGCTGCAGGACATGGCGCTCGATTCGCTCGGCGTGCTCGACGCGCTGGGCATCGCCAAGGCCCACATCGTCGGCGCCTCGATGGGCGGCATGATCGCCCAGCGCATTGCCGCCTTTGCGCCGCAGCGCAGCACCAGCCTCGTGAGCATCATGAGTTCCAGCGGCGCGCGCGGCCTGCCCGGGCCGCGCCGCGAAGTGACGACCATGCTCATGCGCCGGCCCCTGGGCAAGAGCGAGGCCGAACTCGTGGCGCACAGCATCAGGCTGCTGCGGCTGATCCAGAGCCCCGCCTACCCGCAGACCGATGAAGAGCTGGCCGAGCGCCTGACCTTCAGCATGCGGCGTTCGTACCACCCGGCCGGCCTGATGCGGCAGATGCTCGCCATCGGCGCCGACGACGAGCGCCCCCAGGTACTGCCGCGCATCCAGTGCCCGACGCTGGTGCTGCACGGCGACGCCGACGCGCTCGTGCCCATGGCCTGCGGCGAAGACACCGCCCGGCGCATTCCGGGCTCGCGCTTCGTTTCCATTCCCGGCATGGGCCACGACCTGCCGCCCGAGGTGTGCGCCATCCTCGCCAACCACATTGCACCGTTCGCGCACGCGGCCGAAGCCCGAGATTCAAAGCCATGAGCACAGACCACAACCCCAATACCCCCGAGCAATCGCAGCTGGGCCGCGCCTCGGCCTACGCCGACCACTACGACCCCACGCTGTTGTTCCCCATCGCGCGCGCCACGCAGCGCGAGGCCATGGGCATCAAGTCCGGCGCCTTGCCCTTCTTCGGCGCCGACCTGTGGACCGCGTTCGAGGTGAGCTGGCTCAATGCGCGCGGCAAGCCGCAGCTGGCCATCGCGCACTTCACCATTCCGTGCGAGACGCCCAACATCATCGAAAGCAAGAGCTTCAAGCTCTACCTGAACAGCTTCAACAACAGCACCTTCGCGGGCATCGACGCCGTGCGCGAGCACCTGCGCACCGACCTCGCCGAGGCCGCCTGGCGCGGCAGCGACCAGTCGGGCGGCATCGGCGTGAAGCTGCTCACGCCCGAGCTGTTCGACCGCGAACCGGTGCATGAGATCGACGGCCTCGACCTCGACCGGCTCGACATCGAGTGCACCCGCTACCAGCCCGCCCCCGATCTGCTGAGCAGCGACACCACGCAGGTGCACGTGAACGAAACCCTCACCAGCCGCCTGCTCAAGAGCAACTGCCTCGTCACCGGCCAGCCCGACTGGGGCAGCGTGCAGATCCGCTACAGCGGCCCGCCCATCGATCAGGCCGGGCTGCTCGCGTACATCGTGAGCTTTCGCAATCACAACGAATTCCACGAGCCCTGCGCCGAGCGCATGTTCACGGACATCTGGAGCCGCTGCAAGCCCACCAAGCTCGCGGTGTACGCGCGCTACACGCGGCGCGGCGGGCTGGACATCAACCCGTTCCGCACGAGCTGGCCACAGGCGCTGCCGGCGAATATCCGTACTGCGCGGCAGTAAGCCCCCGTCTTTTTGTCCAACCGGGAGAAAGAAGAAAAATGCGTTCAGTGCTTTCACACGCGGCCGCTGGCGCGTTTCTCTTCATGGCAACGGCGTATCCCGCAATCGCGGGCGAAGACGTGGCCGTCAGGCAGCTTGGCAATGCAGCGTATGAGCTGACGCTCAAGGCGGGCGAGCCGCTGGAAATAGCGGCCGGGCAAGCCCAATTGACGCCCACAGCACAGAAGCTGTGCGGCGAAAACAAGGTCACATTCGGGCGCTACAGCTTCGCGCGCCAGGAACCCATCGATCCGGTGTCCTCAAAAGCCCCCGGCGAGCTGGTGCTCCGGCAGGAAATTCAATGTGGATCGGTCGCCCAGGAGAAAAGCGCCGCCTCCCCCGCAAGGGAGCGGCCATCGACGCCCGAAGAAGACCAGAAGCAGGTCGAGTTGCTGACGTACCAGTACCTAAAGGCCAAGGATGCCGGTGATTTTGCGAAGGCCTATGGCTTCTTTGCCGATTCGATGAAGGCCACGGCTTCGCAAGAGAGCTGGAGCAGCGCCGGAAGAAAGTTCAGCGCGATTGCCGGGCCAGCCACGAGCCGCCGGATCCGGAAAATCACGCGTTACGACAACCCACCGTCTGCCCCGCGGCCCGGTGTCTACATCGCAGCCGATCTGGTGAGCCAGTTCCAGAACATCGACATCCATTGCGGCTACGTCGTCTGGCGCGGTCAGCCTGATGGCTCGTTCCAGGTCATTCGCGAAGAAGCCAACTACATCGACAAGGCCACGCAGCAGCGAATGACGCCCGAGCAACTGGCGGCGTTCAAGGCCAGCGCCCGCTGCTGAGCCCGTGCCGGGGCGAAGCCCCTCTTCGGAAATCCGAAACCCGCAGCCCGCTCCCTGTGGCATTCTGGAATCGACCCGCGAACCGCGGTCGAACGAACATCCGGAGCACAGACAAGCATGGTTGAAGGAAAAGTGGTCGTCGTCACCGGCGCTGGCGGCGGCATCGGGCGCGACATCGCGCTGGCGATGGCGGCGCATGGCGCGAAGGTGGTGGTCAACGACATCGGCGCCGCGCTCGACGGCGAAGGCGGCAGTGCAGGCCCCGCGCAGCAGGTGGTCGACGAGATCCGCGCAGCCGGCGGACAGGCTGTGCCCAACACCGACAACGTGGCCGATGCCGCCAGCGCCGCACACATCGTGCAGTGCGCGCTCGACAGCTTCGGCCGCATCGACGCGGTGGTCAACAACGCGGGAATCCTGCGCGACCGCTTCTTCCACAAGATGTCGGTCGACGAGTGGGACTCGGTGCTCAAGGTGCACCTGTACGGCTCGTACTACGTGAGCCGCGCGGCGGCCACGCACTTCAAGGAGCAGAACTCGGGCGCGCTGGTGCACATGACCTCGACCTCGGGCCTCATCGGCAACTTCGGGCAGGCCAACTACTCGGCGGCCAAGCTCGGCATCGTCGCGCTGTCGAAGTCGATCGCGCTGGACATGCAGAAATTCAACGTGCGCTCCAACTGCATCGCGCCCTTTGCCTGGAGCCGCATGATCGGCGCCATTCCCACAGACACCGACGAGCAGCGCGCCCGCGTCGACAAGATCAAGCAGATGACGCCCGCCAAGGTCGCGCCGCTCGCGGTGTATCTGGCGAGCGATGCGGCCGGTGCGGTCAACGGGCAGATCTTCTCGGTGCGCAACAACGAGATCTCGCTCATCAGCCAGCCGCGCCCGGTGCGCTCCATTCACCGCTCCGAAGGCTGGACGCCGCAGAGCATCGCCGAGCACGCCATGCCCGCGATGCGCGCCAGCTTCTTCCCGCTGGACCGTTCGGCCGACGTGTTCAGCTGGGACCCGGTCTGAGGACAAACCCGCAGGAGGCCGAGCGCAGCTTCGGCGTCATTCGCCGGACAATGCGCGTTCCCTTCTTCCTTCGTGCCCGCGCCCGGTGAACCTGCACTTCGACCTGTTCGACCTGAAACTGTTCGTCTACGTGGCGGACGCGCACAGCCTCACGCGCGGTGCCGAGAAGGCCTGCATCTCGCTGGCCGCGGCCTCCACCCGCATCAAGCAGATGGAAGAGGCCGTGGGCGGCAAGCTGCTGCATCGCAGCGCGCAGGGCGTGACGCTCACTGCCGCCGGGCAGGCCGTGCTGTATCACGCCAAGCGCGTGATGCAGCAGATGGAGCACCTGCGCTGCGACATGCAGGACTTCGGCAAGGGCATCAAGGGCCATGTGCGGGTGTTCGCCAACACCACCTCGATCACGGAGTACCTGCCGCAGAAGCTGGCCGGCTTCCTTACGCAGCATCCTGCCGTGCAGGTGGACCTGCGGGAATACCTGAGCGAGGAGATCGTGCGCGCGGTGGCCGACGGCGAGGCCGACATCGGCATCCTCGCGGGCGACGTGCACACGGGCGACTTCGATGCGCGCCCCTTCGGCAGCAACCAGCTCGTGCTGGTCGTGCCGGTCGCGCACCATCTGGCGGGCGCACCGTCGGTGGCCTTCGCCGACACGCTCGACGAGCAGCACGTGGGCCTGCACCACGGCAGCGCCATCCACCGCTTCCTGCAGCGCCGTGCCGAGCTGGCCGGCCGGGGCTTCAACCCGCGCATCCAGGTCAGCAGCTTCGAGGCCATCTGTTTGATGATCGAAGCGGGCGTGGGGGTCGGCGTGCTGCCTGCATCTTCCGCGCAGAGACTGTCGATGGCGATGCGCATTTCGACCGTGGCGCTCAGCGATGCCTGGGCCGAGCGCGAGCTGAAGCTGATCGCGCGCAATCGCGAGCAGCTGCCGGCCTCGGCTCGCGAGTTGTTCGACCACCTCGTCGCTTCATGAAGCTCACCCCCAGTCTTCGCGCACTTCGTGTCGCTGGGCCAACCCCCTTGCAGGGGGCAACACCAGCGGCCTGGCAGAGCCGGTTCCGCGGTGTTCCTGGCTTGGGCCGTGGCCGAGGCAGTGGCAGTGGCGTGCGCCGTGGGTCGCGCATCGGCGCGGCGGAAAGCCACCAGGATGGGGACTCTGCATGTCCGCCGACCTGAAGTCGCTGCGCCTGTTCGTGACCGTGGCCGACCACGGCAGCATCAGCGAAGGCGCCAAGCGTTGCCACATCGCGCTTGCGGCCGCGAGCAAGCGCATCTCCGACCTCGAGGCCCGCGCCAGGCTGCCGCTGCTGGTGCGCCATGCACGCGGCGTCACGCTCACCTCGGCGGGCCATGGACTGCTGCTGCATGCGCGCGCCGTGCTCTCGGCCATGGACCGCCTCGGCGCGGAGTTCGACGATTTCCAGAACGGCGTGGCGGGCGTGGTCAGCATCACGGCCAACGCGTCGACCATCGCGCAGTTCCTGCCGGCGCAGATCGGCTCCTTCCTGCGGCTGCACCCGGTGCTGAAGATCGACCTGCAGGAGCGCGCCAGCACCGAGGTGGTGAAGGCCGTGCAGGCGGGCCTGGCCGACATCGGCGTGATCGAGAGCCACACGCCCGCCGACGGCCTCGAATGCCTGCCGTACCGCAACGACGAACTGGCCGTGGTGATCGCGCGCGACCACCCGCTCGCGCGGCGCAAGCGCATCGGCGTGGAAGAAGTGCTGCGCTACGACCATATCGTGGTGCGCGAAGGCACCGCGCTGCACCGGGTGCTGCTGGCCGCCGCGCTGGAGGCGCAGGTGCCGCTGAAGGTGCGCATGCAGGTGGGCAGCTTCGACATGGTGTGCCGCATGGTGGAGCAGGGCGTGGGCATCGGCGTGCTGCCCTACGCGGCCATCCTGCCGCAGCTGCAGATACTGCGGCTGCGCTGCCTGAAGCTCGACGCGCCCTGGGCGCTGCGCCGGCACCTGCTGTGCGTGCGCAGGCAGCAGGACCTGACCGTGGCCGCGCGCTCCGTGCTGGAGCACCTCGGCCGGCCGGACTGAACGCGAGGGGACGCGAGCCTTCGCGCCGCGCGAAGCCTCGCGCTCGCCAAAAACGAATTGTTCTCCGGCGGCCTGCGCGCAAAGATCGCGCAAACCAAAGGAGACTCCCTTGAAGATCGTTCGCGTCAGCGCCACGCCGCTGAACATTCCCGTCACCATCGACGTGGTCGGCCTGAACAAGCAGACCTCGCTGTCGCTGTGCCTCACCGAGATCGAGACCGACACCGGCCTCGTCGGCCACGGCATGACCGCCATCACCGAGGAAGAAATCATCGCCGCCGCCGTGCGCGAGGTGGCCGGCCCCGCGCTGATCGGCGAAGACCCGATGGCCACCGAGCGCTTGTGGGAGAAGCTCTACTGGCTGCTCTCGCCGCGCGGCCAGACCGGCTATGCCAGCCACACCATCGCCGCGCTGGACATCGCGCTGTGGGACATCAAGGCCAAGGCACTCGGCCAGCCGCTGTGGCGCCTGCTCGGCGGCGCGCGCGCCAGGGTGCCGGTGTACGCCACCTTCGGTTTCGGCTTCTTCGAGCGCGACCAGCTCGCGGCGGCCGCAAGGCTGTGGGTGTCGCAGGGCTTCCAGCGTTTGAAGATGACCGTCGGCAACCATGCGCTCGCACGCCGCGACGAGCCGCGCTCGCTCGACGAGGTCATCGCCGAAGACGTGCGCCGCGTGGCGGCGGTGCGCGAGGCCGTGGGCCCCGACGTGAAGCTGTACGTCGACGCCAACTGCGGGCTCGACCTGTTCCACGCCACCGAGCTGGCGCACCGCATCGAGCCCTACGGCATCAGCTTCTTCGAGGAGCCGCTCACGCAGAACGACGTGCGCCAGATGGCCCAGCTGCGCGCACGCACCCGCATTCCGCTGGCCTGCGGCCAGAACGAGGGCCTGGCCTTCCGCTTCCGCGACCTGCTGGTGAACCAGGCGGTCGACGTGCTGCAGCCCAACGTGACCATCTCGGGTGGCTACTCGCAGGTGCTGAAGATCGCCGGCATGGCGCAGGCCTTCAACGTGCCCATCGACAACGGCGGCGCCTGGCCTTTCCACAACATGCACCTGCATGCGGGCGTGTCGAACGGCGGGCTGGTCGAGTACCACTACGTGGCGGTGCAGATGCTCAAGCAGATCTTCGACGGACTGCCGGTACCCGACCAAGGCTGGCTCACGCTGCCCGAGACACCGGGCCTGGGCTTCGCGCCCAATGCCGACCGCGTGCGCGAGCTGGCGAAGCTGCCGACCTCGCACGGCAAGGGGAAGGCCTGAGCAGCCGGCGGGCTGCTGCCTCCCGGCGACACTTTCCTTCACGACCAGGCCGCGACAGACGGCCGGCGATTCCGACCAAGACAACGGAGACAAGATGAAAGCCAGACAAGCGATTCGACCCGCGCGCCGCCATGCACTGCGCGCAATGGCGGCCCTGGGCCTTGCGAGCGCCTTCACCCTCGCGGCGCCCGTGGCCTGGGCCCAGAAGTACCCCGACAAGCCGATTCGGCTCGTGGTCGGTTATTCGGCCGGTGGTGGTGTCGATGCGGTGGCCCGCCTGCTCGGCGTGCGCCTGTCGGCCGTGCTGGGCCAGCAGGTGCTGGTGGAGAACCGCACCGGCGCGACCGGCCTGATCGCGGCCGAGTTCGTCGCCAAGGCGCCGCCCGACGGCTACACGCTGATGATGGGCGACAGCGCCTTGCTCATTGCCAAGCTGCTGCAGCCGAAGATCGGCATCGATCCGCTCACCAGCTTCAAGCCGGTGGCGGGCGCGTTCATCTCGCCGCTGATGATCGTCGCGGGCAACGACTTTCCTGCGAAGACGCCGGCCGAGCTGGTGAAGGAACTCAAGGCCAACGCCTCGCGCTATTCGTACGCCACCTCGGGTGTGGGCACGGTGCAGCACCTGGGCTTCGAGATGCTCAAGCAGGCCAGCGGCAGTTCGGTGGTGCATGTGCCGTACCGCGGCGCCGCGCAGATCGTGCCGGACGTGATCGGCGGGCAGATTCCTCTTGGCGTGGTGAGCGCCACTGCAGGCATGGCGCAGGCCAAGGCGGGCAAGCTGCGCGCGGTGGCGCTGATGAACACGGCCAAGCTCGAAGGCGCGGAGAGTGTGCCGCCACTGGCCGATGCGTTGCCGGGGTTCGACGTGGCGCCGCGCATCTTCGTGCTGGCACCCGCGGGCACGCCTGACGATGTGGTCGAGAAGCTCTCGGCTGCGGTGAAGTCGGTGCTCGATACGCCGGAGGCCGGTGCGGCGGCCGCTGCGCAGGGCACGCTGCGTGCCTATTCAACGCCTTCGCAGCTTGGGAAGGACATGGCTGCGGAGACTTCGCGGTGGAAGAAGATCATTTCTGATCAGCACATCGTGGCTGAGGGGAACTGAGGTTTTTTGTTCGTGGTGCGCTCACGCCGGCATGAGCAGAGCGCTTGTCGTGCGCAGGGCGCCGGGTGCTCCCCGCAGCGAAATAAAGGAGGAGGGCGAAGCCCGGGGGACATTCGCGGAGGGGAGTACCCGGTGGCCTGTGCACATACCCCGAACAAGAGCCAAAAAACATGGAGCCATTGAAATGACAACACCCCACCTGGGCCTGATCGTGCCCCCCGCAGCCGGCGCGGTGCCGGTAGACGGCCCGCTGCTCTACGGCGAACGCATCCGCTTCAGTGCCAAAGGCCTGGGCCTTGGAGAAATCTCGACGCGCGGTTATCTCGACGTCATCGACTCGGTGGTCGAGAAGGCCGTGGCGCTCAAGGAGGAGGGCGTGAGCGCGGTCTCGCTCATGGGCACCTCGCTGAGCTTCTTTCGCGGCGCGGCCTTCAACCGGCAACTCGAAGCCGAGATGACACGCGCCACCGGATTGCCCTGCACCACCATGAGCAACGCCATCGTCGGCGCACTGCGGCACCTCGGAGTGCGACGCGTGGCGGTGGCCACCGCGTACATCGACGAAGTCAACCTGCACCTGCGCAATTACCTGGAGCAGAGCGACTTCGAGCCACTCGCGCTCGAAGGCCTTTCCATCTCTGACGTGAAAGCCGTGGGCGAAGTGCCGACGCAGGTGCTCGTCGATTTGTGCCTGAAGGTGTTCGATGCCCAACCCGGCGCCGACGGCATCCTCATCTCGTGCGGCGGGCTGGTCACGCTGGATGCGGTGCGCGAAGTCGAAGCGCGCCTGCGAGTGCCCGTGGTGTCGAGTTCGCCCGCCGGCTTCTGGGACCTTGTCGGCACCGCCGGGCTCGATCCGCGCGTGCCCGGTCAGGGGCGCCTGTTCGCCTGAGCCTGTTCAGCGGATCAGCCAGCGCCCCACGCGCGGCGTGTCGGCCAGCTGCCAGACCCGCTCGCACAGCGCCTTCGCCTCGTCGGCGGTAGCGCCTTCGCCGTAGTGCGCCAGGCGCTGCATCTTGTCTTCGATCTCCGCGCGGTCCAGGCTGTTGCCCGGGTCGCCTTTAGGCTCGTCCACGCGGCCCTGCAGCCTGCGGCCGTCGGTGGTGTGGACGCTGACCTTGCCGATCCAGCGCGCCGGGTAGGCGGCGTCGACTTCGTCGTCCAGTTCCATCGTCACCTTCTCGCGGAAGGCCGAGACCTCGGGCGCGAGGAAGTCGCGGTCGAACTCGCCCAGGCCCGCGCGGCCGTGCACCGCGATCAGGCCCAGCACCGTGCCCATCGAGAACTTGCCCTGGTGCACCGTGGCCGGCACGTCCACACGGCCCAGCACGTCGATGGCGCCCTGGTGCACGTGCGTGGTCACGCGCGACACGTCGGCGGGCTTCAGGTTGTTCTGCTGTATCACCTGAAGCAGCGCGTCGGCGGCGGGGTGGGTGTGGCGGCAGGAGGCGTGGTACTTGAAGGAGGTCTCGGCCAGCGTCCAGCGCGTGCCGAGGCCGTCTGTGAGCTTGGCCGGGTCGGCATCGCTCGACATACCCACGCCCAGGCCCTGCGCGCCTTCGAGGATCTTCGCGGCGCCGGTGAAGCCGTCCTGCGCGAGGTAGGCCGACATCAGCCCGCTGGCCGCCGCGTGTGCGCAGTGCAACTGCTTGGAGTCTGCCGCGTCGCGCAGGAACTCCCACACGCCGGCCGATTGTGTGCCTGCCGAGCCGAAGGCGTGCAGCATCTGCTGCGGCGTGAGGTCGAGCAGTCGGCCCACCGCCGCGGCAGCGGCCAGCGTGCCCGCCGTCGCGGTCGTGTGGAAGGTCTTGTAGTGCGAGCGCCCGAGAAATTCGCCCACGCGAATGCCGACCTCGTAGCCCGCGACCACCGCCGTCAGTAGTTGCGCGCCGCTCGCGCTGATGCTCTGCGCCACGGCCAGCGCCGGCGCAATGACGACCGCCGCCGGGTGAAACACCGAGCCGTTGTGCACGTCGTCCTGCTCGACGAAGTGCGAGGCCGCCGCATTGACGAGCGCGGCGAACAGCGGCGAGCTGGTCTGGCGCGAAGTCAGTATTTCGCTGGGGCCTTCCGCGGGGCCCATCAGGCGCGCGAAGCGCTCGATGCTGCGGATGGGGCGCGCCGTGCGCGCTGCGAGCACAGAGCCCAGCCAGTCGAGCATCAGGTCTTCGGTGCGGCGCAGCAC
This sequence comes from Variovorax durovernensis, assembly GCF_977011995.1. Classification (NCBI taxonomy): domain Bacteria; kingdom Pseudomonadati; phylum Pseudomonadota; class Betaproteobacteria; order Burkholderiales; family Comamonadaceae; genus Variovorax; species Variovorax durovernensis. The sequence continues at coordinate 5,255,196 of NZ_CDRNCW010000001.1, read as the reverse complement.
AGGTGCGGGAATGTCGGCGAACTGCAGTTCGGCGGCGAAGGTCGCGAGCACCTTGCTCGGATGTTCGGCAACGGCGGATGTCATGAATGGATCCTTTCGTGGAATGCCGCGGAACCGGCTTTGCCGGGCCGCAGGCGTTGCCCCCTGCAAGGGGGTTGGCGAAGCGACACGAAGTGCGCGAAGCCTGGGGGTTAGTCAAAAGGAACGGGGCAGGCCGAGCATGTGTTCGGCTACATAGCTCAGGATCAGGTTGGTCGAGATCGGCGCCACCTGATACAGCCGCGTCTCTCGGAACTTGCGCTCGATGTCGTATTCGCAGGCAAAGCCGAAGCCGCCATGGAACTGCAGGCATGCATTGGCGGCTTCCCAGCTCGCCTTGGCCGCAAGGTACTTCGCCATGTTGGCCTGCGCGCCGCAGGGCTGGTGCGCATCGAACAGGCGGCAGGCCTCGTAGCGCATCAGGTTCGCGGCTTCCACTTCGATGAAGGCCTCGGCAATCGGAAACTGCACGCCCTGGTTCTGCCCGATGGGCCGGCCGAACACCACGCGTTCCTTGGTGTACTTCGTCACCCGGTCGATGAACCAGTAGCCGTCGCCGATGCACTCCGCCGCAATCAAGGTGCGCTCGGCGTTGAGCCCGTCCAGGATGTACTTGAAGCCCTGGCCTTCCTCGCCGATCAGGTTCTCGGCCGGGATCTCGAGGTTCTCGAAGAACAGCTCGTTGGTCTCGTGGTTCACCATGTTCAGGATGGGCTGCACCGTGAGTCCCTTGCCGATGGCCTCGCGCAGGTCGACGATGAAGATCGACATGCCTTCGGACTTCTTCTTCACGTCCGCCAGCGGCGTGGTGCGCGCCAGCAGGATCATCAGGTCCGAATGCTGGATGCGCGAGATCCACACCTTCTGCCCGTTGACGACGTAGCGGTCGCCCTTCTTCACGGCGGTGGTCTTGATCTTGGTGGTGTCGGTGCCGGTGGTGGGCTCGGTCACGCCCATCGACTGCAGGCGCAGCTCGCCGTTGGCGATCTTCGGCAGGTAGTTGCGCTTCTGCGCCTCGCTGCCGTGGCGCAGAAGCGTGCCCATGTTGTACATCTGGCCGTGGCAGGCGCCGGAGTTGCCGCCGCAGCGGTTGATCTCTTCCATGATGACCGAGGCCTCGGTCAGGCCAAGGCCGGAGCCGCCGTACTCCTGCGGAATCAGCGCGGCCATCCAGCCGGCCTTGGTGAGCGCATCGACGAATTCGGCGGGGTAGCCGCGCGCCTCGTCGATCTTGCGGAAGTAGGCATCGGGAAACTGCGCGCACAGGTCGCGCACGGCATCGCGGATGTCGGGGTAGTTCTTGTCGTTGGCGTTGTTCATCGGTCTTTGCTCAGTCCTGGCGCGGGCCGCCGGCTTCCTTCTCCACGCGTTGCCAGATCTCCACCGCCATCGGGTCGTCGATCTCCTCGAGGATGTGGCCCACCAGGCCGATGGCGCGCGCCATCACGCCGAAGCCGCGGATGATCTTCCAGGGAAAGCCGAACTCGGCCGCAATCGCGCCGATGGCCCCCGTGGCGTTGATCGGCAGCGACTTGCCCGACACGCGCTCGGCTTCTTCCTGCACCGCCTGCATCAGCGCGACATAGTGGCTGGAGAGGCCGTTCTCCGCCGCGATCTGGAACAGGCGCGGTGTGCGCGGATCGATGGGCTTGTGCAGCGGATGGCCCAGGCCCGGCACGATCTGCTTGCGCGCGCGGTGGTCGGCGACGATGTCTTTCGCCATGTCGGCGAGCGGCCGCGTGGGCTTCTCGCCGAAGGGAATGGCCTCGTAGAGCATCCTGGCCGCGCCTTCGGTGCTGCCTACGAACACCGTGCCCAGTCCGCAGAGGCCGGCTGCCACGGCGGCCTGCAGTGCCTCTGGAGCGCCTGCATAAGTGAGGCGCGCCGCCAATGCACTGGGCGTGATGCCGTGCTCCACCAGCGTGACGACGATGGCATTGAAGGTCACCGATTCCTGCGGCGTCGGGATGCGCCCGGTCAGTTCCAGGAAGGCCATGTCGCCGAGGTTCAGGTGGCCGAGGATTTCCGAAGGCAGGTCGCGCCCGCGCACGGTGATCTTGTCGGGGGTGCTGTGGCCCAGCTCCGTATGCAGGGATTTCTTGATCTTGGTGGTCATGCGCCGAATCTAGCCCCGCCTCGCGCGGGGTGGCTCTCTGATTGCGAAACCCTCCCTTCGGCAAATGCAAATGCTCGGCGGCGGGGTCTTCAGGCACGCTGCTGCGATGGACCTTGAATCACTTTCGGCGGTGCGCGAATCGGCGCTCGACTACTTCGTTCGCAGCCGTGCCACCCAGCGGCGGCGCCAGCGCATGGAACAACCGGATGCCGACGAGGCCGAGGGCTGGCGCGACATCGCCGCACTGGGCTGGCCCGGCATGCTGGCGCCCGAATCGTCCGGCGGCCTCGCGCTGGGGCTGGCCGGTGCCGCGGAAATTTTGCGCGCGGCCGGCGAGCACGCGGCGCCGGAGCCATTGCTGGCCGTGGCCGGCCTCAGCGCGCTGCTGCTGTCGGAGCTGCACACCCCGCGCGCCGATGCGCTGCTGGCCGAGCTGGTCGCGGGTAGCAGCCTGCCGGCGCTGGCGTGGCAGGAGAGCGCGGGCGACCTCAGCGCGGTGCCGCTGGCCTGCGGCTGCGAAGCGCTTGCAGGCGATGCAGGCGGCGTGCTGCTGCAGGGCGAAAAGCTCATGGTGCTGCCCGGCGCGGCCGCCAGCGGCTGGCTCGTGTCGGCGCGTGGCGAAGACGACGCGGTGCTGCTGTGGGTGCCGCGCGGCACTGCGGGCGTGAGCGAAACGTTGGTACCGCTGGTCGACGGCAGCCAGGCGTCGAACCTGCGCTTCGAGCAGGTCGAGCTGCCGGCGGACGCGGTGCTGGCCGAAGGCCCGGCCGCGCAGGAGGCGCTGCGCAGGGCACTCGCTGGCGGGCAGATCCTGCAGTCGGCCGAACTGCTGGGCGCGGGGCAGGCCATGCTCGCGCAAACGCTGGCCTACCTGCGCACGCGCTCGCAGTTTGGCAAGCCCATCGGCAGCTTCCAGGCGCTGCAGCACCGTTGCGTCGACATGTTCATCCACCTCGAAGTGGCGCAGGCCACGCTGGACGAAGTGCTGGCGGTGGCGGCACAGGGCTTGCCAGCGGATCGACTCGAGGCCGAGGCCAGTCGCGTCAACGCGCGCTGCACGGCGGCCGCGTTGCAGGCCTCGCGCGCCTCGGTGCAGCTGCATGGCGCCATCGGCTACACGCAGGAGTGCGACCTGAGCCTGTTCTACAAGCGCGTGTTGTGCCTCTCGGCCTGGCTGGGCAATGCCAGCGCGCACCAGCTCCGCCATGCCTTGCTTTCGCGCGATGCGGAGGCTGCTGTGGGCACCGCGGAGTGGCAGGGCGAGTTCCCCCGCACCGCCGACTGGGCGGCGATGCCCGAGGCCGATTTCCGCCGCATGGTGCGCGCCTTCCTGCAGCAGCGTTATCCGCAGCAACTGCGCTACCTGTCGCACCGCGCGCGCTGGAGCGAGATGCGCGAGTGGTATCTCACGCTGTCGGCGCAAGGCTGGATCGCGCCCGCATGGCCGCAGGCGCATGGCGGCATGGGCCTGCCGGCAGACAAGCTCATCGCGTGGATCGAGGAACTGGAGCAGCACGGCGTGGCGCGCGCGCCCGACCAGGGCATCGTGATGATCGGCCCGCTGCTCATACAGCACGGCACGCCCGAACAGCAGCAGCGCTTTCTGCCGCGCATCCTCAGCGGTGAGCATGTGTGGTGCCAGGGCTATTCCGAGCCCAATGCCGGCTCTGACCTCGCGGGCCTGCGCACCGAGGCGATGCCCGCGCGCGACGCACAGGGCGAGCACTTCGTGGTCAACGGCCAGAAGATCTGGACCACGCTTGCGCAAGACGCCAACCACATCTTCATGCTGGTGCGCACCGACAAGGACGCGCGCAAGCAGGAGGGCATCAGCTTCCTGCTGTGCGACCTGCGCACGCCGGGCATCACCATCCGGCCCATCCGTACGCTGGCCGGCGAGCCGGAGTTCTGCGAGGTGTTCTTCGACAACGTGCGCGTGCCGGCGGAGAACCTGGTCGGCAAGCTGCACGGCGGATGGACCATCGCGAAAGCGTTGCTGGGCTTCGAGCGCATCTTCCTGGGCAGTCCCAAGCAGTCGCAGTACGCGCTGGGCCAGTTGGCGCGGCTGGCGCAGGCGCGGCGGCTGTTTGCCGACCCGGTGTTCGCGCAGCGCTTCGCTGCGCTGCGGCTCGACGTGCTCGACCTGTCGGCGGCCTACACCGGCTTCGCGAACATCGTGCGGGCCGGCAAGCCGCTGCCCGCATCGGTGTCGCTGCTGAAGATCTGGGCCAGCGAGACCTATCACCGCATCGGCGCGCTGCTGGTCGAGGCAGCCGAAGAGCAGGGTGCCGTGGTCGGCGACCAGGTGCTCGACGGGCAGAGCTTCAACGTGCTCTCGCCGCTCATCGGCTCGACGGCCGCAATGATCTACGGCGGCACCAACGAGATACAGCGCAACATTCTTGCGCGGCAGGTCCTGGACCTGCCTGCATGAGGCTCGCCTCCAGTCTTCGCGCACTTCGTGTCGCTTCGCCAACCCCCGGCCGGGGACAACACCTGCGGACCGGCAAAGCCGGTTCCGCGGTGTTTCACGAAAGAACAGTCCTGCTTGGCTTTTGAGCCTGACTTGTAGATCAACAACAGGAGACAACGCTCATGACATCGAATCGCTTCTCTCGCCGCCACTTCGTGACCGCGCTGGCCGGCAGCGCGGCACTTGGCGCACTGCCGCACCGCGCCTTCGCGCAGCAGCCATTGCCGCCGCTCATCAAGCTGGTGGTCGGCTATTCGGCCGGCGGCCCGGTGGACGGTGCCGCGCGCCTGCTCGCGCCCGCGCTGAGCCAGGCGCTGGGCACGCAGGTGATCGTGGACAACCGCCCCGGCGCGAGCGGTTCGCTCGGTGGCGACGCGGTGGCCAAGGCCGCGGCCGACGGCACGATGCTGTTCTTCGGCGCGAGCCCGACCATCACCATCAACCCCAACGTGCAGCGCCACATGGCCTTCGACCCGATGAAGGACCTCGTGCCCATCGCGCCGCTGGTGGACTACACCAATGTGCTGGTCGTCAACAACGACGTGCCGGTGCACAGCGTGGCCGAGCTGCTGGCCTATGCGAAGGCGCGGCCCGGCAAGGTGTTCTACGGGTCGGCGGGCGTGGGCGCGTCGAACCACCTGAGCGGTGCGCTGCTCGAGAAGATGACCGGCGTGCAGCTCACCCACGTGCCTTACAAGGGCAGCGCGCCCGCGCTGGCCGACGTGATGGCGGGCACGGTGACGATGATGTTCGACATCATCGCGACCTCCAAGCCCTTCATACAGACCGGTAAGGTGCGCGCGCTGGCCGTCACCTCGCGCCAGCGCAACCGCATGCTGCCCGATGTGCCGACCATGATCGAGTCGGGCGTGGCGGGCTACGACGTGGGCGGCTGGTTCGGCCTGTACGGACCGGCGCGCATGGACCCCGCACTGGTCGCGCGCATCAACGCCGCCGCGCAGAAGATGCTGGCGCGCGAAGACATCGCGAACCGCCTGCGCGAGCAGGGCTATGACGTCTGGGCCGGCGCGGCAGACCTGCTCGCGACCAAGGGCAAGTCCGACCGGCAGCTCTGGGCCACGGCGTCCAAGGGCATCGAGGCGGAATAGGCGATGCAGCAACCACGCATTCACGACCTGCTGGAGACGCGCGCGGCGCGCACGCCCGAGGCAGTCTTTCTTTTCGAGAGCGGCGCAACGACCACCTACGCGGCGCTGCAGGCGATGGCCGAGACCGCCACGCAAGACCTGCTGGACGCCGGCGTGCGGCCGACCGACCGCGTGGTGCTTGTGGCCGAGAACTGCGCCGCGCACATCGCACTGCTGATGGCGTGCAGCCGCATCGGCGCATGGTCTTGCGGCGTGAACGCGCGCATGTCGCCGGGCGAGATAGCGGCGATCGTCGAGCGGGCGGACGCGCGTCTTTGCTGCTTCACCACCGGCGCTTCGCAGGCGGCCGAACAGCACGCCCGGCGCGCCGGTGCGGTGCCGTCGGCACTTGCCGGTGTGATGCGTTCGGCAACCCGTGAACAAGCGCGCACCGAGCCCGCCCCGGCCCTGGCCGACACCGCCGCCATCATCTTCACCTCAGGCACGTCGGGCACCCCGAAGGGCGTGATGGTCTCGCACCGCGGGCTGCTGCACTTCGGGCGGGTATCGGCTGGTGTGAGGGCGTTGAGCGAGCGCGACCGTGCCTACGCTTTCCTGCCGATGACGCACATCTTCGGCATCGGCACCGTGCTGATGGCCGCGCTCACCGGCGGCGCGTCGCTGGTGCTGCGCGGCAGCTTCTCGCCGGCCGACATGCTGCAGGCGCTGGCGCACGAGCAGGTGTCGAACCTGCTCGGCCCGCCGACCATGTACGCGCGCCTGCTGGCCCACATCGACAGCGAGCGCGCGGTGCCGCGCTTTCCGCATCTGCGCTACGTGTACACCGGCTCGGCACCGCTCGACCCCGCGCTCAAGCAGCGCGTGGAGCGGCTGTTCGGCCAGCCGCTGCACTATGGCTACGGGCTCTCGGAGTACGCGGGCTCGGTGTTCCTCACGCGCACCGAGGCGCCTCGCTCGGACACGGCGGCCGGCCATGCGGTGGAGGGCGGCGAGGCCCGCATCGTGTCGCTCGAGGGGCAAGACGTGCCGCAAGGCGACACCGGCGAAATCTGGCTGCGCGGGCCCGGGCTCATGCTCGGCTATTTCCGCGATGCGGCTGCCACTGCGCAGGTGATGCGTCCCGGCGGCTGGTATGCCACCGGCGACCTCGGGCGCTTCGGGCCCGACGGCGCGCTGTTCGTGGTGGGCCGGCTGAAGGAAATGATCATCCGCTCGGGCTTCAACGTGTATCCGGCGGAGGTCGAGGCGGTCATCGGCCGCTTCGACGGCGTGCACCTGTGCGCGGTGGTCGGCGTGCCCGAGGCGGATGGCAACGAGCAGGTGGTCGCCTTCGTGGAGCTGAAGCCGGACGCGGTGCTCGACGAGGCGGCGCTGCGCGCGCACCTGGTGGAGCACCTGTCGCCGTACAAGCGCCCATCCCGCATCGAGGTGATCGACACCATGCCGACCACCGCCAACGGCAAGCTGCTCAAGCGCGAATTGCAGGCGCGGCTGCGCCTTGCGTAGGCAGGTGTGCCGCCGGGCGCTTCACGTTTTCCTGCAAGCGGGTGCGCCGCAGTCCTTCGGCCCGCCTTTGGGGGGCGCCGCATCGTGGTGTCTTCTACAAAGGAAAGCACCATGGCCGATGACTTGAGCAAGCGCGGGCCGCAAGACGCCACCCGCATCAACGTGAACGAGGCGCACGAAGTGCGCTACTGGACCCAGACGCTGGGCGTGACCGAGGCGCAGCTGCGCTCGGCCATCGCCGCCGCCGGCGTCGAGGTGAAGGACGTGCGCACCTACCTGGGCAAGCCCTGAGTCTCGTAGGCTCGTTCCTACACCCGGCGCGGTAACCGGGCACGATACTTGTTGCTCCCTCTCGTTTCAGGAAGTACCCGTGACCGTGCCGATGAACCTCACGCCGCTGGCAGCCGCGCCATGAAGTCTTCTCCCAGCGCGCGCAGCTGGATCGCCGCAGGCGTGCGCCACGAGCTGCTCACCCGGGCCCTGCCCGCCCTCCGGCACGACATGGCGGCACCCGTCTCGGTGATCCGCATGGCGCTGTTGATGCTCAAGCGGCAGGTCAGCGCAGCCACCGTCGACGCCGCCGCCTGCGAAGAGCGGGTGGCGCTGATCGACAACCAGGTGGCCGAACTTGTCGCCGCCATCCGCTCGCTGCGCGACTGGGAACTGGCGACCACCGACGACGGCATTGCCCGCAGCGCGCTGGTGGCGCAGTGCACGACGTTGATGCGCGCGGCCTTCGACCTGCACGGCGTGACGCTCGACATCGACCCCGCCCTCGAACCGAGCGAGGACGAAGCACGCTGGCCTGCCGCCGCGGCCCTGCGCTATCTGTTCCTCGGCGTGCTCGGCTACCTGCACGACAGTGCCGACGAAGCCGGCACGATCCGCGTGCAGGCGGAAGGTGCCAATGCGCTGCGGCTTTCGGCCCTGGCGCGCGAAGCGGGCGGCACCGATGCCGTGCTCGATGCGCATCGCGCGCCGCGTGCGCTGGCCATCGATGCCGTCGCGCTGCAGAACCTGGCCGAAGACCTGGGTTACGTCGTTGCCGTGGACGGCGACAGCGTGCGCTTCGCGCTCGCCACCGCGGCCTGAGCCTTCCTGCCGCTTCGGCGGCTGCTGCCCGCCACCGCGCGCGCCTGCCCTTGCCGGTGCGTGCGCAGGAAGGCCAGCAGCCGGCGTTCGGCCGCATAGAGCCCGCGTGAAGGCCGCGCCGTCTTGCGGCCGGCGATCTTCTCGAACAGCGCGGTGGCTGCGTCTTCATCGTTGTCCGAAAGCGCGCTGCCCAGTGCCAGCACGGCCGGGTGCACATAGGCCTTCTTGCAGACAGCGGGCGTGTTGCCTAGCTGCTTGGCGACGGCCGCGAGGATGTCCTTGGCGCTGTAGCGGGTGCCGTCCGCCGCGCTGCGCCCCGGCTCGCAGGCCAGCCGCGTGAGCTCCAGCGCCTGCACCGTGCCGTGCCAGGTGCGGAAGTCCTTGGCGGTGAAGCGCTCGCCGGGCGAGGCTTCGGCAAGGTAGTCGTTCACGTCGGTTGACGACACGCTGCGCAGCTCGCCGTCTTCGCCCGCGTACTGGAACAGGGCCTGCCCGGGCAACTGCTGGCACTGCCGCACCACCTTGGCCACGCGCGGGTCTTCCAGCCTGGCCTCGTGCATCACGCCGCTCTTGCCCTTGAAGCGCAGCCGCAGCGCCGTGCCCTTCACGTCCACATGCCGGTTGCGCAGGGTGGTGAGGCCGTAGGAGCCGTTGCTGCTTGCGTACTCTTCATTGCCGATGCGCAGCAGGGTGGTATCGAGCAGGCGCACCAGCGCCGCCAGCACCTGGCTGCGGCCGGGCGCCTTGTTTTTCTTGTCCGGCTGCAGGTCGCGCGCCACGCGGGCGCGGATGCGCGGCAACGCGAGCGCGAAGGCTTCGAGCCGCTCGAACTTGGTCTCGTCCTTCATCACGCGCCAGTCGGCGTGGTAGCGGTACTGCTTGCGTCCGCGTGCGTCGATGCCGGTGGCCTGCAGGTGGCCGTTGGGCAGCGGGCAGATCCACACCTGGGTGTAGGCCGGCGGAATGGCCAGCATGCGGATGCGCGAGATTTCGTCCACGTCGCGCAGCCATTGGCCCTTGGCGTCGCGGTAGCGAAAGCGCTCGCCGTGCTTCAGGCGGCGTATGCCCGGCATGTCGGGGTTCACGTAGACCAGCCCGTTGGCGATGGGCGTTGGCTTCGAAGGCGGCCTCGAGGACGGCTGCGATGCGGGAGAGGTAGAAAGAGCAGTAGCCGGCATGGGGTTTGCGTGGTGGTACGCACCGTTTTTGCCAGCGCCGACAATCGGCGCCTGTAGGACGCCGCAAATGCGGCCCGTCTGTTCTTTCCCTTATCGAGCTTCCGGAGCTTCCGAATGTCTTCCCGCCCCTCGTCCTTCCGTACCCGCTGGCTCCTGCTGCCGGCCGCCGCGCTGCTTGCCACGGGCTGCGCTTCCACCTCTTCCACCTCGGTGCCGGCCACGGCCTCGGCCGCGCCCGTGAAGGTCAAGGTGTTCGTCGCCGCCATGTTCGAGATCGGCCAGAACACGGGCGACCGCGCCGGCGAATTCCAGCACTGGTACGAGCGCTACTGGAAAGACGCCAAGCCCATCGCCGTGCCGGGCGCGCTGCAGCCCGTGTACTGCAACACCGACGGCGTGTGCGGCGCGGTGCTGGGCATGGGCAAGGTCAACTCGTCGTCGTCGATGCAGGCCATCCTGCTGAACCCGCGGCTCGATTTTTCGCAGGCCTACTACGTCATCTCCGGCGTGGCCGGCACGCCGCCCTCGCGCGGCACCATCGGCGAGGTGAACTGGGGCACCTGGCTGGTCGACTACGACCTGGGCCACCGCTGGGCGCCGGAAGAAAACAAGCCCGGCCAGCCGACCTTCATGCCGCGCAAGGGCTACGAGGAGTACCGCCGCTTCCAGCTCAACCCCGACCTCGTGCGCTGGGCCATGAAGCTGTCGGCCGACACGCCGCTGAAAGACTCCGAATCGGCCCGCAAGTACCGCCTGCGCTACCCCGACGCGGCGGCCCGCCGCGCACCATTCGTCGGCACCGGCACGCACATGACGGGCGACACCTTCTTCCACGGCCCGGGCATGTCGAAGCAGGCGCAGTACATCGCCAAGCTCTACGGCGCCGACGACTACGTCATCACCGAGATGGAGGCCGCCGCCATCACGCTGGTCATCAAGCGCACCCACGGCACCGACCGCGTGATGAGCCTGCGCGGCGCGGTCAACTTCGACCAGGGCAATCCGAAGGAGACCACGCTGCAGCACCTGGACCCGGCCCCCGGCGAAACGGCAGGCGGCTTTGCCGAGACGGTGGAGAACGTCGAGCGCGTGGGCAGCCGTGTGGTCGACCACATCGTGGCCAACTGGCCGCAGTGGCAGGGCGGCGTGCCCAAGCCCTGAGCCTGCCCGGTCAGGGCCGCGCCGGCTTCAGGTGCCAGGTCACGGTGAAATCGAAGGGCGTCCACCGGCTCACCGTGACGCCCGCCTGTCGCAGGCCACGGCCGATCCAGGTGTTGCAGGTCTCGAAGAGGTTGTAGGCGCCCTCGGCTTCGTAGAAGGCGTCCTGGCTGTCGTAGTGCGCGCCCGCGATGGGTTGTGCCGGCCCCGGCGGCAGGCTGGCGCGCACATGGCCGACCAGCTGCGCGTACCGGGCCTGCGACAGCGGCAGCTCGAATGCGCCGCGGCCCAGTTGCCCGCGCCGCAGGTAGCTCACGTGCAACAGCGAGCGGTTGCCGCCCGACAGCGCACCGAATGCACGCGAGGCCGTCAGGTCGCCCCAGGTGGGCGTGTTCAGGTAGAACTCGCGGTCGCCCCAGCCGATGGCGACGAACTCGGCATCGGGCGGCGGCGCCTTGAAGTCTTTCAGCGGAAACACCTGCAGCCAGTCGATGGTGGCCGAGCGGACCGGGAACACGTAGTCGGTGTGCACGCCGTTGCTCAGCACCCAGGCCTGCACTTCGGCGGGCGCATCGCCGGCCGGCTTCGCGCCGTTGGCCGGCCAGAACACCAGCGCGCACGCGACCGCGACATACAGGCCGATCAGCGCGGCCAGCCCCAGCAGGGTGAATGCGATGCGCCGGAGCCAGCGTTTCAGCATGGTGGTGGGCCCGTCAGAAAAGAGAGGCCGTGGTGGCCACCGGCTCCGATGCCGCGCGCTGCGCGCCGCCGGCAGGCGCCAGCGCCTCGGGGCTGCCGGCCTTGGCCAGCGCGCCCACGCGCACGCCCAGCAGCCGCAGCGGCCGTTCCAGCGGCACGCGCTTCAGGCACTGGCCGCCAGTCTGGCGGATGGTCTTCGCGTCGGCGGTGAAGTGGCCGATGGTCTGGTCGCGCGTGGCGATCTTGAAGTCGTCATAGCGCAGCTTGATGCCGATGGTCTTGCCCACGTAGCCTTTGCGCTGCAGGTCGGCGGCCACCTGCTCGCACAGCTTGGTGAAGATCGCGCCCAATTCGGCGCGGTTGCGCACCGCATGCAGGTCGCGGTCGAAGGTGGTTTCGCGGCTCATCGACACGGGCTCGCTCTCCGTAACCACCGGGCGGTCGTCGCGGCCCCAGGCCACCTCGTGCATCCATGCGCCGGTGGCCTTGCCGAAGTTGGCGATGAGCCAGTCGCGCTCGCGCGCCGCGAGCTGGCCCACGGTCTCGATGCCGAAGCGCTTGAGCTTCTCGTCGGCCTTGGGCCCGATGCCGTTCACCTTGCGGCAGGGCAGTGGCCAGATGCGCGATTCGAGGTCGTCTTCATAGACCACGGAGATGCCGTTGGGCTTGTTGAACTCGCTCGCCATCTTGGCGATGAGCTTGTTGGGCGCCACGCCGATGGAGCAGGTCAGCCCGGTCTCGCTGAAGATGGCCTTCTGCAGCAGCCGCGCCAGCGAACGCCCGCCGTCGCGCTGGCCGCCGGGCACGTCGGTGAAGTCGATGTACACCTCGTCCACGCCGCGGTCTTCCATGAGCGGCGCGACTTCCAGAATGACCTGTTTGAAGGCGCGCGAGAAGCGCCGGTATTCGTCGAAGTCCACCGGCAGGATGATGGCCTGCGGGCACAGCTTGGCGGCCTTCATGAGCCCCATGGCCGAGCCGACGCCGAACTGGCGCGCGGGGTAGGTGGCGGTGGTGATCACGCCGCGGCCGGTGTAGTCCTTGAGCCGTGGGAACGAATCGACCGGAATGTCGGCCAGCGTGCCGCCCTCGGGCAGGTCGCGGATGGCCTCGTCCACGCGCCGGCGCCCGCCGCCGATCACCACGGGCAGGCCCTTGAGCTGCGGATAGCGCAGCAGCTCGACGGACGCATAGAAGGCGTCCATGTCGAGGTGGGCGATGCGGCGGATCGGCGGGGCTGACGGGGGCTGGGAACTCACGGCAACGATTGTCTCGCGGGTGGGGTGGTTTTGCCTGCTGAAGGTTGAGTTCAGGGCGTGTGCACAGGCCGCCGGGTACTCCCCTCCGCGAATGTCCCCCGCCCTTCGGGCTCCTCCTTTATTTCGCTGCGGGGAGCACCCGGCGCCCTGTGCACGATGGACGCGGCGCTTGTGTTGGCTGATCAACAAGTGCTCTGAACGATCACGCCGATGGGGTGCCTTGCGCAGCGAAATAAAGGAGGAGCCCGCAGGGCGGGGGACATTCGCGGCGCAAGGTACCCCGTCGGCGTGAGCGCCACCCTGAAAACCCCTCAGCGCGTCTCGACGGTCCTGAGCAACGGCGACTCGAACATCGCCACCGGAGAGATCACCGGCTCGTCCATCGGCACCCTGTCGCCGTAGCGCTCGCGCATCTTGGCGCGCACCGCCGGGTCCGTCAGGTTGAATTCGCGGATCTTCTGCAGCTCGCCGATGCGCACGCCCAGTGCGCGCTGGTAGAGCTTCCACACGAGTTCGGAACAGTAGATGCGCTGGTCCGACCATTCGAACGTCAGGTCGTAAGGGCGGCCCTCGAAATCGGCGGTGCGGGCGCGCAGCGTGGCCACTGCGCCCGGCGTCAGCAGCCGGTCGGCATCGCGCAGCCGCTTGACCACGTAGTGGCCGCCATTGCCGCGTGCGGTCCATTGCGCGAGCGGCGTGTAGCGCACCGTCGACACCGCCTCGAACACGTAGGGCTTGCCGCCCCGCATCAGCACGATGCCCATGTGGCTGTAGCGCGAGCCGGTGGCGCGCTGCACCGCCACGCTCTGCGCCGAGCGCGAGGTGTGGAAGACGATGTCGCCGTCTTTCAGCGCGGCCGCGGCGTGGCCGGCGCCGCAGAAGAAGACGGACAGGAGCAGCGCGAGCGCCGCGGGGAGCTTGGTCATGGTGCCGGGCATTGTCCGGCATGCACCGGCGGCCAATTTTCTTCGGCCATGATGAAGGGACAAGGCTTGCGCACTGCAGCATGCCGGTCCATCATCCGCGCCATGCAAACCGTCGCCTCCATTCTCTGGCGCAGGCTCGACGCACCGGGTCACGACGCCTGCCGCCTCGAACGCAATGCCTCTGCCTGGCAACTCGACGGTGCCGCCGTATTCCGCATGGAAGACGGCCGCATCGGCCAACTGCACTACCGCGTGCGCTGCGACCTGCATTGGCACACCCAATGGGGCACCGTGCGCGGCTGGCTCGGCGGCTCGGCCATCGACCTGTCGATCACGCGCGACGCACGCGGCCACTGGAAGCTCAACGACGAAGCCGTGCCCGACATGTCGCACTGCGTCGATCTCGACCTGGGTTTCACGCCAGCCACCAACCTGCTGCAGCTGCGGCGGCTCAACCTCGAGAAGGGCGAGAGTGCCGATGCGCCGGCCGCGTGGCTGGACCTGGACGGCGGCGTGCTGAGCGAACTGGCGCAGCGCTACGAGCGGCGCAGCGAGACCGAGTACGCCTACGAGGCAAGGCGCTTCGACTACAGCGCGGTGCTGGTCGCCACGCCCGACGGCTTCGTGAAGGACTATCCCCGTCTCTGGGCCGAAGGCTGAACTGCGCGGCTGCCGCCGCGCTCAGTCGAACTGCGAACGGTCGCCCGCCACCAGCTCGCGGTTGCGCCGCCGGTCGATGACGATCTCGCGAGCGAAATCTTCTGTGCTGCCGCCTGCCGGCAGGTTGTAGGCCTCACGCAGGCGCGCACGCACGCCGTCGCTCTCCAGCACGCGGTTGATCTCGCCATTGAGCCGCTGCACCACCGCAGCCGGCGTGCGCGCCGGTGCGAAGATGCCGAAGAGCGAATCGCGGTTCGCCTTCTCGAAGCCCAGCTCCGCCAGCGTCGGCACCTCGGCCAGCGCCTCGATGCGCGCGGGCGCGCCCACCGCCAGCGGCTGGAAACGGCCGCCCTCGATGTACTGCAGCTGTTGCGCGGCCACGTTGGTGGACAGCACTTCGAACTGCCCGCTGAGCGCATCGTTGAGCTGCGGGCCGCCGCCCTGGTAGGGGATGTGCGTGATGTCGGTGCGGCTTTGCATGCGCACCTGCGCCAGCACCATGTGCCCGATGGTGGCCACGCCAGAGGTGGCCCAGCGCACCGCGCCCGGCCGGCTGCGCGCCTGCGCGATCAGCGCGCCGAAGCCGCGCCCCGCGAAGGCCGGCGTGCCGACCACCAGCACCGGCGTGCGCATCACGCTGGCCACGGGAACGAAGGCGTGCTGCGGGTCGTAGGGCACGCGCGCGAGCAGCGGATGCAGCGTGAGCGGGCTGATGGCCGAAAAGGCCAGCGTGCAGCCGTCGGGTGCCGAACGCGCGAGCGCATCCATGCCCAGGCTGCCGCCCGCGCCGGGACGGTTTTCGACCAGCACCGGCGTGCCGATCGCCTGTGCGAGCGGTTCGGCCAGCACGCGGGCCATGCCGTCGCTCACGCCGCCGGGCGGGTACACCACGATCAGCCGCACCGCGCGGCGGGGCCAGGCGGAAGGGGCCGCGCGCAGCAGGCCCGGTGCCGCGCAGGCAGCGGCGAACAAGGCGCCCGCACCCTGCGCAAAGCGGCGCCTTGCCTGCGCGCTCATGGCGCCGCCGGGTCCTTGTTTGCGTGCTCGCCTGCCAGCTTGCGCAGCAGCGCCGCGAAATGCTGCGCGGGCAGGTTGTCTTCTTCCACGCGCGACACCAGGGTGAGCGGCGCGTCGAGCTGGCCGCCGTCGGCCAGCCGCATGTAGGCGATGGCGTGCGCGTGCACGCCGGTCATCGAGGCGGGCACCACCGACAGGCCGACACCCGCGGCCACGAGATTCAGGTTGGTCATCATGCGATCGACTTCGGCCACCACGCGCGGGCGCAGCCCCTTGGCGTGGCACAGCGCGAGCAGTTCGGCATAGAGGCCGGGCGCGCCCGGCCGCCGCACGAGGATGATGCCTTCCTCGCACAGCCTGGCAAGCGGCAGCGGGCGTGAAGCCTTGGTGCGTGCGAGGGCAAAGCGATGGTCGCTGGGCATGGCCACCAGCACCGGCTCGCGCAGCATCGTCTCGAACACCAGCCCCTCGGGCCGCGCCACCGGCACGCGCAGCAGGCCGCAGTGCAGCCGCCCGGCGGCCAGTGCCTCGGTGAGCTCGGCCGCGTTGTCCTCGCGCAGCTGCAGTTCCACCAGGGGGTAGGCGCGGCGGAATGCGCGCAGCGCCTCGGGCATGAAGCGGTGCGCCGCCGCCGAACTGGTGAAGCCGACCGCGAGCGTGCCGGCCTGGCCCTTGGCCACGCGGGCCATGCGCTGCTTCATGGACTCCATGTCCTGCAGCATGCGCAGCGCCTCGGCCTGGAACAGCCGGCCCGCGTCGGTGAGCGCCACGCCGCGCGGATGGCGGCGGAACAGCGGCATGCCCAGCTCGCGTTCCAGCGCCTTGATCTGCAGGCTCAGCGGCGGCTGCTGGATGCCGAGTTGCTCGGCCGCGCGCGTCATGTGGCCGGTGCCCGCGACTGCCACGAAGTAGCGCAGTGCCCTTATGTCCATATATTTTTGGTATTGAAAGTGCCTTGTTATTTTATTTGACCCTAAGTCACACCGAATCTATCGTCCGGCCGCCCATTCAAGAACAAGCGGCCCAACGAGGCCGCATGCCGGAGACAAACCCATGCGCACAACGCGCCCTGCCTCGATGATTCGTGCCGTCCTGTATGCGATCGGCCTTTCGCTGGTTTCACTCATCCTTGCCGCCTGCGGTGGTGGCGGAGGCGGCGTAGGCGGCGGTGTTGGCCTGCTGCCCGCCACGCCACCCGCCAGCGGGAACCCGCCCGCCAACGATCCGCCGGACAACCAGCCGCCCCCGCCTGTGCAGCCGGTCGTTGCCTGCGCCGACCTGAACGGCAAGAGCCTGCCGGCCTCGCTGATCAGCCTGCCCACCCAGGGCGCCACCGTCACCAGCGCCACGCCGGTTGCCGCGGGCGATGCGGGCAACACGCTCGGCGACTACTGCCGTGTGCGCGGCACCATCCAGCCGGTCGACCCCAACGCCTCGGTCATCAACTTCGCGGTGAACCTGCCCGAGAAGTGGAACCAGAAGACCATCCACTTCGGCGGCGGCGGCTTCGACGGCGTGCTGATCGACGGCACCGAGCTCATCCGCTTCGGCCCCGCCGGCAAGCCCGCGCCGCTGGCGCTGGGCTACGCCACCTACGGCGACGACTCGGGCCACCAGTCGAGCAGCATCACCGACGGCAAGTTCGCGGCCAACGACGAGCAGCTTGCCAACTACGGCGGCAACTCGCTCAAGAAGACGCGCGACGTGGCGCAGGCACTGGTGTTCGCGCGCTATGCGGTGAAGCCGAAGCACGCCTACTTCCTGGGCACCTCGACCGGCGGGCGCGATGCGCTCAGCTACATCCAGCGCTGGCCCGAGGACTACGACGGCGTGATCGCCAACGAACCCGCGCTCAACTACACCGGCACGCGGCTGTCGAACGTGGCCGTGGGCCGCGCGCTCTACTACAACAACGGCATTGACGGCTGGATGGACCTGAGCGAGACGCTGATGGTGCAGAAGGCCGCGATGCAGGCTTGCGACAAGCTCGACGGCGCGGCCGACAACATCGTGAGCAACGTCGAGAGCTGCCGCATGCTCAATCAACAGATCCTGGCGTCGCTGCGTTGCCCCGACGGCACCAAGACGGCCAAGACCTGCCTGTCGGACGCGCAGATCGCCACCGTGCGCGCCATCGAGTCGCCGCTGGACTTCACCAGCTATTCGCTGGCCAACGGCGTGAAGCGCGCGGGCGGCTACAACCTGCTCGAAGGTGCGCTGGTGGCGGGGCCGTACACCACGCGTGATCTCGGTACGCGCAGCGTGCCGGGCAATCCCGCCACGTCTTCCGACGCCAACATGTACGTCACCGGCGACCAGTGGGTGAAGTTCTTCGTCACGCGCATCGCGAACTTCGACACGCTGACCTTCGACCCATTGAACCCCGGCAGCTATGCCGCGCGCGTGACCGAGGTGTCGAACCTCACCGACGCGACCAACCCCAACCTGGCGCCGTTCTTCGCGCATGGCGGCCGGCTCATCATGCTGCACGGCCTGGCCGACGAAGTGATCAGCCCGAACTCGACCATCGACTACTACAAGCAGCTCATCGCCACGGTGGGCCAGGCTTCGGTCGACCAGCACGTGCGCTTCTACACGGTGCCCGGCATGGGCCACGGCACCGGCAGCTTCATTCCCAACTGGGATTCGCTGGCGGCGCTCGAAGGCTGGGTGGAGGGCGGGCTCGCACCCGCCACCGGCGTGGCGGTGGACGCGGTGGCCGGAACCTACGGCCGCACGCGTCCGCTGTGCCAGTTCCCGTCGTGGCCCAAGTACCGTGGTAGCGGCAGCCTCGACGCGGCCGTCAACTACAGCTGCGTGACCGAGGTCGGCGACCCGCTGGCCTGCCCGAACCTGCCCGCCTCCGTGACGAGCTACAAGGGCGGCAACAGCTTCGGCGAGGAACTGCGCGTGCAGATCGACCCGGTCACCATGGCCTATACCGTGACCATCGACGCAAGCCTGCAGCGCGCCGCCGGCACGCTGCGCACCGGCTCGCTGGTGTCGGAGGGCAGCTGCAGCTATGCCAGCGGCGAGAGCGGGGCGGTGTTCAGTTTCGGCGCGGGCGGCGTGCTGTCGGGCGGCGTGAATGCGCCGAGCGGCGGCGGCTTCGCGCCATTGCTGGCCTTCCAGAAGACCTACGACAACGCGGCCTCGCCCGCCGATTTCAAGTCGATCGCCAACACCTTCAACGCGGCGGGTGTGCTGCAGCAGGATCCGGGCGGCGCCACTGCCTACGGCGCGGCCGTGAAGCTGCGCAATGCGGGCACTTTCCAGTACTGCCGCGACCCGGTCTCCGGCAGCTTCATGACCTACGACGCCAACTGCGCGCAGACCGAGAAGGGCTACATCACCTACGACGCGAGCCATGGTGCGTTCAACGTCTTCACCACGCCGCCTGAAGGCAATGCCGTCGTCACCGGCGGCACGCGCAGCGGCTCGATGGTGATCGGCCAGGTCAACGGCGCGACGGTGCCGCTGCACCTGGTGCGCGTGTCGGCGACCAGTTCGGGTATGCGCGTCCTTGCATTGCAGCAGAGCCTGATGGCCGGCGTTGCCGACGGAAGCTTCGCGATGCTGAGCGTGAAGGGGGAGAACCATGATGCGACGGTGGCCGGCAGCGCGTTCAATCTGGGTGGCGCGACCGCCGCCCTGGGCTACGACGCCCCGGTGCTGGGCGTAGCGCAAGCCGATGCGGGCCGCCCGGGCAATTTCATCTTCAACAGCGGCGTCCTGGCATTCGTCTCCACCCCGGGAGCGAACGCGGCGCTGGAACTGGGAGTACGCCATTGAAAAACCGACTCTCGCAGCTCGCTGCATTCGCCCTGATTGGCGCGGCGCCGCTGCTGTCCGCGCACGCGGCACCGACGGCGCCGAAGGCGGCGACCTGCCCGTCGCCCGTGCCCGACGCCGCGCGCTGCTACACGGGCGAGGACGGCGCGGGCGCCCTCTACTGGATAGCGATTCCGAACGACTGGAACCACGTGCTCGTGATGCACGCCCACGGCGGCCCCGAGACCGGTCCGCCCAAGCTCGAGCGCAGCGAGGAAGACCTCAGGCGCTGGGCCGTCACGGTGAAGGCCGGCTATGCCTGGGCCGGCTCCACCTACCGGCGCGGCGGCTACGGCGTGACCATGGCCGCCGAAGACACCGAGCGGCTGCGCCAGATCTTCGTGCGCAACTTCGGCCAGCCGCATCGCACGCTGCTGCACGGGCAGAGCTACGGCGCGGGCGTGGCGGCGAAGGCGGCGGAACTGTATGCGCCCGCAGGTGGAGCGAAGAGTCCCTACGACGGCCTGATGCTCACCAGCGGCGTGCTCGGCGGCGGCAACAGCGCCTATGACTTCCGGCTCGACCTGCGCGTGGTGTACCAGTACGTCTGCCACAACCATCCGAAGCCCGACGAAGCACAGTACCCGCTGTGGATGGGCCTGCCGCTCGATTCGAAGCTCACCCGCGCCGACCTCGCCGCGCGCGTGAAGGAATGCACCGGCGTCGGCCTGCCCGCTGCGCAGCGCACGCCCGAGCAGGCCGCGCGGTTGAAGACCATTCTTTCGGTCGTGAAGATCCAGGAGCGCTCGCTGCTCGGCCACCTGACGTGGGCCACCTGGCTGTTCCAGGATCTGGTGCAGAAGCGGCTCGGCGGGCGCAACCCGTTCGGCAACATCGGCGCGGTCTACAGCGGCTCGGCCGACGATGCGGCGCTCAATGCCGGCGTGCTGCGCTACGCAGCCGACCCGCAGGCCAAGGGTGCGCTGGCGGCCGACAGCCAGCCCACCGGCCGCACATCGCTGCCCACTGTGGGCCTGCACGCGATCGACGACCCGACGGCCTTCGTGGAGCTGGAGAACTCCTACCGACGCATCCGCGACGCGGCCGGAACCGGCCGCCTGCTGGTGCAGAGCTTCAGCAGCGAGCGTGAGCACAGCTACCTGAGCGATTCGGAATACCCGGCGCTCTTCACCGCGCTGCTCGACTGGATCGACAAAGGCGAGAAGCCCACGCCCGAAGGCCTCGCGCAGCGTTGCAAGGCATTGATGCCGCGCTACGACACCGACGGCAAGAACGGCTGCCACATCCAGCCCGCGTGGCAACCGCCCGCGCTCGAAAGCCGCGTGCCTTCGCGTGCACCCTGATTTCCCTTTATCTCAACTCGACGGAGACTCCATGAAAAAACTGTTCGCCCTCGCGGCGATCGCCATTGCTGCCGGCGCTCATGCGCAAGACTTTCCGGGCGGAAAGTCGATCACCATCGTCGTGCCCTTCGCGGCCGGCGGGCCGACCGATCGCGTGGCGCGCGACCTGGCCGAGGCGCTGCGCAAGCCGCTCGGCGGCGGCACGGTGATCATCGACAACGTGCCCGGCGCCGGCAGCTCCATCGGCGCGGCCAAGGTGGCACGCGCCACGCCGGACGGCTACACGCTGCTGCTCAACCACATCGCGATGGCCACGGTGCCGAGCCTTGTGCGCAACCTGCCGTTCAAGGTGGAGAGCGACTTCGAATACCTGGGCATCGTCAACGACGTGCCGATGACGCTCATCTCCAAGCCCAGCATTCCGGCCACCAACTACAAGGAGCTGACGAGCTGGATCGCGGCCAACAAGGGCAAGATCAACATCGGCAATGCCGGCGTGGGCTCGGCGTCGCACCTGTGCGGCCTGCTCTACCAGAGCGCCACCAAGACCGAGATGACGGCCGTTCCGTACAAGGGCACAGCACCCGCCATCACCGACCTGATCGGCGGACAGATCGACCTGCTGTGCGACCAGACCACCAACACCACGCCGCAGATCCAGTCCGGCAAGGTCAAGGCCTTTGCCGTGACCACGCCCAAGCGTCTCGCGCTGCCGGCGCTGAAAGACCTGCCCACGCTCGACGAGGCCGGCCTGAAGAACTTCCAGGTCACGATCTGGCACGGCCTGTATGCGCCCAAGGGCACGCCCGCGCCGGTGCTGAAGAAGCTGAGCGATGCGGTGAAGACGGCGCTGAAAGACCCGGACTTCATTCACCGCGAAGAACTGCTGGGCGCCGTGGTGGCGACCGACGGGCGCATCGAGCCCGCGGGCCACAAGAAGTTCGTGGCAGAAGAAATCGCCAAGTGGACGCCGATCATCAAGGCGGCCGGCGTGTACGCCGAATAGCCGCGCTGCAGCGATGGGGGAAGGCGCCGGTCAGGGGACGGATGCCTGCGTTTCTCCCGTCCATCGCGCATGCGATGCGCTCAGGTGATGAAGCATCGCCGCCACGGCGGCGTGGGGGTCTCGCGCCTCCAGCGCGCGGTAGATTGCCTCGTGTTCGGCGAATGCGGCCTTCCAGGCTTGCGAGTCTTCGGTACGTGCGCTCATTCGAGATGAGATCGGGCTGTGCCGCCCGTCGAAAAGCTCACCCACCAGCCGCACAAGAACGGAGTTCTCCGTCATCTCCGCAATGGTGAGGTGAAAACGTCGGTCGTTCTCGAGCTGCGATCGGCCGTGGAGGCCATCCTGGCGCATGTCTTCCAGGCAAGTTTTCACGCGGTCCAACTGCTGTGAAGTGACGCGGGCCGAGGCCAGCGTTACCACGGAGCCTTCGAGCATGGCACGGGCCTGCATCATTTCAGAAGGGCTCTCGCCGACCGCCGGCGTTGCGCGCTCGGACGCGTCTTGCGACGCACAGACATAAACGCCCGACCCCATCCGTATCTCGATGCGCCCGTCGATCTCCAGGGCGATCAGCGCTTCGCGCAGCGAAGGCCGCGACACCCCCAGCTGCAAGGCCAGTTCCCGCTCCGGAGGCAGCCGCGCGCCGGGGGGCAGGTCGCCGTCCCGGATGAAAGTCCGAATCTGGTCCGCGATCTGCTGATAGAGCCGCCGGGTGTCGGCGGGTTTGGCGGGAGGAAGCATTTGGATCTACACCAAGGACGAAGCGAGGCTATGTGGTCATGCCAGTTTGACACTGTCAATCCGGTCAATCCGCGTTCGTTCTCCTTGTTTTCCTCGGGGAAACCCGAAAAGGGTTTGTTCTGGTAAGGCCAATTTTGCCATATGGCAAAGTGGTCATGCCAATTGGTAAGGCCAAAAAGCTGTCACACACCAGGACCTGTCCTGGTCGCCTCATACCCGTTCAGGAACAACAAAGGAGACGAGAAGATGAAGACAAAGCTGAATTTCCGATCCATCGCCATCGCCATCGCCATCGCCTGCGTCACATGCGTCTGCCTCGGCCTTGGTGCGACAGGCGCGCAAGCCCAAAGCAGCGTGACGCTCTACGGTCGCGCGGTTGCCGGTGTCGACTACCAGAACAACATTGCCGACGCGTCGGGCAGGGGTGGCGGCACCTTGTGGCGTCACGCCGGCAACCAGTGGGGCACCAGCATGCTGGGCATCAAGGGCACGGAGGACCTGGGCGGCGGCATGGCCGCCCTGTTCGTGCTCGAAGGCGGTTTCGATCTGCCTGCCGCCAAGCCCAACGGCGCCGATCTGCTGCTCAACCGGCGCGCGTATGTCGGCCTGCAGGACTACTGGGGCAAGCTGGTCTTCGGCAAGAACCTGTCGATCTCCAACGACGTCTGGTATCTCGACCCGACGGGCCAGCAGTTCATCGGCACGGCCACGCTGGTGCGCGGGCGCAACTGGCAGGGCAACGACAACGGCATCGAATACACGACGCCGACCTGGGGCGGCTTCAGTGCCACCCTGCAGACAGGGCTCGGCGAGCAGACCGATGGCTTCAGCAAGCTGCGCAAGGACGGCGTCTCGCTGGTCTATGCCGCGTCTTCGTTCGAAGCGCGTGCCATCTACGACGTGGCGCGCGACAAGAACGGCAAGTATTCGGACCTGTTCCTCACGTCGAAGGAACTCACGCTCGGCGGTACCGCAACCTTCGATGCGCTGAAAGTGTTCGCCGGCTACCAGCACCTGTCGGCGCCCGATGCGCCGCTCACCGCGCCGAGCAAGGCCAACCACTACTGGGTCGGCGCCAACTACCAGCTCACGCCCTGGCTGACCATGATCGGCTCCGTGTTCCGCGTCACGCAGAACCGCAACGCCGGCAGCGCCAACCTGTACATGCTGGGGGCCAACTATGCGTTGTCCAAGCGCACCTTGCTCTATGCATCGGTGGGCAAGGTCTACAACAGCTCGACGGCCAACTTCTCGGTGGAAGCCACCAACAACAACCCGCCCGCGGGCGGCCGGCAATCGGGAACGTACTTCGGTATGAGCCATACGTTCTAACGCTGCGCGGCATTGCCGTTCGCATCGATTGACGACGCCCTCGCGATCTGAATGAATAAGCCCCGCCATGGACCCAAGCCCAGCTGCCGATGATTGGAAACGCATGGTCACACGCATCGACTCGCACCAGCATTTCTGGCGGCCCGCGCGCGGCGACTACACGTGGTTGCGTGCCGACGTGCCGGCGCTGGAGCCCCTGGTGCGCGACTTCATGCCGCAAGACCTGATGCCGCTCATGCAAGCGCATGGCGTGACGCGGAGCGTGCTGGTGCAGGCGGCCGACTCCGAAGCCGAGACCGACTTCATGCATGAACTCGCGGCCGCGCACGACATCATCGGCGGCGTGGTCGGCTGGGTCGACCTGGGTCGGCCCGAAGCAGCCCCATCGCTGGAACGCATGGCGCGGCACCCGAAGTTCAAGGGCGTGCGGCCGATGCTGCAGGACCTGCCCGATGACGACTGGATAGCGCGCATGCCGCATCCCGATGCGGTGCGGGCGCTCGTGCGGCTCGGCCTGCGCTTCGATGCGCTGGTGAAGCCGAGGCATCTGTCGCCGCTGCTGCGCTTCCTGAAGGACTGGCCCCAGTTGCCCGTGGTGATCGACCACGGCGCCAAGCCGCCGGTGGGTGCGCACGGCAGCGAAGCCTTTGCGCAGTGGCGCAAGGAGATCGCAGCAATCGCGTCGCTGCCGCAGGTGTGCTGCAAGTTCTCGGGCCTCTGGGGCGAAGCGCCGCAGTCCACGCACGGCAGTGTCGACGCGGCCGTGAGCGTGGTGCGCCCGGTGTGGGAGCACCTGCTCGAATGCTTCGGCCCCGCTCGCCTGATGTGGGGCAGCGACTGGCCGGTGCTCACACTGGTCGGCGACTATGCCGGCTGGATCTCTGTGAGCGACAACTTCATCGGACAGCTGTCGGCCGACGAACAGACGCAAGTCTGGCGAGGCACCGCGCAGCGTTTCTACGACATTGCCACGGACTGAACGCGCCATGCAACCCATCGTCATCATCCGCGACCTCTGCAAGTCATTTGCCGGCGTGCGCGCTCTCGACAAGGCGCAGTTCGATCTGCTGCCCGGTGAGGTGCATGCCCTCATGGGCGAGAACGGCGCCGGCAAGTCCACGCTGATGAAGGTGCTCGCGGGCGTCTACAGCAAGGACTCCGGGGAGGTGCTGCTCGACGGCCGGCCCGTGGACATCGATAGCCCGCGCGCCGCGCAGGCACTGGGCATCGGGATCATCCATCAGGAGCTGAACCTGATGAACCACCTGAGCGCGGCGCAGAACATCTTCATCGGCCGCGAGCCGCGCGGGCGCCTGGGCCTGTTCATCGACGAGGAGGCCATGCGCGCGGAGACGCAACGCATCTTCGAGCGCATGAACCTGCGGCTCGACCCGCGCACGCCGGTGGGTGAACTCACGGTGGCCAGGCAGCAGATGGTGGAGATCGCCAAGGCGCTGTCCTTCGATTCGCGCGTGCTCATCATGGACGAGCCCACTGCCGCGCTGAACAACGAGGAAGTGGCCGACCTGTTCCGCATCATCGGGCAGCTCAAGTCGCAGGGCGTGGCCGTGGTCTACATCTCGCACAAGATGGACGAACTCAAGCGCATTGCCGACCGCGTGACCGTGATGCGCGACGGCCAGTACATCGCCACCGTGCCGATGGCCGAAACGCCGATGGACTCGCTCATTGCCATGATGGTGGGGCGCCAGCTCACCGATGTGGAGAACGAATTTCCCGACACCTCGGGCAACGAGATCGTGCTCGAGGCCAGGGGCATCAACCGCGGCTCGATGGTGCGCGATGCAAGCTTCGTGCTGCGCAAAGGCGAGATCCTTGGCTTTGCGGGGCTCATGGGCGCGGGCCGCACCGAGCTTGCGCGCGCCGTGTTCGGCGCCGACGCCATCGACTCGGGCGAAGTCCGCGTGCGCGGCAAGAAGGTGTCGATCAGGTCGCCGCAAGATGCGGTGTCGCACGGCATCGGCTACCTCTCGGAAGACCGCAAGCACTTCGGCCTGGCGACGGGCATGGACGTGGAAACCAACATCGCGCTGCCCAGCATGAAGAAGTTCGTGTCGATGGGCGTGTTCCTCGACCATGCGGCCATCGAGGCCGCCGGCCGGCGCTACGTGAAGCAGCTCAACATCAAGACGCCCTCGACCCACCAGCAGGTGCGGCTGCTCTCGGGCGGCAACCAGCAGAAGATCGTCATCGCCAAGTGGCTGTTGCGCGACTGCAGCGTGCTCTTCTTCGACGAGCCCACGCGCGGCATCGACGTGGGTGCCAAGGCCGAAATCTACCGCCTGCTCAACGCGCTGGCAGAGCAGGGCAAGGCCATCGTGATCATCTCGTCGGAGTTGCCCGAGATATTGCGCATGAGCCACCGCGTGCTGGTGATGTGCGAAGGCCGCATCACCGGCGAACTGGCGGGGCGCGAAGCCTCGCAGGAAAAGATCATGCAGCTCGCCACCCGGCGCGAAGCTGCCACCGCCACCGCCCCCTGACGACGACTGGAGACACCCCTTGACGAACCCCACCGCCACCACCGCTGCCACGCCCGGCTTCTCGCTGAAGGCGCGGCTCTTTCGTCCGGCCACGCGGCAGAAGATGCTGGCCTTTGCCAGCCTGATCGTGCTGATGGTGTTCTTCAGCATCGCGTCGCCGCAGTTCCTGCAGGCCGACAACCTGGTGAGCATTCTTCAATCGACCGCGGTGAACGGCGTGCTGGCGATTGCCTGCACCTTCGTCATCATCACTTCGGGCATCGACCTGTCGGTGGGCACGCTGATGACCTTCTGCGCCGTCATGGCCGGCGTGGTGCTTACCTACATGGGCATGCCGCTCGCGCTCGGCATTGCGGCCGCGATTCTTTTCGGCGCGCTGGCCGGCTTCGTGTCGGGCGTGCTGATTGCCAAGCTCAAGATACCGCCGTTCATTGCCACGCTGGGCATGATGATGCTGCTCAAGGGCCTGTCGCTGGTGATCTCGGGCACCAAGCCGATCTACTTCAACGACACGCCGGGCTTTACAGCCATCTCGCAGGACTCGCTGATCGGCTATGTCATCCCGTCGCTGCCGATTCCGAATGCGGTGCTCATCCTGTTCCTGGTGGCCGTTGCCGCGAGCATCGTGCTCAACAAGACCATCCTCGGGCGCTACACCTTCGCGCTCGGCAGCAATGAAGAAGCGGTGCGGCTCTCCGGCGTGAACACCGATTTCTGGAAGGTCGTGGTCTACACGGTGAGCGGCGGCATCTGCGGCATTGCGGGCTTGCTGATCGCCTCGCGCCTGAACTCGGCGCAGCCTGCGCTGGGGCAGGGCTACGAACTCGATGCGATTGCTGCGGTGGTCATCGGCGGCACGTCGCTCAGCGGCGGCACCGGCACCATCGTCGGCACGATCATCGGCGCCTTCATCATGAGCGTGCTGACCAACGGCCTGCGCATTCTTTCGGTCGCGCAGGAGTGGCAGACCGTGGTCACGGGCGTGATCATCATTCTTGCCGTGTACGCGGACATTCTGCGCCGGCGCGGCGGCAGCAAGCATTGAGCTGATTTCACAACCACAGGAGACATCGCATGATCCAGAGAAGAGCAGTCACCACCACTTTGGGTGCGGCCCTCATCGGCCTGTCGGGCTTTGCGGCGCACGCGCAGCAGGCACAGGAGGTCTACATTCCGCTCGTGTCCAAGGGCTTCCAGCACCAGTTCTGGCAGGCCGTGAAGTCGGGCGCCGAGCAGGCCGCGAAGGACTTCAAGGTCAAGGTCACTTTCGAAGGCCCCGAGACCGAGGCCATGGTCGACAAGCAGATCGACATGCTCTCCGCCGCGCTGGCCAAGAAGCCGCAGGCCATCGGCTTTGCCGCGCTCGACAGCCAGGCCGCCATCCCGCTGCTGAAGAAGGCGCAGGCCGCGAAGATACCGGTGGTGGCTTTTGACTCCGGCGTGGACAGCGACATACCCGTGACCACCACGACGACCGACAACAAGGCCGCTGCCGCGCTGGCCGCCGACAAGATGGCCGAGCTGATCGGCAAGAGCGGCGAGGTGGCGCTGGTGGTGCACGACCAGACCAGCCGCACCGGCGTGGACCGGCGCGACGGTTTCGTCAACCGCATCAAGTCGACCTACCCGAACATCAAGATCGTGAGCGTGCAGTACGGCGGCGGCGACCAGCTCAAGTCGACCGAGATCACCAAGTCGATCTTGCAGGCCTCGCCCAACCTCAAGGGCATCTTCGGCGCCAACGAGGGCTCCGCCATCGGCGTGGTCAACGGCGTGAAAGAGATGAAGCGCAACGGCAAGGTCGTGATCATCGGCTACGACTCCGGCAAGCAGCAGAAGAACGCGATCATGGACGGCAGCATGGCCGGCGCCATCACGCAGAACCCGGTGGGCATGGGCTACAAGACCGTGGAGATGGCGGTGAAGGCGATCAAGGGCGAGAAGCTGCCGAAGGTGGTGGACACCGGGTTCTTCTGGTACGACAAGACCAACATTGCCGACCCCAAGATCGCAGCCGTGCTGTACGACTGAGCATGACCACAGTCCGATCGATGCGCGTGCTCGACGTGCGCTTTCCCACCTCGCAGCAGTTGGACGGCTCCGACGCGATGAACCCCGACCCGGATTATTCGGCGGCGTATGTCGTGCTCGAAACCGACCAGCCGGGGCTCGAGGGCCACGGCCTCACATTCACCATCGGGCGCGGCAACGAGATCTGCTGCGCGGCCATCGAGGCCATGCGCCATCTGGTGGTGGGGCTCGACCTTGCATGGGTGGCAGAGGACATGGGGCGCTTCTGGCGCCACGTCACCTCCGACAGCCAGCTGCGATGGATCGGCCCCGACAAGGGCGCGATCCACCTGGCCACCGGCGCTGTGGTCAACGCGATGTGGGACCTGTGGGCCAAGTCCGAAGGCAAGCCCGTGTGGCAGCTGGTGGCCGACATGAGCCCCGAGGAGTTCGTGCGCTGCATCGACTTCCGCTACATCACCGACTGCATCACGCCTGAAGAGGCGCTGGCGCTCGTCACCGAAGCTGCGAAGGGAAAGGCCGGGCGCATCGCCACGCTCAAGGCCGAGGGCTACCCCTGCTACACCACGTCGGCCGGATGGCTCGGCTACTCCGACGAGAAGCTGCGCATGCTCGCGCAGGAGGCTGTGGACGCCGGCTTCAACCACATCAAGCTCAAGGTGGGACGCGACCTGCAGGACGACATCCGCCGCCTGACGGTGGCGCGCGAAGTGCTCGGCCCCGACCGCCACCTGATGATCGACGCCAACCAGGTCTGGGAAGTCGACCAGGCCATCGACTGGGTGCGACAACTGGCCTTTGCCAAGCCGTGGTTCATCGAGGAGCCCACCAGCCCCGACGACGTCGAGGGCCACCGCAAGATCCGCGAAGGCGTGGCGCCCGTGAAGGTGGCCACGGGCGAGATGTGCCAGAACCGCATCATGTTCAAGCAGTTCATCATGCGCGGCGGCATCGATGTGGTGCAGATCGACGCATGCCGCCTTGGCGGCGTGAACGAGATCCTTGCCGTGATGCTCATGGCCGCGAAGTACAAGCTGCCCGTTTGTCCGCATGCCGGCGGCGTGGGCCTTTGCGAGTACGTGCAGCACCTGTCGATGATCGACTACCTCTGCATCTCCGGCACGCGCGAAGGCCGCGTGGTCGAGTATGTCGACCATCTGCACGAGCACTTCATCGAACCCTGCGAGATCCGCAATGCGGCCTACATGCCGCCGAAGGGCGCGGGCTTCTCCATCACCATGAAAACCGAATCGCTCGAACGCTACCGCTTCCGGGGCTGAGACCGGATCACACCAAACGAAAGGCATCTCCCGACCATGGACCTGCATCTGAAAGACAAGGTGGTGCTCGTCACCGGCGGCGGCAGCGGCATTGGCGCTGCTATCTCGATGACGCTGGCGAGCGAGGGCGCGGTTCCGGTGATCTGCGGCAAGAATCCGCTCGATGCGCCGTTCGAAGAAGCGCTGCGCGCGCTGCAGCCGCGCATGCGGTTCTTTCAGTTCGAACTGATGGAGGAGGCGGCTTGCGCCAAGGCCGTGGCCGACACCGCCGCGGAGTTCGGCCGCATCGACGGGCTGGTCAACAACGCCGGCGTGAACGACAGCGTGGGCCTGGAAGCAGGGCGCGAGGCCTTCATAGGTTCGCTCGAACGCAACCTCATCCATTGCTACGTGATGGCGCACTACTGCCTGCCGCACCTGAAAGCGAGCAGGGGCGCGATCGTCAACATCTCATCGAAGACCGCAGTGACAGGGCAGGGCAACACCAGCGGCTACACGGCGGCCAAGGGCGCGCAACTGTCGCTGACGCGCGAGTGGGCCGCGTCGCTGCTGGAAGACGGCGTGCGCGTGAACGCGGTGATTCCTGCCGAAGTGATGACGCCGCTTTACCAGCGATGGATATCGGCCTTCGACGAACCCGACCGCAAGCTCGAAGAGATCACCAGCAAGATCCCGCTGGGGCGTCGCATGACCACGCCGCAGGAGATTGCGGACAACGTCGTGTTCCTGCTGTCGGAGCGCGCTTCGCACACGACGGGGCAGTGGGTGTTTGTGGATGGCGGGTATACGCACCTGGACCGGGCGTTGACCTGATTTCTTTATTTGAAATTTAAAGCGGAGTTTTCATGCGCCATTGCCTTGCCCTCGATCTGAAGGACGATCCGGCGTTGATTGCCGAGTACGAGGCTTATCACCGCGAGATATGGCCCGAGGTGCGGGCGCATCTTGTCGCGCATGGCGTGACTGCGATGGAGATCTATCGGCTGGGCACGCGGATGGTGATGTTGATGGAGACGGACGACGCGCGGTATGACGCGGAGGCTATGGCGCTGGCTTCGAAGAGCGATCCGAAGATCAGGGAGTGGGAAGAACTTATGTGGAAGTTTCAGGCGCCCACGCCCTGGACGCCTGTGGGGGAGAAGTGGGTGGGGATGGGGAAGGTATTTGAGCTGTAGGGATCGCCAAATACCTGCCCGAGATCAACAGGCATCCTCAATTGATCAAATTGCTGTTGCTTATCGTCCCAACGGTGCCCGTCAACCGCACGAAGAAGTCTGTATCGTCGAATTGCGCGGTATTGCTTCCAGTGTTCTGGAACAGATAGGTACCAGCAGCAGAGCCCGTTTGAATGGTGATTAAGTAGGATTGGCCCGTGTTGTTCAAGACAACGGAAAGCCCACTGGTAATAGTGCTCAGGTAGTTGCTGGTATCCGCGTTTCCGATGATGTAGCTCCCAACGCTGCTCGCATTCACCCCGGTCTTGAAGTAGTCGGTACCTGTCGCATTGAAGTTGGCCACTGTGTCAACGCTGGTCTTGTTTGACATATTGGCGCCCATTGCGATGATGACTTCCGAGCCCGAACCGCTGGTTGGGAGGCTGATACTGTCGACACTGGAAGTACCGGCAACGGTTGTGCTTGCGCTGCTGGTGCCGAGCAGATTCAAAGTCTGGCTGTTGATTTCCATCCAGAAGTGACCCACTTGGCCCGGTGATTTCCATCTAAATCTGACCCACGTGATAACCCTAACCTGCTGCTTTTAGCAGCAGGAGCACAGGAGTGATTGACGTGGCGACACTGAGTGTCATCAGGCGTTGGGCACTGCGAGAGCAACTGTCCATCCGAGAGATAGCCCGGCGCACGGGCTTGTCTCGCAACACCATCCGCAAGTACCTTCGCGAGGGCGAGGCGGCGCCCAGCTACGCGAAGCGCATCAGCCCGAGCAAGCTCGACGCGTTCGCCGAGAAGCTCGGCGGCTGGCTCAAGAGCGAGGCGTCTAAGTCACGCAAGCAGCGGCGCACGCTCAAGCAGATGCACGCCGATCTGGTGGCGCTGGGCTACCAGGGCTCCTACAACCGCGTGGCGGCCTTTGCACGAGCGTGGCATGCGCATCTCCACGAGGTCCAGCAGACGACCGGGCGCGGCACCTTCGTGCCTCTGGCCTTCGGTCCCGGCGAGGCATTCCAGTTCGACTGGAGCGAGGACTGGGCCGTCATCGCTGGTGAACGCACCAAGCTGCAGGTGGCGCACTTCAAGCTCAGCCACAGCCGTGCGTTCATCGTGCGCGCCTACCTGTTGCAGACCCACGAGATGCTGTTCGATGCGCACAACCGGGCCTTCGAGGTACTCGGGGGCGTGCCTCGGCGCGGCATCTACGACAACATGAAGACCGCCGTGGACAAGGTACGCCGCGGCAAGGAGCGCGACATCAACGCGCGCTTCAGCGCCATGGTCAGTCACTACCTGTTCGAGGCCGAGTTCTGCAACCCGGCCTCGGGCTGGGAGAAGGGCCAGGTCGAGAAGAACGTGCGTGATGCGCGCCACCGGTTGTGGCAACCTGTGCCGGCGTTCGCCACGCTGGCGCTGCTCAACGACTGGCTGGAGGACCGCTGCAAGGCGCTGTGGGGCGAGATCGTCCACGGCAAGCTGCCAGGGACCGTAGCCGATGTCTGGGCGCAGGAACGGCCACTACTGTTGCAGATCCCCAGACCCTTCGATGGTTTCGTGGAACACACCAAGCGCGTCTCGCCCACCTGCCTGGTGCACTTCGAGCGCAACCGTTACAGCGTTCCGGCCTCCTACGCGAACCGGCCAGTGAGCCTGCGCGTGTACGCCGAACGCCTCGTCGTGGCGGCCGAGGGCCAGATCGTGTGCGAGCACACGCGCATCATTGACCGTCGCCACGACACCGCAGGTCAGACCGTCTACGACTGGAGGCACTACCTGGCAGTGCTGCAACGCAAGCCAGGAGCGCTCAGGAACGGAGCGCCCTTCAGCGAGCTGCCGCAGGGCTTCCGGCGGCTGCAGGCCGCGCTGCTGAAGCAGCCAGGCGGAGACCGCGAGATGGTGGAGATCCTGGCGCTGGTGCTGCACCACGACGAGCAGGCAGTGCTGACCGCGGTCGAACTGGCGCTGGAAGCCGGCGTGGCCAGCAAGACTCATGTGCTGAATGTGCTGCACCGACTGCTCGATGCCAAGCCCATTGCGCCGGCGCCTGTCACGGCACCGCAGGCACTGCGCCTGATGAACGAGCCGAAGGCCGATGTGCTGCGCTACGACACGCTCCGGGGGCGTGCCAGCGCTGCTGGCGGCCTGCGCGGGCCGCTGAACTCCAAGTCGAGTAGCCAGGAGGTGCGCCATGCGACATGACCCTGCCAGCGGCGCCATCGTGATCATGCTGCGCGAACTCAAGATGCACGGCATGGCCCAGGCCGTCGCGGAGCTGGCCGAGCAGGGATCGCCGGCCTTCGAGGCGGCCCAACCGATGCTCTCGCAGTTGCTAAAGGCAGAGACAGCCGAGCGGGAGGTACGCTCGGTGGCCTACCAGTTGAAGCTCGCTCGCTTCCCAGCCTATCGCGATCTCGCTGGCTTCGACTTCGCCAACAGCGAGGTCAACGAGGCGCTGGTGCGTCAGCTACACCGATGCGAGTTCATGGACGATGCGCAGAACGTGGTGCTCGTGGGCGGTCCGGGCACCGGCAAGACCCACATCGCCACGGCGCTGGGCGTGCAGGCCATCGAGCACCAACACCGCCGGGTGCGCTTCTTCTCGACGGTAGAACTGGTCAACGCACTCGAGCAAGAGAAGGCCAGTGGCAATCCCGGCCACATCGCGCACCGACTGATGTACGCGGACATGGTGGTGCTCGATGAACTGGGCTACCTGCCGTTCAGCGCATCAGGTGGCGCGCTGTTGTTCCATCTGCTGTCCAAACTCTACGAACGCACGAGCGTGGTGATCACAACCAACTTGAGCTTCAGCGAGTGGGCCAGCGTCTTCGGCGACGCGAAGATGACGACGGCGTTGCTGGACCGGCTCACGCATCACTGCCATATTCTGGAGACCGGAAACGACAGCTTCCGCTTCAAGCACAGCTCGGCTCAACCCGTTCAAGCAGTCCAACCTAAAAAGGAGAAAGCCAAGAACTTATCCACACCGTGAGCCGGCTGGCTCGCAAAGAGGGTGGGTCAATATTCGATGGAAATCGCGGGTCAGGATTCCATGGAACTCAACACTGGTAGGAATCAAACGCGCAAACGACAACCACCTTGTCCACGGGGCTGGTGCCCACCACCCCACTGCCGCTGCTGACCGAGCAGGTCTGGCCGACCGGCTGGGTGACCACGGTCACCGCATAGGCACTGCCCGCATTGATCGCAGTGGGAAACAGGAAGGGGCCGTTGCTTGAAACAGTCACCGTCTCGCCGCCATTGTTTCCGAGCACAACGGTGCCAGCCAGTGAACTGACCGAGCCGCTGATCTGCTGACTGGTCGGAACGATGTTGAAACTGCGCGTCCAGATGGAGGAGTTGCTCAAGGTCGCGTTGTCCAGCGTCACCTTGGAAGGGTCCAGCGTGAGCGTCAAGGTCTGCCCGCTCTCGCACTTGCCGCCACTCAAGCGGACGTTGACCGTCATGCGTGCTTCATCGAGTGAAATCACCGGGGCCGGCGACTGTGTGCACGTGCCACTCACCACGAAGAAATCTGACGCGATGCTGCTAATCCGCACGTTGTAAGTTGCAATGACGTTCGCCGGACGCGTCGCGCCTTGTGCATCGTCAGTGATCTGGACGCTCGCCGCACCTGGAGAGGGAGCAGGCGAAGGAAACAGCATCTGGTCTGCGGAGCCACCGCCTCCACAGCCGCCCAGAGCCAGGAGGAGGCCCGCCAAGGCACAGTGTCTGAACGTGTTCCAACCGAAAATCATGAGGTGATCCTTGCGGTAAAGGGCTGTGCCGGAGTGCACTGCTGTGACCCGGCGTATCATTTTGTTTCTTATTGTGTCATGACCGGGCGTTGGTGTTTGCCCGTGGTGCGCGTCATGGTTGGCTGCGTTCATTGCAAACTGCCTTCACCCAACGAGGCACGTAGCGCCTGAACCGTGGTGTCGGCCTTTTCGATCCGCCGCTGCAGTTCGTCATTGACCACTCGCACCAGCGCGCCGAGTTCGGTGCGGGTCGGATGAATCTCTTCCGTGTCGGTCACTGCCTGTGAAGCGATGAGCTTCTCGAGGCCCGCATACGCACGCCGCACCTCGTGAAGGCTGTCGATGTCGTCGCATGCCTGCAGGGCAAGCGATTCGACGCTGACGGTTTCTGAAGATGCGGGGAGCGAAGGGATGTGCGCGGACGCGCGAGCAAATGCAGCCATGTTCGGCCTCCAAGGGTTTCGGTTTGCTGAAACCGACGCACCCGAGGCCAATCGGAGGCGGCGGCTCGACGGGTTGGCCTACCGGGAAACCACTTGCGTGAAACCGGCCGGGCTCGCGCCCGCCCATCGAGCCGCCAAAACTGGAGGCACGAACGACGAAGCCGCAGACCCTGCGGGGTGACTGCGGCTTGCGTCGCAGTGATTTCAGCGGGAGGCCAATCCCGATCACGCCTGTTTTTGACGTGACGGCGGCAGTATAGCCACGCGATGTTTGCAGCCCCGGCCTCAGCCCAGCGCCACCACTTTCTCTGCCTCGGCGACTTCCATCCGAAACGCCTCCATCGGCGGCTTCACCAAGGCACTGGCCTGCTCAGCAAACTCCTTCACCGGCGCCCACTTGTGCCCCCGCCCATCGAGCGACAGGTCATAGGCCCGCTGCAGATGCGCCAGCAGTTTTCTCGAAGCCGCCTGAGCCGCCAGCAGTGCGTCTATCGCACGCGGGGTCTCGAAGCGCAGGTGGTCGACGTTCGCCAGCGCGGACGTGATGCCTTCGACTTCGAGCGACAGGTGCAGCAGGTCGAGCGCGGTTTCGTCGGGATGCGACTTGACCTTCTCCGCGACCGTGTAGACCGCGTTGATCAGTTGCAGCGCACCCTGGTGCATTGAAAGCCGGGCCGCCAGCTTGCGTGCCTCGCGGCGCTGCACTTCCAGCGCGTGCTGCCGCTGCACGACCCACAGCCCCAGGCCGATGGCGGTGACCGAGCCGAAGGCCTGAGCCCATGCGGCCCAGTCGCCGGTGGCGGCTGGTGGATAGGCCGCGAACACGCCGATCAGCGCGCCGTAGACAAGCACGGCAACGCCGCACACCATGGCTGTTTCCAGCTTTGACTTCATGCCTCTTTCCTCTTGGAGGCCGGAAGTATGTCCCCTCGCTTCGGGTCTGAATTGCCCGAACAAAGGGGTTTTGCACCCTCAGTGATCGTGATGCAGGTAGCTGGCCTGCCGCGGCAGGCGCAGGCTGACGACGAAGGCGAGGACCATCATCGCGCTCACGTACCAGAAGAATGCCGACTCGTGGCCCAGCGACTTGAGGCCCAGCGCCACGTATTCCGCCGAGCCGCCGAAGATGGCGTTCGCTACCGCGTAGGCCAGCCCGACGCCAAGCGCACGCACTTCGGGCGGGAACATCTCGGCCTTCACGATGCCGCTGATGGAGGTGTAGAAGCTCACGATGGCCAGGGCCACGATGATGAGCACGAAGGCCAGCACCGGGCTGGTGGTGTGCTGCAGGGCCGTGAGAATGGGCACCGTGGCCAGCGCGCCGAGGCCGCCGAACAGCAGCATGTTGTTGCGCCGCCCGATGCGGTCCGACAGCGCGCCGAACACAGGCTGCATGCACATGTAGACGAACAGCGCGCCGGTCATGACGTAGCTCGCTGTCTTGATGGGCAGGTGCACCGTGTTCACCAAGTACTTCTGCATGTAGGTGGTGAAGGTGTAGAAGATGAGCGAGCCACCGGCCGTGTAGCCCAGCACCGTCAGGAACGCAGGCGTGTGGTGCTTGAACAGGCCCGCCATGCTGCCGGCCTCCTTGTTCTCCCGGGCCTCGGCGCTCTGCGTTTCATGCAGCGTGCGGCGCAGCAGCAGCGCGACCACGGCGGCGATGGCGCCGATGACGAACGGAATGCGCCAGCCCCAGGTCTTGAGTTCGGCTTCGGTCAGCAGCTGCTCGAGCGCCACGATGACCAGCACCGCCAGCAGTTGCCCGCCGATCAGCGTGACGTACTGGAACGACGAGAAGAAGCCGCGCTGGCCGCGCAGCGCGACCTCGCTCATGTAGGTGGCGGTGGTGCCGTATTCACCGCCCACCGACAAGCCCTGGAACAGGCGGCAGATGAGCAGCAGGAAGGGCGCCCACGCACCGATCTGCGCGTAGGTGGGCAGCGCCGCGATGACCAGCGAGCCGCCGCACATCATGGTGACGGAGATCAGCATCGAGGTCTTGCGCCCGAGCCGGTCGGCCACGCGGCCGAACAGCCATCCGCCGATGGGCCGCATGAGGAAGCCGGCCGCGAACACGCCGGCGGTGTTCAGCAATTGCGCGGTGGGGTCTGACTTGGGAAAGAAGGCCGGCGCGAAGTACAGCGCCGAGAAGGCATACACGTAGAAGTCGAACCACTCGACCAGGTTGCCCGACGAGGCCGCCATGATCGCGAAGACGCGGTGGCGTTTTTCTTCAGCGCTGTAGTGCGGTGGGGACGAAGAAGACGAAGAAGAGGAAGCCGTCTGGCCTCCATGGGTAGGCGTGACTGCGCTCATGGTGCCTTTGCCGCCGTGCGGGCGATGTTGTTGTTGCCAAAACATTCTGCGCCCGCACGTGGGTGGGCCGTGTCAGCCGGCACCGCATCGGCCTACCCCCGAAGTGGCCTTCGCACAGGCCCTAGAACGTGCCGGGCAGCAGGATGCTCGAATCGACGTCGTCGATATTCGTGCGGCCGCAGAAGGCCATGGTGATGTCGAGTTCCTTCTGGATGATCTGCAGCGCGCGCGTCACGCCGGGCTGGCCGTAGGCGCCCAGCCCGTACAGGAAGCTGCGGCCGATGAGCGTGCCGCGTGCGCCCAGCGCGCGGGCCTTGAGCACGTCCTGGCCGCTGCGGATGCCGCCGTCCATCCACACCTCGATCTCGCTGCCCACCGCTTCGACAATGGCGGGCAGTGCCGCGATGGAAGAGGGCGCGCCGTCGAGCTGGCGGCCGCCGTGGTTCGACACGATGAGCGCATCGGCGCCGCTGTTGGCAGCCAGGCGCGCGTCTTCCACGTCCATGACGCCCTTGAGGATGAGCTTGCCGCCCCAGAGCTTCTTGATCCACTCGACGTCGGCCCAGCTGAGCGCGGGGTCGAATTGCTCGGCGGTCCACGACGACAGCGAGGACAGGTCTTTCACGCCCTTGGCATGGCCCGCGATGTTGCCGAAGGTGCGTCGCTTCGTGCCCAGCATGCCCATGCACCAGGCCGGCTTGGTGGCGAGGTTGATCAGGTTCTTGATGGTGGGCTTGGGCGGCGCGGTGAGGCCGTTCTTGATGTCCTTGTGGCGCTGGCCCAGGATCTGCAGGTCGAGCGTGAGCTGCAGGGCCGTGACGTTGGCGGCCTTGGCGCGTTCGATCAGGCGTTCGATGAAGTCGCGGTCCTTCATGACGTAGAGCTGGAACCAGAACGGATGGCGGCCGGTGTGCTCGGCGATGTCTTCGAGCGAGCAGATGCTCATGGTCGACAGCGTGAACGGAATGCCGAAGGCCTTGGCCGCGCGGGCGCCGAGGATCTCGCCGTCGGCGTGCTGCATGCCGGTGAGGCCGGTGGGCGCAATGGCCACGGGCATGGCGGTTTCCTGACCGACCATGGTGGTGCGCAGCGAGCGGCCTTCCATGTTCACCGCCACGCGCTGGCGCAGCTTGATCTTCTGGAAGTCGCTCTCGTTGGCGCGGTAGGTGCCCTCGGTCCAGGCGCCGGAATCGGCGTAGTCGTAGAACATCTTCGGCACGCGCCGCTTGGCGATCACCCGCAGGTCTTCGATGCTGGTGATCTTGGAAAGGTCGGGCACGGGGCGTCTCCTGGATGGTCTTTGTGGGTTGGCGGGGGCTAACCGGCCATTATCGGCAGGTGCTCCGGCGGGCCATCTGAAAAAAGCCGG
Organism: Variovorax durovernensis; assembly: GCF_977011995.1. Lineage (NCBI taxonomy): Bacteria > Pseudomonadati > Pseudomonadota > Betaproteobacteria > Burkholderiales > Comamonadaceae > Variovorax > Variovorax durovernensis. The sequence continues at coordinate 5,216,877 of NZ_CDRNCW010000001.1, read as the reverse complement.
GGCTTCGGCTGAAAAGAATTCAGTCCCGCAGCGCCTGCCGCAGCCACTCGACGAAGGTGGCGCATTCCCAGCGTTCCATGGTGCCCGGCCGCCAGCACAGGAAGTAGGCGTTGGGCGAAGGTACGCTGCGCTGCGACAGCCGCACGAGCCGGCCGTTGTCGAGCCAGGCGCTGCCGAGCTTCAAATGCATCAGCACCACGCCGAAGTCTTCCGCCGCCGCATCGAGCGCCAGGCCCAGGTCGGTGAGCTGGTGGCCGGTGGCGGGCTCGGGCAGGCCGATGCCGCAGGCCTTGAACCAGGTGCGCCACGACTCCAGCGGCGTGCGCAGCAACTGCGAGCGCGACACCTCGGCATCGGTCGAGAAGCCGGCCTCGAACGGGCCGTGGCGTTGCAGGTAGGCCGGGCTGCACGCGGGCGACACCTCGTCGGCCAGCAGCTGGCAGAACTCGCGGTCGTGAAAGGGGCCGGTGCCGAAGCGCAGCTCCAGGTCGACCTCTTCGAGCGTGGAATTGCGCACCGGCGCCGTCACCTGCAGCATCAGCTCGATGTTCGGGTAGGTGTCGCGAAAGCGCGCGAGCCGGGGCAGCAATATCTGCCGGGAGAAGGTGGGCGTGACCGCCACGCGCAGCCGCCGCATCTGCGAAGCCGGCTCGCGGCCTGGCACTTGCTGCAGTGCCGCAATGGCCTCGCGCACGCGGGCCAGGTAGGCCATGCCGTCGGCGCTGAGGCTGAAGTCGCTGCCGGTGAAGAACTTGAGTTCCAGCAGAAGCTCGAGCTGGCGGATGCGGTGGCTCACCGCGCTGGGCGTCACGCTGAGCTCTTCGGCCGCCAGGTTGACGCTGCGCAGGCGCGCGACGGCCTCGAAGGCCTGGAGGCCCTGGGTCGAGGGGAGACGCGGTGAAACCATCTTCTTGTCGGCGAAAGCAGCGGGGTTCGATGGTATCGAACGCTTCCCGGTGCGGATGTCGGGGCCTAACTTGCGGCGAGCGTGGCCGTCAGTGCCTGAAGCAGCCGGCGCAGGTCGTCGACCGCCTCGCGCGCCAGTGCCGCATCGCCCATCTGCGCCTTGACGATGGCGCCGTCCACGCCCAGCGCCGCCGCCTGCGCGAGCGCCATGCGTTGCGGCCCGTCGGGCAGCAGGCCGGCGATGACTTCGACCATCTCGCGTTTGTGCTCGCGTGCGATGCCTGTGGCTCCGGGCACGCTGGCGCCGATTTCCACCACCGAGTTGATGAACGCGCAGCCGCGAAACACCGGGTCGGCGAACCACTCGGCCATCACGTCGGCCAGCACCATCAGCGCCTGCCCGCCCTCGATGCGCTGCTGCGCGCCGCGCCGGCCCAGCGCGTCGACGAACCACGCCATCCACAGGCCGTGGCGGTGGTCGAGAAAGGCGCGCACCAGGTCGTCCTTCGACGGGAAGTGCCGGTAGAACGTGACCTTGGTGACGCCCGAGGCCGCAATGACGCGGTCGATGCCGGTGGCGCGGATGCCGTCGGCATAGAAGAGGTCGTGCGCGGTGAGCAGGATGCGCTCGCGCGCCGGCAGTGCGGAGATGTCCATGGTGCGATTGTAGGCATGTAGACAGGTCTGTCTACATGTGGCACATTGCGGCGCATTCCCTCTTGCCACTTCATTGAAAGACCCTCATGGAATCCCGCCCGCCGCTGCCGCCCTTCACCCTCGAATCCGCCATCAAGAAAGTCCAGGCTGCCGAAGACGCCTGGAACTCGCGCGACCCTGTGCGCGTGAGCCTGGCCTACACGCCCGACACCGAGTGGCGCAACCGCGCCGAGTTCGTCAACGGCCGCGAGCAGGTGGTCGAGTTCCTTTCGCGCAAGTGGGCGCGCGAACTCGACTACCGGCTGAAGAAGCAGCTGTGGGCCTTCATGGACAACCGCATCGCGGTGCGCTTCGAGTACGAATGGCACGACGACGCGGGCCAGTGGTATCGCAGCCACGGCAACGAGAACTGGGAGTTCGCTGAGAACGGCCTGATGCAGCGCCGCTTCGCGAGCATCAACGACCAGCCCATCAAGGAAGCGGAGCGCAAGTTGCACTGACCTCCGGCACGGCTGTTGCTTGCTCCGGGCTGTTCAAACAGGAGACCGCATGAACCGCAACGACGTCACGGAGAAGATCATCACCGTCAAGGTGAGCAAAGGCATCCAGTGGGCCGACGTGGCCAAGAAGGTGGGCCTCTCGAAGGAATGGACCACCGCCGCCTGCCTCGGCCAGATGACGCTCGACGACAAGCAGGCCAAGGTCATCGGCAAGATCTTCGGCCTCACGCCGGAAGAGCAGAAATGGCTGCAGGTGGTGCCCTACAAGGGCTCGCTGCCCACCCCGGTGCCGACCGACCCGCTCATCTACCGCTGGTATGAGGTGGTGAGCGTGTACGGCACCACCATCAAGGAACTGATCCACGAGGAGTTCGGCGACGGCATCATGAGCGCCATCGACTTCAGCATGGACATCCAGCGCCAGGCCGACCCGAAGGGCGACCGGGTCAAAGTGGTGCTGTCGGGCAAGTTCCTGCCCTACAAGACCTACTGAATCACTGCACGTACACGGCGGGGTGCGGCTTCTGCCTGTAGGGCAGCCGCATCGTGTCGACGGTGATGCCGTAGCCCTCGATGGCGCCGGCAATCGAGCGGGCCACCGCATCCACCGGCACCGCGATGCGCCGGTTGGTGCGCATGCGCTCGCGCGAGTAGCTGGCCGCGATGCGTTCGGCCAGCGGGTCGCCCGGGCCGTTCACGTCGGGGCTGATCATCGTCACGTGCAGGCGGCCGGCGTGCTCCTGGCGCAGCCCTTCGGAGATCGCGTTCACCGCGTACTGCGTGCCGTGGTAGACGGCGGAGGAGGGCGACACGCCCTGCATCGCCACCGGCGCCACATTGACGATGTGGCCCCAGCCCTGCTCCTGCATCGTCGGCAGCACGGCCGCAATGCCGAGCAGCACGCCGCGCAGGTTCACGTCGATCATGAGCTCCCACTCCTCGATCTTGCGGTTCCACAGCGGCGACATCGGCATCACGCCCGCGGCGTTCACCAGCACGTCGATGTGCTCGTGCGTCTCGAGCGCGAACTCGGCAAATGCTTCCACGTCGGGGCGGTGCGTGACGTCGAGGCGCTGGAAGCTGGCGGTACCGCCGGTGGCCTCGATCTCGGCCACGAGCGCCGCGAGTTTGTCGGTGCGCCGCGCACCGAGCACCACTTTGGCGCCGCGCCGCGCAAGCAGCCGCGCGGTCGCTTCGCCGATGCCGCTGCTCGCGCCGGTGATGAGGACGACTTTTTCCTGGATTGCGGTCATGGAGAACTCCTTGTGCTGGTCGGTTTGCCGTGGGGCGCACACCAGAGAAGAGCGTGTGCCGGGCATGGAGGGAAGTTTCTCGCGGCAAGGGCCGCAAGCGGTATCCGGATCGAACGCGGTTTTTGCCTGATCCTGCAAAACCTGGGGCGGGGGCAATCCTGGATCGGGGGGCGCTTGGTACTTTCGCGCTAGGGCGGTACGTGGGGCTGTGCGATGTGGCGATTCTTCAGAAAAGCGCGGGCAGGGTGGTAGCCGGTTCGTACGTATTTCTTGCCCAATCCGCCACGAATGAACTTGGCAGCCGGTTGCTTCCCGTCACGCCGCCGGGATTGAGCCCGGCCCGGAAATCGCCGATGCTTTGTCGATGCAAGAAGCCCTCGACATCGCGCCACGCCCGCGCGTCTACCTGGCCGGGCCGGATGTCTTTCGCCCTGACGCGAAGGCGCATTTCGTCCGCATGGCTGCCGCTTGCGATGCGGCAGGCCTCGACGCCTTGCCGCCGGCGGACGGCAGCGAAGACCCGTCTCCCATTCCCCTGGAAAGGAAGATCTACGAAGCCAACATGCGGCTGCTGCGCAGCGCCGATGGCGTCGTTGCCAACCTCGAATGCTTCCGGGGCCTGGAGCCGGATTCCGGCACGGTGTTCGAGGTGGGGGCGGCGGTTGCGCTGGGGATTCCCGTTGCGGCCTATGGCGTGCCGGAGGGCAGCTACGCGGCCCGGGTGCGGGCAGCATTGCCGTGCGAGCAGGACCCGAGCGGCATGCTGCGCGAGCGCGGTACCGGCATTGCCGTCGAAGACTTCGGCCAGCCGCCGAACCTGATGCTGGCCTGCTCGATCCACATCGAGCCGACGCTGGAAGCGGCCTTGAAGAAGATGGCCGGGCTGCTTGGGGCTCGCTGCGCGCAGGAAGCTGGAAAGCCCTGATCACCGCTGCGCCCGCCACCCCCTAGGATGGCGTTCCCTTTTCAATGGAGCACTGCATGCCGAGCACAGAGACGCACTTCGACCTGACTTCCAACGACGGCATCGCGATCGAAGCGCATCGCTGGCAAGGCCCGACGCAGCGCGCCGTGATTCAACTGGCGCACGGCATGGGCGAGCATTCGCTGCGCTACCGGCATCTGGCCGAAGCGCTGGTGCAGGCCGGCTATGTCGTCTACGCCAACGAGCACCGGGGCCACGGCAAGGGCGCCGCCGCGCGCGGCGAGTTGGGTGAGTTCGGTCCACGCGCTTTCGCCGGCCTGGTGGACGACATGGCGCTCCTGAGCCGCCATGTGCGCGGCGTGCATCCGGGCCTGCCGCTGATCCTGCTGGGCCACAGCATGGGATCGTTCGCCACGCAGTACTACCTCGTCGAGCACAGCGCACTGCTGGCGGGTGCCGTGCTTTCGGGCACCTCGGCGCTCGACCTGCTGGGTGCCGCGCTGCAGTCCGGCTTCAAATTGGAGGACATGAACGCCGCGCTGCCCGATGTGCGCACGCCGTTCGACTGGCTCAGCCGCGACCCGGCGCAGGTCGATGCCTACATCGCCGATCCGCTGTGCGGCTTCACCGTCTCGGCCGAGGGGCTGGGCTCGATGTTCGCGAAACTGGCGGACCTGACGCCCGAGGCGATGCGAAAGCGCATCCGCCCCGATCTGCCGCTGTACCTGTTCATCGGCGACCAGGACCCGGTCAGCAACAAGGCCGAGTGGTTCTATCCGTTGGTGCAGCGCTACCGCGAGGCGGGCCTGAGCGATGTGTCGAGCCACGTATTCGGCGGTGCGCGCCACGAGACGCTCAACGAGGTCAACCGCGACGAGGTCGTCGCCGTGCTGCTGGCGTGGATCGCGCGGGTGGTCAGTGCGGCGCGCCCGACGAAGCCCTGAATTCCTGCGGCGACATGCTGTAGGCCCTTCGGAAAGCCCTTGTGAAGTCCGACGGGCTCTTGAACCCGACGCCATAGGCCACGTCAGTCACCATCATGTGCGGATAGCGCACGAGGTCGTCGGCCGCATGCCGCAGCCGCAGGTGGCGTATGTATGCACCCAGGCCGCCTTCATGCTGGAACAGGCGGTACAGGGTCGGCCGCGGAAGGTGCAGCGCCGCCAGCACGTTCTCCGGCGACAGGTCGGCGCGATGCAGGTTGGCCTGCACATAGCGGCGTACCTGCCCGAACATCGCCGCTCGGGCGGCTGCACGCGCGCCGCCGCTCAGGCGCGCCTGCTTGCCGAAGCCCGCGATCAGCAACTGCACGGCGTCGCGCACGGCGCTTTCGGCGGCCGGGGCGCTCAGCGTCGCAATCTCCCGGCCGAGGGCGGCCGTATGGTCCAGCGCCAGCCGCGCGATGGGCGAGTCGGGCTGCATCGTGCGGGCGTGGACGGCCGCAGGGTCCGGAAAGACCTCCTGCACCATCGTTCCCGGCACGAAGAAGGTCAGCACATGGCAGGCGTTGCGATGCATGCGCACCGGCTGGCCCATGTCGAGCGCCACGAACTTCGCGGCAGCTGGCGCGTCGCGCTGCGCCGAGGAGCGCACGGTCACGCTGTCGACATCGCCTTCGGCGAACACATGGAAGGCGTAGTTGCGGACGTTGTCGGTGGAGATGCGCGCGAGCGAACGCTCGAGCAGCATGGCGTCGGAGCGGCAGTCGGTGAAGACGATGTCGCCGACCTCGTACCGGTCGATGGACGCGTGGAACGGCTTGCCGATGTCGGCCGACGAGGGCACCACGTCGATCACATGGCCGACGCGCTCACGCCAGGCCAGGAATTGCCGGTGTGGGGGTTCCGCAGCCACGTCGAAATGGCTGTGGGAGATGCGGTTCCCCAGCGGGGAACGGACGCCGGTTTCTAGCTCGCGCAAGCCCATCAAAAACACTCCGAATCAGGCGGAGAGGCTCTCAGAAAACCTGAAAATAAACCAAAAGTGCCAAAAAATAACGGATTTCCGGCGGATTCTCGCAAGAACTGAGACGCACGGTCAAGGCCGTTTGTCATACGAAAGCAATCTTCGGGGTGACGTGGTTGCAGGGCCACGCGGAGGCTCCCAGCCAAGGGGTCTCGCAGTTTTCCACCCTTCCCGAGCGAGCGCCGACACATGCTGTCCGATAAAAAGACAAAGAGGATCCCCACCGAGCCTATGCGCGAGGGCAAGCGCGGCATCGAGCCGGCCGCGCTGTCCATGGCCGCGCAGGCGCTGCATGCGGACTCCGTGGCCGCGGCGGGCGCGGTGGGTTCGCTGTTCTCCGAGGCGAACGAGGTCGAGCTGGCCTTCCTGATGCGGCTGGTCGCGGAAGGCGACGCGGCGACGGCGTCGCGGATCGCGCAGCGCATTCTGGATGCGCGCCAGATGCACGAGGTCAAGGTCGACGTGCCTGCGGTGCGGGCACCCGCCAAGCCAAGGCGGGTGCGCAGCCTGCAGCCGGCAGGCCCGGACTGCGGACGGTCTTCGCTGTCCCCGCGCGAGATCAACGTGCTGCGGATGGTCTCCCAGGGGCTGAGCAACAAGCAGATCGCCGAGACGAGCTACCGCTCGCCCCACACGGTCGATGCGCAGGTCAAGAATATCTACCGCAAGCTGGCAGTGAAGTCGCGTGCGCAGGCCGTGCGCGAAGGCATGCAGATGGGGCTGCTCGGCCTGGAGGCCCGGGGTAGCTGATCCAGCGGCGTCGTGCTACGGCTGCTTCCTGCAGTCGCCGCCGACGGACACGGTGCCGTCCTTGCATTCGGTGAGGATCGGCTCGCTGCCGCTGGACGGTGCCCCTGAAGCAGGCGCGGGAGAAATGCCTTCCCGCACCGGTCCCACGTCGCGTTCGTACACGACCTTCTTGCTGCCGAGTTCGCAGCTGCCCACCACCTGGCCGGCCGCCGTTGCGCTGGCATCGACGACGGTGACGGCGAAACGCGCGACACCGGCCGCGGCGATCTTCGATTCGATACGGGTACGCAGTGCTTCGCAGTCTTCGGCGCCGTGGGCGGCGCCTGCGAAGGCCAGCGTGAGGGAAATCAGCAGACGGTGTTTCATGGTGGGCCTGCCTCACACGGCTAGCTGGGAGTGGGCCAGCAGTCTAGTTGTGAAGGCGAGGGGGTTCAAATCCCCGTCCTTTTAACGGACGTGGGGACTTATTGCATCAACCCAGGACTTGGCGACGCGGGCGCGGCTGGTTCTGCGCCGTGCCAATGGGTTGGCCCGATGCCGGCACGGCGCGCTCGCGGCCCCAGGCGCGGATGCTCTCGATCTGCTCAGGCGCGGTCTTCGACAGCGGCACCACGTTCACGAACGCGCGGCGAAACAAGTCGGGCGTAACGGCCGCGTCGCCGTTCAGGTAGGCCTCCTTGACCACTTCGCGCACCGCCGATTCGAGATCGGACCCCGCGAAGCCGTCCGATAGGCCGACCAGCTCTTCCATCAGCTCCTCTGGCGGCGTCTGCTTGAGGCCGCGGCGCGTGTAGATGTCGATGATCTCGCTGCGTTCCTGCGGCGTCGGCAGGTCGACGAAGAACAGCTCGTCGAAGCGGCCCCGGCGCAGCAGTTCGGGCGGCAGCTTGGATACATCGTTGGCAGTGGCCACTACGAACACGCGCGAGCGCGCCTCCTGCAGCCAGTACAGGAACTGCCCGACGAGGCGCGTCGAGGTGCCGCCGTCGCCGCTGCCTTGCGCGCCGGCCAGGCCCTTTTCGATCTCGTCGATCCACAGCACGCACGGCGAGACGTGGTCGGCCGTGGCCAGCGCGTCCTTCAGGCGCGATTCGCTCTGTCCCAGGTACTGGCCGTGGATGGTCGACAGGTCGAGCCGGTACAGCGGCAGGCTCCAGTTGGCCGCGATGGCCTTGGCCGACAGCGACTTGCCGCAGCCCGGCACGCCCACCAGCAGCACGCCGCGCGGCGGTCGGATGCCGCGTTCGCGCAGGTCGGCGGTGAGCAGCGGGCGTTCCTTGTCGAGCCATGCCTTGAGGCCGCCGAGCCCGCCCACGTTCAGCTCGGTGCCGCGCACGCTGACGCGCTCAATGCCGGATATGTCCGCGAAGATGCGGTCCTTGGCGTGCATCAGCTCGACCATGTCGGCCTTGGTCACGCGGCCGTTGGCAAGCAGCGTGGCGATGATGTTCTCAGCCTCGATGCGCGAAATGCCCGCAAGGATGGCCGCGGCCCGGCGCTCGTCGTCGGCGTCCCATTCGATGGGGAAGTGGCCGCGATAGGCGTCGAGGTTTTCCCGGATGATCGCGAACATCTCGTCCTCGCTGGGGGCCGAAAGCGCCAGCGACATGCCGGCGCGCTGCAACTGGCCCCACACTGGCTTGGTCGTGATGACCACCACCACACCGCTGTGCTCGGCGGCCAGCATGACCACGTCGAGCAGGTGGCGCGCGGAGGCGGTGTCGTCCTCGATGTCGGACACTTCGGTCAGCACCATCGACAGGTTCTGGCGCTGCGCGAACTGCTGGCTCGCGAAGTCGACGGCCCCGGCGGACGAGCGGTCTTCATTGACGGCGCGGCCGGTCGCGAGCTCGCGGGTGCCCTGTGAAAGCGTGTGTACGTACACCGGCGCATTCAGCGTGGCGCCTACCTCGCGCAGCAGGTCGAGCACGCGGGCGCGCTCCGCGCTGCGGATCGAGATGAATGGAATACGCGCCTTGAGGTAGCGCGTGAGGGTGGCCTTGAACTCGGTGGTGTCGCTCATCGGTACTCTTCAAATCAGGATGTTGCGCCGCCGCATGCCGGAGGGCGGCATGTCCGTGAGGGCGCTGGAAGCTTGCATGGACGGCGAAGCGACCGTGGAGACGGTCAGCGTGTCGTAGCGCAGCAGGTTGTTGTTCTGCAGCAGCACGCGCAAGCGCCCGCTGCGGTCGGCTTGGGCCGAGTCTTCGAGCGACTTCTGCGAACGCTCGGCGAACTTGCGCACCTCGCTGGTCAGGTGCGCGCGCAGTGTTTCGGCGAAGACCGGTAGCTGCGCCAGTCGGTGCAGGAAGAACAGCGACTGGCGCGCGTTGAGGATCGCCCGCACCACGCTGCCTTCGTCCGCGCCCATGCGCAGGTCGCGGGTCAGGTGCCCGGAGCAGCGCGTCAGCCGAGCGTTGAACTCATCGGCCAGCCGCTGCGCGAACAGTGGACCGACGCCGCCGCTCCACGAGAGCTCGCCGCCGCCCATGTGCGCGAGGCAGGCCTCGTCTTGCGTGCCCGCAGCCAGCTGGTCGAGGCATTCGCTCCACTGGGCGTAGGTTCGCGGGCCTTCCGGGGACACCGGCATTTACTTGACGCGGCGGATGAAGGGCGTGGCCGGCAGCAGGTCCCAAGCGGGGAGAGCTCCTGCCAGTGCGTCTGGCGCCTCGGCCAGGGTCTGTTGCGGCGGAGTGGGTGCTGCTATCGGTGCGGGCACGGCGGGCACGGCGGGCAACGTGGGCGATGTGGGAGCGGTCGCCCCGGGGATGATGACGCGGTTCATGCGAAATTCCTTCTTGGCGGTTTCTCAGCCATTGACCAGGACGCGGCGCACCGTGTCGTGCGACGAGAGGATGTGTTGCCCGGGGGTGATGCTTTCAAGCAGCGCCGTCACGTCGGCGGCCACGGCGTCGCGTTTCGCGAGATCGCGGCGCAGTTCGACTACCTCGGCCACGCAGGCCCTCAGTGCCTGGCTCGATTGCTCGAGCAGTATTGCGAAGTCGGCCTTGATCTTGTCGCGGGTCTTGTCGAGCTGCCGGTAGGCGAGGAACACCCACGTCAGGCAACCGGCGCCGATCAGGAACGGGAACAGACCGGCGCCAAAGGCCACCAGGATCAGCAAGACACCGATCACCAAACCGGCCCAGTGCATGCCCGTGAGCTTCACTTGCGCCAGTGCATCGGCTTCGCGCTTGGCGATGTTTTCCTTCAGGCTGGCGAGCAGTTCGGTTTCGTCCTCGCCGTTGGCAGTGCTGCCTTTCCAGTCCTCGATGGTGATGCCGATGCGCGTCGGCACGGCCATGCGCGCGCCGGCGGTGACGTCGGCATGTGCGTCCACGATCCAGTCGCGCGAATGGGCAATGGCAAAACGTTGCGTGGCGCGCGTGACGTGGGAGGTCTCCGGGTGCATGGCCGCGTTGGTCAGCAACTGCGTGAAGTCGACCTGCTCTTCGAGCGCGGTGCTTTGCAAGTCATAGCGCTTGCGGGCTGCGTTCTTGTCGCCGCTTTCCTCGATGATGAAACGGCACATTTCTTCCTGACGGCGCAGCGGCAGTTCTTCGTCGTCGAAGCGCGTTACCAGCTTGCTCAGCAGGTCGTCCACCGCGGTCAGCACGCTGGGCGCTGCCTTTATCTCGCCCTTGAAGACGCCGTCGAAGTGCGTCAGCACGGCCTGGTGCATCGCCATGCCGTTGAGCGCCTGGTTGATGGCGGTCCATGTCGGGCTGAAGCGCTTGAGGTGGCTGTAGCGGCTGCCGTGGTCTTCGTTTGGGGTCTTCGAGAGCAGGCCCTTGCTCCACTGGCTGCGTTGCGTTTCCACGAAGCCGGCCTGCTGCGAAAGCTCCTCGATCCAGGCGGAGATGCGCTTGCTGCAGTGCATGCTCACGTCGGCGCCGAACACGCCGTTGGCCATGGCATCGATCATGACGACGGTCTGGCGGTCGAGCTTGTAGGGGTTCTGCAGTGCAAAGTAGCGGTCGAGCCAGGTGCGGTTGGCATCTGTGCGGCCGGCGCGGCGCGATACCAGCGCGAAGAACAGCGAGGTCTTCTCGTCGTCGCGGCGCACGGCTTCGGCCAGCGCGCGCGTTGCCAGCTCACGGTTGTCTCCCAGCCATGCCGACAGGGCCACCAGCGCGGGCGCCAGCCAGTAGCGGGGCGCCGAGATCATCAGTTCCTCGGTGGCGCTGCGCAGCGTTTCGTTGCGCACCAGCTGCACGTCGGAAGCCTGCAGGATGCCGGTGGCCTGGCGGCGCACCACGGCGTAATAGCCGAAGGCGGATTCCAGTTCCTGGCGCACCTTGACGTGGCGGGTTTCGGCCAGCGAAAGCTCCTTGGCCTTGAGGTCGGCCTCGACGAAGTCGGCAAAGGCCTGTTCGAGCCGCGACAGCTCGGAGCGGGTCTGCGTCAGGTCGCGCCCGACGGATTCGACTTGGCCCGAGACCGTGCCGATGTCGCCCTGAAGGCTGCGCAGTGATCCGAGGATCATGCTCAGGTCGGCCAATTGAATGATGCGTTCTGAACTCATGGGTCGTTTTTCAAATGTCGATGATGGCTGTCTGGCCGGAGGCGCTGACGGTGACCAGCCGGGTGGAATACACCTCGATGAAGACGTAGCCGGGGTGTTGCGCGAGCGAGCGGGCGCGCTCCATCAGGGGAGGCAGCGCTTCGCCGATCTTGAAGTGCTGGATGATGCTGCCGGCGCAGGTCAGGGTATGCACTTCATGGGGCACGCCCAGATAGCACTTGGCGACGATGCCGACCGGCAGCGCGTCGATGGCCACATCGGGCAGCTCCTGGCGGATGGCCGCCAGCAGGTCCTGCGTGGCTTGGGCCGCGTTGGCGCCGTGCAGATGCGTGCCGGCGTCGAGCCGGGTCATGGCCTCGATGTAGGCGGTCGAGCGCTTCTGGCGCAGGCGCGCCTGCAGCTCTGCGCCGCCCAGCACGGTGCGGCTGGCGGTCTGTGTGTCGGCGGGGCGCAGCGACAGCTGCGGGCCGGCTTCTGCGGGCTTTGCGCCCAGGATGGCACGTGCCATTTGCCTCCCTCCTGTTGAACTCTGCGGTGTGCGCTTCGTTGGCGCTGGAATGCTCGTTGCCGCCCGGTGTTCGGAGCGCGAGTCGGTATCGTGACGTGAATGCACCGGCGGCAGGCCCTGCGGCCCGAGCGCCGGTGCGATCGGTTAAGCCGGGGTTTCAGTAGTGCGGCGTTGGCGGCCGCACCGCAGTTCCCATCAGCCTTGCGCGGAAGCCAGCGCCGCGTTCAGCGTGGCGCTCGGGCGCATCACCGCCTCGAACTTCGCCTTGTCGGCCAGGTAGTAGCCGCCGATGTCCACGGCCTTGCCCTGCACCGCCGCCAGCTCGTCGACGATCTTCTTCTCGTTGCTGGTGAGCGAGTCGGCCAGCTTCACGAACAGGGCCTGCAGCTCCTTGTCTTCGGTCTGCGCGGCCAGCTCCTGCGCCCAGTACATGGCCAGGTAGAACTGGCTGCCGCGGTTGTCGAGCTGGCCGGTCTTGGGCGACGGGTTCTTGTTGTTGTCCAGCAGCTTGCCGGTGGCGGTGTCGAGCGTCTTGGCCAGGATGGCGGCTTTCTTGTTGCCGGTCTTCAGGCCCAGGTCTTCCAGGCTGACGGCCAGCGCGAGGAATTCGCCCAGCGAGTCCCAGCGCAGGTGGTTTTCTTCCACCAGCTGCTGCACGTGCTTGGGGGCCGAGCCGCCCGCGCCGGTCTCGTACAGGCCGCCGCCGGCCATCAGCGGCACGATCGACAGCATCTTGGCCGAGGTGCCCAGTTCCATGATGGGGAACAGGTCGGTCAGGTAGTCGCGCAGGATGTTGCCGGTGGCGCTGATGGTGTCCAGGCCGCGCACGACGCGCTCCAGCGTGTAGCGCATGGCGCGCACCTGGCTCATGATCTGGATGTCCAGGCCCGAGGTGTTGTGCTCGTGCAGGTACATCTTGACCTTGGTGATCAGCTGCGCCTCGTGCGGGCGGTAGGCGTCCAGCCAGAACACCACCGGCATGCCCGAGTTGCGCGCGCGGGTGACGGCCAGCTTGACCCAGTCGCGGATCGCGGCGTCCTTGACCTGGCACATGCGCCAGATGTCGCCTTGCTCCACGTTCTCGCTCATCAGTACTTCGCCGGTGTCCAGGTCGGTGATGTTGGCAACGCCGTCTTCCGGGATCTCGAAGGTCTTGTCGTGCGAGCCGTACTCCTCGGCCTTCTGGGCCATGAGGCCCACGTTGGGCACCGTGCCCATGGTCTTGGGGTCGAAGGCGCCGTGCCACTTGCAGAAGTTGATGATCTCCTGGTAGATGCGGGCGAAGGTCGATTCGGGCATCACGGCCTTGACGTCCTTCAGGCGGCCGTCGGCGCCCCACATCTTGCCGCCGTTGCGGATCATCGCGGGCATGGATGCGTCGACGATGACGTCGTTGGGCGAGTGGAAGTTGGTGATGCCCTTGGCCGAGTCGACCATGGCCAGCTCGGGGCGGTTCTCGTGGCAGGCGTGCAGGTCGCGCTTGATCTCGTCCTGCGTGCTCTGGGGCAGCGTGGCGATCTTGGTGTACAGGTCGACCATGCCGTTGTTGACGTTGATGCCCAGTTCGTCGAACAGCTTGCCGTGCTTCTCGAAGGCTTCCTTGTAGAAGATCTTCACGCAGTGGCCGAACACGATGGGGTGCGAGACCTTCATCATGGTGGCCTTGACGTGCAGCGAGAACATCACGCCGGTCTTGTGCGCGTCCTCGATTTCCTTTTCATAGAAGGCCAGCAGTGCCTTCTTGCTCATGAACATGGAATCGATGACCTCGCGGTCCAGCAGCGCGACCTTGGGCTTGAGCACGATGGTCTTGCCGCTCTTGGTGATCAGCTCCATCTTGACGTTGCGCGCGCGGTCCAGCGTCATGGATTTTTCGCCGTGGTAGAAGTCGCCGCCGTGCATGTGCGAGACGTGCGAGCGCGAGGCCTGGCTCCACTCGGCCATGCTGTGCGGGTTCTTGCGTGCGTATTCCTTGACGGCCTTGGGTGCGCGGCGGTCGGAGTTGCCTTCGCGAAGAACCGGGTTCACGGCGCTGCCGGTGCACTTGTTGTAGCGCGCGCGGATGTCCTTGTCCTCGTCCGAGGTCGGGTTCTCCGGGTAGTCGGGGATCTTGTAGCCCTTGCCTTGCAGTTCCTTGATCGCCGACTTGAGCTGGGCGACCGAGGCGCTGATGTTGGGCAGCTTGATGATGTTGGCTTCGGGCTTGAGCGTGAGCTTGCCCAGTTCGGCCAGGTTGTCGGGCACCTTCTGGTCGTCGCTCAGGAATTCGGGGAATTCGCCCAGGATGCGGGCTGCCACCGAGATGTCGCTGGTGGTGACGTCAATGCCGGCCGGGGTGGTGAAGGCGCGGATGATGGGCAAAAACGCGTAGGTCGCCAGCAGGGGCGCCTCGTCGGTGAGGGTGTAGACGATGGTGGGTTGCTTCGAGCTCATGCGCTTGCGTCCGTAAATCCTGGGTTGTCGGGTGGCGTGAACTTCAGGGATAAATCAGTTCACGAAGGTGGCGATTGTCGCCGGGCGGAAGGAGGGTGGCCGATCCGGGGTGCGATCTCCCCGTAACAGGCTCTGTCAATCCAGCGGCAGGGCGATGGTAGCGGCCAGCGGCACGGTGTCGATCAGCGCCGCGCTGGCGACCAGCACGGCCCGGCGCCCCTGCCCGGCCACGTCCGTCAGCGCCCGCCAGAGGCAGCGGGCGGAGCCGGCGTCGAGTCCGGCGGTCGGCTCGTCGAGCAGCACCAGCGGCCGGCCCGAGGCAAGCCCTGCCGCCATCCAGACCTTGCGCCTGGAGCCGGTGGAGAGCATGAACAGCTTCTTGTCGAGGTGCGGCTCGAGCGAAAAGCCGTCGACCAGCGCCTGCCAGGCGGCCGGGTCGAAGCCGCTGTCGCCCTCGGTCAGTTGCCGCGTGCACTCGCGGGCGGTGAGCTGGTCGAAGCGGTCGGTGGCGGGGTCGACGAAGAAGACCTGGCGGCGGTAGGCCTCGGGCGAGGCGTCCAGGCGGGTGCCGGCCACCGTCAGCCGGCCGCTGGCGGGCAGCACGCCAGCGATCACCTGGAGCAGGGCCGACTTGCCGGCGCCCGTGTCGCCATGGAGCAGCGTCACGCCGGCGCCGATCGAGGCAGTCCAGCCGGACGCGATGGCGCTCTGGCCGGGGTAGGCGAAGCCGATGTCCTGCAGTTGCAGGATGGGAGTAGAGGTTGGGGCGGAGTTCACGGCCCGCGTTTTACCATCGGCCCCATGAAGAAAATGCCCATTGCCGCGGCGCTGCTGGCCGCGCTGCCGTTCGCGGTGCCCGCCGTTGCCGCCCCGGCGGCGCAGGTTTTCGTCGCGGTAAAGCAGCCCGAGTCGATAGATGCCGACTGGCGCGCCCACCTGTGCGCCTTGCTGCCCCAGCCCTGCGACGCCAAGGCGCTGACGCTCCATCGTCCGCGCGGCGGCGCACCCGGCGACTACGTGGTGCTGTCGGAAGCGCCGCTGGTCCTGGGCCGGCTGAAGCGCGCGGCGGATGCCACGGATTGGAAGCTCGATCGCGTGTACGACTTCACCGGGTACGCCGGTTCCGTCAAGGAAGGCGAGGCGGGCAACCGCGAGGTCCAGCGCGCGCTCGCGCCGGCTCTTTATCCGCTGGCCGACGGGCGCTGGGCCGTGGCGGTGCTGCAGCGCCAGTTCGAGGGCTACTCGGGCGGCGGCGCGTCGTTTTCCACCGCCGACTTCGTGCCGCTGGACGCCGATCCCGCGTCCGCCAAGGCCGCGTACGAGGCCATTCCGTTCTCTTGCAGCAAGATGATCCGCGCCTGCTTCTCCGAGAAGGAATACAAGACCTCGAAGCACTGCCACGACGAAAGCAGCGGCAGCCTGCGCATTGCCTACGGCGAGCCGGCAAAGGCCGGCGGCCCCTACGGCTGGCAGTTCACCTGGCTGCAGAGCGACTGGGCCGCGCACGTGCCGGCCAGCGCCACCGTCAGCACGCGCTCGCGCTTTGCCGCCGATGGCAGCGGTGGCGGCTCGGCCGACTTCTGCGGCGGCGGGCCGCAGTAGACAGCAAGAAAGATCAGGCGCCGCGCGGCACCGTCACCGCGCCCACATGCTTCGTGCGGCCGGCGCCGAGGCCCGCGATCACCAGCGCGATGCCCAGCCCGATGAACAGCCACGACGAGGCGCGAAAGCTCCCCGTCCAGCCGTGCAGCAGCCCGGCCACCAGCGGGCCGAAGGCGGCCACCATGTAGCCCACGCCCTGCGCCATGCCCGACAGGTGCGCGGCCACGTGCGAGTCGGGCGAGCGCAGCACGATCATCGTGAGCGCCAGCGCGAAGGTGCCGCCCTGCGCGATGCCCAGCAGCACCGCCCACAGCCATACGCCGCCGAGCGGCGCGAACAGCATCGCCAGCATGGCCGCCACCGTGAGCACCGCCAGCACCACGGCCAGGCCACGCTGGTTGCGCAGCTTCACCGCCAGCGCCGGCACCACGAGGCAGGTCACCACCTGCGTCATGACGGACAGCGACACCACGTAGCCGGCAGTCTCGCTGCCGAGCCCGCGCTCGCGCAGGATCGGCGCGAGCCAGCCCATCACGATGTAGGCGAGGGCGGACTGCAGCCCCATGAAGAAGGTGACTTGCCAGGCCAGCCTGTCGCGCCACAGCCCGCGCACGGTGAAGCCCGATTCGCTCGCCACCGCTTTGACCGGCAGTGCCTGCGGCGCCCAGATCAGCGTGACCACCGCGGCCGGCAGCGCCCACATGGCCAGCGCCATGGTCCAGCCGCCGCCCAGCGCGTGCTCGATGGGCACGGTGAGGCCCGCCGCGCTGGCGGCGCCGCCGCACACGGCCATGGTGTAGAGGCCCATCATCAGCGCCGCCTGCTTCGCGAAGTCGCGCTTCACCAGGCCCGACAGCAGCACGTTCGACACCGCGATGCCGCTGCCCGCGATGGCCGACGCGACGAACAGAAGCGGGATGTTTCCGGTGCCGCGCAGCACCGTGCCCAGCAGGATCAGCACCATGCAGCCGAGCAGCGTGCGCTCGGTGCCGAAGCGGCGCCCTAGCCCCGGCGCCAGCGGCGCGAACGCGCCCAGGCAGACGATGGGCAGCGTGGTCAGCAGGCTCGCGGCGGTGGCCGAAAGGCCGGTGGCCTTGATGATTTCCGGCAGCACCACCGAGAGGCTGGCGAACACCGGCCGCAGGTTGAACGCGATCAGCACCACGCTCGCGCCGAGCAGGATGCGGCGGCCCAGGTTGGGCGCGGGCGTGGGCAGCGGCGCGGGCCGGTTGTCGGCTTCGGTGTCGATCAGCAGGTCTTCGGCCGCGCCGCCTGCGCAGGGCTGCGGGGGCCGGGTGCGTTGAACGGCGGCATCGCGTGAGAGGGCGGCGGCGCTCATGCCGTGCCCAGCGCCAGCGCGTCGATCATCGGCGCCATGAATGCGCGCACCGCCGCGGCGGCGACGTCCGGGTCGCGGCTGGCGATGCCGTCGATGATGGCGCGGTGCGCGGCCTCGTCGGGTTCGGGCAGCGCGGTGCCCATGGTGCTGGCGATCGTTTCCTTGATGTAGCCGGTGATGAAGCGGCAGGTCTCGGCCAGCGCGAGGTTGCCCGACACGTCGACGATGGCCAGGTGGAAGGCCAGGTCGCGCTCGATGAAGCTGTCGCCGCCGTCGTTCCCGTCGGGCACGCCGCGCTTGTCCAGCAGCGTGTTCAGCCGGCGCAGGTCCCGGGCCGTGTGGCGCACCGCCGCGAGCCGGGCGGCCTCGACCTCGAGTGCGCGGCGTACCTCGAACTGGTCGCGCAGGCTGGCGCGGCGCATTTTCTGCAGGCTGGAAGAGGGGTCGAAACCGGAGCGCACATAGGTGCCCGAGCCCTGCCGCACTTCGAGCAGGCCGCGCGACACCAGTGTCTTGACCGCCTCGCGCACCGTGCCGCGGCTCACGCCCAGCAGCAGGGCGAGCTGGGGCTCGATGGGAATGCGGCTGCCCACGGCCCAGCGGCCGCCGGAGATCTCGGCGCGGATGCTATCGGCGGCGGCGTCGGCCAGGGAGGTACGAGGAGCTTGAGCGAGCATCAGATGGGCCTATTCATTCAATGATTGGACGAATTTTGCCTCCTGTGCAAAATCCGGGATGCGAGCGCGGTGGTTGCTCGCTTTCGCGGCACGCAACTGTCTTGACCCTTGTTCGCTCGATTGTGCAAGCTGGATTCGAAGATTTTTGGCAAAACGGTGAACTTTTGCCCATGTTGGTCAAACGTTGACCCCTTCATTACCAATTGTCCGCTCTCTGTCCGAAAATGAAACTAAAGGTCACTTTTGAATCTTTAAGTTGCTTTTGCTCGGCGTTCGACACTCCCACCCGGACGCCAACAGGGAGCGCCCAGGGAGAGAACAAGAAAATCGGGTCACGTCGAATCTGAAATGAAGGACTTCTCTTTGTCGGACGTGCGGCTGTTCACGAAAGCCGCGCAGTTGGGGGGACTGACCTCCGCCGCCGATGTGCTGAACGTACCCAAGGCCTCCGCCTCGCGCCAGCTCCAGCGGCTGGAAGCCAAGGTGGGCCATCTGCTGCTGCATCGCGGCTCCGCGCGCTTCGCGCTCACGGAAGAGGGGCGCGAATTCCTGGTGGCCGCGCAGCATGTGCTGACCATCCTCGACGACGTCATGCTCAACCTGTCTTCGGGCGGCAGCGCGGTGACAGGGCGGCTGCGCATCGTGGTGCCGCACTACTACGGCAGGGAACTGCTCATGAGCCACCTGCCGGCATTCATGGCGGACTATCCGCAGCTCGAGGTGGTGGTCGAGACCGGCAACGACCGCGCCGACCTGTTCCGAAACGAGGCCGACGTGGCCATCCGCCGCGGGCGCGACGGCTGCGACGAGCTGGTGGCGCGGCACCTGAAAGACGAGCCGCTGATGCTGTGCGCGGCGCCCGACTACCTGGCGCCGCACCCGGCCATCGAGAGTCTGCAGGACTTCTCCCGGCATGTTTTCCTGACCACCGGCGCGGAGGGGCGCAAGCGGGAGGTCAGCCTCGCGGCCGTCGAAAAGACCCACCGCATACGCGTGGAAAGCGTATTCCAGTCGGACGACCTGGAACTGATCCTGCAATTGGCGCTGTCGTCCCGCGGCATTGCATTGGTGCCGATGTCGCTGGCCCAGCCGCAGCTGGACATGGGGCTGCTGCTGCCGGTGTTGCCGCAGCTGAAGCTCAAGCCGCAGGAAATCAACCTGGTCTACATGCCGTCGCGCCGGAATTCTCCAAAGATCAAGACCTTCGTCGACTACGTCCTGAGCATCTTCAGGTCGTCCTAGCAGGTGCTACCAACTGCCGGAAGCGCCGCCGCCGCTGCTGGAGCCGCCGCTGTCCGAGGACGAGGAACTGCTGTCCGACGAACTGCTGCTGCTGCTCGAGGAACTGCTGCTCCAGCCGCTGTCGCGGTCGTCGTCGTCTCCATTGCCACTGCCGCCGCCGGTGGCGGGGAAGAAGCCGAGCACCAGCGCGATGAAGCTCACCAGCGCCATCAAGAGCCAGATTTCGTCGGGGTCCGGGCCCGGGCGCAGCTGCACGAACGCGAAGCCGATGACGCCGGTCACCAGCGCGAGCCGCACCATGAAGCCGAGCATGCCGCGCTTCCAGTGAACGCGCACGCCCACCACGATCGTCGCGATGCCGATGCCGACGATGCCTGTAGCGAGCACGCCCGCGATGATCCACGGCACCTTGTCGGCGCCCAGGTAGAAGCCGAGGCCGATGAGCCCCGCGATAGCGAGTGCGATGCAGATGAACACGTAGCGCGCGGTCCTGAACCGGCCCGACAGGTAGCCGACCCCGTACATGAAACCCACCGGCATGAAGAGGACGAACGGCATCGCGAGGTTCATCAGCGCCAGCGTCGCGGCCACCGGGCCGGCCGCGAGCAGGCCCAGCACCATCGGCCAGCGCCGCTGCTCGGGCGAGGCGGCCTCGGTCTTCAGATCCGCCCAGAGCGCACCCTCGCGCTGCGCCCGGTGAGCGTCCACGCGCCGGCCCTTGCGGCCCCGCTTGCCGCTGCCTTGCGACACCACGCGCGGCGCGGCAGGGCGCGGCCGGCTTCCGTGCCACACGCCCACGCCAATGGTCCAGAGCATCACCGCGAGCAAGGCCGTGTTGATGCGCGACTGGCTGGACTCGGCCGAGAACGCATCGATCACCCGGTGCAGCAGCGATGACTCCTTGTCGCGCGGCTCGGCCTGCGGCTCTTCATCGACGACCTGCAACTGCGGCGCGCTGATCAGTTCCGACAGCGACTGCACCGCCGCCTTCACGCCGCCCGCGAAGTCACCCTGGCGAAAGCGCGGCGTCATCTCGCCGTCGATGATGCGGGCCGCCTGGATGTCGGTGATGCGGCCTTCCAGGCCCGTGCCGACCTCGATGCGCATGCGGCGGTCTTTCAGCGCCACCAGCAGCAGCACGCCGTCGTTCTCGTCCTGGCGCCCGAGCCTCCATTGCGCGAATACGCGCGTGGCGAACTGTTCGATGGAGTCTTCGCCGGTGGTCGGCACGATCAGCACCGCCAGCTGGGCCTGCGTGCGTTGCTCGATGGCGGAAATGTCTTCGCGCAGGGAGCTGGCGTCGTCGGCGTTCAACGTCTTCGCGAGGTCGACCACGCGCGAGCTCATCGCGGGCACCGGCACCGGCCTGGCCTGCGCGGGAAGGCTCAGCGCGAACGCCGCGGCCACCAGCATCCACGAGGCGACCAGGCGAAGCCAGCCATGCGCAGCGGAATCGGCGAACCCCGCTCTCATCGCTTCGCGCTCTTGGTCACGACCCCCGCGCCGCGCACTTCGATGCGGCGCTGGTCGACCACCTTGCCCGTGCTGTCGACCAGCTCGATCACATGGCGCCCCGGCCAGGGCAGCCATTGCGCGCTGTTGCCGCGCGCGAAATGCTTGCCGTCGATGCGCCACTGCACGCCGCGCCCTTCGGACTCGAAGCGCACGCGCTGGCGCAGCGGCGGAATGTCGGGGTCGACCGCGATGATGGTGCCGTCGGACGGCGCGGTGATGCGCGCCGACGCGGCACTGCCGGCCATGCCGGTGTCGAGTGCGAACAGCGGCTGCTCGGTGCCCTGCAGGAACCACTCGTCGCGCGCGGCCTCCAGCGCGCCGCCGTCGGCGCCGGGACCGAACTCCACATGCGCCTGCACCACGCCGGGCGGCGGCGCGGGCGCGCGGCTGGGTTCGCGCGCGTGCAGGAAACGCATCACCTCGGCCCACACCGGCGCGGCGCCGCTGGTGCCGCTCACGTCCCACATCGACGCGCCGCTGGCATTGCCGACCCACACGCCGACCGTGTAGCGCTGCGACCAGCCCACGGCCCAGTTGTCGCGCATGTCCTTGCTGGTGCCGGTCTTCACGGCGGTCCAGAAGCGGGTGGAGAGGATGCTGTCCAGGCCGAAGGTGCGGGTGCGCGCATTCGGGTCGGAGAGGATGTCGCCGACGATGAAGGCGGCGCCCGCATCGAGCAGGGGCGGCTCGGCGGGCCGGGCCTTGTTGGCCGCAGTGGGTGAAGTGGGTGAAGTGGATGCAGGCCGCGCGGTCAGCGTCGTCGTGCCGTAGCGCCCGCCGTTGGCCAGCATGCGGTAGGCGTTGGTGAGCGACAGCAGCGACACCTCGGCGCTGCCGAGTGCGAGGCTGTAGCCGTAGTAGTCGCCGCTCTCGCGCAGCGGCAGGCCGGCGGCGCGCAGCTCGCGCGCGAAGGCCTCGGGCGACACCATCACCAGCGTGCGCACGGCGGGCACGTTGAGCGAAGCGGCCAGCGCGGTGCGCGCCGACACCGGGCCCTTGAAGCGGCGGTCGTAGTTCTGCGGAATGTAGAGGCCGCTGGCGGTGCTGATCTGCGCCGACGAGTCCTCGATCAGCGATGCGGCGGTGATGCGCCGCTCGGCAATGGCCTGGCCGTAGAGCAGCGGCTTGAGCGTGGAGCCGGGCTGGCGCAGCGCCGTGACGCCGTCGACCTCGGCGGCCTGGCTCAGCGGGCCCGACGAGCCGACCCATGCGAGCACTTCGCCGGTGGCGTTGTCGAGCACCACGAGCGCCCCGTCTTCGACGTGGCGGTCGCGCAGCTCGCGCAGGTGGCGCTGCAGCGTGTCGAGCGCAAAGCGCTGCAGCGGCGCGCGCAGCGTGGTGCGCACGCCGGCTTCCACCTTCGCATCTTTCGCATCCTTCACTTCGCGCAGCACACGCCGCGCCGCATGCGGCGCGATGCCCTCGTTCGGCTCGAAGGCCCGGCGCTGCACGGCGGCGCTCGTGAACATGTCCAGCGCCTCGCAGTCGACCTTCTGCTGAGGCTCCATGGTGCGCAGCACGTCGCAGGCGCGTTGCGCCACCAGCGCTGGCTTGGCATTGGGCGCACGCACCAGCGCCGAGGCCACTGCCGCCTCGCGCGCATCGAGCCCGCTCGGCGCCTTGCCGAACAGCGTGCGCGAAAGCGCGTCGATGCCCACGATCTCGCCGCGAAACGGCACGGTGTTCAGGTACGCCTCCAGGATCTGGTCTTTGCGCCAGTTGCGCTCGAGCTGCGCGGCGGCCACCGTCTGGCCGATCTTCTGCGTGAAGCTGCGGCCGCCCGATGCGCGCCGCAGGTCGTCGTCGAGCAGGCCGGAGAGCTGCATGGTGATGGTCGAGGCGCCGCGCGTGCGCGTGTTCCACAGGTTGCCCCAGGCCGCGGCCGACACGGCGCGCCAGTCGATGCCGCTGTGTTCGTAGAAGCGCTTGTCCTCGCTCAGCACCATGGCCGTGCGCAGGGCCGGCGACACGTCGGCCAGCGGCGTCCATTGGCCGCGCCGCACGGTGGGGTCGGTGCGTACGCGCTGCAGCAGTTCGCCGTTGCGGTCGAGCACGGCCGTGTCGGACGAGCGGAAGTCGCGCTTCACTTCCTCGAAGCTCACGAGGGCCAGCGCAGGTTGCGCGCAAACCGCCGCGAGCAGGACGAAGGCCAGGGCCTTTCGGTCGAAGGAAGAGGGCGCGAACTGCATGAAAGAGAGCGTCGTTTCGGAAAGTATGTGGCGGTGACATTCTCCGCGAAGCACCTCGGGGTGCCGGCCTACCCGGGGACGGGGTGCGTGCCGCATGGCGGGGGCGCGCGCTTCATTCCAAAGTTCCCACATCCCGGCTTGCAGGAGGCGACGCCGGTTCCACGAACATTACTAGGAGAGCTTTCATGGCAACGAAGACACTGGCGCTGCTACTGGCCGCCTCGGCCATCCTGGCCGGCTGCGTAACCCCGGTCTATGACCGCCCGCCGCCGCCGCGCCCACATGCCGGCGACCGTGATCGCGACCGCGACGGCGTGCCGAACCGATACGACCGCGACAGGGACGGCGACGGTGTGCCCAACCGCTACGACAGCGCGCCGAACAATCCGTACCGCAACTGACGCAACCGGGCTTGCGCCGCCTCAGCCGGGCCTGCGCGCCATCAGCGCCCAGATGCCCGCCGCGCTCAGCAGCGAACCGCCCGCAAGGTTGAAGCGCCGTTGTGCGCGCGGCGACGACAGCAGCCTGCGCGCCGAGGCCGCGAACACCGCATAGAGCGTGGCGTTGGTCGCAGCCAGCGCGACGAAGGTGAGGGCCAGCACCCACATCTGGCGCGTGACGTCCACCGACGGGCTGATGAACTGCGGCAGGAAGGCCACGAAGAACACGATGCCCTTGGGGTTGAGTGCCGTCACAGATAGGTGTTAGCGAACAGCCGCCAGTGTGAGACCGGGGCGGCCGGCTTGGCGAGTTCGCTCGGCGAGATGCCGGCGCGCAGCAGCTTGATGCCCAGGTACAGCAGATACAGGCCGCCTGCCCACTTCACCACCGTGAACCAGAAGGCCGAGGCCGAGAGCAGCGCGCCCAGGCCCAGCAGCGACACCACCAGCGCGGTCGAGTCGCCCAGCGCCACAGCGGCCACCAGCGGCACGTTGGCGCGGCGGCCGTGCGACATCGAATAGCTGATGACCGTGAGGATGGTCGGCCCCGGGATGATCAGCAGGACGATGGAGGCCGCGACGAAGGCGAGCCAGAGTTCGATGGGCATGTGCTTGTCTCCTGATGGTTGTTGTGATGATTGTGGAAGGCCAGGCTCCGGCTCAGCTTCCGATGGCCGTTCGCGCGACGTGCCAGGTGCCCCGGTGCCCGTCCACGTAGCTGATGGGCGAGTTGGCCAGGTCGTCCAGGTCCACGTCGTCCAGGCAGGTCACGTTCACGCCGTAGGCGCTCGCGCCGGTCTCGGGCGAATGGCCCACGCCGAAGGAACGCACGCTGCAGTGCCTGCAGACGATGTAGTGGCTGTTGCGGGTGTCGAGCATCTGCTCGCTGAGCTCGGATTCGCCCTCCAGCAGCCGGAAGGCGTCGGTCGCGACGATGGCGGGCCAGAAGCGGGTCTGGGTGCAGATGGCGCAATTGCACCGAAGGGTGCCCAGGCTGATGTCGATGTCGGCTTCGAATCGCACGGCGCCGCAGTGGCAGCCGCCGGTGTAGGTCTTTTTCATGTGCTTGTTCGCTGCTCCCGATCGATTGGAGCGGCCGGCAAACACAATATCAAATGCCGCGCCGGCGGGCAGCGGCGGGGCTTTTCCCTTCCCCGGTCGCTAGCCGGGCACGGCGCCGAACCGGGCCGCCGAGCGGGCCCTGGCGCGCCCGGCCTCGACCTCGCGGTCTTTGGGCTCGGCCGTGGTGACCATCGATTCGAGCAGCCGCGCCGCGGTCGCCGCCACCTCTTCGACCGCGCGCTCGAAGGCTTCCTCGTTGGCCTTCGACGGTATGCTGAAGCCGCTGAGCTTGCGCACGAACTGCAGCGCGGCGGCGCGGATTTCCTGCTCGGTGGCGGGGGGCTCGAAGTTGTAGAGGGTCTTGATGCTGCGGCACATGGGCGCTCTCCGTTCGATGACGACGCGGTCCAGTCTAGCGAAGCAGGGCCATCGCGTGGGCGTCGTGATAGACGCCGTCGATCAGGCTGGCGCGACGCACGATGCCTTCATGCTCGAAGCCGAGCCGCTCGTACAGCGCCTTGGCATTGAGGTTGTCCGCGCGCACGTTCAGCGCAATGCGGGTCAGCCCGCGTGCCCACGACTTGTCGATGGCAGCCTGCAGCAGCTTCGCGCCCAGGCCCTGGCTGCGCGCCTCGGGCAACAGCGCGATGCCCAGTACGCCGATGTGCGCCCGCGAATGCCCGAACACCGGCGACACGTCGCACCAGCCGACGACCCTGCCGCCGTCCACCGCCACGAAGTGCGGGAAGTCGCTGGCGATCACATTCCGGTAAAAGGCGATCGATTGCGCCAGCGGCGGCGCCTCGGTCAGCGCAAGGTACTTGTGCTCGCGGGCGACGACATCGAGCGCGCGGTGCAAGCTCTCGAAATGCGATTCGGTGGTGGGGACGACGACGGCCTGGCTCATGGCCTGGGCCCCTGCGATGCGTGGAAGCGGGCCTCGAGCCGGGCCTTCACCTCCGGCCACTCGTCGTCGATGATGCTGAAGCGCACCGAGTTGCGCTTGCGGCCGTCCGGCATGATGCGCTCGTGGCGCACGATGCCTTCCTGCTTCGCGCCCAGCCGCAAGATGGCCGCGCGCGATTTCGCGTTGATCTCGTCGGTGGTGAACTGCACGCGCACGCATTGCAGTTCCTCGAAGGCATGGCGCAGCATCAGCAGCTTGGCCTCGGTGTTGACGAAGGTCTTCTGCCAGGATGCCGAGATCCAGGTGCTGCCGATCTCGAGCTTGCGGTTGATCCGGTCGATCTTCCAGAAGCGCGTGGAGCCGATCACGCGGCCGGTCTCGCGGACCACGGTAGCGAACGGCATCACGGTGCCGGCGGTGCGGCCGTCGAGGGCGTTGCCGACATAGGCATCGACCGTCTCGGCCGAAGGAACCACGGTGAACGGCAGATTCCAGAGTTCGCCGTCGGCGGCGGCATCGACAAGGGCGGCCGCGTCGGATGCGAGCAGCGGGCGAAGAAGGATCCGGGGGCCGGCAAGGGTGGGCTGTGGTTGCGACATGCGCAAGACCATAGCCGATGAAGGCCCGGCGGACCTGACTCGCCGGTCGTGCAACCCGGCGTCCGAGGCTACCGCTGCTGCGCCGACAAGGCGGCCTCCACCGCCAGCGCCACCGCTGCCAGCCGGGCATCGTCGCCGCGCACCGAGGCCAGCATCAGACCCACCGGCAGTTCGCCCGGCGCATGGCAGGGCAGGCTGAAGGCGCAGCCGTCGAGCAGGTTGACAGCGAAGGTGTTGCGCAGCAGCAGTCCGTTGACCTTGAAGAAGGCCGCGTCCTCAGCCAGCGCGGCGATGGGCGGTGCGACGATGGGCACGGTCGGGCACACGAGGGCGTCGAAGCCTTCGATGGCGTGCTCGACACGGCCGATCCAGTCGCGACGGCGGTCCTGCATGGCGATGTAGTCGGCGGCGCGCACCTCGGTGCCCAGCGCAATGCGCGCTGCCACGCGGGCGTCGAAGCCGTCGCGCTTCGCGGCGAAGCGCTCGCGGTGCACGGCCGAGGCCTCGACGGGCGAGAAGCCGCCGGGCGCGTTGACGGTCGCGATCTCGGCGAGTTCGGCCAGCGTGATGTCCACCACCTGCGCGCCGGCCTTCGACAGCGTCTGCAATGCGCGATCGAAGGCGCCAGCCACCGCCGGCTCGATGTCGTCGAACATCAGCGTGCGCGGCACCGCGAGGCGCATGCCCTGCAGCGGACGCCGGCGCACCGCCAGCGGCGTGTCGGCAATGGCGGCGTCCACCGTCAGGCAGTCTTCCACGCTGCGAGCCATGGCGCAGACGGTGTCGAGCGAGCGCGCGAGTTCGAAGGCGCCGGTGCGCGGCACGCGCGACTGCGTGCTCTTGAAGCCGACGAGTCCGCACAGCGCGGCGGGAATGCGGATCGAGCCGCCGGTGTCCGAGCCCAGCCCGGCCACCGCGAGGCCGAGCGCCACGGACACCGCCGCGCCGGAAGACGAGCCGCCCGGGATGCGCGGCGTTTGCGCGTCGGCCGGGTTGTGCGGCGTGCCGTGGTGCGGGTTGATGCCCACGCCGGAGAACGCGAACTCGGTCATGTTGGTCTTGCCTACGATGGCCGCGCCCTGCGTGCGCAGCCGTGCGACGGAGACCGCGTCATGCTCGGCCGCAGGCTCGCCCGCGCACACGGCGGAGCCGGCCATGGTGGTCTCGCCGGCGATGTCGTAGAGATCCTTGACCGACACGGGCAGGCCTGCGAGCGGACCGAGCTCGATGCTGGCCTTGCGCGCCGCATCGGCATGGCGCGCGGCGGCGAGTGCCCCATCGGCATAGAGCCGAGTGAACACATGCCGCGCGGCGGGCTGCGCGGCCGCTTCGAGCACCTGCTCGACCAGCGCTTCATGCGACAGCTCGCCGCCTGCGATGCGTGCGCGCAAGGAGGAAATGGTGAAGTCGTCGTTCATCGTCAGGCCACCACGGGCAGTGCTTCGACCGCATAGCGATGCACGATGCGCCGCCGCAGCAGCGGGTCGTGCAGTTCGATTTCCATCTGCGCGGCGGGGCGGATGCCTTCGCCCTTCGCGTTGGGCAGCGCGCCGAGCGTGCCGCAGGTCATGAACAGGCCTTCGGGTGCGTCTTTGGCATGGGCCATGCCTTCGCGCAGCGCCGCCAGCGGACGGATCGATGCCAGCGTGCCGCGCTGGTAGTCGACCCAGCGGCCGTCCTCGAAGATGCGCGAGCGCAGCTCGAGCGTGTCCTGGTGCGCCTCGATGTCGGACCAGCGCCAGGCGGTCTCGGCCACCGGCTTGGCGCACATCTGCTTCGACACGGCGACCGAGTAGCTCTCCACATGGCGGTCGGTGTGGTCCGAGGCCACGCTCAGCCACCACTCGCCGTGCGAGAAGAAGAACACCGGCTCGGCCTCGCCCGAGCTCTGGTCGCCCAGCGCCTCGATAGTTGGCGACTGCGTCAGCAGTTGCGTGGCGACGCGGTAGTACAGCGGCACGCTCGACGGGCGCGGCACGCCGAGCGCGGCCAGTTCCTCGATGTGGTGTTCGATGGCCGCGACGTCGCGGCCGGTCCAGCCGGCCACCACCAGCGCGCTGGGCGCGACGGTGTGCAGGGCGGTGGTGCGGGTGCCGTCGGCTTCGACGGCTTCGCAGGCAAAACGCAAGCTCATGCGCACCTCAGTTTTCCAGCGGGCGCTTGGCGGTCTCGCGCGCCACCACCAGGGCGACCAGCGTGACGCCCAGCGCGGCCACCACGTACAGCGACACGGCCACCGTGCTGCCCCACGACTTGAACAGGCTGGCGATGATCAGCGGCGCGAAGCCGCCGCCCACGATGCCTGCCAGCGTGTAGGCCAGCGAGGCGCCGGCGTAGCGCACGCGGCCGGGGAACTGCTCGGTCACGAAGGCGGCCTGCGGGCCGTACATCATCGCGTGGATCAGCAGGCCCACCACCACCGCCGCGCAGATGGCGACCGGGTGCGCGCTGTCCATCAGCACGAAGAACACGAAGGCCCACACCATGCCCAGCAACGCGCCGGCAATGTAGACCGGGCGGCGGCCGATGCGGTCCGACAGGCTGCCGAACCACGGCACCGCAATCGCGTTGCAGGCCGCGCCGATCATCGTGGCGGTGAGCGCCAGCGGACGCGACAGGTGCAGCACCGTCGTCACGTAGGTCAGGGTGAACACCACCACCAGCGCATACAGCACGTCGGAGCCGATGCGCGAGCCGCCGGCCACCAGCAGGCGGCGCCAGTGCTGCGTGAGCACTTCCTTGATGGGCGTCTTGGCGGTGGCCTTCTTTTCTTCCATCTCGCGGAACACCGGCGTCTCGTCGACCCCGCGGCGCAGCCACAGGCCGAACAGCACCAGCGCGACGCTGGAGATGAACGGAATGCGCCAGCCCCAGCTCTGGAAGTCTTCAGGGCTCAGCCAGGCCGACACGATGGCGATGAAGCCGGTGCCGATCAGCGTGCCGCACGACGGGCCGACCTGCGTGAACGAGGCATTGCGGCCGCGCTCGTCGGGCTTGCCGTGCTCCATCGACAGCAGCACCGCGCCGGCCCATTCGCCGCCGAGCGCCACGCCCTGCACGAAGCGCAGCGCAACCAGCGCCACGGGCGCCCAGATGCCCCAGGCCGCGTAGGTGGGCAGCAGGCCCATGAGGCCGGTGGACACGCCCATGATGACCAGCGTGGCCACCAGCACGAAGCGCCGGCCCAGCCGGTCGCCGAGGTGGCCGAACACCACGCCGCCCAGCGGGCGCGAGATGTAGCCGACCGCGTAGGTCGAGAAGGCCAGGATGGTGCCGGTCAGCGGGTCGAACGACGGGAAGAACACCGCGTTGAAGACCAGCGCCGCCATGATGTTGTAGACGGTGAAGTCGTACCACTCCAGCGTGGTGCCGATGGAGCTGGCCATGGCCAGCCGGCCCATCTTGGCGGACGGCGCATCGGGCGCGGTGCCGGAGGCGGCCGGCGTGGGAAGAACATGTTCGGTCATGGAGATACCTTTGTTCGGTGAAGACATGAAAGTCGGATCGGGTCAGCGCAGCTCGGCCGCGCTCAGCTTCCAGCCGAGCGCGAGCAGCCAGCCGGTGGCGGGGTCGGCGTCGAGCGCGGCGGCGGCCGTGGCGCGCGCGGCGCGGGCGGCGTCGGCGCTGCTGGTCTCGATCACCAGCATCGGCTGCAGCACGCGGCCTTCTGTGGCTTCGCGCGGCAGCGGCGTGCTGAGCGTGGCGTCGGGCACGAGCAGGTACGACTGCACGAAACCTGCCTGCTCTGCCAGCTGGCGGCCGGCGCGTTCCGCCCCAGCCACCGGCGCCTGTGTGTCGGCGGCCACGGGCAGCGGCAGCACCACGGCATGGCTGCCGCTGCCGAAGCCGGTGACGGCCTGCACGGCGCACACGCGGCGAATCGGCTGGCGCATGCGGTCGAGGTTGGCCACCGACCAGGGCGTCTGCTTCTCGAACGCGGCGCGGTAGCCGGCGGAGCGGAACACGGCCAGCGATTCGGTGCGGTACAGGCCCAGGTACTTGCGTCCGCCCTCGAGCGAGAAGTAGCGCGCGCCCGACAGGAAGCCGGGAATGCGCACGCGCTCTTCCACATGCTCGCGGTCGTACCAGCGGTTGAAGTCGGCGTCGTCGGCGGGGTCGACGTCGGAGGCGACGAACAGCAGGCCGTTGATGTTCGCCGTGGCGTTTTCAGGGGAGAGTAGGGAGTCGCTTGCAGTCATGGCGGCACAGGGGCGGGCGGGCCTTCGAAAAATGAAGGCGCGATCTTCCGCCGCAGTGCCGTGCTGTCACAAACGAGTTTTTCTGGGCGGCAGCCACAAGAATTACTGGCCCCCTCATGGGGCGCGAATGCGCTGTTTTGAGGGTTAACCCTCTGTCGTTCCGCGCCAGGTTGGTGCGACGGCGGAGGCCGTGAACTGGTCGGACGCGCGGCAGGCCAGCTCGGCCACGAGGCGGATGGCGTCGGAATCGGCCGCTTCCAGGTGGCTCACCACCAGCCGCTGCGGCGAGATGAGCGCGTCGCATTCGACGATGCGCACGTCGCCGGCGGCCACGTACTCGTACACCGGCGGCAGCGGCACAAGCGCGTTGCCGAAGCCCGCCTTCACCAGCCGCGCCAGCGCGGAGATCGAGCTCACGCAGTGCACCTTGCCCAGCGGAATGCCGACGGAGCGGTAGAGGTTCTTCAGCGCCTCGTGCGGCTGCGAGCCGGGGCTCATGGTCAGCACGGGCTGGCGCAGCAGCTGGTCGACGGTCTGCACCGGCTCCGCACCCGGCGCGCCGACCCAGCCCATGGGCATCGGCAGGCAGGGCGTGCTGACGATGCCCGCACCGGCGATGTGGTCGGTCTGCAGGGCGATGTCGAGTGCGCCTTCGCGCAGGCCGCGATGCAGCGCCAGTGTGGTCTCGGAGGTCAGCTGCACCTCGATGCCCGGATAGGTGGAGCGCAGGTTGGTGAGAAAGCCCAGCAGCCAGGTGTGCACCACAGTCTCGATGGCGCCGATGCGCACGAGGCCGAGGATGTCTTCGCGCGGACGCCCGAGAGAGACGATCTCGCGGCGCAGCTCGAGCAGCCGCTCGCCGTAGTCCATGAGCCGCACGCCGACCGGGGTGAGCCGCAGCTCGCGCGCGTCGCGTTCGAACAGGCGCGCGCCGATGTCTTCTTCGAGGGAGGCGACGCGGTTGGACACGGCCGCCTGCGTGATGTGGAGCCGGTCGCTGGCAGCGCGGAAGCTGCCCAGCCGCGCGGCCCAGAGGAAGGCTTCGACAAATCTTGTGTTCATGAGGGCACCTCCGGGCATTTTGCCGGTATTAGGTCCGGCGGTGCGCTGAGGGCCCTCATGGCTGACCCGCAAGCGCCGTGAGGCGAAACGGGCGTTCCGGTCAGCGCGAGGATCGGCGCCTGGCGGGTGCCGGCGGCGGCAGGGTGATGTCGTCCGCCATGCGCGCCGCTCCGGCCGACGCATTGCTGGCCACCATCACCGCGGCCTCCTGCGTGGCCGGCGCGAACACCAGCAGCGCGCGATAGCCGCCGGTCTGGCCTGTATGGAAATAGAGCCTGCGTCCGGCGTTCTCGCGGATGCGCACGGCGTAGCCCAGCTCGTAGATGTCGCTGTGGCCCTGCGGGGTGAGCGCGCGTTCCGCCGCGGCGCCCAGCGGACCCTTGCGACCGGCCATGAGCGCACGCGCGAACACCAGCAGGTCGGCGGCCGTGGAGCGCAACGCGCCGGCACCCGCCAGTGCATCGAAGTCCCATGGCGCGCGCGGTGTGCTGTCCTCGTAGCCGGGCGCCAGGCGGCCGGTCTCGGGGCCGAGGTGCTGCATCGTGTCCTTCATGCCCAGCCGCACGGCGATGTTCTCCTGCACCAGAATTTCCCAGGGCTTGCCGTAGCGGTCCGCAAGCACCTGCCCGAGCAGGCCGAGGCCCAGGCTGCTGTAGGGGCCGTTGCAGGGCGGCACCCGGTCGAGCCTGAGCGTCGACAGGCCAGTGAGCAACCGCGCGCGATCGGTATGCGCGAACGGGTTGCCGCCATCGGCAACCGGGGAGGCCGGCAGCATGCCGGGCAGGCAACCCGTGTGCGTGACCAGTTGGCGAAGCGTGATGCCCGCGGTCTCCCGCGGCAGCGTCGCCTGGCCGGCCAGCAGCGTGCCGAGCGTGTCGTCGAGCGACAGGTCGCCGCGCTCGACCGCCTGCGCCAGCAGCACGCCCGTGAAGAGCTTGCTGATCGAGCCGACTTCGAAGATCGGCTGGCCATCGGCGGCGATCTCCCGGACCGGGCCCGCCTGCGCGACGCTGTTGCGCTGCATCGCGAAGCGTGTTTCGCCCTGGCGCAATACGCCGACCACGATGCTGCCGGGCGCGTCGCGCATCACGTGTGCGGCGATCTCGGCCGGCGGCGTGGCGAAGCTCAGCGGCTCGGCTTGCGCGCAGGCCGCGGTTAGCAATGGAGCAAATGTGGCAATGGCCCATGCGATGAGGTGAAGGTGGCGCATGTCGTGTCGCCTCAGCGCGATGTGTCGGGCATCACGCCCAGGTCGGCCAGCAGCGCACGTCCGATCGTGATGCGCTTCGGCGCATCCTCGTCGCGGCGCATGTCCATGTTGAGCGCGAAGCTCTTCACGCCGCCGTCCGCGCCGGCGACCCAGCCCACCCACCAGCCGAGAGATTCCGGCGGCTTGTAGTACCAGCCGGTCTTGGCGTGCAGCGCATGGGTGGGCGTTTTTTCGACGAGGGTGATGTCGTGCACCATGTCCTGCGTGCGCGCCGACAGCGGCAACTGTCGCTGCCCCAGCCGCGCAAGAAAGCGCGCCTGCTCGATCGCGGAAATCTTCAGCGGCCCGTCGAGCCAGAAGCGGTCGGCCACGTCGCCCAGCGCCTCGTTGCCGTAGTGCAGGCGCGCGATCCACTCTTTCATGCGCGCCAGGCCAATGCGCCGCGCCACGCCCTGGTAGACCGGCAGGTTCGACACGCGAATCGCGTCGCGCAGGTTCATGTCGTGCGCCCACTCCGCGCGGCGCTGTGGCTTGCCGCCGTAGGGCAGCACCTCGTCGATGTCTTTCACCGCGCCGGTCTCCAGCGCGATCAGGCTGTTGGGAATCTTGTAGGTCGATGCGGGCACGAAGCGCTGGCCGGCGCGCCTGGCATCGACCAGCGTGAGCTTCGCCGTGGCGGCGTCGAACAGCGCGAAGGTGCCGGGCGTGCCGGCGGCGGTGAAATGGCGGGCGAGGTCCGCGCGCTCCTGGGCGGCAGCATCGGGCGCGGTGGCTGCATGGGCCAGGCCGCCGTGCCACGCGGCGGCGAGTGCGGCGACGGTTGCGCTGCCGCGTACCAGCAGTGCGCGGCGGTGTTCGTCGGGTGTGGAAGAGGGCATGAAAGCACGAGAGCGGAAGTTGTGACGGCGCGAATCATCCGGCCGCCCTCGCGCCGCGACAACGCGGGCGGCGATGCCTGTCGTCACTGCCGTAACCGGCGTAACCGTTACGCCGGTTACGCCGGTTATGGGAGGCGGCTACGCGCCCATCGAATAGAAGAACTCTTCCCGCACGATCGCGCCGTCGCGCACCGTGTACAGGCCGGCTTCTTCCATCTTGAAACGCTGGCCGGTGGCCTTCATGGTCACGTCGAATTCGAAGCCGACGATGAAGCGGTCGTCGTGCGGCCACGGGCCCGTGACCTTGAACGAATGCACCTCGTGGTTGTCGCTCCACCACTTGCCCTTGGCCTCGATGGCCGCAAGGCCCACCGCCTCGCGCTGCTGGCCCGGCGGAGCGCCCGCCTCGACGCTCACGGCGTCATCGGCATAGAGCGATTTCGCGTCTTCGAACTTTCCCTGCCGGCACAACGCGACGAGCTGGTTCGCGATTTCAAGCGTGGTCATGGCCTGTCTCCTGAGGAAGAGGGGAAGGCAGTTTAGGCCGATGCGTGTCTTGCTGGGCGTGCGATTTCAGGAGTAGATAAAACCGACGGTCAAAAAGTAGATGACCAGGAGAACAGCCATTACACCCTTGGCGTTTTCTATGGCGAACTGAATCCGGCTCGATATGGCTTCGTCCGTGAGTCGCGATTGAAGCGCATGTCCCGGAGGCAGAAGCCTGCGAAGCAAATAGCTGCCGACGCCGATGACGAGGGCAAGAACAATCACGAAGAGTATGGGCAACAGGTAGACCATCGATCGGCTCGTAACAAGATGAAGCGATTGTGCGTGCCTACCAGCTGCACTTCTTGCCGTCGTCGGACCCGACATCCTGCGAGAACGAATACTGCTTGCCGTTGCGCAGGTTCTTGTAGTCGAAGCCGTAGATGTTCGCGCCCTGGGTCGTCACCACGTACTGGCCGGCGATGCGGCCGTCGAGGATCTCGGCCCAGGTGGTGATGTATTCCCACGGACGGCCTTCGGGCTTGTCGCCGACTTCGTTCTTGACCGGGACGATGGTGATCACGCGGGAAGATCCCTTGTACCTGACGTAGCCACCGGACCAGTTGCTGTTCGGGTCGGAAAACACCCGCCATTCCAGGCGGATCGATTGCGCGGAGGACTCCGTCAGGCAGCGGTAGTCGACGGAAACCGGCGCATCGCCCGATGCGGCCAGTGCAGACAAGGGCAGCAGAAGTCCTGCGAGCGCGAGGCGGATATTTTTCATTTCGCCGCTATGCGTCGTCGTTGGGTTGGATCAGGTCCCATTTGTTGCCGCAGAGGTCCTGGAAGACCGCCACGGTGCCGTGCGGCTCGTGGCGCGGCTCCTCGAGGAAGCGGACGCCGTGCGATGTCATGTGGGCGTGGTCGGACGCAAAGTCCGAGGTGTGAAGGAACAGGAAGACGCGGCCGCCGGCCTGCTTGCCGATGCCGGCTTCCTGGTCGTCGGTCACTGCCTTGGCCAGCAGCAGCGCCGCACCCGCATTGCGCGCGGGCGCGACCACCACCCAGCGCTTGCCGGGTCCGCGCGGTGTGTCTTCGAGCAGCTCGAAGCGCAGCGCCTCGGTGAAGAAGCGGATGGCTTCGTCGTAGTCGTGCACGAGCAGGGTGACGGTGGCAAGTTGGCGTGCGGCGGGCGAGGCCGTTTCTTCGAGCGTGTCCCATGGCTTGGTGCACGCCAGGGCCTCGTCGTGCGGCGTCGTCGGCGTGGAAGCCGGATGAAGAGGCGCGCGGCCGATGCGGACGGGCTTCTTCATCTTCATGGCCTCCGGGGTTGCTCAGTTAAAAACAATCGCGGTCTTGTGCGCAATGCTCAGCTGGGCCGCTTCGTAGAGCCGCAGCCACGAAACGTATTCCCGGTGGAGGCCCTCGTCGGCGTCGATCAGCCTGCCGATTCGCGCCACTTCCTCGTCCGACAGCTGGCCGTCGGTGAGGGTGATGCCTAGCGCGGGGGCGACCAGTACCAGCTCGTCGCGCAGTCGGTACGAAGAGCCGAGCATGCCGCCGGCCAGTTGCTTGTCGTCATCCGGTTCGGAATACAGCACCTCGTCGAAATCGACCGGCACATAGAACCCCTCTGCGTCCGAGTGGCAGACCAGGTGGCTCTCCGAGCTATAGAGCACGTCTTCGACTGCCGGATCTTCCGAGGGGTCGACACCGTCTTCCACCGGCGTTGCCATCCAGTCGGGCGAGTTCGCGCGGTGCGCGTAGGCCCGGCGCAGGTAGTGGATGAACGAGTACGGGAAGCCGCCGATGGCCGCACGCGAGTGCAGCGGCGGCAGTTCACGGGGCTCGGCGTGCGGCGGAAGGCCCGCCGCCGCCAGCACCTTGTTCACCACCGCGAGTTCCTCCTGGAGCCATTCGGCTCCTTCGGGATCGTGTTCGAGCAGATCGACGAGCACGCCGATGCTGATTGCGAGGCCCACTGTGTTCTCCCTTTCTTTTGATCGTCGGCAGGGGAAGCGGCTACTTCGCCGCCTCCACCTTCACCCGCGCGTTCGGCGTCTCGCCGAACATCTCCGGCGCGTACATCGCTTCGACGCGGCTCGGCGGCAGCGCGAAGTCGCCGACGTTGTTCAGGCGCACGGTGTATTCCATCTTCACCACGCCCTTGGGCAGGTACTCGTAATAGCTGCGGAAGGCCTCGAAGCTGCGTTCCTCGAACGCAGGCCAGCCCGCGCCGCTCTTCTTCTCGCCCTGCGTGGCGATCTGCGAGTCGCGGCCCAGGCCGCTGCCGAGGATGGTGGCGCCGCCCGGAATCGGGTCGCTGATGACGACCCAGGTCATGTCGGCGCTGGCGTTGACTTCGATGCTCACACGCAGCACGTCGCCGCGCGTGTACTTGCCGGCCACTGCCTGCTCGACCGGGGTGACGGTCTTCTTGATGGCGTAGCCGGCCGCGAACGGCGCCTTCAGCTGCACGGCGGCAATCGACTGCAGCGTGAGCCACGGCTTGCCGGTGCCCTGCTGCGTTACCAGCAGCGTGTCGCGCGTCGGCGCGCCCGATGGCGATGCGGCCCACGGCAGGAACATGGTGTTGTTCTTCAGGTTGCCCGGCGAGGCGGGCGCGCCGAAGAAGGTGGTCTGGTTGGGCGCGCCGGCCGGGTCGCTGGCCTTCACGCGCTCGACCTTGCTCCAGTCGACCTGTGCCTTCACCGCGCCCAGCGTGGCGGCGGTAACGCCGGACACCGGCGTGCTCTCGAACACCTTGCTGAACTTCTCCAGCGCCAGCCCGCCCCACAGGTTGGCGGTGGTGGTGTGCCACGCGCCGTTCTGCTGGCGGCCGATGAAGCCGTTGGCGAGCTTGCCGATGTCGTCCTTCCAGCCCGGGTCGTCCATCACGCTGAGCAGCAGGCGGGCGGTGTTGACGTCGCCGTTGGTCATCAGCCACCACCAGTAGTCGTCCTGCTCGGTGCTGAAGATCAGCTTGGTGCCCTGGTATGACAGGCGCGCCTTCAGCACGTTGTTGGCTTCGTCCAGGCGTTGCTGGCGCTGCGGCACGTCGTTCACGCGTTTGAGGATGTTGAGCCAGTCGATCACCGCGCTGGTGGGCCACTGGTTCGGCGCGATGGTGATGCTGCCGAGCATGCTCCCCTTGGCCTTGCCGTAGCGCGAGAGCGCTTCGAGCGCGGCGAGCTTGCGCACGTCCAGGTCCTTGCGCGGGCTCCAGAAGTCGCGCGTGATGCGGCCTTCGACGAAGGCGATCAGGCCCGACTCCATCGGCGCGCGCACGTCGTCGGCGAGCGCGAAGGCGGGGTCGAGCGCGGCGGCTTCGTTGGTGGCCGCGAGCAGGTACGACGTGAGGATGT
The DNA here is from genome assembly GCF_977011995.1 of Variovorax durovernensis. Classification (NCBI taxonomy): domain Bacteria; kingdom Pseudomonadati; phylum Pseudomonadota; class Betaproteobacteria; order Burkholderiales; family Comamonadaceae; genus Variovorax; species Variovorax durovernensis. The sequence continues at coordinate 5,179,683 of NZ_CDRNCW010000001.1, read as the reverse complement.
CGCTGCCGCGGTTGGCCTCGCCGTCGCGCGGCGGGAAGTAGCTGGCCAGGCCGTCGCTGTCCAGGTAGGTGGGCAGTTGGGCCAGCACGCCCTGCCACATCTTCGCGTCGCGCAGGCCGACCGACTTGCTGGTCTTCTGCTCGAGGCAGATGAAGGGGTAGTTGGCGAACCAGTCGCGCACGCCCGGCAGGCCTTCGGCCAGCTTGGGTTGCAACGCGAGCTTCAGGCCGCCGCGGCCGGGGAGGGCGTCGGCGGGCGGGGCCACGTCGAGCGTGAACGGCCCGTCGAGCTGCACCAGCGTGGCCTGCTGCACCGTGAGCGGCACCGAAGGCACGATGCGCTGGCGAACCTTGAGGGCATCGCGCGCGCCGCCGATGGTGTCCTTGGCCTCGATTTCCCAAAGGATGGCTTCGGCGCGCGTCTGCGCGAGCTGCGCGGGCGCGGTCACGTTCCATGCGACTTCACGCGCTTCGCCGGCCGGGATGTCCACGGTCTGCGGCTCCAGCGTGAGCAGGGTGGCGCGCGGCGTGGCCTCGACCTTCATCGGCTTCTGCGTGGTGTTGCGCAGCGTGATCTGGGCGCGGAACTGGTCGTCCTCGCGCACCAGCGGCGGCAGGCCGCTGATGATCTGCAGGTCCTGCGTGGCCTGGATGCTCGCCTGGCCGGTGCCGAACAGGCCCACGCCCGAATCGGCCACGGCCACGATCTTGAAGGTGGTGAGCGCGTCGTTCAGCGGCACCGTCACCACGGCCTGGCCGTTGGCGTCGAGCACCACCTTCGGGTTCCACACCAGCAGGGTGTCGAGCAGCTCGCGCGTCTGGCCCTTGCCACCGCCGCCGCCCGCGGGCACGGCCTTGCGACCGTAGTGGCGCCGGCCGACGATTTCCATCTGCGCCGTGGAGGTGCTCACGCCCCAGCTGCGCCGCTGCAGCATGGCGGTCAGCAGGTTCCAGCTGTCGTTGGGCATCAGCTCCAGCAGGGCCTGGTCGACCGCGGCCAGCGCCACTTCGGCGCCGGCGGCGGGCTTGCCGTCGGGCAGCTTGGCGTTGATGGTCACCTGGGCCTTGCTGCGGATCGGGTAGCTGGGCTTGTCGCTGGTGACGGTCACGTCGAGCTGGTGGGCCTGCGTGCCCACGCGGATCTCGGCCATGCCCAGGCGATAGGCGGGCTTGCTCAGGTCGACCATCGCCGTGGGCGCGACGTATTCCTTGCCCTCGTACCAGAAGGCCGTCCACCACTCGCGCGGCGACTTGAAGCCCCAGGTGAAGAAGCTGTACCACGGCACTTCGCGCAGGCGGCCGCGCAGGGCGAGCACGCTCACGTAGGCGTTGGGGCCCCACTCGGGCTTGACCTCCAGGGTGACGGTCGGATCCTTGCCGTCGAGCTGCACCACGTGCGTCTCGATGATGCCTTCGCGTTCCACGGCGACCAGCGCGGTCGCGAAGCGGAACGGGCTGCGCACCTGGAACTTGGCGACTTCGCCGGGCTGGTAGCTCTTCTTCTCGGGCAGCACGTCGATGCGGTCGTTGTCCTCGCCGCCGAACCAGAGTTCGCCCTGCTTCGTCACGTAGACGGAGCTGACGGCCTTGGCGTCGCGCCCTTCGCTGTCGGTGGCGCTGGCGATGAGTTCGACTTCGCCCGCTTCCTTCAGCTCCGACTCGCACAGCAGCAGGCCGCGCGCGTCGCTCTTGCCGCTGCAGACGGTGCCGATGTCCTTGGTCTCGGTCTTGTTGTCGTAGGTGTAGAAGCCGCCCACCATGCGCTTGCGGCTGGTGGTGGTGATGCGCGCCACGGCGCGCACGTTGAGCGTCACGCCCGCCTGGGGCTTGCCCGTGAGGTCGAGCGCGAGCGCCTGGAACTTCAGCTTCTGGGCGGTGGAGACCCAGCCCTCGGTCTTGATGCCCGCGATGACGGAAGCCGGCCACAGCGTCTGCGTGCTGCGGATGGTCTGCACTTCGCCGTTCGGGTCGGCATAGGTGGCTTCGAGCAGCAGTTCGCGCGCCGACTTGACCTTGGGCACCTTGTCGATCGTGACCTTGCCGGCGCCGTCCTTGTTCAGGGTGAGCGGCAGCTTGTCGGCGATCACGCGGGTGTCGTTCACGCTGTTGAGGTCTTCCTCGCCCGCGTTCGAATCCGACGCGGGCGCCGCGGCCTCGCTGCCGTCGCCCTGCGTGGCGCGCGGCGGGTTGAAGCTGAAGGCGTCGTAGTCGGAGAAGCTCAGGCTCTTGCCGCGCACCATGGCCGACACGCGCACCGGCAGGTTGGCCGCGCCGCCGCCGGCGACGTAGTTGATCTGCACGTCGGCCGGCACGCTGGTGGCAGCGACCAGCGGTTTCTTTTCGGTGGGCGCGATGCGGCCTTCGAGCACGGGCAGGCGGAATTCCTCGACGCGGAACATGCCGGTGCTGAAGCTGCGGTCGTAGCCCCCGTCGCCGTCACCTTCGCTGTCGCCGTCCTTGCCGCCGCCGGAGCGCAGCATCACCTCGTACACACCGAGCTTGGCGGCGGGCGGAATGGCAAAGCTGTTCTCCGCGCTCAGGCCGCCGGTGGCGGTCTTGCGCCAGTTCAGCGGCTGGGTGAAGCGCTGGCCGCTGCCCACGTGGGTGATGACCAGCGTGTCGGGGCGGTTCTCGGGCAGGCCGAAACCCTTGCTGGTCTGCGTGCGGATCAGGCTCTTCATCGACACCGTCTCGCCGGCGCGCAGCAGCGTGCGGTCGAAGATGGTGTGGGCGATGCGGTCGGGCTCGGCCTGCAGGTTGGTCGGCACGTTGAAGCGCCAGGGCTCGATGCCGCGCTGCCAGTCGCTCCAGGTGAAGGCGAGGTCTTCCACGCCCTTGTCGTCCTTGGCGCGGGCGCTGACGAACCAGGCGCCGCTGTCGTATTCGTTCGGGCCGTTGCACGACGGCGCCTGCGGCGAGATGCCGTTGAGCATGACGATGCCGTTGGCGTCGGTGGTGCCGCTGGCCACGGCCTTGCCGTCGCAGCTGGACACGCGCACTTCTGCGCCGGCCACGACCTTGCCCTTGTCGAGCGTTGTCACCCAGGCTATGGAGTTCTCGCGGCCCAGCTTGAAATGCACCGCCAGGTTGGTGGCCAGCGCGGTGGTGCGCACGTACATCGTGCGCCCGGCGTTGTAGCGCTCGTCGAGCAGCGCCTCGCCCAGCTTCTGCGAGGCGATTTCCAGCACGTGGAAGCCCGGGGTCAGCGGCACGCCGATGACTTCGAAGGGGCGCGGATCACCGGCGTCCGACTTGGGCATGTCCAGCGTCTTCACGCCTGCCTGGCCCGACAGCAGCGACAGCATGCGCGTCTGCAGCGTGGTGCGGTCGTCCTTGTCGATCACCGGGGGCAACTGGCCCTTGACGTCCTTGCGCGCCTGTTCGCGCGAGATGGTGAAGCTGTCGTAGCGGCGCACCTTGCGGAACCACGCGATGATTTCGGCGTCGGTCTTCGGGTTCATGTCGCTGACCTTGCCGGGCGTGAGGGCCTGCACCATCAGCTGCGGCTCCACGCGGCGCACGGTGACCGGCATCATGGCCGGGGTGTCGGGCTCGGCCAGCCGCTCGACCACGCCGAAGGGCGAGGCGGCGAACTTGGCCAGCGGCGGCATCATGCCGGTGGCCACCTTCATCGGGAAGCTGCCGGGCGAGGCCAGCGGGCGGCCCGAGGCGTCCTCGAACTTGGAAGGCAGCTCGATGGTGAACTGCGTGCTCTCGCTCAGCGGGGGCTCGAAGCTCACGCTGTTGACCACGTCGTCGTCGCTCTGCGTGCCGCCGTCGTTGTCGAGCTTGGCCTTGATGGTCTTGTCGCCCTTGAGCTGGATCTGCGAGGCCAGCTTGCGCGTGACCGGCGCATTGAACTGCAGCTGCATCGGGCGCAGCGGCAGGCAGGCGGCCTGCGCGTTCTCGCGCTCGCAAGTGAACGATGCCGCGAAGGGTTCGCGCACCTGGAACTCGAGGCGGCGTTCCACGTTGTTGGGCACGCCGGAGGGCGTGGCCACGCCCTTGCCGTAGACGATCTGCACCTTGGCGCCGGGCGTCAGCGTGCGGTTGCACTGCATGGTGACGAAGCGCAGCGGCTCTTTCTCGGCCGCCTTGTCGCGGCCGAAGGCCTTGAGCAGCCCGGCGCGCTGGTCGCCGTCGAGCAGCTTGACCGGAATACGCTCGCCCACGCCGTCGGCGGAGCACCAGACGTTCTGGCGCACGCTGTCGAGCGTGGCCGCGCCGTTGAGTTCGAGCACGAACATCTGCTGTTCGTCGATGCGGCTGTAGCTGCCCGGCATGTAGCCGCGCACGAACGGGCCGCCGCTGTTGAACTGGTAGCGCTCCGGGCCGGTCAGCTCGCCGCTGGCGGGCTTGAAAGTGGGAATGCGCGTGACGGTGCAGCGCACGCCGGGGGGCAGGTCGTTCTCGAAGTCGTAGACCCAGGCCTTGGCGTCGGTCCAGCGGCCGGTGCCCTTGCCGGCCTGCGCGTCGGTGCAACTGACCGACAACGGCGAGGGGGCCTTTGGGTCGCCGAAATTGATGGCGGGCTGGTCGAACTTGGCAACGATCTGGCGCACGCGCGCCACTTCGCCCTGGGGCGTGAGGCTGGTGATCTGGAGGGCATGGCCCGGGCCGGACAGGAGCGCGCCGCCGGCCAGGAGCAATGTTGGAAGGAAACGGTTCACTTTTTTGTATCTCCACCTAGAGGCAGCGCGCAGCGTAGCCGATTTGAACGACGATTCGACAGTGCCAAGGGTCATATGTCCTTCGCGTTCGCAGCGCGGGTACGCCGGTCTTCTTACAATCGAGGCCCTCGTGCGTGCGCCGCGCGGACCGCCACCAAGACCTCGCCGCCGACCGATGAAACGCTACTGGGAAATAGACGCCTTGCGCGGGCTGATGCTCGTGCTCATGACCGTCACCCACCTCCCCACGCGACTGACCGACCCGCTGGGTCAGCCTTTTGGTTTCGTTTCCGCCGCCGAGGGCTTCGTGCTGCTGTCGGCTTTCGTGGCCGGGCTGGTGTACAGCCGCATCGGCTATGCGCGCGGCGTGGACTCGATGCGCCAGGCCTTCTGGCGCCGCGTGCTCAAGGTCTACCTGTGCCAGGCGGCGATCCTGCTGTTCCTGTTCACCGTGATCGCGGCGCTCGGCCTGCACATCGACCAGCCGGCCGTGAAGAACCTGGTGTCTTACTACCTGGCCGAGCCGCGCGACGGCTTCCTGTACGGGCTGCTGCTGATCTACGAGCCGGCGCTGCTCGACATCCTGCCGATGTACATCTTTTTCATGCTCATGAGCCCTTGGGTGCTGGCTTTTGCCATGCGCCACGGCTGGTCATGGGTGATGGCGGTGAGCGCGACCGTGTGGGCCGCGGCGCAGTTCGGCCTCAGCGAATGGGTGTACGGGCTGGCCGTGCATTACCTTGGCGTGCCGGTGCCGTTCCACGAGATGGGCGCGTTCAACACCTACGCGTGGCAGTTCCTGTGGTTCGCCGGCCTGTGCATCGGCGCCACCCGCAACGGGCCGGGCGCGAAGCCCTTGAACTTTCCGGTGTGGGTGCTGCTGCTGGCGGCGGGCATTGCGCTTTACGGCCTGTACTGGCGCCACCACGGCATCAACGGGCAGGCTCCGTTCGGCGGCGACGTAGAACTGAACCTGCTATTCGACAAATGGCAGCTCGGCCCGCTGCGGCTGGTGAACCTGGTGGCACTGGGCATCCTGGCGGTGCGCTTCGGACCGTGGCTCATGCGTCGCATACCGCGGCTGCACTGGCTGGAAGCGATGGGCTCTGCGTCGCTGCCGGTGTTCTGCGCGCACCTCGTGGCGGTGCTGCTGGTGCTGGCCTTCTACGGCGACAGCCAGACCGCGCGGCCCTGGTGGGGCGACGGCCTGCTGCTGCTGGCGGTGTTCTCGGGGATGTACTTCGTGGCGCGCTTCACGCGCGGTGCCGACGTGCCGCCGCCGGCCGACGACGTGCCGACGGAGCCGGCACGGGCCTGACCGGCTTCAGGGCTGGGCGGTGACGGGCGCTGCCGGCAGCGGAGCGGCCGGCAGGTGCGGCGCTATCACCGAGTGCCACAGCCGGTAGCCCTCGTCCGTCATGTGCAGCTTGTCGCCTCGGAACAGTTCCATGCGCGGACGGCCGTCAGCGCCGAGCATGGGGGTGTAGATGTCGATGAACTCGCTGTTGGGCAGCAGGTTGAGGTAGGCCGAGATCACGTGGTTGGTCTCGCGGATCTGCGGCAGCAGCTGTTCGCGCGAGGGGCTGGGCTTGACCGAGACGAAGCTGATGCGCGTATCGGGCAGCTCGGCGCGCACCGCGTTGGCAAAGCGCGCGAAGCTGTCGAGCACCTGCAGCGGGGTGCGGCCCTCGGCCAGGTCGTTGTCGCCGGCATAGACCACCACCTGGCGTGGCTTGTAGCGCACCACGAGGTCGCGTGCGAACAGGCTGCAGTCGTTCAGCGTGGAACCGCCGAAGCCGCGGTTCACGACGCCGCCGGGCACGCGGGCGAAATCTTGCGCGAGGCGGGTCCACATGCGCACCGTGGAGCTGCCGACGAACACCACGCCGCCGGGGGCGGGAAAGCGCTCCTGGTCGGCGCGCGCGAAGGCCGCGAGCTCGTTGTGCCAGCGCTCCTTGGCGGCCAGGTAGTCGCGCGCGGAAGCGGCCTCGGCCGCGGCCGTCTCGGACTCCTGGGGGAAGAAAGCAGGCTGGGCGTGGGCGGCGAGCGTCGCCGTCAGCAGGGCGACCGCGGCGAGCGCGGTTTTCATCGAAAACATCGGAAGGACGGGAAGAAGTACGAAGGGCGGGCGGGGTTTTCTACCACGACGCCCCAGGGCCCGTGGCCGTTGACAGGCAAGCCGCCCGGCCTAGATGGTTTTCTCGATCAGCGCGCCCTTGAACACGACCGGTCCCTTCGGTCCGCTGCCCGGCGGCACGCCGCCCTTGGCTTCCAGCGTGATGGCCAGCGTGGGCACGGCATGCACGTCGGACTCCGATGCGGCAAGGCGAAGGCCCGGCGCGTTGTCGAGCACGCCCAGCGAGCGCGGCGCGCCGCCCGGCGGCAGCGCCCAGAGCTGCAGCGACTTGTCGTTGCCCTCGTTGAAGCCACCCACGCGCTGCAGCACCAGCTGCTTCTTCCTGGGGTCGAAGGTCACGAGCATCGAGGCCGCGTCCTTGTCGTCGTTCAGCACGGCCACGTACTGCACCGCGGGGGCGTTGTGCAGCTGGTCGCGCAGGTTGAGGCCGACCGTCACGGCCAGCACGGTGGCCAGCGCGCCGGCCGCCGTGGCGCCGCGCCAGAGGGTGAGGCTGCGCAGCCAGCCTCCTTGCTGCGGCTGCCGGGATTTGTCGGCGTCGCGCGCATTGGCGGCGTCGCGCTGGCGTTCGATGGCGAGCGTGGCCTGCTCGGCGTCGATCATGTTGCGGATGCGGGTCCACACCGCGGGGTCGGGCGTGACGGAGGGCTGCAGCTCGGTCATGCTGGCGAGCCGGCCTTGCCAGACCAGCGCCGCGGCGCGCACCGGCGCCTGCTCGCGGGCCAGGGACTCGAAGCGGCGGCGGGCGCCTCCGCGCAGGGTGCCGAGGGCGTGGCTCGCGGCCAGCAGCTCGAGCAGTTCGGGATGTGCGATGAGATTCATAGGAGGACCGCCTTCGTCGTCGTCATCGCATTCATGCAAAGCGTCCCATGCAGACGCGCAGTTTCTCCAGCCCGCGCCGGATCCATGTCTTGACCGTGCCAAGCGGCAGCTTGAGCTGGTCGGCCAGTTCGCCGTGGCTCATTTCGCGCAGGTAGGCCAGGCTGACCACCTCGCGCTGCCGGCCCTCGAGCTGGCTGAGGCACTGGTGCAGCGCCCACGCCTGCTCGCTGGCATCGGCGGTATCCGCCGGGTTGGGTGCATCCGATTCGAGGGTGTCGGCCATCAGCTCGTCGAATTCCTGGGTGAGCTGGGCGCGGTCGGCGGTGCGCCGGCGCAACAGGTCGAGCGCCCGGCTGCGAACGATCAGGCCCAGCCATGCCAGCGGCGGACTGAGCGAGGAGCGATAGTCGCCCGCGACTCGCCAGACAGTCAGAAAGGCTTCCTGGAGAACGTCCTCCGCCCACTCGCGTTGCCGTACGACGCGCATCGCCAGGCCCATGAGCTTGGGCGAGGTCCGGTCGTAGAGCAGGCGCAGTGCGGCTTCGTCGCGATGGCCGATCCGGTCGATCAGCGCCATCAGTTCGGCGTCGGGGCTGGGTACTGTCATCGACGGATTGTCGGGCATGGGGGCGCATGCCTGATATACGGGCGTCTCCCCGGGTCGGATTCAGACAAGAGGCCGTCCGCGTGTCAGGCGCATGAAAGCAAGTAGTCGAAACTTTTGTGTGCTTATGTGACCGTATACTGCCCCGAAAAACCGAGGGGCCGCGCGCGGTCGGGGAAGAGGAATGAAGCAACTTGCGATCGTCGTGGCGCTCTGCGTGGGCGCGTGGTACTTCTTTGTCGGCGGCCGCAAGCTCGACGAGCCGATGGTGCGCGACTACTACCGTAAGCAGGCAACGGCCATCGCGGCCCATGATGCCGACCGCCTGTGCAAGCAGCTCAGCCGCAAGGTGGTGATCGAGACGAAGATCACCGTGATGGGGCGCACCGAAGAGCACACGCACGACCGCGAAAGCGCATGCGCCGATGCGCATAAGACCATCGAGAACCTGCGTGCCATCAACGACCGGATGGGCGCCATCCTCAGCGTCGAGTACGACTACCACATCGATTCCGTCGAGGTCGCCACCGATCGCAAGAGCGCGATGGTCAAGGGCACCAGCGTGCTGAAGATGGGCGAATCGGCGGTGCAGCTCAAGACCAGCTTCAACCAGCGCCTGGAGCGCGAACTCGGCCAGATGCGCCTGGTGCATGCGGAGGACAGCACCGTGATGCGCCTGGGCGGGCGCGGCGCCATGAGTCAGGGCGATTTCTTCCGCAAGTAGAAGAAGACACCGAAAAAACCAAGCAAGGAAGTTGTCGCCATGATCGCCAGGGATTCGCTGCCTCCGCCTCCGCCGTTCTGGCACCGCCTCAACAGCTTCTTCGCCTTTCCCTTCCAGCTGCGGCCGCTGGCCTACGGCCTGCTGCTGTCGTTCTGCAGCCTGCTGTTCGAGGGCGTGTTCTTCCTGCCCGACGCGCTGGCGCTGGTCATCATCGAGATCGGCATCATGCTGGCGGCCAGCCGCTACAGCTTCAAGATCATCGCGCTGGGTGCGCGCGGCATCCGCGATTCGGCCGACTTCGGGCGCGAGTCGAGCGACGAGTGGACCTACCTGCCGTGGAAGCTGTTCGCCATCACGCTGGTGCAGGCCTTCCTGATCGGCTGGCTCGGCTGGTACGCGCCGATCCTCGGCACGGTGGGGCTGTTCGTCATGTCCTTCACCTTTCCGGCGGCGGTGATCGTGCTGGTGCAGTCCGGCAGCTTCTTCCAGGCCATGAACCCCGGCCACGTGATGGACGCGATGCGCATCATCGGCTGGCCGTATGCGCTGCTGTGCTTCTTCCTGTTCCTGCTGAGTTCGGGCGCGCAGGTGGCGCTGGCACTGGTGCTGCCGATGTTCGACGGGCGCATCGTGCTGCCGATCGCCAACTTCGCATTCATCTACTTCGGCTGGGTCATGGCGAGCCTGCTGGGCTACGTGATGTTCCAGCACCACGACGCCTTCGGCTTCGATGCCGCGCCGGGCAGCGAGCTCGACGGCGGCGCCCCGGCGGACCGCCGCACCCCAGAGCAGATCGCCGCGCAGCGCACCGATGCCGAGGTGGCGCAGCTGATCACCGAGGGCGACCTGGCCACCGCGCTGGGCACCGCCTACGAAGCGCAGCGCACTGCCGCGTCGGACGACCTCTCTGCACAGCGCCGCTACCACCGCGTGCTGGCCATGATGCCGGAGAAGAAGGACACCATGCTCGACCAGGCGCGGCGCTTCATTCCGCTGCTGATGCGGCGCGACCTCGCCTCCGAGGCGCTCAAGGTCTTCAAGGCCTGCCGCGAGCGCGAAAAGACCTTTTCGCTCGACGACCCGGCCATGGTGATTTCGATGGCGCGCGCCGAATGGCGCAACGGCGATGCGCACGCCACGCTGGCGCTGCTGTCGGGCTTCGACAAGCGTTTCCGCGGCCACGAGGCGATCCCCCAGGCTTATGAATTGGCGGCGCGCGCGCTGGTGCAGGGGCTGGGCCGCTCCGACATGGCGCAGCCCATCCTCACGACGATGGAGGCGCGCTACCCGAACAGCGAGCAGACGCAGGAAGTGCGGTGGCTGTTGCGGCCCACGCCGGCTGCGCAATAAGAGAGAAAACCAGAGAGGACCAATGAGAAAGAAAGAAGAAAAGACGTCCGCGCGCGCCGCGACGATGCGACCCGTGGCATTGGGCGCCGCGTTGTTGCTCAGCGCCTGCGTGACCACCCAGCCGCCGCTGACCGCGAAGCTGCCGCAGGAAGCGGCCGTTGCGGCGCCCGCCCTCGGCAGCTATGCGGCAGCCGACGGCTTCGTGCCCGTTGGCAAGACGGAAGTGCGCCTGCGTGGCAAGTCGTATCCCGAGGGCTTCGACCAGCTGCGGGTGGTGCGCCGCGATCACACGGGCGGCGCGGTGGCGGCGCAGGTTGCAATCAGCGTGCTGGCATCGGCCGTGGCAGGAGGCACCGTCGTCGGAGCGCAGGGGTTCTCCAAGGACGACCTGTCGGGCGACCCGGTCACGGAACTGGCGGGGCAGGCATGGGCCAGCAACCCCGGCATGAAGGAATTGCCGGAGGCGCTCGGCGATATCGCCACCCGTGTCTATGCCGCCCGGGCGTGGAAAGAGCTGCAGCGCGGCCGCAGTGAAACCGGATGGACGCGCGAGGACATGGAGTTCGCGGCCAGGCTGCCGGCCGTGGCCGACGCGCCGGTCAACCCCGGCCCATGGCGCCTGATCTACGAGAACCTGTCGGGTACCGACGAGCTGTACCGCCTGCAATTCCGCGCGGGGCTGGCCCTGGCGAGCCCGCGCTTCGGACTTCCGCCCATGCCGGCCAACTGCTTCTATCAGTCCGAACCGGTGGCCTGGACCGCATGGAAAGCCGACAACTGGCAGCGCCTTCGCGAAGAGCGCGCCAAGGCCCTCGACCAGTGCGTCAGCACGCTCGCGCAGACCCGCGCCGACCTGTGGTGAAGGTCGCCGCTCAGGCCTCTCCCGTCAACTCTCTTCCCAGCCGCCGCCGAGCGTCTTGTAGATCGTCAGCCGGTTGGTCTGCTCCGTGAGCTGCAGGCCGATCAGCGTCTGCTGCGCGGCGTAGTAGGCACGCTGGGCGTCGAGCACGTCGAGGTAGCTGCTGGCGCCGCTCCTGAACAGCGACTGCGACAGCTCGAAGCTGCGCGAGGTGGCGCCCAGCAGCGAGCGCTGCGCGTCGAGCCGCTCGGCCAGCGTGCGCCGCTCGGCCAATGCGTCGGCCACTTCGCGGAAGGCGGTCTGCACTGCCTTTTCGTAGGTGGCGATCTGGATCTTCTGCTGCGCCTCGGCCACGCGCAGGTTGGCGCGGTTGGCGCCGCCGTCGAAGATCGGCACGCTGATCGAGGGCGCGAAGCTCCAGGCCTTGCTGCCGCCCGTGAACAGGCCCGACAACGTGCTGCTCGCCGTGCCCGCCGACGCGGTGAGCGCGATGCGCGGGAAGAACGCCGCGCGCGCGGCGCCAATGTCGGCATTGCTCGCGCGCAAGGCGTGCTCGGCGGCGCGCACGTCGGGGCGCCGGTGCAGCACGCTCGAGGGCAGGTCCGGCGGCGGCACCAGCAGCTGTGCGGCGGTGGCCGGTGCCGCGGTGTCCGAAGCAGGCGCTGCAGGCAGCAACTCGGCCGGCGGCATCGCGCCGACCAGCAGTGCGAGCGCATTGCGGTCCTGCTCGACCTGGCTGTCGAACGCCGCCGCGTCGGCACGCGCGGCATCCACCGTGCTCTGCGCCTGCGCGAGCGCCAGGCCCGATTGCGCGCCGAGCCGGTGGCTGCGCTGGACCAGGTCGAAGGACTTGCGCTGGCTCTCCAGCGTGTTGCGCGCTAGCAGCAGGCGCTGCTCGTCGGCCGCCAATTGCAGCCACGCGGTCGCGACCGATGCAATAAGGCTGATCTGCGTGCTGCGCCGTGTTTCCTCGGTCTGGAAGTAGCTCTGCAGCGCCGATTCGCCGAGGTTGCGCACGCGGCCGAACAAATCGATCTCGTAGCTCGTGAGGCCGAGGTCGGCGCCGTACTGCGAGCTGATGCGCGCCTCGCCGCTGGTCGACAGGCTGCCCGGCGTGCGCGAGCGGCTGCCGCCTGCGCCGGCTTCCACCGTGGGGAACAGACCGGCTCGCGCAATGCCGTACTGCGCCCGCGCGCGCTCGATGTTGAGCGCCGCCACGCGCAGGTCGCGGTTGTTGGCGAGCGCAAGCTCGATCGTGCCGCGCAGCCGGGGCTCGACGAAGAAGCTGCGCCAGCCCACGTCGATCGGCGTCGGCGCCTCGACGCCGGAAGAGGGCAGCGCCTGCGGCACCGGCGATGCGGGCGCCTTGTATTCGGGCGCCAGGTTGACGCAGCCTGCGAGCACGGCCGAGGCCATGGCCGACAGGGCCAGCGAGCGAAGGGGGAGTGCGCGCTTCATCAGTGGCCTCCCTGTTCCGCCGTCGTGCCGGCAACGGTTTCCCGTGCGGGCTTCGCCTTGCGCCTTCCCTCCAGCCAGCCGCGAATCAACGCGAAGAACAGCGGCACGAAGAAGATGCCCAGCGCGGTGCCCACCACCATGCCGCCCAGCACCGCGGTGCCGATCGACTGGCGGCCACCCGCGCCCGCGCCGGTGCCGATGGCCAGCGGCAGCACGCCGAAGCCGAAGGCCAGCGATGTCATGAGGATGGGCCGCAGTCGCAGGCGTACCGCCTGCAGCGTCGCCTCGATCACGCCCTTGCCCTGTTCCTGCAACTGCTTGGCGAACTCCACGATCAGGATCGCGTTCTTCGACGACAGACCCACCGTGGTCAGCAGGCCGACCTGGAAGTACACGTCGTTGCTCAGCCCCCGGAAGCTGGTGAACAGCAGCGCCCCCACGATGCCCAGCGGCACCACCAGGATCACCGAGAACGGCACCGACCAGCTCTCGTACAGCGCGGCCAGGCACAGGAACACGAACAAGATCGAAATGGCGTAGAGCAGCGGCGCCTGCGCGCCCGAAAGCCGCTCCTGCAGCGACGCGCCGGTCCATTCGTAGCCGATGCCGGGCGGCATCTGCTTCATCACCGCGTCCACCGCGGCCATGGCGTCGCCCGAACTCACGCCGGGTGCGGCGTCGCCCACGAACTCGTAGCTCGGGCTGCCGTTGTAGCGCTGCAGCTGCGGCGAGCCGTAGCTCCAGCGCGAGCTGGAGAACGACGGGAACGGCACCATCTGGCCCAGGCTGTTGCGCACGCTCCAGCGGTCGATGTCGGCGGGCAGCATGCGGAAGTCGGTGTCGCCCTGCATGTACACGCGCTTGACGCGGCCCTTGTCCAGGAAGTCGTTGATGTAGGTGCCGCCCATGGCGCTCGACAGCGTGCTGTCGATGTCCGACGTGGCCAGGCTCAGCGCGCCGGCGCGCGCGTCGTCGATGTCCACCGCGAACTCGGGCGTGTCGTCGAGGTTGTTGCTGCGCACGTTGGCCACTTCGGGCCGCTGGCCCAGCAGCTCGATGGCCTGGTCGCGCGCCTTCACCAGCGCATCGTGGCCCAGGCCGTTGATGTCCTTCAGGTGGAAGTTGAAGCCCGCGTTGGCACCCAGCCCGCGCACCGCCGGCGGCAGCAGCACGAAGACGCGCGCATCGCGCACCGTCGACAGGTCCTTGTTGGCGCGCCGCGCCAGCTCGGCCGCCGACTGGCCCGCGCCGGTGCGCTCGGCCCAGTCCTTGAGCTTGACGAAGGCGCGCGCCGAACTCTGGTCGCCGTTCTGCCCGGTGATGACGTTCACGCTCAGCACCTCGGCCTGTTTGTCGAAGTACTGCTGCACCTGCTCGACCACCGGCTGCAGCCGCGCGTTCGATGCGCCCGGCGGCAGGGTTACCTGCACCTGCAGGAAGGCCTGGTCTTCGTCTGGCAGGAACGAAGTGGGCAGGCGCATGAACAGCAGCGCCATCACGCCCGCGATCAGCAGGTACACCACCAGGCTGCGCTTGCCGCGCCGCACGATGCCGCCGACGATGCCTTCGTAGCGATTCGCGCTCTTGTCGAAGCCGCGGTTGAAGGCCGCGAAGAAGCGGTCAAGCCGCCCCAGCATCCCGCGGCGTGGCACCGCGCGTTCGCCCTTGTGGACCGGCTTGAGCAAGGTGGCGCACAGCGCCGGCGTGAGCGTGAGCGCCACGAACACCGACAGCGCCATCGCCGAGACGATGGTGATCGAGAACTGCCGGTAGATGACGCCGGTCGAGCCGCCGAAGAAGGCCATCGGAATGAACACCGCCGACAGCACCAGCGCAATGCCCACCAGCGCCGGCGTGATCTCGGCCATCGACTTGCGCGTGGCCTCCTTGGGCGAGAGGCCTTCCTCGTGCATGACGCGCTCGACGTTCTCCACCACCACGATGGCATCGTCCACCAGCAGGCCGATGGCCAGCACCATGCCGAACATGGTGAGCGTGTTGATCGAGTAGCCCGCCAGCGACAGCACGCCGAAGGTGCCCAGCAGCACCACCGGCACCGCGATGGCCGGAATGAGCGTGGCGCGCATGTTCTGCAGGAACACGTACATCACCAGCACTACCAGCAGCATGGCCTCGAGCAGCGCCTTGACCACCTCGTCGATGGAGGCGCTCACGAAGGGCGTGGTGTCGTAGCTCACGAAGGTCTGCAGCTGGTTGGGGAAGAGCGGCTTGAGCTCTTCGATCCTGGCCTTCACCGCCTCGGCCACCTGCACCGCGTTGGCGCCGTCGGCCAGCACCACGCCCAGGCCCGCGCCGGGCCGGCCGCCGAGCTGCGAGCGCACGGTGAGGTTCTCGGCGCCCAGCTCCACGCGCGCCACGTCTTTCAGGCGCACCACGGCGCCGTCGGGCGTGGAGCGCAGCACCACGTTCTCGAACTGCTCGGCGGTCTGCAGCTTGCTGCGCGCGGTGATGGTGGCGTTGAGCTGCTGGCCGGCGGCCGCGGGCAGCGCGCCCAGCAGGCCGGCCGAGACCTGTGCGTTCTGCGCGGTGATGGCCGCGCTCACGTCGGAGGGAATGAGCGCGTACTTGCGCAGCTTGTCGGGGTCCAGCCACAGGCGCATGGCGTAGCCGGTGCCCAGCGTCTGCACCTCGCCCACGCCGTCGATGCGGCTGATCACGTCCACCAGGTTGCTCGAGATGTAGTCGCCCACGTCCACCGCCGATGCGCTGCCGTCGCCGGAGTACATCGACACGATCATCAGGAAGTCGTTGCCGCCCTTGGTGACGGTGACGCCGCGGCTTTGCACCTGCTGCGGCAGGCGCGACATGGCCTGCTGCAGCTTGTTCTGCACCTGCATCTGCGCCACGTCGATGTTGGTGCCGGCGTCGAAGGTGAGCGACAGCCGCGCCACGCCCGACGAGTTGCTGGTCGCCTGCATGTAGAGCAGGTTGTCCAGGCCCTTCATCTGCTGCTCGATGACCTGCGTGACCGAGTCTTCGACCGTCTTGGCCGAGGCGCCGGTGTAGGTGGCGTTGATGGACACGCGCGGCGGCGCGATGTCGGGGTACTGCTCCAGCGGCAGCGTGCGGATGGCCATCAGGCCCGCGAGCATGACGACGATGGAAAGCACCCACGCGAAGAGGGCCGGTCGATGAAAAACTGAGCCATGCCCGGACCTCAGCGCGCCACGGGGTCGGATGCCGCGTCGGCGGCGTCGGGCCGCACGCTGGCCACGGGGCCGGATGCCGGGCTGACGGCCTTGGCGCCGAGGTCGACCACCTTCACCTTGTCGCCCACCTTCACCCGCTGCGCGCCTTCGGTCATCACGCGGTCGCCCGCGGCCAGGCCTTCGAGCACCTGCCAGCGCGTGCCGACCGCGCGGCCGACCTGGATGGGGCGCTTGGCGACCTTGTTCTCCGCATCCACCACCAACGCCGATGCGCTGCCGTCGGGCGCGCGCGTCACCGCCTGCTGGGGCACCAGCAGCGCGGTGGCATCGGTGCCTTCCTGCAGCACGGCGCGCACGTACATGCCGGGCATCAGCAGTTTGTCGGGGTTGGGCACCACGGCGCGCAGCGTGACGCTGCCGGTGCCGGCATCGACCGTCACGCCGCTGAAGGTGAGGCGGCCGGCGTGCGGGTACTTGCTGCCGTCTTCCAGCACCAGCTGTATGCGGGCTTCGGCGTCGCTCGCGCGCTGCAGGCGGCCGCTGGCGAGTTCACGCTTCAGCCGCAGCAGCTCGCGGCTGGACTGCGTGACATGCACATGAATGGGGTCGAGCTGCTGCACCGTCGTCAGCACCGCAGTCTGGTTGGCCGTGACCAGCGCGCCGGGCGTGACCGTCGACAGCTCGGCCCAGCCGGCGATCGGCGAAGTGATGCGCGTGTAGCCGAGCTGGATGCGCGCGGTCTGCTCGGCGGCGCGGGCCACGCCGAGGTCGGCCTCGGCCTGTTGCTCGGTGGCCTGCGATTCGTCGAACACCTGGCGGCTGATGGCGTCGATCTTCACCAGCTCGGCATTGCGGCGCGCCACCGTGCGCGCGGTGGCCAGGGCCGACTCGGCCTTGCGCACGCTGGCCTGCGCGCTGGCGTGTGCCGCCTGCAGCGGTGCCGGGTCGAGCTGGTAGAGCACCTGGCCGGCCTTGACCTGCGAGCCTTCGGTGAAGAGCCGCTCCTTGAGGATGCCGCCGACCTGCGGCCGGATCTCTGCGATCACCGGCGCGGCGGTGCGGCCGGGCAACTCGGTGCTCTGCTCCAGCGTCTCGTGCTTCAGGGTGACGGTGCCGACTTCCTTTTCCGGTGCGGCGGCAGCCTTTGCGGTGGCGCTCACGCCCTGGTCGGTGCGTGAGCAGCCGGCGATCGTCGCGAGCGCGCAGACCGCGACGACGGTCATGAGCAACGGGAAACGGGAGTTTTTACAGGCGTGCATGGCGCAGGGAAAGTGACGAAGGTCCCAAATGGAGCGGGCATGTGCTTGCGAGTTCAATGCAACGCGCGGCCGCGGGCGAGCTTTACAGAGTGGCAATGCAAGTGCGGTGCCACCGAGGGGCAGGCGCGGGCACACAAGGCCTTTCGGTGCCGAGGGACTTGTCGTGGCTGTTGCCGATGCGGCATGCGCCGCCGCTGTCACGCGAGACCGAATTCCTTGCGGCGGTCGAACACGAAGACCCGGTCCCGTCCCCAGCCCGCCGACCAGCCGCCGCGCCACAGCCGATAGTCGGCCTCGGTGGCGTCCGGCGCGCCGGGCGGCGCGCACAGCGGCCAGAGCACCCAGTGCAGGATCGGGTACGAAGTCTCCAGCCGATAGAGCGGCTCGACGAGGAAGTGGTAGGCGTCCCGCCCGGCTTCGCCAGTCTCGCGCAGGGCCATCTCGGCGAGCGCGTCGTGCAGTTCGATGAAGGGGCTGTCGGCCTCGGAGAAGGCCTTGAGCAGCGTCGTCGCGCCGGTGTCGAGCACTTCGATGGGGCCGTTCGCGTCCGGCACCTCCAGCCCCATGGGCTCGACCAGCGCCAGGCCGTCGCGCAGCAGTTGCACGGCCTCGTCGGGGCCGATGGCGCGCGCCGGCGTCGACTGGTACTGCTGCAGCCGCGCGAGCATTTCCTCGTGGCGCGGGAAGACCGAGAAGGCCTGCCGGCGCGCCTCGGCGTCGAGGTCTCCGAACTCGAACTGCAGCCGGAGATCGTTGTCGACGTTCTCGGGCGGTTCGTCGTCCTCGGGGCCCAGCGCGGCGTCGAATACATCGTGCCAGTGGCGCTGCCAGGCTTTGTGGTTGGTCGGTTGGGACATGTTGTCTCTATCGCGGTCAGGCGCGCTGCAGGGCGCGCGTCACCATGTCGTTGGGCGCGAGGCGCAGCAGGTCGGGCAGCAGGCTCACGGCACGGTCGCGTTCGCCCGCGTGCAGCAGGCCGTTGGCGCAGGCCGAGAGCGTGTCCGGCAGTTCGGCATGGTCGGGCGCCGTCTTCAGCAGGATGCGGCAGAGCTTGTCGGCATCGCCGAACTCGCGAATGCGCGCGAAGCGGCGCGCGAGCCGCGCCATGTCGTCGGGCTTCAGGCGCGCGCCGGGCTTGGCCTGGTCGAGGTAGGTCTTGTAGCTGGCGTGCTGCAGCGCGAGCGTTGCCGGGTCGGTGGCGGGCAGGCGGAAGATGCGGCGCGCGGCATGGTGGAAGTCGTCGCTCGCGGGCTGCAGCCGCGCCGTGTTGAACCAGGCGCGCAGCGTGCCGGCGTCGGTGGGCCGCAGGGCAGCGGCGGCCCGCCACTCGGCGCAGGCGCGGTCGAACTTCATCGCGGCGCCGTATTTCTGCGCGGCGGCCACGTGCTCGTCGAAG
Source organism: Variovorax durovernensis (assembly GCF_977011995.1). NCBI lineage: Bacteria > Pseudomonadati > Pseudomonadota > Betaproteobacteria > Burkholderiales > Comamonadaceae > Variovorax > Variovorax durovernensis. Next base: position 5,161,235 of record NZ_CDRNCW010000001.1, on the reverse strand, counting down.
CGGTCGGGCTCGGGGGCGGATGCCGCTTCGGGTGCCTTCACGCGGCGCAGCAGCAGCGCGCCGGCCATCAGCGCGGCGCCGCTCAGCAGGCCGCCCAGGTGGGCCATGTACGCGATGCCCTGGCCGCCCAGCCAGTGCTGCATCAGTTCGTTGGCGATCCATGCCGGCAGCAGCAGCAGGGCCGGTGCGGTGACGTAGTTGAAATAGAAGAACAGCTGGTAGAAAAAGCGGATGCGCTTGAGCCGGTACATCACCGCGTACATGCCCATCAGCGCCGAGATGGCGCCCGAGGCGCCGAGCCCGTAGCTGCCCTTGCCGGCGTAGGCCCAGCCGGCCAGCAGCGAAGAGCCCAGTGCGCCCAGCAGGTAGAAGCTCAGGTAGGTGCCGCGGCCCAATGCCAGCTCGACCGAAAAGCCGAACAGGAAGAGGAACAGCATGTTGCCCAGCAGGTGGCCGGTGCTGCCGTGCAGGAAGGCCGAGGTGATCCAGGTCCAGGGCTTGAACTCCGCGTCCTTGCCGTGGTCGTGCGACCAGCGCCTGGTGAACGGCGCGGGCAGCATCGCCTCGTACTGCTGGCGGTCGCGCTTCCATTCACCGTATTGCGGGTTGGTGGGCGTGACGACTTCGTCGGCCTGCAGCTTCTGCAGGAATTGCCTGTCGCCCTGCAGTCCCTCGAGCAATTGCGGGTAGGCCTCTTCGTGCGCCAGCATGCGCCGGGCCAGCTTGCCGCGCCTGGGGTCCGTCTTTTCCAGCCATTCGACGAAGGGCGGCAACTCCAGCGCGGGCAGCACGCTCTTGACGTAATAGTCGGCGGCGCGCTCCCGCGCGTTTTCTTCACTGCGCTGCGGCCCCCAGAACACGATCATGTTCAGGAGGATCAGCAGCACCGTCATCCACGGTGGGTTGCGCCAGCTCGGTTTGTTCTCGAGCGGGATGGCGTAGAACACGGTGCTGCCTGGAGTGCGCTCAGCCCAGGCGCGCGCGGTGGCGCGCCACTTGCGCCTTCACCTGCGCCGGGGCGGTGCCGCCCAGGATGTTGCGTGCGTTGAGCGAGCCGCGCAGGCTCAGCACGTCGTACACGTCCTTCTCGATGCTCGGGTTGAACTGCTGCAGCACGGCCAGCGGCAGTTCGGCCAGGTCGACCTTGTGCGAGGTGGCGGCCTTCACGGCATGGGCCACGGTTTCGTGCGCGTCGCGGAAGGGCAGGCCCTTCTTCACCAGGTAGTCGGCCAGGTCGGTGGCAGTGGCGTAGCCGCGCAGCGTGGCGGCTTCCATGGCCTCGGGCTTCACGGTGATGCCGCCGATCATCTCGGCAAAGATGCGCAGGGTGTCCTTGAGCGTGTCGACGGTGTCGAACAGCGGCTCCTTGTCTTCCTGGTTGTCCTTGTTGTAGGCCAGCGGCTGGCCCTTCATGAGCGTGATGAGCGCCATCAGGTGGCCGACCACGCGGCCGGTCTTGCCGCGCGCCAGCTCTGGCACGTCGGGGTTCTTCTTCTGCGGCATGATCGACGAGCCGGTGGTGAAGCGGTCGGCGATCTGGATGAAGCCGAAGTTCTGGCTCATCCACAGGATGAGTTCTTCGCTCATGCGGCTCACGTGCACCATGCACAGGCTGGCCGCGGCGGTGAATTCGATGGCGAAGTCGCGGTCGCTCACCGCGTCCAGGCTGTTCTGGCACACGCCGTCCATATCGAGCGTCTTGGCGACCAGCTCGCGGTCCAGCGGATAGCTGGTGCCGGCCAGCGCGGCGGCGCCCAGCGGCAGGCGGTTGACGCGCCTGCGCACCTCGCCCATGCGTTCGGCGTCGCGGCTGAACATTTCCACGTAGGCCAGCATGTGGTGGCCGAAGCTCACCGGCTGCGCCACCTGCAGGTGGGTGAAGCCCGGCAGGATCACGTCGACGTTCTTCTCGGCGATGTCCACCAGTGCCTTCTGCAGGTCGACCAGCAGGTCGCCGATGAGGTCGATTTCGCCGCGCAGCCACAGGCGCACGTCGGTGGCGACCTGGTCGTTGCGGCTGCGGCCGGTGTGCAGGCGCTTGCCGGCGTCGCCCACCAGCTGGGTCAGGCGGGCCTCGATGTTCAGGTGCACGTCTTCAAGATCGAGCTTCCACTCGAAGGCGCCGGATTCGATTTCGGCGCGAATCTGCGCCATCCCGCGTTCGATCGCGGCGTGGTCCTGCACGCCGATGATCCCCTGCGCGGCCAGCATGCCGGCATGGGCCAGGGAGCCCTGGATGTCGGCCTGCCACAGGCGCTTGTCGAAGAAGACGCTGGAGGTGTAGCGCTTGACGAGGTCGCTCATCGGTTCTGAGAACAGGGCCGACCAGGCTTCGGATTTCTTGTCGAGTTGGTTTTGGGTCATGGGAGCCGTCCAGGAGGCAATAATGGGTTGGTCACCCGATGTAACTGATGTCTGCGATGCGCAACCCGGCGATTTTATCGGCCAGCTCTTCAACCACGTCCCCGCCATCGTCGGAAAGGGCGCGCAACGCCTTGCGCGGGGCGCCGTCGTTGTTCGACGCCTGCCGCATCGGCGTGGTGCTGCGCACGGTGGTGTTCGTCGAGGCGGTGGTGGCCATCGCCACGCTGTTCGTGGTTTCCACGCCGACCGACTGGCTGGTGCAGGCGGCCACCGTCACCGGCGGGGCCTTGCCCGCGACGCTGCTGTGGCTGGTCGCGGCCTGCGGGCTGAAGAAGCCGCTGCGCCGGCTGCCGCGCCAATGGCAGTACGCGGCGGGCGGGGTGCTCGGTGCCGTCGCGGCGCTCTATGGCTGCGGGCTGCTGCGGCTCACCGGGGTGCTGTCGAATGCGCCCTGGCTGGCCAGCGCGCTGACCGGCGCCCTGTTCGCGGGGCTGGTGATGGCCGCGATGGTGCTGCGCGCGCAAGGGCAGACGCCCGCCGCCACCACGGCCCGGCTCGAGGAACTGCAGTCGCGCATCCGCCCGCACTTTCTGTTCAACACGCTCAACAGCGCCATCGCGCTGGTGCGCGAGGAGCCGGCCAAGGCCGAGACCATGCTGGAAGACCTGGCCGAGCTGTTCCGCCAGGCGCTGGCCGACCCCGGCGAGTCGTGCACGCTGGCCGACGAGATCGCACTGGCCGAGCGCTACCTGGCCATCGAGCAGGTGCGCTTCGGCGACCGGCTGCGCATCCGCTGGGACCTGGACGCCGCCGCCAGCAAGGCGCGGCTGCCGCCGCTGTTGCTGCAGCCGCTGGTCGAGAACGCCATCAAGCACGGCGTGGAGCCCAGCCCCGAGGGCGCCAGGCTGCGCATCCGCACCGAGAGGCGCGGCTCCATGGTGGTGATCGAGGTGGTCAACAGCCTGCCGCCGCTGCGCTGGGCCGACGAGCCGCTGCCGCGCGGCCACGGCATTGCGCTGGCCAATGTGAGAGACCGCCTGCGGCTCCTGCACGACATGCAGATGCAGTTCAGCGCCGGCATGGACCAGAAAAACTACCGGGTGCGCATTGCGATCCCGGCTGAATCATGAACATGAGCACACTGAAGACACTCATCGTCGACGACGAAGCCCTGGCCCGTTCCCGCCTGCGCACCTTGCTGCGCGACTGCAACTCGCCCGGCGCCGAGGTGGTGGCCGAAGCCGCGCAGGGCGCCGAGGCGCAGCAGCAGCTGGCCACGCTGGCGCTCGATCTCGTGCTGCTCGACGTGCACATGCCCGGCATCGACGGCATCGAAGTGGCACGCGCGCTGCGCAGCCGGGCCGACGCGCCTGCGGTGGTTTTCGTGACGGCGCATGCGGCCCATGCGGTGACTGCCTTCGACCTCGACGCGGTCGACTACCTCACCAAGCCCGTGCGCGCCGAGCGCCTGCAGCAGGCGCTGCAGAAGGCCGAGCGCTTCCTGAAGGAGCGCCGCGCCCTGCAGGCCGAAGCCGCGCCGGAAACCGTGCTCATCCAGGACCGCGGCCGGGCCGAGCGCGTGCCGCTGTCCGAAGTGCTCTACCTCAAGTCCGAATACAAGTACCTCACGGTGCGCACCGCCACGCGCAGCCACATCCTGGACGGCTCGCTCAACGAGTTCGAGGAGCGCTATCCGCACCGCTTCCTGCGCGTGCATCGCAACGCGCTGGTGGCGCGCGCGGCCATTCGCGCGCTCGAGAAGTACGACGACGGCGAAGACGCCGAGGGCTGGGCGCTGAGGCTCGACGCCATTCCCGAGCCTGTCGCGGTGTCGCGCCGCCAGCTTGCGGCCGTGCGCGAAGTGATCAAGGAAGCGCGATGACCGCCGAGCACGACGCATCCGGGGGCGAGGCCCCGAAGCCCGCGCCGGAGCCTCCGGCCGCCGAGCCTGCGCTTGCCGCGGCTGCGGTGCCCGCTCCGGAGGCAGCGCCGTCCCCGGAAGCGCCGGCCTCCGCGACCGCGCGCAAGCGCGAGCGCGAACGCCTGATGCTGCACATGCCCGTCGACGTGCGCAGCGCCTCGCTGGTGGTGCTCGCGGTGCTGGCCAGCGTGTTCGCGCTGCAGTGGGGGCAGGCCGTGTTCATTCCGCTGATGCTGAGCCTGCTGCTGACCTACGCGCTGTCGCCGCTGGTCGACATGCTGCATCGCTGGAAGCTGCCGCGCTGGATCGGTGCGGCGCTGATCCTCATGGGGTTGTTCGGCGGGCTCGGCTGGACCGGCTATTCGCTGTCGGGCAGCGCTTCGCAGCTGCTCGATTCGCTGCCGGTCGCCGCGCAGAAGCTGGGCCAGGCCATGCGGCGCGACAAGAACGCCAGCGCCACGCCGCTCGAGAGCGTGCAGGCCGCCGCCGCGCAGCTGGAGAAGGCCGCCGAGGAAAACTCGGCCAAGGTGGCCTCGCGCCGGGGCGTGGCGCGCGTCATCATCGAGCGGCCCGGCTTCAACGTGCGCGACTACCTGCTCAGCGGCACCGTCGGCCTGTTGAGCGCGATGGGGCAGCTCACGCTGGTGGCATTCCTCACCTACTTCGCGCTGTGCTCGGGGGACACCTTCCGCCGCAAGCTCATCAAGATCACCGGCTCGAGCCTGCAGAAGAAAAAGGTCACGGTCCACGTGCTGGACGACATCACCCGCAACATCGAGCGCTACCTGCTGGTGCAGATCCTGGTGAGCGTGGTGGTGGGCGTGGCCACCGGCCTGGCGTTCTGGGTCATAGGGGTGGAGAACGCGGCCGTCTGGGGAATCATCGCGGGCGTGACCAACCTCATTCCGTACATCGGCTCGGTGATCGTGCTGGTGGCTGCGGGGCTGGTGGCCTTCCTGCAGTTCAACAGCCTGCAGATGGGCATCGTCGTGGCTGGCGTGTCGCTGGGCATCCACACGCTCATCGGCAACCTGCTGATGCCCTGGCTCACCAGCCGCACCAGCCGCATGAACCCCGTGGCGGTGTTCGTGGGCGTCATCTTCTGGGGCTGGCTCTGGGGCATCTGGGGGCTGCTGCTGGGCATTCCCATCACCATGGTGATCAAGGCGATCTGCGACCGGGTGGAAGACCTGCAGCCGATCGGGGAACTGCTGGGGGAATAGGCAGCCGCGGGCCCGCGCCCGGCGCGCCGTTGAGTTACCGTGGTGTCTCGGCCCTTTCTCGCCGGCAGCCAATGGAGCCCCGACATGCCCTACCTCCAACTCGACGTGAACGGCCACCACGCCGTGGCCGACAAGAAGCGCCTCGCCAGGCAGCTCAGCGAAACCTACGCCCGCATGATGAGCGTCGACATCCGCCGCATCAGCATCGCGATCCGCGAGGTGGGAGAGGGCGGCGTGTGGCGCATGGTCGATGGCGAGCCGGTCGAGGTGTCGGTGCTGATGTGCGACATCCGGCGCGGCCGCTCCGCCGAGCTGCGGCTCGAGGTGGCCAAGGCGCTGTGCCGCGACTGCATCGACATCCTGGGCCTGCGGGAAGACCGGCTCAACGTCGAGTTCACCCAGCATTCCGGCGACGAGATGTACCACCCGACGCTCGGCGGCTACAGCCCCGAGTGGTCCGAAGACGAGTATCAGTGAACGGCCAGGCGCGCGCGGTGCAGCCGCGAGAAGCGCGCAATCATCCACGGCCCCAGCAGCGCACCCAGGCCGACCGAGCTCCACGCCGCCACCCAGCCCTGCGTGCTGCCGATGCCGAAGCGCGTCTGGCCCCAGTCGAGCGCGATGCCGAAGACCCAGGGGCTGAGCGCGCCCGCACCGAAGCCCATCACCGAGCGCACCGAGAACGCGACGCCCAGCCGGTGCGGCGCCACCACGTCGGCCAGCGCGGTCGAGTAGACCGACGAATCGGCGATGGCGCAGAGGTTGTAGACGGCGGCCATCGCGGCCAGCAGCCACAGCGGCCAGGTCCACATCCAGCCGAACGCGAAGGACATGCACAGGCTCGCGAGGGTCGCGGCCATCATCACCCGCGCGCGGCCGAGCCTGTCTGACGCGGCGCCGCCCGCCACGCTGCCGAATACGCTGACGAGGTGGGCCAGCGCCGCCAGCGCGACGCCCGTGCCCTGCCACGACGCGGTTCCGCCCGACGAGGCCATCAGGTAGGCCGGCAGCCATGCCCACAGCGCCATGAGTTCCCAGCAGTGGAAGGCGTAGGCCCAGTTGCCTGCCATCGCCGGCTTGTCGCGCACCGTGGCGCGCAGCGCCTGCCAGGTGCCTTCGCGTTCGGCGTGCGGCACGGGCGCGGAGGGCGCGCGCATGCGCCGCAGCGCCAGTACCGTGAGCAGCGCGCCCAGGGCGGTGCAGCTTGCCGCCGCCAGCAGGCCCAGCCGCCAGTGCTGCGCATGGCTGAACGCGGCCACCACTCCGAGCGACAGCGCATAGCCCATCGACGATGCGCCGATGAACAACCCCATCGCCCGGCCGCGAACTGCCTGCTCGGTGTTGCGCGCCAGCAGTTGCAGGCCCGGCGTGTACGAGGCCCCGGCGCACAGGCCCGCCAGGCCGTAGAGCAGCATCGCCGACATGTGGTCGTGCGCGAACACCGCGAAGGCCAGCGCCGCCATCGAGCTGACCGCGCTGCCGGCGAAGAAGATGCGGTGCGGCCCGTAGCGGTCGGCCAGCAGGCCCACCGCGAACAGCGAACTCATGTAGCCCACGTGCCAGGCGCTCTGTATGGAGCCGGCCTGCGCCGCCGTCATGTGCCAGTCGGGCATCATGAAAGGCAGCACGCCGGAATAGGCGGTGACGATCATGGCCTGCAGCAGGCGGCTCGCGCACAGCAGCGCAAGCCACCCGCGCACAGGCGCGGTGGTGTCGTTGGGCATGCGCCAGGCTCAGCGCAGCGCGCGCTGCATCAGCACGGTGTCCACCCACTGGCCGAACTTGAAGCCGACCTCGCGCAGCACGCCCACCTGCTCGAAACCCAGGCTGCAGTGCAGCCGCTGCGAGCCGAGGTTGGCGCTGTTGCCCACGCACGCGACCATCTGGGTGAAGCCGCCGTCGGTGCAGCGTTCGATCACGGCGCGCAGCAGCGCGGTGCCGATGCCGTGGCCGTGCATGCCCTGCGCCACGTACACCGAGTCTTCCACCGTGTGCCGGTAGGCCGAGCGCGCGCGGTAGGCGGTGGCGTAGGCATAGCCGACGACCTCGCCGTCTTTCAGCGCGACGAGGTAGGGCAGGCCGCGCGCGGCCACGTCGGCGCGGCGCGCCTGCATCTGCTCGACGGTGGGCACTTCTTCCTCGAAGGAGCACAGGTCGTGCAGCACGTAGTGGCTGTAGATGGCCTGCACGGCGGCGATGTGATGGGGCTCGGCGTCGATGACCGTGACGATGGCGGAGGCGATGGATGGCGATGACATGGCCCGATCTTGACGATCCATCATCGATAAGTGAAGCTTGGGTGAGCTATACGGAGCATAAGAAATACTTTGGAAAAGACGCTCAACCTCGACCAGCTGCGCTCCTTCGTGCTGGTCATCGAAACCGGCAGCTTCTCGGCCGCCGCCGACCGGCTCGGCATCTCGCAGCCGGCCGTGAGCCTTCAGGTGCGCCAGCTCGAACGCCGGCTGTCGGTGCGGCTGATAGAGCGCGTCGGCAAGCGCGCCAAGGCCACGCCCGCGGGCATGGAGCTGCTGCGCCATGCGCAGCACATCGGGAGTGCGGTGGAAAACGCCGTCGATGCACTGGCCGACCACGCGAGCGGCGTCACCGGCCGCGTGCGGCTGGGCACGGGCGCCACGGCCTGCCTGCATTTCCTGCCGGCGGTGCTGCGCACGCTGCGCGAGCAGTTCCCGGCGCTGAGCGTGGTGGTGAGCACGGGCAACACCGAAGACCAGGCGCGCAAGGTCGAGGAAAACAGCCTCGACCTCGCGCTGGTCACGCTGCCCGCCGCGGGCCGTGCGCTGGCCGCCATGCCGGTGCTGGAGGACGAGTTCGTCGCCATCGGCCGCGCGGATGTCGCACCGCTGAAGGCCCGCGTGGCACCGGCCGACCTGGGGGCGCTGCCCCTCGTGCTGTTCGAGCCCGCGGCCAACACGCGCAAGCTGGTCGACCGCTGGTTTGCCGCCGATGGCCTGCAGCCGCAACCCGTGATGGAGCTGGGCAGCGTCGAGGCGATGAAGGAAATGGTGGCGGCGGGGTTGGGCTATGCCATCGTGCCGGGGATGTCGATGACGGGGCGCGGCGCCCATCCTGAGCTGAAGACCAGCCGGCTGAATCCCCGCATGCACCGTACGCTGGCCGTCGTGCTGCGACGGGACAAGCCCGTGAGCAAGGCCTTGCGCGTGGTGCTCGATGCCATCGTGGCGGCCGGCAAGCCCGGCCGCCGCTAGGCACAAGAAGTTATTCCGGAATCGCGGCCAGCGGCGCACCGCCGCGCGCACGGCCCAGCGTGCCGACGATCAGCGCAGCGATCAGCACCAGAGCGCCGCTGAGCACCATCGCGCTGGAGATGCCGTGGTTGTCGACCGTCACGCCGCCGATCAGCGCGCCGGAGGCAATGGCCACCTGGAAGCCGCTCACCAGCAGCGCCTGGCCGGCTTCGGGTGCGTCGGGCACGGCTTCCATCATCCAGCCGGTGAGCGCCACCGGGATCAGGCCGAAGGCCACGCCCCAGATCACGACCACCACCGCGCCCGGCACGAAGCCGGTGCCGATCACCGTCGACAGCAGCAGCGCCGTCGCGAGCATCAGCGCCGCCAGCAGGGTGGTGGCGCGCACGCTGCGAGCCACCAGGCTGCCGCCGAGGAAGGTGCCGATGAAGCCCACCGCGCCGTAGACCAGCAGCAGCGTCGACACCGAGTTGGGCGCGAGGCCGAACACCTGCTGCAGCAGCGGCTTCAGGTAGGTATAGGCCGCGAAGTGGCCGGCAATGAAGAACAGCACCGCGAGCAGCCCGACCTGCGCCATGCGGCGCGTGAGCGGCGTGAGCAGGTCGCGTGCGCCGATGGCGCGCAGCGGCGGAATCGCCGGCAGCAGCCACAGCTGCACCAGCAGCACCACGGTGGCGAGCGCGCCGGTCACCGCGAACGAGGCGCGCCAGCCGAACAGCGTGCCGAGGAACGATCCGGCCGGCACGCCGAGCACGGTGGCGGCCGACACGCCGGCCAGCACGTAGGACATGGCACGGGCCTGCGCCGCATGCGGCACCAGCTGGGTGGCGGCGGCCGGCGCAAAGGTCCAGAAGCCGCCCACGCACAGGCCGAGCAGCAGGCGCGCGACAAGCATGGTGGCGAAGTTGGGCGCGAACGCGGCCAGCAGGTTCGACGCGATGAGCAAAGTGGTGAGCGCGATCAGCACGGTGCGCCGGTCGAGCTTGCCCGAGGCGACGATCAGCGCCGGGCCGGCGAAGGCGGCCAGCACGCCGGGCATCGTGACCATCAGGCCGGCCGTGCCGTCAGATACGTTGAGGCCGCGCGCGATGTCGGTCAGAAGACCGATGGGCATGAACTCCGTCGAGACCATCGCGAAGGTGCCGACCGCGATGGAGCCGACCGCGAGCCATGCGGAGCGGGTGGCCGCCACCGCTGGAGCTGCCGGGGCCGCCGGCACTGCGCCGACGTCGTCGATGCACGGGTTGCTGCTGGGTGAATTCATCATGGATGCTGTCCTGGAGAAGCACCGGCGGCGCACGCGCCAATGCTGGTAAGAGGGCATTGGAGTGTGCGAGGCGTCGCCTTCGCGACAAAGGGGCCGGCCAGCAGTAGTCAGTTTCCCTGCGGCGAACAATCGGGGGTTTTGGTGGCTATCGCCACCCGGTTGCAGGCCTCAGGCCTCTGCCCGCAGCACGCGGCCGTCGGCAATGAACGAATCGCCGATCAGCACGCGGAAGGCCGTGCCTTCGGGAAAGCGCGGCCGTGCCAGGGCCGGGGACAGGAATTCGATGGCCAGCGATGCGGGCAGCCCGCGCTCCAGCGCGTCGCCGGGCGGCACCACCCAGCGCGCGGAGAAGCCTTCCTTGTCGAGCACCAGCGCGCAGCGGTATTCGCCCGGCGCCACCGGCACGTCCTGCGATGGGATGGCCGGCTTGCGGAAGGTGAGCTCGACCAGCGCATGCGGCGTGAAGGCGCCCAGCGTGTCGAAGCTCGGCGGCGCATCGGTCACCGGCTTCGGCGCGCGGCGCGGCCGCTTGCCGATGAGCCACGCAATGACGTTGCCGATGATCGGCACCCACAGCACCATCAGCAGCGTGGCGATGTCGCGCGTGGTCGTGCCGGGCGCCGCATAGTGCCGCACCACCGCGCCGCCGACGGCCACGCACAGCAGGACTGCGACGATGAGCTTGCGCCGGAACTGGATCTTGGTGGTGCTCATGCCTTGGGCGGCGCCGCTTCCGGGTAGGAGGGAATGTCGGCCTCGTGGTCGAGCCATGGTTGCTCGTGCGAGGTCCAGATGTGCATCGACGGCCGCTCGCCCGGGTCTTCGTCGAGCGAGCCCACGCGCAATATCACCTGCGGCTGCGCCACCCATTCGGCGATCAGCTGCGTGCCGCAGCGGGTACAGAAGTGGCGCAGCTTGCCCGGCGTCGACTCGAAGGAGCCGATCGCTTCTTCGCCCGCGGTCCAGCGGAAGTCGCTGCGGTTGGCGCGCGCGGTGGTGGTGAAGGCCGCGCTGTGCGCCTTGCGGCAGGTCTGGCAATGGCAGTGGACGATGGGGCCGGCGAGGCGCGTGGCCTCGTACCGGACGGTGCCGCAGAGGCAGGAGCCCTTCATGGCTTTTCCTTTATCGGTCGCAGGATGGGAGTGGGGTTGCGAGTCTAGGCCAGCGCAGGGCCCGTCACGCGACCCGCAGCACTGCACTCGCCGGCAGCGCCTGCCAGTCGATCCATTCGCCAGCCGCCAGGTGCTGTGTTGGCGCTGCGGCGCCCGGCACGTCGCCCCACTGCAGCGTGAGCGTGCGCGCGCCCAGCCGCAGCGCGATCTCGAAGCCCGGCCAGTGCGCCGGCACGTGCGGCGCCAGCGAAAGCAGCCGGCCCTTCACGCTCAGGCCCAGCAGCGACTCGACCGCCGCGCGGTGCATCCATGCGGCCGAGCCGGTGTACCAGCTCCAGCCGCCCCGGCCGACGTAAGGCGCGGAACCGTAGATGTCGCCCGCCATCACGTAGGGCTCCAGTTCGTAGGCCGGCCCGCGCACGGGATGGCGCGCGCGGTGGGCCGGGCTCAGGCCCTCGAAGCTCTGCCATGCCGCTTCATGGTCGCCCTGCTGCGCCTGCGCCATCAGCGCCCACACGGCGCCATGCGAATACTGGCCGCCGTTCTCACGCACGCCCGGGGGGTAGGCCTGGATGTAGCCGGGGTTGTTGGGCGAATTGGCGAAGGGCGGTGTCAGCAGCCGCAGCAGGCCGGCCGGTTCGTCGTGCAGCAGCTTCTTCACCGAGGCCATCGCCGGCCCGGTGTGGGCATCGTCAGAGGCGCCAGAAAGCACCGACCACGCCTGCGCGATCAGGTCGATGCGGCACTCGTCGTTGGCCGACGAGCCCAGCGGCGCGCCGTTGTCGAAGAAGGCGCGGCGGAACCAGGCGCCGTCCCAGCCGGCCTCGTGCAGCGCGGCGATCCAGCCGGTGCGCGCGGCGGTCCAGCGCGCGGCGCGCTCGTGCTCGCCGCGGGCCTGGGCGAGGGGCGCGAACTGCTCGACCACGCGGCACAGGAACCACGCGAGCCACACCGATTCGCCGCGGCCTTCGTTGCCGACGCGGTTCATGCCGTCGTTCCAGTCGCCGGTGCCCATCAGCGGCAGGCCGTGCACGCCGGTCTTCAGGCTGCGGTCGATGGCGCGCGCGCCGTGCTCGAACACGCTGGCCGTCTCGCCGCTGCGCTGCGGGGCGTAGTAGGCGTCTTCGGCGCCGTCCGGAATGGCGGGGCCTTCGATGAAGCCGGCCATCTCGTCGAGCAGCGAGGCGTCGCCCGTCACCTCTACGTATTGCGCCGATGCATACGGCAGCCACAGCAGGTCGTCGGAGAAATGCGTGCGCACGCCGGCGCCGCCGGGCATGTGCCACCAGTGCTGCACGTCGCCTTCTGGAAACTGCCGCGCCGCGTTCAGCAGGATCTGCTCGCGCAGCCGCGCCGGATCGGTGAGCGCGAAGGCCATCGCGTCCTGCAGCTGGTCGCGAAAGCCGAAGGCGCCGCCGGCCTGGTAGAAGCCGGCCTTCGACCAGAGCCGGCAGGCCAGCGTCTGGTACACGAGCCAGCGGTTGACCAGCGCGTCGAACAGCGGATCGGGCGTGTGCACCTGCAGCCGGCCGAGCAGGTCGTCCCAGAAGGCGCGCACCTGCGCCAGTGCCTCGGGCACGTCGCGCTGGCGCCATCGGCGTGCGAGGCCGAGCGCGGACTCGGCGTTGTCGGCGTGGCCCAGCACGAAGCTGAAGCTAGCCGTTTCGCCCGCTGCCACGACGAATTCGCCGCCGATGGCTGCGCATGCGTCGAGCCCGCTGCCCGCACGCTGGGCCAGGGTGTCGGGCACCTCGACGATGCCGCGCCCGGCAAAGAACTCGTTGCGGTCGCAGGTCCATTGCGTGGCACCGGGCAGGCCCGCGAGCAGCAGGAAGGCCGCGCTGCCGCCGAAGCCTGCGCTCGACTCGCGCTGCTGGCCGAACACGGCCGGCTGGTCCTCGGGCTTCCAGCAATGCACCGTGCGGCGCTCTCCGCGTGCCGAGCCCATTTGCCACTCGACCATCGAGAGCGCGCGCAGCCGGCGCTGGCCGCTGCCTTCGTTGCGCACGCGCACATGAACGATCTTCACGGCCTCGTCGCGGTCCGCGAAGAAGGTGGTTTCCAGCATGAGCGAGCCCTGGCGGCACTCGAACACGGTGTAGCCCTGGCCGTGCCGCACCCGGTGCCGTGACTCGCCATCGCCGCTGCCGGCGGGCGTGAGGGGCAGCATCTTGCGTGTTGCCACGTCCTGCAGCAGGTAGTGCTCGAAGGCCGGGTCCTGCACCGGGTCGTTCGCCCACGGCGTGACCTGGTGCATGCGGCTGTTGCCTGCCCAGGTGAAGCCCGTGCCCCACTCGGACACCTGGAAGCCGAAGTTCGCGTTGGCGATCACGTTGACCCAGGGCCGAGGCGTGCGGCGGTCTGCGCCGACCTCGAAGTGGAACTCGCCCGTTCCGGCGTCGAAGTCGCCCGTGGGCGCGCCGGCCGAAGGCGTGGCGGCGGTGTGCGACAGCAGCGGCACGCCGCGCGGCGCAGCGGCATCGTCGGCGGCCGGTGCCGTGTCGTTGCGGGCCTCATTGCGGGCTTCGTGCAGCGCCGCCACCTGCATTTCGAGCGAGCGCCCCTCGGCGGTGAACACCACCCGCGCCAGGCTGGAAAGCGCGGCCTTCTCCGAGGGCACCACGTCCTGGTCGCGCAGCAGGTAGAAGCCGGCCGTGTCGTTGCGCGGAAAGCTGTTCTGCGTCTGCTGCGCCACGCGCGAGCGCAGCGTCTCTATCTCGCGCTGCAGCGGCATCAGGTAGGAGTTGGGTTCGCTGTTGAGCACCACCAGGTCACAGGCCACGCCGCCGAAGCCCCACCAGGGCTGCGCGCGCAGCAGCGTATTGATCAGGCCCATGCCGATCATCGAGTGGATGTGCACCAGCAGGATGGGCTTGTCGCCGGAAATGCCGAAGCGCCAGATCTGCCGCAGGTCGATCAGCCCGCGGTCGCTCATGACGCGCGGCGTGGTGTAGGTGAGGATGGTCGTCAGGTCCTGCAGCGCCACGTTCTGCGCGGGCGCGATGCTCAGGTCGCGCAGCCGCACTTGTGCCAGCGTGGCGGCCATGCGGGTGGCGCGTTCCACGTGCATCGGCTGCATGTAGCGGTCGATGCCGGGCATCAGCGCCTCGATGCTCTCCGCGGCGGCGGTGGCGAAGCTCAGGCGCGCGGTGGCGCCCGGCGCGAGCGACAGGCGCACCCGCAGGCAGGCGATGGGGTCCAGGCCGTTCACCGGCCGGCCGTTGTGCGCGAGCGGCTGCGCATCGAGCGCCGGATCGGCCAGTGTGCGGTTGCGGCCGATGAAAGCGCGCCGGTCGGTCATGCAGTCGACGGACAGCACGTTGGCGTCCACCGAGGCCAGGAAGTGCGCCGCCGCGGCCACCGCGTCGCCGTGCAGGCGCGGCTTGCGCGACATCTGCAGCGCGCGCCATGCGGGCTCCCAGCGCGACTCGACGAACAGGTTGGCGAACGCCGGATGCGCCTCGTCGGCCTTGGGGTTCGACAGCACCGGCTCGAAGTACGACAGCAGCTCGAGCGTGCGTGTCTCGTCGCCCGAGTTGTGCAGCGTGATGTTGCGCAGCTCGGTGTCGTCCTCCGGGCTGATGAGCACGGTGGTGCGCACCTGCAGGCCCGGGCCGGCGGCGTCGAACTGCACCTGGTCGGCCAGGAAGCGGGTGCGGTAGCGCCAGCCATCGCCGGGGGCGGGCAGGGCGGTGAGGGAGGTCAGCGCCTGCTGCCCCTCGTCGCGCAGGTAGAAGAAGGTGCCGTAGCTGTCGCGCAGCGGGTCGTCGCGCCAGCGCGTGACGTTGAACGCATGCCAGCGGCTCACGCCGGCGCCGTTGGCGCGCAGGGACACGGTGTAGCGGCCGTTCGACAGCAGGTGCGTGGGCTGGAAGCCGGGCGCCATCGGGTCGACCACGCGTGGCTGGAACAGCGGTGCCAGCTCGGCCTGGCCGGGCTCGGGCGGGGTGCGCGGATCGGCGCTGCCGATGATCTGGCGCGGCGTGCGTTCGTGCAGCAGCGACTCGTGCGCCTGCACCAGTGCTGCGCTGCCGAACCAGCGGCGCGGCGCGTCGGCGCACAGCAGGTTGCACAGCGCCACCAGCGACATGCCCTGGTGGTGCGCCATGAAGTTGCGCACCACGGTGAAGTCCTGGCCTTCGGTCTGGCGCGAGACGGTGAAGTCGATCGCGTCGTGAAAGCCGAACTCGCCGCGCGCGCCTAGCGATTCGAGCAACTCCAGGTTGACAACGGCGGCCTCGGGCGCGAACGGCGCCGCCATGACGCTGGCATAGGGCGCCACGACGCGGTCGGCCGGCGGCGTGCGCCGCAGCGCCAGGCGCGGCACGCCGAAGGGCGAGTACTGGTAGGCCAGCGAATGGTCCTGCCCGAAATAGGCCGACTCCGAGACGCCCCACGGCAGGTTCTGCGCGCGGCCGAA
This sequence comes from Variovorax durovernensis, assembly GCF_977011995.1. NCBI lineage: Bacteria > Pseudomonadati > Pseudomonadota > Betaproteobacteria > Burkholderiales > Comamonadaceae > Variovorax > Variovorax durovernensis. The sequence goes on along the minus strand of NZ_CDRNCW010000001.1, from coordinate 5,145,698 downwards.
GGCCTGCTGCTCGGCAATGGCGGCCACGTTGGCCACCTGCAGCAGGCCGTCTTCGGGCTCGGTCATCACGAGCGCGGGCATCACGTACTCGAACATCGAGCCCGACCACGATTTCAGGCTGGGCTGGAAGCCCACCAGCAGGAAAGGCCTGCCCAGCGCCATCCAGTGGCGGCGCGGCACGTCGCCCTTGGCGATCGCCAGGAAGCTCAGCAGCCGCGATTCCGAGGCCAGCAAGTCGTAGTAGCTGGCGTCGAGCGCGTTCTCCTCCACGCGCAGGCCGATGTGGAACAGGTGGCGCTTGGCGTCGTAGAGGCCGCTGAAGTCCATGCCGTCGTGCAGCAGGTCGCAGCGCCGGGCCAGCGCTTCTAGCGCCGCCGCTTCCTGCGGATGGCCCCCTTCGGCAGCGAATGCGCGGCAGGCCTGTGCCACCGTCACCAGGTGGCCAGCGAAGTTGCCGCTGTCCACGCTCGACACATACTGGGGCGGCAGCGGCGCGAGCGTCTGCGTGTCGTACCAGTTGAACAGGTGGCCCTCGTGCTTCTGCAGGCGATCGACGGTGTCCAGCGTTGCCGTGAGGCGCAACAGCAGCGCGGTGGTGTCGATCCAGCGGAACTCGCGCGCGCAGCATGCGGCCAGCAGGTACATGCCGATGTTGGTCGGCGATGTGCGGTGCGCAATGGTGGGCTGCGGTTCCAGCTGCAGGTTGTCGGGCGGCAGGTGGTTGTCCTCCGGTCCCACCACGCGCACGAAGAATTGCCAGGTGTCGTACGCGAGCTTGTCGAGGTAAGTGCGCTGCCCGGCGCTGAGCGGGTCGGCCGCCTTCGGTTCGACGCGGCTGCTCCACCAGGCCGCGACCGGCGCGAGCGCCCACAGCAGGAACAGCAGGGGGCCGACCACCGGGTATGCGCTCCAGTGCGCGGCCACCGCTAGCACGAGGCACAGCACGCTGCTGACGGCCGCATTGCGCAGGAACGGCGCCAGTTGCTGGCTGGCTTGCGCCTGCGCCTGCGCCGCCGTCGTCCATTCGAGCAAGTGCCGCCGGCTCACGACGAGCCGCCACGTCGCGCGGAACCATGCGTCGAGCAGCAGTCGCGTCTGCGCCGCCAATTGCGCGAACTGCCATGCCGCGCCCGCCATGGAGCGCAGCAGCTCGACCGCGCCCACGTCGAAGAAGTGGCGCAGCTCGATGGCGCGCCGCGTCGGCACCAACCCGGCCAGCGCGCCGAGCAGCGGGCCCAGCGTGAGCGCCGAAGCCACTGCCGCCAGCGTCCAGCCCAGCGGCATCGCCTGCGTGAAGATCACCAGCGCCAGCAGCGCGAAAGAAGCGGGCACGACCAGCGAGCGGCGCAGGTTGTCGCTCATCTTCCAGAGGCCCAGCGCGTCGATGCCGAAGCGGTGCGCGCGCCACATCAGCGGCAGCAGCTGCCAGTCGCCGCGCACCCAGCGGTGAACGCGCGACGCCGCAACGCCGGCATGGTGCGGATGGTCCTCGACAAGAACCACGTCGCTCACCATCGCGCAGCGCGCCACCGTGCCTTCGAGCAGGTCGTGGCTGAGCACCGCGCCGTCGGGCAGGCGGCGGTCGAGCGTGGCGTGCAGGGCGCGCACGTTGAGCAGGCCCTTGCCGGTGAAGGAGCCGCTGCCGAACACGTCCTGGTAGATGTCCGAGGCGCCGCTGCCGTAGGGGTCGAGGCCGCACTGGCCCGCAAACATCCAGTGGTACGGCGAGCGCTCGTTGCGCATAGGGAACGGCGTGACGATGCGCGGCTGCAGGATGCCGAAGCCCGCGACCACGCGCCGGCTTTGCGCATCGATCTCGGGGGCGTTGAGCGGATGGGCCGCGATCGACACCAGGTCGCGCAATGCGCCGGGCGGCAGGCCGGTGTCGCTGTCGAGCGTGAGCACGTAGGGCGTGCGGCCGGCCGCAAGCTGCTGGCCAGGCGCGAGCGGCAGGAAGCCGCTGGCGTCGCCGGCCGCGAGCAGGCGCACCAGCATCTCGAGCTTGCCGCGCTTGCGCTCCCAGCCCATCCAGCGCTGCTCGGTGTCGCTCCAGCTGCGCGGGCGGTGCAGCAGCAGGAAGCGCGGGGCGGCGCCTTCGGCCGGGGGGTACTTGGTGTTCAGCGCGGCGATGCGTTGCAGCGCGTCGTCGAGCAGCGGCGTGTCGGTGGGCAGCAGGGCCTGGGCGGCGTCGGCCCAGTCTGTCAGCAGCGCGAACTGCGCGTGGGCTTCGCGGTTGGACAGCCAGTGCAGTTCGAGCCGGTGGACCAGCTGCGAGTTGTTGGCGGACGAGCTCAGCAGCGTGGGGATGACGACGAGGGCGCGGTGCCGTTCGGGAATGCCGGTGGCGAAGTCGAGGCGCGGCAGCGCCTGCACGCGCACCGATTCCGCCATGATGCGCTGGGCCAGCGCGATCAGCGCCTCGGACAGCGGCCATGCCAGCAGGACCAGCGCCAGGACCGTGGTCCAGTCTTCGCGGTGCGGCAGGCTGTGTACCACCCAAGCCAGCAGCAACGCGGTGCCGAGGGCCACCGCGCTCACGTAGACGGGCAGGCGCCAGCCGCGACGGCCGCGCGCCCGGCCCAGGCGTTCGGTGCGCGGAGCGGCGCGGTCCGCCGGGCTGCCTGCCTGCAGCGCGGCAATCAGCGAGGGGCGCCCTTGTCCGAAGAGGTAGTAGCCCGCCGTGCCGTCGGCCCGGTCGGTCTCCGCCCCGGCGTCTTCGGCCGGCGCGGCGGCGGCCAGCATCACAACGGCCTGCGCCACTTCGCGCTCTGGCCGCTCGGTGCCGCGCGCCACCTGCTCCATCGCATGCGTGATCTGCTGGCGAGTGATTTCGCTTTCGTTCGCGAAGCTCGGCAGCTCGCGAAGCACGCGCAGCGAACGGCTCACCGGCTCGATCAGGTCGCTCCACTCGACCTGGCCGATCATGCGCAGCGTGGTGATGATGTTGCCGACCGTGAGGTTGGCGGCCGCCTGCGCGTTCTGCGCGTCGCCGATCAGCACCGGGCCGTTGGGGCAGTGCTGTTCGGTCCAGCGCACCAGCGCGGGCGTGTCCTCGCTGCGCTCCACCGGCAGGCGCTGCCACAGTTGCGTGAGGTAGTTGTCCTGCAGGCCGTGGCTTTGCAGCGCGCGGTAGAGCACGTCGAGGTCCTGCTCGGAGAGCTTGGCCGCGCCGTCCCAGGCGGCATGCGCGACTTCGCGCGCGACCTTGTTCTCGGCGATGCTCTCGGCCATGCGCCGCAGGTTCTCCAGCAGCACCACGCGCAAGGTGGTGGGCAGCGCCCACAGCTCGCCGAGCGTGAGTTCGTCGATGTCCTGGTAGGCGTTGAGGAAGGCGGTGAACAGCGTCTTGTTGAGCACGCTGTCGGTGTGGGCCACGTAGGCCCAGGCAATGCCGTACACACGCGGCAGGCCCGCGAGCGGCGGCGTGGCCAGCTTGGGCAGCCGCGCGTAGTAGCTGCGCGGCACGCCGTCATGAATCTGCTGGAGCTGCGCCTCGACCAGGTGGAAGTTGTCGAGCAGCCATTCGGCGGCCGGCGACACGTAGCGTCCGCTGAGCGATGTCAGCGCGATGTAGTCGAAGGCGCTGCGCAGCGAGGCGAGGTTCTCGTCCACGCGCGGAAAAAAAGGCGCGCCCTGGCGGGTGCGGCGGTGCTCGTCTTCCACCACCTGGGCACGCGCCAGGCTGTGGCCGTGCTGTTCGAAGCGTTGGGCGCCGAAGAGCTCGGCGCGGATCGGAGGTGCTACCGGGTCGTGCGGGCCCAGCAGAAGGGTTCGGGCGTAGTGACTGAGCCCCTCGAGGCGGTCGACAACGGCTGCGGCGCTCAAGTGAGGGCGAACAGGCCAACGCCCAGAACAACGGCCACGCAGGCCATCGTGACGATGCGCCCGGCAGCCAGTGCACGCACTCGCTGCATGTGGCTGCGCACCGAGAACCATCGCCCGTGGGCGCGCGCGCAGTGGCGCATGTGGGAAGCCAGCGCTTCGAAATCGCTGCCGACGAAATCGATCTGCGAATGGGTAAGGGACTGCGGGACTGGCATGGCAACGGGCTCCTTTTAACGACTTCGAGCTGCCGCGCGATTGCGAGAACTTTGACCGTGTCCGACCGTACCCTTTTAAATGACCTTACGGGTGCCTCATTGCCTCGTGTTCACGTAGGAAGGGGCGCACAAGGCGCCCCTTTCGACAGCTAAGCGCCGCGGTGCATCAGCCCGTGTTTCGCAGCCCCGCCGCCACCCCGTTGATCGAGATGTGGATACCGCGCTGCAGCCTCTCGCCGCCGTCGCCCGCGCGGTAGCGGCGCATCAGCTCGACCTGCAGGTGGTGCAGCGGATCGATGTACGGAAAGCGGTGGCGCACCGAGCGCTGCATCTCGGCATTGCCCTCGAGCCGCTGCTTCGCGCCGGTGATGAGCGTGAGCGCGTCCGACGTGCGGTGCCATTCGGCGTCGATCATCGAGAACACCTTCTGGCGCAGCTTGCGGTCGGTCACCAGTTCTGCATAGCGCGAGGCCAGCGCGAGGTCGCTCTTGGCCAGCACCATGTCCATGTTCGACAGCAGCGTGCGGAAGAACGGCCACTGCTCGTACATGCGCTGCAGCAGCGCCTGGCGTTCCTTCTTGCCGGCTGCGTTGCCCGCCGCGGCCAGGAACTGCTCGACGCCCGAGCCGAAGCCGAACCAGCCCGGAATGGTGAGGCGGCACTGGCCCCAGCTGAAGCTCCACGGCACCGCGCGCAGGTCGTCGATCTTGTGGCTCGGGTTGCGCGAGGCGGGGCGCGAGCCGATGTTGAGTTCGGCGATCTCGCGGATCGGCGTGGAGCCGAAGAAGTAGTCGCCGAAGCCCGGTGTCTCGTACACCAGCTTGCGGTAGGCGGCCATGCTGGCGCTCGAAAGCTCGCCCGCGGCCGACAGGAAGGCGGCGGGCGCCGACTTGCCCTGCGGCAGCAGCGTGGCCTCCAGCGTGGCGGCCACCAGTGTCTCGAGGTTGCGCCGGCCGATCTCGCGGTTGGCGTACTTCGAGCCGATGACTTCGCCTTGCTCGGTCAAGCGGATCTGCCCGCGCACCGTGCCGGGCGGCTGCGCGAGGATGGCCTGGTAGCTCGGGCCGCCGCCGCGCCCCACCGTGCCGCCACGGCCGTGGAACATGCGCAGGCGGATCGGGTTGGCCTTCTTCTTGTTGAGCTCGTCGAACAGCGCCACCAGCGCGATGCCGGCGCGGTACAGCTCCCAGTTGCTGGTGAAGATGCCGCCGTCCTTGTTGCTGTCGGAGTAGCCGAGCATCACGTCCTGCTCGGCGCCCGAGCGTTCGATCAGCGCCTGGATGTTGGGCAGCGCATAGAAGGCGCGCACGATGGGCGCGGCGTTGCGCAGGTCTTCGATGGTCTCGAACAGCGGCACCACGATCAGGTCGCAGGTCGCGTTGCTGTTCATCGCGCCGCGCAGCAGGCCCACTTCCTTCTGCAGCAGCAGGGCTTCGAGCAGGTCGCTCACCGTTTCGGTGTGGCTGATGATGTAGTGGCGGATGGCCGCCGCGCCGTAGCGCGCACGCGCGGCGCGGGCGGCGGCGAAGATGGCCAGCTCGCTCCTGGCGAGCGGCGAGTAGTCGGCGTCGGGCACGCGCAGCGGGCGGGCGTCGTCGAGCAGCTTCAGCAGCAGCGTCTGCTTGGCTTCTTCGGCCAGCGATGCATACGAGGGCTCGATGCGCGCGGTGGCCAGCAGTTCGGCGATCACGGCTTCGTGCTTGTCCGAACTCTGGCGCAGGTCGACCGTGGCCAGGTGGAAGCCGAACACCTCGACCGCGCGGATCAGCGGACGCAGGCGCGGCGCCGCGAGCACGCTGCCGTGCTTCTCGTCGAGCGACTCCTCGATGGTGCGCAGGTCGGCCAGGAACTCTTCGGCCGTGGCATACGGGTTCTGCGGAGCGACCGCGTGGCGTGCGGCCTCGCCGCCGGTGAGCTCGCGCAGCGTGGCCGCCAGGCGCGCATAGACGCCGGTGAGGGCGCGGCGATAGGGCTCGTCCTTGCGATGTTCGCTGGTGTCGGGCGAACGCTCGGCCAGCGCCTGCATTTCGACCGTCACGTCGACCAGCGTGGCCGAGAGCGACAGCTCGCCGCCCAGGTAGTGCACTTCGGTGAGGTAGTGGCGCAGCGCCAGTTCGCTCTGGCGGCTGAGCGCGTAGTTGAGCGTATCGGCGGTGACGTTGGGGTTGCCGTCGCGGTCGCCGCCGATCCACTGGCCCATGCGCAGGAAGGGCGCGACCGAAGGCGCGTGGCCGCCTTGGGCCAGCGCCTTCTCGAGGTCGGCGTACACGCGCGGGATCTCGCGCAGGAAGGTGGCTTCGTAGTAGCTCAGCGCGTTCTCGATCTCGTCGGCCACGGTGAGCTTGGAGAAGCGCAGCAGGCGTGTCTGCCATATCTGCGTGACGCGGATGCGCATCTGCGTTTCGTTCTCCGCGAACTCAAGCGGCGAAAGCGTGTCCTTGCCACCGGCATAGGCGCTCTGGCGCAGCCTGATTTCGTCGCGGGTGGTGAGCAGCAGCGCGATGGCGCGCTCGGCATCGAGGATGCTCTTGCGCTGCACTTCGGTCGGGTGCGCGGTGAGTACCGGCGACACATAGCTGTGGGCCAGCGAGGCCACGATCTCGTCGGGCTTCACGCCGGCCTTGCGGATGCGGGCCAGCGCAGTCTGCAGGTCGCCTTCGGCGCTTTCGCCGGCGCGCTCGGCCTCGGTGCGGCGGCGGATCTGGTGGCGGTCTTCCGCCAGGTTGGCCAGGTGGCTGAAGTAGGTGAAGGCGCGAATGACGCGCACGGTTTCCGCGGCGCTCAGGCCCTTGAGCAGGTTCTTCAGCGCGCGGTCGGCGGCGTGGTCGGCGTCGCGGCGGAATGCCACCGACAGCGTGCGGACCTTCTCGACAAGCGCATAGGTTTCTTCGCCTTCCTGCTCCCGGATCACGTCGCCGAGGATGCGGCCCAACAGTCGGATATCGTCGATCAGCGGCTGGTCTTCGGCTTGGCGGCGCTTGGGAGGAGCAGTTGTCTTGCTGGCTTTCATTCGATTTTTTTCCTGGTCTTGAATGGGTGCGCCGCCTGCGTTGTTGCGGCGCAACATGCTAGCATTCCAGCGGTTTGAAACATGTACTTTTGGGAACGGCCTTGAGCAATATCGTGATCGCCACGCGCGAAAGCCGGCTGGCCTTGTGGCAAGCCGAACACGTGCAGGCGCTTCTGCAGGAAAGAGGCCACACGGTCAGCCTGCTGGGGCTCACCACCACCGGCGACCAGATCCTCGACCGCACGCTGAGCAAGGTGGGCGGCAAGGGCCTCTTCGTGAAAGAACTGGAACTCGCGCTCGAAGAAGGGCGCGCCGACATCGCCGTCCATTCGCTCAAGGACGTGCCGATGGAGCTTCCCCAGGGCTTCGTGCTTCCCTGCGTGCTGGAGCGCGAAGACCCGCGCGACGCGCTCGTCTCCCCCCGCCATGCCTCGCTCGACGAACTGCCGCACGGCGCGGTGGTCGGCACCTCCAGCCAGCGCCGCGTGGCATTGCTGCGCGCGCTGCGGCCCGACTTGCGCATCGAACCGCTGCGCGGCAACCTCGACACCCGCCTGCGCAAGCTCGATGAGGGCCAATACGACGCCATCGTGCTGGCTGCCGCCGGACTCAAGCGGCTGGGGCTCGAAAGCCGCATCCGCGTGGCCTTCGACCCCGACACCATGCTGCCCGCAGCCGGGCAGGGCGCCCTGGGCATCGAGGTGCGGGCGGATCGCGCCGACCTCATCGAACTGCTCGCCTCCCTCACCCACAAGGGCGACTGGCTTTCCACCGCCGCCGAGCGCGCCGTGAGCCGCGCCATGGGTGGCAGTTGCTCCATGCCGCTCGCGGCCCATGCCCGCTGGCAGGCCGACGGCACGCTGCGCATCGACGCCGCCTGGGGCGACCCCGAAGGCAAGGTGCCGCTGGTGAAGGTGCACGCGCTGGCGCAGGCCGGCGACTTCGCCCAGGCCGATGCGCTCGGCCAGCAAGCCGCCGCCTTGCTGCGCGACGCCGGGGCCCACTGATTCCGGTGGTCATCGCATGACCGCCCGTCCCGTCATCGTCACGCGCCCCGAGCGCGAGGCGGCGCAATGGGTCGACGACCTGCGCGCCGCCGGGCTCGACGCGGTGGCATTGCCGCTGATCGTGATCGCGCCGGTGGCGGATGCCGAGCCGCTGCGCGCGGCCTGGCGCCGCCTCGACGGCTATGCGGCGCTGATGTTCGTGAGCGCCACCGCGGTCGAGAATTTCTTCCAGCATGAAACACCGGGCATGACGGCCGGGCGCCGTTTCTGGGCGACAGGCCCGGGCACCACGCGCGCCCTGCTGCGTTCGGGCGTGCCGCCGGAGCAGATCGACGCACCGCCGCCCGAAGCCACGCGCTTCGATTCCGAGGCGCTGTGGGAGCGCGTGCACGGCCAGGTGACTGCCGGCGTGCGCGTGCTGATCGTGCGTGGCGGCGACGAGTCGGGGCAGCCCGCCGGACGCGACTGGCTCGCCAGGGAAATCGACGCCGCGGGCGGCCAGCGCGACACCGTGGTCGCCTATCGGCGCCTGCCGCCGTCGCTGGACGTCGTACAACTCCGCATCGCGACGGACGGCGCGCAGGGCCGCGCGATCTGGCTCTTCAGCAGTTCCGAAGCCATCGGCAATCTGCAACGCGCGATGCCAGGCACCGACTGGCATGCGGCGCGCGCCGTCGCCACCCATGCACGCATCGGCGAAGCCGCGCGCGCCGCGGGTTTCGGGGCGTTGCGTGTGTGCACACCGTTGCGGGATGCGTTGATCGCGTCGATAGAATCCCTCGCATGAGCGCCGCGTCCCCGTCCGACGACCTTTCTCCCCCTTCCGCCGCAACGGTGCCCGTGCCTGCCACTGTCGCCCCCCACCAGACCCCTGCCGCCCAGGCTGCGGGCGCAGTGATCCTGTCGCGTCTCGGATTCGGCCTCGTGGCCTTCATCGCGCTGGTGGCGCTGATCATGGCTATCGCGCTGTGGCAGAAGGTCAGCGGCATGAAGGAACAGCTGGCGCGCCAGAGTGCCGATGCCCTTTCGCAGTCGATGGAAGCGCGCACGCTGGCGCGCCAGGCCAGCGACACCGTGCGCGATGCCTCGGCCCGCGTGGCACTGGTCGAGACCCGGGTGGCAGAAGTCGCGCTGCAGCGTTCGCAGCTCGAAGAACTCATTCAAAGCCTCTCGCGTTCGCGCGACGAGAACCTCGTGATCGACATCGAGTCGGCCGTGCGCCTCGCGCTGCAGCAGGCCCAGGTCACCGGCAGCGTGGAGCCGTTGCTGGCCGCGCTGAAGGCCGGCGACGTGCGCATTTCGCGTGCGGCGCAACCGCGGCTCGCACCGTTGCAGCGCGCCATGCAGCGCGATGCCGACCGCCTGCGCAGCAGCGCCAGCACCGACAACGCCGAGGCCCTGCAAAGGCTCGACGAACTGATGCGCGGCGTGGACGACCTGCCCACGCTCAATGCGGTGGCACTGCGCGGCACCGGCGCCAACGCATGGCAGGCCGAGCCGATTCCCGCCGACGCGCCCTGGTGGCAGCGCATGCTGCTGGCCATTCGCGGCGAGGCCCGCTCGCTGGTGCGCGTGGGCCGCATCCAGAGCCCGGAAGCGGTCCTGCTGGCGCCCGAACAGTCTTACTTCCTGCGCGAGAACCTCAAGCTCAAGCTGCTCAACGCGCGGCTGTCGCTGCTGTCGCGCCAGGTCGATGCCACCCGCACCGAACTGTCCCAGGTCGCGGCATCGCTCAACCGGTACTTCGACCCCGCATCGCGCCGCACGCAGGCTGCCGCCACGCTGCTGCAGCAATTGCAGCAGCAGGTGAGGACGACCGAGCCGGTCCGCATCGACGACACGCTGGCCGCCCTGGCTACCGCCGCCGCAGGACGCTGACCAGCAAATGCGCGCAGCAATCTGGCTCCTCGCACTGTTCGCCGTCGCCGCGGCAGTCGCTCTTTTCGCAGGCAACAACCAGGGCACGATCACTGTGTTCTGGCCGCCGTGGCGTGTCGATCTCTCGCTGAACCTGGTGCTGGTGATCCTGCTGGTGGTGTTCGTGCTGCTGCATGCCGCGCTGCGTGCCCTGGCGGCGCTGTTCTCGCTGCCCAAGCAGGCGCGCCAATGGCGGCTGCAGCAGAAGGAGCGCACGCTGCATGCGGCGCTGCTCGATGCGATGGTGCAGCTGATTTCTGGTCGTTTCTCGCGTGCGCGCAAGGCCGCGCAGGCCGCGCTGACGCAGGAAAAAGCGCTGTCGGCGCTCGGCGCCAGCCTGCCGCAGGCGCAGCAGGTGCGCGTGCTGTCGCACCTGCTCGCGGCCGAGAGCGCGCAGGCATTGCAGGACAAGCCGGCGCGCGATGCCCATCTGCAGCAGGCACTGAACGAAAGCGCCGACCGCACCGTGCTGGCCAGTCCGGAAACGCGTGAAGGCGTGCAGCTGCGTGCAGCACGCTGGGCGCTCGAAGACCGCGATGCGGCCGCTGCGCTCGCCCGCCTCGAAGAACTGCCGCAGGGCGCGCAGCGTCGCACGCTCGCTTTGCGGCTGCGGCTCAAGGCGGCCCGGCAGGATCGGCGGACGCTCGAGGCACTCGAAACCGCGCGCCTGCTCGCCAAGCACCGCGCTTTCTCGGAAGCCGCCGCACAGAGCATCGTGCGCGGCCTCGCGACCGAATTGCTGTCCGGCGCGCACGACCCGGCGCAACTGCAGCGCGCATGGTCCGAACTCGATGCCAACGAACGCCAGATGCCCGAGGTCGCGATCCACGCGGCCCAGCGCATGGTCGCGCTGCGTGGCGACCTGGCGCTCGCGCGCGGCTGGCTGCTGCCGGCCTGGGAGCAGATGGTCGGCAATCCGCGCAGCCTGGGTGATGCGCTGCGCGTCAAGCTGGCGCGCGCGCTCGAGGCGGGGCTGGACTCGGTCGATGCGGAATGGCTGGCGCGCATCGAGAGTGCGCAGCGCAACAATCCGCGCGACCCCAATCTGCAGTACCTCGCAGGCATGGCCTGCATGAAGCGCCAGCTGTGGGGCAAGGCCCAGCAACTGCTCATGCAGGCCGGGCTGGGCTTGCAAGACACGGATCTGTACCGCCGCGCCTGGCTGGCGCTGGCCCACCTGGCCGAAGACCGCAACGACACCGCGCAGGCCGCCGAAGCCTGGAAGCGCGCGGCGCAGGTCGAGAGCGCCTGAGCGCGCCGCGCGGCGGCTTCAGGAGCAGGCGGATTCCTTCGCCGCTTTCAATCCGCCTGCCGGCACCGGCAGCCGGCCGCTGCCGAAAATCAGCAGGCTGACGCCGGCCAGCACCCACACGCCGATACCGCCGTAGAGCATCACCCAGCCGAAGCTCTGCACAAGCGCCGCGTGCACCGTGGCGCCTGACGGGTCCGCCTGCGACAGCGCCGGAAAACTCTCGCCGAGCGATGCGAAGCTGCCGGCCGCGATCTTCTCCGCCAAAGCGCGCAGTTGCGGCGCGTCCAGCGACGCGGACAGCACGGCTTTCAGGTGCGCGTGAATGCCCTCGAGCAGGATGAAGCCCATCAACGCGATGTTGATGGCCAGCGTGATCAGGCGCGCGCTCATGTCCATGCCCGACGCCATGCCGGCGCGCGTGCTCGGCACCGATCCGGTCGCGGTGTTGGTGACAGGCGTGTTCGTCAGGCCCAGCCCGACGCCGGCCAGCAGGCAGCCGGGAAGCATCGTGACCCAGCTTGCATCGGCCATGCCACTGCCTAGCCGCATTGCCATGAAGCCCAGCCCGATCACGAACAGGCCCATGGGAATGACCACGCCGGGCTGCCAGCGCAGCGACAGCCGCTCCGCCAACGGTGGCAGCACCAGCGTCGGCAGCGTGTACGCCAGCAGGGCCGAGCCGGCGGTGACGGCGTCGTAGCCCAGCGCGCCCTGGAAGTAGAGCGGCAGGTAGATCATGAAAGGCCAGAAGCTGAAGTTCATGCCGACCGAGCCGATCATCGAGCCCGAGAAGTTGCGGATGCGGAACACCGAGAAATCGAACATCGGATGCGGATTGATGTTCTCGACCCACACGAAGACCGCGAAGCTCGCGGCCGACGCGGCAAGGATGCCCAGCGCCAGCGGGCTGCCGAAGCCGAGGCCCGGCCCCTGCGTGATGAAGCAGGTCAGCCCCAGCACCGCGAGCGACAGCGTGACGATGCCCGCGAGGTCGAGCCGGCGCGCGTCGGGGTCGCTGGACTCGCTCACGCTGCCGAGCACGAGGGCGAGCGCCACGGCGGCCAGAAGCACGTGCACCAGGAACACCCACTGCCAATTCGACAACGCGACGATCGCGCCGCCCACGATCGGCCCGAAGCCCAGGCCCATGCCGAAAACCACGCCCCAGATGGCGAAGGCCTTGCTGCGCTCCTTGCCTTGCTGGAACTGGTGGGAGAGCACCGCGAGCTGGCAGATCAGCATCGCGCCACCGGCCAGGCCCTGCAGGAAGCGGCTCGCGATGAGCACCCAGGCGCTCTGCGAAAGCCCGCAAACCAACGAAGTAATGCCGAACAGCACCACGCCGATGATGAGAATGCGCTTGCGGCCGTAGCGGTCAGCCAGCGTGCCCGCGGCCATCAGTACCGTGGTGCAGGCGATGGTGTAGGCGTTCATGATCCACTGCATGTCGCTGAAATCGCCATGCAGTTCTTTTTCGAGCGTGGGAAGAATGACCGGCACGCTGGAGATTTCCAGGCCGAACATGAGGGCGATCAGCGAAATCGCGGCCAGCGCGATCCGGTTCCTGCCGGTGTGGGAGAGAGACATCTGGCGTTTTCCGAAAAGTGGTTTCGGGGCGATTCTGGTGAAACCCGCCTCATGATGGAAATGATTAAATTTCCTAGAATTCATTAGGATCGATCATTTATCGGATGCCATGGACTTCGACCCCACGCTGCTGCGCGCTTTCGTCGCCGTCAAGGAAACCGGCGGCTTCACGCGCGCGGCGCAGCGGCTGCACCTGACGCAGTCCGCCGTCAGCCACCAGATACGGCGGCTCGAGGAGCAGGTGGGCCGGCCGTTGCTGCACCGCACGACGCGCCGGCTCACCGTCACCGAAGACGGCGAGGACTTTCTTCGCTACGCGCAGCAGATCCTGGAGACGCTGGACGCGATGACCCGGCGCTTCCAGCCTTCGCCGATTTCGGGCGTGGTGCGCTTCGGCGTGCCGGACAACTTCATGGGCGACCGGCTGCCGCCGCTGCTGTCGCAGTTTGCGCGCGCCTTTCCGGCCACGCGCATGGAGGTCAGCGTGAGCATGCACCTCGATTTGCGCGCAATGATCCGCGCGAGCGAACTCGATCTGGCGGTGGTGATGTCTCCGCCCGACTGCGTGGAAGGCACGCGCCTGCGTCGCTCGCAGTTGGTCTGGGTGGCGGCGGAAACCTTCGAGCCGCCGCCGGGCGCATCGCTGCCGATGGCGTTTTCTCCCAAGCCCTGCGTCAACCGGGAGGTGGCGGGCGCCGCGCTCGACGCCGCACCGTTCGAATGGCACGTCGTCTTCACTTCGGTCAGTCCGCACGGCATTCGCGCGGCAGTGCTGGCAGGTTTGGCGGTCACGGTGCTGGCGCGCGAGGACGTGGAGCCGGGCATGAAGATCGTCGACGGCCGCTATGGGCTGCCGCGGCTGCCCAGCGTGGATTTCTCGCTGATCTGGAGCGAGGGTGGGCGCACGGAATGCGCCTGCCGCTTCGGCCAGCTGATTCTCGAAATGCCGGACCTGCCGGTGTACGGGAAGGCATGAAAAACGTCGCCCGAACAAGCCGTGCAAACAGCCTGCGTCGAGTCCGAGACAAGTGCCTGTGTTCGTCCGCTCAACCGTGACTCAGCGCGTCGCGATGGGCGTCCTCACTGAAGTAGTCGCAGACGAAGGCGACGAATGCGCTGACCTTGGGGCTCACCAGCCGATGCGACGCATGAAGCACCCAGATTTCGGTCGCGGCCGCCGTCGACAAGCCCCAGCTCACCAGCCGGCCTGACGCGAGTGCGTCGACCGCGATCGTGCGCGGGATCATGGCGGCGCCCGCACCGCCCAGAACAGCGTCTCGCATCGACAGCGGCGACGCCAGGCGCAGCACCGCCTGCGGATGGAACACCCTCTCCAGGCCGGTCTCCTCGTCGATGACGCGCCACGTCTCGTCGTGCGACGCTCCCGTGCGCATGACGGCCGGGAAGCGGTCGGGCCGATCCGGTTGAGCGCCGACGGCGGGCCGCGGCAAGCCGGGCGGCGCGACCAGCATCAGCCGATTGCGCAGAAAGCATCGCCCCACGAGTTCGCTGTCCGGGCGAGGGTTCACGCGGATGACGGCGTCGACTTCGTCGGCGACGAGGTCGACGAAGCGGTCGTCGGTAGTGACCTCAAGCAGCACCTCCGGAAAAGCGGCCAGGAACGCGGCGGCCAGCGCGCCCAGGCTCGTCTGCGCGAACAACAGGGGCACGCTGACGCGCAGGCGGCCACTCGGTCGACCCAGCCCGGCCCTGACGTCCTGCAAGGCCTCTGCAATCTCGCCCATGTGGGAGCCGGTGCGCGCGTGCAGGGCCACGCCCTCGTCCGTCAGGCGCAGCGTGCGCGAGCCGCGCTCGATCAGCCGCACTCCGAGGCTTTTCTCGAGTTCTCGAACGCGACGGGACAGCGTCGCCTTCGGCTGGCCGCTTGCGCGACTGGCGCGGCCGAAACCTCCGTGGGTGGCGACGAGGTGGAAGTCGGCGAGGGCATGAAGATCCATTGCTGTTCCGGATATGAGACGAACCGTCCAAATACTGGAGTCTATGCGCCGGAATGGAGACAACCTAATCTTCAGTCATGGGAACAGAACGCCATGCCGACCCCGCCGGGCCGACAGCGGAAAGATCCCTTCCAACCCAGCGCAGCCATCGCCGCGCTTCACTTTCGGAGCAAATCATGTCCATCCTCGTTACAGGCAGCACCGGCCGCATCGGTGCCCAGGTCATCGCCCAACTCGCCGCAAACGGCGCCAGCGTCCGCGCGCTCACCCGTACGCCGCAGAAGGCCGGCTTTCCCGCCGGCGTCACCGCCGTCCGCGGCGATCTGCTGGACGCCGACGCGATGCGCCTGGCCCTCGCTGGCGTGAACACGCTTTTCCTGCTCGTCAGCAACGCGCCCGACGAACTGACCCAGGCCATCAACACGCTCGGGCTGGCCCGCGAGGCGGGCGTGAAGGGCATCGTCTACCTGTCGGTGACGCGAAGTGCCGAGTACACCGATGTCTCGCACTTCACCGCCAAGTACGCCGTCGAGCGGATGATCGAACAGATGGAACTGCCCGCGACCGTGCTGCGCCCGTCCTACTTCTTCCAGAACGACGCAACGCTCAAGGATCCGCTGACGAAAGCCGGGCTCTATGTCTCGCCGGTCGGCGACAAGGGTGTGTCGATGGTCGACGTGCGCGACATCGCGGATGCGGCCGTCATCGAGCTGCTGCGGCGCGATCGCTCGCCAGCCGCGCTGCCGCGCGCAACCTATGAGCTGTCGGGCCCCGACGCGCTCACCGGTGCCTCGCTGGCCAACGTCTGGTCCGACGCGCTGGGCCGCGACGTTCGCTACGCGGGCGGCGATCTCGACGCGTTCGAGAAGGCTGTCAAGACCCAGGCGCCGGCCTGGCTGGCGTATGACCTGCGCGCGATGATGCGTCGCTACCAGGTCGACGGCGCGGTCGCCACGCCAGCAGACATCGAGCGGCTGACGACCCTGCTGGGCCGCCCGCCGCGCAGCTACCGCGACTTCGCGCGCGAGACGGCCCTCGGCTGGCAGGCGTGATCGACTGTCCGTCCCCGGCACTTCATTTCTTCAACGAACCAGCAGGAGATTTTTATGACCTCGTCCATTGCCCCCAAGCGCGTGCTGTTCATCGGCCAGCAGCCCGAGACCGTCGATTTTTCGGACCCGGCGCTGCCACCCGGCTTCGACGCCGCGAAGATCCATGCCGGCATCGCCATCGGCATGCAGCAGATGGCCGATCGCGGCTGGGCCGCCGAGCTGTGCCTGGTGCCACCCGACGCCTCGGCGACCGAGATGGTGAAGAAGCAGCTCGCCGGCCAGGCCTACGATTGCGTGGTGATCGGCGGCGGCATCCGCATCCCGCCGAAGAGCCTGCTGCTCTTCGAGCAGCTGGTGAACGCCGTGCATCGGGCCGCACCCGGCACGGCCATCGCCTTCAACACGACGCCGCAAGACACCGCGGACGCGGCGGCGCGATGCTTCGGGACTGACTGAAGACGGTGCGGGCGTCTTGCGCGCTCGATCACGAGACCATCGCGCAATTCGCTCCCCCAATGAAAAATGCCCCGCTCATGCGGGGCATTTCGATTCAAGCGACCAGCAGACCAGTTACACGGCCTGCGGATGCCGCTCAGAGGGGATGTTGCTGCTGTTGCTGTTCGAACGGCAGCGACATCGAACCGAGGTCGCGACGGGTCTCGACCAGCACCAGCGGGCCTTCGTCGAGCACCACCAGCGGCGGACGCTCGCGCGGCACATGCACTGGCTTCGGCTCGGCGGCAATGACGGCGCGTGCCTGCGCAATGCGTTCGGCATCGGAGTTGACCCACTGCAGGCCCGAGTTCTGGGCGATCTGCGCGAGTTCGTCCAGCGGCAGTTCGAAGGGCTGAACCTTCGGCAGCGCGCGGCCGTTGGCGACGGGCACCGTAGCGGCTGCAGGCACGACGGCCGGCGCGGGGCGCTCGGCGCGCACCGGCTGGGGCGCGGGCTCGCGTGCTTGCGGCGCGGCGACTGCGGCTTCGGCCACGACGGCCTGCTCCGACGCGATCGGCAGTGGCTGTTGCTGGCGGCGCTGCACCGGGGCTTCTTCCTGCACGTCGGCCGTCGGTGCGGCTTCCGCCACGGCGACTTCGGCGGCGTTGGCGGTTGGTGCGCCGGCTTCGTTTTCGTCGCGCGGACCGCGTTCGCGGCGATCGCGGCCGTAACGGTCACGCGAACGGCCACGGCGCTCGTCGCCTTCGCGGCGGGGTGCCTGCTCGTTGCCGCCGTCGTTGGTCTGTTCGACATCGGCTGCTGCCGCCTCGGCACCGCGTGCATCGGCTTCGGCCTGCGGCGCGTCGTTGCGGCGCTCGCGGCGGCCGTCGTTGCGCTCGCCACGTTCGCCGCGCGGAGCGCGCTGTTCGTCGCGGCCGTTGCGCGGCTGGCGCTCGCCCTGGGCGGCTTCTTCGCCGGCAACGGCGGTTTCGCCGCGGGGCTGCTGGGCGTCGCCGTTGCGTTCGGCGCGGTCGTTGTTGCGCTCGCCGCGTTGTTCGCCACGCTCGTTGCGCTCGCCACGTTCACGGCGTTCGCCGCGGGCGCGCGGTGCGCGTTCGCCTGCATTGCCTTCTTCGCCCGAGACCAGTTGCTGGGCTTCGAGGTTCAGGTTGCCTTCGACTGCTTCTGCCGGTGCGTTGCGGCCATCGCGGCCTTCGCCTTCGCGGCGCTCGCCACGGCCGTTGCGGCGTTGTTCGCCGTCGCGCGGTGCGCGTGCTTCGCGCGGCTCGCGGGGTTCACGCTGTTCGCGCGGCTCGCGTTGTTCACGCGGTTGCTGCGGGGCGCCGTCGGCGCGCAGTTCGCTGCTGTTGCGACCTTCACGGCCTTCGCGTCCTTCACGGCGCTCGCCGCCGCGGCCGCCACGGCGTTCGCCGTCGCGACCACCCGAACGTCCGCCGCCTTCGCCGCGGCCTTCCGCGTTGCGACCTTCACCGCGGCCTTCGCCACCACGGCCGCCACGGCGCTGTTCGCCGTCACGCGAACCGCCGCGTGCTTCGCCGTCGCGGCCAGGGCGGCCATCGCGACGGGGCTTCGGTGCCTCGACCGGAATCGCGGACGGGGCCGGCGCCGGAGCAGGGGCCGGCGTACCGCCGAACAGGTTCTTGATCCAGGCGAAGAAGCCGGTCTGTGCCGGAACCGGTGCGCTGACCACGGGCGGTGCGACCGGTGCGGGTGCTGCGACGGGCGCGCGCACGGCTTCGGGCTTGGGCGGCACCACGGGCGCGGGCGCATCGGGCAGCACGCCCTTGATGACCGGCGTCTGCTTGTTGGTGGGTTCTTGCGAACGGCGCGTGACCGAGGTCGGGTCTTCGATCTCGTCGGCCATCTTGTAGCTGGCTTCGATGTGGTCGAGGCGCGGATCGTCGTGCTTCAGGCGCTCGAGCTTGTAGTTCGGCGTTTCGAGCGTCTTGTTGGGCACCATCAGCACGGTGACGCGCTGCTTGAGCTCGATCTTGGCGATTTCGGGGCGCTTTTCGTTCAGCAGGAACGAGGCGACTTCCACGGGCACCTGCACATGCACGGCGGCCGTGTTGTCCTTCATGGACTCTTCCTGAATGATGCGCAGGATCTGCAGCGCGCTCGATTCGGTGTCGCGGATGTGGCCCGAGCCACCGCAACGGGGGCAGGGGATCGACGAACCTTCCGACAGCGCCGGCTTCAGGCGCTGGCGGCTCATTT
This sequence comes from Variovorax durovernensis, assembly GCF_977011995.1. Classification (NCBI taxonomy): domain Bacteria; kingdom Pseudomonadati; phylum Pseudomonadota; class Betaproteobacteria; order Burkholderiales; family Comamonadaceae; genus Variovorax; species Variovorax durovernensis. The sequence goes on along the minus strand of NZ_CDRNCW010000001.1, from coordinate 5,127,202 downwards.
CCATCAGGCCGAACTTGCTGATCGAGCCGAACTGCACGCGGGCGCGGTCCTGGCGCAGTGCGTCGCGCAGGCGGCTTTCGACTTCGCGGCGGTTCTTCGACTCGTCCATGTCGATGAAGTCGATGACGATCAGGCCGCCCAGGTCGCGCAGGCGCATCTGGCGGGCCACTTCGTCGGCGGCTTCGAGGTTGGTGCGGGTGGCGGTCTCTTCGATGTCGCCGCCCTTGATGGCGCGGGCCGAGTTCACGTCGACCGAAACCAGTGCTTCGGTATGGTCGATCACGATGGCGCCGCCCGAGGGCAGCTGTACGGTGCGGGCGTAGGCCGATTCGATCTGGTGCTCGATCTGGAAGCGGCTGAACAGCGCGGCGTCGTCGCGGTAGCGCTTCACGCGGGCGGCATGCTCGGGCATGACGTGCGCCATGAACTGCTGCGCCTGGTCGTAGATGTCGTCGGTGTCGATCAGGATGTCGCCGATGTCGTGATTGAAATAGTCACGAATGGCGCGGATGACGAGCGAGGATTCCTGGTAGATCAGAAAAGCACCCTTGCCGCCCTTGGCGGCGCCGTCGATGGCGCTCCAGAGCTTGAGCAGGTAGTTCAGGTCCCACTGGAGTTCGGACGCGATGCGGCCGATGCCGGCGGTGCGCGCGATGATGCTCATGCCCTTCGGGTACTCGAGCTGGTCCATCGCCTCCTTGAGTTCGGCGCGGTCGTCGCCCTCGATGCGGCGCGAAACGCCACCTCCACGGGGGTTGTTAGGCATCAGCACGACATAGCGGCCGGCCAGCGAGATGAAGGTGGTGAGGGCAGCGCCCTTGTTGCCGCGCTCTTCCTTTTCGACCTGGACGGTGAGTTCCTGGCCTTCGCGGATCGCGTCCTGGATGCGGGCCTGGCTGGCCGACACGCCTTCGGCGAAATATTGCTTGGAGATTTCCTTGAACGGCAGGAAGCCGTGGCGGTCTTCGCCGTAGTCGACGAAACAGGCTTCGAGCGAAGGCTCGACGCGGGTCACGACCGCTTTGTAGATGTTGCCCTTGCGCTGTTCGCGCCCTTCGATTTCGATTTCGTAGTCGAGCAGTTTCTGCCCGTCGACGATGGCCAGGCGGCGTTCTTCGGCCTGCGTGGCATTGATCAGCATCCGCTTCATGATGCGTTGTCCTTATATGTATCGTTCTACCGGCTCTTGACGAGCCAACGATGCACGGACGACGCCCGCGAAACCAGGGAATTGCCGCTTCGGCCCCGAATGCTGTTCACTGCCGCGCCAGGCGCGAGCAGGCCTCTCGAGCGCTAGCTCAAGAAGACAGTCGGGGTGGGGGCGCGTGGATGGGCGCGAGCCAGATTCGGTGTTGAGTGGCTATCTTTTTGATAGCCGGTTGCGCAATGGTGGCGCGCGCTGCGGGCGATCCAATGCCTGAGGCCACTGGCATCAGCCAGTGCAGGCACATTTGAATCAGCAGCATCAACACAACAAGGGACTCGCTTCGATCCGCCGGCAGCTTGGACAGCTGCAGGCTGGTATTCCGTATCGGTGTTTCGTGGGTGTCGGCTTGACTCGGGTGCCGGGCCTGCCACTTTGCGCGATTGCGCGGGGTTTGCAGCTCGGCGCCAAAGCGGCATCGACCTCACAGCGCCGCCCTGGGTATTTGATGGCAGTGGACTAAACTTCTGTCTAATCAAGCACTTACATGACCGCGCTGGTGAAAAACATTATAGGTGCGAAGCAGAGCCTCGCGGCTGCTCCAAATCCCGCAGGCCAAAAAGCCTCAGGCGAGTCCGGGGCGCCGAATGCCGCCATCAAATTCCTCACGGTCGATGCCGAATCCGCCGGGCAGCGGCTCGACAACTTCCTGTTCCGCCATCTGAAAGGCGTGCCCAAGACGCATGTCTACCGGATCATCCGGTCGGGCGAGGTGCGCATCAACAAGGGCCGTGTGCAGGCCGAAACCCGCATCGAGGCCGGCGACGTGCTGCGGCTGCCGCCGATCCGTATTTCCGCGCGCGCGGAAGAGGGCGCGGCCCCGCCCGCGCCAGCGCGCGAATTTCCGGTGCTGCTGGAAGACGACGCCGTCCTGGCCATCGACAAGCCGGCCGGCGTGGCCGTGCACGGCGGCAGCGGCGTGAGCTTCGGCGTGATCGAGCAACTGCGCACGGCGCGGCCGGGCGCCAAATTCCTGGAATTGGTGCACCGGCTCGACCGCGAGACCTCCGGCATCCTGCTGGTCGCCAAGAAGCGCAGCGCGCTGGTCGCCCTGCAGGACCAGTTCCGCGAGCGCGAGACCGGCAAGACTTATCTGGCGCTGGTCGAGGGCGACTGGCCCGCCAACAAGAAGGTGCTCGATGCGCCGCTTGCCAAATACCTGCTGCCCGACGGTTCCGGCGCAGGTGCCGGCGAGCGCCGCGTGCGCGTGGTCGCCAAGGATCACCCGGACGCGATGCGCGCCGTGACGCTGGTGCGCGTACTGGCGCGGCTCACGCTGCCGGGCGATGCCACGCCGGTGTCATTGCTGGCCGTGACCATCAAGACCGGGCGCACCCACCAGATCCGCGTGCACCTCGCGTCGGCGGGCCATCCGATCGCCGGCGACGACAAGTACGGCGAATCCGACCGCCAGCGCGCCCTCCAGAAACTCGGCCTCAAGCGCATGTTCCTGCATGCCTGGCGCCTGCAATTCAACCATCCGGCCAGCGGAGAACGCGTGGCGCTGCAGGCTGGCCTGCCGCCCGAACTGAATACGCTGATGCCACCCGCCGCCCTCGAGGCGATGGCCCAACACCCCACTCCCACGGCCCATGACTGACGCTTCCCGACCTCCCCGTTTCGACCTGATCGCCTTCGACTGGGACGGCACCCTCTACGACTCCACGCGCCTGATCGTGCGCTGCATCCAGGCGGCGGTGATCGACGTCGGCGGCGCCAAGCCGAGCGAGAACGACGCCGCCTGGGTCATCGGCCTGGGGCTGGCCGAGGCGCTGGCGCGCGCGGCCCCCGACGTGCCGAAGGAGAAATACCCCGAGCTGGGGGCGCGCTACCGGTACCACTACCTGCAGCACCAGGACGACCTGGTGCTGTTCGACGGCGTGCTGCAGATGCTCGATGCGCTGCGCGCGCGCGGCCACAAGCTCGCCGTGGCCACCGGCAAGTCGCGCCGCGGCCTGAACGAGGCGCTGAAGTCGGTCGCCCTGCGCGACCGCTTCGAAGCCTCGCGCACCGCCGACGAAACCTTCGGCAAGCCGCACCCGCGCATGTTGCTGGAGCTGATGGAAGAACTCGACGTCACGCCCGAGCGCACCCTGATGATCGGCGACACCACGCACGACCTGCAGCTGGCGCAGAACGCCGGTTGCGCCAGCGTGGGCGTGAGCTATGGCGCCCACGAGCCCGCCAGCTTCGACGAATTCAAGCCGCTGCACGTCGCGCACTCGGTGGCCGACCTCGAAGCGTGGCTCCTGGGCAACGCCTGAACAACAAACCAGAGTGCTTCCATGAGTGAAGAATGCATCCCGCTTTGCAATGCCTCGGACCTGGTCGAGGGCGGCCTCGCCGTGCCTTTCGACGTGGTTCATGGCGGTGAAACCTGCCGCGCGTTCGCGGTGCGTTTCGAGGGGCGGCCGCATGCGTTTCTCAACCGGTGCAGCCATGTGGCGATGGAGATGGACTTCCAGCCCGACCGCTTTTTCGACGACACCGGCCAGTGGCTGCTGTGCGCCACGCACGGTGCCGTCTACAGGCCCGATACCGGCGAATGCGCGGGCGGCCCGTGCCGCGGCGGCCTCGTGAAGATCGCACTCAGCGAGCATGACGGCGTAGTGCACTGGCATACTGACTGGAACCTCCACCCCCTGACTTTCTGACATGACCGACCCGAACAGAACAGAACCCGCCGGGTTCGAGCCATTTGAGCCGGCCACCCCCAGCAACATGGCCAAAGATCCCACGCAGCGCCCCGGATGGGAGCGCGCCACCCTCGAGAAACTCGCCTTCGCATCGCTGAACGAGCAGAAGGCCACGCGACGCTGGAAGACCTTCGTGCGGCTCTCTTGGCTGGCCTTCTTCATATTCCTGGCCTGGCTGGCGCTGTCGCGCAGCGCGCCGAGCACGGCCAAGACCACGGCCCACACGGCGGTCGTCGAGATCAAGGGCGAGATCGCCAATGGCGGCGACGCCAGCGCCGAATTCGTGGTCGCGGCCATGAAGACCGCATTCGAGGACGAAGGCGCCAAGGGCGTGATCCTGCTGATCAACTCGCCCGGCGGCAGCCCAGTGCAGGCTGGCATCATCAACGATGAGATCAAGCGCCTGAAGGCCAAGTACAAGAAGCCCATCTACGCCGTGGTCGAAGAGACCTGCGCGTCGGCTGCGTACTACATTGCCGCCGCCACAGACAAGATCTATGTCGACAAGGCCAGCATCGTGGGCAGCATCGGCGTGCTGATGGACGGCTTCGGCTTCACGGGCGTGATGGAAAAGGTCGGCGTCGAGCGCCGCCTGCTGACGGCCGGCGAGAACAAGGGCTTCCTCGACCCGTTCAGTCCCATGAGCGATGCGCAGCGCGCCCATGCGCAGACCATGCTGAACCAGATCCACGCGCAGTTCATCAACGTGGTCAAGACCGGCCGCGGTGACCGCCTGAAGCTGGACACCCCGGGCCTGTTCAGCGGTCTTTTCTGGAGCGGCGAGCAAGCCGTTGAATACGGCCTGGCCGACCAGCTGGGCAACGTCGACTACGTGGCGCGCGAAGTGATCAAGGCCGACGAGGTGATCGACTACACCCGGCGCGACAACGTGGCCGAGAAGCTGGCCAAGAAGTTCGGCGCCTCGATGGCCGAAACCACCGTGCGCCTGATGCACACCGCGCCAGCACTGCGCTGACGCTGAGCTTCTATTTGCTTTCGCCGCTGGCGGTGTAGCGGGCAGACGCCGCCAGCGCCACGGCGAAGGCCACCACCACATAGAGCGCGGCGGTCAGCGAGGTCGCCCGCGCCAGCAGGCCGATCACCGCGGGGCCTGCCATGAACCCCAGATAGGCTACGGCCGAGACCGACGCAATGCCGCGCGCCGGCTCGACGCCCGGCACCTTCGCAGAAGCCGAGAACAGGATCGGCACCACGTTCGCGAAGCCGACGCCCACGCCGGCGAAGCCCACCAGCGCCAGCCAAGGCATGTCGATGACGAGCACCAGAGTCATGGCCGCCGCGGCGAGCAGGCCGCTGCCGAGCAGCAGCGTGGCCGGCGCGAAGCGGGCGCGCATGGCATCTCCGCCAAAGCGCGCCGCAGCCATTGCGGCCGAGAAGCTCGCATAGGCCAGCGCGGCCTGCTGCTGCGGGCTGCCGATCTCCTGCTGCATGTAGAGCACGCTCCAGTCGTAGATGGCGCCTTCGGCGATCAGGCCCAGTGCGGCGAGCACGCCCAGCACCGCCAGCGTGCCGCGCGGCAGCAGGAAGCCGTGGTCGGCTCCGCTCGCGCCGCTGGTGGCGGGGCGGGGAAGCATTCGCCGAGACGCCACGGCAACGAGCAGCACCATCGCTGCGGCGACCAGCAGCAGATGCGCCTGCGCGCCGAGCCCGGCCGCGAGCGCCGCACTGCCGCTCGCGGCGCCAGCCATACCGCCCAGGCTGAACATGCCGTGCATGCCGCTCATCAACGGCGTGCCGCCGTGCAGTTCGAGTTGCGCGGCCTCGGTGTTGATCGAGACATCGAACACGCTGGTCACGAGGCCGAAGGCCGCCAGCAGGCCCAGCAGCGCCACATAGCCGGGCATGGCGATCAGGCCGGCCAGCAACAGCGCGTAGATGCAGCCGCAGATGCCGGCCATGCGGCGCGGGCCATAGCGGCCGATCCAGCGGCCCGCGCTGGTCAGGCCGACCATCGCGCCGGCACCGGCCGCGAGCATGGCGAGGCCGAGTTGCGCCTCGTCGATGCCGTAGTGCGCCTTGACCGTGGGCACGTGCACGCCCCAGGTCGCGAAGATGAAACCAGCGGAAAAGAATTGCGCGCGCGATGCCCAGCGCGTGGCGGCGGTGATGGCTACCATGGTCAGCGCCCGATCGCGAACACGGCGGGCAGGCGTTCGTCTGTCGTGGGTTGCGGCTTGGCGCGCCAGGACTTCACCGTTTCGCTGCGCACATGCGCCGTGGCCAGCGTGAGGCCGCGGGCCACCGCAAGACGGGTGTTGTGCTGGAGCGTCTGCATTAGCGCTTGCAGCAAGGCGGCGTTGCGATAGGGCGTCTCGATGAAGAGCTGCGTCTGTCCCGACTTGAGCGCAAGCGCCTCGAGTTCGCGGATGCGAGTCTGGCGCTCGCCGGCGTCCTGCGGCAGGTAGCCGACGAAGGCGAAATTCTGGCCGTTGAGCCCGCTCGCCGCCAGTGCGAGCAGCAGCGAGACCGGGCCGGTGAGTGGAATCACCGTGAGACCCAGGTCGTGCGCGGCGCGCGCCACCGAGGAGCCGGGGTCGGCCACCGCCGGCATGCCGGCTTCGCTGAGCAGGCCGATGTCGTGGCCCTCCAGTGCGGCGGCGAGCAGGGGGCGGGCGTCGAACTGCCCGGCATGGTCGCCTTTCTTGTGCACCTCGCGCGGCAGTTCCTGGATGTTCTGTGCCTGCAGCGGCGCGGCCAGCGGCGTGACGGCGTCGATGCGCTTCAGGTAGGCGCGTGCAGACTTTGCGTTCTCGCAGATCCAGTGGGTGATGCCGGCGGCAGCCTGCAGCGTGCCCAGGGGCAGGGCGTCCTGCAGGGGTGCCTGGGTGTCGCAGCCGAAATCGAGCGGCGCGGGAACGAGGTAGAGCTTGCCGTGTGTCACAGGAGTTCGACTCCCGCGGCACGCAGCATGCGGCAGGTGCGGATCAGCGGCAGGCCGACCAGCGCGGTCGGGTCGTCGCTGTCTATGGCGTCCAGCAGCGCGATACCAAGGCCTTCGCTCTTGGCGCTGCCGGCGCAGTCGTATGGCTGTTCGGCCAGCAGGTATTGCTCGATGGCGGCGTCGCTGAGGTCGCGGAACACCACGCGCACGGGGGCGATGTCGCGCTGGACGAAGCCGGTGGCGTTGCAGACCACGGCCACCGCGGTCTGGAAGATCAGCGTCTGGCCGCGCATGCGGCGCAGCTGCGCCGTGGCGCGCTCATGGTCGCCGGGCTTGCCGAGCGCCTCGCCGCCGAGGTCGGCCACCTGGTCGGAGCCGATGACCACGGCTTCGGGAAAGCGGGCGGCGACGGCGTTGGCTTTCTCGAGCGCCAGGCGGACGGCCAGGGCATGTGGCGTTTCGCCGGGCAATGGCGTTTCGTCGACTTCAGGGGACTGCACGTCGAAAGGCAGTCGCAGGCGGGTGAGCAGTTCGCGGCGGTAGCGCGAGGTCGAGGCAAGAATCACAGGGCGTTGCATGGGGACGATTGTGCGTGAGTCGCATGGAATCCTCAGGCATGCACCATGCCGGTGAATCGTCCGGCGCGCTAGACTGGCGCGGATGAAGAGAGAATTTGCCCCCGAACGGCTCAATGTGCCCGCCTTTGCCGCGGCCGCCGCGACCCTGGAAGCCGCCGACCCGGTGCCCAACTACCTGCGCCTGAGCGCCGAACTGGCGGTGCCCGCGCCCGATGCGGCGGTCGATTGGAAAGCCAGCGCGGAAGAGCGCCCTGGCGCCGACGGCAAGGCCGTTCCCTGGCTGCACCTGGATGCCGAAGCCACGGTTCCGCTGGTTTGCCAGCGCTGCCTGTCGCCGGTCGATACCCTGTTGATGGTCGACCGCTGGTTCCGTTTCGTGGCCGACGAAGCCACGGCCGAGGCGGAAGACGAGGAATCGGAAGAAGACCTGCTCGTCGTGAGCCGCGATTTCGACCTCCATGCCCTGATCGAAGACGAACTGCTCATGGACATTCCCGTCACGCCCGTCCATGACGTCTGCCCCACGCCCGTCCAGCTTTCATCCAGCGACGACGACTTCAAGGCGGCCGAAGAAGCCAAGCCGAACCCGTTCGCGGTGCTCGGAGCGTTGCGTTCGCGCAAGCCGCAAGACGGGTCGGAAGAGGGCAAGTAGCCCTTTTCCTCAGGCTGGGCTATAATCATGGGCTTCGCGCGCGCCGCCGTGAGCAGCAATGCAGATCCAGGGATGCCAGCCATCCTTTTTCATTGCCACCGCTTGAGCCCGCATCCCATCACTCACTTAACAGTCCAGGAGCCATCATGGCCGTCCAGCAAAACAAGAAGTCGCCTTCCAAGCGCGGCATGCACCGTTCCCACAATGCGCTGGTCGTGCCCGGCATCGCCGTGGAGCCGACCACCGGCGAAACGCACCTGCGCCACCACATCAGCCCCAACGGTTTCTACCGTGGCCGCCAGGTGCTCAAGAACAAGTCCGAAGCCTGATCTCGCATCCCAAGGCCAAGGCCCGAAGCTACTTCTGCCGTAGCGTCGGGCCTTTGTTTTGATGGCTACGCCTTCTTCTCCCGAATTCACTGCTGCGCCCGCCGCAATCACGCTCGCCGTGGATTGCATGGGGGGTGACCATGGGCCGCGCGTCACGCTCGCGGCCTGCCGCGCGTTTCTCGAGCGGCACAGCGAGGCTTCGCTGCTGCTGGTCGGCGCGCCGGCCGCACTCGCGGGGTTTGCCGCGCATCCACGTGCCCGCATCGTTGCAGCCAGCGAGGTTGTGGGCATGGACGATCCGATCGAAATTGCCCTGCGCAAGAAGAAAGACTCTTCGATGCGCGTCGCGATCCAGCAGGTCAAGGATGGTGCCGCCCAGGCTGCCGTGTCTGCCGGCAACACCGGCGCATTGATGGCCATTGCGCGCTATCTGCTCAAGACGCTTGATGGCATCGACCGCCCGGCCATTGCGCCGCAACTCCCGAACGTCAAGGGTGGGGCGACGACCGTGCTGGATCTTGGCGCGAACGTCGATTGCGACGCCGAAGACCTGCTTCAGTTCGCCGTACTCGGTTCGGCATTGGTCTCGGCTCTGACCGGCAACGAGGCGCCTTCGGTCGGCCTGCTCAATATTGGCGAAGAAGCCATCAAGGGCAGCGAAACGATCAAAAAGGCCAGTCAACTGCTGCGTACGGCTGCCAACTCCAAAGATCTGAACTTCTACGGCAACGTGGAAGGCAACGATATTTTCAAAGGCACGACCGACATCGTCGTCTGTGACGGTTTTGTCGGAAATGTGGCGTTGAAGGCCAGCGAAGGCGTTGCATCGATGATCGGCGAGTTCATTCGCGTCGAGTTCTCGCGAAGCCTCTTCACCAAACTGGCTGCAATTGTTGCCTACCCGGTTCTAAAAGCTTTCAAAAGTCGTCTGGATCACCGTCGTTACAACGGGGCGGCCTTGCTGGGCCTGCGTGGCCTGGTTTTCAAGAGCCATGGCTCGGCTGATGAAGTGGCTTTCGGACATGCGCTCGATCGCGCTTATGATGCCGCTCGCAACAACCTGCTCGATCGCGTGCGGGCCCGCATCGCCCACGCCGCGCCTTTGCTCGCGCGGCAGGAACCGGCGGCGCCGGTCGACGCGACGGCCCTTCACGTTTGATGACGACCCCTTACTCACGCATTACCGGCACCGGCAGCTATCTGCCCCCACGCCGCGTGACCAATGACGATCTCGCCAAGGAATTGGCGACACGCGGCATCGAAACCTCCGATCAGTGGATCATCGAGCGCACTGGCATCCACGCGCGCCACTTCGCTGCGCCGGAAGTCACGAGCAGCGATCTTGGCTACGAGGCCGCCAGGCACGCCCTGGAAGCTGCCGGACGCAAGGCCAGCGATATCGACCTGATCATCGTCGCGACCTCGACGCCCGACATGGTGTTTCCGTCGTCGGCCGCCATCCTCCAGCACAAGCTCGGCATTGCCGGATGCCCGGCGTTCGACGTCCAGGCGGTCTGCAGCGGCTTCGTCTACGCGCTGACCGTCGCCGACGCCATGATTCGCACCGGCACCGCGCGTTGCGCGCTGGTGGTGGGCGCCGAAGTGTTCTCCCGCATCCTCGACTTCAACGATCGCACCACCTGTGTGCTGTTCGGCGACGGCGCGGGCGCGGTGGTGCTCGAGGCGAGCGAAGAGCCGGGCATCCTGGCCAGCGACCTGCACGCGGACGGCAAGCACGTGGGCATTCTTTGCGTGCCGGGCCACGTGTCCGGCGGCAAGGTGCTGGGTACGCCGCTGCTGCACATGGACGGCCAGGCTGTCTTCAAGCTCGCGGTTCGCGTGCTCGAAGAGGCGGCGCGCGCCACGCTGGCCAAGGCCGGCAAGACCGATGCCGACATCGACTGGCTGATTCCGCACCAGGCCAACATCCGCATCATGGAAGGCACGGCCAAGAAGCTGAAGCTTCCGCGCGAAAAGCTCATCGTCACGGTAAACGAGCACGGCAACACGTCCGCTGCGTCGATCCCGCTGGCTCTCGACGAAGCCGTGCGTTCCGGCAAGGTGAAGAAGGGCGAAACACTCATGCTCGAAGGCGTGGGCGGCGGCTTCACCTGGGGCGCGGTGCTATTGAATCTGTAGTGTGTTGCGCCGTCCCGGGAAGGGCGGCGGCAATGCCGAGACAACGCATAAACAATGAAATCCTTTGCTTTTGTTTTCCCTGGCCAGGGCTCGCAGGCTGTCGGCATGCTCGACGGCTGGGGCGATCATCCGGCCGTGGTCGAAACCCTGCGCGAAGCGTCCGAAGCGCTCGGCGAAGACATCGGCGCGCTGATCAAGAACGGCCCCAAGGAAGAATTGGCGCTCACGACCAACACCCAGCCCGTGATGCTGGTGGCAGGAGTCGCGGCCTGGCGCGCATGGCTGGCTGAAGGCGGCGCAACGCCAGCCGTGGTGGCTGGCCATTCGCTCGGCGAATATTCGGCGCTGGTCGCTTCCGGTGTGTTGACGCTGGCGCAAGCCGCGCCGCTGGTGCGCTTCCGCGCGCAAGCGATGCAACAGGCTGTGCCGGTGGGCGTCGGCGCGATGGCTGCTGTTCTGGGAATGGAATCCGGCAAGGTGGTCGCGGGCTGCGCGGAAGCCACTGCCAGCTTTGGTGCTGGCAGCGCCGAAATCGTCGAGGCGGTGAATTTCAACGACCCGATGCAGACAGTGATCGCCGGCAGCAAGGCTGCTGTCGACAAGGCCTGCGAGCTGCTCAAGGCCAACGGCGCCAAGCGTGCATTGCTGTTGCCGGTGTCGGCGCCGTTCCATTCGAGCCTGATGAAGCCTGCCGCCGAGGCGCTGCGCGAGAAACTGTCCTCCATCACGCTGGCTGCGCCGCAGATCCCGGTGCTGAACAACATCGACGTCGCTGTCGAAACCGATGCCGACCGCATTCGCGACGCCCTGGTGCGCCAGGCTGCGGGTCCGGTTCGCTGGGTCGAGAGCGTCCAGGCCTTGAAACTGCGCGGTGTAGCCGCCATCATCGAGTGCGGTCCCGGCAAGGTGCTGGCCGGCATGGTGAAGCGCATCGCCCCCGATCTGGACGCCGCGTCGGTGTACGACCCGGCCACGCTCGCGGACACCCGACAATCGCTCGCCGGCTGACCGGCGCAAGGCCCGATACTTTTTCTTATGAGCATTCCCAAATTCGAAGGGCAAGTCGCCCTGGTCACCGGCGCGACGCGCGGCATCGGCGCAGCCATCGCGCTGGAGCTGGCGCAGCGCGGCCTGAAGGTCGTGGGCACCGGCACCACCGACGAGGGCGCGGCCAAGATCACTTCGGCCCTGAGCGCCTACGACGGCCGCGGCCGTGCGCTCGATGTGAACGACGGCGCAGCGGTCGAAGCCCTGGTCGACGAGATCGTCAAGGCCTACGGCGCGATCCACGTGCTGGTCAACAACGCCGGCATCACGCGCGATACGCTCGCCATGCGCATGAAGGACAGCGACTGGGATGCGGTGCTCGACACCAATCTCAAGGCCGTCTTCTCGCTCTCGCGCGCCGTTATCCGCCCGATGATGAAGCAGCGTTATGGCCGCATCATCAGCATCACCAGCGTGGTCGGCGCCTCCGGCAATGCCGGCCAGGCCAACTACGCGGCCGCCAAGGCCGGCGTTGCGGGCATGACCCGTGCACTGGCCCGCGAACTCGGCAGCCGCAACATCACCGTCAACTGCGTCGCACCCGGTTTCATCGAAACCGACATGACGGCAAGCCTGCCCGAAGCCCAGCAACAGGCGCTGCTCCAGCAGATCCCGCTGGGCCACCTGGGCAAGCCGGCCGACATCGCGCACGCAGTGGCTTACCTCGCATCGCCCCAGGCGTCCTACGTCACGGGGCAGGAGCTGCACGTCAACGGCGGCATGCACATGTAGCCGCAAGGCGCAAGTTTTTCCCGTACCGGATGCGCGGCAAATGCCACAATGCGCCCGGCTAAAATCCACCGATTACCTACAACCCTCAGAGGGAACCAAATGAGCGATATCGAAGCACGTGTCAAGAAAATCATCGCCGAGCAACTCGGCGTGGAAGAGTCCCAAGTGACGAATGAAAAGGCTTTCGTGGCCGACCTCGGCGCCGACTCTCTCGACACGGTCGAACTCGTGATGGCACTCGAAGACGAATTCGGCATCGAAATTCCCGACGAAGATGCCGAGAAGATCACCACGGTGCAAAACGCCGTCGACTACGCCACCAAGAATCAAAAGGCCTGATCGGCCAGCTGACAAGATTGCAACTGCGGCCGGCGGCTTTTACTTGAACCGCACGCGCCGACAGGCAACTGTTCAGCGCTTCCAGAAAGGTTTGCCGGCATGACCAAACGCCGCGTCGTCGTGACCGGGCTCGGTTGCATCGCTCCTGTCGGAAACACCGCAACCGAATCCTGGGCCAACTTGTTGGCCGGGAAGTCGGGCATTGCGAACATCACCGCGTTCGATGCAAGCGCCTTCGCTTGCAAGTTCGCCGGTGAAGTCAAGGGTTTCGACATCACCCAATACATCTCGGAGAAGGAAGCGCGTCACATGGACCGCTTCATTCATCTGGGTCTGGCCGCCGCCATCCAGGCGGTGCAGGACAGCGGACTGCCGACCGGCGACGCGCTCTGCTATGAAGAGGCCGTGCGCATCGGCTGCAACATCGGCTCCGGCATCGGCGGCTTGCCGATGATCGAGGAAACGCACGGCGAACTGATGAACCGCGGCCCGCGCCGCGTGTCACCATTCTTCGTGCCTGCGTCGATCATCAACATGATCTCCGGCCACGTGTCGATCAAGTACGGCTTCAAGGGCCCGAACATCGCCGTCGTGACCGCCTGCACCACAGGCCTGCACGCCATCGGCACCTCGGCCCGCATGATCGAGTACGGCGATGCCGACGTGATGATCGCCGGCGGCGCCGAGTCGACCATTTCCCCGCTCGGTATCGGCGGCTTCACCGCGCCTCGCGCGCTGAGCACCCGCAACGACGATCCCGCCACGGCTTCGCGTCCGTGGGACAAGGACCGCGACGGCTTCGTGCTGGGCGAGGGCGCCGGCGTGCTGGTGCTCGAGGAGTACGAACACGCCAAGGCGCGCGGCGCCAAGATCTATGCGGAAGTCGCCGGCTTCGGCCTGACGGGCGACGCGTATCACATGACGGCACCCGACGTCGACGGCCCGCGCCGTTCGATGGCCATGGCGCTGTCCAATGCGGGCGTCAATGCCGACCAGGTGCAATACCTCAATGCACACGGCACCTCGACGCAGATCGGCGACGTCAACGAGACCAATGCGGTCAAGCTGGCCTTCGGCGATCACGCGAAGAAGCTCGTCGTCAATTCGACCAAGTCCATGACCGGCCACCTGCTGGGCGGCGCGGGTGGCATCGAATCGGTGTTCACGGTCCTGGCGCTGCACGAGCAGAAGAGCCCGCCGACCATCAACATCTTCAACCAGGATCCGGAGTGCGATCTCGACTACTGCGCCAACGAGGCGCGCGATCTGAAGATCGATGTCGCGGTCAAGAACAACTTCGGCTTCGGGGGCACCAACGGCACGCTGGTGTTCAAGCGCGCTTGAGCATTGCTCTGTCATGCACAGCGCACCGTCGGTGAACTACCCGGTGGGGCGCTCGCGCGGCGCAACCCGGATTCTCGTTGTCCTGTGGGCCCTCGGCGCCTGCTGCGCGGGCGCGTCCTGCTATCTGTTCGATAGCGCCGGATGGCGTCAGTTGTTGCTGGTGCTCAGTGTGGTGTTCGCGGGTGTCGCGGCGGGTTTCGGCCTGCGGCGCGACGGCGCGGGCGTGCTGCACTTCGATGGCCTTCAGTGGTCCTTGTCGAGTGCCGACGTGGCGCGTGGCGTGCGAAACGCGCGTGTGCTGGTGGCACTCGATTTCCAGTCGCTGATGCTGCTCCGGCTCACCGAGCCAGGCCGCGCCCGGCGTTGGATCTGGATCGAGCAGCGAGCCATGCCTGAGCGCTGGCGCGACGTGCGCCGTGCGGTATATTCGCGCCCCCCATCCGCGGAGCCAGCGGGCGACTCGTGGCGTGCGACGGCACCTGCCGACGCGCCCTGAACCTTTCTCGATGACCACTTCTCCGCCGCCAGTGCCGCCGGATTCCGGCCTGACCGATGCGCCCGCGGAAGCGCCGCGTCCGGGTGAGGTCGACTTCCAGCTGGTCCAGCGCACGGTCGCGGGCGACCAGAAGGCATTCGAGCTGCTGGTCATCAAGTACCAGCGCCGCATCGAACGACTGATCGGACGCATGGTGCGCGATGTCGACCTGATCGAGGACATCGCGCAGGAAACCTTCATTCGGGCCTACCGCGCGCTGCATCAGTTCCGCGGAGAGGCGCAGTTCTACACCTGGCTCTACCGGATCGCCGTCAACACCGCCAAGAAGGCGCTGGTGGACATGAAGCGCGACCCGACCGTTTCCGAAGCCGCCCTGAGGTCTTCTTCTGAGGACGAAGATGAAACTTACCGTCCCGGAAACGAACCAACCACCGACGAAACCCCCGAATCGGTACTGGCGGCGAACGAAATCGCCAGTGCCGTCGAAGCTGCCATGGAAGCACTCCCCGCCGAGTTGCGCCAGGCGGTCACGCTGCGCGAAATCGAGGGCATGAGTTACGAAGAGATCGCCGAGGTCATGGATTGCCCTATCGGCACGGTGCGTTCGCGTATTTTCCGGGCGCGCGAGGCCATTTCGGCCAGGGTCAAGCCGCTGCTGGACAACCAGTCCGGCAAACGTTGGTAAGTAAGCAGGTGAATGAAATGAATCAGACGATGACGGTTCGGGAACAGGTGTCCGCACTTGCGGATGGTCATTTGCAGGGCGAGTCGTTCGCGCAGGCGATCGAGGCCATCTGCGCCGACAGCGAGTCGCGCGCGACTTGGCAGGCCTACCACGTGGTGGGCGACGTGCTGCGTTCGGGCTCCCATTCGCCGTGCAGCGACAGCTCTGCCTTCCTGGCGCGCTTCCAGCAACGCCTGGCTGCCGAGCCCGTGGTACTTGCTCCGGTGGTGGCGCCGGTCGCCGCTCCAGTGGCACTCCCGGTGCAGCGCAGGGCCGAGGCGGCCAACGAGCCGGTGTTCCGCTGGAAGCTGGTGGCTGGCGCGGCCTCGCTGATGGCGGTGGCCGCCATCGGCTGGACGCTGGTCGGCAACGGCGCTGCCATTCCTCAGCCGGGCGCGCAACTCGCGTCGATCCAGCAACAACAACAGCCGGCCGTCAATTCGGTGCTGGCCTCCGCAGCCCTGAACGGCCCGCAGCAGCCTGCCAGCGGCACGCTGACGCCCACGCGCGTGATTGTCGGCAACGGCAGTCCGCAGGTCATGCTGCGCGACCCGCGGCTGGACCAACTGCTCGAAGCGCACCAGCAAGCCGGCGGCGCTTCGCAAATGCCCTCGGGCTTCCTGCGCAATGCCACTTTCGAGGGACCAACGCGCTGATAGCGCGCCCTTAGCCGCCCGCCCCTAATGACCGTTCAGATGCCGATCTCCGCGCGCGCCTGCGTGCTCGTGTTTGCAGCTTTCTGCCTGGCGCAGGTTTCCACTGCGCAGCCTCGTTCAGGCGCGGCGAATTCCAAGAACGCAACTGCGGCGCAGACGGACGAGCCGCCGGCAATGAGCGTCACAGAGTGGCTGCAGCGCATGCACGCAGGAGCCCGGCAGCGCAATTACGTGGGCACCTTCGTGGTGTCGGCGCCGGGCGGCGACCTTTCGAGCGCGCGCATCTGGCACGTACGCGATGGCGAGCACCAGATCGAGCGCATCGAGGCCCTGTCGGGGCCGCCGCGTTCGACCTTCCGGCGCAACCGCAACGTCATGACCTTCCTGCCGGAGGCGAAGGTCGTCAAGGTCGAGAAGCGGGAGAACCTCGATCTCTTCCCGAACCTGCCCGACAAGCCCGATTCCTCGATCGGCGAGTTCTACGACGTGCGCGCGATCGGCAAGGACCGCGTGGCGGGCTTCGATGCCGACGTGGTGCAACTGGTGCCGCACGACGCGCTGCGCTTCGGCTACCGCGTCTGGAGCGAGCGCCGATCCGGCCTCGTGGTGAAGCTGCAGACCATCGACAGCGAATCGCGCGTGGTGGAACAGTCGGCGTTCTCCGAGCTGCAGCTCGACGCGCCCGTGAAGCCGCAGGCGTTGGCACAGATGATGGCCAATACCTCGGGCTACCGCATCGAGAAGCTCGAACTCGAGCGATCCAGCGCACAGGACGAGGGCTGGACCCTCAGCACACCGGTGGCCGGCTTCAAGCCCCGCAGCTTCTTCCGTCGCCCCCCGAGCGGCGACGGCGGCAGCAGCAACAACGGCGGCAAGCAGATACAGCAGGACGCGACCACGGTCCAGTGGACCTTCTCCGACGGACTGGCCTCGGTGTCGCTCTTCATCGAGCGCTACGATGCCGCGCGCGCGCCCCGCGACGGCGTGCTGACCATCGGCGCCACCAATGCGATCCGCCGGCGCCTGCCGGAACCCGCCAGCGACTGGTGGCTGACGGCGGTCGGCGAAGTACCGCAGCAGACGCTCAACGCCTTCGCCCAGAGCCTCGCACGCACGCGTTGATTCGACGCATTTGCCGCGCAAGGCCGGTTGCGCTGAACCAAGCCTGTGCAGCAGACTCATAGCACTTGTTTTTTAGCCGCTCTGCTCTTTTGAAAGAAAACCGATGATCTTCAAAGTCGAGGGACACAAGCTTCGTTCCGGTGTTTTGGCTTTCGCGCTTGCGCTCACGGCGGGCGCCACCTTCCTGCCGGTGAAGTCCGTGCACGCGCAGACGCGCACGTTGCCCGATTTCACTGACCTGGTCGACCAGGTCGGCCCCTCCGTCGTCAACATCCGCACCGTCGAGAAGGTCACGCCGCGCGCCGGCAACGGAGAGATGGACGAGGAGATGCAGGAGTTCTTCCGCCGCTTCTTCGGCCAGCCGCTGCCGGGCGCACCCCGTTCGGGCCCGCGCCAGAACCGGCCGCAGCAACCGCAGGAAGAAGAGCGTCCTCGCGGTGTCGGCTCCGGCTTCATCCTGACGGCCGATGGCTACGTGATGACCAATGCGCATGTGGTGGAAGACGCCTCCGAGGTGTTGGTCACGCTGCCCGACAAGCGCGAGTTCAAGGCCAAGATCGTGGGCGCCGACAAGCGCACCGACGTCGCGGTCGTCAAGATCGAGGCCACGGGCCTGCCCGCCGTGAAGGTGGGCGACATCTCCAGGCTGCGCGTCGGCGAATGGGTCATGGCCATCGGCTCGCCGTTCGGCCTCGAGAACACCGTCACCGCCGGCATCGTGAGTGCGAAGCAGCGCGACACCGGCGAATACCTGCCGTTCATCCAGACCGACGTGGCCATCAACCCCGGCAATTCGGGCGGCCCGCTGATCAACATGCGCGGCGAAGTGGTCGGCATCAACAGCCAGATCTACTCGCGTTCGGGCGGCTTCATGGGCATCTCGTTCTCGATCCCGATCGACGAGGCGATCCGCGTGAGCGAGCAGCTGCGCACCTCGGGCCGCGTGTCGCGTGGCCGTATCGGCGTGCAGATCGACCAGGTGACGAAGGACGTGGCCGAGGCCATCGGCCTTGGCAAGGCGCAAGGCGCGCTGGTGCGCGGCGTCGAGGCCGGATCGCCGGGCGAGAAGGCCGGCGTGGAGCCGGGCGACGTCATCACCAAGTTCGACGGCAAGGCCATCGAGAAGCCGAGCGACCTGCCGCGCCTCGTGGGCAACACCAAGCCCGGTACGAAGAGCACGCTCACGGTGTTCCGCCGCGGCGCGTCGCGCGACCTCAGCGTGACCATCGCCGAGATCGAACCCGACAAGCCCAGCAAGCGCGCAACCGACCGCGACGAAACGCCGGCCAAGCCGCCGGTATCCGCGGCCGCCAAGTCGCTCGGACTGGCCGTGAGCGACCTCACCGACGCCCAGAAGAAAGAGCTCAAGCTGAAGGGCGGCGTAAAGGTCGATGCAGCCAACGACGCTGCAGCGCGCGCGGGCCTGCGCGAGGGCGACATCATCCTGGCCGTTGGCAATTCGGACATCTCGAACGCGCGTGAATTCGAGTCCGCCATTGGCAAGGCCGACAAGAGCAAGGCGCTCAGCGTGCTGTTTCGCCGCGGTGACTGGGCGCAGTACGCCCTGATCCGCCCCGCACGCTGATCTGACGCTGGCGTCAAGTGGCCCCACCCGGCAGTCGGGTTTGGGGCCGTTTTTTTGAGGTGTTTACGACGTTCTGGCGCCGCGCCCGAAAAAAATCTGCGAGGCCAAAAGCCTCCGAATTTGTTTGCGCCTACTAACTTGTAAAAGGGCTAAGGACGGATTTCGGTAGAATAGAGCACCCTCGACGGCCGGTCAGCGCATAAGGAGTGCGCTGACCTTCACGATGCGAGATGTCAGACAGCAGTCCACCGGTGCTCCACAGATCGCCCACAAGTTGTTCAGTAACTGCTCCACCGATCCTGTTGATAACCTGTTTATATCTTTGATGTTGTGGACCTGCAACGACCCCTTTGGAGCCTGTTCCCGGATGTACGTGCTTCCCTTTTTGCCTACAATGAAGTTCCAACTACTGCAGTTGCCATTGCTTGTTGGTTCAGGGCGCGTCTCCAGAAGACGCGCCCTTTTTTCTTGCCTGTCGCCCTCTGCGCACGAGCCAATTCAAGTACTTAAGCGTTCCCGTTGATGAATCACATCAGAAATTTTTCGATCATTGCGCACATCGACCATGGCAAGTCGACGCTCGCAGACCGTTTGATCCAGCGCTGCGGCGGCCTCGCGGAACGCGAGATGGAAGCGCAGGTGCTCGACTCGATGGACATCGAGAAAGAGCGTGGGATAACCATCAAGGCACAGACCGCAGCGCTGCACTACAAGGCACGCGATGGACAGGTCTACAACCTCAATCTGATCGACACGCCGGGCCACGTCGACTTCTCGTATGAAGTGAGTCGCTCGCTGTCCGCATGCGAAGGCGCACTGCTCGTCGTCGATGCATCGCAAGGCGTCGAAGCGCAGACGGTGGCCAACTGCTACACCGCACTCGACCTCGGTGTCGAAGTGGTGCCGGTGCTCAACAAGATCGACTTGCCCAACGCGGACCTCGAGAACGCGCGCACCGAGATCGAAGACGTGATCGGCATCGACGCGACCGATGCGATCCCTTGTTCCGCCAAGACCGGTGTCGGCATCGACGACATCCTCGAAGCCATCGTCGCACGCATGCCCGCGCCGCGCGGCAACCCCGACGGCCCGCTGCGCGCGATGATCGTCGACAGCTGGTTCGACCCGTACGTCGGCGTCGTCATGCTGGTGCGCGTGGTCGACGGCCGGCTCGTGAAGGGCGAGCGCATCAAGATGATGGCGTCGGGCGCGATGTACAACGCCGACAGCGTCGGCGTGTTCACGCCGGCCAACGAGCCGCGGCCTTCGCTGGAGGCGGGCGAGGTGGGCTACATCATCGCGGGCATCAAGGAACTGCAGGCCGCCAAGGTCGGCGACACGGTCACGCTCATCAAGCCGGGCACCGGCGGTGCGGCGGCCACGGCAACCGAGGCTCTGCCCGGCTTCAAGGAAATCCAGCCGCAGGTGTTCGCGGGCCTGTACCCCACCGAGGCGAGCGAGTACGACTCTCTGCGCGACGCGCTCGAGAAGCTCAAGCTCAACGATTCGTCGCTGCGCTACGAGCCCGAAGTGAGCCAGGCGCTGGGCTTCGGCTTCCGCTGCGGCTTCCTCGGCCTGCTGCACATGGAAATCGTGCAGGAGCGCCTTGAGCGCGAGTTCGACCAGGACCTGATCACGACCGCGCCCAGCGTGGTCTACCAGGTTGTCAAGAACGACGGCGAGGTGATCATGGTCGAGAACCCGTCCAAGATGCCCGACGTCGGCCGCATGGCGGAGATCCGCGAACCGATCGTCACCGTGCACCTCTACATGCCTCAGGAATACGTCGGCTCCGTCATGACGCTGGCCAACCAGAAGCGCGGCGTGCAGATGAACATGGCCTACCACGGCCGCCAGGTCATGCTGACCTACGAGATGCCGCTCGGCGAGATCGTGCTCGACTTCTTCGACAAGCTGAAGTCGGTGAGCCGCGGCTACGCCTCCATGGACTACGAGTTCAAGGAGTACCGCGCGTCCGACGTGGTGAAGGTCGACATCCTGCTGAACGGCGACAAGGTCGACGCGCTGTCCATCATCGTGCACCGCAGCCAGTCGCAGTACCGCGGCCGGGCGGTGGTGTCGAAGATGCGCGAGATCATTTCGCGCCAGATGTACGACGTGGCGATCCAGGCGGCCATCGGGGTCACCATCATTGCGCGTGAGACAATCAAGGCCCTTCGCAAGAACGTGCTGGCCAAGTGCTACGGCGGCGACATCTCCCGCAAGAAGAAGCTGCTCGAGAAGCAGAAGGCCGGCAAGAAAAGAATGAAGCAGATCGGCTCCGTCGAGGTCCCGCAAGAGGCCTTCCTCGCGATTCTGCAAGTCGAAGACTGATCAAAAAAATGGCATTCCTCACCTCCCTGGTACTCGCGCTTTTCGCCGGCTATGTCGGTGCCTGGTATTTCGGCGCGATCGAAGGCAACTTCGCGCTGCTGCTGTTCCTGGCGACGGTGGTCACCGGCCTCTACTGGCTGGCCGAACGCTTCTATTTCCTGCCGCGGCGCGAGCAGGCGGCAGCGAAGCTCGAGGCCTCGCTGGCCGAGCGCAACGAGCGGCTGGCCGGCCAAGGCATCAAGCAGGTCGACACCGCCGACGCCAAGGCGAGCGAACGCCTGCTGATGCAGCCCTGGTGGCTCGACTGGACCGCAGGGCTCTTCCCGGTGATCCTGGTGGTGTTCCTGCTGCGCTCGTTCCTGTACGAGCCCTTCAAGATTCCCTCGGGCTCGATGATGCCCACGCTGCTGACCGGCGACCTGATCCTGGTCAACAAGTTCACCTACGGCCTGCGCCTGCCGGTGATCAACACCAAGATCACCGATGGCACGCCGCTGGCGCGCGGCGACGTGGTGGTGTTCCGCTACCCGCCCAAGCCCAGCATGGACTACATCAAGCGCGTGGTCGGCATCCCAGGCGACGAGGTCTCCTACCTGAACAAGAAGCTCATGATCAACGGCCAGCCGGTGTCCAAGGAGCCGGACGCCGACTACCTCGACGGCGAATCGATGCGCCTGCTCAAGCAGTACACCGAGAACCTCGCCGGCAAGCAGCACAAGATCCTCAACGACGACGCCGCGCCCAACTTCGTGCCGGGTGCCAGCGACTTTCCGGGCCGCGAAAACTGCCGCTACTCGGTCGAAGGCGTGGTCTGCAAGGTGCCCGCCGGCCAGTATTTCATGATGGGCGACAACCGCGATAATTCGGCGGATTCGCGTTTCTGGGGCTTCGTCCCCGACCAGAACATCGTCGGCCGGGCGTTCTTCGTCTGGATGAATTTCGGCGACCTGGGACGCATCGGTCCGTTTCAATAAGCCGTCATCGGCATCGTTCGAGGGGTAAGAGGGCATGAGAACACATCGGTCTGTCGCCAGCAGGGCGTCGCAACAGCGCGGCATTTCGTTCATCGGCCTGGTGTTCGTAGCGGTCGTGCTCGCGTGCGTGGGCGTGGTCGTTGCGCAGGTCATTCCGACGCTGATCGAGTGGCAGGCGATCGACAAGGCCGCCAACAAGGCCAAGGAAGGCACGACCGTGCCCGAAGTGCGTGCCATCTTCGACCGCGCGCAGGCCATCGACGACTTCAAGTCGGTCAGCGGCAAGGACCTGGACATCAAGAAGGTCGGCGACAAGGTGGTGGTCTCGTATGCCTACGAGCGCGAGATTCCCCTGTTCGGCCCGGCCTACCTGACGCTCAAATACAAAGGCGAGACCCGCTGAACGCGGCGCTTAAAAAGGTGGACGGCAGCCTTGTCGCGCTGCAGGCGCGTCTCCAGCACACCTTCTCCGATCCGCGGCTGCTCCAGCTCGCGCTCACGCACCGCAGTTTCTCGGCCGACCACAACGAGCGCCTGGAGTTTCTCGGCGATTCGGTGCTGAATCTCGCGGTTTCCCACCTGCTTTACATCCGTCTTTCGGCGCTGCCCGAAGGCGACCTGTCGCGCGTGCGTGCCAACCTCGTCAAGCAGGACACCCTGCACCGCCTGGCGGTGGGTCTGGCGCTGTCACCGCTGCTGAAGCTCGGCGAAGGGGAGGCCCGTTCGGGCGGTCCCAACCGCCCGTCGATCCTGGCCGATGCGCTCGAGGCGTTGATCGGCGCGGTCTATCTCGACGCAGGTTTCGCGGCCGCCCAGGCGCTGGTGCACCGGCTCTACGAGGCGGTCGAGATCAACCCGCGCATGGAAGCCGCGGCGAAAGATCCGAAGACCGAATTGCAGGAATGGCTGCAGGGTCACAAAATGAAGCTGCCGGTGTACCGCGTGGCCGCCACACTGGGCGCGGCGCACAAGCAGACTTTCGATGTCGAGTGCGAAGTGCCCGAGTTGGGCCTTCGCGAACGCGGCATCGGCGGCTCGCGCCGCGCCGGCGAGCAGGCTGCCGCGGCCGCCATGTTGATCCGGCTCAAGGCACGCGGCGCCGCGTGAAATCAGAATGAACGATGCTATCAATCCCGTAGCGGGACCCGAAGACACCGCAGGCGATGCGCCTGCAACCGGGCCGCAGCACTGCGGCCTTATCGCCATCGTCGGCAAGCCCAACGTGGGAAAGTCGACGCTGCTCAATGCGCTGGTCGGCCAGAAGATCAGTATCACCTCGCGCAAGGCGCAGACCACGCGCCACCGCATCACCGGCATGCGCACGCTGGGCGCCACGCAGTTCGTGTTCGTCGACACGCCGGGCTTCCAGACCCTGCATGCCAATGCGCTGAACAAATCGCTCAACAAGACCGTGCAGGGCGCGGTCGGCGACGTGGACCTGATTCTTTTCGTGGTCGAGGCGGGCAGCTTCACGCCGGCCGACGAGCGCGTGCTCAAGCTGCTCGGCAAGGGCATTCCGACAGTGCTGCTGGCCAACAAGCTCGACAACGTGCACCGCCGCGGCGACATCGCACCCTGGCTGCAGACCATGCAGGAGAAGCACAGCTTTGCAGAGTTCGTGCCGATGTCGGCCAAGAACGCCAAGGACGTCGAGCGCCTGTTCGACATCTGCAAGAAGTACCTGCCCGAGCAGCCCTGGTTCTACGACGAGGACGAGCTCACCGACCGCAGCGAGAAATTCCTCGCGGGCGAACTGGTGCGCGAAAAACTGTTCCGCCTGACCGGCGACGAACTGCCCTACACCTCGACCGTCATCATCGACAAGTTCGAGGAAGAGCCGCCCCAGAAGAAGGGCCAGAAGCGCCTGCTGCGCATTGCCGCCACCATCGTGGTCGAGCGCGACGGCCACAAGGCCATGGTGATCGGCGACAAGGGCGAGCGCATCAAGCGCATCGGCATGGAAACCCGTGTCGAGCTCGAGAAGCTGGCCGACGCCAAGGTGTTCCTCGAACTGTGGGTGAAGGTACGCTCGGGCTGGGCCGACGACGAAGCCCGAGTCCGTTCGTTCGGCTACGAATGAAGTGGCTGCTGCCCACCGCGTTTCGCACGAACCGGCTTATGTGCTCCACCGCTACGACTGGAGCGAGTCGAGCCTGATCCTCGAGGTCTTCACCCGGCACCACGGGCGCATCGCGCTGGTGGCCAAGGGGGCGAAGCGGCCGAGTTCCAACTTCCGGCCGGTGCTGCTGCCGCTGCAGCCGCTGCAGCTCAATTACGGCGGCGACGCCGAGATCCGCACGCTCAAGGGTGCCGAGTGGATGGGCGGCCACGTCATGCCGACCGGCGAGGCGCTGCTGTCGGGCTACTACGTCAACGAACTGCTGCTGCGCCTGCTGGCGCGCGACGACGCCCATGAAGCGCTGTTCGACGCCTATGCTGGCGTGGTGCAGGTGCTGGCGGGCGACCACGCTGGCGCCCAGGCGGCCACCCATGCCGCCGCGTTGCGCGCCTTCGAACTGCTGCTGCTGCGCGGAGTGGGGCTGCTGCCGTCGCTCGAGGTCCAGACCCTGACGCTGGAGCCGCTCGTGGCCGATACCCGCTACAGCCTCGTACCCGAAGCCGGCCTGCGCCAGGCGGACGGCAAGGAGGCCGCGCTGGCCGGCGCCGACTGGCAGGCGCTGCAGGCCGTGCTCGACGACCGCGCCCCGTTCACCGCCACGCTGCGCGAAGTGGCCACCATGAACGCCGGCAGCAACAGCGCCCTGCGGAACCAGCTGCGCGCCTTGCTCAACTACCATTGCGGCGTGTCCACGCTGCGCACGCGGCAAATGATGAGAGATCTGCAAGCACTATGAGCACCTCAGGCAACGTCACCTCGCTGTCCGTCAACCTCAACAAGGTGGCCCTGGTCCGCAACACGCGCCATTTGGGCATTCCTGGCGTGGTCAAGGCCGCCCAGGCCTGCCTGGCCGCCGGCGCGCAAGGCATCACCGTTCACCCCCGGCCCGATGCCCGCCACATCCGCGCGCACGACGTGAGCGACCTGTCCGAACTGCTCGCCAAGGACTGGCCCGCCATCGAGTTCAACATCGAAGGCAACCCGTTCCAGAACCTGATGGACTTCGTGCGCACGCTGAAGCCGCACCAGGCCACCTTCGTGCCCGACAGCGAAACCCAGTCGACCAGCGACCACGGCTGGACTTTCCCCGACGATGCCGAGCGCCTGCGCCCGCTGATCGCCGAGGCCAAGGCGCTGGGCGTGCGCGTCAGCCTGTTCATGGACCCGATTCCCGAGATGATGGCCGCCGTCAAGGCCGTGGGCGCCGACCGCGTCGAGCTTTACACCGAAGGCTATGCCTCCTCGCGCGGCAAGCCCGACGAGCAGGCCGTGCTCCAGCGCTATGCCGACACGGCGCGCGCGGCCCATGCCGCCGGCCTGGGCATCAACGCAGGCCACGACCTGAGCCGCGACAACCTGACTGCATTCCTGCGCGCGGTGCCTGGCGTGCAAGAGGTGTCGATCGGCCATGCCTTCGTGGCCGACGCCCTCGAACTCGGCTATGCCGCCACCACCCGCGACTACCTGCGATGCATCAGCGAGGCGCAGCAGTGAGCGCCGGCGCCGAATGATCTACGGCATCGGCACCGACATCTGCGACCTGCGTCGCATCACCGCGACTTTCGAGCGCCAGGGCGAGCGCTTCGCCCGCAAGGTGTTGAGCGACGCCGAGTTCGCGGTCTGGAAGGCCCGCAGCGCGCGCTGGCCCAAGCGCGGCATCAGCTACCTCGCGACCCGCTTTTCCGCCAAGGAGGCTTTCAGCAAGGCGATCGGCATGGGCATGCGCATGCCGATGAGCTGGCGCCTGTGCGAGATCGCCAACCTGCCCAGCGGCAAGCCCGTCATCGTGCTGCACGGCGGCCTGAAGGACTGGTTCGAGGCGCAAGGGCTCACGGCCCACGTGACCGTAACCGACGAAAACGAATACGCCGCGAGCTTCGTGGTGGTGGAGAAGGTATGACCCCCGAGCTTGCTGCTCGCCCCCATGCGCCGCTGATCATCGATGTGGCCGCGACCGAACTCAATGCGGCCGACCGCCGGCGTCTTGCCAATCCGCTGGTCGGCGGCGTGATCCATTTCTCCCGCAACTGGCATGACCGGGCGCAGATGACCGCGCTCAATGCCGAGATCAAGGCGATCCGCCCCGACCTGCTGATCTGCGTCGACCACGAAGGCGGCCGCGTGCAGCGCTTTCGCACCGACGGCTTCACGCGCCTGCCGTCGATGCGCGCCTTGGGCGAACTGTGGATGCGCGACGCCATGCGCGCCACGCAGGCCGCGACGGCCGCCGGCCAGGTGCTTGCGGCCGAGTTGCGTGCCTGCGGCGTCGATTTCAGCTTCGCGCCGGTACTCGACCTGGACCACGGTGGCAGCGGCGTCATCGGCGACCGCAGCTTCCACCGCGACCCGCGCGTGGTGGCGCTGCTGGCAAAGAGCGTCATGCACGGCATGCTGCAAAAGGGCATGCGCAACTGCGGCAAGCATTTTCCGGGGCACGGCTTCGTCACCGCCGATTCGCACGTCGAGATCCCGGTCGACAAGCGCAGCCTCAAGGACATCTTGTCCGACGACGCGCGGCCCTACGACTGGCTGGCCGGCACGCTCACCGCAGTGATGCCGGCGCACGTGATCTACCCCAAGGTCGACAAGCGGCCGGCGGGGTTCTCATCGAAATGGCTCAAGGCGGTGCTGCGCCAGCGCTTCGCCTTCGACGGCGCGGTCTTCAGCGACGACCTGAGCATGGAAGCAGGGCGCTATATCGACGGCGAACTGCTGAGCTACACCGACGCCGCGCTGGCGGCGCTGGCGGCAGGCTGCGACGTGGCATTGCTGTGCAACCAGAGCATCGGCGACGGACGCGTGCTCGACCAATTCCTCGACGGCTTCGAGGCGGCCTCGCGCAGCGGGCGCTGGCAGCCCGACGCGGACAGCGAGGCACGCAGGCTCGCGCTGCTGCCGCAAGAGGCCGCGCCCGACTGGGACGCGCTTTCCACATCGCGCACATACCGTGACGCGCGGCGCCTGCTCGCCGCGATCTGAGCGCTTGGAGCGGCAGTACCAGGCTTTGCTTCAGGTAGGCGTGTCGTCTGCGCCCGAGGGGCGCCAGAGCCGTTCCCCGCCCGTTTCCAGATGGGTCAGGTATAGCCGCAGGTCGAATTCGAGCTGCTGGTACTCCGGCTCCATGTGCATGCACAGCGAATAGAAGGCCTTGTCGTGGTCGCGCTCCTTCATGTGGGCGAGTTCGTGCACGACGATCATGCGCAGCCAGGGAAGCGGCACGTCCTTGAACAGGCTGGCCACGCGGATCTCCCGCTTGGCCTTGAGCTTGCCGCCCTGCACGCGCGAGACGGTGGTGTGCGTGCCCAGCGCGTTGCGGATCACGTGCAGCTTGCTGTCGAACATCACCTTGGACAGCGGTTCGGCCTTGCGCATGAAGTCGCTCTTGAGCTCGCTCACGTAGGCGTACAGCGCGCGGTCGGTCTGGATGTCGTGCGAGCCTTCGGGGTAGCGCTTGAGCAGCAGCCCGGCGAGCCTGTCTTCGGCCATCAGCTGGCGGACCTGGTCCAGCAAGGGTGCCGGATAGCCCGCCAGGTATTTCATCAGCGTGCCGCGCGTCCGGTGCGCGCCACGCAGGCCAGGCCGGTGGCGACGCCGCCGAACAGGTCGCCTTCGACCAGGTTCACGCCCGCGAAGCTCTTGCGCAGCGCATGCTGGAACGGGCGCAGGGCCGACGAGCCGCCGGTGAGGTAGATCGCATCGAGGTCGCCGCTGCGAAGGCCCGCGCGCTTGACGCAGGCGTGGGCGCAGGCGATCACATTCTCGAGCGGGCCGGCCAGCTGCTGCGCCATGTCGGCGGGAGACAGCGAAGCCACGAGCCCGCGCTCGGCGCAATCGAGGTCGATGGAGGTTTCCGCGTCGGTCACCGAGGCATCGATCTTGGCCGCTTCCACGGCGCTGGCGATGCGGTGGCCGTGCCGTTCTTCCAGCACGTTCATGAGCCGGTCGTGCAGCCGCGTGTCGCTGTAGCTGGTGCGCAGTTCCTTGGCCTGGCGCACTGCCTTGGCGGCGTAGAGCCAGTTGATCAGGTGCCAGGACGACAGCTCGAAGAACACCTTGCTCGGCACCTCGCGCCCCTGGGGGCCATGGTGGCGAAAGCCGAAATGCGGCATCACGCGTTCGAGGTTCAGGCGCTGGTCGAAGTCGGTACCTCCGATGTGCACGCCGCTGGTGGCCAGCACGTCGTCGCCGCGGTCCTCGCGCGCCGCGCGGTCGGGACCGACGCGCACGACGGTGAAGTCCGAGGTGCCGCCGCCGATGTCGACGATGAGCACGATCGATTCCTTGCTGATGCGCTGCTCGTAGTCGAAGGCCGCGGCAATCGGCTCGAGCTGGAAGGCGATCTCGCGGAAGCCCGCCGCGCGCGCGGCGACGCGCAGGCTTTCTTCGGCGCGCTCGTCGCGCTTCGGGTCGTCGTCCACGAAGTGCACGGGCCGCCCGATCACGACGCGCTCAGGCAGCTGGCCCAGTTCGCGGCTGGCGCGCACGGCCAGTTCGCGCAGGAAGCGCGCGATGATGTCCTCGAAGCTCACGAGGCCGTCGTAGATCGCCGTCTTCTCCTGCATCAGCGCGCTGCCGAGCAGGCTCTTGAGCGAACGCATCAGGCGGCCTTCGGTGCCCGAGAGGTACTGCGCGATGGCATCGCGGCCGAAGTGGGTCGTGCGGTCTTCCGAGTTGAAGAAGATCGCGGTCGGCAGCGTGGTGGCCGCGCCTTCGATGGGCAGCAGGCGGGCGACGCCGTCGACCCGGCAGGCCACGGCGGAGTTGGAGGTGCCGAAGTCGATGCCGATCGTCGGCAGCGACGACGGTGACGACACGCTCAAGATTCCCTGCGCAGGGCGGGGAACAGGATCACGTCGCGGATGCTCGGCGAATCGGTCAGCAGCATCATCAGCCGGTCGATGCCGATGCCGCAGCCGCCGGTGGGCGGCATGCCGTATTCGAGCGCGCGCACGAAGTCATGGTCGTAATACATGGCTTCGTCGTCGCCGCCGTCCTTGGCCGCGACCTGCGCGTTGAAGCGCGCGGCCTGGTCCTCGGCGTCGTTCAGCTCGCTGAAGCCGTTGCCGAACTCGCGGCCGGTGATGTAGAGCTCGAAGCGCTCGGTGACTTCGGGGCGCTCGTCGTTGGCGCGGGCCAGCGGCGAGATCTCGGTCGGGTGCTCCATGATGAAGGTCGGCTGCCAGAGCTTCTCTTCGACGGTTTCCTCGAAGTACATCACCTGCAGGCTGGCCAGGCTGCGCTGCGAGAGCTTGTCCTTTTCTTCGCTCAGGCCGATCTTGCGCAGGGCGGCGATGAGCCAGGCGGTGTCGTCCACGCCCTGGGCCACGCCTTCGGCATCGGTGTACTTCAGGATGGCTTCGCGGATCGTCAGGCGCTCGAAGGGCTGGGTCAGGTCGACCGGCTTGCCCTGGTAGGTGAGCTGCTGCGTGCCCACGGCCTTGTCGGCGATGGTGCGGATCAGCGTCTCGGTGAAGTCCATCAGGTCGCGGTAGTTCCAGTAGGCCGCGTAGAACTCCATCATCGTGAACTCGGGGTTGTGCCGTACCGAGATGCCCTCGTTGCGGTAGCTCCGGTTGATTTCGAATACGCGCTCGAAGCCGCCGACGATCAGGCGCTTGAGGTACAGCTCGGGCGCGATGCGCAGGAACATTTCCTGGTCGAGCGCGTTGTGGTGCGTCTTGAAGGGCTTGGCGTTGGCACCGCCGGGAATGGGGTGGAGCATGGGCGTCTCGACTTCGAGGAAGTCGTTGGCCACCATGAACTCGCGCAGCGCGCTCACTGCCTTGCTGCGCGCGGTGAAGCGCACGCGCGCCGACTCGTCGGTGATCAGGTCGACGTAGCGCTGGCGGTACTTCTGCTCCTGGTCGGCCATGCCGTGGAACTTGTCGGGCAGCGGGCGCAGGCTCTTGGTGAGCAGGCGCAGCTGCGTGACCTTGACCGACAGCTCGCCGGTCTTGGTCTTCATCAGCGTGCCTTCGGCGCCGACGATGTCGCCCAAGTCCCAGCGCTTGAACTCGGCATAAGCCTCTTCGCCCACCGCGTCGCGCGTGACGTAGAGC
Source organism: Variovorax durovernensis (assembly GCF_977011995.1). NCBI lineage: Bacteria > Pseudomonadati > Pseudomonadota > Betaproteobacteria > Burkholderiales > Comamonadaceae > Variovorax > Variovorax durovernensis. The sequence continues at coordinate 5,097,171 of NZ_CDRNCW010000001.1, read as the reverse complement.
TGGATGCGGCTGGTGGCGTCCTGCAGCGTTGCGAAGCTGGCCTTGCCCATGACGCGCTTGAGCATCATCCGGCCCGCTACGCTCACGGCAACGGCTTGCGCCTCGAGGGCTTCGGCTTCGGTGGCGCCATGTGCCTCGACGAGTGCCGCGGCGCGGTGGCCGGGCTTGAAGTCGTTCGGGAACGCAACGCCTTTGCCCTCGACCTGCGCGGTGCGCAGCAGCTTGAGTTTTTCGCGGCGTTCGGCGATGAGCTGGTTTTCGTCGACGGCGGGCGTGGGAGGCGTAGGGGTCTTTTGATCGGACATGGGGGGCGGGTGGCGCGCAACCGGGAGCGTGCGCGGGGCTGGCATTTTAGCCCATCGGGTTTGAACGGAGACTGCCCCTGAGTGCCCGTCAATCCTGCACAAAGCGCTACAAAAAAAGTAGCTGCCAAATGCGGTGTCTATTCAGTGATGCCCGTGCGCGCCAGCAGATCGCTCACCAGCTCCAGGCGCATCAGCGGGCTGTCGAGCTCCATCAGCCGCTGCCGCAGCTCGAGCTGCATCGGTACCAGCTCGCACCAGCGGTTGGCGACCCAGCCGCAGTCGTCGAGCCGGTAGGGTGCGCTGATAGGTAGCCGCACCGATTCGCCTTGCGCGCGGCGCCGTTCTTCGAGGGTGTCGAGCAGGCGCCGCAGCGCGGTGGCGGTGTGCTCGAGGTCGTCCGGAATCTCGAGCGCGACGTCGTCGTTCACCGCCTCTACCTCTGCCACCCACAGCCCGTGCTTCTGCAGTTCGGTGCGGCGCACGCGAAAGCGCTGCGTGCCGATGCATTCGATCTGCAGCAGGCCGCTTTGCGGCGACTCGAACTCGCGGATCATGGCCAGCGTGCCGATGCCGGCGAAGCTCTCGGTGTCGGCGCCGGCCTTGCGCACTTCGCTGCCGCTGGTGAGGCTCACCACGCCGAAGGGCGCATCGGCCTTGCGGCACTTGCCGATCATGTCGAGATAGCGGACCTCGAAGATTCGCAGCGGAAGCAGGCCGCCCGGAAAGAGAACCGTGCCGAGCGGGAACAATGGCAGTGAATGCAAAAGGGGTTGTGTCGTCATCGAAGAGCCTTGCGTGGCTATCATCGCATTCCGCTCACGGCTGCGCCCCATGCTCTATCAGATTCCCTCGTTCCTTCTCGACGTGATCGTCGGCCTGCTCGGCGGCGCCTGCCTGCTGCGCCTGTACATGCAGTACCACCGCGTGCCTTTCGGCAATCCGCTCGGGCGGTTCATCTTCGCCATCACCGACTGGATCGTGCTGCCGCTGCGGCGCATCGTGCCGCCGGTGAAGCGCTGGGACCTGGCGAGCCTGATCGCGGCGTGGCTGCTGGTGCTGGTGAAGTTCCTGCTGCTCTGGCTGCTGATCGGCAACCTCGGGCGGATCGCGACCTTGCCGCTGGTGTCGCTGGTGGGGCTGATGCAGCTGGCGGTCTCCGGGCTGACGGCGCTGCTGGTGGTCTATGCCGTGCTGTCGTGGATTCCGGGTGCGTCGCCGATGCTGCTCGACCTCATCTCCCGCCTGGCCGAGCCGCTGGTGCGGCCGTTCCGGCGCTTCATCCCGCTGATCGGCGGCATCGACCTGTCGCCGCTGGCGGCCATCGTGGTGCTGCAGGTGGTGGCGATCGTGCTGAGCAACCTGCTGGTGTTCGCCTACCAAATGACGTTCTGAACGAGCCCAACGAAAAAAGGGCCCTGGTGCATTGCACCCGGGCCCTTTTTCTTGTCGGCGCTTGTCTGTCAGCTGACAGCGTCGGCCGGCTGGCGCAGCAGCATCGCGAGCGTGTTGGCAATGGTCTTGCGCAGTTCGCGGCGGTCGCTGATGAAGTCGATGGCCCCCTTGGTCTGCAGGAACTCGGCGCGCTGGAAGCCTTCCGGCAGCGTCACGCGCACGGTCGATTCGATCACGCGCGGGCCGGCAAAGCCGATCAGCGCCTTGGGCTCGGCGATCACCACATCGCCCACGAAGGCGAAGCCTGCCGACACGCCACCCATGGTCGGGTCGGTCAGCACGCTGATGTAGGGCAGGCCCTTCTTCGCCAGGCGGGTGAGGGCGGCGTTGGTCTTGGCCATCTGCATCAGCGAGAGCAGGCCTTCCTGCATGCGCGCCCCGCCGGTGGCGGTGAAGCAGATGAAAGGCACCTTCTGCTCGATGGCGGTCTCGACGCCGCGCACGAAGCGCTCGCCCACCACGCTGCCCATGGAGCCGCCCATGAACTCGAACTCGAAGCAGGCCACGACCACGCTGATGCTGTGAACCGAGCCGCCCAGGACGACCAGCGCGTCGGTCTCGCCGGTGTTTTCCAGGGCTTCCTTCAGGCGCTCGGGGTACTTGCGGCTGTCCTTGAACTTCAGGGCATCGACCGGCAGCACTTCCTGGCCGACCTCGTAGCGGCCCTCGGCGTCGAGGAACGCGTCCAGGCGCGCGCGGGCGCCGATGCGGTGGTGGTGGCTGCAGCTGGGGCAGACGTTCTGGTTGTGCTCGAGGTCGGTCTTGTACAGAACGGTCTCGCAGGCGGGGCATTTGATCCACAGGCCCTCGGGCACCTGGCGGCGCTCGGACGGGTCGGTTTGCGCGATCTTGGCGGGTAGCAGTTTTTCAAGCCAGCTCATAAGGGGCTCCTTGTGTTGGCGGTGATTATCGACCAGCCGCGTTCTTGGCCGTCGCGGCGGGCAGCGCGTCGAGCGCCTCGCGGATGCCCGCGAGGAATTCACGCACGGCCGGCACGACCTTGTCGCGGGGCTGGTCTTCGATGAGTTGAATGATCTTGGTGCCGATGATGACCGCGTCGGCGGCCGATCCGACCGCCTGCGCCGTCCTGGCGTCGCGGATGCCGAAGCCCACGCCGACCGGAATGCCCACATGCTGGCGGATGCGCGGAATCATCTGGCCGACCGCTTCGGCGTCGAGGTGGCCGGCCCCCGTCACGCCCTTGAGCGACACGTAGTAGACGTAGCCGCTGGCGATGCGCGCGACCTGGGCCATGCGCTCGTCGGTGCTGGTGGGGGCGAGCAGGAAGATCAGGTCGATGCCGGCGGCCTTCAGGTCGGCGGCAAAGGCTTCGCACTCCTCGGGCGGGTAGTCGACGACCAGCAGGCCGTCCACGCCGGCGGCGGCGGCGTCGCGGATGAAGGCCTTCTTGCCGTGCACCAGGTCGTAGCGCTCGACCGGGTTCGCATAGCCCATCAGCACCACAGGCGTGGTGGCGTCCTTCTGGCGGAAGGCGGCCACGATGGCCAGCACCTGCTTCATGCCGACGCCCAGCGCCAGCGCGGCCTCGCCGGCCTTCTGGATCACGGGGCCGTCGGCCATCGGGTCGGAGAAGGGCACGCCGAGTTCGATCACGTCGGCGCCGGCCTCGACCATGCCGTGCATCAGTTCGGGCGTGATGTCGGCAAAGGGAAAGCCTGCCGTGACGTACGGCACGAGGGCGCGGCGGCCGTCTTTTTTCAGCGCGGCGAAGGTTGCTGCAATGCGGCTCATCACTTGCCTCCCTTCACGCTCAGACCGCGCATCGAAGGGCGGTCGTAGAAGTCGACGCCCGACAGGTCGGCCACGGTGCCGATGTCCTTGTCGCCGCGGCCCGAGAGGTTCACCAGGATGGATTGGTTGGGACGCATGGTCTTGGCGAGCTTCATCGCATGTGCCACGGCGTGGCTGGATTCGAGCGCAGGAATGATGCCCTCGGTTCGGCACAGGTAGTGGAAGGCGTCGAGCGCTTCCTTGTCGGTGATGCCGACGTACTCGGCACGGCCGATGTCCGCCAGGTAGGCGTGCTCGGGGCCCACGCCCGGGTAGTCGAGGCCCGCGCTGATGCTGTGGGTTTCGGTGATCTGGCCGTCTTCGTTCTGCAGCAGGTAGGTGCGGTTGCCGTGCAGCACGCCGGGGCTGCCGCGCAGGATGGAGGCCGAGTGCTTGCCGCTGTCGAGCCCTTCGCCCGCCGCCTCCACGCCGATCAGGCGCGTGCCCGCGAACGGAATGTAGGGGTGGAAGATGCCCATGGCGTTGCTGCCGCCGCCCACGCAGGCGACGACCACGTCGGGCTGCCTGCCCTCGGCCTCGCCGGTGATGCCGTCGGCGGCCAGCATGGCCGGCATCTGCTCGATGCATTCCGTGCCGATCACGCTCTGGAAGTCGCGCACCATGGTCGGGTAGGGGTGTGGGCCGGCGACGGTGCCGATGATGTAGAAGGTGTTTTCCACATTCGTGACCCAGTCGCGCATCGCCTCGTTGAGCGCGTCCTTCAGCGTCTTGCTGCCGGATTCGACGGGCACCACGGTCGCGCCGAGCAGGTTCATGCGGTAGACGTTGGGGCTCTGGCGCTTCACGTCCTGGCTGCCCATGTAGACCACGCATTCGAGGCCGTAGCGCGCGCAGATGGTGGCGGTGGCCACGCCGTGCTGGCCCGCGCCGGTCTCGGCGATGACGCGGGGCTTGCCCATGCGCCGGGCGAGCATCGCCTGGCCGATCACGTTGTTGATCTTGTGCGCGCCGGTGTGGTTGAGGTCTTCGCGCTTCAGGTAGATCTGCGCGCCGCCCATTTCGCGGCTGGTGCGCGCGGCGTGGTAGATCGGCGAGGGGCGGCCGACGAAGTGCTTCAGCTCGTAGTGGAATTCGGCCAGAAAGGCCGGATCGTCCTTGAACTTCGCATACGCGTCGCGCAGTTCGTTGATCGCGTGGGTGAGCGTTTCGCTCGCGAAGGTGCCGCCGTAGTTGCCGAAGTGGCCGGTGGCATCGGGTTGCTGGTAATCTTGGAATTGGCTTTGCATGGTTCTCGATCGGTGGGCCGCAGCCCGACAAACGATCGGCTGCGGCGGCTAACTTGAGAAGGACGCGTCTGCGGCCCTGACGGCTGCGACGAACTGCCGGATCTTTCCGGCGTCCTTGAGGCCCTTGTTCCCGGGACCGTCGATTTCGACGCCCGAGCTCACATCAACGGACAGCGACTTGCAGCGCGTCCGCAGGATGCGAATGCCATCGCTCACGTTTGCAGGTGTGAGCCCACCACTCAAGACGAGGTGAGCGTCGACGGCGGGTGGAAGAAGTGACCAATCGAATGCCTTGCCGCCACCGCCATAACCTTCGACATGGGCGTCGAGCAGGATGGCCTGGGCGTGGGAGTAATCGGACGCGTATTTTACGAGGTCGAAGCCGGCTCCGGCAGCCCCCATCGGAATGCGGGCCGCGCGCATGTAACGAAAGCGCTCCGGGCCGGTCGATTCCTCGCACTGTCCGGGCGTTTCCTCGCCGTGAAATTGGGCGATGGCGCCTCGCACGCGGGCGAGCGACGCCATGACTGCGGAGGCGTCTTCGTTCACGAACAGCAGCACCGGCGTGATGAAAGGCGGCAGGCGCGAGGCCAGCTCCGCGGCGCGCTCGAGGGTTACCGCGCGGGGGCTCTTGGGGTAGAGCACGAAGCCGATGGCGTCGGCGCCGGCTTCGACCGCCGCGTCCACGTCGGCCTCACGGGTCAGGCCGCAGATCTTGATGCGGGTACGGGTGGGGGCGCTCGTGGAAGTCATGGCGGGCCATCATACGGAGCCCCGCCGGCCTGCAGCGTGGCCTCGGGCGGCAGCCCCCACTTCGCGTCGTACAACGGGCCCAGGAAATAAAGGCCGTCCGCCGAGAATGTGGGCGCCGCGACCTTGCGGCTGCGCGCCTCCAGTACCTGAGAGATCCATTCGACACGCTCGTCGCCCCGGCCGATGCGCACCAGGCAGCCCATCAGGTTGCGGATCATGTGGTGCAGGAAGGCGTCGGCCTCGAACTCGAAATGCCAGCGGCAGCGCTCGCCGTCGCCGACGCGGGTGATTTCGATGCGCCGCAGGTCCTTGACCGGCGAGCGGGCCTGGCAGGCCGAGGCGCGGAACGAGCTGAAATCGTGCCGGCCAACGAGCAGTGCGGCGGCTGCGCGCATCGCGTCGCCGTCGAGCGCATGCATCGACCAGCCGACCCGGCCCGCATCCAGGCTGGGCCGCACCGGCGATTGAGAAAGCACGTAGAGGTAGCGGCGCGCCAGGGCGCTGGCGCGGCAGTGGAACTCGTCGGGCACCGGCTGGGCCCACTGCACGGCGATGTCGTCGGGCAGGAAGCGGTTGGGGCCGCGCATCCAGGAGAAGGGTTCGCGCTCGACGGTGGTGTCGAAATGCACCACCTGCATGAGCGCGTGCACGCCGGCGTCGGTGCGGCCCGCGCACAGCGTGCCGATGGGCTGTGCCGCGAACTTGGAGAGGGCCGCCTCGAGCTTGTCCTGCACCGTGCGGCCCGAGCGCTGGCTTTGCCAGCCCTCGTACGCCTGGCCGTTGTAGCGAATGCCGAGCGCCAGCCTCACGAATTCAGGAACGGGAACAACGACAACCGCTCAGCGCAGTTCCGCGAGCAGTTGACGGGCTTGCGACTTGAGGTCGCCAGCGCTTTCGGCTTCGACTTCCTCTACCAGCGAGCGTGCGCCTTCGACGTCGCCGATGGCTTGCAGTTCGCGAGCGAGGGACAGCTTGACGGCGTGGGGGCTGTCATCGCCTTCGTCGTCGTGCGTGGCGACAGAGGGGCGTGCCACGGGCGTTTCGGCGGTGCGAGCGGGCAGGCCGGCCAGCGCGCTCATGTCGAACTCGATGAAGCCCGAGTCCGCCGGCAGCGTGTTGCGCAGCATGGCGGGACGGGTGTTGTGCTCCGTGTCGCTCAGGCTCAGCGAGGACGGGCGCGTGTCGGGCGCCAGGGCGGTCAGGGCGCCGGGCGCGGTGTCGAAGTCGTTCTCGAGATCGACGGGCGTCGCGGCGTGGCCGTTCGACAGCGGGGCAGCGGGGCGCGCGGTCGTCGGTGCGGGGGCGTAGACCGACTTCGGCAGGCTGGCGCCGACCGGCGCATGGCTCGGGGCTGGAGCTGGTGCAGGGGGCGGCGGGGCGGTCAGGTCGAGGTCGAAGTCCAGTGGTGCCACCGACGGAACGAAAGCAGGCGGAGCGACAGCCGCCGGCGGCGCAGCAGGAGGCGGTGCCACCGGCTTGGCGGCTGCGGCGAGGGCGCCCGCGAAGGCGGCCGTCTCGGCGGCGCTGGCACCACCACCGCTGCGGCTGGCGCCGGATTCGTACAGCGGGTTGCCCGGATCGAGGTCCTTGCCCATGTCGACCACGCGCGTCCATTCGGAGCCCAGGCCGCCGGTCAGCTTGTGGACTTCGGTGGCGAGGCTTTCATAGGCCCGCACGTCGCGGCGCTTGGCATGGATTTCGAGCAGCTTGAGGTGGATTGCCGTGCGATCGGGGTTCAGGCGCAGCGCTTCGCGCAGGATTTCCTCGGCCTGCAGGTCGCGGCCATAGGCGAGGTAGACGTCGGCTTCGGCCACGGGGTCGACATCGCCTGCGTCGAGCTGGCTCGGCGAGTACGACAGTGACGACACGGTGGAGTCGCCGCGGTTCTTGGTATCGACCGATTCGCCGCCGCTGGCGCCGAAGAACGAGTCCTTGGGAATGCGGCTCTCGAGGAACACGCTTTCGCTCATTTCCTCGCGGCGGCGGCCCAGCACGCGGTACAGCAGGAAGCCGACCAGCAGCGCGATCAGCGCAGCGCCGGCCAGCATCAGCGGGTTGTCCAGCAGTTCTTCGAAGAAGGTGGGCTCCGGTGGGGGCGGGGGCGGTGCCACCACTTTCTTCGGGGCCGGCTTCGGCGCGGCGGCTGCCGCGGCGTCGCCTGCGGGAGCGGCAGGAGGCGTGGTGGCGGCATCGGCTGCGGGTGTTGCCGCAGGCGTCGTGGCTGTTGCTGCTGCGGGCGCGGCGGCTGCAGCCGTTGCTTCGGGGGCGGGCGCGGCTGGGGCTGCCGCAGGGGCGGCGGCTGGCGTTGCAGCTGCCGGTGCTGCCACCGCAGGTGCGGCGGCGGCCGGGGCCGCTGGCGCTGGTGCAGGCGCAGCAGCCGGTGCCGGTGCGGGGCTCGCGGGTGCCGTCGTGGCTGCGGTGGACGGAGCCGGAACAGGAATGCCCGGCGTGGCGGGTGCGGCTGCCGGTGCGGCTGCGCCGGTACCGCTCTTGAGCTTGTTCAGGTCGTCGATGTTCTTCGACAGCTCGGCGACGCGGTTGCTGGCGTCCTGCGCCTGGCGGGCCTGTGCGACCTTTTCATCGGCGGCACGGGTGGAGGCGCTGCCCTGCGAGATGGTGAGCTTGTCGGGGGCGCTGGCCGCGGCGTTGCGGTCTTCGACGTTGGCCTGCAGCTTGCCCGAGGCATTGCGGCTGGCGGCCGCGACGTTCGAGGTCGGCGCGTTCTCGGCCAGGCGCTGGCGGTAGGAGCCGAAGTCGCGGCTTTGGGCCGTGACCGTGCGGCGCGCCTCGGCGGCCGGCGTGGCTGCTGCTTCGGCTGCGGTCGGCAGGTCGAGCACGGCGCCCGCGCGCATGCGGTTGACGTTGCCGCCGATGAAGGCATTGGGGTTGGCGGCCAGCAGGGCCACCAGCATCTGGTCGAGCGACACGTCGGCCGGCTTGTAGGCGCCGGCGATCTTGCTGGCAGTATCACCGCGCTGCACCGTGACCTGTTCGCCGCTGCTGCCGCCGCCGGTACGGGCGGGTGCGCTGGCAGCGGCAGGAGCCGAAGCGGCGGCTGCCGGCGCGGGCGCCGCAGCGACCGGAGCCGAAGGTGCGGCGGCCACCGGCGCACGCTCGCGGCGCGCGCGTGCGGCCGGGCGCTCGACGGGTGTCGTGATCTGCGGGGCAATCGGGGATGCCGGCACGCTCGCTGCTGCCGCCTGCCGTGTGGTCGGCGGGTCGAGCAGCACGGTGTAGTCGCGCACGATCCGGCCCGACGAGCCGTTGGCTTCCAGCAGCAGGTCGATGAACGGGTCGTTGAGAGGGCGGTTGCCACTCAGGCGCACCACGTACTGGCCGCCCGCACGACGCTGCAGGGTCGCCCGGACGTCGCTGAGCGCCGGGTTGTACGGCACGCCGGCGTTCTTGAAAGCCTCGGCCGTGGCTATGTTGATCTTCAGGCCGTCAGCCTCGTTGGCGGCTATCTCGGTCACGTCGATCTCGGCGCGCAACGGCTCGCCCAGCGCCGATTGGACCTTCAGCTGGCCCAGCGCGAATGCGCTGGCGTCGGTGCTGGCGAGGCCCAGAGCCACGGCGGCCGCCGCGCCCAGAATGGAAAGGCGCCATCCGTTCGATGGCAGAGGCGGGCGAGCGGCCGATGGACTGGCCGCAGGCAACAGATGTCTTGTCATGCTGATAGGGGCGGCTCAGGCCCAGAATTTGTAAGAGGACGTTAGCACCATCACCGGGCACTGACAAGGCAATGCGCCCGTTCTACCCAGTGCGCGCATACTTACGATCACACCTTATGTCGCCTTTCGGCAACAATTTGTGTTTCAAAAGGCCCTGAGCACCCCGCATCAGGCTTCGAGCAGGATGCGCAGCATGCGGCGCAGCGGTTCCGCGGCACCCCACAGCAATTGGTCGCCGATGGTGAAGGCGCCGACGTATTCCGGGCCCATGGCCAGCTTGCGGATGCGGCCGACCGGAATGTTCATGGTCCCCGTCACTGCCACCGGCGTGAGGTCCTTGACCGTGGCTTCGCGCGTGTTCGGCACGACCTTCGCCCACGGGTTGTCGGCGGCGATCATCGCTTCGATGTCGGCCAGCGGGACGTTCTTCTTGAGCTTGAAGGTCAGCGCCTGGCTATGGCAGCGCATGGCGCCGATGCGCACGCAGAAACCGTCGACCGGCGTGGCGGCGGTGCCGAAGCCCGCGCCCTGGCCCAGGATCTTGTTGGTCTCGGCGCCGCCCTTCCATTCTTCCTTGGACATGCCCCATTCGGCGTCGTCCTGGCTCTTGCCCAGGCCCAGGTCCTTGTCGATCCAGGGGATCAGCGAGCCGCCCAGCGGCGCGCCGAAGTTGGCCGTTTCGGCGGCGCTGAGGTTCTGCTGCTTGTGCAGCACCTTGCGGTCGATTTCGAGGATGGCCGACTTCGGGTCGTCCAGCAGCGCGCGCACTTCGGCGTTGAGCGTGCCGAACTGGGTCAGCAGTTCGCGCATGTGCTGCGCGCCGCCACCCGAGGCTGCCTGGTAGGTCATGCTGGTCATCCAATCGACCAGGCCGGCCTTGTAGAGGGCACCCACGCCCATGAGCATGCAGCTCACGGTGCAATTGCCGCCAATCCAGTTCTTGCCGCCCTTGGCCAGTGCGTTCTCGATGACCGGCAGGTTCACCGGGTCGAGCACGATGATGGCGTCGTCCTTCATGCGCAGGGTGGACGCGGCGTCGATCCAGTGGCCGTTCCAGCCTGCGGCGCGCAGCTTGGGGAACACCTCGCTGGTGTAGTCGCCGCCCTGGCAGGTGATGACGATGTCGCACTTCTTCAGTGCTTCGATGTCGTTCGCATCCTTCAGCGCGGTCTCGTTCTTGGCCATGGCCGGGGCCTTGCCGCCGGCGTTGGAGGTCGAGAAGAAGATCGGCTCGATGAGACCGAAGTCGCCTTCGGCCTGCATGCGGTCCATCAGGACCGAGCCGACCATGCCGCGCCAGCCAACGAGGCCGACCAGAGGTTGAGATGCGTTCGCCATTTCAGTTTGCCCTTATGAAAAAAGAAAAAGTTGTCTTTTTTTGCCCCCGACTCGTCGAGCCGGGGAGGGGCGTGACGAAGCGGGCTGCGGTTAGCCGGTAATCGTCTTTTTGGTGATTGCTGCAACGACCGCGTCGCCCATCTCGCGGGTGCCGACGCGCTTCGTACCTTCTGACCAGATGTCACCCGTGCGCAGGCCGGAGGCCAGCACGTCCTTGACCGCCGACTCGATACGGTCGGCAGCCTCGGCTTGGTTGAGTGAGAAGCGGAGCATCATGGCAGCGGACAGTATTGTAGCCAAAGGATTGGCAACCCCTTTGCCGGCAATGTCTGGGGCGCTGCCGTGGCTGGGTTCGTACAGGCCCTGGTTGCTCGAATTGAGCGACGCCGAGGGCAGCATGCCGATGGAGCCGGTGAGCATCGCGGCCTCGTCCGAGAGGATGTCGCCGAACATGTTGCCGGTGACCACCACGTCGAACTTCTTGGGCGCCTTCACGAGCTGCATGGCCGCGTTGTCGACCAGCATGTGGTCGAGTTCGACATCCGGATATTCCTTCGCGATGTCGAGCATCACGTCTTTCCACAGCTGCGAGGTTTCCAGCACGTTGTTCTTGTCGACGCTGGTCACGCGCTTGCTGCGCTTGCGTGCCGCCTCGAAGGCCACGCGCGCGATGCGCTCGATCTCGGGGCGCGAGTAGCGCATCGTGTCGAAGGCTTCCTCGGCACCCGGGAAGTGGCCGTCGACGGCGGTGCGGCGGCCGCGCGGCTGGCCGAAGTAGATGTCACCGGTCAGCTCGCGGATGATCAGGATGTCCAGGCCCGCGATCAGCTCGGGCTTCAGGCTCGACGCGTCCACCAGCTGCTCGTAGCAGATGGCGGGGCGGAAGTTCGCGAACAGGCCCAGGTTCTTGCGCAGCCCCAGGATGGCTTGCTCGGGGCGCAGCGGGCGGTCGAGCTTGTCGTACTTCCAGTCGCCGACGGCGCCGAACAGCACAGCATCGGATTCCTTGGCCAGCTTGAGCGTCGATTCGGGCAGCGGATGGCCGTGCGCCTCGTAGGCCGCGCCGCCGACCAGCGCCGATTCCATCTCGAACTTCAGGTCGAGGACGTTGAGCACCTTGACCGCTTCGGCCACGATTTCGGTGCCGATGCCGTCACCCGGGAGAACTGCGATTTTCATTTTTGTCGTGTGTAGAAGAGAAGAAACGGAACGCGTTCAGGCGTTGGCGAGCATCGTATGCGCGAGCCACGGCTTCTGCGCCAGGCGCTCGGCCTCGAAGGCCTTGATCTTGTCCTTGTGGCGCAGCGTGAGGCCGATGTCGTCCAGCCCGTTGATCAGGCAGTACTTGCGGAAGGCCTGCACGTCGAAAGCGAACTCCTGCCCGTCGGGCTTCACCACCACCTGGCGCTCCAGGTCGATGGTCAGCGTGTAGCCGGGGAAGGCGAAGGTCTCGTCGAACAGCTGGCCCACTTGCGCTTCGGACAGCACGATCGGCAGCAGGCCGTTCTTGAAGCTGTTGTTGAAGAAGATGTCGGCGTAGCTCGACGCGATGATCGCGCGGAAGCCGTACTGGTCGAGCGCCCACGGCGCATGTTCGCGCGACGAGCCGCAGCCGAAGTTCTTGCGCGCCAGCAGCACCGAGGCGCCCGCGTAGCGCGGCCGGTTCAGCACGAAGTCGGGGTTCGGCTTGCGGCTGGCCGGGTCCTGGCCGGGCAGGCCCGGGTCGAGGTAGCGCCATTCGTCGAACAGGTTCACGCCGAAGCCGGTCTTCTTGATCGACTTGAGGAACTGCTTCGGGATGATGGCGTCGGTGTCGACGTTCTCGCGGTCCATCGGTGCCACGAGGCCCTTGTGCACGGTGAATTTCTGCATGTGATGTCTCCTGGTCAGGCGAAGGTGCGCACGTCGACGAAGTGGCCGTGCAGGGCGGCGGCAGCGGCCATGGCCGGGCTCACGAGGTGGGTGCGGCCGCCGGCGCCCTGGCGGCCTTCGAAGTTGCGGTTGCTGGTCGATGCGCAGCGCTCGCCGGGTTCCAGGCGGTCGGCGTTCATCGCCAGGCACATCGAGCAGCCGGGCTCGCGCCATTCGAAGCCCGCGGCCTTGAAGATCACGTCGAGGCCTTCGCGCTCGGCCTGTTCCTTCACCACGCCCGAGCCGGGCACGACCATCGCCAGCTTCACGTTCTTCGCGACCTTCTGGCCCAGCTTCTTGACCACGGCGGCGGCTTCGCGCATGTCTTCGATGCGGCTGTTGGTGCACGAGCCGATGAACACCTTGTCGATGAAGATGTCGTTCATGGCCTTGTTGGGCTCCAGGCCCATGTAGACCAGCGCGCGCTCGATGGCGCCGCGCTTGCTCGCATCCTTTTCCTTCTCGGGATCGGGCACGCGGCCGTTGATCTCGACCACCATCTCGGGCGAGGTGCCCCAGGTCACTTGCGGCTGGATCTGCGTGGCGTCGAGCTCGACCACGGCGTCGAACTTCGCGCCGGGATCGGACTGCAGCGTGCGCCAGTAGCTCACGGCCTGCTCCCATTCCACGCCGGTGGGCGCGAGCGGGCGGCCCTTGACGTAGCTGATGGTTTTTTCGTCCACGGCCACCAGCCCGGCGCGCGCGCCGGCCTCGATGGCCATGTTGCAGACCGTCATGCGGCCTTCCATGCTCAGGTCGCGAATGGCCGAGCCGGCGAACTCGATGGTGTAGCCCGTGCCGCCGGCCGTGCCGATCTTGCCGATGATGGCCAGCACGATGTCCTTGGCCGTGCAGCCGAGCGGCAGCTTGCCTTCGACCTTCACGAGCATGTTCTTCGCCTTCTTGCCCAGCAGCGTCTGCGTGGCCATCACGTGCTCGACCTCGCTGGTGCCGATGCCGTGCGCCAGCGCGCCGAACGCGCCGTGCGTGGAGGTGTGCGAGTCGCCGCAGACCACTGTCATGCCCGGCAGCGTCGCGCCCGATTCGGGGCCGATCACGTGCACGATGCCCTGGCGCTTGCTCAGGAACGGGAAGAACGCGGCTGCGCCGAACTCGGCAATGTTGTGGTCCAGCGTGGTGACCTGTTCCTTGCTGGTCGGGTCGGCAATGCCTTCGTAGCCGCGCTCCCAGCCGGTGGTGGGCGTGTTGTGGTCGGCCGTGGCCACGACGGAGCTGATGCGCCACAGCTTGCGGCCGGCTTCGCGCAGGCCTTCGAAAGCCTGCGGGCTGGTGACTTCATGCACCAGGTGGCGGTCGATGTAGAGGATCGCGGTGCCGTCTTCCTCGGTGTGGACGACGTGTTCGTCCCAGATCTTGTCGTAGAGCGTGCGTGCCATGTCGGTCTCTTTGTCTTTCGTGGGGAAATGGATTGTCTGTGTGTGCGGCTGCAATGTGGGTTCAGGCCGCGAGTTGTTCTGTCGCATCCGCGGCGGCGTGCAGGTGGTTCACCAGCGAGCGCGCTGCCACCGGCAGGGTGGAAAAATCGCGTGCCACGAGGCGAATCTCGCGCGCCGCCCAGGCGTCGTTCAGGGCGACGCTCGCCAGGCCGCGTCCGATGCCGTTCTGCATGAGCTCGAAGGCGCGCTGCGGCATCACGCCGATGCCCAGGCCGTTCTCGATCATCCGGCACATGGCGTCGAGGCCGGTCACGTGGATGCGCAGCTTGATGCTGCGCCCGGCATTCAGCGCCGCCTCGTGCATCGCGACGTAGATCGAGCTGTTGGTGTGCAGGCCGACGTGGTCGAAGTCGAGCGAGTCGATGAAATCGATGGCGCCCTGCGTGGCCAGCACGTGGCCGGTGGGCACGATGAGCGCCAGGCGGTCGTGCCTATAGGAAAGGCTCTGCAGTTCGCCAGCGCCGCCGGCCACGTGGCACACGCCGAGGTCGGCCGCGCCTTCCTGCACCGCGCGGATCACTTCGCTGCTCAGGTGCTCCTCGAGGTCGATCTTGATGGCCTCGTGTGCCCGCGTGAACACGCCCAGGTCTTCAGGCAGGAACTGCACGATGGCCGAGATGTTGGCATGCACCCGCACATGGCCGCGCACGCCGTCGGCGTATTCGCTGAGCTCGCCCTGCATCTTCTCGAGGCTGTAGAGCACCGAGCGCGCATGGTGCAGCAGGCTTTCGCCGGCCGGCGTGAGGTCTACGCCGCGCGCATGGCGGTAGAGCAGGGTGGTGCCCAGCGTGGCTTCGAGGTCGGACAGCCGCTTGCTGATGGCCGACGCCGCGATGAACTCGCGCTCCGACGCGCGGCCGATGCTGCCCAGTTCGCACACGGCCACGAACAACTGCAACGACGTGAGGTCGATGCGGCGGGCGAAGTTGCGTTCTGACGTGCTCATGGGGCTTGGGCATCGCGTCTGGCGATGAGTTGGCTATTTTCTTCTTGTTTTTCTCTTGAAGCCATCGTGATATGCGATGACCTCAATGCCCGCCGGCGAAGAGCGCTCACCGGCAGGCGGCCCCAAAACGAAAAAAGCTGCCCGAAGGGGCAGCTTTTTATTGAGGAAAGCGCTCGATCAGCGAGCCGAGATCGGCTTCACGTCACGCTTCGGCGAGCCTTCGAACAGCTGGCGCGGGCGGCCGATCTTGTACTCGGGGTCGCCGATCATTTCGTTCAGCTGGGCGATCCAGCCGACCGTGCGGGCCAGCGCGAAGATCGCGGTGAACAGCGGCACCGGGATGCCGATGGCGCGCTGCACGATGCCCGAGTAGAAGTCGACGTTCGGGTACAGCTTGCGCGACACGAAGTATTCGTCTTCCAGGGCGATCTTTTCCAGTTCCTTGGCCAGCTTGAACAGCGGGTCTTGTTCCAGGCCCAGCTCGGTCAGCACTTCGTTGCAGGTTTCCTGCATCAGCTTGGCGCGCGGGTCGTAGTTCTTGTACACGCGGTGGCCGAAGCCCATGAGCTTGACGTTCGAGTTCTTGTCCTTGACCTTCTTGATGAACTCGCCGATCTTCTCGACGCCGCCTTCCTTCTGGATGTCGTACAGCATGTTGAGTGCTGCTTCGTTGGCGCCGCCGTGGGCCGGGCCCCAGAGGCAGGCCACGCCGGCCGCGATGGCCGCGAAGGGGTTCGTGCCCGACGAGCCGCACAGGCGCACCGTCGAGGTCGAGGCGTTCTGCTCGTGGTCTGCGTGCAGGATGAAGATGCGGTCGAGCGCGCGCTCGAGCACCGGGTTCACCTTGTACTCTTCGCACGGGGTGGCAAACATCATGTGCAGGAAGTTGCCGGCGTAGCTCAGGTCGTTCTTCGGGTACATGTACGGCTGGCCGATCGTGTACTTGTAGGCCATGGCCACGAGCGTGGGCATCTTCGCGATCAGGCGGATCGCGGCGATCTCGCGGTGCTCGGGATTGTTGATGTCCGTGCTGTCGTGATAGAAGGCCGACAGGGCGCCCACGAGGCCGGTCATGATGGCCATCGGGTGGGCATCACGGCGGAAGCCGCGCAGGAAGAACTGCATCTGCTCGTTCACCATGGTGTGGTTCGTCACGACCTTGGTGAAGTTTTCCTTCTTGGCCTGGTCCGGCAGTTCACCGTACAGCAGCAGGTGGCAGGTCTCGAGGAAGTCGCAGTTGGTGGCGAGTTGCTCGATGGGGTAGCCGCGATACAGCAGTTCGCCCTTGTCGCCGTCGATGTACGTGATGGCCGACTGGCAGGCGGCGGTCGACATGAAGCCCGGGTCGTACGTGAACATGCCGGTCTGTGCGTACAGCTTGCGGATGTCGATCACGTCGGGGCCCACGGTGCCCTTGTAGATCGGCAGGTCGACGCTGTCGCCGCCGTTGCTGAACGACAGCGTGGCCTTGGTATCGGATGCTTTCATTTCGGTTTACTTTCAGAGGTGGATTCAGGACGAAGGAGAAATTGCGGGCCGCTGCGCACCGTCAGTGCGCATCAGCTGCAGCAATGCGACCACCTCGGCCCCGGCCCATTCGGGCTCGGGCTCCTTTCTGCACAGAAGGAGGTCGAGGAGATCGTTGTCCGACAGGTCCATCAGTGTCTCCATCGCTCCCGCTTGACCCACGGTCATGCGGGATTCGTGTCGCTCGAAGAAGCGGGCGATGAACAGGTCGTTCTCGAGCAGTCCGCGCCGGCAGCGCCATTTCAGCTTGCTCAGCGCACGTTCGCTGAGCGGCTGGTCGAGGTCGGCGGCGGGTTGCATGGTGGCGTCTCTAGGCAATGGATCAGGGATCAGATGGCGCGGCGCACCATCAATTCCTTGATCTTGCCGATGGCCTTGGTCGGGTTCAGGCTCTTCGGGCACACGTCCACGCAGTTCATGATCGTGTGGCAGCGGAACAGGCGGTACGGGTCTTCCAGGTTGTCCAGGCGCTCGGCGGTGGCTTCGTCGCGGCTGTCGGCGATGAAGCGGTAGGCCTGCAGCAGGCCGGCCGGGCCCACGAACTTGTCGGGGTTCCACCAGAAGCTCGGGCAGCTCGTCGAGCAGCTCGCGCACAGGATGCACTCATACAGGCCGTTGAGCTCTTCGCGCTCTTCGGGTGACTGCAGGCGTTCCTTCTCGGGCGGCACGCTGTCGTTCTGCAGGTACGGCTTGATCGAGTTGTACTGCTTGAAGAACTGCGTCATGTCCACGATCAGGTCGCGGATGACGGGCAGGCCCGGCAGCGGCTTGAGCACGACGGTGCCTTTGAGCGTGTTCATGTTGGTCAGGCAGGCCAGACCGTTCTTGCCGTTGATGTTCATCGCGTCGGAGCCGCAGACGCCTTCGCGGCACGAACGGCGGAACGACAGCGTCGGGTCCTGCGCCTTGAGCTTCATCAGGGCGTCGAGCAGCATGCGCTCATGGCCGTCGAGTTCGATCTCGACGGTCTGCATGTAGGGCTTGGCGTCCTTGTCCGGGTCGTAGCGATAGATCTGGAATGTGCGCTTCATCGTATGTTCCTAATTTTTAGAATGTCCGGACCTTCGGGGGCACCGAGGCGACCGTCAGGGGCTGAAGCTTGACCGGCTTGTACGACAGGCGGTTGTCTTCGCTGTACCAGAGCGTGTGCTTCATCCAGTTGGCGTCGTCGCGGCCGAGCGGTGCGACAGGATCGTCCGCCGGGCGTTCGTAGTCTTCCACCGTGTGCGCGCCGCGGCATTCCTTGCGGGCTGCTGCGGAAACCATGGTGGCTTGCGCCACTTCGATCAGGTTGTCGACTTCCAGCGCTTCGATGCGTGCGGTGTTGAACACCTTCGACTTGTCCTTCAGGCCGATGGCCTTGACGCGCTCGCGCACGGCGGCGATCTTGGTCACGCCTTCGTCCATCGAGGCCTGCTTGCGGAACACGGCGGCGTGCTGCTGCATGACTGCGCGGATCTCGCCGGCCACGTCCTGGGCGTATTCGCCGGTGGTGGTCGACTCGAGGCGGTTCAGGCGCTCCAGCGTGCGGTCGGCCGCATCGTTGGGCAGGGGCTTGTGTTCCTTGAGCTTGTCGTTGAACTCGACGATGTGGTTGCCGGCCGCGCGGCCGAACACCAGCAGGTCGAGCAGCGAGTTCGTGCCCAGGCGGTTGGCGCCGTGCACGCTCACGCAGGAGCATTCGCCCACCGCGTAGAGGCCATTCACGACGGCGCTGTTGTCTTCGCCCTTCTGGATGACGACCTGGCCGTGGATGTTGGTCGGGATGCCGCCCATCTGGTAGTGGATGGTCGGCACGACGGGGATCGGCTCCTTCGTGATGTCGACGTTGGCGAAGTTGACGCCGATTTCATACACCGAGGGCAGGCGCTTGTGGATGGTGTCGGCGCCCAGGTGGTCGAGCTTGAGCAGCACGTAGTCCTTGTTGGGACCGCAGCCTCGGCCTTCCTTGATTTCCTGGTCCATGGAGCGCGAGACGAAGTCGCGCGGCGCCAGGTCCTTCAGCGTGGGCGCATAGCGCTCCATGAAGCGTTCGCCGTTGCTGTTCAGCAGGATCGCGCCTTCGCCGCGGCAGCCTTCGGTCAGCAGCACGCCCGCGCCGGCCACGCCGGTCGGGTGGAACTGCCAGAACTCCATGTCCTGCAGCGGAATGCCCGAGCGGGCAGCCATGCCGAGGCCGTCGCCGGTGTTGATGAAGGCGTTGGTCGAGGCCTGGAAGATGCGGCCTGCGCCGCCGGTGGCCAGCAGCACGGTCTTGGCCTGAAGGATGTGCAGGTCGCCGGTTTCCATTTCGAGGGCGGTCACGCCGACCACGTCGCCTTCTTCGTCACGGATGAGGTCGAGCGCCATCCATTCGACGAAGAACTGGGTGCGGGCTTCGACGTTCTTCTGATAGAGCGTGTGCAGCATCGCGTGGCCTGTACGGTCGGCCGCGGCGCAGGCGCGCTGCACGGGCTTCTCGCCGTAGTTGGCCGTGTGGCCGCCGAACGGACGCTGGTAGATGGTGCCGTCGGGGTTGCGGTCGAACGGCATGCCGAAGTGTTCGAGCTCGTAGACGACCTTCGGTGCTTCGCGGCACATGAACTCGATCGCGTCCTGGTCGCCGAGCCAGTCGGAGCCCTTGATCGTGTCGTAGAAGTGGTAGTGCCAGTTGTCCTCGCTCATGTTGCCGAGCGATGCGCCCACGCCACCTTGAGCGGCGACGGTGTGCGAACGGGTCGGGAACACCTTGGAGAGCACGGCCACGTTGAGGCCGGCACGTGCGAGTTGCAGCGAGGCGCGCATGCCGGAGCCGCCGGCACCGACGATCACGACGTCGAACTTGCGCTTGGTGATTTTTTCTTTTGTGTAGGTCATGGTGGGGTCAGATCTTCCAAAGCACTTGAATGGCCCAACCCGCACAACCGACAAGCCAGACTATGGTGAAAATTTGCAGCACGAGACGGATGGCGACGGGCTGGACGTAGTCCATCCAGACGTCGCGCATGCCGACCCACACGTGGTAGAGCAGGGCGACGATCACGGAGAACGTCAGCACCTTCATCCACTGCTCCGCGAAGATGCCGGCCCAGAGGTCGTAGCCGATGGGGCCGCGGGTGAAGATCAGTTGTGCGAGCAGCACGATCGTGAAGAGCGCCATCAGGCCGCCCGTGATGCGCTGGCTGAGCCAGTCGCGAAGACCGTAGTGCGCGCCGACGACGATGCGCTTGGAGCCGTAGTTCACAGACATGGTTGGCTCCTTCTCAGTACAGGCCGAACAGCTTGGCGCCCAGCACCAGCGTGAGGATGATGCTCGCGCCCAGCGTGAAGAGGGCGGAGGTGTGGCCGAATTCCTTGGTCACCGCGGAGTGGCTCACGTCCATCCAGAGGTGGCGCAGGCCGGCGATGAAGTGGTGCAGGTAGGCCCAGATGAGCGCGAGCGCGACAAGCTTGAAGAACCAACCCGGAGCGAAGCCGATGCCGACGTTGAAGGCGCCCTTGAATTTCGCGAACGAATAGTCGGATGACAGCGAAGTGTCGAACATCCAGATGATGAACGGCAGCAGCAGGAACATGAGCACGCCGCTCACGCGGTGCAGGATCGACACGATGCCCGCCGGCGGAAGCCGGTAGGTCGTCAGATCGGTGAAGGCATTGATGTTCCGGAATTCGCGGCGCGGTGGCCGGGGAGGATTTGCAAGCTCTGTCATGGGGGGAGGGCTTTCGTGGCTTGGATGACTTGTTCTGAGAGCGAACGCTTTTGTTTCTTATGCGGAAGTGCAAACAACGCAAAATTCTATTGCAATGCACCATCGGGCAGCGGACGCGCATGAGTCAGCGCACCGTTGCAGTCGGATGCTATTGACTTCGTAGCACGTAGTGCATGTTGCGCGCGCACGCTGGCGCGCCGTGATTCGGCCTTTGTCTGCATCGGGGTCAGCCCAGCTGGTTCCTGTAGTGGTGCGTGTCGGTGCGATAGAGCCCGCGGCGCAATTCCATGGGCATGTCATGGTAGGTGTGCGCTACGCGTTCCACACTCAGCAGGGGCATCTGCGGTGTGACGTCGAGCAGCGCGGCCTGTTCGGCATCGGGTAGCACGGCGCGGATTTTTTCTTCGGCCCGCACCATGCGCACGCCGAACTCGGTTTCGAACAGCGCGTACATCGGCCCCGGCCACGCGCGCAGCCGCTCGGCCGTGAGGCCCTTGAAGGGCGTGCCGGGCAGCCAGAGGTCTTCGAGGATGGTCGGCACGCCGGCATAGGCCAACACGCGGCGCACCTGCAGCACGGCGTCTCCGGTGCGCAGGCCGAGCGCGCGGGCCACGTCGGCCGACGCGCGCAGGCGCTTGCAGTCGACGATGGTGCGCACGGCGGGGCCTTCGCTGCTGGGGTCGCCGGCATCGGGCACGAGCTTGAGGAAACGGTACTGCACATGCTGCTCTGCATGCGTGGCGACGAAGGTGCCCTTGCCCTGGCGGCGAACCACCAGGTTTTCGGCCGACAGTTCGTCGATGGCCTTGCGCACCGTGCCCTGGCTCACCCGATAGCGCACGGCCAGGTCCATCTCGCTGGGGATGGGTTCGCCCGGCTTCCACTCGCCCGCCTGCAGGCTCTGCAGGATCAACGTCTTGATCTGCTGGTAGAGCGGACTGAAGGACGGCGTCGCGGGCTCGTCGAGTGTTGTGGGCGTGTTCATGGCAGCGGTGGGGTGCGCCGTGGCGGCGCCCCCGAGGATATCTTATATAAGACATAAGACGGGGCTTATTGAATCGGCTTAAAATGCGGCCGGTCTCGCGCTGCGGGAGGGTATTTCACCCCGCAGAACCCTGGCGCCCCACGAGAGCGCCGACACCGTTTCATCACCTTCTGGAGTCTTCCCATGAGCAAAAAACCCGTCCGCGTTGCCGTCACCGGTGCCGCCGGCCAAATCGGTTACGCCCTGTTGTTCCGCATTGCATCCGGCGAAATGCTCGGCAAAGACCAGCCGGTCATCCTGCAACTGCTCGAAATCCCCGACGAGAAGGCCCAGAAGGCGCTCAAGGGCGTGATGATGGAACTCGACGACTGCGCGTTCCCGCTGCTGGCCGGCATGGAAGCCCACGGCGACCCGATGACCGCCTTCAAGGACGCCGACTACGCACTGCTGGTCGGTTCGCGCCCCCGCGGTCCCGGCATGGAACGTGCCGAACTGCTGGCCGTCAACGGCGCCATCTTCACGGCACAAGGCAAGGCCCTCAACGCCGTCGCCAGCCGCAACGTCAAGGTGCTGGTGGTCGGCAACCCGGCCAACACCAACGCCTACATCGCCATGAAGAGCGCACCTGACCTGCCGCGCAAGAACTTCACCGCCATGCTGCGCCTGGACCACAACCGCGCCGCCAGCCAGATCGCCGCCAAGACCGGCAAGGCCGTGGCCGACATCGAAAAGCTCACCGTGTGGGGCAACCACTCGCCCACGATGTACGCCGACTACCGTTTCGCCACCATCAACGGCGAAAGCGTCGCCAAGATGATCAACGACCAGGAATGGAACGCCAACGTGTTCCTGCCGACCGTCGGCAAGCGCGGCGCGGCCATCATCGAAGCACGCGGCCTGTCGTCGGCTGCCTCGGCCGCCAATGCCGCCATCGACCACATGCGCGACTGGGCCCTGGGCACCAACGGCAAGTGGGTCACCATGGGCATCCCGTCGGACGGCCAGTACGGCATTCCGAAGGACGTGATGTTCGGCTTCCCCGTCACCTGCGAAAACGGCGAGTACAAGCTGGTCGAAGGCCTCGAGATCGACGCATTCAGCCAGGAACGCATCAACAAGACGCTGGAAGAGCTCGAAGGCGAACGCGCCGGCGTTGCCCACCTGCTGTAAGCCATCCGCAGCATGCTCGACTGGAACCCCGCGCTCTACCGTCGCTACGAGGACGAGCGCACCCGCCCCGCACAGGAACTCCTGGCGCGGGTGCCGCTGACGGAGGCGGCCCGCGTGGTCGACCTCGGCTGCGGTCCGGGCAATTCCACCGAGCTGCTGGTTCAGCGGTTCCCGAAGGCGCAAGTCACCGGGACCGACAACTCCGAAGCCATGCTGGCCAGCGCGCGCGAGCGCCTGCCGCAGGCGCGCTTCGAGTTGAGCGACATCGCGACCTGGGCGCCGCGTTCTCAGGAAGAAGCGCCCGACCTCATTTATGCCAACGCGTCCCTGCAGTGGGTGCCCGATCACGAAAAGCTGATCCCGCGCCTGTTCGACGCGCTGGCCCCGGGCGGCGTGCTCGCCGTCCAGATGCCCGACAACCGCCAGGAGCCCACGCACCGGCTGATGCGCGCCGTGGCCGCCGAAGCGCCGTGGGTCGAGCCCATCGGCGACGCCGACAGGCTGCGCACCCGGCTGCTCGACCTCGGTGGCTACTACGACCTGCTGGCGCCGCGCGCCGCGCACGTCGATGTCTGGCACACCATCTACCAGCACCGCATGGCCGACGCCGCATCCATCGTCGAATGGGTGCGAGGCACGGGGCTGAAGCCTTTCGTCGATCGCCTCGAGCCGGCGCTGCAGGCCAGCTACCTGGCCGAATACGAACGCCGCGTGAACGAGGCTTATCCGCCCCGCGCCGACGGCAAGCGGCTGCTCGCGTTTCCGCGCATGTTCATCGTCGCTCAGAAGGGCGGCAACGCATGACGAACACTGTCCACCCCGCGCAAGTGCTGCTCGGCGCGCAGGCCGGCGCCGTGACGCTGCCCGTGTGCGACCACTACAGCGGCGTCGAGGCACGCATGAAGAAGAGCCTCGCGCTCCAGGCCGAGATGGCCGAGGAGTTCGGCGCGTGCGTGTTCGACGTCACCCTCGATTGCGAGGACGGCGCGCCCGTGGGCGGCGAGGCGGAGCATGCCGCACTCGTCACCGAGCTCGCGCTGGCCGCCAGGCCCGGCATGCGTGTGGGTGTGCGCGTGCATCCGGTCGACCATCCGGCCTTTGCCGGCGACGTGGTCACCATCGCCGGACGCGCCGGCCATCGCCTGAGCCACCTGATGGTGCCCAAGGTCGAATCGGTGGCCGATGTGTTGCAGGCTGTTTCCGCGCTCGAGGCGGCCGATGCCGGCGCGCTGCCGCTGCACGTGCTGATCGAGTCGCCGCTGGCCGTGCACAACGCCTTCGAGATCGCCGCACATCCGCGCGTGCAGTCGCTGAGCTTCGGCCTTATGGACTTCGTCTCGGCCCACGCCGGCGCCATTCCAGCCGACGGCATGGGCGCGGCGGGGCAGTTCAGCCATCCGCTGGTGGTGCGGGCCAAGCTGGCCATCGCATCGGCCGCGCATGCCTACGGCAAGGTGCCGTCGCACTGCGTGGTCACCGAGTTCAACAATACCGATGCCATGCGTACCGCAGCCCGCAAGGCGGCCACCGAATTCGGCTACACGCGCATGTGGAGCATCCACCCGAACCAGATCCGGCCCATCCTCGAGGCTTTCGCGCCCGACGAGGCACAGATTCAAATTGCCACAAAAATCCTTGTAAAGGCGGCAGCCGCAAATTGGGCTCCGACACAAATTGATGGCACATTGCACGACCGCGCGAGCTACCGCCATTTCTGGCAGGTTCTGACACGTGCCCACGCAACAGGGCGCGCGTTGCCCCCCGAGGCGAAAGCCTGGTTTGCGCTCGCGGCCTCCTGAAACCACCCGAACCCAGCCTCAAGGAAACCCACACATGAAGAAAATTGCCCTGATTGCAGCTGTCGCACTGGCTCTGCCCCTGGCCGCAATGGCCCAGGACGCTGCCAAGCCGGCCGCAAAGCCCGCCGCCAAGGCAGCTTCCTCCAGCACGGCAAAGGCCCCCGCCAAGAAGCACCAGGTCACCCGCAAGGCCGCCAAGGCCGTCGAGGAAGTCACGCCCATCAACACCGACACCGACGTGACGCTCTCCGAGGCCGACCTGGCCGTGGCCCAGCGCGTGTCCGTCGGCAAGGCCCAGTGCGAACTCGGCGCCGACGTGACCGTCACGCCCGACGACAAGAAGCCCGGCTTCTTCACCGTCAGCACCAAGGGCGCGAAGTACCGCATGCACCCGGTCGAAAGCCGCACCGGCGCCATCCGCCTCGAAGACCCGCGTGCCGGCGCCATGTGGCTCCAGCTCGGCAACAAGTCGATGCTGATGAACCAGAAGGCCGGCCTGCGCCTTGCCGACGAATGCCAGACCGAAGCCCAGGTCGCCTTCGCCGCAGAAATGAAGAAGAACCCACCGAAGGCGCTGTTCGACGGCGCTGACGGCGAAAAGAAGTAAGCGTACCGAGCGCCGGGTGCGGTGCGGCTCTTGCTAGACCGCACCGCATTCCTGCAAGACCAGTTTCCGGAGAAAAGAAGATGTTGCAAGCCTACGTTGATCATGTTGCCGAACGCGCCGCGCTCGGTATCCCGCCGCTGCCCCTGAGCGCGAAGCAGACCTCTGAAGCGATCGAGCTCCTCAAGAGCGCGAACGCAAAGGACGGCGCTTTCCTGCTGGACCTGCTCACCTATCGCGTGCCCGCCGGCGTCGACGACGCGGCCAAGGTCAAGGCGAGCTACCTCGCTGCCGTGGCGCACGGCACCGAGAAGAGCGAGTTCATTTCGCGCGCCCGCGCGACCGAACTGCTCGGCACCATGCTCGGCGGCTACAACATCAGCCCCATGATCGACCTGCTCGACGACGCCGAAGTCGGCGCCGTGGCTGCAGAGGGCCTCAAGAAAACCCTGCTGATGTTCGACCAGTTCCACGACGTCAAGGAAAAGGCCGACAAGGGCAACGCCAACGCCAAGGGCGTGCTGCAGAGCTGGGCCGATGCCGAGTGGTTCACCAGCCGCCCCGAAGTGCCCGAAAGCATCACCGTCAGCATCTTCAAGGTGGCTGGCGAAATCAACACCGACGACCTGTCGCCCGCACCCGATGCGACGACCCGTCCCGACATCCCGATGCACGCCCTGGCGATGCACAAGAACGCACGCCCCGGCATCGTTCCCGAAGAAGACGGCAAGCGCGGCCCGGTGAAGTTCATCGAAGACCTGCGCGCGCGCGGCCACCTCGTGGCGTATGCCGGCGACGTGGTCGGCACGGGTTCGTCGCGCAAGAGCGCCACCAACTCGGTGCTGTGGTTCACCGGCGAAGACATTCCCTTCGTGCCCAACAAGCGCTTCGGCGGCGTCTGCCTCGGCGGCAAGATCGCTCCCATCTTCTACAACACGATGGAAGACTCGGGCGCGCTGCCTATCGAACTCGACGTCACGCAGATGAACATGGGCGACGTGGTCGAACTGCGCCCCTATGAAGGCAAGGCGCTGAAGGACGGCAAGGTCATCGCCGAATTCCAGGTCAAGAGCGACGTGCTGTTCGACGAAGTGCGCGCCGGCGGCCGCATTCCGCTGATCATCGGCCGCGGCCTGACGGCCAAGGCGCGTGAAGCGCTGGGCCTGCCCGTTTCCACGCTGTTCCGCCTGCCGCAAAGCCCGGTCGACACCAAGAAGGGCTTCTCGCTCGCACAGAAGATGGTCGGCCGCGCCTGCGGCCTGCCGGAAGGCCAGGGCGTTCGCCCAGGCACGTATTGCGAACCCAAGATGACCTCGGTCGGCTCGCAGGACACCACCGGCCCGATGACGCGCGACGAACTGAAGGACCTCGCCTGCCTGGGCTTCTCGGCCGACCTCGTCATGCAGTCGTTCTGCCACACGGCGGCGTACCCCAAGAAGGTCGACGTCAAGATGCACCACGAACTCCCCGAGTTCATGGCCAACCGCGGCGGCGTGTCGCTGCGTCCGGGCGACGGCGTGATCCACAGCTGGCTCAACCGCCTGCTGACGCCCGACACCGTGGGCACGGGCGGCGACAGCCACACCCGTTTCCCCATCGGCATCAGCTTCCCCGCGGGCTCCGGCCTCGTGGCCTTCGCGGCCGCCACCGGCGTGATGCCGCTGGACATGCCTGAATCGGTGCTGGTGCGCTTCAAGGGCAAGATGCAGCCTGGTGTCACGCTGCGTGACCTGGTCAATGCGATTCCGCTGTACGCCATCAAGGCAGGCCTGCTGACCGTGGCCAAGCAAGGCAAGAAGAACATCTTCTCGGGCCGCATCCTCGAAATCGAGGGCCTGCCCGACCTGAAGGTGGAACAGGCTTTCGAGCTGAGCGACGCTTCGGCCGAGCGTTCGGCCGCCGGTTGCACGGTGCACCTGAACAAGGACCCGATCATCGAGTACATCAACAGCAACATCACGCTGATGAAGTGGATGATTGCCGAAGGCTACGCCGATGCCCGCACGCTGCAGCGCCGCATCGCCGCGCAGGAAGCCTGGCTCGCGAACCCGCAACTGCTCAAGGGCGACGACGATGCCGACTACGCCGCCGTCATCGAGATCGACCTGGCCGAGATCCACGAGCCCATCGTGGCCTGCCCGAACGATCCGGACGACGTGAAGACCCTGAGCGACGTGGCCGGCGCCGCGATCGACGAAGTGTTCATCGGTTCGTGCATGACCAACATCGGCCACTTCCGCGCGGCGTCGAAGCTGCTCGAAGGCAAGCGCGACATCCCGGTCAAGCTGTGGATCGCTCCGCCGACCAAGATGGACGCGCAGCAGCTCACCGAAGAAGGCCATTACGGCGTGTTCGGCAATGCCGGTGCCCGCACCGAAATGCCGGGCTGCTCGCTGTGCATGGGCAACCAGGCACAGGTGCGCGAAGGCGCGACGGTCATGTCGACCAGCACGCGCAACTTCCCGAACCGCTTGGGCAAGAACACCAACGTGTACCTCGGCTCGGCCGAACTGGCCGCCATCTGCTCGCGTCTGGGCCGCATCCCGACGCGCGAGGAGTACATGGCCGCCACGGGCGTGCTCGACGCCTCCAGCGCGCAAATCTACCAGTACCTGAACTTCGACAAGATCGAAGACTACAAGGGCGTGGCGGACTCGGTCACGGCCTGATCTCCGCGGCTTGGCCGCACCATTGAAGAAGCCCCGCCAGCCGGGGCTTTTTCTTGCGCGCTTCATTCTTGGGTGCAACGGCTGAAAACGGAAATAAGCCACCAAAGCGGGCAACCTCGCCACTGCCGTCCGCGGCATCGGCGAGAGCGCCTTCCTTTTTGCTCGACACTCGGCGCGATGCGCATCGGCATTTCAATCTTCACTCACGCGGGGCGGGGCGTCTGGCACCTGCTGCCCGCTCTGGCCGCATGGGCCACCACTGGCGCGGCGATCGCGCAAGGCGCGCCGGCGCCCCAGACACTCCCATTGCAGCAAGACACGCTCACACGTGCCGCCGCCAGCGTGGGCGTCGGGCGTTGCCTGAGCGCCATCACGCGGCTTTCCACACTCGCGGTGCATGGCAGCCGCGGCCATGACGTGCTGCTCGACTGGGACCGCAAGCGCCCCAATGCGGGACCTATGTTCTCGCTGATCGGCATCCAGTACCCGAATGCCGGCGTGGCCGCCTCGATCACCGCCGTGCCAGACGACACCGGCGGCTGCACCATGTCGGCCGAGCGCATCTCGGTCGCGCCTTTCACCTGCGCGAGCGTCGCGCAGCAGGAGCTGGCAGGCTACAAGGTGACGCAGTTGCTGCCCATCTACGCGGTCTACACCGACGACAGTGAGCCCGCCTCGTCGGTCTCATTGATCGATTCGCCGCCGGGCTGCCTGGTGATTCGGCGCTATGTGGAGTACGGCTGGAAAGACCCCGCGGCCGCCGCCAGAAAGCGCTAGGCGCGACCGTCTCCGACACACGGCTTCGCCCTCCGCCGGCCCGCGCGGCCGGTTACAAGCCTGAAGAATGGTGTCAATCCGCGCACGTTCGTCGCGGAAGGAGACGCACCATGCCGCTGGCGACACTGATCGGCCGATGGGCCATGAAGCCATTCTCGAAGGCGCTGCCACCGCTCGGCGACACCGAGCGGGCCGCGCTCGAGGCCGGCACGGTCGGCTTCGAGGGCCAGCTGTTCGCGGGGCGACCTGATTTCGACGCGCTCTCGGCCATGGGGCCGAACCGGCTCACCGAACGCGAGCAGGCTTTTCTCGACAACGAGGTGCGCACGCTGTGCCACATGCTGGACGACCACGCCATCGATCAGGCGCGCGACCTGCCGCCCGATGTGTGGCGCTTTCTTCGCGAGAAGCGCTTCTTCGGGATGATCATCCCCGAGGAGTTCGGTGGCCTCGGCTTCAGCCACTTCGCGCACGCCACCGTGGTGACGCGCATTGCCACCGTCAACACCGCCACGGCCGTCACGGTCATGGTGCCCAACTCGCTCGGCCCGGCCGAACTGCTGCTGCGCTACGGTACCGACGCACAGAAAGACCACTACCTGCCGCGCCTTGCTGATGGCCGCGAGCTGCCGTGCTTCGGCCTGACTTCGCCCTACGCGGGGTCGGACGCGGCGTCGATTCCCGATCGCGGCGTGGTGGTCGAGCGCGAGTTCGACGGCCGCAAGACGCGCGGCTTCCTGGTCGATTTCGACAAGCGCTACATCACGCTCGCGCCGGTGGCCACCGTGGTCGGGCTGGCCTTCCATGCCGTGGACGAAAGCCGGCCCGAGGGCCAGCGCGACCTCGGCATCACCTGTGCGCTGATTCCGGTGCCGCACGAGGGCATGGAGATCGGCCGGCGCCACCGGCCGATGGACAGCGCCTTCATGAACGGCCCCATCCACGGCCGGCAGGTGTTCGTGCCGATGGACTGGATCATCGGCGGCGAGAAGCAGGTCGGCCAGGGCTGGCGCATGCTGATGGAGTGCCTGGCCGCGGGCCGCGCCATCTCGCTGCCCGCGCTGGGCTCGGCGATGCAGCAGACCGCGCTGTACGTGAGCAACGGCTACGGCCAGATCCGCGAGCAGTTCGGCATGCCGGTCGGCAAGTTCCATGCAGTGGCGGGGCTGGTGGCGCAGATGTCGGCCGAGCTGTATGCGACCGACGCGGCACGCCGCTATACCGCAGCGGCGCTCGACAAGGGCGAGCGACCCAGCGTGGCCAGTGCCATCCTCAAGGTGCAGCTGACCGAGGCGGGGCGGCGCGCGGTGAACCACGGCATGGACATCCTGGGCGGCAAGGGCATCATTTCTGGCCCTTCCAACCTGCTCGGCGTGGCCTATCGGCAGGCGCCGATCGCGATCACGGTGGAGGGCGCGAACATCCTCACGCGCGCGCTCATCGTGTTCGGGCAGGGCGCGGTGCGCTGCCACCCGCACGTGCTCGACGAAATGGCTGCCGTGCAGGCGGGCGACGAAACCGCCCTCGGCAAGGCGCTGATGGCGCATGGCAGGCACGTGGCCGTCAATCTTTGGCACAGCCTGTTCGGTGCGCCGGTGTTGGGAAAACCGCCTGAAGACCTGCTGCCGGAGGCACGGCTGGTCGCGCGCATGAGTGCCAAGTACGCGCTCACCGCCGACCTCGCGATGGGCATGCTCGGCGGCAAGCTCAAGCGCATGGAACTGCTGTCGGCAAGGCTCGGCGACGTGCTCGCGCACCTGTACCTGGCCAGTGCGTGCATCTGGCGCTACCGCGTCGACGGGGCGCCCGAACTGCTGCCGTTCGCGCAGGCCGCAATCCGGCTGCAGCTCGACGAGGCCGGCAAGATATTGCGCGACCTGTACGCCAACCTGCCGACCTCCGGCCGGCGCGTGATCGGCGCGCTGGTGCTGCGCCGCACCGCGCACCTGGCGCCGTTGCGCGATGTACAGCTCATTGCGCTGGCAGATCTGCTGCGCAAGAACCCTCGCATCGTCGAGCGCCTCGCACCGGACCTCAGCGAGCCCGCGCCCGGCGGCCTGCGCGACCTGATGTATGCGATGGAACTCTCGGTGCAGCTCGGAGACACCACCGCCGCGCTCAACAAGGTGCTGCGCCGCACGAATTCACTGGAAGAGGCGGCCAGCTCGGCGCCCGATCCCGAACTGGCGCTGGCCTACCTGAAGGCGGCCGACAAGGTCATCCAGGTGGACGACTTCGAAGGCCCGCCGCGCGGCGCGGACGGCAGGGCCGATCTCAATCCGCCTGCGGCGTCGACTGCGCCAGCTGCGCCGCCAATGCAACCAGCGCCGCAGCCGTCTGCTCATCGGCCGGAAAGAACGATTCCACCGCGAGTTCCTGCAATGTGACGTCGACCGGCGTGCCGAAGATCGTGATGGTGCTGATGAAGCTCAGCACGCCGCTCGGCATGACGACCTGGAAGGGCACCGCCACCGCCGACAGCGCGGTGTCGAGCACGGGGGCGTCGTGGCTCACGGCGGGCGCGGGGTAGGCCGCGAGTTCGTCGTGCAGCGACTGCAGCACCGCGTCTCCGGTGGCCGCGATCTGCTGCTGCAGCCGCTCGATCAGGTGGGTGCGCCACTGCGCGAGGTTGGCGATGCGCGGGGCCACGCCGTCGGGGTGAAGGCTCAGGCGCAGCACGTTGATGGGCGGCTTCAGGAGCTCGGGCGCGGCGCCTTCCATCAGCAACGGCACCAGCGCGTTGTGCGCGACCAGGTTCCAGTGGCGGTCCACGGCCAGTGCGGGAAATGGCTCGTGCCCCTTCAGCACCAGGTCGATGGCGCGGCGCGCGGAGGCCATCGCCGGGTCGTCGAGCGAGCGCTGCCGGTACATCGGCGCGAAGCCCGCAGCCACCAGCAGCGCATTGCGCTCGCGCAGCGGCACTTCCAGCCGTTCGGCCAGCCGCAGCACCATTTCGCGGCTGGGGGCGGCGCGGCCGGTTTCCACGTAGCTCAGGTGGCGCGTCGAGACCTCGGCCTCCTGCGCCAGGTCGAGCTGGCTCAGGCGGCGGTGGGTGCGCCAGTGCCGCAGGTGGACGCCGAACGGGTCGCGAGCGCCGGGGCGGTCGGCCTTGGACGAATGAGAGCGGATGGTGTTCATGGAGCCGCATTCTGGCGCGGTACCGGCGCGGCGCCATGACCTCGGGGGTCATCGACGCGATGCGGTGTCGCGGGAATCATTGGCGCCGTACCGCCCCGGTACTACACCAAGGAGAACCGCATGTCCGTCTTCGCATCCCCCCGTTTCCTGCCCAACGTGATGTGGGCCGACGCCGCCTCATGCGCCGCGACCGGCGCGCTGCAGGTGGCGTTCACCGACGCGCTGGCGCGGCTGACCGGCCTGCCGGCGCTGCTGCTCATGGGCACGGGCGTCTTCCTGCTGGCCTATGCGGCAATGGCCGCCTTCATGGCCAGCCGCCCCACGCCGCCGCGCGGGCTGATCGGCCTTGTCGTCGTGGGCAATTTCGGCTGGGCCGTGGCCTGCGTCGCGCTGCTGGTGAGCGGCGTGTTCGCGGTCAGCGCGCTGGGCATGGCGTGGGTGCTGGCGCAGGCGGCCTGCGTGGTCGTGCTGGCCGAGCTGCAATGGACCGGCCTGCGCCGCACGCGTGGCGGTGCGCGAATGGCCATGGCCTGAAATGCCGGCTGCTCATTCGGAAAAACGGGGGCGAGCCGAGTCCCCCGACTACAGCCACTGACATCGATCCCTGCTATCTTTGAGAGGCTTCCACGAACCAACAGGAGTCTCTCTATGGCCAAAGCACCGGCGCATGCCTTTGCGTCCACCCTCAAGACCTTCAAGACAGCATCTGGCAAGTCCGGCAAGTACTGGTCCCTGAAGGAGCTGGCCAAGCAATATCCGACCGTCGACAGGCTGCCGGTTTCCATTCGCATCGTGCTCGAATCGGTGCTGCGCAACTGCGATGGCCAGAAGGTTTCGGCCAAGCACGTCGAAGAGCTGGCCCACTGGGCGCCCAACGCCGAGCGCACCGACGAAATTCCCTTCGTCGTCACCCGCGTGGTGCTGCAGGACTTCACCGGCGTGCCGCTGTTGGCCGACCTCGCCGCCATGCGCAGCGTGGCCGCCAAGCTGGGCAAGTCGCCCAAGACCATCGAGCCGCTGGTGCCCGTCGACCTGGTGGTCGACCACTCGGTGATGGTCGACTACTACGGCACGCCCAAGGCGCTCGACCTGAACATGAAGCTGGAATTCCAGCGCAACAACGAGCGCTACCAGTTCATGAAGTGGGGCATGCAGGCCTTCGACACCTTCCGCGTGGTGCCGCCGGGCTTCGGCATCGTGCACCAGGTGAACCTCGAATACTTTGCGCGCGGCGTCTACAAGAGCCCGTACGACAACGGCGACAAGCCCACCTACTACCCCGACTCGCTGGTCGGCACCGACAGCCACACCACCATGATCAACGGCATCGGCGTGGTCGGCTGGGGCGTGGGCGGCATCGAGGCCGAGGCGGCCATGCTGGGCCAGCCGGTCTACATGCTCACGCCCGACGTGGTGGGCTTCGAGCTCACCGGCAAGCTGCGCGAAGGCGTCACGGCCACCGACCTGGTGCTTTACGTCACCGCCATCCTGCGTGCCGAGAAGGTGGTGGGCAAGTTCGTCGAGTTCTTCGGCCCCGGCGCCGCGTCCATCGCCGTGCCCGACCGCGCGACCATCGGCAACATGGCGCCCGAATACGGCGCGACCATGGGCTTCTTCCCGGTCGACGAAATGACCGTGGCCTACTTCGAGGGCACTGGCCGCACCAAGGAAGAGGTCGAGCGCTTCGAGGCCTACTACAAGGCGCAGGGCCTGTTCGGCATGCCCGCCCCGGGCGACATCGACTACACCAAGGTCGTGCGCCTGGACCTCGGCACCGTGTCGCCCAGCCTGGCCGGCCCGAAGCGCCCCCAGGACCGCATCGACCTCGGCCACCTGGCCACCAAGTTCTCGGAGCTGTACAGCAAGCCCAACGACGCCAACGGCTTCAACCAACCGGCGGACAAGCTCAAGGTGCGCTATCCGCTGGTGGCTGCCGGCAAGGGCAGCGATGAGGAGGCGGCGTCGCCGCCCGCCGGCGCGCCGCTCGACGTGGTCGAGATGGTGGCCAACCGCTCCACCAAGGCGGCTGCGCACGTGAGCGCCACCGCGCCTTCGGCACCTAAGGGCGAAGTGACCATCGGCAACGGCGACGTGCTGATCGCCGCCATCACCTCGTGCACGAACACCTCCAACCCGAGCGTGATGCTGGCCGCCGGCCTGCTGGCCAAGAAGGCGGTGGAAGCCGGCCTCACCGTCAAGCCGCACATCAAGACCTCGCTGGCCCCGGGCTCGCGCATCGTGACCGAATACCTCGAGAAGGCCGGCCTGCTGCCGTACCTCGAGAAGCTGGGCTTCTACCTTGCCGGATACGGCTGCACCACCTGCATCGGCAACGCCGGCGACCTGACGCCCGAGATCAACGAAGCCATCACCAAGAACGACCTGATCGGCGCGGCCGTGCTGTCGGGCAACCGCAACTTCGAGGCGCGCATCCACCCGAACCTGAAGGCCAACTTCCTGGCCTCGCCGCCGCTGGTGGTGGCCTTTGCCATCGCGGGCAACGTCATGACCGACCTGATGACCCAGCCCGTGGGCAAGGGCAAGGGCGGCAAGGACGTGTACCTGGGCGATATCTGGCCCACGCCGAAGGAAATCGACGACAACCTGCGCTATGCCATGAACGCCAAGTCGTTCCGCGCGAACTACGAGAAGGTGAAGACCGATCCGGGCAAGTTCTGGACGAGCATCAAGGGCACCAACGGCCAAGTCTACGACTGGCCCAAGTCCACCTACATTGCCGAGCCGCCGTTCTTCGAGGGCTTCAAGATGAAGCCGCACGCGTCGGACGCGGGCTTCAAGGGCGCACGCATCATGGCGCTCTTCGGCGACTCGATCACCACCGACCACATCTCGCCGGCCGGCTCGATCAAGGAAAGCTCGCCCGCGGGCATCTGGCTGAAGGCGAACGGCGTGGTCAAGGCCGACTTCAACAGCTACGGCTCGCGCCGCGGCAACCATGACGTGATGATGCGCGGCACTTTCGCCAACGTGCGCATCAAGAACCTCATGATTCCGCCGGACGCCAACGGCGCGCAGGAAGAGGGCGGCGTCACGCGGTTCCAGCCCGGCAACGAGAAGATGTTCATCTACGACGCCGCCATGAAGTACATGGAGCAGGGCGTACCCACCGTGGTGTTCGGCGGCGAAGAGTACGGCACCGGCTCGTCGCGCGACTGGGCGGCCAAGGGCACGCAGCTGCTGGGCATCAAGGCCGTGGTGGCGCGCAGCTTCGAGCGCATCCACCGCGCCAACCTGGTCGGCATGGGCGTGCTGCCGCTGCAGTTCCGCGGCGCCGATTCATGGCAGACGCTGGGCCTCACGGGCGACGAGAAGATCGACGTGGTGATCGGCAGCGAACTGAAGCCGCAGATGGACGTGAAGCTGGTGGTGCACCGCCCCGACGGCACGCACCAGGAGGTGACGGTGCGCCTGCGCATCGACACGCCGATCGAGGTCGACTACTACAAGCACGGCGGCATCCTGCCGTTCGTGCTGCGGCAGCTTCTGGAATAACCCCCGGGGCCCCCTTGCAGGGGGCGCCCGACTGCTACTTCGCGATGCCGTCGAGGCGCTGCGCGAGGCGGTCGAGCACGGGGCGGATCTTTTCGCCGACGCTGATCTGCGGGTTCGAGAAGCCGTCTTCCTTGCCGGCATCGATCTCGCGCTGCTTGATCAACGGCACTGCCGCCGCGAAGGCGGTCTCGAAGGAGCGGGTCTTGCGCAGCTCCTCGTTGAACATCGCACGGCCGAAGAAGGTCAGCTCGGACAGCCGGCCGCATCCGTACGAGGTGTGGGTGGCGTCGGCGGCGGTCATCACCAGCGTGTCGTCGTTGGCCAGCGGCTCTATCCATCCTCCCGAATAGCAGGCCGAGACCGCGACCACCCTGTGGCGGATGCCGGCCTTGTCGAGCGCCTCGCGCAGTTCTTCCGGCGTGAGCCAGGGCACGGACAGCGGCCAGTGCGCGGCTGCAAGCTTGTGGTCGCGCGCGCCGTGCGAGGTGAGGTAGATCACCAGCACGTCGTTCTCCCGGTCCATGCGCTCGGCCAGCGCGGCGATGGCGCGCTCCAGGTTCAGCGGCGTGGCCCAGGGCAGCGTTTCGGCGGTGGTCGCATGGTTCATGAGGTGGATCACGCGGCCCTTGGCGTCGAAGCGCTCTTCCAGCAGTGCGGCGACCATGCGGCTTTCGCGCAGGAACACGTCTTCCGAAGCGTAGGGCGCGAACACGAGGCCGTAGACATCGGCCTGCCCCGGCTTGCCGGCGGCAAGGGTATCGACCGTGTGGTCCCACAGCGCCTGCTGTTCCTCGAAGAGCTCCTGCGTCAGGCGCATGCGCGGGCGCTCGGGCTCGGAGGACGCGCTGGCATCGGCCTGCCAGACGCGCTCCTGCGTGTATAGCGACTGCCAGAAGGTCAGCGCGAGCATGGCCACGAATGCGGGTACGAAGATCGCGAGTCGCCAGCGCGCACCGGCTTCGCGCGCGGTGAAGCGCGCGAGCGCCAGCACGATCCACGCGCAACCCAGGCCGAAAACGATCCAGTAGCCGGGAGAGGTCGCAAGCTTTGCCGGCAGCCAGCCGCGCGTATAGCCCAGGGCCAGCAGGCTGAGCATCAGGTTGGCCGGAAGCATTGCCCAGGTGGCCAGCACGAACCAGCGCGCCAGCCCGTTGTTGCCCGCCCGGGCAGACAGCGCGAACCAGCCCAGCCACGCGAGCACGCCGAGCGACCAGAGCGTGTTGAGGTTGACGGTGGCGTAGAGCCGCGCGGGGCCGTCTATCTCCAGGCGCGCCAGGCCGGTCCATGCGAGCTCGGGCAGCAGCACGAGCAGCAACAGCTGCCAGGGCGCGGGCCGTTCATCGACGCGCGGGTCGAGCAGCATGGAGGCACGCAGGCCGCCAGCGATCCATCGCAACAGGCCCGCGCGCGGCTGCGGCGTGGCCGCAGGGGGTTCTCCTGCGTTTTCGGAAGGGGTCGGCGATGCGATGATGTCTTCGGGCATGGCGCCGATCATGCCTTTGCGTGCCGCGCTTTTCGCGGGCCTTGCGGCCACCCCGGGTTTGCCTCGATAACTTTCTTCTTCCCATGCTTCGCATCGGTCTTGTCTCCGACACGCACGGCCTGCTGAGGCCGCAGGCGCTCGCGTTCCTGAAGGGCAGCGATGCCATCGTGCATGGCGGCGACATCGGCAATCCGGGCATCCTCGATGCGCTGCGCGAGCTGGCACCGCTGACGGTGGTGCGCGGCAACAACGACCGGGAAGCCTGGGCCGACGGCATCGCGGAAACCGAACTCGTCGCGTTCGGCGGCGTGCATCTGTATGCGATCCACGATCTTTCGCAGCTCGACATCGACCCGGCCGCCGCCGGCGTGCGCGTGGTCGTCTCGGGCCATTCGCACAAGCCGAGGATCGAGGAGCGCGGCGGCGTGCTGTACGTCAACCCGGGCAGCGCGGGGCCGCGCCGCTTCAAGCTGCCCATCGCCGTGGCCGAATTGCGGATCGACGGCGGTGCGGTCACGGCTCGCATCCACGAAGTCAGCGCCTGACACATGGCTTTCATTACCATTCGGTAATCAAAGCCATCAAATGAGAATGGATCTTATTTGATGGGGTATGCTCATTGGCTCCGGGACTTTCTACGCCCTGAATCCAGAAGCCGATGCTCATTCCCTTTCTCATCATGCTGCGCGAAGGCATCGAAGCCGCGCTGATCGTCGGCATCGTTGCCAGTTACCTCAAGCAAAGCGGACGCGGCGCGTTGATGCCCGCGGTGTGGGTCGGCGTGCTGCTGGCCGCCGCGCTTTCGCTGTTCGCGGGCGCGGGCCTGCAATTGCTCGCCGCGGAGTTTCCGCAGAAGCAGCAGGAGCTGTTCGAAGGCGTGGTCGGGCTCATCGCGGTGGTCATGCTGACGTCGATGGTGTTCTGGATGCGCAAGGCGGCGCGCTCGATCAAGGGCGAACTGCAGGCCTCCATCGACAGCGCGCTCGCCAAGGGCGCCGACGGCCAGGGCTGGGCGCTGATCGGCATGGTGTTTCTCGCGGTGGCGCGGGAAGGGCTGGAGTCGGTGTTCTTCCTGCTGGCCGTGTTCCAGCAGAGCAGCGGCTGGGAGGCGCCCGTGGGCGCGCTGGCCGGCATCGCGGTGTCGGTGGTGGTCGGCTGGGGGCTCTACTCTGGCGGCGTGCGGCTCGACCTGCGCCGCTTCTTCCGCTTCACCGGCCTCTTCATCCTGCTGGTGGCCGCGGGCCTGCTGGCCGGCGTGCTGCGCAAGCTGCATGAAGGCGGCGTGTGGAACCACCTGCAGACGGTGGTGTTCGACATGAGCGACAAGCTGCCGATGGACAGCCCCGTGGGCGCAGTGCTTTCGGGCCTGCTGGGCTATCAGGCCGCGCCCGTGGTGGGCGAGGTCATCGTCTACCTGGCCTTCCTGGCCGTCGCCCTGTTCTTCTTCCTGCGTCCGGCGCCCGCGCCGGCGCCACGCGCGGCCGCCGCCCGCTGAAACCCGCAATGTCTTCTTCTTCCTCCGACAACAAGCCCTCCACCTCGAACCTGATGCGCGCGGCGGTGGCCGGCTCGGCGCTGCTGGTCGTCGCCGGCCTCGCGGCCTTCTGGTATGCCTCGAACGAGGCCCGCAAGGCGCCGCCCAGGACGGCCGACAACGCCGTCACCGTCACGATCCAGGGCAACGCCTGCGATCCCAACGAGATCACCGTGCCCGCGGGGCGCACCACCTTCACCATCGTCAACAAGTCGAACCGCGCGCTCGAGTGGGAAATTCTCGATGGCGTGATGGTGGTGGAAGAGCGCGAGAACATCGCTCCCGGCTTCTCGCAGACCATGACGGTCAAGCTGCAGCCGGGCGAGTTCGCCATCACCTGCGGCCTGCTGAGCAACCCGCGCGGCAAGCTGCGCGTCACGCCTTCGGCAGCGTCCGATGCCGAAGCGGCGCGGCCGTCGCTGGTCAACTACGTCGGCGCGCTGGCCGAGTACCAGACCTTCCTGCGGCTGGAGGCGGGCTCGCTCGAAGACGCGGTGAGTGCGCTGTCCGATGCGATCAAGGCGGGCAACCTGCAGCAGGCGAGGGCGCTCTACACGCCGGCGCACCAGGCTTACAAGCGCATCGAGCCGATGGCCGAACTGTTCGCCGACCTCGACACCCGCATCAACGCGCGCGCCGACTACTTCGAGAAGCGGGAGGCCGACCCCGGCTTCACCGGCTTCCATCGCATCGAGTACGCGCTGTACAGCCAGAACGATGTGAAGAGCCTAGCGCCCGTGGTCGACAAACTGACGGGCGACATCGGCACCCTCAAGGAGCGCCTGCGCGGCCTCGACATGCCGCCGGAGCGGCTCGCGGGCTCGGCCTCGAAGCTGCTGCGCCGCGTGGCCGACAACCTGCCGGCCGGCGGCGAAGACCACTACGGCCACGCCGAAGTCGCCAACCTGCAAGGCACCTACGAAGGCACGAAAAAGATTTCCGAACTGCTGCAGCCGCTGCTGGTGAAAGCGGCGCCCGCGCTGCAGAAGAGCGTGGACGAGCGCTTCGCGGCCTTCGACGCCGCGCTGGCCCCGTACCGCGAGGGCGAGGGCTTCAAGCCTGCGCCGCTCGACGAAGCGCAAAGAAAGGCACTGGCCGAACCCGTGCGCGCGCTGGCCGAGGAACTCGGCAAGGTCAACGCCGCGCTCGGCCTGGAATGACGTGAGAGCAAGCATCCCCATGGAAAAGTTGAAGATCAACGAAGCCGTCTCGCCTGAGGGACGTCCCGAATCCCCGCACCGCCGCCGCATGCTTGGCGCAGCCGGCGTCGCCTTTGCAGGGCTGGCCGCCTCGGCCCGTGCCGGCGCCGCGCCTTCGGGCCCGCCCAATTCGCCGGACAGCGGCGCGCAAGTGACCGACGCGCCGCAGAGCACCCACACGCAAGACCGTGTGCCCTTCCGCGGCAAGCATCAGGCCGGCATCGTCACGCCGCGCCCGACGGCCGGCATGATCGCCTCGTTCTACGTGCTGGCCGAGAACCGCGGCGACCTGGAGCGGCTGTTCCGCACGCTCACCGAGCGCATCGCCTTCCTCACGCAGGGCGGCCCGCAGACCGACCCAGACCCCAAGCTGCCGCCCGCGGGCTCCGGCATCCTCGGGCCGGTGGTGCAGCCCGACGGGCTGACCGTGACGGTGTCGGTCGGCACTTCGCTGTTCGACGAGCGCTTCGGCCTCGAGAAGAAAAAGCCCCTGCGGCTGAACCAGATGCAGCGCCACCCGAATGACGCGCTCGACGCCGCGCTGTGCCACGGCGACCTGTCGATCCAGTTCTGCGCCAACACGCCCGACACCAACATCCACGCGCTGCGCGACATCATCAAGAACACGCCCGACCTGCTGGTGCTGCACTGGAAGCAGGAAGGCACCGTGCCGCCGATTCCGGCGGTGCCCGGCAAGCCGGCCGAGAGCGCGCGCAATTTCCTCGGCTTCAGGGACGGCTCCGCCAACCCCGACTCGGCCGACGACAAGCTCATGGACAACATCGTATGGGTGCAGCCCGGCGGTGACGAGCCGGCCTGGGCGGTGGGCGGCAGCTACCAGGCGGTGCGCATCATCCGCAACTTCGTGGAGCGCTGGGACCGCACGCCGCTGCAGGAGCAGGAGGCCATCATGGGCCGCCTGAAGCCCACCGGCGCGCCGCTGGACGGCGGCAAGACCGAGCACGACGTGCCCGACTACACCAAAGACCCCGAAGGCAAGGCCACGCCAATGGACGCGCACATCCGCCTGGCGAACCCGCGCACCAAGGCCTCGGACAAGAACCTGATGCTG
Source organism: Variovorax durovernensis (assembly GCF_977011995.1). Classification (NCBI taxonomy): domain Bacteria; kingdom Pseudomonadati; phylum Pseudomonadota; class Betaproteobacteria; order Burkholderiales; family Comamonadaceae; genus Variovorax; species Variovorax durovernensis. Next base: position 5,057,141 of record NZ_CDRNCW010000001.1, on the reverse strand, counting down.
CGCCGGCCCTTCAACTATTCGAACGGCGTGACCAAGTCCGGCCAGCTCGAGATGGGGCTGCTGTTCATCTGCTACCAGGCCAACCTGGAGAACGGCTTCATCGCGGTGCAGAAGCGCCTGGACGGCGAGCCGCTCGAGGAATACATCAAGCCCATCGGCGGCGGCTTCTTCTTCACGCTGCCGGGCGTGCGGGACGAGCGCGACTGGCTGGGGCGCAGCCTTATGGCCGCCTGAGGCGGCATCGGGCGCACAAGTTTTTTCACCACTGCCCAGAACAAGGAGATCCATGACCGTGCAGTTCCGCCGCCACTTCCTCGCCACTTTCGTTGCAGGCTTCGCCGGGCTCTGTGCCGTTGGCGCACAGGCCGCCGTGTCGCCGCTCGAGCTGGTCGGACCGATCTCCGACTACAAGATCTACGTCGCCGAGAACGTGCGCAAGCTGGCCGCGGACACGCGCGCCTTCACCGCCGCGGTGAAGGCCGGCGACATCGAGAAGGCGAAGAAGCTGTATGCGCCCACGCGCACCAGCTACGAGCGCATCGAGCCGGTGGCCGAGCTGTTCAACGACCTCGACAAGGCGATCGACTCGCGCGCAGACGACCACGAAAAGGCCGAGAAAGACCCGGCCTTCGGCGGCTTCCACCGCATCGAATACGGCCTGTGGGTGCAGAAGAGCACCAAGGAGCTCAACCCGGTGGCCGACAAGCTGCTGGCCGACGTGCTCGAGCTGCAGAAGCGCCTGGTCGCGCTGACCTTCCCGCCCGAGAAGGTGGTGGGTGGCGCCGCGGTGCTGATGGAAGAAGTCGCCGCGACCAAGATCTCCGGCGAGGAAAACCGCTACAGCCACACCGACCTGTGGGACTTCCAGTCGAATTTCGAGGGCGCTTTCAAGATCGTCGAACTGCTGCGCCCGCTGGTCGTGAAGGAAAACAAGGCCTTTTCGGACAAGACCGACGCCAATTTCAAGGTGGTGTTCGACACGCTGGCCAAGTACAGGACGGCCGATGGCGGCTTCGAGACCTATTCGAAGCTCACCGAGCGTGACCGCAAGCTGCTGGCAGGCCGCGTCAATACGCTGGCCGAAGACCTGTCGAAACTGCGCGGCATGCTCGGGCTGAACTAGGCTCGCCCCCAGGCTTCGCGCATTTCGTGTCGCTTCGCCTACCCCCTGCCGGGGGCAACACCTGCGGCCCGGCAAAGCCGGTTCCGCGGTGTTTCTTGCTTATGGCCCCCCATTTTTGACGGTGGTCAGGTTTTCGCGAGTGAGAATTGCTAGCATTCGGGTATTGCTTACTTGGCGCGCCGATATTCAGGGCGCACTCTCACCGTGCACACCAAAGACAACGGCGCAGCGCCGGCATCCGCCGTCCTGCACCTCGACCAGCTTCCGAACAACCAGTGGGCCACCGTGCTCGACGTGGCGCGCCCCGAGAGCGCCGATGAGCGCGAACTCGTGTTGCGCCTGACCGAAATCGGCTTCGTGCCTGGCGAGGCCGTGCGCATCGTCGCCAGCGGCCTGCCGGGCCGCGAGCCGCTGGCGGTTCGCCTGGGTCACACCACCTTCGCGCTGCGCCGCCACGAGGCCGCGCTCATTCACGTCACGCCGGGGGCTGCCAACCATGGTTGAGGCCGTCATCCAGGGCCCCGGCGGCTTTGCGCCCACCGCGCAGCCGGGCCGCATCGCCTTGCTGGGCAATCCCAATTGCGGCAAGACCGCGCTGTTCAACCTGCTTACCGGCAGCCGCCAGAAGGTGGCCAACTACGCCGGCGTGACCGTCGAGCGCAAGGAAGGCACTCTGCGCACGCCCTCGGGCCGGCGCGTGTTCGTGCTCGACCTGCCGGGCGCCTACAGCCTGAATGCGCTGAGCGCCGACGAGGCCGTCACCCGCGACATCGTCACCGGCCAGAGCAAGGAAGCCCTGCCCGACCTGCTGGTGTGCGTTACCGACGCCACCAACCTGCGGCTGAACCTGCGGCTGGTGCTCGAAGCCAGGAGGCTCGGCCTGCCGATGGTGGTGGCGCTCAACATGACCGACATGGCCCGGAAGCAGGGCATCGTGGTCGACAAGGCGGCGCTCTCGCGCGAACTGGGCGTGCCGGTCATCGAGACCGTCGGTGTGCATACCGGCGGCGCGCAGGGCCTGCTCGAAGCGCTCGACACTCCCGTGGCCGCCGCCGCGCCGCAGCCTTGGCAGGCCCCCGGCCTGGACGACGTGCTGGCCACGCAGCGCGAGGTACGCCGCATCCTCGGCCTCACGGTGAAAGAGCCGGTCGGCAGCCTCGCCACGAGCGACCGTATCGACCGCCTGGTGCTGCATCCCGTGTGGGGCATGCTGGTGCTGGCCGTCACCATGTTCCTGATGTTCCAGGCGGTGTTCAGCTGGGCCAATGTGCCGATGGACGCCATCAAGGCCGGCACCGAGGCGCTCGGCGGCCTCATCAAGGCGCACATGGGCGAGGGCATGCTGCAGAGCCTGCTGGTCGACGGCGTCATCGCGGGCGTGGGCGGCGTCATCGTCTTCCTGCCGCAGATCCTGATTCTTTTCCTGTTCATCCTCGCGCTCGAAGACTCCGGCTACCTGCCGCGCGCGGCCTTCCTGCTCGACCGCGTGATGGGCACCGTGGGCCTGTCGGGCCGCTCGTTCATTCCGCTGCTGTCGAGCTTTGCCTGCGCCATTCCGGGCGTGATGGCCACGCGCACCATCAGCAACTGGCGCGACCGCATCACCACCATCATGATCGCGCCGCTCATGACCTGTTCGGCGCGGCTGCCGGTGTATGCGCTGCTCATCGCGGCCTTCATTCCGGCGCGCACGGTGGGCGGGGTGTTCAACCTGCAGGGCGTGGTGCTGTTCGCGCTGTATGTGTTCGGCATCGTCTCGGCCATGGCCGTGGCGTGGGTGATGAAGCGTTTCCGCGACAACACCGCGCATTCGCCGCTGATGATGGAGCTGCCCGCCTACCGCTGGCCCAACCCGCGCAACCTGGCGCTGGGCCTGTACGAGCGCGCATGGATCTTCCTGCAGCGCGTGGGCACGATCATCCTCACGCTGACCATCCTGCTGTGGTTCCTGTCGACCTTCCCGTCGCCGCCCGAGGGCGCGACCGGCCCGGCCATCCAGTACAGCCTGGCCGGCATGATCGGCCGCGGGCTGGAGCACATCTTCGCGCCCATCGGCTTCAACTGGCAGATCTCGATCGCGCTGGTGCCGGGCATGGCCGCGCGCGAAGTGGCCGTGGGCGCGCTGGGCACGGTGTATGCGCTGTCGGCCACCGGCGACGATGTGGCGGGCCAGCTGGAGCCGCTGATCGCGGGCAGCTGGTCGCTGGCAACGGCGCTGTCGCTGCTGGTCTGGTACGTGTTCGCGCCGCAGTGCATTTCGACGCTGGCGGCTGTGAAGCGCGAGACCGGCTCGTGGAAGTACGTGTGGATCATGGCCGGGTACCTCTTCGCGCTTGCCTATATGGCCTGTTTCATCACCTACCGCGTTGCGGTGGCACTCGGAGCAGGGTAAAAAACAAACCCCCAGGCTTGCCCACTTCGTGTGGCCGCCAACCCCCTTGCAGGGGGCAATACCTGCGGCCCGGCAAAGCCGGTTCCGCGGTATTCCTGGAGTAGGCTTGGGGATTGGAGTATTCGAGATATGACGCAACAACTGATCGTCGGATTCATCGTCGCCGCCGCCGCGTTCTACGCGGTCTGGCGCTGGATGCCCGCAGGCTGGCGGCGTGGTGCCGCGCAGAAGCTCGCGGCCGGCACGCACCGCGCGGGCTGGGTCGACGAAGAGCGCGCCAAGGAACTGGCCGCCTCGCTGGCCAAGACATCGGGCTGCGGCTCGTGCGACAGCTGCGGAAGCTGCGCTCCCAAGACACCCTTCAAACCCACGGAAGCCGACCAGGCCACCGCCCGCCCGTCCACGCAAAGCCGCTGAGACCGATGCCCGCGCACATCCTCGTCGCCGGGGGCGGCATCGGGGGGCTGGCCACCGCGCTGGCGCTTTCCCGGCATCGGCACCGGGCAGACGTTTTCGAGCAGGCCGCCGTCTTCGGCGAAATCGGTGCCGGCGTGCAGCTCGGCCCCAACGCCACGCGGCGCCTTCAGCAGTTGGACCTGGGGCCGGGGCTCGCGGCCATCGCGGCGCGGCCCGATGCGCTCGTGGTCCACAGCGCCGACAGCGGCTCCGACCTGGCCCGCATGCCGCTCGGCGACGCCATGCAGCAGCGCTACGGCGCCCCTTACTTCTGCGCCCATCGTGCCGACCTGCACGGCCTGCTGCTCGACGCCGTGCGTGCGCGCGGCATCGGCAACCTCGTCACCGCCGCACGCATCACGCAGGTCGAAACCAGCGACGACCTCGTCTGCATGTCGAGCACCGACGCACGCGCCTGGGAAGGCGAGGCGATCGTGGGCGCAGATGGTCTCTGGAGCCTGGTGAGGCGCCAGCTCGACACCGCATCGGCAGCGCAATCGCCCCGCGTCACCGGCCACACGGCGTGGCGCGCGCTGATCGAGCAGGCGAAGCTGCCTGCTGCCCTGCGCCGCCGGCAGGTCGACGTGTGGCTCGGCCCGCGCCTGCATGCGGTGGCGTATCCGGTGCGCGGCGGCGACTGGCTCAACGTGGTCGTGATCGCCGAATCCGCGCCCGCGGGTGATGCGCGCGACTGGGACCAGTCCAGCAGCATCGCCGCGCTCAGGCAGGCCATGGGCTGCAGCTGCGGCGCTCTGCAGTCGCTGCTCGACGCCATGCCCGGCTGGCGCGCATGGTCGCTCGGCGACCGGGCGCCCATGACCTCCGCAGCCGACATGGCCCACGAGCGCGTCGCGCTGGTCGGCGACGCCGCGCACCCGATGGTTCCGTACCTTGCGCAGGGCGCGGGCATGGCCATCGAAGACGCGCTGGCGCTGGCCGATGCGCTGGGCGAGGGAAACGCGGCAGCCGTGCCCGCCGCCTTCGCGCGCTATGCCGAGGCGCGCTGGGCGCGCAATGCGCAAGTGCAGGCCAGGGCGCGCCGCAACGGCGAGATCTTCCACGCGACCGGCGCGGTGCGGCTGGGCCGCGACATGGCAATGCGCCTGCTGGGCGCCAAGCTGCTCGACCAGCCCTGGCTCTACGGCGGGTAGAACTAGAGCCTGAACGCCTGCAGGTGCTCGATGCGCTCGGCGATTCCTTCCTGCCCCAGATAGTGGCCGAGCTTGCCGTCCTGCATCTGCGCAAGCGTGGTCTCCAGCTCCACCAGCATCGCATCGCGGTCCGCGACGAAGGCCGGCGCCACGTCGATGCCTGCCTGCTCGCAGGCTTCCGCGATCAGGTGCGCGCTCGCAGGCGCGCCACAGGCCGCGCACTTGACGATGGCCGCCACGTTGGGCTCCGCGCCGTTGGCCAGCAGCGCGGCCGTGAGTTCGGGCGCGATCTGCCCGTCGATGCTGCCCAGCGCATCCGCAGCCACCGGCGCACCGGCACGCACCAGCGCTGCCGCTGCGGCAAAAGCACCATTCCCGACCGCGACATCGACCGCAAGCGCGCTGCCTTGCAGCGGCCCGTCGAAGCCCACGCCCGCTGCGGCAAGCTGGGCGACCATATCGGCGTCGTCCGTCGCGATCGCGTGGCGCAGCGCCACGCGTGCGAGCGAGGGCTTGTGGCGCAACGTGCCTTCGGCCAGCGGCGTGCGCCAGTCGACCACGGCGCGCGAATAGAAGGCAATCAGCTTGTCCATCAGGTCGAGATCGAGCCCGTGTTCCTCGTGCCGGTCGTCGAGGTATTCGAGCAGTGTCTGCCCCGCGAAATAGTCGCTCGTGGGGGCCAGCGGGTCTTCGTCCAGGTGCAGCGCAGCGAAGGCGCCCATCAGGTCGGAGGCGATGGTGTTCACGCTGTCTTCGTGCAGCGCGTGCGTCCAGGCCGGCGGCAGGCCCTTCTTCCAGGCAACGATCTGCCCGTGCTCGGCGCCCGGCTCGACCACCGCGTAGATGCGGTCGGTGTACTCGAAGCCGCCGAAGGGCAGGTGCGTGAGCTTGCCGCTCCACGGTTCGCCGCTTTCTTGCGCGGCTTCCCCGGCCAGTTCCAGTTCGTGGTCGATCCAGCCTTGCAGGTCGTGATAGCCGTCGCTGCCGTTCCAGAACACCTCGGTCCAGCTGATGCCTTCGAGGTTGCCGTTCATCTCGAGCGACAGGTCGTAGTCGAGCCGCCCGCCCGCGGTGACTTCCCACAGCGCCAGCAGCCCGCCGGGAATCGGCCCCGCGCACAGCGACTGCACGGCGGCAATCTGTGCCTGGGGCATCGGCGGCTGCGCGTCGAAGATCACGCGGTTCGCGAACAGCACGACTCCGTGTTCGCGCAGGGTGGAAAGCTCTTCGGGTGTGAACCGGATGTCGTGCATGGCGGTGGCCTCCGTTGTTTCCAAAACTGTAGCGCTTTGCGCCGAAGGAACAATCCGGACCACCCCAGCCTCATGAGGGCGTTTGCACGACGAGGCTGAGTTCTACAGGTCGGTGCGCAGCTTCCAGATCTCCGGAAACAGCACCACGTCGAGCATCTTGCGCAGGTAGCTCACGCCGCCGGTGCCGCCGGTGCCGCGCTTGAAGCCGATGACGCGCTCGACCGTCGTCACATGGCGGAAGCGCCAGAGGCGGAAGGCGTCTTCCAGGTCGGTGAGCTTCTCGCCGAGCTGGTACAGGTCCCAGTGGTCGTGCGGGTTGCGGTAGACGGTGAGCCATGCCGCTTCGACACCGTCGCTCGATTCATAGGGCTGCGTCCAGTCGCGCTCCAGCCGGTCGGCGGGCACGGGCAGGCCGTGGCGCGCGAGCAGGCGCAGCGACTCGTCGTACAGCGAAGGCGCGCGGTAGGCTGTCTCTACCTGCGCGAGCAGGTCGGCGCGGTGCGCGTGCGGCTTGAGCATGGCGGCGTTCTTGTTGCCGAGCGCGAACTCGATGCAGCGGTACTGCGCGCTCTGGAAGCCGCTGGAATTGGCAAGGTATGGGCGCATCGCCGTGTACTCGGGCGGCGTCATGGTCGACAGCACGGTCCAGGCGCTCACCAGCTGTTCCATGATGCGGCTCACGCGGGCCAGCATCTTGAAGGCATCGGCCAGTTTTTCTTCGGCGATGCAGGCGGTGGCGGCGCGCAGCTCGTGCAGCATGAGCTTCATCCAGAGCTCGCTGGTCTGGTGCTGCACGATGAACAGCATCTCGTCGTGCGCGGGCGAGAGCGGATGCTGCGCGTTGAGTATCTCGTCGAGGTGCAGGTAGTCGCCGTAGCTCATGGACTTGCTGAAGTCCAGCTGCGCCTTCTCTTCGTGAACGATGTTCTCGGGGCTTTTCGAGGGGCTCTTCTCGGGGTTCTGGTCGGCGGTCATGTCACTGCGTTCTTGCGGTTGAATTCAGCGCGTCGCCAATCGCCGGTCTCGAGCACCTGCACCAGATGCTCGACCGAGTTCCACACGTCCTCGAAGCCGATGTACAGCGGCGTGAAGCCGAAGCGCAGGATGTCGGGCATCTGCGAGTCGCCGGCGCGGTAGTCGCCGATCACGCCGCGCGCGATCAGCGCCTGCACGATGGCGTAGGCACCTTCTTCGCGGCTCAGGCACACCTGCGAGCCACGTTGTGCGTGATCGCGCGGCGTGACCAGCGAGAGGCCTTGTCCGGCGCAGCGCTCTTCGACCAGCGCGATGAACATGTCCGTAAGCGCGAGCGACTTGGTGCGCAGCGCCGCCATCGCGCCTTGGTCGCGGTTGAAGGCCTCGGCCGCGAGCACGGTGTCGATCCCGCATTCGAGCCCGGCCAGCGCGATGATCGGCTGCGTGCCGCAGAGATAGCGGCCGACACCTGGGGCAGGGCGGTAGTGCGGCGTGAACTCGAAGGGGGCCGCATGGCCCCACCAGCCGGACAGCGGCTGCTCGAACTGCCCTGCGTGCTTCGTGTTCACCCATGCGAACGCCGGCGCGCCGGGGCCGCCGTTCAGATACTTGTAGCCGCAGCCGATGGCGTAGTCGGCGTTGCTGTCGTTCAGCGCAACCGGCACGGCGCCCGCGCTGTGCGCGAGGTCCCATACCGTGAGCGCGCCCACGGCATGTGCGGCGGCGGTGATGGCCTTCATGTCGTGCATGGCGCCGGTGCGGTAGTTGACGTGCGTGAGCATCAGCACGGCCACGTCGTCGGTCAGCACGCCGGGCAGTTCGCTCGCGTCGATCAGCTTGAGCGTGAAGCCGCGCTCGCGGCACAGCGACTCGGCAATGTAGAGGTCGGTCGGGAAGTTGCTGCGCTCGCTCACCACCAGCTTGCGTCCGCTGTCCTTCTGCTGGGACAAGGCAGCGAACAGCACCTTGTAGAGATTGACCGAGGTGCTGTCGGTGCACACCACTTCGCCGGGCGCGGCGCCGATCAGGCGGGCCACCTTGTCGCCCAGGCGCTGCGGCAGGTCGAACCAGCTCGCGGTGTTCCAGGAGCGGATGAGGCCTTCGCCCCATTCCTTGGTCACGACTTCGGCGATGCGTGCCGGTGCGGCTTTCGGCATCACGCCGAGCGAGTTGCCGTCGAGGTAGAGCACGCCCTCGGGCACGATGAATTGGTCGCGCAGGGCGCGCAGCGGGTCTTGCGCGTCGAGCGCGCGGCAGTCTGCAAGGGTCGTCATGGTGGAGGTTTCAGCGAGGAAGTTCGCGCAGCACGGCGCGAACGGGGGAGGCATCGGCGCTGACCAGCTTCAGAGGCAGCGCGATGAGTTCGTAGTCGCCTTCGGGCACGTCGTCGAGCACGAGGTTCTCGAGCACGCGCAGGTCGAGGCGGCGGATGCGTTGGTGGCTCTCCAGCGTCTTGCTGTCGGCCGGGTCGATGCTGGCGGTGTCGATGCCGATGAGCTTCACGCCCATGGCCGCGAGGCGCTCGACGGTGGCGGGCGCATAGGCCGCGAGCTGCGGGTCCCAGTGGCCGACCGGCATGCTGTCGTAGGTGCGCACCAGCACGCGCTGGGGCAGGTGGCTGTCGATGGCGTGGGCGATGTGCTCCCACTCGATCAGCGGGCCCTTGTCGATCGCATGGATCACGCGGCAGGGGCCGAGGAAGGGCGTGAGGTCGACGTCGCCAATGGTCTGGCCCTCGGGGTCGTAGTGCAGCGGGGCGTCTGCGTGCGCGCCGACGTGGGGCGAGAGCTTGATCTCGCTGACGTTCACCGGGCAGCCGGGCGAGATGGTCGCGGCCCAGCGCTGCTGGTAGGGCGTGTCGCCGGGAAAGACCGGCGCGCCTTCATGCACGGGCGGCGAAATGTCCCAGATGCGGTGCTGATGTGATGAAGCCATGGCGCGAAGTTAGCGCCGGGCGAGGGGTCGTGGTGTCGGTTATTTCCAACACACTGCGTGACGAGTTGAAGCGAAGGCTCAGTGCGGCGACGACAGCGCCGGCAGCCCATGCCGGGCCCGCGCACGCTCGCAGGCATCGCTGCCCGATTGCAGCTCGTGGCACGGATTGGGCCGCCATTCGTAGATGCCGCAGCTCACGGACTGGCCGATCTTGCCGGTGAGGGCGGCGCAGCGCATGGGCGTGTGGTCGGTGCCGCGCATGCGGCAGAGGCTGTCGTTCACCTCGACGGCAAGGCCGGACGGCACCTTGCCGCCGTTGTCGTCGAGTTCATGCACGCTGAAGTCGACGCGGTAGCTGGCGCAGCAGGCGCCGCATTTCTGGCAATCGGACATGCGGCTGCGCCTTGCTTGTGCTTCAGGGAATGGTCAGAGCCTGCCCAGGAGCAGGAACTCCATCAGCGCCTTCTGGGCGTGAAGGCGGTTCTCTGCCTCGTCCCACACCACCGACTGCGCTCCGTCGATGACCTCGGCCTGCACTTCCTCGCCGCGGTGGGCGGGCAGGCAGTGCATGAAGAGGGCGTCGGGCTGGGCGGCGCGCATCATGTCCTCGTCGACGCACCAGTCGGCGAAGGCCTTGCGGCGTGCCTCGTTCTCGGCTTCGTAGCCCATGCTGGTCCAGACGTCGGTGGTGACGAGGTCGGCGCCGCGGCAGGCTTCCATCGGGTCCTTGAAGACCTTGTAGCTGTCGCCCGAGCGGATGCCGGCGATCGACTGGTCGACCTCGTAGCCGCTGGGCGTGCTCACGTGCACCGTGAAGCCCAGGATCTCGGCCGCCTGCAGCCAGGTGTTGGCCATGTTGTTGCCGTCGCCCACCCACGCCACCGTCTTGCCCTGGATGGAGCCGCGGTGCTCGATGTACGTGAAGATGTCCGCCAGGATCTGGCAGGGGTGGAACTCGTTGGTCAGGCCGTTGATGACCGGTACGCGCGAGTGCGCCGCGAAGGCGTCGATCTTGGTCTGCTCGTAGGTGCGGATCATCACGATGTCGACCATGCGGCTGATGACCTTGGCGCTGTCCTCGATAGGCTCGGCACGGCCCAGCTGGCTGTCGCCGGTGGTCAGGTGGACCACGCTGCCGCCGAGCTGGTACATGCCGGCCTCGAAGCTCACGCGGGTGCGCGTGCTGGCCTTCTCGAAGATCATGGCCAGCGTGCGGTCGACCAGCGGCTGGTGCTTCTCGTAGGTCTTGAACTTCTTCTTGATGACCGCCATGCGGTCGAAGAGGTAGGTGTATTCGTCGGCCGTGAAGTCGGCGAACTGCAGGTAGTGCCGGATGTTGGTGTTCGCGGTGGCGTTCGTCATTGGGGAGCAGGCTCCGACAGGAAGGCTTTGACGATGGGCGCGAGGATGGCGACGATCTCGTCGGCCTCGGCGATGGTCAGGATGAGCGGCGGCACGAGGCGGATCACCTTGTCGGCCGTCACGCTCAGCAGCAGGCCGGCGTCGCAGGCGCGGTTCAGGATCACGCCGCAGGGCCGGTCGAGCTCGATGCCCAGCATCAGGCCCTGGCCGCGCACTTCCTTCACGCCCGGCAGGCCGCCGATTTCGCGCTCCAGCGCGGCCTTCAGGTGGGCGCCCACGGTGGCGGCGTTCTCGAGCAGCTTGTGCTCTTCCATGATGCGGATGGTCTCGACACCGGCGCGCATGGCCAGTGGGTTGCCGCCGAAGGTGGTGCCGTGGTTGCCGGGGCCGAAGATGCTGGCGGCCTTGGGGCCGGCCACCACGGCGCCGATCGGCACGCCCGAGCCCAGGCCCTTGGCCAGCGGCATCACGTCGGGCTTGATGCCCGCCCACTGGTGGGCGAACCACTTGCCGGTGCGGCCCATGCCGCACTGCACTTCGTCGATCATCATGAGCCAGTCGCGCTCGTCGCACAGTGCGCGCACCTGCTTGAGGTATTCGATGCGCATCGGGTGGATGCCGCCTTCGCCCTGGATGGTTTCGAAGAACACGGCGACCACGTTCGGATTGCCTTCGGTGGCCTTCTTCAGCGCCTCGATGTCGTTCAGCGGCACGCGGATGAAGCCCTCGACCAGCGGGCCGAAGCCGGCCTGCACCTTGGGGTTGCCGGTGGCCGACAGGGTGGCGATGCTGCGGCCGTGGAAGGCGGCTTCGTAGACGACGATCTCGGGGCGCTCGATGCCCTTGTCATGGCCGTACTTGCGGGCCAGCTTCAGGGCGGCTTCGTTGGCTTCGAGGCCGGTGGAGCAGAAGAAGACGTTGGTGAGGCCCGACAGTTCAGTCAGCTTGGTGGCGAGCTGTTCCTGGCCGGGCACGTGGTAGTAGTTGGAGCTGTGGATCAGCTTGGTCAGCTGGTCCTGCAGCGCAGGCACCAGTTCGGGGTGGTTGTGTCCCAGGGTGTTGACGGCAATGCCGCCGAGGCCGTCGATGTAGGCCTTGCCCGCGGTGTCCCAGACTCGGCAGCCCTGGCCGTGCGACAGTGCGATCGGCAGGCGACCGTAGGTGTTCATGACGTGGGGCGAGGTGGGCTGGGCGGTAGCGCTCATTCGGGTTCTCCAGATAGGGAACGCGGATTCTAGGCGTGCGGTTTGACGGCTTCGTTGAGGATTCCGCATTACAGCAATGCCCCATGTTCAGGATGCAAAAAGTGGCGCAGATAGAATCTCGTGTTGCACCGCAGCACCTGCTCGGGCGCCTCATTCAACGATGATTTCCCCCACAGCCAAAGAAATCTTCATCCAGGGCATCACCAAGGATGGACGGACCTTTCGCCCGAGCGATTGGGCCGAGCGCCTTGCCGGCGTGATGAGCTCCTTCCGCCCCGGCGGCGCCTTTCCCGGCAGCTACCTGAGCTACTCCCCCTGGTGCGTGCCGACGACCATCAACGGCGTGAAGTGCGTGGTCGTGAACCGCGCGCTGCGCGATGCCGAGCCCATGGCCTGGGACTTCTGCGTGAACTTCGCGAAAGACAACGACCTGCAGGTAGCCGAGGCCTGCCTGGTGCCCGACACACCCATCCCCCCCAAGAAGGCCTGACAGACAGGCCTTTTTCTTTTTGCGAGCCGAGCAGGCATGAAAAAACCGCCCGAAGGCGGTTTTTTACACTTTGCTGCAGCGCACCCCGATCAAACGGCGGACCGGAGAATTCCGGCCCGGGCTTGCCTGACAGGTGTCAGGCGGCTGCCTTTTCAGGCGCCAGGGCGAGGGCCTTGACCTTGGCCGACAGGCGGCTCTTGTCGCGGGCTGCCTTGTTCTTGTGGAAGATGCCCTTGTCGGCGACGGTGTCGACGATGCTCTGGGCCTTCGCGAAGAGTTCGCTTGCCTTGGTTTTGTCGCCAGCCAGAACAGCCTTTTCGACGTTCTTGACAGCGGTACGGTATTTGGAGCGCAGCGAGGTGTTCGCAGCGTTGAGCTTGGTGTCCTGGCGGACGCGCTTACGGCCGGAGGCGAGGCGCGGGTTCTTTTTCTTGGGCTTGGCGGATGCCATGATTTAGTTCCTTAGGTGTCTGAGGATGATGCAGCAAAGCCCTCCATTATAGGCCGGGTTGGCCCATTCGCCCAATTCGCGCCCGAATCCGCCCGTTCCGGCGGCCGGCGGGGCCTACACTCGGCCCCCGTGTCCCTGCTCAAATCCGCCTCCACCGTCTCCCTGCTGACTCTCGCTTCGCGGATCACGGGCCTTGTGCGCGACGTGCTTTTCGCCTCGGTTTTCGGCGTCAGCGCGCTGACCGACGCCTTCAACGTCGCCTTCCGCATTCCCAACCTGTTTCGCCGCGTGTTCGGCGAAGGCGCCTTCAGCCAGGCTTTTGTGCCCGTGCTGGCCGCGCGCAAGACCGAAGACGGCCAGGAAGGAGCGCGGCAGCTGATCGACCATGTCGCCACGCTGCTGACCTGGACGCTGGTGATCGTCTGCGTAGCCGGCGTGGTCGGTGCGCCCCTGATGGTCTGGGCCATGGCGAGCGGGTTGCCGGGTTTCGACTCGGCCGTGGTCATGACGCGCTGGATGTTCCCGTACATCGGCTTCATGTCGCTGGTGGCGCTGGCGGGGGGCATTCTCAATACCTGGCGCAAGTTCGCGGTGCCGGCGGCTTCGCCGGTGCTTTTGAACATCGCGCTGATCCTGTCGATCGTGATCGGCGCACCGCTTTTTCGCAGGTATGGCATCGAGCCAATCTACGCGCAATGCGTGGGCGTGCTGGTGGGTGGCGCGCTGCAGCTGGGCCTGCAGATCCCGGCGCTGCGCAGGCTCGGGCTGCTGCCGCGCATCGGCGTGAGCCTTCGGGCGCTGCGCACCGCGTGGACCGATCCGAACACGCGCAAGGTGCTCAGGCTGATGCTGCCTGCGCTGCTGGGCGTGAGCGTGGCGCAGATCTCGCTGCTCATCAACACGCAGATTGCCTCGCACCTCGCGGTGGGCAGCGTTACCTGGGTGACCAACGCCGACCGCCTGATGGAATTCCCGACCGCCATGCTCGGCGTAGCCCTCGGCGTTGTGCTGATGCCTCAACTGGCCGGTGCCCGGGCCGCCAAGGACGATGCGCGCTATTCGTCGCTGCTCGACTGGGGCCTGCGCCTCGTGGTGCTGCTCTCCGCGCCGTGCGCCGTCGCACTGCTGCTCTTCGCGCAGCCGCTGGTGGCCGTCCTGTTCCATAACGGCGCTTATCCCGACGACGCCGTGCGGCGCACCGCCCTCGCGCTGACGGGCTACGGCGTGGGTCTGATCGGCATCGTGGCCGTCAAGGTACTCGCGCCCGGCTACTACGCCAAGCAGGACACGCGCACGCCGATGCTCATTGCCGTGGGCGTGCTGGTGCTGACGCAGGTACTCAATGTCTTCCTGGTGCCGGTGCTGCAGCACGCGGCGCTCACGCTGACCATCGCCATCGGGGCACTGGTCAATTCGGCCTGGCTGCTGGCCGGCCTGATCCGCCGCGGCAGCTACAAGCCCGAGCCCGGCTGGGGCAAGTTCGCTTTGCAGGTGCTGGCCGGCACGCTGGTGCTGGCGGCGCTGCTGGTTTGGGGCTCGGCCCATTTCGACTGGATCGGCCTGCGCCAGCAGCGCCTGCTGCGCATCGGCCTGCTGGCCGCGCTGATCGCCGCTTCCATGGTGCTGTACTTCGGCGTTCTGGCGGCGGTGGGCGTTCGCTTGCGCAGTTTCCTGCGCCGCTGAAAGCGCTCTCCGAGGGCGGCTGCAATACCCTGACGCCACGCCTTGACGCCCCCGGCGGGCTCCTCTACAAAGACACATGACGTTCAGCTTTCAGGTTCCCACCGCGCTGGAATATTTCGAATCGCTGGTCCGCAGCGACGATCACTTTCCGCTGCTCGAAGCCGCCGCCAGCCTGGCGCAGGACGAGTACCCCGATCTCGACGTGCAGCAGGTGCTGGGCGATGTCGATCAGCTCCTTGCCCGCCTCAGGCGCCGCCTGCCCGCCGATGCGGCCCCGCTGGCCAGGCTGCGCGCGCTGAACCAGTTCTTCTTCAACGACCTGAACTTCGGCGGCAACCTCAACGACTACTACGACCCCGACAATAGCTACCTGAACGCCGTGCTGCGCACCCGCCGCGGCATTCCCATTTCGCTGGCGGTGCTGTGGATGGAACTGGCGCAAGGCCTGGAACTGCAGGCGCGGGGCATCGGTTTTCCGGGCCACTTCATGCTCAAGGTGACGCTGCCCAAGGGTCAGGTGGTGATCGATCCGTTCACCGGCAAGTCGCTCTCGCGCGAAGAACTCGGCGAGCGGCTGGAGCCCTACAAGCGCAGCAACGGCCTGGTGGGCGACTTCGACGTGCCGCTGGGCCTGTACCTGCAGCCGGCCAGCTCGCGCGAGATCATCGCCCGCATGCTGCGCAACCTGAAGGAAGTGCACCACGCGCAGGAAGACTGGTTGCGCGTCATCGCCGTGCAGGACCGGCTGATCGCCTTGCTGCCCGGCGCCTGGGGCGAATACCGCGACCGCGGCATCGCGCATGCGGAGCAGGGCAACACCACGCAGGCCGTGCGCGACCTCGAGACCTACCTGGCAAAGGCCGAAGACGCCCTGGACATCGACGCGATCGCCGAGCGCGTCGCCGCCTTGCGCCGCATGGCCAACTGAAATGGACACCAAGGCCGGTGTGAGCCCGGCGCCCGACCTGGGCACCCTGCATGAGTTCCACGGCGTGCAGCCGGTGCTCCCGGTGTCGGACGTGTCGCGCGCCGCGCGCTGGTTTCGCGACGTGCTGGGCTTCGAGCTCGATTTCATCGCCGGTGAGCCGCCCAGCTATGCCCGCGTGAAGAAGGGCGACCGCAGCTACGGCGACCCGGTCTACCTGCGGCTTTGGCAGTGCAACACCCGCGAGGCCGTGCCCTGGCGCGGCGAAATCGTGATCCACGTGGGCAAGGACATCGACGGCCTGCATGCGGCCTACGTGAAGCGCGGCGTGACGGTCGTCGAGCCGCCGGTGTCCCAGCCCTGGGGCCTGCGCGAATTCGCGATTCGGGAGCCCGATGGGCATGTGCTGCGCTTTTGCGGCTATTTATGACCCACCCCCAGGCTTCGCGCACTTCGTGTCGCTGCGCTTCTGGCCTTGGCCGCGCCAGACTCAGAATTGATACACAAATTTACAAATAGATCGATGCGATCGTGTCGATCCGACTTGCGCCCGTCCGACGTGTGAACAGGAGCAGGCAATTTCCAGCAGCTCCCAGCCTCATCAACTTCAGGAGAAAAGACATGCGATTCATGATTCTGGTCAAGGCCAATGCAGATTCCGAAGCCGGCGTGATGCCCAGCACCGAAATCCTCACCGCCATGGGCAAGTTCAACGAAGAACTGGTCAAGGCCGGCGTGCTGCTGGCCGGCGAGGGCCTGCACCCCAGTTCCAAGGGCGCCCGCGTGCGCTGCGAAGGCCCGACCAAGCGCACCGTCATCGACGGCCCCTTCGCCGAGACCAAGGAACTGCTGGCCGGCTTCTGGCTGTTCCAGGTCAAGTCGAAGGAAGAAGCCATCGAGTGGATCAAGCGCAGCCCCTTCCAGGAAGGCGAGATCGAGATCCGCCAGGTGTTCGAGGCTGCCGATTTCGGCGACTCGATGACGCCCGAGCTGCTCGCCCAGGAAGATCGCCTGCGCGCCGAGACCGAGGCCCGCGGCAAGACCGGCGGCTGACAGTTCCCGGCGCATCGCGGGAGCCGCCGTGACCGCAGAAGAGGGCCGCGAAGACGCCATCCGCCGCACCGTCGAGGCGGTGTGGCGCATGGAGTCCGCGAAGATCATCGCCACCGTCGCGCGCATGGTGCGCGACGTGGGGCTGGCCGAGGAACTGGCGCAGGACGCGCTGGTCTCGGCCCTCGAGCAGTGGCCCGGCGAAGGCGTGCCCGACAACCCCGCCGCCTGGCTCACCGCCGTGGCCAAGCGCCGCGCGCTCGACCGCCTGCGCCACCTGCAACTGGCAGAGCACAAGGCCGGCGAGATCGGCCGCGAACTCGATGCGCAGCATGAAATGGCGCAGGCCGACTTCACCGACGCGGTCGATGCGGCGCTGGGCGACGACATCGGCGACGACCTGCTGCGGCTGGTGTTCACCGCCTGCCACCCAGTGCTGTCGACCGAGGCGCGCGTGGCGCTCACGCTGCGTCTCATGGGCGGCCTCACGACCGGCGAGATCGCCCGCGCGTTCCTCGTGCCCGAAGCCACCGTGGCGCAGCGCATCGTGCGCGCCAAGCGCACGCTGGCCGAGGCACGCGTGCCCTTCGAGGTGCCGCGCCGCCACGAGCTGGAGGGCCGGCTCGCTTCGGTGCTCGAAGTGATCTACCTGATCTTCAACGAAGGCTATTCGGCCACCGCCGGCGACGACTGGATGCGCCCCGCGCTGTGCGACGAGGCCCTGCGCCTCGGCCGCATCCTGGCCGAGCTGGTGCCCAGGGAGGCGGAGGTGCACGGCCTCGTCGCGCTGATGGAAATCCAGGCCTCGCGCATCGCCGCGCGCGTCGGCGCCTCGGGCGAGCCCGTGTTGCTGCTCGAGCAGAACCGTGCACGCTGGGACCACATGCTGATCCGCCGCGGCCTGGCCGCGCTCGCACGCGCCGAATCGCTTGGCGGCGCGCTCGGCCCCTATGCCCTGCAGGCCGCCATTGCTGCCTGCCATGGCCGTGCGCGCACCGCCGATGAAACCGACTGGGCGCGCATTGCCGCGCTCTACGACGCGCTGGCCGAGCTTGCGCCGTCGCCCATCGTCGAGCTCAACCGGGCGGTCGCGCTGTCGATGGCCTTCGGACCGGCGGCGGGGCTGGAGGTGGTCGACGCCCTCATGGACGAACCCGCGCTCAAGGGCTACCACCTGCTGCCGACGGTGCGCGGCGACCTGCTGTTCAAGCTCGGCCGCCACGACGAGGCTCGCAAGGAGTTCGACCGCGCTGCCACGCTCACGCGCAACACGCGCGAACGTGCGTTGCTGCTGGCGCGTGCGCGGGCCTGCATGGCCGAGTGAACGCCTGGCACTGAGCGCCACTGCTCAGGCCTTGACTCAGGCCTTGAAAGCCTGGCCGGCCTCCGACGGCGAGCCCGGCAATCCGAACTGGTGCCACGCGCGGCGCAGCTGCGTGTCGGAGCCGAAGCCCGACTGCTCCGCCGCCCGCGTGACGCTCGCACCCGAGGCCAGCGCGAGCTGCGCCACCGCCAGCCGCAGCCTGCGCAGGTAGGCCAGCGGCGCGACGCCCGCATGCTCCATGAACAGCCGCGTGAGATGACGCGCCGAGGTGTGCGCCACCTCGGCCATGCGCGGCACGCTCCAGTCGGCCTGCGGCTGTTCGCTGACCGCGTCCTGCACGCGGTGCAGCGCGGCATGCAGATGGTTGCGATAGGCCAGGAAGGGCGACAGCTCCGGGTCTTGCGGGCCGCGCCGCAGCGCCACCACCATGGTCTGCGCGACCTGCGCCGCCAGCGCCTCGCCGCAGAGTTCGCCGATGCGGTGCAGCACGAGGTCGATGCCGGTCGTCACGCCCGCGCTGCTGTAGACCGGCGGGTCGATCACGAAAACCCGGTTGGCGACCACGTCGCAGCGCGGCTCCACCGTGCGCAGTTCACCGAGGTGATGGTGGTGCGTGGTCGCGCGCCGGCCCGCGAGCGCGCCGGCATGCGCCGCCAGCACTGCGCCGGCGCAGATCGTCACCAGTTCCAGGCCGCCGCGCTCGAAGCGCTGGCCGCGCAGCCAGTGCAGCAGGTCTTGCGCCTCCGGGGTGTCGACGGCGATGGTGTCGCCGGGCAGCCCGACCAGCACGACCCAGCCAGGGCCGTCCCACTGCGCAGGCAGCGGCGCGAGCCCGGAAAGCGCGACGCCGACCGAGCCCATCGCGGTCGGCCGGGGGCTCGCGAACTCGATGGCGAAGCGCTCTGGCTGGCCCAGGGCGCGCAGCCGCTGGTTGGCGATGCGCAGCGCCTCGGCCGGTCCGGCCCAGTCGAGCACGAGGCTGCCGGGCAGGAGGACGAAGACTACGCGGATGGGCCGGTGCTGGCGGGGTTGCGGGTCCATGCGTAGTCCATCTGGCGCGCGGTGCGCTCGGCCAGTTCGTGGCCGGCCAGCCGCTCCACGAGGTGCAGGCTCATGTCGATGCCTGCGCTGATGCCGGCCGAGCTGACGATGCGGCCGGTGTCGACCCAGCGCACGTCTTCGCGCACGTCGAGCGAGGGGAATTGCGCGCGCAGGTCGGCGATGTCTTCCCAGTGCGTGGTGACGGCGTCGCTGGTGACCACGCCGCTTGCCGCCAGCAGGAAGGCGCCGGTGCAGACCGAAGCGACCACCTGCGCGCCGGTCGCGTTGCGGGCGATCCACCCCAGGGTGTCGGGGCTCGCCATCGGCGCATCGACCACGCCGCCGGGGACGACCAGCACGTCGGCTTGCGGGCTGTCCGCCAGCGTGTGGCTGGCCAGCAGTTGCAGGCCGGCGCGCGCCTGCACCGGCTGGCCCACGGCGGCCGAGACCACCTCGAAGGGCGCAGCCGTGCCGGGGCGCATTCGCCGGCTGACGCGGCTTGCGGTGGTGAAGACCTCGAAGGGACCGGCGAAATCGAGCGCTTCCACGCCGTCGAAGGCCAGGATCACTACACGCAGGCTGCTCATGCCACGGCCCGTTCCAGCGCATGCGCCACGGTGCAGACGGTGGCGAAGCGCCCGTGCAGCACGGTGGCGGTTCGGGCCTTGATGTCGGCGGCCGACAGCGGCTTGCCGTCGGGCTGCACCATGTCGAAGGTGAGGGTGGCGTCGGTCACGTAGTCGACCTGCCAGCCCAGGTCGGAGGCGTGGCGGGTGGTGGTTTCGCAGCACTGCTCGGTGCGGATGCCGCTCACTATCAGCCGGCCGATGCCGTTCTGGGTGAGCCAAACATCGAGTCCGCTGTTGACCAGCGCGCTGTGGCGGTGCTTGGTGAAGGTGGAGGCGGCTTCGAAGTGCGCCAGCCCGGTGATGGGACGCACATGGCCCGATTCGTCCGCGAAGGGGTTGCTCGCATCCGACGGCCCGTCGGTGTGGAAGACCCGCACGACCGGCAGGCCGGCGGCGGCGCAGCCCTCGATCAGGGCGTTCTGGGCGCCCAGATAGTCGGCGGCCAGGCTCTCGTTCCAGTAGGGGCGATGGCGGAACGACTCCTGTGCGTCGATCACAATCAGACAGGTTTTCATGGCGGAGGCTCGCAAGGGTGCGGAGTGGATGATGCCCCCGATTCTTTCGCGCGGCCAGTCGAAGGGCCGCTCGGTGCCGGACCAGAATCGATCAGATCCGGACATCGCTGTCCGGGCGGCCGGTCAGACCAGCGCCGCCGCCTGCAGCTCTTTCTTCAGGTACGCGTAGTACAGCGGTGCCGCCACCAGCCCGGCCGGGCCGAACACCGCCTCGGCCACGAACATCACGGCCAGCAGTTCCCACACGCTCATCTGCGTGCGGGCGCCGACCACCTTGGCGTTGATGACGTACTCGGCCTTGTGGATCACGATCAGGAAGATCAGGCAGGCCGCCGCCGTGACCGGCGACACCGACAGCCCCACCAGCGTGATGACCGAGTTGCACACCAGGTTGCCCACGATCGGCACCAGCCCCGCGAGGAAGGTGAGGGTGATGAGCGCCGGCGTGTAGGGCAGGTGCGCGCCCCACATCGGCATGATGAACAGCAGGAAGATGGCCGTGAGCAGCGTGTTGAAGGCGGCGATCCAGAACTGGGCCGCGACGATCTGGCCGAAGGCCTCGCCGAAGGTCTGCACGCGCTGGTGCAGCTGGTCGGCCAGCGGCAGGCGGCGCAGCGGTGCATGCGCCACGGCCGCCAGTGCGCCGACGATCAGCCCCACATAGGAAAAGAGCAGCCCGTGCAGCCAGGCGCGGCCGGCCATGGCCAGCGAACCGGCCTGCGCGCGCAGGTAGTTGGCGATCACGCGCTGGATTTCGGCCGCGCCCTCGGGCAGGTAGGCCGCGATTTCGCCGGGCAGCTTGGAACGCAGTTCGAGCACCGTGCGCGCCGTGTAGTCGAGCAGCTCGCGGTACTGGTCGGGCGCGTCGACGATGTATTCGCGGGCCTGCGACAGCAGCAGCGTGAGCAGCGCGATCGGCCCCACCAGCACCAGGATCACGGCCAGCACGTTGGCCCAGCCGCCGGCCCGTTCAGGGCGCCGGCCGAGCGGCGGAATGCGCTGCAGGCCGCCGGTGAGCACCCGAGCGAACCAGCGCGTGGCCAGGAAGCCGATGCACACGCACAGCAATCCGGGCAGCAGGTGCTCCCACATCACCAGCAGGAGCGCAGCGAGCATCAGCAGGTAGCTCGCGATCGTCACCCCGCGCGAGGCCGGGGGGCGTTGGATGGGGGCCTTCGCAACGGCGGGGGTGATGGGTTGCGGCTTCTTGGCCATCCGGTGGGTGTCGCGTGCTCTGCTCAGGGAATCGGACGGAGCAGCCGGCGGTCAGCCGACGACCACCGGGGCGCCTTCGCCGCGCGGGGCGATCACGCCGATTTCATGCACCGTCTCGCCGGCGGCGCGCAGGGTGGCGGCACAGGCGGCGGCTTCGGCCGCGTCGATGACCACGACCATGCCGATGCCGTTGTTGAAGGTGCGGTTCATCTCGATGTCGTCGATGCCGGCCACCTTCTGCAGCCAGGCGAACAGCTCGGTCTGCGGCCAGCTGCCCTTCTTGAGGTGGGCAGCCGTGCCTTCAGGCAGCACGCGCGGGATGTTTTCCAGCAGGCCGCCGCCGGTGATGTGGGCCAGCGCCTTGATCGGGTGCTTGCCCAGCGCTTCAAGCACCGGCTTCACGTAGAGGTGGGTGGGCTCCATCACGGCTTCGCGGAAGGGCTTGCCGTCGAGGGTGGCGGGCAGATCGGCGCCGGCGCGCTCGATCACCTTGCGCACCAGGCTGAAACCGTTGGAATGCACGCCGGCCGAGGCCAAGCCCAGCACCACGTCGCCGGGCTTGACGTTCTGGCCCGTGAGGATCTTCGATTTTTCGACCGCGCCGACCGCGAAGCCCGCCAGGTCGTATTCGCCGGCCGGGTACATGCCGGGCATTTCAGCGGTTTCGCCGCCGATCAGCGCGCAGCCCGAGAGCTCGCAGCCGCGGGCGATGCCGCCGACCACGGCCGCGGCCGTGTCCACGTCGAGCTTGCCGCAGGCGAAGTAGTCGAGGAAAAAGAGCGGTTCGGCGCCTTGCACCAGCACATCGTTGACGCTCATGGCCACCAGGTCGATGCCGACCGTGTCGTGCATGTTCCATTCGAAGGCCAGCTTGAGCTTGGTGCCCACGCCGTCGGTGCCGCTGACCAGCACCGGTTCCTTGTAGCGCTTGGGCACCTCGAACAGGGCGCCGAAGCCGCCGATGCCGGCCAGCACGCCTTCGCGCATGGTCTTCTTCGCGAGCGGCTTGATGCGGTCGACCAATGCGTCGCCGGCATCGATGTCGACACCTGCGTCCTTGTAGCTGAGCGGGGTGGGCGTGGAGGAGGTCATGGATGGTCGAGGTCGGAAGGACGCGAAAGGATGCGAGGAGTAGGAGCGGAAGGCGGCCCCGGTAACCATGTTGGCCGGGCCGATAGAATTCCTCACGATTTTAAGGGCCCTCGCGGCCCCCTCCATGAACCTTCCCGGGATGAAACAGCTCGCGCTCGATATCGGCATTGCGACGGGCCCCAGCTTCGACGCCTTTTTTGCCGGCCCCAACGAGGCGGCGCTGCGGCACCTGCAAGTGTGGGTGGGCGGCGCCGGCGGCCCCGCGCTGCACTCGCCGGTGCCGACCTATCTGTGGGGCGACGGCGGCAGCGGCAAGACCCACCTGCTCGAATCGGTGCGTGTCGCACTGCGCGAGCAGGGCGCCAGCGTGGGCTGGCTGCATGCCGGCCTGCTGGAGCCGCCCGAGTTCGACGAGCGCTGGGGCGCCGTCCTGCTCGACGACGTCCACCTCTACACCGCCGTGCAGCAGCACGCGGCCTTCAACTGGTTCGTCAACGCCCAGACCCTGCAGCGCGGCGTGGTTGCCGCCGGCGCCTTGCCGCCGGCCGACCTGCCGCTGCGCGAAGACCTGCGCACCCGCCTCGGCTGGGGCCATGTGTTCCACCTGCAGGTGCTGAGCGAAAGCGAACGCCGCGCGGTGCTGCGCCAGGCGGCCGATGCGCGCGGCGTGATGCTGTCCGACGACGTGCTCGACTACATGCTGCACCGCTTCAGCCGCGACCTCGGCAGCCTGATGGAGCTGCTCTCGCAGCTCGACGGCTATGCCCTGCAGACGCAACGCGCGATCACCATTCCGCTGATCCGCTCCATGCTCGAGAACGAATAAAAGAGCGAACTAGGCTTTCAACCAACAAATGATCAAGAAATTCATCGACAAGCTGCTCGGCAAGACCGCCGGCGGCGCACAGGGCAAGAGCCGCTTCGGCAAGCGCCAGGAGGTGCCGGCAGAGGTTCACAAGATCGATCCGGCCCTGGTCGACGAACGCGCGAAAAACGTGGTCACCACGCTGCAGCAGGCCGGCTACGAGGCCTACGTGGTGGGCGGCGCGGTGCGCGACCTGCTGCTGGGACTGCGCCCCAAGGACTTCGACGTGGCCACCAACGCCACGCCCGAGCAGGTCAAGTCGCTGTTTCGCCGCGCCTTCATCATCGGGCGGCGCTTTCGCATCGTGCACGTGGTGTACGGCCGGGGGCGCGAGCACGAGGTGATCGAGGTATCGACCTTCCGCGCCTACATGGACAACGCCGCCGCCGAGCAGGTGTCGGGCAACGAGCGCACCAGCAAGGGCGAACTCGCGAGCATGAAGCACGCGGTGGACGCCAGCGGCCGGGTGCTGCGCGACAACGTCTGGGGCCCGCAGGAAGAAGACGCTGCGCGCCGCGACTTCACCGTCAATGCCATGTATTACGACCCGGCCAACCAGGTCGTGGTCGACTATCACAACGGTATCAAGGACGCCCAGAAGCTCACGCTGCGCATGATCGGCGACCCGGCTACGCGCTACCGCGAAGACCCGGTGCGCATCATTCGCGCCATCCGCTTCTCGGCCAAGCTCGCTGCCCTGGGCTTCAAGATGGAAGCCAAGACGGCGGCCCCGCTGGTCGAGTCGAGCAAGCTGCTGGCCGACGTGCCGCAGAGTCGCCTGTTCGACGAAATGCTCAAGTTGTTGCAGACCGGCCATGCAATTGCCACGGTCGAGCAGCTGAAAAAGCTGGGGCTGGCCAAGGGCATCTATCCGCTGCTCGACGTGGTGGTCGAGCGTGCCGACCAACCTTTCGTGAAGGCCGCCCTGCAGGACACCGACCGCCGCGTGGGCGAAGGCAAGCCCGTGGCGCCCAGCTTCCTGCTGGCCTGCGTGCTGTGGGCCGACGTGCGCGACGGCTGGGCCCAGCGCCAGGAAGGCCAGCGCGGCCAGCGCCCGCAGGCGCCGTTCCCGGCTCTGCAGGACGCCATCGACGACGTGTTCAACGCCCGCATCGGCGATGTGTCGGGCCGCGGCAAGCTGGCCGCCGACATGCGCGAGATCTGGATGATGCAGCCGCGCTTCGACAAGCGCACCGGCTCCACGCCCTACAGCCTGGTCGAGCAGGCGCGTTTTCGCGCGGCCTTCGACTTCATGCGCCTGCGCGCCGACGTGGGCGAGGTCAGCGAGGCGATTGCCGAGTGGTGGCAGGAATTCAGCATTGCCGACGACGTGCGCCGGCAAGACCTGCTGGAGCAGGTGCGCGAAGAACAGAAGGTGCGCCAGCGCGTGCGGGTGCGCGACACCGCCGCGCCAGCCAAGCTGCGCAACGAGCCCGCGCCTCGCCAGAACCCGGCCCAGAACCAGAGCCGCGGCCAGGATGCGGAGCCGGACGACGAGGTCGAAGTCGAGGCCGGTGCCGTTCCGCCCGATGGCGAAGCCGTGGCGCCGCGCAAGCGCCGGCGCCGCCGCAAGCCGCGTCCCGCGGGTGGCGGTGAGGGTGGCGGCAGCGCCGCAGCCGAATGAGCGCGTCCGACCAGCCGAAGGACGGCAAGAAAAAAAGCCCTGCGGCCAAGGCAGGCAAGCCAAAGGCCGCGCCGCCGCGCGCCGCGGGCAAGCCGCCGGCAGCCGGTGCCAGGAGCGGCCCGCCCGCCCGCCGCGCACCCAGCCGTGCCCCCTTGCGCAGCCCCCGCGGCCCGCGCGAGGACTACCCGACCGTGCAGGCCTTCGTCGCCATCGGCGCCAACCTCGGCGATGCCGAAGCGGCAGTGAAGGCGGCCATGGCCGCGATCGGCGCGCTGCAGCGAACCCAGGTGACGGCCCGTTCGTCGCTCTATCGCAGCGAGCCGGTGGACGCCGAAGGCCCTGATTTCATCAATGCCGTGGTGGCCGTGCGCACCGGCCTGGATGCCGAGCAGCTCCTGGTGGCATTGCAGCGCATGGAGACGCAGGCCGGCCGCGAGCGGCCCTTTCCCAATGCGCCGCGCACGCTCGATCTCGACTTGCTGATGCACGGCAATTCGGTGATCGACACGCCGACCCTGACCCTGCCGCATCCCCGCATGCGGGAACGCGCCTTCGTGCTGAAGCCGCTTGCCGAAATCGCGCCCGACAAGGTGCCGCGCGCGGCGCTGGCGCGCGTCACGGGCCAGGTGGTCAAGCGCATCGTCTAGACGGCCGTGCTGCTCTACGTCCTCGATCTCGCCGGCGTGGCGGTTTTCGCGGTCAGTGGGGCATTGGCGGCCGGCCACGCGGGCCTCGACTGGCTGGGCGTGGTGGTGATCGCTTCTGTCACCGCGGTGGGCGGCGGCACGCTGCGCGACCTGCTGCTCGACCGGCATCCGGTGTTCTGGATTCGCGACACCCGCTATGTCTACGTGATCCTGGCCGCGGCGGTGTTCACCATCGCCTGGGTGCACTGGATGCCCTTGCACGAGCATTCGCTGGCCGTTGCCGACGCACTGGGGCTCGGCCTGTTTGCCATCACCGGCGCGCAGGTGGCCGAGGAAAGGCGCCTGCCGGCCGTCATAGTGATACTTGTCGGCACCATGACCGGCGCGGCCGGCGGCCTGCTGCGCGACGTGTTCACCGCCCGCGTTCCGCTGCTGCTGAGCAGCGGCATCTACGGCTCGGCCGCCATCGCGGGCATTGCTATCTACCTGCTGCTGCAGGCGGCCGGCACGCCGCGCCGCTGGGCCTTTCATGCAGGCGTGCTGCTGATCGTGGCGCTTCGCATGGGCGGCATTTATGGCGGCTGGCACCTGCCGGTGCTGCGCTTGCCGGCCTGAATTTCCGGCGTTCCGTCGGCCTCGAAAAGCCTGTCGGGCCGGATTGGACTCGCGCGCCCGTTAAACTTCGCCGGTTTTTTCATGAAGGCGTCATGAAATTGTGATTGGCGCACCCCAGGAGTTTCCATGTTCGGCAAGCTGCTGCCCCGCGAGGGCAATTTCTTCGAGATGTTCAACCAGCACGCCGAGCGCATCGTGGAGGCGGCCAGGGCGTTCGAGCAACTGGTCGCCAACTACAGCGACGTGCACCTGCGCGAGCAGTACAACCGCGACGTCGACAACGCCGAGCGCGCCGCCGACCGCGTGACGCACGACGTCAACCGGCTGATCCACAAGACCTTCATCACGCCCATCGACCGCGAGCAGATCCACAAGCTCATCAACACGATGGACGACGTGGCCGACCTGATCCAGGACTCGGCCGAGACCATGGCGCTGTACGACGTGCGCCACATGACCGACGAGATCGTGCGCCTCACGGCCCTGAGCGTGAAGTGCTGCGACCGCCTGAAGGACGCCGTCAAGTTCCTCGGCAAGATCGCCGACCCGGCCGTGGCCGAGGCGACGCTCAAGACCTGCGAGGAAATCGACCGCCTCGAGTCGGATGCCGACCGCGTCATGCGCAGCGCCATGAGCAAGCTGTTCCGCGAGGAGCCGGACGTGCGCGAGGTCATCAAGCTCAAGGCGATCTACGAACTGCTGGAGACGATCACCGACAAGTGCGAGGACGTGGCCAACGTGATCGAGGGCATCGTCCTCGAGAACTCCTGAGCGGGTAGCGACCGATGGCAACGGTTCAGGTCGCCCTCTGGGTGGTGATAGTGCTGGTCGCGCTCGCGATCCTGTTCGACTTCATGAACGGGTTCCACGACGCCGCCAATTCGATTGCGACGGTGGTTTCCACCGGGGTGCTCAAGCCGGGGCAGGCCGTGGTGTTCGCGGCTTTCTTCAACCTGATCGCGATCTTCGTCTTCCACCTGAGCGTGGCGGCCACGGTGGGCAAGGGCATCGCCCAGCCGGGCGTCGTCGACGTGCACGTGGTGTTCGGTGCGCTCGTGGGGGCCATCAGCTGGAACCTCGTCACCTGGTACTACGGCATTCCGAGCAGCTCGTCGCATGCGCTGATCGGCGGCATCGTGGGCGCCGTGATCGCCAAGACCGGCACCGGCGGCCTGGTGGCCTCGGGCATCTGGAAGACGGTGGCCTTCATCTTCGTGTCGCCGCTGCTGGGCTTCCTGCTCGGTTCGATGATGATGGTCGTGGTGGCCTGGGGCTTCCGGCGCGCCACGCCGTCGCGCGTGGACCGCTGGTTCCGCCGGCTGCAGCTTGTGTCTGCCGGTGCCTACAGCCTGGGCCACGGCGGCAACGACGCGCAGAAGACCATCGGCATCATCTGGATGCTGCTGATCGCCACCGGCTACGCCAATGCCGGCGACGCGAATCCGCCGACCTGGACCATCGTGAGCTGCTACGCCGCCATCGCGCTGGGCACGATGTTCGGCGGCTGGCGCATCGTGAAGACGATGGGCCAGAAGATCACCAAGCTCAAGCCCGTGGGCGGCTTCTGTGCAGAGACGGGCGGCGCGCTCACGCTGTTCCTGGCGACGGCGCTGGGCATTCCGGTGTCGACCACGCACACCATCACCGGTGCCATCGTCGGCGTCGGCTCCACGCAGCGCGCGAGCGCGGTGCGCTGGGGCGTGGCGGGGAACATCGTGTGGGCGTGGATCTTCACGATCCCGGCGTCGGCCTTCGTGGCGGCGATTGCCTACTGGGTCAGCATGCAGCTGTTCTGAGCGGCAGCCGTTAGCGCCGTCACTGCGAGATCTTTCGCCCCTCTTCGACCTGGTGCTCGAAGTACCGCTGGAAACTGAAAACGATGCTCGCCATCAGGATCGTGCTGCCGAAGAAAAGCGACAGCACCACCGCGCCGATGGTGAACCAGTTCGTGCGGCCGGGCGCCGCGTCGGAGGCGGCACTTGCGTTGAAGCGGGCGTTCCACTTCTCCGGCGTCATGAGGCCGTAGACGATAGCCGTCAGCGCGCAGCCGGCGATGGTGAAGCCCAGCAGCGGAATGAGTGCCCAGCTGACGCCATCGTCCACGCCGTACATGCGCACACGCTCGATGCCGTAGATGCCCAGCGCCGTGGGAATGGGCAGCAGCCAGCCGAGCCAGTCGCCCATGCCGCGCAGGTAGAAGCGGTGCAGGCCGAGCGGGCCGCCGAGGAAGGTGAGCCAGGCGGCGGTGGTCTTGTTTTTCATGCGGGTTTCATTCGGGTCGGGTGGCGCTGCCTTCGCCGAGCACTTTTTCCATCAGTACGACATCGCGCCATTCGCCGAACTTCCAGCCGCAGTCCTTCAGCACGCCCACGTGCGTGAAGCCCTGGCCGCGGTGCACGCCGATGGAGCCCGCGTTGGCCGAGTCGCCGATCACCGCGATCAGCTTGCGCACGCCGGCCGCCTCGGCAGCCTGGGACAGCGCGGCGAGCAGCTTGGCGCCCAGACCCTTGCCGCGTGCTGACTCGGACATGTAGATCGAGTCTTCGGCCGAAAAACGGTAGGCCGGGCGTGGCTTGAACCAGTTGCAGTAGGCAAAACCCAACACTTCGCCGTTTTCTTCCGCGACCAGGTACGGCAGGTTCTTGCCCAGTACGTCGGCGCGACGAGAGGCCATGTCGGCAGGGGAGGGAGGCTCCGTCTCGAAGGTGCCGGTGCCGTGCAGCACGTGGTGGGCGTAGATGGCCGTGATGGCTGCAACGTCTTCGTCGCGGCTGGGGCGGATGGTCAGGGGCATGGGCGAAAAACGGATGGCGCTAGGCCGGAATTCGGAGAAAACGCGTGTCGGGCTATAATCGCGGGCTTTTCAGCGTGTCGCTGGCCGGGTGGCCATGTCGCGTGTCTCGACGCTGGAAGAACATTGTGAGCGGGCCTTTTCTTAATCCACAAGGCTTGCTGACCACCCAAGGATAAATCATGGTCGTCATTCGACTCTCCCGCGGCGGCTCCAAAGGCCGTCCGTTCTTCAACATCGTCGTGTCGGACAAGCGCGTTCGCCGCGATGGCCGCTTCATCGAGCGCCTGGGCTTCTACAACCCGACCGCCAAGGAAAACGAAGAAAGCATCCGTATTGCCCAGGACCGCCTGGCGTACTGGAAGAGCGTCGGCGCACAAGCTTCGCCCACCGTTCTGCGCCTGATCAAGCAAGCTGCCGCGGCAGCTCCCAAGGCGGCGGCCTAAGCCGCCCCGCACGGCGATGCTGCCCACACTCGAAGCCGCCGAATTGCCGGCGGATGCGATCGAAGTAGGGCGCATCGCCGATGCATGGGGAATCAAGGGCTGGTTCAAGGTCCTTCCCCATAGCGCCCAGCCCGAGGCGCTTTTTTCTTCCAAGCGCTGGTTCCTGCAGGCTCCCGGAGCCTCTGCGAGCACCGCTTTCCGGCTTGCGATCCGCGAAGCCAAAGAACATTCCGACTGCATCGTCGCCACGTCCGAGGACGTGCCCGACCGCAATGCAGCCGAAGCCCTGCGCGGCGCACGTGTTTTCGTGCCGCGCTCCAGCTTTCCCACTGCCGGCGAGGACGAGTACTACTGGGTCGACCTGATCGGCCTGTCTGTGGTCAACCGCGAAGGCGTGGTGCTCGGCACCGTGCGCGAACTGCTCGCGACCGGCCCGCAGACCACGCTGGTGCTTGCCGCCGAGGAAGACGGCAAGGCCGTCGAGCGCATGGTGCCCTTCGTTTCCGTCTTCGTCGACAAGGTCGACTTGCCCGGCCGGCTCATCACGGTCGACTGGCAGCCCGAGTTCTGATCGGCGCTCGCGCGGCATGCGCTTCGACGTCATCACCCTGTTTCCCGAACTGTTCGCGCCTTTCCTGGCCAGCGGCGTGACGCGCCGCGCCTACGAATCGAAGCAGGTCGAGGTGGTGCTCTGGAATCCGCGCGACTATGCGCAGGGCAACTACAAGCGCGTGGACGACCGTCCGTTCGGCGGCGGCCCTGGCATGGTGATGATGGCCGAGCCGCTGGCTGCCTGCCTCGACGCGGCCTTGGCTGCGCGCGGGGCGCAGGTGCCCGTGGTGCTGTTCTCGCCCATCGGCGAGGCCTTGCGGCATGAATCCGTCGAGCGCTGGTCCGCCAGCGAAGGCGCGGTGCTGGTCTGTGGCCGCTACGAGGGCATCGACCAGCGCTTCATCGACGCGCGCATCACACACCAGGTCAGCCTCGGCGATTTCGTCCTCTCCGGCGGCGAGATCGCGGCGATGGCGTTGCTCGACGCCGTGGCCCGCCTGCAGCCGGGCGTGCTGGGCGACGAAGCAAGCCATGTGCAGGACAGCTTCAACCCCGCGCTCGACGGCCTGCTCGACTGTCCCCACTACACCCGTCCCGAGCAATGGAACGGGCAGGGCGTGCCGGCACCGTTGCTTTCCGGCCACCATGCGCAGATCGAGCGCTGGCGCCGCGACCAGCGCCTCGCCATCACGGCCGAGCGGCGCCCCGAGCTGATCGAGGCGGCCCGCGCCGCCGGCCGCCTGGGCAAGGCCGATGAGGCCGCGCTGAAAAAAAAGCTATAATCGTCGGCTCCCCGATCCTCTGTCCGGCCGCGCCCGGTCTTCTTGCGGTTGTCCCGTGAAGCCAAAGGCGCCTTTTGTGTAGCCCGACACGATCGAATATCAGGAAATCATGAACCTCATCCAGACCCTCGAGCAGGAAGAAATCGCCCGTCTCGGCAAGACCATCCCCGATTTCATGCCCGGTGACACGGTCATCGTCAGCGTGAACGTCGTCGAAGGCACCCGCAAGCGCGTGCAGGCCTACGAAGGCGTCGTGATCGCCAAGCGCAACCGTGGCCTCAACAGCGGCTTCACCGTGCGCAAGATCTCCAGCGGCGAAGGCGTGGAGCGTACGTTCCAGACCTACAGCCCGCTGATCGCCGGCATCGAAGTCAAGCGCCGTGGCGATGTGCGCCGCGCCAAGCTGTACTACCTGCGCGACCGCAGCGGCCGTTCGGCACGTATCAAGGAAAAGCTGCCGAGCAAGTCGACGGCTGCGTCGGCCGCTTAATCAGCCGCCTTCCTGTCGTGCAAGAAAAGCCGCCGCTCTGGCGGCTTTTTGCGTTGGTGCTCCGCACGGGACACGGCCCGAAAGACAGCACCGCGTTTTTACGCTCTACTCCCTCCAGCCGGTTCCCCGCCAATTCATCTCTTGACCAACATCGCCGTCCCCATGCAATCCGCGCCCCTCGAACCCGTCAATGCCGTGGTGCCGCCCACGCTGCTGCAGTTCGATCCGCGCGAGGCGCCGTTCGTGGATGGCAGTGATGGCTTGCCCGCCGTGTCGGCCGGGCAACTGACGGCGCAGGCCCTGCGCGCGCGTTTCGCCAACCCGCCGGAATGGACGCCCGAGCTGCGCCGCGAGCCAAGAATGATCGACCGCGCACCCGCGCAGGCCGCCGTACTGGTGCCGATCGTGCAGCGTCCCGAGGGTGCGACCGTGCTGCTCACCGAGCGCACCACGCACCTGTCGAACCATTCGGGCCAAGTCGCGTTTCCTGGCGGCCGCGTCGATCCGGAAGACGCCAACATCTCCGCCGCTGCGTTGCGCGAGGCCTGGGAAGAAGTAGGTCTCTCCGCGCAATTCATCGAAGTGCTCGGCAGCCTGCCGACCTACACGACCGTGACCTCGTTCATCGTCACGCCCGTGGTCGCGCTGGTGCAGCCCGACTTCGAACTCACCATCAACCCCTACGAAGTGGCGCAGGCCTTCGAAGTGCCCCTTGCGTGGCTGATGGACCCGGCCAACCACCGCCGCCACGCCGTGAGCGCAACCGACGGCCGCAAGCGCGAGTGGTATTCGATGCCCTACCAGGACGGGCCCGACGAGCGCTTCGTCTGGGGCGCGACGGCCGGCATGCTGCGCAATCTCTATCGCTTTCTCGCGGCCTGAACCTTCAGGCTGGATCGCTATCATCGAAGGATGAGCTTTTTTGCCATCCTGTGCGCGCTGCTGATCGAGCAGGTGCGGCCGCTGGGCCCGCACAACCCCGTGTACGGCAGCGTTCTGGCGTGGACCCGCTGGACGAGCCGCAACTTCGACGCGGGTAAACCGCATCACGGATGGATCGCATGGGGGCTTGCGGTGTTCGTGCCCACGCTCATCGCGCTGGGCGTGCACTGGCTGCTGGTGCTTACGCTGGGCCTGCCGTTTGCGGTGCTCTGGAGCATTGCGGTGCTCTACGTCACGCTGGGCTTCCGGCAGTTCAGCCACCATTTCACCGACATCCGCGACGCGCTCGACGAGGGCGATGAGCCGCTCGCGCGCTCGCTGCTCGCGCACTGGCAGGGCGTCGATGCGGCGGACCTGCCGCGCAGCGAAATCGTGCGCCACGTCATCGAGCATTCGGTGATCGCCGCGCACCGCCATGTGTTCGGCGTGCTCGCGTGGTTTTCGATCATTGCGGCCATCGGGCTCGGGCCGGCCGGTGCTGTGTTCTATCGCATGAGCGAGTTCGTGTCGCGCTACTGGGCCCACAAGAACGGCGCCGCGGTGCAGCCTTCGAGCGTCGCGGTGCAAGAGGCGGCCGACCGCGCCTGGCATGCGGTCGACTGGCTGCCCGCGCGCATCACGGCGCTCGGTTTCGCCGTGGTCGGCAGCTTCGAGGAAGCGATCGATTGCTGGCGCAACGACGCTCAGCGCTTTCCGAACGAGAACGACGGCGTGATCCTGGCTGCCACCTCCGGCGCGGTCAACGTGCGGCTCGGTGGCGGCTCGCTGCGGCCCATTCCCACGCTCGACCCGCTGTCGCGCGCCCAGGCCGGCGACACCATCGCCGACGGCCGCGCGCCGGACAGCGGCAGCACGCCCGGGCGCGAGCCCGAGCCCGGCCACCTGCGCAGCGTCGTCGGCCTGGTCTGGCGTTCGGTCGTGATGTGGATGGTGCTGCTGGCACTGCTCACGCTTGCGCGCCTGCTCGGCTGAGCTGGCGAGGAACCCTTCATGACCACCCAAGTACTGGCTTTCTGGAGCCCGCGCATCGGCGCGCTCGAACCCTACGTGCCCGGCGAGCAGCCGCGCATCGCGAACCTCGTCAAGCTCAACACCAACGAGAACCCGTATCCACCTTCGCAGGGCGTCGTCGAGGCCATCCAGCGTGCCGCGACGAACGGCCTGGAGCTCTACCCCGACCCGACCTCGCTGGCGCTGCGCGAGGCCGTTGCGAGGCGCCACGGCTTGCGCGTCGACCAGGTGTTCGCGGGCAACGGCTCCGACGAGGTGCTGGCTCATGCCTTCTTCGCGTTCTTCCAGCAAGCCGAGCCGTTGTTGATGCCCGACGTGAGCTACAGCTTCTACAAGGTCTATGCGCAGATTTACGGCATCGCCTGCGAGCTGCAGCCGGTCGACGAGGGTTTGCGAATCGACATCGACGCGCTCGCGGCGCGTGCCCGCAAGGGCTGTGGCGGCATCGTCATCGCCAACCCGAACGCGCCCACGGGCATCGGCCTGCCGCTCTCGCGCATCGAGCAATTGCTGCAGGCGTGCCCTGACCGCGTGGTGCTTGTCGACGAGGCCTATGTCGATTTCGGCGGCGAGAGCGCGCTGTCGCTGGTCGGCAAGTATCCGAACCTGCTTGTGGTGCAGACGCTCTCCAAGTCGCGCTCGCTGGCCGGCCTGCGCGTCGGTTTCGCATGCGGCCAGTCGCATCTGATCGACGGGCTGGTGCGCGTGAAGGACAGCTTCAATTCGTACCCGATCGACCGGCTCGCGTTGGCCGGCGCGGTGGCGTCGCTCGAGGACGAGGCCGCGTTCCGCACCGCCTGCGACAAGGTGATCGACACCCGCGAAGGCCTCACGCTGCAGCTCGAAGACCTGGGCTTCGAAGTGCTGCCTTCGCAGGCCAATTTCGTCTTCGTGCGCCATCCGCAGCGCGATGCGGCCGAGTTGGCCGCGCTGCTGCGCGAGCGCGCGGTGCTGGTACGGCATTTCAGGCAGCAGCGGATCGCGCAATACCTGCGCATCAGCATCGGCACGCGCGAGCAGTGCAGCCTGCTCGTCCAACATCTGCAAGACATCCTCCACACCCCCGCGCCATGAAGGAAGCCCCGGCGATGCCGACCCTCGACACCGACCCGCGCTCGACAGCCTGCGCCAGCTTCTGGCAAGCCGTGAGCGGCCAGCTCGAGAGCCTGCGCGCATTGCCTGGCCGTGAGCTGATGGAGGCCCTGAACGGGCTGCTGGAGCCCTCCTTTCCGAAGCTTGCCGTGGAGGTGGCGGGTGATTCGCCCGCATTCACGCTCGTGGTCACGGCGCATGGATCGGTGGAAGACTTCGACGACGTGATGGTGCTGGTGCAGAGCGCCCCCGCGCTGCCTCAGGTGGAGGTCGAGGCCTTCCGGCAGCGCATGGGCAAGGGCTTCAGCATCCGCATGGACGACTTCGAGCTATCGAGCGCGGACGTGCTGGTGAAGCACGAGCGCTACAAGGGTCTGGTGGCGCTGGAGATCGGCTTTGCCAAGCCCATCCCCATGGACATGCAGGACCACGCCCGCCACATGAGCCTGATCATGCTCGACCACATCCTGGGCGAGTACGACACGGCCATCAAGGTCGGTCCGGTCGACTATGTCGAGGCCGGCGAGCAGGCTTCTTTCGACGGCGTGCCGCTCGATGATTTCGTGCCGCTTTTCGACAGCTGCTGGCGCGAGGAACTCGGTCACACCGGCTTGTTTCCAGTGGGCGAACATGCATGGTCCGCACTGAGCGCCACACGCGACACGGAGGACGGCGGCGAGGTCGAGCTGATCGTGATGCGCAACGACTCCGCCGCCGCGCTGGTGGGGCGCGCCGACCTGTGCCACCGGCTCTCGGCCGCGGTGCCGGTGGAGTCTGGCGAGGAGCTGGAAGAAGCGCGCCTCTTCGGCGACCAGCTGACGGCACTGCTGCAGACGCACGAGGACGGCTGCTGCACGCACGTCGTGCTGGAGGAGGGCGTGCGCACCATCAACTTCCATGTGGCGCACCCTGAGGCGGCAATTGCGCATGCGCAATCCATCCAGGAGAACTCGGAGCTGCCGGTGACGCTCGACCTGGCTTTCGACCCGACCTGGAATTCGTACCGGACCTGGGTCAACTGAGGGGCGGTTTCAGTACCGCTTCTGGCTCAGTTCGGCGAACAGTTCGCCATAGATCTTGTAGCGGCTCGCGCTGATGGCGCCTTGCCCATCGGCCGAGGCGACATTCGCGATCACGCCGCAGCCCGGCTCGTGCAGATGGGTGCAGTTGTAGAACTTGCAGTCGTTCGCGTGCTCGGCAATGTCGGGCATGAGCCCCGCGAGCTGCATCGGCGCGATGTGGTTCAGGCCGAATTCCTGGAAGCCCGGCGAGTCGATCAGGCCGGTGGTGCGCGCTTCGTCGATCCAGTACCAGGTGGTGCTGGTGGTCGTGTGCTTGCCCGAATTCAGCGCCTGAGAAATCTCCTGGGTCAGCACGCTCGCGCCCGGCACAAGCAGATTGGTCAGCGTGCTCTTGCCCGAGCCCGACGGACCGAGCACCAGTGTCGA
This sequence comes from Variovorax durovernensis, assembly GCF_977011995.1. Taxonomy (NCBI): domain Bacteria; kingdom Pseudomonadati; phylum Pseudomonadota; class Betaproteobacteria; order Burkholderiales; family Comamonadaceae; genus Variovorax; species Variovorax durovernensis. Next base: position 5,021,569 of record NZ_CDRNCW010000001.1, on the reverse strand, counting down.
CTTGCCCGACAGCAGCTTCATCAGCGAGGCGTAGTCGGCTTCGCCAGATGCCTTCAGCGACAGCGGCAGTACGCCGTGGTGCATGCGCCGGTAGGGCGCCAGCTTGGTCCAGGCGCGCTCGAAGGGCTCGACCAGGTCGCTCTTGTTGAGCGCGATGATCGGCGCGATGCGCTCGGCTTCCGCCGCGATCAGCGCGCGGGCCAGCTGATGTTCGGAAAACTCCGGCTCGGCCGCGATCAGGATCAGCACCTGGTCGAGGTTGGCCGCGAACGACTTGGTGCGGATTTCGTCCTGCCGGTAGAACAGGTTGCGGCGCGGTAGCACCTGCTCGATCGTGCCTTCGTCTTCGCTGGCCTGCCAATGCACGCGGTCGCCAACCACGGCCTGGCTCTTCTTGCCGCGCGGATGGCAGATCAGCCGCTCGCCCGTGGGTGTCTCGACCAGGCAGTGACGCCCGTGGCTGGCGACGACGAGGCCGTCCTGGAGGGCCTTTGCAGCAGTTGCGGCTGCTGCTGGCGCGGCGCGGCGGCCCGGCTTAGCCAAGGGCAGGTACCGTCATGCGGCAGCGGCGGCCGGAGCGGCCACCAGCGCGTCGGCCTGGCGCGCGCAGTCGAAGTCTGTGGCGGACAGTCCGCTCACGTCGTGCGTGTTGAAGCGCACCACGCAGCGGTTGTAGTGCACCGACAGGTCGGGGTGATGGTCCTGCGTATGCGCCACCATGGCCAGCGCGTTCACGAAGGCGATGGTCTCGAAGTAGTTGGCGAAGGTGAAGGTCTTCTCGATGGCGACGTCGGCGCCATCGCCGGTGAGCTTCCAGCCGTCCAGGCGCGCAAGGCCGGCGACGATCTCGGTGGCGCTCAGCCCCTTGCGGGGAGGAAGGTTCTTCCAGTCTTTGGGCTTGAACATGCTGCTCATGGGAGGCTTCTTCTGAATGAGGTGATGGGGTCAGGCGGCCGTCATGCGCGCAAGGCGCTCCGAGGCCGGTGGGTGCGAGTAGTAGAAGCTGACGAACACCGGGTCGGGCGTGAGCGTCGATGCGTTGTCCTGGTAGAGCTTGAGCAGCGCGGCCGACAGGTCGGCACCGCTGGTCTGCGCCACGGCGTAGGCGTCGGCCTCGAATTCGTGCTTGCGCGACAGGCGCGCTGGCAGCGGCGCCACGAAGAAACCGAACACAGGCACGGCGAGCATGAACAGCAGCAGCGCGAGTGCGCTGTTTGGCGCTGCCATGTTGGGCTGCACGCCCAGGCCGGTGTAGAACCAGACCTGCGTCGACACCCAGCCCAGCAGCGCAAAACCGGCCAGGCTCAGCGCAAACATGGCGATCAGGCGCTTCACGATATGACGGTGCTTGAAGTGGCCGAGCTCATGCGCGAGCACGGCCTCGACCTCGCTCGCGTTGAGCTGGCGCAGCAGCGTGTCGTAGAACACCACGCGCTTGCTGGCGCCGAAGCCGGTGAAGTAGGCGTTGGCGTGCGCGCTGCGCGTGCTGCCGTCCATCACGAACAGGCCCTTGGCGGCAAAGCCGCAGCGCTTCATGAGGGCAGTGACACGCGCCTTCAGCGTGGGGTCGTCGAGCGGCTTGAACTTGTTGAACAGCGGGGCGATGAAGGTCGGGTAGATCAGCATCAGCAGCAGGTTGAAGCCCATCCACGCACCCCAGGCCCAGAGCCACCACAGCTGGCCCGCGGCGCCCATGAGCCAGAGAATGAGCGCCGCAATCGGCAGCCCGATCACCGTGCCCAGCAGCGTCGACTTGACCGTGTCGGCCAGCCAGAGCTTCCAGGTCATCTTGTTGAAGCCGAATCGCTCTTCGAGCCGGAAGGTCTGCCAGAGCGTGAAAGGCAGCTCCAGCAGCCCGCCGATGGCCGCGAATGCCGCCAGCAGCGCCAGTTGCTGCACCATGCCGCCGCCGATCCAGGCCAGCAGCAGCTTGTTGAGCATGTCGAGCCCGCCGAGCAGCGTCCAGCCGAGCAGCAGGGCGGTGCCCCAGGCCATTTCGATCAAGCCGAAGCGCGCCTTGGCGATGGTGTAGTCGGCCGCCTTCTGGTGGGCGGCGAGGGTGATGGTTTGCGCGAAAGCGGCCGGCACGGTGCCGCGATGCTGCGCCACATGGCGCACCTGCCGGGAGGCGAGCCAGAACTTCACGAGGAGCCCCGCAACCAGCGCGACCGCGAAAGCAATGGTGAAGATGAGCGAATAGGACATAGGAGCGGCGAGTTTAGCCCTCGCTATCTTGGGGCGCAGACCTTCGACGACAATCCTGCGATGCCCGAATCCCTTGACCCGACGCCCCCGGCCGCCGTGCCCACCCTCAAGAAAAGCGACCAGAACCTGGTCTGGCTCGACTGCGAAATGAGCGGCCTCGACCCCGAGAAAGAGCGCCTGCTCGAAATCGCGGTGGTCGTCACCGGCCCCGATCTCACGCCCCGCATCGACGGCCCCGTGCTCGTCATCCACCAGAGCGACGCCGTGCTCGACGGCATGGACGCCTGGAACAAGGGCACCCATGGCCGCAGCGGCCTGATCGACAAGGTCAAGGCCTCGACGCTCGACGAGGCAGCCGCCGAGCAGCAACTGCTGGAGTTCATCGCCAAGTACATCCCGCGAAGCGGCTCGCCCATGTGCGGCAACACCATCGGGCAGGACCGGCGCTTCCTGGTCAAGTACATGCCCAAGCTCGAGGCATATTTCCACTACCGCAACCTCGACGTCAGCACGCTGAAGGAACTGGCCAAGCGCTGGAAGCCCACGGCCTACAGCAGCTTCAAGAAGCAGCAGGCGCATACCGCGCTGGCCGACGTGCACGAGTCCATCGAGGAACTGGCGCACTACCGCGAAACCTTCCTGCGTTTGGCAGATTGATTTCGATTAGGTAAAAACCCGGATTCGTGCCATAATTGCGGGCTTCGCTGATCGGGCCATGTGTTTCAAGCCCGGCCAGCGTCTCTTGCATCTCCCTATCTTGCACACCGCGCCCGATCGCATCCGCTGATCAAAAAGGGCCGCAGCCCCAGGCGAAAGCCTGAAGCTGAATGTCGTTGGATGGTTGATGTTTTTAACCACCAACGGGGCGCCGCCCACGGCAGCGCTCGCGTTTGAGATTGATATACATGACCGACGCTTTTGAAGCGCAGGGCGACTTCGCGCCTGTGCAATCCGCTACCAACAACGAGTTCACCGCTGTCGTGGACACCGTTTCCGAGGCTCCCATCCTCGAGGCGCTCGACGCCGCCGCTCCCGAAGCGGCCGTGGCCGAAGAGCCCGCCAAGCCCAACGGCTTCATCAAGCTGGGCCTCGCGCCCGAACTGATCGCCGCCGTGGCCGACATGGGATTCACCCAGCCCACCACCGTCCAGGAAAAGGTCATCCCGATCGCCATGGGCGAGCAGGCCGGTACCGCCCAATCGGCGCGCTTCGTCGACCTGATGGTGTCCAGCCAGACCGGCTCGGGCAAGACCGCCGCCTTCCTGCTGCCCGTGCTGCACACGCTGATCAAGCGCCAGGCCGAAGCCGAAGCCGAAGCCAAGGCCGAATTCCAGCGCCAGGCCGCCGAAGCCGCCGCCCGCGGTGAAACCGTGCCGAAGAAGCCGAAGCGCAAGGACCCGACCAACGCCCGTCATTTCAAGGCCGCCACCCCCGGCGCCCTCATCCTGTGCCCGACGCGCGAACTCGCGCAACAGGTCGCGCATGACGCCATCGAGTTGGTTCGCCACTGCCGCGGCCTGCGCATCGCCAACGTGGTGGGCGGCATGCCCTACCAGCTCCAGATCGCCCGCCTGCAGAACGCCGACCTCGTCGTCGCCACGCCGGGTCGCCTGCTCGACCTGCAGCGCTCGATGCAGATCAAGCTCGACCAGGTCAAGTTCCTGGTGGTCGACGAAGCCGACCGCATGCTCGACCTCGGCTTTGCCGACGACCTGGCGGAAGTCAACCAGCTCACCATCGAGCGCCAGCAGACCATGATGTTCAGCGCCACCTTCGCGCCGCGCATCCAGCAACTGGCCACTCGCGTGATGCGCGAACCGCAGCGCGTGACCATCGACAGTCCGCAGGAAAAGCACGCCAACATCAAGCAGGTGCTGTTCTGGGCCGACAACGCCCAGCACAAGCGCAAGCTGCTCGACCACTGGCTGCGCGACACCAGCATCAACCAGGCCATCGTGTTCGCGAGCACGCAGGTCGAGTGCGACGGCCTCGCCAACGACCTGCAGCAAGACGGCTTCAGCGCCGTGGCGCTGCACGGCGCCCTGAGCCAGGGCCTGCGCAACCGCCGCCTGATGGCGCTGCGCCAAGGCCAGGTCCAGATCCTGGTGGCCACCGACGTTGCCGCCCGCGGCATCGACGTGCCGACCATCACCCACGTCTTCAACTTCGGCCTGCCGATGAAGGCCGAGGACTACACCCACCGTATCGGCCGTACCGGCCGTGCCGGCCGCGATGGCCTGGCCATCACGTTTGCCGAGTTCCGCGATCGCCGCAAGATCATGGACATCGAGCAATACAGCCGCCAGCAGTTCAAGGCGGAAGTGGTGCCGGGCATGGAGCCGCAGCAGCGCATGCCGCAATCCCGCCCGCAAGGCGACTTCGGCGGCCGCGGCCGTGGTGACAACCATTCGCGCGACCGCAAGTTCGGTGGCGGCGGTGGCGGCCATCGCGGTGGCAATGCCGGCGGCTTTGGCGGCGGCAACAGCAACTACGCCGGTGCCAGCGGCTTCAACGACCGCGGTTCGCGCGCTCCTGGACCGCGTACCGGCGGCTTCGGCGGCCAGAACGCCGGTTTCGGCGGCGGCCGTGACGAAGGCAACGGCGGCGGCGGTTATGGCCGCAAGCCGGGCTGGGGCGACAGCGCCCCGCGCGGCGGCAACGGCGGTGGCCGTGGCGACTTCGCTCCCCGCGAAGGTTTCGCACCGCGCGAGGGCTTTGCGCCCCGCGGCAATGGCGCCGGCCACGGCGGCCCGGGCAAGGTGTTCGTGCCCCGCGACGCGCAAAAGCGCGCGTTCAAGCCCACCCGCTGATCCCGCTGATCCCGCTTGCCGAGCGGCCTGATGGCCGTCTCTCCAAGAAAGCCCGCGCTTCTCACGAACGCGGGCTTTTTCATTTCGGGTTTCCGAGCAGCCCGGTGTCGTCGAATTTGATTGACACCTGAATCGATGAAAAGTAATGTAATAACGCATTGCTTCCCCGGGTCCGTCCTGCGGCCGCCGGTTCATCGACACCTGCTTTTCGACTTTCAACATGAAAATTGCGATTCTTGGGGGTGGTCACGGCGCCTATGCGGCCGCCGCCGACCTGTCTGAAACCGGCCACGAGGTGCGCCTGTGGCGCCGCGACGCCGCGGCGCTGGAACCCGTCGTCCGCGCCGGAGCGATCACGCTGAAAGACGCCGAAGGCGTGCGCGAAGTGCCGATCACGCTCGCCACTGCCGACATCGGCGCGGCGCTGCAGGACGCCGAACTCATCGTCATCCCCACGCCCGCCATCGCCCAGCACGACATCGCGCTCGCGATGGCTCCGCACCTGGCCGACGGGCAGGTGGTGTTCCTGCCGCCGGGCACCTTCGGCAGTTACGTGATGGCACGAGCGGTGAAAGAGGCCGGCAGCCATGCCGACGTCGCCTGGGCCGAGACCGGCACCTTGCCCTACTTGGCGCGCAAGCACGGTGAGCGCGAGGTCAACGTCACCATCCGCGCGATCCGGCTGCCCACGGGCGTCTATCCGGCCCGCATGGAGGCGCAGGCCATCGAGGTGATCCGCCGCGCCTACCCGTCGGTGCATGGCTGTGGCGATGCGCTCTCGGGCGCGCTCATGAATGCCGGCCCCGTCATCCATCCGCCGCTGATGGTGATGAACGCCGCGCCGCTGCAGCACTTCGAGCGCTGGGACATCCACAACGAAGGCACGCAGCGCGCGGTGCGCGACGTGACCGACCGGCTCGACCAGGAACGCATCGCCGTGCGCGAAGCCTTCGGGCAGGGCGCGCCGCACTATCCGCTGGCCGACCACTACAACAACGACCGCTGGATGTACGGCGATGCGCACAAGCAACTGGTCAAGTCGGGCGACTGGCGCGAGAACATCGACCTGCACACGCACCGCTACATCACCGAAGACACGGAGCTCGGCTTGGCCTTCCTGGCCTCGGCGGCGCGCCATGCGGGTGTGGATGCGCCCATTGCGCACGGGCTGCTGGCCATCGTCGGCGGCTTCCTCGGCCATGACTTGCGCAAAGGCCCGCGCACTTTCGAGAGCCTGGGCCTTGCCGGCCTGAGCGCGACGCAGCTCAAGCAGAGGCTGCACGATGGCGAATGACGCCGCGCCGCCCCGATTCGCCGCCGTCGGCGCAGGCCGCATGGGGCGCGGCATCGCGATCGCTTTCGCCTATGCCGGCCACCGCATCTCGCTGATCGACCTGCGCCAGCGCAGCAACGAGGCCTGGCAGCGCCTGCGCGACGAAGCGAAGGCCGAGATCGAAGCCAGCCTCTCGGGCCTGGCGCAGCTCGGCGTGATCGACGCTTCGCAGATCGAGCGCATTGCCGCCCGCGTGGATTTCGTCGACGCCGCGTCTGCCCCGCGCGCGCTGGCCGGCGCCGAACTCGTGTTCGAGGGCGTGCCCGAAACCATGGAGGCCAAGCGCGAGGCCTTCGAGCACATCAACCGGCATTGCCGCGACGATGCCATCCTCACCTCGACCACCAGCAGCATCCTCGTGACGCAGCTGGCCGCGTTCGTGCGGCTGCCAGAGCGCTTCCTCAACATGCATTGGCTCAACCCGGCCTATGTGATCCCGGTGGTGGAGCTGAGCTGCCACCCCGGCACCGATGCCGCCGTGCTCGCGCGCACCAAGGCGCTGATGGAGCAGATCGGCAAGCTGCCCGTGGTCTGCGGTGCGTCGCCCGGCTACATCGTGCCGCGCCTGCAGGCCCTGGTGATGAACGAGGCCGCGCGCATGATCGAAGAGGGCGCTGCCACAGCCGAAGAGATCGACAAGGCCACGCGCTACGGCCTGGGCTTGCGCTTCGCCGCGCTGGGCGTGGTCGAGTTCATCGACTTCGGTGGCTGCGACATCCTGCACCACGCGAGCCGCGAGATGTCGGCCTCGCTCGACAAGGGCCGCTACACCGCACCGGCCATCGTCGGCCGCATGGTCGAGGAAGGGCGGCTGGGGCTGAAGAGCGGCAGCGGCTTCTACGACTACGAAGGCCGCGACATCGGTGCCTACCGTCGCGACGTGCTGTCGCGCACGCTTGGTGAACTGCGGCATGCGGGCCTGTGGCGCGCACCTGCCGACGAGACGCTGTCATGACCACCATCCGCCGCGCCTTCGCAGACCTGTCGGTGGGGCAGGTGCACTACGCGGCATGCGGCGAACCCGATGCGCGCGCCGTTCTGCTGCTGCACCAGTCGCCGCGCAGCTGGGCCGAGTACCGCGCGGTGCTGCCGCTGGTGGGGGCGCATCGGCACGCTATCGCGATGGACACGGCCGGCTTCGGCGATTCCTCGGATGGCGGCGTGCCGGCGAGCATCGAGCAATGGGCGCGCGTCGCCTGCGAGCTGCTCGATGCGCTGGGCGTCGCGCAGGCCGATGTGGTCGGCCATCACACGGGCGGTGTCGTGGCGGTCGAGCTTGCGGCGGCGTTCCCTGATCGTGTTCGCAGTCTCGTGCTGTCTTCGACGCCCTATACCGACGAGCCGTTCCGGCGTGCGCGTGCGCAGCGCCCGCCCATCGACGAAGTCGCGCCCAGCGAAGACGGCACCCATCTCGCCGCGCTGTGGCAGAAGCGCCAGGGCTTCTATCCGGCGGGGCGGGCCGATCTGCTCGAGGCCTTCGTGCTCGATGCATTGAAGGTCGGCCATCGTGTCGAAGAAGGCCATCGCGCCGTGGCTTCGTATCGCATGGAAGACCGCATCGGCCGCATCGCGCAGCCCGCGCTGATCGTGCGCGCCACCGACGATCCCTTTGCCGCGCCGCATGCGGCGGAACTGCAGCACCATCTGCCGCAGGCCCGCATCGTCGATATCGAAGGCGGCATGGTGCCGCTGCCCGACCAGATGCCCGAGGCCTTTGCGCGCACGGTGCTCGAATTTCTCTCCGCGCTGCCATGAAGGCTGTTCGCATCCACGGCTTCGACGCAGTGCCGGTTCTGGAGGAAGTGGCCGACCCTGTCGCGAGGCCCGGTCGCACTCTCGTGCAGATGGAGGCCGCAACAGTCGGCCACATCGACCGCACGGTGTGGCGCGGCAGCTTCCTGCGGCATCCGCCTTTGCCGTATACGCCCGGTGTCGAGGCGGCGGGCATCGTCGTCGCGAGCGGGTGCTACCAGGTCGGCCAGCGCGTGTGGCTACGCGGCAGCGGCCTCGGCACGCTTTTCGACGGCACGTGGTGCGAACGCATCGATGCGCCCGACGAAGCGCTCGGACCATTGCCGGACGAAGTGCCGATGACGCTGGGCGCTGCATTCTTCTCGCCGACGACTTCGGCCTGGGTGGCGTTGCACGAAGTCGCGAAGCTGCAAGCCGGAGAACGAGTGTTGGTGACAGGCGCGAGCGGCGCCGTGGGGTCGCTCGTGATGCAGCTTGCGCGCGATGCAGGATGCGCCGTTGCAGCGGTGATGCCGGATGCAGACTCGCCGCCCGTGGCCAGTGCGGACCTGCTGATCGATACCGTCGGTGGCGATGTCCTCGCGAAAGTCCTGCCGTGCGTGCGGCCGGGCGGGCGCGCCGTGCTGGTCGGCTACACCGCCGGCCCGACGCTGCAACTGGACATCGCTCACTTCCTGCAACGCGATGTTGCGCTGTTGCCTCTGAACATGTTCCGGCGTGAAGCAGCGGGCCGTGCCGCCGCACCTGAACTGCTGGCAAGGCTCGCCGATGGCCGCCTGCATCTCGACGTGCAGCCGTTCGCACTGGCGGACGCGGCCCTCGCGCTGGACTGGATCGCGCAGCGGGGCCACCGCGGACGGGCTGTTCTCGTGCCTCGCCTCTGAGCCGTTGAAGAGGCGCGCCTCGATCCTTCAGTCTTCCTCTGGCCCTTCGACGGGTACGTGCACGTGCAGCTCGATCATCTGCCGCAGTGTCTGCTTGAGTTCCTCGGCACGGCGCAGGCCGAAGGGCTCCAGCACGCGCCGCTCGTGGTCGCGCGCCAGTTCCATCAGGTGCTCGACCGCCTTCAGCCCCTTGCGCGTGATGCGCACCAGCGTGATGCGGCGATCACTTTCATGGGGCAGGCGCTCGACCTGTCCGCGCGATTCCATGCGGTCCAGCAGCCGCGTCACCGTCGGCTGCTTGGTGACGGTCACCTGCGCGAGCTGGCCGATGCTGAGCGGCTCGCTGCCAGCAAGGGACGCCATCACTCGCCATTCCGACACGGAGAAGCCCTGCTGCCGCGCCACCTCGTGGAACTCCGAAGAGATCAGCTGGCTGGCCTGCGCCAGCAGCGCGGGCAGGTAGTCGTCGACGAAGCGGTGGGACTCGACGGGTTGTTCTTCAGCCATGAAGGCACCTCACGGTCGCCGCGGGCACGCAGCTTGCATGTCTAGGGTAATTCATGATTGTGGATACATTCATTTGTCAACATTATAGAAAGCGTGATGTGGCAATTGATGCCCATCCTCCCACGATAGAGAACAAGGACCCACATGGCTGAGCGTTCGTTCGTCGAAGAAGTCAAGAAGCTGCGGCTTTCTGGCGGAGAGGTGTTCCGTGGAGAGGGCATTCTGGCCGTCACCAAGGCCCTGCTCGAATCCGGGGTTTCCTATGTGGCGGGCTACCAGGGCGCGCCGATCTCCCACCTGATGGACGTGCTGGCCGACGCGCAGGACATCCTGGCCGACCACGGCATCCGCTTCGAGAACAGCGCGAGCGAAGCCACTGCAGCCGCCACGCTGGCCGCCTCCGTCAACTACCCGCTGCGTGGCGCAGTCACCTTCAAGGCCACCGTCGGCACCAACGTGGCGTCCGATGCTCTGGCCAACCTCGCCTCCGGCGGTGTGACCGGTGGAGCGCTCATCATCGTGGGCGAGGACTACGGCGAAGGCTCGTCGATCATGCAGGAGCGCAGCCATGCCTTCGCGATGAAGTCGCAGATCTGGCTGCTCGACCCGCGTCCCAACCTGCCGAGCATCGTCGACGCGGTGAAGCAGGGCTTCGATCTGTCGGAGGCCAGCAACACGCCCGTGATGCTCCAGCTGCGCATCCGTGCCTGCCATGTGCACGGGCACTTCGTGGCCGGCGACAACAAGCGCGCGAAGTTCACGCTGAAAGACGCGCTGGAGAATCCGCAGCGCGACGTCGGCCGCATCGTGCTGCCGCCAGCGAGCTTCGTGCACGAACAAGAGAAGGTGAAGGACCGCTGGCCCGCCGCCGTGCGTTTCATCGAAGAGCGCAAGCTCAACGAGTTCTTCTCGGAAGACGCCGACGACATCGGCATCATCGTCCAGGGCGGCAGCTACAACACGCTGCTGCGCGCACTCGAGCGGCTGGGCCTGGCCGATGTGTACGGCAACACGCAGGTGCCGCTCTACGTGATGAACGTGGCCTACCCGGTCATCGAGAGCGAGGTGATCCGCTTCTGCAAAGGCAAGCGCGCGGTGATGATCGTGGAAGAGGGGCAGCCCAACTTCGTCGAGCAGAACCTCGCGACCATCCTGCGCCAGGCCGGATCGACCACCGCGCTGCACGGCAAGGACATGCTGCCGGTGGCCGGTGAATACACCGCCGCCGAATTGCTCAGGGGCGCGCGCAGCTTCTGCGAACGCTACGAGCGCCTGGCGCCGCTGCCGGTGCCTGTGCCGGTGCGCAAGGTGATTCCGCTGAAGGAAGTCGCCGCCATCGGTGTCGATGCCGCGCCCGAGCCCGTGCAGCCATCGACCGCGCTCGGCGACGTGGTGCATGCCCGTCCGCCGGGCTTCTGCACCGGTTGCCCCGAACGCCCGATCTTCAGCGCGATGAAGCTGGTGGAGCGCGAACTCGGAGCGCACCACGTGAGCGCCGACATCGGCTGCCACCTGTTCTCCATCCTGCCGCCCTTCAACATCGGCAACACCACCATGGGCTACGGCCTGGGCGGCGCGGGTGCCGCGGCGCTCAATGCGCCCGCCGGCAAGCGCGCGATCTCGATGATGGGCGACGGCGGCTTCTGGCACAACGGCCTCACCAGCGGCGTGGCCAACGCCGTCTTCAACAAGAGCGACAACCTCACCATCGTCGTCGAGAACAACTACACCTCGGCCACGGGCGGGCAGGACATCCTCTCCTCGCATGCCGTCAACAAGACGCGCAGCACCGGCCATGAGATCGAGCGTGCCGTGCGCGGCGTGGGCGTGGAGTGGGTCAAGACGCTGCGCCGCACCTACGACGTGGCAGGCATGCGCGATGCGCTGAAAGACGCACTCACCACGACGAAGAAGGGCCCCAAGGTCCTGATCGCCCAGTCGGAGTGCATGCTCAACAAACAACGCCGCGAGAAGCCGCTTGTTCGCAAGGCCATCGCCGACGGCAAGCGCATGGTGCGCGAGAAGTTCGGCGTCGATTCCGACACCTGCACCGGCGACCACTCCTGCATTCGCTTGTCGGGCTGCCCGTCGCTGTCGATCAAGCCCAACCCCGATCCGTTGCGTACCGACCCGGTCGCGACTGTGCTCGACAGTTGCGTGGGCTGCGGCGTGTGCGGCGAGGTCTCGCATGCCGCGGTGCTGTGCCCGTCGTTCTACAAGGCCCAGATCGTGAGCAACCCCAGCCGCTGGGACGTGCTGCGCGAGCGCGTGCGTGCTGCCGTCATCGGCTGGCTGCAACGCGGCGAGGCGCGCCGCCGTGAAGCCTATGCCTTCTGAACGAAGCTCCGCTATGCAACATAGGAAGACATCGGGAAATGGCCAGGGATACCGCGGAACCGGCTTTGCCGTGCCGCTGGTATCGCCCTCGGTAGGGGGTTGGCGGCTACACGAAGTGAGCAAGACTGGGGGCGAGCCATGAGCCCCATCAAGATAGCCATCCTCGCCATGGGCGGGGAGGGCGGCGGCGTGCTGGCCGACTGGATCGTCGACATGGGCGAAGCCAACGGCTACGTCGCCCAGACCACGTCGGTGCCGGGCGTGGCCCAGCGCACCGGCGCGACCATCTACTACGTCGAGCTGTATCCCGTGGCGCAGGCCGAGGCCGACGGTGGGCGACCTGTGCTGGCGCTGATGCCGCTGCCGGGCGACGTCGACGTGGTGCTGGCGTCGGAGCTCATGGAGGCAGGGCGCGCCGTGCAGCGCGGCCTTGTCACGGGTGACCGCACCACGTTGATTGCCTCCACGCATCGCGTCTTCTCCATCGCGGAGAAGAGCGCGCTGGGCGATGGCCGCGTCGACAGCGATCAGCTGCTCGCACACACGGCCAAGGCCGCCAAGCGTTTCATCCGCTTCGATATGGCGCAGGCGGCCGAAGCTTCTGGCAGCGTGATCAGCGCGGTGCTCTTCGGCGCGCTCGCGGGCTCGGGCGTGCTGCCGTTCAGCCGCGCGCAGTTCGAGGCGACCATCGAGCGCGGCGGCGTGGGCGTGAAGCCCAGCCTCAAGGCCTTTGGCGCGGCGTTTGCTCGCGCTCAGCACGGTGACGACGGGGAGCCTGCGAAGGGAGTGCCGATCACCGCGCTAGCACCGCAGCCGCGCCACCCGGCCGTGCGGGCATTGGTCGAGCGGGTACAACGCGATTTCCCCTTGCAGGCGCAAGACTTCCTGCTCGAAGGCGTGCGTCGCCTCATCGACTACCAGGACCCGGCCTATGCCAACCTGTACCTCGACCGCATGGCAGCCGTTGCCGCGCTGCCCGGCAACGATGACCATTGCCTGCTGCGCGAAACTGCGCGCCACCTCGCGCTCTGGATGTCCTACGAAGACACCGCCCGCGTTGCAGCCCTGAAGACCCGCGCCACCCGCTTCGAGCGCGTGCGCGGCGAGGCAAGCGTGCAGCCCGGCCAGGTGCTCGCCATCAACGAATACATGCACCCGCGGCTGCAGGAAATCTGCGAGACGCTGCCCGGCGGCATCGGCCGCTGGCTCATGAATTCGACGCTGCCCAAGAAGCTCGTCGAGCGCTTCACCCAGCACGGCCGGGTGATCCAGACGAGTTCGCTGCGCGGCTACCTCATGCTGCGCATGGTGGCGGCATGCAGGCGCTGGCGCCTGTCCACCATGCGCTATGCCGAGGAAAACCGCCGCATCGAGGAATGGCTGCAACGCATCGCCGCGACCGCGCAGCGCAGCCCCGAACTGGCCGTGGAGCTGGCCCAGTGCCAGCGCCTAGTCAAGGGCTACAGCGACACGCACGAGCGCGGCATCCGCAACTACGACACCGTGATGCGCGCCGTCGAGCGTGCCGGCACCGCGCTGGCGCCAGCCACGCTGCGCGAACTGCGCGACGCGGCGCTGGCCGACGAACACGGCCACAAGCTGCAGGCCGCGCTGGCGCAGCACGCACTGGCCTGAAGAGACAACGAAGATGACCGCACCCTCAGCCACCCTTTCACTGCGCGTCGTCGAGGCGCGGGCGTTGAATCCGCTGATCCGCATGCTGCGCCTGCGCGCCGAAGACGGCCGCGCGCTGCCCGGCTTCTCGGCCGGTGCCCACATCCGCGTGCAGGTGTCGCTGCCCGACGGCAAGACCGACTGGCGCCACTATTCGCTCATCAATTTCGATACGGCACGCAACGCCACCAACGCGCCTGCGGAATACGTGATCGCCGTGCGCAAGGAAGCCGAAGGCCGAGGCGGCTCCCGCTTCATGCACGAGCAGTTGAAAGAGGGCGACGCCCTCGCCATCGAGGCGCCCAAGAACGACTTCCCGCTGCACACCGGCCCCGGTGGCACCGTGCTGGTAGCCGGCGGCATCGGCGTGACGCCGCTCGCCACCATGGCCGCCCGCCGCCGCGCCGAAGGTGCCGCCGTGTGCATGCATTACGCCGGCCGCAGCCGCGAGCTGATGGCCTTCCTGCCCGAACTGCAGGCGCTGCTGGGCGACGACCTGCACGTGCACGCCGATGCGGAGGCCGGTGCGCCGCTCGGCATCGATGCAGTGCTCGACGGCGTTCCCGCCGGCGACCGGCTCTACGTCTGCGGCCCCAAGGTCATGCTCGACGCCGTGCTCGAGCGCACCCAGGCGCGCGGCTGGGAACACGACCGCGTGCACTTCGAACTCTTCACCGAGCCTGTCGCCGAAGAGGGTGACCAGCCCTTCGAAGTGGAACTTGCGCAGTCGGGCCAGCGCTTCACCGTGCCGGCCGACCAGAGCATCCTCGACTGCCTGATCGAGCACGGCTGCGACCCGATGTTCGACTGCAAGCGTGGCGAATGCGGCGTGTGCGCCGTACCCGTGCTCGAAGGCGAGATCGAACACCGCGACTACGTGCTCACCGCCCGCGAGAAGGCGGAAGGCAACGTCATGCAGATCTGCATCTCGCGCGCCAAGGGTGCGCGGCTGGTGCTGGACATCTGAAGCCAGGAGCCCAAGAAACCATGACCTCGTACCGAGACAACCCCGATGCCGTCCGTGCACTGGTGCAGCACGACCGGGTGCACCGCGACCTGTACACCAGCCAGGAACTGTTCGAGCTGGAGCAGGAGCACTTCTTCGCCAACACCTGGAACTACGTCGGCCATGAAAGCCAACTGCCCAAGCCCGGCGACTGGATCAGCAACGAGATCGCGGGCCGCCCGCTGATCGTGGTGCGCCACTCCGACGGCAGCGTGCGCGTGATGATGAACCGCTGCGCACACAAAGGCTCGCGGCTGGTCAACGGTGCGTGCGGCAATACCGGCAAGTTTTTCCGCTGCCCGTACCACGCCTGGACTTTCAAGACGGACGGCGCGCCGCTCGCGATTCCGCTGAAGACGGGCTACGAGCACACGCAACTGCACGAATGCGAATCGGGCAAGGGCCTCACCACGGTGAAGCATGTGCGCAGCCATCGCGGCTTCATCTTCGTGAAGATCAACGACGCGGGCCCCGACTTCGACGAATACTTCGGCGACTCGCTGAGCTCCATCGACAACATGGCCGACCGCTCGCCAGAAGGCGAACTCGAAATCGCGGGCGGCTGCCTGCGCTTCATGCACCAGTGCAACTGGAAGATGTTCGTCGAGAACCTCAACGACACCATGCACCCGATGGTGGCGCACGAGTCTTCGGCCGGCACCGCCAAGCGCATGTGGGCCGACAAGCCCGAAGACGAGCCCAAGCCCATGGCGGTGGAGCAGTTCGTGCCCTTCATGTCCGACTACAAGTTCTTCGAGGACATGGGCATCCGCACCTACGACAACGGCCACAGCTTCACGGGCGTGCACTTCAGCATCCACAGCAAGTACAAGGCGATTCCCGCGTACGACGACGCCATGAAGGCGCGCTACGGCGAGGAGAAGACGGCGCAGATCCTGGGCATGGCGCGGCACAACACCGTGTACTACCCGAACCTCACGATCAAGGGCGCGATCCAGGCGATCCGCGTGGTGAAGCCGATCTCCGCCGACAAGACGCTGATCGAGAGCTGGACCTTCCGCCTCAAGGGCGCACCGCCCGAACTGCTGCAGCGCACCACCATGTACAACCGGCTCATCAATTCGCCGTTCTCGGTGGTGGGCCATGACGACCTGCAGGCCTACCGTGGCATGCAGGCAGGGCTGCATGCGAGCGGCAACGAGTGGGTGAGCCTGCACCGCGACTACGACCCGTCGGAGCTGAAGGGCGGCGAGATCACCACCGGCGGCACCAACGAGCTGCCCATGCGTAACCAGTACCGAAGCTGGGTGCAACGCATGACGGAGACCATGTAATGGCCGGCACCGAAGTCACCCGCCAGGACCTGATCGACTTCGTCGTGAACGAAGCGCACCTGCTCGACACGCGTCGCTACGAGGAGTGGAACGCGCTCTTCACCGACGACGCCTTCTACTGGATTCCGCTGGTGCCCGACCAGGAAGACGGCCTAAACCACACATCGCATCTCTACGAAGACAAGCTGCTGCGCGACTTGCGCATCGAGCGCCTGAAGAGCCCGCGCGCCTTTTCGCAGCAGCCGCAGAGCCGCTGCCACCACCTGCTGCAGGTGCCGGTGGTCGAGCAGTTCGATGCTGAAGCCAATCGCTTTGTGGTGCGTACCGCATTCCACTACACCGAATCGCAGGGCGACGAACTGCAGTTCTATGTCGGCACCTTCTTCCATCACCTCGCGGTGCAGGACGGCGCACTGCGCATGACGCTCAAGCGCGTGAACCTGCTCAATTGCGACGCGGCGCTGCCGGCCGTGCAACTCTTCATCTAGGGACGCGATGCCACACGACACCGTCCATCAAGTCTTTGCGGCCACCGCGGCGCGCACGCCGCAGGCCGAGTTCCTGTTCACCGAATCGGTAACTGCCGCCGCCTATGGCATCGAGGCAGGCGCTATTCGTTGGGGCGAGGCTGCCGCACAGATCGAGCGCCTGCGCGCGGCCTATGCGCAAGCCGGCTACGGGCACGGCCACCGCGTCGGCCTGCTGCTTGAGAACCGGCCGGCCTTCATCTTTCACTGGCTCGCGCTGAACGCACTGGGCGTGAGCGTGGTGCCCATCAACGCAGAGATGCGTTCCGCCGAACTGGTCTACCTGATCGGCCACAGCGAGATCGGGCTGGCCGTGACGCTGCCGGGCCGCGCCGCCGACCTGCGTGCGGCAGCGGCGCAGGCGGGTGTCGAATTCGAGACGATGGGGCCTGAAGACACAGTGCCGCCAGCTAAGACCGCCGCCCCGCGCGCCCATGAGCCCATCGGCACAGACACCGAATGCGGCCTGCTCTACACATCGGGAACCACGGGCCGCCCCAAGGGCTGCATCCTGAGCAATGCCTACTTCCTGCGCGCTGGCGAGTGGTACGCCGCGCTCGACGGCGTGTGCGGCATCCGGCCCGACACGGAGCGCGTGATCACGCCGCTGCCGCTGAACCACATGAACGCGATGGCCTTCTCCACCATGGTGGTGCTGGTCGCTGGCGGTTGCCTGGTGCAGCTCGACCGCTTCCATCCGAAGACCTGGCTGGCCAGCGCGAAGGAAAGTGGCGCGACCATCGTGCATTACCTGGGCGTGATGCCGGCCATGCTGCTGTCCGCGCCCGCATCGCCGGCCGACCGTGACCATGCCATCCGCTGGGGCTTCGGCGCGGGCGTGGACCGCAAGAACCATGTGCCCTTCGAGGAGCGCTTCGGTTTCCCGTTGGTCGAGGCCTGGGCAATGACCGAGACCGGCGCGGCCGCCTGCATCATGGCCAACCGCGAGCCGCGCCTCGTGGGCACCAGCTGCTTCGGGCGGCAGGAAGATTTCGTCGAGATCCGCCTCGTGGGCGAGGACGGCAGCGACGTCGGCGTCGATGCACCGGGCGAACTGCTGGTGCGTTCCGCCGGCACCGACCCAAAGCGCTATTTCTTCTCCGGCTACCTGAAGGACGAAGAGGCCACGCGCGAAGCCTGGGCCGACGGCTGGTTCCACACCGGCGACCTGGTGCGCCGCGACGCTGAAGGCAATTTCTTCTTCGTCGACCGCAAGAAGAACGTGATCCGCCGCAGCGGCGAGAACATCTCCGCCGTCGAGGTCGAGAGCGTGCTCAACCAGCATCCGGCAGTGAAGGCATCGGCCGTGGCCGCCACGCCCGACGCGGTGCGCGGCGATGAAGTGCTGGCCTGCATCGTGGTGCGGGAAGACGTCGACGCCGCGCAGCGCACGCAGATCGCCGCCAGCATCGTCGAGCATGCGCTGGCACAGCTTGCCTACTACAAGGCACCCGGCTACGTCGCCTTCGTCGATGCGTTGCCGCTCACGCCTTCGCAGAAGATCCAGCGCGGCCAGTTGCGCGAGATGGCGCAGTCGCTGCCTGCCCAGGGCCATTGCATCGACACGCGCGCCATGAAGAAAAGGCAGCCATGACCACGAAACGACGGCTCTCCTACGAAGGCGTCGCGGTCGCGGTGCCCATCACCGTGCCCTATGTGCGCTACTCCACGCGCACCGCGCACTGGTTCATCGGGCAGGCCATCGAGGCGCTGGTAAAGGCCAGCGGCGTGCCAAAAGAGCAGATCGACGGCCTGTGCCTCAGCAGCTTCTCGCTCGCGCCCGACACGGCCGTGGGCGTCACGCAGCACCTGGGCATGTCGCCGCGCTGGCTCGACCATGTGCCCACCGGCGGTGCATCGGGCGTGATGTGCCTGCGCCGTGCCGCGCGTGCGGTGCAGGCGGGCGATGCCGAGATCGTGGCCTGCGTGGGCGCTGACACCAACCATGTCGACTCCTTCCGCCAGACGCTCGGCAGCTTCAGCAACTTCGCGCGCGACGCGAGCTACCCGTATGGCTCGGGCGGCCCGAACTCGATCTTCGCGTTCATCACCGCCAATTACATGCGCACCTACGGCGCGAAGCGCGAAGACTTCGGCCGCATCTGCGTCGACCAGCGAACCAACGCGCTGGGCAACCCGAACGCGATGTTCAAGAAGGGCCTGGCGCTCGACGAGTACATGGCCGCGCGGCCCATCTCCGATCCGATCCACCTGTTCGACTGCGTGATGCCCTGCGCGGGCGCCGATGCCTTCCTGGTGATGAGCGAGGAGCGCGCACGCGACCTGGGCCTGGCGCACGTCGTCATCCGCGGTGCCATCGAACGCCACAACGCCTACGCCGAAGACCCGGTGATGGTGCAGGGCGGCTGGCGCAAGGACCGCGACGACCTGTACGCACAGGCCGGCATCCAGCCAGCGGAACTCGACTTCGTGCAGACCTACGACGACTACCCCGTCATCGTGATGATGCAGTTCGAAGACCTGGGCTTCTGCGAGAAGGGCGAGGGCCCGGCCTTCGTACAGGCCAACACCATGACCTTCGACGGCAGCTTTCCGAACAACACGAGCGGCGGGCAGCTGTCGGCCGGGCAGGCCGGCGCGGCGGGCGGCTTCCTCGGCATGGTCGAGGCGATCCGCCAGTTGACCGGTGAAGCCGGCGCGCGCACCGTGCCCGATGCCCGGTTGGGCCTCGTCGCCGGCTTCGGCATGGTGACCTACGACCGCTGCCTTTGCACAGGCGCCGTCATCCTCGGGAGACCGGCATGATTTACCCCCACGTTTGCCGCTTCGCGGCTGCACTGCCCCCCGAGGGGGCCGCGCGCCTGCCTTGGGGCGGCCCGGCGGAGGCGCTATGACCATGCCCCTGATGCGCCCCCCGCGCAAGAACCCGGTGCTGCGCACCCGGCAGATGAACCTGCCGCCCGGCGCGCGTGGCCGAGTGGCGCTCGGCCTTACGGCCGCTGCCGCCGAAGGCCGCTTCGAGCTGCAGGCCTGCGAGGACTGCGGCACGGTGCAGTACCCGCCGCGCGAGGTCTGCCACAAGTGCCTGTCGGCCGCGTTGCGCTGGCGCGAGCAGAGCGGCGAGGGTGAGCTGCTCGGCAGCACCACGCTGCATCACAGCAACGACCTGTTCTTTCGCGAGCGGCTGCCCTGGCGGCTGGGCCTGGTGCACCTGGATGCCGGCCCCACGCTCATGGTCCATCTGCATGGCGAAGTCGGCGACGCGCCGCAACGCGTTCGTGTCGGCGCCCGGCTCGACCGCGCGGGCCAGGCCGTTCTCATTGGTTTTCCGAATGAAGGGAGTCCCCACATGGCCGACGACAAGATGCTGCGCGAAATGACCAGCGACCCCAAATTCCGCAAGGTGCTGGTGACCGACGGCAAGACCGAGACCGGCCAGTCCATCGTGCGTGCGCTGGTGAAGGCCGGTGCCGACATCGTCTGGGTCGGCCATGCCGAGCCCTGGAAGAAGATGGGCGACGGGCTGGACGACATCTCTGCGCTGCCGCAGGTCACGCTGGTGCCGCTGGACCTGACCAATGGCCGCCAGGTGACGGAGCTTGCGGGTTCCATCGGCGGCAAGGTCGACATCGTGATCAACAACGCCGAGGTGCACCGCACCTTCGGCATAGGCGCGCGGCGCGGCACCGACGTGGCCAAGGCCGAGATGGACATCAACTACTTCGGCCTGCTGCGGCTGGCGCAGGAGTTCGGGCCTGCGCTCAAGGGCCGTTCGGCCGATGGCGTGACGGGCGCTACGGCATGGGTCAACCTGTTGTCGATCTATGCGCTGAGCAATTTCCCGCCGCACGGCACCTTCAGCGCCTCGAAGGCGGCGGCGCATTCGCTTGCGCAGTGCCTGCGCGCAGAGATGCGGCCGGCCGGCATCCGCGTGATCAACGTGTTCCCGGGCCCCATCGACGACGAATGGAACCAGCACACGCCGCCGCCCAAGCTCGCACCTACCGCGCTGGCCAATGCCATCGTGAAGGCGCTGCGCGACGGCGTGGAAGACGTCTACCCCGGCGACGTGGCGCAGGAGTGGTTGGAGCGCTGGCGCGACAACCCCAAGGTGCTCGAACGCGAGCTGGCCGCAGGCGGCTGAGACAGGAGCCACACGAATGACAACGACAACCGAACTGATGTCCGCCGCCGAAATCCTCGGTGGCCTGGTGACCGCGATGGCCAGTGGCCGCATCCGCGTGATCGACCTCACGCAGACGCTGACGCCCGAGTTCCCGCAGATCGCGCTGCCGCCCGAGATGGGCCAGTGCTGGCCTTTCCGCATCGAGGAAGTGTCGAAGTACGACGAGCGCGGCCCGGGTTGGTACTGGAACAACTTTTCCTGCGGCGAGCACACGGGCACCCACTTCGACGCACCGATCCATTGGATCTCCGGGCGCGACCTGCCGAACAACTCGGTCGACACCATTCCCGTGCAGCACTTCGTGGCGCCGGCCTGCGTGATCGACTGTTCGCCGCAGGTGAAGGACGACCCCGACTACCTGCTGACCCTCGAGGACATCGAAGCCTACGAGGCGGCGCATGGCCGCATCCCCAAGGGTGCGTGGGTGCTGATGCGCACCGACTGGTCCAAGCGCACCGACCCCGAGGCGTATCAGAACTTCGACGAGACGGGCCAGCACACGCCGGGCCCGAGCACCGCGGCCGTGCGCTTCCTGGTAGAGCAGCGCGACGTGCTGGGCTTCGGCTCCGAGGCCATCGGTACGGATGCGGGCCAGGGCTATCACCTGCGGCCGCCGTATCCGTGCCATTACTACATGCATGGCGCGGGCCGCTACGGCCTGCAGTGCCTGAGCAACCTCGACCTGCTGCCGCCGGCCGGCGCCGTGCTGATCTGCCCGCCGCTGAAGATCGAGAAGGGCAGCGGCAGCCCGCTGCGTGTGCTGGCGTTGGTGGGAGCCTCGTCATGAGCAGCGTGGCACCCAAAGTTGCGGCCGTTACCGGAGGCAGCGCGGGCATCGGCAAGGCGATCTGCGAAGACCTGCTCGCGCAGGGCTATGAGGTGGTGTCGCTCGCACGCCGCAAGGCCGAGATCGACCACCCGAAGCTGCGCAGCATCGAGGTCGACCTGAGCGACCGCGCCGCCACGGGCGAAGCGGTGCGCGAACTGGTCGAACGCTTCGCACCGACCACCATCGTGCACAACGCAGGCGTCATCCGCGCCGCGCTGCTGCCAGACGTGAAGCTCGACGACCTCGATGCGCTGGTCGACCTGCACCTGGGCTGTGCGATACAGCTCGTGCAGGGTGCGCTGCCCGCGATGCGCGCGCAACGCTTCGGCCGCATCGTGCTGCTGTCGTCGCGCGCCGCGCTGGGCCTTGCCACGCGCACCAGCTATTCGGCCACCAAGGCCGGCATGCTGGGCATGGCGCGCACCTGGGCGCTCGAGCTGGCGGCCGACGGCATCACGGTGAACGTGGTGGCCCCGGGGCCTATCCGCACCGACATGTTCTACGATGTGGTCGAGGCCGGCAGCGAGAAGGAACGCGCGCTCGCCGCCTCGGTGCCCGTCAAGCGCCTGGGCGAATCGGCCGACGTGGCACGCGCCGTGCGCTTCTTCGCCGATGCCGACAACAGCTTCGTCACCGGGCAGGTGCTGTACGTGTGCGGCGGCACCAGCGTCGGAAGCCTCGCCCTCTGAATTTCCAGTTTTCCTCACGTCCAACCAAAACCACCTCTGGAGCATCGCCATGAAAGTCATGAACCGAATTCGCACACTCGCGGCCGTGGCCGTGGGTATCGGCGCGCTGGGCGCCGCGAGCGCCTGGGCCGCCGATCTCAAGGTCGGTTTCATCACTTCGCTGTCGGGGCCTGTGTCGTCGCTGGGCATTCCCTACGACAAGGGCATGAAAGCCGCAGTCGCCTACAAGTCGGAGGTGGGCGGCCGCAAGGTGCAGGTGATCCAGCTCGACGATGCGTCCGACCCGTCCACGGCCGCGCGCAACGCGCGCAAGCTGATTGAGGAAGACAAGGTCGACGTCATCATCGGCACGGCCGGTGCGCCAGGCTCCCTTGCCATCGCCGGCGTGGCGCGCGAAACGAAGACGCCGCTCATCTCCATCGCCAATGCCGACCTGGCCGGCGAGGAGGGCGCGTGGATGGTGACGCTGCCGCAACCCGCGCCGCTGATGATGGGCGCGATGGTCGAGAAGATGAAGCAGGCCGGCGTGAAGACGGTGGCCTACATCGGCTATTCCGACGCCTGGGGCGACCTGGTGTACGACGCGCTCACGAAGTCGGCGCCCGCGGCCGGCATCAAGGTAGTGAGCAACGAGCGCTATGCGCGCAGCGATTCGTCGGTGGCGGGGCAGGTGCTGAAGATCGTGGCGCTGCGGCCCGACGCGGTGATCACCGGCGCCTCGGGCACGCCTGGCGCGCTGCCCTACCTGGCGCTGGCCGAGCGCGGCTACAAGGGAAAGATCTACGGCATGCACTCGCTGATCAACCCCGACTTCATCCGCGTCGGCGGCCCCTCGGTCGAAGGCCTGCTGGCGCCCACCGGCCCCGTGGTGGTGGCCGAGCAGTTGCCCGACAGCAACCCGATGAAGAAGATCTCGATGGACTTCCGCGCCGCCTACCAGAAGGCCAACGGCGCGCCGCCCACCGACACCTTCTCGGCCTACAGCTTCGATGCATGGCTGATCTACCTCGACGCCGCGCAGCGTGCGCTGGCCGGCAAGGCCGAGCCCGGCACGCCGCAGTTCCGCCTCGCTTTGCGTGATGCCATCGTCAGCACCAAGGAGCTGGTGGGTACGCACTCGGTCTACAACTTCAAGCCCACCGATCGCTATGGCTCGGACGACCGCTCGCGCGTCGTCGTGAAGCTCGAAAAAGGCCAATGGAAGCTGGTGCCCTGAAATGAAGCTGAAGCTCACCCACATCCTCGGCGCCACGGCGCTTGCACTGGCCGCCACGCAAACCATGGCAGCCGACCTGAAGATCGGCTTCATCAGCTCGCTCTCAGGCCCGGTCGCCGCGCTCGGCATTCCGTACGAGAAGGGCATCCGCGCGGCGATTGCCGAGCATCCCGAGATCGCAGGCCGCAAGGTCCAGCTGGTCGTGCTCGACGACGCTTCCGACCCCACCACCGCCGGGCGCAACGCGCGCAAGCTCGTGACCGAGGACAAGGTGGACGTGCTCATTGGCACTTCGGGCGTGCCCGGCGCGATGGCCATCGCCGCGGTGGCCAAGGAACTGAACACGCCGCTGATCTCGCCCACGCCGGTCACCATCGCAGGCCCCGAGGGCGCGTGGACCGTGACGGTGTCGCAACCGTTCCCGCTCATGGTCGCGGGCGTGGTCGACCGCATGAAGAAGTCGGGCGTGAAGACGGTGGCCTTCATCGGCTTCTCGGACGCGCTCGGCGACCTGGCCTACGACTCGCTGGTGAAGAGCGCCGATGCTGCCGGCATCAAGGTGGTGGCGAACGAGCGCTATGCGCGCAGCGATTCGTCGGTGGCCGGGCAGGTGCTGAAGATCGTCGCGGCGCGGCCTGACGCGGTGTTTGCGGGCAACTCGGGAACGCCCGGCGCGCTGCCGTACATCGCGCTGGCCGATCGCGGCTACAAGGGCAAGATCTACGGCACGCACGGCCTCATCAACGCCGACTTCGTTCGCGTGGGCGGCGCCTCCATCGAAGGGTTGCAGGTGCCCAGCGGACCGGTGCTGGTGGCCGACCAGCTGCCCGACAGCAACCCGATCAAGAAGGTGTCGATGGCCTTTCGCAGCGCCTACCAGAAGGTCAACGGCGTGGTGCCGACCGATGCGTTCTCGTCATACACCTACGATGCCTACCTGCTGCTGGCCGACGCAGCCTCGCGCACCAAGGGCGAGCCGGGCACGCCGCAGTACCGCACGGCGCTGCGCGATGCCATCGTGAGCACCAAGGAACTGGTGGGCACGCATGGCGTCTACACCTTCAAGCCCGACGACCGCTATGGCTCCGACCAGCGCGGCGTGGTCATCGTGCAGATGACCAAGGGCCAGTGGAAGCTGGTCCCGTGAGCAAGCTCGCCCCCAGGCTGCGCTCACTTCGTGTCGCTTCGCCCACCCTCTACCGGGGGCAACACCGGTTGCCCGGCAAAGCCGGTTCCACGGTGTTCCGCGAATTGACGTGACGCGACCTGAATCAGGAGCACGTCCATGAACATTTATCGCAATCGCCCCGATCTTGTCGCGGCGCTGGTTCGCGACGACCGGGTGCACCGCGACCTGTACCTGAGCGAAGAGCTTTTCGCCCTGGAACAGGAGCACCTGTTCGCCAACACCTGGGTCTTTCTCGGCCACGCGAGCCAGGTGCCCGAGGCCGGCGACTTCGTGACGCAGGACATCGCGGGCCGGCCGCTGCTCATGGTGCGGCAGCCCGACGGCAAGGTGCACGTGCTCTACAACCGCTGCGCCCACAAGGGCACGCAGCTGGTGACCGACGAGTGCGGCAACACCGGCCGGTTCTTTCGCTGCCCCTACCACGCGTGGACCTACAAGCTCGACGGCGCGCCGCTCGGGCTGCCGCTGAAGAACGGCTATGAGGGCACGCAGCTCAAGGCCTGCGAGTCGGGGCAGGGGCTGTCGGTGGTGAAGAACGTGAAGGTGTATCGCGACTTCGTGTTCGTGCGGCTCTCGGACAACGGCCCCTCGTTCGAAGACTACTTCGGCGAAGTGCTGGGCGCCATCGACAACATGGTCGACCGCTCGCCCGAAGGCAAGCTGACGGTGAGCGGCGGCGTGCTGCGCAACATCGTCCACTGCAACTGGAAGATGTACCTGGAGAACATCAACGACACGGTACACCCTATGTCGACGCACGAGTCGGCCACCAAGGCGGCCGAGGCGCTGTGGGAAGGCCACGCGCCCACCGACCCCAAGCCGATGGCGATGGAGCAGATACTGCCCTTCGGCTCGGGCTACGAGTTCTTCGACAAGATGGGCGGGCGCGTGTTCGCCAACGGGCACAGCGTGCTGGGCGTGAACTTCAGCATCCACTCCAACTACGCGCAGCTGCCCGAGTACGAAGCCGCGATGCGTGCCGCGCACGGCGAGGAGCGTGCCGCCGAGATACTGCAGCGCTCGCCGCAGAACTCGGTCTTCTATCCGAGCCTTTCGGTCAAGGGCTCGCCGCAGGCCATTCGCGTGATTCGCCCGCTGGCTGCCAACCGCACGCTGATCGAGGCCTGGAGCTTCCGTGCGGCGGGCGCGCCGGCACTGCTGTTCGAGCGTGCCATGAGCTACAACCGCCTCGTGTTCTCTCCGATGTCGGTGGTCGCGCATGACGACGTGCATCTGTTCGAGAGCATCCAGCAGGGCCTGCGGGCTGGCGGCAACGAATGGGTGAGCCTGCATCGCAATTTCGACCCTGCCGAGACGCAGCAGGCCACAGTCACCACCAACGGGATCAATGAGCTGCTGATGCGCAACCAGTTCCGCGCATGGGCGAAGTCCATGGCGGCGGGCATGGAGGCCGCGCAATGACGGACCCACGCGATTTCGTCGCCCACGAGGCGGCCCTGCTCGACGAGCGTCGCCTCGACGAATGGTTGGCCTTGTTCGCCGAAGACGGCCACTACTGGGTGCCGCTGCTCGGCGCGGCGCAGGCCGACCCGTTCTCGCACAACTCGCTGGCCTATGAAGACCGGCTGCTGCTGCAGCTGCGCGTGGACCGCCTCAAGAACCCGCGCGCCCATTCGCAGCACCCGGCCAGCCACAGCCAGCATGTGCTGCAGCCGTCGCGCATCGAGCGCGAGGAGGGTGACGAGGCATGGCTGCGCACGCCGTTCCTCTACGTCGAGGCGCGCGGCGAAGACCAGGTCCTGCTGAGCGGCACTGCCCGCCATCACCTTGTCCGCACACCCGCCGGCTGGGCTATCCGCCAGAAGCGCGTCGACCTGCTCAATGCCGGACGCGCGCTGCCGGCCATCCAGTTGTTCATCTGAGTTACCTGTTCATTCCAACAACCATCCTCACCGGAGCTACGACATGAAGAGCCTGATGCAGACCTTGACGCGCGGCACACTCGCCGCGGTGCTGACCGCCTGTGGCGTTGCGAGCGCGCTGGCGGCCGACCTCAAGGTCGGCCTGAGCGTGTCGCTGTCGGGGCCGAACTCCTCGCTGGGCGTGCCCTATGCCAAGGGCATGCAGGCCGCGCTGGCCTACAAGGGCGAGGTGAACGGCCGCAAGATCCAGCTCGTCGTGCTCGACGACGGCTCCGACCCCACCACGGCCGGGCGCAATGCGCGCAAGCTGATCGAGGACGAGAAGGTCGACGTGCTCATGGGCACCTCTGGCGTGCCCGCGGCAATAGCGATGGCGCAGGTGGGCAAGGAAGCGAAGACGCCGATGATCGGCCTCACGCCGATCCTGCTCGACCCCAACGAGAACCCTTGGGTCATGACCGTGGCGCAGCCCACGCAGCTGATGATCGACGCGGTGGTCGAGCGCATGAAGCGCAACAACGTGAAGACGGTGGGCTACATCGGCTTCTCCGACGCCTGGGGCGACCTGGTCTACGACGCGCTCATGAAGGCCGCGCCCGGCGCCGGCATCAAGGTGGTGAGCAACGAACGCTATGCGCGCGCCGACGCCTCGGTGACCGGCCAGGTGCTGAAGATCGTGGCGCTGCGGCCCGACGCGGTGATGACCGGCGGCGCCGGCACACCCGGTGCGCTGCCGTTCCTTGCCCTGCAGGAACGCGGCTTCAAGGGGGGCGTGTACGGCCAGCATGGCCTGATCAACCCCGACTTCGTGCGCGTGGTCGGCGCGGCCGGCCAGAACGCGCTGATGCCCACCGGCCCGGTGATCGTGGCCGAGCAGTTGCCCGACAGCTATCCGACCAAGAAGATCGCGACCGATTTCCGCGCCGTCTTCCAGAAGGTCAACAACGCACCGACCAGCGATGCCTTCTCGGCCTATTCGTTCGACGGCTGGCTGGTGTTCGCCGATGCAGCCTCGCGCGCCATGAAGAAGGCCGAGCCGGGAACGCCCGAGTTCCGCGTGGCGCTGCGCGACGCCATCTTCAGCACGAAGGAAGTGGTGGGCACGCACGGCGTGTACACCTTCAAGCCAGGCAGTCTCTATGGCGTGGACGAACGCGCCCGCGTGATCGTCAAGCTCGACAACGGCCAATGGAAGCTCGCACCTTGAACCGCTCGCCTTTGCTTTACCGGAGGGCCGCGCGATGACATGGGACGTGGCGCTCATTCTTCTCACCGACGGGCTGGCCAACGGCGCCGTCTACCTGCTGGCCGGCCTCGGGCTGGTGTTGATCTTCTCCGTCACGCGGGTGGTGTTCGTGCCGTTCGGCGACATTGCGGCATTTGCGGCCCTGTCGCTCGCGGCCTTCGAAACCGACCGTGTGCCGCCGACCATCGGCATGGTCGCGGTGCTGGCTGCGCTGGCGCTGGCCACCGAGATCGGCAGCCTGCTGCGTCGCGGCGAGGCCGCGCGCATTCCCAAGGCGGTGCTGATGTGGGGCGTGCTGCCTGCCATTCCGTGCGTGCTCGCGTGGCTGGCGGCGCGGCCCGGCGTGCCGGTGGCGGTGCACATCGCGGTGGCCGTGCTGCTGGTGGTGCCGATCGCACCGCTGCTGGCGCGGGTGGTGTTCCAGCCGATCGCGGATGCATCTGTGTTGGTGTTGTTGATCGTCTCCCTGGCGCTGCACTTTCTCCTGTCGGGCTTGGGCCTGCTGTTCTTCGGACCTGAAGGCTCGCGCACCACGCCGCTCACCAGCGCCGTGTTCACGCTGAGCGACGGCTTCACCGTCAGCGGGCAGGTGGTGCTGATGGTGGGAGCGGCCATCGTGCTGAGCGGGCTGTTCTTCCTGGTGTTCGAGCGCACGGTGGCTGGCAAGGCACTGCGCGCCACGGCCGTGAACCGCGTGGGTGCTCGGCTGGTCGGCATACGGCCGGTGCGCACGGCGCTGCTGGCGTATGGCTGCGCCTCGCTGCTGGCGGGGCTGATCGGCGTGCTCATCGCGCCGGTGACGACGATGTATTACGACTCGGGTTTCATCATCGGCCTGAAGGCCTTCGTGGCCGCGATCATCGGCGGGCTCGTGAGCTATCCGATGACGGCCGTGGGTGCGTTGGCGGTCGGCGTGGTGGAGAGCTTTGCCTCGTTCTGGAGCGGCGCGTTGAAGGACGTGATCGTGTTCAGCCTGCTGATTCCCGTGCTCATGCTGCGTTCGTTCATGGCGGCGCATGCCGAAGAGGAAGAAGACGAGGTGGACCAATGAACGGCAACCGCAAACGCATGGCGTGGATCGCCGGGCTTGTCGTCGTGCTGGCGCTGGTGCCGGCGGTGGCGGGCAGCTTTACCGTCTCGCTGCTGAACGACATCGGCATCGGCGCGCTGGTGGCGCTGGGGCTGGTGCTGCTGACCGGCGTTGGCGGCGCGACTTCCTTCGGGCAGGCGGCCTTCGTGGGTATCGCGGCCTACGCGACAGCGTGGCTCACGACGACGCAGGGCATGTCGCCCTGGATCGGGCTGCTGTTCGCATTGCTGCTCACGGGACTGTCGGCGCTGGCCATCGGCATGCTGACGCTGCGGCTGGGCGGGCACTTCCTGCCGCTGAGCACCATCGCGTGGGGGTTGTCGATCGCAATGCTGTTCGGCAATGTCGATGCGCTCGGACGGCACACGGGGCTGTCGAACATTCCGGCGCTGCAGGTGGCGGGCTGGTCGCTGGCCGATCCGCGCGCGATGTACTACCTGATCTGGGTGGTGGTCGGCCTGGCCTGCCTGTTCAGCTACAACCTGCTGCAGTCGCGGCCTGGGCGCGCGATTCGCGGGCTGCGCGGCGGCGCGACGCTGCTGGCGAGCGTGGGGGCGGATGCATACCGCGTGCGGCTTTCGCTGTTCGTCACAGCCGCGCTGTTCGCGGGGCTGGCGGGCTGGCTCTATGCGCACATGAACCGTTTCGTGAGCCCGTCGCCCTTCGACGTGCGTGCAAGCATCGAGTATCTGCTGATGGCGGTGGCCGGCGGGCTGGGCCAGCTTGCCGGCGCGCTGGTGGGCGCCGCGCTGGTGCTGGTGCTGAAGAACGGCCTGCAAGACGTCCTGCCAATGCTCACGCAGCGCGCCGGACAACTGGAGGCGGTGGCCTTTGCGGCACTGTTCATCCTGTTGCTGCACTTTGCGCGCGGTGGCGTGATGGGGCTGCTGCGCCGCTGGACGCGTCGGCGCGGCGGCGCCCAGGGGCCTTCGCGCCACGATGCGCCACCCGTGGAGCCGCTGCCGCACCGCACGCTGCCCGAGCGCGGCTCGCAGGTGCTGTCGGTGAACGGCGCGGTCAAGCGCTTCGGCGGGCTGGTGGCGGTGAACGACGTGAGCTTCGACGTCAAGGCCGGCGAGATCGTCGGGCTCATCGGGCCCAACGGCGCGGGCAAGTCGACCATGTTCAACCTGCTGACCTGCACGCTGCCGATGAGTTCGGGCCAGGTGCGCTTCCTGGCCCACGACATCGCAGGCATGCCGCAGCGCGAGGTGGCGCGGCTGGGCCTGGCGCGCACCTTCCAGCACGTGAAGCTGCGCCCGCACATGAGCCTGCTCGACAACGTGGCGCTGGGCGCGCACTCGCGCACACGCTCGGGCATCCTGAAGGCCGGGCTGCGGCTGGACCGCACGGAAGAGCGGCAGATCCTGCAGGAGGCACAACGCCAGCTCGACCGCATCGGCCTGGGCGACCGCGCGCACGAACTCGCGGGCAGCCTGCCGCTGGGCACGCAGCGCATCCTGGAAATCGCGCGCGCGCTGGCCGCCGACCCGGTGCTGCTGGTGCTCGACGAGCCCGCAGCGGGCCTTCGCCGCAAGGAAAAGATGGCACTCGGCGATCTGCTGCGCAAGCTGCGCGAGGAAGGCGTGACCATCCTCATCGTCGAACACGACATGGACTTCGTGATGAAACTGGTGGACCGGCTGGTGGTGATGAACTTCGGCTCCAAGCTCGTGGAGGGCGTGCCTTCGGCGGTTCGCGCCGACGAGCGCGTGCAGGCGGCTTACCTGGGGAGCGTCGTATGAGCGCCGCACGGCCGCCCGAAGGCGCGGGCCCCCTTCAGGGGGTGCGCGAAGTACACGAAGTGACGAGCCTGGGGGTGTCGAAATGACCGCGATGCTGGAGATTGGCGATCTGCACGTTTCTTATGGGCAGGTGGAGGCGGTGCGCGGCGTGTCGCTGGACTTGCAGCCGGGGCAGATCATCTCGGTGATCGGCCCTAACGGCGCTGGCAAGACCACGCTGCTGGCCGCGGCGATGGGGCTGCTGCCTTGCAAAGGCACGCTGCGCTTCGAGGGCGAAGACCTGCAGGGGCTGGACGTGGAGGCGCGCGTGGAACGGGGCCTGTGCCTCGTGCCGGAGAAGCGCGAACTGTTCGGCGAACTCACCGTGCTCGACAACCTGCAGCTCGGCGCCTACGCGAAGCGGCTGCGCGGCGATGCGATGAAGAAGCGGCTGCAGTCGGTGTATGACCGCTTCCCCCGGCTGGCGGAGCGGCGTTCTCAACGCGCCGATACGCTGTCGGGCGGCGAGCGGCAGATGCTGGCCGTGGGGCGCGCGCTGATGTCGGCGCCCCGGCTGCTGATGCTCGACGAGCCCAGCCTCGGCCTTGCGCCGCTGATCGTGCGCGACATCCTGACCATCGTGCGCAAGCTGCGCGATGACGGCGTGTCGATCCTGCTGGTGGAGCAGAACGCGCGCGCGGCGCTGGAGAGCTCGGACCAGGGCTACGTGCTCGAGACTGGAGAGATCGCGCTGTCGGGTGCGTCGGCCGAGCTGGCCAGTGACCCGCGTGTGCAGGCGACATATCTCGGCGGAGGCACGCACGATGACGACTGACGCCCGCGCCGTGCCGCCCGCCCGGCGCACGCTGCCCGCGATGCTGCAGCGGCAGGCCGATGTGTTCGGCGCGCGCGCGCTGCTGCGCATCGGCGCGCATGCCTGGACCCACCGCGATGCGGCTCGGGCCGCCGCCGTTCGTGCCGGTGCACTGGCGGCTGCGGGCGTGGTGCGCGGCGACCGCATCGCCGTGATGTGCGGCAACCGCATCGAGTTCCTGGAGAGCTTTCTTGGCGCGGGATGGCTGGGTGCATCGACCGTGCCCGTCAACACGGCATCGATGGGGCCGCAGATCGAATACTTCCTGGCGAACAGCGAGGCGAAGCTGCTGGTCATCGAGGCCGCGTTCGTCGAGCGGCTTGCAACGGCGGACCTGGGGCGAACGGCGCTGCGCGAGATCTGGGTGGTCGGAGAGACGCAAGCTGCCGAATGGCAGGCGCCTGCCGGCGTGCGCATGGTGTCGTACCCCGAGGCAGGAGACGCGCTGGAGCCGGCGCCGGTTCAGCCGGGCGATCCGCTCGCCATCCTGTACACCTCCGGCACCACCGGGCCGGCCAAGGGCGTGATCTGTCCGCATGCGCAGTATTTCTGGTGGGGCCTGAACAGCGCGGAGGTGCTGGGCGTTGGTGCCGACGACGTGCTGTGCACCACGCTGCCGTTGTTCCACATCAATGCGCTCAACACCTTCGCGCAGGCTGCGTTGACCGGTGCCGAGGTCGTGTTCGAGCAGCGCTTCTCCGCATCGGGCTTCTGGCCGGCGATGCGCGCGAGCCGCGCCACTGTGGTCTACCTGCTGGGCGCGATGGTACCGATCCTGCTCGCGCAGCCGGAAGCGGCGGGGGAGCGGGATCACCAGGTGCGCATCGGGCTCGGGCCGGGCGTGCCTTCCGCCGCAGGGGCGGCGTTCAAGGCGCGCACAGGCGTGTCCTTGCTCGAAGGCTACGGCTCTACCGAGACCAACTTCGCCATCGCCACCGCGCCGGATTCGCCGCGCGGCGGCGTCATGGGTTGGTTGCGCCCGGGCTTCCAGGCGCGCGTGGCAGACGAAGACGACGTGGCGCTGCCGCCCGGCGAGGCCGGCGAACTGCTGCTGCGCGCGGACGAGCCTTACGCCTTTGCGAGCGGCTACTTCAACATGCCGGAGAAGACGGTCGAGGCCTGGCGCAATCTCTGGTTCCATACGGGCGACCGCGTGGTGCGCGATGCCGATGGCGCGTTCCGTTTCGTCGACCGCATCAAGGACGCGATCCGCCGGCGCGGCGAGAACATCTCGTCGTTCGAGGTCGAGCAGGTGCTGCTGAGCCACCCGGGCGTGGCCTCGTGCGCGGTGTATCCGGTGCGCTCCGAGCTGGCCGAAGACGAGGTGATGGCCGCGCTGGTAGCGCGCGAGGGCGTGCCGGTCGATCCTGCGGAGCTTGCGCGTTTCTGCGAAGGCCGACTGCCTTATTTCGCCGTGCCGCGGTATATCGACGTGCTGGCCGACCTGCCGCGCACCGAGAACGGCAAGGTGCAGAAGTTCAAGCTGCGCGAGCGCGGCGTGGGGCCGCTGACCTGGGACGGCCGGCCCGCGAGGAGCTAGATGCATGACGAGCGCAGCGCAACCCCTTTCCGGCCGCGTGGCGTTCGTGACGGGCGCGGGGCGAGGGCTCGGCTTGGCGATTGCGCGCGGGCTCTGCCAGGCGGGGGCTCGCGTGGCGCTCGCCGACATCGACCTTGCCAGCGTGGAAGCGGTGGCGAAAGAAACCGGCGGGCTCGCGCTGGAACTCGACGTGCGCGACGAGACCGGCTTCTCCGCCTGCTTCGACAAGGCCGTGGCGCACTTCGGCGCGGTCGACGTCATGGTCAACAACGCGGCCCGAACGCCGACAACCTCGCTCTGGGACATCACGCCCGAGGAATGGGACGACGTGCTCGCCATCAACCTGCGCGGCAGCTTCTTCGGCTGCCGCATCGCCGGGCGGCACATGTGTGGGCGCGGCGCGGGCCGCATCGTCAACCTCGCATCGATGGCGGGGCAGCAGGCCAGCGCGGCGACCGGCGCGCACTACGCGGCCAGCAAGGCGGGGCTGCTGGCGCTGACGCGCTCCTTCGCGCAGGAGCTGGCGCCGCATGGCGTGACGGTGAATGCGCTGGCCCCGGCGGCCATCCAGAGCCCCTTGCTCGAGTCGCTGGACCCCGCGCGACGGCAGGCGCTGCAGGCCGGCATTCCGATAGGGCGCTTCGGCTTGCCGGAAGAAGTGGCGGCCGCCGTGGTCTATCTCGCGTCCCCGGCGGCAGCCTTCATGACCGGTGCCACGCTGGACCTGAACGGTGGCCGTTTCATGCGGTGACAACCGGCATCCGTCCGCGCCGCTAAAATGATTCAGAACTAAAACATTCAGGTATGCACTCAAATTCACTGACTGGCCGCCACGCACTCGTGACAGGTGCCGCGCGTGGCATCGGCGCCGAGATCGCCCGCACCCTTGCCGCCGAGGGCGCCGTCCTGACCCTGCTGGGGCGTGACCGCGAGGCACTGCAGCGCGTTGCAGATTCGCTGGAGGGCACCGGGCACGGCGTAGCTGCTGCCGATGTGGCGAATCCGGAGGCGGTGCAGGCCGCTTTCGCCGAGGCGCGCGCCGCGCGCGGGCCGGTCGCGATCCTCGTCAACAATGCGGGCGCGGCCGAGAGCGCGCCCTTCCTCAAGACCTCGTTCGATCTCTGGCAGCGGATGCTGTCGGTCAACCTCACGGGCAGCTTCCTGTGCGCGCAGGCCGCGCTGCCCGACATGCTCGATGCCGGCTGGGGCCGCATCGTCAACATCGCGAGCACGGCCGGTCAGAAGGGCTACGCATATGTGGCGGCCTACACCGCGGCCAAGCACGGCGTGGTCGGCCTTACGCGCTCGCTGGCGCTGGAGGTGGCACGCAAGGGCATCACGGTGAATGCGGTGTGCCCGGGCTATACCGACACCGACATCCTGCGCAACAGCGTGGCCAACGTGGTCGGCAAGACGGGGCGCAGCGAGGCCGATGCGCTGGCGGAGTTCTCGAGCGTCAATCCGCAGCGCCGCATCGTTCAGCCGGCCGAGGTGGCCGATGCCGTGCGCTGGCTGTGCGGTGCGGGCGCCGCGTCGGTCACGGGGCAGTCGATCTCGGTTTCCGGAGGAGAAGTGACATGACGCGCAACGACGCTTCCCACGCCGCGCTGAGCGATGCCGAAGAACTGGGCCACGAGGCGCGCGCGGGCCATGAAGATCACGCGATGCTCAAGCTGTGGCTGCGCATGCTGGCCAGCACCACGCAGATCGAGGCCGAGATCCGGCGCCGGCTGCGCGAGCGCTTCGGCATCTCGCTGGCGCGCTTCGACTACATGGCGCAGCTCTACCGCTACAAGGACGGCCTGAAGATGCGCGTGCTGTCGCGCTACCTGATGGTGACGGGCGGCAACGTCACGGGCCTGACGGACGAGCTGGAGCGCGAAGGCATGGTGGCGCGCGCCCCCAGCCCCGACGACCGTCGCGCGTGGATCGTGAGCCTCACGCCCACGGGCCGCCGCACCTTCGAGACCATGGCTAGCGAGCACGAGCAATGGATCCTCGAGATGTTCTCGGGGCTCGACATGAAGACGGTCAAGCAGCTGCACACGCAGCTCGGCCTGCTGCGGGTGCATGTGATGCGCG
Source organism: Variovorax durovernensis (assembly GCF_977011995.1). Classification (NCBI taxonomy): domain Bacteria; kingdom Pseudomonadati; phylum Pseudomonadota; class Betaproteobacteria; order Burkholderiales; family Comamonadaceae; genus Variovorax; species Variovorax durovernensis. The sequence continues at coordinate 4,986,730 of NZ_CDRNCW010000001.1, read as the reverse complement.
GCGAGCCTTCGGGCGAGGAGGGCTGAGCATGGGCGAGGGCACCGAGTTTTGCCGGCCGCGGCTGATCCGTTTCTCGGATTGCGATCCGGCGGGAATCGTCTTCTATCCACAGTACTTCGTGATGCTCAACGGCCTCGTCGAAGACTGGGTGAACGAAGGCCTCGGGCTCAGCTATCACGGGCTGGTGGCGCAGCGGCGAATCGGCCTGCCCACCGTGAAGCTCGAAGCCGACTTCCGCGCGGTGAGCCGCATGGGCGACCAGGTGATGCTCGGTCTGACCGTGGAGCGGCTGGGCTCGCGCTCAATGACGTTGCGCGTGCGCTGCTTCGATCCGGTCGACGGTGAAGTGCGCATGCAGATGCAGCAGGTGCTGGTGACTACGTCGCTCGAAACCCATCGCGCGGTTGCCATTCCGGACGACATGCGCGCGGCCATCGTGCGCAACGCGCCGGAATTGGGCTGAGCCTTCGCTCTTAGGGCGCGGGCTCGCTGCCGGACGCTGCGTCCTGCGCGCGCTTTTTCAGCCAGCCGGTGAGTTCCTTCTTGCCCTTGGCATTGGCGCTGCGCCATGCCTCGCGTGCCGCCGCGATGAAGCGCTCTTCCGCCGCGTCCGGCACTTCGCTGGGACGGTCTTCCTTGTCTAGCCAGCCAGCTTCCACGTCGCAGTGCCGTTCGATCTGCCGCGCCAGGTTGTCGCCGATGGGCCGCGAACTCTTGATCTGGCTCCACATGCTGGGAGAGATTTCGATCTTCTTGGCGAACGCCTGATCCAGCCCCTTGGCAGGCAGGCCCGCGGCAACGGCCTCTTCGAGAAAACGGCGATGAAGCGCGAGGGCATTGCGGCGACGCGCGACGGTGATATTGGGCACTGTTCAAAAACAACAACAAGACAAAAAAAGATTGTCCCGGTTGTTGACGTCGCCGTAAACACTATTTACAGTTGTCTTCATTCGCGGCCCAAGCCGTCCCTTTTTTCCAACCCCTAACGGCCGACAGCGGCAATTTTTGACCCAGGAACCATCGTGAACATCGCATTGACCTTCACCAGCATTCGACCCGCCTCGGGCCGATCGCTCGTGCGCGTCTGGGCGTGCGGTGGTTTCGGCGACATGCCGTCGACCCGACTGAATCAGCACCAGAGCCACGTGTATTCCACGAAAGCCGCAGCCAGCCTGCGCGTTGGAAAAGTCGAGGATCAGGTGCTACCGGGTGGAGGTTGCGCGTAGGCGCATACCTTCCAAGCTCTCTCATGCAGAGGCCCGGACACCGAAAGGTTCCGGGCCTTTTTGTTTTGTTTGTTGCCGGCCGTGCTTGGCCATTCCGGGTGTGCCTTCACCACACCGCCAGAGTCCACCGCGTAGACGGTCTGGCGGGATGTGCAGGAATTGATCACTCCTGTGCAGCGACGTCGTACGGGGCAGCGCCCAGCGCTGTCCGTCGCGTGAGGACACAACCGGAATGGAAAGCGGGCGGGCAAATTTCGATCCCTGTTTTCAACCCGCGTTAGCTCAATGGATCAGAGCACTTGCCTACGAAGCAAGGGGTTGCACGTTCGAGTCGTGCACGTGGGGCCAGTTTTTCTGTTTGCTGTCACATCAACCAAGGAGCCGTCATGCGCAAGCGCAATACCCCGATCCGGATGATCACCGTGCGTCCCGCACAGCCGCGCAAGCGCATGGTGCTGGCCTTGGCCCGCCGATTCGGCATCGTGACCGATGCACGGCGTGTCCCTGAAGGCGCGGATGCATCGCCTGGTCGCGAGCCTCGACTGGAGGGCCTCGATCTCGATCAGCGCGTGCGCGCAGTCGGCGAGTGGTAGAGGCTGCCTGACAGCAGGCCGCTCATGTTTCATGGTGCGCGTAGCTCAATGGCAGAGCCGCGGGTTGTGGTCCCGCTGACGACGGTTCGATTCCGTTCGTGTACCCCACCGTTTTCTGGATTTCATTCAACGTCGTCAAGACGACCATCGCCGCGAAAGGAGGCGATATATGCATCCTCACGTCCTGCAACTCGACATTCAGGGCACGCCGCAAGCCTGGATCTCGCTGGAGCAGGCGGTGTTGCACTACGCCACCGGCTCCGTGGCTTGGGAAGACGGCGACCTGCCGCTGGCGACGCTGCGCGGCGGCTTCAATGTGGCGCGCGGCGTGCAGTCTCGCGTCGAGGTGGCGCCCATCATCGCGCTGCGCGGTGCCTCGAAGATCAATCTCTTCGACGTGGTTCCGAGCGTTACCAAGAGCAAGCTGCTTCGACGCGACCGCCACACCTGCGCCTACTGTGCGGGCGTGTTCCAGGAGCGCGACCTGCAATGCGAGCACGTAATGCCCGAATCACGCGGCGGCCCGTGGACGTGGACCAACCTCGTGAGTGCGTGCGCGGTCTGCAACAACCGCAAGGCCGCGCGCACGCCGGAGGAAGCCGGCATGCCGCTGGTGTATCTGCCTTATGTGCCGAGCCGCTTCGAGAACTTTCTGCTCGAAGGCCGCAACATCCGTGCGGACGTGCACGAGTGGCTGGCGAAGCGGCTGCCGAAGGGTTCGCGGCTGCAGTAGGGGCTCGGCCGTGATGCTTGCTCCAGCCCGCGCCCATGAAAAAAGCCCGCTGTCTTCGAGGCAGCGGGCTTTGCCATATGCAGTGTGCGGGTCAGCGCCCGACACCGAAGAAGCGGTATGCGATCACTCCTGCGGCTGCAATTCCCCCCACGATGACGGCAATCACCTTGGCGGTGCGGCCATTGCCGCGCCGCGAGCGAGGCCAATGGTCCGGGCCGATCAAGTCGATGGGTACCGTGGGTTTGCCTATGTCGGAAGCCTTTTCCATGGCAAGAAATATAGCCGACGCCCGAAGCCGCATGCCGCTGCCGGTCCATTCTGTGGCTCCCTGGCGTCGCTGCCGATGCAGGCTGCGAGCAGGCAAAAAAATACCCGCATGAGCGGGTCTGAACGAGCTTTTGAGCTTCGAGTTTGTTTCCCTGTCGTAATGTTCTTGTGATGCGTGACAGCCATTGCAAGATGCCATGCGACATAGGTGGCTTTTGTAGGTTGCGTCCCGGCGGGGCGCAAGAAGTCGACAAATGTGTGGAATATTTCCTTATGAACAAAAAAATCGTTCTCGAAGGTTTGGCTAAAGCACTCGAGAGTTGGGTCCGCAACGCCTCGGCGGCGCAGCTCTGGCAGGTGCATCAATCCGGTGGTTTGGGTGCGTCCATCGATATGGACGAAGACATCGTCCGGGTTCGTGTCACGCTGGGCGGCCCGCGCAACGCGCTGTCGGATCTCGGCAAGACCGACGGGCGCTTGCCGGTGACGGAGGCTTTTCTTGGCGGCAGCAACGCGGCTTGGGGCACGCCGCCATTGCAGGGCAGTCTTGCGCGCGAGCAGTGGTTCCTTTCGAGTGAACTCGCTCAGGAGCACGCACGCCAGTACCTTGCGGCTGAGATCGGTGAGCAACAGGAGGCACTCATGCGATTTCTCGATGACTGGGCCGCCGGGCAAGGCGCCGCGTCCTGAGTTTGTCGGTGCGCGCGATGTGACTGTCTTTTCTCTCGGGCGCGAATTACATCGCGGGGATGTGAACCTCCTCGACGCGCAGGCTCGTGAAGGGCCCTGTTCTTTGCGGTTGATGCGTCGGCTGCAAAACTCGTCCTAGTTCATAGCCGCGCCCATACACCGTGTGCAGGATGAAGCCGTTCTCCCTGGACAGGGCGAGCTTGCGGCGTATGCCCGACATGCAGACATCGAGCACGCGGCTGTCCTTGCGCGTCACGCCGGTACTCCAGAGCAGCGAGAGTATCCAGTCCCGCTCCAGCAACTGGCCGCTGTTGCGGAAGAGCAATAGCGCGAGTTCGAACTCGCGGGGCTTCAGTCGCACCTCCTGATCGTCGTTCATGACCACGCGGTTGGGTCCGAGAAAGCGATAGCAGCCAAACACGAGATCGACGGTGCGCGCAGGCGGCGCGGGCGACACCTCGACGCGGTGGACGAGGGTGCGTATGCGCCAATCGAGGTCGAGATCGCTGATTGGCCAGACGATGAAGTCGATGGCGTGATTCTTCGAAGCTTCTTCCCGCACCGCGACCAATTCGTCGACTGGCATATGGCGCGGTGCTTCGTTGACGACCAGGAGTGCTGGAACATGAAGCACCTTGCACATGGCAACGAGACCTGTCCATCCTCCCTCGCCCTGCAGCGTCAGCAGGAGCAGGCCGAATTTCCTGCCGCTCCCCAGCGCTACCAGGAAATCGGCACCGCTGTCGAATGTCGCGGATGCATGCCCCATGGACCGAAGCTTTTCGGTAAGCAGCACCGCCTGTACCTTGTCGCAGCCCACGAGCGCGATGGGCTTCATTTCCGCCAACTGGTTCATTGCCAGTTCCCCCTGTCAATAAGTTTTCGATCGAGCCATGCCGGCGTGCGGTTTGCAGCACCGGGCCTATATCGACTGCTTTCGAGGAAGCGGTCGATGGCTTGAATCTCCACTTTTCATTGCGTTCGGAAAAGGTTGGGACGAGACAGCAATGGGTTCCATTCGGCCAAACGCTCAGACTTGTTCAGTAAGGTCTGAGCATTTGTGAAGAAAGTCATGCTTGGCGGGAGGGACCCATGCGACGAGATCTGCAAGGCAGAGGGGCTCAGGCCTCTTGGCGCTGGTGCGTACATCGCCACCACCTAATATGGCGGCGGGGTGCGGGCCCACATCCCGGCTGGACAACTCGACCGGAACAGCTTGGACGCCTTCCCCCGTTTGCCATCAAGGTGGGCAAGCAAGGCGCGCGCGAGTCACGCGCGGCGCGGTTGGATGCGCGATGGCGATCCGAGAGGCACGCACGCAAGAACAGACCTGGCGCGCCCGCGCCGATGCCGTCCGTGCAGCCAGCGCGGCGCCCATCGCTGCCGGTGGAAGGCCACCAGCTGAAGCCGCCTTCGATTTGCCCGCCAGCTTATAGCTAGGACGCTGGCACGAGTTGTACGTCTTGCGCGGGATCCTGATGGAGGATCATTGCCCAGGTCAATTCGAAGCCCATCAGTGCCTTGTCCGATACGGGACTTGCTTCAAGATGAGCCTGAGAAAACTGCCGCTGTTGCACAAGTTCTTGTGCGAGCAGGTTGGGCTGGGGGTGAGTCTTGATGAGCGCTCTCAGAGCTGCCGTAAGCGCCATCTCTGTTCCGAGAAGGTTCGCAGCTGAAGCGGTTGCAGTTGCCTCTTCCGGTGTGGCCATTTTGTCCTACCCTTGCGGGCTCCGTGTTGAGGACTTATGACTGTACTCCAAGAGCAGGCCCGAGCGGTGCACCCGCTTTGCGACTGCTTGGCAGTGCCGACCGGCATAGCACGCACGCCAATGAAAAAGCCCGCACAAGGCGGGCTTTGAGAATGTGGTCGTGAACTCTTACGCGGTCCACGCTACGGCAAATTCTTTTGCATGAAGTCATTTTTGTTTTCTTCGTCGTAGTGACTTCGACGCGCTGGTATGGGGTTCAGCTTGCCCGGAGGACAGCGCTCAGAACCATTGAGCGTTGCAGGATTGTACCCGACCGCCAGTCTTTGATCGGGTTGGGCGTCAGCGTGGCCGGTAACGTAGTCCATGGTGCCGGACTTCACGGCAATCATCGCGTCATCGAGCAAGGGGCACTGCCCGCCGCCTCGGCCGACTGCGCCACCTCAATTTGAGGCCGCCGTTGCGTTGTGATGCGCGGCTTTCAGATAGGCCGGAAAAGAAAAAACCTCCCAGTCTTTCGACGGGAGGCTTCTCTGTTTTGCGGAGCACGTTTCGCGATTGCGGAACAGTGCTTCTTAAGAAATAGCGCGAGAACCGCGCAGTTCCTAGTGTTGGTGGTGGGCCCTGAGTGACTCGAACACTCGACCTACGGATTAAGAGTCCGCTGCTCTACCAACTGAGCTAAGAGCCCTTGCTTTGAAAACGTTTAGTGTTTTCTGGCAAGACCACGAGTATATCCCAGATTTTGATCTTGTCCAAAAAATTTGTGAGTCGCAGCGTTAGGATTCGCCACACCCGACGGGCGAGGCCCTTCAACCAGGAGAATTTCGATGAGCGATGCAAGCACCACGTCCCATGTCTTGATCACCGGCGCCGCTGGCGCACTGGGCCGCGCAGTGGCCCAGCATTTCCTTGACCAAGGCGCGCGCCTTGCGTTGGTCGACCATCATGCAGGCCGGCTCGCCGAGGTCTTTCCGGGCCTCGACAACTCGCGGCACCTGCTGCTCGCGGGCGACGTGACCTCGGCGTCCGGCATGGCCGGCCTTGCCGCGCAGGCGCTCAAGTCCTTCGGGCAGATCGATGCGCTCGTGCACATCGCGGGCGGTTTCGAAATGGGCGAGGCCACGCATGCGCTCTCGCGCGATAGCTGGGACCGGATGATGAATCTCAACGCATGGTCGTTCGTTGCTGTGACTCAGGCTGTGCTGCCTTCGATGATCGAACGCCGAGCAGGCAGCGTCGTGGCCGTGACGGCGAAGGTCGCCGCGCGCGGCCTGCCGGCAATGGCCGCGTACATCGCTTCGAAGAGCGCGCTGCAGCGGCTGGTGGAAGCCATGGCGGCCGAAGCGGCACCGCACGGCGTCTGCGTGAACAGCGTGGCGCCGAGCGTGCTCGACACGCCCGCGAACCGCCAAGCCATGCCCGACGCCAATCCGGCCGAGTGGGTGTCGACCTCGGTCGCCGCGCAGACCATTGGCTTTCTTGCGTCGCCGGCGGCCGCCGCGCTGCACGGCCAGCACCTGACGCTCGACACCTGAGCCGCAAAAGGAAAAGGCCCTGGCGGATGCCAAGGCCTTTTCAGTATCGGTTGGTGGAGAGGATGAGGATCGAACTCACGACCTCCGCATTGCGAACGCGGCGCTCTCCCAGCTGAGCTACCCCCCCAACGCAGGGCAAATTTTAACCAGAACCGCGGTTTTGGAACATGCCGCCGTGCCAAGATTCGCGCCTTTCGAAGCACTGAGAAAAGAACCGCATGGCCTCGTACGAACCCGCCTGGCTGGAAGGCATGTACAACAACCTTGCGCGGGTGAAAGACCACCCCGCGTACTTCCAGCGCTGGGCGCGCGACTCCGCCGCCGCGCGCGACACCTTGCCCGCCCGGATAGACATTCCCTACGGCAGCGGCACGAACGAAACGCTCGACGTCTTTCCGGCGCCCGTGCCCGACGCGCCGGTGCTGGTCTTCATCCACGGCGGCTACTGGCGCGCCATGGACAAGAAAGACCACTCTTTCATCGCCCCGGCGTTCAACGACCGCGGCATATGCGTGGTCCAGCCCAACTACGCGCTTTGCCCCGGCACGCCGGAGCAGCCGGTGACCGTGCCCGGCATCTTGATGCAGATGGTGCGCGCGCTGGAATGGACGTGGCGTCACGTTGCGGCCTACGGCGGCGACCCCTCTCGCATCACCGTTGCGGGCCATTCGGCCGGCGGCCACATGGCGGCGGCTTTGCTGTCGTGCGACTGGAAAGCGGTCGCGCCCGATCTGCCAGCGCAGTTGGTGTGCAACGCGCTGTCGATCTCCGGCCTCTATGACCTGCGTCCGTTGCAGCACACGCCGTTCCTGGTGAACACGCTGAAGCTGACCGATGCTGACGCCTTGCGCGCCAGCCCGGCGCTGTGGCCCGCGCCGAAGCGCGGCCAGCTCTATGCAGTGGCCGGCGGCGAGGAGAGCGAGGAGTTCATCCGCCACAACGCGATGATCCGCGAGGCGTGGGGCCGCAACACCGTGCCGGTGTGCGAAGTGCTGCCGGGTCTCAACCACTTCGGCGTGGTCGATGCGCTCGCCGACCCGGCCCACGCATTGCACCGCCATGCGGTGCATTTGCTCGAAGCCTGACCGGCGTGGCGCGGCAGCGCAGGGCGCTTACATCAGCAGGTGTTCGCCCGCGTTGTCGCCGCCCAGCGTGACGTAGTTGACCTTGCGGATGTCCATCAGCGTGCGGCCGCCCGCATAGCTGATCGAGCTTTGCACGTCCTGCTCCATCTCGACCAGTGTGTCGGCCAGCTTGCCCTTGATCGGCTCGAGGATGCGCTTGCCTTCGACGTGCTTGTATTCGCCCTTGTTGAAGTCGCTGGCGGAGCCGTAGTACTCCTTGAACAGCGTGCCGTCGACCTCGACCGTCTTGCCCGGCGATTCTTCATGGCCCGCGAACAGCGAGCCGATCATCACCATCGACGCGCCGAAGCGCACGCTCTTGGCAATGTCGCCGTGGTCTCGGATGCCGCCGTCGGCAATGATCGGCTTGGTCGCCACGCGGGCGCACCACTTGAGCGCCGACAACTGCCAGCCACCCGTGCCGAAGCCGGTCTTTAGCTTGGTGATGCAGACCTTGCCCGGGCCGATGCCGACCTTGGTTGCGTCCGCGCCCCAGTTCTCGAGGTCGATCACCGCTTCGGGCGTGCCGACGTTGCCGGCAATCACGAAGGCCTTCGGCAGCTTCTGCTTCAGGTAGCCGATCATGTTCTTCACGCTGTCGGCGTGGCCATGCGCGATGTCGATGGTGATGTATTCGGGCGTCAGGCCCTCGGCCACCAGCTGGTCGACGGTGTCGTAGTCGGGCTTCTTCACGCCGAGCGAGATTGAGGCGAACACGCCCTTGCCCTGCATGTCCTTGACGAACTTGACGTTGTCGAGGTCGAAGCGGTGCATCACGTAGAAGTAGCCGTTCTGCGCCAGCCACAGGCAGATCGACTCGTCGACCACCGTCTTCATGTTGGCGGGCACCACCGGCAGGCGGAAGCTGCGCTCGCCCAGCGTCACGCTGGTGTCGCACTCGGAGCGGCTCTCCACGCGGCATTTGCGCGGGAGCAGAAGAATGTTGTCGTAGTCGAAGATTTGCATGGCCAGGCTCCAGAAAGGAATCGTTGAAGGGAACGAAAGAGCGCTTGGTCCGGCCGGTTTTCGTGGTGCGTTCAGCAAAGAAAACGCCCACAAAAAACCGGGCGCAAGAAACTTGGGCCCGGTGATTGATTTTACGCGGTCTTGCGAAGCCGGGTCTTCCGCTTCTTCGTATAACCAGCATACGCAGTGGTTTCTACAATCGGAGGATGTTGTTTAACGATCCTGCGGCTGACGCCCACTCCCCGAATCCTTCGGACCTGCCGCTGCTCAAGAACCTGAACGCGGAGCAACTGGCCGCGGTCACGTTGCCCGCAGGCAACGCGCTGATCCTCGCGGGCGCCGGTTCCGGCAAGACCCGCGTGCTGACCACCCGCATCGCATGGCTGCTCCAGACCGGGCAGGTGTCCGCCGGCGGCATCCTCGCCGTGACCTTCACGAACAAGGCCGCCAAGGAAATGATGACGCGGCTGACGGCCATACTGCCCGTCAACGTGCGCGGCATGTGGATCGGTACCTTCCACGGCCTGTGCAACCGCCTGCTGCGTGCGCACTGGAAGCTGGCCAACCTGCCGTCCACCTTCCAGATCCTCGACACGCAAGACCAGCTCTCGGCCATCAAGCGGCTGATGAAGCAGTTCAACGTCGACGACGAGCGCTTCCCCGCCAAGCAGACCCAGTGGTTCATTGCCGGCGCCAAGGAAGACGGCCTGCGCCCCGGCGACGTCGAGGTGCGCAGCGACGACGACCGCAAGAAGGTCGAGCTCTACCAGCTGTATGAAGAGCAATGCCAGCGCGAAGGCGTGGTCGACTTCGGCGAACTCATGCTGCGCAGCTACGAACTGCTGCGCGACAACGATCCGGTGCGCGAGCACTATCAGCGGCGCTTCCGCCACATCCTGATCGACGAGTTCCAGGACACCAACCGCCTGCAGTACGCGTGGATCAAGATGCTCGCCGGCAACACGGTCGGCGGCCAGTTCGAGCCCGGGCGTGACAACAGCGTGATTGCCGTGGGCGACGACGACCAGAGCATCTATGCGTTCCGCGGCGCGCGCGTGGGCAACATGACCGACTTCGTGCGCGAGTTCGACGTGCGCCACCAGATCAAGCTGGAGCAGAACTACCGCAGCTACAGCAACATCCTGGACTCGGCCAACGAGCTCATCAGCCACAACAAGAAGCGCCTGGGCAAGAACCTGCGCACCGACCAGGGTCCGGGCGAACCGGTGCGCGTGTACGAGTCGACCACCGACCTGGCCGAGGCGCAGTGGATGGTCGAGGAAATGCGCCAGCTCGCGCGCGACGGCTTCGAGCGCAAGGAAATGGCCGTGCTCTACCGCAGCAATGCGCAGAGCCGGGTGATCGAAACCGCGCTCTTCAATGCCTCGGTGCCGTACCGCGTGTACGGCGGCCTGCGCTTCTTCGAGCGCGCAGAAATCAAGCATGCGCTGGCCTACCTGCGCCTGCTCGAGAACAAGGACGACGACACCAGCTTCCTGCGTGTCGTGAACTTCCCGCCGCGCGGCATCGGTGCGCGCACGCTCGAAACCCTGCAAGACGCGGCCCGCGCGGCCGGCCGTTCGCTGCACGACGCGGTGAGCGTGGTCGGCGGCAAGGCGGGCGCCAACCTCACCGGCTTCGTCGCCAAGATCGATGTGTTGCGCGAGCAGACGCAGGGCGTGAGCCTGCGCGAGATCATCGAGCTGGTGCTCGACCACAGCGGCCTCGTCGAGCACTACAAGGCCGACCGCGAAGGCGCCGACCGCATCGAAAACCTGGACGAACTGGTGAACGCAGCAGAGAGCTTCGTCACGCAGGAAGGCTTTGGCCGCGATGCGGTGGCGTTGCCGGTCGACGAACTGCGCCAGTCGCCCGCGAGCCAGGGCATCGACCTGACGCGGCCGGTGATCGACGAGCCGCTCGCGCCCGACGCCGAAACCGGCGAAACGCTGAGCCCGCTGGCTGCGTTCCTCACGCACGCCGCGCTCGAGTCGGGTGACAACCAGGCGCAGGCCGGGCAGGACGCGGTGCAGCTGATGACCGTGCACGCCGCCAAGGGCCTGGAGTTCGACTGCGTGTTCATCACCGGCATGGAAGAGGGCCTGTTCCCGCACGAGAACTCGATGAGCGACTTCGAGAGCCTCGAGGAAGAGCGCCGCCTGATGTACGTGGCCATCACCCGCGCCCGCAAGCGCCTGTACCTGAGCCACTCGCAGACTCGCATGCTGCACGGCCAGACCCGCTACAACGTCAAGAGCCGCTTCTTCGAAGAGCTGCCCGAGGGCGCGCTCAAGTGGCTCACACCCAAGAACCAGGGTTTCGGTGGCGGCACTTCGGCCTTCGGCTACGGCGGCGGCTACGGCAGCACGCGCGGTGGAGGAGGGGGCGGTGGCGGCTACGGCGCCAACAGCTACGGCGGCGGCAGCCGCGACAAGGACACCTTCGCCAGCCCGCCGGTGCCGCCGCAGAAGACGGCGCCTTCGCACGGATTGCGTTCGGGCATGCAGGTGTTCCACAACAAGTTCGGCGAAGGCACGGTGACGGCCCTCGAGGGCACCGGGGACGACGCGCGGGCGCAGGTCAAGTTCGCGCGGCATGGCGTGAAATGGCTGGCCCTGTCGGTGGCCAAGCTCACGCCGATCTGAGGTTGCTACTAAAGCTATAGCTAACAATCCAGGCTGCTCGCGGCGCCGTGCCGCCCTGGCTGCTGAACCGCCGTAAACTCCGCACTCGCCAAACAAGGGGAGTCAGGATGTGGTTCATAGGCATCATTGCCGGCCTGTTCATCGGGGCGCTGTTCGAATCGGTGCCCGTGGCGCTGGTGCTCGCGGTGGCTGGTGCGTTCCTGTTGCCGCGGTTGATCGGCAAGAAGAAGGCCCCGCCGCATCGCACCGAAGCTGAACGCATCCCGGGCCAGGCTCCCGCGGACCCTGCGGTCGCCGATGGCGGCATGATGAAGCTGCAGCGGCGCGTGACGGAGCTCGAACAGCGGGTCGCCATGCTCGAGCGGCGGCTGACGCAAGGCGCGGGCGATATTGCAGTGCAAGCCACTGAACTGCCTGCGGTGCCCGAAGTCACGCTGGCCGAAGTGCCATTGCCGCCAGCCCAGCCCTTGGAGGTGCAACGGCCGCAAGTCGCCGTCGTGCAGGTTCCGAGGCCGGAGGCCGCACCCGAGCCGGCCGCTCCGGCAATTCCGGTCGCCAAGCCGCCGGTAGCCGCCCCCGCACCCGTGCGCCGCCCGCCGCCTCCACCCCCGGTCCCGCTGCGAGACCGTCTCCCCGCGCCTATTGCGAACCTGATCTTCGGCGGCAACATGCTCGTCAAGCTCGGCGTGCTGATCCTGTTCCTTGGACTGGCTTTCCTGCTGCGCTACACGGCCGAACGCGTGACCGTGCCGATCGAATTGCGCTACGCGGCGGTGGCGCTGGTCGGTGCCGGCCTGCTGGTGCTGGGTTGGTTGCTGCGCAACAAGCGCGCGGGCTATGCGCTGATCCTGCAGGGCGCGGGTATCGGCGTCTTCTATCTCACGACGCTCGCGGCCATGAAGCTCAGCGGGCTGCTGCCCGCCGGCGTCGGTTTCGCATTCCTGTTCGGCGTGGCGGTGCTGAGCGCCGCGCTGGCGGTGCTGCAGAACGCGCCGGTGCTGGCGATCGTCGCGGCGCTCGAGGGCTTCGCCGCGCCGGTGCTGGCGTCCACCGGCTCCAACCAGCCGGTGGGGCTCTTCACCTACCTGCTGGTGCTCGACATCGGCATCGTGCTCATCGCCTGGTTCCGGGCCTGGCGCGTGCTCAACCTGATCGGCTTCGTCGGCACCTTCACGCTGGCCGCCGGCTGGGCGCACAAGTACTACACCGACGACCAGTACGCGACGGTGCAGCCCTTCCTGATCGTCTTCTTCCTGCTGTTCACCGCCATCGGCCTGCTGTTCGCGCGCCGCACGCTGTTCGACGCGCCGGTGCAGCCCGCCCAGCCGCTGGCCACCCGCGCGCTCGACACCCTGCGCCGTGCGGGCCGTGTCGACAGCTCTCTGGTGTTCGGCACACCGATGGTCGCGTTCGGCATGCAGGTCCTGCTGATGCGTCCGTGGGAATACGGGGCTGCGTTCTCGGCGATGGCGCTCGCGGCCTTCTACCTCTTGCTGGGGCGGCTGGTGTTCGCCACCCAGCCCAAGGGGCTGGCGCTGCTCGCGGAGGCCTACGCCATCGTCGGCGTGATCTTCGGCACCCTCGCGATTCCGCTGGGCCTCGAGGGGCAATGGACCGGCGCGGCCTGGGCGGTCGAGGCCGCTGGCATGTACTGGCTGGGCGCACGGCAGCAGCGGGTGTATGCGCGCGCCTTCTCGTTCGTCGTGTTCGCCGGCGCCGTGCTGAAGCTGCTGGAGGCCACACGCCTTGACGCAGCGCCGGGCCATCCCTTGCTCGATGGTTCGGTGATTGGCCCGGTGCTCGTGGCCGTCAGCGCATTCGCGATGTGGGCCATCCATCGCCGCGCGAGGCTCGACGAAGGCAAGGGCGTGGAGGCCGTGGCCGGCGGTGCCTTGCCGTGGCTAGGCATGGCCGCGCTCACGCTGCTGCTGTGGCAGTGGTGGACGCCGCCTTGGGCCGCCGCCGCCACGGCAGTGCTCGCCTCGGTCACCTTTGCGGTGGCGATCCGCTTCGCGTTGTCGCCGCTCGCGCAGGTGAGCTTCGGCATGCAGGCGCTGGCGGTTGCGGGTTTCATCGCGACGCTGCACCGCACCGGCGAGATCGCCGACGGGCGCGTGCTCGAAAGCGGATGGCAGGGGGCCGTGGCTGCCACTGTCATCGCGCTCAGCGTTCTCGGCAGCGCCGCGTGGTCGATGCTGCAGGCGCATCGCGCCGCGTTGGCGCGCGGCGTGCAGCCGGTGTGGTCGACGGGCAATGTGCTCGGCGTGCTGGCCGGCGTGAGCCTGCTGCATCTGGCGATGCTGTTCCAGTTGAGCCTTGCGCAAGCCGCGCTGCTGTGGCCGCTCACCGCCACGGTGGTGCTGTGGGTCGCACTGCGCATGGCGCATTTCCCGCTCGCCGCGCTGGCCGGGGTGCTGCAGGTAATCAGCGCTCTTGCATTTGGCGCTACCCAGTCGGCCGAGCTCGATGCAGCCGGCGCACCGGCCTTCGCCAGCCTGCGTTTCTGGACGCCCGTGGTGCTCGGCCTGGCCGCACTGCTGGCAGGCGACTGGCTGCGCGACGAGGCAAGGCCTCGCGTGAGCGAGCCGGCTGGCTCGGCGCGCAAGCGCTGGGCCAATGCGTGGTGCGCCATCCCTGTGGTGCTGTGGGCGCCGGTGGTCTGGGGGCTCGGCTGGTGGCTGTTCGGCATGCTGGACGAAAGCGTTCGCGTGCTGGATCGTCATGGCCTGTCGAGCCATGTGCCCGCCGCCGCGATGGCCGTGGTGCTCGTCACCTCCGCGCTGGCAGCCTTGGTTGCGCACCGCCGCGACTGGTCGCAGCTCGGCAAGGCGACCATCGCCACGTTGCCGGGCTTCGGCCTGATCGCGGCCTATTGCATCGTGGGTGGCCCGACGCTGTTCTACGTGCCGTCGAGCGCGCTGGGCTGGATCGCCTGGCCGCTCGCGCTCGCCTGGCATCTGCGCTTGCTGCGCGCGCAAAAGCAGTGGTTCGAGGCCTGGGTGCTGACGCCGTTCCATGTCGCCGGCTTCTGGCTCTTCCTGCTGCTGGCCGCGCGCGAATGCCAATGGCAGCTCGGCCGCGTCGGCGCCGAGTGGTCGAGCTGGCAACTGCTGGGCTGGGCGATCGTGCCGGCGCTGGTGCTGTGGGCGATGCGCTCGCGCGCGCTGCTGCAACGCTGGCCGCTTTCCGAGTACCGCCCCGCCTACCTCGAGTTGGCTGCGACGCCGGTGGCGGCGTACCTGCTTGCCTGGGTGTGGGTGACGAACGCCGTCAGCCCTGGCGACGCTGCACCGCTGCCTTATGTGCCACTGCTGAATCCGCTCGAACTCGCGCAATGGCTCGTGCTGTTTGCGCTGGTGCTGTGGTGGCGTGCGCTGCCGACGGCGTCGTTCGCACGCGTGCAGCCGATGGTCGCGAAGGGCGCGGCCGGCTTCACCGGGCTTGCGCTGTTGACCGGCATGGTGCTGCGCACCTGCCACCACGATGCGGGCGTCGAATGGCGCTTCGATGCGCTCTATGCCTCATGGCTCACGCAGGCGGCGCTGTCCATCACCTGGGCGGTCTGCGGCGTGGTGGCGATGGTGCTCGGCCATTCGCGCCGGGTGCGCACGCTGTGGGTGGCGGGCGCGGCGCTGCTCGGCGTGGTGGTGCTGAAGCTGTTTTTCGTCGAGCTGGCGGACCGGGGCGGCCTGTTCCGCATCGTGTCGTTCATCGCGGTGGGCGCCTTGCTTCTGCTGGTGGGGTACTTCGCGCCCGTACCGCCGAAGCGGGAAGAGCCACAGGATGCGTCGGAGAAGGCGCCAGCGGAAGGCGGGGCGGCATGAGCCAATATCGCTCATCGATGCGGACGCTTCGCGCGGGCGCCGTGCTCCTGGCCGTGATGGCTGGGAGCGCCATCGCACAACCGGCAACCACGGCGCCCATCACGCTGCAAGGCACGGGGCCGTACCACCGCCTCACGCTGCCACTGTCCATCCATAGCCGCGCCGCCTATGCCGACTTGCGCGACCTGCGGGTGCGCAATGGCGCCGGCCATGCCGTGCCCTATGCATGGCTGCGCAACGAAGCCGCGACACCGCGAACCGCTTCGCGGAACGTGCCGATCTTCGCGTTGCCCGGTGTCGATGCCAGTGCTGCGTCCGGCGATGCGGCGCTCGCCTTCACGGTGCGCCCCGACGGCTCGCTGGCGCTTGAAGGCAAGGCCGCCAGCCGGAAGGCGACCGACGCGGCCCAATGGCTCATCGACCTGAGCCGGGTCAAGGGCAGCCTGCTGCAGGCGCGCTTCGAGATCGCGCCCGACGCGCGCGGGCTGTTCGCTTTCCATCTCGAAGCCAGCGACGACCTGCGGCGCTGGCGCCCCGTGGGCGGCGAGGAGCAGCTCGTGCGGCTGTCCCACGGCGGCCAGGCCATCGAGCGCCTCGCGGTCGACCTGGGCAACCTGCGCGCGCGCTTCCTGCGCTTGCGCTGGAGCGATCCGCAGCACGGCGTGGCGCTGACCGGCGTTGGCATCGACAGCGTGCAGGAGGTCGAGCCGGTCGCGCCGCTCGAATGGTCTGCTTCGCTGAAGCCCGAGCGCTGCGCCACCGACTACTGCGACTACCTGCTGCCGCGCGGCCTGCCGGTGCAGAGCCTGCGCATCGACCTCGCCGACATCAACACCTTGGCGCAGGTGGCGATTTCGGGCCTGTCCGATCCGGTGCCCGCGTCATCCGCCCTGCCGCCGCGACCGGTGCCGCTCAATCCGCTCTATGCGCTGCGGCATCGGCAGCGCCAGCCGGTGCAACGCTCTGCCCTGGCGGACGAAGCTCCGCTGGTCGACACCGTGGTGTACCGGCTCGCGCAGGCAGGCGGCGAAGCGCGCTCGCCGGTGCTGGCGCTCGATGGAGCGGTGCATGCGCGGCTGCGGCTGCGCACCTCGGGCCCGGTGAGCGTGCTGGGTGCCACGCCGCCGACCATCGCCGTGGGCGCGGTGCCGCGCACGCTGGTGTTCCTGGCGCAAGGCGCGGCGCCGTTTTCGCTGGCATGGCGCTCGGCGCCGGAAGCCGCGGGCACCGTGGAAGGCGTGGAGCCCGGTGCACCGCTGGCGCTGTCCACGCTGATTCCGGGCTATGCGGCGGACAAGCCTGTCGCCGCCGACGGTGCATCGGTCGAGCTGCCTCTGATGAGTGTTGCCGCCGCCGTGGCGCCAGCGGTCCAGGCGCGAGCCGCTCCCGTGCAGGAGTCGTCGCGCAAGTGGTGGCTGTGGGGGGCTCTGGGTGCCGGCCTGCTGCTGCTGGCCGGAATGGCGTGGTCGCTGTTCGCGAGCCTGCGCAAGGAGAAGGAACGGGCCGCGGCCGACTGATCCGGCGATGGCCGCAGCGGGCCGTCTTCAGTTCGGATCGAAGGTGTCGCGGAAGGTGAACCAGGTGGAGCTCAGCGACATCGCCGCGAGCACCAGCGCCGTGCCGATGATCAGGATGTTGCCCACCGCCAGCGCGGCTCCGCCGGCGCCCAGTGCGCCCACGCCGACCAGCACAGTGGCCACCAGCCCCATGCCGATGCCGGCGATCAGGAACACGCCGAACCACGCGATGCCGAACAGCGCATAGGCGCCGAAGTTGCGGAACAGCGCGACGATGCTGAAGAAAATGCTCTTCACCGGCTCCACGCGGTGCCAGTGCACCAGCGCCGGCGCGTGCCACATGGCCAGCGACAGCGGCAGGTTCAGGCACATCAGCAGCATGCGCGAGAGCTGGAAGTCGCTGCTGGCAAACACCTCGGGTGTCAGCGGGTCGTCGAGCAGGTAGGCCTTTGCGAGCAGGCCGCCGTCGACCAGCGTGGTCACCAGCACGGCCAGCACGAAGTACACGGCGGAAATGACGCCAAGCACCAGCAGCGCGCGCCATTCGGCGCGCATGGCGGAGAACACCGCCACGAGCATCGCGGAACCGGTGGGCCGCCGCGCGTCACCGGCGCGGCCGGCGCCTTCGGCGTTGTCCGTGTAGGCCACCGACGTGGCCACCATCAGGCCCAGCGTCATGAACGGCACCAGCGCCGGCGCGACGATGCTGCCGATCACCGGCAGGATCGACACCGTCGACATCATCGCCATCAGCAGGAAGAACAGCGAGATGAAGGCCAGCGGCTGCCGCCAGAAGGTCTTGAGTCCGAGGCGGACCCATTCGGCGCCGGTTCGCGCCGGCACGAGGTTGAGTTTCATGGGTGAGGGTCAGGCTGCCATGAGCGGCGCGAGCGCCTGGGCCATGGCATGCGGGTGGGTGGCGCGGTCGCGCAGCACGCGCTCGAAATGCGCGGGGTCGTGGGGCTTGAGCATGCTCGCCTCGCGCGGCAGGTGGAAGTCCCAGAGGCGGGAAATCCAGAAGCGCAGCGCGGCGGCACGCAGCATCGCGGGCAGCAGCGCGCGTTCCGCCGCGTTCAGCGGGCGCACGGTTTCGTAGGCCGACAGGAGGGCGTCGGAACGCTCGGCGTCGTGGCGGCCGGTCGGCAGGTCGATGGCCCAGTCGTTCAGGCACACAGCCAGGTCGAACAGCCAGGTGTCGGTGCCGGCGAAATAGAAGTCGAACACGCCGGTCAGGCGGGGCGGGGCGCCTTCGTCGCTGCCGCCGGTCGCGAACATCACGTTGTCGCGGAACATGTCGGCATGCACCGGCCCGCGCGGCAGCGCCGCATAGGCCGACGACTCGGCGACGTGGTTCTGGTAGGCCAGCTCGGCGCGCAGCAGAGTCGCCTGCGATTCCTCGATGTACGGCAGCACCACCGGCACCGTCTCGTTCCACCAGGGAAGGCCGCGCAGGTTGGGCTGGATGCGGGGGTAGTCGCGGCCCGCGAGGTGCATGCGCGCGAGCATTGCGCCCAGTTCGGCGCAGTGGGCGGCGCCGGGCGCCAGTTCGCTGCGGCCGGAAAGCTTCTGGACCACTGCCGCAGGCTTGCCGGCGACGGTGTGCAGCAGGTCGCATGCGGCTTCGGCAGCGCCTGCCGCGGGCGACGACACCTTCCTGGCAGCCTTATCGGGTGCGGGCGGCTCGGCCACCGGCGCGGGCACCGGCAGGCCGGCACTCGCCAGATGCTTCATCAGGCAAAGGTAGTAGGGGAGCTGCTCGGCGCTCAGGCGCTCGAACAGCGTGAGCACGAACTCGCCGGACTCCGTGGTCGCGAAGTAGTTGGTGTTCTCGATGCCGCCCTCGATACCGCGCAGCTCGCGCAGCGGGCCCAGGCCCAGGCGTTGAACGAGCGCGTCTGCCTCGCCGAATTCGACTTCGGTAAAAACTGCCATGACGGGGCTCAGCGCCGCGTTGCGCTTGCTGCTGCGGAAACGAAGAAGCGCACGGTCAGAACTTCATCACGTTCCAGACGCGGGGGCCGTTGGCGCCCGTTTCCGTGGAGCCCTGGCGTCCGGTGGCGGCGTCGGCGGGGAGCACTTCGTAGCCGGGCATGTTCGACTTGGGCTTGACGTTGATGCTCTGCGTACGGCCGCCGTAGCGGACTTCGTCGACTGTGGCGGCGCTGTCCTCGGTGTGCAGGTTCTCCACCTTCTGGTTTCGGCGGCCTTCGGCGGCTTGCTCCTGATTTTGTAGCGGTTCGCCCGGCGGTGCGGCTGCCGGTGCGGGCGCGGGCTGTTGCGCATGCACGGTGGCGGCAAACGGGGTTGCGAAAGCCAGCGCCAGCAGGATGCGGCGGGCGACCAGGAGTGTGGAGCTAGGCATACGCTCATTGTAGGCGTGCGCCTGCACGGGGGTGTCGGTTTGCACCTCGTCCCGGTGTGGTTCCGCAGGCCAGGCCGGGCACGGCAAAATGCCTCGATGACCGACAAGAAAACGCTGCTGCTCGTGGATGGCTCGAGCTACCTCTACCGTGCCTTCCATGCCATGCCCGACCTTCGGGCCGTGCCCGGCGACCCGAAGAGCCCGGCCACCGGCGCCATCCGGGGAATGATCAACATGATGACCGCGCTGCGCCGCGAGGTTCGCGCCGACTACGCAGCCTGCATCTTCGACGCACCCGGCAAGACTTTCCGCGACGACTGGTACCCCGAATACAAGGCCAACCGCTCGCCGATGCCCGACGACCTGCGCAGCCAGATCGACCCCATCCATGAAGTGGTCAGGCTGCTCGGCTGGCCCGTGCTCAGCGTGCCCGACGTGGAGGCCGACGACGTGATCGGCACGCTCGCCAAGATCGCCGCCGCGCAGGGCATCGAGGTGATCGTCTCCAGCGGCGACAAGGACCTGAGCCAGCTGGTCGACGAGCACATCACCATCATCGACACGATGAACGGCAAGAAGCGCGACGTGGCCGGCGTGACGGCCGAGTTCGGCGTGCCGCCGCACCTGATGGTCGACTACCAGACACTGGTGGGCGACTCCGTCGACAACGTGCCCGGCGTGCCCAAGGTCGGTCCCAAGACGGCGGCCAAGTGGCTGCTCGAATACGGTTCGCTCGACGCGCTGGTCGAACGCGCCGCCGAAGTGAAAGGCGCCGCCGGCGAAAACCTCCGCGGTGCGCTCGACAAGCTGCCGCTGAGCAAGCGCCTGGTGACGATCCGCACCGACTGCGACCTCGACGGCCACGTCGCCGGCCTGCCGTCGCTCGAAAACCTGCCGGTCGGCGCGCCGCAGACGGCCGAGCTCAAGCCCTTCTACGAGAAGTTCGGCTTCAAGAGCCTGGTGAAGACGCTCGAGGCGCAGGAAGTACCGCCCGAGCTGATCGAGGAAAGCCTCAAGAAGAAAGCCGGTGCCAAGGCCAGCAAGGACCAGGGCGGCCTGTTCGACGAGCCCGCCGACCTGTCTGCGCTGGAGGCGGCCGCCCCCGCGAGCAATCTCAAGTACGACACCGTCATGACCTGGGAGCAGTTCGATGCCTGGCTCGCCAGGCTGGAGGCATCGGAGCTGGCCGCCATCGACACCGAGACCACCTCGCTCGACGAGATGGTCGCGCAGATCGTCGGCGTGAGTTTCAGCGTCACGCCCGGCGAGGCGGCCTACATTCCGCTCGCGCACAACTATCCCGATGCGCCCCAGCAGCTGTCCATCGACGAAGTGCTCGCCAAACTCAAGCCCTGGCTCGAGAACGGCGACAAGAAGAAGCTTGGCCAGCACATCAAGTACGACCGCCACGTGTTCGCCAACCACGGCATCGAGGTGCAGGGCTACGCGCACGACACCATGCTGCAGAGCTACGTGCTCGAAGTGCACAAGCCGCACGGCCTGTCGAGCCTGGCAGAGCGCCACCTGGGCCGCAGCGGCATCTCGTACGAAGACCTGTGCGGCAAGGGCGCACACCAGATCCCTTTCAGCCAGGTCGACATCGCCAAGGCGGCTGAATATTCCTGCGAAGACAGCGACCAGACGCTCGACGTGCACAACACCCTCTGGCCCCAGCTGGAGCGGGACGAAAAGCTGCGCTTCATCTACCAGCTCGAAATGGATTCGAGCGAGGCGCTCTACCGCATCGAGCGCAACGGCGTGCTGATCGACGCGCCCACGCTGGCCTCGCAGAGCCACGAACTCGGCACGCGCATCATGGCGCTCGAGCAGGAGGCCTACGAAATCGCCGGCCAGCCTTTCAACCTCGGATCGCCCAAGCAGATCGGCGAGATCTTCTTCACCAAGCTGGGCCTGCCCGTGGTCAAGAAGACGCCGAGCGGCGCGCCCAGCACCGACGAGGAAGTGCTCGAGAAGCTGGCCGAGGACTACCCGCTGCCCGCCAAGATCCTCGAGCACCGCGGCCTGTCGAAGCTCAAGGGCACCTACACCGACAAGCTCGGCCAGCTCGCCAATCCGCGCACTGGCCGCGTGCACACGCACTATGCGCAGGCCGTGGCCGTCACGGGGCGCCTGAGCAGCAACGACCCCAACCTGCAGAACATCCCGATCCGCACGCCCGAAGGCCGCCGCGTGCGCGAGGCCTTCGTGGCCCCCGCCGGCAGCGTGATCGCCAGCGCCGACTACTCGCAGATCGAGCTGCGCATCATGGCCCACATCAGCGGCGACGAGTCGCTGCTGCGCGCCTTCACCGAGGGCATCGACGTGCACCGCGCCACCGCGGCCGAGGTGTTCGGCTCCACGCCCGGCGAGGTGTCGAGCGAGCAGCGCCGCTATGCCAAGGTCATCAACTTCGGACTGATCTACGGCATGAGCAGTTTCGGGCTGGCCAAGAACCTCGGCATCGAGACCAAGGCCGCGGCCTCGTACATCGAGCGCTACTTTGCGCGCTACCCGGGCGTGAAGGCCTACATGGACGAGACCAAGGCGCTGGCCAAGGAGCAGGGCTACGTGGAGACCGTGTTCGGCCGGCGCCTGTACCTGCCCGAGATCAACTCGCCCAACGGCCCGCGCCGCGGTGGCGCCGAGCGCGCGGCCATCAACGCGCCGATGCAGGGCACCGCGGCCGACCTCATCAAGCTCAGCATGGTGAAGGTACAGAACGTGCTTGACGAAGAGAAGCGCGGCACGAAGATGATC
This sequence comes from Variovorax durovernensis, assembly GCF_977011995.1. Taxonomy (NCBI): domain Bacteria; kingdom Pseudomonadati; phylum Pseudomonadota; class Betaproteobacteria; order Burkholderiales; family Comamonadaceae; genus Variovorax; species Variovorax durovernensis. The sequence continues at coordinate 4,964,782 of NZ_CDRNCW010000001.1, read as the reverse complement.
ATGCAGGTGCACGACGAACTGGTGTTCGAAGTGCCCGAGGCAGAGGTCGAATGGGTGCGCACGGAAATCCCGCGCATCATGGCCGGCGTTGCCGCGCTGAAGGTGCCGCTGCTCGCCGAGATCGGCGTCGGCCCCAACTGGGACAAGGCGCACTGAAAACCATGCTCGAAGACAAGACGAAAGAAAAAGCCTCCCCAATGAAATTCCCGCATCGCAAGCTCCTGCACACCGCCGTCTTTGCCGTCTGTGCCGCCACGTTCGGCACCGCCTTCGCCGCCCCAGACGCCCGCATCGCCGCGCTCGCCGCCAAGGAAAAGCCGGCGCTGCTCGAGACGCTGAAAGACCTGGTCTCCATCGAGTCGGGCAGCCGCGACCTCGAGGGGCTCGAGAAAATCTCGAACCTCATCGCCGACAGGTTCAAGGCACTGGGCGGCGAGGTCGAGCTGATCGACCCGAGCGCCGAGGCCTACCGCATGGAAGACACGCCCGAAAAGATGGGCCGCGTGGTGCGCGCCACCTTCAAGGGCACCGGCAAGAAGAAGATCCTGCTGATCGCGCACATGGACACGGTCTACACCGTCGGCATGCTCAACAAGCAGCCGTTCCGCGTCGAGGGCGACAAGGCTTACGGCCTGGGCATTGCCGACGACAAGCAGGGCATTGCCGTCATCACGCACATCGTGTCGATGCTGCAGGCGATGAAGTTCAAGGAATACGGCACGCTCACCGTGCTGATCAACGGCGACGAGGAAATCAGCTCGCCCGGCGCCCGCGCGCTCATCACGCGCATGGGCGCGGAGCACGACGCGGTCATGTCCTTCGAAGGCGCCTACGTCAAGGAAGACAAGCTCTCGCTTGCCACCGCCGGCATTGCCTCGGTCACGCTGCATGTCACGGGCAAGGCCTCGCACGCGGGCTCCGCGCCCGAGCTGGGCGTGAACGCGCTGTACGAGCTGTCGCACCAGATCCTGCAGATGCGCGACCTGTCCGACCCGGCCACGGGCCTCAAGATGAACTGGACCATCTCGAAGTCGGGCAGCAACCGCAACGTGATCCCGGCCAGCGCCACGGCGGGCGCGGACGTGCGCGTGCTCAAGGTCAGCGACTACGACCGCATCGAGCAGCAGGTGAACGAGCGCGTGAAGAAGCAGCTGATTCCCGAAGCCAAGGTCCAGCTGAATTTCGAACGCCGCCGTCCGCCGCTGGAAGCCACCGACGCCTCGCGCGCCATGGCTCGCCATGCGCAGCAGATCTACAAGGACGAACTCGGCCTGCCGCTGGGCGCGGACGACAAGGCTGCCGGCGGCGGCACCGACGCGGCCTTCGCGGCGCTGAAGACCAAGGCGCCCGTCATCGAGCGCTTCGGCCTGCAGGGCTTCGGCGCGCACTCGGCCGATGCCGAATACGTGCTGCTCGACTCCATCGAGCCGCGCCTGTACCTGGGCACCCGCATGGTGATGGACATCGCCCGCGGCAAATGAGTTCGCCCCCAGTCTTCGCGCACTTCGTGTCGCTTCGCCAACCCCCTGCCGGGGGCAACACCGGTGGCCCGGCAAAGCCGGTTCCACGGTGTTCTGCGAAGAAGGCATGACCCACCGCTGATCATCATGCGCCTGCGCCATATCGAAGTCTTCAACGCGATCATGCTCACCGGCAGCGTGAGCGCGGCGGCGCGGCTCATCAACATCACGCAGCCGGCGGTCAGCCGCACCCTGCAGCATGCGGAGCTGCAGCTGGGCTTTCCGCTGTTCCAGCGCGCCAAGGGACGGCTCACGCCGACCACCGAGGCGCTCACGCTGTATCCGCACATCGAGCGCCTGTTCGCGCAGCTCGACGAGGTGCAGCGGCTTGCCTCCAACCTGCGCACGGCGGGCGACTCGGGCGAGCTGCGCATCCTGAGCGTGCTGGCGCTGAGCTACGAGATCCTGCCGCGCGCGCTCAAGGCCTTTCGCGAACAGTACCCGGGCTATGCGATCACGGTCGAGTCGCTGCACTCGCCGCAGATCATGTCGGCGCTGCTGCTGCAGGAGGCCGACGTGGGCTTCGCGTTCAGCCCGGCGGTGCATCCTTCGCTCACGCAGGAGTCGCTGGCCGACAGCCGCATGGTGTGCATCGCCCCCAAGGGCATGCTGCCGCGCGCGCTGCTGCGCAACGGCTCGGTGGCGCTGCACGACTTGGTCGACCGGCCTGTGATCGGGCTGGACAGCCGTGATCCCGTCGGCACCAGCCTGAGCCAGGCTTGCCGGCAGGCCGGCGTGGGCTTCCAGCAGGCGGTGGTGACGGTGCAGACCTACCACGCAGCCTTGGCCATGGCGCACCACGGCATCGGCATCGCGCTGATCGACGGCTGCACCGCGCGCTCGGCAGACCGCGAGAAGGTCGACGTGCTCATGCTGGAGCCGCACATCCCGGTGCCGATAAGGGCGCTGCGCTTCGCGGGGCGGCCCGATTCGGTGGTCGTGCGCGGCATCACGCGCTGCATGCAGCAGGCGCTGCAGGACGCCGTCTAGCGCGCTGTTCCGTTCGTGCCGGTCATTCCGCCAGCGCCCGCGCAATCCTCTGCGCCGAGCCGAAGGCCAGCGTGAACCCCAGCGCGCCGTGGCCGGTGTTGAACAGCATGTTCGACGGTGCGCCGTCCAGCCGGCCGATGATCGGCAGGCCTGTCGGCGTGGCGGGCCGCATGCCGGTCCAGGGATGCAATTCTTCGAATCGGCTCGCATGCGGGAAGAGGGCGCGCGTCGCTGCCTCCAGCGTTTCGATGCGCGTGGCCGGAATGCGCGCGTCGTGCCCCACCAGCTCGGCCATGCCCGCCACGCGCAGGCGCGAGCCGATGCGTGCGAACACCACCTTGCGCGCGCTGTCCGTCACGTTCACGCGCGGTGCCGCGCCTGGTGCTGGATCGACATCGACCGTGATGCTGTAGCCCTTGAGCGGATACACCGGCAGGTAGGCGCCGAGCAGGCGGCCCAGCTTGTGCGAGGCAGCGCCCAGCGCCATCACGAAGGCATCGGCCTCCACGTCGCCGCTGCCGGTGCGCACGGCGGCGATGCGCTTGCCGTTGCGCGCAAAGCCGTGCACGTCGGTGCCGAGCATGAAGCGCACGCCGCGCGCGCTCAGGGCGCGCATCAGCTCGGCGCACACCTTGAGGCAGTCCGCCGCGCACTCGCTCGGCGTGTAGACCGCACCCACCATCTGTCCGCGATAGCCTGCCAATGCAGGTTCGATGGCGATGCATTCATCGGGTGTCACCAGCCGCTGTTCACTGCCCATGGCGCGCTGGAGTTCGAGCTGCGCACGCGCGCCTGCCAGCGATGCCGCGCCGGCATACAGCACCAGCTTGCCCGTGGCGGAGAAATCGCAGTCGGGCGAAATGTCGGCCTGCATCGCCTCGAAGCCCGCGCGGCTTTCGGCTGCAAGCGCCAGGAGTTGTGCCGTGGTGTGCTGCGAGGTTTGCGCGTTGCAGGCGGCCAGGAACGCCATGCCCCAGCGCCACTGCAGCGGGTCGAGCTGTGGCCGCAGCTTGAGCGGCGAGGTGGGCGAGAGCAGCAGCTTGGGCAACTGCTTCCAGATCGACGGATCGGCCAGCGGCTGCACGTAGGAATAACTGAGCTGCGCGCCGTTGCCGCCGCTGGCACCGGCCCCCGGGGTTGCGCGATCGATCACCGTGACCTGGTGGCCCTGGCGTTCCAGCTGCCAGGCCGTGGCCAGGCCCACGATGCCGGCACCGAGCACACAGACATGCATTGGGATAACTTTCCGGGAGTGATGAAGAAAAAAGAATGAGGCGCAGCGCAGACTTTAGAGCCGCGCGGCACCCGCCGTCCATGCCAATAGCACGCTGCCCCATAGCCAAAGTGCATGCCCGAGAGACCTCGTTTTGCACCCATAACCTTTGGGCATGGGCCGGGTTTCAATTGGAATTATTCGCCCAGGCCAGTCCTTCCTACACTGACCTTCTGTTCAATCCAACCGAACGAAGGCTCGAATGAAACTCTCTGTCCTGATGGCTTCCATGGCCGCAACGGTGATCTTTACCGCCACCGGCGCGCAAGCCGCCGACACGCTGGCCAAGATCGCCGAGTCCGGCAAGATCACGCTCGCCTATCGCGAGTCTTCGGTGCCTTTCAGCTACCTCGACGGCCCCAACAAGCCGATCGGGTTTTCGGTCGAGCTTTCGAATGCCGTGGTCGAGGCGGTGAAGAAGAAACTGAACAAGCCCAACCTGCAGGTCGCGCTGATGCCCGTCACCTCGCAGAACCGCATTCCGCTGATCACCAACGGCACCATCGACCTGGAGTGCGGCTCCACCACCAACAACACCGCGCGTGGCAAGGACGTGGCCTTCGCCATCAATCACTTCTACACCGGCACGCGCCTGCTGGTGAAGAAGTCCTCGAAGATCAAGGACTACGCCGACCTCGCGAAGAAGACCGTGGCCAGCACCACCGGCACCACCAACGCGCTGGTCATGCGCAAGTACAACACCGAGAAGAACCTCGGCATGAACATCGTGCTGGGCAAGGACCACGCCGACTCGTTCCTGCTGGTGGAAAGCGACCGCGCCGTGGCCTTCGCAATGGACGACATCCTGCTGTTCGGCCTGATCGCCAATGCGAAGACGCCTTCCGACTTCGAGGTGGTGGGCGAGCCGCTGCAGGTCGAGCCCTATGCCTGCATGCTGCCCAAGGACGACCCGGCCTTCAAGAAAGTGGTCGACGACACCTTCGCCGCCATGATGAAGAGCGGCGAGTTCGAGAAGCTCTACGACAAGTGGTTCATGCAGCCGATTCCGCCGAAGGGCGTGCCGCTCAACTTGCCGATGAGCCCGCAGCTGAAAGAAAACCTAAAAGCCTTGAGCGACAAACCGGCCAATTGAGCTCGCCCCCAGGCTGCGCGCACTCCTGAAACAGAAATAGAGATCATGGTTTCGACGAACGTTGTTGGCATTCTTGGGGGCATGGGCCCCGCGGCGGGCGCCGATTTCGTCCGGCTCTTCGTGCAGGCCTGTGCGCAGCAGATGCGCGCGCGCGGCGAGCCTGTGCGCGACCAGTCCTTTCCCGAGCATTGGCTCGCGCAGGTGCCGGTGCCCGACCGCACCGACGCGCTGGCCTCCAGCGAGCAGGGCGCGCACCAGCCGCTGGAGCCGATGCTGCAGGCGCTGGGCCGGCTGGCCGCGCTCGGCAGCCGGGCCGTGGCCATCGCCTGCAACACCGCGCACGCCTGGCATGCCAACCTGCAGGAGCGCTTTCCGCAGGTCGAGCTGCTGCACATGGCGCGCGAGACCGCGCGGCAGCTGTCGGCGCAGGGCGCGACCGGCGTGGCGCTGATGGCCACCGAGGGCACCTACCGCGTGCGCCTCTACGAACAGGCGCTGGCCGAAGCGGGCCTGGGCTGCCACATCCCGTTGGCCGAAGAGCGCCGGACCATCACGCGCGGCATCTTCGACGGCGTGAAGGCCGGCAACATGGCGCTGGCCGAACAGTGCTTCTCCGAAGTGGCGCTGCGGCTTGCCGAGCGCCACGGACCGGTGACCATCGTCATGGGCTGCACCGAAGTGCCGCTGGGCCTGCAGGGCTCGGCCGCCGTGGCTGGGCTCGACCTGATCGATCCGGCGCAGGTGCTGGCCGCCGCGCTGGCGCGCCGCGCCTACGGCGTGGACCAACCCCACTGAAATTCCGGGCATGGAGGTCGCCGGCCGAGCACCGCCTACATTGCGGCGGTGCGTTTTTCGCGCATCCCCCTTGTCTGACGATTCCACTGGAGCCCTCCCATGCCGACATCGTCAACAGGGTGCCCGACGCCCAGGTCATGGCTGACCTCGACGGTGCGCTGGCCTATGCCAAGGCCAGCGGCGGCGACACCAGCAAGGCCGGCTGGTCGGCCAGCCCGGCGAACTGACCCCGAAGCACCCCGTCGACATTGCCGCCAGCCTGCAGGCGCCGGTGCTCGGCCTGTACGGCGGAAAAGATCAGGGGATCCCCCTTGACACGGTTGATAAGATGAAAGCTGCTCTGGCCAATGGGACTCCGGCGGCCAAGGCTTCGAGCTTCGTCGTGTACCCCGAAGCAGGCCACGCATTCCATGCCGACTACCGCCCCAGCTACCTCAAGAGCGCGGCGGACGACGGCCGGCAACGCGCCACGGCCTGGTTCAAAGCCAATGGCGTCGCCTGAACACGGCGCCCTGTAGCCATCCCCGCCGAAGGCCGTCCGATGTGACGGCCTTTTTCTTTTTTATGATCGGGCAACGGCTCCGAGACCGTCTCGGTGGCCGTCCCTCTTGCGCAAGCAGCTATGAATTTGATAGTCATCATCGTGGCAACCCTGGTTGCCGGTATCGGGAGCGTCTGGCTCGCGGCCCTGTTGCTGAAAGTGGGCGTGCGCAGTGGTTCGGGCGGCGTCAACCCGCAGCACCTGCTGAGCCTTGCGGCGGGCGCGCTGCTTGCCACCGCCTTCATGCATCTCCTGCCCGAGGCCTTCGAAAGCGGCATCGAGCCCGCGCTGCTGTTCGCGGTACTGCTGTTCGGGCTGGTCTTCTTCTTCCTGCTCGACAAGGCCGAGCTGTGGCACCACGGCCATGAACATCACCACGGCGGCGAGGCTGACGCGCATGCGGGGCACGACCATGGCCACGATCACGGACATGCCCACGGCCATGACCACAGCCACGACAACACCCCGCGCACCGGCGGCTGGGCCGTGCTGACCGGCGACAGCGTGCACTGCTTCGGCGACGGCATCCTGATCGCCTCGGCCTTCACCGCCGACATCCGCCTGGGCCTGGTGGCCGCCATAGCGGTGCTGGCACACGAGATCCCTCACCACATCGGCGACCTCGTGGTGCTGCGCCAGAGCTCGGCCAACCAGCGTGCGGCGCTGGTGAAGGTGTCGCTCGCCGGCACCATGACCACGCTCGGCGGCATCGTGGGCTGGTGGCTGGTCGACCAGTTGCACAGCTGGCTGCCGTATTTCCTGGTGCTGGCCGGCAGCAGCTTCGTCTACGTGGCGCTGGCCGACCTGATTCCGCAGCTGCAGAAACGCCTGCCCGCCCGCCAGACCGCCGCGCAAATCCTTTGGTTGGCCGCGGGCATCGTGCTGGTCACCGGCGTGAGCCGCCTGGCACACGGCGAGCATGGCCACGATCACGGCCACAACGACCCCGGGCATGGCGAACACGGCCACGTGCACAAGGACTGACACGCCGGGCGGGAAACTTTCCGACACCGACGCTGCGTGCCGGATGAACCGGAACGGCTGAAACAGGCGCACCATAGGGGGCCTGTCAGCAATCAGCCGAGGAACCGAATCATGAACAACGTCGACGCCACCGCGCGCTCCGCTTCGCCCTCCGACGACGATGAGGACAACACGCCAGCCGACGACTTCGAAGAAATCGAGAGCGATGCCTCCGACGACCTGTCGGATGAAACCGGCATCGATCTCACCGATGCGAGCGAGCTCGATGCCGACAACGTGCCGGCAGACGAGGAATTCGATCGCGTGATGAACGCGCCGGATTGACCCTGAAGGTGGTGCCTCGGGCGGCTACGCTCAGGGCATGCGCCTTTTTCACTTCAGCGACGACGCTGGCATCGATCGCTTCGACCCTCGCCCTGTCCGCACGCCGGCCCGGCGCCCCCCGGGCATGGACTGGCTCAACGGCCCGCTGGTCTGGGCAATTGCCGAGGATCACCAGCAGCTGTACCTCTTTCCCAGGGAGTGCCCTCGCATCGTGATGTGGGCGCACGCCGGCACAAGCCCGAGCGACCGGCAGATATGGCTCGGCGATGCGCCACACGGCATCGTGGCCCTTGCCTACATCGAAGCGCGCTGGCTGGAACGGCTGGACCACGCGTCGCTGACGCGTTACGAGTTGCCGCGCGACCACTTCGTGGACATCAATGACGCCGGCATGTGGGTGTCGCGTGCGGTGGTGGTGCCGCGCGAGGTTACCCATCTGACCGATCTGCGGGCCGAACTGGCCGCGTGCCGCACCGAGCTGAGGGTGGTCGATTCGCTTCTACCCCTTAAGCCTGTGTGGCAATCGTCGATGCACGCCAGCGGCATCCGGCTGCGGAACGCCGTCGGCTGGGCTTAGGGTCGTCGGTTCCCTTTCCTGCCCCTCAAGCTGGGGCGGTCTCGCGCCGCGTGATCACCTGCCCATTGCGCGCACCGCTGTGCACGCCGTCGCGCCAGGTCACGGCTCCGTTCACGATCACTGCGTCGATGCCTTCGGCTGGCTGCATCGGCGTTTCGTAGTTCGCGGTGTCGCGCACCGTCGCGGCGTTGAAGATCACCACGTCGGCGTGGTGGCCCGGCTTCAGCGTCCCGCGTTCGTGCAGGCCGAAGTTGCGGGCGGTGAGGCCGGTCATCTTCCACACTGCGGTTTCGAGCGGGAACAAGCCGATGTCGCGGCTGTAGTGGCCGAGCACGCGCGGGAAGGTGCCCCACAGGCGCGGATGGGGCTTGTCGCCTAGCGGAATGCCGTCGGAGCCGATCATGGTGTCGTCGAACGCGAGAATGCGTTGCACGTCGTCCTCGTCCATCATGAAATAGATCGCGCTGCCGGGTTGCAGTCGCTGCGCGGCCTCTTCGCCCGACACGCCCCATTCGGCGGCGATGTCCTTCAGGTCGCGGCCGGCGCACTCGGGGTGCGGCACGCTGGACGCGATGAGCACGCGGCCTTCCATCATTCCGCGGTCGGTGCGGATCATGGTGGAGCCGGCGGTGTAGGGGTAGCAGTCGAGCCCGATGCACTGGTGCCGCATGGCCTCCTTGATGAAGGGCAGCGTGACCTTGGTCTTGCCGAAGTTCTGCGTGTTCTGCACCTTGTGGTGCGACACCACCACGGGGATGTCGAGCGCGCGGCCGATCTGGAAGGTTTCTTCCAGCGACTCCATCACGCGGTCGCTTTCGTCGCGCATGTGGGTCACGTACAGCGCCTTGCGCGCGGTGAGCGGGCGGCCGACTTCGATGATTTCCTCGGTCGTGGCCTTCACGGCGGGCGGGTAGAAGGTGCCGGTCGACATGCCGATGGCGCCGGCCTGCATGGCTTCTTCGACGAGCGCCTGCATGGCGGAGATTTCGCTTTCGTTGGCGGGGCGGTCGAGGTCCGCCATGACGACGGCGCGCAGGGTCGAGTGGCCGACCATCGCGGCGACGTTGACGGAAGAGGGCGTGGCGCGCAGTGCGTCGAGGTAGGCGGCGAAGCTGGTGAAGCGGCCTTCGGCGGGCGAGTCGAGCAGGCTCAGCGGCATCGGCAGGTCCATATCGATGCGCAGCGGCGCGGCGCTGATGCCGCAGTTGCCGGCGACCACGGTGGTCACGCCCTGCGAAACCTTGAAGGGCATTTGCGCCTGGGACAGCACGGCCTGGTCGTCGTGGGTGTGCGAGTCGATGAAGCCGGGCGCGACGATGCGGCCGGTGGCGTCGATCGTCTGGTCCGCCGTGTGGCCTGCGAGGTTGCCGATGGCTGCGATGCGGCCTGCCGTGATGCCTACGTCGGCGTCGAAACGCGGCGCCTTGGTGCCGTCGATGACTGTGCCGCCGCGGATCAGGAGGTCGTAGTGGGGGAGGGGTTCGGTCATGTCGGTCCTTTCGTGTTTTTTGGGCGTTTTTTTCTTGGTGCTGTGGTTCAGGGCGCGTGCACAGGCCACCGGGTACTCCCCTCCGCGAATGTCCCCCGGCCTGCGGCCTCCTCCTTTATTTCGCTGCGGGGAGCACCCGACGCCCTGTGCACAGGACGCGCTGCTGGTGTTCGGCTGATCAAGTTGCGCTCTGTCCAACGGTCACGACGGCGGGGTGCCTTGCGCAGCGAAATAAAGGAGGAGGCCGCAGGCCGGGGGACATTCGCGGAGCAAGGTACCCCGTCGGCGTGAGCGCGCCCTGAACACCCAACGCGATGAACAAGGAAAGGCATCTCAGCGAAAGTGGCAAGCAACCCAATGCCCGCCGTTGGAAGACGAAGGCCGTTCGCTCAACTCGGGCACCTTCTCCTTGCACACCGCCTGCGCCATCGGGCAGCGCGTGTGAAAACGGCATCCCGAGGGTGGATTGGCGGGGCTCGGTGGATCGCCCTGCAGCAACATGCGTCGCGCGGGCGTGCGTGGGTTGGGTACGGGCACGGCCGACAGCAGGATCTCCGTGTACGGATGCAGCGGCGCCGAGAACAGCGTGTCGCGGTCCGCGATTTCCACGATGTGCCCGAGGTACATCACCGCCACGCGATGGCTGATGTGCCGCACCACCGCAAGATCGTGCGCCACGAAGAGATAGGCGATGCCGAACTCCGCCTGCAGGTCCATCAGCAAGTTGACCACCTGCGCCTGCACCGACACGTCGAGCGCGGACACCGGCTCGTCGCACACGATCAGCTTCGGGTTCAACGCCAGCGCGCGTGCAATGCCCAGCCGCTGCCGCTGGCCGCCAGAGAACTCGTGCGGATACTTCTTGGCCGCCTCCGGCCGCAAGCCCACGCGCGAGAACAGCCACTGCACGCGCTCGCGCCGCTCGGCCGCGCCGCCCGTGCCAAGGCTGCTGAAGTTGCGCATCGGCTCGGCCACGATGTCGCCGGCCGTGAGGCGCGGGTTCAGCGAGGCGTACGGGTCCTGAAAAATGATCTGCAGGTCGCGCCGGCGCATGCGCATGTCTTCGGACGAGAGCGTCAGCAGCTCCTCGCCTTCGAGCTGCACCGAGCCCCCGCTGGGCTCCACCAGCCGCAGCACCGACTTGGCCGTGGTCGTCTTGCCGCAGCCCGACTCGCCGACCAGCGACAAGGTCTCGCCGCGCGCCACCGAGAAGGACACGCCGTCGACCGCCTGTATCGGCGGCTTGCGCGGGCTGAGCCAGCGCTTGGGCGCGGTGTAGTGCTTGCGCAGGTCGCGCACCCGCAGCAGCGGTGCTGTCGTCGTCATGCCGTCACCTCTTCCACGCCTGACCATTGTTCTTCGACCGCGAAGCAGGCGACCACATGGTCGCCGCCTTGCCGGGTGAGTTGCGGCGCTTCGGCGCGGCAGCGTGCACGCGCATGGCTGCAGCGTGCCGCGAAGGCGCAGCCGCGCCCCAGTTCGTGCGCGGCCGGCACCAGGCCCGGTATCTCGGTGAGCCGGGTGCTCGCGGTGTTCATCGCCGGCATCGAGGCCATCAGCGCGCGGGTGTAGGGGTGCAGCGGGCGGTCGAACAGGTCGATCACGTCGGCTTCTTCCACCTTCTTGCCGGCATACATGACCACGACGCGGTCGCAGCTCTCGGCCACCACGCCCAGGTCGTGCGTGATCATCACCACGCCCATGCCCAGCTCCTTCTGCAGCCGCTTGATGAGGTCGAGGATCTGCGCCTGGATGGTCACGTCGAGCGCGGTGGTCGGCTCGTCGGCGATCAGCACCTCGGGGTTGCAGGCCAGGGCCAGCGCGATCATCACGCGCTGCCGCATGCCGCCGGAGAGCTGGTGCGGATATTCGTTCACGCGGCGTTCCGGCTCGGGGATCTGCACCACGCGCAGCATCTCGACCGCGCGCTTCAGTGCATCGGCGCGGCTGGCCTTCTGGTGCAACTGCACCGTCTCTGCGATCTGCCGGCCCACGGTGAGCACCGGGTTCAGCGATGTCATCGGCTCCTGGAAGATCATCGAGATGCGGTTGCCGCGGATCTGCCGCATCTCGCGTTCGCTGAGCTGCATCAGGTCGGTGCCGCGCAGCCGTACGGCCCCCATGTGGCGGCCCGGCGGCGTGGGCACCAGCCGCAGGATCGACAGCGCGGTCACGCTCTTGCCGCAGCCCGATTCGCCGACCACGCCCAGCGTGCGGCCGGCGCGCACGGTGTACGAAACCCCGTCGACCGAGCGCACAACTCCGGCCAGCGTATGGAAGTGGGTGCGCAGGTTGTCGACCTCGAGCAGCGGCTCGCCCGGGGCGAGCGCGGTGTGGGACATGTTGATCGTCATTGCATGCCCTTCACAGTTGCCGCGCCAGGCGTGGATCGAGCGCGTCGCGCAGGCCGTCGCCTAGCAGGTTGATGGCCAGCACCGTGGCCGCCAGCAGCAGCCCCGGGTACAGGATGATGTGGAAGGCCACGGTCACGAAGTTGCGGCCCTCGGCCATCATGTTTCCCCAGCTCGGCGTCTGCGAAGGCACGCCCACGCCGAGGAAGGACAGCGCTGCCTCCGTCAGCACCGCGGCGGCGGCCACGAAGGTGGCCTGCACCACCAGCGGCGCCACGATGTTCGGCAACACATGGCGCACCAGGATGGTCGGCAGCCGCGTGCCCACCGCATGCGCGGCCTCCACGAACAGCTGCTCGCGCAGCGTGAGCGCCAGCGAGCGCACCAGCCGCACCACGCGCGGGATCTCGGGCACGGTGATGGCGATGATCACCGTCGTCAGGCTGGCGCGCGTCACGGCCATCAGCGCGATGGCCAGCAGGATGCCTGGGATGGCCATGAGCCCGTCCATCACCCGCATCACGGGGCCGTCGGCCCAGCGCACGAAGCCTGCCACCAGCCCGAGCGCGATGCCGAAGAAGGTAGCGAGTACCGCCACCGTGGCGCCCACGATCATCGACACCTGCCCGCCCCATACGGCGCGGCTGAACACGTCGCGCCCCAGCGCGTCGGTGCCGAACCAGTGTTCGGTCGAGGGCGGCTGCATGCGCGCGAGCGGGTCGATGTCCTGCGGGTCATGCGTGGCGATCCACGGCGCGGCAATGGAAAGGGCGGCAATCGCGATCAGCAGCAGCGCGCCGATGATCAGCGTCGGGTGCTTGCGCACCCAGCGCCAGCGCGGCGGCACGAAGGGCGCTTCGTCGTGTGCCTCCGCGGTGGAAGGTGCGGGCACTTGGTGTTCACTCATCGGAAGTACCGTGGACATGATTCAGTGGCGGTTGCGTGATCTGTTCGGGAGACACCGCGGAACCGGCTTTGCCGGGCCGCTGGTGTCGCCCCCTGAAAGGGGGTTGGCGAAGCGACACGGAGTGCGCGAAGGCTGGGGGTCATCTAGTACTGGATACGCGGGTCGAACAGGCGGTAGCTCAGGTCGATCAGCAAATTGATCAGCACGTACACGCCCGCCGACAGCAGCAGCACGCTCTGGATCACCGGGTAGTCGTGCCGCTGCACCGAGTCGATCACCAGGCGGCCCACGCCGGGAATGGCGAACACCGTCTCGGTGACCACCACGCCGCCGATCAGCAGCGCGATGCCCGCGCCGATGGTGGTGGCGATGGGAATGGCCGCGTTGCGCAGCGCATGCCCGAGCACCGGCAGCACGCCCAGGCCCTTGGCGCGGGCGGTGCGGATGTAGTCTTCATGCAGCACCTCGAGCACGGTGGCGCGCGTCATGCGCGTCACCAGCGCGATGTACACCAGCGCCAGGTTCACGCAGGGCAGCACCAGCGAGCGCAGCCATTCGCCGGCGCCGTCAGCGAAGCGCACATAGCCCTGCACCGGAAACCACGGCAGCTGGATGGCGAAGCTGTAGACCAGCAGGTAGCCCACCAGGAACACCGGCACCGAAAAAGCCAGCACCGCGAACAGCATCACCAGCCGGTCGATCCAGCTTCCCGCGCGGTAGGCCGCGAGCGTGCCCAGCGGCACCGCCACCACCAGCGTGATGAGCATGGTCAGCGCGGCGATCGACACCGTGGGCTCCAGCCGCTGGCCCAGCAGCTGCGCCACCGGCACCTGCGTGAAGATCGAGGTGCCGAGGTCGCCGGTGAACAGCTTGCCCAGCCACAGCGTGAACTGCTGCCACAGCGGCAGGTTCAGCCCGAGCGTGGCGCGCAGCTTCTCGATGTCTTCGGTGGTGGCGAGGTCGCCCGCGATGAGCGCGGCCGGGTCGCCCGGCGACAGGTGGATCAGCAGGAACACCACCACGGCCACCACCGCCATGACCGGAAGGGTCGAGAGAAAACGTCGAACGATGTAGCCCATGGAGTGACCTGCGTGCGCTGTTGGTGCGCGTTACTTGTCGAGCGCCCAGAACACCGGCATGCCGGCCCAGAGCTTGTCCAGCCCCTTGAGGCTCGAGCGCGCGGCATACGCGGCCGAGTACTGGCCCGCGTTGATGTACGGCACGGCCTGGTAGGCGCGGGCCTGGAAGGCGTCGAGCAGTTCCTTGCGCTTGGCGGGCACGGTCTCTTTCAGCCAGGCGGTGCGCAGCTCGTCGAGCGGCTTGTCGCATGGCCAGCCGGGCAGCGTGTTGCCGCAGGCCGCGCCAAGGTAGGCGTTGGCGATGGGTGAGTTGGCGTCGAACTCGCCGGCCACCGTGACGTACATGTTCCAGCCGCCAGCGTCGCCCGCATCGCGCTTGGCGCGGCGCGCGCCGATGGAGGCCCAGTCCATGGTCTGGGCATCGACGTTCAGGCCGATGCTCTTCATGGTCTGCGCGGCCATCAGCGCCTCGGCGTTGAGGTAGGGCACGTCGCTGGGCACCATCAGCACCACCTTCTCGCCCTTGTAGCCGGCGTCGGCGAGCATCTTCTTGGCCTTGGCCACGTCGGCCTTGCGATAGGGCTCTGCGCCGGCGGAGGTCTCGTTGGGGCTGCCGCAGATGAAGTAGGTGGCGCAGTAGGCCATGCGCATGTCGAGCGGGAAGCCCATGCCGGCCATGAAGCGTTCCTGGCTCACCGCCTGCAGCAGCGCCTGGCGCACCTTCGGGTTGTCGAAGGGCGGGTGCAGCTGGTTCATGACCAGGAAGGCCTGGTAGGCACCGCCGGAGCCGATCTTGACGTTGGAATCGGTGCGCAGCGGCGCGATGTAGTCGGGCGGCAGCTGCTCGATGAAATCGACCTCGCCGCGCTTGAGCGCCGACACCGCGCTGTTGGCGTCGGGCAGGTAGAGCCATTCGACGCGCTCGAAGTTGCTCTTCTTGCTGCCCGCCAGGCCGTTCGACGGCTCGCTGCGCGGCACGTAGTTGGGGTTGCGCACGAACACCGTCTTGTTGCCCGGCACCCATTCGTCGCGCTTGAAGATGAAGGGGCCGGAGCCCAGCACTTCGGGCAGCGGCGCGGACGCCGGCATCCTGGCCAGCCGCTCGGGCAGGATCACCGGCGGAAAGCCCGAGGGCTTGGCCAGCGCGTCGAGCACCATGCCGAAGGGCTCGTTCAGCGTAAGCGTGAGGGTGCGCGCGTCGGTGGCCTTCCATTCGGCGCCGACGGCCGTCATGGCGCGGCCCAGGCTGTCGCGGGCGGCCCAGCGCTGCAGCGAGGCCACGGCGTCGGCCGCGGTCACTGCGCTGCCATCGGAGAACTTCAGGCCCGGGCGCAGGGTGAAGCTCCACTGCTTGCCGTCCTTCGAGGTGGTGTACTTCTCGACCATCTGCGGCTGCGGCTTGCCGGTCGAGTCCTGTGCGAACAGGGTGTCGTAGACCATGTAGCCGAAGTTGCGCGAGATGTAGGCCGTGGTGAAGGTCGGGTCGAGGATCTTCAGGTCGGCGTGCGCCACCACCTTCAGGGTCTTGGGCTGCGTCTGGGCGATCGCCGGGAAGCTCGCTGCGCAAGCGGCAAGGGCCATGGCAGCGAAGGCGGCAAGCGTTCGTCGTTTCATCGTCGGTTCTCCGGTAAAGGCTGAAAAGAAGCAAGCCACACCAATTCGCGAAACGCCGCGGAACCGGCTTTGCCGGGCCGCTGGCGTTGCCCCCTGGAAGGGGGTTGGAGGCCACACGAAGTGGGCAAGCCTGGGGGTCATGCTGTGATCGGCCACTTGGGCAGGCGTGCCTTGCGGTAGGGCAGCGTCGTGAGGTCGAGCGTCACGGCACCCGGCGCGCCCGCGTAGATGACGTGCTTCGCCACCTTGGAGTACGACGCGTAGAAGTGCTGTGAAGACTTCACGACCACGATCTTCTTTGCGGCCAGGTCGCAGCCCAGCTGGGTGAACAGGTCGGTGCCCATGGCCTGGTTGCGCCGCGTGATCAGCACGATCTCGATGCCGCCCGCCTCGATCAGCGCGCAGTCGCCCATGGCCGTGGGCGTGTTCGACAGGCCGGTCATCACCAGGTCGTGCATGAGTGCCTTCACCGTGCAGTCCAAGTCCAGCGGGTCGCCCGACAGCGGGCTGATCTTGCCGCCGATGCGCATCTGCAGCCTGGCGCCCACGCCCGCGTCGAACGCGATGCGCACCGCGATCGGGTCCCACATCGGGCCCAGCGCCGCGTTGGTGATGCCGCGCTCCAGCATGCGGCGCAGGATGAAGGTGGAGTCGCTCGCCGCGCCGCCGCCGGGGTTGTCGGCACCGTCGGCCAGCACCACCGGGCCGCCGTCGAAGGCCAGTGCTTCGTCGAGCGAGGCGTCGATGCTGGGGTAGTTGACCGTGAGGCCGTCGCGCATGGCGATGACTTCGTCTGCCAGCTGGCGTGCCAGCGCATCGGCCTTGGCTTGGTCGCCGTCGGTGTAGACCAGCACCTTGGTGCCCATCTCGGGCACGTCGCCCCACGAGAAACCGTGCGTGAGCGAGACCGAGAGCACGCCGTCTTTTCCTTCGAGCGACTGCATGCGCTCGACGAAGCTGCGCGCCGGCTCGCGCGAGGTGTGCACGGTGACGATGATGTCGCAGTCGACCATCGCATGCACCGGCTTGACCTTGCCTTCGACCGCCGCGGCGCAGATGTCCACCAGCTCCAGCCCGCGCTCGAGCACGTCGGTGTGCGGATATTCCTTGAAGGAAACCATCACGTCGGCGTTGTCGACCATCGCGGGCGTGAGGTGGTTGTGCGGATCGAGCTCGGCGCCGATGACCACGTCGGGCCCGACGATCTGCCGCACGCGCTGCAGCATGTCGCCTTCGCAGTCGTCGTAGCCGTCGGCCACCATCGCGCCGTGAAGGCCGAGCAGCACCATGTCCACCGGCAGTGCGGCGCGCAGGTCGGTGAGCATTTCGTCGCGCAGCGTCTCGTAGGCGTGGCGCGTGGTGATGCCGCTGGGCTGTGCGCCGGCCACCATGCCTTCGAGCAGCGTCCAGCCCTTTTCCTTGCCGCGGATGCGCGCCGCCCACAGCGGTCCCGAGTAGATCGTCAGCGCATCGGGATGCTGGCCGGCGGGGAAGTAGCCGCGGTCCTTGAAGGAGGCGAGGCCGGTCGGCATCGGGCCGAAGGTGTTGGTCTCGGTGGCGAGGGAGGCGCTGAACACACGCATGGATGGTCTCTTTTGTGGTTGTGGGTTTTTTCTGTTCAGGCCGCGGCGGCAGTGCGCAGCCGCTGCGGGCCGAGCATCTCGGCCGTGAGCCCGAAGTCCGCGATGCGCTGCGGCAGCGGCAGACCGCGCGCCAGTGCGGCGCAGGCCTCGCCCATGGCAGCCGAGGTCTGGATGCCGTAGCCGCCCTGCGCCGCCACCCAGAAGAAGCCGGGCGCGGCGGGCTCGAAGCCGCCGACCAGGTCGCCGTCGGCCACGAAGGAGCGCAGGCCCGCCCAGGTGCGCGTGGGCCGGCGGATGCTGAGCGTGGTGGCTTCCTCGATGTGGTGGATGGCGTAGGCGATGTCCAGCTCTTCGGGCTGCACGTCCTGCGGTTCCACGGGGTCGGCGTTGGCCGGCGAGCCCAGCAGCATGCCGGCGTCGGGCTTGATGTACCAGCTCTCGTCGGCGCCGAACACCATCGGCCAGTGGGCCACGTTCTCGCCCTCGGGCGGCGCGAAGATGAAGGCCGAGCGCCGGCGCGGCTCTATGCCCAGCGGAGGCACGCCGGCCAGCCGCGCGATGGTGTCGACCCATGCGCCGGCGGCGTTGAGCACCACAGGGGCTTCGTACACGATGCCGCCTGCGGTCACGCGCCAGACATCGCCCGTGCGCTCGATGGCCGTCACGCCCGCATCGCACACCAGCTTGCCGCCGGCCTGCCGCATGCCGCGCAGGTAGCCCTGGTGGATGGCGTGCACGTCCATGTCGGCGGCGTCGGGCTCGTACACGGCGCCCTGCACCTGCTCGGGCCGCAGCGCGGGCACCAGCTCGCGGGCCTGCTCGCCGCTCAGGCGCGAGGCGCCGGTGTCCATGGCGCGAAGCACTTCCCAGTGGGCTTCGAGCTCGGCCATGTGCTCGGCGCCCGCGACCATCATGGCGCCGCGCGGCGTGAGCAGCGGATGCTCGGAGAAGCCTTCGGGCGGATGTTCGAGGAAGGCACGGCTGGCCATGGTGAGGGCGCGGACCTGCGCCGTGCCGTAGCTCTCCATGAAGAGCGCGGCCGAGCGGCCGGTGGAGTGGTAGCCCGGCTGGGACTCCCGCTCCAGAAGGATCACACGGGCGTGCGGCGCGAGCCAGTGGGCCACCGAAGCCCCGGCAATGCCGCCGCCAATCACAAGGTAGTCGGCCACGAGGGGCGCTGGTGTGTTGGAAGTCATTGGCGAAAAGTGTAGGAACAAATTTGCGGATACGCAAATTAAAAAAGACCAACCAAGGGGAAACCATGGTGCACCGTCGTGGTGAAATTTGCGTTCACGCAATTTGCGGATACGCAACTTCCGGGCCCGGCAAGCGTCTGCCCGCATGGATGGCGCGGCCGCGGACTGGCAGAATCCCCTTGCATCACAAGAGAAAGCCAAGCGTGAATCCACACACAGGGACCAAGCCGGCGACCAGGCCGAAGGACGAGCCGCCCACGCTGGACCGCACCACTTTCGGTCATCGCCTGCGCAGCGCGCGCAAGCGGTTCGGCTGGACGCTGGCGCAGCTGGCCGAGCGCTCGGGCGTGTCGATCACCACCATCTCTCGCGCGGAGCGCGGCCAGCTCGCGCTGGGCTACGAGAACTTCACCGCGCTGGGCCGCGCGCTCGAGATGGACATGAACGCAATGTTCGCGGGCGCCGGCGTCAAGCCCGCGCAGCTCGACGGCCCGGTGGTCACGCGCGCGGGCAAGGGCGTGGTGTACCGGGGCCTGTCCATTGCCTACGAGTTCCTGGGCACCACGGCGGCCGGCAAGCAGATGAGCCCGATCGTCGGCACGGTGCATGCGCGCCGCATCCACGGGCCGGAAGACTTCGTGCGGCATGCGGGCGAGGAGTTCGCCTATGTGCTGTCGGGCGAGATCGACGTGCACTTCGACAACGGCGAGGTGCTGCGCCTGTCGCGCGGCGACTCGCTCTATTTCGACAGCCGCCTGGGCCACGCCTATGTGAGCGTGAGCCGGCAGCTCGCGCGCATCGTCGGCATGACGATCGGCGAGAGCGGGCACATGAAGTCGGCGCGAGAGGCTCCGGCGTTGAAGGTGCCGCGCATCGTCAGGGCGAAGGCCGAGCAACCCGCGAAGAAGCGGGCGGCGCGCGGCAAGGGTTGAGGGCCGGGGCGAGGCGGCGGGTGTCGCCGATTTGCTGGCAAACCGCGACGTCGCCGATATGCTGTGCGCCGCTCATCAACCAGAGTCGACAACACACATGACCCAGCACTCTTCCTTCTTCGCCCTCCGCTCCATTGCCGCTGCCTGCGGCCTTGCATTCGGCGCCATGGTTGCCGCGCACGCCGCACCCGACGCCAGGCTGCTGGCCGCCGCCGAGAAGGCGCAGCCGGCAGTGATCGACAACCTCAAGGAAATGGTGCTGATCGAGTCGGGCAGCCTCAACGTCGACGGCCTGCTCAAGATGGCCGACGTGGTGGAAGGGCGCCTGAAGGCCGCCGGCTTCAAGACCGAGCGCCGCAAGGCGACGGCCGGCGCGGGCGCAGACATCGTGATCGCCACGCTCAAGGGCACGGGTAAGCGCAAGATCATGCTGCAGGGCCACATGGACACGGTGTACCCGGCCGGCATCCTGAACGGCCAGCCCTACAAGGTCGACGGCAACCGCATCTACGGCCCCGGCATTGCGGACGACAAGGGCGGCCTTGCGGTCATCATGGCCTCGCTGAAGATCCTGGCCGACGCCGGCTGGCGCGACTACGACACGCTCACCGTGGTGATGAACCCCGACGAGGAAGTGGGCTCGGTCGGCTCCGGCGAACTGATCGCGACCATGGCCGACCAGCACGACACGGTGCTGTCGTTCGAGCCGACGGCGGCCAAGTCGGTGGTCAAGGGCGAATCGCTGCTGCTGGGCGCTGCCGGCATCGCCACCGCCACGCTCGAGGTGAAGGGCCGCGCGGCACATGCAGGCGCCGCGCCCGAGTTGGGCCGCAACGCGCTGTACGAACTGTCGTACCAGATGCTGCAGACCAAGGACATCGCCAAGGACATTCCCGGCGTGACGCTCAACTGGACCGTGGCGCGCGCCACCGGCCCGCTCAACCAGATCACCGAGAAGGCGCAGGCGCAGGGCGACGTCCGCATCACGCAGCCCGGCGCGGAGAAGAAACTCAACGAAGCGCTGCAGGCGAAGGTTGCGGCCGGCAAGCTGATTCCCGACACCGAGACCACCGTGAAGGTGGAAGTGGGCCGCCCGGCCTTCATCGCTGGCGAGAAGGGCCGCGCGCTGGCCGAGAAGGCGCAGGCCATCTACAAGGAAATCGACCGCGACCTCGCGCTCACGCCCATGACCGGCGGCGGCACCGACGCGGGCTATGCGGGCCGCTCGGGCAAGGCCACGGTGGTCGAGAGCTTCGGCCTCGCGGGCTTCGGCTACCACGCCCGCGACGAATACATCGAAGTCGATTCGATCGTGCCGCGCATCTACCTCGTCACGCGGCTGCTGACCGAAATCGGCAAGAACTGAGCGAACGTTGCTGAAAAAAAGAGCCGGCCTGCGCTAGCAGCCGGCTCCCCGCTCAGGGATGCTGTGGCGGTTGCCCCGGCTCGCCGGGGCGGGGTGGGCGATGGGCGGCTGCGGCCGCCGCTGCAGCGGCTACGCGCTGTTGCTGCTGTGCCTGTTGCTGGGCGTGCTGTGCCTGTTCTTGCTGCATGCGCTGCTGCTGTTGCTGTGCCTGCTGTTGTTGGCGTTGCTGCTGCATCTGCATCGCTTGTTGCTGTTGCTGCTGGCGAGCCTGGTTCTGCGCCTGTTGCTGCTGCAGTTGCTGCTCGCGCTGGTGCTGCATCTGTTGCTGCTGCTGTTGCGCCTGGGCCTGCTGCTGCGCATGCGCTTGCTGCTGAGCCTGCCGTTGCTGCTCCATCTGCTGGCGCCTTGACTGCTCCTGCGCCTGCTGTTGCTGGCGAGCCTGATTCTGCACCTGTTGCTGCTGCAGTTGCTGTTCGCGCTGGTGCTGCATTTGTTGTTGCTGCTGTTGCGCCTGGGCCTGCCGCTGCGTATGCGCTTGTTGCTGAGCCTGCCGTTGCTGCTCCATCTGCTGGCGTCTTGATTGTTCCTGCTGCGCTTGTTGTTGCTGGCGTTGCTGCTCCTGTTGCTGCACGCCTGGAGGCTGGCCCGCGAGGCGCGCAGGCTGGTGCTGCTGTTGTGCCTGCTGAGCCTGCTGCTGACGGCGCAGTTGATCCTGCTGTTGCTGCTGCTGGAGTTGTGCTTGCTGAACCTGCTGCCGCTGTTGTTGCTGCAGTTGTTGCGCGTGGAGCTGCTGTGCCTGTTGCACCTGCTGTTGCTGAGCCTGCGCTTGCTGCTGCGCGCGCTGCTGTCCCTGCTGCTGCATCTGCTGCTGGCGCAACAGGGCTTCCTGCTGACGGGCCTGCTGTTGTTGCTGCTGCTGGGCCAGCGCAGCTTGCTGCTGCATCTGCTGTTGCTGCTGCGGCGCAAAGCCCGGAGCGGCCGCGAAGTTGGGTGCGCCAGCGCCTGCCGGGAGCCCGCGCGGCGCACCGTTATTGTTGTTGTAGACGTTGCGCACGTTGGTCACGCTGTTGACCACGGTGGTCGAGCGCGAGACGTAGGTGTTGTTGTTGTAGACCACGGCAGGGCGGTACGCCGGCGGCGGCGGCGCGCCGGTGTCGCGGCCGCGCCAGCCCGGTGCACCCCAGTTCATGTTCCATGAATGCCAGCCCCAGTCGTGGCGCTCCAGTGCGGCACCGACCACGATGCCGGCACCGAAGGCAAGCGCGCCTGTCGCGATCACCTGCCCCTGGCTGTAGCCCGGCGCCACTTCGACCGCCGGTGCATAGGCGTAGCCCGGGTACACCGGCTGGGGCGTGCCGTAGATCACTTGCGGGTCATAGGCGGGCACGTACACCACGTCGGGCTGCACCGGTTCGATGGTGATGTACTGCGGCGGGGCCTCGATCACGGGCGGGCCGCTGTAGTACACGGCCTGCGAATCCGGCGCGGGTGCGTAGTTCTGCGGCGTCGTCGCGGCGGTGGCCACGCGCAGCTTGTCGTTGTTCTTGAGGCGACCGGCCTTGGCCGCGCGTTGCCGCATGACCTGGATGGCGTTCATCACGTCCGTCGGGTCGTTGTAGTAGGCCTTGCCGAGCGATTCGGTCCACGGAATGTTCGCGGCCATCTGGTTGACCACGCTGCGGAAAGCGGTGAGCGACTTCACGCTCGGATCCCATGGTTGCTGGTTGGCCGCGTCGGCCAGCGGACCGGCCTTGAGGTTGGGGTTCTGCGCAAGCCAGTCGTGCGCGGCGGTGATCTGTTCGGGATAGGTTGCGCCAGCCAGGATCTGCGCTATCAGCTTGTCCGGATAGAGCGCTATGGGCGCGACCATTTCATAGAGCTTGTCGGCCGACGGCGGCGTGTAGGCCACCGGCACCGCAGCGGCGGGTGCATTGGTCTGCGGGACCGAGGGTGCTGGAATCGAAGAGGCGGCGGGGTCGACGGCGGCAGCCGGCGTGCCGGGTGTCTTGTTGTCGCAGCCGGCGAGGGCAATGGCCCCTATGCACAGCGAGATCGTAAGGAGCCGCGGGACCGTTGGGCGATGGTTTCTTGTCATCTGGAGTTCCTTGTAGCGCCGGTGTCGTGCCCGGAACTCTTTCAACGGCGCGCGGCAACAGGCGATGACAGAGCCTGCGCCGTGGATGCAACGGTCTGTGTCGGCGGCGCGCCGTCAACCCTGTCGGCGCGGGACCACAGTCCGCTGCTGTCGGCCCAAAGACCTACTTGGCGCCGCCCGTGTACTTGGTCACATTGGCCGCGCTGACGTGGTAGCCGCTCACGCCCATCATGGAGTCGTTGCGCAGCGTCTGCAGCTTGCCGGTGACCCACACGGTGTCCATGGCGCGGAACTTGGCACCCTTCTGCGGCACCACGTGAAGGATCTGGTTGGCCGGCGGCGGCGGCGTGTGGATGCAGGCGCCGAAGTAGGGCACCAGCAGGAACTCGGTGACCTCGCCCTTGGCTTCTTCGAGCGGCACGATGAAGCCCGGGATCTTGACCTCCATGCCATTCATGGCGGGGTTGGTCGGTGCGTTGTTCGACACCTCCTGCATCTTCATGAGCAGCTCGTTGGCGCGCGGGTCGCCGTCATCAAGGGCGCTCAGGTCCATGCCCTTGAACTCCTTGGCCGGGTCCCAGTCTTTGGGCACCAGTTCTTCCCAGGTGATCTGGCGCGGCTGGCCCGGCGTGGCCTTGGCGGCCGCCGGGGCTGCTGCCTTGCCGCCGAGCGGGTTGGTGGCCGTGGTGTCCTTGGGTGCCGGGTCGGCGGCCCAGGCAGCGGCCGCGAGGCCGGCGCCGGCGAGCAGCATTGAAAGCCGCATGAAAGGCTGGACCGTGGGTGTCTTCTTTGCGATGCGCATGTTCATATCCTTGGGGAAAGGCCATCCGCCAGCGAGAGGCGGTAGGCGCGGATGCCAGGCAAGAGGCTTGCCAGCCAGCCCGCGACCAGCAGGCTCGCCATCAGCAGCCATTCGTTCAGTGTAGGTTCGGAAAGGCTCAGTGTCAGCCCGAACTGCGCCTGCAGCCATGGGGAGAGCAGGGCGATGCCCAGCACCGCCATCACCACGCCGAAGGCCACGCCCAGCACCGTGACCATCGCGCCTTCGAGCGCGAGCAGTGCCAGCACATGGCGCAGCCCGGCGCCCACGGCGCGCAGCACGGCGAGTTCGCGGCGGCGCTCGTTGAGCCCGGCCATCACCACCGACACCAGCCCCGCGAGGCTCACCAGCGCGACCAGCGCCGACATCAGCAGCAGCGCGTTCTCGCCGATGCCGATCACGCTCCACAGTTCGTCGAGCGCCACGCCGGGCAGGATGGCCATCAGCGGTTCGCCGGTGTAAGTGGAGATCCAGCGCTGCACGCCGAACACGGCGGCGCGGTTCTTCAGGCCCACCAGCGCGGCCGTCACGTTCTTGGGCGTGAGGTCGAACTTGCGCACCTGCTCGGCCGGAATGTGCACGCCGGGCATCGGCGCGCCGCCCACCCATTCGAGGTGGATGGCTTCCATGGCCGGCAGGCCGATGTGCACCGTGCGGTCGACCGGCGTACCGGTTCGCGCGAGCACGCCCACCACGGTGAAGGGCTTGTCGGCATGCTCGGCCACGTTGAGTTCGCCGCTGCCATGCGCGAGCGTGATCTTCTGGCCCACGTGGTAGCCGAGCTTGTCGGCCACTTCGGCGCCGACCACCGCGTCGAAGAGTTCGCTGAAGGGCTTGCCTTCGCGCATCTTCAGCAGTTGCCGGTCACCGTAGCGAAAGCGCGTGAAGTATTCGGGCGAGGTGGCCAGCACCGCGAAGCCGCGATGCGAATCGCCCAGCGACAGCGGCACCACCCAGTCGACACCGGGGTGCGCTTCGAGCGCCTGCACGCTCTTCCACGAGATGTTGTTGGTCGCCGCGCCGATGCGGAACACCGAATACAGCAGCAGCTGCGTGGAGCCGGTGCGCGCGCCGACGATCAGGTCGGTGCCGGAGACGGAGGACGCGAAGTTCTCGCGCAGCTCGGTGCGGATGCGCTCCACGCCCAGCAGCAGGAAGGTCGACAGCGCGATGGAGAACACGGTGAGCGCGAGCGTGAAGCGCCGGTTCCAGGCGCTGCGCCACGCAATCGAGAAAAGCGCCTTCATGCGTCCACCGCCATTGCGCTGGATGCCGCGCGGTTGATCTCGGGCAGCAGCACGTGCCGCACGAAGCGCTGCGCTATTCGCTGGTCATGGCTCACGAACACCAGCGCGCTGTGGTTCTGCGCGCAGGCCGTCAGCAGCACGTCGAGGAAAGCTTCGCGGCGGTCTTCGTCGAGCGCCGAGGTGGGCTCGTCCGCGATCACCACTTCAGGCTGGCCGATGAGCGCGCGCGCCGCGGCCACGCGTTGCTGCTGGCCGACCGACAACTGCAGCGCCTGTCGCTTCCAGAGGTTGCGGTCCAGGCCCATCTGCGCGAGCAGGTGCTCGGCCTCTTCGCGGGCGCTGCCGTTGCGTGAGGCCTGCGCTTCGCGCCGCGCGGAGAAGCGGCAGGGCAGCAGCACGTTGTCGATCACGCTCAGGTAAGGCAGCAGGTTGAACTGCTGGAAGATGTAGCCCACGTGCGCTACGCGGCTGCGGTCGCGCTGGGTGCCCGAGAGCTTCGACCAGTCGTGGCCCAGCAGCGTGACGCGGCCTTCGTCGGCCACCAGCACGCCGGCCAGCAGCGACAGCAGCGTGCTCTTGCCGCAGCCGCTGGGGCCGTGGAGGAACACCGATTCGCCGGCGGTGATGCGAAAGGCCTCGATGTCGATGCATGGCGTCTTCACGCCGGGCCATGAGAAGCGCAGCGCTTCTGCAGCGAGAACGACGCGCAATGCCGACGTCTCGCCCTGCGGGGAGTTGCTCACAGCGTCACTTGCCCCAGCTCAGCCGGACCGGCTGCGACGCCTGCGCGCCGGCGGGACGCTTGAGCTGGCGCTTGAACTGGCCTTGCGCGGAGGCGATCTGCGAATCGATCTGGCGCAGTCCCTTGAACGCGCCGAACAGGTTCACGTCGATGAACTTCGCGGCGGCCGCATTGGTGCAGTTGAAGGAGAAGGTGGCGTCGAGGTCGGCATGGCCGACGGGTTCGGCCGGGTCGGGGTTGCCCAGGCCCAGCGCGCCCGAGCGCAGGTCGACCGGGCCCAGCTTGCAGTTGGCGGCCGGGTCGACGATGAAGAGCTTGTCGGCCGCGCGCAGCACGGCCACGGCGTCTTCGACGGCTTTCTTCTCGGCGTCGGTCTTGGGGGCGCGTTCGAAGCCGACGATGTTGTCCAGCGGCGACTCCATGTCGATCACCACCGTGGGCCCGTCGACGGCCACGTCGAGCTTGAGCTGGCCGTGCACGTGCGCATGCTGCTGCTGTGCCTGCGCGGAAAGGAACGGGGCGGCCGCGAACAGCGCGGCTGCGATTGCGAGACCGGTGGTGCGTCGGAGTCGGGTGTGCTTCATGGTTCAGCGCCTTGCCGGGTCGGCAGCCCCGGCGTGTTGCTCCATTCGCTCCAGCTGCCGGCATAGAGCGCGGTCGTCCCGAACCCCGCGATCTGCATCGCGAGCAGATTGGGCACGGCGCTCACGCCACTGCCGCATTGGTGGACGACGGTCGCCGGGTCGCGTCCCGCGAGCAGCGATTCGAACTCGGCACGCAATTGCGATGCCGGCTTGAACTTGCCGTCCGGGCCGATGTTCTCGGCGAAGGGCCGGTTCAGGGCCCCGGGGATGTGACCGGCGATCGGGTCCAGAGGTTCCACCTCGCCGCGGTAACGTGCGCCGGCGCGTGCGTCGATCAGGTTCTGGTCAGGCTGGCCGAGCCGGCTCAGCACGGTGTCGGTGGTCACGAGCTTCGCAATGGGCTCGCCCGCCACGAAGTTCGACTGGAAGCGCGCGGGCTCCTCGCGGTCGGTCACCTCGCCGCCCGCGGCCTGCCAGGCCTGCAGCCCGCCGTCGAGCACGGCCACTGCCTCGTGGCCCATCCACTTGAGCATCCACCACAGGCGGCCGCAGTAGTTGGCGCCGTTGCGGTCGTACGCCACGGCCTGCATGTCGTTGGCAAAGCCGATGCCCGAGAGCCATGCCGCGAACTTCTCGCGGCTCGGCAGCGGGTGGCGTCCGCCCGATGCGGGAACGCCGTCTTCCTGCGCTGTCACGACTTCGCCGTGGGCGCCCGGTGCGCCGTGCTTCGCGCTGAGGTCGGTGTCGAGGTTGGCGTACAGCGCGCCCGGAATGTGCGCGGCGGCGTACAGCTGCGCACCGGCTTCGGGCTTCATGAGGTCGAAGCTGCAGTCGAACAGCATGAAAGGCTTGTCGCCGGCCTGCAGTTGCCGTAGCTGTTCGACGGTGACGAGGGTGGTGTACATGGCGTTTGTCCTTCGTTGCCGGGGCCGCGCGGGCCCGCTGTTTCGATTCAGTTCAATGTTCTTCGGCAGGTGCCTTGGGCACCGCCCGTTGCCGCAACACAGTTGCGGCAATGCCGCTCGCGATGATAAGAGCCATGCCACCCCAGCCGGAGGCGTCGATGCGGTCGTTGAACAGCACCACGCCGTAGAAGGCCGCGAAGACGATGCCCGAATACTGCAGGTTGGCCACCACCAGCGTACCGGCCTGGGTCTTGGCGGTGGCGTAGGCGCGGGTCATGCACAGCTGTCCGAGGGCGGCGAGCAGGCCGATCGGCAGCAGCCACAGCGCATGCTGCCATGTCCACGAGGCACCCCCCGAAAACCCCGTGGCCGCCGTGGCGAAGGCACCAGCCACTGCCGAGCCGACCGCGAAATAGAACACCGTGCGCAGCTCGGGCTCGCCGATGCGCGACAGCGCCACCACCTGCATGTAGGCAAAGGCGGCGGTCAGGCCCGACAGCAGGCCCAGCATGCCGGCGAAGCCTTCGTTGCCGCTGACCGTGGGCTTGAGCATGAGCACGACGCCCGCGAAGCCCGCGAGCACCGTCATGGCCAGCGTGCCCTGCAGCGGCGGGCGCTCCACCCGGCCGTCGCGCCCGGGCACCGGCACCCAGGCCAGCAGCGCGCCGCCGACCAGGAAGGCCGCGACCCACACGCTGCTCATGTAGTTGAGCGTGACGGCGGTGGCCAGCGGCAGGTGGGCGATGGCATAGAACCACGCGCCCAGCGAGATCACGCCGATGGTGCTGCGCCAAGCGTGCATGCCGGGGTACCGGGTGGCGAGCGAGACGCCGCGGTTGCGTGCCAGCAGCCACAGGAACACGATGCCGATGAGGCCCCGGCCCAGCACCATCTCGCCGCTGTTGAACCACTCCGAGGCAATTTTCACGACCACGCTCATCGTGGCGAACAAAAAGGCGCCGAGCACCATCCAGAGCGCTTGCATCGTCAGTCAGTCTCGAAAACTAGAAGGAAATAAAAAAGCCCGATGGTTTCATCGGGCCGGAGGCGGCAGGGGCTCAGGGCTGCTGCATTGCAGCCTTGTACCACTCGTGGAACTGCTGCATGCCGTCTTCCATGGGGCTCTGGTAGGGGCCGGTCTCGTTGTCGCCGCGCAGCATCAGCGCGCGGCGGCCCGCGTCCATGCGCTCGGCGATTTCGTCGTCTTCCACGCAGGTTTCCATGTAGGCGGCCTGCTGGGCTTCCACGAATTCGCGCTCGAAGGCGACGATTTCCTCGGGATAGAAGAACTCGACCATGTTGAGCGTCTTGGTCGGGCTGACCGGGTGCAGGGTCGACACGGTCAGCACGTGCGGATACCACTCGACCATCACGTGCGGGTAGTAGGTCAGCCAGATGGCGCCGTACTTCGGCGGCTTGCCGTCGCGGTACTTGAGCAGCTGCTCCTGCCATTTCTGGTAGATCGGGCTGCCCGCGCGGCCCAGGCGGTTGGCCACACCCACCGTCTGGACCGAATAGCGGGGCTTGAACTCCCAGCGCAGGTCGTCGCAGGTGACGAAGCTGCCCAGCCCCGGGTGGAACGGGCCTACGTGGTAGTCCTCGAGGTAGACCTCGATGAAGGTCTTCCAGTTGTAGTTGCACTCGTGCAGCTCGACGCGGTCGAGCGCGTACCCCGAGAAGTCGAGGTCGGCCTGCGGGCCGAGACCGGCCATGTCGGCGGCCACGTCGGGGCCGGAGCCGTCGGCGTTCTTTTCGAAAAGAAGGCCGTTCCATTCGGTCAGCGGGTAGTTGTGCAGGTTCAGGCAGGGGTCCTGCTCGAAGTGCGGTGCGCCGATCAGGGTGCCGGTGGTGCGCGAGTCGCTCGCGGCGTAGGTCCAGCGGTGCAGCGGGCAGACGATGTTGCCGCCGGTCTGGCTGTCGAGCTGGCCCCGGCCCTTCAGGATCAGGGCCTGGCGGTGGCGGCAGACGTTGGAGATCAGCTCCACGCCCTTGGGCGTGTGGACCAGCGCGCGGCCCTGGTGCTCCTGCGGCAGGGTGTGGAAGTTGCCCTGTTCGGGCACGGCCAGGCGATGGCCGACGTAGCGGGGCCCTCGCGAGAAAAGGTTTTGCATTTCGCGGGCATAGAGCGCCTCGTCGAAATACGCGGAAACTGGAAGTTGGCTCGCGGCCTGCTGCAGTTGAAGACTTAAATCAGACATGGATGACCTGACCAAGCTCCCCACAGGGAGAAAAAGGAAAAAGAACGGAAAGGCGCCGCCTGGATGGCTCGGCGGCCCGAAGAATGTGCTGGCGTTGCCAACGAGAGAAGTTCGCATTGTACCCGGGGGGCATCTTTTGGCTCGATCCGTGCCGGGGTGGCCCGCAGGCGGTGGCCGCTTGTGCCCGTCCCAGTCCTAAAATGCCCGGTTTCACCCACGTTTCGCTTGCATGCCCAAGGTGCCAACCCCTTCCTCGTCCAGCCCGGCGGCAACGCCTGATACGGGCCCGCTGCCCGCCAGTTACGAAGCCGGGCTCCAGGAGCTGGAACAACTGGTTGCGGAACTCGAATCAGGCCAGCTCCCCCTCGACCAGCTGCTCGTCAGCTACCAGCGCGGCGCCGCGCTGCTCGCCTTCTGCCGCGACAAGCTGCAGGCGGTCGAAGACCAGATCAATGTGCTCGATGCGGGCAGCCTGAAGGTCTGGACTTCCGAATGAGCACGGCCACGATCACGGCTTCCCCCCGCTGGGACGCAAAGACCCTGGCCGCCTGGTGTGATCCCCACCTGGCGAACGTCGAGGCGGCGCTGTCGCGCTGGGTCGGCGTCGACGCCCCCGTGCTGCTGGGCGACGCCATGCGCTATGCCGTGCTCGACGGCGGCAAGCGCCTGCGGCCGCTGCTGGTGCTGGCTGCGAGCGAGGCCGTCGGCGGCAACAAGGCCGCCGCGCTGCGCGCCGCCTGCGCCACCGAGCTGATCCACGCCTATTCGCTGGTGCACGACGACCTGCCCTGCATGGACAACGACGTGCTGCGGCGTGGCAAACCCACGGTCCACGTCAAGTTCGGCGAGGCCGACGCCCTGCTGGCCGGCGATGCGCTGCAGGCCCTGGCCTTCGAACTGCTCACGCCCGAAGGCGACGAGGTTCCCGCTGCCACCCAGGCCCTGCTGTGCCGCCTGCTCGCACGTGCCGCTGGCAGCCAGGGCATGGCCGGCGGCCAGGCCATCGACCTGGCCAGCGTCGGCATCGCGCTCGACGAGGCGCGGCTGCGCGAAATGCATCGCCTGAAGACCGGCGCGCTGCTGCAGGGCAGCGTCGAGATGGGCGCCGCCTGCGGCGCCGTGACGCCTGCCGCGCTGGCCGCACTGCGCGACTACGGCGCGGCCATCGGCCTCGCATTCCAGGTGGTCGACGACATCCTCGACGTCACCGCCGACTCGCAAACCCTGGGCAAGACCGCCGGCAAGGACGCCGCGGCCGACAAGCCCACCTACGTATCGCTGCTCGGCCTCGACGGCGCGCGCGCCCAGGCCCGCCAGCTGCTGGCCGACGCGCTCGCCGCGCTGGAAAAGAGCGGCCTGGCCGACACTGCCGCCCTGCGTGCACTGGCCCACATGGTGGTCGACCGCGATCGCTGAGAGAAAAGAACAAACCTCCCCCATGGCTGCTCCGCTGCTTCCCACACTCCACGACCCCGCGCCGATCCGCAAGTACGACCGGGCGCAACTGCGCCAGCTGTCCGACGAGGTGCGCGCCTGCGTGCTCGACAACGTCTCGCGCACCGGCGGCCACCTGAGCTCGAACCTCGGCACGGTCGAGCTGACGGTCGCGCTGCACCACGTGTTCAACACGCCGCACGACCGGCTGGTGTGGGACGTGGGCCACCAGACCTACCCGCACAAGATCCTCACGGGCCGGCGCGAGCGCATGCCCACGCTGAGGCAGATCGGCGGCATCTCGGGCTTCCCGCAGCGCAGCGAGAGCGAGTACGACACCTTCGGCACCGCCCACTCGTCGACCAGCATCTCGGCGGCGCTGGGCATGGCCATGGCCGCCAAGCAGAAGGGCGAGGATCGCCACACCGTGGCCATCATCGGCGACGGCGCGCTCACCGCCGGCATGGCGTTCGAGGCGCTGAACAACGCGGGCGTGTGCGACTGCAAGCTGCTCGTGATCCTGAACGACAACGACATGTCGATCAGCCCGCCGGTGGGCGCGCTCAACCGCTACCTCGCGCAGCTGATGAGCGGCAATTTCTACGCCGCCGCCAAGAGCGTGGGCAAGAGCGTGCTGCGCAATGCGCCGCCGCTGTTCGAGCTGGCCAAGCGGCTGGAGCAGCATGCCAAGGGCATGGTCGTGCCGGCCACGCTGTTCGAGCAGTTCGGCTTCAACTACGTCGGCCCGATCGACGGCCACGATCTCGATTCGCTGGTACCCACGCTCGAGAACCTCAAGCACCTCGAGGGCCCGCAGTTCCTGCACGTGGTCACCAGGAAGGGGCAGGGCTACAAGCTGGCCGAGGCCGACCCGGTGGCCTACCACGGCCCCGGCAAGTTCGATCCGCAGGTGGGGCTGGTCAAGTCCACCGCCGCGGCCAAGCAGACCTTCACGCAGGTGTTCGGCCAGTGGCTGTGCGACACGGCCGCGGCCGACGGCCGCCTCGTGGGCATCACGCCCGCGATGCGCGAAGGCTCGGGGCTCGTGGAGTTCGAGAAGCGCTTTCCCGGCCGCTACTACGACGTCGGCATCGCCGAGCAGCACGCCGTGACCTTCGCTGCCGGCTTGGCCTGCGAAGGGCTGAAGCCGGTGGTCGCGATCTACTCGACCTTCCTGCAGCGCGCCTACGACCAGCTGATCCACGACGTGGCGATTCAGAACCTGCCGGTGGTGTTCGCGCTCGACCGCGCGGGCCTGGTGGGGGCCGACGGTGCCACGCACGCGGGCGCCTACGACATTCCGTTCCTGCGCTGCATCCCGAACATGAGCATCGCGTGCCCAGCCGACGAGCGCGAGTGCCGCCAGCTTCTGACCAGCGCCTACGAGCAGAGCCATCCGGTGGCGGTGCGCTATCCGCGCGGCTCGGGTGCCGGCGTGGCGCCGCATCTCACGCTCGACGCGCTGCCCCTGGGCAAGGGCGAGATCCGCCGCGAGGGCAAGCGCATTGCGATCCTCGCTTTCGGCACGCTGTTGTATCCGGCGCTGACGGCGGCCGAGTCGCTCGATGCGACGGTGGTCAACATGCGCTGGGCCAAGCCGCTGGATGTCGAACTGCTGCTGCAGGTCGCGCGCACGCACGATGCCATCGTGACGCTGGAAGAGGGCGCCATCATGGGCGGCGCCGGCAGCGCGGTGCTCGAGGCGCTGCAGGCTGCCAACGTGCAGAAGCCGGTGCTGCAGCTGGGCTTGCCCGACCAGTTCGTGGAGCACGGCGATCCGGCGAAGCTGCTGGCCGGCATCGGGCTCGATGCGGCGGGTATCGAGAAGTCCATCGCGGACCGCTTCGGCCGCGCCTGACCCGGATTCGCTCCTTCCCCCGCTGGGGGAAGGCTGGGATGGGGGCAAGCGGCGCTGGAGAGGCCGCTGCGGTTCGAAGGCCGCCGTGCCCCCACCCCGACCCTCCCCCAGCGGGGGAGGGAGGAATACCAAAGACCCGTCAGCTCCCCAGGTACGCGTCCTGCACCTTCGGGTTGCCCAGCAGCTCCCGCCCGGTGCCCGACAGCACGATGCTGCCCGTCTCGATCACATAAGCCCGGTCCGCAATCTTCAGCGCCTGGCGCACGTTCTGCTCCACCAGGAAGATCGTCAGCCCCTGCTTGTTGATCTCGCGCAGCGTGCGGAAGATGTCCTGCACGATGATCGGCGCCAGGCCCATCGAGGGCTCGTCCAGCAGCAGCACGCGCGGCTTGGCCATCAGGGCGCGGCCGATGGCCAGCATCTGCTGCTCGCCGCCCGAGAGGTTGCCGGCCAGGCCATCGGCCCGGTCCTTCAGCACCGGGAACAGGGTGTAGATGCGTTCCAGGTCGGCTGCGCGCGCGGCCGCACCGTCGCGGCGCGTGTAGCCCCCCAGTTCCAGGTTGTCGCGCACCGTGAGGGTGGTCAGCGTGGCGCGGCCTTCGGCCACCTGCACCACGCCGCCGGCCACGATCTTGTGGGGCGACAGCGCCGTGATGTCCTGGCCCGCGAACAGCACGCGTCCGCTCGTCTTCTTGACGAGGCCCGACAGCGCCAGCAGCGTGGTCGACTTGCCCGCGCCGTTGGCGCCGACCAGCGTGGTGATCTGCCCTTCGTGCAGTTCGAAGTCGATGCCCTTCACCGCCTGCACATGGCCGAAGTTCACCTTCAGGTCCTGCACCTGCAGCAAGGGGTTGCTCGTTGCGGCGCTCATGCGGCGGCCTCCTGGTCGTTCGTGGCTTCGTCGTCCTCGCGGCCGAGGTAGGCCTCGATCACCTGCGGGTCGTTGCGGATCTGCTCGGGCCCGCCGCGCGCGATGATGCGGCCGAAGTTCAGCACCGCGATCTGCTGGCACAGCCCCATCACGAAGCGCATGTCGTGCTCGATCATGAAGACCGTGAAGCCGCGCGCCGCGATGTTCTCGATCTCGACCATCAGCTCGCTTTTCTCGGTGCTGTTCATGCCGGCCACCGGCTCGTCGAGCAGCAGCAGCGTGGGCTCGGTGGCCAGCGCGCGCGCCAGCTCCAGCTTGCGCTGGTCGCCGTACGAGAGGTTGTCGGCCACGTCGTTGGCCTTGTGGTCGAGCTTGACCCAGCTCAGCAGTTCGCGCGCGCGGTCGCGGGCGCGCTTTTCCTCGCTGCGGAACAGGCCCGTGCCCGCCAGCAGGCCCAGCGGGCCGTAGCGCAGCTTGGCGTCCATGCCGACCGTGACGTTCTCCAGCAGCGACATCTCCTTGAAGATGCGGATGTTCTGGAAGGTGCGTGCGATGCCGCCACGCGTGATCTGGAAGGGCTTGCGGCCCGCCAGGTCCTGGCCCTGGAAGTGGATCGTGCCGCTGGTGGTGGGCAGCAGGCCGGTGATGAGGTTGAACACCGTCGTCTTGCCCGCGCCGTTCGGGCCGATGAGCCCGAAGATGCCGCCCTTGGGAATGTCCAGGTTCACGTCCTGCAGGACCTTGAGCC
This sequence comes from Variovorax durovernensis, assembly GCF_977011995.1. Taxonomy (NCBI): domain Bacteria; kingdom Pseudomonadati; phylum Pseudomonadota; class Betaproteobacteria; order Burkholderiales; family Comamonadaceae; genus Variovorax; species Variovorax durovernensis. The sequence goes on along the minus strand of NZ_CDRNCW010000001.1, from coordinate 4,930,666 downwards.
CGCCGAAGTGGCGCGACACGTTCTTCAGTGTCAAAAGCGTGTTGTCGCTCATTTGAATACCTCCGTGCTTCGCATTGCGGTGCGAGCTTGCTTGGGGCGGCCCGGCGCGGCGCTCATGCCGCGCTCCCCTTGCGTCCGAACCACTGGCGGATGCGCGTCGGGTCCCAGATGCCCTTGGGCAGGAACAGCACGATCAGCACCAGGATGAAGCCGTTGACCACGAGGCGGAACGCGCCCAGGCCGCGCAGCGTTTCCGGCAGCAGCGTGAGGATGGTGCCGCCCAGCACCGGGCCGGTGAGGCTGCCGATGCCACCAAGAATGGCCATCGTCAGGATGTCGACCGCGCGGTTGAAGCCGTACTCGGCCGGGCCGATGAAGAAGGTCAGGTGCGCGTTCAGCGTGCCCGCCAAGCCGGCAATGGCGCCGCCCAGCACGAACGCCAGCATCTTGTGGCCCGCCACGTCGATGCCCATCAGGCCGGCGGCGGTTTCGTCTTCCTTGATGGCCTCGAAGGCGCGGCCGACCTTGGAGCGGCGGATGCGCCACAGCACCAGCAGCACGAGCACCAGCGCCAGCGCCACGTGCCACCACTCGGTGGATTGCGGAATGCCGTTCAGGCCCAGCGCGCCGCCCGTGAGCGACTCGGCGTTCAGGATGGCGATGCGCACCACCTCGCCGAAGGCCAGCGTGGCCATGGCCAGGTACACGCCCGACAGCCGCAGCGTCGGCTTGCCGATGATGAAGGCGACCAGCGCCGGCGCGGCCATGCCCGCGGCAATGGCCACCGGGAACGGCGCGCCGTAGTTCAGCGTGAGGATTGACGCGGTGTAAGCGCCGATGCCCATGAATGCGGCATTGGCCAGCGCCAGCATGCCGCAGGCGAGGGTGAGCCAGATCGAGAGTGCCAGCAGCCCGTTGATGCCCAGCGAGAGCACCAGGTTGCTGTAGACCGACCAGAAATTGTCGAGGGCTTCCATGTCAGACCTTGCGCTCCTTCAGCGAACCAAAGAGGCCCTTGGGACGAACCAGCAGCACGAGGAACAGCAGGCCGAAGGCCACCGCGTCGCGCATGTTGGAGCCCACGTAGGCCACCGACAGCACCTCGGCGAAACCGAGGAACAGGCCGCCCAGCAGCGCGCCGCGGATGTCGCCCATGCCGCCCAGGATGATCACCGCGATGCCCTTCTCGAGCATCGGCTGGCCCATCAGCGGGAAGAGCGCGTTCGAGTACAGGCCGATCAGCACGCCCGCCACGCCGCCCAGGCCGGCGGCCACGAAGGAGGTCAGGAAGAACAGGCCTTCGACGTTCACGCCCACCAGGTAAGCCGCCTTGGGTGACTCTGCGATGGCGCGCAGCGCGCGGCCCAGTTGCGTGCGCTGCAGCGACAGCATCAGCACGCCCATCAGCACGAACGATGCGAGCACGATGCCCAGTTCGAGCACGGTGACATGGATGCCGGCGAACACCAGCGCGTCGTCGGGAATGGTGCCGGGCGGGAAGCGCAGGTTCTCCGCGCCGAAGATGCCCTGGATGCCGTTGTTCAGGATGATGGCCACGCCGATGGTGGCGATCATCGGAATCAGGTGGGGTGCGTTGCGCTTGCGCAGCGGTTTGAGCACCAGCACGTCGATCAGGAACCCCATGACGCCGCAGAACGCGAAGGCGAACGGCAGGCCGACCCACAGCGGCATGCCCGACACGCGCATGAATTCGGCCGCGGCATACGCGCCGACCATGAACACCGCGCCGTGCGAGAGGTTGATGACGCCGAGCACGCCGAAGATGAGTGTGAAGCCGAGCGCGAAGAGTGCGTAGACGCACCCCAGCGACAAGGCATTGACAAGCTGCTGATCGAGCACGATGGGCTTTCGTCAGGCCGCGACACGGGCGTGTTGCGGCAAATCAAAAAAGAAAACGGCGCAGTGACTGTCCTGCGCCATATGCGGGAGGCATGGCGGGCCGCGCGGCCCGCCACCGGGACTGCTTGCTTACTTCTCGATCACGAACGCGGTGCCTTTCGTGACGCTCACGATGGCCGTCTGCTGCGCGTCGTAGCCGGCGGGCTTGCCGGCCTTGTCCTTGGCGCGTGCGAAGGCGAAGGCGCCGGTGGCGCCGGTCCACTTCACGTTGGGCAGCGCGTCGCGCAGGGCGGTGCGGTCGGCCGCCAGGTTGCCCGACAGCTTCACGCCCTTGAGCGCCTGGGCCACCACGTACAGGCCGTCGTAGGCCTGCGCGGCGAACTGGTCGGGCGCCATCTTGAACTTGTCGTTGTAGGCCTTCTGGAACTTGGTGTTCTCGGGCGTGGCGTTGCTGGCCGACCAGGGGCTGCCGACGTACAGGTTGTCCGAGCTGCCCTTGGCCAGATCGAAGATCTTGGTCGAGTTCATGCCGTTGCCGCCGATGACCGGCACGTTCAGGCCGAGCTGGCGGGCCTGCACCATGATCGGCGCGCCTTCGGCCAGCAGGGCCGACAGCACGATGGCGTCGGGGTTGGTGGCCTTGATCTTGGTGAGCTGGGCCTTGAAGTCGACGTCGCCCTTGGCGAAGGTCTCGGTCGTGGTCACGGGCAGCTTCAGGTCTTCCAGGGCCTTCTTGAAGTTGTCGTAGCCGCTCTTGGTGAACACGTCGTCATTGCCGTACAGCACGGCGACCTTCTTCACGTTGCCGTGCTTGATGGCCACGCGCAGGGTCTCGGGCAGCACGTCGGCCTCGGTCACGGAGTTGCGGAACACGTAATCGCCGATCGAGGTGATGCCGTCGGCCGTGTTCGAGGTGCCGAAGGCCACCGTCTTGGCGGCCTGGGCGATCGGGTCGGCCGCCTGGGCCGAGTTCGACAGCGTGGGGCCGAAGGTCATCAGGACCTTGTCCTGGAAGATCAGCTTCTTGAAGACGTTGATCGCGTCTTCCTTCTTGCCCTGCTCGTCCTCGACGGCCAGCACGATCTTGTCGCCGTTGATGCCGCCGGCGGCGTTGATTTCGTCCGCGGCCAGCTGGAAGCCGTTGCGGATGGCGGCGCCGTACTGCGCGGCACCGCCCGACAGTGCGGCCGCGACGCCGATCTTGATGTCGGCGGCTTGCGCGCCGAAAGCGGTGGCCGCGGCGAACGCGAGCAATGCGGGCTTGAAGGAATTGGGGAGTCTCATGTCTTGATGCCGTTTTCGGGGGTGTATGTAAGGCGATATAACATTTTATGCCTCGTCTACACGAGACCGAGTTCGTGCGCGATTGGGGAAGGCGCCGGGCGCAGGGTAAACCCCCGCCGGAGGCTGTAAGCGCGTTTTTACAATCCCCCGGACTTATACAAAAGTCCCAACGCGGTCACAAGCCGCGTTTTGTTTTTTCCAAGAACTCGGAGAGCTATCAATGGATCGTCGTTCCCTTATCAAAAACGCCGGCATCGCCGGCGTTTTGGCTGCTGGCATTGCGCCTGCCGTTCATGCGCAGACCGCAGTCCGCTGGCGTCTGGCCTCGAGCTTCCCGCGCTCGCTCGACACGATTTTCGGCAGCGCCGAAATGCTGTCGAAGACTGTCAAGGCGCTGTCCGGCGGCAAATTCGAAATCTCGGTCCACCCCGCCGGCGAATTGATGCCCGCATTCGGCGTGGTCGACGCACTGCAGGGCGACACGCTCGAAATGGCGCAGACCGCCGCCTATTACTTCACCGGCAAGGATCCGATCTTCGCGTTCAGCTGCGCAGTGCCCTTCGGCCTGACCGCGCGCCAGACCGACTCGTGGAAAGAGTACGGCAACGGCCGCAAGCTGCTCGACGCCTTCTTCGCGCAATACAACTTCCGCACGGCCAGCGCCGGCAACACCGGCACGCAGATGGGCGGCTGGTACCGCAAGGAAATCAAGACGGTCGCCGACCTCAAGGGCCTGAAGATGCGCATGGGCGGCGGCGTGTTCGGCGAGGCCATGGCCAAGCTGGGCGTGGTGTCGCAGAACATGCCCGCCGGCGACGTGTACCAGGCGCTCGAAAAGGGCACGCTGGACGCCGCCGAGTTCGTCGGCCCCTACGACGACGAGAAGCTGGGCTTCAACAAGGTGGCTCCGTACTACTACTACCCCGGCTGGTGGGAAGGCGGCGCGGACCTCGAGTTCTTCATCAACAACAAGGCCTTCGCCAAGCTGTCGGACGAGAACAAGGCCATCCTCGACGCGGCCACCAAGGTCGCCGCGCGCGACATGATCGCCAAGTACGACGCCTACAACCCGGTGGCGCTCAAGCGCCTCGTGGCCGCCAAGACCGAACTCAAGCCGTTCCCCAAGGCCGTGATGGACGCGGGCTTCAAGGCCTCGATGGAAGTCTTCGCCGAGCACGAAGCCAAGTCGCCCGAGTTCAAGAAGATCCACCAGGACATGCGCGCCTTCCAGCGCGACCAGATCCTGTGGAACCGCTTCTCCGAGTACCCGTTCAACCAGTACATGAACTCGGTCAAGATCTGATCCCGACGCGACTCGCATGAAAAAGGCCGCCCCGTTTGCACGGGGCGGCCTTTTCACTTGCGGGGTTGCTCAGGGCTTCTGCTGCTGCTTGAGCGCGTCCTGCATGGCTTTCATGGGGTCGGTCTCGCCGCTTTCGGCCGGCGGGGCCTCGGGGGCCGGTGCCGGCGCGGCGCCCTCCGAGCCCGGCTGCGGTTCGGCGCCCGGCGTGGCCTCCTCGGGGCCGCCGTAGGGGTCGGCGGCCGGTCCGCCGTCCTCGGGCTTCAGGCTGTCGCGCATCTGCGCACCGATGTCGTCGAGGTTGACCTTGACCTCTTTGTCGAGCGCGCCCGTCACGATCTGCGGGAACGCGATCAGCACGCCCACCATGGTGAGCTGGATCAGCACGAACGGGATCGCACCCCGGTAGATCTGCATCGTCGTCACCGGCTCCATGACCTTCTGGGTCACGCGGTCCACGTACTGCTTGTCGGGTGCGACCGAGCGCAGGAAGAACAGCGCGAAGCCGAAGGGCGGGTGCATGAACGAGGTCTGCATGTTCACCGCCAGCAGCACGCCGAACCAGATCAGGTCGATGCCCAGCTTGTGGGCCACCGGCGCCAGCAGCGGCACCACGATGAACGACAGCTCGAAGTAGTCCAGGAAGAACGCCAGGAAGAACACCAGCACGTTCACCGCGATCAGGAAGCCCACCGGGCCGCCGGGCAGGGACGACAGCAGGTGCTCGACCCAGATCGGGCCGTCGGCGGCCTGGAACACCAGGCTGAACACCGTGGCGCCGATCAGGATGAACATCACGAAGCTCGACAGCTTGGTGGTCGAGGCCAGCGCCTGCTTCAGCAGCGTGAGGCTCATGCGCCGGCGCACCCAGGCCATGATCAGCGCGCCCAGGGCGCCCATCGCGCCGCCTTCGGTGGGCGTGGCAACGCCCAGGAAGATCGTGCCCAGCACCAGGAAGATCAGCAGCAGCGGCGGAATGAGCACGAAGGTCACGCGCTCGGCCAGCCGCGACAGCAGGTTGAGCTTCAGGCCCTTGTTGATCAGCGCGATCACCAGGGCCACGAACACGCCGCCGCACATGGCGACCACGACCTTCTCGTCGGTGGCCACCGAGGTCACTTCCTGGCCCTGGAACCAGGTGTGCACGGCCGCCATGTTGCGCGCCAGCCAGACCGCCACCACGGCCGACAGCGCGGCGAGCGCCACCAGCGACGTGTAGCCGCCGCTGCCGTTGGGTTCGCGGAAGGTGCGCGCCTCGGGCGGCAACGCCGGCACCTGCGCGGGCCTGAAGATCGCGAGGAACACGACATAGACCACGTACAGGCCCATCAGCATGAAGCCGGGCAGGAAGGCGCCCTTGTACATGTCGCCGACGCTCTTGCCGAGCTGGTCGGCCATGATGATCAGCACCAGCGAGGGCGGGATGATCTGCGCCAGCGTGCCCGATGCGGCAATCACGCCGCTGGACAGCCGCCGGTCGTAGCCGTAGCGCAGCATGATCGGCAGCGAGATCAGGCCCATCGAGATGACCGATGCCGCCACCACGCCGGTGGTGGCCGCCAGCAGCGCGCCGACGAAGATCACCGCCAGCGCCAGGCCGCCGCGCATCGGACCGAAGACCTGGCCGACCGTGTCGAGCAGGTCCTCGGCCATGCCGCTGCGCTCCAATATGAGCCCCATGAGCGTGAAGAAGGGCACCGCCAGCAGTGTGTCGTTGGCCATGATGCCGATCAGCCGCTGGGGCAGCCAGGCCATCACCGACGACTGGAACACGCCGAGCTCGATGCCGACGAGACCGAAGAACAGGCCGCAGGCCCCGAGGCTGAATGCGACGGGATAGCCCAGCAGCAGGAAGCAGATCAGCCCCGCGAACATGATCGGGGCGAAGTTGGCAACAATGAATTCCATGGTGTCTGTGCTCGGCCGTTCAGTGTTGCGGGCCTGGAGCGGCCGTGCCGGCCTTGGCGGCGTCTTTCTCGGCCTGCAGGCGCAGGGCTTCGATCAGTTCGGCCTCGGCCGTCTTGTCGGTCAGCCGGCCCATGGGGTCGGGGCCTTCGCCGCGCAGGAACGCGATGCGCTTGATCAGCTCGGACCAGCCCTGCAGCATCAGCAGCACGAAGCCGGCCGGCAGCGCCGCCCACACTGGCCAGCGGATCAGCCCGCCCGAGTTGCCGGACATTTCACCCGACTGGTACATCTGGATCACCACGGGCATCGACAGGTAGAGCACCGTCAGGCACAGCGGCGTCAGGAAGAATGCGAAGCCGATGATGTCGATCCACACCTGCTTGCGCTTGGACAGGCGGCTGTTGATCACGTCGATGCGCACATGCTCGCGGTGCAGCAGCGTGAAGCCGGCGGCGATAAGGAACGACCAGGCGAACAGATACCACTGCACTTCGAGAAACGCGTTGGAGCTGGTGTTGAATATCTTGCGCACCACCGCGTTGAGGGCGCTGATCACCGTGGCGGCCAGGATCAGCCAGATCGCGTATTTGCCCACCTGGGCATTGAGCCAGTCGATGGCCCGGGAAAGCTTGAGCAAGCCTTGCATTTCATCTCCATTTTTGTATTGGATGCCCCACATACGACCGCACCCGACGCACTGGCCTTGTGTGCCAGCGGGTCGGGTGCGTGAGGCGGTGCGGATTCTATCGATGTAATCGAAAGTGTCTTCTGGGGGCTACCCGGAGGCGTGGCTTGGCCATAATGTTTCATGGCCCAGACACCGCGACCCCCTCCGGCCCCGGCCGTGGCGACGTCCCAATCGATCGATTCCCCCGACATGAGCCGGGCCGGCCGGGAACTGCTTTCCCTGGCGCTGATCGACGCGCGCAACCACACGCTGCACCTGCTGTCGCTCTTCGAGCAGGCGCTCGGCGAAGGCATGCCGACGCCGCGTGGGCCCGATGTCGTGCCGCCGATCTGGCTGGCCGGGCACATCGGCTGGTTTGCCGAATGGTGGATCGGGCGCAACACCCAGCGCGCTTTCGGCGCCGATTGCCCGGTGCGGCCCACGCGGCTGGCGGCCATCGAGCCCGGCGCCGACAGTTGGTGGAACCCGGCGCAGGCCACGCCCGACCAGCGCTGGTTGCCCGAGCTGCCCGACCTCGCCCAGACCAAGGCCTACCTGCTCGAGACGCTGGAGAGCACGCTCGAGCTGCTGGAGCACGCGGCCGAGACCGACGCCGGCCTTTACTTCTACCGGCTCGCGCTGTTCCATGAAGACCTGCGCGGCGAGCAGTTCGTGGTAATGGCGCAGACGCTGGGGCTGCCTCTGGGCGTCGAGCAGGCGCCCATCGCCGTCACGCGCGAGCCGCTGCTGCTGCCGGCCACCCGCTGGGAACTGGGCGTGCCCGACAGCGGCTTTGCCTTTGCGCAGGAACGCGCCACGCACCGCATCGACGTGCCGGAGTTCGAGATCGACGCCCAGCCCGTCACCTGGAACCAGTACGTCGAGTTCGTCGACGACGGCGGCTACGACCGCGAGGAGCTGTGGCGCGGCGAAGGCTGGCGCTGGCTCGGTGCCCAGATCGAAGGGCGGCGCGGGCCGCGCCACGTGGAGCAGATCGGCGCCGCGCGGCACGGCTCCGGCGGCTCGGTGCTGCAGCATCGCTTTGGCGCGACGGTGCGCGCCGCCGGCCACCACAGCGCGGTGCACCTGAGCTGGTGGGAGGCCGATGCCTGGGCGCGCTGGGCCGGGCGCCGCGTCGCGACCGAGGTCGAATGGGAGATCGCGGCACATACCGCCGCGCGGCGCGGCTTCCGCTGGGCCGACGTGCACGAATGGACCGCCGGCACGCTGAACCCCTGGCCCGGCTACCGCGCCGACCCGTGGAGCGCGGGCGGCGAGTTCGATCCCGCTGCGGCATTCGGACGTGCGCGCGTGCTGCGCGGCGCGTCGTTCGCGACACGCGCGCGGCTGCGCTCGCCCAAGCGGCGCGGCTTCGCATTGCCGGAGCGCGACGACGGGTTCTTCGGCTTCCGCACCTGCAGTCTTTGATTCGCCCCCAGGCTGCGCGCACTTCGTGTCGCTTCGCCAACCCCCTTCCGGGGGCAGCGCCTGCGGCCCGGCGAAGCCGGCTCCGCGGCGCTCACGACGGGACGCGGTGGTGTGGTCTCAATCGTTTCGAGTAACGACGCCCGGGTCTGCCGCCAGCGGCGGCGCCACTTCTTCCAGCGGCTTGCGTTCAGCGTCCGCCGCATAGCGCAGGGCCAGCAGCCCCGCCACGATGACCAGCACCGCGCCGATGCCGTAGCCCACCATCACCGCGCCACGGCTGCCGGTCTCGATCAGCAGGCCGAACAGCACCGGCGCCACGAAGCCGCCTGCGCCCATGCCGACGGCGTAGAAGATGGCGATGGCCATCGCGCGCATCTCCAGCGGGAACACCTCGCTCACCGTGAGGTAGGCCGAGCTTGCTGCCGCCGAGGCCAGGAAGAACACCGCCGACCAGCACAGCGCCTGGCTGCGCGCATCGAGCCAGCCCATCATGAAGGCCCAGCCGGTGAGCGCCAGGCCCACGCCCGCGAGCACATAGGTCAGCGCGATCATCTTGCGCCGGCCCACGCTGTCGAACAGCGGGCCCAGCAGCAGCGGGCCGAGCACGTTGCCTAGCGCGAACGGAAAGATGTAGAGCGCCACGCTGGCTTCAGGCACGCCGTAGAAGCGCGTGAGCACCAGCGCGTAGGTGAAGAAGATCGCGTTGTAGAAGAAGGCCTGCGACACCATCAGCGCAAGCGCGACCACGCTGCGCTGCCGGTAGCGCTTGAACAGCACGCGCGCCACTTCGCGCATCGACGGGCTGGTCTGGTGCGCATCGGTGTAGTTCACATGGCCTTGCGGCGCGGGCAGCGTGCCGTGCTGCGCCGAGACCTCCGCCTCGATCTGTTCGACGATGCGCCTGGCTTCGTCCGCGCGCCCGTGTGCAATGAGCCAGCGCGGGCTTTCGGGCACGTCGCGCCGCACCAGCAGGATGGCCACCGCCAGCACCGCGCCCAGCGCGAAGCCCACGCGCCAGCCCCACACCGGGCCGATCACATGGGGGTCGAGCAGCACCAGGCTCAGCCCCGCGCCGAGCGCCGCGCCGATCCAGAAGCTGCCGTTGATCGCGAGGTTGACGCGCCCGCGCACGCGCGCCGGAATCAGTTCGTCGATGGCCGAGTTGATGGCTGCGTACTCGCCGCCGATGCCCAGCCCGGTAACGAAGCGGCAGAGCGCGAAGAAAGCAAAGTCGGGAGAAAAAGCCGTGGCCAGCGTGCCCACCGTGTAGACCACCAGCGTGACAAGAAAGAGCTTCTTGCGCCCGAGCCGGTCGGTGAGCCGCCCGAAGAGCAGGGCGCCGATCACCGCGCCCGCCACGTACACCGAGCCCGACAGCCCGATCTCGCCCGCCGTGAGGCCCAGCGTGTCGGGCCGCTCCAGCACTGCGCCGATGGAGCCCACCAGCGTGACCTCCAGGCCGTCGAGCACCCAGGCCACGCCCAGCGCGATCACCACGCGCCAATGCCAGCGCGACCACGGCAGGCGGTCCAGGCGGGCGGGGATGTCGCTGCGCAGAGCCGTCATGCGCGAAATTATGTGAAGCGCACAGCCTCCACGGTTGTAGGACCGGCGCTGCAATGCGCCGGTCTAACGGCTCCGAAGTTCAGGCTCTGGCGTTCAGGCCGCGACTGGCACCGACACCTGCCGGATGCCCATGGCCTCGAGCGTGTCGGCAATGGCCGCCACCGCGCCCGGAATGCCGGCCTCGCCGAAGTGCCCCATGCAGCCGACGCGGAAGGTCTCCACCTGGGTCAGCTTGCCGGGGTAGAGGATGTAGCCGCGCTTCTTGACCTCCTGGTAGAAGGTCTTGAAGTTGTAGTTGGCGTCGTCGGGTGCGTGGAAGGTGATGATGATCGGCGCCTGGATGGCCGGGTCGAGGAAGCTGCGGAAGCCCAGCGCGGCCAGCCCGTCGATGAGCCCCTTGCAGTTGCGCGCATAGCGTGCGCCGCGCGCCTTCAGGCCGCCTTCTTCGATGTACTGCGCAATGGCGGTGTCGAGCGCCGCGACCACGTGCGTGGGCGGCGTGAAGCGCCATTGCGTGGTCTTTTCCATGTACACCCACTGGTCGTACAGGTCCATGCTCAGGGAGTGGCAGTTGCCTTCGCATTTTTCGAGCGTGCTGCGCTTGATGACCACGAAGCCCATGCCCGGCACGCCTTCGAGGCACTTGCCCGAAGCGGCTACGACTGCATCGAAGGGCGTCTTGCGCGCATCGATCTCGATGGCGCCGAAGGAACTCATGGCGTCGATGATCAGCCCGCAGCCGTGCTTCGCGACGACCATCGCGATCTCGTGCAACGGGTTGAGCACGCCGGCTCCGGTCTCGCAATGCACCACCGCGACATGGGTGATGCTCGGGTCGGCCGCGAGCGCGCGGTCGACGTCCGCGGGCGAGACCTGCTTTTCTTCCGTGTAGTCGATGGTGCTCAGCTTGCGCCCGAGCACCTTGCAGATCTTGGCCAGGCGCTGGCAGTAGGCGCCGTTGCTCGGCACCAGCACATGGCCGTCGCGCGGAACCACGGTGCCGATGGCCGCTTCCACCGAGAAGGTACCGCTGCCCTGAAGCGGAACGCATTCATGCGTGCCCGTGCCGTGCACGATTTTCAACACTTCCTTGCGGATGCGCGCGGTGATCTGGTTGAAGTCGGCGTCCCACGATCCCCAGTCGCGCAGCATCGCATTGCGCGTGCGGTCCGAAGTGGTCAGGGGGCCGGGGGTGAGCAGGATGGGGTAGTCGGCTTGACTCATGGTGTCTCCAGGCAAGGAAGGGAACGGGGGCAAGGGTTGTCGTGGGTTTAGCCGCGGCTCAGGTTGCGCCAGGCCTGCGTGCGCGACAGCAGCACGCGGGTGAGCAGCGAATAGGCGATGCACACGATGGTCGAGGTGACGACGATCAGGCTGGCCAGCGCCGCGGCCGGGCCGATGTCGCCGGCGTCGTCCAGATGCATGATCGCGACCGAAGCCAGTATGGTCTCCGGCGTGTAGAGAAAGATGGCGCAAGACAGGCTGGCCATCGACACCACGAAGAAGTAGCGCCCGATGTCCAGGATGGCCGGCAGGCACACCGGTACCGTCACCCGCAGGAAGGTCTTGAAGAACGGCACCTTGAGCGAGGCCGACACGGCCTCGAACTCGTTGTCGATCTGCTTGAGCGCGGTGACGGCCGTGAGGTGGCTCGACGTGTAGTAGTGCACCACCATCGAGATGATCAGGATCGCCATCGTCTGGTAGAGAAAGTTCAGCGGGTTGGCCGGATGGTTGAAGAACATCACGTAGCCCAGGCCGAGCACCAGGCCGGGCACCGCCATCGACAACACCGCCATCAGGTGCATGCCTTTGCGCATCAGGCCCAGGTTGCGCGTCTTCTCGATCAGGTAGGCACCCACGAACACGATGAGCGAGCCGGCCACGGCGGTGGCCATGGCGACGATCAGGCTGTTGGTGTACGCGTTGGCCATGTCGCTTTCGATCAGCACGAAGTGGTAGTGCTTCAGCGTGAGCGAAAGGTCATAAGGCCACAGCGAGATCAGCGAGGTGTAGATCGCCATGCCGATGGTGGCCAGCAGCAGGCCGCACACCACCGTGCAGAACAGCGTCAGCAGCGGATCGGCGAGCTTGCGGCGCTTGGGGCTGTAGGGCACCGAACGGGCCGTGAGCTGCGCCTTCAGCTTGCGCCGCACCACGTAGTCGATGACGAAGGAAATGATCGACGGAACGAGCAGCAGCATGCCCACCACCGCTCCGATGGAGAAGTTGTGCTGCCCCACCACCTGCTTGAACACGTCGACCGACAGCACATTGAAGTTGCCGCCGATCACCTTGGGTGCGCCGAAGTCGCTCACCACGTAGGTGAAGACCACGGTGGCCGGGCTGATCAGGCCGTACTTGCAGGACGGCAGCGTGATGGTCATGAACTGGCGGAACGGCCGCGTGCGCAGCGCGGTGGCCGCCTCGTACAGCCGGCCGTCGGCCAGCGACAGCGCGGTGACCAGGATCATCAGCGCATGCGGAAAGGTGTTGTAGACCTCCGCCATGATGATCCCCGGCGCGCCGTAGATCGACACGCCGCCCAGCAGGAACTTGAGCGCGCCCTGGTTGCCGAACCACTGCACGAAGGAAATGGCCGACAGCAGCGAGGGCGCCAGCAGCGGAATCAGCGCAATGAGGCGGAACACCGCCTTGAGCGGCGTCGGCATGCGGCTGCGCGTGAGCGCATACGCGAAGACGAAGGCGGTGGGCACCGAGATCATCACCACGGCTGCCGACACCCAGATCGAATTCCATGCCGCGCGCAGCAGGCTGGGCGTCTGGAAGTAGGTGATGAAGTGGGTGAGGCCGACGAAGCGGCCCTCCTTGTCCTGCACCGCATGCGCCAGGATGGTCAGGAGCGGCGCGATCAGGAACACGAACAGCATCACCATCACCACGAGCAGGATCGCGCGGGCAATGGTTTCGTCGCGGCTCCAGCGCATGACGGGGCGTGCGTTGAATGCAGCGAGTGCGGGAAGAGGGCGGGCCAGCGTGTTCATGGCTTCGGTGCGCGAGCGGAGAAGGCGCGGATGCGGTTCGCTCGCAGCGCGATGTCGATGGTGTTGCCTTCGCGGATGTCCAGGTCGTGCAGCTGGTTGAGCGAGAAGTGCAGGCCGAGCGCCTGTCCGTGCAGCGCATCGGCCGTGACCTCGGCAATGCAGAGGCCGCCGAGGAACTCGACCTTGGTGACCAGCGTCCGCAAGCGGTTGGCCGTGTCGTCACTCAGGTGCTCGACCGCACGGTCTTCGGGGCGCAAGTAGAGATTGATGGCTTCGCCGGGCTCGAAGGCGCCGTCGCAGGCATCGCACTGCAGTTCCATGTCGCCTACCTTGAAGCGCTGGTTGCCCAGCGCCACCGCGCGCAGCACGTTGACCTTGCCGACGAAATCGGCAACGAAGGGCGTGGCCGGCTGCTCATAGACTTCCATCGGCGTGCCGACCTGCTCGATCACGCCGTGGTTCATGACCACGATGCGGTCCGCCATCGACAGCGCTTCTTCCTGGTCGTGCGTGACCATGATGGTCGTGATGCCGACCTGCTTCTGCAGCCGGCGGATTTCGCCGCGCAGCCGTATGCGCTCCAGCGCATCGAGCGCCGACAGCGGCTCGTCGAGCAGCAGCAGGCCGGGACGCGTGGCAAGGGCGCGCGCCAGCGCCACGCGCTGCTGCTGCCCGCCGGAGAGCTGGCTCGGGTACTTGTTGCCAGAGGTCGGCAGGCCGACCAGCTTCAGCAGCTCTTCGACGCGGGCCTTGATCTCGCCGCGCCGGGCACGGCTGTTGACCAGGCCGTAGCCGATGTTCTCTGCGATCGACAGGTTGGGAAACAGCGCATACGACTGGAAAACGATGCCGTAGTCGCGCCGGTCGGGCGGCAGCCACGAGACGTCCTTGCCGTTCTGCAGGATCTGCCCGGAGGTCTGCGTCTCCAGCCCCGCGATGATGCGCAGCAGCGTGGTCTTGCCGCAGCCCGAGGGGCCGAGAAAGCACAGCATCTCGCCCGGGTTCACCCGCAGGTGCACGTCGCGCAGCGCACTGAAGGATTCGAAGTCCTTGCGCACGCCGATGATCTCGAGCGCTGCGGGAGCGCTCGCAGGCACCGGGCTGGCAATGAACTTGGTGTCGGTCATATCCATTTTTCGCACTCGTCGTTGGCGCACGCCTCAAGGATGGGCGTCGCGGGTTGTGAGAAAGGCTGCAGGGGGTGGCGAAGCGACACGAAGTGCGCGCAGCCTGGGGGCGAGCCTTATTTCGGTTCAGCCTTGCCTTCGTAGCGCTTGCTCCACTCGGCCAGGATGCGTTCGCGGTTCTTTGCAGCCCAGTTGATGTCGTTCTTGGCCAGCAGCTTTTCGTAGTTGTCCGGAATGCCTTCCAGCTTCGAGGCCACGCCGGGGTAGGCCACCACTGCCCACCATGTGGAGGTGATCTGGTTGGCCTCCTTGCTGGCCATCCAGTCGGCGAAGCGCTTGGCCTGGTCCAGTTTCTTGCTCGTCTTCATGACGCTGGTGGCCTCGATGTCCCAGCCCAGGCCTTCCTTCGGGAAGATCAGGTCGACCGGAGCTCCCGACTTCTTGACCTGGTGCGCGCGGAACTCGAACGAGATGCCGATGGGGAACTCACCGGCGCCGGCCTGCTTGCAGGGCTTGGAGCCCGAGTGCACGTACTGCGCGATGTTCTGGTGCAGCGCGTCCATGTACTTCCAACCCTCGGCGTCGCCCATGTTCTGCAGCCATGACGACACGTCGAGGTAGCCCGTGCCGCTGGAGGCCGGGTGGGGCATGGTGATCGTGCCCTTGTAGACCGGCTTGGCCAGGTCCTGCCAGGTTTCCGGCTTGGGCAGGTTCAGCTTCTTCGCCTCGACGCGGTTGAAGCAGATGGTGGCCGCCCACACGTCCATGCCCACCCAGGCCGGCGGGCGCGCGGCGTCGGAGTAGGCCGGGTTCAGCTCCTTGAAGCCCTTGGGCTCGTATGGCAGGAGCATGCCTTCCTGCTGCAGCAGCGCGAGGCTGCTGGCGGCCAGGCCGGCCACTACGTCGGCCTGCGGGTTGGCTTTTTCGGCCAGCAGCTTGGCGGTGACGATGCCGGTGGAGTCGCGCACCCACTTCACTTCGATGTCGGGGTTGGCTTTTTCGAAGGCGTCCTTGTAGAGCTTCATGGCGTCGGTTTCGAGCGCCGTGTAGACCAGCAGCGAGGTCTTTTGCGCCCATGCGGCGCCGCTGGCCGCAAGGCCTAGCGCCGCCGCACACAGAACCGCCGTGAGACGGCGCGTGCTTTGTTTCATCGTCATCTGTTTCTCCTGAGAGGGCTTGCTGTCACTGGAAGAGGTGAGTGGCGGGCTCCGGCAACTGGTGTACCAAGCTCCGGTGAGCAAAATGTAGATTGGTGATTGAAGACTGTCAATAAAAAATTGTTGACAGTTTTCAATTCATCGGGAAAATACGCCCCATGGTCACCAGCAATCACTCCGCCGCCCTCGCATTCCTCCAGTCCAGCTCGCTGCCGATGCTGATGCAGGAAGAAATCGAGCGTTTGATCATGACGGGCGAGCTTCCCGTCGGTAGCCGCATCAACGAAAGCGAGCTTTCGCAGCGCTTCAACACCAGCCGCGGCCCCATCCGGGAAGCGCTGCGTGCGCTGGAAGAGGCCGGCCTCGTGCGCAACGAAAAGAACCGCGGCGTCTTCGTGCGCGAGATCGCATTCGAGGAAGCCGACGAAATCTACGAACTGCGCGAGGCGCTGGAAGAAGTCATCGGCCGGCGCGTGGCGCTCGCCATCAAGCCCGACGCCATCGAGCGCCTGCGCGCCATGCTCGACGCGATGCGTTCGGCAGCCCAGGCCCAGGACGTGGAGCAGTACGCGCAGCTCAACCTGCAGTTCCACGAGATCCTGCTCGACACCGCAGGCAGCAAGAAGCTGACCGAAACCTACAAGCGCCTGGTCAAGGAACTGCACCTTTTCAGAATGCGCGCGCTCGACAGCGGCGGCGGCCTGCGGGTTTCGGCCGACGAGCACCGCGCCATCGTCGACGCCATTGCCAGCGGCAATCCCGACATCGCGGGGCAGGCGCTGCGCAAGCACGTCGCCGGCAGCCGCGCACGCATGCACAAGGCCTTCGGCCGCGCCGATTCCGCTCCCATTGAAGCCCCGAACAACCCACCCCAAAAGGAAGTCTGAAATGACACCGGAGACACTCGAAGTCAATGCCCGCAGCTATCGCTGGATGTCGCGCCCCGTCGTGGTCGTGTGTGTCGACGGCTGCGAGCCGGCGTACCTGGACGCAGCCATCGCCGCGGGCGTGGCCCCGTACTTCGACCGCATGAGGAAGTCCGGCGCCAACCTGCTGGCCGACTGCGTGGTGCCCTCGTTCACCAACCCCAACAACCTGTCCATCGTGACCGGCGCACCCCCGGCGGTGCACGGCATCTGCGGCAACTACTTCTTCGACCGCGAACTCGGCCAGGAAGTCATGATGAACGACCCCAAGTACCTGCGCGCGGGCACCGTGCTGGCGGCCTTTGCCGACGCAGGCGCCAAGGTCGCCGTGGTCACCGCCAAGGACAAGCTGCGCAAGCTCTTGGGCCACCGCATGAAGGGCATCTGCTTTTCCTCCGAGAAGTCCGACCAGGTCACGATGGAGGAGAACGGCATCGACAACGTGCTCGACATGGTCGGCATGCCCGTGCCCTCGGTCTACAGCGCCGAACTGTCGGAGTTCGTCTTCGCCGCCGGCGTCAAGCTGATGGAGTCGCGCCGCCCCGACCTCATGTACCTGTCGACCACCGACTACGTGCAGCACAAGGCCGCCCCCGGCAGCCCCGCCGCCAACGCCTTCTACGCCATGATGGACGGCTACCTCGCGCAGCTCGACGCACTGGGCGCCACCATCGTCGTCACCGCCGACCACGGCATGAACGACAAGCACGGCGCCGACGGATCGCCCAACGTCATCTACCTGCAGGACGTGCTCGACGGCTGGTACGGCGCTGGAACCGCACGGGTCATCCTGCCGATCACCGACCCGTACGTGGTCCACCACGGCGCCCTCGGCTCCTTCGCCACCGTGTATGCACCCGACGAAGCCAGCGTACCCGGCTGGATCGAACGCATCCGGCAGGTGCCCGGCATGGAGTCGGTGCTCTCGCGCAAGGACGCCGCCGCGCGCTTTGAGCTGCCGCCTGATCGCATCGGCGACATCGTGGTCGTCAGCGAGCAGAACACCGTCATCGGCACCTCGGCCAGCCGGCATGACCTGTCGGCGCTCGAAGTGCCGCTGCGCTCGCACGGCGGCGTCTCGGAGCAGCGCGTGCCGCTGATCTGCAACCGCCCGGTCACGGGCATTGCCGCCGGGCGCCGGCTGCGCAACTTCGACGCGCTGGACATCGCGCTGAACCACGCCCAGTAACGACAACGACTTCCGGAGCACTTCCCCATGAGCCAAGCCATCCTGAAGCCAGGCACCATCCACCGCGAGGCCCTGCGCATTGCCGGCGAACGCGTGCACCGCGACCGCACCATCGAGGTCACCTACCCCTACACCGGCGAAGTCATCGCCACCGTGCCCAAGGCCACGCTGGACGACGTGCGCCATGCCCTGCGCGTCGCGCGCGACTACAAGCCCACCCTCACGCGCTACGAGCGCTACAAGATCCTGATGCGCGCGGGCGAGATCATCGCCTCGCGCCTGGACGAGATCTCGCGCGTCATCACCATGGAGTCGGGCCTGTGCCGCAAGGACTCGCTGTACGAAGTGGGCCGCGCCTCCGACGTGCTGCTGTTCGCCGCCAACCAGGCCCTGGTGGACGACGGCCAGGTGTTCTCGTGCGACCTCACGCACCATGGCAAGAGCCGCAAGGTCTACACGCTGCGCGAGCCGCTGCAGGGCGCCATCACCGCCATCACCCCGTTCAACCATCCGCTGAACCAGGTGATCCACAAGGTGGCGCCGGCCATTGCCACCAACAACCGCATCGTGCTCAAGCCCAGCGAGAAGACGCCGCTCACCGCCTTCCTGCTGGCCGACATCCTGTACGAGGCGGGCCTGCCGCCGCAGATGCTGTCGGTCATTACCGGCGATCCGGCCGAGATTGCCGACGAGCTGCTGACCAATGCCGATGTCGATCTGGTCACCTTCACGGGGGGCGTGCCCATCGGCAAGTACATCGCGGGCAAGGCGGTCTACAAGCGCCAGATCCTGGAGCTGGGCGGCAACGATCCGATCATCGTGATGGAGGATGCCGATGTCGAGGAGGCCGCGACGCTGGCGGCCAGTGGTTCGTACAAGAACTCCGGCCAGCGCTGCACGGCGATCAAGCGCATGCTGGTGCACGAGTCGGTGGCGGACCGGTTCGTCGAGCTGCTGGTGGCCAAGACGAAGGCCTTGAAGTACGGCGACCCGATGGACCCGGCCACGGACATGGGCACGGTGATCGACGAGGCGGCGGCAATCCAGTTCGAGTCGGTGGTCAACGAGGCCATCAAGGCGGGGGCGAGGCTGCTGTACGGCAACGAGCGCCGCGGAGCGCTGTATTCGCCGACGGTGCTCGACCATGTGGACCCGCAGATGACCGTTGCCAGGCACGAGACCTTCGGGCCGGTGTCGCCGGTGATCCGCTTCAAGAGCATCGAAGAAGCGATCCGCATCTCCAACGGCACGGCCTATGGCCTGTCGTCGGCGGTGTGCACCAACCGCATGGACTACATCACGCGCTTCATCCGCGAGCTGAACGTGGGCAGTGTCAATGTGCGCGAGGTGCCGGGCTACCGGCTGGAGCTCACGCCCTTCGGCGGCATCAAGGACTCGGGCCTGGGCTACAAGGAAGGCGTGCTCGAGGCCATGAAGAGCTTCACCAACTGCAAGACCTATTCGCTGCCCTGGTAGACAACGATGAGCCTGAGCATTCCCGACATCGTCGGCCTGTTCGAAACCAAGGGCGGCGCGCAGTACGACGGCGAGCCGGTCACGCAACTGGAGCATGCGCTGCAGTCGGCGCACCTGGCCGAGCAGGCGGGCGCCGGCAGCGAGCTGATCGCCGCCTCGCTGCTGCATGACCTGGGCCATCTGCTGCACGACTTCGGCGGCACGCCGACGCAGCAGGGCCTGGACGACCTGCACCAGTACCGCTGCCTGCCGTTTCTTCGTGCGCTGTTCGGCCCGGCGACGCTGGAGCCGATCCGCCTGCATGTGGATGCCAAGCGCTTCCTCTGCGCCAGGGAGCCCGGCTATCTCGAAGCGCTCTCGCCCGATTCGAAACGCAGCCTGCAGCTGCAGGGCGGCGTGTTCGACTCCGCGCAGGCCAGCGCTTTCGAGGCCCTGCCGTATGCAATGGATGCGGTCCGCCTTCGGCGATGGGACGACACGGCCAAGTGCGCCGATGTGAAGACGCCAGACCTGGCGTACTACGCGCGTCACCTGGCGATCGCGTCCAAGCCCGTTGCCACGGCACCGGCATGAGCGCCGTGCCATCGGTCGCCCTGGCCAGACGCCAGGCCACCACGCAGGACATTCCCTTTCTGCTCGCGCTGCGGCAGCAGACGATGAACGGCCATGTCATTGCCTCCGGGGGCGAGGTCAGCGACGCGCATCACATGGAGCGGCTGATGTATCGCTTCGAGTGCGCCGAGGTCCTGCTGCACGAGGGGATGCCGGTCGGCCTGCTCAAGGTGTCGCGCGATCCGCATGAATGGGTCGTCATACAGGTCCAGCTGGCGCCCGTCTGCCAGGGTGGCGGCATCGGCACCGGTCTGCTGGCCGAAGTCATCGACCAGGCTGCAAGCGCCGGCGTCGACCTCACGCTCAGCGTGCTGAAGGCGAATCCGGCGAAATCGCTCTATGAGCGCTTCGGGTTCGTCGTCGAGCGCGAGTCCGAGTTTTCCTACGAGATGCGGCGCAAGCCCTGAAAAAACTGCGAGCCCGACATGCGCCCCTTCTGGATCGAACAGGCTCTCTTCAACGAGGGTGAACTCGCGCCCGCGCTGCAAGGCGAGCAGAGTGCCGATGTCTGCATCGTCGGCGGCGGCTTCACCGGTCTCTGGACGGCCATCCAGGCGAAGCTGCAGTCGCCCGCGCTCGATGTCGTCATCCTCGAGAGCGATCTCTGCGGCGCCGGTGCGAGCGGCCGCAACGGCGGCTGCCTGCTCACATGGTCGGCCAAGTTCCTCACGCTGCGCAGGCTGTTCGGCGAGGACGAGGCGGTGCGCCTCGTCAAGGCATCGGAGGCCGCGGTGAAGCACATCGCCGACTTCTGCGCCGCGCACGGCATCGACGCCGAGCTGCGGCAGGACGGCACGCTCTACACCGCCACCTCGCAAGCGCAGATCGGCACGCTCGATCCGATGATGCAGGCGCTGGAGGCGCGCGGCATCCATTCCTATCGCACGCTGCCGCCGGAAGAGGTGGCGCGCCGCTCCGGCTCCGCGCGCAACCTGGCGGGCGTGTATTCGCCGATTGCCGCAACCGTGCATCCCGGCAAGCTGGTGCGCGGTCTGCGGCGCGTGGCACTGGCCATGGGCATCCGCATCCACGAGCGCACGCCGATGCTGGACTTCAGCACCGGCCATCCGGTCGTGGTGCGCACACCCACCGGCAGCGTGCGTGCGAAGAAGCTGGTGCTCGCGATGAACGCATGGATGGCCAGCACCTTCCCGCAGTTCGAGCGGACCATCGCCATCGTGTCGAGCGACATGGTCATCACCGAGCGGTGCCCTGAGCTGCTGCAAAAGATCGGCCTGACCGACGGCGTGTCGGTGCTCGATTCGCGCACCTTCGTCTATTACTACCGCAGCACGGTCGACGGCCGCATCATGCTGGGCAAGGGCGGCAACACCTTCGCCTGGGGCGGCCGCATGGCCAAGGTGTTCGACGAGCGCTCGCCGTACGAAGCCGAGCTGACGCAGGCCCTGCGTTCGTTCTTTCCGGCATTGAGCGACACGCCGATCACGGCCAGCTGGAACGGCCCGTCCGACCGGTCGGTGACGGGCTTTCCGTTCTTCGGCCGTCTCGATGGCGCGCCGCACATCTACTACGGCTTCGGCTACTCGGGCAATGGTGTCGGGCCGACCTACATGGGTGGCCAGATCCTGTCGTCGCTGGTGCTCGACCAGGACAACGCATGGACCCGCAGCCCGATCACCCGGGGGCCGCTGGGGTACTTTCCGCCGGAGCCGGTGCGCTACGTGGGCTCGATCGTGGTGCGCAACGCGATACGCCGCAAGGAGCTGGCCGAGGACGAGAACCGCCAGCCGTGGCTGGTGGACCGCATGCTCAGCAAGCTGGCCAACGCCGCGGGCAAGGCCGACAAGGCCTGATGCCCCGCGCGGGCCTGTTCTGCTTCAGTTGGTTTCTGCGAGGGCGTCGGCCAGCGCGTTGACCATGCGGTCGATCTCGGCCTTCTCGGCGATGAAGGGCGGTGCCAGCTGGATGGTGTCGCCGCCGTAGCGCACGTAGAAGCCCTTCTTCCAGCAGTTCATAGCGATCTCGTACGGACGGCGTGCAGGCTCGCCCGGCACCGCGGCGATGGTCAGGCCGGCGGCCAGGCCGAAGTTGCGGATGTCGGTCACGTGCTTGCTGCCCCTGAGGCTGTGCACCGCGTTCTCGAAGTGCGGCGCCAGCGCCTGCACGCGGCCGATCATGTCTTCCTTCTGCAGCACGTCGAGCGCTGCGATGCCGGCGGCGCAGGCCACCGGGTGCGCGCCATAGGTGTAGCCGTGCGGGAACTCGAGCATGTAGTCGGGGCCGCCAGCTGCCATGAAGGTGTCGTAGATTTCCTTGCTGGCGACCACGGCGCCCAGAGGCTGCGCGCCGTTGGTCACCTGCTTGGCGATGTTCATGATGTCGGGCGTCACGCCGAAGGCTTCCGAGCCCGTGAGCGCGCCGCAGCGGCCGAAACCGGTGATCACTTCATCAAAAATCAGCAGGATGTTGTTGGCCGTGCAGATGTCGCGCAGGCGCTTCAGGTAGCCCTTGGGCGGAATCACAACGCCGGCCGAGCCGGCGAAGGGTTCCACGATGACGGCTGCAATGTTCGATGCGTCGTGCAGGGCGATCAGGTCGAGCAGGCGGTCGGCCAGTTCGGCGCCGTTCTCGGCCATGCCGCGCGTGAAGGCATTGGCGGCGAGCTGCGTGTGCGGCAGGTGGTCGGCTTCGACGCCCTGGCCGAACAGCTTGCGGTTGGCCGCGATGCCGCCGACCGAGATGCCGCCGTAGTTGACGCCGTGGTAGCCCTTCTCGCGGCCGATCAGGCGGGTCTTTTGGCCCAAGCCCTTGGTGCGCCAGTAGGCGCGCGCCATCTTCAGGGACGTGTCGGCGGCTTCGGAGCCCGAGCCGGTGAAGAACACGTAGTCCAGCCCGGCGGGCGTCAGTTCCTTGATCTTGTTGGCCAGCTCGAACGAGAGCGGGTGGCCGAACTGGAAGGCGGGCGAGTAGTCGAGCTTGGCGATCTGGCGGCTCACCGCCTCGGTGATCTCGGGGCGGCCGTGGCCCAGGCCCGAGCACCACAGGCCCGAGAGGCCGTCGAAGATCTTGCGGCCATCGATGTCGGTGAAGTAGGCGCCCTTGGCCTCCACGATGATCCGCGGATCGGCCTTGAAGTTGCGGTTGCCCGTGTAGGGCATCCAGTGCGCGTCGAGCCAGGCGGCGTCGGTGCGCAGTGCGGGCGTGGGTTCGATGGCGGGGGCTGCAAGGGTCATGGCGTTCCGCGCGGGCGGGCTCCGAAGGGGGTTGTGAATGCGCCGATTGTTGGCAGACCCTTCAGTGTGGAGAATGGCGCAATATCAATGTTCACTTGACACTTCATGCAAGTAAAGGCCAAGGCCCAAAACAGTGCCCGCAACCGCGCCGTCCTGGGGCAGCTCAGCGACATGGACCTGCGGCTGCTCAAGGTTTTCAAGAGCGTGGTCGACTGCGGCGGCATGGCGGCCGCCGAGCTGGAGCTGAACATCGGCACCTCCACCGTGAGCCGGCACGTGAAGGACCTGGAAACGCGGCTGGGCCTGGTGTTGTGCCGGCGCGGCCGGGCCGGTTTCGCGCTCACCGCCGAGGGCCAGCGCGTGTACGACGAGACCCTGCGCCTGCTGGCTTCGGTCGACGCCTTTCGCGGCAGCATCGACGACATCCACAACCGCATGGGCGGCCAGCTGGAGGTGGCGCTGTTCGACAAGACCGCGACCAACCCGAAGGCGCGCATCGGCGAGGCCATTGCGCGCTTCACCGAGATCGCGCCGGAAGTGAGCCTGGCGGTGCACGTGGGCTCGATCAACGCTATAGAGCAGGGGGTGCTGGAAGGCAATTTCCAGATCGGCATCATCCCGGCGCACCGCGCCTCGCAGAGCCTGGTGTATGCGGACCTGTTCGACGAAACGATGCTGCTGTACTGCGGCAAGGGCCATCCGCTGTTCGACAGTCCCCATGCGAAGCTCACCTGGGCGAAGCTGGGCGAACATCATTTCGCGGGGCTTGGCTATCACTCGCCCAACATGGAGCTGAGCCACAGGGCGAGGCTGTCGCGCAAGGCGACGGGCTTCGACCAGGAAGCCATTGCCACGCTGATTCTGTCGGGGCGCTTCCTGGGCTTTCTGCCCGACCACTATGCGCAGGTGTTCGAGCAGCGCGGACTGATGAAGGCGGTGCTGCCGGCGCGGTTCAACTACGCGTGCCGCTTTGTCAGCCTGCTGCGGCGTTCGCCGAAGCCGTCACGGGCGGTGCTGGCGTTCCAGGCTTGTCTGGAGCAGGTCCACGCCTGACGGTCGTTGTGCACACCCCCTGAACGGACCGGCCTAACGCTGCCCGCTGGGCAGCAACAGATGCTTGGCCCCGATGTGCGCCTCCATCTCGTGCATGTGAGCCTCGGCATCGACCATGTGCTCGGCCATCAGCCGGCGCACCTCTTCGGCGTCTTCCTTGCGGTAGGCCGCCAGAAGTTGCGTGTGATAGTCGACGTTGGCCTCGCCGAAATGATGATGTTCCAGCGCTTTCTTGTAGACCACCAGGTCACGCAACAGGTCGTTCAGAAAGCGGCACATGAATGAGAGCACCGGATTGGGGCAGCTCTCCGCCAGCATGGTGTGGAAGGCGAGTTCCGCCTCGCGCTGCATGCGCAGTTCGTCCTCGTTGCTCGGCTCGATGGTGCACAGGCGGATGTTTTCCTCAAGCTGCTCGAACTGCTCCGGCGTCAGCTTGCCGACCACGCTCACGGCCAGTTCGGGCTCCAGTGCCTTGCGCAACTGATAGATATGGTGCCCGTCCAGGTGATGGAAATGCAGGAAGTTGCGCAGCGGCTCCGACGCATGGTCGACCGACACCTGCTGCAGGTACGCCCCACCGCCGGGCCCCGTGCGGATAGAGACGAGGCCGCGCACCTCCAGCGCCTTCAGGGCCTCGCGCACCGTGCTCTTCGAATAGCCGAAAAGCTCGATCAGTTCTTTCTCGTTCGGTAGCCGGTCGCCGGGCTGCTTGCGCTCCGCCACGATCCAGCGCTTGACGTCTTCGACGATGACGTCCGAGAGCTTTTGCCGTTTAGGACGGTTCTGCCCCACTCTCATTGAAACGCTCCATGCCCATCGGGAGATGCGCGGGATGCGCAACAGCGGGCGATCTTAAACGGCGTCAAGCGACGGGGCAGTCTGGTATTGGGCACAAGGATTGCTAGCGGGTTTTTACCAGCATATTAATCCTATTTATCCGCTTAAATTCGCCGGCGATCGCAGGCACCACCTTTTCCTTACTTCCCACCACGACCGGAGAACTCATGCAACGCAGACACCTTCTTCAGCTGGCCGCCCTGTCGGCTGCCCCCGCTTCCCTGCTGGCTGGCCGCGCCGCCTTTGCCCAGTCGGCGGAGGCGATCCGCTTCGGCTGCCCGGTCCCGATGTCGGGCGCGTTCGCGGCCAACGGCAAGTACGCCGACCTGGGCATGAAGCTGGCCATCGAGCAGTACGGCAGCGTGCTCAAGCGCCCGCTGGCCTACACGGTGCTCGACACCGAAGGCAAGCCCGCCACCGCCGTGCGCAAGGTGCAGGAGGCCTCGCAGCAGCAGGGCGCGAAGTTCTTCGCGGGCGGCATCCTGTCGTCGGAAGCGCTGGCCATGGGCAAGGAGGCCGAGAAGGCCGGCGGCCTTTTCATCACCACCGCCGGAGCGGACGAGATCACCGGCAAGGACTGCAACCCTGCCACCTTCCGCTGGTCGGTGCCCACTTTCGGTGCCATCGAGCAGACGGTGCGCCCGCTGATCGCCACCATGCCGAAGGCCAAGCGCTGGTACACCATCACGCCGCAGTACGTGTTCGGCGACGGCCTGCTGAGCGCGGCCAAGAACATCTTCCAGGAGAAGGGCATCGAGCATGTGGGCAACAGCTACCACTCGCTCAACGAGAAGGAGTTCAGCGGCTACCTCACCAACGCGATGGCCGCCAAGCCCGACGTGCTGCTGCTGCTGAACTTCGGTGCGCAGTCGTCTGCCGCGCTGCGCCAGGCCATCAGCTTCGGCATGCACAAGAACATGACGATCCTGATGGCCTGGGCTTCGGGCCTGGAACAGTTCGACGAACTGGGCGCCGACCTCTGCGAAGACGTGTACTTCGGCGCGCAGTACTGGCACACGGCCGACACCACCCTCAACAAGGACCTGGTGAAGCGCACCGCCGACAAGCTCAAGATCGTGCCCAACTACAGCCTCGCGGGTTCGTACATCTGCACCAAGATCCTGATCGACGGCATCGTGAAGGCCGGCACGGTCGACCAGAAGGCGGTGATCGCGGCGCTCGAGGGCATGAAGTTCGACGGCCTCACCGGCACCGAGGAAATCCGCAAGGCCGACCACCAGGTCATCAAGGACTACTACCTGCTCAAGGGCAAGGCCAAGTCGAAGATGAAGAACGCCGCCGACTACGTCGACGTGGTGAGTTCCGGCAAGTCCTTCCTGCCGGCAGACAAAACCGGCTGCAAGCTGGCCTGACGCAACGCAAGCCAACGAGCCCATGACCGTCTACCTGCTCCAGACCATCAACGGAATCGGCATCGGCATGCTGTATTTCCTGCTGGCCGTTGGCTTGTCCATCGTGTTCGGCCTGCTGCGTTTCGTGAACTTCGCGCACGGCGCTTTCTATCTGCTGGGCGCCTACCTGTGCTACCAGGCCATGCAGTGGGGCCTGAACTTCTGGGCCGCGCTGGTGCTGGTGCCGCTGGGCGTCGGCGCGCTCGGCTGGCTTGCCGAAAAGCTGCTGCTGCGCCGCGTGTATGCCAAGGCGCACGAGTTCCACATCCTCGTGACGGTGGGCCTCGCGCTCGCGGTGCAGGAGATCGTCATCGTGTTCTGGGGCCCGCTGGGCAACAGCGTGCCCACGCCCGACCTGCTGCAGGGCGTGGTGATGTGGGGCAGCTTCGTCTATCCGAAGTACCGGCTGTTCGTGATCGGCTTCACCGCCGTGCTCGCGGTGCTGCTGTGGTGGGTGCTCGAAGGCACGCGCCTGGGCAGCGCGGTGCGCGCGGGCAGCGAATCGACCGAGATGGTGTCGCTGCTCGGCATCAACGTGTTCCGCGTGTTCAGCCTGGTGTTCGCGCTGGGTGCGGCCACTGCCGCGCTGGCCGGGGTGCTGGCTGCACCCATTCGCGGGGCCGAGCCTTTCATGGGCGTGGAGGCGCTGAGCGTGGCCTTCGTGGTGGTGGTGATCGGCGGGCTCGGCAGCTTCGGCGGCGCGCTCGTGGGCGGGCTGGTGATCGGCATCGTGCAAAGCCTCATGAGCACCATCTGGCCGCCCGGGGCGAGCTTGATGATCTACATCGCGATGGCAGCCGTGCTGCTGCTGCGCCCGCATGGCCTGCTCGGCCGTAAAGCATGAACGGACACGCTATGCCGAGAAAAATCACATTCCTCCTGGCGCTGATCGCCGCGCTGGGCCTGCCGCTGGTGCTGAGCTCTGGCTCGCTCGCGAGCGAGGTACTCATCTACGCGCTGGCAGCACTGGGCTGCAACCTGCTGCTGGGCTACACGGGGCTGCTGTCCTTCGGGCAGGGCATCTTCTTCGGGCTGGGCAGCTACACCATCGCGATCCTGCTCACGCGCCTGCACTTGCCCATGCCGCTTGCATTGCTCGCGGCCATGGCCATGGGCGCGATCGGCGCGGCGGTGGTCGGCTGGGTCGCCATCCGCCAGCGCGGCACTTACTTCGTGATGCTCACGCTGGCCTTCGCGCAGATGTTCTATTTCATCGCCTACACCGCGACCGACCTCACGGGCGGCGACAACGGCCTGCTCGACGTGCCGCGCCCCGGCTTCATGGACACGCCGTGGAAGTACTACGCCTTCGTCGCGGTGGTCTTCCTGATCGCCTTCGGCCTGCTGCTGCGCGTGACCGATTCGATCTTCGGCCGCACGCTGCTCGCCATCCGCGACAACGAAGACCGCGCCGCCGCCGTGGGCTACGACCTCAAGCGCTTCAAGCTGCTGGCCTTCATGATCTCGGGCGCCGTCACCGGCCTGGCGGGCGGGCTGCACGCCATGATGACCGGCATCGCGCCGCTGTCGAACGCCGAGTACCACACGAGCGAAATGATCCTGGTCATCACAGTGATCGGCGGCACCGGCAACCTGTTTGCCTCGGTGCTGGGTTCGGCCTTCTATGTGCTGCTGGCCGACTGGCTCTCCACGCTGTGGCCGCGCTGGCTGCTGCTGCTGGGCCTGCTGCTGATCGGCGTGAGCATCGGCATGCAGCGCGGGCTCTGGGGGCTGGGCGAGGGCATCTGGAAGCGCATCTTCCGGCGCACGCCACAGGCGGCTTCGAACGCACCCGCCGCGCAAGGAGAAAAGGCATGAGCGACGTTCTCATCGAAGCCATCGGCGTCACCAAGCACTATGGCAAGTTCGCCGCGCTCGGCGGGGTCGACCTGAAGATCAGGCGCAACACCGTGCACTCGGTGATCGGCCCCAACGGCGCGGGCAAGACCACGCTGTTCCACATGCTCACCGGCACTGGCACAACCACCGGCGGCCGCATCCTGTTCGACGGCCACGACGTCACGCGCGAGCCCGACCACCGGCGCGTGCAGCGCGGCATGGCGCGTTCGTTCCAGGTCACGGCGCTGTTCCTGAGCCTGTCGGTGCGCGAGAACCTGCGCGTCGCTGCACAGGGCGTTTCGCCGCGCCAGGCCATGAACTGCTGGCGTGCACCGGTCGGCGAACTGGCCTGCACGCAGACGGTGGACGAAGTGCTGCAGCGCGTCGGCCTCGAACGGCTGGCGAACACGCCGGCCAGCGAGCTTTCGCATGGCCAGCAGCGCCGCCTCGAAGTGGGCATGGCGCTGGCCGCCAGGCCGAAGGCCATCTTCCTCGACGAGCCGACTTCGGGCATGGGCATCGACGACCTCGACGACATGAAGCAGCTCATTCGCAGCCTGCGCGACCGGCACACAGTGGTGCTGATCGAGCACAACATGAACATCGTGATGGACATCTCCGACACCGTGACCGTGATGCAGCTGGGCCGCGTGCTCGCCGAGGGGCTGCCAGGCGATATCCGCGCCGATGCGCGGGTGCGCACGGCCTATCTGGGCAACATGATCACCGGAGGCAAGGCATGAGCGGCGGGAAGAACATTCTCGAAGTCGAAGCGCTCCATGCGCACTACGGCAAGAGCCATGTGCTGCAGGGCATCTCCATGCGCGTGGGCGAGGCCGAGCTGGTCACGCTGCTGGGCCGCAACGGCGCGGGCAAGTCGACCACGCTCAAGAGCATTGCCGGTGCGGTCACGCCCACGAGCGGGCGCGTGCGCTTCCAGGGAGCGGACATCGCGGGCATGCCGCCGCATCGCATTGCCACGCGCGGCGTGTGCCTGGTGCCCGAGCACCGCGGCGTCTTCAAGCTGCTGACGGTGGAAGAAAACCTGCTGCTCGGCCTGCGGCGCGAGTCGCCCTGGCAACTGGCCGACATCTACCGAATCTTTCCGCGCCTCAAGGAGCGGCGGCGCAACGGCGGCGGGCAGCTGTCGGGCGGCGAGCAGCAGATGCTGGCCATTGGCCGCGCTCTGATGAATCACCCGCGCCTGCTGATCCTCGACGAGCCGGTCGAAGGCCTGGCGCCGGTGATCGTCGAGGAGATCGTCGCGCAGCTGAAGACCATCAAGGCGGCCGGCGTGGCCATCCTGCTGGTCGAGCAGAACCTCGAAGTCTGCGTGCAGCTGGCCGACCGCCACTACATCGTGGAGCAGGGCGTGATCGTGCACGAGGCCGGCAACGCAGCCTTCATGGCCGACCATGAAGTGAAGGACCGCTATCTGGGCGTGGGCCTTGCTTGAGGCTTCCCGCAACACTTATCCATATCGCAAAGCCATGAACTCACACACTGAACTCCGCATCGACGGCCAGCGGCTCTGGAATTCGCTGATGGAACTGGCGCGGCTCGGCGCCACCGAGAAAGGCGGCGTCTGCCGCATCGCGCTGACCGACCTCGACCGCCAGGGCCGCGACCTGTTCGTGCGCTGGGTGCGCGAGGCAGGCTGCGAGGTCCGCGTGGACGCCATCGGCAACATCTTCGCGCGCCGCGCCGGCCGCAACAACGCGCTGCCGCCGGTCACCACCGGCAGCCACATCGACACGCAGCCCACCGGCGGCAAGTTCGACGGCAACTACGGCGTGCTCGCAGGGCTGGAGGTGATCCGAAGCCTCAACGACGCGAAGATCGAAACAGATGCGCCGCTCGAAGTGGCTGTCTGGACCAACGAAGAGGGCTCGCGCTTCGTGCCCGTGATGATGGGCTCCGGCGTGTTCGCCGGTGCGTTCACGCTCGAACATGCGCTGGCGCAGTGCGACAACGACGGCGTCAGCGTGTCCGACGCGCTCGCTTCCATCGGCTACGCGGGCAGCACGCCCGCATCGGCAACGTCATCGCCGGTGGGCGCGTACTTCGAGGCGCACATCGAGCAGGGCCCGGTGCTCGAAGCCAACGAGCGCGTGATCGGCGTGGTGGAAGGCGCTCTAGGCCAGCGCTGGTACGACGTGGTGGTGCAGGGCATGGAAGCCCATGCCGGCCCCACGCCGATGGAACTGCGCAAGGACGCGCTGCTGGCAGCCTCCGAACTCGTGATCGAGGTCAACCGCATTGCGCTCGCCCACGCGCCTCATGGGCGCGGCACGGTCGGCTGGATCGACAACTATCCCAATTCGCGCAACGTGATCCCGGGGCGCGTGAAGCTCAGTGTCGATCTGCGCGCGGCCGACGACATAGTGCTGTCGGCCATGGACGCCGAACTGAAAGAAGCAGTGCAGCGCATCGCGACGAAGGGCAAGGTCGAGATGTCGGTGGAGCAGGTCGTGTATTTCCAGCCGCAGCCTTTCACGCCGAAGCTGGTGTCCGCCGTGCGCGAAGCCGCGCAGGCGCAGGGCATGACCTGGATGAACGTGATCAGCGGCGCGGGCCACGACGCGGTGTACCTCGCACGCGTGTGCCCCACGGCCATGATCTTCGTGCCTTGCCTGGACGGCATCAGCCACAACGAGATCGAGGACGCGCAGCCCGATCACCTCGAAGCCGGCTGCAATGTGCTGCTGCAGGCCATGCTGCAAAGCGCGGGAGTCGTGTCGTGAAAACCTTGCGCCGCGCCCTGGCGGCGCTGCTCCTCGCGTGGTCCGTGGTGCCGGCAGGGGCTGCCGAACCCATCCTGGTGGGCCAGTCCGCGGTGCTGACCGGCCCGCTGGCGCCCAACAGCCTTGCGTTCATGGAAGGCCAGACGCTGCTGTTCGACCAGCTCAACAAGGCCGGCGGCATCGGCGGGCGGCCGGTCAAGATGATCACCTACGACGACGCCTATGCGGCCGACAAGGCCGCGGCCAACGCCGAGAAGCTGCTCGGCACCGACCGCGTGGTCTGCCTTTTCGGAACCATGGGCACCGGCATTGGCGCCGCCATGGTGCCCGTGGCGGCGAAATACGACAGCTTCATCTTCGGCGGGCTGACCGGCGCCGCGGTGCTGCGCGGGCCGAAGGTGCCGATCTATCACGTGCGCGAGTCGTACGCTGACGAAGTGCGGCGCGTGATGACCCACCTGGCGACGGTGGGCCTGACGCGCATCGCCATCGTCTCCAGCGACGACGCCTACGGCAAGGGCATCGAGAAGGACGCGATAGACGCGCTCCAGAAGAACGGGCTGTCGCAGGTGCTGGCGCTGCGCTTCGATCCGCAGGAAAAGGAACCGACGCGCGCCGCGCAGCAGATCATTGCCAGCGGCGCGCAGGCCGTGTACGTCATTGCGGCGGGCATGCCGGCGATCAACATCATCCGGGCGCTGGTCGCCGCGCCGATTCATCCGCAGATCTACACGAACTCGGTGGCCAGCTCTTTCCTGCTCTACAAGGAGCTCGGCGAGAAGAGCCGCGGCATCGTGCTGTCGCAGGTGATGCCCCCGTACTGGAAGACCCGCTTCCCCATCGTCGACGAGTACCAGCGCGTGCGCAAGAGTGCGGGCAGCGAGGGCGAGGGCTCCTACCTGGGCCTGGAGGGCTACATCACGGCCAAGGCGGTTGCGGAAGCGCTGCAGCGCGTCAAGGGACCGATCACCACCGAATCGCTCAGGCGAACCATAGAGACTTCGCCGCCCATGAGCCTGGGTGGCTACATGCTGACGTTCAAGGCCGACAACCGCAACGGATCGGATTTCGGCGACATCACGATGCTGGCGAGCGGCGGGAAGTTTGCACAATGAAAGTACTGATCGCGCGACTCAACCACGAGACCAACACCTTCTCGCCCGTGCCCACGCCGCTCGCGGCCTTCGGGCCCGACGGGCCGACCTTCGGCGAGCAGGCTTACCGCGACAACAAGGGCATGCGCACCGCGATGTCGGCCTTCATCGACCTGGCCGAGGCGGCCGGTGCCGAACTCGTCACGCCGGTGTCGGCCTCGGCCAACCCGAGCGGGCCGGTCGATGCGCAGGCCTACACGCTGCTGACGCAATGCATCGTCGATGCGGCTGCGGGCTGCGACGCCATCCTGCTCGACCTGCATGGCGCGATGGTCGCGCAGAACAGCGTGGACGGCGAAGGCGACCTGCTCGTGCGGCTGCGCGCGGCGGCGCCGGGCGTGCCCATCGGCGTGGCGCTCGACCTGCATGCCAACGTCACGCCCGAGATGGTTGGGAACGCCGACGTGATCGTCGGCTTCAAGACCTATCCGCACATCGACATGTACGAAACCGGCGAGCACGCCGGCCGGCTGATGTTCGACCTGCTGGCCGGACGCAGCAAGCCGGCGATGCGCTGGAAACAGCTGCCGCTGATGGCGCACACGCTGCGCAGCGCGTCGTTCACCGGTGCGATGCAACGCGCCATCGAGGCGGCGCGCGAGGCGGAGAAATCGGAGTCGCTTGCGGTGTCGATCCTGGCGGGCTTTTCCCTCTCCGACATAGAAGCGCCGTGCATGAGCGTGATCGTGGTCGATGCGCATTCGCCAGAACGCGCGCAGGCCACGGCCGACCGCATCGCCGCGCAGATGTGGAACGAGCGCGAGTCCTTCGTCTACCGCAGTGAGCCGATGGTGGAATCGATTGCGCGTGCGAAGCTGATCGCGGAAGGCGCCACGCGCCCGGTGCTGCTGCTGGACCACGGCGACAACTGCATGTCCGGCGGCAGCTGCGACACCATGGACGTGCTGCAGGAGGCGCTGGCGCAGGGGCTGCACGGCATCGGCGTGGGCCCGCTGTGCGATCCCGAGGCGGTGGCGCAACTCATTGCGGCGGGCGAGGGCGCCGAGGTGACCGTGGCGCTGGGCAACAAGGTCTCGTTCGAAGGCATCGGGCTCTTGAAAACGCCGGTGCGCCTGACGGGCACGGTGCGTGCCGTGAGCGACGGTGAATACACGATCACCGGCCCCACCTACACCGGCCAGCGCAGCAGCATGGGCCGCACGGTGCTGTTCGACATCGGCGCTGCCCGCATCGTGGTGACGGAGCGCACGCAGGAGCCGTGGGACATCGGCGTCTTCGAATGCGCGGGGCTCGATCCGCGCAAGGAGCGCTTCCTGCTGCTCAAGTCGCGCATGTACTGCCGGCCGGTGTTCGAGCCGCTGTCGGCCGCGCTTGTGGAGTGCGACAGCCCCGGTGTGACGAGTTCCGACTACAGCCTGTTTCCGTTCAGCAAGGTGCGCAGGCCGGTGTTTCCGCTCGACGCGGATGCGGAGATGACACGGGCGGCATGACCTCCCAGGTCATCGACGCTGTGCGCGTGCGGCGCGACCATTCATTCACCCCGCGATGTTGCGGGTCGAAACTCCCGAAAGGAATGGTCATCATGAACACTGCCGCACACGACGCCGCCACGATTGCCCAACGCTACATCGCCGTCTGGAACGAGACCGACGCCGCGCGCCGCGCCGCGCTGATCGAAGCCGGCTGGACCGCCGATGCCCGCTACGTCGACCCGATGGCGCAGGCCAGCGGCCGCGAGCAGATCAGCGCGCTGGTCGGCGCGGTGCATCAGCGCTTTCCCGGCTTCCGTTTCAACCTTCTGGGCAAGGCCGACTCTCACGGCGACCATCTGCGCTTTTCCTGGACGCTGGGCCCGAGCGGGGCCGAGGACCTGATCCAGGGCACCGACTTCGCGCAAGTGGAGGCGGGCAAGCTCAGCTCGGTGACCGGCTTCCTCGACAAGGTCCCGGTCGGCGCCTGAACAGGAGCTGAACAGCGAGGCTTTTCAGCCGATAGGTCTGTCAGTCCGGCGCGCCGGCCGGCCGTCCGCGCCACAGCTTGCGGTACACGGTCGCGCGGCTGATGCCCAGCGCCCGCGCGGCCTCCGCCACGTTGCCGCGGGCATCGGCCACCGCCTTGCGGATCAGCGCGGTTTCCACGTCGCGCAGCCGGGGCCGGCTGTCCGCCGCCGGCAGCCCACCCGGAGTGCCGCGGCCGCCGTGCTGGGGCTGCACCTGCACCCGCAGGCCCGACCACAGCGGCACCTCGAGCATGGCCTCGCCGCGCCGGGCTGCGTCGAACATCATGTGCAGGGGCAGGGCGAACAGGTCGTTGAAATGCAGCGCCTGCTGCTCGCGCGCCAGCGGCTGGTGCAGCATCTGACGGGCCACCGCGTTGGCGCCGGTGACGTGGCCTTCGCCATCGATGCACAGCAGCCCCTCGGTGGCTTCGCTGGCGGTGCTGCCGGGCCAGGCCAGGCGCAGCAGCAGCTCGCAGGGCTCGCGCAGCACCAGCATGTTCTCGATGCTGCGCGCGGACAGGGTGGCCAGGTGCCGCAGTTCCGGGCGTTCCACCACTTGCACGCCGGTCAGGTCGAGCATGCCGATGCAGTCGCCCCGGGGGCCGAACAGCGGCGCGCCGGCGCAGCTGTAGACGCTGGTGTCGTCGAAGAAGTGCTCGCCGCGGTGCAGCCACACCGATTCCTGCTCGGCCAGCGCGGTGCCGATGGCGCTGGTGCCGATCGCCCGCTCCGACAGGTCGACGCCGATGCGTCCGATGTCGCGTGCATAGCGGCTGGCGGCATCGGTGCCGTCGGGCAGGTTGCCCACGTCCACCACGATGCCATCGGCGTCGGTCAGGATGGCGAAATAGCGGGTGTCGGCGATGGCGCGCGAGAGCCGCTCTATCACCGGCCGCGCGGCCGCGACCAGCACCCGGTTGCGCTCGGCGGCATCGCGCTCCGCGGACTGGCTCACCGGGTCGAAACTGACGCGCTGCTGAGGGCGGCGGCCGGCCTCGATGCAGCGCTGCCAGGAGCGGCTGATCCAGGAGTCGACGCAGGCCGTTGCGCGCGCCCGGGGGGATTCGCCGTGGATCAGCTCGCGGCGGGCCTGGGCGATGGCCAGCGAACGCTCAGGGGCTGGCGAAACGATTGAAGCAACAGGCATCGTGGGGTGTTCGCGCGGTGTGGGGGCTTTTCCCGGCTCGCAGGATGGCAAGCTGTTTCATTTTGAGAATTTCGCGCCGTCTGTGCAAGTGTCAAGGGTTTTGCCTAGGATAGTGCGGGAGGTCGGCATCCAAGATGCTTTTGCTGAATTAGCCATCACCTTTCACGGAGACAGCCAAATGCAGGTTGCTTTCAAGATCAACGGCCGTCAGGCCACGGTCGACGCTCCTCCCAACACCTTTCTCGTGCATGCCATCCGGGAGCACCTCCATCTCACCGGCACCCACGTCGGCTGCGACACCGCACAGTGCGGCGCCTGCACCGTCCACGTCAATGGCCGTGCCGTCAAGTCCTGCAACATCCTGGTCGCCCAGGCGGCCGGCGCAGACATCACCACCATCGAGGGCATCGCCGATGCCGACGGCGCCATGCACCCCATGCAGGCCGCCTTCAAGGAGTGCCACGGCCTGCAGTGCGGCTTCTGCACCCCGGGCATGGTCATGAGCGCCATCGACCTGTGCACCCACCACCCCAAGTCGAGCGAATCGGAGATCCGAGAGCTGCTCGACGGCAACCTGTGCCGCTGCACGGGCTACCAGAACATCGTGAAGGCCGTGAAGATGGGCGGCGAGGCCATGGCCTCGGGCACGCCCGTCAAGACAACGGCAACGGCCTGAGGAGAGCGACATGGGCGCATCCGACTTCTCCAATCTGCCGCACATCGGCGAGGCGCTGCGGCGCAAGGAAGACTACCGGTTCCTGACCGGCGCGGGCAACTACACCGACGACATCACGCTGGCCAACCAGAGCCACGCCGTTTTCGTGCGCTCGCCGCACGCCCACGCCACCGTCAAGTCGGTCGACATTGCCGAGGCCATGAAGATGCCCGGCGTGATCGGCATCTTCAGCGGCAAGGACATCGAGGGCAAGATGGGCGGGCTGCCCTGCGGCTGGCTCATCAACAACCCCGACGGCACCCCCATGAAGGAGCCGATGCACCCGATCCTGGCGATCAACAAGGTGCGCTACGTGGGCGACCACGTGGCCATGGTGGTGGCCGAGACGGTCGAGCAGGCCAAGAACGCCGCCGAGGCGGTGGTGGTCGACTACGACGTGCTGCCCGCGCTCGTGAGCGTGGCCGACGCGGCCAGGAAGGCCGGCGGCGTCACCCTGCACGACGAGGCGCCCGACAACCAGTGCTACAAGTGGGCGCTGGGCGACAAGGCGGCGGTCGACGCGGCATTCGCGAATGCCGCGCACGTGACCAAGCTCGACCTGGTCAACAACCGGCTCATTCCCAACCCGATCGAGCCGCGCGTGGCCATCGGCAGCTACAGCCGGGGCACCGACGACTACACGCTCTACGTGTCCAACCAGAACCCGCACGTCGAGCGCCTCTTGATGACGGCCTTCGTGCTCGGCCTGCCCGAGCACAAGGTGCGCGTGATCGCGCCCGACGTGGGCGGCGGCTTCGGCTCCAAGATCTTCCTGTATGCGGAAGACGTGTGCCTGACCTGGGCTGCCAAGCAGCTCAACCGCAACATCAAGTGGACCGCCGAGCGCTCCGAGTGCTTCCTGTCGGACGCCCACGGCCGCGACCATGTGAGCCACGCCGAAATGGCGATGGACAGTCAAGGCAAGTTCCTGGCCATGCGCGTGCACACCGACGCCAACCTCGGCGCCTACCTGTCGACCTTCTCCACGGCGGTGCCCACCATCCTCTACGCCACCCTGCTCGCGGGCCAGTACACCACGCCGCAGATCTACGTGGAGGTCGATGCCTGGTTCACCAACACCGCGCCGGTCGATGCCTACCGCGGGGCCGGCCGGCCCGAGGCCACCTACCTGCTGGAGCGGCTGGTGTCGCGCTGCGCCTGGGAAATGAACCTGGGGCAGGACGAGATCCGCAAGCGCAACTTCATCACCACCTTCCCGTACCAGACGCCGGTGGCGCTGCAGTACGACACCGGCGACTTCCATGCATGCATGGACAAGGCCCGGGTGCTGGCCGAGGTCGACGGCTACGCGGCGCGCAAGGCGGCCAGCGAGGCCAGCGGCAAGCTGCGCGGCATCGGCTACTCGAGCTACATCGAGGCCTGCGGCATCGCGCCGTCGAACATTGCCGGCGCGCTCGGTGCGCGGGCCGGCCTGTTCGAGTGCGGCGAGATCCGCGTGCATCCGACCGGCAGCGTGACGGTGTTCACCGGCTCGCACAGCCACGGCCAGGGCCACGAGACCACCTTCGCGCAGGTGGTGGCGGCGCGGCTGGGCATTCCGGTCGACAACGTCGACGTGGTGCACGGCGACACCGGCCGCGTGCCCTTCGGCATGGGCACCTACGGCTCGCGCTCCATCTCGGTGGGCGGCGCGGCCATCATGAAGGCGCTCGACAAGATCGAGACCAAGGCCAAGAAGATCGCCGCGCACCTGATGGAGGCGAGCGATGCCGACATCGAGTTCGCAAACGGCGAGTTCACGGTCAAGGGCACCGACAAGAAGATCCCCTTCGGCCAGGTGGCGCTCACGGCCTACGTGCCGCACAACTACCCGCTCGACAAGCTGGAGCCCGGCCTGAACGAAACCGCCTTCTACGACCCGACCAACTTCACCTTCCCGGGCGGCACCTACATCTGCGAGGTCGAGATCGACAAGCAGACCGCCGAGGTGCGCGTGGACCGCTTCACCGCGGTGGACGACTTCGGCACCATCATCAACCCGATGATCGTCGAGGGCCAGGTGCACGGCGGCCTGGTGCAGGGCATCGGCCAGGCGCTGCTCGAGAACTGCGTGTACGACAAGGAAACCGGCCAGCTGCTCACCGGCAGCTTCATGGACTACGCCATGCCGCGCGCGGCCGAGTTCCCTCAGTTCAAGCTGGACACCGTGTGCACGCCTTGCACGCACAATCCGCTGGGCACCAAGGGCTGCGGCGAAGCGGGCGCCATCGGCTCGCCGCCGGCGGTGATCAACGCCGTGCTCGACGCGCTGGCGCCCCTGGGCGTCAAGGATTTCGACATGCCCGCCTCGTCCAGCCGTGTCTGGGAAGCGATGCAGGCCGCCGCCAACCATTGATCGACAGATCGAACATACAGAACAAAGAAGGAAGCACACCATGTATGCCTTCACACTCGAACGACCGGCCACATTGGCCGACGCGGCCCGGCTCGTTGCAGCAGGCGCCAAGCCGCTGGCGGGCGGCCAGACCCTGCTGGCTTCCATGAAGCTGCGGCTTTCCGCCCCTGAACAGCTGGTGGACCTGAGCGGCATCAAGGAACTCACGGGCATCCGCAAGGACGGCAACACGCTCACCATCGGCGCCATGTCGCGTCACCTCGACGTGGCCAACAACGCCGACGTGAAGGCCGCCTTCCCGGCGCTGGCCGACCTGGCCTCGCGCATCGGCGACCGGCAGGTGCGCGCGATGGGCACCATCGGCGGGTCGGTGGCCAACAACGACCCGGCGGCGTGCTATCCGAGCGCGGTGCTGGGTTCGGGCGCCACCGTCGTCACGTCGAAGCGCGAGATTGCTGCTGACGACTTCTTCCTGGGCCTGTTCACCACCGCGCTGGAAGAAGACGAGCTGATCACCGCGATCCGCTTTCCGATTCCGAAGCGCGCCGTCTACGAGAAGCTGCGCCAGAAGGCTTCGCACTTTCCGCTCGTCGGCATCTTCCTCGCGCAGGCCGACAGCGGCGCGGTGCGCGTGGCCGTCACCGGCGCGGGCAACGGCGTGTTCCGCCATGCCGGGCTGGAAGACGCGCTGAACCAGAACTTCACCGCCGCGGCCGCCTCCGCCGTGAAGATCGACGCGAGCGACCTCAACAGCGACCTCCATGCCTCGGCCGCCTACCGCGCGAACCTGATCAGCGTGCTCACCCAGCGCGCCGTGACCAAGGCACTGGCTTAGGCTTACCCCCAGGCTTCGCGCACTTCATGTCGCTTCGCCAACCCCCTTGCAGGGGGCAGCACCTGCGGCCCGGTAAAGCCGGCTCCGCGGTGTTCGCGAAAAGGCGGCGCGGCGCATGCCGGCTCGCTCCGAGCTTCCGCTAGGCTTCGCCATGATCTTTCCGACCATCGATTCTCTCTCCGACGGTTTGATGCAGGCCGGCTACTTCGCCGACCGGCGCCTGGCGACGGCCGTGTTCCTCGCGCTCAAGCTGCAGCGGCCGCTGCTGGTCGAAGGTGAGCCCGGCGTGGGCAAGACCGAGCTGGCCAAGGCGCTGTCGAAAGCGCTGAACCGCGAGCTGCTGCGCCTGCAGTGCTACGACGGGCTGGAGCAGCGCGAGGCCCTCTACGAATGGAACTACGCGGCGCAGCTGCTGCACATGCGCGCGGCGGAAGCCTCCGGCGCGCTGAGGGCCCCCACGCTCGGCGCTGACGCGTCCTCGCTGCCCCCCGAGGGGGCTCTCGCGCCTTCGGGCGGCCGGGCGGCGCTCGTGCGCGACGTGGAAGCCGAGGTCTACCAGCCGCACTACCTGATCCGCCGCCCGCTGCTGCAGGCGTTGCAGACGCCCGCGCCGGGCGCGGTGCTGCTGATCGACGAAGTCGACCGCGCCGACGAGCCCTTCGAGGCCTTCCTGCTCGAGTACCTGGGCGAGTACCAGGTGAGCATTCCGGAGCTTGGCACGGTGCGCGCCGTGGTGCCGCCCGTGACCATTCTCACGAGCAACCGCACGCGCGAGCTCAACGACGCGGTCAAGCGCCGCTGCCTGTACCACTGGCTCGACTACCCCGAGCGCGAACGCGAGCTGGCCATCGTGCGGGCCCAGGTGCCGCAGGCGAGCGAGAAGCTGTCGGCGCAGGTGTCGGCCTTTGTCGCGCGGCTGCGCGAGGCGCCGTTCGTCAACGCTTTCCAGCGCGCGCCCGGCATTGCCGAGAGCGTGGAGTGGGCGCGCGCGCTGATCGCGCTCGACACGGTCGAGCTCGACCCCGAAGTGGTGGTCGACACCGCCGGCATCCTGTTCAAGCAGCGCGACGACGTGGCCGCGCTCACGCAGGAGCTGGCGTCCGACCTGCTGCGTCCCGAGGAGCCGGCCGCGCGCTGAGCGCGCTGGACACGCATGGCCGGCATCCAGCAACTCGGCGACGCCCGCAGCGGCAAGCTCGCCGGCAACATCACCGCCTTCGGCCGTGCGCTGCGCCGTGCCGGCGTGCGTACCGACGCCGCCCGCATCGCGCTGGCCGCCGAGGCCGCCACGCTGGTTGGCGTTGAAGACAAGCTCGACCTGGGCGCGGCGATGGAAGCCGTGATGGTCAGCCGCGAGCAGGACCGCATGGTGTTCCGCGAGCTGTTCGACGCGTGGTTCCGCGACCCGGAACTGGCCAACAAACTGCTCGCGCAGATGCTGCCCAGCGCCGAAGGCAAGGCAGAGCCGTCGAAGCGCCGCCCGCGCGTGCGAGAGGCGCTCACCGCGCCGCGCAATGCCGCTAGGCCGGCAGAGCTGGCCAAGCCCGACCGCGAGATCGAGTTCGACGCCGCCATGACGTCGAGCGACCGCCAGCGGCTGCAGCACGCCGACTTCAACGCGCTCGGCGCTTCCGAATACCGGCTGGTGGAGCGGCTAGCGCGCGACATCGCGCTGCCGGTTCCGTCGCTGCCGTCGCGCCGCCTGCGCGCTGCGGGCGATGCCGGCCAGCAGCACGCGCGCATGCACTGGCCCGGCGTGTTGCACGAGGCGGCGCGCACCGGCGGCGAGATCCTGCGGCTGCCCCGGCTGGCGCGCCGCGAGCAACCCTTGCCTCTGCTGGTGCTGGTCGACGTCTCGGGCTCGATGGAGCGCTATGCGCGCCTGCTGCTGGCCTTTCTTCATGCAGCAACCCGCCGTGCCGGCCGGCGTGACGTGTTCGCCTTCGGCACCGGCCTGACCGACCTGACGCCCGCCTTCCGGCTGGCCGATACCGACGACATGCTGGTCGCCGCCGGCGTGGCCATCGACGACTTTGCGGGCGGCACGCGGCTCGGCGCTTCGCTGGCCGAGCTGCGCCGCGCCCACGCCCGCCGCCTGACTGGCCGTCGCACGCTGGTGCTGGTGATCAGCGACGGCCTGGACACCGGCGAGCCTGAAGTGCTGGAACAGGAACTGCTCTGGCTCAAGCGCCATTCGCGCCAGCTGCTGTGGCTCAACCCGCTGCTGCGTTTCGACGGCTACGCCCCTCTGGCCCGTGGGGCCGGCGTGCTGCACCGCCATGCGGACGCGATGCTGGCGGTTCACAATCTCAACGCGCTCGAGCAGCTGGCCGCCAGCCTCGCCGCCCTGATGCGAGCCGGGCGTTAAAGCGCCCGGCAGAGCCCAAAAAAAGGAAGCCCACCATGGAAATGCTCGGAAACCGCCACCTCGGCATCACCCAACAACAAGCCTGGGAAGCGCTCAACGACCCCGAGACGCTGAAGAAATGCATTCCCGGCTGCGACAAGTTCGAGCTGACGGGCGACAACACCTACAGCGTCGCGCTCGCGGTGAAGATCGGCCCGGTGTCGGCCAAGTTCAACGGCAAGGTGGTGCTGTCGGACATCGTGGCGCCCAACGGCTACAAGCTGAGCTTCGAGGGGCAGGGCGGCGTGGCGGGGTTCGCCAAGGGCTCTTCCAGCGTCACGCTCAAGCCGGTGGCGGGCGACGCCGCACCGGCTGAAGAGGCCGCAACACCCGCTGCCGGCTGCGAGCTCGACTACACGGTGCAGGCCCAGGTCGGCGGCAAGATCGCCCAGCTCGGCCAGCGGCTGATCGACGGCGCGGCCAAGTCGACCGCAGACGATTTCTTCAAGCGCTTCGAGGCCGAGATGCAGAGCCGCTACGGCCCGCCGCCGACCGCCGTCTCGGAGACCGCCGACGCGCCCGCTGAGAAGACCGGCGTGATGTCCGGCCTCATGAAGAAGATCGGTCTCGGCAAGAAGGACGACCCGGTCCCGCCGGGCGACGCTGCCTGAGGGGCAGGCGGAGCGAGCCATGGAAAACCTCGACGTCATGGTGCTGCGCACGCTGCGCGATTGGCGGCGTGCCGGCAAGCGCGCGTTGCTGACCACCGTGGTGCGTACCTGGGGCTCGTCGCCGCGGCCCGTGGGCTCGATCATGGCCCTGGCCGAAGACGGCGCGGTGGTCGGCTCGGTCTCGGGCGGCTGCATCGAGGACGACCTGATCGCGCGCTACAGCCATGCCCACGGCAAGGGCGAAGACGTACCGCTGGGCGCGCCGCCCGCGCTCGTCAAGTACGGCATCACCGCCGACGAGGCGCACCGCTTCGGCCTGCCCTGCGGCGGCACGCTGGAGCTGCTGCTCGAATACGCGCCCGATGCCGATTCGCTCGACCTGCTGGTGGCGCAGCTAGAGCAGGGCCGACTCATGCGGCGTACCGTCACGCTGGCCACCGGCGCGGTGCGGCTTGCTGAAGCCAAGGCGCCCGACGAACTCACGGTGAACGACACCGAACTGACCAACACCTTCGGCCCCGAATACCGCATGCTGCTGATCGGCGCCGGCCAGCTCGCCGAGTACCTTGCGACCATGGCCAAGTTCAGCGGCTTCGCGGTCACGCTGTGCGACCCGCGCGCCGAATACCGCACCGCCTGGTCGCTGCCCGGCGTGCACATCACCACCGAGATGCCCGACGACGCGGTGCTGGCCTTCAGGCCCGACCGCCGCAGCTGCGTGGTGGCGCTCACGCACGACCCCAAGCTCGACGACCTGGCGTTGCTGGAGGCGCTGCAGAGCGAGGCCTTCTACGTCGGCGCCATCGGCTCGCGGCGCAATGCCGACGCGCGGCGCGATCGCATGATCGAGCACTTCGACCAGACCGACGAATCGCTCGCGCGGCTGCGTGGTCCCATCGGCATCTACATCGGCAGCAAGACGCCGCCGGAGATCGCGGTGAGCGTGATGGCGGAGATTCTTGCGGTGAAGAACGCGGTGACGCTGCCGCGCGAAATGGAGGTCGCGCGGGCCAAGGAGATGCAGCAGCTGCAGCCGAGCTGAGCGCGTCCCGACGGCTGCTTCAGTTCGACTTGGCCTCGGGCGGCACGTCCCCGCCCTTTTGCCGTTCACGGAACA
This sequence comes from Variovorax durovernensis, assembly GCF_977011995.1. NCBI lineage: Bacteria > Pseudomonadati > Pseudomonadota > Betaproteobacteria > Burkholderiales > Comamonadaceae > Variovorax > Variovorax durovernensis. The sequence goes on along the minus strand of NZ_CDRNCW010000001.1, from coordinate 4,887,780 downwards.
GCGCCGCGCGCATCAGGAAGATGGTGGTGATCGGCGCGGTGAGCGCGATGAACAGCACGATCAGCACCGCATGCAGGAACAGGCTGAAGCCCTGCACCGAGAAGTACACGATGGTGGCGACCGTCATGCACCACACGCCCACCGTCGCGCCCAGCGTGGGCGCATGGATGCGGCGGAAGAAGGTCGGCATCCGCAGCAGGCCGAAGGAGCCGATGGCCGCGAAGGCCGCGCCCAGCACGGCGAACACGGCGGTGATGATCTCGGCCCACAGCGGTAGCGGGCCGATGATGAAATCGTTCATTCGATCACCTCCCCGCGCAGCAGGAACTTGGCCATGGCCGTGGAGCCGACGAAGCCGAACAGCGCGACCAGCATGGCCGCCTCGAAGTAGACGTTGCTCGCGTAGATGATGCCGAGCACCAGCATCATGAGCATGCCGTTGATGTAAAGGCAGTCGAGCGCCATGACGCGGTCTTGCGCGGTGGGGCCGATCAGCAGCCGCGAGAGCGCGCACAGCATGGCCACGGCCAGCAGGAACAGCGCGAACTTCAGGGCCCAGAAGAGGACGGGTGTCATGACTCGAAGATCTCCATCAGGGGGCGTTCGTAGCGCTGCTTGATCATCGCGACGAAGGCGGCCTCGTCGTCGAGGTCGAATACGTGGATCAGCAGCGTGCTGCGGTCGAACGACACTTCGCCCCAGGCGGTGCCGGGCGTGAGGCACATGATCATGGCGAGCACAGCCAGGCCGTTGGGGTCGCGCATGTCGAGCGGAATCTGCACGAACTTGGAGGCAATGCCGCTCGTGCGGCGCGTGAGCAGCAGCCGGGCCACGTCGTACGCCGACTTGAGCATGTCGAAGGTCACCAGGAACGACAGCCGCAGCGCGACCCCGGGCCTGCGCATGCGCACTGCGGCCGGACGCAGGCTCTCGGTCAGCAGCGGCACGGCGATGGCCAGGATCACGGCCGAGACCAGCGTGCTCGCTTCGAGCGACTGGTTGAGCAGCAGCCAGACGACGAAGAGCGCGAACGACAGCGGCGGGGAAGGAAGCAGGCGCTTCATGGGGCCGCGCCTTCCTGTTTCTTGTTAGCCGCGGGCACAGGGTTGGGCACCTGCCTGGCGCTGAACACCGCCTGGCGATAGGCCACCGGGTTTTTCAGGCCCTGCGCAGTGGCCATGGCATGGCGCATCACGGGTTCGGCCCACACGGTAAGCGCCACGCAGGCCGCGAGCAGGCCGGCCACGGGCAGCACCTCGAGCGCGGGCAGCGAGGGCATGGTGGCGTGCGGCTGGGTCCAGAAGTGGCGAATGCCGGTGCGGCTCAGCGCGATGAGCGACAGGAAGCCCGAGACGATCAGCAGCGCAAGGAAGGTCCAGCCGGCGGTGCCGAGCGTCGTGCCCCCGAGCACGCCCGAGAGCATCGCGAACTTGCCGATGAAGCCGGACAGCGGCGGTAGGCCCGCCAGCAGCAGCGTGCAGCCCATGAAGCTCAGGCCCAGGAAGGCCACGCCGGCCGGAATGGCGCGGCCGTAGAGCGCCTGCGCCTCGTCGTCGAGGTTCACGTCGGCGAGCGCGCGCAGGTCTTCGGCAAGAAAGGGCGCATTGCCCGCAGCCTCGTGCGGCGCGACGCTCATGCCGGCGTTGCGCCAGCGCTCGATCATGTCGGTCAGCAGGAAGAAGGCGCTGACCGCGAGCGTGGAGCTCAGCAGGTAGTAGAGCGCGCCGGCCCACACGGCGGGCTGGCCGAGGCCGACCGCCGCGAGCAGGGTGCCGGCGGACACCAGCACGCTGAAGCCCGCAAGGTTGGACAGGCGCTGCGTACCGACGATGCCGATGGCACCCACGAACAGCGTGGCCAGCCCGGCGGCCACCAGCGCGGCCTGGCCGAAGGCGGCGGAGTCGCCGGTGTCGGGCGCGAACAGCGTGGTCCACAGCCGCAGGATCGTGTAGATGCCGAGCTTGGTCAGCAGCGCGAACACCGCACCCACGGGCGAGACAGCCGCGCTGTAGGCCGGCACCAGCCAGAAGTTGAGTGGCCACGCACCGGCCTTGGCGAAGAAGGCGGTCGCCAGGATGGCCGCCGCCGCGTGCACAAGGCCACGGTCGCCTGGCGAGAGTTCGGCGATGCGCATGCCCAGGTCGGCCATGTTCAGCGTGCCGGTCACGCCATAGAGAATGGCCGCGCCGATCAGGAACAGCGAAGACGCCGCGAGGTTGATGGCGATGTAGTGCAGGCCCGCCTGCACCCGCAGCCGGCCGGAACCGTGCAGCAGCAGGCCGTATGACGCGGCCAGCATCACCTCGAAGAAGACGAACAGGTTGAACAGGTCACCGGTGAGGAACGCGCCATTCAGGCCCATGAGCTGCAGCTGCAGCAGCGGATGGAAGTGCACGCCCGCGCGGTCCCAGCGCGAGGTGGAATAGATCGAGGCCGCGAAGGCGATGACCCCGGTGAGCGCGACCATCATGGTCGAGAGCCGGTCGGCCACCAGCACGATGCCGAAGGGTGCGCGCCAGTTGCCCGGCAGGTACACGCCGATGGAGCCGGGGCCGCCGCCGGTTTCGGGCGCGTTCACCCAGCGCAGCAGCGCCAGCGCCGCCAGCAGGCCGATCAAGCCCGAGACCACGCTCAGCGCCGACTTGGCGCGGCGGCGGTTCTCGCCCAGCAGCAGCATGAGCGCGGCCGTGAGCATGGGCACGAGGATCGGCACCGCCACCAGGTGCGGCATGCTGAACTCGAGCAGTTCGTCGAGCAGGTGAAAAACTTCCGTCACTCTGCCTCCTGCCGTTCTTCACCGTCCACGTGGTCGGTGCCGGTGAGGCCGCGCGAGGCGAGCATCACGACGAGGAACAGCGCAGTCATCGCGAAGCCGATCACGATGGCCGTCAGCACCAGCGCCTGCGGCATCGGGTCGGCCGTGTTGGCCAGCGTAGCCTCGAAGCCCTTGATGAGCACCGGCTCGCTGTCGACCTTGAGCCGGCCCATGCTGAAGATGAACAGGTTGACCGCGTAGGAGATCAGCGTCAGGCCCATGATGACCTGGAAGGTGCGCGGGCGCAGCAGCATGTAGACGCCCGAGCCGGTGAGCACGCCGATGGCGAGTGCGAGCACGGCCTCCATCAGCGGGCCCCTCCGGCGGCGAGGGCGGCCGCAGCCGCTTCAGCCTCTTTTTCGGCCTGTTCGTCGGCCCAGCGGTGGCTTCTTATGGACTGGTGGGCCAGCGCGGTCAGGATCAGCATGGTGGCGCCGAGCACCAGCGCGAACACGCCGATGTCGAAGAAGAGGGCGCTGGGCACGTGCACTTCGCCCAGCAGCGGCAGGTGCAGGTGCGCGGTGTGAGTGGTGAGGAAGGGGTAGCCGAACACCACCGCGCCGCTGCCGGTGGTGAGCGCGAACAGCAGGCCGATGGCGATCCAGCGGCGCGGGTAGATGCGCAGGTGCTCTTCCACCCACTCGGTGCCCGACACGATGAACTGCAGCACCAGCGCGACCGACATCACCAGCCCGGCGACGAAGCCGCCGCCCGGCGCGTTGTGGCCGCGCATGAAGAAGTAGACCGACACCAGCACCGCCAGCGGCAGCAGCAGCCGCACCAGCACGGCCGGCACCATCAGGTAGCCGACGGCGGTGTCCTTGGCGCGGCGCGGATTCAGCAGGTCGCTGCTGCCGTCGTCGACCTGCAGGCGCTGCTGGATCGGCAGCGCCATCGATTCGATGGCGGGGCGAAAGCGCCGCAGCAGCGCATACACCGTGAGCGCGACCACGCCCAGCACGGTGATCTCGCCGAAGGTGTCGAAGCCGCGGAAGTCGACCAGCATCACATTGACGACATTGGTGCCGCCGCCTTCGGTGAGCGCGCGTTCGAGGAAGAAGGGGGAAATACTCTGCGGGAAGGTCCGCGTCATCATGGCCCAGGCCAGCGCGGCCATGCCGCCGCCGGCAATGGCGGCCACCAGCAGGTCGCGGCCGCGGCGCCCCCAGGGCCGCAGCCGCGCGCGTGCAGGTTGAATGACGTCCTTGCTGCGCATCGGCAGCCAGCGCAGGCCCAGCAGGATCAGCACCGTGGTCACCGCCTCGACCACCAGTTGGGTCAGTGCGAGGTCGGGTGCGGAGAACCAGATGTAGGTCACGCACGAGACCAGCCCTGCGCCGGAGGCGAGCATCAGCGCCGCGAGCCGGTGGAACTTGGCCTGCCAGGCGGCGGCCACCGCGCAGGTGCCGCCGATGAGCCAGGTCATTGCGAACATCGGCGAGAAGGGCAGCGGCTCGCGCGTGCCGGGCGCCGCGGGCGTGGCCCAGAGCGAGGCCGCGGCGCCCGCAACGGCCACCACCACGAGCAGCAGCAATTGCCACTGCATGCGCTTGGTGCCGAACAGGCGGCGGCTGCGGCGGCCGGCTTCGCTCAGCAGCGCGAGCAGGTGCTCGAAGATGACCTGGCCGTCGAAGCGATGCAGCAGCGGTGTGTTTTCAAGGCCGCCGCCCGCGCGCTGGCGGCGCTGCAGCAGGTACAGCATGGCGCCGCCCAGCAGCGCCACGAAGCTCATCACCAGCGGCAGGTTGAAGCCGTGCCACACGGCCAGGCTGTATTCCGGCAGCGTGCCGCCGACCACGGGCGTGGCCGCGGCAGCGAGCATCGGGCCGACGGACCATGCCGGCGCCACGCCCACCACCAGGCACACCAGCACCAGCAGCTCGACCGGCACGCGCATCCAGTGCGGCGGCTCGTGCGGGTGCTTGGGCACCTCGTCGCCGCAGGGCGGGCCGAAGAACACGTCGAACACGAAGCGCGCCGAATACGCCACGCTGAAGATACCGGCGATGGTGGCGATCACCGGCAGGCTGAAGTCGACCCACGGTGTCGCCTGGATGAACACCGTCTCGGCGAAGAACATTTCCTTCGAGAGAAAACCGTTGAGCAGCGGCACGCCGGCCATCGAGGCGCTGGCGATGATGGCTAGCGTGCCCGTGATGGGCATCAGCCGCATCAGGCCGCTGAGCTTGCGGATGTCGCGCGTGCCGGTCTCATGGTCGATGATGCCGGCCGCCATGAACAGCGACGCCTTGAAGGTCGCGTGGTTCATCACGTGGAAGACGGCGGCCACGGCGGCCAGCGGGCTGTTCAGCCCCAGCAGCAGCGTGATGAGCCCGAGGTGCGAAATGGTCGAGTAGGCCAGCAGCGCCTTCAGGTCGCGCTGGAACATGGCGATGAAGCCGCCCAGCAGCAGCGTGATGGCGCCAGCGCCGCCCACCAGCCAGAACCATTGCTCGGTGCCCGAGAGCACGGGCCACAGCCGCGCCATCAGGAACACGCCCAGCTTCACCATGGTGGCCGAGTGCAGGTAGGCCGACACCGGCGTGGGCGCGGCCATGGCGCGCGGCAGCCAGAAGTGGAACGGGAACTGGGCGCTCTTGGTGAAGGCGCCGAGCAGCACCAGCACCAGCGCGGTCGGGTAGAGCGCATGCGCGCGGATCAGATCGCCCGAGGCCAGCACCACGTCGAGTTCGTAGCTGCCGACGATGCGGCCCAGCACCAGCACGCCGGCCAGCAGGCACAGCCCGCCCGCGCCGGTCACGGTGAGCGCCATGCGCGCGCCGCGCCGCGCGTCGCGGCGGTGGTGCCAGTAGCCGATCAGCAGGAAGGAGAACAGGCTGGTGAGCTCCCAGAACAGCACCATCTGGATGAGGTTGCCCGAGAGCACCACGCCCATCATCGCGCCCATGAACGCGAGGAAGAACGAGAAGAAGCGCGGCACCGGGTCGGAGGCCGACATGTAGTAGCGCGCATAAAGCACCACCAGCGCGCCGATGCCCAGCACCAGCATGCAGAACAGCCATGCGAAGCCGTCCATGCGGAACACGAGGTTCAGGCCGAGGGCCGGGAGCCATTCGATCTCTTGGCGCAGCACATTGCCGTGCGCGATCTGCGGAAAGAACCATGCGGCCTGGATGGCGCAGCCCAGCGCGACGAGCCCCGCGAGCGTCGACTCCCTGTTGCGCGCGTTGGAGGGCATCAACGCGGCCAGCACGCTGGCAATGAATGGGAGTGCGACGAGAAAGACCAGGGGCATTGTGGTTGATTCTATCGGCGGCCCCTATCAAAGGGCTTATCTATAACCGCAAGACATAAGGCAGTTTTCGGGACATTCAGCCCGAGAAAGCCTGCACGGTCCGAAAGCCCAGCCACGTGAGGCACAGCGAGCCGCCCAGATGCAGCATGAGCGTCGCCAGCGCGAGACCAAGCCGGCCGTTCATCAGCATGCCGACGATCTCGGCCGAGAAACTGGAGAAGGTGGTGAGCGTGCCGAGGAAACCGGTGATGACCATCAGGCGCCATGCCGGATCGATGTCCGGCAGGCCGTTGAACACGCCGATGGCGATGCCGATGAGGTAGCCGCCGATCAGGTTGACCGCCAGCGTGCCCCAGGGCAGCAGGCCTCCCGGGTTGAGCCAGATGGCAAAGCCCCAGCGCATGAGGGCGCCGACGCAGGCGGCAAGGCAGATGACAAGGGCGTTCAGCAGCATGCGGCAGATTATCCGCAGCTGTCGCCCAAATAAAAAAGCCGCCCGGAGGCGGCTTCGTGGTGTGCTGGCGAGGCTCAGGACTTGGAGGCCTTGGCTGTCTTGCTCTCCTTGGGCGCGGCGGCCGCGCCGGAGAAGCCCTGGCCGTTGACCGTGAGGCCTTCGGCCGACAGCTTGGCGGCCTTCTTTTCCTTCACGCCCTTCACGCGCTGCATGAAGTCGGGCCAGTCCTTGAATTCTTTTTCCTTGCGCGCGTCGATGATGCGCTTCGACATGGAGGGCCCGACACCCTTGAGGCCATCGAGTTCGGCGACGGTGCCCTTGTTGGCATCGACCGCTGCGAACGAGGTGATGGCGAACAGCATGGCCGTGGTGGCCAACAACTTCTTGAACATTTGAAAACTCCCTGTGATTTGTTGATGTGACAGACAGCCGACAAGCACGTCGGCCCGGGCACAACGGGATCAGGGAGCGGAGCGTTGACGCCCTTGGGCCGCAATGGCCTCAGGGTGACTATTGTTCTGAATTGTGGTCAGAGTTCTTCCACGCGGCGGGGTGGATAGCTGTCCCACGCCTGGCAACCTGGGCAGTGCCAGAAGTACTGGTGCGCCTCGAAGCCGCAGGCCGCACAGCGGTAGCGCATCAGCGGCCGCGTGGCTTGATCGAGCGCACGCTGCACCTGCGGATGGAACTGCTCGTGCTCGAAGCGTTCGCCAGCGAGCCAGCGCGATGCGGCCACCAGCGAAGGCTGCTGCGCGAGGTGGGCGATGTAGCCGTCGCGCGGCGTGGGCTGCGGATCTTCGGCGGTGGCGGAGGGCGTGCCGCCGAGTGCGATCAGTGCCTCGAGCACGTCGATCGACGGCGACTCGACATAGCGCCGCTGCAGCAACGCGAGCGCCTCGCCTTCGCGGTGTGCGCCGACGGCCGCCTGCTGCAGCGTGGCGGCATAGAGCGGCAGCGCGAGCGGCGCGGTTTCGCTGAGCGCCACGAGGGTGTCGAAGGCCGCGGCCGGTTCGCTCTTGCGCAGCTGAAGGTTGGCCGTGTCGATGGCGGGACGCGGTGCCTGCGGCGCCAGCTCGACGGCCTGCGCGAGCAGCTTGGTGGCGCCGGGCAGGTCGCTGGCAGCCACGCGTTCGGTGGCCTGCTCGCACAGGTGGTGCGCGCGGCGCGTGGCGTAGCTCGCCTGATCGGACTCGTCGAGCTTCTGGGCCACGTCGGCGGCTTGCGCCCATTCGCGCGAGCGCTCGTAGATGGCCAGCAGCGACAGCCGGGCCTCGTTCTCGTAGCGCGTGCCTTCGAGCTTCTGCAGCGCAGCCTCGGCGCGGTCGAGCAGGCCGGCGCGCAGGAAGTCCTGCGCCAGGGCGTGCTGCGCCCGTTCGCGGTCGCTGCGGCTGAGGTCGCCGCGGCCCAGCAGGTGCTCATGCACGCGCACGGCGCGCTGGTATTCGCCGCGGCGGCGGAACAGGTTGCCGAGGGCGAAGTGCAGCTCCTGCGTGTCGGGGTCGTTCTGCACGGCCTCGATGAAGGCGTCGATGGCCTGGTCCTGCTGCTCGTTGAGCAGGAAGTTCAGGCCGCGAAAGTAGGCCTTGGGGGCTTGCCTGTTCTCGAGCTTGAGCTGGCGGATGTCGAAGCGCGATGCAAGCCAGCCCAGCACGAAGGCAATGGGCAGGCCGATCAGCAGCCAGCTGGGATCAAAGTCCATGTTGACGTACGGCGGGAAGGTCGGGGGCGGAAGTAGGCTGGGCCGCTGCAGGGGCGGTCACGGCCGCCGATGCCACGGGGGACGGTGTTTCGGAAGGAACGGCAGGCAATTGCGCCGCCGCGGTGCGGTGCTTCCACCAGCCCGGCAGCATGCCGAGCGCGCCCACCACGAGCCCGCCGGCAAAGGCCGCGAGCACGACGAGCACCAGTGGTGCTCGCCAGTAGGTGCCGAAGAAGAAATAGACGGTCGCGTCGTGCTGGTTGTTCAGCGCGAAGGCGAAGAGCGTAAAAAAAATGGCTGCCTTGAGCAGCCACAGGAGGTATTTCATAGCCGTTCCCGTTGCCGGGAGCATTCTACGTTTGCAGGCATTCTCATCGTCTGCGATTCAGGCCTTGCGGGCCTTGGCTTCCTTGCCCGCATCGAGTTCGGCTGTCTTGGCATCCACGGCCTCGCGCAGCGCCTTGCCGGGCTTGAAGTGCGGCACCCGTTTTTCGGGAATCTGCACGCTCTCGCCCGAACGCGGGTTGCGGCCGATGCGCGGCGGACGGCGGTTGACCGAGAAGCTGCCGAAGCCACGGATCTCGATGCGGTGCCCGCGCACCAGTGCGTCGCTCATCGCGTCGAGGATGGTCTTGACGGCGTATTCGGCGTCGCGGTGCGTCAGTTGCGCAAAGCGGGCTGCGAGTTCTTCGACGAGGTCTGAGCGGGTCATAGGCCAAACAAAAACGTGGACGAAAAAAAAGACAGAGCGGCCCCAGGGCCTGCTCTGTCTCCGGACTCAGCTTACTTGTTTTCGCTGTTGTCGAGCTTGGCGCGCAGCAGTGCGCCCAGGCTGGTCGTGCCCGCGTTTTCGCGTGCCGACTGCTGGCTCAGGCTGGCCATGGCGCCTTGTTCGTCGACCATGTCCTTCTGCTTGATCGACAGCTGGATGTTGCGGGTCTTGCGATCCACATTCACGACGATGGCGGTGACTTCGTCGCCTTCCTTCAGCACGTTGCGGGCATCTTCGACGCGATCGCGCGAGATTTCCGAAGCACGCAGGTAGCCGATGATGTCTTCGCCGAGGTCGATTTCAGCGCCGCGGGCGTCAACCGTCTTGACCTTGCCGGTCACGATCTGGCCCTTGTCGTTCACGGTGGTGAACGTGGTGAACGGGTCGCTGTCGAGCTGCTTGATGCCCAGCGAGATGCGCTCGCGGTCGACGTCCACGGCCAGCACGATCGCTTCGACTTCCTGGCCCTTCTTGTAGTTGCGAACGGCGGTTTCGCCGGCTTCGTTCCACGAGAGGTCGGACAGGTGAACCAGGCCGTCGATGCCGGCAGCCAGACCCACGAACACGCCGAAGTCGGTGATCGACTTGATCGGGCCCTTGACGCGGTCGCCACGCTTCGTGTTCTGAGCGAACTCTTGCCACGGGTTGGCCTTGCACTGCTTCATGCCCAGGCTGATGCGGCGCTTGTCTTCGTCGATTTCCAGGACCATGACTTCGACTTCATCGCCCAGGGAGACGATCTTGTTCGGAGCGATGTTCTTGTTGGTCCAGTCCATTTCGGAGACGTGCACCAGGCCTTCGATGCCGGGTTCGAGTTCGACGAACGCGCCGTAGTCGGCAATGTTCGTGACCTTGCCGAACAGGCGGGTCGATTGCGGGTAGCGGCGCGAAACGCCCATCCACGGGTCGTCGCCCATTTGCTTGAGACCCAGCGAGACACGGTTCTTTTCGGTGTCGAACTTGAGGATCTTGGCGGTGATTTCCTGGCCGGCCTGAACGACTTCGCTCGGGTGGCGAACACGGCGCCATGCCATGTCGGTGATGTGCAGCAGGCCGTCGATGCCGCCGAGGTCCACGAACGCACCGTATTCGGTGATGTTCTTGACCACGCCGCGCACGACTGCGCCTTCCTTCAGCGTTTCCATCAGCTTGGCGCGTTCTTCGCCCATGCTGGCTTCGACCACGGCACGGCGCGACAGCACGACGTTGTTGCGCTTGCGGTCGAGCTTGATGACCTTGAATTCGAGGGTCTTGTTCTCGTACGGGGTCAGGTCCTTGATCGGACGCGTGTCGATCAGCGAGCCCGGCAGGAACGCGCGGATGCCGTTGACCAGGACCGTGAGGCCGCCCTTGACCTTGCCGCTGGTGGTGCCGGTGACGAAGTCGCCCGATTCCAGTGCCTTCTCCAGGGCGAGCCACGAAGCCAGACGCTTGGCGGTGTCGCGCGAGAGGATGGTGTCGCCGTAGCCGTTTTCAACGCTGCCGATGGCAACGGAAACGAAATCGCCGGCCTGAACTTCGAGTTCGCCCTTGTCGTTCTTGAACTCTTCGATCGGCACATACGCTTCGGACTTCAGACCGGCGTTGACGACGACGTGGTTGTGTTCGACACGCACGACTTCGGCCGTGATGACCTCGCCGGTGCGCATTTCGGAACGCTTCAGGGACTCTTCGAATAGGTCGGCAAAAGATTCAGACATTTATGGTTCCTTCCGTCAGGCAGGGTTGGCAGGCGCTCATGCGAAATTGCGTGCGGCTGCTGTGGGTCTGTAGACGGCGGTTTTGTGGGCTTTTTGGATATAAACCCGGGTTGGTTGAACAACCAGCAGGCCGGTGCGCTGTCGCGCGAAGAGAGCCTGCTGGAGCGGTATGCGCCTTCAGATATTCCGTCTGGCGCCAGCTTTTCAAGCGGACTTGAAAGGCTGTACTTGCTGCCACCAGTCCAACACCTGATCGATCGATTGCTCGATGGACAGCTGGGAGTTGTCGAGATGGCGGGCGTCCTGCGCCGGCTTGAGGGGGGCGACGCTGCGGGAGGAATCCCGGGCATCACGCGCTTCCAAGTCGGAGCGAAGACTGTCGAGTGTAGTCGAAATACCCTTTGAAATCAACTGCTTATGGCGCCGTTCGGCGCGCTCGGCGGCGCTGGCCGTAAGGAACACCTTGAGCGCCGCATCGGGGAAGATCACGGTGCCCATGTCGCGGCCGTCAGCCACCAGGCCGGGCAGCTGGCGAAAGCGCTGCTGCAGGGCCAGCAGCGCCTCGCGCACGGCGGGCAGGGTGGATACGCGGGAGGCGTCCATGCCGGCAGCCTCGGTGCGGATCTCGTCGCTGACGTCTTCGCCGGCCAGCAGCACCTTGCCTTCGGTGAATTGCAGTGGCAGGCCTGCGGCGAGGGCGGCGATCTGCGCTTCGTGCTGGCTGTCGGCGCTCAAACCGGCGCGGCGCATGGCCAGGCCGGTCACGCGGTAGAGCGAGCCCGAATCGAGGTAGTGGTAGCCCAGCAGCCGCGCCACTTCGGCCGCCAGCGTGCCCTTGCCGGAGGCGGTCGGACCGTCGATGCAGATCACCGGCACCTCCGTGGCCTCGGCCACCGAGAACAGGGTCTCGAAATAATCGGGGAAGGTCTTGGCAACGCAATGAGGGTCGAGCACGCGCACGGGCACCCCTGCCGGGTTGAACGCCGCGAGCGAGAAGCACATGGCCACGCGGTGGTCGTCGTAGGTGTGGATGCTCGCCGGACGCCAGCCGGTCTGCGCCAACGGGTGCACGCGAATGAAGTCCGGGCCGGCCTCGACGGCGGCGCCGAGCTTCTTCAGCTCGTTGGCCATGGCATCGATGCGGTCGGTCTCCTTCACGCGCCAGCTCGCGATGTTGCGCAGCGTGGTCGGGCCGTCGGCATACAGCGCCATGACGGCCAGCGTCATCGCCGCGTCGGGGATGTGGTTGGCGTCGAGGTCGATGGCCTTGAGCGGCCATGCGCCACGGCGCACTTCGAGCCAGTTGGGGCCGCTGTCGACCTGCGCGCCCATCTGGCGGGCGGCGTCGATGAAGCGGATGTCGCCCTGGATCGAATCGGCGCCCACGCCCTCGATGCGGATGCCGTTCTTGCCGGAAACGCCGGTTGCAATGGCGCCCAGTGCTATGAAATAGCTAGCAGAAGAGGCGTCGGCCTCGACGTGGATGTCGCCGGGCGAGCTATAGCGGCTGCCGGCCGGAATGGTGAATCGCTCCCAGCCGTCGCGCCGCACCTGGATGCCGAAGCGCGCCAGCAGGTTCAGCGTGATCTCGATGTAGGGCTTGGAGATCAGCTCGCCGACCACCTCGATCACGATGTCGTCAGCGGCGGCCAGCGGCAGCGCCAGCAGCAGCGCGGTCAGGAACTGGCTCGACACGTCGCCGCGCACGCGGATCGGGGCGTCGAGCGCCAGCTCGCCGTGCGGCACCGGGTGGATGCGCAGCGGGGGATAGCCGGGGTTGCCGAGGTAGTCGATGCGGCAGCCGAGCTGGGTCAGCGCATCGACCAGGTCGCCGATGGGGCGCTCGTGCATCCGCGGCACGCCGCTGAGCTCGAATTCGCCGCCCAGCAGCGACAGGGCGGCCGTCAGCGGGCGCATCGCGGTGCCGGCATTGCCGAGGAACAGCGGCAGCAGCGTCTCGTTGGGCTTCAGCTGGCCGCCGAGGCCGGTGATGCGCAGGGTGTTGCCGTCGGGATCGATGCCGCAGCCGAGCGCGCGCAGCGCGGTGAGCATCACGCGCGTGTCGTCGGAATCGAGCAGGTCGTGGATGGTGGTGGTGCCGCTCGCGAGCGCCGCCAGCAGCAGCACGCGGTTGGAGATGCTCTTGGAGCCTGGCAGCCGCACCGTGCCGGCCGCGCCCGCGAGGGGCGGGAGGTCGAGGAAGGTGGTCGAGAACATCTCAGTTGTCCTGCTGCAGCGACGAGGTGTCGGTGGCCGGCTTCCAGGCTGCCCTGGCCTTGCTGGCGGTGGCGATGGATTGCTCCAGCGCTTGCAGGTCGCCCGCGGCCATCAGCGCTTCGAGATCGTCCAGTGCCTTGCGGAAAGCCTGCGACTGCTGCATCACCTGTTCGCGGTTGGCCAGCAGCACGTCGCGCCACATGACCGGGTCGCTCGCGGCGATGCGCGAGAAATCGCGGAAGCCCGGGCCCGCGAGGCTCAGGAAGCGGTCGCCCTGGGGCTGGCTGGCGATGGCATTGGTGTATGCGAAAGCCAGCAGGTGCGGCAGGTGGCTCACGGCGGCGAAAGCGGCGTCGTGCTCTTCGTGCGTCATGGTGACCACTTGCGCGCCGATGCCGCCCCACACTTGTGAGGCCCGCTGCACGTTGGAGCGCAGCGTGGTCTTCACCGGTGTCAGCACGACCTGGCGGCCGCTGAAGAGCGAGGCCTCGGCATGCTCGATGCCCGACAGTTCCTTGCCCGCGATCGGGTGCGCCGGCACGAAGTTCGCGAATTGGCGCTGAAGCCCGTTGCGGGCGGCTTCGATCACGTCGCCCTTGGTCGAGCCGACGTCCATCACGAGCGTTTCGCTCGCGATGCCGTGGCGGATGGCCTTGAAGGTGGCTTCCGACGCGGCCACAGGCACCGCCAGCAGCACGATGTCGGCGCCCGACACCGCCAGCAGCGCCGAAGGCGCCGCCACGTCGATCACACCGAGCTGGCGTGCCCGCTCGGTGGTGGAGGGCGACTTGCTGTAGCCCACCACGCGTTTCACCAGCTTCGCGCGCTTGAGCGCGAGCGCGAAAGAGCCGCCCATCAGGCCGCAGCCGATCAGTCCCAGTTGTTCGAACATGCTGTGTGTCTGCCTGCCGCTCAGGCTTTGACGGGGTAGGCGCCCAGCACCTTGTAGAAGGCGCAGAGTCCGCGCAGTTCGGCCAGCGCCGCTGCCACGTTGGGCTGCGAGGGGTGGCCGTCGAGGTCGATGTAGAAGTAGTACTCCCACTGGCCGGTGCGCGCGGGGCGCGACTCGAAGCGGGTCATCGACACGTTGTTGGCCTTCAGCGGAACGAGCAGGTCGTGCACTGCGCCGGGCCGGTTCGGCACGGAGACGATCAGGCTGGTGCAGTCGCGGCCCGAGGCCGGTGGCATGGCCAGCGTCTGCGGCAGGCAGATGACGGAAAAGCGGGTGCGGTTGTACGAGTCGTCCTGGATGGCGTGCGCCACGATATGCAGGCCGAAGCGGGTGGCGGCGCGTTCGCCGGCCAGCGCGGCCCAGGCCGGATTGGTCGATGCGAGGCGAGCGCCTTCGGCGTTGCTCGACACGGCGCGCCGTTCGGCATTCGGCAGATGTTTGGACAGCCAAGTCTGGCACTGTGCCAGCGCCTGCGGATGGGCCAGTACGGCTTCCACGCCTTCGAGCGAGTTGCTGCTGCGCAGGAGGTGGTGGCGCACCAGCAGGCTGACTTCGCCGACGACATGGGTGGGTGAGTGCAGGAACAGGTCGAGCGAGCGCGTCACCACGCCTTCGGTCGAGTTCTCGACGCCGACCACGCCGTACTGGGCGCTGCCGGCGGCCGTGGCGTGGAACACCTCGTCAAAGCTGGCGCAATAGATCAGGTCGGCGGCACCGCCGAAGTACTCGATGGCGGCCTGTTCGCAGAAGGTGCCCTCGGGGCCCAGAACGGCGACGCGCTGCGGCGATTCGAGCGCCAGGCAGGCCGACATGATTTCGCGCCAGATGGCCGCCACATGGAGGTCCTTGAGCGGACCGCCGTTGCTCTTCTGCATCTTGTCGATGACCTGCGCCACGCGATCGGGGCGGAAGAACGGCGTGCCCTCGCGCTTCTTGACCTCGCCGACCAGCTCGGCCACATGGGCCCGCTCATTGAGCAGGCTGAGCAGGCGCTGGTCCAGCGAGTCGATCTGCACGCGCAGATCGGACAGGCTCTCGGAGTTATCGGAAGAAGAGGAGGGTGGTGTGGAGTCGGAGGCGGTCATCGGTGCGGGCAACTGAGCGGAGCATGCGCCTAGGCATGCGATCGCTCGAATTCTCGCATGTAGCCCACCAGCGCCTGCACCCCTTCCAGCGGCATGGCGTTGTAAATGCTGGCGCGCATGCCGCCGACCGACTTGTGGCCCTTGAGCTGCAGCAGCCCGGCTTCGCGCGCACCGGCCAGGAAGGCTTCGTTGCGACCTTCGTCCGCCAGGAAGAACGGCACGTTCATGCGCGAGCGGCAGCCGGGGTCGATGCGGTTGGCGTAGAAGTCGGAGCCGTCGATGAAGTCGTACAGCAGCTTCGCCTTGGCGATGTTGCGCTGCTCCATGGCCGCGACGCCCGTGAGATCGCCTTCCTTTTGCTGCAGCAGCCACTGGAACGTGAGCCCCGCCATGTAGATGCCCCAGGTCGGCGGGGTGTTGTACATGGAGTTGTTGTCGGCCACGGTCTTGTAGTTGAACGCGCTCGGGCAGATTTCGAGGGCATGGCCGAGCAGGTCGTCGCGCACGACGACGATGGTCAGGCCGGCCGGGCCGAGGTTCTTCTGTGCGCCGCCGAAGGCCAGGCCCACGCGGCTCCAGTCGACGCTGCGCGAGGCGACGTGCGACGAGAAATCGATGACCAGCGGGGCATTGCTGCCGAGCGTTGCCAGGTCGGGTAGTTGCTGGAACTCGATGCCGTTGATGGTCTCGTTGGAGCACACATGCACGTACGAGGCGTCCTTGGACAGCTGCCAGGTCGCGGGATCTGGCAACTTGGTGTGCTGGTCGTCGGCATTGCTGGCAACCACGCGCGCGGTGCAATAGCGCTGCGCTTCCTTGTGCGACTTCGCGCTCCAGCTGCCGGTGATGACGAAGTCGGCGGTCTTGCCGCGCGACAGGTTCAGCGGAACGATGGCGTTCTCGCCGAGGCCGCCACCCTGCATGAACAGGATGTGAAAATTGGAGGGCACGGCCAGCAGCGTACGGATGTCGGCTTCGGCCTGCGTGCAGATCGAGCCGAATTCCTTGCCGCGATGGCTCATTTCCATCACGCTCATGCCGCTGCCGTGCCAGTCGAGCATTTCGGAGGCAGCGCGTTGCAGCACCGCCTCCGGCATGGCAGCCGGACCGGCCGAAAAGTTGTATGGGCGCTTGCCGGCCGGCGTCTGCTGCTGGGTCACGTTGCTTTACTTCTTGGCTGGTGCCTTGGCCGGGGCCTTGGCGGCGGGGGCATCGGTCGGGGCGCCGAGGGCCTTGGCGACGTTTTCGTCGAGAGCGCGCATCTTGGGCTCGATGGTGGCGCGCGTGTCGGCCACCAGCTTTTCCGTCAGGGCGGTCTGCATCTTCGGGTTCAGTTCCTGGTACTTCTTGCTCAGGGGCGAGTTGATCCAGGCCAGCAGTTGCTTGAGCTCGTCTTCGCTGAAGTTCTGCTCGAGCAGGGGGGTCAGGGCGCCAGGAGCCAGTTGCACTGCCTTGTCGCGCACGATCGGGTAAGCGTCGTCGAAGTACTTCTTCAGCTCGGCGTCGGCGGCCTTGGCGGCTGCCTCACGCTTGGCTTCCGGCACCTGCGTCTGCAGGTACTGCGAACCCGCCTGTGCGATCGGAGCGCTCGATTGCTCGACCAGGCCGCGCGCCAGCGATTCGATGCCGGGGCGCTGGATGTCGATGAACTGCTTGATGAGCGTGGCCTTGTCCTGGGCCATTGCGGCCATCGAACTGCTAGCCAGGGCGACCGTCAGAAGTGCGAGTTTGATTTTTTTCACTGAGGATTCTCCGTTGAAGATGAGGAAGTATCGTCCGCGTCAGGCTCGGTTTCGCCATTCGCGTCGTTTTCGACGATACGTTGCAGCCCGCTGAGTTTGGCGCCTTCGTCAAGCCCGATCAGCGTGACGCCTTGCGTCGCACGACCCAGTTCGCGAATTTCGGCAACCCGCGTGCGTACAAGCACGCCCTTGTCGGTAATGAGCATGATCTCATCATCCGAATGCACGAGTGTGGCGGCAACGACCTTGCCGTTGCGCTCACTCTGTTGAATCGCGATCATGCCTTTGGTTCCGCGGCCGTGGCGCGTGTATTCCGTAATGCTTGTGCGTTTTCCGTAACCGTTTTCGGTCGCGGTGAGCACGCTTTGCTGCTCGTCCTCCGCCACCAGCATGGCGATCACGCCCTGTCCCGGATCGAGAGACATGCCGCGCACGCCGCGTGCATTGCGGCCCAGCGGGCGGACGTCTTCCTCGTCGAAGCGCACGGCCTTGCCGCCGTCGCTGAAGAGCATCACGTCGTGCT
The DNA here is from genome assembly GCF_977011995.1 of Variovorax durovernensis. Lineage (NCBI taxonomy): Bacteria > Pseudomonadati > Pseudomonadota > Betaproteobacteria > Burkholderiales > Comamonadaceae > Variovorax > Variovorax durovernensis. The sequence continues at coordinate 4,870,565 of NZ_CDRNCW010000001.1, read as the reverse complement.
TGCCGTCGGTCAGGGCGGCGCCGATCAGGTAGTCGCCCTCGTCGAGGTTCACGGCAATGATGCCGCCCTTGCGCGGGTTGTTGAACTCGTCGAGCGCGGTCTTCTTGACGGTGCCCATCGAGGTTGCCATGAACACGTACTGGTCGGCCGGGAAGGTGCGCTTTTCACCGGTGAGGGCGAGGGCGACGTTGATCTTCTCGCCTTCCTGCAGCGGGAACATGTTGACGATCGGGCGGCCGCGCGAGCCGCGCGAACCCGCCGGCACTTCCCACACCTTGAGCCAGTACAGCCGGCCGCGGTTCGAGAAACACAGGATGTAGTCGTGCGTGTTGGCGATGAAGAGCTGGTCGATCCAGTCGTCGTCCTTGGTGGCCGTGGCCTGCTTGCCGCGGCCGCCGCGCTTCTGGGCGCGGTACTCGCCCAGCGGCTGGCTCTTGATGTAGCCGCTGTGCGAGAGCGTCACCACCATGTCGGTCGGGGTGATCAGGTCTTCGGTCGAGAGGTCGTAGGCGCTGTGCTCCACCAGGCTGCGGCGCGCGCCGACCTTCGACTGGCCGAACTCCTGCTTGATGGTGCCCAGCTCGTCGCCGATGATGGTCGAGACGCGCTCGGGCTTGGCCAGGATGTCGAGCAGGTCGTCGATCTCGGCCATGACGTCCTTGTACTCGGCCACGATCTTGTCCTGCTCGAGGCCGGTCAGGCGCTGCAGGCGCATCTGCAGGATTTCCTGGGCCTGCGTGTCCGAGAGGCGATAGAGGCCGTCGCCGCCCATGCCGTACTGGCGCTCGAGGCCCTCGGGGCGATAGTCGTCGGCGTTGATCACGCCGCCATCGGCGCGCGAGCGCGTGAGCATTTCACGCACCAGCTTGCTGTCCCAGCTGCGCGTCATGAGCTCGGCCTTGGCGACCGGCGGCGTGGGGGATTCGCGGATGATGCGGATGAACTCGTCGATGTTCGCCAGCGCCACCGCCAGGCCTTCGAGCACATGGCCGCGCTCGCGTGCCTTGCGCAGGTTGAAGACGGTGCGGCGCGTGACCACTTCGCGGCGGTGCTGCAGGAAGACCTGGATCAGGTCCTTCAGGTTGCACAGCTTGGGCTGGCCGTCGACCAGCGCCACCATGTTGATGCCGAAGGTGTCCTGCAGCTGCGTCTGCTTGTAGAGGTTGTTGAGCACCACTTCAGGCACTTCGCCGCGCTTGAGCTCGATCACCAGGCGCATGCCCGACTTGTCCGACTCGTCCTGGATGTGGCTGATGCCCTCGATCTTCTTCTCGTGCACCAGCTCGGCCATGCGCTCCTGCAGCGTCTTCTTGTTGACCTGGTAGGGGAGTTCGTCGACGATGATCGCCTGGCGCTGGCCGCGGTCGATGTCCTCGAAGTGGCACTTGGCGCGCATCACGACCTTGCCGCGGCCGGTGCGGTAGCCGTCCTTCACCCCGTTGATGCCGTAGATGATGCCGGCGGTGGGGAAGTCGGGCGCCGGCACGATCTCCATCAATTCGTCGATGGAGGCTTCGGGGTTGCGAAGCAGGTACAGGCAGGCGTCGACGACCTCGTTCAGGTTGTGCGGCGGGATATTGGTGGCCATGCCGACCGCAATACCGCCGGAGCCATTGACCAGCAAATTGGGCAGCTGGCTCGGCAGCACCTTCGGCTCTTTTTCCGAGCCGTCGTAATTGTCCTGAAAGTCGACAGTTTCCTTGTCGATATCGGCCAGCATTTCGTGCGCAATTTTGGCCAGCCGGATTTCCGTATAACGCATTGCGGCCGCGTTGTCTCCATCGACCGACCCGAAGTTGCCCTGGCCGTCGACCAGCATGTGGCGCATGGAGAAGTCCTGGGCCAGCCGGACGATGGTGTCGTAGACCGACTGGTCGCCGTGCGGGTGGTACTTACCGATCACGTCACCGACGATACGGGCCGACTTCTTGTACGGCCGGTTCCAGTCGTTGTTGAGTTCGTGCATCGCGTAGAGCACGCGCCGGTGCACCGGCTTGAGGCCGTCACGGGCGTCGGGAAGCGCTCGGCCGACGATCACGCTCATGGCGTAATCGAGATAGCTGCTGCGCATTTCCTCTTCAAGACTGATGGGCAGGGTTTCTTTTGCGAAGGAGGTCATGAACGAGGTGCTGGCGGCAGGAAGGCGAAATTTTACGCTGTGAGGGGTGTCGCACCGCCGCAACACAAGGCCTCTATTCCGCCTCCGTCCTACGCTTCGGGGCCGTCCGGCGGCCTGTTTGCCAAAGACCCTATGGCACAATCGCCTCAACGTTTTGGGTGGTGGTCACTTAAAGCGTCCTTGATTCGCAGCGCGGCTGCGGCTTTTTCCCCAAGAGGAGAACCATGAAGAAACTGAATAAAGTGGCGATGATGTTTGCAGTCGCTGCGCTCGCCACTGCCGCCGGCGCGCAGACCCGTGTCACCGCTGCGGACGGCGGTCCTACGATCGACAACTGGCAAAACGGCACCGGCGAACTGGTTTGGAAGAACGGCACGAATGAACTGTGCTGGCGCGATGCCAACTGGACGCCCGCAACGGCTGCTGCTGGTTGCGACGGTGCTCTGGTTCCTGCCGCCCCGGTTGCTGCGACGCCTACGCCTGCTGCTCCGGTTCCGCCGACTCCCCAGCAAGTCGCCGCTTCGAAGGTTACCTTCGCTGCTGACGCCTTCTTCGACTTCGACAAGTCGGTTCTGAAGCCTGAAGGTCGCGCGAAGCTGACCGACCTGGTCGAGAAGATCCGTGGCGTCAACCTCGAAGTGATCATCGCTGTGGGCCACACCGACTCGATCGGTACGGTTGCCTACAACCAGCGTCTGTCGGTCCGTCGCGCCGAAGCCGTCAAGGCCTTCCTGGTCTCGAAGGGCATCGAACGCAACCGCGTCTACACCGAAGGCAAGGGCAAGTCGCAGCCTGTGGCTGACAACAAGACCAAGGAAGGTCGCGCCAAGAACCGTCGCGTGGAAATCGAAGTGGTCGGCACCCGCGCCAACTAATCAATCGATTCCATCGATCATGAAAACCCCGCTACGGCGGGGTTTTTTTATGCCCGCGAATTCTTGGCGGCTCATTCAACAAAGCCTCTTCTGGGTTTGTCGGGCATAGCTCGTTTCATAATCACTGCATGACAGAAAACGTGAATGCCGATCCGGCCGAACTGGCCAAGTTTTCAGAACTCGCGCACCGTTGGTGGGATTTGGAAAGCGAATTCCGACCGCTACACGAAATCAATCCATTGCGCCTGGAATGGATTGACGGTATTGCGCCTATTTCGCAGCGCCGAGTGCTCGATATCGGCTGCGGCGGTGGCATCCTGACAGATTCGATGGCCCGCAAGGGCGCGGAAGTGCTGGGCATCGACCTGGCCGGCAAGGCGCTCAAGGTGGCGCAGCTTCATGCGCTCGAAGCCGGTACGCGCGGCGTGAAGTACCGCGAGATCAGCGCCGAGGCTCTGGCCGCCGAGCAGCCGGGGAGCTTCGATGTCGTCACCTGCATGGAAATGCTCGAGCATGTGCCGCAACCGGCGTCGGTGATCCAGGCCTGCGCGGACCTGGTGAAGCCGGGCGGATGGGTGTTCTTCTCGACCATCAACCGAAACCTGAAGTCCTTCATGCTGGCGATAGTGGGCGCCGAATACGTGCTGGGCATGCTGCCGCGTGGGACGCATGAGTACGCGAAATTGATCCGCCCCAGCGAACTGGCCGCCTATTGCCGGGCCGCCGGGCTCGACCTGCGGCACACCCGGGGCATGGAGCACAACCCGTTGACTCGCCGCTACTGGCTCAGTGGCGACACCAGCGTCAACTACATGTTCGCCACCCAGAAGCCGGGCACTCCAGCATGAGCAGGGTCCTGAAGCCACAAGCCGTGCTGTTCGACCTCGATGGCACGCTGATCGACAGCGCCCCCGACCTGGGTGCCGCGGCCGACAAGATGCGTACCGATCGCGGCTTGGCGTCGTATCCGCTCGAAAGATATCGACCGATGGCGGGCGCCGGTGCGCGGGGCATGCTCGGCGTGGCCTTCGGCATCACGCCGGAGTCGCCCGAGTTCGACGAACTGCGCGAAGAGTTCTTCGTGACCTACGAGCGCCGCATGCTGCTCAATACGCAGGTGTTCGACGGCGTTCATGCGTTGATCGGGGCGCTGCGCGAGCAGGGGCTGCTGTGGGGCGTCGTGACCAACAAGTCGATGCGATTCACCGATCCGCTGACGCGTGCTATCTCGCTCTTCGAGACCGCGGGCGCGGTGATCAGCGGCGACACCACGCCGTTCGCCAAACCGCATCCCGAGCCGCTGCACGAGGCCGCACGCAGGCTCGGCGTGCCTTCCGATGCCTGCATGTATGTCGGCGACGACGAGCGGGACATCATCGCGGGTCGGGCAGCAGGCATGCGCACCGTTGCCGCCACCTACGGCTACATGGGTTCGCAAGCCGATTCGGCCCTCTGGAAGGCCGACGCATCAATATCTTCGCCCATGGAGCTCTTGAAGTTACTCAATAGCGCCTAAAATGGTTCGCTTGGGGCTGCACTGGTTTCGACGTGGGTTCGGAGTCGCAGCGGGGCATGTCGAGCTGAATGCGCTCGTAAAACAGATTCAAACAAACTAACTGCAAACGACGAACGTTTCGCACTCGCTGCTTAATTGCCAGTGAGCCTTGTAACAGTTGGCCGATGGGCTGGGCAAGGGGGTCTGGAGCAATCCTGACCTCCCGGCTACAAGGATAATTACATGGGCTGGCTTCGATCCGGGTACCTTGGGTCGAGGCGAGAAAATAGGGTGCTGGCGTCCGGTTTAGCGTGTGACTGCGCGGTTCCGGAAGCGAGACTTAAATCAGATCACTAAACATGTAGAACTGCGCGATGAAGGCTTGCGGACGGGGGTTCAAATCCCCCCAGCTCCACCATAATGTGAAATCCCAACCCTTATCCGGTTGGGATTTTTTTTGCCCGTTCCCCCTGTGTTGGCGCGGTTTCGCGCCTCGGCCTCTTGACCGCCAACCTGCGATTGCGCCCTTTTCCGGCCGCGACTTCCCCGTCTTTCCCTCTCTGTTCTCTGCCGGCCTCTTGACCGGTCAACTGCCCGATTCCTGCACTGGCGCGGGTTTGCAGTCCTCGGGTTGTAGTTTTCACTTGGTCAAGACCAGGCGACCGAGAGCAAAAACTGTCTGATCACTACGCCGTTGCCGTGGGCTGTAGTGCGATGAGGGCCATGCCCGCCAGCGCGATACCTGCTCCGGCCAGATCCCAGCGTGTGAGCGCAATGCCGTCAACGAAGTGGAGCCACACGAGTGCCACGGCGATGTACATCCCACCATAGGCCGCGTAGGTACGTCCCGCCGCAGTGGGGTGCAATGTGAGCAACCACGCAAACAGTCCCAGCGATAGAGCGGCGGGAATCAGCAGCCACGCGGATTTGCCCTGTTTGATGACTAGCCATGGCAAGTAGCAGCCGACGATCTCGGCGACAGCGGTCACGGCAAACAGCACAGCGACTTTCAGGAGTTCCATGTCATGCATCCTGCAATGCTGCGATCAATGGGCAGCGGACATTGCCATTCGTGGCGCAGCAGCGTTCTACGAGATCCGCCAGCACGCGCTCGATGCGCGTCAGGTCGGTAAGCCGTGTTCGCACGTCTGCCAGCTTGTGCTCGGCCTGCTCGCGCGCCTCGGTGCAATGCGATCCATCTTCAAGCTTCAGCAAATCCCCGACCTCGTCCAGGCTGAATCCCAGGCGCTGGGCCGATTTGATAAAGCGCACTCGCGCCAGATCCGGCTCACCGTAGTGACGAATGCCGCCCAGGGGCCGGTCGGGCTCCTGCATCAAGCCTTTGCGTTGATAGAAGCGGATCGTCTCGACGTTGACCCCGGCGGCATCGGCCAGGACGCCGATGGTCAGTGTTTCAAGTGGTTCGCTCATGGTGCTTGACTCCGTACTTAGGTACGGAGGTAAGCTTAACCCATGAGTACAGATCGACCAACAGAGACACAAGGCGGCGGACGCGGCGCGCTGTTGACTGGCGGGCTTGCCGCCATCCTGGCCTCCACCTGCTGCCTCGGCCCGTTGGTGTTGATCACGCTCGGCGTTTCCGGAGCCTGGATCAGCAACTTGACGCTGCTCGAACCCTACCAGCCCTTGTTCATCGGCGCGGCGGTAGTGGCGCTTTTCTTCGCTTGCCGTCGCATCTGGCGACCGGCCACGGATTGCGCTCCGGGGCAGGTCTGTGCGCTGCCATCGGTTAACCGCAGCTACAGGGTGCTGTTCTGGATCGTGGTGGCGCTGGTGGTCCTCGCCCTCGGATTCCCGCTGATCGCGCCCTGGTTCTACTGAAAGGAAGTTGTCATGAAGAAGCTTGTTGCGCTGGCCACATTTGCCGCCTTCGCCTCGCCCTTGTGGGCTGCGACCCAGACCGTCACGCTGTCCGTGCCCGGCATGAACTGCGCTACCTGCCCGATCACGGTCAAGAAGGCTCTGACCAAAGTGTCGGGCGTCAGCAAGACCGACGTGAATCTGGATAGCCGCGAAGCCAAGGTGACATTCGATGACGCGAAGACCGACGTCGAGGCTCTCAAGCGCGCCACCAAGGATGCTGGGTACCCCTCGACCGTGGTGGGGAGTGCCAAGTGACTGCGGTGATCTTGGAATCGACGCTGACCTGTCCCGAGTGCGGCCACGCCAAGACCGAGACGATGCCCACAGACGCCTGCCAGTGGTTCTACGAGTGCGAGCAGTGTCACGCCGTACTCAAACCTAAGCAGGGCGACTGCTGCGTGTACTGCTCCTACGGCACCGTGCCGTGCCCGCCGATTCAGGAGCGCGGCAAGGGGAGTTGCTGCGCCGGTTGATCACCGGAACCGCAGGCGTTCGCGCTGCTCGTCCCATCGCAGCGGGTTGGCGCGTCGCCCGACGCTTTCCAATGTCAAGTGCGCAGCCACGCCAGTGGTGCAGGCTTCCACGATGTCCGGTGCCAATTGCGCCAATCGGGCGATCCGGCTTGCACGACCGAGATCGAGTCCCTCTGCCTCGGCGATCTCGGTGATCGAACTGAACCGTCCGTCGTCCAGCAGGCGCTGCCAGTGGTGCGCGAGGCCGAGTGCCCGCATCAAGGGGGTGTCCTGCGCCATCTCGCGAACCTGCCGCTCACGGCGGGCCTCGTCCAGGAACTCCTGCGGCGCGTCGAACGGCGTGATGACCTGCTTCTTCAAACCCCTGCGCACCAACGTCCAGGGCAGGAAGGTTTCCATCTGCACGCCGCCAGCAGGCAGCGGCGTCTGATACGTCACTGGGTCGCCCCTGGCGTGGCCGCGATGCTTCTTGCTCACACATCCTCCTCAAAACTGGCCATGAGCTGGCGCTGGGCGTGCCAGTCCACCATCAGGCGGTTTCGCTGAAACCACATCAGCGTCAGCCGCCGTGGCTGCTTGCCCGCCATGAACTGCTCAATGATGTCGGGGGCCAGCAGGGTCAGGCGCAGCAGTTCGTTGACCACCGAGTGGTGCAGCTTCTCGGCGCGGGCGATGGCCGACCCGCTCTGCATCGCGCCGGTGTCCAGCAGGTGCTGCCAGTAGAAGGCCCGTGCCACACCGTCGAGCAGTGTCACGTCGTGGATGTGCCGGTCGTCGGCAGCCACGCGTTGGACGCCCCGGCGGCGAAACGTTAGGGGCACAAAGGTTTCCATCGACTCGTCCATCAGGCTTCGACCTCCAGCAGTTCAGCACCAATGCTGTCCGGGGCGAACTCCTCGATGAGCGCGTTCCAACCTACCTCACGCCACTTCACCTTGATCCCCTGCACCTCGCCCGCGTGGACGAGGTCGATGCGCTCGATCATCAGATTGGCGATGCGGTGGCGCTCGACCGGGAACAGTTGATCCCACACGTTGTTGAGGCGTCCCATCGCCATCACGGTGGTGGCCTCGTCGATCTGGGCCCCGTTGCGTTGAATGTGCCGCACCACCGACGCCACGGTCTCCGGGCTGGTCAGCACCGTGCGGATCTGGGCCACCACCGCCCCCTCGATCTCCAGCGCAGGCAGGCGCTCGTAGCCCTTGCCCGGCGCGCCGAACCGCGCTTCCGACTTGGACACGTAGTAGTGGTACTTGCGCCCGTTCTTGCGCGAGTAGGTCGGGTACATCCGCTCGCCCGAGGGTGCGTACAGCAGGCCGCGCAGCAACGCGTCGGTGCGCGACCTGATCTTGGTCTCGACCGACCGGGTGTGGCCATCCTTGGCCAGCACCTCGTGAACCCGGCCCCACAGTCCTGGATCGATGATGGCCTGATGCACACCTGGGTACCAACTGCCCTTGTGCGACAACTCTCCAAGGTAGATGCGGTTGCGCAGCAGCTTGTGCAGGTACTTCTTGTCGATGCGCGTGCCCGCCCGCGTCTGACCGTCCTGCGTCGTCCAGGCCTTGGTGGTGATGTCATCCAAAGTCAGGTTGGCAGCAATCTGGGTGGGCGAGCCGATGGTCAACATCTCCTCGAAGATGCGCCGCACCACCGCCGCCTCGGTTTCATTGATGACCAGCAGGCGGTTGTCGACGTCGTAGCCCAGGGGGGGCACGCCACCCATCCACATCCCCTTGCGCTTGCTGGCGGCTATCTTGTCGCGGATGCGCTCGCCGGTGACCTCGCGCTCAAACTGAGCGAAGGACAACAGGACGTTGAGCATCAGCCGACCCATCGAGGTGGTGGTGTTGAACTGCTGCGTGACCGACACGAACGACACGCCGTGGCGCTCAAACACCTCGACCATCTTGGAGAAGTCGGCAAGGCTACGCGTCAGGCGGTCGATCTTGTAGACCACCACGATGTCGATCTGGCCGCGCTCGATGTCGGCCATCAGGCGCTTTAGCCCCGGCCGGTCCGTGTTGCCGCCGGAGAAGCCGGGGTCGTCGTAATCGTCGGCCACCGGAATCCATCCTTCTGCGCGTTGGCTGGCGACGTAGGCGTGGCCAGCCTCCTTCTGCGCGTCGATGGAGTTGAACTCCTGGTCAAGGCGTTCGTCCGACGACACCCGGCAGTAGACGGCGCAACGTTTGCGTGCCTTGGGAGAGGCGATTTGGGTGGCGTCGCTCATTGCGCACCTGCCTTGCCGGTCAGGCCGAAGAACAGTGGCCCCGACCAGTGCGTGCCGGTGATCTGCCGGGCCACGGCTGTCAGGCTCTTGAAGGTGCTGCCCTCGTACTCGAACAGACCTTCGGCGGTGACCGCCACCTTGTGCTCGCGGTCGCCCCATTCGCGCAGCAGCACCGTGCCGGGCGCGAAGTTGGTGTCGCGCGGCCGTGCCCGCAGCTTGATCTTGGAATGCTTGGCACCGATGGCCTCCAGGCGCTGGCGCGTGTTGTGCGCCAGACCGCCGAAGGCTTCCTCCTGCATCTTGTAGGCGATGCGCGACTCGATGAAGACGCGGTTGGGGTTGATGGGGCGGCTGCTGAAGTACCGATCCCACACTGGCCACAACTCGGCGATGGGCAGGCTCGATAGCTCCGCGATCCGCGCGGCGACTGATGCTTGTTTCTCGTTCATCACAAACTCTCCTGTTGATAGGGGGTTGTATGAACGCGCTGGTCGGGCAGGAAGCCAAGGCCAACTTCTCTCTGTTTTGGCGCTTCTGCGACGACGGTGCGGACGATGGCGGCCGCAAGGATGGCGGTGATTTCACCAGCGCGGGCGCTGGCGGACATCTCCGAGGGAGATGCGAGTTCGAGGTTCTTCATGACGGCTCCGAGGAATTGCAACCGTCACAGATGATGTGCGCGATGTTCCGAAGCGGATGGCAATTCCGGGTAATCGGGCACACCTGGTGGCGTGGCCTCGATGCCCCGGCAGGCCTGTGGTGCCTGTCTGGCAGGGAACCGGATTGCGCGTTAACGAAACAGTTGACAGGCGCCGATCTGCTCGATACGATGGCGTCAATTAACTAATCACGCAATTGGGTCACAACATGGCATTTGGTGCCTACATCAGACAGAAGAGGGAGGCGAAGGGCATTCAGATGAATGACTTCGCCCGGCAGCTGGACATCTCCCCTGCCTACTGGTCGCGCATAGAGCGCGACATCGAGAAGCCGCCCAAGGACGAGCTGATCCGCAAGGCGGCAGAAATCCTTGGCGAGAATGTCGACGACGCCTTTGTTGAGGCCAGCCGCCTTCCGCCAGACATGCGCGACGACGTGGGGGGCCTGGTACGGATGTATCGCAAGCAAGCGACGGGGGACAAGTGAATGCCGGTGTTGACTCTTGGCTACCGGCATTGCGACCGAAAACGCCCCAGCTACATCAAGAATTCCGAGATTGAGGGCATCGCCGTCTTGGCCCGCCAGCAACTGGTGGATGCTGCTGCCGATGCCATCTCGCTCGCCACCCTGAGCGCCATCTCCGGCCTGAAGATCAACGGCGTGGTCTTCGACCTGTTCGTCGGCACCGGTGACGTCGTGCATGACGAGCGCGGGAACCCTGTCCTGGGCATCTGTGAGTACGATCCAGGCGTGCCGGACACCGCGATGGTGTCGGTGTCACCGGTTGGCGTGAACGCCAGCGAGGAGTTGGTACTGAGCACCCTCGGGCACGAGCTCGGCCACGCCATCTTCGATGCGCCAGGATGGATCGTGGATGCCAGCAAGGGGCCGGGTTTGTTCGATGAGCCCAGCGACGCGGCGCGGCGGGCCTACCGCACGACCACCCGTGACGTGGAGCACTTGGCGAAAGTCCAGCCCGTCGTCGAGGCGGCTGCGAGCCCCTCTCTGGCAATTCCAGGCCACACCACCAAGGAAGAATACTTCGCCGAGCTGCGTGCCAACGAGTTCATGGGGTCGTTGCTGGTGCCGCGCCAACGCCTGAATCTGGCGGTCGAAGAGTTGGCTCCGAAACACGGTGTGACGATCCACCGCAGCCCGTCGCTTGATCCCGATTTGCCCGGCACCTGCCTTCACCTGACGGCTGATGGAGATATCGGGTTCTTCGACATCGAATGTTTGCAGAAGGCCGTGGCCAAGCGCTTCGGCGTCAACCGACGCTTCATCCAGGTACGGATGGAGCGCTATGGTCTTCTAAAGCCGGGGGCCAAGATCGTCTGATCAACGCCTTCATCTCGCCGCCGACCGCGTGTCGGCATTTTTTGAACCGTTCAGTTAACCACTCGCGCAATCGCGCACTTCGTTTAGAAAAGGAAATTGCCTATGCCAGCAGACGAACAGATCACCGCCCAGGAACACGACGAGTCGACTGCCGCGCAGCAGCAGTCCTCGAAGCAGGTGCGACCCCGTCAATCGGACGATGGCCCGGAAATCCTGCCGTGCATGGAGCACTTCGTCACCGTGGTGCGCAAAGCCAAGCGTCCCGGCCTCGCCTTGCTCCTGGTCGAACGTGCCAGCGCCACTTCGCTGCCGGAACTGGCAGCGCTGACGGATGCGGCCAAAGGCATCCTCGCGGTGCAGTCCCGCAAGGCGATGTTCCACGCCGTCGCCAAACTTGGCTCGGACGTCCAGCAGCACATCGAGCGTGCGGCCGAGCGCGTGGTGCTGCTCGATGACGAATACGGCACGCAGGCCGTCCAATCCCTCCTTGACGACCAAGACGCCAGCGACGCTGCCGTCTTGGCCACGCCCAGTGACCGGTATAGCCGGGCCCTGCACCTCTGTCTGCGGCAGGATTTTCCGGAGGTCGGTGCCAAGCGCGATCAGCGCTTCGACAACGCCGAGCGCTTGCAGGTGATGCATCGCCAGTGGAAGAGCGAGAACTACTCCAGCCACTACCTCGGCCCGAAAGGCGTGGTGCCGAGCATTGATGCCGATGTTGAGGGTGTGTTGCGCGGGCGCATTTCGGCGCTGTTCCCGCAAGTGGCTTCTGACCAAATCCTCATCGAGCAGTTCACGCGCCGTGATCTTGCGCATGCCGACCGCTGCGGCGGCAAAGACACCGACGAGGTCGCGCCCGTGCTCTTGCACACCCTGACTGCAACTTTCAACGGATCGACGGCGCACTTCCGGCAGGTTGCCAACGGCGAGGTGGTCGAGCACGAAGAACCTGCAGCGATGTCGGCCAGCTTCTCGTGGGAGCCCGGCACCGGTGCGCTCGGTGTGTTCTGCGAAGACCGTGAGGTGCGCCGTGAACTGGCGACCATCTTCCGCGATGTCGTTTTGGCGTGCGACGGGGAGATCAACGACATGCCGATGCGCGAGTTCGACCTGTTCGGCTTCTCGACACCAGCGATGCTCAAGCGCATTGAGCAGGAGCGTGTGGCGGGCATTGAAAAAATCTCGATCCTGCAGATCAAAGTCGCCCGGCCCTTCGAGCAGCAAACCACCGACGCCGCCAATGGGCGTGATCTGATCCAGCACCTGTCGAGCACGATGCTGATCGGCAAGGATCGGCGTGATACCCGCCAGATCTATCAGGTCGCCTATGACGACTATGGCATCGACGACCTGACGGGATACACGCTGGCGCAGGTGAAGCTGGTGTTCCGAATGGCCAAACAGCCGCACCGCAAGGCCCACAACGTTGCTGTCCAAATCACGTCGCCGAACGGCCTGAACGACAAGAGCAAGACCGAGGATGACCGCAAGCGCGTGCTGGAACAGCTCACGCGAATTGGGGTGCTCCGTGAGTTCTGATGACGCTACCGCGAAGTCGGCACATCTGAGCTTTCTGGCAGCGCTGGAGCGGCTGCCCCGGGTCGATTCCCGCGTCAGGGCGGCCGAGCTCGGGCGATGCAGACCAACGTTTCTGCAGCGACGATGGATCACGGAAGAGGACTACCTCACACATCTGATGGTGCCCGTCCTGGATTCTGAGCAGGAAGTCGAGGTTGAGATCGATCACGACGCGGCGGTGTACCGGTACCGCAGTCCCCAGCAGCGGTCACGAACGGTTGAGCGACCTCTTGCCGACATCGCGCTGTATACCTTCCAAGTGGATGCGTGGCTCGCCGACTTGGCATCCTTGATCGGCATCGAAGATCGACGACGATCCGACCGTCGACATCGCGTGCCGGGCCACCTGTGGCACCTCGGGGAAGTACGAATCGCTTGCACACACGACTTTGCCCCGGTGTTCGTTGCCAGAGCGTGGGAGCGTGCTCCTGTTGCCGCGATGACCTCGGTGTTGAGCGACCCAATCTGGTCGCGTGGCGGCATCGTATTGCGGCATCAGCGAGATCCCGTTGATCTGCCCCGTGACCATGTCATGCGCGTGCTGGACGAGTTCGTTCGCGTGGACGACGGCCAGGACGTTTTCGACGCGAGCGCATTCGACAGGGTGCTGCGTGGCTACGTCACGCCCAGCGGTGCGCCAGAGCCGGTTGAGTTCTTCCAAGGCAATCGACTGAAGCTGCCCCACTTCACCGAGTCGCGTGAGCTGTCTGCGGAGCGCGCCAAGATCGTCAAGCAGATGTGGAGTGCCGACGGGAAGAACGCGCCAGAGGTGTCCTGGGCCGAGGTCAACAGGATCGCCAATACCGGCTACCAGTCGTTCGATGACGCCTTCGGCGGAAAGGCTGAACGCGAGGACGTGATCGCATTGGTCAAGCGCGGCAAATACCGACTGCGACGCAACACATAAACGCGCCCATAAATCAAACCAGACACGGGCCATAAACCCGTGCGGAGACTTCGATGTGCCCATTTCATCTAGGAGGCACATCGAAATGCAAACTCAAGTTCCATCAATCGAATCCGGTCGGAATCCCCGCCGGATGAATCCCGGCGGTGCAGCCTGCATCGCGCTCGACGAAAACGAGCTCGCCATCCGCTGGGGGCTCTCCGTCAAGACTCTGCGCCGCTGGCGTCAAGAGCAGCTTGGCCCGATCTACTGCAAGCTCGGTCGCCGGGTCACCTACCTCCTGCACGAAATCGAAGCCTTCGAGCGCCGCGTCTCGCGTTACTCGAGCTTCACTCGTGCGTACCAGTGAGGAGGACGGCCATGAGCGATCTGACCATCTTCCCTGTCGACATCGCCGAGATGTCTGTGAGCCAATTGGCCGCGCTGCCGCCCGCGCAGAAGCGCGAGGTCGACAAGAACCTCGACGCCGCCATCGACTGGCTCAAGAAGGCACGCACCAAGTTCGACGCGGCGCTGGAGCAGTGCTACGGCGAGCAGGCACGCGCCGCGCTGCGTGAATCCGGCCGTGACTTCGGTACCGCCCACATCAGCGATGGCCCGCTGCACATCAAGTTCGAGCTGCCCAAGAAGGTCAGCTGGAACCAGAAGCAGCTGGGCGAAATCGCCGAGCGCATCGTGGCCTCGGGCGAGAAGGTCGAGGGCTACCTCGACGTCAAGCTCTCAGTGTCCGAGTCCCGGTACATCAACTGGCCACCTGCGTTGCAGCAGCAGTTCGCGGCCGCCCGCACAGTCGATTCCGGCAAGCCGTCCTTCACCCTGAGCACCGATGGGGGTGAGGCATGAAGAGGCTACCCATCGTGTCCGCCGTCGAGCGGATGGCCGAGCGCAAGGGCGTGAAGCTGCTGATGCTGGGCAAGTCCGGCATCGGCAAGACGTCCCGGCTCAAAGACCTCGACCCCGCTACCACGCTGTTCCTTGACATCGAGGCAGGCGACTTGGCTGTCGCCGACTGGCCGGGCGACACCATCCGCCCGGCGTCCTGGCCCGAGAGCCGCGACTTCTTCGTGTTCCTCGCAGGCCCCGACAAGTCGCTACCGCCGGAGAGCGCGTTCTCGCAGGCGCACTACGACCACGTCATCGAGAAGTTTGGCGATGCGACGCAGCTCGGTCGCTACCAGACCTTCTTCCTCGACTCGATCACGCAACTGTCTCGCCAGTGCTTTGCGTGGTGCAAGACGCAGCCCGGGGCGGTCAGTGATCGTTCCGGCAAGCCCGATCTGCGCGCGGCCTACGGGCTGCTCGGCCAGGAAATGATCGGCGCGTTGACCCACCTGCAGCACGCCCGTGGCAAGAACGTGGTGTTCGTGGCGATCCTCGATGAGCGACTGGATGACTTCAATCGCAAGGTGTTCGTCCCGCAGATCGAAGGCAGCAAGACCAGCCTGGAGCTGCCCGGCATCGTCGATGAGGTCGTGACGCTGGCCGAGATCAAGGCCGAGGACGGTAGCTCCTACCGCGCCTTCGTCACGCACACCGTCAATCCCTACGGCTTCCCGGCCAAAGACCGCAGCGGTCGTCTCGACCTGCTGGAGCCGCCGCATCTCGGCGCGCTGATCGCCAAGTGCGCGGGCGCAGTTCCCACGCCCGCCAGCGCCGCCAACCCCGCACACATCGAATCTCAGGAGTAATCGCAATGACCGCATGGAATGACTTCAATGACGCCGACTCTCAGCAATCCGGCTTCGATCTGATCCCCAAGGGCACCGTCGTGCCGGTGCGCATGACCATCAAACCGGGTGGCTATGACGACCCCGAACAAGGCTGGGGTGGCGGCTACGCCACCGAGTCGTTCGAGACAGGTTCTATCTATCTGGCCGCCGAGTTCGTGGTCACCGCTGGCGACCATGTCAAACGCAAGATGTGGAGCAACGTCGGACTTCTCTCGAAGAAGGGTCCGACCTGGGGCCAGATGGGGCGCAGCTTCATCCGCGCCGCGCTCAACAGTGCTCGCAACGTCCACCCGCAGGACAACAGCCCGCAGGCCGCCGCCGCGCGCCGCATCAATGGCTTCGCCGAACTGGATGGTCTGGAGTTCCTGGCGCGCGTCGACATCGAGAAGGACGCCAAGGGCCAAGACCGCAACGTGGTCAAGCTGGCAGTCGAGCCCGATCACCCCGACTACGCCAAATTGAAGGGCGTGCCGCCGAAGGGCAGTCCGGGCGGTGGCAACTCCGGCGCTCCGGCGCAAGCGGCTCCTGCCTACGCCGCGCCTACCCCGCAACGCGCGCCAGTGACGGGCAAACCGTCCTGGGCTCAGTGAGGAAGCGGCCATGAATACAACCGTCTTCACTGCCAGCCACTACGGCGTCGTGCGTTTCGGCGATCTGCAATGCGAGGCCGTCGTCCTCAAGGGCGGCGAGCGCGGCTACGTTCGTCGCCAACTGGCCAAGCTGCTGGGCTTCCACGAGACGCACAAGGGTGGCCGATTTGCCCGGTTTCTGGCCGATTTCGCGCCTAACTCCTTGTCGGCATTGGAGAAAACTCGTGAGCCGATTCTGTTGCCATCAGGTCGGCAGGCGCAGTTCTTCCCGGCGGGGATCATTGCGGACGTCGCGTCGGCGGTGGTCAGCGCCGCCATCAACGGCACGCTGCACAAGGCCCGCCAGGGCATCGTGCCCAACTGCATGAAGATCATGCGCGCGCTGGCCACCACCGGCGAGGTCGCGCTGATCGACGAGGCGACGGGCTACCAGTACCACCGCGCGCCTGACGCGTTGCAGGAACTGATCTCCAAGCTGCTGCGCCAGTCGTGCTCTTCGTGGGAGCGCCGCTTCCACCCGGACTACTACCGCGCCCTCTACCGGCTGTTTGGCTGGAAGTACCAGGGCCACGACCAGAACCCGCCCCACGTTGTTGGCCAGATCACGCAGCGCTGGGTCTATGGGCCGGTGTTGCCCGCCACGCTGATTGACGAGATCCGTGCTCGCAAGGGCATCTCGCAAAAGCACCACCAGTGGCTGTCCGATCAGGGCCTCGCACGTCTGGAAACGCAGATTCATGCGGTGACCGCGATTGCGCGCAGCTCAACCTGCTACCGCGACTTCGACCGCCGTTGCGAAGCGGCCTTCGCAGGCGGCTCGCTGCAGTTGGGCCTGCTCGCGGAAGACTTTGAGGAGGTGGCGTGAAATGCTGGGTCTGCAAACGACAGGCCCGGGGATTCGGTCACACCGACAACCGACACGGTGTCGGCGATCCTCGGCGCTACCCCATCGACTGGGTGTTCTGCTCGCAGCGCTGCCAGACCGCGTTCCACGCGATGTATGGCAACTGGCTGCGCGCCAAGGATGGTCGCACCGACATCAAGGGGGTCACTATGATCGATCCCTCTGATATCGAGCTGGCCGCCATGCGCAAGTGCCTCAAGTCCTTCGGCGAGGCGGCGGGCGAGATCGGTTTCACCAAACCGCTGGGCAACTACTCCGAAGCCGAGGCGCTGCAGGTGATCGACGCCATCGTCACTTGCTACACCGAGGCGATGGTTGAACACCACGAGGCGAGCAAGTACCCGCCCGTGCGCGGCATGACGCAGACGCCCGATCCCATGACTCCGAGTGCAGCCAATCCGTTCGCGGATCTGGAGGACGACCTGCCTTGGGAAGAACCGAAGGGGAAGAAGCCATGATGGACTTCAACTCCACGTCGAGCATCTCGGGGCAGATTACCTCGCTGGTCGACGCCGGGATGCAGCGGGCCCGAGCCAAGCAGTCCGAGCGCCAGTACCTTGGTGCCTCGCGGTTGGGCGCTGCCTGCGAGCGTGCGCTGCAGTTTGAGTACGCCAAGGCTCCCGTCGATCACGGCCGGGACACCCCGGGCCGGATGCTACGCATCTTCGAGCGCGGCCACGTCATGGAGGACTGCATGGTCGCGTGGCTGCGCGACGCCGGTTTCGACCTGCGTACCCGCAGGGCCGATGGCGAGCAGTTTGGCTTCTGCGTGGCTGATGGCCGTCTGCAGGGCCACATCGACGGTGTCATCGTCGATGGCCCGGAGGGCTTTGCCTACCCGGCGCTCTGGGAAAACAAGTGCTTGGGCTCGAAGTCCTGGCGCGAGCTGGAGAAGAACCGGCTCGCCGTGGCCAAGCCCGTCTACGCCGCGCAAGTGGCGATCTACCAAGCCTATCTCGAACTGCACGAGCACCCGGCGATCTTCACGGCGCTCAACGCCGACACGATGGAGATCTACACCGAGGCCGTGCCCTTTGACGCAGCCCTGGCCCAGCGCATGTCGGATCGGGCGGTGAAGGTCATCACGGCCACCGAAGCAGGCGAACTCCTGCCGCGCGCCTTCAATGATCCGACCCACTTCGAGTGCCGGATGTGCGCGTGGCAAGACCGCTGCTGGAGAACACAAGCATGACCGACAACAACACCCCGGCCACCGGCATCGAGCCGATGATCGATGCCAAGCAGGCGGCCGCCGCGTTGCGCCTGCCGTACTACTGGTTCGCCGATCACGCGATGCGCACCAAGTACCGGATTCCGCACTACCTGATGGGCGGTCTGGTGCGCTACCGCCTGTCCGATCTCTCTGCGTGGGCCACGCTTACCACCGCCGTCCAGGGCCGTGATGTCCAGGACGCGGACGCACCTGTCGAGGGAGCCGAATGATCGACTTCAACGACACAACCCAATCTGCGGAGCGCAACAGGGAGTCTGAACGAGACGAGATTCGCACCGAACTGCTGGCGCGACTGGAGTCGGTGCTGACCACGATGTTTCCGGCTGGCAAGAAGCGCCGTGGCAAGTTCCTGATCGGCGACATCCTCGGCAGTCCAGGTGACAGCCTAGAGGTGGTGCTCGAAGGTGAGAAGGTCGGTCTGTGGACGGATCGTGCCGACAACTCAGGCGGCGACATCTATGCGCTGATCGGCGGCTACTGCGGCATCGACGTTCACAGCGACTTTCCCCGCGTGCTGGACGCCGCTGCTGACCTGCTCGGGCGCTCGCGGTCGCTACCGATGCGTAAAGTCAAGAAGGAAGTACCGGTCGACGATCTCGGTCCAGCCACGGCCAAGTGGGATTACCTGGACGCCACAGGCAAGCTGATTGCGGTCGTCTACCGCTACGACCCACCCGGTCGCAAGAAGGAGTTCCGGCCGTGGGATGCCAAGCGACGCAAGATGGCTCCGCCTGAGACACGTCCGCTTTACAACCAGCCGGGGCTCCTGTCGGTAGACACAGTCGTCCTGGTTGAAGGTGAGAAGTGCGCACAGACGCTGATCGGCTTTGGCATTTGTGCCACCACTGCGATGCACGGAGCCAACGCGCCGGTTGACAAAACCGACTGGTCGCCGCTGGCAGGCAAATCTGTGCTCATCTGGCCCGACAAGGACAAGCCGGGTTGGGAATACGCGGATCGAGCCTCCCAGGCGCTGCTGCTGGCTGGTGCAAAGTCCTGCTACATCCTGTACCCGCCCGAGGACGCTGCTGATGGCTGGGATGCGGCCGATGCCAAGAACGAAGGCTTCGATGTCGCGGGCTTCATTGCTCATGGCCCGCGCCTTCAGATGCATCTCATATCGGACGACCCCGAGCGCGATCCGACAAGCGCTGGTGGCGGAATCGAGGACTCGGTATGGGGCACCGAGGACGCGCTGGCGCTGTCATTCACGCGCCGCTATCACCGCGACTGGCGCTATGTCGCGGGCTGGGGTCGGTGGCTGGTCTGGGATGGTCTCCGCTGGCGCACCGAGGACACCTTGGCTGCCGCCGATCTCATCCGCCACGTCTGTCGTCACGCTGCTATCAACGCCAACAACCCCAAGGTCGCGGCCAAACTTGCGGCATCCAGCACCGTGGGCGGTGTCGAACGGCTGGCACGGGCGGATCGCAGGCACGCGGCCACGACCGACGAATGGGATGCAGATCCGTGGCTGCTCAACACACCTGGTGGCGTCGTCGACCTTAAGACCGGACGTCTACGCCCACACGACCGCGCCGACCGGATGACCAAGATCACCACGGCCACACCCGGTGGCGACTGCCCAACTTGGCGGCAGTTCCTCGATGAGGTCACGGGTGGTGACAAGGAGCTGCAGGTCTATTTGCAGCGGATGGTGGGCTACGCGCTGACCGGATCTACCCGGGAGCACGCCCTATTTTTCCTGTACGGCACTGGCGCGAATGGCAAGTCGGTGTTCGTGAACACGTTGGCCACCATCCTCGGCGATTACGCCACCAACGCGCCGATGGACACGTTTATGGAAACGCGCACCGACCGGCATCCGACCGACATGGCCGGTCTGCGTGGGGCGCGCTTCGTGGCGGCAATTGAGACCGAGCAGGGGCGGCGCTGGGCAGAGTCGAAGGTCAAGAACCTGACCGGGGGCGACAAGATCTCTGCGCGCTTTATGCGGCAGGACTTCTTCGAGTTTTTCCCTCAATTCAAGTTGTTCGTCGCGGGCAATCACAAGCCTGCCATTCGCAACATTGACGAGGCGATGAAGCGACGGCTGCACCTGATCCCCTTCACGATCACCGTGCCGCCCGAGCGACGAGACAAGCACCTGCAGCAGAAATTGCTGGCCGAGCGCGACGGCATCCTGGCCTGGGCGGTACAGGGATGCCTCGACTGGCAACGCCTGGGACGTCTCGATCTCCCGCAGCAAGTCGTCGACGCCACTGAGGAGTACTTCGAAGCCGAGGACGCGTTGGGCCGGTGGCTGGATGAGCGCTGCGTTCGTGTGGCCACTGCGAAGTCTTTGACTGCCGAACTGTTCAACGACTGGAAGCTGTGGGCCGAGGCAGCGGGTGAATTCATCGGCTCGCAACGCCGCTTCTCCGATCTGCTCATCACCAGGGGCGTGGAGAAGTGGCGCAACGGCATGGGCGTGCGCGGGTTTCAGGGGATCGGGCTCAAGACCCCGCCCACGGCCGCCTACACGCCTTATGCCGACAACTGATCTCTATGGAAACCGCATCGTCTGACGCAGCTGACGCTGTTCCTCGTAACTCTCTACACGCGTGCGTGACGCGCACCTCATGGAGTGTTTCGACTGACTGCGTCGGCTGCGTCAGACAGAAGCGCGAAAGGATAAAAAGCATGAACACGACAATCCTGGCCCTTGATCTGGGCACACACACCGGGTGGGCTCTGCAGCACCTGGACGGCACCATCACCAGCGGCACGGAGCACTTCAAGCCGCAGCGATTTGAAGGCGGCGGGATGCGTTTCCTTCGATTCAAGCGCTGGCTCAACGAACTGCTGTCGGTCAGCAATCACATCAACGCGGTGTTCTTCGAGGAAGTTCGGAGGCACGCTGGCGTTGACGCGGCGCACGCCTACGGCGGATTCATGGGGCACCTGACTGCGTGGTGTGAACATCACAACATCCCCTACCAGGGCGTTCCGGTCGGCACGATCAAGAAGCACGCAACCGGCAAAGGCAACGCGGGCAAGGACGAAATGATCACGTCCGTCCGCGAGCGTGGTCACACCCCAGTCGACGACAACGAAGCCGACGCACTGGCCCTGCTGCACTGGGCAGTCGAGACGCAGGAGGTGTGACGTGAAGGTTCCGACACCCCAATACCGCTGCCCCCTTGGTCGGCTGCAGCCACAAGCCACCGATCTGGACGTCATCAAGGAACGTGGCTGGCGTGATCAACACATCCTGGTGGTCAACGCGTCCGACGACCGTCTGGACTTCATCGAACGCGAGATCGTGCGACGCATTGGTGAACGCCTGTACGGGCTGGGAGGGACGCGTCATGGCTGAGTGGACAACCGACGACGTGGCAGCACGCTTCGAGGAGGCCGCCACCACCGGACGACGCCTGCCCCCTGTACGTGTGCAGGGCTACTTCAATTGCTGGCCCGCCTTCGTTCGCAAGGAATGGGAAGCCTTTGCTGCCGACGAGAAGGTGTACCGACCCTTCCCACCAAGCCCCGAGGCCATTGACCGGATGCTGGAGACGATGCGCTGGGTGCAGTGGCTCGAGGTCGAGCAGCGCCACCTTGTGTGGATGCGGGCCAAGCGCTACGGCTGGAGGGACATCACCATCCGCTTTGCCTGCGACCGTACCACTGCGTGGCGGCGCTGGCAGCGGGCAATGGAGGTCGTGACCGCGAACCTCAACAACGAAGGCGTGCGGATGCCTTCCAAAAACGTGGGCAATTTAGGGTAACGCTTGCCGCGTTTGTCCTTGCTTTGCCTTGCTTGTCCGTTTCGAGGCCCGGCAGCCCTGCAACAAAACAGCCCGGTCGGGGGTAGTATTTCGGCTATCTTCTGGACAGCGGTGACGGTTGAGGCCGAGCGCTTGGCAATAGGCCCAGGCAAAAGGGGTCCTTCCTTCCCAAATCGCAATGCGGGGGGCGCGAGCGCGGCATTCGCCTAGCGTCCGACTGCAAACCAAGGTTTGCAGGGTTTGCGGTTTGCACGCGCCCGCCAGTCCGCACCCATCACGAGCCCGCCCACGGTTTTCCGTCGGCGGGTTTTCTTTTTGAGGAATCGATTTTGAACACGCTCAACGTCGAGTACCGCAAGGTCGAAGCGCTGGTTCCCTACGCCCGCAATCCACGCACGCACACCGATGAGCAGGTGGCCAAGATCGCCGCCAGCATCGTCGAGTACGGCTGGACGAATCCGGTGCTGGTCGATGGCGACAACGGTGTCATCGCCGGGCATGGACGGCTCGCTGCTGCCCGCAAGCTCGGTCTCGACGAGGTGCCGGTGATCGAGCTGGGCCACCTGACGCCGGCGCAGAAGCGCGCCTACGTCATCTCCGACAACCGCCTCGCGCTCGAAGCTGGGTGGGATGAGGAACTGCTGGCGCTGGAGCTGGCTGAGCTGTCCGAAGCGGGCTACGACCTGGCGCTGACCGGGTTCGACGAGTCCGAGATCGATGCGCTGCTGGCCGACGAGACGACGGGCGGCGACGGCGAGCAGGAACAGGCAGGCGACGACGCTGCTGACGACGTCCCTGAGACCCCGGCGGTCCCGGTGTCTCGTGCCGGCGATGTCTGGGCGCTCGGTCCGCACCGCCTGATCTGCGGCGACGCCGCCGACTCGGGCGTGGTCGCCGCCTTGATGCAGGGCGAGCGCGCGCGGCTGTGCTTCACATCGCCGCCCTACGGCAACCAGCGCGACTACACGACCGGCGGCATCGCCGATTGGGATGCGCTGATGCGCGGCGTGTTGGCCCAACTGCCGATGGCCGACGACGCGCAGGTGCTGGTGAACCTCGGCCTCATCCACCGCGACAACGAGTTCGTGCCCTACTGGGACGCCTGGCTCGGCTGGATGCGCACGCAGGGTTGGCGGCGCTTCGCCTGGTACGTGTGGGACCAGGGGCCGGGCATGCCTGGCGATTGGGCCGGTCGCTTCGCGCCGAGCTTCGAGTTCGTCTTTCACTTCAACCGCACCAGCCGCAAGCCCAACAAGATCGTGCCGTGCAAGCATGCGGGCCAGGAGTCGCACCTGCGCGCTGACGGATCGTCCACGGCGATGCGCAGCAAGGACGGGGAAGTCGGCGGCTGGACGCATGCGGGTCAACCGACGCAGGACACTCGGATTCCCGACTCGGTGATCCGCGTGATGCGCCACAAGGGCAAGATCGGTCAGGACATCGACCACCCAGCTGTGTTCCCGGTGGCGCTGCCGGAATTCGTGATCGAGGCCTACTCGGATGCTGGCGACGTCGTGTTCGAGCCCTTTGGCGGCAGCGGCACGACGATGCTGGCCGCTCAGCGCACCGGTCGTGTGTGTCGCAGCGTTGAGATCGCGCCGGAGTACGTGGATGTCGCCATCAAGCGCTTCCAGCAGAACCATCCCGGCGTGCCCGTGACGCTGTTGGCAACAGGCCAGTCGTTCGACGAGGTGATCAATGAACGTCAGGCCACCACGGAGGTAGAGCAATGACCGCCTCCTGGTTTGCCGACAAGATCGAGCAGTGGCCGACCGCCAAGCTGCTGCCCTATGCCCGCAACGCGCGCACCCACTCGGACGATCAGGTGGCGCAGATCGCCGCGTCAATTGCCGAGTTCGGATTTACCAACCCGATCCTCGCCGGTAGCGACGGCGTCATCGTGGCCGGGCACGGACGGCTTGCTGCTGCGCATAAGCTCGGTCTGGAGGTGGTGCCGGTGGTCGTACTGGATCATCTGAGCCCGACACAGCGTCGGGCCCTGGTGATCGCGGACAACCGCATCGCCGAGAACGCGGGCTGGGACGACGCGATGCTGCGCATCGAGATCGCGTCCCTCCAGGACGACGACTTCGACGTGTCGCTGACCGGCTTCGATGCCGATGCGCTCGCCGAGTTGATGGCGGGCGACGAGCCGGATGCCGAAGGCGAAACCGATGACGATGCGGTACCCGAGGTCAGCGAGACTCCGGTTTCGCGTCCAGGCGATGTCTGGCTGCTCGGCGGCCACCGTCTGCTGTGTGGCGACTCCACCGTGGCTGAGAGCTACGACCGGGTTCTCGATGGCGAGCCGGTGGATATGGTCTTCACCGACCCGCCGTACAACGTGAACTACGCCAACAGCGCCAAGGACAAGATGCGCGGCAAGGATCGCGCGATCCTGAACGACAACCTCGGCGACGGCTTCTACGACTTCCTGCTGGCGGCGCTGACGCCGACCATCGGGAACTGCCGGGGCGGCATCTACGTGGCGATGTCGTCCAGCGAACTGGATGTGCTGCAGGCAGCGTTCCGTGCCGCCGGTGGAAAGTGGTCGACGTTCATCATCTGGGCCAAGAACACCTTCACGCTGGGCCGGGCCGACTACCAGCGCCAGTACGAGCCAATCCTGTACGGATGGCCCGAGGGCGCGCAGCGTCACTGGTGCGGCGACCGCGACCAGGGCGACGTCTGGAACATCAAGAAGCCGCAGAAGAACGACCTGCATCCGACGATGAAGCCGGTGGAGTTGGTCGAGCGCGCGATCCGCAATTCGAGCCGACCGGGCAACGTGGTGCTCGACCCGTTCGGGGGCTCCGGCACGACGGTGATCGCCGCCGAAAAGTCAGGGCGGCTGGCACGGCTGATCGAACTCGACCCTAAGTATGTGGACGTGATCGTGCGCCGCTGGCAGGAATGGACTGGCAAGCAAGCCACCCGCGATTCGGATGGCGC
Source organism: Variovorax durovernensis (assembly GCF_977011995.1). Classification (NCBI taxonomy): domain Bacteria; kingdom Pseudomonadati; phylum Pseudomonadota; class Betaproteobacteria; order Burkholderiales; family Comamonadaceae; genus Variovorax; species Variovorax durovernensis. Next base: position 4,845,865 of record NZ_CDRNCW010000001.1, on the reverse strand, counting down.
GCTGTTCGATGATCAGGCGGCGAGCGACTCCTCGGCGATCTCGCAGTGAATCACAAAGCCCGTCAGGTAGGGCAAACCGCGCGGGATGCCATATTCCTTGCTGGTCTGGCGGCCAATCGTCCAGCCCATCCACTGCCGGGTGGCGGCGTTGATGGCATCTGCAAGGGGCTGACCCCGGTACAGCCCGTTTTGTACCTCGTCGGCAAAGTGGCGTCCGTGGCGGCTGTCGAGGAAGACCCGGACTGATTCGAGGGGCTGACCGGTAGCGTCGGAGATGGCGGTCATCGCCAGGGGCCACGCGGTGCTGGCGTGTTCGTTCATCGTGCCCCAAAAGCCCCAGGCATCGTTCTGGGTGGCGGGCATTTGCTGGTTGGTGTTCATCTCTGGCTCCTTGGGGTTGATCGTTGCGACACCCGTAGTAACGCGCTGTTCGATTGAGAAGCCAAGCTGTTCTTGGCCTCTTTCTCAATCAATTTCGATTACCCGAGACGGGCCACGTACCGGGCGTAGTCGCCGCCCTCTGGATTCACGTAAAGGTAGGGGCGACCCGGTGCGGTGACCTCGACGCAAAGATAGCCGTCGCCGGTGCCGCCACCTTTGCCGCGCAGCCAGTCGCGCGATACCAACAGGCTGCGGGCAAAGGCATCGAACTCGTCGACGGTCAGTTCCTTGGTCTCGGTGACATAGACCTTGGTCTGACCCTGGCCGCCAACTTCGTCCAAGTCGGCAGGCTTGCGGGCAAACGGCAATCGGACGCTCAACTCCTCGACCTGGAAGGTGGTGTCGCCAAACTGCAGGGTGCGCGGGGTGCGTTCGATGGTGATGGTCATGGTGCTCATGAATGTTCTCCTGGGTGTTGGCGTTGCGATCAGGCTTCTGCGGCGATCCGGTAGACCCGCTCGCTGCCCTGGGCCTTGTCCGAGACGATGGTCAGCCCGAGCTTCTTCTTGAAGGCACCGGCAAAGGTGCCGCGCACCGTGTGCGCCTGCCAGCCGGTGGTCTCGCAGATCTGCTGCACCGTTGCCCCTTCGGGGCGCTGCAGCATCTGGATCACCGTGGCCTGCTTGCTGTTCTCGCGGGTGCGAGGTTTGGCGGCCGCCTTTTCTTGCGCCCACGCGGCCTCGGCTGCCGTCACGGCTGCGTCGAGTTCAGGGTCTGCGGCCACTGGCGCAGGCGTTGGCCGGGCGCGCCCCATCGCGTCGTAGCCCTCGGCGGCGACGAACCAGTGGGTGCCGTCGGAGGTGATCAGCGCGCGGTTGAACAGGCCGTCGAGCACCTTCTTGCGTGCGCCGCCTTTGATGTTGTCGGGGAACCAGTCGATCTTGCCGTCGGTGTGTTCGAGGGCGTAAGCCAGGATCGCGTGCTGGGCCGGGGTCAGTTGGGTGGTGGTCATTTGCTTCTCCTTGTGCAAGGGGTTAATGGGGTGACGTGATGAACGCGCTGTTCGGGAGTGAAGCCAAGCGTTTTCTGCTTGGCTTCGAAGGTTCTTGATCAGCTGTTGGCCTTGTCCGACTTCGCCGCCTTGCGGCCTTGTTCGACGCCTGCGTTGAACGCGGCCTCCAGGGCGTCGCGCAGGCACCAGACCGCCACGTCGTGGAAGTCGAGGCTGTCTGACTTGCGGGTTTCCAGGGTTTCGATGCCCAGCTTGTTTTGTGCGATCTGGGTCAGGAGTTGTTCGAACTTGCTCATTGCTGCTTCCTTTGATGGTGTTGATGACGTCCGTATGAACGCGCTGTTCCAGAAAGAAGCCAAGCTGATTTCGAGTGAATGTCGAAAAAATGATTGAAGGGGTAACCGGTTCTCAAAATGGGCATTTCGATTCGCGCTTACGCCCGTCACCGTGGTGTGACCGACACCGCTGTTCACAAGGCAATTCGCGCAGGTCGGATCACGCCGGAGGCTGACGGCACCATTGATGCCGACCGTGCTGATCGCGAGTGGGCTCGCAACTCCGATGTGCCGAAGTCCGGTACGCGGGCCAAGGTCGCAAAGGTCGTCGTGCCGGAGGGTGGCGGCGACGGGCCTGCAGCTCTACCTGCTGGTGGTGCGTCGCTGCTTCAGGCGCGGACGGTCAACGAGGTGGTCAAGGCGCAGACCAACAAGGTGCGTCTGGCCCGACTGAAGGGCGAGTTGGTGGATCGGCCGCAGGCCATCGCCCATGTTTTCAAGCTGGCGCGCTCCGAGCGCGATGCGTGGCTGAACTGGCCCGCGCGCATCTCGGCGCAGATGGCGGCCAAGTTCAATATCGATCCGCACACGATGCACGTCGCCCTGGAGGCGGCGGTACGTGAGCACCTGCAGGAACTGGGCGAACTGCGGCCCCGGGTGGACTGATGCTGGATGTTGAATACGAAGGCGCTGCCGACATCGAGCGCGCGTGGCGCGAAGGGCTCACACCTGATCCTCTGCTCTCAGTGTCCGAATGGTCGGATCGGCACAGGATGCTGTCCAGCAAGGCCTCGGCCGAGCCCGGTCGCTGGCGCACCAGCCGCACGCCGTACCTGAAGGCCATCATGGACTGCCTGTCGCCTACCTCGCCGGTCGAGCGCGTGGTGTTCATGAAGGCCGCACAGCTCGGTGCGACTGAAATGGGTTCGAACTGGATCGGCTACGTGATCCACCACGCGCCGGGGCCGATGATGGCTGTGTGGCCGACGGTGGATATGGCCAAGCGCAATTCCAAGCAGCGGATCGATCCGTTGATCGAGGAGTCGGCGGCACTGAGCGAGTTGATCTCGCCAGCACGGTCACGCGACTCGGGAAACACCATCCTGGCCAAGGAGTTCCGGGGTGGCGTCCTGGTGATGACCGGGGCCAACAGCGCTGTTGGACTGCGCTCGATGCCGGTTCGGTATCTGTTCCTCGACGAGGTAGACGGCTATCCACTGGACGTCGAGGGTGAAGGCGATGCGATCTCGCTGGCGGAAGCGCGCACGCGAACCTTCGCTCGGCGCAAGATCTTCATCGTTTCGACGCCGACGATCTCCGGGGCGTCAGCCATTGAGCGCGAGTACGAAGCCAGTGATCAGCGTCGCTACTTCGTGCCGTGCCCGCATTGCTCGCATCGCCAGTGGCTGCGCTTCGAACAGTTGCGCTGGGAGAAGGGACAACCGGACACCGCAGCCTACATCTGCGAATCGTGTGACGAGTCGATTGCCGAGCACCACAAGACCTGGATGCTGGAGCACGGCGAGTGGCGCGCGATGATCAGCGACGGCACGGGCAAGACAGCGGGGTTTCACCTGTCGTCGCTTTACAGCCCGGTTGGCTGGCGCGGTTGGCGCGACATTGCCGCAGCGTGGGAAAGCTCTGTCAACAAGGAATCGGGTTCGGCGGCTGCCATCAAGACCTTCAAGAACACCGAACTGGGTGAAACCTGGGTCGAGGAAGGCGAAGCACCCGACTGGCAAAGGCTGGTCGAACGCCGCGAGGACTACCGGATCGGTACGGTGCCACCGGGCGGATTGCTCCTGGTGGGCGCTGCCGACGTGCAGAAGGATCGCATCGAGGCGTCCATCTGGGCCTTCGGGCGCGGCAAGGAGTCCTGGCTGGTCGAACACCGCGTGCTGATGGGCGACACCGCCCGAGACGCCGTGTGGAAGCGACTCGCCGAGTTGCTTGCCGAAAACTGGACACACGCCTCGGGCGCGGTGATGCCGCTGGCCCGTTTCGCCCTGGACACCGGCTTTGCGACGCAGGAGGCCTACGCCTTCGTGCGTGCCTGCCGCGACCCGCGCGTGATGCCGGTCAAGGGGGTGCCGCGCGGCGCGGCCCTGATCGGCACGCCGACGGCCATCGATGTTTCGCAGGGCGGCAAGAAGCTGCGCCGGGGCATCAAGGTGTTCACGGTGGCGGTTGGCATCGCCAAGCTGGAGTTCTACAACAACCTGCGCAAGGGCGCGGACGTCAGCGAGGATGGCGTGACCATCCTCTACCCGACGGGGTTCGTCCACCTGCCCAAGATCGACGCAGAGTTCATCCAGCAGCTCTGCGCCGAGCAGTTGATTACCCGCCGCGACCGCAACGGCTTCCCGGTGCGTGAGTGGCAAAAGATGCGCGAGCGCAATGAAGCGCTTGACTGCTACGTGTACGCCCGGGCGGCCGCATCGGCGGCGGGCTTGGATCGCTTCGAGGAACGCCACTGGCGCGAACTGGAGCGCCAACTCGGGATGGAACGGCCACCGGATGAGCCACCCCCGATTCAAGCATTCGACCCAGACGAGGCCACCCAACGAGGTGGCCTTTCTGTTTCTGCAACCCCATCACGGCGGCGCGTCATCAAGAGCCGCTGGCTGTCCTGATTTTCAGAGGAGTTTTCATGAGTCTTGCCACACGTATCGAGAGCCTGGTCATCCGGGTTGCCCAGGAGTTCAACGACGTCCGCGCGACGGCAGGCAGTCTGGCCAGCCTGTCCACCAACGACAAGTCGAGTCTGGTCGCCGCCATCAACGAGCTCAAGGCAGCGGTTCTGTCCGCGATGGCCATCGATGACAACCAGATCGCCACCACCAGCACCTACTCGTCGAACAAGATCGTGTCGCTGCTAGACGCGCTCAAGACTGACATCCTGGGCGGAGCCGATGCTGCCTACGACACCCTGGTGGAAATCCAGCAGGCGCTGCAGAGCGGTACCAGCGGCCTGGACGCGATTCTGGCTGCGGTCAATCTCCGTGTCCGCTTCGATGCGGCGCAGACCCTGACCGTGGCCGAGCAACTGCAAGCACGTACCAACATTGGTGCGGTGGCTGTCAGTGATGTCGGCAACACCGACACCGATTTCGTCGTGATCTTTGACGGCGCGCTGGCCTGATGAGCCTCGCTTCCAGCATCGCCGCTTTGGCGGCACGCATCGGCTTCGAGGTCAAAACCAAGATCGACGCCACGCATCCCGGCATTGCCCGGGTGTGGGTCAGCTTCGGCTACGTGGGCGGTCAGGTCGTGATCGCCAGCGCGCACAACGTCGCCAGCGTGGTGCGCACGGCGGCGGGCCGGTACCGCGTGCATTTCGCGGTAGCGATGCCGGATGCGAATTACTGCTGGACGGCGCTCGCCCGCAGCAGCACCAACACCGGCCAGCAGCGCGTGGCCCTGGTACGTGCCAGCTCCGACCTCAAGACCGCGCAGTACGTCGACGTCTCGTGTGCGACGGCCGCGTCGTCGTTTGACGACTCCTCTGAAATCAACCTCGTGGTGTACCGCTGATGGCCTACACAGAAGCCCAACTCCAGGCACTGGAGACCGCGCTCGCCAAGGGCGAACACCGCGTCAGCTTCGGCGATAAGACGGTCGAGTACCGCTCGGTCGATGAACTGAAAGCTGCGATCCGCGAAGTCAAGCGCGGCATCCTGGAGCAGGCAGCAGCCACTGGGCTGTGGCCGGGTGCGCCGCGCCAGATCCGGGTCACGACCTCGAAGGGGTTTTGATGGCCTGGTATTCGAAGATCCGAAGCCTGTTCGGCCAGCAACCCGTCCACGAAGCGGCTGGCCGTGGTCGCCGCTCGTTGGCTTGGATGCCCGGCAACCCGGGCGCGGTCGCCGCGATGCTGGCGACCAACACCGAACTGCGAATCAAGAGCCGCGACCTCGTGCGCCGCAACGCCTGGGCGCAGGCCGGAATCGAAGCCTTCGTGTCCAACGCGGTCGGCACAGGCATCAAGCCGCAGAGTCTGGCTGCGGACGAGCGCTTCAAGACCGACGTGCAGGCGCTGTGGCGTGACTGGACGGAGGAAGCCGACGCTGCGGGCCAGACCGATTTCTACGGACTGCAGGCATTGGCCTGTCGCGCGATGCTCGAAGGCGGTGAATGCCTGATCCGGCTGCGCCCGCGCCGCCCGGAGGACGGACTGGTCGTTCCTCTGCAGCTTCAGTTGCTGGAGCCCGAGCATCTGCCGATCAGCCTCAACCTCGATCTGCCTTCAGGCAACGTGGTGCGCTCTGGCATCGAATTCGACAGCCTCGGGCGTCGCGTCGCTTACCACCTGTACCGCTCGCACCCCGAAGACGGTCGGCTGGCTCCGATGTCGGGCCAGGGCGGGATGGACACGGTGCGCATCGATGCGAAGGAAATCATCCACCTGTTCCGCGTCCTGCGTCCCGGACAGATCCGGGGTGAGCCGTGGCTGTCGCGGGCCCTGGTAAAGCTCAACGAACTCGACCAGTACGACGACGCCGAACTTGTGCGCAAGAAGACCGCCGCGATGTTCGCCGGGTTCGTGACCCGGCAGAACCCGGAGGACAACCTGATGGGCGAAGGTGCTGCTGATGGCGATGGCATCGCGCTGGCCGGTCTGGAGCCGGGCACCTTGCAGATATTGGAGCCCGGCGAGGACATCAAGTTCTCCGACCCAGCCGACGTCGGTGGCTCGTATGGCGAGTTCCTGCGCACGCAGTTCCGCGCGGTCGCCGCTGCCATCGGCGTCACCTACGAGCAGTTGACCGGAGACCTCACAGGCGTGAACTACTCATCCATTCGCGCCGGGATGCTGGAGTTCCGGCGTCGCTGCGAGATGTTGCAGCACGGGGTGCTTGTGCATCAGATGTGCCGTCCGGTTTGGGCCGCGTGGATGAAGCAGGCCGTGCTCGCCGGTGCCATCGAAGCTCCCGGCTTCGCGCGTGGCGGCCCTGCCCGTCGCCGCCAGTACCTGCAGGTGAAGTGGATTCCCCAGGGCTGGCAGTGGGTCGATCCTGAGAAGGAGTTCAAGGCAATGCTGCTGGCCATCCGTGCAGGACTGATGAGTCGCTCGGAAGCCATTTCCGCCTTTGGCTACGACGCCGAAGACGTTGATCGTGAGATCGCCGCCGATAACCAGCGGGCCGACGACCTCGGGTTGATCTTCGACTCCGACCCACGCCGCACGTCCAAGGACGGAGGAAGCGCCGAGCCGAACAAGAACGCTGCAGACACCACGCAAACCGGCGACACATCGCCTGCCTGAAGGATTCCCATGACCCTGTTGCCCCATTTGGCGGCACGCCTTTACGGTGTGCCGCTGGCGATCCATCGCCCAAAACTTGACGTGATCCTGGCCGTGCTCGGCCCCCGGATCGGCTTGGCTGACTTGGCTGCACCCTCGGGCTTCACGCCGCCCGTGCGTCCCGCAGCCACCCAAACGACGAAGGTCGCAGTCATCCCCATCCACGGCACGCTGGTGCGACGCACCGTGGGCCTGGAAGCTGAATCCGGCTTGACCAGCTACGCAGGGCTGACCGCGCAGTTGGACGCCGCGCTGGCGAGCCCCGATGTCTCCGCCATCCTGCTCGACGTTGACTCACCGGGTGGCGAGTCGGGCGGCGTGTTCGATCTGGCCGACCGCATCCGTGCGGCTGCCCAGACGAAGCCGGTCTGGGCCGTGGCCAACGACATGGCCTTTTCAGCGGCCTACGCACTGGCGTCTGCTGCCAGCAAGGTGTTCGTCTCACGCACCGGTGGTGTCGGCTCGATTGGCGTCATTGCGATGCACGTCGACCAGTCCGAGAGGGATGCCCAGGACGGCGTTCGCTACACGGCGGTCTTTGCGGGTGACCGCAAGAACGATCTCAACCCGCACGAGCCGATTTCCAGCGAAGCCCACGCCTTTCTCAAGGGTGAGGTGAATCGCGTCTACGGCCTGTTCGTTGAGACGGTGGCCCGCAACCGGGGCATCGAGGCATCTGCCGTGCGTGACACCGAGGCGGGACTGTTCTTTGGGCAAGCCGCCGTTGCCATCGGGCTGGCCGACGCCATCGGCACCTTCGACGACGCACTTGCGCAGCTCTGCGAATCCGTTTCCCCACCCCCGAAGTTGGCGGCAAGCCACGCGGGACTTTTTAGCAACCTCCAGATGGAGTCTTCCATGAATGATCGAACCGACCCCGCTGCTCCTGATCGGCTTGCTGCTGATCCTGCTGGCAGTCTTTCTCAACCGGCCGCCGCCACCGCCATGACCATGGCCGACGCGATTGAAGTCGCCCAGACCTGCACCCTGGCCGGGCGCACCGACCTGATCGCGGGCTTCCTCGAAGCGAAGGCATCACCCGCCAAGGTGCGCAGCCAGTTGCTGGCCACCCAGGCCGAAGCCAGTCCCGAAATCGTCAGCCGCATCGACCCGCAGTCGGCCATGTCGGCAAGTAGCACTGGCCATCCTGCCTCTCCCCACAACCCTCTGATCCAGGCCATCAAAAGTCGCCTGGGCACCAAGTAACCCCAAAAGGAGCATCCCGTGCCCGCAATGCAAGAACCAATCAATCTCGGCGACCTCCTGAAATACGAGGCGCCCAATCTCTATTCGCGCGACCGCGTGACCGTGGCAGCTGGCCAGACCTTACCGCTGGGTACGGTGCTCGGGCAGATCACGGCGACGGGCAAGGTCAAGCAGATTGACCCGTCGGCCACCGATGGCAGCCAGTACTCCGCTGGCGTGCTGATGCAGGACGCCGATGCTGCCATCGCCGACCGCAACGACGGGCTGATGGTGGCGCGTCACGCCATCGTGTCAGACCACGCACTGCATTGGCCCACCGGCATCACGACTGCGGAGCAGCAAGCAGCGATCCAACAACTCAAAGCACTGGGCGTCCTGGTGCGTATCGGCGCCTAACGCCAAGGAGACTCAATATGCAAAACCCATTCATCAGTCCGGCTTTTTCGATGGCATCAATGACTGCAGCCATCAACTTGATCCCCAACCGTTACGGACGCCTGGAGGAGTTGAATCTGTTTCCGCCCAAGCCGGTTCGAACGCGCCAGGTGATTGTCGAAGAACGCGCCGGTGTCCTGAACCTCCTTCCGACACAGCCGCCAGGCTCGCCGGGAACAGTGAATGTGCGTGGCAAGCGAACCGTCCGGTCCTTCGTCGTTCCGCACATCCCGCACGACGACGTTGTGTTGCCCGAGGAGGTTCAAGGTCTACGCGCTTTTGGCAGCGAAACCGAAATGGAGTCGATTGCCGGAGTGCTGGCTCAACACCTCGAGACGATGCGCAACAAGCACGCCATCACCCTAGAGCACTTGCGTATGGGGGCATTGAAAGGTGAGATCCTCGACGCCGACGGCAGCCGGATCTACAACCTGTTTGACGAGTTTGGCATCGATCAACAGAGCGTGGACTTCGAAATCAGCAGCCCGACTACTGGCACTGACGTCAAGGGCAAATGCACTGATGTCTTGGGCATCATCGAAGAAGCCCTACTCGGCGAGTTCATGACGGGAGTCCACTGCTTGTGCTCTCCAGAGTTCTTCAAGGCATTGACCGGCCACAAGGATGTCAAGACTGCCTTCACGAACTGGCAGCAAGGCGCTGTCCTTATCAATGATGTTCGCCGTGGCTTCACCTTTGGCGGCATCACTTTTGAGGAGTACCGAGGCAAGGCGACAGATGTCAACAAGACGGTGCGGCGCTTCATCGCAGCTGGGGAAGCACATGCGTTCCCTCTGGGCACCATCGACACCTTCGGAACTTACTTTGCGCCGGCCGACTTCAACGAGACTGTCAACACGATGGGCCAGCCGCTTTATGCGAAGCAGGAACCGCGCAAATTCGATCGGGGCACTGATCTGCATACGCAGGCTAACCCGCTACCGATGTGCCATCGCCCCGGGGTTCTGGTCAGGCTCGTCATGGGTGGCGGCGTATGAGTCTGGTCACTCAGATCTATGAGTCGGCCGCGAACGCTGGGCTGCTGAAGGAATGCCTTTGGTATCCGGCGAGCGGCGCACCGTCGCAACGGCATCAGGTCGGCTTTGCCGCGCCGGATGAATCCCTCCTCGATGGTCTGACCCTGAGCACCGACTACGAGATGACCTACCCGGTCACGGCGTTCGGGGGACTTGTTGCCCGCGAAGTTGTCGAAATCGGTGGCACGTCCTTCCAGGTGCGAGACATCCGGGCTGTGGGCGACGGCTCTGAGATCCGCGCCAAGCTCACCCGGCTGTAACCCATGGCAGATAACTCCATCCGCGAGCGAATTCTGCTGGCGGTGATGGCGGCTGCCCGTCCGGCAGTCGAAGGCCTCGGGGCCACGTTGCACCGGTCACCCACGGTGGCCATCAGCCGCGATCTCTGCCCAGCGCTGGCGGTGTTTCCTGAGTCGGAGTCCATCACCGAGCGCGCCAACGACCGCGTCACACGCGAACTGACCGTTCGCGTCGTGGCTCTGGCGCGGGCCGTTCTCCCCGCGTCTCCCGAAACCGAGGCCGATCGTCTGCTTACCGCCGCGCACGCCGCCTTGTTCGCGGACGGCACGTTTGGTGGGTTGGCGCTGGGCATCCGTGAGCAGGAAACCGAGTGGGAGGTCGAGGACGCCGATGCAGTGGCCGTGGCCCTCCCAGCGCGCTATCGGCTGACGTACCGGACGCTGGCCAATGACCTTTCAACCCTTGGATGACACCTATGCCCCAACTTGTCCTGATGCGCCCGCACACCCACGCGGGCAAGACGTATGGCGTCGGTGACCGGATCGAGATCGACGCGACATCAGCCGACTGGTTGATCGCGCACGACATCGCCACCCCGGAGCCGACCGCCCCAACCGCTGAACCCATTCCCGAACCCAAACCCCTCCAACGCAAGGAACCCAAGCAATGAGCACCTATGCCAGTTTTCAAGGCCGCGTCTTCCTCGGCAAGCGCGACACCGACGGCCTTCCCATCGAAGTGCGTTCGCCCGGCAACGTCGCCGAGCTGAAGCTCTCCCTCAAGACCGACGTCCTTGAGCACTACGAGAGCCAGACCGGGCAGCGCTCGCTCGATCACCGAATGGTCAAGCAGAAGTCCGCAACCGTGAACCTCACCATCGAGGAATTCACCAAGGAGAACCTTGCGCTGGCTCTCTACGGCAACCACGTCGTTGGCACGCCGGGAACGGTCACCGCCGAGCCGGTGGGCGGTGCCACGCCGATTGCGGGTGACCGCTACTTCCTGGCCCACCCGAAAGTGTCGTCCTTGGTCGTGGTGGATTCGGCAGGCACGCCCGCGACCCTGGCCTTGGGCACGAACTACACGGCTGATCCCGACTTCGGTGCCCTCCAGTTTCTGGATACCACCGGCTTCACTGCGCCGTTCAAGGCCAGTTACGCCTACGGCGTGGCCACCGAGATCGGCATCTTCACGCAGGCGCTGCCCGAGCGCTTCCTGCGGCTCGAAGGCATCAACACGGCCCAGGGCAATGCCAAGGTGCTGGTCGAGCTCTACCGCGTGGCATTCGATCCGCTGAAGGAAATCTCTTTCATCTCGGACGAGTACAACAAGTTCGAGCTGGAGGGATCGCTGCTGGCCGACACCACCAAGCCCTTCGACGCGGTGCTGGGCCAGTTCGGCCGCATCGTGCAACTGTGATGGGTGCCGCCATGAGTGATCTGGACACCCTGATTCCGCAGGCGGTCGAATTGGTGATCGACGGTGAGCCGCTGGCCATCAAACCGCTGAAGGTCGGGCAGATGCCCGGTTTCTTGCGGGCGATCTCGCCGGTGATGCAGCAGCTCACTGCCTCCGACATCGACTGGCTGGCGCTGTTCGGCGAGCGCGGCGACGATCTGCTGTCGGCCATTGCCATTGCCGTCGGCAAACCTCGGGCTTGGGTCGATGAGCTGGCTGCCGACGAGGCCATCATGCTGGCGGCCAAAGTGATCGAGGTGAACGCCGATTTTTTTACCCAGACGGTGATCCCGAAGCTCGACGGGCTGTTCGGCCAAGTGAAGCTGCCGCCCATCGTGAAAGCGGTGGCTGGTTCGACGCCGTCCAGCACCTGATCGAGCACGGCCACCGACTGCCGGACATCCTCAACTACACGTTGGCGCAGGTGCGCGGCTTCGTCGCAGCGACGGCGCGCACCGATGCGGCCCGCGATGCCCGCCTGCTGTCCGTGATTGCCATCGGCACGCGCAGCGATGCCCGCCACCTCGACCAAACCCTCGACCGACTTACTGACAAGGCCACCGACCGTGCCTGATGACCATGCGCATTTCCGTCCAGATCGATAGCGGCGCAGCCCAGGCGCAGCTGCGCCGCTGGGGCGGTGAGTTCCGCGACAAGGTCAAGAAGGCGGTGTCGCGGGCGATTGCCAGCGAGGCGGTCGAACTCAAGCAGGACGTGCGCAGCCACGTCGCCAGCCAGATGTCCGTGGTCAAGAAGTCTTTCCTCAAGGGCTTCAGCGCCAAGGTGCTGGACAAAGACCCGAACCGACTGCCCGCGCTGTACGTGGGTTCGCGCATTCCGTGGTCGGGGATGCACGAGACCGGCGGCCAGATTGCCGGGCGGATGCTGATTCCACTGAACGGTCGGGTGGGCCGCAAGCGCTTCAAGGCGCAGGTGGCCGAGCTGATGCGCGGCGGCAATGCCTATTTCATCAAGAACGCGAAGGGAAACATCGTCCTGATGGCCGAAAACATCAAAGAGCACGACCGGCCACTGGCGGGCTTCAAGCGCCGCTACCGCAAGGCAGAGGGCATCAAGCGCCTCAAGCGCGGCGCGGACATCCCGATTGCCGTCCTGGTGTCCAAGGTCGTCCTCAAGAAGCGCCTCGATGTCGAGCGGCTGGTCGCGGGTCGCATCCCGCGTCTGGCGGCGGCCGTCGAGAAGCAGATCAGCACGGTGGATTGATTCATGGCCAAGCGAATTTCCATCCTCGTCGCGCTCGAAGGGGCCGACGAGGGGCTCAAACGCGCCATCACGTCCGCTGAGCGCAGTCTCGGTGAGCTGTCGACCACCGCCAAGACCGCCGGGGCGAAGGCTGCAGCCGGAATGGCCGAGGTCAAGGCCGGGATGTCGGCCTTCGGCGATCAAGTGGCGACGGCCAAGACGCAGTTGCTGGCCTTCCTGTCGATCAACTGGGCCGCTGGCAAGGTGCAAGAGATCGTCCAGATCGCCGACGCATGGAACATGATGTCGGCACGCCTGAAGTTGGCGACGGCGGGCCAGCGTGAGTTCACCACCGCGCAAGCGGCCCTTTTCGACATCGCCCAGCGCATCGGCGTGCCGATTCAGGAAACGGCCACCCTGTACGGCAAGCTCCAGCAGGCCGTGCGAATGCTGGGTGGCGAGCAGAAGGACGCACTCACGATCACCGAGAGCATCTCGCAGGCACTGCGCCTGTCGGGCGCATCGGCTACCGAAGCGCAGTCCTCTCTGCTGCAATTCGGGCAGGCGCTGGCGTCTGGTGTGCTGCGAGGCGAGGAATTCAACTCCGTCGTCGAAAACAGCCCCCGTCTGGCGCAGGCCCTGGCCGATGGTTTGAACGTGCCCATTGGGCGGTTGCGCAAACTGGCTGAGGAAGGCCGCCTGACTGCTGATGTGGTCGTCAACGCGCTGATGAGCCAGAAGGACAAGCTTGCCAGCGAGTACGCCCAACTGCCGCAGACCGTGAGCCAGGCCTTCGAGCGCCTGCGCAATGCCTTCGGGCAGTGGATCAACCGGGTCGATGAATCGACGGGTTTGACCAAGAAGCTGGCCGAGGCTCTGACCATTCTCGCCAACAACCTCGACACGGTGATGCAGTGGCTCAAGCGCATCGCCGAAGTCGGGCTGGCCGTGCTGATCTACCGCCTGATCCCGGCGCTCATCACCGCGTGGCAGACCGCCGGTGCGGCGGCCGTCACGGCCGCCAGTGCCACTGCGGCGGCGTGGACGACGGCCAACCTGTCGGTGTCGGCCGCCGTGGCCAGCGTCGGCTTGCTCAAGACGGCATTCGCTGTGCTGGGTGCCTTCCTGGTCGGTTGGGAGATCGGCACGTGGCTGTCGGAGAAGTTCGAGATCGTCCGCAAGGCGGGCATCTTCATGGTCGAGATGCTGGTCAAGGCGGTCGAGCAGTTGCGCTACCGCTGGGAGGCATTCGCCGCCATCTTCACCTCGGACACGATTGCCGAGGCGACCAAGCGCCACGAGGCTCGTCTCGCGGAGATGAACCAGATCTTCGCGCAGATGTACGCCGACGCGACCAAGGGGGCGGATGCTGCCAAGGGCGCGATGAATACCGCCGCGACGGCTGCGGAGGAAATCGCCAAGCGACTCGAAGCCGTGCGTCAGGGCACGCAGGAGGCAGTCGGGCGCGGTATCGAGGCTGTCCACAGCGCCCTGGAGAAGCTGAAATCCCGCCTCGGTGAGGTTGAGCAGGCTGTCGGCAAGGCCAATCAGACGGTCAACGACGCAACCGCCAAAATGGCCGAGGCCTACAAGGGCCTGACGTCCATCGTCGAGGCCAACCTGCTGCGCCAGATCGAAGCGGTCAAGGGGCGCTACCAGCAGGAACAGTCGGCGCTGGAGACATCCAAGCAGTCCGAAGCGGTGCTGATCACCAAGTCGACGCAATTGCTGACGGATGCACTCACGCAGCAGACAACGCTGCGGCGGCAATCCACGACCGAAACGCTGAAGCTCATTGATGATGAGTCCAAGGCCCGGCTTGAGTCGGCCCGCCGCCAGGGCCAGACGGAAGAAGAGCGCCGCGCCAACGTCCAGCGGGTCGAAAACGACATCCTGGCCACCAAGCGCCAGACGATGACGCAGGCGCTGGCCGAGTACCGGCAGCACATCGATGCGCTCAACGCAGAGGCCAACCGGCATCTGACTGAGATCAAGCGCATCGAGGAGGAGAAGCGCCAGCTCTCGATGACGACCGAGGAACGTGTCCGCGACATCCGTCGGCAGGGCATGACCGATTTCGAGGCGACGGAAGATCGCAAGCGCCAGATCGCCGAGTACCAGGGGAAGGCACGTGAGGCGCTGGCCAACGGCGAGTTCGAGCAGGCTCGGCAACTCGCCCAGAAAGCGATGGACTTGGCCGCACAGGTGGCCAGCTCGCAAACCAGTGAAGCCAAGCGCGGCGAAGATGCCCGCAAGCAGTCCGAGCAGGCGGTTTCGCAGGTCACCCAGCTCGAATCGCAGTCACGCGATGCCTATCGCAAGCAGGAATACGCGCAAGCCGAAGCCCTGATGCGCCAAGCGGACGCATTGCGCGCCGAACTGGCCCAGAAGACCAAGGATGCCGACGCACAGATCGCACAGGGCAAGGATGGCGTCAATCAAGCCATCCAGCGCATCCGCGAGTCCGAGGAGATTCTCAACAAGACCCTGGATGCCGAAGCCAAGGCGCACCAGACCGCCGCGCAGTCGGCATTGACCGCGCGCGACCAGATCCAGCAGACCCTCACCCAGACCGAAAACCAGATCGACCAAATCACAGCCAAGCTGAAAGACGGTCTGAAGGTCACGCTGGATGCCGACACGACCCGCTTCGACAAAGCCATCGCTGATCTCGACAAGGCCCTGGCAGAAAAAGAGTACCTGCTCAAGATTCAGGCCGACTTGCAGGAGGCCGAGAAGAAGCTGCAGCAGTACGAACAACTGCTGAAAGAGGGCAAGACACTCCCGGTCGATGCCGACGTGTCCAAGGCCAAGGAGGCGCTGGACAAGCTCAAGACCTACGCCGACCAGAACTCGCAGTTCGAACTGAAGGTGGCGACCGAGAAGGCGCAGGCCGCGATCACCAACGTCGAAGGGATGATCAAGGCGCTGGACCGCATCCAGACCGAGTCCCGGCATCAGGTCAGCACCAATGCCGACGCAGCCCGCTCGGAAATCATGAGTCTCAACGGGGCCAACACCTCGAGCACGCACACGATCTATGTGCGCAAGGTAGAGGCAAACGCGACTGGCGGTTTGGTGGGCGGTGGCGTGCGCCGCTTCGCTGACGGCGGCGCTGTTGCCCCGGCCTTTCCCCGAATGAGCAGTGGATCGGTTCCCGGCTCTGGCCACCACGACACCGTGCCGCGCACCTTGGAAGCCGGGGCCTTCGTGATTCGCAAGGCGGCGGTGCAGAAGTACGGCGGCGGTGCGCTCTCACGGCTGGCCAACGGTGTCGCCCGATTCGCTGTCGGTGGTCGCGTGCAGGGCTTTGGCAACGGTCGATCTCAAGGCACCGATCCCGATGGCAAGCCGATTGTCCCGAAGAAGAACCGGGAGGCAGTCGAGGCGATGAAGATGATCGACCTCGGCCTGCAGGGGATGAACGAGTACACCAATTGGCTCCAGTGGAACTACGGTGCCTCGGTCAGTCTGGATATGCGCAGCAAGACGATGGATAGCTACGGCAAGCAGGCCCAGCAGGATCGGCGCGCGCTGGAAGACTTCATCAGTCGTAAGACGCTCACCGGCAACGAGCGCCAGAACCTGGAGCGCATCAAGCAGACGTGGCGGCAGGCGATGGCCCAACCGCTGCTCTGGGGCAAAGACCTGGAGCGTGAGCTGATCGACTATATGGAGCAGAACCAGGGCGATTTCTACCGGCGCGGCGGTATGGCCAAGTCCGACACCGTCCCGGCGATGCTCACGCCGGGTGAGTTTGTCGTGAACAAGGATGCCGTGTCCCGCTACGGGGCTGGCTTCTTCGAAGCGATCAACAACCTGTCGGCCCCGGCGCAAGCCCTGGCCGGGCGTGCGCTTGCGGGCGTTCAGGGCTTTGCCACGGGCGGGCTGGTGCAACCCAGCGGGTCGCGGCTGGCCCGTCCGGTGTTGGCTACCGATGCCGGACCCAGCCGCACGGTACGCGTGGAACTGTCCTCGGGACAGCAGAAGGTCAACGCCACCGTCGACGCACGAGACGAGTCTCGTCTGCTGCAACTGCTGGACGCTGCTCGCGCCCGCACTGCCTGAAGGTTTCCCTATGCAACTGACGAACCTCGAAACCGGGGTGGCTTTGCCATTGCCCGATGACTTGCTGTGGAGCGACGAGCACGCGTGGTCGCCAGCTGTGGCGACCACTTCTTACCTCATCACCGGAGCCTTGCTGATCCAGTCTGCCACCCGCCAAGCCGGTCGCCCCATCACGCTGGTGGGCGCACCCGACATGGCTTGGGTCACGCGGGCCACGGTCGAGCAACTACGGGCCTGGGCCGCACTTCCAGTCGGCAGTGCTACCGGCCGATTCGGCTTGACCTTCGCCGATGGCCGCTCGTTCACCGTGGCATTCCGCCACGCAGAAACGGCCATCGAAGCTGAGCCTGTGCTAGGCATCCCGGCCCGTGCCGCTACCGACTTCTATCGCCTGACCCTTCGATTCCTGGAGATTTGAAATGCCGATCCAATCCGGCGACGTGAAACTGCTGAAGTCCGCCGTGATGGCGGATGTGCCCGAGGGCGGTGGCGCGCCCACGGGCAACACCATTGCCGATGGCGTCTCGAACGCCATCTTTCCTGACATCTCCGAGCTGGATCGCGCCGGTGGCCGGGTCAGCCTGCGCAAGTCCTTCGTGTCGGTGCAGACCGACGACACCGACACCTACTTCGGTGCCAACGTGATCGTGGCCGAGCCGCCGCAGGATGCGCGCGTCAGCGTCACGCTGTTCAGCACCGAGAAGACCTTCGACACGCGCGAGCAGGCCCAAGTCCGTATCGAGGCCTACCTCAACAAGGGCCCGGAGTGGGCTGGCTACCTGTTCGAGAACCACATCGCGGGCCAGCGCGTCATTCAGCTTTTCCAGCGCACCACCGACACCGTTCCCAATGTCGGCCAGACGCTGGTCTTGATCGAGAGCGAGGGGCTGGGCACCCAGAAGGAGCAGTACATCCGGGCCACCTCGGTGTCTGTCGTCGAGCGCACCTTCACCTACGACGGTGACAAGGACTACAAGGCCAGCATCGTCACGGTCGACATCAGCGACGCCCTGCGCTACGACTTCACCGGCTCGCCCGCAAGTCGCACGTTCACTCGCGCCGCGAATAGCACCAAGACGCGCGACACGGTCGTGGCGGACGCCGGAACCTACGTCGGGGTAGTACCGCTGACGCAGGCCGCCGCCGTCGGCGACTTCACGATTAAGGGCACCTCGATCTACACGCAGTTGGTGCCGAGCGCGCAGACCGAGACGCCCATTTCCTTCGTGCCGCCGTATGCGGCAGCAGGACTGCCAGTACCAGGGGCCGTCGCGGTGAGCTACACGGCCAGCCACGCTTGGACGACCAGCATCAAATTCAATCTGCCGGGCGGTTGCTTGCCAGGGTCACTGACCATCGGCACGGACGGCATCACGATCTTTGACGACGCAGGCCTGCTCAAGACCGCCAGCGGGACGGTCGGAACCATCGACTACGCCAACGGCATCTTGACCCTGAACTCGGGGACGATGTCGAACTCGAAGGCCATCACCTACACGCCCGCCGCGCAGATTCTGCGTGCTCCGCAAAGCTCGGAGATTCCGGTTACGCCCGAGTCGCGCAGCCAGTCCTACGTGGGCACGGTCAACCCGGTGCCGCAGCCCGGAACGCTGTCTATCAGCTACATGGCCCAAGGGCGCTGGTATGTGCTTTCCGACAGTGGCAACGGCTCGCTCAAGGGCCTGGACGCCAGCTACGGCGCGGGCACCTTCAACAGGAATACCGGAGCCTTCGTGGTCACGCTGGGTGCGTTGCCCGACGTGGGCAGTTCGCTCGTGCTGACCTGGAACGTGCCTACGCAGGAGACGCAGCAGCCATCCACCACCCTGAAGGCCGCCCAGAGCCTGGCATTGAGCCCACCTGCAGGGACGGCGGTGCAACCCGGGTCGCTCACCGTGTCCTGGGAGTACGGCGGCACCAAGACCTCAACGGCGGCCACGTCGGGCGTGCTGTCGGGTGCCGCCACGGGCAGTCTGAGCGTGGCGCAGAACCGCGTGGACTTCGCGCCCAATGTGCTGCCAGCGGTGGGCACGCAACTCACCGTGAGCTACGTCGCGGGCCCGAAGCAGGAGGACTCGTTCGCTCACCCCTCCCGCAATGGTGCGGGGACGCTGCCAGTCACCGCGACCTTGGGGGCCATCGAACCGGGCTCGCTCGAAGTCGAGTGGAACACGTTCACCGACGAGGCGGTTCTCGGTGCGTACACCTTCGCTCAATTGCAGGAGATGGGTATCGCCGTCTCGATCTGGCGCGACCCCACCCAGATCGCCCGAGATGACGGGAACGGCGGTGTAGTGCTGAACGGGATCTCGATTGGCACCGTCAACTACGCAACCGGTCAGGTGACCTTCAATCCGGATGTCTCGATCCGTATCCCACGCCCGGTCTACACGGCAGTCGCCATCAACGGCACCGGTCGGTGGCGATTGAACTACGGCGGCATCGCCTACGTCGATGCGCCATCGCTGTACCCCAACGACGAGTCCGGCTACGTCAAGCTGCGCTACAACAGCGCGGGCTCGACCAGCAACCAGACCGAGACGTTCCAGTTCCTCCCGGCCTTCAAGCTGGTGCCGGGGGTGAATGCCCAGGTGGTGACTGGCACGGTGCTTCTCTCCATCAGTGGCGCGCAGCCGTGGGGCGACAACGGACAGGGCACGTTGCGCGAGTTCACCACCAGTGGCTGGGTCACGCGCGGCACGATCAACTACCTGTCTGGGGACGTGGCGCTGACGTCCTGGACGGCGGGCACGAACAACGCGATTCAACGCGCCAGTTGCGTGACCACGGTCGGCGAGAACATCTCCAGCGAGTTTGTGTTCCGCACTGGCGCGGCACCGCTTCGTCCTGGGTCGCTGTCGATCCAGTACGCCCGCGCGGTTGGTGGCACGCAAAACGTGACGGCCGGGATTGACGGCAAGATCGAGGCAACCGGCATCAGCGGCAGCGTCGACTACGAGACCGGTCTGGTGCGCGTGCGCTTCGGAACGATGGTCACGGCGGCTGGGAACGAGAGCCAGCCTTGGTACGCCGCCGACCGGGTGGGCACGGACGGCAAGATCTTCCGACCCGAGCCGGTGGCTGCATCCAGCGTGCGCTACAGCGCGGTGGCCTACAGCTATCTGCCGCTGGACGCTGATCTGCTTGGCATCGATCCGGTGCGCCTGCCCAGCGATGGGCGCGTGCCGATCTTTCGCCCGGGCGGCTTCGCCGTGGTGGGCCACACCGGCAAGATCACAACCTCGCTCAGCAACGGCCAGACCATCAACTGCGCGCGGGTGCGCCTGTCGCGTGTACGTGTCGTTGGCCACGACGGGGTGGTGATCAACACCGGCTACTCCGCTGATCTGGAAGCGGGCACCGTCACCTTCATCAACGTGGAGGGCTACAGCCAACCCGTGACCATCGAGCACCGCATCGAGGACATGGCTGTGGTGCGCGATGTGCAGATCAGCGGGGAGATCAGCTTCACCCGTGCGTTGACGCACGAATATCCGCTGGGGAGTCACGTCTCCAGCGCGCTGGTGGCCGGTGACCTGTTTGCCCGCGTCAATCTGGTGTTCGACCAGTCGACGTGGAACGGCGCGTGGTCGGATGCCTTGTCGAGCAGCTCGGCAACAGCGACGTTCAACAACACGCAGTACCCGATCCGTGTGACGAACCGGGGCGCATTGACCGAGCGCTGGGTCGTTCGACTGACCAACAGCACCTCGTTCGAAGTCATCGGCGAGAACGTCGGCGTGATCGCCACGGGCAACACCAGTGCGGATTGCGCACCCAACAACCCGGCGACCGGCGTGCCGTACTTCCAACTGCCTGCGCTCGGCTGGGGCAACGGCTGGGCCACCGGCAACGTGCTGCGCTTCAACACCATCGGCGCGCAGTTCCCGGTCTGGGTGGTGCGCACCGTCCAGCAGGGGCCGGAATCCGTGCCCGACGACAACTTCACGTTGCTGATTCGCGGGGATGTTGACACGCCTTGACGGCGTGGGTGGACACCCTTTGAACCCGACTTTTTGCAGGAACCCATGAAATGACCGACCTGACCGTCAAATACTTCAACAGCGGCATGACCGGCGCACCGCAGATCGCCAACAACTGGGGCGATCTGGTGACGATGCTCGATGCCTGCCTCGTCAACGGCTTCGCCTTGAAGGCCATCGACACGCTGACCTTCGCCGATGGCATCGCTACGGCCACCATTTCCACCGGCCACGCCTATCGGCCTTTTCAGGTGGTCGAGATCGCTGGAGCCGAGCAGCCCGAGTACAACGGTTCATTCCGTGTACTGACGACGACCACAACCGCCTTCACGTACGCGGTGACCGGAGCACCGGTGTCGCCTGCGACGACCACCACGAACCTGAGCGCCAAGGTGGCTCCGCTTGGGTGGGAAAAGCCGTTCGCAGGGACGAGCAAGGCGGCCTACCGTAGCAAGAACCCGCAGTCACCGCAGAACATCCTGCTGATCGACAACAGCCTCAAGACCCCCAATTACACGACAGGCTGGGCCAAGTGGGCGAATGTCGGGATCGTGGAAGACCTATCGGACATCGACACCATCGTTGGCGCGCAGGCTCCCTATGACCCGAATAATCCAACGCAGAACTGGAAACAGGTCACTGGCAGCCAGTGGGGTTGGTACAAGTGGTTCCACGCGCGTGGGCCCCAGTACGAGAGCAATGGCGACAGCGGCGGCGGTGGCCGCAACTGGGTGCTGATCGGTGACGACCGCCTGTTCTTCCTGTTCTGCACCAACGCAGCGGGCTACGGCTGGTATGGCCGAAACAGCTACTGCTTCGGCGATCTGATCAGTTTCAAGCCCGGCGACAACTACGCCACGGTGCTGGCTGCCGACGACAACTACTCGGGGATGAGCAACTACTGGAGCTATCCAGGGCAGTTCAGCGGCTACGGGCTGGTTTCGTCCCTGGACTTCACCGGCAAGGTGCTGCTGCGCAATCACACCCAACTCGGCAATCCGGTTCGCTTCGGGCTGACATCCTTGAACACCAACAACGGCCAGCAGATCTGCGGTCGGGGCCCGATGCCTTTCCCGAATGGCGCGGACTACAGCTTGTGGCTGCTGCCCACCTACGTGCGGCAGGAGGACGGCCATATGCGCGGCATCTTGCCCGGAATGCTGTGGATGCCCCAAGACCGTCCGTACAGCGATCAGACCATCGTGGACAACGTGGTCGGTCAGGCGGGCAAGCGCTTCCTGCTGGTCAGGACGCAGTACAGCTCGGAGACCGAGGGCGCGCAGATCGCGTTCGATATCACCGGCCCATGGAGGTAAGCCATGAGCTACCCGCTGAGCGAAACCTTTGCCACGGCTCCCGCGCCCGGCTACACCGCAGTCCTGGGCGGAATGTCCGCGACCCACAACACCTTGCAGCAGTCCATCGACATCTCGGCTCCCAACGCCCAGTCCATCCTGCGCTTCAACGAAACCGCCCACGGCGACTTCTGGTTCGAGGCGGATGTCGAGTTTCTGACCGATCCGAGCGCCCGCAAGCACATCGGCCTGTGGATGACGACCGGCAACGGTTCCGAGGGCTACCGGTTCGCGCACATTGACGGTGCCTGGAACGTGACACGCTGGAACAGTGGCTTCGGCGACGGCGCGGCGGTGACGGGCGGCATCAACGATGGAGCGAAACCGGTCGCGGGCGTCGCCGACGTGGCCCCGACCTTCAACAACGGCCAGCGGTTGACTCTGCGCTGCGAGGTCATCGTCGGAGCCTTCGATGCCAACGGTGTGCCGTGGGCGCGCCTGATCCAATTCAAAGCCGGTGGCGTGCTGATGTTCCAAGTCGGGGATGCCGCTTACCGGGGCAAGCTGATTCCGGGCGTGTTCCTATACGGTGCCACAGCGCGCGTCCACGCCATTGCGGGTGACACACCTTCAGGTCTGCCCGCGTTTCCTGCGACGGTGGCCGTGAACGCCTCCGATGACCTGTTGCCGCTGGCCGGTGGATCGACCTCGGTGCTACCCGATCCTGCCGCCAACATTGGCGTCAATGCCGACTGCGACCTGATGCGCTTGAACAGCCCCAATTCCGAGCTGTGGAACCGGGGTGGTGGTTATGACTGGCACTTCCACCCGATTCCGAACGGTCGCAAGGACATCCACTTCAGTGGCCACGGCTTCATCACTGGAACCGTCAAAGAGAAGGGGCAACCCGACCAACCCCTGGTGCGGCGAGTGCAACTGGTCAGCGAAAACACCCGCGTCCTGGTGGCCGAAACCTGGAGCGATGCCACTGGAGCGTATCGATTCGAGCTGATCGATACGTCCCAGAGATACACCGTGGTCAGCTACGACTACAAGCAGATGTACCGCGCCGTGATCGCGGACAACCTACGCCCGGAGATGATGCCGTGACCGTTGCCATCACTGTCGAACACAACGAGGCGCGGCTGGCGGGTACCCTGGCATTCCTGGACGCGGGCAGCAACCCGGCGCGTCTGCGCATCTACGGCGGGACGCGACCCGCCACCCCGGCCACGACGCCTGCGAGTGCGATGCTGGTCGAGATCAGGCTCACCAAGCCTGCAGGCACGATTGCAGGCGGACTCTTGACGCTGACGCAGCAGGAGGACGGCTTGATCACCAGTACCGGGGTTGCTACGTGGGCGCGGCTGGTCAACGGCAACGAAGTCACGGCGCTGGATCTGGACTGCAGCGGCACGGATGGCAGTGGCGATGTGAAGCTGGCCAGCACCAATCTCTATCTGGGTGGCGACGCCCGGATGGTGTCGGCGATCCTGGGGTAGCCCGTGCCGAGTGCATCCAGCGAATTGACGCTGGCCGCCACGCTTCCAGCACCCGAAGTCAGCATCGCGTTCGGCCCACCTCTGGTCAACCTGCTGTTCGATCAGCCTGCCGCCACCGACGCCGACTTGGTGTTCGGAGCGGGCTTTGTCGCACCGCGCGACGACGTGGTGGTGCTTGCCAGCCTGCCGCTGCCGGTTGTGTCGATCAAGTTCATCCCCCCAGCGCGGGCCGAACTACTGGCCGAGCTACCTGCACTGACAGTCAGCACGCTGGTGCTGCGCCCGAGCGTGCCCCTGGATGTGGCGGGCGCAAGTCTTCCCGGTGTCGTGTTCTCGGGGGAGGTCAGGTACTACTCGCGCACGCAGCGACCGACGGTGGGCCAGACCGAGCACCCTTGGCAAGTGGCTCGGCAGACCGAGGACGGTGCCACGCACGGCCAGCAGGACGCCGCCGCTACACCCGCAGGCTGGGACACGTTCTGGCGACGCACCTTGGGTGTTCCTCAAGGCATCGAGCACAGGTTG
The DNA here is from genome assembly GCF_977011995.1 of Variovorax durovernensis. Taxonomy (NCBI): domain Bacteria; kingdom Pseudomonadati; phylum Pseudomonadota; class Betaproteobacteria; order Burkholderiales; family Comamonadaceae; genus Variovorax; species Variovorax durovernensis. The sequence goes on along the minus strand of NZ_CDRNCW010000001.1, from coordinate 4,821,940 downwards.
CCGCCGGTGCTGGCGGCAGCGCCCGAGCGCCGAAGCGCTCGCCACCAGGATGCGACCCGACTGCAGGATTCGACGTGGTTTGCGCACCAGGACGCCACGCGGTTTGAAGCGGCCCGACGCGGTCTGTTCCAGAACGCAGGCCCTCTGCGGGATGCCACGCGGTTCCGGCATCAGGACGGTGACCGCACCAAGCGCGCGGGGAGAGTGTCCCGGTGGCAAATCGGTGTTTTGGTGGTGCGCGGCCAGGGGAGCGATTTTCAGACCGCACGGCCGCAACTGAAGGGCTGGCGCGGCAGGTATCAGGAAGCGGTGCCGCCGCCACCGGGCATCAGCCGATGGGTGGTGCCTGAGCCGCCCGTTCCGCAGCCTTGCTACACGCCCAGTCCGCACCTGCTGTTTGCCGCGCTGGCCGCGACCGATGGGCATCTGCTGTTCCTTTGTGAAAACCACATCACCCCGCCGCCACCCGATGGGGAGCCGGTGGTCGTTCCTGTTCGGAGGGTCTATTTCGTGATCAACAACGTGACCCTGTACCGCGCGTCCGATGGCGCGCCGGTGCCGGTGTTCAACCTCTCGCTGTCGCTCGATGCATCGTCCTGGGCGTGGGGCTTCGATGCGGTGTTGCCTGCGAAAGCCGAAGCGCTGGTCGCGGGTAGCGCGTCCGGGCCCGTCGAGCTTGTGGCCAGCGTCAACGGCACGGCATTTCGGGTGCTGGCCGAGAGCATCAGCCGCGAGCGCATCTTCGGTGACGCCAGCATCCGCATTTCCGGCCGGGGGCGCAACGCCGTTCTGGCCGCGCCTTACGCGCCGGTGATGACGTTTTCGAATACCGAGGGTCGCACTGCTCGGCAGTTGATGGACGACGTGCTCGCGGTCAACGGCATCCCGCTGGGCTGGACGGTCGATTGGGGCCTGACGGACTGGAACGTCCCCGCCGGTGCGTTCGCGCAACAGGGATCGTGGATCGACGCATTGACCGCCATTGCTGGCGCTGCCGGTGGATACCTGATCCCGCACCCATCAGCGCAGACCATTCGTGTGCGACATCGCTACCCGGTCGCCCCTTGGGAGTGGGGCACCGTCACACCCGACTTCGTGTTGCCCGTCGATGCTGTCGCCCGCGAGTCGCTGCGCTGGTTGGAAAAGCCTGCGTACAACCGCGTGTTCGTTTCCGGGCAGGACGTCGGCGTGCTCGGGCAGGTGACCCGGGCCGGGACTGCCGGAGATGTGATGGCACCGATGGTCGTCGATCCGTTGATCACCGAAACTGCCGCCGCGCGTCAGCGTGGCATCGCGGTGCTGGCCGACACGGGTCACCAGCTCGAGGTCAGCCTGCGCCTGCCGGTGCTCGCAGAGACCGGAATCATCGAGCCCGGTGCGTTCGTGGAGTACCTGGACGGCAGCGTCACGCGACTGGGCATCGTCCGCGCGACGCAGGTGGAGGCTGGGATGCCCGAGGTCTGGCAGACGCTGGGCGTGCAGGCCTATGCATAACCTCTACAAGCAGTTTCGCCAACTGATACCCGACCCGCCGTTGCAGGCGGGCACCGTGATCGACGTCGGCTCTGGCGTGGCCACGGTCGCATTGCCCGGTGGCGGCCGAATCAAGGCGAGGGGCTCTGCGGCCCTTGGCCAGAAGGTGTTCGTGCGCGACGACGCCATCGAAGGCATCGCCCCCAGCTTGACGCTGGAAATCATCGAGATCTGAAACCCAACTAATTCAACCCTGAGACCCGCCCTGATGCTCGCGCATCGGGCGGGTTTCGCATTTCTGGAGAAAGCGAATGACCGAACCCGAACAACAACCCGCGCTTGTCGAGAACATGCTCCTGCTGCGCAAGGAGGACTTCGACGATCTGCTCGACCGTGCCGCCGAACGTGGTGCCGAGCGTTGTCTCGCCCATCTTGGATTGGAGAACGGCCACGCTGCCCGCGACATCCGGGAGCTGCGCGATTTGCTGGAGGCTTGGCGCGATGCCCGCCGCACGGCTTGGCAAACGACCATCAAGGTGGCCACCACTGGCATCCTGGCCGCATTGCTGGTCGGTGCCGCCATCAAGCTCAAGCTGATGGGAGGCCCCCAATGATCGAGACCTTGCTCGGTGGCCTCCTGGGTGGGGCCTTCCGTCTTGCGCCCGAAATCCTCAAGTGGCTGGACCGCAAGGGCGAACGCGGCCATGAGCTGGCGATGCAGGACAAGGCGCTGGAGTTCGAGAAAATTCGCGGCGCACAACGGATGGCCGAAATCGGCGCGAGTGCCGAGGCCGCCTGGAACGTCGGTGCTGTCGATGCGCTGCGCGAGGCCGTTCGGACCCAAGGGGAGAAGACCGGCGTGCGCTGGGCAGACGCGTTATCGATCAGTGTGCGCCCGGTGATCACCTATTGGTTCATGGCGCTGTACTGCGCGGCCAAGACTGCCGCGTTCGCGGCCGCTGTGACCGCTGGCGCTGGCTGGGGTACGGCCATCCTGCACGCCTGGACGGAAGCCGATCAGGCGCTGTGGGCCGGGGTGTTGAATTTCTGGTTCCTCGGGCGCGTGTTCGACCGGGTGCGCTCGTGACTGGGGTGCCGAAAACGGCCATCGAGCTGGCCAAGCGCTTCGAGGGGTTCCACCGGGTGCCGAGGACCGATCCGGGCCGCGCGCATCCGTACATCTGCCCAGCGGGCTACTGGACGATTGGCTACGGCCATCTGTGCGAGTCGACGCACCCGCCGATCACCGAGTCCGAAGCAGAAGTCTATTTGGCGCGTGACCTGCAGACGGCGCTCGCAGCAACGCTGCGTTACTGCCCGGTGCTGGCCACCGAGCACGAAGGGCGGCTCGCGGCCATCGTGGACTTCACATTCAACCTCGGGGCTGGGCGGCTGCAGACGTCGACGCTGCGGCGACGGATCAATCAGAGGGACTGGGCCGCTTCCGCCACGGAGGTTCAGCGATGGGTCTATGGCGGAGGTAAAGTGCTGCCAGGACTGGTTACACGGCGAGCGGCTGAGGCTGCTTGGCTACTTCGCAACACCTGATCTCTGATCAGCCTCCTTCAAGCACTCGATCCGCAGACTCGCCAGCGGCAACGAAACTTCGCAGAATGTTTCCACCGGACTCGCCGACCAATAGATAAGCCAGCCTGTAACGATCTTCCGCTGTGGCCAGCGCCTCCAACCTGCGGACTTGCTCTTCGAGCTTGACCATATCCTCGCCGAGCCAGCTCATGATGCGGCGAATCCGATCTTCGATGTTTGGGCTCTCCTGCAATTCGTCGAGTTCGTGGATGACATCGTGTTTGGTTCCGATCCAGTCCGCACAGAGCGACTCGACCGAAGCGCGAATATCTGTGGGCAACTCGACGGTCGGAAGTTCCTTCTGTACGTAGGCGGCGTTGCTCATCAGGCTCATTGCACAAGCGTATGCCGCTGAGCAGAATTCGTCGAGCGTACCGATTGCGGGGGCTGCGGACTGTGGATGGTCAGGCGTCTTGGCAGAAAAATACTCCTGACTGAAGGGCTTCCACTCATCCTCGGTGAATAGGCGGGAGACGTACTCACGGGCCGAACCTGGCTCCCATTGATACTTTTCGGAGAACTGGTCAAGGAACTCGAGTAGGTGAAAGTAAGCCCGGCTGCTGATATCCCAATGGAGCTGCTCGCCGATGTAATCGCCGTTGATTCCTTTGTACTCGTCGAGCTCCCGTCGCAGAGCAAGGCAGAACTCTTCGATGACCCGACTGACCACGGCCGGTTCTTGCTCGGTGTTGGTAGCAACCTGATCAATAAATGAGCGATCCTTGGTCACAGAGGCTCACCTTTCGCATCAAACATCGATAGGCGTCGTCTTCCAGACGTCCTGCGCCAAAGCGATGAGCATTGCGTGCCGCTTTTCGATGGTTGCGGCATTCCATCCCGGGAATGCCTCCAGCTTGGCGTTGATCCGCGAAATGGACGTGTTCTGCCCAACGTCGGTCAGCGCGACAAGACTGCGTGTCAGGTAGTTGCCGCTCTTGCGGTACTCAGACTGTTTGGCTGTGTAGAAATCATTACCCGCGACGATGTTGATAGGCTTCTCCAGCAAGGTCAGGTTGCCCAGCCTGTTCTTGTAGTCGTCGTAGACCATCCCAGGGTTTTCTGTCGCCCACTTGCCGCGCAGATCGTCCTCTGGCTTGTTGGGCAGAATGTGCTCGATTTCCAGATTGGTGAATGGCTCCAGGCTGCCCGGCACCTTCAGCCCGCTGAACGCCATCTCGACGTGCTGCGTCAGCCGCGCTAGCAGGTAACGTGTCCTGTACTGCTGCATCGAATACAAGGTGAAGCGTTTGAGGGCATCGGCCAGTTCCTGTGACTTGCCCGCCATATTCTTCTCGAAACGATCGGCGACAAAAGCGTTGAGCTGCGCCTTTTGCTTCATCGGATCGCTGATATCCGCAATCGCGCGCAGCTCGTCGGCCCATTGGGAGAAGCTGCGCTCCAGGTCCTTGGTTGGGGTCTTGGTGAAGATGTAGTAGAAGAGGAAGCTCTCCAACTGCGCCACGAAATGGTCGAATAGCGACTTGGGGAAATTGGCCGCCGCCAGCAGCAGAACGTAATGCAAGCTGAACGCGCCACCGGCAAGTCGCTTGAGGCTGTCCATCGCCAGGCTGGGTTTGCCATCGTTGCCCAGCCCGTTGGCAAAGGCCAGGTAGTGCTCGACGTTGCGAATCACCTTGCGCACGAACTCGAAAGGCTTGCCTGCGTAGTCGCATAGCGTCGCGTTGTCCTTGGCGATGAACCAGTCGTAGATTTCGTCCTCGCGCACCACTGCATCGCCACGCTCGTTCTTGATGGTGTAGTTGGCCATCAGGAAGTAGCGCAGGAACCGCAGCGGCTTTTCCTTTTGCTTCTCCAGCGGCTTGGTGATCTTCTTCCACTCGTCCTTGAGCTGGGTGAACTGCGCTTGCTTGACCTGCGTGAACAGCAGGTTTTTGAGCAAGTCCATCGGGTTCAGGCCCACGCCGCGCTCATTGATGGTCTCGAAGATCTTCAGCGCACTGCTCACGTCAGTGGATATCTGGATGAACACCACGTTGTTGGCCAGATAGCCCCAATATTTCTTCAGCTTTGGCGCGTCGTCGTAGTTATCCTTCAAATACCGATACAGCGTGCTGTAGGCATTGACCAGATTTTCCAGTGAGCCGAAGCTGGCGATACCTGACGCCTGAATGCCTGCGCGCACGGTCTGCGGATCGGCATCCAATTCCACCAGCTTGGCCATCACTTCGCCCGCGCTTTCGTAACGCGGCTCCAGCTTCAGGTTGGTGCGCACCTCGCCGTCGCCGTCCACGTAGCTGGTCGAGATCAGCCCGGAAATCATCTGCCGCTGGGGCTCTCCCTGGAACAGATGCTTCAGCGCACACAGCAGTAGAAAGAAGGTGGTCAGGCGCTGCTGGCCGTCGATGACCTCGTAGTGGTTTTTCTGGTCGGTCGGCGAGACCAGCACGGTACCAATGAAATATTCGCGTGTCGTGCCCGCATCGATTTGCTCACCGATGTCCTCCAGCAGCTGATGCACTTCCTTGTCCGTCCAGACGTACTCGCGCTGGTAGTCGGGGACAATGTAGAAGCACTCCCTGAAGGCTTCCTCGATGCTGTATTTGTGGTTTTCGATACGTGCCATGTTCCTATCCTTGTCATTCTTTTCTGTCGCGCCAACGTTTTAATCAGGCTTTTGCTTTGATGCCGCAGCTTTAGCGGTGGTGCGCTGATTCGCTTCCAGAACCTCGATGCGGGTACCCTGCGACCTCACCTGCTCCAGAAGCGCCTGATTTTCTCGTTCAAGTGCGGAACGCTGCTGATTTCCCTGCTCGATGGCGGTCAACACTTTCGCCTGCCACTGATCACCGGCGGTGTTGTTGTCACGGTCTTGGAAGTATGAGAAGCCCGCAAGTATTGCTGCGACTAGCGCCAAGACTGCCGAAGACGCGACAGACCACAGCGCAATTTTGATTTGCGTGCGCGTCGACCGATCAGTTTTTTGGTCGCGCGCTTCCATCTGTTCCATCATGGTCGTCGCTGCGTCTACCAAGTCTTTGAGGGCTTTGGCGGACTCGGCGGTCATTTGACCAGTGAGCCGCGTCAATTCCATTTCTTCAGCACGCTCTTTCGCTCGCTCGCGTGCTTGTTCAGCCATCAAATTGTTCACCCTACTGAAGTGATCAGTGTGGATGGGATGGATTTCCAGCGTCGATTCGCGCGACGGCTTAGTGAGCTTTTCGAAGGCGCTCAAAGTTGAGCCCAATGCAGATGTGCTTTTACGCACCTGATCGAATAAGCTGCTACTGGAGCCGAGCATCTTCTCTCGAAGCCGCTTCGATGCCTGTAACTGCTGTTCAACTTCATTCTGAATCAACCGAATCAGGTATGCCGAACCTGCTTCACCGTCCTCCCTCGACGGCGGTTTGTCATCCTGGCCTTCTTCCCTGACCGTCTGCCACCCAGAAGATTGCACGTAGGCTTCGGCTAACTGCTCGACTTCGTCTTCCGAAAGCGTCTTCGCGATCTGAGGGTCGAGAGGCATACGTTCCGGAGCCTCATCGGATTCCACGTTCAGACTGGCAATACTGGTGAGGAAGGTCCTGATCTGAGTGACAGCATTCCCTGGCTCCAAATTTCCGAAATCTGTCATATCCCGTACCCGCAGCGGATACAGGTAGACGCGGCCAACCGACGTATCTACCTCGGCGAAAGGCTTCGAGCGAAGCAGCAACTTCAGCGATTTCTTCTTTGGTTCATCGCCAGGATTCGGATTTGCATCTGTCATCGACCAAGTCCCCTGCTCATATCGCGCTGCGCAAAGCGACGAACTGGTTATTCGGCCCCTCTGACCGGATGTCAAGGTGTGGGCAACTCGACACCAAGTAGGCCAGTGGTCTCGTCAAGCTGAACGGGAAGAGGACCGGCAACGATTGCAGGCTGTTGACCGACACGGGCTTGCCGACGTAGCGCATGGCCGCCTCGATCAGCCAAACGGTGAGTTCGTCGCTCAGGATGGGAGTCGGCGCAAGACGGATGACGCGCTTGCCTTTCTCGACACGCTCTACCGCGCCCCAGCTTGCTTGTGTCTGGATGACCATATTGGTCATGCGTCGCGTGCCTTCGCGTTCGCCGTAGATCTCGCTCATACGGCGATGCACTTCGGCAGCCGCGCAGTCGTCTTGGATAGCCGACAAGCGACCCACCAACTCGGCCACTTTCCCGAAAAACGGATAGCAAGCTATGGCCACGCCCCAGCACAGTGCCGGAATTGGTGTGTCGGGCTGGCTTTTGTAGAGAGCCGCCGCCCGGTCGGCGAAGTCCACCAGCTCGGCGCGTGGCTCCAGCCAGAGGCGATTCAAGACGGTCCGTGTCTTTTTCTTGGCTTCCACGCCAAGCTCGGCTGCGTCGAGCAGTGCATTCAGATCATCTAGCCCAGCTGTACCCGCACGAACTCGCAGTGCCGCAGCCGCCCAATCAAGCTGAATGAACCGATCGAACCCAATCTGAGGGGCTGATGTATTCATTCGTTTCCAATCACATATTTAACTTTCACAAACGGCACGATCAGTTCTTCAACCGAGATGCCACCGTGGACGACCACCTGCTCACCATCGGGAACAAAAGCCGTTCGGCCACCTGCGAATAGGGGCATATAGCCCGCAGGTAGTCCAGCGATGTCCAACTGAACCGAGTTGGCATTTGCCGCTGCGGATTTCGCCAACAACGATTCACTGCGATACACGCGCACCCGTTCGCCACGGGCTTCTGGAACATCCCCTTCGGATGGACGTCCCACGCCAACGGCTTCAACGTTGCCGTGATCCGCTGTCAGATAAATGTGAAAGCCTCTGTCGAGCAGCAGCGCAAACAAGCGATCGACGAAGCCTGTTTTCAACCAGTTCGCGATCCACAAGGCCACATCTTGTTTGGAGCGTTCCTTGTGCAGTCGGTCATCCACTTCGTCGACCACCAACCCGACCACCTTGGGCCGACGATCGTCCAGCGCTGCTTGCAAGGCATCCAGCTGCTCAATCTGCCGCAACGAGCGCTGGTAGTAGATCTCGCCCGGCTTGACGCCTTGCTCCTGCCAATAGGCCTTCCACAGGTACTCTTCTTTGTTGGTATGGCCGATAGATTCTTCAAATTCGCGCGGCTTACGGCCAGAGAACAGGGCCTGCCGTGACACTGAGGTCACGGTGGGCAGCCAAGCGAAGGAAGTACCTTCATCAAACGCAAAGCGCTTCGTCGCTTCGACCAGCCGCTCCCGAATCTGTACCCACTGGTCCAAGGCCAAGCCATCAAAAACCAGGAGCGCGATCTTGTCGGCACCCAGTGCTTTCCGGCGAGAGCTCAGATAGTCGGGAATCCGATGCACCATCACCGGCCCGTTGTGGAACGAGAGCGTGCTCAGATCCGCGTAGTGCTTGGCAGCCACCCACGCCTGTAGCTGGGCATCAGACTGCTCTTGCAGCGTTTTCACGAGAGCCTGTACCTCTGCCAAACCCTCTGCGCCATAGGCATTGCCCAGATCGTGCACACGGGCGAGGATTTCGCCATACTGCTTGGCAAACTCGCTCCAGGCCTTGTGCGTAGCCGTCGCGCTTGGAATCGCCTCAATCAGCTTGGCAATTCCCTTTTTCACAAAAGCGTTGCGCGCTTGCGGGTCTTGAACAACCCCGGCCTTGATCCAGCCTGGCGCTCCAGCTGGCACAACGTCAACGACCAGCGGGTGCAAGGAGCCATTCAAGAACATCGAATCAACGATGGATTGCACATCCGAGTGCGCAAAAGGGATGTCGACCTTGGCCACGTAATCGGGTGGCAGCGGCTCGCCAATGCGTGAGCCTTCCATGCCCAAGTTCGCCAAGTAGCGATGCCACGCCTCCTGCACCACGCGCAGCAAAGCACTTTTCGACGACAGCCACGTGGCCACCGGAAGGCCTGCAAGCAGTCCCTTGCTCTGGATGATGCTGGCCGCGTGCTCGGCAAAGATCCGGGGTAACGCACGATTGGCAAAGTGCATCCGAAGCACATCACGCCAGAAATCACTTTCCGTGCGAATGCTGGAGCGGGGTGCCAGCTGGTAGACCCGCTCAAGGATGAAATCTTTGGACTCGTTTTCGCCGCGAACACCCTGCAACTCGGTGTCGTGCGCCTCCAGCAAGACAGCAAAGTGCTCGGGTTCAAGCTGCTTAACCACGTTGTAAGCCAAACGCGGAAACAACTGCGCCAAGCCCAAACTCACGACACGACCATAGTGCCCTAGGTCCCAAGGCAGCTCATTGGGATCTGCGCCGCGCCAGTGCACGACCACTGCGGACGTTGGGCCCGGCTCGCCTCGGTCCCAGGCGGCGCGATACCGCTCTTCAAACTCTGTGCGAAACACGAAAGGATCTTCGTACAACAGCACCTCGAAGCCACGGCTGCGCAGCTCCGCCAGCAAACGCTCGTCCAGCAAGACGTCGTCCGGATCGCAGGCGACCCACAGCCTATCGAGATCAGCTGTGAAGCGGCTGAGAATTCGTTCAATCCACTGGCTCATGTGCTTTGTGTCTCCGTCACGCTCTCACCGGGCTTCACCTCGGCGGAGACGCGCACCATCATTACCGCGTTCAGATCTGGCACGCTGGCCGCAGCCTCGGTCAACGCAGCCAGTCTGGCGTCGTGTTCTTGTTGCAGGCGCTTGCGGCGATGCTCGCGCACAGCAGGCAGTCCGATGCGACCGATAGCCTGTTGCCTTGCTTCAAAGGCATAGTCAGCACGTTCCCGCTCTTCTTGCAGTCGCGTCCGATGCGCCTCCAGCATCTCGGTAAAGATCCGCTCGCCCTGGGCTTTAGCCGCCGTCAGTGCTGCGTCAAACCATTTCACCGCCTCTTCTGTGCCGCTGACCCCGTGCACAACCACCGTTTCGGTCAGCAATAAATCCCACACGCGTTTGGCCGTTGGCACAAAAGCGCGTCCATCTTCGTTGGTGAAAACGGGCAGGTACCGCTTGCGGTTCAAGCCTTCTGCCGCAAGGCTGATCTCCCAGAGTGACCAAATGCCGCTCACAGAATCAGGCAGGCCCGACACTCGAATCACTGGCAAGGGCTGGCCCGCCACAAAGCGGGGCAACTCGCTGATCACTGCGCGTGCGCGCGGGTCTTCCAGCGTCACCCACACAATCTCAGGATTCTCGTCAGCGGTGCGCGCGTCAAAGCACACCTGCGCTGCTTCGGTGCCATCCGCCCAAGTCACCCGCCAGGCCTTACCCACCTTCGTTGCTGCGCCGCCGCGTGCGGCCAAGCCAGAGGTGATGGCGCGTTCCAGCCAGAACTGTGCAGGGTGGTCGCGCCATTTGCGGGCATCGTCAGCCTCCAGCTCGTGCGCATCCGACAGCAATTCGCTGCTCTTTTTCGAATCGGCCAAGGTCTCGCGCAACTGCGAAACCACCACATCGCATTCCTGCTCGATTGACGCCGGGTTCTGCAAGCCATGCACGAACAGTTCTTCGAACAAAGGCTCTGCTTCCGCAGAGTCCATCACGTCAGAAGCCTTGTCCACGCCGAACTGCTGGGCGATCACTTCCAGCTTTGCTTCCAGCACCTGGCGAACCCGGTGCTCCACGGTGTCTTCCAGCACAAAGTTGATGGCGCGCACCACGTGCCGCTGGCCAATACGGTCTACGCGGCCAATGCGCTGCTCAATGCGCATCGGGTTCCAAGGCATGTCGAAATTGACGATGACGTGGCAAAACTGCAGGTTCAACCCTTCACCGCCAGCGTCAGTCGAGATCAGTACGCGCACGTCTTGAGAGAACGCCTTTTGCGCCTTGCTGCGGGCATCCAGATCCATGCCGCCGTTGAGAGTAGCCACCGAGAAGCCACGGCTTTCCAGGAAATTGACCAGCATGGCTTGGGTCGGCACAAACTCGGTGAAGAGCAGCACCTTCAGGGCTGGGTCGTTTTCTTCCTGCTGCAGTTTGTAGATCAGCTCGAGCAAGGCTTCTGCCTTGGCGTCGGTGCCCGATGCTTCCGTCTCGCGAGCCAGATCGAGCAGAGTCTCCACCTCGTACTTTTCCAGCTCCCAGCCGGTGGTCTGCATGGCCAAATCCACCTGGGACTGGCCGTCCAAATCTGACCAGTCTTCCTCGCTTGTGTTCTCAAACAACGAGGGTTGTGGCTGCGGCTCCTCCAGCAATGCCAGTCGCTTTTCCAGCGTCGTGCGAATGGCGGCCGTGCTGGACGTCACCAAGCGCTGCATCAAAATCATCAAGAACCCGATGTGGCGCTGCTTGGCCGCCATTGCCTGGTTGTAGCCATGGCGCACGTAGTCGGTCACTGCCTCATACAAGCGCTGCTGCGCGTTGTGCCGCGCCTGCCAGGCCACCGCTTGCAGCCGGGTGACGCGTGGCTTGAACAAGGGCTGGCCTTCGGCGTTGATCGACAGCCGCTTCTCTGTGCGAATCACAAACGGACGCACACGATCGCGGTTCACGCTGCTCTCGTCCGGGAAGGCTTCGCGGTCCAGTAACTGCATCAAGCGCAGGAACTGGTCGGTTTTGCCTTGGTGCGGTGTGGCCGACAGCAGCAAAAGGTAGGGCGATGCTTCGGCCAGTGCAGCGCCCAGTTTGTAGCGCGCCACCTGTTCGGTGCTGCCGCCCATGCGGTGGGCCTCATCGATGATGACCAGATCCCAAGAGGCAGAAATCAGGTCTTCAAAGCGCTCGCGGTTGTAGTTGTTCAGCTGCTCCAGACTCCAGCCACGCCGACTCTCCATCGGCTTGACCGAATCCAAGGAGCAGATCACCTGGTCGTGCATACGCCACAAGTTGTCTTCGTCTCCCTGGTTGCCGCTGCGCCACTGGCGAAACGCGGCCAACTCAGAGGGTTCGATGAACTGCAGTTGCTCACCGAAATGCAAACGCATTTCAGCCTGCCATTGGCGTACCAGCCCCTTGGGCGCGACCACCAGCACGCGTTTCACCCGGCCTCGCAGCTTCAACTCCCGCAGCACCAATCCGGCTTCGATGGTCTTGCCCAAGCCCACTTCATCGGCCAGCAGGTAGCGAATACGGTCGCGGCTGATGGCGCGATTCAGTGCGTACAGCTGGTGCGGCAGCGGCACCACGCTGGACTGGATGGGCGCAAGCAACAGGTTGTCTTCCAGCGCATCCAGCAGTTTGGCCGCTGCTGTGGTGTGCAGGATTTCCTCCACCGTGGGGCGAACGCTCTCCAGCGGCGCAAGGTCTGAGGCACGCGCCCGCACCACCGCGTCTTTGGCTGGCAGCCAAACGCGGTAGGCACTCTCGCCCCACACCTCTTGCCGATCGATGACGCGGCACGACGCAGCCTGCCGCGTCAGCCAGCACCAATCGCCCACGTTGAAGCCGCCGCCCGCCACGCTCAGAGCCCGTCCTCTGTACGGGTCAACGCCATGTCGTAGAGGGTGAGCAGCTTTTCGTCTTCTTGCAGCGTCTCGTCGGGCAGCTTTTTCGCGATGTTAATGATGGCTGCGTAGTCCTTGCTAGCCCACGCAGCTCGGAAACCGGCACGCAGCACTTCCAGACGCGATTCCTTGATCTTGCGACCAGTGAAGGTCCGATAGGCCTCGAATTCTTTGAGTAGCGCCTTCTCGCGTTTTTTCTCCAGGTCCTGCGCCTTGTTCGGATCAGGTACGTACCAGCGGTCTCTCGACTTGGCCACCAGTGCTGGATTGTTTTTCTCCAGACCGCGAAGATCCTTGTGATTCGTCGAGAGATAGCTGTGAATTTGACTCGGCACCTCGCCAGAGCCGTCGTACTTCAGGAAGTTGTCTTCCAGCAAGGCTGACAGTTCAGGTTTGGTCTCATGCTTCTTCCAGCCTGCGCCCAACTGGCCCATGAACTCAGGGCTGATCTCCTGATAGGTTGACGGGCGACGTTTCAGAAAGTCTGAAAGCCAATCGATCGCACTTCGCTCATCAGAGACAAACATTTCCATTTGCGGCGCAATGGCGACTTGAAGGCGTTTCTTGTCGTATTCGGCAACCTGATCGGATAGGAAAACCATGCCGTCGCGCTCAACAAAGCGTTGAGCAAGACCAGACTGGAATTCCTGAGATGACATAGGCACCGGCGCGTTGTGCCGCACGAACCAAGCCACCATTCGGTCAAAGATAATGCGCGGATCGCGCTCAGCGATAAACTCTAATACCCCAGCTTTGACCTTAACTGTCGGCAAGTAATGAAGATGTGTCCGGACAAAGTCCCAAACTGAGTCGTCACTTCCGCCAGATTGAGAAAACCGATCTTCAAGCCCTCCATTTGGCTTGTAAGCAGAAATTACCAGATCTTGCTTTACTGCTGTTGTTGTCGTTACGGCCTTAAATGAGCCTTGTTTCTTATCAAGGGCAGATACGTTTGCGACAACGAACCCTGCCTCTTGAAGAGCAGTTTGGATCGCATTCCACACTGATGCCTGCGTGTTTGAAAACTCTACAGTCATCCAGCGACCAGGCTTTAAGACGCGAAACGCCTCTTTGAAGCACGCTGACATCAACCTCCGATAATCGTTAAGAGTTTTTCCTTGCGCTCGGTTCTCGATGGCTTCCTGGCTGTTGCTCGTCACAACCTTTAACCAAGACTCCCAAAGATAATTCAGCTCGGAGTAATTGATATTTGCACCGAATGGCGGATCAAAGAAAAGGTAATCGCACGAGTTCGATGGCAGTGCAATGTCATTGCTGGATGAGCACGTTATCAGGCTCAAGTTGCGAAAATTTCCACGGGATGAAAACCCGCGAATTATTGAGTCCAATCGTCTATTCAACAGGCTGAACACCTCCCCTTCCTTGGAAAGCGATGGCACGTAGAGAGTGCCGCTAGTAGTTCCACCGGCGGTGTTCTTTGTGTTCCGCGAGTCATACCGAAAGCGGCTCATTTTTGATGCGATCTGAAGAGTCCCCGTTACGACAAAAAGAAACGCCTCATAGTCACGTCTGGATAGTTTCTCCTGGGCTTTCTCCAGTACTCGGCCTAGAACATAAAGCGTGCGCGGAGTAAAAAAGTGATGAACGTGAGTAATGCCAAATGGGTCGTTGCGTCGGGTTTCAGTTCCTTCAATCATTCGATCGATTGGAATCTTCGGAGATAAGGGTTTTCCTGCTATTTTCTCAATCAGTTCTAGATCTTTGCCGTCCGGCACCTTTTCAAATCGCTGGGTGCCGACAGAGTAGTTGATCATGACCGGGCTGTGCTTGGCCGTACGGATCGCTTGCCGCAAAGCTAGGTCAAACTTAGTGGTCCATGCGCGCTCCATTCCGCGCTTGGTAAGCTGCGCGGAGCAGTGAGGGCATGCAAATTCATCGTGAACTTGACCGGCGTCCTTATCGACAGCCGCGTCCCAAAAAACGACCTCGCCAGCACATTCTGGACATGTGAAAACATCTGACCAAACGAGGTAATTAATCTGGCCGGTAGAACCGCCAGCCACGTGGCTGGTTTCATAGAGCCAAGCACATTCTGCTTGCGTTTCTCTGAGAATTCCTTTTGCAACTCGCTCAAACGAGTGAACATCAACTGGCGTGTTGTAGTTGTACGCAATAAAGGTCGCGGCTGGGGAAAGATCATTTAGAACTGCCCTTCGGGAGCCAAGCTTGGAAAAGGGTATCCAATTTGGCTTGCCGTCTTCCAACTCCTGAATGAGGATCTGCCCGTCCGCCTGGACTCGATACCCTAGAGACTCGACAACCGAACGATCTCCGCACAGCTGTGCGGCGACAGCAGTCATCCCTGTTCCGCAGAACCCATCGAGCACAACATCTCCTGGCTGTGTGTAATGCAGGATGTATCGCATGATTGCCTTATGGGGCACCTTAGTGTGATAGCTGTGCGCGTTGTAAATCGGGTCGTTCTTGCCCTCGCTGACATCGGCAGTAAAGGGCTCCTTGCTGTATGAGACCGAGGAGTCATAGGGCTTGCCGTGATGACGGACGAATTCTTCGAGGAAGGGGTTCGGGCATGCCGTGTAGTACGGGGGATCAGATAGAGCCAGGATATCTTCGTCCGACCCAATAGGAAAACCTTCGATCTTCCGGAACGTGGGATCCTTGAGCTTCTCGGCAAGCAGTTCCAGGTAGTGCTCACGGCGAGCCTCGTCACTCGGAAACGTTTGCCCAAGGCATTCAACCGGACCAGATTGGGCCGCGAGGTTTTTGAAAAGATCGCTCATAAGTTTTCCGTTGATTAATTTCCGTTGGCTGCAAGCCGTTGCTGCAGCGATGGATATGCGTAGTGTTCGGTAGCATCACGGCTAGCGGCAATTCGAGTATCGACAAATGCCTGCCAATGCTGGCGTGTTTGGCTGATCATTGGCAATGTGAGATCAAACAACCTATCGAGAATGCCGGAGGTCCCTGAAGCTGCCCAAATTTGGTCATTGGTCGCTGCCGCTTCCAGTATTTTTCTGATGTCGTCGCTGGTGAAAAACTGGACGTAATTCACGACAAGAGTCAGCCCATTGCTCTCTGCCGATCTCCAGCCTCCAGACGATCCGTAAAGATCGATTGCACGGCTAACCAATTCAGGTCTCGGATTTTCAGCGGCAATGCTGATTTGTGCAGTTCGATCAAGCGCATCAAAGCGTGCAAGAAGATCCACAGACAATTCAGGGGAAGATAGTGAGTCAAAAGCAGAAAACGCTGTTAATGCGCCAACATCAACAGTCGCCAGCAATCGCCTAATGCGAAGACGAACCGGCTCAGAAAGCCAGTTCCAGATCCTTGTATCGGAATCGACTAGCGTACAAAGGCCCAGTAATACCGCGTCATCGACAGCGTCAAACCATGTGGAAACGAATGACGGAACCACGCTGTCATAGATAGCCGTTTTGACGGAAGCAATCTCTTTCAATGTCTGCGCGATCTGCTTTTCTTTACCCTGAAAGCGTGCGCGATCATTACCGAAGGTGGACTTGATAAGCCATTTGATCAGATTGGTTACCAACACCTCTTTAGCGCGGTCCAGATATCGGGAGCGGATAAAAGCATTGATATCAGGGCCATCCACGGGAAAAGAGGCGCTCAAAATATCAGCTTCGAATCTGCCAACTGCACTCTTACCCTGCAACGGGGCGTGTGTAAGCAAATACTGCAACGCTTGAACTATGTGCGTGCGCACCAAGTCCGGTGTCGGTTTATAGAGTTCATCTTCCAACACAAATGCCGGATGGGCACATAGATTGCGATCCTCTTGCAGCCGTGTGAAGGCAACAAATTCATGTGGCGCGAAGAGCAATAGTTTTTCGTTCGCAGTCTTCAGCAGTTCACCTTCAATACGCTGCAATTTAGGAACGGCGTTGTGCTCAATCGCAACGTCAAGCTCATCAACAAACACCTTTGGTGCTGCCTCTCCTTGGGCCGCAAGCTCACGAGCCTTTGCAATGATGTCGTAGGCCACGGCGATCCAGGTCGACATGATCGCTGAGCGAAATGCGCCTCCCCTGTAGGCAGTGATGGCCTCAGAGATCAGTCGACGTGACTCTCTGTCTCGCACGGCCAAGCAAAGGGAGTCAATATCGGTCAATCCATGGCTCACGATGAACTCCCTGTCACTCAATGATGAAGCGCAGCTTTTCAGGATCTTCCTTGCCCTTGCAGCGTTCTTTCAGGAAGGCTTCGAAGCGCTCGCGCACATCCTTGAGCGTGGCCGGTGAACCACCCAGCAGCAGCGCTTGCTTGATCTCGTCGCCTTTGACCACGACTTTTTCCAAACCAACCAGTGCCATCTGCACGGCGTTGGAAAACTCGCTGGTGATGGGGTCTGGCAGCGTGCGTGACGACAGGAAGGCCTTGATCAGCTTCTTGCTGGCGTCTGGCAAAAGGCCAAGACTCTCCTGTGTGAAGGGGTCTTCCAGGTTTTCCAGCAAGGTTTGCTGCCAGTTGGCGACGAGCTGATCCAGATCGTCATCCAGCTTGTGCAGTGCTTTGGCGGCGGGGATGCTCAGCT
Organism: Variovorax durovernensis; assembly: GCF_977011995.1. Taxonomy (NCBI): domain Bacteria; kingdom Pseudomonadati; phylum Pseudomonadota; class Betaproteobacteria; order Burkholderiales; family Comamonadaceae; genus Variovorax; species Variovorax durovernensis. Next base: position 4,804,974 of record NZ_CDRNCW010000001.1, on the reverse strand, counting down.
CCAACTGCTCGGCAGAGGGGCGGTACTGGCAGTGCGGGCACACCGCGACCGTATTCAGTGTCGGCTCGTCCAGTGCTGAGCAGCTTTTGAGGCCGTTCAGCGACTCTTCAAACGTTGTGAGCTGGCTGACGTTCATCATCTCCACACCGGCCAGGACGCGCAGGCCTTGCAGACGCGGGTCGTTACGCAGCGTGTTGCGGCTCTTCTCTTCTGACACGCCGAGCCGCGCCTTGGTGTGGCTGGCGATGTAAGCGTTGATGTAGTCCTTCTTGAGCTGGTTGAGCGTTTGCCGGTACTCGCTGGCGTGTTCCGCCGTGCGGTCTTTGCTCAGCTTTTCTTGCATCGCCTTGCGCGCGGCTTCGGCCTGCTTGACCCACTCGTGCCCGGCAGGCAGCACCATTTCGGCCTGCGAGAGGTATGCTGCCGTGCTGCCCAGCTCCACCACCAGATCGAGCATGCGCTCAACGGCGGCCAGGATTTCCAGATTTTTCTTCTGCGCTTCGATGTCTTCTTGGGTCACGCGCAGATTCTTCAGCTTGCCGACGGTGTTGTACGGCGACAGGTCTTCGGTGAACTTCTTGAGCGAATCCAGCCGAGCGTGCCAGTCTTTGGCTTCTTCCTCGCGCAGCAGGTTTTGACCCCAAAAGCCGAGCTTGCCTTGTTGCAGGTCCGACCCCGCCTTGAGCACGCGTGGTGTCATGACGCTGATGCGGTCTTGCAGTTCACGCACCGATTCCGGGTCGCCCTGCGTGGCCTTTTGCGCCCAGCCGGAGGCCAAGCCAAAGAACTCGAACAAGGCCTTCAGCACGGCGACATTGATTTCCTTGGGCGCTTCGATGTGTTTGAACTGCTTGAGGTCTTCAAGCGAACGTTCAGCCAGTTGCACCAGCTTGCCGGAGTCGATCTTGTCGCCGGTGATGGACAGCACCAAGTCACCGGAGTACACCAAGCCGCTCAACACCGTGACCAGCAGGTCGGGCTCCAAGCGGTACTTGATGGGCGCAAAGTACTCGACATCCGCCGTGCCCGAGAGCAGTTCGCTGCGGTTGAGCACCTGGCCGTGGCCCTTGTCCTTCAAGCGCTTCAGCACTTCCTGGGCGTAGCGGGAGTTGGCAGGCTCGATGCGATCGCCGTCCAGCAGTTCCAGTGCATCCAGGATGGCAACAGCATCTTTCGTGCGGTTGCCACCCGCCAGGGCACGCAGCGCGTTTCCGACCAGTTGCTTGCGGTTGGCTTCGGTAAACAGAACCGAGAACGTGGGGTACTCGGGGGCCAGATCCACAAAGTGCTGGCTGAGGGCCAGACCGGAGGTGATGTTGACCACGTCACGGAAGTTGATGCGCTCATCTGGACCGAGGCGCGCACGGTCGCGCAGTGAGATGCCTTTGGACCAGTCTTGCAGGGTCTTGGTTTTGCCCTGGTAGGTCACTTCAAAGGCGGTCATCTGCTTTTCCTGCAGCCATTTGCCCATGGCTTTGAGGAAGTCCTGGGCCTTGGACATGTAGATGGCCTTGGCTCCGCCACTGGCGGTGGAAGCCAGTTCCAGTGCCGCAGCGTAGGAGGACAGATGGCGCTTGATGTCTTCGTCCAGGCCTTTCAGGCGGAAAAAGACTTCATCGGACAAGTTGTTGTCGGTGAACTTGCGTTTTTCGAACGGCGGGATGAAGTAGATGTAGAAGTCCCGCTCGGGCTGAGCCGTGGGCCGGTCATTCGGCGCACCAAAGAACAGGTAACCCATACGCTCGGCACGACGCTCCTGCCATTCGATCTGGTACTGCCAGATCTGAAAGCCAGAGACATAGCTCGGGTCGTTTGGATTTTCTCGGACCAGCTGCAGCAGGGCCGCGTAGTAGGCGCGATCAAGCTGGTCGTCATCGAGGCTACCGGTGCGGTTTTCGATTTGCGCGTCGTAGTCAATGTCTTTTTTCAGGTCAAGGTAGTACTGCTCGGTGTCAGCAGCCTTTGAGATGAACTGACCGTTGACGGTTTTGAGTACTTCCCGCAGGACCGTCACGACCTTGGAGAGCAAGTTCTCGGCAGCATCACCGGGCAAATCAGCAATGGTCGGGTCAAACAAGCAGAGAGCGTCACGCAGCTCTGCTGCGGTGGGGCCAATAGGCACGTGAATATCGCCGCCGGTGGTCAGGCGATGCACGGCCAGTGCGTTGATGACGCGCAGCGCCATCCCCTTGTAGGCTGGGCGGGTGAACGACTGCTGCACGCGAGACTCCAGCACGTCGGAAACGCGGAGAACTTCCTTGATGTTGGCATCTGGGCGCAGCGCAGAATTCTTCTTGATGGTCTGCCAGTAGCTCTCGTAGCTGATGAGCTCGGGCTTGTCGGTGGGCACTTCCTGGTCCAGTAGCGCCTTCATCGCCGCTTCGATGGTGGTCAGTGCGCCCCGCTTTTCGGCGAAGTGGATCTGCTCAAAGGTTTTGAGGTAGTCCGGGTGAACTGGGAACAGGCGGACGTACTCGTCCATGCGTTCGTTCATGGAGCCGTAGAACTTGGTGAACGACGTGAGGTACTCGCGGATCTTGTTTTGCTGATCGACGCTCTTTTTCAGCAAGCGCGCGGCGACCACAAAGCTGACGTCATTGCGGTCGATCAGAATTTGCGTGAAACGCTCGTGCACGCGGCGCATGCTGCTGGCCACGTGCTCGAAGCGTGCACTGTCGAAAATAGCTTCCTGCACACCCGCTACAAAGCGGAACTTGAGGTGCTTGGTGACTTCGCCAATCTGGCGCAGGATGGCCAGATCCAGTGCCAGTTCGTGGCCGCGACGCGAATCGAGGTACTCAAGGAACTCGTCCACCACCAACAGGATGCCCTGGCCCGGGTAGACGTCTTCAAACGCTCCCATCATTTCTTCGAAGGAGTGCTTGTTGTCCAGCTCCTGGTCAGCCGTGGGGAACGTGTAGGAGACGCCAAGGTTGGCCAGGAACTCTTGCAGCCTGCGAGTGATGATCTGGCGCAGGGGCATCTCCAGGCCACCCACCTCGATACGCAGCACCTTGAACTTGCCAGCGATAGACGCAGCGGCTTCGGCCACCTTCGGATGGCGAAGCATCGGGGCGTAGGCCGCATCTTCGGCCACCAGCGACAACACCGACATCAGGTGCGACTTACCCGTGCCGTAGTTGCCGACGATCAGCACACCTTTGTGGTCAACGGTGTCGTCGAAGCTGATTTGAGGAATCATGAGCTTGGCGATCCGCTCTGCCATGTCATCGGAAATGACGTAGGTGGTGACGAGCTTCTTTGCCTCATCGGGCCGCCCAGCATCGAGCAATTGAATGACCGATTCGATTTGTTCGAACTGGACCAGATCACCGTATTTCATCTTGTTAGCCATGTTTTCCTCGTTCCCCTAAGCTTTAAATCTCAAGTGCGACCACGCCATCAGCGTCGTAGTCGCGATATTCCGGGTGCGTCATCTCGGCGTAATACAGCCGATTTCCGCGCAGCTCGCCGGGCCACACGGCCACGACGCGCTTGGAGTGCGCCAACCGTTTGATCAATTCCAGCGGATTGATCTGCAGGCCACGCTCAAACAACAACTCGATGTTGTCGAGCAGCAGCACCTCTTCTTTGCGCTGCTTGTCAGCGATATCCCGCAGCAGCTGGCCCGCAGAAAAGCCACGTGCTGCGTGCGGCGTAGCCGACAAGCGACGCCCCAATTCCAAGTTGACGTTCAGTGGCTGGACACCCAGCTTGGCTCCCAACTCTTGCAGCAACTTGGTTTTGCCGCTGCCGCGCGGCCCAGCCAGAACGATGAGTTTTGTGTGCAGGCCGCCAAGCTGGTCTACGTACCGTTCAAGTTTTGTCAGCATCAGCAGCCCCTCATTCCGCTTCGGCTTCTGGCCGAAGGTGGTCAGGCGAGCGATAGCCGGGAGCTAGAAGCGCGTTCTTCACGCCATAGAGCGCCAGGTGATCCCGCAGCCACAGTCTGTATTCGTGACCCTGCAAGCTGTGATCGGGCGAGGCATCGACGCTCCAGCGCAAAAGCATGTAGCCAGCGACTGCCGCACGGACACGCATCCGAATCGAGCCATCTCTCATCCCGTAGTCCATTCGAATGATCTCGGGACGGCTCAAGCGCGGGTGCGGCACCAAGTCCAACTCCACGATCCGGGTCCATTGGATGTCGTTGTCTGGGCGCTCGTTGGCCTTGGGTTCCTCATCAACCAGGGTCGGCGCTTCGATGCGGGTGACGACAAAGTCTCGGAACTCGCTACTCTTGCGATCAAAGGCCCGGACGTGCCAGCGCAGGCCGGTATCGACCAAGGCGAAGGGAATGATCACCCGTTCCGACTCACCGCTGCTCATCGAGTGGTAGCGTATGGCCACCGGGCGCTTGGCGTGGATCGCACGACAGATAGGGGCCAAGACCTCCATCCGGGGGCCGCCCAAAACAGTGGGCGACTCACAAGGAAGCATCGGCTGCGATTCGCCGTTTACGCCATCGCCAAAGCCCAAGGAGATCGCCGACAGCACGCGGGCTGGTGCGTGTTCAAAAAGCGGGACGAAGTCCTTGCCAATCCGATAAATCTTGTTGCTGCCGTCAAATTCGATGTTTTGCGGGGCAATCTCTCTATAGAGAGCCAGATCCCGTGTTGCACCCGCAGGAGCAACCCCGAACCGACCGGTCAAATCCGGGCGACCGATTTCACCCATGAAGTAAAGCCGGAAGTCGATGTAGGCCAGCCGTTCCCGCTGGGCGTGGCTGAGGCTCTCAACACGTTGGGGATGCATGGTCAGACGCTCCTCATCCACGAAAGACGACGGTTAGACCGGAAATGGTTGTTCGATTGCTCATTGCTAGGCAGTTTACATCATCAAATTGATGACATCATACTCGGCTGCTGAGTGTCGGGCAAGGAGAGATATGGCGAGTGGATGCTGGGCACTGTGTGATTGGGCGGCATGCAGACCCGCGTGGCTCTGGTGTTCCGCTTGCCACCAACCCGCTCCTGGGAGACTTCCCATCTGCATACTGTGCGCGATAGAATGAAATTTATGTGACCACATAATTTCTTATGCCCGATGCCCACACTTTTTGCCTGGCTTGGTAATTCAGACCTCCGCGCCTCGGAGGATGCATCGGGCGCGGACATCGGCCCCATCTTGATGGCGCTGGATACGGGGGCTTATGAGCGCCTGGTACTCCTGTCAGATCACGGGCAGCAGAAAACGCAGAACTTCGTGGCGTGGCTGAGCGGCAAATTTACGGGCGCTACAGATGTGCGGCACGCAAAACTGCGCAGCCCCACCGATTTCGAAGACATATACGTTGCAGCCAACGGAGCGGTGTCTGCGACGCTGTCTTCTTCACCTGAGCTGCCAATCACTTTCCATGTGAGCCCGGGCACCCCTGCCATGGCTGCTGTGTGGGTGCTGTTGGCGAAAGCTAAGTACGGCGCCAGCCTCATAGAGTCCTCTCGCGAGCATGGCGTGCGTCCTGTCGTTGTTCCATTCGACTTAGCCGCTGAATTCCTTCCAGTTGCAAGCAAGCAAGCTGATGAGGCTCTCGCGCACCTTGTTCAAGGATTGCCTCCCGCTGCACCAGAGTTCGCCAGCATCATTCATCGCTGCAGTGCGATGAAGCGCGTCGTCGCGATGGCGCAGAGACTGGCTCAACGGGATCTGCCGGTGTTGATCCAGGGTGAATCTGGGACCGGCAAGGAACTCTTCGCGCGGGCGATCCATGCCTCCAGCAAGCGAAAAGACGCACCATTCGTCGCGGTCAACTGCGGAGCGATACCTCTCGAACTCATTGACTCCGAGCTGTTTGGTCACGAAAAGGGTGCGTTTACCGGCGCTCATGCCGGTCGCGTTGGTCACTTCGAGGCGGCTGATGGCGGGACGCTTTTTCTGGACGAAATCGGTGAGCTGCCGCTGTCGTCACAAGTTCGGCTGCTTCGCGTGCTTCAAGAGCATGAGGTGACCCGCCTCGGTGCCAGCAAATCTCGAAAAGTCGATGTGCGCATCGTTGCTGCTACCAACCGAGTCCTGCCGGAAGAGGTTCGGGCTGGCCGATTCAGAGAGGATGTGTTTCATCGAATCGCGGTTGGCATCTTGGCGTTACCTCCACTGCGCGCTCGCGAAGGAGATCTCAATCTGTTGATCGATGCTTTGCTTGCCCAGGTCAACCGCGAAGCGACATCACAGCCAGGCTTCAAACATAAGAAATTATCTGTAGGCGCAAGAAATGTTCTTCTTCGCCACACCTGGCCGGGCAATGTGAGGGAGTTGCACAACGCTCTTTTGAGGGCCTCCATCTGGGTTCCAGGAGAGGAAATAGCAGCCGAGGATGTCGCTGAGGTTCTCTCGCTCACATCCAGTGGCGCAGACGACTCCATTCTTGGGGCTGCACTTGGAGAGGGATTCTCTCTGCCTGATTTGATGGCAGATGTAGCTCGGCACTACCTCGAGAGGGCCATGGAACAGAGTCACGGAAACAAGACTGAGGCGGCGAAGCTGTTGGGTCTTGGTAGCTACCAAACATTGACGAATTGGCTGCTCAAGTATCAGTCAAAAATATCTGGCACGGATGGTGCTTAATGATAAGAACTTTTATGAATCGGAGGCTGGGTCATGGGGTTTGCAAAATACCAAGAGGACATCGTGAGCCGGTACGTCGGCGATTTCGCGATGCGTTCGACTCAGCCGCCGGTTTCGCCACCCAAAGCCCCAACCCCGAATACGAAAAATCAATCTGATCAAAGGACAAAGAAAATGAGCAGTCTCAAAAAATTTGCTGTAGCCACGCCCCGGCCTCTACCCGTGATCGTCTTGGCTGACGCGAGTGGCAGCATGGGGGAGAACGGCAAGATCGAGGCGCTCAACGCTGCGATGAAGGACATGGTCTCGACTTTCGCCAAGGAAAGTCGTCTACGCGCCGAGATCCAAGTGGGCTTAATCACCTTCGGCGGCAAGGCGCAGATGCACCTACCGTTGGTTGCGGCACACAGCGTCGCCGGGTTCGCGGAATTGAAGGCTGATGGAGTAACGCCGATGGGTGCTGCATTTGACCTTGCCCGTCAGTTGCTAGAGGACAAGGATCGCATCCCCTCTCGAGCCTACCGGCCCGTTTTGATTCTTTTGTCTGATGGGCAGCCGACCGACGACTGGGAGGCTCCTTTCAAGGCTCTCTGCGATTCCGAGCGGGCGCAGAAAGCAACCCGGCTTGCAATGGCAATTGGCCCAGATGCCGACGAAGCCATGCTGAGGGATTTTGCAAACGACGCAGAAGCGCCCATTTTCAAGGCCCACAACGCCCGGGACATCCATCGTTTCTTCCGAGCGGTGACCATGAGCGTCACCACTCGCACTGCAAGCCAAAATCCAGACCTCTCAACCACCTTCGTTGTCCCGCCGCCGGATGACGACGCATTGGACCTCGACTTCCAATGAGGTTTATTGCCTGCGGCGCGAGCGTCATCGGCCCCCGACACCTAGACCTGGGCGAGCCTAACCAGGACGCGATGGCTTTATCTGGCTGGCGGGGCGGATGGATTGCGGCCGTGGCTGACGGACTGGGATCTCGAGCACGTAGTGATCTGGGGGCACGTAATGCCTGCCAGGTTTCCCGACGGATTTTGCGCGCCGCATCGAGCAGCTTCGATCTGCCTGCAACGCTGCCATTGATTCATCAGCAATGGCTCGAAGCCATTGAGCCGACAACTCCAAGAGACGCCGCGACAACGCTGTTGTTCGGTCGCGTGACAGGTGAAGGCGATGTCCATGCAGCTCAACTGGGTGACGGTTTGCTGCTTGTGAGATGCGCTGGCCAGTTCCGTCGCGTCACACCAGACCGCACAGCCTATAGCAATCAGACGTGGGCACTTGAGTCCACTCACGTGCAGGACAAATGGAGCACCACATTCGGCCGACTCACCGAGCCAGGGGATGGTGTTGTCCTGATGACAGATGGCGTTGCCGACGATCTCGAGCCAGCCCAACTCGCAGAGTTCTTTGATGCGCTTTATCAAGACCTAAGCACTCGGAATCGTCGCCGAGGCAGACGCTGGCTGCAGTCTGAATTGAGCAACTGGGCGACCCCCTTGCATAGCGACGACAAGACACTTGTGACCATATTTAGGACGTCCGAATGAGCGCAACCACAGCAGAAGCACCGAAGAAAAACAGGACGGTGCTAGACCAACATGGTCAGTCCTATGAGTTGACAGGTCGCATCGGCGAAGGTGGGCAGGGAATCGTCTGCACGACCAACTACCCCAACGTTCTCGTCAAAGTTGCGCGAGCAACCACAGAAGAAAAACGAGCCAGTTGGACGAACAAGATCCGCGCACTTATGCGCCAGCCACTTGAAGGTCTTCCGATAGCACATCCGTTGGCCCTCATCACGCAGCCGCAGCCCGGATACGTGATGGAGTTGATGGATGGGTTGGCCCCAATGACTGAGCTGATGCAGGTGGCGACTGACTCATTGATGTCTGATGACGGCCTCACCGGCTATGTGAAAACGGGTGGCCTGCTGCGTCGGTTGAAGATGCTTGCGCGACTGGCGCGGGTGTTGGCTCAGTTGCATGGGCGTGGATTGGCCTATGGCGATCTCTCCCCTGCAAATGTCTTCGCATCGCAATCACTAGAGTACGCCGAAGTCTGGTTAATCGATGCCGACAACGTTGCGAGTCAGTCGCGTGATGGTCAGCAAGGCGTCTTCACTCCTGATTACGGTGCACCCGAGATTCTCCGGGGGGAGACTGGCATCAATACGCTGACAGACAGTTGGAGTTTTGCGGTCATGGCATATCGCATCCTCACGCTGGTTCACCCACTCAAGGGAGACGTTGTCCTTGAAGGTGAGCCCGAGCGTGAAGAGGCGGCTCTCCGTGGCGAACTCCCTTGGGTAGATCACCAAGTCGATCGCAGCAACGCCTTGTCGATTGGTCTGCCACGCGAGATCACGCTCAACGCGCCACTGCGTGCGTTGTTTGAACGATGCTTCAATGCCGGGCTGAATAGTCCAGGTGAGCGACCAAGTCTGAGTGAATGGGCTGATGCCTTCGAGGCTGCCACTGGTCATTGCGATCAATGCGAGTCCTGTGGCAGTACGTTCTTCTACACCCCAAAACAGACTTGTCCGTTTTGTGATCACGCTCAGGACAAGAATCGGACGATCCTGCTGCAGGAATATCGCTATATGCCGCCCGAGCTGCTCCGGGAGGGCTTGACGGAGGATGTTCCTGAGTCGTTGATTCGCAAGGAGTGCTGGACTCGCACAGGTAAGGCCCTGGTGTTAAGCGTGAGCCCAGCCGAATTGAAAACCTTGCCCTTGGGAACGTCCTTGTACGCGGATGCGAGTCCGCTATGTACGGTTCAACTTGCCAAGGATGGGTTGTGGATAGAGCCCTCAGCCGGTGCGCGAATTTCCTTGCAGAGAGCATCTGACGACAAAGTCGTAGCCGTTGCGCGTCGACAGCGGCTTAAATCAGAAAGTCGTTCAGGCGTGTCTTTCTGGCTCCATCTAGGGGCAGTAGAAGAAGAGCACGTCGTATGGCGTTTCAACTGGTGAGCCAACGATGAAACTCTGTGATTTTTCTCTTCTGTCGAGTGAACTTGTCCAATTCTCTTGTGACGACTTGGATGCTGATTGGCAGATCGGCGAGGCAGTATCAGTGCAGGCACACGGTAATGACTATCTTCTCCGTCAGGGAGATTTCGTCTGCGTCGGCAAAGTAGTCGGAAGCCAAGATCGAACTGCGATTCGGGTCCAGCGTGGCTTGACATTGTGGGTCTTAAGAAATCGACACGAAAAGGTTCTCCACCTTCAATCGCTGGATTTGGTCGAGCAGATCCAGTTGGATATGGCGATTTCTGTTGATGAGGCCATTGCGGAGCAATTGGCCAGCAGGGGTGAGATTTCCGCACCGGACGTACAGGCGGCCGTGGATTGGTTGACAGATCAATTCATCTCTGCTGATGACGCGGCGACCGCCGCAATGGATCGTGTCTTTCTTGGTCGCTTCGACAACGCTTCCGATGAAGGTTTCGTTCTGTTTGGAGCGGGGTGGCGAGGCACCGTCAAACGAGATGCGGGCGTGCTGAGACTGATGAGCGTCACACGTCTCAAGGGTACTAATGCACGTGTGGCGATGGCCGTAGGCAAGATCTCTTTCCAAGATGCCAGTGTCGCCGTTCGGCTCCAGAGTACAGAGCAGCGCGCACTCCTGGATGCTGCACTTCGCGACAACGGAAGCTACCTGCGCCTATGGCAGGAATACGGCGCGCTTGAATGGGAACAGGCGAGAGATTGCGCGCGAGAGCTTGGCTCTCTTCGGTTCAAGAACGCGGATCTCATCGAGGGTGAACTCTGGGCATGGTTTCTAAAAGTTGATGTTGACCACCAGAAGGATTTCCGAAAACGATGGAAAACCTTGGGTTTATCAGCCACAACACAAGTAGAACTTGGGGAGAAAGAACTCGATCTTGATTCCGAAGTTGAAGACACATCGGAGAAAGTCGACCGGGCACGGCGTCGCCCAGTTCGAGGGGTATTGCGGTTTGAGAAAGACGGCGTTGTCTTGATTCCAAGCCAGGACCGGCGCTCGGAACGGCCACCAGCCAAGGGCTTCATCTACTACTCTCTATCGGGTGACGAAGCTGTACAGACCCGTCGTGCGCGTGCAAGGCAATCCATCAATGATGGACGCCGATTGCCGCAATTGAGCTATCTGCTGGAAGGGGTTGCACCGCCAAGCGCCCGACGGCGTCAACTCGATGGCTTATCCGCCTACGCCAAAGCTTGCTTTAAGGGTGCTCCAACCAAGCGCCAGATTGAGGCATTGGAGAAGGCGATAAATACACCTGATATCGCGCTTATCGTTGGTCCACCAGGAACGGGAAAGACCCAGGTCATTGCTGCTTTGCAGCGTCGCCTTGCCGAAACACTAGGTGAAAACTCGCTGCAGCACCAAGTGCTGATCAGTAGTTACCAGCACGACGCGGTCGATAACGCCCTTAATCGTGCTGAAGTCTTTGGCTTGCCTGCCGTTCGCATTGGCGGTCGAGGGCGTCGTGACGAAGGCGGAGTCGACCCCGTTGGTGTTTGGTGTGAACGCAAACGAAAGGAAATCGCCGTTCGACTCGATACGATTCAGCTGAACGAGCCCCTGACTCAGCCCTTGAAAGAGCTTGATCGGCGGGTCACAGCATTGAGACTCGCAAGTTTGTCGGCACAGGAACGCCAAACACAGTTCGAGCAAATTGATCTTTTATTGCACCAGTTGTTCGCTCTGGATGTTCGTCTCCCGGCCAATATTAAAGACCGTTGGGATGAGTTCCTTGCTCAGCAGAAAAGAGTTGAAAGCCAGCGTCAGACCAACGAGCCCGCTGGGCTTGTGCGATTGCTCCGGGCTCTGCGCACCAGCCATATCGGGTTCTCCGATGACGGCCCGGACAGAGCTCATCAGCTTGAGCGCACTCTGCGACGTGGCGGAGTCAAACTCGAAGAGTCCGAGTGGATGTTGCTCCAGCGACTTTCAACGGTTGCCGACGCTACAGAGACAGACCTATCTGAATTGGCTGCCTTTAAGCGGTCCATGCTGGATCGACTGAGCCCCGACTACAGGCCCCCGCAGCTAAAGCAGGCGTTGAGTGGAGAAGCACTTGGTCTCTTGGCCGATATCGAGTGCGCAATCGACGCGCCTTTGCGCCAATCACGCCGTGGCATCTCTGCGGTAGTGGCCTCGTACCACGCGGCGCTTGCCCAGTCCCCCAATGAGGCAGCGAGAGCGGTCCGCGAGTACGCCAGCATTGTCGGTGCGACATGCCAACAGTCAGCTGGTAAGGCGATGAGCAGTTTGAAGGAGTTGAGCGATCTAGATGCATCAGAAGGAATTGAGTTCGACACGGTTGTCATTGACGAAGCGGCGAGAGCAAACCCTCTCGATCTTTTCGTTCCTATGGCGATGGCGCGGCGTCGCATCATCCTAGTTGGCGACCATCGACAGCTGCCTCACCTTGTTCAGCGAGAGTTGGAAGATGAACTCATTTCCAGGCAAAGCCTGACTGAGGCTCAAGCGAAGGCGTATGAGCAGAGTCTTTTTGAGCGGCTGGTGAAACAGCTTAGGGAGCAGGAGAAAGTCGACAACATCAAGCGCGTCGTGATGCTCGATACGCAGTACAGAATGCATCCCACTCTGGGTGACTTCATCAGCAAGCAGTTCTATGAATCTGTGGGACTGGACGTTTTGCACTCAGGGCGACCCGCACAGGATTTCGCCCACACGATTCCTGGCTACCAAGGCAAATGTGCTGCTTGGTTGGATGTGCCTCTGCAGGACGGGAAAGAAAAATTTCTAAAACCCGGATATGAAAGACGGGCTGAGGCAATTGCTATTGCAAAAGAAGTCAAGCGGATAACAGATTCTTGTGGGCCAACATTGAGTATTGGCGTGATTAGTTTTTACCGCGCTCAATGTGACCTAATTCTTGACGCCTTCGTCGACCAAGGCCTTGCGGAGGAGGAGGACGGTGAAATCCGGATCGCAAGACCCTACCGGCAGACTGAATCAGGTGATGAGCGCCTGCGCGTCGGCACGGTCGACGCGTTCCAAGGCAAAGAGTTTGATGTCGTTTTCCTGTCGATCGTGCGAGCTAACGACTCAGCCGTTTCCGATCAAAAGGAAGGGAGTGAGCGTGAACGATTGCTAAACGGTAAGTATGGCCACTTGCGCTTGGCAAACCGCTTAAATGTGGCGATGAGCCGTCAGAGAAAGCTCCTTGTTGCCGTTGGTGACAAAGGCATGGCTGAATGTCCCGAGTCCGAGGCAGCCGTCCCGGCTCTGAATGCGTTCCTAAAGCTTTCCAGGGAGGAGATGGCAAATGGTCGCTGATCGCTATCTCCGCTTTGATGCGCGTCGTCCCCCTGGTGGGCGTCCGTTTCTGTGGCCTGTTCGAGTTTGGAAAGTTCTCTATCCAACAAAGCGTGTACTGAAGCTGAATCTGTTCCAGCAGGCGATCCTTGGACTTGCACGGGCTCGATGCCAGGACAGCTCGGAAATGGCAGCACTGCTGGGGCTGGACCGGGAGCTCGTGGCGTTCATCATTGCCACACAGCTGATACCCAACGGATGGATGACTACCTTGGGTGCCGTTACTCCTCAAGGTGAGCGTGTTCTCGAAGAGACTCAGGACGCCAGCGAGGAAGTTCGAATGGGATACGCGTATCAGGACGCGATCTCTGGCAACTGGTTGCCGAGGTTCACTGAAGAACTTCCAGAAATTGAAGCGAAGCGAATCGATGAACGTGGTTATCCGATATTCCTGCGTGATTTGGATTCCGGAAAGGAAGATCGACCGTTCCGCCTAAATCATTTACGGGAAAGTGCACTGGAAATGGGGGCGCTCTTTGATGCGTTCGAGCGCTATCGGACGGATCACGACCACGCCAAGCAGCGTGATGATGAACTTCCGACACGTGTCCGCATTGAGAGCCTGAGCTTTGTCGAAGATTCGGCGCAGCCGATGTGGTTGTGGACGTGGATCTTTCCAGACGAGGCCGGGCCACAACCCTGGCTGGTTGCCGACCCTTTCGGTCTTCAGCAGGCGGCATCATGGTTGCGCAAGCCATTGCAGGAAGTCCTGCCTCGTAACGAGGGTCTGGCACGCTACATCGCTGACGCAGTGGGTGAGACGCGATCGAATGAATTGTCGGCAGAGGAGTGGCTGCGGTCTCTTGAGAACCAGATCGATTTGACTGTGCTGGCAGATTACAGCTGGTCCGAGAAAGTGCCTGCTATTTCAGGGTACTTGACCAGTGTGCTGCGCAGGAACGCACTGTTGGCCTCCCAAGATAAAACTTGGCAGGAAGATTTGACCAGTTTGCTGATTGAGACTCACAACCTCGCCGAGAGTGTTTTTCAATGGTTGTTGAAGAGATTTCCAGTGGACGTCCGTAGATTGCCCGATCGGAGCCAGGACAAGAATTGGACGAAGGATCTAGCTTCGGAAATTCTGCGAACACTCCCAGCGGCCCAACTCACCGATGACACAGTTAGGCGACTGGCTTCGCAGAATTTGAGAGAAATTCGGAATGCGCTTGTTCGAGGGAATAGTTCATTAAAGGCGTTGATGTTTGCCGCGCTGCTTTCCACGATTGAGCATTCCACTCATCCTCTCAAGGACCTTGCCCCCCAAGCTCTTGCCTTAGATCGAATATTGGACATGGCTGACGCGAGAAATCGGAAGGCCGGTCACGCGGGCGGTGACAAGATAAGCAAAGACGAAGCAATGGAATACGCTGATTTCGTTATCGAATGGGTTCAAATTTTTAAGGGCTGGTATTGATATGGCAAAACACAATAAGGGGAACAAAGCCCCAGTGGCGCAAAACACGAATGCTTCACAAAGTGCAGTCGCATCGGCATGGCAGAAAGCAACTGCTGGCATTGGCTCCCTTGCATCATTGGTGCAAAGCGATGCTTCCGTCGTGGCGCTCCACGACCTGGACAAAGATCAGGTCAGCGAATTGGAGAAAGCCGAACCTGAGAAAAAGGTTGAGCTCGAGAAGCTGTTGGCGAATGTCTCTGATGTCGCAAAGAGAGTTCGTGAGTTGCATGAGGATGCACAGAAGCGCACGGAAGACCTGGCTCGCAAGGAGGAAGCATTCTCTCGCCGAAGTGATGAGAACAAAAAGAGAACCGAAGAAATCCACAAACTCGACGATGAGTTAAAGCAAAGACAAGCCGAGATAAAAAAGTCTGAATCAAATCTGGCCGACAAGGAGCGGGAACTTGAAAAGCGGGAGTTGGATGCGCGATCCGGTTTTGCCGCCCAAAACGTCGCAGCACTCAGTGACCTAAAAAAAGAGATCGTGGAGCTAGAGTCTAAGAAGACAGAAATTCAACTTGGCATCCTTCAAGCAGAGCAAAAAGCACGTGACGATGAGTCTGCGCGCGCCTCCGAACTGATGGGTCGAGAAGCAGATATTGCAAACAAGGAGAGAAGTCTTCAGCAGCAACAACGACGGCAAGATGCGGAGTGGAAAGAGCTAGAGCGCGAACGGACACAGATCCGTGAAGATGCACTTCGCGAGGCCAGCCAGGAAATTGCGAGATTGACGGAGGCCCGACAACGAGCCGAGTCTCGCCTCGAAAAGGTGTACCGTGATTGGACCTTGACTGAACAAAAACTTGAACAATACCGAGAGTTCTCAGAGGCATTGGCGGGACGTTCTGCACGCGAGATTCTTGACGAGTTGGCTGCTCACAAGCGTCGAGTCACTCAGTTGGAAAATCATATTGCAAATAGTCAAGATGATCAGCTGCAATCTGAGAACGAGGCACTGCGAAAACTTCGTGATGAGCAAAAGACTCAACTCGATGAGGTTCATGTGGACTTGGCTGATGCCAAAGCCCAGCTTCATCGCCTGCGTCTCGGTGTCAGCGACAAAGAGAACCTTGAAAAAGAGAAGCGTGCCCTCGAAAAGAACAATCAGATTTTGAGTGCAAGGCTGAATGACCTGGGTAAAACGGTGGATGACCTCACCCAGTCTCAGCAGTCCGAAAAGCCGTTCCCCCAGATGGCATGGATGGATTCGGCATCCAATGCAGACTGGATCAAGGATCGCAAAGCCAAGGAGCTGAGCCTGCCGGAGCAGGATGTTCCTGATCTGAAAAAATTCTCGGTTGAATTGCAGCACAGGATCGCTCAAGCGGAGGAAGGTGCAACACTTCATTTCCGTCTCGAAGATATTCAGCTGCTGATTGCCGGGCTGGCCATGAGTCAGCTTCATATCTTTCAGGGTATCAGCGGCACAGGCAAAACGAGCTTGGCGAAGGCATTCGCAAAGGCTGTTGGAGGGCAATGCACTGACATTGCCGTCCAGGCTGGTTGGCGAGATCGTGATGATCTACTGGGGCATTACAACGCCTTCGAGAAGCGCTTCTATGAGCGCGACTGCCTGCAGGGTCTCTACCGTGCGCAAACAGCCGCCTACAAGGACCGGTGCAACATCATCTTGCTTGACGAGATGAATCTCTCCCGCCCGGAGCAGTATTTTGCTGAATTCCTCTCGGCTCTCGAAAAAAATGATCCAAGAGATCGATTGATCAGCTTGTCGGAGAGCCAGTTGCCAAATGCACCAGCTTTGCTTGTTGAGGGGCGAAGGATTCGAGTTCCCCATAACGTCTGGTTTGTAGGCACCGCTAATCACGATGAGACCACAAACGAGTTTGCTGACAAAACCTACGATCGTGCTCATGTCATGACGCTTCCCCGCCACGAAGCAGGATTCAAGATTGAGCCAAAGCCGAAGGCCAGCTTTAGCTATGCATCATTGATGGAGCGCTTTAATGCCGCTGCGACCCAGAACGCCGACGAGGTTGGAGAGTTGTTGGCAGAGTTGACAACGGGGCCGCTCACGGGCATTTTGCAGGATCGCTTTGACCTGGGATGGGGCAATCGACTCGAGCGTCAGGCAATGAGATTTGTCCCTGTTTACATGGCTGCGGGTGGCCGTAAAGAGGACGCGCTCGACCATTTGCTTGCCAGCAGAGTATTTCGGCGAGGTAAGGTCACTGGTAGATACGATGCGACGATCGATGATTTAACTGCCATCGAAAATGCCCTTACTACTGTTTGGAAGGGGTGGAAATCGGAGCCCCGCCGTTCCATTGCCCTGTTGGCTGAAGACCGTCGCCGGAAGGAACGTGGCGCATGAGATTTCTGGACCGCCTTACCGGTGGGACGCTCAGTAACCTGCCCGACGCGTTCCTGCCGGGGCGGTATTGCTTGCTTGAGCCACTCGTGGTTAACGGACACAGCCACTTGCAGCCCGGCGATCTGTTGTCGGATGACGGCTCTGGCGTCATCCGGATTCAGGACGATGAACGCCAAGTGCTCTCCAGCGATCAGACCGACGAGGAGCAGGCTGACTCCGATCTGTCCGCCGAGGCGATTATTTCGATTGCTGGCAAGCTCGCTCACGCACATGATGCAAATGTCTCGCCGATGCTACCGGCTGAGATGGCCGCGCAATGTGCACTTGAGGAACTCGAACGAAACTTGGCGACGGTACTCAGAGATGGTCATTTGCACTCGATATCTGACCGGCCCCGCAGAGACCTTCGATATGACGATTTGGTGGCACCCGTGGCGCGAGCTCGACGCCTCGCAACCTCGGCTTTAAGTCACCTGGCGTCACACTCAGATTGCTGGCAGCAGCGCACGCTCAGCGGCGTCCAACCTCGCAAGGTTCTGGCTCGTTTCAGCGAGGACGACTATGCCATCTATGAGAACAGGCTTTACAAGCGATTGCTGGATCGGCTTGATCGGCACATTGCCAGGAGACTGGCTCGCATCCGGGGTGTCAACTCACGGCTGGAACGAGCTTTGGAGTTTCAAGGCTCAGAGCAGACGCATTTTCGACTTCGCCAGGATATTTGCCGCCTTTGGGGGGAGTCATATCTTGATGACAAGACCGGGATGCAATTGGAGGCAGGAAAGCTTGCTCTTGCCGAGTTGGAGTCTCAGCTGCGTGCAATTAGAGGATTGAAACAGCGTGGCCTTTATTCCCTGGTTCCCGCAGCTTCGGTAGTCCCCGCCCAAATTCATCGAACAAACATTCTGAATCACGACCCTCACTATCGTCATCTGCCTCCTCTATGGGAGAAGCTGAAAGATGATCGAGAGGAGCGGCTATTGCCCCCGGAAGAGCGCTTGGCGCGACAACTGCAATTGCAACAAGCTTACGTCAGCTACGTCGGTCTAGTGGTCAGGCGTGCGCTGGAACGCTATGGTTTGCGCAGCATAGATGGAAATTTTGTGTTCAGTTGGGCTGGTCGGAATTTCGTACTCAAGCATGATGCGCATGATTGGGTCGTAACTCAGCCTGACGGATCTACTCTGAGAATCGTACCGATTGCCTGGTTCGGCGCTTCCATAAATAGCAGCGAGAGTCTGGAGTCTGGCCGCATCGTGTGCTGGCCAGGTGCTCCAACCAGTGTCGCATCGCCACAGTGTCTTCCCGTTTCACCGCTGGATCTTTACGTCGTAGAGAAAGTGGGGAAATTGATCGATGAATGGATGTTGCGGCAATTGCTCAGCGGTCATGGGCGAAAACTGGGGCCATTGCCTACACCGACCAAAAAACTGACTGAGGCCTGGCCGGAACAGTTTGAATCCGTTTCTCCAACGCACGTTAGGCTTCTCGCGCCAATCGATGCTCAGAAAGCCGCCGAACTGAAGGCGGTGCTCAGAGGCTCGGCGAATCCACAAGTTGAGGACGCCGTCGGCGTTGCCATCGAACAGGTTGCGGCGCTTGCTCAGCTCTGTGGCCATACAGCGCGATTCGAACCCGGGCAGCAGCAAGACTTCTACTGCCAATGCGGGATTTGTCAGACGACTTGGTCGCTCAAGACAACAGGGAAAAGGCGACACTTTTCCATCCGACCGAAGGGTGCATCGACCATACCAGAGGCGGACGGCTTTGTATGGTCTGGCAGGGATTGGCTGGAGTTCGACTTGGGTTCAGCACAATGACGATGGCCAAATCGTTGAATCCACGCCATCAAGGCCCATGCGTTACTATCTGGTTCTGAAAGCGGACGCGGGTTCGGTTCCGTGTTCCACCACCATATTCGATCACGCTAAGTCCAACAAAATCAAGGACTTACGCGATCTGGCGATCAGCGCAACGCTTCGACCAGGTCGAGCACCATCCGGTCGCCGCCGAACTTCTCGACACCTTGCGTCAGCAGCGCATCCACGGCCTGCGCAATGCCATGGCTGGAAGACGACTGCTCCGCCATGTCGTTGTAGTAGCCCAGGTCCTTCTTGGCATTTGCCATCGAGAACTTCAGCGAGTCGGTGCCGCCCGTCAGCAGCTTGGGCTTGACGCGTTCCAGCGCCACGCCGTTGCCGCCGCCCTTGGCCAGCACATCGACGAACACCTCGGGCTTCACGCCGGCGCGCTCGGCGCAGGCAGCGGCCTCGCACAGCAACGCCACGGTGCCCAGCGATACGAAGTTGTGCAGCAGCTTCATCGCGTGGCCGGCGCCGATGCCGCCCACGTGCGTGATGTTCTCGGCAAAGCAGCGCAGCAGCGGCAGGCACGAGGCCAGCACCTCGGCGTCGCCGCCCACCAGCAGGTTCAGGCGTCCTTCGGCGGCTTCCTTGGCGGTGCGCGTCATGGGCGCGTCGATGAACTTGCCGCCCTTGGCGCTCACCGCCTCGGCCACCTTGGCGGTGGAGGCGGGCACTGCCGTCGAGCAGTCGATCACGACCGTGCCGGTGCGCAGCGCGGAGAGCGCGCCCTTGTCGCCCAGCATCACGGCCTCGACCTGCGGCGTGCCTGTCACGCAAAGGATCAGCACGTCGACCTGCGCGGCCAGCGCGGCCACGTCCTTCACCGAAGTGGCGCCGGCCTTCAGCAGGCCGTCGATCGGCTGGTTGCCCGCGTGTTCCAGCACGGTCAGCTGGTGGCCGTGCTTGACGATGTTGCTGGCGATGCCATGGCCCATCAGGCCGACGCCGACGAGGCCGACCTTGCGCGGCGTCTGCTGTTCAGTGGTTGTCATGTGTTGTCTTCATCCGTGCTTGATTGCGATGGTCTTGAGGGTCGTGAATCCGAGCAGGGCCTCGAAGCCCTTCTCGCGGCCGAAGCCGCTGGATTTCACGCCGCCGAAGGGCAGTTCTACACCACCCGCCGCACCGTAATTGTTGACGAAGACCTGCCCGCAGTGCAGCTTGTGCGCCATGCGCAGCTGGCGCGCGCCGTCGCGGGTCCACACGCCGGCCACCAGGCCGAAGTCCGTGCCGTTGGCCAGGCGCACCGCCTCTGCTTCGTCGGCGAAGGGCATCACGACCAGCACGGGGCCGAAGATTTCGCGCTGCGCCAGGTCGCTGTCGTGCGGCACGTCGCGGAACAGCACGGCTTCCTGGTAGTAGCCATGGGTCGATGCATTGGGCGACACCGTGCCGCGCGCCGCCACTTTCAGGCCTGCGGCCTCGGCGGTCGCGACCATGTCGCGCACCTGGCGGAACTGCTTTTCGTTGATGAGCGGGCCCATGTCGAGGTCTTCGGCGGGCGTGCCCGCGCGCACGGCGGCGAAGCGCTTTGCGAGCCGCTGCACTACCTCTTCGTAGACCGACTGTTCCACCAGCACGCGGCTGCCTGCCGAGCAGGTCTGGCCCGCGTTCTGGATGATGGCGTTGAGCAGCACCGGCTCGGCCGCGTCGAGGTCGGCGTCGGCGAACACGATCTGCGGCGACTTGCCGCCCAGTTCCAGCGTCACCGGGCAGTGGCGCTCGGCGGCGGCCAGGCCCACGCTGCGGCCGGTCATGGTCGAGCCGGTGAAGGAGATGTGGTCGATGCCCGGGTGCGCGCACAGCGCAGCGCCGGCTTCCTTGCCGTAGCCCGTCACCACGTTGAGAGCGCCGGCCGGGAAGCCGACTTCCGTCGCAAGCTCGGCGAGCCGCAGCAGCGACATGCTGGCGTCCTCGGCCGGCTTCACCACGCAGGCGTTGCCGGCGGCGAGCGATGCGCCCACGCTGCGGCCTGCGATCTGCATCGGATAGTTCCAGGGAATGATGTGGCCGGTCACGCCGTGCGGAATGCGCACCGTCAGCACCGTGTAGCCGCGTTCATAGGGCAGCGTGTCGCCGTGCAGCTTGTCGCAGGCGCCGGCGTAGTACTCCATGTAGCGGGCCAGCGCGGTCGCGTCGTTGCGCGCCACGCGCAGCGCCTTGCCGGTGTCGCGGGCTTCGAGCTGGGCCAGCTCCTCGTGGTGCTCCATGACGGCGGCGCCTAGCTTGCTGAGCAGGCGGCCGCGCTGCAGCGCCGTCATCTCGCCCCAGGGACCGTCGAAGTTGTCGCCCATGGCCCGGCGCGCCGCGCGCACGGCCGTGTCGATGTCGGCGGTGGTGCCGCGCGCGATCTCGCCGAATTTCTGTCCGTCGCTCGGGTCGATCACGTCGATGGTGGCGTTGCCTTCGGACGCCGCGCGGCGGCCGTCGATGTAGTGGGTGGCGTTCATGGGGTCAATGTCTCCTTGCGGCGGATCACTTGGGTTCCGGCCAGGGTTTCTGTGCTTCGCGGATCTGCTCGAAGGCGCGGCTGAACTGCAGCACGCCCAGGTCGTCGAAACGGCGCCCGGCAATCTCCAGGCCGATGGGCAGGCCTTCGGCAGAGTAGCCGCAGTTGATCGACGCGGCCGGCTGCTCCGACATGTTGTAGGGCACCGTGAAGCCGATGTGTTCCAGCGGCAGCATCGGATCGTTCGTCGGCGAGGCGTGGTCGGCAGGCGCCGGCAGGTTGGGCGACACCGGCGAGATCACGAAGTCGTAGGCCTTGGTTGCGGCGACCGTGGCCGCGCGCGTGGCAATGAACTGGCTGTAGGCGTCGAAGATGTGCGCGCCAGAGAAGCCTGCCGCGCTCTCGGCCCAGTCGCGGATGTACGGCAGGATCTTCGCGCGTTTCTCGGCCGGCATCGCCTGGATGTCGATGCACGAGCGCATGCGCCAGAAGTGGTCCATGCCCTGCAGCATCTTCGGCGTCATGAAGGCCGGGATTTCCTCGACGTGCGCGCCGGCGGCTTCAATGCGCTTGGCTGCACGGCGCACCGCCTCGGCGATCTGCGGATCGAGCGGCAGGCCGCAGCCCGCATCCATGTGCAGCGCCACGCGCTTGCCCCTGAGGAACGACGGATCGACCTCGAAGGCGTTCCAGTCGATGACCGGCGGCGGCAGTTCCGAGTAATCGCGGTCGTCGGGCTGAGCCACCGACGCCATCATCAGCGCCGAGTCGGCCACCGTGCGTGTCATCGGACCGGCGCAGCGGCCCATGTAGGGCGTACTCAGCGGAATGCGGCCGAAGCTGGGCTTGAGCGTGTAGATGCCGCACCAGCTGGCTGGCAGGCGCAGTGAGCCGCCGATGTCCGTGCCCACGTGCAAGGGGCCGTAGCCTGCGGCAGCCGCGGCACCGGCGCCCGCGCTGGAGCCGCCCGGCGTGCGCGAGAGGTCCCACGGGTTGCGAGAGAGTTCATGGAAGCTCGACAGGCCCGACGACAGCATGCCCAGGTCGGGCATCGTGGTCTTGGCGACCAGCACCGTGCCGTCTTCCTTCAGGCGTGCGGCGGGCGGGGAGTCCTGCGTCATCGGCACCAGGTCGTAGGCGGCGGTGCCCAGCGGCATCGGGTCGCCTTCGGTCGCGAGGTTGTCCTTGATGGTCACTGGCACGCCGTCGAGCGTGCCGCGCGGCTGGCCGGCCAGCCAGCGGGCCTCGGAGGCGCGCGCCTGCTCAAGCGCGAGTTCAGGGCGGAACAGCCAGGTCGCGTGCAGCTCGGGCTCGTAGGCGGCGATGCGCTCGTTGACCGAGCGCGCCACTTCCACCGGCGACAGTTCCTTGGCGGCGTAGGCCGCGTGCAGCTCCTGCACGCTCAGCGAATAGAGGGGCTTGGTCGTCATCGCATCAACCCCACGAAATCGCTGCCAGGTCGTTCACCACGATCGGCATGCTCGGCCACAGGCCCTTCACTTCCTTGCGCGCGATGGTCGGGAACACCGCCTGGTAGAGGAAGCCGTTGACCGCATCGGTGGCCAGCATGCGCTGGGCGTCGGCCAGCAGGTCGGCGCGGCGCTTCTTGTTCTCTTCGTTCTGGATGGTGACGAACAGGTCGCGGAACTTCTTCGAGTCGTAGCCCCAGTAGTAGTCGGGCTCGGTGTACTTCACGAGGTCGAAGGGCTCCACGTGCGCGACCATCGTCAGGTCGAAGTCATGTGCGCCGCCGAATGTGCCGCTGAGCCACTGGGCCCATTCCACGTTCTGGATCTTCACGTTGATGCCGATCTGCGCCAGTTGCGCGGCGATCATCTCGCCGCCCTGGCGTGCATAAGAAGGCGGGGGCAGTTGCAGGCGCAGCTCCAGCGGCGTCTTCACGCCGGCTTCGGCCAGCAGCTTCTTCGCCTTCTCGATGTCGAAGGGGTTCATCGCCGTGGTGTCGACGAAGCCCGGAGCGCCCATGGCGTAGTGGCTGCCGATGGGCTTGCCGAAGCCATCCGCCGCGCCCTGGATGATCGCGTTGCGGTCGATGGCCGCCAGGATGGCGCGGCGCACGCGCACGTCGTCCAGCGGCTTCTTGCGGTTGTTGATGGTCAGGATCACCTTGCCGCGCGTGCCGACCTCGATCACCTGGAAGCGCGGGTTGCCCTTGAACTGCGCGACCGAGCGCGTGCCTGCGCGCGGGAAGATGTCGATGTCGTTGGCCATCAGCGCGGCGGTCTGCGCGGCGGTGTCGGACATGAAGCGGAACACGAACTTCGGAACCTTCGCGATGTTCGGGTCGCGGTAGCTAGGCGACTTGACCAGCGTGCACGAGGCGCCGCGCTGCCATGCGCCCAGCTTGTACGGACCGGTGCCCACCGGCGCGGTGGCGTTGGTGTCGGCGCTCTTGGGCTCGACGATGCAGGCGGTCGACTGCCCCAGCATGAAGGGCAGGTCGGGGTTGGGCAGCGTGCTGTTGACGCCCACCGTGTACTCGTCGAGCACCACGGTGCCGATTTCGCTGAAGAAGCGCTTGTCCTTGTTGGTGCTTTTGGCGCCGCCCGCGCGGTCGAACGAGAACTTCACGGTGTGCGCGTTGAAGGGCTGGTCGTTCTCGAAGCGCACGCCCTTGCGCAGCTTGAAGACGAAGGTCTTCATGTCTGGCGACGAGGACCAGCTCTCCGCCAGCATCGGCGTGACCGAGCCGTCGGCGTTCACCTTGGTGAGCGTCTCGAAGATGTTGTACTGCGTGATCTCCGCAATGGCCGATGCGGCACCGGTGGTCGGGTCCAGGCCCGGCGGCTCGAGCGGCATGCCGATCGTCAGCGTGTTCTTACCGGCCTGGGCGCGCGCCTGGGGCAGGAAGACACCCGGGATTGCCGCGGCCATGGCGGAAGTCATGAGTGTGCGTCGCTTCAACATTCGATAGTTCCTGGAGGTGAGGGAGAAATTGGGAGCCGGCCCTGCCTAGCGGGACGGCGTGTGCAGCACGGCGGAAAGCAGCGTGCGTGTGTATTCGTGCTGCGCGTGCGCGAAGAGATCGGCCGGGCGGCCTCGCTCCACGATGCGGCCCTTGAACACCACGCACACTTCGTCGCACAGGTGGTTGACCACCGCGAGGTCGTGGCTGATGAGCAGGTAGCTGATGCCGAACTGCTGCTGCAGGTCCTGCATGAGGTTGAGCACCTGGGCCTGAACGGACACGTCGAGCGCGCTCACCGGCTCGTCGGCCACGATGAGCTTGGGGCGCGTGATCAGCGCCCGCGCAATGGCGATGCGCTGGCGTTGCCCGCCCGAGAACTCGTGCGGGTATTTGTCCATGTCGGTAGTGCGCAGGCCGACGGCGGCGAGTGCTTCGGATGCGCGTTCGCGCTGCTCGGCGCGGCTGGTTTCCGCCAGCGCCTCGAGGGGCTCGGCGACGATGCGCGCCACGGTCTGGCGTGGATCGAGCGAGCCGTACGGGTCCTGGAACACCATCTGGAAATCGCGCCGCGCCACGCGCAGCGCTTCTTTCGACAGCGCATGCAGGTCGCGCCCTTCGAGCGAGACGGTGCCCGACGTGGGCGTGTCCAGCGCCATCACCAGGCGCGCGATGGTCGACTTGCCAGAGCCCGATTCGCCGACGATGCCCACGCTCTTGCCGGCCTGCACCTCGAAGCTCACGCCATTGAGCGCCTTCACCGTTGGCGGCGGGCCGAACAGCTTTTCGCGCGGCAGCGCGTAGTGGCGGTAGAGGTTCTTCACGGCCAGCAAGGGCTGGACGGCGTTAGTGGGCTGGCTCATGCGGGGAGGGCGGCGGCCTTGGCGTTCAGCGCGGCGATCTCGCCGAGCCGCAGGCAGCGCACCGTGTGGTCGTTCGGCAGCAGCGTGGCCTGGGGCCGCGTGCTCTGGCACAGGTCGATGGTGTGGGCGCAGCGGCCCGCGAAGGCGCAGCCGCGCGGCATGTCGACCAGCTCCGGCACGCTGCCGCGGATGGTCGGGAGCCGGCCGGCGCGCACCGCGCCGAGGGCGGGGCGCGCCGCGAACAGGCCGCGCGTGTACGGGTGTGCGCGGCCAGCGAAGACCGTGTCGGTCGGGCCGCTTTCCACCGCGCTGCCGCCGTACATCACCAGCATGCGCTTCACGCTGTTGGCGATCACGCCGAGGTCGTGCGAGATCAGGATCAGCGCCATGCCCATTTCCTTGACCAGGCTCTGGATCAAATCGAGCACCTGCTTCTGGATGGTCACGTCGAGCGCCGTGGTGGGCTCGTCGGCAATCAGCAGGTCGGGTCCGCAGGCCAATGCCATTGCGATGCCGATGCGCTGGCGTTGGCCGCCCGAGAACTGGTGCGGGTACGCGTCGAGACGAGAAGCCGCGTCGGGAATGCCCACGCGGTCGAGCAGGCTCAGTGCTTCCTTGCGTGCCTGTGCCTTGGTCAGCCCGCGGTGCAGTTGCAGCGGCTCGCCGACCTGGCGCGCGATGGTGTGCACCGGGTTCAGCGCCGTCATCGGTTCCTGGAAGATCATGCCGATGCGATTGCCGCGGATCTGGCACATTTGCTTCTCAGGCAGGCCGACGAGTTCCTGCCCGTCGAGCTTGATGCTGCCCGTGACCTGTGCGCTGGAGGGCAGCAGGCCCATGAGCGACATCACGGTGATCGACTTGCCGCAGCCCGATTCGCCGACGATGCCCAGCGTTTCGCCGCGCTCCAGCGAGAACGAAATGCCGCGCACGGCCTGCGCCGGCCCGCGCTGGGTCTGCAGGCCGATCTGGAGGTTGTTGACTTCGAGGAGGGGCATCGTGGTCTCAGCGTGCGCGGGCAAGGCGTGGGTCGAGCAGGTCGCGCAGGCCGTCGCCCAGCAGGTTCAGGCCCAGCACCGCCAGTGCGATCGCCATGCCGGGGAACACCGCCAGCAGCGGCTGCTGGAACATCAGGGTCTGCGCTTCGCTGAGCATGCGGCCCCACGACGGCTGCGGCGGTTGCGTGCCCAGGCCAAGGTAGGAGAGCGCAGCTTCCGCGAGGATGGCGATGGCGAAGCGGATGGTGATCTGAACGATCAGCACGGCCGAGATGTTCGGCAGCACATGCTGCATGGTGATGGCGAAGGAGCCCTTGCCGCAGGCGCGCGCGGCGGCCACGTACTCGCGCGACCAGATGGCGTTGGCCGACGCGCGCGTGATGCGCGCGAAGGTCGGGATGTTGTAGATGCCAATGGCCACGATGGCATTCACGATGCCCGCGCCGAACACGGCCGTCATCATGATGGCCGAGAGAATCGCGGGGAAGGCCAGCGTGAAGTCCGACAGGCGCATCACGGCTTCCTCGACCCAGCCACGCCTGGCGGCCGCGAGCAGCCCCAGCGCGGTGCCGACCACGAGGCCGATGCCCACCGCGATCACGCCGACCAGGATGGATGCGCGCGCACCCACCAGCAGCAGCGAGGCCACATCGCGTCCGAACGCATCGGTGCCCAGCCAGTGCGAGCCCGTGGGTGCCTGCATCTTGTTGGCCATGTCCATCGCATACGGTGACCATGGCGTCCACACGAAGGACACGAGCGCCGCAATGAGCAGCAGTGCGGCCAGCACGCCGCCGATGACGAAGCTGCGGTGCTTCACCGCTCGTTGCCAGAAACCTGGGAGCTTGAGCGCCGCGGCGCTGGGTGCCGGGGCGGTGATGGCGTTCATATGTCGCTGGCCTTGATGCGCGGGTCGATCACGGCATAGAGCACGTCGACCACGAAATTCACGATGACCACCATGGCCGCGAGCAGCATCACGCAGTTGCGCACCACGATCAGGTCGCGGTTGCTGATGGCCTGGAAGATCAGCCGGCCGAGGCCGGGAAGATAGAACACGTTCTCCACCACGATGGTGCCGGCCAGCAGCTCGGAGAACTGCATGCCCATCACCGTGATGACGGGGATCATCGCGTTGCGAAGCACGTGCGTCCAAAGCACCATGCGCTGCGAAACGCCCTTGGCCCGCGCGGTGCGAACGAAGTCTTCGCGCATCACTTCCAGCACCGCCGAGCGCGTGATGCGCGCGAGGATCGCGGCCTGCACCACCGCCAGAGACAGGGCAGGCAACAGCAGCGACTTGATGCCCGAGAAGAAGCCGTCACCCCAGCCCTCGAAGCCGCCGGCGGAGAACCACTGCAGCTTCACAGAGAACACGAGGATCAGAAGAATCGCGAACCAGAAATTGGGAATGGCGATGCCGACCTGGGCCATGCCCATCAGGCCGACGTCGCCGAGCTTGTTGTGGCGCGCCGCGGCGGTCACGCCCACCAGCAGCGCGATCACCGTGGTGAAGAACATCGCCAACAGGGCCAGCGGCATGGTGAGCGCGAGGCGCTCGAGGATCAGGTCGAGCACCGGCGAGCTGTAGGCGTAGCTGTCGCCGAGATTGCCGGTGAGCAGGCCGCCGATCCAGTGCCAGTAGCGCGTCCATGCGGGCAGGTCGAGGCCGAGCTTGGTGGCCAGCGCCGCCACGGCTTCGGGCGAAGCATCCGGCCCCATCAGCATCTGCGCGGCGTTGCCCGGAAGAATCTCCAGCACCAGGAACACGATGATCGACGCGCCGACCAGCGTACCGATCAGCGTCAGCGTGCGCTTCAGCAGGAACAGGCCCATCTCAGTGTCCCCGGCCGCAAAGGGATGAGGGGCTGGCCGTCATGCCGAGATGCAATCGGCGATTGCGCGGCCCACGTCCACGGTGTTCGCGGTGCCGCCCATGTCGCGCGTGCGCGGGCCTTCGCTCAGCACCGTCTCGATGGCGGAAATGACGGCGGCCGAAGCCTGCGCGTACACCGGGTCGTTGTTGCCCAGGTGGTCGAGCATCAGCGCGGCCGACCAGATCTGGCCGATCGGGTTGGCGATGCCCTTGCCCGCGATGTCGGGCGCCGAGCCGTGCACCGGCTCGAACAGCGACGGAAACTTGCGCTCCGGGTTCAGGTTGGCGCTCGGCGCGATGCCGATGGTGCCGGTGCAGGCCGGACCCAGGTCCGACAGGATGTCGCCGAACAGGTTGCTCGCCACCACCACGTCGAACCAGTCGGGATGCTGCACGAAGTGCGCGCACAGGATGTCGATGTGGTACTTGCTGGTCGCGATGTCCGGGTGCCGCTTGGCGATTTCGGCCAGGCGCTCGTCCCAGTAGGGCATGGTCACCGAGATGCCGTTCGACTTGGTCGCGGCCACCAGGTTCTTGCGCGGGCGGCGGCTGGCCAGCTCGAAGGCGTATTCGATGATGCGGTCCACGCCGACGCGGGTGAAAACCGCTTCCTGTATCGCCATTTCGCGCGGCGTGCCCTCGAACAGGCGGCCGCCCACCGAGGTGTATTCGCCCTCGGTGTTCTCGCGCACCACCAGGAAGTCGATGTCGCCGGGCTTGCGGTGCGCCAGCGGGCCGGGCACACCAGGCATCAGGCGCACGGGGCGCAGGTTCACGTATTGATCGAAGTCGCGGCGGATCTTGATCAGCAGGCCCCACACGGCGATGTGGTCGGGCACCTTGTCGGGCGCGCCCACCGCGCCGAAGTAGATGGCGTCATGGCCCTGGATCTTGTCGGCCCAGTCGGCCGGCATCATCAGGCCGGTGCGCACATAGTGGTCGGAGCCCCAGTCGAAGTGGTCGTAAGAGAAGTCGATGCCGAAGCGGCGCCCGACCGCGTCGAGCACGCGCAAACCTTCGGGCATGACTTCGACGCCGATGCCGTCTCCGGGAATGACGGCAATCCTGTGCTTTTTCTGCATTGACTCAACCTGTTCCAAATTCGTTTCGATGGGGCGAGCGCGCTCGTGACGCAAGGCCGCTGAAAAATTCTAGGAGCCGGGGCTGCGCGAGAGGTCGGGGTTGGCACCCACTCAGTGTTGACAAAATCAGAAGGCATGGCGAGGCCATTTCCTTGCATAGATAAGCATTTCGATGTCATGAAAATGCCTTTGACTTCTAAAAATTAGAAGGCCTGGCGCGCCGCTCCAGATCGCCCGGGGGCCCGCAAGCGGCTTCATGAAGGCTTGCTGAATTCCGGCTTTCAGACTCGGCAGATACTTCGGCCGCTCGCGGCACCCATTCCCGAGGGAGCAGCCGCCAGGAGACACATGAATTCTTTGCCTGTCCAGGACAACGCCGGCTCCGGCGTGGGCGCCGCCATGCGCGCGGGGTGGCGGCACGCGCTCGGGCAACGTTGCCGGCGCTGGGTTCAGCCCTCGCTGCTGCGGCGATTGCTGCTGGCGCAAATTTCGGTGGTCGGGCTGCTGTGGGCCTGCATCGTCGGCCTGTTCCTGCACGACTCCAACCGCTTACCCGAACTCGTGCGCTACGACACCCTCTTCGCCTGCATCATCGCCGCCGCGCAGAATCTCGCGGCCTCGCCGGACCGCCAGCAAGCCACGCTGCGCGCCTTCGACATGGCGCTGCTCGAGACCTCGGGCGACTTCACTTCCGAGGTGGACAAGGCGCCGGTCATGCAGGTGTGGCAGCGCGGCAAGCTCATCTACAACTCGACCGCATCGGTGCCGCCGATCATCAACCAGACCATCGGCAAGGTGGAGATCATCCGGCTGGGCGAACGGTCGCTGCGCGCGCGGACCATGGTTTCGCCGCTGCTCGACACACGTGTGATGCTGGCCGAGCCCAAGTTCCTGCGGCTGTACTTCAACGTCGACCACCGCAGCTACTACTTCCTGCCGTTGCTCATCAGCCTGCCGTTCCTGGTGTTTCCCGCATGGCTGGCCGTTCTGCTCGCCTTGCGGCCCTGGCGGCAGGTGACGCGGGAGACCGCCGAGCGCGGCCCCGCCGACCTCACGCCGCTGTCGTTCGAGCCGCAGCACAAGGAACTGCGGCCAATGGTGCGCAGCATCAACGGACTGCTGCGCAGCGTGCGCGACCGCGGGGTGCGCGAACGCGGGCTGATCGCCGACGCGGCCAATGAACTGCAGACGCCGCTCGAGGCGATGCGCGTGAACGTCGAGACACTGAAGGCGCAGACGAACGACGAAGGCCAGCGCGAGCTCATGGCCAACCTGCTGCGCAGCAATGACCGCGCGACGCGGCTGGTGGGGCAGTTGCAGCAACTGATGCGCAGCGACGACATGTCGCAGGGCGCCGTGCCCGAGGCGCTCGCGCTCGATGCCTTGGCACGCGAGCGCATCGGGCTGCTCGGGCCGCTGGCGCAGGCGCGCGGCGTGAAGTTCGACTTTGCCTTGGATGACGAAGGCCCGGTGCCGGTGTTCGGCGAGCGAGAGAGCCTGATCTCGATGGTGAGCAACCTGGTCGAGAACGCCGTCAAGTACAGCCCCGACGGCGGCACGGTCAGGGTGCGTGTCGGCCACGAAGGCGCACGCGCCGTGCTGCGCGTGGCCGACCAGGGCCCGGGCATTCCGCCGGCGCTGCGCGAGCGGGTGTTCGACCGCTTCTTCCGCAACCCCGACCAGACGCAGTCCGGCAGCGGGCTGGGGCTGGCCATCGTGAAGTCGGTGCTGGACAAGCACCGCGGACAGGTCATTCTGGAGGCGGGCGAAGACGGGCGAGGGCTGCTCGCGACCGTGTGGCTGCCGTTGTCGGCAGGCTGACAGGGGTATCGGCCGCATCTACCATGTGCCGATGCGAACACTTTCACTCCCCACCGGCGGCGAGATGCCGGTACTCGGCCTGGGCACCTGGCGCATGGGCGAGGACGCGAGCCGCCGCGCGGCCGAAGTCGCTGCCGTGCGCGAGGCCATCGCCCTGGGTTACCGGCTCATCGACACCGCCGAGATGTATGGCGAAGGCGGCGCGGAAACCGTCGTGGGCCAGGCCGTTGCCGAGGCGCTGCGCGCAGGCGACGTGCGGCGCGAGGCGCTGTTCATCGTCAGCAAGGTCTACCCGCACAACGCAAGCCGGCGCGGCACGCGCGAAGCCTGCGAACGCAGCCTGAAGCGGCTGGGGCTCGACGCCATCGACCTCTACCTGCTGCACTGGCGCGGCAACCACCCGCTGCGCGACACCGTCGCCGCAATGCAGTCGCTTGTGGCCGACGGCCGCATTGCCCATTGGGGCGTGAGCAACTTCGACACCGACGACATGGAAGAGCTGGAGCCGCTCGCCGGCAGCGGGCCGGGCTGCGCGGCCAACCAGGTGTACCTGTCGCTGGGTGAGCGCGGACCCGAGTTCAGCCTGTTGCCCTGGCAGCGCGAGCGCGACATGCCGCTGATGGCCTACAGCCCTATCGACCAGGGTGCGCTGGCGGGAGACAAGGCGTTGGGGGAACTGGCTGCGCGGCTGGGCGTGACGGCCGCTCAGCTGGCGCTGGCCGCGGTGATCGCCCGACCCGGCGTGGCAGCGATCCCGAAGGCGGTGCGTGCTGCGCACCTGAAGGAAAACCTGGCCGCCGCGGAGTTGAAGCTCGACGCGGCGACGCTGGAAGAAATAGACCGCCTGCACCCACCGCCGCGGCGCAAGGGGCCGCTGGCGATGATCTGACCCGAGAAGGCTCAGTGCGCCTCGGCCTGCTTGGCCGCGGCGATCACGGCCTGCTCGTCGTGCTTCGCGCCGTTGAGGAACAGGTTCAGCAGCACGGCGGCAATCGAGGCCAGCAGGATGCCCGACTCGATCAGCGAGTGAATCGCGTGCGGCATCCATTGCTTGAAGTTGGGCGCGATCAGCGGAATCATGCCGATGCCGATCGACACCGCGACGATCATCGCGTTGTGGCGGTTGTTCTTGAAGTCCACGCCCGACAGGATTCGGATGCCGGTGGCGGCCACCATGCCGAACATCACTAGGCCCGCGCCGCCGAGCACCACCGTGGGCAGAGACTCCACCAGCGCGGCCATCTTCGGCAGCAGGCCCAGCACGATCAGGATCGCGCCGCCGGCCACGCACACATAGCGGCTGCGGATGCCGGTGACGGCCACGAGGCCCACGTTCTGCGAGAAGCTGGTGTACGGGAAGGTGTTGAAGATGCCGCCGATCAGCGTGCCCAGGCCGTCGGTGCGCAGGCCGCGCGCCAGGTCTTTCTGGTCGATCTTGCGCCCGGTCATCTCGCCGAGCGCGAGGAACATGCCGGTCGATTCGATCATCACCACGATCATGATGAGCGTCATGGTGAGGATCAGGATCGGGTCGAACTGCGGCATGCCGAAGTGAAAGGGCAGCACGACGTCGACCCATGCGGCCTTGCCCACCTTCTCGTAGGTCATGAGGCCGGTAATGGACGCCACCACGGCGCCGATCACGATGCCCAGCAGCACCGAGATGTTGGCGACGAAGCCCTTGGCGTACTTGACGATCAGCAGGATCGACACCAGCACCAGTGCTGCCACGCCGAAGCCTGAAAGATCCGCGTACTTGGGGTTGGGCACCGTGGGCATGATCGCGAAGCCCTTGGGCACGGCCGGGATCGAGCTGCCCGGCGACGTCACCTCGGCGAGCCACTTGGCGTACACCGGGTCGACCAGCGCGGGCGCCGTCGGGCCCACCGGGTTGCCGAAGATCCAGTTGATGCCCACGCGCATCAGGCTGATGCCGATGACCGCGATGATCGTGCCCGTGACCACCGGCGGAAAGAAGCGCAGCATGCGGCTCACCAGCGGCGCGATCAGTATCGACACCACGCCCGCGCCGATGATCGAGCCGAACAGCAGCTGGGCTCCGTTCTGTCCCGGGTTGGCGTTGGCGATGGCCACCATCGGCGCGACCGACGCGAAGGTCACGCCCATCATCACCGGCAGCTTGATGCCGAACCACTGCGTGGCGCCGAGCGCCTGGATCAGCGTGGCAATGCCGCAGCAGAACAGGTCGGCCGAGATCAGCAGGGCGACCTCGTCGGGCGAAAGCTTGAGCGCGCGCCCGACGATCAGCGGCACCGCGACGGCCCCCGCATACATCACCAGCACATGCTGCAATCCGAGGGCCGCGAGCTTGCCCGAAGGCAAGCGCTGGTCCACGGGATGGACTTGGGAAAGTGTGGCGTCGGCCGTCATCGTTGTCTCCTGCTGCGCAAGGGAAGAGGCGGGTCGGCGTGGCTTGCCACGGCGCACGCCTCAATGTGTACGCGAAACTGTATACAACTTATGCGACAATCTTGACCCGGAAAAACCCGAAGCAGGACGGGTTCATTTCGCCAGGAGTCGCTCAGGCGACGGGATACGGCCCTTCGTCGAACACCTCGCCGTGGTAGCCCTTGCTGCCTACGTCTCGTGCCAGCTGGCTGCGGAAGTCGCGGCCTTCGCGCAGGCACCGCAGCACATGCGCGAAGTCATGGCGCGGCTGCCATCCGAGCTCGCGCCGCGCCAGCGCATTCACGTAGACGCGGTCGAGCTGCGCGGGCAGCTTCCATCCGTTCTTGGCATAGAGTGCTTCACACTCGGGAAACAGCCGGTGCAGCACGCGCGGTGCGCTTTCGCGCAGCATCGGCAGGTCATCCTGCGAGAAAGGCGTGGTGGCCGAGACGATGTAGCGGCCGAAGCCGATAACCGGTGCTCGCCTGGCCGCCAGCAGGTGTGCGTCGACCACGTCCTCGATGTCGACGCGGCGATGCAGCAGTTCGGTGGCCTGCGCGTTCTCCAGTGAATAGAGGCTTCGCACAGTGGCATCGTCGTCGTCCTCGGGAAAGAAGCGCGAAGTCTTCAGCACGATCACGGGCAGGCGCTGCTTGCGGTGGAACAGCTCGCAAAGGTTTTCGGCGGAGGTCTTGGTCACGCCGTAGATGTTCTTCGGGATCGGCGTCACGCCTTCCGTGATCCAGGCTGCCGGCATGCCTTCGGCGGGCGTGAGCGCCGAGCCGAAGGTGCTGGTGGTGCTGGTGAACACGAAGGCCTCGACACCGGCCGCCACCGCTTCTTCAAGCAGCACCAGCGTGCCCGTGATGTTGGTGTCGACGAACTCCTGCAGGCTGTGCGTGCCCACGTGAGGCTTGTGCAGCGTGGCCGCATGAATGACGGTGCGCACGCCGCGCATGCAGTCGCGCACGAAGGCTCG
The DNA here is from genome assembly GCF_977011995.1 of Variovorax durovernensis. NCBI lineage: Bacteria > Pseudomonadati > Pseudomonadota > Betaproteobacteria > Burkholderiales > Comamonadaceae > Variovorax > Variovorax durovernensis. Next base: position 4,771,016 of record NZ_CDRNCW010000001.1, on the reverse strand, counting down.
GTCCGTGATGGAACCTGTGAGGTCGGTGAAGGGGGAGGGCGCGATGTCGATGCCGCGTGCGTCTTGCGAAGCCGCGCGCAGCGTGCGCATCAGGGCTTCGCCGAGGTGGCCGGCGCTGCCGGTGATCAGGATGGTCATGGCCGCAAGACTATCGGCCGATGCGGGAGGCGTCCACGCATAAGTTATGCGTGGATCGGGCGCTTGCGCTCAGGCGATGGTGGTGACGATGCGTCCCGCGCACCCGTCGGCCAGTGCAATGCGCTCCCACAGCACACGGCCCGACACGATGGGAATGACCGGATCGGCATTGGCACCTGTTGCGATCTCCAGCGACGACAGCTCGCCCACGTGCCAGCCCAGCCCGTCGAGCGTTGCCTCGGCCGCGAGGATTTCTTCCGAGGCGTAGCCGATCAGCGAACGCCCCATGAATTCTGCCGCATCGGCGCGCCACTCGGCCTGGCGCGACGGCGACGCGGCCAGCAGCCGGTGCGTGCGGTCGCAGATCAGGTGCACCTTGCGCGTGGACGATTCGACCAGCCGCTTCAAGGCCGCGTCCTGCGATGCGTCTTGCGCGGCCGCGAGCAGCCGGTGCGCGGTGGCCTGCTGCGCGGCCGACAGCGCGAGTTGCCCGCGCTCCCAGCGCGACACCGTCGCCTGGTTCACGCCCATCAGTTGCGCGAAATGGGTTTGCTTGATGCCGCGCAGCAGGCGCATCCGGCGCAGGGCCGTGCCCAGGCTCGGATGGTTCGGGGTGATCCTGTGATGCACGGCGTCAGCCTCAGGCCAGCAGTGCCTTCACCAGGTCGAGCTGGCGGTCGGGCTTGTCGGTGTCCAGCGAGAGACTGGCCTCGATGCGCTCGAGGTGCTCGATCATGCTCGTCACCGCAGCTTCCGGGTCGCCCTTGCGGCACAGGCGCAGGAACTCGGCGTGCTCGTCGGACGAGCAGTGCGGGTCGTTCGACGAGTGGTACAGCATCGCGATCAGCGAGCTTCGTGCCACCAGCTCGCGCACCAACTCGGCCAGCGTGCGGTTGCCCGTGGCCTCGGCCAGCGCCACGTGGAAGTCGCCGAGCAGCTTCTCGCGCACGGTGCCCATGGTGGTGGTCTGGCGCAGCGTGGTGCGCTCGAACTTGATGTGCTGCTCGAGCACCTGGTAGTCGCGCGGCCGTGCATTGGCAATGAAGAGGCGCACCACCTCGCTTTCGAGGATGCGGCGCACCGCGAACACCTCGCGTGCTTCTTCCACGGTGGGCTGGCAGACGAAGGCGCCCTTGTCGGGAATCATCTCGATGAGCTTGTCCTTCGACAGCATCAGCAGCGCGGCGCGCACCTTGGTGCGGCTCACCGAATAGACGCGGCCCAGCGCTTCTTCGCGCAGCCAGGTGCCGGGCGGCAAACGCTTCTCGACGATGGCGGTGGCGATGTCGTTGGCGATGCTCTCGATGGAGCTTTGCTTGTCCGCCGGTGCGGCGCCGTCATCGGGCGGCGCGGCTGCAGCGGAGGAGGTGTCGGAAACGGGAGGTTTGGAACTGGCGCGGGGCATGCGCGGATTGTGGCCTAGCGCGGCAGGGTGAAGCCTTCGAGCGCGCCAATAATGGGCTTCGGCAGGGGCTTTGCCAGTTCGCCGCGCTTGCTGGTGCGCAGTTTCAGCTTCACCAGCGACTCGATGAGCTTGGTGCCCGCGGCCACGCCGTCGATCACCGGCACGCCCAGCAATTGTTCGATGTGAGCGCACAGGTCGGTCATGCCGGCGCAGCCGAGCACGATGCAGTCGGAGCCGTCTTCCTCCAGCGCGCGCCGGCATTCGTCGACGATGCGTTCGCGGGCCCGCGAGCCGGGTTCCTCGAGTTCGAGCACCGGCAGTTCGCAGGCGCGCACGTTGGCGCAGAAGCGCTCCATGCCGTAGATCTCGGCCAGATGCCAGGCCTGGCCCATGGTGCGCCCCAGCGTCGTGACCACGCTGAAGCGGCTGCCGACCATGCTGGCCAGGTGCATCGCCGCCTCGGCGATGCCGACCACGGGTCCGCTCGCCAGTTCGCGCGCGGCTTTCAGGCCCGGGTCGCCGAAGCAGGCGATCACGTAGCCGTCGATGCCTTCGCGTTCGCCCGCCGCTATCTCTTGCAGCAACCCCGGCACGGCCAGCGCCTCGTCGTAGTGGCTCTCGATGGAGACCGGGCCCATGGCCGGGCTCACAGCCACGATCTCGGTGCCGGCGTGCGCCACCGCGCGGGCGCACGCGCCGATCTTCTCGGTCATGCTCCAGGTGGTGTTGGGGTTGATGATCTTGATGCGCACGGCGCGGTCCCTTTCTTTCTCTTTCAGTTTTTCAGGTCTTGCTGTTGCGGTTCAGCAGCGCGTACAGGATGAAGCCCAGGCCCATGCCGATGAACCATGCATAGTTGGCGGCGCCGCGCAGCGTCGGCACCATCACGCAAAGAATGGGCACGATGGCCGACGGCACCAGCGCCTGGATCGCCTTCGGGTTGTAGCCGCCGCTGTACCAGTACTCGCCCTTGGGGCTCATGGTGTAGAGCGCGTCCACGTCGATGCGCTGCTTGCGCACGATGTAGTAGTCGGCAATGAGGATACCGAACAGCGGCCCGATGAACGAACCCAGCACGTCGAGTGTGTAGTGAATGACCTCGGGGCTGTTGTAGAGGTTCCAGGGCGTGAGGAACACCGAGCCCACTGCGGCGATCATGCCGCCCGTGCGCCAGCTGATGTGCTGCGGCGCCACGTTCGAGAAGTCGAACGCCGGCGACACGAAGTTGGCCACGATGTTGATGCCGATGGTGGCGATCATGAAGGTCAGCGCGCCCAGCACTACGGCGGTGGTGCTGTCGATCTTGCCCACGGTGTGCACCGGATCGGTGATGAGCTCACCAAAAACGGGCAGTGTGGCTGCCGTGGTGATGACGGTCAGCAGCGAGAAGAACACGAAGTTCACTGGCAGGCCCCAGAAGTTGCCCTTCTTCACCGCGTCGAAGCTCTTGCCGTAGCGAGAGAAGTCGCCGAAGTTGAGCATCGGTCCGCTGAAGTAGCTCACCACCAGCGCGATGGCCGAGAGCATCACCGGCAGCGCGTCCCAGCCCTGGAACTTGATGCCGCCCAGGTTCAGGTCGATCTTGCTCCAGCCGGCTTTCCACACCAGCCAGCCGCACAGGATGGCCATGACCACGTACACCGCCGGACCGGCCCAGTCGATGAACTTGCGGATGGCGTCCATGCCGTGCCAGAACACGAAGGCCTGCAGCACCCACATGACCATGAACGCGACCCAGCCCAGGGCCGACAGGCCGACGAAGCCGTGCTGCGCCACGTCTGCGTAAGGCGCCAGGCCCGGCGCCATGTGCAGCGCCAGCACCATGAAGGCTGCCGACGCGAGGTACGTCTGCACGCCGTACCAGGCCACCGCGATCAGCCCACGGATGATGGCCGGGATGTTGGCGCCCAGCACGCCGAAAGGCGCGCGGCACACCACGGGGTAGGGCACGCCCGTCACCTGGCTGGGCTTGGCCACGAGGTTGCAGAAGAACTGCACGATCACGATGCCCACCAGCAGCGACACCAGCACCTGCCAGCTCGACAGCCCCAGCGCGAACAGGCTGCCGGCGGTGATGTAGCCGCCCACGCTGTGCACGTCGGACATCCAGAAGGCAAAGATGTTGTATTGCCCCCAGGTCTGTTTCTTCAGCGGCGCGAGGTCTTCGTTGGTCAGCCGCGGGTGGTAGCCGGGCTTGATGACTGCGTTGGACTCGCCGTGCGGCGCAATGCCGGCTTCGCTTGTCCCCGTGGGGGCCTGGCTGACGACTGTGCTCATGGTCTTCTTTCCTTGTGCGGATAGGTAGGGGTTGGGAGCAGTTTTTGACGCAAATTTCGCGCCGTCTTTCGGATGCGTTATTTGTATACAAAAACTGCACGCAATCAAGACCATTCAAGGAATCATATATCCGTAGATTCCCTGATGAGCGGGGGGCTGCTCCTTTTGAATATGGTGCGTCGGAAAAATAAGGTGCGTCGAGGAAACGGCATCGGCGTCACACCGGCTGTGAGGCCGAAAACGCCTGGACGGGGGTTGTCTTCGAGCGCCAAACTCATGGCGACCAGCAATAGCCATGAGTGCTCATTGAGGTGGCAGAGCGATGTATGTCTAGGCAGCGATCGGCCGCAGGGCTTCGTGCCGACGTTCATTCAAAGCGGGACGCGTGATCTTTTTCTATCGAATGCTGTGCGCATGCACCGCGCGTTGCGCCACGCCCGAATTCCATGCGAGCTGCACGTCTTCGAAGCCCTGCCTCACGGGGGATTCATGGGAGGGCCGGAAGACCGGGAGTTGCGCGCGGAGGTGGCCCGATTCGTTCACGCCCATCTGACTGGCCAGAGCTGAGTTTCTGAACGCGGTCCGTTCTGGATAGGCCAAGTGCTCCCTTGAGTATGCCGGACACGCTCAACTGGCTGCGCTCTGTTGATTGCCGCGACCATCGCTTTCCTGCTGTCGGAAGGTGCGGCATTCATGAGCGGCCAGACCCTGCATATCGATGGCTGCGCATCGGCCGGACGCGTGGCGGTTTGATAGACGCGACTCCCTACGGGCGTGGCTGGACTCGGTCGATGAAGGTCTAATTTCGCCGACAGCGGCTGGTTGCACCAGCACCGCGAAGGGTCCAGCTGAGACATTGCGCCCGCCCAGACCAACCGGTCGCAAGCCCACAGGTCGATGCAAGAGCGATACACGCGTGCAGGTCCGCTGGTGCAATATTGAAATTTGCGAGGATTCGACGGCGCGCGGCGCGAAGCTTCGATGGCGCAGTTCGCGGCCCCATCGGAGCTAGTCCTCGACGCGAAGGATCGATGGCCTTGCGCACTCCTCGTGTGCCCCGATCCGCAAAGCATCGCATGCATTCTGAAGATGGTTAGCCCAGGGATCAGATGCGCAGTCGATTGAGGCGTCCGCTGCGACCTGCTCTTATCAGAAAAACGATGCGGATGCCATCGCACTTACCGGGTATTTCGCATAGCTGCGCTGGCATGGAGACTGCGAAGTCGATCCGTCAGAGTATTCGAAAACCTAAGAGGACGTGCAACCCTCGGCACGGCTGTAGAGGAGAGGGAAATGCGAGCGTTGCTGTTCAGCCTCATGCTCCCTCTGGGAGTTGCCTGTTCGAACACCGCACCCGGCAAAGCACCAGGTGAAGAGGCGCGGGCCCTGCCTGCCGAAGCGCAAGCCAGCTTTCGTGTGCCTGCCATTGCGACCTATGAGGCCAGGATCGGCGCATCGGAATGCAGGGATCCGGCCGCTCAGCCTGGCGATTGCGCAGAACAGATTCCGAACTTCCGCAGCAAATATTGGCGCTTGGTACTTCAAGAGGTCCCCGGAGGCGTCGGCACAGAGACGCCAGGGCAGCCGAGCGTCGCGGACCTGCTGTTGACGGCTGTACGGCGCGAGGACTCTGTGCTTGCCCAAAGCCTGTATGTACGGCGCGGTACCGAGGCCATGGAGCTGCCGATCAGTTCGAGCCGACTCGTCAACGGCAAATTCCGCGGCGAGGGCGTTGCGCTTCGACCCGATGCGCTGACGCCATGGGTGCTCGGCGCCAAGGAAGCTGTGGAGGAGGTGAGGGTGGCCGCGCTGTCCACCGTCGTGACAAAGGAAACGTCCAATTTTGTCCAGGTGTTTTCTGGCGCCGCGACGGCACTGGCGGTCATTAATCCGGCGACCGCCGGTGCCTTGGCAATCCCTGGAGTCCGACAGGCGATCGGTGCCTTCGACCAGATGGAACAGAAGCTGAACGAGGCCAGAAGCGGCACCGCGAACTTCACCGTTCAGACCATCCAGATCTATCCTCGATATTTGAAAGAGCTCAACGTCTACGTGCGCCATCCAGACGGCACGATCGGCCCGCAGCGGCTGTACCAAGTACGTGTGGCGTCCCGGAATTCCTTGTTTTTGAGCAACCTCGATGACAAGGCGATGCTCTCGGTCATTCACGGGTATGACTTGGCATCCACGGGCGTGCAGCCACCGACTCGGCTCATCAACGAGTTGAAGAAGCGCGTTCCCGTGACCGATAAAGAGGTGATCACTGGCGCGCACTGCAAGGCGTTCCTGGTGGAGGCCGGCGCAATGGGCCTGAATGACCTGGATCAGACGCTCGCTGCAGCGACGTGGCTCGACTCGCTGAGCTGGAACATGCTTCGCGAGAGACGCGACGGCACTGGCGTCTGCTACGAACTGTTGTCCCCCATGCTGAACGCAGCCAATAAGGAACTGCTGATCCCCGACGGCAAACTCGCGCCAGAAGGTCCGGATCGTCAACTGCAGGACACCGCGCTGGGCGAGATCACCGTGATCTTCAACGGCGAGAACACCGCGATGTCCAAGCGCCGGTTTCTGCCCACCGTGCGCGTGGAGTCTGCGGAAAGGAACGAAATCCTCAACGACTACTTCCAGGCCGATCTGGAGGCCGAAGGCGCGGTGTTCACCTCTGGTCAACTGGCTGATCTCTTTCAGGCGCAGCCAGCAAGCCCGTTGCAGTTCAATCGCAAGACACCTTGCTATCGCGTTGCGTCAAAGGACACAAGCTCCATGACGATCGAAACGCGATGCATGGTGGTGATGGACAAAAGTGGCGCGGCGCAGCCCTACAAGGTCACCCTCGCGCTCGACAGGTCGCTGGTCAATGAGCCTGATCGTGCTGCGGTTCGCGTGATCCGGTTCAGCAAGCTTCCTTGAGGTACCACATGTCAAAAACTGTTTACCAGGTACTGGGCATTCGCACCAGGCATCGCTCTGTCCTGCGCGCAGTGCTGTCCGTTGCGGCTGTGACATGCGTTGCGCAGCCGGCTGCGGCGCAATTGAAAGTTGGCACGTCCACCGGAGAGATGGTTGTCTACGAACAGAGCGAGGCCCTGCTGATTGGTGCGTCGGTTTACAAGAATGCCGCCGCGTGGCCGAAGCTGACCAGTGTGCCAACGGAAGTGGAGTCGGTCGCCGACGCGCTGCGACTGCAGGGTTTCAAGGTCACGTCGTTACCTAACCCCAGCTCAGAGCAACTGTACCAAGGCATGAAGAATTTTCTCTTCCAGAAGATGAAGGCGAAGTCTCGTGCCATCGTCTATTTGTTGAGTTCCATGGAATCCTGACCCGCGATTTCCATCGAATATTGACCCACCCTCTTTGCGAGCCAGCCGGCTCACGGTGTGGATAAGTTCTTGGCTTTCTCCTTTTTAGGTTGGACTGCTTGAACGGGTTGAGCCGAGCTGTGCTTGAAGCGGAAGCTGTCGTTTCCGGTCTCCAGAATATGGCAGTGATGCGTGAGCCGGTCCAGCAACGCCGTCGTCATCTTCGCGTCGCCGAAGACGCTGGCCCACTCGCTGAAGCTCAAGTTGGTTGTGATCACCACGCTCGTGCGTTCGTAGAGTTTGGACAGCAGATGGAACAACAGCGCGCCACCTGATGCGCTGAACGGCAGGTAGCCCAGTTCATCGAGCACCACCATGTCCGCGTACATCAGTCGGTGCGCGATGTGGCCGGGATTGCCACTGGCCTTCTCTTGCTCGAGTGCGTTGACCAGTTCTACCGTCGAGAAGAAGCGCACCCGGCGGTGTTGGTGCTCGATGGCCTGCACGCCCAGCGCCGTGGCGATGTGGGTCTTGCCGGTGCCCGGACCGCCCACGAGCACCACGTTCTGCGCATCGTCCATGAACTCGCATCGGTGTAGCTGACGCACCAGCGCCTCGTTGACCTCGCTGTTGGCGAAGTCGAAGCCAGCGAGATCGCGATAGGCTGGGAAGCGAGCGAGCTTCAACTGGTAGGCCACCGAGCGTACCTCCCGCTCGGCTGTCTCTGCCTTTAGCAACTGCGAGAGCATCGGTTGGGCCGCCTCGAAGGCCGGCGATCCCTGCTCGGCCAGCTCCGCGACGGCCTGGGCCATGCCGTGCATCTTGAGTTCGCGCAGCATGATCACGATGGCGCCGCTGGCAGGGTCATGTCGCATGGCGCACCTCCTGGCTACTCGACTTGGAGTTCAGCGGCCCGCGCAGGCCGCCAGCAGCGCTGGCACGCCCCCGGAGCGTGTCGTAGCGCAGCACATCGGCCTTCGGCTCGTTCATCAGGCGCAGTGCCTGCGGTGCCGTGACAGGCGCCGGCGCAATGGGCTTGGCATCGAGCAGTCGGTGCAGCACATTCAGCACATGAGTCTTGCTGGCCACGCCGGCTTCCAGCGCCAGTTCGACCGCGGTCAGCACTGCCTGCTCGTCGTGGTGCAGCACCAGCGCCAGGATCTCCACCATCTCGCGGTCTCCGCCTGGCTGCTTCAGCAGCGCGGCCTGCAGCCGCCGGAAGCCCTGCGGCAGCTCGCTGAAGGGCGCTCCGTTCCTGAGCGCTCCTGGCTTGCGTTGCAGCACTGCCAGGTAGTGCCTCCAGTCGTAGACGGTCTGACCTGCGGTGTCGTGGCGACGGTCAATGATGCGCGTGTGCTCGCACACGATCTGGCCCTCGGCCGCCACGACGAGGCGTTCGGCGTACACGCGCAGGCTCACTGGCCGGTTCGCGTAGGAGGCCGGAACGCTGTAACGGTTGCGCTCGAAGTGCACCAGGCAGGTGGGCGAGACGCGCTTGGTGTGTTCCACGAAACCATCGAAGGGTCTGGGGATCTGCAACAGTAGTGGCCGTTCCTGCGCCCAGACATCGGCTACGGTCCCTGGCAGCTTGCCGTGGACGATCTCGCCCCACAGCGCCTTGCAGCGGTCCTCCAGCCAGTCGTTGAGCAGCGCCAGCGTGGCGAACGCCGGCACAGGTTGCCACAACCGGTGGCGCGCATCACGCACGTTCTTCTCGACCTGGCCCTTCTCCCAGCCCGAGGCCGGGTTGCAGAACTCGGCCTCGAACAGGTAGTGACTGACCATGGCGCTGAAGCGCGCGTTGATGTCGCGCTCCTTGCCGCGGCGTACCTTGTCCACGGCGGTCTTCATGTTGTCGTAGATGCCGCGCCGAGGCACGCCCCCGAGTACCTCGAAGGCCCGGTTGTGCGCATCGAACAGCATCTCGTGGGTCTGCAACAGGTAGGCGCGCACGATGAACGCACGGCTGTGGCTGAGCTTGAAGTGCGCCACCTGCAGCTTGGTGCGTTCACCAGCGATGACGGCCCAGTCCTCGCTCCAGTCGAACTGGAATGCCTCGCCGGGACCGAAGGCCAGAGGCACGAAGGTGCCGCGCCCGGTCGTCTGCTGGACCTCGTGGAGATGCGCATGCCACGCTCGTGCAAAGGCCGCCACGCGGTTGTAGGAGCCCTGGTAGCCCAGCGCCACCAGATCGGCGTGCATCTGCTTGAGCGTGCGCCGCTGCTTGCGTGACTTAGACGCCTCGCTCTTGAGCCAGCCGCCGAGCTTCTCGGCGAACGCGTCGAGCTTGCTCGGGCTGATGCGCTTCGCGTAGCTGGGCGCCGCCTCGCCCTCGCGAAGGTACTTGCGGATGGTGTTGCGAGACAAGCCCGTGCGCCGGGCTATCTCTCGGATGGACAGTTGCTCTCGCAGTGCCCAACGCCTGATGACACTCAGTGTCGCCACGTCAATCACTCCTGTGCTCCTGCTGCTAAAAGCAGCAGGTTAGGGTTATCACGTGGGTCAGATTTAGATGGAAATCACCGGGCCAAGTGGGTCACTTCTGGATGGAAATCAACAGTCTATTTTTCCGGACACGGTTGGACCGACAGCAGAGGCGTCGGTTACCTGGTCGGCACCGAGGCGCCGGCCTCGGATGCGCCAGATTTCAAGCAGCGCCTCGTCTCGATGGAGATGATCCGCTCGCTTGCGAAAGACGCCACTGCACGACATACGCTGTTTGTCTTCGACAGTTGCTACTCTGGCTCCATCTTCGTGACCAAGGGAAATGAATTGTTTCGCGCTGTCGCGCTTGAAGAGCTGCAAACCCCCGTGGTGCAGTTCTTGAGCTCAGGCAATGCGAAGCAGCGCTCCCCAAGCGAGAGCGCGTTCACACCGGCCTTCGTGTCAGCCGTCAAAGGAGCCGCGGATCTCAACGGTGACGGCATCGTGCAAGCCAACGAGCTTGGCCTGTTTGTCGCGAAGGAGGTCCCCAAGATCTCTCCGCAGACTCCGCAGTTCGGTTCCTTGAGCGAAACGGGCGGGCAGGTGATCTTTCTCCCAGTGCGAACCCCCGTCAACGGAAACGTCACGTCCACCGCGCCGGCATCCCCAACCTCCCCAACATCCCCGCCGACAACGAGCCCGGCAGCGCCCGTCTCGCCGAAAGTGGAGGTCGCAAAGGTAGTCCAGAAGATGCCGACCATCGCCACGCCCTCGGCCACAGCCGCCGGCGCGGCCGACTTCAGAGCGCGCTTTCCGACAACCAAGGTTTACTACTACCGAAAGGCCAGCGATGGGCTGGCGATTCTCGATGTCCTGAACAAGTCCGACATTCCCTTCACAGCCCGTCCCGCCGAGTTGCCGGAATCCGAAAGCACAAACGCTTTGGCCTGCGGTCCTGCCACGAACATCGAAGCGCTCAAGGCCATCGGATTCAAGCTCCTCGACGCCAAGGTGAAGCTTCAGGCGATTTACCCCTACGCGCAACCAGAGGCGAAAGGCGGTCGGGTGCAGTTGAATGCCAACAGCTATGCGCGCAATAGTCCTCCGCTCACGCGCGAGGACTTGGAAAAACTGACGGGATGTCCAACGAAACTCACAAGGGCGAAGCTATGAACTCCCTCCCTATCTCAAGACGCGACATGCTGGTATCGGTTGCAATGGCGGCGCTCGCCGGCCAGGCGTCAGCTGAAATCATCACCGAATTGCAGGTCGGCGACCCAGGTCAGCCGGCGGAACAGCTGGAGTTCGATTCGTCGGTCCTGAAATCGATGCTTTCTGGGAACAAGTCATCTCTCGAACCGAAGTACTCTGACTTCCGAGAGCGTCTGCTGAAAGAAGCGTCCAGCTGGGTCGGAAAGAATCGTGCCGATAACAAGGAGGAGATCTCGACGCTGTTACGCTTCTTCGACTTGCCGTTCGCTGATAAAAACGGCCCTGTTCCTTTTTGCGCTGCAGGAATCTCTTATGTCGCGGCGATGGTGTACGCCCGCAAGGTATATCCCACCGGCGAAATCACTACTGCGACCCTGTCCAACTTTGTAGCGGAAGTCGAGCGGTACCACTTCTATCCGACCCCGAATGTGCGTGGGATTCAACTCGTAGGTGAAGCCAAGGCCAACTGGGTACCGGCGATGACTAAGGACAAGGGGCCAGCAAAACCCAGGCGTGGCTGGCTGGTACTTTTCAACTGGGGTGGCAATCAGAATCACATCGGTGTGGTCGAGAGTGTTCTGAAAGGTCGTCTTCAGACAATCGAATTCAACACTTCCGCGGAGGGTGTGGCGGGCAGTCAGCGTCAGGGGGGCGCCGTGGCCCGTAGAAATCGGGACTATCCATCCAAGTACGTGCGCGGGTTCGTGGCGGTCTGACGTTGCTCAAGGTGTCAAATCGGGGGCATTCAGCGTCCACGGCGCACGCGCAAGCGCCAGAGATCCGAGGATGCCTTCATCAAACGACCGGCAATTCGTTTTTCCTCAAGGCTTGCGTCTCGCGGCGGTGCGCCTTGCCGCTGTTTGCAATATCGATCCATGCGAAGGAGCCGGGTCAAGTTGCGGCAGCGCTTGCGTGTTGCATCGCACCTGCTCACCCTTTTCTGGGGCATTTCGCCCGGACTTGAGGTTGGTCGGTGAAGTGCCTGTACAAAGCCACCGGCCTCAGCATGAGGCCGCAGCGCCGTTGAAGCGTGGTCTGCTTGAATGCTCCATAGGCGTCAAGTTGTCTTTGCACCCGTTCGTCGACCGTCGAGGCTCCGCGCTGATGCGCCTTATTGGCGGCGGCAGGTGAGGAATTACGCACTCGCACGTTGACCAGCGATTCCTCGATGGCCCCGTCGCCGGGAGGCACAAACTGCACGTTTAGCGAAGGCTTCCAGTACCGGTCCATCCATTGCTGAATCAGCCACGTCTGCTCGCGCTCCTGACGCAGGGCGGCACGCATCCATGTACAAAAGACCCTCCAGTCGTCTGGTGTCAGAGCTGCATTGCGGTATTTGGCGCAGTAGTCTTTGTCTGCTCGCAAAGTGGCCAGGTGGAACGGCTCGCCAAGAAGATCCGTCGACAACCTCTGGGTGGAACAAAGACCCGCAGCTCGAAGTTGATCGTAGTAGCCTAGATTCTTACCCTTTCGATAGAGATCAGGATTGGCGATGCGCAAGAGTCCCGCCTTGAACGTGTCCGGAACTGTTTCGCTCGCAGCGACGTGGCGGAAGAAATCGAGCATCTCGTTCCCGTCGGTGTGTGAAATTCCCACGCCGCCTTCGCTGTAGCTCATCAAATGCTTGCCTGTGTGGGGGCCAGCCACGCTCTTCCAGTTCAGGCCTGCAGGGTCAGCTGGCAAAGGCTCGGATGGAGCCACCCCCCACTGCGCAACTCCGACCGTCAGCGCCAACAAGCCCCCGCCGAACTGGGCATCCGGGTCGGAAGGGTTTGATCGATAGGCGGTAACCAGGCGCCTTATCAAATGCGAGTCCAATGTCTCCCCGGATGCGTTGTCATCAGCCCGGTCAGACCATTGCCCCCCTGCGACAAGCACTTGGTGAACAAGCTCGCTCGGGTCGGCTTGGACCGATGTCGTCAATAGGGCGACACTGATCGCGATGAAGAGGGAATAGCAACGAGGTTGCATCAAAGAGTTCCACGATTATTTGCCTCGGAGGCGCTATGGCTTCCGGGACAGGCGCAAACTTCCTCCCTGTGCGTGAATCTACAGTCGAATCGCTTGTACGGCTATCAGCAAAATATGTGAGGCCGCATGGCACTCAGTGCGCTCAGGGTTCGTGCGCTCAATGAGTTTGGCAGACTTGGCTTGCTAAGCGGTACGTTTTCTGGTGCGCCGAAAACCCGGTGAGATTCGAGACGATCACAGGTCAGGCGATGAGCGTGCAGTCGCTTTTGCAACGCATCGGCGCGCGCATGGATCGCTGCCTGAATCGCCCCGGCTTTTCAGGAGGCTCAACACTCTGAGAGGATTGAGCCATGAAGAAGTCGAACAAGTTTTCACCTGAGGTGCGTGAACGCGCGGTGAGGATGGTGCAGGAGCACCGCGGGGAGTACCCGTCGCTGTGGGCGGCGATCGAATCGATTGCACCGAAGATCGGCTGTGTGCCGCAGACGCTGAACGAATGGGTCAAGCGCGACGAGGTCGACAACGGCGTTAGAGAAGGCGTGACGACCGGCGAGGCCCAGCGGATGAAGGAACTTGAACGCGAGGTCAAGGAATTGCGCCGAGCCAACGAGATCCTGAAGCTGGCGAGCGCGTTTTTCGCCCAGGCGGAGCTCGACCGCCGGCTGAAGTCCTGAGGGATTTCATTGACAAGCATCGTGACACCTTCGGGGTCGAGCCGATTTGCAAGGTCTTGCAGATCGCCCCGTCAGGCTACCGGCGGCACGCGGCACTGCTGCGCGAGCCACACAAGCGCTGCGCCAGAGCACACCGAGACGATGCCCTTATGCCGGCGATACAGCGCGTCTGGCAGGCCAACATGCAGGTCTATGGGGCCGACAAGGTCTGGAGGCAACTGGCGCGCGAGGGCACTACTGTGGCGCGCTGCACAGTCGAGCGGCTGATGCGGCGCCTGGGACTGCGGGGCGTGATGCGCGGTAAGGTGGTGAAGACCACGATCAGCGATTGCAAAGCACCGTGCCCGCTGGATCGGGTCAACCGGCAGTTCCGCGCGCAGCGACCGAACCAACTGTGGGTCTCTGACTTCACTTACGTGTCGACATGGCAGGGCTGGCTGTACGTCGCCTTCGTGATCGATGTGTTCGCCCGGCGCATCGTGGGCTGGCGGGTCAGCAGCTCGATGCGCACGGACTTCGTGCTCGATGCTTTGGAGCAAGCGCTGTACGACCGTCAGCCCGAGCGCGATGGCAGCTTGATTTGCCACTCCGACCGCTGGTCGCAATACGTCAGCATCAGGTACACCGAACGGCTGGGCGAGGCCGGCATCGAGCCATCAGTGGGCAGCAAAGGTGATTCGTACGACAACGCCCTGGCCGAGACGATCAACGGCCTCTACAAGGCCGAGCTGATCCATCGCCGGGCACCGTGGAAGACCAAGGAGGCGGTGGAGTTCGCGACGCTCGAGTGGGTGTCCTGGTTCAACCACCATCGCCTACTTGAACCCATCGGCTACATCCCGCCTGCAGAAGCCGAGGCAAACTACTACCGGCAACTCGCCAGTCAGACCGCCACGATGGCGGCATGACTTAAACCAACCGGCCTCCATGAAAGCCGGGGCGATTCAGTGGCATCGAGAAGAATCCATCACTGGTGATCCACGTGCCTGTAGGCTATCCCTTTGTCTTCCGATTCGAGCAGGCGTGCGGGATGTGCGTTCGGAGTAGATAGTGCGACGCACCTTCGGGAGCGTCGGAGAAAATAAGAAAAGACAAATAAAATCAACGACTTACGGGATATTTTCTCGCGACGCACCTTATTCCAAATTAGCAGGCCGGGCGAGGGCGCTCAGGCCCGGAATCGGTAGCCGGTGCCTCTGACGGTGTGCAGCGGCAGCGAAATGCCCGCCGCGAGTGCCTTGCGCCGAAGGCGGCTGATCACAACGTCCACGCGCTGAAGATCGAAATGCTCGAGATCGCCGCCGAGTGCGGCCGCGAGTTCCGTGCGGTCGACAGGCTTGTCGCGCCGCTTGAACAGGCATCCCACGATGGCTCGCTCGGACATGGTGAGGCGCAGCATCCGGTCGCCGGGGTCGCAGAGGATCCAGTCTTCTTCCCTGAGCTCCCAGCGCCCTGTACCTCTTGTGGTCTCGGCCTGCAGGGGTGTGGCACGGGAACCGCGCTCGGACACCTTGATGCGCCGGTGGATGGCCTGCAGCGAAGCGGCAAGTTCTTCGGCATGCACCGGCTTCACGAAATAGGCGTCCGCGCCGTCGCGCAGGCCGCGAACCCGATCGCTGAGTTCGTGGCGTGCGGTCGCAAACACGATTCCCACGTTGCTGGCCGAACGCAGGTGCTGCGCAATTGAAAATCCGTTTTCGTCCGGAAGCCCGATGTCGATGACCACTATGTCGCATCGGCGGACCGCGTAGGCCCGATAAAACGCGGACGCCGTGGAAAAACCATAAGCCTCGATGTCCATCTGATTGAGGCTATATACGAGTGCCTCTTGCAGGTCCTCTTCATCTTCGATCAGGTAGACGATTATTTTTTCGTCGCTGTCGATTTTCGTAATGTTCATGGTGCATATTTCCTCGGCCTCGGCGAGAGTTTCGACGGCGAGCCAGACAAATCAATGAAATGAAAAAAAATCGCTGCCTGTTTTTGATATTTGGACTGATTTTTTGGCTGTCGTGCCAGGGCGCGGAAGGAGTCGTTCTCGAGAAGGGGCAGGGCGATGATGGTCCGATTTCGTTGGCGAAGGAGGTGGAGGTGTTTCGTGACCCTACCGGGAAGGTCACTATGGACGATATCGTCTCAGAACCGCAAAAGTACAGCTTCGTCCGTGAAGATATTCGCTCTCAGGAAAGATATTCCAACGATGCCTTGTGGATGCGGGTCTCGCTGCAACACGAAGTCGGCACTCCGATTGACTGGGTCGTGCAAATATTTCCGGCCTGGATCGATGAAGTCGAGATGTATTTCGTGGCTCCCGACGGGAAAATTTCATCCAACAAGGCGGGTGATCAATTTTCCTTTATGGAAAGGGAGATTCAGTCCAGCATCATGGCATTCCCGCTGGTCGTGGATTCAATGCCGAGAACGTACTATTTCAGGGTCAAGACCCATGGAGTGACCATCCTGGATCTGAATCTTTGGCAGAAATCGAAATTCGAAAAAGTCGAGCTGAAAAGAAGTCTTTTCTTTTCTGCATTTTTCGGTTCCGTTGGCGTCATGGTGCTGATGAATCTGATTTTCTGGAAATGGACCCGGGACAGCAATTATTTTATATATTCGTTGTTCCTGATCGTGATGCTGGCGGCTGTGTTTGCACTGCAGGGATATTCCAGCTCTCTGTTTTTTCCGAACAATCCGGTGTATGCGGATCGTTTTGTCGATGCGACCGCCTGTGCACTCATGTCGATTTCCGCCGTATTCGTATGCCGGTTTTTCACCTATGCGGAATATTCGGATTGGGCCGCCAAGCTCATGTATCTGGTGGCATTCATATTCTTCCTGGCAGTCATATTTGCCTTGCTCGGGGTCATCGAAAATGCAATCGGATGGTTGCTCTATCTCGAAATTGCTGTCGGTGTTTTCAATACGATATTCATCGCCTGGGTCATTGCGCATAGAAAGGCTTTCCATCAACTGTTCGCTGCGCTCTTGTTCTTCGTCGTAAATTCGTCATGGCTCTTCTACTCCATGGTGCTGCTGGGCGTCGTGAGACTGGAGCAATCGTTCGTCACGGAATCATTGATCCAGTTCACTCAGGTGGCAAATCTGGCAGTACTCAACATTGCAGTGGTGAGCCGCTCCAGGCAGTCCGAACTGAGATTGCGGGCGGAGAGAAAGCGGGCTTTCAATTCGATGAAAGTCGCAAAGCTTGCACTGGAGGATCGTGTACGCCAGCGCGAATTTGTAGCAATCCTCTCGCATGAATTCCGTACGCCGCTCGCCATCATCGACGCGGTGGCCCAGGCGCTAGGGTTGTCACCATCGGGAAGTGACGAGCGCGTAAAGCGCAGTGCCGAAAAAATCCGTAAAGCCACTCGCCGCCTCACTACTCTTGTGGAAAACATCTTGCTGGACGATGCGCTGGAATCCGGGGTGCGCGCAACCTTCCGAAGCTTCGATCTTTGTAGCGTGATTGAAAACGTTCGCAATGTGGGCTTGCCTGATGAGCATGCGCGTTTGAATATCAATGCGGTCCGACGGCCAATTTTGTTTGAAGGGGATCAGGCGAAAATTGAGATGGCCGTTCGAAATTTGCTTTTGAATGCCATCAAATACTCTCCGGCGGATTCGATTGTAGATGTGCAATGCGAAGCAGGCGCCAATATTTTCAGTGTGACAGTCTCAAACAAAGGAAATCCGATTCCGGATTCCGAGAAGGGCGAGTTGTTCGAGCGCTATTTCAGAGGCGGAAATTCTTCACTGGTGCCGGGATCCGGTCTCGGCCTTCATATTTCACGTGCGATCACCCGCTTGCATGGCGGCGATGTCGTGCTGGTCTCCAGCAACGGCGCCGGTACGGTGTTTCGCCTGACGCTGCCCTTGCCGCCCCAGAGAGTCTCCAGCTAACGATTTGTGTATACAAAAGAGGTAGATCGTACTTTTCTGCTCAAGAAGTTACCACTATAGCGTGAAATAGTTCACGGTTTTCGTGAAAGTTGTGGTGACTTTGCTGTGCCATGAGCTAGGAATCATTGCTGCCGCATGAAATTTTCTCGGGAGCAGAAACGCACGGATTTGGTGCAAATATTGTTCCGCAGATGCTCCTCAGGCTCCGGTTCGAGCTTGTATAAACAATTCCTCCGGATTACGAGCTGCCTTTTAATGACATTAATTGCAAAAACATGTCATTAATTGTGCTGGTAATAAAACGATACATTCCGCTGGCCGAACGGTCATAGCGGAGTGCAGCCACAAGCCTCTCTAGACGTTCACCTTTGAACTTGAGAGGTTGGAATGATTTCCCCAGAGTCTTGTAGCCGATCCCCGATCCTGGAAGCGCAGGGCCACGTCCCTAACATCGGAATGGCGCCAGGAACGAAAGAGGAGGGCGAATGCCCCGGCGGGGCTGGTGTGCACCCCGCCCTGTTGTCCCAAGCCAGTTCCACTTATTCCGGCTATGGCCGATTGCCGGCAGCCTTGGAGATGCTCTCTCCTGATGCGCCCGGCGTTGCGAGCGCTTCCAGGGGCACAGTAGCCGGTGCAGCAGCCTTGGTTTCGGGCGAACCGCAGTTTCCTATCGTTGCCCTCGACGACTCCAGTACCAGTTGCCCTGATTTGCGAAAGAACATTGATAGGCTGGGTTGCGCGTCGGTGGCGTTCGACACGCTAGGCGATCTCATGAAAGCCCTTCAGGCGGGCGACCGCTTTGGTCTGCTGCTTTTGAACTTGCCTGCGGACGTAAATATAAATTGGCTTAAAGCTATTCGCAGCCTTTCCAGTGCGCCGGTTTTGTTTGTGGTCAACGAAAGCAAGGCCGCGTGGCAATTGCGCTCGGGTGGAAAACTCCATGAGGAGAGCAGTTTCGACTTTGTCTTTCCTCCCTTTGATGCCGCGGAGATACGACGGAGGGTGAGAAATTTGCTCAGCCGCGGTGCCTCGACTAAATCCGCTACTACAGGCAAAGGGGTCCTGGCCTTTAAAAACTACAGGTTCCAGCTCGACGAAAGAAAAGTTTTCTACGAAGAGCGGGAAATCGCCTTGCAGCGGCGCGAGTACGATCTGGCGCTCCATTTTTTCCAGAACATGGATTTGCCTTTGGCCAGGAGTAGTCTCAATTTTCTACTTCGCCGCGATCTTTCCGCATCTCGCTCTCGCGTGCTTGACGTCTATGTTGCAAAACTCAGAAAAAAACTGCGCATAGAACCCGCGAACGGGCTGATTTTGAAAGCAGTCTTCGGGTACGGCTATGAATTACGTACCACCGTCGCCCAGGAATTTTCCAGTCGATGGTAATTGCCCTTCCAGACGAGCTTGTCGCATCTACTGGTCCCGCGAATTGGCGGGAGCAATCGAATCTCTGTAAATGAGATGGGGCACGGTGATCTCCTGTGATCACGATGGCGGTGGCAACAGCCACGTTTCTGCCCATTGCTGGATGCAGGCACCGTACCGGCGGCTCAGGCTTTGTCGTCCCCGTCCGCCCTCGAACCAAAACACATGAACAAAGAACTCATTCATCGGCGGCTGGCAGCGGCGTGTCTGCTCGCGGCATGCGTCCCTGCTCTCGCGCAAAGCGACTACAGCGAACTGAAGCTTTCACGACGGCTGGCCCCCAGCGCGCTGGCCAAGGAATTGGGCGTCAAGCCCGGCCCCGCATTGCCCGAGGCTGCTGAAACCACGACGCCGCTGGAGTTGGCCGATGCCGTGCGGCAGGCGGTGGCGCGCCATCCGTCCATCTCCGACGCCATTGCCATGCTGGCCCAGCAGTCGGGTGGCGTGGACGTGGCACGCGCCGGCTATTACCCGTTGGTGCGTGTCGGCATGGGCGCGGGCGTCAACGGCCGCGGTTCCGCGGGCCAGGGACGCAGCAATGGCGCGCTCGCCACCGCCTCGGTGTCGCAGATGCTGTACGACTTCGGCAAGGTCTCCGGTGCGGTCGGGCAGTCGGAGGCGCAGGTGCAGCGCCAGCAGGCGGCGATCCTCAAGCAGATCGACGCCGTCGCACAGCAGGCGGCCGAAGCCGTGGTCATGACGCACCGTTACCAATCGCTCGTCGCCATTGCGCAGGAGCAGGTGCAGGCGGTCGAGAAAGTGCTGGAGACCGCGCGGCTGCGCGCCAATGCCGGTCTCAGTACGAAAGCCGACCCGATCCAGGCCGAGTCGCGCGTGGACAGCGCACGTGCCAACCTTCTGCAAGTGGAGTCGCAGCTGGCGCAGTGGCGCGAGCGCCTGGGCACGCTGCTGGGGCGTTCCGTGCCGCCGCGCATGGCACCGCTGCCGGAGCGCCTGGCGAGCGAACTGCGTGTCGACCTGCAGCCCGACACCAGCCTCATGCCCGAAGTGCTGGCCGCCGAAGCCGAACGCCGCGTCGCCACCGCCCAGCTCGAAGTTGCCAGGGCCCAGCGCTATCCCACCCTCAGCCTCGACGCTTCCGTCAACAGGCCCCTGGGCGGCATGAACTCCGGCGTTCCGGAGCGCAGCGGTGGCTCTCACTCGGTCATGCTCAACCTCTCCAGCGTGCTGTATCAGGGCGGCGCGCTCGAAGCCCAGGTCAACGCCGCCGTCGCCGCCGAGGAGGCCGCACGCATGCGCATCGAAACCGCTCGCCTCAACGCCGGCGACCAGGTGCGCAACTTCCGCGAGCAGGTCATCGGCGCGCAGGCACGCCTGGGCGTGCTGGCCGACCGGCGCCGCAGCATTGCCGAGGCGCGCGATCTCTACCGCGAGCAGTACACGCTCGGCACCCGTTCCATCCTCGACCTGCTCAATGCCGAGCAGGAAATTCACCAGGCCGCCGCCGACCAGGAGGCCGTGCTGCACGACCTCTGGGCCAGCCGCATCGGCTACATCGGCGCCACCGGCCAGGCCCGCGCGTACTACGGCTTGAACAACACCACCGTCCAGGGAATTGAACTGCTTCCATGAAGTTGCCTTCGCAGTACACGAGCTGGCTCGACGCCATGCTCTTCGTCGCTCGCCACTACGGCATCGGCGCCTCGGAAGAAAGCGTGCGCGTCTCGCTGGCCTGGGAGCGTGGCGCGCCGCTTGACACGCTGCTCGATCACATGGCCCGCCAGCTCGGCCTGACGCTGCGCCTGGGCGAGTTCTCCGAAGCGATGCTCGACCCGTGGCGCCTGCCGCTGGTGGTGGAGTTCGACAACGGGGAGGTCGGCGTGGTGCGCGCCTCCAACGGCCGTGGGCAGCTGGGCGTGCTGCTCGGCGGCGACCACGGCCTAGAGACGGCGCTGCCGCTCGATGAACTGCGCCGCCGCGCGAAACGCGTGGCCATGCTGCGGCCGAACAGCGCCGTGCCCGATGCGCGGGTGGACGACTACATCAAGCCCTACAAGGCCAACTGGTTCTGGGCCATCGCGCTGCGCGACTGGCGGCGCTACGGCGACATCATGCTGGCCTCGGTGTTCGCGAACGTGCTGGCACTTGCGTCGATGATCTTCTCAATGCAGATCTACGACCGCGTGGTGCCCGCGCAGTCGGAGTCGACGCTGTGGGTGCTGTTCGGCGGCGTGATGCTGGCGGTGGCCTTCGAGTTCATGCTGCGCGTGTCGCGCACGCACATCTCCGACGTGGTCGGCAAGCGCGCCGACCTCAAAGTGTCGGATGTGGTGTTCGGCCATGCGCTGCGTGTGCGTACCGACGCTCGCTCCAAGTCCACGGGCTCCTTCATCGCGCAGGTGAGGGAGGTGGAGCAGGTGAGGGAGCTGCTTACCTCCACCACCATCTCCGCTGTGGCCGACCTGCCGTTCTTCCTGCTGTTCCTCGTCGTTCTGTGGATGGTGGCCGGGCCACTCGCGCTGGTGGCCTTGGCGGCAGTGCCGTTGCTGGTCATTCCGGGGTTGCTCATCCAGAAGCCGCTGGCACGCCTGGCGAGCGAAGGAATGCGCGAATCGGCGTTGCGCAATGCCTTGCTGGTCGAAGTGGTCGAAGGCATCGAGGACATCAAGCTCATGCGCGCCGAGCCGCGCTTCCAGAACCAGTGGAACCACGTCAACGACGTGTCCGCCGGCGTCAGCATGCGGCAGCGCTTTCTTACGAGCCTGCTCATGACCTGGACGCAGGAAGTGCAGAGCATCGTGTATGCCGTGGTGCTGTTGGCGGGCTGCTTTCTCGTTATGCGGGGCGACATGACGACGGGCGCGCTGGTGGGCTCGTCGATCCTCGCATCTCGCATGATTTCGCCGCTGGCGCAGCTGTCGGGCGTGTTCGCGCGCTGGCAGCAGGCCAAGGTGGCGCGCGGCGGGCTCGACCAGCTCATGCAGCGCCCGGTCGACCAGGCCGACGGCGCACGGCTGGTGCATGCGCCGGCGCTGCAGGGGCATTACGCACTGGCCGGCGTCGAGTTTCGCTACGGCAAGGACGACAAGAGCCCAGCGCTCACGGTCGCGCAACTGCAGATTCAGGCAGGCGAGAAGGTCGCGTTGCTGGGCCGCATGGGCGCGGGCAAGTCGACGCTGCTGCAACTGCTGGCAGGCCTGCAGTCGCCGCAGCAGGGCCACGTGGCGCTCGATGCGCTCGACCTGTCGCTGATCGATCCGGCCGACCTGCGCCGCGACATTGGCCTGCTCACGCAGAACGCACGGCTCTTCCACGGTTCCATCCGCGAGAACGTGACCATGGGCATGCCGCTCGCCACCGACGACCAGGTGTTCGAGGCCATCGCGATGGCGGGTGCATTGCCCTTTCTTCAATCGCGCGCCGAGGGGCTGGACGAGCTCATCCACGAGGGCGGCCTGGGTCTCTCGGGTGGGCAGCGGCAGGCACTGCTGCTGGCGCGCACGCTGATCCGGCAGCCGTCGATCGTGCTGCTCGACGAGCCGACGGCGCACTTCGACGAGGTCTCCGAACGGCAGGTGATCGATCTGGTGGGCAACTGGATGGGGCCGCGCACGCTGGTGGTGGCAACGCATCGAATGCCGGTGCTGCAGTGGGTGGACCGCATCGTCGTGATCGACGGCGGCCGCATCGTGATGGACGGTTCGAAGGACCAGGTTCTTGGAAGGCTCTCCCATGGCAACGCCTGAGAAAATCCGGGTGAAGGCGCCAGCCACGGTCGGCATGACGATGCCGCCCGGTCTTGCTGCAGGCGCCAAGCCGCCGCGCGCGAAATCTCCTTTCCAGAAGACGGAACGCTCGAAGACCGCGCCCGCCGCCTACTATTCGCCGCCCGAGCCGCCGCTGCCGCGCGCATCGCTGCTCGTGTGGATCATTGCGGCGCTGCTGCTCGCGCTGCTTGCATGGGCCTGGCTTTTCAGGCTCGACGAGGTTTCCACCGGCGCGGGCAAGGTTGTGCCTTCATCGCGCGAGCAGATGATCCAGTCGCTCGAGGGCGGCATCCTGGTCGACCTGAAGGTGCGCGAGGGCGACATCGTCGATGCGGGAGAGGTGCTCGCGCAACTGGACAGGACGAAGACCGAATCGACCGTGGAGGAAAGCGCCTCGCGCGTGCGCGCCGCGCTGGCCATGTCGGCGCGGCTCACTGCCGAAGTAGGCGGCACGCCGCTGGTGTTTCCCCCGGAAGTGAGCTCCGACACCGACCTTGTGCGCACCGAAACTGCGCTTTACCAGTCGCGCCGCGAGCAGTTGTCGAGCAGCCTGGCTGGCGTGACCCAGGCGCTGTCGCTGATGCGCCGCGAGCTTGCGCTGACCGAGCCGCTGGTGTCGCGCGGCGCCGCAAGCGACGTCGAGGTGCTGCGCCTGAAGCGTCAGATCAACGAGGCCGAGACCAAGGCCGCCGACCTCAAGAGCCAGTACTACGTGAAGGCACGAGAAGACCTCGCCAAGGCCAACGCCGAGATCGAGGCACAGCGTTCGGTGACGCGCGGGCGTTCCGACTCGCTCACGCGGCTGACCTTTGTCTCGCCGGTGCGCGGCATCGTGAAGGACATCGCGGTGACCACGGTGGGCGGTGTGCTGCCTCCGGGCGGCAAGCTCATGGCGATCGTGCCGCTCGACGAGAAGCTGCTGGTCGAGGCACGCATCTCGCCGCGAGACGTGGCCTTCATCCACCCGGGCCAGGAAGCGGCGGTGAAGCTGACGGCTTACGACTACGCCATCTTCGGTGGCCTGCCGGGCAGGGTGACGACGATTTCGCCCGACACCATCCAGGACGACGTGAAGCGCGACGTGTACTACTACCGCGTGTACATCCGCACAGATGTCGATCACTTGAAGAACAAGAGCGGGCAGAGCTTCCCGATCGTGCCCGGAATGATCGCCACGGTGGACATCCACACGGGCAGCAAATCGGTGCTGGACTATCTGCTCAAGCCGTTGAACAAGGCCCGCGAAGCCTTGCGCGAGCGCTGAGAGGCCCGAATGAAAAGAGTGCCCATTCCGCGCCGCGGGCCTGCAATCTCGCAGCCTGCCCTGAACCAGTTGGGCAAGCAGTTTCGAACCGCCTTCGAAGCGGGCGACTTCACCCGAGCGTTGGCGTTCGCGACGCAGGCTTGGCAGGCCACCCGCAGCCCGCAGCCGCTGGCCGATGTCGCGCTGTGCCGCATGCGGCTGGGTCAGCCGGAGCAGGCTTACGACATCTATCGCGGCGTCGCCGAGTACCTGAAGACCGCGAACGTCTATGACGGCTTGGCGGAGGCGGCGGGGCACCTGGGCAAGTGGAGCGAAGTACGGGAGGTCGGCACGATCTCGCTCGAGCTGAAGAAGCTGGAGGCCGACAAGGAAGCGTCAGCCTCCACCGCCGACTCTCCCGTGCTTCCGCGCTTCGACGAAAGGAACCGCGAGCGAAACGTCATCGCTTTCAGCCTGTTCGGCGGCGACCCGCGCTACTGCGAGATGGCCGTGCTCAATGTGCGGGCCGCGCATGAGTTCTTCCCTGAATGGGTCTGCCGCTTCTACATAGACGGATCGGTGCCCACGGCGGTGTGCGAGCGCCTCGTGGCGGCGGGCGCATCGGTCATCGAGGCGCGCTCGGTTGGCGGCCAGGATCTGCCGGGCACCCTGTGGCGCTTTCTCGCACTCGACGATCCCGGGGTCGACCGCGTGCAGTTTCGAGATGCCGACTCGCTGTTGTCCACCCGCGACCAGGCGGCGGTGCGCGCATGGTGCGCCTCGGACTGCTGGTTTCATGTGATGCGCGACTATCACTCGCACACCGAGTTGATGCTGGCCGGCATGTGGGGCGCATGCCGCGGCGTCTTCACCGACATGGCGGGCGACATCCGCGCATATCTGAAGAGCCGGCCGTTCTCGTTGCGCTATGCAGACCAGCACTTCCTGCGCCATCGCGTCTGGAAAGTGGCTGCAACCAGCATGCTCACCCATGACGAGTGGTTCGGCCTGCCCGGCAGCGAGCCCTTTCCGCCGCATGTGCCGATGACCGTGGATGCGCGCTATGCCCACGTGGGCGCCAACATCGGTGCGCCTTCGATGGAGGTGGTGCATGCGGCGCCCGACGGCACGCAGGTCTGGTGGACGCTCCACGACGCCACGGGCCGAGCCGTCTGCAGCTACGGCGCCGTTGTCAGGAGCAACGGCTACAGCGTCAGCATCCCCGCCCCTTATGCCGCAGAGATTGCGGCCGGCCGCTGGAGAGTCGTCTCTTGCGGCCTTCCCTCATCAGATCTGGAGAAAACTCGATGTCCCTTGAAAACCTGAGTGGCGTAGACAGGCAGTTGCACAAGGAAATTGGCGACTTCAACCTGATGTACATGCTTCTGGCGCAGAAGCTGGTGAAGGAGGACGGTGCGGCGGCGATGCACCGCCTGGGTATCGGCAAGGATCTCGCCGATCTCCTTGCCAACATGTCCTCCGCGCAGATCGCGAAGCTGGCCGAGACGAACCTGATGCTTTGCAGCTTCCGGCTCGAGAACACGACGATCTCGCCGGCACGAGACATACGTTCGATCAAGAACTGAGCTCCTTTGCAACTCGGGTTTGCCGAGGACTCGCCGCGCGCCGGTGTGCCCGCTGCCCTCGACGACGACACGGGTGATCCCGAAGATTCAGCATCTGTGAGGCTTCATGAAGCCGGCCGGGAAGAAGTGAGGCGCGTGTTGCGCCCCCTTTCTTCCTCGGCCGGCAATTCGCTTCAGACCAGTACAAGCTGATGGTTGGCAAGCAGCGTTGCCAGGTCGGTGGTTACGCCGTTGAGCGTGACAAGCGGCGTTTCCGAATAGGCGGTGCCCGATCCGTCGCGGTCGATACTCAGCGTCGTGTTGCCGTTGCTCACCGTCACGCTGAGATAGTTGGCGATGTTGTCGCCCGCGTCCGCCTTGTAACCAACCAGCAGTTCCCTCAGGTCGATGCGGTCCGCATCGGGTGTTGCTTCGAAGGCGCCGACCGTGAACCCGTTGACGGAGTCGAAGCCGTTGCCGCCGGTGGCGTCGCTGGAAGCCAGCAGCTTGTACAGCACCGTGTCGCTGCCTCCGCCCACGAGTTTGAACACATCGTTTCCGCTACGCCCTTCGAACTGGTCACCGATATCGTAGGTCCAGGCGGTTGCATTCGCCCCCGTCATGCTCATCTGGGCGATCCTTGTTTCGCCCTGCTGAGAGGCTTGCGGATTAACGGCGATGCCGTCCTGGACCCACAGGGACGCAGCGCTGTCCAGCCGGTTGGTGTAGACGTTGTACGTTTCCCCGCGCCACTCCTGCTTGGCAGCCAGCGACCAGGTGTCCTCGATCACCACCTGGTCGGAGCGACCACCCTGGACGAGAAGGGTGTCGGTCGTGCCCGATGCGCCAAGCACGTCTGCGAGCGTCAGCTTCAGGATGTTGGCGTTCTTGTCACCGAGGTGGATGGTCTCGATGTTCTTCACCTTTGCGGCGATGTCGCTGAAGTTGAGGTTCTTCGTCGAATCCCAGATCAGGGTGTCGTTGCCGGCGCCACCATCGACCGACGTGAAGCTGGTGT
Organism: Variovorax durovernensis; assembly: GCF_977011995.1. Lineage (NCBI taxonomy): Bacteria > Pseudomonadati > Pseudomonadota > Betaproteobacteria > Burkholderiales > Comamonadaceae > Variovorax > Variovorax durovernensis. Next base: position 4,744,731 of record NZ_CDRNCW010000001.1, on the reverse strand, counting down.
CCTTGATGATGATGTAGTCGTTCCCGCCGCCGGCGTTGAGCACGCTGGCACCTTTGCGTCCATCGAGCGTGTTGACGGCATCGTTGCCGTTCAACGTGCCCGAACCATCGATGTAGCTGGCAGTCACCGGGTAGCTCTGGGTATCGCCCGCGCCCCGGATCGATCCATCGGCATTCACGATGATGGTCTTGATATCTCCTTGGAATCCATAGGTGGAGCCGCCTCTGTAGCCCCAATAGTCGGGTGCCAGGGACTTCGTCCAACTCACCACATAGCCGCCGTCCGGCAGCGCGGTCACCGCAGGCTCCAGATCATTCGACCATCCTCCGGCTGATATTTGCGTTTCGCCACCCAGCTTGTTGCCGGCTGCATCGAACGTCTGGCCGTAAACCTCGGATGTCGAGGGACTGGTGGCCTTGTTCCACACCACCACGTAGCCGCCATGGGCAAGAGCCGCGGCTCCAAGCTGAACGGACATGCCGTCGAAACCGACGCCGTTGACGCCGCTCGTCGTGGTGTTGACGCGCACTTCCTCGGGATCGCTGGCCGTGATCGACTGGCTGGAATTGTTCCAGGCGAAGCGTCTTGCATAGACGTTGAATTCGTCCATCGTTCCGTTGACGCTGTTGGCTGTATGGTTGGATGCCCACACGGTGACGAAGCCGCCTTCCTTGAGCGACACCACCTGTGCTCCGACCTGATAGCCGATGAAGTTCGTGTTCGCCGGCACCTCGCTTCCGACCATTCTTCCGGTGCTGAAGTCGTAGACGCGCACAAACATGTCGGTTTTCGACGAATAGGACGCGTTGTTTCCCCTGTTGCTCATGTAGAGCATCGCGTACCTGTCGTTGTCTATTGCAACTGCCGCGAGGCCTTGAGTGCAGACTCCGGTTTGATCCCCTGTTGGCGCACCGAGGTTGCGCACATTCTGGGCGAAGCCGTTCATCCAGTTGGTACCCGTGGTCAGCGCCACGGGATTGGTGTCGATCTCCGCACCGTCCGCCCTGAATCGCATCTGATAGATGTTGTAGTTGTGTATCGTTCCTGAGGCATAGAGCAGCGCATACCGGCCGTCCGGCATGGCGACATAGGTTGGCTCCACTTCGTACGAATAGGGATTCCTGATATTTTCCGTCGAGCCAATAGCCGTGCCGCTGCTGTTGAATCTCTTGATGTGCGGAACCATGCTGTTGTTCGACGAATAGAACACGTTGAACGATCCATCCGCCTTGAATGCAACATCGTAGGATTTGATGTACTGCAGCAGATCGTTCGTCGAATACCCGTCCGTTGCGTTCGATGTGGCGGAAATGGTGACTTGGCCGCCGATCTTCGCGCCCTGCTGCGAGAACTTCTGGGCAAACAGGTCATAGTCGGCGTACATCTGGGTGGCCCGCGCGCCCTTCGCCGAAACATAGAACAACCAGTAGCTTCCGTCAGAAAGCGCGTAGGCCTTCGACGCGGCGTCATCACCATAGCTCGACACCGCGTCGTTGATGACCGGCTTGACGATCCTGAAAGTCTCCACCTCGGAAACCTGGCCGCCCGAGCCATCCGCAACGTTGACGTAAGCCTTCACGGTGTAGGAGCCGCTTCCCAGCTGGGTCGACCCCCATGCCGAGGGCGCGATCTTCCATCCGCCCAGGTTCGCGTCCATCGTCACGTCGCTCGCGCTGCTGAATGTCTTCACGACCTTGCCGGTGCTGTCGGCCACCTCGACGATCAACTTCTCGCCGGCTCCAATCTTGCCGCGGCCGATGAGGGAAGGCTGGACCTCCGCCATGTAGTCGAAGCTCTGCGAACGAATCACGGTTGCGTCGCGATAGATCACCACACCCGGACTGGAAGCGGCACCGTTGCCATTGCCGGCCACGTCGACGATCCTGGCATCCACATTCACGACGAGGTCCGATGAACCGTTCCAGTTGATCCGATTTGCTTGCGGGATGGAAAGCGACCAGGTCGAACCCGTCACCTTCAGGGCGGCGTCGATTCCTTGCTTGTAGGTCACGCCATTGCAAGTAACCCACACGCTGTCGCCCGCAGCAAGGCCGGAGACGGTGCCGGTGATCGTGGGCGTGGTGTCGGCCGTGCTCAATGCATTGACCGTGATGCTGCCAGCTGGCGGCGTGACGTCGATCGTCACAGCCTTCGTCTGTTCGGCTCCGATGTTGCCGGCGGCATCGACGACGCGAACCTGGTAGGTATGCTGTCCTTCGCTGAGCACCGGGCCGCCGGAGTAACTCCACGCCGTACCGGTGGTGGCCGCGTTGACCCAGGTTCCATTGTCGAGGCGGATCTGCACCGTCTCGTTGCTCCCAAGCGTCCTGCTCAGCGTTCCGTTCACCGTCAGGGTGTTGTCCGTTGTGATGAAGTCGGTGGAGCTGACGCCGTTGTCCTCCGAGATCGAATCGATGCTGACCGAGATCGACGGCAGCGCGAGGCTCACGGTCAGGCTGAATGGCGCGGATGCCGTACCGGCGTTGCCGCTGGCGTCGGTGATCACGGCCCTGTACTCATGCGAGCCCTTGCCGACGCCGTTGAGCTGCAGCGTCCAGGTACCGTTGAGAACCGTCGCGTCGCCGATGAAGGTCGAGCCCTCGTAGATCTTCACCACATCGCCTGCGTTCAGGCCGCTCACCGTGCCCTTGAGCACCGGCGTGGTGTCGTTCGTGCTCGTGCCGCTCGCGTAGTCGCCCGTGTTGGGCGCCACGTCGTCGGTGTAGGCGGTGATAGCCACGGCGTTGCCGGTGGTCGGGGCGGTAATGTCGATGAGCACAGCCTGGGAGGCGGACGCCGCCAGATTGCCCGCGGTGTCGACCACACGCACCCGGTAGTCGTGCCTGCCTTCGGTCAGCACTCTGCCGTCGACGTAGCTCCAGCTGCCGTTTGCGACCGTGAGGTTGGTCCAGCTGCTGCCGTCGGCGCTGATCTGCGCTACCTCGTCGGCGGCCAGCTTGCCGGCCAGCGTGCCGTTGATGGTCAGGCTGGTGTCGTTGGTGATGAAGTCGCCGGCGACTCCGGTGTCGGTGGTGATCGACGCGATGCCGATCGAGACGCCGGACGAAGATTGGGTGTCGATCACCACGCGCTGCTTGCTCGGGCTGCCGGTGTTTCCGGCAGCGTCGATCACGCGTGCCATGAAAGCATGTTCGCCCGGCGCAAGTGCCACGCCGGTGTTGTCCAGCTGGTAGGTGCTGCCGGAGACAAGGTTCGCGTCCTTCCAGGTCGCGCCGTCGTCCAGCGAGATCTGCACTTTCTCGCCCGCGCCGATCGCCGCGTTGACTGTTGCCGTCACGACGAGGGTCGTGTCGCTGGTGATGAAGTCGGTAGTGCTCAGGCCGGTATCGGCGCTGATGGCGGTGATCGTTGCCAGTTGCGACGGTGCGACCGTGTCGACCGTGAAGTTCAGCGGCGACGACTTCGGCCCTTCGTTGCCGGCCGCGTCGACGCTGCTGGTCGTCAGGCGGTGAGCGCCGTTGGCCAGCTCCTTGCCGGCTTCGGGCGTGAAGCTCCACTTGCCTGCACCGTCCGCGGTTGCGGTGCCGATCAGCGTGCCGTTGTCGTAGATCCTGACAGTGCCGTTGGGCTCGGCCCCGGTGCCCTTCAGCACGGGGCGGGTTTCGTTGGTGGAGCTGCCCGAGGTGATGGGGCCGGTGACCGGTGCCGTTTCGTCCATGACACTTTCGACGGAAGGTGCCGTGGAGGGCGCAACCGTGTCGACCGTGAAGTTCAGCGGCGACGATTTCGGCCCTTCGTTGCCAGCCGCGTCGACGCTGCTTACCGCCAGGCTGTGCGTGCCGTTGGCCAGTTCAGAACCCGTTGCGGGCGTGAAGCTCCACTTGCCCGCACCGCCCGCCGTCGCTGTGCCGATGAGCGTGCCGTTGTCGTAGATCCTGACCGTGCTGTTCGGCTCCGCTCCGGAACCTGTCAGGGCGGGCCGGGTGTCGTTGGTCGCACCGCCCGGCGTGATCGCACCAGTGGCAGGGGCTGTGTTGTCCGTCACGCTATCGATGGAAGGCGCTGCCGTGGGCGCACCCTGGTCGATGCTGAGTGTGAATGCCGCAGAGGCGCTGCCCCGGTTGCCCGCCGCGTCCTCGACGCGGGCGACGTAGCGGTAGCGGGTACCGTCGACGAGGCCAGAATCCTGGAAGGTCCAGGCCGAGGCGCCGGTCATGGTGGCGGCGCCGAGGCGTACGCCGTCGCGATAGATCGCAACCACTTCGCCCGCGCCCAGTGTGCCTTCGACCGTGCCGTTGAGTTGCGGTGCCGCGTCGTTGGTCGTGCTGCCTGACTCGAATGTGCCCTGCAGCGGGTTCTGGTTGTCTGTGTAGCTCGTGATAGTCGCCGTTTGGGTCGGTGCGTCCTGGTCGAGCTTTATCGCGTAGGCCGTGCTCTGCGCGCCCTGATTGCCGCTCGAGTTCACGACGCGGGCCGTGTAGCTGTAGGTCATGCCGTCGGCCAGGCCCGTGTCGCGGAAGCTCCAGGCAGTGCCGGTCACGGTGGCGGTTCCGACCACAGTGCCGTCGCGCAGCACCTGGACCACGTCGCCCGCGTTCAGGGCGGTCGAGATCGAGCCGCCGAGCGTTGGCGTGGCGTCGTTGGTCGCGCCGCCGTTGGCCACGTTGCCCTGCACCGGATCCCTGTCGTCCTGTACCTGCAGGATCTGCACCGCCTGGGAGACGGCCGAGGTGTTGACGGTGAAGCTCAGGCTGTTGGAGGCGGCGCCGGCGTTGCCGGCAGCGTCCATGACCCTGGCCTCGTAGGTGTAGGTCGACCCGCTCGCGAGACCTGCGTCGTCGAAGGTCCATGCCCTGCCGGAGACCTTCGCGATGCCGACGTTCACGCCGTTGCGGAACACATACAGCTGTTCGGTGCCGTTGAGCGCGGAGGAGAGCCGGCCTTCCAGCGTGGGCGAGTCGTCGTTGGTGCTGCCGTTGGCCGCGATGTCGCCCGAAACCGGGTCGACGTTGTCGATGGCGCGGGTAAGCACCACCGTCTGCGTCGGCGCCGTGGTGTCGATGCGAACGGTATAGGCGCTGGAGTAAGGCCCCGGGTTGGAGGCCGCGTCCTGCACGTGGGCAACGTAGGCGTAGGTCGTGCCGGTGGCAAGGCCGCTGTCGGCATAGGTCCAGTGCGTTGCATCCGTCATGGTCGCGGTGCCGGCCACCATGCCGTTGCGCAGCAGGACGACCTTCTCGCCCGACCGCAGCGCGGCCGAGATGGTGCCGGTCAACATCGGCGCCGTGTCGTTGGTATAGCCGTTGTCAGCTACGGTGCCTTGCTGCGGATCGACGTCGTCGATCACGGCTGTGACCACGGCAATGGTGGTCGGGCCGGTGGCCTGCAGCGTGATGGCATAGGGCGAGGAGGCCACGCCGGCATTGCCGGCGGCATCTTCGACCCGGGCGGTGTAGCTGTAGCGTGTCGCGTTGACGAGGCCGGTGTCGTCGATGAAGAACCAGCCTGTGCCGGAGACCGACGCGCGACCGATCTTCACGCCATCGCGATAGACCGCGACCACTTCGTTGCTGCCCAGGCCGGCCGACAGCGTGCCTCGCAACTCGGGCTGCGAGTCGTTGGTGGTGCCGCCATTGGCGATATTGCCCTGGCCCGGATCGACGTTGTCGAACACGGTCGAGATCGTCACCTGCAGCTCCGGCGCCGGAGCCGAAGCGTCGACCGTGATGGTGTAGCGGTTGGAGAGGGCGCCGCGGTTGCCCGCGGCGTCCTCGACGCGGGCGGTGTAGCGGTAGCTGGTAGCGTCGGCAAGGCCTGCGTCATCGAAGGTCCAATGGGTCGCGTCGGTCATCGTTGCGGTGCCGACGACCACGCCGTCGCGCAGCACGGCGACCTTCTCGCCGCCCTGCAGCGCGGCCGAGATGGTGCCTTCCACTTGCGGCGCCAGGTCGTTGGTGTAGCCGTTGTTCGCCACCGTGCCCTGCTGGGGATCGAGGTTGTCGTTGACCGCGGTCACGACCGTCGATTGCGTTGGCGCGTTGGTGTCGACCGTGAAGTCCAGCGTCTTCGATTGCGGCCCTTCGTTGCCGGCCGTATCGACGCTGCTCGCCGTCAGGCGGTGTGCGCCTTCGGCCAGTTCCTTGCCGGCTTCGGGCGTGAAGCTCCACTTGCCCGCGCTGTCCACCGTGGCCGTGCCGATGAGCGTGCCGTTGTCGTAGATCCTGACCATGCCGTTCGGCTCCGCGCCCGAACCTTTGAGCTGGGGTCGGGTGTCGTTGGTCGCACCGCCCGACGTGATCGGCCCGGTGACCGGTGAAGTGTTGTCCGTCACGCTGTCGACAGAGGGCGCCGTCGCAGGCGCGGTCCGGTCGACAGCGAGCGTGAAGACTGCCGAAGATCCGCCCTGGTTGCCCGCCGCGTCCTCGACGCGGGCGGTGTAGCTGTAGCGGGTGCCGTCGACGAGGCCCGAATCCTGGAACGTCCAGGCCGAGGCACCGGTCATGGTGGCGGCGCCGAGGCGGACGCCGTTGCGATAGATCGCCACCATTTCACCCGCATCGAGCGTACCGTCCAGTGTCCCGTTGAGCTGCGGCGTCGCGTCGTTGGTCGTGCTGCCCGACCCGAAGGTGCCCTGCGTCGGGTCCTGGTTGTCCGTGTAGCTCGTGATTGCCACCGACTGGGTCGGCGCCTTCAGGTCGACGGTGATCGCATGGGCCGCGCTTTGCGCACCCTGGTTGCCGGCCGAGTTCACGACACGGGCGGTGTAGTTGTAGGTCATGCCATCGGCCAGGCCCGTGTCCTGGAGGTACCAGGCCGTCCCGGTCACGGTGGCGGTGCCGATCACCTTGTCGTTGCGCAGTACCTCGACCACATCGCCTGCATTGAGGGCGGTGGAGATCGAGCCGCTGAGCAATGGCCGGGTTTCGTTGGTCATGCCGCCGTTGACCAAGTTGCCCTTCGCCGGCTCGGTGTCATCCAGCACCCGCAGGATCTGCACGGTCTGGGAGACACCCGAGGTATTGACGGTGAAGCTCAGGCTGTTGGAGGCGGCGCCGGCGTTGCCGGCAGAGTCCATGACCCTGGCTTCGTAGGTGTAGGTCGTGCCGCTCGAGAGGCTGGCGTCCTCGAAGGTCCAGGCGGTGCCCGTGACCTTCGCGATGCCGGCGTGCAAGCCATTGCGAAACACGTGCAGTTGCTCGGTGCCGCCGAGCGCCGCCGAGATCGTGCCCTCGAGCGTCGGCGTGTCGTCGTTGGTGTGGCCGTTGGCCGGGATGTCTCCGGAGACCGGGTCGACGTTGTCGATGGCGCGGACCAGCTTCACCGTCTGCGTCGGCGCGGTGGTGTCGATGCGGATGGTATGGGCGTTCGACTCGGCCCCCGGATTGGAGGCTGCATCCTGCACGCGGGCGGTGTAAACGTAGCTGCGGCCATTGGAGAGGCCGCTGTCGGCGTAGGTCCAGTGGGTCGCATCCGTCATGGTCGCGGAGCCGATTTCCTTGCCGTCGCGCAGCACGATGACCTTCTCGCCCGCCTGCAGCGCGGCCGAGACCGTGCCCGTCACCTTCGGCGTGGTGTCGTTGGTATAGCCGTCGTTGGCCACCGGGCCTTGCTGCGGATCGACGTCGTCGGTCACGGCCGTGATGGTGGTAGTGGTGGGCGGGCCGGAGAGCTTCAGCGTGATGACGTACGGCGACGAAGCCGCGCCGCCGTTGCCCGCGGCATCTTCGACGCGCGCGGTGTAGCTGTAGCTCGCGGCATTGGCGAGGCCGCTGGTGTCGGTGTAGGACCAGCTCGTGCCCAGGACTGTTGCGGTGCCGATCCTGACGTTGTCGCGATACACCGCGACGACCTCGTTGCCGCCCAGGCCGCCCGTCACCGTTCCCCTGAGCTCCGGCTGCGAGTCGTTGGTGGTGCCGCCGTTGGCGACGTCGCCCTGCACCGGGTCGGCGTTGTCGAACACGGTCGAGATCGTGGCCTTCTGCATCGGCACGGAGGTGTCGATGGTGACGGCATAGCCGCCCGAGATGGCGCCCCGGTTGCCGCCGGCGTCCTCGACGCGCGCGGTGTAGCTGTAGGTGCGGCCGTCGCTCAGGCCGGCGTCGTCGAAGGTCCAGCTGGTGGCGTCGGTCATTGTCGCGGTGCCGATGACGGCGCCGTCACGCAGCACGACGACTTTCTCGCCAGCCTGTAGCGCCGCCGAGATCGTGCCCGCCACCTGCGGCGCGGCATCGTCGGTATAGCCGCCGTCCGCCACCTTTCCACGCAGCGAGCCCTGGTCGTCGTTGATCGAGACGATGGTCGTCGATTGCGACGGCGCGATGGTATCGACCGTGAAGGCCAGCGGTGCGGAACGCGGACCCTCGTTGCCGGCCGCGTCGACGCTGCTCGTCGTGAGGCTGTGGGCGCCGTTGGCGAGTTCCCTTCCGGCCTCTGGCGTGAAGCTCCACTTGCCGGCGCTGTCCACCGTGGCCGTTCCGATGAGCGTGCCGTTGTCGTAGATCCTGACGATGCCGTTGGGTTCGGCACCCGAGCCCTTCAGCTCGGGGCGGGCATCGTTGGTGGTGCCGCCCGCGGCGATGGAGCCGGTGACCGGTGCGACGTCGTCGAAGGCGCTTTCGATGGAAGGCGCTGCCGTGGGTGCACGCTGGTCGACGGTGAGCGTGAAGGACGCCGAGGCGCCGCCCCGGTTGCCCGCTGCGTCTTCGACGCGCGCGACATAGCTGTAGCTGGTGCCATCGACGAGGCCGGCGTCCTGGAAGGTCCAGGTGGAGTCACCGGTCAGGGCGGCGGCGCCGAGGCGCTGGCCGTTGCGATAGATCACCACCGCGCTGCCGGCATTGAGCGGGCCGGTGAGCGTACCGTTGAGCAGCGGCGATGTGTCGTTGGTCGTGCTGCCCGATGCGAAGGTGCCCTGTTGCGGGTTCTGGTCGTCGATGAAACTGAGGATGGTCGCCGACTGGATCGGCGTCTCCGTGTTCACGGTCAGCGAGAAGTCCGCGGAGGCTGTGCCCTTGTTGCCTGCCGCGTTGGCAATCACCGCCTTGTAGGTGTGCGTGCTGCCGCTGGCCAGGGCCGGCAGCGCGAAGGTCCAGGCGTTGCCGTTTACGGTGGCCGTGCCCAGCAGCGCGGTGCCTTCGAGGATCTGCACGACGTTGCCGGCCTTCAGGCCCGAGACCGTGCCCTTGAGCACCGGCGTGGTGTCGTTCGTGCTCGTGCCGCTGCCGTAGTCGCCGGTATTGGGCGCCACGTCGTCGGTGTAGGCGGTGACGGCCACCGCGTTGCCGGCGGTGGGGCTGCTGTTGTCGATGACCATGACCTGCGAGGTCGGCTGTCCCGCGTTGCCGGCCACGTCCACCACGCGCGCCAGGAAGGTATGGCTGCCGTCGGGCAGCGAGGCTGCGGTGTTGTCGAACTGGTACTTGCTGCCGCCGACGGGCGTGGCCTTGTTCCAGGTCTTGCCGTTGTCCAGCGAGAGCTCCACCGTGGCGCCGGGCTCCAGCGCCGCGTCGACCGTGACCGTCGCCACGAGGGTGCGGTCGCTGGTGACGAAGTCGCTGGCGCTGGTGCCGGTGTCGGTGCTGATCGCGACGAGCGTGGCCTTGGCCGTGGGCGGCGTGACGTCCACGTTGACCGTGAAGACGCCCGACTGCGGACTCTCGTTGCCCACCGGGTCGGTGGCCGTGGTGATGAGCTTGTGCGCGCCCTCGGTCAGCGGCGTGGTCGGCGTGAAGCTCCAGCTGCCGTCGGCCTTCACCGTCGTGGAGCCGAGGAAGCTGCCGTTGTCGTAGACCTTGATGACGTCGCCGGCCGTCGCGCCGCTGCCGCCGAGCGTGGGCGTGGTGTCGTCGGTGAAGCCGCCGTTGGCGAGCGGGCCCTGCACGAGGCCGACGTCGTCGCCGACACCTGTGATCTTCGGCGAGCCAGGTGCGGTCGTGTCGATGGTCAGCTCGATGGCGGCTTCGCCCTTCTTGCCTGCGGCATTCACCGCCGTGGCCTTGTACTCGTGCCTGCCTTCGTTCTGCGCAGGCAGCACCAGGCGCCAGTTGCCGCCGGCATCTGCCGTGGTCGAGCCGAGAACCGGTCCGTTCGCACCGTCCGTCACGGTCACGAGGGCGCCGGCCGTGGTCTTGCCAACGAGCGTGGGCGTGATGTCGTCGGTGCGCGAGCCGGATGCGAGGTCAGTTTTGATGCTGCCCTGGTTGTCCTCCGCATGGCCGATGCTGACGACGACGTCGCTGGTGTCGACCGTGAACGCCAGCGGCGCGCTGGCGGCGCTGGTGTTGCCGGCGGCGTCGGTGATCGTGTGCTTGATGCTGTGCGCGCCTTCGCCCAGCGGCTTGCCCGGCGTCATGCTCCATGCGCCGTCGTTCGCGGCCGTCAGGCTGGCGATGAGCGTGTCGCCGTCGTACACCTTGACGGTGTCGCCGGCCTTGAGGCCGTTGCCGCTGAAGGTGGGCGAGGCATCGTCGGTGGTTCCGCCTGCCGCGATCGGGCCCTTGAGCAGCCCTTGGCCATCCGTGACGACGACCACGGCCGGCGTGGCCGGCGCCGTGGTGTCGAGCATGACCGGGTACAGGCCGGTCGACGGGCTGGCCTGGCCCGCGCCGTCAACCGCGACCGCGCGCAGGTTCTTGACGCCGTCGCCGCTCAGGGGGCTGGTGGTCACGCTCCAGGTACCGTTGGTGGCCACGCTGGTCGAGCCCACGGCCACGTCGTTGGCATACACCGTCACGACCGTGTCGGCCTTGGCCGTGCCGCCGAGCGTGAGGGTCGTGTCGTTGGTGCTGGCATCCTTGGCGAGGCTGCCCTTGTCGTCGCTCACGCCGGTGATTGCCGGTGCCGGCGGTGCATCGCCCAGCAGGGTGAATGTGGACGCGAGTGTGGACGCGCCGATGTTGCCGGCTGCATCCACCGGCCGTGCGGTGAAGCTGTGCGGGCCCTGGGCCAGGGGCTGGCCGGGCGTGAAGCGCCAGCTGCCGTCCGCGCGAACCGCCGCGCCGCCGATCAGCATGCCGTTGTCGTAGACGTTGACGCTCGCAACCTGGTTCGGGTCCGCCTTGCCGGCGTACTCGGGCTTGCTGTCGTCGGTCTGCGCGCCCGCGGCCAGCGGGCCGGTCATGGCGCCCACGTCATCCAGAACCTGGATGAGCGAGGCGTCCAGCGCCGGAGGCGGCGTGGTGTCCACGGTGAGCCTGAAGTCGTTCGCGCGCGGGCTCTCGTTGCCCGCCGCGTCGGTGAGCGTGTAGCTGACGGTGTGAGCGCCTTCGCCGAGCGGGAAGGTCGGCGTCAGCGTGCCGGTGTTCGGGTCGTAGGTGGCGGCGACCTTGGCGCCGTCGACATACAGCGACGGCGTCTGTCCGGCCGCGACGGAGGCGATCCTGAAGCCGGGCGTGGTGTCGTCGGTGGAAGAGGCCACGCTCGCCGGGTCCTGGGTGGCGCCGGTGCTGTCGACGTAGCTCGACACGGCGTCGGGCCTCGCCGGGGGCGTCGTGTCGACGTTGATCACGAAGGGAGCCGAATGCTGGCTCCGGTTCCCCACTGGGTCGGTGGCCGTTGCGGTGAGCTTGTGCTCGCCCTCGGCAAGCTGCGCGGTCGGGGCAGCCGTGGTGAAGCTCCATCGGCCGTCTGACTGCACCGTGGTGCTGCCGATGGCGCTGCCGTTGTCGTGGATCGTGATGATGTCCCCCGGCGTCGCGCCGCTTCCGCCGAGCGTGGGCCTCGTGTCGTCGGTGGCGGCACCGCTGGAGAGCGGACCCTGGACCGTGCCGACATCGTCACCGACCGCGGCGATGACCGGCACGGCCGGCGGCGTGGTGTCGATGGTGAGCGTGAATGCGGTTTCGCTGCTGTTGCCGGCCGCGTTCACTGCCGTGGCCTTGTAGCTGTGCGCGCCTTCTGCCTGCGCAGGCAGCATGAGGTTCCAGTTGCCGCTGGCATCCGCCGCGGTGGAGGCAAGGACGGCTGCTCCTTCCTTGATGGTCACCACTGCACCTGGGGTCGCCGTGCCCACGATCGTCGGCGTGGTGTCGTCCGTAGATCCGGTGGGGCGGGTCTTGATCTGCTGCCCTTGCCGGGTTTCGCCCGCCTTGGTGACGCTGACGGCAACCGCGCCGGTGTCGACCGTGAAGCCCAGCGGTGCGCTGGCGGCGCTGGTGTTGCCCGCGGCGTCGGTGATGGTGTGCGTGATGCTGTGCGTGCCCGGGACCAGGCCGGCGGGCGTGAGCTCCCAGCTGCCGTCGGACTTGACTGTCGTGCTGCCGAGCAGCGCGGCGCCGTCGTACACCTTGACCACCTCGCCCGGCGTTGCGCCGCTGCCGGCGAACGTAGGCGTGGTGTCGTCGGTGGAGCCGCCATTGCCGAACGCGCCCTGCACGGTGCCGAAGTTGTCCGTGGCTGAAACGGTGGCCGGGGTGGCCGGTGCCGTGGTGTCCAGCACCGCGCTGTCGTTCGCCGTCGGCCTTGAGACGTTGCCGGCGACGTCTTTGCTGATTGCGCTGACGCGGATCGGCGAGCCCTCGGCCGGGTTGGGGAAGGAGAAGTCGACGAAGCCCTTGGCAACATCCGCTGCGGCCAGCTTGACGTCGTACATGCGGGTGCCGTCGGTGACGCTGATTTCGTCGCCCACGTCGGCGCCGGACACGAGGGTGACCCGCGCTGTCACGTCTGCTCCCTTCTCCTTGGCGTTGATGAAGCCGTCGTTGTTGGCGTCGTTGACGATCGCGATGGCGATGACGGGCGCCACGCTGTCGACCACGGCCGTGCCGGGCTGGCTGGCGTTGCCGGCGGCGTCGGTAGCGACGACTCGCAGCTGGGTGCCGTTGACGGCGGGCGTAGCGGGTGCGATGCGGTACTCGCCATTGCTGCCCGCGGTCGCGCTGCCGATGAGATTGCCTGCGCTGTCCCTCACGGTGACGACGGAGCCCGCCTCGGCCGTGCCGGCAATCGTGCTGCCCGAGGTCGGCTTGATGGTCGGCGTATCCGGAGCCTTGCTGTCGACCGTGGTCCTGGCGGACGGGCCGGTGTTGCCGGCGGCGTCGGTGGCGGCAACTTCGAGCACGGTGTCATGCTTCGGAGCAGTCGCCGGCTTGACGGTGTAGTTGCCGCTCGCGTCAGCCGCGGCGCTGCCGACCAGGTTGCCCGCGCTGTCCTTCACCGTGACCACCGAACCGGCCTCTGCCGTGCCGGCGATGATGCCGCCGCTCGTGGGTTTGACGGTGGGCATTGCCGGGGCTGCGCTGTCCACCGTGGCAGTGGCTGCAGGGCCTGTGTTGCCGGCGGCGTCGGTTGCGGAGACGCCGAGCGTCGCGCCATGCGCGGGAGGAGTCGTGGGCTTGACCGCATAGTTTCCGCCGGCGTCGGCTGTCACGCTCCCGATCGCCTTGCCGGTCTGGTCCGCGACCGTGACGATGGAGCCTGGCTCTGCCTTGCCGGTGATGGTGCTGCCGTTCGTCGGGTAGACCGTCGGCCTTTGCGGAGGCACGGCGTCCACCGTTGCCGTGGTTGCGGCGCTGACGTTGCCAGCCGCGTCGGCGGCCACGGCGCTGATCTTCGCGCCGTCTTCCGGCGGCTTGGCCGGCGTGATGGAGTAGGAGCCGTCGGATGCCGCGGTGGCGCTGCCAATGACCTTGCCCGTGCCGTCGCTGATGGTGACGGTCGAACCGGACTCTGCCGTGCCCGTGATCGGGTTGCCATGGTTCGGGGCAATCGTCGGCGCTTCGGGCGCCTTGCTGTCGACAGTGGCGCTGGCGGGCGAACTGGCGTTGCCCGCCGCGTCGGCGGCCGTGACCTCGAGCACCGTGCCGTGCGCCGGACGGGTCGTGGGCTTGACGGTGTAGACGCCGTTCGCGTCGGTGGTGGCGCTGCCTACGAGGCTGCCCGCCTTGTCCTTGACGGTGACGACCGAGCCGGGCTCGGCCGAGCCGGTGATCGTGTCGCCGTTCGTTGGTTTGACCGTGGCGGTGGCCGGCGCCGCGCTGTCTACCGTTGCCTTGACTTCGGGGCTGGTGTTGCCGGCGGCGTCGATAGCTGTGGCGTGCAGTACGGCGCCGTGCGCCGGGGTGCTCGCCGGCTTGATGGAATAGCTGCCATCGGCTGCGGCGGTTGCGCTGCCTACGACCTTGCCCGAATCGTCCTTGACGGTGACGACCGAGTTGGCCTCCGCCGTACCGGCGATCAGCTTGCCGTTCGTCGGGTTCACCGAGGGCTTTGCCGGGGGCATGTTGTCCACCGTGACCGTGGCTTCGGGGCTGCCATTGCCGGCGGTGTCGATGGCCACGGCCTTGAGCGTCGTACCGTCTTCCGGCGGCCTGGCGGGGTTGATGGCGTAGGTGCCATCGGCCCCGACGGTCGCGCTGCCGATGACCTTGTCCGAGCCGTCCTTCACCGTGACCACCGAGCCGGCTTCAGCCGTGCCCGTGACCGAGCTGCCGTTGGTCGGGTTGAGCTTCGGGGCGTCCGGGGCCTTGCCGTCGACCGTGGCCGAAGCGGGCTGGCTGGCATTGCCCGCCGGGTCGGTGGCGACGATGCGCAGTTGCGCGCCATCCGCCGGCCTGGCCGTGGGCTTGATGCTGTACTTGCCGTCGCTCGCTGCGATGGCGCTGCCGATCGCGGTGCCCGCGTCGTCGAAGACCGTGACCAGCGCGCCGGCCTCGGCTGTGCCTGTGATCGGGTCACCGTTGGTCGGGTTGGCGATGGGCGCTGCCGGGGGCACGCTGTCCACCCTGGCCGTGGTCGCCGGGCCGATGTTGCCGGCCGCATCGGTGGCGGCGACGTTGAGCGTCGTGCCGTTCGCGGGAGTGTTCGCCGGCTTGACGGCATAGCTGCCGTTCACCCCGGCGGTTGTGCTGCCGATGAGGTTGCCCGCGCCGTCTTTCACCGTGACCACCGAGCCGGGCTCGGCCGTGCCGGTGATCAGGTTGCCGTTGGTCGGATTCACCGTGGGCCTTGCCGGAGGCAGGCCGTCCACCGTTGCCGTGACTTCGGGGCTGGCATTGCCTGCCTTGTCGGTGGCTGCGACCTTGATCGTCGCGCCGTCTTCCGGCGGCTTGGCGGGATTGACCGTGTAGGTGCCGTCGGCCGCGGCGGTCGCGCTGCCGATGACTTTGCCCGCGCCGTCCTTCACCGTGACCACCGAGCCGGGCTCCGCCTTGCCCGTGATCGAGCTGCCGTTGGCCGGGTTGACCGTGGGCGCGTCGGGTGCCACGCCGTCTACCCTGGCCGTGGCGGGCTGGCTGACGTTGCCGGCCGCGTCGGTGGCGGCGACGCTGAGCAGCGTGCCGTCGGCGGGCTTGCCGGCCGGCTTGACGGCATAGCTGCCGTTGGCTGCCGTGGTCGCGCTGCCGATGACGTTGCCCGCGCCATCCTTGACCGTGACGAGCGAGCCGGGCTCGGCCGTGCCGGTGATCTGGTTGCCGTTGGTCGCATCGACGGTGGGCGTGACGGGTGCTTCGCCGTCGACCGTGGCCCTGGCTTCGGGGCTGGCGTTGCCTGCGGCGTCGGTGGCGACCGCGCGCAGCACCGTGCCGTTCGGCAGGGTGGCGGCTGGCGCGATGCTGTAGGCGCCGCTCGCGGCGGCGGTCGCGCTGCCGATGAGGTTGCCCGCGCTGTCCTTGACCGTGACCACGGAGCCGGCCTCGGCCGTGCCCGCGATGCTGTTGCCCGCGGTCGGGGCGATCGTCGGTGCCGGGGGCAGCACGCGGTCGACTGTTTCCCGGGCTTCAGGACTGGCGTTGCCTGCTGCGTCGGTGGCCACGGCGCGCAGCACGGTGCCGTGCGCCGGAATGGCTGCGGGCTTGATGCTGTAGGTGCCGTTGGGCGCGGCGATGGCGCTGCCGATGAGCCTGTCCGAATCGTCGGTGACCCGGACCACGGCGCCGGCTTCCGCGGTGCCTGTGATCAGGTTGCCGTTGGTCGGCTCGACGCGCGGCGCATTTGGCGCCTGGCTGTCGACCTTGGCCGTGGCCTCGGGACTGTTCGTGCCGGCTGCGTTGGTGGCAACGACGTGCAGCACCGTGCCGTGTGCCAGGGTGGCGTCAGGCGTGAGGCTGTAGGCGCCGCCGGCATCCGCCGTCGTGCTGCCGATGAGGTTGCCTGCGTCGTCCTTCACCGTGACCACCGAGCCGTGCTCGGCCGTGCCCGTGATCGGGTTGCCGTCGGTCGGGCTGATCGTGGGCGTCGCGAGCGCGGAGCGGTCGATCCTGGCCGTGGTTTCAGGGCTGGTGTTGCCGGCGGCGTCGGTGGCGACGGCATGAAGCACCGTACCGTGCGCCGGTGCGGCTGCGGGCGTGATGCTGTAGGCGCCGTTGGCGTCGGCGGTGGCGCTGCCGATGAGTGCGCCCGCGTCGTCCTTGACGGTGACGACGGAACCGGCTTCGGCCTTGCCAGCGATGCGACTGCCGTTGGTCGGGTTGACCGTGGGCGCGGTGGGCACCACGCTGTCGACCATGGTCCTGGCTTCGGGGCTGGCGTTGCCGGCGGCGTCGGTGGCAACGGCGCGCAGCACCGTGTCGTTCGCCGCTACGGTGGTGGGCTTGAGGCTGTAGGCACCGTTGGCGTCGGCCTTCGTGTTGCCGACGACGTTGCCGGCACCGTCCCTGACGGTGACGATCGAGTCGGACTCGGCCGTGCCGGTGATCAGGTTCCCGTTGGTCGGATCGAGCGTGGGCGCGGGAGGCGGCACGCTGTCGACCGTGGTCGTCGCGGGCTGGCTGGCGTTGCCGGCAGCGTCGGTGGCAATCACCTGGATCTGTGTGCCGTGCGCCGGCGGCGTGGCGATGTCGACGGCGAAGTTGCCGCCGGACGCGGCGGTCGCGCTGCCGATGACCTTGCCCGCGCCGTCCCTGACCGTGACCACGGCGCCGGCTTCGGCCGTACCCGTGACCGTGCTGCCGTTGGTCGGGTTGACCGCCGGCGCGCCGGGCGCCTTGCTGTCGACCGTGGCGCTGGCGGGCTGGCTGGTGTTGCCGGCGGCGTCGGTGGCGGTGACGCTGAGCACCTCGCCGTGCGCCGGAGTCGTTGCCGGCGCGATGCTGTAGGCGCCGTTGGCTGCAGCGGTGGCGCTGCCGATGACATTGTTCGCGCCGTCCTTGACCGTGACGACGGACCCCGCCTCGGCCGTGCCCGTGATGAGGCTGCCCTTGGTGGGATCGACCTTGGGCGCGGAAGGCAGTTCGCCGTCGACCGTGGCCCTGGCCTCGGAGCCGGTGTTGCCGGCCGCGTCGGTGGCGGTCGCTCGCAGCACGGTGTTGTGCGCCAGAACGGTCGCGGGCTTGACGCTGTACACGCTGTTGGCGTCGGCGGTGGCGCTGCCTATGGCGTTGCCCGCTCCGTCCCTGATGGTGACGACCGACTTGAGTTCGGCCGTGCCCGTGATCAGGACGCCGTTGGTCGCGTCGATGGTGGGCCTGGCCGGAGGCACGCTGTCGACCGTGGCGCTGGCGGCCTGGCTGGTGTTGCCTGCGGTGTCGGTGGCAACGACATTCACCGCCGTGCCATTCGCCAGCGTGCCGACCGGGGTGACGATGTACGTGCCGTTGGGCTCCACGGCGGTGCTGCCGATGAGCTTGCCTGCGCCGTCCTTGATGGTGACCACCGAGCCAGGCTCGGCGGTGCCCGAGATCGTGCCGCCGTTGGTCGGGCTGACCGTAGGCGCATCGGGGGCCTTGGCGTCGACCGTGGTTGAGGCGGGTTGGCTGGTGTTGCCGGCGGCGTCGGTGGCGGTGACGCTCAGCACCGCGCCGTTTGCCGGAGGCGTGGTCGGCGCGATGCTGTAGGCGCCGTTGGCATCCGCGGTGGCGTTGCCGACGACATTGCCCAGGCCGTCCTTGATGGTGACGACCGAGCCGGCCTCGGCCATGCCGGTGATCCGGCTGCCGTTGGTCGGGTCGATCTTGGGCGCGGAGGGCAGTTCGCTGTCGACCGTGGCCCTGGCTTCGGGGCTGGTGTTGCCGGCGGCGTCGGCGGCGGTCGCGCGCAGCACTGTGTTGTGGGCCGGAATGGTCGAGGGCTTGATGCTGTAGGCGCCGTTGGTATCAGCAGCCGTGCTGCCGACGACATTGCCGGCACCGTCCCTGATGGTGACGACCGATTGGGGTTCGGCCGTGCCGGTGATCAGGTTGCCGTTGGTCGCATCGATGGTGGGCTTTGCCGGCGCCAGGCTGTCGATGGTGGTGGTGCCGGGCTGGCTGGCGTTGCCCGCGGCGTCGGTGGCAACGGCGCTGATCTTCACGCCGTGTGCCGGGAGCTTGGCAGGCGTGATGCTGTACACGCCGTTGGTGCCGGTCGTCGTGCTGCCGATGAGGTTGCCGGCGTCGTCCTTGACCGTGACCACGGAGCCGGGCTCCGCGGTGCCGGTGATCGGGCTGCCCGAGCTTGCGTTGAGCACCGGCGCCGGCGGCGGCGTGCCGTCGACCGTGGTCGTGGCCGGCTGGCTCGCGTTGCCTGCGGCGTCGACAGCAACGACGCTGATCTGCGTGCCGCCTGCCGGCCGCGCCGAAGGGTTGATGCCGAACTTGCCGTTGGCGTCGGCGGTGGTGCTGCCGATGAGGTTGCCCGCGTTGTCCTTGATGGTGACGACCGAGCCGGCTTCGGCGGTGCCGGTGATCGCATTGCCGTTCGTTGCATCGACGGTGGGCGCCGGCGGAGGCGCGCTGTCGACGGTTGTCTTGGCTTCAGGGCTGGTGTTGCCGGCGGGGTCGGTAGCGGTCGCGCGCAGCACGGTGCCGTGCGCAGGAGGGGTAGCCGGAGCGACGCTGTAGGCGCCGGTGGAGGGCGAGGCGGTCGTGCTGCCGAGGAGCTTGCCCGAATCGTCCTTGATGGTGACGACGGAGCCGGGTTCGGCGGTGCCCTTGATCAGGCTGCCGTTGGTCGCGTCGATGGTGGGCCGTGCCGGAGGCACGCCGTCCACCGTTTCGCTGGTTTCGGGGCCGGTGTTGCCGGCGGCATCGGTGGCTGCTACACGCAGCACCGTGCCGTTGGCCGGCGAGTTCGTCGGCGTCACTCTGTAGGTGCCGTCGGGTGCGGTGACGGCGCTGCCGATGAGCTTGCCCGCGTCATCCTTGATCGTGACGACCGAGCCGGCCTCTGCCGTGCCCGTGATCGGGTTGCCGTGGGTCGGATCGACCTTGGGCGCGGGGGGCGGCACGTTGTCTACCGTGGCCGCGGCCTCGGCGCTGGTGTTGCCGACGGCATCGGTGGCGGCGACGCGCAGCGTCGTGCCGTTTGCAAGCGGCGCAGCCGGAGTGATGCTGAACTTGCCGCTGGCATCTGCCGTGGTGCTGCCGATGAGCTTGCCCGAGCCGTCCTTGATCGTGACGACCGAGTCGGCCTCCGAGATGCCCGTGACCGAATTGCCGTTCGTCGCGTTGACGACGGGCGCGTCGGGCGGCCTGCTGTCCACCGTGGTAGTGACCGGCCGGCCGACGTTGCCGGCAGGATCCTTGGCCACGATCTGGATCACCGTGCCGTCCGCTGGCGGCGTGGCCGGGGCGAGGGCATAGGTGCCGTTGGCTGCGGTGACCACACTGCCGATCAAGCTGCCGTTGCCGTCCGTGATCGTGACCATCGAGTCCGGCTCGGAGGTGCCCGCGATCAGGCTGCCGTTGGTCGGGCGCACGGTCGGCGTAGGCGGCGTGCCGTCGATGGTGGCCGTGGCTGGTGCGCTGACGTTGCCCGCGGCGTCGGCAGCGACGACCTTGATCACCTCGCCGTTCGCCGGACGCTTGGCCGGCGTGAAGTTGTAGATGCCGCTGGCCGCGGTGGTCGCGCTGCCGATGACGGCGCCATTGGCGTCGGTCGCGGTGATCACCGACCCCGGTTCCGCGGTGCCGGTGATGGGGCTGCCGTCGGTCGGGTTGATGGTGGGCGCGTCGGGCGCTGTGCTGTCGACCTTGATGATGGTGGGCAGGCTGGTGTTGCCTGCGGGGTCCGTGGCCACGACGCTGATCGCCTCGCCGTCGGCCGGACGCTTCGCCGGGGTGACGCTGTAAGCGCCGTCAGAGCCGGCGGTTGCGCTGCCGATGATGTCGCCCGCGCCGTCCTTGATGGTGACTCGTGCACCAGGCTCGGTCGTACCCGTGATCGTGGTGCCGTCGGTCGGGTGGACCGAGGGCCCGGTGGGAGCCGAGCTGTCTACGGTGGCCGTGGCCGACGGGCTTGCGTTGCCGGCGACGTCCGTGGTCACGACGTGGATCACGGCACCGTCTGCCGGCGGCGTTGCCGGCGTGACGCGGTATGTGCCGTCCTGGCTGGTGATCGTGCTGCCGATCAGGTTGCCGCGTTCGTCGGTGACTGTGACCACCGAACCCGGCTCCGCGGTGCCGGTGATGAGGCTGCCAGCCGTGGGGTCGACCGTGGGCATGCGGGGCGGCATGCTGTCGACGGTCGCCCTGGCTTCGGGGCTGACGTTGCCGGCGCGGTCCACAGCGACGACGAGAAGTTCCGTGCCGTGCGGCGGCGGCGCGGCGGGACGTACCTCGTAGGTGCCGTCGGGCGCGACAGTCGCGCTGCCGATTTCCTTGCCTGCGCTGTCGGTGACCCTGATGACCGTTCCGGGCTCCGCCGTGCCGGTGATCGAAATTGCGTTGGTCGGATTGATGGTGGGTCTGCCCGGCGGTGTGGCGTCGTCGGGCGAGGTGGGCCGGGATGCCGGCAGCGATGCACCGCTGCCGGCCCCTGCGTCGTTTCCACCGCCGCCGCCGCCAGCAGCACCCGCTGCGGCCAGCCCGCCACCGACCAGCCAGGGAAGCAAGCCGAAATTGAAGTCCTGATGCAGAAGCAAAGGCTCGATGGAATCGATGTCCGAATAATCGACGGCCAGATCGCCTTGGCCTTCGCCGAGCTTTGCCAGTTCCAGGCCGCCCCGGTCGTCGTTCAGTACCAGATCGCTCTTGTTCCCGTCGAATGAAGTGAAGAAGCCGTGAACGATCACGACCTCGCCCGAAACAGCGGTGATGACCAGATCGTCGCCAACGCGGCGCATTCCCTTGATCTGGTCCTTCGAGAGGCCGATGCGGACAACCGATGCTCCCTTCAGGGAAATCTCGTTCATCAGGATCTGGCTGATTTCTCCACCACGCTTAGCAATCACTTCCAACGAAAACATCTTCACTCCTTGTCCTTGAATTGATTAATCTTCCAAGGCTCTGTAATAAAAATTCGAATAAGGACGGGTCGGTCGAAATTCTGGGGTGTCTCAAAGGCGGCCAAATTGATTTATTTGGCGTTCAAGACTCAATGAAATCCATTGACCCTTTGCAGGTTGCTGGAAGGAGGATTGGGGCTGGAACGCCTTACCCTTCGCCAGCATTGCTTGGGTGGCGTAATGTAATGCTTTACATTGCGCGTAAAACATTTCAACGATTGAAGACAGGTGTCAGTCGCCACCGCGGAAAATATCCTTTTGCCTATATTTTTTAAAATGGTTGTGAGAAGAATCACGCGTTTGATGGGTTTTGTGAGTTCATGGCTTTTTGTAAATTTCATATTTATTGCCATGGAAGGACATGATCGAGAAAACCCCTTGAAAGGTGGCTCAATCAATTTGTAAGGGGTTCGCGAAAAAATTCACGTCATAAAGACGGAGGCGCGAAGCCCTCCAGAGCGCGCTCTGAGGGCGAGGCAGGTGTCGATGGGGAGAAGGGAGGGTGTCGGCGCGAGCAACCCTCGTTCAGGCTTCCAGCCGGAAGCCGATTGATTCAAACGCGCTTTGCAGCCGAACTCGGTCGTGCCCGAGTGGATGAATTGCTCATCCATCGCCCGGTGAGTTGATCAATATGTGCGACGCGCAATTGGGCGCGCGCAGGCCGGGACATTGAAATTCCGTCGATGGCGCCTGTCGACGAAGGGGTACCCGGCGATTTCAAAGGCAGCGCTCAAGGGCGCTGTCGATAACGCATGCTCAGCTCAATCGGGCTCGATCACGCCTTCGTCCAGATAGCGCTGGTACTCGGCGATCGGAATCGCCGTCGTCTGCGCGCTTCCGCCGTCTCCCCAACTCAGCACCGCGCTGTCGGGTGCCAACTGGACCTCGATCGGTCCCTGGGGGATCAGGATGAGGGGGCCATCGCCGGCCCTGTACTCGACATCTCCGGTGACTTTCGCGTTCGCTGGCATGGGGGCATTCCTCGGGCTAGGGTGGCGGAGCCGTCAGCTTACCGCGCCTGTGCAGAGGAGGGGGCGTCGCACCGCGACTAATCGTGTAGGTCTGACCGCCGTTCGCGGTTGGTCACATCGGCGTCATGTGCCGCGTGGCACGCTCGCGCCCGTTTCCCCCAACGGATTGAAGTCGAGAAATTGCGATGAAGCCACTGCATATGGTCGCCGCGCTGGCCGCCTGCCTGCTGGCTGTCGTGTCGGTCGTGCTCGCCGCCTGGAACCCCGCAACTGAAAAAGCTGCCAGCGCAAGCGACGCCGCATCAGTTCCGTTGCTCGAAATCCGCTGGCATGGCGGCGGCATCGTGCTGCAGGGCGCGGTGCGTGACGCGGCCACGCAACTTGCGCTGGCACAAGGCGCGGCCGAGCGTCTGGGTGGGGAGACGGACCAGGTGACCGACTGGCTCGACATCACACCCACCGGGCTTGTCGTGGCCGACCCGGCGGCGCTCGCGCAGCTCATCCGTCTCGGGCAGGAAGGCTGGCACCTGCAGCGGCGGCCTGCCGAGGCGCGGCTCGCGGTGCAGTCGCTCGCCGACACGCGCAGCGCACAGGCCCTGTCGTTGTTGCAAACCGCCTTTGGCCCCGGCGTCTCGGTCCGCCTGGTCCAGCTGCCCTGATCTTCGTGAAACCTCCATGGGCCGAAGGGATTCACGGCGCCGTCATGCGCCTTGACCAGCATCCGCTGCACTCAAAACAGAGGAGAGGTGCCATGCAACCATCATTGAAACAACTCGCCCTGGCGAGCGTCGTACTTGCCACGCTGACCGCCTGCGGCGGCAGCAACAATTCGAACAGCCTCCTGCCTTTACCGGCGCCCACCGCTTCCAACCCGCCGGCGCCTGCGCCCGCGCCCGCGGTGCCAGGCACGGTGGATGTCAAGCTCATTGCCTTCAACGACCTGCACGGCAACCTCGAGCCGCCGAAGCTGACGATCTCCGCGCCCACCAAGGGTGGCGGCACGGTGGCGGTGCCGGCCGGCGGCGCGGCCTACATGGCCTCGGCCATCGCTGCGCTCAAGGAGAAGAACCCGAACAACGCGGTGGTCTCGGCCGGCGACATGATCGGTGCGTCGCCGCTGGTGTCCGCGCTCTTCCTTGATGAGTCGACCATCGAGGCCGTCAACGCCATGAAGATCGACTTCAACGCGGTCGGCAACCATGAGTTCGACAAGGGCCAGACCGAACTGCTGCGCATGAAGAACGGCGGCTGCGCGAAGAACACCGCACTCGAGCCTTGCCGCGTCAACAAGGACTTCCCGGGTGCGAATTTCGGCTTCCTGTCGGCCAACACGGTGAAGACCGACGGCAGCACGCTGTTCCCCGCCACCGGCATGAAGACCTTCACCAAAGATGGCGCCACGGTCAAGGTGGCGTTCATCGGCATGACGCTGAAGGGCACGCCCAACATCGTCACGCCCGCCGGCGTCGCCGGCCTGAGCTTCAAGGACGAGGCCGACACCGCCAATGCTCTCATCCCGCAACTGAAGGCTCAGGGCGCCGACGCCGTGGTGGTGGTGATCCACGAAGGCGGCACCACCACCGTGGGCTACAACGACAAGAGCTGCACGGGCTTGAGCGGCGACATCCTGCCGATCCTGAACAAGCTCGATGCCGCCGTCGACGTCGTGATCTCGGGCCACACGCACCGTTCTTATGTGTGCGACTACAGCAAGACCAACCCGGCCAAGCCCTTCCTGCTGACCAGCGCCGGCCAGTACGGCACGCTGCTCACCGACATCAACCTGACGATCGACACCCGCACGCGCAAGGTCACGGCCAAGGCGGCCGACAACGTGATCGTGCAGGGCGAGGCCTATACCAGCGGCTCCAACACCTATGCGGTGACCGACCAGTACCCTGTGTTCGGCAAGAACCAGCAAGTGGCTGCGCTGATCAGCCAGTACCTCAGCATCGCGGGGCCGCTGGTGCAGCGCGTGGTGGGCCAACTCACCACCACTGCCACACGCACCCAGACGTCATCGAGGGAGAGCGTGCTGGGCAACCTGATCGCCGACGCGCAACTGGCCGCGACCAAGGCCGCTGACAAGGGCGCCGCGCAGATCGCCTTCATGAACCCGGGCGGCGTGCGCGCCGACCTCGCGCCCGCTTCCGACAGCAGCGTGACCTACGGGCAGATCTTTGCGGTGCAGCCCTTCGGCAACAGCCTCGTGGTCAAGACCATGACCGGCGCGCAGATTCGGGCGGTGCTGGAGCAGCAGTTCAACAGCGGCGCCAACACGACCGCGGCACCGAAGGTACTGCTGCCGTCGGCCGGCTTCACCTACACCTACAACCTCTCGCAGCCCGCCGGCTCACGCATTGCCAACATGGCACTCAACGGCACCGCGATGGCCGACGCCACCAGCTACCGCGTCACGATGAACAGCTTCCTGGCCACGGGCGGCGACAACTTCACCGTGTTCAACCAGGGCACGAACACGCTGGGCGGTGACCAGGACGTGGACGCGCTCGAGGCCTACATCAAGGCCGGCAGCCCGTTGGTCCCGCCGGCAACGGACCGCATCACCAACGCCACGCCGCCCTGAGAGGCCGGCAGCGCGGGCAGGCGCATCGGTTGTGGCTCGCCTCGGACCAGGCTGTGCCACACCCACTCGGCCGGGCCGAAGCGGAAGCGGCCCAGCCACCAGCAACTGAACAGCGCCTGCAGACCGAAGATCGCGAGAGCGGCGAGCGCAGCGTCCGCGAGTCCGAACTGCGGCCCCGGGCCCAGCCCGATGCCGTAGAACAGGCCAAGGCCGAACAGCGTCTGACCGAGGAAGTTGGTCAGCGCCATGCGGCCCATCGGCGCCAGCTTGCGCAACCATCGGCGCCACGCGGCTTGCTGGAACAGCAGCACGAAGCCCGCCATGCAGAAAAGGCCCTGCGCCAGCCGCGCGATTTCCCGCAGCAGGCGTGCCAGGACGAGGCCCGCGCCGTCGTGCAGCCATGAGGCGGCGGTGCCGGTGCCGTGGTAGTTCCGCAGCACCAGCAGCGTGCCCGCAATCACGCTGACGCCAAAGCTCGCGCGCAACAGCCGGACCCAGAAGCGCCGGTGCGCCACCGACTCCTGCAGCACCCTCGCGCGGCCGACGGCCATGCCGATCAGCAACGGACCGAGCAGGAACAGAGCAAGCGACCACGCGGCAGTGCGCATGCCGATGTCGCCCCACCAGAAGAGACAGGCGAGCGCAAGGCCGATTGCCGGCAGCACCAGCATGCGCCGCACGCAGAGCCGAGTGCCGTCGAGCTGCATCGTGAATCCGACGCCGAAGAGCAGCGTGAAGAGGGTGATCGACCTCGCGTCGACCAGCAGCACCCCGAGCAGCGCGAAGCCGCGCAGTGCGTCGAGAAGTTCAACGCGCCGCGTGACAGGCGCAGGCCCGGGCGTGGACGAGGTTCGCGCGCGCGAGGCGGTGGTGTTCGAATGGCTCAGGGAGCCGCCCGCGGCTGAATAGCGCGGCAGCCTTGCAGGATCGAATGTCATCGGAGTTCGCAGGGTCGGGTCGGGTGCCGTATGTCGGGCGGCTGCAGCGAGCCGCCCGTGCCAGACCTGCGATGCTATGAATCAGCATTGCGCGAACATTGCGTTTTCCGGCGCATGCGCCGCGCGCTCAGACGGCCAGGTTCTGCTCCACGTCCAGCGCCTTGCGGCGGGCCAGCGCGAGGTTCGACTTGGCCTTGTCGAGCACGAGGTAGACGAACAGGCCTTCCTTCTTCTGCATCGGCCGGATGATGTGGTACTGCCTGCCCAGGGTGATGAGGATGTCCTCGATGACGTCGTTCAGGCCCAGGTCGCGCATGGTGCGCAGCTTGGCGCGGACCACTTCGGTGTTGCCCGCCGCCGCCACCTCCAGGTCGACACCCGAGCCGATCTGGCCCAGGATCATGCCGCTGCTGGAATCGACCAGTGCCGCGCACAGCGCGCCGTCGCAGGTCATCAGGTCGTCCATGGATTGCTTGATATTTGCCATCGGAATCTTTCCTAGTGCCTCGCCCCTGAAAGTCGGCAGCCACCCGGGCGAAGAGGTGGGCGGCTGCCGGAGTCGAACCGATGCGGCCGGGGCGGGCCCTCAGGCCTGCTGCAGCGACAGCGTCGCCTGCTTCGCGAAGTAGAGGACCTGGCCGATGATCGCGTCCTTGCCCGTGACGACGCTCACGATGAGCGTGATCTCCGGGTGGCGCGCCTGCAGCATCAGGATGTGGCCGTGGGTTGCTTCGATGGTCACGTTGTCGCAGGCGCCGAGGTTGCTTTCCTCGCCCGCGACCGCACCCAGCGCCGCCAGAGAACTGGCAATGGCCGAGAGGCGGGCCACCTGCGCGGTGTTCTCGACGCGCGCGGCCAGCTCCAGGCCGTCCTCGGTCGAGATCACCACCGCTTTCACGCCCTTGATCTCGCGCATCAGCGTGTCGATGGCGGCCTCGGCGGCGAGCTTGATTCTTGGCGTTATTTGCATGGCGGCTCAGGAATGAGGAAAGAGGGATGGCTCAGGTTTCGAGCTGAAGCAGCAGCAGCTCCAGCAGTTCGACCACCTGCCGCGCATCGGTGACGTTGGCGGGCAGTACCGGGCACAGCACGCCCCGGGCTTCCATTCGCTGCGCATAGGCATCGATGTCGGGCTGGGGGTGGGCCTCCATGCGGCCCACGGCGACCACGCAGGCGGTCTTGGCGATCAGTTCGGAAAAGCCGTCGAGATAGACATCCAGGTCGGCCAGCGGGTCGGGGCGGCTGTTGTCCACCAGGATCACCAGGCCGAGCGCGCCGCGCGCCAGGATGCGCCACATGAAATCGAAGCGCATCTGGCCGGGCGTGCCGTACAGGCGCAGCTTCTCGCCGTTGTCGAGCGTGAGTTCGCCGTAGTCCAGGCCCACCGTGGTGGTGGCCTTGGCCACGGAGGTGTCGCTGTTGCGCACGTCGGTGCTGACCGGTGGTATCTCGCTCACGGCGCCGATGGCGGTGGTCTTGCCGGCGCCCATGGTGCCGGTGAAGAGGATCTTGTGTTCGACAGTCATTTGTGCCCTGTCGCCAGCAGGCCGAGGCGGTTGCGGATGCGCGCCAGCAGGCCGGGTTGCACGGGGTCGCGCGCCAGGGCCTGCGGACGGCTGTCGACCGGCAGGACCGAATCGGGCGCGGACGGCGTGGACAGCACGATCGGCGGCGCGGCTGCGGCAACGGGCGCAGGCTGGCGGGCGCTTTCGAGCAATTCGGCGCGCCGCAGGTCGGCGAGGAAGTCGAGGCAGTCCTGTGCTGCGAGGCCCGAGCGTTGCCGCAACAGCAGCAGGGAGGTCGGCCGGCCGGTCATGAGGGTGGCCAGGCGAACGCGCGCGGGCGTCTCCAGCAGGGCGGCGGGCGGCCAGCGCAGCAGGCGGAATTCTTCGTCGTCGGCGATGTGGGTGTCGGGAGCCGCAAGCCCCAGGCCGCGTGCATGCACGACCATCGCGCCGAGGCGGTTGAGCGTGTTCTCCAGCTCGTCGGCATGCAGCGGCAGCGCCAGGAAATGGCCGCCGCGCTGCGGATCAGGCTGGCCGATGGCGAGTACCGGCACTGCCGTCGCCGGATCGTCGGTTTCGGCGGAGGCTTGCCCGCCCACCACCCGCAGGTCGGCCTGGCCGGCTTTCCAGGCCCAGTGCTGGTGTGTGCGGTGGTCGAGCAGGCGGACCAGGGACTTGAGAAGCAGCTCTTCCCGGGGCGGCAACCCCTCGACGCTGAAGCTCAGCAAGGCGCGTTGGCCTTTGATCGCGGGGTTGGCGGCGGTCGTCATGGCTGGTGTGCGTGACTGCGATGCGCCTCGAAGGAGGGCTGCAGCATGGGGCGGATATGCCGGTTTGGATGCAACGCAGGCTCGCTGGAAATGGTTGTATCAATATGTGTGACGATAAAAATATAACACCTGTTGCAAATAAAAACACAACATTACGACGGAAGTTTTTGTGGCCGCCAGGCCGGCCATTCATCGACGCCGTGTCTTCGCGTAGGCCGATTCCCCAAGTCGGCTTTGGCCCGGTTTCGCGGATTTAGCATGGGCGCATCTGCCGAGGGAGGCAGTGATTTCTTCGCCGATCGATGTTTTTTCCAAAGGAAGACGCCATGAACAACCTGAATCTCCGCACACTCGCCGTTTCGTCCGCCGTTGCCCTGTGCAGCATCGCGTTTGTCGGCTGCACCACCACGAAGCCGCAGGATCAGGCCAGCAGCGCGTCGTCGCGCGCCTCGGTCGACGCGCAGGTCGACGCCTCGATGTCCAAGCTGTATGACTCCGTGAAGGGCTCGCGCGAGCTGGTCGCGCGTTCGAGCGGGGTGCTGGTGTTTCCCGCCGTGGTGGGGGCCAGCATGGGCGTGGGCGCCGAGTACGGCCGGGGCGCGCTGCGCGTGAACGGGCGCACGCAGTCGTACTACAGCACCACTTCCGGCTCGCTGGGCTTCCAGGCCGGTGCGCAGTCGAAGGCGGTGGTCTACGTGTTCACCACGCAGGCTGCACTGGACAAGTTCCGCAACAGCAAGGGCTGGACCGCCGGCGCCGACGCCACCGTGGCCGTTGCAACCATCGGCGCCAACGGCAGCATCGACACCAATACCCTGCGCCAGCCGGTGGTGGGCTTCGTGATGACCAACGTGGGTCTGGAAGCCGGCGTCTCGCTGTCGGGCGCGAAGATCACCGAAATCCAGCTGTAACCCGGCCGCGCGCTAAAGCAGTTACTGGCCGAGCCGTGCCTGCAGCTCGGCCACCTGCTTGCGCAGGGCGTCGTTTTCGGCGGTGAGCTGAACGACGCGTTCCTTCAGCAGTTGCACCGTGTCGGCGTCTGACGCCGACTGATCGTCGCCGGCCGCGGTCTCCGCTGGTTCCTCGCGCGGCTTCTTCTTCGACTCTCGCACGCGCTTGGCAGCCTGCTTGAGTTCGTCCTTGCCGGCGTTCGCAGCCGACACCTGTTCGTCGGCCGGCAAGGTGGCTACTGCCGCGGCGGTGTTGATGGAAATCACGCCCGACTTCACGGCCGCCACCAGTTCAGGTGCGGCCTGCTTCTGGATCTTCTCGATCATCACGACTTGGCTGCTGCTCAAGCGTGCGGCCCTGGCAATGGCCTCGCGGCTGTTCAGCGGGGCAGGTGGGGGCAGCGGCACGGCGCCGTCTTCGGCATTCGCGTCGGCCGGCGGATCGACGTCGAAGGGCGCATCGCTCGCCGATGCCGGGGCGGCAGAGGCCGTGCGAGCGCGCTGCTGGTCCACGATGTCTTTCTTGCGCAAGGCGAGCACGCCGCGCAGGAAGTCCGAGATGCTGCGCCGGCCCAGGTGCTGGTCGATCATCCACAGATGCACGTCGTCGATGGTCTTGAAGCGCGTGTTCTGCACGGTCTGGAATGGCAGGCCGTGCTTCTGGCAGATGCCGTAGCGGTTGTGGCCGTCGACCAGCACGTCGCCCCACAGCACCAGCGCGTCGCGGCAGCCCTCGGCCAGGATGCTGCGTTCCAGCGCTTCGTATTCCTCCGGCGTCAGTGGGTCGATATAGGCTTTGAGTTCTTCGTTGACGACGATGTTCATGGGTGCGGGATCGGGGAGAGGGGCGGAATTCTAGATGCCCGCCGATCCACCGCTGCGCACCGCCCGGATATCGAGGGGCCTCTCCCATTGCAGCGGCGCGATGTCGCGGCACACGATCCGCATGCCGCTGCCCTCGGTGGCGGCGCAGACGGCAACCAGGTGCTCGGGCGTAGGCCTCAGTTGCCAGAAATACCGATGCGGTGCGTTGTCGCCGCGCACGTCGCCCCAGAGCGCGAATCCGATGCGGTCGTGGGCATCGTCCAGCGCAAAGCCGAAGCTGTCGAGCGGGATCTGCAGGCCCATTCCGCGCGCCTTGATGTAGCTCTCCTTCAAGGTCCACAACTCGAAGAAGCGATGTGCGCGCCGTGCAGGCGGCAACGCGGCCAGCGCTTTCGCCTCGGCCGGCGAGAAAAAGTGGTCGGCGAGCTCCAGTGAGGCGGTGCGGCCGAGGTTCTCGGCATCGACACCCATCTCGAGATTTCGCGCAAGCGCCAGCACGATCAGCCCGTCGGTATGGCTCAGGTTGAAATCCAACCCGTTGGCGGCCTGCGTCATCGGCTCTGCGATACGGGGGCGGCCGAAGCTGCCCTCGGCAAAGCGCCAGTCCTGCGGCCGCACCGTCGCATAGCGCGACAGGACCGTGCGCACCAGCACCCGCGTCAGCAGGTGGCGATACCGGTCGCGCTGAAAGTGGAAGCGAGCGGTCCGCGCAAGTTCATGAGGCTCCAGCAGCGCACGGCAGGCCGCCTCCAGCGCCGGATCGCCGGATTCGCCGTGGCGGCAGAACCAGAGATGGATTTCGCCCGGAGGAAGGGGAAGGGAAGCGTCGGCTGGTGACATGAGGGCGCCGATGAGCGCGGCCCGTTCAGCCGCGCTTGGGAATGCCCAGTCCCTTGACGACGGCGGGCCGCGCGACGAAGGCTTCGAGCACGCGCGCGACGTTCGCGAAGTCCTTGAAGCCCACCAGCTCGCCGGCCTCGTAGAAGCCGACGAGGTTGCGGATCCAGGGGAAGGTGGCGATGTCGGCGATGGTGTAGCTGTCGCCCATGATCCATTCGCGGTTCGCGAGGTGCTTGTCGAGCACGCCGAGCAGGCGCTTCGACTCACCCACATAGCGGTCGCGCGGGCGCTTGTCCTCGTAGTCCTTGCCGGCGAACTTGTTGAAGAAACCGAGCTGGCCGAACATCGGGCCGATGCCGCCCATCTGGAACATCACCCACTGCAGGGTCTGGTAGCGGCCGGCGGCGTCCTGCGGAATGAACTTGCCGGTCTTCTCGGCCAGGTACACCAGGATCGCACCCGACTCGAAAAGCGCCAGCGGCTTGCCGCCCGGGCCGTCGGGGTCGAGGATGGCGGGGATCTTGTTGTTCGGGTTGAGCGAAAGGAACTCCGGCGACATCTGGTCGTTGGTCTCGAAGCTCACGAGGTGCGGCTCATAGGGCAGGCCGGTTTCCTCCAGCATGATCGACACCTTCACGCCGTTGGGCGTGGGCAGCGAATACAGCTGCAGCCGCTCGGGATGCTGCGCGGGCCATTTTTTCGTGATGGGGAAGCTCGAGAGATCGGTCATGGGTGGTGTCCTTGGGTTCGCGGAAACTGCAAGCGCCGGATTCTGCCCGGGTCAGGCCGCTGGCGTGCGTGCGTGGCCTTGCAGCCGCGGCAACACCTCGCGCCCCAGTTCCTCGACCACCTCCCTGGCGGGCCGAGGGCCGCGCACCACGTTCATCAGCACGTGCGCGACGCCCGCGTCCTCCATGCGGTCGAGATAGGCCACCAGCGCATCGCGCCCGGTGCGCAGGCCGAGTTCGATGGGCTCGGCCGGTGCGGCGGGGTCTTCGAGCAGGTCAATCTGCAGCGACTGGATGAAAGGCTTGGCCTCGCCGTCCGCGCGCTCGCGCAGCGCGGTCTGCCAAAGGCCGATGCGGCCCTGCTGGCGTGCCTCGTCGCGGTGATACGTGGCCCAGCCGTCGGCTTGGGCGGCGGTCCATTGCAGCGACTGGCGCGCCGAGCCCACCACCAGCATGCCGATGCGTTCGGCGGGCGGGGCCATCAGGTCATGGCCGCCGGTGGCTCCGCGCAACGCGGCGCGCCCGGCCGCATCGGGCGAGAGTGCCGAGCGCACCAGGTTCCAGCGCTCGCGGAAGGCGTCGCCGCGCAGCGCGATGTCCTGCTTGAAGATGGCGAACTCGGCCTCGCGGTCGCCGGAGCCCAGCCCGAGGATGAAGCGTTCGCCGGACAGCCGGTTCAGCGACAGCGCCGCCTTGGCCACATGCAGCGGATGGCGCAGCGGCAGCACCGCCGCGGCCGTGCCCAGCGCGATCCGCCGCGTGGCGCCGGCCAGCATCGCGAGCCACACGAAGGGTTCGTCGAGCACCGAGATTTCATCGCCCTGCGGCACCATCACCGGCACATCGCGCGTCCACAGCGCGGCAAAGCCGAGCCGGTCGGCGAGGGCGGCAACTTCGCGCTCCGCCTCGGGGTCGGCCATGGCGCCGTTGGCGCGGGCCACGGGCGTCATCAGGCCCAGGGTGAGTCGGCCGGCAAGCAAAGTCTGCCGGTAGGCGGCGTTGAAGGGAGGCATGTACGGAAGGCGCGAAGGCGCACGTGAGGTTCTGAAAATGATCGCACGGGCAATCTCGTTCGGAGATGCACCGATCTTCAATCCATATGAATCTTGCGTGTAAACCCGCAGCGGCGATGCCGGGCCGCCCGCGACCATCGGTTGCCGACAACACGAATACAGACTGAAGCAAGGAAAGAGAGAAGCGCCCATGAGTTCCACCTCCACCGCGGCCGAGCCCTACGGCGGGCACTTCGACAGCACTGCCGATGCGGTCTACCGCAAGGTCGGCTGGCGGCTGATTCCGCTGCTCTTTCTCTGCTACATCGTGGCGTACCTCGACCGTGTGAACGTCGGCTTCGCCAAGCTGCAGATGCAGGGCGACCTGCAGTTCAGCGAGGCGGTCTACGGGCTGGGCGCGGGCATCTTCTTCATCGGCTACTTCCTGTTCGAGGTGCCGAGCAACGTGGTGATGCACCGGGTGGGGGCGCGGCGCTGGATCGCCCGCATCATGATCACCTGGGGCGTGCTGTCGGCGGCCACCATGCTGGTGAGTTCGCCGATGTCGTTCTACGTGATCCGCTTCCTGCTGGGCGCGGCCGAGGCGGGCTTCTTCCCCGGCATCATCATGTACCTGACCTACTGGTACCCGGCCGCGCGGCGCGGCAAGGCGACCTCGCTGTTCCTTGCGGCGATTCCGTTCGCGGGCATCCTGGGCGGCCCGCTGTCGGGCTGGATCCTGCAGGGCATGAGCGGCGTCCATGGCTGGGCCGGCTGGCAATGGCTGTTCCTGCTGCAGGGCCTGCCGACCGTGGCGCTGGGGCTGGTGGTGTGGCGCTACCTCGACGACCGCGTGAAAGACGCGCAGTGGCTCACGCCCGCCGAGCGCGAACTCATCGCGCGCGACATCGCCAGGGAAGACGCCGGGAAGGCGCAGCCGCGAATCCTCGGCGTGCTTGGCAACGGCCGCGTGTGGCTGCTGGCGCTGGTGTACTTCGCCTATACCTCGGGGCTTTACGGCATCTCGTTCTGGCTGCCGAGCATCATCAAGGCCATCGGCGTGACGGGAGCGCTCGACATCGGGCTGCTCAGCGCGATTCCGTGGACCTTCGGCGTGATCGCGATGTACTGCATGGCGCGCAGCGCCGACCGCCGGCTCGAGTACCGTTGGCACAGCGCGCTGGCCGCCGTGGTCGGTGCGCTCGGCCTTGTGCTGAGCGTGGTCTTCCACGGCAACACGGTGCTCGCGATGGCCGGCCTCACGCTGGCCACCATGGGCATCATGTCGACGTTCCCGGTTTTCTGGGGCATGCCGACGGCTTTTCTCGGCGGTGCTGCTGCGGCGGCTGGCATTGCGCTCATCAACTCCTTCGGCAACCTGTCGGGCTTCAGCGCGCCCTTTCTCATCGGCCTCATCAAGGATGCGACGCGCAGCACCGATGCAGGCCTGTACATGCTCGCTGCACTGCTGGTGACTGGCGCGGTGCTGGTGTTGTTCGTCAAGCCCGGGCGCGCTTCGGCGCAGCCCTGAAGGAACCTCCATGGACTCCGTCGCAGGCACTCCCGCGCGTTCCAGAATGCGCCGTTCCCCGTCGCCCGAGTTGCTCGCCCTGTTGCAGCGCAAGTTCGCCGATCGCTTTTCCACCAGCAGCGCCGTGCTGCAGCAGCACGGCACCGACGAATCGACCTACCCGCCGCAGCCGCCCGATGCGGTCGTGTTTGTCTGCAGCACGGAAGAAGTGGCCTTCGTGGTCCGGGCCTGCGCGAGCGAGCGCGTGCCGGTCATCGGCTTCGGCGTGGGCTCGTCGGTGGAAGGGCACTTGCTGGCGGTGGAGGGCGGCGTGTGCATCGACTTCTCGCGCATGAACAAGGTGCTGGCGATCCGCCCGGGCGATCTCACGGCCACGGTCGAAGCGGGCGTAACGCGCGGGCAGCTGAACGCGGCGCTGTCGGAGACAGGCTTCTTCTTCTCGGTCGATCCCGGCGCCGATGCATCCATCGGCGGCATGGTGGCCACGGCCGCGTCAGGCACCAACACCGTTCGCTACGGCACGATGCGCGACAACCTCGTGAGCCTCACGGTGGTCACGGCCAACGGCGACGTGGTGCGCACCGCCTCGCGGGCACGCAAGAGCTCGGCGGGCTACAACCTCACGCAGCTCTACTGCGGCTCGGAAGGCACGCTGGGGCTCATCACCGAGGCCACGGTGCGGCTGCATCCGCACCCTGAGGCATATGCCGCGGCGGTGGTGAACTTTCCGTCGGTGCGCGCCGCGGTCGATTGCGTGATCGAGTCGATCCAGATGGGCGTGCCGCTCGCGCGCGCCGAGATGCTGGACGCGCTGACCATTCGCGCCGTGAACGCGCACAGCCGCACCACGCTCGGCGAGAGCCCCACGCTGTTCCTGGAGTTCGGCGCGAGCCGCACGCAGATCGACGAGCAGGCCGGCATCGTGCGCGAGATAGCGGCCGGCCACGGCGGCAGCGAGTTCCAGTGGGCCAACCGGCAGGAAGAGCGCTCGCGCCTGTGGACGCCGCGCCATCACGCCTACTTCGCCTGCCTGCAGCTGAAGGCAGGCAGCCGCAGCCTGACGACCGACGCCTGCGTGCCGCTGTCGGCGCTGGCGCAGTGCATCGACGAAACGCAGGCCGACATCGCCGAGCATGGCCTGCTGGTTCCGGTGTTCGGCCATGTCGGCGACGGCAACTTCCATTGCCTGGTGCTGGTGGACCCGCACAACGCGGCCGAGAACGAAGCCGCCGAAGCCTTCAGCCACAGGCTGGTGCAGCGCGCTCTGCGCCACGGCGGCACCTGCACCGGCGAGCACGGCGTGGGAATGCACAAGATGAAGTACCTGGCCGAGGAACACGGCGAGTACGGCGTGGCGCTGATGCGGTCGATCAAGCAGGCACTCGACCCGCACGACATCTTCAATCCCGGCAAAGTCGTCGGCGCATGAGCGCACGCGCTACCGAGGCCCGCATACCCCCGACCTAGAATGACCGGCCGCGCTCCGCACCCCCGCAACGCGCGGCCGGAGATATGCGGATGGAACTGCGCCAGTTCAGGTATTTCGTCGCCATCGTGGACTGCGGCAGCCTCTCGCGCGCGGCGCAGCAACTCTTCATTGCCCAGTCGGCGCTGAGCAAGCAGATGGCCGAGCTGGAAGGCGAGCTCGGCGCCCCGTTGCTGCTGCGCAGCCGCAACGGCGTGGCGATGACCGAGGCGGGAAAGGTGTTCTACGAGTACGCGCAGGGCATCACCAAGCAGGTCAGCGACGCCAGGGCTGCGGTGCATGTCGCGGCTGATTCGGTTGCCGGCTCCGTGGTGGCGGCGCTGCCGCAGAGCGTGTCGCCCATGATCGCGTTGCCGCTCATGCGCGCGGCGGCCCGGCGCTACCCCGACGTGGTGCTGCACCTCAACGAAGAGCTCACCGGCAACATGGCCGACCAGTTGCTGCGCGGCCGGGTCGACGTGGCGATGTTCTCTCCGACCATGCCTGCCGAAGACATCGCCTTCACGCCGCTGGTGGAAGAAGACTTCGTGTTCCTCGAATCGCCGCAGAGCCCGCATGCGCTGCCGCCCGGCGACGTGAGCATCGAGCAGGCCACCGCGCGCCCGATGGTGTGGCCGGCCAATGCGCACGGCCACTGCACGCGCTGGCTGGTGGACGGGTTGCTCGAGGCGGCGGGCCATCCACCGGCGCGCGTGGCGGCGGAAATCAATTCGGTCTACACGCTGAAGGCAGCGGTCGAGGCGGGGCTCGGGCCGACCATCATGCCGCTGGGCCTGGTGCAGCGCGAAATGAAGGAAGGGCGACTGGCGGCCCACCGCATCACATCGCCGGCGATGTTTCGCACGCTGGGGTTGTGCGTGTCGGTGCACCTGCCCACGACCAATGCGAAGCGCGCGGTGTGCGCGCTGATCGGCGAGGTGGTCCGCACGCTGTGCGAGAGCGGCGAGTGGCAAGGCGCGCGCTTCGTGGCGGGCGCGGCTGCCGCTGCGAAAAAACCGAAGTCCTAGAGCGCCTTGGCGGCGGCAGTGCGCTTGCGTGCCGCCGGCGCGGCCTTGGCGGGCAGCGAGAACAGCCGCACGATGGACTGCCGCACGTCGGCCTGCATCGCGGCCACGGCGCCGGCGTCGCCCGAAAGATGCTTGAGCAGCGCCTGCTGGAACAGCCCGTCGAACAGCGCGTAGGTGGCCGAGGGCGTCATGCCTGGGTCTTCGCCAGACAGCTCGGCGAAGCGGCTCATGATGCGCCAGATCATGTCTTCCAGGCTCTTGTCGATCTGCACGACATCGGAGCGGAATGCTTCCTCGAACAGCGCCTGCGAACGCAGGTCGTACCAGAGGCGGTGCACATGGCCTTCGTCGCGCAGCGTGTCGGCCAGGCTCTGCAGGAAGCCTTCCATCAGCTCTTCGCAGGTGTTCGCGCTGTCGACCGCATGGTCGTAGCGGGTGACGCAGCGTGCCTTGTATTGCTTGACGCTGCAGATGATCAGGTCGATCTTGTCGCTGAAGTAGTAGTGCAGCACGCCGTGCGAGAACTCGGAGTTCTGCGCGATCTCCCGCAGGCTGGTACGCGCATAGCCCAGCGCGGCCAATGTGGTGAGCGCGGCCTCGCCCAGTTCCGCACGCCGCTCCGAGAACTTGTCGACCCTCGCCTTGGGCACCCGCTCCGCTTGCTTCTTTACGCGTTGTTCTATCGTCATTTCAAAACGGGCCGCATGCATGCCGGCCCCCTGTACCCGTGTTGATTGCAAACCATAGCACGCAAGCGGGAGAACCCGCATCCGGCGTGTCACGCATGCCATTCTATGGAATCTTGACACTCGTCAAATAAATCCTTGACACACGTCAAGTCGATTTCTAGCATGGCCGTTCCATCTCATAAACATATCCACAGGAGACAAGTGATGGCCAAGTTCGACTTGAAAGGGCGCCGTGCGCTCGTGACGGGCGGTGCGCGCGGCATTGGCGCGAGCATTGCCGAAGCGCTGGCTGCGGCCGGTGCGTCCGTGATGATCGGCGACGTGCTCGCCGACCTGGGGCGGGAGACAGCCACCCGGCTCTCTTCCTCAGGCGCGAAGGTGGGCTTTGTCCCGCTCGACGTCACGAAGGACGGCGACTGGGCCTCGGCCACAGAGACCACGGTGAAGGAGCTTGGCGGCTTCGACATCCTCGTCAACAACGCGGGCATCGAGATCACCTCGCTGGTGATCGACGTCGACGGCGACGACCTTCGCCGCATGCTCGACGTCAACGTGGCCGGCACGCTGCTCGGCATGAAGCACGCGTTCCGCGCGATGCGCCCCGGCGGCAGCGCGGGCGGCGGCGGGGCGGTGGTCAACATCGCTTCGGTCGCAGCCACCATCGCGTTTCCGGCCATCGCCGGCTATTCGGCCACCAAGTCGGCGGTCGACCGCGCCACGCGCGTGGCGGCCATGGAGTCCGGCAAGCTGGGCTACGGCGTGCGCGTGAACTGCATCTACCCCGGGCTGGTGCCCACCGACATGGGCATGAAGCTCGCCAACGACATCGTGGCCGCGGGGCTCGCGCCCAGCGTCGAAGCGGCCGTGGGCGACGTGGTCGGCCAGACGCCGCTCGGGCGCCTGGGCGAGGTCGGCGACATGGCCGACGTGGTGGTCTTCCTCTGCAGCGACGCGGCCCGGTTCATCACCGGCGCCGGCATCGCGGTGGACGGCGGCATGGGCATGTGAGCGCACGGCATCAAGGAGACACAACATGAGCAGCAGCAAGAAGAAGCCCGTCGTCGTCTACGGCGCCTCCGGCTACACCGGTCGCCTGATCTGCGAGTACCTGCGCGAGTACAACATCCCCTTCATTGCAGCGGGCCGCAGCGCGCAGAAGGTGGAAGAAGCGATGAAGTCCAACGTTCCCGGCATCGAGACCGCGAACTACGGGGTGGTGGAGGTGGCGCATTCGGCAGGCGCACTCACCGAGCTCTTCACCGGCGCATCGGTGGTGCTCAACACGGTGGGGCCTTTTGCCAGGTTCGGCGCCGAAGTCGTCGAAGCCTGCCTGGCCGCCGGATGCCACTACACGGACACCACCGGCGAGCAGGACTGGCTCATCACGCTCGAGCGTGAATGGGGCGACAAGTTCGCCAAGGCCGGCCTGCTGCTCTCGCCGGGCCTGGCGCAGATGTACACCACCGGCGAGATCGCAGCGCAGCTGTGCCTGGAGACGCCAGGGCTCGACACGCTGGACATCGCCGTGTTCTGGGGCGGCAGCCCGACCATCGCGTCTACCCAGACCATCCTGGTCAATGCAGCCACGTCCAAGGCTTACTACCTGGAGCAGAACGAGTACGTTGAATGGCAACCCGACGCAGGCCTGTATCACCTGTCGATTCCGGGCCAGCACGAGGCTGCACTGGCATTGCCCTGGGGCGGCACCTCGCACCCGGTGTGGTTCAAGCGCGATCCGCGCGTGGCCAACGTGAAGGTGCTCGGTGGCGTCTTCAACAAGGCGCTGATGCAAGGCGTGCCGCAGATCGTCGCCGCCGCGCTCAAGGCCACCGAAGGCATGAACGATGAAGACCGCTACGCGGCGCTGGCCAAGACGGCGGCGGGCGTGATGAACACCATGCCTCCGCGCGAGAACCCGCGCATCAACAAATCCGTCGATTCGGTGCATGCCTCCGGTCCGCTGGGACGTGTGCATTGCGTGATCTTCGGCAACTGCAACTACAAGCAGACCGGCTTGCTGCAGGCCTATGCAGCCGCCTCGCTGCTGCAGCAGCCACCCAGGCGTGCCGGCTTCGCCTCGGGTTGCCAGGCCTTCGGGCATCGCGAGCTGCTGGGTGCGCTGCGCAGCTTCGGGCTGGTGCAGGAGCCGGCGCTCACGCGCCTGGGCTGACTCCATGCGCCTCGTCGACTACCTCGACAAGGGCGCCCAGCTGGGCGCCCATGCGCCGTGCCTGACCCTGGGCGCCATCGAACTGAGCTATGCCCAGGTGCAGCGCATCAGCTGGCGCGTGGCACGTGGCCTGCAGCGCGCCGGCGTGCGGCCGGGGGACAAGGTGGCCGTGCTGTCGAGCAACGACGCAATGGCCTTCGCCACGGTGTTCGGCATCTCGCGCGCGGGCTGCGTGTGGTGCCCGATCAACCCGCGCAACGAGGCGAGCGAGAACGCCTTCGTGCTCGACGCCTTCGACTGCGCATGCCTGTTCTTTCACGGCAACTACGCGGACATGGTCGGCCAGATGCGCCCGCGGCTGCCCAAGTTGCGAGCGCTGGTGTGCCTCGACGGGCGGCAGCCTTTCGCGCCCTCGCTGGACGACTGGCTCGAAGGGCTGGACGACTCGCCCATCGACATCCCGCCGCCCGACGACCTGGTCATGATTGCCGGCACCGGCGGCACCACCGGCCAGCCCAAGGGCGTGATGCTCTCGGGCCGCAACCTCGAGGCGATGTCGGCGCTGACGCTCATGGGCTATCCCTTCGAAGGCCGGCCCGCCTACCTCGCGCTTGCGCCGCTCACGCATGCGGCCGGCGTGCTGTGCCTGCCGGTGATGGCGCTGGGCGGGCGGGTGGTGATCATGCCCAAGCCCGACCTCGGCGAGTTCCTCGGGCTCATCGAGTCGCACAGCATCACTCACACCTTCCTGCCGCCCACGCTCATCTACATGCTGCTGCAGCATCCGCAGCTCGCCTCTACGCAACTCGATTCGCTGCAATGCTTCTGGTATGGCGCCGCGCCCATGTCCGCCGCGCGGCTCGAAGATGCGCTGCGGAAGATCGGCCCCGTCATGGCGCAGCTCTTCGGCCAGACCGAGGCGCCGATGATGATCTCGATGATGTCGCCGCGCGAGCACTTCAACGCAGACGGCACGGTCGCGCGCCATCGACTTTCTTCCGCCGGCCGCCCCGGCCCACTGGTGCAGGTGAGCGTGATGAATGGCGACGGCGCGCTGCTGCCCGCCGGCGAAAGCGGCGAGATCGTGGTGCGCGGCTCGCTGGTGATGCAGGGCTACTACAAGGACCCGCGCGCCACCGAGGAAGCGCGCCGCTTCGGCTGGCATCACACGGGCGACATCGGCTACCTCGACGCCGACGGCTACCTGTACATCGTCGACCGTGCCAAGGACATGATCATCTCGGGCGGCTTCAACGTCTACTCCGCCGAAGTGGAACAGGCGCTGATGCAGCACCCCGATGTGCAGGACAGCGCCGTCGTCGGCCTGCCCGACGAGAAGTGGGGCGAGCGCGTGGTGGCCGTGCTGCAGCTGCATGCGGGGCGGCAGGTCGATCCGGAAGAGATCAAGGCCTTCGTCAAGTCGCGCATCGGCAGCGTGAAGGCACCCAAGCAGATCGAGGTGTGGCTCGACCTGCCGCGCTCCAAGGTGGGCAAGGTGCTGAAGAAAGACGTGCGCACGACGCTGCTGCAAGCCGCCGGTCAGCCGCGCGTGTAGTTGTCCTGGTGCGCCTTGCGCAGTTCGAACTTCTGGATCTTGCCGGTGGACGTCATCGGCAACGCGGGCAGGAAGATGATCTGCTTGGGCACCTCGAAGCCGCCAAGGTGCTCCTTGCAGTGCGCCGTGAGCGCGTCTTCGGTGAAGTCCGCGGGCGCGTCGGGCCGGCGTGTCACGAAGGCGGTGATGGCCTCGCCCCAGCGCTCGTGCGGCAGGCCCACCACCGCGGCGTTCATCACGGCCGGGTGGCGCAACAGTACTTCCTCGACCTTGATGGAGGGCACGTTCTCGCCGCCGGACTTCACCATGTCCTTCAGCCGGTCGAGGAAGATCAGTTGCCCGTCGTCGTCCATCTTCCCGAGGTCGCCCGAGTGGTGCCAGCCGAAGCGCTGTGCATTGGCGGTGGACTCCGGGTCCTTGTAGTAGCCCAGCATCACGTTGGGCCCGCGAAAGACGATCTCCCCGACCTGCCCGGGCTCCAGCAGTTCGCCGTCGTCGCCCATCACCGCGACCTCGTTCACCAGCGTGCCCACGCCCCAGTAGGAACCGAATCGATTGCGCTGCTCGCTCGCCTCGAAGATGGTGGCGCCCGGATACATCTCGGTCTGGCCCGACACCAGCGCGAAGTTGGGGCAGAACTCGTCGAGCAGGCGCAGCAGCAGCGTGCGCGACATCGGCGCCATCGCATACACGCAAAGCCGCAGGCTCGACAGGTTGCGCGCCGTGCGCTGCGGGTGGGCCAGCAGCGCGCCGTACATCATCGGCAGGCCCACGGCCACCGTGATCCTGTGGCGCTCGATGGCGGCGAGCATCGCGCCGGGGTCGAAGCCGCGAAGCACGACCACCGCGCCACCCACCGACAGCGCAGACATCAGCACCGTGTGCTGGCCACAATGGAACAGCGGCAGCACGCTGCTCCACACATCGGCGCGCTCCGGGCTGCTGCCCCACTCGACCATGTTGCTGAGCAGCACCGAATGCACCGACGCATGCGAATGCATCACGCCCTTCTGGCGTCCGGTGGTGCCGCTGGTGTACATGATGAGCGCGAGGTCGGTGCTGTCGATGTCCACGTCGGGCAGCGTCTCTGGCCCTTGCGCGATGGCCTGCGGCACGGTCGGGATGCCCTGCGGCGGCGTGTCGCCGTCAAGCACGCACAGCAGGGCACACACTCCCGTGGACTGCAGCAGTTCGCGCAGCTCGGGCTTCGCTTGCAGCGCGGTGTCGATCACCACATGCCGCACTTCGGCATGCGCAAGGATGTAGCCGATGGCGTCCACCGCCAGCGCGGTGTTGATCGGTACCCACACCAGCCCGGCCTTCTGGATGCCCAGCATTGCAACCACCATCTGGATCGAGTTGTTGCACAGCATGCCCACGCGCTCGCCCTTGGCGAGCCCCATGCCCAGCAGGTGGTGCGCGAAGCGGTTCGATGCCGCATCGAGTGCGCGGTAGGACAGGCGATGTTCGCCCTCTATCAGCGCCGTGCGCTCGCCGAAGCGGCGCGCGGAGCGGTGGATCACGTCGCCCAGCGCGATGCGCGCAATGCGCGGATGAAAGCGCGTGGCCGACGAGGGCGCGAGGCCGGTGACGGCCGTGGTGGTGGCTGCAGGCATGCTGTATGTCTCCGTTCTTCGT
The DNA here is from genome assembly GCF_977011995.1 of Variovorax durovernensis. Taxonomy (NCBI): domain Bacteria; kingdom Pseudomonadati; phylum Pseudomonadota; class Betaproteobacteria; order Burkholderiales; family Comamonadaceae; genus Variovorax; species Variovorax durovernensis. Next base: position 4,702,449 of record NZ_CDRNCW010000001.1, on the reverse strand, counting down.
TCGTTGGGGCGCAGCCTAAGGCTGGCCCCGACGTCGCGTCTTGCGAAGACTGGCTGCGCGCGGCCGCTCTGGCTGTGCCTAGAAGCGGGCCTTCAAGAAAGCCGACGGGCCTTGCAGCCGCACCTTCAGGCGCGTGTCCGCAAAGTCGGCGTCGCGGGTCAGGTCGATGTTGGTCACGTTGTAGGCGAGCACCACACCGACGTTCTTCACCGGGAACCACTCCACGCCCGCGGAGGCGTTGTAGATGTTGCCGTGGAAGCGGCCGCCGTTCTTCCACACGCCCGAGGCGTCGGCAAACAGCCGCAGGTCGGGAGTGATGGCATGGCGCACGCCGATTTCCAGCAGCGGCGCGATCGCGTTGTCGCTGGAGCTCTGGCTGTAGGTGCCGACCTGTCCGTTGACGATGGCGCCAGCACTCGTGCCCAGCGTGGCGCGGTAGTAGGCCGCGCCGGCCCCCAGGCCCAGCACCGTGTTGCCCGTGCCGATCCACCACTTGTAGGACAGCTTGGCGAAGTCGAGCTTGGTGCTGATGTTGGCGTTGCCGAAAGTGTTGAGCGAGCCGAAGCTGCCGAAGGTGTTGTTGCTCGCGATGCCGCCCGAGTAGTCGCGCTTGTATTGGTAGTAGTCGAAAGAAATGCCCTGGCTGTCGCCGATCAGCATGTCTGCGCTGACGCGCGGCATGGTCACGCGGCCGGGCTTGAGGTCACCCGACTGCAGCGAGCCGTAGGGCGTATTGACGGAGGCATTGAACTTGGGATCGGCGTTGTAGCCGCCCACGGAGAAACTGAAGCGGTCCAGCGCCGGGGACGGATCGGCAAGGGCAGGTGCGGCGGCAAACAGGAAGCCGGTGCCGAACAGGGCGCCGATGGCGCCGAAGCGGACGGTCCAGTCGAAGGGGCGGGAGTGGAGCTGCAACATGAAATGGATCTTTCGGACGGAAAAGAAAAGCCTCGGGCACATGCGCGTTGGCGCGTGGTTTTTCTTACGCATGTGGCTTCCGAGGGCTGCTCCCTGAGGTCGACCAACAAAGTAATGGCGGCGCGTGCTCGATTCCATGCGCGCAATGCGGCTGCGCGTGTAGGACTTTCTCCAACGTGCCTGAATGCGCGGCTTTCGTCGGCACACCGGTGCGCGCGGCGCTACAGTGCCCGCATGCGAGAACACCTTTCCACCACCACCGGCCCGCAGCGGCTTCTGTACGGCGGCCTGGTGGGCGCCGCGGTTGCCTTGGTGCCCTGGTCCATGAGCGGCATGGCGCGCGGGCTGGCCGGCTGGTGCGCCGGCGTGCTGGTCTACCAGGTGCTCACATGGTGGCTGGCCGACACCTTCGACGCGCGCCGCACGCGCGAGCGCGCGCAGTCGCTGGACCAGCCCAACGTGGTGATCCTGGTGTCGATGCTGGTGGCGGTGGGCGTGAGCGTGGTGGCCATCGCCATGCTGCTGCAGCAGGTCAGGCAGCTCGACGGCTGGGAGCGCGTGGCGCACGTCGCGCTCGGGCTGGTGGCGCTGGCGGGGTCGTGGCTGATGATGCATTCGATCTACGCGTTCCACTACGCGCACCGCTACTACATCGACCAGAAGAGCGGCAGGCCCGACGGCGGCCTCGACTTTCCGGGCAAGGACGACGCCCCCGACTACTTCGACTTTCTCTACTACTCCTACGTGATCGGCATGACCTCGCAGGTCTCCGACGTGCAGGCCACGTCGAAGGAGATGCGCCGCATCACGCTGATCCACAGCGTGCTGTCGTTCACCTTCAACATGATGGTGCTGGCGCTCTCGGTCAACGTGGTGGCCGGCGCCTTTTCCTGAGCGCGCCTGTTGCGGACGTTCAGGCCGCGGCCTTGCGCGGCCAGCCGAGCTTGACGATGCCGGTGGACAGTGCCACACCGCACACGATGACGGCGGCGCAGATCAGCATCCACTGCGTGATGTGCTCGTCGAGGAACACCGCGCCATAGAAGAGTGCGAACACGGGCACCAGGAAGGTCACCGTCAGTGCGCGTGCGGGCCCGGCGCGCTCGATCAGCCTGAAGAACAGGATGTAAGCGATGCCCGTGCAGGCGATGCCCAGCGCCAGCAGCGCGAGCCATGCGCGCAGGCTCGGCATCTGCGCAGGCCACAGCAAAAAGGCGGGGATGGCCAGGAACAGCGTGGCGCCGATCTGGCTGCCGGTGGCCGTGGTCAGGGCCGGCACGCCGCCCAGGTGGCGGCGCGTGGCGCTGGCCGATATGCCGTAGCACAGGCACGCGCCCAGGCAGGCCAGCACCGCCCACAGTGCCGCATGGCCGCTGGCGCCCGCATGCAGGCCGGCGCCTCGGCTCGCGAGCATCGCGACGCCGGCAAAGCCGATCACCAGGCCCACGATGCGCGAGCCCGCGGGCCGCTCGCGGAACCAGGCCCAGGCCACCAGTGCGCCGAACATCGGCGTGGTGGCGTTGAGCACCGCGGCCAGGCCGGTGTTGATAGTCAGCAGCGCGAAGCAGAACAGCGCGAACGGCATGCCCGAATTGAAGACGCCGACCGCGAAGCTGGCCTTCCAGTGCTTCGCGATGCTCGGGCCCTGGCCGCGCAGCAGTGCGATCGGCAACAGGAACAGCGCCGCGATGGCCACCCGCACGGCCGCAGTCGGCAAGGCTCCGAACTCGGCCGCGCCGATGCGCATGAAGAGAAAAGACGCTCCCCAGAGCGCCCCCAGCAGCACCAGGTCGACGAGCCACCCTGCGGAGGTGGCGGGCGCGATGGTCTTGGCGGAGATGTTGTTGTTCGTTGTGCTCATGCGTTTCTCGTTCTTCTTCGTGGTTGCCTTACAGCGCGCCTTCCAGCTCCAGGAGGGCGGTCTTGCGCTCGAGCCCGCCAGCGTAACCGGTCAGCGAACCGTCGGCGCCGAGCACCCGGTGGCAGGGCACGATCACGCTGATCGGGTTGCGCCCCACGGCCGCGCCCACCGCGCGCACCGCGGTGGGGTTGCCGAGCTTGGCGCTCAGCGTGCCGTAGGTCAGCGTGGCGCCGGCCGGAATGGTCAGCAGCTGCTGCCACACGCTCTGCTGGAACGCGGTGCCGTGCGAGAGGTCGAGCTTCATGTCGAAGTGGTCGCGCTTTCCGGCAAAGTAGTCGCGCAGCTGCGCGGCCGCCTCGACCAGCGCGGGGTGGTCGTCTTTGGCGATCCAGCCCGTGGTGTCGGGCCAGTGGCGCTGCTGGTCGAACCAGACGCCGGCCAGGCCCAGGTCGGTGGCCGCCATCGTGATGCCGCCGAGCGGCGTGTCGATGTGCGATGTGTAGATGAGCTTGCTCTTGAACTTCATGGCATTTCAGGCGGGGAGGCCTGCCGTGGTGATGAGGGGAGATGCAGCCGTGGCTGCGATACCGGTATCGGGAGCCGAGGGCGCGTGCCATGCGCGCAGCACCGCATAGCTGCGCCAGGGGCGCCAGGCTTGCGAGGCTTCGCTGGCGGCGCGCGCGGTGGTCACGCCCAGCGCCTTCTGCAGCGCGACATCGCCGGCGGGGAAGGCATCGGGCCAGCGCAGAGCGCGCATCGCGATGTATTGCGCGGTCCAGGCGCCGATGCCGGGCAGCTCCTGCAGCGCCGCGATGGTCGAGGGCACGTCGGCCCCTGCATGCAGCGCCAGCTTGCCGTCCGCGACCTCGCGGGCGATGGCCTGCAGCGCGGCCTGCCGCTGGCGCACGATGCCGAGCTGGCCCAGCGCATCGCCGCTCGCCTGTGCAATGGCGGCCGGCGTGGGAAACAGCCGGTCGAGTCCTTCGACGGGCGTGGCGATGGCTTCGCCGAATGCCGCTACCAGCCGCGAGCCCAGCGTGCGCGCCGCGGCGACCGTGATCTGCTGGCCCAGCACCGCGCGCACCGCCAGCTCGAAGCCGTCGACCGCGCCGGGCACGCGCAGCCCGTCGCCGTGCGGGAAGGCCGCATGCAGCGCGGCGTTGATGGCCATCGGCTCGGCGTCGAGGTCGAACAGCGCGCGGGCGCGGCTGATGACGATAGGCAGCACCGCCGCCAGCGAGTCGCTGACCGACAGCAGCACCTGTTCGCGTTCGAGGTCGAAGCGCAGTTGCAGCCAGCCGGCATGCGCCTGTGCACCCTGCTGGATGCGCAGGGTGCGCGCCAGCTTCACATAGGCGGGCGTGCTGCCCTTGGCCGGCTCCTTGCCGTCGGCCGTAGCCACCACTTCGATGCCGCGCAGGGCACGGCGCGCGAAGAAGCCGAGCATGGCGTTGTCGTCGTAGGGCGGCCTGAAGCCCAGCCGCACCTCGATGGCCCGCCCCGCGCCGTTTTCGACGGCCGCGCCGCCGGCACGGCGCAGTGCGCTCGGGTTGAGGCCGTAGTGCTCCACGAATGCGGCATTGAAGCGCCGCACGCTCGCAAAGCCGCTGGCCAGCGCGACCTGCGTCATGGGCAGGCGGGTGTCGGCGATCAATTGCTTGGCGGCCAGCAGGCGGCGCGTCTGCAGGTACTGCAGCGGTGACACGCCGAACTGCGCCTCGAAGATGCGGCGCAGATGGCGGTCGCTCACGCCCAGGCGGGCTGCGATCTGCGCCGCGCCGGGGCCGTCTTCGGACCATGCATCGGGCTCGTCGATCAGCCGCGCGGCCTGCAGCGCGAGGATGCGCGAGGCGTCTTCGGTCGACCAGCTGGCCGCGCGCGGCGCCAGTTCGGGCCGGCAGCGCAGGCAGGGGCGAAAGCCCGCGGCCTCCGCCTGCGCAGCGTGGCGGAAGAACCGGCAGTTCTCGCGCCGCGGCAGCTTGACGCGGCAGACCGGGCGGCAATATATGCCGGTGGAGGTCACGGCAGTGAAGAACGACCCGTCGAAGCGCGCATCGTGCGTCTTCATCGCCAGGTAGCAGGCGTCGCTCTCGAGCGCTTCGGTGGGGGCGTGGTTGGAAGGCATGGGGAAATGATACGGTTTCGACTCGTTTCAACTGGCCGTTTTCGGACATGTGGCACCCCGGGGCGTTGCCTACAATGGCCCGTTTACAAATCCAGCAGGGAAACGCCTTTCATGCAGCTCAGCGCGTCGATCTTCAAGGCCTATGACATTCGCGGCGTCGTGCCGGTCACTCTCGATGCCGAAGTGGCGGAAGCACTCGGCCGGGCCTTCGGCAGCGCCGCCCGTGCCGCCGGTGAAAAGTCGGTGGCCGTGGGACGCGACGGCCGCCTGTCGGGTCCGATGCTGGTCGAAGCGCTGATCAAGGGCCTGGTGGCCACCGGCGTCGAGGTGATCGACGTGGGCGCCGTCACCACGCCCATGCTGTACTTCGCGGCCCACACGCTGGCCTCCAGCGGCATCCAGGTCACGGGCAGCCACAACCCCAAGGACTACAACGGCTTCAAGATGGTGCTGGCCGGCCGCGCCATCTACGGCGACGAGATCCAGGGCCTGCGCAAGACCATGGAAGCCGGCACCGCGCAACTCGCCCCCGGCGGCAGCGTGCGCAAGGTCGACGTGACCGAGGCCTACGTGAAGCGCATCGCCAGCGACATCAAGCTGGCCCGGCCCATGAAGATCGTGGTCGACTCCGGCAACGGCATCGCGGGTGCATCGGCTCCGGCCATCTTCCGAGCCATCGGCTGCGAGGTGACTGAGCTGTTCAGCGAGGTCGACGGCGACTTCCCCAACCACCACCCCGATCCGAGCAAGCCCGAGAACCTCAAGGACCTTATGGCCGCGCTGGCTTCCGGCGACGCCGAACTGGGCCTGGCCTTCGACGGCGACGGCGACCGCCTGGGCATCGTCACCAAGGACGGCCAGAACATCTTCCCCGACCGCCAGATGCAGCTGTTCGCGCAGGACGTGCTGTCGCGCGTGCCGGGCGGCACCATCATCTTCGACGTGAAGTGCTCGCAGCGCCTGGCGCCGGCCATCGAGGCCGCGGGCGGCAAGCCGATGATCTACAAGACGGGGCACTCGCTCATCAAGGCGAAGATGAAGGAGCTCGATTCGCCTCTGGGCGGAGAAATGAGCGGCCACATCTTCTTCAAGGAGCGCTGGTTCGGCTTCGACGACGGCACCTATGCGGGCTGCCGCATGCTCGAAATCCTGAGCAAGAGCCCCGACGCGAGCGCGGTGCTCAACGCCTTGCCCACCAGCTTCTCGACGCCAGAGCTGAACGTGGCCTGCGCCGAGGGCGAGCCCCACGCGGTGGTCGACAAGCTCGTGAAGAGCGCCGATTTCGCGGCGCCGGCCAAGGTGTCGACCATCGACGGCCTGCGCGTCGACTGGCCCGACGGCTTCGGACTGATCCGCGCGTCTAACACCACGCCCGTGCTGGTGCTGCGCTTCGAAGGCCAGACCGATGTCGCGCTCAAGCGCATCGAGGCCGAGATGCTGGCGCTGCTGCGTACCGCCAAGCCCGACGCCCAACTGGCGGCAGCCGCCCACTGAGCCTGTGCGTTCGCTACTGCTGCGCCTCTACGGCGTCTTCACCACTGCTGTGCAACCCCTGGTCCGCCGCAAGCTGCGGCGCCGTGCCGTGGCCGAGCCCGGCTATGGCGTGGCCGTCGAGGAGCGCTTCGGCCGCTACGACGAGTCCATCACCGGCCATGCCCAGTGCTGGGTGCATGCGGTCTCGCTCGGCGAGACGCGCGCGGCCGCCATCCTCATTGCCGAATTGCGCCGGCAGTACCCGGGCGTGCCGATCCTGCTCACGCACGGCACCGCCACCGGACGCGAGGAGGGCGCCAAGCTGCTCGAGCCGGGCGACACCCAGGTCTGGCAGCCGTGGGACACGCCGGGTGCCGTGGCGCGCTTTCTCGACAAGTTCCAGCCGCGCATCGGCGTGCTGATGGAAACCGAGGTCTGGCCCGAGATGGCCGCCGCCTGCGCCGAGCGCCGCATTCCGCTGGTGCTGGCCAATGCGCGCCTCAACGAGAAATCGCTGGCCGCAGCCGAGCGCCTCGCATGGCTCTCGCGGCCCGCCTACTCGGCCCTCACCGCTGTGTGGGCACAGACAGAGGCCGATTCGCACCGGCTGGTGTCGCTCGGCGCCAAGGTGGCCGGCGTGTACGGCAACCTCAAGTTCGACGCCACGCCCGACGCGCGCCAGCTCGGCACCGCCATGTCGCTGCGCGAACGCCTGCCGCGCCCCATGGTCGTGCTCGCAAGCTCGCGCGACGGCGAAGAGCGGCTGCTGCTCGAAGTGCTCAAGCGCTTCGGCGCGACCTCGCCGGTGCCGCCGGAGCAGGGCGCGGTGCGCTCGATTGCCAAGCGCGTGCACGACGTGCAGTGGATGATCGTGCCGCGCCATCCGCAGCGCTTCGACGAAGTGGCGGCGCTGATCGAGGCCGAAGGCTTCGCGGTGGCACGGCGCAGCGCGGCGGGGCAGCCGGCCGAATCGGAAATCTGGCTCGGCGATTCGCTGGGAGAAATGGCGCTTTACTACGGCCTGGCCGACGTGGCGCTGCTCGGCGGCAGCTTCGAGCCGCTGGGCGGACAGAACCTCATCGAACCGGCGGCCTGCAGCTGCCCGGTGATCATGGGACCGTCGACCTTCAACTTCGCCGAAGCGGCGCAGCTCTCATTGGCGGCAGGCGCGTCGCTGCGCGTCGAGGGCATGGAGCAGGCGGTGACGGCGGCGCTGAAGCTGGTCGAGAACCCCGAGCGCCGTGCGGCGATGGCGCAAGCCGCGCAGGCCTTCGCCTCGTCGAACCGTGGCGCCGCGGAACGCACGGCCGCGGCGGTGCTGGCAATTGCGCAGGCGGCCGAGCCCGTGGACACGGTGAACGCGCCGCTGGAAGTAGATCAGCCGCCGCGCGCGGAACCCACGCTGGACTGAAGAGCAGCCTCAGCGCACCGGCGGGTTCAGGATCACCGGTGGCACGGGCGGCGTCGGCATCGTCGGCGCGGGCGGATTGAACGGCTGCACCGGTACCGGGGGAATCACGGGAATGCTCGGCGGCGCGACCACCGGTTGCTGCTGCTGCGCGCGGTCCGGTGCCGTGGCCGAGGGCACTGCCGGCACGCTGCCGTTGCTCGCCAGCGTGGCGTTGATCGCATTCATGTCGTCGGTGGTCAGCGTGCCGTTGGCCTGGCGCAGCTTGAGGTTGCCCAGCAGCACGTTGTAGCGCGCCTGCGCGAGGTCGCGCTTGGTCTGGAACAGCTGGCTCTGCGAGTTCAGCACGTCGATGTTGATGCGCACGCCCACCTGGTAGCCCAGCCGGTTCGCATCGAGCGCGCTCTGGCTCGACGATTCGGCGGCCTCCAGCGCCTTTACCTGCCCCGCACCCGAGACCAGCCCGAGGTAAGCCGCGCGCGTGGCCTGCGCCACGTTGCGGCGCGTGCCCTCGAGCACGCTGCGCGACTGGTCTTCGAGTGCCAGCGTTTCCTTGATGCGGTTCTCGGTCGCGAAGCCGGCGAACAGCGGCAGGTTGAACGTGACGCCGACCGTGGTCGCATTGGTGCGCGTGCCCACGGTGCTGGTGGTGGTGCCGGTCGGATTGCGCGTGACGTTGTAGCCGAGGTTGGCGTCCAGCGTGGGCTTGTGGCCGGCCTTGGCCTTCTCCACCTCGAGCCCGGCCACGTCGACGCCCAGGCGCGCCTGCTTGATTGCCGGGTGCACTTCGTCGGCCTGCGAAACCCAGGCATTGATGTCCGCTGGCATGGCCGTGGGCAGCACCACCGGCACCGCCAGCGGCACCGGCACGCTGCCGGGGCGGCCGACCAGCTGGTCGAGCACCACTTTCTTGACCTGCAGGTCGTTTTCGGCCGAGATTTCCTGCGCGATCACCAGGTCGTAGCGGGCCTGCGCTTCGCGCGAGTCGGTGATGGTCGATGTGCCGACCTCGAAGTTGCGCTTTGCCGACGCCAACTGTTCGGCCACGGCCACCTTCTGCGCGCGCACCAGCGCCAGGTTGTCCTGGCTGGCAAGCACGTCGAAGTAGGCCTGGCTCACGCGCACGATCAGGTCTTGCTCCGCAATGGTGAACACCGCCTGCGCGATGTCGGCCTGGCGCTTGCCTTGCTCGTAGGTGGCCCAGTTGGCGGGGCGGTACAGCGGCTGCGTGGCGTTGATGCCGACGTTCTGCGTGTTGAAGTCGCGCGGGGTGCTGGTGCCTCGGCCGGTGCCCGTGAGGGTTTCGATGTCGACGTCGCTGCGCGTCACGCCGGCCGTGAGGCCGACCGCCGGCAGGATGCCGGCCTTGGCCTGCGCGGCGCGCGCCACGTTGGCGTCGTACTGGGCCCGCGCGCCCTGGTAGGTGGCGTCGTAGCCGCGGGCGGCGTCATACAGTTCGTTCAGTGTCTGGCCCTGGGCCGGCAATGCGAGCAGTGCTGCGAAGGTGCTTGCGAGCGCTGCGGAAAGTGGCGAAAGCCGGGGCCTGGAGGGCATGAACGTCCTTGGAGAAAGAATCAGTAGCGTGGGACCGTGGGGTCGTGTGAAGACCATGCGTCGATGCCGCCGGCCACGTTGGCCAGGTCGGCAAAGCCGTTCTGGCTCAGGAACGCGGCCACGCGCTGGCTGCGCGTGCCGTGGTGGCAGAGGCAGGCGATGCGCTGGCCCTCACCGGGCCTGGCCAGCTCGGCCAGGCGCCCGGGGATCTCGTTCATCGGGATCGCGACCAGGGTGAAGCCCTGGGGCACGACGCTCGCCGTCTGCAGCTCCCAGGGCTCGCGCACGTCGAGCAGAACCGGGGCCGCATCGGCGTCCTGGGCGAACCAGGCGGCGAGGTCGGCGGGGCGGACTTGGTCGATCATGGGTTTCCGTCCGCTCAGAACGAGAAGCGCGAGGGTTCGGGGAAGTTCAGCAGGCGCGGGGCCACGGTGTCCCAGGGCTGGATGGTGTCCCACTTGCTTTCGCTGGTGCGGGTGACGAAGTGGGCGCGCATCATGGGCTCGTCGCCCACGATGGCCGACAGGCGGCCGCCGACCTTGAGCGAACCCAGCAGGTTCTGCGGAATGCGCGCGACCGAGCCGCTGAGCACGATCACGTCGAAGCTCGGGCCGCTGGCCAGGGGTACGGAGCCGTCGGCGTGGCGCACTTCGACGTTGGTCACGCCGTTGCGGCGCAGCGTCTCGGCGGCGCGTGCGGCAAGCACGGGGTTGATTTCCAGCGACAGCACCTGGGCGGCGCGGGCGCCGAGCAGGGCGGCCATGAAGCCGGAGCCGGTGCCGATCTCGAGCACCGATTCGTGCTTCTGGATGTGCAGGTCCTGCAGCGTGCGGGCCTCGACCTTGGGCGACAGCATGAATTCGCCGGGCACGGAGCCGTCCAGCAGCGGCAGTTCCATGTCGAAGAACGACAGGGTGCGGTGCTCGTCGGGCACGTAGTCCTCGCGGTGGATTTCAGCCAGCAGTTCGAGGATGTCGGTCTCCAGCACATCCCAGGGGCGGATCTGCTGTTCGATCATGTTGAAGCGCAAGCGCTCGAGGGTGGGGGTGGGGTTCATGGCGTGGCTTTCCTTGTGGGCTCAGGACAAACCTTCAATTTTAGGTGGCGCCGGTGACACCCGCGGCCCGGTCGGCCTTCCGCGACGCTTCATGCCTTGTCTCCGGGGCGAACGGTGAGGCCGTAAAGCACGGTTTCCGCCTGTGTCGCGAGGTATTTCTCGGGGTCGAGCGTCGAGGCGCCGTCGACGCAGACCATGGCCGAATGCTTCCAGAGCATGAGGAAGACCATGGGTGCGACCACCGAATAGATCGCGTGGTCGATGTCGACCTTGGCGAACTCGCCGCGGTCGATGCCGCGCTGCAGAATGCGACGCAGCAGGTCGTGGCCGGGGCGCACCACCTCGCGGCGGTAGAACTCCGCGAGTTCGGGGAAGTTGGAGCCCTCGCACATCATCAACTTGGTCAGGCCGGATGCCTTGGTCATGCCGACGCGTTCCCACCACACGTTCATGCAGTAGCGCAGCATTTCGGCCGAGGTGCCCTCGAACGCTTCGAATTCGGCATTCCACTCGGTGAAACGGCCGCCCAGGCTTTCCATGACCACGGCCTTGAACAGCTCTTCCTTGCTAGGGAAGTACAGGAAGAGAGTGCCCTTGGAAACGCCGGCCCTTGCCGCCACTTCTTCGGAGCGGGTGGCGGCGAAGCCCTTTTCCACGAACAGGTCGAGTGCGGCCGCCAGCAATTCGCCGGGGCGCGCTTCTTTCCGGCGTTCACGCTTGGCGCGTATCGGACAGATCTTGTCGACAAAGGATCGGGGCGTGGGCATGATTTTAATGACTCGCGGGTTAGTAATGTAGTGAGCGGCATCTGTCACGTCAAGCCGCGACAATATCGGGTTCGTCTTTTTCCAACCTTCCGGAGCAGTGCAATGACCTCTTCATCGTCGCCCACAGAAACCATCGTGCTCGGTGGTGGCTGCTTCTGGTGCACCGAGGCGGTCTTCGACCGTGTGCAGGGCGTGCTCGACGTGGAGTCGGGTTATTGCAACGGCCAGGTCGTCAAGCCGACCTACGAACAGGTCTGCACCGGCCGTACCGGCCACGCCGAGGTGGTGAAGCTCGAATTCGACCCGGCCCGGATCAGCCTGCGCGAGATCCTCGAGATCTTCTTCGTGGTGCATGACCCGACCACGCTCAACCGCCAGGGCAACGACGTCGGCACTCAGTACCGCAGCGGCATCTACTACACCGACGACGCCCAGAAAGAGGTGGCCGAAGGGGTCATCCGCGAAATCGAGGCCAGCAAGACCTACCGTTCGCCGGTCGTCACCGAAGTGGCCAGGCTCGACAACTATTCGACGGCCGAGGCCTACCACCAGGACTACTTCCTGAACAACCCGAACCAGGGCTACTGCGCATTCGTCGTGGGCCCGAAGGTCGAGAAGTTCCAGAAGACCTTCGCCTCGCGCCTGAAGGCCTGATCGCTCCCGGACCCGTGCGCATCGCCCGCCAGTCACCCTCCCGTTCGTCGCGCGCGTTGATCGTCGCGCTGGCGTTCGCGTTGTGGATCGCGGGCACGCTCGGGGTCATGCACCGGTCGCTGCACGTGCCGGGCCTTTCGCAGGCCGCGGCGGCGGTGCAGCAGGCATCGCAGAGCGGTGTGCACAAGCATGCGGCTCATGGACTGGGCAGCCTGTTCGGCGAGCACACCGACGCCGAGTGCCGGCTGTACGACCAGCTGGAGCACGGCTCCACGGCGCCCAGCGTGCCGCTGGTGGTGCTGCCGATACTGCTGCCTTCGGCCACCTTCGCCTATCTGCAGGGCGAGGCCATCGCCCGCTGGATCGCGCTGTTCGACGCGCGCGGTCCGCCTTCCACTCGCTGAATCCCCCCGTGTTCCGGCCGTAGCTGCCCGCATTGCGCGGGCGGCTGCGGATCGTTCATCGATTCAACGAGTGTCCATTCATGATTCCCAATTTCCGTCGCAATGCCGTTGGCATTGCCGTTCTTTCCCTGCTGTCCTGGCCGGCCTTCGCCCAGGACGCGACCACCACCACGACAACCACCACCGTCGCTCCCAGCAGCGCCGAGGGCACGCTGTCCACCGTGGAGATCCAGTCCGAGCGCCTCAAGAAGGCGCGCATGGAGCTTTCGCCCGAGGTCGGCGCGACCGTCTATCGCATCGACCGCGCGGCCATCGACGCGCTCGGCAAGGGCGATGCCACGCCGCTCGACGACGTGCTGCTGACCCTGCCTGGCGTAGCCAAGGACTCCAAGGCCTCCGGCTCGCTGCACGTGCGCGACGACCACGGCAACGTGCAGTACCGCGTCAACGGCGTGCAACTGCCCGAAGGCATCTCGGGCTTCGGCCAGTCGCTGGACACGCGCTACATCGACTCGGTCAACTTCCTGACCGGCGCCTTGCCCGCACAGTACGGCCTGCGCACCGCCGGGGTGGTAGACATCCAGACCAAGCAGGGCTTCGGCAAGCCCGGCGGCTCGCTCGGCTTCACCTTCGGCAGCCACAACACGCTGGAAGAAAGCGGCTCCGTCTACGGCACCACCGGCAACCTGAGCTACTACCTGTCGGGCAGCCTGGTGTCCAACACCAACGGCATCGAGAACCCGCAGCCCACGCTCAATGCGCAGAACGACCGCACGCGGCAGGGCAAGACCTTCGGCAACCTGTCTTACTACCTCGATGCCGACACCCGCCTGGGCCTGATGTTCGGCACCTACAACGGCAAGTTCCAGATCCCGACCAACCCTAACCAGACGCCGGCCTTCTCGCTGGCCGGCTACAGCGACCTGGGCACGGGCTACAACGGCCTGCCATCTTCCGACGTGCGCGAGCGCCAGACCGAGGCCACGCGCTTCGTCGCGCTGTCCTACCAGAAGACCGTGGGCGCGCTGGATTTCCAGATCTCGGCCTTCCACCAGTACTCGAACCTGCACTACGTGCCGGACGCCGTGGGCGACCTGATTTACAACGGCGTGGCTTCCGACACCCTGCGTTCCAACTCGTCGAACGGCCTGCAGGCCGATGCGTCGTACAAGCTGAACGACGCCCACACACTGCGCTTCGGCGGCGCCTACACGCGCCAGAGCACGCGCAGCATCAATGCTGTGAACGTGTTCCCGGTCGACGACAGCGGCGCGCAGGTAGGCAACACGCCGGTGCTCATCAACGACAACTCCGGCAAGGTCGGGCAGCTCGCCAGCCTCTACGTGCAGGACGAATGGCGCATCGACCCCAGGCTGACCTTCAACTACGGCCTGCGCTACGACAGCGTCGACGCGTTCACCAAGGAGCACCAGTGGAGCCCGCGGCTGAACCTGGCGTACAAGCTGTCGGACGACACGGCACTGCACGCGGGCTACGCGCGCTACTTCACGCCGCCGCCGCAGGAGCTGGCTTCGCAGCAGAGCATCAACCTCTACACCGGCACCACCAACCAGCCTGAAATCGCCAATTCCGACCCGGTGAAGGCCGAGCGCACCCACTACTTCGACCTGGGCCTGGACCACAAGGTGAACGACAACCTGTCGCTGTCGGCCGACGTGTACTACAAGAACATCACCAACTTGCTCGACGAGGGCCAGTTCGGCCAGGCGCTGATCCTGTCGCCGTTCAACTACGCCAAGGGCTTCGCGCGCGGGCTCGAGCTGTCGGCGCGCTACAACGACGAACACTGGTCGGCCTACGCGAACTTCGCCTACCAGAAGGCGATGGGCAAGAACATCGTGTCGAGCCAGTCGCTGTTCGGTGCCGACGAGCTGAGCTACATCGCCAACCACTACGTGTACCTGGACCACGACCAGACCTACACGCTGTCGGGCGGCGCAGCCTACCGCTTCGGCGACAACCAGGTCAGCGGCGACCTGGTCTTCGGCAGCGGCCTGCGCCGCACACCCGACGGCGGCGCGCCCAACAGCGCGGCGCTGCCGCACTATGCCGTCGTCAACGCCGCGTACTCGCACACCTGGAAAGAGTCTTCGGGCGGCGACATCGTCGGGCGCATCGCCATCCTGAACCTGTTCGACAAGAGCTACCTGCTGCGCGACGGAACCGGCGTGGGCGTTGGCGCGCCGCAGTACGGCACGCGGCGCAGCCTGTACGTGAGCATGACCACGCACTTCTGATGCAGGCCTGGCACGCAAGATGAACCCGAGGCTGTCGCGCACCGTCGCACTCATGCTGCTCTTCGCAGTGTGGGTGACGGCTACGCTCGGCCTCGTGCACGCCACGCTGCACGTGCCGGGCGACCGCGCGTGGGCCGTGGCCGCCGCGACCGCCGCGGCCGAGCCCTCGGCAAAGCACGCCCCGGCGCAGCGGCATGGCTGGATTCATGCGCTGTTCGGCGACAAGACCGACGCCGAGTGCCGGCTGTACGACCGCCTGTCGCACGGCTTCAGCATGCCCGGCGTGCCGCTGGTGGTGTTGCCGATAGTGCTGCCGTCTGCCACCTTTGCCTATCTGCAGGGCGAAGCCATCGCCCGCTGGATCGTGCTGTTCGACGCACGCGGTCCTCCACTCGCTCGCTGATTTCTCACGTGTTCCGGCTGTGCCGCCACCCGCCTCGCGCGGGTGGCGGCCGGTCGCCCCTTGATTTCAACGAGTGTTTTTCATGACCCCCAATTTCCGTCGCAACGCCATCGGCGCTGCCGTTCTTTCGCTCGCCGCACTGGCGGGCGCGGCGCAGGCGCAGACCGCGCCTGCGCCTTCCACCGCCAATGACGCCAGCCTGCGTGAAGTCACCGTCACCGGCAACCCGCTCGGCGCCAGCGACCTCATTGCGCCGACGACTTCGCTGTCGGGCGACAAACTGCTGCTGCGTTCCGAATCGACCCTCGGCGAAACGCTGAACAACCTGCCGGGCGTGAGCAGCAGCTACTTCGGCCCCAACGCCAGCCGGCCCAGCATCCGCGGGCAGGACGGCGACCGCATCCGCATCCTGCAGAACGGCGGCGGCGCGCCCGACGCCTCGGCGCTGAGCTACGACCACGCGGTGCCGGTCGACGCGCTCGTCACCGAGCGCATCGAGGTGCTGCGCGGCCCTTCGGCGCTGCAGTACGGCGGCAGCGCTGTCGGCGGCGTGGTCAACGTGATCGACAACCGCATTCCGTCCGAACCCATCAACGGCTTCGGCGGCCGTGCCGACCTGGGCTATGCCACCGGCAACAAGGAAAAGAGCGGCGGCGTGGTTCTTGAGGGCGGCAACGACCGCATCGCGCTGCACGTCGATGCCTTCAACCGAGATTCGAAAGATGTGTCGGTGCCCATCAGCCTGGAGTGCAGCAAGCCGGGCTCGCCGTGGATGGCACGCAAGATCTGCAACTCGGCCAACCAGGCGCACGGCGGCGCCCTGGGCGGCACGGTGTTCTTCGACCAGGGCTGGGTCGGCGCGTCGGTCAGTACCTACCGCAGCACCTACGGCACCGTGGCCGAGGACGACGTGACCATCGGCATGAAGTCCGACCGCCAGGCGCTCGAAGGCGAATGGCGCCCGGGCGGCTTCATCAGCAGCATCCACGCCAAGCTGAGCCACACCAACTACCGCCATACCGAATTCGAGGGCCGCGAGCCGGGCACCACTTTCTCGAACATGAGCAACGACCTCCGCCTCGAGGCTCGCCACCAGAAGATCGGCAACTTCGAGGGACTGGTCGGCTTCAGCAGCGAGACCAACCGCTTCGCCGCCGACGGCGAGGAAGCCTTCGCGCCGCACAGCCGCACGCGCTCGACCGCGCTGTTCGTGCACGAGGAGTACGGCACCTCGTGGGGGCGGCTGAGCTTCGGCGCGCGCACCGAGAAGGTCCGCGTGCGTTCGCTGGGCTACCCGGAAGACCCGAGCGTGACGCGCTTCGCCGTGGGCGAGCGCACCTTCAATCCGCACAGCGCAGCCTTCGGCGCTCTGGTCAATCTCACGCCGCAGTGGCAGTTGACTTCCAACCTCGCCTATACCGAGCGCGCGCCGAAGGACTACGAGCTGCTGGCCAACGGCCCGCACGTGGTAACGGCCGCGTGGGAGGTGGGCGACCCGAAGCTCGATAAGGAAAAGTCGACCGGCTTCGACCTTGGCGCGCAGTGGAAAGATGGCCCCAACACGGCCCGCGTCAACGCGTATGTCACGCGCTTTCGCAATTACATCGGGCTGACCGCCTCCGGCCGCGAGCTGGATTCCGAAGGCAACGTGGCCGAGCCCGGCACGCCCGACACGCTGGCCGAATACCTCTACGGCGGCGTGCGCGCGCGCTTCATCGGCATCGAGGCCAACGGCAACCTGCGCCTGCTGGGCGCCGACGGCTTCGCGCGCATGGCCGATGCCGGCACGCTCGACCTCGAATGGCGCGGCGACATCGTGCGTGCGAAGAACCTCGACACCGGCGAGCCGCTGCCGCGCATCGCACCGCTGCGCCTGGGCGCCACGCTGGCCTACGGCAACGGCCCGTGGACCGCGCGCCTGGGCTTCGACTACAACGCCGCGCAGCACCGTGTGCCGAGCGTGGGCGCGCGCGAGACCGATGCGTACACGCTGTGGAACGCGGCCATCACCTACCGCATGAAGGTGCAGCGCGCGAACCTCACCTGGTATGCGCGCGTGGACAACATCACCAACAAGCTGGCCTACAGCCCGACATCGATCCTCACGACCACGGTGTACCCGAACGCACCGCTGCCGGGGCGGACGCTGAAGGTCGGCTTACGCGTGACGTTCTGAGGAGCGAGGGAAGAGGAGGGGGCGACGGAAACCCCTCGGCTATCCTCGCCGGGTGAATTCGTTCGTCATCTCCTCGCTTCTTCCCGTCGTCCTGCTCATCGCCGCGGGCTACCTTGCCGGAAGGCGCCGCTGGATCGGCGGCAATGCAGTGAAGGACCTGTCGAACCTCATCTTCCTGCTGCTCGCGCCCGCGCTGCTGTTCCGTGCGATGAGCACGGTGCATGTCGAGCAGCTGAGCCTCAAGCCGGTGGCGGCGTACTTCATTGCCTCGGGCCTGCTGTTCGCGGGCACGATGGCGCTGCGCGGCTTCAATCGCACGGCGGCCGTGATCGCTCTGGCCAACACCTACAGCAACACCGTGATGATCGGCATCGCGCTGATCGGCCTGGCCTACGGCGAGGACGGCATGGTGGTGCTGCTCACCCTCATTTCTTTGCACTCGCTGGTGCTCTTGACCAGCGCCACGGTGGTGCTGGAGCTGGCCGTGGCGCGCGAGCACGCGGCGGCCGGCGGCGCGCAGAAGCACTCGATGGCGCGTACCGTGCTGCGCGCGCTGCGCAACGCCATCATCCATCCGGTGCCGCTGCCGATCCTGGCCGGGCTGCTGTTCGCGCAGACCGGGCTCGTCATGCCCGAGGTCATCGACAAGCCGATCCAGCTGCTCGGGCAGGCCTTCGGACCGGTGGCGCTGGTGATGGTGGGCATCACGCTTGCGCTCACGCCCATCGGGCGGCACTGGCGCGGCGCGCTGACCCAGGCGCTGGTGAAGAACCTGCTGCACCCGCTGCTGGTGGCCGCCATCGGCTGGGCGCTGGGTGTGCGCGGCATCCCGCTCACGGTGATGGTGGTGGCGGCGGCGCTGCCGATCGGCGCCAACGTGTTCCTGTTCTCGCAGCGCTATCGCACCGCCGAAGACCTGGTAACGGCCAGCGTCGCGGTGTCGACGGTGCTGGCCCTCGGCACGCTGACACTGGTGATGGTCTGGGTGCAGTGGCTGCCCTGAAGCAAGGCCTGACGACGCGGCTCAGGGCGCGAGCCGCTCGCGCACCCAGTCCGTGCCTTCGAGCCGGTAGCGCAGCCGGTCGTGCAGCCGGCTCTTGCGGCCCTGCCAGAACTCCCAGCGGTCGGGCACCAGCCGGTAGCCGCCCCAATGCGGCGGACGCGGGGGAGAGAGCAGATGCCTGGCGGCGAACAGGGCCGCGTTCTTCACCAGCACGTCGCGTCCGCTGATCACCTCGCTCTGCGGGCTGGCCCAGGCGCCGATTCGCGAATCGAGCGGGCGGCTGGCGAAGTAGGCGTCGCTCTCGTCGGCGCCGACCTTCTCTACGCGGCCCTCGATGCGCACCACGCGCTCCAGCTCGACCCAGTGGAACTGCAGCGATGCGTACGGATTGCCCGACAGCTCGCGGCCCTTGCGGCTCTCGTAGTTGGTGTACCAGACGATGCCGCGCGCGTCGTAGCCCTTGATGAGCACGATGCGGCTCGACGGCCGCAGGTCGCTGCCCACGGTGCACAGCGTCATCGCGTTGGGCTCGGGCACCTGCGCGTCGATGGCCTCGGTGAGCCAGCGTTCGAACTGCTTCAGCGGGTCGCCGGCGCTGTGGGCCTCGCCGAGCTCGGCGCGCTCGTAGCTCTTGCGCAGCGCGGCCAGCGCGTCATTGGAAAGAGGGGAAGTCATGACAGGATTGTTGCGCACATACTCCGCCCATGACGACCAAGAAGGCGAATTCCCCGGTGGTGATCGTGCTGGCCTCGGGCCGCGGCGAGCGCTTCATCGCGGCCGGCGGTACAGGTTCCAAGCTTCAGGCGCCGCTGGCCGGCAAGCCGGTGCTGGCACGCACGCTGGACGCGGTGCGCGCCAGCGGACTGCCGTGGCACCTGGAAGATGCTGGGCACCCCGGCATGGGCGATTCGATTGCGGCTGCGGTGCGGGCCACGCCCGATGCCGCCGGCTGGCTGATCCTGCCGGGCGACCTGCCGCTGGTGCGGCCCGAAACGCTGCTGGCGGTCGCTGCCGCGCTGGGCATTGGCGTAAATGCAGTGCAGCCGCAGTACTGGGGAGAGCGCGGGCATCCGGTCGGCTTCGGGGCCGCCTGCCATGCACAGCTCGCGGCGCTGGAGGGGGCCCTGGGCGCGTCGTCCGTGCTGCGGGCGATGCGCGCGGCCGGCTCGGTCACCGACCTCGCGGTGGACGATGTCGGCGTGGTGACCGACATCGACACGCCCGAGGCCCTGGCGCACGCCGAGGCGCTCTGGCTCGCAGGGCCGGGCAGGCTCAGCGCGTGATCACTGCGCAGGCGATGCGCGGGCCCGAGTTGCCCGAAGGCTGGGTCGTGAAGTCGTCGCGGTCGCGGTGAACGACGAGCGCGCGGCCGACCACGTTGTTGGCGGTGCCGTCGGTCAGGGAGATCGAGTGGTCTTCCACGCTGAAGCGCGCCACGCCGCCGGCGTCGGCCACCAGGCTCGGCAGTTCGCCGGCATGGCTGCCCGGCGCGGCGAACTTGCCGTGCGTGGCGCCGGTCGGGTTGAAGTGGCCGCCGGAGGCATCGCCGTTGTTGCCGCAGTCGCCCTTTTCGTGGATGTGGAAGCCGTGCTCGCTGCCCGGCACCAGGCCGCGCACCTCGCCCGACACGCGCACGCCGTGGTCCAGCGCGGTGAATGTCACCGTGCCGCGGGTCGGGTTGGGCGTGATCGCGCCGGTCGGCACCAGCTCCACGACCGTGCTGGGCTTGCCGCCCATGCTGCCGCAGGAGGCGAGTACGGCGCAGGCGCCCAGGGCGGCGGCGATGGCGGAGAGACGACGATGGTTCATGTGTTTTCCTTGGACGGTCCGGAGGAGGGGTGGGAGGGTTTGTCTGGAGACCCCGGAACATATACCGGAGCCTGCGGCGCGTCGCAATCGGCGGCGGACTGCTCTTGCGCGGCGGCCAGCGCCACCAGCCGGGCCAGCGCGGCGTCGTGGATGGCGTGGCGGCGCAGTTCCGCCAGCGTCTGCTGGGCGTAGTCGAGCGAACTGCCGTAGCGCCCCACCGCGTTGGCGAAGATGTGGCGGTAGTGCTCGTCGCTGAGTTCGCCCGTGAAGTTGGGGCTGCGCCGCGAAAGCGTGAACGCCAGCGCCCGCACCGGGCCTTCGGCCGTGCCGCAGCGCAGCCACTTGGGGTCGTACACGCCGGTCGGCATTTCGCGCAGCCAGAGCCGGCGCAGGGTATCGAGCCCTTCGGCCTTCGGCACCCGGAACACCATGCCCCGCACGCTGCCGCCGGAGAGCAGGCCGAACACCAGGCCGGGCACCTGCACGCTGCCGCGGTTGACCCGGCTCCACATCTTCAGCGCCCGGTGCCAGCCGCGCACCCAGGCCGGGCGCCGCTCGATGAAGTCGAACTCGGGCCGCCAGATCAGTGAGCCGTAGCCGAACAGCCACAGATCCTCATGCCCGCCCCAGTCGGCGATGGCGCGTTCGAGCATCGGTTGCGGGTCGCGCAGGGGCTTGGGCATGGGGTCGAGTCCCGGCGGACCGGGGTTTGGCGCCGGGTCCGACACGGGCGTGCCGGGGCCGGGGCCTACAATTTCGTGATCATGGTTCACCGCACCATTATTTACCGTCCCCTTTCCTACGGAGCAAGACCCGCAATGAGCGACGACGACAGCCAGCAAAATTTCATCCTCGGCTTCCTGATGGCGTTGATCGCTCTCGTGATCTTCTTCGTGATCGGCATCGTGCTCTGGCACAAGTCGCACAACCCGGCCGCGGCGCTGGCCGCCGCCAAGCCGCCGGCGGTGGTGATCTCGGCACCCGCGCCCGGCGCGGAGCCCAAGCTGGCCGAAGTGACTGAAACCGTCACGGTCACGATCCCCGATGGCGCCAGCATCCGCGTGGTCAACGGTGTGGTGAACTTCTACTTCGCAACCGGCAGCGCCGACTTGGCGCCCGGTGCCGCCGAAGCGCTGGCCGCGGTCATCAAGGGCGTGGAAAGCGGGCGCAAGGCGGTGATCTCCGGCTTCCACGACACCACCGGCGACGCCGCCATCAACGAACAGCTTGCCAAGAAGCGGGCCGAAATGGTGCGCGACGTGCTCGTGGGCCTGGGCGTTCCGGCCGCCAAGGTCGACCTGCAGAAGCCCGCGGTCACGGCCGGCACGGGCAACAACGCGGAAGCGCGCCGCGTCGAGGTCAAGCTGGTCGACTGACCGCCTTGCCGCCTTCGCAGGCCAAAGAGAGCCCGGTCCGCCGGGCTTTTTTCATGCGCGCCGCCTCGTGGGGCATGACTGAGTAAATTCGTATCGTCCGGCGCCCTCATTTCATCAGCCCGCGGCGCCCGGCTTGGTACCATGGGCCTCCAGGCCCACAGTCGCCCCGGCGACACGCAGCAAGAGCCAATATCCCCATGAGCAGCAGCACACACCCCACCGTCCGCGACGTCACCGATCGCATCCGCGAGCGCAGCCATGGGCCGCGCAGCGCCTACCTCGCCCAACTGGCCGAGATCCGCAACCGAGACCGCGGCTCCGACCGCATGGGCTGCGCCAACGTGGCGCACGCCGTGGCCGGCATCCCGGCCAACGACAAATTCCGCGTGGTGGCCGAACGCGCGCCCAACATCGGCATCGTCACCGCCTACAACGACATGCTCTCGGCCCACGCGCCGTACCAGGGCTACCCCGACATCATCAAGCAGGAGGCCCGCCGCCTCGGTGCCACCGCCCAGGTGGCCGGCGGCGTGCCGGCCATGTGCGACGGCGTCACGCAGGGCACGCCAGGCATGGAGCTGAGCCTGTTCAGCCGCGACGTGATCGCCATGGGCACCGCCATCGCGCTCACGCACGACATGTTCGACGCCGCGCTGATGCTCGGCGTGTGCGACAAGATCGTGCCGGGCCTGCTGATCGGCGCCTTGCACTTCGGCCACCTGCCGACGGTGTTCGTGCCCGCCGGCCCCATGCCTTCGGGCCTGTCGAACGGTGCCAAGTCGAAGGTACGCGAACAGGCGGCGCAGGGGCTCGTTGGCCGCCAGGGGCTGCTCGACGCTGAAATGGCCGCCTATCACACACAGGGCACCTGCACCTTCTACGGCACCGCCAACAGCAACCAGATGCTGCTGGAGGCCATGGGCCTGCACGTGCCCGGCACGGCCTTCATCCAGCCGGGCGACGCGATGCGCGAAACGCTCACGCGCGAGGCTGTGCGCACGGTGCTGGGCAAGGCCGGCGACGCCGCCTTCCAGTGCCCGCCCATAGGCGAGATGGTCGACGAGCGCTGCATCGTCAACGCCATGGTCGCGCTGCTGGCCACGGGAGGCTCCACCAACCACCTGATCCACTGGGTGGCCGTGGCGCGCGCGGCCGGCATCGTGATCGACTGGGACGACTTCTCCAAGCTCTCCGACATCATTCCGCTGCTGACCCGCGTGTACCCCAACGGCAGCGCCGACGTGAACGAATTCCAGGCGGCCGGCGGCCCCGGCTTCGTGATCGGCGAACTGGTGGACGCGGGCCTGATGCACGGCGACGTGCTCACCGTGCGCGCCGGCGGGATCCGCGAGTTCGGCAACGTGCCGTCTTTGGTCGAGGGCGGCGAGCAGCGGCTGAGCTGGAGCCCCGCCGCGCCGTCGAAGAACGACGCCGTCGCAAGGCCGGTGAGCAGCCCCTTCAGCGCCACCGGCGGCTTGAAGCTGCTGAGCGGCAACCTCGGCCGCAGCGTCATCAAGGTGTCCTCGGTGCCGGATGACCGCCATGTCATTGAGGCACCCGCGCGCGTGTTCGACTCGCAGGCGGCGCTGCACAAGGCCTTCACCGCCGGCGAGCTTGAGCGCGACGTGGTCTGCGTGGTGCGCTGGCAGGGCCCGCAGGCCAACGGCATGCCCGAGCTGCACAAGCTCACTCCGCCGCTGTCGGTGCTGCAGGGCAAGGGATTCCGCGTGGCGCTGGTCACCGACGGCCGCATGAGCGGCGCGTCGGGCAAGATTCCGGCCGCCATCCACGTATCGCCCGAAGCGGCCGCCGGCGGCCCGCTCGCCAAGGTGCGCGACGGCGACCTGATCCGGCTGGACTCGGTGGCGGGTACGCTCGCCGTGCTGCTGCCCGAAGACGAATGGGCCGCGCGCGAAACCGCAACGCTGCCCGAAGCACAGCGCATCGCCGACGGGCGGGGCCTAGGCCGCGAGCTGTTCGCCGGCATGCGCAGAAACGCATTGACTGCAGAAGAAGGAGCCTGCTCATGGCTGTGATCAGGCTCGCCCCCAGGCTGCGCGCACTTCGTGTCGCTTCGCCCGCCCCCTGCCGGGGGCAACACCAGCGGCCCGGCAAAGCCGTTTCCGCGGTGTTTCTGGAATCGAGCCCTGCGCAGTTCGAGGCTGCGGGCTGTACGAAACATATGGAGCCATGAGATGACAGAAAAACTCACCCCCCTCGACGTGATGCGCGACGCACCCGTCATTCCGGTCATCGTGCTGAACGACGTGAAAGACGCGGTTCCGCTCGCGCGCGCCCTGGTGGCCGGCGGCATCCGCATGCTCGAGGTCACGCTGCGCACGCCGCAGGCGCTGCAGTGCATCGAGGCCATCGCCAAGGAAGTGCCCGAAGCCGTGGCCGGCGCGGGCACCATCCGCAGCGCGGCCGATGCGCAGGCGTCGGCGCTGGCCGGGGCAAAGTTCGGCGTGAGCCCGGGCTACACGCGCTCCGTCGGCAAGGCCTGCCACGACCTCGGCCTGCCGCTCCTGCCCGGCGTGGCAACCGGCAGCGAGATCATGACCGCGCAGGAAGACGGCTACACCCAGCTGAAGTTCTTCCCCGCGCTCCAGGCCGGCGGCCTGCCGATGCTCAAGGCATGGCAAGGCCCGTTCGGCGACGTCACCTTCTGCCCCACGGGCGGCATCCATGCGGGCAATGCGGCGGAGTTCCTCGCTCTGTCGAACGTGGCCTGCGTGGGCGGTTCGTGGATCGTGCCGACCGACGCCATCCGCGACGGAGACTGGGCCCGCATCGAGCAGTTGGCACGCGCCGCGAGCCAGCTGCCGCGCTGAACATGCGCGCCGCGTTCGACGCGAGCGACCTCAAGGTCATCGCGTTCGACGTCTTCGGCACGGTGGTCGACTGGCACAGCGGCATTGCGGCCGAGGCCGAAAGCGCGCTGCCTGGTGTCGATGGCGCCGCCTTCGCGCTGGCCTGGCGTGCGGGCTACCAGCCCGCGATGAAGGCCGTGATGGAACGCATCGCCGCGGGCGAGGGCGGCTTCACGCTGCTCGACGAGCTGCACCTGAGCATGCTCGAGCAGGTGCTGCACGATTTCAGCCTGGCCGACCGTCTCGACACCGCCGCCAAGCGCGACCTGAGCCGCGCCTGGCACCGGCTGCCGGCCTGGCCCGATTCGGTGGCCGGGCTCACGCGGCTCAAGAAGAAATTCACCATCTGCACCCTGTCGAACGGCAACATCGGCCTGCTCACCGAAATGGCCAAGCGCGCCGGCCTGCCCTGGGACTGCGTGCTGTCGGCCGAGGTGTTCAAGGCCTACAAGCCCGACCCGCGTACCTACCTGGGCGTGGCGGGCGTGTTCGACGCCACGCCCGGCCAGGTGATGCTGGCCGCGGCGCACCACGACGACCTGACCGCCGCGCGCACCTGCGGGCTGAAGACCGCGTACATCGAGCGCCCGCATGAGTTCGGCCGCGCCCGGCCGAAGGACGTATCGCCGCAGCCGGACAACAACCTGCATGCACGCGACATCGACGAACTGGCCGATCTGCTGGGCTGCTGATCAGTCCGTGAGCAGTTTTTCCACCGTGCGCAGGTTGCGCGAGGTGGTGCTCGATTTGTAGCGGGTCTTCGCCAGCAGCTTGGCGACCGGTGTGTCGGTGCTTTCGCCGCGCGGGCATTCCCAGTACAGCACGCCCTTGCCGCGCTTCAGGCGTTCGACCTTGGCGTCGACGGTGCCGGCCTTCTCGATGATCTCGTCGAGCATGGCGGCGTCGGAGCCGAACACGAGGTACGGGTGGCGCTCTTCGTCGATGCGCTCGAAGGGGTAGCCCGCGGCCATGTCGGCCACGGTTTTCTGCGTGAGCAGCACGATCCAGGCGTCGTAGCCAAAGCGCTTGCGCAGGGCCTGCTCGATGCGGGTGCGCAGGGCGCCGGCGTCGCTTTCGTCGGTGTCGAACAGCACATTGCCGCTGGCGAGCACGGTGCGCACCGCGCCGAAGCCCAGTTCGACGAAGAGCGCCTTGAGGTCGGCGCTCTTGATCGTGATGCCGTTGACGTTCACGCCGCGCAGCAGTGCGACATGGCGGGTCGTGCTTGTCGGCTTCTTCGTGCCTGGCATGGAGCAGCCCCGCCTGGGTTCAGCGCAGGCCGCCGCCGGCGGCGCCTTCGTCGCGCTGGATCAGTTCTATCTTGTAGCCGTCGGGGTCCGTCACGAAGGCGATGACGGTGGTGCCGCCCTTGACCGGACCGGCTTCGCGTGTGACGTTGCCGCCCGCTGCCTTGATCTTTTCGCAGGCCGCGTAGGCGTCGGGCACGCCGAGCGCGATGTGGCCGTAGGCGGTGCCGAGTTCGTAGCTCTCGGTGCCCCAGTTGTAGGTCAGCTCGATCTCTGCCTGATCGGGGTTGCCCTTGCCGTAGCCGATGAAGGCGAGGCTGTATTTGTATTCGGGGTTTTCCGATGTGCGCAGCAGGTTCATGCCGAGCACCTTGGTGTAGAAGTCGATGGAGCGCTGGAGGTTGCCGACGCGCAGCATGGTGTGAAGAAGTCGCATCTCGTGGTGCCTTGTAGTTATGAAAGGGGAGGCCGCTATTGTCGGCTTCCGCGCGTGGCGATCAAGCCGCCAGGGTCAGCAGGTGGGCCTGGTGCTTGCGCAGGAAGGCCATGAGGTGCTGCGGATACTCGGGCACCACCGCATCGCGCACGCTGGGGCGAGCCGCCAGCGCCTGTCGCCATGCGTTGAGCCTGGGCTTGCCATCGAACACGCGCGAGTCGCTGATCGCATCGAACACCTCGAAGTAGCGGAACACCGGCGCAAACACCGCGTCGACCAGGCTGAAGCTGGCGCCCGCGAAGTAGGGGCCTTCGCCGAGCGTGGCTTCGACGCGTTCGAGCTTGGCTGCGAGCGCAAGGCGCTTCTGTTCGAACACGGCGGCGTCCTGCGTGGTCTCGTAGCCCCAGAGATCGGCGAGGATGGCCGATCCGAACTCCATCCATGCGCGATGTTCGGCACGTGTGAGCGGGTCTTCGGGGTGCAGGCGTGCGCCGGGCTGCGTTTCTTCGAGGTATTCGCAGATCACGTTGCTCTCGAACAGCACCGCTTCGGAGCCGTCGGGCCGGCGCACTTTCAGCAGCGGCACCTTGCCCAGCGGCGAGATGTCGAGAAACCACTGGGGCTTGTTCGCGAGGTCGACCACGACGCGCTCGAAGGGCACGCCTTTTTCATGCAGCGCGATCGCGGCGCGCTGGACGTAGGGGCACAGCAGGTGGCTGACGAGGGTGAGTGTCGGGGACATGGGGCTTTCCGTTCTCGAAAAGGATGTTTCGGATCGCCGCGATTCTTGCGGGGCCGAACAACCTTTTCCCGAAAAGCCCATTCGGAAAAAGACGCCCTTGTGCTAGGTCACCGCAGTGCCTTGCCAGTGCGTGATGCGCCCGCCATGCATCACGCCGATGCGGTCGGCCATGGCATGCGCCTCGGCCTCGTTGTGCGTCACCAGAATCGCGGTCTGGCCCGCCTGTTTCAGGATGCCGCGCACCTGTGCAGTAAGGCGCTCGCGCGTGCCGCCGTCGAGGTTGGAAAAAGGCTCGTCGAGCAGCAGCAGGGCGGGCGAGGGCGCGAGCGCGCGAGCCAGCGCGATGCGTTGCTGCTGGCCGCCAGAAAGCTCGTGCGGATAGCGCTCCGCGGCGTCTGCCAGGCCGACCAGCGCGAGCATCTCGGCCACCCGCTCGTGCTGCGTGTTGCGCG
The DNA here is from genome assembly GCF_977011995.1 of Variovorax durovernensis. Classification (NCBI taxonomy): domain Bacteria; kingdom Pseudomonadati; phylum Pseudomonadota; class Betaproteobacteria; order Burkholderiales; family Comamonadaceae; genus Variovorax; species Variovorax durovernensis. The sequence goes on along the minus strand of NZ_CDRNCW010000001.1, from coordinate 4,675,456 downwards.
GCAGGCGGCGCAGCCCGAAGGCCACGTTCCTGGCGGCCGACAGGTGCGGGAACAGCGCATATTCCTGGAACATCATGCCCACGCGGCGCTGCTCGGGCGGCAGGTGAATCTGGCCGGACGACAGCAATGTGTCGCCCAGGCGGATGGTGCCGCCGCGCACCGGCTCGAAGCCCGCGATGGCGCGCAGCACCGTGGTCTTGCCGCAGCCCGAGGGTCCGAACAGGCAAGCGATGTCGCCCGCGTCCAGCGCGAGCGAGAAGCCGTCGACCACGGTGTGCGGGCCGCGCGGCGTGTCGTAGGCGAGCCTTAGCGAATCGAGGTGCAGCGAAGAACTCATGGCGTATCCGGGCTGAAAGTGGCGGTGGGCGTGCCCAGTTGGTTGCGCGCCAGCAGCACCACCGGCAGCAGGCCGGCCAGCACGATGGCGAGCGCGGCAATCGCGCCTTCTTCGTAGGTGCCGCGCGCGGCCTCGGCGTAGAGCCAGGTGGCGAGGGTGTCGAAATTGGCGGGCCGCAGCAGCAGCGTGGCGGGCAGTTCTTTCATTGCGTCGACGAACACCAGCAGCGCACTGGCCGCCAGCGCAGGGCGCAGCAGCGGCAGGTGCACGCGGCGCAGCGTGCCGCCGGTGGTTTCACCGAGCAGCCGGGAGGCCTGTTCGATGGCTGGAGGAATGCGCGAAAGACCCGCCTCGATGCCGCCCACCGGCATTGCCAGGAAGCGGATCGTGCAGGCCACCACCAGCACCACGCCCGCGGCCATCAACGGCAGGCCCTGCCAGCCGAAGGCCGTGGCAAGCGCCGCATCGAAAGCCAGTGCGGGTGTCAGCAGCCCGATGGCGAGCACCGTGCCCGGCACCGCATAGCCCAGCGTGGCGACGCGCGCCTGCCAGCGCGCACGGTTGATGCCGGAGCCCTGTGCGCGCGCGGTCCATGCGACCACCAGCCCCGCAGCCACGGCCGCCACGGTGACGCCCGCCGCCAGAGCCAGCGTGTTGCCCAGGCTTGCGAGCAGGCCTTGCGAAATGCCGCCGCCCTGGCGCAGCCGCTTGGCACTTTCCCAGACGAGGTACAGGGCCGGGGCCACGAAGCCGATCAACACCGGCAGTGCAGCGGCAGCGGTCGCAGCCCAGGCCGCGCCTCCGCGCAGCCGGCGCGGCTGCACGGCGCGCATGCGTTGTGCCGAGCCGAAGCGCTGGTGCCGGCGGCCATTGCGTTCGAGCCAGACCAGCGCCACCACCATGAACAGCATGGCGCATGCAATCTGCGCGGCGCCCGCGAGGTCGGAGCGCGTGATCCAAGTGGTGTAGACCGCCACCGTGAGCGTGTTGACGCCGAGGAATTCGGAGGCGCCGATGTCGTTGAGCGTTTCGAGCAGCGCCAGGCTCAGGCCCACGGCCAGCGCCGGTCGCGCCAGCGGCAGCGCCACGCGGAAGAATGCGCCGCGCCGGTTCTCGCCGAGCATGCGCGCGGCTTCCATCAGATGGGCCGGCTGCGTCATGAACATCGCGCGCGCCGTCATGTAGACGTAGGGGTACAGCACGAAGCCCAGCACGAAGATCGCGCCCGGCATGGAACGCAGGTCAGGCAGGCGGAACTGGCGCGGGCTGTCGAAGCCCAGCATCCAGCGGATGGCGCCCTGTACCGGGCCGATGGGGTGCAGCAGGTCGAGGTACGCGAAGGCGACGATGTACGTCGGCATCGCCAGCGGCAGCAGCAGCGCCCAGTGCAGCACGCCGCGCCCGGGAAAGTCGTGCGCCGTCACCAGCCATGCGCAGCCGGTGCCGATCAGCAGCACCAGCGTGCCGACGCCCGCCAGCAGCAGGGCAGTGTTGAGCGCCGCCTGCGGCAGCACGTGCGCGAGCAACGGTCCCCAATGCCCGACGCCCGAGCCGAACGCGATCCACGCGAGCGATAGCACCGGCGCGAGCACGCCGACGGCGATCAGGAAAGACGCGCAGCGCCAGGCCGGGCCCGCGGCGTGCAGGCCCGGCGGCCGGCGCCGCAGGAAGCTCATTCAGTCAATTGCCGGCAAGGTGTGCCCGGCTCCGTCGAAGTCACTGGTCGAAGCCGACCTTGTCGACCAGCGCGCTGGCCTGCTTGCGGTACTTGGCGATCTCGGTCAGCGGCAGCGGATCGACCTTCAGCTCGCCGATGGTCTGGCCGATGATGGGGTCGAGCGCCACGCCCTTGCGCACCGGGTATTCGTAGTTGGCCTGCGCGTAGAGCGCCTGGGCCGGTTCCGACACCAGGAACTCGAGCAGCTTGACCGCGTTGGCGCGCTGCGGCGCGTTCTTTGCCACGGCCGCGCCGCTGATGTTGACGTGCGTGCCGCCGCTCTTGGCGTTGGCGAAGGTCGGGCGCACCACCTTGATGGCGTCGCCCCACTTGCGCGCGTCGGTGCCTTCCTTGGCGCTCTTCATCTGGCCGACGTAGTACGAGTTGGCCAGGCCGACGTCGCAGATGCCGCCCAGGATGTCGCGCGCCACGTCGCGGTCGCCGCCGGTGGCCTTGCGCGCCAGGTTGGCCTTGACGCCGCGCAGCCACTGCTCGGCCTTGGCTTCGCCGTCATGCGCGATCAGCGAGGCGACCAGCGCGGTGTTGTAGGGATGCTGGCCGGCGCGGATGCAGACCTTGCCCTTGTACTTCGGGTTGGCCAGGTCTTCGTAGCGGAAGCTGGTGATCGGCAGGCTCTTGTCCGCGTAGAGCACGCGGGCGCGCATCGAGAGCGAGAACCACTGGCCGTCGGCGCCGCGCAGGTTGGCGGGAATGGCCGATTCGAGCGCGGCCGACTTCACAGGCTGCGTCACGCCGCCGTCCACCAGGTCCATGAGGTTGCCGATGTCCACCGTCATCAGCACGTCGGCCGGCGAGCGTGCGCCTTCGGCCTTCACTCGCTCCAGCAGGCCGTCCTTCACGAACACGGTGTTGACCTTGATGTTGCTCTGCGCGCTGAAGGCCGAGATGAGCGGCTGGATCAACGCCGGCTCGCGCGTCGTGTAGAGCGTGAGTTCGTCGGTGGCGGCTTGTGCGGGCAGGGCGGCAACGGCCAGCCAGGCGGCGCTGGCGCCGAACAGTGCGCGCGCGGCGCGGCCTCGGACGCTTTTGCGTTCGGTGAACATGAAGAAATCCTCCGGGAAGCGGCTGTGAAATATTCTGGAAACGCCGCCGCCTGATGCCTTGGCAACGGCGGCGATGAGAATAATTATCACTGGGCCTGCTAAGGCCGACGCCTTTGGACTTACAGGTCGAAGGCCTACTTCGCTTCCAGGCAGCTCAGGGTCAACGCGCCGGCGGGATCTCGAACACCAGGCAGGTGGTCGTGGCGTGCGCGTACAGCGTGCCGTCGGGTCCGTACAGCCGCGCTTCGGCGGTGGCCAGTTGCTTGCCGCAATGGATCACCTTGCCTTCGGCGCGCACGCGCTGCACCTTGGGCGTCAAGCCCTTCACGTAGTTCACGCCCAGCTCGGCGGTCGTGTAGCCCCGGCCGGGCGGCATCATGGTGTGCACCGAGCAGCCCAGGGCGGAGTCGAGCATGGTCGCGACCCAGCCGCCATGGATGGTGCCCAGCGGATTCAGGTGCTGCGGCAGCGGCGTGCCCTGGAAGATGGCCACGCCGGCGCGCACTTCCACGATCGTGAAGTCCAGCGTCTTGGCGATGGCCGCGTAGGGAATCTCGCCGGCCAGCATCGCCTGCATCACTTCGAGGCCGGTCTTGCCCGCGATCTGCTCGGGGCGGGCGAGGCCGGGGCCGGGGCCCGCGTCGAGGCGCTCGGTGATGCGGCGTTCTTCGGCGATCCAGCCTTCGAGCTGGTTGAGGTTCTGTGTCATGCCTGTGTTCCTTCTGGGGGCTTTGCTGGGTGGTGTTGATTGCATATGCAATAGTTGCACATACAATAATATCCCATGGACACACCCACCAAGCCGCGCGGCTGCACCAGCTTCAAGGTGCGCCAGCTGTCGCGCCGCCTTTCGCAGCACTACGACGCCGAGGTTTCGCAAAGCGGCCTCAAGACCACGCAGTACTCGCTGCTGTCGAACCTGGCCCGCGTCGGCCCCTGCCGCCCGGTCGACCTGGCTGCCGAACTCAAGATGACCGCCTCCACCCTGAGCCGCAACCTGCAGCCGCTGATCGCCGCGGGCTTCGTGGCGCAGACCGCCGGTGCCGATGCGCGCAGCCGGCTGGTGCAGGTCACGCCCGAGGGCGAGGCCAAGCGGCGCGAGGCCCTGGGGCACTGGAAGACCGCGCAGCAGAAGCTCAATGCGCTGCTGGGCGTGGAGCGCGTGCTGGCGCTGCACCTGCTGATCGACGAGTCGATGGAACTGCTGGGCGCCGACGACGCACCCGACGCCGACGACTGACCCCACCACCCGCCGCTTTCCCACGCATGCACATCAGGCGCACGGCCGCGCGCCGCCCCCGTTTTCTTCGTCCTCCACATCGCATTCCAACATCCGAGGTCTCATGTTCGCCAACCAAGTTTCCGCATGGCTGCAGCGCCCCGGCATCCACTACGGCTGGATCGTCGCCGCCATCACCTTCCTGACCATGCTGACCATGTCGGCTGCGCTGGGCCTGCCGGGCGCCATGCTCAAGCCGCTCGGCCAGGAATTCGGCTGGAGCACCGAGCAGATCTCGTCGGCGCTCGCGCTGCGCTTCGCGCTGTTCGGCCTGATGGGGCCGTTCGCCGCGGTGCTCATGGAACGCTACGGCCTGCGCGCGGTCATCTGCACCGGCCTTGCACTGGTGGGCCTGGGCATGGCGCTCGTCACCATGGCTTCGCAGCTATGGCAGCTGTTCGTGCTGTGGAGCCTGATGCTGGGCCTGGGCACCGGCATGACCGCGCTGGTGCTTGGCGCGGTGGTGGCCAACCGCTGGTTCGTGGCGCGGCGCGGCCTGGTCATCGGCATGCTCACGGCCAGTTCGGCCACGGGGCAACTGGCGTTCCTGCCGTTCGCGGCCTGGATGATCGAGCACTGGGGCTGGCGCTCGGCCATCGTGCCGATCGTGATCGGCAGCATCCTCATCGGCCTGCTCGCGCTGTGCCTGATGCGCAACCGTCCGTCCGACATCGGCCTGCTGCCCTACGGCGAAAAGCCCGGCACGCAGCCGGCGGCGCCCGCCACCGCCGCGCCCGCCATGAACTTCGCCACGCCATTCCGCGTGCTGAAGGAAGTCTCGACCAACCGCACCTTCTGGATCCTGGCGGGCACCTTCTTCATCTGCGGCCTGAGCACCAACGGCCTGGTGCAGACGCACTTCATCTCGCTGTGCGGCGACAACGGCATGGGCGCCGTGCCCGCCGCGTCGGTGCTGGCGATGATGGGCGCCTTCGACTTCGTCGGCACCATCCTCTCGGGCTGGCTGTCGGACCGCTATGACAACCGCAAGCTGCTGTTCTGGTACTACGGCCTGCGCGGTCTGTCGCTGTTCTGGCTGCCGCATTCGGAGTTCACCATCTACGGCCTGGGCATCTTCGCGATGTTCTACGGCCTCGACTGGATCGCCACCGTGCCGCCGACCGTCAAGCTCGCGGGCGCTGCCTTCGGTCCCGCCAAGGTGGGCCTGGTGTTCGGCTGGGTCTTTGCCGCGCACCAGTTGGGCGCCGCGACGGCCGCCTATGGCGCCGGCTTCGCACGCACGCTGCTGCTGACCTATACCCCGGCGCTGTACGCAGCTGGCGCGGCCTGCCTGGTGGCCGCGTTGATCGTGCTGATGATCCGCCGCCCGGCCGCCAAGGCCGGCACACCCGTGACGCCCGCCGCGGCACGCGCCTGACCCGATCGCATCGAGGCCCCGCCATGACCGCTACCGGCAACACCGCCGAACTCGACCCACGCACCCGGCGCCTGCTCGAGGCGCCCATCGTGCCCACGCTGCTGCGACTGGCCGCGCCCAACGTGCTGGTGATGGTGGCGCAGGCCTCCGTCGGCCTGATCGAAACCTACTTCGTCGGCAAGCTCGGCACCGACGCGCTCGCGGGCATGGCGCTCGTGTTCCCAATCGTCATGCTGATGCAGATGACCTCCAGCGGCGCGATGGGCGGCGGCATCGCATCGTCCATCGCCCGTGCGCTGGGTGCGCGGCGCCGCGCCGATGCCGATGCGCTGGTGTGGCATGCCATCGTCATCGCGCTGGGCTTCGGCCTGTGCTTCACGCTCGCGCTGATACTGGGCGGACGCTGGCTCTACGGGATCATGGGCGGCACTGGCCCGGCGCTCGAAGCCGCTCTCACTTACTCGCACTGGGTGTTCTCGGGGGCGGTGCTGGTGTGGCTGTTCAACTCGCTGTCGGCCATCATCCGCGGCACCGGCAACATGTCGGTGCCTGCCAACGTGACGGTGGTGGGCGTGGTGTTCCTGATTCCGGCGTCGCCGCTGCTGATCTTCGGCATCGGTCCGCTGCCGGGCATGGGCATCGCCGGCGGCGCGATGGCGCTGCTGCTGTATTACCTGCTGGGCTCCATTGCGCTCATCGTCTATCTGCGCTCGCCGCGCAGCCTGCTGCGGCCCACACTGGCCGCGCTCAAGCTGCGCTGGCCGCTGTTCCGCGACATCCTGCGCATCGGGCTGGTGGGCGCGGTGTCCACCGTGGCCACCAACCTGTCTATCGGCATCGCGACCGCGCTCACCGGGCATTTCGGCTCGGGCGCGCTGGCCGGCTACGGCACGGCCTCGCGGCTGGAGTACCTGCTGGTGCCGCTGGTGTTCGGCCTCGGCGCGCCGCTGGTCGCGATGGTCGGCACCTGCATGGGCGCGGGCCAGCGCGAACGCGCGCTGCGCGCCACCTGGGCCGGCGCGGCGCTGGCCTTTGCGTTGACCGAGACCATCGGCCTCGCGGCTGCTTTATTCCCGCGCCCATGGCTGCTGCTGTTCGGCAACGACCCGGCCATGCTCGAGACCGGTGCGCACTACCTGCGCGTGGTGGGGCCGCTCTACGGCTTCTTCGGCGTCGGGCTGGTGCTGTATTTCGCGTCGCAGGGCGCGGGCCGGCTGCTGTGGCCGGTGCTCGGCAACATCGCGCGGCTCGCGGTGGCCGGCACGGGCGGGTGGCTGGCGCTGCGCTGGGGCGGCGGGCTCACCGGCGTGTTCGCGGCGCAAGGCGTTGCGCTGGTGGTGTACGGCATCGTGATCGCATCGGCCATCGCGGGCGGTGCGTGGTTCGGCCGGGTGGGCTGGCCGCGCACCACCAGCGGCTTGCTGCGCCGAGTGGCGCAGGCTTGACGCTAAGCAGAAATTTCTGACGACTCTCAACTCAAAGGCACATCATGAAGATCAAGGACTCCGTCGTTTTCATTACCGGCGCCAATCGCGGCCTCGGCCTCGCTTTTGCGAAGGCAGCACTGGCGGCGGGCGCGCGCAAGGTCTACGGCGCGGCGCGCGACCCCAACTCCGTCACGCTGCCCGGCGTGACACCGGTGGCGCTCGACGTGACGCAGCCCGCGCAGATCGCGGCGGCCGTGCGCGCCTGCGGCGATGTGTCGCTGCTGGTCAACAACGCCGGCATTTCGCGCGGCTCCAGCCTGCTGGGTTCGCCCGATGCGATGGCTGCGGCGCGCGCGGAATTCGAAACGAATTTCTTCGGTCCCTGGGCCGTGACACAGGCTTTCGCGCCGGTGCTCGCGGCCAACGGCGGTGGCGCCGTGATCAACGTGCTGTCGGCCCTGAGCTGGACCACCTTCCCGAGCGTGGCGACCTACAGCGCGACCAAGTCGGCCGCATGGTCGCTGAGCAACGGGCTGCGCAACGAACTCGCCGGGCAAGGCACGCAGGTCACGAGCCTGCATGTGGCCTTCATGGACACCGACATGGCCGCGCATGTGCCCGGTGCCAAGGCTTCGCCCGACGACGTGGCGCGGCAGGCCCTGGAGGGCGTGGAGGCGGGCAAGGCCGAGGTGCTGGCCGACGCGGTCACACGGCAGCTCAAGCAGGGCCTGTCGAGCGATGCGCCGCCCTATGCGGCGGCGCCTGCCCGCTAGAGGCTCGCAGCCTCAGTAGCGGTACGGGTTGTTCGGCCGGTGGTCGTAGCGGTTGGGCACGCCGTCGCCGTCGTTGTCGCGGCGACCGTGGCGGCGGTCGTCCCAACGGCGGTCGCGGTAGTAGCGGTCATTGCCGTGGTAGTGCCGCGGGGCGTGGTAGTAACGCGGCGGAGGCGGCGGCGCGTAGTAGCGCGGGCGCGGCGGCGGTGGCGGCACGACGTAGACCTGCGCCTGGATGAAGCTGCCGCCAGTCTGTGCCTGGGCCGGTGCGGTGAATGCGGCCAGCGACAGCAAGGCCGCTGCGCCGAATGCCAAAGTAAGCTTTTTCATCTCTGATCCCCACTTGTGTGTTTGAAGCCTCATCCTCGCGCCCTTGTGTGAAGCTCTTGTAAGGCTGGAGCGAAATCGGATGAAGAGCTGTAAGCCCGTGCGCGTAGGACGCGGCGCGAGCAAGACACAATTGTGAAGGAGGTTCGAGCCGCGGATCACCTCCGCGGGCAGGCCGTTGGCCCTATGGCCCGTAGGCCGAACGCTCAGCTGCGCGGCGCCGGCAGCATGCGGCGCAGCGCCTCGAAGAACAGGTCCGACTGCTCGCGTTCGCCCTGGATCTGCGCCGCCACGTGCGCGGCCAGCTTCGGATCGACCGGCGCCAGCGGCCGGCCGGTCGATTGCGCTATCACCTGGTGCAGGCAGGCGCGCTCGAGGTAGTAGAGATCGTCGTAGGCATGGGCGATGGTGCCGCCCGCCACGATCACGCCGTGGTTCGCGAGAAAGGCCACGTCCTTTCCCGACATCGCGCGGGCGATGCGTTCGCCCTCGGCGTCGTCCAGCGCCAGGCCGTTGTACTCGGCATCGATCGCGATGCGGTTCATGTAGCGCATCGCGTTCTGGCTCGAGGTCGGGTCGAGCGCGCGGTCGACCGTGATCGTGAGCGCCGTGGCGTAGGGCATGTGGCAGTGCAGCACTACCGCATGGCCGGTGAGCCGGTGCACCGCGCCGTGGATGAACAGGGCGGTGGGCTCCACGCGGTGGCGGCCGGCAAGCACTTCGCCGTGCACGTCGATCAGCACGATGTCGTCGGGACCGATCTCGCTCCAGTGCAGCCCGCGCGGGTTGATGAGGTAGCGGTCTTGCGCGCCCGGCAGCATCACGCTGAAGTGGTTGCAGACGCCTTCGGACAGCCCGTGGTGGGCGGCGGCGCGAAGGGCCAGTGCGAGGTCTTCGCGCAGCTTGCGGACCGCGGGGCTGGCGTAGTCGGAATCGGCGGACATCGTGGGAGTCTCTCCTGGTTCTTGTGGGTTGGCCGGTGTCAGGCCTGGATCACTCCGGTCCAGGCCGCGATGAATTTCTTCGCGTCTTCGCGCACCGCCACTGCCTGCTTGCCCGGCTTGTAGAGCGCGGAGCCGATGCCGAAGCCGGCCGCGCCGCCCGCCCGCCATTCGGCCATGTTCATGGGCGTGATGCCGCCCACGGGCATCACCGGCGTGCCGGCCGGCAGCACCGCCAGCAGCGCCTTCACCACGGCGGGCGATGCCAGCTCGGCCGGGAACAGCTTGAGCCCGGTGGCGCCGGCCGCGAGCGCGCCGAAGGCCTCGGTGGGCGTCATCACGCCCGGCAGGCAGACCATGCCGAGCCGCGCGGCTTCGGCGATGACATCGGCGTTGTAGTTGGGCGAGACGATCAGCTCGCCGCCGGCCGCGTGCACGTCGCGCACCTGCTGGGCGCCGAGCACCGTGCCGGCGCCAACCAGCGCCTGCGGAAAGCGCTTGCGCATCAGCGCGATGCTCTCCAGCGGTTGCGGCGAGTTGAGCGGCACTTCGAGCAGCCGGAAGCCGGGCTCGACGATGGCGTCGCCGACATCCGCGGCCTCGTCGGGCGTGAGGCCGCGCAGGATCGCCACCAGGGGCAGCTCGCGCATCGCGGCGTTGAATTTTTCGAGGGGCGTGGTCATGCGGCTGCAGTTCTGTCGGTGTCGAGAAAGCCGGACAGCGCGTGCAGTCCGGCCCAGGTGGCTTCTGCGCCCAGCGTGCGCGTGGTGACGCCGGTGGCGCGCAGCGCGAGCGTGTAGCGCTGGGTGAGGGCGGGCGAGCCGATCAGCACCACTTCGCCGACCGCCTGCAGCGATTGCGTGCGCAGCTCTTCGCCGATCAGCAGGCCCGAGAGATAGCTTGCAAGCTCCTGCTTCGGCATGCGCTCGAACAGCGCCAGCGTGCGCGCGCCGAAGGCGTTGTGCAGCAGGCCGTGGCCGTTTTCGGAGAGGGTCACGCCTTCGAGGAAAGCGGCTTCGTCGAGCGGCGCCGACGCGTCGAGCGTGCGCGCGAGGATCGAGTGCTGGCTCAGCAGCGCATAGAACTCGCCCGTCATGTATGTGCGAAAGCCCGCCACGCGGCCCTTCTTGACCGTGGCCCACTTGTTGTGGGTGCCGGGCAGCACGAAGACGCCGTCGTCCAGTCCGGTGATGGACATGGCGCCGAAGATCTGCACTTCCTCGCCGCGCATCACGTCGGGCACGCCGTCATGCTCGTCGCTCAGGCCGGGAACGATCGCGATGCGCGCACCGGGAATGGCGTCGATGTCGATGATCTTGCGGCCCACTTCGACGCGACCCGCCGGGCAGGCGCAGTAGGGTGCCTCGACCCAGCCCTGCTTGCTGCCGGCCATGCCGGAGATCAGGCAGCGGGCGCCTTCGGTCCGCATCCAGTCGCCGAACAGCGTCTCGAAGACTTCGGGAAACCCGCCTTCAGGCACGGTGAGGATGCCGCGCGCGTCGCTGCGTTCTTCCAGCACCTTGCCGTTGGCGTCCAGCAAGGCGCCGCGCAGGGAGCTTGTGCCCCAGTCGATGGCTACCAGTCGTTTCATTTACTAGTGATTGTCGCGCGGCACGAAAGACCCGCGACGCCCACGCAGGAACGCCAGGTCGGCCCCCTGGTCGGCCTGCAGCACCGTGTCGACATACAGCTTCCAGTACCCCGAATCCAGCGGCGCCTTGGGCGCCACCCACTTCTCGCGCCGCTTCGCCAGCTCTTCGTCGCTCACATGCAGATGCAGCTTGCGGTTCGGCACGTCGAGTTCGACGATGTCGCCGTCCTGCACCAATGCCAGCGGTCCACCGGCCGCAGCCTCGGGCGCCGTATGCAGCACCACCGTGCCATAGGCCGTGCCGCTCATGCGTGCGTCGCTGATGCGGACCATGTCGGTGATGCCCTTGCGCAGCACCTTCGGCGGCAGCGGCATGTTGCCCGCCTCTGCCATGCCGGGGTAGCCCTTGGGTCCGCAGTTCTTGAGCACCATGATGCAGTGCTCGTCGATGTCCAGGTTCTCGTCGTCGATGCGCTTGTGCAGGTCTTCGGCACTCTCGAACACCACCGCGCGGCCCTTGTGCACCAGCAGCTCGGGCGTGGCCGCGCTGGGCTTGATGATCGCGCCGTTGGGCGCGAGGTTGCCGCGCAGCACGCAGATGCCGGCCTTGTCCTTGAAGGGCTCGGCCTGGGTGCGGATGACCTGCGGGTTGAAGTTCTCGGCGTCCTTCACGTTCTCCCACACGCTCTGTCCGGTGACGGTGAGGATGTCCTTGTGCAGGTGGTCGGCGATTTCCTTGATGACCACCGGCAGGCCGCCCGCGTAGCAGAAGTCTTCCATCAGGTACTGGCCCGATGGCTGCAGGTTCACCAGGCATGGCAGCTCGGCGGCAAGGCGGTCGAAGTCGTCGAGCGTGAGGTCGACGCCCATGCGGCCCGCAATGGCCAGCAGATGGATCACGAAGTTGGTGGAGCCGCCGATGGCCGCGTTGACCTTGATCGCGTTCTCGATGGCCTGGCGCGTGAGGATCTTCGACATGTTCATGTCTTCATGCACCATGCCGACGATGCGCCGGCCCGCCTGCCGTGCAAGCACGTTGCGGCGGCCGTCCACGGCGGGGTAGGCCGCATTGCCCGGCAGGCCGATGCCCAGCGACTCGACCATGCTGGCCATGGTGCTCGCGGTGCCCATCGTCATGCAGTGGCCGTGGCTGCGGTGCATGCAGCTTTCGGCCTCGAAGAATTCCTGCAGCTTGAGCGTGCCGGCGCGCACCTGCTCGCTCATTTGCCACACGCCGGTGCCGGAGCCCAGCTCCTGGCCGCGCCACTTGCCCGAAAGCATCGGGCCGCCCGACACGCCGATGGTCGGCAGGTCGACGCTGGCCGCGCCCATCATGAGAGCCGGCGTTGTCTTGTCGCAGCCCATGAGCAGCACCACGCCGTCGAGCGGGTTGCCGCGAATGCTTTCTTCAACGTCCATGCTCGCGAGGTTGCGATACAGCATGGCGGTGGGGCGCAGCAGTGTTTCGCCGAGCGACATCACCGGGAACTCGAGCGGGAAGCCGCCCGCTTCGTACACGCCGATCTTCACCTGCTCCGCGAGCGTGCGGAAGTGCGAGTTGCAGGGCGTGAGTTCGCTGAATGTGTTGCAGATGCCGATGACCGGGCGACCGTCGAACTGGTCGTGCGGCACGCCCTTGCCCTTCATCCAGCTTCTGTAGATGAAGCCGTCGCGGTCGTTGCGGCCGAACCATTGCTGGCTGCGAAGTTCGCCGGGTTTCTTCTTGGGGATTGTGCTCATGGGGTTTGTCTCCGAGTACCGTTTTTGTGGTGACAAACCTCAGGGTTTGTCCTGCCGGGCTGCAGTTTCAATCATCATATGATAAGCGCGGAGAGCCTGCCAGAGCCTCTGTTTTTTGGATTGGCGGGATACCGGAATTCACATCGCACATGATCAAGAACATCCACGGTCGAACGCTCGAGCTGCTCGGTGAAGCCGTGGTGTCAGGGCGTTACGCCATCGGTGCTTCGATCCCCGCCGAGCCCGTGCTCGGCGAGGAGCTCGGTGTGAGCCGCACCGTGGTGCGCGAGGCCATCAAGTCGCTGGCGGCCAAGGGCTTGATCGTCACCGGGCCGAAGGTCGGCACGCGTGTGCTGCCCAAGGACAAGTGGAACTGGTTCGACCCCGACGTCATCACCTGGCAGGCGCGGGCAGGCCTCACGCCCGAGTTCCTGCGCGACCTGCAGGACCTGCGCCGCGTGGTCGAGCCCGCGGCCGTGCGGCTTGCCGCCGAACGTGCGAGCGAGAAGGACATCGAGGAGATCGAGGCCGCCTACGCAGGCATGAAGGAAGCGGTGGAGAACGGCGGCGAGTACGTCACCTTCGACCTGCGCTTTCACAACGGCCTGCTCGCCGCCGCGGGCAACCGCATGATCTCGCAGATGAGCAAGGTGCTCAACGCGCTGCTGCGCACCAGCTTCGAGATATCGACCACCAAGCCCGACGGTCCCGCGCTGTCGCTGCCGTTGCATCGCGCGGTGCTCGACGCCGTTATCGCGCACGACCCCGCGAAGGCCGAGCTGGCCATCATCCGGCTCATCGACGGCGCGCGACAGGACATCGAGGACGTGCTCGGCTCGCGACGGCGCCTGCCGCGCCTGAGCCGGCCGCCGCCCAGGCTCAAGGCCAGCTAGCAGCTTCGGCGCCGACCACGCGTTTTCCCGCAGTTCGCATCCGGTTCTTTCCACCCTGGCTCGCGCCCGAGCCGATTCCACCGAAGAAGAGAAGGAGACAACAAGCATGAAACTCGTCAAATCGCTGATCGCGCCGACGCTGGTCGCGTTGGGCCTGATAGCGGCGGGCAATGCCGCCGCTCAGGAAAAACTCACCGTCTGGTGGGTCAAGGGCTTCTACAAGGCGGAGGACGACGCACTGTTCGCCGCCATCAAGAAGTTCGAGGAGAAGAACAAGAACGTCAAGATCGAGCTGTCGCAGTACCCGATCCAGGACATGATCCCCAAGACCGTGTCCGCGCTCGACTCCGGCAGCCCTCCCGACGTGGCCTACGCCGACGTGTACGACTTCCAGGTCACCGGCAAGTGGGCCTACGACGGCAAGCTCGAGGACATCAGCAGCGTGCTCACGCCCATGAAGGACCGCTTCGCGCCCAACACGCTGGAGACCACCTACCTCTACAACGACCAGGCCAAGACCAAGGCGTACTACGCGTTCCCGATCAAGCAGCAGACGATGCACATCGAGTACTGGCGCGACATGCTGGCCGAGGCCGGGTTCAAGGAGTCGGACATCCCGACCACCTGGAAGGAGTACTGGTCGTTCTGGTGCGACAAGGTGCAGCCCGCCAGCCGCAAGGAAAGCGGCAAGCGCACCTTCGGCATCGGCCAGCCCATGGGCGTGGATTCGAGCGACGCCTTCTATTCGTTCCTGACCTTCATGGACGCCTACAACGTCAAGCTGGTGGACGACAACGGCAAGCTGCTGGTCGACGACCCGAAGGTGCGCACCGGCCTGATCGGCGCCATGACCGACTACACCGCGCCATACACCAAGGGCTGCACGCCGCCTTCTTCCACCAGCTGGAAGGACCCGGACAACAACGTCGCGTTCCACAACAAGACGACCGTGATGACGCACAACGCGACCATCTCCATTGCCGCCAAGTGGCTCGATGACTCGACCAACGCCTCGCTCACGCCAGAGCAGCGCGAGGAAGCGCGCAAGAACTACACCGAGCGCATCCGCACGGCCGGCTTCCCGAGCAAGCCCGACGGCAGCAAGATGGTTTACCGCACCGCGGTGAAGACCGGCGTGGTGTTCAAGGATGCGAAGAACAAGGCTCGCGCCAAGGAGTTCGTCGCCTTCCTGATGCAGGAGGACAACCTCACGCCGTACGTCGAGGGCTCGCTGGGCCGCTGGTTCCCCGTGACCAAGGCCGCGCAGCAGCGCGACTTCTGGAAGGCCGACCCGCATCGCCTCTCGGTCTACAACCAGTACGCCGCCGGCACAGTGACCTTCGAATTCACCAAGAACTACAAGTTCACCGTGCTGAACAACGAGAACGTCTGGGCCAAGGCCATGAGCCGCGTCGTGACCGACAAGGTGCCGGTGGACAAGGCCGTGGACGAGATGATCGCGCGCATCAAGACGGTGGCGGGGCAGTAAGCCGCGCACGCACGGCACCCGTCAACATCAGCAGCTGCACACCATGAGCGCCACTGCCACCGCCGCCGCGTCGACCACACCGGCGCCTGTCGTCAATCTCGGAGCGCGGCATGCGCGCTGGCAGTTCTGGGGCGCGGTCATGGTCGTGCCCTACCTGCTGGTGTTCGTGGTGTTCGTGCTGTACCCGGTGGGCTACGGGCTTTGGCTCGCCCGCCATCCGCAAAGCTACGTGAAGCTGGTCGAAGATCCGATCTTCTTCCGCTCGGTGATCAACACGGCCATCTTCCTGGTCGTGGCGATCAACCTCAAGATGCTCGTGGCACTCGTGCTGTCGGGCTTCTTCGTAACGTCCCGCTGGTGGATCAAGATCGTCGCGGCGATCTTCATCCTGCCGTGGGCGATGCCCTCCATTCCCACCATCCTGTCGATCCGCTTCATGCTGAACCCGGAGTGGGGCGTGATCAACAGCACCATCTTCCGCCTGACCGGCGCCGACGGCCCCAACTGGCTCAACGATCCCTCGCTGGCGCTGGCCTTCGCGATGCTCGTGCACATCTGGAAGTCGCTGCCGTTCTGGACGCTCATCCTCGTGGCCGGGCGCCTGGCCATTCCCACCGAGCAATATGAAGCGGCCTCGGTCGACGGCGCCTCGTCGTGGCAGAAATTCCGCTTCGTGAGCTGGCCGGCGCTCAAGACGCTCTACATCACCTCGCTCATCCTCTCGATGATCTGGACGCTGGGCGACTTCAACAGCGTGTACCTGCTGACCGGTGGTGGCCCCGCCGACTTGACGCACGTGCTCGCCACGCTGGGCATCCGCTACCTGCGGCTCGACCAGGTCGACCTGTCGATGGCATCCATCGTGGTGGCGCTGCCGCTGGTGCTGCCGCTCGTGTACTTCATGATGAAGAGGCTCTCGAAATGAAACGCTGGACCCCCAAGGCCATAGCGACCGAGGCCAAGCTGCTGCTCATCGGCATTCCGGTGTTGCTGTGGACGCTGATCCCGGTCTACCACATGGTGCTGTTCGCGATCTCGTCGAAGGACTCCGCGACCTCCGGCCACCTGTGGCCCAAGAACCCGACGCTGGACAACTTCCGCATCGTGTTCCAGCAGAAGCATTTCTACCTCGACCACTTCTGGCTGCAGTTGTGGAACTCGCTGGTGATCGCGCTGTCGGTGGGCGCGCTCACGCTGTTCGTCGCCACCACCGCCGCCTTCGCCATCAGCAGGCTGCGGGTGCGCGGCGGCCGCACGGTGATGAACCTGGCGCTGTTCACGTACTTCATTCCGGCGGCCTTCCTGGCCGTGCCCATGTACAAGACCATGGGCAACTACGGGCTGCTGAACAGCCAGTGGGCGCTCATCCTGGCAATGGTGACCATCGCTTCGCCGTACTGCATCTGGGTGCTCAAGCAGGCGTCGGACAAGCTGCCCTATGAACTCGACGAGGCCGCGCGCATGGACGGCGCCTCGCCGCTGCAGCTGTTCCGCCTGGTCTACCTGCCGCTGATGGTGCCGTCGCTGGTGGCGGTGGGCACCTATTCGCTGCTGCTGGCCTGGAACGAGTACCTCTATGCCTTCCTGCTGCTGTCCAACGACAAGAGCGTGACGCTCGCCGTGGCGCTCGGCAACTTCCTCTCGGCCGACGACTCGCCGTGGGAACTGCTCATGGCCACCGGCCTCATCTACGCGCTGCCGCCCGCGGCGATCTACTACACCTTCAAGCGCTACATGGTGGGCGGCCTCACGGCCGGCGCGGTAAAGAGCTGACCCCCAGGCTTCGCGCACTTCGTGTCGCTTCGCCAACCCCCTTCGAGGGGGCGACACCTGCGGCCGGGCAAAGCCGGTTCCGCGGTGTTCCGCGAAGTACCCGGGATGCAACGACACACTGAAGAGAGAACTCCATGGCATCCGTTTCCTTTCGCAATATCCAGAAATCCTTCGGCAAGGTCCAGATCATCAAAGGGCTGGGCTTCGACATCACCGACGGCGAGTTCGTGGTGCTGGTCGGTCCGTCGGGCTGCGGCAAGTCGACCTTGCTGCGCATGCTCGCGGGCCTGGAAGACATCAGCGGCGGCGAGATCATGATCGACGGCCGCGTGGTCAACGACCTCGAGTCGAAGGACCGCGACATCGCGATGGTGTTCCAGAGCTACGCGCTGTATCCCCACATGACGGTGGGCGAGAACATGGGCTTCAGCCTGCGCCTGCGCAGCGCCGAGAAGTCGGTGACCGAGGAGCGCGTGGCGCGCGCCGCGAAGATCCTCAACCTCGACGCATTGCTCGGCCGCTATCCGCGCGAGCTCTCGGGCGGCCAGCGCCAGCGCGTGGCCATGGGCCGCGCCATCGTGCGCGACCCGAAGGTGTTCCTGTTCGACGAGCCGCTGTCCAACCTCGATGCCAAGCTGCGCGTGGCCATGCGCGCCGAGATCAAGGCGCTGCACCAGCGGCTGAAGACCACCACCGTGTACGTGACGCACGACCAGATCGAAGCCATGACCATGGCCGACCGCATCGTGGTGATGCACGACGGCATCGTCGAGCAGATCGGCACGCCGCTGGATTTGTACGACCGGCCCGACAACCTGTTCGTGGCGCAGTTCATCGGCTCGCCGTCGATGAACGTGATCGAGGGCACGGTGCGCCGCGCGGGCGGCGAGTGCTGGGTCGAGGCGCAGGGCGCGCGCTGGCCGGTGCCGGCCACCACATCGGCGCCCGACGGCCAGCCGGTGCACTACGGCGTGCGGCCCGGCGACATCACGCTCGGCGGCGGCCCGCAGTCGGTGGCCGCCAAGGTGATCGTGGTCGAGCCCACGGGCGCGGAGACCGAGCTGCTGGTGCAGGTCGGCGAAGCCCGGCTGGTGCTGGCCGTGCATGGCCGCGTCGATGCCCGGCCCGACGAGATCGTCAACCTGGCGATCGACACGCCGCGTGTGCACCTGTTCGACCGGCAGACTGGCCGCCGCATGGGCTGAGCGGCCTCGGGTCAGTCCGTGCGCAGCCTGAGCAGGGCGCGCACGAAGCCGTGGTCGGAGCGCGAGCGGTCGCGCCCCTCGTGCAGGTGGTCGTTGAAGTAGTCGACCCGCCGCACGTCGCCCAGGCTGTGGCGGCTGGTGGCGACGAATTCCTCGCTCACCAGGATCTGGTCGAGCACCTCCGGATAGCCCTGGTGGATGTGCGAATACGCCACGTCCTTCTTGAGCGCTGACTCGCCCTGTATCTCGTAGGCGTTGAACAGTGCCACGTCGCGCGCGGCCTTGTCGTAGGCGACCTCCGAGGTGGCCGCCACGAGCTGCGTGGTCACGCTGTGCGGGCTGTCGTTGAAGTCGCCCATCACCACGAGCGGCACGTTCGTGCCCTGCAGCAGGTCGATGACGATGCAGCGCAGGGCCGCGGCCTCCGCGCCGCGCATCAGCAGCGAGCGCAGCGACGCCATCACGCCCACCTTGCGGTCGTCGCGGTCCTCCAAGTGGTTGCCTTGCGCATCCTGCAGGAACTTCGGGCGCTTGGACTTCAGGTGCACCGTGAGCACGTGCACCTGCTGGCCGTGCTTCATGCGCACCGTGGCCAGCAGGGGCGGGCGTTCGAAGCGCGTGTGCGCGCCCAGGCCCGGCACCTCGACGCCGAAGCCTGGCGGGAAGTCGACGAAGGAGCGGACCTCGTCCACCTTCAGCCGCGTTGCGATGCCCACGCGCGGCGTGCCCTGTGCGCCAGTTCTCGCAGGCGTGCCGGCGGGGCTGTCGGGCGGCGGCGTGTTCTCGGCGCCGGGCACGGACACGAAGTCGTAGCGCAGGCCGCTGCGCGCGATGGCGGCCTTCAGCGCCGCTTCGTCCCACACCTCCTGCACCGCCAGCACGTCGGCATTCAGCGCATGGAAGCGCTCGCCGGTCCAGTCGATCTTCCGTTCGTACTCGTGCTCGGTGTAGGCGTCCTGGTTCTCGTAATACGCGCGGTTCGGGTTCGCGAGGTTGAGAAGGTTGCAGGTGGCTACGAATAGGGTGGCGTAGTTGGGTGGGATGTATTGCATGGCGTAACGATTGTGGCCCGGGCAGGGCGGTGCCGCGCCACCAATGAAAAGGGCACCGAAGTGCCCTTGTTCTGGTTCCGGGCAGGCGTGCCGCCCGGATGTGTGTGCTTTTTGCCTCAGCGGCCGAAGGAACGGCCACCGCCGCCACCGGAACGGCCGCCACCGCCGCCGTAGCCACCACCGCCGCCACCCGAGCGGCCACCGCCGCCCGAACGGTTGCCGCCGTAGCCACCACCGCCGCCGCCGCCCGGACGACCGCGTCCACGGCCGCCACCCATGTGGTCGACGCTGGTGCGCAACGGATCCGGCTGGCCCGCGCCGCCTGCGACCGCTTCGGCGCGCAGGTGCGCGACCTGGTTGGCTTGCGTCGGGCTGTGGCTGTTGCCGTGATGGCGCGGCTGGCGCTCGTCATGCGGCTGATGGGCTTGCTGATGCGGTGCATGGTGCGGTGCGCGTGCCGGACCTTGCGGGCCGCGGCCTTGCGGTGCGCGGGCACCCGGGCCGCGCGGGCCTTGGCCTTGTCCACCGCCGTTGGCATTGCGGGCTTGGCCGCCACCCTGGCCCTGGCCGCCGCCGCGGCGCTGACCGCCGCCATTGCCGCCGCCACCGCCGTTGCCGCCACCCTGGCCGGCCTTGTTTTCGCGGATGCGTTGCAGCATCTCGGTGCGGGCGGCCTTGGCGGCTGCCTGCATCACGTCACGGCTCGGCGGCCGGCCGGCGCCGCCCCAGATCGTCTGGCGACCCATGGCGATGGGCTCGGCGCGTTCGCCTTCTTCGGGACCGAAGCCCTCGACGATCTGCACGGGAATCGTCTGCTTGGTGAAGCGTTCGATTTCCTGCATGAAGCCTTCTTCGTCCAGGCACACGAAGCTCACGGCCTCGCCGCTCGAACCGGCACGGCCGGTGCGGCCGATGCGGTGAACGTAGTCTTCGCTGACGTTCGGGATCTCGTAGTTCACCACGTGCGGCAGCTCGTCGATGTCGATGCCGCGGGCAGCGATGTCGGTGGCCACCAGCGCGCGGATGTCGCCGCTCTTGAAGCCGGCCAGCGCCTGCGTGCGGGCGCTCTGGCTCTTGTTGCCGTGCAGCGCCATCGCCTCGATGCCGTTCTTGGTGAGGAATTCGGCCACGCTGTTGGCGCCGAACTTGGTGCGCGTGAACACCAGCACCTGGCTCCACTTGTTCTCGTTGATGATGTGCGCGAGCAGCGCCTTCTTCTTGCCGCGGCCCACGGGGTGGATCACCTGGGTGATGCGCTGCACGGTGGTGTTGCGCGGCGTGACCTGGATGCTCTGCGGGTTCTTCAGCAGCGTGGCGGCCAGGTCGCGGATCTCGTCGCTGAAGGTGGCCGAGAACAGCAGGCTCTGCTTTTCCTTGGGCACCAGGGCCAGGATCTTCTTCACGTCGTGGATGAAGCCCATGTCGAGCATGCGGTCGGCTTCGTCCAGGATCAGCATCTGGACCTGGCTCAGGTCGAGCATGCCCTGCTGCTGCAGGTCGAGCAGGCGGCCGGGGGTGGCCACGAGGATGTCGACGCCCTTCTTGAGCTTGCTGATCTGCGGGTTCATGCCGACGCCGCCGAAGATCACGGTCGAGTCGAGCTGCAGGTACTTGCCGTAGGTGCGCACCGACTCTTCGACCTGGGCCGCGAGTTCGCGGGTGGGGGTCAGCACGAGGGCGCGGATGCCGACGCCGCCGAACTTGTTGGTGGCGCTGCGGCTCATGCTGAGCTTGTGCAGCATCGGCAGCGTGAAGGCAGCGGTCTTGCCGGTGCCGGTCTGTGCGCCGCCCAGCAGGTCATGACCTTCGAGCACCGCGGGGATGGCTTGCGCCTGGATGGGGGTGGGCGAGTCGTAGCCGTGCTCGTGCACAGCCTTCAAGATGGCGGGGGCCAGCTTCAGTTCGTCAAAATTCATTGGAAACAATAAGCGCCATACACGGCGCAGTGGCATCGGCCCGCTTGGCGTCTTGTTGACGCCGAGCCAGTCAAGGCAGATGAAGGTCAGGGGTGGGAGCCGGAAAGTCCGCCCTCGCAAAAGGGTTGTTGGATTGGAGCTTTCTTCGTCCCCGGCAGAGAGCCGGTGTTGCGGGCAACTGGACCCGGCAACGGTGCCTATTGTCGCATGAGTCGATAATCGGTGGTTTGCCGCGCCCGAATGCTCCTTTCTGGCGCCCGCGCTTTTCCCCGAATCTTTGTACCCAAGGTAACTACTCCCAGATGGCTCAATACGTCTATTCGATGAACCGTGTCAGCAAGACCGTGCCGCCCAAGCGGCAGCTCTTGAAAGACATTTCGCTGTCCTTTTTCCCCGGCGCCAAGATCGGCGTGCTCGGCCTGAACGGCTCGGGCAAGTCCACGCTGCTCAAGATCATGGCGGGTGTGGACAAGGAGTTCGAGGGCGAGGCACTGCCCATGCCGGGCATGACGATCGGCTATCTGGAGCAGGAACCCAAGCTCAACACCGAGCACACGGTGCGCGAATCGGTCGAGGAGTCCATGGGCGCGGTGTTCGCGGCCAAGGCGCGCCTTGAAGAGGTGTACATCGCCTATGGCGCCGAAGACGCCGACTTCGACGCGCTGGCGGCCGAGCAGGCCCAGCTCGAAGCCATCATCGCCACCGCCGGCACCGATTCCGAACACCAGCTCGAAATTGCCGCCGACGCACTGCGCCTTCCGCCGTGGGACGCGAAGATCGGCCTGCTGTCAGGCGGCGAAAAGCGGCGCGTGGCGCTGTGCCGCCTGCTGCTGAGCAAGCCCGACATGCTGCTGCTCGATGAGCCGACCAACCACCTGGACGCCGAATCGGTGGAGTGGCTCGAAGTGTTCCTGCAGCGCTTCACGGGCACCGTGGTGGCCATCACCCACGATCGCTACTTCCTCGACAACGCGGCCGAGTGGATCTTGGAAATGGACCGCGGTCGCGGCATTCCCTGGAAGGGCAACTACAGCACCTGGCTCGAGCAGAAGGGCGAACGCCTGGCTCAGGAGCAGAAGAGCGAAGAAGCCCACGCCAAGGCGCTGAAGAAGGAACTGGAGTGGTCGCGCCAGAACCCGAAGGCACGCCAGGCCAAGAGCAAATCCCGCCTGGCCCGCTTCGAAGAGCTGAGCGACATGGAATACCAGAAGCGCAACGAAACGCAGGAAATCTTCATTCCTGTGGCGGAGCGGCTGGGTCAGCAGGTGTTCGAGTTCCACGGCGTCAGCAAGTCCTTCGGCGACCGCATGCTGATCGACAACCTGAGCTTCACCGTGCCGCCGGGCGCCATCGTCGGCATCATCGGCCCGAACGGCGCCGGCAAGTCGACGCTGTTCAAGCTGCTCGCGGGCAAGGAAAAGCCGGATTCGGGCGAAGTCGTCATCGGCCAGACCGTGAAGATGGCCTTCGTCGACCAGCACCGCGACGAGCTGGCCAACCAGAAGACCGTGTGGGAAGACATCTCGAACGGCCTGGACATCATCAACGTCGGCAAGTTCCAGATGGCCAGCCGCGCGTATGCGGGGCGCTTCAACTTCAATGGTGCCGACCAGCAGAAGAAGGTGGGCACGCTGTCGGGCGGTGAACGCGGCCGCCTGCACCTGGCCAAGACGCTGATCGCCGGCGGCAACGTGCTGCTGCTTGACGAACCGTCGAACGACCTGGACGTGGAAACCCTGCGTGCGCTCGAAGACGCGCTGCTCGAGTTCGCCGGCACGGTCATGGTGATCAGCCATGACCGCTGGTTCCTCGACCGCATCGCCACCCACATCCTGGCCGCCGAAGGCGACAGCCAGTGGACCTTCTTCGACGGCAACTACCAGGAGTACGAAGCCGACAAGAAGAAGCGCCTTGGCGAAGAAGGCGCCAAGCCCAAGCGCATGCGCTACAAGGCGCTGAAATAAGGCTCAGGCGGCTTCGGCCGCTTCGGCAAGAGCGCGCGGTTCCGCAAGGGGCCGCGCGCTTTTTTCATCGTCCGCCGCAAACACATCGCGTGCGGCGAAGAGTCCGTTCAATGCCGCCGGAAAGCCCGCGTATACCGCCATCTGCATGATGATTTCGATCACTTCGTCGCGCGTCACGCCGACGTTCAGCGCGGCCTGGATGTGCACCTTCAGTTGCGGCGCGGCATTGCCCAGCGCGGTGAGCGCGGCCACCGTCGCGATCTCGCGGGAGCGCAGGTCGAGGCCGGGGCGCGAGTAGATGTCGCCGAATGGAAACTCGATCAACAGGCGGCCGAAGTCGGGCGCGATGCCGGCCAGGCTCTCGACCACCTTGACGCCGCCTTCACCGTCGATCTCTTGGAGCTTGGCCAGGCCACGCGTGTAGCGCAGGTTTTCGTTGTGGCCCTGGTTCTGTGTGTTCGTCATTGCTCGTCTTTCCTTTCCGGGCTTTGCCCGACAGAGGAGGACGCTTCGTCGTCTTCTCGACCTCGCGGTAGTGGTCGATCTTGAGCGACAGCGCCTGCATGGATTGCTGCAGCGCCGCCACCCGGGCCTGAACTTCGGCAAGGTGCTGTTCGAGCATCTCGCGCCGTTCGCCGACGCTGGCGTCCCCCTGGCTTCGAAGCCTGACGAAGGCCTGCATGCCCTGGATGGACATGCCGGTCTCGCGCAGGCGCAACAGGAAATCCAGCAAGTCCATGTCGGCGCTCGCATAGCGCCGCTGACCGCCCGGTGCACGCGGCACCGCGGCAATCAGCCCGATGCGTTCGTAGTAGCGCAGCGTGTAGGCCGTGAGGCCGGTTCGCTCTGCGACTTCCGCAATGGTCAGACTGGTTTCCATGGCGTTGATTCTCGAAATTAGAGCGCGCTCCAAGTCAAGCGCTTCGTTGAACTATTTTTGAGGAAGCTGCAGATCGGCATCGAGCCAGCCGCGCAGGCTGTTCACGAAGGCCAGGGCCTGCACGCGGGGCAGATCGTCCACCCGCACGACCGCTTCGGCAAGCTGGCCGCTGCGCAGCCGGCTGGCTCGGCCTACGCCGCCCAGCAGGCCGCAGTGCAGCGCAGGCGTGACCCAGCGGCCGTCCAGCAGCAGCGCGATGTTGCCGCGCGTGCATTCGGTGATCTCGCCGTCGCGGTTCCAGAGCAGCGTGTCGAACACGCCCGGCACCGTGGGCGCGAAGGCCTCGTAGTGGGCGCGGCGGGTGGTCTTGAAGCGGGTGAAGTCGCTTTGGGCCTCGTCGAATGCGCGGTCCGCAAGCTGCAGTCGCACGCGTGAGGGTGGCGCTTCCATGGCAAAGGCTTCGGCGCGGGGCGTGCCTTGCGCGTCGAGCAGCAGGCGCACGCGCCATGTGCCGCCCGCGTGCCGTGCCTGCAGGTCATGCAGGCATGCGGCCACGAGCGCTTCGTTCCACGGGCGGCCGAAATGCCTTGCGGCGCTGGCCATGCGTTCGAGGTGCGCCGCCGCATCGCGCAATTCGCCTTCCACCAGCGCCAGGGTCTCCAGCAGATCGAAATTCTGTTCGTCGTCGCGCCGTGCACGCGACAGGAAGGCGCGCTTGTGCCGCCATTCGTCCCACTCCGCATCGGCCCGCGCATCGGCGGTGATGCCGCTTCCGATGCCGCAGCGAGCTTCTCCACTGCGCAGCGTCACCGTGCGGATCGGCACGTTGAAAGTCGCATGGCCGCCGGGCCGCACCACGCCGACCGCGCCGCAGTACACGCCGCGTGTCTCGGGCTCCAGTTCGCGGATCAGCCGCATGGCGCTGACCTTGGGCGCTCCGGTGATCGAGCCGCAGGGGAACAGCGCCGCGAATACATCGGCCAGCGAGGTGCTGTCGCGCACCAGCGCCTCGACGTCCGAAGTCATCTGCCATACGGTGGGCAGTGCCTCGGTGTGGAAGAGCCGTGGCACCCGCACCGAGAAAGGCCGCGCCACGCGCGACAGGTCGTTGCGGATCAGGTCCACGATCATCACGTTCTCGGCGCGCTCCTTGGCCACCGTACGCAGCCGCCGCGCCAGCGCATCGTCTTCCTCCGCAGTGGCGCCGCGCGGCGCCGTGCCCTTCATCGGCCGAGCGAGGATGTGCTCGCCCTCCCGGTCGAAGAACAGTTCGGGCGACACCGACAGCACCTGCTCTTCGCCGCTGTCGATGAAGGCGGTGTAGCCGCCGGGTTGCGCTTGCCGCAGCGCGAGGAACCAGTCGCGCGCATCGCCCTGGAAGCCGGCGCGCAGGGCGGCGGTGTAGTTGATCTGATAGAGCTCGCCATCCGCGATCGCGCGATGGATGGCCTGCATGCGTTGGTCAAAGGCCGCGCGCGGCAGGCTGCATTGCCAATCGACAGAAGGCGGGGAGGGCGCTGAAGGTGCTGAAGGCGCGGCATCGGGCCAGGGCAGCGCTTCGTCGTGCACGCCGAACCATGCCAGCGGACCGTCGGCGTCGTGCACCGCGAAAGCGGGGTCGAAAGCCGCGGCGGCTTCGTAGCGCAGGTAGCCCACGCACCAGCGGCCCTCGCGTGCCATTGCCTCCACCGCCTCCAGCACCGGCCGCACCTCGCTGGCAGTCCGCGCCACCAGCAAGCGCGACGGCGCGCCGAAGGCCATGCGCAGCCGGCTCGTGCCGTTGCTGCGCGGCTCCACGAAGTCGATCAGCGCGCTCAGGCCCGAAAGCGCCTTGCCGTCACCCAGCATTGCTCGTGGCGGCCGCCACCGGTTCGGCCTCGGGTGCACTTCGCGCCAGCACGCGCTTGCGCACCGCATAGATGTTGTTGCGCAGCGCGTAGAGCTCGTCGGCATAAGACAGCGGCACCGCCACCTTGTTGACGGTGCGGTCGAGCTGGTCGAGGTCGTCCAGCAGCGCCTTCGTCTCGCCCTTGTGCGCATCGACCTTGGCCTCGATGTCGCGCAGCCGCGCATACCAGCGGAACACGCGGCGGCGCACGCGGAACTGGTAGAGCGGAGGTACCACGCGGCTCAGCGGCAGCATCAGCACCAGCAGGCCGCCGAGCACCAGCCACATGCGCTCGACCAGGTTGCTGGCCCAGAACGGCAGGTAGCGCTGCCATGCCGGCGGCGTGCCGTTGATGGCGCGGTCGCCCTCGGGGCTCACCGGCAGTTCGCTGGTGCGTGTGTTGGGAAAGTCGCGCGCCCGGTTGAACCAGCCGGCGCCGCTGTGCAGCGTCTGTGCGGACTGCGCGAACAATTGCCGCAGGGCGGGGTGCGTTTCGTCGCGTGACAGCAAGGATGTGGTGGCTGCCAGCAGCGACACGTCATGCGGCGGCAGGTCTTTCGACAGGTCGACCACGCCGCGCGGCAGCGTCACGGCCGACAGGAACGGGAAGCGGCGCGAATAGGCGTCGGCCTGCCCGAAGTCCATGAGCTTGATGTCGTCCGAGCGCAGCAGGTGCTGCACCTGCGGCGACTGCGGCGCCGACGACAGCACGATGGCGTCGAGCAGCCCCGCCTGCAGCGCCTCTGCGGCGGCGGCCTGCTCGAGGTTCGACAGCAGCAGGTCGTCGGGGCCGAGCTTGTTGGCCTTGAGCATGCGCTCCATGATGTCCGGCAGGCCGCTGCCCGGCAGGTCGACGTTCACGCGCAGGCCGCGCAGTTGCGTGAGCGATGTCAGCGTGCCGGTCTTGCGGTCGATCTTCTGCGCGGTGTCGGCACGATAGAACAGCCAGATCGGCTCGTAGAACAGGCTGCCGAGCGAAGTGAGCCCTGCTTCCTCGTCGGCCACCGGGTCGGCGCTGCCGCCGCGCACGAAGCCCACGTCGGCACCGCCGGTGCGCAGCAGCTGCAGGTTCTCGGTCGAGCCTGAAGTGGGCTTGAGTTCCACCTCGATGCCGGCGCGCTTGAGGGCTTCCGCATAGTGCTTGCCGAACTGCGCGTAGGCACTGCCCGTGGGGCCGGTGGCGAGCGTGACGTGCTTGGGCGGCTGCGGCTGCAGCCACCAGTAGGCGGCGACCAGGAGGCCGATCACGATGAACACGATCGGCCCCGCCGAGGCGATCAGGTCGCGGATCGACAGCAGGATGAGCTTCAAGGTCCTGGGGAACGCCATGGTGATCTTTCCCGTATTCAGCCGCGCGTTGCTGCGATGTCCGCCGCGCAGGGAATGTGCAGCTCGCCCACCGTCACCGTGCGCGCCGCTTGCACCGCGCGCAGCGTGGCTATGGCGACAGCCTCGGCGGCCATGGTGCTGAGCACCGTCATGCCCGGGGCGTTGCCTTCCAGCGGCACGCGGCCGGTGGCCAGCGCGAACAGCGTGTCGCCGTCGCTCATGGTGTGCACCGGGTTGATGGAGCGTGCCAGCCCGTCGTGCGCGACCATGGCAAGCCGGTTGGCCTGCACCTTGGTCAGCACCGCGTCGGTGGCGATCACGCCGATGGTGGTGTTGGTGCCCGCCAGCAGCGGCTTGGGGCTGTCGCCGCGCAGCAGGGCGCGGCGGGTGTCGAGCAGTGACTTGCCGTCTTCGGTGCGCGCGCCGGCCACGGGCTGGCCGGTGTTGTGGTCGATCACGTCGCCCAGCGGATTCACCGCGATCAGCGCGCCCACAGTGACGCCGCCGACCGTGACCGACGCGGTGCCGATGCCGCCCTTCATCGCGCGGTGCACGCCGAAGAGCTTGCCCACCAGCGCGCCGGAGCCCGCGCCCACGTTGCCTTCGGCGGGCGGCGCCGTGCTCGCGGCTTCGCAGGCGGCATAGCCGGCCGCGGCGTCGGGGCGGATGCGCGCATCGCCCATCGGCAGGTCGAACAGCACGGCGGCGGGCACGATGGGCAGCGTGCCGAAGCGCACGTCCATGCCGATGCCGCGTTCCTCCATCCAGCGCATGGCGCCTTCGGCCGAGGCCAGGCCCCAGGCGCTGCCGCCCGCGAGCATCACCGCGTGCACCTGCTGCACCAGGTTGCCGGGCGCGAGCAGGTCGGTCTCGCGCGTGCCGGGGGCCGCGCCGCGCACGTCGACACCGCCCACGGCGCCGTCGCGCGCCATGATCACGGTGCAGCCGGTGGGGCGGCGGGTGTCGGAGAAATGGCCGACTTCGATGCCGGCGACGTCGGTGATGGAGCCGGCGGAATGGGAAGAGGTGGAAGAGGGGGCTGACATGGCGGCCGATTATGAGACCGCACCCTCTACGATCAGCACCATGACAGTTGCAAGAAGTTTCTCCCCCGACGGCGGGAGCCGTCATGTCGTGGTGATCGGCGCGGGCGCGGTGGGCAGCGCCACCGCCATCGAAGCCCTGCGCGCGGGCCTGCGCGTGACGGTGGTGGAGCCCGGTGAACCGGGCGGCCCGCAGGCCACGAGCTACGGCAACGCCGGCTGGCTGTCGTCGCATTCCGTAGTGCCGCCTGCGTTGCCGGGCGCCTGGCGCAAGGTGCCGGGCTGGCTGGCCGACCCGCTCGGGCCGCTCGCCCTGCGCTGGCGCTACCTGCCTCGGGCCCTGCCATGGCTGCTGCGCTACCTGGCCTCGGGCTGGACCGAGGCGCGCGTGCAGCGCACCGCCGACGCACTGCGCACGCTGCTGGCCGATGCGCCCGCGCTGCACGCGCAACTGGCTGCCGAAGCGGGCGTGCCGCAACTCATCGAGCGGCGCGGGCTGCTGCACGCCTACCGCTCGCGCGCGGAGTTCGACGGCGATGCGCTGGGCTGGCGCGTGCGCCGGCGCGTCGGCATCCAGTGGGAGGAATGGCCGGAGGCCGAACTGCGCCGCCGCGAGCCCGATCTCGATGCGCGCTACACCCTCGGCATCTTCGTGCCCGAAGCCGGCCACTGCCGCAACCCGGGCGCCTACGTGGCGGCCCTTGCCCGGCGTGCGCTCGATGCGGGCGCCGAACGTGTCGCCGCTCGCGCAACGGGGTTTCGCATCGAGGGCGGCCGGTTGCGCGCCGTGCGCACCGAGGCCGGCGAAATCGCCTGCGACGGCGCTGCCATCTGCGCCGGTGCCCGCTCGGGCGCGCTGGCCGCGGCCGCCGGCTCCGCGGTGCCGCTGGAATCGGAACGCGGCTACCACGTGGTCGTCGAAGACGCCAAGGCCGGCCCGCGCACGCCGACCATGGTGGCCGATGGCAAGCTCATCGCGCACTGGATGGACGGCGGCCTGCGCGCGGCAGGGCAGGTCGAGATCGCGGGCCTGGAAGCCGCGCCCGACTGGCGCCGCGCCGCAATCCTCCACGAGCATCTGCAATCGATGTTTCCCTCGCTTGCACGGCCCGCGCCTGGCGCGCCTTCCGTGAAGCATTGGCTCGGACACCGCCCGAGCCTGCCCGACGGGCTGCCCTGCATCGGCCCGTCAGGTGCCAGCGCCGACATCGTGCTGGCTTTCGGGCATGGCCACGTCGGCCTGTGCGGCTCGGCGCGCACGGGGCGACTGGCGGCGCAGCTGCTCGCGGGTGTTGCCGCGGAGATACCGCTGGCGCCCTTCGATCCGGCGCGCTTCAAGTCCTAGAGTTGGCTGGCGAATCTCAGTTCGCCGGCGCTATCGACAGCACCGTGAGCGCGCCGTCTACCTTGTCGGCCGTGAACTGCACCTTGTCGCCGGGCTTCACCTTCGTGAGCAGCGCGGGGTCGCTCACTCGGAAGACCATCGTCATGCCGGTCATATCGAGGTTGGGAATGTCGCCGTGCTTCAGCGTGATCTTCTTCGCGTCGGTGTCGACCTTGCGGACCTCGCCTTCGACGGAAGGCAGTGCAGCCTGCGCAAAGGCTGCTGCGGCGAGCAGGGCGGCGGAGAGTGCGGTGAACAGTTTCTTCATGATGAGTTTGCTTTCCTGGGTAGTCGTTTGATTCAGCGATAGCTTTGATAGACGCGCGTGCTGCCGTCGGCCAGCACCAGCAGCACGTCGTAGGGATCGCGCCGGTCGCCATAGGCCGGGCCGTCCATGCCGGGCGAGCCGACAGGCATGCCGGGCACGGAGAGACCGATGGCCTTGGGCTTTTCCTTGAGCAGCCGTTGCATCTCGCGCGCGGGCACATGGCCTTCGATGGCGTAGCCGCCGACGAGGCCCGTGTGGCACGAGCCCAGCTTGGCGGGCACGCCCAGGCGGGTGCGCGCGGCGGTGTTGCCTTCGTCATGCACGTGCGTGGCAAAGCCGTTCTTGTCGAGGTGCCTGACCCAGTCCTGGCAGCAGCCGCAGTTCGGGTCCTTCCAGATCTCGACCATCGGCGCCGCGGCCATCGCAGTGAAAGGTACGGCAGTCGAAGCCAATGCCAGCAGCAGCTTTCTTCTTTGCATGGTTTCTCCTTCAGGATTTGCCGGCGGCAGGCAGCACGCGGACGCGGCCCGCCATGCCGAGCTCGTAGTGGTCCTTCACCAGGCAGGCGAAGTCGAAATCGCCGGCGCGGTTGAATGTCCAGACCATGTCGCCGGTCTTGCCCGGGGGCACGTGAACCATCCACGGCTCGTCGTGTTCCATGCCCGGGAATTTCTTCATCATGGCCGCGTGCGCCTCGATCTCGGCGGTGGTGCCGAGCACCAGTTCGTGCAGGTCCTTGCCGCGGTTCTTCAGGCGCAGGCGGATGGTGTCGCCTTCGCGCACTTCGATGACCGAAGGCGTGAACGTCATGTCGTCGGCCATCGAGATGTCGATGGTTCTCTTCACCGCGCCGGCCTTGCCCGCGATGCCCCAGGGCTTCTGTTCGGGGGCGAGCGTGGCGGCGCCTTGCGGCTTGGCGACGTGGTTCTCGTGGGCCTGCGCCGCGGTGGCGGCTGCCGCAAGGGCAAGGCAGGCGGCGATGGATGCGAGTGTCTTGTTCATGAGGTGAGTTCCAGGAAAAGAGATCAGTGGTTGTGTGCGCCCTGGCCGGAAGGCTTGCGCACGCTGGCGTCGGTCTTGTCGTTGTCGTGCTTGGCGGAAGGGGTGCTGCGCGTGGCCGGTGGCACGGCCGCGCCGGGCACTTCGCGCGCTACGGTGCCCGCCGGGTGCCTGAACCAGCCCGGGTCGCGGTAGTCGCCCGGCTTCTGGTCGCGGCGCACCTTCAGCAGCGTGAACATGCCGCCCATCTCGGCCGATCCGAAGGGGCCGGCGCCGGTCATCATCGGCACGGTGTTGTCGGGAATGGGCATCTCCATCTCGCCCATGTCGGCCATGCCCTTGTCGCCCATCACCATGTAGTCGGGCACGAGCTTGCGGATCTTCTCGGCCACGCCTTTCTGGTCGACGCCGATCATGGTTGGCACCTCGTGGCCCATCGGGCCCATGGTGTGGTGCGCCTTGTGGCAGTGCAGCGCCCAGTCGCCTTCCTCGTCGGCGATGAACTCCATCTGCCGCATCTGGCCCACCGCCACGTCGACCGACACCTCCGGCCAGCGCGCGGTGCGCGGCACCGGGCCGCCGTCGGTGCCCGTCACCTCGAACTCGTGGCCGTGGATGTGGACGGGGTGGTTGGTCATCGTGAGGTTGCCCACGCGGATGCGCACCCGGTCGCCCTTGCGCACGTTCAGCGTGTCGATGGCCGGGAACACGCGGCTGTTGAAGCTCCAGATGTTGAAGTCGGTCATGGTGTTGACCTTGGGCGTGGCGCTGCCTGGCTCCACGTCGAAGCTGCCGAGCAGGAAGCAGAAGTCGCGCTGCACCGGCTCGATCAGCGGATGGCTGCGGGCCTCGCGCGGATGCGTGACCCAGAAGCCCATCATTCCCATCGCCATCTGCACCATCTCGTCGGCGTGCGGGTGGTACATGAAGGTGCCGGGCCGGCGCGCGGTGAATTCGTAGACGAAGGTCTTGCCCGGCGGAATGTGCGGCTGCGTGATGCCGCCCACGCCGTCCATGCCGTTGGGCAGCCGCTGGCCGTGCCAGTGCACGGTGGTGTGCTCGGGCAGCCGGTTGGTCACGAAGATGCGCACGCTGTCGCCCTCGACCACCTCGATGGTCGGGCCGGGTGACTGGCCGTTGTAGCCCCAC
This sequence comes from Variovorax durovernensis, assembly GCF_977011995.1. Taxonomy (NCBI): domain Bacteria; kingdom Pseudomonadati; phylum Pseudomonadota; class Betaproteobacteria; order Burkholderiales; family Comamonadaceae; genus Variovorax; species Variovorax durovernensis. The sequence continues at coordinate 4,643,650 of NZ_CDRNCW010000001.1, read as the reverse complement.
ATGTTGACCTTGAAGCCGGGCGCCATCTCGCGCACCACGGGTTCGGCGACGAGGTGGAATTCCTTGACACCGACGTTCATGCGCCAGGGCAGCGTCCAGCCGTTGAGCGTGACGACGGGGTTGTAGGGCCGGCCGTTGGGCGGGTTGAGCGGCGGCGCGGTGGCGGTCGAGCGTTGCGACACCGGCTCGGGCAGCGCGGCCATGGCCACGCGGCTCACCGTGGTGGCGGCAACGGCCGTGGCCGCCCCCGCGAAGAAGTTGCGGCGGTTCATGTCAGTGGCCTCCCGCCGCGGGTGTTTCGCTGGCCGCGGCGGTCTGCAGCGCGGTCATGCCGCCGGGCGAACTGCCGGTGAGCACCAGCTGAAGATCGGTGTCCGCCAGCCAGAAGTCGCGCTGCGCCTCGATGCCCGCGTTCACCGCAAGCACGCTGGCGCGGGTTTCGCCCAGCAGCTCCCACACACTCGCGAGCATGCCGTTGTAGCGCAGCACCATTTCCTCGTTGACCTGCTTGCGCAGCGGCAGCACCTCGTCGCGGTAGCGGCGGGCGATGGCGTAGGCGGTGTTCCAGCCTCGCCATGCCTCGCGCGCCTCGCTCGCGGCCAGCACGCCCACGTCGCGCACGCGGGCGGCCGACTGCAAATACAGCGCCTCGGCGCGGCCGTTGCGCGCCTGGCCCCAGTCGAAGACCGGAATCGGCAGGTCGAGCTCGAAGCCTCGCTTGGTGCTGCGCGAGCGGTCCGCGCCGTTGTCGAACTTCGTGTTGCGCACCACGCCCAGTTCCATCGCATTGATCACGCTGGTGGCGTGCGTGAGGCCGAGCGAGCCGGCCACCGCCGCGTTCTGCGCCGTGGCCGAACGCACGTCGAGCCGGTCGCGCAGCGCCAGCGCCTGCACGTCGCCGAGTTCAGGCGCTGCATCGGGCAGCGGCGGCAGGCGGTCGGGCAGGGTGTAGGCCGTATCGCCGCCGCTCAGGCCTAGCAGCCGGGTGAGCTGCTCGCGCGAGGCGACGGCCGCCTGTTCTGCGCGAGCGAGCTGCGCCGCCGCGTCGGCCAGAAGGAGCTGTTCGCGCGTGCGCTGCAGCGTGCTCCAGTTGCCGGCTTTGGCCATGCGGTGCGCGAGTTCGGCGCCGGCTTCGGTGGCCTCCTTCGCGTCGCGCAGGTAGGCCACGCTCTGCTGCGCGGCCACCGCGCGCACCCAGGCGCGGCGGGTGTCGGCGGCCAGCACCAGCACGCTCTGCGCGGCCTGCAGCTTGGCCGACTCATGCCGCTGGCCGGCCCAGCGCGCCTGCCACGGCAGCGTGAGCAGGCCCACCACGTTGAAGCTCAGCATGCGCTCGAACTCGCGCTCGCTGCCTTCGCTCAGGCGGCTGAAGGCGAACACCGGGTTCGGCAGGCTCGCGGCCTGCACGCGGTCGGCGTCGCTCAGTTGCAGCGTGGCGAAGGCGTCCTGCACGCGCGGGCTGTTGACCAGCGCGATGCGCACGGCCGACTCGGCATCCAGCGGCCGCGCGAGCAACTCGCCGATGCGCTTGCGCGAGGCCTCATCGGGCGCGCGCTGGGCCGTGGCGCCGGCCACCAGCGGATTGCCGGCCGTCAGCGCCTGCACGTCGGCGCTGCCGCCGTCGGACGAGAGGCTGGCGCAACCGGCCAGCACCAGCCCTGCAGCCAGCGCGGCCGTGGTGCGGACGAATGAAACAGAAGAAGAATTGCGGCCGGCGGGCTGCCGGCCAAAGATGGGGTTCACGCTCGATCTCCATGAGCAATACGACGGACGCCGCGAGCCGGAACAGGCTCACTGCGGACGGACTACGGGCAGGGAGATCAGGAAATGGGCGGCTTCAGGCCCGGGGCGGGCTCCGCGCTGGCAAAGCGGCTCGCGTGCGCGGCGGGCGGTGCCTGCGGCGCGCTGTGCACGATGCCGACGAGGGGCATGCCGCCGAGTGCCACCGTGTGGCAGACCTGGCAGGCGGTGCAGGTGCCGCAGCCCTGGTGGCTGCCGGCGTCGTTGTCGTCGTCGTGCGAGCCGGCGTGATGGTCGGCCATGGACATGGCCATGTGGTCCATGCTCTTGTCGGCTTCCATCGCCTCGTGGCAATGGGTTTCGGTCGCCGCCGTTGCCATCGAAGCCGCGGAGGCCGCCGGCAGCGAATGCCGCACCATCTCCAGCGCCATTGCATCGCCGAGCCAGCCGCGGATGGGCAGCAGGGCGATCATCAGGGCGAGCAGCAGGGTGCGCATGGGGCGGGATGATAAACCGGCGACTTATGCCACCAGCTGGCCCCGGGCCTTGTCGGCCCACACCTGCAGGTTGTCGAGCAGGTCCTTCTGGCTGAACGAGCAGCTTTCCTCGCTGAAGAGCGCGCTCGACTCGAGCCGGTCGAGCAGGTTCAGCAGCACCTCGCCGTAGCGGGGCGGCAGTGCGGCAAGCAGTTCGGCGCTGCCGCGTGCATCGTTGGACAGCGCGGTGACGGAGCCGCCACCGCTGCTGCTCAGCGCCGCGATGCGCGCGGCCAGGGCGTCGAGCTGGGCCGCGGCGAGTTCGCGGCTCATGGCGTGGCCTTTCCGGGTGGCGGCAGGGCCAGGCCGCGTTCGCGCATCAGGTCGCGCAGCATGTCGGGGTAGTCGGTGATGATGCCGTCGGCGCCCCAGTCCATCAGCCGCTGCATGTCGGCGCGCTGGTTCACTGTCCAGGGCAGCACGGTCATGCCGAGCTTCTGCGCCTCCTTGATGACGTCGGGCGACAGGTCGGCATAAGCCGGTGACCAGATCACCGGGCCGGTTCCGTTGGCCGACGCGGCCTTGACCATCTGCGGCACCGACGCGAAGCTCGAAAGTGTCAGGCCCGCGGTCCAGCGGGGGTCCTGCAGCGTGCGCGGCGTGGTGAGGTAGGCGCGCGGCAATTGCGGCGCGAGCTGGCCGACCAGCGCCAGCGTGCGCCAGTCGAAGCTCTGCACGGTCACCCGGCCGGCCATCTTCGCCTTGTCGACCTCGGCCAGCAGCGCGCGCACCATCGGCTCCGGCGCAGCGGTTTCGCCGGGCTTGTTCGGATCGATCTTGGTCTCGATGTTGAAGCGCACCGTGGCCGCATTGGCGCCGCGTGCCTGCACCCGCTCGAACAGCGAGGCCAGCGTCGGAATGCGTTCGCCGTCGCGCGCCTGCTGCAGCGCGAACTGCTTGCCGTAGTTGCTCGACGGGTTCAGCCGGCCCACGTCGTAGGTCTGCAGCTGTGCCAGCGTGAGCGAGCGGATCGCCGCGCCGCTCCTGGGCGCCAGCCAGGCGCCGCTGGCGTCTCGGGTGTGATCGGGGTTGAGCGAGGTGTCGTGCGAGATCACGACCACGCCGTCGGCCGTGAGCCCGATGTCGAGTTCCAGCGTGGTCACGCCCAGGTCGATGGCGTTGTCGAACGCAGCCAGCGTGTTCTCCGGCGCCAGGCCCCGGCCGCCGCGATGGGCTTCGAGGTCGAAATGCTGCCTGGCCGTGGGCATGATGGCCGCGCAGCCGGCGGCGAGCAGCGCGGTGGCGGCGAGGAGCGTGAATTTCATCTTCATTTGAGTTGCACCTTGATGCCGTTGTCCGACACGGTGATGTCGCCGATCTCGTAGGTCTTGCGCCCGACCGTCAGTTCGTCCGCAGTGAAGCTGCGCAGCACCTGGCCTTGCAGCAGTTCCTGCGCGACCACCGCGCCGACTTTCTGCAGCCGTTCGGCGTCGCGCCCCTCCACGCCTTGCAGCTCGAGCCGCTCGGCCTTGGGCTGGTCGAGCCGCAGCGCGCGTGTGGCGGCGTCGTACTTCAGCGCGCTGCTGACCGACACCAGGCCCTGCACCGGCGAGGCGGCCAGCAGGGGGCTCGCGATGGTCAGCGTGGCCGTGATGGCCGCGCGGTTGCTGCGCGCATCAAGGCCCAGTTGCGGATCGCGCAGGCCGACCATGAAGATCTCCGCATAGCGCTCGGCCACCGGAAAGCGCCTGGCGATCTGCGCCTGCAGCTCGTCTCGCGTGGCGGTGTATTCGCTGGTGAAGAAGTTGAAGCCGGCCAGCGCCGCGAACGGCGCCTGCAGGGCTGCGGCGCCCAGCAGCACGCGAAGCATCCGGCGGCGGGAAGTGAGGGGGACAGAAGAGCGGATGTGCATACCTCGCAGAGCTTGCCACAGGCACAAACATTCCCGGTGGCCGGCAGGTGTTGTCGGGGCGCCGCATCTTGTCTGGCAGGTAAAGTTTTGTAATGAAATTTGGTTAATATGCGGTCCGCGCACCAGGCAGCATTTCCTGCTCCGGCAGGAATGTCACCCATGCGAGCGATCGGGGCTGCGGCCGAAGTCCGCCCCGTCCGACCTCTCTCACGGATGCTTTTCACACATGCTGCTTCAGTCCGACAGCCGGGCGAGTGTTCCCGGGCGTGCGATGCTCGACCTTGGCGCGCTGCTGCCTTCGTCCCGTTTTCCCGCCGCCCGCACGTCCGAGGTCGCGCTCTGGATGGCGGTCTGGGCGATCGCATGGATCACGCTGCTGTCCGCGCTGAGCTGGTCGCCGCCGACCGATTCGGTGGAGCAGCTCACCTGGGTGCGCTCCGTCGAATGGGGCTACTACAAGCATCCGCCGCTGCCGACCATCCTGATCTGGCCGCTGGTGCGGGTCTTCGGCATCCACGAATGGGTCGTGGGCGTGGCCGGGGCGCTGGTCATCTCGGCGGCGCTGCTGATCTCCTGGCGGCTGGTGCGCGAACTGGCAGGCCGGCACTTCGCGGCGCTGGCGCTGCTCGGCTCCTTGTGCATCACCTACTACAGCACCCGCACCAATTTCTATAACCACAACACGGTGCTGCTGCCGTTCGTGGCAGCCGCCGCGTGGTTCTGCTGGCGCGCCTTTGCCGACCGCTCGCAGGGCGCGTGGCTCGCGCTGGGGCTCATGCTGGGGCTGGGCGCGCTGGCCAAGTACCAGGTGGCGCTGGCGGGTGTGTCCGTCATCGCCTACTGGCTCGTGAAACGCGGCTGGCGCGACATGGTGCATGTGCGCGGCCTGCTGGCGGCCGGCTGTGTGGCCGCGATGGTCTTCGCACCGCACCTGTGGTGGCTGGTGGCGCACGATTTCCTTCCGTTCCAGTACGCCAGCCGCACCTCGCTGGGCGCGGCGATGCCTTGCGTCCAGCGCACCGCGCATGCGCTGCACTGGCTGGCCGACCAGTGCAACCGGGCCAGCCCCGCACTGCTGCTTGCCGCCGGCCTGCTGTGGAAGACCAGGCGCGCGGCTGTGGTGCCGCCCAGCGTGCTGTCGGCGCGCGAGGTGCCGGAGATTCACCCTGACGCCAGGCGCTTCCTGTTCGCATGGGGCCTGCTGCCGCTATTGACGGTGGTGCTGATCGGGCTTGCGGCCGGGGCCGACCTGCAGTTCCAGTGGGGCACCGCCTTCATGTCCTTCACCTGCGCGGCGCTGATGCTGTGCGTTCCCGCCGAGCGCTGGCAGCGCGTCGCATGGCGCCACGCGCTGGCCGGCTTCGTCGTCGTGCAGCTGTTGCTCGCGGCCATGGCCTGGGCCACGTCGCCTGTGAGCGGGCTGGGCCTGTCGAAGAGCCGTTCGGCCGAATTCCGCTCGGCCCAGCTGGCGGCGCGCATCGGGCCGCAAGCCCGCATCGCGCTGGACGGCCCGATCCGCGTCATCACCGGGCCCGCGCGCATGGCGAGCGCGCTGTCATTGCGGCTGTCCGAACGTCCCCTCGTGCTGCTGGAAGGCGACCTGGTCGCAAGCCCGTGGGTGTCGCCAGCGCACATCGAGCGCCACGGCATGTTGTGGGTCGGCGACGACCGCCACGCGCCGCCGCCGGGGCTCAATGTGCATTGGGAGACGGAGCAGCTCTGGTGGGCGGTGCAGCCGCCGCTAATGGGGCGCGTGGACGAGCACTACTAGCCGCCAAGCGGCAGCTCATAGCGCGCGAAGGCACCCGACTGCTTGCGGATCTCGCTGTGCAGCGAGAACCCGAAGCCCTCGTACAGCCTGCGAAGCGGTGCCCGGTCGGCCACGCAGTCGAGCCGCAGCCAGGGACGGCCGAGTCCGCGCGCATGCTCGCGCGCAAAGCCCAGCAGCGCGATCGGCACGCCTTGCCCGGCCCAGGCCCTGCGCACCGCCAGCTTGTGCACGAACACCGAACTCCCGCTTTCGATCTCGGGCCAGAAGTTCGGGTCTTCGAGGTCGAGCCGGACGACGCCGGCCACGTCACCGTTCTTGCGTGCGATGAAGTAGCTGCCGGCTTCGGTGTCGCGCCGGATGCGCTCGGGTGCGATGTCGGTGGCCGTCCACAGCGGACGGCCTTCGGCTGCGATCCATTGCGCGGCTTCATTCAATACGGCCGCCACGGTGACGGCTTCCTCGGGGAGGGCTTGCTCGATCTGCATGGGGGCCGAGCTTAGCGGCTCATGCATGCCGCACTACCTCGAAGCCTTCGTCCGGCGATGGCGGCACGAAGTGGCTGCTGATCAGCTCGAACTGGGTGTCCGAGGTCTCGAAGGCATGCGTGCCCGAGGTGTTGCGCGCCCGCAGCCGCTGCTTGCAAACCTCGTCGGGCACATCGAGAAAATGCAGCCGGTGCGCCGCGCCGGCCTTCTCGAAGATTCCGCGCGCCCAGGCCCGGTTGGCGACGGTGTTTGCGGGAAAGTCGAGCACCACCGACACGCCGGCCGCAAGCAGGGCAGCCACGTGGTCGGCCATGGCCGCCTTCAGCCGGCCGGATGCGCGCACGTAGTCGGGCAGCTCGCGGATCTCGCCCGGGTACAGCGCGGCGAGCCAGGTGTCTTCGCTGATGAGCACCGTGGCGGGCTCGGCGGCCAGGCGCTGGGTGAGGGTCGACTTGCCCGCGGCGATCTTGCCGCAGACCATGTGAAGTACGGGACGGGTGGGGTTCGATGACATCGTTCGATCTCCTGTCGTGGTCTTGAAGAAAACCCCAGGAGACAAAAAACCCGCCTCTTGGGGCGGGTTGCATGGCGTGAAGTCTGTAGAAGAACCGCGCGCTAACCCACCATCTCTCGGATGGTGCGAATAATCGACGCGATGTGCAGGCCGGCCATGGGCAGAGGATAGCCCATGGTGCGCCCTCAGTCAGTCATGCAGCGACGACAGGAACTGCTTCAGCTCGGCCGTCTGCGGGTTGCCGAACAGCTCCGCCGGCGGCCCCATCTCGTGCACGCGGCCCTGGTGCATGAAGATCACGCGGTCGCTGACCTTGCGCGCGAAGCTCATCTCGTGCGTCACCATCAGCAGCGTCATGCCCTCGTCGGCCAGCGACTCCACCACGCGCAGCACCTCGCCCACCAGTTCGGGGTCGAGCGCGGATGTGATCTCGTCGCACAGCAGCACGGCCGGCTCCATCGCCAGCGCGCGGGCGATGGCCACGCGCTGCTGCTGGCCGCCGGAGAGCTGGTCGGGCATGGCGTCGAACTTCTCGGCCAGGCCCACGCGCGTGAGCAGCTTGCGCGCCTGCGAGGCGGCTTCGAGGCCGGCGCGCTTCTTCACCAGCGTGGGCGCGAGCATCACGTTCTTGCCGACCGTGAGGTGCGGGAACAGGTTGAAGCTCTGGAAGATCATGCCCACGCGCTGGCGAAGCTCGCGCATGGCCATGGCGCTTTCATGCAGCAGCGGCTTGCCGTCGACGGTGAGCGATCCTTCCTGGAACACCTCGAGCCCGTTGATGCAGCGCAGCAGCGTGCTCTTGCCCGAGCCGCTCTTGCCGATGATGGCGATCACCTCGCCGCGCTTCACGTCGAGATCGATGCCCTTGAGCACCTCGTTGGTGCCGTAGGACTTGCGCAGCGCGGTGATGCGCACGATGGGCGCACCCACCGAGGTGGCGGGCTGTTGTTGCGGTTCAAGCACGGCGGCCATGGGTTTTCCTCTCGAGGGTCTTGGCGTACAGGCTCACTGGGAAGCACAGCACGAAATAAAGCAGGGCCACGCAGCTGAACACCACGAAGGGCTTGAAGGTGGCGTTCGAAATCATGCTGCCGGCCTTGGTGAGCTCGACGAAGCCGATCACCGAGGCCAGCGCCGTGCCCTTGATGACCTGCACCAGGAAGCCGACCGTGGGCGCGATGGCGATCTTCACCGCCTGCGGAAGGATCACGTGGCGCATCTGCTCGCCGAAGCTCAGCGCCAGGCTGCCCGAGGCTTCCCACTGGCCCTTGGGGATGGAAGCCACGCAGCCGCGCCAGATCTCTGCAAGGAAGGCGCTGGTGTAGAGAGTGAGCGCCACGCTGGCGGCGGTCCATGCCGACACGTCGATGCCGAACAGCGCAATGCCGAAGTAGGCCAGGAACAGCTGCATCAGCAGCGGCGTGCCCTGGAAGAGCTGCACGTACAGGCCCACGGCCTTGTTCGCGAACTTGCCGCCGCGCAGCCGCAGGAACAGCAGCAGCGCCCCCACGATGCCGCCGCCGATGAAGGCGATGAGCGACAGTACGACGGTCCAGCGCAACGCCATCAGCAGGTTGCGCAGGATGTCCCAGAGAGAAAAATCGACCATGGTGAAGGGCCCCGTATTCGGTCAGCGGCCGAAGAAGAACTTCGGCCCCGCCCAGTCGAGCAGCCGGCGCAACGCGACCGACAGCGCGAGATAGATCAGCGTGGCGACGATGAAGGCCTCGAAGGCGCGGAAGTTGCGGCTCTGGATGAGGTTGGCGGCGTAGCTCAGCTCCTCGGTCGAGATCTGGCCGCACACGGCGGAGCCCAGCATCACGATGACGATCTGGCTCACCATCGCGGGCCACACCTTCTTCAGCGCCGGCGGCAGCACCACGCGCAGGAACACCTGCGACTTGCTCAGCGCCAGGCTCACCGCGGCTTCGATCTGCCCCTTGGGCGTGGCCTCGATGCCGGCGCGGATGATCTCTGTGGAATAGGCGCCGAGGTTCATCACCATCGCGATCACCGAAGCCACCTCCGGCGAGAGCTTGACCCCCGCCGCCGGCAGCCCGAAGAAGATGAAGAACAGCTGCACGATGAAGGGCGTGTTGCGGATCAGCTCCACATACGTGCCCACGGCGATGCGCAGCCATGCCGCCCCGTTCGCGCGCGCCCAGGCGCAGAAGGTGCCGACGATCATGCCCAGCACGGTGCCCACGGCCGTGAGGCCGATGGTCCACGCCACGCCGCGCAGCAGCAGCGGCCATTCCGACAGAACTGCGCCAAAGTCGAATTCGATGTTCATGGCCGCGTGGCTCGATCAGACAGGCAGGTCGCCTGCGGCTTTGCCCAGCCACTTCTTCGACATGGCGTCCAGCGTGCCGTCCTTCTTGGCGGCGGCGATGATCTCGTTGACCTTGGTCTTCAATGCGGTCTCGCCCTTGGCGATGCCGACGAAGCAGGGGCTGTCCTTGAGCAGCAGCTTGAATTCGGCGCTCACCTTGGGGTTCTTGGCGAGCATGTCGCCGGCGACCGCCGCGCTGGTTGCAATGGTTTGCGTCTGGCCGGCCACGAAGGCGGCGATGGTCGCGTTGTTGTCCTCGAAGCGGCGGTAGTCGACGTTCGGCGGCGCCACCTTGTTCAGCTCCTGGTCTTCCATCGCGCCGCGCGTCACGGCAACGGTCTTGCCCGCCATGTCGGCGAAGCTGGCCAGCTTCATGCTCTTGGCGGCGTACACGGCCTGGAAGAAGGGCGCGTAGGCGGAAGAGAAGTCGATCACCTTCTCGCGCTCCGGGTTCTTGCCGAGCGTGGAAATCACCAGGTCGGCCTTGCGGGTCTGCAGGTAGGGAATGCGGTTGGCGCTGGTCACGGGCACCAGCTCGACCTTCACGCCCAGCTTGGCGGCGATGAGCTCGGCCATTTCCACGTCGAGGCCTTGCGGCTTCATGTTCTTGTCGACCGAGCCGTAGGGCGGGTAGTCGGTCGGCACGGCGATCTTGATCGTCTTGGCCTTGAGCACGTTGTCGAGCGCGTTCTGGGCCTGCGCCGCGCCGGTGGCGGCCAGCATGGCCACGGACACCATGGCGAGCGCGAACTGGCGTTTGGACAGGAAAGAGAAGGTCATAGCAAGGCTCCTAGGTAAGTCGAAGAATCGGAATCGGGGGGTGTGACGCCCGGCTTGCGGCGCTTGGCCTTTGGCGCTGCGACTGCGGCGGCCTGGGTGTTCTGCAGCGGCGCCAGCGCGTCGCGCAGCTGCGCGAGCGGGTCGGTGGGCGCCTGCACGCGCAGTGCCGACTGCACCGTGCCGATGTGCTCGGCCATCAGCGCCTCGGCGGCGGCGTGGTCGCCGCGCTCCAGCGCCGCGACGATCTGCACATGGTCTTCGCACGACTGAACCGCGTCGTGCGTGGACTGGTAGAGCATCGCGATCAGCGTGGTGCGCGCGGTGTAGTCGCGCAGCGTGTCGGCCAGCAGCGTGTTGCCCAGGCATTCGGCCAGGCACACGTGGAAGTCGCCGAGCAGGAAGCTGCGGTTGCCGACGTCGCTCTCTTTCAGTGCGGCTTTTTCACGCTGCAGGTGCGCCTTCAACTGGCGCAGGGCGGTCTTCTCGATCTTCCCGGTGCGGCCCGCGCTGCCTGCGCTCCGAATGAGCCCCAGTTCGATGACGCGCCGCGCCTCGAAGGCTTCGCGCGCTTCGTCCTGCGAAGGCTCGATGACGAACCAGCCGCGCCGCGCGCTCACCGTGACGATGCCGCGCGCCGCCAGCCGGGTGAGGGCCTCGCGCACGATGGTGCGGCTGCAGTCGAACAGCATCGCCAGCTGCTGCTCGCCCAGGCGCGAACCCGGCGCGAGCTTCTGCGCCATCACCGCTTCGACGATGCGTGCACTGATTTCGGATGCGGAAATGGCCATAGGCCTGCATACCAGCAGCTTCTATGCCAACTGGTATGCAAGGCGTGTGCACCAAAAAGAGGCTGTGCAGCCCTCAGGTTTTCAGAACCTGACTGGAAAGTCGCCTTTTTCGAACGCGGGGATCACGGCCTCGAGTTCCTCGAGCCGCTCCGGCGCGCAGAACTTCGGTTCGCCTTGCTCTGCGCCACGTAGCGGCTGATGTCGTTCACTCATCTTGTTGAAGACTGTCCGGCATGAAGGTCGCGCTGTCGAAGCCATACCGGGGAAGTAGAGCATCGAAGGGCGGCTGCCGCAGCGAGACAAGCACTTGAGCACGATCGGCCGGCTTGATTTCGGTGCCCAGCAACTCCTTGCCGCGATCCAGGTCCTTCCTGGCCAATTCGCGCCGGCCCTGCGCGTCGTACGCGAGGGCGCGGTACAGGTAAGCCCACGCATAGGTCGGTTGATACCTCAAGCCCTCGGTGAAGGCTTCGGTTGCTTCGGGCCATTGCTTGAGCTCGCTCAAGGTCCTGCCCAGGTGGTAGTAGGCCGGCATGCCCGACAGGCCGAGCCGCTCGTCCTGCATCTTGCGAAGTAGCTCGAGTGCCTTGGTGGGCTGCCCTGCGTCGCGGTACAGCGACGCGAGGTTGATGAAGTCCCAGGCCGCGCGGGGTGGAATCAGGCGCTGGGATGCTTCGAGGTCCTGAATGGCCTCGTCGTACTGTTCGAGCTGCCGTCTCGCGTGGCTGCGCATCTTGAGCGCAAGGCCCTTCAGGATGGCGGTCTGCGGTCCGCTGTCGACACAACGGGTCCAGAGCGCCACGGCTCGGTCCGGTTGCACATAGGCGGCCCCGTCGGCGGTCAGCGGCAGGTTGCCGGCGACCCGGCACGCGCCTTGGCCCGTGAGGGGCACCGACGCGCAGCCCGCGATGGCCAGGCCCAGCGCGGCGGCCAGGACGAGTCTGATGACGGCTTTGCTCATTGCTGCAGCGACGTTGGAAGGTCGGGACGCACGCGTTCCAGCAAGGGCGGCGTGACGGAGCCTTGCAAGGCGCAGGAGACCTTGGTCCGGCCGGGCGCCTCGTCGGCTTCGATGAGCAGCACGCGCTCGACCGTGCCCTTCTGCGTCACGGATCCGGACTGTCCACCACGGCGCCATGCGTCGATGGGATCGCCGATCCGCCGGTTTTCCGCGCGAGCCCATTCGGCGCCTGTCTTCACGACACGCTGGGCTGGCTGCAGAAGACGGTTGAGTGCATCCGCGGCCTTGTCGGGCGTACCTTCGACGTCGAAGCCCCACCAGAGAAATGCGCCCATCGTCGCGTCGTAGCTCACCTCGTTGCGCCAGGCGAGCAGGCGCAGGCCTGCCACGTCGATCGGCCGTGCGAAGGACTGCCGCTGTCCTTTCTCCGACCGTGGATCGGCCACCGTGGGGGCGGCCACCGTGCCGTTCATGGCGACTTCGACGCCTGACCCGAATAGCTGAGGCTTCTGGCCCAGCAAGGTGAAAAACGATGCATCGCATTGCGCGAATGCCGTGAGCGCCGTCTTCGCGGCATCGAGGTCGGGCGCCGTGTCGGCGGCGCCGGCCGAAAAAGACATGGCCGTGAAACAAGCCAGGGCTGCCATGCGGCGGCGGAGGCCGGTGTGGTCTTGATGTGTGCGCATTGCGCGATTCCTCCCGTTTGATTGCGTTGCCCTTGTCGTCTCCGGCGACGCAGGTCGCCCTCCACGCGACAAGGTGCGGCACTATATCCAAGAGACTTGGCAATGCGCGGCCGACGCGCCTGCGTAACGGGCAAGGCAATCGCAAAAAAGTTGGCGCCGGTGCTGGCGCAGGCGCGCAACCGGACCGGTCGGCGGTCAGTCCATCCGCGCGCCGGACGCCTTCACCGCCTTTTCCCAGCGCGGCGTTTCCGTTGCCAGGAAACGCGCGAAGTCCTCGCTGCCCAGGTAGGCCGGGTCGGCGCCCTGGCTGACCATGCGGTCGCGTACCTCGGGGTTGTTCAGCACCTGCTTGAAGGCGTCGCTGAGCCTGGCGACCACGTCTTTCGGCGTGTCTTTCGGCGCGAGGAAGCCGTAGAAGCCCACCACCTCGAAGCCCTTGACGCCCGACTCGATCACGGTCGGCACGTCGGGCAGGGCGGGGTTGCGTTCGCGGCTGGTCACGGCCAGCGCGCGCACCTTGCCCTGCTTGTGATAGTTGGCCGCCTGCGGAATCGATTCGGCCATGAACTGCACCTGCCCGCCCATCAGGTCGGTGAACGCCGGGGCGCTGCCGCGGTAGGGGATGTGCACCATGAAGATGCCGGTCGCGGTCTTGAACATCTCGGGCACCAGGTGGCTGATGCCGCCGTTGCCGGCCGAACCGTAGTTGACCTGGCCGGGCCGCGCCTTGGCGTAGTCGACGAACTGCTTGAGGTTCTGCACCGGCAGCTTGGGCGTGACCAGCAGCGCCAGCGGCTGCATGGCGGTGCGCGCAATGGGCACGAAGTCGCGTTGCGTGTTGTAGGGCAGCTTGCTGTAGAGCGCGCCGTTGATCACCGCCACGCCGGTGTTGGCGAGCATCAGCGTGTAGCCGTCGGCGGGGCTCTTGGCGACCGCGTCGGCGCCTACCGAGCCGCCGGCGCCCGGCCTGTAGTCGACGATCAGCGGCTGGCCGAGCACGGCCTGCAGCTTGTCGGTCAGCAGGCGTGCATGCTGGTCGAGCGGGCCGCCGGCCGGAAAGCCGATGACGAGCTTGATCGGCTTGTCGGGGTAGGCGGCCAGCGCGGCGGTGCCGAGGCCGAAAGAAAGGACCGCCAGGGCGGTCCGGATGGGCTTGTTCATGATCCGTCTCCTTGTTGTGGAGACGATCATAAGCAGCCCGGTCAGCCGGCCAGCGTCGCCTTCAGCGTGATTTCGGGCACGCTCGCCAGCGCCTTCGACAGCGGGCAGCCGGCCTTGGCTGCGGCGGCGATCTGCTGGAACTTCGCTTCGTCGAGCTTCGGCACGGCGGCGTCGAGTTCGAGCGCGATGCGGTCGATCTTGAAGCCCTCGCCGTCCTTGGCCAGCCGCACGGCGGCTCGGGTGTCGATCCTGGTGGCGGTGAAGCCTTCTTTTTCGAGCGCGAAGGCAAAGGCCATCGTGAGGCAGGCCGCGTGGGCCGCGCCGACGATTTCCTCGGGGTTGGTGCCGCGCTTGTCGTCCTCGAAGCGGCTGGCGAAGCCGTAGGGGTAGTCCTTGAGGGCGCCGGTCTCGGTGCTGACCAGGCCCTTGCCGGTCTTGCCGGCGCCTTCCCAGTGAACGCTTGCGTGCTTGTCTGCTGCCATGTCGACTCCTTGGTGCGGTGGGTGGGGGGAAGGGCAGGTATCGCCGATGGCGGGTGCGTTGTCTGTAGTCGCATGGCGCATGCGTGCGTTCCAGCGGTGTCAGAAAAATTGGCGTCACCTAGGCGACGCCCCACGGGCTTCCCCGATGGGAGCGGTGCCATTGGCGGCTTAGGCTGCGTGCAGCCGCTTTTTCTTCTCCCCTCTGCTTCCCCCGCCTGTTCTCACCATGCAACAACGCCCGCATTACAAGTTCTGGCCCAAACGCCTTCCGCATTCGATCACCGTCCCCGCCACCTCGCTCTGGCACAACCTGGCCACTTCGGCCGCCCGCTACCCGGACAAGCCGGCGCTCGTGTTCTTCGGCCGGGTGCTCAGCTACCGCGAATTCGCCGAACAGGCCGAGCGCCTGGCAGGCGCGCTGCATGCGCTGGGCGTGAAGCGCGGCGACCGCGTGATCCTGGACATGCAGAACTGCCCGCAGCTGGTGATTGCGCATTTCGCGATCCTGCGCGCCAACGCGGTGGTGGTGCCGGTCAACCCGATGAACCGGGCCGAGGAACTCAAGCACTACATCACCGACCCCGACGCCAAGGTGGCGATCATCACCGGCGACCTCGCGCCCGAGCTTGCCAAGGCCAGCGACGCACTGCCGCCCGAGCAGCGGCTTTCGCACATGATCGTGACCCAGTTCACCGACGCCTTCGACGCCGACATCTCTGGCGAGGACGCCCCGGCTCCCGCCTGGAAGGAGTGGCTCACCACCCGCCATCCGCTGCCCGCGCTGGCCGGCGGGCAGGCCCTGGCCTGGACCGACGTGCTGGCCGCCGACCATCCGGCGCCCGCGCATGTGGTGGGCGCCAACGACATGGCGCTGCTGCCCTACACCAGCGGCACCACCGGCCTGCCCAAGGGCTGCGTGCACCACCATTCGAGCCTGATGCACAACGCGGTGGCCGGCCAGCTCTGGGGCGGATCGACCTCCGAGACGGTGGTGCTGGCGGTGATGCCCATGTTCCACATCACCGGCGTGGTCAGCATGATGCACACCGCCATCCTGGCGGCGGCCACGCTGATCATCATGCCGCGCTGGGACCGCGACGTGGCCGGCCGGCTCATCTCGCGCTGGAAGGTCACTGCCTGGACCAACATCCCGACCATGGTCATCGACCTCATGGCCAGCCCCAACTTCGCGAGCTACGACCTCTCGAGCATGACCTACATCGGCGGCGGCGGCGCGGCCATGCCGCAGGCAGTTGCACAGCGGCTGCTGGAGCAGTACGGGCTGAAGTACCAGGAAGGCTACGGCCTGACCGAGACCGCCGCGCCATCGCACACCAACCCGTCGGACCACCCCAAGCAGCAGTGCCTGGGCATTCCGTTCATGAGCACCGACGCGCGGGTGGTCGACCCCGACACGCTGGCCGAAATGCCCATCGGCGAATCGGGCGAAATCATCATCCACGGCCCGGAAGTGTTCCAGGGCTACTGGAAACGGCCCGACGCCACGGCGGCGGCCTTCGTCGAGTTCGAGGGCAAGCGCTTCTTCCGCTCGGGCGACATGGGCCGCATGGACGAGGACGGCTATTTCTTCATCACCGACCGCCTGAAGCGGATGATCAACGCCAGCGGCTTCAAGGTGTGGCCGGCCGAGGTCGAACTGCTGATGTTCCGCCACCCCGCCATCCAGGAGGCCTGCGTCATCTCCACCAAGGACGACTACCGCGGCGAATCGGTCAAGGCTGTGGTGGTGCTGCGCGCCACGCACAAGGACACCACCGAGCAGCAGATCATCGATTGGTGCCGCGAGAACATGGCGGTCTACAAGATCCCGCGCAAGGTGCAGTTCGTGGATGCGCTGCCCAAGAGCGGCAGCGGCAAGGTGATGTGGCGGCTGCTGCAGGAAGACGAGAGCCGC
This sequence comes from Variovorax durovernensis, assembly GCF_977011995.1. Taxonomy (NCBI): domain Bacteria; kingdom Pseudomonadati; phylum Pseudomonadota; class Betaproteobacteria; order Burkholderiales; family Comamonadaceae; genus Variovorax; species Variovorax durovernensis. Next base: position 4,627,647 of record NZ_CDRNCW010000001.1, on the reverse strand, counting down.
GCGAAGTGAGCGGAGCGGGCCTTACTTTGTGAGGCCCAGCGACTTCAGCAGCGCCCCCGCCTCGGTGCGTCCGTTCGGCGTGATGGACTGCGAGGCCACCGCCTTGCCCAGGTAGTCGACCACCTTGTGCCGGTTCTGGTTCGGCCCTTCCCAGAGGAAGAGCCGGCCCAGCTCCAGTGCCGCGTCGCCGTCGCCCTGCGCATAGGCTTTCTCGAACCAGAAGCGCGCCCAGCGGAAGTTGCCTTCGTCGCGATAGCAGATGGCGAGGTTGGCGCAGCCCGCCACGTCGCCTGCCTTGGCGGCTTTGCGATACCAGTCGCGTGCGGCAGCGGGGTTCTTCTTCACGCCGATGCCGTGGTCGAGGAAATAGCCGACGCTGTTGAGCGCGTGGGTCTCGCCCGCCGCCGCGGCCTTGAGGAAGAGCGAAAGAGCCTTCTTGTGCGCGCCGGCGTCCCATGCGTCGTTGGCCGCGAGGAACCAGTCGTCCTGGGTGGGTTCTTGCATGGTGCGTGCTCTCCTTCGAAACATGGTTCAAAAGAAAAAGTCTGTGTACCGACCGGTTCCTGCGAGTGGATCACTTAGCCTCGATCGGTCCCGCATTCTGCCTATCTCCCGCTTCTTCATGCATTCGCGCGCGCTGCTGCTTTCCTGCCTTCTTGCCTTCTTTCCGCTCCTGACCCAAGCCGCTCCGCGTTCCTGCCTCGTCGTGGGCATCAGCGACGGCGACACGCTCACCGCGCGCTGCGGCCGCATCGGTGCCTACGAACGCGTGAAGGTGCGCATCGCGGCCATCGACGCACCCGAGAAAGCGCAGCCCTACGGCCAGCGCAGCCGCCAGGCGCTCGGCAACCTGTGCTTCAGCGAGACCGCGCTCATCAGCGAAGTCGACACCGACCGCTACGGCCGCACCGTGGCAGACGTCAGCTGCAACGGCGAGGACGTCGGCAGCCGCATGGTGTCCGAAGGCTGGGCCTGGGTCTACGACTACAACAAGCTCGCCACCAGGCGCGGCGGCGGCCTCTTCAAGCTGGAGGCCAGGGCCAGAGGCAAGCGCCTGGGCCTGTGGGCCGACCCGAGGCCGACGCCGCCGTGGGAGTGGCGCCGCAGCGAGCGCGACTCGCGGCACCACGGCTTCTTCTTCTGAGCCTCAGCAGGCGCCGCAGCCCCGGCAGCGCGGCGCCAGCTGCATATCGGCGCCCGGATCTTCAGGATTCGCCCTTGCCCTGCACGTCGGCCACCACGCGCGCATTGCGCTGGAAGCTCCAGTAGGCGCCGGCCCAGTCCATCATCACGACGATGCGGTTGCGAAAGCCGATCAGGAAATACGCGTGCGCGAACAGCCAGAACAGCCACGCCAGGCGGCCGCTGAAGCGCAACGGACCGAAGGGCGTGCCCAGGTCGACCACGGCCGAGTTGCGTCCGATGGTGGCCAGGTTGCCGTAGTCGGCATAGCGGAACGGCACCGTCGGCTGGCCCGCGATGCGGCGCAGGATGTTGGCGGCCGCCGCGCGCCCCATCTGCTTCGCGCCGGGCGACACGCCGGGCACCGGCTTCGGCGGCTTGCCTGGCGCATGGCTCATGGCGGCGGCGAGGTCGCCGACCACGCTGATCGCGGGGAAGCCCGCCAGGCTCAGGTCGGGCTCGACCTTGATGCGGCCCGCACGGTCGCATTCGACGCCGGTGGCGGCGCCCAGCATGCGCCCCAGCGGCGAGGCCGCGACGCCGGCGGCCCACACCACGCAGCTGCTATCGATTCGGTAGCTGGCCGCGGGCGCGCCGTCTGCGCCGCCGCCGGTCTGCACTTCGAGGCCGGTGGGATCGATGGATGTGACGCGGGCGTTCAGCCGCACCTCGACGCCCAGCTTCTCCAGCTGCTCCAGCGCCTTCTGGCTCAGTGACTCGGGCATGGCCTGCAGCACGCGCGGGCCGCCCTCGACCAGCAGCACCTGCGCGCTGGCCGGATCGATGTGGCGGAACTCGCCCGACAGCGTGTGCTTGGCGATCTCGGCCAGCGTGCCGGCCATCTCTACGCCCGTCGGCCCGGCGCCGATCACCACGAAGGTGAGCAGGGCGCGGCGGCGGTCGGGGTCGGTGGTGATCTCGGCCGTCTCGAACGACAGCAGCACGCGGCGGCGGATCTCGAAGGCATCGGCCAGCGTCTTCAGGCCGGGAGCGATCGGCGCCCACTGGTCGTTGCCGAAGTAGCTGTGCGTGGCGCCGGCCGCGACGATCAGGTGGTCGTAGGGCACGCTGTCGCCGTTGGACAGCTGCACCTTGCGCGCGGCGGGGTCGATGCCGGTCACCTCTCCCAGCAGCGTGGTGATGCGCGGCTGCTTGCGGAAGAGGGCGCGCACCGGCGCAGCGATCGACGGTGCCGCGAGCCCGGCGGTCGCCACCTGGTAGAGCAGGGGCTGGAACAGGTGATGGTTGGTCTTGTCGATCACCGTCACGTCGACGTCCGCGTGCTGGAGCTTGCGCGCCGCTTCGAGTCCGCCGAATCCGCAGCCGACGATGACGATTCGCGGCCTGCCCGATGTGCCCGATGGGTTGGTCGTTTGCATCCGACGGATGATACGCAGCCCGCCATGCAAGCCCTTGCGTCTTGTGCCACAGTGCCTCTCCGCCGATTTTTCGGCTGCGAGCCCGCGGCGTTTTGTCCTACGCGCTTTCTTCACGCGAATGGGCTACAAAGTGCGGCTGACCCGACTGGAGACCCCATGACGCTTTCCCGGCCGATCACACAGGCGGCGAGCGCACTGCGCGACAGGTTCCGCGATGTGCGCGCCACCAGCCTGGCGCTTGCCGCCCCGCTCTCCGCCGAAGACCAGTGCATCCAGTCGATGCCCGACGCGAGCCCGACCAAGTGGCACCTCGCGCACACCACATGGTTCTTCGAGACGGTGCTGCTGCAGCTGCATGCAACGGGCTACCAGCCTTTCGACAGGCGCTTTCATTATCTTTTCAACTCCTACTACGAGGCGCTCGGCCCGCGCCATCCGCGCCCGCAGCGCGGCCTGCTCACGCGGCCTTCGGTGGACGAGGTGCATGCGTACCGCAGGCATGTCGACGAGGCAGTGGTCGCGCTGCTCGAAGAGGGCGGCGGCGATTGGGCGGCCATCGAGCCCATCGTCACGCTCGGGCTGAACCACGAGCAGCAGCACCAGGAGCTGCTGCTCACCGACATCCTGCATGCGCTGTCGTGCAACCCGATGCTGCCCGCCTACAAGCCCGCGAGCGGGCCGGCGCTGCGGCTGGCCGCCGTGCCGCCCGCCATGCGCTGGATCGAACAGCGCGGCGGTCTGGTCGAGGTGGGCTTTGGCGGCCGTGAGTTTTCTTTCGACAACGAGACACCGCGCCACCAGGCCCTGGTGCAGCCGCATGCCATTGCCGACCGGCTTGTGAATTGCGGCGACTTCGCGCAGTTCATTGCCGACGGCGGCTATCAGCGGCCCGAGCTTTGGCTGTCCGACGGATGGGCGGCTGTGCAGGCGAACGGCTGGCGCCATCCGGCGTACTGGCTCGCGCCCGACGATCCGCGGCTGGGCTTCGGCCTGCAGCAAACGCAAGGGCCTTCCGCCGGCTGGAATGTGTTCGGCCTGCATGGCGTGCGGCCGATGGAGGCCGATGCGCCCGTGTCGCAGCTCAGTTTCTACGAAGCCGCCGCGTATGCCGAATGGGCCGGCGCACGGCTGCCTACAGAGTTCGAATGGGAGGCCGCGTACGACGCTCCCGGCATCACGCAGATGACCGGCCACGTCTGGCAGTGGACGCGTTCGTCGTACGACCCATATCCCGGCTTCCGGCCGATGCCCGGCATCGCGGCGGAATACAACGGCAAGTTCATGGTGGGGCAACTGGTGTTGCGCGGCGGCAGCGTAGCCACCCCGGCCGGGCACACGCGGCCCAGCTATCGCAACTTCTTTCCGCCGGCGGCGCGCTGGCAGTTCTCGGGGCTGCGGCTCGCGAAAGACATCTGATCATGCGAAATCCGACTTCCTCTTCCTCGCTGTCCTTCGTTCCCGCGAAGACGCGTGCCGCTACCGATGCTTCCGAAGCCGCAGCGCCGCTGTCGGAGTTCGGGCGCGAGATGCAGGCGGGGCTTGCGCGCTCGCCGCGCAGCATTTCGCCGAAGTTCTTCTACGACGTGGCGGGGTCGCAGCTGTTCGACCGGATCTGCGAGTTGCCCGAGTACTACCCCACACGCACCGAACTGCGCATTCTTGGCGAGTGCGCGGGCGAGATTGCGCAGCAGGTCGGGCCGAATGCGGAAATCGTGGAGTTCGGGGCCGGGTCGCTCACGAAAGTGCGGCTGCTGCTGGATGCGCTGGAGACGCCCAAGCGCTATCTGCCCATCGACATCTCGGGTGAGCACCTGGAAGCGGCTGCGGCGCGGTTGAAGGCGGACTATCCGGAGCTTGTGGTGCAGCCCATTGCGGCCGACTACACCATGCCGATGGTGCTGCCTGCGCCTATGGCCGGGGCAGGGCGGCGAGTCGGTTTCTTCCCGGGGTCGACCATTGGAAATTTCGAGCCTGACGAGGCGTTGGCCTTTCTGCAGCTTGCTGCTCGGATGTTGCGTGGCGGAGGGCTCTTGATCGGTGTCGACCTGGTGAAGGACCCGGCGCGGCTGCATGCGGCTTACAACGATGCGCAAGGGGTGACGGGCCAGTTCAACCTCAACCTGCTGCGTCGTGCCAACTCGGAGTTGAATGCGGACTTCGATCTGGATGGGTTCTCGCACGCGGCGTTCTACAACGCGCCTCGGCGGCGGATCGAGATGCATCTGGTGAGCCGGCGGGCTCAGAGCGTTTGTTTGAATGGCGAACGGTTTGGGTTCGAGGAGGGCGAGACTATTCATACGGAGTACTCGCACAAGTTCACTGTTGAAGGGCTTCGGGCTTTGGCTGCTCGGGCGGGGTTTAAGCCTGGGGCTGTTTGGACGGATCCTGAGAGGCTCTTCAGCGTGCATTGGTTGGCTGCCTAGGTTTGGTTCCGGGGCCGGGATATCCGCCCGGCGGCGGACTCACTTTCTTTTGCTTCGCCAAAAGAAAGTAAGCAAAGAAAAGGCGACCCCACTGTCTGCGACCCCTTCGCTGCGCTACGGGGCAACCTGCGGTGCTCGCGTTTCGCGGGGTCTCGCAGAACTCGCTTCGCTCAAACAGCTGCGAGCCCTTATCCGCGAAACACTCCGCTCCTCGGCGCAGCCAGAGGGGAGGAGACTGGCCGGGCCTTTGCTTCGCTCGGCCCACGCCGCACAGCCGCTGCGCGGCTGTGCCATCCGCGCCGAGCGAAGCAATGGCGCGTTCGGTTTCCAACTCCCTTCTGGCTGCGCCGAGGAGCGCAGACGTAGGCGGGATCAGGGCCGCAGCTGTTTGAGCGAAGCGAGTTCTGCGGACCCCCGCCGTAGTCGAGCACCGCAGGTTGCCCGTAGCGAAGCGAAGCGAAGGGACGCAGACAGCAGGGTCGCCTTTCTTTTGCCTACGTTTCTTTGGCGAAGCAAAGAAAAGTAGGTCGGCCGCCGGGCCGAGACCCGGCCCTGGGAAAAAACAGCACAACAGGCACAGATACGACCACATAAAAAGCTGCATTCCGCAGCAGCGGCACAATACCCCTCGCCCCGTGCGGCAGCACAACGGCCAGCGCCCGCAACCCTCCCCCTGGAGACCAAGACCATGAAAGCAACCTGGAACGGCGTCACCATCGCCGAAAGCGACGACACCGTGCTCGTCGAAGGTAACCACTATTTCCCGATGAGTTCGCTCAACCGCGACGTCGTCACCTTCAGCAACCACAAGACCACCTGCCCCTGGAAGGGCACCGCAAGCTACTACTCGCTGCTGGTCAACGGCGAGCTCAATACCGACGCAGCCTGGTACTACGCCGACCCGAAGCCGGAAGCAGAGGAGATTCGCGACCGTGTCGCGTTCTGGAAGGACGTGAAGGTCAGCGCGCAGTGACCACGGCCGCTTTCACACCTCCGTTCATCGCTCCTGCAGACCTCCCGGACGCACTGCGTGGCCAGGGCTATGCGGTGCTGAGCCCCCAGGGGGTCAGCGAATGGCTAGGCGCTCCGCTGCCGCAGCTCGAGGCGCTGCATGCCGACTGGAACGAACTCCCGCCCGACGAGTACCTGAAGGACGGCGGCCGCTACCGCACGCGGCGCCATGCCTGCTTCACCGTCGAGGCCGACGACCACGCCACGCTGGCACAGGTGCCGCATCGCGCGCACTGGCAGCCGGTCGAATACAACGCGCTGCACGGCGGCATGCAGCGCTGGTTCGCGCCGATGCTCGACGCCACGGTGGCGCAACCTGTGTGGCAGCGCCTGCTGCAGCAGCTGGGCAAGACCAGCAGCGACATGCGCGGCGCGCCGCAGCGCTGGTTCGTGGAAGCGCACCAGTTTCGCATCGACACCGCCGGCGGCATCGGCCGCCCGACGCCCGAGGGCGCGCACCGCGACGGTGTCGACCTCGTGGCTGTCGCACTCATCGGCCGGCAAGGCATCAAGGGCGGCGAAACGCGGGTGTTCGAGGCCAACGGGCGGCGCGGCGAACGCTTCACCATGACCGAGCCATGGACCCTGCTGTTGCTCGACGACGCGCGCGTGATCCACGAGTCCACGCCCATCCAGCCGCTCGAAGAGGGCGGCGAAGGCTGGCGCGATACGCTCGTGATCACCTGCCGGGCCAAGGGTTTTCAGGGCGACTGACAAACCCGCGCGGCGGCGCGCGCGAACGCGTTGTGCCGCCGCTGGTACGAGTCCTACAGTCCGGCCACCCGAACAGCGGTTAAATTCGAGCCCCGGCTCTTTTTGAGCCGGGTCTGTCTGCGAACGAAAGCGAGGTCCCGCCATGTTCAATCACATCCTGGTTCCGATCGACGGCTCCGAAACTTCCATGCTCGCCGTCAGCAAGGCCAGCGGCCTCGCGCTGGCCTTCGGAAGCCGCATCACGTTGATACACGTGATCGACAACTATCCCTTCATCGGCGTCGGCGCGGACTATGCGCTCGGCCAGAACGAATACCTCGCCGCCGCAACGGCCAGTGCCAACGCGGCACTCGCGCGCGGCGTGGCGGCGCTGGCGGCCGAAGGCCTGCACAGCGACCAGCGCGTGATCGACGGCCACGTGGTGCACGAAGGCATCGTCGACACGGCCATCGCCATCGCGGCCGATCTCATCGTGATGGGTTCGCACGGCCGCAGCGGCATCGAGAAACTGCTGCTCGGCAGCGTCACGCAGCGCGTGCTGCAGGACGCGAACATGCCTGTGCTGGTCGTCAAGGGCGGCTGAGGCCCAGCCAGCACTCAGCAGCTCGAAGAAACGAAATCGGGCGGCCGACTGAAGCAGAGCTCCTGCTGCGTCACCGGATGCACGAAGCCCAGCTTGCTCGCATGCAGCAGCAGGCGCGGTGCGCGTGCCTGCAGGGCAGCATCGCCATAAAGCGCGTCTCCCAATATCGGATGGCCGATCGACAGCAGGTGCACGCGCAACTGGTGCGATCGGCCGGTCAGCGGCTCCAGCAGCACGTGGGTGGCGGCCGGCTCGCCGGGCCAGGCTGAAATCGCCTTCCAGCGCGTGACGCTCGGCTTGCCCGCCGGGTCCACCTTCTGCAGCGGCCGGCGCGGCCAGTCGGCCATCAGCGGGGCGTCGATCACCGACCAGTCTTCGCGCAGCGGCATCGCGCCGTCGACCACGGCTTCGTAGCGCTTGTGCACGCGGCGCTCGGCAAAGGCGGCGCTCAGGGCGCGCTGCATCTCGATGCCGCGGGCCATCACCACCAGGCCGCTGGTGCCCATGTCGAGCCGGTGCACGATCAGCGCGTCGGGCCATTGGCGCAGGGCGCGTGCGCTCAGGCAGTCCTGCTTGTCCTCGCCGCGGCCAGGCACGCAGAGCAGGCCGGCAGGCTTGTCGAACACCAGCAGGTGGTCGTCTTCGTGAACGGGGTGCAGTGGGGCTGGCAGGGTCATGGAGGCACCGAGTTTAGAGAGCGCGACAAAGGGCGCGCAGGGGGCGTTGCCGCGCCTCACGGCCCGCTCATGAAGCCTCGGATATCCTTGAGCGGATGTCCGGCCCCGACCCCGCTCCCGCTTCCTTTCCTCCCGCAGCCTCCGCCGTTCCGGCCGGCGCGGCTTCCTCCCCCAGCTTTTCCGACCTGACGCGCGAACGCCCCTTCATGCAGATGTGGACGGCGCGGCTCTTCGGCACCGCCGCCTCGCAGATGCTGCTGGTGGCCATCGGCTGGCACATGTACGACCTCACGAGCAGCGCCTGGGACCTGGGCCTTGTCGGCCTCTACCAGTTCGTGCCCGCGCTGCTGCTGGCGCTGCTGGCGGGCCACATCGTCGATCGCCATCACCGGGGGCGCATCGTCGCGGCCTGCTTCGCGGTGCAGGGGCTGGTCGCATTGGTGCTGCTGCTGGCGGTGATGGGGAAGCACGACACGCGCGGGCTGCTGCTGGGCCTTTCGCTGGTGCTGGGCGCGGTGCGCGCCTTCCAGATGCCAGCGCAGCAGGCGCTGACGCCGCTGCTGGTGCCGCCGACCATGCTGGCGCGCGCGATGGCCTTCAGCTCGGCCGGCATGCAGGGCGCGATCATCGGCGGGCCCGCGCTGGGCGGGCTGCTGTTCGTGGCCGGCATGGCGGTGGTCTACGGCGCCAGCGTGGTGTGCTTTGCCCTGGCCTGTGCGCTGGTGCTGCGGCTGCGCTACGCCTACACGCCGGCCGCGCGCGAGCCGGTCACGCTGGCCACGGTGTTCGCGGGCGTCGACTTCATCTGGAAGCGCAAGCCGGTGCTCGGCGCGGTCTCGCTCGACCTGTTCGCGGTGCTGCTGGGCGGCGCGGTGGCGCTGCTGCCCATCTACGCCAAGGACATCCTGCACACCGGCCCCTGGGGGCTCGGCCTGCTGCGCGGCGCGCCCGCCGTGGGCGCGCTGGTGATGTCGATCGCGCTCACGCGCCGGCCGGTCGAGCGCCACGTGGGGCGCACGCTGCTGATGGCCATTGCGCTGTTCGGGCTGTGCATGGTGGTGTTCGGCATCTCGAAGAGTTTCGTCGTGTCGCTGATCGCGCTGGCGGTCTCGGGCGGGGCCGACATGGTCAACGTGGTGATCCGCCAGACGCTGGTGCAGCTGGAGACGCCCGACGCCATGCGCGGGCGGGTGAGCGCCGTGAACTCGATCTTCATCGGCGCCAGCAACCAGCTCGGCGAATTCGAGTCGGGCGCAACTGCGGCGCTGCTGGGGCCGGTCGGCTCGGTGGTGGTGGGGGGCGTGGGCACGATGCTGGTGGCGCTCACCTGGTTCAAGCTGTTCCCGTCGCTGGCGCAGCGCGACCGGCTGACGGTGGCGGCGCCTGCCGCTGCCAGGCCCGTGTCTTCCTAGCCTGGCCGGCGAACTCAGTCCGGGAAGAGGGAGCGCGCGCTGGGCACGTCGAGCGTCAGGTCGCCCAGCGCCTGCGCCACGCAGGGCAGGATCCAGCCTTCTTCTTTTTCGTCGAGGCTCAGGCCCGGCCACTCGATGGTGTGGCGGGTCTCGCCCGACAGCCGCTGGCAGATGCAGGTGCGGCAGGTGCCGTTGCGGCATGAGCTGGGCAGCTCGATGCCCGCGGCCTCGGCGGCCTGCAGCAGCGTGGTGCCGGCGTCGGCCTCGAAGCTGAGGCCCGACGGTTCGAGTCGAACCTTCATCGTTGCGGGATCAGGGGGGATCAGCGGGTTGGGGGATTCTGCTGCTGCTGTTCGCGGCGTTGCTCGCGCAGCATGAAGAGATACAGGCTCTCGACCTTCTCGCGCGCCCAGGGGGTCTTGCGCAGGAACTTGAGGCTGGAGCTCACGCTCGGGTCGATCGCGAAACAGCGGATGGGAACCAGCTCCGAGAGCTGTTCCCATCCATAGTGGCCGGCCAGTGCCGTCACGATGGCCTCCAGCGTGAGCCCGTGCAGCGGATTGCGCGGCTGCGCGGGCCTGGCCGGGGCCGGTGCTGCGTCGGTCACTTGTTCTTGAGCTTGCCGCGCGGGATCACTGCCGTGGTGACCGTGCGGACCGGTTCGATGCCGCCGGTGCCGACGGGCTTGGGCGGCGAGGTGTCCTTCTTCGGTTTCTTCGCTTCCTTGGTGCTGCGTTGCTGACCCTTGGCCATGTCGATTTCTCCTGTTGTTACGACGGATGCAGCGGGCAGTTTAGCGGTGCGGCGACAATACGCGGTTCCATTGATTTCCCCGCATTCATGTCAGATTACGAAGTTCGCCCCGCCACCCTGCGCGACGCCAAGGCCGTCGCCGAAGTCCACGCCCTGGCCGCCAAGGCTGCCTACGAAGGCATCCTCCCCGAAGAAGAGCTGCGCACCCTGGCCCCGGCGTCGCGGGAAGCCAAGTGGCGCGAAGCCATCGAATACAGCGAACCCCAGGTGCACGTGGTCACGCACGGCGGCCAGATCGTCGGCTTCGTCGGCTTCGACCGCTCTCGCGACCCCAAGACCCCGCCCACCACCGGTGAAATCTGGGCTATCTACGTCAAGCCCGAGCACTGGGGCAAGGGCGCCGGCGTAGCCCTGTGGGACGCCGCGCGCGAAGGCCTGGAAGAAGAGGGCTGCACCACGGTCACCATCTGGGTGCCGATCCGCAACGACCGCGCCATGCGCTTCCACGAACTCGCCGGCTTCAAGCGCGAGATGAAGACCGCCAAGACCACCGCCTTCGGCACCGTGCGTGTCGAGGAAATCCGGCTCAAGCGCGACGTTTCCTGATCCCCGCTGCCATGGACCACGACAGCAGCACCCTGGGCCACGCCGCGCGCGTGCGCTCCCACCAGCGCCGCACGGCCACCGTGCAGTGGATCCGCCGCATGCACGGCTGGATCGGCCTCTGGGGCGCGGTGCTGGGGCTGCTGTTCGGGTTCAGCGGCATCTGGCTGAACCACCGCAACGTGCTGAAGCTGCCGCAGGCACAGGAGCGCACCCGCGCCCAGCTGGCGCTGCCCGAGCCGGCGCCCGAGACGCCCGAGGCCATGAGCCGCTGGCTGCAGGAGGCACTGCGCATGAGCGGGCCGCCCAACTCCACCCGTATCGAGCCCGCCAAGGCCGTGGCATGGGCCGACAAGAGCGACCACGGCGCCCCCGCGCTCACGCAGCCGGCGCACTGGGTCTTCAATTTCGGCGGCCCGAACGAAATGGTGCAGGCCGAGTACTGGCAGGGCAACCGCTCGGTCGGCGTGGCTACCACGCACAACGGCTTCGTCGCCACGCTCACCAACATGCACAAGGGCGGCGGCATGCCGATGCCTTGGATCCTGCTGGTCGACACCTTGGCCGGCAGCCTGATCTTCCTGTCGATGTCGGGCGTGGCGCTTTGGGTGCTCACGCACCGCCGCCGCCGCGTGGGCCTGGCGGTGTTCGGCGTCTCGCTGCTGGCTGTGCTGGCACTGGCGCTGAGCGCGCTCTGAGCCTGCCCCGTATGGGTATTGCGGAGCAGCCCGAAGGCAACGGCTAAGCTCGCCGCTTCTCTTTTTCACCGACTTGCCCATGGCCACCAGCCTGCTCCTGCTGCTCGACGACATCGCGACCGTACTGGACGACGTGTCGGTTCTCACCAAAGTGGCCGCCAAGAAAACGGCCGGCGTGCTGGGCGACGACCTCGCGCTCAATGCGCAGCAGGTGTCCGGCGTCAGGGCCGAACGGGAGATTCCCGTAGTGTGGGCCGTGTGCAAGGGCTCGTTCATCAACAAGGCGATTCTGGTACCGGCCGCCCTGGCCATCGGCACCTGGCTGCCGTGGCTGGTGACGCCGCTGCTCATGGTCGGCGGCGCATTCCTGTGCTTCGAGGGCGCCGAGAAGCTCGCCCACAAGTTCCTGCACAAGAAGGAACACGCCGAAGACACCGGGCGCCATGAACAGGCCGTGGCCGACGCCTCGGTCGACGTGGTCGCCGTCGAAAAGGACAAGATCAAGGGCGCGGTGCGCACCGACTTCATCCTCTCGGCCGAAATCATCGCCATCACGCTGGGCACGGTGCAGGGCCAGCCGTTCACCACGCAGCTCAGCGTGCTGGTGGGCATCGCACTCATCATGACCATCGGCGTGTACGGCCTGGTGGCCGGCATCGTGAAGCTCGACGACGCGGGCCTCTACCTGAGCCAGCGTGCAAGCGCGGGCGCACGGGCCCTGGGCCGCGGCATCCTGGCGGCGGCGCCGTGGCTCATGAAGGCGCTGTCGGTGGCCGGCACCGCCGCCATGTTCCTCGTGGGCGGCGGCATCCTGGTGCACGGCGTGCCGGCACTGGGCCATGCGGTCGAAGACTGGGCCAAGGCCACCGGTGGCGTGTTCGGCACGCTGGGCTCCATGGGCGTGAATGCCGGCGTGGGCGTGGTGGCCGGCGCCATCGTGCTTGCCGTGGTGGAACTGGTCGGCAAGCTGCGCGGCAAGAAGGCCTGACCGAGCGATCGAGGCCTGCCTGGGCTACTGGCGCGGCTTGCCGCGCTTGAACAGCTCGACCACCACCAGCGCGGTGCCCAGCGCCAGCGCGAACCAGCCGACCAGATAGGCGCCCGCCACCATCTCGAACCAGCGCGTGCCCTGCAGGAAGCGCGGCCCCAGCAGAACGGCGGCGCCGATCACGAGGCAGAGGATGCCGCGTTCGAGCGTGCGGAGTTGTCGTTTGGGTTGCGCCATGGCTTCTTCTTCGTTCGGGAAAAGTGGATTCAGTGCGTCATTGTCCCGCGCATCGCGGCCGGATGGCCTTCCAGCGCGAATGACTTGCCCGTAGGCAGCAGCGTGTCGCCGTCGAGCCGCAGGATGGTGATGTCCTTGTCGATGAAGTTGCCCACGTAGAGGTACTTTCCGTCGGCGCTCCACACCGCGCCTTCCGGCAGGCCGCGCACCACCACCTCGTTGGCGCGCGTGACCTTCTTGCCGTCGATCTTCAGCAGCACCACCGAGCCGTTGCGGTTGTAGAAGTAGGCGTTCTTCGCTGCGTTGCTGCCGCGCAGGATCACCGCCACCGCATGCCTGCCGGTCGGGCTCACGGCCAGGCCCTCGGGGCCGTCCCCGACCACCACCTTGTCGATCACGCGCGGCGGCGCGGCTTCCATGTCGATCACGCTCACCGTGTCGACCTGCCCGTCGGACGCGCCGGCATTGCCGTTGTCCGCCGTGAGCGCGAGCTTGCCGTCGGGCGTCACGTCGACGTTGTAGGGCCACAGGCCCGCCGCGAGATCGACCTTGTTGTAGCTGACCTTTTCGCCGTCCACGTCGAGCAGCGCGATCTTGTGGCTCGGGAACTTGGCCGCCAGCGCGCGCCTGCCGTCTGGCGTGAAGCGCACATGCGCCACCGATTCGCCCATGGCCACGGTGTCGATCAGCGTGACCTTCTTGCCCGCGATGCGCAGCACGCTCACCGAGTTGTCGGCGCGGTTGGCCACCAGCGCCAGGTTGCCCGCGCGGTTGATCGACAGGCCCGAGGGCTGCTTGCCGACCTGCAGTGTGTCCAGCAGCTTGGGCGGGCTGGCGGTCAGGTCGATCACGAACAGGCGGTTGTCGGGCACCTGCTTGCGCACGCCGTTTTCCTCGATCACGTTGAGCGAGTTGGCGACCAGCGCGAGCGTTTCGCCGGGCGTGATGGCCAGGTTGGTCGGCGGGCCGGCAATGGTGTTGTCGAGCTGCAGCGTGCCCAGCACCTTGGGCGCGAGCGGATCGGTGCCGATGTCGAGCACCTGCACGGTGTCGCGCCCCATGGGGCCGAGGTTGACGGCGCCGGCGTCGTTCCAAGACTGCTTCTCGTCGTTCGCCACCAGCATCAGCTGGCGCTGCGCCACGGTGGGCGTCATGGAGGTGCAGCCGGGAAGCGAGGCGAGGGCGGCCAAGGCAAGGGCCGCGAGTGCGGCGGGGCGGATCTTCATGGTGTCTGTCTCCGGTTCCGTGTTGTTGTGGCCGCATGGTAGCGAACGGCGGGGCCTTGAAAGCGGCAAGAATGGGAAACGCCTTGTTGCCCCTCAGCGCCATGAACACTTCGACGCCCGTCATCCGCACCGCCACCCTGGACGACCTCGCCGCCGTGCAAGCCCTGTACGCCGAGCTTCGCCCGCACGACCCTGTGCTCTCGCCGGGCGACGCGCAACGGCTCTGGCGCGGCATCGTCGACGACCCGCATGCCAGCGTCGTCGTCGCCGAAGTCGACGGCCGGCTCGGCGCCACCTGCATGCTGGCCACCATTCCGAACCTGGCGAGCGGTGGGCGGCGCATCGGCGTCATCGAGCACGTCATTACTGCGGCGGCTTTCCGCCGGCGCGGGCTCGCGCGCCAGGTGCTGCGCCATGCGCTGGCGCTGGCCTGGGAGCGGCAGGGCTGCTGCAAGGTGCTGCTGCTTTCCGGCGTGGCGCGCGAGGAGGCTCATGGCCTATACGAATCGGTCGGCTTTCGCGGCGACGTGGAGCGCGGCTTCGTCGCCAAGCCCGCGCCCGGCACAATCGATCGACTCCATCCCTGAGAGACAGACATCCATGACCATCGAGATTTCCAAGGAAGCGCGCCAGCAGGCCATCACGTCCATCGAGCGCTATTTCCGCGAGAACATGGAAGAGCCGATCGGCAACATCGGCGCCGGCGCGCTGCTCGGCTTCTTCCTCGAGGAAGTCGGCCCGCTGGTCTACAACAAGGCCGTGGCCGAGGTGCAGGAACGGCTGCAGCTGCGCATTTCGGAGATCGACCTCGAAGTGCACGAGGACGAGTTCCAGTACTGGCGCAAGTACGACAAGCAGAAGAAGGGAAAGTAGGCGTCGTCGCGCCCGCGCATCGCCGGGAATTCAAAAGTGCTTCAAAACGTTGCAGAATTCACGGCCATGCACCTTCAACGCCTGTTCCTTCGTTCCGCGCTCGCTCCGGCCTTGCGCATCTTCGCTGCCTTGCCTCTGGTGCTGGCCGCATCCATGGCCACGGCGCAGCAGAACCCGTCCGACTTCCCGCTCGATTCGGTCGGCTACCTGAACGAGGAGTTGCCGCGCATGGAAGCCGCCATCGCCGCGAAGGACCGCAGCTTCTTCCACGACGCGATGGCGCGTACGGTGGAGTTCTCGGACCGCTGGGGCTTCAAGGTCAAGGCCAACCCCGAGCTTGCGGCCTACCCGATGTGCACCGCGGCGGTCATGGACTACGTGGTGGTCGGCATGTGCAGACTTACTCCCGGCGACGATGCATGCGAGCCCGGCCTCGCGGCGCGCTTCGACAGCAACGTGCGGCGCTGCCGCGAAATCGCCGCCAAGAAATAGAACACGGATTCGCCATGGACTACACCCGCTATCAAACCCTTGCCATCACGCGCCGGGGCGCGAACGGCGCGGTGCTCGACATCCAGATGCGCGCGGCCAACGGCAAGCTGCCGACGGCCGGACACGACGGCCACCGCGAACTCGCCGAGATCTGGCGCGACGTGTCGGCCGACGACACGGTGCGCTGCGCGGTGCTGCGGGGCGAGGGCCAGGGCTTCTCGGGCGGTGGCGACCTCGCGATGGTGCAGGACATGACCACCGACGACGCGGTGCGCCAGCGCGTGTGGCGCGAGGCGCGTGATCTGGTCTACAACATCATCAACTGCGACAAGCCCATCGTCAGCGCCATGCATGGACCGGCCGTGGGCGCGGGGCTGGTGGCGGGCCTGCTGGCCGACATTTCCATTGCCACCAAGAGCGCGAAGATCGTCGACGGCCACACGCGACTGGGCGTGGCGGCGGGCGACCATGCGGCCATCGTGTGGCCGCTGCTGTGCGGCATGGCCAAGGCCAAGTACCACCTGCTGCTGTGCGAGCCGGTGAGCGGCGAGGAGGCCGAGCGCATCGGCCTCGTGTCGCTCGCGGTGGACGAAGCCGAGCTGCTGCCGCGCGCCTATGAGGTGGCCGACCGGCTCGCGGCCGGCAGCCAGAGCGCGATTCGCCTGACCAAGTACGCGCTGAACAACTGGCTGCGCCAGGCCGGCCCGACCTTCGATGCCTCGCTGGCACTCGAATTCATGGGCTTCGCAGGCGCCGACGTGCGCGAGGGCATCGCCTCGCTGCGCGAACGGCGCGCGCCGAACTTCGGCTGAAGTCCGGACGCTGCCTGTCTCTTCAGGCTTTGCGCAGGCCTTGTAGCGTCTGCAGCAGCACGACGCGGGTCTGCCCCAGCACCATGCCTTTCCATTCCTCGTTGTCGCAGTAGAACGCGTCGCGCAGCTGCTGGCGGATCTCGCGCTTCTGCGATTCGGGCGCCTCTGGGTGGCGGCGCAGCCAGGTGTCGGCGCGCAGGCGGTTCAGCACTTCCAGGTCGGGCAGCGTGCCG
This sequence comes from Variovorax durovernensis, assembly GCF_977011995.1. Classification (NCBI taxonomy): domain Bacteria; kingdom Pseudomonadati; phylum Pseudomonadota; class Betaproteobacteria; order Burkholderiales; family Comamonadaceae; genus Variovorax; species Variovorax durovernensis. The sequence continues at coordinate 4,611,351 of NZ_CDRNCW010000001.1, read as the reverse complement.
AACTCCAGGCCCATCGGCGCCACGCGGGCGTTCGGGCATTCGTCGTAGGCGGTCGAGATGACCGGGCCCGACACGTCGGCCGAGGCCGAGTCGCCCGCGAACGGGGCGAACACGTCGGCGCCCCACCAGGCGTGGGCCAGCGCCAGGTCTTCGGGCGTGTTGCGGCCCGGGTAGATCTTCTCGCCGTGGCCGTAGGGGCCCAGGCCGGTGTGCACGTCGATCCAGCCCAGGTGCGTGGCCGAGGCCGCGTACTTGCGCAGGATCTTGCGGATGGTCCTGTTGCTCCACGACGGCGCGGTGCCGCCGTAGAACAGGCCGTCGGGCGAGGTGTACTGGCCCTTGGTCACGGCCGCGCGGAAGGCGGTCATGCCGTGCATCTGGATGTAGGCGCCCACGGCGGCCTCGTCGGTGGGCGTGGGTGGCCAGCTGGCGGGCAGCACCAGCGGCTCGACTTCGGCGTAGGCGGTGTTCACCGGCAGCGGCGCGTTGAAGTCGATGTGGTTGCGGTTCAGGTCGATGTTGTCTTCGTTGGTGCGGTGCAGGTGCGAAAAGCCGTGCGGGTTGACGGCATGCACCAGCAGCAGCGCCACGCCGGCCTGCTCCAGGCGCGAGAGCAGGTCTGCGTCGTTCAGCGTGGCGATCTGCGCGCCCGAGCCGCTGAAGCCTTCGGGGCCGTGCGTGCCCGAGGTCACGAGCAGCAGCTTCTTCGCGTCGATGGCGCCGATCAGCGCGACGTCGGTGGCCAGCTCTTCGCCGAGCGCGCCGCGGTGCGCCTCAAGCACGAACGACTCGACGGCCGCGCCGCGCTGGGCGGCGGCCTCGAGGAACTTGGCGCGGGCTTCGGCATACGTGCCCGAGAAATGCCGCGTGGCGGCGGAGCGTTGTGTTGGCATGAGGTGGGGACTCCTGTCTGTGTTGGCTTTGAGTTTGAATTTAGGGGGCTGTGGTCAGCCCGCCGCGTGGGCGCCCGCCGCGTCGATGTCGCGGCCCGTATGGTCGCGCAGCCAGAGCAGGCCGAGCAGCGAGACGACCGTCATCGCCACCAGGTACCAGGCCGGCGCCAGCTTGCTGCCCGTGGCGTTTAGCAGCCAGGTGCTGATGAAGGGCGCGAAGCCGCCGAACAGGGCCACGCCCACGCTGTACACCAGCGACATGCCGCTCGCGCGCACAGCCTTCGGAAACATCTCCGGCAGCATCGTGATGCCGGGCACCGTCTGCACCACCAGGCCCAAGCTGAAGACACCGAGCACCACGAACAGCACCGTGGGCGTGGGCGAGGCGTTGAGCCACAGGAAGCCCGGGTAGATGAGCACGGCCAGCGCGATGCGGCTCCACAGGATGAGCGGCTTGCGGCCCACCACGTCCGACAGCTTGCCCACGAAGGGCGCGAAAGCGAACGAGATGAGGCCGGTGAGCGCGGCGCCGAACAGCGCCACCGAGGGCGTGAACCCGAGTTCGCGCACCGCATAGGTCGGCATGTAGAACGTGACCACGTAGGCCGCCGTGGTGCCGCCCACCAGCGTGAGGATGGCGGCCAGCACCGTCTTGCCGTGCCGCGTGCAGACGATCTTCAGGCTGCTTTCGCGCGGCGCGGCGGCTTCGGCCGGCGAGATGTGCAGTGACTCTTCCAGGTGGCGGCGGATGTACATGCCCACCGGCGCGATCAGCATGCCGATCACGAAGGGCACGCGCCAGCCCCAGCTCTGCATGGACTCGGCCGAGAGCGCGGTCGTGAGCACGCCCACCACCACGGCGCCCATCAGCACGCCCAGGCCCTGGCTGGCGAACTGCCAGCTCGCCATGTAGCCGCGGTTGGCCGGCGTTGCGTGTTCCACCAGCAGGGTGGTCGAAGCGCCCACCTCGCCGCCGGCGGAGAAACCCTGGATGAGCCGCGCCAGCACGATGACGATCGGCGCCGCGACGCCGATGCTCGCGTAGGTGGGCGTGAACGCGATCAGCGCGCAGCCCAGCGCCATGAGGAAGATGGTGAGCGTCATGGCCTTCTTGCGGCCCGCGCGGTCCGCATAGGCGCCGATGACGATGCCGCCCAGCGGCCGCATGATGAAGCCCACGCCGAAGCTCGCCACCGTCAGCAGCAGTTGCCCGTAGGAATTGAAGGTCGGAAAGAAGAGCTTGCCGATCACGAGCGCCAGGAAGCCGTAGACGGTGAAGTCGAAGAACTCCAGGCCGTTGCCGATGGTGGTGGCAACGATGGTCTGGCGCCGGCGCGCGGGGCTCGAAGCCGGCGGGTTGCTTGGGGTGCTCATGTCTCTCCAGTGTGTGCTTGCTTTGTATGGATGTCTGCCAAAGGTATGTATGCCCCTGGCCGCGCCGGATGCTAGAGACTCGCCGCTGTCATGAAAAGACAATAATTGGGCCATAACGATAACTTTTGGTTGTCATGAAACCCAATCAGTTGCACGCCTTCGTGGCGGTGGTCGAGCAGATGAGCATCCGCGCCGCGGCCCGGGTGCTGGGGCTGTCTCAGCCGGCGGTGACGAAGATCGTGCGCGAGCTGGAGCGCGAGGTCGGCGCGCCGCTGGTGGAGCGCAGCGTCAAGGGCGTGCGGCTCACCGAGTTCGGCCAGGCCTTTGCGCCGCGCGCGCGGCTGCTGCTGGCCGACATGCAGCGCGCGCGGGACGAGATCGCGCAGATCCGCGACGGCGCCACCGGCACGGTGTCGATGGCCGTGAGCGCCTCGTTCGCGCTCACCGTGCTGCCCCCCGCGTTCAAGGATTTCCACACCCGCCTGCCCGCCGTCGACGTGCAGTTCAGCGAAGCGGTTCTGCCGTGGATGCTGGCGCGGCTGCGCGACGGCTACCTCGACTTCGCGGTGGCCCACGTGGTGCCGGGCACGCTCGATCCGCAGTTCGAGGCGCTGGAGCTGTTTCCGGTGCAGCTGGTGGTGGGCATGCGAAACCGCCATCCGCTGCGCGGGGCGCGCTCGCTGCTCGACCTGTACCCGGCCGAATGGATATTGCCGGGCGACGACGACCGCGGGCGCGAGTCGGTGGCGCCGCTGTTCACGCCGCTGGGGCTGCCGCCGCCCTCGCGCATCATCCAGGGTCAGTCGGTGACGGTGGCGCTCGGGCTGGTGGGGAACATGGACCTGATCGGCCTGTTCGTCGAGCCGCTGGTCAAGCTGACTTTCAAGCGCCACGGCATCCGCCGGGTCGACGTCGACGAGTCGCTGCCCATGCTCAATGTGTGCGTGCTGCGGCGCAAGGGGCAGCTGTCGACGCCGGCGGCGCAGCACTTCATCGAGTGCATCCAGCGTGCGTCTGCGGCGGTGATGTCTGCCTAGAAACGGACGCCGGCCTCGCCGGTCTTCCAGGGCTCGTACTTGTGCATGACGCGTTCGAACAGTTCGGAGCCGGTCCAGCCGTCTAGCCATGCCTGCAGGCGGGGCCACGGCTGCGCGGCGAACCATGCGGCGTCGACCATCGCGAACTGGCGCACGAAGGGCATCAGCGCGGCGTCGGCCAGCGTGGAATGGCCGCCGGTGAGCTGCGGCGAGGCCGATAGCCGGTCTTCGAGACTGCGCAGGAATAGCGCGCCCCGGTCGCGGGCCGGCACGCCGCCGTCCGCATGGCGGTCGGGGTACTTGTAGCGGTCGAGCAAGGGCTTGAAGCCCTCGTCGCATTCGGCGACCAGCGCGAGCATGTCCGCAAGCGTGCCGGCCTCGGGCGCCAGCCAGCGCAGGGGATCGTTGCGGCGCAGGGCCCAGAGCATCACGTCCAGGCTTTGCTCCAGCACCGTGCCGTCGCCGGTCAGCAGCACCGGCACCGTGCCCTTGGGCGAGGCGGCGAGCATTTCTGCGGGCTTGTTCTTCAGCACCACCTCGCGCAGCTCGCAGGCTTGCTCAGCGGCCACCAGTGCGAGCCGGGCGCGCATGGCGTACGGGCAGCGGCGGAACGAGTAGAGAACGGGGAGGGCGATGGCGGGCATGCGGGAGAGGGGGAGCGAACAAGGCGAACGGCCGATTTTCAGCGAGCTCCAGCCGGCACGCCCACCAGGGGCGTTTTTCAACACAATCGGCATCCATGGGCGAACGCCTTTTCCTCCGGCTCGAAGACGACCCCCTGCACGGGCCGGAATCGGCCATGCCCGCTGGCACGCTGCGCGCGTTTCCGGTGGGCGCCGCGCTGCGCGGGCACGTGTCGCACGTCATGCTGTACCGCGAGACGTTTGCAGAAGGCCACGAGATGCGCGAGCGCGTGCTGCCCGACGGCGCGGTGCGGCTGGTCTTCAACTTCGGCGACGCGCCCTCCGCGGGGAGTGGCGACGGGCTGGCGGTGGAGGCCATCGGCGCCTCGGCCGCACCGGTCGTGGTACGCATGCGGGGCAAGGTCGAGGGGCTTTCCGTCACGCTGCGTCCCGGCGCCGCTGCCTGCTTGCTCGGGCTGCCGGCCGGCGAGATCGGCGGCGGCGCGGTCCACCTCGATGCGCTGTGGAGGGGGGAGGGGGCGGCGTTGCTCGAGCGCATGGCCGAAGCGCCGGACGATGCACAGCGTGTGGCGCTGCTTCACGCGGCCCTGTCACAGCGCTTGCGCGACAGCCGCATCGCGGGCAACGACATCGCCATGTATGCGGCGCGGCTGATCGCGGCGTCCGAAGGGCGCCTGCCGCTGCGCGAGGTGGCGGCGGCAGTCGGTGTCGGCGAGCGGCGCCTGCAACAGCTCTTTCATGCGCACGTCGGGCTGTCGCCGCGCGCCTGGAGCCGGCTCGCGCGGATGCATGGCTGCCTGCGCGCGCTGCGGCAGCGGCCGGCACCGGACTGGGCGGACCTTGCGCTGGAAGGCGGCTTCTACGACCAGTCGCACCTCGTCAACGAGTTCCGCGCGCTGTGCGGCGTCACGCCGACCGAGTTCCTGGGACGCGCGGCTTCGGTTTCTTCCAAGACGGGCGATTGAGCGCGGGCTATCTTCGTTCGCTCTCAAGCAAGGAGCCGAAAAGATGCAGAAACAAGAAAGCACAGACCGTCCGCTGAAGGACTGCGTGGCGGTGGTAACGGGTGCGAGCAGGGGCGCCGGGCGCGGCATTGCGATCGAACTGGGCGCAGCCGGCGCCACCGTGTACGTCACCGGACGCAGCACGCGCGAACAGCCTGCCGCCAGCTACGGCCAACTGCTGGCCCTGTCGGACCTGAAGGCGCTGCCCGGCAGCATCGACGACACCGCCGACGAGGTCACGCGCCAAGGCGGCCGGGGCATCGCCGTGCAGTGCGACCACACCCGCGAAGACGAGGTGGCCGCGCTGTTCGCACGCGTGGACAGCGAGCATGGCCGACTCGACCTGCTCGTCAACAACGCCTGGGGCGGCCACGAGAGCTTCAACGGCGTATTCGAGGCGCCGTTCTGGGAGCATCCGCTCTCCAACTGGGACACCATGTTCGACCGCGGCGTGCGCAACCATCTGGTGGCCAGCCGCTGCGCCGCGCCGATGCTGGTGCGGCAGAAGAAGGGGCTGATCGTCACCACCACCTTCTGGGACCGGGGCCGTTACCTGCGCGGCAGCCTGTTCTACGACCTGGCCAAGGCGTCGATGACGCGGCTGGCCTTCGGCATGGCGCACGAGCTGAAGCCGCACGGCGTTGCGTCCGTCGCGGTGTCGCCGGGCTGGATGCGCACGGAATTCGTGCTGGCCGGGCACAAGACCGACGAGGCGCACTGGCAGGAAAGGCCCGAACTCGCGCGCACCGAATCGCCGCGCTACCTTGGCCGGGCGGTGGCCGCGCTGGCGGCCGACCATGCCGTCATGGACAAGACCGGCGAGGTGCTGCGCGTGGCCGACCTGGCGCGCGCCTATGGCTTCACCGACATCGACGGGCGGCAGGTCGAGGCTTTCGAGATGTAGGGCGGCGTAGGACAACTCCAGGCCCGGCAGGGGAAAAGCGCGTACTGGCGCAGCGAGATATTCGGCAGCAAGATGGCGCGGCGATCAACGTCAATCCCCATCTCTCGGCCTCAGGAGGTGATCCGCCATGTCTTCCAGTGCAGAGTCCTTGGGCCTTGCTTCGGCAAGCCAGCTCGCAAGGTCCAACCCCGTCCGCTTCCCCGGCGAAAGCGCCGAGTACCGCAAGGCGCGCACCGAGTTGCTCGCCGAAGAAATCGATCTGCGCCGCCGCATCGAGCGCGTGGCCGAGATGCGCCGCGCGCTGCCGCCGGGCGGCGTCGTGCCGCACGACTATGTGTTCCAGGGCGCCGATGGACAGGTGAAGTTCTCCGAACTGTTCGGCAAGCACGGCACCCTCATCACCTACAACTGGATGTTCGGCCCGAAGCGCGAGCGGCCATGCCCCATGTGCACGTCGCTGCTCAGCGCCTACGACGGCGAAATGCCCGACATCCTGCAGCGCGTGGCGTTCGCGGTGATCGCCACCTCGCCCATCGACCGCATGACGGCGTTTGCGCGGGAGCGTGGCTGGCGCCATCTGCCGCTGTACTCGTCGGGCGGCAACGACTTCAACCGCGACTACGCCGGCGAGAAGCCCGACGGCGGCGACAACCCGGCGTTCAACGTGTTCCGGCGCGACGGCGACACCATCCGCCATTTCTGGGCCGCCGAGATGAGCCCCGGCACCGCCGACCCCGGGCAGGACCCGCGCGGCGCGCCTGACCCGATGCCGATCTGGAGCCTGCTGGACATGACGCCTGAAGGGCGGGGCAAGGACTGGTATCCGCAGCTTCAATACTGAGCGGCGGGACGGCGCGGGCGACCTGCGCGAAAGGCAAACGCAACCAAGTTGCGTTGATCCATATAATGCAATCCTGTTGCATATATGGAGCCTGCCCCCATGGCCGATCGCCTCCCCGTCACCGTGCTCTCCGGCTTTCTCGGTGCCGGCAAGACCACGCTGCTGAACCACATCCTCCACAACCGCGAAGGCCGCCGCGTGGCGGTCATCGTCAACGACATGAGCGATGTCAACATCGACGCTGCGCTGGTGCGCGACGGCGGCGCGCAGCTGTCGCGCACCGACGAGAAGCTGGTCGAGATGAGCAACGGCTGCATCTGCTGCACCTTGCGCGAAGACTTGCTGGTGGAGGTGGGCCGGCTCGCCAAGGAGGGCCGCTTCGACCAGCTGGTGATCGAGTCCACCGGCATCTCCGAGCCGCTGCCCGTGGCCGAGACCTTCACCTTCGCCGGTGAAGACGGCAAGAGCCTGGCCGACGTGGCGCGGCTCGACACCATGGTGACGGTGGTCGACGCCTTCAACTTCCTGCGCGACTACAGCTCGGCCGACAGCCTTGGCAAGCGCGGCCAGTCGCTCGGCGACGAGGACACGCGCACGGTGGTCGACCTGCTTATCGAGCAGGTCGAGTTCTGCGACGTGCTGGTGGTCAACAAGATCGACCTGGTCACCGCCGAGGAGCGCGAGCGGCTGATGGCGATCCTGCACAGCCTGAATCCGCGCGCCCGCATCGAGGTGTCGGAGTTCGGCCGCGTGGCGCTCGACCGGGTGCTGGACACCGGCCTGTTCGACTTCGAAGAGGCCGAGCAGGCGCCCGGCTGGCTGGCCGAGCTGCGTGGCGAGCACCTGCCCGAAACCGAGGAATACGGCATTCGCAGCTTCGTCTACCGTTCGCGCCTGCCGTTCCACCCGATGCGCTTCTGGAAGCTGGTGCAAAGCGAGTGGGAGGGCGTGGTGCGCTCCAAGGGCTTTTTCTGGCTCGCCAGCCGCGCCACGCGCGCCGGCTCGTGGTCGCAGGCCGGTGGTGCCTGCCGCTACGGCGCGGCAGGCTTCTGGTGGGCGGCGGTGCCGCGCGAGCACTGGCCGACCGACCCGGAGGCGCTGGATCTGATCCGCAGGAACTGGGACCCGGCCACGGGCGACGCGCGGCAGGAGCTGGTGCTGATCGGCATCGGCATGGATGAAGACGCGCTGCGTGCGCGGCTGGACGCCTGCCTGCTGACGGAAAACGAGATGCGCTTCGGCGCCTCGTGGTGGCAGAACTTTCCCGATCCGTTCCCGTCCTGGAACGCGTGAACGGCCGAAGCTACCGTGCGCACTCTCCGCAGGTGCCGTGCAGGGTGAGGGCGGTGTGGCGGGTGTCGATGCCCTGCTTGCGCAGCGCCTTGCCCAGCCTGCCCATCACCTTCGGCAATTCCGGGTCGGACGGCAGTGCCAGCACCTTGTGGCACTGGTCGCATTCGAAGGTGTTGCCCGAGGCGGCCTCGACGTGGCGCGAGAAGCGGTTGACCCGGTCGGCGCCCACCCGGCGGTCGCACAGGCCGGCCTCGACCAGCCGGTCGAGCACGCGGTAGACCGTGACGCGGTCGGGCGCCTCGCCGGCGGCGGCGGTGTAGGCGGCGGCCACTTCCTCGTGGGTCAGCGGCTGGGAGCTGTGTTCGAGCAGTTCGAGCACGGTCTGCGCGGCGCGCGTCACGCGCAGGCCGCTGTCGCGCAGCAGCCGTTCGCTGTCGAACGGCGCCGCGGCGGCAGGGGCGGCAAGAGGGGGCTTCGGTTGCGAGGTGGTGGTCTTCATGCGAAACGCCATTGTGTTGCATCCGGGGTGCCCGTGTCCCTATCGGGGGCGCAGGGAGGCGGTGGCATATGCCCGAACGCACCTAAGCATCTGACAAATGGGTCGTTTGCCTGCGGGCGGTAGCGCTCCAGAATCGCGCGCTTTGTCTTCCGCTAACGAAAGTTCACCATGCGCGCCCGTTTCCTGCTGACTCCGATATTCGCCCTGGGCGCGTTGTGGGCCGGCGTATCGCTTCCCCTGGCCGCGCAGGCGCAGCAGCCTGCTGCAGTGGCCTACCCGTCGAAGCCTGTGCACATCACTGTCGCGAACACGCCCGGCAGTTCGCCCGACGTGCTGGCGCGCTTTCTGGGGCAGCGGCTTTCGGAACAATGGAAGCAGCCCGTGGTGATCGACAACCGCGCCGGCGCGGCGGGCATCCTGGCGGCCGACGGCCTGGCCAAGGCCCAGCCCGACGGCTATTCGCTGCTGGTGGGGGCCGACGGGCCGATCACCATCCTCCCCAACATCCAGGCCGGCCTGCCCTACGACGCGCGGCGCGACCTGGTGCCGGTGGTGTCGCTCGGGCAGATCGACTTCGTGCTGGTGGCCAACCCGAAGACGGGCTTTCGCACGGTGGCCGACTTCGTGCGCGCGGCCAAGGCCCATCCGGGCCGCATCAACTACGCCTCGGCCGGCAACGGCAGTCCGCAGCAGCTCAGCATGGAACTGCTCAAGCAGAAGGCGGGCATCTACGTCACCCACATCCCGTACCGCGGCGGCCCGCTGGGCATGCAGGACGTGATCGCAGGGCAGGTCGACGTGATGTTCATCGCCGTGGGCCCGGCGCTGCCCCAGATCCGTAGCGGCCGGCTGGTGGCGCTGGGCACCAGCGGCGAGAAGCGCCATGCGCTGCTGCCCGAGGTGCCCACCGTGGGCGAGACCTATGCGGGCTATCGCTCGGGCACCTGGTTCGGTTTGTTCGCGCCGGCGCGCACGCCGCAACCGGTGGTCGACGCCATCGCGGCCGATGCTGGCCGCATCGTGCAGACACCGGCTGCCCGCGCCGAACTCGCAGCACAGGGCATCGAGGCCACCGGTCATCCGCAGCGCCAGTTCCAGGCGCAAGTGTCGAGCGAATACGAGCGCTATGCGCAGATCGTGAAGGCAGTCGGCATCAAGGCCGAATAGTCCGCTGCAGCTGCTTTACTTGACGGACCGGGCCAGCGCCTTGGCGAAGGCTTCCACGTCTTCCTCGTGGCACGCCTCGGCGGCCAGCGGGGCATGGCCCTGCGCCACGGCGGCGAGCGCGACGGCCTTCCTGGGGCACAGGCCGAGGCAACTGCACTGCACCACGCGCAGCCGCACCGGCAGGTGCGAGAGGCTGTGCTTCAGTTCCTTGCGGACCTGCCTGGCCCTGAGCTTCGTGGGGCCGTCCTTGCGTTCTTCGCAGTCGCCGCAGACCAGCACGACGCCGGCCAGCTTGGTCTCTACCAGGGGAGGGGAATGGCTCACTCGGGGTTTCCTTGGTGTCTTTGCGAACCATGTTGGGCGCGGCGCAACCATGTGCAAGTCAGCCAACCGGCCGTTTCCATGCCTCTGGCAGGCCCCGAATGCGCTAAGGTCCGGTCATTCGCGTTCCTGAATACCTTTGCCCGACCATGTCCCGTCCCCCCATCGAGATAGAAACCGCCCCCAACCCCACCGCCACGGTGATCGTGATGCACGGCCTCGGCGCCGACGGCAACGACTTCGTGCCGATCGCCAATGAACTCGACCTGGCGGCCGTGGGCCCGGTGCGCTTCGTGTTCCCCAACGCGCCCGTCATTCCCGTGACCATCAACGGCGGCTACCAGATGCCGGCCTGGTACGACATCGCCGTGGCCGATCTCGCGGCGCGCGAAGACGAGGCCGGCCTGCGCCGCTCGCAGGCCACCATCGAGGCGCTCATCGCCAGCGAGAAGGCCCGGGGCATCGCCGCCGGCCGCATCGTGGTGGCGGGCTTCTCGCAAGGCTGCGCCATGGCCCTCATGACGGGCCTGCGCCACACCGAACGGCTGGCGGGCATCGTCGGCCTCTCGGGCTACCTGCCGATCGCGGCCACCACCGCGGCCGAGCGCCATGCCGCCAACCACGAGACGCCAGTGTTCCTGGCGCACGGCCGGCAGGACCCGGTGGTGCCCCTGGCCGGCGCCGTGCGCTCGCGCGACGCGCTCATCGCCCTGGGCTACACCGTCGAGTGGCACGAATACACGATGGCGCATTCGGTGTGCACGGAAGAAATTGCCGACCTGAACCGCTTTCTGCTGCGGGTGCTCGGCTGAAGGAGACGACCCCATGATCCTGGTCATCGGACACGCGCTGGCAAAGCCCGACACCCTGCAGGCGATGCTGGCCATCAGCACCGAGCACGTACAGCGCTCGCGCGCCGAGCCGGGCTGCATCTCGCATGAAGTGACCACCGATGTGCTGCAGCCGCTGCGCCTGACCTTCGTGGAGCGCTGGAGCGACATGGCCGCGCTGCAGGCGCACTTCCGGGTGGACGCCTCGCGCGCCTTCGCCAAGGCGCTGGCGGCCATGGCCGAGGGCACGCCGGAGATCCATGCCTACCAGTCCGACGAGATCGACCTCTCGGCGGGCCGCGCCAAGGCCTGATTCCGGCCGGTATCAAGGTACGGTCGAGCCGTTCAACCCGCTTGGCAGCTATGCGTGAAGCTATCAAAAAAGTAGCGCCCGGCAGGGTAGCCGAATGCGGGATTCCCTGCGCAAGCAACGTGCGCGCGCCCGTGCTACCTTCCAGCCCCTCAGAAGATTGATGGGTCATAACAATATGAGCAACAGATTGCAGGAGAGGTTGGGTGCTCTTTCAGCGACACGACTGAAAGGCATGCGACGCGGAATCGAGAAGGAAAGCCTGCGGGCGTTGCCGGACGGCAAGCTCGCGCTCACGCCGCATCCGCTGGCGCTGGGTTCGGCGCTCACGCATCCGCACATCACGACCGACTTCAGCGAATCGCAGCTCGAACTCATCACGGGCGTGCACGGCGGCGTCGAGTCGGCACTGGAAGAGCTCACGCGGGTGCACCAGTTCACCTACCGGGTGCTCGACACGCTGGGCGACGAGCGCCTCTGGGTGTCGAGCATGCCCTGCGGCCTGCCCACCGACGAGACCATTCCGATCGGCCGTTATGGCTCGTCGAACGTGGGCCGCGCCAAGAGCGTCTACCGCATGGGCCTGAGCCACCGCTATGGCCGGCGCATGCAGACCATCTCGGGCATTCACTACAACTGGTCGCTGCCCGAGGTGTCCAGCGAACAGTACTTCGCGCTGATCCGCAATTTCCGCCGCCACGCCTTCCTGCTGCTGTACCTGTTCGGCGCTTCGCCGGCGCTGTGTTCGAGCTTCGTGGCGGGCCGCCCGCACGAGCTGCAGCCGCTGGGCGACGGCAGCATGTTCATGCCGCACGGCACCTCGCTGCGCATGGGCCGGCTGGGCTACCAGAGCGACGCGCAGGCCTCGCTGGCGGTGAGCTACAACAGCCTGGAGGGCTACGGTGCCTCGCTGCAGGACGCGCTCACGCGCCCGTGGCCGGCCTACGAGGCCATCGGCATCCGCAACCTTGGCGGCGACTACAACCAGCTCGCCACCAGCCTGCTGCAGATCGAGAACGAGTTCTACGGCACCATCCGCCCCAAGCGCGTCATCAACCCCGGCGAGCGCCCGCTGCATGCGTTGCGCGAGCGCGGCGTGGAATACGTCGAGGTGCGCCTGATGGACCTCGACCCCTTCGAGACCGTCGGCATCAACGCGCAGACCATGCGCTTCATCGACGTGTTCCTGCTGCACTGCCTGCTGAGCGACAGCCCTGACGACACCCCGCAGGAAATCGCCGACCTCGCGCGCAACCAGCACCTCACCGCCGCTCGCGGCCGCGAGCCGGGCCTGCTTCTCGCGCGCGGCGGCCGCGAAGTTTCGCTGGCCGACTGGGGCGTGGAGCTGGCCGAGCAGTGCCTGCCGATTGCCGCTGCGCTCGACGCGGCGCATGGCGGCGGCACGCAGCATGTCGACGCAGTGCGTGCCGCGCTGGCCGCGCTGCAGGACCCCGACAGCCTGCCTTCGGCCCGCGTGCTGGCGGCCATCGAGCAGCAGCATGGCAACTCCTTCGTCGGCTTCGTGCGCGCGCAGTCGGAGCAGACCCGCGCCGCGCTGCTGGCGCTGCCGTTCTCGGCCGAGCAGCAGGCCGCGTTCGAGCGGATGACTGCCGAGTCGATCCAGGAGCAGAAGCGCATCGAGGCGGCCGACACGATGCCCTTCGAGATCTATCGCGAGCAGTACGTGTCGCCCGCGCGGCTGGGCATGACGCGCGGCCGCGTGGCGGCGCTGGCGGCCTAGCCCTACGCGGGGCACCTGGGCAGGCTCCGCGCCTCGCATGCCGACAGGCGTGCTGGCCGATGGCCTACAGGCATTGGCCCGCCTGGCTCACCGTGAGCGGCGCCCGGGTGGCGAGGATGTGGTCCATGCATCGACCACCTTCGTCCTCCAATACTTACCGGCCAGCCGCCGAGCCGGGGTTGTCGCCATGAGTTTCAGGGCCTACCTCGTCGAAGACAGCCCCGTGATCCGCGACAACCTCGTCGGTTTCCTGCAGGACGTGGCCGATGCCGAGGTCGTGGCATCCGCCAGTACCGAGGACGAGGCCGTGAGCTGGCTGCGCCTGCACAGCGACGACTGGGACCTGACCATCGTCGACCTGTTCCTGAAGCGCGGCAACGGCCTCGGCGTGATCCAGGCCTGCCGCAACCGCGCGCCGCACCAGAAGGTGGTGGTGCTCAGCAACTACGCCACCACCGACATGCGCCAGCGTTCGGAGCAACTGGGCGCCGATGCCTTCTTCGACAAGTCCGCCGAGCTCGACCAGCTGGTGGCGTACTGCGAACAGGTGCGGGCTTCCCACGGTTGAACCGGGGCCGGGCGGCTGACGCGCGCAGGACTGCGCGCCGGCGCCTTTCTGGGGTAAAACGCCACGCTGCCGCCTTCCGGGCGGCAACGAACAACGGCAAGCAACTCCCTAGGAAAGCGACAACGAGACATGAGCAGCAGCAACAGCAGCATCGACTTCAAGGGCCGCGTGGCCATCGTGACCGGCGCGGGCGGCGGGCTGGGCCGCCAGCATGCGCTGGCGCTGGCCGCGCGCGGCGCCAAGGTGGTGGTGAACGACCTCGGCGGCGCGCGCGACGGCTCCGGCGGTTCGGTGAGTGCCGCGCAGGCGGTGGTCGATGAGATCAAGGCGGCCGGCGGCGAAGCCATTGCCAACGGCGCCTCCGTGACCGACTTCGAGGCGGTTCAGGCCATGGTCAAGGAAGCTGTCGACGCCTGGGGCCGCGTCGACATCCTCGTCAACAACGCAGGCATCCTGCGCGACAAGAGCTTCGCGAAGATGGAACTGGCCGACTTCAAGCTGGTGGTCGACGTGCACCTGATGGGCGCCGTGAACTGCACCAAGGCCGTCTGGGCGCTCATGAACGAGCAGAAGTACGGCCGCATCGTGATGACCACGTCTTCTTCGGGCCTGTACGGCAACTTCGGCCAGAGCAACTACGGCGCCGCCAAGCTGGCGCTGGTGGGCCTGATGCAAACGCTGAGCATCGAAGGCGCGAAGAACGACATCCGTGTCAACTGCCTGGCCCCCACCGCCGCCACCCGCATGACCGAGGACCTGTTCCCCAAGGAAATGCTCGAGGCCTTCCGCCCCGAGGCCGTGGTGCCCGCCATGCTGGTGCTGGCCGCGCAGGACGCGCCGAACCGCACCATCCTCTGTGCTGGCGCCGGCACCTTCGAGGCGGCGCACATCACGCTGACGCAAGGCGCCTGGCTGGGCATCGAGGCCGACACGCCTGAACAACTGGCCGCGCGCCTGTCTGAGGTGACGGAGCGCGAAGGCGAGATCGTGCCGCAGAGCGGCGCGGCGCAGGGCTCCAACGAAGTGGCCAAGGGCATGGCCAACGCGAAGCGGGGCTGAGGGCAGCGTCACCGCCGCCCGCGCCGGCTACTCCGCGATGAACGTGGGGTCGGTGCGGATCGAGCCCCGGTCCCGGTGGTTGTGAAGGCGGCCCAGGGTGCTGTCGAGCAGCCGCTTGAGCTTGTCGGCCGCGCCGCGGAAGGCCTCGTCGAGGGTGGCCGCGTGCTGCTTCACCGCCAGCGGCTGGTGGTGCGCGAGGCGCGCCTCCATCACGCAGCACTTGTCGGCGCCGCCGGTCTTGTCGTGGTTCTCGTCGCTCAGGTGTACCTCGACGCGGGTCACGTCGTCGACGAAACGGCTCAGGTGTTGCTTGATTTCGGTGTCGGCCCAACGCTCCAGCGCGTCCTTGTTGGTGATGCCGTTGCTCGTGTTGACCTGAATCTGCATGCAATGTCCCTGCTGGATGGATGAACGAAGGCCCACTGTGCGCCCGGATGCGCCACACCGTGCGTAGGTCTATTCCCTACCCACGCGCCGGGCAGGGTCCGCAATGCGGCGGTTTCTCAGCTCTGGATGTACGTGGTCAGTTGCTCGATGGTGGCCTCGTGGTCCGAGATGATGTCGTCCATCAGGTCCTGGATCGAGATCATGCCGACCACCTTGTCGCCGTCGACCACCGGCAGGTGGCGGAACTTGCGCTGGCTCATGAGCGTCATGCAGGCGCGCGTGCGGGTTTGCGGGGTGACGGTCATCACGTCGGGCGTCATGATCTCGCTGACGCGCACTTCCTTCGAGTTCTTGCCCTGCAGCGCCACCTTGCGGGTGTAGTCGCGCTCGGAAAGAAAGCCCACCAGCTTGTCGCCCTCCATCACCATCAGCGCGCCCACCTCGAAGCGCGCGAGGGTGGACAGCGCATCGAACACCGTGGCGTGGGGAGAGGTGCGCCAGGCCGCGGAATCGTGGCGCTTGAGCAGTTCGGAGACGGGTTTCATCGCGGTAACTCCATAAAAAAGTTTTCGATTCGACCGACGCTCATGCGCCGCGCTCGCTCAAATGATAGGGGCGGACGTGCCTCAGGCGGCGCAAAACCCTCTAGGGGATTGCGCGTGTGTGCAATGCACGCGCAATCCGCGAAAACTCAAGGCTGTGCCGGCGCGGCGGCGAGCACGCGGCTCAGGGCCACCGGGTCGCCCACCACGGTCTTCACCAGGCCCTTGTCGTCGAACTGCACCTGGAACTCCGACCAGCTGTCGCGCCAGTAGCGCCACACCGGTGCGTCGAGGCTGGGGTTCTCGCTGGCCACCGGATAGCCGATAGCCATCAGCACCTGTTCGCGCGTCATGCCGGGCATCACCTTGGCCGCCAGGATGGCCTCGCGCACGGCGGGCGCGAAGGTGGCCATCTTCTGCTTCGGGTCCTGGGTGACGACGTAGCGCTGTGCAAACTCCGGCAACGTGATGTTGCGGCTGTAGTCGTTTTTGATGCGCTGCGGCTTGCCGCCCAGGTCGAGGCTGAACCAGCGGAAGTCGTAGGCCGTGATGCGCGCCGGGGTGCCCACGGCAACGATGCTCGTGCCCTGCTCGTCGTAGTTGATGTCGCTGATCGACTCGCCGTACGTGCGCATGTTGCAGCACAGGTAGCCGTTGATCATCGGGCCGGGCGGCGGCGACGGGCGCTGTGCATGGACGACGGTCGCGGTCAGGGCGGTGGCTGCCAGCAAGGTGGCGGCCGCAAGGCGGTTGAACATGGATTTCCCTCGGAGTCTTGTTGGAATGGCTGCGGTTTGCAGCGGGGAAATTCTAGGCAGAATGGCTGTGCGTAGCTATCGAAAACGTAGCACGCAGCTACCGTTCAGGTTCCCGGTTCACAATTCGCACCCCGGCCCGAAGGCCGGTCCGTTTCCCCGAATTCCAGTCAGCGCGAAAAGAAAGAGCCTACCGATGGCGATCCAGTGGTTCCCCGGTCACATGTATGCGACCCAGAAGGCCATCACCGAACGGGTGAAAGACATCGACGTGGTCATAGAACTGCTTGATGCACGCCTGCCCGGCTCCAGCGCCAACCCCATGCTGGCGGAGCTCACGGCCGGGCGGCCCAGTCTCAAGGTGCTCAACAAGCAGGACCTGGCCGACCCCGAGCGCACCGTGCACTGGCTCGCGCACTACAACGCGTTGCCCGACACCCGCGCCATCGGCCTGGACGCGAGCCAGACCACGCCCGCGCAGCAACTGGTGAAGGCCTGCCACCAGCTCTCGCCCAACCGCGGCGGCATGGCCAAGCCGATGCGCGTGCTGATCTGCGGCATTCCCAACGTGGGCAAGTCGACCCTCATCAACACGCTGACCGGCGGGCGCAAGGCCAAGACCGGCGACGAGGCCGGCATCACCAAGCTCGAACAGCGCATCACGCTGGCCGACGACTTCTACCTGTGGGACACGCCCGGCATGCTGTGGCCGCGCATCATCGTGCCCAAGAGCGGCTACAACCTGGCCGCCAGCGGTGCCGTGGGGCGCAACGCCTTCGACGAGGAAGAAGTGGCGCTCGAGTTGCTCAACTACCTCAAGGTGCACTACGGCGCCGGCGTGGCCGCGCGCTTCAAGCTGGTGGAGCTCGACGCCGCCACCATGGCCGAAATGAAGGACGAGGCGCTGCTCGACACCATCGGCCGCAAGCGCGGCGCGCTGCTGGGCAAGGGGCGCGTCAACCTGCAGAAGGCCGCGGAAATCGTCATGCACGAGTTCCGCGCCGGCAACCTCGGGCGCATCACGCTCGAAACGCCGGAAGAGTTTGCCGAGTGGCTGGCCGAGGGGCAGCGCCGCGACGCCGAGCGGGCCGCGAAGAAGGCCGCGCGCAAGCAAAAGGGCAAGCCGAAGCCCGAGACGGCGCCCGGTCAGGAAGCCTGAGTCAGTCCAGTGCGAACAATGCCGCGGCTGCCTCGTTGAGCGCCACCGTGCGGCGCGAATCCGGGTGCGGCCCGGCGGCCTTCAGCGCGCGCTGGTAGAGCGCGACGCGCGTGGCCGAGACCGGCCGGCACAGCGGCCGGCTCACGAAGCGCGAGAAGCTGCGCCCCGGCACCACGTAGCGCCCCGGGTTGAGCCGCGCGAAGCGGATGTACGCCTGCAGCGCATAGAGCATGTCGGCATGCAGCGCGTCCATGCGCTGCTCGGCGTCCTTGCCGATCTGCGCGCGGCCCTTGGCGTCTTTCTTCAGCGGCATGCCGAGGATGTCGGCCATGTCGATCTCGAAGTGGGTGAAGTCGCCATACGGGCGCTTGCAGTCGATCATGAAGGTGCGCCAGTTCGCCCGCTGCAGCAGGCGGATGTGCTCGTCGGTCACGTCGAAGGCATCGCGCTGGCCGAAGGGCGGCTGGAAGGCGTAGTGCCCCTGCGCAAAGCTCGCATGCAGGAAGAAGGCCGAGGCCACGGTGGTGAAGCGGTCGACTGCCGGCGACGCGGCGCCGTCGAGCGCTTCGCCGAATTGCTCGAGCGTCAGGTCGGGCGGCACGATGCCGGGTGCGCCGGATTCGCAGTCGATCCACTCGGCCTTGCTGCGGCGGAACCAGTCGATGTCTTCCTGCGTGATCTCCACGCTGCCGATGGCGGTGGCCGGCAGGGCAGGTTCCGGCGGCGCGGCGGCAGCGGCGGGCGCGCTTTTCTGCTCGCAGCCCGAGACGGCGAGCAGGGCGGACGCCGCGCACGCGGCCGACAAGGCCAGCGCGCCTCGCCGATGAATCCTTCTCACGTTTTTTCTCCCATGGAAAAGCAGTTGGGTCCATCAGGATGCCACGCCGGCCTGACTCGGATCTGAGGACGCGTTGCAAGTGCCGGTGCCACCCGGCAGCCCGGCAGCCCGGCCGGATGCTCAGCGCATCTGCAGCCGCGCGTCCTTCGGGTAGCCGATGGTGTAGTCGGCCGCCACGCGGGCGGACTTGCCGGCGTCGAGGTCGAAGCGCCACATCGTCAGGCCGGGCTGCTTGTTCCACGACAGGTCGTCGGGCCTGGGCGCGAACTGCGAGCTCACGCGCACCTGCTCGTCGACCGACACCGGCGCGGCCTCCAGCACCTCCACCGTGACAGGCGTGCGGTGGCGGTTCTCGACCACATAGGCGCGTTGCACCTTGCGCTCGGCGCGCGAGCCGGCGAAGCCGCCGGTGCCCTGGTTGTCGCGCTCGGGCTCGGCCTGCACGCGCACCAGCTCGTCGCGGCCGAAGGACAGCGTCAGGCGGGCATCGGTGGGGGGGCTCCAGCGGCCATTGCCGACGAAGGCGCCGTCGCGGTACAGCAGCATCGGGCCGGCCGGCCAGACGCCGTCGGGCTGCGCCATGTCGGCGACCAGGAAGGCGCTGGCATCCACGCGCGGGCTGGTGCGAGCGACCAGCCTGGCGGTGTCTTCGTGCTGGCCCAGCGCCAGGGTCACGCGCTGGCCGTTGGAGGGCACGTCGATGCTTTGCGGCACCGAAAACTCGGTGGCGAAGCTGCTGTCGAACACGCTCACGTCGAACAGCGGTGCGCGGCGCTCCCGCAACTGCTTGGCGCTCTCGGGGGCCGTGGCTATCGGCGCGGCGGCGGGCATCGGCGCCATCTCGTAGTTGCGCGGGCGCGCCGGCGGTGGCGGCTCCACGCCGATGCGCCATGCCGAAGGCAGGCGCCCCGTGGTTTCGCGGCGCGGCTGGCCGGTGGAGAGCACCAGCTTCACGCCGCGCCAGTCTTCGCCCGTGGCCTGCGCCACCAGCGCCTGGCGTTCGATGCGGACCTTGCCCGTGCCGCTGTCGAGCAGCGCGCGGTAGCTGGGCGTCCAGCCGGGGCCGTTGACCTGGTAGCTGAGCTTGACGTCGGCGTCTGCGCTGGCTGCCAGGGTGACCGTCACGGCCATCACCTGGTCGCCGCTGCTTTGGGTGCGGGTGCGCTCGGCGAGAAGAGGGTTGAGCTGGCGGTCGATGTCGGTCTGCCGGCGCTGGATCTTGTGCTGCTTGAGCAGTGAATCTTGCCCGGTACGGCGCATCGCCTCGGTCATGGCCACGAGGTTGCGCGCATCCATCGGCGCGCGGGCGCCCTGGGGCGCGTCGCCGCCGCTGCCAGCCAGGCCCTTGAGGTAGCCGTTGACCATTCCGAGCGCATCGCTCTCGGCCTGCAGCGCGGCCTTCTGGTCCTCGAGTTCGCGGATGCGGCCGTCGAGCGCGCTGGTCGCGCACTGCGCGGAAAGCTCGCGCGCCTCGCCAAGCACCGAGGTCTCGCCGACGCGCACCGATGCGTCGGCCGACACCTGCAGGCTCTGCACGTCCAGCCCGGCGGGCAGGCAGGCGAAGGTGACCGAACGGCTGCCGGCCGCCACCCGCGCCACGCGATCGATGGTGGCGCTGCCGGGATAGACCTTGACCTGGGTGATGCGCGAGCCGGAAAAGCCGGCCGGCTGCGTGGCGGCTTGCCCCTGCGCGCTGAGACTCAGCACCAGCAGGACGGCGGCGCCGGCGGTGGCGCGAAGGAAGACGGAGGTCGATGCTTTCATGGGATGCCTTCGAAGAAAGTGGGACAGACCCCCACTGCTACGGACGGGCCGCGCGAACGGGGTTAAGGCATCGCAAGAAAATTTTCGGCCGCTGTCGCCAAGGCAACCGCCGGCGCGCGGGCGGTCACGCGCGCGACGACGAATGCGAGGGGTGGTTCGTAGAGTGGCCCGCACCGCTTTCCAGGGACTGCACGCCATGCTCGACACCATCCAGGCCATCAACAAGACCGCTGCCTTCAACCGCTGGGCCGGCTTCGAAGTCACGAGCGCCGCCAACGGCGAAGCCGAACTGCGCATGGACTTTCGCGAGGAAGACATGGGCCAGTACGCCGGCTTCCTGCATGCGGGGCTGATCGGCGCGCTGCTCGACACCGTGAGCGGCTTTGCGGCCGCCAGCGTGGCCGGCCGCGTGCTGGCGTCGCATTTCTCGGTGAACTGCATCTCGCCCGCCGTGGGCCGCGCCTTCGTGGCGCGGGGGCGGGTGGTGAAGGCCGGGCGCAAGCAGGTGTTTGCCGCGGCCGAACTCTATGCGCAGGGCGAGGGCGATGCCCTCAAGCTCGTGGCGACGGGGAACGCCATTCTGGTTCCGGTGGAAGAGGCTGCCGCGAAGCCGGCCGCCTGAGCTTCAGCCCGAACAGCGGCCGCATGAAGTTGACGCGGCGGATCAGCCCGTCGGTCAGCGCCCAGCAGCCGAAGATGGTGAGCGCCACCAGCAGCGCGGGCTCGACCACCGGGCCGAGCGCGAGCGGGGCCAGCAGTACCACGCCCACGATGATCAGCGTCTGGTGCAGCACGTACCACGGGTACACCGACTCGTTGGCCCAGCGCAGCCAGGGCCAGGGCCGGTTCAGGTACCGGTGCCCGTAGCCCAGGATGGCCGAGACCGTCAGCCACAGATAGAGCACGCGCAGCACGTCCATCGACAGCCCCGAGGGCGGCCCGCTGGTGACGGCGCGCAGCGCGAAGAAAGTGGCGATCACCGCGAGCGCCGATGCAAGGGACACCCGGCGCAGCCGCTCCAGTTCCTTCCAGACGCCGGTGTCCACGCCCATCCAGTAGCCATAGAGGAACATCGTGAAATAGATGCTGTGCAGATGGAAGTCGCGCACCAGGTTGTGGGTGGCCGGAAAGCGCGAGGCCAGCAGCATCGTCCACAGCAGCAGCGGCACCGTAGGCAGCAACAGCAGCTTCCAGCCGCGCAGTCCGTTGAAGCCGCGCCGCACCCGCTGGCCGGCGGCGGACTTCCACAGCGGCAGCGTCAGCGCCACCAGCGCCGTGTAGGTGAACAGGTAGGGCAGGTACCAGAGGTGGTTCCAGGTGATGCCGAAATCCGCGCCGTCGAAGGCCTGCTTCGGCCACGGCGCACTCATCGACAAGTAGCGCAGCAGGAAGGCGCCGAAGCCCGGCGCCACCATCCCGTTGGCCACGCCCTGCGCATAGGCCTGGTAGGGCACGATCACCGCCATGCCGAAAGCCAGCGGCAGCATCAGCCTCAGGCCCCGGCTGCGCAGCAGCCCCCAGGTGCCCTGGCCCCGGCTCAGGAAACCCAGCGACACGCCGGAGATGAGGAACACCAGGTCCATGCGCCAGAGGTTGAGCATTGCCATCGGCCAGCGCAGCCATTCGGCCTCGTGAGGGCTCTTGAGATGCCAGTGCCAGCCGGCCACGTAATACATGCCCACGTGATAGAGGATGACGAAAAGGAAGGCCAGCGCGCGCAGGGCGTCGATGTCGTGGCGGCGATGGTCTGGCGGGGTGTGGTTGGCGGCGTGCATCTTGGGGCCTTGAAGCTGGAAGGCCGCGATGTTCGGCCGCACGGCCCCGCGGCGGCGCACCGCCGGGACGGATTGCCCCTGCTTTGTGACGAGCGGTGGCTGCCAGGGACGAAATCCGCCGGCCCCAGGGGCGATTTCGCGAGAATTCCGGGCATGGGCGATCCACGCAAGAACCTCTACGAACGCTACGAGCCGATCCGCCGCTATGTCGAGGTGGGCTTCTGGATCGTGCTGATGACGCTGCAGGCCGTGTTCAGCACCCTGGTCGCGATTGCCGACGTCGGCACGCGCGCCGTGCCGCATGCCCGCTGGGAGGTCGTGACCTGGGAGGTGTCGAGCCACGTCATGTTGTTGCTACTGGTGCCGGCGCTGGTGGCCATCGAGCGCCGGCTGGCGCCGCTGGCGAGCAGGCACTGGGTCCGGTTCCTGGCCTGGCACCTGGCGGCCAGCGTCGCGGTCAGCGTGGTCCATGTGGCCGGCATGTTCGGGCTGCGCTCGCTGGTCTATTCGATGGTTGGCGAGCACTACGGCTTTTCCAACTGGACCGCCCAGTGGGGCTATGAGTACCTGAAGGACGTGCGGGGGTACGCCAGCATGATCTTCGGCATCTGGGTCTACCGGCGGTTCCTGCTGCGGTTGCAGGGGGAGGCCCGGGTGCTCGATGCGCCGGAGGAGGGCGTGACAGAGGCTGCGCCCTCCATGCCGCAAGCACCCCCACCACCTCCCCCGCGCCCCGAACGATTCCTCGTGCGAAAGCTGCGCCGCGAATTCCTCATCGCCGCCACCGACATCGACTGGCTGCAGGCCGAGGGCAACTACGTGGGCCTGCACGTCAACGGCCACGATTACCTGCTGCGCGCCACGCTCACCGACTTCCTGACCCAGCTCGACCCCGACCGCTTCGCGCGCGTGCACCGCAGCCACGCGGTGAACCTGGGCCGCATCAAGGAAATCGAGCCGCTGGACGGCGGCGACGCCCGGCTGCACATGCACGACGGCACCACGGTGCCTTGCAGCCGCCGCTACCGGGACGCGCTGCGCGCCGGCGCGGGCTGATCCGGTGCGCAAGCGGGCTTGGGAAGCCCGTTATTGGTTCGTACTGCACCATCAAAGAGCTTTCAGGCACCTTTTTTGCTTGCTTGTGGCGCCGCTCCGAGCAATTCGGGTGCGTTGCACCAAATCAAACCAAAAAACTGCAAGAAGCTTCAATGGACGCACTCAAACAGGGCGCAGACGCGCTGTTCATCCTTCTCGGCGCGATCATGGTGTTGGCCATGCATGCCGGTTTTGCCTTTCTGGAGCTCGGCACCGTCCGAAAGAAGAACCAAGTCAATGCGCTGGTGAAAATCCTGGTCGACTTCTCGGTGTCGACCATCGTGTACTTCCTGGTGGGCTACGGCGTGGCCTACGGCACACATTTCTTCGTGAGCGCCACCGAACTGTCGGCAAGAAGCGGCTACGAGCTGGTCAAGTTCTTCTTCCTGCTGACCTTTGCCGCAGCCATTCCGGCCATCATCTCGGGGGGCATTGCAGAGCGCGCCAAGTTCTGGCCGCAGCTCATCGCCACGGCAGTGATCGTCGGTTTCGTCTATCCGCTGTACGAAGGCATTGCGTGGAACAAGCACTTCGGCATCCAGGGCTGGATCGCCTCGCTCACCGGCCACGAGTTCCATGACTTCGCGGGCTCGGTGGTGGTCCATGCCGTGGGCGGATGGCTCGCATTGCCGGCCGTGCTGCTGCTGGGCGCGCGGCGCAACCGCTACCGGGGCGACGGCTCGCTGAGCGCTCACCCGCCGTCGAACATTCCGTTCCTGGCGCTGGGCGCATGGGTGCTGTGCGTGGGCTGGTTCGGCTTCAACGTGATGAGCGCGCAGAGCATCGACAAGATTTCGGGCCTCGTCGCCGTCAACTCGCTGATGGCGATGGTCGGCGGCACGCTGGTGGCGCTGGCCATGGGCAAGAACGACCCCGGCTTCGTCTACAACGGTCCGCTCGCGGGGCTCGTGGCCATTTGCGCCGGCTCCGACCTGATGCACCCGCTGGGCGCGCTGGTGGTAGGCGGCGTGGCGGGCGCGATCTTCGTCAAGATGTTCACGCTGGTGCAGAACAAATGGAAGATCGACGACGTGCTCGGCGTGTGGCCGCTGCACGGCCTGTGCGGCACCTGGGGCGGCATCGCGGCGGGCATCTTCGGCACGCAGGCACTGGGCGGCATGGGCGGCGTGAATGTGTGGGCGCAGCTCATTGGCACGCTGATGGGCGTCGTCTGGGCCGGCCTGGCGGGGTGGGCGGTGT
Organism: Variovorax durovernensis; assembly: GCF_977011995.1. Lineage (NCBI taxonomy): Bacteria > Pseudomonadati > Pseudomonadota > Betaproteobacteria > Burkholderiales > Comamonadaceae > Variovorax > Variovorax durovernensis. The sequence continues at coordinate 4,587,351 of NZ_CDRNCW010000001.1, read as the reverse complement.
ACGGCGCGCTGAAGAAGGCGGTCGGGTTGCGCCTGACGCAGGAAGAGGAATACGACGGGGCCGACCTGTCGATCCACCATATTTCGGCTACGCCGGAGCGTGAAGTGAACTGGTAATGGGCCCTGGCGGCGTGCGAGGCGCGAAACGGCCATCTGTAGCAAACTTGCCGGCTGCTTCGCTCACTCCCTACAGCCCCATGACCCAATCGCCCCCCGCCCTCGAAGTCCTCCCCCGCGACCTCTCCGCCTACCGCAAGGGCAACGTCGGCATCGACTACGTGCACCGCTTCGAGTCGGGCAAGCCCGGCCCGCACGTGCTCATCAACGCGCTCACGCACGGCAACGAGATCTGCGGCATGACCGCGGCCACGCACCTGCTCGACAACAACGTGCGCCCGAAGATCGGCACGCTCACCGTGGCCTTCGCCAACATCGAGGCCTACGAGTCATTCAAGGAAGAGGCGCCCTTCGACAGCCGCCAGATCGTGCACAACCTGAACCGCATCTGGTCGCCCGAGTGGCTCGACGGCGCGGAAGACAGCCCCGAGCTGCGCCGCGCGCGCATCCTGCGCCCGGTGGTGGAAGCGGCCGACCACATCCTCGACATCCATTCGACCAGCCAGCCCGTGGTGCCGTTCTGGGTGTACCCGGCGTTCGAGCGCAACGCCAAGGTCGCGCTGGCCATCGGCCGCCCGTCGGTGCACCTGGTGATGCCCGACGGCCTGGGCTCGGGCACGCCGCTGATCCAGTACGGCAGCCATGGCGGCCCGGACGGCAAGGGCGTGGCGATGGTGGTCGAGTGCGGCCAGCACTTCCTGCGCTCCGCGTCCGAACTCGCGACCGCCGTCACCTACGACTTCCTTGCGTACTTCGGCCTCGTCGACAAGGACCCGGCCACGCCGCCGCCCGAACCGCAACGGCGCTTTCAGCTGCTGCAGACCTACGTCATCAAGTCGGAAGACTTCGCGTTCGTGCGCCCGCTGATCGGCTTCGAGACCTTTGCCAAGGGCGAACTGATCGCGACCAACGGCGCGGAAGAGATTCGCGCGCTGTGCGACGACTGCACGATCTTCATGCCGGCGCAGCGCACGATCGTCGGGCGCGAGGCGGTGTATCTCACCAAGCCGCTGTGAGGCTGGCTGTTCGATGACCATGATGCCCGCCATGAGCCGTTGGCGCACGGCGGGGCTGGTGTTCGTCTTCCTGTGGTTCGCCATAGGCGGGGTCGCGCATTTCGTGGCGACCGAAGCCGAGATGCAAATCGTGCCGCCGTGGATTCCCTGGCCGCGCGAGATCGTGTGGGCGAGCGGCGCCTTCGAACTGCTGGGCGCGGCCGGGTTGCTGTGGCGACACACGCGGCGGGCTGCGGGGATCGGGCTTTTCCTGCTGACCCTGGCGGTCACGCCCGCGAACGTCTACATGCTGCAGCGGGCGGACTTGTTCGCAAACGTGCCGTATTGGGCGCTGGTGGCGCGGCTGCCTTTGCAGGTGGTGTTGCTGGCCTTGATTGCGTGGAGTACGAAGCTGCCGAAAACGCTCGACAAGTGAGCGAGCCGGCGGGCTATGCCGTTGCGACAGTCTTGGCCTTGGGAATCGTCCGGCCTCCGCACCGACGATAGTTGGCGCAACCCCAGAAGCTGCCGTCGTTCCTTTTCGAATCCTTTTCGATCATCTTGGCACCGCAACTTGCGCAAGTGGGGCGCCAGTATTCGCCCTCGTACGCGACCGCGAGCAAGGCCGCCTGCTGCTCCGGCGTGCGCTGGCTGATCAGCTTCAGCAACGCGGTACCGTCCTGTGCGTGAATGCCGTTCGCCTTGGCGAACGCGATGGCATCGTCGGAAAACGTGGAGCTCGTGACGTAGGTGCCGCTCTTCAACTGATGCGAGGCCATCACCCCGAAGAACTCGCGCATTTCCTTGACGCCGACCACCTTGGTCCGCCAGTGCTTGCACTGGACGATGCGTGGCACGTCGCTGTGCCTGGATTGGAGCCAGATGTCGATTCCACCGTCCGCGCCATGCGACTGGCTGCGCGTGGTGAAGCCGGCCTGCGCGTAGAGCGCTTCGCACACAGCCTCGAATCGGCGCCATTCGATGGCGGCAAGCACGGAAGGCCCCCACTGCGATTCCATCCGGGGGGCGGGTGTTAACGACGTGGAGGGCTGCTGCGATGTTTTTGCGGAAGCAGGTTTGGCTGGCTTGACGGGCGCCGGTGCCGGCACCGAGCCGCGGTTCGTGAGGTAGTTCAACGCGAGAAGCACTGCCCCTATCGCCAATGCCATCCACCCCGCCGGACGAAGTGCCGAACCGAGAGCTCCCGCGAACACGTCCTTCAGCAACAGGGGTAGTAAGGTCAGCAACAGGATGCCGATGAAGACCGCCGTCCATCCTTTGCCTGCAAGCTCTCGCCGGGCACGCTCGCGGCGCCGCTCGGCTCTTGTTTTTCCAGCCATCGCTTGTCCTCGTCTCGCTCCAATCTTCGGCGAGTGTATGAGGAGTGCGGGAGCTTCAGGCAGCAACGAACAAAGCCGGATCCACCATCGCCCGGTTCAGCATCACCGACCAATGCAGGTGCGGCCCGGTCACCCGTCCGGTCGCGCCCACCGCGGCCAGCTTCTCGCCGGTCTTCAGCACGTCGCCGATCTTCACGTCGACCCGGCTCAGGTGGCAGTACATCGTCAGCAGCCCACCGCCGTGGTCCAGCCACACCGTGCCGCCGTTGAAGAAATAGTCGCCCGTGTCGATCACCTTGCCGGGCAGCGGCGCGAGCACCGGCGTACCGGTGCCCGCCGCGATGTCCATGCCGCTGTGCGGATTGCGCGACTGCCCGTTGAACACCCGGCGCAGGCCGAACGAGCTGGAGCGGCGGCCCGGCACGGGCACGCGCATCTGCAGTGCTGCATCGGGGCGCATGTCGGTGAGCGTGGCCATCACGGTGGTCAGGTGTTCGCGTTCGCGTTCGTAGCGGGCCTGGTCTTCGGGGGCCAGGTCGACGGTGCGCGGGGCGACAGTCAGGCGTTGCTCCCGGTATTGCTTGGGGGCGATGGTGTAGGCGATCTGCTTTTCGGGGCGGCCTTCGGGGCGCACGGTAATGCTGGCTTCGCCCGGCTCGGCCGCGAGGGGAATGCCGACCAGCGCGGTCCATTCGATGGCGTCGCCCAGCACGAGCAGGGGTACGTCGCCTGCAAAGGCAGCGGGCCGCTTTGCAGCCGGGCCTAGCGACAGGCGGGCCACGCCGCCCGGTACCTGGGATGCGTGTGGCCAGACATCGGCGTGCGCGGGTTGCTGCGATTTCTTTGACGAGGCGGCGTTGGCCAGCTGTGAAGCAGGCATCGCCAGCAGGCCGAGGCCGCCGAGCAGGGCAGAGCGGCGATTCAGCATGGAAGACGCACGTTCGGAAAAGACGGAATTGATTGGCATGAATAGATGTTCGATGAAGGTTCTTTTTGATGCGGGGCAGGGTCAGCCGAGCCAGCTCCCGGGCGCCAGCCCTTCGAGCGTGTGCGGCCCGATGGCGGCGCGGATCAGCCGCAGCGTCGGCAGCCCGACGGCCGCCGTCATTCGTCGCACCTGGCGGTTGCGGCCTTCGCGGATCGCCAGCTCCAGCCACGCGGTGGGGATGCTCTTGCGCTCCCGGATCGGGGGCTGGCGCTCCCACACCTGGGGCGGCGGGTCGAGCAGGCGCGCCCTTGCGGGGCGCGTGGGGCCGTCGTTGAGCTGCACGCCGCCGCGCAGCGCCGCGAGCGCTTCTTCGGTCGGCGTGCCTTCCACCTGCACCCAGTAGATCTTTTCCATCTTGAAGCGCGGATCGGCAATGCGCGCCTGCAGCTTTCCGTCGTCGGTGAGCAGCAGCAGGCCTTCGCTGTCGGCGTCGAGCCGGCCGGCCACATAGACGCCGGGGATGTCGATGAAATCTTTCAAACCGCGCCAGCGGCCCTCGGGCGTGAACTGGCTGAGGACGCCATAGGGCTTGTTGAAGCGGATCAGGCGGGAAGAAGGGCTCGGAAGGTTCATGAGCCGACAGGATAGCCCGGGTCTGTCCTGCAACATTCGATGCAGTGGGTGGCTCCAATGGGTTCATCACCAAGGAGAACCCGGAAATGACGATGCGAAGCTTTATTCATCTCGCTTGCGTGGCGGCGGCGGGTTTTCTGATGGCGGCCTGCAGCAGCACGTCCTTGCGCGTCGGCGGGGCGCCCGATGCGAGCGTCAAGAATTGCGTTGCCGCCGCCGCGCGTGAACTGCGGGTGCCACCGGCGAGCATCGTGGTGGACAGCGGTTCGACGCCGCGCGACGGGGTCTATACGATCAACCTGAAGGTCGGGCCGCAAGCGCGGTCAGCCGTGTGCACCACCGATGAGAACAGCGCGGTGCTGGGCGTGGTCTACAAGCGGGCGGGCGCGTACTGATAAAAGAAAAAAGCCGGAGCCATGGAGGCCCCGGCTTTCGCCTTGAGGACGCGGGAAGCCTTATTTGCCCCAGCTGTCCCGCATACCCGCCGCACGGTTGAACACCAGCTTGCCATCGGCGCCGCCCTTCGAATCGCGCACGAAGTAGCCGTGCCGCTCGAACTGGATGCCGACGCCCGGTTCGGCCTTAGCCAGCGAAGGCTCGACGAACGCCGAGCACGTTTCCAGGCTCGTCTTGTTCAACTCGTCCAGCAACTCGCCGCTGCCCGGGTTGGCTTCGGCAAACAGTCGCTCGTACAAACGCACTTCGGCCTGCACCGCGTCCGCAGCCGCCACCCAGGTAATGTTGCCCTTCACCTTGATCGCGTCCGCGCCGGGCGTGCCGCTCTTGGTGTCGGGCACCAGCGTGGCCTGCACTTCGACGAGCTTGCCGTCGGCGTCCTTGGTGCCGCCGGTGCATTCGATGACGTGGCCGTACTTCAGCCGCACCTTGTTGCCGGGGAACAGGCGGAAGAAGCCCTTGGGCTGCACTTCTTCGTAGTCGGTGCGCTCGATCCACACTTCGCGGCCGAGCTTGAATTCGCGCTTGCCCATTTCGGGGTGGTGCGGATGCACGGGGGCCGAGCAGTCGTCGAGTGAGTCGTCGCTGCCCATCAGCTCGCCCCAGTTGGTGATGACCAGCTTGACCGGGTCGAGCACGGCCATGGCACGCGGGGCGATGGGGTCGAGCGAGTCGCGCAGCGCGGCCTCGAGGCTGGCGTAGTCGATCCAGCCGCCCGACTTGGTGGTGCCGCTGCGTTCGCAGAACAGGCGCAGTGCCTCGGGCGTGTAGCCGCGGCGGCGCAGGCCGGCGATGGTGGGCATGCGGGGGTCGTCCCAGCCGTCGACGTATTTCTCCTCGACCAGCTGGCGCAGCTTGCGCTTGCTGGTCATCACGTGGGTGACGTTGAGGCGCGCGAATTCATATTGGCGCGGATGCGGGCTGGCGATCAGGCCGCCTTCGGCGAGGCGGTCGAGCAGCCAGTCGTAGAAGGGGCGCTGGTCTTCGAATTCGAGCGTGCAGATGCTGTGGGTGATCTGCTCCAGCGCGTCTTCGATGGGGTGCGCATAGGTGTACATCGGGTAGATGCACCACTTGTCGCCGGTGTTGTGGTGATGGGCACGGCGCACGCGGTACAGCGCGGGGTCGCGCATGTTGATGTTGGTGCTGGCCATGTCGATCTTGGCGCGCAGGATGGCGGCGCCGTCGGCGACCTGGCCGTCGCGCATGGCACGGAAGCGCGCCAGGTTTTCCTCGGGCGTGCGGGTGCGGAAGGGGCTGTCTGTGCCGGGCGTGTTGAAGTCGCCGCGGTTCGCGCGCACCTCGTCGGCGGTCTGCTCGTCCACGTAGGCGAGGCCGGCGCCGATGAGGTATTCGGCCGCCTCGTACATGAAGTCGAAGTAGTTGCTCGCGAAGTACTCGTGCTCCTGCAGCGTGCCGGGCGCGCTGGGGCGGTCGGCCAGGTAGGTTTCGTAGCCGAGCCACTTCACCGCGTCGCGGATGGAATCGACGTATTCCTGGTCTTCCTTCTCGGGGTTGGTGTCGTCGAAGCGCAGGTGGCACACGCCGCCGTATTCCTTGGCCAGTTCGAAGTTGAGCCAGATGCTCTTGGCGTGGCCGATGTGCAGATAGCCGTTGGGTTCGGGCGGGAAGCGCATGCGCACCTTGGCCGGATCGGCCATGCCCTGGGCATGATGGGCGGCGCTGCCGGGCGATCCGCCCCACTTGCGGCCTGCGTAGGCGCCCTGTGCGAGGTCGTTCTCGATCACGTGGCGCAGGAAATTGCTCGGTGCAGCGGTCGTTTTGGCGCCGTTTTTGTCGGTCGGGGAGGTCATTGCGGCATTCTAGAGGGCGCCCTTTGGGCGTTACCTTTGGCAACTCTCTTCACATTGGGGGGTGCACCCCGTTTGCATTTGCCGCGTTCAATACGTACATGGGCGGTTCAGACCCGAACGCAGCCCCCCAAACAAGGAGTCCACATCATGAGCCTCACACGTTCTACTTTCTTCAAATGGGCCGCCGCAGGTGTCGTGGCAGCCGGTGCACTGTTTGCGGCCACCTCGGCCAGCGCTCGCAGCGACGTGAGCTGGTCGATCGGCGTCGGCGTGCCAGGCGTGGCTGTCGGCGTGGGCAACCCGGGCTATTACCCGGCTCCGGCCCCTGTGTACGTGCCGCCGGCACCCGTCTACTACGCGCCGCCGGCCCCGGTCTACTACAACCCGCCGCCGGTGTATTACCGTCCGGCCCCGGTCTACTACGGCCCGCCGGCCTATTACGGCCCGCGCTACTACGGTCGTGGCTACTACCGCGGTCATGGCCACTGGCGCTAATTTGCAACGGCTTTTGTGACTGAATGAAAAACCGGCCCTCGTGAGGGCCGGTTTTTTTATGGGTGCGCCGGATGCCGGCGTTTCACATGGCGCGAAACAGGTGGGCATATAGGCGGCTGACCGGAATCTTCTCGGTCCGCCCGCGCAGCACGAGGTGCATCTTGCCGGCCTCGTCGCGATGCACCGACTCGATGGCTGCGCTGCGTACCACCACCGCCCGGTGCACCTGCCAGAAGGTGTCGGCATCGAGCTGGGGCAGCAGCTGCTTCAGCGGCGTGCGGATCAGATATTCATGCGTGGCGGTCAGCACGCGCAGGTATTTGTCCGCTGCTTCGAAATACAGAACCTCGTCGATGGGCACCATGCGCACGGTGCTGCCGCCGGCGTCGCTGGCGGCGATCATGCGCAGCGGTGCGGCCGGCGGCGCGACGGCTTCGGCGCCCGCGCCCGCGGCGGTCAACACCTGGCGCCATTGGGCGAGGGTGCGTTCGAGGGCTTCGTCCGCCACGGCGGGGGTGGCCTCGGGCTGCCGGGCGGCCAGCGCCTGCTTCAGCCGTGCCACCGTTTTGCGCAGCCGCTCCGGCTGCACCGGCTTGAGCACGTAGTCGATGGCCTGGGCCTCGAAGGCGCGGGCGGCGTATTCGTCGTAGGCCGTGACGAACACCAGTTGCGGCATCGGCGCCTGGTCGGCAGGCCAGCAGTCGGCCAGTTCGGCGACGGCGCCCAGGCCGTCCAGGCCTGGCATGCGGATATCGAAGAACAGCACCTGCGGCAGCAGTCGCAGCGCCTCGCGCACGGCGCTGCGGCCGTCGCCTGCGATGGCGACGACCTGCAGTTCCGGCCAGGCGGCGGCCAGTTCGGCCTTGAGGGCTTGTGCGAGCAGGGGCTCGTCTTCTGCAATGAGGGCTGTCGGGGTCATATTGGAATTTCAGGCAGGCAGGGGGAAATTCAGCGTCGCGCAGGTGCCGCCGGTGCCGCTGGGCGCCAGACGCAGGGCGCCTTGCGCGCCATACACAGTGGCCAGCCGCTCGCGCACTTGCTCGAGCCCGAAGCTGCTGCCCTCGGAGGGCGGCGCGCCATCGAGGCCGACGCCGGTGTCGATCACCTCGATGACCAGCTGGCCGGCATCCTGGCGCGCGCGCACGGTGATTTCCCCGCCTTCCACCTTGGGCTCGAGCCCGTGGCGGATGCTGTTCTCGACCAGCGGCTGCAGCAACAGCGGCGGCACGGGCGTGTCGCGCAGTGCCTCGGGCAAGTCGAGCGTGTAGCGCAGGCGGTCGCCCATGCGCACCGACATCAGTTCGAGGTAGTCGGCCAGCCGGTCGAACTCGGCCGACAGCGGATGCGACAGCGCCCGAGAGCCGCTGAGCGTCATGCGCAGGTAGCTGTTGAGCCGGTCGAGCATGGCCACGGCGCGCGGAGGGTCGACGGTGATCAGCACGCGCAGGTTGGCCAGCGTGTTGAAGAGCATGTGCGGCTCCAGCTGCGTCTCGAGCAGCTTGAGACGCGCCTCGGTGGCGTTGCGCTGCGCCAGCTCGACCTGGCTTTGCAGGTGCTTGCTCCTGCCGAGGCTGTAGAAGAAGAAGCTCATGCCGATCGCCGCGACGATGGTGATCGTGATGCCGGTGGCCAGCTTGTGGCCCTTGAGGTCGAGGAAGTCGAATGTCGGTGCGCCGACCCAGGCGTCGCCGGCCAGGTTGCCGACGACGAAGCCCACGCTCACGCCAGCCGCGATCAGCAGCACGCCCCACGGCCCCTGGGGCCAGAGGGATTCGCGATGTCCGCTGAGGAAAAGCCGGCCGACATCGATGAAAAGCCAGGCCACGATGCCGATCGACATGGAATACACCATGTGAGCGACCCAGTTGCCGCCGCCGGTGATGGTCAGCAAGGTGGCGATGAGGCAGTTGAAGACAGCGGTGACCAGTCCATGCCGCAGCATGGACTTCAGGTTTTCCGTGCTGAACCTGTTTCTTGCGGCAGCAGTCTGCTCCAGGCTCACCCGCGGTCCCCGGCACCCAGCGCGCGGCGCTCGCGTTCGACCAGGCGGTTGTAGAAGCCGCCACCGGGGGCGATGAACCAGACCACGGCACCATGGATCAGCAGCCCCAGGCCCCAGCCCATGAGCGGATACATGGCCCAGTTGCGGCCGTTGGCGGCCGAGATCGTGACCAGGCCCACGTTGACCAGCACATAGACAAAAGCGTGGATGTACCAGCCCATCTTGGCGCCGGCACGGCGGCGGGCGAGGCGTTCGACGTCGGAGAAGCGGGCGTTGTCGGGCGAAGATGGGTTCATGACAGCTCCTTGTTGTATTGGACAGGAATGAAATCGGGGGTGGCCGAGGGGGCCGCAGGCATTGCCTGCAGAGCCGCGCGCTGCCGCAGTTCTTCCGTGGTGTCGCCGGGGCCGTCGGGCTTCCAGCCCGGCGGCTTCACGAGATAGCCCAGGAAAGCCCGCACCGAGCGTGCCGAGGCCAGGTCTCGCAGCAGCGCACGCCATTGCGAGAACTCGATCTCGAGGATGTTGTTCGTGGTGATCGGGTTCACCAGCCCGTAGCGGCAGGGCAGGTCGGCGCGCTCGGGAATATAGGTGCCGAACAGCCGGTCGAACACGATCAGCACGCCGCCGTAGTTGCCGTCGAGGTATTCCAGGTTCGACGCATGGTGCACCCGGTGGGCCGAGGGCGTGTTCAGAAACCATTCCAGCGGGCCGAGGCGCGGAATCCAGGTCGCATGGATCCAGAACTGGTATAGCAGGTTCAGCGTGAGCATCAGCAGCACCACTTTGGGCGGCATGCCCAGCAGCGGCGCCAGCATGAAGAAGGCCAGGGTGCCGGTGAGGCGGCCGGTCCAGCCGAAGCGGTAGGCGGCCGACAGGTTCAGCTGGTTCGGCGAGTGGTGGATGGAGTGGGTGCACCAGAACCAGCGCACCCGGTGCGCCGCGCGGTGGTACCAGTAGTAGCAGAACTCCTGTCCGATGAAGCAGGCGGCCCAGCCGGTCCAGTGGTCCATCGGCAGCGTGAACAGGCGATGGGCATAGAACCAGTCCATGGCGCCTGTCCAGAAGGCCAGCGGCAGCAGCCAGCGCAGCGGGTATTCGCGCACCAGGAAGTCGACCACCGAGATGCCGGACGCCTTCCAGTCGTAGCTGCGCCAGCCGTTGCGCAAGGCAAGCACCAGCGCCTCGGCGATGGAGGCGACGAGCACCACCGTGACGGAGATCTTGAGGATGAGCAAGAGCACGTTCATGGTGGCGGTTCCTTGGGGCTGGGGCCGGATGCCGATCTGGAGGCTGGGGCCGGAAGCCGATATTAGGCGGCGCGCACGCCAGCCGACATGGCGTCAGTACGGATGGCGAGCTTCCACAGGCGTGCCGCGCGGGCCACGAAGACGCCGGTGAAGGCACCGTACAGCGTCGGCACCACGATGCCGAAGGCGGCCTGGTGGCCCAGTTCGGGGTGCATGGCCAGGGCCGCGCCCACCACGTACTTGGTCAGGAAGATGCCCATCATGAGCATCAGCGGCACCGGGCTGCCGGCCACGTGGAAGCGGCGCTCGGCGGCGTCGTAGCGGGTGGTGGCGGGCAGCGGGCGCTGCAGCACCAGCGCCAGCAGCACGACCGCGGCGACGGCCCAGCCTAGCAGGGCGCCGAACGATTCGCCGAAGACCGAGATCACGCCGTACAGCGACAGGCCGCCCATGGCGACGGGCATCAGCGTGACCCTGCTCAGGCTCACGTCGTTGGTGAGCAGCTGCCTGGCGCCGAGCCAGAGCAGGAGGAAGAAAACGGCGAACACCCACTTGGGCGTATGGAGGATGACTTGCATCAGCATGGTGGCGCTCCGTTGAAAGATGAAGAAAAGCCGAAGGGCGGGAGAAGAATCGATGGAGCGGACTTTGCCGGGCCCGACCCCTGCCGGCGACCGGCGTGCGACGAAACGCCGGGCGGCGGCGCGAATTGCGGCAGGCGGGCGTGAACTGCGGCCCGGGCGTCAGCTTTACCGACGCTTTACGGCCCAGCAAACTCCGGGGCTACCATTGCGCGCTGTACTCTAGGTCGACCCTCGCACCCCCTTCGCACGCACAGCCCATGGAACAAGAAAAACCGCCCGAGCCCCTGCCCGCCAACGTGTCTCCCACACATCCACCGGTGCGCAGGCGTCGCTGGGTTGGGGCGTTGCTGACTCTGCTGTTGCTCGCGGTTCTGGGGGGCGGTGCCTGGTATCTGATCCAGCGTGCGAAGACGCCCGCGGGTGCGCCGGGCGCGGCCCCGGGCGGCCGGCCGGGCGGTCCCGGCGGCGCGGGTGGACCGGGAGCACGCGGCGGTGGCGGTCCCGGCGGCCCTGGCGGCGCGGCCACCAGCACTGTCGGCATTGCGACCGCCAAGCAGGCCGACATCCCGGTGCAGCTCGAGGCGCTGGGCACGGTCACGCCGCTGGCCAACGTGGTGGTGCAGCCGCAGGTGTCGGGCGTGCTCACCGCGGTGCTGTTCCAGGAAGGGCAGATGGTCAAGAAGGGCGACGTGCTGGCCACCATCGACCCGCAACCGTTCCAGAACTCGCTGGCGCAGGCCAGCGGCGCACGCCAGCGCGACGAGGCCCAGCTGGCGGCGGCGCGCGTCACGCTGTCGCGCTACCAGACCCTGCTCGGGCAGGACTCCATCGCCCGGCAGGACGTCGATACCCAGGCCGCACTGGTCAAGCAGCTCGAAGGCACCGTGGCCATCGACCGCGCCAACGAGAACACCGCCAGGCTCAACCTCACCTGGAGCCGCATCACCGCGCCGGTGAGCGGGCGCATCGGCCTGCGGCCGGTGGACGCGGGCAACTACATCTCGACCGGCGCCACCAACGGCATCGCCACCATCACCCAGATCGCGCCGATCGACGTCGAATTCGCGATTCCGCAAGACCGCGTGCCCGAGGTGCAGGACCGACTGGCACAGGGCGCGAAGCTCGACGCCACCGCCTTCGACCGCACGCGCACGCGCAGGCTCGCCATCGGCACCTTCGCCACGCTCGACAACCTGGTCGACACCGCGACCGGCACCGTCAAGGCCAAGGCCCGCTTCTCCAATGCCGACAACACGCTGTTCCCGAACCAGTTCGTCAACCTGCGGCTGCTGCTGCGCACCGTGAGCGGCGCGGTGGTGGTGCCGGTGACGGCGCTGCGCCACGGGCCCAACGGCGACTACGTGTATGTGCTGAAGGACGACAGCACCGTGGCGCAGCGCACGGTGACGCGCGGCGAGTCGAGCGTCGACAACGTCGCGATCATGTCCGGCCTCACGGCCGGCGAGCAGGTCGTGACCGAGGGCGGCGACCGCCTGAAGGACGGCGCGCGGGTGCAGACCACGGTCGACCGGCCGGCGGCACCGCCGGCGGGCGCGGCCTCCGGGGAGCGCCGCGGGCATCGCGGTGAGCGCAATGGCGCGGGCGGAGGTGGAGGTGGTCGGCGCGAAGGCGGGGCTGCTGGTGCCGGTGGGGCAGGTACGCCAGGCGGCGGCGCAGCCGGCGCGGAAGGCGCGGGCACGCGGCAGCGGCCGGCTTCATCCGACTCTGCCACCCCCTCTGTGCCTCCGCCCGCGCCCGCGGTGCAGCCGGGCACGCCGCCCGCCGCGCCCGGCGGCACGATGCGCTGACAGCTAGCGCGCCAACCAGACAGACCGACCGCAAGCGCCGCGACCGATGAGTCCCTCACGCCCGTTCATTCTTCGACCGGTGGCGACCTCGCTGCTGATGGTCGCCATCGTGCTGGCCGGCCTGGTGGCGTTCCGCTTCCTGCCGCTGTCGGCCCTGCCGCAGGTCGACTACCCGACCATCCAGGTGCAGACGCTCTACCCCGGGGGCAGCCCCGAGGTCATGAGCAACACCGTCACCGCGCCGCTGGAGCGCCAGTTCGGCCAGATGTCGGGGCTCGACCGCATGAGCTCGACCAGCGCGGCCGGCGTGTCGATCATCACGCTGCAGTTCTCGCTCGGCCAGACGCTGGACGTGGCCGAGCAGGAGGTGCAGGCTGCCATCAACGCCGGCGGTTCGCTGCTGCCGGCCGACCTGCCGGCGCCGCCGGTGTACGCCAAGGTCAACCCGGCCGACGCGCCGGTGCTCACGCTGTCCATCACCTCCGACACGCTGCCGCTCACCGAGGTGCAGAACCTGGTCAACACCCGGCTCGCGCAGAAGATCAGCCAGGTCTCGGGCGTGGGGCTGGTGTCGCTGAGCGGCGGGCAGCGCCCGGCGGTGCGCATCCAGGCCAACACGCAGGCGCTGGCCACCAACGGCATCGGGCTGGACACGCTGCGCACCGCCATCGCGGCGGCAAACTCCAACGGCGCCAAGGGCAGCTTCGACGGCCCCAAGCGCTCCTACACCATCAATTCGAACGACCAGCTGCTCACGGTCGATGACTACAAGAACCTCATCGTCTCGTACAAGAACGGCGCGCCGATCCGCATGGTCGACGTGGCCCAGGTGGTCAACAGCGCCGAGAACACACAGCTCAGCGCCTGGGCCGGCAGCAAGGTCGACGGCAGCACCAAGCTGATTCCGGCGATCATCATGAACGTGCAGCGCCAGCCCGGCGCCAACGTGATCGCCACGGTCGACGCCATCAAGGCGCAACTGCCCGAGCTGCAGGCCGGCCTGCCCACCGGGCTGAACATCTCCGTGCTCAGCGACCGCACGGCCGGCATCCGCGCCTCGGTGGAGCACGTCGAGATGGAGCTGGTGCTGGCCGTGGTGCTGGTGGTGCTGGTGATCTTCGCCTTCCTGGGCAGCCTGCGCGCCACCGTCATCGCCAGCATCGCGGTGCCCATTTCGCTCATCGGCACCTTCGGGCTGATGTACCTGCTGGGCTACAGCCTCAACAACCTGAGCCTGATGGCGCTGACCATCGCCACCGGCTTCGTGGTGGACGACGCGATCGTCATGATCGAGAACATCGCGCGCTACATCGAGGAGGGCGAAAAACCGCTGCAGGCCGCCTTCAAGGGCGCCACGCAGATCGGCTTCACCATCATCTCGCTGACGGTGTCGCTCATCGCGGTGCTGATTCCGCTGCTGTTCATGGGCGACGTGGTTGGCCGGCTGTTCCGCGAGTTCGCGGTGACGCTGGCCATCACCATCCTGATTTCCGCCGTGGTGTCGCTCACGCTGGTGCCGATGATGTCGGCGCGCTGGCTCAAGCACGAGCCGAAGCGCGACACCGCCAGCCAGGGCCTCGGCGCGCGCGCGCAGCGCTTCTTCGACGGCGTGATGGTGCGCTACGACCGCTCGCTGCACTGGGTGATCGACCACCAGCCGCTCACGCTGCTGGTCGCGCTGCTCACCATGGTGCTCACGGTGGTGCTGTACCTCTCGATCCCGAAGGGCCTGTTCCCGACGCAGGACACCGGGCAGCTGCAGGCGCGCATCCAGGCAGCGCAGGACGTGTCCTTCGACCGTATGTCGCAGCTGCAGCAGCAGGCGGCGCACGCCATCCTCGAAGACCCCGACGTCGAGAATCTCAGCTCCTTCGTGGGCGTGGACGCGGCCAACAACACCATGCTGCACACCGGCAGCATGCTGATCAACCTGAAGCCCGGCCATGACAACCAGCAGAAGATCATGGACCGGCTGCGCGAGCATGTGCGCGGCGTGGCCGGCGTCACGCTCTACCTGCAGCCCACGCAAGACCTGACCATCGACGCCGAGACCGGCCCGACCGAATACCGCGTGTCGCTCGAAGGCGTGGACAGCGCCGCCATCACCGAATGGATGACGAAGCTGGTGGCGCGGCTGCAGACTTCCGACAAGGTGCGCAACGTGAGCAGCGACGCGGGCGCGCAGGGCCTGGCGGCCTTCGTGAACGTGAACCGCGACACGGCCGCGCGGCTGTCGATCACCGCGAGCACGGTGGACGACGCGCTCTACAGCGCCTTCGGCCAGCGCATCGTCTCGACCATCTTCACCGAGACCAACCAGTACCGGGTGATCCTCGAAGCCATGCCCGGCATGGTGAACACGCCGCAGTCGCTGGGGCAGCTCAGCCTCATTGCCGGCTCGGGCACGGCCACGCCGCTTTCGGCCATTGCCAACATCAGCGAGCAGCAGGCGCCGCTGCAGATCACGCACGTGGCGCAGTACCCGGCCAGCACGCTGAACTTCGACACCGCGCCGGGCGTGTCGCTCGGCTCCTCGGTCGATGCCATCCGCGCGGCGGCCAAGGAGATCGGGCTGCCCAGCAGCATCACCATGACCTTCCTCGGCGCCTCGGGCGCCTACGAGCGGTCGCTGTCGAACCAGCTCTGGCTCATCCTGGCTGCGGTGGTGTGCGTCTACATCGTGCTGGGCGTGCTGTATGAAAGCTACGTGCATCCGCTCACCATTTTGTCGACGCTGCCCTCGGCCGGCGTGGGGGCGCTGCTGGCGCTCATGATCACCGGCAACGACCTGGGGGTGATCGGCATCATCGGCATCATCCTGCTGATCGGCATCGTCAAGAAGAACGCGATCATGATGATCGACTTCGCCATCGATGCCGAGCGCAACCAGGGCAAGTCGGCGCGCGAGGCGATCCACCAGGCGGCGCTGCTGCGCTTCCGGCCCATCCTGATGACCACGCTGGCCGCGCTGTTCGCCGCCGTGCCGCTGATGCTGAGCTTCGGCGACGGCGCCGAGCTGCGGCGCCCGCTGGGCCTGGCCATCTTCGGCGGCCTGATCGTGAGCCAGCTGCTCACGTTGTTCACCACGCCGGTGATCTATCTCGCGTTCGACCGGCTGGGCGGCGGAAGCACCCGGCGCACGGTCGAGGAGGAAGCGGCTTGAACCGTTTGGCTGCTTGCTGGTTGTTTGTTTTCCGGGGCCGGGATATCCGCCCTGCCGGGGCGAGACCCGGCCTCAGCCCGACGCAAGGAGCGCAGCGATGAACCTCTCGCTGCCCTTCGTGCGCCGTCCCATCGGCACGGTGCTCTTGACCATCGGCGTGGCGCTGGCGGGCATTGCCGCCTTCTTCGTGCTGCCGGTGTCGCCGCTGCCGCAGGTCGACTACCCGGTCATTTCCGTCAACGCGTCCATTCCGGGCGCGAGCCCCGAGACCATGGCCACCAGCGTGGCCACGCCGCTGGAGCGGCACCTGGGCACCATCGCGGGCGTCAACGAGATGACCTCGACCAGCTCGGTCGGCACCTCGCGCGTCACGCTGCAGTTCGACCTGAGCCGCGACATCAACGGCGCCGCGCGCGAAGTGCAGGCCGCCATCAGCGCCAGCCGGGTCGACCTGCCCGCCACGCTGCGCAGCAACCCGACCTACCGCAAGGCGAACCCGGCCTCGTCGCCGGTGATCATCCTGGCGCTCACCTCCAAGACCAAGACGCCGGGCCAGATCTACGACGCGGTCTCCAACATCGTGAGCCAGCGGCTGTCGCAGGTGGACGGCGTGGGCGACGTCGAGATCGGCGGCGGCTCGTTGCCCGCGGTGCGCATCGAGCTGCTGCCGTTCGCGCTCAACCGCTACGGCATCAGCACCGAGGACGTGCGCGCCGCCATCCAGGCTTCCAACGCCAACCGGCCGAAGGGCATGGTGCAGGGCGAGGGCCGCAAGCTGCAGATCTACACCCAGACGCCGGCCCTGCGCGCCAGCGACTACGCCTCCATGGTCATCGCCTGGCGCAACGGCGCGGCGGTGCGGCTGCAGGACGTGGCCGAGGTGCTCGACGGCGTGGAAGACACGCGCACGCTGGGCCTGTTCAACGGCGAGCCCGCGATCATCGTGCTGATCACGCGGCAGCCCTCGGCCAACATCATCGAGACGGTCGACAGCGTGCGCGCGCTGCTGCCCGAGCTGCAGGCGCAGCTGCCGCCCGACGTCACGCTGCAGGTGGCCTCTGACAGCACCAACTCCATCCGCGGCTCGCTGCGCGAGGTCGAGCTCACGCTGGTCATCTCCGTCATCCTGGTGGTGCTGGTGGTGAGCCTGTTCCTGCGCAGCGTGCGCGCGACCATCGTGCCGGCCGTGGCCACGGTGGCGGCGCTGCTGGGCACCTTCGGCGTCATGTACCTGCTGGGCTTCAGCCTCAACAACCTGAGCCTGATGGCGCTCACGGTGGCCACCGGCTTCGTGGTGGACGACGCCATCGTGGTGCTGGAGAACACCAGCCGGCACATCGAGTCGGGCATGACGCGCATGAAGGCGGCATTGCTGGGCGCCAAGGAAGTCGGCTTCACCGTGCTGTCGATCAGCGTGTCGCTGGTGGCGGTGTTCATTCCGCTGCTGTTCATGGGCGGGCAGGTGGGGCGGCTGTTCCGCGAGTTCGCGGTCACGCTGTCGGCGGCGGTGATGATCTCGCTCGTCATCTCGCTGACCACCACGCCCATGATGTGCGCCTGGATGCTCAAGCCCGGCGGCGAGCATGACAAGAACAAGCCGCAGGGCCGCTTTGCTCGCATGGCCGCGCGCAGCTACGACTGGGTGCTCAAGCGCTACGAGCACAGCCTCGACTGGGCGCTGGACAGCAAGGGCCTGGTCATGCTGATCCTGGTGGCGGTGGTGGGGCTCAACGTGTATCTGTTCAGCGCCGCGCCCAAGGGCTTCTTCCCGCAGCAGGACAGCGGCCAGCTCAACGGCGGCCTGCGCGCCGACCAGAGCATTTCGTCGAAGGCCATGGCCGCCAAGCTGCGCGAGGTGGTCGACATCATCCGCGCCGACGAGGCGGTCGACACGGTGGTCGGCTTCACCGGCGGCAGCCGGGCAGGGGGCGGCTTCATGTTCGTCAACCTGAAGCCGGCCAGCCAGCGCAAGGACAGCGGCCTGGCCGTGATCGCGCGGCTGCGGCCCAAGCTCAACGCGGTGGCCGGCCTGCGCGTGTTCCTGGGCACGGTGCAGGACGTGCGCTCGGGCGGGCGCTCCAGCAATTCGACCTACCAGTACACGCTCAAGAGCGACAGCCTGGCCGACCTGCGCACATGGGCCTCCAAGCTGGCCGACGAAATGAAGCTGCAGCCGGTGCTGACTGACATCGACACCGACCAGACCGAGAACGGCGTCGAGACGATGGCGAATGTGGACAAAAACACCGCGAACCGGCTCGGCGTGACCTCCACCGCAGTGGACAACGCGCTGTACAACGCCTTCGGCCAGCGGCAGGTGGCGACCATCTACACCGAGCTCAACCAGTACCACGTGGTCATGGAATGGGCGCCGCGCTACACGCTCAGCCCCAATGCGCTGAGCGACGTGTATGTGCCGGCCACCAAGACCACGGTGGTGGCGGGGCAGGCGGTGACCACGCAGGTCGCGGCACCGACCACCACTTCCAATTCGGCGCAGTCGGGCAGCAAGGCCGGCACGGGTTCTGCCGCGACGAGTTCGTCGAGCACCTCCGTCCCGGTTTCGGCCAACCCGGCGCTGCGCAATGCCTCCTCGGGCAACGTGCTGAGCAACACCGCCACGTCCCTTGTGCCGCTGTCCGCAGTGGCCAAGTTCTACGAGAACTCGGTGGCCACTTCGGTCAGCCACCAGGACGGCGAGCTGGCGACCACCATCTCGTTCAACCTCGTGGAAGGCGCCAACCTGGGCGACGCGCGCGAGGCCATCGCCAAGGCCGAGGCCAACATCGCCATGCCGACCAACGTGCGCGGCGCTTTTGCGGGCACGGCGGCGAGCGCGCAGCAGTCGCAGAGCCAGCAGGCCATGCTGATCCTGGCGGCGCTGGTCGTCATCTACATCGTGCTGGGCATCCTGTACGAAAGCCTGGTGCACCCGATCACCGTGCTGTCGACGCTGCCCTCGGCCGGCGTGGGCGCGGTGCTGGCGCTGCTGATGTTCCGCATGGAGTTCTCGATCATTGCGCTGATCGGCGTGTTCCTGCTGATCGGCATCGTCAAGAAGAACGCCATCCTGATCATCGACTTTGCGCTGGAGGCCGAGCGCTCGCGCGGCCTCAGCCCGCTCGAGGCGGTGCGCGAGGCCTGCCTGCTGCGCTTCCGCCCGATCCTGATGACCACCCTGGCCGCCGCGCTAGGCGCGCTGCCGCTGGCCATCGGCTTCGGCGAGGGCGCCGAGCTGCGCCGGCCGCTGGGCGTGGCCATCATCGGCGGGCTGATCGCAAGCCAGATGCTGACCCTGCTGACCACGCCGGTGGTCTACCTGCTGCTGGACAAGCTGCGCCGCCGCAGCGCCCACGAACACGAACTGAGCCGTGCCACGACCGCCTGAGACCATCGCCATGAACGCACTGCTTCCTTTTTCCTCTCGCGCGCCGGGGCGCCTTTCGCTCCCGGCACTCGCGCTGGCCGCGCTGCTCGCGGGCTGCTCGGTCGGCCCGCTTTACCACCAGCCCGTGACCGCATTGCCGAACGACTGGAAAGAGCAGAAGGCCGCCGAAGGCTGGCTGCCCGCCGCGCCGGCCGATGCGCTGGACCGCGGCGAATGGTGGAAGCTGTTCGGCGACCCGACGCTCGACGAACTGGCGTCGCGGGTGCAGGTGTCGAACCAGAACATCGCCGCGGCGGTCGCCAACTACGCCAATGCACAGGCGCTGGTGCGCGGGCAGCGCGCGGCGCTGTTCCCGCAGGTGTCTCTCAACGGCTCCGGCAAGCGCTCGGACACGGGCAGCACCAGCCCCTCCAACTCTTTCTCCGCCACGCTCGACGCGACCTGGGCACCCGACGTCTGGGGGCGGCTGCGCGAGTCGGTGAACAGCGCGTCGGCCAACGCGCAGGGCAGCGAGGCCGACCTGGCGTCGGCGCGCCTGTCGGCCATCGGCAGCCTGGCCACCAACTACCTTTCGCTGCGCGAAGCCGACGTGGAAATCGGGCTGCTCGACCAGACCATCGAGGGCTACGAACGCGCCTACACCATCACCAGCAACCGCTACAAGGCCGCGATCGCCGCGCAGTCGGACGTGCTGCAGGCGCAGAGCCAGCTGGCCACGGCACGCGCGACGCGCCTGACGCTGGTGCGCAACCGCGCCACCTTCGAGCACGCCATTGCGATGCTGGTGGGCGCGGTGCCGGCCGATTTCAGCCTGCCGGCCGCGGCCTGGAAGCAGACCGTGCCCGGCATTCCGACCGGCGTGCCCTCGACCCTGCTGCAGCGCCGGCCCGACATCGCGTCCGCCGAGCGCTCGGTGGCCTCGGCCAATTCGCAGATCGGCATCGCGCGCTCGGCCTATTTCCCGAGCTTCAACCTCAGCGCGGCAATCGGCGGCAGCGCCAGCCGGGTCGGCGACCTGTTCAATGCGTCGAATACGCTCTGGTCGCTCGGCCTCTCGGCGGCGCAGGTGGTGTTCGACGCGGGCTCCATCTCGGCCAGCGTCGACGCGGCCAAGGCCAGCTACGACGCCAGCGTGGCGCGCTACCGCCAGACCGTGCTTGCCGCATTCCAGGGCGTGGAAGACCAGCTCACCGCTGGCGCCACGCTGGCGCAGCAGGAGGGCATGTACCGCGAGGCCTCCGCGGCCGCGGACAAGACCGAGCAGATCCTGCTCAACCAGTACCGCTCGGCGCTGGTGGCCTACACCGACGTGGTCACGGCCCAGGTGTCCGCACTGAACGCGCGGCGCACGCTGGTGCAGGTGCAGCTCAACCGGCAGCTCGCCGCCGTTTCGCTGATCCAGGCGCTGGGCGGCGGCTGGCATGCGGGCTGGATGGAGGGCGAGGCGCAGCCGGAGCAGCCCGCTGCGTCACCCGCGTCACCCACCAGGCCGTGAGTGCCTGACGGCCCGGCCGCCGCCCAAGGCGCCGGCTCCTGTTCCGATGAAGCGTTGCCGGTCAGTGCGCCGGACGGTCCATCGCCTGGCCGAGATAGTCCTTGTCCGTCACCAGCACCCACAGCGCCAGCACCAGGATCACCGCGGCCACGAGCACCGCGTTGATCAAGGCCGTTTCCAAGCCACGGAACCCGACCAGCCACGGCGACACAGCGAGCCAGGCCGCCAGCGCGACCTCGGTCCATTCTTCCCACTGTCGCGGCACGAAGGTCGCGCCCAGCGCCACTGCGCCCAGCACGATGCCGGTCGCCACCATCGTCCACATTGCGGACGACATGTCCGAAAAGCCCAGGACCCAGGGCGAGACGATCAGCCACGCGCCGGCGACGGCGTTGACGGGGTCCTGCCAATGCTTGACTTGCTTCATGGTCGTTACTCCTGTCGCGACAAGGGGGCGCGACAAGTTTTTGACCGTCGTTTCAGAACGCGGTTCCGTTTGACAGATCGTTCTTGGCGGAAACATTAAAAAAGCACCCGAAAGGTGCTTAGGTAGTACTTCCAAAGTAGGACTACAGTGATTATTCTTAAATGTGTTAGTAAATGTTAAGAATTTTTCCCTATTCATCGAAAAGGTCCGAAAACGGATTTTTACGGAAATCGGGGATATGAAGCTTTGATACCGGGCCGTACCATCCGCGCGGCCTGATCCCGGGCGCACCCGTTTCCGATTTCCGATGACCCCCCCAGATACCTCCCGGACACGCGCGTTGTCCGTGGCCGATACGCTGCGCAATCGCATCTTCGACGGTGTGATCGCACCCGGCTCCCACCTGATGGAGATCACCCTCGCCAACGAACTGGGCGTGTCGCGCACGCCTGTGCGCGGCGCGATGGCGCGGCTGGCCGACGAGGGGTTGCTGGTGTATCTGCCCAACAAGGGTTTCCAGGTGCGCCGCTTCAACGCCAAGGACGTGTTCGACGCCTTCAGCGTGCGCGCCACCCTCGAAGGCATGGGCTGCCGCATCGTCGGCGAGCGCGGGTTGGACGGCACCGCGCTGGAACGGCTGGTGGCCATGCTCGCAGAGCAGCACGAGGTGATGCGCTCCGACGGCTGGAGCGACGAGCGCGCCACGCGCTGGCACGACCTGAACCTCGAATTCCATCGCAAGCTGCTGATGCTGGCCGACAACCGCTGGCTGAGCGAGGCGGTAGGCCGCGCCTACCAGTTGCCGATCATCTTCGACAGCAACTTGCGCCCGCACAACCGCGACGCGTCGACGCCGCTCTACCACCGCGCCCAGGCCGAGCAGGCGCTGGAAGAACACCGGCAGATCGTCGAGTCGCTGAGCCGCCGGGAAGCCGTCGACGCCGAGGCGCTCATGCGCGAGCACATCACCGCCAACCGCGACTTGCTGGTGCGCCACCTCGGCAAGCAAAGCGGCCGGGTGCGCGCGCTGGCCTGACCCGGTCGGCTCGGGGCTTCAGCCTCCGCGCACGACCGGTGGCACCAGGTACGCGCCGGATTCGAACAACTGCGCCTCGGCCTGGTCGATGCGCCGGATTCCCGGCTTGCCCGCGCGGCTGGCCAGCAGTTCGACCAGCGCTTCCGTCAACGCCACGCCGGCCGCCACCGACGGGAAGAACGAAGGGCTGTGGATGGTGAACAGCAGCGTTTCGTCCGCCAGCAGCGACAGCGGCGAGGCTGCGCTGTCGGTGATGGCGACGATGCGGCAGCCCGCCGCCTTGGCCGCCTCCGTCACCTGCAGCGCCTCGCGCGAGTAGGGCGCGAAGCTCGCGACCACCAGCGCGTCGCCCTTGGCGAAGGCGCGCTGCTGCATCTCCAGCGAGCCGCCCTGGCCATCGACCAGATGCACGCTGTCGCGGAACAGCCGATACACGTAGACGAACGAAAAGGCGATGGAAAAGCAGGCCCGGAAGCCCGCCGCATGCACGGCGGGGGCCTTTTCTATCAGCGCGCAGGCCTTCTGCAGCGCCTGCTCGCTCTGGCGGTGGGTGGCCTCCAGGTTGCGGCGCTGCACCTCGAACATCTCGCCGGTCAGGCTCTGGTCCCTGGCGCGGCCGACCAGTTGCTTGGCGCGCTCGCCATAGGTGTCGGCGTCCAGCCCCATGTCGGCGGCGAACGCCTCCTTCAACTGCGGCCAGCCCTCGAAGCCCAGGGTCTGCGCGAAACGCACGAGCGTGGCGGGCGTGCTCTGCGAGCGCGTGCCCACGTTGCGCATCGAGCCGGTGACCACCTCGTTCGGGTGGTCGAGCACGTAGCGCGCCACTTGCTGCAGCGCAGGGCTCAGTTCGTTGAAGCGTTGGCGGATCAGGTCTCTGGCGCCCATGGCGATGTCTCTTCTCGATGGCTTCTGTTGCTGTTGGAACAAATGTACCGGAGGCGGCTCCTTGTGGCAGTTGACGGAACAAATGTTCCAAACAATAATTCAGCCGAAACGTTAGTTCCAAGAAAACCTCTGACTCCGCCCGACATGACGCACGTCTTCCACCGCCATCTCCGCCAGACCCCGCCCGTTGCCGCCGGCTCGCACGGCATGTACATCCGCGACGCCGAAGGGCGCGAGTACCTCGACGCCTCGGGCGGCGCGGCCGTGTCTTCGCTCGGCCATGCGCATCCGGAGGTGCTGGCGGCCATGCATGCGCAGATCGACACGCTGGCTTATGCCCACACCAGCTTCTTCACGAGCGACGTGGCCGAGCGGCTGGCCGACGAGCTGATCGGCTCGGCGCCCGAGGGCATGAGCCACGTGTACCTGGTGAGCGGCGGCTCCGAGGCGGTGGAGGCGGCGCTCAAGATGGCGCGCCAGTACTTCGTGGAAATCGGCCAGCCGCAGCGCACCCATTTCATCGCGCGGCGCCAGAGCTACCACGGCAACACGCTGGGCGCGCTGGCGGTGGGCGGCAACGCCTGGCGGCGCGAGCCCTTTGCGCCGATCCTGGTGCCGGCCACGCATGTGTCGCCGTGCTACCCGTATCGCGAGCAGCGCACCGACGAAAGCGCCGAGCAGTACGGCCTGCGCCTGGCGGCCGAACTGGAGGCCGCCATCCTCGCGCAGGGCGCCGACCGCGTGATCGCTTTCGTGGCCGAGACGGTGGGCGGTGCCACGGCCGGCGTGCTGACGCCGGTGCCCGGCTACTTCAAGGCGGTGCGCGCGGTGTGCGACAAATACGGCGTGCTGCTGATCCTCGACGAGGTGATGTGCGGCATGGGACGCACCGGCACGCTGCACGCCTGCGAGCAGGAAGGGGTGGTGCCCGACCTGATGACCATCGCCAAGGGGCTGGGCGGCGGCTACCAGCCGGTGGGCGCGGTGCTGGCGCAGCGCCGCATCGTCGAGGCAATGTCCAAGGGCAGCGGCTTCTTCCAGCATGGCCACACCTACCTGGGCCATCCGATGGCCTGCGCCGCCGCGCTCGCGGTGCAGCGGGTGATCCGGCGCGACGGCCTCGTCGCCAAGGTGCGCGAGGACGGCATCGCCTTCGGTGCCATGCTGGCCGAGGCGCTGGGCGCGCATCCGCATGTGGGCGACATCCGCGGCCGCGGATTCTTCCGGGGCCTCGAGCTGGTGGCCGACCGCGCGGGCAAGACGCCGTTCGACCCGGCACACAAGGTCAATGCCGCCATCAAGAAAGACGCGATGGCGCGCGGCCTGCTGTGCTACCCCTTCGGTGGCACGGTCGACGGGCGGCAGGGCGACCACGTGCTGCTGGCGCCGCCCTTCATTGCCACCCGGCAAGACCTGCAACGGATCGTCGAGCGCCTGGCCGAATCGATCGACGCCGTGACGCGCGCCGCCGCGCGCTGAGCACCGCTTTCCCTTCGCTTTTTTCTTCAACCGTCGTTCCGAGGAGCGTTTCATGCCCAAGCTTCGTCCGCTGTTTTCGTGCGGTGCCGCCGCGTTCGCGCTGGTTTTCGCGTCCCTGCCGCCCCTGGCCGCCGCGCAGGCGCAGGAGAGCGATACGCTCGCCAGGATCAAGGCCAGCGGTGCCATCACCTTCGGCTACCGCGAGTCGTCCTTTGGCTTCTCCTACCTCGACGGCAACCTCAAGCCGATCGGCTACAGCATCGACATCTGCAACCGCATCGTCGACGCGGTGAAGACGGAACTGAAGATGCCGAACATCGACATCAAGTACCAGGCCGTTACTTCGGCCAACCGCATCCCGCTGGTGCAGAACGGCACGGTCGACATCGAGTGCGGCTCCACCACCAACCTGCTCGAGCGGCAGAAGCAGGTGGCGTTCTCGCCGGACATCTTCCGCTACAACGTGCGCATGCTGGTGAAGGCCGATTCGGGCATAAAAAGCATCGCCGACCTGCAGGGCAAGACGGTGGCCACCACCAGCGGCACCACCTCGTTCAGGCTGCTGCGCGAAGCCGACCGGGGCCGCGGGCTCGACGTGACCAACCTGGCGGGCAAGGACCACAGCGATTCCTTCCTGCTGGTGGAAAGCGGCCGCGCCCAGGCCTTCGTGCTCGACGACATCCTGCTGGCCGGCCAGCTCGCCAATGCGCGCAACCCGAAAGACTTCGCCATCACCGGCGAAAGCCTGCGCACCGAGAACCAGTCGCTGATGTTCCGCAAGGACGACCCGGCCTTCAAGGCGCTGGTCGACCGCGTGGTGTCGGGCATGATGAAGTCGGGCGAGATGGAAAAGCTCTACGTGCGGTGGTTCATGTCGCCGATTCCGCCGAAGGGCATCAACATCAACTACCCGCTCAACGCAGAGACGAAGGACGCGTTCGCGAATCCCTCGTCCAAAGGCATCTGAACCAAACGATCCCATGACCCGCATTGCCCTGATCCACGCACTCTCGCACTCCGTCGCTCCCATCAACGAGGCCTTCGCGCGCGACTGGCCCGAGGCGCAGCGCATGAACCTGCTCGACGACAGCCTCTCGGCCGATCTCGCGCGGGGCGGCAAGGGGCTGGACGATGCAATGCACGAGCGCTTCCAGCGCCTGGCGCAGTACGCGGTGGATACCGGCGCGCGGGGCATTCTCTTCACCTGCTCGGCCTTCGGGCCCTGCATCGAGGCGGTGGCGCGGCGGCATGCGGGCATTCCGGTGCTCAAGCCCAACGAGGCCATGATCGACGAGGCAGCGCAAGGGCAGGGCCGGCTCGGGCTGATCGCCACCTTCGCGCCCACGCTGGCGTCGATGCCGCCCGAATTCCCGCAAGGAACGCCGCTCGAACTCGCGCTGGCCGAAGGCGCGCTCGATGCGCTGAACGCCGGCGACGCGCAGCGGCACGACGCGCTCATCGCCGCCCAGGCCGTCGCGCTGCGCGAACGCGGTTGCACGCGGCTGGCGCTGGCGCAGTTCAGCATGGCGCGGGCGCGCGCCGCCTGCGAGTCGGCCAGCGGCCTGCCGGTGCTGACCACGGTCGACAGCGCGGTGCGCGCGCTGCGCCGGCGCTCAGCGTGAGGCGCGCGTGCTTTCGATGACCGAGAACAGCGCCGTCATCGCGATCTGCGCCGCGTCGCTGCGGCCCAGCCGGCGCGTGACGAGGCTCTCGCGGTCGGTGCCCTCCAGGCCCTGCGACAGGCGCCGGTAGATATCCGCCGAAGGCATGGTCGCCGACGTGCCCAGCGCATCGCAGTAGGTGTCGGTGAGGATGCCGGTGAGCTGCTCGCTTTGCGCGTTCGACAGCTTCATCGAGTCGCCCGCGAAGACGGCGGCGATGCAGTGCATCAGGTAGGCCTGCGTCTCTAGCGAGAACGACTGCTGGCGCACATAGCACTCGAAGGCGCCCCAGAACAGCGCCTCGGAGGTGCGGCGCCAGCTTTCGAGCACCTTGCGCGCCTTGGCCACCAGGTCGGCATGCGCATCGCCCGGCTCGGTCGGCCTCAGTGCCAGTCCCTGCAGGGTGAGCGAGACCTCGGGCGCGGAGGCGCCGAGGATGAAGCTCCAGAACTTCCAGCGGGCGTACCACTTCTTGTCGTGCGCCGGGTCCAGCGGCTCGAGCAGCCAGAAGTCGATGCTCTGGGCCGCGTCGGTGCGCTGCCCGGCGGCGATGCCGTCACCCAGGTCCAGCTCCTGCATGACCGATTCCATGCGGTCGGCGGCAATGTGCCCCTGCGCCACGATGCCGGTACTGTGGCCGCTGCGGTCGATGTCGAGCAGCCGTTGCATCAGCTGGCGCAACTCGCCGGCCGAGGCGCCGGTGGCCTCGACCACCCGCCGCATCGAGGCGCATTGTTCTTTCTCGATGTCCTGCATGTTCTTGCGGCGGTCTTCACCGTGGTCGTCGGCAGTCGAAACATGCTCTTCGAGGCGGTCCCCGAGGGTCAAGGTGGGCATCGGCAAAACTCCTCCGGCTCGACTTGTCCGGGCAGTTTCCACTATGGGTCAATGCGCCGCGGCGGCACATCACCCGAACTGGGTATCCTGACCTCCACCTGAATGGTGGCTGACCGACGCCATCGTGATAATTACGGCTCTTTCAAGGAGTACGCGTGGACATTGTTTTGCTGGTCAAGGCCGCCATCATGGGCATCGTGGAGGGGCTGACCGAATTCCTGCCGATCTCGTCGACCGGCCACCTCATTCTTGCCGGCTCGCTGCTCGGCTTCGACGACGACAAGGCCAAGGTCTTCGACATCGCCATCCAGACCGGCGCGATCTTCGCGGTGGTGCTGGTCTACTGGGAAAAGATCAGGTCGACCGTGGTCGCGCTGCCCCGGCAGCCCCGGGCGCAGCGGCTGGCGCTGAACATCTTCATCGGCTTCCTGCCCGCTGTGGTGCTGGGCCTGCTGTTCGGCAAGGTCATCAAGGCGCACCTGTTCATCCCGACCGTGGTGGCAAGCACCTTCATCATCGGCGGCTTCATCATTCTCTGGGCCGAAAAGCGGCCGCCGGGCTCGGTGCGCATCGAGCACGTGGACGACATGACGCCGTGGGACGCGCTCAAGGTCGGCCTGGTGCAGTGTTTCGCGATGATCCCGGGTACCAGCCGCAGCGGCTCGACCATCATCGGCGGCATGCTGCTGGGCCTGTCGCGGCAGGCGGCGACCGACTTCTCTTTCTTCCTGGCCATCCCGACGCTCATCGGGGCGGGCGTGTACAGCCTCTACAAGGAACGCGCGCTGCTGTCGGTGGCCGACATTCCGCTGTTCGCCGTGGGGCTGGTGTTCTCGTTCGTGAGTGCCTGGCTGTGCGTGCGCTGGCTGCTGCGCTACATCAGCACCCACAACTTCGTTCCGTTCGCCTGGTATCGCATCGTGTTCGGCATCGTGGTGCTGGTCACGGCGTGGACCGGCACGGTGGTCTGGGCCGACTGAGGCCGCTGAGTTCAGGGCTGCGCGGCCAGCGGCATGCGCAGCAGCACCTGCGTTTCGCCGGGCCGTGACTGCAGCTGCAGCTGCGCCCCGAGCCGCCGCGCCCGTGCCTGCAGGCTGCGCAGGCCCGCGCCGGTGGCCTTGTCGATGCTCTCCACGGCAAAGCCCCGGCCGTCGTCGCGCACGCTGAGCCGAAGCTCCGCACCGGCGCGCGCCACTGTCACGTCCACGCGCCGGCTGGCGCTGTGCTTGAGCACGTTGGTCAGCGCCTCCTGCAGGAAGCGCATCAGGTCGAGGCTCTGTGACGCGGGCAGTTCGAGCGTCTCGATGTTCGACACGCTCCAGCGGCAGTCGATGCCGTTGGCTTCCAGCAGCTGCGCGCTGCGGTAGCGCATCGGCGCCAGCAGCTCGCCCAGCGCGCGGGCACCGTCGTCCCGGCCTGTGGCGTCGATGATCAGCCGCAGGTCGTCTCGCAGATGCTTGAGCATGGCGAGCAGCTCGGGCGCGCCGAGGTTCTCGGGCGTGCGCTCCAGCTTGGCGATGCTGCCCACCAGCATGCCGCCGAGCCCGTCGTGCAGGTCGCTCACCAGATTCACCCGCTCGCCGATGCGCGCATGCGTCAGCTCCAGCGCATGCCGCTGCGCCAGCGTGGCGGCCAGGTCGGCCTTGGCGGCGTTCACTTCCTCGATCAGCTCGGTGTTGAAGTTCTCGATGCGCTTGAGGCTCTTCACGAACTGCGCGGCCAGCGTCAGCGCCATGCCCAGCAGCAGGATGTACGAGGACATCGTCGTGTAGTAGGTGTTGCTGTCGATGATCTGCGTGAACACCAGCAGGTCGTGCGCATCGGTGAGCGCCGACACCGCCATGAACGGGGCGAGCGAGCGCATCGGGCTGTCGCGGTGGCGCAAGGCATGCACGATGGAAGTGCCGTTCACCGCAATGACGGTGAGCCCGCCCACCAGGGTCCAGACGGCGCGGTGCGCTATCAGGTCGGCGCCGGGCGCCAGCCACAGGTCGAGCACGCCGGCCATCGCCAGCAGCAGCGCCGCGGCCTCCAGGCGCGGCATGCGCCGCCCGCAGAAGCGCAGCGCGAAAACGACGTACGACACGCCGAAGACCAGCAGCAACGAAACGTTCAGCGCCTGCCAGCTGTGGTTGCTGGCAAAGGGCCAGGGGCTGGTCGCGATCTGGTTGTAGCCGAACAGCAGCCACAGCACCGACATCAGCGCGAACCAGCCGTAGGCCGTCTCGCGCCGGCGCAGCAGCCACAGCGCGGCAAAGAAGGCCGATGCCGCCGCGCTCACTGCCAGGCCCAGCACCTGCAGGTCGCGGCGGATCAGGCGCTCCCGCTCGAAATCCGCCTGCATCGCGGCCGGCGTGCCCAGGCTCACCGGCCCCAGCCCTGCCTGGTAGGCGAACAGGCCCGACACCCGCACCAGCAGCGTGTTGGTGCCGGGCCTGAGCAGCGGCGGCGCCAGCAGCCAGTAGCGCGGGGTATTCCAGGCGCGCGTGAGCGGTTCGACCAGGCTGTCGTCGCGCGAAATCGGCGTGCCATTGAGCGAAACCTCGCCGGCCATGTTCAGGTAGTGCAGCAGCAGGCCGGCTTCACGCACCTGCCCGGGCTGGTCCCAGGTCAGCCTGTACCAGACCACGCCGTCGAAGCCCGGCCAGCGCCCGGCCCAGCTGTCGGGCAGGGTGACGGGCGTCCAGCCCTCGGCGGGGGGGGCCGTGTCGTGCCAGCCGGTGGCACGCACTGCCTCGACGCGCAGCGCGGGTGCCTCTGCGCCTGTCTGGGCAGAGGCGGCGGGGGCCGCAAGAAGAAAAAGAAGCAGCGCGCCCGTCAGCGCAGCAAGCCATGCCGCCGCGCCTGGAAGACGGCTTCGGTGCGCGAATTGACGGCCAGCTTGCGGTAGATGTTCTTGGTGTGGCATTCCACGGTCAGTCTGGAGATCGACAGCGACTCTGCCATGTCGCGGTTGCTCAGGCCTTGCGACACGAGCTCGAGGATCTTGTGCTCGCGGCGCGTCAGCGCGGCCGGCGCCGCTTCGCCGGGGGCGCTTGCCTGTGCGTCGGCCGGCGCCTGCTGCGTCGCGAGCCACCCGAGGATATGGCGCGCGATGCTCGGGTCGATGGGAGCACCACCCTGCTGGATGCTGCGCAGCGCAATGCCGAGTTCGATGTCGTCGCGATCTTTCAGCAGATAGCCGATGGCGCCCGCGCGCAATGCCGCGAAGATGATTTCCTCGGTGCGCCAGGCCGATATCACCACCGCCGGCACGCCCGGGTGGTGCGCCCGCAGCCAGCCGATCAGCTCCACGCCGCTGCCGTCTGGCAGGCCGATGTCCACCAGCACCACGCCGTAGTCATGTTCGCCAAGCAGCTGCCGCGCCCCGGCGACGCTGTCCGTCGCAGCGATGCTGTGCTCGTCGCAGCCGAGCGTGGACAGCACATAGCGCAGGCGCTCCTGCATGGCCGGGTCGTCCTCGACGATGAGGGCGGGGCTCAGCGAGACGGGTTCGGCGTCTTCGGTAGGGACTCGGGACATTCGGTGGTTCTTCGGCCAGTGCGGCGCGAGGGTTGGAACGGGTCAGCTATTTTCCGGGCTGGTTGCCAAGTATGTCCCGGGCGGGCGGCACATGATCGCGTACGGTGAACCCGTGACCGGCTCCAGGTGCTCCGCCGCCGTGCGAAAGCCCAGCCGCTCGTAGAACGCCACGCTGCGCGGCGTGAAGGTTTCCAGGAAGCAGGGCACGCCCGCCGCATCGGCCTCGGCCAGTGTCGGCGCCAGCAGCCGGGCGCCCAGCCCGCGCCCCTGTGCGGCGGGAGAGATGCCCAGGATCGACAGATACCAGGCACCCTCCGGCACCACGGCCGGCGCACGCGCGGCCATGAATTCGACGATGCGGTGGTAGTTGCCGTGGCCTTTCGGGCCCAGCGTGGCCGAGAGGAATTCGTTCTTCGCCGCCGATTCGGCCGCATCGGCCGCCTCCGCGCGCGGCAGCAGCCAGGCGGCCGCTCCGAGCCGGCCGTCTTCGGTCGCCAGGCAGCGCCCGGTCCGGGCAGCCTCGCCGAGCGAGTAGGCGAAGTAGGAGGCCAGCACCTTCTTGCGGGCAGCCATGTCGTGCTCGAAATCGACGGAGATCGCGAGATAGAAGGGATCGACGATCAATGCGTCGGCCAGCGCGGGCGTGGAAGGGAATTCGGATTCGGGCTTCTTCATGACCCGCGCGATTCTAGGCAGGGCACCCCTTATTCGGAGTTTGCCGCCTTTGCCTCAGGCCGGGTCCTCCTTGGCCTTCGAGCGCAGCCTTTTCGCTTCTTGCGCCAGGAAGCGATACAGCTTGGGGTCGTCGGCGTAACCCACGTTGAAGCGCAGCCACGGCGTGGGCCGCAGATCGGTGCGAAAGAGGTCGCCCGGCGCCAGCAGAAAGCTTTCGGCAATGGCGCGTTGCGCCAGCGCGCGCATGTCGACATCGTCGCGCTCGAAGCGTGCCCACAGAAAGGGCCCTCCCGCCGGCCGCGTGAAAAGCTGCATGCCGGCGGCCTCCAGCCGGTCGCACACGGTGCGCTGCGCCGCCTGGAGGTGTTCGGCCAGCTTCGCCACGTGGGCCCGATAGCGGCCTTCGACCAGCACGCCGTGCAGCAGCCGCTCGGTGAGCTCCGAGGTGGTGAGGCTGTTGACCATCTTCTGCAGGATCATCTTCTCGGCGAACTCCTCGCTGCAGGCGACGAAGCCCACGCGCAGCGCCGGCGATACCGTCTTGGAGAAGCTGCCGACATGGATCACGCGGCGCAGGCGGTCGAGGCTCGCGAGCGGGGTGGCCGCGCCCGGTGGCTCCAGGCCGGCCATCACGTCGTTGTCGACGATGTGGAAGTCGAGCTGCTCGGCCAGCCGCAGCATCTGGTACGCCACGGCCGGCGTGCACTGGCTGCCCGTGGGGTTGTGCAGGTTGCCGGAGGTGAAGAAGGCCTTGGCGCCGTGGCGCTGCGCCAGCGCCTGCAGCGCAGCGAGGTCGGGGCCGTTCACGGTGCGCTCCACGCCCACCAGCTTCAGGTCGAGCGAGCGCAGCATCGCGTACAGGTTGGTCGAGCCCGGCTCGTCGACCAGCACCACGTCGCGCGGCTGCAGCAGGCAGCGCGCCACCAGGTTCAGCGCCTGCGAGGCGCCGTGCGTCAGCACGATCTGGTGCGGCGCGGTCTCGATGCCCTGCTGCGCGAGCAGCGTCTGTATCTGCTGGCGCAGCGGCAGGTAGCCGTAGGGCGTGCCGTAGCTCGCGATGCCGGTGCCCGGCTTGCGCGACAGCGCGGCCAGCGCGCGGCGCACGCCGTCCATATGCAGCATCTCGGGCGGTATCCAGCCGCAGCCCGCGTTCAGCAGCGTGCGGTCGTCTTCATACACATGCTTCAGCAGCCACAGCGAGTCGACCGAGGTGCGCCCCAGGAAGGGCTTGCGCCGCGTGGCCGCGCGCTCGGCCTCGGCCACGTAGTAGCCGCTGGCGCGCCGCGCCTCGACGTGGCCCTCGGCCACCAGCCGCTGGTAGGCGTTGGTGACGGTCATGGTGCTCACGCCGCAATCGGTGGCGAGCGCGCGCACCGAAGGCAGCTTGTCGCCGGGCTTCATTGCGCTGGATGCGATCTGCGCCAGCAGGGCGTCGTAGAGCTGGCGAACCAGGGGCGCGGGCAGCGAAGGATTGACAGTGATCACGGCAAGGCGTGCACGCTTCGTGTGCACGAAAAACCCCAACACGGGGACAAACACGGGACAGGCGAGCGACTGTTCTACTACAGGCGATTCAAACTGTATATATGCATTTGACCTGGCAGATGACTCAATGGAGCCCTTGCCGTCTTCAGGAAATCACATGCAACCGCAGCTCTTTTCGTCTTCGCGCGCCGTGTTGTCGCGCCGCCTTGCCCGATGGGGCGCAGCCGTGCTCCTGGCCGGCGCGGCCGTCGTTCCCGCCGTGGCGCAGACCACCACGCTCAAGATCATTCCGAGCAGCAACATCACCGTGCTCGACCCGATCTGGACCACGGCCTACGTGACACGCAACTTCGGCTACATGGTGTACGACACGCTCTTCGCCACCGACCTCGAAGGCCATATCAAGCCGCAAATGGTCGACAAGTGGAAGGTGTCGCCCGACAACAAGACCTGGACCTTCACGCTGCGCGACGGCCTGGAGTTCCACGACGGCAAGCCCGTCACCAGCGAGGACGCGGTCGCCTCCATCAAGCGCTGGGCCAGCCGCGACACCTTCGGCGCGCAGCTTTCCAAGGTGACGGAGCGCTACGAGACGCCCGATGCCAAGACCTTCTCCATCGTGCTGAAGGAGCCCTTCGGCCTGGTGCTCGAAGCGCTGGGCAAGCCCTCGTCGAACGTGCCGTTCATCATGCCCAAGCGCATTGCCGACACCTCGGGCGACACGCAGATCAAGGAGTCGATCGGCTCCGGGCCCTACGTCTTCAAGGCCGACGAGTTCCGCCCCGGCGAGCGCGTGGTGTTCACCAAGAACATGCGCTACAAGCCGCGCGCCGAGGCGCCCTCGGGCACGGCCGGCGGCAAGAACGTGTATGTGGACCGCGTGGAGTGGCTCATCATCCGCGACGCGCAGACGCAGATGAATGCGCTGCTCAACGGCGAGGCCGACATCCTCGAGCAGCCCGCCTTCGAGCAGTACGCCACGCTGCGCACCAACCCCGACATCAAGCTGATCGACGCGCAGCCCGCGGGCAACCAGTTCATCCTGCGCTTCAATTTCCTGCAGCCGCCGTTCAACAACGAGAAGGTGCGCCGCGCCGCACTGCTGGCGCTGGGCCAGGAAGCCTTCCTGCGCACGCAGGTTGGCACGCCGGGCCTCACGCGCTACTGCAAGAGCATGTTCCCCTGCGGCACGCTGTTCGAATCGGAGCAGACCGGCGACTACACCGGCGTGGCCAACCCGCAGAAGGCCAAGGCCCTGCTCGAGGAGGCCGGCTACAAGGGCGAGCCGGTGGTGCTGATGCGACCGACCGACAACCCGACCATCGGCAAGCTGCCGCTGGTGGCAAAGCAGCAGCTGGAGCAGGCTGGCTTCAAGGTCGACATGCAGTCGATGGACTGGTCCACGCTGGTGGCGCGCCGCGCCAAGAAAGACGCCCCCTCGGCCGGCGGCTGGAGCGCGTTCATGACCTCGTGGACCGCATCGGACATCCTCAACCCGATCACCATGGCCATGATGAACGCCAGCGGCGACAAGGGCTGGTTCGGCTGGCAGAACGACCCCAAGCTCGAAGAGATCAAGGTGCAGTTCGCCCAGGCCAAGACCGACGCCGACAAGAAGAAGCTGGCGCAGGCCGCCCAGCTGCGCGCCTTCGAGACCGCCACGCACGTGCCGGTCGGCCAGTACAACCAGCCCGCCGCGGTGCGCAAGAACGTGAGCGGCCTGGTGCCGGCCGGCGCGCAGGTGTACTGGAACATCAAGAAGCAATAAGCCCATGCTCACGTTCCTCGGCAAGCGCCTGCTCGCCACGCTGCCGGTGCTGCTGGTGGTGGCGCTCGCGATCTTCATGATCGTGCGCCTCACTCCCGGCGACCCGGCGGCGGTGATCGGCGGCAACAGCGCCACCAACGAAGACCTGGACCGCATCCGCGTGCAGCTGGGCCTGACCCGGCCGCTGTGGGAGCAGTTCGCGATCTGGTGCAACGGCGTGCTGCACGGCGACCTGGGCTTCTCGTTCTTCCTGAACAAGCCGGTGACCGAGCTCATCGGCCAGCGCATGGAGCCCACGCTTTCGCTGGCCGGCGGCACGCTGCTGCTGGCGGTGGCCATCGCGCTGCCGCTGGGCACGCTGGCCGCATGGCGCATGGGTGGCTGGCTCGACAAGGCCGTCATGGCGTTCTCGGTGGCCGGCTTCTCGGTGCCGGTGTTCGTGGTCGGCTATGTGCTCATCTACCTGCTGGCGATGAAGCTGCAGTGGTTTCCGGTGCAGGGCTACCGGCGCATCGCCGACGGCGTGGGGCCGTGGCTGAACCAGCTGGTGCTGCCGTGCCTCACGCTGGCCATCACTTACGTGGCGCTGCTGTCGCGCGTGACGCGGGCGGCGGTGAGCGAGGCGCTGACCGAAGACTACATCCGCACCGCGCGCGCCAAGGGCATCACCGAGCTGGAAGTGCTCAAGCACCATGCGCTGCGCAACGCGGCGGTGCCGGTGGTCACGGTGATCGGCGTGAGCGCGGCGCTGCTGCTGGGCGGCGTGGTGGTCACCGAGACGGTGTTCGCGATTCCCGGCCTGGGGCAGCTCACGGTCGATGCGGTGCTCAACCGCGACTTTCCCGTGCTGCAAGGCGTGGTGCTGTTCTTCGCGGTGGTGTACGTGGCCGTCAACCTGCTGGTGGACCTGAGCTATCTCTTCATCGATCCGCGCATCCGCTATTGATTGACTGACTGACATGAGCACCCTGAAAAGACTCTGGCGCAACACCGCCGTGCGCGGCGGCGTCGTCGTGCTGGCCGTGCTGGCGCTGCTGGGCGTGTTGGCGCCCTGGCTCGGCACTTTCGATCCGTCCGCGATGGACCCGAGCTTCATCTCGGTAGGCGCGGGCACCGCGGGGCAGGTGACCATGCCCGACGGGGCCCAGTTCGCCCACACCTTCTGGATGGGCAGCGACAGCGTGGGGCGCGACGTTTGGAGCCGCGTGCTCTACGGCACCCGCATCTCGATGACGGTGGGCCTGTTCACCGCCTTCGTCGCCATTGCCTTCGGCTGCCTGCTGGGCATGCTGGCCGGCTACTTCCGCGCCGTCGATGCGGTGCTGATGCGCGTGATGGACGGCGTGATGGCCATCCCCGCGGTGCTGCTCGCCATCACGCTGGTGGCTGTGCTGGGCGCCAGCCTGCCGACGGTGATCCTGGCCATCGCGGTGCCAGAGGTGCCGCGCGTGACCCGGCTGGTGCGGGCGCTGGTGATGAGCCTGCGCGACGAGCCCTTCGTGGAGGCCGCGCGTGCGCTGGCCACGGCCGACGCGACCATCTTGTGGCGCGACATCCTGCCGAACGCGCTGGCGCCGCTGATCGTGCAGGGCACCTTCATCGCGGCTTCCGCCGTGCTGACCGAAGCCATCCTGAGCTTCCTCGGCCTGGGCCTGCCGTCGGACGTGCCGACCTGGGGAAACATCATGGCCGAGGGCCGCGTGCAGTTTTCGCAGAGCCCGGGCAACGTGCTGTTCCCCGCGTTGTTCCTGGTGCCCACGGTGCTGGCCATCAACATGCTGGGCGACGGCCTGCGCGACGTGCTCGATCCCAAGTTTTCCAAGCGCGTGTGAGGCGCCGATCCAATGACTGATTCCAATCGAAGCGCCGCCATTCTCGAAGTGCGCGGCCTGCGGGTCGCGCTGCCCTCCGATGCCGACCGGCCGCATGCCATCGAGCATCTCGACCTGCGCATAGAGGCAGGGCGCACGCTGTGCATCGTGGGCGAGTCCGGCTCGGGCAAGTCGGTGCTGGCCACCACCGTGATGGGGCTGCTGGCCAAGGGCCTGGTGCTCGCGGGCGGCGACGTGATTCTTTCGGGCGAGAAGCTGGTCGACAACGGCCGCTTCACCTCCGACAAGCGGCTGCGCCAGTTGCGCGGCACCGGCATGGGCATGGTGTTCCAGGAGCCGATGACCGCGCTGAACCCGGTGCTGACCTGCGGCGAGCAGGTCGACGAGCTGCTGCGCACGCACACCGCGTGGGGCGCGGCCGAGCGCAAGGCGCACATCCTCTCCATCTTCGAGCGCGTGCGGCTGCCCGACCCGGCGCGCATCCACGGGAGCTATCCGCACCAGCTCTCGGGCGGGCAGCGGCAGCGCATCGTGATCGCGATGGCCATCATCCTCAAGCCGCGCCTGCTGATCTGCGACGAGCCGACCACCGCGCTGGACGTGACCACGCAGGCCGAGATCCTGAAGCTCATCGCCGAGTTGCAGGCGGAGCAGGGCAGCGCCGTGCTCTTCATCACGCACGACATGGGCGTGGTCGCCGAGATTGCCGACGACGTGATGGTGATGCACCGCGGCGCGCTGGTGGAACAGGGCCCGTGCGAACAGGTGCTGCGCAAGCCGCGCGAGGCCTACACCCGCATGCTGCTGGACGCCGTGCCCGGCATGACGCCGCCGCCCGCGCGCGAACTGCCCGGCGGCAAGCCGCTGCTGGCGGGCACGGGCGTCGGCAAGATCTACACGCGGCGCGACTGGCTCGGCCGCGCGAAGCACAACACCGCGCTGCAGGACGCCAGCGTGGCCGTGCATCGCGGAGAGACGGTGGGTGTGGTGGGCGAATCGGGCTCGGGCAAGTCGACCTTCGCGCGCTGCATGATCCGGCTGATTTCGCCCAGCGCGGGCAGCATCTTCTGGGGCGACGCCGAAGTGCGCGACCTGCCCGAAGGCCGCCTGCGGCCGCTGCGCTCGCGGGTGCAGGTGGTGTTCCAGGACCCGAACCGTTCGCTCAACCCGCGCCGCACCGTGGGCTCGTCGATGGTCGAAGGCGCCATGAACTTCGGCCTGAGCAAGCTGCACGCGCGCCAGACCGCCGAGGAGCTGATGGACCGCATCCAGCTGCCGCGCACCGCGCTCGACCGCTATCCGCACCAGTTCTCGGGCGGCCAGCGCCAGCGGCTGGCCATTGCGCGCGCCATTGCCTGCCAGCCGCAGGTGCTGGTGGCCGACGAGGCCGTGTCGGCGCTCGACGTGTCGGTGCAGGCGCAGATCCTCGACCTGCTGCGCGAGATCCAGCGCGACCTGGGGCTGGGCATTCTCTTCATCACCCACGACCTGCGCGTGGCGGCGCAACTGTGCGACCGCGTCATCGTGATGAGCCAGGGCCGCATCGTGGAGCAGGGCCCCACGGGTCAGGTGTTCGGCGCGCCGGCCAACGACTACACGCGGCGGCTGCTGGCGGCCGCGCCGCGTGCGGAACTCGCGAGCGCCCGGTGAGCCGGTGGAGCGCCTGGCGCGCATCGATGGCCGACCCCGTCTGGCGCGGCGCATTCGCCGAGGGGCGGCGCGACATCGCGGGTGCCGCGCTCGGCACCATGGCCATGGGCCTGGTGGCGGGCGTGGCCATGGCCAAGAGCGGCGTAGGGTTGGGCGTGATCCTCGCGATGTCGCTGCTGGTGTTCGCGAGCGCCTCGCAGCTGGCCTGCCTGCCGCTCATCGCGGCCGGAGCGCCGTTGTGGGTGATCGTCGCAACCGCTTGCGTGCTCAACCTGCGCTTCGTGGTGTTCAGCGTGAACTGGCGCCGCTATTTCGGCGGGCATCGCAGGATGCAGCGCGTGCTGCTGTCGTACCTCGCGGGCGACCCGGTGTATGCGCAGTTCGTGCAGCGCCATCCGCAGCCTCCGCCTTCGGGGCGCACAACGACGCGCCAGCAGGGCTACTTCCTCGGCCTCGCGCTGACCAACTGGGCGGCGTGGCACGTGGCGTCGCTCGCGGGCATCTTCCTGGCCGACGCGATTCCCGCCGCATGGGGCCTGCGCTTCATCGGCGTGCTGGCGCTGCTGGCGTTAGCGCTGCCGATGCTCACCGACCGCGCGGTGCGCTGCTCCGCGTTGGCCGCCGGCATGGTGGCGCTGGCCACGGCCTCGTGGCCGATGGGCCTCAATGTGGTGGCGGCCATCGCCACGGCTTTCGCGGCCGGCACCTGGGCCGACCGCCGGTGGGGTACGCGCTGATGCACCTGGGGCACGATGTGTACGTGTGGCTGGCCGTGGGCGCGCTGGTGGCGGTGACGGTGCTCACGCGCAGCTTCTTCCTGCTGCCCGACAGCGAACCGAAGCTGCCGGGCTGGCTGTGGCGCGGACTGCGCCATGCGCCGGTGGCGGCGCTGCTCGCGATGGTGGTGCCCGACGTGTTCCTGAGCAACGGGCGCATGCTGGCCGACTGGCACGATGCGCGGCTCTTTGCAGTGGCTGCCGCATTGACCTACTACCTCGTTCGACGAAACGACGTGACCGGGACGATTCTTGTCGGCACGGGTACGCTGATGCTTCTGCGACTGGGGTTCGGGTGGGCTTGATGTACCTTGCTGTCCTTGTTTCGCATCGTTGTTCGGGGCGCGATCACGCCGGCGGGGTACCTTGCTCCGCGAATGTCCTCCGCCCTTCGGGCTCCTCCTTTATTTCGCTGCGCAAGGTACCCCGCCGGCGTGATCGTTTTACAGAGCGGTCGTTGTTCAGCCACACGCCAGCAGCGTGCCCTGTGCGCAGGGCGCCGGGTGCTCCCCGCAGCGAAATAAAGGAGGAGGCCGAAGGCCGGGGGACATTCGCGGAGGGGAGTACCCGGTGGCCTGTGCACTCGCCCCGAACAAATACACACTTTCCTTGAACACAAACGGAGAACGAAGAAATGACTTTGGCAATGAGCTGGGACGAATGGGCCTCGCATGACGGCATCGGCCTGGCCGAACGGGTCCGCAAGGGCGAAGTGACGGCGGCAGAACTTGCGGCACAGGCCGCCGCCGGCATCGCGAAGGTCAACCCGCAACTGGATGCCGTCGTCGAAGTGTTCGACGACGTAGTGGCCGATCCACTCAAGGACGGCATGAACCCCGAAGGCGTGTTCGCGGGCCTGCCCTACCTCATGAAAGACCTGGGCCCCACCCTCAAGGGCCGGCTGCAGGAATTCGGCTCCATGATGATGCAGGGCCACCGCCCCGCGGCCGACAGCTTCCTCACGCAGCAACTGCGCAAGGCCGGCCTCAACATCGTCGGCCGCAGCACCACCCCCGAATTCGGCGTGTGCAGTTCGGCCGAAAACAGCATTAGCGTCACCCGCAATCCGTGGGACCTCGAATACACCACCTGCGGCTCGTCCGCCGGGACCGCGGCGGTGGTCGCGGCGGGCGTGCTGCCGCTGTCGCACGCCACCGACGGCGGCGGCTCCATCCGCATTCCGGCGGGCGTGAACGGCAACATCGGCCTGAAGGTGTCGCGCGGCGTGTTCTCGCTGGCACCGGGCCTGTCGGACCTGTCGGGCCTGGTGTCGATCCAGGGCTGCCACAGCCGCACCGTGCGCGACACCGCCGCCTTCGTCGACAACGCACGCGGCGGCGCGCCGGGCGAGTTCATGCCCTTCTGGTCGCCGGCCGAGCCGTACAGCGAACTCGTCAAGAAAGACCCGGGCCGCCTGCGCATCGCGCTGTCGCACGAGTGGGGCGACTTCCGCGCCACGCCGCATTTCGTGGCCGAGCTGGAGCGCGTGGGCAAGTTCCTCGAAGGGCTGGGCCACCACGTCGAATGGGCGCTGCCCGAGGTCGACTTCCAGACCGCCTTCGCGGCGCAGACCACCTGCTACATCAGCAACTTTGCGCAGGTCATCGACGGCCACCTGCACCGCCTGGGGCTGGAGCGCCCGCCGGCCGAACTGCTGGAGCCGATCAACATCAAGATCTGGGAAGCGGGGCTGCACACCTCGTTCACCGAGCGATCGAAGATGCAGGCGGTGTTCAACACCACCTCGCGCGCCTTCGGCAACTTCTTCCAGCAGTGGGACATCATCCTGACGCCCGTGACTGCGCTGCCCACGCCCAAGGTCGGCACCAGCGAGTACCTGACGACGAGCACCAACCCGTCGGTCTACGACTGGTTCGCCAACCTGTGGAAGAACTTCGCGTACACGCCACTGGCCAACCTCTGCGGCATGCCGGGCATCTCGCTGCCGATGGCCTCGCAGGAAAACGGCCTGCCGCTGGGCATCCAGGCGCAGGCCGCGCAGGCGAACGACGGGCTGCTGCTTCAGCTGGCCGCGCAGATCGAGCGGGCGCTGGGTGGCAAGTGGAATGCGGGCGAGCGGCCCGGGGTGCACGTCACCAAGGGCTGACGACGCGGGTCACAGCAGGTTGCGCAGCGCGGCTTCCACGGCCGCGGCTGTGGCCAGCGGCTTTTCCATGGGGAACAGGTGGGTGCCGTCCAGCATGGCGATGCGGCCCTTGGTGACCTGCTGGGTCATCGCCATGCCCACGCGCTTCATCTCGGCCGACTGGCGCCCGCCGATGAATGCGGCCTTGCACTTGAGCGGGTGCGCGCGCAGCAGGGCGCCCAGGTTGTGGGGCAGGGTGTTGTAGATGGCGGTCTCGACGTCGCGGTCGAAGCTCAGTGCCCGCGTGTCGTCGCTGTCGAAGGTGCCGTGGTCGATGTAGTCGTGCAGCACCTGCTCGTCCCACTTCGCGAAGGCCTTCTTGCTGCGGAAGTGCTCGAACACCGCCTCGCGGTGCTCCCAGCTGTTGCGGCGCTTGCGGCTGACGGCGCCGGGCGAAATGCTCTTCATGAGCGGCGTGCGCTTGACCATGTTGAGCGTGTTCGCACGCCAGCCGCCGAGGATGGGCGAATCGATCAGCACCACGCCGCGCGCCAGCTCGGGATGCCGCGCTGCGCACATCAGGCTCAGGAAGCCGCCAAGTGAATGGCCGACAAGAAACACCGGGCCGCCCGCGCGGTCGGCGCGTGCCTTGGCGAAGTCGGCCAGCTGCTGCACCAGGTGCGGCCAGTTGTCGGTAACGGGGTACTTCGGGTCGTGCCCGAATTTCTCGATGGCGTCGACTTCGAAGCCGCGGTTGCGCAGGCTGTCGAGGACGACGCGGTAAGTGCTCGCAGGAAAGCTGTTGCCGTGCGAGAAAACGACGGGAGGCATCATGGCCGCCGCCGGGCCGCCCCAAGGCGGCCAAGCCTCCCCCTCGGGGGGTGGCGAAGCACACGAAGTGGCAAGCCGGGGGGCATCATTTCTCAGATGAGCTTTTCGTCTGGCGTGGAAATCTTGCGCAGCGCGCTGTGGCGCGTGGCCGGCATCTTCAGCGGATGCTCGGTGTGGCTGTCGTCCCACACAGGGTCTTCGATGCTGTCGAACACCTCGCGCAGCTTCTGGCCCCAGCTGCTGTGCACCATGCGGTAGTAGGGGTTGTCGGCGTCGATGCAGATCACGCGGTCGGTTTCGAGCTTGTTGGCCTCGTAAACCACCAAATCGAGCGGCAGGCCGACCGACAGGTTCGACTTCATGGTCGAGTCCATCGACACCAGCGCGCACTTGGCGGCTTCGTCCAGCGGGGTCTCGGGGGTGAGCACGCGGTCGAGCACGGGCTTGCCGTATTTCGACTCGCCGACCTGGAAATAGGGCGTCTCGGTGGTGGCTTCGATGAAGTTGCCGGCCGCGTACACCAGGAACAGGCGCATGCCTTCGCCCTTGACCTGCCCGCCGAAGATGAAGGACACGTTGAAGTCCAGCCCTGCATGCTTGAGCGCCTCGGCGTCGCGGTCATACACATGGCGCACCGCCGAGCCCAGCACGCGGGCGGCGTCGAACATGCTCTTGGCGTTCCAGATGGTGATGGGGTCGCCGGGCGTGCCGTCTTCGCGGGTCTCGCGCAGTTCTTCGATCTGCAGGATTTCGCGCACCGACTGCGAGATGCTCAGGTTGCCCGACGACAGCAGCACCATGACGCGGTCGCCCGGCTGCTCGTAGACGATCATTTTGCGGAAGGTGCTGATGTGGTCCACGCCCGCATTGGTGCGCGAGTCGGAGAGAAACACCAGGCCGGCGTTGAGTTTGATGCCTACGCAGTAAGTCATGGGTTCGTCTTGCATGAACGGTGCCCGATCACGCGGCACCGAGTTCACGTTTGTTCAATTTTTGAAGGGCATACAGGGCATCGAGGGCTTCGCGCGGACTCATCGCATCAGGGTCGAGCGCAGCCAGCGCGGATTCTACGGCGCTGACCAGCGGCGTCTCGGCCACCGGGGGCGGCGCGAACAGGTCGACCTGCGCGCGGGTCTGCGCATGCTGCGACTCCAGCGCTTCCAGCGCCTGCCGGGCATGGTTGACCACCGCCGCCGGCATGCCGGCGAGCCGCGCCACCTGGATGCCGTAGCTCTTGCTGGCCGGGCCGGGCTGCATTTCATGCAGGAACACGATGTCGCGGCCCGCTTCGGTGGCGCTCACGTGCATGTTCACCGCGCCGTGGTGCGTGGCCGGAAACTCGGTCAGCTCGAAATAGTGGGTGGCGAACAGGGTGAAGGCCTTGCTGCGGTCATGCAACTGGGCCGCAATGCCCGCGGCCAGCGCCAACCCGTCGAAGGTGCTGGTGCCGCGGCCGATTTCGTCCATCAGCACCAGCGACTGGGCCGTGGCGCTGTGCAAGATTTGCGCGGCCTCGGTCATCTCCAGCATGAAGGTCGACTGCGCATTGGCCAGGTCGTCCGCCG
Organism: Variovorax durovernensis; assembly: GCF_977011995.1. Taxonomy (NCBI): domain Bacteria; kingdom Pseudomonadati; phylum Pseudomonadota; class Betaproteobacteria; order Burkholderiales; family Comamonadaceae; genus Variovorax; species Variovorax durovernensis. Next base: position 4,544,370 of record NZ_CDRNCW010000001.1, on the reverse strand, counting down.
CGCCGATGCGGGTGTGGATGGCGTCGATCGGTCCCAGCCGGCAGGCGGCCGCCGGCACGTGCGAGCCGATGGAGGCCAGCAGCACGATGATCGCCACCTGCCGCATATAGGTCGACTTGCCGCCCATGTTGGGGCCGGTGATGACCTGCATGCGCTGCTGCGGCCCGAGCTGCGTGTCGTTGGCAATGAAACCGCCCGAAGACTTTTCCGCCAGCCGGGCCTCCACCACCGGGTGGCGGCCCTGCTGAATCTCGATGCAGGGGTGCGACACGAAGCTCGGCGCGCGCCAGTGCAGCGTGTGCGAGCGCTCGGCCAGCGCGCACAGCGCGTCGAGCGTGGCAATGCCGCCGGCCAGCTGCGTGAGCGCGGGCACCGAGGGCTGCAGCGCGTCGAGCAGCTGTTCGTAGAGCCACTTCTCGCGGGCCAGCGCGCGGTCTTGCGCGCTCAGGGCCTTGTCCTCGAAAGCCTTCAGCTCGGGCGTGATGAAGCGCTCGGCGTTCTTCAGCGTCTGGCGGCGGCGGTAGTTGTCGGGCACCTTCGAGAGCGCGCTTTGCGTCACCTCGATGTAGAAGCCGTGCACCCGGTTGAACTGCACCCGCAGGTTGCTGATGCCGGTGCGCTCGCGCTCGCTGACTTCGAGCTTGAGCAGGAAGTCGTCGCAGTTCTCGCTGATGGCGCGCAGCTCGTCGAGTTCGGCGTCATGCCCGGTGGCGATGACGCCGCCGTCGCGCACCAGCGCCGACGGGTCGGGCTTGATGGCGCTCGCCAGCAGGTCGGCGCAGCCCGGGGGCGGCGCCAGGCGCTCGGTGATCCGGGCCAGCAGCGCCGCGCCGCCGGGCAGCAGGGGCGCCAGTTGCTCCGCCTTTGCCAGCGCCAGGCGCAGCGCCAGCAGCTCGCGCGGGCGCACCTGCCGCAGCGCGATGCGGGCGGCGATGCGCTCCACGTCGCTGGTGTTCTTGAGCTGCTCGCGCAGCGTGCGCCAGGGCGCCGCCGTGGCGCCGAGCACCGTGGCCTGCAGCGCGCCGATGGCTTCGAGCCGTTCCTGAGCCTCGGAGCGGTCGCGCCGGGGCGACAGCAGCCAGCGCTTCAGCAGCCGGCTGCCCATGCCCGTCATGCAGGTGTCGAGCAGCGAGAACATGGTGGGCGACTCTTCGCCGCGCAGCGTCTGCACCAGCTCGAGGTTGCGGCGCGTGGTGGGCGGCAGCTCGATCAGGTCGCCGTCGCGTTCGACCGAGAGGCGCTGCACGTGCGAGAGCGCGCGGCCCTGCGTGTGCTCGGCGTAGCCCAGCAGCGCGGCGGCGGCAGCGTGTGCGTTGGTCAGCGATTCGGCATTCCAGGCGGCCAGGCTGTTGCTGCCCATCTGTTCGCTGAGCTTGCGCTCGCCCAGGCCGCCGTCGAACTGCCACGCGGGGCGGATCGACAGCGTGAAAGGCGTGGCGCTGCGCGCGGCCTTCAGGCGTTGTTCGAAAGCCGGCGTGACCTCGGCGCTGTAGAGCAATTCGCTCGGCGCGATGCGTGCGATCCAGGCTTCGAGCGCGTCGGCCGGGCATTCGGCCAGACGCAGTTCGGCGCCGGTCACGCTGAGCCACGCCAGCCCGCAGAAGTTGCGCGAGCCCGCATGCACCGCGAGCAGCAGCGATTCGCTCTTGTCGTTGAGCAGTTCGGAATCGGTCAGCGTGCCGGGCGTGACCACGCGCACCACCTTGCGCTCGACCGGGCCCTTGCTGGCGCCGACCTCGCCCACCTGCTCGCAGATGGCGACCGATTCGCCCAGCTTGATGAGCCGCGCGAGGTAGGTGTCGACCGCGTGGAAGGGCACGCCGCACATCACCACCGGCTGGCCGGCCGACTGGCCGCGCTGGGTGAGCGTGATGTCGAGCAGGCGCGCGGCCTTCTCGGCGTCGCCCCAGAAGAGCTCGTAGAAGTCGCCCATCCGGTAGAACAGCAGGGTGTCCGGATGGTCGGCTTTCAGGCCCAGGTACTGGGCCATCATTGGCGTGTGCGCAGAGACGTCTGACTTGTTCATTTCAATCAATAACTTGCGATCCGTGCCACCGGTGTGCGGGGCCGGCAGGGCCGGGCGCCATGGAGCGGTCGCCCGCCGCCTCGGGACTGGGGGGCTTGTAGGGGGAGTGCATGGAGAGCACAGCGCCGGAGCCCGCATGGGCACGGGTGGAAATGCCGGGGCATTTTACGTTCGGCGTGCTTGACCCAAGACCGTTGCCGGCGTCCCGCCGGCCGTCAGCCATCCACGGGCTCTTCGTGGCCCATCGCGCAAACCCAGGGAAAGGCGTTCATTGCGCTGATGGGGGAGCGCCTGGAGAGCAATCCATGACCTGAAAGTAGGTCGGAATCTTGACGGGCTGCATCAATTCAGGCGGCTGGTCGCGCTCGTTGAGAAAATTCGTGTCGCTCTGAATCTTTGGCGCGAGAAGCACTCGTCGTTGCTCTGGGCCAATGAAGAGAACGCTGAATTGCTCGGGGTCGGTTTTTTCGCAGTTGAAGCTGCTCACGAAGTCCGCCTTGTGCGCTACGCGATAAATCTTGGCCTTGATGCCGGCATCGTCGAGTTGCGTAAGTATGAGCAGCAAAGCCAAGCCGCTCGACACGGCCGCGGCAAACACTCGAGTTCCAAGGCCGAGCTTCTCGATGTCGTCCTTGTCGCTGAGGACAGATCCCCAAAACATGAATCCAATCACCACTACTGATCCGAAGAATACGACGCCCATTGGCCATTGCATGTAGGTGGCGAACCGCAAGACCGTGGCTGCGATAGTCGTCAACGGCAAGGCCGCCGCGTCGATGTGGAATACCGCGTTGATGTCATTGACCGCGTCTACCCGCGAAAGGTAGCCCACAAACGCCAACGCCGAGACAAGACCCCAGCGAAAGCTCTCGAATCCCAAAGCCGGCTTCATCAATGTTTCGACGAACCCTGCGATGGAGAGCAAGCCAAGAGTGACTGACAAGCCCAATACCGAGGTGAACAGCGCCTGCGAGATGTTTCTGTCTCGCAGCGCCATGGCGGCTATGACCAAGATCAAGAGAGAAACGACAGAGGCGATAGTAAGCGGGGTGGTGCTTCTTTTGGATTTTTCGGTCATGGCTGGCTTATCGGGACTGGGGACTTGTCGGGGGAATGCAGGGGAAGTGCAGCACTGGAGCCCGCATGTGCACGGCTGGGAATGCCCGGGGGATTTACGTTCGGTGCATTAGGTCCAGGCTGCTGCCGGCGTCAGGCGGACGGCCGGCCATCCAGGGGCTCTTCATGCCCCATCGCGCGATTGCGCCCGCCTTCCTTGGCCTTGTACAGCGCGCGGTCGGCCGTCTCGATGAGCCGCTGTTCCGCCCCGGCCGGCTGCACGCCCCGCAGGCTGGCCGCGCCGATGCTGAGGGTGACCCGTTCGTGCGGGCTGGCGCTGTGCGGGGTGTCGAGCGCGCGAACCCGTGCCAGCAGCAGCTCGGCGACGCTCAGGGCGCCCGGCAGGTCGGTGTTGGGCAGGATGATCGCCATTTCCTCGCCGCCGTAGCGCGCCACGAGGTCGCCCGGGCGCTTGACGCCCAGTTGCAATGCATCGGCGACGGCTTTCAGGCATTGGTCGCCGGCCACGTGGCCGTATGTGTCGTTGAAGGGCTTGAAGTAGTCCAGGTCCAGCAGCAGCAGCGAAAGGCTCGTCCCTTCCCGGGCGGCGCGGCGGCATTCCAGTGACAGCACCTCGTCGAAGCTGCGGCGGTTGGCCAGGCCGGTGAGCTGGTCCTGCGTTGCCAGCACCGCCAGCCGGCGGTTGGCTTGCAACAGATCCTCGCGCGCGGCCATCAGCGAGGCCTCTGCGCGGATCCGGCGGCCGATGTTGACGATCAGCCGCCAACCCACCGCCGCCATGGCCGCCAGCAGGGCTCCCACGACGCCGGTCGTGAGCAGCGCCTGGTGCCTCCAGGCCTTCAGCGCCTCGTCGCGGCCGAGGGTCACGGTGGTGAGCACCGGGTAGCGGTCGCTCTTGCGGAAGGCGTAGAGCCGTTGCCGCCCGTCCATGCTGGAGCGGAACGAGGCTGTGCCCACCGTGCCGGCAAAATGGCGCTGGAAATTGGCCGACCCGGAAAAATCGAGTCCGATGTCTTTTTCGCGATAGGGATAGAGCACCAGCATCTTCCCGTTGTTGGTCGTCAGGCCGATGGTGCCGCTGCTGCCGAGCGCGATGGCGCCGAACGCGCGCAGGAAATTTTCCAGGCCGAGCCCGACGACCACCACGCCGGCGAACTTTCCCTCGCTGTCTTCCAGGCGTCGGCTGACCGTGATTCCCCATTCGCCGGTGAACGGGTTGCGAAGCGGCGGGCTGATGAAGACATCGTTCGAGCGGTTCTCGCGATGGTGCTTGAAGTAGGCCTGTTTGGCGCTGTTGGTGCCCGCTGGAACGTGCCCCTTGGAGTACAGCAGCCAGTCGCCCTGGGCGTCGAGTACGGCGACGCCGTCGAGCTGGTCGAGCAAGGGCTTCTGGCGTTCGATCAGCGACTGCACGCGCTCCAGATGCTCGTGCCGGTCGTCTTCCTTCAAGGTTTCGGCCACGCCCTGCAGCAGCATGTCGCTCTGGGTGAAGACACCCTCGGCATAGATGTTCAGCGCCTTGGCCAGGTTGAGGTTGTTGGTGTCGGCCGCGGCCAGCGTCTGGTTGCGCGCCACCCAGAGTTGCCAGACCGTGGCGGTCGATACCGAAACCATGACGGCCAGCAGCAGCGATTTCGCAAGACGAATGTCCCGCTTCACTTGATCGATTCCTCGAACGAACTTGTTTCCATGGCCTTCCCCCCCCTCGTATATTTATATGTCCATTTGCCAGGCGGACGAGGGCGAACTCTAGCTGACCTGCCTGAATCCGCGGTGGCACCCGCGCCGGAAGCCGTCGCCGCCTCGTGGCACCATCCATGGCTCCACCAACGTGAATTCCGGGGGTACCGATGCTCATCAACTGCGTCGCCTATGAAAACGGCTCCAAGCTCGCCGATATCTCGGTCGAAGACATCAGCGACTACATCTCCCGGCCCGGCTGCTTTGTCTGGGTGGCGCTGAGCGACGCCTCCGACGAAGAACTCGGCGAAATGCAGAAAGAATTCGGCCTGCACCCGCTGGCCGTGGAAGACGCCCACCACGGCCACCAGCGCCCGAAGGTGGAGGAATACGGCGATTCGCTGTTCGTGGTCATGCACCTGGTGGAGCCATCGGCCGAGGGCGAGCACTGCACGAACGTGGGCGAGGTCGACGTGTTCGTCGGCCGCAACTATGTGCTGTCGGTGCGCAACCGCAGCCAGCAGGGCTTTCTGGGGGTGCGCGAGCGCTGCGAGCGCGAACCCGAGCTGCTGCGCAACGGCGCGGGCTTCGTTCTCTATGCGCTGATGGACGCGGTGGTCGACCGCTACTTTCCGGTGATCGACGCGCTGGAAGTGGAGCTGGAGGCCATCGAGCAGCAGATATTCGGCCAAGGCGGCGCGGCGCGCGACAAGATCAAGCAGCTGTATGACCTGAAGCGCCGCAGCATGATCCTGAAGCGCGCGGTGGCGCCGCTGCTGGAGGCGGCAGGCAAGATGCACGGCGGGCGGGTGCCGCAGATCTGCATGAGCTCGCAGGAATATTTCCGCGACGTGGGCGACCACCTGGGCCGCATCAACGGCTCCATCGACGCGATGCGCGACACCATCGCCACCGCCATCCAGGTGAACCTGTCGATGGTGACCATCGAAGAGAGCGAAGTCACCAAGCGGCTCGCGGCCTGGGCCAGCATCTTCGCGGTGTGTACCGCCTTCGCCGGCATCTGGGGCATGAACTTCGAGAACATGCCGGAACTGAAATTCCGCTATGGCTACGCGGTGGCGCTGGGGCTGATCGTCAGCACCTGCAGCTACCTGTATTACCGGTTCAGGCGGGCCGGCTGGCTCTGAGCGGCTGCCGGCGCTCGCTAATGCCAAACTAATAAACATATAGATAATCTAGTCCCTTATGAAAAGGGACTTCACCCAGCGCTTCGGCTTCCTCGTCAAGAGCGTGGGCAAGCTCTACAGCGAAGAGTTCGACCGCCTCGCGCGCGAACGCATCGGACTCACCAGCGCCCAGTGCCGCCTGCTCGGCGCGCTGGCCATGCATGACGAAGACGAGCCGCTGTCGCAGGCCGAACTCGCGCAGCGCCTCGACCTCACGCCGATGGCCGTGGCCGGCCTGTGCGACCGCATGGCCGCGGCCGGCTGGATCCGCCGCGAACCCAGCCCGACCGACCGCCGCGTCAACAAGATCCACCTGGAGCCCAGCGCCGAAGAAGCGCTCGACGCCGCGCTGAGCATCAGCGACGGGCTCAACGCCCGCGTGATGTCGGTGCTGTCCCAGGCCGAGCGCGCGCAGCTGCTGGGCCTGCTCGGCAAGGTGCACGGCAGCCTGGTGGACATCACCTCGGGCGGGGGGCAGAAGCCATGAGCGTCGCACCCGGAACCACGGTGCCGCACCGCGGCATGATCACCATCTCGATCATGCTGGCGACCATCATGCAGGCGCTGGACACCACCATCGCCAACGTGGCGCTGCCGCACATGCAGGGCAGCCTGCAGGCCTCGCAAGACCAGATCACCTGGGTGCTGACCTCGTACATCGTGGCCTCGGCCATCGCGCTGCCGCTGACCGGCTGGCTCTGCGGGCATTGGGGCAGGCGGCGGGTTTTCATCATCTCGGTGATCGGCTTCACCGTGGCTTCGGCGCTGTGCGGGCTCGCGACCTCGCTGGTCGGCATCGTGGCGGCGCGGCTGCTGCAGGGCATCTTCGGTGCCGCGCTGGTGCCGCTTTCTCAGGCGGTGCTGCTCGACATCAACCCGCGCGAGAAGGTCGGCCAGGCCATGGCGATCTGGGGCGCGGGCATCATGGTCGGGCCCATCCTGGGGCCGCTGCTGGGCGGCTGGCTCACCGAGAACTTCGACTGGCGCTGGGTGTTCTTCATCAACCTGCCGGTGGGCATCTTTGCCTTCTGGGGCATTGCGCGATATTTGCCGGAGAGCCGGCCTAAGGGCGAGAAGCTCGACATCTTCGGCTTCGTGACGCTGAGCCTTGCCATCGGCATGCTGCAGCTCTTTCTGGACCGGGGCGAGCAGCTCGATTGGTTCGACTCGTGGGAGATCAAGCTCGAAGCCGCAGCCGCGCTGGTGGCCTTCGGCTTCTTCGTGGTCCACACGTGGACGGTGCAGGGCGTTTCCTTCTTCGACCGCGACCTGCTGAAAGACCGCAACTTCGTCACCGGGCTGCTGTTCGCCTTCATCGTCGGCATGATCCTGTTCGCGACGATGGCGCTGCTGCCCAACTTTTTGCAGGGCTTGATGGGCTACCCGGTGGTCTACACCGGCGAGGTGACGGCGCCGCGCGGCGTCGGCACCATGATCGCGATGATCATCGTCGGGCGGCTGGTGCAGAAGGTGGACGTGCGCGCCATCATGGCCGTGGGCTTCAGCCTCACTGCCTTCTCGCTCTACCAGATGACGCGGCTCACGCTGCAGATGGACAGCACGCTGATCGTCGTCTCGGGCTTCATCCAGGGGCTGGGCATCGGCTTCACCTTCGTGCCGCTGTCCACGGCCACCTTCGCCACGCTGGCACCACGGCTGCGCAACCAGGGCACGCCCATCTTCAGCCTGCTGCGCAACATCGGCAGCAGCGTGGGCATCTCGATCGTGCAGGCGCTGCTGACCGAAGGCTCGAGCAAGGCGCATGCGCAGATCGCCGCGACCGTGGCGCCGGGCAACCAGGCGCTGTCGACGTTGCCGCAGATGATGTCGCCGGACACGATGACCGGGCTGGCGCTGCTCAATGCCGAAGTGACGAGGCAGGGGGCGCTGGTCGGCTACCTGGATGACTTCGCGATCATGATGATCATCACGGTGCTGGCGATTCCGCTGCTGCTCTTGATTCGCAGCCCCAAGCGGAGTGCGGCGGCGTCGGGCCCGGCGGAAGTGCCGCATTGAATTTCTCCCTCCCCCGCTGGGGGAGGGCAGGGGTGGGGCACGGCGGCCTATGAACCACCAGCGGCTTCTTTGAACGCCGCTTGCCCCCATCCCAGCCTTCCCCCAGCGGGGGAAGGAGCAATACCAGCAGGTCACTCGTCGTGGGAGTCGTGCGTCGCCACCGCGCCGCGGCGCCAGTAGCCCGAGGCCCGCGTCCATTTCGGATTCGCGCCGCGCTCGCCCACCAGATGCGCGCGCAGCGCCTTGGCGATGGCCGATTCGCAGCCCACCCACGCATGGAAGTCGCCGGCCGGCAGCTTCGCGGCCTTCAGCGCGTCGAGCAGCGCAGGGCTGGTGCCCGGCTCGGCGCCGCGTCGGTGCACCCAGTGCAGCGTGAGTTCGGCGCGGGTCTCGAAGGGCAGTTCGTCGGCTTCGCTGTCGACCTCCGCCAGCACCACCACGCGCGCGCCGGCCGGCAGCTCGGCCAGGCGGCGCGAGATGGCGGGCAGGGCAGTGTCGTCGCCGATCAGCAGGTGCCAGTCGAATTCGGTCGGCACGATGAACGAGCCGCGCGGGCCGCCCACGCCGAGGACGTCGCCGGGCTTGGCCTGCTCGGCCCATTGCGTGGCGGGGCCGGCGTCGTGCAGCGCGAAGTCGATTTCCAGCGTGCCGGCCCTGGCGTCGTGGCGGCGCGGCGTGTAGTCGCGCATGGTGGGGCGGCCGCTTGGGGGCCACACCGGGCCTTCGGGGCCGGCGGTCGGCAGCGTGAGCTTGCCGGTGGCGGCGTCGGGAAAGAAGATCTTTGCGTGGTCGTCGAAGCCGGGGCTGTGGAAGCCCGCGAGGTCGTCGCCGGCGAGCGTCACGCGGATCAGGTGCGGCGTCACGCGTTCCACGGTCTTGACCGTGAGCTGGCGAAAGCGCAGTTCATGCCGCACCCGGCGCGGCGTGCGGTCGGGTGCGGAGGCGGTTGGCGAAGTACTGAAGTCAGTCATTGCATGAATCCTGTGGAAACAGGGCGGGTTGAGATTCGGTGGTGGCTCAGATCTTGTCGATCTGCTGTGCGGCGCTGTCGAGCACGGCGGCAAAGTCGTGCGCCTGCTGCTCGGTGAGCGGCGCGCCCGACAGGCGCATGCGCATGGCGAGCTTGAGGTTCTCGATGGCGCGCGTGACTTGCGGCGGGCGTCCGCCGCGCGGGCCGGCGCCGTCGACGCCACCGCTCATGCGGGCCATCATGGCGTCGGCCATCTCGCGGTTGGCCGCGAGAAATTCCTGCCCGCTGGCGGTGATGCTGTAGCGCTTACGCCCGCCGTTGTCGGCCGTTTCCACGCTCAGGTAACCGAGCTCCTCGAGCAGCGTGAGGGTGGGGTAGACCACGCCGGGGCTCGGCGCGTAGCTGCCGCCGAGGCGGTCTTCGATGGCCTTGATCAATTCGTAGCCGTGGGCCGGCTTGTCGGCGATGAGCTGCAGCAGCACGAAGCGCAGGCCGCCGTGGCCGAACACGCGGCCGCCGGCGCCGCCGCCGCGCCCGCCACGGTGTCCGCGACCTCCGGAGAGGCCGTCTTCATGCTCGCCGCGCGCGGTGCGGCAGTGGTGGTGGCCGGAGTGGAAATGTCTCATGGTGGGCATCCTTTTCGATGTATGTCTGAAATTATTTTAGATATATCTAAAAGAAAGTCAAACCGATACATGCCGGGATTCCCGGGCGGAGGGATCAGGCGGCTGCGGAGGCCCGGTGCTGACGCAAATGTTCGAGCGACAGTGCCTCGCCGATGTGCGACATCTGGATGGCCGCGCCTTCGGCCGAGCGTTCGGCCACTTCGGCGACGCGCTCGAACATCCGCGCTTCGCAGGCGGTCACAGCGCCGGCCCAGTCGGCTTGTTTCGCCAGCGCGGCCGCCAGTTCGACGGCGTCGCGCATTGCGGCATTCACGCCTTCGCCGCCAAAGGGCGACATCAGGTGTGCAGCGTCGCCCAGCAGCGTGAGCCCGCGGCGGGGCGCCCAGCAATGGCCGACCGGCAGTGCGTAGATGGGGCGCGGCACGAACAGGTCGTTGCTGGCGCGGAAGAGGTCGGTCAGGGCGTCGGCGTAGCCTGCGAACTCGTCGATCAGCGCGCTGCGCACTGCGGCGGGCGATGCAAAGTCGAAGCGCTTCGCAGCCCAGTCGGGCGGCACGCGGAAGATCGCGTAGCCGCGGATGTGCGCATTGCCGTTGCGCTGCGCGATGATGAGCTTGCCGTCGCCTTCCACGTCGAGCTTGCCACGGCCCACCAGCCTGGAGAGCGCCGGATGGCTGTCGTCCACGTCATCGATGCCGAACTCGATGAAGGTCAGCCCGCTGTACTGCGGCTTGTACGGCGAGAGCAGCGGCCGCACGCGCGACCATGCGCCGTCCGCGCCGACCACCAGGTCGAAGGGGCCGGCTTCGCCGTCGGCCAACAGCAGGTTCCAGCGCCCACCCTCCTGCAGCCGCAGGTCGCGCAGCGCACGGCCCCATTGCACGCAGTCGGCCGGCAGCGAGGCCAGCAGGATGTCGCGCAGCGCGGTGCGGTCGATCTCGGGGCGGTTGCCGGCCGAAGGATCGGGCTCCTCGAACAACACGCGGGCTGACTTGTCGAGCAGGCGCGAGCCCTGGTCTTCGTAGCGCGCGAAGCGGCGGAAGGCGTCGCCGAGGCCGGCCTCCTCGATGGCGAGCAGGCCCGAGTCCTCATGAAGATCCAGCGTGCCGCCTTGCGGGCGCGAGAGCGGGTCTTCGTCGCGTTCGAACACGGTGGCGTGGATGCCGGACAGGTGAAGGAGGCGCGCCAGCGTGAGGCCGCCGGGACCGGCGCCGACGATGGCGATGCGGGGATGCTTGTTCATTCGATCGACTCCGAATAAGGATAGGTTCCTATTCATATTAGCATAGGCTCCTATGGAAGTAGAATGACGGCATGGCAGACATTCCCGAACCCAACCCCCTGAAGCTTCTGGGCCGCGTGGCCCGCGGATTCACGCGCATCGTCGATGGCGGCCTGCGTGAGCTGGGCCTTGCGGCCGGCCAGCTGCCGGTGCTGGTGTCGCTGAAAAAGAGCAAGGCGCTGTCGCAGGCAGAGCTCGCGCGGATCGCGCAGGTCGAACAGCCCAGCATGGCGCAACTGCTGGCGCGCATGGAGCGCGACGGGCTGGTCGAACGCGTGGACGACCCGGAAGACAGGCGCAGCCGCCTGATCTCGCTCACGCCGCTGGCCGCCAGGCGGCTGCCCAAGGCCAAGCTGCTGATGGATGCGCACGTGGAAAAGGCGCTGGCCGACTTTTCCCCCGAAGAGATCGAGCAGCTGACGGCGCTGCTGCTTCGGGTCGACGCGAACGTCGAGCGCATGGGGGGAGTGGCGGCTGGACCGGCCTGACACCCTGCGGCCGCCCGTGCTGGTTAACATGTGCCGTTCCGCGGGCTGCGGCGTGTCCGCCACGCCAACCCGGTCCGTTTGGCTTCGATCACAGGGAGGTTCAATGGGGATGATGGATACCCTCGGCCACGCGCTGATGGACAACGACAAGCTTCACTTCGACACCGCCGAGGTGCTCACAAGCGAAGAGCAATGGCTGGTCACACTCAGTGCGCCGCTGTCCGCTTTCAACGGCGACTTAGTGAACGCGGTGGCTACCGGCAAGGACAGCGACGTGCTGCGCGAAGGCATCGCCGACGTCTGGAGCGTGCACGACCGCGCCAGCTTCGAGCAGACCGCCCGATGGCTGGTCGACGAGGGCCAGCGCTCGGCCTACCGCCCGTTGTGGAATGCCGTGGCTGCCATCGATACGGCCACGCGAGAAACGCCCATGCTGCTTCGGATGGCCATGGAAGCCTTCTTCCCCGCGTTCTTCCAGATCAAGGCGCGCAAGAGCCTTGACTATCGCCAGCTCGCCGCGCAGAGCGGCAAGTCGACGCAGGAGCTGGCAGCGTTGATGACGGGCAGCCCGAGCTGGGTCGAGGCCCTGCGCAAGCACTTCCAGGTCTCCGCGGCCGACGTGCCCAATCTGGTCGCCTGGGACGCCGTGCGCCTTGCCAGCCTATCGCGCTGGGCGGTGCAGCTCGGCTACATCGAGCGCGCCGAGTTCGCGGGCTTCGCCGGCGGCCTGGCCGCGCAGGTGCGCGAGGCCTACACCAGCTGGTCGCAGGTGAGCGCCGCATACATAGCGGGCGGGCTCATCTGGAAATACTCCGATGCGCGCGAAGAGCATCTGCTTCGCACCAACCGCATGCTGCTGAGCGATGCGCGTAGCCCCTACCGCAGCGTTCCGTTCGCCGGCTGAAGCGGCGCCTGATGCACCCACGCCCGCATCCACCGGCAGCCCTGCCGGGCGATGCGGCATACTCCCCACCCCCTCAAACTCACCAGAATTCCACTGAATGGACAAGGAAGTCGACCCCCGCGTACTCACTGTGATCGACGAGATGCGGCTCTCGGGCCCACGGCTCACACCGGTCGAGATCGTTGCAAAAATGGGTGTGTTCGACGCTCGCGACAAGCCCTTCGAGCATGCCTGGCTGGCCACCGGCGACAACATCATCGCCACCATCTGGGCCGAATGGGTGAACGTGGCGGCCAACGGGCGCTGGTTCTACCTCGAGTCGCTCGACGTGCACCACCGCGCCGGCGGCGGCGAACGCAACGCACAACAGATACAGCGCGCCAAAGACAGGCTCGCGCTGCTCAAGCGCAGCTTTGACAGCGGCAGCGGCTTTCGCGCCGTGGTGCAGACCAACCGCATCGCCATCCTCGAAGTCGAAAGCAACAAGGACGCCAAGGTGTCCACCCGCGTGCGCGACGACGACGAATGGCACGTCGCCAGCTGGGAGCCCGAGCACAAGCTGGCCGTGCTCGTGCGCGGACCGAGCGGCTGGACGCCCACCGACGCCGAAGTGCAGGCCGCCAGGGCGCGCGGCAACGTGCCGCAGCCCATCTCGACCACGGCCAATGCAGCCGCGGCAGGCGGCGGCGACAAGGCATCGCCCGAACAGGTGCAGGCCGCGGCCCTCGAATACGTCGTCAAGCACTTCACCGGCTACGGCTACAAGGCCGAGAACATGACCGGCAAGGGCTTCGACCTCGAAGTGTCCAACGCCAAGGGCCAGACCCTGCTGCGCGTGGTCGTCAAGGGCACCGCGCCGGGCGTGCCCAGCTTCAAACTCAGCAAGGAAGAAAGCGACTGCTCCGTGCGCGAGGCGCTGTGGCGCCTGCTGGTGGTGACCGATGCCGGCAGCGGCGTGGCGCAGCACAAGATCTACAAGCCGACGGAGATCAGTTCGGCGCCGGGGTTCGATCCGGCATAACCCGCGCGCGGCCCATGCCGCGTTCGGCTCGAAGAAGTAAACAGGGAGTTTCGTCAGCATGCTCAAGTCTTCGACCACCCTCTCGGGCCGATTCGCAAAGCCGCTTCTTGCGGCTTTTTCATTGCTGCTGGCGGCCAGCGCCAGTGCGGAGCCGGTAGGACGAACGGAGTTCGATCCGGGAGGCCTGCCCTGGCTTCCGTTGACCGAATACCAGTCTCCACTGAAGTTCGATGGTGGCGCGCACGTGGTCAACCTGAAGACCAAGGCGTTCTACCTGGCGGGCTCCGGCACGGAGCCGTTGGCCGTCCTGACCATTACAAGCACCGAAGGCGGAGTGGCCCCGAGCGTGCGCTGGGTGAGCGAGACCTGCCCAGCTGCGCGACCGAAATTCCATACCGATGACTTCGGCACCGGCCAGAGCGCGCGAACGCGGCAGTGCCTCATCGTCAACTCCGCACTCGCGACGATGGCTTTCCTGAAGCCAGAGTCCGAAATCGCCAAGGCAGCAGAGCAGAAGGGCATTGCCCTGTTCAAGTCCGGCTACTCCATCCGTAGCGTCTATGGCGCGAACGGAGGCACCCTGTTGCGCGTCAACCTGATGACCAACAAGCGGTTCGCCGGGCTCGCAGGCGTGCAGCCGAAAGCAGAGGACAGGCACGAAACCCCGGAGCCTCTCATTGCGTGGGGCGAGGCGCTGCACAAGGCGGTGGAAGAGTCGGTCCTGTCCATGTCCGGCAAGCTGGTGCTGCCCCCGGTTTCGTTCTGAGCATGCGCTGACGGAGGGCGAGAGTCCTCCAACCGTCATCGCTTTGTGTCTTGCCGCAGCGCCCCGGCAGATATCTCATCGATTCGAGAATTCCTCGACGAAATCTTTTCTCTTGCGCGGCTTCGCTTCTCTACAGTGAATGCCCCTGCCGCAAGACGCCCCTCCTCGTGGGCGACGAACACCGTGAAAAGGAACTCCCCGAACTTCTGATCAAGTGAACTGATAGACCGCCTACCTCACGGCGGGTTGCCGGTGCTTCCTTGGTGCATCGGTGCGAACGTGAGGCACAAAAGGCGACGGCCAGGGCGCGCAAACACCCTGACCGTCTGACCACATGACGTGCACAACTTTTCAGAGGAAGCACACCAAATGGCTGAGCGAATTATGGCTGGGCGTTCTGCGCCCAAATCTTCCCGCCGCACACGCGGCACCACGAAGCCCACGGCGACCACCACCCCGACAGCCGACGAGGCAAGAGACCTGCTTGAAATCAAACTGGCACAGCTGAACTCGCTGCTGTGGTGCTGTTATGGCGACGGCAATGGGTGGTTCGAGGAAGCGGGGGAGAAGCATCGGGATCACTTGCTCTGGATCGCTGCGGATTTAGCAAGGGATGCGGAGATGTTGTTGCAAGAGAGCGGGCCGAGGTAGGGCGCCGCGACCGTCTGATGGCAGGGCATCCCTCAAAGGCGGGATACCCTAGAACTCTCCTCTGCGCTAATGTCGCGCAGAGGAGGGTTCCCATGCCGATCCCGAACTTGTTCTATGGGCATCAAGATGCCTTGATGCGTGGCGCGTCTCCGACTGCACTCGCCGTGGGCGACTCCTGGTTCTGGTACCCGTTCGACAACCTGCTCGGTGAGATCGCGACGAGGCGCGTTTTGCAGTCGATAGTCGTGGCGGGCTACAACGGCTCAGAGGCTTCGGAATGGCAGGGCAAGTACGCCGTTTCGATCAAGGCCACTTTCGACTTCTATGCACGAGGCCCTCTGGTCAAGGCGCTTTTGCTTAGCGGTGGTGGAAACGACATCGTGGGACAGAAGAATTTTCCGAAGCTGATCAAGACCAATTGTTCGACCTGTCAGTCAGTTTCTTCCTGTTACGCGGATGGACAGCCTGCGACAGCACTGGACAAGATCATCGGCCACTACCGGAGGCTGATCAAACTCTTCAGAACCTATAACCAAACTGCTGTAGTCGTACTCCATAACTATGACGACGCGTACGCAACTGGCGAAGGCGTTTTTGGTCCGGCAGATTGGCTCAAGGTTCCGATGGAGAAATGCCAAGTACCGGCCTCCTTGCGCAAAGGACTCTTCGAGGATCTTGTAACTGCCTTTGGCAAGGCACAAGACGCCTTGGCCGCGGAGCCTGGCTTGGGAAAGATCGTTGCGATCAAAACGACAGGTACGTTGGCGAAGAATCAATGGGCTAACGAATTGCATCCGACGCCTGAGGGGTTTCGACTACTCGCGGAGCTGAAGTTTTTGCCGGTGCTGGATGCCGTGTGGTAGCTGCCGAAGGTGACAAGGCAACCGTCTTAGCTAGGTCGCATTCACGACGATTCATTACCCAATTCACCGCGGAGGTCTATATGACGATTCGAGGCTGCTTGGCTGGGGCACTGGTTCTCCTTCTCCTGATGTGCGGCCAGGCTCATGCTTGGCCTCCCGCTGAAGAGCCTTGCGTAAGCCACGCCGGGGGCGGTGACATCGGGAAAGGAGTCTGCGTGCAAGCACAGAACTTCGAGGCGACCTTCTTTTCCGACGTTGTCGGGGCGAAGGGATCCAAGGATGAGCGCCTAAGTTATCGCGTGTGCAATCTTTCTGGCCCGGAGTTGTACTTCGTTTGGAAAGGAGCTGGCTTCTGGAGCGGTGCGTTGAACACACCGAAGGCTGGTGGCTGCTTCTTCTACAGTCGGCCGCCTGTTGGAGTTGTTGGCAAGCCGGACCTGCGCGAGGTTCTTGTGACGCGTGAACTGACCAGCAAGAAGATCTCCACCATCATTGACGAGGGAAGTTGGATGCGCCAAGCATTTGACTGGGTCACCAGTGCGGGGTATTCGCTTCCAGAAGGAACGCCAAGCGAGCCACAGCGCCGCGTGGTTATTAATTCCTACCGCAAGCAGGTCGAGGAAACGGTGCAGTTTCGAGTTGACTTCCCATCCAGCATGATCACCTGCATCGGACTGCCAGAGGGCGCGCTGCGAAGGAACGAGGAAGAAACGCTGAAGGGCCTCAAGTCGCAAGGCGTCTCCGAAGCCCGTATCCTTTCAGGACCGGATGAGATCGCAAAGGCTTGCCTTGGAAGCGTGCGTGGCCCCAAGTCGGGGGACTTGATCAAAACGCAATTCAACTCGATGCGCGTCTTGGTGCTCGAAACAAAGAAAGTGACCAACGAGGGTCTCTCAGTTAAGTTTTCTCTTCCGTCCAAGACAGAGAAGATCAAAGACATGCCCGTCATGGTCTTCAGCCCCACTGACAAGGTGGTTTGGTACGTGTTCACTTTCCCCACTGTCGCGAGCGGAGAATGAAGAAGCTCTTCATGGAATACGTTGGCGCGATTCTGGCCGCCATCATGACAGTGCCGGCGTCGAAACTGCTGGTGCCCGATCCCGCGTTCGGTTTTGCCATCCTGGTGGGATCCACGATTGGCGCATTGGTCGGCAAGTTCCTTCACACATTCCTTGGGAAAAAGCGCATTACGCGGGCGACCACTGTTGCCTCACTGATTGCCTGGCTCGTTTTGGTTCTCGCCTTCTGGGCTGAATCGCCCCGGCTTTCATGGAGACCAGTTGGTTTAAGTCATGCCGCCGTCTTGGCGGACTGACTGGCGAGTTGCCGGTAATAGTTTGCCTCAGCTTCTGCAGGTGGGATGTAGCCGATGGGTTCGAGCAGGCGATGGTGGTTGAACCAGGACACCCATTCGAGCGTCGCGAACTCCACCGACTCCTTGGTCTTCCACGGTGCCCGGCGATGGATCAGCTCGGCCTTGTAGAGGCCGTTGATCGTCTCGGCCAGGGCGTTGTCATAGGAGTCGCCTTTGCTGCCCACTGATGGCTCAATGCCAGCCTCGCCCAGTCGTTCCGTGTACCGGATGCTGACGTATTGCGAGCCGCGATCCGAGTGACAAATCAAGCTGCCGTCGCGTTCGGGTTGACGCTCGTACAGCGCTTGCTCCAAAGCATCGAGCACGAAGTCCGTGCGCATCGAACTGCTGACCCGCCAACCCACGATGCGCCGGGCGAACACATCGATCACGAAGGCCACGTACAGCCAGCCCTGCCAGGTCGAGACGTACGTGAAATCGGACACCCATAGCTGGTTCGGACGCTGCGCACGGAACTGACGGTTGACCCGATCCAGAGGGCATGGCGCTCTGGCATCGCTGATCGTGGTCTTCAGCACCTTGCCGCGCATCACGCCTCGCAGCCCCAGGCGCCGCATCAGCCGCTCGACCGTGCAGCGGGCCACAGCCGTGCCCTCGCGTGCCAGTTGCCTCCAGACCTTGTCAGCGCCATAGACCTGCATGTTGGCCTGCCACACGCGCTCAATCGCCGGAATGAGGACATCGTCGCGGTGCGCTCGGGCGCAGCGCTTGTGCGGCTCGCGCAGCAGTGCCGCGTGCCGCCGATAGCCCGACGGGGCGACCTGCAAAACCTTGCAGATCGGCTCGACCCCGAAGGTGTCGCGATGCTTGTCGATGAAATCCCTCAGGACTTCAGCCGGCGGTCGAGCTCCGCCTGGGCGAAAAACGCGCTCGCCAGCTTCAGGATCTCGTTGGCCCGGCGCAGTTCCTTGACCTCGCGCTCGAGCTCCTTCATCCGCTGGGCCTCGCTGGTCGTCACGCCTTCTCGAACGCCGTTGTCGACCTCGTCACGCTTGACCCATTCGTTCAGCGTCTGCGGCACACAGCCGATCTTCGGTGCAATCGACTCGATCGCCGCCCACAGCGATGGGTACTCCCCACGGTGCTCTTGCACCATCCTCACCGCGCGCTCACGCACCTCGGGTGAGAACTTGTTCGACTTCTTCATGGCTCAATCCTCTCAGAGTGTTGAGCCTCCACAAAATCCGGGGCGATTCAGGGCCGTCTATGCATTCGGATGGAGGGAAGGGGTGTTCCCGGCGACCAGCAGCTACCTAATGCTCACTCAGATTGCCGTTGGGGCTATGGCGATACTGGTTGCAGGCGCTGCTGCCTTGGTGGGTGCCGAGGCTGGCGCGCGCGCATCATAGTGTGCCGGTCATGCCGGGAATTTGTTCGTAAGTGCCAAGCACGAATCGCTTGGGCGCCCACCTTCTACGCTTTGCCGCAGTTCAACTCCAACAGAGTGGCTAAATCAAAATCCTGTCGCTCCAGCCTCAACGCTGAGGCATATCCTTCGACGAGTACCCCAGGCTCACAGTCGCATCCTCAGGAGTCGCATGCTTCGTCGCATTCCACGCGACGAAGCAAAGGCACTCCTCGAAATCAAGCTTGCGCAGTTTGACTCGCTGCTGTGGTGTTGCTAGGGCGACGGCAACAGATGATTCGAGGAGGCAGGGGAGATGCACCGGGATCGCATGCTCTGGATTGCTGCTGAACTGGCGCGGGAGGCGGAGACGTTGTCGCAGGAAAGTGGGTAGGGCGGGCACTAGCGCTCTCAGTCGGCTTCAACTGGGCATCCCACAAAGTAGGGATGCCCGGGACCTTTCACCTCCGCTACCGTAGTGCAGGGGAGTACCACAAAGGTATGGGAGGCGGAAGATGCTTTGGAAAGCGGCGAACGTAGCCATAGCGGCATTCATGTTGATGCCTGGCGCATCCTTTGGCTTCGAGCTATCGCCGGACGGAACGTCCTTCGAGAAGAAGCTCGCAAAGAAGGGACAACCGACCGGAGACAAGTTGCTCAGTAAGCTCGTGGACTTGGGTGTTCGAAAGTTCGGCAGCCCGGTCCACGAAGAAATTGCAAACCGGTCATTGGATTGCGATGGAGACGCTGACATTTGCGCTGACCCTGATTGGGACCCGGCGCAGGCCTACGTACTCGCTGGAGTACGTTGGAATGATGACCCGCCATTCAGGTTCGAGTCTTCGTTTGGCAAGTATGGGGGATGCAAGGCCGGAGACACAGTGCGCCTTGTGGTCCAACCCGAGTGCTGGGGGCGAGTCTTCTACGACGGAAAGAAGAGGGCCGCTCGCGGTGAAGTATTGAACGCCAAGACGGCGCCGCTGCTTGTACGTTCCCACTTTGGAGACATGCAGTTCCTCCACGCAATGGGCTCGGTCGACGGTGAGTCGCCGGACATCACCTACGCGCGCATCATGATGTGGGCCGAGTTCACGTGGAAGGTCGCGACCAGAAAGATCCCTGCCAATGGCATCGTTGCGAATCAAGACGTGGCGGGTATTCGCGAAGTCTTTGGCTTGAACGGATGGAGCGTGCAAGATCTCTTCGCTCTTGGCAATCCGAACATCCGCAAACCCTCCTATTTGGGGGCGGTCGCGTTCGGAAGCCTTCTGCACACCGTTCAGGATTCGTTCTCTCGCGCGCATGTTGAGCGTGAGCAAATAACGAAGGGGGCCAAGTGCGCGGGTGCAATCGACTATGCCGCGCCGGGTTCCATCAGAGAGTTCCACGCTTATGGTCACCAAGACGCGGACAAGCACTCCACAGCGGACGTTCGTGCCGCGTTCTCCGTTCACTGGTCTTCCGGAGCACCAAGCGCGGTGGACGTTGGACGGGTGCTTGCGCAGTTCTATGACCGACAAGCGGAGTGGATGGAGGTTCGGCCATATGTGGAATGCGTATTCCGATTGGCGCCGGACGCGAGGCAGGCGTCTCCTGGTGACTATGCGCTCAAATGATCGACGTCGGTCTTATCGGACTCCCAATGATTTGGCGCGGGTATTTAACTGCCGACGATGCAGGTATTGCACTAAGCAAAGAGAAGCCTGCGCTCCCAGGCGACGAGTACAGATTTCTGGTGTGGCCTAATCCTCAAAACTCCATGGTCCGCTATGTGGCGGTGGCCGAAATCTGATGAATTCGCGCGAATAAGGACTATTGGCTAGAAATTTTATGTTTCTCGCCAAAATTGAGAAAAACAAAGCAACCGCATCGGTCGTTGGGTTTAAGCAGATTTGTCGCGCCAGCACACACAAGGGCTTAATCGCTAAGCCGGCTAAGAAAAATTTATATTTGCAGTACAACGAGGATAAATATGCATGACGAAATACTTAAGAGCTATGTGCGAGATTTCAGCGAACAGAATGCGCTTGAAGGCAAGAACGAATCTGAGCAATTCGAAAGATTTGTGAATTACTGCATCATCTCGAAGCAGTATCCTCGAGATTTTGATTTTGAAGATCTTTCGATAGGTGGAGGTGCTGATTCCGCGATTGACGGGGTGGCAATTATAGTCAACGGAAACATCGTTCAGGAGCCAGAGGAAATTGATTTCTTTCTGAATAGAAATGGATCACTTGGGGTTTCATTTTCGTTTGTTCAGTCCAAGACTTCCGCAAAATTCAGTGGAGCGCAGATTCTAAATTTTCTTGCCGGGATTAAAAATTTCTTTGCCGATCATTCGGCGATCCCGGAGAATGAAGAAATTCAAAGATTAAGATCTATAAAGCAAAGAATTTACAAAAACAGCATAAGTCTAGATGGTGCGCCAACCTTGGATTTATTTTTCGTAACGACCGGGGCGTGGGCCGAGCCTGAGCATATTAGCGGCCTTATTTCGGGTGAATTGAAGGTTTTGAGGGATAGAGGTTTGTTTTCGAATCTCAACTTCCAATGCGTAGACGCAGAACGATTAAAGCAGACGTATAGAGAGGTGCGAGGGCGTTCGTTAAAGGAAATCGATTTTCCGTCGTTGGTGGCGTTGCCTGAAATCGAAGGCGTGCGTCAATCTTTTGTAGGTAGTTTGTCTGCGCAGGAATACCTAAAGCTTGTAACGGACTCGGATGGAGGGCTGCAGCGCAATCTTTTTTACGATAATGTTCGCGATTTTCAAGGTCAAAATTCTGTCAATCGTGAGATCGACTCGACTTTAAAATCTGGATCCGGACAAGCCGCGCTTGCGATATATAACAATGGCATCACGATCATAGCCAAAAAAGTTGAGCGTATAAGTGGAAAGGTGAAGCTTACAGATTACCAGATTGTAAATGGTTGCCAAACGAGTCATGTGCTGTTCGCCAATCGCGATAGAATCGACGCGGGCTCGCACATTATTTTGAAGATCATCGAAACTGTGGATCCAGAGATTGCTGTCAACGTAATTAAAGCCACCAACCGACAGACCGAGGTGAAAGTTGAGGCATTTGAATCGCTTTCACCATTTCACAAAGATCTCGAAGAGTATTACAAGGCAAAGGCCGCATCGCGAAAGCGCCCCATTTATTACGAGCGTCGATCCAAGCAGTATGAGAATGTGCCTGAGGTAAGAAGCAGTCAGGTTACGACGTTGTCCGCACAGATCAAAGCGTTCGTGTCGGCGTGCCTAGCGCAGCCGCAGAGTACACACCGCCATTTCGGGGAAGTTCTTGATAGCAATAGGGAGCGGATGTTTGTAGCTGGCGATTCACTGGAGAAGTACTACACAGCAGCAGCTGTTTTGAATCGACTAGAGAATCTATTCAAGCGCAATGCTGTAAGGCCACGCTACAAGGGCTATAAATACCACTTGGTCTTTATGCTCTACAACTACTTTGTCAAAATTCACACTTCCAAAGGAAGACCAGATTTCGACGCCATTTGTGAGGCTCTTGATCATGACACCGAACTGGTGAAACTGATACAAGCTGGCTCTCAGAGCATCGAGACTGCACTGAGAAAGCTAAAGCTGTCTTTCGAAGATGGCATACGCAGCAAGGCATTGACGGACCTTCTAGCGAGAGAATTAGCGGTGCATGCAAAGAGCGCCTAACAGTTCAACTCAAATGTTACGGGCATTTGAGCCCTAGCACCTATAGCCGCTAAAGGCGTAGAGCCTTTAACGCCTACTTTCTTGAACAGTCGCAATCGGTATGAGCAATCAATCGACGAGGCACCGGCAGTAGCGGCACTGCTGAATCACGTGGTCAAGTTTTGCCCGTGCCGTCGTCGCTCACCTCTGCGGCATATCCTCAACCGAATACCCCAAACTAACAGTCGCATCCTCAGGAATAGCCGGCATCGTCGCATTCCAAGCCGCCCAATCCGCCCGCATCGCAGCCAGCCTCTCAGGCTCCTTCTTCGCCAGATTCGCCCGCTCGCGTTCATCCCCGGGGATGTTGAACAGGTACTCGTTCCCGTCCACCTTCAGGTACTTCCAGTCGCCGTCGCGCAGCGCTTCCTGGCCACGATGGTTCATGCGCCAGTGCAGCGGGCGGCGGAAGCTCTTCGACGCGTCCTTGAGCACGGGCATCAGCGAGACGCCATCCAGCGGATAGTCCGGGTGCGCCGCCACGCCGGCCGCTTCGAGCATGGTGGCCGACCAGTCCATGGTCATGCACAGCTGCGTGCTCTCGCCGCCCTTGCCGATCACGGCGGGCCAGTGCGCGATCCATGGCACGCGGATGCCGCCTTCGGTCAGGTCCATCTTGCCGCCCACCAGCGGCCAGTTGTCGGAGAAGCGTTCGCCGCCGTTGTCGCTGGTGAACACCACCAGGGTGTTGTCGGCCATGCCGTGCTTTTCCAGCGCGGCCATGATCCAGCCGATGCCTTCGTCCATGTGATGGATCATGCGGCGGTACACATGAATGTTGCCGCCGGCCAGGTCGAACAGGTTGTCCTTGATGTTCGGCGCCTTGGCCGCGTCGTCGCGGGTTTCCCACGGCCAGTGGGGCGCGGTGTAGTGCAGGCTCAGGAAGAAGGGCGCTTCCTCTTTCTTCTGGAGTTCTGCCATGCGGTCGACGTAGTCGACTGCGCGCTTCGAGAGGATGTCGGTGAGGTAGCCCTCTTCGACCTTGTCTTCTTCGCCAAACCACAGGTCGTGGCGGCCTGTGGAGTCGCAGTGCGTGAAGTAGTCGACCCCGCCCGACATGGGCCCGAAGAACTCGTCGTACCCCGAGCGCAGCGGCCCGAAGCTGGGCGGGTAGCCCAGGTGCCATTTGCCGATGAGCGCGGTCTGGTAGCCGCTGGCCTTCAGCAGTGAGGGCAGGGTGGGGTGGTCGGTCGGCAGGCCCAGGGTGGTGCTGCCGCGGCTCTTGCTGTTGATGGGCTCTTCGGCCGCGCCGCGCAGGCGGTACTGGTAGCGGCCGGTGATCATGCCGAAGCGAGTGGGCGAGCACACGGGCGAGTTGGCGTAGCCCTGCGTGAGCTTCAGGCCGTTGGCGGCCAGGCCGTCGAGCACGGGCGACACGGGGCCGAAGGCGGCATCGCGGCCGCCGTAGCAGCCCAGGTCGGCATAGCCGAGGTCGTCGGCCACTATGAAGATGATGTTGGGTCTGGTCATATATCTCCTGGAGTTCTTCTTCAGGGCTGATAGCCCGACTTCTGGACCACGGGCGCCCACTGCGTGCGGTAGGCCTTGAGCATGGCCACGGTCTGCGCCTGGGTGCTGACCACCGGCGTCATGCCGGAGTCCTTGAACTTGCGTTGGGTGTCCGGGTCTTGCATGACTTCGCGGATGGCGGTGGCCAGTTGCTCGACCTTGGCCTTGGGCATGGTGGTCGGCGCGAAGAAGGTGTTCCAGCCGGTGGCGGACAGGTCGAGGCCGGCTTCCTTGAAGGTGGGAATGTTCGGCGCGAACGGCGAGCGCTTGGCGCCCGACAGCGCCAGGATGCGCAGCTTGCCCGCCGCGTGCTGCGGCAGCACCACGTCTTCGGTGTCGACGGCAATGGGCACCTGTCCGCCGATCAGGTCGTTCAGCAGCGGCGCGGAGCCGCGGTAGCCGATCACCTGGGTCGGCACCTTGGCCTTCTCGCCCACCATGAGCCCGAAGAAGTGCGGCAGGCTGCCGGTGGCGGGCACGCCCACGTTGGCCTGGGCGGGGTTGGCGCGCATCCATGCGAGCAGGTGGTTCAGTTCGCGCACCGGCAGGGTGGGCGACACGGCGAGTGCGAAGTCGTAGTCGTTGACGTGCGACACGGGCACGAAGTCGCGGTCGGGGTCGTAGTTGTTGTCCTTGAAGACCAGCGGCGCCACCACCATGACGGCGGGGTTGGCGAGCATCAGCACGTTCTGGTTGGCCGGCGTCACTTTCACCTGCTGCGCTGCTAGGCGGCCACCCGCGCCGGGCTTGTTGTCGACGATCACCGCCACGCCCAGCTTGGTGCCGAGCTTGTCGGCCACCACGCGCGCCACGCGATCGGTGGCGCCGCCGGGCGCATAGCCGACCACGATGTGCAGCGGGGTGTCGAGCTTGGCCTGGGCGGCGGCACCGGTGGCAAAGGCCGCCGTGAAGCCGGCTACAGCCAGCATGCCGACGAGGCGGTGGGTGGCGCGGCGGGTGAGGGAGTGGGTCGGCAGCATGATGTGCAGGTCCTTGTCGTTTCAGGCAATGGCCAATGAGTGTGACCGCGAGGTCCGCGGTTGCGGACGATTCTGAAGACGCTGCATTCGATTGTTCAAATCAACCATTGCCCTGGTTTACCCAGGTGTGGCGCTCCTGCCCTGTTCAGTCGACCTTCATGCCCGTGGCCTTGACGATGCGGCCGTAGCGCGCAAGGCTGGCGGCCAGGTGGTCGCTGGCGGCGGTGCCGGTTTCTCCGAGCGGCACCATGTCGAGCGTGGCAAGGCGCGACTTGACCTCGGGCAGCGCCATTGCCTTCTGCAATGACGCGCGCAGCGTCTGCATCACGGGCTCGGGCGTGGCGGCAGGCACCATCGCGAGGTAGAGCACCTCGAACTCCAGGTTCTTCAGCCCCAGTTCGCCCACGGTGGGCACCTGCGGCAGCAGGGGCGAGCGCTGGCGGCCGGTCACGGCCAGCGCGCGCAGCTTGCCCGACTGCACCTGCGGCAGCAGCCCCGGCGTGGCGAGGATGCCTGCCTGCACTTCGTCGCCCATCAGCGCCAGCACCGCCGGCGCGTTGCCCTTGTAGGGCACGTGCGTGATCTTGGCGCCGGTCTCGTTCGCGAAGATCTCGGCGGCGATGTGGCCGGGGCTGCCGTTGCCGGCAGAACTGAAAGTGGCGGGCTCGGCCTTGGCCTGCGCGATGAACTCGGGCAGCGTCTTCGCCTTCACGTTGCCCGCCACGCCAAAGCTCAGGCCCGACGAGCTGAAGATCATCAGCGGCTTCAGGTCCTTGGCCGCGAACGGCATCGACGCATAGAGGTGCGGGTTGATGGTGAAGGTGGTGTCGATGCCCAGCAGCACCGTGTAGCCGTCGGCCGGGCTCTTGGCCACCAGGTCGGCGCCGATGTTGCCGCCCGCGCCGGGGCGGTTGTCGACGATGAAGGGCTGCTTCAGGTCTTTCTGCAGCGCATCTGCCAGCGCGCGGCCAAGGATGTCGATGGGGCCGCCCGCCGGAAAGTTGGTGAGCAGCTTCACCGCCTTGGTGGGGTATGGGGCGTCGGCTGCCTGCGCCGCCGTGGCGCAGAAGCCCAGGGGCAGCAGCGCCGCGCAGGCGGCGGCCGCGGCAAAGCGGCGGCGCGCGCCGCCCAGGGCGTTCTTGAAAGCGGTGGTCATGTCTTGGCTTGTCTCCTTGTCTGAGGCAACTCTAGGGCGGAGGCAAGGCCGGCACAACTGAAAGCTCTTCTGCCAGGTATTCCGACTGGTTATATTTCAAAGCCCGTCTCCCAGAGAGAAACCCGATGTCAGCCATGAACTTTGCGCGCCTGAAGCTGCGCCACCTGCAATGCCTGGTGATGGTGGCGCAGGAGCGCAACCTGGTGCGCGCCGCCAAGGCGCTGTCGCTCACGCAGCCGGCGGTGTCCAAGACCGTGGCGGAGCTTGAAGAAATCATCGGCCGTCCGCTGCTGCTGCGGCGCCGTCGCGGTGTCGAGCTCACGCCGGCCGCCGAGGTGCTGGTGCGCCATGCCGTCTCGGCGCTGCGCGGGCTGAGCGAAGGCCTGGGCCTGGCCATGGACATGCCCGAGGCCGACCAGTTGCACGTGGCCGTCGGCGCGCTGCCCAACATGGTGGCCAACCTGCTGCCGGAGGCGGTCGCCTTGCTGCATGCCTCGCATCCGGCGCTGCGCGTGCGGGTGGTCAGCGGCATCAACGCGCAGCTGATGACGCAGCTGCGCCAGGGCGAAATCGACCTCGTGCTGGGCCGCCTCGCGCAGGCCTCGGCCATGGCCGACCTTGCGTTCGAGCATCTCTACAGCGAGCCCTTGCTGCTGGTGGTGCGGCCGGGGCATCCGCTGGCTTCGCGGCGCAAGCTGGCGCTCGATGCGCTGGCCGGCTATCCGCTGGTGCTGCCGGTGTCGGGCTCGCTGATCCGTCACACGGCGGACGCCTTTCTCATCGCGCAGGGCGTGGCCTTGCCCAACCGGCTGGTGGAAGCGACCGACACCAGCTTCGCCATCGGGCTGCTGCAGCGCTCCGACGCGGTGTGGTTCGCGCCGCAGGGGGCGGTCGAAGGTTTTCTGGCGCGCGGCGAGCTCAAGCGCGTGGCCATCGACACCACCAGCACCGAAGGCCCGGTGGGGCTCACGGTGCGGCGCAACAGCGAGCCGGGCGAGGGCGCCCGCCTGCTGATGGAAACCATCCACGGCATCGTGCAGAAGCGCAAACCCATCGTGGGCCGGCGACCGGTGGAGGCGGCATGAGCACGGTGGCTCCGTTGCACGAGCGCCAGTCGCTGGTCGATGCACTGCGCGGCTTCGCGCTGCTCGGCATCCTGGTGGTGAACATCGCGACCTTCTCGTCGCCGTTCTACGGCATGGGCGTGCCCGACCCGATGGCTCAGACGGCGGTGGAGCGCGCGGCGCTGTTCGCGCGCTCCTTCCTGTTCGAAACCAAGTTCTACCTGCTGTTCTCGTTCCTGTTCGGCTACAGCTTCACCCTGCAGATGCAGTCGGCCGAGCGCGACGGCAAGCCTTTTGCGCCGCGCATGCTTCGGCGCCTGGTGGGGCTGTGGGTGCTGGGCCTGCTGCATGCGGTGGTGCTGTACCACGGCGACATCCTCACGACTTACGCGGTGATCGGTGGCGTGCTGCTGTTGCTGCGGCGGCGCGGCGACGGCGTCATGGCGTTCTGCGCGGTGAGCCTGGTGCTGCTCACATCGCTGCTGTGGGCCAGCCTTGGTTTCTTGATGACGCGCGCGGGTGTCGATGCCGACACGCGCAGCCTCTATGCCGAAGCCGTGGCGGCGCTGCACGCCTACCGGGGCACGCCGGCCACGGTCATCGCCCAGCATGTGCGCGAGCTGGCGCAGGTGTGGGTGGTGCTCGCATTCGCGCAGGCACCGACGGCGCTGGCGATGTTCCTGGCGGGCTTCATCGCCGGGCGGCGCGGCTTGCTGGCGAATGCCGGCGCGCATCGCACGTTGTTCGAGCGCCTGTTTTTCTGCGGGCTGCTCATCGGCGTGCCGGGTGCCATGTTCTATGGCCTCTCGACCATGCGCAACAGCGACAGCGGCGGCCGCGAGGTCATCGGCCTTGCGCTCGGCCTGCTCACCGCGCCTTTCCTGACCGCCGCCTATGCGTCGGGGCTGGTGCTGCTGTTCCAGACGCCGCGCGGGCGGGCGCTTGTCGCATGGCTCGCGCCGGCGGGGCGAATGGCGCTCTCCAACTACCTGCTGCAGTCGCTGGTGTGCGCGTGGATCTTCCTGGCTTACGGGTTGCGGCTGATGGGTTCGGTAGGCCCGCTCGCCAGCTTCGCGTTTGCGTTCTCGATCTTCGCGGTGCAACTGCTGCTGAGCCGCTGGTGGATGGAGCGCTTTGCCTATGGCCCGGTCGAATGGCTGCTGCGTGCGTTCACGCTGCTCGAGCTGCCGTCGATGCGCAAGACTCAGCGCATGAACAGCGTCGAGAGCTGATACGCCGCAAAGCCCACCAGCACCACGCCTGAAAACCGGTTGATGCCCTGCATGGCCCTGTCGCTGAGTCGGTGCCGCACTATCGACACCGCGCTCGAAAGCCCTAGCCACCACAGCGCGGAGCCGAGGAACACGCCGAGCACCATGGTTGCGGCGGCCGGCGCGCCGCTCACGTGGCCGGTGGCGATGGAAGCGAACACCGCAATGAAAGACAGGATGGTCATCGGATTGGCCAGCGTCAGCAGGAACACCGACAGCATCGCCTTCAGCGGCGTGGTCGCGTCAGCGGCATCGCGTGCCTTGGTGGCGGCGGGCGCGCGCAGCAACTGCACGCCCATCCACGCGAGGAACGCCGCGCCGCCCAGCGCCAGCGGCACGCGCGCCGCCATCATCGTGGCAATGACGGCGGATACACCCAGCGCGCCGATTGCGCCGTAGAACGCATCCGCCAGCGCGGCGCCAAGGCCGCTCATGAAGCCGATGAGGCGGCCGTGCGCGAGCGTGCGCTGGATGCACAGCAGGCCGATGGGGCCGACCGGCGCGGCAATCGAAAGGCCGATGACTAGGGACTTGAGGAAGAGTGCGGAATCCATCCGGCAATTGTCCCGAGCCGCCCCGCTGTAGAGAATGGCGAAGCGCAGGCCGATCGGCCCGTTGGCCTGAAATCGGAAGCCTGCGCCTCACTCACGCCTGAAATCCATGGAAATCGACAGCAAGAACTGGCAGATCCTCGACGTGCTTCAAGAGGACGCGCGAACCTCGCTCACCTCGCTGGCGCGGCAGGTCGGCCTGTCGGTGCCGTCGACGTCGGAGCGCGTGAAGCGGCTGGAAGAGGCCGGTGTGCTGGAGGGCTATCGCGCCGTGGTGCCGCCGCGCAAGGTGGGCTACACGGTGACGGCGCTGGTCGGCATCACCACGCTGCAGCCAGACAAGCCACGGCTGCTGAAGCTGCTCGAGGGCAAGCCCGAAGTGCTCGAATGCCTGCACGTGACGGGGCAGGACTCGTACGTGATGAAGGTGATCGCGCGCGACATCGAGCATCTGGAGAGCTTCGTCGGCAGCATCAACCACCTGGGCGAGACGCGCACGTCGATCGTCATGTCGGTGCCGATTCCGGCGCGCGCGGTGCAGGCGCCGGCCGGGCTGGCCGATCAGCGTGCGGTGGGAACTGCGGGAGCCGCGTAGGCCTGCTCCTGCGTGCCTTCGCTTTCGATGCGCATCTTGGGCAGGAACTGCGGGTACTCGCGCTGCATGAAGTCGATCAGCCCTTCGCGCACGTTGCAGCGCAGGTCGAAGGCCAGGCCCGAGGTGGCGGCGGTGCAAAGCACGCGGATCTGCATGGTGCGTTCGGTGGCGTCCGTCACGCGCAGGTTGAAGAAGCGGCCGTCCCATTCGGGCGAAGACTTCACGATGCGCTCGACCTCTTCCCGCAGCGGCGCGAGCGGCATGCCGTAGTCGGCGTAGATGAACACCGCGCCCAGCAGCTGCGACGAGTGGCGCGTCCAGTTCTGGAACGGCTTTTCGATGAAGTAGGTGAGCGGCAGGATCAGCCGGCGCTCGTCCCAGATCTTGATGACGACGAAAGTGCCGGTGATCTCCTCGACGCGGCCCCATTCGCCTTCGACCACCAGCACGTCGTCGATGCGGATCGGCTGCGCCAGCGCTATCTGCAGGCCGGCGATGAGGTTGCTGAACACCGGCTTGGCCGCAAGACCGGCCACGATGCCGATCACGCCGGCGGAAGCCAGCAGGCTGGCGCCCACCTGGCGCGCGCCGGGGAAAGTCATGAGCATCATCGCGCCGCCGGCCACCAGCACCACCGTCATGGCGGTGCGCGCGAGCACGCGGGTCTGGGTGAGCACGCGGCGCGCATGCAGGTTGTCGGCCACGTCCGAGGGGTTCTGCGCGAGCACGCCTTCGGCGAAACCGCTGATGGCCCTGACCGCGAGCCAGGTGGTCGAGGCGATCAGCAGCAGCCCCGTGAAATGCCGCACGTTGCCGATGAAGTGAAGGTCATCAGGCGCGCCCTGCCACACCACGTTGAGCGCCAGCAGCGGCAGCACGACCCGCGCCGCGGAATTGCAGCTGACCACCATCGAATGGATCGTCGGGGCGGGGCGGGTGATCCGCCTCAACACAAGGCCGCCGATACGGTGCGCGAGAAGAGAAAGGGGAACTGCGATCAGGGCGGCAATCCATGTGCCGAACCAGGGGTGGGCGAGTATCTCTTTGATCATCAGGCGGTGGTCGTCTTTGCTTGTGCTGTGGTTTCGTTCAGTGGTTGAAGAATGCGGGCCGCGTCGTCGCGCAGCTGCGTGGCAAGTGCCGTGGCCAGATCGAGGCGGCGCAGCAGCCAGGGGCTGATGTCGTTGTCGAACGGGTCGGGCAGGGGGATCGGGCCGCCGACGGTGGTGGAGCCGGCGCTCTCGGGGTGAGAGGGGCCGGTGGTCGGTGTAGTTCCGATGGCGGCTTCGATTCTTTGCGCGGTGCGGCTGATGGGGCCCTCGACCTCGCCCGGCGTGAGGCGGTCGCGCCGCAGCACGAGCATCGATTTGACCGCGCTCAGTTGCGCGAGCAATTGGTAGCTGTGGGCCTGCAGGTGTTCGAGCGGCTCCAAGGGCGGCTGCACCGCGCGCGGTTCGGAGAGCGAACGCTGCGTGGCCTGCACCAGCGCCGAGAGGCTGTCGTAGGCCTCGCGGCGCGCGAGCCGCCATTCGAGTTCAGGGCTGCTGTCGATGGCCTGCAATTGGCCCAGGCCGAGCGCCAGGCGCGCATGGCGGGCCTGCGCCGTGAGCACGCGCGCCACCAGCGCCGGAAGCTGCGTGCGCTCCCATGACGGCAGCACGTAGCAGAAGCCCCAGGCCAGCGCGGCGCCGATGAGCGTGTCGGCAATGCGCTCGAACAGCGCGAAGATGGGCGCCACGCCCACGTTCAGCATGTGGGCCTGCACCAGGCCCAGCACGGTGGCGGCCACGGCGGTGATGAGATAGCGCCGCACCGCGAAGCTGTGCGCAATGGCCTGCGCCACGGTCACGATGGCCAGCAGCGCCAGCGCCGACGGATGCGCCGACAGCAGCCCCACCGCGAGCACGCAGCCCAGCAGCGTGCCGGCCACGCGCGCGTTGCGCCGCTCCAGCGTCTGCGAGAGGCTGCCGCGCAGCACGACCACGATGGTCAGCAAAATCCAGTAATCGTGCGAACCCCACGGCATCGACACCGCAATGGCATAGCCGGCAGCGATGGCCAGCGACGCGCGGATGGCGTGGCGCAGCGGCGGCTGGTCCCAGCGCCACAGCGTGAAGAAAGGGCGCCACGACCAGTCGGTCGGGCTCACGAACATCTGCCAGTTGGCGCGCACCACCGCAAGGTTGGGCTCGACGTCGCCGCGGGCCATGGCCGACAGGCGCAGCACCTCGTCGTTGATGTGGCCGATGCGGCTGGCCAGCCCGCGCGCCAGCATGGCGGCGGTGGGGCCGATGTGGCCACCGCCGTTGGCGCTGTCGTCGGCCGACACGTGAATGGCCGCGAGCCGCGGGCGCCGGTCCGCCACGGCGGGGGGATGGCGGCGCATCAGCAGCGCATCGGCCAGCGCGATGGTCTCGTCGGCGAGTTCTTCGAGCACCTGGCGCATTTCGATGAGCGCCGCGGCATGCGCGGGGTGGGCGCGCAGGGTGTCGAGGTCGAGCTCGCTCGCGAGCAACTGGTCGCGCATTTCGAGCACGATCACCAGCATGGCGGCCAGCCGCTGTCGGCGCGGCGTGCGGGGCGATTCGAGCACGATGTCGCGCGTGGCCTGCAACTGGTCGGCCAGCGCGGCCTGTTCGCGCAGCAACTGGCCGAGCAGCGGTGCGGGGGTGTCGCGCACGTCGCGGGTGTCGTCGTGCGGCAGGAACTGGCCCGCCTCGGTGCGCATCAGCGCGGCCAGCGAATACAGCACGTCGGCCATCGACTGGGTACGAAAGCGCCCGTTGAGCAGCAGGTTGGCGAGCGTGGCCCAGATCACGTAGAGGCCGGCGCCCAGCCCGAAATGCCAGGTGCGCTCGAGTGCATCTGCCATGTCGCGCGGCGTCTGCGTGGCCATGGAGAAGATCATCGAGAACATCACCGCAATGGCGATCGGGATGCCCCGCTTGCCCCAGGCCATGGCCAGGAAGGCCATGAAGGTGGCGGGCACCAGCAGCAGCCCGAGGCGGATGGGGGCGGTGTGCAGTATCTGCACCGCAAAGAAGAGCGGCAGGCCGATAAGCGGCGCCGGCAGCATCTGGAAGAACTTGCCGCGGCGCGGGCCGGGCAGGTCGGGCGGCGCGGTGACGATCACGCCGGTGGCGGCCGTGGAGGCCGCCAGGGTGCCCAGCCACAGGTGGATGCCGCCCGAGATGAACAGCAGCCCGAGCGCCACGGTGAGCCCGCTCGCGACATAGTGGCTCAGCGCAATGCGCAGAGCGGCGCGAACCCGGTGGGCGGCTCGGGGCCCCAGCATCGTCACTTGGCGGAAGCGTCGCCCTCGGAGGGCGCTCCGGCGGCGGGAGCGGCGTCGCGGCGTACGCGCGTGAGCTTGCGCGGCGCGGCAGGGGCGGCCACGGCGGGCTTGTCGCCTTCAGCGGTTTCGTCCGCGAAATCGACCACCGTGCTGCGGGCATAGAGGTCGACCGACGCGTCGTCGGGGTTCGACTTGGTCGAGGCCGACACGGCGCGCATGCGGTCGCTGGCGCGCAGCTTGTCGTCGACGTTGGCGAACTTGGAGTACTTGGCGAGCAGCGGCACCAGCTGGCCGTAGATGCGCGGTGCGGCAGCCAGGCATTCGCGCTGTTCGAGAAATTCGGGCTCGCCCGTGAAGTTGCCGATCAGGCCACCGGCTTCGGTGACCAGCAGCGAACCGGCGGCCACGTCCCAGGGGTTCAGGCCGGTTTCGAAGAAGCCGTCCGTGAAGCCTGCGGCCACGTAGGCCAGGTCCAGGGCCGCCGCGCCGGGGCGGCGCAGGCCGGCCATGCGGGGCATCATGTCCGCCATGATGGCCAGGTACTGCTTGAAGTTGTCGCCGGTGCGGAACGGGAAGCCGGTGGAAATCAGGCACTCGGTGAGCTTGGTGCGCTTGGACACGCGGATGCGGCGCTCGTTCATGTAGGCGCCGCGGCCCTTGGTGGCGGTGAACAGGTCGTTGCGGCTGGGGTCGTACACCACGGCCTGCTCGATCTTGCCGCGCACAGACAGCGCGATCGACACGCAGTAAACGGGGAAACCGTGGATGAAATTGGTGGTGCCGTCGAGCGGATCGATGATCCAGACGTAGTCGGAGTCCTTGGCGCCATGCTCGGTGCCCGATTCTTCGGCCAGGATGCCGTGCCCCGGATAAGCGCCGAGCAGCGTCTCGATGATCGCTTGCTCGCTCGCGTGATCGACTTCGGTGACGAAGTCGTTGACCTGCTTCTGCGAAATGCGCACGGCCTCGACGTCGAGGGCAGCGCGGTTGATGATCGCGCCGGCGGCGCGTGCGGCCTTGACGGCCACGTTGAGCATGGGATGCAGGTTGGGGGACGACATTGGATTGTGAGAAGAACGGTGGGGAGGCCCCGGAGACGGCCCGGCGATGCGGGCAGCGAGAATCGGGGCATTTTACCGGCTCCGCCGTTCCGTGTCTCCCGAACCCGCCATGCGCACCCGTTTCATCCTGATCCAGACCAGCCACGCCGGCAATGTGGGCGCCGCCGCCCGCGCCATGAAGACCATGGGCTTCTCCGACCTCGTGCTGGTGGCTCCCCGCTGGGCCAACGTGCTGCGGCGCGAGGAAACCATCCAGCGCGCGAGCGGCGCGCTCGACGTGCTGACCAACGCCCGCATCGTCGAAACGCTGGACGAAGCCCTCGACGGCGTGACCCACCTGTGCGCCACGGCCATGATCCCGCGCGACTTCGGCCCGCCCACCCGTACACCTAGAGAGCACCTGGAGCCCCTGGCCCAACAGGGAGACCAGCACGTCGCCTTCCTGTTCGGCTCCGAGCGTTTCGGCATGCGGAACGAGGACGTCTACCGGTGCAATGTGGCCCTGACCATCCCGACCGACCCGAAATTCGGCTCGCTCAACCTGGGCGCGGCCATCCAGGTGATCGCCTACGAATGGCGGCTGGCGCTGGGCGGCTACGAAGTGCGCGAGGCCGTCAACCCGGTGCAGGCGGCCGACGCGCAGGCCGTGGCCGGCATGCTCGACCACTGGGAGCGCTCGCTGGTGGACATCGGCTTTCTCGACCCCGAGGCGCCCAAGAAGCTCATGCCGCGGCTGCAGCAGCTGTTCAACCGGGCCCAGCCCACGCCCGAAGAGATCCACATCCTGCGCGGCATCGCCAAGGCCATGAGCGACGCGACCAAGCCGCCTCGCGGCTCCCTGCCCGAATAAAACCTTATCGCCCGTAAGCGATGGCGGCGGGCTATAGACTGCCCGCCCCATATAGATATAACGACAAAAGGCAGCGATGTTCTCTCGACTGCGCGCCGACATCCGGTGCATCCTCGAACGCGACCCGGCCGCCCGCAGCGCCTGGGAAGTGATCACGGTCTACCCCGGCTTCCATGCCGTGGTGCTGCACCGTTGGGCGCACGCCTGTTGGACCCACGGCTTCAAGTGGCCGGCGCGCTTCATCGCGCACTGGGCGCGCTGGATGACGGGCATCGAGATCCATCCTGCCGCCAAGATCGGCGAGCGGGTGTTCTTCGACCATGCGATGGGCGTGGTGGTCGGCGAGACCGCCGAAATCGGCGACGGCTGCACCATCTACCAGGGCGTGACCTTGGGCGGCACCTCTCTCTACAAGGGCACCAAGCGGCATCCGACGCTGGGCCGCAACGTGGTGGTGAGCGCCGGGGCCAAGGTGCTGGGCGGCTTCGTCGTGGGCGACGGCGCCAAGATCGGCAGCAATGCGGTGGTCATCAAGCCGGTGCCCGCGGGCGCGACGGCGGTGGGCATTCCCGCGCGCATCATCCCGTCGAAGGCCGGCGAAAGCGCCGACGTGGCCGCGCCGCAGAAGTTTTCGGCCTACGGCATCACGCAGGAAGACGACCCGCTGAGCCAGGCCATGCGCAGCCTGATCGACAACGCATCGAGCCAGGAGCACCAGATTGCGCTGCTGTGGCAGGCCATCGAGAAGCTGTCGGACCGCTCCGGCACCACCAAGGACTGCGTGCCGGGCGACGCGGCCCGCGACGAGTGCTTCGAGGCCGAGAAGCTCACGCAGCTGATCGGCAAGTAAGTCCGTCGCTTCAGGCGGCGCGCTTGGCCGGCGCGTGCAACGCGCCGTGCACATGCCCCGCGTGCTGCCCGAAGGTCTCGGGCGCGAGCGCTGCGGTGTCCAGCTCCTGCAGGATGCCGCAGTTGCTTGCCGACTCCGGCCCGCCGCATTGCTGGCGCAGCGCCTTCAATTGCTTTTCCAGCGTCTTCAGCTCGGCGATGCGCGCGGCCACGTGGCCTATGTGGTCGTCGAGCAGCTGGTTGACCTGGCCGCAGTCTTCCTGCGGGGCGTCGCGGAATTTGAGCAGGCTGCGGATCTCGTCGAGCGTCATGTCGAGCGAGCGGCAGCGGCGGATGAAGCCCAGGCGCTGGGCATGGTCTTCGTCGTAGATGCGGTAGTTGCCGTCGGTGCGCGCGGGCTCGGGCAGAAGTTGCTCGCGCTCGTAGTAGCGGATGGTTTCGACGGGGGTGTTCGCAACCTTGGCCAGCTCACCGATTTTCATGATGCGGCAAATGAACGAGTGGAAAAGAGCGTTTGACTCTACACCTGCTTCAGGGTTTCCAATCGATTCCATGACGAACGAAAACGCTCTGACCCGGCCCGTGCCGCACGCCCATCCTCATTCGCATGGCGATGACCACGGCCATAGCCACAGCCATGACCATGCCGAAGACGCGTGCTGCGGCGGCGGCAGCCACGGCGGCGCGATTCCATTCGCGGCAAATACCGCCGATGTGCCGAAGGGCGCCTTGCTCTTCCGCATTCCCACCATGGACTGCGCGGTGGAAGAGTCTGAAATCCGCCGCGCGCTGGAGCCGGTGGCGGGCGTCAAGGCCCTGCGCTTTCGCCTCGGCGAGCGCACCATGGCCATCACCACCGAAGACGGCGCGCTGCCCGAGGCACTGGCCGCCATCCGCAAGGCCGGCTTCAAGCCGGAGCCGCTGAATGCGGCGGGCGGCCCCGCATCGGGCACACAGGCTGCCGCGGCACCCGCGCAGATCGCCGGCATGAACATGGGCCTCGTGCGCCTGATCGCGGCGCTGGTGCTGGCGGTGGCTGCCGAGTCGATCTCGTTCATGGCGCTGGACGGCATGGGCTTCAAGGCCGTGGAAATCGCGCTCGCCCTTGGCGCCATCGGGCTGGCCGGCCTGGACACTTACAAGAAGGGCTTTGCCGCGCTGGTGCGCGGGCGCCTGAACATCAACGCCCTGATGGCGGTGGCCGTGACCGGCGCCTTCATCATCGGTCAGTGGCCCGAAGCCGCGATGGTGATGGCGCTCTACGCCATTGCCGAGCTGATCGAGGCGCGCGCCGTGGACCGCGCACGCAACGCCATCCAGAGCCTGCTGGCGCTTGCGCCCGAGCAGGCGGAGGTCAAGCAGGCCGACGGCAGCTGGCAGACGGTGATGGCCAACACCGTTGCGCTGGGAGCCGTGGCGCGCATCCGCCCCGGCGAGCGCGTGCCGCTCGACGGTGTGGTCACCGAGGGCACCAGCGCCATCGACCAGGCGCCCGTCACCGGCGAGAGCATTCCCGTCGACAAGACCGTGGGCGACCCGGTGTTCGCGGGCACCATCAACCAGACCGCCGCGCTGGAGTTCCGCGTGACGGCGGTGGCGTCGAACACCACGCTCGCGCGCATCATCCACGCGGTCGAAGAGGCGCAAGGCTCGCGCGCACCCACTCAGCGCTTCGTCGACAAGTTCGCGGCCATCTACACGCCCACGGTCTTCGTGCTGGCGCTGGCCGTGGCGGTGCTCACGCCGCTGTTCATGGACTGGACGTGGATGCAGTCGGTCTACAAGGCGCTGGTGCTGCTGGTCATTGCATGCCCGTGCGCGCTGGTCATCTCCACGCCGGTCACCGTCGTGAGCGCGCTGGCCTCGGCCGCGCGGCGCGGCATTCTCATCAAGGGCGGCACGTACCTCGAAGAGGCGCGCAAGCTCAAGGCGATTGCGCTCGACAAGACCGGCACCATCACCGAAGGCAAGCCCAAGCTGGTCGAGTCGGTGCTGGTGGATGCATCGGGCAACGAAGCCGTCGTGTTCGCGGTGGCCGCCAGCATCGCGGGCCGCTCCGACCACCCGGTCTCGAAGGCCATTGCCGAGGGCCTGAAGAGCCAAAGGCAAGAGGTCGCCGACTTCACCGCGCTGCCCGGCCGCGGGGTGGGTGCCACGCTGGCGGGCCAGGCCTATGTGCTCGGCAACCATCGCCTGATCGAGGAGCGCGGGCTGTGCTCGCCGGCGCTCGAAGCCGAGCTCAAGCGGCATGAAGAGGCGGGCCGCACCGTCACGCTGCTGGCATCTGACAAGGCGGTGTTCGCGCTGTTCGCGGTGGCCGACACCATCAAGGAATCGTCGCAGGCGGCGGTGGCCGACCTGCGCGCGCTGGGCGTGACGCCCGTGATGCTCACCGGCGACAACACCGCCACGGCAAAGACCATCGGCGCCCACGCCGGCATCGACGACGTGCGCGGCAACCTGCTGCCCGAGGAAAAGCTCGACGCCATCAAGGCCATGCAGCAGCGCTACGGCGCAGCCGCCATGACCGGCGACGGCATCAACGACGCACCCGCACTGGCACAGGCCGACATCGGCTTCGCCATGGGCGGCGCGGGCACCGACACCGCCATGGAAGCGGCCGACGTGGTCATCATGAACGACGACCTGCGCCGCATTCCCGAGACCATCCGCCTGTCGCGCCGCGCGCACTCGGTGCTGTGGCAGAACATCACGCTGGCGCTCGGCATCAAGGCCGTGTTCTTCGTGCTCGCGGTGTTCGGCAGCGCGACCATGTGGATGGCGGTGTTCGCGGACATGGGGGCGAGCCTGCTCGTGGTGGCGAACGGGCTGCGCCTGATGCGCGTACCCAAGTGAGCGCGCAGCCGGGTTGAGCCGATCATTGGCTGGCACTAACATGGGCCGCAATTCCGTCGGCTTCCAAGTTATCGCTACGCCATGTCCGCAACTTCCCTGCTGCTGCAACTCATCGTCATCCTGACCACTGCGCGCGTCTGCGGCTGGGTTCTCCGCCACGTCGGGCAGCCCAGCGTGGTGGGCGAGATGGCCGCCGGCCTGATGCTGGGGCCGGTGGTCTTCGGGGCGCTGTTTCCGTCGCTGCATGCGCAGCTGTTCTCCAAGGCCTCGCTGCAGGGGCTGTCGTCGCTGTCGACGCTCGGGCTGGTGCTTTTCATGTTCGTGGTTGGCCTGGAGCTGCGGGCTTCCAAGGGCGTGCGCGAGCAGTTGCGTTCGGCGGGCTACGTGGGCGTGCTGAGCGTGGTCGTGCCGCTGGCGCTGGGCATCGCGATCTCGCCGGCCCTCTACCCGACGCTGGCGCCTGCCGGTGTGGGCTTCTGGCCGTTCGCGCTGTTCATGGCGGCGGCGCTGTCGATCACGGCATTCCCGGTGATGGCGCGCATCCTCAAGGATCGCGGCATGACCCGCACGCCCTTCGGGCAGCTGTCGCTCGGCGCCGCCGCCGTGGTCGACGTGTTCGCTTGGATCCTGCTGGCCTTCGTGGTGGCGCTGGTGGGGGCGGGCGAGGGCTACCAGGGCCTGCTCAAGACCACCGTGGGCATGGCCGTGGTGCTGTGCGTGCTGTTCTTCGGGCTCAAGCCGGCCTTCGCGTGGCTGTTGCGCACCAAGGCGCCCGAGGGCGAGCCCTCGACCACCGTGATGGCCTCGCTGATGATCGGCCTGCTGGTCACGGCCCTGGCTACCGAGTGGCTGCACCTGCACGCGGTGTTCGGCGCTTTCCTGTTCGGCGCCTGCCTGCCGCGCGACGACCGGCTGCTGAAGTCGCTGAGCGAGCGCATCGAGCCGATTTCCATCGTCGTGCTGATGCCGTTGTTCTTTGCGCTGGCCGGGCTTGGCACCACGTCCAACGCGTTCTCGGGGGCGGGCTTCGGCGCCATGATGCTGATCCTGGGCGTGGCCGCCTTCGGCAAGATCGCCGGCGGCGCGGTCGGTGCCCGCATGGCTGGCTACGGCTGGCGCGACAGCCTGGCCACGGGCTCGCTGATGAATGCGCGCGGGCTGATGGAGCTGATCGTCATGAAGATCGGCCTGGACGCCGGCCTCATCGGCCCAGAGCTGTTCACGATGCTGCTGGTCATGGCGCTGGTGACCACCGCCATGACGGGACCGCTGATCAACCTGTTCATCGGCCGCCGGGCGCCTGCCGTGGCCGATGCGGCGCCCGCCAAGCCTTGATGGCTCAGCGCTGCAGCGTGAACCCGATGCGCGTCTCGCCGCCCTGGCTGGCCGCGAACACCCGCCCGCCGTGCATGCGCGCAATGGCCTCTACGATCGACAGCCCCAGGCCGTGGTGCCGGGTGGAGCCGTCGCGCGCCTGGGCGGCACGGTAGAAGCGCTCGAACAGGCGCGGCAGCGCGGCAGGGTCGATGGGTTCGCCGCGGTTGACCACCGCGATGGTGAATTCCTCGCTGTCCTGGGCTATCTCGATGCGGATGACCGAGGCCGGCGTCGCGAAGCGGATGGCGTTGCCCAGCAGGTTGAACAGCGCGCGCCGTATCAGCGCGGCGTCCACGTCGGCCATGGCGTCGCCCGCCACCTCGGCGCGCAGGCCGGCTTCTTCCAGCATGGCGTCGTAGAAGTCGATCACGTCGGCGGCCTGCACGGCCAGGCTCGTCACCGCGCGCGTACGCATCGGCGTGCCGCGCTCGGCCTGGGAGAGAAACAGCATGTCGGTGACGATGCCCGAGAGCCGGCCGATCTCTTCGAGGTTGGACGCGAGCACGGCCTGCAGCTCCTCGTTGCTGCGCTGGCGGGTCAGCGCGAGTTCGGTGGAGCCGATCAGGTTGGCCAGCGGCGTGCGCAACTCGTGCGCAACGTCGGCGTTGAACGACTCCAGCTGCACGTAGGCACGCTGCACCCGCAGCAGCAGGGCGTTGAACTGCGTGATCCAGGGGCGCAGCTCCTCGGCGAAGTCCATGGCGTCGATCGGCCGGTTGGCCTTGTCCGGCGCCATGGCCGCGGTGCTCTCGGCCAGCCGCTTGAGCGGACGCAGCCCGCGCCGCACCAGCCACATGCCGGTGAACGAGACCAGCGCCGTGCCCAGTACCACCGCGCCCAGCAGCGTCCAGGCAAGGCGCCGCAGCAGCCGCGCTTCCTGCGCGGTGTTCACGCCGATCTGCACCGACAGCTGCGTGCTGGTGGCGCCCTGCGTCCATGGCACCTCGATGTCGCGCAGCATCCAGAGCCCGCCGAGCGCGGGCGTGGACTGGAACAGCGTCTGGCCCGCGTGCGAGATCGACAGCGTCACGTCGTCCTGCATCGAGAAGAAGTCGTCGAGCTTGTGCCGCAGGAAGGGCAGGTCGCCGCCTTTCTCGGCCTCTTTGAGCAGGTGTTGCACCAGCACGGCCTTGTGATCGAGTTCCTCTTCCTGCTTCTGCCCGAAGTTCCAGGCGGTGACGAGGTAGATGGCAAGGCAGATCACGCTGAGCCCGAACAGGGTCTGCGCGGCGATCCAGAGCGACAGCCGGCTCTGGATGGAGTGCGGCCGGCCTGGGGGCTGGCTCATGCCCAGGAGCGGTCTTCGAGAACGTAGCCCATGCCGCGCACCGTATGCAGCAGCTTCACGTCGAACGGGTCGTCGAGCTTGCTGCGCAGGCGGCGGATGGCCACTTCCACCACGTTGGTGTCGCTGTCGAAGTTCATGTCCCACACCTGCTCGGCAAGCGTGGTGCGCGACAGGATCTGGCCGCGCCGTCGCAGCAGCACCACCAGCAGCGTGAATTCCTTGGCTGTGAGGTCGAGTCGTGCGCGGTTGCGAAAGCACTTGCGGCTGATG
The DNA here is from genome assembly GCF_977011995.1 of Variovorax durovernensis. Taxonomy (NCBI): domain Bacteria; kingdom Pseudomonadati; phylum Pseudomonadota; class Betaproteobacteria; order Burkholderiales; family Comamonadaceae; genus Variovorax; species Variovorax durovernensis. Next base: position 4,503,397 of record NZ_CDRNCW010000001.1, on the reverse strand, counting down.
AGGTCCAGCTCCAGGTCGGCCAGCCGCAGCGTGGTCGATTCCTGCGGCTTGCCCCGGCGCAGCAGCGCCTGCACCCGCGCCAGCAGCTCCGAAAACGAGAACGGCTTGACGAGGTAGTCGTCCGCCCCTTGCTGCAGGCCCTGCACGCGGTCTTCGACCTTGTCGCGCGCCGTGAGCACCAGCACCGGCACGTTCCTGGTGCGCCGTATGGCCTGCAGGACGGCAAAGCCGTCGATGCCAGGCAGCATCACATCGAGCAGAACCAGTGCGTAGTCTCCCTCGGTGGCGAGGTACTTCCCCTCGATACCGTCGCGGGCAATATCGACCACGTATCCGTTCTCTTCGAGCCCCTTTTTCAGGTAGTCGCCCAGTTTGGGCTCGTCTTCGATGACAAGAATTCGCATTACCGAATAGTAACGAAGCACTTACGCTGCCCTGGTTACGTTTTGGTAATCCTATTGACGGACAAACACCCGACCTGGTGTCATACATTCCGCAGCGCATGCACACCGCAAGGGCATTGCCGAAAGCCTTGCCACAGGCCCCCGATATACTTTTTGCTCCATGCGCCGCTGGTTCCTGATCCTCATGCTGTTCCTGCTTCCGTTCCAGCTCAGCTGGGCGGCGGCGTCAGCCTATTGCCAGCACGAGCGCGACACGCAGCCCGGGCACTGGGGCCACCACGAGCACGAAAACCGCGGCACCGACCGCAGCCACAGCGGCGAGGGCGCGCAGAAGAACTCCAGCACCCAGCCCAACGCCGTCATCGGCGACTGCGCGGTCTGCCATTCCGGCTACGCACAGCACGTCGAAGGCGCGCCCGAGCCCGTGCTGTCCGCACGGCGCACCGCACAGCCGCTGCGCGTCATGGCGGCCGAGCGCTTCGATTCGCACATCTCCGACGTTCCGGTCCGTCCCGACTGGTCTCTCGCCCTCTGATTCGGCGAGAGAACATCCACAACTTCTGATCCACACCATCAGCTGAGCTCTCGCCGAATTCGTCCGTCCGTTGTTTCGCAACCCAGGAGAATTCGATGCGCACGCTCTTCGTGCCGCTGGCCGCATTGGCCATGGCGGTGCCCCCGGCATATTCACAACAAGTCACGCCGTCCGTTCCGGCCCCGGCCGGTTCCTCGTCAGCTTCGCCGCAGGCGTCTTCGCGCGCGGCCACCAGGACACTGGAGCCTGCGGGCCCCCTGACCCTGCGCAGCGCCGTCGCGATGGCACTGCGCGCCAACCCCGGCCTTGCCGCCGCGTCGCGCGAGCAGGACGCCACCGAGGCCGCCATCGTGCAGGCCGGCGCCTGGCCCAACCCCACGCTCGACGCGCAGCTGGAAGACCTGCGCCGCGACAACCGCACCACCACCTTGCAGCTGAGCCAGCCGATCGAGCTCGGCGGCAAGCGCTCTGCCCGCGTGACGGCCGCCGAGCGTGCGCGCGACCAGGCCGCGTCGGCACTGGCGGGGCGCCGCGCCGAGATCCGCGCCGCGACCGTCACCGCCTTCTTCGACGTGCTGACCGCGCAGGAGCGCCTGCGGCTCGCGCAGGATTCCGTGGGCCTCGCGCAGACCGCGACCCGCGCGGCCACCAACCGCGTGGCCGCCGGCAAGGTGTCGCCACTGGAAGAAACCAGGGCGCGCGTGGCCGAGGCCGGTGCGCGCGTGGAGCTGCTGCAGGCCGAAGGCACGCTGCGCTCGGCCCGCCAGCAACTGGCCGCGCTGTGGGGCAACCCCGATCCGCGCTTCACGCAGGTGGAGGGCGCGATCGACCAGTTGCCCGCTATGGCGCCAGCGCAAGACCTGGGCGTGCGCCTCGCCGCGGCACCCGTGGTGGTGCAGGCGCGGCTCGAGGTCGAACGGCGCAAGGCACTGTCCGACCTGGAGCAGGCCAAGCGCATTCCCGACGTGACCGTGTCGCTCGGCGCCAAGCGCGTGCCGGCTTCCGACGGCGAAGTCGGCGGCAACCGGCGCAACCAGGTGGTGGTGGGCCTGTCGGTGCCGCTGCCCATCTTCGACACCAACCGCGGCAACGTGGCCGAGGCCCTGAGCCGCGAGGAGAAGGCGCGCGACGACCTCGCCGCCGCCGAGCTGCAACTGGGCACCGAGGTGGCGCAGGCCACCGAACGCCTGCGCTCCGCGCGCGCCACCGCCCAGACGCTGCAGCACGACGCGCTGCCCGGCGCCGAGACCGCCTACAAGGCCGCGACCAAGGGCTTCGAACTGGGCAAGTTCAGCTTCCTGGAAGCGCTGGATGCCCAACGCACGCTGTTCCAGGTGCGCGCGCAGTACCTGCTCGCGCTGGCCGACGCGCACCGCGCGGCCGGCGAACTCGACCGGCTGCTCGGCAACGAAGGCGACGACATCTCCCCCATGACACCCGCGGCGCCCGTGGCGCGCTGACAAGGAAGGCAACAGATCATGAACACAGAAAACCGCGGCTCTTTCGCAGAACGCGTGGGCAAGAAGCAGTGGATGGCCATCATCGTCGTCCTCGTCGTGGGGCTCGGCGCCGGCGCGATGATTCTTCGCTCCGCACCCGCCAAGCCCGAGGCCGCCGGCCATTCGGAAGAGGCCGGCCATGGCGACGGCGAACATCACGAAGAAGGCAAGGCCCACGGCAAGCCGGAAGCCAAGGAAGAGGCCAAGGACCACGACCACAGCCACGGCGAAGCCAAGGGCCACGCCGACAACGAGCACCACGAGGAAGGCAAGCAAGAAGCGAAAAAGGAACCCGCCGGTCACGAGGAAGAGGAAGAAAAGATCGGCTTCACCGACGCGCAGATCAAGGCCGCCGACATGACCATCGAAAGCGCGGGCCCCGCGCGCATCAAGTCGTCGCTGCAGTTGCCCGGCGAGATCAAGTTCAACGAAGACCGCACGGCTCACGTGGTGCCGCGTGTGGCGGGCGTGGTCGACAGCGTGTCGGCCAACCTGGGCCAGGAGGTCAAGCGCGGACAGGTGCTGGCGGTGATTTCGAGCCCGGCGCTGTCGGAGCAGCGCAGCGAGCTGCAGTCGGCGCAGCGCCGGCTCGCGCTGGCGCGCACCACCTACGAGCGCGAGAAGAAGCTCTGGGAGGAAAAGATCTCGCCCGAGCAGGACTACCTGCAGGCGCAGCAGGCGATGCAGGAAGCGCAGATCGCCGTGGCCAACGCCAACCAGAAGCTGCTGGCGCTGGGCGCCACGCCGTCTTCGTCGGCGCTGGGCCGCTACGAGCTGCGCGCGCCCTTCGACGGCATGGTGGTCGAAAAGCACATCTCGCTCGGCGAATCGGTGGGCGAGGCGGTCAACGTGTTCACCATCTCCGACCTGTCGACGGTATGGGCCGAGATCAGCGTGGCGGCCAACAACCTGAACCTGGTGCGCATCGGCGAGCCGGTGAGCATCCGCTCCAGCGCCCTGGGCCAGACCGCAACGGGCAAGGTGTCTTACGTGGGTTCGCTCATCGGCGCGCAGACGCGCACCGCCACCGCGCGCGTCACGCTGACCAACCCGCAGCGCGTCTGGCGCCCGGGGCTGTTCGTGAATGTCGAGCTCGTGGCCTCCGAAGTGGACGCGCCCGTGACCGTGTCGGCCGAGGCGGTGCAGACCGTGGAAGACAAGCCCACCGTGTTCCTGCGCGTGCCCGGCGGCTTCGTGCCGCAGCATGTGCAGACCGGGCGCAGCGACGGCCAGCGCATCGAGATCACCAGCGGCCTGAAACCCGGCGCGGCCTATGCCGCCACCGGCAGCTTCGTCGTGAAGTCGGAGCAGGGCAAGAGCTCCGCCACGCACACCCACTGAGGAAGCACGCATGTTCGAACGAATCATCCGCTTCTCCATCGAGCAGCGCTGGCTGATCCTGCTTGCCGTGCTGGGCATGGCGGCGCTGGGCATCTTCAGCTACCAGAAGCTGCCCATCGACGCGGTGCCCGACATCACCAACGTTCAGGTGCAGATCAACACCGCCGCGCCGGGCTATTCCCCGCTGGAGACCGAGCAGCGCGTGACCTACCCGATCGAGACCGTCATGGCCGGCCTGCCGGGGCTGCAGCAGACGCGCTCGCTGTCGCGCTACGGCCTCTCGCAGGTCACCGTGATCTTCAAGGACGGCACCGACATCTACTTCGCGCGGCAGCTCGTCAACGAGCGCATACAGTCGGCGCGCGAGAGCATGCCCAGCGGCATATCGCCGGTGATCGGGCCCATCTCGACAGGCCTCGGCGAAATCTATCTCTGGACCGTGGAAGCGGAAGAGGGCGCGAAGAAGGCCGACGGCAGGCCCTATTCGCCCACCGACCTGCGCGAGATACAGGACTGGATCATCAAGCCGCAGCTGCGCAATGTGGCGGGCGTGACCGAGATCAACTCCATCGGCGGCTATGCCAAGGAGTTCCAGATAGCTCCCGACCCGGCCAAGCTGCTGGCCCATGGCCTCACCATGACCGACGTGGTCACCGCGCTGGAGCGCAACAACGCCAACGTGGGCGCGGGCTACATCGAGAAGCGCGGCGAGCAATATCTCATTCGCGCGCCGGGGCAGGTGAAGTCGGTGGAGGACATCGGCAACGTCATCCTCGGCAACGCCAACGGCATTCCGCTGCGCGTGCAGGACGTGGCCGAGGTCGGCATCGGCAAGGAACTGCGCACCGGTGCCGCCACCGACAACGGCCGCGAAGTGGTGCTGGGTACGGTGTTCATGCTGATCGGCGAGAACAGCCGCACCGTGTCGCAGGCCGTCGACAAGAAGATGCAGGAGATCAACCGCACGCTGCCCGCCGGCGTGAAGGCGGTGACGGTGTACGACCGCACGGTGCTGGTGGACAAGGCCATCGCCACGGTGAAGAAGAACCTGTTCGAGGGCGCGGTGCTGGTCATCGCGATCCTGTTCCTGTTCCTGGGCAACATCCGCGCGGCACTGATCACTGCGCTGGTGATTCCGCTGTCGATGCTCTTCACCTTCACCGGCATGGTGAACCAGAAGGTCAGCGCCAACCTCATGAGCCTGGGGGCGCTGGACTTCGGCATCATCATCGACGGCGCGGTGGTGATCGTGGAGAACTGCGTGCGAAGGCTGGCCCATGCGCAGGCCCACAAGGGCCGGCCGCTCACGCGCAGCGAGCGCTTCCATGAAGTGTTCGCCGCCTCGCAGGAGGCGCGCCGGCCGCTGCTGTTCGGCCAGCTCATCATCATGATCGTGTACCTGCCGATCTTTGCGCTCACGGGCGTGGAGGGCAAGCTGTTCCACCCGATGGCCTTCACCGTGGTGATCGCGCTGCTGGGCGCGATGATTCTGTCGATCACCTTCATCCCTGCTGCCGTGGCGCTGTTCATCGGCAACAAGGTGAGCGAGAAGGAAAACCGCCTGATGGTGTGGGCCAAGCGCGGCTACGAGCCCCTGCTGGCGCGCGTCATGTCCGCCAAGCCGCTGGTGATCACCACCGCGGTGGTGGCGGTGCTGCTGTCGGGCCTGCTGGCCACGCGGCTGGGCACCGAATTCGTGCCCAGCCTGAGCGAAGGCGACTTCGCCATTCAGGCGCTGCGCATTCCGGGTACCAGCCTGACGCAGTCGGTCGAGATGCAGAAACAGCTCGAACGCACGCTGAAGGAGAAGTTTCCGGAAATCGAGCGCATCTTCGCGCGCACCGGCACGGCCGAGATCGCTTCGGACCCGATGCCGCCGAACATTTCGGACGGCTACATCATGCTCAAGCCCGAGAGCGAGTGGCCCAAGCCACGCCGCTCGCGCGCCGAGCTGCTGGCGGCGGTGCAGGAAGAAGTCGAGAAGCTGCCGGGCAACAACTACGAGTTCTCGCAGCCGATCCAGCTGCGCTTCAACGAGCTGATCTCCGGCGTGCGCAGCGACGTGGCGGTGAAGATCTTCGGCGACGACATGGACGTGCTCAACAAGACCGCGGCCGAGGTGTCGGAGGCGCTGGGCAAGATCCCCGGCGCGGCCGAAGTGAAGGTCGAGCAGACCACCGGCCTGCCGATGCTCACGGTGAACATCGACCGCAACAAGACCGCGCGCTACGGCCTGAACGTGGGCGACGTGCAGGACGCGATCTCGGTCGCGGTCGGCGGGCGCGAGGCGGGCACGCTGTTCGACGGCGACCGCCGCTTCGACATCATCGTGCGCCTGCCAGAGAACCTGCGTACCGACCTCGAGGCCATCAAGCGCCTGCCCGTGGCGCTGCCCAAGGGCGCCGGTGCCGAGAGCGCGCGCACCAGCTTCATCCCGCTGGGCGAAGTGGCCACGCTCGACATCGCGCCGGGTCCGAACCAGGTGAGCCGTGAAGACGGCAAGCGCCGCATCGTGGTGAGCGCCAACGTGCGCGGCCGCGACCTGGGCTCCTTCGTGGCCGAGGCCGAAGAGGCCATGCGCAAGGTGAGCATTCCCTCGGGCTACTGGACCGTGTGGGGCGGGCAGTACGAGAACCTCGCGTCGGCCACGCAGCGGCTGCAGGTCGTGGTGCCGGTGTCGCTGCTGCTGGTGTTCACGCTGCTGTTCGCGATGTTCGGCAACCTCAAGGACGGGCTGTTGGTGTTCACCGGCATTCCGTTCGCGCTCACGGGCGGCATCGTGGCGCTGTGGATGCGCGGTATTCCGCTGTCGATCTCGGCGGCGGTGGGCTTCATTGCGCTGTCGGGCGTGGCGGTGCTCAACGGGTTGGTGATGATCTCGTTCATCCGCAACCTGCGCGAGGGTGGGCTGCCGCTGGACGCAGCCATTCGCGAAGGCGCGCTCACGCGGCTGCGGCCGGTGCTGATGACCGCGCTTGTCGCGTCGCTGGGCTTCGTACCGATGGCCATCGCCACCGGCACGGGCGCCGAGGTGCAGCGGCCGCTGGCCACCGTGGTGATCGGCGGTATCCTTTCGTCGACCGCGCTGACGCTGCTGGTGCTTCCGCTGCTCTACCGCATCGCGCACAGGCGCGACGAAGACGAGGTGCAGCAGGAAGACGCCCGCGAGCAGAACTACGGCGCGCCGCTCGACCCTGCACCGCAAGGATTCCATGGCACATGAGCATTCGCACGCCACAGGCAGCAATGAAAAGGCGCTGCGCTGGGCACTGCTGCTGACCTCCGTCTACCTCGTCGCCGAGGTGGTCGGCGGGCTGGTGTCGGGCAGCCTCGCGCTGTTGTCCGATGCCGCCCACATGTTCACCGACACCGTGGCGCTGGCGATTTCCCTGGCCGCCATCTGGATCGGCAAGCGGCCCGCCGACAGGCGGCGCACCTTCGGCTACTACCGCTTCGAGATCCTGGCGGCGGTGCTGAACGCGGTGCTGCTGTTCTTCGTGGCGATGTACGTGCTGTACGAGGCGTACCGCCGCATCTCCGCGCCGGCCGAGATCCAGTCGACCATGATGATGCTGGTGGCCGCCGGCGGGCTGGTCGTCAACCTCGTCGGCATGCGGCTGCTGGCGGCGGGCAAGGACGAGAGCCTCAACGTGAAGGGCGCGTACCTGGAGGTGTGGGCCGACATGCTGGGCTCGATCGGCGTGATTCTCGGCGCACTGGTCATTCGCTTCACGGGCTGGGCATGGGTCGACTCGGTGATCGCGGTGGCCATCGGGCTGTGGGTGCTGCCGCGCACCTGGCGGCTCCTGCGCGAGAGCCTCAACGTGCTGCTCGAAGGCGTGCCCGACGAGGTGGATCTGCCGGAGATCGAACGCGCGCTGCTGGCGAGCGAAGGCGTCGCCAGCCTGCATGACCTGCACGTGTGGGCCCTCTCCAGCGGCAAGGTGAGCCTGAGCGTGCACGTGGTGGGCAAGCCGGATGTGGGCGATCTCGCGCCGTTCACGCAGCGCCTGCGCGCGCTGCTGGCGGAGCGCTTCGACATTCACCACTCCACCGTGCAGGCCGAGCGCGTGCCGTGCGAGCAGGCGGCCGAAAGCCATGGGTTCGGGCCGGCGGCGGCCTGAGTGATGCCACTCGGCTTCAGGGGCCGATCGATTGCGGCGGGGCGGGCGATGAGGCTATAAAGCTCGCGTCCGAGCGCCGGAGACCGCGCGGCGAATGACAAGCAGGGCCAGCTTGCGCTATCGCTGGAATTGAGTGCTTCTATTCGCCCCACGGCGGCTTCTGTCAGAGAATTTGCCTGATCCCCTCGCAGCACAAAACCAGGAGTTCCCATGAGCAGTGACAAGACCGAAGCCAAGTGTCCCTTCAGCCAGGCAGCAGGTGCCGGCACCACCAACCGAGACTGGTGGCCCAAGCAGCTGCGTATCGATCTGCTTCACCAGCACTCGTCGAAATCCGATCCGATGGACAAGGACTTCGACTATGCCGCGGCGTTCAAGAGCCTCGATCTTGCAGCGGTGAAGAAAGACCTCGCCACGCTGATGACCGACTCGCAGGACTGGTGGCCGGCGGACTTCGGCCACTACGGCCCGCTGTTCATTCGCATGGCATGGCACAGCGCGGGCACCTACCGCATCGGTGACGGACGCGGCGGCGCCGGTCGCGGCCAGCAGCGCTTCGCACCGCTGAACAGCTGGCCTGACAACGTGAGCCTCGACAAGGCACGGCGTCTGCTCTGGCCGATCAAGCAGAAGTACGGCAACAAGATTTCGTGGGCCGACCTGTTGATCCTCACGGGCAACGTCGCGCTGGAAACGATGGGCTTCAAGACCTTCGGCTTCGCGGGCGGCCGTGCCGATGTGTGGGAACCCGACCAGGACGTGTACTGGGGCCGCGAGACCACTTGGCTCGGCGGCGACATCCGCTATTCGCAAGGTTCGCCGGGCGTCGAGAAATCCGGCGCGGTGCTCGTGAAGGACGACGACAGCAAGGTGCCGCACACACGCGACCTCGAGAACCCGCTGGCCGCCGTGCAGATGGGCCTGATCTACGTGAACCCCGAAGGCCCGGACGGCAACCCCGACCCGCTCGCCGCGGCGCGCGACATCCGCGACACCTTCGCGCGCATGGCCATGGACGACGAAGAAACCGTGGCGCTCATTGCCGGAGGCCACACCTTCGGCAAGACGCACGGCGCGGGCCCGGCAACCAACGTCGGGCACGAGCCCGAGGCAGCGGGCATCGAAGACCAGGGCCTGGGCTGGAAGAGCAGCTTCGGCACCGGCAAGGGCGGCGACACCATCACCAGCGGCCTGGAAGTCACCTGGACCACCACGCCCACGAAGTGGAGCAACAACTTCTTCGAGAACCTGTTCGGCTTCGAATGGGAACTCACCAAGAGCCCCGCGGGCGCGCACCAGTGGGTGGCCAAGGGCGGTGCCGGCGCGGGAACCATTCCGGACGCGCACGACCCGTCGAAGCGCCACGCGCCGACCATGCTCACCACCGACCTGTCGCTGCGCATCGACCCGGCCTACGAGAAGATCTCGCGCCGCTTCCTTGCAAACCCCGACCAGTTCGCCGATGCATTCGCCCGCGCATGGTTCAAGCTCACCCACCGCGACATGGGCCCGCGCGCACGCTACCTCGGACCGGAAGTGCCGGCCGAAGAGCTGATATGGCAAGACCCGATTCCGGCCGTCGACCATGCGCTGGTCGATGCGCAGGACGTGGAAGCGCTCGCCAAGAAGGTGCTGGCCTCGGGCCTCACGCCGGCGCAACTCGTTTCGACGGCATGGGCTTCGGCATCGACCTTCCGCGGCTCCGACAAGCGGGGCGGCGCGAACGGTGCACGCATTCGCCTCGCTCCCCAGAAGGACTGGGCGGTGAACGAGCCGGCGCAACTGGCCAAGGTGCTGCAGGTGCTCGAAGGCATCCGCGAGGAGTTCAACGCGGCGCAGAAGGGCGGCAAGAAGATCTCGCTGGCCGACCTGATCGTGCTGGCCGGCGGTGCCGGCGTGGAGCAAGCTGCGCGCAATGCCGGACGCGAACTCAAGGTCCCCTTCTCGCCGGGCCGTGCCGACGCGTCGCAGGAACAGACCGACGTGCAGTCTTTCGAGCCCCTGGAGCCGGTGGCCGACGGTTTCCGCAACTACACCAAGGCGCGGTTCAGCGTGCCGGCCGAAGTGCTGCTCGTCGACAGGGCGCAACTGCTGACGCTGACCGCACCGGAGCTGGCCGTGCTCCTCGGCGGCCTGCGCGTGATCGGCGCCAATGTCGGCCAGAGCCAGGACGGCGTCTTCACCAAGAAGCCGGGCACGCTGAGCAACGACTTCTTCGTCAACCTGCTCGACATGGGCACGGAGTGGAAGGCTGCTCCGGCCGGCAACGAGAAGTACGAAGGCCGCGACCGCAAATCGGGCGAACTGAAGTGGACCGGCACGCGCGCCGACCTGGTCTTCGGCTCGAATGCGCAGCTGCGCGCCATTGCCGAGATCTACGCGAGCTCGGACGCGCAAGAGAAGTTCGCGAACGACTTCGTGGCCGCGTGGACGAAGGTGATGAACCTCGACAGGTTCGATCTGGCCTGAGCCTGAGGGCTCACGGTTCGCCGGAGGCTGAGAGGCCTCCGGCGCGGCGAAGCGAGGGGCGTCGATTGTTGGACAATCAGATCGATGGGTAGCTACGACAAGTCTTCCGCACGCACCGCAACAGCCGAGCCGCGCGCTCCGCAGCGTCGCCGGGTCCATGGCGGCTCGCCTTCACATCCTCCAATGGCGTTCGACGTCGGCCCTGCGGCCGAGCCCGCCGCGCCCAGTGCGCGGACGTGGCGCTCGACGGTGGTGGGCATGTCGCTCGGCCTGGGGCTCGTGCTGGCGCTGTCCATGAAATGGCTCATGAGCTACCAGATCGACAGCGCCGAAGAGCGGCGCGTGCAGCAGAAGGCGGCGCGTGCCGCGGCCGCGCGCTGCTACGAGCAGGCGTCGCACGCGGCGGTCAGTGCGTGCCTGAAGGACGTCGAGGCCAGGAGCCTTCCGCCGCAGTAGCGGCCGCGAGTCGACGCCGCTCAGGCGCGAGTGCGGATGGCCGACTTCGGCCGGAAGGCCTTGCAGACCGAATCGTCGGTTTCCAGGTACGGCCCGCCAATCAGGTCGATGCAGTAGGGCACCGCCGCGAAGATGCCGGGCACGAGCTGTGCCCCGTTCGCGTCCTTCAGCCCCTCGAGCGTTTCCGCGATCGACTTGGGCTGGCCCGGCAGGTTGATGATCAGGCTCTTGTCGCGGATCACCGCCACCTGCCGCGACAGGATCGCGGTAGGCACGAAGCGCAGGCTGATCTGGCGCATCTGCTCGCCGAAGCCGGGCATTTCCTTGTGGGCGACGGCCAGCGTGGCCTCGGGCGTCACGTCGCGCAGGGCGGGGCCGGTGCCGCCGGTGGTCAGCACCAGCGAACAGCCGGCGTCGACCAGCTCGACCAGCGCGGCGCTGATGCGCGCGGCCTCGTCGGGAATCAGCCGGGGCTCGAATTCGATGGGGTTCTTCAGCGCCTTGCCGAGCCATTCCTTCAGCGAGGGCAGGCCCTTGTCTTCGTAGGCCCCGCTGGAGGCACGGTCGCTGACCGAGACGATGCCGATGCGCACCGGCTCGAAAACAGCTTCTGCGCTCATGCGTCCTCTTCCCGGTCTTGTTCCGCCGCGGCGGCTGCGTGGTCGTCGCCGCCGTGCACCGCCAACTGGGCGCGCACGAGCTGGAAGATCTCGCGGTAGGCCTTGCCCTGTCGGGGCGCTTCACCGGCCGGGCCGGTCTTCATGTCCTTGCGGGCCTGGCGCACCAGGGCGCGCAGTTGCTGGGAGTCGGTGGCGGGGTGGGTTTCGATCCAGCCGCCGAGGGCATCGTCGTCGGCAATCAGCCGGTCGCGCCAGCGCTCGGCCTCGTGCAGGGCGGCGGTTTCGGCGGCCGGCACGCTGGCCTGCTCCGACAGGGCCTGCCTGACGGCCTCCAGCACCTCGGGCTCGAGCTTGCGCATGAGCTTGCCGATGAACTGCATCTGGCGGCGCTTGCCTTCGAAATTGGTGATGCGCTTGGCTTCGGCGATGGCGTCGACCAGTTTCTCGTCGAGCTGGAGCGCGTCGAACAGGCCGGCGCGCAGCGTCAGCAGTTCGCCGCCCAGCTTCTGGAGTTCGTCGCTCTCGCGCTTGAGGTCGGTGCGGCTGGCGTCGTCGGTGCCCTTGAGCTCGCGCTTGAGCTCCAGGTCGAGCTCGCTGCCTTCAGCGACGAACTGGCCACGGACGAAATAGCCTTTTTTGGGTTTGCGGGACATGGGATGGATTCTGGGCCGCACCGTGCGGCGTTGCAACGCATGCAATGCGCGGTGGGAAGCAGGGGGTAAACGGGGATTGGGGGGCGCAAGTATCATAGCCACCACATGACGACATCCTCCTCGCGCGCCGATTCCGGCTTCGCCTACAGCCGCTCCTTCTTCGAAAACCTGGTCGACTCGGCCTTGGCGCACGCCAAGAAGCTCGGGGCGACCGATGCCGGCGCCGAGGCGTCCGAGGGCTGCGGCCTGAGCGTCTCCGTGCGCAAGGGCGAGCTCGAGAACGTCGAGCGCAACCGCGACAAGTCGCTGGGCATCACGGTCTACGTGGGCCACCGCCGCGGCAACGCCAGCACCTCCGACTTCTCCGAAGGGGCCATCAAGCAGACCGTCCAGGCGGCCTACGACATCGCCCGCTTCACCGCCGAAGACCCGGTGAGCGGCCTGCCCGACGAGGCAGACATCGCCAAGGAGCACCCCGAACTCGACCTGTTCCACCCCTGGGACGTGACGAGCGAGCAGGCCGCCAAGCTGGCGCTTGAATGCGAAGCGGCCGCCCTGTCGACCGACAAGCGCATCACCAACAGCGAAGGCGCGGGCGTCTCGGCCCAGCAGAGCCACTTCTTCAGCGCCCACACGCACGGCTTCCGTGGCGGCTACGCCAGCTCGCGGCACTCCATTTCGGTGGCGCCCATCGCCGGCAAGGGTGACGACATGCAGCGCGACGCCTGGTACAGCTCCATGCGCTCCGCCGACGAACTGGCCAGCCCGCAGGCCGTGGGCCGCTACGCCGCCGAGCGGGCGCTGAGCCGCCTGAAGTCGCGCAAGATCAAGACCACCGAATGCCCGGTGCTGTTCGAGTCGCCACTGGCCGTGGGCCTGCTGGGCGGTCTGGTGCAGGCCGTGAGCGGCGGGGCGCTGTATCGCAAGAGCAGCTTCCTGCTCGATTCGCTGGGCAAGCCCGTGCTGCCCAAGCACATCGACGTGGCCGAAGACCCGCACGTGATGCGCGGCAAGGGCAGCTCGCCCTTCGACGACGAAGGCGTGACCACCCGCGCGCGCAAGGTGGTCGATGCCGGCCGCCTCGAAGGCTACTTTCTCTCGACCTACTCGGCCCGCAAGCTGGGCATGAAGACCACCGGCAACGCCGGCGGTTCGCACAACCTGACGCTGAGCTCGCGCCTGACGAAGCACGCCGACGACCTCGACGCCATGCTCGCCAAGCTGGGCACCGGCCTGTTCGTGATCGAGCTGATGGGCCAGGGCGTGAACTACGTGACCGGCGACTACTCGCGCGGCGCCAGCGGCTTCTGGGTCGAGAAGGGCAAGATCGCCTTCCCGGTGCAGGAGATCACCATCGCCGGCAACCTGAAGGACATGCTCATAGGCATCGAAGCCATCGGCGCGGATGCCTACACCTTCGGCGCCAAGACCACCGGGTCGGTGCTGGTGAACCGCATGAAGGTGGCCGGCGCCTGAGGTCCTGGGTCAACCGGGTCGGGCTTCTTCCGCGGCCCGCCGCGGCCTGGCGGGTTCTTCCATCGGCGCGATCAGGTGCTCGAGCATGCGCCTGGCATTGAGCGGCAGGTCTTCCGACGAGCGCACGCAGGCCATCAGCGTGCGCTCGGCCCATTTGTCCGCAAGCGAGGCGCGCGCGATCTTCATCGAGCGGGCACAGCGTTCGGCCGCCGTCTGCGGCACGATGCCCACGCCGATGCCGTACTCGACCATGCGGCACACCGCCTCGAAGTTGCGCACCCGCACCCGGTAGGCGAGGTGCTTGCCGAGCGCGCGCACATGTTGGGTGATCAGCTGCTGCAGCGCACTGTCCGCCGGCAGGCCCACGAATTCGTTGTCGACCACCTCGGCCAGTTTCAGGCGCCGGCGCCCGGCCAGTGCGTGGCCGCGCGGCATGACGAGCACGAGGTCGTCGCGGCGGAAGGTGTGGCATTCGAGGCCCTCGCTGTCGATGGCGTCCGAGACGATGCCGATGTCGCACAGGCCGGCGCGCAGCGCTTCCACCGTGTCGGGGCTGGCGCGTTCCTCCAGGTCGACCGAGATGCGCGGATGCTGCGCGAGAAAGCGGCTCAGCACCTCGGGCAGGTGCTCGGTCAGCGCCGAGGTGCCGCACATGAAGCGCACATGGCCCTTGAGGCCCTGGCCGTATTCGCCGAGTTCGCCGCGCAGCCGCTCCATCTGCTGCAGCACGACGCGCGCATGGTGCAGCAGCGTGCGGCCGGCCTCGGTGGCGCGCACGCCCTGCGCGTGGCGCGTGAGCAGCGGGGTGCCGAGCGCGTCTTCCATGCCGCGCACCCGCTGGCTGGCGGAGGCCAGCGTCATGTGCGAGCGGCCGGCGCCGCCCGTGAGGCTGCCGGCCTCGACCACGTTGAGGAAGAGCCGCAGGTCGGTGAGATCGAATCGCATGATCCGCCGGAGTGTGCACCAGGAGCCTCAGTCCCAGCCTGAGGCTGGCTGCGCGAATGCCGCATTTCCGGGCGCGGGCTTCATCGGCAGACTCGGCCGCGATGACGATGCCAACGAACGACGCGATGAGTTTCTGGGCCGCCGCCACCGCGGTGTACCTGCTAGCCGGGGTGATCAAGGGCGTGGTCGGCCTCGGGCTGCCGACGGTGTCGATGGGGCTGCTCGCGCTGTGGATGTCGCCGGTGCAGGCGGCGGCGTTGCTGATCGTGCCGTCGCTCGTCACCAACATCTGGCAGACCGGGCCGCGCGCGACCTTCATGCCGGTGCTGCGGCGCATCGGCGGCATGCAGGTGGGGGTGGTGATCGGCACGCTGGGCGGGGCGCTTTGGCTGGGCGTGCCGGCGGGCGCCTGGGCTTCGTTCGCGCTCGGGGTGGCGCTGGTGGTCTACGCGGTCTGGGGGCTGACCGGGCGGCACCTGCATGTGAGCGACGCGCGGGCGCGCTGGCTGGGGCCGCTGGTGGGCATCGTCACTGGGCTGGTGACTGCGGTGACGGGGGTGTTCGCGGTGCCGGCCGTGCCGTATCTGCAGGCGCTCGGGTTCCAGCGCGATTCGCTGATCCAGGCGATGGGAATCTCGTTCACCACCTCGACGGTGGTGCTGGCCATCGGGCTGATCGGGAACGGGGGCTATCCGGTGTCGGCGCTCGGTGGCTCGTTCGCGATGCTGGTGCCGGCCATCGGCGGCATGGTGGTCGGGGCCTGGCTGCGGCAGCGGCTGTCTGTGGCCGTGTTCAAGCGCTGCTTCCTGATCGGGTTGGCGCTGCTGGGGCTCTACATGGCCGCGCGCGCCGGCTTGTGAGCCGAGGTCAGGCTGCGAGCAGCAGCGCAGCGCGGACGCGCTCGATGGTCTGGCGGTAGGGCAGGGCGAAGTCGTCGAGGGGGTCGCCGGATTCGAGCCAGCTGAACAGGAATACCAGGCCTTCCTCCTCGGGGCTGCCCGTTGCCGTGTGCGTGAAAGTCTCGGGCAGCGGGCTTTCGGCGCGCATCAGGAACAGGTGCCACAGCTGCGGGTGGCGATGGGTGTTGCCTTCGACGCCGGCCTCGCATTCGCGGTCCAGCGTGCCCAGCGACCGCAGCGGGCCGCGGTGGTCGATGCCCGATTCCTCGAGCAGTTCGCGGCGCACCGCCACCTCGGGCGATTCACCGGGCTCGATGGTGCCCTTGGGGAGCTGCATGTTGCCATCCTCGGGATGGCGGAACACCAGCAGCCGGCCCCGTGCGTCGACCAGGCAGGCGCAGGCCTTGGGAATGGCGACGGAGGGGCTGCCGGCGTTCATCGGCATCAGGCGCCCGACAGAGCGGCCTTGACCGCTGCGCTGACCTGGCCCATGTCGGCCTTGCCGGCGAGGCGGGTCTTGACCACGCCCATCACCTTGCCCATGTCGCCGGGGCCGCTGGCGCCCAGCTCGGCCACGATGGCCTTCACCGCGGCCGCCGTTTCATCGGCGCTCATGCGCTGGGGCAGGTAGACCTCCAGCACCTTGATCTCGGCGGCTTCCTTGTCGGCGAGGTCGGCGCGGCCGCCGGTGGTGAAGGCGGCGATGGAGTCCTTGCGCTGCTTGACCATCTTGTCGACGATGGCGACGACCATGGCGTCGTCGAGCTCCACGCGCTCGTCGACTTCCTTCTGCTTCATGGCGGCCAGGAGCAGGCGGATGGTGGCCAGGCGCTCGGAGTCCTTGGCGCGCATCGCCGTCTTCATGTCTTCGGTGATTTGTTCTTTGAGTGTCATTCGGCAACCTTTCGGAAAAAACAAAAGCCGCGGCAGGTTTCCCTGGCGCGGCTGAGGCAACTGGGCGGCGGTGCTGACTTTCGTCTGGAGCCGGCCGCCAGGGCGTTGCTTAGTACAGCTTCTTGGGCAGCTGCATGCTGCGCACGCGCTTGTAGTGGCGCTTGACCGCGGCGGCCTTCTTGCGCTTGCGTTCGGCGGTCGGCTTTTCGTAGAACTCGCGGGCACGCAGGTCGGTCAGCAGGCCGAGCTTTTCGATGGTGCGCTTGAAACGGCGCAGTGCGACGTCGAAGGGCTCGTTTTCTTTAACGCGGATGGTGGTCATTGATGAATCGTTGAAATGAATTTGGCCTGGAGAGATCGAGGCCCCAAGCCGGGGTTCCTCAACTGAAAACTGTTTGCGGCCGTTGAGGGGAGGCCAGAGTTAGCCCGCGATTATAGCACTCCCCCAGGCTGCGCGCACTTCGTGTCGCTTCACCTTCCCCCTCGCCGGGGGCGGCACCGGTGGCCCGGCAAAGCCGGTTCCACGGTGCCCTGGAAGGGAGTCCGTGGGGGTCAAAGGGCCTGTGCGCACGCATGGGCGCTCGCCCACGCCCATTGGAAGTTGTATCCGCCCAGCCAGCCTGTGACATCGACCACTTCGCCGATGAAAAACAGCCCGGGCTGCTTCGATTCCATGGTCTGGGAGGACAAATCCCGGGTGTCGACGCCCCCGGCCGTGACCTCGGCTTTCTTGTAGCCCTCGGTGCCGCTGGGGGTGATCTGCCAGCGGGCGATGCGCTCCGACAGCGCCGCCAGCGCCTTGTCGGCCGCCTCGTTCACCGGCCGCTGCAGTGCCGGGTCCTGGCCGACCCAGGCGTCTGCCAGCCGGGAAGGCACCAGCGTGGCCAGTTCGTTGGCGATGCGCTTCTTCGAGCGGAGCTTGGCTTCGCCCAGCGCCTCGGCCACGTCCACGCCCGGGGCGAAATCCAGCGTCAGCGGGGCGCCGGGCTTCCAGTAGCTCGAAATCTGCAGTACCGCCGGGCCCGAAAGCCCGCGGTGGGTGAACAGCAGGTCTTCCAGGAAGGCCATTTTTTCTTTCTTGGCCCCGGTTTCGATGCGCACCGGCAGCGCGAGCCCGGCCAGTCCGGCATAGGGCTCCCAGGCTTCGCCGCCGAAGGTCAGCGGCACCAGCGCCGGCCGCGGCGTGACCACACGCAGGCCGAACTGCTCGGCGATGCGGTAGCCGAAGTCGGTGGCGCCTATCTGCGGGATCGACAGGCCGCCGGTCGCGACCACGATCTTCGGCGTTTCGATCAGGCCTCGGTTGCTCTCGATTTGATAGCCGCCCGCGCCGGTACCGCCTGCATCAGCGGCTGAAAATGCAATGTTCCCGATCTTGCACGGCTGCCACCGTTCGACGCCGCCAGCCGCGCATTCGGCCAGCAGCATGTCGACGATCTGCTGCGAGGAACCGTCGCAGAACAGCTGCCCCTTGTGCTTCTCGTGAAAGGCGATGCCGTGCTTCTGCACCAGCTCGATGAACTGGTGCGATGCATAACGCGACAGCGCCGAACGGCAGAAATTCGGGTTGTCGCCGATGAAATGGCGCTGCGGCGCCCGCACGTCGAGATCGCGATTGGTGAAGTTGGCGCGCCCGCCGCCCGAGATCCGGATCTTCTCGCCCACCTTCTCGCTGTGGTCCACCAACAGCACCTTGAGCCCGCGCTGGCCAGCCACTCCGGCGCAGAACAGCCCGGCCGCGCCGGCGCCGATCACGACGACATCGAAGCGGGATGAAGCTGCCGCGCTCAAGGGCCATCCGCCGCGAGCAGCGGCGGCGGGTTGTATTTCAGGTGGCCCACATAGCGCAGCGGCTGCGTGGCGGCAATCGAGGGCACGTCGCCTTCACGCATGTGCAGCAGGTCGGCCGGGCTCACCCAGCGCGGGTCGGCGCGGGTGATCGGCAGGCCTGCCTGCCTGTAGGCCTCCAGCACGAACTGGGAGCAGAAGAACTGGTCGTTGCGGCTCGCGCCCAGTTGCACCATCGCCAGGCCGCTCATGCAATAGCTGCTGACTGCCTCCGGCATCAGCGGCAGTTCGCAGAGGCGGCGGTTGAGCACGAAGGGCGCGTTCAGCAGCACGCCCACGGTGTTGTAGCGCGTGCCGACCTGCGACATCGCCCATTCGCGCAGGCGTGCAGCGCCGGCTGCATCGACCCCAGGCACCCGAAAGGCCACGACCATCTGTTCTTCGTCGACCACCTCGGCCAGCGGCCGGGCGCGCACGCCCGTGCCCACGGCTTCGGCGATCTGGCCGTCGCCCAGGTAGAGCACCGCGTGGCTCACCGGCGAGAAGGTGCCCAGCCGGATGCCGAAGGAATTGACCGTGGCGATGGAGGTCAGCAGGATGTCGCCCGGCTCCAGCGCATCGGCCGCGATGAGCTCGCCGCCGTTGCCCGGCGCGATGACCGAGCTTTGCACGCGCAGGCGCAGCCCGGCGTCCTTGGAGGGCAGGTCGAGGCGGGTGGCGCAGGCCGTGAGCAGCAGGGCGGCGCCCGCGGCAATGACGACCGCGGCGGTCTTGAACGTGGCGCGCATCAGCCCTTCCAGACGAACGGGAACTTCAACTGCTTGAAGAAACCGTTGGGCACGTAGTCGCCCAGCACGCCGTATTTCTCGGGCCAGAGCTTGGTGCTCTTCACCGCCGTGCCGAAGATGTAGTCGAGGAAGGCGTAGTGCGCCGCGTAGTTCTTGTCGAGCGCCTCGATGTCCTGGCTGTGGTGCCAGTGGTGGAAGTTGGGCGTCACGATCAAATAGCGCAGCGGGCCGAGCCGCACGCTCACGTTGCAGTGGTTGAACACCGCCTGGAAGCCGACCACCACGATGTACGCGTCGATCACTTCCTTGCTGAAGCCCAGCACGTAGATGGGCGCCAGCACCAGCGTGCGGGTGATCAGCAATTCGAGGATGTGCTGGCGCGAGCCGGCCATCCAGTCCATGCTCTTCACGCTGTGGTGCACCGCGTGCAGGCGCCACAGCACGGGCACCTCGTGGTAGGCGCGGTGCGTCCAGTACTGCACCAGGTCGGCCACCAGGATGATCAGCAGGATGCCGGCCCAGAACGGCAGGTTGCCCACCCAGCCGCGAATGCCGTCGTTGGCGGCCCAGCCGAAGAGCTTGTGCACCAGCAGGTTGGTGGCCAGCAGCACGAAGCCCACGATCATGTGGTTCACCACGAAGTGGTGGAAGTCGGTCTGCCACTCCTCGCGGAACACGGGCTGGTCCTTGCGCAGCGCGAACAGCTTCTCGATGAAGATGAAGATCAGCGACGAGCCCAGCAGGTCGAGGATGAACCAATCGAGCCCGATGTACGGCGTGTGGTCCGCGAAGTCGTGCACCGGCACCTTGTGCCCGCCCAGCAGCGCCGAGACCGCCACAAGCAGGAACGCGGCCGACGACAGCCAGCGCGAGCGGTTGAAGATGATGTTCACCAGCGACAGCCCGCCCGAGATGACCAGCGCCGTCAGCAGGATGATCCGCATCACGTCGACGTTGTAGCTCTTGCGAAGCTCCGGCGTGGTGAGGTACTGCGGAAAGTGGAAGGCGAGCACGCCCAGGAAGCAGAGGATGGCCAGGCTCAGGGCGATCGTGCCTGTGACCAGCCCCTGGCCGCGGCGCAGTTCGCCATGGTTGTTGGTGAATTCGTTGAGTTTGTCGATGTCGAGCATGGGACCCCCTCAGGGTTGTGTTGTGCTTGTTGTGCGGCGGATTTTAGGTCGCGCGGTGTTTTTCGACGAGGCGGCCCAAGCGCAAGGAAAACCTTGGAACCAATCGCTTACCTTTGTATATTGGCAAGCCAATTGCTTGGAGTGCTCGTGACCATCAAACAGAATTTCATTCGGGCCCTCGTGGCTGCCGTTGCCGCCTGTACCTTCGGGCCGGCTTTTTCCCAGGACCAGGAGAGCTCGCTCGCGCGGGTGCAGCGCACCCATGTGCTGCGCGTGGGGGCCATCGCCGGCGCCATTCCGTACTTTGCCAAGGACCCGGGCACCGGCAAGTGGGAGGGCTTCGGCCCCGACTTCGGCGAGAGCCTGGCCAGGAGCCTGGGCGCCAAGGTCGAATACGTCGAGACCACCTGGGGCAACGCGGTGCTCGACCTGCAGTCCAACAAGATCGACGCCATGTTCGGCCTGGCCCCGTCGCCGCAGCGCGCGGCCATGGTCAACTTCGCCGACACGCTGTTCGAGAACACCTACACGGTGGTCTGCAAGAAGGGCGTGCCGCAGAAGAGCTGGGAACAGCTGAACACGCCCGAGACCAAGATCGTGGTGGACATCGGCTCCAGCCATGACCAGTTGGCCCAGCGCGTGCTGCCCAAGGCCGACGTCACCCGCCTGGAGAACTCCGGCGCCGCCACCATGTCGCTGCAGGCCGGCCGCGCCGATTGCCAGGTGCTCGTGATCCTGCTGGCCGAGCCACTGCTGGCCAAGCGCCCGGGCCTGGGCACGATGTACATCCCGCAGCCGGTGTACACCGCGCCGGTGAGCATCGGCCTGCGCAAGGACTCCGACCCCGGCCTGCAGAAGGCGGTGAACGCCTGGCTGGCGCAGGAGCGCAGCAAGGGCGAGGTGCGCAGTGTCATCCTGAAGAACATGGAAAAGCTCGCGGGCGTGCCGGCCAGCGCCTTCCCGCCTGAAATCAAGTTCTGAAGGGGTCGCCATGGACCTCGAGGATCCGACGAGCGAGCCCAGGGGCCGCTCCCGGCTCGGCACGGCCGTGCTGCTCGCTTGCGTGCTGGCCGGCATCTGGGCCGCGGTGCGCCATTTCTCCGGCGGCGCGTCCGGCACGGCCTACGACTGGGACTTCAGCGTGCTCTGGAGCTACCGGCGGCTGCTGCTCATAGGCCTGGCCTACACGCTGGTGTTCACCGTCGTGTGCGTGGTGCTGGGGCTCCTGATCGGCCTGGTCACCGGGCTGGGGCGGTTGTCGCGCAACCCGTGGGTGTCGGCGCCGATCCGCGCCTACATCGAGGTGTTCCGCTGCACGCCGGTGCTGGTGCAGCTGGTGTGGTTCTACTACGCGCTGCCGGTGCTCACCGGGCTGGAGATCTCGGCCGTTGCGGCCGCCACGCTGTGCCTGTCGCTCTACGGCGGTGCGTTCTATTCCGAGATCGTGCGCGGCGGCATCATTTCCATCGACAGCGGCCAGGTCGAGGCGGCCCGCGCGCTCGGCATGACGCGCATGCAGCTCATGCGCCGCATCGTGCTGCCGCAGGCGTTCAAGCGCATGGTGCCGCCGCTCATGAGCCAGTCGATCATGCAGCTGAAGAACACCTCGCTGCTGTCGGTGCTGGCCGTGCCCGACCTGCTCTACCAGGGCCAGGTGATCGCGCACGAAACCTACCGGCCTCTGGAGCTCTACACCTTCATCGCGGTCGCCTACTTCGCGGTGCTGCTGCCCGTCACCATCTGGGCCAAGCGCATGGAATTCGGCGCCGGCGCCAAGGAAGAAGCCTGAGATGCCCGCACCCCTGATAGAGATCAGCAAGCTCAAGAAAGCCTTCGGGCAGAACGTCGTCCTGAAGGACATCTCGCTGCAGATCGAGCGCGGCCAGGTGGTCGCGATCATCGGACCCTCGGGCTCGGGCAAGTCGACGCTGCTGCGCTGCATCAACCTGCTGTCGGTGCCCAATGCCGGGCGCATCACGGTGGGCGAGCAGAGCATCGAGTTCAACGGCGTGCACACCACGCTGCCCAACGAGCGCGCGCTGGCGCGCTTCAGGGCGTCGACGGGCATGGTGTTCCAGCACTTCAACCTCTTCCCTCACATGACGGTGCTGCGCAACGTGATGGAAGGGCCGATGACGGTGCTGAAGACGCCCAAGCCGCAGGCCGAGGCCGAGGCGCGCGCGCTTCTCGCCAAGGTGGGCCTGCTGGATCGCGCCGATTACTTTCCCGACAAGCTCTCCGGCGGCCAGAAGCAGCGCGTGGCCATTGCGCGCGCGCTGGCCATGAAGCCCGCCGTCATGCTGTTCGACGAAGCCACCTCCGCGCTCGACCCGGAACTGGTCGGCGAAGTGCTCGGCGTCATCAAGGGGCTGGCCAGGGACGGCATGACCATGATCCTGGTGACGCACGAGATCGGCTTCGCGCGCGAGGTGGCCGACCAGGTGATCTTCATGCGCGACGGCGTGGTCGCGGAAAGCGGGCCGCCGGAAGTGGTGATCGACAACCCGAGGCAGGCGGCGACGCAGGCTTTCCTGGGCCGCTTCAAGGGTGCGGCGGCATAGCGCAGAGGGCGTGCCGTGATGCGCGACGCCATGCCGTTCCTCGGCGTGCTGATGCTCGACACGCGCTTCCCGCGGCCGCCGGGCGATGTAGGCAATCCGGCGACCTTCGAGCGGCACGGCATCGCGGTGCGGCTGCTCGTGATCGAGGGCGCTTCGCCCGAGCGCATCGTGAAAGAGGCTGACCGCTCGCTGCTGCAGCCCTTCGTAGACGGCGCGCTGCGGCTGGCCGGGGAGGGCGCGGCCATGCTCACCACCAGCTGCGGTTTTCTGGCGGCGTACCAGCAGGTGCTGGCCGGCGCGGTGCAGGTTCCCGTCGTCACGTCGAGCCTGCTGCAATGCCGCGAGTTCGCGCGCCCGGGCATCCTGACCTTCGATGCGGATTCGATGAGCCGGGCCATCCTCGACGCGGCCGGTGTGCCGCAGGGCACGCCGGTGCAGGGCGTGCAGCCGGGCTGCGAGTTCCATCGGCGCATCCTGAACAACGAAGAGCATCTCGATCTGGCGGAGGCCGAGCGCAACGTGGTCGATGCCGCGCGCCGGCTGGTGGCGCTTCATCCGGAGGTGGGGGACATCGTGATGGAGTGCACCAACATGCCGCCATACCGCGACGCCGTTGCCCGCGCCACGGGCCGCCGGGTGCACGACATCGAAACGCTGCTGGCCGCCCGGTGGGCAGCCCTTGGTTAGCGTCTGCGGGTGGAGCGCCGGCGCAGCAGGGCGGCCGAACCCAGCGCCACGGCCATGACCAGCAGCGACACGACGGTGGTCACCGTGCCCAGTGCATAGATCGACGGCGTGGTGACGGTCGAGGTCAGGCCCTGCAGCTCGAGCGGCAGGGTGTTGACGTCGCCGATGGCCTGCGAAGTGCGGGCGATTTCGTCCCAGGAGAGCGTGAAGCCGAACATGCCGATGCCCACGATCGAGGGGCCGATCAGCGGGAGCACCACGAAGCGGAAGCTCTGCCACGGGGTGGCGCCGAGGTCGCGTGCGGCTTCTTCGTAGGCCGGGTTGAAGCGGTTGAACACGGCGAACATGATGAGCAGGCCGAAGGGCAGCGTCCATGTCAGGTGCGCGCCGAGGGCGGAGCTGAACAGGCCGAGCGCGGTGCCGTAGCTTTCGAGCAGCGTGGTGGCGTCCATGGCTGTCAGCATGCTCTTGATGCCGGTGTCGATGAGGCGGAACTGCAGGCCGATGCCGAGCGAGATGATGATCGACGGCATGATGAGGCTGGCCACCGTGACGAAGAACAGGGCGTTGCTGCCGGCGAGCTTCTTGCGGAACGCCAGGCCTGCCAGCACCGACAGCACGACGGTGAAGGCCATCACCACGGCGCCCAGCGCAAGAGAGCGCCTGAAGGCTGCCCCGATATCCACCGTGCCCAGCCCTTCAGCCAGTTTGTAGAACCAGTGCAGCGAAACGCCGCGCAGCGGGAAGGTGAGGCCGCCCTCGGGGCCCTGGAAGCTGAGCACGAAGATCGTGATCATCGGGCCGTAGAGAAACAGCACGAACAGGGCGAATACCGTGGCGAGAGGCCAGAAGCCGGGGCTGCGTTGTTCGCCTATGCGTTGGCTCATTTGTGTTTTTCCTTCAGGGCGAGTGCGAATGACATCGGGTGCTCCCCTCCGCGAATGTCCCCCGCCTTCGGCTCCTCCTTTATTTCGCTGCGGGGAGCACCCGGTGCCATTCGCGGATGGACGCAGTCGGCGTGAGCGAGCCCTGAAGAACAAAAGCTCACCCTAGAGCTCCTTGCGAATGTCGACCAGCCGGGTCAGCCCCCAGATGATCATCAGCACGACAGCCAGCAGGATCATCGCGTTGGCCGCAGCCAGCGGAAACTGCAGGTACGAGGTCTGCACCTGGATGATCTTGCCGATGGATGCGATCTGCTGGCCGCCCATCACGCCGATGGTGACGAAGTCGCCCATGACGATGGTGATGACGAAGATCGAGCCGATCAGGATGCCCGTGCGCGACAGCGGCACCACCACGTTCCACAGCGTCTGCCAGCCCGATGCGCCCGCGTCGCTGGCCGCTTCGAGCAGCGAGCGGTCGATGCGCATCATGCTGTTGAAGATCGGCACGATCATGAACATCGTGTACAGGTGCACGAAGGCCAGCACCACCGAGAAATCGGAGAACAGCAGCCATTCGAGCGGCTGGTTCACCAGGCCCAGGCCCATCAGCGCCTGATTGACCAGCCCGTTGCGTCCCAGGAGCGGCACCCACGAGATCATGCGGATCACGTTCGATGTCCAGAACGGTACCGTGCACAGCACGAACAGCACCGTCTGCATGGTCGACGAGCGCACATGGAACGCCAGGAAGTACGCAACCGAGAAGCCGATCAGCAGCGTGATGCCCCACACCAGCACGCAGAACTTGAATGTGCTCAGGTAGGTGTTGAGCGTGACGCACAGGTCGCCGTTGTCGGTGAGGCGCGAGCAGCCTTCGAACAGGCTGAGGTAGTTGCGCAGCGTGACGGCCGGGATCAGCTCGTATTCATTGAAGTTCCACAGGCTGACCATCGCGACCAGCGCCAGCGGAATCAGGAAGAACAGCAGGAACACCAGCGCGAACGGCGCCGCCTGCCACCACGCCCTGACGGCGTGGATGGGCGTGGCGGCGGCGGACGCGCGGGTGGTGGGAGCGTTCACAAGCTCGGGTCGAAGGTCAGGCCGCGACGAACTCGTTCCACTTGCGGACCATGTACTCGTTCTCGTCCATCACCGCGTTCCAGCAGGCGATGCCGCCCATGCGCTGTTCGTAGCTGCCGCCGTCGCGCACCGAGCCTGCCTTGGCAATCACGTCGCCCTGCGGGCTCTTGATGTCCTGCGCGGCGGGCTTGCCTTCCATCCAGTAGGCCCATTCGTAGGCTTCCATCTTGGTCTTGGCGGTGTCGAGCACGGCGCTGTAGTAGCCCTGGCGGTTGAGGTACGCGCCGGCCCAGCCGTCGAGGAACCAGTTGATGAATTCATACGCGCCGTCGAGCTTCTTGCCCGACAGCGTGGCCGGCAGGCCGAAGCCCGAGGCCCAGGCACGATAGCCTTCCTTGAGCGGCTGGAAGGTGCAGTCGATACCCTTGCTGCGCACGGCCGTGACCGCGGGCGACCACATCGACTGGATCACTACCTCGCCCGAGGCCATGAGGTTCACCGATTCGTTGAAGTCCTTCCACAGCGCGCGGAACTGGCCGGCCTTCTTGGCCTCGATCAGGGTCTTGATCGTCAGGTCGATCTCGGCCTTGGTCATGTTGCCCTTGTCGGCATATTTGTGGATGCCCTTGGCTTCCACCACCATCGCGGCGTCCATGATGCCGATCGACGGAATGTTCAGGATCGCGGTCTTGCCCTTGAACTCGGGGTTCAGCAGTTCTGCCCACGAGCCGATGGGGCGCTTGATCAGGTCGGGGCGGATGCCCAGCGTGTCGGCGTTGTAGGTGGTGGGAATCAGCGACATGTACTGCGTGGCCGACTTGGCGAAGGCCTTGCTCTTCTCGCCCTCTAGGTAGATCACCTTCACCGGCGCCGTGCCCTGGTCGCCGACCTTCTTGCCGGCCACTTCGCCCTTGGTGAACAGCGAGGTGATCTTGTCGGCGTTCTTCACGCGCTTGGTGTCGATGCCCTTGAGGTTGCCGGTCGGCACGATCTTCTTGAGCGAGAAGAACTCGGTATCGATCAGGTCGAAGCTGTTGGGCGCGGTGACGGCGCGCTTGGTCACGTCGTCGGTGGTCACGGCCACGTACTGGATCTCGATGCCGGTGTCGGCCTTGAACTTCTCGGCAATGGCCTTGTCCTGGTTCACTGCCGTGCCGAGGTAGCGCAGCACGACCTTTTCCTGCGCATGCACGAAAGGCGCGATGCCCGTGGCCAGGATGCCGGCCGTGCCCTGCAGCAGGGTGCGACGCTTGAAGCCGGCGGACGAGTCGATGGGGTCGGTCATGGTGAAGTCTCCGTGGAAGAAACAGTGGAAAGGAAAGGGAAGAAAAAAGGGTCGGCTCAGAGGGTCATGGCAAGCGCGGCCATGTCGTCGCGCGGGGCACTGCCGGCGAGCGCCGATGCCCGCTCGCCCGGCGGCTTGACACCGGGGCCGAGCACGCGCGCGTCGGCCGCGGCCCATGAAAGGTGCACTGCCTCGCCCTGCACATAGGGCCGGGCGAGAAAGGCGGCTTCGCCCAGCAGCACCGAAACGTTCTGGCGGCCTGGAGCGGCGCCGCCGAGCGACAGGCCGAGCAGCACGTAGGTGCCCTGGTATTCCACGTCGGTGACGGTGGCCCCCAGTGCATTGGGCGCGGCGCTCGCTTCGTCGGAAACCGAGGCGATCCGCATGCGGTCGTTGCGCACCGCGATCGGGCCGGCTGGCGTGTCGAACACGTTGTGGCCGCCCATGAAGCGCGCCACGAATTCGCTCGCCGGGTGGTTGTAGACCGCGTGCGGCGAGCCGACCTGCTCGATCACACCGTGGTTCATGACCACCATGGTGTCGGCCAGCGCCATGGCTTCTTCCTGCGAGTGCGTGACGTGCACGAAGGTCAGGCCCAGTTCCTTCTGCCAGCGCCGCAGTTCGGCGCGCATCTGGATGCGCAGGAAGGGGTCGAGTGCCGACAGCGGCTCGTCGAGCAGCAGCACGCGCGGTTCGGTGATGAGCGCGCGCGCCAGCGCCACGCGCTGCTGCTGGCCGCCGGACAGCTCACCGGGCTTGCGGTTGGCCAGGTGGCCCATCGCGACGCGTTCGAGCAGGTCGTTGGCACGCTTGTGGCGCTCGGCCTTGCCGACGCCTTTCATCTTGAGGCTGAAGGCCACGTTGTCGGTGGCCGAGAGGTGGGGGAACAGCGCGAAGCTCTGGAACATCATCGCCGTGCCGCGCGCCGCCGCGGGCAGGTCCGTGATGTTGCGGTTGTCCAGCAGGATGTCGCCGCTGGTGACCGACTCGTGGCCCGCAATCATGCGCAGCGTGGTGCTCTTGCCGCAGCCCGACGGGCCGAGCAGGCAGCAGTAGCTGCCGCTGGCGATGCGCAGGTCGATCTGGTCTACGGCGGCCGGCGTGCCTGGCGCATAGCGCTTGGTCAGCGCGACGATTTCGACGGCGGCGGGTTCAGGCGTGACGGCTGCATTCATTGCCGGTGGCACAGCACGATCCATGCCACGTTGTGGTGCGCGGCGCCCGCGCCGCTCGAACCGTCCTCGCCCCGGTCAGGTGCCGATCAGGTACCGAATTTGCCCGCGCCCACCGACACTTCGGCCGCCGCCAGTCCGCGCAGCACGTCGCCCACCACGATCACCGCGGGGCTGGCCAGCCCGGCATCGGCGATGCCGTTCTGCAGGTTGCCCAGCGTGGTCGCGATGTGCCGCTGGTGCGGCAGGCTCGCGTGCTGGATGACGGCCACCGGCGTGTCGCCCGGCAGGCCCTGCAGCAGTTCGCGCTCGATGTGGCCCGCGCCCGCTACGCCCATGTAGATCACCAGCGTGAGCCGCGCGTTGTACGCCGTTGCGGCCAGCGCGCGCCAGTCGGTCGGGTCTTCGGCCGCGCCCGCGCCGGTCTTGGCATGGCCGGTGACGAACACCACCCCCTGTGCATGGTCGCGGTGCGTGAGCGGCACGCCCAGTGCGGTCACGGCCGCGAGGCCGGCGGTGATGCCGTTGACCACGGTGCATTCGATGCCGGCTTCGCGCAGGTGCTCCACCTCTTCGCCGCCGCGTCCGAAGATGAAGGGGTCGCCACCCTTGAGGCGCACCACCGTTTCGCCTTCGCGCACGGCGGTGATCATCAGCCGCTCGATGAAGGCCTGCGGCGTGCTCTTGCAGCCGCCGCGCTTGCCCACGTGCACGATGCGCGCGTCGGGCCGGGCGTAGGCCTGCACGATCTCGTCGTTCACCAGGTCGTCGACCAGCAGCACCGTCGCGGCCTGGATCGCCTTCACGGCCTTGACGGTCAGCAGTTCAGGGTCGCCCGGGCCGGCGCCCACCAGCGTGCAGCGACCGGCGATGAGGGAGGTGGGGGTGTCGTTGTTCATGCGTGGGATGCCAGTTGCGTGATGTGCCTGACCTGCGCCGCAATGGCTTCGGGCACGGGAAGCTCGCCGGCCAGCACGCGGCGCGTGTAGTCGGCGGTGGTGGCGACGTCGATTTCCTTTGGCAGGCCCGGCACCTCGGCGGTGGTGCCTGCCTGTTGCGCCTGCAGTTCGGTGCGCACGCCGCGCACGAAGCCGTCGATCTGCGCGGTGCGGCGCGGATCGGAAACCACTTCGCCTTCGAGGCCGCGAGAGAGCAGGGCCGTCATGCCCGTGAGCTCGAAGGTCTCGCCCATGGTGCGGGCGTATTCGGGGTGCGTGTAGCTGGCCACCACCACACAGGGGCCGGCGGTAGGCTGCATCAGCTTCACCACGCTGTGGCCCGGGTTGCGCAGGCCGACCACGCGGCGCACGTCGAGCAGGCGCTTGAGTGCGGGGTTCAGCAGTTCGGTAGGTGCAAAGGCCGTTTCGCCATTGGCGACGGGGCGGACGGCATCCAGAGGAGCGACGCCAAGCGCCGAGAGCACGTTGGACGCCAGCACGCGCGAGGTTTCGCTGGCGCTGCCGTGCACCAGCACCGGCAGGCCCTCGCGGGCCAGCAGCAGCGCCAGCAGCGGCGTGAGCACCGGCAGCTTGCGCGCGCCGTTGTAGCTGGGCAGCACGACCAGCGCCCGGTCGCCGGCCGGAATGCGGTTCAGCCGCGCATGGGTGGCATCCAGAAAACCAGCCATCTCCTCGGGTGTTTCGCCCTTGATGCGCATGGCCAGGCAGAAGCCGCCGATTTCGAGGTCGGTGACGGTGCCGTCCAGCACCTGGCCGAACAGGTCGGTGGCCTGTTCGCGCGTGAGCGGCTTGGCGCCTCGCGCGCCGCGGCCGATTTCCTTGATGTATTGGCTGATTCCCATGGGTGGGTGAATTGTCCTGCAACGCTTATGCCGGAATGTCATTCGGCTTATGCATTGGTTTTGCTCCTTCCCCCTTTGGGGGAAGGTTGGGATGGGGGCAGGCGGCCTTTGAGGCTGCGCCGCGTTGGATGCCGCCTGCCCCCACCCCAACCCTCCCCCAGAGGGGGAGGGAGCGAGACACGGGGTCATGGCGCAACTGCCATCGCCTCGGCCGGCGTTGCCCGCACCATGCGCTTGAGTTCCGGAATGCACGAGCCGCAGTTCGTACCGCACTTCAGCGCGCCCTGCAGCTTGGCCAGCCGCTCGTCGGCGGTGCCGGTGCAGCGGCCCAGTTCGGTCTGGATCGCCACGTCCGCCACGTTGAAGCAGGTGCACACCGTCTTGCCGCGCGATTGCACCGCCACCGGCGCTTTCGAGCCCGGCGACAGCAGCAGGCGGCCGTAGCTCTGCGCCGGCAGTTCCTCGCGCAGCAGCGTGGCGATCCAGGCTTCGGCGCTGGTGTCGCCGCCCAGCAGGAAGGCTTCGAGGCCGGCGCTGCCGTCGGCGCGGCGCACCAGCCGAGCCGAACGGCGCTGGCCGCGGCGGCGGTCGGCGTAGCGCAGTGTGTCGGCGGTCTGCAGTCCGAGCAGGGCTTCGATCTTCTCGATCGGTGCGTCGTCGGGCGCATCGTGCGCGGCGGCGCGAAAGAGGAGGCCGCTGCGTTCGGCACCCTGCATGTTGCCGGCAAACGGCACGCAGGTCGCAAAAGGAAACAGCGCCATCATCGGCTGCAGCGCGCGGTGCGCGGCCAGCGCGTCGCCATCGGGCAGCCAGGCCATGGCCAGCAGCGACCACGGAAGCTCGGCCTTGAGGATCTTCACCGGCGTGTGCTTCAGCTCCGGCTGCTTCGAGGCCGGGCAGTAGGCCGGCGTGGTGAGCGCGTTGATGCCCGCCAGCCGCGTGCCGTTCGACGAGCAGCCGCTCAGGTACTCCTCGCCCCAGTGCATGGCAACGAATGTCTGGCTCAGTCCCACCTCGGCGCTGGCGCGCGCGGGCAGCAGGATCGAGCCGCGCCTGGAGGTCAGGTGCACCAGGTCGCCTTCGCGGATCTGGCGGCGCGCCATGTCCTGCGCGTTCATTTGCACCACCGGCTCCGACACATGGCCGAACAGGCGCCCGACGGTGCCGGTGCGGCTCATGCCGTGCCACTGGTCGCGCAGCCGGCCGGTGTTCAGCGAGAAGGGGTAGCGGGCCTCGCGGGCCTCGGCCACCGGCTTGTAGACAGTGTCGACGAAGCGGGCGCGGCCATCCGGCGTGGGGAACACACCGTCTTCGTAAAGGCGCACGCGGCCGGTGCTTTCGCCTTCCCTCAGCGGCCATTGCTGCGGGCCGGCGGTTTCCAGCATCGCGTAGCTCAGGCCGGTGATGTCGAGGTCGCGCCCGCGCGTGGATTCGCGATGCTCGTTCCAGACCGATTCGGCCGTCTCGTACGGGAACAGCGTGAAAGTGCGGCTCAGCTGCCTTTCGAGACGGTGCGCGAAGGCCACGGCAATCGACCAGTCGTTGCGCGCCTCGCCGGGCGCCGGCACGGCCGGGCGCACGCGCGAGATGCGGCGTTCGCTGTTGGTCACGGTGCCTTCCTTCTCGCCCCAGGTGGTGGCGGGCAGCAGCAGGTCGGCAAAGGCGCAGGTTGCGGTGGTGGCAAAGGCTTCCTGCACCACGACGAACTCGGCACGTTCCAGCGCGCGGCGCACCGTGGCCTGGTCGGGCATCGACTGCGCCGGGTTGGTGCAGGCGATCCACAGCGCGCGGATCTCGCCGTCGGCCGCGGCCTGGAACATCTCGACCGCTGTCTTGCCCGGCTTCTCGGGCACCGAGGGCACGCCCCACAGCGCGGCCACTTCGGCGCGGTGATCCGGGTTCGCCAGGTCGCGGTGCGCGCTCAGCAGGTTGGCGAGGCCGCCGACTTCGCGCCCGCCCATCGCATTGGGCTGGCCGGTCAGCGAGAACGGGCCCGCACCGGCGCGGCCGATCTGCGCGGTGGCCAGGTGCAGGTTGATGAGCGCAGCGTTCTTCGCCGTGCCGCTCGACGACTGGTTCAGGCCCTGGCAGTACAGGCTCAGCGTGGCAGGCGACGTGGCAAACAGCCGCGCCGCTTCGAGCAGGTCTTCCTTCGGGATGCCGCACACCTGTGCCACCTTGTCCGGCGTGCATTCGCGCACCGTCGCCTTCAGCGCGTCGAAGCCGTTGGTGTGGGCCGCGATGTATTTCGCGTCGATCCAGCCTTCCCACAGCATCAGGTGCAGCATGCCGTTGAACAGCATCACGTCGGTGCCGGGCTGGATGGGCAGGAACAGGTCGGCGATCTCGACCGTGTCGGTGCGGCGCGGGTCGGCCACCACGATCTTCAGCGCCGGGTTCGCGGCCTTCGCGTCCTCGATGCGGCGGAAAAGAATGGGGTGCGCCCACGCCGTGTTGCTGCCCACGATGAACAGGCACTGCGCATGCTTCAGGTCGTCGTAGCAGGCCGGCGGCGCGTCGGCGCCCAGCGTCTGCTTGTAGCCGGCCACGGCGCTGCTCATGCACAGGCGCGAGTTGGTGTCGACGTTGTTGGTGCCGATCAGGCCCTTGGCGAGCTTGTTGAAGACGTAGTAGTCCTCGGTCAGCAGCTGGCCAGACACGTAGAAGCCGACCGAGTCCGGGCCGTGGTCGCGGATCACCTGCGCGAACTTGCCGGCGGCGTTGTCTAGCGCGGTGTTCCAGGTCACCGCGCTGGGTGCTTCTGCGCGCACGAGGCGCTGCATGGGCTGCAGCAGCCGCGTCTGCCGCGTGACCGTGGCACTGGCCGTGAGGTGCAGCGTCGAGCCCTTGGTGCACAGGCGCCCGAAGTTCGCCGGATGCTCGGGGTCGCCGCGCACACCGGTGATCTCGCCGCCGGTCGACTCGATGATCACCCCGCAGCCTACACCGCAGTACGGGCAGGTGGACCGGGTCTCCCGCATTACTCCCTCTACCTCTGGGGGAGGGTTGGGGTGGGGGCTCGCGGCGTGCCCGATGGACACGCTGGTGCTCGTGTTCACGCCGCAGCCCTCACCCTAGCCCTCTCCCAGGGGGAGAGGGGACAACACGGCGAAAGCCTTGGGGCCGGCAACCGGGCGCGGCAGGTCTGTGGCACGCGTCGCCAGTTCGCCAGCGTCCAGGTGCACCACGCCGTCTTCCACCTTCACCGCGAACTTCGGCGTGCAGCCTTCGTCGGGCGACTTGGCGCAGCCGTCGTCCAGCCCGATGGCCCAGTTGTGCAATGGGCAGGCCACGCTGGTGCCGAACACGATGCCCTGGCTCAGCGGGCCGCCCTTGTGCGGGCAGCGGTCGAGCAGAGCGAACACTTCGTTGTCGGCGTTGCGGAACACCGCGACGTCCACGCCCACCGGCCGCGCCACGCGGCGCGAGCCGAGCACGGGGATGTCGTCGATGCGGCAGATGACTTTCCAATCGCTCACGGTGTCTCCTTTCAGGCTGTCTGGTGGGTATCGCTCGGCGCCGTCAGCGGCGTGAACTGCCGCACGTCCACCGAAGCCTGCGCCGATTCGAACCACGGGTCGGGTTCGCCGTCGAGCGCGAACTGCAGGCGCTCCCACAGCGCCTTGCGGCCCTCGGCGTCTTCCAGGATCTTCTTCTTCACGTAGTCCAGCCCCACGCGGCCGATGTAGTGCACCGTGCGCTCCAGGTACCAGCCCTCTTCGCGGTACAGCTGCAGGAAGGCGCCCGAATACTCCATCACTTCTTCGGACGTCTTCACCTTCACGAGAAACTGCGCCACTTCGGTCTTGATGCCGCCGTTGCCGCCCACGTAGAGTTCCCAGCCCGAGTCGACGCCGATCACGCCCACGTCCTTGATGCCGGCCTCCGCGCAGTTGCGCGGGCAGCCCGACACCGCCAGCTTGACCTTGTGCGGCGAGTACATGGCCCACAGGGCGCGCTCCAGGTCCTTGCCCATCTGCGTGGAGTCTTGCGTGCCGAAGCGGCACCACTCGCTGCCTACGCAGGTCTTCACCGTGCGCAGCGACTTGGCATAGGCAAAGCCGCTGGGCATGCCGATGTCCTTCCAGACGCCTTCCAGGTCTTCCTTCTTCACGCCCAGCAGGTCGATGCGCTGGCCGCCCGTGACCTTGACAGTCGGGATCTTGTACTTGTCGGCCGCGTCGGCAATGCGGCGCAGTTCGTCGGGCGTGGTGTGGCCGCCCCACATGCGCGGAATGACGGAGTATGTGCCGTCCTTCTGGATGTTGGCGTGGCTGCGCTCGTTGATGAAGCGGCTCTGCGGATCGTCCTTGGCCTCTTTCGGCCAGGTGCTGATGAGGTAGTAGTTGATGGCCGGTCGGCAGGTCGCGCAGCCGTTGGGCGTGCGCCATCCGAGGTTGCGATACACCTCGTCGTGCGTCAGGTAGTGCTCCTTGCGGATCGCATCGCGCACGTCCTGGTGGCTCGCGTCGGTGCAGCCGCACACGGCCTTTTTCTTGGGCGTGGCCGAGTAGTCGCCGCCCGCGGTGAACATCAGGATCTGCTCGACCAGCCCGGTGCACGAGCCGCAGCTGGCGCTGGCCTTGGTGTGCTTCTTGACCTCATCGAGCGTGAACAGGCCCTTTTCCTTGATGGCCTTGCAGATGGCACCCTTGTTCACGCCGTTGCAGCCGCAGACCTCGGCATCGTCCGGCATGGTCGCGGCCTTGTTGTGGCCCTCGTGGCCGGTGTCGCCGATGTTCGATTCGCCGAACATCAGCTTGTCTCGGATGTCGTGCACGCTGCGGCCGTCGCGCAGCAGCTTGAAGTACCAGCTGCCGTCCACCGTGTCGCCGTAGAGGCAGGCGCCCACCAGCTTGTCGTCCTTGATCACGAGCTTCTTGTAGACGCCACCGAAGGGGTCGCTCATGACGATCTCTTCGGTGCCTTCGCCGCCCTGGAAGTCGCCCGCGCTGAACAGGTCGATGCCCGTCACCTTGAGCTTGGTCGAGGTGAGCGAGCCCATGTAGCGGCCGATGCCGAACATGGCGAGATGGTTGGCCGCCACCTTGGCCTGCTCGAACAGCGGCGCGACCAGGCCGTAGGCAATGCCCCGGTGCGCCGCGCATTCGCCGACCGAGTAGATGCGCGCGTCGGTCACGGTCTGCATGGTGTCGGTCACCACGATGCCGCGGTTCACGTGCAGCCGCATGCTCTCGGCCAGCGCGGTGTTGGGGCGGATGCCGACCGCCATCACGACGAGGTCGGTCGGCACTTCGAGGCCGTCCTTGAAGCGGATGGATTTGACGCGGCCGTCTTCACCGCCCACCAGTTCCTGCGTCTGCGCGCCCATCAGGAACTTCATGCCCCGGTCTTCCAGCGACTTCTGCAGCAGCTTGCCGGCCACCTCGTCGAGCTGGCGCTCCATGAGCCAGGGCATGACGTGCACCACCGTCACCTGCATGCCGCGCTTCATGAGGCCGTTGGCCGCTTCGAGGCCGAGCAGGCCGCCGCCGATGACCACCGCATGCCTGTGCGTCTTCGCGGTCTCGATCATCAGGTTGGTGTCGGCGATGTCGCGGTAGGCGATCACGCCTTCGAGCTTTGCCCCGGGCACGGGCAGCATGAAGGGGTTGGAGCCGGTGCACAGCAGCAGGCGGTCGTAGGCGGCTTCGGTGCCGTCCTCGGCGCGCACGATGCGCTTGACGCGGTCGACCGACGCCACCTTCTTGCCGGCGTGCAGTGTGATGTTGTTTTCTTCGTACCAGCTCCACGGGTTGAGGATGATCTCGTCCACCGTCTGCTCGCCCGCCAGCACCGGCGACAGCAGGATGCGGTTGTAGTTGGGGTGCGGCTCGGCGCCGAACACCGTGATGTCGTACAGGTCCGGCTCGACCTTGAGCAGCTCCTCGATGGTGCGGACGCCGGCCATGCCGTTGCCGACCATCACGAGCTTCTGCCTTGTCTTCACGCGCATGTCCATGGTGTGTGCTCCTGCGGTCGCGGTTCAGGCCGCGGTCTTCTCCACATGGGCCTGGCGGGTGTAGAGAAAGTCGATCACGGCCTTGCGGGCGTGAACGTAGGCGGGGTCTTCGGCCAGCTCCACGCGGTTGCGCGGCCGTGCGATGTCGACGCTCAGCACTTCGCCGATGGTGGCGGCCGGGCCGTTGGTCAGCATCACGATGCGGTCGCTCAGCAGCACTGCCTCGTCGACGTCGTGCGTCACCATGACGACGGTGCTGTGCGTCTTCTGCACGATGGCCAGCAACTCGTCCTGCAGCTTGGCGCGGGTGAGGGCGTCGAGCGCGCCGAAGGGCTCGTCCATCAGCAGCACCTTGGGCTCCATCGACAGAGCGCGCGCAATGCCCACGCGCTGCTTCATGCCGCCGGAGATTTCGCCGGGCCGCTTCTGCGCGGCGGGCGTGAGACCCACCAGCGCCAGTGCCGCGTCGGTTCGGGCGCGCAGCTGCGCCTTGTTTTCGGTGGCCGCGAACACGCGCTCGACGGCGAGATACACGTTCTCGAAGCAGGTGAGCCAAGGCAGCAGCGAGTGGTTCTGGAACACCACCGCGCGCTCGGGGCCGGGGCCCTTGATTTCCTTGTTGGCGCACAGCAGCGCGCCCTGCGTAGGCGTGGTGAGCCCGGCGATCAGGTTCAGCAGCGTCGACTTGCCGCAGCCCGAATGGCCGATGAGCGTGATGAACTCGCCCTTGGCCACGTTCAGGTTCACGTCGCGCAGCGCGACGAAGCGGCCCTTGGGCGTCTTGAACGCTTGCTCCACGCCGTGGATCTCGATGTACTTTCCATCGTCGGTCATTGGAAACCTCCGCGCAGCAGCGCTGCGGTATTCGCCTTCGGAGCGGCCGTGCGGCTCATGACTTCACCTCTTCGAACGTGAACGCGGTAGCGAGTTTGATGAGCGCGAACTCCAGCACCAGGCCGACGATGCCGATCACGAAGATCGCGATGATGATGTTGGCGACGTTGAGGTTGTTCCACTCGTCCCACACCCAGAAGCCGATGCCGACGCCGCCCGTGAGCATCTCGGCCGCCACGATCACCAGCCATGCGGTGCCCACTGCCAGCCGCACGCCGGTCAGCATGTAGGGCAGCACGGCGGGGAACAGGATCTTGGTGAGGATCTTCCACTCGCTGAGGTTCAGCACCTTGGCCACGTTCATGTAGTCGCTGGGCACGCGCTGCACGCCCACTGCCGTGTTGATGACCATCGGCCAGATCGAGCAGATGAAGATGGTCCAGATGGCGGCCGGGTTGGCGCCCTTGAACACCAGGAGGCCGATGGGCAGCCAGGCCAGCGGCGACACGGGGCGCAGCAGGCTGATCAGCGGGTTGAACATGCGCGACAGGAACTCGAAGCGCCCGATCGCGAAGCCCGCCGGAATACCGACCAGCGCGGCCAACCCGAAGCCCAGCGCCACGCGCTGCAGCGACGAGAGCACGTTCCAGCCCACGCCCTGGTCGTTGGGGCCCTTGCTGTAGAACGGATCGCTGAACACCGTCACGGCCTGTTGCCAGGTGGTGGCCGGTGTCGGGAAGCCGGTGGTGCTCTTCATTGCGACGATTTCCCAGACCAGCAGCAGCAGGCCGAAGCCCGCCAGCGGCGGCAGCACGCGCATCCAGAAGGCGCGCAGGTCGATGGGCGTGCGTTGCTTTGGCTCCCTCTCTCCTTTGGGGAGAGGGTTGGGGTGAGGCGCTGCTTCGGCGCGAGGCGTACCCTCACCCCGGCCCTCTGCCGCACGCGGGAGAGGGAGGGATGCTTCGAGCGGCGAGTGAAAGACTGCGCTGACCATGGTGTTCTCCTCAGGCATGCAACTTGAACGACTCGGCGTACTTCTTCGGATCCTTGCCGTCCCAGACCGAGCCGTCGAACAGCTTGCTGGTGCGCATCGGGTCCTTGGGCACCGGCGTCTGCGTGGCGGCGGCGGCCTGCTTGTAGATGTCGATGCGGTTGATCTCGGTGGCCACCTTCAGGTAATCGGGGTGCTCCTTCAGCAGGCCCCAGCGCTTGTGCTGGGTGAGGAACCACATGCCGTCCGACAGGTACGGGAAGTTCACGGCGCCGCCGTTGTAGAACTTCATGTGGTTGGGGTCGTCCCAGCTCTTGCCCAGGCCGTTGGTGTAGCGGCCCAGGATGCGCTGGTTGATGGCGTCCACGCTGGTGTTGACGTAGCTCTTGTCGGCGATGGTCTCGGCCATCTTGTTCTTGTTCTGCAGGCCGGCGTCGATCCACTTGCTGGCTTCCAGAACAGCGGCCGTCACGGCGCGCGCGGTGTTGGGGTACTTCTTCGTGAACTCGGCGGTGCAGCCGAGCACCTTTTCGGGGTGGTCCTTCCAGATGTCCTGCGTGGTGATGGCAGTGATGCCGATGCCGTCCATGATGGCGCGCTGGCCCCAGGGCTCGCCCACGCAGTAGCCGTCCATGTTGCCCACGCGCATGTTGGCCACCATCTGCGGAGGCGGCACGGTGATGTTCTTCACGTCCTTGAACGGGTCGATGCCGGCCGATGCGAGCCAGTAGTAGAGCCACATGGCATGCGTGCCGGTGGGGAAGGTCTGAGCGAAGGTGTATTCGCGCTTCTCGCTGGCGATGAGCTTGGCGAGCGATGCCGCATCGACCGCGCCCTTGTCCGAGAGCTTCTTCGACAGCGTGATGGCCTGGCCGTTGTTGTTGAGGGTCATGAGCACTGCCATGTCCTTCTTGGGGCCGCTCAGGCCCAGGTGCATGCCGTAGACCAGGCCATAGAGCACGTGCGCCATGTCGAGGTCGCCGTTGGACAGCTTGTCGCGCACGCCGGCCCAGCTGGCTTCCTTGCTGGGCACGATCTTCACGCCGTACTTCTTGTCGATGCCCAGCACCGAGGCCATCACCACGCTGGCGCAGTCGGTCAGCGGGATGAAGCCGATCTTCACTTCTTCCTTCTCGGGCTTGTCGGAGCCCTGGGCCCAGACTGCCGCGCGCAAGGCGGGGTCGATGCCAACGGCGCCGATGGCGGCGGCTTGCAATACGCGGCGTCGGCTGAGGCGGGTTTTGAGCAGGTCGGTCATGGGCGGGGCTCCGGTTGAAGACGAACAAACAAGAAAGACAAAAACGAAAAGGCGTCCGCACCGCGCAGGGGCTGCTCGAGAACGAGCCCTTGCGGGATGGGGACGCCTTTGTCCGGTCGGTGGGTGGCACCCGCCTTTGGGTGCCGCCTGCCTGAAGACCTTTTTGGGTCTATGCGCTGGCTGCTTGCAAGCGTTGTGCCAGCCTTGCCATGCAGTGTGTTGCTATCAGGAAAGTAGCTGGAGCGCCTTGCACGGCAAGGGTTGGGCTCCATCCGGACGATGGATGCGCGGCAGGCACGATTGTTGTGCGGTGCACCAAATTGAACGCCGTCAGCGGGGCGGCGTGCGATCCGGCATGGGAAGGTAGTCGGCCATCGCAAGCACCGACTCGGCCACTTCGACGAGCCGGCGGCCCTGGTTCATGGCGGTCTCTCGCAGCATCTTGTGCGCCTCCTGCTCGCTCATGCGCCGGTGCGCCATCAGCAGGCCCTTGGCGCGTTCGACGAGCTTGCGTTCGTTGAGCGAGGCACGCACGGTCTGGAGTTCGTCGCTCATGGCCTGCAGCCGTTGCGACTGCTCCTGCACCATGTCGAGCACCGATCGCTCGAGGTGGCGGCCGAGCTGTGCGGGCGTGGCGGCCTGCGCGTCGGTGTCGTCGAAGAACAGGGTGGCGTCGGTCTGCGGCGCCAGCGTGTCGAGCACCTGCCGGTAGGCCTGCAGTTCGCTGCGTGCCCGGGCGGTCTTGTGGCTGCAGAGGGCGCGCAGGTCGGCTTCGAGGCGGTCTTCGACGGTCCGCATGGCGTCGATGCGGCGCGTGCAGCAGTCGAACCAGGCCTGGCCCAGCGCGGAGTCGGCGGGCGCGGAGGTGGCGCCCCGGCGGCGCATGCGTTCCAGCTCGGCCAGGGTGGCGTCGGACTGGCTCTCGCGCCAGAGGGCGAGTACCGCGTCGCCGGAAAAGTCGATGAACACCTGGAAGCAGCGTTCCTGCGATTCGATCAGGTGTTGCCACTGCAGGCGCCGGGTTTCGTCGCTGCGGCCCTGGGCCAGTGCGGCGGCGCCGAATGCGCGCTCCTGGCCGGCGAACTCCTTGCCCTGCATGAAGTTGAACATCGCCACCAGGAGGCGGGAGATTTCAGGGTCGGTGGCGCCGTCGGCCGCCTCGAACACCACCGAAAGCAGGCCGGCGATGAGCTTGACGAAGGCGGCGGTCGACTGCGACGGCTTGAGTTCGCGCGCATCGATGCGCCGGCGCAAAGCGGGCAGGGCGTCCAGGCCGGGCAGCACCCAGGCAATGCGGCTGAACAGCCGCGCGCCGTTGCCGGAGCCGACGCCGCGATGGTGCTCGGCCTCTAGCTGGTCGAACCCCGCGCGCACTTCCTGCTCGAGCGCCAGGCATTCGGCGATCTGCGGGGCGCGCTGGTCGGCCAGGCGCATGCCGTGCGAGGCGAGGAACACGTTCGACATGCCGCGCTCGCGCTGCAGCGCATGCACCAGCCGCCCGATCACGCCGACCAGTTCGCTAGTGCGCGCGAGCTGGTCCAGCTCGTCGATCTCGCAGCGGCGGGCGGCGATCAGAAAACTCAGTCCGGACTTCATGGTGGGTGCGTTCGCCTGCGGGGAGCCTTTCGGGAACGTTGCAACATCCGTGCCTCTCGGGCCAGCCTCTCGCCCGCGCTTGCCCCTTCGCGGGCGCCTGCGGCGGGCGCCACCTACACTCGGCGGCATGCTCTTGTTGGGAATCGAATCATCCTGCGATGAAACCGGCGTGGCGCTGGTGGAGTCGCACGGC
Organism: Variovorax durovernensis; assembly: GCF_977011995.1. Taxonomy (NCBI): domain Bacteria; kingdom Pseudomonadati; phylum Pseudomonadota; class Betaproteobacteria; order Burkholderiales; family Comamonadaceae; genus Variovorax; species Variovorax durovernensis. The sequence goes on along the minus strand of NZ_CDRNCW010000001.1, from coordinate 4,463,069 downwards.
AACGCGCTGCCGGTGCTGCGCTCGCATGCGCTGCACAGCCAGATCGCCATGCACCAGGCCTACGGCGGCGTGGTGCCCGAACTGGCCAGCCGCGACCACATCCGCCGCGTGCTGCCGCTGACCGAGTCGGTCATGGCCGAGGCCGGCCGCTCGCTCAGTGAAATAGACGTGGTGGCCTACACGCGCGGCCCAGGCCTGGCGGGCGCGCTGCTCGTGGGCGCCGGCGTGGCCTGCGCGCTGGGCGTGGCGCTGGGCAAGCCGGTGCTGGGCGTGCATCACCTCGAAGGACATCTGCTGTCGCCATTCCTGAGCGCCGATCCGCCGGAGTTTCCGTTCGTGGCGCTGCTGGTGTCGGGCGGCCATACGCAGCTGATGCGGGTGGACGGCGTGGGCCGCTACGAGCTGCTGGGCGAGACCATCGACGATGCGGCCGGCGAAGCCTTCGACAAGAGCGCCAAGCTCATGGGCCTGCCGTACCCCGGCGGGCCGTGGCTCGCGAAGCTGGCCGAAGGCGGCGATGCCGCGGCTTTCAAGCTGCCGCGTCCGCTGCTGCACAGCGGCGATCTCGACTTTTCGTTCGCCGGCCTGAAGACGGCGGTGCTCACGCAGGCCAAGAAGCTCGGCGACCAGCTCGAGTCCAGCAAGGCCGACCTCGCGGCGTCCACGCAGGCGGCGATCGTCGAGGTGCTGCTGAAGAAGTCGCTCGCCGCGCTGGACCAGACCGGCCTGAAGCGGCTGGTGGTGGCGGGCGGCGTGGGGGCGAACAAGAATCTGCGCGAGCAACTCAATGCCGCATGCGCAAAGCGCAAGGTGCGGGTGCACTACCCCGAGCTGCACCTGTGCACCGACAACGGCGCCATGATCGCCATGGCTGCCGCGATGCGCCTGCAGTCGGGCCTGTCGCAGGCGACCGAGCGCTATGCCTTCGACATCAGACCGCGATGGCCAATGGAATCGCTGACTGCCGAGGCGTCGACGCCGCAGGCTGCGTAGCCGGCAGCGGCTGGCGCGAACGGCCGACTGCCGGCAGCGGCAACACGTCCAGCACGTTGCGCCAGAGCTGGCGCCATTGCGGCCAGTCGTGGCCGCCTTCGGTGGTGAACACGCGGCCCGGCGGCAGCGCGTCTGCCAGAAGCTTGTGGTTGCCGGCAAAGCGGTCGTCGAGGCCGAATCCCAGGTAGAGCGGCGGCAGGTTCTTCGAAGGCTGCGCCGAGAGGTATTGCTGGAAGAAGGGCCAGAGCTTGCGGTCGGGCTCTTCGTCGGGCTGCGGCCCGGTGGGTGCCTGCCATGCGCGCAGGCCACCGGCCTTCTTGATCTCAGCCCCGAGCACACGGCGCCCGAGGTAGGGCGCCAGCGCCACGATGCCGTCGACCGAGCCCGGCCTTGCCAGTTCGTGGATCAACGCGCCGAAGCCGCCGATGGAAATGCCCACCAGCCAGATCGCCTTGTAGCCCTTGGCACGCTGCGGCTCGATGACGTCGGCGTGCAGGCGCTCGCTGAGGGTCTGGTCGTAGTAGTACGACACGTCGGCGTCCACCAGCAGCGCATCGGCTGCGAGGTGACGCTCCCGGACGGCGCTGATGAAGCCTTCGCGCTCGAACTCGTCAGGCTTGAGGTACGCCCCTGGCAGGAAGACCAGGAGCGTGTCGGATTGTTCGGTGGGGTTTGCGGGTTGAAGGTGAGTTTTCATGGTGCCGTGAGGGGCACCCTATCCGCACCGTCATGATTTCGATGCGTTTACAAGACGCCCACGAAGAAGAAAGTACTAAGAAAACGTCACATCATGTGACGTTATGCGGCCCTATTGTGAATAGGGAGCATGTTCAAAGTCAAAAGCAACCCTTTACTGACACTTTCTTCTTGTGGGCATAGGCCGGACTAGTTGATTTGCAAACTCGTGGCCTGGCTCACCGGCACCAGTTTTCCGAGCTTCAGCGTGAGCACGCCATTCTCGAGCTTGGCTTCGCTGGTGGCCACGTCGATGTCCTGCGGCAGCTCGTAGGCGGCCTTGAACTGGCGCTTGGCTTCGGCCTTGCTGTCGATGCGCAGCACGGCGCCTTCGATGCTGATGGCGAGGTCTTCACGCGAGAAGCCGGGCACGTCGAGCGAGAGGGTCCAGCTCTTGTCGTCCTGTTCCACGAGCGGCGAACGGCGAGTGCCGGCGAAGGCCTCGCTGGCGAAGCGTTCGAAGGCGCGGTCATAGGCGCGCGGAGCGAAACGGGCGGTGCGGAGGGTGGGTGCGAAAAACATGTGAAGAACTCCTGAGTGAACACAATGGGGACAAGGAATGTGTGTCCCTTACACTGCGCGGCCGTTCCATCGTGTGAGTGCCGCTTGACACCTCATCTAGGCCCACCGGCAAGCGTTTCAAGACAATGAATCCCCCCTTTAATTTGCGTCGCGAGACCTTGAAATTCGCGGCGCTGGCGCTATGCGCGAGGCCCTTCGCGGCGCTCGCGCAGACCCCGCCCGCACCCATCCGCCTCGCGCTGACCGAAAGCATGAGCGGCCCCTTCGCCAATACCGGCGAGGCCGTGTTCCGCAACCTGCTGTGGGCCGTGGAGCGCGTGAACGCGCGCGGCGGCATCAAGCTGCCGGGCGGCGCGCGCATGCTGCAGCTCGACCGCTACGACAGCAAGGGGCAGAACGAAGAAGCGCTTTCCGCATTGCGAGCCGCCATGGACGACGGCGCGCGCATCGTGCTGCAGGGCAACTCGTCTGCCACGGCCGCGGCGCTGGTCGATGCCATCGACAAGAACAACGAGCGCGACCCGTCGCGGCGCGTGATCTTCCTCAACTACGCGGCGGTCGATCCGGTGCTCACCAACGAGCGCTGCAGCTTCTGGCACTTCCGCTTCGACGCCCATGCCGACATGCGCGTAGCGGCGCTGATGGATGTGGTGAAGGACGACGCCGCGCTCAAGCGCGTCTACCTGATCGGGCAGGACTACAGCTTCGGCCAGTCGGTGCTGCGCGAGGCGCGCCGGCAACTCGGCGCGCAGCGGCCCGACGTGGAGATCGTCGGCGACGAACTGCACCCGATGGGCAAGGTGAAAGACTTCGCGCCCTACGCCACCAAGATCATCGCGAGCGGCGCGCAGGCCGTGGTCACGGGCAACTGGGGCAACGACCTCACGCTGCTCGTGAAGGCGGCGCGCGAGGCCGGCTTCAACGGCACCTTCTATACCTTCTACGGCAATGCGCTCGGTGCACCCGCAGCCATCGGCGACGCCGGCATCGGCCGCGTGGTCGCGGTGGCCGACTGGCTGCCCAACGTGCAGACGGCGCAGTCCGCGGAGTTCTACCGCGCCTTCCGAGCACGCTTTCCGAAGCCGGCCGAAGACTATGTGCACATGCGGTTGGCGCTGATGATCGAAGCGCTTGCACAGGCGATCGAACGCGCGGGCAGCGTGGACGCGGTGCCGGTCGCACGCGCGCTGGAGCAGGCCGACGTGAGCCTCCATGGCCAGCGCGGCCGCATGCGCGCTGCCGATCACCAGTTCCAGCAGCAGCTGGTGGTCGGTGTGATGGACAAGCAGGGCAGGCCGGGCGTGCAGTTCGACGTGGAAGGTTCGGGCTACGGCTTTCGCGTGGTCAAGACCATTCCCGCCGAACGCGCGGAACTGCCGACCTCGTGCAAGATGAAGAGACCTTGATCGATTGATGACAGAGAACAGGACCTACAGACATGCGTGAAGCCATCCACAACCTCGAAGCGTCGAAGATCCGCGAAGTCGCCAACGCCGGCATGGGGCGCGACGACGTGCTGGCCTTCTGGTTCGGCGAAAGCGACGAAGTCACGCCCGAGGTGATCCGCCAGTCGGCCATCGAGTCGCTGCAGCGGGGCGAAACCTTCTATGCCCACAACCTCGGGCTGCCCGAGTTGCGCGAAGCCATCGCGCGCTACACCAGCGGGCTGCACCCGGCGGTCGATGCATCGCGCATCGCCGTCACCTCGGGTGGCGTGAGTGCGCTGATGCTGGCGGTGCAGGCGCTGGTCGATGCGGGCGACGAAGTGGTTGCCGTGACGCCCGTGTGGCCCAACCTCACGGCGCAGCCCGCGATCATGGGTGCGAACGTGCGCACCGTGCCGCTGGTGCCGGTGAACGGCCAGTGGACGCTCGACCTGCCCGCGCTGCGCGCAGCGGTCACGTCGAAGACGAAGCTGCTGATCGTCAACGCACCCAACAACCCGACGGGCTGGACCATGACGCGCGACGAGCAGCAGGCCGTGCTCGACCATTGCCGCCAGACCGGCACCTGGATCCTGGCGGACGAGGTGTACGAGCGGCTGTACTACGAGCCGACGCCCAACGGCTGCGCGCCGAGCTTCCTCGACATCTCGAAGCCCGACGACCGCCTGGTCGTGACGCACAGTTTTTCGAAGAGCTTCCTGATGACTGGCTGGCGCCTCGGCTGGCTGGTTCTGCCGCCCTCGATGGTGGACGGCATCGGCAAGCTGATCGAGTTCAACACCTCGTGCGCAAGCGTGTTCACGCAGCGCGCGGCCATCACCGCCATCGAGCACACCGCCGAGATCACGCCGCGCGTGGTGGCGCACCTGAAGTCGTGCCGCGACACGCTGGTGCCGCTGCTGGCGGCGGTGCCGGGCGTGCAGGTGGCGGCGGCCAAGGGCGGCATGTATGCCTTCTTCCGGCTCGAAGGTTTCGGCGACTCACTCGAAGTGGCCAAGCGGCTGGTGGCCGAGGCAGGACTGGGCCTCGCGCCGGGCAATGCCTTCGCGCCCGAGGCGCAGGGCTGGCTGCGCTGGTGCTTTGCCTCCAAAGACCCGCAGCGGCTGGTGAAGGGCGTGGAACGCCTGCGCAACTGGCTGGCGGAGCAGCCTTCGCACAAGGCCTGATCGAGGCGCTCGGCCCCGCTGCAATTTCGTTCAATACGCGGCGCGCGCCGCCCGCGAAGCTTGCCCCTTTCTCGAAAGCGAAGGGTCTGGCATGTCGGAACGGTCGAAGGGCATGGCGCTGTGCGCGCTGGCGATGGTCACGGTAGGCAGCACTGTGGTGGCGAGCAAGGTCATCGCGGGCGGGCTGCCGCCTTTCACCGCGACCGCGCTGCGGTTCGCGATGGCACTGCCGGTGTTCCTCTTGCTGATGCGGCTGACCCGCACCCCGTGGCCGATGCCCGGCCGGCGCGACATGGCGCTGCTGCTGTGCCAGGCGGGGCTGGGCAGTGTCGGGTACACCGTGCTGCTGATCATGGGCGTGCGCTGGGCGCCGGCGGCCAGTGCGGGTGTGGTGGCGGGCACCTTGCCGGCGGTGGCGGCGCTGGTGGCAGTGATTGCGCTGCGCGAGCGGCCGGGACGCTACCTGGTGGGCAGCATCGCGCTGGCGACGGCCGGGGTGCTGGCGATCAGTTGGCCCGGGGCAGGAGCCGTTTCGGCGGGGGACTCGAAATCTCCCGCCGCCTTGTTGGGCAACCTGCTGGTCCTGGGCGCGGTCGTCTGCGAGGCGATGTTCATCCTGCTCAACAAGCGGCTGCGGGTGCCGGTGCGCCCGCTGGCGCTCTCGACGCTGATGGCCGCCTTCGGACTGCTGCTGTCGCTGGTTCCGGCCCTGTTCGAGCGAGCCTGGGAGCATGCCTTGCCGATGCAGGCGCTGGCCGGTGTCGCGTACTACGCGCTGGTGCCCACCGTGCTGGGCTTCGTGCTGTGGTTCGCCGGCTCGTCCCGGTTGCGCGGGGCGGAGGCGGCGCTGTTCACGGCCATCCTGCCGGTCTCGGCGCTTGTGCTGGCGGCGCTCTGGCTGGGCGAAAGCATCAGCCCGGCCCAGATTGCCGGGGGCGTCTGCGTTCTGGGCGCGGTGGGGCTGGCTTCCCTCGATGGAAGGGGTTCCAGGGGGCATGAAAGCCCGGTGAAAGTCGTCGAGCTATAATCCCGAGGCTTTGCATGCCGCAAGGCGCACGGTGGGTGCAGTTCCAGCGCACACCGCAAGTCAAACATCCCGGAACAAGGAAATCAACATGATCGCAGCCTCCATCAAGGCCGAAGTCGTCAAAGACAACGCCCGCGCCGCCAACGACACCGGCAGCCCTGAAGTGCAAGTCGCACTGCTGACCGCCCGTATCAACGAGCTCACCCCCCACTTCAAGACGCACGCCAAGGACCACCACGGTCGCCGCGGCCTGCTGCGCATGGTGAGCCGCCGCCGCAAGCTCCTCGACTACCTCAAGTCCAAGGACGCCGACCGTTACACCGCGCTGATCGCCAAGCTGGGTCTGCGCAAGTAAACCAAATCGCATGAAAAAACGCCTGGGTTAGTCCGCTAGCTCAGGCGTTTTTTACTTCGCGATCCACTTTCGGAGTGCCAAAACAGAGCGAAGCTGTGTCATTCCAATGAAGTTCTCCCCGAGCTTCGCTGGAATGGCATCGTGTTCTGAGAAGCCTCCGTCTCTTGCGGATTCTGTGTAGTCCGCTATCAAAACAGGAGCAAAACATGAGCCTCTTCAACAAAGTCACCAAGTCGTTCCAGTGGGGCGACAAGACCGTCGTCATGGAAACGGGTGAAATCGCCCGCCAGGCCAGCGGCGCCGTGCTCGTCGACATCGACGGCACCGTCATCCTCGCGACCGTGGTCGCTTCCAAGTCGGCCAAGGCCGGCCAGGACTTCTTCCCGCTGACCGTCGACTACATCGAGAAGACCTACGCCGCCGGCAAGATCCCCGGCAGCTTCTTCAAGCGCGAAGCCAAGCCCAGCGAACACGAAACGCTGACCAGCCGCCTGATCGACCGCCCGATCCGCCCGCTGTTCCCCGAAGGCTTCCTGAACGAAGTGCATGTGGTCATCCACACGATCTCGCTCAACCCCGAAGTCGACGCCGACATCGCCGCCATGATCGGCGTGAGCGCCGCGCTGTCGATCTCCGGCGTGCCGTTCAACGGCCCGATCGGTGCGGCCCGCGTGGGCTACATCAACGGCCAGTACGTGCTGAATCCGGGCCAGACCGCCCGCAAGGATTCGCAGATGGACCTCGTCGTCGCCGGCACGCAATCCGCCGTGCTGATGGTCGAATCCGAAGCCCTGCAACTCAGCGAAGAAATCATGCTGGGCGGCGTGGTGTTCGGCCACGAACAAGCCAACGTCGCGATCAACGCAATCCATGAACTCGTGCGCGACGCCGGCAAGCCGGTGTGGGACTGGAAGGCCCCTGCCGAAGACGAAGCCTTCGTCGCCAAGGTCAAGGGCCTGGCCGAAGACAAGCTGCGCGCCGTCTATCAAATTCGCAGCAAGCAAGCCCGTACGCAAGCCTTGCGCGAAGCCAACGCCAGCGTGCTCGAGGCACTGAAGGCCGAAGGCACCGAATTCGACTCCGGCAAGGTCAGCGACCTGCTGTTCGCCATCGAATCGAAGATCGTGCGCAGCCAGATCCTGTCGGGCGAGCCCCGCATCGACGGCCGCGACACGCGCACCGTGCGCCCCATCGAGATCCGCAACTCGGTGCTGCCCCGCACCCACGGTTCGGCCCTGTTCACGCGCGGTGAAACCCAGGCGCTGGTCATCACCACGCTTGGCACCGAACGCGACGCACAGCGCATCGACGCGCTGGCCGGCGAATACGAAGACCGCTTCCTGTTCCACTACAACATGCCTCCCTTCGCCACCGGCGAAGTGGGCCGCATGGGCTCGACCAAGCGCCGCGAAATCGGCCACGGCCGCCTGGCCAAGCGCGCCCTGGTCGCCGTGCTGCCGAGCAAGGAAGAGTTCCCGTACACGGTTCGCGTGGTGTCGGAAATCACCGAGTCGAACGGCTCGTCGTCGATGGCATCGGTGTGCGGTGGCTGCCTCTCGATGATGGACGCCGGCGTGCCCATGAAGGCGCACGTGGCCGGCATCGCCATGGGCCTGATCAAGGAAGACAACCGCTTCGCGGTGCTGACCGACATCCTGGGCGACGAAGATCACCTGGGCGACATGGACTTCAAGGTTGCCGGTACCACCAACGGCATCACCGCGCTGCAGATGGACATCAAGATCCAGGGCATCACCAAGGAAATCATGCAGGTCGCACTGGCGCAGGCCAAGGAAGCGCGCATGCACATCCTGGGCAAGATGCAGGAAGCCATGGGCGAGGCCAAGGCCGAAGTCTCCAGCTTCGCTCCGCGCCTGACCACGCTGAAGATCAACCCCGAGAAGATCCGCGACGTGATCGGCAAGGGCGGCTCGGTCATCCGTGGCCTGCAGGAAGAAACCGGCACGACGATCAACATCGACGAAGACGGCACCATCACCATCGCCTCGACCGATCCGGAAAAGGCCGAGCTGGCCAAGAAGCGCATCGAGCAGATCACGGCCGAAGTCGAAATCGGCAAGGTCTACGAAGGCCCGGTCACCAAGATCCTGGACTTCGGCGCGCTCATCAACCTGCTGCCCGGCAAGGACGGCCTGCTGCACATCAGCCAGATCGCGCACGAGCGCGTCGAGAAGGTGACCGACTATCTGAGCGAAGGCCAGATCGTGAAGGTCAAGGTTCTCGAGACCGACGAAAAGGGCCGCGTCAAGCTGTCCATGAAGGCCCTGACCGAGCGTCCGGCCGGCATGGAATTCAGCGAGCGCCCGCCGCGTGAAGACCGTGGCGATCGCGGTGACCGTGGTGGCGAGCGCCGCGAGCGTTCGGACCGTGGCGACCGCGGCGACCGCGGTGGTGATCGTGGTGAGCGCGCACCGCGCTTCAACGACCAGCAGCAGCAACCGCGCAACGAGCAGCCGCAGGCTCCGGCTGGCGAGCAGCAACAGCAAGCCCCGCGCGAGCCTCAGGAGTAAGAAGGGCGCAACGGCGGTCCGGTGCCGCCGTTGCCATCTTTTGAACAGCAAGCTTCGCCCCATCTGCGGGCGCAGGAGGCCGAAAGACCATGAAAGCCATTGAAATCACTTCGTTCGGCGCCCCCGAGGTGCTGCGCGTGGCGGAGCGCCCCGATCCGGTTGCCGGCGCTGGCGAATTGCTCATCCGCGTTGCGGCGAGTGGTGTCAATCGCCCCGACGTGCTGCAGCGGATGGGCAATTATCCGGTGCCTCCGGGCGCATCCGATCTGCCGGGCCTCGAAGTGGCCGGCGAGATCGTGTCGGGCGATGCCGCGGCATTGGCCGAGGCGGGCTTCAAGGTCGGCGACCGTGTCTGCGCGCTGATTGCGGGCGGCGGCTATGCGCAGCTGTGCGTGGCGCCTGTCGCGCAATGCCTGCCGGTGCCCAAGGGCTGGAGCGATGTCGAGGCGGCTTCGCTGCCGGAGACCTTCTTCACCGTCTGGAGCAACGTGTTCGAGCGTGGCCGACTGCAGAAGGGCGAAACGCTTCTGATCCAGGGCGGCTCGAGCGGCATCGGGGTGACGGCGATCCAGATCGCCAAGGCGCTCGGTGCGACCGTGATCGTCACGGCCGGCAGCGACGACAAGTGCGAAGCCTGCAAGAAGCTGGGCGCGGACCATGCCATCAACTACCGCACGAGCGACTTCGTCGAAGAGGCGAAGAAGCTCACGGACGGGAAGGGCGTGGACGTGGTGCTCGACATGGTCGCCGGCGACTACGTGGCGCGCGAGATCGAGTGCCTGGCCGAAGACGGCCGGCTCGTGATCATTGCGGTGCAGGGCGGCGTGAAGAGCCAGATCAATGCGGGCCTCGTGCTGCGCAGGCGCCTCACGATCACCGGCTCGACGCTGCGTCCGCGGCCGGTGGCATTCAAGGGCGCCATTGCCAAGGCGCTGCGCGAAAAGGTCTGGCCGCTGCTCGAGAGCGGCGCGATCAAGCCCGTGATCCACAGTACTTTTGCGGCAGCGGGTGAACCGAGCGGCGCCGCCCAGGCTCACACGCTGATGGAATCGAACCAGCACATCGGCAAGATCGTGCTGACATGGTGACGAGAAGAACGCGATGACAACCAAGAAGAAACTGATCGCCGGCAACTGGAAGATGAATGGCAGCCTGGCTGCCAACGAGGCGCTGGTGAAGGCGCTTCAGCAAGGCCTGGCTGCTAGCCCGGCCGCGTGCGACGTGGCGCTGTGCGCGCCCGCACCGTACTTCGCGCAACTGCAATCGCTGCTGGCGGGCTCGCCCGCATTGGCATTGGGTGCGCAGGACATTTCGGCGCATCCCCAAGGTGCATTCACCGGCGAGCAGTCGGCGGCGATGCTGAAGGATTTCGGCGTGCGCTACGCAATCGTCGGTCACTCGGAGCGTCGCCAGTATCACGGCGAGACCGATGAGGCCGTGGCTGCGAAAACCGCTGCCGCAATGGCCAACGGCATCACGCCGATCGTCTGCGTCGGCGAAACGCTGGCACAGCGCGAAGCAGGGCAGACCGAAGAGGTCGTCAAGCGTCAGCTGGCGGCGGTCATCCATGTGAACGGCCATTGCATCAGCGAGATCGTCGTGGCCTACGAACCTGTCTGGGCCATCGGCACAGGCAAGACGGCCACGCCGGAGCAGGCCCAGGCAGTGCATGCCGTGTTGCGCGCGCAGTTGCATCACGCAGCGAGCGAGCACGCTGCTGCCATCAATATCCTCTACGGCGGCAGCATGAACGCGGCGAACGCCGCGGAACTGCTGGCACAGGCCGACATCGACGGCGGCCTCATCGGCGGCGCGTCGCTGAAGGCGCCCGACTTTTTGCAGATCATCTCTGCCGCTGCTCGCTGAACGCGGGCAACGGTGGCAATCAATTAGGAGTAAGAACGAATGAATGTGGTCCTCAACCTTCTGGTCGGCGTGCAGATGCTGGCAGCCCTGGTCATGATCGGCCTGATCCTGATCCAGCACGGCAAGGGAGCCGACATGGGCGCTGCTTTCGGCAGCGGCAGTGCCGGCAGCCTGTTCGGTGCGAGCGGCAGTGCGAACTTCCTGTCGCGCACCACGGCGGTGCTTGCCGCGGTGTTCTTCGCATGCACGTTGCTGCTGGCCTATTTCAGCCATTCGCGTCCTGCTGGTGGTGGCAGCCTGCTCGAGCGCGCTGCTGTCGGAACGCCTGCTGCACCCGCTGCGCCTGCTGCTCCTGCAGTCGGCGAAATCCCTGGTGCAGCCGCTCCTGCAGCCCCTGCGTCGGCTCCTGCCACGCCCGCTCCAGCGCCCGGCCAGATTCCCAGCAAGTAATCAACTCGTTTTCATGAGCTGTCAGTGAAAAACGGCTCGTTTTCAGGGTAAACTCTAAATCTGTTCGGAAAGCCAAATACCTGTTGCAGGTACCTCATGCCATCCGAACAGTAAATACCGCGGTCGTGGTGAAATTGGTAGACACGCTATCTTGAGGGGGTAGTGGCGAAAGCTGTGCGAGTTCGAGTCTCGCCGACCGCACCAAATCTCATCGGCAGAAAGCCTCATCCAGAGGTTCTTCTTGCCGGTGGCAAGCGGTGAAAAACTCTCGATGAATCTCGACTCCTACCTCCCCGTCCTTTTGTTCATTTTGGTCGGAGTCGGCGTAGGCGTCGCCCCTCAGGTCATCGGATACATTCTCGGCCCCAATCGGCCCGACGCCGCAAAGAACGCTCCCTACGAGTGTGGCTTTGAAGCCTTCGAGGATGCGCGCATGAAGTTCGACGTGCGCTATTACCTCGTCGCGATTCTCTTCATCCTGTTCGATCTCGAAATTGCCTTTCTCTTTCCGTGGGCCATTGCGCTCAAGGAGATCGGTGCTGTCGGCTTCTGGGCCATGATGATCTTTCTCGCCATCCTCGTCGTGGGCTTCGCCTACGAGTGGAAAAAAGGCGCGCTCGACTGGGAATGACAAGGAAGCTACACAATGGCCATTGAAGGCGTTCTCAAAGAAGGTTTCGTCACCACGACCTATGACTCGGTCGTGAATTGGGCGAAGACCGGATCTCTCTGGCCGATGACGTTCGGCCTCGCATGCTGTGCCGTGGAAATGATGCACGCGGGTGCTGCCCGCTACGACATCGACCGTTTCGGCATGCTGTTCCGTCCCAGTCCGCGCCAGTCCGATCTGATGATCGTGGCCGGCACGCTGTGCAACAAGATGGCTCCGGCATTGCGCAAGGTCTATGACCAGATGCCCGAACCGCGCTGGGTGTTGTCGATGGGCTCGTGCGCCAATGGCGGCGGCTACTACCACTACAGCTATTCCGTCGTGCGCGGCTGCGACCGCATCGTGCCGGTCGACGTCTATGTGCCGGGTTGCCCGCCCACCGCCGAAGCTCTGCTTTACGGCGTGATCCAGTTGCAGCAGAAGATTCGCCGCACCAACACCATTGCCCGCGCCTGAGAGATTGCCGACGATGACTGACTTTGCAATTTCGCCGGAGGTGCTGCGCGCCACCATCGCCGAGACGCTCGGCGACAAGGCCAAAAGCGTGACGATCGCACTCGGCGAGGTGACCGTCGTGGTCGATTCGACCGACTACATCGACGCCGCGCTGCTGCTGCGCGACGCGCCCGGCTGCCGTTTCGAGCAACTGATCGACCTCTGCGGCATGGACTATTCCGACTACCGCGAAGGCGAGTGGCAGGGCGAGCGCTATGGCGTCGTTACGCACCTGCTTTCCGTGAGCCTCAATCAGCGCGTGCGCCTCCGGGTGTTCGCGCCGAACGAAGACCTGCCCGTGGTCGATTCGCTGCAGCCTGTCTGGAATGCCGCGACCTGGTTCGAGCGCGAAGCGTTCGACCTCTATGGCATCGTGTTCGAAGGGCATGACGACCTGCGCCGCATCCTGACCGACTACGGCTTCATCGGCCACCCGTTCCGCAAGGACTTCCCGGTGTCGGGTCACGTCGAAATGCGTTACGACGAAGAACAGAAGCGCGTCGTCTACCAGCCGGTATCGATCGAGCCGCGAGAAATCACCCCGCGCGTGATCCGCGAAGATAACTACGGCGGCGGTTTGCACTGACTGATATGGCCGAAATCAAGAACTACACACTCAACTTCGGTCCCCAGCATCCGGCGGCACACGGCGTGCTGCGCCTGGTGCTCGAACTGGACGGCGAAGTCATTCAGCGCGCCGATCCCCACATCGGCCTGCTGCATCGCGCGACCGAGAAACTCGCCGAATCGCGGACCTTCATCCAGTCCCTGCCGTACATGGACCGTCTCGACTACGTGTCGATGATGAGCAATGAGCACGCCTATTGCCTGGCCATCGAGCGGATGATGGGTCTCGAGGTGCCGGAGCGTGCGCAGTACATCCGCGTGATGTTCGCCGAGATCACCCGCCTGCTGAACCACCTGCTGTGGCTCGGCGCGCACGGTCTGGACTGCGGCGCGATGAACATGCTCATCTACTGCTTCCGTGAACGCGAAGACCTGTTCGACATGTACGAGGCCGTGTCCGGCGCGCGCATGCACGCGGCGTACTTCCGTCCGGGCGGCGTCTATCGCGACCTGCCGGACGCGATGCCGCAGTACAAGGTCAGCAAGATCAAGAACGCGAAGGCGATCGAGAAGCTCAACGAGAACCGCCAGGGCTCGCTGCTCGACTTCGTCGACGACTTCTGCAAGCGCTTCCCGAAGATGGTCGACGAGTACGAGACGCTGCTCACCGACAACCGCATCTGGAAGCAGCGCACCGTGGGCATCGGCGTTGTCACGCCGGAGCGCGCGCTGAACCTCGGCTTCACCGGCCCCATGCTGCGTGGTTCGGGCATCGAGTGGGACCTGCGCAAGAAGCAGCCCTACGACGTGTACGAGCGCATGCAGTTCGACGTGCCGGTCGGCAAGACTGGCGACTGCTATGACCGCTACCTGGTGCGCGTCGAAGAGATGCGCCAGGCCAACCGGATCATCCAGCAGTGCTCGGCCTGGCTGCGCGCCAACCCTGGTCCTGTCATCACCGACAACCACAAGGTCGCCGCGCCCGCGCGCGAATCGATGAAGGCGAACATGGAGGAGCTGATCCACCATTTCAAGCTCTTCACCGAAGGCTTCCACGTGCCCGAAGGCGAGGCGTATGCAGCCGTCGAGCATCCGAAGGGCGAGTTCGGCATCTATCTCGTGAGCGACGGCGCCAACAAGCCGTACCGTCTGAAGATCCGCGCCCCTGGTTTCCCGCACCTCGCCGCCCTCGACGAAATGTCGCGCGGTCACATGATCGCCGACGCTGTCGCGGTGATCGGCACGATGGATATCGTGTTCGGCGAGATCGACAGGTGAGAAAGAGCGAATGACTTCCTCGACCCACCATGACACGGCGCCTTCGGCGCCTTCTTCCCCTCTGCAGCCGGCGATCCTTGAGCGCTTTGCTCGCGAGGTGGCCAAGTACCCCGAAGCAGGCAAGCAATCCGCGGTGATGGCCTGCCTGGCCATCGTCCAGCAGGACGAAGGCTTCGTCAGCCTGCAGCGCGAGCGCGAGATTGCCGAGTACCTCGGCATGGCGCCCATCGCCGTGCACGAAGTGACGACCTTCTACAACATGTACAACCAGCACCCGGTTGGCAAGTTCAAGCTCAACGTGTGCACCAACCTGCCTTGCCAGCTGCGTGACGGCGTCACGGCCCTCGTGCACCTCGAGAAGAAGCTCGGCATCAAGATGGGCGAGACCACGGCCGACGGCCTGTTCACGCTGCAGCAGAGCGAATGCCTCGGCGCGTGCGCCGACTCGCCCGTGATGCTGGTCAACGACCGCACCATGTGCAGCTTCATGAGCAACGAAAAGCTCGACCAGCTCATCGACGGGCTGCGCAATGCCGCGCCGGCCGCCAAGGGGGAGGCTTCGTGATGTCACCCGAACAAGTGCTTCAGCAGTTCCAGGCAACGGGCGTCCAGACCTGTTTCCATGACCGCCACATCGAGCCGCAGATCTATGCGGGCCTCGACGGCACCAACTGGCGTCTGGCCGACTACGAGGCGCGCGGCGGCTACCAGGCCCTGCGCAAGATCCTCACCGAGGGCCTCACGCCCGACCAGGTGATCGCCGAAGTCAAGGCCTCGGGCCTGCGCGGCCGTGGCGGCGCGGGCTTCCCGACCGGCCTGAAGTGGAGCTTCATGCCCCGCCAGTTCCCGGGCCAGAAGTACCTCGTCTGCAACTCGGACGAAGGCGAGCCGGGTACGTGCAAGGACCGCGACATCCTGCAGTTCAACCCGCACATCGTGATCGAAGGCATGGCCATCGCCGCGTATGCGATGGGCATCAGCGTGGGCTACAACTACATCCACGGCGAGATCTTCCAGACCTACGACCGCTTCGAGGAAGCCCTCGAAGAAGCGCGCGCCGCCGGCTACCTCGGCGACAAGATCATGGGCAGCACGTACAACTTCCAGTTGCATGCCGCCCACGGCTTCGGCGCCTACATCTGCGGCGAAGAAACCGCGCTGCTCGAATCGCTCGAAGGCAAGAAGGGCCAGCCGCGCTTCAAGCCGCCGTTCCCGGCCAGCTTCGGCCTGTACGGCAAGCCGACCACCATCAACAACACCGAGACCTTCGCGGCGGTGCCCTGGATCATCCGCAACGGCGGTCCGGCCTACCTCGAATGCGGCAAGCCGAACAACGGCGGCACCAAGATCTACTCGGTGAGCGGCGACGTCGAGTTGCCCGGCAACTACGAAGTGCCCATGGGCACGCCGTTCTCCAAGCTGCTCGAGCTGGCTGGCGGCGTGCGCAAGGGCCGCACGCTGAAAGCAGTGATTCCCGGCGGATCGTCGGCGCCGGTGCTGCCGGCCGACATCATGATGGCCTGCACCATGGACTACGACTCCATCGCCAAGGCCGGCTCCATGCTGGGCTCGGGCGCGGTGATCGTGATGGACGACAGCCGTTCGATGGTCGAGTCGCTCAAGCGCCTCTCGTACTTCTACATGCACGAGTCCTGCGGTCAATGCACGCCGTGCCGTGAAGGCACGGGCTGGCTCTACCGCGTGGTGGACCGCATCCATAACGGTCAGGGCAAGCCCAGCGACATGCAACTGCTGGACTCCGTTGCCGGCGACATCATGGGCCGCACCATCTGCGCGCTCGGCGATGCCGCGGCCATGCCTGTGCGCGCAATGATCAAGCATTTCCGTCACGAGTTCGAAGCCCTGATTCCGGGCCACGTTCCGACGGCGCCCGTCAAGGCCTGAGCGCGAGAAGAAACATACTCATGATCGAAATCGAACTCGACGGCAAGAAGGTCGAAGTGACCGAGGGCAGCATGGTGATGCATGCTGCCGACAAGGCGGGCACGTACATCCCGCACTTCTGCTATCACAAGAAACTCAGCATTGCGGCCAACTGCCGCATGTGCCTCGTCGACGTGGAAAAAGCGCCCAAGCCGATGCCGGCCTGCGCCACGCCCGTCACGCAAGGCATGATCGTTCGCACCAAGAGCGAGAAGGCCATCAAGGCGCAGCAGTCGGTCATGGAGTTTCTCCTGATCAACCACCCGCTGGATTGCCCCATCTGCGACCAGGGCGGCGAATGCCAGTTGCAAGACCTGGCCGTGGGCTACGGCGGTTCTTCCTCGCGCTACGAGGAAGAAAAGCGCGTCGTGTTCCACAAGGACGTCGGCCCGCTGATCAGCATGGAAGAAATGAGCCGCTGCATCCATTGCACGCGCTGCGTCCGCTTCGGCCAGGAAGTGGCCGGCGTGATGGAGCTCGGCATGTCGCACCGCGGCGAACACTCCGAAATCGAGACCTTCGTCGGCGACTCGGTCGACTCCGAGCTGTCGGGCAACATGATCGACATCTGCCCGGTCGGCGCGCTCACGAGCAAGCCGTTCCGCTACAGCGCCCGCACCTGGGAACTGTCGCGCCGCAAGTCGGTGAGCCCGCATGATTCCACCGGCGCCAACCTGATCGTCCAGGTCAAAAACAACCGCGTGATGCGCGTGGTGCCGCTCGAGAACGAAGACGTCAACGAATGCTGGATCGCCGACCGTGACCGTTTCTCGTACGAAGCGCTCAACGGCACGGAACGCCTGACGCAGCCCATGCTGAAGCAGGGCGGCCAATGGCAGCAGGTCGACTGGCAGACGGCGCTCGAGTACGTCGCCAACGGCCTCAAGCAGATCAAGGCCGACCATGGCGCGCAGAGCATCGGCACGCTGGTCAGCCCGCACAGCACGCTCGAAGAGCTGCAGCTCGCCACCATGCTTACGCGTGAACTCGGCAGCGACAACATCGACTACCGCCTGCGCAACGCCGAATTCACGGCGTTCGAAGGCGTGCGCTGGCTCGGCACCTCGATCGCCTCGCTCACGCAAGTGCAGCGCGCGTTGGTCGTGGGCTCGAACCTGCGCAAGGAACATCCGCTGTTCGCACAGCGCATCCGCCAGGCCGTGCGCAAGGGCGCCGCGCTGTCGGTGATCACCTCGGCCAGCCTCATGGCCGACCGCAACGCCTGGGCCATCGACGTGGCGCAGTCGTCCATCGTCGAAGCCGACCAGTGGGTCGAGGCGCTGGCCGCCGTGGCTGCTGCCATCGGCGAGACCAATGGCGCAGCCGCGCCGCTGGCTCCGAAGACTGCACCGGACGCCGCTGCCAAGGCCATCGCGGCCTCGCTGCTCAGCGGCGAACGCAAGGCCGTGCTGCTCGGCAACGCCGCCGCCCACCACGCCCAAGCCAGCAGCCTGCTGGCGCTGGCGAACTGGATCGGCGCGCAAACCGGCGCCACCGTCGGCTACCTGACCGAAGCCGCCAACACCGTGGGCGCGCAGCTCGTCGGTGCGTTCCCGAAGAACGGCGGCCTCGATGCCGGCCGCATGCTCGCCGCGGGCTCCGGCCTGAAGGCCGTGCTGCTGCTGAACACCGAGCCGGTGTTCGACTCGGCTGCCGGCAAGGCCGCTGCCGATGTCATCGGCAATGCGCAAATGGTCGTCACGCTCAGCCCGTTCAAGGCCAACCTCGAGTTCAGCGACGTGCTGCTCCCGATCGCTCCGTTCACCGAAACCCCTGGCACCTTCGTCAATGCCGAAGGCCGCTTGCAAGGTTTCCATGCCGTCGTGAAGCCGCAAGGCGAAACGCGTCCGGCGTGGAAGGTGCTGCGCGTGCTGGCCAACCTGCTGGGCCTGCAAGGCTTCGCGTTCGAATCGACCGCCGAAGTGCTGGCCACCGTGGGTGACAAGGGTGCCGTGCCCGCGAACGCACTGAGCAACGCGACCTCCGCCAATGCAGTCGCTTCCAGCGGCGTGGTTGCCGCGCCCGTGGTTGCGAGCATCTACCAGCTCGACTCGATCGTGCGCCGCGCGCCTTCGCTGCAACTGACCGCCGACGCGCGCAACGCATCGGCTGGTTCGAACGTGACGGCTCGTGCCGAGGAGGCACTGGCATGATCGTCGACACCATTCATGGCTTCGGCCAGGGGCTGGTTGCCGCAGGCTGGTGGACCGGCGTGGTCTGGCCCGTGGTCTGGACGCTGATCAAGATCATCGTCGTCGTGATCCCGCTGATGCTGGCCGTGGCGTACCTCACGCTGTGGGAGCGCAAGGCCATCGGCTTCACGCAGATCCGTATCGGCCCGAACCGCATCGGCCCGCTGGGCCTGCTCCAGCCGATCGCCGACGCGCTCAAACTGATGACCAAGGAAATCATTCTTCCGACGGTCGCCAACAAGGGCCTGTTCCTGCTGGGCCCGATCATGACCATCATGCCGGCGCTCGCCGCATGGGCCGTGATTCCCTTCGGTCCTGACGTGGCGCTGGCCAACATCAATGCCGGCCTGCTCTTCGTGATGGCCATCACCTCGCTCGAGGTGTACGGCGTGATCATCGCCGGCTGGGCCTCGAACTCGAAGTACGCCTTCCTGGGCGCGCTGCGCGCCTCGGCACAGATGGTGAGCTACGAAATCGCGATGGGCTTCTGCTTCGTCGTGGTGCTGATGGTCACCGGCAGCCTGAACATGAGCGAGATCGTGAATGTTCAGGGCAAGGGCATGTTCGCCAACATGGGCGTCGGCTTCCTGTCGTGGAACTGGCTGCCGCTGCTGCCGATCTTCGTCGTGTACTTCATTTCGGGCCTGGCCGAAACCAACCGCCACCCGTTCGACGTGGTGGAAGGCGAGTCCGAAATCGTTGCCGGCCACATGATCGAGTACTCGGGCATGAGCTTCGCGATGTTCTTCCTTGCCGAGTACGCCAACATGTGGCTCGTCTCGATCCTGACCGTGGTGCTGTTCCTCGGCGGATGGCTGCCCCCGTTCGAGTTCCTGAGCTTCATTCCGGGCTGGATCTGGCTGGGCGCGAAGACCTTCTGCGTGGTCACCATGTTCCTGTGGGTTCGCTCGACGTTCCCGCGCTTCCGCTATGACCAGATCATGCGTCTGGGCTGGAAGATCTTCATTCCCGTCACCCTCGTGTGGCTGGTCGTGGTCGGTGGCTGGATGCAGACGCCATTCAACATCTGGAAATAACAGGAAGCGCCAACAATCATGTCTGCTGCGCACACCGCAACACCGTCCGCGCCGTTCTCGCTCAAGGACTTCCTGGGCAGCTTCATGCTGTTCGAGTTGTTCAAGGGTCTGGCCATCACCGGCAAGTACGCCTTCGCCCGCAAGATCACCGTGCAGTTCCCCGAAGAGAAGACGCCGCTGTCGCCGCGCTTCCGCGGTCTGCATGCACTGCGCCGCTACGAAAACGGCGAAGAGCGCTGCATTGCCTGCAAGCTCTGCGAAGCCGTCTGCCCGGCGCTGGCCATCACCATCGAATCCGATGTGCGTGACGATGGCTCGCGCCGCACCACGCGCTACGACATCGACCTGACCAAGTGCATCTTCTGCGGCTTCTGCGAAGAAAGCTGCCCGGTGGACTCGATCGTCGAGACGCACATCTTCGAGTACCACGGCGAAAAGCGCGGCGACCTGTATTTCACCAAGGACATGCTGCTGGCCGTTGGCGATCGCTACGAAAAAGAAATTGCAGCGAACAAGGCGGCCGACGCCAAGTACCGCTGATCCGACCAGCCCGAACCCCGTACCAATTCGAATTCCAATGGACGTCAAGACCGGTCTGTTCTATCTGTTTGCCGCGGTGCTGCTGTTCGCAGCGTTCCGTGTCATCACTTCCCGCAACCCCGTGTACGCCGCGTTGTACCTGGTGCTGGCTTTCTTCCAGGCCTCGGCCATCTGGCTGCTGCTGCGCGCCGAGTTCCTCGCGATCTCGCTGGTGCTGGTGTATGTCGGCGCCGTGATGGTGCTGTTCCTGTTCGTCGTGATGATGCTGGACATCAACGTCGACAGCCTGCGAGAGGGCTTCTGGAAGCACTTTCCGCTGGCAGCGGGCGTAGGCGCGCTGATCGCGCTCGAAATGGCAGCCGTGCTGATGGGCGGCTTCCGCCTCGGCGAAGCGCGCGTCACCACCGGGGCCATGGCTGCCGACAGTTCGAACACGCTCGAACTCGGCAAGCTGCTGTACTCGCAATATCTGTATCCGCTCGAAATTGCTGCTGTCATCCTGCTCGTGGCCATCGTGGCCGCCATTGCTCTGACCCTGCGCACTCGCAAGGACAGCAAGTACACCAACCCGGCCGACCAGGTTCGCGTGAAGGCGGGTGACCGCGTGCGCATCGTGCAGATGCCCGCGACGCGCGCAGCCGAACCGGTGGCTGAAGCAGCAACTGCGGACGCGGCAAAGGAAAACAAGGCATGACGCTCACGCTCGGACACTTTCTTTCGCTCGGCGCGATGCTCTTCGCGCTCTCCGTGATCGGCATCTTCCTGAACCGCAAGAACCTGATCGTTCTGCTGATGGCCATCGAGCTGATGCTGTTGGCGGTCAACATGAACTTCGTGGCGTTCTCCCACTTCCTGGGCGACATGCACGGACAGATCTTCGTGTTCTTCATCCTGACGGTGGCAGCGGCCGAGTCGGCCATCGGGCTGGCGCTGCTGGTTCTGCTGTTCCGCAACAAGTCGAACATCAACGTGGACGAACTCAACTCGCTCAAGGGTTGACAGCAACATGAGCGCAACCCTTTCCGCATCCACCTTGCTGGCCGTGCCCCTGGCACCCCTGGTCGGCGCAGCCATTGCCGGCCTGTTCGGCACCAAGTTCGGCGGCAATCACATCGGCCGCAAGGTCACGCACTCGCTCACCATCCTGGGCGTGCTGGTCGCCTTCATCATCTCGGCCATGACGCTCAAGAGCGTGATCGTCGACGGTGCCCGCTTCAACGCCACCCTCTACGAGTGGATGGTCGTGGGCGGCCTGAAGATGGAAGTCGGCTTCATGGTCGACGGCCTCACCGCCATGATGATGTGCGTCGTGACCTTCGTGTCGCTGATGGTCCACATCTACACCATCGGCTACATGGAAGAAGACGACGGCTACAACCGCTTCTTCGCGTACATCTCGCTGTTCACCTTCTCGATGCTGATGCTCGTCATGAGCAACAACATGCTCCAGCTGTTCTTCGGCTGGGAGGCGGTGGGCCTGGTGTCATACCTGCTGATCGGCTTCTGGTTCAACAAGCCGACCGCGATCTTCGCGAACATGAAGGCCTTCCTGGTCAACCGCGTGGGCGACTTCGGCTTCATCCTGGGCATCGGCCTGATCGCTGCCTATGCCGGCACGCTGAACTACACCGAAGCCTTCGCCAAGGCAGGCACGCTGGCCGGCATCACGTTCCCGGGCACCGAGTGGATGCTCATCACCGTGATCTGCATCTGCCTGTTCATCGGCGCGATGGGCAAGAGCGCGCAGTTCCCGCTGCACGTGTGGCTGCCCGACTCGATGGAAGGTCCGACGCCCATCTCCGCGCTGATCCACGCTGCAACGATGGTGACCGCCGGCATCTTCATGGTGGCGCGCATGTCGCCGCTGTTCGAGCTGAGCGACACGGCCCTGAGCTTCATCCTCGTGATCGGTGCCATCACCGCGCTGTTCATGGGCTTCCTGGGCATCATCCAGAACGACATCAAGCGCGTGGTCGCGTACTCGACGCTCTCGCAGCTCGGCTACATGACGGTGGCGCTGGGTGCCTCGGCCTACTCGGTCGCGGTGTTCCACCTGATGACGCACGCGTTCTTCAAGGCGCTGCTGTTCCTCGGCGCAGGCTCGGTGATCATCGGCATGCACCACAACCAGGACATCCGCTGGATGGGCGGCGTGCGCAAGTACATGCCCATCACCTGGATCACCTCGCTGCTGGGTTCGCTCGCGCTGATCGGCACGCCGTTCTTCGCCGGTTTCTACTCGAAGGACAGCATCATCGAAGCGGTGCACGAAAGCCACCTGTGGGGCGCGAACTTCGCGTACTACGCGGTGCTGGCCGGCGTGTTCATCACGGCGTTCTATTCGTTCCGCATGTACTTCCTGGTCTTCCACGGCAAGGAACGCTACGACCAGAACCCCGACGCACACCATGACGACCATGGGCACGACGACCACGGCCATGGCCATCACGACCACAAGCCGCATGAGTCGCCCTGGGTCGTCTGGCTGCCGCTGGTGCTGCTGGCCATTCCCTCGGTGGTGATCGGCTTCATGACGATCGAGCCGATGCTGTTCGGCGAGTTCTTCAAGAACGCGATCTTCGTGGACGGTGCCAAGCACCACGCCATGAAGGAGCTGGAAGAGGGCTTCCATGGTCCGGTGGCCATGGCCATCCACGGCCTGACGACGGCGCCGTTCTGGCTGGCGCTGGCCGGCGTGGTCCTGTCCTGGTACATGTACATGATCAACCCGGCGCTGCCGGCCGCCATCAAGCGTGCCTTCGGCCCGATCTACCGCCTGCTCGAGAACAAGTACTACATGGACTGGTTCAACGAGAACGTCATCGCCCGCGCCACCCGTGCCCTCGGCACCGGCCTGTGGAAGGGCGGCGACCAGGCCCTGATCGACGGTGCCGTCGTGAACGGTTCGTGGAAAGTGATCGGCCGGATTTCGGGTGTGGTGCGCTGGATGCAGTCAGGCTACATCTATCACTACGCCTTCGCGATGCTGCTCGGCATCTTCGTCCTGATGACGTACTTCGTCTGGTTCAAACGCTGAGCCTAAGCGCTGGAGAAAAAGAAAAATGGGTTTGTTGAGCCTTGCCATCTGGGTGCCGATCGCATTCGGCGCCGTGCTGCTGGCGTTTGGCCGTGACGAGCACGCCAGGGGCGTTCGTTGGGTCGCGCTCGTCGGTGCCATCGTGAGCTTCCTGGTCACGGTGCCGCTGTTCACGCGCTTCCAGAACGGAACCGCTGCCATGCAGTTCGTCGAGAAGACGAGCTGGATCGCTCGCTTCAACGTCAACTACCACCTCGGGGTCGACGGCTTGTCGCTCTGGCTGGTGCTGCTGACGTCGTTCATCACGGTCATCGTCGTCATTTCCGCCTGGGAAGTGATCACCGAGCGCGTGAACCAGTACATGGGCGCGTTCCTGATCCTGTCGGGCTTCATGATCGGCGTGTTCTCCGCGCTCGACGGCGTGCTGTTCTACGTGTTCTTCGAAGCCACGCTGATCCCGATGTACCTGATCATCGGTATCTGGGGCGGCCCGAACAAGATCTACGCGGCGTTCAAGTTCTTCCTGTACACCTTGCTCGGCTCGCTGCTGATGCTGGTGGCGCTGATCTTCCTGTACAACAAGTCGGGCGGCAGCTTCGACATCCTGGCCTGGCACAAGCTGCCGCTGGGTTCGACCGCGCAGACCTTCCTGTTCTTTGCCTTCTTCGCCGCCTTTGCCGTGAAGGTGCCGATGTGGCCGGTGCACACCTGGCTGCCTGACGTGCACGTCGAGGCGCCCACCGGCGGCTCCGCCGTGCTGGCCGCGATCATGCTGAAGCTGGGTGCCTACGGTTTCCTGCGCTTCTCCATGCCGATCGCGCCTGACGCCTCGCACGAATGGGCCTGGCTCATGATCGCGCTGTCGCTGATCGCAGTGATCTACGTGGGCCTGGTTGCGCTGGTGCAGCAGGACATGAAGAAGCTGGTGGCTTACTCGTCGGTCGCCCACATGGGCTTCGTGACGCTCGGCTTCTTCATCTTCAATGAGCTCGGCGTGTCCGGCGGCATCGTGCAGATGATCGCCCACGGCTTCGTGTCGGGCGCCATGTTCCTGGGCATCGGCGTGCTGTACGACCGCGTGCACTCGCGCCAGATCGCCGACTACGGCGGCGTGGTCAACACCATGCCCAAGTTCGCCGCGTTCGCGCTGCTGTTCGCCATGGCCAATTGCGGCTTGCCGGGCACCGCCGGTTTCGTGGGCGAGTGGATGGTGATCCTGGGTGCCGTGAAGGCCAACTTCTGGATCGGCCTTGGCGCTGCCACCGCACTGATCTTCGGCGCGGCCTACACCCTGTGGATGTACAAGCGCGTGTACCTCGGCCCGGTCGGCAACGACCACGTCAAGGAACTCAAGGACATCAATGCCCGCGAATTCCTGATGCTGGCCCTGCTGGCAATTGCCGTGCTGTGGATGGGCCTGTATCCGAAGCCCTTCACCGATGCAATGGATGCCTCGGTGACCGAGCTCCTGCGCCACGTGGCAGTTTCCAAGCTGCCCTCCTGATGCCACGCTGAAGAAGAGAACGAGATGATTGACAAAATCAGCTGGGTCACGATCTACCCTGAAATCGTGTTGCTGGTCATGACCTGCATCATTGCACTGGTCGACCTGTCGGACACGAGCCCGCGCCGTACCCGCACCTATGTGCTGACGCTGCTCACGCTGGCCGTGGTCGCCGTGCTGTCGGGCCTCCAGGCCTACGACGGCAAGACCGCCTACGGCTTCGGCGGCATGGTCGTCAGCGACCCGATGGGCAACTGGCTCAAGTGCTTCGCCACCGTGGCATTGATGGTCACGCTGGTCTATGGCCGCCCCTATGCGGGCGACCGCGAGATGCTGCGCGGCGGTGAACTCTTCACCATCAGCATGTTCGCGCTGCTGGGCATGTTCGTGATGATCTCGGGCAGCAATTTCCTGCTGATCTACCTGGGCCTCGAACTGCTCACGCTGTCGAGCTACGCGCTGGTGGCGCTGCGCCGCGACAACGCGGTGGCCAGCGAAGCCGCCATGAAGTACTTCGTGCTTGGCGCCATGGCCAGCGGCTTCCTGCTGTACGGCCTGTCGATGATGTACGGAGCGACCGGCTCGCTCGACGTCAACGAAGTCTTCAAGACCATCGCGAGTGGCAAGGTGAACCACCAGGTGCTGGTGTTCGGCCTGGTGTTCATCGTGGCCGGCCTGGCATTCAAGGTGGGCGCAGCGCCGTTCCACATGTGGGTGCCCGACGTCTACCAGGGTGCACCGACCGCGATCACGCTGCTGATCGGCGCCGCGCCTGAGCTGGCTGCCTTCGCCATCATCATCCGCCTGCTGGTCGACGCGCTGCAGCCGCTGGCCATCGACTGGCAGCAGATGCTGGCCGTGCTCGCCATCGCCTCGCTGCTGGTCGGTAACCTGGCGGCCATCGCGCAGAGCAACCTGAAGCGCATGCTGGCGTATTCGACGATCTCGCAGATGGGCTTCATGCTCCTCGGCCTGGTCGCCGGCTCGGACCAGCAGGGCACCTACAACGCCCAGTACGCCTACAGCGCCTCGATGTTCTACATCGTGACCTATGTGCTGACCACGCTGGCCAGCTTCGGCATCATCCTGCTGCTGGCACGCGAAGGCTTCGAGAGCGAAGAGATCACCGATCTCGCCGGCCTCAACCAGCGCAGCCCGCTGTACGCAGGCGTGATGGCCATCGCGATGTTCTCGCTGGCCGGTCTGCCGCCGCTGGTCGGGTTCTACGCCAAGCTGGCGGTGCTGCAGGCGCTGATCGCCTCGGGCCACGCCATCTACATCGGCCTGGCGGTGTTCGCGGTGATGATGTCGCTGATCGGCGCGTTCTACTACCTGCGCGTGGTCAAGGTCATGTACTTCGACGCACCTGTCACGGCCACCACCGTGTCTGCACCGCGCGATGTGCGCACCGTGCTGACCATCAACGGCGCGCTGATCCTGATCCTGGGCATCGTGCCCGGCGGACTGATGACGCTCTGCTACGACGCGATCGTGGCCACGCTGGCCCACTGACGCGGCCGACCTCGGGTGTCGCAAACCGCGTCTGTCTGGGTCGTGTTGCTGGTGGCCCTCTTGGCCGCCAACCTGCCGTTCCTCAACGACCGCCTGTTCGGCGTCGTGCCGCTGCCGACGAATCCCAAGTCGCTCGCGGTACGCCTTGCCGAACTGGTGGTCTTGTACTTTCTGGCCGGTGGCATCGGGCTGCTGTTCGAGCGCAGGGCAGGGCAGATCGCGGCGCAGGGCTGGGAGTTCTACGCGGTGACGGGCTCGCTGTTCATCGTGCTCGCCTTTCCGGGGTTCACCTGGCGCTACCTGATGAAACACAGGCACTGACGACATGACTGCATCTTCCACCTCCGATTCGCACCTGAGGGAAGAACTCACGAAGAGCGAAGAACTCTTCAGGGGCAACTTCCTGAAGGCCAAGCGCGACACCATTCGCCTGCCCGACGGCAACACCGCTACGCGCGAGTACGTGGTGCATCCCGGCGCGGTGGTGGTGATTCCGATGCTGGACGACGGCCGTGTGGTGCTCGAGCGCCAGTTCCGCTACCCCGTCGGCCATGTGATGGTCGAGTTCCCGGCCGGCAAGCTCGACGCGGGCGAAGACCCCTTCGTCTGCGGCAAGCGCGAGCTGCTCGAGGAAACGGGCTACACCGCGCGCGAATGGGCGCATGCGGGCGCCATGCACCTGGCGGTGGCGTACTCGACGGAAATCATCCACATCTATTTCGCGCGCGGCCTTTCGCTCGGCGAACGCCAGCTCGACCACGGCGAGTTCCTCGACGTGTTCACGGCCACGCCCGAAGAGCTGGCCGGCTGGTGCCGCGACGGCACCGTCACCGATGCCAAGACGCTGACCTGCACCCTGTGGCTGCAGAACGTCATTTCGGGCGCATGGGCACTGGACTGGACGGCCCTGGGCTCCCAAGGCGGCGCGGGATAATCCGCGCATGAAGGTTCTCGATCTACGCTGCGCACACGGCCACGGCTTCGAAGGCTGGTTCGCGTCCAACGAAGCCTTCGACAGCCAACTGGCTAGCGGGCTGGTCGAATGCCCGGTCTGCGGCGACACCGCCATCGTCAAGCTGCTGAGCGCACCGCGACTGAACCTGGGCAATGCCAAGGCGCCGGAAGCCGCGGCGCCCGCGGCTGTCGCCCAGAACGCTCCCGCCGAACTCTCGCCTGAAGCCCGCTGGATGCGCGCCGTGCGCGAGGTGCTGGCCAAGACCGAAGACGTCGGCGAGCGCTTTGCCGACGAGGCTCGCAAGATGCATTACGGCGAAGCCCGTGAGCGCGGCATCCGCGGGCAGGCGACGCCCGAGCAGACCGAAGCGCTGCTCGACGAGGGCATTCCGGTGATGGCGCTGCCGATTCCCGCCGCGCTGAAGGAAACGCTGCAGTAGCAGCAAGCGGCCTGCTCAGGCCGTGAACTGGAGCGCCGCGAGGCGCGCATACACGCCGCCTTGCGCCACCAGCGTCGCGTGCGTTCCCTGTTCGACGATGCCGCCGTGGTCCAGCACGATGATGCGGTCGGCTTTCTGCACCGTTGCCAGCCTGTGCGCAATCACGAGCGTCGTGCGGCCTTCCATCGCTGATTCGAGCGCGGCTTGCACCATGCGCTCGCTCTCCGCGTCGAGCGCGCTCGTGGCTTCATCGAGCAGCAGCAGCGGCGGATTCTTGAGCATGGCCCGCGCGATCGCGATGCGCTGGCGCTGCCCGCCCGACAGGCGCACGCCGCGCTCGCCCAGGAATGTGTCGTAGCCCTCGGGCAGGGCCTGCAGGAAGTCGTGGGCGAAAGCGGCACGGGCGGCTGCGTGCACTTCTTCTGCGGTGGCTTCCGGGCGGCCATAGCGGATGTTCTCGAACGCGCTGGCCGAGAAGATCACCGCATCCTGCGGAACCAGGCCGATGCGGGTGCGCAGGTCGGGCAGGGCGAGCGACGCCAGCGGCGCGCCGTCGAGCATCAGCCGGCCGGACTGCGGGTCGTAGTAGCGCAGCAGTAGCTGGAACACCGTGCTCTTGCCGGCACCGCTCGAGCCGACCAGCGCCACCGTTTCGCCCGGCGCGATGTCGAGGCTGAAGTCGCGCAGCGCCGGGGTGCCCGGCCGCGAGGGGTAATGGAAGGTCACCGCATCGAAGCAGATTGCGCTGCCGGCGGCAGGCACCGGCGTGACCGTCGGGTTGGCCGGGGAGACGATGGCGGCGGGCGCATGCAACAGCTCCATCAGGCGCTCGGTGGCGCCGGCTGCGCGCAGCAGGTCGCCGTAGACCTCGCCGAGCACCGCGGTGGCGCTGGCAAGAATGGCGACGTACACGACCGTCTGGCCCAGGTGGCCGGCCGTGATGTCGCCGCGCAGCACCGCCTGCGTGCCCTGGTACAGGCCCCAGAGCAGCGCAGCCGAGGTGGCGATGATGATGAACGCCACCAGCACGGAGCGCGCCTTGGTGCGGCGCACCGCAGTGCGGAAGGCGTTTTCGGTCGAGCCGTTGAAGCGCGAGGCTTCGCGGTCCTCGGCCGTGTAGCTCTGCACCACGGGAATCGCGTTCAGCACTTCGGCGGCGATGGCGCTCGAATCGGCCACGCGGTCCTGGCTGGCGCGCGACAGCTTGCGCACGCGGCGGCCGAACCACATGCTCGGCAGCACCACCAGCACCAGGATGCCCAGCACCTGCACCATCACATAAGGATTGGTCCAGACCAGCACCGCCAGCGCGCCCACGCCCATCACCGCGTTGCGCAAGCCCATGCTGAGCGAGGAGCCGACGACCGTCTGCACCAGCGTGGTGTCGGCCGTGAGACGCGAGAGCACTTCGCCGGTCTGCGTGGTCTCGAAGAACGCCGGGCTCTGCTTCAGCACATGTCCGTAGACTGCATTGCGGATGTCCGCGGTAACGCGCTCGCCCAGCCAGCTCACCGTATAGAAGCGCGCGGCGGAGAAAAGACCCAGCGCCACGGCCACTGCGAAGAGGGCACCGAAGTGGTCGCGCAGCGCCATGGTCTGCGCGCCCTTGTCGGGGTTGACGAAGCCACCGTCAATCAGGCTGCGCAAGGCGATAGGGAAAGCCAGCGTCGTGACTGCTGCCATCACCAGAAACACCCCCGCCAGGACGATCTGGACCCGGTAGGGGCGAAGAAAAGGGCTCAGGCCCGACAGCGACCGGGGCGAGCCCTTGGCCATGGAAGACGGAGGGGTAGAAGCCATCGGGCGATTCTACCGAACCCTTGCCCCTACAAAGGCAGCCTTGACAATAATTGCCTCGGCAGCTAATATTTTGCCCATGAGCGATGCAAACACCCCAGAAGCTGTGCCTGCCTCCGCCGGCGCAGAGCGTCGCCCGCCTGTTTTCTACCGAGCGGAGACGTACTTGGCCGAAGACAGCATCGGCTACCTGATGCGCCGCATCGTGACGGCAGTAGGGCAGGCAGTGGAAACCCGCATGTGCGAGCCCGGCGGGCCGACCTATCCGCAATGGGTGCCGCTGTACAAGTTGCACGTCGGCGCCGCCACCACCGTGGCCGAACTGGCCCGCGCCTGCGAACTCGACACCGGCGCCATGACGCGCCTGCTCGACCGCCTCGAAGCCAAGGGCCTCTGCCGCCGCGTGCGTTCCCTGGAAGACCGCCGCGTCGTCAACATCGAACTCACCGACGAAGGCCGTGCCGCCGCCAAGGAAGTGCCGTACGTGCTCAGCCGTGTGCAGAACGAACATCTTGCAGGTTTCACAACCGAGGAATGGGAGCAGCTCAAGGGTTACTTGCGCCGCATCCTCGACAACGCACAGGCTCTCGCGGCCCGTGGAGATAAAAATGACTGATTCCCTCGCCGTGCGCGCGCTGCGTCGCACCCCCGTCGTGGCTGCCGCACTGCTGGTGGTCGCATTGGCAGGCTGCGCCGACATGGCCGGCATCGGCTCCCTGGCCAGGCTGCGTGACGCGTCGTCGCTGGGCATCGCCCCCGACAGCGCCGCGGTGCCGGTCTCCCGCCTCGACAGCCAGTGGTGGCTCGCCTTCGGCGATCCGCAGCTCAACACGCTGATCGACCAGGCCGTGGCCGGCAACCCCAACCTGCAGGTCGCGCAGGCCCGTCTCGCGCGCGCGCAGGCTTCCGCCGACATCGCCGGTGCCGCCCTCAAGCCCAAGGTCAACGGCGAGCTCGACCTGAACCGCCAGAAGTTCAACAGCAACTACATCTACCCGGCACCGCTGGGCGGCTCGATCCAGAACATCGGCCTGTTGCAGCTCGGCGCGAGCTGGGAGCTCGACTTCTTCGGCAAGAACCGCAGTGCGCTCGACACCGCCATCGGCGCGGCCAATGCAGCCGCCGCGGATGCCGACGCGGCCCGCGTGCTGCTCGCAAGCAACGTGGCGCGCAGCTACTTCCAGTGGGCCCGCCTGAACGACCAGCTCACCGTGGCCAAGCGCACCCTGGCGCAACGCGATGAAACGCTCAGGCTCGTGCGCGACCGCGTCTCCGCCGGCCTCGACACCCGCCTCGAACTGCGCCAGAGCGAAGGCGGCCTGCCCGAAGCGCGCCAGCAGATCGAATCGCTCAACGAGCAGATCGCCCTGCAGCAGCATGCGCTCGACGCGCTCGTGGCCCAGCCCAACGTGTCGCAATCGCTCAAGCCGCCGCTGCTGGGCGAGGTCAAGCCGATCGCGCTGCAGGCGAACATTCCGGCCGACCTGCTGGGCCGCCGCGCCGACATCGCCGCCGCGCGCTGGCGCGTGGAGGCCGCCACGAGCGACGTGGCCAATGCCAGGACGCTGTTCTATCCGAACGTGAACCTCACGGCCTTCGCCGGCTTCCAGGCGCTGGGCTTCGGCAAGCTGCTGAAGTCGGGCAGCGAGCAGTGGGGCGTGGGCCCGGCCATCAGCCTGCCGATCTTCGAAGGCGGCAAGCTGCGCGCCAACCTGCGCGGCAAGTCGGCCGACCTCGACGTGGCCATCGAAAGCTACAACGCCACCGTGATCGACGCGGTGCGCGACGCCGCCGACCAGGTGACGAGCGCGCAGTCGATCGCACGCCAGCAGACCGAACAGCGCGCCGCGCAGACCGCTGCCGAAGGCGCCTACGACATCGCCGTGCAGCGCTACCGCGCGGGCCTTGGCAACTACCTCAACGTGCTGACGGCGGAAACCTCGGTGCTGCAACAGCGCCGCCTGGCGGTCGACCTCGCCGCGCGGGCGCTCGACACGCAGGTGGCGCTGGCTCGCGCACTGGGTGGCGGCTGGCAGCCGCCGGCCACCACCACGGCTTCAGCCCCGGCCGCACAGAACTGAACAGACCCGATTTTTTCGTCTTCGGAAAGAACTTCATCATGAGCGATAACAACACTCCGACGCCCGCTGCAGCCGCAGCTCCCGCTGCCCCGGAGGCGCCCGCCAGCAACGGCAAGCGCCGCCGCGCACTCACCGCGCTTGCCGCCGTGGTCATCGTCGCCGGTGGCGGCTGGGGCCTGTACGAATGGCTGGTGGCCAGCCACTACGAGGACACCGACAACGCCTACGTGTCGGGCAACGTGATCCAGATCACCCCGCAGATCGGCGGCACCGTCATGGCCATCAATGCCGACGACACCGACTTCGTGAAGGCCGGCCAGCCGCTGGTGCAGCTCGACCCGGCAGACGCCAAGGTGGCGCTCGAGCAGGCCGAGGCCGCGCTCGCGCAGGCCGTGCGCCAGGTGCGCACGCTGTACGCCAACAACGGCTCGCTGGCCGCGCAGGTCACGCTGCGCCAGTCGGACATCGTGAAGGCGCAGAGCGACATCGCCAAGGCGCAGGACGACCTGCAGCGCCGCCGCGCGCTGTCGGGCAACGGCGCCGTGTCGAAGGAGGAACTCAACCACGCCGAGACGCAGCTCGACACCGCCAAGAGCCAGCTCGCAGCGGCGCAGGCCGGCGTGGTCGCCGCCAAGGAAGCGCTGGTCAGCAACCAGTCGCTGACCGAAGGCACCAGCGTGGCCCAGCACCCGAGCGTGCTGGCCGCCGCCGCCAAGGTGCGCGAGGCCTACCTCGCCACCCAGCGCGTGGCCATGCCCGCGCCGGTAGACGGCTACGTCGCCAAGCGCACCGTGCAGCTCGGCCAGCGCGTGGCCGCCGGCACGCCGATGATGTCGATCGTGCCGCTCAACCAGCTGTGGGTCGACGCCAACTTCAAGGAAGTGCAGCTGCGCAACATCCGCATCGACCAGCCCGTGAAGCTCACCGCCGACGTGTACGGCAAGAAGGTCGAGTACACCGGCAAGGTCGCCGGCCTGGGCGTGGGCACCGGCAGCGCCTTCGCGCTGCTGCCCGCGCAGAACGCCACCGGCAACTGGATCAAGGTGGTGCAGCGCGTGCCCGTGCGCATCGCGCTCGACCCGGAACAGCTGAAGGCCAACCCGCTGCGCATCGGCCTGTCGATGGACGCCGAGATCGACATCTCGTCCAAGAGCGGCAAGATGCTGGCCGACGCGCCGCGTCCCGCCGCGCTGGTGCAGACGCAGGTCTACAGCCAGCTCGACCGTGGCGCCGACGCCGAAGTGGACCGCATCGTCGCGGCCAACCTCGGCCGCAGCGCGCCCGCCACGGCCGCGACACCGGCCAAGGCCGCGCCTGCCGGCGCTTCGGTGGCCGTGCAAGGCCAGCCGGGCTGATCGCCCGCACGGCCTTCTTCAGGTAATCAGCTCAGTTCGCGCGACCCGCAATGGCCACCGCTGCTCCTGCTTACATTGCGCATCCGCCGCTCGAGGGCGCAGCCCGCGTCTGGGGCACGGTCGCGCTGTCTGCGGCAACTTTCATGAACGTGCTCGATTCGTCGATCGCGAACGTGTCGTTGCCTGCCATTTCGGGCGACCTGGGCGTGAGCACCACGCAAGGCACCTGGGTCATCACCAGCTTCGCGGTGGCCAACGCCATCGCGGTGCCGCTCACCGGCTTCATGACGCAGCGCTTCGGACAGGTGCGCCTGTTCATGGCGAGCGTGATCCTGTTCATGGTCGCCTCGCTGCTGTGCGGCCTGGCGCCGAACATGACGACGTTGATCGCGTTCCGCGCGCTGCAGGGCTTCGTTGCGGGGCCGATGATCCCGCTGTCGC
Organism: Variovorax durovernensis; assembly: GCF_977011995.1. Lineage (NCBI taxonomy): Bacteria > Pseudomonadati > Pseudomonadota > Betaproteobacteria > Burkholderiales > Comamonadaceae > Variovorax > Variovorax durovernensis. Next base: position 4,430,135 of record NZ_CDRNCW010000001.1, on the reverse strand, counting down.
AGACGCTGCTGCTCTCGAGCTACCCGCGCGCCAAGGCGGGCCTGGCGATGGCCATGTGGTCGATGACCACGCTGGTCGCGCCGGTGATGGGGCCGCTGCTGGGCGGCTGGATCACCGACAACATCTCGTGGCCGTGGATCTTCTACATCAACATCCCCGTGGGCATCGTCGCGGCGGCAATCACCTGGGCGCTGTATCGCAAGCGCGAGAGCAGCACGCACAGGGTGCCGATCGACGCCATCGGCCTTGCGCTGCTGGTGCTCTGGGTGGGCTCGCTGCAGCTGATGCTCGACAAGGGCAAGGAGCTCGACTGGTTCCACTCGGCGCAGATCGTCACGCTGGCGGTGGTGGCCGTGGTCGGCTTCGCGTTCTTCCTGGTCTGGGAGCTGACCGACAAGCATCCGGTGGTCGACCTGTCGCTGTTCAAGCGCCGCAACTTCTGGTCTGGCGCCGTTGCGACGGCCGTGGCCTACGGCCTGTTCTTCGGCAACGTGGTGCTGCTGCCGCTGTGGCTGCAGCAGTGGATGGGCTATACCGCGACGCAGGCGGGGATGATCATGGCGCCTGTGGGGTTGCTGGCGATCTTCTTCTCGCCGGTGGTCGGGCTCACGGTGGCCAAGATCGACCCTCGGCGCTACGCGACCTTCTCGTTCCTGGTGTTCGCCCTGGTGCTGTGGATGCGGTCGAACTTCAACACGCAGGCCGACTTCGTCACCATCATCATCCCGACGGTGATCCAGGGCATCGCGATGGCGTTCTTCTTCATCCCGCTCGTGACCATCACGCTGTCGGGCCTCACGCCGGACCGCATCCCGGCCGCATCGGGGTTGTCCAACTTCCTGCGGATCACGGCGGGCGCGATGGGTACGTCGATCACCACCACGCTGTGGGAAAACCGCGCGGCGCTGCATCACTCGCAGCTGTCCGAGGCGGTGAACCAGGGCAACAACGCGGCGACCAGTGCGATGTCGGGCCTGGCGAGCAGCGGCTTCAGCACCGAGCAGGTGCTGGGGCAACTGAACCGCATCGTCGACCAGCAGTCGTTCATGCTGGCCACGAACGACATCTTCTATGCGTCGGCGCTCCTGTTCCTGCTGCTGATTCCGCTGGTGTGGCTGGCAAGGCCGCAGAAGGGCGGCGCAGGCGGTGATGCTGCCGCAGGCGCACACTGACAGGCAGACGACCCACCAGCCCCCAGGCTTCGCCAAGAAGACCTGGGGGTTTTTACTTGGCGGGCGTGTTCAGCGCGCGCAGCACGTCGTAGCAGGCGCCCATGGTGTGATAGTCGGTCTTGCCGGCCGGGCTCTTCTCGTCGTTGATCTTCTTGTTGCGCGGCGAGAGGATGCGATACCAGGCGCCGTGCCGGTGGTCGACGAAGTGCTCCCAGCTGTACGCCCAGATGCTGTCGTACCAGTCCCAGTAACCAGATTCGCCGGTACGCACCGCAAGCAGCGCGGCGGCCGCGAAGCTCTCTGCCTGCACCCAGAAGTACTTGTCGCCGTCGCACACCGTGCCGTCGGGCGCGAAGCCGTAGACCAGCCCGCCGTTGTCCGCGTCCCAGCCGCGGAACATGGCAGTATCGAAGAAGTGCTGTGCGCGCGGCAGGATCCAGTCGGCCTTGCGGCCGGCGCTCGCAAGATGGCGCTCCAGCTGCAGCAGCAGCTTGGCCCATTCCGTCAGGTGACCGGTCTGGAAGCCCCAGGGCCTGAAGATGTTGGTCTTGTCTTCCCGGTTGTAGTCCCAGTCGATTGACCAGTCCTCGCGGTAGTGCTCCCACACCAGCCCGTCCGCCAGCGCAGCTTGCCGGCCGGTGATGGATTCCGCCAGCACCAGCGCGCGGTCGAGGTAGCGGGCTTCCTGCGTCGCCTCGTAGCCGGCCAGCATCGCCTCGCAGGCATGCATGTTGGCGTTCTGCCCACGGTAGGCGCCGACGCGCCAGTCGGCCGTGGCCTCGTCGGCGTAGAGCTGGTGGTGCGGCTCCCAGAAGTGCCGTTCCATCAGTTCCCAGGTGTGGGTGAGGCCCGCATGTGCTTCTTCCATGCCGGCCATCAGCGCATGTGCGTGCGCCAGCAGCACGAAGGCCAGTCCGTAGCAATGGCAGGTGCTGTCCTGCACGGTGGCGCGTTGCTGGTGCCAGTCGATCTGCCACGCATAGCCGCCGCCGGGCTGTGCATGGCCGTGCTGCAGGAAGGCCATGCCGTGCCGCACCGCCGCCAGGTGCGCCGGGTTGCCGAAGTGCCGGTAGGCCATCGCGTTGTTGAAGACGAAGCGCGTGCTGCTCACCAGGTGCCGCGTGCGCTGGTCGTACACCGTGCCGTCGTCCTTGTAGAAATGGAAGAAGCCGCCCGAAGCGTCGATGCAGCGCGGCTCGTAGAACGACAGCGTGTGCAGCACGTGATCGGTCAGGAAATCGGGAGAGCGGAAATTCAGCATGTTCGCTTCAGTCTACGCAGCCCCCCGCGAACCCCGCTCGGGGTTTCCCGCAGAGGTCTTAGTGTTGCCAGGGCGCGCTTTGTCGCTGCAACGACAGTCGCGGATCGGGCCGTTGCGCCGCCCTGCGCAGGTTGCACTGCAGCATAGGCATTTGCCCCAGTATCCAAGCGAAGGGCGCCCACCAACAATCAGGCCGCGCTCGATGGTGGCGCATTGAGATGGACTGCATGACCCACTTTATTTTTCTGCACCTGGGCGACTCCGCGAGATGAGCGACGTCATCCTCGAAACACGCCAGCTCACCAAGGAATTCAAAGGGTTCACCGCGGTCAGCAAGGTCAACCTGTCGGTGGTGCGCGGCTCGATCCATGCGCTCATCGGTCCCAACGGCGCCGGCAAGACGACCTGCTTCAACCTGCTCACGAAGTTCCTCGAGCCGACCACCGGCTCGATCCTCTTCAACGGACAGGACATCACGCGCGAGCGTCCGGCGCAGATCGCACGGCGCGGCATCATCCGCTCGTTCCAGATATCGGCCGTGTTCCCGCACCTCACGCTGCTGGAGAACGTGCGGCTGGGCCTGCAGCGCCGGCTGGGCACCTCGTACCACTTCTGGAAGAGCGAGAAGTCGCTCAAGCCTCTGGATGCCAGAGCCCGCGAGCTGCTGGCTGAAGTCGGCCTGGAGGATCTGGCCGACGAGCAGACCGTGAACCTGCCCTACGGACGCAAGCGCGCCCTCGAGATCGCGACCACGCTGGCGATGGAGCCCGAGCTGATGCTGCTCGACGAGCCTACGCAGGGCATGGGCCATGAAGACGTGCACCGCGTGGCCGAACTCATCAAGCGCGTGTCGGCGGGCCGCACCATCCTGATGGTGGAGCACAACATGAGCGTGGTCTCGACCATCGCCGACACCATCACCGTGCTCCAGCGCGGCGCGGTGCTGGCCGAAGGGCCGTACGCGGAAGTCTCGAAGAACCCGCAGGTGATGGAAGCCTACATGGGCACCACCGACGGCGAAATGCAAGGTGCCCACTGACATGACCGCCGCACTCGAAATCAAGGGCCTGCAAGCCTGGTACGGCGAATCGCACGTGCTGCACGGCGTCGACATGGTCGTGCAGCCGGGCGAAGTCGTCACGCTGCTGGGGCGCAACGGCGCGGGCCGCACCACCACGCTGCGCGCCATCATGGGGCTGACCGGTGCGCGCAAGGGCAGCATCGAGGTCAGCGGCAAAGAGACCATCGGCATGCCGACGCACCGCATCGCGCACCTGGGCATCGGCTATTGCCCGGAGGAACGCGGCATCTTCGCCAGCCTTTCGTGCGAGGAAAACCTGATGCTGCCGCCCGAGCTGAAGGGCGCGGGGCAGGGCATGTCGGTCGACGAGATCTACACCATGTTCCCCAACCTGGCCGAGCGCCGCCACAGCCAGGGCACGCGCCTGTCGGGCGGCGAGCAGCAGATGCTGGCCGTGGCGCGCATCCTGCGCACCGGTGCCAAGCTGCTGCTGCTCGACGAGATTTCAGAAGGCCTGGCGCCGGTCATCGTGCAGGCGCTGGCCCGCATGATCACCACGCTGCGCGCCAAGGGCTACACCATCGTCATGGTGGAGCAGAACTTCCGCTTTGCCGCGCCGCTGGCCGACCGCTTCTACGTAATGGAGCACGGCCGCATCGCGCTGACCTTCGGCGCGGCCGAGCTCGAAGCCAGGATGCCGGTGCTCACCGAGCTGCTCGGCGTCTGAAACGCATCAAGTCCACAAGACCTGTTCCTTCCATCCCACAAAGATTCCTTCAGGAGACAACAGCATGAACAAAAAGAAACTCGGCCTCATCGCAACCGCCGTCGGCATCCTCGCACTGAGCGCGGGCGCCGTGCAGGCGCAGGAGAAAGTGAAGATCGGCTTCGTTACCGACTTGTCGAGCCTGTATGCCGACCTCGAAGGCAAGGGTGGCGCCACCGCCATCCAGATGGCCATCGACGACTTCGGCGGCAAGGTGCTGGGCCAGCCCATCGAACTGCTGACGGCCGACCACCAGAACAAGGCCGACATCGCTGCCTCCAAGGCGCGCGAATGGATCGACACCGCAGGTGTGACGATGGTCTTCGGCGGCACCAACTCGGGCGTGGCGCTGGCCACCGCCAAGGTGGCTGAAGAAAAGAAGCGCGTGTACTTCAACAACGGCGCGGGCAGCTCGGTGCTGACCAACGAGCAGTGCAGCCCCTACACCATCCACTACGCCTACGACACGGTGGCGCTGGCCAAGGGCACGGGCGCGGCGGTGGTAGACCGCGGCGGCAAGAGCTGGTTCTTCCTGACGGCCGACTACGCCTTCGGCCATGCGCTCGAAGCCGACACCACGAAGGTCGTGAAGGAGAAGGGCGGCACCGTGCTGGGCGCGGTGCGCCATCCGCTGAACGCGTCGGACTTCTCGTCCTTCCTGCTGCAGGCGCAGAACTCCAAGGCACAGATCCTGGGCCTGGCCAATGCCGGTGGCGACACCATCAACTCGATCAAGGCGGCCAAGGAATTCGGCATCAACAAGACCATGAAGACCGCCGGCCTGCTGGTCTTCTTGAGCGACATCCACAGCCTGGGCCTGAAGAACACCGAAGGCCTGCTGCACACCACCAGCTGGTACTGGGACCTGAACGACGAGTCGCGCAAGTTCGCCAACCGCTTCTTCGAGAAGACCAAGCGCATGCCGACCGACGTGCAGGCCGCCGACTACTCGGCCACCATGACCTACCTGAAGGCCGTGGCCGCCGCCAAGACCACCGACTCCGACAAGGTGATGGCGCAGCTCAAGAGCATGAAGATCGACGACTTCTACGGCAAGGGCCAGATCCGCGCCGACGGCAGCTTCATCCACGACATGTACCTGGTCGAAGTGAAGTCGCCCGCCGAGTCGAAGAAGCCGTGGGATTACCTGAAGGTGCTCAAGACGCTGCCGGGCGACCAGGTCTTCACGACCAAGGCCGAAACCAAGTGCGCCCTCTGGAAGTAAACGGCTGAAGCCGCGCCAGACCTTTTCACCGAAGTCAAACAAGAGGATCACTCCATGAAACGCACGCTCATTGCTTCTGCCTGCCTCGCTGCTACCTGCCTCATGGCCGCCGGTGCCGCGCAGGCCCAGGAGAAGGTCAAGATCGGTTTCATCACCGACATGTCCAGCCTCTACGCGGACGTGGAGGGCAAGAACGGAGCCCTCGCGATCCAGATGGCCATCGACGACTTTGGCGGCAAGGTCAACGGCATGCCCATCGAGCTGCTGCAGGCCGACCACCAGAACAAGGCCGACATCGCCGCCTCCAAGGCGCGCGAGTGGATCGACACGCAGGGCCTGACGATGCTGTTCGGCGGCACCAGCTCCGGCACCGGCCTGGCCATGGCCAAGGTGGCGCAGGAGAAGAAGCGCGTGTTCGTCGTGAACGGCGCGGGCAGCTCGGCGCTCACCAACGAGCAGTGCAGCCCCTACACCGTGCACTACGCCTACGACACCGTGGCGCTGGCCAAGGGTACCGGCAGCGCCGTCATTGCGCGCGGCGACAAGAGCTGGTTCTTCCTGACGGCCGACTACGCCTTCGGACAGGCCCTGGAAGCCGATGCCTCCAAGGTCGTGAAGGAGAAGGGCGGCACCGTGGTGGGCAGCGTGAAGCATCCGCTGAACACGTCGGACTTCTCTTCGTTCCTGCTGCAGGCGCAGAACTCCAAGGCCCAGGTGCTGGCGCTGGCCAATGCCGGCGGCGACACCATCAACGCCATCAAGGCGGCCAAGGAATTCGGCATCACCAAGACCATGAAGATGGTCGGCCTGCTGGTGTTCGTGACCGACGTGCACAGCCTGGGCCTGAAGAACACCGAAGGCCTGCTGCTGACCACCAGCTGGGACTGGAACCTCGACGACAAGACGCGCGCCTTCGGCAAGAAGTTCTTCGAGAAGACCAAGCGCATGCCCACCGACATCCAGGCCGCCGACTACTCGGCCACCATGACCTACCTGAAGGCCGTGCAGGCCGCCAAGACTGTCGATGCCGACGCGGTGATGGCGCAGATCAAGAAGACGCCGATCGACGACTTCTACGCCAAGGGCTATGTGCGCGAGGACGGCCGCTTCGTGCACGACATGTACCTGGTGCAAGTGAAGTCGCCGGCCGAATCCAAGCAGCCGTGGGACTACTACAAGGTGGTCCAGAAGCTGAAGGGTGAAGACGTCTTCACGACGAAGGCCGAAAGCAAGTGCGCGTTGTGGAAGTAACCCCCCAGGCTGCGCGCACCGCGTGTCGCTTGGCCAACCCCCCTTTGCAAGGGGGGCGGGCCGGCCGCTTCGGGCGGCCGTGCGCGGCGGCCCCCGCGAGAAAGAAAGAACGGCCAGAGGCTTGCTGATACGTCTATGAATATTTCCCTACCCGGCCTGCTGAGCCAGCTCCTTCTGGGGCTGGTCAACGGCTCGTTCTACGCCATCCTGAGCCTCGGGCTGGCGGTGATCTTCGGCCTGCTCAACGTCATCAACTTCGCGCACGGCGCGCTGTTCATGCTCGGCGCCGTCCTGACATGGATGGCGATGGAGTATTTCGGCATCAACTACTGGGTGATGCTGATCGCGGCGCCAATCGTCATCGGCATCTTCGGCGTGCTGATCGAGCGGCTGCTGCTGCGCTGGATCTACAAGCTCGACCATCTCTACGGCCTGCTGCTCACGCTCGGCCTCACGCTGCTGATCGAGGGCGTGTTCCGCTCGGTCTACGGTGTTTCGGGGCTGCCTTATGACGCACCCGATGCGCTTTCGAGCGCCACCGACCTCGGCTTCATGGTGCTGCCCAACTACCGCGCCTGGGTGGTCGTCGCCTCGCTGGTGGTGTGCTTCGCTACCTGGTACGTGATCGAGAAGACCCGCCTCGGCGCCTACCTGCGCGCCGGCACCGAGAACCCTCGCCTCGTGGAGGCCTTCGGCGTCAACGTGCCGCTGATGATCACGCTGACCTACGCCTTCGGCTGCGCGCTCGCCGCCTTCGCCGGCGTGCTGGCTGCGCCGGTGATGCAGGTCTCGCCGCTGATGGGGCAGAACCTCATCATTGTGGTGTTCGCCGTGGTGGTTATCGGCGGCATGGGCTCGATCATGGGCGCCATCCTCACCGGCCTGGGCCTCGGCGTGATCGAGGGGTTCACCAAGGTCTTCTATCCGGAGGCATCCTCCACCGTCGTGTTCGTGATCATGGTCATCGTGCTGCTCATTCGCCCAGCCGGCCTGTTCGGCAAAGAAAAATAAGGCGGACGGCATGAACATGAAAAAGATATCCACCGTCGTCTACGCGCTGCTCCTGCTCGCACTGGTGCTGGCTCCGTTCTTCGGCGCCTACCCGGTGTTCGTGATGAAGCTCATGTGCTTCGCGCTGTTCGCCGCGGCCTTCAACCTGCTGCTGGGCTTCACGGGGCTGCTGTCCTTCGGGCACGCGGCGTTCCTCGGCGGTTCCGCGTACGTCGCGGGCCATGCGATGAAGGTCTGGGGCCTCACGCCCGAGCTGGGCCTGATCGCGGGCACGCTCACCGGCGCATTCCTGGGCTGGATCTTCGGCGTGCTGGCCATCCGCCGGCAGGGCATCTACTTCGCGATGATCACGCTGGCGCTCGCGCAGATGATGTTCTTCGTCGCGCTGCAGGCCAAGTTCACCGGCGGCGAAGACGGCCTGCAGGGCGTGCCGCGCGGCAAGCTCTTCGGCCTGATCGACCTGTCGAGCGACCTCACGATGTACTACGTGGCGCTGGTGATCGTGGTGGCCGCGTTCCTGCTGATCGTGCGCACCATCCATTCGCCGTTCGGCCAGGTGCTCAAGGGCATCAAGGAGAACGAGCCGCGCGCGCTTTCGCTGGGCTACGACGTGAGCCGCTTCAAGCTGCTGGCCTTCGTGATCTCGGCCGCGCTGTCGGGCCTGGCCGGTTCGCTCAAGACGCTGGTGCTGGGCTTTGCCACGCTGTCGGACGTGCACTGGACCGCCTCGGGCCAGGTCATCCTGATGACGCTGGTGGGTGGCCTCGGCACGCTGTCGGGCCCGCTGGTGGGCTCGGCCGTGGTGGTGCTGCTCGAGAACAAGATCGGCGAACTCGGTAACTTCCTTGCGCGCATCACTACCATCGACTGGTTCAACACGCTGGGCGAATCAGTGACCATGGTCACGGGCCTGATCTTCGTGATCTGTGTGCTGGCGTTCCGCAAGGGGATCATGGGGGAGATCATTGCGTTCATCGAGCGGCGCAAGGGCCGGGTGAAGTAGGCGCAATCAAAGAAAAAAGGGAGCCTCGGCTCCCTTTCTTCATTGCGGCTGCAGGTCCGTCCCCGTCCCCGGGCCCGCAGTTCAGCAGTTGCCCCTCTTCGCCTGGCCGGGCGGGCAGAAATCGCGTTCGCGCTCATGCCAATGGTCGCGGTCGTGGCGGCGGCCGTGATCCTCATCCCACTCCCGCTCCCGGCGTGCTTCACGGTAGGCCTCGCGCCGGCGCCAGTCGCCTTCGGCCCAGCGCCAGCCGCCGCGATCCTCGATCCAGCGTCCCGGGGCATAGGCATAGCCCGCACGTTCGGGCTGCCAGCCCCCCGGGCGCCATGCGTAGGCACGGCCGTCCCAGGCCCAGCGGCCAGGCACCCAGACGAAGCCGCCGCGCGGTGGCGGCAGCGGCTCATAGCGCGGCGGCGGCGGAGCCGCCATCACCAGGCCGGGCACGTTGATGTTGACCGAGACCTGCGCATTGGCCGCCAATGGGCTCGCGAGGATCGAAAGGGTGCCGGCCATGGCCAGTACTGCGAGTCGGATCTTCATGGTGGTGTCCTTTGTCATGGATGGTTTTAGACATTTTCCCAACGCGGGCGGGAATGGTCCGGTTGTCGGTTCTTGTGCGCCGCTACAACATTTAGAGCTTCAGCGGTGCCGCGTAGCCCGTCATCTCGAGGTAGCCGCGCCCCACGCGCCGCCCCTGCGCATCGAGCAACTCGCTCAGGCCTTCCCAGTACACGCCACCGGTCGAGCCGCGGCTGTCCAGTTCCTGGTCGTCGAGCAAAGCCCGCACCTCGAAGCTGCCGCCCGGCGTCTGCACGCGCCACTGCGTCGGGTACCTGGCCTGCGTGCGCGGGCTTTCCCATGTCTTGAGGCTTTCGAAGCGCACTTCGTCATTCTTGAAGATGCGCGCCACGCCGTCGCGCGGACGGAACGAGCCGCCTGCCCACAGGCCGCTGCCATCGGCGCGGCGCAGGTGGAAGGCGGTGAGGGCGCTGCCGTCGTCGAGGTTCATGCCGATCCAGTCCCAGCCGACGGCCTCGGGGTGCATCAGCGCTTCGCTCCATTCGTGGTCCAGCCACGCAGCGCCGTTCACTTCGAAGGCCTGGCCCTTGAGCGTCAGCTTGCCCTGCGCCTTGAGCTGCGGCTCGCTGTAGTAGTAGCTGGCCTGCGATTCGTCCGGCCCCTTGCGCGAAAGGCCGGCGTTGCCCTGCAGCAGCACGGGCTGTGTCGGCGTGAAGCGCAGGTCGAGCATGAACTCGCCGGCAGGAATGCGCGCGATATAGATGCCGCCTTCTCGCGCCAGCGACCAGTCTCGGATGCGCACGTCGGTGTCGGCCTCGCCGGCTTCCGCCACGCCGAAGCCAGCGCGTGCGATGCGCTGGTCGTGCAGCAGCACTCGGCCTTCGAGGTCGGTGACGGCCGCATGTGCGAACACGAGGTTCTTCGCCGCGAAGGCCGAGCGCATGCCCTGTGTGGCTTCGACGTGCGAACGGAAGAAGGTCACCTGGAAGCCGATCTCGCGTCCGACCGCCGTCTTCGCATGGCCGGTGATGTACCACCACTCGGTATGCAGGTCGGGGTGGCTGCCGAAGTCGCGTGGGAACTGCAGCGTTCTCGGCGGCAGCGCCCACGCGGCCGGTGCGGCGTACATGGCCGCCAGCAGCAGCGTGCGACGTGACAGCGAGGAGGGGGAGGGGGGCGAGGGCAAGGGCAGCATCGTCATCACGCAGCCACGAGCGCGTCGATGCGTTGCTGCGCCGGCTCGATGTCGCCGAAGGCGTTGCGCACCCACGCCGCATCGTGATAGCTCGGCAGATAGCGTTCTCCCGCGTCGCACAGCAGCGAAAGAATGGAGCCCTGTTGCCCGGCCGCGCGCATCTCCTGCGCGACGGCGAGCATGCCGACGAAGTTGGTGCCGGTCGACGGGCCGACCTTGCGGCCGAGCAGGGCCGAGAGCGCATGCATCGCCGCCACCGATTCGAGATTGGGCACTTCGATCATGCGATCGACCAGCGCGCGGATGAAGCTGGGCTCCACCCGCGGCCGGCCGATGCCCTCGATGCGCGAGCCCGCCGCCGTCAGCGCGGCGTCGCCCGTGCGGTGGTAGGCAGAGAACACCGAGCCCTCGGGGTCGGCCACGCACACCTGGGTGTCGTGGCGGCGGTAGCGCAGGTAGCGCCCGATGGTCGCACTGGTGCCGCCCGTGCCCGCACCCACCACGATCCACTTCGGCACCGGATGCCGCTCGCGCGCCATCTGCTGGAACATGCTCTCGGCGATGTTGTTGTTGCCGCGCCAGTCGGTCGCGCGCTCGGCATAGGTGAACTGGTCCATGTAGTGCCCGCCGGTGCGCTCGGCCAGCGAGCGGGCTTCCTCGTACACCTGCGCCGCATGGTCGACGAAGTGGCAGCTCGCGCCGTAGAAGGCGATCTGCGCGATCTTTTCCGGTGAAGTGGTGCGCGGCATCACTGCGATGAACGGCAGCCCCAGCAGCCGCGCGAAGTAGGCCTCGCTCACGGCGGTGGAGCCGCTCGACGCCTCCACGATGGTCGTGCCTTCGCGCACCCAGCCGTTGCACAGCGCATAGAGAAAGAGCGAACGTGCAAGCCGGTGCTTGAGGCTGCCGGTCGGGTGGGTCGACTCGTCCTTCATGTACAGGTCGATGCCCTGCGCCGCGAGGGCGGGAAGGGGCAGCGGAATCAGGTGCGTGTCGGCGCTGCGCTGGTAGTCGGCCTCGATGCGGCGGATGGCGCTGTCGAGCCATGCATTGCAGGACGAGGAAGAGGGTGTTTGCTGCATATCGGTCTCAGTCTACAAGTCATGGTTGGCGCCTGGCATGGGCACCTGGAGCGGGCCGGCCCCGCCGTCTACCAGTCTTCCTTCACCGCCAGCACCACGTCCCGCCCGGCGGCGGCCCGCCCCGCGAGCCACGCGGTTACGGTGCCCGCCACCACCACCGCGCCGCACAACCCCAGCAGCCGCAGCCACGGCACCAGCAGATCCATGCTCCAGTGGAAGCTCTGCGGGTTCACCACCTTCACCAGCACCACCGACACCGCCAGTCCCAGGCCCAGCCCGGCGACGGCGCCGATGGCAGTCCACGCGGCGCCTTCGCCCGCCACCACCGCCAGCACCTGCCGCCGCGTGAAGCCCAGGTGCGCGAGCAGGCCGAATTCCTTGCGCCGCGCCAGCACCTGCGCGCTGAAGCTGGCGGCAATGCCGAACAGGCCGATGGCGATGGCCACTGCCTGCAGCCAGTAGGTCACGGCAAAACTGCGGTCGAAGATGCGAAGAGAGGTCGTGCGGATCTGGCCCACCGACGCAATCTCCACCGATTCGGCGGAGCCGCCGTCCTGGCGCGCCGCCAACTGGCGCACCTGCGTCTGCACCGCGCCTTCGGACGCGCCGGGCGCGAGCCACAGCGCCACGTCGCTCACGTTGCGCTCGCCGGTGATGCGCTCGTAGTCGCGTGCGTCCATCGTGATGGCGCCGAACTGGCGGGCATAGTCGCGCCACACGCCGGCCACGAAGAACGCCTGCGGTTTCCCTTGCGCATTCGTCCCCGGGCTCACTGCCGGGCTCATGGCGGCCGAGAGCGGCCCGAACAACGTGCCCGGCTTGGCGCCATACAGCTCGACCATCGGCTCGCTCACGTAGATGCCGACCTGCCCCTCAGGCACCGGCAGCGCGGTGCCCACCAGCGGCAGCGACTGGGTGGCCCCGCCTTCGAGGCTGCGCGCGATCAGCGTGACGGCGGGCCGTGTGGCATCGAGCTGCAGCGTCTGCGTGCGCAGCGTGCCGGTGCGCGCCACGCCGGGCAACTGCGCCAGCGACTGTACGAAAGCTGGCGGGAAGGTCGCGGTATCTGTGCTGTTGCCGTTGCCGGCGTTGCCGCCACGCCCGCCCGAGGTGGCCCGCACATACAGGTCGGCCGGCAGCACGACGTCGAGCCAGTGCGTGACGGAGTCGCGGAAGCTCGCGACCATCACGGTCAGCGCGACCGCCAGGCTCAGGCTCGCCACCACCCCGCTCACCGCCACGGCCGCGGTGCCGCGCATGCGGCGTGCGCGCTCGATGGCCAGCATCGGCAGCAGGCGCTGCGCGAACACCGGCGCAATGCGGTCGTACAGCAGCGCGATGAGCCAGGGCAGGGCGGTGATGCCGCCCACCAGCAGGCAGGCCACCGACAAATACGCCGCCACCGGAATACCGCCGATGGCCGGCACATTGGCCAGCACCGCGCCGAGCGCGATCAGCCCCAGCGCCAGCCAGTGGCTGTTGCCCCGCGTGGGTGCCGCGCCCAGGCCCTTGAGCGTCTGCGCCTCGGGCAGCGCCTGCGCCGCGCGCGCGGGCCACCAGCCGCCGACCAGCGCGGCCAGCACGCCCAGCCCGCCGTATAGCGCCGCGGCGCCGGTGCTCCAGTGCAGCTTGGGCGCGACGCCTTCGAAGTAGCCACCGCCCAGGTCCCCGCCGAGCACCCGCAGCGCGAAAGCCGCGAGCGCGGTGCCTAGCGCGAGCCCGGCCGCGCTGCCGATCAGGCCCAGCACCAGCGATTCGGCGAGCACCAGCCGCAGCCGTTCGCGCGGCGTGAGGCCCAGCACGCCGAGCAGCGCGAACTGCTGCGCGCGCTTGGCCACGCTGAGCGCCAGCACCGAGAACACGAGGAAGGCGCCGGTGAACAGCGCGACCAGCGCCAGCACCGTGAGGTTCACGCGGTAGGCGCGCGAGAGGTTGCTCACGCGCTCCGCCGCATCGCCCGGCTCCGCGAACTGCACGCCCGCCGGCCAGTCCGGCGATTGCCGCAGCGAGGCGATGAAGGCGGCCCGGTCGGTGCCGGGCGCGAGCCGCAGGTCGATGCGGCTCAACTGGCCGACCTGGCCGAACAGCTCCTGCGCGGCGGCGATGTCCATCACCGCGAGTGCCGTGCCGCCTGCGGCCACGTGGCCGGCCACGTCGAGCCGTTGCCACGCGTCGCCGCTGCGCAGTTGCACCGTCTCGGCCGTGCCGCCGGCCGCTTGCGGTGGCAGGCCCAGCGCGGTGCGGGCTGCATTGTTGAGGAACACATGGCCGGGCGCGAACAGCGCGAAGCGGTCGGCGCCGGCCGCGGCCTGCGGCATCAGCGCGGGCGCGATGGTCGGCAGCACAAGCGCGTCGATGCCGATCACGCGCATGGGCACCTGGCGCTCGCCGGCGGCCAGCGCCAGGCCCTGGAACTCCAGCACCGGGCTGGCGAGCGTGACCTGCGGGTGCTGCGCGATGCGCGCGAACACCGCCTCGTCGAAGCCGCCCTGCACGGCGCGCACCTCGAGGTCGGGCTGGCCGTTGACCGAACGCACCGCGCTGGAGAACTCGTCCAGCGCCGAGGCGTTGATCAGCTGCACCGAGAACGCCAGCGCCACGCCCAGCATCACCGCCAGCACGGCGGCCGCGTTGCGCCAGGGGTGGTGGCGGAGTTCCTGCCAGGAGAAGGTCGTGAGCAATGCGCGCATGCGCCGATTGTCGCGGCGCGCACGTTGTTACACAGGCGTGGCACGATGGCACCTCTTCGACGACGCCTGAGGAATCCCACGATGCGGCTCCTGCCCCGCGCCATGACCCGCGCTATTTCCCGCCGCTGGCTCGCGGCCTGGCTCCTCGCACCGCTGCTGGCCGGCACTGCCGCCGCGCAACTGCAGCCGCTGACCCTGGCCAGCGACCCGGCCTTCATCGCCAGGGCCGCGCTCGGCGCGGAGCGCGGCACCCTGGTGGTCGGCACGCTGCGCAACGGCAAGCCCGCCTACGGCGCGGCCTACAACCCCGAGCCGCCGTCGCCGCCGCGCCCCATCGAGCCCAACAGCGCGGAGCAGCCGATGTTCGAGATCGGCTCCGTCACCAAGGTCTTCACCGGCCTGCTGCTGGCGCAGGCGGTGGAGCGCGGCGACCTCAAGCTCGACGACAGCGTGGGCAAGCTGCTCGCGGGCAAGGTCGAGGGGCTGTCGCCCGCCGTGGCCTCGGTCACGCTGCGCCAGTTGGTCACGCACACCGGCTGCATGCCAGTGATGGCCGACGGCGTGGGCGGCGGCGCGCCGCTGGCGGAGCAGTTCCGCAGCTTCGACAAGCCGATGTTCTGGGCCGCGCTCACGCGCATCAAGCTCACGGCCGCGGCGCCGCCGTGCGAGGGCGCGTACAGCAACTTTGGCATGGCGCTGCTCGGCCAGTTGCTGGCGGAGCACTACGGAACCTCGTGGGGCGAACTGGTGCGCGCGCGCATCACCGAGCCGCTGGGCATGAACGACACCGTCATCACGCTCGGCGACAAGGCTTCGCGCATGGCCCCGGCCTTTGCCGGCGACCGCCGCCAGCCGCTGTTCGACATGCAGGCCTATGCGCCGGCCAGCGCGCTGCGCTCCACCGCCGCCGACATGATGACCTTCAGCCGAGCCATCATCGCGGGCGCCGGCGGCCCGCTGGGGCCGGCCGCCGCGCGCATGCTCACGCCACTGGCGCATTACGAAGGCGCCGAGATCGGCTACGCGGTGATGGTGCGCGGCCCCGAGGGAGGCCGCCGCACCTACTGGCACGCTGGCCTCACCGAGGGATACCGCACGCTCTGGCTGATCGCACCCGACACCAACGAGGCGATCGTCGTGCTCGGCAGCAACGCGCGCGCGCCGCTGCAGCCGGTGATGCTGGCCATCGGCAAGAGCCGCTACCCGGTGCCGACGACCGAGGTGCCGCTCGACCCGCAGCGGCTGGACGACTACAAGGGCGAGTTCCGCATCACCAGGACCAAGGCGCTGAGCTTCACCGTGCGTGGCTCGAAGCTGCTGGTGCGCGAGACCGGGCGCGGCTACAACGCACTGACGCCAACGGGCACTGACCGCTTTGCCGTGGTGGGCATCGGCGCGCAGTTCGTGTTCCGGCGCGACGCGGCGAATTCGGTGGTCGCCGTGTCGCTGACGCAAGGGGGCAGTCAGCTCGATGCGCGGCGCGAGGGCGCTGCGGCGGCGGTTCCCTTGCAGCAGTGAGCGTGCGGGGAGTTCAGCCGGCCAGCGCCAGAAGCCGGTCCGCCATCTGCTCGATCTCTTCGCGCATCACCAGCGGCCGGAGCCAGTCCGCCGGAATAGCGCCAGCGCCATAGAAGGCGCCTGCCAGCTGGCCGCAGATCGCCGCGGTGGTGTCGGCATCGTCGCCCAGGTTGGTGGCGGCGAGCACGGCTTCCTCGAACGACCGCGTGTGCGCGAAGCACCAGAGCGCCGCTTCTAGCGACTCGACGCAGTAGCCCGATCCCTTGATGCGCTCGATGGGCTTCGATGCGTAGTCGCCGCGCGCCAGCGCCGCGACCTTTTCGCTCATGGGCGCCAGCGGGGCGGCCGCGAGAATCGCTTCCTTGCTTTCACCGCGCAATGCCGAGCGCAACTGCAGCGCGAAGAGCTGCGAGCATTCGATGGCCTCCTGGGCGCCGTGCG
Organism: Variovorax durovernensis; assembly: GCF_977011995.1. Taxonomy (NCBI): domain Bacteria; kingdom Pseudomonadati; phylum Pseudomonadota; class Betaproteobacteria; order Burkholderiales; family Comamonadaceae; genus Variovorax; species Variovorax durovernensis. The sequence continues at coordinate 4,413,983 of NZ_CDRNCW010000001.1, read as the reverse complement.
TGGTGCGCGTGCTTTCTCCGGCCTGCTTCCAGGTGGCCTGCGCGCTGGCCGCGTAGAACATCGGCACCGGCGCTAGCCGCATCAAGGCGCCGTTGCCGGCCGTGCGCGGATCGGGGTCGCCCGCGAACGGATCGCCGGACGCGAGATAGCGGGTGAGAGCGCCCGACACCGTGAGGCCGATGTCGAAGCAGTTGCCGGTGCTGCTCATGTAGCCCACGCTGCGCCAGTTGCAATAGCGGTTCATCTGGTCGACAGCGTCGAAGCCCTTGCAGTGGATCAGGCTCGCGGCCAGGCACAGCGCCATCGAGGTGTCGTCGGTCCATTCGCCGGCAACAAGCCCGAACGGGCCGCCGCCCTGCATGCCGGTGACGGGCGTGAAGCTGCCGCGCGTGCGGAACTCGACCGTGGTGCCCACGGCGTCGCCGCAGGCCAGGCCGAGCAGGCAGCCGCGGTAGCGGTCGATGCCGTTGTTCATTGCGCCTGCCTCAGCGCGTCGCGCGCGGCCATCAAGGCAAAGCCCAGCAGGTTGAGGCCCTTCCATTCGCGCGGGTCTTGCGCCGCGGGGTCGGTCGCGGCGCGGCCGATGCCCCAGATGGGATCGACCGGGCTGGCTTCCACCAGCACCTGATGGCCCGTGCCCAGCAGGAAGGCACCGAGCGCCGGGTTCTGCGCGAACTTCGCGATGTTGCCGCGCGTCACGATGTCCAGCCGAGCGGCCACCCATGCGGCCTCGTCGAAATTGCGGATCTCGCGGCCCAGCTTCTTGGCTTCGGCGGGCGTGCGGGCCGCGAGGATGCGTTCGCAGGTTTCGGCGTCGTCGAAGAGGCGCGCCTTGCCGGCCATCATGAAGTGCTCGGCGGTGCGATAGCGGACACCGTCGACGGTGAATTCCGCCTCGAACCACTGGCTGAAGCAGCTCTTGTTGACGCCGCTCTTCGGCGCCTGGTGGCCCCAGAACAGAAGGTATTCAGGGCGGTGGCCCTGTGCGAAGTACGCGGGCAGGTCCCGGGTGCTGCGGGGTGTCGTGGTCATTTTTCTTTTCTCCTCAGGCGCCGACGACGAGCGGATGCTCCACCGGCAGTTGCAGGTCGGGGTTGTCGTTTTGCGCCAGGGGGCGCTGCGCGTCCACGAAGGGGCGCATGTCGATGACTTCCAGCAGTTCATCGCTCGCGAACGCGGCCAGCGTGCGGCCTCGCAAGCCCAACTGGATCGCGCGGCGCTCCAGCTTGTGGCCGCTGGGTGAGTGATCGGGGTCCCATTGCAGGCGCACTTCGGACCGGCCGACGGCCTCCTGCCATGCCTCGCGGCTCGGGTAGCGCGCATCGAAGGTCGACGGCACCGCCTCGCGCACCACGCGCTCGAAGAACGCGCGGCGCAGCCTCAGGCCGAGCGTGACCTCCTGGCCTTCCTTGGTGCCCCAGCCGCTGCGGTACATCATCCAGAGGAAGTTGGGCTTGATCCAGCTCATGCGCGAAAGGCTGAAGTCCGGGCCATCTAGCCGGCCATGCCGGATGGCGTATTCGCCGATGGCAGGGCGGTAGGCCTGGTAGACGATGACGGATTCGGCGTCGTGGTGGGCGAGGATGTGTTGCCCGCTCTGCGGCCAGCGCGCGCGCTGCGCGATGTGCCGCTCGGTGGGAAGGGGTGTGACAGCAGGGTTCATTTTTTCTCTTCTTCTTTTTGAGTTGCTCTGTGCAACTAATTGAGGGTTGTATAGTACAACTAACAGATCCGGCGTCAAGCCTTTCCCGTGAACACACCCAAGCCGAACTTCCCGCCGCTGACTTTTCCCCGCCCGCTGGTCACTGTCGACGTGGTGATGTTCACCGTGCTCGGCGATGCCCTGCAGGTCTTGCTGGTGAAGCGGCCAGCCGACAGCGACGAGCCCTTCCCCGGCAAGTGGGCGCTGCCTGGCGGCTTCGTGAACATCGACGAAGACGCCACGCTGCTCGACTGCGCCCTGCGCAAGCTGCGCGAGAAAACCGGTGTGATCACACCCTACCTCGAACAGCTCGGCAGCTGGGGCGGGGCGCAGCGCGACCCGCGGGGCTGGTCGGCCACGCACTGCTTCTATGCGCTGGTTCCGGCGCAGGCAATGCAATTGCGCAGCGGCGCCAACGCGGCGGAGGTGACGTGGTTCGAGGTCGATGCCGCCTCGCGCAAGCGGCTGGCCTTCGATCACGGCGAGCTGCTCGGGGCGGCAATCGCCCGGTTGCGCAGCAAGGTCGAATACACCTCGCTGCCGGCCTTCCTGCTCGAAGAGCCTTTCACGCTGCCGGCGCTGCAGCACGTCTACGAAGTGGTGCTGGGCCGCGACGTCGACAAGAGCGCGTTCCGCAAGCGCATGCTCGACGGCGGGTTCATGGAAGAGGCCGGCATGGTCACCGGCAGCCTCGGGCGGCCGGCCATGAGCTACCGGCTGCGCGATCGTTCGCAGGCGGCATTGTTTCCGCGCACCTTCAACAGCACGAAGTAGGGCCGCTCAGAGCCGCTGCGACATCGCATTGAGATAAGCCCGCACCACCGCGCTGGTGCTCAGGCCGATGGCCCGGTCGTATGCCTGCCGCGCCGCCGCGCGTGCGCCGCCGGCAGCCAGCAGATGGGCACGCGCGGCCCAGAACGGCTGGTAGTTGGTGACATCCGCCGCGGGGATCGCATCGAGCGCCTGCAGGCCCGTCTCCGGTCCGCGTGCATTGGCCAGCGCGCAGGCGAGGCTGACCTGCGCGCCGATGCTGGGGCGCAATGCCAGCAGGCCCTGGTACAGCGACACCAGGGTTTCGGGCGGCACGGGCGCACCGGCGCGGCGTTCGCAATGCGCCGACTGGATGGCCGCCTCCAGCTGGTAGGCGCCCAGCGACTGCATCGACGAAGCGTGCCGCAGGTGGTGCTCGGCCTCGGCCAGCAATTGGTGATTCCAGCGCGTGATGTCCTGCTGGTCGAGCGGCACGTACGCGCCTGCATCGTTGCGGCGTGCGGCGGTGCGTGCTTCGCAGAACAGCATGAGCGCGAGCAGGCCCAGCGGCTCGGGTTCGCGCGGCATCAGGTTGCACAGGATGCGGGCCAGGTCGATGGCCTCGGCCGTGAGGTTGCGCGGAATGGCATCGGCGCCGTCCACGTCGTCCCAGCCTGTGCCGTAGGCGGCGTAGATGCCGTCGAGCACGTCCTGCAGCCGCTGCGGCAGTTCGCGCGCCTGCGGGTATTCGAAGGAAATGCCGGCGGCGCGGATTCGCGCCTTGGCGCGCACCAGCCGCTGGCCGAGCGTCGAGGGCGAGGTAAGGAAGGCGCTGGCCATGCGCGCCGCGTCCAGGCCGAGCACGGTCTGGAGCATCAGCGGAGCGCGTGCCGGCGCGTCGATGGCCGGGTGCGCGCAGACGAAGAGCAGGCGCAGCCGCTCGTCGGGCACGGCCGCGCCGTCGGTGGCGCTGTCGTCGATCTCGCCCGCCAGCAGCATCAGCGCCTGCGTGGCCTCGTCCTGCACGCGGGTGTGGCGCCAGGCGTCGAGCTTGCGGTGCCGCGCGACGCTCAGCAGCCAGGCATCGGGCCGGGCCGGGATGCCGTCGGCCGGCCAGCGTTCGAGCGCCCGGGCAAAGGCATCTGCCAGAGCGTCTTCCGACGCGGCGATGTCGTGCGTGCGGGCCGACAGGATGGCCAGCAGCCGCCCGTACGAATCCCGCGCCGCCCGTTCGGCGGCCTGGTGAGCCACCGGGCTGTTCATCATGCGGAGACGGCAGTGGCCATGAACACCGGCCTCACTTCGACGCCGCCGCTGGTCGCGCACGGTGCGCGCGCCGCCCATTCGAGCGCCGCGTCGAGGTCGGGCACGTCGATCACGAAGTAGCCGCCGAGCTGCTCCTTGGTGTCTGCGAAGGGGCCGTCCTGCACCTGGCGCTTGTCGCCGCGCACGCGCAGGGTGGTGCCGGTCATGGGCGGGAACAGGCCGTGGCCGCCGAGCGAGATGCCGGCCTCGCGCACCGCGTCGGCATAGGCGACCCAACTGGCGCGGTAGGCCTGGGAGGAGGCGTCGTTGCGTTGTTCGAATTCGGCCGCGGGTTGGTAGAACATCAACATGTATTGCATGGTGTCTCTCCGTCATGGAAAAGCTTGCAGAGCAGGATCGCTCACCACAATGACGGCCCGCGTGCGGCCATTTCGACACGCCGTTGCGCGTCGGGGCGAATATTTTTTCCGTTATGGCGCGCGGGTGCAATGCATCATTTCGCATTCACCCGCGGTTCGCGCTCACGCCACCCGCGCTTCCATCGCCGGTGCGAACATGCCTTCCATTTCGCCGCGAAGCTTGTACGCAGCGGTCGAAGTGTCGATGGCCACGTCGGCCCAGCTCAGGCTCTGGCCCTTCTTCACCGGCCGCAACAGGCGGATGCCGTGCGCCAGCCCCAGCGGCAGGCCGCCCATGCGCAGCGAGCGGTCGGCCGGCAGCAGCTTGCCCCAGACCGTGTAGCCGCCTTCACCGTCGAGCACCTCGCCCACCGCGAGGTCGCGCTTGGCGGTGGCCACCACGTCGGCGTTCCAGCAGGTGGCCGCGCCGGTGGGCTCGCCGCGCAACGCCACGCTTGCCACCGACATGCCCACCTCCAGGCCGATCAGGTGCCAGCGCTTGTACAGCGTGAAGTAGCGCCCGCTCGGGTCGGTGTGGGCGTTGTACTCCTCGAAGCAGTTCTTGATGTACTCGGTCTCGGCCTCGACCGTGACCCACACGCCCATGCGGATGTCGTAGGGAATCTTCCGCCCGTCGGCTTCGAGCGAGGAGACCACCTCCACCATGCCCTTGCGCTCGAGCACGCCGCCTTCGCTCCTGGGGCGCGTGACGAAGGGAATGTCTTCCACGCTCGCGGGCGGATAGAGCAGGCCGTCCGACGGCACGGTGAGCCCGGTGGCGTTGGCCACCGCCGAGCTTTCTATGGACGGCTTGGAGCCGTCCAGAAAGCTGTTGAACATCTTCGGATTGAGCCCGCCGCGCTTCGCCTGCTCGGGCGTGAGGCCGTAGTTGCCCCACACCGTCTCGGGTGTCGATTCGGTGAAGTGCGGCAGCCACTTGTGGCCGCGCCCGGCTGCCACCACCGGAAAGCCGCAGGTGCGGGCCCAGTCGACCAGGTCGCAGATCAGCGCCGGCTGGTCGCCGAAGGCCAGCGAATAGACCACGCCGGCCTGCTGCGCCCTGTGCGCGAGCAGCGGGCCGCAGAAAGCGTCGGCCTCCACGGTCACGTTCACCACGTGCTTGCCGTGCGCGAAGGCGTCCAGGCAGTGGTCGACTGCGGCGATGGGGTTGCCCGTGCACTCGACCACGATGTCGATGGACGGTTCGCGCGTCACGGCTTTCCAGTCGTCGGTGATCCAGGTGGTGCCGTTTTTCAGCGCTTCTTGTACGGATGAGGCCGCAGCACGTTCGCGCTGCCAGCCCACGCGCTCCAGGTTGACGCGGGCCGCGTCCGGCGAAAGGTCGGCAATCGCCACCAGTTGCACGCCGGGCGTGCGCGGAATCTGCGCGAGGTACATGGCGCCGAACTTGCCGGCGCCGATCAGGCCGATGCGCACGGGGCGGCCTTCGGCGGCGCGCTGCCGCAGGCGTTTGTGCAGGCTCATGGGGTCAGGCCTCCGCGGTGTCGAGCACGTCGAGCGAGGTGCGCAGCGCGCTCTCGGGCAGGCCGTTCTTCCATGGCACCTCCACCGGATAGGGCTTCAACAGGCAGTCGTCGGGCAGCATCTCGATGGGCGTGAAGTCGCGGTGCGCGATGTACTCGGGCCGCTTGTGGCGCCGGATGTGGTTGCTGACAGCGCACAGGCTCAGGTACACCGCCACGCGGTTGAAGGGCGAAAGATTGCTGCCCGAGGCATGCACCAGGCAACTGTGGAAAAGAATCATCGAGCCCGCCGGCCCCTTGGGCGAGACGATGCCGCCGTGCTTGCCGCCGGCACGGTCGACCAGCTGGCGGATCAGGTCGTTGTCGACCGTCCACAGCGGGTAGCTGGTGGTGGTCAGGTCATGCCTGGCATCGACCACGCCCTTGCGGTGGCTGCCAGGAATGAACATCAGCGGGCCGTTGTGCTCGTTCACGTCGTCCAGGAAGATCGCGACGTTCATCGCGCGCTCGGTGGGCATCAGGTCGTCGTTGAGCCAGGTGCCGTAGTCCTGGTGCCACTGCCACACGTCGCCTTCGAAGGCCATCTTGCCGTTGATCTTGAATTGGTGCATGTAGACCTCTTCCTCGAAGAGGTCGGTCACCGGGCCCACCATGCGCGGGTGGCGCGCCAGCCGCGCGAACGGCTCGCTGATGAGGTGCGCGGCGAAGTTCGTGCGAACCGCGTCTGAGCCTTTCTCGCGCACGTTGAAGGCCTCGCGCCGGTCGTAGAGGTCCGGCACCGCGTCGGTCAGCGCCTTCGTCTCTTCGGCCGAGAAATGGCCAGGGAAGAACAGATAGCCGTCGCGCTCGAACTGCGCGCGTTGCTCCGGGGTCAGCTTCATGCCTTGTCTCCTTTTCTTGTCGGTGGGGTCATGGATGCGGCGCGCGCCAGTTGCTGCGCGAGCCGCTCGCTCAGTGCCTCGCTGGCCCGCGAGACGTGTTCCTCGCTCAGGCGCGCCGCGCGCTCCGCGTTGCCGGCCGCGATGGCGGCGGCAATCGCCTCGTGCTCGTCCCAGAGCGATTCGCGCTGCGGCTCGGCCTGCAGCACCGCGCCCATTGCGCGGCGCAGGTGACGCCAGTGCGGGTCGGCGCTCTGGCCGATCAACGGGTTGCCCGAAGCCTCGTAGATGGCTCGGTGGAAGGCCACGTCGGCATCGAGCATGGCTTCCACATTGCGCCCGCGCGCGGCGCGGCGGCCACGCTCGATGAGCTTGGGGTCGATGCGAAAGCGCTGCTGCGCCGCGAGCCGCGCGGCCAGCGCATCGAGCGCGCCGCGCACCTGGTAGACCTTGCGCATCGCCTCGGCCTCCAGCGGCGCGACCAGCACGCCCCGGCCCGGCGCGTCGAGCACGAAGCCATCTTTCTTGAGCAGCCGCAGCGCCTGCAGCACCGGCTGGCGCGAGACCGACAGGCGCTGAGCGATGTCTTCCTGCGTGATGCGCTCGCCCGGCGCGAGCGTGCCGCTGCTGATGGCGCCGAGCAGGGCGCGGTAGACCTGGTCGACGAGGTCGGGGGCGGCTTCGATGCTGACGAGCTGGGCTGGCATGGACGGTCTCCGGGTCTGAACTCTGTATACAGAGTACAAACTTCGGGGCGTCCGCGCATCCCGGGTTTTTACTCATCGGGGCTGCAAAAGATTGCAAGCCGCCGCTAAGCTCGGCGCATGCAACTACCTACCTACGACGACGTCATCGCCGCTGCCGCGCGGCTCGAGGGCCATGCCCATCGCACACCGGTGCTGCGCTCGACCACCGCCGACGAGCGCTGGGGCGCCAGCTTCTTCTTCAAGTGCGAGAACTTCCAGCGCATGGGTGCCTTCAAGTTCCGCGGCGCTTTCAACGCGCTGTCCAGGTTCGACGCTGCGCAGCGCAAGGGCGGCGTGATCGCCTTTTCTTCGGGCAACCATGCGCAGGCCATCGCGCTGTCGGCCCGCCTGCTGTCGATGCCCGCCGTGATCGTGATGCCCAAGGACGCGCCCGCCGCCAAGGTCGCGGCCACGCAGGGCTACGGCGCGGAAGTCGTGATGTACGACCGCTTCACCGAAGACCGCGAGGCGCTGACCAGGCGGCTCGCGCAGGAGCGCGGCATGACCATGATTCCGCCCTATGACCACCCGGACGTGCTCACCGGGCAGGGCACGGCGGTGAAGGAGCTCATCGAGGAGACCGGCCCGCTCGACCATCTGTTCGTGTGCCTCGGCGGCGGCGGGCTGCTGTCGGGCTCCGCGCTGTCGGCGCGCGCGCTGTCGCCCCGGTGCAAGGTCTACGGCGTCGAGCCCGAGGCAGGCAACGACGGCCAGCAGTCGTTCCGCGCGGGCAAGATCGTGCACATCGAGACGCCCAAGACCATCGCCGACGGCGCGCAGACCCAGCACCTGGGCGAGTACACCTTCGGCATCATCCGCCGCGACGTGGACGACATCTTCACCGTGACCGACGCGCAGCTCGTCGACGCCATGCGCTTCTTCGCCGAGCGCATGAAGATGGTGGTGGAGCCGACCGGCTGCCTCGCCTTTGCGGGCGCCATTGCGGCGGGCAAGGCCATCGCCGGCCAGCGCGTGGGCATCGTGATCAGCGGGGGCAACGTCGACCTGTCGCGCTACGCGGCGTTGCTCGCCCCGCAGTCATAAGGCCTCAGGCGGCGCGCAGCGAGCCGAAGAGCCCTTCGGTTTCGTCCTGCGGGCCGGCCGCGAAGTACAGCGCGTTGCTGTCGCCCAGCGCCACGCCGTTGCCGAACTGCAGGCCCCAGAGGCCGGCGATGGCGACCGGCTTGTCCTGTGCGTCGCGCAGGTCGTCCACATACTGCCCGCTGCCCAGGTCGAAGGCGCATATGCGGCCCGCACCGCCGAAGTTGCCGACCAGCAGCCGGCCCGACAACGCACCGAAGTCGGCCGGCGCGATGGCCACGCCCCAAGGGGCGTTGAGCCGGTCGTCGTCCGCGTAGATGCGCAGCAGGCGGCCGTCAAGATCGAACTCGGCCAGCTTGCCCCGCGCGGGCCGGTTGCCCGTGGCGGCTTCGGCTGCGGCATCCAGGGCATCTTCCTCGCCGGCGTGAAAGGCATTGGCCTGGGCCGGGTCTGCCTGGCTCAGGGCATACAGCACGAACACCCGGTCCCGGGTTCCGTCGTTCACCACCTGGATGTTGAACGGCACAGGGTCGCCAGGCCGCGCCATGCCCGCCGGTCCGCTCGCGAAGGGATTGGCGAAGCCCTGCGTGGGCACCGGTTGCCACTGTGCATCGAGCGTGCGTATTTGCGGCTGCGCGCCGAAGTCGGCCAGCCACAGGCGGTCCCATCGGCCGGTGTGGATGGCGGCGCCGAAGAAGGCCATGCCCTGATCCGCGCCGTTGAAGACTTCCACGGCTGGGCCGTCGACGCGCACGATGGCACCACTGTCCGCATCGCGCTCGGTCCAGGCGCTCACGCTGCCGCTGTCAGTGACGAAGATGAAGCGCGCCGAGCCATCGAGCATGCGCGTGCCAGCCGGCTGGCCTTGCACCCGGAACAGGTTCGAGCTCAGGGCCGCGCCGTTGAATACGACGCCTGTAACCTTGCCGAGGCTGTCATCGCCCGTGCCGGCGTCGGCGGCCGACACGGTCACCTCGCGCAGGCCATCCTGTTGCAGCGTGCGCAATGCCGGGTCGGTGGAACGCGTCACGTCGCCCAGGTACTGCCAGGAGATGCCGCCGCCGCCGATCCAGAAATGGCCGCCGGCACCGGCCGGGCGAATGGCGATGCCCCAGCCGTTGATGAATTCCGGCTCCGTGAAGCGGGCGCCGTAGCGCGTGTGGCTGGCCAGCAGATTGGCTTGGCGGTATCGGTTGATGGCTGTGGCGGCGCCGCTGCTGCCGGCACAGGCGATTGGCACCGATGAGCACTGGCTGAAAGCGGTGTCGCCGCTTCCGCCGCCGCCACAGGCGACCAGCGCGGATGAAGCGAGTGTGCCTAGAACGAAGTTTCTTCTGTCGAGCATGGATGATCCCCCTGATTGCGTTGCAAAGCCGTTTTTGAGTTGGCTGGGCACGCGGGACCACCATGCCTTTGAAGCAGATGAACTGCAGGCGTCGGTGTGTTCGCAGATGGCCTGGCTACGGGCCGCCGAATGCTATGAGAACCCGTCCTGGGGGCTCGGAAATCCGGCGCTGTTTCTGCCAACTTTTGCCGTACTCGGCGATGGCATTGAGCGCAGTCCGGAAATCTCAGGCAGCGATGCCGTCGGCGCGCAGATGCAGCAGGCGGTCTGCCCGGGCCGCCGCGCTCTCGGAGTGCGTGACCAGCACGAGCGACGCGCCGTGCTCGCGCGTCTGGCCGATCAGCAGTTCCATCACCTTGGCGGCGGTGGCCGGATCGAGGTTGCCGGTGGGCTCGTCGGCCAGCAGCAGGGCGGGGCGGTGCACCAGCGCGCGTGCGATGGCCACGCGCTGCAGCTGGCCGCCCGACAGCGTTTGCGGTAGCCGCGCGCCCATGCCGGGCAGTCCCACCGCTTCGAGCATCTGCGCCACGCGGCCGTCGTCGCGCTGCTGGCCCAGCAGCATCAGCGGCAGCGACACGTTCTGCGCCACGTCGAGATGCGGCAGCACGTGGAAGGCCTGGAACACGAAGCCCACGTGGCGACGGCGCCAGAGCGCGCAGGCTTCGCCGTCGAGCGCGCCGATGTCCGTGCCGTCGTGCGTGACCGTGCCCTGGTCCCAGCTGTCCAGGCCGGCCATGCAGTTGAGCAAGGTCGACTTGCCGACACCCGACTCACCCACGATGGCGACGAACTCGCCGGGCTCGACGGCGAGCGTCACGTTCTCGAAGACGGGCGATTCGCCGTAGTGCTTGCCGAGGTTTGAAATTCGCAGCGTCATCCGGGGCTCTTGGGGCTCATGGCCTTTGCAATCAGTTGAACGGCGTTCTGCACCGCGTAGGGCGCGTCGCAGGCAATCACGGTGCGCTGCGGCATGCTGCGCAGCCAGGTGACCTGCCGCTTGGCGAGCTGGCGCGTGGCGGCGATGCCGCGTTCGCGCAGGTCGGCCATGGACCGGGCGTCGGGCTGCGACGCGCCGCACGCGTCGAGCGTTTCCCACGCCTGGCGGTAGCCGACGCAGCGCATCGAGGGCAGGTCGGTCGACAGGTCGCCGCGTGTGCGCAGCGCCTTCACCTCGTCGAGGAAGCCGGCTGCCAGCATCGCGTCGAAGCGCTCGGCAATGCGCTTGTGCAGCCACGCGCGGTCGGCGGGTTCGAGCGAGAACAGAACGCCGCCTTCGACGGGCCTGGCTGTCTTGTTGTCGCTCGCATGAAAGCTCGACAGCGGCTGCCCGCTGCTTTCCCACACTTCGAGCGCGCGCTGAATGCGCTGGCTGTCCTGCGGTGCGAGCCGCGCGGCCGTGACCGGGTCGACCTGCGCGAGCCGCGCATGCATCGCGGGCCAGCCGAGCGTGGCCGCTTCGGCGTCGATGCGCGCGCGCACGGCGGCGTCGGCGGCGGGCATCGCGTCGATGCCGTCGAACAACGCCTTGAAATACAGCATGGTGCCACCCACCAGCAGCGGCATCGCGCCGCGCGCGCGGATCTCGCCAATGAGCCGCGTAGCGTCTGCCACGAAGGCGGCGGCACTGTAGCTTTCGCGCGGGTCGAGGATGTCGATCAGGTGGTGCGGTACGGCGGCGCGCTCTTCGGCGGTGGGCTTGGCGGTGCCTATATCCATGCCGCGGTAGACCAGCGCCGAATCGACGCTGACGATTTCCACGGGGCGGACCATCGACATGGCCAGCGCCACCGCGGTCTTGCCGGACGCGGTGGGGCCGGCGAGTGCGACATAGCGCGGTGAATCTGGAGGGGGCGCGGCGCCCGGCGAGGCCGGGGAGGCAGCCGCGTTGGCCGCGGCGGCCGGAGGGAAGCTGGGAGACATGATGCGCCGAGGGTAGCAAATGGCGCGGGGGGCTTCGGCGCCGCGGGGCTTGCCCGCAGACGCCGTTGCGCGGAATCGTCGATCAGATGGCCGCGGGTACCGGCGAAGGTGCGGCGCCGCGCACGTCTTGGGCAGCGGGCGCGGCGGCGGCTGGCGGTGCGAGCCGTGGCGTCGGCCGGGCCGGGCCGCCGTTGCTGGCAAGCGTGGCCTCCGGCTTCATGCGAAACAATTGCCCCAGCGCCGCGCGGTACTGCGCCTCGCCGACAGAGTTGGTGTCGTGGTGCGAGCCGCCCTCGACCAGCACGAACAGCTTGGGCACCGTGGCCGCGTCATATAGCTTGCGGCCCAGCGTGGGGTTGATCAGGCTGTCGGCCGTGCCGTGCACCACCAGCAGCGGCGCGGTGATGTTCTTGACCGTGTTGATCGCCTCGAAGCGCTGGGTGATGAAGGGGCCGAAGGGCAGCCAGCCCCACTTGAAGCCGCTCACCACGTCGGCGATCGAGGTGAAGGTGCTCTCCACGATCACGCCGCTCTCGTCGTTCACGTGTGCCGCCAGGTCGATGCCGATGGCGCCGCCGAGCGAGTGGCCGAAGATGTAGCGGTGTTGCTTGGGGTGGCGCGCTGCCAGCCACGTCCAGGCGGCGCGGGCGTCTTCGCGGGCTGATTCCTCGGAGGGCAGGCCCTTGGAGCTCTTCCCGAAGCCGCGATAGTCGATGGCCAGCACCGAGAAGCCCAGCTCGTGCATGCGTTGGATGCGCGGCGCCGAGCCGGCGACGTTATAGCGGGCGCCGTGCAGGTACAGCAGCACGGGCGTGTCGGTCGTCTCGGGCTTGCCACCCAGCCACAGGCCGTGCAGGCGCGCGGGCTCGCCGGTGAGGGAAGACTGGAAGTCGATCCACACGTCTTCCATGCCCTGGGCCATGGAGGCGGTATTGCCCCAGCTGCGGTCGCTGGGCTGGAAGATCCACTGGCGCTGCTGTTCGTCGAGCGTCGAGCAACCGGCCGCCAGCAGGGCGCAAAGCGAAAAGACTGACGCGAGGAGGGTCCAGCGTTTCATCATGAGGTTGAGGGACAGCGAAGTCGGCGGAAAAGTTCACCTGCTCTGGCCGCGGCGTGCCGACATTGCGCCGCGGTTAACTCCCTGAAACAACGCTCGCAGGCGCTTTGTGGAGCCTATGCAACGTGCGTGCCTGCGCTGTGGATGACTGCCCGAACCCCTCGAAAACCCTCTGAAAGGCGCTTTCCGGGCTATCGACCGCGCATGAAAAGCGCGTCCAGCTCGCGGATGGAGAGCTGCCGCCAGGTGGGCCGGCCGTGGTTGCACTGGTCGGAACGCTCGGTCGCTTCCATCTGGCGTAACAGTGCGTTCATTTCGTCGATGGTGAGCTTGCGGTTGGCCCGAACGGCGCCGTGGCAGGCCATGGTGGAGAGCAATTCGTTCTGGGCACGCTGCACGACGGTGCTTGCGTCGTGCTGGCCCAGTTCGGCCAGCACGCTGCGCGCCAGCTCCACCGGGTCGCCGTCCGCCAGCGTTCCGGGCACGGCGCGCACCGCGAGCGTGCGCGGCGAGAACGGCGTGATCTCCAGCCCCAGCGTCGGCAGCACCGCCGCGCAGGCTTCGGCCGTGGCTACTTCCTGCGGCGTGGCCGCGAAGGTGGCGGGAATCAGCAGCGGCTGGCTGGTGATGGCCGCGCCGTCGAGCTGTGTCTTGAGCCGCTCGTAGACGATGCGCTCGTGCGCCGCGTGCATGTCGACCACCACCAGTCCCTGGCTGTTCTCGGCCAGGATGTAGATGCCCTGCAGCTGGGCCAATGCCCGGCCGAGAGGCCAGGCCTCGTCATTGGTGGCGATGGGGGCCGCGGCGGGGCTTGCTGGCAGGCCTGGGCCGGCAGGCGAGCGGAAGGCCAACGGCGCAGTCGAGCCGCCCAGAGGCCAGTTCGAGGGCTGTTCGAAGGCCGTTTCATTCCGTTGCGGCTCGTTATCGGCGCGCTGTTGAGGCCACAGCGCCTCGAAATCCCCGGCACCACGCTCCTGAGCTATGAAATTGATAGCGGGCTGCGCCCAGCTGGCGTTCGGCGGCAGCGGTGTCTGCTTGAAGAAGGGCTGCGGCGGGCTGGAAGCGGCCACGGCATCGCCGGCGCGCGGCGCCGCCAGCGCGTCCTCGATGGCATGGCGCACGGCCTGGTGGATCTCGCGTCCATCGCGAAAGCGCACCTCGATCTTGGTCGGATGCACGTTCACGTCGACCCGCGACGGATCGATCTCGAGGTACAGCGCGTAGATCGGCTGGCGGTGGCCGTGCAGCACGTCTTCATAGGCGCTGCGCACCGCGTGCGACAGCACCTTGTCGCGCACGAAGCGGCCGTTGACGTAGAAGAACTGCTGGTCGCCGCGCGAGCGGGCCGCATCGGGAATGCCGGCACGGCCGACCACGCGTACCGGACCGCCGACGCGGTCGACGGCCACGCTCTGCGCCACGAACTCGTCGCTCAGCGCATCGGCCAGCCGCTGCTCGCGGATATCGGCGGCGCGCCATTGCTCCACCAGCTTGCCGTCGTGCCAGATCGAGAAGCCCACCTCGGGCCGCGCCAGCGCATGGCGGCGCACCGCCTCGATGCAATGGGCAAGCTCGGTGGCATCGGTCTTCAGGAACTTGCGGCGCGCGGGCGTCGCGAAGAACAGCTCGCGCACTTCGACCGTCGTGCCGGTGGAGCGGGCCACCGGCCGGAGTTCGCCGGTGCGGCCGTCGAGCGCAAAGGCCGTGTCGGCGCCGGCAAAGCGCGAAAGAATGCTGAGTTCGGCGATCGCGTTGATGGCTGCGAGCGCCTCGCCGCGAAAGCCCATCGTGCCGACCGTCTCGAGGTCGTTGAGGCTCGCGATCTTGCTGGTGGCATGGCGGCGCAGGGCCACGGTGAGCTCTTCGCGCGGAATGCCCATGCCGTCGTCCTCGACGGAGATCAGCCGCACGCCGCCCGATGCCAGCCGCACCGTGACCTGGCGGGCGCCCGCGTCGAGCGCGTTGTCCAACAGTTCGCGCACCACCGAGGCGGGCCGCTCGACCACTTCGCCAGCGGCGATCTGGCTGATCAACTCGTCGGGCAGTTCGCGGATGGGGCGGCGTTCGGTGGGGGAGGGAAAGGTTGGGAGGGCACTCACCGCGTCATTTTAGGAGGGGTGCCGCCGAGCCTGATGTTGGGGGGATTCAGGGGGCGTTCGGGTTCAGCAAGGATAATCCGCGCCCATGGAAATCATCAGCTTTCTCGTCGACTTCATCCTGCATGTCGACAAGCATCTCGAGCAGTTCGTCATCGCTTATGGCCCGTGGGTCTATGCGCTTCTCTTCCTGATTGTGTTCGTGGAAACGGGGGCGGTGGTGATGCCGTTCCTGCCCGGCGACTCGCTGCTCTTCATCGTCGGCGCGCTTTGCGGCGCGGGGCTCATGAGTTTTCCGCTGGCCTGCGGCATCCTGATTGCGGCGGCCATTTTGGGCGACCAGTGCAACTACTCGATCGGCCGCTACTTCGGGCCGAAAGTGTTCCAGTGGGAGAGCTCGCGCTTCTTCAACCGCAAGGCCTTCGACCAGGCGCATGGCTTCTACGAACGCTATGGCGGCATCACCATCGTGCTCGCGCGCTTCATGCCCTTCATTCGTACCTTCGCACCCTTCGTGGCCGGCGTGGCGGAAATGAACCGCGCCAAGTTCACGGCGTACAACGTCGCGGGCGCACTGATCTGGGTGCTGGGCATCGCGACGGCGGGCTACTTCTTCGGCAACCTGCCGTTCGTGCGGCAGCATCTCGACAAGATCATCTGGGCGCTGATCTTCATTCCGGGTCTGATCGCGATCTACGGCGCATGGCGCGCTTCCAAGGCCGAGAAGGCGCGTGCTGCGCAACTGCCCGCGGCCTGATCCGCGACCCATTCACCTCAAAACGTAAAAAGCGCGCCACGAGGGCGCGCTTTTTTCATCCCTGGGCCTGAACCGGATCAGTAGTTCGGGCCGTTGCTCGGGTAGTAGCCGCTGCCTTGCGGATAGCGCTGCCGGTTGTAGTTGCGTTCGTCGGCATTGCGGCCCACCTGGTTGCCGATGATGCCCCCGATGGCTGCACCGCCGACGGTGGCTGCAGTGTTGCCGCCGATGGCATTACCCACCAGCGCGCCGCCCACCGCACCCACGCCAGTTCCGAGGTTCTGGTTGGGGCCGCTTGCGCAACCCGCGATAGCCATGACGGAAGTAGCCGCAGCTGCTGCGATCCAGAGTCGTGTCTTCATGATGTGCACCTTTCGAGGAGTGATGAGTCATCATGTCCAGATTGCTCTTTGGCACGGTGTAGGAGCCTGCCGCGCCTCCCTGTGCGCTGTCACGGGCCGGCCCGCGTGGGACAGCAGGGCATGCTTTGGCTTTACAAAAGCCCCGCTTGCGCCTCAGAGCTGGCGGCTGCGCGCGAGCGGCGGGTTCTGCGCAAAGTAGCGCTGAATGCCGCGCATCAGCGCATCGGCCAGGCTTTCCTGGTATTCGACGCGGCGCAGGTTCGCTTCTTCTTCCGGGTTGCTGATGAAGGCGGTTTCGACCAGCACGCTCGGAATGTCGGGTGCCTTCAGCACCGCGAAGCCGGCCTGCTCGACCTGCCCCTTGTGCAGCCGCGCGCCGATGTTCTTGATCTCGCCCAGCATCGCGCCGCCGAGCTTGAGGCTGTCGTTGATCTGCGCGGTCGTGCTCATGTCGAGCAGGGCGCGCTGCACCTGCGCCTCGTGGCCGCCCACGTTGACGCCGCCGATCTTGTCGGCCTCGTTTTCCTTGTTGGCCATCCAGCGCGCGGCGCTGCTCGACGCGCCGCTCTGGCTCAGCGCGAACACGCTGGCACCGCGCGCGGCGGGCGTGGTGAAGGCGTCGGCATGGATGCTCACGAAAAGGTCGGCCTGCACGCGCCGGGCCTTCTGCACGCGCACGCCCAGCGGCACGAAGAAGTCGGCGTCGCGCGTGAGAAAGGCGCGCATCGGGCTGCCGTTGACGCTGCCCGCGTTGATGCGCTCGCGCAGCCGGTGCGCGACCTGCAGCACGATGTCTTTTTCGCGCGTGCCGTTGGGGCCGATGGCGCCGGGGTCTTCGCCGCCGTGGCCGGGGTCGAGCGCCACGATGATGATGCGGTCGGTGCGGCTCGCCGTGGCGGTGCCGCCGCGGGGCGCGGCCACCGGCGGCGGTGATGGAGGTGGCGCGACGGGCCTGACGGGCGCGGTGCCCACGACGGGCGGTGGCGCGACGATCACCGGCGCTTGCGGGCGATCGTTGCCGGCCACCACGGCGGGCGGCGGCGACTGCGGGCCGGGGCGCATGGCCTGCTGCGCCATCAGGTCGCCGAGCGGGTCGACCGCCGGCGCGGTGGGGTTCGAGGGCACGATGCCGGCCACGGGCGGGTTGTTTCCCTGCGGCGTGCGGGGCGCGTCGCGCAGGCGCTCGGCGATCAGCGCTTCCATCGGGTCGACGGCCTGCTCCGGGTACAGGTCGAGCACCAGCCGGTGCTTGTATGCGGCCACCGGTGCGAGCGAGAACACCTGCGGCACCACGGCCTGCTTCAGGTCGAACACGATGCGCACCACCTTCGGCGCGTTCTGCCCGACACGCAGGCCGTTGATGTACGGGTCGCCCGGCTTGATCTTGCCGACCAGTTCGCGCAGTTCGGGGTTGAGGTCGATGCCCTCGATGTCCACCGCGAGCCGCGGCGGGCTGCCCACCACGAGCTGTTGCGAATTGAGGCGCGCGTCGGACTCGATGGTCACTCGGGTGTAGTCGGCGGCGGGCCAGACGCGCACCGCGAGGATGGTCGCGCCGCGCGCGATCTGGTGCACGCCGAGCATCAGCGCGATGCTGCCGCCCTGCAGCAGCACGCGCCGTTTCAGGCCGACCGCCTTCATGCGGCGATGCGCGCCAGCAGATCGCTGCCGCGAGGGGTGTTCGCGAGGAGGGTCACGCTGCGTGTGTCGTCAGTCATTGCTTCTATTTTAATAGCGAGGTCGGCAATTGGTGTGCGGCCCGCGGCGTTTTCGGGCCATTCGGCCAGCTTGAGGCCCGGGCCAGCGAAGATGTCGCGGAAGCCGGCGTCGTCCCATTCGCGCGGGTCGGCGAAGCGATAGAAGTCGAAATGGAAGATCTGCAGTCCGTCGGGCGCGTCGTGCGGCTCGACCACCGCATAGGTGGGGCTCTTGATGCGCCCCGCGATGCCGAGCGCGCGCAGCAGGTGTCGAACGAAAGTCGTCTTGCCGGCGCCGAGGTCGCCATGCAGCGCGATGAAGGCGTCGCGCAATGCGGGCGATGCGGCGAGCGCCTGCGCGAAAGCGTCGGTGTCGTCTTCGCTGCGCCAGCGCAGGATGCGGGTGCTCGTTTGCGTTTCTACAATCGGCAAGTGATCGTCAGCCATCCACTCGTTGTTCGTATTCAGGCTTTGGCCCGGGAACTCGGATTCTCCCAAATCGGAATCGCGGGCGTCGATTTATCGAGCGCCGAGGACGGTCTGATGCAGTGGCTGGCCCACGGGTTCCATGGCGAGATGCAATACATGGCAACACACGGCACCCGCCGCGCCCGCCCGGCCGAGCTGGTGCCGGGCACGGTGAGCGTGATCACCGCGCGCATGAACTACCTGCCGCGCGACACCGCCCCCGAGTGGCAGGCCGTCGAATTCGACCGCCTCACGCGGCCCGGCGAAGCCATCGTGTCGGTCTATGCGCGGGGCAGGGACTATCACAAGGTGCTGCGCAACCGGCTCGCGAAGCTGGCCGAGCGCATCGCCGAGGAGGTCGGCCCCTTCGGCCATCGCGCCTTCACCGATTCGGCCCCCGTGCTCGAGGCCGAGCTGGCCTCGCGCAGCGGGCAGGGCTGGCGCGGCAAGCACACGCTGGTGCTCGACCGCGACGCGGGCTCGATGTTCTTCCTGGGCGAGATCTACGTCGACATGGCGCTGCCGCCGAGCGAGCCCGTGACCGCGCATTGCGGCAGTTGCAGCGCATGCATCGACGTGTGCCCGACGCAGGCCATCGTCGCACCCCGGCGGCTCGATGCGCGGCGCTGCATTTCCTACCTCACCATCGAGCACGGCGCAGCCATTCCGCTGGAGCTGCGCCCCTTGATGGGCAACCGAATCTACGGTTGCGACGACTGCCAGCTGATCTGCCCCTGGAACAAGTTCGCGAAGAAGAGCGAGCTGCCCGATTTCGACGCGCGCGAAGGGCTCACGGGGCGTTCGCTGGCAGAGCTTTTTGCGTGGACCGAGGCCGACTTCCTGCGCCGCACTGAAGGCAGCCCGATCCGCCGCATCGGCCATGAGCGCTGGCTGCGCAACATTGCGGTGGCCTTGGGCAATGCGGTTCGCGCGGGCGAGGACGGCGCGAAAGAAGCGCTTGCCACGCGCGTGGAGCACCCCAGCGAGCTCGTGCGCGAGCACGTCGCCTGGGGCCTCGAGCAGGAAGTGCCCGTCTAGCTTTTCTTCGTGGGCAGGATCTCTTCCACGCGCTGCCACGGCCTGCACATCAGCGTTCCGCGCGGCGACACCACGATGGGCCGCTGCAGCAGGATGGGGTGCGCAACGATGGCGTCTAGCAGCTGGTCGTCGCTCAGTTTCTCGTCGGCCAGTTGCAGTTCCTCATACGGCGCTTCCTTGGCGCGCAGCAGGTCGCGCGCGGCCAGGCCCATGGCCTTGGCCAGCTCGCGCAGCTTCTTCCTGCTCGGCGGCGTTTCCAGGTAGAGAACGATCTCGGGCTCCACGCCGCTTTCGCGGATCAACTGCAGCACGTTGCGCGACGTGCTGCAGTTGGGCTTGTGGTAGATCGTCATCGGATAGTCGGTGGTGGGGGTGCGTGCGGTCATGGCGCCGATTATGAAAAGAACCGGGCACCACGCCTCGCGGCCGTTGTCACGCGGCCAGCAGCGCGTCGACCTGCTTGAGCGCTTTGAGCGTCTTGAAGCAGGCCTCGGCCACTTCCGTGCCCTTGACCGCGAAGTGGCGATGGAAGTACTTGCGGTGCTCCACATGCTCATGGAAGTGGTGCGGCGTGAGCACGGCCGAGAAGATCGGCACGTCGGTCTCCAGCTGCAGCGACATCAGCGTGCTGACCACCGTGTTCGCGACGAACTCGTGGCGGTAGATGCCGCCGTCCACCACCAGCGCGCAGCCGACGATGGCCGCGTACTTGCCGGATTTGGCGAGCCGCTTTGCATGCAGCGGGATCTCGAAGGCGCCGGGCACGTCGAAGATGTCGATGAGCTCGCGCGCCACGCCGAGCCGCGTCATCTCTTCGAGGAAGGCGTCGCGTGCCTGGTGGACGATGTCGGAATGCCACTGCGCCTCGACGAATGCGATGCGCGTGCCGCGCGGCGAATCCGACGCGGCAATGGCGGAGAGGGGAAGGTCGTTGATCTGACTCATGGTGTGCCTCTTGAAAGCAGGTTTCCTGAATCAGGGCGCACGAAACCACGAGGCCACCCGCGCGCCTGCATGGCAGGGCACGCGGGTCGTCCCGCATTTCGCGCTCTCTTTCATCCGGACTGTGACCGTCGGCTTCGGAATCGCACCGAAATCTGCTGACCCTGGAATCTGTTGAAGGCGCCAGGCGCTCGCGGGCTTGTGCGGCATCTCTTTCAGAAAAGCCGCCATCACCGCCGGTGGGGAATTGCACCCCGCCCTGAGAACGCTTGCCGTCCGGCAGGCCGGACAACGGCGCGATTCTAGGAGCGCGCCGCGGCCGGGCTTGTCACCCGCGCGCCAGACCTTCGGCCGCGCGGGGATTTTCTTCAGAAGCGATACGTGGCGGACGCGGTCACTGTACGGCGCTGGCCATAGAAGCAGTCGCCTCGCGCCAGGCACGTGGTGAGCTGCACCTTGTCGGTGAGATTGGCCACGTTGAGCGACAGGCGCAGCGGGCCGTTGTCCCACGCGAACATCGCGTCCAGCAGCGTGACCGCCGGCACCGGGTTGGCGTCCATGCCGTCCCACGACTTGCCGACGTAGCGCAGGCCCGCGCCGGCCGAGAAGCCCGGCACGCCGCCGATGGAGAAGCGGTGCGTCACCCACGCCGAAGCCGCGTGCGTGGGCACGCCCGAGATACGCTTGCCCAGGTCGGCGGCGTTGCTGCGCGACACGCGCGCGTCGGTATAGGCGTAGGTGGCGATCCAGTCCCAGTCGCGCGCGATGCTGCGCTTGTATTCGAGCTCCAGTCCCTTCACGTGCACTTCGCCGAGCTGCACGCTGTTGAGCGGGTTGGTCGGGTCGGTGGTTTTGCGGTTGGTGTCGCGCAGGTCGTACACCGCCGCCATGAACGAGCTGCGCTGGCCTTCGGGCTCCCACTTGACGCCGGCTTCCCATTGCTTGCCGCGCTGGGGCTTGAAGGGCGTGTTGTTGAGATCGACGCCGCCCAGCGGCAGGAACGATTCCGCATAGCTCAGGTATGGCGCCCAGCCGCCGTCGGCCAGGTACACCAGGCCGGCACGCTTGGTGGTGGCCTTGGCGTCGATGCCTTCCGCAGGGCGGCCCTGAGTGTCGGTGGTGGCCTTGTCGTGGCGCAGCCCCAGCACGCCGATCCAGCGGCCGTACTTGACCTGGTCCTGCACGTAGATGCCGGCCTGCTTCTGCACCACCTCGGGCGAGCGCGTGTAGCTGGTGGGCGGCGTGTAGTTGCCGTACACCGGCGCGTAGACATCGATGGCGCCGGCGCGCCCGCGGCCCGACAGCTTGGAGGTGGTGTTGCGCTGGAAGTCGGCGCCCAGCAGCACCGTGTGCTCGACATCGCCGGTCTTGAAACGGGCCTCTGCCTGGTTGTCCAGCAGCAGCATCTTGCCGCCGTTGATGTCGCTGCTCAGGTCGCGCTCGAGCGTGCGCTGGTCGGCGTTGAACACCGGGCGGGCCGGGCGGCCGGTGAGCCGGTTGGCGGTGAAGCTGGTGTACGAGGTGTTGTAGACCACCTTGGTCTCGGTCGAGCGCAGGTTCTGGCGGAAGGTCCAGGTGTCGTTCAGGCGATGGCTGAACAGGTAGCCCAGCGAGGTGTTGCGGGAGTCGAAGCGGTCGAAGCCCGGTTCGCCCATGAAGGTCGAGGTGGGAATCGGCCCGTAGAGCGAGGGCAGCAGCGTGCCCTGCCATGGGAAGAAGCCGATCAGCGAGCCGCTGTTGTCCTTCTGGTAGAGCGCCTGCAGGGTGAGCGAGGTGTCCGCGTTCGGGCGCCAGGTGAGCGAGGGCGCGACCAGGATGCGGTCGTCCGGCACATGGTCGACCTGCGTGCCGCTGTCGCGGTTTACAGCCACCAGGCGGTAGAGCCACTTGCCTTCGGGGTCGATCGGCCCGGTGAAGTCTGCCGCGACCTGCTTGCGCGCGTTGCTGCCCAGCTGCAATTGCACTTCGCGCTGGGTCTCGGCCTGCGGCCGCTTCGACACCATGTTCAGCACGCCGCCGATGCCGCCTTGCCCGTACAGCACCGACGACGGGCCGCGCAGCAGTTCGACGCGCTCGAGCATGTACGGATCGAGCTTGGTGGAGTTGTACGTGCCGTAGGTGCGCTGCAGCCCATCCAGGTACTGGACGGCATCGCCGCCGCGCACCTTGAACGAGTCGACGCGGCTGTCGAAGTAGCTCGACACCACGCCGGCCGTGTAGTTGGTGGTCTCGCGCAGCGTGAGCGCGCCCTGCGCCTCCATCTGGTCGCGCGTGACCACCGAGATGGCCTGCGGCGTCTCGATCAGCGGGGTGTCCGTCTTGGTGGCGGTGCCGCCGCGCCTGGCGACGAAGCCGGTGACCGGCCCGGTCGCGGTCTCGCCGGCGTCGCCCGACACCGTGACCGTGGGCAGCGCCTTGCGGGTTTCGGCGGCGTCGTCCTTCTCCTCGGCGTAGGCTGGCACGGCGGCGCCCAGCGCCAGGGCGGTTGCCGCGAGCGTGACGCGGCGGGTATGGGAATGGCGCCAAGCGGGGCGCCGATGCTTCTTCGATGTCATGTGCAGCTTCTCCTGTGTCCTGCGTTTGGGGGGAGTGGCTGCGGCGCGCGCCGAATGCGGGCGCGCCATGGCTTCTCGTCTCTGATCCGGTCGATTCGGTTCGGGCGAGCGCAAACCGGCGGCTGGCTTCGGGCTGGCGGCCGGTGGGTTTTATGGGTTCTTGTTGCGTCGTCGCGGGCAGCTGTGGAAGCTGCGGTCTTCGTTCCTTCGAAGACGGCTGGCGCCCGTTGCGGGCAGCTGGCTGAGGCTGGCGATTATAGGAAGAAAGGCATCATCGTCCCGCGAGAAACAGCGCCATGCGCTGCAGTTCGTCGTCCAGCGCCGCGCGGAATGCCGCGTCGCGCGGCCTCCCGTCGGCATAGCCGAACATCGGCTTCAGCCGTCCCTCGGCCGAGCTGCCGAAGTTGGCCCAGCCGATCACCCGGTCGTGCCACAGCATCGGCAGCGCGTAGTAGCCGAACTGGCGCTTGGGCGCGGGCGTGTAGGCCTCGAACTTGTAGGTCCAGTCCCAGAGCAGCTCGAAGCGGCGGCGGTCCCACACCACCGGGTCGAAGGGCGCGAGCAGGCGCACCGCATCGTCGGGCGCGTGGCGGCGCGAGGCCGGGTTCTCGTCGGCAGGCCAGTACCAGGTCGTGCCGTCGATGCGGCAGCTCGCGAGTTCTTCTCGCGCGATGCGCAGCGCTGCCTGCGTCTGCGCCGACAGATGCGGCGCGCCGTAGCCGAGCAGGCGCACGAGGTAAGTGAGGCTCGCGGCCGGCAGCGGCGCGTATTTGCGCACCACCAGTTCGATCAGCGCGGCAGCGCGTTGTGCGCGGCCGGCGGGGCTGTCGTCGGCGGGCTGGTGCGTCACGGCTTCGTAGACGCGCGTACCGCTGTCGCGCCGCACCACGCGAAGCATGCCGCGGTAGTGCATGTCGTCGAGCAGGTGCGTGGTGGCGTTGCTCGAGCCGCCCCAGTAGTTCTTGATGCGGCCATGCGCGAAGTGCTGTTCGACTTGTCGCGGATGCACCTGACCGTGTTCCTGCACATAGGCCAGCACGTCGGCCGCCTTGTGCCGTGTGTCGGCATCCCATGCACGCTTGGCCTCGCGCGGGTGCATGAGCGCCAGGTGTTCGCGCGGCAGGAAGCCGTAGTTGACGAGACAGTCTTCTTCGATGGCGAGCCGCGTGTAGCGGCTTTCGAGATCGCCTGCGCGGTAGTCCTTGACGCGGTGGCGCAGCGTCAGGTCTTGTGCACGCGCCGGGGCTCGGATCGGGTCGGCCTGCACGAAGCCGAGTTGGCGGATTGCTGCCGGCAGCGTGGTCGGCTTGAAGAGGGTGCGCGCCACGGCGTAGCGGCGCAGGTCGTCGAGGGTCGGGTCAGCCATCGGCGAATTGCAGCACAGGTGGCGGGATTTCGCTTTGCTGCGTTGTTCAGGGCGCGATCACGCCGACGGGGTACCTTGCTCCGCGAATGTCCCCCGGCCTTCGGCCTCCTCCTTTATTTCGCTGCGCAAGGCACCCCGCCAGCGTGATCGTTCAGTGCCGCTGCGGAAGCTGCATTTGTTGGCGGTCGTCGGGACTTCGTGCCGCGTGGAACGGCTGCTTTGTCGCGTTCTTCTCTAGAGTGGATGCCCCTGTCACTCTGCACCCCACCAAGGGGACAAGAAAGGCGCGACACACTCACCGCTCAGATGTTTGAAGGCTGCTTGCCTCGCGGCAGGTCTTCGTTGCGAAAGCAGCGATGCAGATGCGAGGTATCAAAAGGCGACGGCCGAGGTGTTACCAGCACCCCGACCGTCTAACCAAGTTCGTGCAACACCCTCTAAAGGAACGCACAAAAATGGCTACCAAGACTATAGCCCGGCCTCGCACGCCGGTAGCTTCCGAAGACAACGCCCAAGACCCGGCGGATGTTCTTGAAAACACCCTCTCGCAACTCGAAGCTCTCCTGTGGGTTTGCCACGGGGAAGACATCGACTGGTGCAGCGGGGATGGACCTCGACGACTGGACAACCTGCTTTGGCTTGCGGCTGAACTGGCCCGCAAGGCGGGAGAGCTGTTTCAGCTGAGCGAGAAGGCGCGACACGCAGCGTTTGAGACTGGCGGATAGCGGCCGGTCTGCGGGCCGCAGGTTTCTCGGCCCGCGTGAAGCCTTCGTGGTGAAGAGAATTCGGGGCGATTGGGGTTTACGGGGTCTGGCTCAATGGCAGCTCTGTGTTCAGAGGTGATCGGCGGTCGTTCACCTGGCCCGCCACCGCCGATTCAATCCTCGAAAAACTCGCTCGACGCTGCGGGCGAATTACTGCGACAGGACAATAGCTGGCAACGTCTAGTGCCTGTGTGGAGGTGGACAATCGAGCAGGAGCAGGACAAGAAGCGAGGGACAGAATGAGCGATTGGGATTTTCTTCACGAGATGTACGACCGGGGCTACAGCGCGGAGGACATAGCGGATGCTGCGGCCTGCGGCGTAGCACCTTGGGAGTGGGAGCACATCGACAGGGAGTGGGCCGAGGATCAACTTGAGGGCGAGCCTGAGGAGGATGCCTCCTCAGTTCAGCCTGTCCGAAGCAGGGAGGGCTTTCCGTTCAGCATCCTGAAGCAGACGGACATCTTCCAAGACCTGGTCGAGTGCGCGGCTCGGCACTTCGAGAACACTGGCCGATATCTCCAAGTCTGGGGCGAGCTTGGCGAAATCTACGCAGAAATCAAGTTTGGGCTTCGCCGCAATGCGACTCACACGCCCGGCTCTGACGGCACGATTGACGGCGAGCGGGTGGAGGTCAAGACCATCTCGCCCGAGAAGACCAGCGACCACGTACTGGTCAAGAGCCAGGGCAACTTCGAGAAACTGCTTATTGTCCGTATTGATCGGGACTTCCACTTTCAAGGCAAGCTCATCGACCGCAGCGAGCTCTCAGGTGGCGCGGGCAAGTACCTTAAGGGGCGGCTGCCATGAACGAACTCTCTTTCAGAAGCAATCTCCCGAGCATCGAATCGACCTCGTGGGTCTAGGCCTTCGCCAGCGTCATCGCAATCGGCGCAATGGGTGTCGATCGCGGCCAGCACCAACCCTTTGGACCTCCACTTGTCCCCCGCGTGTCTCTCAAAAAGCTGGTTGATACGCCTCTGCACGTCTATCTGAAATTCGCAGCAGAGGTCAAACCGCTAGCGTTACAGCCGCGCTCATCGTGCACAGGGCGTCGGGTGCTCCCCGCAGCGAAATAAAGGAGGAGGCCGCAGGCCGGGGGACATTCGCGGAGGGGAGTACCCGGCGGCCTGTGCACGCGCCCCGAACACGGCGAACACAGAGCAGCGCTAGACAGCCCGCTTGTGCCGCTCGATGCAGACTTCCAGAGTCTCGCTCCCAGGCCGCTGCCACCAGTCGAGACTCGAAAAGATCTCCACCTCGCTGAAGCCGGCGAACCCAGCGTCCTCGACCCACCCGCGGATCTTCTTCAGCTCGACCACGCCGTCACCCATCATCCCGCGGTCGCTCAGCAGATCGCGCGTGGGCGTGAGCCAGTCGCAGACGTGGTACGCCAGCAGACGCTCGCGGCCGGCGCGGGCAATCTGCTGCTGCAGCTTCGGGTCCCACCACACGTGATAGATGTCGAGCGCCACGCCCAGCATGCCGCTCTTTCCCGCGTCGAGTTCATCGCAAATATCGAGCGCGTGCTCCAGCGTGTTGACGCACGCGCGGTCGGCCGCCTGCATCGGGTGCAAGGGCTCGATGGCGAGCGGCATGCCGACCTCGCGGGCGTACTCCAGCGATGCGGCGATGCCGTCGCGCACCTCGCCGCGCGCACGGCCGATATCCTTGTAGGCCGCCTTGCCGTCCAGCGCGCCGGGCAGGGCACCGACCACCAATACGAGGCAGGGCGCGTCGAGCGTCTTCGCTTCGTCGATTGCGCGGCGGTTGTCGTCGAGCGCAGCCTTCAGTCCGGCCGCATCGGGCGCGGGGAAGAAGCCGCCGCGGCAGTAGCCCGAGAGGCCGATGCCGTGCGCCTTCAGTTGCTTCGCCACCTTGTCGAGCCCGACAGCCGCCACCTGGTCGCGCCAGGGGCTGATCGCGCGGATGCCGCGCTCGGCGCACTGGTCGATGATGCGGTCCAGCGGCACCTCGGCGCCCAGTTGCTTGCGCACCGTGGCGGTGTTGATCGACAGCCAGTCGTGGTCTTGCGAAAAATCACGCATGGGGTGGCTTCAACCTTCCACGCCGTGCAGCGCGAGCAATGTCTTCATGCGTCGGACAGCCAACTCGGGCTGCTCCAGCAGGTTGGCCGCATCGGCCAGCCGGAACAGTTCCGCAAAGTGCTGCAGCGAGCGCGTGCTCTGCTGGCCGCCGACCATCGTGAAGTGCTTCTGGTGGCCGTTGAGCCAGGCCATGAACACCACGCCGGTCTTGTAGAAGCGCGTGGGCGCTGCAAAGATGTGGCGCGACAGCGGCACCGTGGGGCCGAGGATGTCGTGGAACTTCTCGTTGTCGCCTTGCGCCAGTGCGCCCAACGCGGCGCTCGCTGCCGGCGCGATGGCGTCGAAGATGCCCAGCAGCGCGTCGCTCTTGCCATGCGTCGGCTCATTGCCGAAGCCGTCACCTGCAATCAGCTCGGCGTAGTTGAAGTCGTCGCCCGTGTACATGCGCACGCCCGGCGGCAGGCGCCGGCGCATCGCAATCTCCTTGTCCTTGTCGAGCAGGGAGATCTTGATGCCGTCGACCTTGTCCGGGTGCGCCGCGATGATGCCCAGCGCGGTGTCCATGGCGGCGTTGACGTCCTTCGTGCCCCAGTAGCCGGCCAGCGCCGGGTCGAACATGTCGCCCAGCCAGTGCAGCACCACCGGCTGCTTCGCCTGGCTCAGGATGCGGTCGTAAACGCGCTCGTAGTCGGCAGGGCTCCTGGCCACGCGGGCCAGCGCCCGGCTGGCCATCACGATCAGCTTGCCGCCGAGCGCCTCGATGGCGGCCATCTGCTCTTCATAGCCGCGGATCACGTCGTCGACGCTCTTCACGCTGTCGATGTCCAGGTGGTCGGTGCCGCAGCCCGAAGCCACCAGAGCGCCCGGAACGTCCTTGGCCGCATCGAGCGAGCGGCGGATCAGCTCCAGCGAGGTGGGCCAGTCCAGGCCCATGCCGCGCTGCGCGGTGTCCATGGCCTCGGCCACGCCCAGGCCCAGCGAAAACAGGTGGCGGCGGTAGGCGATGGTGGTGTCCCAGTCGACCGCGCATTGCAGCCACGGGTCGATGGCGGCCAGCGGGTCGGCCACCACGTGCGCGGCCGAGTAGGCGATGCGGTTGAACTTCACGCCCGCGTCGGGCTTGACCGGCGCGGTGCCGCGCAGCGCGTAGGGCGCGAGCGCGCCGCCCGAGGTGGGGAGAGTGAGAGAAAGCGCCATGCCTGCCTCAGACCTTCAGCGCGGGCACGTCGACCCAGCGGCGGTCTTGCCACGATTCCAGCGCGGCCTCGACCAGCTGCACGCCCTTGGCGCCTTCGGGCAGCGTCCACTTGTAGGGTGCGTTCTCGACCACGTGGCGAATGAAGTGCTCCCACTGGATCTTGAAGCCGTTGTCGTAGACCTGCGAGTCCGGAATCTCCTGCCACTGGTCGAAGAAGTTCATGGTCTGCTTCTCGTCAGGGTTCCACACCGGGCGCGGCGTGGCCACGCGCGACTGGGCGCGGCAGCTCGACAGGCCGGCCACGGCCGAGCCGTCGGTGCCGTCGACGTGGAAGGTCACGAGGTCGTCGCGGCGCACGCGCGTGACCCAGCTCATGTTGATCTGCGCGATGACGGGCTCGCCGTTGTGGCCGGTCAGCTCGCAGGTGGCGTAGGCGGCGTCGTCGGCGGTGGCTTCATAGGGCTTGCCGGCCTCGTCCCAGCGCTTGGGGATGTGGGTGGCGCCGATGCATGACACCGACTTCACTTCGCCGAACAGGTTGTCCAGCACATAGCGCCAGTGGCACATCATGTCCAGGATCATGCCGCCGCCGTCTTCCTTGCGGTAGTTCCAGCTCGGGCGCTGGATGGGCTGCAGGTCGCCTTCGAACACCCAGTAGCCGAACTCCAGGCGCACGCTGAGCATGCGGCCGAAGAAGCCGGCGCGGCGCAGCATGTCGAGCTTGCGCAGGCCGGGCAGGAAGAGCTTGTCCTGCACCGCGCCGTGCTTGAGGCCCGAGCCCTCGGCCAGACGTGCGATTTCGACGGCCTCGTTCAGGTTGGTGGCAATCGGCTTCTCGCAGTACACATGCTTGCCGGCGCGGATGGCCTTGGCCAGCAGCGTGGGGCGCATCTGCGTGGTGCCGGCGTCGAAGAAGATGGTGTCGTCCTTGTTCTCCAGCGCCTTGTCGAGGTCGGTGCCCCAGCGCGGGATGTTGTGCGCCTTGGCCAGCGCTTCCATCTTCTCGGCATTGCGGCCGATGAGGATCGGGTCGGGCATGACCTTGTCGCCGTTCGACAGCGTGACGCCGCCTTGCGCACGGATGGCGCAGATCGAGCGGATCAGATGCTGGTTCATGCCCATGCGGCCGGTGACGCCGTGCATGATGATTCCGAGACGTTGGGTGGCCATCGTTTTCTTCCTTGAGATGCGAGAGAGATTGAAGAGGGTGCTTCAGTAGACGGAACGCATGGCGTCCCACGAGATGCCGGCGCCGGGTTTGCCGGTGGCAAAGCCGGGCGCGTTGGCGAGCGAGGACAGATCGAGCTGCCCTTCGCGGATGGCGAGGCGCACTGCGCCGTCGCTGGGTTCGTACAGGCCGGGATGCAGCTTCAGCAGGGCCTGCTGCTCGGCCTCGGGCGAGGCCGCGAGGCCGTTGACGTAGTGGTGGCCGTTGCGCTCGACGTGCGAGAGCCCGAGCCACGCGACCAGCGCCAGGTCCTGCTGCACGCCGAGGCCGGCCTGCATGGTGAGGTCTTCGCCAGACAGGAAGTAGCGTGCCGTGTCGCCGGCCGCGTTCCACTGCGCGCATCGCGCGGCATTGACGATCGACTTGTAGAAGCCCTTGCAGCTCTTGCTCGACACGCCGGTGTAGCCGAGCGCTCTGGCCTGCAGGAATGCGTCGAGCGTGCTGTCGGATTCGTCGATGAGCAGCGGAATGCGCTCGCCCAGTGCCGACACGTCGCGCTGCAATGCGGCGTCGCGGCGGATCGGCTGCTCGACGAACACCGTCTTCTGCACCAGCGTGTGCAGCGCGGGCGTGGACAGCATGCGGTCGAGGAACGCGCCAAAGGCGTCCGCGTCGGCGTACTGCTCGTTGCCGTCGAGCGTCACCAACTGGGCGTGGCCGTCGATGATGCGGGCGATGCGCTCGAGGCGCGCGATGTCCTGTGCGGTGTCGCCGCAGAGCTTGAGCTTGAAATGCGTGAGGCCATAGCGGCGCACGGCGGCCGCGAGCGTGGTGGGCAGGCCGTCGGCGGCCGCGTCGGGCAGGGCGTCGCTTTCGTCGATGGCATCGGCCAGGCCCACGGTGTGGCGCGCGGCAATGCGGGTTCGCGGCGATTGCTTTGCCAGGAAGGCGGGCATGTCGAAGCCCGCGAGGTCGTCGGCCAGGCCGCTGCCCGCGATATCGATGCCTGCAAGGTTGGCGCTCATCGCCGTCGCGAAGCTCACGCCGCTGTGCAGGCACAGCGCGTCGAGCAGGGCGCGGTCGATCAGCGCGGGGCCGTAGCTGGCCACCAGCGGCTGCAGGCCCTTGGCCCTGGCGCGGCTTTGCAGTGCGGCGTAGTTGGAGGCGAAATGCGTCCACGCGGTCTGCGCGTCGGCCTCGGCGGTGTAGGCCTCGCGCGCATCGCGCAGGGCGAAGCGCAGTTGCTCGAAGTTCTGTTCGTTGGTGAGCGCGGGGTTCTTGTCGAACCACTTGGGCACCATCATCTCGGCGGCGCAACCCTCGGCCGTGCGGCCGTCCGCGAAACGGATGCGGGCCTTCACGTAGACCTGCGGGCAGGCCGTGACCGTGGCCGCACCGAAGCGGAACGGCAGTCTCAGCACCACGCTGCGCTCGGTGAAGCGAATCTCCTCGACATGAAAACGGATCGCGTCCATGGCTGTCGCCTTCAGTGGTCCAGGATGCCCTGCGAGAAGAAATGCGCGCGCACCAGCTTCGTGTAGGCGCCGAACTCGGGCGAGGCCATCATGTCGAGCGTGCGGGCGCGCGGCAGGTCGATGTCGTACACGGCGGCAATGGAGCCGGGCCGCTCGCTCATCACGATCACGCGATCCGACAGGAAGATGGCCTCGGGAATGCTGTGGGTGATGAGCATCACCGTCTTCTTCGACGCCATCCAGATGCGCTGCAGCTCCAGGTTCATCTTCTCGCGCGTCATGGCGTCCAGCGCGCCGAAGGGCTCGTCCATCAGCAGCACCGACGGGTCGTGCAGCAGGGCGCGGCAGATCGATGCGCGCTGCTGCATGCCGCCCGACAGCTGCCACGGGTACTTGCCTTCGAAGCCCTTCAGGCCGGCCATCTCCATCAACTCGCGGGCGCGAGCCCTGGCGGCGTCCATGGGCAGATGGCGCATCTCGGCCTGCAGCAGGATGTTGTCTTCCACGCTGCGCCAGGGCAGCAGCACCGCGCTCTGGAACACGATGCCCACGTCCTTCTGCGGCCCCTTGATCGGCTTGCCGGCCAGCGTGAGGCTGCCGCCGCTGATGGGCAGCAGGCCCGCCACCATCTTCAGCAAGGTGCTCTTGCCGCAGCCCGAGGGGCCGACGACGGAGACGAACTCGCCTTCCTCGATGGCGAAGTCGAGCGGCTTGAGCGACTCGACCGGGCCATCCTTGCTTTGGTAGATCTTCGAGACGCCGCGCGCTTCGATCAGGTTGACTTGGGACATGGAGTGCGTGAGAGATGGCGGCAGCGGAAAGCGCGCGGGTTCAGGGGCAAGGGCGGGTCAGGGGAGAAAGTCGAGCGTCACGTAGTCTTCAGGCTTGCCGCGCGTCGATGGGTCCATGCCGCCGTACTGCACCAGCAGGTCGAGCGAGTCGCTGACGTTCTTCATGGTCACGCGATACGGACGCTGGTTGGCGGTTTCCTTCGTGTGATAGAGCGCCACGCTCTGCTTCATGCCCACGATGAGCGTGTCGCGCACGCCGGCCTTGGCGTTGGCCTTGAGCATCGCGTCGACGGCCGCCTCGGGGCTCTTTTCGGCGGCTTCGGCGGCCTTGGTGGAAGCGCGCATGAAGCGCTTCACCAGGTCGGGGTTCTCTGTCAGCAGGTTCTTGTTGGTGATGATCCCGGAGCTGATCTGGTTCACGCCCGAGTCGGCGAAGCGGATCGGCGTCACCGGCTTGCCGGTGGCGTCCTGCAGCTTGATGGCCTGGTCCATCACGTAGCCCAGCAGCAGGTCGGCCTGGCCGTTGGTCACGGCATTGAGCTTGGTCTGGCCGTCGCCCGAGACGATCTTCACCTGGTCGGGCTTGATGTCGTTGACCTTCAGGAACAGCGGCCACATCTGCGACATCGAGTCGCCCGGCGTCACGGCCACGGTCTTGCCGATGATGTCCTTCGGCGTCTTGATGTTCTTCTCGGTGAAGCCCATGACCGACATCGGGCTCACCTGGAACAGCACGCCGGTCGACTTCAGCGGCGCGCCCTTGGCGGCGGCCTTGATCATGGTGGTGACGTCGATGTAGCCGAAGGTGGCCGACTTGGCGGCCACCGCCTGCGCGGTGACGGCGGAGCCGCGGCCCTCCTGGATGTCGAGGTCGATGCCCTCGTCGGCGTAGAAGCCCTTTTCCTTGCCGAGGAAGAAGGGCGCGTGCTCGCTGTACAGGTACCAGTTGAGCATCAGCGTGACCTTGTCCTTGGGCTTGTCGCCCTGGGCATGGGCCGGCGAAATGGCGAAGGAGGCGAAGGTGGCGAGCGCTGCCGCGGCGAGCAGCGAGGGAAGCAGTTTCTTCATGGTGTTGTCTCCAGGAGTTGTCGGTTTTTGCGAAGGAACTCAATGCGTGTGGCGCTGCGAGGCATGCCACGGAATCATCACGCGCTCGACCAGGTCGACCGCGA
Source organism: Variovorax durovernensis (assembly GCF_977011995.1). Lineage (NCBI taxonomy): Bacteria > Pseudomonadati > Pseudomonadota > Betaproteobacteria > Burkholderiales > Comamonadaceae > Variovorax > Variovorax durovernensis. The sequence continues at coordinate 4,381,500 of NZ_CDRNCW010000001.1, read as the reverse complement.
CGAAAAGAATCACGCCGATGCTCGACAGAACCACCAGCGCGGCAAACATCAGCGGCAGGTCGAAGTTGCCGTTGGCCACCTGCAGCACATAGCCGATGCCCGAGTTGGAGCCGACGAATTCACCGACCACCGCGCCCACCACGGCCAGCGTGACCGACACCTTCAGGCCACTGAAGATCTGGGGCAGGGCCTGCGGCAGGCTGATCTTGAAGAAGGTCTGCAGGCGGCTCGCGCCCATCGAGCGAGAGAGATCGAGCATGTCGGGCTCCACCGACTTGAAGCCCATCACCGTGGACACCACCACCGGGAAGAAGCCCAGCAGGAAGGCGCTGATCACCTTGGGGAAGATGCCGAAGCCGAACCACACCACGAACAGCGGTGCAATTGCCACCTTGGGAATGCTCTGCGAGAACACCAACAGCGGGTAAACATACGACTCGACCACACGCGAGTAGGCGATGACCATCGCGATCGGAATGCCGATCAGGATCGTCAGGCCGAAGCCGCCGAGCGTGGCGAGCGTGGTCTTCCAGCTTTCGGCGAGCAGGTGCGGCCATTCGGCGACGAGCTGCTTCACCACCTCCCACGGCGGCGGAATCAGGTAGGCCGGAATCCTGAAGAGGCGGATTGCCAGGTCCCACAGCACCAGCAGCATCAGGATCAGCAGGAAAGGGCGCAGGGCAGGGGAGAGCAGGAGCTTGCGGAGCATGGGCGGGCCGGGGCTTTCTGGCTTACTGCTGGACCGACAGGCCGGCGGCCTTCACGAGTTCGGCGTTGCTGGCGATCTCTTCCTTGATGTAGGCGTCGAACTGCGCGGGCTTGAGCGTCCACGGATCGGCGCCGAGCTTGGCGAAGCGCTCCTTCACCTCGGGCGTGGCCAGCGCCTTGGTCACCTCGGCGTGCAGCCGCTCGACGATGTCGCGCGGCGTCTTGGCGGGCGCCATCATTCCGATCCAGAAGTTGAACTCGGAGCCGGGCACGCCGGCTTCGGTGGTGGTGGGCACGTCGGGCAAGGCGGCGGCACGCTTGGGCGAACCGACGGCCAGCGCCAGCAACTGGCCTTCCTTGATCTGGCCGATGACCGGCGCGATGGGCGAGAAGTAGTAGTCGACGCGGCCCGAGAGCACCTCGGTGACGGCTTCGCCCGATCCCTTGAACGGGATGTTGGTCGCGTCGATCTTCGCGGCCAGCTTGAATTTCTCGGCGTTCAGGTGCGTGGCGCTGCCCTGTCCGGCCGAGGCGAAGTTCATGCTGCCCGGCTTGGCGCGCGCGGCGGCCAGCAGTTGCGGCAGGGTCTTGATGTTCTTCGACGGCGAGATCACCAGCGCGTTGGGCAGCGACGAGATCGGCGTGATGCCGGCGAAGTCGTGCACCGTGTCGAAGGGCAGCTTGGCGAAGGTCGAGGGGCTGACCGTGTGCGACGACGAGTGAATCATCAGCGTGTAGCCGTCGGGCGCGGCCGTGGCCACTGCCTGCTGGCCGATGGTGCCGCTGGCGCCCGCGCGGTTGTCGATGACCAGCACCTGGCCCATGCTGGCGCCCATCTTGTCGGTGATGGCGCGCGCAATGATGTCGGTGGTGCTGCCGGCAGCGAAGGGCACGATCACGCGGATCGGCTTGGCCGGGTAGCCGTTCTGCGCCGATGCCATGCCCGGCAGAAGGGCGGCGATGCAGGTCAGCGAGGCAAGGACGGTGGTGCGTGCAGTGCTGGCAAAGAACTTCATGGACGTGTCTCCGCGCGGTCGGGCCGCTTCTTGTATCGATCAATTCACCAATGAGTGAATTAAAGATTGTAGAAACGGCTGCGCCGCAGCGTCAACGGCCGCTGCCTAGTGAATACCCGGAGAGTTGGAGGGCGCGCCGCAGCCGTGCGCGCCCGGTGCGTCAGTGCAGTACGTAGCCCAGCACGAGGTCGGTCATGTGCGAAAGGCGTTGCGCCATCGCCTTGGGGGCTCGCAGGTCACGGCCGAAGATGGCCGACAGCGTGTGGTTGTTCGACAGGTAGAAGTAGCACAGCGACGCGATAGAGATGTAGAGCTGCACCGGGTCCACGCCCGCGCGGAACAGGTTGTCGCGGCGGCCGCGCTCGAGCACGGTGTCGAGCAGCTGCACCAGCGGCGAGTTCATTTCCTGGATGCGTTCGGAACGCTTCAGGTGCGCCGCGCAGTGCAGGTTCTCGCTGTTGAGCAGCGTGATGAATTCGGGGTGCTCGAGATAGTAGTGCCAGGTGAACGACACCAGCTGGCGGATGGCCTCCACGGGGTCGATCTCGTCGAGGTGCAGGCGCTGCTCGGCCTCGCGGATGTCGGCGTACACGCGCTCCAGCACCGCGAGGAACAGGTCGTCCTTGCTGCCGAAGTAGTAGTAGATGAGGCGCTTGTTGAGCCCGGCGCGCTCGGCGATGCTGTCCATGCGTGCGCCGGCCAGCCCGCGCGCGGAGAACTCGTCGCGCGCCGACGCGAGGATGGCGAGCTGCGAGCGATCGGCATCGCGCGAGCGTGGCTCGATCGTTTCGGTCGCGTCGTGGGCGTCGGGCGTGGAGTCCTTGGGGGGCTTCATGTCGCGAATTTAACCAATTGGGGAATTAACGCAAGGCGTCTGGGGCAGGCGCTCATAATTGCCGGAGACATTCGTAGCGAGGTTCTTCTTCACATGAGTACATCACAACCCGCAGGCCACCTGATCGTCGAGTGCCTGGTCGAGCAAGGGATGAATATCGCGTTCGGCGTGCCGGGCGAGAGCTTCCTGGCGGTGCTCGACGGCTTTCATGCCTACCGCGACCGCGCGCGCTTCATCGTCAACCGGCAGGAGGGCGGCGCGGCCTTCATGGCCGAGGCTCACGGCAAGCTCACGGGCCGCCCAGGCGTGTGCTTCGTGACCCGCGGCCCGGGTGCGACCAATGCGTCGATCGGCGTGCACAACGCCTTCCAGGATTCGACGCCGATGGTGCTGTTCGTGGGAGACGTCGGCAGCGACTTCCGCGATCGCGAGGCCTTCCAGGAGGTCGACTACGGCAGCTTCTTCGGGCCGAGCACCAAGGGCTTCGCCAAGCGGGTGGAGCGCATCGACGACGCCAACCGCATTCCAGAGTACGTGGCGCGCGCCTTCGCCACCGCCATGAACGGGCGGCCGGGGCCGGTGGTGCTGGTGCTGCCCGAAGACATGCTGCGCAGCGAGACCAGTGCGCGGCCGCTGGCGCGCGTGGACGCGGTCGAGCCGTGGAGCGACCCCGGCGCCCTGCGCACGCTGCGCGAACTGCTGCTGAAGTCGCAGCGTCCGCTGGTCATTGCCGGCGGTGGCGGCTGGACGACGCAGGCCGCACAGGCGTTGCAGCGCTTTGCCGAGAACTGGCGGCTGCCGGTGACGAATGCCTTCCGCTTCCAGGACACTTTCGACAACCACCATCCGCTGTATGCGGGCGACGTCGGCATCGCCATCAACCCGAAGCTCGCGCAGCGCGTGAAAGATGCCGACCTGATCCTGGCCATCGGCCCGCGCCTGGGCGAAATGACGACCGGCGGCTACACGCTGCTCGAGGCGCCCAAGGCGAAGCAGACGCTGGTGCACATCCATGCGAGCGCGGAAGAACTCAACCGCGTCTACCAGGCCGACCTGGCCATCAACGCCGGCATGAGTGCCGCCGCTCGCAGCCTCGAGGTGCTGAGCGCGCCGCCGACGCTGCCCTGGGAAGAATGGACGCTGCAGGCCCATGCGGACTACGAGGCCAACCTCGTGCCTCAGGCGCTGGCCGGCATGCCCGCCGAGACACCGCGCGGGCCGGTCGACATGGCGGCAGTCGTCGCACTGCTGCAAAAGCACCTGCCGGAGGACGCCGCCATCACCAACGGCGCGGGCAACTTCGCGAGCTGGGTGCACCGCTACTTCCGCTATCAGGGGCTCGCCAAGGGCGCCAAGACGCAGCTGGCGCCCACCAGCGGTGCGATGGGCTACGGGGTGCCGGCCGGCATCGCGGCCAACCTGGCGACGGGGCGGGTGGCATTCACCATCGCGGGCGATGGCGATTTCCTGATGACGGGGCAGGAATTGGCAACGGCTTCGCAGCACGGCGGCAAGAGCATCATCGTGCTGCTGAACAACGGCATGTTCGGCACCATCCGCATGCACCAGGAGCGCGAATACCCGGAGCGCACTAGCGGCACGGCGCTGCGCAATCCCGACTTCTGCGGGCTTGCGCGTGCCTACGGCTATGCGGCCGAGCGCGTGACGGAGACTGCGCAGTTCGAGGCCGCGCTGCTGCGCGCGCTGGCAGCCGACACGGGCACGCTGATCGAGATTCCGCTCGACCCCGAGGTGATCACCACGCGCGGCACGCTGGCGTCGATCACGCGCGCGGCGAAGCAGCAGCAACAGGCGCGGGGCTGAGCGCCGCGCGATGACGTGCCACCTCGGCGCGCAAGGCGGGCGACCGCAGCTCGAACACGTCGAACAGGCCCAGCGCGTCGAGCGTGGGGATCAGGGCAACCAGGTCTTGCTCGGCGGCTTGCCTGTCGGCAGCCGGCGTGCTCGCGTCTTCGAGGATGCGCACGTTGGCGAGGAAGGCGCCGACCGATCCCTTGCGCAGGGTGTGGCCGTCGATGACGGCGAAGTCCTGGCCGTCGGGCAATACGTCTTGGGCTCTCATCTTTGTTCCTTTGAAGGGGTAGTGCAGATGAGGTCGATGCTAGGCAGCAGCAGGTCTTCGGGCTTGCGGCGCGGGGCCAATCGATACCGCCGGCGGGCCACCCATGGCTGCTGATGCCCCTGTGAAGCTCTGGATCAGCGCCTACGAGGCGCCGCGCGTCACGGGCTACCACGCCCACGAGGACGGCCAATTGTTCGCCTTGCGCGAGGGTTTGCAGGTCATCGAGACGCCGTCGGGCCGCTGGGTGCAGCCGCCGGGGTGGATCGGCTGGATCGCGCCGCGGTGCGCTCACGCGGCGCAGAGCTTCGGTCCGACGGCGGGCTGGAGCCTGCACGTCGATGCTCGGGTGGCCGCATTCCTGCCTGATGGGCCTCATGTTTTTGCCGCGACGCCGCTGGTGCAAGGGCTGGTCGACCGGCTGACCTCGCTCGATGCTTCTGCCGGTTCGCTCGATGCGCGCCGCGCGCGGTTGGTCGGCGTGCTGGTCGACGAACTCGCTGCGGGCGAACTGCCTTCACTGCACCTGCCAATGCCGCAGGACAAGCGCCTTGCCACGATGGCCGCCGCGCTGGCCGACGACCCGTCGCTGCCCGACAGCATCGACGATTGGGCCGATCGCATCGGCATGGCCCGCCGCACGCTCACGCGCCGCTTCGTCCTCGAGACAGGACTGAGCTTTGCGCAGTGGCGGCAGCAGGCGCGGCTGCTCAAGGCGGTGGAGCTTCTGAGCTTGAAGGAGCCGGTGACGGCGGTGGCATTGACGGTGGGCTACAGCTCGATCAGCGCCTTCATAGAAGCCTTCCGCAAGCACTTCGGGCGAACGCCGTCGCGTTTCTTCGGGGCGTGAAAGGCGCCTGAAAGGCCTCGCATGCGGGCGAAAAAAAAGCCGGCTGGAAGCCGGCTTCTTGATTCAGGAGCGCGAGGCCCCTGGGCGCTTACTTGACGTGCTTGCCGATCAGCGCGGCCAGTTCGAACATCGACACTTGGGCCTTGCCGAAGATTTCCTTCAGCTTGGCGTCTGCGTTGATGTTGCGCTTGTTGGCCTTGTCTTGAAGGTTGTTCTTCTTGATGTAGTCCCACAGCTTGCTCACGACAGCGGTACGCGGCAGCGGCGTGGAACCGACCACAGCGGCCAGTGCCGGGCTGGGGGTCAGTGCCTTCATGAACGCTGCGTTGGGCGTGCGCTTCTTGGCGGGAGCAGCCTTCTTTGCGGGAGCGGCCTTCTTTGCAGGAGCAGCCTTCTTCGCCGGTGCGGCCTTCTTGGCGGGAGCAGCGGCCTTCTTTGCCGGTGCAGCAGCCTTCTTCGCCGGAGCGGCGGCCTTCTTTGCAGGAGCCGCAGCCTTCTTTGCCGGAGCTTTCTTGGCCGGAGCCTTCTTTGCAGTTGCCATGGTTGATTTCCTTTTTTGGTTGAACACTCACCAATGAAAAACTTGCGTCTCCAGTGGCAATGCGGATGCTAAATGAGAAGAAACGCGTTTCCAAGGGAAAAAGCGCTTTTTTCATTGGGAGTTGTTGTTTTTTCAGAGGGGAGAAGCCCCGTTTTCACCTCCGGCGCCCAGGCCACGTCGCCAGCACCACGCCCACGAGTGCGATCACGAACGCGAGCAGCTGCGTCGAAGAGAGGCTTTCGCCCAGCACGAGCACGCCCACGAGCGCCGCGCTGACCGGCAGCAGCACGGCGAAAACACCCGCTTGTGCGGCTGGTACGTTGCGAAGTCCGGTCATCCAGAGCCACACGGTCCAGATGCTCGCCGCGAGCGCATAGGCCACGAGCAGCGCCCAAGTGCCGAAGCGCACGGCGGTGAAGTCGAACTGCAGCGCGAACCAGATGCCGAAGGGCATCGACAGCGCGAAGCCCCAGAGGTTGATGAGCGATGCGATGCGCTTGGGGCCGAGGCTTCCGGTGAGCGACTTGCCGATCACCGCATAGGCCGTCTCGCAGAGCACCGCGCAGAACACAAGCAGGTTGCCTAGCCAGGGCATTGACGCCGGCGAGGACGAGGGCGTCGCCGATGCATGCGCGGGCGCGAGCGCCAGCAGGCCGATGCCGAGCGCTGCGCACGCAATGGCCAGGCCGATGCGCACCGTGATCCGTTCGCGCAGGAAGAGCCAGCTCGCGACGGCCACGCACGCGGGGATCGACGCCATGATCACGCCGGCCGACACAGCGCTGGTCAGGCTCACGCCGAACAGCATGCAGATCGAGAACAGGAAGTTGCCGAGGAACGATTCGAGGAACACGAGCCAGCGTGTGTGCGCTGTCATCGGCGGCTCATCGGGCGTGCGCTTGAGCCAATGCGGCATTGCCAGGGCGGCGATGCCGAAGCGCAGCCATGCGAGCAACAGCACCGGGAAGGCGGCAACGAGGGGCTTGGAGAGAGCAACGTAGCCGCCGACGAGCGACATGCTCAAGGCCAGGCAGCCGTAGGCCACGAGGCGGCCTGGTGTGGGGGCGGCGGAGTTCAATAGACTGAAGTTTTTGTAGTTGCTGGGAAGGCGGTTCGATGATGCCCCACGTTTTTGTTTACGGCACGCTGCGCTGCGGCGGACGCAACGACATCGCGCGCTACCGGCCCGCGCCTGTGCTGGTGGGCGAGGCGGCCATCGGCGGCACGCTGTACGACCTGGGGGCGTATCCGGGCGTCGTGCTGGGCGGGGCAGGATGCGTGAAGGGCGAGGTGTATGTGATCGAGCCCGCGGTAGAGGCGGCGCTCGATCTGCTCGAGGAGGTGGCCGACGACGATTCGGGCGAGTACATCAGGCGGCGAGTGCGCGTGGAGGTCGGCGGGCAGTGGATCGATTGCCTGGTGTACGAGATCCATCCGTCGCGCATCGTGGGCCGGCGTGTGATCGAAAGCGGGGATTGGATCGCGCATGCGGTGCGCATCGGTGCTTGATTTTCACCAACGAAAGATCGATTGCGCATTGCGAAATTTGCTGCTGCTGCGGCGCAATATTTTTTCTCAATATGAGAAAAATAATTTTGCATTGAGAAATATATCCGTAAGTTATTGATTTTGTTGAGTGAAAAATATGTCTTCTATAAGACATAAGAGTCTTTGGCCGGATTAAAGTAACTCCACGGCCGCAGCGCCCAACCTTCAACCAACCTCACGGAGTGACCATGCCCCAGACCCTCACAGAACAACTCAGCCGCGAACAGCAAATCGCCGCCCTCGAAAAAGAGTGGGCCACCGATCCCCGCTGGAAGGGCGTCAAGCGCGGCTACAGCGCGGCCGACGTGGTGCGCCTGCGCGGCTCGTTTCCCATCGAGCACACGCTGGCCAAGCGCGGCGCGGAGAAGCTCTGGGACAAGATCAACGGCGGCGCCAAGAAGGGCTACGTGAACGCGTTCGGCGCCATCTCGGCGGGCCAGGCAATGCAGCAGGCCAAGGCCGGCCTGGAAGCCGTGTACCTGTCGGGCTGGCAAGTCGCTGCCGACGGCAACACGTCGGAAACGATGTATCCCGACCAGTCGCTCTATGCCTACGACTCGGTGCCGACGATGGTCCGTCGCATAAACAACACCTTCCGCCGCGCCGATGAAATCCAGTGGGGCCGCGGCATCAACCCGGGCGACAAGGAGTTCATCGACTACTTCCTGCCGATCGTGGCCGATGCTGAAGCCGGCTTCGGCGGCGTGCTGAACGCCTTCGAGCTGATGAAGAACATGATCGCCTCCGGCGCTGCCGGCGTGCACTTCGAAGACCAGTTGGCCGCAGTGAAGAAGTGCGGCCACATGGGCGGCAAAGTGCTCGTGCCGACGCAAGAAGCCTGCGAGAAGCTGATCTCGGCCCGCTTCGCCGCCGACGTGATGGGCGTGCCCACCATCGTGCTGGCCCGCACCGACGCCGAAGCCGCGAACCTGATCACCTCCGACCACGGCGCCAACGACAAGCCCTTCCTGACGGGCGAACGCACGCAGGAAGGCTTCTACCGCGTCAAGAACGGCCTGGAGCAAGCCATCAGCCGCGGCGTGGCTTACGCGCCCTATGCCGACCTGGTGTGGTGCGAAACCGGCGTGCCGGACATCGGCTTCGCCCGTGAGTTCGCGCAGGCCGTGCACGCCGCATGCCCGGGCAAGCTGCTGTCGTACAACTGCTCGCCTTCGTTCAACTGGAAGAAGAACCTCGACGACAAGCAGATCGCCTCGTTCCAGGAAGACCTGTCGGCGCTGGGCTACAAGTACCAGTTCATCACGCTGGCCGGCATCCACGTCAACTGGTTCAACACCTTCCAGTTCGCCCACGCCTATGCCCGCGGCGAAGGCATGAAGCACTACGTCAACATGGTGCAGGAACCCGAATTCGCGGCACGCGACAAGGGCTACACCTTCGTGTCGCACCAGCAGGAAGTGGGCGCGGGTTACTTCGACGACGTGACCACCGTGATCCAGGGCGGTTCGTCCAGCGTGAAGGCGCTGTCGGGCTCGACCGAAGAAGAACAGTTCCACTGATCCGCGAGGTACTCGCTGTCACTTTCAGCCCGGCCGAGCGCCGGGCTTTTTTGCGCCAGTGCCGTGCCTTGGGAATGTCGCGCCCGCATCCCGAGCGGGCAGCGGCTAGAATCGCGGACTCTGCACTCAACAAGAGCGAGAAAGGCACCTTGGTTATGACACCGCGAACTACTCCGCAAGGATTCAGCGGCTTTTTCTTCACTGAAGGAAAAGGCCGGTAGCCCCGCGCACGCTGGTTTCTGCCAGCTCTACAACCAAGCAAAGCGCGGTCTTCCACCGCGCTTTTTTGTTTTTCTCCCCGAGGTTTTCACATGATCCAGATCACGCTCCCCGACAACTCGCGCCGCGAGTTCCCCGGCCCGGTTTCGGTGGCACAGGTTGCCCAGTCCATCGGCCCCGGCCTGGCCAAGATGACGGTGGCCGGCAAGCTCGACGGCAAGCTCGTCGATGCCAGCGACGTCATCGACCATGACGCCAAGCTGCAGATCATCACGCCCAAGGACGACGAGGGCCTGGAAATCATCCGCCACTCGACGGCCCACCTGGTCGGCCACGCGGTGAAGCAGCTCTATCCGACGGCCAAGATGGTGATCGGCCCAGTGATCGACGAAGGCTTCTACTACGACATTTCGTTCGACCGTCCGTTCACGCCGGAAGACATGGCCGCCATTGAGGCGCGCATGCGCGAGCTGATCGCGCAGGACTACGACGTGATCAAGAAGATGACGCCGCGCGCGGAAGTCATCGAAGTCTTCAAGTCGCGTGGAGAGGACTACAAGCTGCGCCTCGTCGAGGACATGCCCGACGAGCAGGCCATGGGCCTCTACTACCACCAGGAATACGTCGACATGTGCCGTGGCCCGCACGTGCCGAACACGCGCTTCCTGAAGGTCTTCAAGCTCACGAAGCTGGCCGGTGCCTACTGGCGCGGCGACGCCAAGAACGAGCAGCTCCAGCGCATCTACGGCACGGCCTGGGCCGACAAGAAGCAGCTCGACCAGTACATTCAGCGCATCGAGGAAGCCGAGAAGCGCGACCACCGCCGGCTGGGCAAGGAACTCGACCTGTTCCACATCGACGAAGTGGCTCCGGGCGTGGTGTTCTGGCATCCGAAGGGCTGGGCGATCTGGCAGCAGGTGGAGCAGTACATGCGCGGCATCTACCGCGACACGGGCTACTGGGAAGTGAAGGGCCCGCAGATCCTCGACAAGAGCCTGTGGGAAAAAACGGGCCACTGGCAGAACTACCGCGACAACATGTTTACGACGGAGTCGGAGAAGCGCGAGTACGCGCTGAAGCCGATGAACTGCCCGGGCCATGTGCTGATCTTCAAGAGCGACCTGCGCAGCTACCGCGACCTGCCGCTGCGCTACGGCGAATTCGGCCAGTGCCATCGCAACGAGCCCAGCGGCGCGCTGCACGGCATCATGCGCGTGCGGGGCTTCACGCAGGACGACGGGCACATCTTCTGCACGGAGGACCAGATCCTCGACGAGTGCATCGCGTACACGGCGCAACTGCAGAAGGTCTACGCCGACTTCGGCTTCACGGACATCCTCTACAAGGTCGCCACGCGGCCTGAGAACCGCGTGGGCTCCGACGAGCTGTGGGACAAGGCGGAGCATGCGGTGATGGAGTCGCTGCGCCGCTCGGGCGTCGACTTCGTCATTGCGCCCGGCGACGGCGCCTTCTACGGCCCGAAGATCGAGTACACGCTGCGCGACGCCATCGGCCGCCAGTGGCAGTGCGGCACGATGCAGGTCGACTTCAACACGGCTGAGCGACTGGGCGGCGAATACGTGACGGAATCGAGCGGTCGTGCGCACCCTGTGATGCTGCACCGCGCGATCGTCGGTAGCCTCGAGCGCTTCATCGGCATGCTGATCGAACACCACTCGGGCGCGATGCCCGCCTGGCTCGCTCCGGTGCAGGTGGCGGTGCTCAATATCAGCGAAGGACAGGCCGATTACGCTGCGCAAGTTGCGAAAGCGCTGCAAAATCAAGGGCTTAGGGTTCAGCTAGATCTGCACAACGAAAAGATTACGTATAAAATACGGAAGCATTCGTTGCAAAAGCTCCCTTACATCGTTGTCGTGGGCGACAAGGAAAAGGAAGCAGGTGCCGTCGCAGTGCGCGCCCGGGGAAATCAAGACCTCGGTGCAATGTCCCTCGAATCGTTTGCACAACGGCTCGTCCAGGATGTTGCTGACAAGCGTTGATTTGTCTCTGAAACACCTTATATGTTTCCCTGCCAGATCGTGCCGCTTGTCCGCGAGGACTGACCGGCGTTCGCTACAGATTTTGTAGCAAATTTTGAAGGATTCTGACCATCGCTACTGCATTTCGCGACCGCCGCCACCGCGAGGAACGCCAACACCGCCTGAACCGGGAAATCATGGCCCCGGAAGTCCGCCTAGTCGGCCCGGAAAACGAGCCAATGGGTGTTATGAGTCTCTCGGAGGCCTTGCGCCTTGCTGGCGAGGCTGACGTGGATCTGGTGGAGGTCGTCGCTGCGGCCAACCCGCCGGTTTGCCGCCTGATCGAGTACGGCAAGTTCAAGTACCACGAGCAGAAGAAGGCGGCCGAGGCGAAGTCGAAGCAGAAGGTCATCGAGGTCAAGGAAATCAAGTTCCGCCCCGGTACCGACGATGGCGACTACAACATCAAGATGCGCAACATCAAGCGCTTTCTTGAAGACGGCGACAAATGCAAGATCACGCTGCGCTTCCGTGGCCGCGAGATCACGCACCAGGAGCTGGGTCTGGCACTGCTGCAGCGCATTCGCGACGAACTGGGCGACCTGATCATGGTCGAGCAGTTTCCGAAGCTCGAAGGCCGGCAGATGATCATGATGATCGCGCCGGGCCGCAAGAAGGCCGGTGGCGGAGCGCCAAAGCCTGCGACGGACGCTGCACCGGCGGCGACGCCTGCAACGGCCTGAGGGCTGCGGTAGAGAGGTTTTGAAGGGATTTCGCCTTTGCCGGCGCTTCGCAAGAAGGACTGGCAGGGGCGAGATAAAGAAGTGTCTCGGGGCCAACAAGTCCGTGGAGCATCCATGGCGCCTCACGAGCACAAACTAAAGGAGCATTCACATGCCCAAAATGAAGACCAAGAGCAGCGCGAAAAAACGTTTCCGCGTTCGTCCCGGTGGCACCGTCAAGCGCGGTCAAGCCTTCAAGCGTCACATCTTGACGAAGAAGACCACCAAGAACAAGCGTCACCTGCGTGGTGCAGTCGCAGTGCATGAGACCAACATGGTTTCTGTCGCCGCCATGCTGCCCGGCCGTGGCATTTAACTCAGACGAACAAGGAGTACACACATGCCTCGCGTCAAACGTGGTGTAACGGCTCGCGCCCGCCACAAGAAAGTTCTCGCACTCGCCAAGGGTTTCCGCGGTCGCCGCGGCAATGTCTTCCGCATCGCCAAACAGGCGGTGATGAAGGCAGGCCAATACGCCTACCGTGACCGCCGTACCAAGAAGCGCGTGTTCCGTCAGCTGTGGATCGCGCGTATCAACGCCGCCTCGCGTGAACTGGGCCTGACTTACAGCCAGTTCGCCAATGGCATCCGCAAGGCCGGTATCGAGATCGACCGCAAGATGCTTGCGGACATCGCCGTGCACGACAAGGCCGCATTTGCCGGCATCGTGGAGCAGGTCAAGGCCAAGCTGGCTGCTTGATTCTGCACAGCAGGCTGCCGCCTCCGGGCGGCTTCCTGCGCCCACGGCTCAAGGGCTGGCGCTTGAAAAAGCTCCAGCTCTTTTTTATTTCCCCTCGAAGATTTTTGTTGCTATGAACGAGTTGGACTCCCTTGTCGACACCGCACGCGCCGCCTTCGCCGAAGCGAAAACGCCCGCAGAGCTCGAAAACGCCAAGGCCCAGTTCCTCGGCAAGTCGGGCCGCATCACCGAGCTGATGAAGGGCATGGCCGCGCTGAGTGTCGAAGAGAAGAAGTCCCGCGGCGCCGCGATCAATGTGGCCAAGCAGGCCATCGAGGCCGCGCTGACCGATCGCCGCCAGCAACTCGCTGACGAAGAGCTCTCGCTCCAGCTGCGCGCCGAAGCCCTTGACGTGAGCCTGCCCGGCCGCCGCCGCATCCCGGGCGGCCTGCATCCCGTGAGCCGCACTTTGGAGCGCATCGAGGAAATTTTCTCCAGCATGGGCTTCGACGTGGCCGACGGCCCCGAAGTCGAGAGCGACTGGCACAGCTTCACCTCGCTCAACAACCCGCCGAACCATCCTGCGCGTTCGATGCAGGACACCTTCTACGTCGACATCAACGGCGACGACGGTATTCCCTACAACCTGCGCCCGCACACCAGCCCGATGCAGGTTCGCTACGCGCATCAGCACATCAAGAAGTACGCCGCCGAATTCGCAGCCGCCGCGGCCGACACCAGCGGTACCGTGAAGGCGCCCGAGATCCGCGTGATCGCCCCGGGCCGCACCTATCGCGTCGACAGCGACGCCACCCATTCGCCCATGTTCCACCAGTGCGAAGGCCTGTGGCTCGGCGAGAACGTGAGCTTCAAGGACCTGAAGGTCGTCTTCACCGATTTCTGCCGCACCTTCTTCGAGCGCGACGACCTCGTGCTGCGCTTCCGCCCGAGCTTCTTCCCATTCACCGAGCCGAGCGCCGAGATCGACATCCAGTTCGCGAGCGGTCCGCTGGCCGGCCGCTGGCTCGAAGTGTCGGGCTCGGGCCAGGTGCACCCGAACGTAGTGCGCAACATGGGCCTCGACCCCGAGCGCTACATCGGCTTTGCCTTCGGCATGGGCCCTGACCGGCTCACGATGCTGCGCTACGGCGTGAACGACCTGCGTCTGTTCTTCGACGGCGACCTGCGTTTTCTCTCGCAGTTCCAGTAAGCCCCTCCATACACAGAAAAACCAGATCGAGATCGAAGAGATGCAATTCCCGGAATCCTGGCTGCGCGAGTTCTGCAACCCGCCACTTGACAGCGCCGCACTGGCCGAAACGCTCACCATGGGCGGCTTCGAGGTCGAAGAGCGCCGTCCGGTCGCGCCGCCTTTCACGCGCATCGTGGTCGGCGAAATCAAGGAAGCCGAGCAGCACCCGAATGCCGATCGCCTGCGCGTGTGCCAGGTCGACGCGGGGCAGGGCGCCTTGCTCAACATCGTGTGCGGCGCGCCCAATGCGCGTGTCGGCATCAAGGTGCCTTGCGCGCTGGTCGGCGCCGAACTGCCGCCGGGTGAAGACGGCAAGCCCTTCCTCATCAAGCTGGGCAAACTGCGCGGCGTCGAGAGCCAGGGCATGTTGTGCTCGGCGCGCGAACTGCACCTGAGCGAAGACCACGGCGGCCTGTTCGAGCTCGCTGCCGACGCGCCCATCGGTGCCGACGTACGTGAAGTGCTCAAGCTCGACGACTCGCTGCTCACCCTCAAGCTCACGCCCAACCTGGCGCACGGCCTGAGCGTCTACGGCGTAGCGCGCGAGCTCGCCGCGCTCACCGGCGCGCCGCTCAAGACGCCGGCCATCAAGCCTGTGGCTACGTCGTTCAGCGACGTGCTGCCCGTCAAGGTCGAGGCGCCCGAGCTTTGCGGCCGCTTCTCGGGCCGCATCGTGCGCGGCGTGAACACCAAGGTCGCCACGCCGGCATGGATGGTCGAGCGCCTTGCGCGCTGCGGCCAGCGCAGCGTGACGCCGCTGGTCGACATTTCGAACTACGTGATGTTCGAGTACGGCCAGCCCAGCCACATCTTCGACCTCGACAAGATCCACGGCGGTCTCACGGTGCGCTGGGGCAAGGCGGGCGAGCAGCTCAAGCTGCTCAATGGCACGACCATCACGGTGGACGACAAGGTCGGCGTGATTGCCGACGACCGCGAGGTCGAATCGCTCGCCGGCATCATGGGCGGCGACGCCACCTCCGTCTCGGACGACACCCAAAACATCTACGTCGAGGCCGCGTTCTGGTGGCCTGCCGCCGTGCAGGGCCGCTCGCGCCGCTTCAACTTCTCGACCGACGCCGGCCATCGCTACGAGCGCGGCGTCGATCCGAGCCGCACGGTGCAGATCATCGAGCGCATCACGCAGCTGATCGTCGAAATCTGCGGCGGCCAGGCCGGTGCGATCGACGACCAGAAACTGCACGTGCCGGAGGCCGTCCCCGTCACGCTGCGCGTGGCTCGCGCCGCGCGCGTGATCGGCATGCCGCTGACGCAGGCCCAATGCGCCGACGCGCTGAACCGGCTCGGCTTTGCCATCACCGAAGGCGAAGGCACGCTGACCGTGACCCCGCCGCCGCATCGTTTCGACCTGCTCATCGAAGAAGACCTGATCGAAGAAGTGGCGCGACTGATCGGCTTCAACAACCTGCCGACCACCGCACCACTCGCGCCGATCACGGCCCGTGTGCGGCCCGAGGCGCAGCGCGGCCGCTTTGCGGTGCGACGCGCCGTTGCGGCGCTGGGCTATCAGGAAACGATCAACTTCAGTTTCGTCGAGGCGCATTGGGAGCAGGACCTTGCCGGCAATGCCAATCCGATCAAGCTGCTGAACCCCATCGCCAGCCAGATGAGCGTGATGCGTTCGTCGCTGCTGGGTTCGCTGCTGCAGGTGCTCAAGTTCAACCTCGATCGCAAGGCGCCGCGCGTGCGCGTGTTCGAACTGGGCCGCGTCTATCTGCGCGACGACAGCGTCGCCACCACCGACAGCACCGTGCGCGGCGTTCACCAGCCGATGCGCGTGGCGGGCCTCGCATGGGGCGACGCAGCCGAAGCGCGTTGGGACGGCAAGCCCGAGCGCATCGACTTCTACGACGTCAAGGGTGACGTCGAAGCATTGCTCGCGCCGCTGGTGCCGAGCTTCGAGGCGGCCGAACATCCTGCGCTGCACCCGGGCCGTTCGGCGCGCGTGCTGGTCGACGGCAAGGCCATCGGCTTCGTCGGGGAACTGCATCCGCGCTGGCGCCAGAAGTGGGACTTTGCGCAGGCGCCAGTGCTGTTCGAACTCGATCTCGACGCAGTGACGGCGCGGCCCGTGCCCGTGGCGCAGCCGGTGCCCAAGCACCAGGCCGTCGAGCGCGACATTGCCGTCGTCGTGGCCGAAGCCGTCACGCACGACGCGCTGATGCAGACGATCCGCGCGGCCACGGCTGCGCAGGGCCTGCTGCGCGATGCGACGCTGTTCGACATCTACCGTCCGCAACCGCTGCGCGATGGCGCGGTGGCCGCACCCGGTGCGCTGGCACAGGGCGAGAAGAGCATGGCGGTGCGCCTGAGTTTCCAGAGCGACAGCGCCACGCTGACAGATGAGCAGGTCGAGCCTGCGGTGCGTGCCATCGTCGAACAATTGGGCGCCAGGCTCGGCGGCCGCTTGAGGGGATGAAGAGAATGAATGCTGCCGATTTCACGCTCGAGGCCCTAGAAACGCCTGCGCTCACCAAGGCGCATCTGGCCGACCTGCTGTTCGAGCAGATCGGCCTGAACAAGCGTGAGTCCAAGGACATGGTCGAGGCGTTCTTCGAACTCGTGGCCAGCAGCCTCATCGAGGGCACGGACGTGAAGATCTCGGGTTTCGGCAACTTCCAGATCCGCGTGAAGGCGCCGCGGCCGGGCCGCAATCCGCGTACCGGCGAAGCCATTCCGATCGGTGAGCGCCGCGTGGCTACCTTCCATGCGAGCGCCAAGCTCAAGGAACAGATTCACGGCAGCATCGAGCCGCAGGGCGGTGGGTCGACCGAAGTCGAGTGGAGCCTGGGCACCGAGTGAATGAATAGTGCTTGGTGCTGTGCGCTTGCGTAGAGTAATCTCTAAGGTTTCCCGCGCACAGTCTTGATTTCAATGGAGAAAACGCTCCCGCCGATTCCTGTCAAACGCTACTTCACCATCGGTGAGGTCGGCGAACTCTGCGGCGTCAAGCCGCACGTGCTGCGCTATTGGGAGCAGGAGTTCACGCAACTGCGGCCCATGAAGCGGCGCGGCAACCGCCGTTACTACCAGCATCACGAGGTGCTGATGATCCGCCGCATCCGCGACCTGCTCTACGACCAGGGCTTCACCATCAGCGGTGCGCGCAACAAACTGCAGGAACTGGTGCAGGGCGAACGTGATCGCCGCAAGGCCGGCGGCGAACTGCCGCTCGAAGGCATGGAAGCGATCGAAATCGAACAGGAAGAATTCGATGCGGCCGTGCAGGATGCGCCAGCACCTGTGGTTGCTGCTGCGCCGAAGACGGTCGATCTGTCGCAACTGCTGAACCTGCGGCGCGAACTCTTTGAAATTCGTGAGCTGCTGACCGTCGGACACTGAATTTTCACAGCTATAATCGAGAGCTTCGGTGTGTGGCGCAGCCTGGTAGCGCACTTGCATGGGGTGCAAGGGGTCGAAGGTTCGAATCCTTTCACACCGACCAAAATCAGTAGATAGAACAACGGCTTACGCTCACAAGGCGTAGGCCGTTTTTCTTTGTGCGTGACAAACAGAGAGTCTAGGCATGGCCTTTCTGCCGGAATGAAAAAAGCCCTCGCAAGGAGGGCTTCGTCACCGCAAGAGCAGCCTGGTCGGGGCGGTCTTCAGCAGGCCTTGCCGTGAGCCGCATGGGCGCCTTTGGCCTTGGCGTCAGCCTCGGACATATACGAGCCGTGCTTGGTCTTGCCGAAGTACTTGTCGCTAGAGCAGTGGTAGACCTTGCCATTCACCCAGACTTGACCAGCGGTGGCACCGGCTGCCACTGTCGTTGTTGCGGCGGCTGCGGCCGGCTTGGCGGCGGGTGCGGCGGCTGGTGCTGCCGCAGGCGCTGCCTGCGCGGCGGGAGCGGGGCTCGGTGCCGCTGCCGGTGCGGCAGCAGGCTTCTGGGCAAGAGCCGAAACGGCAAAAACGCTACCGGCAGCCAAAAGGATCAGAGCTTTTTTCAAGATGGGCACCTCGAAGGTCACACGAAAACACGTGCATGTTGCTGCCAACGCCCTCGCCGGGCGGGGGTTGACTGGGGGCTCCTGCAGCGGTCGTGGACGAGATGTTTTTCACGATTGGCAAAGGTTGTGAGCGATTCTCAACGAGCAAATTAACGCTTGTGAACTAGTTCCTGTGCCTATGGGGCAGGGCCTTTTATCCTCGAGACCATGATGAAAGCACCAACCCACATTCTTGACCTCCCCGACGGTTGGACTGCGGATTTCGAGATCGTCCGCACCCTTCATGGCTCCTACGCCGGCATCGCCAGGCTGAGCCTCAGTGGTGTGCAGAAGTGCGCGCTGGTCATAACCCAGCAACTGACCTGGGACGGCGCCTTCGAGCGTGCATGTGCGCGAGCCGCGCACTTCGTGCGGGAATGGATCTCCAGCGCCCGGGAATGATGAAGGCCCTCGTGTGGCCAACCGACGGGTTGCAGCCTCTGGCCGCAACCCGTTTTTCTTTGGTGCGCACGAGCACTGATGGCATCGTTTTGAAAACTTTATGGCTAAAAATCGACGAGAACTGCCAAAAAGTACCGAATCGGAAAAAGTCCAGTCTCAGGACTGAGACGCGCGGTCAAGTCCGCAGATGACGAGCCAGCACTCTCGGTATACGCCCCGCGACGCCAAGTTCGCGGCGGCACCAGATACCGCTTCCCGTCATGTACCTGCATCCTCTTCTTGCCAAGTTGCCTGCCGTCGATCGCGACGCGCTTGTCCAGTCCAGCGAACTGCGCTCCTATCGCCGCAATGCCCCGGTTCTTGTCGCCGGTCAATGGACTGGCCACATCTACTGCGTTGCGAATGGCCTGCTGCGCGTGGTGGCCCCAGGCTGGGAAGACGGCATGGACGTCACGACCGACTTTATTCGTCCCGACGACTTCTTCCTCGGCCCGTCCTTGAGCGAAGGCCAGTACCAGGCCAGGCAGGGCTTGATTGCGGTGTTGCCGTCGTCGGTATACCTCGTGCCGGCCGCCGTACTGCGCAAGCTGTGCGCTAAGCACCCGGAGGTGGCGCTGGGCCTCCTGGGGCTCGCGATGAATCGCATGTCCGGCATTCGTGGGCAGATGCGCAGCGTGGCGGAACTGTCGACCGAGGACTTGGTGAGCCGCGTGCTGCACCAACTGACCTACTTGGCGCCAGCGGGTGCTGGCAGCTACGACAGGCGCATCACGCAGTCGGTGATCGCCTCTTACTCGGGGCTCTCGCGCGAGGTGGTCAACAAGACGATGCGCGACCTGGAGAGCAGGGGACTCGTTCGGCGCGACGAGGACGGAATTCATGTCTTGCCGCAGGTCGGGGAGGCTCCAGTGCCGCCTCGTGTATTCGGTACATCGACCGGATGCACCCAGCGTGTGTAGTGCGGAGGGTCGGCAGGCGACGAGGGGGTGAGAGAAACGATCGCGCCGCTCGAAGAATCTTCTTCTCATACCAAGGAACTAGTTCCTTGGTGTGACATTACCCCCCGGCCTATTCTCGAAGCATGAGTTCAACGCAACAACAACTTCTGGTCGAACTGCCCGACGGGTGGTCGAGCCGGATCGATATCAAGCAAACCACCAATGGCCGCTACGCGGGTGTCGCCGAATTGAGCCTGCAGGGGCTCAAGTGGGGCGTTCTGGTCTTCATGCAGCAGCCGTCGCTGGAAGCCGCGCTGGCACGTGTGCGGCTGCGGGCCAGCCAGTTCGCCAGGGAGCGGCTTTCGCTGCTGGACGTCGAAGCGCAAATGCAGCTGCACTGAGGCGGAAATGAAAAAGCCCGCGCAAGGCGGGCTTTGAAATGTGGTCGTGAACTCTCACGCGGTCCACGGTTACGGCAAATTTTCACTTGCGGAAGCCACCTGTTATTTTTCTCGTCGCAGTGACTTCGACGCGCCGGTGTGAGATTCGGCTTGCCTGGCCAGGCAACGTTCGGAGCAAGTCCAAACGAGGCGCGAGTATATCAGGGCTCGTCACAGCCCATGTTTTTCCTATCCCGCGCATGAAGTTTGCCAAACCACGAGCAATGGCAAACGCGGCACCATCGATGTTCTCCTTGAACAAGCTTGGTAGAACATCATGAAGACATTCAGAAAGCTCGTCGGCGGCGCCATCTCTCTCGCAGGTGCCGTGGTGATCGTTGCCCAGCACCTTTGAAAGGCCTGCGTGCCACGCACGCGAATGCGGCAATCGACCGATGAAAGCCATCGAAAGACCGCTCCCGCTCTTCGTGTGATTGCGCCCCGGGCCTGAAGCCCGCATCGGCCAGCTGATCGGATGCGTGGTAGCAGAACGGCTCCTGGAGCCGTTCGCTCAGCTATGGCGCCAGCTCGGTCCCGTGGGCCATCCGGTGTTCGTCAAACATTGTTTACAAATGTGAGCTGGAACACATACACGGGCCGAAAACGAATGCCAACGGCTACTGTAATCCGTAGTATTCATTTTGTTTCAAATGTCCTACGGAGCTTGCAACGTGATGGTTCAAAGATCCTCGTTCTTCCGAACGTACAAGCCACGGCGTGCCGTGCGCGGGTCTGCCTCACGAACGCGTGGCGCCGATGAGTCGAGGGCCACGTCCATGCCTTATTCCTAGCCACCGCAGCGCAAGCGCAGGCGTTCTCCGCCTGACGCCGCGCACCCCCTCGCCGTGACCCGATAGCCGATCGCGAGGCCTCCTGAAAAGAAGGCCCCAGCCTGTGGCGGCTGTCGCCTGCGCGTCGAGTTTCCAGTGTCCGGTTCGAACCCGCGTTGCGACGTGGGGTGGCCGACTGTTGCCGCAAGAAACGCGGTGGCTCCTTCTTCTCTTGTGTGAATTCGACGCAGAAATTTTCGACCGAGGACGCAATGCCTGCTCTCTCTCCGCTGACAACCTGGCCTCTCGGCGCGGACATGCCCGCCGACTGGGCACCGCGTGCGTCGGCGGCGGGCGACGCGGCAAACGACCGCCCGCCTCGCGATGCGAACGACGCGCAGGACACGATGCGCATTCCCTACGCGGACTCGGTGCCCTTCGTTTCCACCGTGCCCGCCGAACTCTTCGCGCGCCAGCCGCGGCACAGGCCTTGTGCCTACGTCTTCATCGCGAACCTGCCGCACCTCGCCGAGGCCTACGGACAAGACTTCGCATCGAGCGCGAGCCGCGAAATCCAGCGCCGCCTGTGCGCGAACTTCCTGTGCTCGGCCGAGACCGATCTCGCCCGCCTGCGCGACGACTGCTTCCTGCTCTGGGCCAACGATGCCTTTGCGGCCGGCACCGTGCGTGCCGGCTCGTCGGTGAGCCGCGAACTCGAGACGCTGCTGTCCGAGCTCGGCGCGGAGCCGGTGCGCGCCAAGGGCATCACCGCGATGGCGCAACTGCATGCCGACTGGATCGAGGTGCGCCCGCCCGAGCAACTCGGCGACGCCGAGATCGAACTCACGCTGTGGACCGCACAGCCCTTCCCTGATTTGGGCGAGAGCAGGGCGGATGGATGGCGCCAGCGCTACCGCGCTGACATGGACGTCGCCGTGCGCGTCAGCGAGGCTGTGCTGGCAGAGGGGCTGAGCTTCGGATGGCAGCCCGTGGTGCACGCGGGCGGCATCGCCACCATCTTCTATCGCGAAGGGCGCCCGCGCATTGCGCCGGGCCGCGGGGAGCCCGCGTCGCTCGCGCCGGAGGTATTCCTGCCGTGCCTGCAACGCCTGGGCCTTGCGCGCGCCTTCGACCGCCTCGTGCTGCGGCGCGCGATGGAGGCCTTGAGGCTGCGGCCTTCGGCGCACATCGGGGTGCGCATCAGCGCGCAGAGCGCCAAGCCCGATCACTGGTGGGCTTCGCTGCTGTCGGCGCTCGACGAAGAGTTCGCGTTGGCCTCTCGCCTGGTGATCGAGATCACCGGCAGCAGCGGCTTTCCCGACCTCGAAGCGGCGCGCGATTTCTGCGTGCAGCTGCAGTTGCGCGGCTGCCGCATCGCATTGCGCGACTTCGGCGGCGGCGGCGACAACCTGGCCGCCGTGCAGGCCTGCCGACCTGACATCGTGAAGCTCGACGCGTCCTTCCTGCGTCGTGCGCGCAGCGGCGCCTTCGGCCGCGAGTGCCTGCAGGGAATGGTCTCGATGTGCAGCCACTTTGCGACGCACGTCGTGGTCGACGGCGTCGAGCGCGAGGACGACGTGCACATCGCCCTGGCCGCGGGCGCGCAGTGGCTGCAGGGTTACAGCGTTCGCGGCAGCGAGCCGCAAAGCCACGCCGAGGCGCCCGCCGCCCGGCGCCAACAGGTGGACTTCTCATGAACATGCCTATGGACCTGCACCTTCGCCTTGCCCGGTTGAACACCGAGCTGCTCCAGCTGCAACGCGCAGTGCAAGACCTGATGCAGCAATGCGTCATGCACTCGGACAACGCGAGTGCAGACGACATCGTCGCCAAGGCCCAGTACCTGGCGCTCGAAGCCGCATTGCGCATGCCCGATGCGCGCAGCACGACGCGCGCATGACACCGCTTCACCTTTCAACGTTCCCTCTCTCCCGCAGAAATCCTATGCCTAACCAACTCGTCCAGGTTACCCCCGGCGCGCGCGACTTCCGGTTGCGCCAGCGCTTGTCTTTCGTCTCGTTCAGGCACTTCATGCGATTGGGATTGCATGCATTCTTCGTGGTCGCGGCAGTGGGGGCTTCGGCCAACAACGTGGGCGAGAACATCGCCTGGCAGTTCCAGACCTCCACCGACAAAGCCAACCAGGCCGCGGTGCAGGACATGATCCAGCGCAAGAAGGCCGGCAGCTACGGCGCGGCCAACTACACCACCAACACCTACATCGGCAAACAGTACAACTGCGACGTCACGGCCACGGCGCAGGGCAACCAGGGCACCAACAGCACGGTTGCCAATTCGCCCAGCACCAGCGGCGCCGCCGCCAACTCCACGGGCAATGCCAACACCGGCTACGGCGGCGCGGGCACGGTGACAACGGGCCAGGCCAACACCGGCACCGTCGGCTCGTTCGTGAACGGCTCCACCAGCAGCAACGTGCAAGGCTGGTCCAGCCAGGCCCTGAACTCCAACCAGACCAACACCGGCAACCAGAGCGCCAGCGTCAGCGGCAGCTCGGCATGCGCATTCGGCGCGCTCAACTGACAGGGAAGAAAAAAGAATGATCACGTTCGAGTCGATCCGCGCATTGCCGCGCGTCAAGAAAACGGCTGCGTCGCGCGGCCTGCTGGCGGCAGCCGCCGTCATGAGCCTGGCCGGTTGCGTGACCGCGCCGCAGCAGCAGCTCGCGCCGAAAGAGGCGCCCATCGTCCTGGGCCCCGCCGTGCGCGAAAACATCACGCCGATGGAGCCCGTGCTCGCCTGCTTCGGCGATCACGTGGCGGCCATGCAGCGCCCGCCCATCGTCATCACCGTGGGCGACGTGAAGGACTACACCGGCAAGTACAGCATCAACGAAGGCAATGCCATCACCCAGGGCGGCGCGCTGATGGTGTATTCGGCGCTCGGCAAGCTAGGCGGCGCGGTGCAGGTGGCCGAACGCTTCGACCCCGTCATTGCCGAACGCGAACTTGGCTATGCCGACCGCCGCCAGCTCGGCGACGGCCGCGCGCACCAACTGGCCGGCCCCAACGGCGGGCAGGTGGTGCCGTGGCTGCCGTACTTCGGCGGCTCCATCAACAAGTCCGACTACTTCATCGTCGGCGGCATCACCGAGCTCAACTACAACATCAACTCCGGCGGTGCGGAGGTCGCGGTGAACCAGGTGGGCATCAAGGCGCGCACCTTCAGCCAGTCGGTGGGCGTGGACCTGCGCATCGTCGACACCAAGACGCTGATGATCGTCAAGACCGTCAGCCTGACCAAGCAGTTCAACGGCTACGAGGTCGGCTTCAACGTCTTCCGCTTCTTCGGCAGCAAGCTGTACGACATCGACGTCGGCGCCAAGGGCCAGGAGCCGGTGCAGATGGGCGTGCGTGCCGCGCTCGAAGAGGGCGTGGTGCGTCTGGTGGCCGCCGTCTCCAAGGTCGATCCCGAGCCCTGCCTGGGCATGCGCATGAACGACCAGCTGCAGATGGTGCCGGCCGAGAAGCTGCGCAAGGTCGCCAACCCGCTGGTCGATTCGGCCGGCACGCCGGTGCAGCAGGGCGAGGCCGTCAACGCGGCCAGCCAGACCGGCGCCAGCCTGTCGGGCTCCAGCGTGCAGATCCCGTTCGAGTTCGGCGCCGCCGCGCTCACGGGCGGCACGCTGAATCTGCTCGACCAGATCGCCGCGGCCGCAGCCAAGGGCCCGACCGAAGTCGTGCTCGTGGCACGCGACACCGAGAACTGGGACGCCGGCAAGCGCGACATGCTGATCGACCAGCGCATCGGCGTGGTCACGTCCGCGCTCGCATCGCGCGGAATCGCGCCCGGTGGCATCAACGTCACATGGCGGCCTGACAAGGCGGACACGTCGATTCATCGCGACGGTGCCGGCCTGCAGGAGATCGCCAAGCTCCGCGTGCAGGGCGCGGGGAGGGGTGGACCGGCCCGCACGGTCCGCGAGGAGAACGCAACCGGAGGGAAGTAACCGACACCGAGTCCCCAACCGCACCACCACCACAACGCATCACGTTTCCAGATCGATCTCGTTCGGGATCGAGTCAGTCATCCGATCCAAAAAGGAAAATCCATGAAGAAGAATCGCAAGAATCACGGCGCCGGCACCCCGGCGCTCGGCAGCGTCGGCCTGGCAGTGCTCGCCATGCTGATGGGCAGCGGCGCGCAGGCCGCCGATGTGAGCTTCGGTACCCCGGCCACAGTGACGGTCACTGGCCACAAGACCGTGCAGAGCGTGCAGGGCAACACCGTCGGTGTTACCGCTGACACCTCGGACACGACGACCGGCGTCACCGTGGTCGGCCCGCAGGCCGGCAGCAGCAACACGACGACCAACAACCAGGTCAAGCCCACCGCCATCGGCAACACCTTCACCAACTCGATCGACCTGTCGCTCACCGGCACCGCTCCCGACTCGAGCGCCGAAGGCTCGGCGTCGCTCGGCGTGCAGACCAACAGCGGCGTGGTGTCCAGCACCGCCAACAACAACGTCGTGAAGGTCGACCTGACCGGCTTCACCAGCGGCAGCGCTTCGAACACGGCCAACACCATCGCTGCCAGCACCACGCTGAACAGCGGCTCCTCGACGATCGCCGGCACGGTGCCGAACGACTACACATCCGGGACCTTCGGCTCCACGAACATCGGCTACACGCCGACCGGCAACTCCGCCAACTCGCAGGGCAGCATCGTCATCACTTCGGGGCAGATGGGCACGGGCGCCGCTTCCAGTGCTACGGCCAACGGCAACGAGGTCACGCTGAGCCTGACCTCGCCCACCACCGCTACCGTGACTGCCGGTCCGGTGCTCGACAACAACACCGTCTCGGCCACCCTCAAGGGCAACACCGCGACCAGCACGGCCAGCATCCAGCCCGGCGGCGCGCCCACCTTTGTCGGCTCGGCCGTCGTGTCGAACCTGCAGCTGAACCAGGCTGCCGGCGTCGGCGTGACCCACAGCGCTGTCACCGAAGGCACGACCATCGGCGCGACCGTGGGCGGCAACGCCGTGGGCGTGACCAACACGCTGACGGGCGGCCTCTCGGTCCAGGGCAACACCGTGTCGAGCGCGGCCACCGGCAATGAGTCGCTGGGCGCGGCGGGTGTGGCGGGCAACCGGATCGTGCTGGGCGACGGCATGTCCGTCACCGGCTCCGGCGCTCCGGTCATCAACACGGCCAGCTTCAACAGCGGCGCCTTGTCTAACGTCGTGGCGGCCGACATGGCGATTCTCAACAGCCAGGGCAACGTCGGCGTCTCGCTCTCCAGCCAGAACCTGGGCACCTCCGTCAGCGCCGCTGTGCAGTCGATCGACAACGGCTCGGTCAACCTGTCGGGCAACAGCGTGACCTCGGCAGCCACCGGCAACGCGGCTTCCAGCGCCATTGCCAGCGGAAGTAACGCGGCTGCGTTTGCAGCCACCGCCGCTCTGGCCAGCCAGCAGAGCAACTACGGGGTCAGCGTGGATGCCCTCACCGGTCCGTCGGTCGTCGGCGTGACCTCCGGTTCCGAGAACGGCACCAACAACGCCAGCACCGTGACCGTCGGCAACAACCGCACCGCGGCCACCGCTTATGGCAGCAGCGTGAGCCAGAACCTGTCGCTCGAAGCGAATGCAATGCCCCTGGTCGGCTCCGCATTCCTCAACGGCGGCGGCACGCCCGACGGCAACGTGACGGCCGTCGGCGCGGCAACGGTGTCGAACCTGCAAGGCAACTATTCGGGCGCGGTCAGCGCCACGAACGCTCTCTCTGTCGTCGGCCTGAGCGCGGATTCGCGCGGCACCGGCGGCGACACCGTCAAGGCCAGCGCCTTCGCGGTCACCGGCAACACCCAGGAAGCCGTGGCTGTCAGCAACAGCGCGGGCAATGCGCTGTCGCTGACCGGCACCAGCGTGGGCTCGGGCGCTGGCGTGGCCAATGTGCAGATCGTCGACGGCAACTCGCCGGTGCAGGCCGAACTCGTGGGTGCAACGGCCACCGCTTA
Source organism: Variovorax durovernensis (assembly GCF_977011995.1). Taxonomy (NCBI): domain Bacteria; kingdom Pseudomonadati; phylum Pseudomonadota; class Betaproteobacteria; order Burkholderiales; family Comamonadaceae; genus Variovorax; species Variovorax durovernensis. The sequence goes on along the minus strand of NZ_CDRNCW010000001.1, from coordinate 4,354,952 downwards.
TGTCGGCACGCATTCGACCGACACCAGCGTGGCGCTCACCAACAACCTGCAGCGCGCTGTCGGCTACGCCAATTCGGCATCCAACACGCTGAACGTCGCGGCCAACGGCGCCAACGTTGCTTCGGTGGGCGGACCCGCTTCGGTCGTGTTCCCCGTCGGCGGCAACGTCAACGCCGGCTACGGCGTGCTGAGCAGCCAGTCGGCGCTCGGCGATGTGACCGCCAGCGCATCGGGCACTACCCAGACCCTGCCGGTGGCCGCACTGGAAGTGCTGGTCGAAGGCAACGTGACCCGCGGCACTGTCACCAACGAAGGCAACGCCTTCGTCGGCGCGGCCTACGGCAACGACGTGGCCAACGGCGCGAAGCTTGCGCTGGGCACCGGCGTGACCACCACCGGCTTCTCGACGGTGGCGAACGTGACCAGCGTGCAGAACGTGGCTGGCGCCGTCGCGGCAGCCGCGTCCGGCGGTTCGGTGGTGAACACGAGCATCGAGGACAACCTCGCGAACTCTTCGGTGTCCACTTCGAACAACCAGATCCAGGCGCTGGCCAACGGCAACCGCGCGAGCGGCAACACGCTGTCGGTGACGGGCAATTCGCTGTCCACCGCAAGTACCGGTCCTCGCCAGGGCGCCGTGTCGAACATCGGGCAACTGATTACCGACGCTTCGTTCAGCGTGCAGAACGCGCAGACCGGTTCGGGCTCCGTCACCGCCACCCAGCGTGACACGACCACGAACCCGGCCACGCCCACCGCCGCACAGATGCGCACGGACATCGGCGGCTCGGTCACGGGCTCCACGGTCGCGTCCAATGGCAACAGCTCCAGCGCTTCCGCCACGAGCAACAGCGCCACCAACGGCCTGACGCTTGCCGGCACCACGATCGCCACCTCGGGCGCGCTGCAGAACTCGCAAAGCACCAGTGCGGACGTGAATGCGCTGATTGGTCTGGCGGGTACGCCGGGCAGCCCCGGCACGCCGGCGGCGCCGTTCAACTTCAACGCAACCGGAAGCGGCCTGGCGGGGAACATCGCGGACAGCCAGGTGACTCTGACGGGCGGTACGCTGACAGTGGCAACGTCGAGCCTGACGACCGCTCAGATCAACTACCTCACGGCCAACGGCTGGAGCATCACGGGCGGCAACATCAGCGGGCCGGCTACATTGCTCGGCACGATCCCGCTGACGACTTTTGCCACGATCAACAGCGGCGGCACAGCTCCGTTCTCGGCCACCATCCCCGGCACGCCCGCAACGGCAGCCGTTCCGAACCAGGGCGGCGTCACCGTCGCCGTGGCCGGCGCGGTCACCAACTCGCAGCTGAGCGTCAATGGCAACACCGCCAGCGGCGCGGTCACCGGGAACACCGCCACCAACAGCGTGTCCGTCACCGGCGGCAACATCGCTGCGGGCAGCGGCAACACCGTGGGCGCGGCGGGCACGCTGCCGTTGTCTGCCGGCACCGGCGCGAAGGCCGACCATGCGCTGTCGAACCTGCAGCAGGTGAACGACGGCGCAAGTCTTGCCACCAGCGTGTTCGGCACCTATGCCATCGACACCGCCGCGGGCGCGGCCATCGCGGGCTCTACCCTGAGCGTGTCGAACAACAGCCAGCGCGGCAGCGCGGTCGCCAACACGGCGGCCAACAGCGTCGCACTGAGCGGCAACAGCGTGCAGGCCACCACGGCCCTGTCGTCGCAGCAGAGCAGCGCGGCTGCGGTGTCGGCCGGCTCGACCCTCGAGCTGTACGCACCGGGTGCGGTGTCGAACTCGTCGGTTGCTCTTTCGGGCAACAAGAACGTGTCGCTCGGCGTGATCAACGACGTGACCAACACGCTGGCCGTCACCGGCACCAACGTGACGCCCGTCGGCGCTGCCGTCAACGCGAACCTGAGTCCGGCCACCGCCACCGGCGACCATGTGCTGAACAACAGCCAGGTTGCCTCGACCAGCGTGAGCAGCACGGCCAGCACGCGCCTGTACAACCAGGACCAGGTGGCAGCCGCCACCACGGGCCTGGCGAACAGCAGCGTGACGGTTACCGGCAACAGCACCACGGCCGAAGCCTCCGCCAACCGCGCCGACAACAGCGTGGCCCTGAACGGTGCGGCGCTGCAAGGCGCCAACGCCGGCCTGGTCAACACGCAGAGCAGCTCCGCGGCAGTGGCGTCCAGCGCCATCACCTCGGCCACGTTCCAGCTGAACGGCACCGCACCGGCCTCGGCCGCGGCGCTGAACAGCGGCGTCACGATCGACGGCAACAGCACCACGTCGCTGGCTCGCGGCAACGCGGCCACCAACGCGCTGAACGTCGCGGCAGGCAGCAGCTACGGTCTTTCGACCGCGGATACGGCCGGCAGCACGCTGGGCGCCACGCAGGCGACGGCCGCGGTGCTGAACACGCAGGGCAACTCGGGTACGGTGACGTCCAACGCCACGGGGACCTACCAGGTCGCGCTCAACGGCCAGGCCGTGGGCACCGTGCCGGGCCTGACCAACGGCACGGCGGCTGTCACGGGCAACACCGTGGCTGCACAGGCGTACGGCAACAGCGCGACCAACACGCTGACCGTGACGGCACCGGCCACCGGTCGCCCGACCGCTGCCATCGGCAACTACCAGACCAACAGCGGCGCCATCGTCGCGACGGCCACTGGCGTGAACTACGGCGTGGGCGTGACGGGTGCGACCAACGGCAGCACCCTGCGCGCCGCGGGTAACCAGATCACCGCCACGGCGGTGGGCAACTCCGCCGTGTCCACGATCGCGTCGGCCCGCTAAGGGTTGCCGCTCCAGCCCCGGCGAGATTCCTCTCGCCGGGGCTTCTTGTCCGCCCGGGCCGCTTGCGCGGTCCGGCGTCGCAGGCCCCAAGGGCGGGGCCATGCCGGGTTGGGCAATGCCGCACGCCGGTTCCGGATCGATCCGCATCGTTTCCGGCTAGCCCTCTCGCCAGGAAAAACCTTCAGCCATGTATCTGCATCCCCTCATAGCCAATGTGCCGCCCGCCGAGCGCGCGGCCCTGGTCCAGTGCAGCGAGTTGCGCTCGTACCGGCGCAACGACGTCGTGCTCACCGCCGACGAATGGACGGACCGCATCTACTGTGTGGCGGGCGGCCTCTTGCGCGTGGTCGCGCACGGCCGCGAAGACGGCGGCGACGTCACCACCGACTTCATCCGCCAGGACGATTTCTTTCTCAGCCCCTCATTCACCGAAGACCGCTACCAGGCCATGCAGACGCTCGTCGCGGCCTTGCCGTCTTCGGTCTATCTCGTGCCCGTCGCGGCCGTGCGCAAGCTGTGCAGCCAGTACCCGGAAGTGGCCATCGGCCTGCTGGGGCTCGCCATGAAGCGCATGTCGGTCATTCGCGGGCAGCTGCGCCGCATTTCCGCGCTGTCGTCCGAAGACCTGGTCAGCCGCGTGCTGCACCAGCTGACCCAACTGGCCCCGGCCGTCACCGGCGGCTACGACAAGCGCATCACCCAGTCGGTGATCGCCTCTTACTCCGGCCTGTCGCGCGAGGTGGTCAACAAGACCATACGCGACCTGGAGAGCCGCGGCCTCGTGCGCCGCGACGAGCACGGCGTGCACGTGGACGCCGATTTCGCGGCCACCGACTTCGGCGGCCTGTTGCCGGTGGAGGAAAACCTCTCGCACATCGAGCCGCACCAAGGCAATCCGATGTTCGCGCCGGACATGCTCGAAGTGTCGCGCGGGTCGTCCGGCCGCGCAGGCAAATCCGGGCTGCCCTGAGCCGCCCGGCGAGCGGACCGTTCTTCTTCAGGGTCAGGGACGCGGAATCAGCGGCGAAGAAGGCACCACCGGCGGCGGACGCTGCGGATAGACCGAGGTGCCGAAGGTGTTGCCCATGCGATTGCTGGTGGCCGCCTGGTTGAACAGGCCGAGCTGGTTGGACGGCCTTTGCGTGATGGCCTCGGAGGCAAGGCCCGGCTGGGCGCCGTCGGGGCCGCGTGGTGCCGCCGCGGGCTGCAGCTTCTGCGTCAGGCAGGCATAGGAGGGGGTGCGTTCGCCGTTGACCACCACCTCAACGCAACTGTCGGCGCCTGCCGCCGCCGCGCCGAAGCCGAATGCCGCCAGGGCGGCGACGCCATACAACAAGAACCCGCGCATCCTCGCACCTCCGTATTCGTTCTGGTCGCCTGCCGCAGCGGCGGCGAACCGGCCACTCTAGGCAGAGCACAAGTCATCGGAAAGACGCTGGCCGGTCCGGGTTGCGAGGGCCTGCGCGTGCACAAGCCACCGGGTGCTCCGCTCCGCGAATGTTCCCGTCGGCGTGATTGCATCCTTCACGGCTGCATGCGCTCTGATTTTCATTGCCGTGTCACAAAGAAAGGGCCTCCCATGTGGAGGCCCTTCTTCTTATGCGCAAGAAAACCCGCCAAGCGGACTTGATGTCTTTTTCTTGATGAAGTTTTTGTGACAAATGGCAGTCGCTGTTAACGCCGTGCGTCTAGATAAGCGTACGCAGCAGCGACATGGCGTCTCTCCGACATGCCTGCTGCCAAGCGAGCTTCATCTTTGAGAACGAGCTGTAAATGCATGACATGAAGAAGAACGGCCCACCGATGTGTTGGAGAGCGGTGTGGCTGGCAGTGGTGGCGATGGGCGCCCAGGGCGCGGTGTTCGCCCAGGCCCCCGCGCCATCCGCATCCACACCCGCGGCGCCGGCCGCGGCAGCACCCGAGCCGGCCCGCAAGGTCGACATTGCCGAATACATCGTGCGCGGCAACACCGTGCTCGATGCCCGCACCATCGAGAAGGCGGTCACGCCGTTTCTCGGCCCCGAGCGCACGCTGAAAGACGTGGAGGGCGCGCGCGACGCGCTGCTCGCGGCCTACCAGTCGGCCGGCTACCAGTCGGTGTACGTCGACCTGCCCGAACAGCAGGTGACGCAGGGCATCGTGTTCCTGCAGGTCAACGAGACCCGCGTGGGCCGCGTGCGCGTGGTGGGTGCCGAGTACAACTCGCCGCTCGACGTGCGCGACCAGGTGCCCGCGCTGAAGGAGGGCGGCGTGCCCAACTTCAACACCGCGCAGGCCGAGCTCACCGCGCTCAACCGCAGCCCCAAGCGGCAGGTGATGCCGCTGGTGCGCCAGGGCAGCATGCCGGGCACGATGGACGTCGACCTGAAGGTGGACGACAGCAACCCCTGGCGCGCCAGCGTCGGCCTGAACAACGACTACAGCGCCGACACGCGCAAGCTGCGCGCCACCGCATCGCTGGGCCACGACAACCTCTGGCAGATGGGCCACAGCGCATCGATCAGCTTCTTCGGCGCGCCGCAGGACCTGAGCCAGACCAAGGTCATCTCCGCAAGCTACAACGCGCCGCTGGCCGGCACCAACTGGAGCCTGGAAGGAAACGCCTATGTGTCCGACAGCGACGTGGCCACCACCGGCGGCACCAACGTGCTGGGCAAGGGCCATTCGTTCGGGCTGAAGGCGACCTACACCGTGCCCAACACCGGCAACTGGTGGCATGCCTTCAGCGTGGGCGTCGACTTCAAGAACAACGAGGAAGCACTGCGCCTGAAGGGCAGCGGCGACACCGTGCCGCTGAAGTACGCACCCATCACGCTGTCTTACTCGGGATTCCGCCAGAGCGACAGGAGCCAGTACGGCGTGGGCGTGTCGCTGGTGGTGGGCACGAGCAGCTCGTTCGGCTACACCAGCGACTGGGCCGCCTTCGACTACAAGCGCTACAAGGCCTCGCCCAGCTTCATGGTGCTGAAGACCGACCTCAACGGCACCTACACCTTCGACGGCGGACAGCAGCTGGCGGCACGTTTCAACGCGCAGATGACCGACTCGCCGCTGGTGTCCAGCGAGCAGATCGCCGGCGGCGGCATGAACTCGGTGCGCGGCTACCTGTCGGCCGAAGTCACCGGCGACTACGGCGTGGTCGGCTCGCTCGAGCTGCGCAGCCAGCCCATCACCCTGCTGGGCCCGCTGGTGGAGAACTGGCGCGTGTATGCCTTCGCCGATGCGGCGCGCCTGCGCCTGAAGAGCCCGCTGCCCGAGCAGAACGACAAGTTCCAGCTGGCTTCCGTGGGCCTGGGCACGACCTTCAAGGTGGGGCAGTACTTCTCGGGCCGCGTCGATTTCGGCTATCCGCTGAAGGACGGCCCCCGCACCAAGCGCCACGACCCGCGCGTGAATTTCAGCCTGACCGCGAACTACTGACGACGCGGCTTCCAGTTTCCTTCTTTCAATTTTTCTCTCTACGAGCTTTTCGGAGACCCCTGTCATGCGACGCATACTTTTCATCGTGCTCACGCTGCTGAGCACGCTCTTGCCGGGCCTGGCCCACGCCTGGTGGCAAGCCGAGTGGTCCTACCGCAAACCCGTCACCATCGACGGCGGCCCGCAGGCCGGCGCCATCGGCAGCGATGCCGGGCGCGTGCCCGTGCTGGTGCGCCTGCACACCGGCAACTTCAAGTTCGAAGGCGTGAGCGAGACCGGCGCCGACCTGCGCTTCGTCGCGGCCGACGACAAGACCGTGCTGAACCACCAGATCGAGCAGTTCGATCCGCTGCTGGGCATGGCGCTGATCTGGGTGGACGTGCCCAACGTCTCGGCCGGCACGCCGCAGAAGCTGTGGATGTACTACGGCAACCCCAAGGCCCCGGCCTCCGGCAACGGCCAGCGCACCTTCGACCCCGACTACACGCTGGTCTACCACTTCGCCGAAGGCGCCGTGCCCCCGCGCGACACCACCGCCTATGCCAACAACGGCCAGACCGCCGTCGTGCCGGTCGAAGGCACCGTCATCGGCAAGGGCGCGCAGCTGGGCAACGGCGCGCTGATGTTGCCGGCCACGCCGTCGCTCGCCGTGCAGGCCGGCGGCGCGCTCACCTTCTCCGCATGGGTCAAGCCCGACCAGCTCGGCGCGCGCCAGGCCGTCTATGCCCGCCGCGACGGCGCCGGTGAACTGGTGATCGGCATCGACCAGGGCGTGCCCTTCGTGCAGGTCAACGGCCAGCGCAGCACGCCGGGCCAGCCGATCCAGGCCGGCCAGTGGTCGCACATTGCAGTGAAGGCCGAAGGCGAGAGCGTGGCGCTCTACGTCGGCGGCCGCCCCACCGTGTCGCTGGCCGCCAAGCTGCCCGCGCTGAACAGCGCCGCCGCGCTCGGTGCCGACGTGGCGCCCACCGCGCCCGCCGCCGCCAATGCACAGGCTGCCGCCGCCTTCGCCCCGTTCACCGGCGCGATCGACGAAGTGCGCGTGTCCAAGGTCGCCCGCGCCGACGCACTGCTTCTGGCTGACGCCGTCTCGCAAGGCGCCGAGTCGCGCCTGACCGTGTTCGGTGCCGACGAGCAGCAGGCCGGCAAGAGCCACTTCGGCTTCATCCTGGCCGCGATGCCGCTGGACGCATGGGTCGTGGTGGGCCTGCTGGGCCTGATGATGGCGCTGTCGTGGGCCATCATGATCGGCAAGGGCCGCAGCTATGGCGCCACCTCGCGCGCCAACGCCGCCTTCATCGAGCACTTCCGCGAAGCCGCCGGCGCGCCGCTGGACCGCCTGGCCATCAACAACACCGTGCCGCAGGAGGTGCGTGCCGATTCGTCGCTGTGGCGCCTGTACGAAGTGGCCATCGACGAGATGCGCCGCCGCCACGACCGCGGCTACGACCTGAACTCCGTGTCCACCGCCACCATCGGCGCCATTCGCGCGGCCATGGACGGCGTGATGGTTCGCGAGACCGAGCGCATGTCCAAGCGCATGAACTGGCTCTCGACCACCATCGAAGGCGCGCCCTACGTCGGCCTGTTCGGCACCGTGATCGGGATCATGCTGGTGTTCGTCGTGGCGGCCATGGCCGGCGCGGTGGACATCAACTCGGTGGCACCCGGCATGGCGGCCGCGCTGCTGTGTACCGCTGCCGGCCTGGGCGTCGCGATTCCCGCGCTGTTCGGCTACAACTGGCTGGCCTCGCGCTCGGACGCCATCGGCGCCGACATGGCGGTGTTCGTCGACGAGTTCGTCACGCGCCTGGCGGAAGAGCAGGGCGAAGGCCGCTCGGTGCCGCAGGCCGTCGCACGTCGCGCCTGAGGACGGGCACCATGGCAAACACCGCAGCCAAGTTCGGCACCCGCAAGCGCGCGGGCGGCATCAACATCACGCCCTTCGTCGACGTGCTGCTGGTGGTGCTGGTGATCTTCATCCTCACCAGCAACGCCAGCATCCCGGGCATCAAGGTCGACCTGCCGAAGGCCAGCGCCTCGGTGGCGCTCGAGAAGCCCAAGACCAAGGCCATCACCATCGACAACGCGGGCAACGTGTTCCTCGACGCCTACCCGGTCACGCTGCCGGAGCTCGAGGAGCGCCTGCGCACCGAGAAGGCCCTGTCGCCCGACTTCCCCGTGATCGTGCGCGGCGATGCCAGCGTGCAGTACGCGAAGGTCGTGGACGTGCTGGACCTGCTGCGCCGCATCGAGCTGAACCAGATCGGCCTCGTGACCGGCAAGCAGAAGTGAGGAACGGAGAGTGAAACCTCGCGACCCGAGTTCTCCTGCTTGCGCGCATGGCGCGGGCGTCAAGGCGGGTGGTGCAGGGCTTTGGCGCCGCTGGGGCGGGGTGGCCATCGGCCTGGCGATCGTCGCCGCGCTGGTGGCCCTGGTATGGCACCTGCTGTCGGACACCGCGAGCACCAAGCGCGTGGTGGCCGACGCGCCGATGCTGATGCTGCCACCCCCGCCGCCGCCGCCACCCGAGCCCGAGAAGCTGCCCGAGCCCGAGCCGGAAAAGATCAAGCCCGAAGTGGTCGAGAAAGAGCCCAAGCCGGTCGAGCCGCTGGAGCCGCCCAAGGACGACGCGCCGCCCAGCCCGTCGAAAGACCTCGGCGACCCCGTGACCATGGACAGCGCCGGACAGGCCGGCAACGACGCATTCGGCATCCAGGCCGGCAGCGGCGGCGGCATGAGCGGCACCGGTGCCGGCGGCGGCCTGGGCAGCGGCTCTTATGCGCGCTATGTGTCGAGCGTGCTGCAGCAGGCGCTGTCGCGCGATCCGCGCACGCGGCAGCTGGTGTTCGACGACATCCAGGTCGACATCTGGCTCGGCGCCGACGGCAAGACCACGCGCGTGCAACTGGTGCGCAGCACCGGCACGCCCGACAGCGACGAAGCGGTGCTGGCCATGTTGCGCGGCCTTGATCGCATCGACGAGAAGCCGCCGGCCTCGCTGCGCTTTCCGATGCGCGTTTCCATGAAGGGGCGCCGGCCATGAACCAGCACCGCCACCACGCCGCCGCCGCCCCGCAAGCCATGCCTGATCCATTCAATCCTGTGAACGAAGCGATGAACCATCTCAAGAACATTTCGAGCCGGGGCGCCATGCCGACCCTGCGCAAATGCGCGCTCGCGGCGGCCGTGGCCTCCGCGTTCGTCTTCGCGGCCGGCAATGCCTCCGCACAAACCGCCGCGGCACCCGGCGAGTCGGCCATGGTCAAGCTGATCCGCGGCCTGATCCAGAGCGGCACGCTCGCCAAGGACGTGGGCGAGGCCCTGCTGGCCCAGGCGCAGACCGAGGCGCTGGCCGCGCAGCAGGCGCAGCGCATGTCGGCCGCCACCACCGCCGCGTCGGCCAGCAACGCCGGCGGCGTGCGGCTGGAGCCCGGCGACGTGCGCGTGCCCTACATCTCGCAGACCGTGCGCGACCAGATCCGCGACGAGGTCAAGGCGCAGGTCATGGCGCAGGCCAAGGACGAAGGCTGGGCCGCACCCAACGAAACGCCCGAGTGGAGCAAGCGCATCCGCGTGGAAGGCGACGTGCGCGTGCGCAACGAGTCGCGCGGCTACGCGGGCAACAACAGCAACATCGAGATCAACTGGGCCGAGCTCAACAAGGGCACGGGCTACGACGTCAACCCCAACACCAACCTGGCGCTGCCGTCGATCCTGAACACCCGGCAAGACCGCCGCAACCTGTTCCGCGCGCGTGCCCGCCTGGGCGTGTACGCCGACCTCAGCGAGAACACCAAGGCCGGCGTGCGCCTGGCCTCGGGCAGCGACGAGAGCCCGGTCTCGACCACCCAGACGCTGGGCGGCGGCCTGAGCAAGAAGAGCGTGTGGCTCGACCAGATGTGGATCTCGCACAAGCCGGTCGACTGGCTCACCGTGACGGCGGGCCGCTTCGGCAACCCGTTCATGTCGACCGACCTGCTGTATTCCAGCGACCTGAACTTCGACGGCATTGCCGCCCAGTTCGAGAAGAAGCTCGCGGCCAACCGCGACCTCACGCTGTTCGGCACGCTGGGGCTGATTCCGCTGGAGTACTCGTCGGACAACTCACCGAGCCGCAGCCAGACCAAGATGAAGAGCGAGAACAAGTGGCTCTTCGGCGCGCAGGCCGGTGCCGAGTGGAAGCTCGACGAAGAAAACCGCGTGCGCGGCGCGCTGGCGTACTACAACTTCCGCAACATCAGCGGCCAGGTCTCGCAGCCTTGCGCGCTGTATGCCGGCGCCGACGGCTGCAGCACCGACTGGTCGCGCCCGGCCTTCATGCAGAAGGGCAACACGCTCATGCTGCTGCGCGACATCTCGCTCGACCCGCTCAACCCGGCCGGCACGCCGCAGCCGCAGTACGTGGGCCTGGCATCGAAGTTCCGCCTTATCGACCTGAACCTGCGCTGGGACACCGCGGTGGCGGGCAACAACCTGCGCCTGGACGCCAACTTCGTGAAGAACACGGCCTACGACGCGCGCGACATCTGGAACCGCGCGGGCATTCGCGGCGCCATCGTCAACAACTTCGGCGCCACCGGCGGCACCACGCAGGCCGACTTCAAGAGCGGCGGCAATGCCTACATGCTGCAGGCCACCTACGGCAAGCCGGCACCGACCGCGCGCGGCGACTGGAACGTGCTGGCGGGCTACAAGCGCATCGAGCCCGATGCGATGCCCGACGGCTACAACGACTCGACCTTCCACGGCGGCGGCACCAATGCGCGCGGCTACTTCCTGGGCGGCTCTTACGCGATCGACAAGAACATGTGGTTCACCGGCCGCTGGATCTCGACCAAGGAAGTCTATGGACCGCCGCAGTCGATCGACACCCTGCAGCTCGAATTCAATGCGCGTTTCTAAGGAGCCATCCGTGTCCAGAAAAATCTTCCCGGCGCTGCTGCTGGCGACCCTGGCCGCCACGGCCGGCGTGACCCACGCACAGCAGGCCCCGGGCGGCCAGAGCATGGAAGAGCGGCTGCGCGCGCAACTGCGCGCCACCACCACCCAGCTGCAGCAGGCGCAGAACGAACTGGCCGCGCTGAAGGCGGGGCAGCCCGCGGCGGCGCCGGCCAGGCCGGGTGGCGCGGCGGCGGGTTCTTCCGAAGTCGAAGCGCTCAAGAAAGAACTGGCGCAGAGCCAGTCGCAACTGGCGGCGGAGCGCCGCGCGCGCGAGCAGGCCGGCGCCGGCAGCCAGCAACTGCGCCAGCAGGCGCAGGCCACGAGCGAGAAGGCCACCGCGCAGATCGCGCAGTACCGCGGCGCCTACGACGACCTGCTGAAAATGGCGCGCGCCTCCGAGGCCGAGCGCCAGCGCCTGGCCACCGAAGCCGCGACGCACCGCACCGCCATCGCGCAGTGCGAGGCCAAGAACGCGCAGCTCTATGCGGTGGGGCAGGAGATCCTGAAGGCCTACGAGACCGTCGACCTGGGCAGCGTGCTGGCTTCGCGCCAGCCCTTTGCCGCGCAGAGCCGCGTCAAGTTCGAGCAGATCGCGCAGCAGTACGGCGACAAGCTGTACGAAGGCAAGTTCGACGTGCGCGCGGTGAATGCACCCGCACCCGCCGCCGCACCTGCTGCCGCCGCACCCGCATCGGGAGACAAGCAATGAGGCGCTTCAAGCCTTCTTCCGCCGCGCTGGTGCTGCTGATGTCGGCCGCCGGCATGGCTGGCGCGCAGGCGCCGGCCGCCGGCAACGCGGTGGTCGCCCGCCTGGGCGAAGCCACGGTGGCGCAGGACGAGATCGAGCGGCTGCTGCAGTCGCTGCCAGAAGCCGAGCGCACCGCCATCAAGGCCGACCGCGCCGTGCTCGACAACTGGCTGCGCCAGCGCCTGCTGAGCGAAGCCGTGCTGCGCGACGCGCGCGCCAAGGGCTGGGCCGAACGTGCCGACGTCAAGGCCAAGGTCGATGCCGCCACGCGCGAAGTCACTTCGCGCATCGTGAGCACCAGCTACCTCGAGTCGGTGAGCCAGGTGCCCGCGGGCTACCCGTCCGACGCCGAGGTGAAGACCGCCTACGAGCAGGGCAAGGCCAACTACAACCTGCCGGCTGCCTACCATGTTGCGCAGATCTACCTGGCAACGCCAGACCGCGACGCGGCCGCCGTGGCCAAGGTGCGCGAAGAGGCCACGAAGCTCGCGCGCCAGGCCCGCACTGGCGACTTCGCGGCCGTGGCCCGCGCCAGTTCGCAGGACAGGCGCAGCGCCGAGCGCGGCGGCGAGGTCGACACGCTGCCGCTCGCGCGCATTCTTCCGGAGCTGCGCGACACCGTCGCCAGGCTCAAGCCGGGGCAGGTCAGCGAGCCCGTGCAGGCCGAAGCCGGCTTCCATGTGGTGAAGCTGCTCGACATCACGCCGGCACGCACCGCCACGCTCGATGAGATGAAGCCGCAGCTGCAGGCCGCGCTGCGCCAGCAGCGGCAGCAGCAGCTGGTGCAGGCCTATCTCGCGCAAGTGGCGCCGGCCACCAACCTGAGCATCGATGCAGCGGCGCTGGACGCCGCGATCAGAAAAACCAACTAACCCATCACCATCATCCACAGGGTCACCATGAACAACACAACCACAAGCAATACCGCTGAAGCCGCTGCAGTTGCAGCCGCTCCCCTCAATGACCTGCTGGACGCCGTCACGCCCGAGCAGGTGTCGGACGCGATCAAGGCCGCCGGCGGCGCCGTGACCACCATCGAACAGGACGGCGTGGTACGCCTGCACAGCGCCAGCCACGGCATCGGCTTCCAGGTGCTGTGGGGCAACCCCGTCACCACCACCCAGTACACCGACTTCACCCTGAGCTGCCCGCTGCATGTGCAGGGCGGCACGCTGCCGGAGGCTGTGCTTGCCTCGTGGCACCGCACCAAGCGCTTCGCGCGCGTGGCGCAGCACGGCGACTTCGTCGTGCTGGAGATGGACGTGGTCGTGGCCGGCGGCGTGAGCCCTGCATACCTCACTTTTGCCGTGCGCCTGTGGATGCAGATGATGGGCGAGTTCTTCCTGCACCTGCGCAACTACGGCCCCGCCGCCGAGACGCGCGGCGACGCGGCGAATGCCGAAGTCGGTGAAGTGGCCGGCGCGGTTGGTGGTGCCCAGGGCGTGTCCGCCGCTGCGTGACCCGCGCGATGCCAGCGAGCGCAGCATCCGGCGGTCCGGCGGCGGACCTTCACGATTCGCCGACCGGCCGCGCCATCCAGGCCGCCGCGCGGCAGGCCCAGCGCGCGCGCCGCGCCGAGACCGTGCGCCTGCGGCAGCGCGCCGCGCTGCTGGAGCTGCTGGTGCAGACCATGGCGGACCTGCACATCTCGATGGCGGAACTCAATACGGCGCGGCGGACGATGGCGTCTTCTTGGAAGACGCCGGACGACGGGGCTTCCTGATTTGACCCGAACGGTCGATCGGTCGACGAAGCGCACTTCGCACTCCTCATGTCGAAGGATGTGCGTCAGTGCGCGGGTGATCTATCCGGCCTCGGCCAAGACCCGATCACAGCCCGCCTTGAGATGAAACAGGGCCGCAGTCAGGTCCATCGACGCATTGCGGGCACGCAGGGCATTCACCGCGCCCAGAACATCGGCTTCGAAGCGTGCGATGAACTCGGGCGCCTCGTTCTCCGGCAGCCCCGCCATATAGGCGCAATGCTCAGGGTCCTTATAGAAGGCCCTCACGGCCGGTGGGTCGGCCTGAACTGAAGCGCCGGGAGCATCCGCGAATGCGGCGAGGGGGAGAAGAGCCGAGGCAGCCATCAGCAGTTTGAACTTCATGTGTCGAGGATTCAGACTTTGGTCAAGGTAAGCCAGCGGTCGCCGGTCTCGCAACGATCCTAGGTTCATGGCACTATTTAGACCATGGCATGAAGCCAATAGTCCAAAGCAGGAATCTAAATAGTGGATCTCAAGTTGCTCAGCGTCTTCGACGAGGTCTACAAGACCCGCAGCGTCTCGCGCGCCGGCGATCACCTCGGCATGCCGCAGTCTTCCGTCAGCATCGCCCTGGCTCGCTTGCGGCGGCATTTCGGCGACCCGCTCTTCGTGCGTACGTCCGAAGGCATGCAGCCGACACCTCATGCCACCGCATTGGTCGCGCCGATCCGGCAAGCGCTGGAGTTGCTGCGCACCGTCACGCGGCAGCAGGCGGTCTTCGAGGCGGCGAAGTCCGAACGCAGCTTTCGCGTGTGCATGACCGGCATCACCCACCTCGTGCTGTTGCCGGACCTCATGAACCGCTTGAGCGAGGTCGCGCCTTCGATTCACGTCGAGGTCACGCACATCTCGGATCAGACGCCGCGGATGCTGGAGTCCGGCGACGCGGACCTGGCCGTGGGCTTCATGCCTGAACTCGAGGCCGGCTTCTATCAGCAGAAGCTGTTCGACCAGCGATTCGCATGCGTCGTGCGAAAGAACCATCCTCGTGTACACGAACGCCTGACGCCGGGCATGTTCAAGCGGGAGAACCATGTGGTGGTGTCCTCGCCCGGCGCGGGGTACGAACTGATCGATCGCGAACTGGACCGTTTGGGCGTTCAGCGCAAGGTCAGCCTGCATCTGCCAAATTTTCTGGGGATCGGTGCGCTGGTGGCGCAGACGGACCTGATGATCACCGTGCCTGCCAGGGTGGCCGAAACCCTGGTGCGAATCTCCGACGTGAAGGTGTTCAACCCGCCCTTCAAGCTGCCGGGCTTTGCCATCAAGCAGCATTGGCATGAGAGATATCAGAACGACCCGGCCAACAAGTGGTTGAGGTCGGTCATTTCCGATCTCTTCCTGGAGTAGGGCGGTTCGCCAGTTCGGCGCGAGCGCCGTATCCTCGACGCCGCCTTGCACAACCACAGATGAAAACTCCAAGACACCCACTTCTTCGCCAATTGGTCGCGCGGCCACGGCTCTTCATTGCCGCGGCCATTGCCATCGCGGTCGGCATCCTGCTGCCCTCGGCCATCGAGGCTCATCTGGTCACGCGCCTGCTCATTGCGTGGAACACCGGCGCATGCCTCTACGTGGCCTTGGCCGCGACGATGATGATCCGGTCATCGCCGCAGCACATGCGCTACCGCGCGCAGCTGCAGGACGAGGGGCAGATCGTCATCCTGGTGCTGGTGGTGGTGTCGGCCATCGCGAGCCTCGCGGCCATCGGCGGCGAGCTGGCTGTGGTGAAGGATATGCACGGCCTCGAGAAGATCGCGCACATCGCGCTGGCCGGGCTCACGGTGATGTCGTCGTGGGCCTTCACGCAGATGATGTTCACGCTGCACTATGCGCACGACTACTACGCGGCAGTCAGCAAGGGGCGCAAGCCGGGGCTGCAGTTTCCCGATGACGAGGCGCCGACCTATGGCGATTTCTTCTACTTCTCGGCGGTGATCGGCACTTCGGGGCAGACGGCGGACGTGTCCTTCGTGTCGAAGCCCTTGCGGCGGATCGGCTCGGTGCATTGCATCCTCGCGTACCTGTTCAACACGACGGTGCTGGCGCTGCTCATCAACATCGGCGCAAGCCTGTTCTGAGCAGGTCAGGGAGGGGAAATGCGGGCGTGCCAATAATGGCGCCATGCTTTCTTCGAACCGCCTTTCCCCCACCCGTTTCCTTCTGTTGCTTGCGTTGCTCCTGGCCCCCTTGATGGGTTGGGCGCAAAGCCGTGCGGAGGCGCTGCTGCAGTTCGAGGGCGTGCAGGCGCGCTACCAGGCTTCGTATGCGCCGGGCGCCGTCGCACGCGGTGCACGCGAACTGCTGGACCCCGACGACCAGGCCATCGCCGACAAGGCACTGAAGGCACTCGACGCCGCCGCCAGCCGCGCATTCAGCGCCAAGGCTTCCCTGGCCGCGATCCAGCAGGAAGTGGCATCGGCCGGCAACGGCGGTGCCGCGCCAGGTCCGCAGGTGCTGGCCGCTGTCGCCCGCTTCGCGAAGCTGCGCGCCGACTACGCCGCGATGAGCGAGGCCGGCAGGGCAGAGTTCTTCAGCCGCGAACGCGCCAAGCCGGCCGACCCGGTGCGCACCGAACTGCTCGAACGCATGGCCGTGGGCGATGTGCGCGAAATCGATTTCTCGAGCCAGCTGCTGATGAGCGCGGTGGTCAAGCAACTGGCGCGCGGCAACGGCGGCCAGCTCAGCGCCTTGCCCGACAGCACGCTCGACATGGCGCTGGACACGCTGTGGTCGCGCGGCGTGACCTCGACGCGCCCGCGCAACCTGATGATCGTGGCGCGCGAGTTCGAGAAGCAGATCACGCAGGCGCTGCTGGCCGCATCGCCCGACGAAGACGTGGCCGCCTTGCTGGCCTGGCGCAACGAGCCGCAGGCGGCAGCCGAGCGCGAGGCGCTGGTGGGCACCTACCGCGCCGAGGTCAAGGGCAGCGGCGGGGTGGCGCTGCGCACGCTGATACGCGGCTGGCCGCGCTCGTGAGCACAGCTTCGCCGCGGGCCATCCCCTGCGGCGGCTAGGACAAATCCCGAGGGCCAAAACCCGTTCCAGGGCGTGCAATGCCCGTTGCCTGCATCGCGCAGCCGCGCCATCAATTTCGGGAACAACGCCAGCATGAACATCGACCGCCGCAGCTTCTCCGCATTGGCCCCCGCGTTGGTGCTCGCCGGCGCCGGCGGGCTGCTTTCCCGCACCGTTCGGGCGCAGGCTGCGGCGTTTCCGTCCAAGCCCATTCGCATCGTCTGTCCGTTCGCACCGGGCGGCGGCTCGGACTTCATCGCGCGGCTGACGGCCGGCAAGCTCGGCGAGCGCATCGGCCAGTCGGTGCTGGTCGACAACAAGCCCGGCGCGGGCGGCGTGCTGGGCACCGAGATCGGCGTGAAGTCGGCGCCCGATGGCTACACGCTGCTGCTGATAGCTGGCAGCTACACGGTGAATCCGGCGCTCTACAAGCTCAACTTCGATCCCGTCGCAGACATCACCCCCGTGGTGCAACTGTCGCGCGGCGCGTACGTGCTGTGCGTGAACGCGCGCGTGCCTGCGCGCAACCTGCAGGAGCTGCTGGCGCTCGCGCGCAAGGATCCGGGCAAGCTCACCTTCGCATCGAGCGGCGCCGGCGGCCACCTGCATGTGGTGACCGAGTACATGTTCGAGATGGCCAAGGCCAAGGCCACGCACGTACCCTACAAGGGCACCGGCCCGGCGGTGAACGACCTGCTGGCCGGCAACGTCGACATGCTCTTCGCGGGCACCGAGGCGCTGATGCAGCACGTGAAGGCGGGCAAGCTGCGCGCGCTGGCGGTGAGCACGGCGAAGCGGCTGCCGGCCTATCCCGACATTCCTTCGGTCGCGGAGAGCGGCTTGCCCGACTACGACGTGGTGGCCTGGCACGGGCTGGTGGCGCCCAAGGGGCTGCCGCCGGCGGTGCTCGCCAAGCTCAGCACCGAACTCAACGCGATGCTGCGCGCCAAGGACGTCGAAGAGCGCCTCGAGCCCACCGGCGTGGGCGCGGCCGGCGGCACGCCCGAGGAGTTTGGCGCGCTCATCCGTGCCGAGCTGGTGCGCTACGGCAAGGTGATCCGCGAAGCGGGCATCAAGGCCGAGTAGCCTGGCGTGCCGGGCTTTTTCTTCTTCTTCATACCTCACAACAACACAGGAGAACCTCACTCATGTTTCCCATCCGCATTGCTTCATTGGCCATCGGGCTTGCCGTATCGGTGATCGCGCAGGGCGCCGCCGCCCAGGCGTGGCCCACCAAGCCGATCCGGCTGGTCGTTCCCTTTTCCGCGGGGGGCGCCAATGACCTGATGGCCCGTGCGGCGGCCGAGGGCGCGTCGAAGCAGCTCGGCCAGCCGGTCATCGTCGACAACAAGCCCGGCGCGGGCGCGATCCTGGGGGCCGACGTGGTCGCCAAGAGTGCGCCCGATGGCTACACCTTCCTGGTGAGCGCGGCCGGCGTGGTGTCGAACAGCATGATCAAGAAGAGCATGCCGTACAAGGACGATGCGCTGGTGCCGGTTGCCATGATCGGGCTTGCGCCCTCGGTCATCGTGGTGCCTGCCAATGCGCCCTACAAGGATTTGAAGGAGTTCGTCGCTGCCTCCAAGAAGTCCGGCGGCGGCTTCCACTGGGCCACCGCGGGCACGGGCAGCACGCCGCATTTCGTCGAGGGAATTCTCGAGACGAAGTACGGCAGCAAGCTCGACGTGGTGCCCTACAAGAGCGGCTCGGAGTCGATCACCGCGGTGCTCGGCAGCCAGGTCGAGGCCACCTCGGAAGCCAGCATCGTGGTGCTGCCCTATGTGAAGAGCGGCAAGCTGAAGGCGCTGGCCGGCACGTGGACGCAGCGCATTTCGGCATATCCCGACCTGCCGACGGCGGCGGAAGAGGGCTTCCCCGAGATCCGCATCGCCCACTGGGCCGGCGTGCACGCGCCGCGCGGCACGCCCGACGCGATCCTGGACAAGATGGCAGCCGCCGTCGACGCCGCGATGAAGGCGCCGGCCACGGTCGAGCGCCTGAAGGGCATGGGTATCGAGCCCATCGGCGGCACGCGGGCGAGCTTCACCAAGTTCGTCGACGAAGAGCGCGCCCGGCTGGGCGGCGTGGTCAAGGCCACGGGCATGAAGGAAGACTAGGAGCTGGCACGCGATGTGCATGCGGATGTGTGCGGCTTGGCAAAGCAGGAAGAAGGTACGCAAAATCGGCTCGTCTTGAGCGAATGAAAGGGCACTTGCGTTAGCGGAGTCAGAAAGTTCCTCGTCATTGTTTCAATTTCATGAACACTGCGATTCGATTGAATAGGGTTTTCCCTAGGAATCGTGGTGCACACTGGAGGCACTCAAAAGCCCAATGAAGAAGGAAATTGAAATGAAGACCTCGAACATCCTCGCCGCCGCCGCTCTGTCCCTGCTCGCCGCCGCTGGCGCCCATGCAGAAACCTACGAAGGCGTGCAGCCCCTGACCTCCGGCTACAGCCGCGCCGACGTGGCGCCCCAAGCCGTGGCAGCCGCCCGTGCCGGCAACGCTTATGGCGACAACGAAGGCGCCGCATCGACCGCAACGCCCGTCCTGGCCGCTTCGGTCGACCGCGCCACCGTCCGCAGCCAGGCTGTTGCCGCTGCACACGCACCGGGCCAGAACCTGCGCCCCGAAACCTTCGCTGGCAGCGTGATCCCCGCTCAAGCGAAGAGCCTGAGCTTCACGCGTCAAGCCGGCCTGTAATTGAATGAAGGCGGCGCAAGCCGCTTCAGTCACAAGCCAAGAAAGAACCGGACCTGCGAAAGCAGCGTCCGGTTTTTTCATTGGGGCCTGGCTTTGTGCCTTGCGCCGTGACGGTGACAGTCCGCCGCGTGGTCGTCGACGATGCCGGTGGCCTGCATCCATGCGTAGACGATCACCGGCCCGACGAACTTGAAGCCGCGCTTTTTCAGTGCGGCGGAGATTTCTTCCGACAGCGGCGTCTTCACAGGCACGCTTCCGGTGCGGTTCACGATGGGTTTGCCGCCCGCCATGCCCCAGATGAATTCAGAGAAGTCTTCGCCGGCCGCCTGCATGGCGAGATAGGCACGCGCATTGCCGATGGTGGCCTCGATCTTCGAGCGCGAGCGCACGATGCCGGCGTCCTGCATCAGCTGCTCGACGTCGGCCTCGGTGAATTTGACGATCTTCTCGGGCACGAAGCCCTTGAAGGCTTTGCGGAAGGCATCGCGTTTGCGCAGGATGGTGAGCCACGACAAGCCGGCCTGGAAGCCGTCGAGCATGAGCTTCTCCCACAGCGCGCGGCTGTCGTGCTCGGGCACGCCCCATTCGGCGTCATGGTAGGCGGCCAGAAGCGGGTCGGTCTGGGCCCAGGCGCATCGGATCTTTGGGGGCTGTTGGCTCATCTCGGGATTCTCGCTCGGCTCGCCTGGCCGGACGAGCCCGGAAACCGAGGAAGGGCCTGCCTAGCCCAGCCTGTGCGCGTGCAGCATCGCCTTCAGCCGCCGCACCTCATGCTGCAGGTCGAGGATCAGCGCGGCCGCGTCGAGTCCCACGCCAAAGTCGCGCTCCAGGCGGCGCGCCTCTAGCGCGTATTGCAGATCGGCGCTCGAGAACTGCCAGCGCTCGGGCTGTGTCTCGGGCGTTTCGATGCGAAGGATGCCGACCTCGACCAGTTGCACCACCCAGGCGGTGTCGGCGCCCACGGCGTGCGCCAGGTCGCTGGCCGCGAGCGGCTGCGAGGCGCTGATGGCGGTGGCGGTCGTGAGTGTGAAATTCACCATGCTCAGACTCCCAGATGCTGGCGTGGGTTGAACGATGCCGTGGCTTGCGCCAGCTGCTCGTAGGCCTTGCGGGCATCGTCGCTGTCGGCGGGCGGCAGCGCGATTTCGATCAGCAGGTACAGGTCGCCGGGCGTCTTGCCCGCGAGGCCCCGGCCCTTGAGCCGCAGTTTCATGCCGCCGCGCGCATTGCGGGGCACGGTCACCTCGACCACGCCGCCGGTCGGCGTCGGCACCTGCACTTGCGCGCCCAGCGCCGCCTCGGCGGGCGTGACGGGCAGGGTCATGTACAGGTCGCGCTCTTCCACGCGATAGAGCTTGTGCGGCGCGATGCGCACTTCGAGATACAGGTCGCCCGGCGGCTCGCCGCCGTGGCCGGGCATGCCTTGGCCCGCGAGGCGGATGAACTGGCCCGGATGCATGCCCGGCGGGATCTTCACGCTGAGCGTGCGGTTCTCCCACTGGGGATGGCCCTGTGCATCGACCGTCTGCGCGCGCAGCGTGATCTCGCGCTCGGCGCCCTTGAGCGCGTCTTCGAGGGCGATCTCGATGGCCGCGTGGTGGTCTTCGCCGCGCGCCTTGTAGTTCTTGCGCGCGGCGCCGCGCCGCTCGGCCTCGCCGAACAGCGACGAGAAGAACTCGCTGAAGTCGGCGTGGTCCGCGGGGCCCTGGTTGGGGCCGCGGTGGAACTCGAAGCCTTCGTCCCAGCCCGGTGGCGGCTGGAAATGGCCGTCGGGGCTGCCGCCGCGCGCGACGCGCTCGGCCAGCGCGTCGTAGGCGGCGCGCTTCTCTTTGTCGCCCAGTACGTCCTTGGCCTCGTTGATGTCGCGCATGCGCTTCTCGGCGTCGGGCTCCTTGCTGACATCGGGGTGGTATTTGCGGGCGAGCTTGCGGTAGGCCTTGCGCACCTCGTCGTCGGACGCGGTGCGGTCGATGCCCAGAGCGCTGTAGTAGTCCTTGAATTCCATGGTGTGTGGCGGTTCGTTGAGTGGACGGCTTGAGCGGGTTCCGGGCGCTTCGCGGGGTGCCTAGGCCAGGGCCGCCTCGCCGTTTGTATCTGCATGCCGCAGCAGCGGCGTCACGGTCCATGTGGGGCCGCTGCGTTCGAAACGCAATGGCTGCGCATTGCCCAGGAGCTTGAAATCGACCGGCACGCCCAGCAGCGCGGCCAGGGCGTATAGCGTGCCGCCGTGCGCCACCACCAGCACCGGGGCGGGCTGGCGCAGGGCCGCGTCGAGCGCGGCGCGCTTGCGCACGACGAACTGCGTGAGCGTCTCGCCGCCCTCGGGCTCGCAAGCCCAGTCGATGTTGGCCGACGAAGTGCCGATCAGCGCGCCGAAATTGCGCTCGCGCAGCGCCTCTTGCGCCGAGGGCGTCAGGCGCAGCGCGGCGGCCACCGTGTTCGCGGTGTCGAAGGCGCGCCGTGCATCGCTGCAGACGATGGTGCGGATCGGCTCGCCCGCCAGCAGCCCGGCGGCCCGTGCCGCCTGCTGCAGGCCAAGCTCGCTCAGCGGCTCGTCGGGCGCCTGGAAGATGCGCTGCGCGTTGCGCCCGGTCTGGCCGTGGCGCAGGAAGTAGAAGTGGTCGCAGGCCGGCGCGAGCGGCTGCGCCGCCGCGATGCGGATCAGCTCGTCGAGCCCGCTCGCGGCGGTGTGGGAAGGGGAAGTCTGTTGCGGCATGAACGAGATGATGTCAGTACGCGAGCTGCAGCGGCGTGCCCTCGCGCTGTGCCCGCACGTCGGCGGGGTGGAACGGCAGCGGGTGCCACTGCTTGGCCGCGAACAGCGGCAGCTGGTCGTAGGCGCGCGGCGAGGCCGGGTCGCTGCTCTGGCCGTAGGTCAGCAGGCCTTGCGCCACAGGGCCGTTGGCGTCGAAGGTCACGACCTGCATGTAGCTGCTGCCGTAGTTGACGTTGTAGCCCTTCGGGTCGATCAGCGACTGGCCCTGCGACTCCAGCTTGTTGAGTACGCCCTCGAATTCGTCGCCGCCGTGCAGCGCGATCTTCTGGCCGCGCACCAGGCGCGATTGCGGCACGCCCAGCGGCACGTCGGCCGCGAAGCCGGCGGTGCGGACCACGCCGACCGCTTCTGCGAGCGCCTTGAACACGGCGTCGCGCGTGGCGGGCGTGGCCATGTCGAGGTCGGCCGGCGTTGCCACGGGTTGCGCGGGGTCGAAGGGCACGCGCCAGACCTTCGGCACGTCCTTGGTCTTGCGCCAGAACTCGCGGAACAGCGCCGCGCCCCTGGAATCGGCATTGCTGGTGCGGTCCCAGGCCGACAGCACGCGGCAGCCCAGGGCCTGGTCGGCATTCAGGGTGCTGGCGCTGGCCTGGCAGGCGGCCTGCAGGTCGTCCATCACGAGCATGCCGGCAAGGTTCTTGTCGCGGAAGATCACGCTGCGCAGTTCGGCCGCGCCCATGCGGTTGCCGGGCAGGCCGTCGTTGCCCGCCAGGCGGCCCCGGATTTCCATGATCGCGCTGCGCGTGCGCAGCCGCTGCGGCACGCCCACGGGGCCGACCAGCGGCGAGACGCCCGCCATCGGCGCGGTCTCGGGGTTGCTGAGCCAGAAGCTGTCGTTGCTGTTCTGAACGTAGTCCGGCGTGATGACCACCGGCATGCGGGCCGGCGCGATGATGCCGGGCGCGGCGGCCGTGCTGTCGCGGTTCCAGGCGCAGGCGCTGCGCGAACCGTCGAGCACTGGCAGCCCGGCCGCATTGAGCAGCGCGGCGGCGGCAGGCGAGGGCGCGCAGGCCTTGAGCATGTCGGCCGACACGTCGGGCACCACGGACAGGTCGGCGTACATGGCGTTGCCGTCGCGGTCGGCCGCGATGGTGTTGATCCACGGCATGCCCTGGTTGCCCATGGCGGCGCGCAGCTCGGCCACGTTGCGGGCCTGGGCCATCTTCATCCAGCTCTCGGCCGAGCGCACGTTGAGCGTGTTGGCGTCGCGGATGGCGTAGGCCTTCTGCGCGGTCCAGCCCAGGCCGGCGCGCGGCAGCGAGATCACCGGGCCCCAGTCGGTCGAGTAGAAGGTGTGCTGCGCCGGCGCGGCACCACCGCCCGTTGCCGCGGCCGGCAGCACCACGGTGCGCGCCACCATCTTTTTCGGCTGGCCGTCGACCAGGTATACGGTCGGGTCGTTGGGGTCGAGCTTCAACTCGTACAGCGTGAAGCGCTTGCCGGTCGACACGGTATGCGTCCAGGCCACATCCTTGTTGAAGCCGATGGCCACCACCGGGCTCAGGCCACCGGTGGCGCCCATCACGTCGACCTTGCCGGGAATGGTGAGGTGCATTTCCCAGAAACGGTTGGTGCCAGTCCACGGGAAGTGCGGGTTGCCCAGCAGCAGGCCGCGGCCATCGGGCGTGGCGTTGCGGCCGAAGGCCCAGCCGTTGGAGCCGAGTTCGCCGCCCTCGGGGTTGGCGTTGAAGCTGTGGCGGCCGATTTCGGCGACGGCTTCCTTCAGTTCGACCGGCGCGGCGCCCGTCTTGGTGCCGGGGCTGGGCGGTACTGCGGCCAGCACTGCGCCGGCCAGCGCGCCCAGGCCGCCCTGGATCATCGACATCTCGGTGGCGCGCGACAGGTCGGTCAGGGTCATCGGCCGCACCCAGGGCTTGCCGCGACAGGGTTCGGGCAGCCCGTTGACGCCGGCGTCCTGCAGGTAGCGGTTGTAGCCGGCCACGTAGCCGCGCAGCGCGGCCTGCACGTCGGGGCTGGTGGTGGCGCCTGCGCGCGCCAGGGCCGCGTCGTCCATGTGATAGCGGATGAACAGGTCGATCTGCGCATTCGGCGCGCGGCCCAGGCCCAGGTCGCCGGTGTTCTGCGCGCCCAGGAACTGCGAGCGCTCGCCGCGCAGCGTGAGCAGGTGCTCGGCGGTCTGGCAGACGTTGTCTTGTGCATGCGCGTAGGCGCTGCCGTACGCCAGTCCTTCGTAGTCCGGCGCCGTGATGTGCGCGATGCCGAAGGTGGTGCGCTCGATGGTCACGCTGCGCCCGCCC
Organism: Variovorax durovernensis; assembly: GCF_977011995.1. NCBI lineage: Bacteria > Pseudomonadati > Pseudomonadota > Betaproteobacteria > Burkholderiales > Comamonadaceae > Variovorax > Variovorax durovernensis. Next base: position 4,330,535 of record NZ_CDRNCW010000001.1, on the reverse strand, counting down.
GGCGGCGGTGTGCTCGCGCAGGCGGCGAGCAGGGCGGCCAGTCCCACGGAAAGGGCGGTGAGCGCAAAGCGGGAGGGCGTGGCGTTCTTCGATGTCATGCGGGCGTCTCTCTTCTTGGAATGGAACAAGCAAGCCGATTAAAGGACGAGCCTTTGCCGCGCGATGTCACCAGCGCGGCACGCCGCGCCGTGTTCAGCCGAACTTCATGCCCTTGGGACGGGCCTGCAGCCGGTTGATGTAGGCGTCGATCTTCGGGCGGTTCGAGCGGCCACCGAACGCACGGTGCCAGATGAACATGGAGCCGATCATCACGTCGGCCGCCGTGAACTGCGAGCCGAACAGGTAGGGTCCGTCGCCGAGTTCGCGTTCGACCGCGTCCTTGGCGCCTTCGAAATCGGTCCAGCCGCGTGCGCTGTTGTTGCTGCGGATCTTCAGCAGGCTGTCGCCCATCGCGGGCTCGAGCTGGGAGGTCGAATAGACCATCAGCGAGAGGTAGCGTCCGCGATCGGGCGAGCCGACAGCCGGTGCCAGCCGCTTTCCGGGAAACTTCTCGGCCAGGTACATGCAGATGGCCGCGTTCTCGAACACGCGCGTACGGCCGTCCACCAGCGCCGGCAACTTGCCTGCCGGGTTGATCTTCAGGAACTCGGGCGTCTTGTGCGCCTTCTCGCGCAGGAGCGTGGTCACGATCTCATAGGGGGCGCCGGTCTCGTCGAGCATCCATTTGGCAACCTGCGAGCGGCTTTGCGGGTCGAAGTAGAGCTTCATGGTCATCGACGTGTCTCCTGTGTCTGGGGGAACTCAGAACTTCGGAATGCGCAGGGTCTTGCTGATCATCAGCGTGCCCGAGAGCGCGAACATCAGCACCAGCGGATGCAGCTGCCACGGGCCGATGGTCCAGGCGCCGCCCCACACCGATGCACCAATGCTGCCCTGCCACGCGGCATATGCCAGCACGGCCACCAGCACCACGCTGGTCGGGATGGGCGTGCCCTCGAAATACTTCACCTTGTCGGCCCCGGCCGACAGCGCCTCGGCCGTTACGTTGTAGCGCGCGAGCCGGCTCACGCCGCAGCCCACGAAATAGATCAGCAGCACGCAGTCCCAGCCGCCGTTGAGCCCGGCCGCAAAGCCCAGCGCGGCCGGCGCCACGCCGAAGGAAATGATGTCGGCCAGCGAGTCGAGTTCGCGGCCGAGGGCCGATTGCGTCTGCCGCCAGCGCGCGATGCGCCCGTCGAACACGTCGAAGATGAAGGCCGCCGGCGCCAGCGCCGCCGCCCACAGGAACTGCGGGAGCGACTGGCTGGCCATGAAAGCCATTGCCAGGAACACTCCGCCCACCCCGCATGCCGCATTGCCGAGCGTGAAGACGTCGGCCAGGTGGAATTCCCGGATCATCGAAAAATGCTTGCGGGCCGGCACGGGCGAGGGAGTGGTCATGAAAGAAGTGTGGAGCGAAAGGCGGATGGCCCGCACCTTAACCCAAGCGCCGGATGCTTCTTGTAGTCGCGGTCCGACGGCTTGCGGGGGCCGCGATGGGCCTCGATGCAGCTCAGACGCCCTGGCGTGCCTCGGCAATCCGCGCAAAGCGTCCGAGCAGGCTGGCAGCCGCGCCGGTCTCGCTCACGCTGTCGCGCAGTGCTGCGGGGTCGGCGCCCATGGCGGTCAGCTCGCCGCGCAGGTTGTCGATGTAGCCGCGCATCGCCTCGGCGTCGAATTCCGGATGGAACTGCACGCCCCAGGCATGCTTGCCGACGCGAAAGGCATGCACCGGCTCATGGGCGCTGGCGGCCAGCGGCACCGCGCCTTCTGGCAGCCGCAGCGCGCTCTGCCAGTGCACCGCGTTGGCCGGAAACTGCGCGGGCAGGCCGCCCAGCAGCGGGTCGGTGGCGGCGGCCTCGGTGAGCGACACCGTCACGGTGCCGACCTCCGCGCCGCCCGGGTGGTTGCCGGCCTCGCCACCGAGCGTATGCGCCAGCAACTGGTGGCCGTAGCAGATGCCGAGCACCGGCGTGTCGAGCGCCACGGCCTGCGCCAGCCATTCGGCCGTGGTTTCGCTCCACGGTTCGCGGTGCGACACCATCGCATGCGAGCCGGTGACGACCACGCCGGCCACCTGGCCGGGGTCGGGGAGGGTGTCGCCTCGGCGTGGGTCGATCACCAGGATGGGAAGCGTCTGCGTGCCGAGTCCGTCGGCAACCCAGTGTTCGAAATCGCCACGGCGGGCGCGCAGCGCGTCGAAGGTGCCTCCGACCTTGACGATGACGAGGGGGAGCGGGGGGCTGTTGTCCATGACGCGATCATGCCGCAGGTGCGCGGCGGCCCCGCTGCGGCTACAGTGGCGTGATGCGCGCATTGGCACTCCTTATTCCGGCGATCTTTGCCGTGGCCGCGGCGGTGTCCCCCGGCGGCGCCCGCGCGGAAGTGACCCGCTGCACCGATGCCAGCGGCGCCGTCTCTTACACCAACGTCGAATGCCCGGCGGGCAGCAAGCAGGCGCGGCAGGTGCCGATCCTCGAATCGCCGCCGCCCGACCCGGCGCGCCGCGACTATTCAGCGGCGCCACAGCGCTCCGCGCCGCCAGTCCCGCCCCCCAGCCGTGTGGCGAGCAACCCGCCTTCGGGTCCGGCCATCATCCCGCGCTACCCCGCCGAGACGCAGCCGCAGCCAGCGGCGGAACCACCGGGCGTCGTCGTCCTGAGCCCCGATCCGTACTACGACCCCTACTACGACGGCGCGCGCCCCATCCGCAGGCCACGGCCGCCGCATGCGGTCGACCCCGGCCCGCCGCCCGGCCAGCGGCCTTGCCAGAACCTGGCTGGCATCAAGCGCTACAACTGCTGAAGACGATCGAATGAGCGGCGACGGTTCCGTGGCCCCGGGGCTCCCGTGGGTGGTTCACTGCGACGGCAGCGCCATGCCCAACCCGGGACGCATGGGCATAGGCGCCGTCATCACCGCGCCCGACGGCAGCCGCCACACGCTGTCGCAGGCCACCCATGCCATCGGCTGCAACAACGAGGCCGAGCTGCTGGCGCTGACCGCCGCGCTCCACGCACTGCGCGACAAGGGCGCCACCGCCGTGCTGGCCTACAGCGACAACAGCACGCTGGTCGAGCAGCTTGCCGCGCCGGGCGCCAAACCCATCGAGCGCATGGCCCCGCTGTTCGACGATGCCCGCGCGCTGCTCGGCAGCTTCGCGCAGGCGCGCGTGCAATGGATTCCGCGCCAGCGCAACGGCGAAGCCGACGCGCTGGCCCGCGCCGCGCTCGGCTTCGGGCCCAAGCCGCCGCCCAGGCATGGGAAGAAGAAGCGCCGTTAGAGCACCGTCAGGGAAGGGGCCAGCCGGAGCCCCTATCATCACGCGCCATGACCGAAGCCACTCCCACTCCTTCTTCCTCCCTCCCGCCTCTTCCCGACCACCTGTCTTCCGATCCGCGCAGCCCCCACCACCTGGCGGCTGCCTTCGAAGGCGACATCGGCATCCGCTTCAACGGGAAGGAGCGCCTCGACGTCGAGGAATATTGCATCAGCGAAGGCTGGATCAAGGTTCCCGCCGGCAAGACCCTCGACCGCAAGGGCAAGCCCCTGCTGCTCAAGCTCAAGGGCAAGGTCGAGGCGTTCTACAAGTAAGCGTCAAACAACTGGCGCGTTCTTTCAGCGCCACTGCAGCAGCAGCGACCACGGCTGCCTGCTCATGTGGCGGTCGATGCACCCCGCCGCGCCGGGCGTGCATCCCTCGGGCAGATAGCTCGGGTCCAGCCGGCGCGTGCCCGGCGCAAAGTCCAGCCGGCGCCGCGTGACCGACTGCAGCACATTGCCTCCCACCGCGTCGAAGCCCGTCGCATCGACGGCCACCACCACGTCGCAGTGCATCGGCAGCGCATCGCCGCCGGTGGGCCGTGTCGCCAGGACCTCGCCGATCTTGTCGAAGGTGTCGAGGCCCGCACCCGCACCGCGTGCCTGGCAAACCAGATCGCCGACGCGCGGCGGCGTGCGCGTCAGATCGCAGGCGCGCAGGGCGTAGCGCGTCGGGCGCCCGGCCTGCTCCTCGATGCCTGCCTGCCACGCGGCACCCGCGTAGTCCACGTGCGCTTCGGAAAAGACGAATTCGTCGTCCGCCAGCCCCGCCTGCCGCGCGAGCCAGCTGATGAAGGCCGCCGACCACGGCGTGTCGATCACCGCGACCCGCTTCAATGCGACATCGACCGCGCGCAGCTCCGGTGAGTCCAGCCCCTCGTCGGGCCCCACGCCCATGCCCTGCAGCCGCGCGGCCGAGGCCTCGTTCAGCGACTGCATCAACGACTGCCGGTAGGCCGGCCGCAGCCCGCCGTAGCGCACCCGCGAAGGCAACAACGGATCGACCGCCTGCCAGTAGCTGACCACCCGCTCCCAGGGCGCAAGGCCCGGCACTGTGCGGCGCGTGTCTTCGGCTTCGGAGTCGCCGTCCATCGTCATGCGGCCCTCGGCATCCATCGTCTGGCCGCCGAAGGCTTCGTGTTCCTGCGTGGCGAAGGTGGCCATGGCGAGGGCCCGGGCGGTGGACGGGGATTGGAGGGCGGTGTCGAGGCAGCCAGGGGCGGCGAGTGTGGCGAAGGGCGCCAGGGCGAGGCACAGGGTCGCCAGGACTGGCGTTGCCGGGCGTTGAGAAGACGAGGTGAGAGCGTTCTGTCGCGGCATGTGGTCGGGGAGCATAGCCCGGCGCAGGGCACGCACGAAGTTCATTCAGCCATTCGGTCGAGCATGTCCGCGCGTTACAGCCGATACACCCGGGACGCAAAACAGCGGCGGCGCGCTGGAGCGCCAGGCACCGCGCTCCTACGATTGCCGGCGTCCCATCCACTCCACTCGCCGACAGAAAGCAAAGAAGAAATGAACTCACCCGTCCAGCGCCGTACCCTGTTGCTCGCCGCCTCCGTGCTGCCGCTTGCCGCTGCCTGCACCGCGTGGTCGCAAAAGGGGCCGCAGGCTTCCGCCGAGGCCCAGCTTGCCGAACTCGAACGCGCCTGTGGCGGGCGCCTTGGCGTGGTGGCGTTCAACACGGCCAGCGGCGCACGCCTGCAGCATCGGCCGCATGAACGCTTTCCGTTCTGCAGCACTTTCAAGCTGATGCTGGCCGCCGCGGTGCTGGAGCGCAGCGCGAAAGACCCGAGCCTGCTGTCGCGCCGCGTCAGCTACAGCAAGGCCGACATCATTCCCAACTCGCCCGTCACTGAAAAGCATGTGGCCGACGGCATGACGGTGGCCGCGTTGTGCGCCGCGACCATCCAGTACAGCGACAACGCAGCCGCCAACCTGCTGATGAAGATGCTGGGCGGCCCGGCCGACGTGACCGCCTTCGCGCGCACCATCGGCGACCAGGCCTTCAGGCTCGACCGTTGGGAGACCGAACTCAACACGGCCATTCCCGGCGACCTGCGCGACACCACCACGCCCGCGGCCATGGCCGACAGTGTGCAGCGGCTGGTGCTGGGCGATGCGCTGGGCGCCGCGCAGCGTAGCCAGTTGCAGGCCTGGCTGCAGGGCAACACGACCAGCGCCGAACGCTTCATGGCCGCCGTGCCGCCGGGCTGGAAGGTGGGCGACAAGACCGGCGCGGGGGCTTACGGCACCAACAACGACGTCGGCGTGATGTGGCCGCCGGCCGGCGCACCGCTGGTGGTCGCCGTATACCTGACCTTCCCCGACAAGGACGCGAAGAACCGCAACGATGTGGTGGCCTCTGCAGCACGCATCGCGGTAAGCGCGCTTGCGGGCTGAGACCGGCGCGTCGCGATCAGTTGCCGCCGGTGCCGAAGCCGAACAGCCGCACCGGCGTGTCGAAGAGGATCGCGCGGCGGTCTGCCTCCGAAGGCACGCTGCGCGCGAACACGCCGAGCAGCGTGCCGTAGTCCAGCCGCCGGGTGGCGCGAATGTTCGGCCAGTCTGAACCCCAGAGGCAGTTGGCGGGCCCGAAGGCAGACAGCAGTTCATCGGTGAATGGCCGGGCATCCGCGAAGGGCAGCGCCTCGCGCGAGAACTTGTCGTAGCCCGACAGCTTGACAGCGCAGCGCCCGCTGTCGGCCATTCGCAGCAGTGCGTCGAAGCCGGGGCTCGCAAGCCCGCGCGAGATGTCGGGGCGGCCGTGGTGGTCGACCACGATCTGCGCGCCGCAGCCCAGCAGGCGCGGTGCCAGTTCGGCCATCTGGTCGTCCTGCACCTGGACCTGCACGCACATGCCCAGCGCGGCGATGCGTTCCCACAGCGCATCGGCATTCGCATAGTGCGCAAGGCCCAGCAGTGCCATGTTGAAGGCGATGCCAACTACGCCCTGGGCCTGCAGGTCTTGCAACTGCGAGGCCGATGCGTCGTTATCGACCACGGCAATGCCCTTGAAGCGATGGCCGCCGCGCCTGATGGCGTCGAGCATGCAGCGGTTGTCGGTGCCGTAGCCCGAGTTGGGTCCGACGAGCAGGGCGTGCGACACGCCGTAAGCCGACATCACCTGCATGAAGTAGTCGGCGGTGGCGATCTCGCCGCCCGACGGCGCGTAGAAGACGCCTGGCGCATACGGAAAGGATTCGGGGTCGAAGATGTGGCAGTGGCAGTCGATCTTCGGGGCAGAAAAAATAGAAGCGTCCATGGGGTGCCGAGTGTGGCATTGCCACGCCGCTGGCGGCACCACGCCAGCTACAGCACGAACCAGCCGACAGCGATGTAGTGGCTGATCGTGCCCGCCAGCACGAACAGGTGCCAGGCGCCGTGCGCATGGCGAAAGCCCTGCCGGTTCCGGTAGAAGATGGTGCCTACGGTATAGAGCACGCCGCCGATCAGCAGCCACGCCAGCCCGGCACCGTCGAGCCGCGCGGCCAGCGGCACGGCAGCCAGCACCCCGAGCCATCCCATTCCGATGTAGAGCGGCAGCGAGGGCTTGGCCGAAGCGCCGGGCTTCGGCGGCCGCAGCTCGCGCCATATGCCGAACAGCGCCACGCCCCAGATCGCCGAGAGCAGCAGCCAGCCCCACTTGCCGTGCAGCGTGACGAGCGCGAAGGGCGTGTAGGTGCCGGCGATCAGCAGGTAGATCGCGCAGTGGTCGGCCCGCTCCCACACGCGCTTGAGGCGGCCGCGCGTGCTGTGGAAGAGCGTGGAGGCCGCGTACAGCGCCACGGCAGAAAGCGAGAACACCAGCGCCCCCGCAATGCGCGCGGGGTCGCCGGTAGGCACGGTCTTGATGAGCAGCAGCGCGGTGGCTGAGAGCGCCAGCAGCAGGCCCAGCAGGTGGCTGTATCCGTTGAGTCGTTCGCCCGGGTACATGGTGCCGTTCAGCCGGTTGCCTGCGCCGCGTTGCGCATCAGCGGCCCGTTTCCTTCAGGTAGGTCTTGCGCGCCGCGACGGCCGTGTTCGCGAAGTCCGAGAACACGCCGTCGATGCCGGCGCGGAAATACGCAAGGTATTCGGCCGTCGGGTCACCCTTGTAGATGCCGGCCAGGTACTTCGACTCGTTGCGGAAGGTGTAGCTGTGGACGAACAGGCCGGCCTTGTGCGCGTCGGCGATCAGGCTGGTGGGCTTGATGGTGTTCACGTCGACCATCCCCTTGTTGGCCGCGACGAAGGGCACGATGGTGTGCGCCATGACCTGCGGCTTCCAGGGGCCGATGCCGTCGGCATAGGTCTTGATCTCGGCCAGGCCCGCGGGCGTGAGCATTTCGCCGAAGAACTTCGGGTTGCCGGCCAGCGTCCAGCTGTAGGGGCGCCCGTCGATGAAGGTGTATTCGTCGTTGGTGACGTAGATCATCGCGCCGGTCTTGTAGTCGACGTCGTTGCCGTCCACCAGTTGCACCGCGCGTGCCTTCAGGCCGGCCGAGCGCAGGTACTTCAGGCTCTCGGGCTCGAAGCTCTGCACGAAGATGGGCGCGTCCTTGCGGTTCAGGTCGTTGAAGTTCATGACCTTCAGCAACGCATCTTCCAGCGGGTGGCTGCCGGCCGGGCCACAGCCGTTGGCAATGGCCTGCGCGTTGTTCCAGATCGGGTTCTTCGTTTCCGGGTACACCGAGAACGTGCGGCCGGTGGCGGCGCTCTTGGCCTTGGCAATGTCGAGCAGTTCCTGGAAGCTGATGATCGGCAGCTTGCCGTTGAGGTCGGTGGGGCGTTCGTCCCTGGCGTCGTAGGTGGTGCCGCGGATCCACTGGCGCAGCTCGTCCATCGTGAAGTCGGTGATGGACCAGTCGCCGGTGTGGTCCTGGCCGTCGACGACGAGCGACTTGAGCACGGACTTCGGATCGTTCGGGTCGGTCAGGTCGCTCCAGTATTGGGCGGGGCCGTTCTCGGGGGTGACCGGGTACTTCACGTTGACCTTCACGCCCGGCACGGTGCGCTTGCGCGCGTCCACGGCGGGGTTGGTCTTGGCGACTTCGGCGATGTTGGTGTTGTCGCTGAGCCAGGGGTTGTGGCGTGCGACCAGCACGCAGTCCTTGGTGAGGTGCAGGTCGGTCTCGAGCGAATCGGCGCCGGCATCGGCCGCGGCTTCGTAGGCGGTCTTTGTTTCTTCGGGGAACAGGCCTGGCAGGCCGCGGTGAGCAATGACGAGTGGCACCGAACCGTCGAGCGTGCCCAGTGCCGCTGGGGCCGGAGGCGCGGGCGGCGCCGGTGCCGGTGCCGGCGCTGGCGGAAGTACCGGGATCGTGGGGCCCCCATTCCCGCCACCGCACGCGGCAATCACGAGGCCGCCTGCAACGGCCACCAAGGCAGCGCGCATGGGGCGGGGAGCGGGTGCGGGAACAGCTTTTGTCATTGGGTTCTGGCGTCCGTTGCAAGTAGATTGAAAGCTGGCGGATGCTAGGTTTGGCCCATGACGGTACGGTGACCGGTAACCTCCAGGCGATCAATCCTTTCAGGGCCGCGTGCCCACCAGCACAGGCTGGAAGAACGCGCCGTCGATGCGTCGCACGTTTTCCAACCCCGCCTCGCGCATCAGCTCGCACAGCCGCGTGGTCGACACGGCGTAGTAGCGCGAGCGCATCACGCGCGTGCTCACCTCGTGCGTGGCCAGGTTTTCGGTGACGAAGAAGAAGCCCAGGTCGTAGTGCTCGCCCTTGCCTGCGTCCGTGAAGTCCCACACCTGGAACAGCACGTGGCGCAGGCCGTTTTCGACGCGCGCGCCGTAGTGCTTCACGAGGTTGCTGCCGCGCTCTTCCTTTGTGTAGTCGCGCACGCTCACCACGCAGCCGCCGCCCGGGCGCAGGCATGAGGCCATCTGTCGGAAGGTGAGCAGCAGGTCTTCGTCGGTCTGCAGGTGCGGCATCGAGTTGTCGCAAGACATCACGATGTCGAAGCCGCCGCCGTGATGCGCGTGCGCCTCGCGCATGTCGCAGACCGAGAAGGCGACATCGAGGCCGCGCACCTGTGCTTCGTGCCGCGCGCGTTCGATTTCCTGGGGCGACAGGTCCGATGCCGTCAGCGAGTGGCCCAGCGCAGCGAGCCCGAGTGTCTGCGTGCCGATGCCGCAGGACACGTCGAGCACCCTGCGCCGCACGCCACCGCCGGGCCACTCGGTATCGATCAGTTGCGCGAGCTTGTCGCCCTGCGCGCGGATGCTCTCTTTCCAGTCGGGATAGATCAGGTGATAGAGCGGGGCGAGGTCGTCGTAGAAGTCGTTGGTCATGCCAGTGCTGCCTCGTAGACCGCGAGGTCGCCCATGGAGAAGCAGCAGAAGACGACCTCCTGCACCGATGCCGCTTCGTTCGCGGCGTCGCGTACCGTGTCCACCGCCACCTTCGCCGCCAGTTCGACGGGGTAGCCGTAGATGCCCGTGCTCACGCTCGGAAACGCGATGCTGCGCACGCCTTGCGCGCCGGCCAGCGCCATCGAACGCCGGTAGCACGACGCGAGCAGCTCGGGCTCGCCCGACGTGCCGCCGCGCCATACCGGGCCGACCGTGTGGATGATGAAGCGCGCGGGCAGGCGGTAGCCCTTGGTGAGCTTGGCGTCGCCGGTCTTGCAGCCGCCGAGCAGCCGGCATTCGTGCAGCAGGTCCGGCCCTGCCGCGCGGTGAATGGCACCGTCCACCCCGCCGCCGCCAAGCAGCGAAGAGTTGGCGGCATTGACGATGGCGTCGACCTGCAGTGTGGTGATGTCGGCGCGAAGGGCGCGCAGCGCGGCGGTCATGGCGTGTTCCTTTCTGGTGCGGCCTCACGATAACGCCCCGCTAACCCCATCAAACCCCAGTCGGGCAAACCCGCTCCCGGCGGCTGTCGCTACTCCTTACGATGCGCTCGCCGGGCCCGATGGCCTGGCGTCGGACCCGTAGCAGTGGCGTCGATCTTGCATGGGGCCGATTGTTCTCAACCCGAGGGAGAGTCGATGAAAAGCTTCTTGCCGTGGCGCCGCGCCGCATTCGCGCTGGTGGCGCTGGGATGCGCAATGGCCGTGCAGGCGCAGCAGGTGTTGCAGTTCAAGTGGGGCCATGTCTACGAGCCCACGAGCATCTTCCATCAGCAGGCCGAACTGGCGGCGCGCAAGATCGCGGAGCAGTCCGACGGCAAGATCAAGATCGAGGTGGTGCCTTCGTCGAAGATGGGCCAGGAGGCGGACTTTCCGCTGATGCTGGCGAATGACTCGATGCAGATCGCCTACGTCGGCGACGCCACGCTGGCCGAAGGCTATCCGCCGCTTAGCCTGGGCAGCTACCCCTTCGCCTTCAAGGATCTCGACCACATGCGCAAGTACCTGGCGAGCCCTTTGCTGGCCGACCTGATGAAGGGATACAACGAGAAGAGCGGCAACCGCATGGTGGCCACGGTGTATTACGGCGCGCGGCAGGTCACTTCGGCCAGGCCGCTGGCAAAGCCCGAAGACTTCCGCGACCTGCGGCTGTATGTGCCCGCCGCCGCCTCTTATCAGCTCTTTGCCACCGCGCTCGATGCCAAGCCGGTCACGCTGCCTTTCATGAGCCTCTACGGTGCGCTCAAGAAGGGCGAGGTCGAGGCGCAGGAAAACCCGCTGGGCATCGTCAGGTCGAAGAAGCTCTATGAAGTGCAGAAATACGTGCAGCTCACTGCGCACGTCTACGACACGCTGGGCATCGTGATCGGCAAGGCGGCATGGGCCAGGCTCTCGCCGCCGCAGCAGGCGATGGTCGAGAAGGTGCTCGTGGAAACCGCGAAGTGGACCAACGTCGGCGTGATCGCCAGTGAGCTGGAAGACGAGCAGTTCCTGCGCAGCAAGGGCATGACGGTGACGCCGGTCAATCGCCAGTTGTTCCTCGAGCGCATCGTGAAGCGCGCGACGCCGGAGCAGCAGGGCGCGCGGCCGGGAGACTACGCGAAGCTGCAGGCACTGGCGGCTGGCGCGAACTGAGGCGCTTCAGGCCTGCTCGAAGGCTTGCAGCAGCTGGCTCGACAAGTCGCCGACCAGGGCTTCGCGTTGCGGCGACGGTCGCCAGAAGGCGCGGCTCGTCACGCCGGTTGCTTCCCAGTCGGGGTGGTTGCGCGCGGGCTGCGCGGCGCGCACGGCCGCGGCGGCGGCCTTCGTGGGTGCATCGCCGTCGGCGGGCGCCTCGGCGGCAATGCGCTGCGTGGCCGCATGGCCGCGCACTTCCAGCGCCTGCGTGAGCTTGAGCTGCCATGCGACCAGCGCGAACAGCACGCCGTCTTCTACCGTCAGTTCATGCACGTCGCGCAGCTTGTTGGCGATCTTGCGGCCCAGCGGACCCCAGCCCTGGGACACCGCGCCGCCAATGGCGCCACCCAGCGCAGCGCCTGCGCCCAGCGAGATGCCGGCCACGGCCAGATCGGCCACCACGCCCACGGCGGCGCCGATGACAGCGCCCTTGCCAAGGCGCAGGCCGGCGTCCTTCATGGCTTCGGGGCTGAAGAAGTCGAGCGCCCAGCGGCCTTCGATGATCGGCAGCGGCGCTTCGTCGGCATCGCCCTGGCGAAAGCCGTAGAGCGCGAGCAGGTCGTCGGTGCAACGCTGGGCCTTGTCGAACACGGTCTTCTGCAGCGCCGCGACCAGCGTCTGCCGGCGCTCGGCGTCGGCGAACTCGGCGGCCTGCACCGTGCGGCGGACGGCGGCGGCGTTGACCAGCAGCGCGGCGATGCGCGTGCAGGCAGAACGGCGGCGGCCGGCGGCTTCGGTGTCCAGCGAATCGACCACGCCGCGCAGCAGTTCGCGGCGATCGCGCAGCAGGGTGGCGAGGTCGTTGTACAGGTCCTGCTCGGCGCCGACGAACGGAGCCGCCGCGTCGAAGCGCACCTGCACATGCAAGCCGTAGGCCGACAGCAGCTCTTTCCAGGCCGCCTCGCGGCTGGCGGCGTCGCGCACGAAGTTCAGCACCGGCAGCACCGGGCGCGCGCAGGCGTTGAGCAGTTCGATTTCGTCGTGGAACTTGGGCAGCACCGGTTCGCGCACGTCGATGACGAGGAAGGCCGCGTCGATGTCGAGCATGGTGCGCAGCACCTTGGCCTCCTGCTCGAACACGCCGTGCGCCTCGGGGCCTTGCAGGAACTGGCGGATGCGTTCGGGCGGGGTGGCCTGCGGGTCGAAGCGCGCGAGGTGCTCGCGCAGTGCGACGGCGTCTTCGAGGCCGGGCGTGTCGAAGAAGCGCACGGCGGTTTGGCCGCCCACCTCGAGATCGGCCGACTCGACATGGCGCGTGGTGCCGGGGCGCTGCGACACCTCGCCGAAGTCGATGCGCCGCGTGAGTGTGCGCAGCAGCGAGGTCTTGCCCGCGTTGGTGTGGCCGACGACCGCGATGCGGATGGGCTGTTGCTGCTGCGTCATGGGGCGGTGGCCTCGTTCGGCCGCAGTGCGAGGTCGATGCGGTCGCTGGCGGCGATGCTTTCCAGGCCGCAGTCGCGCAGCCAGTCCAGCCAGCGCCGCGTGGCGGTGGCATCGGCTGCGCCCGCGAGCCACAGGCGGCATTCGCCGCAATGCGCCAGCACTTCGCGCAGGAAGCGTTCGGTGCCGCGGTCGGGGCTCGATGCGGCATTGCAGGCCAGCAGCACGGTGCGCGGGCGGGCGTGCACGAGCTGGTCGAGCAGCGTTCGCCGTGCCGGGGCGCTGCCGTCGATGCGCTCCACCTGCGTGGCCGCGTCGAGCGGGATGGTTGCAGGAGGCCAGGGCATGTCGGGCGGCAGCTCGAAGCCGATGACGAAGAGGCCGTCGTGCAGTGCCGATACGGGCAGGCTCGTGGGCGCGCCGGTGCGCGTGCGGCCCGGGTCGGCGTCGACGATGGCGGCGGGCGCCAGCGCGGCAAAGCGCGCTAGCAGCTTGCGGTAGTAGGGCTCGTGCCAGTCGGGCTGCAGCGCCTTGCGGCGGCGCTTCCAGACGGCGGCGCTCAACAGCACCAGCGCGACGCGCGGCAGCAGGCCGTAGACAGCGATGCAGCCGGTGAGCCACAGCGCCCAGGTTCGCTGGCCTGCCGCTGCAGGCGTGGAGGCCAGCACGGTGGCTGGATCCGGCACCGGAAAGCCGAGCTGAGCCGGCGCCCAGCCCAGCACCTGCACGGCCCGTACGAAGAAGGCGGGGTCGAGAATCGTCGTTTCCCAACTCAGCGTGTAGCTGCGGAAGGCGAGTGCGAAGAGCATCGAAGCCAGCACCACCGCGAACGACAGTGACCAGATGCCGTGGCTCACGAGCCCGAAGGCCCAGGGCAGCAGCCTGGCGCGCGTCAGCAGCCCGGTGATCGAGCGCAACAGCACCGGCGCCTGCCCACGCTTGCCGCCGGCCACGCGCGCTGTGAGCGACAGCCAGATCCAGCCGAGCGATGCGGTCCCGAAGGAACTCAGCGGAAAGCAGAGCCCCGCCAGCCACAGCAGCAGCGTGAGCGCGTGCAGGCCCAGCAGGCTTACGAGCGCGACGATCACATTGATGTGGCGCTCGCCACCGCCCACCACGTTTCCCGCGAGGCCGAGGCCGGCCACGACGATCAGCGCCACGAGTGCGATCAGCACCCAGGGCGCCCATTGCCGGGCGCGTAAAAGTTCAGGCTCCAGGCCGATGCGTTCGCCGAGCTGGCGCGCGCGTTCGATGATTGGCGCGTGAGCGTCGGGCGTGCGCGAGGCGAGGGCGGCGCGCATGGCCTGTGCGTCGTCGAGCGGGCCGCTCTGTTCGACCCACCGGATCGCCTCGGTGATCACCGCATCTGTAAAGGCATGTTCGCGCAGCGCGGTGTTGGTCAACAGGGTCCCTTCGCAAGTGAGGCCCCGCACGGTGCCGGGGCGCGCGAATTATGCCCGGCGCGCCGCGGGCTCCCCATGAGAAACGGGGCCGCGAGCGGCCCCGTTCTGCAGGTGTCGGAGTAGGGGCGTGCCCGGTCTCAGCGAAGGCCGAAGAACGAGAGCACGGCAACCACGACCACGACCAGACCGACGATGTAAATGATGGAATTCACGCGAGACTCCGTTGTTGACGACGATGTCAGCATCGCGCCGTGGAGGTTGCGCGAATGTCGGCGGCAGGCGGCGTGTGATGTAGGACTTGCGAAGCGCCAGCCTGTACTGCTTGCCCACGGGAATGGCGTTCAGCGCTTCTTGTCCGGCCCCAGCGCCTGCTCGACCAGCCAGCGCATCGCCGCGCGGACCTCTTTCGCATCGGCGCCCGCGTCGATCTCCAGCGCCGCACGGTCGAAGGCGGCCGACAGCAGTTGCGACAGCGCATCGACCGAGACTTCGCCGCGTCCCATGCCGGCGCGTGTCAGGCCCTGGCGCAGCGAGTGCGCCGCGTTGGCATCGTCGATCGCCATGATCTCCGCCATGCCCAGCACGGCAGGGCCGTCGACCAGCAGCAGCCGCGTGCGGCCCGGCATGGTCATGGCGTCCAGATAGGCCTCGCTGCCTTCGAGCAAGGCTTCGCGCGGGCCCAGCCGCTCGGGCGTGGCGGCTTCGATGTCGGCCGCCACGGCCATTGCCTCGCGTGCCAGCACCTGGCGGAACAGGTCGCGCTTGTCCGCGAAGTGGTGGTACAGCGCGCCTCGGGTAATGCCGGCTGCGAGGGCGATTTCAGGGGTGGAGGTGTCGCCGTAGCCCTTGCTGACGAAAAGCGCGCGTGCGGCTTCGAGCAGGGCGAGCTGGGTGCTTTCGGTGCGTTCTCGGTTGGTGGCCATGCCGGGTAATTTACATGCAGGCTGTCTGTAGGTTAGTATTTAACGTACGTGCAGTCTGTATGTTTTATGAAAGGGCCGATTCCATGAAAGTCACGAGCTACTACCCCGTCGTCATGACCGAAGACGTTGCGGGCACCGCCGCCTTCTACCGGTCGCATTTCGGCTTCGTGCCGCTCTTCTCCAGCGACTGGTACGTGCATCTGCAGCTGGAGGGGCAGCCCTCGGTGAACCTCGCCGTGCTGGACGGACGCCACGAGACCATTCCAGAACCGGCGCGCGGGCAGGTGGCGGGCGGCCTGCTGCTGAACTTCGAGGTGGAAGATGCCGATGCGGTGCACGACCGGCTGAAGGCCGCCGGCCTGCCGATCCTGCTGCCGCTGCGCGACGAGGCCTTCGGCCAGCGCCACTTCATCACGCGCGACCCGAACGGCGTGCTGATCGACGTCATCAAGCCGATCCCGCCGTCGGGGGAGTTCGTTGCGCAGTACGAGGCGGGGGCGCTGCCGGCCGCCTGAATGCGATCAGGCGCGCAGGGCTTCGTCTTCGTCGAGGCTGTCGCCCAGGAAGCCGCCGCTCTGGTGCGCCCACAGCCGCGCATACAGCCCGCCCTGTGCCATCAGCGTGCGGTGGTCGCCTTCTTCCACCACGCGGCCTTCGTCGAGCACGATGAGCCGGTCCATCGCGGCGATGGTCGACAGCCGGTGCGCGATGGCGATCACGGTCTTGCCTTCCATCAGCGTGTAGAGGCTCTGCTGGATGGCGGCCTCGACCTCGGAGTCGAGCGCGCTGGTGGCTTCGTCGAGCAGCAGGATCGGTGCGTCCTTCAGCATCACCCGCGCGATGGCCACGCGCTGGCGCTGGCCGCCCGAGAGCTTCACGCCGCGTTCGCCCACATGCGCCTCGTAGCCGCGCCGGCCGCTCGCGTCGCCCAGCGTCTGGATGAATTCATGGGCTTCGGCCCGCTTGGCGGCAGCCTCGATCTCCTCGTGCGTGGCGTCGGGGCGGCCATAGGCCACGTTGTCGGCCACCGAGCGGTGCATCAGCGAGGTGTCCTGCGTGACCATGCCGATGTGGCTGCGCAGCGAGTCCTGCGTGACGTGCGCGATGTCCTGTCCGTCGATCAGGATGCGGCCGCTTTCCAGGTCATGGAAGCGCAGCAGCAGGTTCACCAGCGTCGACTTGCCCGCGCCCGAGCGGCCCACCAGGCCGATCTTCTCGCCGGGCTTCACGGTGAGGTTCAGGTCGTCGATGACGCGGCGGCCGCCGTCGCCGTAGCGGAAGCTCGCATGTTCGAAGCGCACCTCGCCTTGCGGCACCTGGAGCACGGTGGCGTCGGCCGCGTCGAGCACGGTACGCGGGCGCGACAGCGTCTTCATCCCGTCCTGCACGGTGCCGATGTTCTCGAACAGGCTGGTCATCTCCCACATGATCCAGTGCGACATGCCCTGCAGCCGCAGCGCCATAGCGGTGGCCGCGGCCACCGCGCCCACGCCGACCGCGCCCTTGGACCACAGCCACAGCGCCACGCCCGCCATGCCGGCGGTCAGGCCCATGCTGAGTGCATGGTTGACGATCTCGAAGGCGCTCACCAGCCGCATCTGGCCGTAGCCGGTCTTCATGAACTCGCGCATGGCGTCGCGTGCGAAGCCGGCCTCGCGCTGCGTGTGCGAGAACAGCTTGACGGTCGCGATGTTGGTGTAGGCGTCGGTCACTCGGCCGGTCATGAGGGCCCGGGCGTCGGCCTGCGCCTTGCCGACCTTGCCCAGGCGCGGCACGAAGTAGATGAGGGCGCAGATGTACAGCGCCAGCCAGATCAGGAACGGCCACACCAGCTGTGCGTCGAGCAGGCCCACCAGGATGATCATGGTGGCCACGTACACGCCCATGGCCACGAGCACGTCGGCCAGCACGAAGATGGTCTCGCGCACCGCGAGCGCGGTCTGCATCACCTTGGCCGTGATGCGGCCCGCGAACTCGTCCTGGTAGAAGGCCATGCTCTGGCCCAGCATCAGCCGGTGGAAGTTCCAGCGCAGCCGCATCGGCAGGTTCACGGCCAGCGTCTGGTGCTTGACGATGGTCTGCAGCGCCACCACGCCGATGCTGATCACCAGGAAGGCGGCCAGCCACATCAGCGTGGTGCCGCGCTCTTCCCAGAGGCGCGAAGGCACCTGCCCGCCGAGCCAGTCGACGATGCGCCCGAGGATCGCGAACAGCACCGCCTCGAAGGTCGACATGACGGCCGTGAGCGCGGCCATGGCAGCGATCTTGCCGCGCACGCCGTGCGTGCAGGCCCAGAGAAAGGCAAAGAAGCCCTGCGGCGGCAGCGAAGGCTCGGCGACAGGGTAGGGATGGAGAAGTTTTTCGAAGAAGCGGAACAAGGCGAACGGTCTCCCGGAGAGACTTCGACTGTAGCCGCGCATGCATGACCTTGCCCCGAAAAGGTGCGTTGTCCAGGTGTCGCCCCGGGAACAGTCCGGCTAGGGTTGTCACTCTCCGGAGCCGAATCGTTATCGACTATGTTTTGGTGACTTCGCGCTCGCGCGTCGTCGCTTTCGGTCCGACCCAGAAATTTCACAACAACGTTGGAGACGTTTTCCATGCATTTTCGTTTCAAGCTGCTGGCGCTGACCAGCGCGCTCGCCCTTTCGGTCAGCGCCTTCGCGGCCGATCCGATCAAGATCGGCGTGGACGGTCCCTTCACCGGAGGCTCGTCCTCCATGGGCGTGAGCATGCGCGACGGCGTTCGCCTGGCCGCGGAGGAAATCAACAAGTCCGGCGGCGTGCTGGGCCGGCAGATCCAGCTGGTCGAGCGCGACGACGAAGCCAAGAACGAACGCGGCGTGCAGATTGCCCAGGAGTTCGTCAACAAGGAAAAGGTCGTGGCCGCGGTGGGCTACATCAACACCGGCGTGGCGCTGGCCTCGCAGCGCTTCTTCCAGGAGGCGAAGATCCCGGTGCTCAACAACGTCGCGACGGGCTCGGTCATCACCCACCAGTTCGACAAGGACCCGGAGAACTACGTCTTCCGCAATGCCGCGCACGACAGCATCCAGGCGCCGATGATCGTGGAAGAGGCCATCACGCGCCGCGGCTACAAGAAGGTCGCGATCCTGGCGGACTCCACCAACTACGGCCAGCTCGGCCGCGAAGACCTGGAGCGCGCGCTCAAGAACAAGGGCATCACGCCCGTGGCGGTCGAGAAGTTCAACATCAAGGACGTCGACATGACGGCCCAGCTGCTGAAGTCGAAGGAAGCCGGCGCCGAGGCCGTGCTCACCTACGGCATCGGCCCCGAGCTGGCCCAGATCGCCAACGGCATGACCAAGCTGGGCTGGAAGGTGCCGATCATCGGCAGCTGGACCCTGGCCATGGCCAACTTCATCGACAACGCCGGCCCCGGCGGCGACGGCGCGCGCATGCCGCAGACCTTCATCCAGGAGCCGACCACGCCCAAGCGCAAGGCGTTCATCGACGCCTTCGTCGGCAAGTTCAAGCCGAAGAACAACCGCATGGATTCGCCGGTGTCGGCGGCGCAGGGCTACGACTCCATCTACCTGCTGGCCGCCGCGATCAAGCAGGCCGGCAGCACCGACGGCCCGAAGATCAAGGCCGCGCTCGAAGACCTGCAGGCGCCGGTCGAAGGCGTGGTGACGACCTACAACAAGCCCTTCACCAAGACCGACCATGACGCCATCACCGCCAACATTCCGGTGTTCGGCGAGGTCAAGGGCGGCCGCGTGGTCTTTGCCAGCGCCGACGACCAGAAGAGCGCCGGCACCGTCCGCCTGAAGGACGTGGCGGCCAACGACGCGCTGCTGAAGAAGTAGCCACCGGATCGAGCGCCGACGCCGCCCCGGGACCTGTTCCTGCGGCGGCGCATTTTTTGGTCCAACGCCTTCTGCGAGCCGCCATGCAAATCCTTACCCAACTCATCTTCAGCGGCATTGCGCTGGGCATGATCTACGCCGTCATCGCGTTCGGCTATCAGCTCACCTTTGCCACATCGGACACCCTGAACTTCGGGCAGGGCAACGCACTCATGCTCGGCGCGATGGTCGGCCTCACGCTGGTGAACATGGGGCTGAACTACTGGCTGATGATCCCGCTGGTGTGCGTGTTCGGCGCCTTCCAGGGCGCAGTGGTGGAGCGCATCGCGGTGCGCCCGGCGATCAAGATCAAGTCGGAGTTCGGCTGGATCATGTCCACCATTGCGCTGGGCATCATCTTCACCAACGTGGCCGAGAACGTATGGGGGCGCGACGACCTGAAGTTCCCGTCGCCGCTGCCGGAGTCGCCGATGCACTTCCTGGGCGCCAACGTGCTGCCGATGGAAATACTGGTGGTCATCGGCGCGCTGCTCATGATGCTGGCGGTCGAGCTGTTCAACCGCCGCTCGATCTACGGCAAGGCGGTGGTCGCGACCTTCAACGACCGCGATGCCGCCAAGCTCATGGGCATCAACACCGGCCTGGTCATCACCTTCTCGTATGCGCTGTCGTCCATGACGGCGGCCTTTGCCGGCGTGCTGATCGCGCCGCTCACGCTGACCGGCGCCTCGATGGGCGCGGTGCTCGGCCTGAAGGCTTTCGCGGTCGCCATCATCGGCGGGCTCACCAGCGGCATGGGCATCGTGGTGGGCGGGATCATCCTGGGCATTGCCGAGACCACCACCGGCTTCTACCTGAGCACCGGCTACAAGGACGTGCCTGGCCTGGTGCTGCTGCTGATCGTGCTGGCCGTGCGCCCGTCGGGCCTGTTCGGCAAGGCCGCCATCAAGAAGGTGTGAGCGCGTGGCCATGAATTCCGAAAAAATGAAAACCAGCCATCTCCTCCTGGCGATAGCGGGCGTGGCGGCGCTGCTGCTGTTCCCGATCGGCATCGACAACCCGTACTACATCCACCTGCTCGAGACCATCATGATCTACGCGATCCTGCTGTTCGGGCTGGACATCGTGGTGGGTTACACAGGCCAGGTTTCGCTGGGCCACGCGGGCCTGTTCGGCCTGGGCGCGTACGCGGCCGGCGTGCTGGTGTTCAAGCTGTCGGCGCCGTTCTGGATCACGGTGCCGTTCGCCATCGTGTTCACGGCCGGCTTCGGCGCGCTGCTGGCGTTGCCGGCGCTGCGCGTTTCGGGGCCTTACCTGGCCATGGTCACGCTGGCCTTCGGCACCATCATCCAGATCCTCATCAACGAGATGAGCTTCCTGACCGACGGGCCGATGGGCATCAAGCTCGAGAAGCCCGCGCTGTTCGGCCACAAGCTCGACGACCGCGAGTACTACTGGGTGGTGGCGGTGCTGATGGTGCTGTCGCTGGTGGTGGTTCACCGTATCCTGCGCTCGCACCTGGGGCGGGCTTTCGAGGCGCTGCGCGGAAGCCCGGTGGCCTCCGACTGCATGGGCGTGTCGGTGTACCGCTACAAGGTTTATGCCTTCGTCATCAGCGCCGGCTTTGCCGGGCTCGCGGGCTGCCTGTATGCGTACTCCGAGCAGTACATCTCGCCCAACTCCTACAACTTCGAGCTCACCGTGCTGTTCCTGCTGGCGGTGATCATGGGCGGGCGCAAGAGCCGCATCGGCTCCATGCTCGGCGCCACCATCATCGTGCTGCTGCCCAAGCTGCTGGACGACGTGGTGCTGTTCCGATACGTGTCGGTGGGGCTGGCCGTGCTGGTGCTGGTGGCGGCCGTGGTCGCCGTGCGGCGCCAGCGAGCCACGCCCGGGCAGATGGCCATCCCCGTGGTCGGCAGCATCGCGCTGGCGGGCCTGGCCTTCTGGCTGGACGCAATGACCGACTGGCGGCTGTCGATCTTCGGCGTGATTATGCTGTTCGTCATCTACTACCTGCAGGACGGCATCGTCGGCTTCGTGCGCAAGGCGCTGAACATGCGCCGGCCGGTGGCAACGGTCGCGGTGGCGGACGTCGATGCGGCACCGGCCGATGCGGTGTCCACCGCGGCCCATGCCGGCGGCACCGAAGACGTGCTCGAGGCCTCCGGCGTGCTGATGCAGTTCGGCGGCCTGAAGGCGCTCAACAACGTCGACCTGCGCATCAGGCGCGGCACCATCCACGGCCTGATCGGGCCCAACGGTTCCGGCAAGAGCACCATGATGAACGTGCTGACCGGCATCTACGTGCCGACGGCCGGCGCCATCTCCTTCGGGGGGCGTTCGCTGGTGGGGCGTACCTCTGCCGACATCGCTCTGTCGGGCATTGCGCGCACCTTCCAGAACGTGCAGCTGTTCGGCGAGATGACCGCGCTGCAGAACGTGCAGGTCGGCCTGCACCACAGCTTTGCGAGCAACCTGCTCGACGTGGCGGTGCACACGCCGCGCTACCGGCGCGAGAGCGCGGCGGCGGTGCAGCGCGGGCTGGGGCTGCTGAAGTTCGTCGGCCTGGAGTCGTTTGCCACCGAGGAGGCGCGCAACCTGCCCTACGGCAAGCAGCGCCTGCTGGAGATCGCGCGGGCGCTGGCGCTCGACCCGCAGCTGCTGCTGCTCGACGAGCCGGCCGCCGGGCTGACCGCGCCCGACATCAAGGAGCTGCTCACCATCATCCGCAAGATCCGCGAGCACGGCGTGACCGTGATCCTGATCGAGCATCACATGGACGTGGTGATGAGCATGTGCGACACCGTCTCGGTGCTCGACTTCGGCCAGAAGATCGCCGAAGGCGAGCCGGCCAGGGTGCAGGCCGACGAGAAGGTGATCGAAGCCTATCTGGGCGGCGGCGCATGACGGGCGCCGGCAACGCACGACCAGGAACCCCAACATGCTGACCATCCAGAATCTTTTTGCGGGCTACGGCAAGGTGCAGGTGCTGCACGGCATTTCGATCGAGGTGCCCAAGGGCAAGGTCGTGACGCTGATCGGCTCCAACGGCGCCGGCAAGACCACCACCATGCGCGCCGTGTCGGGAATGATCGCGCCAACGGCCGGCGAGATCACGCTCAATGGCAAGCGCATCGACGGGCTGGAGTCGTTCCACATTGCCAAGCTGGGCCTAGCGCATTCGCCCGAAGGCCGGCGCGTGTTCGCGACCATGACCGTCACCGACAACCTCACGCTGGGTGCCTTCCCGCGCCTGACGGGCAGCCGCCCGCGCGGCGACGTGGCGGGCGATCTGGAGCGCGCGCTCGAACTCTTTCCGCGCCTGAAGGAGCGCCGCACGCAACTGGCCGGCACGCTGTCGGGCGGCGAGCAGCAGATGCTGGCCATGGCGCGCGCGGTGATGCTGAACCCCGAAGTGGTGCTGCTCGACGAGCCTTCGATGGGCCTGGCGCCGATCCTGGTGGCCGAGGTGTTTCGCATCATCGAGCGGCTCAAGAGCGAGGGCGTGACGATGCTGCTGGTGGAGCAGTTCGCCGCCGCCGCGCTGGGCGTGGCCGACTACGGCTATGTGCTGGAGAACGGGCGCATCTCCCTGCACGGGCCGGCAGCCAGGCTGCGCAGCGACCCGGCCGTGAAGGCGGCCTACCTAGGCGGCGGGCACTAGACTCCCCGTGTGAAATTTGAAGGAACCGAGACCCCCGAGCCTGGCATCTTGCGGAGCCCCCCATGGATCGCATGACCAGCCTGCGGGTGTTCCGCGAAGTGGTCGAGGCCGGCAGCTTCGTGGCCGCCGCCGAGCGCCTGGGCATGTCGCCCCCGATGGCCAGCAAGCACGTGGCGCAGCTGGAGAAGTCGCTCGGCGCTAGGCTGCTGCACCGCTCCAGCCGCCACCTGAGCCTGACCGAGGCGGGCACCGCCTGGTACGAGCAGAGCCGCCGCGCGCTCGACCTGCTCGACGCGGCTGAAGCCGCCATCGGCCAGACCCACGACACGCCGCGCGGCCAGCTCAAGGTGAGCGCACCCGTGTGGTGCGCGACACCGCGCTTTGCGCGCATGCTGGCCGACTACCGCGCGCAGTACCCTGAAGTGCTGGTCGACATGCACCTGGAAAACCGCAAG
Organism: Variovorax durovernensis; assembly: GCF_977011995.1. Taxonomy (NCBI): domain Bacteria; kingdom Pseudomonadati; phylum Pseudomonadota; class Betaproteobacteria; order Burkholderiales; family Comamonadaceae; genus Variovorax; species Variovorax durovernensis. The sequence continues at coordinate 4,307,504 of NZ_CDRNCW010000001.1, read as the reverse complement.
GTCGACCTCGCGGCCGACGGCTACGACCTGGCCCTGCGCGCCACGCAGGAGCCATCGCCGGCGCTCATCGCGCGGCCGCTGTGCAGCGTGCCTTTCCATCTGGTCGGCACGCCGGCCTGCGTCGAACGAGCGGGCGGGTTGCCCGCGCTGCCGGCCGACCTGGCGAAGCTGGGCGCCATCGTGCCGAGCTATGTGAACCTGGAGAACCTCGCGCTCAAGGGCCCGGGCGGGCGAATGTTCCCCCTGCGGCTGGTGCCAGCCATGCGCTCCGACGACACCACCCTCACGCTGCACGCGGTGCGCTCGGACATGGGCATCGCCTACATGCCCTCGTGGCTGGTCGAAGAGGACATCGCCAGCGGGCGGCTGCTGCGGCTGCTGCCGGAGTTCCATGCCGTGCCGGTCACGTTGTTCGCGGTCTACACGAGCCGGCAGTACATGTCGTCGAAGCTGCGGACCTTCATCGACTTTCTGAGCGAGCGGCTCGGGTAGGGCGCGCCACCAACGCTGCCGCTTCAATGTTTCCTGTAGGGAACTGATTCGATGCATCGGTGCCTGTCGATTTCCTTGCAGGAAATGTCTACAGTCGATGCAACGCTTTCAAGGAGCATCGACTTGACTCACGACGACACCCACACTTCGCGCCTGCCGACCTATTTCATCTCCCACGGCGGCGGCCCCTGGCCCTGGATGAAGAAGGAAATGGGCCCGACCTACGACAAGCTCGCCGCCTCGCTGGCCGACATGCCGCGCCAACTCGGCCGCAAGCCGAGCGCCATCCTCATGGTGTCGGCGCACTGGGAGGCGCCCGCCTTCACGGTGCAGGGCAACCCCAAGCCGCCCATGATCTATGACTACGGCGGCTTCCCCGCCCACACCTACGAAGTGCACTACGACTCGCCCGGCTCGCCCGAACTCGCGCAGCGCGTGCAGTCGCTGATTGCCGCCGCCGGCCTGCCGGTGCAGATCGACCCCGAGCGCGGCTACGACCACGGCATGTTCTCGCCGATGGCGGCCATCTATCCGCAGGCCGACGTGCCGGTGGTGCAACTGTCGCTGCGGCGCGGACTCGATCCGGCGGAGCACCTGGCGCTGGGCCGTGCCATTGCACCGCTGCGCGACGAGAACGTGCTGATCGTTGGCAGCGGCCTGAGCTATCACAACCTGCGCAACTTCGGCCCGCAGGCGCACGGCGTGTCGAAGGCCTTCGATGACTGGCTCGACGAAGCGGTGGTGAAAAGCGACGCCGCCGGGCGCAGTGCGCAACTGCTCGACTGGGCCTCAGCCCCCGCGGCGCGCATGGCGCATCCGCGCGAAGAGCATCTGATTCCGCTGATGGTGGCTGTTGGCGCGGCCGAAAGCGAAGCCGGCGAGCGGGTCTATCACGAGGATGCCTTCATGGGCGGGCTCGTGGTGTCGAGCTTCCGCTTCGGCGCCTGAGCGGGTCCGCCCCCGGTGCCGGTCGGCGGCTCAACCGGGCGCGCCGAGCGCCAGATAGCTGTCGTCGCCATTGAGGCTGCAGTCGAGCGTGCTCGGCGCCACGTCGCGCTCGAGCACCTCGAACATGCTGTCGACGAAGTCCATCAAGCGGTCCGATGCCGCGATGGCCGCGTCCACGTCGCCGTTGGCCACGGCCTCTATCACTGCAATGTGGCCTTCGACCGTGTCCTTCAACTGCACGTTGTCAGGCTTGTGCATGTGATAGATCCAGCCGATGCGCCGGAAGATCGTGTGCAGCGGCCGCAACGTGCCTTCCACGAAGGGCTCCTGCGCGGCCGCCAGAAACAGCTGGTCGATCAGGCGGTCTGCCACGTTGAATTGCTCGATCGACATCTGCGCGCCGTGCTCCACCAGCTGCCGCTTGATGTGCTGCATGCGGTTGCGCTCCGAAGCGCCGGAGCGCTCGGTGGCGAGCCGAATGACGAAGCGCTCCATGTCCCGGCGCAGCCGCAGCAGCAGGCGGTCGCGCGTGAGGTCGATGGGTGCGATGCGGATGCCGTGCCGCGGCGTGATCTGCACCAGCGTGTCGGCCGCCAGGCGATTGAGCGCCTGGTGCACCGGCGTGCGGCCATAGCCGACCATGGCCTGCAACTCATGCGTGGCAAGAAAGCGGCCCGGCGCCAGCTTGCAGCAGATCAGCAGTTCTTCGATGCGTTCATAGGCCTGGTCCGACTGGTTGGCGGCGCTCTTGAGCGACGTGGCCTGCGCTGCGCTGTCGACGGAAACCAGCTTGGGCCTGGCAGGGGAACGGGTGGCCATGGAACTCCTTGATTCGTCGGTCGAGCATAGCTGATATGCAAGGGAAATCACAGTGCCATGGTCGGTCCCGCCAATGAAGGAGGTGCATCCAGGGCTCTCTCGGAGCAGAGGGTAAGTACGAATAAATATCGTGAAATATCACGATATTCTTGCCCACCTTTCACCGAAGAACCTGCGGCCCCGGCGCCGCCTCCTGGAGACCTGAATGAGAAAACTCTCAAGCCACCCGAGCCTTTTCGCCGGTACCGTTGCATTGGGAGCCGCGGCTGTGTTCGCCTGGACCCTGCCAGGCATCGCGCATGCGCAGGCCAAGGAAACGCTGAGCTTCGCGGCGGCGACATTTGCTGAGTCGGGGCGGGGCGACAAGCTCAAGCTGTGGGTCGACAAGTTCAACAAGAGCCAGACCGCCATCGAAGTGCAGCCGCTCGCGCTGCCGTTCTCCACGTTGGCAAAGACCGTGTTCACCCAGATGGGCGGCGGGGCGGGGCCGGACCTCATCCGCTTCGACCTGATCGACTACTACGCCGCCGCGCAGGCGCAGCGCATCGTGGCGATCGACGGCGACATCAAGCCTGGCGACTACCGGCTGACGGACCCCAACAAGTACCTGGTGATCGGCGGCAAGCGCTACGGGGTGCCCTTCGAGATCAGCAACTACCAGCTGATCTACAACCCGCAGCTTCTCAAGGGCGGCAAGCCGCCTGCCACCTTCGACGAGTTCCTTGGCGCGGCCAAGGCGGCCAGCGGCGACAACGTGTTCGGCTTCGCCTATCGCGCCACCATGGCCGAGAGCAATGGCTTCTGGCAGGACCTGTGCAACTTCGTCTACGGCTTCGGCGGGCGCTGGAGCGACGACAAGGGCAACCTCACGATCAACAGCGCCAAGGTAGTGGAGGGCGTGGTTGCCTACAAGAAGATGTACGACCTCGGCGCCACACCCAAGGGCGCCGACGCGGCCACCTACCGCCGCATGTTCTGGGAAAAGAAGCTCGCGATGGAGATCGACAACGGCGGTGTGGCGGGCATCTTCAACCAGCAGGCGCCCGACCTGCCGCTGGGTGCCGCGCCGTCTCCGTTCCCGACCCGCACCCAGGGCCTGATCCTCGCGCCGCTGGCCATCAACGCCAACACGAAGCACAAGGCCGCGGCCGTCACCTTCGTCAAGTGGATGATGCAGCCCGACAACCAGAAAGAGCTGCAGGCCATCCTTGGTGCGGCCAGCGTTGCCACAGTCGTCGAACGCACGCCTGAGGAGCTCAAGGCCAAGCCCTGGCTCAAGGTCTTCGACGACCAGGCGCCGTACAGCGTGCCGCAGCTGGTGCAGGGCTTCGAGGCGCGCACGCCCGAGATCCAGCAGGTGATCCTCGAGCAGGTGCTGCGTGTGCTGCAGGGCGGCGCTGATCCGCAGAAGGCCATGGACGACGCGCAACGGCTCGTCAGTGCCCGCGTCCTGCGCAAGTAAGCCGGGCCAGGGCACTTGCAATGACTGCCAACAAGCAAGCCGCCTCGGGCGGCGTGGGGTGGGCGCCGTACCTGTTCTGCGCGCCCGTCATGCTGTACCTGCTGGTCTTCCAGGCCTACCCGCTGGTGCAGGAGCTGTACCTGAGCTTCACGCAGACTTCCCTGCTGTCGCCGGGCCAGCACGATTGGGTCGGGTTGCGCAACTACGCGGACCTGTTCGGCCAGGCCGAGTTCAACCAGGTGCTGCTCGTCACCGCGGTCTATACGGTGGCATGCGTGGTGTTTTCGATCGGCATCGGCCTGGGCACGGCGCTGCTGTTGAACATGCCGTTTCGCGGACGCGGCATCGCGCGCTTGCTCATCACCATTCCCTGGGCGGCGCCGCCGGTGGCGGTGGCGTTGATCTTCATCTGGATGTTCAACGGCCAGTACGGCGTGCTGCAGCACGTCTTCAACTTTCTCGGCCTGTCGTCGGGCATGGAAGGGTGGCTGGACAACCCCTCGCGGGCCTTGCCGGCGGTGCTGCTCACCACCGTGTGGCAGATCTTTCCCTTCACCTCGGTGGTGATCCTGTCGGCGCTTCAGGGCGTGTCCAGCGACCTCCGCGAGGCGGCGGTCATCGACGGTGCCGACAGGCTGAGCGTCTTCGGCGCGGTCGTATGGCCGGCCATCCGTCCGACGGTGATGCTGCTGACGCTGTTCATCACGATCTGGTCGCTGCGCCGCTTCGACCTGATCTGGCTCATGACGCAGGGCGGCCCGATCGGCTCGACCAACACCCTGGTGATCGAGCTGTACCGCCGGGCCTTCACGTACCGCGAGCTGGGCGAGGCCGCTGCGGTCGGCATGGTGGGGCTGTCGCTGGCGCTCGTCATCACGGTGGTCTATTTCCGGTTGACGGTGCGCGCCGAGCGCGCGGCGGGGCACTGATGAAAACAACGACGCTCGACTGGCGCCAGGCACTGCTCATGATCGTGATCCTCGGCATGCTGGGCATCACGGCCTTTCCGATCTACTGGATGCTGGTCACCTCGACCACGTCGTCGGCCGACCTCTTCGCGACGCCTCCGCACCTGCTGCCGGGCCTGGCGCAGTGGCACGTGTTCCGCGACGTCTTCGGCAGCACCGACGTCGGCACCTGGCTGGTCAACAGCGCGATCGTCGCGGTCGGCACCACGGTGCTGAGCCTGGCCCTCGCGGTGCTGCCCGCGTATGCACTGTCGCGCTTCAGGTTCGCCGGCATCGCCATCGTGGGGCTCGCGCTCTTCGTCACGCAGATGCTGCCCGAGGCGATGCTGGTGGTGCCGCTGTATGCGATCTTCGGCCAGCTCTCGCTGCTCAACACGCTCACGGGCCTGATCCTGGTGAACACGGCCTTCACGGTGCCGGTGATCACCTGGATCCTGAAAGGCGCCATCGACGGCGTGCCGATGGACATCGAGGAAGCGGCCAGCATCGACGGCTGCTCGCGCCTGGGCACGGTGTTCATCGTCGTGATTCCGCTGATTGCGCCGACGCTGGCGGCCACCGCGGTGATCGCCTTCTTCCACGGCTGGAACGAATACGTGTTCGCGCAGACCCTGGTCAGCGCGCCCGAGCTGCACACCGCCTCGGTGGGCCTGGCCGGCTTCGTCGGCGAACTGAGCACGCCGCTGCACTCGGTGATGGCCATCGGCCTGATGTACACGCTGCCCGCCGTCTTCTTCTATCTCCTCGTGCAGCGCTACGTCGTTGCCGGCATGACCGCCGGCAGCGTCAAGGGCTGACCGGTCACGCAAGGATTGCATCGTGTCATCCATCTCCCTGAAAAACGTCGCCAAGACCTTTGGCGCCAAGACGGTGCTGGGCAACATCAACGTCGAGGTGCCGGCCGGCGAGTTCCTGGTGCTGCTGGGTCCTTCGGGCTGCGGCAAGTCGACCCTGCTGCGCATGCTGGCGGGGCTTGAAACCGTGAGCGACGGCGAGATCCACCTGGGCTCGCGCCGCGTCGACACGCTGCCGCCCAGCGCGCGCGACATGGCGTTCGTGTTCCAGTCGTATGCGCTCTATCCGCACATGACGGTGCGGCGCAACATCACCTTCCCGCTGATCATGCGCAAGTTCCGCTGGTGGTTTCACATTCCGCTGCTGGGGCACTTCGCCAAGCGCCGCATCGAGAGTTCGCCCGAGGTGCGCGAGCTGGTCGATCGCACGGCGAAGATCCTGTCGCTGACCGAGATGATGGACCGCCATCCGCGCACTCTCTCGGGCGGCCAACGCCAGCGCGTGGCGCTGGGCCGCGCGATGGTGCGCCAGCCCGAGGTGTTCCTGATGGACGAGCCGCTTTCGAACCTCGACGCCAAGCTGCGCTCGTCGATGCGTGCGGAAATCATCAAGCTGCATCGCGACCTGGGCGGCACCTTCGTCTACGTGACGCACGACCAGATCGAGGCAATGACGATGGGCACGCGCATCGTGCTGATGCACGCCGGCGAGGCGCAGCAGATCGGCACCCCGCGCGAGATCTACACCAACCCGGCCAACACCTTCGTGGCCCGCTTCATCGGCACGCCGGCCATGAACCTGGTGCACGCCCGCCTGGAGGGTTCGCAGCTGAGCATCGGCGAACTGAAGGTGCCGCTGCCGGCGCATCTGGGCGTTCGGGGCGCCGACAGCGGCGCGAACGTGCTGGTCGGCGTGCGGCCGAACGCGCTCACCATCGGCGCCGATCCGACACAGCCGGGCATCGCAGGCACCGTGGGACTGGTCGAGCACGTGGGGGCCGAATCGATCGTGACCGTTCGCCTGGACACGGCCCGCACCGCGCACGACCGCGACGGCGGCACGGCCGACGAAATCATGGTGACCGAGGCGGGCTACAGCACGCTGAGCGCCGGCAGCAAGGTGCGCATTTCGCTCGACCTGGACCAGGCCGTCCTGTTCGCGGCCGACTCGGGCAAGCGCATCTCGAACGACATTCCGCTGCCTGGCGGCACCGCACACCCGGCCTTGCAACTCCAACCCCAGCACTGACGCATCCGCACATGGCAACACTTATCTCCGACGTGAAGGTCATCCTCACGGCACCCGAGGGCATCAACCTCGTGGTCGTGAAGGTCGAGACCAACCAGCCCGGCCTGTACGGCCTTGGATGCGCGACCTTCGCGTACCGCCACCTTGTCGTGCAATGCCTGGTCGAGCAATACCTCAAGCCACTGCTTGTCGGCCGCGACGTGAGCGCGATCGAGGAGCTGTGGCAGCTAATGCACCAGAACGCCTACTGGCGCAACGGCCCGGCCGAGAACAACGCGATCTCCGGTGTCGACATGGCGCTGTGGGACATCAAGGGAAAGATGGCCGGCATGCCGGTCTACCAGCTGTTCGGCGGCAAGGTGCGAGAAGGCGTGCCCATCTACCGCCACGCCGATGGCCGCGACCTGGCCGAGCTGTGCGACAACATCCAGGGCTACATGGCGCAGGGCATCACCCACATCCGCTGCCAGAGCGGCGGTTATGGCGGCGGTGGGTTCGGCAAGGCTCCCTCGACCGCGCCGCGCGGCGCGCCTGACGGCGTGTACCTGGACAGCCGCAGCTACATGCGTGACACCCTCAAGCTCTTCGAGGGCATCCGCGGCAAGGTGGGTTTCGACGTGGCGCTGTGCCATGACGTGCACGAGCGCCTGAGCCCGATCGAGGCAATCCGGTTCGCCTGCGAGATGGAGCGCTTCGAGCTGTTCTTCCTGGAAGACGCGATTGCGCTGGAGGAGGGAAAGTGGCTGCGCCAGCTGCGCGAGAAGACGCGCATTCCCCTGGCGCAGGGTGAGCTTTTCAACAACCCCTATGAGTGGAAGACGCTCATCGCCGAACAACTCATCGACTTCATCCGCGTGCACCTGAGCCAGATCGGCGGCATCACGCCCGGGCGCAAGCTGCAGCTCTTTGCCGAGCAGTTCGGCGTGAAGACCGCGTGGCACGGGCCCGGCGACATGTCGCCGGTGGCGCACGCGGCCAACATCCACATCGACCTGGCCGCGCGCAATTTCGGCGTGCAGGAATGGTCGGGCGTGCAGCCTCCGAACTTCGTGATCCAGGACCTGAAGGGCCCGCCCGGTGCATTGCTGGACGTGTTCCCCGGCTTGCCTGAATTCAAGGACGGCTACGTCTACGCCAACGACAAGCCGGGCCTGGGCGTGGACATCAATGAAGAAGAGGCGCGCAAGTACCCCTGCGAGAACGTCATCACCACCTGGACGCAGACGCGACTGGTCGACGGCACGCTCCAAACCCCCTGAGGAATCCATCATGTCCACCCAACTCTTCAGCCTGGCGGGCAAGACCGCGCTCGTCACCGGTTCGTCGCGCGGCCTTGGCTTTGCCATTGCCGACGGGCTGGCCGCCGCGGGTGCGCGGCTGGTGCTCAACGGTGTCGACGCGGCACGGCTCGAGACTTCCGCCGCGACATTGCGCGACAAGGGCTACGTCGTCGAGGCTTGCGCGTTCGACGTGTGCGACGAAGCCGCGGTCGTGGCCGCCTTCGAGAAGCTCGATGCGGCGGGCATTGCTGTCGACATCCTGGTCAACAACGCCGGCGTGCAATACCGCAAGCCGATGGTCGAGCTGGCCACGGACGACTGGCGACGCGTGATCGAGACCAATCTCACCAGTGCCTTCGTGGTGGGGCGCGAGGCAGCCAGGCGAATGATTCCGCGCGGCCGCGGCAAGGTGATCAACATCGGCTCTCTCACCAGCGAACTGGCGCGGGCCACGGTGGCGCCGTACACGGTCGCCAAGGGCGGCATCAAGATGCTCACCCGCGCGATGACGGCCGAATGGGCGAGCCACAACATCCAGGCCAACGCCATCGGTCCGGGCTACATGCTCACGGACATGAACCAGGCGCTCATCGACAACCCGAGCTTCGATGCGTGGGTGAAAGGGCGCACGCCGGCGGGCCGATGGGGCAAGCCGGAAGAACTGATCGGCACCGCCGTCTTTCTGGCGTCGGAAGCATCCAACTACGTGAGCGGGCAAATCATCTATGTCGATGGCGGCATGGTGTCCGTGCTCTGACGGTCATTGAAGGAGACATCAACATGAAGCGCTTTCGCCTTGCCTGTGCCGCCGCCGCGACTTTCGCGGGCGTGCTGCTGACCTCGTCTGCCGTGCATGCGGCCGACTACCCCACGCGGCCGATCGAAGTGATCGTGCCTTCGTCCGCCGGCGGCGGCACCGACGTGATGGCCCGGATCTTTGCCGATGCCGCGAAGAAGAACGTGCCTCAGCCGCTGATCGTCGTCAACAAGCCCGGCGCGGGCGGCGGCATCGGCATGACCGAGGCGCAGCGCGCGCCGGCCGACGGCTACAAGATCGGCGTGATCATCTCTGAGCTGGCGATCATTCCGCACCTGAACATGACCAAGGTGACGACCGCCGACTTCATCCCGATCGCGCGACTCAACGGCGACCCCGGCGTGATCGCCGTGCGGGCCGAGTCACCCTACAAGACCATCGACGACCTGCTGGCCGCGGCGCGCAAGCAGGAGGGCGTGGTGTCGATGGGCAATGCCGGCACCGGCACGATCTGGCACCTGGCGGCCGCGGCCGTCGAGCAGAAGGCGCAGGTGCGCTTCAACCACGTGCCGTTCCAGGGCGCGGCGCCCAGCGTAGGCGCGCTGGTCGGCGGGCATGTGGATGCGATCACCGTGAGCCCGGCCGAGATCGGCTCGCACGTGGCCGCGGGCAAGGTGCGCGTGCTGGTCGCAATGGCCGACCAGCGGCTGCCCGCGCCCTACGACAAGGTTCCGACATTCAAGGAGAAGGGCGTCGACCTCGTCGTGGGGACCTGGCGCGGGCTGGGCGTGCCGCTGAACACGCCGCCCGAAGTCGTCAAGTTCCTGCGCGACGCGACCCGCAAGACAGCTGAAGACCCGGTATTCCGGGATGCGCTGCTCAGGGCCAACCTGCAGCCGGCCTACATGGAAGGCGAGCAGTTCCAGGTGTTCATGAACAGCCAGTCCGCCTACTTCAAGTCGCTGCTTGCCAGCGTCGATCTCAAGAAATAACAGGCCATCACCATGGAAGCTCTCGTCATACATGCCCCTGGCGACCTGCGCGTGGAGGAATTCGAAACCGCCGAGCTGGGCGCGGGCCAGTTGCAGGTGCGTGTGCGTTGCGGCGGCATCTGCGGGTCGGACCTGCACTACTACCAGCACGGAGGCTTCGGCGCCATCCGCATCAAGGAGCCGATGGTGCTGGGTCACGAAGTGGCCGGGGTGATCGAGGCGGTCGGCGCGGGCGTGACGGACTTCAAGCCGGGCGAGCGCATCGCGATCAGCCCGAGCCGCCCGTGCGGCCTCTGCAGCTATTGCCAGCAGGGGCTGCAGAACCACTGCCTGGACATGCGCTACTACGGCAGTGCGATGCGCACGCCCCACGTGCAAGGCGCGTTCCGCCAGCAGATCGTGGTCGAGACGCACCAGGCGCACCGGCTGGCCGATTCGCTCAGCGATGCCGAAGGCTCCATGGCCGAGCCTTTCGCGGTGGCGCTGCATGCGGTGCGGCGTGCCGGCTCATTGCTTGGCAAGCGCGTGCTGGTCACGGGCTGCGGCCCGATCGGCGCGCTGGCGATCATTGCGGCGCGGCGCGCCGGCGCGAGCCACATCGTTGCAACCGATGTGGGCGCGCATACCTTGGGCAAGGCGCTCAAGGTCGGCGCGGACGAGATCGTCAACGTTGCGGAAACCCCTGACGGCCTGGCGCGGTTCACAGCCGACAAAGGCAGCTTCGACGTGCTGTTCGAGGCCAGCGGCAATGCCCGCGCGCTGGTCGGTGCATTCGACGCGCTGCGCCCGCGCGGCATCATCGTGCAACTGGGCCTGGGCGGTGACATGAGCTTGCCGATCAACACCATCGTGGCCAAGGAGTTCGATCTGCGCGGCGCGTTCCGCTTTCACGAAGAGTTCGCGATGGCGGTCGAGTTGCTCAACAAGGGCCTGGTCGACGTGAAGCCATTGATTTCCGCAACGCTGTCCTATCGCGATTCCGCGAGGGCGTTCGCGCTGGCGGCGGACCGGTCCCAGTCGATGAAAGTGATCCTGAATTTCGACTGATGCCCTCGGGGCGTGGCGGCGCTTTTCTAGCTGCGCCGAACCCCGTCGGCATCCACCAGCCCGACGCGCGTCTGCCGCCCCCAGGTTCCGCGCCCGGTCAGGAAGCTCCACCATCCCCAGGCCGCACCCGTGTGCCGCAGGATCTGGAAGGTGAAGGGCTCGACCAGCGCCGCCAGGAAGGCCTGCGCCATGTTGGCCTCGCTCTGCTGGCCAATCCAGCGGCGGTACAGGAACACAGACCACAGGTGAAAGACCAGATCGAGCACGATCTTCGCGCCGATCACCCCAGCCACCGGCGCCAGCACGCCGAAGTTGCCGCGCACCAGGTACATCAGCAGCAGGCCGAAGGCGGCCAGCCCGTAGAGCGGCTGCAGCGTGTCGATGGCCTTCACGGGCAGCATTGCGATGCCGAGCCAGCCATAGCGCCGGTCGCCGACCATCGCGCGATACCAGTATTGGGTCTGCAGGAAGCCGCCGAACCAGCGGCGGCGCTGGCGCAGGAAGGCGCCGGTGCTGCTCGGCGCGTCGGTGTGGGCCTGCGCGTCGCCCAGCACGCGCACGGTCCATGGCAGGCCGTGCGCCTGGGCGTGGCGGTGCAGGCGGTGGATGAGTTCGTAGTCTTCGACCAGGCAGTCGGTGTCGAAGCCGCCCACTGCGCGCACCGCATCGGTGCGAAAGCCGGCAAAGGCGCCGGAGATCAGCAGCAGCCCATTGACGCGCATCCACGCATAGCGCGACAGGAAGTTGCGGATGTACTCGTACGTCTGGAACCACTGGAAGCAGCGCCCGGCCAGCGTGCGGCTGCACACCGGCGTGATGACGCCGGTGGCGGCCACGAGGTCGGGTTCGTCGGAAAAAGCCTGGCGGACCGCGCCGATCGCCTTGCTGTCGAGCAGCGTGTCGCCGTCCACCGTGAGCACGGTGTCGGTGTCGATGCACAGGATGGCCGCGTTCAGCGCCACCGCCTTGCCGCCGTGCGGCAGCCGCAGCCAGTAGAGCGCCGGGTGCGTGGCGCTGGCTGCGCTCAGTTCGCCCAGGGCCGGCGCGACAAGGCCGTAGCGCGTGGTGAGAAGCTCGGCGGTGCCGTCGCTCGAACCGTCGTCGGCGATCACGATGCGGTCGGGTATGTCGGTCTGGCCGAGCAGGGCGGCCAGCGTGACGGGCAGCACGGCGCACTCGTTGTGCGAGGCGACGATCACGCCCAGCGTGGTGCGGCGGCCGGTGCCGTCCGGTTGGGAAGGAGGGCGGGGGCGCAGGATCGGCAGCGTCATCCACCCGACGAACAGCAGCAGCACCGTGTCGTAGAGCACATAGGCCACGCCCACCGACCATGCGCCGACGTTGCCGACGCGGAAGGCCATTGCGAAAAGCAGGCCCCACAGCACGAGCACGCCGCCGTGTATCAGCCAGCTTCGCAGCGGGGTGGCGGGGGGAGACAGGCGCGGCGATGCGGCCAGGAACGCGGAATGAAGGGAATTGTTCAAGAGAAGATGCCTGGGCGACGAACGGTCATACGCAAGAACATGGTCAGCGGTTTCGGAAAAGCCCGGATACAACCGGGACAATCGCAAAAGTCACTGACAGACTCGGCCCACGCCTGAAAATTCCCCGCATGCTCCCACAAACCCGCTACACCCGAACCGCGATGGCCTTGCACTGGCTCATCGCCGTGCTCATGGCCGTCAACATCGCGCTGATCCTGCTGGTCGACCACTACCCCGACGACTGGGTGCGCCCGGCGGTCGACACCCACAAGTCGATCGGCATCACGGTGCTGGGGCTGGTCATTCTGCGAATCCTCTGGCGCTTCACGCACAAGCCGCCGGCCATGCCGGGCTCCTATGGCGCGTTCGAACGCTTTGCCGCGCACGCGGCCCACGGCGTGCTGTATTTGCTGATGGTGCTGCTGCCGTTGTCGGGCTGGATGCACGACTCGGCCTGGAAGGACGCCGGCACCCACCCGATGTACCTGTTCGGCCTGTTCGAGTGGCCGCGCATCGGCTGGATCATGGCCATCGAGCCCACTCTCAAGGAAACCTGGCACACCGTTCTGGGCGGCGTGCACGCCTGGGCCGGCTATGTGCTGTACGTGATGTTCGGGCTGCACGTGCTGGGCGCGCTGAAGCACCAGTTCCTGGACGGCGAGCGCGAGCTGCAGCGCATGTGGCCGGGAGCACGCGGATGAGCGGCGGCATGAATGAAGAAGAAGCGCGCGCAGCAATCGCGCGCGTCGATGCGCTCTCTACCCATCACGACCCGGTGCACGGCGGCGTGCGCGTGCGCTGGCGCCGCTTCGGCACCGACACCAGCCGGCCGCCCCTGGTGCTGCTGCACGGCGGCCACGGCAGCTGGATGCACTGGCTGCGCAACGCCGAGGCACTGTCGGCCGGCCGCACGCTGTGGCTGCCCGACATGCCGGGCTTCAACGAATCCGACGCGCCGCCGCGCGTGGCACCCGGCGAAGACTCGCTGCCGCCCTTGCTCGATGCGCTGGGCGGCACGCTCGACCAACTGATCGGCGCGGGCACGCCCATCGACCTGGGCGGCTTTTCCTTCGGCGGGCTGACGGCCGCGCGCTTCGCCGTGCGGCGCGGCGCCATCCGCCGGCTTGCGCTGGTGGGCAGCGGCGGCCACGGCACGCTGCGGCGCATGACGGTGCAGATGATCAACTGGCGCTCCGCCCCCGACCGCGAACACGAGCGCGCCGCGCTGCTGCACAACCTGGCCGCGCTGATGCTGCACGACAAGGCTGCCATCGACGCGCTGGCCTTCGAGATCCACGACATCTCCTGCCACGGCACGCGCTTTCGCAGCAAGGAGGTGTCGCTGTCGGGCGGCCTGCAGCAGGCTATCGACACACTCGGCGTGCCCACGCTGCTGCTGTGGGGCGAGTTCGACGTCACCGCCGATCCGCGCCCGCTGGTGGCGCGGCTGGTAGCCGAAGGCCCGGGGCGCGAGGGCGCGGTGATCGACGGTGCCGGGCACTGGGCACAGTACGAGCGCGCCGACGAGGTCAATGCGCGCTTGCTGCGGTTCCTGGCCTGAATATCGGCGCGCAAGACCGCCGGTCAGCGATCTATCGAAACGGCGTTTTCGCGCCAGAACGCCGCATCGGGAAAGGTGCCGCTGCCGGCCGCCGCGTTGTCCGCCATGTGCTCGGCGCGGCTCGTGCCCGGGATCACGCAGGTCACGGCGGGGTGGCTCAGCACGAACTTCAGCAGCACCTGCGCCCAGCTCGTACAGCCGATCTCGCCGGCCCACGGCGGCAGTGGCTTGTCGCGCAGGCGGCGCAGCAGCCCGCCACCACCGAAGGGCAGGTTGACGATCACCGCCACGCCGCGCTCGGCGGCCAGCGGCAGCAGGCGCTGTTCCGCCTCGCGGGCGTCGAGCGAATAGTTGATCTGCAGGAAGTCGAGCTTCTCCGCCTTCAGCACCGCTTCCACCTCGCCGTAGGCCGAGGCGGTGTAGTGCGTGATGCCGATGTAGCGCACGCGGCCCTTGTCCTTCCAGCCGCGCAGCGTGGCCAGGTGGGTGCGCCAGTCGACGAGGTTGTGCACCTGCATCAGGTCCATGCGCTGCGTGCGCAGCCGTGCGAAAGATTGCTCCATCTGCGCTATGCCGGCCTCGCGGCCCGAGGTCCAGACCTTGGTGGCGAGGAAGGCCTTGTCGCGCCGGCCTGACGCGGCCAGCAGTTCGCCGGTGGTTTCCTCGGAGCGGCCGTACATCGGCGAGCTGTCGATCACCGTGCCGCCGGCCGCAAAGAGCGCATCGAGCACGCCGGGCAATCGCTTGTATTCCTCGGTGCCGGGGCGCTGGTCGAAGCCGATCCAGGTGCCGCAGCCGATGACGGGCAGGGCTTCCCGGGTGGAAGGAATTGGGCGGGTGTTCATGGCGGGCATGGGTGGTCGTTGCGCGAAGGCGGGGAGCACGGCGCCGGCGCACAACGCGGCGCCCAGGCGCAGCAGTTCGGCGCGGGTGAGGGGAAAGTCCTTCGGAGGCGGCATGGCTGGCAGTATCCGGTGGAAGGCGTGGGCGGCACCGAAAGGAGCGCTCCGGACCGCCAGTTTCTTCCTCCTGGCCCCCCGTGACGAAGAAAAACAGCTTTTTTCCCGCAGCCCATGAAATACTGTATAAAAATACAGTTAACAGTCTTTGCCATGGGCCTTCCTTTCCTCGATTCCTTTTCCGCTGCCGCGGGCCGCGGCGTCTGGCATGCCGACGAACTCGGCCTGGCCGACGCCCAGGTCGTCGCGACCGGCCACGCCGCGCTCGACGCGGAGTTGCCGGGTGGCGGATGGCCGGTCGGCGCGATGACGGAATTGCTCCAGGCCGCGCCCGAAGCCCATGTCTGGCGGCTGCTGCTGCCAGCGTTGGCACAGGCGGTGCAGGTGCGCGGCGGGCCGGTGGTGCTGGTCGGCCCGCCCTTGGAGCCCTGTGGGCCGTCGCTTGCGGCGCAGGGGCTGCCGGTGGAAGCGCTGATGTGGGTCCGCAGCGAGGCGCCGGCCGCGCGGCTGTGGGCCTGCGAACAGGCGCTGCGCTGCGCCGACGTGGCGGCCGTGGTGGCGTGGCTGCCGCAGGCGCGGGTGGCCGAACTGCGGCGGCTGCAGCTGGCGGCGGCGCAGCATGAACTGCTGCTGTTCGTGTGCCGGCCCGAGTCGGTCGCGTTGTCGGCATCGCCCGCGCGGCTGCGCATTCGCGCCGACCGCTGCGAGGCCGATGCCTCGCAGATCGCGTTGCACATCCTCAAGCGCCGCGGGCCGCCGCTGGCCGCGCCGGTCATGCTGCCCGCGCGCAACGAGCGCATGGCCGCGCTGCTGGCCGCCGCCCGGGTGCGCCGCAAGCTGCGGCTGCAGCAGCAAGGCACCGTGGAAGCGGGCGAGACGGCAACCTCCGCCAAGGTGGTGCGCATCGACGCGTGGAAAGGAGGCCCAAGTGCACTGGATCGCCTTGCGGTGGCTACTTGACGATGCCGGCACGCCCGATGGCCCGGTCCTGCCCACGCCCGAGGCCCTCGGCTGGTGGGCGCTGCGCTACACGCCCCACGTCGCCTGGCAGGACGAAGCGCTGATGCTCGAGGTCTCGGCCTGCGAACGCCTCTGGGGCGGCCGGCTGCAACTGATGCGCCTGCTGCTGGCCGACAACCCCGCGCCCGACGCGCGCATGCTGGGTACGCAGGGCGCCACCAGTCTGATCGCGCTGGCGCGGCTGCGGCTGTTCGCGCGTGAAGAGAAGCGACCGCAAGACGTGCCCGCCGGCCTGCCGCTCGACACCCTGAGCGCGGCGCGCGCGCACCTCGACCTGCTCGCGCGCCTCGGTTGCCGCACCTGGGGCGACGTGGCTGCGCTGCCGCGCGGCGGCCTCACGCGGCGCTTCGGTGCCGAGTTGCGCGATGCGCTCGACGCCGCCTGGGGCCTGCGCCCCGAAAGCCACGCCTGGCTCACGCTGCCCGACGTGTTCGAGCAGAAGCTCGAACTGCCCGCGCTGGCCGAAACAGCGCCCGAACTCATGTGGTCGGCCAACCGGCTGCTGGCTTCGCTGCAGCTGTGGCTGCGTGCCCGCCAGCGCGGCGCGCGCGCGCTCGAGCTGCAATGGACGCTCGACCTCAAGCGCTTCAACGGCGTGAACCTGCCGCCGCACCAGCAGGTCACCGTGCGCACGGCCGAGCCCACGCAGGACATGGCTCACCTGCGCCGGCTGATGTCCGAAAAACTCGGGCTCACCACGCTCTCGGCGCCCGCGAGCTGGCTGCGGCTGCGTACGCTGGAGACCGATCCGTGGGCCGGCGCCAGCACCAGCTTCCTGCCAGAAGACAACCGCAAGGGCGACAGGCTGCACGAGATGGTCGAGCGCCTCAGCGTGCGGCTCGGCCCGTCGCAGGTGCTGGTGCCCTCGGCACAGGCCGACCACCGGCCGGAGCGCAAGCAGGCGTGGCGGCCCGCGCTGCACAAAGACACGGCCCCGCCCGACAAGTCGCGCAGGCAGGCGCAGGCGGCCGCCTCGCAGCCCGACGCCATCTACCCGCCGTGGCTGCTGCCCGAGCCGCTGCGGCTCGAGATGGACGGCGAGCGCCCGTGCTATCGCGGCACGCTGAACAGGCTGGTAGGGCCGCAGCGCGTCGAGGCGGGCTGGTGGGGCGACAAGGAAGAAGGCGGCCAACCCGCGATGCGCGACTACTACGTCGCGGAAAGCCCCGAAGCCGGGCTGGTGTGGATTTTTCGCGAGCGGCCTGCAGCGCGCTTTTCTTCGGGCGAGGTGCGCTGGTATCTGCAGGGGTTCTATGCCTGAACTGAGCGGCAAGCAGGAAAGCAGGCGCCAGCCCGCCAAGGTGCATGCGCTGCCGGTGCCGCTGCGCAAGCCGCCCGCGTTCACGCTGCCCGATTACGCGGAGTTGCACTGCCTGACCAACTTCAGCTTCCAGCGCGGCGCGTCGACGCCCGAGGAGATGGTGGAGCGGGCCTATCAGCTCGGCTACACGGCGCTGGCGATCACCGATGAGTGCTCGGTGGCGGGCATCGTGCGGGCGCATGTGGGCTTGCGCGACTTGCCCGCGAAGCTCGACGAATATGAGCGCGAAAACCCCGACGAGCCGAAGATCCCGCGCAACCCCGGTTTCCGCCTGCTGTTCGGCAGCGAGTTCCAGTTCGAACGCTTGAGGCTCGTGGTGATCGCCAACGACACCGAAGGCTGGGGCAATCTGTGCGAGTTCATCACCGCCGCGCGCAACACCGAGCTGCCCAAGGGCGAATACCGCGTGAGCTGGGAAGAGAGCGACGTGGCCTCGCTGCAGCATTGCCAGATCCTGTTCGTGCCGAACCGCAACCCCGGCGGCGCAATGGACACGGCCACGCTGCATGAAGACCTGATGACCGCCAAGACGCTGTATGGCGAGAACCTCTGGCTGGCCGTGGAGTTGTTCAACGAACTCGACGACGACCTCTGGCTGGTCACGCTGATGCAAGCGGGGGAGGAGGCCGGCGTGCCGTTGGTGGCGGCCGGCGACGTGCGCATGCATAAGCGCGGATGCAAGCCGCTGCACGACGTGTTGACGGCCGTACGCGAGGGCAAGACGGTGGCCGAATGCGGTTTTGCGCTGCAGTCGAATGCCGAGCGGCACCTGCGATTGCGGGTTCGACTGGCCGAGCTTTATCTGCCGGAGATGCTCGCGAATACGCAGACAGTGGCGCGGCTTTGCAAGTTCGACCCCAAGGTGATCCGCGAAAACTACAAGTACCCGCTCGAGACCGTGGGAAGCAGCGAGACCGCCGCGCAGACGCTGGTGCGAAAGACGTGGGAGGGAGCGCTCAAGAGGTATCCGCTCGAAAGATATGGCTCGGGCATTCCCGAGAACGTCTGCCGGCAGGTGCACAAAGAGCTGAGCCTGATCCTCGAACTCGAATACGAGATGTTCTTCCTCACCGTGGAAGACATCGTGCGCTTCGCCAAGTCGAAGGACATTCTTTGCCAGGGGCGAGGCTCGTCGGCCAATTCCGCGGTCTGCTATTGCCTGGGCATCACCGCGATCAACCCTGAAAAGGGACATCTTCTGTTCGAGCGTTTCCTGAGCCGCGAGCGCCATGAACCACCGGACATCGACGTCGACTTCGAGCATCAGAAGCGTGAACTGGTCATCCAGTACATCTACGAAAAATACGGACGGCATCGCGCAGCCATCGCCGCTGTCGTCATCTGCTACCGCTCGCGCAGCGCATTGCGCGACGTGGGCAAGGCCATCGGCATCGACGAGCGGCTGATCGACGAGTTCGCGAAAGACCATTACTGGTTCGACGACACCGTGCTCGGCGAGCAACTGTGCCAGGCTGCCGCGCGTGCCGGCGTGGAAGAAGACGAACTCAAGCTGACCCAGTGGATCGAGTTCACGCAGAAGCTCAAGGGCTTCCCTCGCCACCTGAGCCAGCACGTGGGCGGCTTCGTGCTCACGCACACCAAGCTCACGCGGCTGGTGCCGGTAGAGAAGGCGTCGATGAAAGACCGCT
The DNA here is from genome assembly GCF_977011995.1 of Variovorax durovernensis. NCBI lineage: Bacteria > Pseudomonadati > Pseudomonadota > Betaproteobacteria > Burkholderiales > Comamonadaceae > Variovorax > Variovorax durovernensis. The sequence continues at coordinate 4,288,702 of NZ_CDRNCW010000001.1, read as the reverse complement.
CCGTCATCCAGTGGGAGAAGGACGACCTCGAAGCGATGGGCATGCTCAAGGTCGACGTGCTGGCGCTCGGCATGCTCAGCGCCATTCGCCGTGGGCTCGAGCACATGAACCGCTGGCGGGGCTCGATGGTGGAGATGCACCAGATACCGAACGACGACAAGAAGGTGTTCGACATGATCTGCGACGCCGACACCATCGGCGTGTTCCAGATCGAGAGCCGGGCGCAGATGTCGATGCTGCCGCGACTGAAGCCGCGCACCTATGAAGACCTGGTGATCGAGGTGGCGATCGTGCGGCCGGGGCCGATACAGGGCGGGATGGTGCATCCGTATCTCAAGCAGCGGGAGCGGGTGCGCAAGGGATTGCCGATTCACTACGAGAAGGAAGAACTGCGCCCCGCGCTCGAACGCACGCTGGGCATCCCGATCTTCCAGGAGCAGGTGATGCAGATTGCAATGATCGCGGCCAAGTTCACTGCAGACGAGGCCGATCAGTTGCGGCGAGCCATGGCGGCATGGAAGCGCAAAGGGGGCCTCGACAAATTCCACGACAAACTAGTGAATGGCATGGTCGATAACAAATACCCCAGGGCGTTCGCCGAAGCCATCTTCAAGCAGGTCATGGGCTTCGGCGACTACGGCTTCCCCGAAAGCCACGCCGCCAGCTTCGCGTTGCTGGTCACGGTGAGCAGCTGGCTCAAGAACTACGAGCCCGCCTGCTTCCTCGCCGCGCTGCTCGATTCTCAGCCGATGGGCTTCTACAGCCCGTCGCAGCTGGTGCAGGACGCGCGGCGGCATGGCGTCGAGGTGCGCCCGGTCGATGTGACGAGAAGCGACTTCGACACCACGCTCGAAGCGCGAGACCCCGATGCACCGCGTCCTTCCGGCATCGACGAACGCTATGCCGACCGCCTTGGCAACGAGAACCAGCCTGCGGTGCGCCTGGGCCTGAACCGCATTGCCAGCCTCAGCGCGGGCGGCGCCGAGCGCCTGCTGCAGGCCCGCGCCGCGGCACCCTTCACCAGCACCGAAGACCTTGCCCTGCGCGCTGAACTCGACGGCAAGGACATGGCCGCTCTGGCCGCGGCCGATGCGCTGATGTCCCTCTCGGGCCACCGTCGCCAGCAGGTGTGGGACGCCACGGCGCAACGCCGGGCGCCGGCCCTGCTGCGAGGCGTGCCCATCAACGAGCAGGCGCTGCTGCTGCCGGCCGCGTCCGAAGGCGAGGAAATAGTCGGCGACTACGCGGCGCTCAGGCTCACGCTGCGCCGCCATCCGCTCGCTCTGCTGCGCCCGCGGCTGGCACGCATGAAGCTCATGAGCGCGGCCGAGTTGCGTTCGGTGCCCAACGGCCAGACCGCGCGCGCCTGCGGCATCGTCAAGGTCCGGCAGCGGCCGCAGACGGCCAACGGCACCATCTTCGTCACGCTGGAGGACGAGACCGGGAACGTCAACGTGATCGTCTGGAGCCATGTCATCGAGGCCTGGCGCGAGCCGCTGCTCAAGTCGCACCTGCTCGCGGTGCAGGGCACGTGGCAGCGCGACGACGAAACCGGCGGCAAGGTGCAGCACCTCGTGGCCACTGGCTTCAAGGACCTGACGCCGCTCATGGGCCGGCTGGCGCAGAGCAACACCAGCCGCGACTTCCATTGACGGATCGATTGATGCAACCGATCGTTCCATGCCTCGCGTTCCGAAAGACTTTTCGCTAACCTGCCAGAGCCATGCCCGAACTCGTCCTTGACCCCGTCATCGCCACGCCCATCGGTCCGCCACCGCCCGCACCCGACGTGCCGGTGCCCATGCCGCCTCCGCCCATGCCACCGCCCGAAGGCGATCCGCCGCCGGTGGTGCCGCCGGTGACCGACCCCGGTTTTCCGCCGCCGGTGGTCGAGCCGCCGCCGATGCAGACCGCCTCCTGCGAAGTGATCGAGGTGCCCTTCGGCAAGCTGCACGCACGGCGCCTGCGCGAGATCTACCGCTCCGCCGGCTGGCCCTGTTGCGACGGCATCGAGGTCGAGCTGCTGGCGGGCGGCTTCCTCGAGCGCGTGCGCAGCATGCATGGCCACGAGACTCTGCGCGTGACCGACGCGGGCATTGCGCGCATCGCGACCACGCTCACCATCAACCGCGCGGCCATGTCGCCGCACGAGGCGCTGGTCGAGCGCGTGGCGCGCGAGATGACGCGCGGCGGCCGCATCGCATGGCGCGGCCTCGGGCTGCGCGCCCGGCTGCCGCCGCTGGAAGACGGCGGCAAGCCGCGCTGGTGCATCGCGCGGCCCGATGTGTTCTCGATCCGCAATACCAGCGTCGAGGCTTATGCACACCCCATCGTGCACGAGGTGAAGGTGAGCCGCGCCGACCTGCTGGGCGACCTGCGCAAGCCCGACAAGCGCGCGGCGTACCTCGACCTGGGCGGCGAGTGCTGGTACGTGCTGGGCAACGACGCGAAGGGCCGCTGCATCGCCAAGCCCGAAGAGGTGCCGGCCGAATGCGGCGTGATGGTGCTCGAAGGCGAGCGGCTCGTGGTGGCGCGTGCGGCCGTGCATCGCAGCTCCGAGCGCATTCCGTTCGGGGTGTGGCTGGCGCTGGCCAAGGCGCAGCCCATTGCCGGCTTCGAAGACGACCCGCAAGACCTGCTGATCTGACGCGTTGCCCCTTCGCCTGATTCAGGTCACGGCGTCGTAGCTCTGGTGAGCGATGGCGACGACGCCGTTCGGCAGGAACAGGCTCTGCATCCGGCGCAAGCCTTCTTCGCGCTCTTCAGCGCCGGCCTTGGCGCTGTCGAGTACCCGGTCGCAGATTTCGAGCACGTTGTTGGTGATGCGCTCGTAGCGGTAGTAGGCCAGCGCGACTGTGTCGATCTCCGACGGGCCGTAGCTCTCGTAGAAAAGCGCTTGCTGCCGAGGCTGGTTCCACGCGTTGCCGACGCCGCCCCCGATGAACATCAGGTCGCGCTCCTTGGGCGCGAGTATCGGCGCGTGCCAGCCGGCGATGGACAGCCGGTCGCCGTCGCCCACGAGAACGTTGCCCGCGTGGATGTCCGAGTGGCACGGCACGAGCCGCGGCGGACGTTCGAGCAGGATGGAAGCCAGTTGCTCGCTACGGTAGACGACGGTGTCGATCTCTTCGGCGTGTTCTTCCCAGAAGGCGAGAAAGCGCTGGACGATGCCGTCGCCAGCGGTGCCGTTGATGAAGCGGCGCTGATAGCGGCGCACGCCTTCGCGCCATTGGTGCGCGTAGCTTTCCTTGGGGAGCTTGGCGAGCAGGGCTTCGGGGAGTTCGGTGCGGTGGATGGCGCCGAGTGCCTGGCCGAGTGCGATCCACAGCCGGTCCGACAGGGCGCTATCGAAGCCGTTCTGTCCGTCGAAGAAGGGGTGGAGCGTCCAGTTGAAGCCGTGGCTTTGAGTGCTCAGCGCGCCGTCTGCGGTGGGTATGGGGGCCATCACGGCTTCGATGCCCTTGTCGTGATGGAGAAAGGCGGGGAGGGCGAGGGTCGATGGATTGAGTTCGCCCTGCTGCAGCTTCAGGAAATATCGCGTCTCCTCATCCGCAATGACGCGAAAGGCGGCGGATGTGGTGCCTGCTCCCGCGGACAGGAGTTCGGACCGGGCAACGCGGAGCCGATAGGCCTGCGTGAGGTGCTGGGCGATGGTCTCGTGCGAGATGTCTGAGGGTGTCGGCATCCGGCCACTGTAGTGCCTTGCGAATGCCTCGTCTCAATGCAGAGGATATGAGTCCAGCAGCTCGTGGCGGAACGGGCGGGTGAAGTGCGAGCGGACCAGGCGGAATTCACGGGCGGTCCAGTGGATGGGCTCAAGGGGCATGGGGCCGGCGGCATGCTCTGAATTGCGTGCGATCGTGATGTGCGGCGTCCACCGGCCTGAGAGCAACAAGGAAAAGCCCGAGCGCCGCAGCGCAAGGCTGATGTCGTATTGGAGGCGCCGCAATCCCTCGTGCGTGGAGGGCTGCACCACCGAGACGTCATTGGGCCATGTGCATGAGCTGTCGAGCTTGATGTTCAGCGGCCGCGTGGGCACTTCGGCGAGCGCGGCACGCAGTCGCCGCTCGGCTTTGCCCTGCTGATCGTCGAGGGACTGAAGCGTAAGGTGCAGGCGCTCTTTCGGCGGAAACGAGCAATCTCTTGGCCACCACCAATCCTGGCGGTGTGCCTGGATTTCAGCTTGCACGTCCGCGGTGGGGAAAAGTCCGATGAGAAGCCTTTTGCTTTCGGTCATGGTCGCTCCTTCAGGAAACCGACGGCCACCAACTCTCTGCCGTCGTGCGGATGACGCGCGACGCCTGAACGCGAACGTCGTCCTTGTCATGGCTTTCGCCGTAGCCTTGCTCTCGGGCCACCTTGAAGGGCCAGGTCGAGATCCGGCCCTTGCGGGAACGGGGCTGCAACGCATGCAGCCTCGAGAAGAAAAGGGCCTGCGCGGAGGGCGCTGGCGGGTTGGCGGTGGTCATCGGCGTCGCCTCGATGTTGTTCTTGGAGACGACGAATTCTAGAGAAATACTGTATGTATGTACAGTATATTTGCGAGCTTACGGCGCCGTGCCCAGCAGGGCTTCCAGGTCGACGGCGGCTGCCATCGCCTTGTAGCCGGCATCGCCCGGATGCAGGTGGTCACCCGAGTCCATGGCCGCCTTCAGGCGCGACGGACGGGCCGGGTCGCGCAGCAGTGCGTCGAAGTCGACCACCGCGTCGAATGCGCCGCTCTCACGGATCCAGCGGTTCACGGCCTGGCGCACCTTGTCTTTTTCGGGGGAGTAGTGGCCTTCGAGTGGTGTGCCTTGCAACGCGCCTTCGTTCGGAGTGATGGTTCCCGCCACGATGCGCACGTTGTGGGCATGGGCCATCTCGATCAGTTGCCTGAAGCCCTGGATCAACTCTTCCGCGCGCATCGCGGGCTCGTCGGGCGCGAACGGTCCGCCGGGCCAGCCGATGTCGTTGGTGCCCAGCAGCACGACCATGGCCCGCACGCCTGGCTGCGCGAACACGTCGCGGCCCGCGCGCTCCAAGCCGGCGCGGCCCATGCCGTCCTTCAGCAGCCGGCCGCCGGAGATGCCGGCGTTCAGCACGGCGATGTCGCGGTTTGCGAGCCGCTCGGCCAATGCATCGGGCCATCGGGTGTTGGCACCGGGCGTGGCGCCGTTGCCGTCGGTCAGCGAATCGCCGAAGGTGACGACGGTGACCGGGGCCTTGGGCGCTTCCACGATCAGCCCGCTGACGTAGACGCGGGTGCTCCACTGGCTCGCGGTGGCCGGCATGCGCGGGATGCCGGTCAGGTCGCCTTCCGCCACATAGGCGACCTGGCGGGCGTCGAAATGAAAGCCCGCGGGCTGGCTGGGGCGCGGCAGGTAGAGCGACACCGCAACCTCGCCGAGCGCGGGCAATGCGATGTCGACCGGATCGCTGACGAGCCGGACGCCGGGCGGCACGGTCACTTCGGCCTGTCCGCCGAAGCGCAGTTGCCGGTCGCTGCCTTCGACGATCTCGGAGCCCTCCGCATGGCGTGCCACACGAGCCGCGCCGATGTGCAGTGGCGACGTGCCGCCTTCGTTGCTGATCACCACGCGCAGCCGCGTGCCGCCGATGCTCAGGCGCGCCACCTGGCGCACGGTCTGCCGGTTGAACTGGAAGGGCAGGCCCGAGGGCAGCACGAAGTCGCCGCTCCAGATGGGCTGCGTGCTGGCGATCCAGCTGGGGCTCCAATAGGTCGTTGCGGGTCCGGCCGCAGACGCGGCGGCTGCGCTGGCCAGTGAAAGCGCCAGGGCGCCGTGACGAATGAACGAGGTGAGTGAAGAGGCTGTCATGTGCATGTCCTTGGATGAAAAGCGAATCGGTGGCCGACTTTCATTCATGCAGATACGGAAGGGTAGAAGGCAGAATAGCATCCAGGTCATTCCAAATTCGAATACATCTGCCATGGATACCTTGCGCGCCATCGAAGCCTTTGTGCACAGCGTCGAGCTGGGCAGCCTGTCGGGCGCCGCGCGTGCGCTCGATACCACACAGCCCACCGTCAGCAAGCTCGTCGCGGGGCTCGAGCGTTCGCTGGGCGTGCGGCTGTTGCGGCGCACCGCCGCGGGCCTGAGCCTGACGGAGGAAGGCCAGCGCTTTCACGAGCGCTCGCGGCGCGTTCTGGAAGACTACGGCGACGCGGTGGCCGATGCGCGCGAAGGCATCCAGCAGCCGCGCGGCCTGCTGCGCGTGAGCGCGCCGGTGACGCTGGGCCAGCGGCATCTCAATGCGATGGTGCTGGAGTTCCTGGCGCTCTACCCCGACATCGAGCTGGAGCTGGTACTGGACGACCGATTCGTCGATCCGCTGGAGGAGCGCATCGACGTGTCGCTGCGGGTCGGCGGCACGCTGCCGCCCGATCTCGTTGCCCGGCACCTGGGCATATGGCCGCGCGTGCTGGTTGCGTCGCCCGAGTACATCGCCGCGCGCGGCAAACCGCGCAAGCCGCAGGATCTGCTGACTCACGACTACCTGCGCTACGCTGGCGGAGACGATGGCGTGCTGTTGCAGGGGCCGAACGGGCAGGAGACGGTGCCGGTGCGCAGCCGCTATCGCGTCAACAACGCCGTGGCGCTGCTCGACAGCGTGCTCGGCGGCGCGGGCATTTCATTGCAGCCGACGTGGATGGTGGCGGACCTGCTGGCGCAAGGCCGTCTGGTGCGGGTGCTCGGCCGGCACACAGGGCCTGCGCAGGAGCTTCACCTGCTGTATGCGCCGCGCCGCCATCTGCCGCTGCGTGTGCGCGTGGCGGTGGACTTCCTGGCCGAGCGGGTGTCGCGCTTGCCAGGAGCCGTGTCGCCGCGGCGAGGCTGAACGCCGTCAGTCGATGCGGATTTCGAAGTACGCCTCGTCGGTTTCGCCCAGATCGCGAAAGCCGGCGGTTCGCGCGGCGTCGTAGGCCTTTGCCCAGCGCTTGGCCATTGCGATTTCTGCCTTCGAGAGCTCGCTCTCGCTCGACTCGCTGGCATTCTGGAAGGCTCGCAGCGCGGGGATGACATCGTCGCCCAGTTGCCGATCGATTTCGCGCCGGAAGCGCTGTTCGGCCACTCTCGCGGCGTCGGCCGATGGCAGTGCGTAGTCCGCCAGCCGCACGGTGTAGGCGTCTGGTGGCGAGGCATCGGCTTGGGCCGCTGCTTCGACCTCCACGAAGTGGAGCGGGGCATCGAATTCGGGCAACGATGCGACAGGCATGGGTGCCGGCGCGGTTGCGCGGGGGAAGAACAGTTCAGCTTGGTTCATCGTCCTGGTGTGCTTGGGGCAATTGACCGGGATTGGGAATTTCAGAACTCCCGTGAAGTACTGTTTGAATATACAGTATTTTGATGTGCAAGCAAACAACCCAGCGCCCGCCGGTGAGGCTCAGACAGCCGAGATCGCGGCGCTTTCCATGAGGCCGCGATCGAAGATGGGCGGTGTCCTGACGATCGATGTCAGCGCAGGCTCCGCCGCTCTCAGCGCGGCCAGGTCGGGACGTGGCCTGCGCAGCTGCGCATCGCGAGAGAACGCCGCCTCCATGGCATGCGCCGCACCCAGCACCTGGTGGTCCATCCTGAATCCGCCCACGACCTGCAGTCCGAAGGGCATGCCTGCGTGGTCGACGCCGCAAGGCAGCGAAATCGCCGGGTGCGTCGTGAGCGTGACCACGTAGGTCAGCGCCAGCCAGCGGTAGTAGTTGGCCTGCGTCTCGCCGTTGATGGTGTCGGCATACGGCTGCGTCCAGGGGAAGGGCGAGACCGGGGTGGTCGGCGACAGCACGAGGTCGTAGTCGGCGAATGTCGCCTGGAAGCGCTTGAGAAGGCGGGTCTGCTCGGCCTGTGCCCAGGCACTGTCGAGCAGGCTCATCCGCGCGCCCATCTCGTAGTTCGCGCGCGAGTGGGGCCCCAGGCTGTTTGGGTCGCGCTCGTAGGCTGCCTGCATGCCCGCCACGAAGGCCTCGGCGCGCAGCACGTCGAAGCAGCGATGCGCTTCGCCCATGTCGAACTCGACCTTGTCGCAGCGCCGGAACAGGTGCCGCATGGCCTCGATCTTCCGGCGGAAAGTGGCGCGGATGCCGTCGTCCACCGCGCAGGTGCCGAAGTCTTCGGTCCATGCCACGCGCAGATTGGCCAGGTCGACCGGAGCCGGCTTGAGAAAGGACAACGGGTCCAGCGGATGGCTGAGCGGGTCGCCCGCGTGCATGCCGGCGGATGCGGCCAGCTGAAGGCAGGCGTCTTCCACGGTGCGGCCCATGGGACCGACGACCGAAATCGGGGTCCAGCCCAGCGGCTTGCGCACGCTCGGCACGATGCCCGGCGAAGGCCGGAAGCCCACCACGCCGCACTTGGCCGCAGGAATGCGCAGCGAGCCGCCGGTGTCGGAGCCGGTGCACACGGGCAGCATGTCACAGGCCAGCGCCGCCGCCGAGCCGCCCGAAGAGCCGCCCGCATTCAGGTTCGGGTCGAAGGGGTTGCCGGTGGCGCCCCACACTTCGTTGCGCGAGTTGGCGCCTGCGCCCATCTCGGGCACGTTGGTCTTGCCCGTCACGATGGCACCCGCTCGGCGCAGGCGAGCCACCAGTTCGATGTCTTCCGTCGGCACGTGGTCGCGGTAGATGGCGGAACCCCAGGTCGTGAGCAGGCCCTGCGTGGGCTCGAGGTCTTTCACGCCCAGCGGCAGTCCGTGCAGCAGTCCGAGCGGGTCGCCGCGCACGACCGCGCTTTCCGCGTCCCTGGCTTCGGCGCGTGCGCGCTCGAAGCAGGTGGCGGTCACTGCGTTGACAAAGGGGTTCACGCGTTCGATTCGCGCGATGCACGCTTCCAGCAGTTCGACCGGCGAGATCTCCTTGCTGCCGATGAGGCGGCGCAATTCGACGGCGGATTGCTCGACGAGTTCGGCGGCGGGTGGCGATGTGTTCGGTGTTGCGTTCATCAGTGGCTCTTCAATCGGCCGTGATGCTCGCGCGAGCGGCCACGGCGCGCATCACGGGCAGTTCGCGGTTGATGAGTTCGCTGGCCGCGGCGGCGTTGCTGTATGCCGGCTCCAGCCCCTGGCCCAGCAGCTTGGCGCGTGTGTCGGGGTCGGCGATGGTCGCCGCAAGGGCCTTCTCGAGCTTGGCCTTCACATCGGCGGGGAGCCCCTTCGGCGCCGCCAGCATCAGCCAGGTGTCCATGTCGATGCCGGCATAGCCGCTCTCGGCCATGGTCGGCACGTTGGGAAGCAAGGCGGAGCGCTTGGCCGTGGTCAGCGCAATTGCCTTGATCTTGCCGCTCTTGAGTTGCGGGATCGCTGCGCTCACGGTGTCGATGCTGAAGGGAATCTGCCCGCCCATCAGGTCGGTCATGGCCGGAGCGCTGCCCTTGTAGGGCACGTGCGTCATCTTCAGGCCGGCAGCGTGCAGGATGCTTTCGCCGGCGAACTGCGAGGTGGTGCCGGTGCCGAAGGAACCGTATGAATATTTGCCCGGCGACGCCTTCACGTAGTCCACGAACTGCTTCACCGTCTGAACCGGCACATCGCTGTTGGCCAGCAGGATCAGTCCGGTGCGCCCGGCGATGCCGATCGGGTCGAAGCTCTTGACGGGGTCATAGGGCAGGTTGGCACGGATGGCGGGGTTGACGGTGAACGTGGTGCCCGAGCTGACCAGCAGCGTGTAGCCGTCGGGCGCCGCCTTCGAGACGTAGCTTGCACCGATCACCGTGCCGGCGCCTGCGCGGTTCTCGATGATGACGGGCTGGCCAAGCTCCTTGCCGAGCCGCTGCGCAATCACGCGGCCGTTGACGTCTGTTGCGCCCCCTGGCGGGAAGGGAATCACGAGCGTGATCGGGCGCGAGGGGAAGGCCGTCTCGGCGGCGGGCGCGGTCAGCGGCACGGCGGCAAGGCCGAATCCGTACAGCAAGGCGAGGGCCGCGCGGGCCATGAGCGGAAGACGGTTCATCGGGGCTCCTGATGGTTCGAGAGGGTGCGAAACAAGGCCATCCTAGGAGTCGGGAGTGGATGCAACAAGCGCAATGTTTAGAATCTTTCGTTGCCAAATCAGCAATCGAGAACCGGAGAATTCCATGTCACTTCGTGCCTTGCAGGAGACCGCGGTCCGCTATTTCCTCGAGGTCGTGAAAACCGGCTCGGTGAAGGAAGCGGCGCTCAAGCTCAACGTCGCGTCTTCGGCGGTGAGCCGGCAGGTGGCGCGCCTGGAGCGCGAACTCGACACGCTGCTGTTCGACCGGCATGCGCGAGGCATGGTGCCCAATGCCGCCGGCGAACTGCTGGCGGCGCATGCCAAGCGGGCGCAGCAGGACATCGAGCGGGTTGCGAACGACATCGCCGGCTTGCGCGGCCTGCGCAGCGGACATGTGCGCGTGGCGAGCACCGAGGGCTTTGCCTTCGACTTCATCCCGACCCTGATCGCCCGCTTCCGGCGCAAGCACGAGGGCGTGCGCTTTCACTTGCAGGTCTGCTCTCCGGCCGACATTTCCAGGCATGTGCGCGATGGCGAAGCCGACGTCGGCATCACCTTGAGCGCCGTGCCCGAACCCGGCATCGAGATCGAACTGCGGCATCCCAGTCCCATCCTGGCCGTGATGGGCAAGGACCATCCGCTGGCGTCACAGCGGCAGTTGTCGCTGCGCCAGGTGGTGGCGTACCCGCTGGGATTGCCGCAGGAAGACAGTTCGATACGGCGCCTGCTCGACGCCAGTTGCAGCCGGCAGGGGCTGAGCTATATGCAGGCCATGTCCAGCAACCACGCGAGCGCGCTGTTGAGCTTTGTGGCGGAGGGTGGGGACAGCATCGCCTTCTACGGTGCGTTGTCGATGCGCCCGTTGCTGCAGAGCAAGGCGCTGGTCGTCATTCCACTCAAGGACCGCGAGATGAACGAGCGCCATCTGGAGATAGAGACCATGGCGGGCCGCTCGCTGCCCGATGCGGGAAAAGCCTTCGTGCGGTTTCTGGTCGACGCGGTGAAGGCTACGTGATGCGATCTGGGAAGAGGGGGAGTGGAGCGGGTGAAGGGAATCGAACCCTCGTATGAAGCTTGGGAAGCTGCCGTTCTGCCATTGAACTACACCCGCATTTTGCAACCCGTTGATTTCTAACGAGTTATCGACCTAAGTACCTGATTTTACAGAGGAAAGAGGGTCTTTCGACTTCGACCGTGTTCCCAACGTCACCCGGTCAAACCCCTGTCCACTTGGCACCTTGGCGTAGGTTTTGGCGTAGGTTTTTTTGATAGAAACTACACCCGAAACCACCCGTCGGACGCATGCCTGCGAGCGACGACAGCCGGGAGTATAGGGCCATGTTCTTCGATGTTCGCGCTGCCAAGCAGCTCAAGCCAGGCGAGCATCTCGTCGTTGAAGGTTGCGAGGGACTGCGCCTTGTCGCCTCTGCGTCGAAGATGACGTGGACCTACCGCTACAAGCAGCCTGGAACGGGCTTGATGAAGCAGACCCGCATCGGCACGTATCCCGGCATGCGGCCATCCGAAGCGGCCGAGGCCGTGGAGCGGCTGCGCACCCTGCGCGCCGACGGCGTGGACCCGAAGGCGTTCCAGCGGCAGCAGCGCAAACCTGCCACTGCGGTGCCGGCAGGCGCCGAGGTGTTCACGGTGCGCAAGCTGGTGCAGGACTACATCACCAACCACATCGAGCTGGAACGCCAGGAAGCGGGTGCCATCGCGGCGAGGAGGGCGCTCGAAAGGCTGCTGGACGAAGAGCCGGCATTTGCCGATGCGCCTGCGGCTGCCGTGACCCGCTCTACGTGCTTCGACCTGCTCGACGCCCGAAAAGCTACGCCAACCGCGGCGCAAAAGCTACGCTCGATGCTCGGCGCGGCGTGGTCGCGTGCGCTGGACGCTGGCCGTCTCGACCAGGACGTGCCGAACTGGTGGCCCACCCTGATGAAGGGCAAGCTGAAAAGCAAAGGGAAGATCGTCGGCGGTGAGCACCAGGGCCAGAAGCGGCGCGTGCTGCGCGACGATGAGGTGGGAGAACTGCTGGCGTGGCTGCCGAACATGCACGAACTCGGCCGTGATGCGACGCAGATGTACCTGTGGACCTGCGCGCGCGGCGTTGAGATCCTGGCCATGCGCCCGGAGCACGTCACCGAAGAGAAGGATGGCTGGTGGTGGACCGTGCCGAAGGAGGCGACAAAGAATGCGCGCTTCGAGGAAGCCGTCGATCTGCGCGTGCCGTTGGTGGGGCGTGCACTGAAGATCGTTCAGCGCCGCCTCAAGGCCGTAGGCAAGTCTGGGCTGCTATTCGAGGATGCCCGCGGCGAGCAGTACACCCAGCACGACTTCTCGACCTACATCTATGGCTTGCAGCCGTACTCCGAGAAGGTGGCCCGCCGCGAGAGCGAGGGGCTGATCCTCCCGGTGACGCACTGGACACCGCACAACCTGCGCCGCACCGGCCGCACGATGCTGGCGGCGCTGGGGTGCCCGAAGGAGATCGGCGAGGCGGTGCTGGGCCACCTACCCCCGGCCATCGAGGGCACCTACAACACGCACACCTATGACAAGGAGCGCCGGCTCTGGCTCACCAAGCTGGCCAAGTACCTCGAGGCGCTCGACCGTCAGGCTGGTGCGCCGGCTCGGCCGTAGCCGCAGTTCTTCGGCGGAAGGTGGTCGGACTCGGGGCGTTCGCGGCCCCAGGCTTCGAGTTCTTCAACGAGCCACGCCGTGCGTCCCTTGCTGACCTTGCGCGGCTTCGGCGCTTCGCCCCGCGCCACCAGGTCTTCGAAGGTGCTCTCGCCGATGGCCAGGAAGGCAGCCGCATCGGCTCGCCCAAGGTAGAGCGGCCTGATCTGCACGACAGGAAGAGGGAGCTTCTTCATCGCTTGGCATCCTCCGCCATCACGGCCCGCACGATGGCATTGCGCAGGCCGACCCGTGCGGTTCTGGGTAGGGTCTCCCAAAGCGTCGGGTGCTCGGTGTCGATGTACTCCATCACGTCGAACGCCACCAGGTCAGCATCGATGGTTCCTTGGGGCTTGGGCACCAGACGTAGTGCCGGCGTGCGGGTAGCGGCGGTGCTCATGCTGCCACCCACCGTGCAACAGCTTCATCGAGGGACTCGTGCGCGAGATCGAGAATGCGCAGGGCGCCATGCAGCGCAACGTCATCATCGGCATGCAGTGCTGCTTCCAGCACGGCAATCGTCACGCTGATGGGCGCGGAGGCGTTCTCGCACATCCGAACATCGCGGGCGCCGATGCCCTCACTCAGAATCTCCTTGCCACGCTCCGCGCAGTACTTGACCCCGTAGATCAGGTCAGAACCGATCTCGATGGCGCGGGCCTGAATGATGGCGATGGCCTCGCACAACATGGCGTAAGGGCCTTCTTCGATGCCAAGGGCTTCGAACGCAGAAGGGGCCAGTGCTGTCGTGGGCTCGGACGCTTCTGCGCCTTCGTGCTGCTGCGTGCCGTCTTCACCCGCAGCGCCGGCCTGGGTTTCGGCAAGCGTCAGGTCTTCGAAGTACTCGGGATCGAGAACCTGCGGGCCGATGGCGCCAGACAAGACCGAGGTGAAGCCTTCGTACAAAGACTGCTCGCACATGGCATCGACGAAGTAGTCGCCCACGATGTTCACTTGCCGTGCGCCAGCATCGCGATTTCTGCGTTGGCATTCGCTCGCACAGTCGTTGTCGCGGCATTCCCGGAGCATCTTGATCGCGAGATCCCTGCCGCGTTGGAAGTCGTACTCGTCACCGCCGACCGGCAGCGCTCGAACTGCATCGTTCACGGGATCGAGCGCGGTCTGCGCGGCGTCGAGCAACGCAAATGCCTCTTCCAGCGTGCCGTGCAGCACCGTACCTTCAGCGAGCTTGATCGCGCCCTGGATGCAGGCCAGCACGGGAAACAGGCCGTTGTAGACGCGCTTCGCATCGGCCTGCGTAATGTCTTCACGCCGGATGACGAGGTTGGGCTCCAGGATCACGTCGTGATTGATGTGGTCGAGCAGTGTGTCGATCGGCTCGCCGCGCTCTGCTGCGTCGTAGGCCATTTCGAGCTTTTCTTCTGCCGCGCCCATCCAGCCGCGGATGTCCGCGATGGTGACCCGCGGCGGCTCGATCTTCTTGGCGACGGCAGGGCGCTTGGCAGCCTTGGCGCGGGGCTTGTCGAGGACGGCATTCATGCTTGCACCTCGCGCTTCGTCAGCTCTTCAACCGCTCGCGCAGCGAGTTTCTCGACGGTCCAGTAGCACATCGAGAGGCAGCGATCTCCCAAGCGGAATCCGCGCAGCCCGCGTCCGAGGTCGTCTTGCGACACGGCCTCAAGGTGCGCGGCCAGGGAACTGGCATGGCACACGACATCTCGCGTGGTTTCCGACACGGCAAGGTTCCTCGAGAGGTCACCGGCCGTGCTCAGCAGAGAGGCTGTGGCCTGGACCATCCCCGAGAGGCCAGGGGCTTTGTTGGGCTCGTCGAACGAGCTGTCGCCGCCGAAGGTCTGGGAAAGCAGCGACGCGATGGTGGCTGCTTGCTCGAGCAAGTCGTGCAAGTTCTCTTTGCCTTCTGCAGAAGCTGCGGGCAGAAATGAGGGTGTCGGCGGTGGGGGCGGCACGGTTGCGCCTGCCAGCGCGAGCGTGGCATCATTCGTCATGTGAAGTTCCTATCCTTTGACGGGGTGGTTTTTCATAGACGGTCGAGTGGGCTCAATCACTCGGCCGTCGCCTTTTGGGGCGACGCCATCCATGTTGGTGGGAAACAGAATACGGAACGGATCGCACTTTCGTAAGGTTGCGGTGCGATCTGGTCCCATTTTTTTCATGCGGCCTCCTTCTCGGGGCCGAGCAGCGGCAGCACATTGGGGCTCCACTTCACTTGCTGAATCGGAACGCCGCTGCCGTGCTTCTTGCCGGTGTCCAGGATGCGTGCGAACTCGCGGCCGGCATCGGTGACTTCCCAGACATCACCGCGCTTCATCTGCATACCGGCCTCGGCGAGCAGCAGGTTCACGCCGCGAGCACTGGCGCCGATGCGCTTGCCCAACTCCGTCGGCGTGAAGAACTGGGTGTCCTGCTTCTCGGCTTCGAGATGCACTTGGCCCAGGCCTTCGAGCAAATTCACGTCGGTGAGCTTGCGCACCATCTGGTTGGCGCTGATCGCTGCGGCGTTCTTGTCGCAGCCGAGCAGGCGGGCCACGCGGAACAGCGGCGGGAAGGCTTTGGCGGCGTCGTAGGCCAGTCGCACGGGTGAGGGCGCTGCCCTCGGTGCCGTGTAGCTGCCCGTCTTGCGGATCGAGGGCAGTACTTCTTCGAAGACCCACCGCTCAAAGCGTTCGGCCGCCGGCAGGGTGCTGTTCACGATCAGGCGCAACACATCGGGCTCGGAGAGAACGCGCATTTCCTGGACGCCACCGCCCGTTTGAAGGGGGTGCAGCTTTTGCACCCCCTTGCAGTGCGAGCGGATTGCCGTGCTGGCGTCCGCGTAGCCCAGTGCTTCGGCAACGTCCTTGCCGACGAAGTAAGGCTCACCGTCGATCTCGAGCGCCCGGATGTTTGTGCCGTCGAAGGTGAAGGGAACGATATTGCTCATTGCTGTCCTTTTCGTCGTTGCTGACTTTTGGTGATTGAGGTGCCGCTGTCTGCTAAAGCGCTTTATTTGAGAAGTGGCCCGAGCTGTCGAGCACGGGACTCTTGGAGCCGAAAGACGATCTCATTTCCTAAAGTTCGGCGGTTGTCGATGGACTGGTGCTTCAGCCAGTCTCGGAGCTCTGTTGGCATGCGCACTGGCGTTGATGAGGGGCGACTCGCGGGGGTGTTCATGCAGCTCCTTGGCTAATAGAGTTGAAAGTGGCTCATGTGTTCGATAATGTATTGTGTGGTCGTTTCGAGCACAAGCGCTTTGATGGTGACTTTGAAGTTTTTTTGGCACATCGAGCGGAAGCCCAGGTTGGGTGGACAATTGCCGAATGGCTGAGACAAAGAAGACCGCAAGCAGGCTGACTCGTAGCGAGACCGTGACCGTGAGGCTGGACCCACAGTTGCGGTACTTGGCGGAGCTGGCAGCCCGGAAGCAGCGACGCTCCCTCTCTAGTTACATCGAATGGGCAGTTGAGATCAGCTTGAAAGACGTGCGGCTGCACGAAGGCACGGGCTACAACGGAGATGAAAGCATCACCGTTGCCGAGGAAGCCGCGAAGCTTTGGGACGTAGACGAGTCGGAACGCTTCATTAAGCTTGCGATCAGCTATCCCGCATTGCTCACGCAGGAGGAGCAGGAGCGATGGAAGCTGTTGAACGACAGCCTGCTGCTGGCTCCGGCTAGGAGACGGGATATGTCGGGGAATGTCTTGTGGAACAACTCCGTGCTTGAAGACAAAGTTTTTCCAGTGGTGCGCAAGGAGTGGCCACGATTGATCGAGGTCCATGGAGCAGGCACCGAGTTGCGTGCGAAGTGGACTTCCGAAATGAGAGCGGCAGTGCAGGATGGATTTATGTACCCGGGCTACAAGCCAGACCAACCACTTGCCAAGGCCAACTTTTCGGACATGGATGACGATGTTCCGTTCTAAGGAGTTCGTCTCGCCCACTGTTCTGTCGCGCCCAACGCTCCGCCGACGGTGTCCCGCCATGATCTTGTTCATGATTCTTTCCCCCGCTTAGAGGCAACGATCAGCTTGAGGTGGTGTGCCTCTCAGTACAAGTCTTGTAGCCGTGCTTGCCTAGGAAGAAGCGCTGTAGCCCCTCAACGTGATCGCCGTGCTGTGGTTTGCCCGCGGTGCATCCGATGTGCTGCGGTATGGGGCGGACTTTGCAGGGCTGAGGACGGGGCGTCACTACCCGCCTACCGGCTAACCGTCCGGTTTGCCAGTAGGCGGGGGATCTTTAAGCCACACCTCTCTCAACTGCTTTTCCGTTATATCAACGCCGAACTCATGTTTGACACGACGAACATAGTCACGCGCGAACGCTGACTTGTTTGCGTTGTAGGCGTTCTGGTGAGTTGACCACTCATGCTGGACAAATGTTCGAGCACGTTTGCCAGGGGCATGTCTGGCTGCGACGGCCCGAGTTGCCTGCTCGCGTCTGGCCTGTTGCTTGGCGAAATTCAGGGTGGATTCCATGCTCTTGGGAAGCTGCAACCGATCCCTCAGAGCCAATATGTCAACGACGTTTTCTATTAGGCCATTTCCGTCTAGAAATTCAGAGATGACGGCGCTATCAACGCGCCACAGTAACGCGAGTGCAATGAGTTGTCCGTAGCCATCAATCGGGCTGTCTCCAACCAGCCAGTGTGGTGCCTGCTGGTCCGTGATCTGAAGGAGCAGCATCAAGCGTTCGACCCAGTCGAATTCGTTCCAGCGATCCTCTAATTCGGCTCGTGAATCTAAATTGAATGAGACGCGGCCCTGGTCAACCATCTTCAATAAGTCAGGAAAAAACTCCTTATCCAACATCTCGTTCGCGACGCCGATCCAGTCCCGATAACCCTCGGGCGTAAGGATGGCTTCTGAGATTCCAGCGAGATAGGTGTACGCCAAGAACCCGGCGGCCCAAACGGTCTCATCGAGGTGGAGTTTTCCTCTGGCATCCATGACGCGCTTGGCGATGAATCCTGGCTGATCATCATCAAACGACAGATGGAGATCGAAGGCCTGAAGCGGATGCCGAATCTGCGGATTGGACATTCAATACGGCTTGGGTGGTCGTGGATCGGCGAGGTCCTTTAGCCAAACCTCCCGTAGCTGCTTTTCAGTGACTTTAAGGTCAAATTCGTTTTTGATCCGACGCACATAGTCGCGAGCAAAGGCTGATTTGTTGTTCGCGTATTCGGAACGGTGCTCCTGCCACTCTGCAGTGACAAACTGTTTGGCAGGCCGGGTGCTTGCGTGCCGGGCGGCGACAGCCTTCTTCGCTGAATCCCTCCGCTTTGTGCTGTCCCTGATGTACTCGAAGCACTCGAAGAGCTGCTCATGAAGCCAAAAGCAGGCCGTCGGATCGTCTTTGCCCCAGCGAATACCAGCCATGCGATCCAGCAGCAGCAAGCCGAATCCGGCAAGTTCGACTCCCTGGTCGACTGGCTGGTCGAGAAAGTCTCCAACGGACGTGCATTCGTCCATGCGGGTAAGGACCTGCGCCAACTGAAGCGCAGTGGAGATGCCGGCTTTCTTGAGTCCTTCCAAAAAGGTATCGCTGTACATCTCAAAGTAGCTCGATACACCGTCTTCGACAGCGAGGCCCCCAACGGTCAAATATTCGTCACGCCTGCTTTTCGCGTCAAGCCATCGAGGGTCGGGCGGGGTTGAGAGGTCAATCACACCCGTGATATTGCCATCAACACGAGGGAAGGGGCGCAAAAGCTGGGCATCGACGCGAGGCGCTAAAGTGGACCCACTCAATAACAGAGGAGGGCGACCATGAAAATTCAAACTAGGCGTCTCGCTTGCCAGGCGCTACTGCTGCTCTTGGCCGCGGGCTCGGCGTCTGCAAAGACAATCACATGCGTTCCGGTCGCGAGCAAGGACACGCCATACGTAATAGTCCGACGAAGGCCGTCCTTGCCTGACGCGCTGGCTGCGGGAAGCATCTGACCCGAATCGCAGACCCGCTTGTAGGTGTGCGCTAAATGGAGATGGTGCACACCATGAAGAGTGAGCAAGACGCAGGGAAGGCGAGCCGGCGACATCACGACCGAGCGTTCAAACATGAGCTCGTACAACAAAGCTTGGAGCCGGGCGCGTCCGTGTCGGCGATCGCGCTGCACGGCGGCGTCAACGCCAACATGCTGTTCAAGTGGCGCAGGGAGCATCTTCGGGCTGCTGGCGGCGCGTCGGCGGCTGTACTGTTGCCGGTGACTGTCGCGCCGGCGGCCGAGGTCATGACGGTTCCCGCGTCAGGCGAGCATGCTGTGGCGCCACCGAGGTCGGCTCTGCGCAGCGGCGTTATTGAGTTGGAGTTCGCCGGCGCCCAGTTGCGCTTGCGCGGGCCGGTCGACGAAGACAGCCTGCGCCGTGTCCTGCGCGCGCTGCGCCAGAGCGAATGATCGGCCCGCGCGCTGGCACTCGGGTGTGGCTGGCCGCCGGTGTGACGGACATGCGCTGCGGCATGGACACGCTGGCGGCGAAGGTACAGACCGCGCTGAGCGAGGACCCGTACGGCGGTCATGTCTTCGTCTTCCGCGGTCGCCGAGGCGATCTCGTCAAGCTGCTGTGGAGTGACGGCGATGGCATGTGCCTGCTGGCCAAGCGGTTGGAGCGTGGCCGCTTCATCTGGCCGCAGGCAGAAACGGGCTCGATCTCGCTGAGCGCTGCACAGCTGTCGATGCTGCTCGAAGGCATCGACTGGCGACGGCCCGAGCGTACCTGGCAGCCGCGCGCGGCAGCATAGGCGGCCTTCTGCAGTTGACAGGGCAACTCCCGCTGTGGAAATGGGTGACGACAGGCACAGTCGCACCCCATGACCTCCGAGGAACTGCTGGTTGCCAACGCCGCTCTTAGCGGCGAGGTACAGCGCTCGCAAGAGGCATTGAAGATTGCACTGCTGACCGTCGAGAAGCTCAAGGTGGAGGTGGCTTACCTGCGGCGCATGAAGTACGGGCGCTCCAGCGAACAGCTCGAGCACGCGCAGCTTGAGCTCGTGGGCGGTCAACTCGCGCAGCCGGCGGTGCCCGCTGAAGGCGCCGATCATCCCTCCAACGTCACGTCCATCGAGCAGGCTCGCAAGAAGCGGCAGAAGCGACAGCGCACCGGTGTACGGGACTTGCCGGATCACCTGCCACGGCGCACTGTGGTGCACACTCCGCAAAGCGGTTGCAACTGCGAAGCCTGTGGCCGCGGCCTTCGCGAGATCGGACAGGACGTCTCGGAGATACTCGACTACGAGCCGGGCACCTTCCACGTCGTGCGCCACGTTCGCCCCAAGCTCGCTTGCGCGGCCTGCAGCACGATCATGCAGGCACCGGCGCCGAGTCGGCCGATCGACCGCTGCATGGCCGGCACCGGCCTGCTCACGCATGTGCTGGTGAGCAAGTACTGCGACCACACGCCCCTGTACCGGCTGTGCCAGATCTACAGCCGTGAAGGCGTCGAACTGCAGCGCTCGACCCTGGCGGACTGGGTAGCGCAGGCGGCACGCCTGCTGAGCCCGCTGGCCGAAGCGATCGGCCGCTACGTGGTGGCGGCCGATAAGGTCCACGGCGACGACACGCCGATCCGCGTGCTCGGCGGTGCGGGCGCCAAGGCCCGCACCGGGCGCCTGTGGGTGTACGTGAGGGATGACCGCCCCAGCGGCGACACAGCGCCGCCGGCGGTGTGGTTCCAATACTCGGTGAACCGCAAGGGCGAACACCCCGTTCGTCACCTGAGGCACTTCAAGGGAATCCTGCAAGCGGATGCCTTCGCTGGCTACCACCCGCTGTACGAAGACGGCCGTGTGGTCGAGGCGGCTTGCTGGAGCCATGCACGCCGCAAGGTGTGGGACATCCACGAGCGTCAGCACAAGCTGGCCGGAACGCTGGCGCACCAGGCGTTACAGCGCATCGGCAAGGTGTTCGGCGTCGAGGCCGACATCCGCGGCAAGACGCCGGATGAGCGAATGCGGGTTCGCCAGGAGCACACTGGTCCCATGCTGGATGAATTGAGGGAGTGGTTCAACACAACGCTAGCGCAGGTCTCGGCAAAGTCGCCGATGGCGCTGGCGATCGGGTACTCGCTGAGCAACTGGACGGCGCTGACGCGCTTCGTTGACGACGGCCGCATCGAGGCGCACAACAACGCTGCCGAGCGCGCGCTGCGCGGCGTCGCTATCGGACGCAAGAACTATCTGCACCTCGGCTCCGACGCCGGCGGCAGCAGCGCTGCAGTGATCTACACGCTGATCGGCTGCGCCAAGCTCAACGGAATTGACCCACAGGCCTACCTGCGACACGTGCTCGAGCGCATTGCTGACCACCCGAGCAACCGCATCGACGAGCTACTGCCGTGGGCCGTCGCCGGTGAGCTCGTCAAGGCTACGCCCACGACATCAGCGACGGCAGACAAGCTCGCGGCCTGAGCGTTGCCGCTGGCAAAATTGCCGACATGCGTGTCGAGCAGATCAAAGACCTTCCCATGGCCACCAGCGCCGAGCTGTACCAGCTCAGCTGGGTCATCGAGCAACTCATGGCCGACCCCCGACGCATCGTGCAAGCGCGCTCGCAGCTGCACATGGGCCAACTGGTGCAGTACTGGGACTGGGGCACTGGCAAACTGCGCAGGGCCCGCATCGTGGCCATGAAAGACCGCCAAGCCACGCTGGTCGACGAGCAGAGCAAAGAGCGCCTGAACGTGCTGTATGCGGCCATCGTGCCGGCGGAGGAACAGCCGAATGCTTCGGATGCCAGATCAGCGTCAGCGGCGCCTGCGGCGCCGCTGAGGCCGCCGCCGGAGATCAACAGGAAGGAGGACTTCCGTGTCGGCCAGCGCGTCAGCTTCGTCGACCAAAGCCTCAAACGTCAGGTCGGAGAGATCAAGCGCCTCAACCAGCGCACAGCCACCGTTCACTGCGACGGCCGGGCCTGGCGCGTGGGCTTCGGCCTGCTCCAGCACGTGGCCGACATCACGCCATAAAGCACCCGGCCGTCAACGACGGCCTTGAGCGGACTATTACCGCCATACCTGCACTGGGTTCGCAGAATCTCCATCGATGAGCCTTCGCGAACTGTCAACATGGACATGGTGCGCTTCAGGACCAAGGACTCGGAGACGATGGTCAAACTGAAAGCCGAGTTGGTGAGCTCGACAGACACCCAGTTTGGCGAGCCGATCTATGTCTTCAACACAATTCCCGCTGCTGGCGTCGAGGTCACCCACCTCTTCAAGCTATTCAAGTCGCTGGATGACTGGCGCCTCATCAGTGCAGGAGTGACGTTCGTCGGCAAGACGCCGGCGTTGAAGGCGATTGAGCCGAGCGCGGTCTTTGATTGCAAGCGATCGGAAATGGGCTGACGGCGGAAACGGCGATGTGCCGGTTCGATTCCGGCCCTGGGCATAAAAAAGCCCGCGCGAGGCGGGCGAGAGATGTTTAAACGATGGATAGAGTGGGTTTCTGGCGCGGTGGCGCAACTGGAGGTTGCACAACCAGTTCTCCCACAAGGGCTTCAATCTCCTCTGCTGGAATATGAAGTGTTCTGGCAATGGAGTCTCTTGTCACACCCTCTTGCCAGAGTTCCGCGAACACCATTCGCCACAGCACGGATTTCTCCCTGGGACGTCCCTCAGGCTCAGTAGTTCGATAGCCTCGCTGGCTTATCTGCTTGCAAAGGTCACGGTAATGCCAGTCGGAAATGAGTTTGGCATCGAAGGCCGTTCGAGCCAGAGCTGCGACCGATACCCCCCACCTCGATTTTGCAGAAACCAGTTGTTCCAGCGAACGAACTCGTTGAAGGTGCCCGATAAGATCGCCTCGATTGATGAGGAACGCAGAGGCAAAAGCATCCGCATCGCGTTCAACATCACGATTACTGTTGGCACCGTGCATGTGAAGAACCAAATGACCTAGCTCGTGAGCTGCATCGAAGCGGCTACGTTCGGCCGACTTAAACGTGTTCAAAAATACGAACGGCACTCCATCCCGCCAGCACGAAAAGGCATCCACATTCTTATGTTGTTCGGCAAGTGCGAAAACGCGTACACCTTTCGCCTCAAGCAGTTTGATCATGTGCTCGACAGGGCGAGTGCCAATGCCCCAGTGGCTCCTGAGTGCTTCTGCTGCTGCAATCGGCTCCTCTTCCCGCAAGTCCAGCAACTGAGGCTCCGGAAGTGAAAACTTCTGTGAAACCCAATGATGAAATTCAAAGGCAATGGCGCCGGCTGCGAGCGCTGCGTCGCGTTGGCGCGCAGTCAAGCTCGACAAACTGCGGAAACTCACTGCCTCAGTGGTCAGTTCCTCGCAGTCGCTCAAATAGAAGAACTCGATCGGATATTCCAAGGCTCCAGCTAGGGCCCGGACCGTGTCCATGCTTGGCTCATTGGTATCACCCACCTCCAGTCGGGTAAGCGTCACCGCTGTAACTCCAGACCTCTCGGCTAGTTCCTTCTTGGTGAGTTGACGCCGCTTTCGTGCAATCGAAAGCCGGTTAGCGTTGAACATGGGAAATCACTTTTTTGCAATCCGAACTTCGAAATCACCACTGTCGCCATCATCAGGACGTTTGGCATCGCGCGGGCTCGGATCTAGATCCTCATCCACAACGAAGATGCGTTTGCTGAATCCGTCGAACTGTGTTCCCTCGAAGATTTCCGGGCAAGAAACTTCGGCGCGGAGCTTCTTTTCCTCGGTGCTGACGCACAACACCCAAACAGTCGGGACAGCGCCGCTGGGAGTCGCCGTTGCGACCTGAGGAGCTTCGAACAGTTCTCCCTGTTGTCCAGCGTGGATCAGCTTGCGCGAGCCGGATCCTTTGCCTGAAATCGCTTGTGGATCCCGCTCGGTGCAGGCCATATCCACGCTTTGGAAGCAAAGCTGAATACCGAGAACGTGATTGACGGTCGATTCCACGTTGCCGGCCCGGCTGATGACCCATCCTTCGGGGACGAGTTCCAGCCGGATCTGCCGCACACCTTTGATGTAGGCGAGGGTGCCTGGCGTGCTGCACGGGTCGACCTCCAGCGCTTCTGCCTTGGCCGCGGCGCTGGCTTTGGCGACTTGCGTCACGATGTTGGGGGTCAGGCCAAGCGCACGAAGCTCCTGGCGGACTTGCCACTGATCGCTAATGAGGATGGGTTTGCGGTTGAGCATGGTCCCGTGATGTTAATTTTCTAAGACTACATTGTAGGTGAAAAAAATTAACATTCGTGGGATTTTTTATGGAGATCCTCTGAGGACAGATGGACACGGGCTGCCAACTGCGCTTGGAACTTAGGCGGTCCGCCTTTGTGTCGGTTGGAGCCTGCTATCCGAAGATCACAGCCGAAAATCGAGTGTTCAGGCTCCTCCGCTGCATCTGTCTCGCAGTAGAGCAGGGGACTCAAATCCCCCGCCGTAGGAGGCGAGGCGCGCGCACTTCGGCATACTCGACGCGACAACTCCGCGTCGCTATGCCCATCGAATCCGCCAAGCAATTCCACGCGCTTCACATCGAGCCCAGAATAGGCGCCCCAATCGGCGCCAGCGAGGCGGAAGTCGAAGCGCTTGAGCTCAAGCTGGGTTTCCAGCTGCCCCAGGCCTACAGGGATTACCTACTTTGGATGGGGCGGGACTGGAACGGCATCTTTCGCGGATCAGCCTGGTTCATCGACTGCGTCTTTTCGAACCACGGGATGCTTCGGGATCTGCTCGAAGAGGAGGGCGTTCGATACCAGATGAAGAACTCTCACGTCGTCTTCTTCTCGCACCAAGGCTACATGGCGGCCTGGTTTGATGCTGAGACGGCGGTCCCGGATCCCCAGTGCTGGTTCATTGTTGATTTCCATCCAGAAGTGACCCACTTGGCCCGGTGATTTCCATCTAAATCTGACCCACGTGATAACCCTAACCTGCTGCTTTTAGCAGCAGGAGCACAGGAGTGATTGACGTGGCGACACTGAGTGTCATCAGGCGTTGGGCACTGCGAGAGCAACTGTCCATCCGAGAGATAGCCCGGCGCACGGGCTTGTCTCGCAACACCATCCGCAAGTACCTTCGCGAGGGCGAGGCGGCGCCCAGCTACGCGAAGCGCATCAGCCCGAGCAAGCTCGACGCGTTCGCCGAGAAGCTCGGCGGCTGGCTCAAGAGCGAGGCGTCTAAGTCACGCAAGCAGCGGCGCACGCTCAAGCAGATGCACGCCGATCTGGTGGCGCTGGGCTACCAGGGCTCCTACAACCGCGTGGCGGCCTTTGCACGAGCGTGGCATGCGCATCTCCACGAGGTCCAGCAGACGACCGGGCGCGGCACCTTCGTGCCTCTGGCCTTCGGTCCCGGCGAGGCATTCCAGTTCGACTGGAGCGAGGACTGGGCCGTCATCGCTGGTGAACGCACCAAGCTGCAGGTGGCGCACTTCAAGCTCAGCCACAGCCGTGCGTTCATCGTGCGCGCCTACCTGTTGCAGACCCACGAGATGCTGTTCGATGCGCACAACCGGGCCTTCGAGGTACTCGGGGGCGTGCCTCGGCGCGGCATCTACGACAACATGAAGACCGCCGTGGACAAGGTACGCCGCGGCAAGGAGCGCGACATCAACGCGCGCTTCAGCGCCATGGTCAGTCACTACCTGTTCGAGGCCGAGTTCTGCAACCCGGCCTCGGGCTGGGAGAAGGGCCAGGTCGAGAAGAACGTG
The DNA here is from genome assembly GCF_977011995.1 of Variovorax durovernensis. NCBI lineage: Bacteria > Pseudomonadati > Pseudomonadota > Betaproteobacteria > Burkholderiales > Comamonadaceae > Variovorax > Variovorax durovernensis. The sequence goes on along the minus strand of NZ_CDRNCW010000001.1, from coordinate 4,263,461 downwards.
CGTGATGCGCGCCACCGGTTGTGGCAACCTGTGCCGGCGTTCGCCACGCTGGCGCTGCTCAACGACTGGCTGGAGGACCGCTGCAAGGCGCTGTGGGGCGAGATCGTCCACGGCAAGCTGCCAGGGACCGTAGCCGATGTCTGGGCGCAGGAACGGCCACTACTGTTGCAGATCCCCAGACCCTTCGATGGTTTCGTGGAACACACCAAGCGCGTCTCGCCCACCTGCCTGGTGCACTTCGAGCGCAACCGTTACAGCGTTCCGGCCTCCTACGCGAACCGGCCAGTGAGCCTGCGCGTGTACGCCGAACGCCTCGTCGTGGCGGCCGAGGGCCAGATCGTGTGCGAGCACACGCGCATCATTGACCGTCGCCACGACACCGCAGGTCAGACCGTCTACGACTGGAGGCACTACCTGGCAGTGCTGCAACGCAAGCCAGGAGCGCTCAGGAACGGAGCGCCCTTCAGCGAGCTGCCGCAGGGCTTCCGGCGGCTGCAGGCCGCGCTGCTGAAGCAGCCAGGCGGAGACCGCGAGATGGTGGAGATCCTGGCGCTGGTGCTGCACCACGACGAGCAGGCAGTGCTGACCGCGGTCGAACTGGCGCTGGAAGCCGGCGTGGCCAGCAAGACTCATGTGCTGAATGTGCTGCACCGACTGCTCGATGCCAAGCCCATTGCGCCGGCGCCTGTCACGGCACCGCAGGCACTGCGCCTGATGAACGAGCCGAAGGCCGATGTGCTGCGCTACGACACGCTCCGGGGGCGTGCCAGCGCTGCTGGCGGCCTGCGCGGGCCGCTGAACTCCAAGTCGAGTAGCCAGGAGGTGCGCCATGCGACATGACCCTGCCAGCGGCGCCATCGTGATCATGCTGCGCGAACTCAAGATGCACGGCATGGCCCAGGCCGTCGCGGAGCTGGCCGAGCAGGGATCGCCGGCCTTCGAGGCGGCCCAACCGATGCTCTCGCAGTTGCTAAAGGCAGAGACAGCCGAGCGGGAGGTACGCTCGGTGGCCTACCAGTTGAAGCTCGCTCGCTTCCCAGCCTATCGCGATCTCGCTGGCTTCGACTTCGCCAACAGCGAGGTCAACGAGGCGCTGGTGCGTCAGCTACACCGATGCGAGTTCATGGACGATGCGCAGAACGTGGTGCTCGTGGGCGGTCCGGGCACCGGCAAGACCCACATCGCCACGGCGCTGGGCGTGCAGGCCATCGAGCACCAACACCGCCGGGTGCGCTTCTTCTCGACGGTAGAACTGGTCAACGCACTCGAGCAAGAGAAGGCCAGTGGCAATCCCGGCCACATCGCGCACCGACTGATGTACGCGGACATGGTGGTGCTCGATGAACTGGGCTACCTGCCGTTCAGCGCATCAGGTGGCGCGCTGTTGTTCCATCTGCTGTCCAAACTCTACGAACGCACGAGCGTGGTGATCACAACCAACTTGAGCTTCAGCGAGTGGGCCAGCGTCTTCGGCGACGCGAAGATGACGACGGCGTTGCTGGACCGGCTCACGCATCACTGCCATATTCTGGAGACCGGAAACGACAGCTTCCGCTTCAAGCACAGCTCGGCTCAACCCGTTCAAGCAGTCCAACCTAAAAAGGAGAAAGCCAAGAACTTATCCACACCGTGAGCCGGCTGGCTCGCAAAGAGGGTGGGTCAATATTCGATGGAAATCGCGGGTCAGGATTCCATGGAACTCAACAGCCAGAGGGTGTCGAGCTGCCGGAACATGTGACCCTTGTTGCAGCGGAGGTGGTCTTCGAGCGCAGAGAGTGGAATCATCGACGCAGCCATTACAGCTTTCTGGAGTTCGCGACGAGCGTGAAGCCGGCCTGCTTTCGTTACCTCCTTGACCAAGGAGTGCAGCGTGTCGTTTATCTCGATCCGGACATCCGCGTGTTTCAGAGGGTGGATCAATTCTGGGACGGTGCGGGCGCAGAAGCCGAGCTTGTCCTTACGCCGCATACGCTGGCGCCGATACCCAACGATGGATGTATGCCAGACGATCTCGTCATCCTGCGGGCGGGTCTTTACAACCTCGGCTTCGCGGCGCTGCGAGACACACCCCGCGCGCGGTTTCTGCTGCAATGGTGGGATGAGAAGTTGCGCACGCTGTGCTTTGAAGATGTACGCACGGGTGTATTTACTGATCAGAAGTGGATGGACAACGCGCCACTGCTTGTGCCAAGAGCGAATGTTCTGCGGCATATAGGCTTCAACGCTGCGTATTGGAATCTTCACGAGCGCAGCCCACAGTGGTCGGGCGATCGCTGGCAGATGAAGGCCGCGAGCGGGGAGGTGCAGGATCTCGTCTTCTTTCACTTCAGTGGCTTCAACCCGGACTTGAAGCAACTGTCGCGCTATGAGAGCCGCTTTGGCTGGAACCTGCCGGGTGACGCACAGACCTTGTTCGGCGAGTACGCGCAGGCACTGAAAGATGCCGGTATCGACCGATTCCGCATGTTGGAACTCCCGCGGGTTTCTTTCGCCGACGGTGTCACATGGGATCGAGCATGCCGTGCGCTGTATCGTCAGTTGCTCACTGAAGGCGTGGGCTTAGGCGACCCCTTGGAGGATCCCGCCTTCTTGCGTTGGGCAAGAGGCAAAGCGACCGGCGATCATGTGACGCGGTATATGCGAACTGTGCTTGAGATGCGTGCCGATCTCGTGAACGCATTTGATGATGGCCACGATGCAGTGGGTCTGATGGCTTGGATGCGGACCTCCGGCCTGCGCGAACTCGGCCTTGATCGCAGTCTCGTGGAGCGTCTGGGAATTGCGGGCAAGTCCGACCAGATGAGCGTGAACTACATCGGTTACCTCAGTGCCCATCTTGGTGTTGGGGAGGCAGCGCGAAACAGTGTTACGGGTTTGGACGCGGCAGGAATTGCCGTCCGCTGCCACGATATTTCGTTTGATACGACGGCACCGACAGGACGGTACAGCCTCCCGATACCGCGGTGGGCCCCAGGCGTTCCTGCCGCGACAATCGTCGGCTGCAATGCGGACATGCTGCCCGATGTGCTGTCGAAACTGGCGCCAGAGTTTCTGAGCCAATATCGCATCGGCTGTTGGTACTGGGAAACTCCTGACTTCCCGGACGAGTGGACAGATCGTTTCGATTTGGTGGATGAGATCTGGGTTGGGACACAGTTCATCGCTGATGCCATCCGGCAAAAAACCACCATCCCGGTCACTGTGATGCCCCCGACGGTGATGCCACCACCGATCAAACGCGACCGTGCGTGGCTTGAGACACTGCTGCCGGAGACCGCGAGCGACGAGTTCGTCTTTCTCTTCCAGTTTGACGTTGCTTCCGTTCCGTTCCGGAAAAATCCAGAAGGCGTCATTGCAGCTTTTGTTGAAGCCTTTGGACCGTCGGAGGCTGTTCGACTGGTCGTCAAGGCGCTGAACGCAAAGGCGGCGCCTGACTTGATGCAGTCGCTGCGCGAGTCGGCAGAAGACCATCGCATTTCCTTCCTATCGGAAGCGATGGACAGCGATGAGCGCTTTCGACTGCTGGCGTCCGTGGACGGCTTTGTTTCGCTGCATCGAGCCGAAGGTTTCGGTCTCTCGATTGCTGAGGCGATGGCATATGGCCTGCCCGTGGTGACTACAGGTTGGAGCGGCAATGCAGATTTCACGCATTCCGACAATGCGGCCTTGGTGCCTTTCGATCTCGTGCGCAGCAATTCTGCTCATGGGCCGTATAGAGCGGGGACACTCTGGGCTGAACCCAAGATCGACGCTGCTGCCAAGCTGATGCGGCGTGTGTGGCTGGACCTCACATGGCGGGCACAAATTGCGCAGGCGGGGCAGCGAACTGTGGCCTCTCAGTTTTCTGCCAGTGTGGTGGGCACTGCCATGCGGGCTCGCCTCCTGCAGGTCGCTGGATTGCGTCGAGGCCAAGTTGCCGCTCGGCAGCGATCGGCCGTCAAGAATGCCGCCAAGGTTCTGCAATCGCGCAATACATCGCTTTTCAACACTGTGCTTCGCGATATGGTCCGTTACCCTAGCTACTACCTCGTTCGGATGCCACGCGTGCCCCGGCTGTTGTGGCGCCATGGGATTTACGGGGTGGCCATGAGGGCAGAGGCAGTCGCGACTGCCACCGTCGATGTCAAGGGTCAGTATGGCGTCACGCGCATTCTGGCCCAGCTACGCAAGCGACTGCTGAAGTGGCGGGGCGATAGTCCGCGTCTGCGCTGACGCTATGGTCCGCTTGAAGAAAACCCGTGTCGCGATAGCAATCGCCGCGGCGTAGGTTTTGGCGTAGGTTTGTGCTGAACCTGCCGTATTTTCATTGGAGGGTGTGCTTCTGCCATTGAACTACACCCGCATCTGAAACTCGTTGATTGCCAACAAGCTATTGCCTCAAGCGGCGGATTCTACAGAGGAAAAGAGCCCTTTCGCCCGCGACGAGATCGTCCCGTCATTCCTGCATCCTCGTCTGTCTCAATCGCGCAGCCGCCGAGCGATTGGCTTCCACAACGCCCTGTGTCATCCCAGCCCCGCCGAGCCCGAACGCTGGCATGTTGACATAGATGTTCTCGTAGGTGCCCGGCGATACCGCGTAGGTTTCGTGCCAGATGCCCACGGAGCCATCCGTGCCGATCGCCTTGTTGAAGGCCCTCCATGCCGGAAGATGTTCGGCTTCCTTGTCTTTGGCATAGGCCAGCAGTTGTTCCATGGAGCGCCAGTACTGAAGGACCATGATCGTCCTTGAGAACCACATTTCGGCATGCAGGAGGCCGCGCTCCGGCTGGCGACCGAGTTCCTTGAGCATGCGTGGCATGGCGCTGGCGACAGGCAGCCACTTGTGGACTTTCAACGGCTGGTTGATGCGCATGCCGATGAGGAACACGACGAAGTCGCCCTCGAGTTTGGCGGTCAGGCGTTCTCGGTGAATCATGGGCGGGGCATCCTGTTCGGCGGCGGTGAAGTCGATGGGTGGACTGTGTCGGTCCGCTGCATCGGCTGCCACTCGAATGCGACGAAATGCATGTCCGAAGTGCCAAGTGCGCCTGCTGCGGATCGAATCGCAATGCCGGCTCGGCGCTGTTTTTCATGGGCTATGCTGCGCGGCACAACGCAATTTTTAGCTTGGAAATCAGACAATGGAAGATGTGAAGATCCTGCAGATCATGCCCGCCGAAGGCTGGGTTGCCGTGTATGACGGAGGCGACGACGGCGAGATGGAAGAGCCCCTTGCCTGCTTCGCGCTGGTTCAGGTCGACTACAAGAATGGCGACGGCCCTCAGACCGAAGTCCGCGGCATGGCACCTGACGAGAAGCTCATGGCATTCGTGGAAGATGCCGAAAACTTCGTGACGGTTCGCCGCGCCGAAGAGAACGAAGACGACGAAGAAGAAGACGAAACCGATACCGAAGACTGAGCGCCTTTGGCCGGCGGGGCAGGCGCCCTCATTGGAGTTGGCGTTTGTAGGGTGTATCGCGATTCGTCGAATACCTAAATCTGCGGGATTGCTGGGAAGGTACCAACGGCTCACCATCGCTGCGTGTCCCTTCACCCTCTTACGGCGAATCTGCCGGCCGCGGAGCGCGAGGCGCTCCTCAAGTGCAGCGAACTGCGCCACTACAAGCGCAACGATACTTTGCTGAGCGCGGGTGAATCGACCGATCAGATCTATTGCGTGGCAAGCGGTCTGCTTCGAGTCGTCACGCCATCGCGCGACCAGGGCACCGAAGTGACGACCGAGTTCGTCGCACGCAACGACTTCTTCTTCGATCTGTCGATCCGCGAAGACCGCTACCAGTCGATGAATACGCTCGTTGCCGCACTGCCTTCGGCGGTCTATTTACGTACCCAGATGCGCCGCATCTCATCGCTCCCGCCGGAGGCAGTGGTGCATCGCGTGCCGCATCAGTTGACCGACTTGGCCCCGTCGAGCGTTGGCGGGGCCTGACGGCCAAGCGAAGCGGCTTTGGCGGTTGCTCAGGCGCCGCCGCGTGTAGGCGCTGCGCTGTCGTCGCACGGCGGGGAAAGAGGTCTCTCGGCCGCTTCGCCGTATTCGACGTAGTTGGGCTCTACCGGGTGAACGATAGCCGCGGTTTCCTCGTCGTCGAACTTGACCAGCAGGTATTCGCCGCTCGATCCCCTGATGGTGCCGAAGCGGCCCTGAAGTTCGACGCGCCCACCACGTCGCGCGGGAACCCTGAAGCGCGTTCGTATGTAGGGAAGACCAACCTTGAAATATTCGACCACGGAAAACTCTCTGTTCTGCTGCGGGTGCCACGTCGGAATGTCATTGGCAGCGCCTCCCTGGCTGGCACGAATCCGGCGACTGCATGGTCGCAATTTCCCGGGAGGCTGTGGGGTGGCTTGTCAGCCAGAACCGACCGTTGCTGACAGCCGTTGGGTGTCTGGAAGCGCTAGAGCGTTGCGGGAAAGCCCCGAATTCAAACCAATCCGAAGATTTTTTCAGGTGCTGCCTCTTTTGCGGGCATCGCGTTGCAGGCCACGCCAGGCAAGGCTTCCGAGCGCTGCGCACAAGGTTTTCCACAACATTGTCCCCATCGGGAAGGGAAAACGTGTCATTGCCGTGTGGTAGGCGGTCATGACCGTGGCAGACCAGGTTGAAGGGCGGCTGGATCCGGGCAAAAAAATACCCGCCGAAGCGGGTGGCGAGGAGCCCGTATGGGCGCTCTAAGAAAAAACAGAGAGCTCTTCTTCTATTGCGGCCCTGTTGCGTGACAGCAATTGCATGGTCCAGGGAGGCCGGCTGGAGGCCTGTCAGCCGGAAACAGTCAGCAGCCGTAGGACACTTATTAAAACGTGAACTATTTGGCAGTTTCTTGGGGTTCGAAGTTGTTGTGCCACAGCAGCAAATTGGAATTGTCGGTGCCGTCCGACAACGCGGCGGCGCATGAAGCCCTAGATTTTGTTTGCTCGCTTCGAAGTGCGAGTTCTCTGTGTGTGACAGCACTCAAGAGGTTCAGCCCAGCCTAGTGCTGGGTTTTTTTTGTTCAATTTCTGTTCAAAGCAGTTCGAAGTGAAATTTCGTGTTCCGAGGATGGCTCAGCAGTGGTGCCGCCACATCGATGGCGTGGTCCCAGGCTTCGCGCCATACGCGGGCATTGGCAATCTGCGTGTCCGTCATCGACTCCATGCCCCATTCGAGCTGGCTCGACCAGGCCCGGTAGCACTTCACCACGCGCGTCGGCGGCCCGATGCGCTGCTCGAGCATCCGCAGGAAGGTGAAGCGCACTTCCATCAGGTCCCGTATGGAGAGGCTCTTGCCTTCGAGGCGCACTGTGTAGGCTTGGTCGCGATTGGCTTTGTGTTCGAACATCGGACTCGCATGCAGAGACTGCGAGCAACTTGCCAGGAGCGCAGGGCGCTCGTCCGAAGGTCTCCGCCCCGCCGCTAGAGGTGTGAGTGCAAATACTAACGAGACGCCGGTTGCCAGAAACGAGACTGCCGTCCCGTTTTTCTGCTTTGCACAGCCTTGCGGTTGCGACGTGGCCGTTGTAGGTGGGCGTGCCGCGTCGGCGCAAGCGCACTCAGCGCAGGAACACGTGCTGCATGAACTGCTTGATCGGGTACTGGATCACTGTCTGCACCCGCGCCGGCAGTTCCAGCGGCCGCATCAGCATCTTGAGCGTGGTGCCGGCGCTCAGGTTGGTGCGGATGGTGCTGTTCATCTTGGCGCTCAGTTGCTGCACGTAGGCCGTGTCGCTGGCGCGGCCGGGCGAGCGTGCCTTCACCACGTGGCGGATGGCGCAGTCGGCATCCTCGCTCTTGAGCTCCAGCGTGCGGCGGCCGATGGTGCCGAACACCCGGAAGCGGCTCAGCTTTTCCTGCTCGCGGTAGCGCCGGAAGAAGCGGTAGAAGTGCTTGTAATGGTTGACCTCGTCGGTCGCGATGCGGCTTGCCAAGTCGTGCAGTACCGGCTCCGTGGTGCTGCGGGCCATGGCCCGGTAATAGGTGGCGGTGCCTGTCTCGACCACGCAGCGCGCGGTCATTTCGAGAGCGCGGGTGGGGGCCAGCAGTTCGACCTTGCAGTAGGTCGCGTATTCCTCCAGGAAGCCGGCGTACGCCGTGTCCCACTCGAACTCGGGCCACACGTGGCGCACGTAGGCGCGCAGCGCCTTGCCGTGTTGCAGTTCTTCCTTTTCCCAATGGTTCGACAGCCAGTCGGTGACCTCGTCGTCGCCCCTGAAGAAGTCGACCAGGTTCTGGGTGTAGAGGTCCGAGCCGCTTTCGATGAAAGACGCCGAGGCGACCAGGTAGAAGAGGTTTTCGTCCGCACGGACTTCATCGAGCGCAATGCGCGAGAAGTCCAGATCTTCGATCTTCCAGTGTTCCGCCTCTTGCCTTGCCATGCGCGCTCCTTGCTTCAAGTCCGTACAAGTACGGATGACGTCGCCCGTATTTGGTTCTCTTTTCCGTCAGGGCTGCATATTAGCCGCGGTGCCCGGATCATGCTGTTTTACCCCGGACAGCCCGGGGACCGTGGCCAAACCTATAATCGTTTGTTCAAGCAAATCAAGCAGTTAGGCCGGTTCGCCGCAGTGGGTTCGACAAGAGGGTCGCCATCGCCGCGCCGCCCTCGACAGAAGACGAATCCAAAGATGAGCCAGCCCACATTCACGGTCGCGGACATCCGCAAGACCTTTCTCGATTTCTTCGCTTCCAAGGGCCACACGGTGGTGCCGTCCAGCTCGCTGGTGCCCGGCAACGACCCCACCCTGATGTTCACCAACTCGGGCATGGTCCAGTTCAAGGACGTGTTCCTCGGCGAAGACAAGCGTCCCTACGTGCGCGCCGCCTCGGTCCAGGCCTGCCTGCGCGCCGGCGGCAAGCACAACGACCTCGAGAACGTGGGCTACACCGCGCGCCACCACACCTTCTTCGAGATGCTGGGCAACTGGAGCTTCGGCGATTACTTCAAGCGCGAATCGCTGAAGTGGGCCTTCGAGCTGCTCACCGAGGTCTACAAGCTGCCGGCCGAGAAACTCTGGGCCACCGTCTATATCGAGGACGACGAGGCCTACGACATCTGGACCAAGGAAATCGGCCTGCCGCCCGAGCGCGTCGTGCGCATCGGCGACAACAAGGGCGGACGCTACATGTCCGACAACTTCTGGATGATGGCCGACACTGGCCCTTGCGGCCCGTGCTCCGAGATCTTCTACGACCACGGCCCCGAGATCCCCGGCGGCCCGCCCGGCAGCCCCGATGAAGACGGCGACCGCTACATCGAGATCTGGAACAACGTGTTCATGCAGTTCGACATGCAGCCCGATGGCTCGGTCAAGAAGCTGCCCGCGCCCTGCGTCGACACCGGCATGGGCCTGGAGCGCCTGGCGGCGATCCTGCAGCACGTGCACAGCAACTACGAAATCGACATCTTCGATGCGCTCATCAAGGCCGCCGGCCGCGAGACCGGCACGCAAGACCTGTCGAACAACTCGCTGAAGGTGATTGCCGACCACATCCGCGCCACCTCGTTCCTGGTGGCCGATGGCGTGATCCCGTCGAACGAAGGCCGCGGCTACGTGCAGCGCCGCATCATCCGCCGCGCCATCCGCCACGGCTACAAGCTGGGCCAGAAGAAGCCCTTCTTTCACAAGCTGGTGCCCGACCTCGTGAAGCTGATGGGCGACGCGTACCCCAAGCTCGTGGCCGATGAAAAGCGCATCACCGACACGCTGAAGGCCGAGGAAGAGCGCTTCTTCGAAACGCTGGCCAACGGCATGGAAATCCTCGACACGGCGCTGGCCGGTGGCGCCAAGACGCTGCCGGGCGAAGTGGCGTTCAAGCTGCACGACACCTACGGCTTCCCGCTCGACCTGTCGGCCGACGTGTGCCGCGAGCGCGGCGTGGGCGTCGACGAGACCGGCTTCAACGCGGCCATGGAGAAGCAGAAGGCTGCAGGCCGTGCCGCCGGCAAGTTCAAGATGGACCGCAACGTCGAATACGCCGGCGCGGGCAACGTCTTCACCGGCTACGAGCACCTCGAAGAAAACGCCAAGGTCGTCGCGCTGTACCTCGAAGGCGCTGCCGTGCAGGAACTCAAGGAAGGCCAGAGCGGCATCGTGGTGCTCGACACCACGCCGTTCTATGCCGAGAGCGGCGGCCAGGTCGGCGACCAGGGCGCGATCGTGTCCGAGGGCGTGCAGTTCGGCGTCGAAGACACGCAGAAGATCAAGGCCGACGTGTTCGGCCATCACGGCACGCAGACCCAGGGCACGCTCAAGGTCGGCGATGCGGTGAAAGCCGCGGTCGACACCGCGCGCCGCGCCACCACCATGCGCAACCACTCGGTCACCCACCTGATGCACAAGGCCCTGCGCGAAGTGCTGGGCGACCACGTGCAGCAGAAGGGCTCTCTGGTCGATGCCGACAAGACCCGCTTCGACTTCGCGCACAACGCGCCCGTCACGCGCGAGCAGATCACCGAGATCGAGAAGCGCGTCAACGCCGAAATTCTTGCCAATGCGCCGACCCAGGCCCGCGTGATGGACATGGAGTCGGCCCAGAAGACCGGCGCCATGATGCTGTTCGGCGAGAAGTACGGCGAGACCGTGCGCGTGCTCGACATCGGCACCAGCCGCGAGCTGTGCGGCGGCACCCACGTGAACCGCACCGGTGACATCGGCCTGTTCAAGATCGTCAGCGAAGGCGGCGTGGCCGCCGGCGTGCGGCGCATCGAGGCCGTGACCGGCGCCAACGCGCTGTCCTACCTTCAAGATCTCGAATCGACCGTGCACAGCGTGGCTGCCACGCTCAAGTCGCCGGCCGCCGAGCTGCAGGGCCGGCTTACGCAGGTGCTTGAGCAGGTGAAGGCGCTGGAGCGCGAAGTGGGCTCGCTCAAGGGCAAGCTCGCCTCGTCCAAGGGCGACGAGCTGCTGGCGCAGGCGGTCGACGTCAACGGCATCAAGGTGCTCGCTGCCAAGCTCGACGGCGCCGACGCCAAGACCCTGCGCGACACCATGGACAAGCTGAAGGACAAGCTCAAGACGGCAGCCATCGTGCTGGCCGCCGTGGACGGCGACAAGGTGCAGATCGCGGCCGGCGTCACCGCCGACAGCACGGCCAAGGTCAAGGCCGGCGAGCTGGTCAACTTCGTGGCCCAGCAGGTCGGCGGCAAGGGTGGCGGCAAGGCCGACATGGCCATGGCCGGCGGCACCAATCCGGCAGGCCTCGCGGCCGCGCTGCAGTCGGTGCAGGCCTGGGTCGCGGAACGCGCCTGACGGCACCACGGTCCCTTCGAGCCGCAAGTATTTCAGTTCATGCCAGACGCGACGCCCGGTGAAGTGCTCGTGATGGGGGCGGGCACCATCGGGTGCTTCATCGGCGGCAGCCTCGCGGCGGCGGGTGTGCCCGTCACCTTCGTCGGCCGTCCGCGCGTGCTCGAGAAGCTCACTGCACACGGGCTGACGCTCTCCGACATGGACGGCGGCGGGCACAAGCTGCCGGCTGCCGGACTGCGGCTGTGCGAGCAGGTGCCCGTGGGCGCCAGGCCCGCGCTGGTGCTGCTCTGCGTGAAGAGCGGCGCCACGGCCGAGGCTGCAGGCGAGCTGGCCTTCGCATTGCCCGCGGGCACGACGGTCGTCTCGCTGCAGAACGGCATTTCCAACAGCGCCGCCGCATCGCAGGCGGGGCCTTCGCTCAACGTGCTGTCGGGCATGGTGCCTTACAACGTGGCCGAGATCGGCCCCGGCGCCTTCCATCGCGGCACGCCCGGCCGGCTGGCCGCGCAGGACGACGTTGCCCTGCGCCCCTGGCTGCCGGTGTTCGAGCGCGCCGGCGTGCCGCTCGACCTGCATGCCGACCTGTTGCCCGTGCAGTGGGGCAAGCTGCTGCTCAACCTCAACAACCCGGTCAACGCGCTCTCCGGCCTGCCGCTGCGCGAAGAGCTGATGCTGCGCGGCTACCGCCGCTGCTTCGCGTCGCTGATCGACGAAGCATTGAGCATCCTCAACGTTGCCGGCATCGCGCCGGCGCAGGTGGCTGCGGTGCCGGCGCGGCGTTTGTCGAGCCTGCTGCGCTTGCCCGACTGGGTGTTTCGCATCGTCGCCGCGCGCATGCTGCGCATCGATGCCAAGGCCCGCTCCAGCATGGCCGATGACCTGGCACTGGGCCGTCGCACCGAGATCGACGCCCTCAGCGGCGAGGTCGTGCGTCTCGCGCAGGAGCATGGCCTGAGCGCGCCGCGCAACGCGCGCATGGTGGGCTTGCTCGGTGCTTGGCCGGAACAGCCCCGGCGCTGGTCGGCACGCCAGTTGCAGGACGCGCTGGGCCTGTAGCACCGGCAGCGTGCCCGAGCGCATGAGGCCTCGGGTTCGCAGCTTTCACGCATTCGGGGGCGACACGAACCTTCGTACTGTGGCGATGCAAGCACAGTGTTTGCCTTCGAGATTTGTCATCTGCGTGAGCATGTGTTGCCGCGGCTGAACCATCTTCGTAGCGTGCGTGGCCCGCTTTGGCCCATGACTCCATTCGGCCTATGGCGCGCGAACATTTTGAGAGAGAAAAGTTCCGGCAGTCGTTGAGCCGTCGCATTCGATCAGCTAAAACTGGCGCACTTCAATGGACGAGGGAATGCGCGTGAAACCAACGAGAAGAGCCGCAAAGATTCTTGCCATCGCCAGCATGGCCTGTGCCGTTGACGACACGCGCGAACGCGCCTTGTCGATCTCCTGGCGCTGAACGCACCCTCCGCGCCGCCAGCTCCCCGCTTCGCATCCGATCAACCCGCTTCTTGACGGGAATGGACGAGCTCATCCCTCGCATCCTGGGACCACCGCTTTTTGCACGGTGTAGCTCCTGCGTGCGTGTGCTTTCCTGACGAACCACCTGTTCGCCGGGAGGGCGCCGTGTTGCCCGTTCCATGGGCAGTTGTTCTCCATCTCATCACCGCGCGTGCCATGCGCATCGCTGGCTATCCGCCGGCGCTTGCGGGGCGGCGCATCTTCTTCTTACCAAGAGTACCCAGAGGCGATCATGAAAAAATTCAACACACCCGTCGTCAATCATCTTGCCATCACGGCGGTGACCCTTGCCGTGCTGACGGCCTGCGGCGGCGGCGGAGACAGTGGCGGCGGTGCTTCTCTCGGCGGTGGCGGCGTCGGCCTCGGCGCGTCGTCGGGGCCGGTGGTGTCCGCACCCGCGGTCGACCCCACGCAGAAAGCGCCCGACGACGGGGTGCCCGTGGCCGCCAACGACCTGGCCGCCGCGGCGGTGGACCGCTCGGCCAAGCCGCAGGAGCTGCCCGACACCGTCTGGCCCAGCAACTACAAGCTTTGGTTCCGCCCCGATGCGGCGCTCAAGACCTTCGTGGGCCGCGGCGACGTGGAGATCGAGGTGCTCAAGCCGGTCGATGCCATCGTCGTGGCCGCGCACAACCTCAACTTTGCGAAGGGCCGCACCACGCTGCGCAAGGTGTCGAACCCCGGCGAGGCGATACCGCTGATTCCCACGCCGCAGACGCTCGGCGACTTCGTGCAACTGCGCCTGAGCGACGGCCAGATCGCCAAGGGAAAGTACCTGCTGCACATGGAGTGGGACGGCAAGATCCAGTTCTCCGACGCGGAGTTCTGCCCGCCCGCGGAGGTGCAGCGCAACCCGTTCTGCTCGGCCGCCACCGGGATCTTCAAGGTCGGCCTCTCGACACCTGAGGGCGTGAGCAGCGACGCCATCGTGACGCAGGGCGAGACCAACTACGCGCGGCAGTGGTTCCCGGGCTGGGACGAGCCGGCCTTCCGCCACACCTTCGAGATTTCTGCCGAGGTGCCCGGCGACTGGAAGACGGTGTCCAACGGCGCGCAGATATCGGCCGTGAAGCTGCCCGACGGCTACCAGCAGGTGTCGTTCGAGAAGACACCGTCGATGCCGATGTACCTGACCTTCTTCGGGGGCGGCAAGTTCGACATCCTGCCCGACACCTTCAAGAACCCGCTCGACGGCAGCGACATTCCGCTGCGCTGGTTCACGCCGCCGGGCCGCTCCACCTGGGCGACCTTCCCGATGGAGTGGACCAAGGTGGCCATGGACTACTACTACAAGTACACCGGCATCCCGCTGCCGATCAAGAAGTTCGACACCATCGCCGCCAACGACAGCTACAACAACAAGCCCAACACCGGCTTCGGCGGCATGGAGAACTGGGGCGCGATCTTCGAGTTTGCCGACGCGGTGCTCACCAAGCCGGGCGACAAGCCCACGCTGTATTCGGTGACGGTGGTCACGCACGAAATTGCGCACCAGTGGTTCGGCGACCTGGTCACGCTCGACTGGTGGGACAACGTGTGGCTCAACGAGTCGTTCGCGCGCTGGTTCGAAAGGCGCACCACCATCAAGTTCCACCCCGAGTACTACAGCTTCTCCGACTACGTGCTCGACAAGCACAACGTGATCGTGGCCGACCTGAAGAGCACGGCGGTGCCGGTGCAGCGCAACCTCAACGACGCGGGTTCGTTCGGCTTCATCAGCCCGTCGATCTTCGTCTACAACAAGGGCAGCCACGTGCTGGAGACGGTGCAGAACTACATCGGCGAAGAGGCGATGCAGAAGGGCCTGCAGATCTACCTGAAGGACTACGGCTTCGGCAACGTCACGCCGTCGCGGCTGTGGACATCGCTGGAGAAGGTGAGCGGCGGCAAGAAGGTGGCCGACATCGGCGACAGCTTCATCCGCCAGACCGGGGTGCCGCTGCTCACGGTCGATGCGCAGTGCGCGGCGGACCGCACCTACGTCAACATCACGCAGGAGTCGTTCCCCAACCAGAACCAGTTCCCGGCTTCGACCTGGAACATCCCGGTCACGCTGGCGTATGGCGACGCGATGGAGCAGCGCAAGACTTTCGTCATGTCCACGGGCGCCGTGCAGGTGGAGCTGCCGGGCTGCACTGCGGTGCTGGCCGGGCCGACCGGGCAGGACTACTACGTGAGCAACTACAGCGCGCAGTCCTGGAGCGCGTTGCTGGCCAAGGCGCAGAGCTTTGCCGACAACAAGCCGCTGCTGCTGAACATCGAGCGCGACGCCTTCCGGCTGCTGCAGGTGGGCCGCATCACGCAGGTGCAGTACGACCAGATCAAGGGCATCGTGAACCTGCCGGCGGCGCTGCTGGCCAAGACCAGCGAGAGCCAGCAGAAGATGGCCGCCGTGGACGCGGGCGCCGAGAAGGAGGAATACCCGCACGCGCTGCGCTTCCAGGGCAACCTGAAGCTGCGCGAGAACGAAAAGCGCTGAGAAGGAGGACAGCCATGAACACGGCATCGAAGAAATGGCTGGCCGCCGGCGCCTCGGCGCTGCTGCTGGCCGCATGCGGCGCAAGCAGCGGCAACGGCGCGCCGGAGGCAGACCTGGTCGGCGTCTATGCCGTCAGGCAGAACGGCGCACTCAAGGAGCTGATCAAGATCGAGCGCCAGGGCGACGGCTACGTCATGCGCGACAAGGTGCGCACGCCCGAATGGAGCGAACCGAAGATGCAGATGCGGCCGGTGACGCGCGAGCAATGGAGCCGCATCACCACCGACAAGGAGAACACCGCCTTCGTCGGCGTGGCGAGCGGGCAGCTCGGCATCTTCAAGGTGCCGGCGGGCTGGAAGAAAAACGGCTTCCAGACCTCGACCGGCTACTTCCTGTTCTATTCGCAGGGGCCGGTCGAGGCGTACAAGCTCTGAGGGCTCAGGCCGGGGGCGCGACGCTCGCGCCCTCGATGCGATGGCGCTTCAGCGCGTCGGCCACGAAGCCGGCGGCCTTCATTTCCTCGACGAAGGCCGCCAGCAGCGCCTGCGCGCCCGCCCCCCGGCTGGCCGGCGTGCCCATGGCCTGCTGGATCACCATGAAGCGGCCCGGCAGCACGCGCACGCCCGGCGCGCGCTGCGCCTCGCCTTCGAGCAACTGGCGGATGCCCGCCGCCACTTCGACCTCGCCTGCGCGCAGCGCCGCGAGCGCCGGGCCTGCGCCCTGCAGCCGGACGATCTCGGCCTGCTTGATTTCGCGCGTCAGGAACAGGTCGTAGGCGCTTCCCGCGCCGACCGAGATGCGATGGCCGGGCGCATCGACCTGCGCGTTGTCGGTCAGCGCGGAAGCCGAGGGCACGAGGTAGCTGCCCTCGATCAGCACGTAGGGAGCGGTGAACAGCAGCCCTTCGCTGCGTGCCGGGTCGATGGCGAAGAAGCCGATGTCGGCCTTCTCGTTCTTCACCGCGTCGACCGAGGCCGCGGCCTTCTCGAACACCACCAGCTCGATGCCCACGCCCAGCCGCCGCGCGAACTCGCGCGCCAGGTCGATCGACACGCCCACCGGCTCGCCGCCGGCGGGGTTCTTGTTCGCGAGGATCGGGTTGCCGAGGTTGATGGAGGCGCGCAGCGTGCCGCCGGGCGCGAAGGCTGAAACGAGGGCGGGGGAGATCGTCGTCGGCTGAGGCTGTGTCATGGCGTTCATTCGTCGGCAGGCGCCGCCGGGGAAGATGGGAAGCGCGCCAGTTTACGGGCGGGCTTGCCGGATTTCCTACCGGATGTAGGGAAGCGCGCTCACCGGCCGGGCCTCGCGGCTTCGCTTAGGCTTGGGGGCATTCGAAGAAACAATTTTGTCTCCGCCGTGCCGCTTTCCACTTTTCTTGTCGAAGACAACGCCCACATCCGCCACAACCTGATCGCCGCCATGGAGGACGAGGTCGACATCCACCTGATCGGCACCGCCACCACCGAGGCGGAAGCCGTCGACTGGCTCGACAAGAATCCGGGCACCTGGGACCTGCTGGTGGTCGACCTGTTCCTGAACGAAGGCTCGGGGCTGGGCATCGTCAAGCGCTGCGGGCGCTGCCGCCCGGGCCAGCGCGTGGTGGTACTGACCAACTACGCGACCGGAGAAATCGCCGACTGGGCGCGAGAACTCGGTGCCGACGCCGTGTTCGACAAGGCGGCGCAGCTGGACGGCTTCTTCTCGCTTTGCGCCAGCTTCGAGGCCGAAGGCCGGGAGCGCGGCGGCAAGCCGTTGGAAAGCCTCGCGCCATGAGCGCCGGCGCCCAGCCCTCCGTGGCCGAGGTGTTGCGCCCGTTGCGCAGTGCCACCCACGCGCTGCATGAAGCGCTCGACAGCCGCCTGCCGATCGCGCGAGAAAACGCCTCGCTGGCCGACTACGCCGCCCACCTACGCGCCCTGCGCCCGTGGCTGGAGGCGGTGCGCCAGGCGCTGGCCGCCCCCGGCGATCCTGGGCTGGACCGCGTGGCGCGGCGCACAGACCGCCGCCTGGCCGCGCTTGCACTCGATCTAGAAGACGCCGGCACGGCGCCAGCCGGGGAGGGCGCGGCTGCATCGGCCGAGGCATCCCTTGCACCGCGGCTGGCGGAAGCCGCCCGCGAGCCCGCTTTCGCCTGGGGCCTGGCCTACGTGCTCGAAGGCTCGCAGCTCGGCGGCATGGCCATGCACAAGCGCCTGGGGCCGCGGCTGGCGCCGCATCCGATGCGCTACTTCCAGCCCGTGGATGCGCCCGATGGCCTGCCCGCGCAGTGGAAAGACTTTGTCGCGCAACTGGCGGCGGCGCTGCGCGATCCGGCGGCGGTCGGCTCGGCACAGCGCGGTGCGGTGGCTGGCTTCGAGACCCTCATGCCGCGCTTCGGGTTGCAGCCGGCCGGACTGTAGGAAGCCGCCGACGAGACCGCCCGGGACGCGCTGGCATGATCCTTTCGACCCGTTTTCCGACGAACCCGCGCGGCCGCAGCCGCGCTGCCTGACCTTGCCCAACGTGCCACAGCCCATCACCCTCACCGAGCCTCCTGGCGGTTCCCGGGCCCTCGAGCCCATGGAGGTCGACCTGTCCAATTGCGACCTCGAGCCGATCCGCGTGCCGGGCTCGATCCAGCCGCACGGGCGCATGCTGGTGCTCCAGCCCGAGTCGCTGGCGCTTGTCGCATGGAGCGAGAACTGGCCCGACGCGGAACTGTCCGCCGCGCTGGCGGCGGTTCGCGGGCTGAAGCTGCCGGCGCTGCCGCCGGGCGGTGCGCCGGTGTCGCTCGGCGCGATGAATCTTGCGCAGGCGTTCTTCGATGCTTCCGCGCACCGCAGCGAGAACCACTTGATCGTCGAGTTCGAGGCGGCTTCGCCCCCGGGCGGCAACGAGGCGCCCATCTACTCGCTGGGACGCGTCTTCCTGCCCCTGCTGCAGGAGGCCGCCACGGTGGACGAGCTGTGCGGCCTGGCCGCGCGCGAGATGAAGCGGCTCACCGGCTTCGGCCGCTGCCTGGTCTACCGCTTCGACGCCGCCGGCCACGGCGAGGTGCTGGCGGAGAACGCCGACCCCGGCTACGACAGCTACAGCGGCCATCACTTTCCCGCGTCCGACATTCCGCGCCAGGCGCGCGCGCTGTACCTCGTCAACCATTTCCGGCTGATTGCCGATGCCAACTACCAGCCGGTGCGCCTGCTCGCCACCGACGCCTCGCTCAGCGCCGGCGACATCGACCTGTCGCAGGCACAACTGCGCAGCGTCTCGCCGATCCACCTCGAGTACATGCGCAACATGGGCACGCTGGCATCGATGTCGGTGTCCATCGTCATCAACGGCAAGCTCTGGGGGCTGATCTCCTGCCACGACCACGCGCCGCGCTTCCTCGACACGGGCACGCGGCTCGCGTGCGAGCACCTGGGCCAGCTGCTGTCGCTGCAGATCCAGTCGAAGGAAAGCAACGGCGAGGTGGCCGAGCGGCTCGAGCTGCGCCAGCTCACGCTGCAGATCGTCTCGCACCTGTCCGACAGCGACGCCACCCTGCAGCACCTCACGGCCGAGGTTTCGCTGATGCTGCGCGTGATGCGCGCCACCGGCGCCGCCGTGGTGCTCGACGACGAGGTCTGGTGCGTGGGCGACGTGCCGGCGCGGGCGCATGTGCAGGAGCTGGCGGGCTGGATCGCGGGGCTCGGCGTGGAGGTCTACGAAAGCAATTCGCTGGCCGCGCACTTCGCGCCCGCGGCGCAGTTCATCGAAGTCGCGGCGGGCGTGCTCGCCATCTCCATCTCGCAGGTGCACCGGCATCTGATCCTCTGGTTCCGGCCCGAGATCGTGCAGACGGTCCGCTGGGCTGGCGACCCGCAGAAACCGCAGGCCGTCAACGGACGCATGCATCCGCGCCTGAGCTTCGAGAGCTGGGTGGAGCACATCCGGGGCTGCTCCACGCCGTGGTCGGTGGCCGAAGTGGGCGCGGCCGGCGAGCTGCGCCAGGCGCTGATCGGCATCGTGCTGCGCCGCGCCGAGGAACTGGCCTCCGTGGCCTCCGAGCTGGGCCGGGTCAACAAGGAACTGGAGGCTTTCTCGTACACCGTGTCGCACGACCTGCGCGCGCCCATGCGGCACATTGCCGGCTACGTCGACCTGGTGGCCCAGACCGAGGGCAAGCAGCTGAGCGCGCGGGCCCATCGCTATCTTTCGCATGTCAAGGACGCCGCCGCCTTCGCGGGGCAGATGGTTGACGCGTTGCTCGACTTTTCTCGCATGGGCCGCTCCGCGCTCAAGCAGCGGCAGGTCGACAGCGCCTCGCTGGTCGAGGGGCTGGTGCGAGAGCTGACGCGGCTGGAGCCGCAGCGCAATATCGAATGGCAGGTCGATGCCGACCTGCCGCTGCTTTACGCCGACCCGCTGCTGCTGCAGGTGGCGGTGCGCAACCTGCTGGCCAACGCCGTCAAGTACTCGCGCACCCGCAGCCCGTCGCGCATCACGGTGCGCAGCATCCGCAGCGACCTGGGCGACGGGCTCGAGGTGCAGGACAACGGCGTGGGCTTCCAGATGAAATACGTCGACAAGCTGTTCGGCGTGTTCCAGCGGCTGCACCAGGCCGAGGATTTCGAAGGCACGGGCATCGGCCTGGCCAATGTGAAGCGGATCGTGGAGCGTCATGGCGGCACGGTCTGGGCAAAGGGGGAGATCGATGCGGGGGCGAGCTTCGGCTTCATCCTGCCGCGCCAGGGCCCCGACAACGGAGAAGGAAATGCTTAAGCCGATCCTGCTTGTCGAGGACGACACGCGAGACCTCGAACTCACCCTCATCGCGCTGGAGCGCAGCCAGCTCGCGAACGACGTGGTCGTGCTGCGCGACGGTGCGCAGGCGCTCGAATACCTGCATCGCGAAGGCGAGCACGCGGACCGCGCCGAAGGCAACCCGGCCGTGATCCTGCTGGACCTGAAGCTGCCCAAGGTCACCGGGCTGGAAGTGCTGCAGGCGGTGCGCGCCAACCCGGCGCTGCGCAGCATTCCGGTGGTGATGCTCACCTCGTCGCAGCAAGAGTCGGACGTGCTGCGCAGCTACGAGCTGGGCGTGAACGCCTACGTGGTCAAGCCAGTGGCGTTCGACCGCTTCGTCTCGGCCATTGCCGAGCTGGGGGTGTTCTGGGCGGTGCTCAACGAGCCGCCACCGGGTTCGCTGAAGGCGGCGCGCAAGCATGAGTAGCGCGGGCGACGCCGCTGCCGCGACACCGCAGCCTCCGGGCATCCTGATCCTCGAAGACTCGCGCTTCGACATCGAACTGCTGACCGAGGCCCTTGCGCAAGCCATGCCGTCGGCCACCACCCATGTGGTGCGCGACGAGCGCGGCTTCGTCGACGCGCTGAACACGGGCGGCTTCTCGCTGATCCTGTCCGACTACGAGCTGCCGGGGTTCTCGGGCGCGCATGCGCTCGAGGTGGCGCGCCGAATGGCGCCGGAGACGCCTTTCATCTTCGTCTCGGGCGTGATCGGCGAGGACAACGCGGTCGAGCTGCTCAAGAGCGGCGCCACCGACTACGTGAGCAAGGGCCGCCTCGCGCGGCTGCCGGTGGTGCTGGAGCGCGCGCTCAAGGAGGCCGCCGACCGGCGCGCCAAGGGGCTGGCGGAGCGCCGGCTGAACGCGGCCAACGCGGCCATCATGGAAGCCGAGGCGCGCCGCCTGGCGCTGATGGAACTGGGCGACCGCATCCGCGACATGGACGAGCCGGGCGACATCGCCTATGCGGCCTCGGAAATGCTGGGGCGGCGCCTCGCCGTGGACCGCGCCGGCTACGGCCTGGTGGACACGGCGGCCGAGACCATCGCCATCGCCCGCGACTGGACCGCCCCCGGCGTGGCCAGCCTGGCGGGGCTGCTGCACTTTCGCGATTACGGCTCCTACATCGAAGACCTGCGCCGCGGCGTGACCGTGGCCTTCGCCGACGCCCGCCTGGACCCGCGCACCCGCGACAACGCCGATGCGCTGGAGGCCATCACCGCGCGCGCGGTGGTCAACATGCCGCTCACCGAACGCGGCGGGCTGGTCGGGCTGCTCTATCTCAACCATGGCCAGGCACGGCCGTGGTCGCGCGACGAGCTGGATTTCGTCCGCGAAGTCGGCGACCGGGTGCGCTCTGCCGTCGCGCGGCGCGAGGCGCAGATCGAGCTGATGGCGTTCGCCGAGTCGCTGGAGCGCCAGGTCGAGGCGCGCACCCATGAGCGCGACCGCACCTGGGCCCTGAGCCAGGACCTGCTGGGCGTGGCCAATGAGCAAGGCTTCTTCCTGAGCGTGAACCCCGCATGGGAAACCGTGCTGGGCTGGAGCGCCGACGAGATCCGCGCCATGCCGTTTCGCTCGCTGGTGCATGCCGACGACATGACCCACACCGAGGCCGAGCTGCAGCGCCTGATGCGGGGCGAGCGCGCCACCGGTTTCGAGAACCGCTACCGCACTAAGAGCGGCGGCTACCGCTGGCTCTCATGGACAGCAGTGCCCGACAACGGCCTGCTGTACGCCGCCGCGCGCGACATCACCGAACAGAAGGAGCGCGAGGCCGAACTCGATGCCGCGCGCGAGCAATTGCGCCAGAGCCAGAAGCTGGAGGCCGTGGGCCAGCTCACCGGCGGCCTGGCGCACGACTTCAACAACCTGCTGGCCGCCATCAGCGGCAGCCTGGAACTGATGCGCCGGCGCGGCCTGGACGGCAAGCCGGCCGACATGGAGCGCTACGTGGGCGTGGCGCAGGGCGCGGTCAAGCGCGCGGCCTCGCTCACGCACCGGCTGCTGGCGTTTTCTCGGCGCCAGACGCTGGAGCCCAAGCCGCTGAACGCCAACCGGCTGGTGACCGACATGGAAGAGCTGCTGCGCCGCACGCTCGGCCCGCAGATCGCGCTGGAGACGGTGGCCGCAGTGGGCCTGTGGAACGTGCACGCCGATCCGGGCCAGCTGGAGAACGCGCTGCTCAACCTGTGCATCAACGCGCGCGACGCCATGCCGGAGGGCGGCACGCTGGTGATCGAGACCGCCAACCGCTGGATCGATGCCCGAACCGCACGCGACCGCGACCTGCCGATGGGACAGTACGTGTCGCTCACCGTCAGCGACAACGGCGTGGGCATGCCGCCCGAAGTGGTGGCGCGCGCCTTCGATCCCTTCTTCACCACCAAGCCTATCGGCATGGGCACGGGGCTGGGGCTGTCGATGATCTACGGCTTCGCGAAGCAGTCGGGCGGGCAGGTGCGCATCTACTCGGAAGTCGGCAAGGGCACCTCGGTCAGCATCTACCTGCCGCGCCACGACATGCAGGAAGAGGTGGCCACCGCGCCGGCCGAGACCATGCTCGCGCCACGTGCCGACCAGGGCGACACCGTGCTGGTGGTCGACGACGAACCCGCGCTGCGCATGATCATCGTCGAGGTGATGCAGGGGCTCGGCTACGCCACGCTGGAGGCCGGGGACGGCGCCGAGGCGCTGCGCGTGCTGCAGTCGCCGCGCCAGCGCATCGACTTGCTGGTGAGCGACGTGGGCCTGCCCGGCGGCATGAACGGGCGGCAGGTGGCCGACGCCGCGCGCATCGCGCGGCCCGGCCTCAAGGTCCTGTTCATCACGGGCTACGCGGAGAACGCGGTGCTGAGCCACGGCCACCTCGACCCCGGCATGCACGTGATGACCAAGCCCTTCGAGATGGACGTGCTGGCGCGCCGGGTGAAGCAGCTGATCGAAAGCCGCTAGAGCTGGCAGGCCTCAGGACTCCGCCGGTGCCACCGCGCCGAGCGGCCCCAGCGGACCGGAGGCGCCCGGCGAGCTTTCTCCGGCCAGCGGCAGCCGTACCGTCACTTGCAGCCCCGGCCCCAGGCCCGTGTCGTCGAGCGAGATGGTGCCGGCGTGCGCGTCGACCACCGAGCGCACGATCGCCAGCCCCAGGCCGCTGCCGGTCTGCGTCTGGTCGGGGTCGCGGAAGAAACGGTCGAACACGCGCTCGCGCAGCGCCGGCATGATGCCGGGCCCCTGGTCGACCACCGTCAGCACCGCCTCGTTGCCTTCGCGCCGGATGCCCACGCTCACCGTCGAGCCGACGGGGCTGTACTTGGTGGCGTTGTCGATCAAGTTGTCGATCATCGAGACCAGGCTGTCGCGGTCGCCCGCGATTTCCACCGGCTCGTCGGTCACCAGTTCGATCTCGACCTCGCGCACATGCGCCAGCGGCGACAGCGCCGCGAGCCGCTCCTGCAGCAGGTCGTCGAGCCGCAGCGGCCCGGGCGCCGAGGCCTGCGCGTGGCTGCGCATGAGCCGCAGCAACTGGCCCACCAGCCGCTCGGCGCGTGCGTTGCTGTTGAGCACCCGCGCGAACAGCTCGTGCTGGCGTTCGGTGGGAATGTGCTGCACCAGCAGCGACTGCAGCGCCTCCACGTTCACCCGCATCGCGGCGATGGGCGTGCGCAGCTCGTGCGCCGCGTCGGCGATGAAGCTCTGCTCGCGCGCGATGCTCGCGCGCAGCCTGTCCATGAGCGCATTGAAGTTGTGCACCAGCGGCAGCAGCTCTTCATGCCGTGGCAGGGCCGTCACCGGGGCCAGGTCGTGGGGGCCGCGCGAAGCTATTTCGCGCGCCACCTTGCGCCAGGGCCGCAGCGCCAGCCGGATCGACAGCCATGCCGGCAGCAGCAGGAAGGGCACGCTGATGACCAGCGGCAGGATGTAGTAGCCGCGCGTCTGGAAGGTGAGCCAGATCTGCATGCCGCCCGGCGTTATCAGCGTGACGCGGGTCTTGCCCGTGGGCGACTCGATGGTGCGGGCGCGCCAGCTCTTGCCGTCGGCTTCAACCGTCTCGCCGATGTCGGGGCGGGTGTTCGAGATGCCCGAGGGCACGCCGTCGGAGCGGTAGATCTCGCGGCCGTTCTGCCACACGATGACGCTCGGCGACAGCGTGGCGTCGTTGCCGCTGCCGAAGGCGTTGCGCAGCGCCAGGTCCATGGCGCGCAGGCTCTCGTACTGTTTGGCCGGCTGGTCGGTGAGGTTGCGCGCCACCGTGAGCATGCTGCGCTGGGAGGCGTCGATGGCCGACAGGTCGTCGATCATGGCCGAGCCCAGCAGCAGCGCCACGGCCAGGCTCCACAGCAGCGTCATCATGCCGATCTGCGCGAACATCAGCCGGCGCACCAGCGACGGCCGCTTCAGCCGCCCCCACAGGTTGCCCAGCAGCCTGCCCGGGACCCGGGCAAGAGCATCGAGCGACATCGGGGTCACGCCTGCTCCGCCTGATGCGCCGCCGCGGCCAGGTAGATCACGTAGCCGATGCCGCGCACGGTGCGGATGTAGCCGTCGCCGATCTTGCGGCGCAGGTTGGAGATGTGCACGTCGAGCACGTTGCTGCCGGGGCTCTGGCCGGGCATGCCGGGCAGCGCCAGTTGTTCGAGCATGCGGCGCGCGACCACGCGGTCGGCGCGCTTGACCAGCAGCGTCAGCAGCTTGAATTCGCTGCGCGACAGCGCCACCGGCTCGCCGTTCACCCGCACGCGCTGGGTCGGCTCGTGCAGCCACAGGCCACGCACCTCGAAGGTGGCGCCGTCGCCGCCGTAGCTGCGGCGGGTGAGGGCGCGCACACGCGATATGAGCTCGGCCAGCACGAAGGGCTTGACCAGGTAGTCGTCGGCGCCGTTGTCCAGGCCCAGCAGCCGGTCGTTGAGGCTGTCGCGCGCGCTCAGGATCAGCACCGGCAGTCGCGCGCCTTCGCGGCGCAGCCGTTCGAGCACGGC
Organism: Variovorax durovernensis; assembly: GCF_977011995.1. Classification (NCBI taxonomy): domain Bacteria; kingdom Pseudomonadati; phylum Pseudomonadota; class Betaproteobacteria; order Burkholderiales; family Comamonadaceae; genus Variovorax; species Variovorax durovernensis. The sequence goes on along the minus strand of NZ_CDRNCW010000001.1, from coordinate 4,238,496 downwards.
AAGGCCGTCGCCGTCGGGCAGGCCGAGGTCGAGCAGCAACAGGTCGCACCCTTGCTCGTCAAGGATGCGCATTGCTTCCTCGATGCGGCGCACCCACACCACGTCCATGCCCTGGGTCTGCAGTGCAACGCGGATGCCGGTGGCCAGATCGAAGTCGTCTTCGGCCAGGAGGATCTTCATGGGCGGCAATCTACCTCCCGAAGCTGAAGAATTCCCAAAGAAAGCAGTGGCGGCGGCGGCCCGCACGGTGCCGGATTTTCAGCAGACCTTCATCCACGCGGATCAGGATGGCGGGTGTTGATCAAACCGTCCGAAAAAAGAAAAAACACCATGCATTCCCGGTTCGCCATCGCCGCCGCGATGCTCCTGCTGCCCCTGGCGGCGCTGGAGGCACGCGCTCACCGCCCCGATCCCTTCCCGGAAGACTTCAGGCCGCTGCGGCCCGTTTACCGCGTGGAGCGGCTGGAGCGCATCGACCTGCACCGCGACGGCCCGGGCACCCGATGGGGCGCAGGCGCCGGGTCGGGATGGCCCACCGGCTGGGGCGTGGATTCGCGAGGCGGCCGCCGCTACAGCCATGAGCGCTACGACGAGCCGCGGCGCGACCGGCGGGATTCCGACGGCGACGGCGTGCCCGACCGCTGGGACCGCCGGCCCCACGACCCGTCACGCCACTGAGCCACCGGGACACCGAGATGAGCCCCTACCAAGCAAGCCTGCTGGGCGCCCACTTCCGCTCGCCGGAAGCCCGGTCCTCTTTGCTGGATTCGTATGCCCGCGTGCTCGCGCGCTGGCCGCTGCCTCATGAAAGCCGCTACGTCGAGACGCGCTACGGCCGCGCGCACGTGCTGGCCTCGGGGCCCGCCTATGCGCCGCCGGTGGTGCTGCTGCACGGCGGAGGCGGCAACGCCACCACCTGGGTGCACAACATCGCGCGGCTCGCGGGTTCGCTGCAGGTGTATGCGGTAGACATCATCGGCGACGCCGGCCGCACCGAAGGGCGCCGGCCCGCGTCGGAAGACGCGTACTGCAACTGGCTCGAAGACGTGCTGATCGGCATCGGCCGGCCGAAGGTGGGGCTGTGCGGTGCCTCCTTCGGTGCGTGGCTCGCGGCGGCGTACACGCGCCAGACTACGCGACGCGTCACCAAGCTCGCGCTGCTGGCGCCGCCCAACCTCGAGTCGCCGCGCATCGGCACCATGTTGCGCGCGGGGCTTGCGGCGGCGTTTCCCAGCGAGCGGCAGGTGCGCGCCTTCCATGGGCTGGTGTCGTCGCCAACGGCGCCGGAGCCGCCGCCCTGGGCCATGGACGACCTGCTCGTGCGCTGGCGCTGCCAGCGCAGCCATCCCCGGGCGCCGGGCCGCATGAGCGACGCCGACCTGCGCGTGCTGCCCAAGAGCACGCTGCTGATGCTCGGCGAGGATGAGGTGCTGTACGACCCGGTGCGCGCCTGCGCCCGCGTGAAGGCCCAGGCGCCGCATGTGCGCGTCGAGCTGCTGCCCTATGCGGGCCACACCATCGCGTTCGACCAGGCGGAGAAGGTCGGCGACACGCTGGTCGAATTCTTCCGGCGCGACGGCTGGACGCTGTAGCGCGTATGTGCGCTCAGCGCGCGGTCAGCGGCTCCAGGCCGGTCTTCGCGATGGTCGGCGCGGCGGCCGGCGAGTTGAGGTAGCGGATCAGCTGCTTCGCCGCCTCGGGCTGCTTCGACGCGCTTGCGATGCCGGCCGAGAACACCGTCACGCGTTGCACCTCTGCAGGCAGCGGGCCGATGTAGTCGATGCCTTCTATCGGCAGCAGCTCGCTCACCTGCTGCAGCCCCAGCGCCGCGTCGCCGCGCGCCACCACCGATCCGACGCGCTCGCTCAGGATGCGCCTGCTCTTGGGCTTCACCTCGGCCTCGATGCCCAGCTTCTTGAGCAGCTCGGTCTCGTAGTAGGTGCCGCTCGCGCTGGCCGAATAGGCGATCGACGGCGCGGCGATCAGGGTGCGCTTCAGCGCATCGACCGTGCTGATGTCTGGCCTGGGCGCGCCTTTGCGCACAGCGAAGCCGATGGAAGAGCGCACCAGGTCGACCTGGCTGCCCGGCACCACCTTGCCCTGCGCGACCAGCGCGTCGAGGGCGGGACGCGCCAGGATCACCACGTCGGCCGGCTCGTTGCGCGCGAGGCGGCTGGGGATCGAGTCGTCGGCGTTGCCCATCGACGCGCCGTAGGCCGTCTTGACGCTGCGGCCGCTGCTGCGCTCGAAGGCCGGGCGCAGGTCGTTGTAGGCGGCGGTGAAGCCGCCGGAGGTCATGACGTGGATGTCCGCAGTGGGCGCGGCCGGCTGCGTGCCGCAGCCGGCGAGAGCGAGGGCCGCGAGCAGCGGAAGGGCGGCGCGGCGGGTGAAGGAAGAGAAAAGGGGCTTGGTCACGATGTCTCCGGTAGGAAGGGGCGGCGAACGGTGCCGCCCGCAGCCGTCATCGTAGAAGCCGTGGCTGTCATTCCGCCCACGGCGGATTCGGGGTTATCACCGAGGCGGCGCTGGCTTGTCGTCGGCCTTCGCGTCCGCGGCCGGCAGCCTGCCGCGCCTGGCCAGCCCTTCGCGCAGCAGGAACTCGACCTGCGCGTTCGCGCTTCGCAGCTCTTGCGCCGCCAGGCGCTCGATCTCGGCCCACAGGGCGGGATCGATGCGCAGGGGATAGGATTTTTTTCCGGGACTGGCCATCAGGGGAAAGGGGCGGGGTCAGGTGTAAAGCGTACCCGTGTTGACGACGGGCTGGGTCTCGCGGTCGGAGCACAGCACCACCAGCAGGTTCGACACCATCGACGCCTTGCGCTCGTCGTCGAGCACCACCAGGTTGCGCTCCGACAGCCCGCGCAATGCCGCCTCGACCATGCCGACCGCGCCGGCCACGATCTGCTGCCGCGCGCTCACGATGGCCACCGCCTGCTGGCGGCGCAGCATCACCTGCGCGATCTCGGGTGCATAGGCCAGGTGGGTGAGCTTGGCATCGAGCACTTCGACGCCGGCGCTCGCGAAGCGCTGGTTGAGTTCGGCCTTGAGTGCGTCGGCCACCGTGTCGAGCCCGGCGCGCAGCGTGGTCTCGTCGCTCGACAGGTCGTCGCCGCTGTCGTAGGCATAGAGGGTGGCAAGGTGGCGGATGGCGGCCTCGGCCTGGATGGCGACGAACTTGTTGTAGTCGTCGATTTCGAACACGGCCTGCGCCGTGTCGTGCACTCTCCACACCACCGCCGCGCCGATCTCCACCGGGTTGCCGCGCTTGTCGTTCACTTTCAGCGCCGGTGTGTTGAGGTTGCGCGCGCGCAGCGAGATCTTCTTGCCGGTTTGCAGCGGATTGGTCCAGCGCAGGCCTTCGGTGCGGTCGGTGCCCTGGTACTCGCCGAAGAGCGTGAGGATGATGCCCTCGTTGGGCTGCAGCATGTAGAGACCCGGCACCAGCACGATGCCCGCCACGACCAGCAGCACGCTCGCTGGTGGCGGCATCAGGCGCTGCACGATGGCGACCGCGCCGAGCGCTATCAGCAGCACCGCCACAGCGACGATGCCGTAGCCGTTGATGGAACGGTAGGAGCGCTCCTTGCGGATGGAGCGAGGGGTTGCGGGGGGCATCTCGTTCATGGGTTCCTCCTGTGAAAGTGATATCACTTTAATATCTTTTTTGAGGCCGCTCAAGATTTTTCTGACGGCCATCTGCCTTTACCCCCGGTTTACCGGCGGGCAATCCGCTGGACAGCCGCGGCTCCTGAAATGCACCCTGGCCCTTCTCGGGCCTGCATCAAAGGATTTCAGGATGACGATGAAACGACCCCTGCAGCAGTTCGCGCTCGCCGCGGTATTGATCGCCGTGAGCGGCCACGGCTTCGCACAGTTCGGCGGCGGTGGTGGCATGGGTGGCGGTGGCCGGCGCGGCGCGCGCAGCGAAAGTTCGTCGAACCAGCGCACGGGCGACGGCCTGTCCACGCCGGCCACCGCGGCGGCCAGGGTGCGCGACAAGCTCTACGACCTGCGGCTGCAGTTGATGATCACGCCGGAACAGTCCTCGCTGTGGGACCGCTTCTCGGATGCCGTGTGGGACCTGGCCGGTCGCGGCAGCATGGCCAGCGCGGCCTCGGCGGACGACCAGACCGCGGTGCAGTTCGCGCAGCAGCGCGCGACGCTTGCAGCAGACCGGGCCCACCGCGCGCAGGCGGTGAGCGATGCGCTCTCCAGGCTCTACGAAACGCTGTCGCCCGATCAGCGCCACATCGCGGACCAGAACCTGCCCGCTGTCATTCCCTGACGGGTTCGCGGCCTCGCTGCTTCAGGCGCCCAGGTCGAAGCAGCAGCCGGCGTAGTAGGGCTTGTCGCCGCCGTCGACGAAGGGCACCTCGATCGGCTTGCCCTCGTTGCGCCAGGCGTCGCGCTTCTTGTAGCCCGAGCGCATGAGCTCGGCCATCAGCTCGTCGTAGTGCTCGATGCGATAGGGGCACACTGCCACGCCGATGCTGTTGAGCGTGTAGATCGTGCGCTCTGGATGCACCGCCGTCGTGTTCAGGATGATGCGCTTGGGCTTCACCGCCAGCGACGCAAGAATCGCGTCGATGCGCTGCGGCAGGTATTGCAGGCTGCCCGAGGCGTACAGCAGGTCGCAGCCGCTGGCGTCGCGAGGGTCGGTGGTGAAGTCGAGCTGCGCGGTGGCTTCGCGCTGCACCGCCAGCGCGCGCCCGCTCTCGACCACGCCGGGTACGTCGCACACGGTCCAGTGCAGGTTGTCGGGGTAGCTCAGCACGCGACGGAACGCGTAGTACTTGATGCCGATGTGCCCGCCCAGGTCGAACACCCGCGTGAGGCCCGCGTCGATCGAACGCCCGAGCCAGAACAGCGCCGGGTAGTCGTAGAAGTAGATCTGCGGGCTGTAGAGCTTGGCGGCCTCCGCGTTGTCGTAGCCCACCGCCTTGCTGGGCGGCGCGCCGGCCTCGGCCGCGGCGAAGCTCTCGAACGAACCCATGAAGAGGTTCTCGTCCTGGTTGTTCAGGAACTTGCGCCTGTAGGCGCTTTCGCGCGGCGGGAACTGCAGAAGGCTTGACAGCATTTGTTTGCTCCGGTGGCGCCTGATTCTGAGCGCGGCAGACGCATCCAAGGGACAAAGCCCTGTGCCGTTGGGGCGGTTACCCCATGGGGGTTACCTACCGTTCGCACCCCGGGTGGCAGCCGTCACACCAGTTGCCCGCTCGCCAACGCCGCGGCCGCAGCCCGCGTTTCCACCCCCAGCTTCTCGAAGATGTGCTCCAGGTGCTTGTTCACCGTGCGCGGGCTGGTGCCCAGGATCTCGCCGATGTCGCGGTTGGTCTTGCCCTTGGCGAGCCATGACAGCACCTCGGTCTCGCGCGGCGTGAGCGCTGCTTCCGCGAGCCGCGTGGCGGGGCCTTCGCGCTGCATCGCGAACAGCAGCATGGTCTCGCCGAGCGCCGCAGCGCCCAGGTTGCGAACCGACAGGCGCATGCCCGTGGCGGTGCCTACGGCTACGGCCGCCCCCGGTGCGAGCGCCGCTTCGAGCGATGCGGGCAGCAGGCCTGGTGCCACCGGGTCTTCCAGCGCATGCAGCCACAGCGCGGCCTGCGGCGAGCGCCACGCGATGCGCCCGCGCGTGTCGACGAACACCACGCCCATGCCGGCCACGTCGACCGCGTCGCGGGCCATGCGCGTGATGCGGGCGTTGCGCGCGTGCGTGTGCAGCCGCGCCAATACTTCCTGCGCCCGGATCGGCTTCACCACGTAGTCGACTCCGCCGCACTCGAAGCCCTCGACCACGTGCGAGGTCTCCGACAGCCCCGTCATGAACAGCACCGGAATGTGCGCTAGCGCCGGGTTGGCCTTGATGCGCCGGCAGGTCTCGAAGCCCGAGAGGCCGGGCATCAGCCCGTCGAGCAATATCGCGTCGGGCACCACCAGCTCCAGCCGCTGCAGCGCGGCTTCGCCGTCGGCCGCCACCAGCACGGTGTAGCCGCTGGCCTCGAGCGTGTCGCACAGCATGCCCAGGCTGCTGGGCGCGTCGTCGACCACCAGCACCACGGGGCGTTCGGCCGAAGGCGATTCAAGGGGCGAGGGTGTCTGCATCTTCTGCCAGTGCGTTGCGGAGGTTGTCGAGTTCGAAGCGCGCGACCATGCCGCGCAGCCAGGTGCAGGTGGCCGCGGCCGAGGGCGATGCGGCGGCCAGCCGGTCGAGCGCGGTGTGCAGGCCGCGCACATGGCCCATCTGCACCAGCCGCATGAGTTCGGCGCGGTCGTCTTCCGACAGGTCGAGCCGGCGCGGGCGCGGGGGAGCGCGGTCGTCATCTGCGGTGGGTGGCTGCGCATCGCCGGGCGACAGCCATTCGAGCCCGAGGTGGCGTTCCAGCGTCGCGATCAGCTCCGACTCGATCACCGGCTTGCCCACGAAAGCCTGGCAGCCCGCCGCGCGCAGCCGCTCGGCCTGGTTCTCGAACATGTTGGCCGAGACGATGATGATCGGGATGTCGCGGAAGCCCGAGGCGCGCACCGACGTGGCGGTCTGCCAGCCGTCCATGTCGTCCATCGTCAGGTCGAGCAGGATGGCAGAAGGCAGTTCCTCGCGCAGGCTGTCCAGGCACTCGGTGCCGCTCGCGGCCTCGCGCACCTCGAAGCCCAGCGGCACGAGCATGCCGGCGAGCATCTGGCGCTGCACCGGCTGGTCGTCGACCACCAGCAGCGTGCGGCGCGCGCCGAGGTAGCCCGACACCGGCTGGCGCGGCGCGCCGGCCCTGGCCTGCGGGCCGGGGTCGGCCACCTCGCGCAGGTACACGCGCACGCTGAAGGTGCTGCCTTGCGACGAGGTCGAGGCCAGCTTGAGTTCTCCGCCCATCAGCGAAGTCAGCAGCCCGGTGATGGTGAGGCCCAGCCCCGTGCCGGGCTCGCCCCTGCGCCGGCCAGCCGCTCCGCGCTCGAAGGGCAGGAAGATGCGCTGGTGGTCCTGCGGCGCCACGCCGATGCCGGTGTCGACCACGTCGAAGCGCAGCACTTCGCGCCGCGCATCCACGTGCAGCGTCACCGTGCCGCTGTCGGTGAAGCGCACCGCATTCGTCAGCAGGTTGATGAGGATCTGCCGCAGCCACTTGGCGTCGGCATGCACCCAGGGCGGCAGGCGGCCGGCGTGCGTGTAGACGAAGGCCAGGCCCTTGTTCTCGGCCTGCGGCCGCACCATGTGCACCAGCTGGTCGAGAAAGGCCGGCAGCGCCAGCGGAGCGGGCTCCAGCTGCAGCCGGCCGGCCTCGATGCGCGCGAGGTCGAGCAGCCCGTCGATCAGGCCCAGCATGTGCTCGCCGCTGCGGTGGATGGTCTGCACGGCATCGCGCGGCGGCGTTACCGCGTCGCCCTTGAGCAGGATCTGCGAGTAGCCAAGGATGCTGTTGAGCGGCGTGCGCAGCTCGTGCGTCATGCCTGCCACGTAGCGCGTCTTGGCCTGGTTGGCGGCCTCGGCGGCTTCCTTGGCGGTCTGCAGCGCGGCGTCGGTGCGGCGGTGCGCCTCGATCTCGAGCGCGAGCAGGTTGTTGTGGCGGTTCGATTCTTCCTGCGCCATCTGCCGGCTTTCGCTGCCCAGCACCACCCACCATGCCGCCACCGCGGCCACCACCGACAGCAGCGCGAACACCTTCAGCAAGGCCGTGGCCATGGTCGAGTCGCTGGTGCCCGCGATGGCCTCCTGCGCATAGACCACGCCCACCACCGTGGCCAGCAGCGCGACGAGCGATGTGGCCACCAGCAGGTAATGCGCCACGCGAAAGTTCAGCCGCGCCGACAGGGCCGGCGGCAGCAGCGCCTGCAGCCATCCGCTCATCTGCTCGGCCGCGCGCGAGTCGGTCTTGCAGCGGTCGTGGCAGCGCGATTCGAGCGTGCAGCACAGCGAGCAGATCGGCGCGCTGTAGGCCGGGCAGTGCGCCATGTCTTCCGACTCGAAGCTGTTGTCGCACACCGAGCATTTCACGCTCTGGCCGGGCGCCCAGCGCTCGATGTCGTTGCGCGCAAGGTAATAGCGCCCGCGCGTGCGCCATGCGAGCAGCGGCGACAGCGCCATGGCCGTAGCCAGCGCGATGAAGGGCGAGAAGGCCTTGGCCCAATGCCCCAGCGCGCCCGAGTAGGCCAGCATCGCCAGCGCCGCCGCCGCCAGCATCGCGACGAGACCCACGGGGTTGATGTCATAGAGGTGCGCGCGCTTGAACTCGATGGCCTTCGGGCTCCACCCCAGCGGCTTGTTGATGACCAGGTCCGCCACCAGCGCGCCGACCCAGGCGATGGCGATGTTGCTGTAGAAGCCCAGCACATGCTCCAGCGCGGCGAACACGCCCAGCGCCATCAGCAGTATCGCGATGACCACGTTGAACACCAGCCACACCACGCGCCCCGGGTGGCTGTGCGTGAGCCGGGCGAAGAAGTTCGACCACGCCAGCGAGCCCGCATAGGCGTTGGTGAGGTTGATCTTCATCTGCGAGACCACCACGAACAGCACCGTCACGCCCAGCACCCAGGCCGGGTCGCGCAGCACGTAAGAGAAGCCCGTGAGATACATCTGCGTGGGCTCGATTGCGTGGATGCCCGGTATCTCGTGCTGCAGAGCCAGGAAGGCGAGGAAGGCGCCGCCCATCATCTTCAGCATGCCGGGCACGATCCATCCCGGCCCCGCGACCAGCACCGCCGTCCACCAGCGCACGCGGTTGGCGGCGGTCTTCTCGGGCAGGAAGCGCAGGTAGTCGACCTGTTCGCCGATCTGCACGACCAGCGAGAAGGCCACCGTGGCGGCGGCGCCGAACATCAGCGGATCGAAGCCGCTGCTGTCCGAGGTGCGGCCCACCAGCCCGGTGAAGTCGGCGTACAGCTCGGGCTTCTTCACCAGCACCGCGACGAAGGGGCAGACGAACAGCACGATCCAGATCGGCTGCGTCCACAGCTGCAGCCCCGATATGAGCGTGATGCCCCGCGCCACCAGCGGAATGATGACGATCGAAGACACCATGTACAGCAGCCACAGCGGCCAGTCCAGGTACATCTGCAGCGCCAGCGCGAGGATGGCCGCCTCCAGCGCGAAGAAGATGAAGGTGAAGCTCGCGTAGATCAGCGAGGTGAGGGTGGAGCCCAGGTAGCCGAAGCCCGCTCCGCGCGTGAGCAGGTCCATGTCCACGCCGTGCCGGGCCGCGTAGTACGAGATCGGCAGGCCGGTGAGGAAGGTGATGAGCCCCACCACCAGGATGGCCCACAGCGCGTTCGAGAACCCGTAGCTCAGCGCGATGGCCCCGCCGATGGCCTCCAGCGCCAGGAACGAGGTAGCGCCGAAGGCCGCGTTGGCCACGCGGAACTCCGACCACTTGCGAAAGCTTCGCGGCGTGTAGCGCAGCGCGTAGTCCTCCAGCGTCTCGTTCGCGACCCAGGCGTTGTAGTCGCGGCGGATGCGAAAGATCTTCTGTCCGGAGACGGATTGCATGGCGGGTTCTCGCGGCGGCGGTTGCATGGGGCGGGTACAGCAAGAAGCGCTCCCTGTGCCCTTTTTTCGCCGATCTCCGGCTCGCGAGTCTGCGGGCAGGGCCGGTTCCCGCCGCTACGTTGAATGACGTATTCGCGCATACGCCACTGATTTCTAAAGTTCCAGCCATGGTGCTCGGGGCACCGTCCGATGCACTGTGATGGTGCGCGGCCTTCCTTTCCAACAACCTGCCTGGAGTTTCCTGATGTCGCGTGATTCCGATTCTTCCCTCGATGCCCTGGCATTGCGCCGCCGCCGTCTGCTGCAGGGTGCCGCAGCGCTGCCCGTGATGGGCCTGAGTGGCCTGAGCTTCGGCCAGGGGCAGTTCCCCACGGCCAAGGTCAACACCACCAAGCTCGCCGTGACCGACACCGAAGTGACGGTGGGCCAGCTGCATTCGTCCACCGGCACCATGGCCATCTCGGAAACCGGCTCGATCCAGGCCGAGCAGCTGGCCATCGACCAGATCAACGCGATGGGCGGCGTGCTGGGCCGCAAGATCAAGGTCATCAAGGAAGACGGCGCCTCCGACTGGCCCACCTTCGCCGAGAAGTCGAAGAAGCTGCTGGTCAACGACCACTGCGCGGCCGTGTTCGGCTGCTGGACCAGCGCCTCGCGCAAGGCCGTGCTGCCGGTGTTCGAAAAAGAGAACGGCCTGCTGTACTACCCGACCTTCTACGAAGGCCTGGAGCAGAGCAAGAACGTGATCTACACGGGCCAGGAAGCCACCCAGCAGATCATCTGGGGCCTGGATTGGGGCGCGAAGGAGAAGAAGGCCAAGACCTTCTTCCTGGTGGGCTCCGACTACATCTGGCCGCGCACCTCGATGAAGATCGCGCGCAAGCACATCGAGAACTTCCAGAAGGGTTCGGTCAAGGGCGAGGAGTACTACCCGCTGGGCCACACCAACTTCAACTCGCTGATCAACAAGATCAAGGTGGCGAAGCCCGACTGCATCTTTGCCGCCGTGGTGGGCGGCTCGAACGTGGCCTTCTACAAGCAGCTCAAGGCCGCGGGCATCACCGGCGACAAGCAGTTCCTGCTGACGCTGGCCGTGACCGAGGACGAGATGACCGGTGTGGGCGGCGAGAACTTCGCGGGCTTCTATTCGTCGATGAAGTACTTCCAGACGCTGGACAACCCGAACAACAAGAAGTTCGTGGAAGCCTTCAAGGCCAAGTACGGCAAGGACGCCGTCATTGGCGACGTGACGCAGGCGGGCTACCTCGGCCCGTGGCTGTGGAAGGCCGCGGTGGAGAAGGCAGGCAGCTTCGACGTGGACAAGGTCGTGGCCAGTTCGCCGGGCATCGAGCTGAAGACGGCGCCCGAGGGCTACGTGAAGCTGGATGCGAACCACCACCTGTGGAGCAAGGCGCGCATCGGGCAGGGGCAGCTGGATGGGACGTTCAAGGTGGTGGCGGAGTCGGCTGAGCTGATCAAGCCGGATCCGTTCCCCAAGGGCTACCAGTAATCCTGTCTTTCTCCCTCCCCCTCTGGGGGAGGGCAGGGGTGGGGGCAAGCGGCGTCACCGCTGGGCACGCTCCGCCTGCCCCCATCCCAGCCTTCCCCCAATGGGGAAGGAGCCAACACCCAAATACCAACACCGGAACCTGTCGCCATGACTCTGTCGGACATGATGAACATCGGCCTCATGCAGGGCTTCGCGGGGCTGAGCCTCTTCGCGGTGCTGCTGCTCATGGGGCTTGGCCTGGCGATCATCTTCGGCCAGATGGGCGTGATCAACATGGCGCATGGCGAGTTCATGACCATCGGCGCCTATTCGATCTACCTGGCCGCGCGTGTCACGGAAAGCCTGGCGCCCGAGTTCATGCCGTACTACTTCCCGATCGCCATCGCGCTGGCCTTCGTGTTTGCCTTCATCACCGGCTGGATCGTGGAGTGGGTGCTGATCCGCCACCTCTACAAGCGGCCGCTGGACACGCTGCTGGCCACCTGGGGCGTGAGCCTGGGGCTGCAGCAGATCTTTCGCACCTTCATCGGCCCCAAGGAAGTGAGCCCCACGCTGCCCGAATGGCTCATGGGCTCGTGGACGCCGCATGAAGGCCTCGACATTCCCATCAACGGCCTGTTCGTGCTGGCGCTCACCGCGCTGGTGACGGGCGGCGTGCTCGTCGCGCTGCACAAGAGCCGCTGGGGCCTGCGGGTGCGCGCCACCGTGGCCAACCGCACGATGGCCAATGCCACCGGCATCGACACGAAGAAGACCGATCGCCTGACCTTCGCCATCGGCTGCGGCATTGCCGGCGTGGCGGGCGCGGCCTTCACCACCATCGGCTCGACCGGGCCGACCTCGGGCTCGCTCTACATCGTCGACGCCTTCCTGGTCGTCACCTTCGGCGGTGCTGCGAGCCTTTTCGGCACCGTGGTCTCGGCCTTCGGCATTGCGCAGACGCAGTCGATCTCCGAATTCTTCATGACCGGCTCGATGGCCAAGGTGCTGACGCTGTCGCTGATCGTGCTGATCCTGATGATGCGGCCCCAGGGACTCTTCGCAGTCAAGGTCCGCCGCTGATGAACCCGATTCCCTTGCAGGAGAACGTTCCGATGAATTTCATCAAGGCCTCGATCCAGCGCTACCAGCTCGGCAGCCTGCTGCTCCTGGTGCTGCTGCTCGCGGTGGTGCTGCCGCTGTCGCTCGACATCTTCCGCCTCAACCTCGTGGGCAAATACCTCACCTACGCCTTCGTGGCAGTGGGGCTCGTCATGGTGTGGGGCTACGGCGGCGTGCTGAGCCTGGGGCAGGGCGTGTTCTTCGGCATCGGCGGGTATGCGATGGCGATGTTCCTCAAGCTCGAAGCCTCCGACCCTGTCTCCACCAAGATCCAGACCACGCCCGGCATTCCGGACTTCATGGACTGGAACCAGATCACCGAGCTGCCCACGCTGTGGCTGCCCTTCAAGAGCCTGCCGCTGAGCCTTGCGCTGGTGGTGCTCGCGCCGATGGCGCTGGCGTGGCTGGTGAGCTTCGCGATGTTCAAGCGGCGCGTGGGCGGCGTGTACTTCGCGATCATCACGCAGGCAGTGGCGCTGATCTGCACCGTGCTCATCATCGGCCAGCAGGGCTACACCGGCGGCGTGAACGGCATGACCGACCTGAAGACCATGCTGGGCTGGGACACGCGCACCGACGGCGCCAAGTACGTGCTGTACTACGTCTGCGTCGGCCTGCTGGTGCTGAGCATCCTGCTGTGCCGCTGGGTGCAGACCAGCAAGCTGGGCACGCTGCTGCTGGCCATGCGCGACAAGGAAGACCGCGTGCGCTTCTCCGGCTACGACGTGTCGAACTTCAAGGTCTTCATCTTCTGCCTGGCGGCCGGGCTCTCGGGCATCGGCGGCGCCATGTTCGCGCTGCAGGTGGGCTTCATGTCGCCGAGCTTCGTGGGCATCGTGCCGTCGATCGAGATGGTGATCTTCTGTGCCGTCGGCGGACGCATGAGCCTGGTGGGAGCGGTGTACGGCGCGCTGCTGGTGAATGCGGGCAAGACGCTGTTCTCCGAGAGCTTCCCCGACCTGTGGCTGTTCCTGATGGCGGGCCTGTTCATCGGCGTGACCATGGCCTTCCCGATGGGGCTGGCCGGCGTGTGGGAAGAAAAGATCCGCCCGTGGTGGAAGTCGCGCCGGCAGGCGCTGCGCGAGGCCGCCGTCAAGCCGCCGGCATCAACTGCACCGGTACCGCCTGCAGCACAGCCACCCGAACCCACGCTGCCAGAAGGCGTCGGCGGCCAGCGCGCCTGAACCGGAGCCACACATTCATGAGCAATACAGACTTCGCGCTGGCGGTGGAAGACCTCACCGTGTCCTTCGACGGCTTCAAGGCCATCGACGATCTCACGCTGTACATCGACCGAAATGAACTGCGCGTCATCATCGGACCCAACGGCGCCGGCAAGACCACGCTGCTCGACCTGATCTGCGGCAAGACGCGCGCGAGTGCCGGCAGCATCAAGTTCAAGAACACCGAACTCACGAAGATGGCCGAGCACAAGCGGGTGCGTTTGGGCATAGGCCGCAAGTTCCAGACCCCGTCGATCTACGAGAACCTGAGCGTGTTCCAGAACCTGGAGGTGTCGTTCCCGAAGGGGCGTTCAGTGTTCGGCGCATTGGCTTTCAAATGCGACGACGAGGTCAAGGCCAAGGTGCAGGCGATTGCTGAAGAGATCGGCCTGGCCGACCGCCTGGAGACCGAAGCCGGCCTGCTGAGCCACGGCCAGAAGCAGTGGCTGGAAATCGGCATGCTGCTGATGCAGGAGCCCGAATTGCTGATGCTCGACGAGCCCATTGCCGGCATGAGCGCGCGCGAACGCGAACTCACTGCCGATCTGCTCAAGCGCATCTGCCAGAACCGCGCGGTGATCGTCATCGAACACGACATGGCCTTCGTGAAGCAGATCGCGCACAAGGTCACCGTGATGCACCAAGGGAAGATCCTTGCCGAAGGGCCCATGGAGAAGGTGCAAGCCGATCCCAAGGTCATCGATGTTTATCTGGGGCACTAGATGAAGCGCTGTCGTTCAGGGCTCGCTCACGCCGACGGGGTACCTTGCTCCGCGAATGTCCCCCGCCGTCGTGAGCGTTCAGAGCACTTGTTGATTGGCCGCGAACCGGCAGCGTGTCCTCTTGCACAGGGCGTCGGGTACTCCCCGCAGCGAAATAAAGGAGGAGGGCGAAGCCCGGGGGACATTCGCGGAGGGGAGTACCCGACGGCCTGTGCAAGCACCCCGAACACAACCCGAGAGAGTCCAAAGATATGAGCAACATCATGCTGAAGGTCGAAGACCTGCACGTGGCCTATGGCCAGAGCGAGGCCTTGCACGGCATCTCCTTCGAGGGCCATGCCAACGAAACCATCGCCATCATGGGCCGCAATGGCATGGGCAAGACCACGCTTTTCAAGAGCTTGATGGGCGTGCTGCCATTGAAGAGCGGGCGCATCGAAGTGGCGGGGCAAGACGTCTCGCGCGACGAGAGCTTCCGCCGCGTGGCAAAAGGCATCGCCTACGTACCGCAAGGCCGAATGATCTTCCCCACGCTGACTGTGGAAGAGAACATCCAGACCGGCCTCGAGAACTCCAAGACCCGCCGCATCCCCGAAGAAATCTACGCACTGTTCCCCGTGCTGTGGGACATGAAGAGCCGCAAGGGCGGCAACCTCTCCGGCGGCCAGCAACAGCAGCTCGCCATTGCGCGCGCCCTCGTCACCGACCCCAAGGTCCTGCTGCTCGACGAGCCCACCGAAGGTATCCAGCCTTCGATCATCAAGGACATCGCCAAGGCGCTCAACGAGATCCGCAAGCTGCGCGGCATCACCATCGTCGTGTCCGAGCAGGTGCTCAGCTTCGCGATGGACGTGGCCGACCGGCTCTTCGTCATCGAAGGCGGGCGCCTCGTGCACGAGACCGCGCGCGACAAGACCGACGTGGATCACATCAAAGCCTATCTCTCCGTTTGATTTCCGTTCAACCACAACCCAACCAGGAGCCACTGCAAATGACGGACACGCTGATCAAGGTCGATCTGACCAAGTCGCCCACCGAGAACGAGAACATCCACAACCGCTGGCACCCGGACATTCCGATGGCCTGCTGGGTCAACCCGGGCGACGACTTCATCCTCGAAACCTTCGACTGGACCGGCGGCTTCATCAAGAACAACGACAGCGCAGACGACGTGCGCGACATCGACCTGAGCACCGTGCACTACCTCTCGGGCCCGGTGGGCGTGAAGGGCGCGGAGCCCGGCGACCTGCTGGTGGTCGACCTGCTCGACATCGGCGCCAAGCAGGACAGCCTCTGGGGCTTCAACGGCTTCTTCTCGAAGAAGAACGGCGGCGGCTTCCTGACCGATCACTTTCCCGAAGCGCAGAAATCGATCTGGGACTTCAAGGGCATGTTCACCAGCTCGCGCCATGTGCCGGGCGTCAACTTCGCGGGCCTGATCCACCCGGGCCTCATCGGCTGCCTTCCCGACAAGCCCATGCTCGACATGTGGAACGAGCGCGAGAAGGCGCTCATCGCCACCGACCCGGACCGCGTGCCCGGCCTGGCCAACCCGCCATTCGCCGGCACCGCCCACATGGGCAAGATGACCGGTGAAGCCCGCGCCAAGGCTGCGGCGGAAGGCGCACGCACCGTGCCCCCGCGCGAGCACGGCGGCAACTGCGACATCAAGGACCTGTCGCGCGGCTCCAAGGTGTTCTTCCCCGTGTACGTGGACGGCGCGGGCCTGAGCGTGGGCGACCTGCACTTCAGCCAGGGCGACGGCGAGATCACCTTCTGCGGCGCCATCGAGATGGCCGGCTGGGTGCACATGAAGGTCACGCTAATCAAGGGCGGCATGGCCAAGTACGGCATCAAGAACCCGATCTTCAAGCCCAGCCCCATCACGCCGCAGTACAACGACTACCTGATCTTCGAAGGCATCTCGGTCGACGAGAGCGGCAAGCAGCACTACCTCGACGTGAACGTGGCCTACCGCCAGGCCTGCCTGAACGCCATCGAGTACCTGAAGAAGTTCGGCTACTCGGGTGCGCAGGCCTATTCGATTCTGGGCACGGCGCCGGTGCAGGGCCACATCAGCGGCGTGGTCGACGTGCCGAACTCGTGCGCCACGCTGTGGCTGCCCACGGGCATCTTCGATTTCGACATCAACCCGAACGCATCTGGTCCGGTGAAGTTCATCGACGGCAGCATCGACATGCCGCTTTCGCACGACCTGCGTTGAAGGAAGGCCAGCCCATGCCCACCTACGACTACGCCTGCGGGCAATGCGGCGGCTTCGAGGCGCTGCGGCCCTCGGGCCTGCGCGATGAACCTGCCTGCTGCCCGGATTGCGGCACGGCTTCTCCGCGCGTGCTCTCGGCGGCGCCACGGCTCGCGCTGATGGCATCGGGCACGCGCCGGGCCATGGAGACCAACGAGCGGGCGCGGCACGAGCCGGGCAGCTCGCGGGACTATGCGCGCTTCAAGCACCCGGCGGGCTGTGGCTGCTGCAGTTCGGGCAAGCGGGGGGCGACGGTGACCGCGCCCAACGGCGCCAAGTCCGCGCCGTCGCGCCGGCCCTGGATGATCAGCCACTGAGGCGGTTTCGCAGGGGCAACCCCTATTGACCGGGTTCTTTTCAAGGCCCCGATTGTTTCAATCCCGTGAACGCCGCGGTTCATTTTGCGAGCGTTTTTCGGGGTCATTCAGGATCAAACTTCTCCTCACCAACCAACCGTTTGCCCTGAAGGAGATTGAAATGAATGCCTCGAAGATCCTCGCCGCTGCTGCCCTCTCGCTCCTGGCTGCCGCCGGAGCCCATGCAGAAACCTACGACGGCGTGCACGTCGTGAACTCGTCTGTTTCCCGCGCCGAAGTGGCACCGCAAGCCGTTGCCGCCGCACGTGCAGGCAACGAGTACAGCGATGCCGCCGGCGCACAAGCCTTCACGTCGACCGCCAACCGCGCGACCGTGCAGGCCGAAGCTGTCGCCAAGGCGCACGACCCGCTGCAAAGCCTTGACCGCCGCGCGTTCTACCGCGACGAAGTGCCGCAAGCCTACAAGAAGCCCAGCGTGTCGTTCACGCGCCAGGCCGGCCTGTAAGCCGTTGCATGAGCAGGAATGAAGAAGGGCCTCTACGGCCCTTTCTTCATTTCCGCAGCTCGTTTTTCTCTATACGAGCTTCTCGTTTTCCTTGAGCACGCCTGCATTGCGCAGCGCGGAGTCCAGCCACTTGGCTGCGGTGTCGCCGTTCTTGATGGCTTCGATGCGCGCGGCTTCGTCCTCGACCTTGCGCTTTGCCGCCGGCAGCAGCGCCTCTACCTTCTCCCGTTCGATGACGACCACGCCGTCGGCGTCGCCGACCACGAGGTCTCCGGGCCGGACCGCCACGCCGCCCACTGACACGGGGTGCCCGATGCGCCCGGAGGCCAGCTTGGTCGGGCCGTTGGGATTGGTGCCGACCGAGAAGACCGGAAAGTCCATCTCGTCGATCTCCACGCTGTCGCGCACCGCGCCGTCGATCACCACGCCGACAATGCCGACCTGACGGCAGGCGTTCATCATGATCGTGCCCATGAGGGCTGCGCTCTGGTCGCCCTTGCCGTCGATCACCAGCACGTCGCCGGGCTTTGCTAGCGCGATGGCTGCATGGATCATCAGGTTGTCGCCCGGCCGCACTTCCACCGTGAGCGCACTGCCCGCGAGCGTCATGTGATGGCGCAGGGCCTGGATGCGGCCGTGCAGGGCGCCACGGCGGCCGTTGACGTCGGCAAGAATGGCTGGCTGGTACGCGGAGGCCTGCCGCACCAGGTCGGAGGAAACACGTTCGAAGTCGCGAACGATGTCGGGAAGCTGGCTCATCTGGTGTTTCCTTCTTATTCGGCCTTGACGTCGGCGTCCTTCACCACGCGGCCCCACTTGCGCTTGTCGGCCGCCAGGAAGGCTCGGAACTGCTCGGGCGTGCTTCCCACGGGCTCCAGGCCATCGGCGGCGAGCCGCTTGGAGATTTCGGGCATCGCCAGCACCTTGGCCACTTCGTGCTGGATGCGCGCCACCACGGCGGGCGGCGTGTTCTTCGCCGCGCAGATGCCGGCCCAGGTCACCGGGTCGAAGTCCGGAACGCCGGATTCGGTCACGGTCGGGATGTCCGGAAAGGCAGCCAGCCGGCGCGGGCTGGCCACCGCCAGTGCGCGCAGCTTGCCTGCGCGGGCGTACTGCATCGAGCTCACGGGCTGGTCGAAGATCATCGAGACTTGGCCCGCGATCAGGTCCGTCATCGCCTGGCCGGTGCCCTTGTAGGCTACATGGACGATGTCGATGCCCGCGCGGCTCTTCAGCATTTCCCCGGCAAGGTGCCCGCCGGTGCCCGTTCCCGAAGAAGCGAAGTTGATCTCGCCTGGCTTCTGCTTGGCGTAGGCAATGAGTTCCTTGACGCTCTTCACGGGCAGCGTCGCATTCACCAGAAGCATGTAGGGCGCGTTGACCACTTGCGTGACCGGTGCGATGTCCTTCTCCGGGTCGAAGGGCATGCTCTTCAAGATGTACGGCTGGATCGACAGCGTGCCCGTGGTGCACATCAGCAGCGTGTGCCCGTCCGCCGGCGCGCCGAGCATGGCCGATGCCGCGATGTTGCCGCCGGCACCTGGGCGGTTCTCGACCAGCACCTGCTGCCCCAGCCCTTCGGCCAGCTTGGGCGCGATCAGCCGCGCCACCACGTCGTTGGAGCCGCCGGGCGAAAAGCCCACGAGGATCTTCACGGGCTTCGTCGGAAAGGCATCGGCAGCCGATGCTTGGGTGGCAGCGAGCCAGGCGGCGCCCGCGGCAATGGCCGGCAGCAGCTTCAGAAGAGGGCGGAGTTTCATTGCGGTTCCTGGTTGATGGCTTGGCCCGAGAGTTCGCCGCGCGCCCGAGCGATGCGGCGGCAGCCCTCCAGCAGCTGTTCGGTGCTGGCGGCAAAGGAGATGCGGAAATGCGTCGGCACGCCGTAGGCGCTGCCTTGCAAGGCAGCGAGGTCTTGGGCATCGAGCAAGTGCATCACCCAGTCGTCGCTGGTCTCGATCACCTTGCCCTTGTCCGTGCGAAGTCCGAACAGCGCGCTGCACGAGGCGAAGATGTAGAAGGCCCCGTCGGGCACTTCGCAACGGATGCCGTCGATGGCGTTGAGCGCCGCAACCACCGTGTCGCGCCGTGCCTGGTATTCGCGCCGGTTCGTGGCGACGGTGTCTTGCGGTCCGGTGAGCGCCGCGACGGCCGCCGCCTGGGCCACCGAGTTGGGGCCTGAGGTGCTTTGCGACTGGAGCTTGACCATCGCCTTGATCAGCGCCGCGGGCCCCGCGCCGTAGCCGATGCGCCAGCCCGTCATGGCGTAGGCCTTGGACACGCCGTTCACCGTCAGCGTGCGGTCCTTGAGGTCGGGCGCCACCTGGGCCATGGTGGCGAATTCGATGTCGCCGTAGATGAGGTGCTCGTAGATGTCGTCGGTCAGCACCCATACATGCGGGTGGCGCCGGAGCACCTCGGCCAGTGCCTGCAGCTCGGCGCGCGTGTAGGTCGCGCCGCTAGGGTTGTTCGGCGAGTTGAGCATCAGCCAGCGCGTCCTGGCGGTGATGGCGCGCTCCAGGTCCGCGGGTTGCAGCTTGAAGCCCGCCGCAGCCGGGCAGTCGACGAAGACCGGCACGCCGCCGGCCAGCAGGGCGATGTCCGGGTAGGACACCCAGTAGGGCGCCGGCACGATGACTTCGTCGCCCGCCGCCACGGTGCACATCAGCGCATTGAAGATCACCTGCTTGGCACCGGTGCCGACGATGATCTCGCCCGGTGCGTAGGCCAGCCCGTTCTCCTTGAGCAGCTTGCCGGCGATGGCCTCCTTGAGTTGCGGTGTGCCGCCGACGTCGGTGTAGCGGGTCTGGCCGGCCATCATGGCGCGGATCGCCGCGTCCTTGATGTGCATGGGGGTCTCGAAGTCGGGCTCGCCGGCGGTCAGGCCGAGGATGTCCCGGCCCAGCGCGCGCAGCTCGCGCGCTCTCTGGCCGGCCATGGAGCTGGGCGACGGCTTGATTCGATTCAGGCGTGGTGCGATGTGAAGCATGCACGCAGTATCAAAGTCGCTGCGCCGCAGAACAAACGAGAAATCGGAGCAGCTCGGTATTCCTTTTTTTCCTGGCGAGTGGAGGGCGTACATTCCGCAGCCATGAACTTCACCTTCAAGCAGCTGGAGGCCTTTCTCTTCAGCGCCAAGCTCCAGAGCTTCAGCGCCGCGGCGGTGAAGCTGCACACCACGCAGTCGGCCATCTCCAAGCGATTGGCGGAACTGGAAGAGTCATTGGGCGGCCCCTTGCTGCACCGCACTTCCCACGGCCTGGAACTGGCCCAGGCCGGCCGCGAACTGCTGCCGCTCGCGGAAGAAGCCCAGCGGCTCTGGCAGCGCATCCAGCACGACATCAGCGTCGACAAGACGCTGCGCGGCACCTTCCGCGTGGGCGTGACTGAGCTGATCGCGATGACCTGGCTCACCAGCCTGATACAGCTGCTGCAGAAGCTGCACCCAGAGGTGACGCTCGAGCCGGTGGTCGACGCGGGGCTCACGCTGTTCGAGCGGCTGGAGGCCAACAAGCTCGACCTGTCCATCATGCCGGGCATCTTCTGGGGCCAGGCCTTCGAGTCGATCAAGGTCGGGCAGGTCGACCAGGCCTGGATCGCGAGCCCGCGCCTGGGCATTCCCAACCGGGCGCTGAAGCCGCACGAGTTTGCCGACTACCCGGTGATCGAGCAGCCCGCCGGCGCTTCGAAGAACAGGTTCTACGAAGCCTGGCGCGCGGAACACGGCTTCCGCTTCGGGAAGGTCATGCTGACGAACAGCACAACAGTGCTGCGCGAACTGACGATCAGCGGCTTCGGCATCAGCCAGCAGGCGCTCGACTATGTGCGCCCGGACATCAAGAGCGGTCTGCTGCGCATCGTGAGGACCGACCCCATGCCGCCGCCGCTGGTCTACAGCGCGGTCTACCGGCGCGACAACTCCAGCCCCGCGCTGGCGCGCATCGTCGAACTGGCGGTGAAGACCTGCGACTTCACCCTGCGGGCCAGCCAGCACGACGTGGCGCCGCCACGCCCGCCGCGCGGTTCGGGCGCGACCCTGCGGCAGCGCACGCTGCGCCAGGCCCCGAAGAAGCCCGCCAGGAAGACGCGGCGATAGGTTTTTGCTTCAGCGCTTCAAAAATATACGCATTGAGTATATATTTGCGCCCCATGAACAACATGCCGCAACAGGTGCTCCTCCGCGACGCGATGCGTCAACTCAACATGACGCGCGACGCCTTTGCCGAACGCATCGGCAGCCGGAGGAGGGCGCTGGACGCCTGGCTCCTGCCCGACGAATCCAATGAATTCAGGGCCATGCCCGAGGTCGCGCGGCGCTTCGTCAGCGAAATCCTGGCTTCGGACGGCCGGCACGAGAAATATACGCAAAGCGCACATGAGGGTGTCTTGCGCAAGGCAATGTCCACTGGCGGGGCGCATCACCTGCTGTCGGTCAACCAGCTCAACCGCGACGCCATCGACGAACTGTTCCAGCTTGCCGACGTCATGCAGCCCATCGCGCGCCGGCGCAAGGTCAGCCGCGTGCTCGAAGGTGCCGTGCTGGCCAACCTGTTCTTCGAGGCCAGCACGCGCACCCGCGTGAGCTTCGGCGCCGCTTTCTGCCGGCTCGGCGGCTCGGTGTGCGACACCACCGGCTTCACCTTCTCGTCGATGGCCAAGGGCGAGTCGATCTACGACACCAGCCGGGTGATCGGCGGCTATGTCGACGCGATGGTGGTGCGCCACCCCGAGCAAGGCTCGGTCGCCGAGTTTGCGCGCGCCACCAACGTGCCGGTCATCAACGGCGGTGACGGCCCGGGCGAGCACCCGAGCCAGGCGCTGCTCGACCTGTACACCATCCAGCGCGAGTTCTCGCGGCTGGGCAAGCTGGTCGACGGGGCGCACATCGCGATGGTCGGCGACCTGAAATACGGCCGTACCGTGCATTCGCTCATCAAGCTGCTCGCGCTGTACAAGGGCCTGAAGTTCACGCTGATCTCGCCGCCCTCGCTCGCGATGCCGGCCGCCATCGTGGAGGCCGTGAGCCGCAACGGCCACGTGGTGGAAACCGCCGCCACGCCGGCGCAGGCACTGGCCGGCGCCGACATCATCTACGCCACGCGCATCCAGAAAGAACGTTTCGCGAACGACGAGGTGCTGGAAGGCTTCGACAACGCCTTCGAGATCAATCGCGCGCTGATCGAGTCGGCCTGCAAGCAGGACGTGGTGGTGATGCACCCGCTGCCGCGCGACGGCCGGCCGGGTTCGCACGACCTGAGCACCGACCTGAACAACGACCCGCGCCTGGCCATCTTCCGCCAGACCGACAACGGCATCCCGGTGCGCATGGCGATCTTCGCCACGCTGCTGGGCGTGGACAAGCTGGTGAACCGCTCGATGCGCGACGCAGCGTGGACGCCGCCGTCCCACATCGGGCCGGACGACAGCGTGTTCCACGGGCTCGACTGAGTCCGCTCTGCGCAGTGGCTCAGGCGTGCGCGAGGATGTTGACCAGCTTGCCGAAGGGATCGCGCACGTAGAAGCGGCGCACGCCCCAGGGTTCGTCGACCGGTCCGTATTCGATGGCGAAGCCCGCGGCCTTCATGCGCTCGAAGGCCGTGTCGACGTCGTCCACCTCTATCGACAGGTCGGGCACCGGCGTGTCAGATCCTCCTTCCGACGCGAAGCTCAGCTGCACCGCCATTTCCGCTTGCGAGCCGTAGGTCTGGATCCATCCGTGGTCCATGAGCAGGTCGAGGCCGAGCACGTCCTTGTAGAAAACGGCGGCGCGCGCAGGAGCGGGTGTTGCGATGTTGGCGACGATGCGCTTGACTTTCATGGGGTGGGCTTTCTGATGGTGAAGGTCTGGGCGAGTCCGTTGCGCTCGGTGTGCAGCAGGTCGCCTTCGACGCGGATGTTCGTCCATCGATTCGCGTCTCCGTCGGAGCCGACGATCTCGATTCATGCCTTGCTTGTGTCCATGTCCGGACCGGCTTCGCCGCCGTTCCGGAAATCTCGCCGGTATTTGACGAAGCCTTTTTTCTTCAAACCCGCAAAACCGCATCGCTCGAAGAGGCGGTGCGCTTCGCTGCGCTCGGACGCGCTGAGCAGCATGATCTTCGAGCAGTCGCGTGCGGTGCATTCGTTCTCGATGTGCCGCAGAAGCGCTGTTCCTGAGCCCTGATCTCTAAACGCCTGGCCGACGACGATGTTCTCGACCACGGCGAAGGGCTGAGCCTTGTACATCACGTCCGCGCAGAAACTCAGCAATGCCGTGGCACGCAGCACGCCGCCGTTCTCGAGAACGAGCAACACCGTCCGCGGGTCGGTCGCCAGTTCGGCGATGCGCTCCGGCAGTACGCAGACATGGGGACTGTCGACAAGTTCGCTGTAGAGCCTCTCGATATCTTTTGCGTCCTGGGGCAGGGCTCGGCGAATCGAAGTGGTAGAGGCTGTGGGATCCGTTGCTTCCACGAGGCGGCTTTCCGAGTAGGGGAACGACCAAATATAGAGCCAGG
Source organism: Variovorax durovernensis (assembly GCF_977011995.1). NCBI lineage: Bacteria > Pseudomonadati > Pseudomonadota > Betaproteobacteria > Burkholderiales > Comamonadaceae > Variovorax > Variovorax durovernensis. The sequence continues at coordinate 4,214,886 of NZ_CDRNCW010000001.1, read as the reverse complement.
CGCGAAGCGGCCGCTCATGCCCATCTAAGCGAACTCTCACCGCAGCTTAAGCAGCCACTCACAGGCCGATAAGTGCAGCGTCCTAGAGTGAAAGCGTCGCTATCAATCAAGGAGACAGACATGAGAGTCCGTACCGTTACTTTGTGCATTGCCGCAGTGCCCGCGCTGGTGCTGGCCTCGTTCGCGCACGCGAACGGGTTTGCCGATCCAGACTATCCGCAGGTGTCGCATTCGACGCAGTCGCGCGATGCAGTGGCCGCGGATGCCGTGCGTGCCAACAACGGCATGCACGCCACCGAGGTCATGGAGTCGCAGCCCGCGCCGGCCGTGAGCGGCCTCGACCGCGCACAGGTGCAGGCCGACGCGATCCGCGCCAACACCGGCATTCATCCGACGGAGGTCATGGAATCGCAGGTGGCACCGCCGGTGGCATCGGCGAACCTGCCGAACACTTCGAGCGCGTCCGGGGAATGAAGCTGCGCGCGGCCGTCTTCAGTCGCGCGTGAGAACGAAGCGCTTGCGGATGCCGTCGGCAGCCGAAGGCGCCACCCACAGGTCGAACTCGCCGGGCTCGACCGTGGGCTTCATGTCCCGGCCGATGAACTGCAGGTCGTCTTTGGTGAGCGTGAATTCGACTTGCGCCGATGCGCCGGGCGCGATGCTCAGCTTGCGAAAGTCCTTGAGCTCGCGCACTGGCCGCGTCACGCTGGCCGCGCGCTCGGCCACGTAGAGCTGCACCACTTCTTCCGCTTCGCGTTGCCCGGTGTTGGTGACGGTGGCGCGCACGCGCAGCGTGTCCGACATGGTGATGCGGTCCTGGCTCAGCTCCACGTCGTCGTAGCGCACCGGCGCATAGCCGATGCCGAAGCCGAAGGGGTAGAGCGCCTCGTGGGTCGCGTCGAGATAGCGGCTCTTGAAGGACATGCCCGGCGCGCCCTCGGGTGAGGGCCGTCCGGTGCGCTTGTGGGCGTAGTAGTAGGGCACCTGGCCCGCGGTCTGCGGAAAGCTCACCGGCAGCCTGCCCGAGGGATTGAAGTCGCCGAACACCACGTCGGCGATGGCACCGCCCGTCTGCACGCCGAGGAACCAGGTGACGAGGATGGCGCGTGCGTTGCGCACCGCGCCTTTCAGCGCCATCGCGCGGCCATTGCTCAGCAGCACGACCACCGGCTTGCCGGTGGCGGCCACGGCTTCGGCCAGGTCTTGCTGCGCCTGCGGCAGGCCGATGTCGCTGCGCGAACGCGCCTCGCCCGACATCTTCTCGCTCTCGCCGATGGCCAGCACCACCACGTCGGCGTTGCGTGCGGCGGCCACCGCGGCGTCGATGCCGCCGGGCAGTGCCGTGCCGATGCCCGAGCCGCGCACCACGGTGACCGACGAGTTGGCACCGAGCGCCGCGCGCAGCCCCTGGTCGATGCCCACCGGCGCCGACTGCCCGGGGAACAGGCTCCAGGCGCCCATCAGATCGACAGTGCCTTCGGCGAAGGGGCCGATCAGCGCGATCTTCGTGCCGGCCTTGGGCAGCGGCAGCAGCATGCGGTCGTTCTTCAGCATGACGATGGAGCGGCGCGCGGACTCGCGGGCCAGTGCAAGGAACTCGGGGTTCTCCGCGCGCTGCGAGGCGGGCGGGCCGTCGAGGCCGCGCATCGGATCGTCGAACAGGCCGAGCTTCTGCTTGACGTGCAGCACGCGGCGCACCGCCTCGTCGAGCCGCGCCATCGGCACTTCGCCCGAGGCCACGAGGTCGGGCAGGTAGCGAATGTAGAGGCCGCTTTGCATGCTGACGTCGGTGCCGGCCAGGAAGGCCTGCTTGGCGGCCTCGCGCGGGTTCGCGGCGTAGCCGTGCTCGACCAGCTCCTCGTCGGCCGTGTAGTCTGAGACCACGAAGCCCTTGAACTTCCATTCGTCGCGCAGCACGCCTGTCAGCAGGTCGTGATTGGCGGTGGAGGGGATGCCGCCGATCTCGTTGAAGGCGCTCATGACCGACAGCGCGCCCGCGTCGATGGCCGCGCGGAACGGCGGCAGGTAGACCTCGCGCAAGGTGCGCTCCGAGATGTCGCTCACGTTGTAGTCGAGCCCGCCCTCGGCGGCGCCGTAGGCCGCGAAGTGCTTGGGCGTGGCCAGCATCGCGTCGGGGCGCGAAAGATCGCTTCCCTGGAAGCCGCGCACGCGGGCGGCGGCGAAGCGCTTCGACAGCAGCACGTCTTCGCCGGCGCCCTCCAGGCCCCGGCCCCAGCGTGCATCGCGTGCGATGTCGACCATCGGCGCGAAGGTCCAGCGGAAACCGTCGGCCGTGGCCTCGACCGCCGCGGCACGTGCCGTGCGTTCGGCCAGCGCGGGCTCCCAGCTCGAGGCCTCGGCCAGCGGCATCGGGAACATCGTGCGAAAGCCGTGGATCACGTCCGCACCGAAGATCAGCGGAATGCCCAGCCGAGACTCCTTCACCGCGATCTGCTGCAGCCGCCGCTTGCCTTCGAGGCCCGCGTTGTTGAACAGGCCGGTGAGGCGGCCGGCGCGCACGTCGGCTGTCTCCTGCTGCGCATTGCGCCAGCCGGCCTGGGGGTTGTTGGGTGTGTCGATCTCGGCCGGGCCGTACAGGCTGAGCTGCCCGGCTTTTTCCTGCGGCGTCATGCGGGCGATGAGCGCCTCGATGCGGGCATCGGCATCCGCCGCATCGGGGGCGGCCGATGCGGATGGGGCAATGAGCGCCAGGGAAAGGAGAAAGGCGCAGGCGGGGACGAGAGAGAGCGCCGAGGGGCGCGGGGATCGGACTTGCATGGGCGTCTATTCTGCAGATAGCGGCAGGCGCCCTGGCAGAAATGGATGCGCGCTGCTTCAGGCCCCGCGGCGCGCCAAAAAAATGGCCGCCAACACCCGTCGCGCAGGCGGTGGCAGCCGTGGAAACCGGTGACCGGCGTGGCTTATTGCTTGTAGCTGTCGTCGATGCGGTCCAGCTTGCGAATGAGCGAGGGCCAGACGAACGAGCCGCCCAGGCCGCCGGTCTGCACCTTCATGGCCTGGCCCACGCCTTCGACGATCTTCGGGTTCACGTGCGTGAGTTCGCTGCCGCCCGACTGCGCCGCAATCTGGATCTGGCAGGTGTTCTCGAAGGTGTACATCGACAGAAAGGCGTCGGCAATGGTCTTGCCGCAGGTCAGCAGGCCGTGGTTGCGCAGCATGAGGAAGTTGGCATTGCCCATGTCGGCCTGCAGGCGCGGCTTCTCGTCGTCGCGGAAGGCCACGCCTTCGTAGTCGTGATAGGCCAGCGATGCCAGCACGAAGGTCGACTGCTGGCTGATGGGCAGCACGCCGTTCTTCTGCGCGCTCACGGCAATGCCGGCCTTGGTGTGGGTGTGCAGCACGCACTGGATGTCTTCGCGCGCCGCATGCACCGCGCTGTGGATCACGAAGCCCGCCGGATTCACGGGGTAGGGCGAGTCGATGATCTTGTTGCACTGCTGGTCGACCTTGACCAGGCTCGATGCGGTGATCTCGTCGAACATCAGGCCGTAGGGGTTGATCAGGAAGTGATGCTCGGGGCCCGGAATGCGCGCGCTGATGTGCGTGAAGACCAGGTCGCTCCAGCCGTAGAGCGCCACCAGGCGGTAGCAGGCGGCAAGGTCGACGCGAAGCTGCCACTCCTCGGCGGAGACGAGCTTCTGGATTTCGGGTTGGGAGAAGGCGTTCATGGGGTTGTGTCCTGGAGGTGGGGTCAGGCGGCCGCGGGTTCGGTCAGCGCGGCCTTGTAGATGCTCTGCTTCGGCTGCGCCATCACGCGGCGCAGCATGGGCTCGAATTCGCCGATGGGCAGCGTTTCGGCCTTGGGGTCGAAGGCGGGGTTGTCGTAGAGCGCGCAGAACTCGGCCGTGCGCTCGTAGTGCGGATGGTCCTTGAAGTTGTCGCGCATGTTGCGATCAAGGCCGATGTGGTGGAAGAAGTAGTGGCCCTGGAAGATGCCGTGGTTCTGAACCATCCAGTGGTTGGCCTCGCTCACGAAGGGCTTCAGGATGGCGGCGGCAATGTCGGGGTGGTTGAAGCTGCCCAGCGTGTCGCCGATGTCGTGCAGCAGCGCGCACACCACGTATTCCTCGTCGCGGCCGTCGCGCAGGGCGCGCGTGGCGGTCTGCAGCGAATGGGTGTAGCGGTCGACCGGAAAGCCGCCGTAGTCGCCTTCGAGAATCTGCAGGTGTTTGATCACGCGTGCGGGCAGGCCGCCCGTGAACTGCATGAATTCGCCGCCGATCAGTTGCCAGTCTTCGCGCGTGCTTTCCTGCATGCTCTTGAAACTTGCGCGTGCGTTCATCGTGGGAGTCTCCGTTCTTGGGGGTAGCGGCCACTGTATGCCCGTGCTTGACGCTGAACTGTCAAGAATTTGACAATGCGGCGTTCTGGTAAACCCCCGCCTCGCGCGGCTTCCTGCCCATGGCCGCTGCCCCCAAGACCCGACTTTCACCCCCGCACCGCGCGGCGCTGGAAGGCAATCCGTGGTTCACCAGCATTCCGCGCGCGCAGCGCGAGGCGCTGGTGGGTGCGGCCGAACTGCTGCATGTGCGGCGCGGCGCAATGGTGTTCCGCCAGGGCGACACCATCAACGCAGCGGGTGGCGGCTTCTACGGGCTGGTGGCCGGCAGCATCAAGATTTCATCGCTGCGCCAGGACGGGCGCGAGGCCATCCTCGCGGTGCTGGAGCCGGGCAACTGGTTCGGCGAGATCACGCTGATCGACGGCTCGCCGCGCACGCACGACGCCACCGCGCTCGAAGCGCTCGACCTGCTGGTGGTGCCGCCCGAGGCCTTCGTGCAGCTGATGCGCGACGGCGTGTTCGCCAACGCCATCGCAGCGATGCTGGCCGCGCGCGTGCGCATGCTCTACGGGCTGGCCGAAGACGCCACGCTTCGCAGCCTGCGCGCCCGCGTGGCGCACCGGCTGCTGGTGCTGGCGCGCGGCGACGCCACGCAGTCGCCGCACACGCGCAGCAACGTGGCGCTGCCGCAGGAGGCGCTGGCGATGATGCTCGGCGTGACGCGCCAGACGCTGTCGAAGGAACTCAATGCGCTGGCTGCGGAAGGCGTGGTTGCGCTGGGCTACGGGCGCATCGAACTGCTGTCGCTCGATGCGCTGCAGGCGCTGGTGCGCACCGGCTGAAATGCCGTTCGATGTGCGGCCGCGCCTCAGCGCAGCACGCGGCCGTCCGATGAAATGCTGATGAGGTCGATGCTGCGCACGTTGTCGCGCAGGCCGGGCCGCAGGTTGATGCGGAAGCCGCCGACGTCGTAGTCGGTCATGCCGGTCATCACGCGCTGCAGGCTCGCGGTGTTGAATCCCTTGCCCGCGCGCCGTACCGCTTCGCCGGCGGCCTTGGCCGCGATGAAGCCCTCGAGTCCTTCGTACGACGCGGTCTGGTCGGAGTTGTCGACCGCCGCCAGGTACTCCTTGACGATCGGGATGGCCGACGGCCGCGGCGAGGGCACCACCTGCGAGATGACGATGCCGCCGATGTCCTTGCCCAGCGTGGCGTAGAGCGGGTCGATGCCGACGATCGAGAAGGCCATGAAGTTGCCCGTGTAGCCGCTCTTGCGCAGCTTGCGGATGGCGTTGGCCGTGGTGCCCGAGAGCGACACCAGCACGATGGCCTGCGGCGACTGCTGCTGCACGGTCTTCAGCGCGGCGTCGAGCTTGTCGCCGTCGGCCGGTACCAGCGCGGTCGCCACCAGCGGCGGCAGCTTGAGTTCGCTCGCGGCCTGCTGCACGGCCGCGAGGCCGGCGCGGCCCATGGCGTCGTCGTCGCCCACCAGCGCGACACGGGTCTGCCCCACGGTGGCGCACTGGCGCACGATCTTCAGTGCCTCGTCGATCATGCCGGGGCGCACGTGGAACACGTTGGGGTGGTCGGCGCCGCGCAGCGCGTCGGAGGCCGCGAAGGGCGCGAACAGCAGGCTGCCCTGTTGCGTGGCCACATTGGCGCCGGCTTCGCTGCTGGCGGTGCCGACGAAGCCGAACAGCATGTCGGCCTTGTTGGTGGTCAGCAGGGTGCGTGCGTTCGCGGTGGCGCGCGCCGCGTCATAGCCGTCGTCGAGCTGCAGCAGCTTCAGCTGCAGGCCGCTTGCGGCGTTGCGTTCATTGAAATCGCTCACCGCGAGGCGGCTGCCGGCGGCGAATGCGGTGCCGATTTCATAGGCGCCGCCGGTGAGCGGCACCGATTGGCCCAGCAGCACCACCCGTGGTGCGCCGGCCGATGCCGCGCGCGTGGATTGCGCCATGGCCGGATGCATGGCGCCGATACCGCTTCCCAGAAGCAAGGCACCGCAAGCCTTGCCCAGCCATTCCCTGCGCGATGTGTTCATGTGACACCTTTTTACCGTTAGTAAAAAAGTGTAGCAATTTCGAGGCCAGGGGGAAAGCCCGGGCCGGCTCCAGACTTGCCCTAGGCGCGCTCGAAAACCAGGTCCCACACGCCGTGGCCCAGCTTGATGCCCCGGTTCTCGAACTTGGTGAGCGGGCGGTAGTCGGGCTTGGGCGCGTAGCCCTCGGCCGTGTTGCGCAGCAGCGGCTCGCCCGACAGCACCTCGAGCATCTGCTCGGCATAGGGCTGCCAGTCTGTGGCGCAATGGATGTAGCCGCCGGGGCGCAAGTGCTGCGCGAGCTTGGTCACGAATTCGGGCTGGATCAGGCGGCGCTTGTTGTGCCGCTTCTTGTGCCACGGGTCGGGGAAGAACACATGCACGCCGGCCAGCGTGCCGGGCTGCAGCATGTGGTCGAGCACGTCGACCGCGTCGTGCGCGCAGATGCGGATGTTCGACAGCGACTGCTCGCCGATGCGCTTGAGCAGCGCGCCCACGCCAGGCTCGTGCACTTCGCAGCAGAAGAAGTTGGTCTCGGGCAGCACCGTCGCGATGTGCGCGGTGGCCTCGCCCATGCCGAAGCCGATTTCCAGCACGGTGGGGCCGGCGCGGCCGCCGAAGGCCGCCGTCAGGTCGAGCGGCTCGGGCTTGTAGGGCACCAGGTACAGCGGGCCCAGTTCGGAGAAGGCGCGCGCCTGGCCTTCGGTGGTGCGGCCGCCGCGCTTCACGAAGCTCTTGAGGCGGCGATGCAGCGGATGCGGCTTGTCCGCGTCGTCGTCGGGGGCGGGCGCGTCGTCGCTGCGCGGGAGGTCGTTGGGCACGGTGTCGGGAAGGTTCATTACGGCCGCGAATTGTAGAGAGCGCGCCATTCGGGCACCCAGGCGGCCAGCGCGGCCGTGCAATCTGCGGCCGCGGCGGGCCCCAGGCCGAGCACGCGCGCGGCGGCGTCGAGCGCGGCCAGTGCGGCTGCCGGCGTGCCGGTGTCGATGGCGGCGGCGCCGTTCTGCTTGGAGAGCTTGTCGCCGTCGGCGGCGCGCACCAGCGGCGTGTGCAAATAGGTCGGCGTGGGGAAGCCGAGCGCGCGCTGCAGCAGGATCTGGCGCGCGGTGTTGTCGGTGAGGTCTTCGCCGCGGACCACGTCGGTCACGCCCTGCTCGGCGTCGTCGACCACCACGGCGAGCTGATAGGCCCAGGGGCCGTCGGCACGTCGCAGCACGAAGTCGCCGACCTCTCGGCTGACGTCCTGGCACTGGCGGCCCAGGCGGCGGTCGGTGAAGCAGAGTTCGCCGGGCGGCTGGCTTGCTTCGAATTTCTCGGTGGCAAAGCGCCAGGCGCGCGCCGGCTTGCCGTGCAGGCCGTCGCGACAGGTGCCGGGGTAGACCCGCTCGCCGTGCCGTTCATGCCGCTGGCCGAGCCGCGCGAGCGCCTCGTCGATGTCCTTGCGCGAGCAGCCGCAGGGGTAGGCCAGCCCGCGATCTTTCAGCCGCGCCAGCGCAGCCTCGTAGTGCGCGGTGCGCTGTGTCTGCCATACCGGGGGCTCGTCGGGCAGCAGGGCGCAGTCGGCGAGTTGCTGGAGGATGCGCTCGCCCATGCCGGGCAGGCAGCGCTCGGTGTCGGCATCCTCGATGCGCACCAGCCAGCGCGCCTGCGGCCCGCGCGCGCGCACGTCGAGCCAGCTGGCAAGCGCGGCCACCAGCGAGCCCGCGTGCAGCGGGCCGGTGGGCGAGGGCGCGAAGCGGCCGGTCTCCCTCATCTCCCGTTCAGATGACGGCGAGCGCGAGCGACAGGCCCGAGAGGAAGGCGTCTTCCACGCGATGGCCGATGCACCAGTCGCCGGCCACGCCGATGCGGGCCTTGGCGTCCCAGAGGTGCGTGGTGCCCACGGGCACTTGCGTCTGCGCTTCGTTCCAGCACAGGGCCTGGGCGTGCGCGGGCGTGGCATGGATGCCGGTGATCTCGGCGAAGGCGCGCAGCAGCTTGGCTTCGACGCGCGCGGGCGTGTCGCGCAGGTGCTCCTGCGACCAGGTGGCGCTGGCCTGCAGCGTCCAGCGCTCGACCGGCTCGCGGCCGGGCTTGGACGATTCGCGCGCCAGCCATGCCACGCGGTGGTGGGTGCTGCGCGCCGCGTTCCATTGCGGGCCGAGGTGCGACATGTTGGGCTGGTTGGCCTGGGGGTAGGCAATCATCAGCGTCCAGCAGGGGGCGATGCGTACCGGTTCGACCTTGGCGGCGAGCCGGGCCGAAAGCCTGTCGCCGTCCAGCAAGGCGCGCGTGGGCGAAGGCGGCACGGCGAGCAGCACGGCGTCGAAACCGGAATAGACGTGAAGGGAGTCGTCGGCGCCCGCGGTACGCAGCTGCCAGCGCTTGGGGTCGAGCGCATCGGGCTCGATCTGCGTGACCTGCGTGCCGGTGATGAGGCTGTCGCCCAGCGGCTTGGCCCAGTGGGCTACCAGCGCGTCCATGCCGGGCTGTGCCACCCAGTGCGATTCGAGCGAGGGCAGGGCGGCTTCGGCCACTCGGCCGTGGGCGTCGAGCACGCGCACGAGGTTGGCGCTCCAGCGCTTGCAGACGCCGGGCGTGTTTTCGAGGGCCAGCGCGAAGCGCGGGTCGCGCACGGTGAAGTACTGGGCGCCGCTGTCGAAGCGGCCGAAGGCGGTGTCGACGCTGGCCATGCGGCCGCCGGCCGTGGCCCCGCGTTCGAACAGCGTGACCTTGTGGCCGGCCTGCACCAGCGTTCGGGCGCAAGCCACCCCGGCGATGCCGGCGCCGACGACGGCGTAGTGCCGTGACGGGGGCGAGGGGCGCGGGGTGGCCGGGGTTCGGTGGCGGTCGGCGGGTTTTGCAGTTGCGCGAGAGGTCATGACGGACTCTTTTCTTCTGGATGGGAGGCGGTTGGATGTGTCTGCACTCTACATCGGTCCGGCGGGGGCTTTGCCTGAGGGCACACCCTTAGCGCGTCGGCGCGAATCCGGGTCATGCTCATCGACCGCGGTGCCGTTCGAGCAATGCGCGCCGCGTGCCTTCATGCTCGAACTGCGCGAGCCACCATTCGAGCGCGCGCCCTGGCTTGCCCGCGCTGCGCACGCGCCATGCGCAATGCAGGGAGCCCAGCGGCTGCGTGCGCTCGGTCTTCAACTCGACCAGGTGCCCCGCCTCGATGTACGGCCGCGCCATCGGCTCGGGAAGAAAGCCGCCGCCCAGCCCGTGCAATTGCGCGGCGATCTTGGCCTGCATGCTCGGGACCGTCAGCACGTCCTGCCCGCCCACGAGGTTGACCGTCATCGGCGTGCCGTGGCGCGTGGAGTCGGCAGCGGCCACCGCGCGGTACCCGCGCATCACGGCGTCGCTGAGTGGCTGTGGCAGGCGTGCGAGCGGATGGTGCGGCGCCACGGCGTAGACGAAACGCAGCTCGCCGATCAACCGGCTGCGGATGCCGGTAGCGGTGAAAGCCAGGCTCGCCGCGTCGAGCACCGCGCCGATCGCCAGGTCGGCTTCGCCGCTGGTCAGCGCCTCGATGGTTCCCAGCAGCGTCTCGTCGCGCAGCTTGAGCCGCGTGGGCGGCTCGAGCGCGAAGAAGGCGGTGGCCAGGTCGAGCAACGGGTCGCGCGCGATCACGCTGTCGACAGCAATGGTCAGCATCGGCTCCCAGCCGGTGGCCACGCGCTTCACGCGGTTGGCCACCGCGTCGATTTCCTTGAGCAGCCGGTCGGCCTCGCGCAGCAGTTCGGCGCCGGCCTCGGTCAGCCGCGCCTGGCGCGCGCTGCGGTCGAACAGCAGCACGTCGAGCGCATCCTCGATCTGGCGCACCCGGTAGCTCAGTGCGCTGGGCACCAGGTCCAGCGTGCGCGCGGCGGCGGCAAAGCTGCCCGTGGCGGCCACGGTCTGGAGCATGGCCAGGGCGTCGGGGGTCAGTACGTCTCGGGGGCTGGGCATGGCGGCTCCATTGATCAAATTATTTGAATGGTGCCATCAAAACACGGCGTCTTTCCGAATGGGGTGCGGACCTAAAGTTCTTTACATCCGCTGCGCATCCGGCGCGGCATACGAAGAAGGCCCGAGCATCCCCACGGGGCAGGGCCAAAGGAGTTCTACGATGTTGCAAGTCCGTAAATCACAGGAACGCGGTTATGCCGACCATGGCTGGCTGCGCTCGTTCCACAGCTTTTCCTTCGCCAACTACTACGACCCGGCCCACATGGGCTTCGGCAACCTGCGCGTGATCAACGAAGACCGCGTGGCGGCGGGCGCCGGCTTCGGCACCCACGGCCACAAGGACATGGAGATCATCAGCTACGTGCTGTCGGGCGAACTGGCGCACAAGGACAGCATGGGCAACGTGGAAAGCATTCCGCCCGGCGACGTGCAGCGCATGAGCGCGGGCCGCGGCGTGATGCACAGCGAGTTCAACCACAAGGCCGACGAGACCACGCACTTCCTGCAGATCTGGATCCAGCCGAACGTGCGCGGCATCGAGCCCGGCTACGAGCAGAAGCAGTTCAGCGACGCCGAGAAGCGCGGCAAGCTGCGCCTGGTGGCTTCGCCCGACGGCAGCGACGGCTCGGTGAAGGTGCATGCCGACGCACGCCTGTACGCCGGCCTGCTCGACGGTGAAGAAAAAGCCAGCCTGGCGCTCGACCCGGCGCGCAAGAGCTATGTGCACCTGGTGCGCGGCGAACTCGAAGTGAACGGCCAGAAGCTTGCAGGCGGTGACGCCGCGATGCTCGAGGGCGAATCGCAGCTGACGCTGGCCGACGGCAAGGACGCCGAAGTTCTGGTGTTCGACCTGGCCGCCTGATCCCCCTTTGCCGGGCGCCCGCCGCCCGGCTTTTTTCTGTCCCTTTTTCAATTTCAACAACCGAGGAGTTTTTCAAGCATGGCAACCACAACCACCACCAATTCGGCACAAGACACGCTGGCCCTGATCGGCCGCGTCCTGATCGCCTACCTGTTCATTCCCGCCGGCTTCGGCAAGCTGATGGGCTTCGGCGGCACCGTCGGCTACATCACCTCGGCCGGCCTGCCGTTGCCCGAAGTGGCCGCGGTCGTCGCGATCATCGTGGAATTGGGCCTGGGCATTGCGCTGCTGCTGGGCTTCAAGACCCGCTGGACCGCCATCGTGATGGCTGTCTTCACCATCGTGACCGCACTGTTCTTCCACAAGTACTGGTCCGCACCCGAAGCGATGAAGATGATGCAGCAGATCAATTTCAACAAGAACATGGCGATCGCCGGCGGCCTGCTTGCGCTCGCAGCATTCGGTGCCGGCCGTTTCAGCATCGACAAGAAGTAATCTTCTCTTTCAGGGCTGGGGGGCGATCACGCTGGCGGGGTACTCTGCTCCGCGAATGTCCCCCGCCCTTCGGGCTCCTCCTTTATTTCGCTGCGCAGAGCACCCCGCCAGCGTGATCCGTCCAGAGCACTGGTAATCGGCGAGCACACACCCCTAACAACGAACACGCACACTCATTTCACCTCGGAGAAATTTCATGGCAAACATCGTCATCGTCTTCCATTCCGGCTACGGCCACACCCAACGCGTGGCGCAAGCCGTGGCAGACGGCGCGGGCGCACAGCTGCTCGCCATCGACGCCGACGGCAACCTGCCCGAAGGCGGCTGGGAAACGCTGGCCGCGGCCGACGCCATCATCTTCGGCTCGCCCACCTACATGGGCGGCGTGAGCTGGCAGTTCAAGAAGTTTGCCGACGCCTCGTCCAAGGTCTGGTACACGCAGGGCTGGAAAGACAAGCTCTTCGCCGGCTTCACCAACAGCGCCACCATGAACGGCGACAAGGTCACGACCCTCACCTACCTGTGGACCCTTGCCATGCAGCACAGCGGCATCTGGGTCAGCATGGGCATCCTGCCGACCAACAACAAGGCCGCCACGCGCGACTCGATGAACTACGTGGGCGGCTACGGCGGCCTGCTGACGCAATCGCCCTCCGACGCCAGCCCCGGCGAAATGCTCAAGGGCGATTTCGACACCGCCCGCGCATTCGGCGAGCGCATCGCGGCGGTGGCAACATCGCGGGGTTAAAACCACCCCCAGGCTTCGCGCACTTCGTGTCGCTTCGCCAACCCCCTCACCGGGGGCGACACCGGCGGCCCGGCAAAGCCGGTTACGCGGTGTCCCGCGAATGGGCTGCGACCAACGAAGCCGATCACTCACTCATCAAGGAGAACACGATGACCGACGCCATTCCAGAGACTCAACTGCTTCGACCGCACGACAAGGACCTGGGCGGTGGCTTCAAGGTCAGGCGGCTGCTGCCGGCGGCGCAGCGCCGTTCGGTCGGGCCGTTCGTGTTCTTCGACCACTTCGGCCCCGCTACCGAAGTGCCGGGCAGCGAGCACGACGTGCGGCCGCATCCGCACATCGGCCTTTCCACGGTCACCTATCTCTTCAAGGGCGCGATGATGCATCGCGACAGCCTGGGCAGCGTGCAGGAGATCCTGCCCGGCGCCATCAACTGGATGACCGCGGGGCGCGGCATCGTGCACTCCGAGCGCAAGCCCGATCGCCTCAAGGCCGACACCTACGAGAACCACGGCCTGCAACTGTGGGCCGCGCTGCCGCAGGCGCATGAAGAGGTCGAGCCGAGCTTCGAGCACACGCCCGCTGGCGCCATCCCGGAAGCGGTGGTGCAGGGCGTCGATGTGCGCGTGCTGGTGGGCGAAGCCTTCGGCGTGCGCTCGCCGGTCAAGACGCTGTCGCAGACCGTTTACCTCGACATCGCATTGCCGGCCGGTGGCCGCTTCGAGCTGCCCGCGCTGGCGCCGGAACTGGCCGTGTACACGGTCGACGCCGATGCGAGCGTCGATGGCGAATTGGTGCCCGCGCACACCATGGCCGTGCTGCCCGCCGGGCAGGGCGCGGTGCTGACGGCCGACACCGCCGTGCGCCTGATGGTGATCGGCGGCGAGCCGCTCGACGGGCCGCGCTACATCACCTGGAATTTCGTTTCCAGCCGGCGCGAGCGCATCCTCGAGGCCGGTGCCGATTGGGCGGCGCAGCGCATGGGCCACGTGCCCGGAGAAACCGAGTTCATTCCGCTGCCGGGCAAGCCTTTCGGCGTGCGCGAGCCGGACACCGGCACTACACCTGTCTGAGACAGACCCGCTTGAAAATGAAGAAGGCCCGCATCAGCGGGCCTTCTTCTTGATGGAACGGAAAGCAGGGTCGGCTTACTTGCCGCCGCCGCCCATCGAGGCAGCCTCCGCGGGCGGAGCGCCTTCAGGCGGCTTGGGCAGGTCCATCATTGCCTTGCGGCCACCGCGACCGCGCCATGCCGAGTAGCCCACGCCCAGCAGCAGCAGTGCGCACAGGCCGATGAAGGTGCCGCTGATCGGACGGGTCACGAACACCGACAGGTCGCCGCGCGAGAGCAGCAGGGCGCGGCGGAAGTTCTCTTCCACCATCGGCCCGAGCACGAAGCCCAGCAGAATCGGCGCGACCGAGAACTCCAGCGTCATCAGCACCGCGCCGACGATGCCGAAAACCAGCACTTCCCAGATCTGGAACAGGCTGTTCTGCGTGCTGTACACGCCCGTCGCAATGAAGAACATCGCGGCAGGGAACAGGTACTTGTAGGGCACCTTCAGCAGCTTCACCCACACACCGATCATCGGCACGTTCAGAATGACGAGGATCACGTTGCCGATCCAGAACGAGGCGATCAGGCCCCAGAAGATGTCCGGATGCTCGGTGATGAGCTGCGGGCCGGGCTGGATGCCCTGGATCAGCAGCGCACCCAGGATCAGCGCCATCACCGCATCGCCCGGAATGCCCAGGCTCATCGTCGGGATGAAGTCGACCTGCGTCTTCGAGTGCGCAGAGGCCTCGGGGCCTGCCACGCCTTCGATCATGCCGGTGCCGAACTTGTTCGGCGTTTTCGACACCTTGCGCTCCAGCGCGTAGGCGATGAAGGTGGTGATGGTCGGGCCCGTGCCGGGCATGGCGCCGAACACCGTGCCGACGATGGTGCCGCGGATCATCGCGGGGAAGGCGCGCTTGAGCTCTTCCTTGCTCGGGCGCATGTCGCTGAGCTTGAGCGTGCCGGTGTCGCCGATGGCCTTCATGCGGTTCACGTTGAGCAGGAAGTCGGCCACGCCGAACAGGCCCATCGAGATCGCCACCAGTTCCAGGCCGTCGCTCAGTTCAGGCAGGCCGAACGCGAAGCGGAAGCTGCCGCTGTTCACGTCGGTGCCGACCACGCCGCACAGCAGGCCGAACAGCGTCATGGCCACGCCCTTGAGCGGCGAGCCGCGCGACATGGTGGAGCCGGCCAGCAGGCCCAGCAGCATGATCGAGAAGATCTCGGTCGGGCCGAACTTGAACGCGATCTGCACCAGCAGCGGCGAGGCGAAGATCATCACGATGATGCCGACCGACGCCGCGAAGAACGAGGCGATCATCGTCACCCCGAGCGCGACGCCCCCCTTGCCCTGCTTGGTCATGGGGTACCCGTCCAGGCAGGTCACCGCATGCGGCGGGTGGGACGGCATGTTCATCAGGATGGCGCCGATGGCACCGCCGTACTGCGAGCCGTAGAAGATACCGGCCAGCATCAGGATGGCGGGCACCGGGTGCATCACGTAGGTGAGCGGCAGCAGGATCGAGATGGCCTGCAGCGCGCCCATGCCCGGCAGCACGCCGATCAGGTTGCCCACCAGCACGCCGAAGAAGGACCACAGCAGGTTCGAGCCCTGGAAGGCAACGCCGAAGCCGAACCACAGGTCATGTAGCGATTGACCGATCATGATCTCAGCCTCCCCACTGGAACAGGGGGAGCTGCAGCTTGAGCGCCCACCAGAAGACGACCACCGCGATGAACGACATCGCGAGCGAAAGCAGCACTGCTTCGGTCAGCGTGTTGTCGCGGTCGCCGAGCGCCGAGATGAACACGATGGCGAAGGTCGCCGGCAGCAGGCCGCCGTACTCGCCGAACAGCAGGAACGCGAGGATGCCCAGGATGATGCAGACGCCGCCGCGGATGTCGGGCATGCCGCCTGGATGGCCGTGCGAGACGGCCTCTTCGGATACGGGCTTGTCGCCGCGCGCGGACACCGCGATGAGCAGCCCCGTGAGTGCAAGCAGCGCGCCCAGCGCCACCGGGAAGAAGCCCGGTCCCATGTGCGCGAGCTCGCCCACGCGGTAGCCGACGCCGGCGTAAACCGCGGCCAGTCCGATGACGATCAGCAGGGCGCCGCCGTAGTAGTCTTTCTTGAATCTGGAAGCGGGCCGGGGCGCGTGCGAGGCCGGATCTTCACCGAGCTGGTGCTGCATAAGTCTCCTTCGATTTGGAAGGAGGGCAGTCTAGGAATCGAGGCTTTCAATCCCCTTTCGGGTGGGGCGCAAGCGGCCTGTGGAGCCTCAAAATACGTGTAATCACGTACCGGCGTATCCGGTGAAACCCTAGCAAAAACAGGCCTCAGGCGAGGTGCAGCGGCAGCCTCAGCGTGGCGCGCAGTCCGCCGCCGGTGTTGCTCTCTGGCATGCCCGCGCTGTCGAGTTCGATCTCGCCGCCGTTTCGCCGCGCATAGCCGCGCGCAATGGTCAGGCCGAGGCCCGCGCCGTGTGCCGCGCCCGCATCCACGGCCGGGTCGCGGTGAAAGCGCTCGAACACGCTCTCGCGCCGCTCGGGCGCGATGCCGGGGCCGTTGTCCCACACCTCCGCCAGCGCAGACGAAGCATCGCGCCGCACGGTCACGGTGATGTTGCCGCCGCGCGGCGTGTACTTGAGTGCGTTGTGCACGAGGTTCGCGAGCACCTCATGAAGCTCCGCCGCGTTGGCGAGCACCGGCAGCACGGGCGTGTCGTCGTCTTCGCCTTCCTCGTCGGCGGCGACGGTATCGCTGCGCGCATCGACCCAGCCCAGGTCCTGGTCGTTCTCGCGCGCGAGCGGCAGGTACTCGAGCACGACGCCGCGCGCGATGGCGTTGAGGTCGACCACCGCGGGTTCGGCCCGGGCGGCTTCGCCTTCGGTGGTGGCATGGGCCAGCGCGAGCAGCTGTTCGCTGAGGCGACGCGTGCGCGCCAGCTGCGCGACGATGGCATGCAGCGACTCGCGCATGCGCGCGGGGTCGGTCTCGCGCACCGCGTAGCCGGCCTGGATGGACAGGATGCTCAGCGGCGTGCGCAGCTGGTGCGAGGCATCTGCCAAGAACTGCGATTGCTCTTCCACCATGCGCCGGTGGCTCGCGATGTGGTGGTTGACCGCGTCGACCAGCGGCACCACTTCCTTGGGCACGCCGTTGGCGTCGAGCGGCTTCAGGTCGTCGCGCGAACGCTCGCGCAGCGAGCGGCGCAGGCGCTCCAGCGGGCGCAGGGTCCAGGCCACGCCCAGCCACACCAGCAGCGCCATCACCAGCACCATGCGGGTGTCGCGCAGCAGCTCCTGGCGCAGCGACTCCGACTGGGCCTCGGTGCGCGGCCCGATGCCCTCGGCCGCCTGTATCAGCACGCTGTACGCCACGCCGGGGTGGACGTGGTCGTACACCGTCTGGCGCAGCGCGGCCACGCGCACGCGGTGTTGCTCGTGCAAAGCGTCGTAGAACACCGGCACGCCGTCGGCGGGGCGGGCGGCGGGCCGGGGCAGGCCGGGCACGCCCATGAGCGTGGTCTCGGGCGAGTTCACGTCGAGCGTGCCGCCCTTCGGAATGCGCTGCACGCCAACGTGCAGGTACTTGTAGCGCAGGTGCGTCGACTCGAACATCGCCTGGATCGAGAAGGGCTCCTGCACGCGCACGCTGCCGTCGCTCGCGACCACGATGCCGTTGGCCAGTGCCTGCACGGGTTCAAGCAGGCTCTGGTCGTAGGCGGCCACCAGCGAGTCGGTCAGCGCGCGGTAGTCGTTCCAGCTGTCCAGCGCCAGCAGCGTGACCATCCCCGGCAGCAACAGCGCCAGCAGCCGCGTGCGGATGCCGAAGCGCTGCGGCTCAGTCGCCGGCGATGGGGTTGGCGGCCGAGGCTGCGGATCCATCGGCAATGCCTTCGAGCATGTAGCCCAGGCCACGCACGGTGACGATGCGCACGTCGCTGTCCGCCAGCTTGCGCCGCAGCCGGTGCAGCACCACTTCGATGGCGTCCGGGCCGGCGGTGCTGTCGTTGGTGAACACCTTGGCAAAGAGCTGCGACTTGCCGACCGGCGAGCCGCTGCGCATCAGCAGCGCGGTCAGCGCCGCCTGCTCGCGCGGCGTGAGCGACAGCAGCGTGCCGCGCAGCGTGAAGGCATGGCTCTGGCTGTCGTAGGAGAGAGAAGCGCACTGCAGGCGCGGGTGCTGCTTGCCGCGGCTGCGCCGCACCAGCGCCGACAGGCGGGCCTCCAGCTCGACCAGCTCGAAAGGCTTGGAGAGGAAGTCGTCGGCGCCCAGGTTCAGGCCGCGCACGCGGTCCTGCAGGGCGCCCTGCGCGGTGAGGATCAGCACCGGGGTGCGGTCGTCGGCATTGCGCATGTCGGCCAGCACGGTCAGGCCGTGCTTGTCGGGCAGGCGCAGGTCCAGCACGATGGCGTCGTATTCGGTGCCGGCCATGAAGGCTTCGGCGGTGCGCGCGTCGGGCGCGTGGTCGGCGACGAAGCCGCTCTGGGTCAATGCGCGGATCAGCCAGGAGGCCATGTCCAGTTCGTCTTCGACCAGGAGGATGCGCATGGAAAGCTGCCGGTGGTTCAGGTCTTCAGGCCGAGGTTCAGGTCGACGTCTTCCGCCGCGCGTGCACTTGCGTCGGCCGCGCGGGCGCTCAGGTCGGGCGCCAGCGCGCGCCGGCCGTCGAATACGAAGCAGTCGCCGTGGTAGTGCGCGCCGCCGACCTGCTCGAAGTATTTGAGGATGCCGCCTTCGAGCTGCAGCACGTTCTCGATGCCTTCCTCGCGCATCAGGATGGCCGCCTTCTCGCAGCGGATGCCGCCGGTGCAGAAGCTCACCACAGTCTTGCCGGCGAAGTCGGCGCGGTGCTCCTTCAGGGCGGGCGGGAATTCGGTGAACTTGGTGATGCGCCAGTCGATCGCGCCGTCGAAGGTGCCTTCGTCCACTTCGAAGCCGTTGCGGGTGTCGAGCAGGGCGATTTCGCGGCCCTCGTCGTCATGGCCCTGGTCGAGCCAGCGCTTGAGCGTGGGTGCGTCCACGCCGGGTGCGCGGCCGGCGGCGGGCTGTATGGCCGGGTGGTCCATGCGGATGATCTCGCGCTTGAGCTTCACCAGCATGCGGCGAAAGGGCTGCGATGCTGACCAGCTCTCCTTGGCCTCGAGGTCGGCGAAGCGGGCATCGGCACGCAGATGGGCCAGAAAAGCCCGGACGCCGTCTGCCGAACCCGCCAGAAACAGGTTGATACCCTCCGGCGCCAGCAGGATGGTGCCCATGAGGTCCAGGGCCTGGGCGCGGGCGCGCAGGTCTTCACGCAGCACGGGGCTGTCGTCGATGGCCACGAACTTGTAGGCCGCGATATTCAAAATCTCTTGCACGGGGCGGGATTGTAGGGAACCCCAACTCACATGGTGAATGCGGTGCTTTCTACAATGGCTGGATGTTTGTTCACCTGCGCCTGCACACCGAGTTTTCCGTCGTCGACGGCACCAACCGAATCGATGAAGTCATCAAGGCCGCGGCTGCCGACAAGCAGCCCGCACTGGCCATCACCGACCTGAACAACCTGTTCGGCGCGGTCAAGTTCTACAAGCAGGGGCGGGGCAAGGGCGTCAAGCCGGTCATTGGCGCCGAGATCTTCATCGACGGGCTGGGCAAGGAGCCAGGTGCGCTGACCCGCATCGTGCTGCTGGTGCAGAACATGGAAGGTTATCTGAACCTCTCCGAGCTGCTGGCGCGTGCCTGGACGCAGAACGTGGCGCGCGGCCAGTCGCAGGCGGCCTGCAAGCTGGAATGGGTACAGGAACTGGCGGGCGGGCTGATCGCGCTGTCGGGCGCGCAGGCCGGGCCGCTGGGCCAGCCGTTGCTGCAGGGGCAGGGCGAGCGCGCCGCCGAACTGGCGCTGCAACTGGCGGGGATTTTTCCGCATCGCTTCTACATCGAACTGCAGCGCGCCGGCCGTCCCGAAGACGAGCCGCACGTCATTGCCGCCGTGCAACTCGCGGCGCGGCTGCGTCTGCCAGTGGTGGCCACGCACCCGGTGCAGTTCGCGGCCCGCGAAGACTACGAGGCGCACGAAGCGCGCGTGTGCATTTCCGAAGGCGAGATTCTGGGCAACCCGCGCCGCGTTCGCCGCTTCACCGAAGAGCAGTACTTCAAGTCGACCGCCGAGATGCAGGGCCTGTTTGCCGATGTGCCGAGCGCGCTGGCCAACACGGTCGAGATCGCCAAGCGCTGCAACCTGACGCTGGTGCTGGGCAAGCCGCAGCTGCCGGACTTTCCCACGCCTTTCATCAGCGACGGCGTGCGCATGCCGATCGGCGAGTTCTTCCGCCAGGAGTCGTTCGAGGGGCTCGAGGCGCGCCTGAAGCACCTCTACCCCGACGAGGCCAAGCGCAATGCCGAGCGCCCCCGCTACGTCGAGCGGCTCGAGTTCGAGATCAACACGATCCTGAACATGGGCTTCCCGGGCTACTTCCTGATCGTGGGCGACTTCATCAAGTGGGCCAAGGAAAACGGCTGCCCGGTGGGACCGGGCCGGGGCTCGGGTGCCGGCTCGCTGGTGGCCTATGCGCTGAAGATCACCGACCTCGACCCGCTCGAATACAAGCTGCTGTTCGAACGTTTCCTGAACCCCGAGCGCGTCTCGATGCCCGACTTCGACATCGACTTCTGCCAGGGCAACCGCGACCGCGTGATCGACTACGTGAAGGACAAGTACGGCCGCAACGCCGTGAGCCAGATCGCCACCTTCGGCACCATGGCCGCGCGCGCGGCCATCCGCGACGTGGGCCGCGTGCTGGACATGAGCTACATGTTCTGCGATGGCATCAGCAAGCTGATCCCGAACAAGCCCGGCATGTCGGTCACGCTGCAGTACCCGCCCGAGAAGAAGATCGAGGGCGACAAGAACAACTACGCCATCGAGATGGAGCCGCAGCTCGCGGAGCGCATCGAGAAGGAAGAAGAAGTCCGCATGCTGGTCGAGCTCGCGCAGAAGCTCGAAGGCATGACCCGCAACATCGGCATGCACGCCGGGGGCGTGCTGATTGCGCCGGGCAAGCTCACCGACTTCTGCCCGCTCTACCAGCAGCCGGGCAGCGAATCTGCCGTGAGCCAGTACGACAAGGACGACGTCGAAGCCATCGGCCTCGTGAAGTTCGACTTCCTGGGCCTTGCCACGCTCACCATCCTGGAGATTGCGCGCGAGTTCATCATGAAGCGCCACAAGGGCCAGGAGAACTTCGCGTTCGAGAACATCCCGCTGAACGATGCGGCCACTTACCGGCTGTTCTCCGAAGGCAAGACGGAAGCGGTGTTCCAGTTCGAATCTCGCGGCATGCAGGGCATGCTGAAAGATGCGCGCCCCACGCGGCTGGAAGACCTGATCGCGCTGAACGCGCTCTACCGCCCGGGCCCGATGGACCTGATTCCCAGCTTCGTGGCGCGCAAGCACGGCCGCGAAGAGGTCGAGTACCCGCACCCGGCCGTGGCCGAGATGCTCTCCGAGACCTACGGGATCATGGTCTACCAGGAGCAGGTGATGCAGACCGCGCAGATCCTGGGCGGCTACTCGCTCGGCGGCGCCGACTTGCTGCGCCGCGCCATGGGCAAGAAGAAGCTCGAGGAAATGGCCGAGCACCGCGAGAAGTTCCGCGCCGGTGCGCTTGCCACGCACGGCATCGTCCAGGACAAGGCCGACGAAATCTTCGACTTGATGGAGAAGTTCGCGGGCTACGGCTTCAACAAGTCGCACGCCGCCGCCTACTCGCTGCTGGCGTACCACACGGGCTGGCTCAAGGTCCACTACACGGCCGAGTTCTTCTGCGCCAACATGACCGTGGAAATGGACGACACGGACAAGCTCAAGCTGCTGTTTGAAGACGCCCAGAAGAACTTCGGCATCACCTTCGAGCCGCCGGACGTGAACCGCGGCAACTACCGCTTCGAGCCCGTGACCGACCGCGTCATTCGCTACGGGCTGGGGGCGGTCAAGGGCACAGGCCAGCTCGCGGTCGAGGCCGTGGTGCGGGCGCGCGAAGAGGGCGGCCCGTTCAAGAGCCTGTTCGACTTCTGCGTGCGCATCGACCGCCAGCGCATCAACAAGCGCACGGTGGAAGCGCTCATCAAGGCCGGCGCCTTCGACTCCATCCAGCAGAACCGCGCGTCGCTGATCGCTTCGGTCGACCGGGCCTTCGAGTTCGCCAGCGCGACCGCGGCCAATGCTTCGCAGGTCGACATCTTCGGCGACTGCGAACACGGCTCGGCCACGGCAGAGCCCGACCTGGTCGACGCCACGCCGTGGGGCGTGAAGGAGCGCCTGACGCTCGAGAAGACGGCCGTCGGCTTCTACCTGTCGGGCCACCTGTTCGACGAGGTCTCGCACGAGGTGCGGCGCTTCTGCAAGCGCGAGATCGGCGACCTGCTCGACAGCCGCGACCAGCAGGTCATTGCCGGCATCGTGAGCGACTTCCGTGTCATCAACGGCCAGCGAGGCCGGCTGGCGATCTTCAAGCTCGACGACAAGTCGGAGGCCATCGACGCCACCGCCGACGAGGCGACCATCAACGCCAACCGCAACACGCTGAAGGACGACGAACTCGTCATCGTCAGCGGCCGGCTGCAACCGGCGCGCGGCGGCTTCGAGGCGCGCTTCCAGGTGCAGCAGGTGTGGGACCTGGCCACTGCGCGCTGCCGATTCGGCAAGTTCCTGCGCGTGGCGGTAAACGGCAAAGCGCCCGACATCGCACGCCTGATCAAGGACTTTCCGCCGCGCACCGAGCAGACCGAGGTCGGAGACCTGGTCCAGGGCCTGCCGGTGCGGCTGTCGATGGCGCGCGGCGGTGCGCAGGTCGAGCTGCAACTGGGCGAGCGTGCCAAGTTCTTCCCTACCGACGCGGCACTGGCCAGCTGGACCGCGCAGGCGGAGGCCGGCAAGGCGCAGATCGTCTACGACTGAGCGAGTGCGGGGGCGCGCCCTCAAGCGCCTTTGGCGCGTGGGCCCTTTCATCGGCCCGCTACGATCTTCCTTGTGCTTTTCAACCCGAAGTTCAAGGAGGAACTCGCCATGAATAAATCAGCTCTCGTTCTCACGCTGGCCTTGGCCCTGCCGTTTACCGCCTCTGCCCAGTACGCGGGCCCGAGCACCGTGCCGGCGATGAACGTCAAGCAGCTGCTCGAAACCGGCAAGGACGACCAGCACGCCACGTTGCGCGGCTTCATCGTCTCGCACGACGGCGGGGAGCACTACACCTTCGCGGACGACACCGGCCGCATGAAAGTCGAGATCGATGCCAAGCATTTCCCCGCCGGCGTGAAGATCGACGACAAGGTGCGCGTCGAGATCACCGGCGAGCTCGACAAGGACCGGTTCGGCAACAAGATCGAACTCGACGTGAAGCGCCTCAGCCTGGCGCCCTGATCCTCTTCCTTCGCCCGGAAGACGGGCTCAGTGCGACGACTGCGGCGCCACGGCCAGGTCGGGCAGCACGTTCATGATGCGCAGCGTCTGCTGCACCACCTGGCTGAACACCGGCGCCGCGACCAGGCCGCCGAAGTACTTGCCCGCGCCGGGCTCGTCGATCATCACCGCGACGATGATGCGAGGCTTGTCGATGGGCGACATGCCGGTGTACCAGGCGCGGTACTTGTTGCTCGCATAGCCCTTGCCGACCTGCTTGTGCGCGGTGCCGGTCTTGCCGCCCACCGAGTAGCCCACGGTCTGCGCGAGCGGCGCGGTGCCGCCGGGCGCCGCGGCCAGGTGCATCATCTGCCGCACCTGGCTCGCCACCAGTGGCGAGAACACCTGCACGCCGGCCGGCTCCTCGCCGTTGTTCTTCAGCAGGCTCACCGGAATCACTTCCCCGTCGTGCGCGAATGCCGTGTAGGCGTGCGCGATCTGGAACAGCGAAGCCGACAGGCCGTAGCCGTAGGACATGGTGGCCTGTTCGATCGGGCGCCACGACTTCCACGGACGCAGCCGCCCGGTCACGGCGCCAGGGAAGGGCGTCTGCGGCTTCTGGCCCAGGCCTACCGCGGTGAGCGAGTTCCACATTTCCTGCGCCGACATGCGCTGCGAAATCTTGGTGGCGCCCACGTTGCTGGATTTCTGGATCACGCCCTCGACCGTGAGCACGCCGAAGTTCTCGTCGTCGTGGATGGTCGCACCCGACACGGTGATGCGGCCCGGGTTGGTGTCGATGATGGTCTTGGGCGTGACGCGGCCCAGTTGCAGCGCGGTGGCGACGGTGATCGGCTTCATGGTCGAGCCGGGCTCGAACACGTCGGTCATGGCGCGGTTGCGCAACTGCTCGCCCGTGAGGTTGCGGCGGTCGTTGGGGTCGTAGCTGGGGTAGTTGGCCATGGCCAGCAACTCTCCGGTGCGGGCATCGACCACCACCACGCTGCCGGCACGCGCCTTGTTGGTGACCACGGCGTCGCGGATCTTCTCGTAGGCCACGAACTGCACGCGGTCGTCGATGCTCAGCTGGATGTCGTGGCCCTCGGTGGGCGGCACCTGGTCTTCGGTGTCCTCGACGATGTGGCCCAGCCGGTCTTTCAGCACGTGGCGCGAGCCGGACTTGCCGGCCAGCTCCTGGTTGAAGGCCAGCTCGATGCCTTCCTGGCCCACGTCTTCCACGTTGGTGAACCCGGCCAGGTGGGCGGCGGCCTCGCCCTCGGGGTACTGGCGGCGGTAGTCGCGGCGCAGGTAGATGCCCTTGAGGTTGAGCGCCGCCACCTGCTTGGCGACCGACTGGTCGACCTGTCGCTTGATCCAGACGAAGCTCTTGTCCTCGTCCTCGAGCTTCTTGTCGAGCTCCTTCTGCGGCATGCCCAGCAGCTTGGCCACCTGCTGGAGCTTGGCCAGCACCTCGGGATCGTCGCGCTCGATGTCCTCGGGGATGGCCCAGATGCTGGGCGCCGGAATGTCCGAGGCCAGGATCAGTCCGTTGCGGTCGAGGATGCGGCCCCGGTTGGCCGGCAGCTCCAGCGTGCGCTGGTAGCGCACTTCGCCCTGGTGCTGGAAGAAGTCGTTGTTGAAGATCTGGACGTAGGCCGCGCGTGCCGCCAGCAGCATGAAGCCGAAGGCGATGCTGGCCACGATGAACTTGCTGCGCCACACGGGGGTGGGGCTGGCGAGCAGTGGACTGCTGCCGTAGCGGATGCGGCCGGTGGGATTCATGAGCCCTGATTATCGAGTTCCGGGTGACGTGCAAGTCACCCGGAAGGGGCCCGTTTTCTTAGCTGCGCGTTAGGCGCAAGCAGAGATCAGCGCTTGGGGCGCAGCGACACGATCAGCGACGGGAAGATGCGCCCGTCGGTGTCGCGCGGCAGCTTGTCGGTCTTGCGCAGGCCGCGCTCGGCCGCGTCGTCCCAGCCCGGCAGGCCGCTCGACTTGCTGAGCTTGACGCCGACGATGGTGCCGTCGGGTGCCAGGCTCACCTCGAACTCCGCTGCCGGGTTGCCGTTCACGGTGTCGGCATCGGGGAAGGTGATGTTCGGGCGGACCGCCGCGGCAATGCGGCCTGCATAGCCGCTGGACGGACCCGACGAGCGCATGGCCGTGCCCTTGGAGTCGTCGCTGCCGCTGGCACCGGCCAGGCCCTGCATGCGCTTGAGCGTCGCGGCTCGGTCGGCGGCGGCCTGCTTCGCGGCGGCCTCGGCCTTCTTGGCTTCAGCCTGCTTGGCCTCGGCCTCCTGCTGCTTCTTCTGCTCGGCCAGCTTCTGCTGCTGTTCCTTCTTGCGCTGGGCCTCGTCTTCGGCGCGCTGCCTGGCTTCGAGCTCTTTTTTCTTCTGCAGCTGCTGTTGCTGCTGCTCGAGTTCGCGCTCTTTCTGTTCCTTCTGCTCCTTGAGCTTCTTCTCGCGCTCAAGAGCGATGTCGGGCGCCTTGGGTGCGGGAGCGGGCTCGGGGGCCTTGGCCACTGGCGGAGGAGGCGGCGCCGGGGCCGGCGGCGGCGGCGCGGGAACGGGGGCCGGTGCTTGCGGTGCCTGCAGGCGGGGCGCCGCCTGTTGCACCGTGGACGACCACAGCTCCGCGTCTACAGCGCCTTCGTCGGCTTCGCTCTTCCAGCGCACGCCCCAGGTGAGCGCGGCAATCAGCAGGCCGTGCGCAATGAGGGCCAGCACGACGGCGCGCGGCGTGCCGCGCTGCGGCGGCGGTGCGAACTCGGGGCGATCCAGTGCGAGCGACATGCCTTATTTGCCGCCCGTGGTCGTGACCGACAGGCCCACGCGCTCGACGCCGCTGCGCTTGAGCTGGTTCATGGCCTTCACCACGGTCTCGTATTTCACCGACTTGTCGGCGCTGATGACCACCGGGCGGTCGTTGTCGCCGCCCTGGGCCTGCTTGGCCGCGGTGCCGATCTGCGTCATGGGGATCGACGTGCCGCCGGTGCCGGTGGACGGGTCTTTCTTGATCTGCACTTCGTCATCGCTCTTGATGACGATCTCGATGGGCTTGTCGGGCTGCTTGTTGGCGCGGTCGACCGTGGGCAGGTTGATCACGCTCGGCGTGATGAGCGGTGCGGTGACCATGAAGATGATCAGCAGCACCAGCATCACGTCGATGAACGGGACCATGTTGATCTCGTTGATCGTCCGGCGTCCTCGGCCCCGGGATGAAACGGCGGGCATGCGTCGCGCCTCCGCTCAGCGGTTGGCCGGAGCCACCGACGAAGCAGCGCCGCCGGCGGCCGGGTTGGCCGAGAGGTTGCGCTGCAGGATGTTGGAGAACTCCTCGATGTAGGTTTCGAGGGCGATGGCGATCTTGTCGATCTCGCGGGCGAAGCGGTTGTAGCCCACCACGGCCGGGATGGCGGCGAACAGGCCGATGGCGGTGGCCACCAGCGCTTCGGCGATGCCGGGGGCCACGGTGGCCAGCGTCACCTGCGTGAGGGCGGCCAGGCCGGTGAAGGCATGCATGATCCCCCAGACCGTGCCGAACAGGCCGACGTAAGGGGAGACCGAACCCACGGTGGCCAGGAACGAGAGGTTCTGCTCGGCCGCGTCCAGCTCGCGCTGGAAGCTTGCGCGCATCGCGCGGCGGGCGCCGTCGAGCAGCGTGGCGGGGTCGCTCACGTGGCGCTCGCGCAGCTTCTGGTACTCGCGCATGCCGGAGGCGAAGATGCGCTCCATGGGGCCGGCGAACTTGGCGTTCTGCGCGGCGGAGGCGAAAAGCTCGTTGAGGCTGGTGCCCGACCAGAACTCGCGCTCGAAGTCGTCGTTGAGCGCACGCATGCGGCGCAGCGCAAAGTACTTGCGGATGATCGCGGCCCAGCTGGCGATCGAGACGATCACCAGCAGCAGCACGACCAGTTGAACCACGAAGCTCGCATGGAGCAGGAGATTGATGATTGAAAGATCTTGGTTCATGGCTTGATAGGTTGAGTCATGGAGCCGCTGTAGCGCTCGAGGGTTCCCGTGACTTGTTTCGGTATGCGCGCTGGACGCAAGGTGGCGGCGTCCACCCAGCCGATGCGGATCGTGCCTTCGCAAAGCAAGACGGGTGCCGCGGCACCGGTACGCTCCTGCTCTGTTTTTGATAGCACGCGTTGACCGATTATCAACGACGCGGTGCCGAGTTGTTGAAGATCGGCTGTAACCAGGAGTTCGTCGTCGAGCCGGGAGGGGCGATGGTATTTGAGCTGTGTTTCGCTCACCACGAACTGGCCGCCGGTTTCCTCGCGCAGCTTGCGCTGCTCGACGCCCAGCGAGCGCAGCCATTCGGTGCGGCCGCGCTCCATGAACTTCAGGTAGTTGGCGTAGAACACGATGCCGCCGGCGTCGGTGTCTTCCCAGTAGACGCGGATCGCAAACGCGTAGCTCATGAGGCCGCGGTCTCGGCCATGACCCGCAGGCGCTCGATGGATTCCTGCAGGTGCGCCATCGAGCTGGCGGTGGAAAAGCGGATGAACTTGCCGGTCTCGGCCGTGCCGAAGTCGCGGCCGGGCGTCACGGCCACGTGGGCGCGCTTCATGGTCTCGAAGGCGAAGTCCCAGCTGCCCGAAATACCGAGCTTCTCGGCGAAGCCGGCGCAGTCGGCCCAGGCATAGAAGGCGCCGTCGGGCATCACGGGCACGTTCAGGCCCAGCGCGTTGAGTTGCGGAATGAACCAGTCGCGGCGCGCCTTGAACTCGGCGCGGCGGCGTTCGTATTCGGCGATGCTCGCGTCCTCGAAGCAGGCGAGCGCCGCGTACTGCGACACCGTGCTCGCGCAGATGAAGAGGTTCTGCGCCAGTCGCTCGACCACCGGCACCAGCACTTCGGGCACCACCAGCCAGCCGAGCCGCCAGCCGGTCATGTTGAAGTACTTGCTGAAGCTGTTGATGCTGATGACGTTGTCGTCGATGGCCAATGCGGTCTGGCCGAAGGCGTCGTCATACGAGAGGCCTAGGTAGATCTCGTCGATCAGCGTGATGCCGCCGCGCTGCGACACCACCTCGTGGATGCGGCGCAGCTCGTCTGGCGCGATCGAGGTGCCGGTCGGGTTCGACGGCGACGCCAGCAGCACGCCGCGCGTCTTGTCGGTCCAGGCGGCCTCGACCTTGGCGGCGGTGAGCTGGTAGCGCTCTTCGGCCGTGGTCGGCACCAGTACAGCCTTGCCGTCCGCAGCGCTCACGAAGTGGCGGTTGCACGGATAGCTCGGGTCGGGCATCAGGATTTCGTCGCCCGACTCGATCAGCGCCAGGCAGGCCAGTTGCAGCGCAGCCGATGCGCCGGCGGTGACGACGATGCGGCGGGCCGGCACGTCGACGTTGAAGCGCTGGCGATACCAGGCGCTGATGCGTTCGCGCAGGTGGTCCAGGCCGGTGGCCTGCGTGTACTGCGTGGCGCCGGCGCGCACCGCGCGGGCGGCGGCTTCCTGCACCAGCGGCGGGGCGGTGAAATCGGGTTCGCCGATGTTCAGGAAGATCATCGGCCGGTCGGTGTGGGCGACTTCGCGCGCCAACGCACCGGCGGCCTTTGCCACTTCCATCACATAGAAGGGCTCGATGCGCTGCGCGCGCGTAGAAATTCTCATCTCACCCCCAGGCTGCGGCGTTGCACGCCTTCGCCTACCCCCTCGCAAGCGAGGGGGCGAGCGCCTTCGGGCGGCCGGGCGGCACTCCTCATGCCTTTGCTTTCCCCGAAGCCCGATCGGCTTCTACTTCGAGCGGGCGCAACTGCGGCGCCAAACCGTTGAGCACCGCGTTCACGTACTTGTGGCCGTCGGTGCCACCGAATTCCTTGGCCAGCTCGATGCACTCGTTGAGCACCACGCGCCACGGCACGTCGAGGCAGTTCTGGAATTCGTACACGCCGATCCACATCACGGCGTGCTCGATGGGCGAGATTTCCTCGAACTTGCGGTCCAGCAGCGGGCGGATCAGCGCGTCGAGTTGCTCCGCGCCTTCGATCGAGCCGTGCAGCAGCGCGTCGTAGTGCAGCGCGTCGGCCTTGTGGAAGCCGGCGAGGTCGCGCGTGAAGTGGTCGATGTCGGTCGGGTCGTTGCGGCCCACCAGGTGCTGGTAGAGCGCCTGCAGCGCGAACTCGCGTGCGCGGCTGCGGTTCGACTTGGCCGAAGCCTTGCGCGCGCCGGTGCTCGTGAGGCCGACGCGCGACTGGCGCGGCTTGGCGCCATCGGCGGGCTTCGCGGGCTTGAGGGGCTTGGAGGTGTCTTCGGTCATGAAAGGGTGGCCAGCAGTTGCGCCATCTCGACTGCCACGCGGGCCGCGTCGCGGCCCTTGTCGGTCTGCCGGGCAACGGCTTGCTCGAGGTTTTCGGTGGTGAGGATCGCGTTGGCGATGGGAAGTCGGTAGTCGAGCGCGACGCGGCTCACGCTGGCGCCCGATTCGTTGGCCACCAGTTCGAAGTGGTAGGTCTCGCCGCGGATGATGCAGCCCAGCGCCACCAGCGCGTGGTAGCCGCCGCGCTCGGCGAGCGCCTGCAGCGCCACCGGCACTTCGAGCGCGCCGGGCACCTGCAGGTGGTGGATGTCGTTGGCGGCCACGCCCAGTGCCTCGAGTTCCGAGAGGCAGGCCGAGGCCAGCGCGTCGGTGATGTCGGCGTTGAAGCGCGCCTGCACGATGCCGATGCGCAGGCCTTTTCCGTTGAGTGGCGTGTTCTCGCCCTTGTTTGCGCCTTGCATGGTCTGGTCAGTCTTTCGTGAGGTAGCCGGCAATCTCGAGGCCGTAGCCCGCCGCCATGCTCGGCATGCGACGCGGCGTGCCCAGCAGGTTCATCTTGTGTACGCCGCATTCGCGCAGGATCTGCGCGCCGATGCCGTAGCTGCGCAGGTCCATGCGGCCGCGCTCGGGGGCTTGTGCGGGGCGCGCGGTGCCGTCGAACTGGGCCAGCAGCTCGCCGGCGGTTTCGCCGCAGTTCAGCAGCACGGCCACGCCCTTGCCCTCGTTCGCGATGTGCGAGAGGCTGGCGTCCAGGCTCCACGAGTGCAGCGAGCGGTTGATTTCGAGCGCGTCGAGCACCGACAGCGGCTCGTGCACGCGCACGGACACCGTGTCTTCGGGTGCCCACTTGCCGCGAACCAGCGCCAGGTGCACGCCGCGGCTGGGCTTGTCGATGAAGGCGTGGGCGGTGAAGGCGCCCCAGTTGGTCTGGATCTCGCGGCAGCCGACCTTCTCGACCAGCGACTCGACGCGGCTGCGATGCTCGATCAGCGCGGCGATGGTGCCGATCTTCATGTTGTGCTCGGCCGCGAAGATCTGCAGGTCGGGCAGGCGGGCCATGGTGCCGTCTTCGTTCATCACCTCGCAGATCACGGAGGCGGGCGAGCAGCCGGCCATCGCGGCCAGGTCGCAGCCGGCTTCGGTGTGGCCGGCGCGCATGAGCACGCCGCCGTCCACCGCCTGCAGCGGGAAGATGTGGCCGGGCTGCACCA
Source organism: Variovorax durovernensis (assembly GCF_977011995.1). NCBI lineage: Bacteria > Pseudomonadati > Pseudomonadota > Betaproteobacteria > Burkholderiales > Comamonadaceae > Variovorax > Variovorax durovernensis. Next base: position 4,184,588 of record NZ_CDRNCW010000001.1, on the reverse strand, counting down.
GGTCGGCGGCCACGGCGTTGGGCGCCACGGCGGCCTGCACGGTGCGCGCGCGGTCGGCGGCCGAGATGCCGGTGGTCACGCCTTCGGCGGCCTCGATGGAAACGGTGAACGCGGTCGAATGCTTGGCGCCGTTGCGCTGGACCATCGGCGGCAGTTGCAGCCGCTCGCACATTTCGCGCGAGAGCGTCAGGCAGATGAGGCCGCGCGCATGGCGGGCCATGAAGTTGATGGCTTCGGGCGTGATGTGGTCGGCTGCGATGACGATGTCGCCTTCGTTCTCGCGGTCTTCCTCGTCCACCAGGATCACCATGCGGCCGGCGGCGAGGTCGGCCACGATGTCCTCGACCGGCGAGATCGGGGCGGGGGCGCGCGCGGCGCGGGGGGCGCCGATCGGCGTGACGGAGGCGTTCATTCGGCTGTGTCCTTGGAATACGTGGAAGACGGGGGCACCAGCACGCCGGCCTGGAGCATGCGCTCCACATAGCGCGCCACGGTGTCGATTTCTAGGTTGACCTTCGAGCCGGCCTTCAGGCCGCCGAGGGAGGTGTTGTCGACGGTGTGCGGGATCAGGTTGATGCTGATCTCGGCGCCGCCTTCGATGTCGTCCACCTTGTTGACGGTGAGGCTCACGCCGTTGATGGTGATGGAGCCCTTGTAGGCCAGGAAGCGGGCCAGCGCTGGCGGCGCGACCACGCGCAGCTCCCAGCTTTCGCCGACCGGCTCGAAGAAGCTCACGCTGCCGATGCCGTCCACGTGGCCCGACACGATGTGGCCGCCGAGGCGGTCGCTGGCGCGCAGGGCCTTCTCGAGGTTGATGCGACTGCCTTCGTCGGTCAGGCCGGCCGTCTTGTCGAGCGACTCGGCCGAAATGTCGATGGTGAACTGCCGTTGCTCGGGGACGAGGGTGGTGACGGTCATGCAGGCGCCGTTGAGCGCGATGCTGTCGCCGAGCCCGACGTCGTCGAGGTAGCCGTCGGGCGCCTCGATGCTGAGTCTTTTGCCGTAGGAGGAGGAGGTGCCGAGGTCGTGGATGGCGGCGATGCGCCCCACGCCGGTGATGATTCCGGTGAACATCCGCGCATTTTCGCAGACATCGTGAGCCCCCCGGCTCTTCATGGCGCTTTGCGCCATGTAATTCGCCACCCCCCGAGGGGGAGGCGCGGCCCGCCTTGGGGCGGCCCGGCGGCCGCCGCTCCTGCGCCGAAGGCTAGAACGCGTCCCTCCCGGCGACCCGGGCCACGATGCGCAAGTCTGGCCCGAGCATGTCCACGGACTTGAATTCGAGGGGCAGGGCGCCCGCCAGCGAGGTCAGCGGACCGTCTGGGTGCAGGTGGCTGGCGATGTCGAGCCCGGTGCCGATCAGCTTGGGCGCCAGATAGACCAGCAGCTCGTCGACGCAGCCTTCGCGCAGCATCGAGCCGTTGAGCTTGTGGCCCGATTCGACGTGCAGCTCGTTCACGCCGCGCGCCGCCAGGTCCTGGAGCATGGCGCGCAGGTCGACCTTGCCGTCGGCATTGGGCAGGCAGGTGACTGTGGCGCCCTTTGCCTCCAGCGCCTCGGCTTTCTTGTCGTCGCGGCTGGCCGCGTAGATCCAGACGGCGCGGCCTTCGATGAATATGTTCGCGTCAGGCGGCGTCTGCAGCCGGCTGTCCACCACGACCAGATGCGGCTGGCGCGGGGTCTGGACCAGTCGCACGTCCAGGCGCGGGTTGTCTTCGAGCACGGTTCCGACGCCGGTCAGCACCGCGCTGGCGCGGGCTCGCCATGCATGGCCGTCGGTGCGGGCAGCTTCCGACGTGATCCACTGGCTCACGCCGTTCTCGAGGCCGGTCTTGCCGTCGAGCGACGCGGCGACCTTCATCCGTACCCATGGGGTCTTGCGGACCATGCGGCTCAGGAAGCCGATGTTGAGTTCCCGCGCTTCTTCCGCGCCCGGCCCTACCTCGACCTCGATGCCCGCTGCGCGCAGCCGCTCGAAACCCTGGCCGGCGACCAGCGGGTTGGGGTCGCCAAGGGCCGCGACGACGCGGCTCACGCCCGCCGCAATCAGTGCGTCGCAGCAAGGGCCGGTGCGGCCATGGTGCGCACAGGGCTCCAGCGTGACCCAGGCGGTCGCGCCAGCGACTGAATTGCCCCGGGCCGCCGCATCGCGCAGCGCCATGACTTCGGCATGCGGGCCGCCGACCTGCTGGGTGTGGCCCTGGCCGATCACGGTGCCGTTGGCGGCCACCAGGACGCAGCCGACGCGCGGATTGGGATCGGTCTCCGGGCCGGCCTGGCGCGCGAGATTCAGCGCCTGGATCATCAAATTCGCGGTTTGATTTTTCATTTATTTATTTATTGATTCGAATATTTTTGAAGTGTGAATTCTTGAGGCAATTGAAAAATAGCCATTGGTCTATTTGTTTTGACCGTTTGTCGTGAAATTCGCCGGTCAATAGAAAATTGAAAAATAGAATTTCCGGATATCGAATCAGGGGAGAAGGTCCGCCTAGGCACAGCAGTGCGAAGCGGCCGAACGCACAACATGAATAACGGATTCTGCGCGTCCGCGAGAGCACGCCCGCGCCATGCGGGAAGGCGAGGGGGCTTCACCCTCTTCGAAATGATGGTTGTCGTCTCATTGATGACCGTCCTCCTGGCAATGGCGCTGCCCGGTTTCAGCCGCCTGACTGAAAAGTACCGTGTCGAAAGCATGGCTTCAGCCTTGATGGCGAGCGTGAGCCACGCGCGCTCGGAAGCGGCCCGGCGCGGAAAGACCGTGACCATCCAGGCGCGCACGGGCTGCACCGGCAGAGACTGGAGCTGTGGCTGGGACACCCTGGCAGGCAGCGGCGACGCAGCCGAAATCATCAGGCGGCAAGACCCCGACACGCGGGTCGCAGTCCAGAAAAGCCCGACCGGCGCCATGTCTTTCGACCCAATGGGCCACTCCTCCGGCTTCGCCGGCTTCAGCTTCTACCCAGTGGGAAATGCCGATTCTTCCAATGGTGCTGCGGTGTGCATTTCGCTTGCCGGGCGCCTTCGGCTGGTGAAGGGAAGCGGCTCATGCTGAGCGTTCCTGTTCGCAAGCCGCGTCGGGAGCGAAAGCAGCAGGCAGGCCTCTCGATGATCGAGGCCATGGTGGCCATTCTCTTGCTTTCGTTTGGCCTGACGGCGCTGGCCGGCTTCCAGTTGCGCGTGCTTGCGGACAGCGCAGGTGCCAGCAACAAGAACATCGCGGTGCAGTTGGCCGGCGACATGGCAGATCGCATTCGTGCCAACCTTGTTGCAGGCCCGGCATCCAGCAGTCCCTACGTGGCCAACTGGTCAGCGGCGAGCGCCAACGCCCCCGAGCCTCTATGTGCCGGAACCAGCGCGACTTGCACCGCCGCCCAGCTCGCGGCCAACGACCTGTGGAACTGGAAACGCGCGGTAGCGGCCGCGCTGCCGGGCGGACAGGCAAACGTGCAGAGCAACGAAGCGGTCGGCGGCTTGCTGTTCGTGCATATCGCGTGGAACGAGCCCGCCGTCTCCAACCCGATCGCACCGGACTCGAACTGGAACTGCCCGACCGGCAAGGCCTGCATGGAAGTCGTCGTCGCGGTGCCGCAGCCATGAGCAGCAGGGCATTTGCACCCGGCCTGCGGCAGGCCGGCTTCACGCTGGTCGAGTTCCTCGTCGCATTGATCATCGGCATGCTGGTGGTGCTGGCTGCCGTGGCCAGCATGCTCGGCGCGCGCACGACAGCCATGACGGGCGACGATGTCAACGCGCTCAACCAGTCGTCGGCTTTGGCGTTCAGGCTGCTGGGCCAGCAGATCCGGCAGGCGGGCTACATACCGATCGACGTCACCGAACCGCTGTACTACTTCAACTTCAATGCGGACAAGAACACCAATCTGGCGAGCGAGCCGGTTTTCTTCGCGATCAAGGGAGAGGAGGCGCCGCGCGGTTCGGTGAACGACAAACTGAAGGTCGGCTATGCGCCGAGTCCCGACCACTTCAAGGACTGCCTGGGTCAGGGGCCGAGCAGCACAGCGGCCAATGTGTACGACCCGGCCAATCCCGCCGCATCGGGCAACCTCCGATTGATCACCAGCGAGTTTTCGGTGGCGGACGGGGTTCTGAAGTGCAAGGGCAGCGGCAGTAACACGCCGCAGCCGATCGTCGATGGCGTGGAGCGCTTCGACGTCATGTACGGCATTGGTGCCGAGGTCGGGAGCGAACGGGTGGCGCGCTATGTGACGGCAGCCGGCGTTGCGAACTTCAACCTGGTTCGCACGGTGCGTGTCTGCCTGCAACTGGCGGGCAGTTCCAGGAACAACCCGGGCGGCAGCTACACCGACTGCGATGGTGCGTCGAAGACCACCAGCGACGGCAAGCTGCGGCGCGTGTACACGGCGGTGTTCGCGCTGCGCAACAACCTCGGGGCGCTATGACGCACTCCCGGTGCCTTCGAGTGCCTGGGGCACAGCGCGGGTTCTCGCTTTTCATCGTGCTGGTCATGCTGCTGCTCTCGGCCTTGCTGGCGGTGGGCGGCGCGCGGATGGCCCAGTTGTTCGAGTCCGTGGCGGGAAACCAGCGTGAGCATCAACGCGCTTTCGAGGCCGCGGAAGCGGCACTGCTGGACGCGGAACGTGACATCCGGCAACTGGCCTTTGCCAGCACGAGCAAGACCTATGTTGCGTGTTCGGCACTATCGACGTCGCGCTGCCGCAAGGCCGAAGATGGCCGCGTCTTTCCCGATAGGGAGACGGGCTGGGTGACCGCCTACGTAAACGATGGCCCCAACAGCTGCGAGCGCGGCATCTGCTACTTCGCGGCGATCGATTCGGTGGCGGCTGCACACGGCAGCGAGGCTTACCGTTTCTGGACCCGCGATGCGTATGCGAGCAAGCACGCGTCTTACGGGCAGTTCACCGGGGCTCCCAGCGCCGGCAATCCGGCGCTTGCCGGCGCCAGGTACTGGATCGAAGTCATCGACCGCAAGAACAGCAAGTACCCGTTGTACCGGATCACCGCAGTCGCCACGGGCGCTCGCAGCGCGAGCACCGCCGGCGGGACGCAGGTCGAGTTGCAGATGTCGTTCGACCCGGATCCGGTCACCAAGGTGAATTGAGTAATGCGAGAGGGAGCAAGATGAAAAACATCCGAGAATTTTCGAGAGCCGCCGTGGCGTGCGGCCTGATGCTGGCGCAGTGCGCCGGCTACGCCGCGCAATATCCGCTGGCGCAGGCGCCGCGCAATACCGCCGTCAGGGAGCCGGCGCCGAACGTGATCGTGTCTGTCGACAACTCGGGCAGCATGAATTGGTCGTCCCGCGCATCGGACGGAAATACGCCGGTTGCAGGAACACCCTCGCGAATGGAGGCGCTGAAGACCGCGCTCCGGGAAAACTTCTCCGCGGCCAACATTCCCGACGACCGGATCCGCCTCTCCTGGCAGGCGATGAACAGCAACAGCAACGACAACAGCTGCGTCGGTTTCTTTGGCGACACCTCGGCGGGAAGTCATGGGGCCAGCAGATGTCTGGTTGGTGGCCGCGCCAACGCAAACCTGATGCGCTCGCTGGACGGCACGCATCGTGCCAATTTCATGGCTTGGGTCGATGCCTTGTCTCCGAACGGCGGAACACCGCTGCACGCCATGATGACCCGGGCCGGCGAATACATGAAGACCACTGGCCAATACAGCCCATATTCGGACGACCCGGGTGTGGAGGGGGCCGGGCAGTCGAGTTGCCGGAAATCCTTCCATATTCTCATGACGGACGGCGAGTACAACCGCTTCGGATTCAACCAGGATCCAGCGCAACTCGGCATGCCGGCCATCGGCAACGAGGACGGGACGCGCCGCGTCCTGCCCGACTCCGTGGTCTACCTGCCGCGCGCGCCCTACGGGGACAACGCGGGAGCCGTCAACAACGTCGCCAACTGGAACGAGAGTCCGCGCGGTGCCTGGAAACCCACGGCCGAATATCGTCCGACCCTGGCCGACATGGCTTTTCACTACTGGGCCAGCGATCTGCAGCCGGACGTGCCGAACAATCTCAAGCGTGTGATTGCCGAAGGCGGCAACGTGGCGATAGGCGCGGCGACTGTCCCCGAGTACTGGAACCCCAGGAACGATCCGGCCACCTGGCAGCACCTGACGACCCATACCATCGGTTTTGGCGCTGCGTCGTCGTGGACGGGGGCGCCAGCCATTTCGGCGGGGGCGTCGAAGCCGACCTATAGCGGTGACTATGCAAGCCTGGTCGACGGCACGATCCCATGGGCGAACCCGCTCGCGAACACGCTGCACGCGACGGAAACCTCCGGGCCCGATGGCTCCGTCACAACCCGATCCCCCTACTGGCGTTCCGGTGGCTATTCCCACGAACGGGCTGCCAACATCGCCGCTGTCCGCATGGACCTCTGGCATGCCGCCCTCAACGGCCGCGGCACCTTCACGCCAGCCTCGAATGCGCAGGCACTCAGCGATGCCTTCAGATCCATCCTCGGGCGGATCCTTCTCGACACCCGCCTGTCTCCGGCCTCCATTGCTGCAAGTGCCTCCAGGGTGTCGGCCGGCACGGCGGTCTACCAGGCCGGCTACGACACGGCCGACTGGTCCGGCATGCTCACCGCCACCAGGTTCGGCACCAATGGCCGGCTGTCGGACACGGCCGAATGGTCGGCACGTGACCTGCTTGACGCACGCATGGCGGCGGCAGGCGCGCACGACAGCAACCGCAAGGTGCTCAGTTTCTCGGGCGCCGCGGCCGCCGGTTCCGGCGTGCCGTTCCGGTGGGCGAGCCTGAACGATGCGCAAAAGGCCGCGCTCAAGGGAAACACCGGCACCGATGACAAAGACACCGCCCTCGGGCGGGCGGTGCTCGACTTCCTGCGCGGAGACCGCAGCAACGAGGGCGCTGGAATGGAACTGCGCAAGCGCGGCCATGTGCTCGGCGACATCGTGGGCTCCAGCGTCTGGTACACGGGGCAGCCCAACAGCGGCTTCACCAACGATGCCTACGCCAAATTCGCCTCGGTCGCCCGCACGCCGATGGTCTACGTGGGTGCCAACGACGGCATGCTGCACGCCTTCAACGCAAACACCGGGCAGGAAGCGTTCGCCTACGTGCCCGAAGGCCTCTACGGCACGGCAGCCGCGCCCAGGCTCAAGCGGCTCAGCGAAGGCAGCTATTCACACAGGTACTACGTCGACGGCAGTCCCTTCGTGGCCGACATCTATTTGGGGGCCGCAGCCTCGACCACCGAGGCCCAGAAGGTGGGGGCGTGGAAGTCTTTCCTCGTGGGCACGCTGGGGGCGGGCGGCAAGGGCTACTTCGTGCTCGACGTCACCAAGCCTCAGGAAATCGACGAGTCCAAGGCGGCCCAGACGGCGCTGATCGACACGACCGCGCTTTCCGACGACGACCTGGGCCACCAGTTCCAGCAACCCGTGCTCGACTCTTTTTCCAGGCGCGCGCTGCAGGTGGCGCCGCTGAACAACGGGCGCAAGGCCGTGATCCTGGGCAATGGCTACAACAGCACGAGCGAAAAGGCGATGCTGTGGATCCAGTACCTCGACGGCGACAAGTCGATCCTCAAGATCCCCGCTCCCGTCACCCAGGGCGCCGGCACTGGCAACGGGCTGTCCGCTCCGCGGGTGGTGGACCGTGACGGCGATGGCAAGGTCGACTTTGCCTATGCAGGCGACCTGCTGGGAAACATGTGGCGCTTCGACCTGAGCGATCCCGACAGCCGCAAGTGGAAAGCCACGTTGGGTTCCGCTGCCACCGCATCGAGCCTCGACAACGTGCCGCTGTTCGCGGCGGGAGCCACGCAGCCGATCACGGCGGCGCCGGTGGTCGTCGGTCATCCGCGTGGCGGCTACATGGTGGTGTTCGGCACGGGAAGGCTGTTTGCCGTCGGCGACGAAAGCAGCACCGCCAGCCAGTACCTGTACGGTATCCGGGACGGGGCCAACGGAAGCACCGGTACGGCCGTGCTGACCGACCTGGTGGCGCAGACCGTCGGCGCAGCCACCGTCGAGGAAGACGGTGGCGAGTTCCGCACCGTCTCGAGCAACAGCGTGAGCTACAGCGGTTCCCACGCCAAGCGCGGCTGGTACTTTCAGCTGCCGACCTCCAGGGAGCGCATCGTCTATCCGGGCGATGCCTTGAGCAGCAGCGCAGGCCTGTTCTCGAGCACCGTTCCCGGCGCCGGCAGCAATTCGCTCGATTGCACCGCGGGCACCAACGACGATGGCTGGTCGATGGTGATCGACTTCTTCAGCGGCTCCGCCCCCGACGGCATTGCCTACGGCACGGCGACCGCCACCGCCGGCTATCTCGGTTTCCGGAATCACGCCGGCAAGGACGACATCGTCTTCGAGCCGCAGGGCCGGGAGAAGGGCAAGGACGTGATCTGCAATGCGGCAGGCGCGTGCAAGACGCCGATGCGGCCGGACATCGTGCGCCGCTTCGGCTGGCGCAATCTGATGTCGTCGTCGAACTGACGCCGAGGCCGAGGCAAGCCATGAAAAAATATTCCAAGGCACGGTGCCATGAGCAAAGTCGCGCGCATGGCTTCACGCTGATCGAACTCATGATCGCGACGGCGGTGATCGCCATCCTCGCCGCCATTACCTATCCGAGCTACACGCGCTACGTGCTGCGGGCCAAGCGGGCCGATGCCAAGCAACAGTTGCTGCAGGCGGCGCAGTGGACCGAACGCTACATGACCGCCAACGGCACCTATCCCCCGGCGACCGTCGCGTTGCCGGCCGAACTGAGGCAGGCGCCATCGTCCGGTACGGCGAACTATTCCATCAGCTATGCCGCAAGAACTGCGACCAGCTACACCTTGCAAGCCGTTCCAGGCGGGGCTTCACGCAACGACGAATGCGGAACGCTCACGATCAACCAGCAGGGCGTCAAGCTGGCGGGCAGCAGCACAGACGCTTCGAATGCGCTGGTGCAGCTTTGCTGGAACCGTTGAAGTGCCTGTGAGAGTGCGACGGTTGCCGGCGAGGCTCAGATGTCGCGCAGCAACTGCCTGAACTCGTCCACGTCTTCAAAGCTGCGGTACACCGAGGCAAAGCGCACGTAGGCGACCTTGTCGAGCTTCTTGAGTTCGCGCATCACGAGCTCGCCCACCTTGGTCGAGTCGATTTCGCGCAGGCCGCTGGCCAGCAGCTTCTGCTCGATGCGAAGCAGGGCGTTGTCGATCTGCTCGATGCTCACAGGGCGCTTGCGCAGCGCCAGCATCATCGAGGCGCGCACTTTCGACGAATCGAAGTCGGCGCGGCTGCCGTCTTTCTTGACGACGACCGGAAAATTGACGTCGGGGCGCTCGTAGGTGGTGAAGCGCTTGTCGCAGGCGCTGCACTGGCGGCGCCTGCGGACGAAGTCGGCGTCCTCCGAAACGCGGGTCTCGACGACCTGCGTTTCAAGATGACCGCAAAAAGGGCATTTCATGCGGTCGGGATTTCCAGATCAGCGGTAGACAGGGAAGCGGCTCGTCAGCGCGTGCACCTTGGCGCGCACGGCATCGATGTTCGCCGCGTCGCGCGGGTTCTCGAGCACGTCGGCGATGAGGTTCGCGGTGATGCGGGCCTCTTCGTCCTTGAAGCCGCGGGTGGTCATGGCCGGGGTGCCGATACGCACGCCGCTGGTGACCATCGGCTTTTCCGGGTCGTTGGGGATCGCGTTCTTGTTGATCGTCATGTGGGCGCTGCCCAGCACGGCCTCCGCTTCCTTGCCGGTGATGCCCTTGGCGCGCAGGTCGACCAGCATCAGATGGCTTTCGGTGCGGCCGCTCACGATGCGCAGGCCGCGCTCGGTGAGGGTGTCGGCCACGATCTGGGCGTTCTTGACCACCTGTTGCTGGTAGGCCTTGAACTCGGGCGACATGGCTTCCTTGAACGCGACAGCCTTGGCGGCAATCACGTGCATCAGCGGGCCGCCTTGCAGGCCGGGGAAGATCGCGCTGTTGATGGCCTTCTCGTGCTGCGACTTCATCAGGATGATGCCACCGCGAGGGCCGCGCAGGCTCTTGTGCGTGGTGGAGGTGACGATGTCGGCGTGCGGCACCGGGTTGGGGTACACGCCCGCAGCCACGAGGCCGGCGTAGTGGGCGATGTCGACCATGAAGATGGCGCCGACGTCCTTGGCCACCTTGGCGAAGCGCTCGAAGTCGATGCGCAGCGAGTAAGCCGAGGCGCCCGCGATGATCAGCTTGGGCATGTGTTCATGCGCCTTGCGTTCCATCGCGTCGTAGTCGATGGCTTCGTTGGCATCCAGGCCGTAGCTCACGACGTTGAACCACTTGCCGCTCATGTTCAGCGGCATGCCGTGGGTCAGGTGGCCGCCTTCGGCCAGGCTCATGCCCATGATGGTGTCGCCGGGCTTCAGGAAGGCGAGCATCACGGCTTCGTTGGCCGATGCGCCGCAATGAGGCTGCACGTTGGCGGCGTCCGCGCCGAAGATCTGCTTGACGCGGTCGATGGCCAACTGCTCGGCCACGTCGACGTGCTCGCAGCCGCCGTAGTAGCGCTTGCCCGGGTAGCCTTCTGCGTACTTGTTGGTGAGCTGCGAGCCCTGGGCGGCCATGACGGCCGGCGAGGCGTAGTTCTCGCTGGCGATCAACTCGATGTGGTGTTCCTGGCGCGCGTTTTCGGCTTGAATGGCGGCCCAGATTTCGGGATCGGTCTGTTCGACCAGGATATTGCGTTGGTACATGGCAGTCCTTTGAAGACGAGGTCCTTGTTCTTCAACCAAACAAGGGCTGCCCAGGCGAACGGCTGAACGCCTGTTGTGGTCAGGCGGTACGCTTCCCAGTGGTATTCCACGTCAGCGCGGGGCACCTTTTCAGGGTGCTGCGCCTATCGCCAGTCGCGTACAGGCCGAGTGTAGCGCACGCCTGCCCGTACCCGGCCAGAGAACCCTCAGGAGACGGAGGAGAGCAGGGCGACCTTGGCCGGCTCGCTGCCTTCTTCGGGCTTGGCCGGTGCCACCACGGGCAGCGGTTGGGCGCGCACGCCCGGCGGCGTGATCGACGGCGCACGGCCGTTGGCCACCTGCAGCAGGCGCTCGTGCTCGGCCATCACCTTGGCGGCGTAGCCGCCGTCGTCCTCGAGATTGGCCGCGCCCACGTAGTAGCGCAGGCCGCCTTCGAGCGAACCGGCGCGGGCGATGCATTCCTGCAATACCTTGACGCCGACGCGCATGTTGGTCACAGGGTCGAAGGCGGTGAGCGTGCCGCCCGCGCTTTCGTACTTGTCGCCGTGCACGCGGGTCATGACCTGCATCAGCCCTTGCGCGCCGACCTGGCTCTGCGCAAAGGGGTTGAAGCTGGACTCGACGGCCATGATTGCGAGGATCAGGGTCGGATCGATCTTCGTGCGCTTGCCGATGCCGTAGGCCTCGGCCACCAGCACGCTCAGCGGCTCGGCGGCCACGCGGTACTTCTTGCTCAGCCAGTAAGCCACTGCGGCCTGCTGCTTGGGCAGGTCGCTGGGGCTCGCGGCCGTGGTGCGCTCGATGGCGGTCGGCTCGAGGTCGGTGGCTTCAGGCGCAGGCTTGCGCGACTGCAGCCAGCCCATCAGTTGCTCCTCGCCGGTCTTGCGCAGGTCGGGCCGCGCCACGAGGGCGAGGGCCGCGAACACGATGGCCAGACCGACCAGTGCAAACCCGTTGTGGGTAATTTCAAAAAAGCCGTCTGCCACATCGGACACGAAGGTCCGTAGCCCGCGGGCTGTGGCATCGAACGCCTTGTTCATCGCTCTTCCTTTCTGTGCGGCACCTGATACGCAAAGCCGGTGAGGGCGATGGATGAAGGCAGCGGCGCTTGGATTGGTACGAATCAGGCTCCGCGCATGGAGTGGAGGTGGGTTAGGAGCGCGGCGACCTGATCAAGCCGGTTGGGATTCGGCAGCGGATTCAGGGAGGCTCTGCTGCGTCAGGCAGTCAGGGCAGGCCGGATTCTAGCGTGGGTTAATACCTGGTCAAGCATAAGGAATTGCATCTTTATGCTAATAGTTGTTTAAAAAGTTCGTGGTTTCGAGGTGTTTTGTCTTAGGTGAAATCCCTTTGTAATTTGCATTTGCAAAGCAAGGGTGCGACGCCTAATCTGAACGGGCCTGAGGTTTTCAGGCGTTTTTCCGAGGTCAGGCAGCCCGAGGTGCAAGTCAAGGGCTCGAACGACCGAGGATCCACGGTGGCAATCTCTTGCTGCCAGCACGGCGGGAACCATTAACTTCCGGTCGCGCGAAACGATGGCATGGGTCTAGCGCCCGCCATCAAGCCCGGTGGCAAGACATTCGTCGAGCCATCGGGCTTTCTTTTTTGCGCGCCCCAGAGGAGCTTCTCCGGTGTTTCCGGTATTTCTTCCGAAGCGCGGCTGCGGTTGCTCCGGCTATGGGGAGTTGACGCGTCTTTGCGGCACACTCCGGCGATGGACGTAGCTTCGATCAAACAGAACAAATGGGTGCGGCGTGGGATCGTCGCGTTGCTGTCGTTGTTGGCCTTCTGGGTCATCGCCTGGCTGGCGGTGCCGCCGATCGCCAAGAGCCAGCTTCAGAAGATTGCAAGCGAGAAGCTAGGCCGGCAGGTGACCGTCGGCAAGATCGACTTCAAGCCCTGGACGCTGGAGCTCACGCTGAACGACCTGCGCATAGCCACCGCCGATGGCAGCAAGTCGCAGTTGGCCATCCAGCGCATCTATGCCGATGCCGAGCTGCAATCCATCTTCCGCCTCGCACCGGTGATCGATGCCGTGTCCATCGATGCGCCGGCCATCCTGCTCACGCACCAGGCCGACGGCAAATACGACATCGACGACATCCTGGCCAAGCTGTCGGCCGGCCCGCCCGCCGACCCGAAGGCCAAGCCCGCGCGCTTTGCCATCTACAACATAGCGATCAATGGCGGCTCGGTCGACTTCGACGACCAGACCGTCAAGCGCAAGCATGAGCTGCGCGACTTCGTTCTCAAGGTGCCTTTCCTGAGCAACCTCGATTCGAAGCGCGACATCAACACAGAGCCCAAGCTCGCCTTCGTGCTCAACGGCAGCAAGTTCGACTCGGCGGCCCTCACCACGCCCTTTGCCGACAGCCGCAAGACCGACGCCAGGGTGCAATTCAAGGGGCTCGACCTGGTGCCGTACCTTGGCTACATCCCGGGCGGACTGCCGGTGCGCCTGCAGGCGGGCAGCCTCGACGCCGACCTGAAGATCGGCTTCGAGCACGGCGCCACCAACGGGCTGAAGATCACCGGTACGGTGGAGGCGCACACCACCAAGGTGGCCGACGCGCGCGGGCGCGACCTGCTGGCTTTCGAGTCGCTCAAGCTCGCGCTCGACGACGTGCGGCCGCTGGAGTCGGTGTTTCACCTGAGCGAGATCGCGCTGGTCAAACCGCAACTGGCGGTGGCGCGCGATGCCGCGGGCCAGCTCAACCTGCTGGCCACCGACCCCGCCACCGGCGCTACGGAAAAGGCCGCGCCCCTGCCAACGGCGCCCGCAAGTCCGCCGGCCAGCCAGCCCGCCGAAAAGCCGGTGCTGAAGGTGCAGGTCGACAAGGTCGCGCTGAGCGGTGGCCGCATCGGCTGGCGCGATGAAACCGTCAAGCCCGCCGCAGCCATCGATGTGACCGAGCTCGGCTTCGATGTCACCGGCGTCACCTGGCCCATGGACAAGCCAGCCCAGTTCAACGGCAGCACCGCCATTGCCGGTGCCTCGCTCAAGTTCAAGGGCAGCGCCACCGACAAGGCGGCCGACGTGGAAACCGAGGTCGATGCGCTGCCGCTGTCGCTGGCTGCTCCTTATCTGGCACAGAGCCTGGAGCCCACGCTCGACGGCAAGCTCAGCGGGCAGATCGACATCGCCTGGGCCCAGCCCAACCTCAAGTTCAAGGCCCGCCGCCTGGCCGCGGACGGGCTCGCGCTGACCCAGGCCAAGACTGCGCTGGCCAGCGTCGGACGCTTCGAGCTGGTCGACGCCGAGGCCGACATGACGAACCACACGCTGAACGTGGCTTCGTTCACCGCCACCAACCCCAAGGTGCGCATCGAGCGCGACAACGAAAAGCGCTGGATGTTCGAGCGCTGGCTCAAGACACCGGCCGGCGACGGCACCAAGGAAGCCGAAGCTAAGGTGGCAGCGCCAAAGCCTGCCGCCGCCGAGGCGCCTCAGCCCGGCGCCAACACCAAGCCTTGGGCGCTGACCATCGGCAAGCTGGCCGTCGACAACGGTGCGCTCTCTTATTCAGACAAGGCTTCCGCGACCCCGGTGACGATCGAAGTCACCGCGTTCAAGCTGCTCGCCCAGAAGCTCGCCCCCGAAACGAACACGACTTCCCCGCTGGAAGTGTCGGGCCGCATCGGCTCCGGGCGGTCCGATCCGGGGCGTTTCGACTACAAGGGCAACGTCGTGCTCAAGCCGCTGGCGGCCGAGGGCCGGCTCGAGGTGGCGTCGTTCCCGGCGCATGCTTTCAAGGCCTACTACGCCGATGCGCTCAACGTCGACATCCGCCGCGCCTTCGCGAGCTACCGCGGCACGGTGCGCTACGCGACCACGCCCGCCGGCATGAGCATCAAGCTGGCCGGCGACACCGCGCTCGACGACTTCCGCGCCAACAGCGTTTCTCTCACGCAGTCGCCAGGCTTCGACCGCAACACCAACCAGTTGCTGAGCTGGAAGACTCTGAGCCTGCGCGGCCTGCAGGTCAGCATGGCTCCCAACGTGGCCCCGACGGTCGACGTGCGCGAGACCACGCTGACCGACTTCTTCGCCCGCGTCATCGTCGACCCCACCGGCCGGCTGAACCTGCTGAGCCTGACCAAGAAGGGCGAGGCGGAAGCCAACGCCGCGGCCGCCGCCGCAGGCGAGGCCAGCACCCGCAAGGGGCCGGGCGGAGCGACCACCACCACGACGGCCCGGGCGGCGGCGCAGAAGCCCGCCGGTCGCTCGGTGTCTGCCGAGGAAATGGTCGGCGGCGCGGCCGAACCCGCCAAGCCGGCGGCAACCGCCGCGGCGACGCCCGCACCGGCCGCGGCCGATACGGGCCTGGCGCCGGTCATCAACTTCGGCCCGATGAGCCTTGTGAACGGCAAGATCGACTTCACCGACCTGTTCGTCAAGCCCAACTACTCCGCCGACCTCAGCGAGCTGACCGGCAAGCTCAGTTCGTTCTCGTCCAATCCGCCGAAGGGCGAGGGCGGACGGCCCGCGCTGGCCGACCTCGAACTGCGCGGCAAGGCGCAGCAGACCGCGGCGCTGGAGATCTCCGGCAAGCTCAATCCGCTGGTCAAGCCGCTCGAACTCGACATCACCGCCAAGATGCGCGACCTCGACCTCGCGCCGCTGTCGCCGTACTCGGTGCGCTACGCCGGCCACGGCATCGAGCGCGGCAAGATGAGCATGGACGTCAACTACAAGGTGGCGGCCGACGGCCAGCTCACGGCCACCAACAAGCTGGTGCTCAACCAGCTGCAGTTCGGAGACGAAGTGGCGGGTGCGCCCGCCAGCCTGCCGGTGAAGCTGGCGGTGGCCCTGCTGGCCGACCGCAACGGCGTGATCGACGTCGACCTGCCGCTGAGCGGCTCGCTCAACGACCCGCAATTCAGCGTAGGCCCGCTGATCTGGAAGGCCGTGGTAAACCTGATCGTCAAGGCGGTGACCGCGCCGTTCAGCCTGCTGACTGGTGGCCTGGGCGGTGGCAGCGGCGAATCGAGCGCCATCACCTTCGATGCCGGCAGCTCGGACCTGAGCACTGCCGCCAAGGAAAGCCTGGACAAGGTCGCGAAGGCCCTGACCGACCGGCCGACGCTGCAGATGACGGTCGTGGGCACCGCCAGCCTCGACAAGGAGCGCGATGCCTACCAGCGCCAGCGCGTGCGCCAGCTGACCCTGGCCGAGAAGCGCCGCGTCGCGGTGCGCGGTGGCCAGGCCGGCACCGACGTGCCGCCCGTTACCGATGCCGAATACCCCGAGCTGCTGACCGCCGTCTACAAGCGCGCGGACATCACGAAGCCGCGCAACCTCGTCGGCCTCGCTAAAGACCTGCCGCTCAAGGACATGGAAAACCTGCTGTTCGCGAGCGTGCCGGTCGACGAGGAGTCGATGCGGCAGCTGGCGGTCGAGCGCGGCGCGGCCGTGCGCGACTACCTGCTTGCGAAGAGCGTGCCGAGCGAGCGCCTGTTCCTGGGCGCGGTACGCACCACCGCCAGCGGCACCGACTGGAAGCCGGGCGCCGAGCTCAGCCTGACCATGAAGTGACGCGGCAGAACCGCCCCAGGGACTTGGTTTTTTTCCACCGCTTGCTATATATGTAGTCCGTCAATCTCCCAGCCAGCAACCCCGGGCTCGCCACGGTTCCAGGACGGAATTCGGTGGCCGGCCGCAACTGGGTGAAAATGTCGATGTGCGCCGGCCTTTGCCGGCGCCTTCGCTTTCTCTACTAAGACAACGATTTCGCGCAGTGACCTCTACTTCTTCCAAGCCACACGACATTCAGGCCCTCGACACGCTGACCGGCGGCGCCTTCACCGCGCCGACTTCCGGCGAGCGCGCCGCGCGCATCCGCGACTGGCTCGCTGGCAACCCCGCGCCCGAGCAGATGCAGGAAGTCTTCAAGGAGCTGAGCGGACGTGACAAGGGCGCCGCACGCCTGCTGCGCGAAAAACTCGACGAACTCAAGCGCGCCAAGGGCCAGGAGGCCATTGCGGCCGAATGGGTGCAAAAGGCCGAGGCGCTGCTCGCACAGTCCAAGCTCAACATCGCCGACGCACTGGCATGGCAGCGCGACGCCGCCAAGGCCGGCGCACCGCTGTCGCGTGAACCGCTGGCCGGCCTGAAGCTCAAGCTGGCGGAGCGCGTCAAGGGCATCGAAGACCTGCAGCATCGCGCTCAGGTGCACCGCGAAGCCGCCGTGCTGCTGGCCCAGCGCTTCGAAGTGCTGTCGACCAAGGGCTGGCAGGACGCCCAGGCCGCCGAAGAATCGCTGCGCGCCGACGTGGCCCACTGGCAGCAGCAGGCGACCGAAATCACCGGCGACGCCAACTGGACCAGCCTGGACGCCAAGTTCGCGCCGCAGCTCGAGTCGTCGAAGTCGCAACTGCTGGTGGTCTCCGACTCCTTCCACAGCGCGCTGGCCCTGGCGATTGCTGCCGCCGCGGATGCCGCGGCACCGCTGCCGCCAGTGCCCGTGTGGGCAGACGAACTGCGCGCCGCGCGCGGTGAAGTCGTAGCTCCGAAGGTCGCCGCTCCCGCACGCCCTGCCGCGCCCAAGGTCGATCCGGCCGTGCGTGCCGCCGCGCAAGACGCGGTACAGGCCGCGCTCGCCAAGCTCGAGCAGGAAACCGCCGAAGGCCACGGCAAGGCCAGCGCCGGCGCCGCAGCCGCGCTGCGCGCTGTGCTCAAGGAACACGGCAAGCTGGTCGAGGCGCCGCTAGAAGCCCGCGTGCATGCCGCGCTCGTGGCCGCCGGCGAACTCGAAGGCTGGCAGCGGTGGAGCGCCGACAAGGTGCGCGAAGACCTCGTCGCCAAGGCCGAAGGCCTGCTCAAGCGTCCCGAAGGCCAGGCCCTCGGCGGCCGCAAGATGCAGGAAACGCTGCGCGCCCTGCGCGACCAGTGGAAGCAGGCCGACCAGGGCGGCGTGCCGAACCACGCGCTCTGGAAGCGCTTCGACGAAGCTTGCAACGAGGCCCACAAGGTGGTCGAGGCCTGGCTGGAGAAGGTCCGCGCCGACGCCGCCGAGCACCGCGCCCATCGCGTGGCACTCATCGAAGAGGTCAAGGCCTGGGCAGCGGAACACGCCGGCGCCACCGACCTGAAGGCGCACAACCGCGCGCTGCACCAGTTCGCCGACCGCTGGCGCGACGCCGGCCATGTGGGCGAGAAGGTGTTCGCAGAACTGCAGCCGCAGTGGAACGAAGCCTTCGGCGCCGCCCGCGCACCGTTCGAGACTGCGCAGAAGGCGAGTGTCGAGCGTCGTCAGGCCATGATTGCCGAGGCGACCGAGCTCGGCGCCCAGCCAATGCTGCGCATCGACGCTGTCAAGGCGCTGCAGCAGCGCTGGCAGTCCGAGGCGCAGAGCGTGCCGCTCGACCGCCGCCACGAACAGAAGCTGTGGGACGCCTTCCGCGCGCCCATCGACGAGGCCTTCAATCGCAAGACGGCCGAGCGTGAAAAGGCTTCGGCCGCGATGAGCGAGCACGACCGCCATGTGCTCGACGCCTCGAAGGCGCTCGATGCCGCCAATGCCGGCGGCGATGTACAGAAGATCCGCGCGGCCATCGCTCGCCTGGAAGGCGCGCTGCGTGGTGAAGCGCCGCCTCCGGCTCCGAAGGCCGAGCAGGCAGCCCCCACGAGCGACGGCCCGTCGGTCGGCGCGACCGAGGTCGTGGCTCCGGGCCAGGCCGCCGCCGAATTCGGCGAGAGCGCTGAGCAAGCACCCAGCCCGAGCGATGCGGAAGCTTCGCCCGGCACGCACACCGAGGCGCCCGCCGCTTCGGCCGATCTCGTGGCGCCCGCCGATGGCGCAGACGCCTCGGCACGCAGCGACGCCGCTGCGGAAGCCCCCGCTGCCGCACCGAAGCCCGCACCCAAGCCGGTGGTGGCCATGCGCGGCGATGACCGCCCAAGCAGCAAGAAGGCCGAGGCAGCACCCGCCGCTCGCGGCGCTGGCGGCCGCTTCGGCGACCGGCGCGATGCCGGCCGGCCCGGTGCGGGTGGCCCGGGTCGCCCCGGCGGCGATCGCGGTGCTCCGCGTTCCGGTGACCGCGGCGATCGCGGCGCCCCTGGCGGCCGCTTCGGCGACCGTCCGCCGCGTGAAGACCGCGGCCCGCGCCTTGGTGACGCGGCCTTCCGCGCCCAGCGCGAAGCGCTCGAGCGCGCCGACATGGCACTGCGCAAGCTCGCCGCGCAGGCGCACGGCGAAGCTCTGACGCAGGTGCTTGGCGCCTGGGAGCAGCGCGATGCCGCCCGTCTGCCCAGCGTGCAGGAACTGGGTCGCGCTGTGACGCCGGCAGTGCGCACCGGCTGGTCGCAGGCCATCGGCTCCGCGCCGACGGCTGCTGCAGGCGATGCCGCCGAAGCGCTGCTGCGCCTCGAAATGGCTGCCGAAGTGCCGACGCCCGCCGAGCAACTCGATGCACGCCGCGCGCTGCAGCTCAAGCTGCTGACGAAGCGGGGCGATCCGGCGCCGGCACAGACCTGGGGCCAGGACGCGGGCAAGGTGCTGGCCGCCGCTCACGACGCTGCAAGCGCCCGTCGCCTGCAGAACGCGCTGAAGGCGCTGCTGCGCAAGTAAGAGCGGCCTTTTCGTGCAGCCATGAAAAAAGACGCCCGCGGGCGTCTTTTTCTTTGGGCTGCGAGGGCAGGGGGCGGGTCAGACCTTCTCGCCGATCGCGGGCGTCTGCACCGCCGCCGCCTGTTCCGCCGCATGCCCGCTGGCAATGCGGCGCCGGATGAACAGCCCGCCAATGCCCAGCAGAAGGGCGATGGTGCCGACGATCAGCGTGCCCTTGTCGGTGGCGCTCGACGCCGCCGCCTTGTCCTTGGTTTCCATGATTTTCTGCACGTCGGCCAGCGACACCACCGGCTGGCCCTTCAACTTGACCTCGTAGACCAGGTTGTTGTCCGAGGGGTCGACGCGTACGTCGACCGCTTCGTCGATCAGCGGCTCCAGCTTGCTGCGGCCCACCGCATAGTCGACGCGCCATTTTTCGGTGCTGCCGTCGGCCACCTTGGCGTCAAGCACGAAATAGCGGCGCGTCGTGCTGCCGCCGCGTCGGCGCTTGGTGGTTTCGGTGATTTCGCTGCCGCCGACGATGGTGCCGCTCCTGGCCACCAGGTCTTCGACTGCCGTACCGTGCGTATCGGCGTTGGCCTTGAACTGTGCATAGCCTGCCCACCCCAGGATTCCGATGCCGAGCACCAGCGCAAGCCATGCCTTGCCGGTGAGCTGATAGAACCAATCCCTCATGTTGTGTACCTTTTTTGCGAGTTGATAACCCGTCAATAGTAAAGGCTGAATCGCTATCAAATAGATAGCCAACAATCGAGATCAGACGAGGGATTGAGGCCGTTTAGGCAGAAAGAATTCATCGAAGATCGCGAGCACTTCGGGGAAGTCCCGGCCGAAATTCGGGCGGTTCACGAAGTAGGCCTCGCAGGCGACGGCGAAGAACTCGCTGATCGATGTCGCTCCGTAGGCGTCGAGCCACGGCGGTTCGGCACCGAAGCGTTCGGCCAGGATGGTTTTTTCGCGGAAGTCGTCGTAGGCGGGCTTCAGCACAGCCATCCACGCCGCGCGGGCCTCGCGCGCATTGCGCTTGCCCGCAAAGCCGGCCGGCAGTGGCGGGCAGCCGTTGGCGTCGCCGTTGCGCATGTCGATCTTGTGGGCGAACTCGTGGATCACGACGTTGTAGCCGCGGTCCGAGGTAATGCTGCTCGCGAGCACGTCGTCCCAGCTCAGCATGACCGGGCCGCGGTCCATGGCCTCGCCGGCCACGACCTCGTTGTACTCGTGCACCACCTGCGCGTCGTCGACCACCTTGCGGCGGGCCACGACCTCGGAGCGATGCACCACGATGCCGACGAAATCGTCGTACCAGGCCAGGCCGCCCTTGAGATGCAGCACCGGAAGCACGGCCTGCGCGGCGATGGCCAGCGCCACTTCATTGGTGATGCTGAAGTTGCGGGCGCCGTGGAATTCCTTGTCGCGCAGGAACTCGGCGGTCAGGGTGCGCAGCCTTTGCAGGTCGGCGGCGGGGCGGTCGGCGAGGAAGGCGTAGCGCGTGAGCACGGCCTGCCATGCGGCATCGGGGATCGGGGGCAGGGCGCGCAACCGGCGCAGCCACTTGAACATCGGTGGCGGCGGCGCGGCTAGCGCAGATCGACGCGCTGGGCGCCGGCGGAGGAAAGACAGAGCAGCTGCGCGCGCGGTGGATGGGCGGCCGCGTCCCAGTCGCTCAGAACGATGCGGCGCAGGCCTTCGCCCAGGTCGTGATCGGCGGGGCGATGCGTGTGGCCGTGCACCAGGGCGTGGGCCTGGGCCTGCTGCAGCCATTGGCGCGCGGCGGCGGTGTCGACGTCGGCCCAGACGACAGAGGGATCGCGCTTGCGGTCCTCGCTCTGCACCCGCATCGAGCGCGCGAGCGCACGGCGCTCCTCGAGCGGGCGCGCGAGAAACGCGGCCTGCCATGCGGGCGTGCGAACCTGGGCGCGGAACTTGAGGTAGTCGGTGTCTTCGAGGCAGAGGGCATCGCCATGGCTCAGCAGCCATCGCCGGCCGTGCAGCACCAGCACCGTGGGGTCGTCCAGCAGCGTGAAGCCGCATTGCGCCGCGAGCGCGGGGCCGACCAGGAAGTCGCGGTTGCCGTGCATGAAGTACACCGGCAGCCGCTGCGCCGTAAGGCGCAGCAGTTCGGCGCATTGCGCCTCGAAGCCGGGCTGGACGGCGGCATCGTCGCCGACCCACACTTCGAACAGGTCGCCGAGGATGATCAGCGCGTCGGCCGGCGTGGTCTGCAGGTAGCCCTGCCAGGCCTCGAAAGTGGCGGGCTCGCCGGCCTGCAGGTGCAGGTCGGAGATCAGGTCGACAGTGCGCCAGGCGGCGGGCGCCACCAGTTCATTGAACACCGTCATCGCTGCCGCCACCGGGGGCTCGCGATCACTCTGCAGTGACGACGGCCTTTTCGATCACGACGTCTTCGAGCGGCACGTCGTCATGGAAGCCCTTGCGGCCCGTCTTCACGGCCTTGATCTTGTCGACCACTTCGGTGCCGGAGACGACCTTGCCGAACACGGCATAGCCCCAGCCCTGGGCCGAAGGCGCCGTGTGGTTCAGGAAGCCGTTGTCCGACACGTTGATGAAGAACTGGGCCGTGGCCGAGTGGGGCGCGCTGGTGCGGGCCATGGCGACGGTGTAGTTGTCGTTCTTCAGGCCGTTGTTGGCTTCGTTCTCGATCTCGGCGCCGGTGGGCTTTTGCTTCATGCCGGGCTCGAAGCCGCCGCCTTGCACCATGAAACCGGGGATCACGCGGTGGAACACCGTGTTGTCGTAGTGGCCCTTCTTGACGTACGAGACGAAGTTCTCGACCGACTTGGGTGCCTTGGCGGCGTCGAGTTCGAGCGTGATCACGCCGTAGTTCTTGATGTGCAGTTCGACTTGTGGGTTGCTCATGAGGGACTCCTTCTTCGGAAAACGGATTACTTCGCCACCACGGTGGCGGACTTGATGGTGACGGGCTCGACAGGCACGTTCTGCATGCCGCCCTTGTTGCCGGTCTGCACGGCGCGGATCTTGTCGACCACGTCGGTGCCGGAGACGACCTTGCCGAACACGGTGTAGCCGTAGCCGTCGGGGTTGGGTGCGTTGAGCGAGTCGTTGTTCTTCACGTTGATGAAGAACTGCGAGGTGGCCGAATCGGGGTTGCCGGTGCGGGCCATGGCAATGGTGTACTTGTCGTTCTTCAGGCCGTTGCTGGCTTCCAGCGGAATGGGCGCGCGGGTGGGCTTCTGCTTCAGGTCGGCGGTGAAGCCGCCGCCCTGGATCATGAAGCCGTCGATGACGCGGTGAAACACCGTGCCGTCGTAGTGCTTGTCGTTGACGTACTGCAGGAAGTTCTCGACCGACTTCGGCGCCTTGGCGGCGTCGAGTTCGACCACGATGTCGCCGGCCGAAGTGGCGAGCTTGACGCGCGGGGAGGCGGTCTGTGCATGCCCGGCGGCGGCGAACGTGAGTGCGGCGGCCAGCACGAGGGCGCTGCGGCGGCTGAATCGGGAGAGTGCGTGGATCGTCAAGTGATGCTCCGTGTGCGGATGGGGGAGAGCGGGGGGCGCACGACGAATCGGTCGCCGTCGCGCGGGAGACCTCGCTCGCTTACTTGCTGGTGCGGCCGACCGGCTTGCGGATGACCACCGGCGCGTTGGGCAGCGCGGCAGCCTCGGCATCGGTCTTGGGCGTGAAGATCTGGCGGATCAGCGCCAGCTTGGGCGCGACGCTCGGATTGGTGCTGGCGAACTGCTGGGCGCGCACGTATTCCTGGGCCGCGAGGCGGGCGTATACGTCGCCCAGGTTCTCGTGCGCGGTGGCGTAGTTCGGGTTGAGCTTGATGGCCTGTTCGAGGGCGGAGCGCGCCTGGTCGAACTTGCTTTGCGACGCATAGAGCGCGGCGAGGTTGTTGTAGGGCTCGGACAGCTCGGGGAAGTCCTGCGTGAGCTGGGTGAAGGCGGCGATGGCCTCGTCCTGCTTGTTCTGCTCGGTGAGGATCACGCCGCGCAGGAAGCGCATCTGCGGGTCGCGCGGCTTGCCGGCGATGTAGGTGTCGGCCTTGGCGAGCGCTTCGGCCGGCTTGCCCTGGCGCAGCAGCGTGTTCACGTCGTCATACTCGTTGGCATGCGCGGCGCCCCACAGGCTGAACAGCAGGACGAAAGCAAGGGAGAGTCTGGAGAAAGCGGCGTGCTTCATGAAGCCTCGGAGTGGGAAGTGCGGGCTTGGGGAACACCCGGGAGATACTCGGCAGCAGCCGTTTATACTAGGTTGCATTGTAGCCGAGGGGCCATGTCCAACCCCTCGCGACCACAGCCCCCGTCACCCCTGAAAAACATCGTCGTTCGCCCGTGCCGCACGTGCGCGAAGCGACGTTTTCCGAATCTCATGAGTCTGCGCATCTACAACACGCTGTCGCGTGAATTGGAGGAATTCTCCCCCCTGCAACCCGGACAGGTGCGCATGTACGTTTGCGGCATGACGGTCTACGATTTCTGCCACATCGGCCACGCCCGCATGATGATGGCGTTCGACGTGGTGCAGCGCTGGCTGCGCGCCAGCGACTACGCCGTGACCTACGTGCGCAACATCACCGACATCGACGACAAGATCATCGCTCGCTCCGTGCAGCGCGGCATCACCATCCGCGAGCTGACCGACGAAGTGATCGCGGCCATGCACGAAGACATCGGCGCGCTCGGCATCGAGCCGCCCACCATCGAGCCGCGCGCCACCGAATACGTGCCGCAGATGCTCGGCATCATCGAAAAGCTGGAGCAGAAGGGCCTGGCCTACCGTTCGGACAACGGCGACGTGAACTACGCGGTGCGCAAGTTTCCGGGCTACGGCAAGCTGTCGGGCAAGTCGCTCGACGAGCTGCATGCGGGCGAGCGCGTTGCCGTGCTCGACGGCAAGCAGGATCCGCTCGACTTCGTGCTCTGGAAAGCCGCCAAGCCGACCGAGCCCGCCGACGCCAAATGGGAAAGCGCCTACGGCACCGGGCGGCCGGGCTGGCACATCGAGTGCTCGGCCATGAGCTGCGCCACGCTTGGCGAGACCTTCGACATCCACGGCGGTGGCGCCGACCTGCAGTTTCCGCATCACGAGAACGAAATTGCCCAGAGCGAAGGCGCCAACGGCAAGCCGCTGTCGCGCTTCTGGGTGCACAACGGCTTCGTGCGCGTGGACAACGAAAAGATGTCCAAGAGCCTGGGCAACTTCTTCACCATCCGCGAAGTGCTGCAGAAGTACGACGCCGAGAGCCTGCGCTTCTTCCTGGTACGCACGCATTACCGCAGCGCGCTCAACTACAGCGACGCGCACCTGGACGACGCCCGCAATTCGCTCAAGCGCCTGTACACCGCGCTCGACCTCGTCGCACCGGCTGAAGTGGCCATCGACTGGGCCCAGCCCTATGCCGCGCGCTTCAAGGCCGCCATGGACGAAGACTTCGGCACGCCCGAAGCCATTGCCGTGCTGTTCGAGCTGGCCGGCGAGGTCAACCGCACCAAGTCCGCCGAGATCGCCGGCTTGCTGAAAGCGCTGGCCGGTTCGCTGGGCCTGCTGCAGGGCGACCCGCGGGCTTTCCTGCAGGCCGGCAGCACGCTGGACGACGCGGCCATCCAGGCCCGCATTGCCGAGCGTGCCGCTGCCAAGGCGGCAAAGAACTTCGCCGAAGCCGATCGCATTCGCCAGGAACTCCTCGAGCAGGGCATCGTGCTCAAGGACTCGCCCACGGGAACCACCTGGGCGGCTGCGCAGTGAACGGTACGACGAACCCCATGCCCGCCACCAAGAAGTCCAGCGTACAGATCTATACGCCGGACTATTGGGAAGAGGCATGCAAGCACCTCTCCAGGAAAGACCGCGTCATGAAGCGGTTGATCCCCAAGTTCGGCGACGCCTGCCTGGAGTCGCGCGGCGACGCGTTCACCACGCTGGCGCGCAGCGTGGTCGGCCAGCAGATTTCGGTGAAGGCCGCGCAGACGGTCTGGGACAAGTTCGCCGCGCTGCCGCGCAAGCTGACGCCGGCCAACGTGCTCAAGCTCAAGGTCGACGACATGCGTGGTGCGGGCCTCTCGGCACGCAAGATCGAGTACCTGGTCGACCTGGCCCTGCACTTCGATTCGGGCCTGGTGCACGTCGATTCGTGGAAGGACATGTCGGACGAGCTCATCATCGAAGAGCTCGTGGCCATCCGCGGCATCGGCCGCTGGACGGCCGAGATGTTCCTCATCTTCCACCTGATGCGCCCGAACGTGCTGCCTGTAGACGACCTGGGGCTGCTCAACGGCATCAGCGTCAATTATTTTTCGGGCGATCCGGTGAGCCGCAGCGATGCCCGCGACGTCGCCGTGGCCTGGGCCCCGTATTGCAGCGTGGCGACTTGGTATATTTGGCGATCACTGGACCCGGTTCCAGTCGCATATTGAACACAGGAGAAGACGTTGGCGAAACGAACCTTCCTCGACTTCGAGCAGCCCATTGCTGAACTCGAAACAAAGATCGAAGAACTGCGCTATGTACAGACCGAATCGGCGGTCGACATTTCTGAAGAAATCGATCAGCTCGGCAAGAAAAGCCAGCAGCTCACCAAAGACATCTACAGCGACCTGACGCCCTGGCAGATCACCAAGATCGCCCGGCATCCGGAGCGCCCCTATACGCTCGACTACGTCAACGAAATCTTCACCGATTTCGTCGAGCTGCATGGCGACCGGCACTTTGCCGACGACCTGTCGATCGTGGGCGGCCTCGCGCGCTTCAATGGCGTGCCGTGCATGGTGCTGGGCCACCAGAAGGGCCGCGACACCAAGGAGCGCACGGCGCGCAACTTCGGCATGAGCAAGCCCGAGGGCTACCGCAAGGCGCTGCGCCTCATGAAGACGGCCGAGAAGTTCAAGCTGCCGGTGTTCACCTTCGTGGACACGCCAGGTGCCTACCCCGGCATCGACGCCGAGGAGCGCGGCCAGTCGGAAGCCATCGGCCGCAACATCTTCGAGATGGCGCAGCTCGAGGTGCCGATCATCGTCACCATCATCGGCGAAGGCGGTTCCGGCGGCGCGCTGGCCATTTCGGTCGGCGACCAGCTGGTGATGCTGCAGTATTCGATCTACTCGGTGATCAGCCCGGAGGGCTGCGCTTCCATCCTGTGGAAGACCAGCGACAAGGCGCAGGAAGCGGCCGATGCATTGGGCATCACCGCGCACCGCCTCAAGGCACTGGGCCTGGTCGACAAGATCGTGAACGAGCCCGTTGGCGGCGCGCACCGCGACCATCGGCAGATGGCCGCGTTCCTGAAGCGCGCGCTCAACGACGCCTTCCGCCAGGTCAGCGACCTGAAGCCGAAGGAACTGCTGGATCGCCGCTACGAGCGCCTGCAGAGCTACGGCCGTTTCAACGACACCAAGGCCGACAACGGCAGGTAACGCAGTCTCCGTCATGAACTCCGCTTTCGAACGCGCCATGGCCGCGTTCGAGCCGGCGCATTGGCCGCTGGCGGTGGGGTTCAGCGGGGGCGCCGATTCCACGGCCCTGCTGGCCGCCTGCGCGGCGCGCCGGCCGGGCGAGGTTGTTGCCTTTCACGTGCATCACGGGCTGCAGGCCGCAGCCGACGACTTCGAACAGCATTGCCGTGACGTTTGCGGGCGTCTGGCCGTACCGTTGCGCGTTCATCGCGTCGATGCACGGCATGCGCGCGGAGACAGTCCGGAAGATGCGGCCCGCCGTGCCCGCTACAGCGCGTTTGCCGAGATGGCGCGCATGGATGTGGGCGCGCCGGCTATCAAATCGATAGCGCTGGGCCACCACGCCGATGACCAGATCGAAACCCTGCTGCTGGCGCTTTCGCGCGGTGCGGGGCTTCCGGGGCTGGCCGCGATGCCGGCGCACGTGGAGCGGGGCGGGCTCGAAATCCATCGCCCGCTGCTGGGAGTGGCCGGTGCCGACATCCGTGAATGGCTGACCGGGCGCGGCCTGCCGTGGATCGAAGACTCGACCAACGGCGACGCGCGCTACACCCGCAACCGGATTCGCGCCGTGGTGCTTCCGGCGCTGGCGCAGGCTTTCCCGCAGTTCCGCGCCACCTTCGCGCGCAGCATCGGGCATGCCGCCCAGGCGCAGAAGCTGCTGGACGAGCTTGCTGCCCAAGACCTGGAGACGGTGGGCAACCCGCCGCGCATTGCGACGCTGCAGACCTTGTCGCATGCCCGGCAGGCCAATGTGCTGCGCCACTGGCTGATGCAGGCCCACGGCTGCGCGCCCAGTGCGGCGCAGCTCGACCAGTTGCTCAGCCAGGTCCGCGCCTGTACCACGCGCGGCCACCGGATCCACCTCAAGGTGGCCGCCGGATTCATCGAGCGGAAGGGCGATTTCCTGCATTGGTACAATGCCCCGCCCTCGCCGAAGACTTTGCTCTGACAGCTTGCAGGGCGCCGCCTTTCAAGCGGCCCTTTTCTTTTCTCTGATTTCACCCATGGCATTGATCGTTCACAAATACGGCGGTACGTCGATGGGCTCGACCGAGCGCATCAAGAATGTCGCCAAGCGCGTCGCCAAGTGGGCGCGCGCAGGCCACCAGATGATCGTGGTTCCGAGTGCCATGAGCGGCGAGACCAACCGCCTGCTCGGCCTGGCCAAGGAGCTGGCGCCCAGCAAACCCGGCGTGGCGCACAACCGCGAGCTCGACATGCTGGCCTCGACCGGCGAGCAGGCGTCGTCGGCGCTGCTGGCCATCGCGCTGCAGGCAGAGGGCGTCGAGTCGGTCAGCTACGCCGGCTGGCAGGTTTCTGTGCGCACCGACAACTCCTACACCAAGGCCCGCATCGAAAGCATTGACGATGCGCGCGTCATGGCCGACCTGAACGCGGGCAAGGTGGTGGTCATCACCGGCTTCCAGGGCGTGGACGACGACGGCAACATCACCACGCTCGGCCGTGGCGGCAGCGACACCTCGGCCGTGGCCATCGCCGCGGCCATGAAGGCGAACGAATGCCTGATCTATACCGACGTCGACGGCGTCTACACGACCGACCCGCGCGTCGAGCCCGACGCACGCCGCCTGACGACCGTGAGCTTCGAGGAAATGCTCGAAATGGCGAGCCTGGGCTCCAAGGTGCTGCAAATCCGCTCGGTGGAATTCGCCGGCAAGTACAAGGTGCCGCTGCGTGTGCTTTCGAGCTTCACGCCCTGGGACATCGACATCAATGAAGAGGCCAAGTCCGGCACGCTGATCACTTTCGAGGAAGACGAAAACATGGAACAAGCCGTCGTATCCGGCATCGCATTCAACCGCGACGAAGCCAAGATCTCGGTGCTCGGCGTGCCCGACAAGCCCGGCATCGCGTATCACATCCTCGGTGCCGTGGCAGACGCCAACATCGAAGTCGACGTGATCATCCAGAACCTGAGCAAGGACGGCAAGACCGACTTCAGCTTCACCGTGCATCGCAACGAATACGCGAAGACGGTCGACCTGCTGCAGTCGAAGGTCATGCCCTCGCTGGGCGCGACCGAAATCGTCGGTGACACCAAGATCTGCAAGGTCAGCATCGTGGGCATCGGCATGCGCAGCCACGTGGGCGTCGCAAGCAAGATGTTCCGCGTGCTGAGCGAAGAGGGCATCAACATCCAGATGATCTCGACCAGCGAAATCAAGACCTCGGTCGTGATCGACGAAAAATATATGGAACTTGCGGTGCGCGCACTGCATAAAGCGTTCGATCTGGATCAACCGAGCGCCTAAGTAATGGCATAATCGTGGCTTCTTTCAGGAACTGTGACCGAGTGGCCGAAGGTGCTCCCCTGCTAAGGGAGTATGGGGTGTAGAGCCTCATCGAGGGTTCGAATCCCTCCGGTTCCGCCAAGTTGATGAAGCCCCGTTGATCGCTGTATCGACGGGGCTTTTTTCATTGCTCTCGGGAAACGCTGCAAGCATGGCTTTGAAGCCATCTGCGGCTTTTTTTTCGTCCGCGTTTTCGGACAGTTCGAGGTCTTCAGCCATCGCTGCAATGAAGGCCCGTGTGGGGTCTTCGCCCAGCACAGCGCGCAGCTTGCCCCTCACTCTCCAGTTACAGGGGCGCTTCCCTTGTTTCATCTGTATCAGCGTCGGTGCCGTCGTGTCTAAGAGGGCAGCGAGCTTGACCTGACTGCCAGCTACGGCGGCTGCTGCCTCGATAAGCTTGGCGACGGTAAGGGGTGTTGCAAGTTGCGACATGGTCGTGTAGGCTCTGGGTATTGCAGTTTGCGATAGGTTGCAGATTGCTCATTCTAGAGGCCCATATGCGCGATCAAACAGACAGCCGCACTCACCCGCTTCCTCTCGGTAGGCCTGCCTATCCGATCCTCGACACGTGGCGCCCATACGTCGTGTGGCACGGCGCTCGGTTCATCGGCGTCTATTGGGCTCCGGACGCCCGGCGCGCCGCTTCGGACGCGCGCGCTGAGGCCGCTTCCTTCGGCCTTGTTTCCCTGCGTGGGGCGCGCCTGACTGTCGAACTTCACGCTGCGGCCGCACTGCCCGGCGTAGAGGCTGCTCGCGTTGCCTAACTGGCTGAGTCGCCCGCTCGAAGCGCGCTTTCGCCGCGCGTTTCCGGCAGTCGATTTGGCTGCGTCTTCTCAGGACGAACACACCATGCAATCCATCCTCGAAATTCTCGTTATCAACACCAAGACCGGTAAGTCGAAAAAGACCGGCAACGACTACAGCATCCCCGAAGCGCAGTGCGTGCTGCGCAA
The DNA here is from genome assembly GCF_977011995.1 of Variovorax durovernensis. NCBI lineage: Bacteria > Pseudomonadati > Pseudomonadota > Betaproteobacteria > Burkholderiales > Comamonadaceae > Variovorax > Variovorax durovernensis. Next base: position 4,154,606 of record NZ_CDRNCW010000001.1, on the reverse strand, counting down.
CGACGACCAGTCCGTTGCGGCGGTCGGCGTGCTGGTCATCCCGAAGCACCTGGAAGATCAGGCCAAGCCGGGCCTGTTCACGGGCTCTTTCGCTCTCGAAGCCGCGACGTTCGGTGAGAACCAAGGCCGCATCGTCGCGAAGCTCGTGGGCCTCACGCCGCTGCCGCCGAGCGCGCTGCGCCGTCAACCTGCTGCCCCTGCTGCGTGATGCTGGTCTTCGCCTTCATCGTCGGCGCTTTCGCTGGTGGCGTGTTGGTGGCCTGTGCTGAGGCCCATGCATGCGCCGCTGAGCGCATCTACCGCGCGCGGTATCGCGATCACAGCAAGGTGCCGTCGATCCATGGCTGATCCAACGGTCATCGAATGCACGGGGGCCTGCACGGTCACCGTGGTTCACGAATTGTCTCTGCCCGTGCTCCAACTGGAGCCCGAACAGGGCGCACAAATCGCCGCAGCAATTGTTGGCGTATGGGCGGTCGGCTGGTGCATTCGGCAGCTGGTCAAGCTCCTTCAATCCTCCGATGTGTCTTCGAAAGAAAGTGAGTCCTGAAATGGGAAATCGTCTCGTGAGTTCGCTGCGTGGCAAGGCCGTGGCCGTTGCTGCTCTCGCCGTCGCTGCCGCGTCGTCGGCTTCGGCTGCGGTCATCGACGTGTCCGACGTCGTGACTGGTATCAAGGAATACACCGGCACCACCAGTCCGATCGTGTTGATCGGTGCCGCTGTGCTGCTGGTCGTCGTGGCTGTCAAGGCCATCGGCTGGGTGCGTAGCGCGCTGAAGTGATCGTTTCCCCGGGATTGATCACCCCGGGGGCTTCTTCAAAGGGCTCGCGTCGAGTCCTTCGCAGAGGGGAACAGCGTGGGAATTTTCATCATCATCGCGGTCTTGGGGGCGACATGGCTCATTTTCTCCGCCTGATGTTCTGCGGGTTGTTGTGTCTGGCGGGCACTGCTGGTGCTGTGGTCCCTACGGTTGCTTCTTGGGGGTACTCCAACCCTGGCTATGGCGCTAGTGGTCCCCTGGTGGGTAGCGGGTTTTCCACGGCGGTTGCTGCTTGCCAAGACTTCATTGCGAAGAGCAATCCTTGGCGCAGTTCGCCTGTTTTCTTTCGTGATGTGCTCGGCATGGCGTGTCGGTTGGATCGACCCGCTGGCACGTTCTATGAGTCGCAGCAGTTGACGACTGCCCAAGTCTGCCCCGCTAATAGCGCGTTGGTTGGTGGTCAGTGTCAGTGCAGCGATGGCTATATCGAGGATTCAACAAAGACCTCGTGCGTGTTGCCTCCTGATCCGTGTGCTGCCTTGGCTGGTCAGGATGCTGGTGACTGGGTGAGAGACAAAGGGGTTAACGCCGCTGGTACAGGGCCGGTGTCGCGTTCTTGGAGCGTGTGCAATGCCTACAGTTCTACCGCGGGTGGCAAGTGTGTAGTCACGGTGTCAAACGCGACCTGCGATGAGGTTGGGTTTGGCACGGACGTTGGCCCTGGGCAAGGCTTCTTTCGGTGCGTGGGCAGGGGCATCTATACGGGGACATCAGCGATCTCTGGCAAGTGTGATCCGACTTCTGCTGGTAAGGGCACGGGTGACAGTCCTGTCGATCCGTCGCCGGCCACTCCTCCTGTTCCGGGTAGTGACCCGCCGAAGGCTCCGACTCCTAAGCCTCCTGATGGTTTGCCCGCTCCTGCGCCGTGTCCAGCTGGTCAGGCCCCTGGTACCGTCAATGGCACGACTGCGTGCTATCCAACTGGTTCGGATACGCCCAAAGCTGGCGGCAAGGATAGCTCTACAAACAACTCCGATGGTTCGAAGGAAACCAAGCACGAAGAGACCACGTGCAATGCGGGTGGCTCTAAGTGCTCCACCGATACGACTACGTGTAAGACTGCGGCAGGGGCAACCACTTCGACGTGCAGCACGGTGACCACGACGGATACCGCGCAGGGCACTTGCCAAAAGAGTCCCGGCAATTCTGTGTGCGCTGGCGGTAACGGTTCACCCGGCTCGTCGTTCGGAGGTAACTGCAAAGCAGGATTTAAGGCCGTTGGTGAGGATCCTGTGCTCAATGCAATAGCGCAGGAGCAGTACAAGCGCAATTGCGAGCTGTTCGAGAGCGACACGGAGGAGCGGCAGGGCTACGAGGCTGACAAGGCCAAAACAAAGTCCGGCACGGATCGGACTGGTGAGCTTTCTGAGGGCAGTAAGCGCACCGTCTCGATTGGTCCGTCGAGCTTCGATGGCAGTAGCGCCATAGGTAGCTCGCAGTGCATCACGGATCGGACGATCTCGATGAGCGGTTACTCGATCACGCTGCCGTTTTCTCGCATCTGTCAGTACCTCGAATACATCGGCACGTTGCTGATGGTCGTGTCGTATCTGACGGCTGCTCGTATCGTCGTGAGAGGTTGATATGCCCGCATTTCTCCCCTGGATCATTGCCGGCCTTTTGGGCGGCCTTCGTTATGTTGCTGGGTCGATGGCACTCCAGGTGCTCGTCGGCCTCGGTATTGGCTTGGTGACTTACACCGGCATGGATATCAGCCTTGACTATCTGAAGCAGCAGGCCTTGCAGCAGATTGGCGGCTTGCCTGCTGATCTGATCGGCTTGATGGGCTACCTCAAGATCGGCAACTGCATCAACATCATCACCAGTGCGATGGTGGCTCGCATGACGATGACGATGGTGCGTACAGCCTCTGGCGCGCTGGCGGTGAAGCGCTTCCTGAAGCTCTGAGGGCGCGGCATGTTCTACCTTCGCACCGGTGGAAACGGCTCCGGCAAAACGCTGTTCACGCTTCAGGATGTTCGGAATCTCCAAGTGGAGACTGGTCGGCCCGTGTGCTTCAACATCCGGCCCGCTAATGATCCGGAGAAGCCGAACAAGCCCTACTGCAATCTCAAGCCTGAGACCATCGCAGAGTTTGGTTGGAAGCCGATCCGTTTCGAGGATTGGGAGAAGCAAGAAAAGGGCACGATCTTCTTGATCGATGAGTGTCACTACGATCTGCCGACACGACCCGCCAGCCAAAAGCCGCCTCCGCATATCGCACGTTTGACCGAACATCGGTCAGCTGGCTTCGATTTCTTTTTGCTCACCCAGCATCCAAAGAACATCGATAGCTTCGTGCGGAACCTCGTGCAGGCTCCTGGCTGGCACCAGCACGTTAAGCGCTTGGCTGGCGCTGCGCCCGTGTCGAACTTCGTGCAGTGGGATGCTGTTGAACTTCAGTGCGAGAAATTCGGGTCAGGGAAGAACGCGCAGATAAAGCCACGGCCCTTTCCAAGGGAGGTGTACGGCTGGTATGACTCGGCGTACCTGCACACTGGCAAGGTTCGCATTCCGCGGCAGGTTGTGGTGTTGGCCATCTGCATCGTCGCGATTCCTACGCTGTTCTATTTCGGTTTTTCAAAGGCTTTCAGCGGTGGCGCGGCGGCTAAGGCTGTAGAGGCATCGGGTGGCACTGGGGTTGCTGGTCAGGGCACGTCGACGGTAAGGCCAAAGACCGCAACGGAGTACATCGTGAGCTATAGGCCGCGCATTCCGGACCTGATGCATACGGCACCGGCCTACGATGAGTTGACCAAGCCAAAGCGCGTGCCCGTGCCTGCGGCGTGCGTCGAAATGAAGTCGGTCGGCTGCAAGTGCTACACGCAGGATGCGACGCCGTACCCTGTCGGCTTGGACATGTGCCGCCAGTTGGTCGCACACGGTGCCTTCCTGGCATTCCAGCCCGAAGGCGAGCGGGCGAACCCGACGCAGGTGCAGCCTGTGAAGGCCGCAGATTCGCAGCAGGCGGGGCTACAGCAGCCTTCTGGCCTCACGTTGATAGGTGGGGGTATCCCGACTGCTCCGGGGCCTTTGTTGCCTCCTTCTGCCTCTCCTGGTCCGCAGTCGCGTGTGCAGCCCGGGTCGAAGTGGTCGTTTCAACCGGGCGGCGGAGAGTGATCCAAGGTTTGGATTTGATGCCCTTACTCGAGCATGTGGGTATTACGTGCCCCTGCGCCAGCGCTCGCGCTACTGCAAAGCAAAGCCGCCGAAGCCCTTGTGGCGTAGGCGTCTCGTCTCTGGTGCTGTGTGGGTTACGTGCCCCTGCCGTGTCTCTGGCCGGCCACTCAAGCGCCCGCGGCTGCGGGCTCCTGTCGGTGGGTTGTGTGGCTGCTGGTCAAGGGGCACGCGCGGAGCCGGCCGCAGGACCAGCACGGAGTGCGGGCCAAGGCCGCGCGCAGCGCGGCCTTAATTTATTAAAAGAACACATTACGACCGGCACCTGCAAACAGCAGCGGTCAAGGTGCAAACCGTAGGTTGAGAGTCAGGCCCGAAGGGCCAAAAGAAAGTCCCGGCGTAGCTGGCAGGCCACCCGGGACAGATACCGCAACATTGTTCAAGGGATGCGATATGAGCGCGATGGTAAAGCACAGGGGCATTTGGTGCGAGAAGATTCAAGATGGCGTGAAGGTGCGCATGCAGACCTTCGACAACGGCCAGCGCGAGACGCTGATACAGCCGCGCTACCTCTTTGTCCCCACGGTCGACAGCGACAACCCGGATTGCTGGGTCGATGAGGTCGACCAGTCCGGCACCCTCCTGGAACAGCAGCAGCTTGAGGAGCGCGCCAAGCGAGCCCGCTGGAAGTCCGGCCAGCGTGCTAAGCGCAATTGCCGTTGGAAGATCAAGCAAGCTGGCTTCAACGAGATGCTGACCCTCACCTACCGGGCGAATCAGCAGGATCTCGCGCTGTGCCGGAGGCATTTCGCTGCGTGGCTGCGCAAGATGCGCCGGGCCATTCCTGGCTTCCGTGGCGTCTGGGGTTTCGAGCGGCAAAAGCGCGGCGCGTGGCATGTGCACGTGGCCTGTGACCGGCTCCCCGTGCTGATGCAGTTCAGGGGCGCGAAGGTGCTGAGCTGGAAGGTCGGCACGGCCCTTTGGCGCGACGTGGTGGGGGCAGACAACGGCCTGTGCTTCGTAGGTGGGAAGGATGGCCGTTTCAACCGCTATAGGAGCCCAGCAAAGATCGCGGGCTACGTGTCGAAGTACCTCACCAAGGACCACGAGAACGGCGAGTTCGGATCGCGCATGTGGGACAGCACGCGGGGGCTGACGCCTCCCCCGGCGATGACGCTGCACTTCCCCGGTGTGTCCATGGCCGATGCCATCGGCATGTCGTTCGAGCTGCCGCAGGGTCACGTCGTTGTGCAGCACCTGTGCAACAAGCTCAACACGATGTGGATGCTCTACAGCGAGCCCGATCCACTCGTGAAACGCACTACCGAGGCGGTGATGGTCGATGCTGCTGCGCAGCGTTATGCGGAGTTCGCCAAGCTGGCCGTCGAGCGTGGTTTCGCATGCCGCTCTGTGTGAGCTTGGCGCTATTGAAGTCGGCAGTTGTTTGCGCGGAGCTGCGCTCGTATGGCGATGGTTCGCTTTTGATCTTGATTAACAGTGTCTACGGGTTGCCAGTAGCCCCTGCTGTAGCGGCCTTCGATCTCGTTGAGTTCGTTGATCAGCCTGCCGCATTGTTGGTCTTGTCCTGCTGCGGTTGCCGTCGAGGTCGTTGCGCCCGCGTTGCGATTCATGTTTCGTTGAGCTTGCTCTACCTGTTGGTCGAACGGCACGTCGGCAACAGTCTCGATTCTGTCGATGAAGGCGTTTCGGCTGCTGCATGTTCCGTTGGTCCAAAACGTTGAACCGTTGTATGCCTTGCAGAGGTAAATGGTGGCTGCATTGCATTGGGCGGCGGCCAGTAGAGCAATTGCAAGTAGGGGCTTCATCTTGTCGCTGGGTGTAAGTGGCGGCAAAACGATAGCACGGCAGGGGTGCCGGGTGTCAGCGTGCTGGCTGGCGTCGGTTTGCGGCTCAATGCATTACGGCATTCAGCGTTTTACATTGGGGGTATCGATGCTTGTTGGGTATGCGCGAGTTTCGACTCGCGAGCAGGAAACGCACTTGCAAATAGATGCGTTAAAAGCCGCCGGTGCTGAGGTCATCTTTCAGGAAAAGACGTCTAGCGTTGGTCAGCGTGTCGAACTGAGGCGTTGTTTGCAGTCGCTGCGTCCAGGCGACGTCTTCATGATTTACAAGCTCGATCGGGTAGCCCGATCGCTGCCTGATCTGCTGTCCATCCTTGAGGAAATTCGGCTTGCTGGCGCGCTGGTGAAAAGTCTCACCGAGCCGCTGGATACCACTACTGCGATGGGCTCGTTTGTGATTCAGATTCTGGGCGCCGTCGCCCAGTTGGAGCGGGGGATCATCCGAGAGCGCTCAATCGCAGGTCAGCGTGCGGCTCGGGATCGTGGTGTGTTGGTTGGGAGAGGGCGCGCGCTGGCGTCAGATGATGAGGCCGAAGTCGTGCGGTTGTACGCTGCCGGTGAACATACGATGCACGCTCTTGCTGTGATGTTCGAGGTCTCTGATTCCGTCGTGAAGCGCGCGGTGTATCGAGCCAAGAAACCCGGTCATTCGAGCTTGAAGTAGGTTCGAAAACTTCCGGTTCCGCCAATCAAGCCCAGTAGCTTTCACGCTGCTGGGCTTTTTTGTTTCTGCTCCTGAACTCCAATGAAGGTGCTCTCACACGCCCTCAGGCGTCGTTCAACTCCAGAAGCCCAGACAACACCGTCCGGCACCGCCCGCAAAGCATCTTCTGCTCGGCGTCATCCGTCACCGTGGCGTCGTGCCTCCAGCACCTCATGCAGCGCAGCGACGAGGTGCGCCTGACCTTGACCTCGACGCCGCCACTTTCTTTCAAGGCCACATCGGCGACCATGAAGATCGAAGGCAGTTCCGCACTCAGTAGCGCAAGCGACTCGATGGTCTCCGCAGGCGCTTCGATGACGATGCTCGCCTCGCTCGATCGGCCGATGGCGCCTGACGAGCGGATGTCTTCGATCGCCTTCATCACGCTGGGCCTAAGCAGCCTCACCTGCCGCCAGAATTCGGCAAGCTCCGAGTCGCCCATGCAGGGTAGCATCGCTTCATCCCAGGTGTGGACGAACACGCTGTCTTCCTGCGACTTGAACAGCACCGCCCAGGCTTCTTCCGTGGTGAAGCTGAGGATCGGCGCTGCCAGGAGCAGCAGGTTCTTCACGATGGCGTGCAGCGCGGTCTGCGCGGAGCGTCTTTCATGGCTGTCGCGCGCGCTGGCGTACAGCCGGTCTTTCAGCACGTCGAGGTAGAACCCGCCGAGCTCTTCCGCGCAGTAGCCGTGCAGCAGCCGGGTCACCGAAACGAAGTCGTACTCGCGGTAGCTCTTGCGGCATTGCTCGGCGAGTTCGCGGCAGCGAAGCATGGCGTACTGGTCGACGCGCTCGAGATCCTCCGCGGCCACGCTGTCGGTCGCCGCATCGAAGTCCGACACGTTCAGCAGCAGGAAGCGGATGGTGTTGCGGATGCGCCGGTACATCTCGACGACGCGGTCCAGGATCTCTTGCGAAACGGAGATGTCCGTCGAGTAGTCGGTGCTTGCGATCCACAGGCGGATGATGTCCGCGCCGCGCGTATTCGCCACCTCCTGCGGGCTGACGGTGTTGCCCAGCGACTTGCTCATCTTCTTGCCGTCTCCGTCGACCGCGAAGCCGTGTGTCAGCACTGCCTTGAACGGTGCGCGTGCGTCGGCCGCGCAGCCGGTCATGAGCGATGAGCCGAACCAGCCGCGATGCTGGTCGGAGCCCTCCAGATAGAGGTCCGCCGGATACCCATGCGCGTCGGGGCGGCGGGCATCGCGATAGACGGTGGCGTGGATGGAACCGGAGTCGAACCACACATCCAGGGTGTCCGACAGCTTCTCGTACTCGCTCTCGTCCACGCCCAGGTCCGCGGGCTTCAGGCGCGTCCAGGCGGAGATGCCTTCGCGTTCGATGCGCAAGGCCACCTCTTCGACGAGCCGTGCGGTCTGCGGATGCAGCGACTTGTCGCTGCGCCGGACGAAGAAGGGAAGGGGGACGCCCCATGTCCGCTGCCGCGAAACGCACCAGTCGGGCCGGCCGTCGATCATCGCTTCCATGCGCGAGCGTCCCGAAGCCGGATAGAACGGCACGTCCCTGATTGCCTCCCGCGCTGTCTCGCGCAGCGTGCGCGTGTCGCCCGCCGCCCGCTGGTCCATGCCGATGAACCACTGCGTCGTCGAGCGAAACAGGATCGGTGTCTTGTGGCGCCAGCAGTGAGGGTACGAGTGCTCGATGCGCTCCTGCCTGAGCAGCGATCCGTCGGCCTTCAGCATGTCGAGGATCAACTTGCTGCCTTCTTCCAGCCCCATGCCGCCGATGGCCGGCAGGCCGGCCACGAAGCGCCCGGCACCGTCGATCACGTTGTCGCCGCTGAGGCCCAGGCTGCGGCACAGTTCGAAGTCTTCCGCGCCGTGGGCCGGCGCCAGGTGGACCAGGCCGGTGCCGGTGTCCAGCGAGACGAAGTCGGCGGCCACCAGCGGCACTTCGGTGTCCAGCAAGGGGTGCTTCAGCCTGAGGCCGACGAGGTCGGCGCCGGGCGCGACCGCGCAGAGTTCATGGTCCACGCCCATTGCGGCGAGCAGCTTTGCGCCGCTTTCCGCGGCCATGACCAGCAGGCCGTTCGGCGTGTCATAGAGCCCGTAGCCGGCCTCGGGATCGAGGCCCACTGCGACGTTGCCTGGCAGCGTCCACGGTGTCGTGGTCCAGATCGTCAGCCGGGCCTGCTTGCCGGGCATGGGCTGGCACTTGAAGCGCGATGCGAAATCGACCGCGTCCAGTGCCAGCAGGCCGACGTAGGCGGTCGTCGAGCGCTTGGAGGCGTATTCCAGTTCCGCCTCTGCCAGCGCCGACTGGCAGTCGACGCACCAGTTGACCGGCTTCTGGCCGCGAAACAGCAGGCCGCGCTGGCGGATGCGGTCGAGAAAGCGGATCTCGTTGGCCTCGGTCTCGAAGTCCATGGTGCGAAAGGCCCTGTCCCAGTCGCCCAGCAGGCCCAGCCGCAGGAAGTCTTTCTTCTGGCTTTGCGTCTGCTGGAGCGCGTATTCGCGGCACAGCTGCTGCACCTGTTCCGTCGGCAGGCCCCGTCCGTTCGCCTGCTCGATCCGGTGCTCGATGGGCATGCCGTGGCAATCCCAGCCGGGAATCCATTGCGCATCGAAGCCGTCGAAGAAGCGGCTCTTGAAGACCATGTCCTTGAGAACCTTGTTCACCGCATGCCCGATGTGGATGTCGCCGTTCGCATAGGGCGGGCCGTCGTGCAGGATGAAGGGAGGGCGGCCGGCCGCCGCGGTGCGCATCTGCTCGTAGATGCGCTGCTCTGCCCACCGCTTGACCAGATCGGGTTCGCGCCTGGGCAGGTCCCCTTTCATGGGAAACGGGGTCTTCAGCAGATTCAGGGTGTCTTTGAGGTCCGACATGTGTTTTCTTCTTTATGGCGATCACCTGGGCCGCAGGGGTGGCCGCGGCTGTAAGTGAGCGGCGCGTTATGCCTTGTTGCGTAGAACCGAACCGGCGGCCAGGAGCGCCGCCAGGCTGGCGGCCGCGGCGAACATCACATACCAGGCGGGGGCGAGCGGGCTCCCGGTCTGGGCGATCAGCGCCGTGGCAATGAATGGCGCGAAGCCACCGAAGATCGTGACAGCGAAGTTGTACGCAATGGAAAGCCCCGTGGACCTCACCTGCGGCGGATAGAGCTCGGCCATGGCGGCAGGGGCGGGCCCGGTAAAGCCGGCAATCAGCACTGCAAAGACGATCAGTACCGCCGTCAGGGTCACTGCACTTGGAAAAGCCGTGAGAAGCCAGAGCGCCGGATAGGCCAGCACCAGGATTGCCGCGGCGAACCCGATCAGCAGCGGCCGCCGGCCGATACGGTCCGACAGTCCACCGAAAACCGGCGCCAGCACGACCAGCACCAGGAGCCCGGCGCCATTCGCCCAAAGCGATGCGCTCTGGGGCAGTTTCAGCGTGCGCACGGCGTAGGTCGGCATGTAGACGAGAAAGAAATACGTGCACACCGTCCACACGATGGTGACGCCGAATCCTGCGACGATTTCCTTGCGGTACGAGCCGATCACCTGCTTCAGCGGGGATGCCTGCCGGTTGGCGGCCTTGGCTCGTTCGAAGGTTGCCGGCTCTCGTGTCCTGGCCCGGATGTACCAGCCCACGGGACCGATGACCAGGCCGAACAGAAACGGAACTCGCCAGCCCCAAGACTCCAGCTGCTCGGGGCTAAGAATCCCCGTGAGCGTCGCGCCGAAGATCGAACCGAGCAGCAGCGCTCCGGCCTGGCTGGCCTGCTGCCAGCTTGCAAAGTAGCCTTTTCGCCCCTTGGGCGCATGCTCGACGAGAAATGCCGTCGCTCCCCCGACCTCGCCGCCGGCGGAGAAGCCCTGGATCAGCCTCGCCAGAACGATCCAGGCGGGTGCCCAGAGACCCACGTGGGCGTAGGTCGGCGCCAGGCCGATCATTGCCGTTCCAAGCGCCATCAGGAGGATGGTCGTGGACAACGCGGCTTTTCGCCCGTGCGTGTCGCCGAGTGCGCCCAGAACCACCGCACCGATCGGGCGCATCACGAAGCCGACGCCGAAGGTCGCCACGGTCAGCAGCAGCGAAGAGGTTTCGTTGCCCGTCGGGAAGAACAGCCTGGAAATCGTGAGCGCGAAGAAGCCGTAGACGGCAAAGTCGAACCACTCCAGCGTGTTGCCGATGACCGCGGCGGGAATCATCCGGCGCGTGGCATCGTGGGCCCGTGCGCTCTGCGCCGGAGTTCCGTCGGTGGTGAGGGCTGCTAGGGCGGTGGCGGTGTCCGCCACCGCGGCTGCGTCGAGGTTTTTCATGCTGTCTTGAGAGAGGGGGTGGGTGAGACGTCGGCTTCGCAGAGTGCCCACGCACCGGCCGATTGCATGAAGCGATCGGCCGCCTGCAACTGGGCTGCAGAGATCCATTCGTCCGGCTGATGCGCCTGCGCGATGGAGCCGGGGCCGCATACCACCGTCGGGATACCCACCTGCTGGAAGAAGCCCGCCTCGGTGCCGAACGGCAGGTCTGCCTCCGGCCAGAGCGCGCCGAGCTCGCGTGCGACCGAGAGAGCCACGTCGTTGTTGCGTGCCGACAGCGCCGGCACGCCGGCAACCTGCATGGCCTCGACCGTGACGCCGGCGGGAAGGTCCGTCAGCGCTTCCCTGACCACGTTGCGCACAAGCTCCGCCGCCGCTTCGTCTTCCGGACGGAACTCCCACAGGACCTCGCAGCAGCCCGGCACGATGTTGATGGCGGTGCCTCCGTCGATCCGGCCGATGTTGATCGTGGCCTCGCCGCCCTGCCTGGCAAGGCTGCGCCGCAGCCCGGCCAGGCAGGTGACCAGGTAGGCGGCGGGCTCTATGGCGCTGGCGCCAAGCGAGGGGTCGCTCGAATGCGCGGGGAGTCCGCTGAAGAGCGCCCGGTGCCCGAAGAAACCGCGATGCCTGACGCCGATCCGCATCTCGGTCGGCTCGCCGATGATGGCCAGTGCAGGTGCCTCCACTTGCGTCTTCAAGCAGCTCACGAGCTCTGGAACGCCGAGGCATCCGATTTCTTCGTCATAAGAGAACGCAAGGTGAATCGGGCGAATCAATGACCGCTGCCGCCACGAAGGAACGGCCGACAGGCAGGCGGCGATGAAGCCCTTCATGTCTGCCGCGCCGCGGCCGTGGAAGCGGCCGTCGCGTTCGACCAGCGTGAAGGGATTGGCGCTCCAGTTCTGGTCGGTCACCGGCACGACGTCGCTGTGCCCGGAGAGCACCATGCCGCCCGCCATGTCGGGGCCGATGCTGGCGAGCAGGTTCGCCTTGCGCTTGTCCTCGCTGTGCACGAGGTGCACTTTCACCCGATGCGCCGACAGGTAGTCGGCTATCCAGTTGATCAGGTCGAGGTTCGACCGGTGCGATGTCGTATCGAAGGCCACCAGGGTCCGCAGGATCTCGACGGTGGTCATGCGACACGCTCGGTCAGGATGCTGTTGCCGCTGCTGGGGTTGACGCTGCCCGGGTTGCCGCCCAGCCGCTCCTGCACCAGCTGCATGGCTGCGGATTGGGTCGGCATGCCCGTGCGCGCGGCGAGTTCGAAGACCCGGTGCAGAGTGGCGCCGATGGCTTTCACCTGCGAATCCACCTTTGCGGAATTGAAACCCTCGTGCTCCGACGCCACGCGGATCAGGCCGCCCGCATTGATCACGAAGTCCGGCGCGTACAGGATTTTCTGGTCGCGCAACTGCCTGCCATGTTCGTCGCGGGCCAGTTGGTTGTTGGCGCCGCCGGCGATCACCCGGAATTTCAGCTGCGGCAGGGTTCGATCGTTCACGACCGCACCCATTGCGCAAGGAGAGAACACGTCGGCCTGAACGGCATGGATCTCGTCGGGCTCGACTGCCCGCGCATCGAATTCGGCGCAGGCCTTGCGCGCCAGCGTCGCATCGACGTCGGATACCGTCAGGCACGCCCCCGCACCGGCGAGCAGCCGGCACAGGTTCCAGCCGACGTTGCCCAGGCCTTGCACTGCAACCGTCAGCCCGCGCAGGTCGCGATCCAGCCGATGCGCGACGCTGGCCTCGATGCCGTGATAGACCCCCAACGCCGTGGTCGGCGAAGGATCTCCGGTGCCGCCGAGCTCCTGCGGCAAGCCGACCACGTGCCGGGTGTTCTGTCGTACCCAGGCGAAGTCGGCGACAGTGGTGCCCACGTCCTCGGCGGTGATGTAACGGCCGCCAAGGCGGTTGACCGCCACGCCCATCGCCCGCAGCAGTTCGGGCGTCTTGCTCTTGCGCGGGTCGCCGAGGATCACCGACTTTCCGCCGCCCAGGCCGAGTCCCGCGGCTGCGGCCTTGAACGTCATTCCACGCGACAGGCGAAGCACGTCGCGCAGGGCGGAAGCATCGTCGGCATAGGGATACATGCGGCATCCGCCCAGGGCCGGTCCGAGCCGGGTGCTGTGGATGGCGATGATGGCCCGCAGCCCGACCCGATCATCGGAAACGAAGACGACCTGTTCGTGGTCCGCAAAAGACTCGGTGGAGAAGACTGTCATTTGATTTTTTTGAATTTCATTTGAACGAGTGCGGACATCGCTGCTAGGCCGCCGCATCAATGCCTGGAAATTCAGGCTAGAAAAAGAAGCAGGCGGCGTAGATATAGCAATAGCTCCACTGGCCGGACATCGGGTGCAGTGCCGGAGAGCGTCAGGACTTCAGGGCTTGCTTGGCGGAATGATTGCGTCATGTGGTGGCCTCGCTTTGAGGTGCAGCATGACAGGGGGCAGCGCGGTGATATTGGCGAAAATTTTGCGCCTGGAAAATCAGGTGCGGGATGGCTGCAAGGCGCTTGCCGTGGCGCTCAATCCCATCTCGTCGAACAGCCTTTGGTATTCATTCAGTGCGAGATTTCGCAGCAAATGGTGATGGCTGGATTCGATCATTAGTTCGCTGTTCGAGAATTCGAATTTCGCGATGTCCATCCAGTCTTCAGGAAGAAGTTTGAATCGAAGCTCCGTGTCTTCCTGGCCGGAGTCTTCGGTCTTCAAAGGAATCAAGGGTATTTCCGGCTCGCCATGCGGGATCAGGCAGGTCCAGATAAGACCGTGGCGCTCAACCGCAGGAAACATCGTGATCCTGAAACAATCCACCGCCTTGAGTGCCAGCTTCTCCGGCGCCTTGCGGCATTGCCCGTCGGACCCGAAGCGCAGGCCGTGGTAGGCGCAAACCAGCTCGCCGTCTTCGATGCGACCCGTGCTCAGCTGCAGCCCGCGGTGCGGGCACATGTCGCGGGCGATGCGAATGCCATCGGGCATGCGATAGATGGCCAGTCGCAGATTCAGCAAGCTCACCTGCCGCGGTCTGGCCAACACCTTGTCGGCGCGGGAGACCGGAAACCACTGCCTGGCCAGAAGGGGCCAGTCCTGCTCGGAGAAGCTGCAGTTCGAAGGCAGGAACCCTTCGGGCAGGGGGCGCGGAGGAAGCTGTTCGACTGGCATGCCCGGGGCCCTATCTGACGAGGCCGATCCGGATCCTCCGGTTGTGCTGCCCCTTGTTCTCGATCTTCAGGATGCGCAGCGGTGCCGATTGCGAGGTCTTCGAAAGATGGGTTCCGCCGCAGGCCTGCCGGTCGAGTCCCACGATTTCGATGATGCGCGTGGTGCCGTCGTCCTGGCTCGGCGGCGCCACGGACCGGCTGCGCAGCACCCCGGGCTCGCGCGAGAGTTCGGCAGCATCGAGATACACCGCATTCACCTGCAGCCCGTCGGAGATGAGGGTGTTGAGTTCGGGTTCGAGCTTGCGCAGTTCGTTGTTGTCGGCTGCAGGCAGGTCGAAGTCGATGCGGGCCGTGCCGTCGGCTGCCATTTGCACGCCCGTGACCAGCGAGCCCTCGAAGCGCTGGTAGACAAGCGCATTGAGGATATGCAAGCCCGTGTGCAATTGGCTCATCATGAAGCGGAAATCCTGATCCACCTTGGCGATGACCTTTTCGGCGGGAATCTCGGCGGTTTCCGCTTCATCGAAGTAGTGCCATGCATTGCCGCCTTCCATTTCGATCCGGCCGATCTTGATTTCACCGCCATTCCACTGCAGCGTGCCGCGATCCGCCAATTGCCCGCCGCCGCCCGGATAGAAGAACGACCGATCGAGAAGAACGGCATTCGGGCGGCGCGCTATGACATCGGCTTCGAATTGAAAGCAATCGGGTTGGGTATGGCAAAGGTAACGTGACATGAATTCCTCGGTTCGCGGGATGCTTATGAAAATCGTCGTGCGGTAACGATGCCGACCAGAATGATCACGGCGCCCGCAAATTCGGTAGCGCTCAGGTATTCGTGGAACAAGTAGGCGCCGAGCACGGTTGCAATGACAGGCTGAATCAGCAGGGTGATGGAAGAAAGCGCGGCCGGGAGCTTGGCCAGCGCATAGGCGATGAGGCCCTGGCCCCCGACGTGGGACACGACAGCAAGCGCAAGCAGCATCAGCATGCCGTGAATGGTGTGCGGAACCAGCGATTCGCCGCGCAGCAGCGTGATGGGCAGAAGAACGATCAGCGTGCCGACGCTGCTCCATGCCATGACGGTCATCGTCCGATAGTTCGAGCGCACGAGGCTGACCGCCAAAAGATATGAGCCGTAAAAGACGGCCGTCAGCAGCCCTAACAGATTTCCCGTCATATAGCTCGACCCGAAATCCAGTCGATGGCCGATCAGGATGAATGCGCCGGCCAATGCGCACAGCATGCCGAGCAGGAAGCCGGATTTGAATTTTTTCCCCAAGAATAAATTGGAGCCGAGCACCACGAAGATCGGGGCAAGATTGGCAAGCAGATTGGAATTGGCCAGCGTGGTCAGTGTCATGGACCAGTGGTAGAGCGCCAGATTCCCTGAAAAGATGAATCCGACCAGAATGAGCTTGATGGGAATGGCCGGCATCCGTTCGGCCGCCGGGCCGGTCGGGCCAGCCGGGCGCGCGGGCTCGGCTCTTGCCGCGAGCATATCGAGCAGGAAGAAGATCGGAATTGCCAAAGCAACCCGATAAACCGCGCTTGCCGTTGGAGGCAATTCGCTGTGACGGAGAAAAACTCCGCCCAGCGCCAATGCCGCCGCGCCAAGCAGAAGCGCGACGAACGAAAAGAAATTGCTTTTTGAAGCAGCAGGTAGGGCAATGGTCGTCATATTTTATTTGACACGACCGAGTCTCCATCGG
This sequence comes from Variovorax durovernensis, assembly GCF_977011995.1. Lineage (NCBI taxonomy): Bacteria > Pseudomonadati > Pseudomonadota > Betaproteobacteria > Burkholderiales > Comamonadaceae > Variovorax > Variovorax durovernensis. The sequence goes on along the minus strand of NZ_CDRNCW010000001.1, from coordinate 4,138,959 downwards.
TCGTGTCAGCCGGTTTGTTTTAATCATCAAAAGGGCAGGGCAAAAGAGCTATCGCCCTTCAAATCCCTCGATCACCATGAGCTGCATGTCGACCGCAGCATCCTTTCGCAAACCACGTGCAAAGGTATATTCCGGTGATTCGTAAAATTTTCTCGCTGCGTCGGCAGATTTGAATTCGACAAGAACCACGCGCCGGTCATCCGGAGAGCCTTCCAAATGCATGCGATCGCCTCCCCGTGTCAGAAATTTGCCTCCAAATTTTTCTATGATCCCGGGCGTGAGTTGCTTGTATTCGTTGTATTGATCCGGATCCACAATAGACATCCGGCCAATCAGATAGGCAACCATATGGCAACCTTACTCAGTGCTGAAAGCGCTGTTCAAAATTAAAATCGCAGTCGGTTGCTATACGTATGCGACTTTTCTCTGCTCTGCGGCAGCGACACCGGATTGCAGCAATGCCGCATCCAGAACGTCCCAGAGGCCGGTCAGCGAATCGAGGAAATCGTCCGCGCCCTCGACGACCAGATGGGCGTATTCCGTCTTCAAGGCAAGCTCGACCGCGGTGCGGGCGTTTTGCTCGTGATGCTGCTCGGCGCCGACTTCGCCCCAGTGCTCCAGGAGGTAGTGCATTTCGGGCACATCGAGGTCCGCGTTGTAGATGCCGCTGTCCACCAGGCAATACTTTTCGCCGGGAATCAATTGCTGGTTGGAGATCATTTCCAGCGCCAGCGTGGTGCCGAGGTTCCTGTAGGTGTTCTCGATGTCCGTCAGCTTGCGGTGATCGAAGACGCCAATGGCCTTGCGGACTTGCGCGGTCAACCCGGTGTCCATGTCGTAGCCGGGCAGGGAACCGAGCAGCTGGTTGGAAAAATCCTTGAGCTTCGCTTCGACCTTTTCCTGGTTGTAGAGGTCCGAAAACACGGGCTTGTCGGCCGATTGGTTGACGATGTATCCCGCCATCGTGGCCAGCTCGGGGCCGTGACCCGATTCGCTCTCGACGATTTCTTCCAGCAACTCGCTTTGCCTGTGCAGCCCGTGCTCCTTGAGCGCATCGGGAAAATTCCATCCCGGACGCGTAGACGCGCAGAAGCTCTGGATCTGGTGAAAAAGGGCTCCCACAACGGGAGGTTCCGGTTCGATCTTTACCCAATTCTTGAAAATCGGGTGAGAATAGCAACGATGACTTTTAACTCTCTCAACCAGATCGGAAATGGTAACGCTCATTTCGTGCTCCTAATTACAGTTGGTTAAAAAATGCCGTGATAACTCGGTTATTTGCTTGCCATCAACATTCGCCCTCCAGGGTGATCAAGTATTTCGACCCGCACATTTGAAAAGCCCGCGCGGAACAATTTTTCACTCCATTCTTCTTCGCTCAGAAGTCTCCTGGACATGAAATGATTGTGCAGATGATTGAATGCGGCGGCGAACGGCTTTTCCCAGCTGGATTGAGCAACGGGAATTGCGTCGACGATGATCAGCGTGCCCTTGATCGCATTGGCGCAACAAGCGCGCAGCAATGCGTCGAGGGTTTCTTCCTCTGCGGGAAGAAGGTCGTGCATGACGAATCCTGCGTGGATGATGTCTGCATCCCTGATGAGAGAAGCGTCTTCCACGAGAACCTGGATGGGGGCGGTAACGAACTGGAGCCTGTCGCTCATTCCCGCTTCACTGGCCGCCCGAACGGCTTGCTCGGTGGCTGATGCACTCAGGTCGATTCCAACGCCTTTTGAGCCTGGAATTTTCCTGAGCATGCGAATCAGGAACCCTCCTGACCCCGATCCAAGATCCACGATTTTCTTTGGTGCCATGGCAACGATGGCGTTTTCCGGCTGCGGATAAAAAGATTTCTCGCCCATCCATTTCGATGTGCGCGCAACCAATCCTCCGCTTCGGGGATATTTGAGTTGCGCCTCCTCGTTGTTTTCCGAAAATTCTTTCGCGTTGTTGATCAACGGGGCACAGGCGCGCAGCGCCCATGAGAGATATCCGACTTCATTGATCAGTTCGTCGAAATTGCTGCCGGCCTTGTAGGTTGCCGGCGCCTTTTCATCCAGTACCTCGATGATTCCCGCCTTGCTCAGGGAGTCGAGGTAGGCGGAAATCACGGATTCCTTGATTCCGCAGGACCGGGAGGCCGTGGCGGCGTCCACTACCGGTGATTTCTGGAGAAATTCAATGATTCCGTACTCCGCGCCTATTTCCAGCAGGATTGCAGAGCCTGCGAGGGAGGAACCAGTAATGCCGCGATCAACGTTTTGCATGGGTCACCTGTGGGTTAAACACTATTGAAAACGAATTAATTACTTTGCAGTGGTCGAAACCATTTAGTTGCACGATAGTCAGTGCGTGGAAACCCGTATTGGTAAAAATTGCAGCCGGAAGCGATCGCGCAAAAAAACGGATCGGAATTCAGCGCGAGCACCGCGATACGGTGGGCCGCAAGAGGGCGGGCTCAGGTGCGAGACCCGGGGGAGCGAAGAAGCTAGCGCGGGCCCTCAGCGCATGGCGCGAGGGCCGCGGAGGCGCGTGGAGAAGATTTCAGCAGGTGCGCGCGCGCACGTACTGAAGAGGCGTCATGCCGAAGGTGCGCTTGAAGTGCCTGGTGAGGGCACTCTGGTCGTAGAAGCCGCTGGCCATGGCGGCTTCGATGAGCGGGCGGCCCGCCGCGAGCAGGGCGATGGCGGCCCGCAGGCGCAATTGCGTGAGGTAGGTGTGCGGCGTCAGGCCGATGGTGCGGTTGAATGCGCCTATCAGCTGGAACGGCGTCAGGTCGGCGGCGGCGGCCATCTGTTCCAGCGTCAGCCGTTCCGCGTAGGCGTCGTGCAGCAGCTCCAGCACCGGCGCCAGCACCTGCGCATCCGCCGGCACGCCGAGCACGCGCTGCCCCGCCTGTCCATGGCTCTGGAAGAGGGTGCCGAAGCTGTGCACGAACAGCTCCTGCTGCCGCAGCGCGTCCCACTGTTCCTTGTGGCCGTCGAAGGCCCGGTGCAGTTCCAGGAAGCTCGCGATGAGGTCCGGGTCGCCGAGGATGTTCGACATGAAGTACCGGGTCTGGTCGATCCCCAGCATGGCCAGCAGGTGCCGGATGCCCGGTTCGGCCAGATAGAAGGCGCGATAGCGCCACCGGGCGCTGCCGCCCATGCGGCCGGAGTGCGGCTCGGAAGGGTTGAAGACGAGGAGCGCCTGCTGGTGGGCGATGTCGGTGCGGCCGCGGCTCTTGAACTCCGCGCCGCCGACCTCGGTCACCGCGATCACGAAGGAGTGATGAACGTGGGGCGCGTACTCATGTGTCGTGAAGTCCGCCTGCAGCATGTCCATGCCCGGCAGGTCGGGCACATGCCAGTAGCGCGACGTGTTCCGAGGGTCAAGCCTTGCCAACGTGAGCCTCCGTTCGGGTCAAGGGTTGCGACGCTTCGTGCGTCCGACCGGTTGCGTGGCACCTGAATGGTGAGCGATGCCGCCCGTTTGTGCAAAGGAACCGGAGCGAGCCGAGAGGTTTGGATCAAGCAAACGCTGTGCCATTTCTTCGATGGCGTGCCGGCCCTAGGCCGCCAGGGCCTCGCGCGCAAGCGGCAGCCACAGCATGAACCGCGTGCCTGTCGGGCGCGATTCCCAGCTGACGGTGCCCTGGATCGACCGTGCCCGCCGCCGCTGGTTCTGCATGCCGCGGCCCGACGGCGAGGACAACACCTTGTCGACGTCGAAACCCTGCCCGTTGTCTTCGATCGTCACGCGAACGCCGGCGCCGTCCAGCGCGGTCTCGACACGGATCTCGGTCGCGCGGGTGTGGCGCAGGATGTTCGAGATGCTCTCCTGCACGATGCGCAGTATGTGCAGCGCGCTCGACGGGTCGAGCCATTCAAGGGCGGGCAGCTCCTGCACTTCCCAGCGCAGCGACACGCCGGTGCCTTCGAGCCGCGGCTCCAGCCGGTAGCGCAGGGTGGCGAGCAGCAACAGCAGGTCGGCTTCTACCGGCTCCAGCGAATCGAGCGTCAGCTTCAGGTCGTCGAGGCAGCTCTTGAGAATCTGCGAGATCTTCTCGTCGCTCATGCCGCCGCTCTCGACCGAGCGGATGGCGGTAATCAGCGAGGAGCCCAGGCCGTCGTGCATGTCCTGCATCAGGCGCTGGCGTTCGTCGCTGATGGTGCGCAGGCGCTCGACGTCGCGCAGCCGCTGGTGGCTCAGCTCGAGTTCGGCCTCGCGCTTGCGCAGCCGGTCGGCAAGGCTGTCGTTCAGCTGCTCGACGGCGCCGATGGCATGCACGTAGCGCCGGTACATCAGCACGCCGAACACGCTGAAGGTCACCGCGTTGGTGTAGGCGCCCAGGTACCAGCCCTCGGGGCTGATGAAATTGTTCTGCAGCAGCCAGTCGGTGATGCCCAGCAGCACGCAGACGCCGATGCCGGCTGCCACCAGCCGCCCTTCGGTCGAGCGGCGCCATGCGCTGACGCCGCCGACCAGGCAGACGGCCGTGCCCATGAGGGCCGCCACGGCGTAGATCAGCGGCGTCACGCGCGGGGTGTTCTGCACCAGGTTCAGCCCGGGCATGGTCAGCACGCCGACCGCTGTGGTGGCCAGCACCACGCCCCAGGTCAGCCACTTGAGTTGGCGCTGGTGCAGCTGCCGCAGGAAGAAGTGCACCACCAGAACCAGCCAGAACAGCGAATTGACGGTCAGCCACGCGAACCAGTCGTTGGCGATCGGCTGGCCCACGTAGAAATGCAGGCCGCGCATGAACGACGTGGCCGACAGGTTGAAGAACAGCAGATAGCCGGTTTCGTCGGGGCGCCTGAGCCAGACGAAGAGCGCGAACACGCCCACGGCCATGAAAGCGGCGCTGAGCATCGCCGGCAGCTCCTGCTGCAGCCACTGGCGCAGGCCGTGTCGACCCCGCAGCGTTTCGATGGGGCCGACCCACAGCGACGACACCGCCACCTGCGTGTTGCGCGAGTGTTCCAGGCGAATGAGGATCTCCTGTGGCGGCGTGCTTGCGGGGCCGCGGTCCAGCTCGACCCACAGCGGCGTGCGGGTGCTGTTCCACAACGGGCCCAGTTGCTGGGCGCGGTGCACGAGCCGGCCGTCGGCGTAGACGGCGATGGTGCCGTCGGTCTTGACGCGGGCGCCGTACAGGGCCAGAGGGCCATTCGAGGGAGGCAGGTGACGCGTGGAGAGCCGCAGCCACGTGATGCGGGTCGGCCGGGCCGTGGGCGACATGCCGACGGCGGCGTCGCCGTCGGCTTGGCGCAGCAGTGCGATGGGCAGGGCCAGCGGTAGCCGGATCGGGTTCCAGTCGTCGGGCAGTTCGCCTGCTTGCTGCCGCGGGGGCGGCGTGCTGAAGCCGGAGGTGTCCTCGACCTGCCAGTCGGCCTGCTTCAGGTGCAGCGCGGCCTTGGACTGCTGCAGCCCGGACATCCCGCCGAAGAAGGCGCCGATGACGGCCAGCAGTGTCATCGACAGCACGAGCACCACATTGGCGAAGAAGGGCGCGGGACGGGAGTTCAAGGCAGAGCGTTCAGGTGGGCGCGTCCAAATCCGACGCACCGCGTGTGTAACCTATTTTCGCTCTTTGTTACCAATCTTGAGGACGTGCTGGCTGCTTTCAGTGAGAGGCGGGCTGGGACAACACCCACTGGGCCAGGGCGCGGGCATCGGCTTCCGACACGTGGGCCTGCCGCGGCATGATGACGCGGCCCCAGGTGCCGACGCTGCCATCGCGGATCTTGCCGGCCAGCCGCGCGGGCGCGTCGCCGTCGTTTCGGTAGCGCTCCGCGATCTGGGCGAAGCCCGGGCCCACCTGCTTGTGGACCAGTCCGTGGCAGGACAGGCAGCCGTTCTTGCGGGCCAGGTCGGCGGGCGGCGTCTGGGCCGTGGCGGTGATCGCCGCAAGCATGAGCAAGGCTGGGCGGAAATGCATGGATGGGAAAGCTCGATGAGAAGGGGAGATCAGGTTCCGGGTTCCTGATCGCGCTGGATGCGCCGCAGGATCTCCGCGAACAGCAGAAACGCAGCGCCGATGATGCCTGCCATGGCCGGTCCGCCCCACAGTTCGAACGCATCGTCGAGCATCACGTTGGCCGGGTTCGAGGGCTGGGCATAGACCTGGACGCTCTCGCCGGCCTCGTAGCGCGGCGTGCCGCTGCTGCTCGAGGTGGTGAAGTCGATCAGCGCGCCCGACGGTGCCCTGAAGCGCACCAGCGGCCGCCAGGTGCCGTCGGTGTTGTTCTTGTTGCTGCTGCGCACGTGTTGGAGTTCCACCACCTCGCCCTGCACGCGGTCGGCCGACGCAATGAACCTCAGCTTGCCGAAGAGCAGGTAGCAGCACAGCACGAGCAGCGCGACGCCGATGAGCGCAAAAAGGTACTTGGCGAATGTCTCGATCTTCATGGGGCTGGTGGCTGGGGGAATGGCCCCATCGTCGCAAATGCCGGGCGTCGTTCATTCGCGACAAGGCGATTCAAGAGTAACTATATGTATGGTTAAATCCCTTGAACAATCGTTAGAAAACGAGGGATTCCCATGAAGTTCCTGCTGAGCATTGCGGCCGCCGTTGTCGCACTGGCTGGCTGTGCCAGCCAGCCGATGACGCCGACTGAACCCGGAACGGGGACCGGTCTCTCTTATGTGCCGATGGTCGCCATGGAAGGCGTGGACAGCGCGCGCTACGCCAGCGACGTCAGCGCCTGCCGCGAGGCGGCCACGCGGATCATCGCGCGCAGCGAGGCCAACACCGATTTGATGTGGGCCGCCGTCGGGGTGGGTCTTGTCACCTGGTACAGCCAGGGCATGGCGACCGGCTTCGCGGTGGCCGGCATCGGCACCTCGGCCGTCGACTACTCGGGGCAGCCCTCGGCCACGCTGATTGCCGAGCACCAGCAGATCGCAATCGTCCACTGCATGGCAAAGCGCGGCTACCGAAATCTCGATCCCAACGTGCGCGACTCGTTCTACGGCAACACCTTCGATCCGGCCATCGTGTACAAGCCGCGCCGTACCGGCGTCGACACCTACAACGTCGAGAAGCTGGCCAAGGCCGGGCGCTGCAACCTGCAGCCGCGCGCCGAACTCACGGCCAAGGGCCCGGGCTACGAAACCTACAACGTGCCTTGCGACAACGGTGCCACCTGGGCGGTGCGCTGCGAGTTCGGCAAGTGCCGCGTGCTGGCCCAGGCGCTCATTCGCCGCTCCTGAGCCATTTCTTCATGCGCGCTCAGCGATAGACGTAGTGGCCGCGCACGAAGCGGCCATGCTCGCGGTGCGCCGGCACCCAGACCTTGTGCGGACGATGGTGCGGGCGGTCGTAGCCGGGGCCGTGGCGCGGCGGCATGGGCTGGGCCATGGCTGCGGTGGAGGCAAGCATGCAGGCTGCAAGGGCGAAGAGTATTTTTTTCATGTTGGAGTCCTTCTTTGGGTTGCACCTGAATTGGTACGAAGCCCAGCTTAGTGGGCTGCCCGGCGCGGCTCCGTAGGCGAAGTCGCACTTTACAAACGCGACACCAAAGAAGGCCCGGGCGCCTTATTTGATGATCATGCCCTTGAGCGCCGGGTCCGGGGGCGGCGGCTTCAGCTTCATCTGCCGCATCGTCTTCACCAGCAGTTGGGCAACCATCACGTTGCGGTGCCGCTTGCTGTTGGCGGGTATCACGTGCCAGGGTGCATGCTCGGTAGACGTGGCGCCCAGTGCGCTCTGGTAGGCCTGCTGGTAGGCGTTCCACTTGGTGCGCACCCGCAGGTCGTCCATGCTGAACTTCCATTGCTTGCCGGGCGTGTCGATGCGCGCCTGCAGGCGCTCGCGCTGCTCGTCCTTGTCGATGTGCAGCATGCACTTGATGACGACCGTGCCGGTTTCGGTCAGCAGCCGCTCGAAGTCGTTGATCTGTGCGTAGCGGCGCTTGGCCTCGGCCTTGTCGATCCAGCCCTCGACCACCGGCACGAGCACGTCTTCGTAGTGGCTGCGGTTCCACACCATGATCTCGCCGGTGCGCGGCACGGCAGCATGGCAGCGCCAGAGGTAGTCGTGTGCGCGCTCCTCGTCGTTGGGCGCCTTGAAGGCCGTCACGCGCACGCCGAGCGGCGAGGTTCGCGAGAACACCCATCGCACGGTGCCGTCCTTGCCGCTGGTGTCCATGCCCTGCAGCACCAGCAGCAGCTTGCGCCGGCCCTCGGCGTGCAGCAGGTCCTGCAGCTCGTCGAGCTCGACGGCGAGCGCGTCGACCTCCGCGCGCTGCGAAGCTTCGTCACCCTCGCAGAAGGGCGTGTCGTCGGGGTCGATGTGCGAGAGCTTGAACTTGTCGCCTACGCGGTATTTCTTGAAGCTGGCCATGCAACGGGACTCCTCGAAGAAAGAAAGCCCACAGCGTAAGCGATCAGCGTTCGGTGTCGTCCGTGTCGATCGATGCGCTCCAGCGGCTGTCCCATTCGGCGTGCCGCACCGCGCCGTCCAGTTCGCGCCGGTCGCGCTTGGTGGGGCGGCCCTGTTCGATGGCCAGGGCCGGCTCGCTGCCCATGCGGCGCAGTTCGCGGAAGGCGGCCTGGGCGGCGATGCTCTCGGGCGTTTCCTCGTAGAGCTGCTGCGCCACCGGCGCCGGCCCGCGCTGGCCGCTGAGGCCGCGCACCGTGACCGTTCGCGTGAGCGTGCCCAGCCGCATGGCAACCGTGTCGCCGGCCTTGACCTCGCGCGAGGCCTTGGCGACGTCGCCGTTCACCTGCACGCGGTTCTTGCCGATTTCCTCCGCGGCCAGCGAGCGCGTCTTGAAGAAGCGGGCGGCCCAGAGCCATTTGTCGATGCGCAGACGTTCCATGGATATCAGGAGTGAATATCAGGAATTGTGCCGCCACAGCGGCAAACGCACGACCGCATCCAGCCCGACCACGCGTGCGGCGCAGTCCGACGTGGCGGGCGCGACACGGTTGTCGAGCGCGATCCGTCCCTCCAGCGCCAGCACGATCTCTCTGCAGATCGCCAGCCCCAGCCCCGAGCCGCTCGACGAGCTGCCTGCAGAAAACGGCGCGAACAGCCGCTGGCGCAGCTCCGGCGAGATGCCCGGGCCGCCGTCCCGCACGGTGAGCACGGCTTCGTCTGCCTCGGCATGCACCGAAACCAGCAGCGCCGCGCCCGCCGGGCTCAGCTTGATGGCGTTGTGCAGCAGGTTGCGCGTGAGCTCCTGCAGCATCCACTGGTGGGCCCGCACCACCACCGGCGCGTCGATGGCCAGCTCGAAGTCCAGCGCCTTGTCGGCCACCAGCGGCGACAGGTCGAGCGCGATCTGCCGCACGATGGCGCCGAGGTCGAGCGCCACCGATTCCGGCTGCTGGCGCAACTGCTCGACCTTGGCGAGCGACAACATCTGGTTGGCCAGCGTCGTCGCGCGCTCCACCGTCTGGCTTATTTCACCGAGCGCCTGCTCGGGCGCCACGTCGCCGCGCCGCGCCGATTGCACCTGTGCCTTGAGCACCGCCAGCGGCGTGCGCAGCTGGTGCGCGCTGTCGCGCACGAAGCGTTTCTGATGGTCCAGCAGCCGCTGCAGCCGGCCCATGACCTCGGTGGTGGCGTCGATCAGCGGGCGCAGCTCGCGCGGGGCGTCGGGCGCGTCGATGGGCGAGAGATCGTCGGCCGCGCGCTTCTCGATGGCTTCGCCCAGCTCGCGCACCGGCCGCGTGGCGCGTTGCACCACGAACACCGTGGCCAGCGCGATCACGCCCATCAGCAGGAACTGCCGCCACAGTGTGTCGACCAGCAGCTTGCGCGCCAGCGTTTCGCGGATTTCCAGCGTCTCGGCCACCTGCACCACCGCCATGCCGCGGCCGCGCGCGCTGGCCACGGGCTGCAGCAGCACCGCCACGCGCACCGGCTGGTTGCGGAACTGGGCGTCGTAGAAATCGACCAGCGCCGCATACGCGCTGCGGTCCGGGATGCGTCCGCGCCAGAACGGCAGCTCGGCAAAGCCCGAGATCATTTCGCCGTCGAGCGCCGACACCCGGTAGAACAGCCGGCTGCGGTTGTCGGCCTCGAAGGCCTCGAGCGCGGAGTAGGGCACGATCGCGCGCAGCTGCGCCATCTCGTCGTAGCCTTCCACGTCGAGCTGCTCGCCGATGGTCTTGGCGGACGCCAGCAGCGTGCGGTCGTAGGCGGTGGTGGCGGCAGCCAGGCTCTGGCGGTACAGGCTCACGCTGTTGATCACGATGAACACGGCAATCGGCGCGAGGATGCCGAGCAGCAGCCGCGCGCGAAGCGAGGAGATGTGCCTCATGCTTCCGGTCGCAAGAGGTAGCCCAGCCCGCGCATCGTCATCAGCACGGCGCCGGTGCCCGCCAGCTTCTTGCGCAGGCGGTAGACCACCACCTCGATCGCTTCGTACTGCACCTCGGTCTCGCCGGGGAACACCAGTTCGAACAGGCGCTCCTTGGTCACCGCGTGGCCCGGTTTCATCATCAGCGCCTTCAGCAGTGCCAGTTCGCGCGGGGTGAGTTCGAGCAGCTCGGCCCGGTTGTAGATGGCGCCGTTCGCGGGCTCGAAGCGCAGCCCGCCGATCTGCTGGGGGTTCAGCCCCATGTCGCTCATCACGCCGTGGCTGCGGCGGCGCAGCGCACGGATGCGCGCTTCCAGCTCGTCGAGGTCGAAGGGCTTGGGCAGGTAGTCGTCCGCGCCGGCGTTCAGGCCCATGATGCGGTCGCCGACGGTGCCGCGCGCCGTCAGCAGCAGCACCGGCGTGCGCAGCCCCTCGGCCCGGGCCTGGGCCAGCACCTGCAGGCCGTCGAGGTTCGGCAGGCTCAGGTCCAGCGCCACCACGTCGGGCTCCAGGTCCCGCCACATGGCGACGGCCTCGGCCCCGTCGCCGCAGACGCGCACGTCGATCCGCTGGCGGCCAAGGGTGCGCTGCAGGGTGATTTGCATCGAGGGGTCGTCTTCGACCAGCAGCAGCTTCATACGGGCACGGATTGGTGGGAATTCGGTGTTTTCCCCAGTTTGTCGGACAGCCAACTGACAGCGGGGCGGCGCATGATACTCAGCTTCAAGTCAGCTTCCTTTCAAGTTACTTTCAGCATCAGGAGACAACAATGCGTCGCGACACCTTTCTGAAGTCATTGGCCGCACTGGCCGCCGCCGGGGCCCTGCCACTGTCCGCCCGGGCCGCCGCCAACGTCAAGATGATGATCCCGGCTAACCCCGGCGGCGGCTGGGACACCACCGGCCGCGCCCTGGGCAAGGCGCTGACCGATGCCAAGGTGGCAGACACCGTCACCTACGACAACAAGGGCGGCGCCGCCGGCGCGCTGGGCCTGGCCCAGTTCGTGAACGGCTCCAAGGGCGACGCCAACGCGCTGATGGTCATGGGCTCGGTCATGCTGGGCGGCATCATCACCGGAAAGCCGCCGGTCAACCTGTCGCAGGCCACGCCCATCGCGCGCCTGACCACCGAATACAACGTGTTCGTGCTGCCGTCGAACTCGCCGTTCAAGACCATGAAGGACGTGGTCGAGCAGCTCAAGAAGGACCCGGGCAGCGTCAAGTGGGGCGGCGGTTCGCGCGGCTCCACCGAGCACATCGCCGCGGCCATGATCGCGCAGAAGGTCGGCGCCGATCCCTCGAAGATCAACTACGTGGCCTTCCGCGGAGGCGGCGAGGCCACCGCCGCCGTGCTGGGCGGCAACGTCACCATCGGCGGCAGCGGCTACAGCGAGTTCGCCGAATACATCGCGGCCGGCAAGATGAAGGCCATCGCCGTCACCTCGGCCCAGCGCCTGCCGGGCATCGACGTGCCCACGCTGAAGGAGCAGGGCATCGACGTGGAAATCGGCAACTGGCGCGGCGTGTACGGCGCCCCCGGCATCTCCGCCGATCAACGCAAGGCGCTGACCGACATGGTGCTGGCCGCCATGAAGAGCGCGTCGTGGGCCGAGTCGCTCAAGAAGAACGACTGGACGCCCGCCGTGCTGTCGGGCGAAGCGTTCAACAAGTTCGTCGATGACGACTTCGCGAGCCTGCGCGCCATCATGACCAAGTCCGGCATGGTCTGACATCGGCTCGCCCCCAGGCTGCGCGCACTTCGTGTCGCTTCGCCTTCCCCCTGCCGGGGGCAACACCTGAGGTCCGGCGGAGCCGGTTCCTCGGTGTTCTTGAAGGGGGCTTTTCTTTCGCCCGATTCGGGAGCAAAAAATGACAACTCCAGACTCCTCGGCCTCGCCGCAATCCGCGGCCACATGGCCGCAAACCCTGGTCGGCGCCGGCGTGCTGCTGACCGGCCTCGCGCTGGCGTTCGGCGCCATCGGCATTTCTTCCGAAGCCGGCTACGGCGGCGTCGGCCCCAACTTCCTGCCCTGGCTGGTGTCGGTGGTGCTGGTGCTGTGCGGCGGCTGGATCTTGTGGGAAGCACGCACCGGCGGCTTCCGCGAACTCGACGCGCCCTCGGGCGCCGAGCACGCCTACTGGCCCGGCTTCGTCTGGGTGTCGGCGGGGCTGCTGCTCAACGCCGCGCTCATCACCACGCTCGGCTTCATCCTGAGCTGCACGCTGTGCTACGTGCTGGCGGTGCAGGGCCTGCGCCGCGCGAGCGGGCAGGGCGCCGTGAACGCGCCGCGCACCTGGGCGACCGACCTGCTGGCCGGCCTGCTTATCTCGGCGCCGGTGTTCTGGACCTTCACGCAATTCCTGGCCATCAACCTGCCCGGCCTCACTTCGACTGGCTGGCTCTGACATGGACATCTTCAACGCACTCATGGCGGGCTTCGCCGCGGCGATCACCCCCGTCAATCTGCTCTGGTGCCTGGTCGGCTGCGCCCTGGGCACGGCCGTTGGCGTGCTGCCCGGCATCGGCCCGGCGGTGGCGGTGGCGATGCTGCTGCCCATCACCGGCAAGGTCGACGTCACGGCCTCGATGATCTTCTTCTCGGGCATCTACTACGGCGCCATGTATGGCGGCTCGACCACGTCCATCCTGCTCAACACGCCCGGCGAAACCGCCAGCATGGTGACCGCGATGGAGGGCAACAAGATGGCCAAGAGCGGCAGGGCGGGCGCGGCGCTCGCCACCGCCGCCATCGGCTCTTTCGTGGCCGGCACCATCGCCACGGTGATCGTCACGCTGTTCGCGCCGTTCGTGGCCGAATTCGCGGTCAAGCTCGGCCCGCCCGAATACTTCATGCTGATGCTGCTGGCCTTCACCACGGTGAGCGCGGTGCTCGGCAAGAGCACGCTGCGCGGCATGACGGCACTGTTCGTCGGCCTGGCCGCGGGCTGCGTCGGGCTCGACCAGATCTCGGGGCAAGGCCGCTACACCGGCGGTGTGCCCGAACTGCTCGACGGCATCGAGATCGTGCTGGTGGCCGTCGGCCTGTTCGCCGTGGCCGAGGTGCTCTACGCCGTGCTGTACGAAGGCAAGGTGGTCGAGGGCCAGAACAAGCTGAGCCGCGTGCACATGAGCAAGCGCGACTGGAAGCGCTCGATCCCCGCGTGGCTGCGCGGCACCGCCATCGGCACGCCCTTCGGCTGCATTCCCGCCGGCGGCACCGAGATCCCGACCTTCCTGAGCTACGCGACCGAAAAGAAGCTGGCCAAGGACGCCGACGCCAAGGCCGAGTTCGGCACCAAGGGCGCCATCGAAGGCGTGGCAGGCCCGGAGGCCGCCAACAACGCCACGGTGACCGCCGCGCTGATTCCGCTGCTCACGCTGGGCATTCCCACCTCCAATACCACCGCCATCCTGCTGGGCGCGTTCCAGAACTACGGCATCCAGCCGGGCCCGCAGCTGTTCACCACCTCGGCGGCGCTGGTGTGGGCGCTGATCGCCTCGCTCTACATCGGCAACGTGATGCTGCTGGTGCTGAACCTGCCGATGGTCGGCCTGTGGGTCAAGCTGCTGAAGATTCCGAAGCCCCAGCTCTACGCCGGCATCCTGATCTTCGCCACGGTGGGTGCCTATGGCATGCGCCAGAGCGCGTTCGACCTGTTCCTGCTCTATGGCATCGGCCTGCTGGGCGTGCTGATGCGGCGCTTCGACTTCCCGACCGCACCGGTGGTCGTCGGCATGATCCTGGGGCCGCTCGCCGAAGCGCAACTGCGCAATGCGATGTCGATGGGCGAGGGCAGCGCCATCGTGTTCCTGCAGCGCCCGATGTCGCTCGCGCTGATCGTCATCGTGCTGGCCGTGCTGGTGCTGCCGCGGCTTGCCAAGCGAATGAGCGAACGCAAGCTGAAACGGCTGGCGCAATTGGACGCCTGACGCTCTTCGGAGCCCGCTTCAGGGCGGGCCAGCCAAATAAAGAAGCCGCGGCATTTGCCGCGGCTTCTTTCATTTCTGCCTGTGCGTTCTACCGTCCCGCTGCGGGCGTCTCGACCAGGTCGTCGTCGATATGCGGATCCGCCGGCTGCCCGCGCAGCCTGCGCACCGTGCGGCGGATCCAGTGCTCGATGTCGTCCACGTAGGTGAACACAGCCGGTACCACCAGCAGGCTCAGCACGGTCGAGGTGATCAGCCCGCCGATCACGGCCATCGCCATCGGCGAGCGGAAGCTCGAGTCCGCCGAGCCGAAGCCGACCGCGATCGGCAGCATGCCGGCGCCCATGGCGAGCGTGGTCATGATGATGGGCCGCGCGCGCTTGTGGCAGGCGTCGCGCAGCGCGTCCCAGCGGCTCATGCCGTGGTCGCGGCGTGCCACGATGGCGTACTCGACCAGCAGGATCGAGTTCTTGGTCGCAATGCCCATCAGCATGATGAGGCCGATCAGCGAAGGCATCGACAGCGCCTTTTGCCCGATCAGCAGCCCCACGAATGCGCCGCCCAGCGCCAGCGGCAGTGCACAAAGAATGGTCACCGGGTGCAGGAAGTCCTTGAACAGCAGCACCAGCACGATGTAGATGCACAGCACGCCCGTCAGCATCGCCAGGCCGAAGCTCGCGAACAGCTCGGTCATCACCTCGGCGTCGCCGACCTCGGCAATGCGCACGCCCGGCGGCAGCTTCTGGATCGACGGCAGCTTCTGCACCGCGGCCTTCGCGTCGCCCAGGCCCACGCCCGACAGTTCGATCTCGAAGTTCACGTTGCGCGAGCGGTCGTAGCGGTCGATGACGGCCGGGCCGCCTTCCATGGTGAGCGAGGCCACCTGGTTGAGCATGACCGGCCCGCGCGTGCCGGGCACCGAGAGGCGGCCGAGCAGGTCGATGTCCTGCCGCGCGGAGTCTTCCAGCTTCACCACGATCGGCACCTGCCGCTGCGCGAGGTTGAGCTTGGCGAGCGACTGGTCGTAGTCGCCGAGCGTGGCCACGCGCAGGGTCTCGGCGATGGCGGAGCTGGTCACGCCCAGGTCGGCGGCGCGCGCGAAGTCGGGGCGCACCGCGATCTCGGGGCGCACCAGGCTCGCGGTGGAGGTGATGTTGCCCAGGCCGGGAATGGTGCGCAGGTCTTTCTCGACCGCGCTTGCGGCGCTGGCCAGGGCCACCGGGTCTTCGCCGGTCAGCGCCAGGATGTATTTCTCGCCCGAGCCGCCCAGGCCCACCGTGCTGCGCACGCCGGGCAGCGTTTCGAGCGCGGTGCGGATCTGGTTCTCGATGACCTGCTTGCGCGGCCGGTCGCCGCGCGGGTCGAGCTTGATGGTGAGCGTGGCCTTGCGCGTCTCGGGCGTGCCGAAGCTGGCGAACGGGTCGCCGCCCGCGCTGCCGCCCGCCACCGTGGTGTAGACGCTCTTCACGTGCGCGATCTGCATCACGCGGCGGCGCGTTTCTTCCGCCGCGGCGGTGGTCTGCGCGAGCGTGGAGCCCGGCGCGAGCGACAGGTACACCTGCGTCTGCGAGTTGTCGTCCGGTGGAATGAAGCCGGTCTTGAGCAGCGGGATCATCGCCAGCGAACCGAAGAAGAAAAGGGTGGCCAGCACCATCGTCTTGAAGCGGTTGTGCGTGCTCCACTCCACGGCGCGCATATACCAGCGCAGCCAGCCGGGTTCCTTCTCGGCCGTGACCACGGGCTTGAGCATGTAGGCCGCCATCATCGGCGTGAGCACCCGCGCCACCACCAGCGACGCAAACACCGCGAGCGCGGCGGTCCAGCCGAACTGCTTGAAGAACTTGCCGGCAATGCCGCTCATGAAAGCCGTGGGCAGGAACACCGCGATCAGCGTGAAGGTGGTGGCAATCACCGCCAGGCCGATTTCGTCGGCCGCCTCCATGGCCGCCTGGTAGGGCGTCTTGCCCATGCGCAGGTGGCGCACGATGTTCTCGACCTCCACGATGGCGTCGTCCACCAATATGCCGACCACCAGCGACAGCGCCAGCAGCGAGATCACGTTGACCGAGAAGCCCAGCAGGTGCATGCCGATGAACGCCGGGATCACCGACATAGGCAGCGCGATGGCCGACACGAAGGTGGCACGCCAGTCGCGCAGGAACAGCCACACCACCACCACCGCCAGGATGGCGCCCTCGTACAGCAGGTGCAGCGAGCCGTTGTATTCCTCTTCCACCGGGTCGACGAAGTTGAAGGCCTCGGTCAGCTCGATGTCGGGGCGCTGCGCGCGCATGTCGGCCAGCGCCTTCTGCACCGCGTGGCCCACTTCCACCTCGCTGGCGCCGCGGCTGCGGGCTACTTCGAAGCCAACCACCGGCTTGCCGTTGAGCAGCGCGGCCGCGCGCGGCTCGGCGATGGTGTCGCTGATGCGCGCCACCTGGTCGAGCCGGATGCGGCGGCCGTCGGTCAGCACGATCTGCATGTCGGCGAGCTGGTCGGCCGACTTCACCGTGGCCAGGGTGCGCACCGGCTGTTCGCTGCCGCCCAGGTCGAAGCGGCCGCCCGCGCTCTCGGTCTGCACCTGGCGCAGCTGGCGTGAGATGTCGCCCGCCGAAGCGCCGAGTGCCTGCAGCTTGACCGGGTCGAGGTCCACATGCACCTGCCGCGTGGCGCCGCCCACGCGGTTGACCGCACCCACGCCCGGCAGCGCCAGCAGCCGCTTGGTGACGTCGTTGTCCACGTACCAGCTCAGCGCCTCGTTGTCCATCTGAGAGGACGCGATGGTGAAGGCCAGCACCGGCTGGCCCGCCAGGTCGAGCTTGGTGACGACCGGGTCGCGCACGTCGGCCGGCAGGTCGGAGCGCACGCGCTGCACGGCGGAGCGCACGTCGTCCACGGCTTCCTGCACCGGCTTCTCGAGGCGGAACTCGACGATCAGCGTGGCGGCGCCGTCCTGCACCTTGGTGGTGATGTGCTTGAGGCCCTGCACAGTGGCGATGGAGTTTTCGAGCTTGCGCGCGACGTCGGTCTCCAGCTGCGAAGGCGCCGCGCCGGGCAACGAGGCCGAGACCGTCACGGTCGGCAGGTCGATGTCCGGAAAGTTCTGCACCTTCATGGCGTTGAACGACAGCAAGCCACCGAAGGTGAGCAGCACGAACAGCATCACCGCCGGAATCGGGTTGCGTATGGACCAGGCAGAAACGTTCATGGGCGAGTCCTTTGTTCCTGCTTACTTGGCGGCGGCGGGGGCTGCTGCCGCGGGCGCGTCGACCACGCGCACCAGGTCGCCGTCGTTGAGGAAGCCGGCGCCTTGCACCACCACCTTCGCGCCTTCGGGCAACGCGCTGGTGATCTCGATGCGTTCGTTCAGGCGGCGGCCGATCTGCACCTTCATCTGCGCCACGTGGTTGTCGGGCTTGAGCAGGAAGACGTTGTTGAAGCCGTCGCGCGGCACGATGGCGCTTTGAGGCACCGTGGGCGCAGAGCTGCGGCCGAGCTCGAAGTCGCCGCGCGCGAACATGCCGGCCTTGATGCCGGTGTTCTGCTGCACGTTGGGCAGGTCGACATACACCAGCGCCGCGCGCGTCTGCGGATCGACCGTGGGCGCGATGCTGCGCACCTTGCCGCGCACCTGCGCGCCGCTGGCGCTGACCACGAAGGCGGTGGTGCCCACCGAGATGCGGCTCAGCTCGGCCGAGGTGACTTCGGCACGCCATTCGAGCCGGCCCTGGCGGATCAGGCGGAACAGCTCGGTGCCGGCGGCCACCACGCTGCCGACCGTGGCGGTGCGCGCCGAGATCACGCCGTCGTCGGGTGCCAGCACCTGCGTGTTGCGCCCGCGCACTTCCTGCGCGGCCAGCACGGCTTCGGCTGCCTCGACGCGCGCCTTGGCGGTCTGCTCGGTGGTCTGGTACTGGTTGATCTGCTGCTGGCTCAGCGCGCCGGTGGCCTGCAGCGTGCGCGCGCGTGCGGCATTGCCGGCGGCGTCGGCGGCGGTGGCGCGGGCTTCGGCCAGCGAGGCGCGCGACTGCGCGATGTCGGCGCGCACCGTCTCGGGCGAGAACACGGCCAGCACCTGGCCCTTCTTGACCACGTCGCCCACGTTCACCCGCACTTCGGCGAGCTTGAGCCCGTTCGACTCGGAGCCGACCACGGCCTCCTGCCAGGCCGCCACGTTGCCATTGGCCGCGAGCGTGAGCGTGAGTTCGGTGGCTTCGGGCGCGGCGACGGTGACGGTCAGCGTCGGTTTGGGCGCAGGGCCGGCGGTCGCGGCCTTGTCGGCCGGCTTGCGCGTCATGAAGACGACCGCCGCGATGACGACGGCCAGCACGATCAGCGCGGTGACGAGGGTGGAACGCTTCATTGTTTTCATGGCGACGTCGCGACCTTGGCGGCCGGGGTGGTGTTCATTGAGGATGTTTCGGACGACTCGGAGGGTTGTCCGGGGCGGCTCCAGCCGCCGCCCATGGAGCGGTACAGCGCGACCCAGGCCTCGGTGCGCTCGCGTTGCAGCGAGACGCGCGCGGTCTGCGCCGCGAACAGCGTGCGGCGCGAGTCTTCCAGTTCGAACAGGCTGGCCAGGCCGCTGCTGTAGCGCGCCTGCGTGGCGTCGAAGGAGGCCTGGTAGTTCTTCACCGCCGTGTCGGCGTCGTTCGCGCGGCCGTTGGTGGCGTCGAGGTTGACCAGCGCTTCTTCCACCTCGCGCACCGCCTGCCGCACGTTGGCGCGGTAGATCGACACCGCCTCGGCGTAGCGCGCCTTGGCCGCGTCGGCATTGGCCTTGCGCGAGCCGCCGTCCAGCAGCGGCACGCTCAGCGACACGGGGCCCACGGTCCAGTTCTCCAGCGACTGCTGCAGGCCGCCAACGCGGTACTGCGTACGGCCGATGGAGCCCGAGATGCTGAGCTTGGGATAGCGCTCGGCCTCGGCCGAGCCGACGTCGGCGCTGGCCGATGCCACGCCGAGTTCGGCTGAATACACGTCAGGCCGTTGCGAAATGGCTTCCGCCGGCACGCTGGCGATGCTGCCCACCGCGGGCAGCGCATGCTGCGCCGGGGAGGCCGCGAGCTTCTGCTCGAGCGTGCTTTCGTCGATGCCGCTGAGCGCGACCAGCGCCTTGCGCTGCACCGCGCACTGGGCGCGCTGCTGCGTCAGCCGGCCGGAGGCGTCGGCCGCGCTGGCGCGGGCCAGTGCGGCGTCGGCGGGCGCGGTGAAGCCGGCGCGCATCGACAGGTCGGTGAGGCGCGCGGTCTCGGCGCGCGATCGGGTGTCGGACTCGGCCACGCGCAGCTGCTGCTGGCAGGCGCGTTCGGCGAAGTAGGCATTGGCGGTCTCGGCCGCCACCGACACCCGGGCGTCGTGCCATTTGGCGTCGGCGCTGCCCAGCTTGGCCTGGGCGGCGTCGCGATCGGCGCGCAGGCGGCCGAACAGGTCGACCTCCCACTTCGACTGCAGGCCGGCCTGCAGCGTGGTGATGGGGGTGGTGGCCCCGAGGCTGCTGCTACTGCTGGAGGCCGATCCGCCCGAAGGCGCTCCGGCCGCGAAGCCGGAGGTGCCGCGGCTCGCCGACGCCGTGCCGTCCAGGCTCGGCAGCAGCGCCGCGCCGGTCTGCACGCGCGTGAAGCGTGCCTCGGCCACGCGTGCCGCGGCGCTGGCGACGTTGGGGCTGGCGGCCTCGGCGGCGGCGATCAGCTCGACCAGCAGCGGATCGTCGAGCTGGCGCCACCAGTCGGCCAGCGATGCGAGCGAGCCGCCGTGGGGCAGGGGGGCGTGCCATTGCGCGGGCGTGGGCGCCTCGACCTGCGCCGGCGGGCGGGTCAGCGCGCAGCCCGGGAGGCCGAGGCCGAAGCCCAGCGGCAGGCACAGGGTGGCAATCAGTCGGAGTCTTCTCATTGGGTTGGCTTTCTGTCGGCACGGCGGCGTGCCGCCTCGGCCGCGACCAGCGCCATTGCGTAGCCGGTCAGGCGGTCTGCCCAGGTGTCGATGCCGCGCGACGTGCGCAGCAGCGACGGACGGATGGCCTCGATGAAGTCCTGGCTCACGTAGAGCTGCATCGACAGCCCGGTGATCGCGAAGGTGAGGCGGTGGATGTCGTCGTCGGCCCGCGCCACGCCCAGGTGGCGGCACAGCAGCTCGGCGATGGCGCGGTGCGGGCCCTTGATGTCGTGCTCGAGTTCCTTGGCCCAGCGGCTGGTGGGTTCGAGCATCTCGCGCATGTGAAGCTGTATGCATTGGCGCACGATCTCGCCCTGCTTGAGCGGGTCGATCATCGACACCATGCAGATGCGCAGCGTTTCCTCCAGCGGGCGGCCCGGCACCTTGCAGGCCGCTACGAGGTCGCTGGAGTCGCCGCCCATCGGCTCGTTGAAGGTGGCGGCGTAGAGGCCTTCCTTGTCGCCGAAGTAGTAGCTGATGGCCGAGATGTTGGCGCCGGCCTCCTTGGCGATCTCGCGCGTGGAGGTCTTGGCGAAGCCCTTCTGCGCGAACAGCCGCAGCGCTGTGTGCAGCAGCCGGTGGCGTGCCTCTGCGCCGTCGCTGCGCGGTGCGCGGCGCGCAGCCTGGGTGGTGGTGGCTTTCGCGTTCATGCCCGGCATTACACCACGCAAGAAATCAAACGATTGATTAACTTAAGGCTTCATGAAGAACTTCGGTTACACGCGAATATGAGTATTTGCTGAAGAGAAACGGCGCCCGATTTGTTGCCGATTGATGCGCGCTACGATGCCGCCATGCCTGTTTCTCCTTCCTTGCCGCCCGCCCTGCCGCTCGATGCGCAGGGAATCCTCGCGCTCGCCGCGCGCTCGATGTTTCATTTGTTTTCAAGCATCAGCCAGGGCATGTTCCTGGTCGACCGCGGCGGGCGCATCGTGTGGGTGAACGAGGGCTACCGGCGCTTCCTGCCGGCGCTGGGTTTCTCTTCCATCGACCAGTTCATGGGCCACATGGTGGAAGACGTGATTCCGAACACGCAGATGCGCCGCGTGCTCGAGACCGGCGAGCCGATACTGATCGACCTGCTGACCAACAAGGCAGGCACCTTCGTGGTCAGCCGCATTCCGCTGCGCGAGGAGCGCGAGGGCGCCGACGGCGGCATGGGCGAGGTGATCGGCGCCATCGGCATCGTGCTGTTCGACCAGCCCGAGACCACGCTGCAGCCGCTCATCAGCAAGTTCGCGCTGCTTCAGCGCGACCTCGACGACGCGCGGCGCGAACTGGCCAGCCAGCGCAACAACCCGCTCTACCACCATGCGGACGGCCAGCGACGCTCCAAGTACACCTTCGCGAGCTTCATCGGCAGCAGCCCGGCGGCGGTGGAGGTCAAGCGCCATGCGCGCCGCGCCGCGCAGTCGGCCAGCCCGGTGCTGCTGCTGGGCGAAACCGGCACCGGCAAGGAACTGCTGGCGCATGCCATTCATGCGTCGTCCGCGCGCGCAAAAGGGCAGTTTGTCAGCGTCAACATCGCGGCCGTGCCCGACACCCTGCTCGAAGCCGAGTTCTTCGGCTTCGCGCCCGGCGCCTTCACCGGTGCCGACCGCAAGGGCCGCGAGGGCAAGTTCAAGCTGGCCGACGGCGGCAGCCTGTTCCTCGACGAAATCGGCGACATGCCGCTGGGCCTGCAGGCCAAGCTGCTGCGCGCGCTGCAGGAAGGCGAGATCGAGCCGCTGGGCTCCAACAAGCTCGTGCCCTTCGATGCCCGCGTGATCGCCGCCACCTCGCGCGACCTGCCGGAGTTGGTGCGCCGCGGCCAGTTCCGTGAAGACTTGTACTACCGCCTTAACGTGCTGCCGCTGCGCGTGCCGCCGCTGCGCGAACGCCGCGCCGACATTCCCGCGCTGGTCGAGGCGCTGGGCGAGGACATGGCGCTGCGCAGCGGCGAGGCGCCGCCCGAACTCACGCCCGAGGCGCTCGCGCTGCTGGCCGGCCAGCACTGGCGCGGCAACATCCGCGAGCTGCGCAACGTGCTGGAGCAGGTGACGATGCGCAGCGACTCGCAGCGCATCGACGCCGTGCAGCTCGAACGCATCCTGCGCGAGGCGGGGCTGGAGCAGATCGAGCTGCCGGCCACCCTGCAGAGCGCGCACGATGCCGATGAAGAAGCGGCACTGCTGCGGCCGCTGGCGCAGCAGGTGGCCGAACTGGAGCGCAAGGCGATTGCGGCTGCGCTGGCATCCACCGGCGGCAACAAGCTGGCGACGGCGCGGTTGCTCGGGATTTCACGAGCCACGCTGTACGAGCGCATGACGAACCAGTAAGTAGCGGCCGCCGATGGCGGCCGGATGTAGATAGACAGGGAGAGGATTTTCATGAAGGGTTTGCTGACACGACTGAAGGCGCTGGCCGGCTCGGGCGCCGCGCCGGCCGCATCCACTGCATCGCCTGACGCAGAGGAGGGCGAAGGCGTGCTGATCAATGCCTACTGCACGCGTGCCGACGTCCCGGCGCTCGGCTTTCCGCACACGCTGCATGCGCGCCGTGATCTTTCCGATCCCGAGCTCGCGGCGCATCTTTCGGGCTTCGTGGGCTATGTGCTCAGCAGGGGCAACGGCGAGATGTCGCGCAACCGTTATCACGTGATGCGGCACATCCAGCGGGTGCGCCAGCATCTGAGTTTCTCCATCGACGAGTCGCAGCTCGACGCGGTTTCTGCATGGGCGGAGCGCGCGAACGCCATCGTGTTCCTGCCCGACGGCGGCATCCGCGACCCCAATGGGCGGGTGTTGCTGTCCGCGGCGGGCGAGGAGCCCGACCGGGAGGCCGCGGTTCCCTATCCAGCCGAGGCATGGCAGCGAAAGGCGCGAACCGAGGCGCTGCTCGCGTCGCGCGGCATGCCGGTGCCGCAGCACCTGCCGCCTCTTGTTTCGGAGCCCGAGTTGCGCCCGCGCACGCCGCAGGAGCTGGCGGGCCGGGCGTTCGCGCTGCTGGCCGTATCGGCCCGCGCCGAGTCGGTCGCGAGCGGCGAGCCGCTGTCTGCGAGCGACCTGTTCAGGCGGCTGCCGTCCGCGCAGGTGAGCCTGTCGCCCGACGAGCAGGCCTTTATTTCCGACGACGCTCCCGGCGAGTCGGCGGTGGCGCAGTTCGGTTGGCGCTTCGAGTGCCTCTTCGTGCTCGAATGGGTCTTGGGCCTTGTCGATGCACTGCCGTTTCCCGGCGCGATCTGCGACGTGCCGCTGGCCACGCGCCTGATGCTGAATGCCGGTGACGTCGACGGCGTGATGCGGGCCTCGAAGGTGCGCCCGGACAGCGAACTGCTCGATGCGCTGGATCTGCACTACCGGCTGCACTGGCTCGTGCGCCAAGCGCGTCTCAAGGAAGAGGCGCCTCCCCCGGGCGTCGACGCCGGTGTCGTGATGGAGCGGCATCGCGCGCTGAACTGGCTGGTGCGCTTCGAAGACCGCGACTGGGACGACGTCGACACGCCCACATGACGCCCGACAATCTCGCTTCCTCCTGCCATCCTTCTGCTTTTGCATTCATGAAGACATCGATTCGTTCCCTTGCGCTCGTCGCGGCATGTGCTGCAGCCAGCCTCGCCAGCGCGGCGCCTGCGCCCCAGTGTGCGAGTGAAGCCGTCTCCCGCGCCAGGAAGCTGCTGACCTTTCACTTTGGCGAGGACGACCGCATCCAGATCGACCCCGCCGTCAAGGAAATGCCGCCTATCCGCAACCCTGCCAACAAGCAGCAGCAGTTCAAGGTGCTGGAGGTGTGGGGCTCGATCTACAAGGGCAACTACCGCATGCGGCTCATCTATTACGTGTCGGGCAAGGACTGCACGTTGATGGGCCAGGAAATCCTGGAGTTCGCAAGCCTGTGAGCGTCCAGGCCCTGCGCGCCACCTTCGGCCCCAATTGCCACTGGTGCGGCCTTCCGATGGACTTCAGCGAGCCCTTCGGCCGACCTGAATCCGCCACCATCGAGCACCTTGTCGACTCCACGTTTGGCGGCATGCGTTCGCCAAAGCACCGGCGGCTCGCGCATGCAGCCTGCAACCATGCGCGCAACGAGTTCCGCATGCAGGCCGAGCGCCAGTTCAGGCAATGGATCGCCGAGCGTCAGGCCTCCGCGAAAACCCTGAACGAGAAATAGACAGTTGTCTGAAAAAAAGACGGAGACAGTGTTCTGAATTCAGCCGGATGGCGTTTCTCCCGAATGAAGAAACGTTTGTTATCAATGGCTTAGAGAATGGCACGAACTGTGCAATATTCAGTCACCATTTTCAGGAGACAAAGAAATGAACCGTCGCCACCTCGTCGCCCTGGCCGCGCTTGCCACCTGCGCAGCCGCCGCTCCAGCCTGGGCCCAGTCCAATGAAATCCGCATCGCCCACATCTACAGCAAGACGGGCGCGCTGGAAGCCTACGGCAAGCAGACGCAGACCGGCCTGATGATGGGCCTGAGCTACGCCACCGAAGGCACGATGATGGTCAACGGCAAGAAGATCGTGGTCATCGAGAAAGACGACCAAGGCAAGCCCGACCTCGGCAAGTCGCTGCTGGCGGCCGCCTACTCGGACGACAAGGCCGCGCTGGCCATCGGCCCGACCGCCTCCGGCGTGGCGCTGGCCATGCTGCCGGTGGCGGAGGAATACAAGAAGATCCTGCTGGTCGAACCCGCCGTGGCCGACTCGATCACCGGCGACAAGTGGAACAAGTACATCTTCCGCACCGGCCGCAATTCGAGCCAGGACGCCATCTCCAATGCCGTGGCCGTCGACAAGCCCGGCGTGACCGTGGCCACGCTGGCACAGGACAACGCCTTCGGCCGTGACGGCGTGAAGGCCTTCGGCTCCGCGCTCAAGAAGGCCAAGCTGGTCCATGAAGAGTACCTGCCGCCCGCCACCACCGACTTCACCGCCGGCGCGCAGCGCCTGATCGACAAGCTGAAGGACCAGCCGGGCCGCAAGATCATCTGGATCGTCTGGGCCGGCGCGGGCAATCCGTTCAAGATCGTCGACCTCGACTTGAAGCGCTACGGCATCGAGATCGCTACCGGCGGCAACATCCTGCCGGCCATGGCCGCCTACAAGGCGCTGCCGGGCATGGAAGGCGCGGCGTACTACTACTTCGGCATCCCGAAGAACCCGGTGAACGACGCGATGGTGTCCGCCCACTACAAGGAATTCAAGACGCCGCCGGACTTCTTCACGGCCGGCGGCTTCTCGGCCGCGATGGCGGTGGTGACGGCGCTCAAGAAGACGGGCGGCGACACCAACACCAACAAGCTCATCAGCACCATGGAAGGCATGAGCTTCGACACGCCCAAGGGCAAGATGACCTTCCGCAAGGAAGACCATCAGGCGATGCAGTCGATGTACCACTTCAAGATCAAGGTCGACCCGGCGTTCGCCTGGGGCGTGCCGGAGCTGGTGCACGAGATCAAGCCTGAAGAAATGAACATCCCGATCAAGAACAAGAGATAAGAGCTCGCCCCCAGGCTGCGCGCACTTCGTGTCGCTGCGCCAACCCCCTACCGGGGGCAACACCAGCGGCCCGGCAAAGCCGGTTCCGGGTGTTCCTTGAATGTTCTTTCTTTCGCCCCGGATGGCCGCCGGGCGAAGCGACAGCCTGCGCCCATTTTTTCCTGATGGAGGCGGGCCGGCGCGATCCACGGCCGATTCGTGAGCAAGCAAGCGTTCGACAAACCACAACAGAAGGAGACAGCGATGCCAGCGATGCGATTGAACTGGAAGGGACTTGCCGCGGCTGCGGCGATGGCGGTGGCGGCGCACGCCGCGACGGCTGCGGTGCCGCTGCCGTCGCTCGGGGCCAACCCGGCGGAGGTGAGTGTGTCCGGCCTGTCGGCCGGCGGTTTCGCGGCGGTGCAGTTGCACGTGGCCTATTCGGCCACCTTCAAGCGCGGTGCCGGCGTGGTGGCCGGCGGGCCGTTCTATTGCGCCGAAGGTTCGGTGCTCAACGCCACCGGCCGGTGCATGACGCACAGCACCAGCATCCCGGTGTCGTCGCTGGTGAGCACCACCAACAGCTGGGCCGCCAGCGGTGCGATCGACCCGGTGTCGAACCTGAGCGCCTCCAAGGTGTACATGTTCTCGGGCACCTCCGACAACACCGTCAAGCAGGCGGTGATGGACGACCTGAAGACCTACTACCAGAGCTTCGTGCCCGCGGCCAACATCGTCTACAAGAACAACATCGGCGCCGGCCACGCGATGGTCACCGACGACTACGGCAGCGCCTGCAGCACGACCGCGGCGCCATACATCAACAACTGCGGCTTCGACCTGGCGGGCGAGATCCTCACGCAGATCTACGGACCGCTGAACCCGCGCAACAACGGCACGCTGGGCGGCACCTTCACCGAGTTCAACCAGTCTGAGTTTGTCTCCGGCCACGGCATGGCCGCGACCGGCTGGATCTACGTGCCGCAGGCCTGCACAACAACCTCGTGCCGCGTGCACCTGGTGCTGCACGGCTGCAAGCAGAACTACTCGGACGTGAGCGACCAGTACGTGCGCAAGACCGGCTACAACCGCTGGGCCGACACCAACAACATCGTGCTGATCTACCCGCAGACCAGCACCGCGGCCACCAACAGCTGCTGGGACTGGTGGGGCTACGACAGCGCCAACTACGCGAAGAAGTCGGGCCCGCAGATGGCGGCGTTCAAGGCCATGATCGACCGCGTGACCAGCTCCGGCGGCGGCAGCGGACTGCCCGCGCCCACCGGCGTTGGCACCTCGGGCGCGACCAGCAGCAGCATGGTGATCGGCTGGAACGCCGTGAGCGGTGCCAGCGGCTACAACGTGTACCGCGGCGGCAGCAAGGTCAATGCCGCGCCGGTGACCGCCACCAGCTACACCGACAGCGGCCTGGCCGCGTCGACCAGCTACAGCTGGACAGTGGCCGCGCTGAATGCGAGCAACGTCGAAGGCGCCATGTCGACGGCGGCCACCGGCGCCACGACCGCGGGCAGCGGCGGCGGCACGGGCACCTGCTACACCGCCAGCAACTACACGCATACCATCGCCGGACGCGCCTATGCCTTGTACGGGCTGACCTATGCCTACGGCTCGAACCAGTCCATGGGGCTGTGGAACATCTACGCGACCACCACGCTGAAGCAGACCGGCCCCAACTACTACGTGATCGGCAGCTGCTGAGGCGGCCGTGCAATCTTTCGACTCCTGACTTGCAATGACCAACGATGCTTGAGACCCGAGATCTGACCATCCGCTTCGGTGGGCATGTGGCCGTCAACAGTGTGAGCTGCGCTTTCGCGCCGGGCACGCTGACGGCCATCGTGGGCCCCAACGGCGCGGGCAAGACCACTTACTTCAATCTGATCTCGGGCCAGCTCAAGGCTAGCGCCGGCACGGTGTCGCTCGACGGGCAGCCGCTGTCGGGCCTGTCACCGTCCGCGCGCACGCACGCCGGGCTGGGGCGGGCTTTCCAGCTCACCAACCTGTTCCCGAACCTCACCGTGCTGGAGAACGTGCGCCTGGCGGCGCAGGCCACGCGCGAGGGTGCGCACCGGCGCGGCCTGAACCTGTGGAGCATCTGGAGCGACCACAAGGCGCTGACGGAGCGCGCCGACCAGATACTGGCCGACGTGGCGCTGAAATCGCGTGAACACGCGACGGTGGCGAGCCTGCCGCACGGCGACCAGCGCAAGCTCGAAGTGGCATTGCTGATGGCGCTGGAGCCCAAGGTCTTCATGTTCGACGAGCCCACGGCCGGCATGAACGCGGCCGAGGCGCCCGTCATCCTCGACCTGATCCGCAAGCTCAAGCAGGACAAGACCAAGACCATCCTGCTGGTCGAGCACAAGATGGACGTGGTGCGCGAGCTGGCCGACCGCATCATCGTGCTGCACAACGGCACGCTGGTGGCCGACGGCGAACCGGCCGAGGTGATCGCCTCGCCGGTGGTGCAGGAGGCCTACCTGGGCGTTTCGAAGGAGGCTGCATGAGCACACAGAACCTGTTGAGCCTGGAGGGCGTGCACACGCACATCGGGGCGTATCACATCCTGCACGGCGTGGACCTCGCGGTGCCGCGCGGCCAGCTCACCATGCTGCTGGGCCGCAACGGCGCGGGCAAGACGACCACGCTGCGAACCATCATGGGCCTGTGGCATGCGTCGCAGGGCAGGGTGCGCTTCGGTGACAAGGAAATCACCGCGCAGCACACACCGCAGATCGCCGGCCTGGGCATTGCCTACGTGCCGGAGAACATGGGCATCTTCTCCGACCTCACGGTGAAGGAGAACATGCTGCTCGCCGCGCGCGGCGCCAAGAACGCGCAGCAGATCGACGACACGCGCCTGAAGTGGATCTTCAAGCTCTTCCCCGCGGTCGAGAAATTCTGGAACCACCCGGCGGGCAAGCTCTCGGGCGGACAGAAGCAGATGCTGGCCGTGTCGCGCGCCATCGTGGAGCCGCGCGAGCTGCTCATCATCGACGAGCCCAGCAAGGGCCTGGCGCCCGTGATGATCAACAACATGATCGACGCCTTCGCCGAGCTCAAGCGCAGCGGCGTGACCATTCTGCTGGTGGAGCAGAACATCAACTTCGCGCAGCGACTGGGCGACACCGTCGCTGTGATGGACAACGGCCGCGTGGTGCACGCCGGCTCCATGGCGGACTTCTCCGCCGACGCGCAACTGCAGCAATCGCTGCTCGGACTGGCTCTATGAAACTCGACTTCGACTGGAAGCCGCTGCTGCTGGCCCCGGTGCTGGCGCTCGTCGCGCTGCCGCTGACCGGCTCTTTCTCCACCTGGCTCACGCTCACCGTGGCGGGGCTGGCGATGGGCATGATCATCTTCATCATCGCCTCGGGCCTCACGCTGGTGTTCGGCCTGATGGACGTGCTGAACTTCGGCCACGGCGTGTTCATTGCGCTGGGCGCCTTCGTGGCGAGCAGCGTGCTCGGCCTGATGGGCGACTGGACCGGCTCCGGCGAGCTGTGGCGCAACCTGGTGGCCGTGTTCCCGGCCATGCTGGTCGCGATGCTCGTGGCCGGCGCGGTGGGGCTGGCGTTCGAGCGCTTCATCGTGCGGCCGGTCTACGGCCAGCATCTGAAGCAGATCCTCATCACGATGGGCGGCATGATCATCGGCGAGGAACTCATCAAGGTGATCTGGGGACCGGCGCAGGTTCCGCTGCCGTTACCCGAGGCCCTGCGCGGCTCGCTGCTGGTTGGCGATGCGGCCATCAGCAAGTACAGGGTGCTCGCGGTGGCCGTGGGCGTGGTGGTGTTCGGCGTGCTCGCATGGACGCTGGGCCGCACCAAGATCGGCCTGCTCATCCGTGCCGGCGTGCAAGACCGCGAGATGGTCGAGTCATTGGGCTACCGCATCGGGCGCCTCTTCGTCGGTGTGTTCGTGGTGGGCAGCGCGCTGGCCGGCCTGGGCGGCGTGATGTGGGGGCTGTTCCAGCAGAACCTGGTGCCGCAGATGGGCGCGCAGGTCAACGTGCTGATCTTCATCGTCATCATCATCGGCGGGCTCGGCTCGACGGGCGGTGCGCTCATCGGCGCGCTGCTGGTGGGGCTGATGACCAACTACATCGGCTTCCTGCTGCCCACGCTCACGCAGTTCGCCAGCATCTTCCTGATGGTCGCCGTGCTGCTGTGGCGTCCGCAGGGCGTGTACCCCGTGGCGAACCGCTGAGAAGGAGAAAGCCGTCATGTTCCTGAAACGACTTCTCTCCAACGACATGCCGCGCAGCCGCCTGCTGGAGCTGCTGCTGGTGGTGCTGTTCCTTGCGCTGGCGTTCGCGCCTTTCATCTTCCCGGGCGTCAAGGCGCTGAGCGTCGCGGCCAAGATCCTGGTGTTCGTGGTGCTGGTGGCCAGCTTCGACTTGCTGCTGGGCTACACCGGCATCGTGAGCTTCGCGCACACGATGTTCTTCGGCATCGGCGCCTACGGCATCGCCATCTCGGCCTCGCGGCTCGGGCCCAACTGGGGCGCGGTGCTGGTGGGGCTGGGCGCGTCGCTGGCGATCTCGCTGGTGCTCTCGTTCGCCATCGGCCTGTTCTCGCTGCGGGTGCGCGCGATCTTCTTCGCGATGATCACTCTGGCCGTGGCCTCGGCGTTCCAGACGCTGGCCTCGCAGCTGTCGGACTTCACCGGCGGCGAAGACGGCCTGACCTTCAAGCTGCCGGAGCTGATCTCGCCGAGCTTCGAGTTCTCCGAGGAGCCTTTCCTCGGCGTGTCGCTCGACGGGCGCCTGCTGTGCTACTACCTGCTGTTCGTTGCGGCGGTCGTGCTGGTGCTCGCGCTGCTGCGTATCGTGAACTCACCGTTCGGCCGCGTGCTGCAGGCCATCCGCGAGAACGAGTTCCGCGCCGAGGCCATCGGCTACCGCGTGGTCGTGTACCGCACCACGGCGGCCGTGCTGTCGGCGCTGTTCGCCACGCTCGCCGGCGCGATGCTGGCGATCTGGCTGCGCTACAACGGGCCCGACACCTCGCTGAGCTTCGAAATCATGATCGACGTGCTGCTCATCGTGGTGATCGGCGGCATGGGCACCATCTACGGCGCGGCCATCGGCGCGGTGCTGTTCGTCATTGCACAGAGCTACCTGCAGGACCTGCTGCGCGTCGCCAACGAGGCCGCAAGCGGCCTGCCTTGGCTTGCCGCGCTGCTGTCTCCCGACCGCTGGTTGCTGTGGCTCGGCGTGCTGTTCGTGCTGTCCGTCTATTACTTCCCCACCGGCATCGTCGGCAAACTGCGAGCAAGGGCTGCGCGATGAGCGACAACAGCAATCAGATTCCACTCTCGCGCTATGCGCAGCTCGCGGGCCGCGAGATCCATTGGCTCGAATGGGGCGCTGAAGACGCACCCGTGGTCATTGCGTGGCACGGCCTGGCGCGCACCGGCCGCGACATGGACGAACTGGCGCAGCACTTCGCCTCGCGCGGCTTCCGCGTGATCTGCCCCGACACCATCGGCCGCGGCCTGAGCCAATGGAGCCCACTGCCCGACGAGGAATACAAGCTGTCGTTCTATGCACGCATCGCCAATGCGCTGTGCGACGAACTGCGGCTGGGGCGCGTGCACTGGGTCGGCACCTCGATGGGCGGTGCCATCGGCACCGTCTGTGCGTCGGGGTTGTTCGAGCCGCGCATGAAGGCGCGCATCGCAAGCCTGGTGCTCAACGACAACGCGCCTGAACTGGCCCAGCCCGCCATCGAGCGCATCCGCGCCTACGCGGGCCAGCCGCCCGCGTTCGACACCGTGGCCGAGCTGGAGGCCTTCTTCCGCACCGTCTACAAGCCCTACGGCTGGCTCAGCGACGCGCAATGGCGCCGTTTGACCGAAAGCTCCACGCGCCGTCTGGCCGACGGCCGCGTCACGCCGCACTACGACCCGGCCATGGTCCGGCAGTTCAGCGCGCACGACAACGACTACCTGATCTGGCCGCACTATGACGCCATCGAGGTTCCGGTGCTGTGCCTGCGCGGCGTGGAGTCCGACCTGGTGCTGCCCGACGTGGTCGAGCAGATGCGCCTGCGTGGTCCCGGCGCGGCCGGCCGGCTGCAGGTGATCGAAGTGCCTGCCTGTGGTCACGCGCCCGCGCTCAACGTGCCGGAACAACTGGAGCCGATCGAAGGGTTTATCCGGGCGGCCGGTCGTTGAAGCCGCGGCGGCAGGACAATCGCCGCCGCTTCAACCACAAAGGCCTCGAACATCATGGCGCTCTCGCTGTACGACCTGTCCGTGCCCGTCTTCGCACGCGGACTCGGCCAACTCACCCATCTGCTCGACAAGAGCCTGGCACACGCCAAGGCCAACGGCATCGACCCGGCCACGCTTGTCGAGGCGCGCCTGGCGCCCGACATGCTCACACTGACCGGACAGATCCAGCGCGCCAGCGATGCCTCGAAGCTGGGCACGGCCCGCATCGCCGGCATTACCGCGCCGAGCTTTCCCGACGAGGAAAAGACCTGGGACGACCTGCTCGCCCGCGTCGCGAAGACGCAGGACTTCCTCGCAAGCGTGGACCGCGCGCTGATCGACGGGCAGGAAGAGCGCCCCGTGACCATCAAGGCGCGCGAAGGCGAAGCGCACTTCACCGCGCAGCGCTACCTGCTGCAGTTCGCGCTGCCCAATTTCTTCTTCCATGTGACCACGGCCTACGACGTGCTGCGCCACAAGGGCATCCCGATCGGCAAGATGGACTACCTCGGCAAGTTCTGAGGCGCTCGGGGCCGCCGGGTCGCCGGGGCCGGGCCTTCACGCCGCCGGGACAAAGTTCAAATTGCCGTGACACATGCGCACGCCCGGGGTGCGCCGCAAACAATCGCCCCTGACCGCTGTCGGTCTGACACAAGGAACGGGGTTGCGATCATGAAGAACATGCTGTCCAGGAGAGCTTTCTCGGGGCTCGCCGTGGGGGCATCCGCGCTGGCTGCGGCTGCCGGTGGCGGATGGCCGGTGCGAAGTGCCTTGGCTGCTTCGCCGGGCCTGCGCGAGTACGGCAAGGCCCCCGAGTTCACGGGCATCGACAAGTGGCTCAACTCGGAGCCGCTCATGCTGAAGGGGCTGGCCGGGCAGGTCGTGCTGGTCGACTTCTGGACCTACTCGTGCATCAACTGCATCCGCACGCTGCCGCATGTGGTGAGCTGGTACGAGAAGTACAAGGATCAGGGCTTCGTGGTGGTGGGCGTGCACTCGCCGGAGTTCGCCTACGAGAAGCTCACGCGCAACGTGGAAGACGCGATCCGGCGCTTCAACATCCGCTATCCGGTGGCGCAGGACAACGCCTTTGCCACCTGGAAGGCCTACGACAACCAGTACTGGCCGGCGTTCTACCTGGTCGACAGCAAGGGCCAGGTGATGCGGCAGCACTTCGGCGAAGGCGAGTACGCCGAGATGGAAGCCGCGATCCAGGTGCTGCTGGCGCGCAAGTCGGCGGGCTGAAACACGCGGCCTACCGGGCGCGCGTCAGGGCTTGCGTGCGCAGAGCGAGTACATCAGCGGTATGCGCGGCATGCCTTCGGGCGGTGCCATGCGGCGGCCGCCGATGTCGCGCATGCCCTCGAAGGGTTTCCAGCCGTTGGCATACGGGTACTCGTCGAGCCGCTCGACCACCAGGCCGGCCTGCGACAGCGCGGTCGTCACCTGGCCCACGCCCCATGAGAACTCGAAGCTCGGGTGCGGATTGCTGAAGTCCTGCACGCCAGCCTCGTAGCCCTCGCGCACGAGGCCGTCGCCTGACTGGGCCACGTAGTCGCTCACGCCGTCTTCCGGCACCGGCGCGTCGTTGAAATAGTCGTAGTGGAACTGCCATGACGGGTCGAACACCATCGCGAACGGATGGAAGTCGATGAAGACGAAACGCCCGCCGGGCGCGAGCACTTGCGACACGCCGCGCGCCCACGCCGACAGGTCGGACAGCCAGCACAGCGTGCCGTAGGAACAGAACACGATGTCGTGGCGCTCGCCGCGCGCCTGTGCCTCACTGAAGTAGTCGTACACGTCCGAGCGGACGAAGCGCGCCGGAACGCCCGATTGCGCCGAGAGCCTCGTCGCGAAGGCGATGGCCTCGTCGGAAATATCAACGCCCGTCACCTCGGCGCCCAGGCGAGCGATGCTCAGGCTGTCCTGTCCGGCGTTGCATTGCAGGTGCAGCACGCGCAGGCCCTGCACCTTGCCGAGCAGGCCGGTTTCTTCGGGGAAGAGCGTCGAGCCGCCATTGCGGAAGAAGGCGGCCTGGTCGCCCTTGTGGCTGTTGTGCGCGACGGTGGCCGCGTTCCACGAGAGCCGGTTGGCCTCGTGCAGTTCTTTCTTCATCGTGTGAACGCCCGTGTGGGCCAGCCCGCCAGGTTGCGTTCGGCAATGCCCGCGAGCGCGGTGATCCATGCCGGGCTGTCGTTGAGACAGGGGATGTAGCTGAAGCTCTTGCCGCCCGCATGCAGGAAGGCCTCGCGGCCTTCCATGGCGATTTCCTCGAGCGTCTCGAGGCAGTCGGCGGGGAAACCCGGGCACACCACGTCGACGCGCTGGATGCCGGAGGCGCCGAGTTCGCGCAAGGTGGGCTCGGTGTAGGGCTCGAGCCACTTGGCACGGCCGAAGCGCGACTGGAAGGTGACGCGGTGCTGCGCCGTCGAGAGCCCCAGCCGCGCGGCCAGCAGGCGTGCGGTTTCGAGGCACTGCAACTGGTACGGGTCGCCGAGCGCGATGTTGCGCGCGGGAATGCCGTGGAAGCTCATCAGCAGCACTTCGCCGCGGCCTTCGGTCTTCCAGTGTTTCTCGATGCCTTGGGCGAGCGCCTCGATGTAGGCCGGGTCGTCGTGGAAGTCGTTGACGAAGCGGAACTCCGGCAGGCGGCGCTGCTTGCGGCTCCAGTCGTTCACCGCGTCGATCACGCTGGCCGTGGTGGTGGCCGAGTATTGCGGGTAGGCCTGCAGCACGAGCACGCGGGTGACGCCCTCGGCCTGCAGTGCGTCGAGGCGCGAGGCGATCGACGGGTTGGCGTAGCGCATCGCATCGCGCACCGTCACGCGGTGGCCGCGTTCGCCGAGCCAGCCGGCCAGCAGCGTGGCCTGCTTCTGCGTGAACACCTTCAGCGGCGAGCCTTCGGGCGTCCAGATGCTCGCGTACTTGGCGGCCGACTTGGCGGGGCGGACGCGCAGGATGATGCCGTGCAGGATCAGCGCCCAGATCGCCCTGGGAATCTCGACCACCCGCGGGTCGCCCAGGAAGTCTGCTAGGTAGGGCCGCACGGCGGCGGCGGTGGGTGCGTCGGGCGAGCCCAGGTTGCACCAGAGCACGGCGGTGCGCGGGGTGCCCGGCGGGGCGTTCTCGGGATGTGGAGGCATGCGATATTCTCAGGCATGACCTCCGCTTCGACGGCGCCAGCGGGCGCCGAACCCCTCGACCTCCAACGTATTTCCGCGATCTCGCTCGACCTCGACGACACGCTGTGGCCGATCTGGCCGACCATCGAGCGCGCCGAGGGCGTGCTTCAGGAATGGCTGCTGCGCGAGGCGCCCAAGACGGCCTCGCTGCTGCTGACGCCCGGCATTCTTCGCGAACTGCGCGAAGCCACCGCCAAGGAACGTTCAGACCTTGCGCACGACCTGAGCGCGCTGCGCCGGGAGTCGATCCGCACCGCGCTCAAGCGCTCGGGCGAAGACCCGGCGCTGGCCGACCCGGCCTTCGAGGCATTCTTCGAAGAGCGCCAGCGCGTGACGCTGTACGACGACGCGCTGCCCGCACTCAAGTGGCTCAGCGAACGCTACCCGCTGGTGGCCATCTCGAACGGCAACGCCGACATCCACAAGACCGGCGTCGGCCGGTGGTTTCGTACCGCCTTCAATGCGCGGGCCTTCGGCAGCGGCAAGCCGCATGCGCCGATCTTCCGCGCCGCCGCGGCATCGGTCGGCTTCCTGCCCAAGGACGTGCTGCACGTGGGCGACGACGCCGAACTAGACGTGGTCGGCGCGCTCAATGTCGGCATGCAGGCTGCATGGCTGGTGCGCGACGAACGGCCCTGGGTGCATGGCACCCGGCCGCAGCTGATCGTGCCGAACCTGCACGCGCTTTGCGTTGCGCTCGGCGCCTGAGGGCTTACTTGAATACCGGTCGGAAGAAGCTGCGTTCGTAACTCAGGATGCAGCGGGTTTCTTCCGCGTACTTGAAGGCGGCCTGGCATTCCGGGTCCTGCATCGAGTCGGCACGATACTTTTCGTAAGCAGCCAGGCTCGGGAAGGTGAACATCGCCAGCGCCACGTTGTTCGTGCCTTCCGAAGGCAGGAAGTAGCCGTGGTGCTGGCCGCCGAACTTCTCGACCAGCGGGATCCAGAGCTTTCCGTAGTGCTCGAACTCCTTGAGCTTGTAGGCGTCGACGATGTAGCGCAGGTAGCAGGTGACCATGGGTTGGGTTCCGGGAAGTGAGGGGATATTGGCGCGGCGTCTGCGCCGATTCGCGGGGCTGACTATAGTTTCCCGTCGTCCTCAACTTCTTGCGGCCACGCGCCGGGCAGGAACCCCAAAGTGCATTTCTCGAACTGGCTCGTCTTCTGCGGCGTCACGCTGCTCGTCGCCTTCACGCCCGGACCCGCGGTGTTGCTCGCGGTCTCGAATTCGATTAGCGTGGGCCCGCGACGCGCGATGATCAGCTCGCTCGGCAATGCGACGGGGCTGTTCATGGTGTCGGCCGCGGCAATGGCCGGGCTGGGCGTGGTGCTCTCGACCTCGGCCCATGCCTTCATGCTGCTGAAGGTGGCCGGCGCGGCCTACCTGGTCTACCTGGGCATCAAGCAGTGGCGCAGCCAGGGCAGCGTTTTTGCCGACCTGCAGGGCGCGCCGGCCGGCGCCGTGCCGCGTTCGAGCCTGCGCCTGTTCGGCAACGGCCTGACGGTGGCGCTGACCAACCCGAAGGGCATTCTTTTCTTCTCCGCACTGTTCCCTCAGTTCCTCACGCAGGACGCGCCGCTGGCCATGCAGTTCGCGGTGCTGACGACCACCTTCGCGACCGCGTCGGTGCTGTCGCATGCGTTCTACGTGCTGCTGGCGCGCCTGCTGCGAAAGCAGCTGTCGGACCCGCGCCGCACGCGGCTGTTCAACAAGGTGTCGGGCGGGGCCTTCGTGCTGCTGGGCCTGAGCCTGCTGAGGCTGCGCAACAAGACGGCGGCCTGAGCTTCTTCTTGGCCGTCAGTCGAGCGCGAACTGCTCGCGCAACGCCGCACAGAAATCGGCTGTGCCGCTGAGCGAGAGGGTGACGGTGTCGAAGCGCGGGTTCTCTTCGCGCGTTTCCTGCAGGTCGTAGTCCCACGTCGCGCCTTCGTCGAGGGCGCCTCGTGCATGCGGGAACGTGGCCTCGGCCCACGCCAGCACGGTGGCAATCTCTTCCTTTACCTCGGGCGTCTTGCCGGACGTGGTCGAGGCCATCGCGTCGAAGGTGCCGTGGCCTTCGGTGTCTTCGCTGTAGTCGAAGTCGAGGTAGCGCAGTTCGGTGGTCATGGGGTCAATGCCTGTGCGACGGCGAGCCCGCTGAGGACGGCGCCTTCGAGCGTGGCCGGGTAGGGGCCTTCGGTGTAGTCGCCGCAGGCCTGCAGGCCGGGCGCGATGGCCGACGGGGGTCTGGCGAGGGCGGGCGTGCAGGCGAAGGTGGCGCGCTTCTCGACCACGGTCTGCACGAGCTGCAGCTTCGTCTGGCCCAGTTGCGCGACAGCCTGTGCGATCACCTGTTCTTCCAGCACTTCGCGCGAAGCCTCATTGGCGCTGACGACCATCGCCAGCACGCCTTGCATGCCGCCGAGCTGGCCCCGGTCGAAAGCAAACTGCGCGGGCGCCTTGGCCGGGTCGCTGCGCAGCGCCAGCATCGGTTCCGCCAGCGGCGAGGCACCGCGCACATAGACGGTGGCGATGGCCTCGAAGCGCAAGGCCTCGGTGGTTGCGCACCAGGTATCCGCCTGCAGGCCGGACGCACGGACCAGCCGGGCAGCGTCCCACGGCGCGCAGGCCAGCACCACTTGGTCGAAGGCTTCATCGTCGACGCGCCACTGTCCGCCCTCGGATGCGATGGAGCGAACGCGTGTGCCGATGCGCACTTGCGTGCCCTGGGCCGTCAGCCATCGGATGGCCGCGTCGGGGAGCAGCGTGCCCAGGTCGGCGCGTGGCAGCAGCAGGTCGGCGCCGCCGCTGCCGCTGAAGAGTGCGTCTTTCAGCACGCGCAGGAACACTTCGCCGCTCGACTGCCCCACGGGCGTGTTGAGCGCCGACACGCACAGCGGCTCGATCAGCTCCTTCATCACGCGCGGCGTCAGGCCGGCGCACAGGTCGGCGACCGTGGTGGTGCCGGCGCAGCGAAAGCCCGCAAGGCGCCAGCCGATGGCGGTGCGCAGCAGCGACGACTTGTCGCGCCATGTCCAGCCGCGCGCGCCGAAGATGCCGGCCAGCAGATCGAGCGGCGCGGGCAGCCGCGGCAGCTTGAGGCCGCCACCGTCCGCAAAGCGCAGCGACAGCGGCAGGCGCAGCAGCACGCTGTCGACATCCACGCCGACGTCGCGCATCAGCTTCAGCGTGGCGGTGTAGGCGCCAATCAGGATGTGCTGCCCGTTGTCGAGCGCCAGCCCATGCATGTTGTCGACGCGCCGCGCGCGGCCGCCGGGCATGTGCGCGGCTTCGAACAGCGTGACGGCATGGCCGAGCCGCGTGGCCTCGACCGCGCAGGCCAGGCCGGCCCAGCCGGCGCCGATGACTGCAATTCTTTTCATTGAAAGCCGCGCGGGAGCAGGATGCGGTCGCTGTAGGGGTCCAGGTCGTTGTCCGGCTTCTCGCAACGGACGAAACACCGATGCGTGAGCAACTCGATGCGCTCGGCCCTTGTCAGCCCGTCTTCGCGCATCCGCAGGCCGCTGTCATTCAAGTCGTATTTGCCGTCTGCGTTGAACAGCAGCTTGTCGCCCACGATGTAGTCGCGCCTGAACTGCGTTGCCCATTGCGAGTTGGAGCCCCAACCGTCCGCCAGATCCTCCCTGGGGCGGTATTTGCGCCGGTGAGCCCAGTAGAGGGTCGACGACGTCGCGATTTCAGGTTGTAGTGCGCCAGACACGCAGGACACGGCCACACCGGCTCGCGAGAACATCATGGGACCGAGCATCAGTGCGGGCCAATCCACCCGTTCGAGATCGATGTAGTCCTGGCGGGGGCTGGTTCCGTCTGCTTCGACGACTTCGACGATTTCATGAAAGAAGGGCGAGTAGGCCGGCTCGTCGACCACGCGAAAGCCCAGGCCAGTCATGAACGCGAGGTACTCCGGCATGGTCAAGGCCGGGCCTTCCCAGATGTCGTGTGTTCCCCGTTGAAATGCCATCAACAAGATCTGGTTGATGCGCGAGAGCGCATAGAGGCGCCATGAGTCATCGGTTTCAATGGGCTCTGGCGACGTTTGCTGCTCGAACGCGGTCAACCATTCGCGCTCGCCTGCTATCCATGGACTGAGCAACTCATGGAATAGGTCAGCCTGGGGGTCTATGCTGAGGATCGCCCTGAACAGACCGACATGCGAAAGCTGGGAAGCATCCATGGAAACCGAAGCTAGATGCGCCCGAGCGCCTGAACCTTCCACGCCAGCCAGAACTTGCGCACCGGCGTCAGGCTCACCCGCTGGTTCAGCACCTGGAAGTCGTCGCGCTCGATCTCACGCAGCAGGGTGCGGTAGATGCTGGCCATCATGAGGCCCGGCTTCTGCGCGCGGCGGTCGGCCAGCGGGAGCAGGGCGAGCGCCTCGTCGTAGGCCACGTGGGCACGTGCTGCCTGGAACTTCATCAGCGCGACGAAGCGTTCGGAGTGCACGCGGTTCAGGATCTCGTGCGCCTTCACGTCGAACTTCTGCAGCTCGTTCACCGGCAGGTAGATGCGCCCGCGCAGGGCGTCTTCGCCCACGTCGCGCAGGATGTTGGTGAGCTGCAGCGCCAGGCCCAGCTTGTGGGCATAGGCGGTGGTCTGCGGATCGGTCTGGCCGAAGATGCGCGCCGCGACTTCGCCCACCACGCCGGCCACGAGGTGGCAGTAGCGCGAGAGGCCCTGGAAGTCGAGATAGCGGGTCTGGTCCAGGTCCATCTGGCAGCCGTCGATCACCTCGTTGAGCTGGCGCGCCTCGATGCCATAGGCCGCGGCATGCGGCATCAGCGCCTGCATCACCGGGTGGCGCGGCGTGCCAGCGAATGACTGGGCCACCTCGGTACGCCACCAGGCGAGCTTGGTAGCGGCCACGCCGGGGTCGCTGACCTCGTCGACCACGTCGTCGACCTCGCGGCAGAACGCATAGAAAGCCGTGATCGCGGCGCGGCGCGGCTTGGGGAGGAACAGGAAGGCGTAATAGAAACTGCTGCCCGAGGCGGCGGCCTTGTCTTGCACGTATTGCTCGGGATTCATCGGGGAGGCGCTGCTTTCATGGGCCGTGATTGTCTCCGCATCCGCATGGCCTTCCAGAGCAGCAGGGGGGCATCGGCCTTGCCGACGGTGGGGCGCTGCGAGAAGGTGTCGAAGCCGAGGTCGACGATCTTGTCGAGGATGCGCAGCCCGCCCTGCACCACGAGCCGCAGTTCCCAGCCCGCGCGGCCGGGCAGCCGGTGCACCAGCGGCGCGCCCTCGGTCATGAGCTCGCGCGCCCAGTAAGACACCACTGCTATCAGATTGATAGCTTCCTGCGGCGGCGGGGCTGGCGACAGTGGCGCGAAGACCTTGAAGTTCTCGCGCGTCAGGCCACGACGGTTGCAGTCTGTCAGCGGGAAATAGAAGCGTCCGCGCGGCAGGTCCACGCTCGGGTCCTGCCAGAAATTGATGAGCTGCAGCGCGCTGCAGATGGCGTCGCTCTGCGCCAGCGCCTGGGCGTCATGCACGCCATAGAGGTGCAGCAGCAGCCGGCCGACCGGGTTGGCGGAGCGGCGGCAGTAGTCGAGCAGCTCGGCGCGGTCGGCGTAGGTGCCGTGGTCGCGGGTTTTCTCGATGTCCTGCATGAAGGCGCTCAGCAGGTCGGCGAGCAGGTCTTCGGGCAGCTTGTACTGCGCGATGCTGTGGGCGAGCGGCCCGAACACGTGCGGCCAGCGCGAAGACGGCAGCACCTCGCCCTGCGCGGCGGCGGCCAGTTCCTCGCGGTAGGCGCGCAGCTCGGCCAGCCGCTGGTCGGGCGAGGCCTCGCCCTCGTCGGCGATGTCGTCGGCGGTGCGCGCGAAGTGGTAGATCGCGGCAATGGGCGGGCGCAGGTGTGGAGGGCACAGCCAGGAGGCTACGGGGAAGTTCTCGTAGTGGGCCGGCGGGGCGGCGAGGTGGGGAGTGGCGGACACGCCACGATTGTCCGCGACGACGCAACGCCCCGGCACTATGCTCGCACCGTCGCCACTTTGAACTTCCTGCTTCTCATGAAAGCATCCGCACCGGCTTCCGGGTCCCAGGTTTCAGCGTACGGCGAGGCAGCGCACCCGGCGGGGCCGACGCTCATGATCGCCGCGCTGGGCGTCGTGTTCGGCGATATCGGCACCTCGCCGCTCTACGCCTTCAAGGAGACGATGAACCCCGAGCACGGGGTGCCGTTCTCGCCCGATTCGGTGCTGGGCCTGCTCTCGCTGATCTTCTGGGGGCTGATGTTCGTGGTCACGCTGAAGTACGTGGTGTTCGTGCTGCGCGCCGACCACGACGGCGAGGGCGGCATCCTGGCGCTGCAGGCGCTGGCGCGCAACGCGGTGGCCGGGCCCAAGACCAGACCCTGGGTGTGGAACGTGATCGGCATGCTCGGGCTGGTGGGCGCGGCCATGTTCTACGGCGACAGCCTGATCACGCCGGCCATCTCGGTGCTGTCGGCGGTCGAGGGCCTGGAGGTGCAGGCGCCGGTGCTGCAGAAGGCGGTGCTGCCGATCACGGTGGTCATCCTCATCGGGCTGTTCGCGGTCCAGAAGAAGGGCACGGGCGTGGTCGGCAAGGTGTTCGGGCCGGTCATGCTGCTGTGGTTCCTGATACTGGCCGCGGCCGGGCTGTGGCAGGTGCTGCAGCAGCCGCAGGTACTGGCGGCGCTGGATCCGCGCCGGGCCCTGGGTTTCCTGGTCGAGCACCGGGCGCAGTCGCTGGCGGTGCTGGGTGCGGTGTTCCTGGCCTTCACGGGCGGCGAGGCGCTGTATGCAGACATGGGGCACTTCGGCGCCAGGCCGATCCGGCTCGCGTGGCTGTTCATCGCGCTGCCGGGGCTGGTGCTGAACTACTTCGGGCAGGGGGCGCTGGTGCTGGCCAACCCGGCGGCCATCGACAACCCGTTCTTCCGCCTCTTTCCTTCCTGGGGCGTGCTGCCGATGGTGGTGCTGGCGGCCATGGCCACGGTGATCGCATCGCAGGCGGTGATCTCGGGCGCCTTCTCGCTCACGGCGCAGGCGATGCGCATGGGCTACCTGCCGCGCATGCGGGTGATCCAGACCTCGGGCACGGCGATCGGGCAGATCTACGTGCCGACGGTCAACTGGCTGCTGATGGTGGGGGTGCTGCTGCTGGTGCTGGGCTTCAGGAGTTCGGGCGCGCTGTCGGCGGCCTACGGCATCGCGGTGTCGATCACCATGGTGACGACCACGCTGCTGGCCGGCATCGTGGCCTGGGGCCTGTGGCGCTGGAACAAGGTGGCCGTGGTGGTCGGCGTGGCGGCCTTCGCGGTGGTCGACCTGACCTTCGTGGTGGCCAACAGCCTGAAGATTGCCGAGGGCGGCTGGCTCACGCTGGCGGTGGCGGTCGTGGTGATGGTTGTCTTCACCACCTGGGCCAAGGGCCGCAGGCTGGGCCTGGAGGCTGCCGCGGCCGAGAGCCTTCCGTTGCGGCCCTTCGTCGAGTCGCTGGCGCTGCACATGCCGCACCGGGTGAGCGGCACGGCGGTTTTCCTGAACCCCGATGCCACCGCGGTGCCGCATGCCCTGCTGCACAACCTCAAGCACAACCAGGTGCTGCACGAGCAGGTCATCGTGCTGCGCGTGCTGCCCTGCGACACGCCGCGCGTCGATGCGCGCAACCGCATCGAGGCCGAGCAGCTGATGGACGGCATATGGGTAGTCACCGCGCGGCACGGCTTCATGGAGCGGCCTGACGTGCCCGAGTTCATCCGCATCCTGGCCTACCAGAAGACGCTGGCAATCGACTCGATGAAAACCTCGTACTTCGTCTCCCGCGCCTCGGTCGGCGAGGAAAACCTGCCGGGCCTGAACCCGGTACGGCGCGCGCTGTTCGGCTGGCTGCAGCGCAACGCGGGGCGGGCATCGGACTATTTCGAGCTGCCTGACAACCGCCTGGTGGAGATGGGGCAGCGTACGTAGTGCCCGGCGCGTAGACAGGGGCAGGGGGGCGGGGTCAGGCTCTAGTGACCAACCGGTCATTGACAGTGGTTCGGGTTTATCCTAGATTACTAACCAGTGGGTCATTAATGGCCCGGTTCGTCCTCTCCTGGGTGTCTCATGACCGCCTCCACCACTGTCTTTTCCCGTGCCCGCAGCGCCGCATGGCTGCTGCTTCCCGCCGTCTTCCTGGCCGGCTGCTCGCCTAAACCCGCGGTCCAGGACCCTGTTCGCGCGGTCAAGGTAGTGACCGTGGGGGCGAGCGAATTCGACGCCCAGCCCGAGTTCTCCGCCGAGGTGCGTGCGCGCGTCGAGTCGCGGCTGGGCTTCCGCGTGGCGGGCAAGATCACCCGGCGCCAGGCGGAACTGGGCCAGCACGTGCAGGCCGGCCAGGTGCTGGCGCAGCTCGATCCGCAGGACTACCGCCTCGCCGCCGAAGCCGCCCGCGCCCAGCAGGCCGCCGCGTTGACCAACCGTGATCTCGCGGCCGCCGACCTGAAGCGCTATCGCGAGTTGCGCGAGCAGAACTTCATCAGCGGCGCCGAACTGGAGCGCCGCGAAACCACCTGGAAGGCCGCGCAGGCCCAGCTCGAACAGGCGCAGGCGCAGCTGTCCTCGCAGGGCAACCAGGCCAACTACACGACGCTGGTGGCCGACGTGGCCGGCATCGTCACCGCCATCGAGGCGGAGCCGGGCCAGGTGGTGCAGGCCGGCACGCCGGTCGTGCGCATCGCACAGGACGGCGCCCGCGACGTGGTGTTCGCGGTGCCGGAAGACCGCGCCACGCTCGTAAAGATCGGCTCGCCGGTCACCGTGCGCGGCTGGTCGGGCGGCAACGAATTGCAGGGCCAGGTGCGCGAGGTGGCGGCCAGCGCCGACGCCGTGACG
Organism: Variovorax durovernensis; assembly: GCF_977011995.1. Classification (NCBI taxonomy): domain Bacteria; kingdom Pseudomonadati; phylum Pseudomonadota; class Betaproteobacteria; order Burkholderiales; family Comamonadaceae; genus Variovorax; species Variovorax durovernensis. The sequence goes on along the minus strand of NZ_CDRNCW010000001.1, from coordinate 4,095,079 downwards.
CGCACGTATTCAGTCAAGGTCGCGATCGACGCGGCCGCCTCGCCGCCGCTCGGCGCCACGGTCTATGCGCGGCCGCAGGCGCTGGCGCACGCCACCACCGCCGTGATGAAGCTGCCGACCAGCGCGCTGCGCCAGGAGGGCAAGGGCTCCGCCGTGTGGGTGCTCGACAAATCGACCATGACGGTGCGCTCGCAGCCCGTGCAGGTGGCGACGGCCGACGGCAACGAGGCCGTCATCGCCAGCGGCATCACGCCCGGCATGATGGTCGTGGCTGCCGGCGTGCATGTGCTGTCGCCGGGGCAGAAGGTCACCATCTACCAGTCGAAGGAGGCGGCCGCGGCCGCCGCCAATGCCGACGCGAAGGCATCGGCACAGCCCGTGGCGGCCGTCGCTGCGACCGACAAAGAGATTGCGGCAGGCGCAACGGGCGGTGTTGCCAAATGAGCGGCAACCCGGAGAACCCCAACGACAAGCCCGCCGGCTTCAACCTCTCCAAATGGGCGCTGGACCACGCGCCCCTGACGCGCTACCTGATGGTGGTGCTGATGGTGCTGGGCGTGTTCGCGTACTTCCAGCTCGGGCAGGACGAAGACCCGCCGTTCACATTCCGCGCCATGGTCGTGAAGACCTACTGGCCCGGCGCCACCGCGCAGCAGGTGGCCGAGCAGGTCACCGACAAGCTCGAGCGCACGCTGCAGGAGGCGCCTTACGCCGACAAGATCCGCAGCTACTCGAAGCCGGGCGAGTCGCAGATCATCTTCAACATCAAGGACTCTTCGAAGTCCACCGAGGTGGCCAACGTCTGGTACACGGTGCGCAAGAAGATCGGCGACATGCGCGCCACCTTGCCGGCCGGCGTGCAAGGCCCGTTCTTCAATGACGACTTCGGCGATGTCTACGGCGTGATCTACGCGCTGGAGAGCGAAGGCTTCAGCTACGCCGAGCTCAAGACGCTGGCCGACGACGTGCGCCAGCAGCTGCTGCGCGTGAAAGACGTGGCCAAGGTCGACCAGTTCGGCGTGCAGGACGAGAAGGTCTACATCGAGATCTCGCAGAAGCGCCTGGCGCAGCTCGGGCTCGACTTCAACGCGGTACTGCAGCAGCTCGGCTCGCAGAATGCGGTGGAGAGCGCCGGCTCCATCTCGTCGCCGCAGGACGTGGTGCAGGTGCGCGTAGCCGGCCAGTTCACCAGCGTGGACCAATTGCGCGAAATGCCCATCCGCGGCAGCTCGGGCAGCCAGCTCAAGCTGGGCGACATCGCGGACATCCACCGCGGCTACGTCGATCCGCCGGCGGTCAAGATGCACCACCAGGGCAAGGAAGTGATCGGCCTGGGCGTGTCGATGGCCAAGGGCGGCGACATCATCGCGCTGGGCAAGGCGCTGAAGGCCACCACCGCCACCATCGACAAGCGCCTGCCGGCCGGCGTGAAGCTGGCGCAGGTACAAGACCAGCCGGTGTCCGTGGCCAGCTCCGTCAACGAGTTCGTCGGCGTGCTGATCGAGGCCGTGGCCATCGTGCTGGCCGTGAGCATCATCTCGCTCGGGCTGCACAAGGGCGGGCGCTTCGGCTGGTACATCGACATGCGTCCGGGGCTGGTGGTGGCGATCACCATTCCGCTGGTGCTGGCCGTGACCTTCCTGGCGATGAACTACTTCGGCATCGGGCTGCACAAGATATCGCTGGGCTCGCTCATCATCGCGCTCGGCCTGCTGGTGGACGACGCCATCATCGCTGTCGAAATGATGGTGCGGAAGATGGAAGAGGGCTACGACAAGGCCCGCGCCGCCACCTACGCCTACGACGTCACGGCCAAGCCGATGCTCACTGGCACGCTCATCACGGCAGCCGGCTTCCTGCCGATCGGGCTGGCGAAGTCGGTGACTGGCGAATACACCTTCGCGATCTTCGCGGTGACGGTGATCGCGCTGGTGCTGTCGTGGATCGTCTCGGTGTACTTCGTGCCGTACCTCGGCACGCTGCTGCTCAAGGTGAAGGCGCACGACCCCGACGCGCCGCCGCACGAGCTGTTCGACACGCCGTTCTACAACGCCTTCCGCCGCGCGGTGAACTGGTGCGTGCAGCACCGCTGGATGACCATCGGCGCCACCGTGCTGATCTTTGCGCTGGGCATCGTCGGCATGGGCAAGGTGCAGCAGCAGTTCTTCCCGGACTCGAGCCGGCCGGAGATCCTGGTCGACATCTGGTTCCCCGAAGGCACCTCGTTCGCCGCGAACGAAGAAGTGGCCAAGCGCGTGGAGAAGCGTTTCATGGAAGAGGCCGGCGTGAGCACGGTCAGCACCTGGATCGGCTCCGGCGTGCCGCGCTTCTACCTGCCGCTGGACCAGGTGTTCCCGCAGACCAACGTGTCGCAGCTCATCGTGCTGGCCAAGGACCTGAAGGTGCGCGAAACGCTGCGCCTGAAGCTGCCGCAGCTGCTGGCGCAGGAGTTTCCCGAGGTGCGGGGCCGCGTCAAGCTGTTGCCCAACGGGCCGCCCGTGGCCTACCCGGTGCAGTTCCGCGTGATCGGGCCGGAGCCCGCGCTGCTGCGCGGCCATGCCGACGAGGTCAAGGCCGTGCTGCGCGACAACCCCAACATGCGCGGCGTGAACGACAACTGGAACGAGTCGGTGAAGGTGATCCGCCTCGAGGTCGACCAGGCCAAGGCCCGCGCCCTGGGCGTGACCAGCCAGGCCATCGCGCAGGCATCGAAGACGATGTTCAGCGGCACCACCGTGGGCCAGTACCGCGAGAACGACCTGCTGATCGACATCGTGCTGCGCCAGGCGCCCGACGAGCGCCAGGCCATCTCGGACATCGGCAATGCCTACATTCCGACGACTTCGGGCCGGTCGATTCCGCTCGCGCAGATCGCCAAGCCGGTGTTCACCTGGGAGCCGGGCGTGATGTGGCGCGAGAACCGCGACTACGCCATCACCGTGCAGGGCGACGTCATCGAAGGCCTGCAGGGCGCGACCGTCACGACCCAGTTGCTGCCGAAGCTGCGCGAGCTGGAGGCCGGCTGGGCCGCGGCCGGGCAGGGCGGCTATCGCATCGAGGTGGCGGGCGCCGCCGAGGAAAGCAGCAAGGGCTCGGCCTCCATCGTGGCGGGCGTGCCGATCATGCTGTTCCTGGTGTTCACGCTGCTGATGCTGCAACTGCACAGCTTCAGCCGCTCGCTGCTGGTGTTCATCACCGGGCCGATGGGCATTGCCGGCGTGGCCGGTGCGCTGCTGGTGCTCAACCGGCCGTTCGGTTTCGTCGCGCTGCTGGGCGTGATCGCGTTGATGGGCATGATCCAGCGCAATGCGGTGATCCTGATCGACCAGATCGAGATCGACCGCGCGGCGGGCGTGCCGGCGTGGGACGCGATCGTCGAGTCGGCGGTGCGGCGGCTGCGACCGATCGTGCTGACGGCGGCGGCCGCGGTGCTGGCGATGATCCCGTTGTCGCGCAGCGTTTTCTGGGGGCCGATGGCGGTTGCAATCATGGGCGGGCTGATCGTGGCAACGGTGTTGACCCTGCTCGCGTTGCCTGCGATGTACGCCGCTGCATTCCGTGTGAAGCGCGAGCCGAAAGCGGTGCCGATTAGCGTTTAAAATCGAAAGCTGACCGATTTCAAGCGGATGGTCTTTGGCCCACGGGAATCCGTGGCGCCGAAAGCCCGTCCGCTTTTGCATTCACCTGAAAGATTGGCATCGCGCGGGTGGCGAAATTGGTAGACGCACCAGGTTTAGGTCCTGACGTTCGCAAGAACGTGCCGGTTCGAGTCCGGCCCCGCGCACCAGCCCTCTGCTACGTAGCCCGTTCTATCGAGCAGTGAAAAAGCCCCATTCCGTGAGGAACGGGGCTTTTTCTTTTTTGCCGGCTCTTGTTACCAGTCGTTGTCGCCGCTGCTGCTGTCGCCGCCGCTGTCGAAACTGCCGCCGCCGCTCGAGTCGTCCCAGGAGCTCGTGTCCTTGATGCCGAAGTCGTTGTCGACGATGCGTTCGGGCTCCGGGGTGGTCGACGAGGGCCAGAGGCCGCGGCCCATTTCGGTGTTTCCGTTGTCGGCGATGCGGGTCGTGCCGCTGTCCCTGTTGTCGATCACGTTGTTGTCGCTGCCGTGCATCCAGTGGCGCACCGCCTCTTGCGCGACCACCGCGCCGACGCCCACGGCCGCACCCGTGGCAAGGGCCGAGCCGAGGCCCATGCCGGGGCTGGCGGCGGGCGGTGGCGCGGGCGTCCAGTTGCCGCCAGGGCCGTAGCTTCCATAGCCCGCAGGCGCGCCCTGCATGCCGGGCATGCCCGGTGCGGGGCCGTACGACGGGGCAACCGGTGCCGCGGGCGGCGCAACCCGGCGCCGGAAGGCGAGGTAGCCGACGACCAGCAGCCCCAGCAGGGCGATGGGCATCCACGGTACGGAACTCGTCCTGCTCTCTGTGACGCGTGGTGCCGGCGCAGCGGGCTCGCTCACGCGGGAGGGCGTGCTCCTGGCCTGCGGCGCCGGCTTGTCGAGCTTGTTCGTGAGTCGTTCGACGGCCTCGGGCTTGGCGAAGTCGAGTTCGGGCGACAGCGTCTTCGCCTTCGCGAGTTCGCTTCTCGCGTCGTCGAGCTTGCCTTCGGCCGCGAGCAGCTCGGAGTGCACGAAATGCGCCTTGGCGCTGTTGGGGTGGTCCTTCAGCACCTTCGCGATCATCGCGTCGGCGTCGGACATCCGGCCGCCGTTGGCGGCCTCGTAGATCTGCTGGATGGTCGGCTCTTTCGGAGCTGGCGCATCGGTCTTGGCCTGCGCGAGGGAGGGCATGCCGAATGCCACGGCAAGGCTGAGGGCGAGGGCGGCAAACATTCGCTGGAGCATGAGAATTTTCCTGTGCATCCCTGTGAGGGAGGATGAATCGAGGGTCACTGTACGAGCCGAATATTGGCCAAACCTGACCGCTGTTCGCTTCGCGCTTCAACCCCGTGAAAACCCGCTTTCCCGCCGGATTAGAATCCCGGGTTGCCCAGTTTTGCAGGCGGCACCCGCGTGCCTCCGCATAAATCCCGCCAGCGCGTGTAAGTCCTTGATCTGTATTGATAAAAAAGATGCAGGCCCCGCGCACAGCCCCCTTACCAGGAAGACATCATGACCGTGACCGTTGAAACTCTCGAGAAGCTCGAACGCAAGATCACGCTGACCCTGCCGGTCGGCACCATCCAGTCCGAAGTCGATTCGCGCCTCAAGAAGCTCGCGCGCACCGTCAAGATGGACGGCTTCCGTCCCGGCAAGGTGCCGATGAACGTCGTGGCCCAGCGCTATGGCTACTCGGTGCACTACGAAGTCATGAACGACAAGGTCGGCGAAGCCTTCTCGCAAGCCGCGAACGAAGCCAAGCTGCGCGTCGCCGGCCAGCCCCGCATCACCGAGAAGGAAAACGCACCCGAAGGTGAACTGGCCTTCGACGCGGTCTTCGAAGTGTTCCCCGAAGTCAAGATCAACGACCTGTCGGGCGCCGAAGTCGAGAAGCTCTCGGCCGAAGTGGGCGAAGACGCCATCGACAAGACCCTCGACATCCTGCGCAAGCAGCGCCGTACCTTCGCCCAGCGCGCGCAAGACGCCGTGGCGCAAGACGGCGACCGCGTGACGGTCGACTTCGAAGGCAAGATCGATGGCGAGCCCTTCCAGGGCGGCAAGGCCGAAGACTTCCAGTTCATCGTCGGCGAAGGCCAGATGCTCAAGGAATTCGAGGACGCCGTGCGCGGCATGAAGTCCGGCGACAGCCGCACCTTCCCGCTGTCGTTCCCGGCCGACTACCACGGCAAGGACGTGGCCGGCAAGCAAGCCGACTTCCTCGTGACCGTGAAGAAGATCGAAGCCTCGCACCTGCCCGAAGTCAACGAACAGCTCGCCAAGTCGCTCGGCATCGCCGAAGCCACCGTGGAAGGCCTGCGCGCAGACATCAAGCGCAACCTCGAGCGCGAAGTGAAGTTCCGCCTGCTGGCTCGCAACAAGAACGCCGTGATGGACGCCCTGGTGGCCAACGCCGAACTCGACCTGCCCAACGCCAGCGTGCAAGCCGAAGTGAACCGCATGGTCGAAGGCGCCCGTGCCGAGCTGAAGCAGCGCGGCATCAAGGACGCCGACAAGGCTCCGATCCCCGACGAAGTGTTCCGCCCGCAAGCCGAGCGCCGCGTGCGCCTGGGCCTGGTGGTGGCAGAGCTGGTGCGTGCCAACAACCTGCAGGCCAAGCCCGAGCAGATCAAGGCCCACATCGACGAGCTGGCCGCCAGCTACGAAAAGCCGGCCGACGTGGTGCGCTGGTACTTCAGCGACAACAACCGCCTGGCCGAAGTCGAAGCCGTGGTCATCGAGAACAACGTGACCGACTTCGTCCTGGGCAAGGCCAAGGTCAATGAAAAGTCGGTGTCGTTCGACGAACTGATGGCGCAGCAGCAGGGCTGATTTCCGTCTTCGCCCGCTACGCCAATGGGGCTTGTGCTTTGCGGCACGAGCCCCATTTCACTCAGGCGTACAGTTAACAAACAGCGAACGATTTCATTTTCCGGAGAGCAAATTCATGAGCGCACAGGAAATCCAAGGCCTCGGCATGGTCCCGATGGTCATCGAGCAATCGGGCCGCGGCGAGCGGTCTTATGACATCTACTCGCGCCTCCTCAAGGAGCGCATCATTTTCCTGGTGGGCGAGGTCAACGACCAGACGGCCAATCTCGTGGTGGCGCAGCTGCTGTTCCTCGAGAGCGAGAACCCGGACAAGGACATCTCCTTCTACATCAACTCCCCGGGCGGCAGCGTGAGCGCCGGCATGGCGATCTACGACACCATGCAGTTCATCAAGCCCGACGTGTCGACGATGTGCCTGGGCTTCGCGGCCAGCATGGGCGCCTTCCTGCTGGCGGCCGGCGAGAAGGGCAAGCGCTTCTCGCTGCCCAACTCGAAGATCATGATCCACCAGGTGCTCGGCGGCGCACGCGGCCAGGCCACCGACATCGAGATCCATGCGCGCGACATCCTGCGCACCAAGGACCAGATGAACCGCATCCTGGCCGAGCGTACCGGCCAGCCGCTGGAAAAGGTCAAGGCCGATACCGAGCGCGACTATTTCCTCACGGCCGACGAGGCCAAGGACTACGGTCTGGTCGACCAGGTCGTCGCCAAGCGCGGTTGAAGGCCGGCGCCGGTGGCGCCAACAAATGGCAGAAACGGCGTTTTCCACACGGGAAACGCCGTTTTTGTTTAGTTATCATTGTCCCTACCCTGTAACGAGGCATCTGTCCATGGCCGAAAAAAAAGGCTCTTCCAGCGAAAAAACGCTTTATTGCTCGTTCTGCGGCAAGAGCCAGCATGAGGTCAAGAAGCTGATCGCGGGCCCTTCGGTCTTCATCTGCGACGAGTGCATCGACCTTTGCAACGAGATCATCCGCGACGAACTACCCGCGGGTGAAGAAGCGCGCGAGGCACGCAGCGACCTGCCGACGCCGCTCGAGATCAAGACGAATCTCGACAACTACGTGATCGGCCAGGAGCCGGCCAAGCGGATGCTGTCTGTGGCGGTCTACAACCACTACAAGCGCCTGCGCCACAAGGAAAAGGCCAAGGGCGAGGATGTCGAGCTCAGCAAGAGCAACATCCTGCTGATCGGCCCCACGGGCTCGGGCAAGACGCTGCTGGCACAAACGCTGGCGCGCATGCTCGACGTGCCGTTCGTGATGGCCGACGCCACCACGCTGACCGAAGCCGGCTACGTGGGCGAAGACGTCGAGAACATCATCCAGAAGCTGCTGCAGAGCTGCAACTACGAAGTCGAGCGTGCACAGCGCGGCATCGTCTACATCGACGAAATCGACAAGATCTCGCGCAAGTCCGACAACCCCTCGATCACGCGCGACGTGTCGGGCGAGGGCGTGCAGCAGGCCCTGCTGAAGCTCATCGAAGGCACCATGGCCAGCGTGCCCCCGCAGGGTGGGCGCAAGCACCCGAACCAGGACTTTCTGCAGATCGACACGACCAACATCCTGTTCATCTGCGGCGGCGCCTTCGCCGGCCTGGAAAAGGTCATCGAAAACCGCACCGAGGCCTCGGGTATCGGCTTCGGCGCGTCGGTCAAGAGCAAGCAGCAGCGCAGCATCACCGAGGTGTTCCGCGAAGTCGAACCCGAAGACCTGATCAAGTTCGGCCTGATCCCCGAACTCGTGGGCCGCATGCCCGTGGTCGCGTCGCTCGCGGAGCTCAGCGAGGACGCGCTGGTCCAGATCCTGACCGAGCCCAAGAACGCCGTGGTGAAGCAGTTCACCAAGCTGCTGCAGATGGAAGGCGTGGACCTCGAAATCCGCCCGGCGGCGCTCAAGGCGATCGCGCGCAAGGCCCTGGCCCGCAAGACCGGTGCACGCGGCCTGCGTTCGATCCTTGAACAGTCGCTGATCGACACCATGTTCGAATTGCCGAATGCGACCAATGTCGACAAGGTGGTGGTCGAGGAATCGACCATCGACGAAAACAAGCCCCCGCTGCTCGTGTACCGCGAAGCTGCGAAAAAGGCTTAAAGCCAAAGACGCGAAGGATCTGCATGTCTGGCCATACCCCTCTGCCTCCCGAAGCCCTCGACCTGCCGCTGCTGCCGCTGCGCGACGTCGTGGTGTTTCCCCACATGGTGATCCCGCTCTTCGTGGGTCGCCCCAAGAGCATCAAGGCGCTCGAACTGGCCATGGAGGCGGAGCGCCGCATCATGCTGGTGGCCCAGAAGGCCGCCGCCAAGGACGAGCCCTCGGTCGAGGACATGTTCGAGGTCGGTTGTGTCTCGACCATCCTGCAGATGCTCAAGCTGCCCGACGGCACGGTGAAGGTGCTGGTCGAAGGCCAGCAGCGCGCCCGCGTGAACCGCATCGATGACGGCGAAACCCATTTCTCGGCCAACGTGACGCCCGTCGAGGCGCCCGAAGGCGGCGAGAAGGGCACCGAGGTCGAGGCGCTGCGCCGTGCGGTGATGCAGCAGTTCGACCAGTACGTCAAGCTGAACAAGAAGATTCCGCCCGAGATCCTGACCTCGATCTCGAGCATCGACGATCCGGGCCGCCTCGCGGACACCATCGCCGCGCACCTGCCGCTCAAGCTCGACAACAAGCAGGCCGTGCTGGACCTCGACGACGTCAAAGCCCGCCTGGAAAACCTGTTTGGCCAGCTCGAGCGCGAAGTCGACATCCTGAACGTCGACAAGAAGATCCGTGGCCGCGTGAAGCGCCAGATGGAAAAGAACCAGCGCGACTTCTACCTCAACGAGCAGGTCAAGGCCATCCAGAAGGAGCTCGGCGAAGGCGAAGAGGGCGCGGACATCGAGGAGATCGAGAAGAAGATCAAGCTCGCCAAGATGTCCAAGGAAGGACTGAAGAAGGCCGAGGGCGAGCTCAAGAAGCTCAAGCTCATGTCGCCCATGTCGGCCGAAGCCACCGTGGTGCGCAACTACATCGATGTGCTGATCGGCCTGCCCTGGAGCAAGAAGACCAAGATCAAGCACGACCTGGCCAATGCCGAAGCCGTGCTCAACGCCGACCACTACGGCCTGGAGAAAGTCAAGGACCGCATCCTCGAATATCTCGCGGTGCAGCAACGCGTCGACAAGGTCAAGGCGCCGATCCTGTGCCTGGTCGGCCCGCCGGGCGTGGGCAAGACCTCGCTCGGGCAGTCGATCGCCAAGGCGACCGGCCGCAAGTACACCCGCATGGCGCTGGGCGGCATGCGCGACGAAGCCGAAATTCGCGGCCATCGCCGCACCTACATCGGCGCGCTGCCGGGCAAGGTGCTGCAGGGGCTGAGCAAGATCGGCACGCGCAATCCGCTGTTCCTGCTCGACGAAATCGACAAGCTGGGCACGGACTTCCGTGGCGACCCGTCGAGCGCGCTGCTCGAGGTGCTCGACCCGGAGCAGAACCACACCTTCGGCGACCACTACGTGGAAGTCGACTTCGACCTGAGCGACGTCATGTTCGTCGCCACCTCGAACTCGATGAACATTCCGCCGGCGCTGCTGGACCGGATGGAAGTCATCCGCCTCTCGGGCTACACCGAAGACGAGAAGACGAACATCGCAATCAAGTACCTGCTGCCCAAGCAGATGAAGAACAACGGCGTCAAGGACGAAGAGCTCCTCGTCACCGAAGAGGCCGTGCGCGACATCGTGCGCTACTACACGCGTGAAGCGGGTGTGCGGTCGCTCGAGCGCGAGCTGTCCAAGATCTGCCGCAAGGTGGTGAAGGGCCTGCTGCTCAAGCAGCTCACGCCGAAGGTCACGGTCGATGGCGCGAACCTCAACGAGTTCCTGGGCGTGCGCAAGTACAGCTTCGGCCTCGCGGAGAAGCAGAACCAGGTCGGCCAGGTGGTCGGCCTTGCGTGGACCGAGGTCGGCGGCGACCTGCTGACCATCGAAGCGGTCACGATGCCCGGCAAGGGCGTGATCAGCCGCACCGGTTCGCTGGGCGACGTGATGAAGGAATCGGTCGAGGCCGCGCGCACGGTGGTGCGCAGCCGCTCGCGCCGCCTTGGCATCAAGGACGAGGTGTTCGAGAAGCGCGACATCCACATCCACGTACCCGACGGCGCCACGCCGAAGGACGGCCCGAGCGCGGGCGCGGCAATGACGACGGCCTTCGTGTCGGCGCTCACGGGCATCCCCGTGCGCAGCGACGTCGCGATGACCGGCGAGATCACGCTGCGCGGCGAGGTGACGGCCATCGGCGGCCTGAAGGAAAAGCTGCTGGCCGCATTGCGCGGTGGCATCAAGACCGTGCTGATCCCGGAAGAGAACGCCAAGGACCTGCAGGACATTCCAGAGAACGTGAAGAACGGCCTTGAGATCGTCCCCGTGAAGTGGATCGACAAGGTGCTTGAGATCGCGCTGGAGAAGATGCCCGAGGCACTGTCTGACGAAGAAGTGGCCGCATCGGCCGCTGCAGTGGCCGAACTGGCCAAGCAGCGCGCCGCGGCACCGGCTTCCGAAGGCTCGGTCAAACATTGATCGATCGATTGATCGCAAAACTTTCGGAGCCCTGAAATATTGGTATATAATTCGAGGCTCGAAACGCGGGAATAGCTCAGTTGGTAGAGCGCAACCTTGCCAAGGTTGAGGTCGAGAGTTCGAGACTCTTTTCCCGCTCCAGTTTTGAAAAAGGGAAGCTCCAGCTTCCCTTTTTTTCGCTAGGTCGATTTCGTTTTTCTGCGTGGCGCGATAGCAAAGCGGTTATGCAACGGATTGCAAATCCGTCTAGCCCGGTTCGACTCCGGGTCGCGCCTCCACCCTCTCGTTCAACTCGATTCGACCCCGATCACCAAGCCCCGCCAACCATCGTTGCCGGGGCTTGTTTTGTTTGGGTTATCGTCGATGTTCAACCTGACGCCCGGATGGTGAAATTGGTAGACACATCGGACTTAAAATCCGCCGCTTCCTTAATCGGGGCATACGGGTTCGACCCCCGTTCCGGGTACCACATTTACAAGGGAGCATTCGATGCCTCGCTACAACGCTCCATTTGAGATCCATGTGCACGGCGATGTGCCGTTGCGTGCGGACGTGAGCTTCGACCAGATCCAGGAGGCGCTCAAGCCTCTGTGGAAGTACGCCGGCGCCAAGTCGCTGGCCGACGGCGCCACCAGCACCTACGAAGAAGAGCCGGGCATCCGCTTCGAGCAGAAGGAGCACATGCTCCAGATCTGCTGGACGGTGCCGGGCGACGAAGACTTCCGCCAGGCGCTCGACGAGATGTGCATGGGCCTGAACGAGCTGTCGGACCGCGGCGCGGCCATCGAGGTCACGTTCTACGACACCGACTTCGACGAGGAAGAGGGCGACCCCGAAGAGGAGTCGCGCGACGACTTCCTGATGCTCTTCGTCGGCCCCAACCCGGCCGCCATCATGCAGGTGCAGCGCGACCTGCTGGTGGAAGACGTCGTGAACCTCATGGAGCGCCACTTCGACGGTGCCGAGCTGGGTGGGGTCGTCTCCGAGATCGATCGCCTCTTCAGCGACCGTTTTGATGCCTTGGTGAACTCTTTGGAGATCGGCAAGCGCCCGCGCGGCACGGGCGGCCCCGGCAGCGGGGGCAGCGGCGGTGGGCATGGCGGCGGGCGCCGTCCGCGTCACCTGCACTGAGATTGAAAAGACTTCAGGGTGCCTGCCGCAGCAGCGACTTCGGCACCTTGAATCGCTCGCCGTCGTAGCGCAGCGTCACGGTGCTGAACTTCGCGGGCAGCGCCTTCTCCACGCACCCCTGGTCTTCCTCTTGCTGCGCGCGGCTTTGCACCAGCGTGCGCGACAGTTGCAGGTCGGCAAAGCCGTTGCTCGTCGTCTTGCCGATCGAGAGCATCGTGCGCAGCTTCTCGAAGTGACCGGTGCAGGTCGAATCCCATCCCCCGTTGTCGTGGTCGAGTTCGACCTCCTGCAGCACCTGGCGGAATTGCTTGCCGTGCTGCACGTACAGGCGCACCGTCTCGCTCGCCAATGGGCTGCCCGGCGCGCTGGTGCCCCGGTAGCGCACGCGCACGCCGAAGGCGCGGGCGTCGGATGCCAGCACGTAGCGCGAGGTGTCGATGCGGATGTCCTGGATCGACGTGGTGGCGTCCTCGTCGAGCGCCTCGGGCTGGAAGAGCCGGCCGATCACCGTGTCGCGCTCGGTGTTGCCGTTGTCGGGCCGCTGGATCAGCAGCAGTTCGAGGTCGAACACCTTGGCGCCGTTGTCGGTGGTCTCGCGGGGCAGCGGCAGCACGACGATGCTGCGCCCCGGAAAGGCCGGCCAGACCTTGCACGCCGCCAGCCGCTCGTCGAGCGGGCGTCTGGGGTACAGCTTGGCATGCATGCGTTCGGCCAGGCCGCTCTCGCAGGCCGCGTGGCTCAGGCCGGCGGCCAGCAGAAGGCTCAGGAAGAGGGCGGCGTGGCGCATCCGGGAACGCATGGAGATGATGGAGTCCGATTCAGGCTGAAGTGGCGGTGCCGGCGGCAAGCCCGAGCCAGCGCGCCGCGGCGGCTTCGAGCACGGCGACATCGCCGCTGCTTTCAAGGCGCAGCCCGCCGTTGCCGCTGTCCGCGAGCCGGGCTGCCGAAGCCAGCAGGCGCCGGGTCTGCTGCGCGACCGGCACGCCGGTGTCGATGAAGCGCAGCGTGGCCGGCGCGTGGCGGCGCAGTTCGTCCTTCACGAGCGGATAGTGGGTGCAGCCCAGCACCACCGTGTCGACCTGTGTGGGGCCGTCGCCGAAAGGCCCGGCCTCTTTCATGTAGCGCTCGCACAAAGCAGAAATGCCCGCGACGTCGAAGCCTTCGATGGCCTTCACCAGCCCGTCGCAGGGCACCGATCGCACCTCGGCCGATCCGGCGAAAGATGCGCGCAAGGCCGCGTACTTGGCGCTGGCCAGCGTGCCGCGCGTGGCCATCACCGAGATATGCCCCGTTCGGCTGGCTGCCACGGCGGGCTTGAGGCCGGGCTCCAGCCCGACGATCGGCAGGTCGGGGTGCTCGGCGCGCATGAGGTGGATGGCGGCGGTCGTGGCGGTGTTGCATGCGACGACCAGCGCCTTGATGCCGTGCTCGCGCCGCAGCTGTTCGACCACCGCGCGCGAGCGCTCGATCACGTAGGCGTCCCCGCGTTCGCCGTACGGCGCGTAGGCCGTGTCGGCAAAGTAGACGAAGTTCTCTTGCGGAAGCTCGGCCCTCAGCGCGGCCAGCACGCTGAGGCCGCCGACCCCGCTGTCGAAGACGCCTATCGGGCTCAACTCAGGCTTCTTCCATCATGATGGTCTTGAACTCGCCGCTGGCGATGCGCTTCTGCCACTCGGCCGGGCCGGTGATGTGCGCGCTGGTGCCGCCGGCATCGACCGCCACCGTCACGGGCATGTCGACCACGTCGAATTCGTAGATGGCTTCCATGCCCAGGTCCTCGAAGCCGACCACCTTGGCGGTCTTGATGGCCTTGCTGACCAGGTAGGCGGCGCCGCCCACGGCCATGAGGTAGGCGCTCTTGTGCTTCTTGATGGCCTCGATGGCGACCGGGCCGCGCTCGGCCTTGCCGATCATGGCGATCAGGCCGGTCTCGGCCAGCATCATCTCGGTGAAGCCGTCCATGCGCGTTGCGGTCGTGGGGCCGGCGGGGCCGACGGCCTCGTCGCCCACCGGGTCGACCGGGCCGACGTAGTAGATGACGCGATTGGTGAAGTCCACCGGCAGCTTCTCGCCCTTGGCCAGCATGCCCTGGATGCGCTTGTGCGCTGCGTCCCGGCCGGTCAGCATCTTGCCGTTCAGCAGCAGCGTGTCGCCGGGCTTCCAGCTCGCCACTTCGGCGGGCGTGAGCTTGTCGAGGTCGACGCGCTTGCTCTTCTTCTCATCAGGGGCCCAGTTCACGTCGGGCCACAGGTCGAGCGATGGCGGGTCGAGGTAGACCGGACCGCTGCCGTCCATCGTGAAGTGCGCGTGGCGCGTGGCGGCGCAGTTGGGGATCATCGCCACGGGCTTGCTCGCCGCGTGCGTGGGGTACATCTGGATCTTGACGTCGAGCACGGTGGCCAGGCCGCCCAGGCCCTGCGCGCCGATGCCCAGTGCGTTGACCTTCTCGTACAGCTCGATGCGCAGTGCCTCGACCTTGCTCAGCTCTGCGCCCGACTTCTTCTTGGCCAGCAGCTCGTGCATGTCCAGGTCGTCCATCAGGCTTTCCTTGGCCATCAGCGCGGCCTTCTCGGCGGTGCCGCCGATGCCGATGCCCAGCATGCCCGGCGGGCACCAGCCGGCGCCCATGGTGGGCACGGTCTTGAGCACCCAGTCGACCACGCTGTCGCCGGGGTTCAGCATGGCCAGCTTGCTCTTGTTCTCGCTGCCGCCGCCCTTGGCCGCCACCGTGACTTCGACCTTGTCGCCCGGAACGATCTCCGTGAAGATCACCGCGGGCGTGTTGTCCTTGGTGTTCTTGCGGTCGAACTGCGGGTCGGCCACGACCGAGGCGCGCAGAGTGTTGTCGGGGTGGTTGTAGCCGCGGCGCACGCCTTCGTTGATGGCGTCGTCGAGGCTGCCGGTGAAGCCGCCCCAGCGCACGTCCATGCCCACCTTGAGGAACACGTTGACGATGCCGGTGTCCTGGCAGATCGGGCGCTGGCCCGTGGCGCTCATCTTGCTGTTGGTCAGGATCTGCGCAATGGCGTCCTTGGCCGCAGGGCTCTGTTCGCGCTCGTAGGCGCGGGCCAGGTGGGCGATGTAGTCGGCGGGGTGGTAGTAGCTGATGTACTGCAGCGCGGCGCTGATCGATTCGATCAGGTCGGCCTGCTGGATCGTGGTCGTCATGGTGGGGGGGCTTTTTAGGAATGTGAAAACGCCCCCCGATTATCTCAGCCCACTGCCTAGGGAGCCGCCGCTGCCCGAGCCTCGGCAATCCACCCGTCGAACAGCTGCTGGTGCGCCTTGATCCACCCGTCGGTGTGCCGTTCCACGTCCTGTTGCGTGTTGGCGCCCTGGCTCATGCGCAGGTTCTGCGCGTTGATGTCGCTGATCGGCAGCTTCATGATCTCGAACAGCTTGCCCGCCGCAGGGTTCTTCTCGACGAAGGCCCGGTTGGCGACGATCTGCTCTTGGTTGGCCTGGAAGCCGTAGTTCTTGCCGTTCGGCAACTGCGTGTCGACGTTCCCGCCGTCGCCCTGCGAAGAAGAGAAGGGCACCTGCAGCCACACCACGTCCGCACCCGGGCGCAGCACGGCGCTCACCCAATACGGCGTCCACGTGTAATACAGCACTGGCTTTTCCTGCTTGAAGCGGGCGATGGTGTCGGCCATCAGCGCGGCGTAGCTGCCTTGCTTGTGGGTGACGGTGTCGCGCAGCTGGTAGGCAGTCAGGTGGTTCTCGATGGCCAGTTCGCAGCCCCAGCCGGGATTGCAGCCCGTGAGGTCGGCCTTGCCGTCGCCGTCTGCGTCGAACAGCTTGGCGATGGCCGGGTCCTTCAGCTGCGCGATGTTGCTGATGCCGTACTGCTCGGCCGTCTTTCGGTCGATCAGGTAGCCCTGCACCGCGCCGTCGGAGTACACACCCTTGCGCCACAGCTTGGCGTCGCCGCCGCTGTTCTTGTAGAAGTCGGCGTGCAGCAGGCTCCAGTGGTTGGCCATGAAGGTGGCGTCGCCGTTGGCGATGGCCAGGTGCTCGGTGGCCGGCTCCAGGTCTTTCATGGGCTCGACGGTGTAGCCGAGCTTTTCGAGCGCGCGCATCACCAGCAGCGTCTGGAAAGCTTCCTCGGCGAGCGAGCTCTTGAGTGGCAGCACGGTCACGCCCTTGCCGGGCAGTTCGTTGGCCGCCTGGGCCGCCATGCCGGAGGCCACGAAGGCAAGGGCCAGCAGGCCGCGTGCGATGAGACTGGTCTTCTTCGTCATGCGTTGGTGTCCTCCGATCATTGCGCCTGGGCCGACAGGGCGGGTGCCGGCTCGCCAGCGGTACGGCCCGGCGCCACGGCGCGTTGCAGCACACGCAGCGCAAAGCCGACCGGCCCGGTGTGCCACCAGCGGCGGCCGCCGGCGCGGCGCGACTTGCCCATGGCCTGCGTCAGGCGGTCCAGCGAGATCGCCAGCAGCACGATGCCCAGGCCGCCCACGGTCGCCAGGCCCATGTCGAGCCGGCCGATGCCGCGAAGCACCATCTGGCCGAGGCCGCCCACGGCGATCATCGAGGCGATCACCACCATCGACAGCGACAGCATCAATGCCTGGTTGATACCCGCCATGATCGACGGCATGGCCAGCGGCAGCTGCACCTTCACCAGCATCTGCCAGGGCGAGGCACCGTAGGCGCGCGCGGCTTCGATGAGGTCGGGGCGCACCTGGCGCAGGCCGAGGTTGGTCAGGCGCACCAGCGGGGCCAGCGCGAAGACGATGGTGACGATCACGCCGGGCACGTTGCCGATGCCGAACAGCATCACCACCGGCACCAGGTACACGAAGGCGGGCGTGGTCTGCATCGCGTCGAGCACCGGCCGCATGATCCGCTGCGCCCGGTCGCTGCTGGCCAGCAGCACGCCCAGCGGCAGGCCGATGACCATGCAGAACACCAGCGAGGTCAGCACCAGCGACAGCGTCACCATCGCTTCGGGCCAGATACCCAGCATGGCCACCAGCAGCAGCGCCACGGTGGTGCCGATGGCCAGCGCGCGGCCGGCGAATTGCCAGGCGAACAGGCCGATCAGCGCAATCATCGCGAGCGTGGGCAGGCCGGTCAGCAGGCTCTGCACAGAGTTGAGCGTGCTGTCGATGGGCAGGCGCACGGTCTGGAAGAAGGGGCGGAAGTGCTCGACCACCCATCCCAGGCCCTGGTTGATCCAGGATTCGATAGGCAGCGAGCCGTCCCACAGGCGATGCAGCTGGAAGCCGCCGCTGGCGGCGTCAGCCTGGCCGGCCAGCTGGTGCGCCGCATGGGCGGGCACGGGTGCGTCGAGCCAGGCGCTGGTCGACGCGGGGTCGGGCGCGGCGGACAGGGCTTCCCACGGATCGACTGGCGTCGTCACCGGAGCGGGCGTCGCGAGCATGGAGGCAGCGTCGTTCAGGGGTGCGAGTTCGGAGGGCAGTGTGGTGTCGTTCATCTGGAGTTCCTTCGAAATCGGTCAGGCCGTGGCGGCGTCTGCGGCAGGCACGGCGGCGGGTTGCTGCTGCGGCTGGTGCGCGGGGTCGATCGGCGGTGTGTCGCGGTCGAGGAACTTCAGCAGCGTCGTCTTGCTGATCGCACCGCAGAAGCGGCCGTCTGCGGCCACTACCGGCACCGCGCAAGGCGCCTGGCCCACCTGGCCGAAAAGGCCGGCCACGGGTGCGTCGGCCTCAATCACGCCGAGGTCATTGAGGAACGCGTGCCGCAGGCCGAGCGCGCCGGAATGGCCGTCGAGCGCCGCGCGCAGGGTTTCGGCGGACACGGTGCCCAGGTAGCGCTTGTTCGGGCTGGTCACGTAGGCGAAGTCGCGGTCCTGGTCTTCCAGCTGCTTGAGCGCCGCGCGCGCACCGCGCTCGGGGTGCTCGCTGACCACGGTGAGCTGCTTGCGCGCGATGTCGCCGGCCTTGAACACGGCGGCCGCGTCCACGCCACGCACGAAGCTGCGCACGTAGTCGTTGGCGGGGCTGCGCAGGATCTCGTCGGGCGTGCCGACCTGGATCACTTGCCCATCTTTCATGATCGCGATGCGGTCGCCGATGCGCATGGCTTCGTCGAGGTCGTGCGAGATGAAGACGATGGTGCGGCGCTGCTCCTGCTGCAGCCGCAGCAGTTCCGACTGCATTTCGGTGCGGATGATCGGGTCGAGCGCCGAGAAGGCCTCGTCCATCAGCAGGATCGACGGGTCGGAGGCCAGCGCGCGCGCCAGGCCCACGCGCTGCTGCATGCCGCCGGAAAGCTCGTCCGGGTAGCTGGCGCCCCAGCCCGCCAGCCCCACTTGCGCGAGCGCCTTGTCGGCCTGCGCCAGGCGTTCCTTCTTGCCCGTGCCCGAGAGCTCGAGGCCGAAGGCGGTGTTCTCGCGCACCGTCATGTGCGGCATCAGCGCGAACGACTGGAACACCATGCTGATGTCCTTGCGGCGCAGCGCGCGCAGGCGGGCGCCGGAGTGTTCGTTGATGTCGGCGCCGTCGATCACGATGCGGCCCGCGGTCGGCTCGATCAGCCGGTTCAGCAGGCGCACCAGCGTCGACTTGCCCGAACCCGAGAGCCCCATGATGACGAAGATTTCTCCGGCCTGGATTTCGAAAGTGGCGTCGAACACGCCGATCGACTGGCCGGTGCGGGCCAGGATTTCTTTCTTGGACAGACCTTGGCGGACCAGTTCCAGTGCTTGCTCGGGCTCGTCGCCGAACACCTTGAAAACATGGTCGATGAGAATTCCTTTGGCCATACGTCGGGGCTCCTTTCGTGTGAAGGGTTGACAGATCGCCGCCCCCGAAAGGACGACGCGACCACGCCCCCAGCCCATTCGATGGGCTGCCGACAGGCACTGAAGACGACTTGGCGACGAAACCAGTGCCTGCCGGATGCTTCAATCGCAGAGCGGCGGGCTGGTCGAGGGGCGCCGCCTGGATGAGCTTGGCGTGGCAATGGGGGCGGAAAGATCCGCCCGGGGTTGCCGGGCTGAGCCCGGCGGGGGAACCTTGCACCGCGACGGGATTCGGTGATCCGCGAGTAGTGAAGGCTTGACCGACGCTGTCATCATCATGACTTGTCGGTCGTCAGAAGACCTAGATCATAACTTTTCGGCATGATGAGGTCAAGGCGCTGGCAGGTATCAACCTGTCAGCGGCGGCGCAATGGCCTCGTCAGATGAGAGCTACTCCTATTGGCGCGATACTCTGCGTCGCGCCGGAAAGCGGCGCGATTTTTCTTGAACGCGGAGCTTTTTCTCATGACGACTTCCCCCAAGACCCGTGCCGAGCGCGACACCTTCGGACCGATCGACGTGCCGGCCGACAAGCTGTGGGGCGCGCAAACGCAGCGCTCGCTGCAGAACTTCGACATCTCCGGCGAGCAGCAGCCGCGCGAAATCATCAAGGCGCTGGCCCAGGTGAAGCGCGCGTCGGCCGTGGTCAACCACGCGCTGGGGCTGCAGGACGAGAAGAAGACCAACGCCATCGTGGCGGCCGCCGACGAAGTCATCGCCGGCAAGCACCCGGGCGAGTTCCCGCTGGTGGTCTGGCAGACCGGCTCGGGCACGCAGACCAACATGAACGTCAACGAAGTGCTGGCCAACCGCGCGAGCGAACTGCTCGGCGGCGAGCGCGGCGAAGGCCGCCTCGTGCACCCGAACGACGACGTCAACCGCAGCCAGTCGAGCAACGACGTGTTCCCGACCGCCATGCACGTGGCCGCGGTGGAAGCCATCACGCACAAGCTGCTGCCCGCCATTGCCAAGCTGCGCGGCACGCTGGAGCAGAAGTCGAAGGACTTCGCGGACATCGTGAAAATCGGCCGCACCCATCTGCAGGACGCCACGCCCCTCACGCTGGGCCAGGAGTTCTCGGGCTACGTCGCGCAACTGGCGCACGGCGAGGCGCATGTGCGCGCCGCGCTGCCGCATCTGAGCGAACTGGCGCTGGGCGGCACGGCCGTCGGCACGGGGCTCAACGCGCCCAAGGGCTACGCCGAGCAGGTGGCCGCCGAGCTGGCGAAGATCACCGGCCTGCCGTTCGTGACCGCGCCGAACAAGTTCGAAGCCATGGCCAGCGTCGATGCGCTGGTGCATGCCCACGGCGCGCTGAAGACGCTGGCGGCCAGCATGAACAAGATCGCCAACGACGTGCGCTGGCTCGCCAGCGGCCCGCGCAGCGGCATCGGCGAACTGAGCATTCCCGAGAACGAACCGGGCTCGTCGATCATGCCGGGCAAGGTCAACCCGACCCAGAGCGAGGCCGTCACGATGCTGGCCGCGCAGGTGTTCGGCAACGACGTGGCCATCAACATCGGCGGCGCCTCGGGCAACTTCGAGCTGAACGTGTTCCGCCCCATGGTCGCGCACAACTTCCTGCAGAGCGTGCGCCTGCTGGCCGATGGCATGGTGAGCTTCAACGACCACTGCGCCGTGGGCATCGAGCCGAACCGCGAACGCATCACCGAGCTGGTGCAGCGTTCGCTGATGCTGGTGACGGCGCTGAACACGCACATCGGCTATGACAAGTCGGCCTACATCGCCAAGAAGGCGCACAAGGAAGGCACCAGCCTGCGCGAAGCGGCGATCGCCTCGGGCCACCTGACGGCCGAGCAGTTCGATGCGTGGGTGGTGCCGGAGAACATGACCGGCCGCTAACTCCGTTACGACCTGGCTCTTTCGTGGGGGCCGCCGCGCACGGCCGCCCGAAGCGGCCGGCCCGCCCCCGGCAGGGGGTTGGCGAAGCGACACGAAGTGCGCGCAGCCTGGGGGCGAGCCTCAATATCCGATGGTGTAGCGCTGGCGCGAGTGAGCGGGCTTTTCCAACTCGTCGATGAACGCGATCGCGTAGTCCTCGAAGGTGATCCAGCTGCGGCCTTCGGCGCTCACCAGCAGGTCGTCCTTGCCCAGGCGGAACTTGCCGGTGCGCTCGCCTTCGACGAACTCGGCGGAGGGCGACAGGAAGGTCCAGTCGAGATCTTTCTCGTTGCGCAGCGCGTCGAGGAACACGCCGCCGGCCGAGGCTTCGGCGCGGTAGGCATCGGGGAAGTTGGGCGTGTCGATCACCTTCAGGCCGGGCGCCGCGAACAGGCTGCCGGCACCGCCGACCACCAGCAGGCGCTTCACGCCCGCGCGCTTGACCGGCTCGATGATGGCCGCCGGCGGCACGGTGGCGAAGTGCGCGGCGCTGAACACGGCGTCGTGGCCGGCCAGGGCTTTTTCGAGGGCGGCGGCGTCGAGCACGTCGAGGTCGACGGCCTTGACGTTGGCGCGTCCGGCCAGCTTGGCGCTGGCCTTGCGGGCGATGGCGGTGACGGTGTGGCCGCGGCGCAGGGCCTCTTCGAGAAGCTGGCTGCCGGCGCGTCCGGTGGCCCCGATGATGGCGATGTGGCTCATGGTGATCTCCAGAAAGTGGATGGGCTGAGCCGCATCTTAGGTTTCTGCTTTCGAAAGAAACACCTCGATTTGCGCGCTTGTTTATTCCTAAAATCGTGCAAATGGATCGATTGAATGCAATGCGGGTGTTTGTCAACGTGGTCGATTCGGGCAGTCTTTCCGCGGCCGCCGACAAGCTCGACCTGTCACGGCCCGTGGTCACGCGCTATGTGGCCGAACTGGAGCAGTGGACCGGCGCCCGCCTGCTGCATCGCACGACACGCCGCCTGAGCCTTACCGCGGCAGGCGAAGAACTGCTGCCGCGCTGCCGCCAGGTGCTGGAGCTCACGGGCGACATGCAGGCCGCGGTGCGGCACCCCGCCGAGGCGCCACGCGGTCAGCTGCGCATCACGGCCAGTACTTCGTTCGCGCAGGCGCAACTGGCCGGGGCCGTGGCCGACTATGTGAGGCTGTATCCCGGCGTGGCGGTCGACCTGGTGCTGCTCGACCGCTCGGTGAACCTGGTGGACGAGCGCATCGACCTCGCGATTCGCGTGGCCGTGGAAATCGACCCGAACCTTATCGCGCGTCGGCTCACCGATTGCCGCTCGGTGGTTTGCGCTTCGCCGGGCTACCTGAAGGAGCAGGGCAGGCCGCTGCGGGTGGAAGAACTGGCCCAGCGCAATTGCCTCACGCATTCCTATTTCGGGCGCAGCCTGTGGAACTTCACGCGCAAGGAAGACGGGGAGCCGGTTTCGGTGGCCGTGGGCGGCAACGTGTCGACCAACGACGCAGCCAGCCTGATGCAACTGGCGCGGGCGGGGGCGGGCATCGCGATGCTGCCGACCTACCTGACTTCGGCACTGGTGCAGGCAGGGGAACTGGTGCCGCTGTTCACCGATTTCGAGCCGCAGGTCGTCGGCATGTATGCGGTTTACGCCTCTCGCAAGCACATGCCGGCCACCTTGCGCACCATGCTCGACTTCCTGGCAGGGCGCTTCACCGAAGTGCCCGCGTGGGATCTGCCGCACGCAGGCTAGGTACAAGAAAAACTCAGTGGCGGTCGTCGCCGTGCGGCGCCGACGAGGTCATGAGCTTGTCGGTGTAGGCGATGGCCATGGCCGAGAACAGGAACGCGATGTGGATCACCGTCTGGGCGATCAGCACGCGGTCGGTGTAGTTGTCGGCGTTGATGAAGGTCTTCAGCAGGTGGATGGAGCTGATGCCGATGATGGCCGTGGCCAGCTTCACCTTGAGCACCGAGGCATTCACGTGGCTCAGCCATTCGGGCTGGTCGCGGTGGCCTTCGAGGTCCATGCGGCTCACGAAGGTCTCGTAGCCGCCCACGATCACCATGATCAGCAGGTTGGAGATCATGACCACGTCGATCAGCGCCAGCACCACCAGCATGATCACCGTCTCGTTCAGCGTGCCGACCGGGGCGGTGGTCTTGTAGCCGATGCTGGTGATCAGCGCCTGCAGCGCTTCCTTGCTGCCGAAGGCGGCTTCCACCAGGTGCAGCAGCTCGACCAGGAAATGCACCACGTACACCGCCTGCGCCACGATCAGGCCCAGGTACAGCGGCAACTGCAGCCAGCGGCTCGCGAAAATCAGCTTGGGCAGCGGCCGAAGCGGCGAACCGCGGCGTGGTACGGGCGGGTTCCGGGTGTCGAAAGGATCGGGAGCGGACATCTGGAGGGCGGTTGTTTGGGACGGGGGATTCTAGGGGTGTCCCCGTGTCGCACTCGTGATAACCCCGCGAACTAACATCGGGCAGTCACCGACCCGTCAGTGCCCCGTAAGTGGGCACACCGACATTACGGCCGCATCCATCCAGGAGACATAGAGCATGAGCAGCGCATCGAAGAACATTGAATCCGTCCTTGTCGAGAACCGCGTGTTCCCGCCCGACGCCCGCGCCACCGACGGCGCCCGCATTTCCGGCATGGCCGCCTACGAGGCCCTGTGCAAGGAGGCCGAACAGGACTTCGACGGGTTCTGGACCCGCCTGGCCAAGGGCAACCTGCAGTGGACCAAGCCGTTCACCAAGACGCTCGACGAGTCGAACGCGCCGTTCTACCAGTGGTTCGGCGACGGCGAACTCAACGCCAGCGCCAACTGCCTCGACCGGCACATCGGCACCCCGGTCGAGAACAAGACCGCCATCGTCTTCGAGGCCGACGACGGCACCGTCACCAACGTCACCTACAAGGAACTGCTGGCTCGCGTGAGCCAGTTCGCCAACGCGCTGAAGGCGCAGGGCATCCAGAAGGGCGACCGTGTCGTCATCTACATGCCGATGACGGTCGAGGGCGTCATCGCCATGCAGGCCTGCGCGCGCATCGGCGCCACCCACAGCGTGGTGTTCGGCGGCTTCTCGGCCAAGGCGCTGCAGGAGCGGATCATCGACGCGGGCGCGGTGGCGGTCATCACGGCCAACTATCAGTTGCGTGGCGGCAAGGAACTGCCGCTGAAGGCCATCGTGGACGACGGCATCGCGCTGGGCGGCTGCGAGTCGATCAAGACCGTGTTCGTGTACGAGCGCACGCCCACCGCGTGGACCCGTGTCGAAGGCCGCGACAAGACCTTCGACGAGGCGCTGAAAGGGCAGAGCACCGAGTGCGCGCCCGTGCCGGTGAATGCCGAGCATCCGCTGTTCATCCTCTACACCTCGGGCTCCACCGGCAAGCCCAAGGGCGTGCAGCACGCCACCGGCGGCTACCTGCTGTGGGCCAAGCTCACGATGGACTGGACCTTCGACATCCGCCCCGAAGACGTCTTCTGGTGCACCGCCGACATCGGCTGGATCACCGGCCACACCTACGTCGCCTACGGCCCGCTGGCGGCCGGCGCCACACAGGTGGTGTTCGAGGGCATTCCGACCTTCCCGCACGCGGGCCGCTTCTGGCAGATGATCGAGAAGCACAAGGTCAGCGTGTTCTACACCGCGCCCACCGCCATCCGCTCGCTCATCAAGGCCGCCGAGGGCGACGAGAAGGTGCACCCGAAGAACTGGGACCTCACCAGCCTGCGCATCCTGGGTTCGGTCGGCGAGCCGATCAATCCCGAGGCGTGGATGTGGTACCACCGCAATATCGGCGGCGAGCGCTGCCCCATCGTCGACACCTTCTGGCAGACCGAAACCGGCGGCCACGTCATCACGCCGCTGCCGGGCGCCACGCCGCTGGTGCCGGGTTCTTGCACGCTCCCGCTGCCGGGCATCATGGCCGCCATCGTCGACGAGACGGGTAAAGACCTGCCCAACGGCGCGGGCGGCATGCTGGTCATCAAGCGGCCCTGGCCCTCGATGATCCGCACCATCTGGAACGACCCCGAGCGTTTCAAGAAGAGCTATTTCCCCGAAGAAATGGGCGGCACGATCTACCTGGCCGGCGACGGCGCGGTGCGCAGCGAAGACCGCGGCTACTTCCGCATCACCGGCCGCATCGACGACGTGCTGAACGTCTCGGGCCACCGCCTGGGCACGATGGAAATCGAGTCGGCGCTGGTGTCCAAGACCGACCTCGTGGCCGAAGCCGCCGTGGTGGGCCGCCCCGACGACGTCACCGGCGAGGCGGTGTGCGCCTTCGTCGTGCTCAAGCGCGGCCGCCCGACCGGCGAAGAAGCCAAGCAGATCGCCAACGAACTGCGCAACTGGGTCGCCAAGGAAATCGGTCCTATCGCCAAGCCCAAGGACATCCGCTTCGGCGACAACCTGCCCAAGACGCGCAGCGGCAAGATCATGCGCCGCCTGCTGCGCAGCATCGCCAAGGGCGAGGCCATCACGCAGGACACCTCGACGCTGGAAAACCCGGCCATCCTGGAACAGCTGGCCGAAAAGCTCTGACGGCTGTAGGACGTGGCCCCCTGTGGGGCCATGAGCCCGTGGACGGCCTCCGGCTGAGGTAAAACCATTGGAGTGACCGTGCGCCTCGACGCGCGCGGCTGTCTCCAATGTGTTCGATCTTTCCGAAGGAGGCCCACATGGGCGTGAGATCTGCTTTTCTTTTTGTCATCGTGCTGCTCATCGCGGCACTCGCCGCGCTGAACTGGGGCACGCTGTCCGCGCCCACCGATGTGTGGCTCGGCTTCATGACCGTATCGGCGCCGCTGGGGCTGATCATGCTGGGCCTGACCGTGGTGCTGGCGGCTTTCTTCCTCGTCTACGTGCTGTACCTGCACAGCTCGGTGTTGATCGACACCAAGCGTCATACGAAGGAAATGCAGGCCCAGCGCGATCTGGCCGACAAGGCCGAGGCTTCCCGCTTCACCGAACTGCGCAATTTCCTGGAGGCGCAGGAGAACAAGCACATGGCGCAGAACGCCGACCGCCAGAGTGCGCTGCTGGCGCGCCTCGACCAGCTCGAAACCTCGGTGCGGCTGCGCTCCGACCAGACCGACAACACGGTGGCCGCGCATATCGGCCAGCTAGAGGACCGCATCGAGCGCCGGCCGCTGTCGCCGGTGGTGATGCCGGCCGACATCAACCCGCAGGGTTGATGCAGCGGCGCCTTTAGCCTTACTTCGTCTGCAGCACCCAGGCCGCGAGCTTCTTGGCGTCGGCTTCGCTGACCTGGTTGTTGGCCGGCATCGGCACCGGTCCCCACACGCCGGAGCCGCCCTTCATGATCTTGCTGGCCAGCTTGTCGACCGCGCCCTTGTCGTCCTTGTACTTCGCGGCCACGTCCTTGAACGAGGGCCCGAGCACCTTGCGCTCGACTGCGTGGCAGCTCATGCAGTTCTTCGAGGTGGCCAGCGCCAGATCGGCGAAGGCGGGCGCGGCGAGTACGCCAAGGCCGAGACCCAGGGCTGCCGTCATCAGGACTCTTTTCATGGGGATCTATTTCGTAAGGGCTGAGTTACATTCGACTCAACGCGATTGTAGGTAGCGCCGTGCACGGCGTCCGTCAGCGTTGCCAATACAACCCCGAGGGATTCGCGATGTGGTTTCTGGCATTGGGCCTGCTCGGCCTGGCCCTGAAGTATCTCGAAGTCGGCATGGTCGCCGGCTGGAGCTGGTGGATCGTGCTGTCGCCGTTCGCGATGGCCCTCGCATGGTGGGCATGGGCCGATTCGTCGGGCTACACCAAGCGCAGGATCATGGAGCGGGAAGACAGGCGCAAGCAGGCGCGCATCGACCGCCAGAAGACCAACATGGGCATCAAGCCCACCAACGGCCAGCGCCGCAGGTAGGGCTCGCCCCGAGGCTGCGCGGCACTTCCTGTCCGCTTCGCCCTCCCCCTGCCGGGGGCAACACCTGAGGCCCGGCGGAGCCGGTTCCTCGGTGTTTCACGCAATACCTTGTCTTGCTCAGAACTTGTCGAGCACTGCGCCGGAGCTGGCGCTCGAGGCATTGAACGCGAACTTCGCCTGCACGCCGCGCGTGTAGCGCGGTGCCGGTGCCTTCCAGCCTTCGCGGCGCTTGGCGATCTCGGCTTCGGGCACGTTCAGCTCGAGCTTCAGTTCATGCGCGTCGATGGTGATCGAGTCGCCCTCGTTCACGAAGGCGATGGTGCCGCCCGCTGCCGCTTCCGGCGCGACGTGGCCCACCACCATGCCCCAGGTACCGCCCGAGAAGCGGCCGTCGGTGATCAGGCCCACGCTTTCGCCGAGGCCCGCGCCGATCAGCGCGCCCGTGGGGGCCAGCATTTCCGGCATGCCCGGGCCGCCCTTGGGGCCGAGGTAGCGCAGCACCATCACGTCGCCGGCCTTGATCTTGCCGTCCAGGATGGCCTTGAGCGCCGACTGCTCGTCGTCGAACACGCGGGCCGGGCCGGTGATGACGGGATTCTTCAGGCCGGTGATCTTGGCCACGGCGCCTTCGGGCGACAGGTTGCCCTTCAGGATGGCCAGGTGGCCTTCCGCGTACATCGGCTTGTCGATCGGGCGGATCACGTCCTGGTCGGCGCGCGGCACGTCCGGCACGTCCTTCAGCACTTCTTCGATGGTCTGGCCCGAAATGGTGATGCAGTCGCCATGCAGCAGGCCTGCCTTCAGCAGCACCTTCATCACTTGCGGAATGCCGCCGGCCTGGTGCAGGTCGACCGCGAGGTACTTGCCCGAGGGCTTCAGGTCGCAGATGACGGGCACCTTCTTGCGCATGCGCTCGAAGTCGTCGATGGTCCATTCGACCTCGGCCGCGTGCGCGATGGCCAGGAAGTGCAGCACCGCGTTGGTCGAGCCGCCCGTGGCCATGATCACGGCCACCGCGTTCTCGATGGCCTTCTTGGTCACGATGTCGCGCGGCTTCAGGTCTTTCTTGATCGCCTCGATCAGCACCTTGGCCGATTCCTTGGCCGAGTTGGCCTTTTCGTCATGCGGGTTGGCCATGGTCGACGAGTAGGGCAGGGAGATGCCCAGCGCCTCGAATGCGCTGGACATGGTGTTGGCGGTGTACATGCCGCCGCAAGAGCCGGTGCCGGGAATGGCGCGCTTCTCGATCTCGTGCAGGTCTTCGTCGCTCATGTTGCCGGCGGCGTTCTGGCCCACGGCTTCGAACACGCTGACGATGTTCAGGTCCTGGCCCTTGTAGCGGCCCGGCAGGATGGTGCCGCCGTAGACGTAGATGGCCGGCACGTTGGCGCGCAGCATGCCCATCAGGCCGCCGGGCATGTTCTTGTCGCAGCCGCCGACCACCAGCACGCCGTCCATCCACTGGCCGCCCACGCAGGTCTCGATGCAGTCGGAAATGACTTCGCGGCTCACCAGCGAGTACTTCATGCCTTCGGTGCCCATGGCCATGCCGTCGGAGATGGTGGGGGTGCCGAATACCTGCGCGTTGCCGCCGGCTTCCTCGATGCCCGCGATGGCCGCGTCGGCCAGCTTCTGCAGGCCCGAGTTGCAGGGCGTGATGGTGCTGTGGCCGTTGGCGACGCCGACCATCGGCTTCTTGAAGTCGCCTTCCTCGTAGCCCATGGCGTAGAACATGGAGCGGTTGGGCGCGCGGCTCTTGCCTTCGACGATGTTGGCGCTGCGGCGATTGATCTGGATCGGTTTGGTGTCCATGGTGTCTCTTCTGTCGTGGGGGAGATCGGGGGAGCCCAAGTATCGGACTTCTGATTGATTGGTTCCAATCCGTTTTTTGCTGTCGATTGATATGCTTGGCATATGAAAGAAAGCCTGATCGACCTGCGGGCCTGGCGCCAGTTCGTGGCCGTGGCCGAAGAACTGCATTTCGGCCGCGCCGCGCTGCGCCTGCACATGACGCAGCCCCCGGTGACCCAGGCCATCGCCCAGCTCGAGAAGGCGCTGGGCGTGGTGCTGTTCGATCGCACCCGCCGGCGCGTGGCGCTCACGCCGGCCGGCGAGGCGCTGCTGCCCGACGTGCGCGAACTGCTGGCGCGCGCGCAGGCACTCCCGGCACGGGCGCGCGCGGCGGCGGCGGGGCAGGTGGGGCGCGTGCGCATCGCATTTGTCTCGACCGTGGGCTTCGAGCAGTTGCCGGCCTGGGTGCGCGAATTTCGGGTGCTGTGCCCCGAGGTGGCGCTGGAGCTGGTCGAGGCCACCGGCGACGTGCAGCTCGAAGCCTTCGCGCGCGGCGAGATCGATGCCGGGCTGATGCTGCATTCGCCCGGCGCCGCGCCACCGGGGCTTGCGCGGCTGGTGGTGTCGCAGGAGCCGCTCGTGCTTGCGCTGCCAGAGCGGCATGCGCTGGCCCACGTGCCCAAACTGCTGATGTCCGACGTGCTGGCCGAGCCGCTGGTGCTCTTTCCGCGCCGTATCGTGCCTTCGCTGCACGACGCCATCTTCGACCTGTACCACGCAGCCGGCCGCGCGCCGCTGCTGGGGCAGGAGGCAATCCAGATGCAGACCATCGTCAATCTCGTGTCCGGCGGCATCGGCGTGGCGTGGGTGCCCGAGAGCGTCACGCAGTTCCGCCGCGCGGGTGTCGTGTACCGGCGCGCCGAAGAGTTCGCCCCGGCCGCGCGGCATCGCAATGCGCCGGTGCTGCCGGCTTGCGAGACCAGCCTTGTGTGGCCCGAGGAGGCCGCCAACCCGGCGCTCGCGCGCTTCGTGGCCTTCGTGAGGGAGCGCGGCGCGGGGCCGGGCTGACGGACGTCTGGACGGCCGCCTCAGGCCGAATATCCCCGCCCCGGCCCCGACATCCGGCCGGGGCACAATCTGCGGATGCTCATGTATCCGCAGATCAATCCCATCGCCCTGCAACTGGGGCCGGTGGCCATCCACTGGTACGGCCTGACCTACCTGGCCGCCTTTGCGCTGTTCTATTTTCTCGGTACGCGCCGGCTGCGCCATGAGCCGTACCGCTCGCTGGTGGGCGCGGGCGCATGGCAGCGCAAGGACATCGAGGACATACTTTTCCTGGGCGTGATGGGCGTCATCGTCGGCGGGCGACTCGGCTACTGCCTGTTCTACAAGCCCGAGTTCTACCTCACGCATCCGCTCGAAATTCTCTACGTGTGGCAGGGCGGCATGAGCTTCCACGGCGGCCTGCTCGGCGTGATCGGCGCGATGGTGTGGTTCTCGCACTCGCGCGCGCGGCCGTTCTGGCAGGTGATGGACTTCGTCGCGCCCTGCGTGCCGACCGGCCTTGCCGCCGGCCGCGTGGGCAACTTCATCAACGGCGAACTCTGGGGCCGCTTCAGCAGCCCAGACCTGCCCTGGGGCATGGTGTTTCCGCAGAGCGGCTCGATGCTGCCGCGCCACCCGTCGCAGGTCTACCAGTTCCTGCTCGAAGGGCTGCTGCTGTTCGCGATCATGTGGATCTATGCGCGCAAGGAGCGCAAGCAGGGGCAGGTAGCCGCGGTGTTCCTGATCGGCTACGGCGCGCTGCGCTTCATTGCAGAGTATTTCCGCGAGCCCGACGATTTCCTCGGCCTGCGGGCGCTCAACCTGAGCCAGGGCCAATGGCTCAGCGTGCCGATGGTCATTGCCGGCATCGCGCTGTGGTTCTGGTTCGGCCGCGGCGGCAAGACCGCGGCTACCGCACGCGCTTGACCCGGAAGTTCGCAGGGTAAGTCCCAGCCCGCGCAGCGGGTTCGCCGCCTTGCGCCGGCTCGCGTGCAAGCTCAGAATTACGCGTAATTACAGGAAATTACGCGGCCCCGATCCCATGCGCCTGGTCCCCAACTCCCTGCACGACGAAGTCGCCGCCACGCTGCGCGAGCAGATCTTCGACGGCACGCTGGCGCCCGGCAGCTTCGTGGACGAGGCCGCGCTGTGCGAGCGGCTTTCCATTTCGCGCACGCCGCTGCGCGAGGCGCTCAAGGTGCTCACCGCCGAAG
Source organism: Variovorax durovernensis (assembly GCF_977011995.1). NCBI lineage: Bacteria > Pseudomonadati > Pseudomonadota > Betaproteobacteria > Burkholderiales > Comamonadaceae > Variovorax > Variovorax durovernensis. Next base: position 4,064,366 of record NZ_CDRNCW010000001.1, on the reverse strand, counting down.
GCCTGCTGCGGCACGAACCGCGCCGCGGCTGCTTCGTGCGAGAGGTGACGGAGCGCGACCTCGACGAGATATTCCCGGTCATCGCGCTGCTCGAAGGCCGCTGCGCCTACGAAGCCGCCCGCAACGCGAGCGATGCCGAACTGCACGAACTCGACGCGCTGCACGAACGGCTGGTGCGCCATGCCAAGGCGCGCCGCATCAACGACTACTACGCCACCAACCACATCATCCATGAGGCGATCATCACGCTCGCCGACAACAATTGGCTGGCCCAGGTGATAGGCGACCTGCGCAAGATACTGAAGCTCGCGCGCCTGCAGCAGCTGCATGCGCCCGGCCGGCTGGAGCAGAGCCTGTCGGAGCACCTGGCCGTTTTCGCGGCCCTGAAGGCACGCGACAGCGAAGGCGCCGACGCCGCCATGCGCACCCACATGCTGCGCCAGCGCGAGGCGCTGCGCGAAGTGATGCGCCATCAGAAATCCAGGGTGATGTCGTGAGCATCCCCCCGAGTATTGGAGTCCCCCGATGAGTGCGACCGAATGGTTCCAGGCCCGGCTGCGGTCCGGTGAAAGCTCGAAGGTGCCGGTGGCGCCGGAGAGCACGGTAAAGAGTGCGCCCAGGAGCGCCCCCAAGCCCAGCGTGCGCTCCACCGCCGAGCGCCTGCAGGTCACGCTGCGCAAGGCCGACGAGGCCCTGTCGCCGCGCGCCCTGCGCCGCGTGCTGGCCGAGCTGCAGGCGGTGATCGATCCGCGCGTGAGCGAGGTCGAGGGCGGGCGCCGCGCGCATGCCATCGCGGACGCCTACCGCGCCGCCACTGCCGAGGAGCGCCGCGACTACTGGGCGCTGATGAGCGAGCACTTCGCCGCCGATGCGCAAAAGCTCAAGGTCGCCCGCGACCAGCACCAGGCGGCGGTCGGCACGCCCGACGAAGGCCAGGCCGAGCTGCGCCTGCGCCGCGCGCTGGTGTCGCCGCGCATGCGCCTGCTGCAGCGCTTTGCGGTCGAGCCGGAGGGCATGCGCTTTCTGGTCGACCTGCGCGCCGACCTGCTGCCGTGCCTGAAGGCCGACAAGCGCCTGATTGCGCTGGACGCCGAACTGGAGCACCTGTTCTCCACCTGGTTCGACGTGGCCTTCCTCGAGCTGCGCCGCATCGACTGGGACTCGCCGGCCTCGCTGATCGAGAAGCTCATCCGCTACGAGGCGGTGCACGACATCAAGAGCTGGTCCGACGTGAAGAACCGGCTCGACGACAGCGACCGCCGCTGCTACGGTTTCTTCCATCCTCGCCTGCCCAACGAGCCGCTGATCTTCGTCGAGGTGGCGCTGGTCGACCGCATCAGCGACGGCATCACGCCGCTGCTCGACGAGGCCGCCGTTCCAGTGCTGCCAGCCAAGGCCACCACCGCCATCTTCTATTCGATCAGCAACACGCAGAACGGCCTGCGCGGCGTGAGCTTCGGCGACTCGCTCATCAAGCGCGTGGTCGAGACCCTGCAGGACGAGCTGCCTCGCCTGAAGACCTTTGCCACGCTGTCGCCGATTCCGGGCTTTCGCACCTGGCTCGCGAAGAACGCCGCCGAGCTGCTGCCGCGGCTGGACGAAAAGCGCGAAGCCGAGCTTGGCCGGCTCGTCGGTTCGATGCCGCCCACCGCGGAGCGCCTGCTCGCCGCCGTGGATACGGCCAACGGCCTGGAGCCCAAGTCGCCGCTGCGCCAATGGCTCATGCAGGCCGCCGCCGAATACCTGGGCCGGGCGCTGGTCGACGGCACGCCGGCCGACCCGGTCGCGCGCTTCCACCTGGGCAACGGCGCGCGCGTCGAACGCCTGAACTGGGCGGGCGACCCTTCGCCCAAGGGACATAAGCAGTCGTACGGTCTGATGGTCAATTACCTCTACGACCTCAAGCGGCTGGACAAACATCGCACCTGGCTGGCGGACGGCAAGGTGGCAGTGTCGGGAGACATCGAAAGCCTGTTCTTCAAAAAAGGCTGAAGTCCGAAAGAGCGCAGTAGCAAGCAAGTGCCAGTGCCGGCGCAAGACACGCCGGCGGCCGCATCGGGCGGCAAATCCACAACGACAGGAGACGAGACAAATGAATTCGAACTTCCAACGCCGCGACGTCCTGCGCGTGGCCGCTGCCGGCGCGGCCATGCTTTGCGGCGCGGCGCGCGCCCAGCAGAACTGGCCGGCCAAGCCGGTGACGATGGTCGTGCCGTTCCCGGCGGGCGGCGGCACCGACGCGTTCGCGCGGCCGCTGTCGGGGCAGTTCTCGCGGCTGACGAACCAATCGCTCATCATCGACAACCGCGGCGGCGCGGGCGGCACGCTGGGAGCCAGCATCGCGTCGAAGGCATCGGCGGACGGCTACTCGCTCTTCATGGGCGCGGTCCATCATGCGATCGCGCCTTCCGTCTATCCGAAGCTCGACTACGACATCGAGAAAGACTTCGTCCCGCTGATGCTGCTGGCCAACGTGCCGCAGGTGGTGGTGGTCAACCCGAAGCGGGTGCAGGCCACGAGCATCAAGGAACTCATCGCGCTGGCCAAGCGCAGCCCCGGGCAGCTCAACTACGGCTCGGCCGGCGCGGGCACTTCGCACCACCTGGCGGGCGAGCTGTTCAAGCTGCAGACCGGCACCTTCATCACCCACATTCCGTACCGCGGCGCGGGCCCGGCGCTGGCCGACCTGATTTCCGGCAACGTCGATCTGATGTTCGACGGTCTCGGCTCCTCGGCCCAGTACATCAAGAGCGGGCGCATCAAGGCGCTGATGGTGGCCGGCAGCAAGCGCAACCCCGCATTTCCCGACGTACCATGTGCGGCCGAAGTCGGCCTGCCCGACTACACCGTCACCACCTGGTACGGCCTGTGGGCGCCCAGGCGCACCCCGGCCGATGTGCAGCCGCAGATCATCGATGAAATGAAGAAGGTGCTCGCAAGCGACGACATCAAGAACATCTGGGCCCAGAACGGCTCGGAGATCCCGACCATCACCGGCGCCGCCTACGGCAGCTTCGTGAATTCCGAAATCAAGCGATGGGCGACGGTGGTGAAGGCCTCGGGCGCGAAGATCGAATGAGCGTAGGCGAGCAGCGCGGCAGCCAGGTCTCGTTGCGCCGGGACGGCGCAATCGCTTTCGTCATGCTCTCGAACGCGGGGCGGCTCAATGCAATGACGCGTGCCATGTGGCGCACGCTGCGCGCCGTGTTCGACGACCTGCGCGACAGCAACGAAAGCGACGGCAGCCTGCGCTGCGTCGTCGTGCACGGGGAGGGCGGTGCCTTCTGCGCGGGCGGCGACATTTCCGAGTACCCGTCGTTCCGCTTCGAAGAGCCGAGCCTGCGCGAATTCCACGAGAACGAGGTGTGGGCCGCGCTGCAGGCGATGCTCGACTGCCCGCTGCCGCTGGTCGCGCAGATCGAAGGCGCCTGCATGGGCGCGGGCATCGAGATCGCGAGCTGCTGCGACATCCGGCTGGCCGGCGCTTCCGCGAAGTTCGGCGCGCCCATCGCGAAGCTCGGCTTTCCGATGGCGCCGCGCGAGGCCGCGCTGGTGCATGGCGCCATCGGCGACGTGCTCGCGCGCGACATGCTGCTGGCCGCCGGCGTGCATGGTGCCCGGCGGCTGTACGACGCGGGCTTCCTGCTGAGCGTACTGCCCGACAACGAAGTGGCCGCCGCCGCGCGCGACCACGCCATGCGCATCGCCGCGCTCGCGCCGCAGACGGCGCGCCTGCACAAGAAGACCTTTTCCGCGCTGCGTGCCGGTGCGCCGTCGGCCCACAGCCTGCTGGCCACGGCCTACGACTATGCCGACTCCGCCGAGCACCGCGAAGGCATCGACGCCTTCCTTGCCAAGCGCAAACCGAATTTCTGAAGTACCTGCCCGATGAAGAAGCCTGCCAACGCCAACCTGTTCGCCGCCCTGCGCGCGGCCTTTCCCGCCGACCTCGACGCCATTGCCGTGGAGACCGATGACGGCCTGTTCTATTCGTGGCGCGACCTGGACCGCGCCAGCGCCATGATCGCCAACCTGCTCGATGCACTGAAGCTCGAGAAGGGTGCGCGCATCGCGGTGCAGGTCGAGAAGTCGGTCGAGGCCATGCTGCTGTACCTCGCCACCTTGCGTGCCGGCTACGTGTTCCTGCCGCTGAATACCGCCTACCAGAGCGCCGAGATCGAATACTTCATCGGCAACGCCGAGCCGGCCGTGGTGGTGTGCACCAGCCGCAATGCGCCGTGGGTCGGCCCCATCGCCAACGCGGCGGGCACGAAGCACGTCTTCACGCTGGACGACGACCGCACCGGCACGCTGCTCGAGGTGGCCGCGCAATGCAGCGACCAGCACACGCCGGCGCGGCGCAAGGCCGACGACATGGCCGCCATCCTCTACACCAGCGGCACCACCGGCCGCAGCAAGGGCGCCATGCTGTCGCACGGCAACCTGCTGTCGAACGCCGAGGTGCTGAAGGACTACTGGGGCTGGACCGAAGGCGACGTGCTGATCCATGCGCTGCCCATCTTTCATGTGCACGGCCTGTTCGTGGCGCTGCACGGCGCGCTGCTCAACGGCAGCAAGATGCTGTGGTTCTCCAAGTTCGACCCGAAGCGTGTCGTGCAGAAGCTGCCCGAAGCCACGGTGTTCATGGGCGTGCCCACGCTGTACGTGCGGCTGCTGGCCGAGCCGGGCCTCACGCGCGATGCGGTGCGCAACATGCGGCTTTTCATCGCCGGCTCCGCGCCGCTCCTGATCGAGACCTTCGACGAGTGGCGCGAGCGCACCGGCCACACCATCCTGGAACGCTACGGCATGAGCGAGACCGCCATGCTCACCTCCAACCCCTACAAGCCTGAGCAGGGCGAGCGCCGCGGCGGCACCGTCGGCTTCGCGCTGCCGGGCGTGCAACTGCGCGTGCGCGACGACAGCGGCCGCGACTGCACCACCGACGAGATCGGCAACATCGAGGTCAGCGGCCCCAACGTGTTCTCGGGCTACTGGCGCATGCCCGAGAAGACGAAAGAAGAATTCACCGCCGACGGCTTCTTCAAGACCGGTGACGTGGGCAAGATCGACGGCCTGGGCTACATCACCATCGTCGGGCGCAGCAAGGACCTGATCATCAGCGGCGGCTACAACGTGTACCCGGCCGAGATCGAGGGCTACATCAACGAGATGGCCGGCGTGGCCGAGAGCGCCGTGGTCGGCGTGCCGCACCCCGACTTCGGCGAAGTGGGCGTGGCCATCGTCATTCCCAAGGCCGGCGCCGCGCTCGACGCCGAAGCCATCGTGGCCGACCTCAAGTCGAAGCTCGCGAACTTCAAGATCCCCAAGCGCTGCTTCGTGGTGCCCGAGCTGCCGCGCAACACCATGGGCAAGGTGCAGAAGGCGCTGCTGCGCGCGGAGCACAAGGCGTTGTTCGCGAGCTGAGCGGAGCGGCTCATGCCGCCGGCGCGAGCCCGTTCATCAGCCCGCTGCGTGCGTGGCAATTGATGTACTCGTAGCTCTGCTCGTCGGCCTTCAGCACCGACACCTCGTGGTACACGCGCAGCTGCAGCTGGAAGTTCAGCGCCTGCACGTAGCGCATGAAGCTGCCGAAGATCGCGACGTGCGTCGGGTGCGACTCGGCCCAGCGCTCCATGTCGGCCAGCGAGCGCCAGTAGCTCAGGCCGAACGACTTCTGCAGCGGCTTGCCGTTCGCGTCGAGGTGGTGCATGTAGCGGTTGCTGTAGCAGCCGATGCCCAGGCCCTGGTCGCGCAGGAAGTCCATGCCTTCGCGCAGCACGGGCTCCATCTCTTGCAGGTAGAGCGTGCGTTCCTGGCCGGTGGTGTCGGTCCACTCCTGGCCGGAGCGGATCATCGCGATGTTCTCGTGGCCCGCGATGCGCACGCGCTGCCCCAGGGCCGGCGCGCCGGCGATCACAGCGCGCGTGCCCGAAGGCAGCATGGCGTCGGTCTGCGAAAGCGGGATGCGGTCGCGCATCGATCCCCAGTAGCCGTGTTCCTGCAGCTCGCCGCTGACCTCGCCCATCACCACGCCCACGCCCTCCAGGCGGTCGGGCGTGTTGAACATGGTCTCGAAGTGCTGCACGCGCGGCGATGCGATCTCGCGGAAATAGCCGAGGCCTTCCGTGAGCCGCTCGTCCGAGCGCCACCATGCGTCGACGGCGGGCGTGGCGCACCAGCGCCTGAACGCATCGGGATCACGCCAGTAGGCGATGGCGATCATGTTGTCGAAGCCGTCGGCATCGACGTAGTGCGTGAGGTCGTGGTGGCCCGGACCGTCGGGCAGGGCAAAGTCGCGCGCAATCTTCATCAGCGCGGCGCATGCGCGGCCCTGCATTTCCGCGCCGCGCGACTGCACGCCGAAGTAGCCCATGACCACCTGCGTGGTCGACACGGGCGCGCGGGCCGACCACACGGGGTAGGGCGGGGCGTAGTCGTCTTCCACGCGGCGGTGGCGCGTGCGGGGACACTTCAGGTGTTCGGCGATGGCGGATTCCATGGCTCGGCTCCTTCGGTGTCAGGCCACGACCGGCTCGGCCGCGCTGCTCTCGGGCTCGGGTGTGAGCTGCACCACCATGGGCTCGCGGCGCGTCTTGTTCAGCAGCAACTGCGTGACGTCGGGGCGCGAGTAGTGGCCGCTGGGGTCCGCAGCGGCCTTGGCGAGCGAGATCATGCCGAGGTCGATGTCGGCGACGACCAGGCCTTCTTCGTCCTCTGCCAGCGGCGTTCCCAGCGGTGAACCGTCGGGCGCGTAGATGCGCGCATGGCCGCCACCGACGCCCAGCATCTGCTGCTTGCCGGCGTCGGTGCACATCAGCTCGCTCATGGCCTTCGACACGGTGGCGCAGGGCGCGATCACGAAGCAGCCACCCTCGACCGCATACACCTGGCTTGCGGCGTTGTTGACTTCCTGGCCCAGCGCGTAGGCTGCGCCTCGGTACAGCGAGAAGCTGGGCCAGGCCGCGCAGTGGATCTGCTCGTTCTGCGCATACATGGCGTACTTGCTGAGCGGCTGCAGATGCTCCCAGCAGCACAGCGAGCCGATGTTGCCGATGGGCGTTTCCACCACATGCAGGTCGGCGCCGTCGCCTTCGCCGAACACGGTGCGCTCCACGTGCGTGGGCTTGAGCTTGCGGCGGGTCTGCACGGTGTTGCCCTGGTCGTCGATCAGCGCCTGCGCAATGTAGAGGCTGCCCGCAGCCTTCTCGCTGAAGCCGAACGACAGCCAGATCTTGTGCTTGCGCGCCGCGGCGTTCAGTCGCTCGAACTCGGCGGAGCCGATGACCAGCGAGTTGTCGTGATAGCGCTGCACGAACTGCATGCCCCATGCGGGCGAGTCGAGCCATATCCACCATGGGTAGCCGGGGATCCATGTCTCGGGAAAGGCGATGAGCTGCACGCCCTGCCTGGCGGCCTGCGCCATCAGGTCGATGGTCTTGTCGATGGTGGCGTCGAGGTCGAGGAACACGGGCGCGGCCTGCACGGCGGCGACGCGCAGCTTGGGGTGGACGGTGGTCGGCATGGTGGATCTCCAGGTGCAATGAAAGAGCAAGGGACGTAACGGACCGCGTGGGTGGCGCACCGGGTTTGCGCTGTGGCATGCGGGTTGCTTGAAGCGTAGATTCGCGCCGCCGGAACGCCTTGACCCGGATTGGCGGCGTTCTTGTTCCAGCGTTGCATGCCCTGTTTCCGGCCTCCTGCACGCCCTTCGAGGAATTCCGATGACCCAGTTGCTCAGCACCGACGCCGTCTCGCGCGACCAGCGGCTCGCCTACTGGACCGACATGATCTGCAACGTGTACGTGCAGCTCGAGTGCGACGCCGTGAAGGACGACGACACCGGCAACTTCGAAGGCAGCATCCGCCAGCACACGCTGCCCAGCCTCGACATGTCGGTCGTCACCTCAGGGCCGCAGAGGGTGATGCGCACGCCGGGGCACATCGCGCATTCGAGCGATGACTACTTCCTTGTGAGCATCCAGGCGCGCGGCCAGGGCGTGGTGCGCCAGGACGGGCGCGATGCGGTGCTGTCGGCCGGCGACTTCGCGCTGTACGACAGCACGCGGCCTTACGAGTTGTTGTTCGAGCAGGCCTTCGAGCAGATCGTGCTCAAGCTGCCCGGCGACCGCCTGCGCAGCGAATTGCGCGACACCGAGGCGCTGACGGCCACCACCGTGTCGGGCCGCGAAGGGGCGGGGCATCTGCTGCTGGGCATGATCCGCACGCTGCGCGAAGACATCGACACGCTGCAGCCCGCATCGGCGCTGGCGGTGGCCAACGGGGTGCAGAACATCCTGGTGGCGGGCCTGCAGACGCTGCCCGCGGCGCGCGCGCCGGCGCTCAGCAATCTCACGGCGTACCACCTGGCGCGCGTGAAGCGGCGCATCGACGAGCAGCTGGCCGACCCGATGCTGTCGGTGGGCACGCTGGCGGCGGAACTTGGGGTGTCGGTGAGCCACATCCACCGCGTGTTCAAGAGCGAGCCGCTCACGCCGTCGCAGTACATCTGGGAGCGCAGGCTGGAGGCGTGCAGCCGCGACCTGCTGGAGCCGCGCCTGGCGGGGCGTCCGGTGGCGGAAATTGCCTATGGCCGCGGCTTCAACGATGCGGCGCATTTCAGCCGCGCATTCCGCGAGCGCTTCGGCTGCTCGCCGCGCGAATGGCGGCAGCAGCGGGTGCAATAGCCGGGTGCAAGCCGGCTGCGCCTGCTACTGGACCAGCAGCACCGGCCTGTCCGTCTCCGAGATCACCTTGGTCGCCACCGAGCCCATCAACGCGCGGCCGAGGAGGCCGTGGCCGTGCGTGCCCAGCACGATCAGGCCGGCCTGTGCCGCGGTGGCCGACTTCAGGATTTCTTCCGCCACATGGCCGTGGCGCGAATCGACGGTGTAGTTGCCTACGCCCTTTTCGGCGAAGAGCGCCTTCACCGGGTCGAGCACCTTGGCGCTTTCCTCGGCGTAGTAGCCGGTGACCAGGTCCTTGCTCAGGTGGCGCGTGACGTTGCCCGAGATGCCGGCGCACACGTGCACCACCACGAGCTCGTGACCGTCCACGAACATGGCGCGGTTGTTGAAGAGGTAGGCCAGGGCCTTCTGCGTGAAGGTGCTGCCGTCGACGGCGATGAGGATTTTCATGCGTTCCTTATACGGCGCGCCCTGTGGCGCCGCAACGAGTCGCACCTTCTGCCGAAGGGCCTTGGAGGCCGCTGCCGGGCTTGAGGGTTCAGGCCCGCATCAACCGTGCAGGCCCTTCCAGAGCATGTACGCCGCCAGCAGGTACAGGATGCTCGCGAACACGCGCTTGAGCTTCTTCACCGGCAGGCTGTGCGCGGCCTTGGCGCCCAGCGGTGCGGTGAGCACGCTGCATGCGGCGATCACCGCGAGCGCGGGCAGCCAGATGTAGCCGAAGGAGCCTGCCGGCAGGCCCTCGACGGATTGGCCGCTGACCACGTAGCCCGCCACGTTGGCCACCGCAATCGGAAAGCCCAGCGCCGCGCTCGTGGCCACGGCGTTGTGGATGGCGATGTTGCACCATGTCATGAACGGCACGCTGATGAAGCCGCCGCCCGCACCCACCAGGCCCGAGATGAAGCCGATGGCACCGCCCGCCGCCAGTTGGCCGCCCGTGCCCGGCATCTGCCGCGTCGGCTTGGGTTTCTTGTCGAGGAACATCTGCGTGGCCGAAAAGCCCACGAACAGCGCGAAGACGATGGCGAGTGCCGTGCCCTTGAGCAGCGCGAACACGCCCAGGCTGCCCGCGAGGCTGCCGATGACGATGCCGGGCGCAAGCCGCTTCACGATGTCCCAGCGCACCGCGCCGCGCTTGTGGTGCGTGCGCACGCTCGACACCGAGGTGAAGATGATGGTGGCCATCGAGGTCGCGATGGCCATCTTCACCGCCAGGTCGGCCGGCACGCCGCGGTGGCCCATGATGATCGTGATGAACGGCACCATCATCATGCCGCCGCCGATGCCCAGCAGGCCCGCGAGAAAGCCGGTGCCGAGGCCGAGTGCCGCGAGTTCGGCGATGAGCAGGGGGTCGAGCAGGGCGGCGATGTTCACGGTGGCGTCTGGGAGAGGAGGGGAAAGTGCTTCTGCAAAAAGCAGCGGCCCCGTGCAACTGGTGCAGGGGGCCGCGGCGGGAAAAGGTGTCTGCAGATTGTGTGCCGGACCCGCATCCTGAACCAGGGTTCAGGTGGGCGAGGGCAGCAAGACTTCGGGTTCATCTGACGCGAGATGATCACGCCCGTCTAGCGATGTACCAAGCCCGGCTCCGGAGAGCATTGGAACAAGGAAATATTAAGCCCGACACGTCTGCAGACAGTTCGGATTTTACGCCTCCCTACCTGTGTCCGACGAAATCATTCAGAGCAAATGTCCATCGCCGGCAAGGGCTTGATCGAGTCTTTGAATGAGCTGCGCGGCCTTCGGGTCGGTTTCTGCCGTATCGGCGGCGGTGCTTGCTGCCTCTGCGGGTGGTACTGCCGCGGGCGCGGCGGCGGCCGTGGCCTGCTGGGCGGCCAGGTCGAAGGCCAGGTTCAGCGAGGCCAGCACCGCGATGCGGTCGCGGGCCTTGACTTTTCCTGCATCGCGGATCTTGCACATGGCCGCGTCCACGCGTTCGACGGCTTCGCGCAGCTGCGCTTCGCCGCCATCGGGACAGCCGAGCAGATAGCTCTGGCCCATGATCTGTACTTCAATCTGCTTCATGCGGAGGGGTCTTGGGGAGGTGGTTCAGCCGGCAGCCGTTCGAGCAGCGCGTCGAGGCGCGTGCGGGCCGCGGCGAGCCGCGACTTCAGTGCGTCGCGTTCGCGCGTGAGCGCATCGACCTGTTCCTGCAGCAACTCATTGGTGCGCTGCACCTCTTCGTGACGCACGAGCAGGCGTTCGACACGCTCGGCGATCTGGTCGATGGGGCTGGATGCGGGCATGGTTGGCGATTGTAGTTTCCCTGGGAGGGGCCCTTCGCCATGCTTGGGCGAGGGTGCGTCGAGGCATGGATTCTGCGGCCTTCCCCCCGTGTTTCAAACTACTCGCTCAGCCGCACATAGGTGGCGAGCAGCGCGCTCTTTGCCGCCACGCCCAGCAGCACCGGGTTGGCCGCGCTCTCGATCACCGGCAGGCGCTCGCCACGGTGCTCCAGGAAGCGTTGCAGCGCTTCGCCCAGGCCGGTGTCGGCGGTGATCGGCAGTATCTCCTGGGAGAGCAGGCTTCTGGCTGTCGTTTCGGCCGGTGCGGCGCCGAGGGTGGCCAGCGGCACCACGCCCAGGTAGCGTCCCCCGGCGTCGACCACGTACAGGTATTTCACCGGATGCTGCAGGAAGAGCTTGCTCATCGCCTCGCGGTCCGCGTCGGGGCCGACCACGGTCTCGGCCGGCTGCACCAGGTCGCGCACGAGCAGCCCGCGCAGGCGCAGCTGTGCGTCGCGCTGCTCGTTGCGGCGCAGCGTGATCTCGTACATGGAACCGGCATTGGCCGAACGCGCGACGAAGTACGCGATGACGCTCGCTGCCATCAGCGGCAGCATGACCTGGTAGCTCAGCGTCATCTCGAAGATCATCAATATCGCCATCAGCGGCGCCTGCGTCGCGCCTGCCAGGAAGGCGCCCATGCCGACGATGGCATAGGCAAAAGGCGCCGAGCTGGAAGCCGGCCACAGCGCCTGCACCGCCAGCCCGAACAGCGCGCCGATCATGCAGCCGAAGAACAGCGCGGGCGTGAACACGCCGCCCACCGCGCCCGAGCCCGCGGTGGCCATGGTCGCGGCCGCCTTGGCGACCAGCACCATCGCGATCAGCGTCCAGGGCCACGGCGTGTGCAGCACCGCGTTGACCACGCTGTAGCCGTTTCCCCAGACCTCGGGCATCGGTACCGAGATGACGCCCATCAGCAGCCCGCCCAGCGCCAGCCGCCACGGCAGCGCGAGCGGCAGCTTCGCAAACAGCGCGCGGCTGCCCTGCAGCGCACGCAGGAAGCCGACCGACGCAAAGCCCAGCAGCACGCCGAGCACGCAGAACAGCGCCACCTCCGCGCCGTGGATCTCGGGGAATGCGGGCATCTTGTAAGGCGGCTGATAGCCCGGCAGCGCGCGCATCGCGACGTTCGCCACCACCGACGCGATGATGATCGGCCCCACGCTCTCCATCGCGATCGAGCCCAGCACGATCTCGGCGACGAAGAAGGCGCCTGCGATGGGCGCGTTGTAGGCCGCCGTGAGGCCGGCGGCGGCACCGCAGGCCACCAGCAGCCGCAGCCGTTCCGCCGGAAAGCGCAGCAGCCGCCCCAGTTGCGAGGCGGCCAGCGCCGCGAGCTGCACCATCGAGCCTTCGCGACCGATCGAGCCGCCGGTGCCGATGCTCACGAGCGACGACGCGCTGCGCACCAGCGTCTGCGCGACCGGGATGCGCCCGTCGCCGAGCACGATCGCTTCCATGTAGTCTGAGGTGGCGCTGCGCACCGCCACGCGCTTGGCCAGCACCAGCAGCAGGCCCGCCACCAGCCCGCCGAGCGTGGGGCAGGCGACGCGCGCCCACCACGGCAGGTGCCTGGCCATGGCCACCAGCCCTTCGCCGGGGCCCAGCACCAGGTGCTCGAAGCCATAGAGCGCCGCGCGGAACAGTTCGGTCGCCAGCGTGCCGAGCAGGCCCGCGGCAATGGACCACAGCAGCATCGACTGCCAGCCCGAAACGCCGAAAAGCCGCTGCAGCGCGGAACGAATATTCAGGAAAACCGAGGCCGGGCGCATTGCTGCGATGTTAGCGGTGCGCAACTTTCGGCTTAAATCGTGTCCGCCAGGGCCTAAAATCCTGCCCGTTGGTGCCTGCGGCGTGGTTCACGCGCCGCGGTTCAACGGGAAGCAGGAGTGAAGGTCCCCCGAACGCCCTCGAGCGCGTACCGGGCCCGACCCAAGCCGCCTGCGCTGCCCCCGCAACGGTCAAGCAGACGACGCCGCAAGGCGTCACCCCTATCCACACAGCCACTGGGCACCCTGAAACAGGTGCCTGGGAAGGCGGCGAGGGGCGTTCTGCCAGCCCGGATACCGGCCAACAAGGCGGCTGCCGCATGCACGAGAGATTCCGTGCGCGAGGCAGCCATTGCGCCCAGGTGCCGGCGGGGAAGCCGGCACGGGGCATTGACGTTCGTTCGGCACATTTCATGATTTCCCACGCTTCCGTTTTCCGTGGCCGCGCTCCCGCGCGCCGTCTCCGCTTCGCCTGCCTGCCGCTGGCGCTGGCATCCGCCTTCGGCGGCCCGGCCCATGCGCAAGAAGCGCTCACCCTCGGCGAGACGGTGGTCACGGCCAACCGCACGCCGCAGGCACTGTCGGACCTGGTGGGCGACGTGTCGATCATCGACCGCCAGACCATCGAGCGCAGCGGCGCCACCGGCGTGGCCGACGTGCTGGCGCGCCTGCCCGGCATCGAGATCTCGCGCACCGGCGGCATCGGCAACACCACCAGCCTGTACATCCGCGGCGCGGAAACGCGCTTCACGGCCGTCTACCTCGACGGCGTGCGCATCGACTCGCAGTCGACCGGCGGCGCCGGCTGGGAAGGCATTCCGCTGTCGCAGATCGACCGCATCGAAGTGCTGCGCGGCCCGGCCGCCGCCGTGTATGGCTCGGATGCCGTCGGCGGCGTGATCCAGCTCTTCACCAAGCGCGGCGAAGAGGGCGTCTCGCCCTACGCGGGCATCGGCTTCGGCAGCTACGGCCTGCGCAAGATCGAAGGCGGCGTGAGCGGAAAGTCAGGCCTGTTCGACTACTCCTTCGGTGTCGAACATGAAGAGAGCAAGGGCTACAACGTGCAGCCGGTGGCCAAGCGCAACGTGGTCAAGGACGGCTTCACCAGCCCCGATCGCGACGGCTACAACAGCACCTCGGGCAACGTGAAACTGGGCTTCCAGATCGCCCCCGACCAGCGCATCGACGCCACGCTGCTCGCGAGCGACATCAAGGCCGGCTACGACGCCACCGTGTCGTACAAGACCAAGCTGCCGTTCCTGTTCGCCAACGACATCGCGAACAACACGCTGCGCACCGCCGGCCTCACCTGGTCGGCCAAGTGGAACGATGTGTACAGCACCCGCGTGCAGATCACTGATTCGCAATCGGTCTACAAGACGCAGCCTTCGTTCTACCGCACTGAAACCCACCTGCGCGGCTACCTGTTCCAGAACGAATTCCGCTTCGGCCCGCACCTGGTGACGGCCACCCTCGAGCGCCGCGAAGACGCACTCGACAACGCGCCCACCACCAGCTCGAAGCTGCTGTCGCGCGACCGCGCGCAGGACGCGCTGTCGCTGGGCTACGGCTTCGTGCAGGGCCCGCACTCGCTGCAGCTGCATGTGCGCCACGACCAGGACAGCGAGTTCGGCGGCAAGACCACCGGCAGCGCCGCCTACGGCTACGCCATCACGCCGTCGCTGCGCTTCACGGCGTCGGCCGGCACCGCCTTCCGCGTGCCCACGCTGTACCAGCGCTTCAGCGAGTACGGCCTGGCGTCGCTCAAGCCTGAATCCAGCCGCAACGTCGAACTGGGCCTGCAGTACACCGAAGGCGCCTCGCACGCCGGCATCGTGGTCTACAAGAACCAGGTGCGCAACCTGATCGGCTTCGATGGCTCGGCCAAGGGCTGCGCTTCGTCCTTCGGCTGCTACACCAGCACCGCGCGCGCCCGCTACCAGGGCGTCACGCTGTCGGGTGGCCACCGCATCGGCGACGTCACCCTGCGTACCTCGCTCGACTTCCAGGATCCGCGCGACCTCGGCACGCACAACCTGCTGGCTCGCCGCGCGCAGCGCCACGCCACCTTCGGTGCCGACTGGCGCGTCGCCGGCTGGACCCTGGGCGCCGAGGTGCAGACCTCGAGCCGCCGCTACGACGACGCCGCCAACAGCGTCAAGCTCGGCGGCTACACCGTATTGAACCTGTCGGCCAGCAGGCAGATCACGCGCGACCTGAACCTGATCGCGCGGGTCGACAATGTGGGCAACAAGGACTACCAGTACGCACGCCTGTACGCCACCGCCGGCCGCACCGCGTACGTCGGTCTCAAGTGGACGCCGCAATAAGCAACCCCTCGCGAAGAAGCGACACCGCCGGTGCCGCGGCGGCCGCCTGCGCCGCGGTGCTGGTGGCCGCCCCGGCCTCTGGGCAGGGCAAGACCACGGTCGCGGCCGCGCTCGCGCGGCTGCACACGCGGCAGGGCCGGCGGGTGCGGGCCTTCAAGTGCGGGCCCGATTTCCTCGACCCGCTCTGGCTCGCGCTGGCCACCGGCGCGCCGGTGCATTCGCTCGACCTGTGGATGACCGGCGAAGCCGACTGCCGCGAGCGCCTGCGCGCGGCGGCGGCCGACTGCGACCTGCTGATCGTCGAAGGCGTGATGGGCCTGTTCGACGGCACGCCCAGCGCGGCCGACCTGGCCGTGCGCTTCGGCCTGCCGGTGCTGGCCGTGATCGACGCGCATGCCATGGCCGGCACCTTCGGCGCGCTGGCCTATGGCCTGCAGAACTTCCGTCCCGGGCTACCGTGGGCCGGCGTGCTGGCCAACCGCGTGGGCAGCGAGCGCCATGCCGGCATGCTGAAAGACGCGCTGCGCGAGCCCTCGCAATGGCTCGGCGCCTTGCCGCGCGACGCGGGCTTCACGCTGCCCGAACGGCACCTGGGGCTGGTGGTCGCGGACGAACTGGGCGATGCGATGGCGCGCCTCGACGCCGTGGCCGACGTGCTGGCCGGCACGCCGCTGGGGCAGATGGACATCGCGCAACTGCCGCAGGTGCGCTTCGATGCCGCGCCGCCTGCCGCGCCCGTTGAGCCGTTGCTGGCCGGCCGCACCATCGCCATTGCGCGCGATGCTGCCTTCTCCTTCATCTACCCGGCGAACCTCGACGTGCTCACCGCGCTGGGGGCGCGCCTTTCCTTCTTCTCGCCGCTCGCGGGCGACGCCTTGCCCGCTTGCGATGCGGTCTGGCTGCCCGGCGGCTATCCGGAGCTGCATGCCGAGGCGCTGTCGCGCTGCGAGCCGATGCGCGCCGCGCTGGCGGCCCACGTGGCGGCCGGCAAGCCCGTGTGGGCCGAGTGCGGCGGCATGATGGTGCTGTTCGAAGAGCTGGCCACGCATGAGGACGCGGACGCCGGCAGCGTGCATCGCATGTGGGGCCTGCTGCCCGGCCGGGTGACCATGCAGAAGCGGCTGGCCGGCCTCGGCCCGCAGCAGCTGCCGCTCGGCAGCCACGCCTTGCGCGGCCACACCTTTCACTATTCGCGCTGCGAGACACCGCTCGCGCCCGTCGCGCGCACCGCCCGGCCGGGCACGACCCAGGCCGTGGGCGCGCAGGGCGGCGAGGCGCTCTACGTGCACGGCCCGGTGCGCGCCAGTTATTTCCACGCGTGGTTCGCTTCCAGTCCGGAAGCCACCGCGCGCCTTTTCGGCGCCATGCCCATCGAGTTGCAAAGCCATGCCCACCATGATCAAGCCCGCGACTGTTGAGCACGAGTTCATCCTCGGCGGCCAGAAGAGCGGCAAGTCGCGCCGCGCCGAGCAGCGTGCCGCCGATTGGCTCGCCGCCGGCCCACGCACCCATCGCGCCGTGATGATCGCCACCGCGCAGGCCTACGACGACGAGATGCAGGAGCGCATCTTGCGCCACCAGGCCGACCGCGCCGAGCGCGTGCCCGGCATGCGCACCATCGAGGAGCCGGTCGAGCTCGCGCGCGCCATCGTCACGCAGAGCACGCCCGGGACGCTGGTGGTCGTCGACTGCCTCACGCTCTGGCTCACCAACCTGCTGATGCCGATGCCCGTTGAAGACGCCCGTCCCGCCACGCGCACGCCGGCCACGCACATGGGCATGCTGATGGTCGCGCTGCGCGAGGCGCGCGGCCCGGTGGTGCTGGTGGGCAACGAAATCGGCCTCGGCGTGATTCCGCTGGGCCGCGAGACGCGCTCTTTTGTCGATGCGCTGGGCCGCCTGAACCAGGACGTGGCCGCCGCCTGCCACCGTGTGACGCTCATGGCGGCCGGCCTGCCGCTGAGCCTGAAAGCCCCCGCCGCATGAGCATGAAGAAGATCCGCATTCCGCTGGCTGCGCTCGGCCTGGCCCTGTTCGCACTGGCGGCGCACGCCCTGGACGTGGTCGACGAGCGCGGCGTGACCGTGAGCCTGCGCGAGCCGCCGCGGCGCATCGTCACGCTGCTGCCTTCGCTCACCGAATCGGTTTGCGCGCTCGGCGCTTGCGACAGGCTGGTGGGCATCGACCGTTATTCCAATTCGCCCGAGCAGGTGAAGGCGCTGCCGCAGGTCGGCGGCGGGCTCGACCCGAACGTCGAGGCCATCGTCGCGCTCAAGCCCGATGCGGTGCTGCTCGCCAAGTCGTCGCGCGTCACCCAGCGGCTCGAGGCGCTCGGCGTGAAGGTGCTGGTGCTCGAGCCCAAGAGCCATGCCGACGTGCGGCGCGTGCTCGACAAGCTCGACCAGGTGTTGGGCACGCACGAGGCGCCCAGGGTCTGGCGCGTGATCGACGCCAGCGTGTCGGCCGCCGCGCAGTCGCTGCCCGCGAGCGCGAAAGGCCTGCGCGTGTACTTCGAAGTGAACAGCGCGCCCTATGCGGCGGGCGAGTCGTCGTTCATCGGCGAAACGCTCACCCGGCTCGGCGCGAGGAACATCGTGCCGGCTTCGCTCGGCCCGTTTCCCAAGCTCAACCCCGAATACGTGGTGCGCGCCAATCCCGACCTCATCATGGTGAGCGTGCGCAGCGCGCAGGGGCTGGAGCAGCGGCCCGGCTGGGCGGGCATCCGCGCGGTGCGCGAAGGTCGCATCTGCCGCTTCAGCGCGGAGCAGTCCGACGTGCTGGTGCGGCCCGGCCCACGCATGGACGAGGCCGCGCGCCTGATGGCGCAATGCCTGAGCGACAAGGGCGGCCGTCGGTGAACGCGGCGGTCAGGCACACGGCGCACCTGCGGCGGGTTCTGCTGCTGGGCTTCGGCCTGCTGGTGCTCGGCGCCGGGGCGATGCTGCTGGGCCTGGGCATCGGCAGCACCGGCTTCGAGAGCCTGCTGTCGGCGCGGCACGACCCGGTGGCGCTGCAGATCGTGTGGGACATCCGCCTGCCGCGCACCCTTGGCGCCTGGCTGGCCGGCGCCTTGCTCGGGCTGGCGGGCGCGGTGGCGCAGGGGCTGTTCCGCAATCCGCTGGCCGATCCGTACCTGCTGGGCAGTGCCTCGGGCGCCTCGCTGGGCGTGGCGCTGGCGCTGCTGATGTTCGGCGGCTCGGCCGCGAACACGCAATGGGTGATGCGGCTCGGGCTCACCGGCGCTGCCTTCATCGGCGCGGTGGTGGCGGTGATGCTCACGCTGCTGCTCGCGCGCGGCGTGCAACAGACGCTGCGGCTGCTGCTCGCGGGCGTGATCGTCGGCGTGGTGCTCGGCGCCGCCAAAGACCTCATCACCATCGCCTCGGCCGACATCCTTCAGGCAATCCAGGGCTTCATCCTCGGCAGCACCGGACTGGTCGGCTGGAGCGCCTGCGCGGTCATGGCGATGGTCGGCGCGGTGTGCCTGCTGCTCGGCTGGGCGCTGGCGCCGGTGCTCGACGGGCTGGCGCTCGGCGAGGCCACGGCGCGCAGCCTGGGACTGCCGCTGGGCGCGATGCGCGCGGCGCTGGTGGTGGTGCTTGCGCTGGCCACCGGCGCGGCCGTGGCGCAGACCGGGCTGATCGCATTCGTCGGCCTGGCGGCGCCGCATCTGGTGCGCTCGGTGGTCAAGACCACGCATGCGCGGCTGATCGTGCTGTCGGCGCTGATGGGCGGCTTGCTGCTGATGTCGGCAGACCTGCTGGCGCGCTGGCTGATCGCGCCGCAGGAACTGCCGGTGGGCGTGCTCACGGCGGTGCTGGGCGGCAGCTACCTTCTTTGGCTGATGCACCGGCGCGGCGCCCGCGGGGGCGTGGCATGAACAACGCACCCGCGCTCGAAGCGCGCCGCCTGAGCGCCACCCTCGGCGCCACCGAGGTACTGCACGGCATCGACCTGGCGCTCGCGTCCGGCCGCTGGACCAGCATCGTCGGGCCGAACGGCGCGGGCAAGTCGACCTTGCTCAAAGCGCTGGCGGGGCTGCTCGCGCATCGCGGCGAGGTGCGGCTGTTCGGCGAGCCGCAGGCCAAGATTCCGGCGCGCGTGCGGGCGCAGCGGCTGTCGTGGCTCGGCCAGAGCGGCACCGGCGAGGGCAGCGCCGACGACCTGATGGTCTACGACATCGCCATGCTCGGCCGGCTGCCGCACCAGCGCTGGCTGGCAGCGCCCGGCGCGGCCGACCGTGACGCCGTGGAACGCGCGCTGCGCACCACCCAGGCCTGGGACTGGCGCGACCGCCCGCTGGGCCAGCTTTCCGGCGGCGAGCGCCAGCGCGTGCTGCTGGCGCGTGCGCTGGCGGTCGAGGCCGAGCTGCTGCTGATGGACGAGCCGCTCGCCAACCTCGACCCGCCGCACCAGGCAGACTGGATGCAGACCGTGCGAGCCCTCGTCACCGGGGGCAAGACCGTGGTCAGCGTGCTGCACGAGCTGCCGATGGCACTGGCCGCCGACGAGCTGGTCGTGATGAACCACGGCCGCGTGGTGCACCACGGCACCTGCGGCGACCCGGCCACCCATGCAGCGCTGGAGCAGGTGTTCGACCACCGCATCCGCGTGCACCGCGTCGCGGACCAGTGGATCGCGCTGCCGCAGTAACCAACATACGAACCGAAGAATCATGCAGATCGAAACACCCCCCAGCGAGAAGCCTTACGAGAAGCCAGAGGGCGAGCGCCGCGGCATCGTCATCGTGAACACCGGCGACGGCAAGGGCAAGAGCACGGCGGCCTTCGGCCTCGCGCTGCGCGCTCATGGCCGTGGCAAGGCGGTGAAGATCTATCAGTTCATGAAGGTGCCGAGCGCACGATTCGGCGAGCACCGGATGTTCGAGCAGATCGGCATCCCGATCGAGGGGCTGGGCGATGGTTTCAGCTGGAAGAGCCAGGACCTGGAGCGCTCGGGGCAGCTCGCGCGCGACGGATGGGAAAAGGCGAAGGCGGCGATCATGTCGGGCGATTTTTTTCTCGTGGTGCTGGACGAGATCACGTATCCGCTGATCTACGGCTGGCTGCCGCTCGAGGGCGTGCTCGAGACTTTGCGTGCGCGGCCCAAGCATGTGCATGTGGTCCTGACGGGGCGCCGTTGTCCGCCGGAGATCATCGAGTTGGCCGATACGGTGACTGAGATGACTTTAGTGAAGCACGCTTTCAAGGCTGGGATTCCTGCGCAGCGTGGGATCGAGGATTGACATGGGGCGCGATCCCGCCGACGGGGTACCTTGCTCCGCGAATGTCCCCCGGCCTGCGGCCTCCTCCTTTATTTCGCTGCGCAAGGCACCCCGCCAGCGTGATCGATGGACGCAGCGGTTGATCCGACGGCATGAGCAGAGCGCCCGATGTGCACAGGGCGCCGGGTGCTCCCCGCAGCGAAATAAAGGAGGAGCCGAAGGCGGGGGACATTCGCGGAGGGGAGTACCCGGTGGCCTGTGCACCCACCCCGAAAGAGCAACGTGACCACCCCGACTTTCACTAAGGAAGAAGCCCAGGCGGTCTACCGCGCCATCCACGAGCGCCGCGACATGCGCCACTTCGCCAGCGGCCGGGTAGAGCCCGATGTACTGCGACGGCTGCTCGACGCGGCACACCACGCGCCCAGCGTCGGCTTCATGCAGCCCTGGCGCTTCATTCGCATTCGCGGCCAGGCGCTGCGCCAGCAGTTGCACCGCGTCGTCGAACACGAACGCGTGCTCACGGCCCGTGCGCTCGGCGAGCGTGAAGACGAGTTCATGCGGCTCAAGGTGCAAGGGCTGCTCGACGCGGCCGAGCTGCTGGCGGTCACGCTGGCCGATGGACGCGAGAAGCACGTTTTCGGCCGCCGAACGCTGCCGCAGATGGACCTGGCCTCGGCCTCCTGCGCCATCCAGAACCTCTGGCTCGCGGCGCGCGCGGAAGGGCTGGGCATGGGGTGGGTGTCGCTGTTCGATCCGGCCGAAGTGTCGGTGCTGCTGGGTCTGCCCGAAGGCGCGGAGCCCATCGGCTTGCTGTGCCTGGGGCCTGTGCACCAGTTCTATGAAGAGCCGATGCTGCAGCGCGAACGCTGGGCGATGCGCGAGCCGCTGGCGTCGCTGGTGTTCGATGAAAGCTGGGGCCGTTCTTCGGACCTGTTCGACAAAACTACTTCCACGGAGCCGACCTGATGCTGGCCTTCGACACCGTTCTCTTCGAGCTTGCGCGCCTGTTCCTCTGGCCGGTGACGCTGGGCGTGCTGCTGTCTTTCGTCTATGCGGTGTATTGCCTCGGCGCCTTCGGCATCGAGTATCTGCAGCGCCGCCGCGATCCGTCGCGTGCGCTGGTGCTGCAACGCCATGCCACCGCGAGCCAGGAGCAGATGGAGCTCGTGGTGCTCAAGCAGCTCGAAGGCGTGCGGCTGTGCAGCCGGGTGGCGCCGATGCTGGGACTGATCGCCACGATGATCCCGATGGGGCCGGCGCTGGTGGCCGTGGCTTCTGGTGAATCGCAGGGCGTGGCGCAGAGCCTGGCGCCGGCATTCGCCAGCGTGATCGTGGCGCTGGCTTCGGCATCGATCACCTTCGTGGTGTACACCGTGCGCCGCCGCTGGCTGATGCGCGAACTGGTGACGGTGCTGGACGCGCGGGACCGCCTGTCATGAGCCGGCGCCAGTTCTCCATTCTCAGCAGCCTGGACAGCGACGACGATGATCCGGTGCTCTCGACCATCAACCTGATCGACGTGTTCATGGTGGTGATCGGCATGCTGATGATCGCGGTCATCAACAACCCGATGAACCCGTTCGCGCAGGACAAGGTGACGATCATCCGCAACGAAGGCAAGCCCGACATGGAGATCATCACGCGCGAGGGCCAGAAGCTCACGCGCTTCAAGGCCAGCGGCGCGACGGGGCAGGGCGACGGCGAGAAGGCCGGCACGGCCTGGCGGCTGAAGGACGGCACGATGGTCTATGTGCCGGCGGACGCGGTGCCTGCGCAAGGCGGGAAGTGACGCGGGTTTTCTTCTGGCTGTTCGGGGCCCTGGCGATGCTGGGCCTTCTTGCGCCGGCCCATGCACAGCCGGCGGGCAGGCGTGTGGTGGTGCTGAGCACCTCGCTGGTGTCGCCGGCGCGGGTGGTCCGGCTGGAGCACGCGGCGCTTGAAGCGGGGCTGCCGCTGCAGGTGGTGTCGGCGGCCAAGGATGCGCCCGAGGTGCTGGGCGCTGCGCTCGACGGCGCGCGCTTGCTCGTGATCGATGCGCCGCACATCAGCGTGGCGCAGGCCGCTGCCGCCCGCTTCGGCGACGTCATTTCGCGCACTGCCGTGCCGTATGTGCTGGTGGGCGAATTCGCGCTCGTCGCCAAGGGGCAGGCCTCCGTCGCCGTGCCGCTCGCGGCCGAGCGGGGCGTCGATGCCGCCTGGGCGCAGCGGCTGCGCGAGTACTGGCGCTTTTCCGGCGCGGCCAACCTCGCCGCGTCGATGAAGGCGATGGCGCGGACCGGCGAGCTGGCGGGGCTGCCGACACCCGTGCCGCTGCCGCTCGCCGGCCTCTATCACCCCGGCTGGCCGCGCATCGAAACCGACATCGCCGCGCTCGACCAACTGCCCGGTGACCCCGCAAGCGGCACCGTCGCCATCGCGATCAACAGCGCCACCGTTACCGGCGACGACACAGCCTGGCTCGATGCGCTCATCGCCTCGCTGGAGCAGCGCGGCCTGCGCGCCTATGCCTTCTACGGACCGCGCCAGCAGAAGGACCTGTTCTTCGGCATGACGCACGCCGGTGACCGGCGCGTGGCTGACCTGATCGTCAATGCCTCGCTGGTCTTCAGCCCCAACGAGCGCAAGGCCGAGCTGGAGCGCATCGGCGTGCCCGTGCTGCAGACGCTGCCTTCGCTGGCGATGGACGCCGCGCAGTGGGCGCGGAGCAAAGACGGCCTCGCGCAGGCCGACATTGCCTCTTACTACAGCCCCAGCGAGCTGGCCGGCATGATCGACCCGATGCTGGTGAGCGCGCGCGACGCCGCATCGGGCACGCTGCAGCCGCTGCCAGCGCAGATCGACGCCGTGGCCGCCAAGGCCGCCGCGCTGCTGCGGCTGCAGCGCACGCCGGCGTCGCAGCGGCGCGTGGCGATGCTGGTCTACAACTACCCGCCGGGCGAGGCCAATTTCGGCGCGTCCTTCCTCAACGTGCCGCGCAGCGTGAACAACATGCTCGCGGCGATGAAGTCCGCCGGCTACAGCACCGAGCTGCCGGGCGCCGACGCGCTGATCGCGCAGGTGCAGGCGACGATGAAGGCCTACTACCCGACGGGGCAGGACGACGCTTTGCAGCCGCTGCTCGACAGGGGACTGGCCGATGCGATGCCGCTGTCGCGCTACCTCGCATGGTTTCGCGCGTTGCCCGCGGAGACGCAGCGGCGCATCGAGGCCTATTGGGGGCCGCCGGAACAGTCGACCATGCTGCGCCCCGTTTCGGGCGAGCCGGCCTTCGTGATTCCGCGCGTGCGTTTCGGCAATGTCGTGGTGCTGCGCCAGCCGCCGCGCTTCGAGCCCGGCACGCAGGTCGTCGACAAGGCCCAGCAGGTCTATCACCGCTCGGCCATTCCGCTGAGCCACGGCTACCTGGCCACCTACCTTTGGCTGCGCACGCAGTTCGGCGCGAGCGCGGTGGTGCATGTGGGCACGCACGGCACTGTCGAATGGTCGGCGGGCAAGGAGCGGGGGCTGTCGGTGCAGGACGATCCGCTGCTCGCGCTGGGCGACCTGCCGAACGTGTACCCGTACATCATGGACAACCTCGGCGAGGCCACCACCGCCAAGCGGCGCGGCCGGGCGACGATGGTGAGCCATTCGACGCCGATGTTCGCGCCCGCAGGTTTCCGGCCCGGCGTGCAGGCCATGCATGAGCGCATGCACGACTGGGAAAACCTGTCGCCCGGGCCTGTGAAGACGGCCATGGAAAGGCAGCTGACGGCCGAGTTCGTCGAACAGCACTACGACCGCGACCTGCAATGGACGCCCGCGCGCATCCGCGCCGACTTCGCGGGCTTCATCGCGGTGCTGCACCCGTACCTCGACGAACTCGCGCAGACCGCGCAGCCGCTTGGCCTGGCCACCTTCGGCCAGGCGCCCGATGCCGAATGCCGCCGCATGACGATCCTGCAGATCCTTGGCAAGCCGCTGGTGGAGGCGCTGGGCGAGGACGTCGACGAAGCCTTCCTGATCGATGCGAAGAACGTGGCCGCCTCACGGCCTGCGCGTTGGGTGGAGCTGGCGCTGAGTGATGCGCCAGCCGCAAGCGCCATGGGCAAGACCCCGGCCGAGGTGCACAAGCTGGGCGAGCTGGCCGAGCGCGCCCGCAAGCTCGACGCGGTGCTCGCGCACAACGAGGAAATCGAAGGCTTGCTGACCGCACTGGACGGCCGCTATCTCAAGTCCAGCTACGGCGGCGACCCGGTGCGCAACCCCGACAGCCTGCCGACCGGCCGCAACCTCTACGGCTTCGACCCGAGCCGCGTGCCGACGCGTGCGGCCTGGGAAACGGGCGTGGCCGCGATGGATGCCTGGATCGCCGAGCATGCGAAGAGCCACGGCGGCAAGACGCCCGGCAAGATCGCGTTCACGCTGTGGGCCGGCGAGGCTTCGCGTCATCAGGGCGTGCTCGAAAGCCAGGCCTTCTATGCGATGGGTGTGAAGCCGCGCTGGGACGACGCGGGCCGCATGAGCGGCGTCGAAGTGATTCCGGCGCAGGTGCTGGGGCGTGCGCGCATGGATGTGCTGATCAGCGTCACTGGCTCCTACCGCGACCAGTTTCCGAACGTGATGCGCTGGCTCGATGAAGCGGTGCAGCAGGTGGCCGCCTTGCCCGAGCCCGGCAACGCGGTGGCGCAGCACAGCGACGCGCTGGCTGGCAAGCTGCGCGCGCAGGGCGCGACGCCGGAGGAAGCGAAGCGCTGGTCGACCGCGCGCGTGTTCTCGAACGAGCAGGGCAGCTACGGCGCCGGGCTCGAAGAAGCCGCGCTCGCGAGCGATGCGTGGAAGCGCCAGCAGCGCGGCGGCGGCGACGCGCAGATGGCGCAGCTCTACATGGACCGCATGGGCCACGCCTACGGCAAGGGCCTCGACGGCGCGGCGCGGCCGGGCGCCTATGCGGGCAACCTCGCGCAGGTCGACGCGGCGCTGATGGCCCGCAGCTCCAACCTCTACGGCGTGCTCACCAATGACGATCCCTTCCAGTACCTCGGGGGCATCGCGCAGGCGGTGCGGCAGCTCACCGGCAAGGACCCGGCGCTGTACGTGCAGAACCTGCGCGACGGCACGGCGGTGCGCACCGACACCGCCGCCGGCGCCATCGCCCGCGAGATGCAGACGCGCTACCTGCATCCGCAGTGGATCGCCGCGCAGAAGGCCGAGGGCTACAGCGGCACGCTGCAGGTGCTGAAGACGGCGCAGTTCCTGTGGGGCTGGCAGGTCACCGTGCCCGATGCGGTCCGGCAGGACCAGTGGCAGTCGCTGCACGACGTGTACGTGCGCGACAAATACAGGCTGGGCACACGCGAATGGCTCGAAGGCGACAACCGCGCGGCGTTCGCGCAGACGCTGGAACGCATGCTCGACGCGGTGCGGCTGAACTACTGGAAGCCGGATGCCGCCACGCGCCGGGAGCTTGCGCGTGCGTATGCCGAGGCGGCGCGGGCCAGCGGCCTGCGCGAGCGGAACGAGGGCGTGCAGAGGTTCGTGCGGCAGCAGCTTGCCGCGCCAGCAGCACCCGTTGCGCAGGTCGTACCGGTCGTACCGGTGATCGCGGCGCCCCCAGCCCCTGAGCCCGCCAAGGCCCCGGAGGCCGAGCCGGTTGCCGAAGGTGCGCAGCCCGTGAGCGGCTTCAGGCTTGAACCCACGCCCGATACGCCTCCGGCGCCGAAGGCCGAATCCGTCGTCCTGCGCCTGTGGGTCGTGTTCGGTGCCGCATTGCTGGTCGCGCTCGGCGCGCTGGCGCAGTGGCGGCGCGGCAGGGCGGCCGCCTGATTCGCGAGAATGGCGGCTCCCATGCCTGCTGACGATTCGCTCCTGTCTTATTCCCTCGCCCTCGCCGGCGCGCTGTGGCTCGCGCTGGCCATCGACCGCTGGCTCGGCGAGCCACGTGCGTACCTGCATCCCGTGGTGTGGATGGGCAAGTACCTCGGCTGGATCGGCCTGAGCGCCGCGCCGCTGCGTCACAAGGCGAAGCCGGTCGACCTGCCGGCCTTCCTCATCGGTGCGCTGACCTGGTGCATCGGCGCGATGGCCGTCTGGGGCGTGGCCTCGGCCTTGCAGGGCGCGATCGTGCAGTGGCTGCCCGCATGGGCGGTGGCCGTGCTGCTGGGCCTGCTGTTCAAGCCGCTGTTTGCATGGCGCATGCTGCGCGACGAAGTACTGGCCGTCGAAGACGCGCTGGCCGTGTCGCTCGACGCGGGCCGCGCGCAACTCTCGCGGCTGGTGAGCCGCAACGTGGCTGAGCTTGACGAGCGCGAGGTGCGCGAGAGCGCCATCGAGTCGCTCGCGGAGAACCTCAACGACTCGCTTGTGGCACCGGTGTTCTGGTTCGTGCTGTTCGGCCTGCCGGGCGCCGCGATCTACCGTTTCGCCAACACGGCGGACGCGATGTGGGGATACCGCGGCGAACGCGGCGGGCGCGACTGGACATGGTTCGGCAAGTGGGCCGCGCGCGCGGACGACGTGCTCTCTTGGGTGCCCGCGCGCATCACGGCATTGCTGCTGGCACTGGCCGCCTGGCGCTGGCCGGCGAGGCTGTCTGAAGAGGCGCGGCGCACGCCGTCGCCGAACAGTGGCTGGCCGATGGCGGCGATGGCTTTGCTGCTCGGTGTGCGGCTGGCCAAGCCCGGCGTGTATGCGCTGAACGCGGAAGGGCGCGCGGTCGCTGCGGCCGACACCCGGCGCGCCGCGCAACTGGGCGCAAGGGCGGTGCTGGCGTGGGCGATGTGCGCTTCGGTGGTCATCGTCGCGGTGCTTGGGGTGACGTGGGAATGACGGACGGCTTCATTCATGGCGGCCCCGATGCTTCGGGCGCGGCGCCGCACGACTTCTCGACCAACGGCAATGCAGTGGGCGCATGCCCGGCCGTTCTGGCCGCGCTGCGCGATGCCGATCCCGCACACTACCCGGATCCGCGCTACACCGCCTTGCGCGTCAGGCTCGCGGGCTTTCACGGCGTGGCGCCGGAGCGCATCGTGATCGCGGCCAGCGCGAGCGAGTTCATCCACCGCATCAGCGCGGCCGTCGCGAAGGGCGGCACCCGCACGGTCTGGCTGCCGGCGCACAGCTACGGCGACTACGAGCGCGCCGCGCGGGCCTGGGGCCTGCAGGTGTTGCGCGCGCCGGCGCCGTTCGACGCGGCCGCCTTGCGCTGGTGCTGCGAACCGTCGAGCCCGCTCGGGCAGCCGCAGGCCGATCTCGTGGCGCATGCGCAAGGCGAGGGCGGGCCTTGTGTGCTCGACATGGCATATGAACCGTTGCGCCTCGAAGGCCGGCCTTCGCTGGACACCGCGCAGCAAGACCGCATCTGGCAGATGTGGACGCCGAACAAGGCCATGGGCCTCACCGGCATTCGCGCTGCCTATGCCATCGCTCCCCTCGACGCCGTCGGCTCTCCATTCATGGAGCACCTCGGCCTGCTGGCGCCCTCGTGGCCTCTGGGCACGCACGGCGTGGCGCTGCTGGAGACATGGACCGGCGACGACGCCCAGCGCTGGCTCGCACAAAGCCTGGACACCCTTCGCGAATGGAAAGCGCAGCAGCGCGCCGTCTGCGAGTCCCTCGGCTGGGAGTGCCTGCCCAGCGACGCGAACTTCTTCTGCGCCCGCACCGACGAGCCATATCCCCGTTTCGCCGCCGCACTGCGCGCCCAGGGCATCAAGCTGCGCGACTGTGCTTCGTTCGGCCTGCCGGGCCGTGTGCGGCTCGGCGTGCTTTCGCCTGCGAGCCAGCAAGCCTTGAAACAGGGGTGGACAAGCGCGGCGTGTTCCCCCGAACATCCGCTCTGAGCTGACACCCGAACAAGAACCATGCTCTACGCCATCACCACGCTCTTCCTTTGCCAACTTGCCGGTGAACTGCTCGTGCAGTGGCTCAACCTGCCGATCCCGGGGCCGCTGATCGGCATGCTGCTGCTGTTCGTCGGCCTGCTCGTGCGCGGCGGCGTGCCGCAGTCGCTGATCGACACCTCGGGCCATCTGCTGCGCAACCTGATGCTGCTTTTCATCCCGGCCGTGGCCGGCGTCATGCTGCATTTCGAGCGGGTGGGGCGCGAGTGGCTTCCGTTCCTCGCGGCCGGCATCGTGGGCGCGGCCTTCACCATGACGGTCACCGCGCTCACCTTGCGCTGGATGATCCGCATCACCGGCAAGGACGCGGAATGAGCGCCGCGCCGGGCCGCCCCAAGCAAGCTCGCACCGCAGCGCGAAGCGCGGAGGTCTTCCGATGATGAGCGCCGCGCCGGGCCGCCCCAAGCAAGCTCTCGCCGCAGCGCGAAGCGCCGAGGTCTTCCGATGATGAGCGCACCGGCCAGGCTGTCCGAAATCTGGGTCTTCCTCGCGCAGTCGCCGCTGCTGTGGCTGTCGCTCACGCTGCTGGCTTACCTGGGCGCGCTGTGGCTGCACACGCGCAGCGGGCGCAATCCGGTGGTCAACCCGGTGCTGATATCGGTGATCGTCATCGTCTCCGTGCTGCTGCTCACGCGCACGCCCTACGACACGTATTTCGAGGGCGCGAAGTTCGTGCACTTCCTGATCGGCCCGGCCACGGTGGCGCTGGCGGTGCCGCTCTACGGGCAGGTCGGCCGCCTGCGCAGGCTGTGGCTGCCGATCGGCGTGGCACTGCTGGTGGGCTCGGTCGCGGCCATTGTTTCGGCCATCGGCATCGCATGGGTGCTGGGCGGCTCGCACGAGCTGATGATGTCGCTGGCACCCAAGTCGGCCACCATGCCGATCGCGATGGGCGTGGCCGAGAAGATAGGCGGCCTGCCGTCGCTTGCCGCGGTGGCGGCGGCCATTGCGGGCATCTCGGGCGCCATCATGGCCACCGGGCTCCTGAACCTGCTGCGCATACGCGAACCCGCGGTGCGCGGCTTTGCGGTCGGCATGGCGGCGCACGGCATCGGCACGGCGCGGGCCATCCAGGTCAACGAGACGGCGGGCGCGTTCTCCGCGCTGGCCATGGGGCTCAACGGCATAGCGACGGCGTTGCTGGTGCCGCTGATCGTCAGGCTGATGGGAGCCTGAGGCGCGTGCCGCGGTACTGGCCCAGATCCATCTCCGAGCCGCGGCCGATGGAGCTCGTCTGGCCCGCGAAGCCGTATCTGGCCAGCTATGTGTCGGCCCTGAACCGGGGCTGGGCGCGCGACGAGTCGCGGCCCGAATCGGGCGCCGAGGAGCGCGCGGCCATCGAGGCCGATGCCGCGCTGTTCCTCGAGAACCTGGTGGATCGCGAGGCCAAGGGGCCGCCGGTCACGCTGCCCGACGGCTCGCGGGTGCCGCGCCTGCCGGGCTACAAGCTCTGGATGTGGGACGGCGAGTTCTGCGGCAGCATCGACCTGCGCTGGCAGCCCGGCACCATCGCCTTGCCGGTCTACTGCCTGGGCCACATCGGCTACCACGTGGTGCCGTGGAAGCAGCGCAAGGGCTATGCGACGCGCGCGCTGCGCGCCGTGCTCACGCTGGCGGCCGGCGAGGGGCTGAGCCGCGTCGAGATCACGACCAGCCCCGACAACTTCGCGTCGCAGAAGGTGATCCTGGCCAACGGCGGCGTGCAGGCCGAGACCTTCCTCACGCTGCCGAGCCAGGGCAGCCTGACCAAGTTCCGCTACTTCATCTACCTCTGACAACCGCCGACAGGCAAGGAGCGCCACCCATGGCCCACTACACAGCCGAAGTCCTCTGGCAGCGAGGCGAGCAGGATTTCCTGGGCAACACCTACAGCCGGCGGCACACGCTGCGCTTCGACGGCGGGGTGGAGGTGCCGGCCTCGTCGTCGCCGCACGTGGTGCCGCTGCCCATGTCCGACGCCTCGGCGGTCGACCCGGAGGAAATGTTCGTCGCCTCGCTGTCGAACTGCCACATGCTGTGGTTCCTCACGATGGCGGTGAAGCGCAAGTTCGTGGTCGACCGCTATTTCGATGCGGCCGTCGGCACGATGGAAAAGAACGCCGAAGGAAAGATGGCGATGACGGTGGTCACGCTGCGGCCCGAGGTGCATTTTTCGGGCGAGCACCTGCCCACGCGCGAGCAGATCGACCAGATGCACCACCGCGCGCATGAAGAGTGCTTCATCGCGAATTCGGTCAAGACCGAGGTGCGCTGCGAGCCGGTGTACTGACCGGCTGACCGGCTTCAGCCCACCAGCGACCGGCTCTTCATTTCGAGCCGGGTGATCAGCCGCTGCAGCGCGGTTTCGGCGCCGGCCGGCAGTGCCACGAATCGGAATCCCAGCTGGTAGCGGATCGTGCCGTTCTCCAGCGTGGTGGCGCGCTGCGACACCAGCTGCATGTCGAGCGTGAGCTGGCCCAGCGTGCCGAGCGACAGTTCGCAGTCGAGCAGGCGCGTGCCCACCGGCAATTCGGCCACGCGCTCGTCCTTCGTGCGCAGGCCGACGCCGCCGAGCGACAGGTCCTGCACCTCGAAGCTGAACGGATCGCCCTTGGGCGGCAGGCGGCCCGAGCAGGTGTACGAATCGAGGATCGGCGCATCGACGCGGAAATACTCGCGGCGCTGCATGTAGACCAGCACTTCGGGAAAGTCGGCCTCGAATGCGGGCATGCCTTCGTAGCGGACCTCGCGCGGCGTGGCGATGGAGAACTCGATGCGCACGCCTTCCGGCTGGGCCTGGAACAGGCAGCGCCGCGCTGCCAGCAGGCCCTGGTTCTGCTCGGGCTGCGAGCCCCAGTCGAAGGTGAAGACACGCCTGCGCAGATCGACGTCCAGCAGCTGCGTCACGAGCTGGCCGCCCGCGTACTGAACGGTGAGGTTGTTGCTGCGATTGACGAGGTTGCGCAGCTGAACGCCGATTTCCGCCGGGGTGCGGCGTCCGAAATTGCCTGTTTCGTCGGGCGCGTTGGCCTGGCCGTTCGACTGGTCTGTATCCATGAGCTTGCCGGTGTGTATGTTCTTGCGGGCGCGTACCAAGGCTCCTGCCGGGGCTGCTGCTCGGCCCTTATGGGGGCCGCGGCACGTGCGTCAAACCGGAAATCGCGACGCTTTCCGGAATCGGACCTGAGTTATTAGCGGCATCAGACGGCCAAGTTTTAGGGTCCGGCGCGAATTATCTTCTGCAAATGTGGCGGAACTGGCGTGCCGCACGGCCCAATCAGCGCCGCTGCAGCCTCGGATTCTTCGCGAACAGCTCCGCAGCCCAGTCCACGAAGGCCCGCACCTTCGCGCTCAGGTGCCGGTTGGGCGGGTAGACCACGTGGATAGGCAATGGGTCGCGGCTCCAGTCGGGCAGCACCTCGACCAGTTCGCCGCTTTCCAGCAGCGGCTCGGCCATGAAGGTGATGCACTGCGAAATGCCGAAGCCGCCCAGCACCGCCGTGATGTGCGCGTTGCTTTCGTTCACCGACACCCGGTAGGGCCCGTTCAGCTCGATCTGCTCGTCGCCCTTCTTGAACTCGTGCGGGTACACCCGCCGCGTGGTGCCCGAGAAGTAGCTCACCACGTGGTGCCGCTTCTCGATGTCATTGGGATGCTGCGGCATGCCGTAGCGTTTGATGTACGCCGGTGACGCCACGGTGACGAAGTGCAGCGTGCCGATGCGCCGCGCCACCAGGGACTGGTCGCTGAGTTCGCCCGCGCGGATCACGCAGTCGACGTTGTCGCTGATCAGGTCGACCGTGCGGTCGCTCACGCCCAGGTCGACCTGGATGTCGGGGTAGCGGTCGCAGAAGGTGGCCAGCGCGGGCAGGATGATGAGCCGCGCCACCGAGGTGCCGATGTCGATGCGCAGCCGCCCCGTGGGGTTGGCCTGCGCATTCGTCATGCTGGCTTCCATGTCGTCGAAGTCGTTCAGCAGGCGCGCGGCCCGCTCGAAGTACGCAGCGCCGTCGGGCGTGACCGTCACGCGACGCGTGGTGCGGTTGAGCAGCTTTACCCGCAGGCGCGATTCCAGCGCCTGGATCTGCTTGGTGACGGTGCCCTTGGGCAGCGCGAGCGAGTCGGCTGCCCGGGTGAAAGTGCCGGCCTCCACGACGCGGACAAAGATCCGCATGGCCTGGATTTGATCCATTGAATGCCTGTTCTGGGATACCCGGCCCACACCGGGGGGAGCGGATTCTCACATATGCGGGCATTCCCCATGGCGCCCGGGATTGTTGTCGGTTTGGAAACAGAGTGGGGCCATGTTTCCTGTTTAACGCTCCATGTAGCGCCTTATATTTCAACCATCGCCCATTCCCCCGAGGTCGCCCATGTCACCCGTTCCATCGTCCAGTTCCGCCGAAGCCGCAGCGCGCGCCGCGGCACAAGGCGTGGAAGCCGATCTGTCGATCGAGCTGCCCGGCCGTGAACCGGTCGGCGCGCGCGTGTACGGCCAGCGTACCAAGGGCGACGTGGTGCCGCTGGTGCTGCATTTCCACGGCGGCACCTTCGTGTGCGGCGGCCTGGACAACGGCCGCAACGTGGCCCGGCTGCTGGCCGGCGCCGGGGCGGTGGTGGTTTCGCTGGCCTACCCGCTGGCACCCCAGTCGCCGTTTCCGGAGCCGATCGAGGTGGGCTACGCCGCCCTCGAATGGCTCTACAAGCAGCGCACCAAGCTGGGCGGCAAGGGCGCGCAGGTCTACCTGGCCGGCGAGGAAGCCGGTGGCAACCTCGCGGCTGCCGTGGCACTTATTGCCCGTGACCGGGCGCATCCGCCGGTGGCGGGCCAGATCCTGCTGTCGCCCATGCTCGACCCGTGCGCCGGCACCGCCTCGCTGCGCAAGGCCACCAATGACGCGGCCGAGTGCCGCTGGGCCAGCGGCTGGGAAAAGTACCTCAGCTGCCCGTCGAACGCCACGCACCCCTATGCGGTGCCCAGCGGCTCGCTGCGTCTGTCGGCCCTGGCGCCCGCGCTGGTGCTGGTGGGGCAGGACGACGCCATGCGCGACGAGGCGCTGACATTCGCGGGCCGCTTGCGGGCCGCTGGTATCGAGGTCACGAGCAGCGTGCTGCCCAGTGCCACCGACTGGCCGAAGGCGCTCTACGACACCGAGAACACGGGTTGCGTGGCCTGTGAGGCCACGGTGCAGCAGCACTTCCGCGAGTTCTTCAGCGCCACCACGCCAAAGGCCGTGCCTTCGGGTACGGCGCCCAACCACCCCAGTTAGTAGCCGGCCGACCCCGTCCGCCTGATCGACACGCTGCCAGCGCGGCAGCGTGCGAGGGCCTCTTTTTTTCCGAAATCCGCCTCCTGGTGCCCAAAAGCACCGGGCTGGCCTGTTGCATCCCAAAAGTCATCGAGAAGGACGAACCATCATGTCGAACAACGAGAAAAAGCTGTCTTCCGCTGCCCGCAAGGGCCTGTGGCCCGCCGTGACCGGCCTGACCGCGCTGCTGGCAGTGGCCGCCGCGGTGGTGGGCATGTACAGCTTCAAGGCAGAAGCCAACAACACCCCCGCCGCGCCCCAGGCCACGCCGGTGTCCGTGGCGACCGTGGCTTCGAGCGAGATCAACGCCTGGGACGAGTTCTCGGGCCGGCTCGAAGCCGTCGAGCGCGTCGATGTGCGCTCTCGCGTCGCGGGGGCCGTGCAGTCGGTGCACTTCCGCGAAGGCGCGCTGGTCAAGCAGGGCGACCTGCTGGTCACCATCGACCCCGCGCCGTATGCGGCCGAGGTCGAGCGCGCCGAAGCGCAGGTGGCATCCGCCCAGGCCCGCCAGTCGTTCAGCCGCAGCGAACAGGAGCGCGCCAAGCGCCTGTGGGACGACAAGGCCATCGCCCAGCGTGAATTCGACGAGCGCGTGAACGCCGGCCGCGAAGCCGACGCCAACCTGCGCGCGGCGCAAGCCTCGCTGCAGTCGGCGCGCCTGAACCTGGGCTACACCCAGGTGCGCGCACCGGTGTCGGGCCGCATTGGCCGGATCGAGGTGACGGTGGGCAACCTGGTGGCGGCCGGTCCGGGCGCCCCGGTGCTGACCACGCTGGTGTCGGTGAGCCCGATCTACGCGAGCTTCGACGCCGACGAGCAGGTCATTACCCGCGCCCTGAAAGAACTGCCCAGCGGCTCCAGCGCCCGTGGCCAGATCGAGAGCATTCCCGTGCAGATGGGCACCGCCGGGCTCGACGGCACGCCCTTCACCGGCAAGCTGCAACTGATCGACAACCAGGTCGACGCCCGCAGCGGCACGGTGCGCGTGCGTGCCTCGTTCGACAACAAGGACGGCGCGCTCATCCCCGGCCAGTTCGCCCGCATCCGCATGGGCCAGGCGCGCAGCGACAGCGCGCTGCTGGTGAGCGAGCGCGCCATCGGCACCGACCAGAACAAGAAGTTCGTGATGGTCGTGGGTGACGACAGCAAGGCGGTCTACCGCGAAGTGACGTTGGGCGCCTCCATCAACGGCCTGCGTGTCGTGAGCAAGGGGCTGAAGGCGGGTGACCGCGTCATCGTCAACGGCCTTCAGCACATCCGCCCGGGTGCGCTGGTGGCGCCGCAGCAAGTGACCATGGACGCGAAGGCCGACCCCAAGCAACAACAACCGGAACGCGTGGCCGAGGCCGCGAAGTCCTGATTTCGGAGGAGGGCGCAGCCGCGCCCGCCGGAGAACCAACATGAATCTCTCAAAATTCTTCATCGACCGGCCGATCTTTGCCGGCGTGCTGTCGCTATTGATGCTGATAGCCGGCCTGATCGCGCTGCGCGGGCTGCCGATTTCGGAGTACCCGGAAGTCGCGCCGCCTTCGGTGGTGGTGCGCGCCCAGTACCCCGGCGCCAACCCGAAGGTGATCGCCGAGACCGTTGCCACCCCGCTCGAAGAGCAGATCAACGGCGTCGAAGGCATGCTCTACATGGGCAGCCAGGCGACCACCGACGGCGTGCTGACGCTCACCGTCACGTTCCGCCTGGGCACCGATCCCGACAAGGCGCAGCAGCTCGTGCAGAACCGCGTCTCGCAAGCCGAGCCGCGCCTGCCCGAGGAAGTGCGCCGGCTCGGCATCACGACCGTCAAGAGCGCGCCTGACCTGACGATGGTGGTCCACCTCGTCTCGCCGAACAACCGCTACGACATCAACTACCTGCGCAACTACGCGGTGCTGAACGTGAAAGACCCGCTGGCGCGCATCGAAGGCGTGGGCCAGGTCCAGATCTTCGGCGGCGGCGACTACTCCATGCGCGTGTGGCTCGACCCGCAGAAGGTCGCGCAGCGCGGCCTCTCGGCCAGCGACGTGGTGGCCGCCATCCGCGGCCAGAACGTGCAGGCCGCGGCCGGCGTGGTCGGCGCTTCGCCGGGCCTCTCAGGCGTGGACATGCAGCTCTCCATCAATGCGCAAGGGCGCCTGCAGAGCGAGGAAGAGTTCGGCGACATCATCGTCAAGAGCGGCACCGACGGCGCCGTGACCCGCCTGCGCGACATCGGCCGCCTCGAAATGGGCGCCGCCGACTACTCGCTGCGTTCGCTGCTGAACAACGACCCGGCCGTCGGCATGGGCGTGTTCCAGGCACCGGGCTCCAATGCGCTCGACATCTCGGCCAACGTCCGCAAGACGATGGAAGAGCTCAACAAGAACATGCCCGAGGGCCTGGAATACCGCATCGCCTATGACCCGACGCAGTTCGTGCGTGCGTCCATCGAATCGGTGATCCACACGCTGCTCGAAGCCATCATGCTGGTGGTGCTGGTCGTGATCCTGTTCCTGCAGACGTGGCGCGCTTCCATCATTCCGCTGCTGGCCGTGCCGGTGTCGGTGATCGGTACCTTCGCGGTGCTGCATGTGCTGGGTTTCTCGATCAACGCGCTGAGCCTGTTCGGGCTGGTGCTGGCCATCGGCATCGTGGTGGACGACGCCATCGTGGTGGTGGAGAACGTCGAACGCAACATCGAGGCGGGGCTCACGCCCCGTGAAGCCACGTACCGCGCGATGCGGGAAGTGTCGGGTCCCATCATCGCGATCGCGCTGGTGCTGGTGGCCGTGTTCGTGCCGCTGGCTTTCATCAGCGGCCTCACGGGCCAGTTCTACCGCCAGTTCGCGGTGACGATTGCGATCTCGACGGTGATCTCCGCGATCAACTCGCTCACGCTGTCGCCCGCGCTCGCCGCCTTGCTGCTGCGCGGCCACGACCAGCCCAAGGACGCGCTGACGCGCGGCATGGACCGTGCCTTCGGCTGGCTGTTCCGCGGCTTCAACAAGCTGTTCCATCGCGGCTCGGAGGCCTACAGCGGCGGCGTGAAGAACGTCATCTCGCGCAAGGCGCTGATGCTGGCGATCTACGTTGCGCTCATCGCCGTGACCTTCGGTCTCTTCAAGGCGGTGCCCGGCGGCTTCGTGCCGGCGCAGGACAAGCAATACCTGATCGGTTTTGCCCAACTGCCCGACGGCGCCACGCTGGACCGCACCGACGAGGTGATCCAGCGCATGGGCGAGATCATGAAGAAGAACCCGAACGTGGAAGACGCCATCGCCTTCCCGGGCCTGTCGATCAACGGCTTCACCAACAGCTCGAACTCGGGCATCGTGTTCGCCACGCTCAAGCCCTTCGACCAGCGCAAGCGCCCCGACCAGAGCGGCGGCGCGGTGGCCGGCCAGCTCAACGGTGCCTTCGCAGGCATCCAGGACGCATTCATCGTGATGTTCCCGCCGCCGCCGGTGGCGGGCCTGGGCACCACGGGCGGCTTCAAGCTGCAGCTGGAAGACCGCGCTTCGGTGGGCTACGACCAGATGGACGCCGCGGTGAAGGCCTTCATGGCCAAGGCACAGCAGGCGCCCGAGCTGGCCGGCATGTTCACGAGCTGGCAGGTCAACGTGCCGCAGCTGTATGCCGACATCGACCGCACCAAGGCCCGCCAGCTCGGCGTGCCGGTGACGGACATCTTCGACACCATGCAGATCTACCTCGGCAGCCTGTATGCGAACGACTTCAACAAGTTCGGCCGCACGTACAGCGTGCGCGTCCAGGCCGATGCGCCTTACCGCGCCCGTGCCGAAGACGTGGGCCTGCTGAAGGTGCGCTCGACCTCGGGCGAGATGGTGCCGCTGTCGGCGCTGATGAAGGTCAACTCGACCTTCGGCCCGGAACGCGCCATGCGCTACAACGGCTACCTGGCCGCCGACATCAACGGCGGCCCGGCACCGGGCTACTCGTCGGGCCAGGCGCAGGACGCGATCACCAAGATCGCGGCCGAGACGCTGCCCAAGGGCGTGAGCTTCGAGTGGACCGAGCTCACCTACCAGGAAATTCTGGCCGGCAACTCCGCCTTCCTGGTGTTCCCGCTGGCCATCCTGCTGGTGTTCCTGGTGCTGGCCGCACAGTACGAAAGCCTGACGCTGCCGATCGCGATCATCCTGATCGTGCCCATGGGCATCCTTGCCGCGATGACGGGCGTATGGATCTCGGGGGGTGACAACAACGTCTTCACCCAGATCGGGCTGATAGTGCTGGTGGGGCTGAGTGCGAAGAACGCGATTCTGATCGTGGAGTTCGCCCGGGAGCTGGAGTTTGCCGGCCGTACACCCGTGCAGGCCGCCATCGAAGCCAGCCGCCTGCGGCTGCGCCCGATTCTCATGACCTCGCTGGCCTTCGTGATGGGCGTGCTGCCCCTCGTGCTGTCGACCGGCGCGGGCTCGGAGATGCGCAAGGCCATGGGCGTGGCGGTGTTCGCCGGGATGATTGGCGTGACGGCCTTCGGCCTGTTCCTGACGCCGGTGTTCTACGTGCTGCTGCGCCGCCTTGCGGGCAACCGGCCGCTGA
The DNA here is from genome assembly GCF_977011995.1 of Variovorax durovernensis. Classification (NCBI taxonomy): domain Bacteria; kingdom Pseudomonadati; phylum Pseudomonadota; class Betaproteobacteria; order Burkholderiales; family Comamonadaceae; genus Variovorax; species Variovorax durovernensis. The sequence continues at coordinate 4,026,361 of NZ_CDRNCW010000001.1, read as the reverse complement.
AGCTGCATGGCCAGGTGCCGCATGGCGAAGACTTCGTGTCGGCCGACCATCCGGCTGCACCGGCACCTTCGTCGTCGCACGGCGGCTCGGGCGGCGGTGGCCTGCACCCGGTGCCTGCGTCGCCGCGTCCTTCGCATGACGACTGATCAAGAAAGTTCATCATGAATATCCAAGCAAAGACTTTGGTGAAACCCCTTCGCGCCGCCTTGCTGCCGCTGCTGGCCGCCTTGGTGCTGGCCGGCTGCGCCACCGTGCCTTCGGGCCTGCCCGAAATCACGACCACCGCCCAGTTCAAGGAACAGGGCAAGGACCAGGGCGCCACGCCGCCCGCCGGCTTCACGCGCGCCGTGCCCTCCGAGGCACACCAGCGCGGCGCCTGGTGGCTGGTGTTCAACGACCCGACGCTCAACGCGCTGGTCGAGAAGGCCGACATCCACAACAACGACATCCAGGCCGCCGCCGCGCGGCTGGCCGAGGCCCGCGCGCTGGCGCGCACCGCCGACGCCGACCGCCTGCCGCAGATCGGCCTGGGCGCCGGCGCCAACCGTGGTGCGGGGCTGGACAAGGCCACGGCCAGCACCCGGCCGGCCACGATGACGAACGTGGGCGCCACGTTCTCGTACGAGGTCGACCTGTTCGGCCGTCTCTCGGGCGCCAGCAACGCGGCCCGGCTTGACGCCGCCGGCCGCGAGGCGCTGCTGCAGAGCACCCGGCTCGCGATACAGGCGCAGACCGCGCAAACCTACCTGCAGCTGCGCGCGCTCGATGCCGAACGCGCCCTGGTGCGCGAGCAGGTCGAGGCCTACCGCGACACGCTGCGCCTGTCGCAGCGCCGCGAGCAGGCCGGCGACATCGCCGAGCTCGACGTGGCGCGGGTGCAGACCGAGGTGTCGTCCACCGAGTCCGACGCGCTCGCGCTCGACCGGCAGCGCGCCCAGGTCGAGCATGCGCTGGCGGTGCTGGTGGGCGATTCGGCCTCCAGCTTCGGGCTGCGCACCGACGAGTGGTCGACGGTGCTGCCGAACATTCCGCCGGGCGTGCCCGCCACCGTGCTGATGCGCCGGCCTGACGTGTCGGCCGCGCAGAGCGCGGTGCTGGCCGCACAGGCCCGCGTGGGCGTGGCGCAGGCCGCGTGGTTCCCCGACATCTCGCTGACCGGCGCCGCCGGCTATGCGTCACCCGAGATCGGAGACCTTTTCAAGTGGTCGGCCCGCTCGTGGGGCGTGGGCGCGCTGCTGTCACTGCCCATCTTCGACGGCGGCCGCCGCGAGGCTGGCGTGCAGGGCGCCAATGCCCAGCTCGACGGGGCGCTGGCCAGCTACCGCACGCAGGCGCTGGTGGCGTTCCAGGAGGTCGAAGACCAGCTGGCCGCCATCCGCATCCTGCAGGAGCAGTCGGTGGTGCAGGCGCAGGCCGTGACCTCGGCCCAGCGCGCCACGAGCCTGTCGGACACGCGCTATCGCAACGGCTACATCAGCCAGCTCGACCTGCTGGACGCGCGCCGCAGCGAACTGCGCAACCGCCGGCAGGCGCTGCAGGTGAAGTCGGCGCAGTACCAGGCGGCCGTTGGGCTGATCCGCGCGATCGGCGGCGGCTGGGACGTGCCGGCGCCCGTGGCGACCGCAGCGCCCGCGGCCGGGCAGGCCGTGGCCGCGCGCTGAGCGGCGGCGAACGATCGGAAGATTTGGAAAGAGTGAAAGCCTGAACGCTGCAAAGCGGTCTTTGCGCCGCCGTGGGCAGGCCCTAGTCGGTATTGCCGGCTGTGCCTGCGGCGGCGCTTATTTTTTGCAGCTCCAGCACGCCCATGGCCATCGCATTGGAATAAGTGGCCTGCGGCTTGGCGGCCGTGCGGTAGACCCGGTAGTCGAGGGTCTCGGAGGCGTCGCCGCCGTGATGGGCTTCGAGAAGGGTCCAGAAAAACTGGCCCGGCTCGTGTTCCTCGACGGCTAGCGCCAAATCGTTCAAAACTGGCATGGTCCCTGGTTGCTGTGCGTTGTGTAAGCCGTATCTACGCATCAGAGCCACTTTTGGATTCACGCGCTGCATTTGAACTGCTCCAGGTGTGAAAGATGTCGCATTTCGTCGATCTGCCTGGACGGCTTAGGCGCTCAACGACAATCCGCCGATGAGTTCAACGGCGAAAAACAGGCCGGCGCGGTGCGTCATGGTCCTTGGCACCACCAGCGGGGCCGGCAAGAGCTGGCTGGCCACGGCGCTGTGCCGCTGGTATGCGCGGCGCGGCCTGAAGGTGGCGCCGTTCAAGGCGCAGAACATGAGCAACAACGCCCGCGTGGTGGGCGGCGGCGAAATCGGCAGCGCCCAGTATTTCCAGGCCCTGGCCGCCAACGCCGTGCCCGACGTGCGCATGAACCCGCTGCTGCTCAAACCCGAGCGCGACACCCACAGCCAGGTGGTGCTGATGGGGCAGGTGAGCGAAGAGCTGTCGGCCCTGCCGTGGCGCGGCCGCAGCGAGCGCGTCTGGCCGCAGATCGCCCAGGCGCTCGACGAACTGCGCGCCGGGAACGACGTGGTGGTGATCGAAGGCGCCGGCTCGCCGGCAGAGATCAACCTGATGGCCAGCGACATCGTCAACATGCGCATCGCCCGCCACGCCCAGGCCCGCTGCCTGCTGGCGACCGACATCGACCGCGGCGGCGCCTTCGCGCACCTGTACGGCACCTGGGCGCTGCTGCCCGAGGCCGACCGGGCGCTGCTGCAAGGCTTCGTGCTCAACAAGTTCCGGGGCGACGCCGCGCTGCTGGCGCCCGCGCCGCAGCAGTTGCAGGAACTGACCGGCGTGCCCACTGTGGCCACGCTGCCCATGTGGTGGCAGCACGGCCTGCCCGAGGAGGACGGCGTGTTCGACGACCGCAGCCGCGCGAGCGGCACCGTCACCCGCACGGTGGCGGTGGTGGCGTATCCGCGCATCAGCAACCTCGACGAATTCCAGGCGCTGAAGAACGTGCCGGGCGTGCGCCTGGTCTGGGCCCGCACGCCGGCCGATGTGGCGGGCGCCGACTGGATCGTGTTGCCCGGCTCCAAGCACACCAGCGGCGACCTGGCCTGGCTGCGCGCGCAGGGGCTCGACGGCGCCGTGGCCGCGCATGCCGAACGCGGCGGCGCGGTGCTGGGCATCTGCGGCGGCCTGCAGATGCTGGGCGAGGCGCTGGTCGATCCGCACGGCATCGACGGCAACGCGCCGGGGCTGGGCATGCTGCCGCTGGTGACGGTGTTCGCGCGCGAGAAGACGGTGCGCCACCGCACGGCCACCTTCGGCGAACTGGGTGGCGCCTGGGCCGCGCTGTCCGGCGTGCCGGTGGCCGGCTATGAAATCCACCACGGCCAGACAGCCGCCCATCCGCAACTGGCACACGACGGCAAACCGGTGATGCCCGACGGGCTGGCCTGGCAGAACGCGCGCGGCAATGTGCTGGGCATTTACCTCCATGGCCTCTTCGAAGACCCCGGCGCGCTTCATGCCCTGTTCGGCGCCTCGGCGCCCACGCTGGACGCCACCTTCGACGGCCTGGCCGATTTCATCGACACCCACTTCGACGCCGGCGTGCTGGCCGGACTGATTGCATGAACAACGACAACAACCTGATTCCCGCTATTCCCGCCATTCCCGACCTCGCCGACACCGGGCTGAGGGCGCGCCTGCAGAGCGCTCTCGACAACAAGACCAAGCCGCTCGGCGCGCTCGGCCGGCTGGAGGCGCTGGCCTTGCGCATCGGCCTGATCCTGGGCACCGAACTGCCGCGGCTCGAGGCGCCGCAGATGCTGGTTTGCGCGGGCGACCACGGGCTGGCGGCGCGCGGCGTCTCGGCCTATCCGAGCGACGTGACCTGGCAGATGGTCGAGAACTTCCTGGCCGGCGGCGCCGCGGTGAGCGTTCTGGCGCGTCAGCACGGTCTGGCGCTGACGGTGGTCGACTGCGGCGTGCGGCGCGACTTCCAGCCCCGGCCCGGCCTGGTCTCGCGCCGGATCGCCCCGGGCACTGCGGACGCTTCGGTCGGCCCGGCCATGACCGCCGAGCAATGCGCCCAGGCCATCGCCAACGGGCGCGAGGTGGTGCGGGCGCTGCCTGGCAATGCCTTGCTGCTCGGCGAGATGGGTATCGGCAACAGTTCGTCGGCCGCGCTGCTGCTGTCGCGGCTGGGCGGCCTGCGCATCGACGACTGCACCGGCATCGGCACCGGGCTCGATGGGGCGGGGCTGGCGCGCAAGCGCGAGGTGCTGCGCCAGGTGCTCGCGCTGCACGCGAACGCGACGGCACCGCTGGACGCGCTGGCGGCCTTCGGCGGCTTCGAGGTGGCCACGCTGGTCGGCGCGGTGCTGCAGGCGGCCGAGGAGCGCCGCGTGATCGTGGTCGACGGGTTCATCGCCAGCTCGGCCGTGCTGGTGGCGCAGGCCCTGCAGCCTTGCGTGGGGCAGCGCTGCGTGGCGGCGCATTGCTCGGCCGAGCCGGGCCACGTGCTGCTGCTGGAGCAACTGGGCCTGGAGCCGCTGCTGAACCTCGACATGCGGCTGGGCGAAGGCTCCGGCGGGGCGCTGGCGTGGCCGCTGCTCGAATCGGCCTGCCGCATCCTGCGTGAAATGGCGAGCTTCGAGGCGGCGGGCGTGTCGCGCAAGGACGCATGAGCGGTATCCGCCACTTCCTGCTGGCGTTGCAGTTCTTCACGCGGGTGCCGGTGACGGGCCCGCTCGCGGACTGGGTCGGCTTCAGCCCGCAGATGCTGCGCGCCAGCGCCGCGCACCTGCCGGGCATCGGCTGGCTGGTGGGCACGGTGGCGGCGCTGGTCTTCACGGGCGTGGGCATGGGGCTGCCCGGCGTGGCGGGCGCGCTGGCGGCGGCGGTGCTGAGCACCGTGGCCACGGTGATGCTGACCGGCGCGTTTCATGAAGACGGACTGGCCGACGTGGCAGACGGCCTCGGCGGCTCGGCACGGCGCGAACGGGCGCTGGAAATCATGAAGGACTCGCGCATCGGCGCTTTCGGCGCGGTGGCGCTGGTGCTGGCACTGGGCCTGAAGTTCGCGCTGCTCGCCACACTGGCGGCGCGGGGGCTGCAGTCGGTGGCCATCGCCATCGTCGGCGCGCATGTGCTGTCGCGGCTGATGCCGCTGTTCCTGATCCGCTGGCTGCCCTACGTGGGCGACAGCGGCGCGAGCAAGGCCAAGCCGCTGGCGGACGCCATCAGCGGCGGCGCGCTGCTCATCGCCGTGCTGTGGACGGTGCCCGCGGTGGGTTTGCTGCTGCTGGCGCACGACCCGGTGCACGTCGGGGCGGCGGTGCTCATGGCGCTGCTGGCCGCGGGCTGGATGGCGCGGCTTTTCATGCGGCGGCTGCAGGGCTTCACGGGCGACGGCCTGGGCGCGACCCAGCAGGTCTGCGAACTCGCGATCTACCTGGCGCTGGCCTGGCACGCATGAGCACGCTCTGGCTCCAGCGCCATGCCCCGGTGGTGGCCGAACCGGGTCTTTGCTACGGCGCCACGGACCTCGACGCCCATGCCGACGCCACGCTGGACGCCGCCCGGCGCATCGCGCCGTTGCTGCCATCCGGCACGCTGCTGTGCAGTTCGCCTTTGCGGCGCTGCGTTGCGCTGGCCGACGCCATCGCCGCGCTGCGGCCCGACCTGCCGGTGCGGCGCGACGCACGGCTGGCCGAGATGGATTTCGGCGCCTGGGAAGGCCGGCCGTGGGCCGCCATTCCGCGCGAAGACTTCGACGCCTGGACCGCCGATTTCGCGGACCTGCGCGTGGGCGCCCACGGCGAGAGCGTGCGCGCCTTCATGTCGCGCATTGCCGCCGCGCACGACGAATGGCTGGCGCGGGGGCGCGACACGCTCTGGGTCACGCATTCCGGCGTGCTGCGCGCGGTGACGCTGCTGCGGCGCGGCATCCGTTGCCCTGTAACAGCGGGCGACTGGCCCGGCGGCGAAATGCCGTTCGGCGGCTGGCTGACCTTCGAGCATCCGCCCACCGCCTGACGGAGATGGCGGCTACCTCCTGCCGTCGTCGCGTTCCAGCTCCTGCCGCATGCGCTGCGCGACGGCGCTGCGCCCGTGGGCGTCGAGCTTCATGTAGATGTTCTTCAGGTGCCACTTGACCGTGTCCAGCGACAGGCCGAGCGTGAGCGCGATCTTCTTGTTCGGCAGCGACTGCAACAGCAGCTCGGCGATCTCGGCTTCACGCAGCGTGAGCTGGCTGCTCGCGCGGCGGTCGTCCCGCAAGCGCGGCACCGGCACAGGCTCGGCGCGTGCGTCGCGCTGCGATTGCGCCAGCGCCTCGATGCGCTCGATGAAGAACGACAGCACCGGATCGAGGTTGGGAATCGTGGCCGCCGTGCGGATCAGCTCCAGGGCGTTGTCGTGCGCGCCGAGCAGGGTGGCCAGCAGCCCCAGCCGGTGGCCCAGGCGCAGGGCCGCGCACACGCGCGCCCTCGACGCCTCGGCGCGCCCGAGCCTGCGCTCGACCTCGGCCGCCTGGAGCTGGAGGGCGGCCACGAAGCCGACCTGCCCGCGTTGCCCGTAGCGGTGCGAGAGGGTTTCGATCTTCGCCAGCGTGGGCAGCAGTTCGCCGTCGTGCATCGCCAGCCAGATGCGCGCCTGCTCCACGATGTCGGCGATGCGCCGGAGGGTGCCGGGCTCGACGCCCGGGTGCCGGCTCTGCAGCACTTCCAGTTCCTGCAACGACGTGCGTGCCGCTTCGGCATGGTTGTTCGCCAGCTGGACCCTGAGCTGCTCCAGCAGCACGCAGGCCAGCGCGCGGTCCATGCCGAAGCGCCCCAGGAAGCTTGCAGCCTGCGCCAGATGCTCCAGCGCCTCGCGCCACCTACCCGCGGCCTGCTGCGCGCGGTTCGACACGAGGATCATGCGCAACGCGGTGTCGGGAATCAGGCCGTCGTGCGTGCCGAGCTGTTCCTGGATGAAGCGCGCGGCCACCAGCGGACCGTGCTGCTCGTAGAGCACCTCGACCAGCAACTGGGCGGTCAGCCGCTCGGCCTCGGCGCAGCGCGCGCCGCGCTCCTGTGCTTCGCTCAGCACCTGGCGGTAGATGCGCTCCGCGCGGTGCATCTGGCCCTCGACGGCATACGACAGGCCGACGAGGCAGCGCCCCACCAGTGAACCGAACAGGGTGCCGACCATCGGTTCGCCGTCGACCCGCGGCGTCGGCTCATCGCGCTGGATGCGCCGTGCCTGCTCGAACTCGCCGCGGTGCAGGTAGAGCCAGGTCAGCACGTTGCGCCGGCCGGCCAGCGCGAAGTCGTCGGCTCCCGGCGGCGGGGCCAGCAGTTCGGGCAGCAGCCGCGAGAGCGCGTCGTTGTCGTCGTTGCGGATGGCGAGCAGGCAGTTCAGCAGCGCCAGCCGGTAGCGCATGGCCGGCGCGACGGCGCCGGCCTTCCCGCGCAGCCGCTCGATGCTGAGGGCGCAGTCGTCGAGGCGGTAGTCGGCCAGTTCGACCCAGGCCATCCAGAGAGCGAGATTGGTGTTGTCTCCGACGGTCTGGGCGTCGAGCTGGCGCACCAGCGCTATCACCTCGTTCATCCGGCCCTGGGTGAACAGTGCGGCCGCGCCGCGCTCGGCCAGCCGGGCGGCCGTCTCATGCTGGCCGGCGGCCAGCGCATGCCGCACGGCCTGATGGTGCATGCCGCGCACCGCGAACACCTGGCAGGCCGCGGCATGCACCCGCAGGCGCTCGGCTTCGGGCCAGGCCGCGAAGCGCGTCAGCAGCACGCTGCGCAGCAGCGGGTGCATGTGCCACCAGCGTTCGCGCGGCGGTGCGGCGTCTTCCACCGGTTCGGGCGTTCCCGGTGCCGCGGAGAGCAGGCCTTCGCGCGCCAGCGGTTCCAGCAGTTCCGAGCACAGGGCGGGGGGGTAGCCGGTGCCCGCCAGGTCGGCGCACAGCGACGCATTGAAGCGGGTGGCGGCGGCGCAGCAGGTGAGCAGGCGCAGTTGCGTCGCCGAAAGGCGGGAGAAGACGTGCGCGTGAAAGTACGCGGCAAAGGGTTCGGGGTCGGGCACGCCGTGAACCAGGGGTGACGACTGCACGCCGCGCCGCCGGCGCACGTCGGCGCTGGCCAGCCGCACCAGGGCCGGCCAACCCTCGGTAAGCCGGTGGATCGCCGCGGCGGCGCGCTCGTCCAGGTCGGGCAGGCGCATGCCGAGGTAATCGATCGACTCCGGCAGGCTGAAGCGCAGGTCGTCGTTGCGCAGCTCTAGCACCGTCTTGGAGGCCGGGGCGTGCGCCAGCGTCATCGGCAGGTCGTCCTGGCTCGCGAATACGCACATCAGGTTGGGCGGTGCGTATTCGACGAGCAGTTGCAGCGCGTGCAGCACGTTCTCGCTTTGCGCGCAGTGCACGTCGTCCACGATCAGCACCACCTTGCGGCCATGCGCGGCGATGCCCCGCACCAGCGCGATGACCAGCCGCTCGATGGCATAGGCATCGGGGCGTGCGTGCGCCACCGCCTGCCTGGTGATGGCGGCATCGATGGCACCCAGAGCCGCCATCAGGGCGGTCATGAAATGCAGGTCGCCCTCTGGAACGTCGGCGAGCCTGACCCAGGCGATGTCGGTTTCCGCCGAGACCAGCTCGCGCTGCCATGTGAGCAGCAGCGAACTCTTGCCGAAGCCGGCGGGCGCCCGAAGCACGACACAGCGGCGCGTGCCCGGCCCGGCGAGCCGGTCGAGCAGGCTCTGGCGGACCAGCAGCCGGCGGCTGCGGCTGCGGGCGCGCAGTGCTGTCGCGCCGGGGGAGAGTTCGGATTGCATCCTTGTGAATTTTCATTCATCCGGCGCCCGCTGAAACACATGTATCCGGGTTTGCCCATCCCACCCTTCAGGGGTGGGGTGGCGCATGCCAGGGCCGCCGATGACGAAAGGGAGACCACGCAACTTTTTGAAGGAAGCTACATGCTCGATCTTTCGAATCTCAGGATTGGAGCCCGTCTCGGGCTGGGCTTTGCGCTGTTGCTGCTGCTCCAGCTGGTCATCACGGGCATCGGCCTGCACCAGATGGCCAATCTTTCGGAGCGCATCGCCTTCGCTACCGAGGTCGGCCAGCGCAAGCTCGACGAACTCAACAACGCGCAATCCGCCATCGGCAAGCGTGCCATCGCGGCGCGCAACCTGGCGCTGGTGAATGACTCGTCAGGGCAGAAAGGCGACATCGAGCTCGTCGGCAGCTCCCAGCGCGAGATCGACGCCGGCCTGCAGAGGCTGGCCACGGTGATGGCCGACCCGGCCGCCTCGACCCCCGAAGAGCGCAAGATGCTCGAGAAGCTGCGCGCGCTCGAGGCGCAGTACCTGCCCATTGCCAGGAATGTGGTCGCGCTCGCCACCTCGCACCAGACCGAAGCTGCAGTCAGGGTGCTGACCCAGGAGTGCATGCCGCTGCTCAACCAGGTGCTGGCGCATGTCGCGGCCTTCCAGGCGCAGCTGAAGAAGAGCGCCGACGAAAGCACCGCGTCGACCCAGGCCGCGTACCAGCGCGCCAAGTGGCTGATCGTGTGGATCAGCTGCGCCTCATTGGTCGGCGGGTTGCTGCTGGCCTTTCGCATGACGCGCTCGATCACGCGGCCTCTCGTGCAGGCGGTGACGGTGGCGCAGCAGGTGGCTTCGGGCGACCTGACGGCGCGCATCGAGGTGGCCGATTCCTCGGAGTCGGGCATGCTGATGCGTGCCCTGCGCTCCATGAACGACGAGCTGGCCAAGGTGGTGGGGCAGGTGCGCGACGGCACCGATTCCATCGCCACGGCGTCGAGCCAGATCGCCTCGGGCAACCGCGACCTGTCTTCGCGCACCGAGGCGCAGGCCAGTTCGCTGGAGCAGACGGCGGCCTCGATGCAGGAGCTGACCTCCACCGTCAAGCAGAACGCCGACAACGCACGGCTGGCCAACCAGCTGGCCGACTCGGCCTCGCAGGTGGCTTCGCGCGGCGGCGCAGTGGTGGATCAGGTGGTGGAGAAGATGGCGTCCATCAACGCCTCGTCGCGCAAGGTGGTGGAAATCATCGGCGTGATCGACGGCATCTCGTTCCAGACCAACATCCTCGCGCTGAACGCGGCGGTGGAGGCGGCGCGTGCCGGCGAGCAGGGGCGCGGCTTTGCGGTGGTGGCGTCGGAGGTGCGCAGCCTGGCGCAGCGCTCGGCCGCGGCCGCGAAGGAAATCAAGACGCTGATCGGAGATTCGGTGGAAGAGGTCGACGCGGGCAGCACGCTGGTCAACGAAGCCGGCAAGACCATGGAAGAGATCATGGGCAGCGTGCGGCGGGTGACGGACATCATGGCGGAGATCACCGCGGCCAGCCAGGAGCAGTCGGCCGGCATCGAGCAGGTGAACGACGCCATCAAGCAGATGGACCGCACCACGCAGCAGAACGCGGCGCTGGTCGAGCAGGCGTCAGCCGCCGCGCAGTCGATGAACGATCAGGCCGCGGGCCTGGTGCATGCGGTGCGCATGTTCAAGCTGGCCTGAGTGCCGCCGAGAGCGGCCCGGGGCGGGCGCCGCTCAACTCTTCTTGCGCCACTGCTCGCGCCAGAGCTTGTCGAGCTGGGGTGCGAGCGCGGCGGGCGGCGTGCCCACCAGCCGGTTCTTGCCGTCGCGCTGCACCAGGCCGTAGATGCGGCCCGAGCTCTGGTCGTACAGGGCGATGGCGTTGTTGTCGTAGCAGTCGTGCGGCTTGCAGAAGGCATGCAGCAGGTAGCGCGTGCCGTCGACCGTCACCCATTGGGGCTCGGGCGCCGGGCCTTCGCGGCGCACCAGCCAGCGGTCGGTTTCTCGCGTGCCGAGTGCGGCGCGCCAGGCCTTCTGCATGGCCGGTCCCTGCGCCAGCGCGGCGGGGCTGCCGGTGGGCGGTGCCGGCTGCTTCGCTGGCGCCGCGGCCTCGGCCGGCGGCGGCACGGCGCGCGCGGCACCGTCGCAGCGCCAGTAGCGCAGCTTCATCATGTCGGGGCCGAGCTGGCCGGCGACGGGCTTCTCGGCGTCCAGCGTGATCGACTGGCCCCGAGCCTCGCGGTAGACCAGGAATGTCATGGCGCCGGCCTTGGCCACGTTGCTCATCAGCGCCACGTCGAAGTTGGGCGGCGGCGGGCTGTTGCCGAAGAAGCTGTGGGCCGTTTGCGGTGCGGTGCCGACAACGCGGCGCTTGCCGCTTTCGGCGATCAGCATGTCGGCATGCACCTGCACGGTGGGCGCGGCGGCGTTGGCGCAGTCGGTCGACCAGCGTCCGCCGTACTGCGCCATCGCATCGGCGGGCAGGCCCGACGAAGCGGCCTGCGACCACGACACGGCCGGCATGCAGGCCGCCATGCCGAGCAGGGCGGTGGCTACGAGCATTCGGGACGGGGTCTTCTTCATTGTCATTCGATGTGTTTGCCGGATGTGCTTGCAGTGTGTGCTTCTCATGCCGTCTTCGGCGCGGGTGTCTTGGGCTTGTAGTCGCAGAGGGTGGCGACCGCGCATTCCCAGCAACGCGGCTTGCGCGCCACGCAGACGTAGCGTCCGTGAAGGATGAGCCAGTGGTGCGCGTGCAGCCGGTACTGCAGTGGGACGCGCTTCTCCAGCTTGAGTTCCACCTCCAGCGGCGTCTTGCCCGGCGCGAGCCCGGTGCGGTTGCCCATGCGGAAGATGTGCGTGTCGACCGCGATGGTGGCCTCGCCGAAGGCCACGTTCAGCACCACGTTGGCGGTCTTGCGGCCCACGCCGGGCAGCGCCTCCAGCTCGGCGCGGGTGCGCGGCACTTCGCCGCCATGCTGCTCCACCAGCATGCGGCAGGTCTCGATCAGGTGCTTGGCCTTGCTGCGGTACAGGCCGATGGTCTTGATGTATTCCTCCAGACCCTCCACGCCGAGGCCGAGGATGGCCTGCGGCGTGTTCGCCACCGGGAACAGCTTGCGCGTGGCCTTGTTCACGCCCACGTCGGTGGCCTGCGCGGACAGCAGCACGGCTGCCAGCAGCTCGAAGGGCGTGGTGTATTCGAGTTCGGTCCTGGGTTCGGGGTTGGCCGCCTGCAATGTGGCGAAGAAGAGGGGGATGTTTTCTTTTTTCATGGGGCGGGGGTCGGCGTTAGCGCAATATATCGTTGAAAGGCCAAAGCCTTACGCAGCTTTATTGCCCGCCGCTTTCGCGACAATGGCACCCCAGAAAGAGAGCCAAACCATGCAATTCGCCTCCCGACTCGACAACGTCGAGACCTCCGCCATCCGCGAACTCTTCAAGCTGCTGGGCAAGCCCGGCATCATCAGTTTCGCGGGCGGCTTCCCTGACAGCGCCATGTTCGACGTCGAGGGCCTCAAGGAGGCGAGCAACAAGGCACTCACCGAAGAACCCGGCGGCGCGCTGCAATACGGCGCCACCGAAGGCTACGAGCCACTGCGCACGCAGCTGAGCGCCTTCATGAAGACCAAGGGCGTCGACGTCGAGCCCGGCGGCCTGATCGTCACCACCGGCAGCCAGCAGGCGCTCGACCTGCTGGGCAAGACCATGATCTCGCCCGGCGACAAGGTGATCGTCGAGGGCCCGACCTTCCTGGCCACCATCCAGTGCTTCCGCCTGTACGGCGCGCAGCTCATCAGCGCGCCCATCGACGCCAACGGCGTGAAGACCGACGAGCTCGAAAAGCTCATCGCCGAGCACAAGCCCAAGTTCGTCTACCTGATTCCCACCTTCGGCAACCCCAGCGGCGCCATGCTGAGCCTGGAGCGCCGCAAGAAGGTGCTCGAACTGGCCGTGAAGTACCAGACGCTGATCGTCGAGGACGACCCCTACGGTGACCTGTACTTCGGCGAAGCCCCGCCGCCGTCGATCATGGCCCTGAGCAAGGACGTGCCCGGCAGCCGCGAGCTGCTGGCCCACTGCGGCAGCCTGAGCAAGGTGCTGAGCCCCGGCCTGCGCATCGGCTGGATGATCGCCCCGCCCGAGCTGCTGGCCAAGGCCACCATGTGCAAGCAGTTCAGCGACGCGCACACCAGCACCTTCTCGCAGGCCACCGCGGCCCAGTACCTCAAGAGCGGCCGCATGCCGGCCACGCTGGCGCATGTGCGCGAGGTATACGGCCAGCGTGCGCAGGCCATGGGCAATGCGCTCAAGCGCGAACTGGGCGATGCGGTGAGCTTCACCCAACCCAACGGCGGCCTGTTCTTCTGGGCCCGCCTCACGGGTGCCAACGGCAAGCTGGCCGATGCGAACGAACTGGCCAAGCGCGCCATCGAGAAGCTGGTTGCCTTCGTGCCCGGCGCGCCGTTCTTCGCCGAGAAGCCCGACGTGGCCACTCTGCGTTTGAGCTTCGCGACGGCCGACGTGGCGAAGATCGAAGAGGGCGTCAAGCGCCTGGGTCAGGCGCTGTAAATCACGGGGAGCGGTGCAGCCGGGGCGCTGCAAGCAGCTCCAGGTTGTCCGCAATGGCCGCATCCACGTTCGGATAGCGGCCTTTCATTTTCGAGAGCGTCATGATGGTCTGGAGCGCCTTCAGGTCCTTGACCGAGGGCGCGACCTTGATCTGCGCGATGGCGGCTGTGGGATTGCCACCGTTGATCAATGCCATCACCTTGCTTGCCCAGTCGTTTGCGCGCGCCATGTCTTTACCTGCTTCCATTCGAAGCGCCGACTGTACACAGAGCAGCGGCTGTCGCCGCCAAGACCATCACGCGATATCCGCGAATCCCCCGAAGAAGGCGCTTGCGTTGGCTTCCAGGCTCTCGAGGTGATAGCCGCCTTCCTGGACGATCAATGTCGGCAGGCCCAGCGCGCCAACAGCCTTGCCCAGGCGCCCGAAGCCCTCGGTCGTCACCGCGACCTGCGACTGCGGATCGTCCTTGTAGATGTCGAAGCCGAGCGCCAGGACCAGCGCATCCGGCTCGAAGCCTTGCAGCGCCCGCACAGCATCGTCGAGCCGCTCGAAGAAGACTGCCTCCGGTGCGCCGTGCGGCATCGGGAAGTTGATGTTGAAGCCCTCGCCCTCGCCGGCCCCGCGCTCGTCCTCGTAGCCGGCCACGGCCGGGTAGAAGTTGGTCGGGTCGCCGTGGATCGAGACGTACATCACGTCGCTGCGGCCGTAGAAGATTTCCTGCACGCCCTGGCCGTGGTGCATGTCGGTGTCGAGCACCGCCACGCGAGCGAAGCGCCCGCGCAATGCCTGGGCGGCGATGGCGGCGTTGTTGAGGTAGCAGAAGCCGCCGGCGGCATCGACGCGCGCATGGTGGCCGGGAGGGCGGCACAGCGCATAGGCCGCGCGCGCACCATCCGTGATGGCCGCCGCGCCGGCCACCGCGCTCTGGGCCGACCAGTACGCCGAACGCCAGGTCTCGGCCCCGACCGGGCAACTGCCGTCGGCCAGGTAGCGCGCTGCCTTGGCTAGGATGCCGCGCAGGCGGTTGGGCTCGCGCACATAGACGTTCGACATGACCTCGTCGCCCCAGTCGGGCGGCATCTGCTTCCACTCACCGTGGGCTTCTTCGAGAAAGCGCAGGTAATCGCCGCTGTGCACGGCGGCCAGCGGCGCCATGCCGGCATCGGCCGGTGTCCGGAGGTCGAAGCCGAGCGACTGCACGGCGGCGACGAGCCGGAGCGCGCGCTCGGGAATTTCCTGCGGGGTGCGCATCTGTCCGCGCGACAGGTAGCTGCGCGGGTGATGCAGCAGTTGCTCCGGATGAAAGAAGGTCAGCATGGGTGATTCGGCATGGCCGCCGCGGGATCTGTTGCCTGGCAGCCATGGTAGCGAGCAAGATCGGTGCCCATACAGGGCATCGGGCGGTGCCGGATTCGGCGGCTTTCACATTGGTTACGATCACCCATGAGAAAAACCTTTCAGCTTCAGGTCGAGGGCAAGCACCCCGACCGTCTCCTCGAAGCCATCAAGCACGAGATCCGCAAGTACATCAAGCGCGAGCGGCGGCGCGAATTGCCCGAAGGCGCGGACTTCTGGGACTTCGACTGCAAGTTCGGCGCGGCCGAGGAATCGGCCGAAGTCGTCCACCTCTCGGCCATCACCGGCCTGATCGACGGCGTGGTCAAGGACGGCGGCAAGCAGTTCTATGTCGAGGTCGTGGCCAAGCCCGGCAAGCGCAAGCCGCGGCCCGAGGGTGAGGCCGCTCCTGGTTCTTCCGAAACGGAAGAAGACTGAGCCTGCCTTTGGTCTAGATCAGCGCCTGCGCGAGCCGCAGGCCGTAGTGCTGCTCAGCATCGTGCAGCGCACGCGCGATCGACGGGTGCAGCCGCACCCCGTTCTTCGATTGCGCTTCCCTACGCTTCAACCCGCCTTCGCCCGGCAGCCGCACAGGCTTGGCCGGGTCGATGGGCGTGTTGGCGCGGCATTGCGCGGCCACGTGGTCCATCTGGCGCAGGAAGGCGTCCTTGCCGCCGAAGGCGTTGAGGTCGTGCAGCGTGATGTGCACCGTGGCGCCCCAGCCTTCGGGCGGGTCGGCCCGGCCGTGGCCCGCGAGGCCGGCGGTGAGCGTCTCGACCAGCAGCGCCATGCCGTAGCCCTTGTGGCCGTGGCTCAGGCCGCCCACCGGCAGCAGCGTGCCGGGCGGCTGGTCGAACAGCACCTGCGGGTCGTTCGACGGTTTGCCGGCGGCGTCGATCAGCCATTCCTCGGCGAAGGTTTCACCGGCCGCACGCTTGCGGTTGCTCATGCCGTTGGTGGTGATGGAAGCCGAGATGTCGACCATCACGCCGCCTTGCGACAGTGGAAAGCCCATGGCCAGCGGGTTCGGCGTGAACACGGCCTGCGTGCCGCCGAAGGGCGCGACACTGGCGGCATTGGGGTCGGAGCAGGCCAGCAGCATCAGCATGTCGTCCTGCAGCGCGCGCAGCATGTAGACGGCGAGGCAGGCGATGTGGTGGCTGCGGCGGATGACGAGCGAGGCGGTGCCGAGTTCGCGCGCACGCGGCACGAGCAGATCCATGCCCTGGTCCATGAGCCACGGGCCGGGCAGGCGCTTGCCGTCCCACAGTACGGCGGCGGGGCGGTCGGACAGCACTTCGGGGGAGCCGTCGCGGGTCATGCCGCCCGATTCCAGTTCTTTCACGTAGCCGGCCAGCAGTGCGAGGCCGTGGGTGTCGTGGCCCAGCAGGTCGCCTTCCACCAAGGTGCGGGCGACGCTGTCGGACTTGGATGCTTCGAGCCCGGCTTTTTGGAGGAGGGCGCTGGCGTAGTCCTTGAGGGCGTCGGCGCGGTAGAGCGGGGCGGTGTCGGTCATGTCAGTGCTCCGTTGTCTCGTTGTGTTGTTTGCTGTCCGTTCAGGGCGTGATCGCCCCAGGAACCACGCCCCAACCAGTCATCGCAGTATTTCGAGAACGCGGTCCAGGCCGCCTTCATTGATCGCGACCATGGCCTGCTCGCGCACCTTCGGCTTGGCGTGGTAGGCCACCGAGAGACCGGCTTCGCCCATCATCGGCAGGTCGTTGGCACCGTCTCCGACGGCGATGGTTTCCTGCGGCGAGATGCCCATGAGTGAAGCCACCTCGAGCAGCGTGCGGCGTTTTTCGGCGCCGTCGCAGATGTCGCCCCAGCTTTGCGTGACGACCTCGCCGGTGAGCTTGCCGTCGGCTTCGTCGAGCAGATTGGAGCGCGCGAAGTCGATGCCCAGGCGCTCCTTCACGCGGTTCGCGAAGAAGGTGAAGCCGCCCGACACCAGCAGCACCTTGAGGCCGGCCTTCTTGCAGGCCGCGACCAGCTCGCTCGCGCCCGGGTTGAGCTTCAGCCGCTCGTCGTACACCTGCTGCAGCGCTTCGACCGGCACGCCCTCGAGCAGCGCCACGCGGCGGCGCAGGCTCTCCTTGAAGTCCTTGATCTCACCGCGCATCGTGGCTTCGGTGATGGCGGCCACCTCGGCCTTCTTGCCGACCGCATCGGCGATCTCGTCGATGCACTCGATGTTGATCAGCGTCGAGTCCATGTCGAAAGCGATCAGCTTGAAGTCGGCCAGCTTCAGCGGCGGCTTCACGCGCTGGATGACCAGGCCGGGGGAGATTTCTTGAATGGCGCTCATGCGGTGGCGGTTTCCTTGACGATGGGTTGGCCCAGGCTGCGCAGCACGTCGCGCACCAGCTGGGCCCGGTCTTTCGGCTCTTTCAGTTCGCGCTCGATGCGCAGCTTCTCGTTGCCGGCCAGCTTGATGTGCTTGTTCTTCTGGATCAGCTGGATGATGGCCATGCCGTCGACCGGCGCGTCTTTCCTGAAGGTGATGTTGATGATGCCCGGCGCGGCATCGACCTTCACCACGCCGTACGGCCGCGCCAGCACGCGCAGGCGGTGCGTGTCTATCAGCGTCTGCGCCTGCGGCGGCAGCTTGCCGAAGCGGTCGACGATTTCTTCGAGCAGCGTGTCGATCTGGTCGGGCGTCTTCGCGGTGGCCAGCTTCTTGTAGAACGACAGCCGCAGGTGCACGTCGCCGCAGTAGTCGTCTGGCAGCAGGGCGGGGGCGTGCAGGTTGATCTCGGTGGTGACCGACAGCGGCGACAGCAAGTCGGGCTCCTGGCCGGCCTTGAGCGCGCGCACGGCCTCGCTGAGCATCTCGTTGTAGAGCTGGAAGCCGATTTCCATCATGTTGCCGCTCTGGCTTTCGCCCAGCACCTCGCCGGTGCCGCGAATTTCCAGGTCGTGCATGGCCAGGTAGAAGCCGGAACCCAGTTCTTCCATCTGCTGGATGGCGTCGAGCCGCTGGGCCGCCTGCTTGGTCAGGCCCTCGGTGTCGGGCACCATGAGGTAGGCATACGCCTGGTGGTGCGAACGGCCGACGCGGCCGCGCAGCTGGTGCAGCTGCGCCAGGCCGAACTTGTCGGCGCGGCTCATCACGATGGTGTTGGCGGTCGGCACGTCGATGCCGGTCTCGATGATGGTCGAGCACAGCAGCAGGTTGTAGCGCTGCGCCACGAAGTCGCGCATCACGCGCTCCAGCTCGCGCTCTGGCATCTGGCCGTGGGCCACGGCGATGCGGGCCTCGGGCAATATCTCTTCCAGCTTCTGGCGGCGGTTCTCGATGGTCTCGACTTCGTTGTGCAGGAAGTAGACCTGCCCGCCGCGCTTGAGCTCGCGCAGCACGGCCTCGCGGATCACGCCCGTGCCTTCGTTGCGCACGAAGGTCTTGATGGCAAGGCGCCGCTGCGGCGCGGTGGCGATCACGCTCAGGTCGCGCAGGCCTTCCAGCGCCATGCCCAGCGTGCGCGGAATCGGCGTGGCGGTGAGCGTGAGCACGTCGACCTCGGCGCGCATGGCCTTCATCGCCTCCTTGTGGCGCACGCCGAAGCGGTGTTCCTCGTCGATGATGAGCAGGCCCAGGTTCTTGAACTTGACCGACTGCGAGAGCAGCTTGTGCGTGCCGACCACGATGTCGACCTGGCCCTCGGCCAGCCCCTTGGCGGCGGTGGTGATTTCCTTGGCGGAGCGGAAGCGGCTCATCTCGGCCACCTTCACCGGCCACTTGGCGAAGCGGTCGACCAGCGTCTGGTAGTGCTGCTCTGCCAGCAGCGTGGTTGGCGCCAGGAAGGCCACCTGCTTGCCGCCGGTGACGGCGATGAAGGCGGCGCGCAGCGCCACTTCGGTCTTGCCGAAGCCCACGTCGCCGCACACCAGGCGGTCCATGGGCTGGGGCGAGATCATGTCCTGCACCACCGCATGGATCGCGGCCTTCTGGTCGGCGGTTTCCTGGAAGCCGAAGTCGTTGGCGAACACCTCGTAGTCGGCCGGCGAATAGCGGAAGGCATGGCCTTCGCGCGCGGCGCGTCGGGCGTAGATGTTGAGCAGTTCTGCCGCCGAGTCGCGCACCTGCTCGGCTGCCTTGCGCTTGGCTTTTTCCCACTGGCCGGAGCCCAGCTTGTGCAACGGGGCCTCGTCGGCGCTGACGCCGGTGTAGCGGCTGATCTGGTGCAGCTGCGACACCGGCACGTAGAGCGTGGCCTTGTCGGCGTACTCCAGGTGCAGCATTTCCTGCAGCAGGGGCTTGCCGTCGGGGCCGTTGCCCTGGCCCAGGTCCATGTGGATCAGGCCGCGGTAGCGGCCGATGCCGTGCGCGGTGTGGACCACCGGGTCGCCGACGTTCAGCTCCGACAGGTCCTTGATGAGCGCTTCGACGTCGCTGACCTGTTCCTGCTTCTTGTTGCGCCGGCGCGTGGTGGGCGCTGTGGCGAACAGCTCGGTCTCGGTGACGAGGTCGATGCCCTGCTCGCGCCAGGCAAAGCCCGAAGCCAGCGCGGCGGTGGCGATGCCGACCTTCTCGTCGGTCGAGGCTTCGAACTCGGCCAGCGAGTCGAAGGCCGGCGGGTTCACGCCGCTGGCGCGCAGGAAGTCGAGCAGGCTCTCGCGGCGGCCGTCGCTCTCGGCGATCAGCAGCACGCGGTGCGGCGTCTTCGCGATGTGCGCCTTGAGGCCGACGAGCGGGTCTTCGGCGCCGCGCACCACGGCGAAAGGCGGGAGCTTGTCGAACTCGGCGTAGGGCGCCTCGGTGGGCACGTCGCCGCGGATGGCGAGCTGCGCATGGGGCTTGGCGCGCTGATAGAACTGCTCGGCGTTCAGGAACAGCGCTTCGGGCGGCAGCGCCGGGCGCTCGGGGTCGCCCTGCACCAGCCGGTAGCGCTCGTTGGTGTCCTGCCAGAAGTGCTGGAACGCGGGCTCCAGGTCGCCGTGCAGCACCACGGTGGCGTCGGGGCCGAGGTAGTCGAACACCGTGGCCGTCTCGTCGAAGAACAGCGGCAGGTAGTACTCGATGCCGGCGGTGGCCACGCCGTTGCCCATGTCCTTGTAGATGCGGCTTTTGGTCGGGTCGCCCTCTAGCAGCTCGCGCCAGCGGCCCCGGAAGCGCCCGCGAGCGTCTTCGTCCATCGGGAACTCGCGGCCGGGCAGCAGGCGTACCTCGGGCACGGGGTAGAGGCTGCGCTGGGTGTCGGGGTCGAAGGTGCGGATGGAGTCGATCTCGTCGTCGAACAGGTCGACGCGGAACGGCACCGGCGAACCCATGGGGAACAGGTCGATCAGCCCGCCGCGCACTGCGTATTCGCCAGGGCTCACCACCTGCGTCACATGGCTGTAGCCGGCCAGCGTGAGCTGGGCCTTGAGCTTCGATTCCTCGAGCTTCTGCTTGGCCTTGAAGTGGAAGGTGTAGCCGGCCAGGAAGGACGGCGGCGCCAGGCGGTAGAGCGCGGTGGTGGCAGGCACCAGCACCACGTCGGCCTCTTTCTGGCTGATGCGCCAGAGGGTGGCCAGGCGCTCGCTGATCAGGTCCTGGTGGGGCGAGAAGCTGTCGTAGGGCAGCGTCTCCCAGTCGGGGAACAGGGCGCAGCGCAGGTCGGGAGCGAAGAAGGCGATTTCGTCGATCAGGCGCTGGGCGTCGTTGGCATCGGCGGTGAACATCGCCGTGGCGCGCCCGGCGGCTTTCTCGCGCATGGCCAGCTGCGCCAGCAGCAGTGCATCGGCCGACAACGGGGGACGCGGCAGCGTGAAACGCTTGCCCGCCGTGAGGTGGGGGAGGTCCATGGAACGCTTAGGAAATGCACAACACCCCGCGCCGGCTGGCGAGGGGTGTGCGAAGGGCAATTCTAGAATGGCGGCCCTTCATCCGCTTGTCGGCCATTGGCCCGCCCGTACAGGACCTCATGTCTTCTTCCCGACTTTTCGTGCTGATCCCCTGCGCCGGCTCCGGCCATCGCGCGGGCCATGGGCAGTCCACCCAGCCCAAGCAGTACCAGCGCCTGGCTGGCCTGCCGATGGTGGCGCACACGCTGGAGGCCTTCCGGGCCCTGGCGGGGCGTTTCGCGGGGCTTGCGCTGGTGGTGTCGCCGGACGACCGCGACGTGGACGCCGCGCTGCCGCGCTTTCCCGCCGAGAACGAATACCTGCTGCGCGTAGGCGGCCTGACCCGGGCGGCCACGGTGCGCAACGGCCTGGCGGCGCTGCGGCAGAAGGGCGCCGGCGCGCACGACTGGGTGCTGGTGCACGACGCGGCGCGCTGCCTCGTCAGCTCGAGCCAGATCGAGGCGCTGATCGCGGCCTGCGAGCACGACGCCGTGGGCGGCCTGCTGGCCCACCGGCTGGCGGACACGCTGAAAGCATCGACAACGGAAAGCCGCGTGGCCCAGACCCTGCCGCGCGCCGACAAGTGGCTGGCGCAAACTCCTCAGATGTTCCGCGTCGGCATGCTGCTCGACGCGCTGGAGCGCATCGGCGACGCCGTGACCGACGAGGCCGGCGCCATCGAGGCCATCGGCCTGTCGCCGCTGCTGGTGCCGGGCAGCGCCCAGAACTTCAAGGTGACCTACCCCGAAGACTTCGCACTCGCCGAGGCGGTGCTGCTCGGGCGCAGGAAGGGCATGGCATGACGAGCGCTTTCAATATCCGCGTCGGCGAGGGCTGGGACGTTCACCAGCTGGTGGCGGGGCGCAAGCTGATCCTGGGCGGCGTCGAGGTGCCGCACGTCACGGGCCTGCTGGGCCATTCGGACGCAGACGTGCTGCTGCACGCCATTACCGACGCGCTGCTGGGCGCCGCCGGGCTGGGCGACATCGGCCGGCATTTTCCGGACACCGACCCGCAGTTTCGCGGTGCCGATTCGTCGGTGCTGCTGGCCGAGGCGGCACGCCGGGTGCGCGCGGCGGGCTGGGAGATCGGCAACGTCGACAGCACCGTGATAGCCCAGGCGCCCAAGCTGGCGCCTCACATTCCTCTCATGTGCCAGCGCATTGCCGACACGCTGGGCGTGGCGCTGGAACAGGTGAACGTGAAGGCCAAGACGGCCGAGAAGCTGGGCCCGGTGGGCGAAGGCCGCGCGATGGAAGCACGCGCGGCCGTTCTGCTGCACCGCTGACGCGGCGGCGCTCAGGCCGGCTTCTTGCCGCCTGGCAAATCGCCGGGCTTGCCGGCACCCGCCGGCATTGCGCGCGGCATCCGGATATGGGCCGCGAGGCCGCGCCCCGGCGTGCTGGTCAGCGCAAAGGTGCCGCCCATTCGCTCGATGTTCTTCGCCACGATCGACAGGCCCAGGCCCGCGCCGGCCGCGGAGGTGCGGGCGGTGTCGCCACGGAAGAAGGGCTTGGTCAGCTGCGAGAGCAGGGCGGGCTCCACACCCGCGCCGTGGTCTCGCACCTTGATCAGCACCGCGTCGTTGTTGGCCTGCGCCTGGATCGTCACGTCGGCCACGCCGGTGGAAGGCGTCTTGCCGTAGCGCCGCGCGTTCTCGACCAGGTTGGAAATCACCCGCGTGAGCTCGACCTCGTCGCCCAGCACCCGCAGGTCGGCGGGCACGTCGACGGTGATGTTCATTTCCTCGTAGTCCTGCACGGCGTAGGTGCAGGCGTCGACCACGTCGCGCAGCAGCACGGGGCGCGGATCGACATGGTCGGGCCGGGCGTAGTCTAGGAACTTGTCGATGATCGCGTCGAGCTGGGCGATGTCGGCGGCCATGTGGTCGCGCGCGTCTTCGTCGGCCACGCTCATCTCGGTTTCCAGCCGCAGCCGTGCCAGCGGCGTGCGCAGGTCGTGCGAGATGCCGGCCAGCATGATGGCGCGGTCCTGCTCGATCTTGGCGAGCTGGTCGGCCATGCGGTTGAAGCCGATGTTCACGGCGCGGATCTCGTTGGTGCGGGCGCGCTCGTCGAGCCGGTGGGCTTCGTACTCGCCTTCGCGCACCTGCATGGTCGCGCGCGACAGCTGCTTGAGCGGCAGGTTGATGAGCCGCGTGATCAGCGCCGCCCCGGCCAGCGACAGCGCCATCGCCGTGCTGAGCCAGACCAGCCAGGTGCGCCCGCCCACGCGGCTGAAGCGCGTGGGGTCGAGCAGCAGCCAGTAGGTGTCGCTCTCGATGGTGAAGCCGATCCACAGGCCGGCTTCGTCGTTCACGCGGCTCGCCACCGTGGTGCCTTCGCCGAGCTGGTCGATCAGCTCTTCGGTCACGCGCAGGTCGAGCGCGCCACTGGTGTAGGGCTCGAAGCGGTCGTTGGGCTCGCGCGGGAGGATGCGCACGCCTTCCTGGTCGGCCAGTGTCTTGATCAGCGAGACCCGGGTGATCGCGTCCGAATACACCAGCGCCGCGCGCGTGAGGTTCACGAGCGAGGCGATCTGGTGCGCGGTCTGGATGGCTCGCGGCTCGTATTCGAGCGAGCGGAAGGTCTG
Organism: Variovorax durovernensis; assembly: GCF_977011995.1. Lineage (NCBI taxonomy): Bacteria > Pseudomonadati > Pseudomonadota > Betaproteobacteria > Burkholderiales > Comamonadaceae > Variovorax > Variovorax durovernensis. Next base: position 4,003,256 of record NZ_CDRNCW010000001.1, on the reverse strand, counting down.
CAGCCAGGCGACCGTACAGCCGATCAGCAGCAGCGCGAGCAGGAAGAAGGTGCGCCAGAAGAGGCTGAAGCCCAGCTTGAGGCCGGGGCGGCGGTCACGTTGGGAGCTCGCCTCGAGCGGGCTCGGCATCGTGACCTGCGCGCCGTCCTCCTGGACCAGGCCCGGTCTGGCGGGTTGGCCGATGGCCACCTTTCAACGGGGCGTCAGGCCGTGCCGTCCGGCACGAACACGTAGCCCACGCCCCAGACTGTCTGGATGTAGCGCGGCGCAGCGGCGTCGGACTCGACCAGCTTGCGCAGGCGCGAGATCTGCACGTCCAGGCTGCGGTCGAAGGGCTCGAACTCGCGCCCGCGCGCCAGCTGGGCCAGCTTTTCGCGCGACAGCGGTTGACGCGGATGGCGCACCAGCGCCTTCAGCATCGCGAACTCGCCGGTGGTCAGCGAGAGTTCTTCGCCATCCTTCTTCAGGGTGCGCGAGCCGAGATCGAACGCGAACGGGCCGAAGGTGACGGTCTCGTTCTCTGTGGAGGGGGCGCCGGGCGCCTCGAGCGGCGGGCGGCGGCGCAGCACTGCGTGCACTCGGGCCAGCAGTTCGCGGGGGTTGAAGGGCTTGCCGAGGTAGTCGTCGGCGCCGACTTCGAGACCGACGATGCGGTCCACATCCTCGCCCTTGGCGGTGAGCATGATGATCGGCGTGCGGTCATTGGCGGCGCGCAGGCGGCGGCAGACCGAGAGGCCGTCTTCGCCGGGCATCATCAGGTCGAGCACGATCAGGTCGACCGTGTCGCGCAACAGGATGCGGTTGAGCGCCTTGCCGTCCTCGGCCACGATCACTTCGAAGCCTTCCTGCGTCAGGTAGCGGCGCAGCAGGTCGCGGATGCGGGCGTCGTCGTCGACGATCACGATCTTGTCGGTGCGAGCGGGAACTTGAGTCATTTCTACAACGATGAATTTGTAACAGGGCCGATTCTGAAGGCGTTAAGGACTCGTTGAGCCAGATTTACTTATGGTTTGACACTAAGTTACAAAACTTGCGGACGCTCGCGGTCTGGTCACCAGCGGTACGCGTTGAGGTGGCAAAGTTCCTGCTGCCTTATGACTTTCGCTCAATGAGACACCCATTTTTCGCCCGGTCATTTCTTGTCGCCTGTGCATGCGCGCCGCTGTGGGCGCAGGCGGTTCCCGGCAATTTCATGAGGGTCGGCGAAGTGCGCCGCAGCGAGGTTCGCGATGCCGTCGCGGCCCATCGGGCCGGGCAGCGCGAAGAGGTCCGCCGCGAGGAAGCCGTGGCCGGCCGGCGCCTGACGGCCGCCGAGTTGTTCGAGCTGCGCCAGCAGGTTCGCGGCCAATGGACCCCGCCCGCCGCGGGTGCATTGGTCAATTCGGCAGAATCGCAGCCGGCCGAGCGGATCGCGCCGGCACCGCCGACCGCGGCCCGTCCGCTGACGTATCCCAGCAGCCAACGCCGCTGAGGCGTTCCGGCGGGCCAGCCAGTTTGCGTGCTGGCCTTGGCTTGTCTTTCATACCAACTAGGGAGAACTACACCTTGAAAACCATCAAATTGCTTGCGGCCTGTGCCGCCCTGGCCGTGGCCGGCACCGCCATTGCGCAAAGCGTTGTCACGCCCGCGCCGCAAAACGTGCTGCAGCTGTCGGCGACCGGAACGGTCGAGGTGCAGCAGGACATGCTGAGCATGACGCTCACGACCACCCGCGACGCTGCCGATGCCGCCACCGTGCAGACGCAGCTCAAGGCAGCGCTCGATGCCGCCCTGAGCGAGGCCAGGAAGAGCGCCCAGCCGGGCCAGCTGGATGTGCACACCGGCAATTTCAGCCTGTCGCCGCGCTACACCAAGGACGGCAAGATCAATGGCTGGCAGGGCTCCACCGAGCTGGTGCTCGAAGGCCGCGATTTCCCCCGCATCACCCAGACCGCCGGCCGCATCAGCACGCTGAGCGTGGGCAACGTCGGTTTCGGCCTGAGCCGCGAGCAGCGCACCAAGACCGAGGCCGAGGCACAGGGCATCGCCATCGAGAACTTCAAGCAGAAGGCTGCCGAGCTGGCCAAGGGCTTCGGCTTCGGCGGCTACACCCTGCGCGAGGTGTCGGTGAACGCGAGCGACAACGGTCCGCGCCCGCGCATGATGGCGATGCAGGCGAAGGCGTCGTTCTCGTCCGATTCGGCCGTGCCGGTCGAGGCCGGCAAGACCAGCGTGATCGTGAACGTGTCGGGTTCCGTGCAGCTCAAATAAGAAGGCTGCGTACCGCCGGGCTACCCTTTACTGGGCAGTCCAGCCGCCGTCCATGGCCCAGGCAACGCCCCGGACCTGGTCGGCCGCCGGCGAGCACAGGAACACGGCCAGGCCGCCCAGTTGCTCGACGGTAGTGAACTGCAGCGAAGGCTGCTTTTCGCCCAGCAGCTCGTTCTGCGCCTGCGCGGCCGTGATGCCTTCGCGTGCCGCGCGGTCGTCGATCTGCTTTTGCACCAGCGCCGTGAGCACCCAGCCGGGACAGATGGCGTTGACGGTGACGCCGGTGGTCGCGGTTTCCAGTGCGACCGACTTGGTCAGGCCGACGATGCCGTGCTTGGCCGCCACGTAGGCCGACTTCTGCGCCGAGGCCACGAGCCCGTGGGCGGAGGCGATGTTGATGACGCGGCCCCAGTTGGCCTCGCGCATCGCCGGAATCGCCAGCCGGGTCGTATGAAATGCGCTGGTGAGGTTGATTGCGATGATGGCGTCCCAACGTTCGGCGGGGAAGTCCTCGACCTTGGCCACGTGCTGGATGCCGGCGTTGTTCACGAGGATGTCGACACGGCCGAACTTCGACGCGGCGAACTTCATCATGTCCTCGATCTGCTCGGGCTTGCTCATGTCGGCCCCGTGGTACTCGGCGCGAACGCCCAGCGCCTCGATCTGGGACTTGGGGGCTTCGGCGTCGCCGAAACCATTGAGCACGATGTTCGCGCCCTGTTGCGCGAGCGACTTGGCGATGGCCAGGCCGATGCCACTGGTGGACCCCGTGACAAGCGCGGTTTTGCCTTTGAGCATGTAGATCAATCTCCGGATGAATTAGGATGCGACGAGACAATTATCCGCACCAGGACGACTTCGTTTTCATGACTGAACCGACGCTTCATTACGTGGCGTGCGACGACGCCCAAGGCGGCCATCGCATGGCCTATTGGCAATGGGGCGACGCACGCAGTGCGCACGTCGTCGCCTGCGTGCACGGGCTGACCCGGCAGGGGCGCGATTTCGACCTGCTGGCACAGGCCATCGTGGCACGCGCCGGCGGCAACGTGCGCGTGGTCTGCCCCGACGTGGTCGGGCGCGGACGCAGCGACTGGCTGCGCGATCCGGCCTTCTACCAGGTGCCCGTCTATGCGGCCGACATGGTGGCGCTGGTGGCGCAACTGCACCGCGAACAGGCCATCGACACGCTCGACTACATCGGCACCAGCATGGGTGGTTTGATCGGCTTCGTGCTCGCGGGACACAAGGAACTGCCGCTGGCGCGGCCGATCCGCCGCTTCGTCCTCAACGATGTCGGCCCGACGATCGAGCCTGCTGCGGTGCAGCGCATCGGTGCCTATGTGGGCAAGAGCGGCCGCTACGAGAGTGTGCAGGCGGCGGCCGATGCCATGTGGGCGCTGTCGACCACCTTCGGACCGCACACGCCTGAGCAATGGCTCGCGCTGTCGCGGCACATGGTGGTGCCGGCATCGCAGCGCACGGCCGACGGCTCGGCCAAGGTCGATGTGAGCGGCGACGAAAGCGGCAAGCAGGGCGACTGGCTGCTGCACTACGACCCTGCCATCGGCGTGGCGCTGCGGGCCATCACGCCCGAAGCTGCGGCGCAGGGCGGCGCGATCATGTGGGGGCTGTACGACGCCATCGAGGCGCGTACGCTCATCACGCGCGGCGCCGTGTCCGATCTGCTGTCGCGCGAAACCGCGCAAGCGATGACGCAGCGCGGCCCGCATGCCGCGCTGGTCGAGTTCGAAGGTGTCGGCCATGCGCCGACCTTCGTCGACCCCGCGCAGATCGCCGTCGTCACCCGCTTCCTGTTCGATTGAGTGAAGAAGCGTGAAGCGCGACTCATCGAGCCTCCAGACGGCGCCCGTGTCCGACATGGCCATGGTCGACTATCCGTTGTCCGCCGCAACGGCCGAGCGCTCGCCGGTGATGGAGAACATGCTGGCGCGCGCGCGTGCGTTCGCCGAGCCGCTGATCGCCGATGAGAAGCTGGACACGGGAGAGAACACGCTCGCGCATGCCGACGCAGTGGCCGCCATCGTCGCGAAGATGGGTGGCTCCGAGGCGATGCAGGCGGCGAGCTACCTGGTCTATGCCTGCCAGCACCTGAACCGTCCGCAGGAGGTGATCGCCAAGGTGTTCGGCGACAACTTCGCGGCGCTCGCGGTCGAGACGACCAAGCTGGTGCGCGTGCAGGAGCAGGCGCGTTCGGCCTCGCAGGGGCATCACGCCGAAGGCGCGGGTGCGCAAACGGAGAACGTGCGCAAGATGCTGCTGGCGTTCTCGCGCGACTTGCGCGTGGTGATGCTGCGGCTGGCTTCGCGCCTGCAGACCTTGCGGCACGCGGCGGCAAGCAAGCAGCCGGCGCCCGAAGGTGTGGCGCGCGAGTCGCTGCAGGTGTTTGCGCCGCTGGCCAACCGGTTGGGCATCTGGCAGGTGAAGTGGGAGATCGAGGATCTTTCGTTCCGCTTCCTCGAACCCGAAACCTACAAGCTGATCGCGCGGCTGCTCGACGAGAAGCGCATCGAGCGCGAAGGGCACGTCGAGCAACTGCGCTCGCAACTGGAGCGCGAACTGCAGGCCGAGGGCGTCAAGGCCACGGTGCAGGGGCGGCCCAAGAATATCTACAGCATCGTCAAGAAGATGCGCGGCAAGTCGCTCGACTTCGCGCAGGTCTTCGACATCCTCGCGCTGCGCGTTGTGGTGCCCGACGTGAAGGACTGCTATGCGGCGCTGGCCTGGGTGCATTCGCACTTCCAGCCCATCGACGAGGAGTTCGACGACTACATCGCTCGGCCGAAGCCCAACGGATATCAGTCGCTGCACACGGTGGTGCGCGAGCTGGTCGATGGCAAGCCGGGCAAGCCCATCGAGATCCAGATCCGCACCGAGGAAATGCACGACCATGCCGAGCACGGCGTGGCCGCGCACTGGGCCTACAAGGAAGCCGGCCACAAGGGTTATGCGGGCGTGTGGGCCAGCGGCGAGTACGACGCAAAGATTGCGGTGCTGCGGCAACTGCTGGCGTGGGAGCGTGATCTGTCCGGCGGGCTGCAGGGGCAAGGCCTGTTCGACGACCGCATCTATGTACTGACGCCCGATGCGGCGATCGTCGAGCTGCCGCAGGGAGCCACGCCGGTCGACTTTGCGTATACGGTGCACACGACGCTGGGCCATCGCTGCCGCGGTGCGCGTGTCGATGGCGCGATGGTGCCGCTGAACACGCCGCTGTCGAACGGGCAGACGGTCGAGATCATCGCCGCCAAGGAAGGCGGGCCCTCGCGTGACTGGCTCAATGCGGAACTCGGCTATCTCGCCAGCCATCGTGCGCGCGCAAAGGTGCGTGCATGGTTCAACGCGCAGATCACGCACGAGACCGTGGCGCGCGGGCGCGAGGCGGTCGAGAAGCTGCTGCAGCGCGAAGGCAAGACAGCGGTGCGGCTGGAAGACCTGGCTTCGCAGCTCGGCTTCAAGTCGGCGGACCATCTGTTCGAAGTCGTCGGCAAGGACGAGTTCTCCCTGCGCAACATCGAGACGCTGCTGCGTCCGCCGGAGCCGACGCCTGGGCCGGACGATGGGGTGCTCATCAAGAAGGCGCGCGGCAGCGAGAAGTCGGGCAAGGGCGGCGTGCTGGTGGTCGGCGTGTCTTCATTGATGACGCAACTGGCCAAGTGCTGCAAGCCCGCGCCGCCGGATGCGATTCGCGGCTTCGTCACGCGCGGGCATGGCGTCAGCGTTCACCGAAGCGATTGCAGCAACTTCCGCACGATGGCGGCCAAGGATGGCGAGCGCGTGATCGATGTCGAGTGGGGTGCTCCCAAGAAGGGCGCGGAGGTACCTGTGTATGCGGTGGACGTGGCTGTGGAAGCAGCCGACCGCCAGGGTCTGCTGCGCGATATCTCCGACGTCTTTGCGCGCGAGAAGATGAACGTGATCGGCGTGCAGACGCAATCGATCAAGGGCACGGCGTGGATGACGTTCACCGTCGAAATCGCAGATGCCGCGCGGCTCACGCAGGTGCTTGGCGTGGTCACTGCAGTAATTGGCGTGCGATCTGCACGTCGTCGCTAAAAAGTGCCATTTCTCCTGCTACAATAGCTGCTTCTCGGACACATCCTTAGGCGCGTAGCTCAGCTGGTTAGAGCACCACCTTGACATGGTGGGGGTCGTTGGTTCGAGTCCAATCGCGCCTACCAATTTTCCCTCTGAAGAAGACCAGTCTTCAGGCTTACAGGGAAAATTTGAAAACTGCAGCTGCCAGCAAAAGCAGCCTGCAATTTTTCTTTCTTACTGCCTCGATGGCACTATCGATTCATCTCGCATTAATCCGACGCAAGCGTTCGGGTGTTTGCGTCATGCAGTCTGGTTTTGGAAGACCTAGGCCATGTTGTTGTGCTACCTTGAGGGCTCTGAAATTTCATTCCAATTTTCTTGATTAGCGATCCGATACATACGCGATCAACGCTGGTTGATCGGACTCATGCCGAGAGGCGTCTTGCGGCGCTGATGAAGCAGGCTCCTCTCGAGTTTGCACGCGCTGTCTACGGCATCAACGACCACTCAAGTGGCCGCACCGACACCATGGCCGCACGCGAAGTAGCGCGTGCACAACGCCAGGGTATGCCGGTGACCGAAGAGCGAGCCGAACAGCGTGCGCGCGCCTATCTGCCTACCACCGGGCAGGAGCACTGCCCGCGCTGCTGGGTCGTCTACGGGCAAAAAAATCCACTGCGTTTTCGTAGTACCGCTGAAGAGCGGCCCGAAACCGCGGCCTGCCATGCATGCGGCGCGGAGTACGCAATATCGCCGGATTGAACAATGTGCGGGGCGCGGTCAGGGTAAACCTTGTCGCGATGCAGCAAAACCGCTCCCTAGAATCATCCGATGACATGGGCGTCCATGTGAAGGAGTCCGCAGTGCAGAGCAAGAAGTCCGGGGTCAAGCCGGTACAGCGTGTGATCAAGAAGTACCCCAACCGAAGGCTCTACGACACCGAGACATCGACGTACATCACCTTGACCGAGGTGAAGCAGCTGGTCATCCAGAACGCGCAGTTCGTGGTGCGGGATGCCAAGACCGGTGATGACCTCACGCGCAGCATCCTGCTGCAGATCATTCTCGAAGAAGAGGCGGGTGGCGCGCCGATGTTCACCGAGCAGGTGCTGGCCAACATCATTCGCTTCTACGGGCAGGCGATGCAGGGCTACATGGGGCCGTATCTCGAGAAGAACATCCAGGCCATGACCGAAGTGCAGGCGCAGCTGGCCGACAAGGCCGAAGGCCTGACGCCCGAGATGTGGTCGCGCTTCATGACCATGCAGTCGCCGATGCTGCAGGGGCTGATGGGCAACTACGTCGAGCAATCCAAGAACGTTTTCCTGCAGATGCAGGAGCAGATGCAGAAAAACACCGAGCAGGTATTGGGGGCCTTTGGCATCAAGCGTCCTTGAGTACCGCCCGATCGCCATAAGGCAAAGGTTTTTCGATGGGCGCCCGGCCGTCACCGATAGCTGGGACAATAGAGGCATATGAGCGAAGTTGCCTCCCCCGAACGCACGGCCACGCCGACCGCCCCCAAGGTCGGATTCGTGAGCCTGGGCTGCCCCAAGGCCCTTACCGATTCCGAATTGATCCTGACCCAGTTGAGTGCCGAGGGTTACCAAACTGCCAAGACCTTCGAAGGTGCCGATCTTGTGATCGTCAACACCTGCGGCTTCATCGACGATGCCGTGAAGGAAAGCCTGGACACCATCGGCGAAGCGCTGGCTGAAAACGGCCGTGTCATCGTCACGGGCTGTCTCGGGGCCAAGACGGGCGACCAAGGTGGCAATCTGGTGCGCCAGATGCATCCGAGCGTGCTGGCCGTTACCGGCCCCCATGCCACGCAAGAGGTGATGGATGCTGTTCACGCGAACCTGCCCAAGCCGCACGACCCGTTCATCGACCTGGTTCCCAACACCTTCGGCGTTGCCGGTCTCAAGCTGACGCCGCGCCACTATGCCTATCTGAAGATCAGCGAAGGCTGCAACCACCGGTGCACCTTCTGCATCATCCCGTCGATGCGCGGCGACCTCGTGTCGCGGCCGGTCGGCGACGTGCTGAGCGAGGCCAAGGCCCTGTTCGAGGGTGGCGTGAAAGAGTTGCTCGTGATCAGCCAGGACACTTCGGCCTACGGCGTCGACGTCAAATACCGCACCGGCTTCTGGGATGGCAAGCCGGTCAAGACCCGCATGCTCGAACTGGTGCGCACCCTCGGTGAAATCGCCGAGCCGTATGGCGCCTGGGTTCGCCTGCACTATGTGTACCCGTATCCGAGCGTGGACGAAGTCATTCCGCTGATGGCGAGCGGCCAGGTGTTGCCGTATCTCGACGTGCCGCTGCAGCACAGCCACCCTGATGTGCTCAAGCGCATGAAGCGGCCGGCCAGCGGCGAGAAGAACCTGGAGCGTATTGCGCGTTGGCGCGAGGTGTGCCCGGAGCTCGTGATCCGCAGCACCTTCATTGCCGGCTTCCCAGGCGAGACCGAGCAGGAATTCGAGCACCTGCTCGACTTCATCCGCGAAGCCGAGATCGATCGCGCCGGTTGCTTTGCCTACAGCCCGGTCGCAGGCGCCACGGCCAACGACATTCCGGGCATGCTGCCCGAGCCTGAGCGCGAAGCGCGCCGTGCCCGCTTCATGGAAGTGGCGGAGGCTGTGTCGATCGCCAAGCTGCAGCGTCGCATCGGCTCGACCATGCAGGTACTTGTCGATTCGGCGCCGGGCCTGGGCCGCAAGGGTGGAGTGGGGCGCACGTACGCCGATGCGCCTGAGATCGACGGCACGGTCCGTCTGCTGCCGCCCGAGAAGATCAGCAAGACGCTGAAGGTCGGCGAGTTCACGCGCGCGCGCATCGTGGGCGCCGAAGGTCACGACCTGATCGCCCTGCCGATTTGATGCAGATTCGAACGGACAAGAAAAAAGCCACCGGAGACCGGTGGCTTGTTTCGGAACATGACCTGGCGGGGGTCAATGTGAATTTGGTGCCCAGAAGAGGACTCGAACCTCCACGATGTTACTCGCTAGTACCTGAAACTAGTGCGTCTACCAATTCCGCCATCTGGGCATTCTCTGCTTTTCAGCAAAGAATGCGATTATATACACAGATTTGGCGCAACCTTTTTGGCCAGTCGAAATTTTTGCGTCTGCACGGCTTTGTTCGTGTGGGTGCTTTGTTGCCGAATGCGGGCGAGCGTGTTCGTGCGTGCACGGTCAGTATCGGCGGGTGCAATCTGGCGATCGTGTCGCCCGTGATGCAGATGCGAACGACCATGAAAAAAGCCACCGGATACCGGTGGCTTGAATCGAATGACCTGGTGAGGGTCTGTATAAACTTGGTGCCCAGAAGAGGACTCGAACCTCCACGATGTTACTCGCTAGTACCTGAAACTAGTGCGTCTACCAATTCCGCCATCTGGGCCCACGTAGTTGCCGAAGCAACTGCGTTTTGAATTTCAGGAAAGAAGGAGATCATATCAAAAATAATGGCACTTCCAGCGGCTTGCTGGACGAATTCGAAGGAACTGTTCAAGGACATCGCGACGGGCACGGCTTCGTGCAGCGTGATGACGGTGAAGCAGACATTTATTTGCCACCGAACGAAATGCGCGCGGTGCTGCACAAGGACCGCGTCAAGGCACGCGTGGTGCGGCAAGACCGGCGCGGCCGCCCTGAGGGGCGCGTGGTCGAAATCGTCGAACGCCCAGAGCAGCCGATCATCGGCCGCCTGTTGCACGAAGGCGGCATCTGGCTCGTTGCGCCGGAAGACAAGCGTTACGGGCAGGACGTCCTGATCCCCAAGGGCGCGACCGGTCCCGCGAAGGTGGGCCAGGTTGTCGTCGTGCAGCTCACGGAACCGCCGGCGCTGTTCGGCCAACCCGTGGGCCGAGTGAAAGAAGTGCTGGGCGAGATCGACGACCCCGGCATGGAAATCGAGATCGCCGTGCGCAAGTACGGCGTGCCTCACGAGTTTTCCGCGGAGTGCCTGGCCGAAGCCAAGGCGCTGCCCGAGAAGGTCCGCCCCGCCGACAAGAAGGGGCGCGTAGACCTCACCGACGTTCCGCTAGTCACCATCGACGGCGAAGACGCACGCGACTTCGACGATGCCGTCTATTGCGAGCCCGCGAAGGTGGGCCGTGGCAAGGGCTGGCGCCTGCTGGTCGCGATTGCCGACGTCAGCGCCTATGTGCAGACCGGCTCGGGCATCGACATCGACGCCTACGACCGCGCCACCAGCGTCTACTTTCCGCGCCGCGTCATCCCGATGCTGCCGGAGAAGCTCTCGAACGGCCTGTGCTCGCTCAACCCCGAGGTCGAGCGCCTGTGCATGGTGTGCGACATGCTGGTTGCGGCCGACGGCGAGATCTACGCCTACCAGTTCTATCCGGCCGTAATGTTCAGCCACGCGCGGTTCACGTACACCGAAGTGGCGGCCATCCTCGGCAACACGCGTGGCCCTGAAGCCGCCAAGCGCAAGGACCGCGTCAAGGACCTGCTGAACCTCGCCGACGTCTACAAGGCACTGCTCAAGCAGCGCGGCAAGCGCGGCGCGGTCGACTTCGAGACCACCGAGACGCAGATCATCTGCGACGACGCCGGCCGCATCGAGAAGATCGTGCCGCGCACGCGCAACGAAGCGCATCGCCTGATCGAAGAAGCGATGCTCGCCGCCAACGTCTGCAGCGCCGACTTCATCGCCGAAGGCAAGCACCCGGGCCTGTTCCGCGTGCACGAAGGCCCGACGCCCGAGAAGAAGGAAATCCTGCGCGGCTACCTGAAGGCGATGGGCGTCGGCCTGAGCATCACCGACGACCCCAAGCCGGGCGAATTCCAGGCGATTGCCGAGGCCACCAAGGAACGCCCCGACGCGCAGCAGATCCACACCATGCTGCTGCGCTCGATGCAGCAGGCGATCTACACGCCCATCAACAGCGGCCACTTCGGCCTCGCCTACGAGGCTTACACCCATTTCACGAGCCCGATCCGGCGCTACCCGGACTTGCTGGTCCACCGCGTGATCAAGGCCATCCTGGGCAAGACGCGCTACCAGCTGCCGATGCTGCCGACGCCAGGCGAGGCGCATGCCAAGCTGGCGAAGCGGCTTGCTTCGCGCGTGAAGGCACCGACCAACAAGCCGCAGAAGGCGACAGTCGCGCCCAGCAAGGAAGTGCTGGCATGGGAGGCCGCGGGCCTGCATTGCAGCGCCAACGAACGCCGTGCCGACGAGGCCAGCCGCGACGTCGAGGCCTGGCTCAAGTGCAAGTACATGCGCGAGCACCTCGGCGAGGAATACGGCGGCGTGGTCACCGCGGCCACTACCTTCGGCATCTTCGTCACGCTCGACGCGATGTACGTCGAGGGGCTGGTGCACATCACCGAGCTCGGCGGCGAGTACTTCAAGTTCGACGAGATGCGCCAGGAACTGCGCGGCGAGCGCACCGGCATCCGCTATGCCATCGGCACGCGGGTGCGGGTGCAGGTGAGCCGCGTCGACCTGGACGGCCGCAAGATCGACTTCCGCCTCGTGCGCGAAGGCGAGGAACTCACGGCACGTGCCATGAAGGACAAGGGCGTGGCATCTTCGGGCGTGCCGGTCAAGGCGTCGGCCAAGCGAGGCAGCCGCCACAAGGCGGCGGAAGCCGGTGGCGGCGAGCCGCGCGGGGAGCGGGGTACCTCGGCTTCGGCCGGGCCGCAATCCGCGATGCAGGCTTTCAAGTCGGCGGTCAAGAAGGCTGCCAACAAGATGAAGGGGCGCAAGCCGCGCCGCTGACGCCTTGCCGCATGAACCATCGACAACCTCAAGAAAGAAAGAGACAGACAGCATGAGCGCTGAAGACAACAAGGGCCGCATCGCCATCGTCACGGGGGCGGGTTCCGGCATCGGCCGCGCCGCGGCGCTGGCGCTGCTGGGCGACGGCTGGAGCGTGGCACTGGCCGGGCGCCGGCTGGAGCCGCTGGAACAGGTCGCCGAAGAATCGGGCGCCGGTGCGCGCGCCTTCGCGGTGCCTACCGACGTGGCCAAGGCCGATTCGGTGCAGGCCTTGTTCGCCGCCACGGTCGAACGCTTCGGGCGTGTCGACCTGCTGTTCAACAACGCAGGTGTGGGCAACCCGCCCGGCCCCTTCGAGGACTGGACGCCAGAGCAATGGCAGGGCGTGGTCGACATCAACCTGACGGGCATGTTCTTCTGCATCCAGCAGGCGTTCCGCACGATGAAGGCGCAGACGCCGATGGGCGGCCGCATCATCAACAACGGCTCCATCTCTGCCACCGCGCCGCGCCCCAATTCGGCGGCCTACACGGCGACCAAGCATGCGGTCGAGGGTCTGACCAAGACCGCGTCGCTGGACGGCCGCAAGTACGACATCGCGGTGGGGCAGGTCGACGTGGGCAATGCGATGACCGAGCTGGCCGCGCGCATGGCCAAGGGCGTGCCGCAAGCCAATGGCGAACTCGCGATCGAGCCGCTGATCGACGTGAAGATCGTCGGCCAGTCGGTGCTCTACATGGCGAACCTGCCACTGGAAGCGAACGTGCTGTTCCACACCATCATGGCGACGAAGATGCCCTTCGTCGGGCGCGGCTAAGCAAAGAGCCGCGTCAGGCGGGCGCGCGGCGGGCCAGAGTGCCTGCCGTGAGCGGGGCTGCATCGGCCGGCCAGGTGTCGGCGATGTGGCCATGCTGCCAGACAGCTTCGCATGCGGCCTCGAAGGCGGGCCGCCCGGCTGCCAGCGCGGCGCCGATCATGCCGGCCAGCACGTCGCCGGTGCCGGCGGTCGCCAGGCGGGCGTTGCCTGTCAGGTTGATGACCGGAGGCGCTCCGCTTGCGTCCGAAACCACCGTCCCCGATCCCTTGAGCACGGCGACCGCGCCGAAGCGCAATGCAAGCTGGCGCGCCGCCGCGAGCCGGTCGGCCTGGATGTCGGCGGCCGTGCAGTCGAGCAGGCGAGCTGCTTCGAGCGGATGCGGGGTGATCACGGTGGGCAATCCGTCTTTTCCGCGCGATGCGAGTTGCGCCTGCAGCGCGCTGTCGGCCGCGATGGCGTTGAGAGCATCCGCATCGAGCACCAATGCAGCGGCTGTCGCCAGCACGCGCGGCAGGAGTTCGCGCACGGCTTCGCCGCCGCCGCAACCGCAGACGGCGGTCATTGCCGACAGGTCGAGCGAGCGGGCGTCGCGCAGCATCAGCTCTGGCTGTGAGGTGTCGACGACGGCCGCGCCTGGGTCGAGCAGGCCGACGAACACCCGGCCTGCGCCGGCATGCAGCGCGGCTGATCCTGCCAGCAGCGCCGCGCCCGCCATGCCGGACGCTCCTCCGATCACCGCGACGTCGCCGTAGCTGCCCTTGTGCGAGGCATGCGCGCGCGGCAGTGCCCTCGGCGTGCCGGCGAGCCGGGCGGTTGGCTGATCCTTGATGTGGCTGCAGCCGAGATCGTCGAACCAGGTGATGCCTGCTGCGTCGCGCCCTTGTGCGGTGAAGAGGCCGGGCTTCAGCGTAAGAAAGGTGATGCAGTGGCGTGTCGAGTCGGTCGTGCGGTCGGCGTCTTTCGGCAGCGCGCCGGTGTCCGCATTCAACCCTGACGGCACATCGACACTGAGCACAGGCTGCGCGCTCGCATGCATCTGCCGTAGCCATTCGGCCATCGTGCCTTCGGGTGGTCTTGTGGAGCCGATGCCGAGCAGTGCGTCGATGGCGAGCTCGTAAGCGGTCGGCGGGTTCTCTGCAAAGGTGACACCCGCGTCGCGGGCACGCTGCAGTGATGTTTTCGCATCCGGCGGCAGCCGGCTCTCGTCCCCGGCGAACGTGATCACGGGAAAGAAGCCTCGATGCCGCAACTGCGCCGCCGCCTCGAAGCCGTCGCCGCCGTTGTTGCCGGGCCCGCAGGCCACCCAGATCGTTCGCGCCTGCGGCGCAATGGCCATTGCGAGTCGCGCGACCGCGAGGCCGGCGCGCTGCATCAATGTGTGAGCAGGCAGCGCGGCTGCCGCGGCCTGCTCGATGCGGCGCGTGGCGGCGATGTCGAACAGGTCTGCGGCGGTGGCGGGTGTGATGCGTTGCATCGATCCATTGTGCCGCTGCGTTGCCTCTCTATCATCGGTGGATGAACTTCAAGAGCGTCGCTTGGGTGCTCGCCCTGCTTGTCGCAGGGCTTGTCTTTTTCCTGGCCGCGACCATTGCCTGGATCGCCGGGCTGGCATGGGTGTTGGCCTTGCTGGGTGCCGTGTGGGGCGTCTTCCTGTTGGCCCATTTGAAACGCTGGGTGCCGATGAGGGATTTGGCCTGGGCGGCCAATGTCGGCATCGGTGTCAGCGTGATTCGCTGGTTCGATCTGCCGGCCGGGAGCGTTTCGGGTCTGGCGCGGTTGGCCCTGTTTGGTGCCGGGGTGATGTGCCTGGTTTTCTTCGCCTTGATCGGCCCCGGCTTGCTGGGATGGATCGCCGAGCGCCTGCGGCCGCCGCCGGAGCCCGAACTGCCCGTCGAGCAGCCCGCAAGCCCGGAGCGCCTGCGCCGCTGGGATCCTAAAGACTGAGGCGCTCGACGCCGAGCCCTTCGAGGTCGATCCCCGGATCCTGGCCCGCGATCAGGTCGCCCAGCACGCGTGCGCTGCCGCACGACAGCGCCCAGCCGCTCGATCCGTGGCCGAGGTTGAGCCATACGCCCGGGATGCCGCTGGCGCCCAGCACCGGCGGGCCGTCCGGCAGCATCGGCCGTGCGCCTTTCCATTGCTGTACGCCCGACTGCAGGGTTGCCGCACCTGGAAACCAGTCGTGCAGCACCTTGTAGAGAAGCTGCACGGAGGCCGGATTCATCGTGTCCAGCGAGCCGCCGATCTCAGCGCTGCCGGCCACGCGCACGCGCTGGCCCAAGCGGGAGATGGCGACCTTGTAGCGCTCGTCCATCACCGCGCTGCGCGGGGCATTGAGCGGCTCGCGCACCGGTGCGCTGACCGAATGACCGTAGACCGGCGCCATCGGAATGCGCAGGCCCAGCGGGCGCAGCAGCGTGGCCGAGGCCAGGCCTGCACACACGACGATGGCGTCGTAGCGCACGGGGTCCGAGCCGCTGGCCAGCGACAGCGAAGTGGGCGCGGCGCGGCTCAGCGGCGCGATGTCGCAGTTGAAATGAAACTGCGCGCCCAGGGCCTCGGCCTCCCACTTGAGCAGCAGCGCGAACTGGCGGCAGTTGGCCACTTCGTCTTCCGGCAGGTAGATGGCGCCCGCCAGCGGGGTTTCGGGGTTGAGCGCGGGCTCGATCAGGCGGGCCTCGTCGGCATCGACTTCCTTGAAGACGCTGCCTGCCGCGCGCAGCACGTCGAGCCCGGGCTGGACCAGCTTTTTCTCGCGCTTGGAGCGCAGCAGCACTAGGTAGCCGTCGCTGCGCTCGTAGCTCAGCTCGCGCGCCTCGGTCACTTCGTGCAGCCGGGTGCGGCTGTAGAAGGCCAGCCGTTGCATGCGGGCGCGGTTGGCGAGGTAAGTCTCGAGCTTGCAGGCCTTCTGCCAGCGCGACATCCAGCCGATGTCGCGCGAACTCAGGGGCCAACGCAGCTTGATGGCGCCATGCGAGGACAGCAGCGAGCGCAGCACCTTGCCGCGCATGCCGGGAGCGGCCCAGGGGGTGACGTATCCGGGGGCGACCACGCCCGCATTGGCGAAGCTGGCTTCTTCGGCGGCGGCGCCCCGGCGCTCGAACACGGTCACTTCATGGCCGTCGGAAACCAGTTCCCAGGCGGTGGTGACGCCGATGATGCCGGCGCCCACGATCGCGATTTTCATTGAATGTTCTAGATAAGAGAGACGGCGGACGCCCGTAGTATGGGCGAAGCCAGCTATTGATTCTGTAGCGTGCACTCGGTTTGCAGGGCTAACGCGAGCACGGCGTCGTCGTGCAGCGCGGCATGCCACAGCATGAGGCCGACCGGCAGTTCGCCGGGGATGTGGCAGGGCAGCGAGATGGCGCAGCCGTCGAGCATGTTGACGATCGACGGATTGCGCAGCAGCAGTCCGTTGATGCGGAAGAACTCGTCGTCGCGCTCGGCTCCCGGCGCCACACTGGCAATGGAGGGCGCGGTGATCGGCACCGTGGGCGACAGCATGGCGTCGAAAGGCGCCAGCGCGGCTTCGACGCGGGCGATCCAGTCGCGGCGGGCATGGATCAGGTCGATGTATTCATGCGCCCTCATGCCGGCACCGCGCAGGATGCGCTGGGCCACGCGCGGGTCGTAGCCGGCGCCGCTGCGTTCCAGCAGCAGCCGGTGCCAGGCGTGGGACTCGGCCGCCGAGAAACCGCCGGTGGCGTTGATGGTTGCCAGCTCGGCCAACTCGGGGAGCGCGATCTCTTCGATGCGGGCGCCGGCGGCGCGCAGCCGCTTCAACGAGCGCTGGAAGGCGGTGTCGACGGTGGGTTCGATGTCGTCGAAGAACACGTTCTTCACCACGGCGATCCGGTAGGCGGCCAGGGGCGCATTGCCGGCCGTGACGCGCCGCGCGGCAAGAATTTCGTGCGCGGTGATGGCGTCGCGCACCGACCGCGTCATGGCGCAGACGGTGTCGAGCGTGGTCGAAAGCGGCAGTGCGCCGTCGGCGGGTGTGAGGCGGGCGGTGTTCTTGAACCCGACGATGCCGTTCAGCGCCGCCGGAATGCGGATCGAGCCGCCCGTGTCGGAGCCCAGGCCGATGAAAGCGGCGCCGCTGGCCACC
Organism: Variovorax durovernensis; assembly: GCF_977011995.1. Classification (NCBI taxonomy): domain Bacteria; kingdom Pseudomonadati; phylum Pseudomonadota; class Betaproteobacteria; order Burkholderiales; family Comamonadaceae; genus Variovorax; species Variovorax durovernensis. Next base: position 3,986,265 of record NZ_CDRNCW010000001.1, on the reverse strand, counting down.
GAGATTGCGGCGCCTGACGACGAGCCGCCCGGAATGCGGGGCGTGGCGGTGTCGCTCACGTTGGCGGGCGTGCCGTGGTGCGGATTTACGCCGACGCCGGAGAAGGCGAACTCCGTCATGTTGGTGCGCCCGGTCAGTACGCCGCCCGCAGCGCGCAGCCGCGCTACGGCGAGGGCGTCGGTACTGGCGGCTGGTGCATGCGACAACACCACGGAGCCGGCGGGCGTCGGCTGGCCCGCGATATCGAACAGGTCCTTGCTGGTGAAGGCCAGCCCGGAAAGCCGGCTTTCGGTGTCGGTGCCGGCAACGGTCTGGCGGGCCTCGTCGAACATCGTTCGGGTGAAGACGTGGGCGCAGGCTGCCGACTGCGAGACGTCGATGGCGCGCTCCAATTCGGTGCGTACATCGGAGCCACCTGCCAGGAGGGAGAGACGGGTGGCGTGGAGGTCGTTCATGTGTGGGGCTGCAGTGCCGCGAGGACGGCTCGGGTTCAGGAAGAGGGCAGAGTGGCCGTGCTATACTCTTTGGGTTTCGCTGGTCGAGCGACGGCTCCCGTTGCATCCAGCCAGACACATCCGCAAACCGGCCCAATCAAGGTGTTGTGACTCCATCCAAAAGAGCACAAAACGGGCTGGATTTTAGACCCAACCTTTGGAGTAATTTCAATGTCTACCACCATGCGCGAAATGCTGGAAGCCGGTGTCCACTTCGGTCACCAAACCCGCTTCTGGAACCCCAAGATGGCTCCGTTCATCTTCGGTCACCGCAACAAGATTCACATCATCAACCTGGAAAAGTCGCTCCCGATGTTCCAGGACGCGATGAAGTACGCCAAGCAGCTCACGGCCAACCGCGGCACGATCCTGATGGTCGGCACGAAGCGCCAGGCCCGTGAAATCGTGGCTGCCGAAGCCCGCCGCGCCGGCGTGCCCTTCGTTGACACCCGCTGGCTCGGCGGCATGCTGACCAACTTCAAGACCGTCAAGACCTCGATCAAGCGTCTGAAGGACATGAAGGCCCAGCAAGAAGCCGGCCTCGACTCGCTGAGCAAGAAGGAGCAACTGACCTTCTCGCGCGAAATCGAGAAGCTCGAAAAGGACATCGGCGGTATCCAGGACATGACCGCTCTGCCCGACGCCATCTTCGTGATCGACGTGGGCTTCCACAAGATCGCCGTGGCTGAAGCCAAGAAGCTCGGCATTCCGCTGATCGGTGTGGTCGACTCCAACCACTCGCCCGAAGGCATCGACTACGTGATCCCCGGCAACGACGACTCGTCGAAGGCCGTCACGCTGTACGCACGTGGCATCGCCGACGCCATCATCGAAGGCCGCAACAGCGCCACCGGTGACGTGGTCAAGGCCATCGCCGAAGGCGGCAGCGACGAATTCGTCGAAGTCGAAGAAGGCGCTTCGGCCTGATCGGCGCGCTCGCGAGCCTGAAGAAGGGGCTTTGGTGCCCCTTTTTTTTAACCTGATTTTTGGATTTACGGAGATACACAAATGGCTGCAATCACCGCAAGCATGGTCGGCGAACTGCGCGCGAAGACCGACGCGCCCATGATGGAATGCAAGAAGGCCCTGACGGAGGCCGACGGCAACATGGAAAAGGCCGAAGAGCTGCTGCGCATCAAGCTCGGCAACAAGGCCGGCAAGGCATCGGGCCGCATCACCGCCGAAGGCGTGGTCACGGCTTTCGTCGACGGCGCTGCCGGCGGCATGATCGAAATCAACTGCGAAACCGACTTCGTCACCAAGAACGACAGTTTCCTGGCCATGGCCAACGCTGCCGCGATGCTGGTCGCCAGGAACAACCCCGCGGACATCGCTGCCCTGGGCGCGCTGGCCTATGAGCAAGACGGTTTCGGTCCCACGCTCGAAGACGTGCGCAAGGGCCTGATCGGCAAGATCGGCGAGAACATGAGCTTCCGCCGCTTCAAGCACTTCACGGGCAACGGCAAGCTGGCTTCGTACCTGCACGGCACGCGCATCGGCGTGATGGTCGAGTTCGAAGGCGACGACACGTCGGCCAAGGACGTTGCGATGCACATCGCCGCCATGAAGCCGGTCGCCATCCAGGCTTCCGACGTGCCTGCCGACCTGATCGAAAAGGAACGCGCAGTTGCCAAGGGCAAGGCCGACGAAGACCGCAAGACGGCCGAAGCCGAAGGCAAGAAGCCGCAGCCGGACGACATCGTTGCCAAGCGCATCGAAGGCGGCGTGCAGAAGTTCCTGAAGGAAGTCTCGTTGCACAACCAGCCGTTCGTCAAGAACGACAAGCAGACCGTCGAGCAGATGCTCAAGGCCGCCAACACCACGATCAAGGGCTTCACCCTGTACGTGGTCGGCGAAGGCATCGAGAAGAAGGTCGACGACTTCGCCGCCGAAGTGGCTGCGCAAGTTGCTGCTGCCAAGGCTGCTGCCTGATCCAGCCGCCACACAAGCGGCGGTGCGCGAACGCGTGCCGCCGCTTTTTCACCGCTACGTTTTACACTCGCCCCCGCCAACTCAAGGAAATTGCCCATGTCTGATGCCCGTCCAGCCCACAAGCGAATCTTGTTGAAGCTGTCGGGAGAGGCGTTGATGGGCGACGACGCTTTCGGCATCAACCGCGCCACCATCGTCCGCATGGTCGAGGAAATCGCCGAAGTGGTGAACATGGGTGTCGAGGTGGCCGTGGTCATCGGCGGCGGCAACATCTTCCGCGGCGTCGCAGGAGGCTCCGTCGGCATGGACCGCGCCACTGCCGACTACATGGGCATGCTGGCCACCGTGATGAACGCACTGGCGCTGGCCGACACCATGAACAAGCAGGGCCTGGTGGCCCGCGTGATGTCAGCCATTGCCATCGAGCAGGTGGTCGAGCCCTATGTGCGCCCCAAGGCCCTGCAGTACCTCGAAGAGGGCAAGGTCGTGGTGTTCGCCGCCGGCACGGGCAACCCGTTCTTCACCACCGACACCGCTGCCGCGCTTCGCGGTGCCGAGATCGGCGCCGAGCTGGTGCTCAAGGCGACCAAGGTCGACGGCGTGTACACCGCCGACCCCAAGACCAACCCCAATGCAACGCGCTACGCCACGCTGACTTTCGACGAGGCAATCGCGCAAAATCTCGGCATCATGGACGCCACGGCCTTCGCGCTGTGCCGCGACCAGAAGCTGCCGATCAAGGTGTTCTCGATCTTCAAGAACGGCGCGCTCAAGCGTGTCGTGATGGGCGAGGACGAGGGCACGCTGGTGCATGCCTAGGAGTATTTGAGATGACCATTGCAGACATCCGCAATGCGACCGACGCGAAGATGAATCAGTCGCTCGCCGCATTCCAGAACAACCTCACCAAGATCCGTACGGGCCGTGCCAATTCGGCACTGCTCGATTCGATCCACGTCGAGTACTACGGCTCCCAAGTGCCGCTGAGCCAGGTGGCCAACGTGTCGGTGCTCGATTCGCGCACCATCAGCGTCCAGCCCTGGGAAAAGGGCATGGGCGCCAAGATCGAGAAGGCCATCCGCGAAAGCGACCTGGGCCTGAACCCCGCCTCGATGGGCGACCTTATCCGCGTGCCGCTGCCCGCCATGAGCGAAGAGCGCCGCAAGGAAATGACCAAGCTGGTCCGCAACGAAGGCGAAAGCGCCAAGATCGCCACGCGCAACCTGCGCCGCGACGCGAACGAGTCGGTCAAGAAGCTGGTCAAGGACAAGCTGGCGTCGGAAGACGACCAGAAGCGCGCCGAGGCCGAGATCCAGAAGGTCACTGACCGCCACATCGCGGAAATCGACCGCCTGGTCGCGGCCAAGGAAGCGGAGATCATGGCCGTTTGAGGCCTGCCATGGCCTCGTCAACGCCGCGCACCCCGCATCACGTTGCCATCGTCATGGACGGCAACGGCCGTTGGGCGACGCGGCGCTTTCTGCCCCGCGTCGCGGGGCACAAGCAGGGCGTCGAATCGCTGCGCCGCTGCGTCAAGGCCTGCGCCGACCGCGGCGTGGGCGTGCTCACGGTGTTCGCGTTTTCGTCCGAAAACTGGAACCGCCCCGTCGAGGAGGTTTCCGGGCTCATGGAACTGATGGTCGGCGCGCTCGCCCGCGAGGTGCCCCGGCTGAGCAGCGACGGCGTACGGCTGCACTTCGTCGGAGAGCGCGGCGGGCTGTCGCCGAAGATGGTGAAAGGCCTGGTCGACGCCGAGGCCGCCACCGCGCACAACGAGCGCATGGTGTTCAACGTCTGCTTCAACTACGGTGGCCGGTGGGACATCGCTCAGGCGGCGGCCAAGCTGGCGGCTCGGGGCGAAGCCATAACTGAGGCAAGCCTCGACCGGGCAATGGCCCTGGCCCATGTGCCCGATCCCGACCTGTTCATCCGCACGGGCGGCGAGCAGCGGTTGTCCAATTTCCTGCTCTGGCAGAGTGCCTACGCCGAGCTTTTCTTCAGCGACAAGCTGTGGCCGGAATTCGACGAGGCTGCGCTGGACGAGGCCATCGCCGCGTTCCAAAGCCGCGAGCGTCGCTTCGGCCAAACCTCGGCACAGGTCTCGGCTCCCCAGAGCCAGACGGCCTGAAAGCCCGACAACCTCTCGCATGCTCAAACAACGCATCCTCACGGCGATCGTGCTGCTCGCGATCCTGCTGCCGGCGCTGTTCTATCGAAACTACATTCCCTTTGCCTGCGTGATGCTGGTGCTGATCGGTGCCGCTGCCTGGGAGTGGGGGCGCCTGAACGGCTATGGCCAGCGGCTGGCGGTGTTCCTGGGCATCGAGACGGTGGTGCTTTGCGCGCTGTCGTGGTGGCTGGGCCTGCTCGAACAGTCGCTGGTGCTGATGTGGACCCTGGCCGGCGCTGCCTGGGTGCTGGGTGGCGCGCTGCTGCTCCGCGTGGCGGTGCCGGGCTGGCCGCGGATTCCGCGCGGGCTGCGGCTGGTCGGTGGCCTGTTGGCGCTCTGGGTTGCATGGCTTGCGGCGGTGCAGGCGCGCATGGTCGGCATCAACTTCCTGCTGTCCATCCTGGTGCTGGTGTGGGTCGCCGACGTGTTCGCCTATTTCGCCGGCCGGGCCTTCGGCCTCAAGTTCACCCGCAACAAGCTCGCTCCCGCGATCAGTCCCGGCAAGAGCTGGGAAGGTGTCTGGGGCGGCATGATCGGCGTGGTGGTGCTGGCTTTTGCCTGGGTCTGGGCCGACAAGGCGACGGGCGCGACCGTCGCCAGTCTCTACACACGGCTCAACGAGCGCGGCTGGTGGCTCCTGCTGCTCGGTGCGCTGTTTCTTGCGGCGATGAGCGTCGTGGGCGACCTCGTCGAATCACTTATCAAGCGAAGCGCCGGCGCCAAGGACAGCAGCAAGCTGCTGCCCGGCCACGGCGGCGTACTCGACCGCGTGGATGCCCTCTTGCCGGCGCTTCCCATTGCCATGATGCTGGCTTTCCTGTGAACACTCCCAAACAACGCGTCACGGTGCTCGGTTCGACCGGTTCGGTCGGCGTCAGCACGCTCGACGTCATTGCGCGCCATCCCGAGCGTTTCGAGGTGTTTGCGCTGTCCGCCGCCACCAAGGTGGACGAACTGCTGGCGCAATGCGCGCGGTTCCTGCCGCGTTTCGCCGTCATGGCCAGCGCGCCGCATGCGGCACTGCTGGCTGAAAAGATCAAGCAGAACAACCTGAAAACCGTTGTCCTGGCTGACAGTGATGCTCTTGAAAAGATAGCGGCGCACGAAGATGTCGACGCCGTCATGGCCGCCATCGTCGGCGCAGCGGGCCTCGGGCCCTGCCTGGCCGCCGCGCGTGCCGGCAAGCGCCTGTTGCTGGCCAACAAGGAGGCGTTGGTCGTCGGGGGCGAGTTGTTCATGCGTACGGTGCGCGATGGCGGGGCCATGCTGCTGCCTATCGACAGCGAGCATTCGGCCATCTTCCAGTCGCTGCCAGAAGATCCGACAACCTGGTCGCGTCGCATCGACAAGATCATTCTGACTGCCTCGGGCGGCCCATTTCGCACGCGCGCGCCCGAGACACTGGGCGCAGTGACGCCCGAGCAGGCTTGTGCCCATCCGAACTGGGTGATGGGGCGGAAGATCTCGGTCGACTCGGCCACGATGATGAACAAGGCGCTCGAAGTGATCGAGGCGCGCCACCTGTTCGGCGTCTCGCCCGAGCAGATCGAGGTCGTCATCCATCCGCAGAGCGTGGTGCACTCGATGGTCCAGTTCACCGACGCATCGGTCATCGCCCAGCTCGGTACGCCCGACATGCGGGTGCCGATCGCGGTCGGCCTGGCCTGGCCCGAGCGCATCGAGAGCGGCGCGGCTCGGCTCGATTTCCGCCAGATGGCCTCGCTGACTTTCACCGCGCCCGATGCGGCGCTCTTCCCGGGGCTGGGACTGGCATGGCACGCATTGCGCGCGGCGCCGGGTACGACGGCCGTGCTCAATGCCGCCAACGAGGTCGCGGTTGAAGCATTCCTAAACCGGCGGCTTCGTTTCGACCGCATTCATGCGGTCAACATGGAAACTTTGGAGACGGTCTCCCCCTCCAAGCCGGCATCGCTGGCAGACCTGCTGGCAATCGATGCCAGCGCCCGTGCGGCGGCCAATGCCGCGGCGCTGCGTTTCGCAGCCTGACGACGACCCACCCTTACAACTCAGAGGACCCGGATGCTTACTGTCATAGCCTTTGTGGTCGCGCTCGGTGTGTTGATCGCGGTGCACGAATACGGCCACTACCGCGTCGCGGTGGCCTGTGGCGTCAAGGTGGAGCGCTTTTCAGTCGGGTTCGGCAAGGTGCTGTTTCGCTGGCAGCCCAAGCGGCAGCATCCGGGGCAATCGACCGAGTTCGTCATCGGTGCGTTCCCGCTGGGTGGCTACGTCAAAATGCTCGACGAGCGCGAAGGCCCGGTGGCCCCTGAAGAGCGCCATCGTGCCTTCAATACCCAGCCGCTGCGCTCGCGGGCGGCCATCGTCGCCGCGGGACCGATCGCCAACCTGCTGCTGGCGGTGGTGCTTTACACGGCGGTCAACTGGATCGGCGTGCAGGAACCGGTCGCCAAGCTGGGCCGCCCGGTGGCGGCTTCGATGGCCGAGTCCGCGGGCCTGCATGGCGGCGAATACATCACCCGGGCGGGCTTCGACGGCGACCTGTCGCCGGTTCAGTCCTTCGAGGACCTGCGCTGGCGCATGACGCGCGGCGCGCTCGATGGCCACGACCTGACGCTCGAAGTGGCGGGAGAGGGCGGTCGGCCCGCACGCACGCTGGTGCTTCCCCTGAGCAGCCTCGAGAGTCGGGATGCCGATCCGCAGATGTTCCGCAAGATCGGCGTGCTCGCCCCCCTGACGAAGCCGGAAATCGGCGAAGTCATGCCCGGCAGCGCCGCGGAGCGCGCAGGCCTGCGCAACGGCGACGTTGTGCGCGCCATCGGCGACACGGCCATCGTCGACGGACAGCAGCTGCGTGAAGTGATCCGCGCCTCGGTCGACGGCGGCCAGCCGCGTACCCAGGCCTGGAAGATCGAGCGTGGCGGGCAGTCGCTCACGATCGACGTCAAGCCCGAGGTGCGGGAAGAGGGCGCCGCCAAGGTCGGCCGCATCGGCGCCTACGTGGGCGGCCCCCCAGAGATGGTGACGGTGCGCCAAGGGCCGGTCGACGGCGTCTGGCGTGGCGTGGTGCGCACCTGGGAGGTGTCGGCGCTGACCGTGCGAATGATGGCCAAGATGGTCATTGGTGAAGCCTCCCTTAAGAATTTGAGCGGTCCGCTCACCATTGCCGACTATGCCGGCAAGTCCGCCAGCCTCGGCCTGACACAGTATCTTGTCTTCCTTGCGCTCATCAGCGTGAGCCTTGGCGTGCTCAATCTCATGCCGCTGCCGGTCCTCGATGGGGGGCACCTGATGTATTATCTTTGGGAGGGCCTGACCGGGAAAAGCGTCTCTGACGCCTGGATGGAACGGCTGCAGCGGGGCGGGGTTGCCCTGTTGCTGGTCATGATGTCGGTCGCACTCTTCAACGACGTCACGCGGCTCTTTGGTTAACTTTCTGCCGGCCCTTTCCGTGCCGGCTCAATTCACAGATGAACAAAAACTTCAGTCGCTTTCGCCTGCGTAGCGTTGTCGCGGTGGTTGCCAGTGCGCTCGCCGCCACGGCCGCCTGGGCCGTCGAGCCTTTCACAGTGCGTGACATTCGCGTCGAAGGCTTGCAACGCGTCGAAGCCGGCACGATCTTCGCGTCGCTGCCCCTGCGCGTGGGCGATACCTACAGCGACGAGCGCGGTTCCGCCGCGATCCGCGCGCTGTTCGAATTGGGGTTGTTCAAGGATGTGCGCATCGATGTGAACGGCAATGTGCTGGTGGTGATCGTGGAAGAGCGTCCCACCATCGCGGACGTCGACTTCGTCGGCACCAAGGAATTCGACAAGGCCGCGCTGACGAAGGCGCTGCGCGAGGTCGGCCTGACCGATGGCCGTCCGTACGACAAGGCACTGACCGATCGCGCCGAGCAGGAGCTCAAGCGCCAGTACGTGAGCCGCAGCCTGTACAACGCGCAGGTCGTGACCACCGTCACCCCCATCGAGCGCAACCGCGTCAACCTGACCTTCACCGTCACCGAAGGCGAGTCGGCCCGCATTCGCGAAGTGCACGTGGTGGGTAACAAGGCCTTCAGCGAATCGACGCTGCTGAGCCTGTTCGACCAGGACAGCGGTGGCTTCATGAGCTGGTACACGAAGTCGAACCAGTACTCGCGCGCCAAGCTCAATGCCGACCTCGAGACGCTGCGCTCGTACTACATCACGCGCGGCTACCTCGAGTTCCGCATCGACTCGACTCAGGTCGCCATCTCGCCGGACCGCAAGGATCTGACGGTGACGGTGAACATCACCGAAGGCGAGAAGTTCGTGGTGGCAGGCGTCAAGCTCGACGGCAACTACCTCGGCCGCGATGACGAGTTCAAGTCGCTCATCACCATCAAGCCGGGCGAGCCCTACAACGGCGAGCAGGTCACGGAGACCACCAAGGCCTTCAACGACTATTTCGGCACCTTCGGTTACGCGTTCGCCCGTGTGCAGGCGCGTCCCGACATCGACCGCGTCAACAACCGCGTCACGCTGACGCTGCAGGCAGAGCCTTCGCGCCGCGTGTACGTGCGCCGCGTGATGGTCGGCGGCAACAACAAGACCCGCGACGAAGTCATTCGCCGCGAGTTCCGCCAATACGAAGCCTCGTGGTACGACGGCGACAAGATCAAGCTGTCGCGAGACCGTGTCGACCGCCTCGGTTTCTTCACCGAAGTGAACGTCGAAACGCAGGAAGTGCCGGGTTCGCCCGACCAGGTGGACCTGACGGTCAACGTGGCCGAAAAGCCCACCGGCAGCTTGCAGCTGGGCGCCGGCTATTCGAGCTCCGACAAGGTCGCGCTGACCTTCGGCATTTCGCAGGAAAACGTATTCGGCTCCGGTAATTTCCTGGGCGTGCAGGTCAACACCAGCAAGTACAACCGTACGCTGTCGCTGACCACGACCGATCCTTACTTCACCAAGGACGGCATTTCGCGCACGATCAGCGTGTACCACACCACGACGCGGCCGTACTCGACGTCGGAAGACGGCGACTACAAGCTCGTCAACCAGGGCGCCTCGATCCGTTTTGGCGTGCCGTTCAGCGAGATCGACACGGTGTTCTTCGGCATCGGCCTGGAGCGCTACGCGTTCGATCCGAACCGGTCGTCGATCTTCGCGGGCCTGTACACGCCGAATTCCTATCTCTCCTACTTCCAGTGCAAGAAGGATTCGACCGGATTCTTCGTGCTCGGCTGCGACCAGAAGAGCGTCTGGGGTGTTCCTCTGACCGTCGGCTGGGGCCGCGACAGCCGCGACAGCGCGCTGACCCCGACCACGGGCCGTATGCAACGCGCCAACCTCGAATTGGGCGTGGGCGGCGACATGAAGTACATCAAGACGAACTACCAGTACCAGCAGTTCTTCGCGATCAACAAGCAGTACACCTTCTCGGTCAACGGTGAGGTCGGCTATGCCAAGGCGCTTGGCGGCAATACCTACCCGATCTTCAAGAACTTCTATGCCGGTGGTCTCGGATCGATTCGCGGCTTCGAGCAGAACTCGCTGGGTCCGCGCGACGTGCCGCTCTTCGGCCAGACCGATGGCGCCGCGCTGGGCGGTACCAAGAAGGCCATCTTCAACGCCGAGCTGAGCACGCCTTTCCCGGGTGCCGGCAACGACCGTACGCTGCGCCTGTACAGCTTCTTCGACATCGGCAACGTGTTCGGCTCCCGTGCGCCCGGCCTGACGGATGCGCAGTGGAGCGCCCAGAAGAAACTGCGTGCCTCGGTCGGTCTCGGCGTCAGCTGGATCTCGCCGCTGGGCCCGCTGCGCCTGGCTTATGCCTTCCCCATCAAGTCCCAGAAGGAAGTCACGGATCCGAGCACCGGCCTCGTCACTATCCCGAAGGATAGAATCCAGCGCCTCCAATTCCAGATCGGAACGTCTTTCTAAATGAAGCATTTGATTCGCGCCGCGGCTGGCGCGTTGTTGATTCCCGCTCTCGTGTTCGCTGCTGCGCCTGCCCAGGCGCAAGCACAGGAAACCTTTCGCATCGGTTTCGTGAATCCGGACCGCGTGCTGCGCGAAGCCCAGCCCGCCAAGGCTGCCCAGGCCAAGCTCGAGGCGGAGTTTCTCAAGCGCGAGAAAGACCTGACCGCGCAAGGCGAGGCGCTGAAGGCCGCGTCCGAGAAGTTCGAGCGCGAGGCGCCCACGCTGTCCGAATCCCAGCGTGTTTCGCGCCAGCGTTCGCTGGTCGACCAGGATCGTGACTTTCAGCGCAAGCGCCGCGAGTTCCAGGAAGACCTGAACGCGCGCAAGAACGAAGAGCTTCAGCAGGTCTACGAACGCGCCAACCGCGTCGTGAAGCAGGTGGCCGAGGCTGAGAAGTACGACGCCATCCTGCAGGAAGCGATCTACATCAACCCGAAGCACGACATCACCGACAAGGTGATCAAGGCGCTGAACGCGTCGGTCGGCTCTTCTACGCCCGCGGCCGGCAAGTAACGCCGCGAACCGGCGTGTCACTGCAGCTCGGAGCCATCGTTGACGCCCTTGGGGGCGAGCTTCATGGCGATGCGACGCTGTCCATCGAGCGGCTGGCGCCGCTCCAGAATGCACAGCCTGATGCGCTCAGCTTCCTGAGCCATCCCAAATACCAGCAGGAACTGGCGGCGTCGAAAGCTGCCTGCGTGATCGTGTCGCCCGCCATGCGCGAGGCGGCCGCCGCGCGCGGCGCTTTCATCGTCACGCCTGATCCGTATTTCTACTTCGCGCGCCTGACGCAGCTCTGGAAGGCGCACCATGCACGTCCGGAGGCCGACCGCATCCATCCCAGCGCGGTGATCCACGCCGAGGCGCATGTCGATGCCACGGCACGCATCGGCGCGCTGTGCGTGGTGGAGCGGGGTGCGCGCATCGGCGCGGGCACTGTGCTGAAGTCGCGCGTAACGGTCAGCGAAGATTGCTCGATCGGCGAACGCTGCCTGCTGCACCCCGGCGTGGTCATCGGTGCCGACGGCTTCGGCCTTGCGCTGCACCAAGGACAGTGGGTCAAGATCGAGCAGCTGGGCGCGGTGCGCATCGGTAACGACGTCGAGATCGGCGCCAACACCTGCATCGACCGCGGCGCGCTCGACGACACGGTGATCGAAGACGGCGTCAAGCTCGACAACCTGATCCAGATCGGCCACAACGTGCGCGTCGGCAAGAACACCGCAATGGCGGGCTGCGTCGGCGTGGCGGGCAGCGCGACCATCGGCGCCAACTGTACTTTCGGCGGCGGCGCCATCGTGCTGGGCCACCTGACGGTGGCGGACGGTGTCCACGTGTCCGCCGCAACCATTGTTACCCGTTCGATCCACAAGGCCGGCCAATACACCGGCATGTTTCCCATCGATGACAATGCGAGCTGGGAAAAGAATGCGGCAACGCTCAAGCAGTTGCATACCCTGCGCGAACGACTGAAGGCGCTGGAGAAGGCTCCCTCGAAAAAATGACGACGATGCAGGAACAGAAAATCATGACGACGACGCTCGATATCCATCAAATCCTCAAGCTGCTGCCCCACCGCTACCCGTTCCTGCTGGTGGACCGCGTGCTGGACATGGAAAAGGGCAAGCGCATCACGGCGCTCAAGAACGTGACGATGAACGAGCCGTTCTTCAATGGCCACTTTCCGCACCGCCCGGTGATGCCGGGCGTGCTGATGCTCGAAGCCATGGCCCAGGCCGCGGCGCTGCTGTCGTTCCATTCGCTCGACATCGTGCCGGACGACAACACGGTCTATTACTTCGCCGCCATCGACGGCGCGCGCTTCAAGCGCCCCGTGGAACCCGGCGACCAACTCACGCTCGAAGTCGAGATCGAACGCATGAAGGCCGGCATCTCGAAGTTCAAGGGGCGTGCCCTGGTGGGCAGCGAGCTTGCCTGCGAGGCCACGCTGATGTGCGCGATGCGCCAGATCAGCTGATCCGGTCGCAGCCAGCCATTTCACAAGGCATGACCCAGGTTCATTCGACAGCACTCGTCGACCCCCAGGCAGAACTCGACGCCTCGGTGTCGGTCGGCCCCTATACCGTGATCGGCCCGCATGTGCGGATCGCCGCGGGCACCACCGTCGGCGCGCACTGCGTGATCGAAGGGCGCACGACCATCGGGCGCGACAACAGGATCTTCCAGTTCTCGTCCCTGGGCGCCGTGCCGCAGGACAAGAAATACGCCGGCGAGCCGACCGAGCTCGTCATTGGCGACCGAAACGTCATCCGCGAGTTCTGCACGTTCAACCTCGGCGTGCCGGGGGCGGGCGGCGTGACGCGCGTGGGCAGCGACAACTGGATCATGGCGTACACGCACATCGCACACGACTGCCGCGTAGACAACCACACCACGCTGTCCAACAACACCACGTTGGCGGGACATGTGCACCTGGCCGACTGGGTCACGGTCGGCGGGCTCACGGGCATCCACCAGTTCGTTTCGATCGGTGCCCACGCCATGCTCGGCTTTGCCAGCGCCGTGACGCAGGATGTGCCGCCTTTCATGCTGGTCGACGGCAATCCGCTGGCTGTGCGCGGCTTCAACATCGTTGGCCTGCGCCGGCGCGACTTCTCCGCACAGCGGCTCGCTGCGGTGAAGCAGATGCACCGGCTGCTGTACCGCCAGGGCAAGACGCTCGAGGAGGCGCGCACGGCCATTGCCGCGCTCGCGGCTGAAATGCCGGAAGCCGCCGGCGACGTCGCGCTGATGGAATCCTTCCTCGCCAACTCGACGCGCGGCATCGCTCGTTGACGTGACCGCGATGCAGAAGGACGGACAGCGACGCTTTGCGCTGGTCGCTGGCGAAGCTTCCGGCGACTTGCTCGCGGGGCTGTTGCTCGACGGGCTGCAGGCCCGCTGGCCGGACCTGCAGACGGTAGGCATCGGCGGTCCCCGCATGCTGGCCCATGGCTTCCAGAGCTGGTGGCCGCAGGAAAAGCTCGCGGTGCGCGGCTATGTCGAAGTGCTGCGGCACTATGCCGAGATCGCCGGCATCCGCCGCCAGCTCAAGGCCCGCCTGCTGCGCGAATGGGCCGAATTGTTCATCGGCGTCGACGCCCCCGATTTCAATCTCGACCTCGAAGCAGGCCTGCGCAGCCGCGGCATGAAGACGGTGCATTTCATCTGCCCGTCGATCTGGGCCTGGCGGCCTGAGCGCATCGAGAAGGTCCGGGCCGCGGCCGACCACGTGCTGTGCATCTTCCCCTTCGAGCCCGCGTTGCTGGCGGAGCATGGTGTTGCAGGCAGCTACGTCGGCCACCCGCTTGCCAACGTGATCCCGATGACGCCCGACCGCGCTGGCGCACGTGCCGCCATGGGCTTTGCGCCCGACGCCCAGGTCGTGGCCTTGTTGCCCGGCAGCCGCCGTTCGGAAGTGCGCTACCTGGCGGCCCGCTTCTTCGCGGCCGCGGCGCTGATGCAGAAGGAGCGGCCGGAAGTCCAGTTCGTGGCGCCCATCATTCCGAGCTTGCGCGCGGAAGTCGAGGCGCTGCTGCAGGCCAGCGGCATGACCGGCCGCGTGAAACTGCTCGACGGCCAGTCGCATGCCGCACTCGCCGCCTGCGACGCCACGCTGATCGCCAGCGGCACTGCCACGCTCGAAGCGGCGCTGTTCAAGCGGCCGATGGTCATTGCCTACAACATGAATGCGCTCTCCTGGCGCCTTATGCAGCGCAAGCAGTTGCAGCCCTGGGTCGGCCTGCCCAACATCCTGTGCCGCGACTTCGTGGTGCCCGAACTGCTGCAGGAAGCCGCCACTCCGGAGGCGCTCGCCAAGGCCACGCTGGCCTGGCTCGACGCCCCGGAGAAGACCCGGTCGCTGCAACAAAGATTTTCAGAGCTGCATGTGCAATTGCAGCGCGATACGCCGACACTTTGCGCCGATGCGATCCAGAAAGTTCTTGAAGGCTGAGCAAGCCCCGCTGGTGTGGGACGCACCGGGCCTGATGGCGGGCGTCGACGAGGCGGGGCGCGGGCCCCTGGCCGGGCCCGTGGTGGCGGCGGCCGTGATCCTCGACGACCTGCGGCCGATCCGCGGGCTCGCCGACTCCAAGACGCTCACCGCCCTGCAGCGCGAACGCCTGCACGACCAGATCCTGGCCAAGGCGCTGTGCTGCTCGATCGCGCAGGCCACGGTCGAGGAAATCGACACCCACAACATCCTGCAGGCCACCATGCTCGCAATGCGGCGCGCCGTCGAAGGCCTGCGGCTGAAGCCGGTGAAGGTGCTGGTCGACGGCAACCGCCTGCCGACGCTGGACGTGCTGGCCGAGGCCATCGTCAAGGGCGATGCCCGGGTCAAGGCGATCTCGGCGGCGTCGATCCTGGCGAAGGTGCACCGTGACCGCCTGTGCGAGCAGCTGCACACCGAATTTCCCCATTACGGCTTTGCCGGCCACAAGGGCTACGGCACGCCCGAGCATCTCGAGGCGCTGAAGCGCCACGGAGCCTGCGTGCACCATCGCAGGTCTTTCAGCCCGGTGGCGGCGGCGCTGGCCCGCACGGCTGCCGAGAGCGCCGGGGCGGAATCCGTGTCGCCTCATGCGATGGTCATTGGCGTGACCGAGTCCGTGCGCCTCGACCTGCGCGCCGCCCCCTGAACCCCGAATGACCTCCGACACCGGCGCCAGCCACATCAGCTCGCGCGACAACCCGTTGCTGAAGGATCTGCGCAAGCTGGCGCAGGACCCGGGCGCCTACCGCAAGCTGGGCCGCATCTGGCTCGAGGGCGATCACCTGTGCCGGGCGGCGCTGGCGCGCGGCGTCAAGCCGGCGATTGCGGTGTTTTCCGAATCCTTCTGGCCGCAGGCGCCGGCCGAATGGGCCAGCGGCGCGGTCAGGACAGTCGTCGTCAGCGACGATCTCCTGCGCGGCGTCAGCGGCCTGGAGTCGCCGGCGCCCATGGGCTTCGTGCTCGACCTGCCGGCCCGCCCCGAATTGCTGCCCGACGCGCCCAGCGTGGTGCTCGACCGCCTGCAGGATGCCGGCAATGCCGGTTCCATCCTGCGCAGCGCCGCGGCATTCGGGTTTACCCAGGTGATTGCGCTCAAGGGCTCGGCCGCGCTGTGGGCGCCGAAGGTGCTGCGTGCCGGCATGGGCGCTCATTTCGGGCTTCGGCTGATCGAAGGCGTGGACGCAGAGGCGCTGGACGCCTTGACGGTGCCGCTCATGGCCACCAGCTCGCACCGCGGCGAGTGGCTGCACAAGGCCGACTTGCCGCACCCCTGCGCCTGGCTCATGGGGCACGAAGGGCAGGGCGTGTCGGCCGCGCTGGAGGCCCGGGCCACCCACCACATCCGCATTGCCCAGCCCGGCGGCGAGGAGTCGCTGAACGTGGCCGCCGCCGCCGCAATTTGCCTGCATGCCAGCGGAGCGGCCCTGCAGGCCGAATAGCACATCCAGTCCGAGCTACAATCGGGGGCTTACTCGCAAATCAGCGTCGCCCGGCCGCCTTTAACGCCAAAATCCCCTTAAGCAGCAGCTCGCAGGCAATGTGTCCTGGGGCTCCGGGCGACCGTAACCATCCGGAGAACCCAGTGCTTTTGTCTCTCAAGGGAAGTTTCCCGCCCGCCATCCTGGCGCTCGCAGACGGCACGGTCTTTCAAGGCAATTCGATCGGCGCCGCCGGCTCCACGACCGGTGAGGTGGTGTTCAACACCGCCATGACCGGTTACCAGGAAATCCTCACCGACCCGAGCTACTGCCAGCAGATCGTGACCCTCACGTATCCGCACATCGGCAACTACGGCGTCAATGGTGAAGACATCGAAGCCGACAAGATCCATGCCGCGGGCCTGATCATCAAGGACCTGCCCCTCGTCGCCTCCAATTTCCGCAAGACCGCGACGCTCACCGAATATCTGGTGGCCGGCAAGACTGTGGCCATCGCGAACATCGACACCCGCAAACTCACGCGTCACCTGCGCACCCACGGCGCGCAGAACGGCTGCATCCTGGGCCTCGCGGAAGGCGAGACCGTGACGCAGGCGTTGATCGACAAGGCCATCGCCGCCGCCAAGGCCGCGCCGAGCATGGCCGGCCTCGACCTCGCCAAGGTGGTGTCGGTCACCCAGACCTACGAGTGGACCGAGACCGAGTGGAAGCTCGTCAACCTGAACGGCAAGCCGGGCTACGGCGTGCAGATCACGCCCAAGTTCCATGTGGTTGCCTTCGACTACGGCGTCAAGAAGAACATCCTGCGCATGATCGCCCAGCGCGGTGCGCGCATCACCGTGGTGCCGGCACAGACGCCCGCGGCCGACGTGCTCAAGCTCAAGCCCGACGGCATCTTCCTGGCCAACGGCCCCGGCGACCCGGAGCCTTGCGACTACGCCATCAGCGCCGTCAAGGAACTGATCGAGACGGGTATTCCCACCTTCGGCATCTGCCTGGGCCACCAGATCATGGCGCTGGCCTCCGGCGCCAAGACCTTCAAGATGAAGTTCGGCCACCACGGCGCGAATCATCCGGTGAAGGATCTCGACAACGGCCGCGTGAGCATCACCAGCCAGAACCACGGCTTCGCGGTCGACGAGAAGTCGCTGCCGGCCAACCTGCGTCCCACCCACATCAGCCTGTTCGACAACACGCTGCAGGGCCTGGCGCGCACCGACAAGCCAGCGTTCTGCTTCCAGGGCCACCCTGAAGCTTCGCCGGGCCCGCACGACATCGGCTATTTGTTCGATCGCTTCACGGCACTCATGGAAAAGCACAAGACGGAGAACAAGAATGCCTAAGCGCACAGACCTCAAATCGATCCTCATCATCGGCGCCGGCCCGATCATCATCGGCCAGGCTTGCGAGTTCGACTATTCAGGCGTGCAAGCCTGCAAGGCGCTGCGCGAAGAGGGCTACAAGGTCATCCTGATCAACAGCAACCCAGCGACGATCATGACCGATCCGGCCACGGCCGACGTCACCTATATCGAGCCCATCACCTGGCAGACGGTCGAGAAGATCATCGCCAAGGAACGCCCTGACGCGATCCTGCCGACCATGGGCGGCCAGACCGCGCTGAACTGCGCGCTCGACCTCTGGCGCAACGGCGTGCTCGACAAGTACACCGGCGCGGCCACCAACAAGCCGGTCGAGCTGATCGGCGCCACGCCCGAGGCCATCGACAAGGCCGAAGACCGCCTGAAGTTCAAGGACGCGATGACCAAGATCGGACTGGGCTCGGCCCGCTCCGGCATCGCGCACTCGATGGAAGAGGCCTGGGCGGTTCAGAAGAGCGTCGGTTTCCCGACGGTCATTCGCCCCAGCTTCACGCTCGGCGGCACCGGCGGCGGCATCGCCTACAACCCGGAAGAATTCGAGACCATCTGCAAGCGCGGCATCGAAGCCTCGCCCACCAACGAGCTGCTGATCGAAGAGTCTCTGCTCGGCTGGAAAGAGTACGAGATGGAAGTCGTGCGCGACAAGGCCGACAACTGCATCATCGTCTGCTCGATCGAAAACCTCGACCCGATGGGCGTGCACACCGGCGACTCGATCACCGTGGCCCCCGCGCAGACGCTGAGCGACAAGGAATACCAGATCCTGCGCAACGCCTCGCTGGCCGTGCTGCGCGAGATCGGCGTGGACACCGGCGGCTCGAACGTGCAGTTCTCGATCAACCCGAAGGACGGCCGCATGGTCGTCATCGAGATGAACCCGCGCGTGTCGCGTTCGTCGGCGCTGGCCTCCAAGGCCACCGGCTTCCCGATCGCCAAGGTCGCCGCCAAGCTGGCCGTGGGCTACACGCTCGACGAGCTGCGCAACGAAATCACCGGCGGTGCCACGCCCGCGTCGTTCGAACCGTCGATCGACTACGTGGTCACCAAGATCCCGCGTTTCGCCTTCGAGAAATTCCCGCAGGCCGATTCGCGCCTCACCACGCAGATGAAGTCGGTGGGCGAGGTGATGGCCATGGGCCGTACCTTCCAGGAGTCGTTCCAGAAGGCCCTGCGCGGCCTGGAAGTGGGCGTCGACGGCTTGAACGAGAAGACGCAGGACCGCGAAGTGCTCGAAAAGGAACTGGGCGAGCCCGGTCCCGAGCGCATCTGGTACGTGGGCGATGCCTTCGCCATGGGCCTGAGCGTGGACGAAGTGTTCGCACTGACCAAGATCGATCCGTGGTTCCTGGTGCAGATCGAAGAGATCGTGAAGATCGAACTCGAGCTGGAAACCAAGTCGCTCGACGACATCGACCGTGACACGCTGCTCGCGCTGAAGAAGAAGGGCTTCTCCGACCGCCGCCTCGCGCGCCAGCTGAAGACCACCGACACGGCCATCCGCGAGAAGCGCCGCGCCCTGGGCGTGCGCCCGGTCTACAAGCGCGTCGACACCTGCGCGGCCGAGTTCGCGACCAACACGGCCTACATGTACTCGACGTATGAAGACGAGTGCGAGGCCGACCCGACCGACAAGAAGAAGATCATGGTGCTCGGCGGCGGTCCCAACCGCATCGGCCAGGGCATCGAGTTCGACTACTGCTGCGTGCATGCCGCGCTCGCCATGCGCGAGGACGGCTACGAGACCATCATGGTCAACTGCAACCCCGAGACCGTGTCGACCGACTACGACACCTCGGACCGCCTGTACTTCGAGCCGCTCACGCTCGAAGACGTGCTCGAGATCGTCGACAAGGAAAAGCCGCTCGGCGTGATCGTGCAGTACGGCGGCCAGACGCCGCTGAAGCTCGCGCTCGACCTCGAAGCGAATGGCGTGCCGATCATCGGCACCTCGCCCGACATGATCGACGCGGCCGAAGACCGCGAGCGCTTCCAGAAGCTGCTTCATGAGCTGGGCCTGCGCCAGCCGCCGAACGCCACCGCGCGTACCGAAGCCGAAGCCCTCGAGAAGGCCGCGGCACTGGGCTATCCGCTGGTGGTGCGCCCGAGCTACGTGCTCGGCGGCCGCGCGATGGAAATCGTGCACGAACAGCGCGACCTCGAGCGCTACATGCGCGAGGCCGTCAAGGTCAGCAACGACTCGCCGGTGCTGCTCGACCGCTTCCTGAACGACGCCGTCGAGTGCGACGTCGACTGCATCCGCGACGCCGAAGGCGGCACGCTGATCGGCGGCGTGATGGAGCACATCGAACAGGCCGGCGTGCACTCGGGCGACTCCGCCTGCTCGCTGCCGCCCTACAGCCTGAACGCCGACACGGTGGCCGAGCTGAAGCGCCAGAGCGCCGCAATGGCGGCCGCGCTGAACGTGGTCGGCCTGATGAACGTGCAGTTCGCGATCCAGCAGAAAGACGGCAAGGACGTCATCTACGTGCTCGAAGTGAACCCGCGCGCCTCGCGCACCGTGCCCTACGTGAGCAAGGCCACCGGCATCCAGCTCGCCAAGGTGGCGGCGCGCTGCATGGCAGGCCAGTCGCTGAAGTCGCAGGGCGTGACGAAGGAAGTCACGCCGCCGTACTTCAGCGTGAAGGAAGCGGTGTTCCCGTTCGTCAAGTTCCCGGGCGTGGACACCATCCTCGGCCCCGAGATGAAGTCGACCGGCGAAGTGATGGGCGTGGGCAAGACCTTCGGCGAAGCCTTCGTGAAGTCGCAGCTCGGTGCCGGTACGCACCTGCCGAAGTCGGGCAAGGTCTTCATCTCGGTGAAGAACAACGACAAGGCACGCGCGGTGGAAGTGGCGCGCGGCCTGGCCAAGCTGGGCTTCGAGCTGATCGCCACCAAGGGCACGGCTGCCGCGATCAGCGCCGCCGGCATCGAATGCGCGACGGTGAACAAGGTGACCGAAGGCCGCCCGCACATCGTGGACATGATCAAGAACAACGAGATTGCCCTGGTCATCAACACGGTGGAAGAGCGCCGCAACGCCATCACCGATTCGCGGCAGATCCGCACCTCGGCACTGTTGGCACGCGTGACCACGTTCACCACGATCTTCGGCGCCGAAGCGGCGGTCGAGGGCATGGGCTTCATGGACGAGCTGGGCGTGATCTCGGTGCAGGAGATGCACGCGCAACTGGCCGCGGCCTGAGCGTCGCAATCATGGAAACGCAGCTCGTCGAACTGGACCTGACGGACTGGAACGCGGCCACGCCCAACGAGGCGTGGATCGCGGAACTCGAAGCGGGCAAGGTGCTGTACTTTCCGCGCCTGGGCTTCGAGCTGCTGCCCGAAGAGCGCAGCCTGCTGACGCCGAGCCTGCTGTCGCCCGACGTGCGCAACATCAGCCTCGATGCCAACGGCAAGCTCAAGGGCGCCGTGGGCGACGAGGCGGTGCAGCGCACGGCGGCCGCGATGGTGGGGCGCTTCCGGGCGCAGGCCACGCAGCTCATTCACGGGTTGCTGCCGCATTACACGCCGGCCCTGCGGCTGGCGCCCACCAGCTACCGGCCGGCACAGGTCGAGACGCGCGTGCAGTCATGGCGCGCGGACGATCGGCGTTTGCATGTCGATGCGTTCCCGTCGCGGCCCAACTACGGCGAACGCATCCTGCGTGTTTTCACCAACGTCAATCCCGAGGGTGCGCCGCGCGTCTGGCGCGTGGGCGAGCCTTTCGAGGATATCGCCAAGCGCTTCCTGCCGCGCGCCAAGCCCTATGTGCGCTGGCAGGCCAAGCTGTTGCAGGCGCTGCACGTGACCAAGTCGTTCCGCAGCGAGTACGACCACCTGATGCTGCAGTTGCACGACGGCATGAAATCGGACATGGCGTACCAGGAAAGTTCGCCGCAGGAGACAGCCAAGTTCCCGCCCGGTTCGGTGTGGGTGTGCTTCTCCGACCAGACCTCGCACGCAGTGATGGCCGGGCAATACATGCTCGAGCAGACCCTTCATCTGGCTGCATCGAAGCAATACAATCCTGACTCGAGCCCGCTCGCCATTCTGAGCCGGCTGACCGGACGCACACTCGTCTGATCAATTCCCTCAATCGACCGCCGAACGGCAGCGTTCGGCGGTTTCGCTTTATGGAGAACCAACAACATGGCAACCATTCCGATCACCAAGCGCGGCGCTGAAAAACTGCGTGCCGAACTGCATCAGCTCAAGACGGTGGACCGTCCCTGGGTCATCAACGCAATCTCCGAAGCACGCGCCCAGGGCGACCTGAGCGAGAACGCCGAGTACGAAGTCGCCAAGGACCGCCAGGGCTTCATCGAAGGCCGCATCCAGGAAGTCGAAGGCAAGCTGTCGGCCGCGCAGATCATCGACCCGAGCGAGCTCGACGCCGGCGGCAAGGTGGTATTCGGCTCGACCGTAGAACTGGAAGAAGAGGAGTCCGGCGAGGCCGTGAAGTATCAGATCGTCGGCGAAGACGAAGCCGACCTGAAGCTCGGCCTCATCAACATTTCGAGCCCGATCGCGCGCGCGCTCATCGGCAAGGAAGAGGGCGACACCGCCGAAGTGCAGGCGCCCGGCGGCCTGAAGCGCTACGAGATCGTGGCCGTTCGCTACCTCTGACTATTCGAACCATGAAAGACCGTGTTGCGCTGATGCTGGCCGCCTTCTGGTGGGGCAGCCTCACCACGATCGGCTTTCTGGTGGTGCCGATGCTGTTCGCCAGGCTCGGCAATCCGTCTGTGGCGGGTAATTTTGCGGCGCAGCTGTTCGAGGCGCAGAGCTGGATTGCCGTTGCCTGCGGGCTGATCCTGCTGATTCACTTTCGCGCCAAGGCCGACGACCGCATGGACGGCCCGGCGCTGACGGCGATTTTCCTTATTCTCGGGGCTTTGCTGCTGGCGCTGCTTCAGCAGTACGCCGTGGCGCCGCGCATCGTGGCGCGCGACAACCTCAAGCTCTGGCACGCCGTGGGCAGCGGCATGTACCTCGTGCAGTGGGTGTGTGCCGGTGCGCTGCTTTGGCGCATGGGCGAGCGCAAGCCGGGCTGATTCGCGGCGCGGAGGCGGCAGGTACCGCCTCTGCAATCAATCACTCTTTCCAGTATTTCGCCACCCAGCTTGCCGGCCGGATGAACCGGAAGGCACGGTTGCGGCGGCCTGCCAGCGCATCCGGCGGGTTGCATTCGCCATGGAACACCATGACGCGCGCACCCTCGGGCACGAAAGGCTCTTCCCAGTAGTTGGTTGGCCAGGTCGGGATGCCGTGGTACTTGAAGCTCGGGCACCAGGCCGCGGGCCAGTAGGCCAGCTTGCCCTGCTTGTGGAGCATGTCCGACAGGTAGGCCTGCTCGTTGCGGTACTCGGCCTGGACTTTGTCCATGTTGGCGCGCAGGTAGGCCAGGATGTCCGCGTGGGCACCGATCTCGAAGCGGTAGACCGAAGAGTTGCCGGTGATGCGCTCGCGCCGCCAGGGTCGGGGATAGTCGTGAATGATCAGGAACTCGCCGTGCTGCTCGAAGAAGGCGTCGAGGCTGCCCACGACCACCACGTCGAGGTCGAGGAAGAGGGCTGTGCCGCGCAGGCCGTACAGGTCTTTCTCGAAGGTCGTGAGCTTCTTCCAGCCGCCGTCGCGTTGGCCGGGGGCCAGGTTCAAGTTGAGCTGCGGAATCGGCAGGCATGTCACCTCTGGGCGGATGCCGTTGCCGTCGTCCGTCAGGCACACGAACTTGAAGTCGCCGCTGAGGTTGCGGCGCACCATCGCGTAGAGCCTGTTGACGTACTCGGGACCGTATTTCGTGCCCCACTTCATGCAGAGGATGTGGCGCTGTCCGCCTTGCACTGCCACCGGCCTCAGTCCGACTGGTTGCGCTTCTTGGCCGACAGCGGCCGCTTGGCTTTGGCGCGCTTGATGGTGCCGCCAGGCGTGAGGCGCTGGTTGCCGAGCACGCGCAGTGTCTTGATTTCAGGGCGCTGGCCGCCGCGCTTGCTGTACTTGACGATCTTCACGTCGCGCGGGCCGGGCATGCGGTCTTCGTCGATCACACGCTCTTTTTCGGGCTTCGGGCGCCATAGCACCAGCAGCTTGCCGATGTGTTGAATAGGGGCGGCGTCGAGTTCATCGGCCAGCTCGCGCAGCATGGCGTCGCGGGCAAGGCGGTCGTCGGAGAAAACGCGGATCTTGATCAGGCCATGGGCCTTGAGCGCCGCGTCGGCTTCTTTTTTTACGGCAGGGGTGAGCCCGTCTCCACCGACCATGACGATCGGATCCAGGTGGTGAGCTTCGGCGCGGTGCACCTTGCGCTCGGCAGGGGTAAGTTGAATGGCGGGCATCCCCGTATTATCGACGCGTACACGAAGACCCCCATGAGCACCAAAGCCAAAAGCAAAAAAGTCAACAAAGCGTGGCTTCACGACCATATCAACGACCCCTACGTGAAGCTCGCCACCAAGGAGGGCTATCGCGCTCGCGCCGCCTACAAGCTCAAGGAGATCGACGAGTCACTCGGGCTCGTCAAGCCGGGCCAGCTGGTGGTCGATCTAGGCTCCACGCCCGGGGCCTGGAGCCAGTATCTGCGCAGGCGCATGTCGCCCGAAGGCGCTGCGGCAGGCGAACTCAACGGCACCATCATTTCCCTGGATATGCTGCCGATGGAACCCATCGAGGGCGTGACCTTCCTGCAGGGCGACTTCCGCGAAGATGCGCTGCTGCAACAGTTGCTCGGCGTGTTGGCCGGCCGCAAGGCTGACCTGGTGGTGTCCGACATGGCGCCCAACCTGTCGGGTATCCATTCGGCCGATGCAGCCCGCGTGGCGCACCTGATCGAGCTTGCAATCGACTTCTCCCAGCATCACCTGAAGCCTGAAGGCGCGCTGGTAGCCAAGCTCTTCCACGGCAGCGGCTACGACGATCTGGTGAAGCTTTTCAAGGCCAATTTCCGCATCGTGAAGCCCTTCAAGCCCAAGGCGTCTCGGGACAAATCGGCCGAGACCTTCCTGGTCGGAATGGGTCTAAAGGCCTCAGATACGCATTGATACCTTGCCGCCGATTGCCCGTACAGGGCGCAAACCCCTGTCAGGCTATGGCTGCTTTAGGGAAATGCCCGCTTTTCGCAGCTTGAAAAGCCTAAAATGGGGCGTAATTGCGTACCCACAGCGCGTATTTTCATTTTCCCGTCACGCGCTTTCGACTGGAGCTTCGTTTGAACAATCAGTGGTTTTCCAAAGTTGCCGTATGGCTCGTCATTGCCATGGTGTTGTTCACTGTGTTCAAGCAGTTCGACACCCGCGGTGGCGTCGGCTCGGGAGCAGTCAGCTACTCCGAGTTTCTGGACCAGGTCCGGAATAACCAAATCAAGAGCGCCGTCATTCCCGAAGGTGCGGCCGGCGGCGAGATCATCGCCGTCACCAACGACGATCGCAAGATCCGCACGACCGCCACGGTGCTCGACCGCGGCCTCGTGGGCGACCTGATCGACCACAACGTCAAGTTCGACGTCAAGCCGCGCGAAGAGAGCTCGCTGCTCATGACGCTGCTGGTCAGCTGGGGCCCGATGCTGTTGCTGATCGGCGTGTGGATCTACTTCATGCGCCAGATGCAGGGCGGCGGCAAGGGCGGGGCGTTCAGCTTCGGCAAGAGCAAGGCCCGCATGATGGACGAGAACAACAACACGGTCACCTTCGCCGACGTCGCAGGCTGCGACGAGGCAAAAGAAGAAGTCCGTGAAGTCGTCGACTTCCTGAAAGACCCGCAGCGCTTCCAGAAGCTCGGCGGCCGCATCCCCCGCGGTTTGCTGCTGGTCGGCCCTCCCGGCACCGGCAAGACCTTGCTGGCCAAGTCGATCGCCGGCGAAGCCAAGGTGCCGTTCTTCTCGATCTCGGGCTCCGACTTCGTCGAAATGTTCGTCGGCGTGGGCGCTGCCCGTGTCCGCGACATGTTCGAGAACGCGAAGAAGAACGCACCCTGCATCATCTTCATCGACGAAATCGATGCGGTGGGCCGTCAGCGCGGTGCCGGCCTTGGCGGCGGCAACGACGAACGCGAACAAACGCTCAACCAGATGCTGGTCGAGATGGACGGTTTCGAAACCAACCTTGGCGTGATCGTGGTGGCTGCCACCAACCGCCCGGACATCCTGGACGCCGCGCTGCTGCGCCCCGGCCGTTTCGACCGGCAGGTGTACGTCACGCTGCCGGACATCCGTGGCCGCGAGCAGATCCTCGGCGTGCACATGCGCAAGGTCCCGCTGGGCCAGGACGTGAACCCGAGCGTCATCGCCCGTGGCACCCCCGGCATGTCGGGCGCCGACCTGGCCAACCTCTGCAACGAAGCCGCCCTGATGGCCGCCCGCCGCAATGCGCGCGTGGTCGAGATGCAGGACTTCGAGAAGGCCAAGGACAAGATCTTCATGGGCCCCGAGCGCAAGAGCATGGTCATGCCCGAGGAAGAGCGCCGCAACACGGCATACCACGAGTCCGGCCACGCCCTCATCGGCAAGCTGCTGCCCAAGTGCGATCCGGTCCACAAGGTCACGATCATTCCTCGTGGCCGCGCCCTCGGCGTGACCATGAGCCTGCCGTCGCAGGACCGCTACAGCTATGACCGCGAATACATGCTGAACCAGATCAGCATGCTGTTCGGTGGCCGCATTGCCGAAGAAGTGTTCATGCACCAGATGACCACCGGCGCCAGCAACGACTTCGAGCGCGCGACCTCCATCGCACGCGACATGGTCACGCGCTACGGCATGACCGACGCACTGGGCCCGATGGTCTACGCAGAGAACGAAGGCGAAGTGTTCCTGGGCCGCTCGGTCACCAAGACCACGAACATGAGCGAGCAGACCATGGAAAAGGTCGACTCCGAAGTGCGCCGCATCATCGACGAGCAGTACGCCCTGGCGCGCCGCCTGATCGAGGAGAACAGCGACAAGATGCACGCCATGGCCAAGGCGCTGCTCGAGTGGGAAACCATCGACAGCGAACAGCTCGACGACATCATGGCCGGCCGCGCTCCGCGTCCGCCCAAGGACTGGACGCCGCGCATCCCGCCTTCGGGCAGCGGTGGCAGTGGTGGCACGCCGGCCGTCAATCCCGACCCGGCGCCCACAGCGGCCTGAGGTGGGCTTGATCTCAAGCGATAACGGGGCCTCTGGCCCCGTTTTTCATGGTGGCGCTGCCATCTGGCAGACCTCGCGTTTTCGCATCGATCTTGCGCAGCCGCGCGTGATGGGCATCGTCAACGTCACGCCCGATTCCTTTTCCGACGGCGGCGCGCATGCGTCCACCGACGCTGCGCTCAAGCACTGCGAGCAGCTGCTGAAAGAGGGCGCCGACATCCTCGACATCGGCGGTGAATCGACCCGCCCCGGCAGCCCCGCCGTGCCGCTCGACGCCGAACTGGCGCGCGTGCTGCCGGTGGTGCGCGAGGCAGTGAAGCTCAACGTACCGCTGTCGATCGATACCTACAAGCCCGAGGTCATGCGCGCGGTGCTCGACCTGGGCGCCGACATCGTCAACGACATCTGGGCGCTGCGCCAACCCGGCGCGCGCGAGGCCGTGGCGGCGCATCCGTCCTGCGGCATCTGCCTGATGCACATGCACCGAGACCCGCAAACGATGCAGGCCGTGCCGATGAGTGGCGACGTGATCCCCGAAGTGTTGTCGTTCTTGCAGGCGCAGGTGCAACTGCTGCGCGCGCTGAAGGTCGACCCTTCGCGCATCACGCTCGACCCCGGTGTCGGCTTCGGCAAGACCGTGGCGCAGAATTTCGCGCTGCTGGCGCGGCAACGCGAACTGCTCGAGGGCGGCCTGCCGCTGCTCCTGGGCTGGTCGCGCAAATCGTCGATCGGGGCCGTCACGGGCATCGAAGCGGCAAGCGAGCGCATCGTGCCCAGCGTCGCCGCGGCGGTGCTGGCGGTGGACCGCGGCGCAGCCGTGGTGCGCGTGCACGACGTGCGAGACACGGTGGCAGCCATCGCCGTATGGCGCGCCATGAGGGCGGAACAGCCAACACAAACAAAACAAGACACACAGCAACCATGACACGTAAATATTTCGGCACCGACGGCATCCGCGGCACTGTCGGCCAGGCGCCCATTACTCCCGACTTCGTGCTGCGCCTCGCGCACGCGGTGGGCCGAGTGCTCAAGAAGAGCCAGGCCCGCCCTACGGTGCTGATCGGCAAGGACACCCGCATTTCCGGCTATATGCTCGAATCGGCGCTCGAGTCGGGCTTCAATTCGGCGGGCGTCGACGTCGTGCTGCTCGGCCCGCTGCCCACGCCCGGCGTGGCGTACCTCACGCGCGCCCAGCGCGCGAGCCTCGGCGTGGTGATCAGCGCGAGCCACAACGCCTACCCCGACAACGGCATCAAGTTCTTCAGCGCGCAGGGCACCAAGCTCGACGACGCCTGGGAACTGGCGGTGGAAGCCGCGCTGGAAGAAGACCCGGTGTGGGTCGACTCCGCGAACCTCGGCAAGGCCCGCCGCCTCAACGACGCGCCTGGCCGCTACATCGAGTTCTGCAAGAGCACCTTCGCCAACGACCTCACCCTGCGCGACATGAGGCTGGTGGTCGATGCGGCGCACGGTGCGGCCTATCAGGTGGCGCCGAACGTGTTCCATGAACTGGGCGCGGAGGTGAGCAGCATCGGTGTCTCGCCCGACGGGCTGAACATCAACAAGGGCTTCGGCGCCACCCATCCCGAAGCGCTGGTGGCAGCCGTGACGGCGCAGAAGGCCGACTACGGCATCGCACTCGACGGCGACGCCGACCGCCTGCAGCTGGTCGACGCGAGCGGGCGCCTGTTCAACGGCGACGAGCTGCTCTACCTGATGGTGGCAGAGCGCATTGCGCGCGGCGAGAAGCCGGTGGGCGTGGTCGGCACGCTCATGACCAACAAGGCCGTCGAGGTTGCCCTGCGCGGGCTTGGCATCGAATTCGTGCGCGCCAAGGTCGGCGACCGCTACGTGCTCGAGGAACTCGACAAGCGCGGCTGGCTGCTGGGCGGCGAAGGCTCCGGCCATCTGCTGGCACTCGACCGGCACACCACCGGCGACGGCATCGTCAGTGCGCTTCAGGTGCTGCAGGCATGCGTGCGCAGCGGCAAGACCGTGGCGCAGCTGCTCGACGGCGTCACGCTGTTCCCCCAGACGCTGATCAACGTGCGCATTGCGCCCGACCAGAACTGGAAGGACAACAAGGCGCTGGCAGCCGAAACCGAACGCATCGAGGCCGAACTCGGCGATGCCGGCCGGGTGCTGATCCGCGCGAGCGGCACCGAGCCGCTGGTGCGGGTGATGGTCGAGGCCCGCGATGCGAAGGTGGCCGAATCCTGCGCCAAGCGCCTGGCTGCCACGCTGGAGCCCGCGCGATGACGGCGGGCTCGCAGATCGAGGTCTTTCTTGCCGACTACCATGACGTGGTTCAGGCCGCAGCCGTGGTGGATCTTCTGAACGCCTATGCGAGCGAGCCGGCCGGCGGCGGCGTGCCTCTCGACCCCGCGGTGCGCCAGGACCTTCCGGCGGCCCTGGCGGCGCGTCCTCAGGCCTTCAGCGTGCTCGCTTTCGAGGGCGGGCAGCCCGTGGGCCTCATCAACTGCCTGGAGGGCTTCTCGACCTTCGCCTGCAAGCCGCTGGTCAATGTGCACGACGTGGTCGTGCTGCCCAGCCACCGCGGCCAGGGCGTTGCGCAGAAGATGTTCGCTCGGGTCGAGCAGGAGGCGCGCAGGCGCGGCGCATGCAAGCTCACGCTCGAAGTGCTGTCGAACAACAAGCCCGCGCTGCGCACCTACGAGCGCGAGGGCTTCGCGAGCTACCAGCTCGACCCGGAATTCGGGCACGCGGTGTTCCTGCAGAAGAAGCTCTGAAAAGAAAAAGGGCCGAGGCGAGTTGATCGCCGTCGGCCCTCACTCCAGTACTCTCCCCGAGGGAAGAGGTGGCAAGTCCATCAGAAGCGCGTCACCGGCATCTCGGCGTCGGCCTTGTTCGGTGCGTACTTGCCCAGCTCCCACTTGGCGATCGCGTTGCGGTGCACTTCGTCCGGGCCGTCCGCGAAGCGCAGCGTGCGGGCACCGGCGTAGGCGTATGCCAGCGGGAAGTCGTCGCACATGCCGCCGCCGCCGTGCACTTGCATGGCCCAGTCGATCACCTGGCAGGCCATGCTCGGCGCCACTACCTTGATCATCGCGATCTCGTTCTTGGCGACCTTGTTGCCGGCCACGTCCATCAGCCATGCGGCCTTGAGCGTGAGCAGGCGGGCCATGTCGATCTTGCAGCGGGCTTCGGCGATGCGTTCCTGCGTCACGGTCTGCGAGGCCACGGTCTTGCCGAAGGCCACACGCGACGACGCGCGCTTGCACATCAGTTCGAGCGCACGCTCGGCCAGGCCGATCAGCCGCATGCAGTGGTGAATGCGTCCCGGGCCGAGGCGGCCCTGGGCGATCTCGAAGCCGCGGCCTTCGCCCAGCAGGATGTTGCCGACGGGCACGCGCACGTTCTCGAAGTACATCTCGACGTGGCCGTGCGGCGCGTCGTCGTAGCCCATCACGTTGAGCGGGCGCACGATGCGGATGCCCTTGGCGTCGGCCGGCACCACGACCATGCTCTGCTGCGAGTGGCGGGGTGCGTCGGGGTCGCTCTTGCCCATGGTGATGAACACGGCGCAACGCGGGTCGGCCGCACCGGAAATCCACCACTTGTGGCCATTGATGACGTATTCGTCGCCCTGGCGCTCGATGCGCGTGGAGATGTTGGTGGCATCGCTCGAGGCAACGTCGGGCTCGGTCATGGCGAAGGCGGAGCGGATCTGGCCTTCGAGCAGCGGCTTGAGCCAGCGTGCCTTGATTTCTTCCGATCCGTAGCGCGCGATGGTTTCCATGTTGCCGGTGTCGGGCGCCGAGCAGTTGAAGGCCTCGCTGGCCCACGGCACCGCACCCATGATCTCGGCCAGCGGCGCGTATTCCTGGTTGGTGAGGCCGGCCCCGGAGTAGCCGGAGGCCGAGGCGCTGTCGACCGGCAGGAACAGGTTCCACAGGCCCTGCGCCTTGGCCTTCTCCTTGACCTTCTCGACCGTCTTCAGCGCCGTCCAGCGCTTGCCCGCGGCCGTGTTGGCGGCCAGCTCGGCGCTGTACTCGGCTTCGGCCGGGTAGATGTTTTCGTCCATGAACGCCTTGACGCGTTTCTGCAGGTCTTTGGTCTTGGCCGAGTATTCGAAATCCATCTTCGTCTCCTGGTGGGTGTGGGGTCGGCGGTCAGGCCTTCTGGGCGAACTGCCAGGCCATTTCGGCCATGGGGCGCGCGCCGCGGGCCGAAGCCACGGCTTGCTCGCTCGATGCGGTGCCGGCCTCGACCCGCTTGGCAATGCCTTGCAGGATCGCGGCCATGCGGAACAGGTTGTAGGCCTGGTAGAAGTTCCAGTCGGGCGCCAGCGCCTCTGGCGTGCTGATGCGGGTGCGTTCGCAATAGCGGCGGATGTATTCGCTTTCGGTGGGAATGCCCAGCGAGGCGACGTCCACGCCGCCGATGCCGCGCCCGGTGGTGGGCGGCATATGCCACGACATGCAGTGGTAGCTGAAGTCGGCCAGCGGATGGCCCAGCGTGGAAAGCTCCCAGTCGAGCACCGCGATGATGCGCGGCTCGGTGGCATGGAACATCACGTTGTCCAGGCGATAGTCCCCGTGGACGATCGACACCTTGCTTTCGTCGCGAGCGCTCGCCGGCATATGGGCGGGCAGCCAGTCGATCAGCCGCTCCATGGCTGCGATGGGCTGCGAAAGCTCGCCGGCACCGTCGGTCGAGGCCTTGTACTGCTTGCTCCAGCGGCCGATCTGGCGCTCGAAATAGTTGCCGGGCTTGCCGTAGTCGGCCAGGCCGCGCTCGGCGAACTTCACCGTGTGCAGCGCCGAGATCACGCGGTTCATCTCGTCGTAATGGGCCGCGCGCTCGGCATTGCTCATGCCAGGCAGCGACTGGTCCCACAGCACGCGGCCCTGCATGAACTCCATCACGTAGAAGGCGCGGCCGATGACGGCTTCGTCTTCGCACAGGCAGTACATGCGCGGCACCGGCACGTCGGTACCGGCCAGGCCGCTCATGACCTTGAACTCGCGCTCCACCGCATGGGCCGAGGGCAGCAGCTTTGCAACAGGGCCCGGCTTGGCGCGCATCACGTAGCTCTGCGAAGGCGTGACCAGCTTGTAGGTCGGGTTCGACTGGCCGCCCTTGAACATCTCCACCGTCAGCGGGCCCTTGAACCCGTCGAGGTTCTTCTCGAGCCAGGCGGAGAGCGCATCGATGTCGAAGGCGTGCTGTTGCGAGACGGCGCGGGTGCCGATGAAGTTGGAGAAGTCCTGCTGGCTCATGTCGGTTTGTCTGGTGTTCTAGTTTTCAGCTTCCGAGACGCGCATCAAGGCCGCGCGATCCAGCACGACCAGGCCGCCCGGCTCGATCCGGATGGTGCCCTCGCGCTCCATCGTCTTGAGTTCCTGGTTGACCCGCTGGCGCGATGCGCCCAGCAGCTGCGCCAGTTCTTCCTGCGCCAGTTGCAGGCCGATGCGCATCTGGCTGCCGTCGTCCAGGTTGGGCACGCCGTAGCTGCGCACGAGGTGAATGAGCTGCTTGGCCAGCCGCGCCCGCAGGGGCAGAGTGTTGAGGTCTTCCACCAGCCCGAACAGCGTGCGGATGCGGCGCGCCTGCAACCGCATCAGCGCTTCGTACAGCTCCACGTGCGACGCCAGGATCTTCTGGAAGTCGGCGCGTGCCACGCAAAGAATGGTGCTGTCGCCGTGCGAGTAGGTGTCGTGCGTACGCCGGTCCCCGTCGAACATCGCCACGTCGCCGAACCAGATGCCCGGCTCCACGTAGGTCAGCGTCACCTGCTTGCCGGAGACCGCCGTCGAGCTGACGCGCACCGCGCCCTTGGCGCAGGCGATCCAGTGATCGGGCGGGTCGCCGCGGGCGGCGATCAGGTCGCCGTCCTTGTAGCGTTTGACGAAAGCACATCGGAGGATGTCGTGCCGTAGCGATGGAGATAGGGAAGAAAACCAGCGACCACTGTTGATCGCTTCACGTTCTTCGATAGTAAGAATGGGGTCGTCCATTGGTCTGTCCTCTCGGCGACTGAAAAGCTGATGGGTGTCACGGGAGCGACGCGGCGCGCCGTTACTCGTACTGCGGCGGCTTCTTCTCGAGGAACGCTGCGATGCCGATGCCCGCGTTCGGATGGTGCAGGTTGCGCACGAAGTGGTCGCGCTCCTGCGAGAGCTGCGAAGCCAGCGTGGCGCCGCGCGCGTCGCTCAGCAGTTCCTTGATGCTGGCCAGCGAGTTGGGCGCCCTGGTATTGAGCTTGGCCGCCAGTGCCAGCGCGCCGGCCAGCGCCTGGCCGTTCTCGGTCAGCTCGTTCACCATGCCCAGCGCATGCAGGCGCGGCGCGCCGATGCGCTCGCCGTTCATGAGCCATTCGCTCGCCAGCTGGCGCGGCAACTGCTGCCCCAGGTGCCAGCTCAGGCCGCCGTCGGGCGACAGCGCCACGTTGCTGTAGGAGGCCGCGAAGATGGCGTCGCGCGCCGCCACCACGAAATCGCAGGCCAGCGCCAGCGAGAAGCCGGCGCCGGCGGCAGCACCCTCGACTGCCGCGATGATCGGCTTGGGGAAGGTACGGATCGAGTCGATCCAGTTGTGCAGCCCTTCGATGCTCTCGGCCTGCACCGAGCGGTCGAGCTGGCGGTTGGCCAGCAGCCGCTGCAGCGAGCCGCCGGCGCAGAACCATTCGCCTTCGCCCACGATGACGACGCTGCGGATCTCCGCGCTGCCCTCGGCGCCGTTGAGCGCCTCGATGCCGGCGGCGTAGATCTCGGGGCCCAGTGCATTGCGCTGGGTCGGGTTGGAGATGGTCAGCACCATGGTGCTGCCTTCGCTGGTGCTCTTGAGTTCGGCGGTCATGGTTTTCTTATTCTTCTTCGTGCAGCAGGCTCAGGCCCAGCGCGCCGCGGCGGCGCAGCCATGGGCTCGGGCGATAGCGAGGATCGCCATACACCGTCTGCAGGTTGAACAGCACCTCTAGCATGTTGGTCGGCCCGAAGAGGTTGCCCATGGCCAGAGGGCCGCGCGGATAGCCCAGGCCCAGCTGCACGGCGGTCTCGAGGTCGGCAGGCGTG
This sequence comes from Variovorax durovernensis, assembly GCF_977011995.1. NCBI lineage: Bacteria > Pseudomonadati > Pseudomonadota > Betaproteobacteria > Burkholderiales > Comamonadaceae > Variovorax > Variovorax durovernensis. The sequence goes on along the minus strand of NZ_CDRNCW010000001.1, from coordinate 3,952,769 downwards.
CACACGCGCTGCTGGCACATGTCGGCGGCGATATTGACGATGGTGCCGATCACGCGCTGCGTGACGAAGCCGCCGCTGTCGCGAATCACGCTCACCGCCTTGCCGTCGCGCGCGAACAGGGCATGCGCGGCATCGCGGATGTCGCGGCGCGTGGCCGGGTTGGTGGCGAGCACGCGGCGCTTGGTGGCGGCGTCGTCGATCAGCATGTCGATGCCGATGGTGCGCGTGGCGTCCAGGCGTTCGACGGCGGCGACCGTGGTCACGTCGAAGCCCAGCGGTGCCACCAGGATCAGCGAATGCGGCGCCGGCGCGGCGCCGCTGTCGATCTGCGCGCCCAGCGTGTTCACCAGGCGCAGCAGCTCTGCACGGCGTGCCGCACGCGGCGACACCCAGACCGAAGGCGTGCCGTCGACCACGGGCGCGGGGGCTTCTGGCGTCTGCTGCATCACGCCATCGGTGTAGCGGTAGAAGCCTTCGCCCGTCTTGCGGCCCAGCGCGCCGGCGGCAAGGCGCTGCGCGGTGATCACGCTCGGGCGGAAGCGGGGTTCCTCGAAATACTGGTGATAGATCGACTCCATCACCGGGTGCGACACGTCGAGCGCCGTCAGGTCCAGCAGCTCGAACGGGCCGAGGCGAAAGCCCGCCTGGTCCTTGAGGATGCGGTCGACGGTGGCGAAGTCGGCCACGCCTTCGCTGACGATGCGCAGCGCCTCGGTGCCGTAGCCGCGGCCTGCGTGGTTGACGATGAAGCCGGGGGTGTCTTGCGCCTGCACTGCGCTGTGGCCCATCTGCCTGGCGTAGCCCGCCAGCTGTGCGCAGACCTCGGGGGCGGTCTTGAAACCCGCGACCACCTCGACCACCTTCATCAGTGGCACGGGGTTGAAGAAGTGGAAGCCCGCAACACGCTCGGGGTGCGCGAGCCCGGCCGCGATGGCCGTCACCGACAGCGACGAGGTGTTGGTGACCAGCGTGGCGCTCTCGGCCACCACGCCTTCGAGTTCGCGGAACAGCTTGCGCTTGACTTCCAGGTCTTCGACCACGGCCTCGACCACCAGGTCGCAGCCGGCGAGCGCCTGGATCGAATCGACCGCCTTGACGCGGGCGATGTATGCGTCGCGCGCGGCGGCGTCGATCTTGCCCTTTTCATGCAGCTTGTTCCATTGGGCGGCGAGGGCTTCGCGGCCGCGCTCCGCGGCGCCCGCGAAGCTGTCGAGCAGCAGCACTTCGCTGCCTGCCTGGGCGGCGATCTGCGCGATGCCGCGACCCATGGCGCCGGCGCCTATGACGCCGATTCGGGTGTAGTTCACTGTCATTTGCTGAAGATTTTCGCTGGTTGAGGGGTATCCGGCCTGCCGCGCAGGCGTCGACGCAAGCGCTGTCGTCACCTCCGATTTTGCAGTTGCGCGCGGGCGGGGCGTGACGGGTTTTACGCGGGGGCGCGATTTCAGGCCGGGCGGCGGCTGCGGTCGATGGCGATGCTCAGCGCGATGGCCACCAGCATGACGCCGAAGCCGACCCAGCTCATCCAGGCCGCCGCGTCGTGCGCCAGCAGCCAGCCGCCGAGCGCCGCGCCCACGGCCTGGCCGGTGTAGATGCCGGAACTGTTGAGCGCCACCGAGCCTGGCGCGAGGGCCGGCGCCAGGCCTACCAGGCGGGCCTGCTGGGCCGAATTGGTGGCGAAGCAGCCCAACCCCCAGGGCACCAGCACCACGGCCAGCCAGGCAAGCGTGGACGCCGTCGGCCACAAGAGCAGGCTCAGCGCGATCAGCAAGGTAGTGACCAGCACCATGCGCCCGGCCCCGACGCGATCGATGAAGCGGCTGACCACCATGTTGCCGATGAGCCCGCAGGCGCCGAACAGGGCCCACATCACGCTCAGCGTGGTGGCGTCCGCACCAAAGCTATGCTTGAGGATGGGGCCGAAATAGCTGAAGAGCACGAACTGCCCGGTGCCCTGCAGCGCCGTCACCGACACGATGCCCATCAGCACCGGACTGCGCAGCACGCGCGACCAGGCGGCGGCGGTGAGTGCCGCCGGGCGAATGCCGCTTGGCAGGGTGAGCCAGATCGACGCCGCGCTCACGACGCTGAGCAGGGCAATCGCCACGAAGGCCATGCGCCAGCCCAGATGCCCGCCGATCAGCGCGCCGATAGGCAGGCCCAGCACCGAGGCCATTGACCAGCCAAGGAAAACGAAGGTGACGGCGCGCCCGCGTTGCTCGGGCGGTACCAGCATGCCGGCGCAGGCCGCCGCCTGGGGCGTGAAGATGGCGGGGGCTATCACCGTGAGCATGCGCACCGGCAGCAGCGCGCCGAAGCTGGGCATGAGCGCCGCAAGAGCGTGGCCCGCCGCGTACCAGAGCAGGGTAAGGGCGAGCAGCTGGCGGCGGTCCCAGCCCGCGACGGCGGCGGCCAGCAGCGGCGCGCCGATGCACATCACCGCTGCCGCTGCAGTGATCAACTGGCCGGCGGTCGCGACCGAAACGGCCAGGGAGGCGCTGATTTCATTGAGCGTGCCGGGCACGACCATCACGCCCGTGCCGATCACGAAGTTGCCGGCCAGCAGCGCCCAGAGCGCACCCTTGGGCGCAGGCCGGCTCACCGGCGAACCTGCAGCGCGCCGGGATTCACGATGTTCGTGGGATTGCCGTTGATGTAGCTCACGACGTTGTCGAAGGCCTGGCCGAAGTAGCTCTCGTAGCTTTCCTGCTCGACGTAGCCGATGTGCGGGGTGCAGATGCAGTTCTCCAGCCGCAGCAGCGCATGGCCCTGCAGCGGCGGCTCGCTCTCGAACACGTCGATGGCGGCCAGCCCGGGACGGCCACGGTTGAGCGCCGCGAGCAGCGCGTCTGCCTCGACCAGCTCGGCGCGCGAGGTGTTGACGAACAGCGCCGTCGGCTTCATGCGCGAGAGGTCTTCGAGCGTGATGAGGCCATTGGTTTCCTCATTGAGCCGCAGGTGGACGGAGAGCACGTCGGCGGCTGCAAAGAACTCATGGCGGTTCTGCGCCACCTGGAAGCCGTCGGAACGGGCCTTGGCGCAGCTGGCTTCACGCCCCCAGATCACGACCTGCATTCCAAAGGCCTGCCCGTAGCGCGCGACCAGCTGGCCGATGCGGCCGTAGCCCCAGATGCAGAGCGTCTTGCCCTTGAGCACCGAGCCCAGCCCGAAGTTGGGCGGCATCGAGGCCGACTTGAGCCCTGACTGCTGCCAAGCCCCGTGCTTGAGGTTGCTGATGTACTGCGGCAGCCGGCGCATGGCGGCCATGATGAGCGCCCATGTGAGCTCGGCAGGTGCCTGGGGAGAGCCGGAGCCTTCCGCCACGGCGATGCCGCGCTCGGTGCAGGCTGCCACATCGATGTGGCCCGCGACACGACCGGTCTGCGAGATGAGCTTGAGCTTGGGCAGCTTCTCGATGAGCTGCCGGGAGATCTGTGTTCGCTCGCGAATCAGCACGATCACGTCGGCGTCCTTGAGGCGAACCGAGAGTTGCCCGATGCCCTTGACCGTGTTGGTATAGACCTTGGCTGCGTACGCGTCCAGCTTGGCGGCGCAGCGCAATTTGCGCACGGCGTCCTGATAGTCGTCGAGGATCACAATATTCATGGCGTGCCATTGTGCCTCGCAGCATTGGGATGTCGCACCCCCGAACGTTTGGATACCCACTGCCGACGGGCTCTCCCAGGGGTGCCGGGCCTCAGTGCAGGCGTGTGGAGCGGTGTGCGGCGATCATGGTTTCGGCCGCTTCGAGAGCCGCCAGCCGGTCAAGCTCCGCGCACACGTCGTCCATTCGGCCGGAAATCAAGACACGGTTGCTGCTGCGCTGCTGGCCCTTTCCGTCTACCACGCGTACCACGCGCAGCGGGCGCACGGTCGGGGCGGCTTCAGCCGCAGGGGGTGTCGCGCCGCACGACGGACGCACCGCAACGTAGCGCAGGCCGGCGGAAGTCTCGCTGTGATCGAGCGAGGCGTGGCGATGAGGGCGGCGCGCCGGGATCAAACGGCTGGCGAGCGATTGCAGCGGCATCCAGAAATCAGCAATGGCGAGGAGGGCGATTCCCATGTGAACTCCAAAAAAGTATGAGGTTGAACACAGGCAGGATTTCTTGAAACGGCCGCGACAGGGTGATGGCGACTTCGCGCCATACGCCCGCCACCTGTTGCGGCCGGATGAGTGCTGCTGCCAGCAGGCCCGCAGGCCTACATCAGCATGGTGTTGCGAATGAGGCCCACCGCGAGGCCTTCAATCTCGAAAGGCTCGCCGGGCTGGACGATGATGGTCGGGTAGTCGGGGTTCTCTGCGTGCAGCTCGATGACCTGCTTGTTGCGCTTCAGGCGCTTGACGGTGACTTCGTCGCCCAGGCGCGCAACCACGATCTGGCCGTTGCGCGCTTCCTTGGTGGCTTGCACGGCGAGCAGGTCGCCGTCCATGATGCCGGCGTCTCGCATGGACATGCCGCGCACCTTGAGCAGGTAGTCGGGCTGGCGCTGGAACAGCGTGTTCTCGACGTAGTAGGTCTGGTCGACGTGCTCCTGCGCCAAGATGGGGGAGCCTGCAGCGACGCGGCCGATGAGCGGCAGCGCCAGTTGCGCCATGCCGGGCAGCGAGAGCGAGAACTGGCCGCCTTCGCGGTGACGCGTTTCGTTCAGCGACCGCAGGGCGTCGCCCTTGAGGCGGATGCCGCGCGAGGTGCCGCTGACGAGTTCGATGACACCCTTGCGGGCCAAGGCCTGCAGGTGCTCTTCGGCCGCGTTGGCCGACTTGAACCCGAGTTCATTGGCGATTTCGGCGCGCGTGGGTGGCGCTCCGGTGCGGGCGATGGCGCTCTGGATCAAGTCCAGGATCTGCTGCTGGCGGGCTGTAAGCTTCACGGCGAACTGCATATGTGGTTCCTTGCGGCACTGGCTAGATATCCAGTACCTGTATTTTTAACCAGTTTTAAAAAGTTGACAAGCCATGCCTGATTTCCCTTCGCCTGAACTGCGCCGCGTGGTCGTGCTGGGCACCGGCGGCACCATCGCCGGCAAGGCTGCCAGCAGCGGCGACAACATCGGCTACACGGCCGGTCAGGTGGGCGTGGCCGACCTTCTGGGCGGCATCGAGGCACCCCAGGGCGTGACGCTGGTGGCAGAGCAGGTCGCGCAACTGGACAGCAAGGACATGTCGTTCGAGACTTGGCAAAAGCTCGCGCAGCGTTGCGCACACTGGTTGGCCGAGCCCGACGTGGCGGGCGTTGTGATCACGCACGGCACCGACACGCTGGAGGAGACGGCCTTCTTCCTGCATTCGGCGCTGGCGTCCGCGAAGCCCGTGGTGCTGACTTGCGCCATGCGGCCGGCGAGCGCGCTGTCGCCCGATGGTCCGCAGAACGTGCGTGACGCCATCGGCGTGGCTCTGGCAGCCGGTGCGAAGGGGGTGACCGTGGTGTGCGCCGGCGCGATCCACAGTGGCGCCGATGTCCAGAAGGTGCATACCTACAGGCTCGACGCCTTCGCATCTGGCGACGCGGGCCCGGTGGGCTATGTGGAAGAGGGCGAGGTCCGCCGTGTGAGGGCGTGGCCCGAGGGCGGGGCGCTGCCGGCCTCGAAGATCTTCGAGGCGGCTCCCGTTCGGTGGCCTCGCGTGGAGATCGTCATGAGCCATGCCGGTGCGAGCGGTGCTGTCGTCGAGGCACTGCTGCAACCCGGCAACGCCGAACCGGTCCGTGGACTGGTGCTGGCCGCCACGGGCAACGGCACGCTGCATCACGGGCTCGAAGCGGCCGCGCTGAAGGCGCAGGAGGCGGGCGTGACGGTGGTTCGTGCGACGCGCTGCATGAATGGGCGCATCCTGCCGAAAGCCGATGACCGGCTGCGGGACGCGGGCACGCTCACGCCGGTGAAGGCGCGTATCGCGCTGATGCTCGAGTTGCTCGGGTGAGGTGGTGGCCGCCCTGTCGGAGGGCGGCCGGCAATCAGCTGCTCAGCGCTGCGAGTGCGCGCTGGGTGATTTCATCGACCGTGCCCACGCCCTTGATGGCGCGGTACTTCGGCGCAGCGGCCGGATCGGTCTTGGCCCAGGCCGAGTAGTAGTCGACCAGCGGACGCGTCTGCTGGCTGTACACGTCGAGCCGCTTGCGCACGGTTTCTTCCTTGTCGTCCTCGCGCTGGATCAGGTCTTCACCGGTGACGTCGTCCTTGCCTTCCACCTTGGGCGGGTTGAACTTGACGTGGTAAGTGCGGCCCGAAGCCGGGTGCGAGCGGCGGCCGCTCATGCGCTCGATGATGTCGCCGAAGGGCACGTCGATTTCGAGCACGTAGTCGAGCTTGACGCCCGCCGCCTTCATGGCGTCGGCTTGCGGAATAGTGCGGGGGAAGCCGTCGAACAGGAAGCCGCTGGCGCAATCGGCCTGGGCGATGCGTTCCTTCACGAGATTGATGATCAGGTCATCGCTGACCAGTGCGCCCGCATCCATGACGGCCTTGGCCTGCAGACCGAGCGGCGTGCCGGCCTTGACGGCGGCGCGCAGCATGTCGCCGGTCGAGATTTGGGGGATGCTGTACTTCTGGCAAATGAAGGCCGCTTGCGTGCCTTTGCCCGCCCCGGGCGCGCCCAGCAAAATTAGTCTCATGGTGTCCTCGGACGGTTCTTAGATTTTGTGTCGCGCCAGGCGTCGGCTTCAGGGGCTTTGGGCAGGGCGGAGTTGCTTCGAGGATAGCACGCGTGCCTCCCGGGATTTGTCGCTGCCCCGACAGGCACGTCGAGCTCCTCAGGCCGTCGGGCCGGCGGCGAAGACCGCGCGCACGCGCGCCAGGTCTTCGGGCGTGTCGATACCCGGGCCGGGAGCCACGTGGCTCACGTGTACGGCAATGCGGTGTCCGTGCCATAGCGCCCGCAGTTGCTCGAGCGCTTCCGTCGCCTCGACTGGCGACGGCGGCAGCGACGGAAACTTGCGCACGAAGCCTGCGCGGTAGCCGTAGATGCCAATGTGGCGCAGGGGAGCCGGCGTGGGCAGCACCGTCGGCGCGGCACCGTTGGCGGAGCCATCGCGCCACCAGGGGATCGGCGCACGGCTGAAGTACATGGCGTTGCCCCGTGCGTCGAGCACGGCCTTCACCACGTTCGGATTCATGAAGTCGGCCAGCGAATCGATCTCGTGGGCCGCGGTGCTCATCGCGGCCTCTGCGTGGGTGGCCAGCGTGGAGGCCACGGCATCGATCAGCGCCGGGTCGATCAGGGGCTCGTCGCCCTGCACGTTGACGACGATGTCGTCGCCGTCGAGGCCGAGTTGTTCGCAGGCTTCGGCCAGCCGGTCGGTGCCGCTGGGGTGGTGCTGGCGGGTCAGGATCGCCTCGACGCCATGCGCCTTGCAGGCGTCGATGATCGATGCGTCGTCGCCGGCCACCACCACGCGCGCTGCGCCGGATTCGCTGGCACGCCGGGCCACGCGCACCACCATCGGCACGCCGGCGATGTCGGCCAGGGGTTTGTTGGGGAGCCTTGTCGACGCCAGGCGCGCCGGCACCAGGACCGTGAAGCTCACAGCCCGAGCTCTTCGTCGGAAAGCGTGCGTGCCTCGTTTTCCAGCAGCACGGGAATGCCGTCGCGCACCGGGTAGGCCAGGCGCGCGCTGCGCGAGCAGAGCTCCTGCTTCTCGGGGTTCCAGGTCAACGGACCCTTGGTGACGGGGCAGACGAGCAGTTCAAGCAGCTTGGTATCCATCGAGCGATGATAGCTTTGCGTCGAGCGCGGTGAAGAATTCCGGAACGGGTGCGAAGAGCAGGGGCACCGCCAGTGCGCCGGGTGCCTTGTGCCACAGCTTGACCGCGTCCTTTTCGGTGCAGACGAGAGGGCCGTCGGCATCGGGCGAGCGTTGCCAGGCGTCGAAGTCGAAGTGATCGGGCAGCGCGATGGTTTCGGCGAGCGTGAGGCCACGGCCCCGGAGCATGGCGAAGAAGGCCTCCGGGCGTGCGATGGCCGCGAGTGCGGTCACTGGCCTGCCCGCCAGGGTGTTCAGTGGCACGCGTTGGCCGTCGCTTGTGAGGGCGTAGTCGGCGAGGCGGCGCGAAGCGGTGTAGCCGCCTGCGAATGCGGGGCGTTCGCCGCTGTGCAACACCAGATCGCAGCGACGTGGCCACGCCTCGCGCAGGGGGCCCGCTGGCAGTCGCCAGCCGTTGCCGATGCCCCGGTCGTCGAACACGCAGATCTCGATGTCGCGAGCCAGCGCCAGGTGCTGCAGCCCGTCGTCGCTGACGATGACTTGCGTGCCGGGATGCCGCTCGAGCAGTGCGCGGGCCGCCTCGATGCGCTTGCGCGCGACGAACACGGGGGCCTTCGTGGCGTGGTGAATCAGGGCGGGCTCGTCGCCCACGTCGCTGGGATTGCTGTCACCCGTCACTTCGCGGCAGTCGTCGGTGCGCCGGCCGTAGCCGCGGGACACAACGCCCACCTGGATGCCGCGCGCGCGCAGATGCCGCACCACCGCCATCACCACCGGCGTCTTGCCGGCGCCGCCCGCGATCACGTTGCCGACGACGATCACCGGCACGGGCACGCGTTCCGAGCGAAGCCATCCGAGGCGATAAAGCCAGCCCCGAACGGCGAAGAGGGCCGCATAGAGCAGCGACAGCGGCCACAGCAGGCAGGCCAGCGGGCCGCGGCGCAGCCACGCTTCCTGCAGTCGCGAGGCGGCAGGCGCCCCCGTGCTGCTGCGGCCTTCGGACGGCACTCAGCGCCCGGCTTGCGCCGTCGACTGGGCTGCGAAGGTGATCTGCATCAGGCCGGCGCGGCGCGCGGCTTCCATCACCGTGACGACGGCCTGGTGCGGGCTGGTTGCGTCGGCGCTGATGATCACCACGCTGTCCTTGCCGCCGGTGGCCGCGGCCGCAAGCGCGGCGGCAACGGCTTCGACATTGCGGTCGGCCAGGGGCGTCTTGTTGACCGAATAGCGGCCGTCGGCCGACACCGCCACGATCACTTCCTTCGGGTAGTCGCGCTGCGCGTCGACGTCCGCGGTCGGCAGCCGCAGCTGCATTTCGGTGAACTTGCTGTACGTGGTCGACAGCATCAGGAAGATCAGGATCACCAGCAGCACGTCGATGAACGGGATCAGGTTGATCTCCGGCTCGTCGCGCGCGCCATGGCGGAACTGCATGCGGCCTCGGGTCATGACGTCACTTGCGCAGGGCGTTCAGATGGCGGGCGAAACGCTCGCCCGACAGCTCGAGGTTCAGCAGGTATTCGTCGACCCGGCTGCGGAAGTAGCGCCAGAAAATGAGCGTCGGAATTGCCACGATCAGGCCGAACGCCGTGTTGTAGAGCGCGATCGAGATGCCGTGCGCCAGTTGCGCCGGGTTGCCCGAGCCGACGGCACCGCTGCCGGGCGACTGCGAGCCGAAGATCTCGATCATGCCGATCACCGTGCCCAGCAGGCCCAGCAGAGGGGCTGCGGAAGCGATGGTGGCCAGTGCCGGCAGGTAGCGCTCCAGCTTGTGTGCCACGGTGCGGCCAGAGGCCTCCATGGCGGCGCGCAGGTCGTCTTCGGTGCAGCGGGGGTTGGCGTTCAGCGCGCGCAGGCCGGCGGCGAGCACCTGGCCGAGCATCGAGTTGCGTTCGAGCTTGGTCACCACGTCGGGGCCGGGAATGGCTCCCTGCGAGACAGTGATGGTTTCGTCGAGCAGCTTCGGCGGCAGTACCCTCACGGTCTTCAGACTCGTGAAACGTTCTATAACCAGCGCGAGCGCAATGACCGAACAAGCGAGCAAGGGCCAGATCGGCCAACCCGCGGCAACTATGATGGAAAACAAGAAAATCCTCCGGCCCGTAGACTGCAAATGCGCGGCGATTATCCACTGAGCCCACCATCGCCACGCGCCTTGTTTTGGTGTCGGCAAGGACGCACAGATTCTGTGGATAACTTTGTGACTAACCTGCTGCGCAACGTGTCCGAACCCGCATGGGATGGGCTTTCCGCTAGAACGACTGAATTTTGAGCAGCACTTTTTTCAATGAAATCAATGGCTTGCACGGAAAACCGTGCACCTGTCCCGCATTGGGCGCTGGCGGCAGGGGGCGGGCCGCCCGTTGTGGAAGAGTGGCATCTGGCCGAGCGTGCGCTTCGTGAGCTTGCGTGACATGAATTCCGCGCCAGGACCGCGCGTCTGGGCTGTCGGCGCCTTGTGCCATGCGGTTGCCGACGCGCTCGACGCGCGTTTCAACCCGGTGACTGTGCGCGGCGAAATCTCGGGTTTTTCCCGCGCCTCAAGTGGACATTGTTACTTCGCCCTCAAGGACGAATCGGGTCAGCTGCGCTGTGCGATGTTCCGCCGCGCCGCCGGCCTGCTCGATTTTTCGCCCCGCGACGGCGATCAGGTCGAGGTGCGCGGCCGGCTCGCTGTGTACGAACCGCGTGGCGATCTTCAGCTCGTCGTGGAGAGCTTGCGGCGCGCGGGGCAGGGCGCCCTGTTCGAGCAGTTCATGCAGCGCAAGGCGCGTCTGGAGGCCGAGGGGCTGTTCGACCTGGCGCGCAAGCGTGCCTTGCCCGCCATGCCGCGTGCTGTGGGCGTGGTCACGTCGCTTGGGGCGGCGGCTCTGCATGACGTCGTGACGGCGCTGCGGCGCCGTGTACCGCACATTCCCGTGGTGCTGGCGCCTGCCGCCGTACAGGGGGCAAATGCGCCGGGCGAACTCGTTCGCGCGCTGCATTCGCTCTATGCGCTCGAGCCGGGGGTCGACGTGATCCTTCTGGTGCGCGGTGGCGGCTCGATCGAAGACCTGTGGGCGTTCAACGACGAGGCCCTGGCGCGCACGATCGTGCAGAGCCCGGTTCCACTCATCAGCGGCGTGGGACACGAGACCGACTTCACCATCGCCGATTTCTGTGCCGACCTGCGCGCGCCCACACCGACCGCGGCGGCCGAACTCGTCAGCGCGCCGCGTGACCTGTGGCTCGGTGCACTCGACCTGCTCGAAGAGCGGCTCGACGATTCCCTGGGCGGCCGCCTCGATGTGCTCGGGCAGCGGCTCGACCAGGCGGCGGGGCGGCTCGGGCGTCCTTCGAATCTCGTGGCGCGCCAGCAACTGCGGCTGGCGCACCACGCACAGCGCCTTCAATACGCGATGCGATCCAGGCGCGAACGCCTGGCGCATGTGCCGCGCGCCGTGGCCGCCGACTTTCCCCTGAAGCTCGAGCGCGCGGTGACGCAACGCCACGACCGGCTGGAGCGCATGGCGCTGCGGCTGCGGCTGCTCGATCCGGCATTGGTCTTGCAACGCGGCTATGCCTGGCTCACGGATGCGGACGGACGCGCAGTCGTCAGCGCGAAGCAATTGGCACCGGGCGACGCGGTCGTCGCACGGCTCGCCGACGGCGAGGTCGACCTGACCGTCTCTCCGGGCGGCGTGACGGGCACACGTCCGACGCGACCTCAATAATTAATTCCTAGAATCCACGATTCCCACAACCAACCCACGAGAAAAAACCATGGAACATGTGCTCCCACCCCTGCCGTACGCACTCGACGCACTGGCACCCGAGTATTCGAAGGAAACCCTCGAGTACCACTACGGCAAGCACCACAACGCCTACGTGGTGAACCTCAACAACCTGCAGAAGGGCACCGAGTTCGAGTCGCTGACGCTCGAAGAGATCGTCAAGAAGTCCAGCGGCGGCATCTACAACAACGCCGCCCAGATCTGGAACCACACCTTCTTCTGGAACTGCATGAAGCCGCAAGGCGGCGGTGCACCCACCGGTGCGCTGGCCAAGGCCATCGAAGCCAAGTGGGGCAGCTACGACGCCTTCAAGGAAGCCTTCGTGAAGTCGGCCGTGGGCAACTTCGGCTCGGGCTGGACCTGGCTGGTGAAGAAGGCCGACGGTTCGGTGGACATCGTGAACACCGGCGCCGCCGGCACGCCGCTGACCACTGCAGACACCGCGCTGCTGACCGTGGACGTCTGGGAACACGCGTACTACATCGACTACCGCAACCTGCGCCCGAAGTTCGTCGAGACCTTCCTGGCCAAGCTGGTCAACTGGGAATTCGCCGAGAAGAACTTCGGCTGAGCCCTGGTCTTGCAATGAAAAAAGCCGACCTGTGGGTCGGCTTTTTTTGTGGGCTCAAGCCAGCAAAAACTCAGCGCTTGTTGGCTGTGAACAGTTCTCCCCCGAGCTTCGCGCCTTTCTTGATGTTCTTCTTGGCGAACCAGCCTTGATTCATCTCGAGCACGTAGCGCACCGGCTCTAGAGAGCAGTGCGAGTTCTCGGTCATGGGCTGCATGTCGACCAGGTTCACGATGCGGCCGTCGTCTGCCACGAAGGCGGCGGTCAGCGGCAGGATCGTGTTGCGCATCCAGAAGCACTGCGTGGCAGGCTGCTCGAACACGAAGATCATGCCTTCGGCTTGCGGCATCTCCTTGCGGAACATCAAGCCGATCTCGCGCTGCAGGGGGGTCTGCGCAATCTGCGCATCGATCTTGTACAGGCCGACCGACAACTGCGTACGCGGCAGATCGGTCTGGGGTTGCTGCTGGGCATGCGCCGTCATCATGAAGGACGCGGACACGAGGAGCAGGGCGGCTAGACGCTGGAACATCGGACGACTCTTTCAGGGCGGGGACTGGGTGGGTCCGGCCTCAACCAAATATGCAAATGAAAATGCCCGCTGATGCGGGCATTGCCGGTGAGCGTGAAAGCTTACACCTTCTTGGAAGCAGCCGTGTGGGCCTTGGCGACGTGGCGAACCTTGTGCTTCTTGACTGCTGCGTGCTTCTTCGAAGCGGTGTGCTTGGCAACCTTGGGAGCGGCGGCAGGGGCAGCTGCAGCGGGTTCGGCTTGTTGAGCGAAGGCACCGGCAGCGAAGAGACCGGCGATCAGGGCTGCGAGCAGCTTGTTCATTTGAAATCCTTTGAAATTCGTTGATTTGGACAGCCCTCCCTGCGGAGGTAGACATTCAACGGGGGCCGCTTCCGGCGGTTGACAGGCAAATGTGCTCGGCAGGCGAAAAAAAAGCGCTCCGAAGAGCGCTCTTTTTTTAGGGGGCTGGGCCGACTTACTTGGCGCCTGCCATGTCAGGCGTACCGCCTTGGGTCGACTTGCGCTTCACGCTGCCGTCCTTGTTGCGACGACGTTGGTCACGCGTGCTGGCGCGCTTTTCGCCGGAAGCAGCGGCCTTGTCGGCACCGATGGCGCCGCCTTCGGGGGTCTTGACTTCGTCGCCAGCAGCGGCCTTGACTTGGCCGGCGGGCTTGGCAGCCTTCTTGGCTTCGGCACGTTGCTGCGACTTGCTGTTGGTGGCGTTCCCTTGTTCGGGCGTGGTGCCAGCCGGGTTTTGGGCGTAAGCGCCAGCGGCGAACAGGCCAGCGATCATGACTGCGAGAATTTTGCTCATTGAGATTCCTCTATTCGAGAATTGATTGGAAACGCCTCCCGGCGAGCAGAAGGTCAGACACTAACGAGGCCATTGGCCCGATGGTTGACAAACCCTCGCTGATGGGTTGCGTCTAAAATGTACAGCGATTTGTTCACGTCCTGTACAGCGATTCCTCGCGGCTGTCTGAATTCGCTGACACTCGTCAAAATTACGCCACTCCCCCGGAGCCCAACCCCCTCATGTCCAGCTATCAGCACATCAAAGTCCCGACCGAAGGCCAGAAGATCTCGGTCAATGCTGACAATTCCCTCAATGTGCCTGACCAACCGATCATTCCCTTCATCGAAGGCGACGGGACCGGACTGGACATCACGCCGGTGATGCTCAAGGTAGTGGACGCGGCGGTGGCGAAGGCCTACGGCGGCAAGAAGAAGATCCACTGGATGGAGGTCTATGCCGGCGAGAAGTCGACCAAGGTCTACGGCCCCGACGTCTGGCTGCCCGAAGAAACGCTGCAGGCCGTGCGTGAGTACGTCATCTCCATCAAGGGTCCGCTCACCACGCCGGTCGGTGGCGGCATCCGCTCGCTGAACGTCGCGCTGCGCCAGGAACTCGATCTCTACGTCTGCCTGCGCCCCATCCGTTACTTCGAGGGCGTGCCCAGCCCGGTGCGTGAGCCGCACAAGACCAACATGGTGATCTTCCGCGAGAACTCGGAAGACATCTATGCGGGCATAGAGTTCGAAGCCGAGAGCGACAAGGCCAAGAAGCTCATCAAGTTCCTGCAGGACGAAATGGGCGTCAAGAAGATCCGCTTCCCGAACACCTCGGGCATCGGCGTCAAGCCCGTGTCGATCGAAGGCACCGAACGCCTGGTGCGCAAGGCGCTGCAGTACGCCATCGACAACGACAAGCCCAGCGTGACCATCGTCCACAAGGGCAACATCATGAAGTTCACCGAAGGTGGCTTCCGTGACTGGGCCTACAACCTGGCAGCCAAGGAGTTCGGCGCCGAACTGATCGACGGTGGCCCGTGGATGAAGTTCAAGAATCCGAAGACGGGCAAGGACATCACCGTCAAGGACAGCATTGCCGATGCGTTCCTGCAGCAGATCCTTCTGCGTCCCGCGGAGTACAGCGTGATTGCCACGCTCAACCTCAACGGCGACTACGTGTCCGACGCTTTGGCTGCGCAGGTCGGCGGCATCGGCATTGCCCCGGGCGCGAACCTGAGCGACACCGTCGCGATGTTCGAGGCCACCCATGGCACGGCGCCCAAGTACGCTGGCAAGGACTACGTGAACCCGGGTTCCGAGATTCTCTCGGCCGAAATGATGCTGCGCCACATGGGCTGGATCGAAGCCGCCGACCTGATCATCAGCTCGATGGAGAAGTCGATTGCCAGCAAGAAGGTCACCTATGACTTCGCGCGCCTGATGGACGGCGCGACGCAAGTGAGCTGCTCGGGCTTCGGCCAGGTCATGATCGACAACATGTAGTTGCGCAAGAAGCGCTTGCCGGTGTCTCGCGGCATCGTGCAGCCAGGCCCTTGGATCTTCGAAAGGAATCCAGGGGCTTTTTCTTTGCGAGATATAAGAAAGACGAGCAGCTTGCCGGTTTTTTTATGCGTCTTGGGCTGTCGCACACGGCGCAAGCCCCTTGATTTGTCGAATATGCGCCACCAAGTCTTCATGCGCCGGCACGGTGCTTGCACGCTCTATAGAATCTTTTTCATGGCAACGAGAATTCCCAAAACTCCCAGCACCCCGCCGGCCCAGAAACCGGCCGGGGATGACGGAGATTCGGTCGTCCTGGAGCGCCGGCCGCAGAAAACTGCGCCGCCCCAGATGTACCAGGTAGTTATGCTGAACGACGACTACACGCCGATGGAGTTCGTGATCGTCGTGCTGCAGGAATACTTCAGCAAGGACCGCGAAACCGCGACCCAGATCATGCTCAAGATCCACCTCGATGGCCGCGGTGTCTGTGGGGTCTATTCCCGCGACATGGCGGCCACCAAGGTCAATCAGGTGATGGAAGCCGCTCAGCAAGCAGGGCATCCGCTGCAATGTGTCAGCGAACCTGTTGCGTGAACCAGTTGAATTGCGCAAGCTCCAACCCATCTGAGAACTTATTTACAGCAAGGCAAAAGGAAATCACATGATTGCCCAGGAACTGGAAGTCAGCTTGCACATGGCCTTCGTCGAGGCCCGGCAGCAGCGCCACGAGTTCATCACCGTGGAGCATCTGCTGCTCGCTTTGCTGGACAACCCGAGCGCCGCGGAAGTTCTGCGTGCCTGCTCGGCCAACGTCGACGACCTTCGGGCGTCGCTCACCAACTTCATCAAGGACAACACGCCCCAGGTGGCGGGTACCGACGATGTCGACACCCAGCCGACCCTGGGTTTCCAGCGCGTCATCCAGCGCGCCATCATGCATGTGCAGTCCACCGGCAACGGCAAGAAGGAAGTCACTGGTGCCAACGTGCTGGTCGCGATCTTCGGTGAGAAGGACTCGCACGCCGTCTACTACCTCCACCAGCAGGGCGTGACCCGCCTGGACGTGGTGAACTTCATTGCCCACGGCATCAAGAAGAGCGATCCGCCGGAAGCCGTCAAGGGCGCGGGCGAAGCGCCTTCGAGCGAGGGCGAAGAGGGTGGCGGCGAACGCAATGAGAAGGCATCGCCGCTCGAGCAGTTCACCCAGAACCTCAACCAGCTCGCCAAGGACGGCAAGATCGATCCGCTGATCGGCCGTGAATACGAGGTCGAGCGTGTCATCCAGATCCTGTGCCGCCGGCGCAAGAACAACCCGCTGCTCGTCGGCGAGGCCGGTGTGGGCAAGACCGCCATCGCCGAGGGGCTCGCATGGCGCATCACGCAAGGCGACGTGCCGGAGATCCTGGCCGAGTCGAACGTGTTCTCGCTCGACATGGGCGCGCTGCTGGCCGGCACCAAGTACCGCGGTGACTTCGAGCAGCGCCTGAAGGGCGTGCTCAAGTCGCTCAAGGACAAGCCGAACGCCATCCTGTTCATCGACGAAATCCACACGCTGATCGGTGCGGGCGCGGCTTCGGGCGGCACGCTCGATGCGTCGAACCTGCTCAAGCCGGCGCTCTCCAGTGGCCAGCTCAAGTGCATCGGCGCTACTACCTTCACCGAATACCGCGGCATCTTCGAAAAGGACGCGGCCCTGTCGCGTCGCTTCCAGAAGGTCGACGTGGTGGAGCCGTCGGTGCAGGAAACCGTCGACATCCTGAAGGGCCTGAAGTCGCGCTTCGAGGAACACCACGGCGTGAAGTACGCGGTGGCGGCCCTGCAGGCCGCGGCCGAGCTCAGCGCCAAGTACATCAATGACCGTCACCTGCCCGACAAGGCGATCGACGTCATCGACGAAGCCGGTGCCGCTCAGCGCATCCTGCCGCCGAGCAAGCGCAAGAAGACCATCAGCAAGACCGAGGTCGAGGAAATCGTGGCGAAGATCGCGCGCATTCCCCCGGCCAACGTCAGCAATGACGACCGCAGCAAGCTGCAGACCATCGAGCGCGACCTCAAGAGCGTGGTGTTCGGCCAGGACAAGGCGCTCGAAGTGCTCGCCTCGGCGGTCAAGATGGCGCGTTCGGGCCTGGGCAAGGGCGACAAGCCGATCGGCTCGTTCCTGTTCTCCGGCCCCACGGGCGTCGGCAAGACCGAAGCCGCGAAGCAGCTCGCCTACATCATGGGCATCGAGCTGATCCGCTTCGACATGTCGGAGTACATGGAGCGCCATGCGGTGAGCCGCCTGATCGGCGCGCCTCCGGGCTACGTCGGTTTCGACCAGGGCGGCCTGCTGACCGAGGCCGTCACGAAGAAGCCGCACGCGGTGCTGCTGCTTGACGAAATCGAGAAGGCGCACCCGGACATCTTCAACGTGCTGCTGCAGGTCATGGACCACGGCACGCTGACGGACAACAACGGGCGCAAGGCCGACTTCCGCAACGTCATCATCATCATGACGACGAACGCGGGTGCCGAGACCATGAACAAGGCGACCATCGGCTTCACCAACCCGCGCCAGGCGGGCGACGAAATGGGCGACATCAAGCGCCTGTTCTCGCCCGAGTTCCGCAACCGGCTGGACGCGATCGTCAACTTCAAGGCACTGGACGAGAACATCATCCTGCGCGTGGTCGACAAGTTCCTGCTGCAGCTGGAAACCCAGCTCAGCGAGAAGAAGGTGGAAGTCACGTTCAGCGACAAGCTGCGCAAGCACCTGGCGAAGAAGGGCTTCGATCCGTTGATGGGCGCACGCCCGATGCAGCGCCTGATCCAGGACACGATCCGTCGTGCACTGGCCGACGAGCTGCTGTTCGGTCGCCTGACCGACGGTGGCCGCCTCGAAGTCGATCTCGACGACAAGGACGAAGTGCTGCTCGACATCCAGCCGCTTCCGAAGAAGGAAGGCAAGTCGAAGCCCGAGGCCGAGGAAACGGCCGCAGGCTGATAAACCAGGCAGGCGATCCGTGGCCGACGAGGCCACGGAACAGCCTCCAAAGGCCGGTAGCATCGCGCTGCCGGCCTTTTTCTTTGGGCGCGGCGCATCCATCCACCGTTTGAAGCCTTGATCCTCCCCGTCCTCAGTCCCGAATGGAAAACCGGCCTCTCCCTGGCATGGAGCGGCTACATCGCCGTGCTGTCGGTCTGGATCGTGATGCAGAAGCGCGCGCCGGTGTCCACCATGAGCTGGATCCTCTCGCTGGCGCTGCTGCCGTTCGCGGGCTTCGTCGTCTACTACTTCCTCGGGCCGCAGCGCCTGCGCAAGCAGCGGCTCAAGCGCCTGCGCAGCCGCGCCGGCGCCTCCGCCCAGGCCGACGTGGCCCGGTTGCGCGACGCGGCACACAACGCGCCGCCGGCGCTGCAGCAGATGGCCAGGCTGGGCATGGCCACATGCGGCTTGCCGGTGTCTAGCGCAGCCGGCGTCGAGCTGCTTTCGGGTGGTGCGCGCACCTTCGACGCGATCTTCGAGGCGGTGCGCGCCGCGCAAGACCACATCCACCTGGAGTACTACATCTTCGAGCCCGACAAGATCGGCACCGCGCTGCGCGACCTGCTGATCGAGCGCGCGCAGCAGGGCGTGACGGTGCGCCTGCTGATCGATGCGCTCGGCTCCAAGCGCATCGGCCGCAAATTCATGGCGCCGCTGCACGAAGCCGGCGTGAAGGTGGCGCTTTTCCACGACACCAAGATCGGCCGCCGCCTGCGCCCGGTGACCAACTACCGCACCCACCGCAAGATCGTGGTGTGCGACGGCCGGGTCGGCTTCACGGGCGGCGTGAACATCACCGACGAGGAAGACAAGCGCACCAACCCCGACGCCTATCACGACGTGCACCTGCGCATCGAGGGCAGTGCGGTGCGCTGGCTGCAGACCACCTTCCTCGAGGACTGGACCTACGCCACCGGCGAAGACCCGCGCGGCATGGACGACGCCCTGGACGCGATGCTCCCGCAGCTCGAGGCGGGCAACATTCCCGTGCAGATCGTCACCAGCGGCCCCGACAACGCGCTCGAAGCCATCCACCGCATGCATGTCGAAGCCATCCATTCGGCCGCGCACCGGGCCTGGCTGACCACGCCGTATTTCGTGCCCGGCGAGCCCGCGCTCATGGCGCTCACCAGCGCCGCGCTGCGCGGTGTGGACGTGCGCCTGCTGGTGCCGCGCCGCAGCGACTCGGCCATCGTGAGTGCCGCCGCGCGCTCGTACTTCGACGAGCTGATCGCCGCCGGCGTGAAGGTGTGGGAGTACAAGGCCCGCATGCTGCATTCCAAGACCTTGGTGGTCGACGACCATTGCGCGATGATCGGCACCGCGAATTTCGACAACCGCAGCTTCCGGCTCAACTTCGAGGTCTGCGCCGTGGTCTATGGTCCGGAACTGGCCCTGCCTCTGGCGGCGCAGTTCGAGACCGATCTGCACAGTTCCGGCGCGGTGCGCGCCAACCGGCGCCTGAGCTTCTGGCGCCGTCTCGGCGATGCGATTGCGCGCCTGTTTTCACCCCTGCTCTGAATGAACCACACCTTTCTCTGGCACGACTACGAAACCTTCGGCGCAGTGCCGCGCCGCGACCGCCCCTCGCAGTTCGCGGCCATCCGCACCGACGCCGAGCTCAACGAAGTCGGCGAGCCGCTGATGATCTACTGCAAGCCCGCGCCGGACTACCTGCCCAGCCCCGAGGCCTGCCTGATCACCGGCATCACGCCGCAGGTGTGCCTGGAGCGCGGTATTCCCGAGCATGAATTCGCCGGCCATATAGAGCGTGCCTTCTCGCAGCCGGGCACCATCGGCGTCGGCTACAACACCATCCGTTTCGACGACGAGGTCACGCGCTTCCTGTTCTGGCGCAACCTGATCGACCCCTATGCGCGCGAATGGCAGAACGACTGCGGCCGCTGGGACCTGCTCGACGTGGTGCGCCTCACCTACGCGCTGCGGCCCGACGGCATCGAATGGCCGAAGAAGGAAGACGGCAAGCCCAGCTTCAAGCTCGAAGACCTGGCGCGTGCCAACGGCCTGCTGCACGAGTCGGCGCACGATGCGCTCTCCGACGTGCGCGCCACCATCGCATTGGCTCGGCTGATCCGCGACAAGCAGCCCAAGCTGTTCGACTTCGCCTTCGGCCTGCACAAGAAAGACCGCGTGGCCGTCGAACTGGGCCTGCCCGCCATGCGCGAGACCGCCAAGCCCTTCCTGCATGTCTCGGGCATGTTCCCGGTCGAGCGCGGCTGCCTAGCCGTGATGTGGCCGCTGGCGAGCCATCCGACCAACAAGAACGAGCTGCTGGCCTGGGACCTGGCCCATGACCCAAGCGAACTGCGCGACATCGACGCCGATACCCTGCGCCTGCGCCTCTTCACCCGCACGGCTGACCTGCCCGAGGGCGTGGTGCGCCTGCCCGTGAAGGGCATTCACCTGAACAAGTCGCCGATGGTGGTCGGCAACCTGCGCACGCTGGCGCCGCCCATGGCCGAGCGCTGGGGCGTCGACCTCGACACCGCCATGCGCCACGCGGCCATCGCGCGCGACTTGCCTGACATGAGCGCCATCTGGTCGAAGGTCTACGCCCGCCCGAAGGAAGAAACGCCCGATGTCGACGAAGACCTCTACGGCGGCTTTGTCGGCAACGCCGACCGCCGCCGCCTGAACCAGCTGCGCAGCCTGTCGCCCGAGGAACTGGCCAAGGACCGCACCGGCTTCGACGACGGGCGGCTCGACGAGATCCTGTTCCGCTACCGCGCGCGCAACTGGCCCGAGCTGCTGAGCGAAGATGAGAACGAGCGCTGGGAAGCGCTGCGCGTGGCAAAGCTCTTCAAGGGCGAGGGCGGGGCGCGCACCATCGAGATGCTGTTCAGCGAGGTCGACGCGCTCTCCGAGAACGCCGACGAGCGGGGCGAGGAAATCCTCGGCGCCCTCTATGAATACGCAGAGGCGATTGCGCCTGAAGCCTGACCGAGGCCTGCAGGCCGATCGAACGGAAGAACGAACGAACCATGCTGCAAATCAATCCCGAGCTGTCGACCGCCCTCGAGGAATACGGCCTGTTCCTCGCCACCGGCGCGATGGTGGCGCTGCCGTTTCGCTTTGAGCCGCCAGTGCGGCTGTTCGTGAACGTGCACACCAACGGGGTGTCGATGGGGGCGTACTCATACGTGGCGCCCCTGGTGCAGCTGCACCAATTCCGCATGGGGCGCTACTGTTCGGTCGGCGACAACCTGAACGTGCTGACCCAGCACCCGTCGGACTGGCTGACGACTCACCCTGTTTCCCACCAGCCGTTCTTTCCGCCGCCGTTCAGCCACGTGTCCACCCACGAATACCCGCAGCTCGAACGGACCGTGATCGGCAATGACGTGTGGATCGGCTCCCGCGTGAGCATGAAGAGCGGCCTGACCATCGGCGACGGCGCGATCATCGGAGCGGGCTCGGTGGTGACCAAAGACGTGCCGCCGTTCGCCGTGATGGGCGGCGTGCCTGCGCGCATGATTCGCCGCCGCTTTTCCGATGCGCTCATCGAGCGCATCCAGGCTTGCCCGTGGTGGGACTGGGACCTGCGCCACCTCACGCTCGACTGGCGCAAGCCTGAAGAGGCGCAGACCTTGCTGGAGGCCGCCGTGGCCGAAGGGCGCGTGGTGCGATGGAGCCCGGGCTGGCGCGTGCTCGAGCACGGCACGCCGGCCGAGGAAGGCCAGGCGCGGCCGCTCGTGGTGCGGGTCGAGTGATGCGCTGCGCGTGGCTGTTCGGCACAGTGGCCCTCGTGCTTTCCGCATGCGGCACCGTGCCGCCTGCACCATGCGCCCCCGGCTTCGACGCCTCCGAGCGCGACACGCTCTATTTCGGCCGTGCCATCCCCGCCGGCGGGCAGGTCTCCGACGCACAGTGGAGCGATTTCCTCGACACCGCCGTGACCCCGGCGTTTCCGCAGGGCCTGAGCGTGATCGACGCCGCCGGCCAATGGCGCGGCGCATCGGGCGAAGTGGGGCGCGAGCCATCGAAGCTCGTGGTCCTGCTGCACCCACGCAGCGCCAAGGACGACGCCGCCATTGCCGGCATCATCGACACATACCGCAAGCGCTTCGGGCAGGAGGCGGTGCTGCAGGAAAGGCAATCCGTCTGTGTCCGCTTCTGACAACGATAAAAACCTCGTTCGCCGGCTCACGGCCTCCGATGCGGCGGCCTACCGTGCCCTGATGCTCGACGCCTATGCCACGCACCCCAGCGCCTTCACTTCCACGGTTCAGGAGCGGGAAGGCTTGCCACTGAGCTGGTGGGAAGAGCGACTCGGTGCCGTTGCGGATGCGACGGAGGCCAGCGTGGCCTATGGTGCGTTCGACGACACCGGCGTGCTGGCCGGTGCGGCGGGGCTCGCCTTCGGCTTGCGAAAGCGGGAGCGCCACAAGGCCACCCTGTTCGGCATGGCCGTGGCCGCGTCGGCGCGCCGCTCGGGCTTCGGCCGCCGGCTGGTGCTCGCCTTGCTCGAACACGCGCGGGCTCGCGACGGCCTGCGGCTGGTGCAGCTCACCGTCACCGAGGGCAACGACGCAGCGCAAAAGCTGTACGAAGACTGCGGCTTCCGCACCTTCGGCCTGGAGCCGCTGGCCATCGACGTCGATGGCAAATTGCTCGGCAAGGTCCAAATGTGGTGCGACCTGGAGTCGCCCGCCTCAGCGAGCCCGCCGGTCGATAGAGGCAATGAAGGCGTCCACCGCTGAGGTGTAGGCGCCGGGCAGGCCGAGTTCGGCGTTGATCTGCGCATGCGACAGGTCTTCGGGCACCACCTCCGCGCGTCCGCCCGTGGCCTTGACGCGTGCTGCGAACTGACTGGCCTGCGTGCAAGAACCGTCACGGCGTTGCGTCGAGCACACCAGCAGCATCGGCGGCGCGCCGGGCGCCAGCGCATCGGTCGGCGACACGGTGCGCCAGAAGGCCGGGTCGCTGCCGAACGCACGGTCGTAGAAGGGCAGATGGCGACGCTGCATCAGGGCCGCGGTGTCGAGTGCGGCGCTGTCGAGGGCGACCGCGCCGAGCCAGGGCCGGGCGCCTTGCTGCCGCGCGATGCCGGGTGATGCGCTCAGCAGCGCGACCAGATGCGCGCCCGCCGAATGCCCCATGAGCACGAGCCGGCCCGCGTCGCCGCCCCACGAGGCCGCGCCGGCCTGCACTGCGGCCACCGCACGCGCCACGTCCTGCGCCTGCTGCATCACATCGACCTGCGGCACGAAGCGGTAGGCCACCGACACCAGGATGAAACCCTGTTCGCGTACCCAGTGCTCGACCTTCAGGTCCACCACCGAGGCGGCTGCCTTGTCGCCGAGCATCCACGCGCCGCCGTGGACCATCACCAGCACTGGAGCTCCTTGCGCGTTCGGCGGCAGGTAGACGTCCATGCGCTGCGCCGCGTCGGGGCCGTAGGGGAGGTCGGCCAGCCGGCGCACCTCGGGTTGCGCCATCGCGGGAGCGAGCGCCAGTGCCAGCAGCCAAGCGATGCAATGTCGCAGAAGGCGCTTCATAGGAAGGCTCCCGGTCAGGCCTTCGGAATCATCCAGCCGGTCTCTCCGCCGCGCCCCGGCAAATGCAGCGTCGCGGTGGCGGCCGGCGTCTGCGCCAGCAGCCGACCCTTGCGGAACACCTTGAGCCGCGTGGCGCGCAGGCGGATGGCTTCGACCGGGTCGCGCGCCTGCAGCAGCACGAAGCTCGCGTCGCAGCCGGCTTCGATTCCGTAGTTTTCCAGGTGCATCACGCGGGCGGCGTTCGTCGTCACCGCGTCGAAGCACTGGCGGATGCCGGCCTGGCTGGTCATCTGCGCCACGTGCAGGCCCATGTGCGCCACTTCGAGCATGTCGCCCGAGCCCATGCCGTACCAGGGGTCCATCACGCAGTCGTGGCCGAAGGCGACGTTCACGCCGGCGGCCATCAACTCGGGCACACGCGTCATGCCGCGGCGCTTGGGGTAGCTGTCGTGGCGGCCCTGCAGCGTGATGTTGATCAGCGGATTGGAGATGACAGCCACGCCGCTCTGCGCGATCAGCGGCAGCAGCTTGCTCACGTAGTAGTTGTCCATCGAGTGCATCGAGGTGCAGTGCGAGCCCGTCACGCGGCCCTGCATGCCCAGGCGCTGCGCCTCGAAAGCCAGCGTCTCGATGTGGCGCGACAGCGGGTCGTCGGACTCGTCGCAATGCATGTCGACCAGCTTGCCACGCTCGGCCGCCATTTCGCACAGCAGCTTCACGCTGGTGGCGCCGTCTGCCATGGTGCGCTCGAAATGCGGAATGCCGCCGACCACGTCCACGCCCTTGTCGAGCGCGCGTTCCAGGTTCTCGACGCCGCCGGGTGAGCGCAGCACGCCGTCCTGCGGGAAGGCGACCAATTGCAGATCGAGGTAGGGCGCCACCTGGCGCTTCACTTCGAGCAGCGCATCGACCGCGAGCAGGCTCGGGTCGCTGGTGTCCACGTGCGAGCGCACCGCCAGCAGCCCCTTGGCCACGGCCCAGTCGCAATAGGCCAGCGCGCGCTCGATCAGCGCCTCCGCCGTGAGCAGCGGCTTGAGTTCGCCCCAGAGCGCGATGCCTTCGAGCAGCGTGCCGCTCTGGTTGACGCGCGGCAGGCCGTAGCTCAGCGTGGCGTCCATGTGGAAATGCGGGTCGACGAAATGCGGCGCGAGCAGCATGCCTTGCGCATCCAGCTTTTCATGCGCGGGTGCGTGCAGGCCCTCGGTGACTTCGGCGATGCAGCCGTCCTGCACGGCGATCGACATGCCGGTGCGGCCGTCGGGGAGGGTGGCGTTGGTGATGAGGAGGTCGAGCATCGTTGGGGCTTGTGGGATCGAGTGGGCGCCATTTTCCGTCGCAGCC
The DNA here is from genome assembly GCF_977011995.1 of Variovorax durovernensis. Classification (NCBI taxonomy): domain Bacteria; kingdom Pseudomonadati; phylum Pseudomonadota; class Betaproteobacteria; order Burkholderiales; family Comamonadaceae; genus Variovorax; species Variovorax durovernensis. The sequence continues at coordinate 3,928,035 of NZ_CDRNCW010000001.1, read as the reverse complement.
CTCGGGACGCACAGGCCGTGCCGAGAAAATCCCGCGTCGCGATGGCGGTCTGCAATTGCATCGCCATGTTCAGGAGCTGGCAGCCTCGGTGGCGTCGGGGCGCTACCCCGCCGGCCGCGGCGTCCACTGAAGATAGATGTGCACGTTCTCACTGCGGTCGCGCGCGACGCCGATTTCTCCCCAGGCGAACGTGGCCGGCTGGCGCGGCACGCCGGCCGAAGCCAGCCAGCGCTCGTGAAAACGGTAGCGGTCGTCGGCGCTGGCGTGGAAGGCTTCGGTTTCCAGGTTGCGGTGGCGATGCGGCGTCAGCGTGATGAATGCGCTTGCCAGCCGTTCGTGGTCGAAGCGAAGAGTCAGTTCGACGGCGTTACGGTCAGTGGCCGTGCCGCTGGTGGTGGCGAACACGCATTCGGCCTGCCGGCGTTCCAGGTTCACCATGTGCCAGGTCTTCAGGAAGAGGGGCGGAAGATCGTCTGCCCGGCTGTCCGCATCGATGACGGCTCCGAAGGCTTCGATGCGGCCGTTCGCGGCGTCGAGTGCCAGGGGCGGCGTCATGGGGTGGGCCTAGCGGGTGCGCTGCGCCCGGAACAGGTATTGCCCCGGCCTGGGCCCGACCTCGATGGTCACGCGGCGCAGCTTGTCGTCGTGCCCCGAGCTGGCCTTTGCCGTCACGACGATGCCGCGCGGCGTGGCCCGGCAGGTGAGCTCCGACAGGCCGATCTCCGCATGGTCGTTGTCGAGTTCCGCAATGGACACGGTGTGCGCGGCCTGCAGGCTGCCTTCGGCGTCGCGTTTCATCCATTGCACGTACAGGAACGACTGCGCGAACTGCTCGGCGTGGATCACCCGGTACACGCCCTGGTGGTCGTTGTCCCAGGTGCCGCACAGCTGCACCCAGTTGACCGCGTCGGGCGTCTTGAAATTCTCGTAGGTGATGTCGGCTCCCAGCGCGTGCGCGCCGCCGTCGCACACGGCCAGCAGGGCGGCGAGCAACCGGGCTCGAATGGCGGAAGGCGCGTTCATCGTCAACGTTCCCCTTTGCGGTAGGGCTTCATCAGTGCCTGCGGATAGCTGGCCTTGCGTGCCACCAGCACCAGCGCCAGGATCGACAGCAGGTACGGCAGCATCAGGTACAGCTGGTAGGGCAGCACGGCATCGCCCGATTGTTGCAGCCGCAGCTGCAGCGCGTCGAAGAACGCGAACAGCAGCGCGCCGAGCAGCGCCTTGCCCGGCCGCCACGAGGCGAACACCACCAGCGCCACGCAGATCCACCCACGCCCGTTGACCATGTTGAAGAAGAAGGCGTTGAAGGCCGACAGCGTGAGGAAGGAGCCGGCCATGCCCATCACCGCCGAGCCCGCGACGATGGCGCCGGTGCGCATGGCCGCGACCGACACGCCCTGGCTCTCGGCCGCCTGCGGGTTCTCTCCGGCCATGCGCAGCGCCAGCCCGAGCGGCGTGCGGTAAAGCACCCAGCCCACCACCGGCACCAGCAGCAGCGCGAACAGCGTGAGCGCGGTCTGCGCATTGAGGATGGGCAACGGCAGCCAGTCCATCGGCGCGAAGGGCGTGATGGTCGGCGGCGTGTTCACCTTGGGAAAGCTCACGCGGTAGCCGAAGTAGCTGAGCGCGGTCGCCAGCAGCGTGATGCCCAGCCCCGACACATGCTGCGAGAGCGCGAGTCCCACGGTCAAGAACGCATGCAGCAGGCCGAACACCATGCCTGTGAGCGCAGCCACGCCGACGCCCACCCACAGCGGCGCGCCGGCATACACCGCGAGCCAGCCGGTGAAGGCGCCGGCGACCATGATCCCCTCGATGCCGAGGTTGAGCACGCCCGCGCGTTCGCACAGCAGCACGCCGAGCGTGCCGAGGATCAGCGGGGTGGCGATGCGCAGCACCGCGACCCAGAAGGCGGGGTTGGCGAGGATGTCGAGCAGGTCGGTCATTTACTTCTTCATCCGCACGCGGTATTGCGTCAGCAACGTCGCCACGAGCACCGCGATCAGCGAGGCCGCGACGATCACGTCGGCGATATAGGTCGGCACGCCCACCGCGCGGCTCATGGTGTCCGCACCCACCAGCACGCCCGCCACGAACACGCCGGCTGCGATCACGCCCAGCGGATGCAGGCCGGCCAGCATCGCTATCACGATGCCGGTGTAGCCATAGCCCGGCGACATGTCGAGCGTGACGTAGCTGGTGCGGCCCGCCACCTCGATGGCGCCCGCCAGCCCGGCCAGCGCGCCGGACAGCAGCGCCACCATGACCACGGTGCGCGTCACCGGCACGCCCGCGAAGGCGGCGGCGCGTGCATTGGCGCCCACCGCTCGGATGTCGAAGCCCAGCACCGTGTACTTGAAGACGGCCCACACCATCACCGCGAGCGACACCGCCCACAGCAGCCCGGTGTGCACCCGCGTCTGCGCGACCAGCTTGCCCAGCTCCAGGTCGGACTGCAGCGACACGCTCTGCGGCCAGCCCATGGCGCTCGGGTCTTTCATCGGCCCGTCGAGCAGTGCCGACACACCCAGCAGCACGATGAAGTTGATCAGCAGCGTGGTCACGACCTCGTCCACACCCAGCTTGTTCTTCATGAGCGCCGGGCCCAGCAGCATCAGCGCGCCGGCCACTGCGGCGGCCAGCATCATCAGCGGGAACAGCAGCCAGGGCGACAGCTCGAAGCCCGTGCCGCCATGCATGCCGCCCACTGCGACAGCGGCCAGCGCGCCGGCATAGAGCTGCCCCTCGGCCCCGATGTTGAAGAGCCGCGCCTTGAAGGCGACCGTGGCCGCCAGCCCGGTGAGGATCAGCGGGATCGCCCGCGTCAGCGTTTCGCTCCAGGCGAACACCGAGCCGAAACCGCCCTGCAGCAGCAGCGCGTAGGTGCGGCCGACCGGCGCGCCGGCCCACAGCACCAGCAGGGCACTGACGAGCATGGTGAACATGACCGCGCCCACGGGTGCGAGCACCAGTGCCGTTCGCGAGGTTTCGTGGCGTCTTTCGAGCCGCATCATGAGGACGCTCCTTTGCGCTGCGGCGCCGTGGTTGCCCCGGCCATGGCCAGGCCGATCGCCTCCCGCGTCCATGCGGCGGCGGGGCGCGCTTCGCCCAGATGGCCGCCGTGCATCACGGCCACGCGGTCGCCGAGCGCCAGTACTTCGTCGAGGTCGTCCGAAATCACCAGCACGGCCGCGCCGGCGTCTCGTGCGGCGATGAGCTGCTGCTGCACATAGGCGACCGCGCCGATGTCCAGGCCCCAGGTCGGCTGGTGCGCGACGATGAGGCGCGGTGCGCGGTTCGGATATTTCTTGTTGTCGTCGCCCTTGGCCAATTCGGGTTGCTCGGGAGAGAGCAGGGCGCGGCCCAGGATCAGCTTCTGCATGTTCCCGCCGGAGAGCGAGCGGGCCGGGGCCATCAGGCCGGCGCCGCGCACGTCGAACGCCTTTTCGATGCGCCGCGCATGCAGCCGCGCGGCGGCGCGCTTCACGATGAAAGACCAGCGCGAGAACACCGGGCTGCGCAGCCGCTCGGACACCGCGTTCTCCCACACCGGCAGGTCGCCGACCACGCCGACCGCGTGCCGGTCTTCGGGAATGCGCGCGACGCCGCGTTGCACCAGCCGGGCGGGCGAGGGCGGCAAGGCGCGGCCCATCAGCTGCGCGGAGCCCGAGGAGGCACGGCGCGTGCCGCACAGCAGTTCGGCCAGCGCGACCTGCCCGTTGCCGGACACGCCCGCGATGGCGGTGATTTCGCCGGCACGCAGGGTCAGCGACACCTCACGCAGCCGGTCCTGCCCGCCGTCCTGGCCGGCGGCGGTGCTCACATGGTCGAGCACGCAGACCGGGTCGCCCACCGACTTCGCGGGCCGGCGCTGCGGCGCCTCGACCGCGTGGCCCACCATCCACAGCGCGAGCTGCGCCTGCGTGGTGTCGGCCGTGCGTGCCTCGGCCACCAGCTTGCCGCCGCGCAGCACGGCCACGCGGTGCGACACGCGCAGCACCTCGCCGAGCTTGTGGCTGATGAAGATGACCGACAGGCCCTGCGCCACCATCTGCGCCAGCGTGGCGAACAGCGCCTCGCTCTCCTGGGGCGTGAGCACGGCGGTCGGCTCGTCGAGGATCAGGATGCGCGCGCCGCGGTACAGCGCCTTGAGAATCTCCACCCGCTGGCGCTCGCCGACCGACAGGCTGCCGATCTTCGCGTCCGGCTGCACCGGCAGGCCGAAGCGCTGTGCCACGTCGAGCAGCCTGGCGCGCGCCGCCGCGCGGCGAGACACCGGGCGCCACAGCGGCTCGGTGCCCATCATCACGTTGTCGAGCACGCTGAGGTTGTCGGCCAGCGTGAAGTGCTGGTGCACCATGCCCACGCCGGCGGCCAGCGCGGCCTTGGGGTTGCCCGGCGGCAGCGGCGAGCCGAAGACTTCGATGCCGCCTTCGTCGGCGACGTAGTGGCCGAAAAGGATCGACATCAGCGTCGACTTGCCCGCGCCGTTCTCGCCGAGCAGCGCGAGCACTTCGCCGGCCTGCAGGTCGAGTGAAATGGCGTCGTTGGCCACCAGGGCGCCGAAGCGCTTGGTGATGCCGCTGAGCCGGAGCGCAAGAGGGTTCATGGGGTGGTGGGCTCGGGGCTGCCGAGCTCGCGGCAAAAGTTTTCGATGGCCTGGGCGGCAGCGACGGGCGCCGCCTGCAGCAGGCCGTGCGGGCCTTCCAGCCGGACGACGCGAAGGCCCGACAGCGCGCCCTGGATGGTACGGGCGGCCCGGCCGGGAACGATGCGGTCCTCGATGGCCTGAAGGTACATCACGGGCATGCGCACCTGCGAGAGCTTGTCGACCACGTCCACACGCTGCACTTCTTTCATGCGGCGGGTCATGACGGCGGTCGACACCTGCCGCAGCGAATCCTGCAGCAAAGCCGAAAGGCGCGGCGTGGCAAAGCGGCCCAGCAGCATGCGGCGCATGGGGCCGCGCATCAGGCCGGAGTGCATGAACTTCATCGACAGTTCGAGCAGGCCGCCGCGCAGCAGCGCCAGCCCCGGCTTGGGGCTGCGGGCAAAGCTGCAGCACAGGATCAGCCCGCGCAGCCCCGGCGGCGGGGTTGCGGCGATGGAGATGGCGAGCGGGCCCGAGAAGGATTCGCCGAGCAGCACGAAGGGTTGGCCGTCGGGGAGTTGCGCGCGCACCAGCCGTTCGAGTTCGTCGTAGCCCAGCGGCTCGTTGCCGGGGTAGCGCACCACGTCGATGGCGTTGCGCCGCCCCATGGCCTGGGCCAGGGGCTCGAACAGCTCGCCGGTGCCGTCCATGCCCGGAAGCAGAACAAGGCGGATGAGACCAGCAGGCGCCGCCGTCACTTCCAGGCGGCCAGGAACGCCAGCATGACCTTGGCGGAGTTGTCCGCCGCGATGCTCATGAAGGTGCCCATTTCGTTCTCGCCGTCGCCGCCGCCCGCGAGGTCGCTGAGCGAGCGGAAGGCGATGTAGGGCACGCCGTTGCTGTACGCGACCATGCCCACAGCGGCTGTTTCCATGTCGAGCACGTTGGCCTGGAAAGTCTTGTAGGTGTATTCGCGGTAGGCCTTGTTGTCCATGAAGGCCTGGCCCGACACGCCGTTGCCGCCCACCACCAGCTGGGGCTTGCGCGGCAGGCACTTGCCGGCGCCGCAGTTCGCCAGGTCGACGTTGCGGATGCTGCGCGCCACCTCGAGCATCTTCGGGTCGGCCTCGAACCAGAACTTGCGCACGATCTGCGGATTGGCGGCCGAGCGCACCTCGACCGGGCGCGGGAACATCATCCCGAAGTTGGGCAGCGTGGCGTCGGTGATGAAGGGCGGCGCGCTGTACTTGCCCGGCGCGGTTTCGCGCGCCATCAGCACTTCGAGGTACTGGCCCCATTGCGCGGGCACCGTCACGTCGCCCACGTGCAGCTGCGGGCTCACGCCGCCCGCGATGCCGCTGAACACGATGTTGGTGATGCGAAAGCGGTTGAGCACCAGCTGCGTGTTCATGGTCGCGTTCGTCATGCTGATGCCCGACAGGAACAGCACCACGGGCTTGCCTTCGAGCGTGCCGGTGGTGAACTCCACACCGTTCACGCTGTGCTTCACCGGGCCTTGCAGCCGGGTCAGCAGCAGCTTCAGCTCGGGCTCGAAGGCGGACAGCACCGCGATGCGCGGCGTGTCGTCAAGCCGCGTGCTGCTGTTGATGCTGACCACGTCGGACTTGTAGACGCCGGCGCAGCCCGCCAGCAGCACCCCGAGCGTGGCGGCCAGAACGGGGGCGCGCAGGCGCCGCAGCAGGGAGGATGTGTGGTTCGTCATCATGAGTTCGTCGGTAGTTGCGGGCGGTGGGCTGCGTCGGGCGTGGCGATCCAGGCTTGCAGCGACGCGACGCGCGCGTGCTTCGGCGCCAGGCCGACAAAGGTGGTGTAGGCGGCCAGCGCCTTGGCGTCGTTGCCCGATTGCAGGTAGGCGTCGCCCAGGTTCAGGTAGGCGAGGGCGCGGCTGCCGTCCATCTCGATGGCCTGCTCGAACCAGCGCGCGGCCTCCACCGGCTTGCCGCGCTTGAAGTACACGAAGCCCAGGTTGTTGGCCGCCAGCGCAAAGCGCGGCTGCAGCTTCAGCGCCTCGGTGAAGGCGGCTTCGGCTTCGTCGTAGCGGCGTTCGCGGTACAGCTGCAGGCCGCGGTCGTTGGCGCGCTGGGCGGCCACGCGCGGCGAGACCGGTGCCGCGGCCGGCATGGTCAGCTTGGCGTCGGCGCCTTCGAGGTTCTTCACCACCACCTCGATGGCGGCGGGGCCTGCCTTGGGTGTTGCCGCCGTGGTGTGCACGGCCTGCTCGTTGGCCTCGTCGATGCGCTTGTTGACCTGGCTGGCGGCCGCGTCGAGCTGCACGATGTCGCCGCTCAGGCCTTCGCGCTCGGTGGGCAGCTCGAACACGAACTCGCCACCCTCCGAGCCCGGCAGGCTGCCGAACGCCGGCGTCTGCCGCGCGATGGCCGAGACTGCCGGCGCCACATAGGCAGCAAGCTCGGTGCCGGTGATGACGCCGTCGCCGTTCAGGTCGGCCTTGCCCGACAGCGCCTGCAGCACGGTCCAGGTGAAGACCGAGTGCCCGCCGGGGCCGTCGTCGGCCACCTGCTGGTCGGCGCCGCCGGCGGTGATCATCTGGCGGCCGATGCGGCGCGCGTTGTCGCTCAGGAAGTTCTTGCTGCCGCGCGGCGCACCGCCGCGCGTGAGGCCCAGGCCCGAGTAGCAGGCGTCCACCATGAACAGGACATGCTTGGCCGACAGCGCCTCGGCCACCTCCTGCAGCTGCGGCATCGAGATGGCGTCGGAAGCCAGGTCATCCAGCGCCGCGTCGACCGGGATGATGTAGCCCACGTCGCGCCCGCTCGCAAGCTTGCGGGTGCTGCCGTGGCCGGCGAAGAACACCAGCACGCGGTCGTCGCGCTTCACGCGCTTGGTGTCGGCGAGCTTGTCGTTGAGCACGCGCAGGATGTTGGCGCGCGTGGCCTCGCCGTCGTACAGCGCGGTCACGTTCTCGGGCTTGAAGCCGAAGCGGGTGACGAGCAGTTGCTCCATCGACTTGGCGTCGGGCACGGCATGGTGCAGGCCGGGCCACTTGGCGTACTTGTCGATGCCGATCACCAGCGCGTGGCTGTCTCGGTAGAGCGTGTCGCCGCTGCCGGCGGCGGCCACGCCGTCGTCCGGCGGCGGGCGCTTGGCCGCATTGACGACGAACTTGCCGTCGCGCCAGGTGGCGAAGCGGTAGCCGTCGGCCACCAGCTGGTCTAGCACCGTGGGCAGTGCCTGCACGGTGCGGCCCTGGATGTCGTGGAACAGGATCACGCCGCGCTTGGCCTTGTCGACCTCGGCCAGCACGCGGTCGGCGATCGACTTGGGCACGGGGTCGGCCCAGTCCATGGAGTCGACGGTCCAGAGCATCGAGCGCAGCTTGAGCGCCTCGACCGTGCTCAGCTTGTCCTCGTTGCGCGCGCCGTAGGGAAAGCGGAACAGGGTGGACTGCGGGCGGCCGGTGGCGTCGAGCAGGGCCTCGGTCTCGGAGGCCTCGGTGCGCACCGTGTCGTCGCTCATCCTGGCCATCACGCCGTGGCTGAAGCTGTGGTTGGCGAGCACGTGGCCGGCGGCCAGCACGCGCTTGGCCACCGCGCCATTGGCGCCCAGCTGCGCCTTGCCCTGCGCGTCAAGCTTGCCGAGGTTGCGGCCCAGTTCGAAGAAGATGGCGGGCGCGTCGTAGCGCTTGAGGATCTCCAGGATCTCGTCGGTGTGCTTGGCGTGCGGGCCATCGTCGAAGGTCAGCACCACGGTCTTGGGCGGCAGCGAGGTGCCGAAGATCTCGCGGGTGTCGGCGCCTTCCTTTTCCTTGGCGCTGCTGCCGGCGGGCTGGGTTGCCTGTGTATACGGAACGATGGAGCCGAAGTCTTTCAGGATCTTCTCGCGCGAATACAGGCCCTGCAGCTTGGCCACGTAGTCGGACCACTTCTCGCGCTGGGGCTCGATGCCGCGCTGTGCGAAACGGCCGAACACGTCCTTCAGCTCGCGGTCGTAGGCCTGCTCGATCTCGGCGAGCACGGCCAGGTCTTCGCTGGCGCGGCGGCCGAGCTTGAGGCCGGGCAGCGACTGCGCCTGGGCGTAGCGCGTGCTCAGCTCGGAGAGGAATTCCTTGAACGCGAGGCGGTCGGCGTCGAACCAGCTGGGTTCGCTTTCGATGCGGTCCAGCAGAGCGTTCAGCGCCGGCACGGTGGCCGGATCGGTCATCTCGCCGGCCTGGTCGATGAGGGCCTGCTGGCGCTCCTGCATGTCGTGGAACAGCAGTTGCCCGACCGCGCCGACGGCGCGCTTCTCGGCCGCGTCGAGCGTTCGCTCGCCAGTCATCAGCACGATCATCTGCCGGTGGGCGGCGAGCAGGGCGTCGGCGCGCTCCTGCAGCGCGGCCGGAATGCCTGCGGGGACGGCGGCGGCCGGCGGGGGCGCCGCGGCGGCCGCAGGTGAGGCTGCGGCAGGCGGTGGCGCCGTGCCGGCGGATTCAGGCTGGCATGCGGCCAGGCCGGCGACGGCCAGCGCCGCAACCGCCATGCCCCGGATTGCGGTCCGCCATCGCGCAGGATTCATGGGCACTTGCAGGCGTTTACTTGGCGGTGGACTTGGGTTGGCCGTCGTCCACCTTCACGGTGAACTTGCCCGCGAGGATGTCGGCCTGCTTTGCCTTCACCTTGGCGATGATGTCGGCCGGCACCTTCTTCTCGAAGGTGCCGAGCGGCGCGAGCTCGGAGCCCTTGTGCTTCATCTGCGCGTACACGCCGTAGTCTTCGGCCGCGAACTTGCCTTCCTTGACCAGCTTGATCGCGCGGTCGGCCGCGGGTTCGAAGTTCCACAGCGCCGAGGCCACCACCGTGTCGGGGTACTGGCTCTGCGTGTCGATCACGTTGCCGATGGCGAGCTTGCCCTTTTCCTTGGCGGCGTCGGAGACACCGAAGCGCTCGGCGTACATCACGTCCGCGCCCTTGTCGATCATGGCGAAGGCGGCTTCCTTGGCCTTCGGCGGGTCGAACCAGCTGTTGATGAAGCTAACGCTGAACTCGACCTTCGGGTTGGTTTCCTTGGCGCCGGCCATGAAGGCGTTCATCAGCCGGTTCACTTCGGGAATCGGGAAACCGCCGACCATGCCGATGCGGTTGGTCTTGGTCATGCCGCCGGCCACCATGCCGCTCAGGTAGGCGGGCTCCTGGATGTAGTTGTCGAACACGCTGAAGTTGGGCGCCTGCGGCTTGAGCGACGAGCCCATCAGGAAAGCGACCTTGGGGAAGTCCTTCGCGACCTTGCGCGCCGCCGCTTCCACGCCGAACACCTCGCCCAGGATCAGCTGGTTGCCGCCGGTGGCGTACTCGCGCATCACGCGCTCGTAGTCGGCGTTGCTGACGTTCTCGGTCGCCTTGTATTCGATCTCGCCGCGCGCCTCGGCCGCCTTCAGCGCCTTGTGGATGCGGCCCACCCATTGCTGCTCGAAAGGCACGGTGTACACCGCGGCGACCTTGAGCTTGGCCTGCTGCGCGAGCGCAAGGCCCGGGGCGCCGGCCGCGAGCGCGGCGGCAATGGCGACGGAACGGATGATCAATTGACGGCGTGCTGCCACGGTGCTTCTCCTCGAGTTATGGAAATCTCTGGCTCGCAAAAAACGCGCCGCATCTTCCAGAACACCGCGGAACCGGCTTTGCCGGGCCGCAAGTGTTGCCCCCGGTAGGGGGAAGGCGAAGCGACACGAAGTGCGCGAAGCCTGGGGGCGAGCCCTACTTCGTGCCGAAGATCCGGTCGCCGGCGTCGCCCAGGCCCGGCAGGATGTAGCCGTGGCTGTCCAGCTCGCGGTCGATTGCGGCGGTGTAGATCGGCACGTCGGGGTGCGCGGTCTGCATGGTCTTCACGCCTTCGGGGCAGGTCAGCAGGCAGACGAACTTGATCGACTTCGGGTTCAGCTCTTTCAGGCGCTCGACCGCGGCCACGGCCGAGTTGCCGGTGGCCAGCATCGGGTCGACCACGATCACGTCGCGGTTCTCCATTTCGCCGGGCATCTTGAAGTAGTACTCGACGGCCGTCAGCGTCTTGGGGTCGCGGTACAGGCCGATGTGGCCGACGCGGGCGCCGGGCACCACGGTCAGCATGCCGTCCAGGATGCCGGTGCCGGCGCGAAGAATGGACACCAGCACCAGCTTCTTGCCGTCGATGACCTTGGCCTGCATGGTCTCCAGCGGGGTTTCGACCTCGATGTCCTGCATCGGCATGTCGCGCGTGACCTCGTAGGCCATGAGCATGCTGATTTCATTGAGGAGCCGGCGGAAGCTGTTGGTCGAGGCGTCCTTGCGGCGCATCAGTGTCAGCTTGTGCTGGACGAGGGGGTGGTTGACGAGGTGGACGTTGCTCATTGGAATTGTGTTTGGCGTTGCTGGGTGAACACTGGAGTCTAAAAGACAGTGCCGTCGCTCTCGATCAACAGCGGTGGCGCACCGTTACGCAACCGTTGTGCCAGCGCCCGGCCCGCCGCCCAGGTGCCGCCCTCGAGCACGCAGGCCAGCGGCAGTTCTTCTTCCGTGCGGTCGAGCACCTTGCGCACCCGCGGCGCGAGCTCGTCGAGCAGCGCCACGGTCAGCGCCCGCCATTCGACGATGAACTCGTCGCCCGCCTTCCATCGGCGGGTAAGGAAGGCCGGATCCTTGGGCACGATCACGCCGCTGTCGATCAGCAGGCCGCCGTTGCGGTACTCGGGCAGGGCGGTGAGCGCGTCGAGATGGCGCACCTTCACGCCGGCCCATTCGAAGGGTTCGAGCAGCGAGTAGGTGAGCCACTGCGACAGCTTGTGGAAGGGCATCCAGCCGTTGGTGAGCCCGGGGCCGCTCACCGCGCTGTGGCGCCAGCAGTCGCCCAGCGCCAGCGCGGGGTCGCCCGACCCGATGCCGCCAGGGCTGTCGCTGCCGTCGGCCGCGATGCTGTCCACCGAGTTGGCCGAGGGCCAGATGCGCGACAGCGTCTCGAGCAGCAACGACAGGATCTGGTGCGCCGTGATCTCGGCCGTGGGCGGCGCGGCCGGGCCGTAGGGGCCGACCAGCGCGTCGAACAACCGGCCCGGGCGGCCGTCGTCGCCGAAGGTCTCGGGCTGCTCGTTCATGGCTTCGCCCAGGCGGCGCAGCAGCGTGGCGCGGCCCGCCAGCCCGACCAGCGGATTGGCCTCGCTGACCTGGAAGGCGTCGCCCAGACGGTCAGTCACCAGTCCGCGCAGGCCGGCCGCGTCGACCTGGTAGGGATGGTCGGGGTCGGACGAGAACAGCCCGCCCATGAAGGCGTGGTAGCTGGCCACGGCCAGCCCTTCGGAGCGGGTGAAGCGCTCGCCGGTGGCGGCTTCGGTGTAGTGCCAGTCGGGGCCGGCGCCGGCGTCGAGCAGCACGCTCACCAGCACCAGGTCGATGTGGGCGCGGGCGCGCTGGCGCGCGTCGGCTTCGCCCAGCAGGGTGTCGAGTTCCTCGATGCGGTTGATGCCGCCGGCCTCGAAGTGGCGCCAGCGGCTGTGGTACGGAATGGTGTCCCAGGGGTAGCGCTCGCGGGTCACCTCGGCCACGTTGCGCGCCGCGTCTTCCAGCGTGTTGTCGCCGCCGATGCGGAACCACTGCGATTCGCCGCGCCGCGCGCGTGCCAGCAGGGCACCGGCGCGCTGGCGGATGGCCGCTGTGGTGCGCAGCAGGCTGGCGGCGCCGGCCGGATGGGCGGTGTCAGCGGTGAATTCGGTCGACGGGTCGACCTTGCCCGCGCCGCCCGGCGGCAGGCTGCCGGAGCCGTCGACGGGCATGTCGGGATCGCTGTTGCGGCTTGTCGTCATTCGCTGAGTCCTCGGCCCTTGGCCTTTTTCAGTTCTTCGGCGTCCGGCACCGGGCCGGGCGTGAAATAGCCGGCCGCCATCTTGGCGTCCATCTCGACGCGGGCGTCGGCCGGAATCAGCGCATCGGGAATGTTCACGCGCTCGCCGATCTCGATGCCCGAGCCGGTGATCGCGTCGAACTTCATGTTGCTCATCGACACGAGCCGGTGGATTTTCCTGATGCCCAGCCAGTGGAAGACGTCGGGCATCAGCTCCTGGAAGCGCATGTCCTGGACGCCGGCCACGCATTCGGTGCGCGCGAAATACTGGTCGGCCGTGTCTCCGCCCACCTGCCGCTTGCGGGCGTTGTAGACCAGGAACTTGGTCACTTCGCCGAGCGCGCGGCCTTCCTTGCGCGAGTAGGCGATCAGGCCCACGCCGCCGCGCTGCGCGCCCATGATGCATTCCTCGATGGCGTGCGTGAGGTAGGGCCGGCAGGTGCAGATGTCGGAGCCGAACACGTCGGAGCCGTTGCACTCGTCGTGGATGCGTGCCGTGAGTTCGACCTCGGGGTTGGCCAGGTCGCGCGGGTTGCCGAAGATGTAGAGCGTCTGCCCGCCGATGGGCGGCAGGAACACCTCGAGGTCGGAGCGCGTGACCAGCTCGGGATACATGCCGCCGGTTTCCTCGAACAGGGTGCGGCGCAGGTCGGTCTCGGAGCAGCCGAAGCGGCGCGCCACCTCGGGCAGGTACCAAACGGGCTCGATCGCGGCCTTGGTGACCATGGCCGCGCCGCCGGACGTGAGGAAGTGGCCGTCGGCCTTGAGCCGGCCGCTCTGCAGCGCCTCGATCACCTCGGGCAGGATCACGTGCGCCTTGGTGATCGCGATGGTCGGGCGGATGTCGTAGCCGGCCGCCAGCTCGGTGGCGAACACATCGGCCACCTGCGCGCCCCAGGGGTCGAGCGAGACGATGCGGCCCGGCTCGCTCCACTGCGGGTAGGGGCCTATCACGTCGGTGGGGGAGGTGTTGGTCAGGTCGGCCTTGTGCTCGCGCTTGAGCGCTCCAGAGGCCACGGCCAGCGCGCGGTACACGCTGTAGGAGCCGCTGTGCGTGCCGATGACGTTGCGGTGCGCCCGCTTGGTGGTGGTGCCGACCACCGGCCCGCGCTCGGCGGGGGTGGCCGCGCCCCAATGGATGGGCAGCGCGCCGAAGCCGCCGGCGTGGGAGGTCAGCCGTATGTGGCCGGTAGACGACGAGGGGTGGAGCGGGGGGAGGGGCGTGGTGCTGCCCGGGGAGGAAGGGATCGTTGTGCTGTCTGCAGACATTGGGGGCCCTCAAAAAACACAATGTATCGATGGTGCGTGGTGCTTGCAAGCAGACGGCTTCGGCACAATCGGCCGGAACTTTTTTGGGCAAGGCTGTAACCAGCCGACCGGATGGCACGAAACACAACAGGCAGCAAGACGAACCCGGGCGACGCGGAAGCGGCGCTGCGCAGCCTGTTCCTTCGCGGCCTGGACGGCGACGCGAAGGCCTACCGCGACTTCCTGCAGCAACTCAGCGCGCACCTGCGCGCCTTTCTGGGCAAGCGCCTCTTTGGCTGGCCCGATGAAGTGGAAGACCTTGTTCAGGAATGCCTGCTCGCCATGCACAACCAGCGCCACACCTACCAGAGCGACCAGCCGCTGACGGCCTGGGTGCATGCCATTGCCCGCTACAAGATGATCGACCTGCTGCGCGCGAAGTCGGTCCGCGAAGACCTGCATGACCCGCTGGACGACGACCTTGCCGTGTTCGCCGGCTCGGCCGAGGAAGCCAGCGACGCCCGGCGCGACCTGGGCGGCCTGCTCGAATCCCTGCCCGAGCGGCAGCGCCTGCCGATCGTGCACGTGAAGATCGAGGGCCTTTCGGTGGCCGAGACTGCGAACCTCACGGGCATGTCGGAGTCGGCGGTGAAGGTCGGCATCCACCGCGGCCTGAAGGCGCTGGCCGCCCGCTTAGGCAACCGCTGGGGAGGCGCCGCATGAAGACCGACGACCTCGTGGCGATGCTGTCCACCGGCGACGTGGCGGTGCCGCGCCGCAGCGCGAGCGGGCGCATCGGCCTGGCGCTGCTGGCCGGGGTGCCGGTGTCGCTCTTCATCCTGTTCGCCGAATACGGCATGCGGCGCGACATCGTGCAGGCCATGTTCTGGCCGATGTTCTGGGTCAAGGTGACGTTCCCGCTGTGCATTGCGGCGGCCGGCTTCGTGGCCGTGCAGCGGCTCGCGCGACCGGGCGTGCCCGCGCGGCATGCGTGGATCGGCGCGGCGCTGCCGGTGATCGGCATCTGGGTGCTGGCGGTGATCGCCTGGTTCATCGTGCCGGCGCAGGAGCGCATGCCGTCGCTCATGGGGCAGTCGTGGCGGATCTGCGCAGTCAGCATCGGGCTGATGGCGCTGCCTGTCTTCGCGGCCACGATGGTGGCGCTCAGGGGGCTGGCGCCCACGCGGCCGGCGCTGGCTGGGGCGGCCGCCGGGGCGCTGGCTGGGGGCGTCGGTGCAGCGGTCTATGCGCTGCACTGCATGGAGCTGACCGCGCCGTTCCTTGCTGTCTGGTATGTGAGCGGGATTGCCGTGCCGGTGGTGGTGGGGGCCGTGCTGGGCCCGCGCCTGCTGCGCTGGTAGGCGCCGGACCCAAGCCCCGGCCAGGGCTCAGCGCTTCTTGCTGCCGAAGATCCCGCCGAGCACGCCGCGCAGGATCTCCTTGCCCACCGACGTACCCATGGTGCGGACCGCCGACTTGGCCATGGTCTGCACCAGGCCGTCGTGCTTGGCGCCGCGCGGGCCGGTGGTGCCGAAGAGCATGTCGTTGAGCATGCCGCCCATGCCCGAACCGGAGGCATCGGCCGCGGGCTTGCCGCCCGGCAGCGTGGCCGGCGGCGCATCGGGGGCGCTCTCGGCGCGGCCCTTGAGCTTTTCGTAGGCCGACTCGCGGTCCACCGTCTTCTCGTAGACGCCGGCCACCAGCGAATTGGCGATCAGCGCCTTGCGCTGGTCGGGCGTGATCGGGCCGAGCTGGCTGCCCGGCGGCAGCACGAACACGCGCTCGGTCACGCTGGGGCGGCCCTTTTCGTCGAGGAAGCTGACCAGCGCCTCGCCGACCGCGAGTTCGGTGATGGCGGTCTCGATGTCCAGGCCCGGCTTCTGCCGCATGGTGCTGGCGGCTGCCTTCACCGCCTTCTGGTCGCGCGGGGTGAAGGCGCGCAGCGCATGCTGCACCCGGTTGCCGAGCTGGGCGAGCACCGTGTCGGGAATGTCCAGCGGGTTCTGGGTGACGAAATACACGCCCACGCCCTTGGAGCGCACCAGCCGCACCACCAGCTCGATGCGTTCGACCAGCGCCTTGGGCGCCTCGTTGAACAGCAGGTGGGCTTCATCGAAGAAGAAGGCCAGCTTGGGCTGCTCGGGGTCGCCGATTTCGGGCAGTTGCTCGAACAGCTCCGACAGCATCCACAACAGGAAGGTGGCATAGAGGCGCGGCGAATTCATGAGCTTGTCGGCCGCCAGGATGTTGATCACACCCTTGCCGCCCACCGTTTGCATGAAGTCGGCGATGTTGAGCATCGGCTCGCCGAAGAACTTGTCGCCGCCCTGGGTCTCGATCTGCACCAACCCGCGCTGGATGGCGCCCACGCTGGCGGCGCTGATGTTGCCGTACTGCGTGGTGAACTGGCTCGCGTTCTCGCCCACGTACTGCAGCATGGCGCGCAGGTCCTTCAGGTCGAGCAGCAGCAGGCCGTTGTCGTCGGCGATCTTGAACACCAGGTTCAGCACGCCGGCCTGAGTGTCGTTCAGGTCGAGCATGCGGCTCAGCAGCAGCGGACCCATGTCGGAGACGGTGGCGCGCACCGGGTGTCCCTGGTCGCCGAACACGTCCCACAGCGTGACGGGGCAGGCGGAGGGCTCCGGCACGTCGATGCCGCGCTCTTTCAGCGTGGCGGCCAGCTTGGCGCCGATGGTGCCTTTCTGGCTGATGCCGGTCAGGTCGCCCTTCACGTCGGCCATGAACACCGGCACGCCGATGCCGGACAGCTTTTCGGCCATGGTTTGCAGCGTGACGGTCTTGCCGGTGCCGGTGGCCCCGGTAATCAGGCCGTGGCGGTTGGCCAGGCCGGGCAGGAGGGCGCACTCGACAGTCTCGTGGCGCGCGATCAACAATGGCTCTGTCATAGGTCCTCACTCATGGATTTGCGGGCAGTCTATCCAAACCCCGCCTTTACAATGACTGCGAATTTTCGTTTCAACGTAAACCGGAGCACGTGTTGTCCTCGACCGTCCAAACCAATTCTTCCGCCGTAGGCGATTCGCCTGAACAGTCGCCCACCGAAAAAGAGCTGGCCGTGTTGCTGGTGAATGCGTTGAACCTCGAAATCGCCCCCGAGGACATCGTGCCCACCGATCCCCTGTACGGCGAAGGCCTGGGGCTCGATTCGATCGACATCCTCGAAGTCGCGCTCGAAGTCTCGCGGCGCTACGGGTTCCAGCTGCGCTCGGACGATGAGCGCAACCAGCAGATCTTCCAGTCCTTGCGTACGCTCGCGACCCACGTCGCCCAGCACCGCGTCGCTACCTGAGTCCCATGTCTCGATGGCGATTGGCGCTCCTGCTGCTGGTGGGGGTCGCTTATGCCGGCCTCTCTCACTGGATGACGCTGTTCCACGCGACCGAGCCGTGGGCGGTGGTGGTGTTGCTGGGGCCGCTGTGGCTTGCCGCCGTGGGCTTTGCCGCCAGCCGCTTCGGCCGCTGGGGCTGCGCCGGCGCGGTTCTGCTGGGCATTGCCGGCTTCGTGCTCGTCTTCCTCGGTGAGGCCGGCGACCCGAACCGTCTCTACGTGCTCCAGCACGTGGCCATCAATGCGTTGCTGTGCGGCTGGTTCGGCTCCACGCTGCGCGGCCGGGGCCTGCCGCTGATCACCCAGTTCGCCCAGCGCGTGCACCCGCTCAAGGGCCATATGCTGGCCTACACGACGCAGCTCACGCGCATCTGGACGGCGTACTTCGCGGTCGTTGTGCTGGCGTCCATCGCCATCTACCTGACGCGGCCTTTCTCCGACTGGTCGCTGTTCGCCAACGTGCTGTCCCCCGTGATGGTGGGCGTGCTGTTCGTCGGCGAACATCTGGTGCGCTACCGGCTGCATCCCGAATTCGAACGTACGCGCCTGGTCGATGCAGTGCGTGCGTTCTATGGCACATCGTCGGTGGATTCCAGCGCCGGCGGCCAATGACACAGGCGCTGCCCGCGTGACGACGACAGACAACTTCCTCCTGCCGCTGCTCGCGGACCGCGACCCCGACGCCCCCCTGGCCTGGCGTGCCGGCGTGCCTGTGAGCACCCGGCAGTTCCTGGCCGACGTGGCCCGCTTTGCCCCTGAACTGCCGAACGACGGCCCCGCGGTCAACCTGTGCGTCGATCGCTACGCCTTTGCCGTGAGCCTGGGCGCTGCGCTGGTGCGCGGCCATGCGAGCCTGCTGCCGCCCGACGCCCGGCCCGACACGCTCTCGCGGCTGGCCGAATCCGGCGGGCCGCGCCTGTTCACGCTCGTCGACGATCAGAAGCTCCAGACCCCGGGCATGCGGCGCGTGCTGATCGAAGACCGCTCCAGCCTCGAAGGCGACGCGAGCGGCGCCGTGCCGCAGATCAATGCCGGCATGCACGCGGTCAGCCTGCTGACCTCGGGCTCCACCGGGGCGCCGCAGCCGCACGCCAAGACCTGGGGCACGCTGGTGGGCGATGTGGCGGTGGCGGTCAAGCGACTGTGCCGCGTGCTCGGCCGTTCCTCTCTCGAAGGCCTGACGCTGGTCGCTACCGTGCCGGTGCAGCATAGCTACGGGATCGAATCTTCGGCGTTGCTGGCCATGCTGGGCGGCGCGGCTTTCGAAAGCGGGCGGCCGTTCTTTCCGGCCGACGTGGCGCAGACGCTGGCCTCGGTGCCGCGCCCGCGCGCGTTGGTGACGACGCCCTTCCACCTCAAGACGCTGCTGCTGTCGGGCATCGAGCTGCCGCCGGTGGACCTGATTCTCTCGGCCACCGCGCCGCTTTCGCCCCAGCTTGCGCTGCAGGCCGAGCAGGCCATGGGCGCCGTGCTGCTCGAGATCTACGGCAGCACCGAGTCGGGCCAGGTCGCCACGCGCCGCACGACCGAAAGCGAAATCTGGGAAACCTTCGGCGACATCCGCGTACACGCCGAGCCAGGCGAGGAGGGCGGGCCCGAGCGCTTCATCTTCAGCGGCGACTTCATTCCCGAGCCCACGCCCATGGCCGACGTGCTCGAACTGCTGGACGAGCGCCGCTTTCGCCTGTTCGGGCGCGCCAACGACCTGATTCACGTGGCGGGCCGGCGCAGCTCGCTGGCGCACCTCAACTACCACCTCAACAGCATTCCCGGCGTCGAGGACGGCGCCTTCTGGCTGCCCGACGAGGTGGCCGACGGCGTGGTGCGGCCGGTGGCCTTCGTGGTGGCGCCCACGCTTTCGGCGGGGGACATCGTCGCCGCGCTGCGGCAGCGGCTCGAAGCCGTGTTCGTGCCGCGCCGCGTGGTGCAGGTCAAGGCCTTCCCGCGCGAGGGCACCGGCAAGCTCACGGTGCGCGCGCTGCGCGAATTCGCGCTGGCGCAGCTCGCCGAAGACGACATGCCGGTGCAACTGGCCCACACCGTGCCGGCCGATCACCCGGTCTTTGCCGGCCATTTCCCGGGCCAGCCCCTGGTGCCGGGCGCCTTGCTGCTCGCCGAAGTCCTGGAGGCCGTGCAGCGCGTGCCGGCCCTGGCCACGCGGCTGGGCGCCAACCCGACGCTGGCCGCCGCCAAGTTCCTGGCGCCCGTGCGGCCCGGCAGCACGCTGTCGATCGAGCTGCATCCGGAGGCCGGCGCGGGTCGCGGCGTGCGTTTCGACGTGCGTTGCGACGGCGTGGTGGCTGTCAGCGGGCGATGGACGGCTGTGCAAGAGTCGGCGTGATGAAGCACACCGATGTCGAAGCGCGCGCCGTGAACGAGGCGGCCCAGGCGCCCCGGTCCGCGCCGAAGGGGGAAAAGAGCGAAAAGGGCGATTGGGCCCACACGCCCGAGCGCAGCAACATGCTCGCGCTGCGCTTCATCTGCTTCATGGCGCTGGTGTGCGGGCGCCATGTCACGCGCCTGCTGCTGCCGCCCATCAGCCTGTACTTCCTGCTGTTCCTGCCTGCGCAGCGGCGGCACATCAAGCGCTACCTTTTCAGGGCCATCGGCCCGCATGCCGGCTGGATCGACGGCTACCGCCTGCTGCACGCCTTTGCCTCCACGGTGCTCGACCGGGTGTACTTCCTGCGCGGGCGCATGGATCTCTTCAAGGTCAGGATCGACGGCAATTTGCCGATCGACAACGAGCTTTCCCAGGGCCGCGGCGCCTTTCTGCTCGGCGCCCACGTCGGCAGCTTCGAGGCGCTGGGTGCCTGCCGCCAGCAGACGCACCAGCAAAACCTGCGCGTCGCGATGCTGATGTACCCGGACAACGCGCGGCGCATCACCGCCACGCTCGACGCCATCGCGGTGCCCGAGCTGCGGCCGCACGTCATCGCGCTGGGCCGGCCGCATTCGATGCTGGCGCTGCGCGACTGGCTCGACGGCGGCGGCCTGGCCGGCATGCTGGCCGACCGCACGCTGCCGGGCAGCGAAGACCAGCAGGCGCAACAGCGAGGCAACAACATCGTGCTGCCGTTCCTTGGGCAGCCGGCGTGCTTCAACGACGGTCCTTTCCGGCTTGCGGCGCTGTTGCGCCGCAAGGTGTTCTTCATGGCAGGCCTCTATGGCGGCGGCGCGCGCTACGACGTGCAGTTCGATGCGCTGGCCGACTTCGGCGAGCCGATGTCGGGCATGGCGGAGCGCGAAGTGCGCATCCGCGCCGCGCTGGAGGCCTATGTCGCGCGGCTCGAGGCGCTGTGCCGCGCCCACCCCTACAACTGGTTCAATTTTCATGATTTCTGGCTCGAAGATGCGGCTTGACCGGCTTTGCAAGGCATTCGTGCTGGCGCTGGCCTTCTGCGCCGTGCCGGCCTGGGCGGCGTTCGACCTGCCCGAGCTGATGACCCTGCTGGCCAAGCAGAAGAGCGGCGAGGCCCGCTTCACCGAACAACGCTTCGTGCACGGCCTCGAAGGCCCGCTCGACGCCAGTGGCACGCTGAATTTCGACGCGCCCGACAAGCTGGTGCGCCGCACCCTGTCGCCGCGCGTCGAGACCATGGCCGTCGAAGGCAATACGCTGACGCTGTCGCGCGGCGGGCGTACCCGGACCCTGGCGCTGGACAGCATGCCCGAGCTGCAAGGCCTGGTCGAAGCCATGCGCGGCACGCTGACCGGCGACGGCGCCACGCTGCAGCGCTACTTTCGCAGCACCGTCACGGGCTCCGCAGCCAAGTGGACGCTCGACCTCGTGCCGCTCGACAGCAGGCTGGCCGCCCAGGTGCGCAGCATGCGCATCAGCGGCCGCGCAAGCGACGTGCTGGGGCTCGAGATGGAATTCATCGGGGGTGACCGCTCGGTCATGAACATCTCGCCGAACGGGCCCAATGCGGTGCCCGCCGGTGCGGCTCCCTCCGGCGCGGCCGGCCGCGGCACGCCGTGACCGCAGGTCAGGCGAGCGGGCCGCCAACTTGGCGGCGCAGGGCGGTCGTGCTGCTGGCATGGCTGCTGGTGCTGCTGTGCGGTGCCGTGGTCATCGCACGCACGCAGATCGGCGCCGACCTGTCGGCCTTCCTGCCCAAGAGCCCCGACGTGCGCCAGCGCGTGCTGATCGAGCAGCTGCAAAGCGGTGTGGCCTCGCGCACGTTGATGCTCGGCATCGAGGGCGGCAGCGTCGAGCAGCGCGCCACGGTGTCGCGCGCGGTGGCCAGGAGCATGCGCGAGAGCCAGCTGTTCGACCTGGTCCAGAACGGCGACGTCAGCGACTGGAGCGACGCCGGCACCTGGGTCTTCCAGCATCGCTACCAGCTCTCGCCCGGCGTCGTGCCGGGGCAGTTCACCGCCGCCGGCCTGCGCGATGCGATCAACGAGACGCTGTCGATGCTGGGTACGCCGGCGGGCAACGTCATCAAGCCGCTCCTCGACCGCGACCCGACCGGCGAGACGCAGCGCATCGCGATGGAGCTGGTGCCCGCGAGCGCGCCGCGCAGCGAAGACGGCGTGTGGATGTCCCGCACCGCGCCGCGCGCGCTGATGGTCGCCACCACGCGCGCCGCCGGCAGCGACCTCGACGCACAGGCCGTGGCCATCGCGCGGGTGAACGCGGCCTACGAGGCCGCCTCGCGTGGCATGGGCGCCGACGCGCCCAAGCTGCTGCTGAGCGGGCCGCCGGTGTTCTCGGTGATGAGCCGCGACAAGATCAAGACCGAAGCCATCCACCTCGCGGTGGTGGGCGGCATCGTGATGGGCGGGCTGCTGCTGCTTGCTTTTGCCTCGCCGCGTGCGCTGGTCATCGCCTTTTTGCCGGTAGCCACCGGCGTGGTGGTCGGCACCGCCAGCGTGAGCCTGGTGTTCGGCTCGGTGCACGGCCTGACGCTGGGCTTCGGCAGCACGCTGATCGGCGAGACGGTCGACTACGCCATCTACTACCTCATCCAGGCGCGCGGCGCCGCCGTGGCCGGCACCGGCTGGCAGCGCTGGCGCGACCTCAACTGGCCGACCGTGCGGCTCGGGCTGCTGACCTCGGTGTGCGGCTTCGCGGCGCTGGTGTTCTCGGGCTTCCCGGGGCTGGCGCAACTGGGGGTGTTTTCCATCGCCGGGCTGGTGTCGGCCGCGCTGGCCACGCGCTACGTGCTGCCGATGCTCGCACCCGACGGCGCCACCGGCATGGGCATGCGACGCCACATGGCGCAACTCGCCGGCGCGCTGGTGCGCGGGCTGCCGCGCCTGCGCTGGCCGCTGGCCGCGCTCGGCGTGGCCGCGCTGGGGCTGGTGCTGTGGCAGGGCGGTCACCTGTGGCGCGCCGACCTCGGCGCGATGAGCCCGGTGCCCAAGGCGGCCCAGCAGATGGACGAGATGCTGCGCAACGACATCGGCGCCAGCGACGGCGGCGTGCTGGTGGTGGCCTACGGCGACGACGAGCAGGCCGCGCTGCGCAACACCGAGGCCGCGGCGGCCCGGCTCGATGCACTGGTGGACAGCGGCGAACTCGTGGGCTACGAGGCCGTCACGCGCGTGCTGCCGAGCGTGCAGACCCAGGCGGCGCGCATCGCCAGCCTGCCGACCAGCGACGTCCTGCGCGCCAATCTCATCGAAGCGACGAAGGGAATTCCGCTGCCGGCTTCGCGCCTCGAGCCTTTCGTGGAGGAAGTGGAGGCGGCTCGCAAGCTGCAGCCCGTGCAGCGCGCCGATCTGGCCGGTGGTCCGCTGGGCTCGGTGCTCAACACGCTGATGTACCAGCGCCCGGGCGGCGGTTGGGGCACGCTGGTGGTGCTGCATCCGGGGGCCAAGTTCGACCAGAAGCGGCTCGAAACCGCACTGGCCGGCCTGCCTGAAGTGCAGGTGGTCGACGTCGGCCGCGAACTGGCCGGCCTGTATCAACGCTACCTGCACGAAGCCTTCGTGCAAGTGCTGCTGGGCGCGCTGGCGGTGGTGGTGCTGCTGGGCATCTACCTGCGCTCGTGGCGCCGGCTGCTGGCCGTGTGCCAGCCGCTGCTGTTCGCGGTGGTTCTCACGCTGGGCGGCATGGCCGTGCTGCAGGCGGCGCTGGGCATCCTGCACCTGGTGGGGCTGCTGCTGATCGTGGCGGTGGGTTCCAACTACGCGTTGTTCTTCGACCAGTTGCGCACCACCGGCCGGGCCGACGAGGACACGCTCGCCTCGCTCATGCTGGCCAACCTGACGACGGTGGTGTCCTTCGGGCTGATCGCGATTTCCGACATTCCCGCGTTGTCTTCGATCGGCCGCGTGGTCGCGCCGGGCGCGCTGCTGGCGCTTCTGCTGTCGGCGGCGTTCGCACGCAGCGTGGGGCCTTCGAAGGCTCCGCGCGGTCGATGAGGGGAAAATCCGGTCTCATGTCTTCCGCCTCCGCCCCTCGTGAATCCTGGCCCTGGCCGCCGGCCATCCGCGCCAGTGCGGCATGGCATGTGGCTGCCATAGGCGCGGGCGTGCTCGTGCCTGGCGCGCTGCCGTGGGCAGTGGGTGCCATCGTGCTGAACCATGCGCTCATCACCGGCGCCGGCCTGACGCCGCGCAGCAGCCTGCTGGGCCCCAACGTCACGCGCCTGCCCGAAGCGGCGGGCACGCGCCGCGAGGTGGCAATCACCATCGACGACGGACCGGAGCCGGAGGTCACGCCACGTGTGCTCGACCTGCTCGACGCGCATGGCCAGCGCGCCACCTTCTTCTGCATCGCAGAGCGCGTGCTGGCTCAGCCCGCTCTGGCGCGCGAGATCGTGGCGCGCGGCCACAGCATCCAGAACCACACGGCGCGGCACCGGCACAACTTCTCCTTTCTGGGGCCGCGCGGCTTCGCCGCCGAGATCGCACGTGCGCAGGACATCCTGAGCGACGTGACCGGCCAGCGCCCGACATGCTTTCGCGCGCCGGCCGGCCTGCGCAACCCTTTCCTGGAACCCGTGCTGCACCGCCTCGGCCTTTCGCTGGTGAGCTGGACGCGACGCGGCTTCGACACGCGTGAAGGCGACGCCACCAAGGTGATGGCGCGCCTGAGCCGCAACCTGCAGGCGCGCGACATCCTGTTGCTGCACGACGGCAACGCCGCGCGCACCGCCGCAGGACAACCCGTTTTGCTGGAGGTATTGCCCTTGTTGCTCGAACGTCTGCGCGCCGATGGACTGCGCGCTGTCACCTTGCCCGAGGGCATGAAATCATGAGCGCGGTGCTGCCTTCGCGGGCCTCGACCGACAACGCGTGGCGCGAACTGCACGAAGCCGCGACCATCCCCTACAAGAAGGGCGGCAGCTTCGCCTGGCACTTCGCGCGCGGAAAGCTGGGTCGCGACCCGGTGTTTCGCGGCCTGCTCGAGCGCGGCCTGATCGGTGCGCAGCACCGTCGCGTGGTCGACATCGGCTGCGGGCAGGGCCTGTTCGCCAGCCTGCTTGCGTCGATGAGCGCGATGCAGAAAAACGGCCGCTGGCCCGCCTCGTGGTCCGCCACGCCGGACAACGCCGACTACACCGGCATCGAACTGATGCCCAAGGACGTGGCGCGCGCCGAGGCGTCCATCGGCCATCTGCGACCGGCGCCCAAGCTGGTCTGCGCCGACATGTGCTCGGCCGAACTGCCGGACTGCGACCTCGTCGTGATCCTCGACGTGCTGCACTACGTGGACCTCGAAGCGCAGCAGGGCGTGCTGCTTCGCGTGCGCGACGCGCTGCGCCGTGGCGGCAACCCGCAAGCGCGCCTGCTGCTGCGCGTGGGCGATGCGTCGAGCCGCCGCGGCTTTGCGATCAGCCAGTGGGTCGACCGCACCGTGACGCGCATCCGAGGCCACAAGGTCTCGCCGACCTGGGGTCGGCCGCTGGCCGAGTGGACCGCATTGCTCGACCACCTGGGTTTTCGCGTGCACAGCATTCCGATGAGCGAGGGCACGCCCTTTGCCAACGTGCTGCTGGTGGCCGACCTCGAAGAGGGCCGGGCCGCATGACCGCGCCGCAGACGCTCGACCGGGCCGGCATCGCGCAGCGCATTCCGCACAGCGGCAGCATGTGCCTGCTCGAGCGGCTCGAAAGCTGGGACGCGGACGCGATCCATTGCAGCACCACCACGCACGCGCAAGCCGGCAACCCGCTGCGCACCGAGAGTGGCTTGCTCGCGCCGAACGCCATCGAATACGCCGCGCAGGCAATGGCGCTGCACGGCGGCCTGCTGGCTGCAGAGGGCAGCACGCCGTCGGCCGGCTTCCTGGCGAGTGCGCGCAACGTCAAGCTGGCGGTGGCGCGGCTCGATGACGTCCAGGGCGCGTTGCAGGTGAGGGCGAAGCGCCTGTCCGGCGACGAGCGCCAGGTTCTCTATGAATTCACGGTGAAGGCCGACGACGGCCGCTCGCTGGCCGAGGGCCGTGCCGTGGTGGTCCTGAACACACCGCTGGCCGCGGAAGAAAGCACATCGTCATGAGTCTCGAAGGAAAACGCGCCCTGATCACCGGCGCCAGCGGCGCGCTCGGCGCGGCCATGGCCCGGCGCTTCGCGCGCGAGGGCGCAACGGTGCTGCTGCACGCCAACTCGCGGCCGGAGGCGATCGAGCAACTGGCCGCCGCCATCTCGGCCGACGGCGGCAAGGCCGAATGCCATGTGTTCGACCTGCGCAGCGACGAGGCTTGCGCAACGGCATGTGCGCGCATTCTCGAAGGCGGGCCGGTCCAGATCCTCGTCAACAATGCGGGCGTGCACGACGACGCGGTGCTGCCGGGCATGCGCGCCGAGCAGTGGCACAAGGTGATCGACGTGTCGCTCAACGGCTTCTTCCGCGTCACGCAGCCCTTGCTGCTGCCGATGATGCGCACGCGCTGGGGACGCATCCTGAACATCTCGTCGGTCGCCGCCATCGCGGGCAACCGGGGGCAGGTCAACTACGCGGCCGCCAAGGGCGCCCTCAACAGCGCGACCAAGGCGCTGTCGCTCGAAGTGGCATCGCGCGGCGTGACGGTGAATGCGATCGCGCCAGGGATCATCGCCTCGCCCATGGCAGATGCGGTGTTCGATCCGGCGGTCATCAACCAGATGGTGCCTGTGAAGCGGGCGGGGACGCCGGAAGAGGTGGCTGCGCTGGCTGCTTTCCTGGCTGGTAACGAGGCTGGGTATATCACTGGGCAGGTGATTTCCGTCAACGGCGGGATGATCTAAGTCTTGCACCCTCTCCCTCCGGGAGAGGGTCGGGGTGAGGGCAGCGGCGCGAACGACACGACAAGCGCCGTACCGCGTACCGGGCGCTCCCCAACAAGGCAAAAGACTCAGTCCTGAAACGGAGGCTTCCCAGCCAGCTTCCGAAACACCAGCCCCGGCAGCCGCAGCACGAACTCCACCATCAACCGTGCATGCATCCAGGTCAACAGTACGTTGTCCCGCCCATAGCGGAAGTGCGAAACGCCGCCTTCTTCGGCAGTCAGATACTTCACAGGCGCATCGATGTTCACCGGCTTGACACCGCGCCAGGCCAGTCGAACAACGGCTTCGGTGTCGAAGTCGAAGCGCCGCATCCACGGCTGCTTCGCCATCACCGCGATCAGGTCGCTCACCGGATACACGCGAAAGCCGTAGAGCGAGTCGCCAACGCCGGCAAACAGGGTTTCCAGCTGCGTCCAGCCGTTCGACACGCGCCGCCCGCGCACGCGCAACAGCGGCGCGCTCGCATCGAACACCGGGCGCCCCAGCACCATCGTCTCGGGCCGGTCCAGCGAGGCCTTCATGAACGCGGGGATCAGGTCCGCCGGATGCTGCCCGTCGGAGTCCATGGTCAGTGCGTGCGTGAAACCCGCGTCCCTTGCGGCGCGCAGCCCGTGCAGCACCGCCGAGCCCTTGCCCTGGTTCTGCGGCAGCACCCACACGCGCAGGCCGGGGTCGTTGGCCGCCATCTGCTGCAGCCGCTCGCCCGTGCCGTCGTCGCTGCCGTCGACCACCACCCACACCGGGTTCCATTGCGCACGCGCGGCCTCGACCGTGGAGAACACGCGTTCTCCCGTGTTGTAGCTGGGAATCAGGACAAGGTGGGTGCGCGAGGCGTCTGGCATTCGGGGGACGCGTCGTTGGCGCGCTGTTCCATGTTTTGGCGAAAGTAATGTTCCAGGTCGGCCTGCAGCACGTCGCTGTCCTGCGTGGCCGCAAAGCGCTTGCCCAGCCGCAGCGTGAAGACGATAGGCAGCGGCGGTACGCGCCACAGCGACCAGCCCTTGCTGAGGTAAGGCGAGTCGGTGTCGATGAACACCGTCTGGATCGGCGCCTGCGCCAGCTTGGCGATCAGCGTCACGCCGGGGCGAAAGGGGTTGAGCGGCGGCGTCACCGTGCGCGTGCCCTCGGGAAAGATCACCAGCTGCCCGCCGTTGCGCAGGTCGTTCACCGCCAGCCGCACCATCATGCGGGCCGACTTGTTGCTGATGTAGCGCGCCAGCCGCGCACCCGCGCCGAGGAAGATGTTGCCCATCAGGTCGGCCTTCATGATGCAGGCGCTGCGCGGCAGCCGCGCCACCAGCAGCAGGGCGTCGAGCATGGTCGGATGGTTGGCCACGAAGATCACTCCGGGCTCGTTGCGCATCGGGTCGAGGCAGGTGGCGTCGATGCGCATCATCCCCGTCACCGACGCCAGCCACCAGAACATGCGGTAGGCGAACGCGATGGTCATGCGGCCCAGCGCGCGGGCCGGCCGCGTGGGCATCACAGGGTAGATCAGCATGGCCACGAAGTTCCAGACCAGCGAGATCAGGCCCAGGAAAAGCAGCAGCGCGTAAAGCATCAACGCAAGCGGGATCGACGTGAGAAGACGCAGCACTCGGGTCATTGAGTCAGTCGGGCGATCGGGGCCGTCGGCCGGTCGGTCGGGCACCGGCAAGTCAGGCCCGCAATCGACCGGCGGCAACCGTGTGCGCCTCGATCTCGACCAGCAGGTCGCTGCGGCAGATGTCGGCTTCCAGGTACACCGCGTGGCGTGCCATCGGCGCGTCGGCGCCGAGCGTGCTCTCGATGATGCCGCGCACCGCCTCGGTGTCCGAAGGGTGCCGCACGTACACCACGCAGTCGAGCTCGGCCAGCGCGAACTTCGCACTGCCGCGCTCGTTTGCGGCGGTGATCACGGCCTGCAGGTTGCGCAGCGTTTCGCGGGTCTGCTCGAGCACGTCGCCGTGGTGGACGGTTTCATGCCCGACGATGCTCGCGGTGCCGGAAATGAACAGCGCGACGTTGCCGTCGCCGATGTCCGACAGCGCCGCGCGCGAAAAGGTGGGCGAGCGCGGACCGTAGGTTTCGGGGTAGCGGTAGGCCGACACCTGCCGCGGGTTTTCCACCGGCAGCGGTGCCTGCTGGCCCGCCAGGAATCGGATCGACAGCGCACCCTGGTGGATGCCCAGCGCGCAGGCCGCTGGCGCGCCCTCGAAGGCGGCGCGGCCGGCTTCCAGGAAGGCTTCCTGACGGCCGGCGTTGAACTGGCGGTAGCGCTCCAGCCCGCCGCCGTCGGCGTTGATCTGAGGCAGGTAGTTCCAGATGCGCTGCAGGTGCGGCGTGCCGGCCTGATCGAGCGTCTTGAACAGGTCGCTGTAGGCGCGGCGCGCGAGTTCGGTCAGGCCTTGCTTCTCGGCCGCCTCGTCGAGGTCGATGGCGCCCAGCAACCATTGGCCGTCGGTGCGCCAGCGCGCGATGCCGGTGGTGCCCGACTCGATGTGCGGCGCCGTCAGGTGCCAGACGTCGGCCATCGCGCCATTGGACGACAGCACGCGCGCATTGACTGTCGGCATCCACGCCACGCCGTGCGGCGTGCCGTAGCCCAGCGCCGCGAAGGGCGCCTTGCCCCTGGCGGCCAGCGCCAGGCTGTCGGGCAACGAAAGGCGCTCGACGCGCAGATGGGAAGAAGAGGTTCCGTCCTTAACTTGCACTGTCACCCTGCCTCGACGATGTGGTCTGGTTTGATGGCGGCATAGGCAGAGAACACGCCGAGGCTGGCATGCCGACGCACGTCGCGGAAACCCGCGGCGGCCAGCGCCTGTACTACCTGCTCGGGGGGAATGCAGGCCTCGATGGTGTCCCAGTAGTAGCGCCACAGTTCCGAGGTGTCCCGCCGGCGACCGACCACGCGGGCGATCAGCGGTACCACGGCGCGCATGTAGCCCTTGAGCAGCGCCGTCGCGACGCGGCCCTCGGGCTTGGTAATTTCTAGCACCACCACGCGCCCGCCGGGGCGCAGCACGCGATGGAATTCGCCGAAGGCGGCGGCCACGTCGCTGATGTGGCGCATGGCGTAGCCCATGCTCACGAAGTCACAGCTGGCGTCGGGCCGGGGAAGGGCCTCGGCCACGCCTTGCACCAGTTCCACGCCGGGCAGCTTCACCTGGTCCATCATGCCTGCGCTGGGGTCCACGCCCACGAGCTTGCCGGCCGGGCCGATGAGCTTCAGTGCCTCGCGCGCCACCAGCCCGGTGCCGATGCCCACGTCGAGCACCTCGGCGCCGGGCGCAAGGCCTGCCTGCTGCAGCGCCGCGCGGCGGTAGGAGGGGCCGGTGCCGAAAGCAAGCACGCTCTCGATGCGGTCATAGTCGGCCGCCGTGTTGTCGAAGATGCGACGCAGGAACGCCTGGTGCTCTGCCTCGTTGCTGTAGTACAGCGGCAGGGGAGCGTGGGGCGGCAGGACGACGGGTGTCGCGGGGCCGCCGGTAGGCGATGGTGTCATCGAACGATTATCACCAAAAGCCCGGGCGCGAAATCCAGGGGCCGCCGGGCGTTGTGTGCGCCGGACAGTAAACTCGGAGCTTGCTTTGAAAACACAAGACAGCGAGATAGAAAGCCATGGCCGGACATAGCAAATGGGCAAATATTCAGCACCGCAAGGGCCGCCAGGACGAAAAACGCGGCAAGCTCTGGACCCGTGCCATTCGCGAAATCACGGTGGCGGCACGCGCCGGCGGCGCTGACCTGGGTTCCAACCCCCGCCTGCGGCTGGCGGTGGAAAAGGCCAAGGCCGTGAACCTGCCCATCGACACCATCAAGCGCAACATCGACAAGGCCACCGGCAACCTCGAAGGCGTCAATTACGAAGAAATTCGTTACGAAGGGTACGGCATCGGCGGCGCGGCGATCATCGTCGACACCATGACCGACAACCGCGTGCGCACCGTGGCCGAAGTGCGCCACGCCTTCTCCAAGCATGGCGGCAACATGGGCACCGAAGGCTCGGTGGCCTTCCAGTTCAAGCACTGCGGCCAGATCGTGTTCGCGCCCGGCACCGACGAAGACAAGGTGATGGAAGTGGCGCTCGAGGCGGGCGCCGAAGACGTCGTCACCGACGACGACGGCGCCATCGAAGTGCTGACCCCGGTCGCCGATTTCGAAGCCGTCAAGAACGCGCTCGAGGCCGCCGGCCTGAAGCCCGAGGTGGCCGAAGTCACCATGCGCGCGGAAAACCCGGTCGAAGTCACCGGCGAAGACGCCGCGAAAATGCAGAAATTGCTCGACGTGCTCGAGGACCTGGACGACGTGCAGGACGTTTATCACAACGCCTCGCTGTCCGAGTAAGCACGAATGAATGTTTGTTGAATCACTGCGAGAAATGAAGGCCCGCGAATGAAGGTACTGGTAATTGGGGGAGGGGGCCGTGAACACGCTCTGGCGTGGCGTCTGGCGCAGGCCACCCGGGTGAGCCGCGTGTACGTGGCGCCCGGCAACGGCGGCACCGCGAGCGACGAGCGCTACGACTGCATCGACATCACCGAGCCTGCCGCGCTGCGCGAATGGGCCATCAAGGAAAAGATCGCGCTGACCGTGGTCGGCCCCGAGGCGCCGCTGGCGGCCGGCGTGGTCGACGAGTTCCGCGCGCACGGCCTGCGCATCTTCGGCCCGACGCAGGCGGCCGCGCAGCTCGAGAGCTCCAAGGCGTTTTCCAAGGCGTTCATGAAGCGCCACAAGATTCCCACGGCCGAGTACGAAGCCTTCACCGACGCCGCCGCGGCGCATGCCTACATCGATGCCAAGGGCGCGCCCATCGTCGTCAAGGCCGACGGCCTGGCGGCAGGCAAGGGCGTCGTGGTCGCCATGACCGCGCAGGAAGCGCACGAGGCGGTCGACTTCATGCTGGTCGACAACAAGTTCGGCGTGTCCCACAACGAAGGCGGCGCGCGCGTCGTCATCGAAGAGTTCCTGCAGGGCGAGGAAGCCAGCTTCATCGTGCTGTGCGACGGCAAGAACGTCACTGCGCTGGCCACCAGCCAGGACCACAAGCGCCTGCTCGACAACGACGAAGGCCCCAACACCGGCGGCATGGGCGCGTATTCGCCCGCGCCGGTGGTCACGGCCGAGGTGCATGCGCGCGCCATGCGCGAAATCATCCTGCCGACCATCCGCGGCATGGAGAAAGACGGTATTCCGTACACCGGCTTCCTGTATGCCGGCCTGATGATCGACGCGTCCGGCCATCCGAAGACGCTCGAATTCAACTGCCGCATGGGCGACCCCGAGACGCAGCCGATCATGATGCGCCTGAAGTCCGACCTCTTCGAGGTGTTCTGGCACGCCACCGATGGCACGCTCGATCAGGTCGAGCTGCAGTGGGACCGCCGCGTGGCGCTGGGCGTGGTGATGGCCGCGCACGGCTACCCGCTGTCGCCGCGCAAGGGCGACCGTATCACCGGCATTCCGGCCGAGGCGCCCGACGCCGTGGTGTTCCACGCCGGCACGACGTTGGAAAACGGCGAGCTCAAGACCAGCGGCGGCCGCGTGCTCTGCGTGACCGTGCTGGCCGACAGCGTCAAGCTCGCTCAGCAGCGGGCCTACGAGGTGGCGGCGCGCGTCAATTTCGACGGCGCCCAATACCGCAAGGACATCGGATTCCGCGCGGTGCACGCGCGCAACGCACCCAACGCTTGATGCAGCAAACCAACCCGGCGGCGGTCGGCGACTACCTGCGCGGACTGCAGCAGTCGATCATCTCAGCGGTAGAAAAGGCCGACGGTGGTGCCTGCGTGCGCGACGCCTGGCAAAAGGAGCCCGGTGAGCCGCTGCAGGGTCAGGGCCTGACCTGCATCCTCGAAGGCGGGGAACTGTTCGAGCGCGCCGGCTGCGGCTTCTCGCAGGTGCGCGGCCCCAAGCTGCCGCCATCGGCCACGCAGAACCGGCCCGAGCTCGCCGGCGCGCCTTTCGAGGCGATGGGCGTGTCGCTGGTGTTCCATCCGCGCAACCCCTACGTGCCGATCGTCCACATGAACGTGCGCATGCTGGCGGCGCTGCCTGAAGGCGGCGAGCCGGTCTGCTGGTTCGGCGGCGGCATGGACCTCACACCGTGCTACGGCTTCGAGGAAGACGCGGTGCACTTCCACACAGTGTGCCGTGATGCGCTCGCGCCCTTCGGCGACGACAAGTACCCGCGCTTCAAGACATGGTGCGACGAGTATTTCTTCCTGAAGCATCGCAACGAGCAACGCGGTGTCGGCGGCATCTTCTTCGACGACTTTTCAGAAGGCGGCTTCGAGAACGGCTTTGCCATGATCCGCTCGGTGGGCGACGGCTTCCTGCCGGCCTACCTGCCCGTGGTCGAGCGCCGCCGCGCCATGCCGTACACGGAGCGCGAGCGCAATTTCCAGCTCTACCGTCGCGGCCGCTATGTCGAGTTCAACCTCGTGTGGGACCGCGGCACGCACTTCGGCCTGCAGTCCGGCGGACGCACCGAGTCGATCCTGCTGTCGATGCCGCCGCTGGCGAGCTGGGCCTACCAGCAACGGCCCGAGCCGGGCAGCCCCGAAGCCGCGCTGTACAGCGACTTCATCGTGCGGCGCGACTGGCTGTGAATTCTTATTCCGGCAAGGTGCCGCGCATCGGCGTTTTCGGCGGCGCGTTCGATCCACCGCACAACGCCCATGTGGCGCTGGCCGAGGCTGCGCTTTCGCAGCTGGATCTGGCCGAGCTGCATGTCGTTCCCACCGGCCAGGCTTGGCACAAGAGCAGGGCGCTCACGCCGAAGGAAGACCGCCTCGCGATGACGCGGCTGGCCTTCGCGGGACTCAAAGGCACCGTCGTCGTCGACAGCCGCGAAGTGCTGCGCGACGGCCCGACCTACACGCTCGACACCCTGCACGAACTGCAGAAAGAGCAGCCCGGCGCGCAGCTCGTGCTGATCATGGGCGCCGACCAGGCAAGCGCGCTGCCGACCTGGCATGGCTGGCAGGATATACTCGGCATTGCTATCGTTTCTGTAGCGTATCGCGCATTATCGACGGGCGACACTGCTCGTTTTGATCCGAAAATGCTGCCTGGCCTCCCGGCCGGTGCGCGTTTCGAGGCGCTCGAATTGCCACCTATGGACATCAGCGCCACCGAAATTCGGCGGCGCGCGGCGCTTGGCGTGGACATTTCCTCGCTGGTTCCGGCCACGGTTGCACGCTATATTGACCAACACCACCTCTACCGCTCTGCCTGATGACCACTGAAGCCGCCGCCAAAAAAGACACCCAGAAACTCCAGCGAGCCATCATCGATGGTCTCGAAGACGTCAAGGCGCAGGACATCCAGGTATTCGACACAGAGCATCTGTCACCGCTGTTCGAGCGCGTGATCGTCGCGTCGGGCACCTCGAACCGCCAGACCAAGGCGCTCGCCGCCAGCGTGCGCGACGCCGTGCGCGAAGCCGGTTTCGGCAAGCCGCGCATCGAGGGCGAGGAAAACGGCGAGTGGATCATCGTCGACTGCGGCGCCGCGGTCGCGCACATCATGCAGCCGGCCATCCGCCAGTACTACCACCTCGAAGAGATCTGGGGCGACAAGCCGGTGCGCGCCAAGCTCGGCGGTGCCAAGCCCGCCGCGTCCACGAGTTCGTCGACCAAGGACGAGCCCGAGACCAAGAAGAAGGGCGCCGCCAAGGAACCCACGCTGCGCCGCTCGAGCGCCGCCAAGACCGCGATCCGCGCGGCCGAGCAGGAAGCCAAGGCCGCGAAGGCGCCGGCGAAGAAGGCCGCCGCCAAGACGACGGCCAAGACCGCAGCGAAGAAGGCGCCCGCCAAGAAGGCCGGCACCACCACCGCGCGCGTGCCGGTCAAGGTCGTCGGCAAGCCGGCGGCCAAGAAGCCTGCCGCTAAAAAGGCGGCAGCCAAGAAGGCGCCAGCCCGCCGCGCATGAAGCTCCTGGTGGTCGCCGTCGGGCAGCGCATGCCCGATTGGGCACAGACTGCCTGGGACGACTACGCCAAGCGCTTTCCGCCTGAACTCAAGCTCGAGCTGCGCGCGGTCAAGACCGAGCCGCGCGGCTCCAAGTCGCTCGAAACCCTTTACGCCGCCGAGCGCGAGCGCATCGAAGGCGCGATTGCGCGCGGCATGCGCATCGTGGTGCTCGACGAGCGTGGCACCGCGCTGACCACCAAGGCGCTGGCGGCGCGGCTGCAATCCTGGCAAGGCGAGGGTGACGACGTTGCATTGGTCATCGGCGGGCCCGACGGGCTAGATCCGACCTTCAAGGCCGCGGCACACGAGCGCATCCGGCTGTCCGACCTCACGCTGCCGCACGCGATGGCGCGGGTGCTGCTGGTCGAGCAGCTTTACCGTGCGTGGTCGGTGAACGCAGGCCATCCCTACCACCGCGAATGACCAGCGCCGACGGGCAGGCCGCGTTGCTCGACGAAAAGGGCTATGCGCTTCTGCCGGCGCTGCTGCCGCCCGATCTGCTGGACGAAACCGCGCGGTCGCTGGAGCGTTGGCTCGGGCAGGCGGCGGGCAGCCGTAACCTGTTGGCCCATTCACCGTGCCGCGAGGTGGCCGTGAGGCTCAAGGCGCGGCTGGTCGAATCCGGCCTGCTCTATAGCGCTTCGGTGGCCGTGCAATGCACCTTGTTCGACAAGACGGCCGAGCGCAACTGGCTGGTCGCGCTGCATCAGGACACTTCGATTCCCGCATCGAGCGACAGCCTGCCGACGGTCGTCAAGGAAGGCGAACCGTATGTGCAGCCTTCGACCGAACTGCTGCAGACATTGCTCGCCGTGCGCTTGCACCTGGACGATTGCGGCCCCGATGCCGGCCCCTTGCGCGTCGTGCCGGGCAGCCATCGCAACGGCCGTTTGAGCAACATCGAGTCGCAGGCCATGCGCGCAGCCCAGGGCGAAGCAACCTGCACCGCAGCGCGCGGTGACGCGCTGCTGATGCGGCCCCTGCTGCTGCATGCGTCGTCCCGTGCCCGGCTGCCGGTGCGCCGTCGCGTCCTTCATTTCCTCTTCGGACCCGAGCATCTGCCGCCCGGGCTGGCATGGAACCGCACAGTGGCCGGCGCGCAATCCGCGGCGCGGGCCTCACAGGAGAACTGAACCTTGTCCGACTTCATCTACCTCGCCTCGCAAAGCCCGCGCCGCGCCCAGCTGCTCGGCCAGCTCGGCATTCGCCATGCGCTGCTGCTCGCCGATGCCAGCGAAGACGCCGAGTCACTCGAAGCAGTGCTGCCGAACGAGGCACCGGCCTCCTACGTGCAGCGCGTGACCGCCCTCAAGCTCGATGCGGCGGTTGCGCGGCTGGAGCGGCGCGGGCTGGCCAATGCGCCGGTGCTCTGCGCCGACACCACCGTCGCTCTCGGCCGCACCATCCTCGGCAAGCCTGACGACGCCGCCGATGCCGCGCGCATGCTCGCCATGCTCTCCGGCACGACGCACCGCGTGCTGACGGCCGTGGCCCTGCAGGCCGGTGACCGGCGCCATGCCGCGCTCAGCGTCTCGCGCGTGCGCTTCGCGAAGATCACCGAAGCGCAGATTGCCCGCTACGCCGACAGCGGCGAGCCGCTCGGCAAGGCCGGGGCCTACGCCATCCAGGGCGCGGCGGCCGCGTTCATCGAGCACATCAGCGGGTCCTATTCGGGCATCATGGGACTTCCCATGTTCGAGACCGCCGAGCTGCTCCGTGGCGCCGGTTTCAATACCTGACAAGAATTCCATGCAAGACATCCTGATCAACTGGTCCCCGCAAGAGACCCGTGTGGCGCTGGTCGAGCACGGCGCGGTGCAAGAGCTGCACGTCGAGCGCACGCTGGAGCGCGGGCTGGTCGGCAACATCTACCTCGGCAAGGTGTCGCGCGTGCTGCCGGGCATGCAGTCGGCCTTCATCGACATCGGCCTGGAGCGCACCGCCTTCCTGCACGTGGCCGACATCGTGGCGCCGTTCACGCCGGGCTCGCGGCCCAGCGCGCCGGCGCCGGAACGAGACCACCGCAACGGCGGGCCGATGGTGCCCATCGAGAAGCAGGTGTTCGAAGGCCAGTCGCTGCTGGTGCAGGTCATCAAGGACCCGATCGGCACCAAGGGCGCACGGCTGTCGACGCAGATCAGCATCGCCGGGCGCCTGCTGGTGTTCCTGCCGCAGGACAACCACATTGGCGTGTCGCAGAAGATCCCGTCGGACCAGCGCGAGTCGCTGCGCAACCGCATGCTGGCGCTGATCGAAGCGGCCGCGGCGGCCGATAGCGGCGGCGTGGTGCCGGCCAACACTGGCGGCTTCATCCTGCGTACCAACGGCGAGGATTCCTCCGACCCCGAACTGGCCGAAGACATCGCCTACTTGCGCAAGACATGGTCGCGCATTCGCGAGGCATCGATGCGCATGCCGCCGATGTCGCTGCTGCACCAGGACCTGAGCCTGCTGCAGCGCGTGCTGCGCGACATGACCAGCGAAGACACGCAGACCATCCGCATCGACTCCCGCGAGCAGTTCGAGGTGCTGCTGAAGTTCGGCCTCGAATTCATGCCCAAGGCTGCCGGCAAGCTGCAGCACTACAAAGGCGAGCGGCCGATCTTCGACCTGTATTCGGTTGACGAGGAAATCGCAAAGGCGCTGGGGCGGCGCGTCGAGCTGAAGTCGGGCGGCTATCTCGTGGTCGACCAGACCGAGGCGCTGACCACGGTGGACGTGAACACCGGCGGCTTCGTCGGTGCGCGCAACTTCGACGACACCATCTTCAAGACCAACCTGGAGGCGGCGCAGGCCATTGCGCGGCAGCTGCGGCTGCGCAACCTGGGCGGGATCATCATCGTCGACTTCATCGACATGGGGCGCGACGACCACCGCGAGCAGGTTCTTGGGGAGTTTCGCAAGCAGCTGGCGCGTGACCGGGTCAAGACCACGGCGGGCGGTTTCTCGCAGCTCGGGCTGGTCGAGATGACGCGCAAGCGCACGCGCGAATCGCTGGCGCACATGCTGTGCGAACCTTGCGCAGCATGCGGCGGGCAGGGCATCGTGAAGACTGCGCGCAGCGTGGCCTACGACGTGATGCGAGAGATTCTTCGCGAGGCGCGCCAGTTCACGCCGCGCGAGTTCCGCATCGTGTCGTCGCCGCAGGTGATCGAGCTGTTCCTCGACGAGGAAAGCCAGCACCTGGCGGGCCTGAGCGACTTCATCGGCAAGCCGATTTCGCTGCAGTCCGAACCGGCGATCGGGCAGGGGCAGTACGACATCGTGCTGCTCTGACCTGCCCGCCAGGGCCTGGTCAGAGCGTCGGGTCTTGCCCCGGCGGTGCGCTGCGCACCGCCAGCGTCTGCAGCCGCGCATAAAGGCCGTCGAGCTGCATCAGCTGCTCGTGGCTGCCTTGCTCGGCAATGCGGCCTTGCTCCATCACGATGATGCGGTCCGCGTGCTGGATGGTCGACAGGCGGTGGGCCACGATCAGCGTTGTGCGGTTCTGCATGAGGCGCTGCAGGGCGTCCTGCACGAGGCGCTCCGATTCAGTGTCTAGCGCGGAGGTGGCTTCGTCGAGCAGCAGCACAGGCGCGTTCTTGTAGAGCGCACGGGCAATGGCCAAGCGCTGGCGTTGGCCGCCCGACAGCTGCGTGGCGTTGTGGCCCAGCACGGTGTCGATGCCCTGGGGCAGGTTCTCCACGTGCGAGCTCAGGTTGGCCGCCTCTATGCACTGCAGCACGCGTTCGCGATCGATCTCCGAGCCCAGCGCCACGTTGGCCGCAAGGGTCTCGTTGAGCATCACCACGTCCTGGCTGACCATCGCGAACTGCGCACGCAGGCTCTTCAGTTGCCATTCGCTGGTGTCGTGTCCATCGAGCAGCACCTGGCCGCTGCTGGGCTGCACGAAGCGCGGCAGCAGGTTGACCAGCGTGGTCTTGCCCGACCCCGAGGGGCCCACGAAGGCGACGACCTGGCCAGGCTCGATGGTCAGGCTCACACCGTCGAGGGCGCGCTGTTCGTCGTCGCCGCGGTAGCTGACCTGCACGTTGCGCAGCTCGATGCGGCCCTGGGCGTGCTCGAGGTTGAACGTGCCCTGCGACTCCGGCGCGACCTCGTCGATCAGCACCAGCCCGCGTTCCAGGGCGGCCAGGCCGCGCGTGATCGGCCCGGCCACTTCGGCCAGCCGGCGGATAGGCGCGATCAGCATCAGCATGGCCGTGATGTAGGCGACGAAACCGCCCACCGTAAAGCCCTGCTTGCCGCTCTGCCACAGCGCGATCATCACCACCACCGACAGCGCCAGCGAGGCCATCATCTGCGTGAGCGGCGTGGTCGCGGCCTGGGCGATGGTCGACTTCACGGCCAGGCGGTTCAGGCGCTGGCTCAGCTGTTCGAAGCGTTGGCCCTGCGCGCCTTCGGCACCGTGCAGGCGCACCACGCGGTGAGCGAGCACGTTTTCCTCGACCACATAGGCCAGCTCGTCGGTGGCCTGCTGGCCCTGCTGCGTGAGCCGGTAGAGCCGCTTGGAGAACACCTTCATGATCCACGAGATGCTGGGCACCAGGAAGGCGACGATGAGGGTGAGCTTCCAGTTCAGGTAGACCAGATATCCCAGCAGCGCGATCAGCGTGAAGCCGTCGCGAGAAAGGCCGAGCAGCGCCTGCACCAGCAGCATCGCGCCGGTCTGCACTTCGTAGACCACGGTGTTCGAAAGTGCGCTGGCCGACTGCCGCGCGAACAGCGCGAGTTCTGCGCCGAGCAGCCGCTCGAACATCACCCGCCGCAGCTTCTGCATTCCCTCATTGGCAATGCGCGACAGGGCGTACTGGGAAATGAACTGGGCAATGCCGCGCACCGCAAACAGCAGCAACACGGCGGCGGGCACGAACCACAGCGGCATCTCGCCGCGGGTGAAGCCGCGGTCGAGCAGCGGCTTGAGCAGGGCGGCCATGAGCGGCTCGGTGATTGCCGCCAGCATCGCCCCGCTCAATCCAAGGGCCCACCATTGGCGCGAGCCGCCGAACCAGGTCATGAGTCGCGCCAGACGGCGCATCAGGGGAGGGCGAGGAGTCTCGCCGCCGGGGGAAGCTTGCATGGCGGCGGATTCTACGGGTGCCCCTGTTCCGGGCTTCCTGAAGTGATTCTGTAGGACCGCGCCGCTGGATAAACGTTTTGTGACGGCGTCTCCAAACCAGTGTGTAACATGTGGCCCGTCAAGCCGGGGAGAACTTTTTACCCGGAAACCTCTCCGAACCGCATGAACAAGCCGTTGCCAACTCCAATTCCAACTCCTTCTTCATCGCTATTTGCACGCCGCACTCTCATTGCGGCCCTAGCCGCCACTCCCATGCTTCCTGCACTGGCCCAGTTCCGGGTCGAAGTGTCGGGCGTCGGGCTGACGCAGCTGCCAATCGCGCTTGTTCCCTTCAAGGGCCAGGAATCCTCCCCGCAGAAGATCTCCGACATCGTCCAGGCCGACCTGGAGCGAAGCGGCCAGTTCCGTGGCGTCGATGCCTCTGGCCAGGCGCTGGACGAGGCCTCGCGCCCCGACCTGTCGCTGTGGCGCCAGCGCACCGCCGACTCGCTCGTGGTGGGCAGCGTCAGCCGCCTGGCCGACGGCCGCTTCGACGTGCGTTTCCGGCTGTGGGACGTGGTCAAGGGACAGGATCTCGGCGGACAGAGCTACACCGTGCCGCAAGGCGACCTGCGTCTGGCTTCGCACCGCATCGCGGACTACGTCTATGAAAAGCTGACCGGCGAAAAAGGCATCTTCTCGACCCGCATCGCCTACGTCACCAAGGCCGGCAGCCGCTATTCGCTGTGGGTGGCCGACGCCGACGGCGAAAACGCGCAAGCCGCGCTGGCCAGCCCCGAGCCGATCATCTCGCCGTGCTGGTCGTCCAATGGCCAGCAACTGGCATATGTGTCCTTCGAGTCGCGCAAGCCGGTCGTCTACGTGCACAACGTGGCCAGCGGCCAGCGTCGCCTGCTCGCGAACTTCAAGGGATCGAACAGCGCACCGGCCTGGGCACCCGACGGCAACTCGCTTGCCGTCACCCTGAGCCGCGACGGCGGTTCGCAACTCTTCACCATTCCGGCCGGCGGCGGCGAACCGCGCCGCCTGACGCAAAGCTCGAGCATCGACACCGAGCCAGCGTTCTCGGCCGACGGCAGCACCATCTACTTCGTCAGCGACCGCGGTGGTGCCCCGCAGATCTACAAGATGGGTGCCAGCGGCGGCAACCCGACACGGGTGACCTTCAGCGGCACCTACAACATTTCTCCGGCTGTCAGCGGCGATGGCCGGTGGTTGGCCTACATCTCCCGGGTGGGAGGTGCATTCAAACTCCATGTGATGGAGTTGGCCACCGGCAATGTCAGCGCCATCACGGACACCACCGCCGACGAGAGCCCGAGTTTTGCCCCGAACAGCAAATTGATCGTCTACGCCACGCAGCTGCAAGGCCGCGAAGCCCTGATGACGACCACTTTGGATGGAAAAATAAAGGCACGACTGGCTGGGCAGGCGGGAGACATAAGAGAACCGGACTGGGGTCCGTTTCAAAAGCAATGATTAGGTTTACTTGAGGAGTTCGAAATGTTGAAACGTACGATCTATTCGCTGGCCATCGTGGCTCTTATTGCCGGTTGTTCGTCGGGCACCAAGCTCAACGAAACGCCGGTGACCGACCGCTCCGGCACCGCCGGCGGCCAGCAAGGTGGCGCTAGCGCCGTGGCTCCTGTGACCATCGATCCGAACGCGGGCACCGCGCAAGGTCCGGTGGGCGTGGCGCGCATCATCTACTTCGATTACGACAGCTACACGGTCAAGCCCGAGTTCCAGTCGGCCATCGATGGTCATGCACGTTTCCTCAAGGCCAACCCGCAGCGCCGAGTGTCGATCGAAGGTCACACCGACGAGCGCGGCGGCCGCGAATACAACCTGGCGCTGGGCCAGAAGCGTTCGGAAGCCGTGCGTCGTGCACTGACCCTGCTGGGCGTGAGCGACAACCAGATCGAAGCCGTGAGCTTCGGCAAGGAAAAGCCTGCCGTCCAGGGTTCGGGTGAAGAAGTCTGGGCGCAGAACCGTCGCGCCGAAATCACGTACCGCCAGTGATGCACCGCGCTGTGTTGCGAGGCGCGGCGCTGGCTGCCGCCTTGCTTTGTGTCTCGGTGGGGTCGCAGGCCGCACTGTTCGAGGATGACGAGGCTCGCCGCGCCATTCTCGATCTGCGCCAGCGCGTCGAGGCCATGCGCCAGCAAACCGACCAGCGACTGACCGACGAAAACGGCCAATTGCGTCGCAGCCTGCTCGATCTGCAGAACCAGATCGAGCAGATGCGAGGCGATTTGGCGCGCATGACCGGCCAGAACGAGCAGCTCACGCGCACCGTGAGCGAAATGCAGTCGCGCCAGACCACCCTCGACGACAAGCTCAAGCAGAGCGAGCCCTCGAAGGTGTCGGTGGACGGCCGCGAGTTCAACGCCGATCCGAAGGAAAAGGCCGATTTCGACGCCGCCCTCGGTGTGTTCCGCTCTGGCCAGTTCGCGCAGGCGCAGACCGCGTTCGCCGAATTCGTCAAGCGCTACCCGCAGAGCGGCTACAACGCCTCGGCGCTGTTCTGGCTCGGCAACGCCCAATACGCCACGCGCAACTACAACGAGGCGATCGCGAATTTCCGTTCGATGCTGTCGCTCGCGCCCGACCATGCCAAGGCCCCCGAGGCCGTGCTGTCGATCGCGAACTGCCAGATCGAACTGAAGGACACGCGCGCCGCGCGCCGCACGCTGGAAGACCTGACCAAGGCCTACCCGCAGTCCGAAGCCGCGCAGGCCGGCCGCGAACGACTCTCGCGTTTGCGCTGATGCAGGCGGAGCTTTCCGCTTGAGCGCGATCATCACTGCCGCAATCACCACTCCTCTTGCCGCCGCGGACGTCGTCATCGACACCGCGGCGCCTGACTATGCGCGCCGCTTCGGCGGCTTGGAGCGCCTGTATGGCGTTGCGGGTGCCGCACGCATCCGCAATGCGCACGTGCTTGTCGTCGGCATCGGCGGGGTGGGTTCTTGGGCCGTTGAGGCGCTGGCACGCAGCGGGGTGGGGCGGCTGACGCTGGTCGATCTCGACCACGTGTCCGAGTCGAACATCAACCGGCAGATCCACGCGCTCGATGCGACGGTGGGGCAGGCGAAGGTCGAGGCCATGCGCGACCGCATTGCGCAGATCAACCCGGAGTGCAAGGTGCTCGCGGTCGACGAGTTCGTGGAGCCAGGCAACTGGACGACGGTGCTCGAAGCCGCCGAGGCCACGAACGGGCCTGTGACGGCCGTCGTGGATGCATGCGACCAGGTGAAGGCCAAGCTGACGATGGCCGCATGGGCACGAGCATCGCGCGCCGCCTTCATCACTGTCGGCGCGGCTGGCGGCAAGCGGCAGGCGCACAAGGTCGACATCGACGACCTGTCGCTCGTCACGCACGACCCGCTGCTGGCCCAGTTGCGCCAGCGCCTGCGCAAGGAGCATGGCGCTCCGCGCGAAGGCCGCAAGATCGGCGTGACCTGTGTCTTCAGCCGCGAAAGCGTGGCGCCGCCCGATGCTTCGTGCGCGATCGAAGGCGACGGTTCGCTCAACTGTCACGGTTACGGATCGGTCGTCAGTGTGACTGCGACATTCGGCCAATGTGCGGCAGGCTGGGTTCTCGACAAAATAGCGTCAAACCTCGCGCTATAATCTTAGGCTTTGCTGGATTCAACGCCGGCAAGAAGCGAAAAATGGTTCCGGGACGTTAGCTCAGTTGGTAGAGCAGCGGACTTTTAATCCGTTGGTCACTGGTTCGAATCCAGTACGTCCTACCAGAACCTCTTTTCTCTGAGACACCCCGATCAAGGCCGCATTCAAGCGG
Source organism: Variovorax durovernensis (assembly GCF_977011995.1). Lineage (NCBI taxonomy): Bacteria > Pseudomonadati > Pseudomonadota > Betaproteobacteria > Burkholderiales > Comamonadaceae > Variovorax > Variovorax durovernensis. The sequence continues at coordinate 3,884,951 of NZ_CDRNCW010000001.1, read as the reverse complement.
CCTTTTTCTTTGGCGCTGTGGGGGAGTTTTCGCAGCCAGGCTATCAGCCACGATGCGCGCATACCGACAATGGCCCCATGCCGCCCCGTCACCGCATCGTTCCCCTCATCGTCGCCTCGCCACTGTTTCTCCAGAACCTGGACACCTCGGTGATGGCCACGGCCCTGCCGACCATCGCGAATGCACTCGACGTGAGCGTGCTGCACCTGAACCTCGCGATCACCTCGTACCTGCTGAGCCTGGCTGTGTTCCTTCCCGTCAGCGGCTGGCTGGCCGAGCGCTTCGGGCCCCGGCGGGTGTTCTGCGTGGCGGTGGCTTTCTTCTCGCTGGGTTCCACCTTGTGCGGCGCGGCGCAGACGCTGCCTCAGCTGGTGGCGTTCCGGGTGCTGCAGGGGCTGGGCGGCGCGATGATGCTGCCAGTGGGGCGCCTCATCCTGCTGCGCAGCGTTCCGCCGGCGCAGATGGTGTCGGCCATGGTGTGGTTCACCGTGCCGCCTGCGTTCGGCCGGCTGGCCGGGCCGCTGTTCGGCGGCGCCATCGTCACGCTGGCCTCGTGGCGCTGGATCTTCCTCATCAACATCCCGTTCGGCCTGCTTGCGATTGCCGGCGCGCTGCGCTTCATCAACGACCTGCCTGAAGACAGTTCGCCCGCGCCCTTCGACATCGAAGGCTTCGTGCTGCTGGCCGTGGGCCTGACGGCGCTGCTCGGCAGCCTGGAGATGGTGGGGAAGTCATTGCTGCCGGTGCCGGCCATCTGGGCGATGGCGGCTTTTGGCGTGCTGGTGTCGCTGGTGTATCACCTGCGAAGCCGCAACAGGGCAGCCCCGCTGATCGACCTGGGCATCTTGCGCTTCCCGACGTACCGCGCATCGATCATCGGCGGCACGCCGCTGCGCATTGCGATCGGTGCCTCGCCGTTCCTGCTGCCGCTGATGCTGCAACTGGGCTTCGGGCTCTCGCCGCTGGCCTCGGGCAGTTTGACGATGGCCACCGCGCTGGGCTCGCTGGCCACGCGCACCGTCATGGCCAAGGCGATACGCACGATCGGCTTCCGCTCGCTGCTGGTCGGCGCGACCTGCCTGACCAGCCTTTGCTACGTGAGCTACGGCCACTTCCGCCCGACCACCCCGCATGTGCAGATCTTCATCATGCTGCTGTTCGGTGGGCTGGTGAATTCGATGGCCATGGTGTCGCTGCAGACACTGGGCTTCTCGCAGATTCCCAAGCCTCGCATGAGCCACGCGGCCACGCTGAACAGCATGGCGCAGCAACTCTCGCTGAGCCTGGGCGTGACGCTCGGCGCCACACTGGTCACGCTGGCGGCGTGGTGGAACGGCAGCGGTGCGGATCGGCTCACGGCGGAAGATTTTTCTCCGGCCTTCGGCGTGGTGGGGGCGATGACGTTGCTGTCGCTGCTGTCGTTCACCAAGCTGTCGAAGGAGGAGGGTGCGGGGCTGCGCTAATCAGGGGTCTGGCTTGGCGCGGCCATGGGCGAAGCACTCAATTGCCCCCAGGCTGCTCCAGCTTCACAGAGATCCCGTAAAGCGCCAGCAGCCCCACCATGTGCCCGACCGAAACGCCGGGCTCGCCCGATTCGATCCGCGCAATCGTCTGCACATGCACGCCCAGCCGCGCCGCCGCGGCGGCCTGGCCTTCGCCGGCACCGGTGCGCGCCAGCTTGGCCGCGGCGCCCAGCGCCTTGATGGTCTGGAGGGCGTCTTCCCCGATATCGACTGAAATTCGTTTGCCTTGGGCCATGCCCGGATTGTCCGCCACCGAAGCGGCGCGCGGCGCCCGCCGGGCACAATCTGGGGCCTACAGCCCCCACATTGCATGCGAATCCACGAACTGAAACGACGACTCCGGGAAGCCGGCGCGGGCCCCAGCCACGAGCAGCGGATCCTGCGGCTGTGGTCCCATGCGCTGCCGCGCAACAGCGGCAGGCGCCTGCCGGCGAGCTTTTTCCCGTCGTCGCTGATGGAAGCCCTGCCGTCCATCGAAGCCGAGCTTGAGGGGCTGGCGCGCATCCATGCAGTCCACCCGGGTGCCGACGGTTCCGAGCGGCTGCTGGTGGCGCTCGCGGACGGCCAGACCGTCGAAAGCGTGCTGCTGCCGCGCGACGGCCTATGCGTTTCCTCGCAGGTCGGTTGCGCCGTCGGGTGCCAGTTCTGCATGACGGGCCGCGACGGCCTGCTGCGGCAAGTGGGCAGCGCCGAGATCATTGCCCAGGTGGCGCTTGCGCGAATGCGCCGGCCGGTGCGCAAGGTGGTGTTCATGGGCATGGGCGAGCCGGCCCACAACCTCGACAACGTGCTGGAAGCCATCGAGTTGCTCGGCACCGTGGGCAACGTGGGCCACAAGAACCTGGTGTTTTCCACTGTCGGCGATCCACGCGTGTTCGAGCGGCTGCTCCAGGAGCGCGTCAGGCCCGCGCTGGCGCTTTCGCTGCACACCACCAAGGCAGAGTTGCGCAGGAAGCTGCTTCCGCGCGCGCCGAACATGACGCCCGAAGAACTGGTCGCCGAAGGCGAACGCTATGCGCGGGCCACCGGCTACCCGATCCAGTACCAGTGGACGCTGCTCGAAGGCGTGAACGACGGGCAGGACGAGATCGATGGCATCGTGCGGCTGCTTTCGGGCAAGTACTGCGTGCTGAACATGATTCCCTTCAACGCGGTCGACGGCGTGGCCTTCAGCCGGCCGTCGTGGGAACGCTGCGAGCAGATGGCCCGCACGCTGCACGAGCGCGGCATCCTGACCAAGCTGCGCAATTCTGCGGGGCAGGACGTCGACGGCGGTTGCGGCCAGCTGAGGGCGCGCGCCGCCGAAGTGGCCGAAGTGCGGGTCGCGATGCCGACAAGAGCCGCGAACCGCAAATAGCCGCCGGCGCTGGCGTCCTCCACGAAGTCTCCCAGATTGGCCGCGATCATCGCGCTGCCCGTTTGATTCCTCCGACGGGCACCTCCCTCCACAGGCCCTTTGCGAGATGGGGGCCATTCAGCCCGCCTTCGTGCGGGCTGCTTTTTTTGGGGTTCAGGCATCCGCCACCGCGTAGGGCGTGAACCGGCTTTCGTTCTCGTTCACGTCCAGCGCCCGCCCGATGAACGGAAACGCCCGCTGCGGGCAGGCCACGCGCTCGCACACCTTGCAGCCCATGCCGATAGGGGTGGGCACGTCCTGGTCGGTCAGGTCCAGGCCCTTGGCGTAGATCAGCCGCGGCGCATGGCGGATGTCGCATCCCAGGCCGATGGCGAAGGTCTTGCTGGGCGAGTCGAAGCCGCGCTGCCCGTGCGACACCGTGCGCGCAACCCAGAGGTAGGTGCGCCCGTCGGGCATGCGCGCGAGTTGCCGCAGCACGCGCCCGGGTTGCGCGAAGGCTTCGTACACGTTCCACAGCGGGCAGGTGCCGCCAGTCTTTGAAAAGTGGAAGTGCGTGGCCGACTGCCGCTTTGAGATGTTGCCGGCGCGGTCCACGCGAATGAAGAAGAACGGCACGCCGGGTGCGCCAGGCCGCTGCATGGCGCTCAGGCGGTGGCAGATGGTCTCGAAGCCGACGCCGAAGCGGCGCGCCAGCAGGTCGATGTCGTAGCGGAGGGTTTCCGCGGCCTTCAGGAAAAGTCCGTAGGGCAGCAGCACGGCACTGGCGAAGTAGTTCGCCAGCCCGATGCGGGCCAGCGCATGCGTCGGGGCGTCGTTGAAGTTGGCGCTCTCCAGCAGCGACTCGATCAGCTTCGTCTGCTCCAGCAATGCCAATTGGGTCGCCAGCTGGAACGACTGCTGGCCGGGCTCCAGGCTGCCCGACAGGCGCAGCACGCGGCTGGCGGGGTCGTAGCGGCGCTGGCTGTCCATGGCGTCGTCGTCCGTGGGCACCACGCGCACGCCGTGTTGATTCATGAGCCGCGACTGCAGCCATTCGGACAGCGAGCCGCCGTGGCCGCGCGCTTCGTCCGCGAGCTTTTCCGCCAGCAGGTCCAGTTCCTCGAAGTGGTTCTGGTGCGCGAAGAAGAAATCGCGCACCGCCTCGAAAGGCATGGGGCGTGCATTCGTCAGTTCGCCTCGGCCGTCGCCGAGTTCGTTGGCCATGATCTCCAGGCGCTCCATGGCTTCCTGGTGGCGACGGTGCAGCGCGAGCAGCGCGCGCGCCACCGCGGGCATCTGCGAGGCCACTTCGCGCAGCTCGGGCAGGGCGACGGCTTCTCCGCCGGGGTTGTCGGCCAGCGCGTCGCGCATGCTCGAGACGAGGCGGGCTTCCTCGTCTTCCGAGAACTGCTGCACGTCGACGCCGAGCGTGCGGCTGATCCTGAGCAGCACGGCCACGGTCAGCGGCCGCTGGTTCTGCTCCAGCTGGTTGAGGTAGCTGGGCGACAGGCCGAGCGCCTGGGCAAGCGCCACCTGCGTCATTCCGCGTTCGGCGCGCAGCTTGCGCAACCGCACGCCCATGAATGTCTTGCTCATGGTGAGGTTCCTTCGGAATGCGCGCCGTTTTGCGAAAGCTGCGTATTCGCAAAATTTGCAAAAAAGGGGTTTCTCATTCGCAATGATTGGCTAATTCAGGCCTTCATTATGGGTGTGCATTTGCGTAAATTGCGAAGCATGACAAACCAGGACACGGCGCTCGAACTCACCGAAATCGTGTTCCCGGAGCACGCCAACCACTACGGCACGCTGTTCGGCGGCAACGCCCTGATGCTGATGTCCAAGGCGGCCTTCCTGGCGGCACGGGCCTTCGCGCAGGCCGACGTGGTCATGGCCGGCTGCGGCGACGCGCAGTTCCTGGCACCCGTGCCGGTCGGCAGCGTGCTGCGGCTGCGCGCATGGGTCAGCCGGCAGGGCCGCAGTTCGCTCACGGTCAGCGTCGCCGGCACCTTCGAGCAACTGGGGCAGGCGCCGCGCGAGGCGCTGCGCTCCTTTTTCGAGATGGTCGTCGTCGACAAGAGCGGACGGCCCAGGCGCATACCCGGGACACACCTGAATCCAGTAAAGGAAGAAGCATGAACGACATCGCAACCCCCGCCGCCCCCGGCTTCAAGCCCAAGAAATCCGTGGCCCTGTCCGGCGTGACCGCCGGCAACACCGCGCTGTGCACGGTCGGGCGTACCGGCAACGACCTGCACTACCGCGGCTACGACATCCTCGACATCGCGCAGGTCTGCGAGTTCGAGGAAATTGCCCACCTGCTTGTGCACGGCAAGCTGCCCACGGCCGCGGAACTGCGCGCCTACAAGGCGAAGCTCAAGTCGATGCGCGGCCTGCCCGCGAGCCTGAAGGAAGCGCTGGAGCAACTGCCCGCCGGCGCCCACCCGATGGACGTGATGCGCACCGGCGTCTCGTCGCTGGGCTGCATGCTCCCCGAGAAGGAAGACCACAACCTGCCCGGCGCGCGCGACATCGCCGACCGGCTGATGGCTTCGCTGGGTTCGATGCTGCTGTACTGGTACCACTGGTCGACGCAGGGCAAGCGCATCGACGTGGAAACCGACGACGACTCGATCGGCGCGCACTTCCTGCACCTGCTGCACGGCCGCAAGCCCTCGGCGAGCTGGGAGCGGGCGATGCACACATCGCTCAATCTCTACGCCGAGCACGAGTTCAACGCCTCCACCTTCACCGCGCGCGTGGTGGCCGGCACCGGCTCCGACATGTACTCGGCCATCACCGGCGCCATCGGTGCGCTGCGCGGGCCCAAGCATGGCGGCGCCAACGAGGTGGCCTTCGAGATCCAGAAGCGCTACGACTCGCCCGACGAGGCCGAGGCCGACATCCGCCGCCGCGTGGAGGCCAGGGAAGTGGTGATCGGCTTCGGCCACCCGGTCTACACCGTGAGCGACCCGCGCAACGTGGTCATCAAGGGCGTGGCGAAGTCGCTGTCGGAAGAAGCCGGCTCGACCAAGATGTTCGACATTGCCGAGCGCCTGGAGAGCGTGATGTGGGAGGTCAAGAAGATGTTCCCCAACCTCGACTGGTTCAGTGCCGTGAGCTACCACATGATGGGCGTGCCCACGGCGATGTTCACGCCGCTGTTCGTCATCGCGCGCACCTCGGGGTGGGCCGCGCACATCATCGAGCAGCGCATCGACAACAAGATCATCCGGCCGAGCGCCAACTACACCGGGCCGGAAGACCTGAAGTTCGCGCCGATCCAGGATCGGAAGTAAAAAGAGAAGAAGAGACAAGAGAAGAAAGCGAGTCCGCACGCGTTGTGCGGGCCCGAGCGCCGCCCCATGAACATCCAATACCGCAAGAACCTCCCCGGCACTTCGCTGGACTATTTCGACGCACGCGAAGCCGTCGAGGCCATCCGCCCGGGCGCCTGGGCCACGCTGCCATACACCTCGCGCGTACATGCCGAGAACCTCGTGCGCCGGTGCGACCCGGCCATCCTCCGGCAAAGCCTGACGCAGATCGTCGATGGAAAGAGGGAACACGATTTCCCGTGGTTCCCGGCGCGCGTGGTGTGCCACGACATCCTCGGGCAGACCGCGCTGGTCGACCTGGCCGGGCTGCGAGATGCCATTGCACAGCAGGGCGGCGATCCGGCCCAGGTGAACCCGGTGGTGCCGGTGCAACTCATCGTCGACCATTCGCTGGCGGTGGAGTGCGGCGGCTTCGACCCCGATGCCTTCGAGAAGAACCGCGCCATAGAGGACCGGCGCAACGAAGACCGCTTCCACTTCATCGAATGGACGAAGCGTGCCTTCAAGAACATGGAGGTGATCCCGCCGGGGAACGGGATCATGCATCAGATCAACCTGGAGCGGATGTCGCCCGTGGTGCATGCGCAGGACGGCGTGGCCTTTCCCGACACGCTGGTCGGCACCGACAGCCACACGCCGCACGTCGACGCGCTGGGCGTGATCGCCATCGGCGTGGGCGGGCTGGAGGCCGAGAACGTGATGCTGGGCCGCGCCTCGTGGATGCGCCTGCCCGTCATCGTCGGCGTGAAGCTCTCGGGCCGGCCGCAGCCGGGCATCACCGCCACCGACGTGGTGCTGGCGCTGACCGAGTTCCTGCGCAAGTCGAAGGTGGTGGGGGCGTACCTCGAGTTCCACGGCGAGGGCGCCTCGAGCCTCACGCTCGGCGACCGCGCGACCATCTCGAACATGGCGCCCGAATACGGCGCCACGGCGGCCATGTTCGCCATCGACCAGCAGACCATCGACTACCTGCGCCTCACCGGCCGAGCCGACGAGCAGGTGCGGCTTGTCGAGACCTACGCCAGGCACACCGGCCTGTTGGCCGATGCGCTGAAAGACGCGCAGTACGAGCGCGTGCTGCAGTTCGACCTTTCCACGGTCGTGCGCAACATGGCCGGCCCGTCGAACCCGCATGCGCGCGTGGCCACCACCGATCTCGCGGCCCGCGGCATCGCCGCGCCGTGGAAAGACGAGCCGGGCCGCATGCCCGACGGCGCCGTGATCATTGCGGCCATCACCAGCTGCACCAACACCAGCAACCCGCGCAACGTGATCGCCGCCGGCCTGCTGGCGCGCAACGCCAACCGCGTCGGCCTCACGCGCAAGCCCTGGGTCAAGTCGTCGCTGGCGCCCGGCTCCAAGGCCGTGACGCTGTACCTGCAGGAAGCGGGCCTCATGGGCGAGCTGGAAAAGCTCGGCTTCGGCGTGGTGGCCTATGCCTGCACCTCGTGCAACGGCATGTCGGGCGCGCTGGACCCCGTCATCCAGCAGGAGATCGTCGAGCGCGACCTGTATGCGACGGCAGTGCTCTCGGGCAACCGCAACTTCGACGGCCGCATCCACCCGTATGCGAAGCAGGCGTTCCTTGCCTCGCCGCCGCTGGTGGTGGCCTACGCCATTGCCGGCACGGTGCGCTTCGACATCGAGAAAGATGTGCTGACCGTGATCGACGGCAAGGAGATCCGCCTGAAGGACATCTGGCCCGCCGACGAGGAAATCGACGCCATCGTGAAGTCGAGCGTCAAGCCCGAGCACTTCCGCCAGGTGTACGAGCCGATGTTCGCCATCCAGCCCGACACCGGCGAGAAGGTGACGCCGCTGTACGACTGGCGCGCCGCGTCCACCTACATCCGCCGACCGCCGTACTGGGAAGGCGCGCTGGCCGGCGAACGCACGCTCAGTGGCATGCGTCCGCTGGCGGTGCTGCCGGACAACATCACCACCGACCACCTGTCGCCGTCCAACGCGATCATGATGGACAGCGCGGCCGGAGAGTACCTGCACAGGATGGGCCTGCCGGAGGAAGACTTCAATTCCTACGCCACCCACCGCGGCGACCACCTCACCGCGCAGCGCGCCACCTTCGCCAATCCCACGCTCAGGAACGAGATGGTGCGCAATGCCGACGGCACGGTGAAGGCCGGCTCGCTGGCGCGCGTGGAGCCGGAAGGGCAGGTCATGCGCATGTGGGAAGCCATCGAGACCTATATGCAGCGCAAGCAGCCGCTCATCATCGTGGCCGGGGCCGACTACGGCCAGGGCTCGTCGCGCGACTGGGCCGCCAAGGGCGTGCGGCTGGCGGGCGTTGAAGCCATCGCGGCGGAGGGCTTCGAGCGCATCCACCGCACCAACCTGATCGGCATGGGCGTGCTGCCGCTGGAGTTCAAGCCCGGCACCAACCGCCTGACGCTGGGCCTGGACGGCACCGAGACCTACGACGTGACAGGCGACCGCAAGCCGCGCGCCGACCTCGTGCTCGTCATCCACCGGCGCAACGGCGAGCGGCTCGAAGTGCCCATGACCTGCCGCCTCGACACCGCGGAGGAAGTGTCGATCTACGAAGCCGGCGGCGTGCTGCAGCGCTTCGCGCAGGACTTCCTGGCCTCTACCGTGGCTGCCTCCGCAGCCTCCTGAACCGACAATCGCACGCATCATGGCTTCCGCACCACAGATCAGGATTCCCGCCACCTACATGCGCGGCGGCACCAGCAAGGGCGTGTTCTTCCGCCTTCAAGACCTGCCCGAGGCGGCCCGGGTGCCCGGCAAGGCACGCGACGCACTGCTGCTGCGCGTCATCGGCAGCCCCGACCCCTACGGCAAGCAGATCGACGGCATGGGCGCCGCCACCTCGAGCACGAGCAAGACGGTCATCCTCTCGAAGAGCGAGCGGCCGGGCCACGACGTGGACTATCTGTTCGGCCAGGTGTCGATCGACCAGCCCTTCGTCGACTGGAGCGGCAACTGCGGCAACCTCTCGGCCGCCGTCGGCCCCTTCGCCATCAGCAACGGCCTGATCGACGCCGGCCGGGTTCCGCGCAACGGCGTGGCCGTGGTGCGCATCTGGCAGGCCAACATCGGCAAGACCATCGTGGCGCACGTGCCCATGACCGACGGCGCGGTGCAGGAAACCGGCGACTTCGAACTCGACGGCGTGACCTTCCCGGCGGCCGAAGTGCAGCTCGAATTCATGGACCCGGCGGCGGAAGAAGAGGGCGCGGGCGGTGCGATGTTTCCCACTGGCCAACTGGTCGACGAACTGGAGGTTCCAGGCGTCGGCACGCTGCGGGCAACGATGATCAACGCCGGCATCCCGACCATCTTCGTCGACGCCGAAGCCATCGGCTACACCGGCACCGAACTGCAGGACGCGATCAACGGCGACCCCGCCGCGCTCGCTAAGTTCGAGGCCATCCGTGCCCACGGCGCGGTGCGCATGGGCCTCATCAAGCACATCGACGAAGCGGCCGGCCGGCAGCACACGCCCAAGGTCGCGTTCGTGGCAAAGCCCGCCGGCTACACCGCCTCCAGCGGCAAGCAGGTGAGTGCGGGCGATGTCGACCTGCTGGTGCGCGCGCTGTCCATGGGCAAGCTGCACCACGCCATGATGGGCACTGCGGCCGTGGCCATCGGCACGGCCGCCGCCATTCCGGGCACGCTGGTGAACCTCGCGGCCGGCGGCGGCGAACGCGAGGCCGTGCGCTTCGGCCATCCTTCGGGCACCTTGCGCGTGGGGGCGCAGGCGAACAAGGTCGATGGCGAATGGCAAGTGACCAAGGCCGTCATGAGCCGCAGCGCCCGCGTGCTGATGGAAGGCTGGGTGCGCATACCCGGCGACGCCTCCTGATCTTTTTTCACCGACTCATACACAGGAAAAACCGATGTCGACTCGCAAGACCCTCCGATCCCTGGCCGAGGCGCGCCGCGGCGTGCTGGTGCCGGGTGCCTTCAACGCGCTGTCGGCGCGCGTGATCGAAGACCTGGGCTTCGAAGCCATCTATGTCACCGGCGCGGGCGTCACCAACATGTGGTTCGGCCTGCCCGACCAGGGCTTCATGGGCCTGCACGAAATCGCCGACCACACGGCGCGCATCCGCGACGCGGTGGGCCTGCCGCTGATCGTCGATGCCGACACCGGCTTCGGCAACGCGCTCAACGTGCGCCACACGGTGCGCGTGCTCGAGCGTGCCGGCGCCGACTGCATCCAGTTCGAGGACCAGGTCGCGCCCAAGCGCTGCGGTCATTTCTCGGGCAAGGACGTGATTTCCACCGAGGAAGCGGTGAACAAGATCAAGGCGGCCGTCGATGCGCGCACCGACCCCGACCTGCTCATCATGGCCCGCACCGATGCAGCCGCCACGCTGGGCTTCGAGGCCGCCATCGAGCGTGCGCAGAAGTTCAGCGAGGCCGGCGCCGACATCTTGTTCGTGGAGGCCGTGACCACGGCCGACGAAATCCGCTCGCTGCCGCAGCGGCTGAAGAAGCCGCAGCTGATGAACATGGTGATCGGCGGCAAGACGCCGATCTTCGGCGCCGAGGAACTGGCCGGCCTGGGCTACGGCATCGTGCTGTACGCGAACGCGGCGCTGCAGGGCGCGGTCGCCGGCATGCAGAAGGCGCTGACGGTGCTGCGCGAGACCAAGCGCGTGGACGAAGACCCGGCGCTGGTCGTGCCCTTCGCCGAGCGCCAGCGGCTGGTGCGCAAGCCCGAGCTAGACGCGCTCGAAAAGCGCTACGCAAGCTGAGGAAGCGGAGAGGAGTGACCACCTTCGAAGAAGGCGGGTCCATGACCTCCGTCTTCGTTTCGAAGGTAACGGGCGGTCGCCGGTCAGATGTGGCGCGTTTGGCCGACGCATCCCAGGCGACTGCATGTACGCACAGTGTGGGGATTCCACGTCGTCTTTTGCGTGGTCACGATGAGCGCTGCCTTGTGGACGCGGCAATAGACGGCTGAACAATGTCCGCAGCGGTGCCAGCCTTTGGTCGGCATGAGCAGGCCCACAGGAACCGCGTTGCAGATGCAGCACATCACGGGCACTTCGTCGAGAACGTCGACATGCGCGGTCTTCAGCGAGTTGAGCCCGATCACGGTCTCGGCCTGGCCTTCGTCCCACATCACGCTGCAACTGTGCAACACGCGGGTATTGGGTACGGTTTGAACGATGGTGCGTCGCATGGCGCCGCGGTATGCAAGCTCAATGCCGATGCCCATGTGGTGCCAGCTGTACCACTCGGCTGTCCTCATGTGCAGTGAGTAGGGGGCATTGGCCCAAGGGCCGACGGATACCGTCAGGCCGTTCTTGCGCGCGGCAATTCGCAGCATCGCTTCCTTGAACGTGGCTTGGGCTGCCAGGTTGCCTCCAGCCGCGGCAACCCAGTTGTTGCGCAGAAGCGTGAAATCCGCGCCCGAGCCCGGGTAGTTCGCGTCCACATTATTGATTCCGGCAACGGCGGGCGGCTCGACAAGGATGTTCATCGCGATGATGTCTTCCCAGATCGATACCGCGCTTTCCGGATCTGCAATGCGGCCGGTCCCCCCGGTCAGCGCCCAGTTCCAGCAAGCGTTGTCGTAGATATTGCCGGTGTGCGTTCCCGGTACGGCAAAGCCGGTGCGCTGCCTGGGCGTGGGGTGCACGGCGACCAGCGGGCGGGCATCCATCAGGTTGATGTAGCAGGCAAGTCGCAGGCGTTGATCCTGGTTGAGATTGGCCACGTCGGCTCCCGGGTTGGGGCCGGGCGCTGTGCCAAGCCATCGAGACCCATCATGCAAAATCCGGGGTCCTCATGCCTATCCCATGAAGCGGTTAAGCCGCTCGGCTTACTTGCGGCTCGCTGTCACCTTACATTGCCCTCAGATGCACCGTTTCATTTCTCTTTCCGTCCTCGTCCTGGCCGCGGCATTGGCCGCCGGGTGCGTCACCCGCACGGCGCCTCGCTACACCCCGCTCGGCAACGGCGTCTTCAAGTCGCCGACCGCGCGGGATGCCGAGAACTACTGCCGCAACTTCGGCGCACCGATGCGCTTCCTGGCCAACCAGGGTGCGGAAGACCCGGCCAAGCGCGTTTCCGAGGGCGAGGTCTTCTACCGCTGCGATTGAAGTAAAAAAGCCCGCGGTCTTCTCGACCACGGGCTCTTTCATGCCGGATGAATGGATGAGCGCAGCGCTCAGGCCTCCGGTGCCACGCTGCCCGGCAGTGCCGGTGCGCCAGTGGCGGTGCCTTCCTCTTCCTTTTCTTCCTTCTGGTGCCGCGCCGCGATGGCCAGGTACATCGCAGGCACCACGAACAGCGTGAACAGCGTGCCGATCGACAGCCCGCTGAAGATCACGATGCCCATCGCCTTGCGGCCGGCGGCGCCCGCGCCCGAGGCAATCACCAGCGGCAGCACGCCGAACACCATCGCGGCCGTGGTCATCAAGATCGGACGCAGCCGGGTGCCGGCCGCCTCGACGATGGCGTCCAGCTTGCTCAGGCCCTGCTTCTGCAGCCGGTTGGCCACTTCGACGATCAGGATGCCGTGCTTGCTGATGAGGCCCATCAGCGTCACCAGGCCCACCTGCGTGTAGATGTTCATCGAGGCGAAGCCCCAGAAGATGAAGATCATGGCGCCGAAGAGCGCGAGCGGCACCGACACCAGGATCACCACCGGGTCGCGGAAGCTCTCGAACTGCGCCGACAGCGCCAGGAACACGATGATCAGCGCGAACACGAAGGTGATGGCGAAGTTGCCCGACTCCTGCACGAACTGGCGCGACTGGCCCGAGTAGTCCACCGAATAGCCGCTGGGCGCCAGCTGCTGCACCACGCCGCGCAGGTACTCCAGCGTCTCGCCCTGGGTGCCGCTGGGCACGCCCTGGATGGTCACCGAGTTGAGCTGCTGGAAGTGGTTGACCGTCTCCGGCTGCACCGAGTACTTCAGGCTCGCCACGGTGCTCGCGGGCACCACGCCGTTGGGCGTCTTGATGTAGAAGTTGAGCACGTCCGACGGGTTGAGCCGGTCGACCTGCTGCACCTGCGGAATCACCTTGTACGAGCGTCCCGAGATCGAGAAGTAGTTGACGTAGCCGCCGCCCAGCGCCGCGCCCATGGCGTTGCCAACGTCCTGCTGGGTGATGCCCAGAGTGGCGATCTTGTCGCGGTCGACCACCACGGTGGCCTGCGGCAGGTCGATCTTCAGGTCGGCGTCGATGTAGTAGAACTTGCCGTCGGCGCGCGCCTTGTCCATGACCTGCTGCGCGAGGGTGTTCAGGTTCTCGAAGGGCTCGGTCGTCTTGATGACGAACTGCACCGGCAGGCCCGAGGCGCCCGGCAGCGCCGGGAACTGGAAGGCCACCACCTTGGCGCCGGCAATGCCGTTCCAGCGCTTCTGCAGGTCGGTCTGGATGTCGTGCGCGCTGCGGGTGCGCTCGTCCCAGGGCTTGAGCAGCACGCCGGCAATGCCCGCGTTGGTGCTGGGCACGCCGGTCAGCTGGAACAGCTGCGCGTACTCGGGCGTGTCGTGCGCGACCTTGAAGATCTGGTCCGCGTACGTCTGCATCTGGTTGATGGTGGCCGTGGGCGCGCCCACCACCTGCGACAGCACGATGCCCTGGTCTTCCTCGGGTGCAAGCTCCGACTTCGACATCTTGAACATCACGAACAGCAGCGCCACCAGGATCACGCCCATGACGATCATCACCGGCCAGGTCTTGAGCACGCTGCGCAGGATGAGCTGGTAGCGGTGGTGCACGCGCTCGAAGATGTGCTCGATCTTCATCGCGAACTTGCCGCTGTCCTGCTCGGGCTTGAAGAAGCGCGAGCACATCATCGGCGACAGCGTGAGCGCCACGATGCCCGACACCACCACCGAGCCCGCGAGCGTGAATGCGAATTCGGTGAAGAGCGATCCGGTCAGCCCGCCCTGGAAGCCGATGGGCACGTACACCGCCACCAGCACCACAGTCATGGCAAGAATGGGCCCGCCCAGCTCCCGCGCCGCGAGCAGCGAGGCCTGCATGGGCGACTTGCCCTCCCGCATGTGTCGGTCGACGTTCTCCACCACGATGATCGCGTCGTCCACCACCAGCCCGATCGCCAGCACCAGCGCCAGCAGCGTGAGCAGATTGATGGAGTAGCCCAGCACCAGCATGATGAAGAAGGTGCCGATGAGCGACAGCGGCATTGCAATGACGGGCACCACCACCGCGCGGAAGCTGCCCAGGAACAGGTAGATCACCACCGTCACGATCACCAGCGCCTCGACCAGCGTCTTGATCACTTCGCTGATGGAGGTGTTGATGAAGTCGGTCGAGTCATAGACGATCTTGCCGGTCAGCCCGGAGGGCAGCTGCGACTGCAGGTCGGGGAACACGGTGCGCACCTGCTTGGCCACGTCCAGGATGTTGGCCTCGGGCGCTACCTTGATGCCGATGAACACCGAGCGCACGCCGTTGAACGCGACGTTGAAGTCGTAGTTCTCCGAGCCCAGCGTCACGTTGGCCACGTCCTGCAGCCGCACGATGGCGCCGTTGCTGCTCTTGATGGACAGCTGCTTGAACTCGTCCACGCTGTGCAGCGAGGTGCCGGCCGTCAGCGGCACGCTCACCATCTGGCCCTTGCTCTGGCCGACGGCGGCCAGGTAGTTGTTGGCGGAGAGCGCCGCGCTCACGTCGGTGGCGGTCACGCCGAAGGCGGCCATCTTCTGCGCGTCCAGCCAGGCGCGCAGCGCGAAGGTGCGCGCACCCAGGATTTCCGCGGTCTGCACGCCCGGAATGGCGTTCAGCTTGGGCTGCACCACGCGAACCAGGAAGTCGGTCACGTTGTTGTTGGGCAGCGTGTCGCTGTAGAAGCCGATGTACATCGCGTCGGTCGTCTGGCCCGTGGCCACCGTGAGCACCGGCTGCTGCGCCTGCGGCGGCAGCTGGTTGCGCACGGAGTTGACCTGCGTGTTGATCTCGGTCAGCGCGCGGTTGGAGTCGTAGTTCAGCCGCAGCGTGGCGGTGATGGTCGACACGCCCAGGCTGCTCGAGGACGACAGGTAGTCGATGCCCTGCGCCTGCGACACGGCGGCTTCGAGCGGCTGCGTGATGAAGCCCGCGACCGTGGCCGCGTCCGCGCCGTAGTAGGCGGTGCTGATGGTGACCACGCCGTTCTCGGTCTTGGGGTACTGGTTGACGGGCAGGCCCGCCAGCGCACGCAGCCCCAGCACCACGATCAGCAGGCTCACCACCATCGCCAGCACCGGCCGGCGGATGAAGATGTCGGTGAAGTTCATGCGCGGGGCCTCACTTTTCCTGCGGCGTCGGCGCCGGGTCGTTGGATGGCTTGACGCTGTTGTCCACCGTGACCGGCGTGCCGTTCTTCAGCTTGTTCTGGCCGCTGCTCACCACCACCTGGCCGGCTTGCAGCCCCTTGACGATGGCGATCTGGTCGCCGCGCGTCGGGCCGGTTTCAATGAAGATCTGCTGGGCCACGAGCTGGGGCTTGCCGGAGGCGTCGGTGGCGGGCGCCGGTGCCGGCGTGCCGGGCGTACCTGGTGCACCGGCCTTGGGCGGATCGGCCGGCTTCACCACGTACACGGTCGAGCCGTAGGGGTTGTAGGTCACGGCGGTGGAGGGCAGCGTCAGGTATTCCTGCATGCCGCCGATGTCGATCTTCACGTTCGCGAACATGCCCGGCAGCAGCACCTGCTTGGGGTTGGCGATGGTGGCCTGCACCTGCACGTTGCGCGTGGCGGCGTCCACCTTGGGGCTGATCGCGTTGATCTTGCCGCTGAAGGTCTGGCCCGGGAAGGTGTCGACCGTGAGGTTCACCACCTGGCCGACCGCGAGCCCTGCGAGCTGCTGCTGCGGCAGCGTGAAGTCGACGTAGATCGGGTCGAGCGTCTGCAGCGTGACCAGCTTGTCGCCGGCGTTCACGTACTGGCCGGGATTGAGCGCGCTGATGCCCAGTCTGCCCGCGAAGGGCGCGCGGATGGACTTCTTGGCCACGATGGCGGCCTGCTGCTCGACCTGCGCGCGCTTGGCCTTCAGGTCGTTGGTGTCGGCGTCGATCTGCGCCTGGCTCACGGCCTGCACCGCGAGCTGCGCCTGGTCGCGCTTGAGCACGGTGGCGGCCTGCGCGGCGGCGGCTTCGGCGGAGTGCAGCAGGGCGATGTCGGAGTCGGCGTTGAGCTCGACCAGCAGCGCGCCGGCCTTCACGTCCTGGCCCGACTTGAAGTGCACGGTGCGCACCAGGCCCGCGACTTCAGTGCTCAGGTCGGCGCCGCGCACCGGGTTGAGCGTGCCGACGGCGGTGAACTGCGACTGCCACTGCAGCTTCTGCACTTCGGCGGTCGACACGGTCTGCGGACCCGGCTTGGGCACGGCCGCAATCAGCGCGCGGATCTGCAGGAACTTGCCGAGCGCCAGCGCGGCGACCAGCAGCAGCACGCAGCCGATCATGATGATCATTCTCCGGGTCATGGGTAGGCTTCTCTTCGAGTTATGGATGAGGGGTTGGGGCGCGGTGGCAAGGGAGTGTGGTGCCGCCGCGGGGGCGATGGGGTCAGTTCCGGACCGGGGCCGCGGTTGCCGCAGCGGCAGCGGGCGTGGCGGGCACGGTCGGCGCCAGGGTCGCGTTGGCCAGCTCGGCACGGTTCCACCAGCCGCCGCCGAGCGCCTGGAAGAGCGCGGCGGTGTCGGCATAGCGCGCGGCCTGCGCCTGCACCAGCGCGGTGTGCGTCTGCAGCCAGGCCTGCTGCGCGGTGAGCAGCGTGACGTAGCTCACGGCGCCGGCGCGGAACTGCGCGGTCGACAGGTCGAGCGACTGCCTGGCGAGCGATTCGGCCGCGGCCTGGTTCTGCAGCGCGACGGCGTCGAGCTCCAGCGCGCGCAGCGCATCGGCCACGTTCTGGAAGGCGCCGAGCACGGTATTGCGGTACTGCGCCGCCGCCGAGTCGTAGGCCGCGACCGCGGCGCGTTGCTGCGCCCGCAATGCGCCGCCGTTGAAGATCGGCTGCGTGAGCCCGGCGCCGATGTTCCACAGCGTGGTCGGGCCGGTGAACAGGTCGCGCGCGCGCAGCGCGTTATTGCCGTAGCTGGCGCTCAACTGGATCTGCGGATAGAGATTGGCGGTGGCCACGCCGACGGCCGCGCTGGCCTGGTGCAGCTGCGCCTCGCTGGCGCGCACGTCGGGCCGCTGGCGTGCGAGTTCGGAGGGAAGCGACAGCGGCAGCGCCTGCGGCAGCGAGAGGCTGGCGAGGTCGAACTCGGGCAGCCCCGCCTCGGACGGCAGCCGGCCGGCGAACACCGCGAGCTGGTGGCGGGTTTGCGCCAGCGCCTTCTCGATGGGCGGAAGGGTGGCCTGCGTCTGCGCCACCTGCGTGCGCTGCTGCAGCACGATCGACTTGGGGATCGCGCCGGTGTCGAACTGCTTTTCGATCACGTTGAGCTGCGCGGTCTGCGCCTGCAGCACTTCGCGCGTGGCCTGCAGCTGTGCGCGCAGCGAGGCTTCGCGGATGGCGGTGGTCACCAGGTTGGAGGTGAGCGTGAGGTACACCGCCTCGACCTGGTAGCGCTGCGTGTCGACGGCGGCCTGTGCGCCCTCGATCTGGCGGCGCGTGCCGCCGAACACGTCGAGGTTGTAGGAGACGTTGACGCTGGCGTTGTACAGCGTGAGCAACTGGCCGCCGGGCACCTGGCTGGTGATTTCGGAAGCGCGCTCGCGTTGCACGCCGAGCTGGGCCGATACCTGGGGCCACAGGTTGCCCGTTTTGGCTTCGTAGGTAGCTTCGGCCTGCCGCAGCGCGGCCTGGGCCGACGCGAGCGTGGGGCTCTGGGCCAGCGAGGCGCGGATCAGCTGGTCGAGCGGCTCGGAGCGGAACACGTCCCACCACTGGGCGGGAATGTCGCGGCCGGCCACCAGCTCCTGTGCCTGTCCGGCCGGGCCGTCGGCCTGGACCGTGCGCGAGGGAACCGGCGCGGGCGTGTAGTCAGGCCCCTGGGCGGCGGCGGGCAGCTCCGGGGTCTTGAAGTCCGGGCCGACCGCGCAGGCGCTCAGCAGCAAGGCGGTGCCGAGCACGGCACCTTGAACGGGCCACCCCGCGAGGCGGCGCACGGAGACCGCGCGCGGCTTGATGGGGTGATCCTCCGACGCTTTGTTTTCTTGATTTGGCATGGGGCAGCGGTTGTACACCCGGAAACGCCGGGAGACCTGACTCTTTCGTGAATCTCGCAGCAATCGCTTCATGCCGCGAGGCCGGCGCGACGAAATTGGTATTACACGGCGCGAAATGCTTCGCAGCGGTGTCAAGTGCGGACGGGCTCGGCCGGCTTTTTTATCCCGCCGGCCGAATCTGTTGTGCACATGGCGCCGTACTGATCGCAGCCGCCGCGATTTTCACGGGGGTCCATTCAACAACCTGGAGCATTTCCATGCAACGCAAACTTCATCGTCTCGCAGCCGTCACTCTCGCCTTCGCCATGTCCGCCGGTGCCGTTTCGGCCATCGCGGCTTCGGTCATGGTGGGCGGTGCGCCGATGCTGCCGACCAAGGACATCATCGACAACGCCGTCAATTCGAAGGACCACACCACGCTGGTGGCCGCCGTCAAGGCCGCGGGCCTGGTCGACACGCTCAAGGGCCCGGGCCCGTTCACCGTGTTCGCTCCCACCAACGCGGCCTTCGCCGCCTTGCCGGCCGGCACCGTCGACACCCTGCTCAAGCCCGAGAACAAGGACGCGCTGACCGGCGTGCTGACGTATCACGTGGTGTCGGGCAAGCTCGACGCGGCCGAGCTGAAGAAGGAAATCAAGGCCGGCAAGGGTTCCGCCGAGCTGAAGACCGTGGCCGGTGGCGTGCTCGTGGCCAAGGAAAAGGGCGGCAAGATCATGATCACCGACGAAAAGGGCGGTACCGCCACGGTGACGATCCCCAACGTCTACCAGTCGAACGGCGTGATCCACGTGGTCAACAAGGTGCTTCTGCCCAAGTAAGGCGGCCCGGGAGAAGAATTAGCCTGGAATTAGCTTTGAGCGAGGTCAGGTTGCAAGCAGGTTCGCAAGCGATATTCAAGTTTCTCCCTGTGGCCTGCAATCCTCTGATCCTCCCTCCTCCAGCAGGTCACCTTGAAGCCCGCCTTCGTGCGGGCTTTTTTTTGCCCGCCGCTCGCGCAGTCAGTCTTCGTCTTCCCACTTGCCGATGACGGTGCCCAGCACGGTGAAAGCGGTGCGTATGGGCTCGTGCTTCGGGTTCAGCGGCAGCAGCCAGCGACGGCCGTCTTCTTCCTTGTAGACCTTGCAGGTGACTTCGCCGCTGTCTTCCAGCCTGGCAATGACGCGCTCGCCGTCGGCCGGCGTCCGCAGCTGGGTGTCGACGAAGACGATCGACCCTGTGGGATAGCTCTTGAGGTGGCCGCTGGCCGCGGTCATGCTGTCGCCGCGCATGCGCAGCGCGTAGGTTTGGAGGCTGTGGTGGGCAATGCACGGAATCCACCGCTCGGCCCGGGGCTGGTCTGACACTTCGCGGCTGTCCCAGCGCGCGGCGTCCGGCCACTCGATGAGCGGCACGGTCTGCGGCGTGCGCGGGTTGTACGAAGGGCCGGCGGGCGGCGTGCGGGTCACGCGGTAGGGGCCGGGCGGCTCGTCGGCGCGGTCGCGCGCGGGGCGGACCTGGTCTTCGTCCCAGGGCGCGGGGCCGTCGCCGGTGTCGAGCCAGTTCGGGTCGGCACGGTAGGCGCGCGCCAGAGCGAGCACGCTCATCGAACGGCTGGTGTCGCCGCGCTCGATCTTCGAAATGCTCGATTGCTTGACGCCCGACACGGCTTCCGCCTGCTTCTGCGTCATCTTCGCGAATTTGCGCGCTGCGAGGGCGCGGCTGGCAATGCTCTCCATGCGCGGGGATTTAAGCTCAAATGAATATTCGGCGTGGACTCTAGAATATGAAAAACAGGGAGGAAATTGCCGTGAAACCACGCGAGTTGGTACAGGCGCTGAGAGCCATGGGGCTCACGCAGAAGCAGATCGAGGCGAGGACCGGAATCCCGCAGCCCACCGTCAGCAAGATCGGATTGGGGCGGGTGCGCGATGTGATGTCGCGCCACTACCTGGCGCTGCTGAACGTCTACGAACAGGAAGTGACGGGCCAGGTCGTGCAGCCGGCCCGGGTCTACACGCCGCGCAAGCGGGCCGGCGAGTGAAGCGGTGCGCCGCCTTTCGTTGCCGTCGGGGCTGTGCCTCGACCGCATGTTGTGCGTGCTGCTGGCGTTGCTGTCGGCCGCGTCGCTGATCTACGGGCTGTGCGCCGCGAGGCCGGCCTTCGCGGGCGCGGGCGTGTTCGGCCTGGCCGGAGCGCTGCAGGTGGCGCTGGTGTTGCTGGACGACGATGCGCTCAGGCGCTCGCGTGCGGTTCGGGCGGCGCTAAGGCGAGAGTGGCGCTGACGCGCACGCAGTCCTTGATGTGCTGCTCGCCCAGCGCGCGCAGCGCGGCATAGCCGAGGGCGGCCGAAACGATCTGCCCGGCAATGGGAACGTATTTGGTCGCCTGCTTGGCGGTCAGGCGCACGCCCGCATGCTTGGCCAGCCGGATCAGCAGGTCGCGCGTGACCAGCCGCCCCACCAGCAGGGCGCCCACCGTGGTGGCTGCCTTCTGGATGCGCTCGCGCTGGTGCGGCGCGAGCCGTTCAACCTGGGTGACCGACAGGCCGAACTCGGCGCTGATCTGCGGCACCAGCCGCGAGAGCAGCGCCGCGTCGGCCATCCAGTCGACGCCGGGCAGGGGCACGGCGCTGGCCGCGGCCGCCATGAGGGCCTTGCGGCCGATCAGGCGGCGCGCGCGGTGCACGGCGGCGACGAGCTTCTCGTCGCCTTGGGCCAGTTCGATGGCAGACGGCATCCAGTGCCCCTTTCAGGTTCCAGGTTCAGGCCGCGAGCGCTTCGAGCTGGTCCGACAGGGCCAGCCAGCGCTCCTCGAGACGGCCGATTTCGTCGTTCAGGGCCTTCAGCCGCTTGCCGGCTTCGGCAATCTCGGCGGAAGGCAGCGGCTGGCTCATGCGGGCCTCGAGCGCGGCGCGTTCGGTGCCGGCGGCGGCCAGGCGCTCGTCGATCTGGGCGATCTCGCGCTTGATCGGCTTGGCCTGGTCGCTGCGCTGCTGGCGCTCCTGCGCGTCCTGCTTGCGCTGCTGCGGCGCGGCGGGGGCGGCCACCGGTGCAGCGGCTGCGGCAGCCGCGGCCGAGACGGCCTCGCGCGTGGCGACCTTGGCCTCTTCGCGCAGGCGCTTGGCTTCGTCGAGCAGGTAGCGCTGGTAGTCGTCCAGGTCGCCGTCGAAATCGCCGACCACGCCGCGGCCGACCAGCCAGAACTCGTCGCACACCGAGCGCAGCAGCGCACGGTCGTGGCTCACCAGCATCAGCGTGCCTTCGAACTCGTTCAGCGCCACGGCCAGGGCCTCGCGGGTGGCCAGGTCCAGGTGGTTGGTGGGTTCGTCCAGCAGCAGCAGGTTGGGGCGCTGCCACACCATCATCGCGAGCACGAGGCGGGCTTTTTCGCCGCCGCTCATGGTGCCCACGGGCTGCTTGACCATGTCGCCGCTGAAGTTGAAGCTGCCCAGGAAGCCGCGCAGGGCCTGCTCCCCCGTGGCTTCCTTGGCATTGCTGCCGAGCTCGCGCGCCATGCGCACCATGTGCTCGAGCGGGGTGTCCTGCGGGCGCAGCACGTCGAGTTCCTGCTGCGCGAAGTAGCCGATGTTCAGGCCCTTGCCCTCGGTGACCTGGCCGGCCAGCGCGCCCATTTCGCGCGCGATGGTCTTCACCAGCGTCGACTTGCCCTGGCCGTTGGCGCCCAGGATGCCGATGCGCTGCCCGGCCAGCACCGAGCGGCTCACGCCGCGCAGGATGGTCTTGGGCTCTTCGTTCTCGATCTCATAGCCGAAGCTCGCGTTGGTGATCGACAGCATCGGGTTGGGAATGTTGCCGGGCTCCTTGAACTCGAAGGTGAAGTCGGCTTCGGCCAGCAGCGGCGCCACGCGCTCCATGCGCTCCAGCGCCTTGACCCGGCTCTGCGCCTGCTTGGCCTTGCTGGCCTTGGCCTTGAAGCGGTCGATGAACTTCTGCAGGTGGGCGATCTTGTCCTGCTGCTTGACGAAGGCCTGCTGCTGCTGCTCCATCTGCAGCGCGCGCATGTCCTCGAACTTGCTGTAGTTGCCGCCGTAGCGCGTGAGCTGGGCGTTGGCGATGTGCAGGGTGACGTCGGTCACGGCGTCGAGGAACTCGCGGTCGTGGCTGATGACGATCATGGTGCCGGGGTACTTCTGCAGCCAGGCTTCGAGCCAGACCAGGGCGTCCAGGTCCAGGTGATTGGTGGGTTCGTCGAGCAGCAGCAGGTCGCTCGGGCACATCAGCGCGCGGGCCAGCTGCAGGCGCATGCGCCAGCCGCCCGAGAAGCTGTTGACAGGCTCGTCGACCTCGTGCGCCTTGAAGCCCAGGCCCAGGATGAGCGCCTGCGCGCGCGGCACGGCGTCGTGCTCGCCGGCGTCGGCCAGGTCGGTGTAGGCGTGAGCCAGCTGCATGCCGATGTCGGCGTCGTCAGGGTTCTCGGCGTAGGCGGCCTCGATGGTGGCCAGCGCCTCGCGCAACTCGGTGAGGCGGGTGTCGCCGCCGACCACGAAGTCGGTGGCCGACTCGTCCGTCTCGGGCATGTTCTGCGCCACCTGGGCCATGCGCCACTGCTTGGGCACGTAAAAGTCGCCGCCGTCTTCGTGCAGCGTGCCGTTGAGCAGAGCGAACAGCGTCGACTTTCCGGCGCCGTTGCGACCCACCAGGCCGACCTTTTCACCAGGGTTGAGGGTGACGGTGGCGCCGTCGAGCAGGACCTTGGCGCTGCGGCGAAGAATGACGTTTTTGAGAGTAATCATGAAAAAGAACCGTAGAGGCGATTATCCCGCCCGGCCCCTTCGGCTCGGCGAAAAGGGGCATAGGCGCGGGGGAATCGCCCGTTAAATGGGGATTCGCAGCCAGTTGCTGCGAGAAAGCGGCTGAAGAGGCGTGGTCTGGCGCAGCTAACGCACGCCGGCACCGGCCCTCATGGCGCGGTGAGCGACGCCAGGGCCGCGCGGGTCACGAGCAGCACCTGGTCTTCGCCTGCCGAGGTTTCGAGCCACACCACCTCAAGCTGCGGGAATGCCGCCTCGAAGTAGTCGCGCTCGTTGCCGATTTCCAGCACCAGCACCGCCTGTTCGCTCATGCGCGAAGGCGCGTCGGCGAACAGCTGGCGCACGAAATCCATGCCGTCGGTGCCGCCGGCCAGGGCCAGTTCGGGCTCGGCGCGGTATTCGGCGGGCAGCGCGGCCATGCTCGCGCTGTTGACGTAGGGCGGGTTGCACAGCACCAGGTCGTAGGGGCCGGGCAGGTTCTTCAGGCCGTCCGATTCGATCAGCGTGACGCGTGCATCCAGCTGGTGGCGGGTGACGTTGATGGCCGCCACCTCGAGCGCCGGGGTCGACAGGTCGGCCGCGTCCACGGTCACGTCCGGATAGGTGAGGGCCGCCAGCACGGCCAGGCTGCCGTTGCCGGTGCACAGGTCGAGCACGCGCTGCGTGTGCTCGCCCAGCCAGTAGTCGATGCTGCCGTCGGCAATCAGCTCGGCGATGAAGCTGCGCGGCACGATGGCGCGCTCGTCCACGTAGAAAGGCACGCCCTGCAGCCATGCTTCTTTCGTCAGGTAGGCGGCGGGCTTGCGGCTGGCGATGCGCTCGTCGATCAGCGCGGCCACCTTTGCTGCGTCGGCGGGCGACACGGGTGTGTCGGCCACGGCGTCGATGTCGTCCAGCGGCAGCTTCAGCCGCCAAAGCACCAGCCAGGCAGCTTCGTCGAAGGCGTTGGCTGTGCCGTGGCCGAAAGCCACGCCAGCGGCTTCGAGCTGCCCGGCGCCGGATTCGATGAGCTCGATGACGGTGCTCATGCGGCAAGCGCAGCATTGAGCTGCTTCAGCGTGCGCAGGTAGATGTTCTTCAGCGTCTCGATCTCTGCCACGTCGATGTGCTCGTCGATCTTGTGGATGCTGGCGTTCACCGGGCCGAGTTCGACCACCTGCTTGCAGATCTTGGCGATGAAGCGCGCGTCGCTGGTGCCGCCGCTGGTCGACAGTTCGGTCTCGATGCCGGTCTCGTCGCGGATGGCGCCTTGCACGGCGGTGACGAGTTCGCCCGGCGTGGTCAGGAATGGCAGGCCGCCAATGGTCCAGGCCAGGGTGTAGTCGACCTGGTGCGCATCGAGCACTGCGTGTACGCGCTGCTGCAGCGACTCGGGCGTGGATTCGGTCGAGAAGCGGAAGTTGAAGTCGATCACCGCGCTGCCCGGGATCACGTTGCTCGCGCCGGTGCCCGAGTGGAAATTGCTGATCTGCCAGCTGGTCGGCTGGAAGTAGGGGTTGCTCGCGGCGTCCCAGCCGCCGGCGGCGTTGATGGCCACCAGTTCGGCCAGCGCGGGGGCCACGGCATGCACCGGGTTCTTCGCCAGGTGCGGGTAGGCGATGTGGCCCTGCACGCCCTTGACCGTGAGCTTGCCGCTCATGGTGCCGCGGCGGCCGTTCTTGATCATGTCGCCGCAGCGTTCCACGGCCGTGGGCTCGCCGACGATGCAGTAGTCGATGACCTCGCCGCGCGCGGCCAGCGCGTTGCAGACGACGACCGTACCGTCGACGCCGGGGCCTTCTTCATCGCTGGTGAGCAGCAGGGCCAGGGTGAGGCGGGGCTGCGGCACGGCCTGCAGGAATTCTTCGATCGAGGTGACGAACGCGGCTACCGAGGTCTTCATGTCGCAGGCGCCGCGGCCATAGAGCTTGCCGTCGCGGTGCGTGGGCGTGAACGGGTGGCTGGTCCATTGCTCGACGGGGCCGGTGGGCACCACGTCGGTGTGGCCGGCGAACACCAGCGTCTTTGTAGCGTCGGCGGCATTGGCCGGGCGGCGCACGGCCCACAGGTTGGTCACGCGGAAGTCTGCGGGGCCGCTCTCGATGGTCTCCAGCGTGAATCCCAGTTGCGCCAGCCGCTCGCCGAGGATCTGCTGGCAGCCCGCGTCGTCGGGAGTGACCGAGGGACGCGAGATGAGTTGTTCGGCGAGCTGGAGGGTGCGGGACATGTCGGAAGGAGTGGCTCTGGAAACTAGAAGCGGACGTCGAGCGTGATGTCCGTGAAGGTGGGCTCGTCGACCTGGTCGGTCAGGCTGCGGTCGTCGGCCATCGCCTTGGGCGCGGCGCGGTTCTGCAGGCGCCACAGCAGGTTGGTGGGCGAGTCGGCCTGGGCCAGGCCTTCTTCGCGGGTCACGCGCTCTTCGGTGATGAGCCGGGCGATGTCTTCCTCGAAGGTCTGCGAGCCCTCGGCCATCGACTTCTCCATGGCTTCCTTGACGCCGGAGAAGTCGCCTTTTTCGATGAGTTCGGCCACCAGCGCGGTGTTGAGCATGACCTCGACAGCGGGCACGCGGCTGCCGGCCTGGGTGCGCAGCAGGCGCTGCGACACCACGGCGCGCAGCGCGCCGCCCAGGTCGCCCAGCAGCGTGGCGCGCACCTCGACGGGGTAGAAGCCCAGGATGCGGTTCAGCGCGCGGTAGCTGTTGTTGGCGTGCAGCGTGGCCACGCACAGGTGGCCCGACTGCGCATAGGCAATGGCGGCCGTCATGGTTTCGCGGTCGCGGATTTCGCCGATCTGGATCACGTCGGGCGCCTGGCGCAGCGCGTTCTTCAGCGCGACATGCAGCGAGGCGGTGTCGCTGCCCACGTCGCGCTGGTTCACCACCGACTTCTTGTTGGTGAAGGTGAATTCGATCGGCTCTTCGACCGTGATGATGTGGCCGCTGGCGTTCTCGTTGCGGTAGTCCAGCATCGAGGCCAGCGTGGTGGTCTTGCCAGCGCCCGTGGCGCCCACCATCAGGATCAGCCCGCGCCGTTCCATGATGAGCGTCTTCAGGATGTCTGGCAGGTTCAGGTCGGCAAAGCGCGGAATGGTGTGGCTGATGTAGCGCACCACCACCGCATAGGAGCCGCGCTGGCGCATGGCGCTGATACGGTAGTTGCCGGTGCCCTCCAGGGCCAGCGCCATGTTGAGTTCGCCGGTGCTCTCCAGTTCCTGGATGCGCTCGGGGGGCGCCACCTCGGCCAGCAGCGCCAGCGGCGCCGAGGCCGGCAGCACCTGCGCGTTGATGGGCACGCAGTTGCCGTTGATGCGGATCAGCACCGGGGAGTGGGCCGACAGATAGATATCGGAGGCCCTGCGCTCGGCCATCAGGCGAAGAATTCGCTCCATCATGTTCATCGGTCTCTCTCCTCGGGTGCTGTTGTTCTCTCAGGCGGAAAGGCGCGTGCTCCGGGGGAGCGATCAGTCTCGCAGCAGGTCGTTCAGGCTGGTCTTGGAGCGCGTCTGCGCGTCGACCGTCTTGACGATGATCGCGGCGTAGGTGCTGTAGTCCTGGCCCGACTTGGTCTTCTTGGGCAGGTTGCCGCTGATGACCACGCTGCCGCTCGGCACGCGGCCGTAGGAGATTTCGCCGGTGTCGCGGTTGAAGATGGGGGTGCTCTGGCCGATGTACACGCCCATGCCGAGCACCGAGTTTTCTTCGACGATCACGCCTTCGACCACTTCGGAGCGCGCGCCGATGAAGCAGTTGTCCTCGATGATGGTCGGGTTGGCTTGCAGGGGCTCGAGCACGCCGCCCAGGCCCACGCCGCCCGACAGGTGCACGTTGGCACCGACCTGCGCGCACGAACCCACGGTGGCCCAGGTGTCGACCATGGTGCCTTCGCCCACGTAGGCGCCGATGTTCACGTACGAGGGCATCAGGATCGCGCCCTTGGCGATGTAGCTGCCGCGGCGGGCCACGGCCGGCGGCACGATGCGCACGCCCGATTCCTTCAGCTCGCTGGCCGACAGGTGCGAGAACTTGGTCGGCACCTTGTCGTAGAAGCCGAGCGAGCCGGCCTGGATCTGCTCGTTGTCCTTCAGGCGGAACGAGAGCAGCACGGCCTTCTTGATCCACTGGTGCACGGTCCACCGGCCCACGCCTTCGCGGGTGGCCACGCGCAGCTTGCCGTTGTTGAGTTCGGTGATGACGTGATCGACGGCGTCGCGCACTTCGGCCGACGAGGCGGAGGGCGAGATGTTGGCGCGGTCTTCCCACGCGGCGTCGATGATTTGTTGCAGTTGCTGGGTCATGGAGAAGGTCTCGTGTGAAAAATGGGAGCCGGGGCGCGGGTCAGCGGCGGCCGGCCGTGTTGTCCTTGCAGAAGCGCACGATGCGCTCGGCGGCCTCGACGCATTCGGCCGTCTCTGCCACTAGCGCCATGCGGATGCGGCCCCGGCCGGGGTTGGCGCTGTGGCTGGTGTCGCGCGCCAGATAGCTGCCCGGCAGAACCGTGACATTGTATTGAGCGTAGAGCGCACGGGCGAAGGCTTCGTCGTCGCCAGCCCACACTTCGGGCACGCCGGCCCAGAGGTAGAAACTGGCGTCGGGCAGCCGCACGTCGAGCACCGGTTCCAGCAGCGGCGTGACGGCCGCGAACTTGGCGCGGTACATGGCGCGGTTCTCGACCACATGGGCCTCGTCGCCCCAGGCCGCGATGCTGGCGGCGGCCACGGTGCCGCTCATGGCGCTGCCGTGGTAGGTGCGGTAGAGCAGAAACTTCTTGATGATGGCCGCGTCGCCGGCCACGAAGCCGCTGCGCAGCCCCGGCACGTTGCTGCGCTTGGACAGCGAGGTCAGCGCAATCAGGTTCCTGAAGTCGGGCCTGCCCAGCTTCACCGAGGCCTCCAGGCCGCTGAGCGGGGGCTCGTCGCGGAAGTAGATCTCGCTGTAGCACTCGTCGGCCGCGATCACGAAGCCGTGGCGGTCCGACAGGGCGAAGAGCTTCTTCCATTCGTCGAGCGACATCACCGCGCCGGTCGGATTGCCCGGCGAGCACACGAACACCAGCTGCGTGCGGGCCCAGACGGCTTCGGGGACGCTGTCCCAGTCGACCGCGAAATTGCGCGCCGGAATGCTCGGCGCGTAGTACGGCTCGGCGCCCGAGAGCAGGGCCGCGCCCTCGTAGATCTGATAGAACGGATTGGGCGAGATCACCACCGGCCGCGGCGACACGGTGGCGTCGATCACGGTCTGGGCCAGCGAGAACAGCGCCTCGCGCGAGCCGTTGACCGGCAGCACCTGCGTGGCCGGGTCGAGCGCCAGGCTGTAGCGGGTCTGGAGCCAGTCGGTGAAGGCGGTGCGCAGCTTCAGGTCGCCGGCGGTGGCGGGGTAGGCGGCCAGCGCGCCCAGGCTGTTGCTCAGCGCCTCCTTGATGAAGGCCGGCGTGGCGTGCTTGGGTTCGCCGATTCCCAGGCTGATGGCGGGGAATTCGGGGTTGGGCGTGACGCCCGCGAACAGTTGCTTCAGCCGCTCGAAGGGATAGGGCTGCAACCTGGAGAGCAAGGGATTCATGGCCCGGATTATCGGCGACCGCCCGGGCCGCCGATGGACGCGTGCCTGCTCAGCCTGCCGCAGGCCGCGTCGTGACCGGCAGCGCTTCAGCAGAGCGGGTGGTTGAACTGGCCGATCATGTTGGCGAAGTTCTGGTTGTAGCGGTTGGCCGAGTTGACGATGCTGGAGCTGCGCATGTGCGCCGGCAACCGGGCCATCGCACCGCTTTCCTTGCGCTTGAACACGCCGTCCTTGATGTCCTTGACCATCGAGCGCGACTGACCGATGAACTCGTTGATCTTCAGCATGCCGCCGTCGCAGACCTTGCCGCTCTTGGCGGACTGCTCGCCCATCTTCTTGCTCCAGCCCTCGGCCGACTCGGCCACCAGCGCCAGCGAGGCCTCGAAGGCAGCCAGCGCCTTGGGGTCGTTGGGCGATTCGAACAACGCATTGGCGTCACCGTGGTTGAGCTTGCCGTGGTAGATGAGCCCGGCGCGGTAGTAGGCGGCGGTGTCCTTCGGGGCCTTCTCGAAAGCCTCCTTGGTCAGCGCCCGGTCGCGGGCGCTCAGGCCGTCGTCGAACGCGGCCTCGGCCTTCGCGACGGTGGTGAGCGCGGCCAGGTAGTCTGTATTCATCTGGCGGGCCTTGTCGCCGTTGTCGGCAAGGTAGCCCTTGGAGTTGGCGTAGTTGTTCAGCTCGCGGCTCAGCGGCGAGAGCACCTTGAGCGCGGCGGAAAACGCCTTGGCCGATTCATCGATCTCGGGCATCGGCGCGCCGATGGCTGCGGCGGTATCGAGCTTCTTCGCCGAGCGGTCGATGAAGATGTCGTTCTGGATGCGCAGGCTGGTCAGCGGCGCCTTGGCCTGCAGCAGCGGCACCTGCTGCGCCATGTATTCCTCGCGCGCTTGCTGGAACGAGGTGCTCAGGCTGTTCGACACGTCGACGTAGATGTTGTATTTCTCGATCTGCTGCTGCTCGGTGTCGGCGGGCGTTGTCTTGGCTTGCGGGGCCGCCCCGGTTTTGTCGGCCGTGCCCGCCTTGTCGCCGCAGCCAGCCAGCAGTGCCGATGCTGCCAAGAGCGTGGCACCCAGGGCCGTTGTCCAGTTCCAGTACTTCATTCTTTCTTTTCCTCCGTTAAAAAAGAAACGCGCAGGCATGCCTGGCCGGCAGGACCGGCCAGGCGGGAACATCGGGGGGTGGTAGGGGCGGTCAGGCCGCGCTGCGCCGGTAGAAGGCCAGCGAGCCAGCCAGCGCCAGCAGCATGCCGCCGCAGGCGCGGTCGATCCAGCGGGTGGCCGACACGGTCAGAAGCCGGATCGCGCGGGCGCCGACGAAGGCGTAGGCCAGCATCACGGTCATGTCCAGGCCCGCGAAGATCAGGGCAATGATCAGGTACTGCGGCGCCTGCGCAGCCGAAGGATCGATGAACTGCGGCAACAGCGCCGAGCAGAAGATGTAGCCCTTCGGGTTGGTCACCGCCACCAGGAAGGACTTGAAGAAGATCCGGCGGCTTTCGCCCGCCGTCACCGACGCGGCGGCATCGGCCGCCGGCAGCTGCAAGCCGCCCTTGGAGCGCAGCATGCGCAGGCCCAGCCACGCGAGGTAGACCGCGCCGACCCACTTCAGCATCGAGAACCAGAACTCCGACGCAGCCAGCAGCGCGCCGAGCCCGAGCGCCACGGCGCCCACCAGCACGAAGTCTGAAAGTACCGCGCCGAGCATGCCCGGCAGCGCGCGTCGCACGCCGTGCCGGGACCCGTTGCTGAGCGCCAGCAGCACCGTGGGGCCGGGCGTGGCGATGGCGGCGAAGGCCACGATGGCGAAGAGCAGGGCGGTGGCGAGCGTCATCGTGGGGTCTCCTTCGTGTCAGATTTTCTTGACCAGAACCTGGCTCTTGCGGTCCCAGTTGTACTTGCGCTTGCGGGCCTCGGGCAGCCAGTCGGGGTTGACCTGCTGGAAGCCGCGCTTGAGGAACCAGTGCATGGTGCGCGTGGTGAGCACGAAGATGCTGTCCAGGCCCATGGCCTTGGCGCGGTGCTCGATGCGCTTGAGGATGCGTTCGCCGTCGCCCTGCGACTGCGTATGCGGCGACACCGTGAGCGCGGCCATCTCGGCGGTGCGCTCCTCGGGATACGGGTAGAGCGCCGCGCAGCCGAAGATCACGCCGTCGTGCTCGATCACCGTGTAGTGGCCCACGTCGCGCTCGATCTCGTTGCGGTCGCGCTTGACCAGCGTGCCGTCGCGCTCGAAGGGCTCGATGAGCTGCAGGATGCCGCCGATGTCGTCCACCGTGGCCTCGCGCAGGCTTTCGAGCTTTTCGTCGATCACCATGGTGCCGACGCCGTCGTGCACGTAGACCTCGAGCAGCAGCGAGCCGTCGAGCGCGAACGGCAGGATGTGGTTGCGCTCCACGCCGGCCTTGCAGGCCTTCACGCAGTGCTGCAGGTAGAAGGCCGTGTCCGTCGGCTTCTGCGGCGGCGGCAGCGAGGCGAGCAGCTTCTCGGCGGCGTCCAGCGGCAGTTCGGTGTCGATGGGGTTGTCTTCGCTTTCGGGCAGCTCGCTGTCGATGCGGATGCCCGGTATTTCCGTCAGGAAGATCAGTTTGTCGGCCTGCAGCGAGATGGCGACGCTGGTGGCGACTTCTTCCATGGTCAGGTTGAAGGCCTCGCCGGTCGGCGAGAAGCCGAAGGGCGACATGAGCACCATCGCGCCGAAGTCGAGCGTGCGGCGGATGCCCGCCGCGTCCACCTTGCGCACCAGGCCCGAATGCTTGAAGTCGACGCCGTCGACCACGCCCACGGGGCGCGCGGTGATGAAGTTGCCCGAGATCACGCGCACCGTCGAGCCGGCCATCGGCGTGTTCGGCAGGCCCTGGCTGAAGGCGGCCTCGATCTCGTAGCGCAACTGGCCGGCGGCTTCCTGTGCGGAGTCGAGCGCCACTTCGTCGGTGATGCGGATGCCGTGCGAGTACTTTGCCTCGTGGCCCTTGGCCGCGAGCTGTTCGTTGACCTGCGGACGGAAACCGTGCACCAGCACGATCTTGACGCCCATGCTCTGGATCAGTGCCAGGTCTTGCGCGATGTTCTGCAGCTTGCCCGCCGCGATCGCTTCGCCCGCCAGCCCGACCACGAAAGTCTTACCGCGATGCGTGTGGATGTAGGGCGCGACCGAGCGGAACCAGGGCACGAAGGTGAAATTGAAGACGGTGGACATAGGGCGTGATTGTGCATTCATGAAAAGGCGTTTGCCTGACTTGGCCAATGCCGGGCGATATCAGGCCATGTCAGGCAATCGCGCGCAGCACGCGGGCCGCGCTGGCCGGAATGGAGCCGCCGCCGGCACCCTCGGAAGGAGGCGCGGGCAGCCCGCCGTGGCGCGCGCGGAAGCTCGCCAGCAGCGCCGAATAGGCATCGGTCGATGCGCCGGTGTCGCTCGTCCCCGGGTCCGGCAGGTCGAGCATGGCGGCGAGGTCGGCCGGCGCGATGGAGCCTTCGCGCATCAGCGCGTCGACGACCGCCATCAGCGTGGGCGTATGCGCTTCGAGCAGCGAGAGGGCGCGTGCATGCTCCTGCACCAGCAGGGCCTCGATCTCGGGGTCGGTCGCCTTGACGTCTGTATTGCGGTTGTCTTCCGGGTCGTTCGAGACGTCGGTGCGGCTCAGGCGCGTGCCGAAGGCGAAGTGGCGCACGTATTGCGCAGCGCAGGCCGTGGCCTGGATGAAGTCCTGCAGGGCGCCCGAGGTGGTGGCCGCCTCGCCGAACACCAGCAGCTCGGCGGCGCGGCCCGCCAGGCTGACGCAGATGCGGTCGCGCAGGTTTTCCTTCGACCAGGCCTTGCGCTGCTCGTAGCTGTTGTAGCCGCCCTCGAACGAGGCCACGTTGATCTTGATCTCCTGCGGTGCGCGGCCGAACAGCAGGCCGTAGGCCACGCCGTGGCCCGCCTCGTGCACGGCGAGCAGGGCGCGGAAGTCTTCGCTCGAACGCTGCTTGAGGCGGTTCAGCTCCAGCGCCACGGGGAACTGGCGGCGCGCCTTGCGGTATTTGGCCGCGATGCACGAGGCACGCGCGTCCAGCGCGAGCCACACCGGCTCGCTGCCGTCGGCGCCTTGCTCCAGCGCCCACAGCGCGGCATTGACCAGCGTGGCGCTCAGGATCGCGTGGATCGACGAGAACAGCGGGCGCGTGCCCTGCGCCGGGAAGACGGCGTTGGCGTAGATCTGCTCGTAAACGCTGGCATCGAGCACGAAGCGCACGCCGGAGCTTTTCTGGATCTCGGCCACGTAGCGGTCGCAGATCGACAGGATCAGGCGCACGTAGGTCGCGCGGTTGAACGAGGGGTAGATCACGTGGTTGTTGCCCAGGCGGGCGATCTGCTCGGGGCGGAAGCGCTCGCCCAGCGCCTTCTTCACGTCGATGACGGAGAGCTTCTTCGTCAGCGCATGGAAGATGTCGGCGTCGGTG
Source organism: Variovorax durovernensis (assembly GCF_977011995.1). Lineage (NCBI taxonomy): Bacteria > Pseudomonadati > Pseudomonadota > Betaproteobacteria > Burkholderiales > Comamonadaceae > Variovorax > Variovorax durovernensis. The sequence continues at coordinate 3,851,900 of NZ_CDRNCW010000001.1, read as the reverse complement.
TCGCAGTCTTCGACGCGGCGGGCGGTCTCGGCGTACATCTCGTCGAGGTTGCCCGAGACGAACACCAGCAGCTTGCTGTAGTCGGTCTCCCAGCTCTGCTGCGTGTCGCGGAAGGCGCGCAGGCGCGCGTGCACCTCGGCGGGCTTCCAGGCCATGATCTGCAGCAGTGTCTCGGAGAGCTTGAGGCAGCGCTTCACTTCGCGCGCTTCCCAGGGCGACAGGTGCAGCTTGCGCTTCTTGTCGTCGTTCTTCTTGTTGTCGCCGGCGCCGTCGCGGTCCTGCACGTACTCGGCCTGCGCCAGCGACGATTCGATTTCGCCCAGCATCGACAGCGCCGGCGGCAGGCGGCCGTCGGACAGCAGCGCCCACACGTCCTGGTAGCGCTCGACCTTGGCGTCGTGGCCGTTGCCGTCGACTGTGCGAAAGCGCTGGAATTCGTCGAGCACCAGGATGCCGGGCATGCCCTCGGCAATGCCCGACTCGGCCAGCATGGCCGAGATGGAGCCGCGGCTGTGATAGCCCGAGCCGTGGCTGAAGCCGTCCATCTGCACTTCGATGAAGCGGTCGTAGAAGCCCAGGTGCTGGGCGAGCCTGCGCACCAGCTGGGTCTTGCCGGTGCCGGTGAGGCCCCAGAGGCAGACCACCACTGGGCGGCTGATGAGCTGCGGCAGCACATACCAGGCGCGCAGCGAATCGATCACGCGATCGATGATGTCGTCGATGCCGAAGAGCTCGGTCTTCAGCGACTCGGAAACGGTCTGCAGATGACGCGAGCGCTCGGAGAGTTCGGCGTGCAGGTTGGAACGGATGTCTTTTGGCATGGTGTTTTTCTTCTTGTCGAACAGGTACAGGTACGCAAAGGCGGCCGCTCCTTCGAAACAAGGAGCCGGCGGCCGGACGCTGTGGATGTCGGTTGCGGTGCTCCGGCGTATGGAGCGCACGCGAGGCGCGGGCTTCAGGCCGGGCGAGGCAACTTGGCCCTTCCATGCGCAGCGAGCGCATGGCTTGCGCAGCGACGGCGCAAGGTGGTGGGGGCAAGGCGATAGGACATGGACGCGATCGTAGTGGCGGTTTGCAATTGAGTAAAGACTATTTACGGATCGTGTCGCAGCGAAGCCGCGTCCTGTGGATGCCGTGCAACAGCGGCGGTGCGCACCGATAATCTGCGGTTTGCCCGCCGCGCCGGCCCGGCGACTGTTTTCCCTTGACGACCACGACACCCCTCCGCATCGAATTCCCCGAATCGCTTCCTGTCTCGGGCAGGCGCGACGAGATCATGGCCGCCATCTCGGCGCACCAGGTCGTGATCGTGTGCGGCGAAACGGGCTCGGGCAAGACTACGCAGCTGCCCAAGATCGCGCTCGCCCTGGGGCGCGGCAAGCTCAACGCCGAGCCCGGCAAGGGCCGGCTCATAGGCCACACGCAGCCGCGACGCATTGCCGCCAGTTCGGTGGCCAAGCGCATCGCGGAAGAATTGAAGACGCCGCTGGGCGACGTGGTCGGCTTCAAGGTGCGTTTCCAGGACCGCCTGTCGCGCGATGCCTCGGTCAAGCTCATGACCGACGGCATCTTGCTGGCCGAGACGCAGACCGATCCGCTGCTGAAGGCCTACGACACCCTCATCATCGACGAGGCGCACGAGCGCTCGCTGAACATCGACTTCCTGCTGGGCTACCTGCGCGAGATTCTTCCGCGCCGGCCCGACCTGAAGGTGATCGTCACCTCGGCCACCATCGATGCCGACCGCTTCGCCCAGCATTTCGCCTCGGCCAAGGGGCCGGCGCCGACCATCATGGTGTCGGGCCGAACCTTCCCCGTGGAGCAGCGCTACCGCCCGTTCGAAGAGTCGCGCGAGCACGACCTGAACGACGCCATTGCCGATGCGGTCGACGAGCTCTGGCGCGACCCGCACAACGCGGGCGACATCCTGGTCTTCCTGCCCGGCGAGCGCGAGATCCGCGAAGCCGCCGACCACCTGCGCCGCCACGTCAGCCACCAGCCGCTGTTCCGCAGCGCCGAAGTGCTGCCGCTCTTCGCCCGGCTGTCGGGCCCCGAGCAGGACCGGATCTTCGAAAGCCACAACGGACGGCGCATCGTGCTGGCCACCAACGTGGCCGAGACCTCGCTCACCGTGCCGGGCATCCGCTACGTGATCGACACCGGCACCGCGCGTGTCAAGCGCTACAGCTTCCGCAGCAAGGTCGAGCAGCTGCTGGTCGAGCCGATCAGCCAGGCCGCGGCCAACCAGCGCGCGGGCCGCTGCGGGCGGGTGGCGAACGGCATCTGCATCCGCCTGTACGACGAGAAAGACTTCGAAGGCCGCCCGCGCTTCACCGATCCGGAAATCCTGCGTTCGTCGCTGGCCGGCGTCATCCTGCGGATGAAGTCGCTGAGGCTGGGCGACGTGGCGCGCTTTCCGTTCCTCGAGGCACCGTCGCCGCGCGCGATTGCCGATGGCTATCAGTTGCTGAACGAGCTTGGCGCGGTCGATGACGCCAACGAACTCACGCACACCGGCGCCGAACTGTCGCGGCTGCCGCTCGATCCGCGCGTGGGCCGCATGATTCTGGAAGCCCGCGCGCGCGGCGCGCTCGAAGAAGTGCTGATCATCGCGTCGGCCCTCAGCGTGCAGGACGTGCGTGACCGCCCTATGGACGCCCAGCAGCAGGCCGACCAGGCGCACTCGAAATTCGACGACGAGAAAAGCGAGTTCAGCGGCTATCTGCGGCTGTGGAAATGGATCGCCGACGCGCGCGGCGGCCACGGCGACACCCACAAGCTCAGCAACCGCCAGTACGAGCAGTTGCTGCGCCAGAACTTCATCAACATCCGGCGCGTGCGCGAATGGCGCGACATCCACTCGCAGCTGCTCACGGTGGTCACCGAGCACAAGTGGCGCATCAATGCCGAGCCCGCGGGCTACGAGCCGCTGCACCTGTCGATGCTCGCCGGCCTGCTGGGCAACGTGGGCTGGAAGCTCGAGGACGACGAGGCGTACCTGGGCGCGCGGGGCATCAAGTTCTACAAGCACCCGGGCGCGCACCTGAAGAAGAAGCCGGGCCGCTGGATCGTGGCGGCCGAACTGGTCGAGACCACGCGGCTCTTCGGGCGCGGCATTGCCAACATCGAGCCGCAGTGGCTCGAGCAGGTGGCGGGCCACCTGCTGAAGAAGCAGCTGCTCGACCCGCACTGGGAGAAGAAGGGCGCGCAGGTCTCGGCGCTGGAGCGCGCCACGCTTTACGGCCTGGTGGTCTACAGCGGGCGGCGCGTCGACTTCACCAAGGTCGATCCGGTCGCGGCGCGAGAGATCTTCATCCGCGAGGCGCTGGTCGGCGGGCAGTGGGAGAGCAAGTTCCCGTTCCTCACGGCCAACCGCAAGCTGGTGCGCGAGGTCGAGGGGCTGGAGCACAAGTCGCGCCGGCAGGACGTGCTGGTCGACGACGAGCTGATCTTCGCCTTCTACGACGCGCAGTTGCCCGCCGACGTGGCGAGCGGCATCACTTTCGAGAACTGGTATCGCCATGCCTCGAAGGAGCAGCCGCGCCTGCTGTACCTGACGCGCGACGAGCTGATGCGCCATCAGGCGGCGGGCATCACCACCCAGTCGTTCCCGCCGACGCTGCGCCTGGGCGGCGTCGATTGCGCCGCGAGCTATCTGCACGAGCCGGGCGACGCAAAGGACGGCCTCACGGTCAGCGTGCCGCTGTTCGTGCTCAACCAGGTGAGCGAGGAGCGCTGCGAGTGGCTGGTGACGGGCATGCTCAAGGACAAGATCCAGGCGCTGCTCAAGAGCCTGCCGCAGCGCCCGCGTTCACGGCTGGTGCCGCTGCCCGAATCGGCCGGCAAGCTGGCGGAAGAGCTGTCGGTGCCCGAGCTGTTCGGCACCGGCTCGCTGACCGACGTGCTGCTCAAGCGCGTGCGCGACATGACCAGCATCGACGTCAAGCGCGCCGACTTCAAGCTCGACATGCTGCCGCCGCATCTGTTCATGAACCTGCGCGTGATCGACGAGCACGGGCGGCAGTTGGGCATGGGGCGCAATCTTGGTGCGCTGAAGGCCGAACTCGGTGCACAGGCGCGCGGAGCGTTCCAGGCGCTGGCGGGGCTCAACGTGAAGGCGTCGCCTGAGAAGAAAGACGGGGCCTCGTCGGACCAAGGCTCCAAGGCGCCTGCGAAAGCCGCCAGCGCACCCGCGCCCGCCGCATTGCCGGCCGGCCAGCGCTACACCAGCTGGACCTTCGGCGAGTTGCCCGAACTGATGGAAGTGCGGCGCGGCTCGCAGTCGCTGATCGGCTTTCCGGCGCTGCGCGACGAAGGGGACGCCGTGACCATCGAGGTGTTCGACGAGCCGGCCGTGGCCGCCGCCAAGCACCGCGCCGGCCTGCGCCGCCTGTTCGCGCTACAGCTGAAAGACGCGCTCAAGTACCTCGAGAAGAACATCCCCGACCTGCAGAAAATGTCGGTGGCCTACATGCCGCTCGGCACCTCGGAGGAGCTGCGCACCCAGATCATCGACGTGGCGATCGACCGCGCATTCCTGCAGGAGCCTCTGCCGACCGACGAATTCGCGTTCAGGAAGCGGCTGGACGAAGGCCGTGGCCGGCTCACGCTGATCGCGAACGAGGTGGCACGGCTGGCTTCGACGATCCTCGTCGAATACGCCGCCGCCGCACGCAAGATCAAGGACACGAAGATCCAGCCCGACGCGGTGCAGGACGCCGCGCAGCAACTGCAGCGCTTGGTCGGCAAGCGCTTCATCGCCGATGCGCCGTGGACGCAGCTGCAGCACTTCGCGCGCTACCTCAAGGCTATCGTGCTGCGGCTCGACAAGCTGCGCGCGGACCCCGCGCGAGACGCCGCGAAGCTCGCCGAACTCAAGCCGCAAGACCAGCGCTACTGGCGTCTGGTGGCCGAGCGCAAGGGCGTGGTGGACGACCGAATGCTCGAATTCCGGTGGCTGCTGGAGGAACTGCGCGTGAGCTTCTTCGCGCAGGAACTGCGCACGCCGCAGCCGGTAAGCGTGAAGCGGCTGGACAAGGCCTGGGCGCAGCTGCAGGCCTGAGCGCCAAGGGGCGCGGCGGACGAAAAAAAGCCCGCGGATGCGGGCTTTTTTTCATGGGCCGCTCGTGCCTATATGCGTCCCATGAGCACGAGGATGACGACGATCAGCACGATCAGGCCTACGCCGCCGCTGGGACCATAGCCCCAGGACCGGCTGTAGCCCCAGCTCGGCAGCGCGCCTATCAGTATCAGGATCAGAACGATCAGCAGAATGAACGAGAGCGACATGTTTTCTCCAGGGCGTTGTTGTGATGAGCTTTCATGCTCACCCCGCCATGTCGCGAGCAACGCCGGAGAGCCGCCCCTTCGGCGGTCAGCCAAAGTCCTACCGCCGGTGTCGGCGCCTTGCCGGTCAGGCGGCAGGCGACGGCACCGCGGGCCTTGCCGGCGTCAGAGGCGCGCGAGCCGCTCCAGGGCGCAGAGCAGGGTCTCGTCTTTCTTGGCGAAGCAGAAGCGCACCACGCGCTGGTCGAAACCGTTGCCGTAGAAGGCCGACAGCGGGATCGCCGCCACGCCGATCTCGCTCGTGAGCCAGAGGCAGAAGTCGGCTTCGGACAGGTCGCTCACCGCCGAGATGTCGACGCACTGGAAGTAGCTGCCTTCGCTGCGCAGCAGCCTGAAGCGCGTCTTCTCGGCCAGGCCGGCGGCGAACAGGTCGCGCTTGCGCTGGTAGAAGGCGGGCAGCTCCAGGTAAGGCGCGGGCTCGGCCATGTAGCGTGCGAGCGCGTGCTGCATCGGCGTGTTCACGGTGAACACGTTGAACTGGTGCACCTTGCGGAACTCGGCCATCAGCGGCGCGGGGGCCGCCACGAAGCCGACCTTCCAGCCGGTGACGTGGTAGGTCTTGCCGAAGCTGCTGACGATGAAGCTGCGCGCCGCCAGGCCCGGGAAGCGCGCCACGCTTTCATGGCGCGCGTCGTCGAACACCATGTGTTCGTAGACCTCGTCGCTGATCACGAACACGTCGGTGGGGGCGAGCAGTTCCTCGAGCTTGCGCATCTCGGCCTCGGTCCAGACCGTGGCGCTCGGGTTGTGCGGCGTATTGATGATGATGGCGCGCGTGCGCGGCGTGAGCGCGGCGGCGATCTTGTCGAAGTCGGGGCGGAAGGTGCCGGGCACGAGGGGCACGCGCACCACGCTGCCGCCGGCCAGCTCGATGTTGGGCACGTAGCTGTCGTAGCAGGGCTCCAGCACGATCACTTCGTCGCCCGGGCGCACCACGGCAAGGATGGCCGTGATGATGGCCTGCGTGGCACCGGCGGTGACGGTGATTTCCGTGGCCGCGCTGTAGCCGTGGCCGTACAGCGCCGAGATCTTGGCGGCGATGGCCTCGCGCAGCGCCGGAATGCCCGGCATCGGTGGGTACTGGTTGTGGCCCGCGGCCATGGCGGCCGTTACGTCCTCGAGCAGCTTCGGGTCGCAGTTGAAGTCCGGAAAGCCCTGGCCCAGGTTGACCGCGTTCTTCTCGGCCGCCAGGGTCGACATGACCGTGAAGATGGTGGTGCCGACGGAGGGCAGCTTGGTGCCCACTTCGGGCGTGCGCGGGGACGTGCTCATGATGTTCGTGATTTCTTCAACTGTTGTTCAGCATGCCACTTGCTCGTCGCTGCCCCTTCCGGAAACACCGCGGAACCGGCTTTGCCGGGCCGCCGGTGTTGCCCCCGGAAGGGGGATGGCGAAGCGACACGAAGTGCGCGAAGCCTGGGGGTGATCCTGTTTACAGCTCGTAGTCTTGTTGGTGGCCGCTGAGGGCTTTGGCGATCAGGTTGCGGTCCAGGCGATCGGAGAGCAGCTCGGCGAACTTGAAGACGAAGTTGCGCAGGTAGGCGCTGCGCTTGAAGGCGACGCGGGCAATATTCTGGCCGAACACATGGCCCATGGGGCGCACCACGAGGTCGGCGTTCGACTCGTCGCGCACGGCCATCTCCGCCACGATGCCCACTCCCAGGCCAAGGCGCACGTAGGTCTTGATCACGTCGGAGTCGATGGCCTCCAGCGCGATGCGCGGCGTGAGCTTCTTCTGTGCGAAGGCGTGGTCGATGCGCGTGCGGCCGGTGAACGACGGGTGGTAGGTGATGATCGGCTCGCTCGCCAGGTCTTCGAGCGAGATGCGCTCCTTGGCCGCCAGCGGATGGTCCTTGGGCAGCACCAGCACGTGCTGCCATTCGTAGCAGGGCAGGGTCACCAGTTCGGCGTAGCCGTCGAGCGATTCCGTGGCAATGCCGATTTCGGCGATCTCGTCGATCACCATGCGCGCCACCTGGTCGGGCGAGCCCTGGTGCAGGCTCACGTTGACCTTGGGGTAGGCCTCGCGCAGGTTGGCCACGGGCACCGGCAGCACGTAACGCGCCTGGGTGTGGGTGGTGGCGATGGAAAGGGTGCCGCTGTCCTGAGCGCTGAACTGCTCGCCGATGCGCTTGAGGTTGCCCACCTCGCGCATTATGAGTTCGATGCTGGCAATGACATGCTGGCCCGGCTCGGTGACGCGCTTGAGCCGCTTGCCGTGGCGCGCGAAGATTTCAACGCCCAGTTCTTCCTCGAGCTCGATGATGGCCTTGGAGACACCGGGCTGCGAGGTGTGGAGCGCCTTGGCTGCCTCGGTGAGGTTCAGGTTGCGCCGCACGGCTTCCTGAACAAACTTGAACTGATGCAGATTCATATCAAATTCCGTCTTATTGCGGAATTCATTATGCCTTCGGAATCTATCGAAATTGCTGGATCTTCAGTTTTTGATAGCAATTTTGGCCAGCAGGTCGACCAGTTCAGGCTCTTCGCCCACGATCCGGGCCAGCGAGATGTCGATGGCAGGCCAGCGCTGGCGAAGCTCTTCGACCTGCAGCGGCAGGTCTTCGCGTGCGTGCTTGCCCATGCCCAGGAAGAGTGGAACGAGCCTGATGGCCGTGGCGCCGGCGGTCACCAGGGCCGCTACTGCGGTGGGAAGGTCGGGGGCGGCCAGTTCCATGTAGGCGCAGGCCACCAGCGCGTCAGGCGTGCGGCTGGTCACGCGCGCGGCCACGGCCTCGATGGGTTCGCGCCAGCGCTCGTCACGCGAGCCGTGCGCCAGCAGGACGATGCCCTGGACCTGCCTGCCTCGTGCCGGCGCCGTCATCGCCGAAGCACCAGCCAGCTGAAGGCCGTCAAGGACATCACCGAGTAGATCAGCCCCGGCGCCGCCGCCGTGAGCCACGGCGACCAGTTGCCGAGGTTGCCGAGGTAGCCGAACACGTTGTTCAGCAGGAAGAAGCTGATGCCGATCATCACGCCGCCGAACACATAGGTCGTGATGCCGGCCTGGCGGAAGTGCAGGTAAGCGAAGGGCAGGGCGAGCACCACCATCACCAGGCACGACAGCGGATAGAACACCTTGCGCCAGAACTCGATCTCGTAGCGCTGGGCGGTCTGGCCGTTGGCGTCGAGGTGGCGGATGTAGTCGAACAGGTCGATCGTGCTCATGCGGTCGGGGCGCAGGAGGGCGACCGACACCATTTCGGCGGTCAGCGAGGTCGGCCAGTTCAGTTCGGGGATCTTGGTGCTGACGATATGGGCCTGGTCGGCCGAGCCCTGTGTGTCGTACTTCTGCTGGTCGACGTCGGTGAGGATCCAGTGGCCGTCGTCGCCGATGCGGGCGGAGGCCGCGAGCGTCTGCGTCTTGATGTAGCCCTTGTCGTCGAACTCGAAGATGCGCGGGCTCTTGAGCGAGCCGCCGCGGTCGATGGCCAGCACATTCACCGCGTACGAGACATCGCCGCGCTTTTCCATGAGCCACGCGCCGGTGTTGCCCGCCAGCGAATACGTGCCCTGGTAGCGCGCCTTGAGCAGTTGCCCGGTGCGCTCCGAGTTCGGCGCCACATAGTCGCCGACCGCGAAGGTCAGCACGACGAAGCTCAGGCCCAGCAGCAGCAGGGTGCGCAGCGCGCGCCACGGGCCCAGGCCGCTGGTGCGCAGGATGGTGTATTCGGAGCTTTGCGCGAGCCGCGCCATGACGAAGATGGAGCCGATCAGCACGGTGATCGGCAGCAGCTCGTACAGGTGGCTAGGGATCAGCAGGGCCACGTAGATCAGTGCCTGCACGGGCCCGTAGTCGAGGCTGTCCGGCTTGCCGATGGACTGCAGTTCATCGACGAAGTCGAAGAAGAAGAAGAGGCTCAGGAAGCCGAGCGTCACGAACGCGACGGACTTCAGCACCTCCACGTAGATCAGGCGTCTTATCGTTTTCACGCGGTGGGTTCGATCTTGGGAGTGGTCGCAGGCGTGGCGGCGCGGACTTTCTTCGCGCGGCGGCCCCAGTTGTTCTGGCGCGCGCTCAGCCATGCGAGGTTGATGAGGAGCACGCCGCCGTGCAGCACAAGCATGAAGCTGCCCATGCTGAAGCGGCCCGAGCTGATCCAGCTCTGGCCCAGGTTGAGCATGTTGTAGTAGACGACGAAGGCGAACAGCGCGAGCAGCATGTTGCCGCTGCGGCCGACGCGGGGATTGGCGCTCGATACGTTCAGCGCCAGCAGCACGAAGTTGATGGCGGTCAGCAGCATGCCGATGCGCCAGGCCAGTTCGCCCCGGCTCATGTCGCTCGGGTCGGTCAGCAGCGACAGCGTGGTGCGGGCGCGCGAAGGCGTGGCGTCGTTGGTGAGCCCGTCGCTGCCGCCGGCGCGGGTGCCGTAGGTCTTGAATTCGCTGATCTTCAGCCCGGTGTTGACCATCGGCTGCTCCAGGCGCTGGCCGTTGTTGAGCAGCAGGTAGCGGGAGTTTCCGATGTTCTCGATGCTGCCGCTGCGCGCCGAGGTGGTGATCTGCATGTTGCGCTCGACCGACCAGATGAAGACGTTGGTGGCCTTGGAGTTGTCCGGCGTTTCCTTGTCGATGAAGAACACCCGCACCCGGCCCGCGGATTCGCGGAATTCACCGGGCGACACGCGCTCGATGTCGCTGCGCTGCTCGTACTGCTTGCGCATGCCGATGGTCTGCGAGTTGGCCCACGGCCAGCCCACCAGCGCCATCACCGCGATCAGGATCAGCACCGGCCAGGCGAAGCGGAACAGCGGCTGCACGAAGTCCATGAGGCCGCGGCCGCTGGAGAACCAGATGATCATTTCGCTGTCGCGGTACATGCGCGAGAGCGTGCCGACGATGGCGATGAACAGGCTCAGGCTCAGGATGGTCGGCATGTAGCCGAGCACCGTGTAGGCCATGACCAGGAACACCTCCTGCGGGTTCACACTGCCCTTGGACGCGAGCCCGAGGGTACGGATGAGCATCATGGTCATCACGATGGTGACCAGAACCACGAGGGTCGCTCCGAAGCTGCGGGACAGCTCCTTGCGTAGGGAAGAATGGAATAACATCGTTCGAGGAAAAAAAGGATTATGGACTTTCAACTCAAGACCCTCACCGTCGCCCAGGCTGCAGCCGAGAAATCCGATGTCCTGATCGTGCTCGTCGGCAGCGCTCCGCTCACCACCAAAGACCCGCTTTCCGTGCTGGCCGCCAGTGCCCGCAAGGCCGGAGACCTGCCCGACAAGGCCGGAAAACTGCTCACGCTCTACCGTCCGGACGACGTCGTGGCGGCCCGCGTGGTGCTCGCGGCCATCGGCGACGGCAAGCCCGGATCGGTGCGCAACGGCGTCGCCGCGGCGGTCAATGCAGCCAAGGCCCACGGGCCGAAGCGGGTGGTCGTGGTGTTCGCGCAGCCCGCGGACGGCGCCGCGGTGGCTTGCGCCGTCACGGCGGCGGCCGACGCCAGCTATGTCTACACCACCACCAAGTCGAAGGCCGAGCCGCGCAGCATCCGCCACCTGACCGTCGGCGTGACCGACGCAACGGCTGTTACCGGCGCTTTCAACGATGCCCGCGCCACCGTGCAGGGTATCGAGCTGGCCAAGGAGTGGGGCAACCGCCCCGCCAACCATGCCACGCCCACGCTGCTGGCCGAGGCCGCCAAGGGGCTGGCCAAGCTGCCGAAGATCAAGTGCGAGGTGCTGGGCCCGAAGGAAGTCGAGAAGCTCGGCATGGGTTCCTTCATGGCCGTGGCGCAGGGCTCGGCCGAGCCGCTGCGCTTCATCGTGCTGCGCTACCAGGGCGGCCCCAAGGACCAGGCCCCCGTGGTGCTGGTCGGCAAGGGCATCACCTTCGACACCGGTGGCGTCTCGCTCAAGCCGGCGGCCGAAATGGACGAGATGAAGTTCGACATGTGCGGCGCGGCGAGCGTGCTCGGCACCTTCCGGGCGCTCGGCGACATCCAGCCCGCGATCAACGTCGTCGGCCTGATCCCGTCGTGCGAGAACATGAACGACGGCCGCTCGGTCAAGCCGGGCGACGTGGTCACCAGCATGAGCGGCCAGACCATCGAGGTGCTCAATACCGACGCCGAAGGCCGCCTGATCCTGTGCGACGCGCTCACCTATGCCAAGCGCTTCGACCCTGCCGCGGTGATCGACATCGCCACGCTGACGGGCGCCTGCGTGGTGGCGCTAGGAGGCGTGCGCAGCGGCCTGTTCTCCAGCGACGAAACGCTGGCCGCCGCGCTGGAAACGGCCGGCGAAGCCTCGCAAGACCGCTGCTGGCGCCTGCCGCTCGACGACGACTACGCCGAGGGCCTCAAGAGCAACTTCGCCGACGTGGCCAACATCGCAGGCCGTGCCGGCGGTGCCATCACCGCGGCCAAGTTTCTGCAGCGCTTTGCAGGCGACTTCGCCTGGGCCCACCTCGACATCGCAGGCACGGCCTGGAAGAGCGGGGCGGCCAAGGGTTCGACCGGCCGGCCGGTGGGGCTGCTGGTGTCGTACCTCACGAGCCGTGCCGCGAGCGGCGCTCCCAGGGCCGCGGCAGCGCCCGGAACCCCGGCTCGAAAGGCCCGGTCCGCCAAGTGACGGAAATCGGCTTTCACTACAACGCGCCGGACAAGCTGAACTACGCCTGCAGGCTGGTTCGAAAAGCCGTCAACGCGCGTGGCCTGCGCGTGGTGGTGATTGGTGACGCGCGTGCGCTCGACCTGGTGGATGCCGCGCTCTGGCAGCTCTCTCCGGTCGACTTCATCGCGCACTGCCGCGGTGACGCACCGGCCCATGTTCTGGCGCGCACGCCCGTCATTCTTTCTTCCGATGGCGCCGACGCAGCGACGCTGCCGCACCGCGAGATGCTGGTCAACCTCGGCCTCGAGGTGCCGGCCGGCTTCGAGCGCTATGAGCGCCTCATCGACATCGTGAGCGACGAAGGCAACGACCGCCAGGTCGGCCGCTCGCGCTGGCGCCATTACGCCGATCGCGGCTACGCCATCCAGCCGCACGACTTCGCAAAGAGTTCCTGACATGGCCAGCACGCTGCGCACGCCGCCCCGTTTCGTTCCCACCCTCACCACGGTGCTCGAGATCCCGGCGGAGCCCGCGAGCCCCGAGCCGCCAGAGGCCCCGCCGGCGACGCAAGCCGACCCCGCAAGCACCATGGCATTGCCACCTGCCGCGCAGCTGTCGCAGGCGGAAATCGTCAGCCTCGAAGAGCAACTGCTGCATCGCGTGCTGCAGCGTGTCGACCTCTCTTTGGAAGAGCGTTTGAGCGACACCGTGTCAGCTGCCGTTCAGCATCAACTCGATGCAATGGTGCCGCGCTTGCGCAATGAAATCGAAGCTGTTCTGCGTGCTCTGGTGATCGAGGCAATGGCCGCCGAACTCAGCGAAAACACAGGGTCTACGCCAGCTTCCGGCGCATAAATCCTCGGCTAAACTGCGCCGCAGGTCGGAAGGGCGTGAGGGTGCCGCTGGTCCGCGGCGCGAAACTTGCGAGGTCTAGCCGCCCGGATCACACGACCGGTTTTTTATTCTTTTCATCCAAGTTCTGGAGGTTCTCATGCAATTGAAATGGACTGCGGTCGCACTGGCTGCAATCACGCTTGTGGCTTGCGGCAAGAAAGAAGAAGCCGCTGCTCCCGCTGCAGCGCCCGCGCCAACCGCCGCTGCTCCGGCTGCCGCACCTGCACCAGCACCTGCCGGGGACACGCTGGTCGTCAAGATCGGTCACGTTGCACCTACCAGCGGTCCCATTGCCCACCTGGGCAAGGACAACGAAATGGGCGCCAAGATGGCCATCGAGGACCTGAACGCCAAGGGCGTCAAGATCGGCGACAAGACCGCCAAGTTCGAACTGGTCGCCGAAGACGATGCAGGCGATCCGAAGCAAGGCACCGCAGTGGCTCAGAAGCTCGTCGACGAAAAGGTCAACGGCGTGGTCGGCCACCTGAACTCGGGCACCACCATCCCCGCCTCCAAGCTGTACAGCGACGCTGGCATTCCCCAGATCTCGCCTTCGGCCACGAACCCCAAGTACACGCGTCAAGGCTTCAAGACCACGTTCCGCGTGGTGGCTGACGACACGCAACTCGGCGGCACGCTGGGCAAGTACGCAGTCGACACGCTCAAGGGCAAGAACATTGCCGTGATCGACGACCGTACCGCCTACGGCCAGGGCGTCGCAGAAGAATTCGAGAAGTCGGCCAAGGCTGCCGGCGCCACCATCGTGGGCCACGAATTCACCACCGACAAGTCGACCGACTTCAACGCCATCCTGACCAAGCTGAAGGCCGCCAAGCCCGACGTTCTGTTCTTCGGCGGCATGGACGCCGTCGGCGGCCCGATGCTCAAGCAGGTCAAGCAACTCGGCCTGAACGTCAAGTTCATGGGCGGCGACGGCCTGTGCACCGGCGAACTGCCCAAGCTGGCTGGCGATGCCATCGGCGAAGACATGGTGGTGTGCGCTGAAGCCGGCGGCGTGGACGGCGACTTCAAGCAGCCGCTGGAAGACTTCAAGGCCAAGTTCAAGACCAAGAACGGCGTGGAAGTGCAGATCTATGCACCGTACGTGTACGACGCCGTCAACGTGCTGGCCGAAGCCATGGTCAAGGCCGGTTCGTCCGACCCCGAGAAGTACCTGCCGGAAGTCGGCAAGGTGCAATACAAGGGCGTGACGGGCCCGATCGCCTTCGACGAAAAGGGCGACATCAAGAACGGCGCGCTGACGCTGTACACCTACAAGGGTGGTGTGCGTACGCAGATCGCCGTGGTGCGCTGAGCCGCGCGGCCGCCGCAAAAGAGAAAGGGCCTTCGGGCCCTTTTTTCATGTCCGCACCAAGGCGGGGTCAGAGCGGCGCGAGACCTGACGGCCGGTCGGCGTTGCAGTACTCGATGAAGGCGTCGAGGTCGCGCGACTTGTCGAACACGGCATCGGCGCCCAGCGCACCGCACCGCGCCCGGATGTCAGCGGTGACGTAGTTGCTCAGCACCACGACCCGCTGGCCGGGCTTGCGCGTCTTGCAGCCTGCCAGCACGCCCAGGCCGGAGCCTTCCTTGAGGAACAGGTCGACGATGAGGAGTTGCCAGTCGTCCGGATGCGCCGCGATCCAAGCCAGTGCGTCCGACTCGGTTTCGGCGAAGCCGACCACGCGGCCGTTGACCAGGTCCTCCAGTGCCGGGACCAGGTTGTCCCTGATGGTCTTGTTGTCCTCGACGAGGAACGTGATGAGGGCCATGCCGTGGTTTCGCTTTGAGAACCAATAGCGTAGCGTGCCTGATGCCGGGGCGGCGTAGGAGAAGGGAGACGGACGGAGAGAGCGGCGCGCGATGCGACGTTCAGTCCGTCTGTCCCGAGCGGATCTTGGCCTTGAGCTTTTCGGCCAGCGCCTGGCTCTCGTCGCGCTCGGCAGTCACTTCGAGACGCTTCTCGATTTCTTCGCTCAGGGCCGCGTTGACCTCGGCCAGCTTCTCGGCGGACTTGGCCAGTTTCTCCTCGAGCTGGCTCGTGTGTTCGATGGCCTGCGCCACTTCTCCGACCTGAACCTCTTCAGGCAGTTCTTGTTCGAGCACTGTGTTCACCACGGCGAGGTTGTCCGATGCCCGCTGCACGTCTGCGGCCACCTGTTCGCTCTTTTTCAGGGTGCTATCCAGCGATGTCTTGCCACGCGGCGAGGGTTGCGGTTGTCCAGCCATCGAGGCTCCTTTGCGGGCTTGAAAGTAAAACCTTTGGATCGTACGCCAGACGAAAGTGCCTGGGGTGCCGAAGCAAGTTGTTGTAACGCAACGCTCCGGCCCGTCTTGCGGACGACAAAAAAGCCCGAGCGCTTGTGGCGACTCGGGCTTTTCCTGATCAGCAATGTTCGCGAACGGTTACGAACAAACAATCTCTGGCGGAGCAGGCGGGATTCGAACCCGCGGAGGGCTATTAACCCTCACACGCTTTCCAGGCGTGCGACTTAAACCGCTCATCCACCGCTCCTGAGCCCACGATTGTAGCAGTCTGTTCAGGTCGGATTCGAAGGTTTGCCTGCCTGGACCATGCGCATTGCCGAAGCGATGAGCGCGGCGGTCTCCGACATGTTGCTCGGCACGATCAGCGTGGTCTTGGAATCGGCCGCCACCTTGCCGTAGGCATCGACTGCGCGCTCGGCCACCTTGAGCTGGACTGCCTGTTCACCGCCCGGCTGGCGGATGGCCGCCGCCACGCGTTCGATGGCATCCGCCGTGGCGGTGGCCACCGCCGTGATGGCGGCCGCTTCGCCCTGCGCATTGTTGATCTGCGCCTGCTTCTCGCCCTCCGAGCGGGCGATGAAGGCCTCGCGTTCGCCGGTCGCGATGTTGATCTGCTCCTGGCGGCGGCCTTCGGAAGCCGCGATCAGCGCGCGCTTGCCGCGCTCGGCGGTGATCTGTGCCTGCATCGCCAGCAAAATTTCCTTCGGCGGCGTCAGGTCCTTGATTTCGTAGCGCAGCACCTTCACGCCCCAGTTGAGCGCGGCCTCGTCGATGGCGGCCACAACCTGGGCATTGATGACGTCACGTTCCTCGAAGGTCTTGTCGAGCTCGAGCTTGCCGATCACGCTGCGCAGCGAGGTCTGCGCGAGTTGCGTCACTGCCACGATGTAGTTCGACGAACCGTAGCTCGCGCGCATCGGGTCGGTCACCTGGAAGTACAGGATGCCGTCGACCTGCAGCTGCGTGTTGTCGCGCGTGATGCAGATCTGGCTGGGCACGTCGAGCGGGATTTCCTTCAGGCTGTGCTTGTAGGCCACGCGGTCGATGAACGGAATCAGGAAGTTGGGGCCGGGCGTCATGGTGCCGTGGTACTTGCCCAGGCGCTCGCGCACCCAGGCGTTCTGCTGCGGCACGAACTTGACCGATTGGCTGATGAAGATGATCGCGATGACCAGGATGATGAGTGGGACCGAAAATTCCATGGTGCGCTTCCTTTTCTGAGTTCTACGGACGTACTGACTAAACCTTGTCGACAACGAGACGGCTGCCGATCATCTCGACCACGCGGTGCTCGCCAGTCGAAGGCGCGCGGCCCGCGCGGGGCACCACCGTCCACTGGGCGCCCCGGTAGCGCACGGTGGCCGTGCCGTCGGCGTTCCATGCCTCCACGTGCACGATCTCGCCGATGTCGAGGTTCAGGTCGGGGTTGGCGCCACTGGGTGGGGCGGGCGGGCGCTTGCGTTGAATGGAATACCAGACCAGCACGGCCCCCACGCCGATCACCGAGGCCACGATCAACTGCGTGACGATGTCGAAGCCCAGGTGTGCCGAGATTGCCGCCCCGGCAAAGCCCGCGGCCAGCAACAGCAGGTAGACCGTGCCCGAAAGCAGCTCGGCCACGATGGCCGCCCCCGCGATCAGCCACCAGACGGTGGAATTCGCCATGTTGTCGACTCCTCTTCTTGCTTGTTCGATGCGCGCCATTCTGCGGCATTGCCCCCAAGCGCTTGTCCTGCGTAGGGGTACTGGCGCCGGGTCGGCGCGGCCCTTGCCCGCCTGCAGCGGATGGCTTGCGGCAAGCTGACCGGATTCTTCATCTGAATTCCGTACACTTCGCGCCTCGTCTCATTGCCTGACCCGGAGCCCCGCTCATGAAATTCCGCTTTCCCATCGTCATCATCGACGAGGACTTCCGCTCCGAAAACACTTCGGGCCTCGGCATCCGCGCGCTCGCGCAAGCCATCGAGACGGAGGGCTTCGAGGTGCTGGGCGTCACGAGCTACGGCGACCTGAGCCAGTTCGCCCAGCAGCAAAGCCGCGCCAGCGCCTTCATCCTGTCGATCGACGACGAGGAATTCACCGTCGGCCCCGACCTCGACCCGGCCGTGCTGAGCCTGCGCAACTTCATCGGCGAAGTGCGCCGCAAGAACGCCGATGTGCCGATCTACATCTACGGCGAGACCAAGACCTCGCGCCACATTCCGAACGACATCCTGCGCGAGCTGCACGGCTTCATCCACATGTTCGAGGACACCCCCGAATTCGTGGCGCGCCACATCATCCGCGAGGCCAAGAGCTACCTCGAAGGCGTGCAGCCTCCGTTCTTCAAGGCGCTGATCGACTACGCGGAAGACGGCTCCTACTCGTGGCACTGCCCGGGCCATTCGGGCGGCGTGGCGTTCCTTAAGAGCCCGGTGGGCCAGATGTTCCACCAGTTCTTCGGCGAGAACATGCTGCGCGCCGACGTCTGCAACGCCGTGGAAGAACTGGGCCAGCTGCTCGACCACACCGGCCCGGTGGCGGCCAGCGAGCGCAATGCGGCGCGAATCTTCAACGCCGACCACTGCTTCTTCGTGACCAACGGCACCAGCACCAGCAACAAGATGGTGTGGCACCACACGGTGGCGCCGGACGACGTGGTGGTGGTCGACCGCAACTGCCACAAGTCGATCCTGCACGCGATCATCATGACCGGTGCGATTCCCGTGTTCATGAAGCCCACGCGCAACCACTTCGGCATCATCGGCCCCATTCCCAAGAGCGAGTTCGAGCAGAGCGCCATCAAGGCCAAGATCAAGGCCAACCCGCTGCTGGCCGACGTGGACCCCGACAAGGTCAAGCCGCGCGTGATGACGCTCACGCAGTCGACCTACGACGGCGTGATCTACAACACCGAGACCATCAAGAACATGCTCGACGGCTATGTCGACACGCTCCACTTCGACGAAGCCTGGCTGCCGCATGCCGCCTTCCACCCGTTCTACGGTGCCTATCACGCGATGGGCAAGCGCCGCGTGCGCCCGAAGGAATCGCTGGTGTTCGCCACCCAGTCCACCCACAAGCTGCTCGCCGGCATCAGCCAGGCCAGCCACGTGCTGGTGCAGGACTCGCAGAACCGCCAGCTCGACCGCGACCTCTTCAACGAGGCCTACCTGATGCATTCGTCGACCAGCCCGCAGTACGCGATCATCGCGAGCTGCGACGTGGCCGCCGCCATGATGGAGCCGCCCGGCGGCACCGCGCTGGTGGAGGAGAGCATCCTGGAGGCGCTCGACTTCCGCCGTGCCATGCGCAAGGTCGAGGAAGAATTCGGCAAGGACGAGTGGTGGTTCAAGGTCTGGGGCCCCGAGAAACTCGTCGACGAGGGCATCGGCCGCGCCGAAGACTGGATCATGCACGGCGAGAAGAATGGCCCGTCCAAGGCCAAGAGCAAGAAGTCGCCGCGCAACTGGCACGGCTTCGGCGAGCTGGCCGACGGCTTCAACATGCTCGACCCGATCAAGTCGACCATCGTGACGCCCGGCCTCGACCTTGAAGGCAACTTTGCCGAGACCGGCATTCCCGCCAGCGTGGTCACCAAGTTCCTGGCGGAGCACGGCGTGATCGTGGAGAAGACCGGGCTGTACAGCTTCTTCATCATGTTCACCATCGGCATCACCAAGGGCCGCTGGAACACGCTGCTCACGGCGCTGCAGCAGTTCAAGGACGACTACGCGCGCAACCAGCCGATGTGGCGCATCCTGCCGGAGTTCTGCCAGCAGCACCCCGGCTACGAGCGCCTCGGCCTGCGCGACCTGTGCCAGCACATCCACCAGCTGTACGCGCGCTACGACGTGGCACGCCTCACGACCGAGATGTACCTGAGCGACCTGACGCCGGCCATGAAGCCCAGCGACGCCTTCGCCCACATTGCCCACCGCAAGACCGAGCGCGTAGAGATCGATGAGCTAGAGGGCCGCATCACCACCAGCCTGATCACGCCGTACCCGCCGGGCATTCCGCTGCTGATCCCGGGCGAAGTGTTCAACAAGAAGATCGTCGACTACCTCAAGTTCTCGCGCGAGTTCAACCTGCAGTGCCCGGGCTTCGAAACCGACATCCACGGCCTGGTGGCGCGCGTCGACGAGACGGGCAAGAAGCGCTACTACGCTGACTGCGTCAAGCAAGTGAAGTAGGGCCCAGCCTGCCGGCCGGACCGATCGAAGTGCTGGCCTAGCCTTCGCGCACCCGCATGAAGCGGGCGAAGCGGGGCAGGCCCTTCGTGGTGGTGCCGTTGTAGCGGTAGGTCACCCAGCTGCCGATGGCCGGCGGATTCTCACGCTCGGCGTCGGTCAACCCGGTGCCGAGTTTGAAGCGCTTGCCGTCGGCCGTCTCGACCAGCAGCGCGCCCAGCCGGCCGGCATGCTTGCCTTTGCCTGGCACGTGCTCGACCACGCGGGCCTCGGCGTCTTCGTACGGCTTGACCTTCAGCAGATCGTTGTTGCGCTCGCCACGGTACTGCGAGCTGCCGCGGTGGAGCATCAGCCCCTCGCCGCCCATCTTCACCGTCTTGTCGAGCAGCGACTGCAGTTCTGCGTGCGTGGTCGCGCGCTCCTGCGGAACGGCCACGACCCACGGTGCGTCGGTGATCGGCAGCAGCTTGCGCAGTGCGCCCAGCCGCGCAGTGAAGTCGCCGGGCTGGTTGGGCAGGTCGAACACCATGAAGCGCATCTCGTGCCATGCGATGTCGTTGGGTGTCTGGCTGCGCACCGTCGCCACCGCATGCGCGAACCGGCCTCGTCCTGCCCACAGCTCGCCATCTAGCGGCTGCGCCGGCAGCGCAGCGGTGAACCATGCGGGGGCCGCGATCCGCTCGCCGCTGCGAGTCCAGAGTTGCTTGCCGTCCCAGTAGCCGCGCACGCCGTCGTACTTCTCGCTCACCCAGTAGTCGTGCAGCGACATGCCGGGGCGATAGACGTCGGCCAGCATCAGCGAGGGGGCCGCCGCGCGTGCGAACGCGGCGGGCGCGGCAACGAGGCCGAAGGCGGCAAGAAGCAGGGAGCGTCGGTTCAGCACGATGCTATGAAATGAATAGCGAGCCACGGCCATCTGGTGGCCGTGCCGGGTCTCAATGGCTGGATTTACTCGGCCATCCCGCCGACGACGTTGCTGAAGCCGCCGTCCACATAGGTGATCTCGGCGGTCACGCCGCTGGCCAGGTCGCTCAGCAGGAAGGCGGCCACGTTGCCGACTTCCTCGATCGTCACGTTGCGGCGGATCGGCGAGGCGTCGGCCACGGCCGCGAGCATCTTGCCGAAGCCCTTGATGCCGCTGGCCGCCAGCGTCTTGATCGGGCCGGCACTGATGCCGTTGACCCGCATGCCCTTGGGGCCGAGCGAGGCGGCCGTGTAGCGCACCGAAGCTTCGAGCGAGGCCTTGGCCAGGCCCATGGTGTTGTAGTTGGGCAGCGCGCGCTCGGCGCCCAGGTAGGTCAGCGTGAGCAGGGCCGACTTGTCGTTGAGATAGGGCAGGGCCGACTTGGCCATGGCCGGGAAGCTGTAGGCACTGATGTCGTGCGCGATCTTGAAGCCTTCGCGCGAGAGCCCGTCGAGGAAGTCGCCGGCGATGGACTCGCGCGGCGCGAAGCCGATGCTGTGCACGAAGCCGTCGAACTTGGGCCAGGTCTGCGCCAGATCGGCGAAGAGCTTGTCGATTTGCGCGTCGTCGCCCACATCGCAGTCGAAAATGAGTTTCGAGCCGAAGTCTGCGGCATATTCGGTGATACGGTCCTTGAATCGCTCGCCGACGTAGCTGAAGGCGAGCTCCGCGCCCTGTTCATGACAGGCCTTGGCAATGCCATAAGCAATGGAGCGATTGCTCAATACACCAGTGATCAGCAGTTTCTTGCCGGAAAGAAAGCCCATGAAGTTGCCTCGTGAAAATCTTGGGCAGAATTCTCGCATGCGGTTTCTCTGGGCCTGGTCGTTGATGGTGTGTGCGGTTCCCGCGTGGGCCGCGCATGGTTATGCACTCTGGGACGACCTGAAGTACGCGCCCGATTTCAAGGCCTTCGATTACGTCGATCCGGCGGCGCCCAAGGGCGGCGAACTGCGGCTGGTGAGCAACCTGCGCGTTTCCACCTTCGACAAGTACAACCCGTTCACCATCAAGGGCTCGGCGCCGGCCTACCTCGACAGCCTGCTGTTCGACACACTGCTGACCGGCTCCATGGACGAAACCGCCTCCGGCTACGGCCTGCTGGCTGAAGACGTCACCGTGGCGCCCGACCGCCGCAGCGTGACCT
The DNA here is from genome assembly GCF_977011995.1 of Variovorax durovernensis. NCBI lineage: Bacteria > Pseudomonadati > Pseudomonadota > Betaproteobacteria > Burkholderiales > Comamonadaceae > Variovorax > Variovorax durovernensis. The sequence continues at coordinate 3,830,549 of NZ_CDRNCW010000001.1, read as the reverse complement.
TCCGCTTGCGGCCAGAGGCCCGGTTCCACAACGGCCTGCCGGTCGAGGCGGCCGACGTGAAGCACAGCTACGACACGCTGATCGGCCCCTACACCTCGCCCGGCTACAAGACGCTGCTGCAGGAGGTCGACGGCGCCGACGTGGTCAATGCCCGCACCATCCGCTTCCGGTTCAAGACGCCGAACCGCGAGCTGCCCCTCATCGTCGGCAGCCTTCCGGTCTTCAGCCGCGCATGGGGCGTGGAGAACGGCAAGGCCAAGCCCTTCGACCAGGTGGTGATGGACATCCCCATCGGCAGCGGCGCCTACAAGATCGGCCCGGTGCGCTTCGGCAAGGACATCACCTACGTGCGCGACCCCGGCTACTGGGGGCGCGACCTTCCCGTGAATCGCGGTTCGCACAATTTCGACCGCATCACCGTGAAGATCTACAAGGACAACACGGCCCGGCTCGAGGCGCTGAAGGCCGGCGAGTTCGACATGATGAGCTTCTACTCGGCCGGCGACTGGGCAAGGCGGGTCAACGGCAAGCGCTTCAACACCGGGGAACTGATCAAGCGCGAGTTCCAGCACAAGAAGCCCGCGGGCTTCCAGAGCTTCGTGCTCAACAGCCGCCGCGAGAGGCTGAAAGATCCGCGCGTGCGCGAGGCTCTGGGCCTGGCGCTCGACTACGAATGGATGAACCGGCAGATGTTCTATGGCGGCTACCCGCGCGTGAAAGACCTGTTCGGCAACACCGACTGCGAGGCCCAGGGCCTGCCGTCGCCGGAAGAAAAGGCCTTGCTCGAACCCTGGCGCGGCAAGATCCCCGACGCGAGCTTCGGGCCGATGTACACGCCGCCCGTCACCGAGGGCGAGGGCCATTCGCTGCGCAACAACCTGCGGCGCGCGCGCGACCTGCTGAAAGAGGCCGGCTGGGAGTATCGCGATGGCGCCCTGCGCAACGCCAAGGGCGAGGCCATGACGCTCGAGTACCTCGACAGCAAGGAAGGCGGCGTACGCACCGTGTCGCCGTGGGTCCGCAACCTCGAGAAGCTTGGCATCACGCTGAATTTCGCGACGGTCGATTTCGCGCTCTACCAGGAGCGGCTCGACCGCTTCGACTTCGACATCACCACCATCAACTTCCCGGGCACGAACAACCCGGGCCAGTCGCTGCTCGAAATCTTCGGCAGCAAGGCCGCCAAGACGGAGAGTTCGGGCAACTACATGGGCGTTTCGACCCCGGCGGTCGATGCCCTGCTCAAGGACATCGTCGATGCCGACACCAAGGCCGACCTGATGCCCGCCTGCCGCGCGCTGGACCGCGTCATCATGCACAGCCACTACCTGATTCCCCAGTGGACGCTGACCTCGCACCGCATCGTCTACGACGACTGGCGCCTGGCGTTCAAGTCCCCGATGCCGCCCTATGCCGGCGGTGAAGACTGGGTCATGGGCACCTGGTGGGCCAGGCAGCCGCAGAAGCAATCGAACAAGTAGAAGAGAAGGAAACAGCCAGTGCTCTCCTATGTCCTCAAGCGATTGCTGTTGTTCATTCCGACCCTGCTCGGTGTGCTGCTCGTTACTTTCCTGGTCATCCAGTTCGTGCCTGGCGGGCCGGTCGAGCAGTACCTGGCCGAGGCCAAGACGGCGGGCCGCGGCGGAGGCGGCGGCGGTTTCGAATCGGGTGGCGGCAGCTACCGGGGCAACCAGGGCGTGGACCCGAAGCGCCTGGAGCAGATCAAGGCGCTGTATGGCTTCGACAAGCCGCCGCACGAGCGCCTGTGGCAGATGCTCGGGCAGTTCGCGCGATTCGACCTCGGCAAGAGCTTTTTCCAGAACAAGGATGTCTGGACGCTGATCCTCGAGAAGCTGCCGGTGTCGATCAGCCTGGGCTTGTGGACCTTCTTCATCAGCTATGGCGTGGCGGTGCCGCTGGGCGTTGCCAAGGCTGTGAGGGCGGGCACGCGCTTCGACCTGATCAGCACGCTGATCGTGCTGATCGGCTATGCCATTCCGGGCTTCGTGCTCGGGGTGGCGTTGCTGGTGATCTTCGGCGGGCAACTGCAGTGGTTCCCGCTGCGCGGGCTGACTTCCGCCAACTGGGACGAACTCTGCTGGGGGGCGCGCATCGTCGACTACCTGTGGCACATCACCCTTCCGGTGACGGCCATGGTGCTCGGCAGTTTCGCGGTGACGGCGATGCTCACCAAGAACGCTTTCCTCGAGGAAATCCGCAAGCAATACGTGCTGACCGCGCGGGCCAAGGGGCTGGGCGAGAGGCAGGTGCTCTGGAAGCACGTGTTCCGCAATGCGCTGATCCCGATCATCACGGGCCTTCCATCGGCCTTCATCGGCGCCTTCTTTGCGGGCTCGCTGCTCATCGAGACCCTGTTCTCGCTCGACGGCCTGGGCCTGCTGGGCTACGAGAGCGTGATCCGCCGCGACTATCCGGTGGTGCTGGGCACGCTGTACCTCTTCACGCTGATCGGCTTGGTGACGAAGCTGATTTCCGATCTCTGCTACGTATGGGTGGACCCGCGTGTCAAATTCGAATGAACATGGGCTCGCCCCCAGGCTGCGCGCACTTCGTGCCGCTTCGCCGTCCCCCTGCCGGGGGCAACACCTGAGGCCCGGCGGGGCCGGTTCCTCGGTGTTTCTGGAATGGACTCTGCGGACTGCAGGCGCGGTGGCATCAGTGGGGCTGATGTACCCATGGTGAGCAGCTCGACCCATGTCTCGCCCGGCCGCCGTGCCTGGCTTCGCTTCAAGCGCAACCGGCTCGGTTACTGGAGCCTGGTGCTCTTCACCGTGATGGTGGTGCTGAGCCTGTTCGCCGAGGTGCTGTCGACTGACAAGCCGCTGGTGCTGCGCTATGAAGGCCGCACTTATTTCCCCGTGCTGCGCGACTACTCCGAGAAGACTTTCGGCGGCGACTTCGAGACGCCCGCCGACTACCTCGACCCGTACATCCGCGACCGGATCACCAAGGGCGACAACTGGGCGATCTATGCGCCCAACCCGTACGGCCCGAAGACGCTCAACTACTTTGCAAAAGCGCCCAGTCCGGCCGCTCCGACGGCCGACAACATCTTCGGCACCGACGACCGTGGCCGCGACCTGCTCGCGCAGCTGATCTACGGTTTTCGCGTGAGCGTGCTGTTCGGCCTGGCGCTCACGGCCATCGGCACGGTGCTGGGTGTGGCCGCTGGGGCGGTGCAGGGCTATTTCGCGGGCAAGATCGACCTCGCGTTCCAGCGCTTCATCGAAATCTGGAGCTCCATGCCGGAGCTCTACCTGCTGATCATCTTCAGCGCGATCTTCGCGCCCAGCGTGGCGCTGCTGCTCATCCTGCTGAGCCTGTTCGGCTGGATGGGGTTGGCCGACTATGTTCGCGCCGAGTTCCTGCGCAATCGCCAGATGGACTACGTGCGTGCCGCGCGTGCCCTCGGCGTGAGCAATCTGCAGATCATGTGGCGGCACATCCTGCCGAACAGCATGGTGCCGGTCGTCACCTTCCTGCCGTTCCGCATGAGCGCGGCCATCCTGGCGCTGACTTCGCTCGACTTCCTGGGCCTGGGAGTGCCGCCCGGCACGCCGTCGCTCGGAGAACTGCTGAGCCAGGGCAAGGCCAACATCGACGCCTGGTGGATTTCCATTTCCACCTTCGGCGTGCTGGTCGTCACGCTGATGCTGCTGACTTTCATGGGCGATGCGCTGCGCGATGCGCTCGATCCGCGCAAGGCTGACAAGTGATGAGCGACAACAACAACAAAACCGGCCAGCCCCTGATCGATGTGAAGGGCCTGCGCGTCGCGTTCGGCGGCAAGGAGGTGGTGCACGGCATCGACTTCCAGATCGCCACCGGTGAAAAGCTGGCGCTCGTCGGCGAGTCGGGGTCGGGTAAGACCGTCACCGCGCTGTCGCTGCTGCGGCTGGTGCAGAACGCTGATGTAACCGGCGAGGCGCGGCTCTTCGGCGCAGAGCGCCAGCAAGCACCGCGCGATCTGCTGTCGATTCCGGAGCGCGAGCTGCGCGGCATCCGCGGCAAGGAGATCGCGATGATCTTCCAGGAGCCGATGACCGCGCTCAACGCGCTCTACAGCGTGGGCGACCAGATCGCCGAGGTGCTCGAGCTGCATGAAGCCTTGTCGGCCCGCGCCGCGCAGGCCGCCGCCGTGCAACTGCTGGCCGACACCGGCATTCCCGAGCCGGCGCGGCGGGCGAGGGCGTTTCCGCACCAGCTGTCGGGCGGCCAGCGTCAGCGCGCGATGATCGCGATGGCGCTCGCCTGCAAGCCGCGCCTGCTGCTGGCCGACGAGCCGACCACGGCGCTCGACGTCACTGTGCGCGCGCAGATCCTGGAGTTGCTGGCGGATCTCCAGCGCAAGTACGGCATGGCCGTGCTGCTGATCACGCACGACCTGAATCTGGTGCGCCGCTTCGCCGACCGCGTGGTCGTCATGGAGAACGGCCACATCGTCGAGCATGGCGCCGTGGCCCCGGTGTTCGACGCGCCGCAGCATCCCTATACGCGCAAGCTGATCGACAGCCATCCGACGCGCGACGTTGCCGCGGTGGCGGGCAGCCCTGGCACCGTGCCGGTGCTCGAGGCCAAGGCGCTGCGCGTGATCTATCCGGTGCCGAAGCCCGGCATCAGCGGCTGGTTTCGCAAGGGCGAATTCGTTGCTGTGCAAGGGGCGGATTTCCGCATAGTGCCGGGCGAGACGCTCGGAGTTGTCGGCGAGTCTGGCTCGGGCAAGTCGACGCTCGCGCTGGCGGCGCTGGGCCTGCTGAAGCACCAGGGTGCGCTGAAGATCGCCGGCAAGGACTGGGCTGTCGACCGTGCGTCCGACCTGGGGTTGCGCCGGTTGATGCAGGTCGTGTTTCAGGACCCGTTCTCGTCGCTGTCGCCGCGCATGACGGTGGAGCAGATCGTGGGCGAGGGGTTGCGCGTGCATGCGCCCGAACTCGGCGCCGAGGCGCGCCGGACCCGTGCGCTCGCTGCGCTGGCCGACGTGGGGTTGACCGAATCGCAGTTTCCGTCGCTGCTCGACCGCTATCCGCATGAGTTCTCGGGCGGCCAGCGACAGCGGCTGGCCATTGCGCGGGCGCTGATCGTCGATCCGCAACTGCTGGTGCTCGACGAGCCGACCAGCGCGCTCGACGTGACGATCCAGAAGCAGGTGCTGGGCCTGCTGCAGCGGCTGCAGCGCGAGAGGGGGCTGAGCTATCTGCTGATCACGCACGACGTGGAGGTGATCCGGGCCATGGCCCATCAGGTCATCGTGATGAAGGACGGGGCCATTCTGGAAACCGGGCCTGTCGAGCGCGTGCTCGACAAGCCCGAGCATCCCTATACAAAAAAACTGGTGGCCGCCGCGCTGCTGGAATAAACGGAGCAAGCAAGAAATGTCGGAAACCGGACGCGACCGGCGCGAGGCCTGGCGCGCGGCGCTGGCCTGCATGGTCACTCTTGCGGTGGCAATGGGCCTGGGGCGCTTTGCTTTCACGCCCATGCTGCCCATCATGCTTCACGAGGGAAAGCTGGAACTGGCGGCCGGCGGGGTATTGGCGTCGCTCAATTACCTGGGCTATTTCCTGGGCGCGGTCACTTGCGCGGCCATCGGCATCAAGGCGTCGACCATGGTGCGCGGCGGGCTGGTCGCCACGGCGCTGCTGCTGATCGGCATGGGTCTGTTGCACAGTTTCACCAGTTGGGGCGTGCTGCGCTGGACCGCGGGCGTTATGAGTGCGTGGGTTTTCGTCTTCGCGTCGGGTTGGGGGTTGCGAAGGCTGGCCGAGACAAACTCGCCCATGTTGGGTGGCGTGATCTACACCGGTCCCGGCATCGGAATCGCGATGACTGGCTTGCTGGGCGGCGCGCTCGGACGGTGGGGCTCCGAGGCCGGGTGGATCGGACTGGGCCTGCTGGCTTTTGTGCTGATCGCGGTGATCTGGCGGGTTTTCGACGATGGGCAACTGGCGTCAGGCAAGGCGGCCACGTCGGCTGCCGCTGCTTCGGGCGCGACGGCGACGGGTACGGATCGCAGCGATGCGATCTGGCTGGTATCGCTCTACGGGCTGGCGGGCTTCGGCTACATCATCACGGCCACTTTCCTGCCGGTGATTGCGCGCCAGGCGCTGCCTGACTCGTCGTGGCCGGACTATTTCTGGCCGCTGTTCGGGCTGGCCGTCATTCCAGGGGCATTGATCGGCGCCCGCGCGCCGACGCATTGGGACAACCGGCTATTGCTGGCCGTGGCCTATGCGCTGCAGGCGCTTGGCGTGGTGCTGTCGGTTGCCTGGCCGACGATCGTCGGTTTCGCGTTCGGCAGCTTGCTGCTAGGCATGCCATTTACCGCCATCACGCTTTTCGCGGTGCGGGAAGCGCGGCGGCTGCGCGGAAATGCGGCGGCAGGGTTGATCGGCTATGCCACGGCGTCATATGGAGTGGGGCAGATCGTCGGGCCGCTCTTCGCGGCGCCGCTTGCGCAACGCACCGGCTCTTTCGAGCTGCCTTTGCTGGTCGCGGCGGCTGCTTTGGCGCTCGGATCGGTCTTATTTGCAGTGGTCTGGTCCAAATCTCGCCGTCTGATGACAGTTTGAATGGTCGAGGCCCTTCATTTATCACGTGAATAGCATATAATTCGAGGCTCACGACCAAACGGGCGGGTACCAACCGCCCGTTTTTTTTGGTCTATGCATTCTCGAGCTTTCTGGCTTTCTTCATGCAGGTGGCACTCACGGCGGGCGGGTGACACGGAAACCGATTCTTAAAAAGGCTTTTTCGAACACGTGGCATTGCAGCAAATAGTGGAACAAACCGTAGCCGGTCTTGGCTACGACCTGGTAGAGATCGAGCGCTCCGCCGGGGGATTGCTGCGCGTGACGATTGATTTGCCCTGGACGGTCCCCACCTCCGAAGATGTGGCTGCCGGCGTGCCCGAGCCCTTCGTGACGGTGGAAGACTGCGAGAAGGTGACCCGCCAGTTGCAGTTCGCGCTGGAGGTCGATGGTGTCGATTACAAGCGGCTCGAGGTGTCCTCGCCGGGTATTGACCGTCCGCTGCGCAATGAGCAGGATTTCGAACGTTTCGTGGGCGAGGTGATCGACATCACGCTCAAGGCGCCCATGGGCGCCGCCGCGGCGGGCCAGGTGTCGGCCAACCGCAAGAAGTTTCGCGGCACGCTGGAGCGTGCTGCAGCGGCAGAGGGGGCTGACGCAGCCCCGGGCTGGCAAATCGTGTGGAGCGAGGCGCCGGAACCCAAGCCGGGTCAAAAAGTGAGCAAGAAGCGCGCGCCTGCACCGTTGCATGCGCTGGGCTTCGTGCTGGACGAGCTGCGCGAGGCGCGGCTCGCGCCCATTGTGGATTTCAAGGGCCGCAAGGCCAAAACCCAACCGGGTTTTTCGGATATTGACGACGGAACGCAAGTTCCGGAATGACAGAGGAGTGGTGGCATGAATCGCGAAATGTTGATGTTGGTGGATGCGATCTCGCGCGAGAAGAACGTCGAGCGTGACGTTGTTTTCGGCGCGGTCGAGTCCGCACTGGCGCAAGCCACCAAGAAGCTCCATCAGGGCGACGTGGACATCCGCGTGTCGGTCGACCGCGACAGCGGCGACTACGAAACCTTCCGCCGCTGGCACGTCGTTCCGGACGAAGCCGGCCTGCAACTGCCCGACCAGGAAATCCTGCTTTTCGAAGCCAAGGAAGAAATGTCGGACATCGAGGTCGGCGAGTACATCGAGGAGGCGGTCGAATCGGTGCCGATCGGCCGTATCGGTGCCATGGCTGCCAAGCAGGTCATCCTTCAGAAGATCCGCGACGCCGAGCGCGAGATGCTGCTCAACGACTTCATGTCGCGCGGCGACAAGATCTTCGTGGGCACCGTCAAGCGACTGGACAAGGGCGACATCATCGTCGAGGCCGGCCGTGTCGAAGGGCGCCTGCGCCGCAGCGAGATGATCGCCAAGGAGAACCTGCGCAATGGCGACCGCGTGCGCGCCATGATCATGGAAGTCGACCTGACGCTGCGCGGCGCGCCGATCATCCTGTCGCGCTCTGCTCCCGAGTTCATGGTCGAGCTGTTCCGCCAGGAAGTGCCTGAAATCGAACAGGGCCTGCTCGAAATCAAGAGCTGCGCCCGTGACCCCGGTTCGCGCGCCAAGATCGCCGTGCTCTCGCACGACAAGCGTGTCGACCCGATTGGCACCTGCGTCGGCGTGCGCGGCACCCGCGTGAACGCCGTGACCAACGAGCTCGCCGGCGAGCGTGTTGACATCGTGCTGTGGAGCGAAGACCCGGCCCAGTTCGTGATCGGTGCGCTGGCCCCGGCCAACGTGTCGTCGATCGTGGTGGACGAAGAAAAGCACGCCATGGACGTGGTAGTCGACGAGGAAAACCTCGCCATCGCCATCGGCCGCGGCGGCCAGAACGTGCGCCTGGCTTCCGACCTCACCGGCTGGAAGATCAACATCATGGACGCCAACGAGTCGGCCCAGAAGCAGGCGACCGAGACCGACGCCAGCCGCAAGCTCTTCATGGAAAAGCTCGACGTCGACGAGGAAATCGCCGACATCCTCATCTCCGAAGGCTTCAACAGCCTCGAGGAAGTCGCGTACGTGCCGATTTCCGAAATGCTGGAGATCGAGGCATTCGACGAAGACACCATCAACGAGCTGCGCGCGCGTGCCAAGGATGCGCTGCTCACCATGGAAATCGCCAAGGAAGAGGGCGTCGAGGCCCAGTCGCAGGTTTCCCAGAACCTGCACGACCTCGACGGGCTCGACCCCGAGCTGATTCCCAAGCTGATCGCAGCGGGTGTGAACACCCGTGACGATCTTGCCGACCTCGCGGTCGATGAACTCACCGAGATCACCGGCCAAAGCGCCGATGACGCCAAAGCCCTCATCTTGAAAGCCCGCGAACATTGGTTCGCCGGCCAAGAGTGACGGTCATGGAGGCACGAAACCAATATGTCCAGTACCACTGTCGCCGAGTTCGCGAACGAGCTCAAGAAGACTCCCGAAACCCTGCTTGACCAGCTCAAGAGCGCAGGCGTGCCCAAAGCGGCCGTCACCGATGCGCTCACCGAGGCTGACAAGCAGCGCCTGCTTGGCCACCTCAAGGCCAGCCACGGCACTGTCGAGCCTGAACGCAAGAAGATCACGCTGACCAAGAAGTCGACCAGCGAGATCAAGCAGGCCGACGCCACCGGCCGCGCCCGCACCATCCAGGTCGAGGTGCGCAAGAAGCGCACCTTCATCCAGCGCGAAGACGGCCATCCGGCTTCGCCCGAGGCTGCACCGCAAGCGGCGGAAGCGCCCGCCGCGGCACCCGCCGCTCCCCGCGTCGATGAGGCCGAACTGGCCCGCCGCGAGGAAGAAGCGCGCCGCCAGGCCGAACTGATCCGCCGCCAGGAAGAAGAGCTGGCCGAAAAGCGCCGCCTGCGCGAAGAAGCCGAAGCCCGCGAACGCGAACAGGCCGAGAAGGCCGAGCGCGCAGAGAAGGCTGAGCAGGAAGCCGCACGCGCGGCCGCCGAGAAGAAGGCCGCCGCCGAGGCAGCCGCTGCCGCAGCGGCCGCCAAGAGCACTCCCGCCAAGCCGGCTGCGCCCGCACCCGCTCCCGCAGTGACGGCAGCGGCCGCCGCGGCAGCCGCTGCCGAGCAGCAGGCTGCCGACACCAAGCTCGCCGCGCAGAACGCCGCCGCGCAAGCCAAGGAAGACGCGAAGGCCAAGGCCGCCGCCGAATCGAAGGCCCGTGCCGACGAAGAAGCCGCTCGCGCCAAGGACCTCGACGAGCGTCGCCGCAAGGCCCTGGCCGAAGCCGAAGCCATTCGCGCCATGATGAACGCACCGGCCCGCGTGCTGGTGCCGCACAAGGCGCCCGAGAAGCCGCAGCCCGAGAAGGCCGCGGTCAAGGGCACGCTGCACAAGCCGGCCACGCCTGCGGCCCGCCCTGGCGCGCCCGCGGCGCCCGGCGCTGCAGCCGCACCCGGCGCAGCCGCCGGTGCCGGCAAGGAAGTCAAGTCCGCCAAGCTCTCTTCGAGCTGGGCTGGCGATCCTGCCAAGAAGAAGGAAATCAAGACCCGCGGCGACGCCAGCGGCGGTGTCGGTCGCGGCAACTGGCGCGGAGGCCCGCGTGGTCGCCGTGGCAACGACCGCGGCGGTCACGACGAGCAACACGCACCGGCAGCACCGGTCGAGGCGCGCATTCTCGAAGTGCACGTGCCCGAAACCATCACCGTGGCCGAACTCGCGCACAAGATGGCCGTCAAGGCACAGGAAGTCATCAAGCAGCTGATGAAGCTCGGCCAGATGGCGACCATCAACCAGTCGCTCGACCAGGACACCGCAATGATCCTGGTGGAGGAAATGGGTCACAACGCGGTGGTTGCCGCGCTGGACGATCCGGAAGCCTTCACCGACGAGGACGTGTCGGCGCAAACGGCGGAAGCACTGCCGCGCGCACCGGTCGTGACCGTCATGGGCCACGTCGACCACGGCAAGACCTCGCTGCTGGACTACATCCGCCGCGCCAAGGTCGCAGCGGGCGAAGCCGGCGGCATCACGCAGCACATCGGCGCGTACCACGTGCAGACCGAACGCGGCATGGTGTCCTTCCTCGACACCCCGGGTCACGAGGCCTTCACGGCCATGCGTGCCCGCGGTGCACAGGCCACCGACATCGTGATCCTGGTGGTGGCGGCCGACGACGGCGTCATGCCCCAGACCAAGGAGGCCATCAAGCACGCGAAGGCGGCGGGTGTTCCGATCGTGGTCGCGATCAACAAGATCGACAAGCCCGATGCCAACCTGGACCGCGTCAAGCAGGAACTGGTGGCCGAAGAGGTCGTGCCTGAAGAGTACGGCGGCGACGTTCCGTTCGTCGGTGTGTCGGCCAAGACCGGCCAGGGCATCGACGACCTGCTCGAGCAAGTGCTGCTGCAGGCCGAAGTGCTGGAACTCAAGGCGCCGGTGGATGCCGCCGCCAAGGGCCTGGTCATCGAAGCCCAGCTCGACAAGGGCCGCGGCCCGGTCGCTACCGTGCTGGTTCAGTCCGGCACGCTCAAGACCGGCGACGTGGTGCTGGCCGGCTCGACCTATGGCCGCGTGCGCGCCATGCTGGACGAAGACGGCAAGTCGACCAAGGCCGCTGGCCCGTCGATCCCGGTCGAAATCCAGGGTCTGACCGAAGTGCCGCAGGCGGGCGACGAGTTCATGGTGATGAGCGACGAGCGCCGTGCGCGCGAAATCGCGACCTACCGTGCCGGCAAGTTCCGCAACACCAAGCTGGCGAAGGCGCAAGCCGCGAACCTGCAGAACATGTTCACCGACCTGTCGGCCGGCGAAGTGCAGACGCTGCGCATCATCATCAAGGCCGACGTGCAGGGCTCGCAGGAAGCGCTGGCCCAGTCGCTGCTCAAGCTGGCGACCGACGAGGTCAAGGTTCAGATCGTGTACGCCGGCGTGGGTGGTATCAGCGAAAGCGACATCAACCTGGCCATCGCCTCGAAGGCGGTCGTTATCGGCTTCAACGTGCGCGCCGATGCCGGTGCGCGCAAGCTGGCCGAGGGCAATGGCATCCAGCTGAACTACTACAGCATCATTTACGACGCCGTGGACGAGATCAAGGTCGCGATGTCGGGCATGCTGGCACCGGAGCGCCGCGAGGAAATCATCGGCTCGGCCGAGATCCGCACGGTGTTCGTTGCCTCGAAGATCGGTACCGTTGCAGGTTCGTACATCACCTCTGGCTCGGTCAACCGCAGCGCGCATTTCCGCCTGCTGCGCGACAACGTGGTGATCTACACCGGCGAAGTCGATTCGATCAAGCGCATGAAGGACGATGTCCGCGAAGTCCGCGAAGGTTTTGAGTGCGGTATCAAGCTCAAGAACTACAACGACATCAAAGAGGGCGATCAGCTCGAATTCTTCGAGATCAAGGAAATCGCCCGGACGCTGTAAGCGTTCGACGCGAAAGAGTCCATGCCGAAAAGAAAAGCCGCCGCCCCCAACCGCGCGTTCAAGGTCGCCGACCAGATCCAGCGTGATCTGACGGAACTGATCGCGCGCGAGTTGAAGGACCCGCGCGTGGGCATGGTCACGATCCAGGCTGTCGAGGTGACGCCCGACTATGCGCACGCGAAGGTCTTCTTCAGCATGCTCACGGGCGACGTGACCGAGACCACCGAAGCGTTGAACCAGGCCGCGGGCTTCCTGCGCAACGGCCTGTTCAAGCGCCTGCATATCCACACCGTGCCCACGCTGCACTTCTTGTTCGACCGCACTACCGAGCGTGCGGCCGACATGAACGCGCTCATCGCGCAAGCCGTCGCTTCGCGCTCGAAAGACGACTAGCCATGAACGCGCCACGCACACGGGTGCAGCGGCGCCCTGTGCATGGGGTGTTGTTGCTCGACAAGCCGCTGGGACTCTCCAGCAACCAGGCCTTGCAGAAGGCCAAGTGGTTGTTGCGCGCGGAAAAAGCGGGCCACACCGGCACGCTCGATCCGCTCGCGACGGGCGTCCTGCCGCTGTGCTTTGGCGCGGCCACCAAATTCAGCCAGCTCCACCTGGACGCTGACAAGACCTACGAGGCCACGGCCCGCCTGGGCGTGAAAACCGCGACCGGCGACGCCGAGGGCCAGGTCATCGCCGAGCGGCCCGTGCACGTCACGCCGGAAGACCTGGCGCGCGTCGAGGCGCAATTCACGGGCCCGATCAGGCAGGTGCCGCCGATGCACAGCGCGCTCAAGAAAGACGGCAAGGCGCTGTACGAATACGCCCGCGAAGGCGTCGAAGTAGAGCGGGCGCCGCGCGACGTGGTGATCCACAGGCTCGCGATCGGCGCGGTGGGCGACCACGTCATCCGCATCCGTGCCACCGTCAGCAAGGGCACCTACATCCGCACCCTCGGCGAGGACATCGGCGAGGCACTGGGCTGCGGCGCGCACCTGACTTCGCTGCGCCGCATTGCCACCGGCGATTTCGTCGAGGCGCAGTGCATCACGCTCGAGGCGCTGGAGGCCATGGACGAAGACGAGCGGCTTGCGCGGCTCCTGCCGGCCGAGGCGCTGGTGGACGGCCACAGCCGCGTCACGCTTGGCGCGGAAGATGCTGCACGCTTTCTTTCGGGCCTGCGCCGCCGTGGCAGCTGGGCCGACGCCGGCGAGGTGGCCGTTTTCGGCGCCGAGCCTGCCGCCTTTCTCGGGACGGCCCATGTCACCGGCGGCGAACTGATTCCGGGGCGCTTGCTGAACCCCATCGAAATCCAGCAAATTCTTTTGAACGCACAACAGACCGAAGCGACACCATGAGTACCAAGCAAATTCGCAATATCGCCATCATTGCCCACGTGGACCATGGCAAGACCACCATGGTCGACCAGCTGCTGCGTCAGTCGGGCACCTTCGCCGATCATGAGAAAGTGGTCGATACGGTGATGGACAACAACGCGATCGAAAAAGAACGCGGCATCACCATCCTGGCCAAGAACTGCGCCGTGACCTGGCAAGGCACGCACATCAACATCGTCGACACCCCGGGCCACGCGGACTTCGGCGGTGAAGTGGAACGCGCGCTGTCGATGGTCGACGGCGTGGTGCTGCTGATCGACGCCCAGGAAGGCCCGATGCCGCAGACGCGCTTCGTGACCAAGAAGGCACTGGCCCTCGGCCTGAAGCCCATCCTGGTGGTGAACAAGGTCGACAAGCCCGGCGCCAACCCCGACAAGGTGGTCAACGCCGCCTTCGACCTGTTCGACAAGCTCGGCGCGACCGACGAACAGCTCGACTTCCCGGTGGTGTATGCCTCGGGCATCAACGGCTGGTCGTCGCTCGTAGAGGGTGCGCCCAGCGAGCAGTGGGGCCCCGACATGTCGGCCCTGTTCGACACCATCCTGAAGCACGTGCCGTCGCAAAAGGGTGACCCCGCCGCGCCGCTGCAGCTGCAGATCTCGGCACTCGACTTCTCGACCTTCGTCGGCCGCATCGGCGTGGGCCGCATCAGCCAGGGCACGCTCAAGCCCATGACGGACGTCGTGGTCATGGAAGGTCCGGACGGCAAGTCCATCAAGGGCCGCGTCAACCAGGTGCTGACGTTCCAGGGCCTGGACCGCGTGCAGGCCACGGAAGCCGGCCCCGGTGAAATCGTGCTGATCAACGGCATTACTGACATCGGTATCGGCGTGACCATCACCGATCCGGCCAACCCGGCTCCGCTGCCGATGCTTAAGGTCGACGAGCCCACGCTGACGATGAACTTCTGCGTGAACACCAGCCCGCTGGCCGGCCGCGAAGGCAAGTTCGTCACCAGCCGCCAGATCTGGGACCGCCTGCAGAAGGAACTGCAGCACAACGTGGCCCTGCGCGTGAACGAGACCGACGAAGAAGGCATCTTCGAAGTCATGGGCCGCGGCGAACTGCACCTGACCATCCTGCTGGAAAACATGCGCCGCGAAGGCTACGAAATGGCCGTCTCGAAGCCGCGCGTGGTGTTCCGCACCATCGATGGCGAGAAGCACGAGCCGATCGAGCTTGTGACTGCCGACATCGAAGACCAGCACCAGGGCGGCGTGATGCAGGCACTGGGCGAGCGCAAGGGCGAACTCGTCAACATGGAACCGGACGGCCGTGGCCGCGTGCGCCTGGAGTACCGCATTCCGGCGCGTGGCCTGATCGGCTTCACCAACGAATTCCTGAACCTGACGCGCGGCTCGGGCCTCATCAGCAACATCTTCGACAGCTACGAGCCGCACAAGGGCGACATCGGCGGCCGCAAGAACGGCGTGCTGATCTCGATGGACGACGGTGAAATCTTCACCTACGCGCTGGGCAAGCTGGACGACCGCGGCCGCATGTTCGTGCGCGCCAACGACCCGGTGTACGAAGGCATGATCGTCGGCATCCACAGCCGCGACAACGACCTCGTGGTGAACGCCACGCGTACCAAGCAGCTGACCAACTTCCGCGTGAGCGGCAAGGAAGACGCGATCAAGATCACGCCCCCGATCGAACTCACGCTCGAATACGGCGTGGAATTCATCGAGGACGACGAGCTGGTCGAAATCACGCCCAAGAGCGTTCGCCTGCGCAAGCGTTTCCTGAAGGAACACGAGCGCAAGCGCGCCGGCCGCGACACGTCGCAGGGCTGATCGCCTTTGCCTTGCCGTGCGTCCTGGCGCACGGCAAGGCGTGCCCCAAAGTCACCATCCGGTGCGGCTTCTTCCTGAAGCTGTCACCGCTGGTGACTTTTGCCGTCTGGGGCCTTGCTTCTCAACGGGGTGGCTTGGGCGGGGCCGGGAACGCGGGCATGGCGATATCGGTGGCGCCGATCTTGCGCATGCGAGCCTCGACCACCTTGCGCATGAAGGTCTGCGTGAAATCGTCGCCCACGCGCCAGGTGCCGTTGTCCTGCACGAAGGTGAATTCGCCGGTCAGCGGCAGCGACGTGCCGCCGTTGCCGGCAAGGGCGCCCAGCAGGCGATCGTTGTATTCGACAACCAGCGGGCAGGCCTGCTGACCTGCGCCGCCGTCGAGTGCCCGGCAGGAGCCCGTGAGCTCGATGTCGGCGATTTCGCGCGTGCGGTCCGGGTCGAGGTCCGGCAGCCCCGAGGCGGCGCGCTCCTGGGCACGCATGCGTGCCAGCGCGCTGGACTGTGAACGCGCAGACAGCGATTCGGCGCCTTCGCGGAAAGCCTTTTCCATCGCGTCGCGCCCGATGGGTTCGGCGTTGAAAAGCGGCTTGCCGCTCGCGTCCAGGTGGCCGAAGCGTGCCTCGACGATGTCCGCATCCGCGCCGCGCACCACCATTTCGTCACTCTTGGGCGATGTCGCGCCGATGGTGAAGGCCATCGTGTCCTTGTCGTCGCCCTGGGTCAGGGTCGCGATGCAGCCGCGCACGCGCTGGTCCTTGCGGTAGCCGACTTCGCGGATTCCGCCGAGCGAGGGCGTGTGGATGTCGGCGCGTTTCTCGGCATCGAAGGTGCGCATGCGCACGTCCATGGTCACGCGGAACATCATGTTGTTCAGCGTCTTGCGCGTGGAACTGGCGTCGCAGGCGGGCACGCTGTCGGGTGCGAACAGATACCAGCCCAGGCCGCCGCCGATCACGAGCACCGTCAGGATGAATTTCCATGCGCCGATGCGGCCTTGGCGTTGCGAGCGCGATTTCCATTCCGCGATCGTCCGGTCTTCGGCCTCGATCAATGCCTGGGCCTCGGCGACGATGCGGGAGCGTTCGGCCGCCATTGCAAAGGCGGGTTCGGCGGCAACCTGTGCGCGGGTGGCGTCGAAGCGCTCCCGCTCGAGCGGGCCGTCCGTCACCAGCCAGGCGAGCGTGGCGCCCAGCGCGGCGGGAACGGTGCCCGCGACCGGCGTTTCTTGCAGTGCCATGTCGCGCGTTTCCGCGTCGATCAGGCCGTCGCGGTAGAGCGCCTGGACCGCCTCGTGCGTGATTCCGCGCTCGGCGCATTCCATGAGGTCGTCCGCGTCGATGGCGGTGTCGGCCGCGTCGTCTGCGTTCGGGTCCGGGGGCGTTGCGGCTTCGATCCGGTCGAGCGCCGCATTCTGTTCTTCTTCGGTGACGAGGCCTTTCACGCGCATCCAGGCGAGCGCGTGGCCCGGGCTCGGAAGCGGGGGGAGGGTAGGGGTCTCGGGGTGGGCGAGCACTGCGTCGTGCTGCGAGTCGGTGATGAGGCCCTGGCTCAGCAGGGCAAGGAACGCGTCCGGATTGGCGTCAGAAATCATGCGGGGATTCTGCCGTGGGTGCCCAGGGCCTTCGCGTGGTCAAAGCGGACAAAAAAACGCCGGCGGGTGCCGGCGTTGTCTTGCGTCAGGTTCCGATGGAATCAGGGACGGGCGACTTTCCATGCGCCGTTGAGGACGCCGTCACCGGTCTTGTCGCCAGGCTTGGCGTCCTTCGACCAGTAGTACAGCGGCCAGCCCTTGTAGGCCCATTGGCGCTTGCCGTCTTCGCGAATGATGATGGTGTAGCCGCCCATGGGCTTGGCGGTTTCGGCCACGCCGAGCGCGGGCCAGTTGGTGGCGCACTGGGCGTTGCAGGCGGAGGTGCCGGCGCCGGCCGTGTCCTTGGCGAAGGTGTACAGCGTCATGCCGTTCGGGCCGACCAGGATGCCGTCGGCGGTGCGGGTGGGCGTGTCGGGGGCGGCCGGGGACATGCTGCCGCAGCCGGCAAGCAGTGCCGCTGCGAGGATCGAGGCGCTGAGCAATTTCATGCAGTTTCTCCTTCAGTTGATGAATCGCGAAAACAAGGCCGGGGTGACTGGCCGGGGTGGTTGCGCGAGCCGGCAGTTTATGCGCTGATCAAGACAGATCGCGGTAGGCCAGCGTCGCGAGTTTGAGCAAAAGGTCATGCGGCAGCTTGCCGGCAATGGCATAGCCGAAGCCCTGGTCGACCCAGTAGAAGCTGGGGACGGGGCCTTCGGAGGCGAAGCGGAAGGCAGTCGCACGGGCAGCGATGGCACCGGTGGCATTGGCGTCGAGGGTGCCGATGTAGAGCGTCACGCGCTCGCCGGCGGCATCTTCGAACATGAACTGGGCGCGCGCGCCGGTTTCCCCGGGCAGCAGGCGGCCGCCGACCAGGGTGTAGCCCTGGGCGGAGAAATCGGGCACCTTCAGCGGCCGGTCGAGGCGTTTCGACAGCCATTGCACCAGGTGCTGCTGCTCGGCGGCAGTCACTTCGACCGGGTGTCTTTTCTCGGGTGTGTAGACGGCATGCGCGATCGATGCGTCATGCACGAACTCTCTCAGCGCCGGGGCGCGAGCCAGTTGCTGCTGCTGTGCACCGCCGCGCGGCGCGGTCCATTGGGCATTGCCCAGCCAGCCAGCGACAAAGGCCACCAGCAGGCCGGCCGCCATGCCGCCCAGGCGCATCCACGCGCCGCGTTGGGCGTGGCGGGGCTGGTTGCGGTCAAGCGCGCCCATCAGCGCTTCTGGAACCGGGGCATCTAGCAGCTCGCCGTGCAGCCGGCGCAGGGCGTCGCGCTGCGTGTGCCAGGACGCGATCCTGGCGGCCACGGCGGGGTCGCGGGCGATGGCGTCTTCGACCGCGCCATGACGGTCCGGGGCCAACTGGCCGTCGACCCAGGCGTGCAGTTCGTCGTCGGTGGGGGGCGGGACGGGGCGATTCATGGTGCGGCGGGTTTCATTTGAGGCGGCGCAGGCCGGGGCGGACCGGCGCCGAGGTGCCGTCCATCAACTCCTGGAGCCGCACGCGGGCGCGCGACAGGCGCGACATCACTGTGCCGGCGGGAATGCCCAGCACCTTGGCCACTTCGGCATACGACAGGTCTTCGAGCGTCACGAGCAGGAGCACTGCGCGCTGCTCCTCGGGCAACTGCATCAGGCAGCGTTGCAGGTCGAGGCTGGTGTCCTGCCCGCGCCCGGGGTCGATGCTGCCGTGCAGTTCGTGCGGCAGGTCGTCGAGGGGCACCACAGCGTGCGGCGGCGGCGTGCGCCGCACCTGGCTTGCGAAGATGTTGTGCATGACGGTGAAGAGCCACGCGCGCAGGTCGCTGCCCACCGTCCACAGCCGCCACTTGCCGCAGGCCCGCTCCAGCGTGTCCTGCACCAGGTCGTCGGCCGCCCACGCATTGCCGGTGAGCGCACGGGCGTAGCGGCGCAGGCTCGGGATGTGCTCGACCAGCAGGCGGGCGTCCATGGGGTCAGTGTGTCAGGGCTTGGCGGTCTTCCAGGTGCCGTTGACGCCGTCGCCGGTCTTGTCGCCCGGCTTGGTGTCCTTGGCCCAGTAGTACAGCGGCCAGCCCTTGGCTGCCCATTGCTTCTTGCCGTCGTCGCGCGTGACGACGGTGAAGTCGCCGGTGGGCTTGTCGCTCTCGGCGGCCATGAATGGTGGCCAGTTGGTGGCGCAGGCGCCGTTGCACACCGACTTGCCGTTGCCGGCCGTGTCCTTGTCGAAGGTGTACAGCGTCATGCCGTTGGGGCCGACCAGCGCGCCGTCGGCGGGCTTGGGCTGGGCGAGGGCCGGCAGGGCGAGCACGCCGCTCAGCAGGATGGCGGCAAGGCCGGCGGAAGAGGCACGAAAAGGCGACATGAAAGGGCTCCTGGGGTGGTTGGCTTGCCACCGGCGATCCGATGACAACCGCACAAACGCCCGCAGCCCGCCTTTTATTCCATCGCGTGCAAAAAAAGTTTCAGCGGTTGCGGCTCTTCATGGCGCGCTCGACCTCGCGCTTGCCTTCGCGGTCCTTGATGGTGTCGCGCTTGTCGTGCTCGGCCTTGCCCTTGGCCAGCGCGATTTCGCACTTCACCTTGCCGGCCTTCCAGTGCAGGTTCAGCGGCACCAGCGTGTAGCCCTTTTGCTCGACCTTGCCGATCAGGCGGCGGATTTCGTCCTTCTTCAGCAGCAGCTTCTTGGTGCGGACCGAATCGGGGTTGACGTGGGTCGACGCACTCTTGAGCGGGTTGATCTGGCAGCCGACGACGAACAGTTCACCATTGCGGATCACGACGTAGCCGTCGGTGAGCTGCACCTTGCCTTCGCGCAGCGATTTGACTTCCCAGCCTTCGAGGACCATGCCGGCCTCGAAGCGCTCTTCGAAGAAATAGTTGTACGAGGCCTTCTTGTTGTCGGCGATTCGGGAGGAGGTATCTTGTTTCTTTGTGGCCATGACTCGGGAATGTTGGGGCTGCATGGCTTCAATACAATCCATCGCGCACGCTGTGCCGATTCTATGAAAACAGTCAACAAGTCCGTCCTCATCTGGTACAGCGCCGAAGAGATGTATGCGCTCGTCACCGATGTGGCCAAGTATCCGCAGTTTCTTCCCTGGTGCGACAAGTCGCGAGTCATCGAGCAGGACGAGGCCGGCATGACCGCCGAAGTCGGCCTGGCCTTTGCCGGACTGCACCAGAGTTTCACCACCCGCAATACGCATGTGCCGGGGCGCGAAGTCCAGCTCAAGCTGGTCGACGGGCCCTTCTCCAACCTCGATGGCAAGTGGAAATTCGTGCCCGTGGGCGAAGAGGGCGAGCGCGCCTGCCGCGTCGAACTGCACCTGAGCTACGGCTTCAGCAACTTCGCATTGCAGGCGCTGGTGGGGCCGGTGTTCGACACCATCGCATCGAGCCTGGTCGAGGCCTTCGTCAAGCGCGCCGAGCAGGTCTACGGCAGCGCCTGATGATCGAGGTCACGCTGAGCTGTTCGCCCGCTGCGCGCGAGGTGTTCGAGCAGGTGCTGCAGCTCGCGCCCGGTGCCACGCTGGTCGAAGCGGTGAAGGCGAGCGGCCTTTCCGCGCGCTTTCCCGAACTGGACTGGCGCCACGCAATGACGCCGGGCATCTGGGGCCGCGTGGTCGAGTGGGAGCAGGCACTGAAAGACGGCGACCGCATCGAGCTGTGCCGGCCCCTGGCGGTCGATCCCAAGGTGGCGCGGCGGGAGCGTTTCCAGCGCCAGGGCGCGAAGGGCACCGGCCTTTTTGCAAACCGCCGCAAGGGCGGCAAGGCCGGCTACTGAAGCCGGCGGGGCCGGCGCCTTACTTGCAGTCGGAGTCGATCACCGATTGCACGCGCTTCTGCTCGGCGGCACGCGCCGTGTCATCCATGATTTCGCGCTCGCCCTGCGCATTCACACGCGCAATGCGCATGCCGCTGTCGACCGTGGCCTTGGCCTGACGGGCACGGGTGCAGTTCTCTGCCTTGGCCTGGGCCACCTTGGCGGCTTCCGCGGTCTGCTTGGCCTTGGCGTCGGCCTCGGCTTTCTTGGTCTTTTCCTCGAGTTCCTTGTCGACACCGGTCGGCTTGGGGGCGGCTGCGGCCTTTGCGGGAGTTCCCGCAGCGGCATCGGCCGCGCCTTCGGCCGGTGGTGCGTCTACGTTCGGGTTTGCCGTGGAGCGCGCCCCGGGCTGGGGGCCGACGCGGCGCAGGATGTTCTTCTCGGGCACGTCCGGCGGCGGTGCCTGGTCGCTGAAGACCTTCTTGCCGTTCTTGTCGATCCATTGCCACTGCGCGCTTGCAGACAGCGGCATCGCAACGACACATCCCAATAGGAGCCAGTGCACGAATTTCATGCCTGAAGTTTAGCCTTGCCTTACTTTTTGCAACATCCGGATTGGGTGGTTTTGCAACGTTTGTCAAATGCCTGCGCCAGCAAACCCCTCGAGGGCCTCGTTACAATCCGTCTTTTGGAGCTTCACCCATGCGCCTTCTCGGCAAAGCGCTCACCTTCGACGACGTGTTGTTGGTGCCAGCGTTCTCCCAGGTCCTGCCCAAGGACACCTCCCTCGCCACCAAACTCTCCCGCAACATCACGCTGAACCTGCCGCTCGTCTCGGCGGCCATGGACACCGTGACTGAAGCCCGCCTTGCGATTGCCATCGCGCAGGAGGGCGGCATGGGGATCGTGCACAAGAACCTCACCGCACAGCAGCAGGCCGCGGAAGTGGCCCGCGTGAAGCGATACGAATCGGGCGTGCTGCGCGACCCGGTCGTGATCACCCCGACGCATTCGGTGCGCCAGGTGATGGCGCTTTCCGACCAGCTCGGCATCTCGGGCTTCCCGGTGGTGGACGCCGGCAAGGTGGTCGGTATCGTCACGGGGCGCGACCTGCGCTTCGAGAACCGCTACGACGTGCCCGTCAGCGAAATCATGACGCGGCGCGAGAAGCTCATCACAGTGCCTGACGGCACCACGCTGGCCGAAGCCAAGGCACTGCTCAACAAGTACAAGCTCGAGCGCCTGCTGGTCATCAACGGCGACTGGGAGCTCAAGGGCCTGATCACCGTCAAGGACATCACCAAGCAGACCAGCTTCCCCAACGCCGCACGCGACGCCAACGGCCGCCTGCGCGTGGGCGCCGCGGTCGGCGTGGGCGACGGCACCGAGGAACGCGTAGAGGCGCTGGTGAAGGCCGGCGTCGACGCCATCGTGGTCGACACCGCACACGGCCACAGCGCCGGCGTGATCGAGCGCGTGCGCTGGGTCAAGAAGAACTATCCGCAGGTCGACGTCATCGGCGGCAACATCGCCACCGGCGACGCCGCGCGTGCGCTGGCCGACGTCGGCGCCGACGCGGTCAAGGTCGGCATCGGCCCTGGCTCCATCTGCACCACCCGCATCGTGGCCGGCGTGGGCGTGCCGCAGATCATGGCGGTCGACAGCGTGGCCACCGCGCTGCAGGGCACTGGCATTCCGCTGATTTCCGACGGCGGCGTGCGCTACTCGGGCGACATCGCCAAGGCCATCGCGGCCGGCGCCAGCACCGTGATGATGGGCAGCATGTTCGCCGGCACCGAAGAGGCGCCGGGCGAAATCGTGCTGTACCAGGGCCGCAGCTACAAGAGCTATCGCGGCATGGGCTCCATCGGCGCGATGCAGCAGGGCAGTGCCGACCGGTACTTCCAGGAATCGACCACCGGCAACCCCAACACCGACAAGCTGGTGCCCGAAGGCATCGAAGGCCGCGTGCCCTACAAGGGCTCGATCGTCTCCATCGTCTACCAGATGGCCGGCGGCGTGCGCGCCAGCATGGGCTACTGCGGCTGCGCGACCATCGAGGACATGCAGAACAAGGCCGAGTTCGTCGAGATCACCACGGCCGGCATTCGTGAGAGCCACGTCCACGACGTGCAGATCACGAAGGAAGCGCCGAACTACCGCGCTGAATAAGTGCATTCTGGCCAGACCTTGAAAGTCAGGCCACATCGGGTTTAGAATTTGGGCCAGATTTAAAACTTCTGGCCCAAATGCAATCCATCGGTATCGCTGAAGCCAAGAACAACTTCTCGGCCCTGATCGACTCGGTCGAAAAGGGCGAGGAGGTTCGCATCACCCGCCACGGCAAGGAAGTCGTGCGCATGCTGCCGGTGCGCCGCAAGCCGGTCATCACCGACGAGCAGATCCAGCGCGAACTGGGCCAGATCGACGCGCTGCACGCCACCATCCAGTCCGGCCCGTCGCCGAGCGCCTTGCGGGCCGAAGGGCGCCAGCCATGACCGCATTCGTCATGGACGCCTCGGTCACCGCCGCCTGGCTGCTGCCCGACCACGCCACCGAACACACCCGCAAGCTCTACGCCGCCATTCGCCGCGACGAGGTCGAGCCGCAGGCGCCCAATGTTTGGCAATGGGAGTGCGCCAACATCCTGGCCAACGGCGTGCGAAGCGGCCGCATTCCATCGTCCGCGGTCGAAGGGCTGTGGAGCGTGCTCGACGCCATTCGCCACCGCGTCGAACTGCACGAGCTTGCGCCGGCGCAGCACAAGGCAGTGCTCGCCGTGGCCATAGACGCCGGTGTGTCCCAGTACGACGCGGGCTATCTCTGGCTCGCAAAATCGCTCAATCTTCCGCTCGCCACCTTCGACGAGCGCCTCATCCAGGCCGCGCCTCAAGCAGGCGTCAGGCTGTTCGACATTTCAACGCTCTGAGTCCTTCCGCCATGCAACACGACAAGATCCTCATCCTCGATTTCGGCTCGCAAGTCACCCAGCTGATCGCACGCCGCGTACGCGAAGCCCACGTGCTGAGCGAAGTGCACCCTTGCGACGTCACCGACGAATGGGTGCGCGAATACGCCGCCGACGGCCACCTGAAGGGCGTGATCCTTTCGGGCAGCCACGCCAGCGTGTACGAGGAAACCACCGACAAGGCACCGCAAGCCGTGTTCGACCTCGGCGTGCCGGTGCTCGGCATCTGCTACGGCATGCAGACCATGGCCCACCAGCTCGGTGGCAAGGTCGAGGGCGGCCACAAGCGCGAGTTCGGCTTCGCGGCCGTGCGTGCCCATGGCCACACCGCGCTGCTCAAGGACATCGCCGACTTCACCACGCCGGAAGGCCACGGCATGCTCAACGTGTGGATGAGCCACGGCGACAAGGTCACCGAACTGCCGCCGGGCTTCAAGCTCATGGCCAGCACCGACAGCTGCCCCATCGCCGGCATGGCCGACGAAGCGCGCCGCTACTACGCGCTGCAGTTCCACCCCGAAGTGACGCACACCGTGCAGGGCAAGGCGATCATCGAGCGCTTCGTGCTCGGCATCTGCGACGCCAAGCCCGACTGGGTCATGCGCGACCACATCGCAGAAGCCGTGCAGAAGATCCGCGAGCAGGTGGGCGACGAAGAGGTCATCCTGGGCCTGTCGGGCGGTGTCGATTCGAGCGTGGCCGCCGCGCTCATCCACCGCGCCATCGGCGACCAGCTGACCTGCGTGTTCGTCGACCACGGACTGTTGCGCCTGAACGAAGGCGACATGGTCATGGAGATGTTCGAAGGCAAGCTGCACGCGAAGGTGATCCGCGTGGACGCCAGCGAGCTGTTCCTCGGCAAGCTTGCCGGCGTGAGCGACCCCGAAGCCAAGCGCAAGATCATCGGCGGCGAATTCGTCACCGTGTTCAAGCAGGAAGCCGCCAAGCTCAAGGCGGGCGACGGCGGCCACAAGGGTGCGACCTTCCTGGCGCAAGGCACCATCTACCCCGACGTCATCGAATCGGGCGGTGCCAAGAGCAAGAAGGCCGTCACCATCAAGAGCCACCACAACGTGGGCGGCCTGCCCGAGCAGCTCGGCCTGAAGCTGCTGGAGCCGCTGCGCGACCTGTTCAAGGACGAAGTGCGCGAACTGGGCGTGGCACTCGGCCTTCCGCCCGAGATGGTGTATCGCCATCCGTTCCCAGGCCCGGGCCTGGGCGTGCGCATTCTTGGCGAAGTGAAGAAGGAATACGCCGACCTGCTGCGCCGCGCCGACGCGATCTTCATCGAGGAACTGCGCAACTTCACCGACGCCGAAACCGGCAAGACCTGGTACGACCTCACGAGCCAGGCCTTCACCGTGTTCCTGCCGGTGAAGAGCGTGGGCGTGATGGGCGACGGCCGAACCTACGACTACGTGGTTGCGCTGCGTGCGGTGCAGACCAGCGACTTCATGACGGCCGACTGGGCCGAGCTGCCTTATGCGCTGCTGAAGAAGGTGTCGGGGCGCATCATCAATGAAGTGCGCGGGATCAACCGTGTGACTTACGACGTATCGAGCAAGCCGCCCGCGACGATCGAGTGGGAATGATTTTCCGCTCTTCGCGGACAATCGACAGCTATCGATAAACCGGCGTAAGTTGTTGATTTATAAATATTTTCTTCTCGACATCTATCGACAGCGATTGGTGGCAAGCAACTCAGATTGTCGGTTGATCTGTCGGTAGCCAAAGTTCGTTTAACTGGTCTAAAATTTCTACCGTCAGCCCGTTTCGACGCATGACGGTAAAAAAGAAGGCGAAAAGCTAGGTTTCATGCGGGTTCCGGGCGTGTTTGCAGTTTGAGCGTGCTTGACGGTAAAGGCGCTCTCACCCAGGAGAACGCATGCTCACCGACACCGCGCTCAAGAACCTCAAGCCCAAGGCGGCGCTCTACAAGGTGACCGACCGGGACGGGATGTACGTCACCGTGTCGCCGGTTGGAACTGTCACTTTCCGCTACGACTACCGCATGAACGGTCGCCGTGAGACCCTGACGATCGGGCGTTATGGAGCGGACGGCTTGTCGTTGGCCAGGGCCCGCGAGAGGTGCATAGACGCCCAGCGCGCGGTGTCTGACGGTAAATCTCCGGCGCAGGAGAAACAGCGCGAAAAGCGCCGTCTGTCGGAGGCAAAGAACTTCCAGGAATTCACCGACAGGTGGGCCAAGGGCGCCAGGATGGCGGACAGCACTCGCTCGATGCGCAAGAGCATCCTCGACCGCGACATCCTGCCCGTCTTCAAGAACCGCCTCTTGACCGAAATCACGTCGGACGACCTGCGCGACCTCTGCAACAAGGTCAAGGGCAGGGGGGCCCCGGCTACGGCCGTCCACGTGCGAGACATCGTCAAGCAGATCTATGGGTTTGCCATCCTGCACGGCGAGAAGGTCGCCAATCCGGCCGATGACGTCGGGCCGTCCTCGATCGCGACCTTCGTGCCGAAAGACCGCGCCTTGTCGCCTGTCGAAATCCGACTGATGCACCATCAGTTGGAAACGGTGGCGTCGTACCCGACCATCCGTCTGGCACTCCGGCTCATCCTGCTTACCCTCGTGCGCAAGGGTGAGCTGATCCATGCCACCTGGAACGAGATCGACTTCGAGAACGCGCTGTGGACCATCCCCAAGGAGCGCATGAAGGGTTCCAAGGCGCACAACGTCTATCTGTCGCAGCAGGCGCTCGACATCATGGTCGCGCTGCGCACTTGCGCTGGCGGTTCCAGGTACGTGCTGCCTTCGCGTTACGAGCCTGACAAGTGCATGTCTAATGCGACCCTTAACCGCGTGACGCAGCTGGTGGCCGCGCGAGCGAAGGAGAAGGGCCTGCCCTTGGACGGCTTTACCGTGCATGACCTGCGCCGTACCGGCTCGACCATCCTGAACGAACTGGGCTTCAACAGTGACTGGATCGAGAAGTGCCTCGCCCACGAAGACGGCCGCTCGTCGCGCGGGGTCTACAACAAGGCCGAGTACGCCGAGCAGCGCCGGCACATGCTGCAAGAGTGGGCGGACATGATCGACGCCTGGGTGGCAGGCAAGTCCCACACGCCCACCTTGCTGCCGCCGTCGATGAAGGTCATCACGACGCAAGCATTGCTTTGACCGGACGGCGCTTGCGCTGACGCACGTCGGGGGAGGGCGCACGCTTCATCTGCGCGGCGTCCGAGACCTGGCGGCGTGTCTCGATCCAGGCCTCGACCTCTGCAAGATCCCACACCACGCAGCGCGAGGTCAGGTTGAAGCGGCGCGGAAACTCGCCTCGACGCTCCATGTCGTAGATCGTGGTGCCGGAGAGCGGCACCATCTTGTGCAATTCCGTCCGCCGGATCGTGCGCCGGAAGGACACGGCGCTTGGAACCTCCAATTGGGGTCGCTGTTCGGGGCTCTCCAAGCGTTCGACGTGCCCGCGGTGAAAGGCCCCGACAGCGGCTGACTCTTCGCCTTTTCTCATGATCGACTCCATCCGTGCCACAGCGTCACGGAAGTCCGGTCACGCTGATTGCACTGCAACTGTTAATGCCCTCATCGTGCAGGAGTCGACATCTATCAAGAACCTGCTGCAGCGTGCCCGGTCGTAGTTTGGGGCGGCGGTCGCTTGCCAGCGCCTCTGCTGAAAGCGCGATCGCGTGCCATGAAGGCTTCCAGCATGTGCGGAATGAGAGAAGCTGCGTCAACCGGCTCGCCGTAGGCCTGCGAATGCTGAGCCGCATAGCGGTCGAGCTTGTCCTTCAGGTCGGCAGGCATGGTCACGGCAAGCTTCACCGTCGTTGCCTTTGGCAATGGTCCAAGGCGGAGCTTGGCTGCGCTCATTGCGACGATCCCCGCTGAAAAAACAGCGGCTGATACGGCCGCAGCACCAAGTCCTTGCTCACCATCACCCGCATCGGAAACCCCGGACGGATGGTCAGCGTGGGCTGGATGCTCGCGTTGCGCTTCGTAATCTCCTGCCCGACCTGGTTGATCGAGTCCTGCGTGCCCTCCCGAATGGCGATCACCGTTCGGTCGCCGTTGTGGTCAGTACGACCCTCCGGCGCTGCCAGCTCTGCCCCCACGCCCAGTAGCGTCGACAGGGCCGCGCCGGCCAGGATGCGGTCCCAGTGCCAGTCGATCCCATCCTCGAGCCCGGCATAGCCCGCTGGATCGATGCCCGGCAAACGGTCCAGCGCCACTGACGACGTGTCTGGCAGGATCAGCCGCGTCCACACCAGCAGCACGCGCCGTTGGCCAAACGAAATCTGGCTGTCGTAGCGCCCAATCAGCCGTGAGCCCTGCGGGACCAACAGATGCCGCCCCGTGGCGGTGTCGTAGACCGCCTCCGTCACGTTGGCGATCACCTGTCCCGGCAGATCCGAATTGATGCCCGTCACCAGCGCTGCAGAAATCACGGTGCCCGCCATTACCTGGTACGGCGATGCGGGCAGCTGCAGACTTCCTGGATTGCGCGTGGCGTCGTCTCCCGCTTTCGTCAAAAAGGCCTCTTTCGAATCCTGCCGGTTCTGCGCTGCAGTCGGATCGGTCGGCACCGCGGGCAGCGTGCCGCCGGCCGTTGCATTGAACGGATTCTGGGTCGGAGCGGCCATGCCTGCATTCGGATTGGCTGCTGAAGTCGTAGGTGGAGCGGCAACCACCGGCCTGGCGCCACCGGCCCCGCTTCCGGCCCCCCGGAAAAACACCGACGACCGCGCCGCTTCTTCGGCGGCCAGCTGCGCTGGATCGGTACCAGGCGGCGCCATCCGCTGTTCCATCGGCTGCTGCGATTTCACGATCGCCGGCCCGAGATCGCCGGGCAACGGTTCGCCCAGCACGGGCGGCGCAGCCTTCGGCACCGGCGGAAATGCCGCATAGTCCTTGGGCAGCCTGTCCAGGCTCTCCGACTTCGCAATGCGATCAACGTTGAACAACTCATTCGCAGGAGCACGGGAGCGCTGCTGCGACTGCAACGACCAGAGCGTGCCGCCCAGGACCGCCGCGGCGAGCGTGCCGGCTCCTACTGCCAGCACGCGGCGATTCAGGCGAACGACAGGGCGCGGCTGCGCGCGCAGCGCCAGCGTTTCAGGATCGGCCTTGATGGATGCTGCGCCGGCCTCGCTCACGATCCGCTCCCGCGTTGAGCGCCATCTGTGCGCTCGATCCGTACGACCTCGGCCTTGCCGCCCTTGAACCCACCCAGCCGTAGTTCGGCAGCGCCGAAGAGCCGATCGACGACATAGTAAGGCGACCGGAAGCGGTAATTCACGAGCTGCCCATCCCCCTGCGGCCCAATCACGAACAGGGGCGGCAGCTCGCCCTGCGCAATACCGCCCGGGAACTGAATGTAGACCCGCTGCCCGTCGTCGAACGCACGTAGCGGCTTCCACGAGGGCCCGTCGCCCGAGATCGAATAGCGGAACTTGATCTGCTCCAGCGACAGGCCCGAGTCCACCGGCGTGGCCGCCTGGGCTTCGCGCGCCTGCTTCTGCAGCGCGAGCATCCGATCCTTCGGATAGTCCCATGACACCGACGCCATCCAGGCTTGCGGCGTCGAGGACAGCTCCAGCAGGTAGGTGCGCCGGTTCGTGGTGACGACGAGATTTGTCTTCAAGCCGATCCGCGTTGGCTTCACCAGGATGTTGACGCGCAGGGTCGTGCCAGCGCCACTGGCCGTGTCGCCCACGATCCATCGCACCGTGTCGCCGGCGGAGACCGTCACCAATTCCTCACCCTCCTGCAGCGCGATCACTGTGACACGACCCGGGCTGGTATACACCTGATACAGCGCTCCGTCCGCGTAGGGCCAGACCTGGATCGCATTCACGTACCCCTCGCGCGTCGGCGCGATGCGGGCTTCCTCATTCGCTCGGGAGACACGCACCTTGTCGTCGGCCGGCTCTTGCGCCGGCTTCAATTCCGTCTCGGTCGGCAGCGCCTTCATCTGCTCGGGCAACGGCAAGGGCTCCGGAACAGCCACCACTTCGATGGGCTTCGCAGGCTCAGGCAAGACCTTTGCAGCGACGGCCACGGGCTCGTCGAGCGAGATCACCGGCGGCGGCTTGCCCTGCGTGGCGCAGCCTGCGACAGACGCCAGCGTGGCCAGCAGGATCAGCGGCGATGTGGTTCTACGGAATTGTGGCTTCACGGTTTTGCTCCTTGCGTTGCTTCGAGTTCACGGCTCCAGGACAGGCCATTGACGTAGATGCCTAATGGGTTCTTGCGCAGCCGCTCTTCGGTGCGCGGCGGCTGCAGCACGACGGACAGCACCGCCGTCCACCGCTCGGTGCCCGAAGGCGACCCATTCGTGTAGCTGCGCTCTATCCAGCGCACCTGGAACGAGGTGTCGCTGGCTCGGACCACGCTGGTCACTTCCACGGCCACCGAGCTCTGCCCGATGCGAGAGAACGGATCGTTCGTTCGCGCGTAATCGTTCAGCGTCGCGGCACCGCGGTCCGTCGTGTAGTCGTAGGCTTCGAGCCAGTTGCGGCGGACCACGATCGGGTCGATTGACAGCGACCGCACGTCGCCGATAAAGCGCGCCAAGTGGAATGCGATTTGCGCATCGGCCGGCTTGTACGGTGCGGCGGCTTCGCCGACGGCCCGCACTTGGCCGGCGTTGTCCACCTCGATGACATAGGGCGTGACGATGGACTGCGCCGAGCGCCAAACCAGGCCACCGGCCATCAACAGCGCCAGCGACAGACTGCCGAAGGCCATCAAGCGCCAGTTCTTCGCCTGCACGCGGCTGTCGCCGATGCGCTGGTCCCAGACCTGCGCGGCGGCTTGATAGGGGGTGACGGGCTCGGGCGTGTCCGAGTACCGCACCTGGGGTCGTTTGAAACGCATGGGTTCTCCTGAATAGTCGATCAAGGGTTGGAGCTGTCGCGCAGGCTGGGACCAGTCCCGCCGCCTGCGTGGTCGCCTGAGCGCAGCACGTGGGCTGCAGTGGTGGCTGCCTGCGTGACCTGCTGCTTGCGGCGCATGCGCTGCGCCCACGCGGGCTCGGAGGCCGAAGGGGCTGATGCACTACCTTCGGCAGCTGAGCCAGAGGCGAATGCAGAAGGCGATGCCGACGCGGTCGCATCGCCCACGAAGTTCGCCGCGCGGTCCTTGACGGCCTTGGCGCCGGAAGCGACGCGCTGGCCGGCTGCATTCGCCCCGGCCTTGGCGACGTTGGCGAGCCCGGCACCGGCAGCACGCACGCCGCTACCGCCCGATGCAGCAGCGCCCGCCTGGTAGGCCGACTTCGCACCGCTGCCCATCGCGCTGGCCGAGCGCGCGGCCGTCGCGCCGCTGCCGATGGCCGCGCGCGTCGCACCAGGGGCCATACGCGCACCGGCCGCGACCGCGGAACCGGCGCCAGCCACGGCCGCACCTCCAGCCACGGCCAGCCCTGCTGCACCCATCGCGGTGCCCGCCGCCGCACCTGCGCCCAGCTGCGGCGCACCAGATACCAGCCCCGTCGCGATCCCCGGCCCGAAGATCCCCAGACCGAGCATCGCAAGCGACGCCAGCATGATCACCAGGGCATGGTCGATGTTCGGGTCCGCACCGGGTGGTACCGTGAACTCCGCGAAAAGCCCGGAGCCGATGCCCACGATCACCGCGAGCACCAGCATCTTGATCCCCGAAGACACCACGTTGCCCAGAACCTTTTCGGCCAGGAACGAGGTTTTGTTCCACAGCGCGAACGGCACCAGCACGAAGCCCGCGAGCGTGGTCAGCTTGAACTCGATCAGCGTGACGAAGAGCTGCACCGCCAGCACGAAGAACGCCACGATCAGTACGAGCCACGCGAGGAACAGCACTGCGATGGTGTCGAGGTTCGCGAACACTTCCGGGAATCCGGTCATGGTGCTGATCTGCTCCATGATCGGCCGGCCGGCGTCAATGCCAACCTTGGCGAGCTGGCCCGGCTGCAGCAGTTGCGCCTGGCTCATGCCCGAACCCGAAGCCGTCAGGCCCAGGCCAGCGAACGATCGGAACAGAATGCCCGCCAGACTGTTGAAGTTGCCGATGATGTAGGCGAAGGCTCCGACGTACAGCACCTTCTTGATGAGCTTGGCGATCACGTCATCGCCTTGGCCGGAAGCATGGCTCATGGCCCAGAACAAGCCTGCAAGCGTCATGTCGATCGCGATCAGCGTGGCCGTAAGGAAGGCCACCTCACCGCGCAGCAGCCCGAAGCCCGAGTCAATGTAGCGTGAGAAGACGTCGAGGAACCGGTCGATGACCGCCACGTCCTGCACGGCTATTCCTTCGGCGCCGGCGATGCTGGCGATGAAGCGGGCGGCGTGTACGTCGGGCCACCGCTCCCGAAGAAGCGCCGACGCGTGGCCTCGGCCACCGCGTTGCACTGCGCATCGCCGACCTTGGCATGGTCAGCCTTGCACTGCGCGCGCAGTTCCTTCAGCCGTTCAGGGTTCGCCACGAGCGATTCGACGGATTCGATGGATGCCGGCTTGCCGCAGGCCGCCATCAGCAAGGTTGAAGCCACCGCTGCAAGGATGAAGAGCTTGTTCATGGCTCGCCCCTTACTCGCTGTAGAAATTCACTGGGGCAGGCGTGTATGGCGTGCCCGCACCCATGAAGCGGCGGCGCACCTCGCGCGCACGCTCCTGGACGGCAACTTGCCGTGCCTGTTCCAGCGCCGCCGCCCGGTCCTGCGTGATCTGAAGCTGCTGCGCTTGGATTGACTGCCGGGCCTGCAAGGCCAGCAGCTGATTGGTCGCCTGCGTGGCCTGCAGGGCACCGACGGCCGACTGGCTGCGGTTCACCAGATCCGTCAGCGTCGATTCGTCCGAGGCGAAGTTCTGCACCGCCTGAGACTGCACCTTGGCCGCGGTGCGAAGCGCGTCGAGCGTGTTCGTCCAGCGCTTGCGCGCATCGAGCACCATCTGACCACTGGAGACCGTGGCACTGAACGATTCAGGATACAGCTGCTGGAACTGCGTCTCCATCTGCTGCACATTGAAGGCCAGGCCCTGTGCCTGCTGGATCAATCGATTCGTCGCCGACAGCGCGGCGCGCAGTTCGTTCAGGGCGCTGAAGTCCAGACCGGTCAGGTTTTTCGCCTGGTTCATCAGCGACTGCGCCTGGTTCTGCAATTGCTTGATCTGGTTGTTGATCTGCTCCAGCGTGTTGGCAGCCGTCATAAGGTTCTGCGCGAGGTTCGTGGGGTCGATCACGACCCACTGCGCATGCGCAGCGGGCAGCGCGCTCATCAAGGCCGCTGTGGCGACGGCAAGCAAGGTCTTCTTCATGGGGTGTTCTCCTGAGCTGTGGACGAAAAGGGTGGAAACGAGGGGATGAGATCGGCCGCCCACCCGAGGCCGCGATGGCGCAACCAGGTGGCGGCGAATGCACCGGCATCGCCCTCGGCAAGCACCGCATCGATGGCGCGCTGGTCTTCCGGCGAGGAGGCCCCGGCGAAAGCCAGCGCCGCCGGCCCCAGGCCAAGGTCGAAGACCCGGTTGCCGAGCCGCGACTGGTAGTAGTAGTCCCGCTTCGGCTGCGAGGTCGCGACGATTTCGATCTGCCGTGTGTTCAGGCCGAAGCCCTCGTAGATCGAGCGGATCTGAGGCTCGGTGGCTTGTGAGTTCGGCAGGAAGATGCGGCTCGCGCAACTCTCCACGATGGCCGGCGCGATCGACGAGTTCTGGATGTCGGCCAGCGACTGCGTGGCGAAGACCACTGAGACGTTCTTCTTGCGCAGCGTCTTGAGCCACTGGCGGATCCGCGATGCGAACACAGGGTCGTCGAGGAACAGCCACGCTTCGTCGAGGATCAACAAGGTCGGCGCCCCGTCGAAGCGTTCATCGAAGCGCGCGAACAGATAACCCAGAACGGCGAGCACCGCGGCCTTGCTCTGCATCAGTTCTTCCATCTCGAAGCACTGGATCGAACCCGTGCCGAGCCGGTCCGAGTCCGCGTCGAGCAGCGTGCCGTGCGCACCATCCAGCACGTAGGGCTGCAGCGCCTGGCGCAGCGCGTTGGACTGCAGCAGCACCGACAGGCCGGTCATGGTGCGCTGTTCGACCGGCGCGCTCCCCAGGCTGTTGAGCGCAGACCACACGGCGTCCTTCTCGGCCGGCCCGACAGCGACGCCTTCCTGAACCAAGCGTCCTTCGATCCACTCGGCTGCCCAGGTCCGGTAGGCGTTCTGGTCGATGCGAGCCAAGGGCTGGAACGCAATGGCTCCGTCCGCACCAAGGTCGTAGTGTTCGCCGCCAAGACCGAGCACGGTGGCGCGCATCGAGCGCCCCATGTCGAAGACGAGCAACTGGGAACCTGCGTAGCGCCGGAACTGCATCGCCAATGTGGCGAGCAGCACCGACTTGCCCATGCCGGTCGGCCCGACCACCAGCGTGTGGCCCACATCGCCTATGTGCGTGACCAGCCGGAATGGTGTCGCGCCATCGGTACGGGTGACGATGAGTGGAGGGCCATCGAGATGTGCATTGCGCTCAGGCCCAGCCCAGACGGCCGAGACCGGCATCATGTGTGCCAGGTTCAGCGTCGAGACGATGGGTTGGCGCACGTTCGCATAGGCATGGCCGGGGATCGACGACAGCCAGGCATCGACCGCATTCAGGGTCTCCGGGATCGTCACGAAGCCACGTCCCTGGATCGCACGCTCCACCTGCCGCAACTTCTCATCGGCTGCGGTTGCATCGGCATCGAGCACAGTCACCGTCGCAGTGACGTAGCCGAACGCTACCTGGTCGCTGCCCAGCTCCTGCAAGGCTGCATCCGCGTCCGACGCCTTGTTCGATGCATCGCTATCCACAAGCGGCGATTCCTGCTGGAAGATCGTTTCGCGCAGCAGTGCGACGATGTTCTTGCGTTTCACGAACCATTGCCGGTGCAGGCGGCTCAGTTCCTTCTCCGATTCGGCCTTGTCCAGGCAGATGAACCGCGTGCTCCAGCGGTAGGCAAAGCCGAAGCGGTTCAAATCGTCGAGCAGACCGGGCCAGGTCGAGGTCGGGAAGCCGCGCACGGTCAACACCCGAAGGTGCGAACCGCCCAGCATCGGCGCCAGTCCGCCCGTGAGCGGCTCATCCGCCAGCAGCGTGTCGAGGTGCATCGGCACCTCGGGCACTGCGACGGTGTGTCGGCGCGTCGAAATGCACGCATGCAGGTAGGTCAATGTCTGGCTGTCGTCGAGCCAGCGGATCTCCGGCATCACGCCTTCGAGCAGGCCGAAGAAACGTTCGGTCTCGGACACGAAGGTTCCCAGCCGTTCACGCCAATCTACGCCTTCGGTTTTCTGGTTCTCGTAGAGCAGCCGGCCCGCACGCGCACGCGATTCCTCCGGCGGCAGATACAGCAGCGAGAGGTGGTAGCTACTCTCGAAGTGGCTGGCGTCTTCCTCGAAGGCGGCGCGCCGCTCTTCGTCGATGAGCCAGGAGAGCGGTTCGGGAAACGAGCACTCCGGGTAGTCGGCAGCTTCGCGCCGCTCGGCCTCGACGAACAGCGCCCAGCCCGAGCCGAGCCGGCGCAGTGCGTTGTTGAGGCGCGCTGACGTGGCGACCAGCTCGCCCTGTGTCGCGCTGTCCAGGTCTGGCCCGCGGAAACGCGACGTGCGCTGGAACGAGCCGTCCTTGTTGAGCACGACTCCGGGAGCGACAAGCCCTGCCCAGGGAAGCCAGTCGGCCAGCAGCGCCGGACGCTTGCGGTATTCGGTGAGGTTCATCATCGTGATGTCCTCACACGTCCAGCAGTTGCCGGTGTTTGATGTGCCGCGCGAACACCTGCATGAACTGCGGGTCCATGCGGGCGCCCCAGACAGCGAGTGAGTGCCCGACGAGCCATAGTGCGATACCGGGCAACCAAAGCTGCAGCCCCAGCCCGACCGCTGCGGCCAGCGTGCCGTTGGCGATCGCCACGGTACGCGGCGCGCCCCCCATCAGGATCGGTTCGGTCAGCGATCGGTGCAGCGGCACCTCGAAGCCCGGCGCCGAGCCATGCATCTGTGCAGTGGCATTCATGCCAACACCGCTCCGCCCGTGAAGCTGAAGAAGGTCAGGAAGAACGAGGAAGCCGCGAACGCGATTGACAGACCGAAAACAATCTGGATCAGCTTGCGGAAGCCTCCAGAGGTGTCGCCGAACGCCAGCGCCAGCCCGGTGGCGATGATGACGATCACCGCGACGATGCGCGCCACCGGTCCCTGGATTGAATCGAGGATGGATTGCAGTGGTGCCTCCCAGGGCATGCTGGAGCCGGCCGCGTGCGCGGGCAGCGCAACGGTGAGCAACACCGCCGCAGCAGTGGCAGCGAACAGAAGCGGCTTTACGGAAGTACGCAGATTCGTCATGTTGGTTCTCCTGTGGATGACGGGTTGGGGGAAATCGAAGGAAAGCCCGGCCCAAGCGAGGTGTCGAGCTGGTAGCCATGACTGTCGAGTCCGATCACGCGCGCGATCTCACGCACGCGGCGCGCGCGGCCGCGGCCGGCGATGAAGACGATCACGTTGACCGTCTCGGCGATGAGGGCGCGCGGGACGGTGACGCTCACCTCCTGCACGAGCTGTTCGAGCCGCGTGAGCGCGCCAGCGGCGGAGCCGGCGTGTACGGTGGCGATGCCACCCGGATGCCCGGTGCCCCAGGCCTTGAGCAGGTCCAGCGCTTCGGCGCCGCGCACTTCGCCGACGACGATGCGGTCCGGCCGAAGCCGCAGGGTCGCGCGCACCAGGTCCGCCATGGTGCTCACGCCGGGCTCTGTACGCATGCCGACGTGGTCGTCACTGCGGCACTGCAGCTCCACCGTGTCCTCGAGGATCAGCACGCGATCGCGCGTCTCGGCGATTTCGTCTAGCAGCGCATTCGCGAGCGTTGTCTTGCCTGTACTGGTCCCGCCCGCGACGACGATGTTCAGCCGGTCGTGCACCGCTGAGCGCAGGAATGCCGCCTGATCGGCCGTCATCACGCCGTCTTCCACGTAGCGTGCGAGATTCATGATCCGCCGAGCCCGCTTGCGAATAGCGAACGACGGAGCCCGAACAACGGGCGGCAGCACACCCAAGAATCGCTCGCCCGTCTCTGGCAGCTCGGCAGATAGGATCGGCGCGCCCGCATGCACCTCCGTGCGAACGTGCGCAGCCACGAGCCGGATGATCCGTTCGGCCACCGGTGCAGGGAGCGCGGTGCCGGTCGGCGCGCGGCCACTGCCAAGACGGTCCACCCACAGCGATCCATCGGGGTTCAGCAGCACTTCAACGATCTCCGGGTCGTCGAGCGCCGCCGCGATCTCCGGCCCCATGGCCGTGCGCAGCATGCGGATTCGGCGGCCGGCGGATTCGCCGCCGTCGCCCGTGGCCCCGCCCTGCGCGTCGCTGATGCGCCTCATGGTTTTTCTCCTTCACTGGACATGGCTGGGTCGTCTCCATGAATCGCGCCATCGGAGGAGGGCGGTTGGTGGCCTTCACCTGTTTGCTGTGCCGGTGCAACCGGCTCGATCTCTTGATGAATCTCGCGAACCAGGCTGCGGCCGCGCTGGATGTGGCGGGCCAGTTGTTCGATGAACTGCGCATAGCGGGCGCGGCCCTGGGCGCGCATGGCCTCTTGCTGGTGCTCGGGCACCGGCAGCGCCACGGTCAGGTAGTGGCGCAGGTACAGGGCGACGGTCTCGATCAGCACGCCCTGGTCGCGTTCCAGACGGTCGAACTGCCGCGAGAGGCGGTCCAGGCGTTTGGCCAGAGCCGCTTCGCGCTGGTCCTCGCCGTCCGGCGAAAGGAACGACGCCAGTGCCGCCGCGATCACGGCGGACTTCGAAACCCCTTTGTGCGCGGAGACCTGGTCCAGGCGCTTGGCATGCGCCGGCTCGATGAAGATGTTCAGGCGTGTGCGGGTCATAGGGCGATCCCGTCGTCCGGGTCCATGGCGGCAAAACGTGCGCTGCGCGTGAGTTGCCGGTCCACGTCCTGCGGACGCAGTGGCATGTCGTCCTCATCGTCGAGCACCAACAGGCCATCGTCCGCCGGAAGGATCGGCGTGTCGGGGGCCACTTCGAGTTCGGGCTTGAGCTGGTGACCTCCCTCGTCGGCAAAGCCACCTTCTTCGCCACTGAAAGAGGATTCGCTCACTGCGAGCGGTGCCAACCCGCTCCAATCGTCAGAGCGCGCTGCAGGTCGGTCCACATAGACACCTGATGCCAGCACTGGCGGCGGAAGCACGCGCGCAATGAAGTTCCGATCCTGGTAGTAACGAAGCTTCTTCGCCTTGATCGGCGGGTGGCCCGAGACCATCACCACCGAATCATCTGGCGGAAGCTGCATCACTTCGCCCGGCGTGAGCAGCGGCCGGGCGGTCTCCTGCCTCGATACCATGAGGTGGCCGAGCCATGGTGCAAGCCGGTGGCCCGCGTAGTTGCGCTGCGCTCGCAACTCGGTGCCGGTGCCCAGTGCTTCCGAGATGCGCTTGGCCGTACGCTCATCGTTCGTCGCGAACGCGATGCGCACATGGCAGTTGTCCAGGATCGAATGGTTCTGGCCGTAGGCCTTGTCGATCTGGTTCAGGGACTGCGCGATCAGAAAGGCACGCAGGCCGTAGCCGGCCATGAAGGCGAGGGCGCTCTCGAAGAAGTCGAGCCGTCCCAGTGCCGGGAACTCGTCAAGCATCAAAAGCAGCTTGTGCTTGCGCGCGATACCGTCCGAGCCGTCGAGCGACTCCGTCAATCGCCGGCCGATCTGGTTGAGGATCAGACGGATCAGCGGCTTGGTGCGGCTGATGTCCGACGGCGGCACGACTGAGGTTGCCCCTGAAAAGTGGAGTTCTTAACCCTTGTTGAAAATACCGACAAGGAGTTCAGAGATGAGTGACAAGCAGGTGCGTGCGCAGTACACGCGAGAGTTCAAGCAGGAGGCTGTTCGGCAGGTCCGCTCGGGTCAGGCGATTGCGGTGGTGGCCAAGGTACTGGGCATCCCCAAAGCGAGCCTGGGCAACTGGGTGCGGCTGTCAGCCAAGGGAGAATTGGACGGTGCGGGCGGTGGTGACAAGAGCATCCAAGTCTCGCCCGAGCAGATGGAGATAGCCCGGTTGCGTGCAGAGAATGCTCGCCTTCGCATGGAGCGCGACATCGCAAAAAAAGCCGCGGCGTACTTCGCGCAGGACACGCTGCGAGGTACGCCTGGATTCACCAAATGAGAAAGCTGTACCCGGTGAATGTGTCCTGCGGGGTGCTGGAGGTCAGCGCCAGCGGGTACTTCAACTGGCTGCGCCGGCGTGATTCTGGCCACGGTAGACCTGCCAGGCGTCACAGCGACGAAGCCCTGCTGGCGTACATGCGCGCCATCCACGCCGAGGTGAAGGGGGAATACGGTTGGCCACGCATGCACAAGGAACTGCTGGCCCGGGGCATCCGAGTGGGCAAAGACCGGGTGCGCAAACTCATGCAGCAGCACGGCATCAGGGCCAAGACCAAACGCAAGTTCGTGGTGACCACCGATAGCCGCCACAGCCTGCCGGTGGCGCCCGACTTGGTACAGCGGCGCTTCAACCCCGAGGCGCCCAACCAGCTCTGGAGTGGCGATATCACCTACATCCAAACCGACGAGGGCTGGCTTTACCTGGCTGCGGTCATCGACCTGTTCAACCGTCAGGTGGTGGGTTGGAGCCTGCAGCCGCACATGCAGGCCAGCCTGGTCAAGGACGCGCTGGCCATGGCGTGGTGGCGCCGCAGGCCGCCTCCTGGGGTGATATTCCACAGCGACCGGGGCAGCCAGTATTGCAGCCATGAGTTCCAAGATGCCTTGAAGGGCTGGGGCATGCGTTCATCGATGAGCCGCAAAGGCAACTGCTGGGATAACGCACCGACCGAGAGCTTCTGGGGCCGGCTGAAAACAGCCAGCGTGCATGGGCACAAATTCGCTACCCGTGAGCAGGCCAGGCAGGCGGTGATGGACTGGATGGCCTTCTACAATCACCGCAGGCTGCATTCATCGCTGGACTACCTCAGCCCGATGCAGTACGAGCAGCGCTGGTACGAGGCACAGCGTAAAAAGGCCGCGTGAATCGTGGGTTAAGAGCTACACGAAACAGGGGCAAGGTCAGACCAAGTAAAGCGAGACGGGATGCTCCGCGGAGATCAGGTCAGCGATGCGCCAGTCGCAGCGCGAGGTGACCTCGGCCACCGTGGGGTCCCGGTACAGGCCCAGGAAGCTCATGGCGGTGGACAGGACCCCAGACCGCTCGTTGTCGCTCTTGTTGAGCACTTCGCGGGCGGCCGAAGCGACGACGGGATGCACCCCGTCTTCCCCATCTCTACCCAGATGCTTCGTGGTCATCATCCGATGCAGCGTCACCTCGAACGGGCATGCCGGGTCGGACAGGAAGTTGGCAACGCCACGTAGCGTCTTGTCCTCGCTCGCGTAGAGCACGTGCAGGATCGCACCGACGAGTAGTGCATGGCTGGTCTTCTCCCAGTGATTGCGGCGTTCCAGCGCGCCCTCGGGGTCGACCAGGATGTCTGCGATGTTCTGCACGTCGCGCACTTCGTGCATGCCGCGTCGTACTTCGAGCAAGGGGTTGTACGCCGCCGACTTCGCGTCCGTGGGATTGAACAGCAAGCAGTGGCTGAAGCGCGTGCGCCAGCCCGCAGTAAGGTTCCAGTTCTCGCCCTTGATGTCGTGGATCACGGCGGATCCGGTCCAGGACAGCAGCGTGGGGATGACGAGACCGACACCCTTGCCTGAGCGCGTGGGGGCGAAGACCATCACGTGCTCGGGGCCGTCGTGGCGCAGGTATGCGAGAACCCTTCCGCTCAGCTTGCCGAGGAATACGCCCGTGGCGCCGATCAGGCCAGCCTGCTGGATCTCATCTGCATCGGCCCAGCGGGCCGACCCGTAAGTCGTGACTCGCTTGGCCAGACGTGAACGCCAGACCGCCATGCCGATGGCCGCGCCGGTGGCGAGCAGGCCGCTCGATGCCGCGATGGTGCCGCCGCGAAGGAAAACATCGGGTGCGTAGGCATCGTAGAAGTACCACCACTCGAAGAGCTTCCAGGGCTCGTAAACGGGCACGCCGGACATATCGAACCATGCAGCTCCGAGCCGCGGCTGATGGCCCAGCGCATGAGCCGTCCACTGTGTTGCCGACCACACGCCGCCGAAGGCCACACCCAGCACAACGAAGATTTGTCCGAAAAGGATGCCTGTGGGCATCGTCCACCCCTTTCACGTCTTGGTTCCGTCTTTTTTTGCGTCCTGGTTCCAGCACGCATGTGCCGCAGCGGCACAAGTGCTTGAGTCTGGAATCGGATTGCCGCGACGCACACCCAACAGGGCGTGGCACGGCGTACGCTGGCGGATACGTGGAAACGCAAGTGGCTGGCCCGATCAACGCGGCCTAAAGGCCGCCGAGCCTGCAGCATTGCAAGAGATGAGCAGCTTGTCCAAGGCCGATGGCGCGACGCATCGCTGCGATACGGCCGGCCTTGTAACGATCAGTGCAGCGTCTTGGCGTGGGTCAGGAAGCGCTGCAGCTCCTCAGAAAGGCCGAAGCGCTGGTGCTTGTGAAGCACCCAGGTGATGATGCGCTCGTCCTCTTGGAGCGGTACCGCGACCACGTCGGTGCGGTGCAGTGTGGCGACATGACCGGCATCTGCCAAGCCGACACCCATGCCGGCGGCGATGCGTGTGACGTAGCCGGCCAGGCTGCTCGCTTCGCTGGTGATCGTGAGTTCCGTCCGATGGCGCCGCACGATGTCCCGCATCTGCTGCACCAGGCCCGGCTGCCGGTCAGCCCTGCATGAAATCAAAGGGAAAGCCAGAAGGTCGGCCAGCGCCACATTCTCCAAGGACGCGAGCTCGTGCCCAAAGGGCAGCATCGCCACCAGCGGGTAGTTCCAAGCCGGCTCCTGGGCAATGGCCTCGTCCTCCGGCAAACCAAAAGATACGCCGGCATCGATCTCTTCGCGCCGCAACGCGGTGGCCAGTTCATCGGCGCTCATTTCCGACAACTCGAGTGGCGTCTCTGGTGCCAACGCTTTCCAGCCCGCGAAGCACTCCGACAGCTTAGGTTGGGCTATGCCGTCTGCGATACCAATGCGTAGGGGCGCGCGGTAGCGCGCATCGGTTGCACGTACGACGCGCCGGGTACGTTCCAGCCGGATGAAAAGCTTGTGGGCTTCCTTGAGTAGGCGCATGCCGGCGGGTGTGAGGCGCAGCTTGCGCGGCATGCGGACGAACAGCGATACACCAAGCTGATCCTCCAAATCTCTGATGGTGCGCGATAGGGGAGTTTGATCGATGTGAATGCGCTCGGCGGCGCGGCGAAAACTCAATTCTTCGGCAACGGCTATGAAATGACGCAAATGTCGTAATTCGATCATTGAAGCCTCGCCGTTGAGCGGAAGTAGGTTGTCACGGTGAGATGGGGCTCACGACGGGACGGAGATGAGACTTCACCTGCTTGCTACAACCTTGAGCGGGTGATGTGCATCTTGCGCATTGCGGGAACAATGTAGGCAATGCGGTCGGCGTAGACTCAAGCCTCGTCGGGCTTCGTTAGCGCCTTGATGAGGCGTAACCCGAGCCTCGGAGTCGATCTCAGACCCGTCGGTGCAGGATGGATGAAGCCGTTGGCCTCAGCACCTCGTAGGCACGGAACTTTCGCCCGTTTCTGCACAGCCTCGCCCTGAGGCGGAGATCGCGTTATCCCGCCCCGTCAAGTCCGCAATTTGCTCGCACAGTTCTCGCGGTTCTGCAGCCGCGCAGTTGGCCCGCGCACCAGCCCGCAGCGAGGCAAGCCTCGTCCGAACCGAGACAGTTTCTACGATCTTCGCCGACGGGTTAGTCTGCTGTGGCTCCCGAAACCTGAACGATCTGCTTCCATCGCTGGAACTCCACTTGTTGACGCTTGTCAAGCTCTGCAGGACCGTCGTGCATCACGGTCACGCCCAACTTCTCGAACCGCTGCTTTACCTCCGGTGAAGCCAAGGTGACCTTCACAGCTTCGTAGAGCTTTCCGACAATCTCCTGCGACGTACCTTTAGGCGCATAGAGCGCAACCCATAGGTCGCCGCTAAAGCCGGGAATTTGATCCGCAATAGCTGGTACGTCTGGCAGCAGTGGCGAGCGTTGCGAACTGCTGACGCCCAGCGCACGGAGCTTGCCTCCCTTCACTGCCTCGAGCGCAGAAGGCAGACTGGCGAACAGAATCGGGAGCTGATTGCCCATGACATCAGTCATGGCTGGTGCAACGCCCTTATAAGGAACGTGCTGCAGTTTCAAGCCGCCCTGCTCGTTGAGCATTTCACCAAGAAGATGATTGAGCGTGCCACTGCCGGCGGACGCGTACTGATACTTTCCAGGATTAGCCTTCACTTCCGCGATGAAGCCCTTCATATCCTTTGCAGGGAACGATGGATGCACGCACAGCACGTTCGGTACGACCCCAAGCGCAGCAATCGGCACAAAGTCCTTGATGGGATCGAACTTAACGTTTTTATAGACCCAAGGCACGATGAGTTGGTTGCTGTTGGCAGTAACCATCAAGCTGTACCCGTCCGGCAGTTCGCGTGCCATGAATTGCGTGCCAACGACCCCCCCAGCGCCTGCGCGGTTGCTGATGACGAACGGCTGTCCCAG
The DNA here is from genome assembly GCF_977011995.1 of Variovorax durovernensis. Lineage (NCBI taxonomy): Bacteria > Pseudomonadati > Pseudomonadota > Betaproteobacteria > Burkholderiales > Comamonadaceae > Variovorax > Variovorax durovernensis. Next base: position 3,787,524 of record NZ_CDRNCW010000001.1, on the reverse strand, counting down.
CGCTTTGGAGACCTGCTCGGCGACGATTCGCGCGACGATGTCGACCGTTCCGCCAGGCGCGGTGGGAACGGTCACGGTAACCGGCCGGTCTGGATAAGCGGCGAGCGTCGGCGATGCGCCCAATGCCGCCAGCGACGCACAGAACGCCAGACTGAGGGCTTGCCGGAGGGATTTCTTCATGGTTTGACTTTCGGTTGGTGGAAGACAGGGGGAACTTCGCAACTGCGCTGGTCGATGATTTCGTGGATTTTTCGAGCCCATTCGAGCAGGTCCAGGTCGCAACATGGCCTCGCGACCAACAGCACACCCAGAGGAAGACCATTGGTGGCAAGGGTGGTTGGCAGATGAACGCACGGCCAGCCGAGTACCGACCAACCCTTGTTGAACGCGGAGTCGCCGGTATGCCGCAGCCCCTCCGGGGCTGTGCCAAGCACGCTGGATGTCAGCACGAGGTCAGCCTCTTCGAAATGCGCTTCCCAAGATTGCTGTGCCTTGACTTGCAATTGGCGCGCGGCGACGTATGCATCGCCTTCCACCTCCCGCCCGCGGCAAACGGCATCGAGAAGGGGAGCGCTGAGACGGCCGCGATCAGCCCGCACCACCGCTTCCAGACTGCGAGAAAACTCGTAATGCATCAGTGTCGAATGGGCCTCCAGCAGTTCGGCATGCCCTGAGAATTCGGTCATACGCCGCACCCGCGCAACATGGTCCACCAAATGGCCAGCAGCGGCGGACAGTGCTGCTGCGGCGTCCTGCTGCATGCGATGACCCGGGTTAGCGTCGAGCCATGCGACCCTGAGATCCTCGAGTTTTCTGGCCCTCGTCCGCGACGAAGGAAGCAGGACGTTCCCAACAGCTTGCGCGTGCTCCACGCTGGCCCCGTACCAGCCGATGACATCCAAGGACTCGCAGGCGAGGTGCATGCCTTCGCGCGACACCAGTCCCGCGCTTGGCTTGAAGCCGACGACACCGCAGAAGGCCGCCGGTCGGATCATCGATCCGCCCGTCTGAGTGCCGAGGGCGATTGGAACCACGCCCGCAGCGACCGCCGCAGCCGAGCCGCTGGAGGAGCCTCCGGGCGTATGCATGGGTTGCCAAGGATTGCGCGTAGCGCCGGGGGTCGCGTAAGCGAATTCGGTTGTCACCGTCTTGCCGATGGGCACTGCACCGGCCGCGCGCAACTGCGCAACCACTGACGCGTCGAACATGTATACACCCCGACTCGACGCTGCCGAGCCGCATCGAGTCGGCATGCCGGCCACATTGATGTTGTCCTTGACGCCAAGCGCCCACCCCCGCAAGGGGCCGTCCGCGGCCGACTCCAACGCTGCTGCGTCCGCGAGATGCGACCACGCCAACAAGGCGGGCTCCGCCGCATGAGCTCGCGCAAGGCTCTGAAAAGCCGCATTGGGTTTCGATGCAATCACTGGACTGTCATATCCACTCGCTTCAGCCTGCAACATTGATTTGACTCTGAATTTTGAAAAGATGTGACAGATCGTAGACTCTGTGTTATGAACGGTCTATGACTTATTCATGCCACTATTAAGACGATGAGCGACATAATCGGCCTTGACCCGAAGCTGTTGGTGGCCTTCATTGCTGCGGCCGAAGAATTGCACTTTGGCCGTGCCGCGGCGCGGATGTATATGAGCCAGCCGCCATTCAGCCAACTCATCCAACGGTTGGAGAATCTCGTGGGCGCCCAACTGTTCGAACGCACGACGCGTTCAGTTCGCCTGACTCCCGCGGGCCATGCGATGCAAGACGGCGCTCGTGCAGTAGTCGACCAGTTGAACCTGATGCTCAGGGAGGTTCAAAGGGCGGCGCTTGGAGAAGCAGGTGCCCTGTGCATCGGTATGGCGCCCACGGCCGCTTGTTCCCCGCTGGCGGAAAAGCTATATGCCTACCGTCGAGCCCATCCGCAGATCGAACTCGAATTGCGGGAGATGAACTCCAATGCCATGGAGGCCGCTCTTAGGCAGAGGGTGATTGACGTCGCGTTGATGAGACCACTTCCAATGGACTCCGACATTGAGGTGGTTGAAGCGCTAGAAGAGCCCATGTTGCTAGCCGTTCGAAAAGATGGCGCACATGGCCAAAAGGACAGCATCGCTCTTGAAGAAGTTGCCGATCTTTCGCTGGTTGGGTACGTGCAGACGGTATCGCCCTACTTCCGTCAAATGCTGCAGGCGATGTTTGCAGCGATCAAGCGCCGACCTCGCATCGTGCAGGAAAGTGTGATTCCGACGATCTTGACTCTCGTGGAAGCGGGGGTAGGGGCTGCAGTGGTGCCGTGGTCGGTCTCGCGAGCCCGCGACAGCGTTCTGGTCTTCCTACCAATCTCTAATCCAGGTCTTCCACGGGCGCGAATCATCGTGGCGAAACGGGCTGGCCCAACGCAAGACGTGATTGCAGTTAACAAATTCGTCGCCGCGCTGCAGCAGTAAGTCGACGTGACCAGCCGCAAAAGTTGGGCAACTGAGCCGTTGTTGCGAATGACCGTGATGCAAGCGGCCGAAGTCTTGTCTGCGCCTCTCAGAGCCATCGAGTTGGCAAGGTGGGCCGAATAGTCGGATACCTCCCTCAAGACTGAAAACGAACGAGTGTTGCATCAGCGGGAAATGTGTCGGCCGCGCTCCAACTGCCAGTTAACGGACTGACCTCGAATGGTCGCTGAGACCTGATGCCCCAGTCGGCGCTCGACTATCGGCCTCCATGGCACTAGGCTGAAGCCCAACCCGTCATCCAACAGTGCGAAGCGGCCGCTGGTTAGTTGAATGGACCGGCTGTAGACACCGCTGGCCTGCTGGCCGTCCTGCAGCGGCCGGTAGGCTCGGGCAGTCTGGTCTTGCAGTAACTTGCCAGCGATTGTCAGTTCGCGGTCGCGCAAAGTCACCAGCAGGTTCCGCGCGAGGACCACACGCTGGCCTCTGCGTTCCGCCAGCCCCTGCTCGGCGAGGAAGTCCACGCGGGATTGCATTGCGTCGCTAACCTGCGCGCCGAAGCCCTGGTTCGCCACGCCGTCATCGACTAACAGATTCCGGTCCAGCCAGGTCGCCCCGTTGGCGCGCACCTGCTGCTCGATCGGCAGATGCGAGCGTAACTCGATCACCCGGCCCGCAGTCTTCCGTGCATCGTGCTGCTGCGCTCTCTGCCTCAGGTCGTTCGGAATCTTCCAAACGCCATCGGCGATGCGCTCCACTACACCAGCGCGACGCAGGGTTTCCAACCGGCGCACGTGAGCAACGACAGTTGCCTGCGGATCACGACCTCCGGCATGCCTGAGCTGCTCCAGGTGACTGGTGGTGCTGTAGATGCCGTCTTTCGATGCCGTCAGGATGTTGCGGTCCACCGCCTTCTCCTGCCCCGGTGGCTTGGCCTCCACGATGGCATGCATAGGGAGTTTTGCCAGGTCGGAACCAGCCGGAAGCTTCAGGTAGTGCGCCCGGCCATCGATGCCATCGACCACCAGGTAGCCACGGTCGTTCAGTTCGTCGGCCAGCCCCTTGCCGGCGACGCGGCCGACGACGGGCACGGCGTTGGCGACATCGGCGTCATGCACCACCAGTTCGCGCTGCTGGCCCTTCAGGGCACGGCGCATCGTGTCCAGCGCGTCCTTGCGTTCGCCCATGGCGTTGAGCGTGGCCGACATGCCTGGTTGCAGTTTCCATCGGTTCGCATCCACCCGCTCGGCCAGCCCCATCCCTTCAAGCCGCTGCAGCCGCGCGCGCAGAACGTTTTGGCGCTGCCGATCCGATGGATTGCCCGTGAGGTCGATGCCGTCCGCACCTGCCTGCCGGATTAACGCCCGATCAAGGCCGGTCAGCCGCTGCTGGTCCACCTCGCGCAGCAGGCTCTGTCGCATCTCCGCTTCCGTGCGCGGCCCCAGCCACTCGGTGGCGATTTCACTGGCTCGCATACGCATGCCGTGGGACATGTAGTCCGGCGCAATCACCAGATCCTCCTTGCTGGCGGTCCGCCCGTTCAACACAATGTGGGTGTGCGGGTTGTCCGTGTCCCAGTGATCGACGGCCACCCAGTCCAGCCGGGTCTCCAGGTCGATCTCCATGCGGCGCATGAGCTGGCGGGTGAATCGCTTGAGGTCTTCCAGTTCCACCCCGTCCTCGGGCGAGACGATGAAGCGGAACTGGTGGCGGTCGCCCTGGCCGCGTTCCTGGAATGCCTTGAGGTCCGCCGCATCGGTGTCCTGCCCGTAGGACTGCCCCTTCTGCCCATCGCGCGTGACGCCATCGCGTTCGATGTAGCGCAGGTGGACAGCGACGGAGTTTGGACTGACGCGCTGGAGCACGACAAAGCGGCTCTTGATGATGACGCGCCGGGCGTTGGCACCCAAGTGCTGGCCGGCCATGCTGGCTGCAACACGCCCTCGGCCGAACGTGTTTGCAGGCCGGCCGATGTTCTTGCCGGACCGCTTCGCACTGGCCTTCGACATCTCCCTGAGCACCTGAGAAACGAAGCGCTGCGAGTCCGGCCCAGCACGCGATTTCGGCGCCGCGGGCTTGACGCGAAAACGATCATCGTCACGTCCGGCCATGGCGAAGCCCCCAGCGCACTACGGCGCACGCTATCGCAAACGGCACACGGCAAACGCCGCAGCCATGCGGGTTCCCGTGTCGGCAAGGCATCCGCGAAATTCCTCGCGGTGCCGCCGCCAACCCACGTGCAGACTGGCTTTCGGGAGCACGGCGTGCCGCCCCCTTTATCTGGCCCTCCCTGAACCCCGGCGATTTCGCCTTCCGCATCCTCTCCCGGCTCCGAGCTGCCGCCAGCCGCGCACCGGCTGCGCAGCGCTGCTCGAGGGGCAGCGGCGACGCAGCGCGCGCTGCACGCTGGCGGCGGGCTCCCTGCACGACGGAGTGCAGCGCATGCGCATGCCCGGCTGCAGTCCGGTGGCCTGTTGGGTGATGCGAAGAGGCAGACCTCATGGTGGGTTCCAGGTCCACAGCGGCCGCGCGATGCCCAGCACGGCAGACGTGGCAATTGGACCGAAGTAGCGGCTGTCGAATGATGCCGGGCTCGTGTCGCTGAGCAGGAAAAGTTCGCCGCTGGCGAGGGGGCGGCAATGCTGCCAAGCGTGCAGCGGCCGGCGCGCACCGTCATGCGTGCGTGCGGTCGCTGCCACTGCGCCATCAATCAGCACGACCTGTTCTCGAACGCACACCGACTGCGGTGAAATGGCGCCGATACGCTTGAGGATCGGCACACCGCTCGGCAGGTAGCTGCGTTGTGCTGCGAAGGCCGCCACGTCGACAGGAAGCCTGGCGAGCACGACGCTGCCGACGTCTAGTGCAGCTGCGCTGCCGATGCTGCCGACCTGGTACCAGCCGCGTGGAACGCTGTCGGTCGGGTTGTAAACCAGAAACACTCGTTCATGCAGCGACATCGGCATGAAGGCCGGCGCGCACAGCGCAGCCAGGCCGATGCCGATGGCGGCAAAAAGCACCCGCCGGCTCATCGCAGCGCCCCGCGCGCAAGATGCGCCGCATGACGCTCGCTGGTGTAGTCCGGCAGCGGCTGGCGCGCAGCCAGCCGGTTGCCGACGGTGTGCCAGTACGTGGCGGCAACAGTAGCCGGTTCGATGTCCAGCGTTTCGACGGCGTCAATCTTTTCGAGCACCGCCTTGACCTGAGGCTCGCCATCGGCGCGCAGCAGGATGCGCGCGCCCGGCACCACGCCGGCGATGCGCTGTGCACCATCGAACGGCATCGGTGCCTGCAGCACCATGAGCTGCCAAAGCGCCGTGCCGTAGTCGTTGCCGATCCATTTGACGCGGCAGCACACCGCGCCGGGCTCGAAGATTGCCACGCGCCGCCAGCGGTCAAGCACCGTCTCGCGCACCGGCTGGCCGAAGCGCAGCCAGACGTTCACGCGATGCTCGACGAAGGCGAGCGAGACGCGCATAGGGGCAGGCCGGGGCGGCAGCGCTGCGTGGGGCCAGGTCTGCGCGGCAATGGGCGACGGCTGCGTCATGACTGGCCTCCGTCGTACTCGCGCTCCAGCAGCTCGCGCAGCATCTCGGCCGCCGTGACGCCACGTTCGAAGGCCATCACCTTGATGCGGCCCCGCAGCGCCGGCGTCACGTCGATGGTGAGGCGCGCGGTGAAGATCGATGCCTTCGCGACGTTCTCCGGTGCATCGGCCTGGCGCACCCAGGTCGATGCCGGGTCGGCGGCAGGTTTGCGGCCGATGGATGCCCGCTTCGGCGTTGAGGATGACACTGAACCTGTCATCGCAGCAACTCCTGCACTGCCTGCGCCAGCGCCGCGATCTCGCGCGCGGCGGCGCACTTCGGCGCGGCCTCGCATGCGAGCCGGCCGGCGGCCACGCTGTCCGCGAACACGATGCGCTGCGAGACTTCGGTCCGCAGCGCGGCAAAGGGCTGATCGGCCAGGGCGGCGCGCGCTTCGCGGCCGATCACCGTGCCGACCACGCGCCGGTTGATCACGAAGGCCGCGCGAAGCTGCGGCCTGAACACCCGGGCTTCGGCGATGAGCGTCACCATCTCGTGGCTGGCCCACACGTCGTAGGCGCTGGGCTGGACGGGGATCAGCACCAGGTCAGCGGCCAGCAGCGCGGAGCGCGCAAGGGCCGCCACGCGGGGCGGCCCGTCGATCACCACGTAATCCGCCTCCAGAGCGATCTGCGGCGCCTCCTGGTGCAGCGAGTCCCGGGCCAGTCCGAACACGCCGTAGAGCCGTCCCTGGCCGTTTTGAAGGCGCCGTTGCGCCCAGTCAAGGGCCGAGCCCTGCGGATCGGCGTCGAGCAGCGTCACGCGGCTTCCCGCCATCGCCAGTTCGCCGGCCAGATGCGTGGCGAGCGTGGTCTTGCCCGCGCCGCCTTTCTGGTTGAGCAACGCGATCACCTTGCCGGGCCGGTCTTGTCTTCCTGGCAAGCGGTTTTCGGATGTTCGGACTGCCTCCTGTGAGGCGCTGCCCGCTTTTTGGGCAGCTTCGGTTCGCGCGCGCGTGACTTCCATTTATGTATCCCTTTAGATGTTTAGGGAGGCCCGAAACCTTTACTGGGCGCGGGCTGCGGGACGTTTTGCGCCGGTGATCCACCGATGTTTGCGCCGGTGATCACCCGAGTCGCGCGCCGGTGATCCACCGAGCTCGTCCCCATGAAATCCACAGGTTCTTCAACAGAAGCTGTGGATAAGTCCCGGTCGACACCAGGAGTGGATAAGTCGCTTTTCGGGGAGTTGTCGATGCAAGGGTGGAAGGCCAACCACTCGATTCCGCCCGTGCGTTCGACGGACAAGCGATAGCCCGGCAGCGCCTGGCGCAGTGTCAGGCCGCGCACGTGGGCGGCGAAGTCGCGCGAGCGCTGGAGCGCGCCGGACTTCAAATACAGGTGCCGCATCTCGAAGCGCCAGCCATTGGGCTGCCGCCCGCCGTGCTTTCGCACAAGCCGGTACAGCCAGCGTTCGATGCCGCCTGAAAGCCGGAAATACGTGGGATCAAGCGTGAGTACGAGCGCTTCTTCCATCACGCCGGTGAAGAACCAGTCGGCCAGGATCAGCTCGATGCCGTCGGAGCGTCCATCCGGCCGGATGTACTCCTTCCACTCGTTGATCCACGAGAAGCGGTGCACCCGTTTGCCGCCGTTTGGGCGCTCGCGCTGGCGCAGCGTGGTGGCGACGGTGGTGGACTGCAGGCGGTCCAGCGCGGCGCGCAGCGCGAGGTAGTCGCTGCGACCGGTGCCCCGCTGCGCAAAGCGCAGGATCTCGTGGGGCGTAGCCACCATCAGCCGCGAAGGCGGGATGCCTTCTTTCTTGGCCTGGATGATCTGGCTGGCTGCCCAGATCAGCACGTCGGCGTCCCAGATGGTGGCGATGCCGTGCTCGGGCACGCCCTCTACGGTGAGCGAAATGCCACCAGCCTCGAAGCGGATCGGCACGATGCGCGGCGACTTTGCCAGCGAAAAGAAGGGGTAGGCCATCAGGTCCTGCGCATCACGCAGCGCCATGCCGTCGTGCGGCAGCGCGCGGAACAGCGAGAGCTGTTCGCGTTCGCTCATGCGCTTGGACATGCGGCGTTGCCCAAAGTCTGTCAGCGGACGGAGTCGCGCTGCACGTAGCCCGGATCCGAGGTCATGCCGTAGGTGTGGCTGTCGGCCCACGCGCGCAGATCGGTGGCGGCGTAGACCACGCGCGCACCGAATTTGCGAAAGCGCGGACCGCCGCCGAGCACACGCTGCTTCTCCAGCGTCCGCGGCGACAGGCGCAGAAAGGCGCCCGCCTCGTCGGTCGTGAGGAACTCGGGATTGACCGGCGCAGCCGGAACCGCAGCAGGCTGCGGCGCAGCCGCTGCGGCCGTGCGGGAAGGAAACGAACTGCCAAAAGCCATGACGGACTCCATCGCTGTCGATGGGCCGCAAACCGTTCGCGGCCCGATGGAGGCAGTCTCGGAAATCAGGCCCAATCAAGGCAGGGAGAGATTCAGCGCACCGGTTCGTCCCCGGGGTGCTTTGCTGCGGCGTGCGATACACCGGCCAGGGCCAGATAGCCGCCAGTCATGTACGCCTCTGCCCGACGCAGCAGGTGACGCACCTGTGCGCGCAGCTCGCCGTCTTCGTGCCAGCGCAGGATGACGGCTTCCAGACCGAACAAGGCCTGGGCGATATCCCGGTGCGATGCGCCCGCCTGCGCGGCATCGAGCGCCTGCAGAGCGCGCAGATGCAGCAGCGCGGCGCGGGTGACCGCCCGCGCAGGATCGACGCGAGGCGCATGGCCTTCCAGGGCCAGTGCCTGCGCATGGAAGGCATCGAGCTGGCCCCGCAGGCGCGGCGTCAGCGGCACTGCGCTCACATAGGCGGCGCCATCAGCCACGGTGCCCGACAGCGACAAGCGCATGCGCCGTGCGCTGAGGTCGGCAGTGAGCGACAGGTCCGGGCCGTCAAGCGCCAGGCGTTTGCGGCCGGGAATGCGCCACAAGTCGAAACGGTGGGCTGCGGCGTCGTGGCCATGCGCGGCCCGCACCTGCAGCAATCCGTCCTGGAAGGACAGCCACATCGGACGCGCAGAGCGCCCGTCGAGACCTGGATCTTCGGCGACATCGCAAGCCCCAGCGGGCGAAGGACACGACGCGCCTGCGACGTGCCCATTCCAGTCCGTAGCTTGGGTGGCGGCGCAGGTACTCCCATGCGACGCCTGAGTCGTCAAGGTCCAGCACGTACAGATAGGCGGCGGTGAGCGCCCACGGGGCGCCAGGCAGATCTTCGGGGTTGAGCTTGGTCACAGGAATCCTCCTTGGAAGAAGAAACCTGCCACAGGGAAGGGCGCACAGGCTCGCTTTCGAAGCGACACTGCATCGCGCCATCGGCGACTACCTGCGATCGGTCAGTCGTTGATCGACCCGTCCCGTTGTGCGTCTGCCAGATAGCCAGAGATTGGCTGGCGCGGCTTGAAGTGTGGATCAGCCACGATGCGCATGCCGCGCGGGCCGCGGACGCCTTCGAGGGCCGAGAGGCTGACTTGCCCCAGCTCAGGGCTCCCGGTGCCGGCATCGCACAGCCCAAAGGCTTGATCCTCGTCGGCATCGAGCTCGGTCAGCAACCAGACTGCTCCAGCGTCGAGCGTGTAGAGCTTGACCACGGGCAGCGGGTCAATGGTTTCGCCACGCGTACGCGCGGCGCCGTTGGCCAGCATTCGAAGGCGCTGTTCGTCGGTTAGGAATGTCATCGTTATCGCCGGGAGGAATACGAATATAGCTTTCAGATAGAACTGTGCAAGTCGGGTAAGCGGCAGATGGAGTGCTGCAGCAAAGGCAGCTGCGCCGCCGAAGTCACGACAAGCGGGCATTTTATGAGTTAAAGATAACGTGGTTTTAATTGCTTTAAAACGTAACGCTTCTGTTCATGCAGAAGCAGGGAATACAGCGCGGGCGGCCGACCGGCGCGACGACATTTGAGGCAGGCCCTGCACGGGCATTCGGAGATGCGGTGCGCGCCTTGCGCACCGAAGATGGTGTTGCCCAGGAAACCCTGGCGCACCAGGCTGGCATCGAGCGTTCGCACATGGGCAAGATCGAGCGTGGCGAGCACATGCCGACCTTGGCCATGATCCTGAAGATCGCGCGAGCGTTGGGCCGTAGCGCTGGCGAACTGATGCTGGAAACCGAAGCACGTCTGCCCAAGGAAGAGGGTTAAGACGAGATCGGCCGCCGACCGTCGCCGGCGGCCAATTCGGCGTAGCTAGGCCACGATTCGACCGGCGAGACGTGCCTCTCGCGCATAGGTGCCCAAGCGTTTCTGCGCCGCGAAGTGCAAGTCCCGTTCAATGGGAAGCCCGAGCCGGCCGCGCACAGTTGCGATTTCCGCCAGGCTGACCCACCCCAACTCAGGGTAGCCCAAACCCAGGTCGCACAGCCCGAACGCATGGTCATGGTCGTCCGGGTCAATCTCTGCCAGCAGCCAGGTAGCACCGGCGTCCGGTGTGAACAGCTTGACCACCGGCGCGGGATCGAAGTTTTCCTGTTCGAGGGACTGCCGGCCGTTGGCCAGCAGCTGCGCGCGTTGCTCGTCCGTGATGAGTTTCGTCATGGTCTTCTCCTTGGAAGGAATCAGGGCGGGATTGCCCGAGACCGGAAGCAGCACGGCGCAGCGCAGCCGTCAGGGTTCGACAGACGGCCGCGAGGCCGCCAGCGTGCAAGGCACGCGCAGACCTTGACGGTGAGAACGGCGTGATACGGTGAAGAGAACAGCAAGCCAGCCCGCCCACCAGCGCCCACACCTGACTTGGCAAGCGCAGCGCGCAGCGCCGACTGGCGCGAAGGCGTCAGCGATGAAAGCCCGAAGGGCCGAGACGCCACCGGCGGCTCGATGCGCAGCACGACAGCGCGGCCGGCATCGCCGGAGACGCACAAAAACGCTTGGGCTGGATGACGGATATGTGGAGAGTCGTAGAGCCGGCGATCCGGCATTCAACAAACCCTCCGAAGCGCAAAGCCGCCTTCACGAATCGCCGTTGAACCGTGGAAGCGCAAAGCCGTAAAAGCGGATTGGCGAGCAGACGCAGATACGGGTGTACTCATTTGGGAACATCCGCAAAGCCGCTAGTCAGGTACCAGCCTGTGCCGATCTACGGACGGGTTTAAGCAGCACCGAACGAATACGATGCCTGTATGGCCGCCCCCCAACAAGAAACCTCCGACGATGCCCTGGAAGTGATGCTCCGTCGGTCGGACGAGCTGCACGAAGCCCTGCTGCACCTGCTCGACGGCGCCGAGTTCGATCCTTCGCCTCGTGGCGAGGCTGCCTTTGGCATGTGCTCCGTCGCGCTCGAGCACGGTCTCAGCCTGCGTGCCTTGATGGCAATGGGATTGGCCACGTCGGCGGTCGGCTTGATGCGGCTGCAGTTCGAGGCCTTGACCCGCGCCATGTGGCTGCAATATGCCGCCAGCGATCTGGCGATCGAGAAGCTCAATGCACCGCTGACCCTGCAGAGCGAGCAGGCCGCGAAGAATCTCCCCTCGGCCAGCGAGATGATCGAGCAGATCGGCAAACGTGTCGGACCGCACATGCCCGCGGCCGCGCATCAGATGCTGGCGCACTTCAAGGACGTGTCCTGGCATTCCCTGAACTCCTTTGTACATGGCGGCATCCATCCGCTGCGCCGCCAGTCCGAGGGCTTCCCGGTCCACCTGGCCCTGCAGATCCTGCGCAATTCCAATGGATTGCTCACGATGACCGCCATGACCTTGGCGGTCCTGACATGGGATGAAGCGGTCGCCAAGCCCATGAGCAAGATCCAGCCTGCGTTCGCCGACTGCCTGCCCGACCTGTTGAAGTAGCGAAGTGGCAGAAGAAAATCGCCCCGCCGGTGGCGGGGCGCCGAGGGCGACGCTCAGTCGCCCTTGCTGCGCGACCAGATCAGGTTGTGCGCGCCGTCTTCGCCTTCGACCAGGCGGGCGTAGATCGTTGCCGGGAACGACGGATCATCCAGGGTCACCGAGAGGTAGGGGCGTTCGGCCCGGCTAAGCTTCTTCCACGCCGCGCCGATCTCGAAGTTGCCGGCGACGATGCGGTAGTCAGGAGCGTTCTCGCTCTCCTTGTCGTTGGGCACGATCTTGACCTTGACGTTGAGCGTCAGGGTGCGAACCGTGCCGGTGTAGCTGTCGTTCTGTGCGGTGAAGGTGCCGATGTTGGCCATGATGAAGTCCTTTTGAAGTTGACCAGGTCGCGCCCATCGCGGCCTTGGCGTGATCCGATGGGTGAGGGTCCGGGCGCGCCGCATCCCGCAGCGAAGCGGAGGGGCCGCAGCGCAGCGCAGGACCGGGAGGCCCGAGAAATTTGCCTCGCGAGGAAGACCGCAGGTCGGGGAAATTTGTCGGGGTGGACGGTTGCGGCGAACAAGCCCGAGGCGGCGCGAAACGAAGTGCAGCGCCGCCGTGCCCTCGCCAGGATTCACGGCAAATACAAGGCCGCTGTGGGTGTGATGCTGTACCGAAAGGACCATGGCCTCAGCACCGACTCCGCCGCAACAGCGTTTCCGGCACTCCTCCGAAGCGATCCCAGTCCATGTCAGCCGCGCAACGAAAAGGGAGGAACGATCCGACCGCATCGGCGCTGCCAATGGATCGGCAATTGTGGCGTGGAAGAAGCTGCGCATCGGAACGCTCTCGGTGAGCCACCGTCGTCTGGCGGACTGTTCGCCCGCTTCATTCAGGACGGCTCGCACGACATTCGAGCGCAGCAAGTTGCGTCGTGTCCGCGCACCGCCACTGGCGGGGCGCGCATTTCTAGGTTTCAGGGCATTGGAGTGCCAAAACCTTTGTCGCGATGCGCAACTCCATCTGTGCCCGCTGGACAGCCACCAGCGTGACAGTGGCTTCGCAGACGACCTCGTGCGCATCGTGGGCCTGAACGCGGAATGTCGCGCTCCGGTCCCCCAGCCGTTCAAGCCATCCGCGCAGTCGCAGGGGGGACCCGGGTGGGATCGGCCCTCGATGGTCGATACGGATCGAACGGCCGACCACCACTTCGGCGACGGCATCGACGTGCTGCTGCATCTCACGAATGCAAATGGATTCGACCACCGCCACCAGGTAGCCGGTGGCAAGACATTCGATCAGTCGCTCCGCATACCCGCTTCCGTGCGGAAGCCGCGCGAAAAGCGACTTCGCCGTCTGGTCCGCTGGCACGGTGTAGGACTCTTCAAAGAATATCTCGCTGACGCCTTGGTGGTTCATGGGTATCCGGGTGCGGTTGTGAAGGCTCGATCAGCGCGCTGAAAGCGGGCGACCGGTGCTGTTCGATGCTCCCGTGTCCGGCAGGCATTCCCAACCCACCGCAGCGAGCACTGGCGTAGGGAGGCACGCAGGGAGCATTGGGCTTGTGCGTTCCGGAAGTCAAAACGCGCGCGGCAGGTCTGCCGCGCGCGTCGCGCCAATTTCTTGATCCCCGGCATCGCGGCCGGGGAGTCATAAGGATCACGCCGTTGCGTGCGCGTCCTCGTGGTTTTCGGCATCGGCCTGCCCCTCAGCAATCAGTTCAGCGCTTGCAACGTCGGCCGGTATTACCTCTGGGGCGCGGAACATCGCAGGGAGCCAGCCCGTGCCCGCTGCAAGCCGCTCGGCCTCGCTAGAAATCTGCGCCTTCTTGAGCTTGCCGAGCCGGTTCACTTCACCGGGTGCGAAGGCCTGCAACCCTTCCAGTGCCTTGGCCTTGGAAACGTGATCGAAGTAGCCCGCTGCGGTCGGCGTCCACCACGCGTGCATGTCCAGCCCGACGGCTTGCGCCAGCGCAGCGGCCGGGGCTTCGTCCTCACGCGAAGCGATGGCGGTCACCGTGAAGCCCACGCACACTGCCAGCAGCGACAGCAGTTCCTGCTGTGGCATTGCCTGCAACTCGGCGAACAGCGCATCCGGGTCGCTGGGCAGGCGCTTGCCCCAAGCCTCCCGCACCTGTCGCGTGCCTACCGCAGCCGGTCCCTCGGCCACGTCCGGCGCGTATTGCTCCAGACGGTCCTGCGGGTTGGCGGTGATATTGATGGGCGAACCGTAGTGCGCGTCATGGATGACGCGTAACGCAAGCCGGTGTACCACGGCCACCAGCGCCACATGCGGATGCCGGGCGACCTCGGCCTGCAGGGCGGCGGTGCGATGGGCACTCAGGCGCTTCACGAGCTTCTCCGAAATGGTGAGCTTGGCCTCCTGCCGCCCGCTGCCGTCTTCGGCTTCGTCATCCGCACTGTGCCCGTCGCGTTCCTGCTCCCGCAACGCCTTGGCATGTTCCTCGCGCAGCAGCCCGCGATGCACGATCACGCCGCCCATGTGGTCGAGTGACACCACGGCCCCGCCCGTCGCCATCCCGCGCGGCGGATAGACCACCAGCGTGCGCTCGAAGGCTTCCAGCTCATTGCCCAGGCTGTCCATCTCGTCATGCATGGCCTGCGCCTGCTCGTCCGTCATGTCATCGTTCTCGTCGTCCAGGCGGTCTTGCAGCTTGCGTTGCTGCGCTTCGAGCTTGGCGATGCGCTTGGCTTCGGCATTGCTCGGCTCGCGCCGCTTGCTGCGCATCCGCTGGAACTGGTGCAGGTCCGCGTAGGTGGCACGCGGCGCCACGTCCACCCAACCCCAACCCTCGGCCTGCACCTGCTCAGCCACCGGCATGAGCCTTTCCTTCGTCAGCGACTCCAGCAGCGCTGCATCCGTGAGGAAGATGCCGTTCTGCTCGTCCGCGAATAGGTCGCGCCGCACAGCCCCGCCAGCCTGCTCGTAGACCTCAACGCCCACAAACTTCGCGAGCGCATCGCGGCCCGCGTCGATCTCTTCGTGCGTGAGGTGGTCGCGCAGCGCCTCCGGGCTGCGCTGCCACTTCGGCGATTCATAGAACGCCGCCTCCTGCGCCGCATGGTCGTCGGTGATGGCAAGCGCCATCAACTGCTCCAGCGTGACGGCGCCATTCCGGTAATCGCCCAGCAGGCGCGGCGAGACATTGGCGAGCCTCAAGCGCCGCTGCACCACCAAGGGCGTCACGCCGAAGTCGGCGGCAATGTCCTCGATGGGGCGTCCCTCGGCCACCAGATCGGCAAAGGCCTCGAACTGGTCGGCCGGGTGCATGGCTTCGCGCTGCACGTTCTCGGTCAGGCTCACGGTGCGTGCCGCCGCATCGGACCCCAGCAAGCAGGGCACCTCGAAGTCCTTGGCGAGCTTGCGCCGCTTGACCAGCAGCTTGAGCGCGGCGAGGCGACGGCGACCCGCTACGACCTCGTAGTAGTCGCCATCGGCGGCCAGCACCACGTTGAGGTTTTGTAGCAAGCCGACGCGGGCGATGCTGGCCGCGAGCTCGGGTATTGACGTGCCGCCGCTCTTGCGCACGTTGCGGCTGGAAGGCCGCAGCCTGGACAGCGGAATCAGCAGCAGTTCCTGCGCAGCCGTGACGGCTGCGACAGCGGCGGCGACAGCGGTGGTTTCGTGAAGGGTAGCGGTGTTCATATTGAAATCTCCTGTCCCGCACTGGGACGTTGAAAGTGAAGGAAGAAAAAGAGGGAGGGGGTTCAAGGTGTCGGTGTCTGCATGCGCGGCTCTCCTGTGGTTTCCCACCCCAGCCGGATTCCAAGATTCGGAGCCCGGTGTTGGCTTCGGTGGGTTCGGCGCAGTGACCTGGGCTGGTCGCCGTTGCCGCCGTCTTTCCTGAGTTCATCGCCCGCGAAAGACCGGGCCGGCGGGGCCTGGCCGTCAAGGAAACAAGCGCAGGGTTGGTGCGGCCCGCAGCCGAAGGCGAGGACACGGCCCTGTGCGCCTTGACGGCCAGGCCCCGGCGGCTACGGTCGCGGGATCAGCGATGAAGGAGGGAAAGACGGAAACCCGGCCAACGGCCAGGGGCGCGACGAACCCAGGGCCGCGCGGCGAGCGCCCCCGCATGCCGCAGGCACGCCTAGCTGGAGGTGAACAAACGCGTAGCGCGCATCGGCACCATGCGCTGGCCGATCAGGCGCTGCCTGGTCGGCGGTATCGAGGGGCGCCAAGCCCGCGCGGCGGGGATCGGCGCCAGCCAGTCCCCTGGAGAATCCCTGCCACGCGCGCAGCGCGCACGATGACGAAAGAATCAAAGGGCCCGCAGGCCCTTTGTGTCACAGCAGCCCGCGCTCCGCAAAGCTGAGCACGTCGCAGCCAGCGACGATCAGGTGGTCCAGCACGCGCACGTCCACCAGCGCCAGCGCAGCCTTCAACGTTTGCGTCAGGTGCTCATCGGCCCGCGACGGCTCAGCAACCCCTGACGGATGGTTGTGCACCAGGACCAGCGCCGCCGCATTGCGCGCCAGTGATTCCTTGACAACCTCCCGCGGATAGACCGACGCCTGGCTCACCGTGCCGCGGAACAGTTCGACGTATTCGATCAGCCGGTTCTGCGCATCGAGCATCAACACGGCAAACACCTCGTGCTCCAACGCCCCAAGCTTGACCCGCAGGAAGTCGCGCACCACCTGCGGCGACGACAGCACCTCGCGCCCCTGCAACTGCTGTCCCAGCAGCCGCTGCGCGGCCTGCAGCACCTCGCCGGCATCGGCCGGCCGGTAGTCGCCCGCGACATCGCGAACCAGGAGAACGGAAGAATCGAAAGAGAAGAGATCGTGCGCCATCGTCGGCTCCGTGAATCGGGCGGGATTGCCCGAGACCGGTACCAGCACGGCGCAGCGCAGTGGTCAGGGTTCGAAGACGGCCGCTAGGACGCAAGCGCGCAACCGCAGGGCAGGGCAGGGCGCGCAGACCTTGACGACGAGAACGGCGTGATACGGTGAAGGGAACAGCAGCCTAGCCACCACCCTCCATCGCATGGGGCAAGCGAAGCGCGCAGGCTGGATCGCAGATGCGGCCGGAGGCGTCAGGGATCAAAGCCGGATGGCCGCGATTCGGCACGAAGCGCGGGGCGCAGCCCGCGAGCCCGGCGGCTGCATGCCGAGACGCATGGCTCCCAGTAAATATCGCCTTGGGAGTGAACAACGTTCTAGGGAAAGGGCGTTTCAGCAAGGACGCATGGGAGGCGGTTAAAGGCGCGTGGATGGGGCCACCAGCGCTCTGGGTCTCAGGCGACTACTGTTGCGCGAGACGGTTTTTGAGCAAGAACCAGCACATGTTGAGTGCAAACGAACGACCCAAGCGTGTCATCTGGTCCTCTGGGATTCCCACTGGGCGATGAGCACCAGGACTCAAAAATCCGAACACCCCGGCTAGCCCTTTTTCTTCTTCGACGGTGACCTCTCCGCTGCTGCGCAAAAACGCCAGCACTTCGCCCCACTTCGATACGTTGTACGTGGCGGGACTGGGCAAGCGCGATGCCACGTCAGCAGCTACGTCGACGGCCAATGTCTCCAGGGCCACGCGTGCATTCACCAGCGCCGCGTTGTAGTCAGGCGGGGTCGCGCGAAACGCCTGAGCCGAGTCGCCGATCTTGCCGATGATTTCCTGCGTGCGTGGCGTGCCTGAGGCCTGTAGCGCCGTAATCAAGTCATCTTCAAGCGGTGCGGCATCGGTGATCGACGGATCGATCTGAACCAACTTTCCGCTCTCGACAGCGTAACCGTCCAATAGAAGGCACTGCTTCAGGTCATGCATGCGCTCGTCGAAGCGATGCTTCGGATTGACCCGAGCACGCAAGTCTCCCTGGGTAGCCACGACTTCGGCAACAACAAGCATCAGCGTGCGTTCATCTAGGTCGCGCACCGCGTTCAGAAGTTCATACAGCAATAGTCCCGGAGATAGCGAGAGGTGTTCTATGCCGTACTTGCTGAGCAACACAATGGAGGTGGCCGGCTGTTGAAGTTCCAGGAACTGCGCGAGCGAATGTCGTGTTCTCGATCCGATCATGGCTTTTGCCTTTCTCCAGCGGGCTTGGCGGCGATGTTGACCCGCGTTGTCACTTCCGCGCACGCGTGCATCAGCTGTTCGAAGGGCAGGGCATCGCCGACCATGATCTGGTCCTCGAGCATTCTGGCGTAGTCGGATGCAAGCGCTTCTCGAGCGGCGCCTTCGGGAACGATTTGTAGCGCGCCTTCCACTGCGGTGGCATAGTCGATGACATTCCCGTCAGCGTCCTTCTCGCTGAAGAAGTAGGACTTGTGCTCGGCGACGGCGCGGGCAACGGCACGGTCGCCGATGACGCTGCCGAAGTGCGGGCTGCGCATGATTGCAGCCAGGTCGTGCCAGTGTCGCGCGTAGCGCTCGCCTCGAATGCGTCCTTGGGCACAGTAGACATGGGTCGCGGTGGCCTTTTCCCAGAATGTCCGCGCGACGCTCATCACCTGGGGAGATGCAACGGGGAATGTCACACCATTGACGCGGCCGTCCATATCGCACGCGACAGGTAACACTTGGTGTGGTTCTCCGGTCGCCCGGCCGCCGAACTCCAACGTTACGACGGGTGATACGTAGCCGGTGCCTTGCTTGATCGCCGGGTAGTGCAGCAGAAGCTTGTCGTGCTCTGCCCCGCCGATTTCCAGCCTTGTCGCCAACTGCTCCCGCTCCAGCGCTGCCTGAAGGCGCGGCTGCACTTCGCTGGTGATCCATTCGGGAAGACGGTCGCGAACAGCTTTGGTCCATTTGCTCGCTTGGCTGCGGCTTGCCGGCAGAAAGTCTTCGCCGCCGGTGAGGTCAGCGATCAGTTTGCGGATGTCGTAGGTGAGGTCGATGTCTTCGGAGAAGCGATCGATGATCTTGTAGACCTTCGAGAGTGACGTACCGCCCTTAAAGGTGAGGTCGGCAGCGAGCGACGATTCGAACAGCGCGCCGAGCGTCCAGACTACCCACACATCCTTCTCCAGGAGGTGCGTGGGCCGGCCGGTCTTTTCCCGGGCCTGCTCAAGCACTTCGCCCTGATCCTGCTTGCTGAGGGCGAAGTAGTGTTCAGACACGAAGTGCCTCTTCGCCGATGGCCCTTGCCATCCAGGACGGCAAAGCAGCACGCGCCGATGTCAGCGTCCGCCACTCGGCGGGCGGCAGTGTCCGCCGCAGGGAGTTCAACGATTCGCGCACATGAGTCGGTCCCATCCAAGCCAGTGCTCGCACAGCAGACCCTGCTTGGCCAGCGCCTAGGGCGAGCATCCAACGCGGCGCGTGCTTGACGATCACTTCGGATTTCCCAAGCTTGAGCTTGCGAGTGCGCCCCGAGGTCAGATAGACCTCGCGAATCGGCACCTGTTGCGTCAGACCCAGAGCGTTAGCCGCGTTGGCGCCGTGGGGCGTCACGACCTCGCCACTTTGCGCCGCCAACGCCTGCACCACCTTGTCAGGCGCTGGCGCACGCGTGCCAAACCGGCTGGACACCGGCGTGACATAGGTTCCACGCGCAATGCGCAGCAAATGCCCTTCTTTGGTAAGCCGCGACAGCGCCTGATCGACTGCAGCTCGGCTGCCGAGGTGCAAGAACTCCTTGGGCGACAGCACGCCTCCCTCAGATAGGGAACGGGCATGCAGCAGTATGGATTCGGGCAGGGAATTCATGGTCGGACCTGTATCAGAAGTCTATCATGGTTTCTGACATGGGCCGCCGTAGAGTAGCTCCCTGGCTTGGCTGCACGGTCAGATAATGGCTAAAATAGCTCTTTTAAGGCCAAGAGACTCTGCGATGCAGTCCATGTCAGCTCGCGATGCGAAAAATTCCTTTGGCAAGTTGATCGACATGGCGCGCGCCGAGCCGGTTGCCATTGAGAAACACGGTCGGACTGTCGTCGTTGTACTTTCCATCGAGAGCTACGAACTGTTACGGGCGGCAAACGCCGGTCACGTGTCTGCGGATTCCACCAATATGGAGCAGGCGGAGGTTGGCCTGACCACAAGAGGCATCGAAGGAAACACAAAGCGGGGAAACCAATGAGCGCGAGTAGCACCAAGCTTCCGTCGGGCTGGGCGTCGGTAAGAGTGGACGCGGCCGGAGCAGTTCGATTAGGACGTCAACGCTCCCCAGATAAGCACACTGGGCAACATGCCACGAAGTACCTTCGAGCGGCGAACATCAAGCCAGGTGGCTTGGATTTGACCGACATCCTGGAGATGGATTTCACGCCAGCTGAAAAAGTCGTACTCGGGCTGCAGGTCGGGGACATTCTTCTCACAGAAGCCTCCGGCAGTTCGAGCCAGGTCGGTCGAGCAGCACTTTGGAGCGGTGAAATTGCTGAGTGCTGCTACCAGAACACGGTCATCAGGTTTCGACCTCATGCAGCTACGCCCGAGTATGCGTTAACGGTTTTCAGGCACTACGCCGCATCCGGCACGTTCGGACGTCTCGCACGAGGCGTGGGCATACAGCATCTGGGTGCTAGTCGGTTTGCTGGGCTCGCATTCCCACTTCCGCCTTTGGAGGAACAGAAGCGCATTGCGAATGCCGTCGAAGACAGGATTCGAGAAATCCGTGATGCAGAAGCCCATCTGCGTAGCGCACTGGATCATCTCCAAGCTCAGCGTAAGGAAATCCTAGCGGCCGCCGCATGTGGCGAATTGGCGGTCTCGACACGCGCTGCGGGTGAAAGCGGCAAAGAGATTGCAAAGTCGCGGAAGAAACTGACTCAACGAACCGACAGTCGGCAAAACTCTCTTTTCGATCGTACTGAGCAGTCCAGCCCGCCATCGGACGGCAATCTTCCAGCTCTTCCTCCCGCTTGGGTATGGGTTCGCGTAGACGAGGCTGGTGTTGCACGCCTAGGCCGGCAACGCTCTCCCGAACATCATCGGGGCGAGAACCTGAGGCCATATCTGCGTGTTGCAAATGTGCTTGAGGATCACATTGACACCAGCGAAGTTCACGAAATGAACTTCACTCCTGACGAGTACGAAACATATGTACTTGAACACGGCGACATTCTTTTGAATGAAGGACAAAGTCTGGAACTCGTTGGGCGTCCAGCTATGTTCCGCGACCAGGTCGCTGGCGCATGCTTTCAGAATCACCTGATTCGCTTTCGCGCGAGTCCGGCAGTAAACCCTGAGTTCGCGCTGCTCGTCTTTCTCCACTACCTTCATGCTGGGAAATTCCGCAGTCTTGCCAGGGGTTCCACGAACATCGCAAATCTCGGACTGGAGCGCTTCCGTTCAATGCCTTTTCCTGTGCCGCCCATCGAGGAGCAGAAGGCCATTGTCAAGGAAGCGCGCCAGCGCATGGATGCAGTTCGCGATCAGGTGAGTGCGGTGCGTTCATCGATGGGTCGCTTGCCTGAAATGGAGCGCGAGTTGCTTGCGGCTGCAGTGGCCGGCGAATTGGTCACTCAGGATCCTGCCGATGAGACGGCCGCCGACATGCTTGCCCGGCTCGGAGAACCCGCGGAGATCACCGGACCGATACCCACGGGAAAACAAGATAAGGCATTGAAAGGAGGCGCAATGAAGAGAAAGTCTGGCGCAGCGAGCGCAACCAAAACTGCAGCAAAGCTAAGCGAGGTCTTGAAGAAAGCGGGGCGCCCGCTTGCCTTGCCAGAACTCTTTGCGCTGGCCGGCTACGACCGTGATGAGCCCGAGCAAGTCGAGTTGTTCTATCTTGCCCTTCGCGCCGAACTCGATCACACGATCAGGCAACTCGGCAGTGATACCGAGAACGCAATGCTGGAGGGAATCGCCGATGCGCCTTGACCAAGTCACCATCGGAGAGTTCAAGAACCTGCGTGACCTTCATATCAATTTTGATGAAAAGTCACCGTACACAGTTTTGGTGGGCGAAAACGGCGCTGGAAAATCGAACTTGATCGAAGCGCTGTCGCTCATCTTCAGGAATCTCGACCTCGATATTGAAGCGCCGTTCACCTACCAGATTCGCTATCAATGCCGAGATCACGATGTTGAAGTCCACGCCGAACGCGACCAGTTTCCGCGATTCTTGGTAAAAGCCCATGGAGGCGGTGAATACACCGAGCTCCCTAGAAAGCGCTTCATGGCCGACGATGTCGACGGCCGGCCGCTGTATCGACCGGGCTTCGTATTTGGCTACTATTCAGGCCCGAGCGACCGGCTGGCGGTGATCTTCGAGAAGCATCGGGAGCGCTACTACAACTGGATCATCAAGTCGGCGGAGCAACGCGGCAGCACCCGCATCGCGGACCCCAATAGTCTTCGCAGGCTCTTCTACGCTCAGACCCTACATGGACAGTTTGCGCTCATAGCGTTCTTCATGAGCGCGAGCAGTGGCGGTGAGGGGGATCGGGAGTTTCTCCGGGAGCACCTGCAGATTGATGGACTTGACAGCGTCCTGTTTTCCCTGAAGCGTCCCCCGTGGAAGAGGCAAGGCGGGGATGCTCGCTTCTGGGGGGCGGTGGGTGAGGTCCAGGAGTTTCTTAGTCGTCTCTTCGAGAAGGCCATGCTCCCAGCGCGCATGGACAGGCGCATTGCGATCGACCTGACAAAGAATCCCGTGGTTGAAAGTCTGTATCTTTTCCTGCCCAAGCCAGAAGCACTTCTGTTGAGTTCCATGGAATCCTGACCCGCGATTTCCATCGAATATTGACCCACCCTCTTTGCGAGCCAGCCGGCTCACGGTGTGGATAAGTTCTTGGCTTTCTCCTTTTTAGGTTGGACTGCTTGAACGGGTTGAGCCGAGCTGTGCTTGAAGCGGAAGCTGTCGTTTCCGGTCTCCAGAATATGGCAGTGATGCGTGAGCCGGTCCAGCAACGCCGTCGTCATCTTCGCGTCGCCGAAGACGCTGGCCCACTCGCTGAAGCTCAAGTTGGTTGTGATCACCACGCTCGTGCGTTCGTAGAGTTTGGACAGCAGATGGAACAACAGCGCGCCACCTGATGCGCTGAACGGCAGGTAGCCCAGTTCATCGAGCACCACCATGTCCGCGTACATCAGTCGGTGCGCGATGTGGCCGGGATTGCCACTGGCCTTCTCTTGCTCGAGTGCGTTGACCAGTTCTACCGTCGAGAAGAAGCGCACCCGGCGGTGTTGGTGCTCGATGGCCTGCACGCCCAGCGCCGTGGCGATGTGGGTCTTGCCGGTGCCCGGACCGCCCACGAGCACCACGTTCTGCGCATCGTCCATGAACTCGCATCGGTGTAGCTGACGCACCAGCGCCTCGTTGACCTCGCTGTTGGCGAAGTCGAAGCCAGCGAGATCGCGATAGGCTGGGAAGCGAGCGAGCTTCAACTGGTAGGCCACCGAGCGTACCTCCCGCTCGGCTGTCTCTGCCTTTAGCAACTGCGAGAGCATCGGTTGGGCCGCCTCGAAGGCCGGCGATCCCTGCTCGGCCAGCTCCGCGACGGCCTGGGCCATGCCGTGCATCTTGAGTTCGCGCAGCATGATCACGATGGCGCCGCTGGCAGGGTCATGTCGCATGGCGCACCTCCTGGCTACTCGACTTGGAGTTCAGCGGCCCGCGCAGGCCGCCAGCAGCGCTGGCACGCCCCCGGAGCGTGTCGTAGCGCAGCACATCGGCCTTCGGCTCGTTCATCAGGCGCAGTGCCTGCGGTGCCGTGACAGGCGCCGGCGCAATGGGCTTGGCATCGAGCAGTCGGTGCAGCACATTCAGCACATGAGTCTTGCTGGCCACGCCGGCTTCCAGCGCCAGTTCGACCGCGGTCAGCACTGCCTGCTCGTCGTGGTGCAGCACCAGCGCCAGGATCTCCACCATCTCGCGGTCTCCGCCTGGCTGCTTCAGCAGCGCGGCCTGCAGCCGCCGGAAGCCCTGCGGCAGCTCGCTGAAGGGCGCTCCGTTCCTGAGCGCTCCTGGCTTGCGTTGCAGCACTGCCAGGTAGTGCCTCCAGTCGTAGACGGTCTGACCTGCGGTGTCGTGGCGACGGTCAATGATGCGCGTGTGCTCGCACACGATCTGGCCCTCGGCCGCCACGACGAGGCGTTCGGCGTACACGCGCAGGCTCACTGGCCGGTTCGCGTAGGAGGCCGGAACGCTGTAACGGTTGCGCTCGAAGTGCACCAGGCAGGTGGGCGAGACGCGCTTGGTGTGTTCCACGAAACCATCGAAGGGTCTGGGGATCTGCAACAGTAGTGGCCGTTCCTGCGCCCAGACATCGGCTACGGTCCCTGGCAGCTTGCCGTGGACGATCTCGCCCCACAGCGCCTTGCAGCGGTCCTCCAGCCAGTCGTTGAGCAGCGCCAGCGTGGCGAACGCCGGCACAGGTTGCCACAACCGGTGGCGCGCATCACGCACGTTCTTCTCGACCTGGCCCTTCTCCCAGCCCGAGGCCGGGTTGCAGAACTCGGCCTCGAACAGGTAGTGACTGACCATGGCGCTGAAGCGCGCGTTGATGTCGCGCTCCTTGCCGCGGCGTACCTTGTCCACGGCGGTCTTCATGTTGTCGTAGATGCCGCGCCGAGGCACGCCCCCGAGTACCTCGAAGGCCCGGTTGTGCGCATCGAACAGCATCTCGTGGGTCTGCAACAGGTAGGCGCGCACGATGAACGCACGGCTGTGGCTGAGCTTGAAGTGCGCCACCTGCAGCTTGGTGCGTTCACCAGCGATGACGGCCCAGTCCTCGCTCCAGTCGAACTGGAATGCCTCGCCGGGACCGAAGGCCAGAGGCACGAAGGTGCCGCGCCCGGTCGTCTGCTGGACCTCGTGGAGATGCGCATGCCACGCTCGTGCAAAGGCCGCCACGCGGTTGTAGGAGCCCTGGTAGCCCAGCGCCACCAGATCGGCGTGCATCTGCTTGAGCGTGCGCCGCTGCTTGCGTGACTTAGACGCCTCGCTCTTGAGCCAGCCGCCGAGCTTCTCGGCGAACGCGTCGAGCTTGCTCGGGCTGATGCGCTTCGCGTAGCTGGGCGCCGCCTCGCCCTCGCGAAGGTACTTGCGGATGGTGTTGCGAGACAAGCCCGTGCGCCGGGCTATCTCTCGGATGGACAGTTGCTCTCGCAGTGCCCAACGCCTGATGACACTCAGTGTCGCCACGTCAATCACTCCTGTGCTCCTGCTGCTAAAAGCAGCAGGTTAGGGTTATCACGTGGGTCAGATTTAGATGGAAATCACCGGGCCAAGTGGGTCACTTCTGGATGGAAATCAACACACCTTTCCCGACAAAACGCGCAACAACTATCTGATCACAAACGCATGGTCGCGAGTCGAGTATCGGGCCAAGACCGGGCGCTCGGTACCAACGGAGGAAGAGGTCACCTCGGCAGAGAACATCGCTCGTCTATTTCAGGAGGTTCGTTCGCTGCAGTTCGTGATCGCTTGCGGCGTCCTAGCCCATGTTGCCGTCGCGGAATGCCAGTCGCTGTTCGGGCTCCAAGCAGTCGTCGCTAAAGTCACGCACACCTCGCGACAGGCGCTTGGCTGCCCGCGGCGGGAAGAACTTGAAGGCCGCATACAGCAATGGGCAGATTCAGTGGTCAGTCAAATTGTGCATAGCCGTGAAGTTGGAGCCGGGAAGCCCATTCGGCACGGTTGATCTTTCGGGCAGCAATTTGCAGCGCCGGAAGCCCTCGTTTCCGACGCTGGCTACTCCTGCATCGTGGACAAAAACGAATATTGGCTCAGACAACAGGACCGTAGCGCGGTTTCATAAAGCCGTAACGGCAGGCGGGGTCATGCTTCCTACTGGGTGGGCGAATGATCATTGTCGTCAATGGTGATGTTCACTTGCCATGACAACTTCTGCAGATCTAAAGTGCCTCCCGCAGCGGAAACGTGATCCAGCAATCGGTCAATGAATCGGGTGTCTAGCGGCACTCCATATACCCAGATGTCGGTCGCGCTACCACGCTCATCGACTTCATCGTCATGGCCGCGCCCTTCGAAAATGATGCCGGCGATCGAATAGTTGTCACCATCTCGGATGTCGAAAATTGCTCCCCCAGAAATTCCTCCGAAACGCATCTCAAATGCGGACGCGGGAACTTCGTCGTGGAACACAAGCTTTCGATCAGAAGAAAGCACGGATGTTACGACTATGTGGAATATTGGATGAACTGATTGCGTGTTGTTCTCTGTTCTTAGTACACCAGGGTAGCCGACCGCTAGATATTTCGCCGACTCCAAAATGGGGCACGATTCATTCGTAAGATCGACGAAGAGTTTCCCTCCTCGTGTGATGCTCTCCTCGTCAAGAAGAAAGACGGCAAGATCGAAAGGGAAGTCTGTGTCCCTAGGAGTTGACGAAAAGATGAGCCGTCCCGGCAGTGGCGTGTGCTTGTCGAGAGCGAGCATGAAGGCTGCATCTGCTCGAGGCCGGTCGACATCACCGATGACGTGCCCGTTAGTCAGGCCAAAGCATTTACCTTGATACTTCACGAAAGTGATCGTTCCCTGATCCTGAATTGCTCCCTTTGTGCCGTGAATCGCGACCTTCACCGGGTTGACGCGAAAGATCGGGGCGATATGCCTCTTTGTTGCCGCGGTGAGGGCTTTGGAGAGCTCTTCTCTGCTGGGTTCTTTTGTCATGTCTGTCTCTTCTTGTCGAGGTTAGGTCTGCTCGCCGCTATAAGGTTTGTGAGGAGCCTCTGTGGGCCACCAAGCCGGCGGCCAGGTTGCCCAGGACGGGACGGACAGACAGCGGTGGAGGATTTCGTCGGAGGGGCTTCGAGCAGCGAGTTCGGCCCGGACAACACTCACCCACACCTTCGCACGTTCGTCGAATGGTGGCAGCAGATCGGCGGAGGCCTGTTCCAACTGGTCGAGGAAAGTTTTTAATTGCCGCACGCGAGCATCTGCCTCCATCATCAGAAATGCCTGCTTCAACTGCTCCGCTCGCGCGTCACAGCACCGTTGTTCCTGCGCGCGCAATTCCGAGGCGCGCTGAGCGCTGGATTCGCGGTCCTGGCGCTCTTGGCGCAATTGAGGTTGAAGCGACGCCAACTGGAAGGCAGTGCGGACGATTTCGTCGACCAATCGCTGCAATTTTTCTTGCGTGCCTTGCATGACTTGCTGCCTTGGTATTCGGTTCCCTGAATGCTGAAAGTGAAGTTGCCGGACGGTTTTGTCTCGTATTCGCTGGCCCAGGACGATTCCTTCCTCTTCTTCGCAAGCTCAGCCGAGTCCAGGCGAATGCGCCGGTACCCCTCGGTAAAACTGATGGTGAACGTCTCGCCTTTGAATCGCATCTCTATAGCTGGTCCTTTCGATTGCTGACCTCGCCGGTCTTCGGTGGCTTCCCTTCGCTCGATCACCATGCCGCCGTCCTTCAAGCCACGCAGGACCGTCGCATGGAATCGCAGGACCCAGTCCATGGCGGCAAGAGACGCATTGATATCCAGATATCCAGATATCCACGGGATATCAGGTTGTACCGTCCATGCTGCTCGGGAGGCGGCCTATCCTGGGGTTTTTCCGTGTGCCATCCTGCAATGCCTCTTCTTTTGTATCGCTCGACCAGCGCGGGTACACGCTCACAATAACGCTGGGTGGCCTTGACCAAGCTGTGGGCGCCCTCCAGATCCGCGGCGAACTCGATCGGTGGCCGGTTCGCGGCTGTTGTTGCCACGGCCTGCAGCGTCTCAGTGCGACGACGCTCGATCGCCTGCTGCCGCTCCCGCTCTTCGGGATCGCTGGTCGCGAAGTACACGACGACGTCCAACTCAGGGGTGGGCAGCGGCGTTTGCAACGGCTTTTGACCCGCCTTGAGTTTGGCCCAGTAGCCTCTCGGTGGCGCGGGCACCGCATGGCGGCGGCAGGCTTTGGCCAAGCCCACGTCGGAGATTCCCAACTCCGCTGCCAGTTTGGTCATAGGTGTTGCCCAAACTCTTTCATACAGCTCGCTGCGCTTCATTGCCTTTTCCAGGAATTGTCTTGTCAAATTGTGACGCGAACTTCTCGGCCAGCCCGCGCAAAGCTGCCGGAGACAGCTGTCGAATCTCGGATAGCCGGCCATATTCCTGTTCAGGTCGTCGACCGGCACTTGGGCGTCATCGCCGATGCGCTGGAGGCCCTATCGTCCATGTACATCCGCATGACGGCCAGTTGGCGCAGGCCAAGACCAATGCGCTGCACATCGGAAAGCGTGTTCTGCGGTGCTAGGGTGAGCCTGAAGTAGGTAGATTGTGGCGTTTTGCGTGCCGACTTCAGATGCCCGCCCCGTCGATTCCCGGCAGGGCGGTCGCGTACGATGCCGGAGACGATCAAAGCATTGCCGCGAGAAGAGGACTACCGCAGATGAGCCGCAAAGATCTCCCGCCCCTACGGCCGCTCATCGATCTCGAGCGGCGTCACTACCGCGATGAGTTCAGGTCTGCCCGGTACGCTGCCTTGGCAGATGCTGAGGGCTTTGAGCAGATATGCTTCGCGCTGGAGGCGCTTGGCTTGCGCTTGTTGGGCCAACAGGGCGACCTCGGCCAGTACGAGGACAGAATTGCCTTCTATGCGCGGCTGTCACCCATGCTGACTGAACTAGTGAAAACGCACCCGTCGGGATTCAAGTCTTTCGAGGCGCTCTATGACACGGTACGAAAGGCCCGCAATGACAATATGCATCTGGGCGCCTATGCGCGTCATGCGACGGTCGCGGCCATCGAGTTGTGCATCGGTCTGGAGGACGCGTTGATGGTGGATGTGAAGCCCAAGGTGAGCTACGTCATGGTTAAGTCGCCGATCACGGTGGAACCCTGGCAACCTGTTGCCCATGCGCGGCAGCTAATGCTCATGCACTCTTTCTCTTTTCTCCCGGTGCGGCATCAACATGCGTGGCATCTGCTGTCCGAGCTGGCATTGGCCCAGTTCCTAAACACCAGTCAGGCAGTCCGGAGGATGCGGCTGGGAATGACGATAGAAGAGGCTGCTTGTCATACGCCAGGCCTAGCACTGGTCCTGGTGACGCAGGATCGGCTGCTCAAGGCGCAAACCACTATTGACGAAGTGCTGAAGGGCGCGAAGGCTATCGACGGCCCGACCCTTTGGCTGGTCGTGGAAGACGGGCGTGAGGAGTACCTCGCGGGCGTACTCTCGCCGTTCGAGCTGATGTAGCAAGTGCCACTTGCTCAGCCACTGGCTGCCGAACCCTTGAGCAGCAACCACATCGGCCTCGTAGGCGTGAACGGGGTCACGGCGCGAGCAAGTTGGCCGTTTCCAGTCAGCCTTTTACGCCAGCCGCCGCCGCCAATCTCAAGTGCTCATGCCATCTGCGTGTGGATGTTGCAGCGTGACAAAGTGCTCGATCGCAAGCTGTCGCAAATGCTCTTTTGAGCAATGGATTGAACGGTAAAACTGACGGTAAAGCGCCGCGGCTTTTCAGGCCCCCAAGATGATGGAGTGGGGCCACAGGGAGCCCGAGCGCGTTCTGTCGAAGCAGAGCGTTGCCGGTAACCGCTTACAGCGAACTACGACCGCGGCAAGTGCCGTGGAGTCGCAGACTTTTGTGGTCGTGATGAGCTCCAGGTGAATCGCCCCGGCTTTCATGGAGACCAGTTGGTTTAAGTCATGCCGCCGTCTTGGCGGACTGACTGGCGAGTTGCCGGTAATAGTTTGCCTCAGCTTCTGCAGGTGGGATGTAGCCGATGGGTTCGAGCAGGCGATGGTGGTTGAACCAGGACACCCATTCGAGCGTCGCGAACTCCACCGACTCCTTGGTCTTCCACGGTGCCCGGCGATGGATCAGCTCGGCCTTGTAGAGGCCGTTGATCGTCTCGGCCAGGGCGTTGTCATAGGAGTCGCCTTTGCTGCCCACTGATGGCTCAATGCCAGCCTCGCCCAGTCGTTCCGTGTACCGGATGCTGACGTATTGCGAGCCGCGATCCGAGTGACAAATCAAGCTGCCGTCGCGTTCGGGTTGACGCTCGTACAGCGCTTGCTCCAAAGCATCGAGCACGAAGTCCGTGCGCATCGAACTGCTGACCCGCCAACCCACGATGCGCCGGGCGAACACATCGATCACGAAGGCCACGTACAGCCAGCCCTGCCAGGTCGAGACGTACGTGAAATCGGACACCCATAGCTGGTTCGGACGCTGCGCACGGAACTGACGGTTGACCCGATCCAGAGGGCATGGCGCTCTGGCATCGCTGATCGTGGTCTTCAGCACCTTGCCGCGCATCACGCCTCGCAGCCCCAGGCGCCGCATCAGCCGCTCGACCGTGCAGCGGGCCACAGCCGTGCCCTCGCGTGCCAGTTGCCTCCAGACCTTGTCAGCGCCATAGACCTGCATGTTGGCCTGCCACACGCGCTCAATCGCCGGAATGAGGACATCGTCGCGGTGCGCTCGGGCGCAGCGCTTGTGCGGCTCGCGCAGCAGTGCCGCGTGCCGCCGATAGCCCGACGGGGCGACCTGCAAAACCTTGCAGATCGGCTCGACCCCGAAGGTGTCGCGATGCTTGTCGATGAAATCCCTCAGGACTTCAGCCGGCGGTCGAGCTCCGCCTGGGCGAAAAACGCGCTCGCCAGCTTCAGGATCTCGTTGGCCCGGCGCAGTTCCTTGACCTCGCGCTCGAGCTCCTTCATCCGCTGGGCCTCGCTGGTCGTCACGCCTTCTCGAACGCCGTTGTCGACCTCGTCACGCTTGACCCATTCGTTCAGCGTCTGCGGCACACAGCCGATCTTCGGTGCAATCGACTCGATCGCCGCCCACAGCGATGGGTACTCCCCACGGTGCTCTTGCACCATCCTCACCGCGCGCTCACGCACCTCGGGTGAGAACTTGTTCGACTTCTTCATGGCTCAATCCTCTCAGAGTGTTGAGCCTCCACAAAATCCGGGGCGATTCAAGGTGATCACCACGCGGCGAGATGGAGTACTCGAGTTCGCGTGGGACCGAGCGGTTGTCTCCTTGCTTGATCGCGCCGCGAGTCTTCCAGAGTCAGCTACCCCTCACCGACACCGTCAGCAAAGCGAAGGCCCTCGTTGCAGGCTTAACCGCGATTCAGGAGCTAGCAGCGCGCGTCACGACAGAAGCCAGATCCACTCACGCTTTGATGGCATCCAAAGGATCTCGGTCCGCAAGTCGGGGCTCTAGAGCCGTCAGAAGGGCGACCCGCTGCGGCGCTGTGCGGGAGTTTTCGATGCCTCCATCTTGGCCCATGTGGCGGACCGATATGTCCTGTCTACTACATTTAGGGGATGGGCTGACCACTCAGGCGGACGTACGATGGTCCATCTACTAAACGCGAGAGGAGGGGCCATGGCGGGACATGAGCTATTACAGCTGGTCGCTATCGGCGTCATCGCCGGTGCATTCGGGCAAGGGCTCCGCACCATCGTCGGCATAAAGAAGGCGAGCGACGAGGCAGCGGCGGCAGGCTCAACGCTCCGCGCCGAGGGCCTGGACGTCTCACGTCTGATCCTCAGCCTCTTCATCGGTGCCATCGCCGGCGGAATTGGCATCTTCACTATCACGGGATTCACCGCCGGCGCTGGCAACAACATCACTGCAGAGATGTTCTTCGGCATTGTGGGTATCGGTTACGCCGGTACGGATTTCATCGAAGGATTCGTTCGTACGCAAATGCCCAAAGGCGAATCAGTGGCCCGTGGTTCACACACGGGCATCTTTGCGCAGCGCGCTTCGGCCGGCCTGCTCGCTCCGACCTCCATCGCAGACCGCGTCAAACAAAGCTGCAATACGCTTTTGCAAATCCCCGCGCATGCCGCGGATTGCTCCGGGTTCGCCAAGGCCGTGGCGAAAGAGTTCTCCATCACGTTGACCGGGCAGGCCAACGACATAGTCGGGCAATTGACCTCGGCCAATGGCTGGACAGAGCTTGGCTCCGACGCCCAGGCCGGACAGCGGGCTGCCGACGCGGCAGCAAAAGGACATCTGGTCATCGGCGCTCGGAAAGAAGCGGGCAACGGGCACGTTGTGGTCGTTGTGGAAGGTACGCCCCTCGCGCATGGAAAATATCCGTTCGCGTATTGGGGAAAGCTCAATGACCCAGCCAACGCCGGCTTCAACAAGACTGTGAACTGGGCGTGGGATCAGGCTTCACGTGACAGCGTGACCTATGCAAGCCGGAGCGTTGCGTAGGCCGGTCCGCGCACGTCTGGCGCGCGGAACCCGAGAGCAATTCGAACTCTTGCTGACCCGGTGGTCGCGAGGTCGGCGACGCATGTTTCGAACGCAACGGCATCGATGCCTTTAGACCGACCATCGTCATGAAGTATGGCGATGGCAGCCGTCACGGAAGTTGGGACGGTCCGGTGATTCACCAGTGTACCCACCGAGAAAGGCAGAAGCCATGGCCACGTCTGATTTTCAGATCCCCAGCCTGTTCAGCATTCGCTCCTGGAGCGTGCAACTCGGAGGCGGCAACTCGAAGTGGGAGCAGCTGTGGAAACCCTGGCGCGATGACGACCTCGTCGGGGGTACGGAGACTAATCGCGCCATCGTCGTCGGACAATCGGAGGTGGTCGGCGGCAATGCGTCTCCCAAGCGATTCGAATTGGCGCTCGCCCGCAGCGCGACGCATCACGAGCGTTCAGGTACGGAGAATTTCCATCGGAATTTCTACAAGATGTGGGGCTACCCGGGTCGCCCCGGCAAGCTTGAGTATGGGATTTACAAGAGTGCCGATGGCCAGGGCCAGTGGCTGCAACTGCTTCCGTCCGCCGCCAATCTGGGCCGCGGCGACTATGCCGAATTTCCGCACGTAGCGGGACTGGCACCAAACCGGCTCCAGCCGCCCGACACCGTCATTTTCTATTTCGAGTCGCACGCGCTTTTCCACTCGCTGGAGAACAAGACTCTTCAGGGACCAATGCAGCCGTGGTATCTGCTGTCGCGGACGCAGTCTCTGCAGAACAACGTGGAGATCTACAGTCCTGCCAATGCATTCGATGCACTGAATCTGGCGCTGCGGGAGACGCGGGGAACCCAGTTCGCCAGTCGGCCCTTCCATGGCCTGGTGCCGTCCCTGCACCCTGTCGGAAACGGCTTTGACCCGCTCAGTCTGGTCGCGCTGGTGGACCGGTCGCGTGGCAATTTGCGTGCGTGGGGCACGCGGTTGTTGCGCCTCGACCTTGGAAACCGGGCGGTGGGACAGCAGTTGGATGCGCGATTCGACTGGTACTACTCCGACCGGGACGGCTCGACGGATGCAAGGACCGGCTTTACGGTTCGCGGCAAGATATTTGATGACGGGTCGACCCAGTTCTCCCGGGCCTGGGGTCATGGTGGACCAGAGGTGTTTCGTACCTTCGATGCGATGCTGGCGGCATGGCAGAAGGAAAAGAACGATGAGAAAAAAAGTGGCCCACCGCCGATCATTAAGTTCGAGCTGCGTGATTGCAGCGTGGGCGACGCCGGGTGGTTGCGCCTCGGCAGCCTTGAAGTCCGTCCCATGGAGATCCAGGACGCGCGCTGCACACTGACCTTCAGCGCGAGTGGCCATCTGGGAACCGGTGCTACGGGCATCTATCCACGCGTCACGCTGACTCATCTGAAGTGCCGGGTACGCAACGCCGCGGGCGCCGATTCCGAGCGCGAGACCGCGCTGGGCGACGAGGCGGATGAAGAGACCGACCTCTTGCGCCGCGAGACTACACCGATCGTGGGAAAGATCAACGACGCAGACTACCGCGAGGCCGAACTGAGGTTCACGACCACATATGAATGGGGGCGCGACGCACGCACCACCATCGAGCTGACGGTCGACATGGCGGACGGTCACAGCGGTGCGGCGGTCTGGCTGAACCTTCGCCCGTTCATGCCAGCGCTGGTTGATTTCGCCAAGCCCGAAGACTCGCATGTCGTGATAAGTTGGGATAGCAATGACCCGGACGGCGCGCAATGGCGCGTGGACAACTCTGTCGTTTCCGTCTTGTTTCCGCCGCAGGCGGTCGGCGAAGAAATGGAGCGCGGCGACCGCTTCTACGATGCGCCGGGCATACCGGATATCGACCCAAAAGTCCCCGTCCGCTACCGTTTTTCGCGGGGTACCTACCTAAAGCTCAAGCCCTCGCCCCGCTTCCAGAACCGCCGCTACGAAATCTCCCCCATCAACCTGCGCGAGATCATGCGAGGCTCCAGCATCGAGCACATGGTCTTCGAGATGGCCTACCCGCTCGAGGTCGAGTACAGCCGCAAAGACCAGTCGCGGGAGTTGCGCTTGGTGGAAGCAGGCGAGTCTTTCGGCGAGCCCGCGCAGACGCTCGCAAAGAAGATGTGGGAGGAGGGTGAGTGGTTGTCCGAAACGCTCAAGGCGTTCCTGGTTGCCCTGCCGCCTGCAAAGAAGGCCGACTGTGTCGCCGCTTTGAGTGCGCTGCGCAATCGGCAGATGGGAGTGCAGGTCAACTTTCAGTCTCGCCTGGCGGAGCTGCATGTGGAGGACCCGCTCAGGCCCCGCAACGATCTGCGCTTGGGCGGATCCGATGTGGTCAGCCGTCTGCGGCATACGCAGCAGGGCGCGAAGCCGCTTATTTCCCCTCTGCCCAACGATTCGCTCTACACGCCGAACCCAGGATCGAAAGGAGACTTCGCCAAGTTCCTGGACAACGGAAACTGGGGTACCTCCGCGCAGGGTGCCATCCGTGGTGGCTTGGTGCACTCCTTCGAGTTCGCATCGGAACTCCAGGCGGTGCTCGATTCGTCCAAGGCAGTGGGCACACTGGTCGAAGCCCTGACGCTTTCAGCGCTCGGTGCGACCGGGCGGATGGAGGCTTCGTTCGATCTGGGCAAGACCAGTTTTGCGGTGGTGGTCGAGCACGGGCAGCTTTCCAGGCTGGTGAAGTCGCGCATCGGTCGCATCGGTGCGCTGTGGAACCGCGCGCGGCACGTCGTGGTGTATGAGCGGTCGGCGGCACGGTCGGCCCAGTTCCAGGACGAGCAGAAATACACCACGGCTTTCGACCGATGGCCCATCCTGCGCAAGATGGAGGAGTACGTCGAGCCCATTGAGGAACGCCGCGACTTCCAGAGGGAGGCACAGAAGGACTCCAACGCCACGCGCTTTATCGGGGCGTCCGTCTTCGAGACGAAGCGCATCTACGTGAACGGCGCATGGGGCCGCGACCTTGGCGTCGGCCAGGGCTACGAGTTGCCCCTGTGGGACCGGACATCCGCGCGCAGCAACCCTGGCTTCTACCCGCGGCCACGCCTGTTCCTCGATTGCCACGGCGAAGAAGGCCGGATGACGCGGCTATGGTTCAGCGACCCGGATCGCATCTTCTTCTTCAGTTCGGCCGAGGAGGGAACCACCGACGATACGGACAAGTGGAATCAGCGCGCGGGCGTGGACTTCGACAATCTGCCGCGGATGCCGGTGCTCGAAGAGGTCTCGATCAAGACGGACCGGATGAACCCGCGCACGCCGGCGAACCGGGAACTGTGCACGTCCCTGCGTTTCGACCTCGCAGTCGAGGCGGAGGGCGCGGTGGACCTTGCCTTTGGCTCGGACGGCGCGCCGCAACTCGTCAAGGTGGCGCGGGTCTTCATCAGCCGGTCCTCGCAGAACGCTCCGGTTTCGCTGCAGCGCGTGAAGTCGGAGCCCGGGCTTGCGGAGGCGATCACCTCGGTCGGGTACACGGGGACGGCCCAGAAGAGCGCGGCGCACCTCGCGCCCGGCATCGCGGACCTGTCCGCGCAGCTTCGGGATCGGATCGAAAAGGAGATCTACAAGTTCAAGGGCGACCTGTCGGTGCCCAATCCCTGCAACGGGATCAAGGACGAGCTCAAAGAGTTGGTCAAGGCCGCGATCAAGGAGTTTCAGACGTCGCTGGACCCTGTGGCAAAGCTGAACCTTTCCGGGCAAATCCAGCGCAGCCGCGCGATGTGGCTTGCGGCTGCGGGCGAACTGAACGCGCAATTCAACGCGCGTGCACTGCTCGCGGAACATGTGGTGGAGGAGCGGCTGAGGACCATCGTGTCCAGTGTCGATGAACTCCACGCCAAGGTCCCCGACGATTTCAATCCCTTGCCGGCGGATGTGGTCGCGCTGCGCGGGGTATTTGTGTCCGATGTTCGTACGTTCGAGGAGGACCTGAGACAGCGCATCCACAATCAGCTGGCGAAGGTATCGGACGACATCGGTGCGGCCCTGACGGAGGCGGCGACTGGTGTGCAGGCGGCAGCGGCAGCGCTGAACCACGCAGGGGCCACCTTCGAGGAGAAATGCCGCGCTGCTTGTGTCGAACTGGCCAAGGCCGTTGTGGCACTGGAAAAGTTGCCCCCATCGACACGCCGGCTTGTCGATGCGGCCACCAACTGGTTGCGGTTCCTGTCGGAACAAGTGGCGACCCTCGCAGACCAGGCCTCCTACCTGGGCCAGCTCGCGCCCGCGGTGGCGGACCAGATCGTGCTGAAGCTGGCGGCCCTAGCGATCGTGGTCCTGGAGGTCGTGAAGATCCTGCGCACTTGGGCGACACAGCAACTCAAGGCCGCGTCGGACGCCGTCGTGGCCGAGATCGACGCCGTCGCTGACGACATTGAGGCAGAAATTGCGCGCATCAGTGTTGCTGCGACAGGACGCGATGCGCGTGCTGCCATCATGAAGTTGCGGGTCGTGGTGCAGGGCGCAGGCAACAACGTGCTCGCACGCCATCGCAATGCAGCGAGTGCGCTTCGAACGAAGCTGGACGAAGCAGCGGGCAGTGTCGCCGATGCGATCGTCGATCCCGTGACGAATCCCTTGCTGGCTGTCGCGACGGCTTGCGAGGCTGCGAGCAAACAGCTGGGCGAGCTTGCGGAGGCCTTGCGCCTGAAGATGTACGATGTGATCGACCAAGGTGCGGCCCAGTGCGCTCAGTTCGTCGAAATGATCCGCAGCGAACTGCACAAAGCCGAGTCGTGGGCCCGACGTCAAGCCGATGCCGCGCTGACCGAAGTCCTGTCGACTGAAGCCGGTCAGCGCATCGCCCAATACGTGCAGACGGCTACGACGGTCTGGGACGTGGGCAGCAAGGCCGTCAGCCTTGCACGGACCGTTGGAGATCTGCCCAACCTGCTTCCGCTGAAGTTCGACATCGACGTGGCCGCCTACGTCTTCGACGGTAAGAAGCCCGAGATCATGATGACGCCGGCGATCGCACGGCTGCAGCAGGAGGGCGAGGCGCTTCTCGATTCGCTGGGACTGTCAATTCCTTGCCAGGAACTGCGCGACCGCGTCATTCCCGACTTCACGGATTTCGACTTCAATGAAGTCTTCAACAAGTTCGCGGGAATTGACCTAAAAGGGCTGTTCAGCAAGTTCAAGCTGCCGCCGCTCGACTCCGACAAGGTGAAGGTGAGCCACGGCTTCGATCCGAAGACGCGCAGGGCGTGGGCCAACGCCAAGGTTGGATTCGAGCACAAGCCTTATGAGGAACTGTTCGCCTTCGGTCCAGTGTCGCTGGGCCTGCAGGACATGACATTCGATGCATTCACCGGCATCGACACCGCGCTGGTCGGCGCCACCGTCCAGACCCCCAGCACCAAGACCACCGCGACCTTGCGGGCCGACTGGCTGTTGCAGGGCGCCGGCCAGGCACTCGTCACTTTCAAGGACGTAGCCATCTCCTACGACGGCGCCGACGGCTTTGATTTCGACGTCTCGCCCGACAACATCGAACTGCATCCGGCACTGAAGTTCGTCACCGACATCGTCCAGAAGCTGCAAGGCGAGTTGCCGCCGGCGGTGCAGATTGAGATGAAGAACGGCCGGCCTGTCGGCGTCAGCGCGGGCACGACCATCGTGGTGGACAACCCACCCGACTTCGGCGCCGTGTCGCTCGGGCCGATCGACATCCGTTCCAGCCTGGCGCTTATGGTGGACGACGGGCGGTTCTCGATCCAGAGCGCCTTCTCGCTGGGCAGCAAGCAAAAGCCAATCTTCGTGCAGATCACCTGGCTGGGAGGCGGCTGCTGGCTGGAGGCGCGGGCGAAGTATGTTGACGGCAGGGTGACGCCCTCGATGAGCATCGGCCTGAGCGTTGGCGCGACGCGCGCCTTCAACCTCGCCAGTGTCGCGAAGGGCTCGTTCAGCGTCCTGCTGTACTGCTACATCGAGATTGAGCGCGACAGTGACAGCATTGCCATTGGGCTCTCTATCACGGGCTCGGCGCTCATCATCGGTTTTGTCAACGCGAACGTCAGCCTGCTGTTGGAAGCCAAACACTCGAATGGCCAGACGGAAGGCACGGGCCGGCTCGATGTGTCGGTGAAGATTTCGTGGTTCTACACCTTCCGCTTCAAGCAAGCGGTCAAGCACAAGTTCTGAGGAGAAGTGCCATGCGACTTTTTGGCTGGAAGGCGGGCGTCCACTATTGCCCACACCTGAGCGACGCGACGACCGCTTGGTTCGCTGGCGTGCTCGGAATGCCGTGGGCGGACGATGGTGGCGGCATGGTGCCGCCGCTGGGCCAGGCGGTATGCGAGCGGGATTTCAGCGACTGGCTTGCGCCTTGGTACAACGCACCGGTCGAATGGGTTCTCCTGGCACGCGACAGCAGCGATCCGACAGCAAAATGGACTCCCGTGGGGACGTCCAGCCCCGTGACGCAGGGTCTCGCCCTCACTGCCGCGGACCGTGGCAACCTGGTTGCCCAATGCGCCGCGCGCCTGCATGCGTACGTGCGTGGGCACACGAATGCGATGGGCGAGGAGCCGATGGGCGACGCGTCGCCGATTTTCTCGTACCCCATCATTTCACCCGGCATTGCACACCTGCCGGCCTATCTGTCCGCTTCTGCACTCGGCACATCGGCGCTGCTTAAGGTGGACCGTGCAGCGCTACCCCCCACACCCGACGTGGTGGCGGTGCCGATCTTCGCGTTGTCCGACGGTGCTGCAAAACCCTCGATGGATGTCAGCCCAGGAACGCTCGTCCCCTATCAGGGACCATCTCGCACCGTCGACCAGCAGGTCTACGCCTTCCATGGTGTCCACGTGCGCTCGCTCGCCGCAACCGACTTCCAGCACGATGCCAGCTGGACGAACGCCGCGCACCGTTTTCTCTCGGTGCGCAGCCGCACGCCGGACCGCCAGCTCTACGCGACGGTCTCGCGCGAGTATTCTCCGCTTCGCCTGTGGCTGTGGTCGGTGAAGGAAGTGGCGACGGTCG
Source organism: Variovorax durovernensis (assembly GCF_977011995.1). Lineage (NCBI taxonomy): Bacteria > Pseudomonadati > Pseudomonadota > Betaproteobacteria > Burkholderiales > Comamonadaceae > Variovorax > Variovorax durovernensis. The sequence continues at coordinate 3,748,675 of NZ_CDRNCW010000001.1, read as the reverse complement.
CTGCGCCGGGTTACAGCGGCAAGGAATTCTGCGCACTGCTGGTGCGGCTGCTTGGCGCGGGTGAAGACGAACTCGTAGGCCCGGTGTCGGTGGGCTCGATCTACGAGATAGTGTTGCCACGCGAGGTGTACCAAGCGCTGTTTGGCGCGTCGCACGCGGAGCGACCGGCGGCAGCCAGACAAATGCTCGCGACCTTCGAGGCCTGGATGGCCGGTGACACCGATGGCCAACGCGCACGGGACTTGCTGGAGACCTTCTCGGTCAATCTTGACAAGCTCGGGCTCGAAGACAACCGCAAGCGCCTCAAGGAACGCGTGCTGGCAGCCGCGACGGATCTACAGCCCGTGAAGGCTGACGCGATTGCTGCCGCGAGCGAAGTCTATGCATCGCTTGCGCAGCAGCATGCCGCGGCGCGTGCGGGCTGGGCCGCGTGGCTTGCGACCGTGCTGCCGCGGGTGATCCCAGCCAGCGGTGCGGGACAGCTTGTTGCGGCCATCGATCTGATTCTTGAAGGTGCCAGGAGGGGAATGCGTGACGCGACGGGAGAGGGCGCCGTCGTGGATGACGACGTGCTGCGCCTGCTCAACGGCCAGATCGACCATTCGCCCGACTTCTGGACCATCGTGCACGACCAGGCAGACGACATCGGTGCGTCATTAATGGCAGCCCGTGTGCCCTATCTGGATCCCATGATCCAGCGTGTCGCAGCCAGCCAACCGCTGGTGGCTGCCAAGCTGGGCGATGCGTATGACATGGCCAAGACGGCTGTGGTACTCGCAACGCAGGCGGACGACCCGCAAGCCGACGATCCGCCGCTGCAAATGGGCTTCCGGCCCGCGGGGGCCGACGAGGCCGTGCGCGGTTGCTTGCTCGCGCTGCGCCTGGGTGTGCCGCGTGGTGCCTCCACCGACTGGAAGCCGGGAAGATGGATCACGAATGCATGGGCGAAACCCTCGCTCGGCGGGGGGACGTTTGGGCCGGTCATGAAATCCGTGGATGGTCACAATGCGATCTTCTGCGATACGCAAGGGGCGACACAGTCGGACGGACTGGACGAGCAGGTCGCCGTGTATGGCGGCGTGCCCCTGCTTGCAGCAGAGGAGGCAGCATCGCCCAATCCGTCGATGCCGGAGCTCTCGCGTTTCCTACCGACTGACGTGGCCGTTCCCGCGCTCGCCTATGGCGCGCGCTATGGCGGCTTCAGCGTGACCGTCGACAACGCGGGCGCGATCATCGAGCCGGCGCTGCGAGGCGCACATCCGGGCGAGCCGCTGGCATCGATTCCGGCGGCGTACTTTGAATCGAATGGCAGTGCCCAGGCGACCCCGCCGTTCCAATACTTGTCGCGTCGGCCACCTGGCGCGCCTGTGTTCGTGGGTTACGACGACTGGGGCGTTAAGCAGGACACTCTGACCTTCTGTGGCGCGGCCGTCGAACCCGGGTCCCATCATGTGGCGGTTCTGTTCTCGGGCGATGGCTACCGCAGTCCCCAGCCGGGAAAACCACCTAGTCAGGCGCAGGAGGTCGAATTGCGGGCACCCTCCGTCGGACCCGGTTTCATCGAGCGATGGATGTCAGCCGATGCGCTGGTGGGGGCGGGTGATGCGTTCAGGTGGAAACGCGTCCAAGCCCTGACTATTGACGAAATCAAGGCGCTCCAGGCCGATGCCGCATCAAACCAGAAACTCGTCTTCACCCATCCGGCCGTTTCAGCGGTGGAGATTCGCGCCACCTGGTTCGCCGGCAATCTGAAAGTATCCGACCGTGCGGATACGATCAAGTGGATGGTGGAGCATTTGCGCGCAGGCCATTGGTTGCAGGCGGAGACCCTCAAGATCAGGATTCGGCAGACCTCATCTACCGATCCTCTGGAGCGGAAATTCGAGCTGGATCCGGCCGGCCATTACCTTGACATCGTCGTGCGACGCGGCGATCAGGTGCGGCTGGAAGCAAGATCCGTCCTTCCAAAGGATCTGCTAGAGGGCGACAACGCCAGGTTGCACAAGGGCGCGCTGGTCTCGTCCGATCCGAAGGTCGTACGGCCTTATGAGCCGCATGGGGCGCAAGCATATGCGAGCCGCGAAGCGCAGGTGTTGTGGATCGAAAGCCTGCCAGAAGTGCCGGTCACTGCGGATCTCTTCAACTTCAAGCCGGAGGACTTCCGACTGGTCAAGCCCACATCGGCCGCGATGCCGCAGGAAATCGCGCTGGAACTTTCTCATGCTTCGCCCCTCAGTGCGCAGTGGATCACGCGCGTGGAGTTGGAGCATAAGCGCTGGCAATGGTCGGGCTATCCAGCCCGGTTTCCCGCTTCCGGCGCGCTGGAAAAGTGGTTGCCTCTTTATTCCGGGACAAAGGATTACATGCCGGTGCTGCCGAGTGCCGGATTCACGACGGCCTGGAATGCAGGGAAATGGTTTCTCGATGCGCTCGTGATGAAACCTGTGCCCCTGCCTGCAATACGGCCGGCGAATCACATGGGCTTCGTCGTGAAGGCGGTGCCGCGCTTCGCCAAGCTTCTGGCGGACACCACGCTCGCGCGCATCGAGTACACGCACGTCTTCGACCATGTTCCGGGCATATCTCGCCTAGGCCCGCGTCTCGCCGCCCCCGTGTGGAATGAAGCGATCCCGATGCCACAAACGGTCGCCGTGGATCCGAGCAGCGGTAAACGGTCACAGGCAAGCCGCGGCAACTTTCTCGTGCTCTCGGATCCTGTCTATGACACGTCTGACACTGCCGTCTTCGGCGGCATCGCGGAACGCCTGGAATTCGATGTGGTCGCGACCTGGTACATGCCAACGCTGCCAGGCTCCGAGCGTGTCTTGGAGGCTGGACCGAACCCGGTCTTCCACGGAGCACCGCCGGCCGCGGAGCCGCAGCCTCGTTTCGAGGCGGACACGATCTTCGGCCTGACCTACGACAAGGCGCCCGGCGGGCGCGCCGCGCAGACGGCCATTGTGCTGCGGTCGTCGAACACGCAGGGCCGCTGGACGCTCGCGAAATGCCGGATACGCCGCTTTGTGCTGCCGAACCTCATGCTCGACACGAAGCTGGACGGCACAGTCACCGCTGGCCGCTGGACCGGCGGGCTTGGTCTGCGGCAGGTGGAGCAGGGCTGGGTGCCGCAGGATTTCGTGCTCTATTCCGACCAGGCGATCGCCAGCGCAGATCTGTCCAGCTATCCGATCCAGTTTCCCGTGGTGGCGGGCAATTTCGCACGGGCCTACCTCGTGACTTGGCATCGGGACCGGTGGGCGCAGGCTGAGCCCAAGTGGCGACCTTTGGTGCGCCTGTACGAGCGACACGCCGACTATGCTGAGTGGTCTATCAAGGAACAGCTCACGCCTTTCGACGCCGGAGACTTTGCGCCGCTTGGCAAGGGTGAAGGCAGCCTCATCCTCAAATACCAGGGCGACGCGACACCATACCGGATCGATGTCAGTGAATTTGCCGAGTCGCGCTGGCTCAGTTTCATTGGCAGCTTCGGACGGGAAGTGCCTGCAGGCCCCGAGCACATCGAAGTCGCGCGCTCAGGCAGTGGCTATCGCGTGCGCGCTATGGAAGCGGGCCGCATGCCTGTTCTGGGGGCCAAAGACGATTTGCGGCCTACCCTGTTGCTGATCTTCGCTCCACAGCTGGATCTGATGCGAGGCCGCGTCGAAACGGAGGGCGGCGAACTCGTCGGCGTCTACGCCGCGAACCAGGTGCAGGGCGCTACCGTCACGTTCGACGAGGCGATCCTGCCGTGCACACGCGCGATTGATGAATGCCAGGCGCTGCTCATCCAGATGCAACACCACAACGTCGAGATATCTGAGCACATCATCGCCGCGGGAAAATGGGCAGAGCTGGTCGGTGGACTTTTCCCGCAGGAGGAAGAACAAAAGGAAGCGACGATACGCTTCCTGCCGGAGTACATCGGCCCGATGAGGATTCTTGCGCAATGACCGCGCCGCACGGTCCTGTCGTTGATCGTGTTCGACCACGCTGACCGGAACAAGACGGTCTTGGGCATCACCGCCTCGACGTTGCGCGACGCGGCGCAGACCCGCATCTGCGACGAACTGGCGGAGCGCCTCTAGGTTCGCAGCGAGGGCTATGCGTGACCACTGGACGCTGCCTGGCGTGGCCCAGGGCTTGCTCATCGATTCGTGCGCCATCATCAGGATCTGCCCGCACGTCGATCCGCATACTTCGACTCTTGGTAGCGGGTCGCTCCCTGCTCAGGAAAGCCGTGGCATGACTCTGCACTACGATCGCAGGCTCTGACTATGAGCACAGTGCTGCTCAGGCAAGTGCGGTCGTACGTAAGCGGGCCACATCGGGCATGACCGGATTAATAGACGCAACGACGGTAAAAGCGACGGTAAAGCACGATGTCCCGACCTCACAAAGCTAGCATTCATGCGGGTTTCCGGACCTCGGAAACCATCGAGTGGGAGTGAGTGCTGTAGCGCAGTCGGTACGTGCATGTCGTAGCACGTAGTGCCTCACCCAGCATTCGCGTTAACTTGAATTGCTTGGCATTGCGTAAGGAGCGCGTCGAGACTCGCACTCTTATCGAGCGTGGTGAAATGACTTTCACGCAGTCGACGTCAGAAGAATTTGAAAGCTTCCTGGCTGTGGATCTACGGCAGTTGAAGGCGCTGATGACCAATCCTCGCTTGCACTTTGACGTGAATTGAGCCGTCGGTAAGCGGTAATAGTCCGACGAAGGCCGTCCTTGCCTGACGCGCTGGCTGCGGGAAGCATCTGACCCGAATCGCAGACCCGCTTGTAGGTGTGCGCTAAATGGAGATGGTGCACACCATGAAGAGTGAGCAAGACGCAGGGAAGGCGAGCCGGCGACATCACGACCGAGCGTTCAAACATGAGCTCGTACAACAAAGCTTGGAGCCGGGCGCGTCCGTGTCGGCGATCGCGCTGCACGGCGGCGTCAACGCCAACATGCTGTTCAAGTGGCGCAGGGAGCATCTTCGGGCTGCTGGCGGCGCGTCGGCGGCTGTACTGTTGCCGGTGACTGTCGCGCCGGCGGCCGAGGTCATGACGGTTCCCGCGTCAGGCGAGCATGCTGTGGCGCCACCGAGGTCGGCTCTGCGCAGCGGCGTTATTGAGTTGGAGTTCGCCGGCGCCCAGTTGCGCTTGCGCGGGCCGGTCGACGAAGACAGCCTGCGCCGTGTCCTGCGCGCGCTGCGCCAGAGCGAATGATCGGCCCGCGCGCTGGCACTCGGGTGTGGCTGGCCGCCGGTGTGACGGACATGCGCTGCGGCATGGACACGCTGGCGGCGAAGGTACAGACCGCGCTGAGCGAGGACCCGTACGGCGGTCATGTCTTCGTCTTCCGCGGTCGCCGAGGCGATCTCGTCAAGCTGCTGTGGAGTGACGGCGATGGCATGTGCCTGCTGGCCAAGCGGTTGGAGCGTGGCCGCTTCATCTGGCCGCAGGCAGAAACGGGCTCGATCTCGCTGAGCGCTGCACAGCTGTCGATGCTGCTCGAAGGCATCGACTGGCGACGGCCCGAGCGTACCTGGCAGCCGCGCGCGGCAGCATAGGCGGCCTTCTGCAGTTGACAGGGCAACTCCCGCTGTGGAAATGGGTGACGACAGGCACAGTCGCACCCCATGACCTCCGAGGAACTGCTGGTTGCCAACGCCGCTCTTAGCGGCGAGGTACAGCGCTCGCAAGAGGCATTGAAGATTGCACTGCTGACCGTCGAGAAGCTCAAGGTGGAGGTGGCTTACCTGCGGCGCATGAAGTACGGGCGCTCCAGCGAACAGCTCGAGCACGCGCAGCTTGAGCTCGTGGGCGGTCAACTCGCGCAGCCGGCGGTGCCCGCTGAAGGCGCCGATCATCCCTCCAACGTCACGTCCATCGAGCAGGCTCGCAAGAAGCGGCAGAAGCGACAGCGCACCGGTGTACGGGACTTGCCGGATCACCTGCCACGGCGCACTGTGGTGCACACTCCGCAAAGCGGTTGCAACTGCGAAGCCTGTGGCCGCGGCCTTCGCGAGATCGGACAGGACGTCTCGGAGATACTCGACTACGAGCCGGGCACCTTCCACGTCGTGCGCCACGTTCGCCCCAAGCTCGCTTGCGCGGCCTGCAGCACGATCATGCAGGCACCGGCGCCGAGTCGGCCGATCGACCGCTGCATGGCCGGCACCGGCCTGCTCACGCATGTGCTGGTGAGCAAGTACTGCGACCACACGCCCCTGTACCGGCTGTGCCAGATCTACAGCCGTGAAGGCGTCGAACTGCAGCGCTCGACCCTGGCGGACTGGGTAGCGCAGGCGGCACGCCTGCTGAGCCCGCTGGCCGAAGCGATCGGCCGCTACGTGGTGGCGGCCGATAAGGTCCACGGCGACGACACGCCGATCCGCGTGCTCGGCGGTGCGGGCGCCAAGGCCCGCACCGGGCGCCTGTGGGTGTACGTGAGGGATGACCGCCCCAGCGGCGACACAGCGCCGCCGGCGGTGTGGTTCCAATACTCGGTGAACCGCAAGGGCGAACACCCCGTTCGTCACCTGAGGCACTTCAAGGGAATCCTGCAAGCGGATGCCTTCGCTGGCTACCACCCGCTGTACGAAGACGGCCGTGTGGTCGAGGCGGCTTGCTGGAGCCATGCACGCCGCAAGGTGTGGGACATCCACGAGCGTCAGCACAAGCTGGCCGGAACGCTGGCGCACCAGGCGTTACAGCGCATCGGCAAGGTGTTCGGCGTCGAGGCCGACATCCGCGGCAAGACGCCGGATGAGCGAATGCGGGTTCGCCAGGAGCACACTGGTCCCATGCTGGATGAATTGAGGGAGTGGTTCAACACAACGCTAGCGCAGGTCTCGGCAAAGTCGCCGATGGCGCTGGCGATCGGGTACTCGCTGAGCAACTGGACGGCGCTGACGCGCTTCGTTGACGACGGCCGCATCGAGGCGCACAACAACGCTGCCGAGCGCGCGCTGCGCGGCGTCGCTATCGGACGCAAGAACTATCTGCACCTCGGCTCCGACGCCGGCGGCAGCAGCGCTGCAGTGATCTACACGCTGATCGGCTGCGCCAAGCTCAACGGAATTGACCCACAGGCCTACCTGCGACACGTGCTCGAGCGCATTGCTGACCACCCGAGCAACCGCATCGACGAGCTACTGCCGTGGGCCGTCGCCGGTGAGCTCGTCAAGGCTACGCCCACGACATCAGCGACGGCAGACAAGCTCGCGGCCTGAGCGTTGCCGCTGGCAAAATTGCCGACATGCGTGTCGAGCAGATCAAAGACCTTCCCATGGCCACCAGCGCCGAGCTGTACCAGCTCAGCTGGGTCATCGAGCAACTCATGGCCGACCCCCGACGCATCGTGCAAGCGCGCTCGCAGCTGCACATGGGCCAACTGGTGCAGTACTGGGACTGGGGCACTGGCAAACTGCGCAGGGCCCGCATCGTGGCCATGAAAGACCGCCAAGCCACGCTGGTCGACGAGCAGAGCAAAGAGCGCCTGAACGTGCTGTATGCGGCCATCGTGCCGGCGGAGGAACAGCCGAATGCTTCGGATGCCAGATCAGCGTCAGCGGCGCCTGCGGCGCCGCTGAGGCCGCCGCCGGAGATCAACAGGAAGGAGGACTTCCGTGTCGGCCAGCGCGTCAGCTTCGTCGACCAAAGCCTCAAACGTCAGGTCGGAGAGATCAAGCGCCTCAACCAGCGCACAGCCACCGTTCACTGCGACGGCCGGGCCTGGCGCGTGGGCTTCGGCCTGCTCCAGCACGTGGCCGACATCACGCCATAAAGCACCCGGCCGTCAACGACGGCCTTGAGCGGACTATTACGGTAAGCGCGCGGCGGGCGCGACTTGTCGTTCATGTGAAGCTGATCTCTGACACGCGCGCTTTCTGGCGGAGCATCTGTTGTGCGCTGCAGTCCCCTATCGTCGTCGCTCATCGAGCGTTGCCTTCGTCCGGCCGATCTCTGCCGCCTCCGGCGCTCATTGCGGGGTAAAGGCATAGGCGCCCCGAGCCGGTTCCGGCACAGGGGGCCGCGCAGCATGCACCACCAAGTCTGCTTGAACATCGGTCCGCTGCCCTTTGAGCTCCGAGGCGGATAGATCTAGATGCTCGACGCGCAGATGGAAGCGGTGCGCGAGGGGCCGCGGGCCTTTGCGCCTGAGCTGGTGGTGCTCTTCACGCCCGATCACTTCAACGGCTTCTTCTACGACCTGATGCAGCCGTTCTGCATCGGCACCGCGGCCTCGGCAATCGGCGACTTCGGCACGGTGGCGGGAGAGCTGCCGGTGCCGACCGCGCTGGCTTCGGCCCGCGCCGCCCGCATCGCGGGCGACTCCGCGCACGAGGTGCGAACCTTTAAGCGGACGTTTCGTTTGGAGCTATCCGCTCTATAGGTGAAAGACTACTGAAGTCCAGAGCAATCACTGCTTGCCGAAAAAGGGACAATCGCTGTTCAACTTTGCGTCAAGCAGTTCTCCTTCCATGGATATCCGGCAACTCCGCTATTTCGTCAAGGTCGTCGAGTTCAAAAACATCACGACCGCAGCGGAGGCTTTGTTTATTGCGCAACCTTCGTTGAGCCAGCATATGACCAATCTGGAAGCGGAACTGGGCGTAAGCTTGCTGGAGCGCAGCGTTCATGGCACAAAGCCCACCGCCTTGGGTGAGGTGCTCTACCGGCACGCCAAGACTCTTTTACGGCAATTTGAGGACACGCGATCCGCCATTCGGCAGGAAAGCGAATCGCCGTCGGGGCGGGTGGGTATCGGTTTTCCGACCAGCACATCACGGATGATTGCAGCGCCTCTTTTGGAGCGGCTGCAGGAGCGGTATCCGCTGATCGAACTGGAAATGGTGGAGGCATCGAGCGGCGACTTGGTCGGGCAAGTGGCGAGCGATCGGTTGGCGTTGGCCATCACCATGGACGCACGCGCCGATGCGAGGTTGCGCATCGAGCCCATCCTAGAGGAAGAACTGTTCGTCGTGCTTCCCGCATCGCAGACCGCGCCGCGCACCTTGAGTGTCGAAGCGTTCGCCGCACTCGCGCTGATGCTGCCGACGCACCCGAATTCGGTGCGCGTGGCGACGGAGCGGCTGCTGCGCGATCGGCAACTGAAGTTCCATCTGGTGGCGGAAACCAGCGCGGTAGAGATCCTGATCCTTTCCGTAGAGCGAGGGCTGGGCGCCACGGTGCTGCCCAGTGCGGCATTCGCGTTGGCACAGGAGCACGGCCGCGTGCGCGGCGTGCCGCTCAAGGGACGGCCCTTGGTGCGCGAACTCTCGCTGAGCCTATCGGTCTCGGCGGCGCGCAGCCCGGCCGTCCAATGCGTTCGGGAACTGCTGCTTCGGGTGATCCAGGAAGAGATCGCGCAAAAGCGCTGGCACGGCGTGCGGCTGTTCAGCGATCTGGAGCTGCCGCGAGGAAAGCCGGCGCCGACAGCTGCGCCCAAGCCGCGATCCGCGGCAGGTCGGCCTCGCCGTAGCGGCCCTGGGCGTGCAGCAGGTTGATAGTACCGAGCACCTCGGAGCCCCAAAGCACTGGCATGTTGACGATGCTCTCGCAGCCCATCGCAAGCAGCGTTGGGTGGTCGGCGTAGTTGTCGATGATCTCCTGGCGGCCGCGGCCGATGAACGGCTGACCTGAGGCCAGCACCTGCCGCATGCGTGGCGCCTGACCTAGCGTCTTGCGGCCACCCACAGGATACTCGGCCGGGCGGCTGCTGTAGAGCCGCTGCGACTGTCCCTGATCGTGGTAATAGCGCAGCACCGTCAGCAGGATGTGGCCGGGCGCTACAGCCAAGCCGGCGCTCATCGCCTGAAACAGCGCCAGCGAAGGATCTTGCGCGCCGTGGGCCGCCAGCAACGCCGGCAGCGCCTCGGCGCCCACCGCACGTTGGGCACGTTCGATTGCGTGCAGATGGTCGTCGGTCATGACCTGTTCTCAGTCTGGCTTCGCACCGGATTGCTCGACGACCCTTTTCCAGCGGATGATCTCGCTGCGGATCAGCGTGCGGAACTCGGCGGGGGTGCTTGCGATCGCGGGCCCGCCCTGGGACTCCAGGGTCGCGCGCATCTTGTCGCTGTTGAGCACGGCGCTGAAGTCGCGCCACAGCCGTTCCAGCACTGCCGGTGGCGTGCCGGCAGGCGCGAACAGGCCATACCATCCGAGCACCTCGAAGCCCGGATAGCCTTGTTCCGCCACCGTCGGGACATCGGGCAGCAGTGGCGAGCGCTTCAGGCTGGTGATGCCCAGCGCCTTGAGCCGGCCGGCCTTGATCTGCGGCAGTGAAGTGAGAACAACGTCGAGCATCAAGTCCACGTGGCCAGCGCCCACGTCGGTGAGTGCGGGCCCGGAGCCCTTGTAGGGAATATGGTTCAGTGCGATGCCGGCGGCCGACTTGAGCGACTCGGTCGCCAAGTGGTTGGAGCTGCCGGAGCCGCTCGACGCATAGGTCAGTTGTCCCGGCTCCTTCTTGGCCAGCGCGATCAGGTCGGCCAGTGTGCTGACATTGGCCAGGTGCGGATTCTGCGAGCTGGCCACGATCACGTTGGGAATGGCTGTGATCTCGGTGATCGGCGCGAAGTCCTTCAGGGGGTCGTACGGAAGCTTCGGGTAAAGCCCCACCGCTGTTGCGTGCGAGCTGATGGTGCCCAGCAGCAGCGTGTAGCCGTCTGCAGGCGCCTTGGCGACGAAGTCTGCGCCGATGGTGCTGCCGGCGCCGGGCTTGTTGTCCACCACGAAGGGCTGCCCGGTTCGCACTGTCATCTCTTGCGCGAGCTGGCGTGCCACGAGATCGGTCGAACCGCCTGCAGAGAAGGGAACGACCAGCTTTACCGGGCGACTGGGGTAGGCGCTCTGTGCGTGGGCCGCCGTGCCGGCAAAGGCCAGCAGGGTCGCGCAGAGCAGGGCAGCGCGCCTGTTCAGGCTGAAGTTGCTTTGCATGGCTATTCCACCCGAATGTTGTTCTTGGTGATGAAGGCACTCCAGTACGCCTGGTCGTCGATGGCGCGCTGTCGGATCTCCGCTTCGCCGCCGCTCATCGCCGGCAGCGAGAGTTCGGCCAGCTTGGCCTTCACCGCGGGATCGGCCATCACCTTGTGGAGCGCGGCGTTGAAGATCGCGACAATCTTCGGATCCAGGCGAGCCGGGCCGGCAATGGCATACCAGCCGGGCATCGGCGGCACGTCCAGACCGGCTTGCTTGACCGTGGGCACCTGCGGCCACTGCACCACACGCGTGGCGCCTAGCACGGCGACCGCTTGCACCTTGCCCGCCTGGATCTGCGGGAGGGCGGGGCCCACCACGCTGACCATGGCGTCGACCTCGCCGGCCAGCACGGCGGTCAGCGCGGCTGCCGACCCCCTATAGGGCACGTGCATTAACTTAACCCCCGCGGTCGACGCGATCAGTTCCATCGCGATGTGGGTGGAGTTGCCGATGCCAGCACTGCTGAAGGTTAGCTCGCCGTTCTTCTGCTTTGCCAGCTCAAGGAACTGGGCAAAAGTCTTGACGCCGCTCTTGTTGCTCGTCACCAGCACGAAAGGCGTGTCCGCGATCGGCGCAAGAAAGGTGAAATCCTTCAGTGGGTCGTAGGGCAGGCTCTTGTACAAAGCCGGGTTGAAGGCGATCTGCGAGACGCCCGCCAGCACCAGCGTATAGCCATCGGCCGGCGCCTTGGCCACGGCGCCGAGTGCCACGAGGCCGTTGGCCGCCGGATTGTTCTCCACCACCACGGCTTGGCCTAGTTGCTGCGCCAACCGATCGCCGAGCAGGCGCGCAATCACGTCGGAGCCCGAGCCGGCGCCCTGCGGCACCACGAGCTTGACCGGTCGTGAAGGCCAGGGCGACTGAGCCCAGGCCGACAGTGGCATGGACAGGGCTGCCGCGCTGGCCAGTGCCAGCAGCGGAAGGATCGAGCGACGGGTGACGCGAGCCATGGCGTGTCTTTCTTTGAAGTTGAACGAAGGGAAAGCGCGGCGTTATCGCGGCGCGGCGCGCAGCGGAAGATCGAACCAACTGGCGTCGGCGCCGCGAAGAATCTCGAGCCGCGGCGGACGCCCGTGTGGCACCTGCGGGCCGTGGCCTTCGTCGCTGCCACCGATGGACAGTCGCAGGCGGCTGCCGACCGCAAAGGTCCAGGACACCGGCAGCAGCGCGAAGCTCAGCCGCGCGGGCTCAAACGGGATCAGCGGCCGGGCGGAAGCGCGGTCATAGGTGTTCACCGGCCAGCTCGCCACGTAGTCAGAAGAGTGCGACAGCCCCTCGCGGTGCAGGGCGCGCAGCAGACCTTCAGTGACGTAGCGGCAGCTGCCGTCGGCCAGCACCTCGGTGAGATAGACGTAGACGGCGGCGTCGGCCTCTGAAGAGGTCAGTAGAAGGCTTGCGCTCACGTGACCTGTCAGTTCGGCCGGCGCGGTCAGCGGAGCGCTGGTGTAGTGCAGGTACTGCGCCTGGCGCTCGGTCCAGTCGGGATAGTAGTGCTCGACGCCGGCGGCACCGAGCCGCTCCAGGCGTGTTTGGCGGCCCGTCGAGACAGTGAAGTCGATTTGGTAGCTGTCGTGGCCGGCCACCGCAGGGGCTCGCAACGCCAGGACGCCATCGGCATCGGGATGGACGCGGTGGGTTCCCTCGAATGGCGGCCATGCATCGGCGGCCTGCCATTGCTCGTCGTGGATGGTGAAGTAGTGCACCGGCTGCTCCCGCTCGAGACCGGTCTCGATCCCGCGCAGGTGGTGGTCGAAGAAGCGCAGCACTTCGGCCAGCAGCGGGAAGTCCGAGCCCACCTGCTCGCGCCAGGGCGAGACATTGCTGCGTGCGCCGTGGTCCCAGGGGCCGAGCAGCAGGCGGTGCTGGTGCCTGGGCAGCGTCAGGAAGCGGGTGATCGCCGAGTTGCTGTAGCCGGCACCGTCGTACCAACCCGAGATGGAGTAGATCGCTACATCTTCGGGAATTTGGCGTGCATAGTGGCCGGGGCTGCACACGTCCAGGGTCAAAGCGGGGTCGTGCAGCGTTCCATCGTGCTGGAACGGAAGCTCGCGGGCCAGGTCGTTCAGCCGGCAGTTGCTGCGGTGCTGGTGCAGTGCCTGGGCCAGGAGCTGGCCGTCGGTATCGGCATCCACTGGCTGCGGTCCAGCAAACAAGGGGTTGCCGTAGTACGCGAACTTGGCAAGGGCGGGGCGGGCGTCCTGGTCGAGCGCGACCATGAGTTCGTCATATCGACCGGTCCAGATGGTCGAGAGCACACCACCCACATAGAGCTGGTCGGTATAGATGTCGGTCACAGCAAACAGCGGCGCGATGGCCTTGACGGCGGGGTGTCGGGTGCTCGCAAGGAACACCGCCGCTGCGCCAAGGTACGAAATGCCAGTCGCGCCGATGTGCCCGTCGCTCCACGACTGCTGCACGACCCACTCGGCGATCTCGTAGTAGTCGTCGCGCTCCTTCGGAGAGCGCAGCGCATCGCGCGTGCCGAAGCTCGCGCCGGTGCCCCGCACGTCCACCACCACCACCGCGTAGCCATGCGGCACGAAGAAGTCGCGGTAACGGCCGCAGTTGGGGCTGACCTCGACCGAGGGGTCCGTGGTCACGAAGCGCCGGTAGTAGGGCGTGAAGATCACGATGGTCGGCACCCGAGCTGGCGGCGTCGAGCCTGCTTCGATCTGCGGCAAGTAGTAGTCCAGCGCGATCCGGCAGCCGTCGCGCATCGTGATGTAGAGCGACTTCGGCTTGTCGGGAATGCCGAAAGCGGGCGTACGGCTGGCAAGGTAGGCGCTAGGCGGCAGGTGCCAGGCGCTTGTCGTGGCGTCTCGGTCCGACATGGTGCGTGCGGGTGCTTTCTTGAAATGACGGCGGCGGTGTACCGTTCCGTCATTTTTGGTATTTGCACCTGCGCTGAAAAATGCGAAATTACAATTCGTCCATAGGTTATTCCTATGACTAAGTGGCGGCCCGCTGCGTCTGGCTAGCTAAAGCTCAAGATGGCTCAAGATGGACGCGCCAGTGGGATCGATATACGGGGACTTCACGTCTTCACGAGTCAGGAGGGGAAGCGTTCTCACGCCAGGTTGGGAACCTTCCGGGCAGTCAGTCTCCCCTGTCACCACCGTCTAGCCCAACGCTGAAGGAGCCGCACGCGCCGCCGATTTCGCCGACCGCGTCCGCTCCGTCGTAGAACTGCCAGTAGTTTGGTAAACCCCCTTGTGCAACACGTTCAGCGTCTCGCCTTGCCAGCGAAACAGTATGCCCACGCTGCTGTTTCCATCAGCAACAGTAGCTGCGCATCTGATCGGATAGATCGAGCCAAGGGCGATGTCGCCACCGTCGTCCGTGCGATTGCACGGCGTTACCCAATCAAGGCCGGTCGTGCTTGAGCGTGCTTCACCACACACTTACAGCCGAACAGGCGGGATGACGGTAAATGCGACGGTAAAGCACGTTGCCATGACCTTAGAAAGCAATGATCCATGCGGGATTCCGGCTCTCGGAAATCATCGAGTGGGAGTGAGTTGCCGCATTTCGCGGGCATTCGGTCTGAAAATTCCTGTTTCGAGTGCGCTGTCGGTTGCGCATTCGCCGACTACCGCGACTGGCGTGAGTGCGCCAGTCGCTCGTCGCTACACCAGCGCTTAGAAGCTGGCCTTCAAACCCACCGACAGCATGCCGCCCTTGGCCTGCTTCGACAGCTTGCCGAAGTAGTCGTAGTCGGCGGTGATCGCGAGGTTCTGCGTCACGCGGTATTCGGCACCGAAGCCCGCCATTAGGCCGGTCGAACTGCCCGAGAAGCGCTGGCTGCCGGGTTGCCACAAGGAGCCGCCATTGTTGTCGCCGCCGGAGATGCGGCCGCGCGAAACACCCAGGCGGCCGTTGAGGGCGAAGGCATCGCCCAGCGGCAGGCGTGCCGTGGCCGCTGCGTAGAAGGCCTGGCCGGTACCGCTTTGCAGGCTCGAGTAGCCCAGGCCCGCCGCCGTCCACTGGCTCACGCGGCCAAGGCGCGCGTAGCCGACTTCCACGCCGAAGTTTTCCGTCAGGCGATAGCCGCCGTACAGCTTGTAGGCGGTGCCGGCCTTGCTGGCTTTCTGGCCGCCCCACGGGGTGGGCACGGTGTTGGAAGATGAGAGGCTGTAGCTCGAGCGGCCGACGGAGCCGCCCACGTAGAGACCGGTGTCCTGTGCGGGGCCGGCGGCGTAGGCGCCGATGGATGCGGTGCCGAGCAGAAGTGCGGCGAGGACGGTGCAGGCTTGCGTTTTCGTCAAGATGAAATTCCTGGTTGGAGTCGTTGGGATCATTGAGACCGGTGGCGGCTTGAAGCCATGCCATCAGCGCTCAGCGATTCTGAAATTCCAGCCTGAAGACGAGCTTGGTGCTTGCTGAAGAGCACCTGAAGGCACCTGATCGATGGGCGATGATCGAGGGATGTCTCAACAGCTTCTTCTTCCCGGTATCGATCCCCCGCCGCGGCCCTTGCCGCGCCCCCGCAGCAAGGCGCGACGCGCCGAGCCGATGCCGCATTCGCTCTTCTTCGCATTGCTTCCCGGCGCGCAGGACGCCACGACGATTGCAGCTCTCGGCGAGCGCATGAATTTCCAGCACGCATTGAAGGGCACGGTGGTCGAGGCGCACCGCCTGCATGTCACGCTGTTCGACCTGGGCGACTACGCAGAGGTGCCGCGCGACAAGGTCGAGCAGGCCCTGGCCGCCGCAGCGACCCTGCCGCCACCCGCATTCGATGTCGTCTTCGACGAAGCCATGACCTACGCGAAGAACCATGCGCTCGTGCTGTATGGCGACGACGCGGGTGTCGAGGCGCTCATGGCCTTCAGGCAGCGGCTGGGCGAAGCGCTGGCCGACGCCGGCTTCAAGCCCAAGCGCAGCTTCACGCCGCACATGACGCTGGTGTACGCGAGGCGCAAGCTAGAGAAGCACGCCATCGAGCAGCCGATGCGCTGGAGCGCCGGCAAGCTCGCGCTGATCGACAGCCATGTGGGGCAGGGCGTGCACGAGGTGCTCGGCCAGTGGCCCGCCGCGGCGCTCGAATCCGAAGCAACGGAGGCCTGAGATGGAAGCGCCGCTGCTGGTCTGCCTCGACGTCGACTATCGCGCCGAAGGCATCGCCGTGGCGGCCGGTGTCTGGTTTCGCGGCTGGACCGCGGAGCGCGAAGAAACACAGGCCGTGGCCGGCTTCAGCGAGGTGGCGCCGTACGAGCCCGGTGCGTTCTACAGGCGCGAATTGCCTTGCCTGCTGGGTGTTCTGCGCAATGGCCCGCAGGCGGACCTGATCATCGTGGACGGCTACGTGACGCTGGCACCGGGACATCCGGGCCTGGGCGCGCATCTGCATGAAGCGCTGCAGCGCAAGGTGCCCGTGGTCGGTGTCGCGAAGACGCGCTATCACAGCGCGACCGATGCCATCGAGGTGCGGCGCGGCCAGAGCGAAGCGCCTTTGTTCGTGACGGCCGTCGGCATCGACGCTTCGGCTGCCGCCACGGAGGTTGTGCGCATGCACGGCCCGTACCGCGTGCCGACGCTGCTGCGCAATGTCGATCAGCTTGCGAGGCACGGCATGCCCGATCGCATCGAGCCTCTGAAGGCCGACTGATAGCCGGCATCGGCCAACCGGTCAGCCGCCGTCCGCAAAGTTGTCGAACAGCAAGCCACGCATCCACTGGTTGCCCGGGTCGCGGTGCGCCTTCGCGTGCCAGAACAGGTTGATCGCGATCTGCGGCAGCGCCACCGGGTGAGGGCGCCACACCAGCCCGAAGGGCTCCGCGATGCTCTGCGCGAGCCGCTCGGGCACCGTTGCGATCATGTGGCTCGAGCGCAGGATGTGGCCTATGGCCACGAAGTGCGGCACGCGCAGCTTGATGCGCCGCTGGATGCCCTGCGCCGCTATCACGTCGTCGGCCTTGCCGTGGCCGGTGCCGGCGGCCAGGACCTGCACGTGGTCGGCCGCGCTGAAGTCCTTCAATGAGATGCTGCGCTTTTTCGCGAGCGGATGCGCTTGAGAGAACAGGCACACGTAGTGCTGCAGGAACAGCCGGCGCTGGAACACACCCGCCTTGAGCTGTGGCAGCAGGCCGATGGCGATGTCGACGTGGCCGGCTTCCAGCTCGTCGCGCAGGTTGGTCGCGGTGTTGTTGCGCAGGGTGCTCACGGTCACGCCGGGCGCGGCCACCGAGAGTGCTTCCATCAGCTTCGGGGTGAAGTAGATCTCGCCGATGTCGGTCATGGCGAGCGTGAAGCTGCGCGTGCTGGTGGCGGGGTCGAACACCACCTGCTGGTTGAGCGCCGTGTGCAGTGCGCCCATGGCATAGGCCACCGGCTCGGCCAGCTGCAGCGCGAAGGGCGTGGGCTCCATGCCGCGCGCGGTGCGCAGGAACAACTCGTCGCCCAGCAGCTTGCGCAGGCGCGCCAGCGCATTGCTGATGGCCGGCTGCGAGAGGCCCAGCGATTCGGCCACGGCCGACACGCGCTTCTCGGCCAGCATGCGGTCGAACACCAGCAGCAGGTTGAGGTCGATGTCCTTGAGTTGCACGGCGGACCTTTATTCAGCGCAGTGATGAAGAGGATTCACCGAATTCTATTGGTCAATCGGGAAGGCCCGCGCATCATCGCCTCCCAGAGACAAGCCGGCACCCACGCCGGCGCAAGAGAACCCCACGATGGACCTGCACATACATCCCCTTGCCCGCACCCTCGAGGTCCGCCCCGGCGCGAACCTGCTCGAAGTGCTGCGCGAGCATCACGTGCCGGTGTCTTACAGCTGCATGTCGGGGCGCTGCGGCACCTGCCGCTGCAAGGTGGTGTCGGGCCAGGTGCTCGACGGCGGACAGGACGCCATACGCCCAGACGGCCAGGGCGAGCGCTACGTGCTGGCTTGCCAGAGCACCCTGACCGAAAGCTGCACGATCGAGATTCCCGAGCCGGACGAAGTGGTCGTGCATCCGGCGCGCACCCTGAAGGCCGTCGTGACCGGCATCGACGAACTGACCCACGACATCCGCCGACTGCGCCTCAAGCCCAACAAGCCGCTGGAGTTTTCTCCAGGCCAGTACGCGCAGCTGCAGTTCGCCCCCGACCTCGCCCGGCCGTATTCGATGGCGGGTCTGAGCCGCGACGCGGAACTCGAATTCCACGTGCGCCGCGTACCCGGCGGGCGCGTCACGGCGCATATCTTCGAGCAGTTGCGCATCGGCGATTCGGTGCGCGTGAGCGGGCCGCTCGGCACGGCCTACCTGCGCACCAGGCACCGCGGGCCGATGCTCTGCGCGGCGGGCGGCACCGGGCTGGCACCGATTCTTTCGATCGTGCGCGGCGCCATCGCGGCCGGGCTCACGCAGCCGATCCACCTGTACCTCGGCGTGCGTTCCGATGCCGACGTGTACGGCCTGCAGGAACTGCGGGAGCTGCAGGCGCAGCACCCGGGCCTGAACGTGCAGGTGGTCGTCGTCACCGGACCGGCTAACGGAAAGCAGCGCGTGGGCCTCATCACCGACGCGATCCGCGCCGACTGGCCCGGCAGCCTCGACGGCTGGCGCGCCTACCTCTGCGGCTCGCCGCCGATGGTCGAGGCCGTGACGCAACTGGTGCGCGGCCGGGGCCTCGCACCCGAGCAGACGCATGCCGACGCCTTCTACCTGCAAGGCACCTGAACACAACAAAGGAGACCCACGATGACCACGCAAGCCGTGTTCCCCGTCGAACTGAAATGGGAGAGCGAGCAGACCAGCCGCATTCCCTTCATGGCCTACACCGACGAGGCCTTGCACAAGAAGGAGCTGCAGCGCTTCTTCTACGAGAAGCACTGGTGCTACGTCGGCCTGGAGGCCGAGATTCCGAACCCGGGCGACTTCAAGCGCACCGCCATCGGCGAGCGGTCGGTCATCATGTCGCGCGACGAGGCGGGCGAGATCCATGTGTTCGAGAACGTCTGCGCGCACCGCGGCATGCAGTTCTGCCGGGAGCGCCACGGCAACCGCAAGGAGTTCGTCTGCCCCTACCACCAGTGGAACTACACGCTCAAGGGCGACCTGCAGGGTGTGCCGTTCCGGCGCGGAGTGAAGCAGGACGGCAAGGTCAACGGCGGCATGCCCGCGGACTTCAAGACCGAGGAGAACGGCCTCACCAAGCTCAAGGTGGCGTCGCGCGGAGGCGTGGTGTTCGCGTCGTTCGACCATGGGATCGAATCGTTCGAGGACTTTCTCGGGCCCGACATCCTCCACTACTTCGACCGGCTGTTCGACGGCCGCAAGCTGAAGATCCTCGGCTACAGCCGCCAGCGCATCCCGGGCAACTGGAAGCTGATGCAGGAGAACATCAAGGACCCATACCACCCGGGCCTGCTGCACACATGGTTCGTGACCTTCGGCCTCTGGCGCGCCGACAACAAGTCGGAGCTCAAGATGGACGCGCACGGCCGCCACGCCGCGATGATCTCCACGCGCGGCAGCGCCGGCAAGGCCGCGCAGGTGACGCAGGTGTCGAGCTTCAAGGAGAGCATGCAGCTCAAGGACCCGCGCTTCCTCGACATCGTGCCCGAGCCCTGGTGGGGTGGCCCGACGGCGGTGATGATGACGCTGTTCCCGAGCCTGATCCTGCAGCAGCAGGTCAACAGCGTGTCGACCCGGCACATCCAGCCTGTGGGGCACGACGCCTTCGATTTCGTCTGGACGCACTTCGGCTTCGAGGACGACACCGAGGAAATGACCCAGCGCCGCCTGCGCCAGGCCAACCTGTTCGGGCCCGCGGGCTTCGTCTCGGCGGACGATGGCGAGGTCATCGAGTTCTCGCAGGAAGGCTTCGAGCAGAAGCCTTTTCACCGCACGCTTGCCGAGCTTGGAGGCCGGGAGGTCGCCAACACCGACCACATGGTGACGGAGACGCTGATTCGCGGCATGTACCGCTACTGGCGCGAGGTGATGGAGGCATGATGAAGCTCGACGCCGACACCTACCTCGAACTCTCGCGGCTCTACGCCGCCTACGCGCACGCCGTCGATTCCGGCCAGTGGGGCCTGTGGCCGGGCTTCTTCATCGAGCAGTGCAGCTACCGCCTGCAGCCGCGAGAGAACCACGAACGCGGCCTGCCGCTGGCCACGCTCTCGTTCGAGAGCCGGGGCATGCTCGAAGACCGGGTCTACGGCATCCAGGAGACGCTGTTCCACGACCCGTACTACCAGCGCCACGTGGTCGGCCTGCCGCTGGTGCACGCGGTCGATGCCGACGGCAAGATCCACAGCGAGGCCAACTACGCGGTGTTCCGCACCAAGCTCGACCAGCCCTCCACCGTGTTCAACGTGGGCCGCTACATCGACACCGTGGTGCCCACGCCCGAGGGACTGAAGTTCGCGTCGCGCCTGTGCGTGTTCGACAGCGAGATGATCCCGAACTCCATCATTTATCCGATCTGAAACCTGAGTCAGCCATGCAGCAAAAAGAACCAGAGACACACGGCGCGCCGCTGCGCCGCTTCACCGACCCGGCCTATGTGCCGCTGTGCGCCAACCTCGCCGAGGTGCGCGAGAACATCGACCGGCTCGACCACCAGATCGTCGCACTGCTTGCCGAGCGCGGCCGCTACGTGAAGGACGCCGCTCGCTTCAAGCGCGACGCCTTCCAGGTCTCTGCGCCGCAGCGCCAGCAGGAGGTGATCGACAAGGTGAAGGCGCTGGCCGAGGAGAAGGGCGCCTATCCGGAGGTGGTCGAGGCCGCCTACCGCGCGCTCATCGCGGGCTTCATCGCGCGCGAGCAGCAGGACCACCTGGGCATGGTCGCGGTGGAGGCAAAGGCATGAGGCTCGCCCGGCTCGGCATCGCCTTCACGGCACTGGCAATGGCTGCGGCGGCCCACGCGCAGAGCTGGCCGCAGCGCCCGATTCGCATCGTGGTGCCGTTCGCGGCCGGCTCGTCGCCCGACATCCTCGCGCGCATCCTCAACGACAAGCTGGCCGCGCGCATCGGCCAGCCGCTGATCGTCGACAACAAGCCCGGCGCGGGCGGCAACACCGGCACCGACCAGGCCTCGAAGGCGCAGCCCGACGGCTACACCTTCCTGCTGTCGGTGAACGCGCCGCTGGTCTACAACACCGTCCTCTACAAGAACCTGCCGTACGACCCGTTCAAGGACCTGGTGCCGGTGTCTCTCGCGGCCACCACGCCCAACGTGTGCGCGGTGTCGAATTCGATGAACGTCGATTCGGTCAAGGGCTGGCTCGACGCGATGAAGCGCAACCCGGGCAAGTTCAATTTCGCGTCGACCGGCAACGGCTCGATCTCGCACCTGGGCGTGGAGCTCGTCAAGCTCAAGACGAATTCGTTCGCGGTGCACATTCCATACGCTTCGTCGGGCCAGGCGGTCACGGCCATCATCCAGGGCGACGTGCAGTTCGCCTGCCTGCCGCCGGTCTCGGTGATGCCGCAGGCCAAGGCCGGGCGGCTGAAGGCACTGGCCGTTACCTCGGCCGAGCGCTCGGCGCTGTTGCCGGAACTGCCGACGCTGCGCGAGTCGGGCCTGCCCGACATCCAGGCGGTGCCGTGGTTTGCCTACATGGCACCCAAGGGCACGCCGAACGACGTGGTGCAGCGCATGAGCCGCGAGATAGCCGCGGTGCTGAAGGAGCCAGAGACGCTCAAGCGCCTGCAGACCGCGTACTTCGACCCCGTGGGCAGCACGCCCGAGGCGCTGAACAAGTTCATGAAGGAGGAGCTGCGCCGCTGGAAACCCGTGATCGAGCGCGCCGGCCTGAAGCCCGACAACTGACCACTCCACCGAGCAAGGACACAAAAATGAGCACGATGACCTGGGTCGACGCCGCGGCGGTCGACGACGTTCCCTCCGACGACGTGGTGGGCATCGAGGTGCAGGGGCGCGACATAGCGCTGTACGGCACCGAAGATGGCATTCACGCCACCGACAACATCTGCACCCACGGCCATGCGCGGCTGTGCGACGGCTTCCTCGAAGGCCATGAGATCGAATGCCCGCTGCACCAGGGCCGCTTCGACGTGCGCACCGGCAAGGCGATGTGCGCGCCGCTCACCGAAGACCTGCGCAGCTACCCGGTGAAGATCGAGGGCGGCCGCGTCTTCCTCTCCTTGGATCAGTGAAGGGTGCCGCCTCGGGCCATCTGTTGCGGCTCGAAGCGGATCGATCTGTATCTGTTTTCCCGCAGAGCCGCTGGCGACAATGAAGCTCTTTTTCATGGAACAGATATGACAGCGCAGAGCCGAGACCAGATCGCCGACCAGATTGCAGCCGAACTGGGCCACAGCTTCGACGGCGACATCATTGCCGGCGGCCACTACGTGCCGATCGTGCGCGACGGCCGCACGGTCTACCTAAGCGGGCAGGTGCCGCGCGTGGGCACCACGGTGGTCGTCACCGGCCGCGTCGGCGACGCGGTGTCGCTCGACAAGGCCCGCGAGGGCGCCCAGATCTGCGCGCTGCGCAGCCTGGCGCTGCTGCGCCGTTCGCTGGGTTCGCTCGACGCGGTGGAGAAGGTGCTGCGCGTCGGCGTGTTCGTGCAGTGCACCGCCGACTTCACGCAGCAGAGCGAAGTGGCCGATGCCGCGTCCGACCTGCTGCACCGTGTGTTCGGCGACGCCGGCGTGCATGTGCGCACGGCGGTCGGCGTCTATGCGCTGCCGAAGAACGCGACCGTGGAGGTCGAGATGACCGTGGCGGCCAAGCAGAACATCGGCTGACTAGCCGGCCTTCAGCGCGGCAAGGTCGCGCGCGAGCTGCGCGATGGTGAGAGGCGCGCAGCCTTCGGCGTTGTTGCTCACGGTGACGAAGGCGTTCTGCCCCGCGCGGGTGGTGCCCGCGATCACCTTGGCCAGCGCGGCGCGCGTTTCTGGGTCGGGGTCGACGATCTTGTCGAACGGGCCGTAGAGCTTTTCCGCGTCTTCGTAGCCGAAGCGGCCGTGGCGGCGGTGCAGGTTCCAGCGACACACCAGCGGGCCGGGCCACAGCGCGCGCAGCATCGGCAGTTGCTCTTCGATGGGCGGCATCTTGGCGTGCAGGCCCATGCAGAAGGTGGCGCCAACGCTGCGCAGCATGTCGGCGAAGGCGGGGTTCAACAATTGCGGGTCGCGCACCTCGACGGCGATCACCGCATCGGGCGCGGTCTGCTTCAGGTCGGGCAGCGCACCGAGCATGTCGGCAATGCGCGCCAGCAGCGCCGGCTGGTCGGCCAGCAGGTGGCCGGGAATCGGGCTCAGCTGGAACACCAGCACGCCGATGCGATGGCCCAGGCCTTCGAGCGCGGGCAGCACGAATTCCTCCCGCGCGATCTCGCTGCTGAGGAACACCGGGTTGGCCTGCATGCCGCGTCCGCTCTCGTCGCGCACGGTGGCGTCGGTCACGAGGCTGGGCGCCTTCACCATGAAGCGGAAGTCGTCGGGCACCATGGCCGCGTAGCGCGCGTACTGGCTGGCGGTGAGGGCGCGGTAGAAGTTGCGGTCGAGGCTCACGGTGCGGAACAGCGGATGCTGCGCGAGCGCCGAAAGGCCGTTCTTCGAGAGCACCGACTCGGCGTACTCGCCGTTCCACACGAGGTCGGCCCAGCCCGGGTAGCTCCACGACGAGGTGCCGAGCCGCAGGTTGGGCGGCAGCGTGGCGGCGAGTTCGACGAGCGCCGGGTCCGCCGGCGCGGGCTCGACCGTGCCGGCGCGCGGCTTCTTCCTGGCGGGCGCCTCGTCGGGGGGCGCGGGCGGCAGCGCCTCCTGGGGGCGCGGCAGATCGGGGAAAAGGGAGTCCTGTACTTCAGCCATGTCTGGGGCGGCATTCTCGGCCAACACGGGGGCGGCTTGCCACGCCGGGCACAATCCGCGCCATGAAACAGTGGTTGCGCGCGCAAGGTGGATGGTGGCTGGCATGGGTGGTGCTCACCGTGGCCGGTGCCGTATGGATCGCGCGCGCCGAACTGGCGCAGATGCACCAGGACTTCGAGACCGACGTGCGCATCGCGCACCGGCTCATGAGCCAGCAGATGGTGCAGTACGACGCCGTGCTGGCCACGCTGGCGCTGCTGGAGCCCAGCACCGGCACAGACCATCCCGAGCAGCGCCTGCCGTCCGTGTATTCGTCGATCCTGCGGGTGCAGCGCCGTGAGCGCGACGAGCCCTGGCCGGACACCGGACCCGCGGCGAGCGCCACACCCGCCGCGCTGGCCGCCGCCGAGACCCGCTCGCGCAGCCAGCATCGGGCCGATCTCGCCTCGCTCGATTTGGCGCACGGCCGCTATGTGCTGGTGATCGGCGCCACGCCGTTCAGCTACGCGCTCGACATCGACCTGGCCGGCTCGGTGCCCTGGCGCGACTGGCCCATGAACCCGCAGGTCAGCCCGGTGCGGCTGAGCCTGCAGCGTGACGGCCAGCAACTGGTACTGCAACCCGGCCGGCCCACCGCGGGTGGCTGGCGCTTCGACCTGACCAAGCCGCTGGCGTCGCCAAGCCAGCCCTTCGACCTCGTGGCGGAGCGGCAAGTGGGCTGGGGCGAGCTCCCATGGCGCGGCATCGGCGCCTGGGCCGTCGCGACGGCGCTGCTGCTGGCCGGACTGTGGATGGCGCAGCGCCAACGCATCGCGCGGCGCCGGGCAGAAGAGCTGCTGAGGCTCGGGCAGGTCGCGCGGCTCAACGCGCTGGGCGAACTGTCGGCCGGGCTGGCGCATGAACTCAACCAGCCGTTGACGGCGGTGCTGGCCAATGCGCAGGCCGCGCGCCGCCTGCTGGACGACGAGCCGCCGGACCTGGCCACCGCCCGCGACGCGATGGGCCAGGCGGTCGAACAGGCGCGACGCGCGGCGGGTGTTGTCGGCCGTCTGCGGCGGGTGATCGAGCGGCCCGAGGCTGCGGGAGAAGCCAAGCCGCTGGTGCTGCAGGAGGTGGTGCGCAGCGCCATGCACCTGCTCGCGCCGGAGTTCGGCCGGCGCAACATCGTCACGCAGTTCGACCCGACGGCGCAGGCGCCGGTGCGGGTGCAGGCCGAAGCCGTGGCGCTGGAGCAGATCGTGCACAACCTGCTGATGAACGCGCTGCAGGCGCTCGAGCTGGTGCCCGCGGGCGACCGGCGCCTGGCCATCGCGGTAGGCCGCAACGGCGAGGAGGGCGTGCTGACCGTCACCGACAACGGACGCGGCATCCCTCTCGATGCCTTGCCGCGCCTTTTCGAACCCTTCTTCAGCACGCGCGAAGGCGGGTTGGGCCTTGGCCTGAGCCTGAGCGAAACGCTGGCCAGCGGCATGAGCGGCAGCCTGAGCGCGGCCAATGCATCGCCGCGCGGCGCACGCTTCACGCTGTTGCTGCCGCTGGTCGCGCCGCCTGCGGAGCGCGCGCCATGAACGCGCCAGCAATCCACCAGCCGCAGTCGCCGCTGATCCACCTGATCGATGACGACGAGGCGGTGCGCGACGGCCTGTCGCTGTTGATCGGCACGGTCGGCCTGCGCGTGCAGGGCTGGGCGGACCCGGCGGCTTTCATCGACGGCTTCGACCGCGCGAGCGTCGGCGCCATCGTGCTCGACGTGCGCATGCCGGGCATCAGTGGGCTCACGGTGCTCGACCGGCTGATGGTGCAAGGCGTGGACCAGCCCGTCATCATGCTGACCGGCCACGGCACGGTCGAGATGTGCCGGCGTGCCTTCAAGGCCGGCGCGGCCGAGTTCCTCGAGAAGCCGGTGGACGACGAGCAATTGCTCGAGGCACTGCAGCAGGCGGTGCGCCAGCATGTGCGTTCGCGCGAACGCTCGCAGGCCGACAACGCCGCGCGGGAGCGCGTGGCGCAACTGTCGGAGCGCGAGCGCGAGGTGCTGGCTTTCATCGTGCAGGGGCTCACGAACAAGGAGATCGCGCGCACGCTCGCGCTGTCGCCGCGCACGGTCGAGACGCATCGCGCCAACCTGTTCGCCAAGCTCGACTGCGATTCGCTCGCGCAGTTGATCCGCCGCTATGCGGTGCTGGTCGACGGCGGCGCTCCGTAGTTCTACGGAGCGCCGCGCGTAGCCGTACGAATGGCTGCGCAGGCCGGTGTTTTCTAAAGTGGCGAAGCCGTCGGCAACGGTCGGCGCAAACACCATCCACTGGAGAAAACGAACAATGCAATCCATCCTTCGCCTCGGCAGCCTCGCCGTCCTGCTCGCCGCTTCGGTCGCCCAGGCCCAGACGCCGGCACCGGCCGTTCGCACCGAAAAGAACATGTCGCTCGCGCTGGCCAACCAGCTCGCGGCAGAAGCCGTGGCTGCCTGCGCCGCCAACGGCTACAACGTCGCGGCCACCGTGGTCGATCGCGCCGGCACCGTGCGAGCAGTGCAGCGCGCCGACAACGCCGGCCCGCACACGCTGGCGTCGAGCGAGCGCAAGGCCTGGACTTCGGCCTCGGCCAAGAGCCCGACGCAGGCCATGATGGAAGGTTCGCAGAAGAACCCCGGCGGTGCCAACCTGGTGTACCTGCCGGGCATGCTGCTGCTGGGCGGCGGCGTGCCGGTGAAGTCGGGCAACGAAGTGATCGGCGCCGTGGGCGTGGGCGGCGCGCCCGGCGGCCATCTCGACGAGCAATGTGCCAACGCGGCGATCGAGAAGGTCAAGGGCCTGCTCTGATGATGGCGGCGCGCGGTATTTGGTCGGGTGTGCTGGCGGTCGCGCTCGGGCTGTGCGTGCCGTTGGGCGCGCTCGCCCAGGTGCCGCCGCTGGCGGCCGAGGTGCTGGCGTACGACGGGCTGCACCAGGCCGCCTGGCAGGGTGACCTGCCGAAGCTCAAGGCGCTGATCGCTTCGGGCGCGAATCTCGATGCCCGCGACACACGCGGGCGCACGCCGCTGCAGGTGGCCACGCATGCGCGGCAGCGCGAGGCGATCAAGCTGCTGGCCAAGGCGGGCGCGAATCTCGATCTGCTCGAGGACGACCGCTACGACGCAGTCACCATCGCCGCGGTGGCCGATGACGACGCCACGCTTTCGCTGCTGCTGTCGCTCGGCGCCAAGGCCGGGCAGGTCACGAGCCGCTACGACGGCACGGCGCTGATCGCCGCCGCGCACCTGGGGCATGACGAAGTCGTGCGCCGGCTGATCGCGGCCGGTGCGCCGCTGGACCATGTCAACAACCTGCACTGGACGGCGGTGATCGAGTCGATCGTGCTCGGCGACGGCGGTCCGCGCCACCAGCGCACGCTGGCTGCGCTGATCGACGGCGGCGCCAACCTTGCGCTGGCCGACCGGCAGGGCAACACGCCGCTGCAGCTTGCAAAGGCGCGGGGCTACACCGCGATGGTCAAGCTGCTGGAGAGCGCGCGCACAAGATAGGCGGCTCGGGGACAATCGGGCCTCGCCACGAGGAAACCGCCCCATGTACCTGCCTCCGCAGTTCAATGCCAAGGACCCGGCCATCGCGCTGGACTTGATGCGCTCGCATCCGTTCGCGAGCCTGATCTCCAACGACGACGCCGGCCTGCCGTTCGTCACGCACCTGCCGCTGGTGGCCGAGTCGCGAGGGACCGACGAACTGGTGCTGCTGGGCCATTGCGCCAAGCCCAACCCGCACTGGCGCTATCTGCAGGCACGGCCCACGGCGGTGGCCACCTTCCTCGGGCCGCATGCGTACTTGTCGCCATCGGTCTATCCCGACCTGGCGCGGGTGCCCACCTGGAACTACCTGACCGTGCACTGCACGGTCGAAGCCACGCTGATCGAAGACCCCGCAGCCAAGGACGCGCTGCTCAAGAAGCTCATCGGCGACCACGAGCCGGCCTATGCGCAGCAGTGGCGCGACCTGGGCGAGGAGTTCCAGCTCAAGATGCTCGCCGGCATCGTCGGCTTCGAGCTGCGCGTGACGGCGCTTCAGTGCAAGGTCAAGCTCAACCAGCATCGCCGTGAATCGCACGCCGCCATGCACGCGATGTACAGCGCCGGCACGCCGGACGAACAGGCCCTGGCCACCTGGATGGACCGCCTGGGCCTGAATTCGGAAGCTCCTGCTGCGGAGGGCCGCTGACATGCGCGGACTTGGATTGATCGGCCTGTTGTTGGCGCTGCTGATCGTCGGGCTGGTCGCGAAGAAGCAGATGACCAGCAGCGTCGTTCCCGTGATGCCTTCGGTGCCCGGCGTTGCCACGGCCCCGGCCGGCGAGCCGGCGGGCAATGTGCGCGAGCAGTCGCAGCGCGTGCAGCAGCAGGTCAAGGACGCGCTCGAAGCCGCGAGCAAGCCGCGCGAAATGCCGGATGACAACTGAATCGACTTCGCCTCCATCAACCACGGACGATGCGCGCTGGATGGCGCTCGCGCTGGCCCAGGCGCGACTGGCCGCCGAAGCGGGCGAGGTGCCTGTGGGCGCGGTGCTGGTGCGCAATGGCCAGCTCATCGCGACCGGCCGCAACACACCGGTCGCGCAGCACGACCCGAGCGCGCATGCGGAGATCAACGCGCTGCGCGCCGGTGCTGCTGCGCTCGGCAATTACCGGCTCGATGGCTGCGAACTGTTCGTCACGCTCGAGCCCTGCGCGATGTGCGCGGGCGCGATGCTGCATTCGCGGCTGGCGCGTGTGGTGTTCGGTGCGACCGATCCCAAGACCGGCGCGGCCGGTTCGGTGCTGGACCTGTTCGCGGAGCCGCGCCTGAACCATCGCACGCAGGTGAGCGGCGGGGTGCTTGCCGACGAATGCGCCGCCGTGCTTCAGGCTTTCTTCCAGCAGCGTCGCAGCGCAGCGCGCGAGCAGGCAGAGCCGTTGCGCGACGACGCACTGCGCACGCCGGCGGACCGCTTCGCCGCGCTGCCCGACTACGCCTTTGCACCGCATTACGTTCAAGACCTGCCTGCCCAGCGTGGCTGGCGCATGCATTGGGTCGATGAAAGCGGCGAGGGTGGCGAAGGCGATGTCGCCTGCTGCCTTTGCCTGCACGGCCCCGGCGAGTGGGGCTACTTCTTTAGGCATCTCGTCGGCCAGCCCGGGTTGCGCACGCTGGTGCCCGACCTCATCGGCTTCGGCAAGAGCGACAAGCCCAAGCGCGAGGTGGCGCATCAGCTTGAATGGCACCGCGACGTGCTGCTTGAATGGCTGGCGCGCGTGCAGGATGTTTCGACGTTGGTGCTGGTGCACAGCGCGGCAGCGAGTGAACTGGCGTCGCTGCTGCGCGCCGCGGCGCTCGGTCGCTTTGCCGCCTCGCTCGTCGCGCCCGAGGGCCATGAGCACATCAAGGACGCTTGGCGCGCACCTTTTCCCGACCGGGGCTACGAGGCCGCGTTGCGCGCGCTCGGCCCGGTCGCATCTTCCTCCGGGCCGACTGTCGCCCAGGCTCGCACCTTCGTGCAGCATGTGCGAAACGCAATGGGATACTCGACCTCGTGACCAAACACATCTACATCTACTCCCCCTCCAGCGCGATCCGCGACAAGGCCGCGTTCCGGCGCGGCGTGAAGCGCCTCAAGGCGCTGGGCCATGAAGTCGAAATCGACGAGGCAGCGCTTTCGGTGCATCAACGTTTCGCAGGCGATGACGTCACGCGGCTCGCCGCGATCTCGCGCGCGGCGGCCAGCGGTGCCGACGTGGCGCTCATCTCGCGCGGCGGCTACGGCCTCACCCGCATCCTCGATTCGCTGCCGTACAAGGCCCTGGCCAAGGCCATCGAGAAGGGCACCGAATTCGTAGGGTGCAGCGACTTCACCGCGCTGCAGAACGCGTTGTTCGCCAAGACCGGCGCCACCACGTGGTCGGGCCCGGCAGTCGGCGAAGACTTCGGCGCTGAAGGCGGCCCCGACGACATCATGGAAGCCTGCTTCGACGACCTGGTGAGCGGGCAGGGCGAGGGCACCGGCTGGCGCATGCCGGCGCGCGATGTGGATCTGAAGTTCAAGCCCGTGCAAGACGCGGTGCTGTGGGGCGGCAACCTCTGCGTGCTGACCAGCCTGCTCGGCACGCCGTACTTCCCGGTGGTGGAGAAGGGCGTGTTGTTCATCGAGGACACCAACGAGCATCCGTATCGCGTCGAACGCATGCTCGACCAGCTGAAGCTGGCCGGTGTGCTGGCGCGACAGCGTGCCGTCGTGTTCGGGCAATTCACAGGCGCCCGCAAGGTGCCGGGCTACGACCGCGGCTTCAGCATGAACACGGTGATCGACCGGCTGCGCGGGTCGCTCAAGGTGCCGGTGCTGGCGGGCCTGCCGTTCGGGCATGTGCCCACGAAGGTGCTGCTGCCCGTGGGGGCCAAGGTCTCGATGGCGGCGGAAGGGCGCGATGTCTTTCTGGTCTGGGGCCATCGGCACGCGTCCGGCCATGACGACGACCATCACGGGCACGACCACCATCATCACGCCCACTGAAGCGGCCGGCCGGGCAGGCCGCCGCGCGGCTTCAGCCGTTGTCCGTGAAGCGCTGGTGCGTGCGGGGAGCCATCGAGCCAGGCAGGCCGCCCTTGAACATGCTGTTGATGGCTTTCATCTGGCGGCGTGCAGCCGTTTCGCCGTCGATGGCGCTCAGCGCGATCATCACGTCCTGGCGCAGATACCAGAGGGCCTCGACGTCGACCGCAAAGCGAACACGCTGGCTGACGCGCTGTATGGAGTGTCCGCCGTGGCCCTGGAGAATCGACAGCATCGCGGTACGGATGCGCCCCAATTGGTTCTCCGCCACCTGGCGGGACCCGAAACCGGGTACGTTCAGCAGACGAAGAATGCGGCGGAAAAGCATGGGACGAAAAGCGTATTGCCGAAAGCCAGAACGGTCGCTACCTTAAGCCTCAGTTCACGGTTGCACAAGATCCGGAACAATGTTTCTTGTCTGCAAACAACACGCTTTACCTACGATTTAATTCCGCGATTAAATTTTGTTTTCTTAAGTACTACATCTGGTTGTGATCAATTTGTGAATCCGTCTCTCTGTTACTCGCGTATACAACTCCGTCAACAGCGAAGTTGTGCAGATCGTTCCTTTGACCAGGCGTGTGTCAAGGAAAACTGCTTGCGGAGGAACACCAGGAGCGCGGACCATGGTTAACTAAAGATCGCAATCGAGAACCACAACAATATGGGTGTCAATTCCACAGTCGTATTCGCGGACTTGACGGGGAGCACCAGGGTCTTCGAGGCCATGGGCAATGCAAGAGCCACGGAAACCGTGACGCGACTTACTCAATGGATCGGCGGTGTCTGCCAGGCCCATGGCGGGCGGGTCGTCAAGTCGCTGGGAGACGGCGTGTTTGCCATCTTCTCCAGCGGCTCGGCCGCCACGCACGCGGTCATCGAATTGCAGCGCTATCACCAGAAGCGCCTGCTGGTCTGGCCCGCGCCGTTGCGCATGGCGCTGCAGATCGGCGTTGCCAGCGGCGATGTGGTGGAGGTCGAGGGCGATTGCTATGGCGACGCCGTCAACCTGGCATCGCGGCTCAGCGACCTTGCCGGCCCCGGCCAGATCTGGGTGACCGACGCCGTGATCTCGCAGCTGCGCGATGGCGGCGTGCAGCACCGCGACCTCGGGCTGATCAACATTCGCGGGCGCAGCGAAATGTCGGTGGTGCACCGCATCGACTGGCAGGAGGAAGTGACGTCTTTCCTGACCGTGCCCGCGGCGCTCGCGCCTGCGCGCATGCCTGATTCATCGTTCGGCCAGATCGAGCTGGCCTGGCTCGACGTGCGCTCCATGTTCAGCCTCGAGCAGTTGCCCATCCATCTCGGCCGCGTCGACGACGCGCAGTTCGTGGTGAACGATCCGCGCGTGTCGCGGCTGCATGCGCGCATCGAGGTGCGGCAGGGCAGTTGCGTGCTGATCGACGTCAGCACGTACGGCACCTGGGTGCGTTTCCACGGCAATGGCGGCCCCAGCACCGAAATCGCCCTGCGGCGCGAGGAATGCGTGCTGCACGGCAGCGGGGAAATCGGCCTCGGTGCGCCGCTGAGCGACTTCAGCGCCCCGACCATCTCCTTCAACACGACGGGCGGCGACGTGATGCTGACGCGCCGGGAAATCGCGCGGCGGTGACGTTTGGCAACCATCTGTCCGCGCGCCGGGTGCACCGCGTGCGTGCAAGATGCGTTGCGTATGAACCCGGGCGCTGTCCGCCCCGGTCCCTCCTGGCTCTGGAGCCGCAATGAACACCAAAAATCATTCTTCCGTTTTCAAATGGGCCGCCATCGGCGCAATCGCAGCCGCTGCGCTGCTTGCCGTGGGTTCCGCCAGCGCACGCACGAGCTGGTCGGTGCAGATCGGAACGCCGGGCTATGTCGACGCTTATCCGGCGGCGCCTTACTACCCGCCGGCACCGGTCTATTCGTATCCGGCCCCGATCTACTACGCACCTCCGCCGCCGGTCTATTACCGTCCCCCGCCGCCCGTGTACTACCGTCCGGCCCCGGTCTACGTGCCGCCTCCGGGCCGCGTCTACTACGGCCCCGGCTATCCGTACCGTCCGCCTAACGGCGACTATTACGAAGACCGCGACTGACGGCTTTCTCCAAACCATGGCATGCCTTCTGGCATGCCATTTTTGTTTCCGCAAGTGACGAAAAGGTCACAAAAAGTCACATTCTTGGATTCGACCGCCGCGCGCCTCCGTGGTCGCACACCCGAATTCCACAAGGCATGACGCTTGCCTTGAATGCTCCAACGGCACGTAACTGCCGAAGGAGCGAGGAACCATGGTTGAACAGATCAGGGCGGCAACAGCAATAACCGAAGACCTCAAGAGCTTCGGCCTGACGGCGCCGAGCGGCACCGCCTATCCGCGCGACAACGGGTTAATGGCATGACCGGACTCATCGGAATGGAAGGCGGGGCCACCATCAGCTTCGCGCCAGAGCTTCCCAGCCCGCCGCGTGCGCGCACGGGCGATGCAACGTTGATGCCCGTGCACCCCTTCACCAGCGTCGAAACCGCCATCGCCGCAGTGCACGCGCTCGATGGCGAACTCGAGAAGTTCGAACTCGCCGTGGCCGACAGCCTGCAGGACTACCTCGGCGTGCAGATGGCGCAGATCACCGACAGCGCGCTGGCCCGCGGCTGGGAGCCGGTCAGCTTCATGCAGAGGGACGGATTCCGGCTGTATCGCTACGAGGCCATGCGCAGCTACACGAGGCGCGGCAAACGGCGCTGAGCCGTATTCAGCCCGGCGGCTGCGCCAGGATCCGGTCCAGCTTGTCGATATCGATCGGCTTTTGCAGGTGGTGGTCGAACAGGCCCTTGGCCGATTGGCCGCCACTGTCATTGGCCGAGAAACCCGAGATCGCCACCAGCAGCTTCGGTGCACCAGAGGCCGCATTGGCGCGCAACTGGCGGGCCACTTCGGTGCCCGGGAAGTCGGGCAGCGTGAGGTCGATCAGCGCGGCATCGAAGCTCTCGGCTGCGGCCGCGTCGAGCGCCTGTCGGGCTGTGTAGGTGCAGCGCGCCGTGTGGTCCTGCAATGTCAGCAGTTCCTGCAACAGGTCGGCCGCGGCTTCGTTGTCGTCGACGATCAGCACATTCACAGCTTTGTTTCTTTCCGGATTTTCGAAGTAATCAGTATCGCGGCCGCCCGCCCGCATGGGGGTAGGAGCATGCCTACGTTGGTTGCGGGGCGGTGTTGCCGGAATCGGGAATCTGCAGCGGCAGTTCGACCACGAAGGTCGAGCCCTCGCCGGGGGCGCTCTCCACGCCGATGTGCCCCGCATGCAGGCACACGATCTTGCGCGTGATGTACAGCCCCAGCCCCAGCCCCGCCGCATGCCGGCGGCTGTCGTCGGTGCGCTCGAACTGCTCGAAGATGCGCGCGTGGTCTTCCGGCGCGATGCCGATGCCCTGGTCGCGCACCGCCACGCGGGCGGTGTCGCCTTCGAGACTCACAGTCATCTCCACCGGCTTGCCGCCGCCGTAGCGCAGCGCGTTGGTCAGCAGGTTGGTGAGCACCTGTTCGATGCGGAATTCGTCCCACACGCCGCGCAGCTCGGGCGGCGCCTGCAGCGTGATGACCGAGCCGGCGGCTTCGGCCTGCTGGCGCAGGTTTTCGACCACCGCGCGGGAGAGCGCGCTCAGGTCCACCGGCTTGGTCTGGATCGACAGCGCGTCGCGCCGCATGCGCGTCACGTCGAGCATGTCGTCGATCAGACGCACCATGTTGCGGATCTGCCGCTGGTCGCGCTCGATCATCGACGGCAGCCTGTCGGGCGCGAAGTTGGCGAGGTTGCCCTTCGACAGATGCAGCTGGCGCAGCTGCGCCTCGAGGTAGAGGGTGTTGAGCGGCGTGCGCAGCTCGTGCGACACCATCGACATGAAGTCGTCGCGCATGCGCACCGCGCGCTCCAGCTCGCGCTGGGTGTGCTGCAACTGCTGCACCAGTTCTTCCTGCTTGTGGTGGGCGGCCGCGAGCTGGTCCATCTCGTGGCGCAGCGCCTTGCGGTGGCGGTGCAGGTCGACGAACACGTTGACCTTGCTGACCACCGCGTGCGGGTCCAGCGGCTTGTGCAGGAAGTCGACCGCGCCGCTTTCGTAGCCCTGGAAAGCGTAGTTCAGCTCGCGCCCCGCGGCGCTCACGAAGATGATGGGAATGTGCCGCGTGCGCTCGGTGCCGCGCATCAGCTCGGCCAGCTCGAAGCCGTTCATGCCCGGCATCTGCACGTCGACGATGGCCAGCGCGAACTCGTGCTCCAGCAGCAGCGCCAGCGCCGCTTCGGCCGAGGCCGCGCGATACACCACGCGCCCCGGCGCACGGATGAGCGCCTCCAGCGCCAGCAGGTTCTCCGGCAGGTCATCGACGATCAGCAGCTTGCTCTCGATGTCAATGTTCATGGGCCGACTCCAATTGCAGAAGCAGGGCGCGCAGTTCGCGCAACGGGAGCACGTAGTCGGGGGCGTGGCGCGCGATGGCGGCTTGGGGCATGGTCGGGATCTGAGCTTCTGTCGGGTCCTGTACGGCGGTCAGTCCGCCGGCCAGATGGATGCGGTGCAGCCCCTCGGCACCGTCATAGTTGGCGCCGGTCAGCAGGAAACCGGCGAGGGCGGGGCCGTAGGCATCGGCCGCGGAGGTCATGAGCACATCGATCGACGGCCGCGAGAACAGCACGGGCGGCTCGCAGCTCAGCGAGAAGGCGCGCTCGCGCTCGATCGACAGGTGATAGCCCGGCGGCGCGAAGTACAGGCTGCCGGCCGCAAGCGGCATCTTGTCGGCTGCCTCGCGCACCGGAATAGGCAGCCGCTGCGCGAAGATCTCTGCCAGGTGGCTTTCGTGTTCCTCGGGCAGGTGCAGCACCACGGCCATCGGGATGTGCCACGTGGCGGGCAGGTCGCGCAGCAGCGTGTTGAGCGCGTCGATGCCGCCCGCGGAGGCGCCGAGCACCACGGCCTCCACGCGCTTGTTGGTCGAGCGAATCCGCCTTTTCATGTGGCCTTGCGGTAGATGCGCTCCGCGCGCGCGTGGGTGTCGAAGCGGTCCGAATACCCCGAGAAGTCGATGCTCTCCTTCGAGCCCAGCCCCAGGAAGCCGCGGTGCGACAGCGACTCGTGGAACAGCCCCAGCGCCCGGTCCTGCAGCTGCCTGTTGAAGTAGATGAGCACGTTGCGGCACGACACCAACTGCGTCTCCGCGAACACGCTGTCGGTGGCCAGGCTGTGGTCGGCAAAGATCACGTCGGCACACAGCGAGGGGTCGAAGCGCGCGGCCTCGTAGGCGGCGGTGTAGTAGTCGGAGAACGCGCTGCGTCCGCCCGCGCGCTGGTAGTTGGTGGTGTAGCCGCGGATCGCCTCCAGCGGAAAGATGCCCTGGCGCGCCTTCTCCAGCGAGGCCGGGTTGATGTCGGTGGCGTAGATCTGCGTGCGCTCGAGCAGGCCTTCCTCGCGCAGCAGGATGGCGAGCGAGAACACTTCCTCGCCGGTGCTGCACCCCGCCACCCAGACCTTGACCGAGGGGTAGGTGTGCAGGATCGGCACCACGTGCTGGCGCAGCGCCAGGAAGTACGCCGGGTCGCGGAACATCTCGCTCACCGGGATGGTCAGGAACTGCAGCAGCCGGCCGAACAACAGCGGGTCGCGCAGCACGCGGTCCTGCAGCGCCGAGATGCTCGGCAATCCGAGCTGCTCGAGCGCATGCAGCACGCGGCGCTTCTGCGAAGCCATGGTGTAGTTGCGGAAGTCGTAGCTGTACTTGAGGTAGATGGCCTCCATCAGCAGGCGCAGCTCGATCTCGGTGTCGCTCAGGGGCGGCAGCGGCGGCGCGACCGCCGTGAGCGGCGTCGCGGTAGAACCGGGGCGTGATGTGGTCACAGGCGCTCCATTTTCGGCATCCACACCCGCAGCAGCGAGAACAACCGTTCCAGGTCCACGGGCTTGGCGAGGTAGTCGTTGGCGCCCGCGGCCAGGCATTGCTCGCGGTCGTCCTTCATGGCCTTGGCGGTGATGGCGATCACCGGCATCTTCTCGAAGCGCGGGTCGGCGCGCATGCGGCGCGTGGCTTCCAGGCCATCCATCTCCGGCATCATCACGTCCATCAGCACCAAGTCGATCTCGCGCACCTGGTCGAGCTTTTCCAGCGCCTCGCGGCCGTTGCGGCCGATTTCCACGGCCGCGCCGCGCTGCTCGAGCGCGCTGGTCAGCGCGAAGATGTTGCGCACGTCGTCGTCCACCAGCAGGATGGTTCGGCCCTCGAAGATGCGGTCGCGCCCGCGCGCCGTCTTGAGCATGCCCTGGCGTTCGCTCGACAGTTCGGCTTCCACCTTGTGCAGGAACAGCGTCACTTCGTCGAGCAGGCGCTCGGGCGAGCGCGCGCCCTTGATGATGATCGAGCGCGAGTAGCGCTGCAGCTCGGTTTCCTCGTCGCGCGTGAGATTGCGCCCGGTGTACACGATGACCGGCGGGAACGACACGATTTCCTCGGCCGCCATGGCCTTGAGCAGCTCGCTGCCCTGCATGTCGGGCAGCCGCAGGTCGGTGATCATGCAGTCGAAGACGCGGGTGCGCAGCAGCTCCAGCGCCTCTTCGCCGGAGCCCACGGCCACGATCTCGATGTCGTCGTCCTCGATCAGGCGCATCACGCTCTCGCGCTGCAGCTCGTCGTCTTCCACCAGCAGCACCACCTTGACCTTCTGGGTGAGCTTGTCTTCCAGCCGCGCGAACACGCGCATCAGCTCGTCGCGCGTGGTCGGCTTCAGCGCATAGCCGATGGCGCCCATCTGCAGCGCCGCGCCCTGCGCGTTGTCGGCGGCCGAGACCACGTGGATCGGGATGTGGCGGGTGTGCGGCGAGTCCTTCAGGCGTTGCAGCAGGTCCAGGCCGGTGCTGTCGGGCAGGCGCATGTCCAGCAGGATGGCGTCGGGCACGAACTGCGTTGCCAGCTCGAAGCCGTCGGCCGCGCCGTGCGCCACCAGGCAGCGGTAGCCGAGTTCATGCGCCAGGTCGTAGAGGATGTGCGCGAACTGCGGCTCGTCCTCGATCACCAGCACGCGGCGCACCTGGTCGCGCGGCAGCGAGCGGTCGTCCGCGAACTGCGGCGCGGGCACCGGGGAGGGCGGCTGGGGCGGGAGCGGCACGGCTGGCGCGGCCGGTGCCAAGCCAACCGGGGCGTGCGCCGGCTTGGGCGTGTAGACGGCCGACGGCGCGGCCGATGCATTGCCCGAGGCCTGCGGCGCCTTGGCCGGAAGCTGCAGCACGAAGGTGCTGCCCTGGCCCGGCTGGCTCTGCACTGCGAGCGTGCCGCCCAGCAGCTGCGTGAGGTCGCGCGAGATCGACAAACCCAGTCCTGTGCCGCCGTAGCGCCGGCTGGTGGTGCCGTCGGCCTGGCGGAAGGCCTCGAAGATCAATTCGTGCTGCTGCGGGTCGATGCCGATGCCCGAGTCGGACACCGCAAAGGTAGCGCCGCCGTCCGCCGCGGCAGACACCACCAGCGCCACTTCGCCGCGGTCGGTGAACTTGAGCGCGTTCGACAGCAGGTTCTTCAAAATCTGCTCCACGCGCTGGCGGTCGGTCACGAGCGAGGCGGGCGCATCGGGCTTGATTTCGAGGCGGAAGCTCAGGTTTTTCTGCTTCGCCAGCGGCCGGAAGGTGGTTTCCAGGCTCTCGGCGAGCCGGCGCAGGGACACGTCTTCCGGCACCACCTCGAGCTTGCCGGCCTCGACCTTCGAGATGTCGAGGATGTCGTTGATCAGCACCAGCAGGTCGTTGCCCGACGAATAGATCGACTCCGCGAACTTCACCTGCTCCCTGGTAAGGTTGCCCTGCGGGTTGTCGCCCAGCAGCTTGGCCAGGATGAGCGCGCTGTTCAGCGGCGTGCGCAGCTCGTGCGACATGTTCGCCAGGAACTCCGACTTGTAGCGGCTGGCGCGCTGCAGTTCGTCGGCGCGGTCTTCCAGGTCGCGCTGCACGCGGCGCAGCGCGGTGTTGCGCTGGTCGAGCGCCTCGGTGCGCTCCGACAGCTGGCTGTTGGTCTGCTCCAGCTCGGCCTGCTGGTTCTCCAGCATGGCCTGGGAGGCACGCAGCGCACGCGACTGCTCCTCGAGTTCTTCGTTGGCGGTGCGCAGTTCTTCCTGCTGCACCTGCAGTTCCTCGTTGAGCTGCTGGGTCTCGGCCAGCACGTCCTGCAACTGCTCGCGGTAGCGCGCCGCAGCCAGCGAGCTGCCGATGTCGTCGGCCACCACGTCCAGCAGCTGGCTGCCGCGCTCGTCCAGCGGGCCCGGCAGGCCGAGTTCGATCACGCCGTTGACCATGCCGTCGCTGGCCACCGGCAGAAGCAGCACGGCCTTGGGCGTCATCTCGCCCAGGCCCGAATTGACCTTCAGGTAGTCGGCATCGACAGGCTCGATCACCATGCGGCGGCGCTCGGCCGCAGCCTGGCCGACCAGGCTCTCGGTCGGCGAGAAAACTTGCGGCGTGGCCTCGGCCGCGCTCGAGAAGCCGTAGCTCGCGGCCCGGTGCAGCGGCCCGTGCCGCTCGCGCACATACATGGCGCCGACCGACGTGCCCAGGTGGCGCGAGAAGAAGGCCAGGATCTTGCGTCCCATGTCCGGCGCGCTGAGCTCGCCCACCAGTTCGCCCACCAGCTCGGTCTGCGCGCCGCGCAGCCAGGCCTCGTGCGTCAGTCGGTCGGCGTGGGCTGCCTGCTCCTTCAGCACCACGTCGTAGCTGTCGGACAGCCGCATCAGCTGCCGGCGGCCGAAGTAGGCCACCAGCCCGGTGAGCGTCAGCGTGAACAGCAGGAACAGGCAGATCACCCACCACGCGGTGCTGTTGGCATTGTTGTTGCGCTGGAAGCGCAGCGTCTGTTCGGTGTCGATGAAGGCGGTGAACTCGGCGCGCATGTCGTCGGTCAGCCGCTTGCCGCGGCCCAGCCGCACCTGGGCCTGGGCGTCCTCTCCGGCGCGGCGCGCGGCGATCAGGCTGCGCGCGAATTCGTTCCACGTTGCCTGCGTGGCCGCGATGCGGTCGAGGCGCTCGACCTGCTGGCGGTTGTCCGACACCAGCTCGCGCAGCGCGGCCGTGTCGGACTTCATGCGGGGCAGGGCACTCTGGTAGGGCTCCAGGAAAGCCTCGTCACCGGTGATGAGGAAGCCGCGCATGCCGGTTTCCATGTCGATGCTCTGGCGCTGAAGCTCGCTGGCGGCACGGGTCACGCGGTCGGTGTGCTCGACCCAGCCGATGGTGTTGAGCAGGAACAGGATCAGCCCGACGAACACCACGGCGCCGAAGATGCCGCCGATCAGGGGGAGCTTGAGGTTGCGGCTCAGCAGACGGTCGAAGTCTTCGGGGTCTATCGCGGAGTGGGAGTTCATCGGTCGCATTTGTAAGCAAAACTTGTCAAGTTTTGCCGAAAAACGACGCTGTTCCTGTCGGAGAAGACCTCGTCAGGGCTATCCCCTGCGATTTCGCAGAGGAAGCGCACCCATGACAATCCGCTTCGCCACCAGATAACCGACCATGACCGCCCGCCATCTCTCCCTCCCCGCCGTGAAGGGCGGTCTGCTCGCATTGCTCGCTGCCGCTCTTTTCGGCATCAGCACGCCGCTCGTCCAGCATTTCGGGCAGGGCATGGGGGCGTTCACGACCGCGGCGCTTCTTTATGCTGGTGCGGCGGCTGTCGGCTTCGCGACCCGCCAGCGGGTGGAGCGTGAAGCGCGCATGGTGCGCGCCGATCTGCCCCGGCTCCTGCTGATGGCCATGTTCGGCGCGTTGATCGGCCCGGTCGCCCTTGCCTGGGGACTGCAGCACACAGGCGGCACCAGCGCTTCGCTGATGCTGACGCTGGAGGCGCTGTTCACGGCGCTGCTGGCGCGCTTGCTCTACCAGGAGACGATGGACAGGCGCGTATGGGCCGCCATGCTGCTTCTGTTCGCGGGTGGCGTGGCCCTGGTTCTGGACCAGGGCAGAAACGGCGGTGCGCAATTCTGGGGAATGCTGGCGGTGCTGGTGGCGACTGCTGCCTGGGGCGTGGACAACACGCTTTCGCGCGCGCTGGCCGAACGCGACCCTGGGCAGGTCGTGCTGGGAAAGGCGGCCATCGGCGCGGTGGCGGCTACTTTGCTGGGCCGGTTGCTGCAGGAGCCGGCACCTGCGCCGGCTTCGGCGGTGATCCTGTTCGCCGTCGGCGCGACCGGGTATGGGCTCAGCCTTCGCTTCTACCTGCTTGCGCAGAGAGCCTTCGGCGCTGCGCGCACCGGCTCTGTCTTCGCCTTTGCGCCGTTCATCGGTGCGGCCTTTGCCATTGCGCTCGGCGATAGAAGCGGTACCTGGATGATGGCGGCGGGCGGCGTGCTGATGATGCTCGGCGTGGTGCTGCACCTGATGGAGTCCCATGGCCACGAGCATGCGCACGAGCGCCTCGCGCACGAACACGCGCACCGCCATGACGACGGTCACCACGACCACACCCACGAGGTCATGCCGTCGGGCGCCCACAGCCATCCCCATGTGCACGAGCCGCTGCGGCATGCCCATGCGCATGTGCCGGACGCCCACCATCGGCACGCGCACTGACTAGCCAGGGATCAGCAGGGAAAGCACCAGTCCCAGCATCGCGCAGGCACCCAGCAGCGGCAGCACCCTGACCTTGAAGCGGAACAAGGCAATGGCTGCAGCCACGGCTATTGCCGCTGACATGGCGTCGAAGTGGCCGCCGAAGCCCTGCGGCCACAGCACGTGATAGGCGAAGAAGAACGCCAGATTCAGGATCACGCCCACCACCGCCGCAGTGATGGCGGACAGCGGCGCGGTAAACCCCAGCTTGCCGTGCGTTGCTTCGATGGCGGGGCCGCCGGCCAGAATGAAGACGAATGACGGCAGGAAGGTGAAGAAGGTCACCACGGTGGCGGCCAGCGCACCCGCCAGGAAGAGCGAATCAGGCCCCAGCACCCTGTGCAGCCAGCCCCCGACGAAGCCGACGAAAGCCACGACCATGATCAGCGGGCCGGGCGTGCTCTCTCCGAGGGCCAGCCCGTCGATCATCTGCGCGCCTGTCAGCCAGTGGTATTGATCGACTGCCCCTTGGTAGACGTAGGGCAGCACGGCATAGGCGCCGCCGAAGGTCAGCAATGCGGCCTTGGTGAAGAACCAGCCCATCTGCGTGAGGGTCGCGTCCAGCCCCTGGACGGCGACAAGAATGCCCATGGCCGCGAGCCACAGGCCCAGGCCGATGCCCAGGACCTTGACCAGCCGAGAGCGCGAGAAGCGTGCGTGCGGCGGCGTGGGCGTGTCGTCGTCGATCAGCGCGGGTCCGTAGCTCTGCCGGGCCGCTCCGTGGCCGCCGCCCAGCGCGAAAACTCCGGGCGCCCGTTTTGCACCGAAATACCCGATCAGGCCGGCCGCCAGCACGATGGCCGGAAACGGCGTGTCGAACGCGAAGATCGCCACGAAGGCCGCGGCGGCAATGCCGCACATCCACCTGTTTCTCAATGCCCGGCTGCCGATGCGATGGGCCGCATGCAAGACCAGCGCAGTGATCGCCGGCTTGATGCCGTAGAAAACGCCGGC
Source organism: Variovorax durovernensis (assembly GCF_977011995.1). Classification (NCBI taxonomy): domain Bacteria; kingdom Pseudomonadati; phylum Pseudomonadota; class Betaproteobacteria; order Burkholderiales; family Comamonadaceae; genus Variovorax; species Variovorax durovernensis. The sequence goes on along the minus strand of NZ_CDRNCW010000001.1, from coordinate 3,706,793 downwards.
CACTGCGGGCACGTTGCCGAAGCGGAGGTAGATCCATGACAGCGCGATCAGGATGAACAGCGAAGGCAACACGAACAGCGCCCCGGCGACGATGCCGCCGCGGGTCTTGTGCATCAGCCAGCCGATATAGGTGGCCAACTGCTGTGCCTCGGGGCCGGGCAGCAGCATGCAGAAGTTCAGCGCATGCAGAAAGCGCTTCTCGCTGATCCAGCGGCGGCGCTCGACCAGCTCGGTGTGCATGATCGCGATCTGGCCGGCGGGACCGCCGAAGCTGATGAAGCCGAGCTTGAGCCAGAAGCGCAAGGCTTCGGCAAAAGTGACGGGCTGAGGGGGCGCGGAAGGCGCGGGGGGGGCGTCGGGCAAGGCAGTGTCCACGGGATGCTCGGTTGTGGGTCTCCAGCGCTTGGACGGGACACCGTCTTGCTTTGCAGGCCGGGAGGCTGTTTTCCCCGGTGCGGCATCGTAGCAGCCGCCAGGATTGGTCCTTGGCCCCGGTCGGCGATAACATCTGTATATCCATCCAGTTGTTTCGCAATGGACTCCGAACCCCTCCATCCGGCTGCTCACACCGTTTCCGTCAAGGCCCTGTGCGCCTTCGGCGCGAAGGCGGGCGACCTCGACCTTCGCTTCGTGCCCGCGCCCAGCGCGCTCGAAGGCATGGCCGGCCACGCGCTGGTGCAGCACCGGCGCGGCGGCGACTATGAATGCGAGGTCGGTCTGGAAGCCACCTGCGGCGGAGTGCACGTGCGCGGCCGTGCCGACGGCTATGAATTCCACAAGGCAAGGGTGGAGGAGATCAAGACCTTCCGCGGCGACTTCGACGCCATCCGTGGCAACCACCGCGCGCTGCATTGGGCGCAGGCCCGCACCTACGGCTGGATGCTCTGCGAGCGGGACGGCCTCGACGAGATGACGGTCGCGCTGGTCTACCTCGACCTTGCCACCGGTGACGAGACCGTGCTCGAAGAGCACCACACCCGCGAGGCCCTGCGCGAGCACTTCGAACTGCTGTGCGGCCGCTATGCCGCCTGGGCCGAAAGCGAAGCCGCGCATCGCGCCGCGCTGGATGGCACGCTGGCCGCGCTCGTGTTTCCGTACGGAAGCTTCCGCGCCGGCCAGCGCGAGCTTGCCGAGGCCGTTTATCGCGCGGGCGCGGGCGGCCGCTGCCTCATGGCGCAGGCGCCCACCGGTATCGGCAAGACGCTGGCCACCATCTTCCCGCTGTTGAAGGCGCGTGCCGGCCGCAAGATCGACAAGCTGTTCTTTCTCACGGCCAAGACCTCGGGCCGGCCGGTGGCGCTCGACGCGCTGCGGGTGCTCGACAAGGGACGCGGCCAGGGCCGGCTGCGCGTGCTCGAACTCGCGGCCCGCGAAAAAGTCTGCGAATACCCCGATCGCGCCTGCCACGGCGATGCATGTCCGCTCGCCAAGGGCTTCTACGACCGGCTGCCCGCCGCGCGCGAGCAGGCCGCGCAGGTGGCCTGGCTCGACCGGCAGGCGCTGCGCGACATCGGCCTTGCGCACGAGGTCTGCCCCTATTTCCTCGCACAGGAAATGGCGCACTGGGCCGACGCCATCGTCGGCGACTACAACTACTACTTCGACAGCAGCGCCTTTCTCTACGCCACCATGCGCGAGGCCGACTGGCGCGCCGCCGTGCTGGTGGACGAGGCCCACAACCTGCTCGAACGCGCGCGCGGCATGTACACCGCCGAGCTCGACGGCGGCGCGCTGGAGGAAGCCCATCGCATGGCCCCCGCAGCGCTGCGCGGTCCGCTGGCCCGCGTATTCCGCGAGTGGGACACCGTGCAACAGTCGCAGCAGGCCGACTACGAAACCGGCGACGAGATCCCCGAGCGCTTTCTTCGCACCCTGCAGGCGGCCAACACCGCCATGGCCGAGCACTTCGCGGCCACGCCCGATGCCTCGCAAGGGCCGCTGCAGCGCTTCTTCTTCGACGCGCTGCATTTCGCGCGGCTGGCCGAGGCCTTCGGCGACCATTCGGTGTTCGAGCGCACGCTTGGCGCCACGCAGCAGGCGCGCCGGCTGGCAATTCGCAACCTGGTGCCTGCGCCGTTCCTGCAAGGGCGCTTCGTGGAGGCGGCGTCGGTCACCTGTTTCTCGGGCACCCTGTCGCCTTTCGAGTTCTACCGCGACGCACTCGGCCTGCCCGAAGACACCGCGCTGCTCGACGTGGCCTCGCCGTTCCACAGCGCGCAGCTGCGTGTGGAAGTGGCCGTGGATGTGTCGACGCGCTTTCGCGACCGCGCGGGCTCGCTGCGCAATGTGGCGGACATCATCGGCGCGCAGTTCGAGCGCCTGCCGGGCAACTACCTCGCGTTCTTCAGCAGCTTCGACTATCTCGAGAAAGCCTGCGCCGCCTTCTCGATGCGGCACCCCGGCGTGCCGGTGTGGACGCAGACGCGCGGCATGCGCGAGGCCGAGCGCCACGGCTTCATCGCGCGCTTCGAGGAAGGCGGGCAGGGCATCGGCTTCGCGGTGCTGGGCGGCGCTTTCGGCGAGGGCATCGACCTGCCGGGCAGCCGGCTCATCGGCGCCTTCGTGGCCAGCCTGGGGCTGCCGCAATACAACGAGCTCAACGAGATCACCCGCGAGCGCATGCAGACGCGCTTCGGCAAGGGCTACGAGTACACCTACCTCTACCCGGGCCTGCAGAAGGTGGTGCAGGCCGCCGGCCGCGTGATCCGCACCGAGGAAGACAGGGGCGTGCTGCATCTGCTGGACGACCGCTTCGCGCGCGCCGAGATCCGCGAACTGCTGCCGCGCTGGTGGCATGTGCGAATGGCCGGGGACGCAGATGGCGACCATGGAACCGTGACTGAAGGCAGGTGACAAGGAAGATGCGCACCGCCAGACGCCTCGAGCATGCCGCCCAGCCCGACCTGTTCGGCGAGGCGCCGGTGGCGGCCATCGAGGGCCTGCGCTACGAGCGCGGCTTTCTGTGCGCCGCCGAAGAGGCCGAACTGCTGCGAATCGTGCAGGGCCTGCCGCTCAAGGAGATGCGCTACAAGGAATACACGGCGCGGCGCCGCGGCACCAGCTTCGGCGGCAGCTACGACTTCGACACCAACCGCCTCAAGCCGGGCGCGCCGCTGCCCGAGGCGCTGCATCCGCTGCGGGCCAAGGTGGCCGCATGGGCCGGCATGGGGCCCGAAGACCTCAGCCACGTGCTGATCGCCGAGTACCGGCCCGGCACACCGCTGGGCTGGCACCGCGACGTGCCCGACTTCGAGGACATCATCGGCGTCTCTCTGCACAACGACGCGGTGATGCAGTTCAGGCCCTACGTGCTCGGCGCGGCAGCCTCGGGGCCGGCCGCTCTCGAATTCCTGATCGAGCCGCGCTCGGTGTACCTGCTGCGCGGGCCGGCGCGCTGGGCATGGCAACATGCCATTGCGCCGACCGAGGCGCTGCGCTACTCCATCACCTTGCGAACAAGGAAAACAAGCAGACCATGAACCGCGCCGCCTTCCTCAAGCTGCTCTCGCAAAAACTCTATCCGGTGCTGAAGGCCGAAGGCTTCGAAGGCACGGGCCAGACGCTGAGGCGCATCGACGGGCCGATGATCCATGTGTTCAACGTGCAGGGCGCGAGCGGTGGAAAGAACTGCTACCTGAACCTTGGCGCGCACCTCGATTTCCTGCCGACGGAAGGCGGCGGCAAGGTGGCCCCCGATGCGGTGGAAGAGGCGCATTGCGTGTTCCGCGACCGGCTGGAACCTCCGCCCGGCCATGGTTCCGACTGGCTCTATGGCCAGACCAAAGATGAGGCCGAAGCGAATGTGGATCTCGTCGTTCGCGAGTGGGCGGGGCCCGGGCGCGCGTTCTTCGCCCGGTACGGCAGCTATCCGCAGAGCTTCGAGCAGCTGCTGCGCGAGACCGACCCTCACGAGATCCACGCGCGCAACGCCATGCACCTGGCACGCATCGCCGTGCACCTGGGTGATCTCGAACGGGCGCGGGCGCTGGTCGATGCCGGACTGGCACGCGCGCCCGAGCGTGCGACTTCGTTGAAGGCGGACCTGGCCGAAGTTCTGAAAGGCTGAGGCGCCACGAACCCCGGCAGCCGTGCTCCTACAGGGCGCGACGCCGCCCGCCGACGAAACCCGGCCTGGGGTCTCCCTAAGGTCGGCGCATGTTCGATGCCGCACCCGCCGATGTCCTTGCCTCCCTCGCACTTCGGCACGGCCGCGATCTGGCGCTGAAGCAGCTGGTCGACGCGGGCATCGACGTACTGCCGCTACCGGGCAGCGGCCAGACCATCGCGCGCTGGCGCGTGCTGGCAGCGGTCGCGGCGCACGATCTCTCGCTGGTCAAGCTCTTCGAAGGCCACACAGATGCTCTCGCCATCCTGGCCGAGCTTGGTGGTGGGCCGGCCGTTCCTGCGGGCGCGCGCTGGGGCACGTGGTGCGCGGAGCCGCCCGATGCGCGCGTGGTCTTCGAAGCGGCTGAAGGAGCGCGCGATCTGCGGCTGAACGGCACCAAGGCCTGGTGCTCCGGCGCGGCCAGCGTCACGCATGCCGTGGTCAGTGGGTGGAACGCTGAAGGCGAGCCGTGCCTGGCCGCAGTCGCGATGGACCAGCCCGGCGTCCGCGTGACCGGTGAAGGCTGGCATGCCGTCGGCATGGCCGCGAGCGCCAGTGTCGATGTGCGCTTCGACGACGCACGGGCCGTGCTGATCGGCCAGCCCGGCGACTACACGCGGCGCCCGGGCTTCTGGCAGGGCGGGGCGGGCATCGCTGCCTGCTGGTTTGGCGGCGCGCTCGGCATTGCTCGGCGGGTTCGCGAATCCACCGGGCCGAAGGCCGATGCCCACAGGCAAGCTCATCTGGGCGCTATAGAGGTTGCACTCGGCGGGGCCGCTGCCTTGCTGCGCGAATCCGCCGAATGGATCGACCGCCATCCGCGCGACAACGCGCAGCGCGTCGCGATGCGGACCCGGCTCGCTGTCGAGCGGGCTGCCGCAGACCTCATGCACCACGCCGGCCGCGCGGTCGGTGCCGGTCCGCTGTGCCGTGAACCGCAGTTCGCGCGCGCCATGGCCGATCTGCCCGTGTTCCTGCGCCAGAGCCATGCCGAGCGCGACCTTGCGGCGCTCGGCCAGTTGGTCATCACCAAAAGCACCGAAGAGGAGACGTCGCCATGGACGCTGTAGAAAGCCGAGCCATCCGCGGCGAAGGCACGACCGAAGCCGAATGGAGCAACTGGCCCGGCCTGGCAGGCCTGCCCACGGTTGCGCCGCACGATCTGGTTCCCGCAGGTTCGCGCGCGGTCGTCGTGGCGCCACATCCCGACGACGAGGTTCTGTCCGTCGGTGGCCTGCTCGCGCAATTGGCCGACAGCGGCACGCCGGTCGAAGTGATCGCCGTGACCGACGGCACCGCCAGCCATCAGGGGTCCACCGAATGGCCGGCCGAGCGGCTCGCGCAGGCCCGCCCGCGCGAAAGCCTGCGGGCACTGCATCGGCTGGGGCTGGACGGCATCGAGCCCGCCCGGCTGGGCATGCCCGATGGCGGCCTGAAGGCGATGCGGGCGGTGCTCGCGGCGCGCCTGGTGTCGCTGCTGCGGCCACGCGACGTGGTGTTCACCACCTGGCGTCACGACGGCCATCCCGACCATGAAGCCACCGGTGAGGCCTGTGCCATGGCCGCCGCGAGCGCGGGCGCTCGGCTGGTCGAAGTGCCGGTATGGGGCTGGCACTGGTCGCGGCCCGGCGATGCGCGCATGCCGTGGCAGCACGCCTTTCGCCTGTTGCTCAGCGAAGAGGCCGTGCGCCGCAAGCGTGCGGCGGTACAGGCCTTCACCAGCCAGTTGCGGAGTGACGCTTCCACCGGCTCCGGCCCGGTGTTGCGCGACACCACCGTGCAACGCGCCGCGCGGCCATACGAGGTGGTGTTCCTGTGACCGAGGGAAAGCGCCCGTATTTCGACGCACTCTACGCGTCCAGCGACGACCCCTACGCATTGCGCGAGCGCTGGTACGAAGCCCGCAAGCGCAACGTGCTGCTGGCCGCGCTGCCGCGGCAGCACTACGGCAAGGCCTATGAACCCGGCTGCGGCGCCGGCGAACTCACGCATGCGCTCGCGCCACGCTGCGGGCAGTTGCTGGCGAGCGATTTCTCAGACCGCGCGGTTCAGATCACGCAAGAGCGCACCCGCGAACTGCCCAACGTGCGTGTCGAACAGCACGTGCTGCCCGGCGACTGGCCGCGTGACGCCGGCCCCTTCGACCTGATCGTGCTCAGTGAAGTCGGCTACTTCCTGCAGCGCGCGGACATGCAGCGCGTGGCCGAATGCTGCGAGGCCTCTCTGGCCGCCGACGGCACGCTGGTGGCCTGCGACTGGCGGCCCGGCTTCGAGCAGCGAAGCCTGCCGACGGACGAGGTGCACGGCATCCTCGGCGCACTGGGTCTCGCATGCCTGGTGCTTCACGAGGAAGACGATTTCGTGCTGCATGTATGGGCACGCGACGGCCGCTCGGTGGCGCAACGCGAGGGCATCCGATGATCGGCGTCGTGATTCCCGCGCACAACGAATGCGAACGGCTGGGCGCGGCGCTGGCCGCAGTCTGGGCGGCGGCGCGGCATCCCGCGCTGGATGGCGAGCCGGTCGGCGTGATCGTGGTGCTCGACAGTTGCACCGATGGCAGCGACCGCATCGCCGAGCAGCACCGCGTGGCGCGGCTGGCGCTCGACGTGCGCAACGTCGGCATTGCGCGTGCCCGTGGTGCCGAGCTGTGCATCGAGGCCGGCGCGCGATGGCTGGCCTTCACCGATGCCGACACCGTGGTCGCCCCCGACTGGCTGGCGATGCAACTCGCCGAAAACGCCGACGCGGTGTGCGGCTGCGTCAGCGTCGACGATTGGAGCGTGCTCGGCGCCGAAGGCGAGCGGGCGAGGGCGCATTTCGACAGCCGCTACACGCATGCCGACAACCACCGGCATGTGCACGGCGCCAACCTCGGCGTGGCGGCCGAGGCCTATCGCCGTGCCGGCGGCTTCGCGCCGCTGGCCTGCAGCGAAGACGTGGCGCTGGTCGAGGCGCTGCAGGCCAGCGGTGCGCGCATTGCCTGGAGCGCCGGCCCGCGCGTCATCACCAGCGCGCGCACCGATGCGCGTGCACGCGGCGGCTTCGGCGACACGCTGCTGGCCATGGTGGCTTCGCTGGCACCGGCGCCGCTTCTTGCCAGCGCCCCGGCGTGAGTGGCGTAGCCGGCCTCCTGACACCCCCTTGACAGAAGACAGACAGCGCTTACGCGAGGCGCTTGCGTCTTCTTACCCGCAAGGCGGCGTGCGTCTACAGCATCGGAAGCTCCTCAACCTTGCAGGAGCACGAACATGCCAAGAGGCGACAAGTCGTCCTATTCGGACAAGCAGAAGCGGCAGGCCGAGCACATCGAGGAAGGCTACGAACACCGCGGCGCCGGCAAGGCCGAAGCCGAGCGCCGCGCCTGGGCCACGGTGAATGCCGAGACCGGCGGCGGAAAGAAGTCGGGCTCCGGCCGTGGCAGGGCGGAGAACCATGCGCCCGCGCGCAAGGGCGGCCGGCTGGGCGGCGCCGCTGCGGCGCACCGCACGGCCGCCGAGCGTTCCGCGTCGGCCAAAAAGGCAGCCGCCACCCGCAAGCGCAACGCCGAGAAGCGCGGCTGAGCGTCGGGGGAATTGGCGATGCACATCATTCTTGGCGCGACGGGTCATGTCGGCTCGGCGCTCGCGCAGGCCTTGCTCGCGCGCAACGAACCCGTCACCGTGCTGACGCGCGATGCGAGCAAGACCGAGGCGCTGCGCCGCAAGGGCGCGCGCGTGGCGGAGGTCGATGTGTTCGACACGCCCGCGCTGCACCGTGTGTTCCAGGGCGGCAAGAGGATCTTCGTGCTGAACCCGCCGGCGCCGCCGTCCACCGACACGGTCGCCGAGGAGCGCCGCAGCTTGCGAGCGATCCTGGCCGCGCTCGAGGGCTGCAGGCCCGAGAAGATCGTGGCCGAATCGGTCTATGGCGCGCAGCCCGGCGAAGGCATCGGCGACCTCGGCGTGCTCTACGAGATGGAACAAGCGCTGCAGGCCGGGCCGGCGCCGTTCAGCGCGTTGCGCGCTGCCTACTACATGAGCAACTGGGACGCGTCGCTGAAGACCGCGCGTGAAGAGGGCAAGGTGCACACCATGTACCCGCCGGAGTTCACGCTGCCGGTGGTCGCGCCACACGACCTGGGCGAGTTCGCTGCAAAGCTGATGCTGGGGCCGGCCGAGTCTTCCGGCCCGCACTATGTCGAAGGGCCGGCGCGCTACTCGTCCGCCGACGTGGCGGCGGCTTTTGCCGAGGCGCTGGGGCGATCGGTGGAGGCAGTGCAGACGCCACAGGCGCAATGGGTGCCGGCATTCGAGGCGCTGGGCTTCTCGAACGCTGCAGCCAGGTCTTATGCGGCGATGACGCGCCTGACGCTCGAAAGCACGTTCGAGCCGCAGCGGCCTGAGCGCGGCGCGATCACGCTGCGTGGCTACATCACCGCGCTGGTGAGAAAAAGCCCAAGCTAGCGATGTTGGAAATGCGCCAGAAGCATGGCCGAATAGTGCGGAAACACTTCGCTTGCCAGCGAGAACCGGACATTCCACTGCGATCTCTGGCGGAAGCCTGACAACTTGCAACGAGCCCGCATGCTGGCCCGCTTGCACGATGCGGTTGTCTTGCGCGACGCTGACTCCAACGTGCTTTCTACCCCTGCCAACATCGCCCAACACACCGTCTTGTCACGCCCTCGAAGCCCGTTTGCCCGCAGCGTGATGCGTCTATACGATCCCGCGCCTCAGTCCCTCTTCAAAGGAATGCGCTGGTGCCTTCAACGACCGATTCTTCTCCCGGCAATGCCGGCTGGCAGCAACGCAGCCGACGCCATGTATGGCACCCGTGCACCCAGAGCATCCGGCTCGAAGCCGCGCCGCCGCTGCCCATCGCGCGCGGCGAGGGCGTCTGGCTGTTCGACCACGAGGGCAAGCGCTACATGGATGCCACCAGCTCCTGGTGGGTCAACCTGTTCGGCCATGCGCATCCGGCCATCAACGCCGCGCTGAAGGCGCAACTCGATACCCTGCCGCACGTGATGCTCGCGGGCTGCACGCATGCGCCGGCGGTGGAGTTGGCCGAGCGCCTGTCAGCGCTCACGGGCCATGCGCTGGGCCATTGCTTCTACGCCTCCGACGGCGCCTCGGCTGTGGAGATCGCGCTGAAGATGAGCTTCCATGCCTGGCGCAATGCCGGGCGTGGCGGCAAGCAGCGTTTCGTGGCGCTGCGCCAGGGCTACCACGGCGAGACCCTGGGCGCGCTGCACGTCACCGACGTGCCGGTGTTCCGCGACGCCTACGCGCCGCTGCTCGCAAACGCGCATCTCGTCGCCTCGCCGGACGCGCGCGGCGCGTTACCGGGCGAAGGCCCCGCCGACGTGGCGCGCCGCGCCGCCGCCGAACTCGAAGCTTTGCTGGCCGGGCATCGCGACAGCATCGCCGCCGTCATCCTCGAGCCGCTGGTGCAATGCGCCGCCGGCATGGCGATGCACGACCCCGAATACCTGCGCCGCGTGCGCGCGGTGTGCGACCGCCATGAAGTGCACCTGATCGCCGATGAAATAGCGGTCGGCTGCGGCCGCACCGGCAGCTTCTTCGCCTGCGAGCAGGCCGGCATCTGGCCGGACTTCCTGTGCCTGTCGAAGGGCATCAGCGGTGGTTACCTGCCGCTCGCGCTGGTGATGACGCGCGACGACATCTACGCCGGCTTCGTCGACGACGATGCGGGGCGCAGCTTTCTGCATTCGCATTCGTACACCGGCAACGCGCTGGCCTGCCGCGCGGCGCTGGCCACGCTCGACCTGTTCGAAAGCGAAGATGTATTGCGGCGCAACCGCGCCCGCGCCGCGCGCCTGCTGCAAAGGCTGCGCGAAGGGCTCGAGGGCTTGCCGGTCGATCACCTGCGCCAGCAGGGCCTGATCACCGCGTTCGACGTGCGCGAGCCGGGCGCGCGCTTCGCCGAGCGCTTCCATATGGCGGCGCGAGACCACGGGTTGTTGATGCGCCCGATCGGCAACACCGTTTACCTGATGCCGCCGTATGCCATCGGCGACGGCGAAATCGACCTGCTGGTCGACGGCACGTTGGCCACGCTGAAGGCAGTAGAGGTCACCGGCGCACAGGAAGGAGCCCGCGATGTCGCGCTTGCTTGAGCGCCTGCAAGGCGAGATTGCCGCGCTCGACGCGCAATCGCTGCGCCGCCGCCGCCAGATCGCCGAGACCGCCTGCGCGCCCCGGCAGACGCTCACGCTGCACGGAGCCTCGGCGCCGCGCACCATGCTCGGCTTCAGCAGCAACGACTACCTGGGCCTTGCCGCGCATCCCGCACTGGCGGCGGCCTGGGCCGAAGGCGCAGCGCTGTACGGCACCGGCAGCGGCGGCTCGCACCTGATCCTGGGCCATTCGCGGGCGCATGCGCAGCTCGAAGAACGGCTCGCGGACTGGATGGCACCGTTCATCCCAGAGGCGCGCAGCCTGTTCTTCTGCACCGGCTACATGGCCAACCTCGCGGTGCTGTCGGCGCTGGGCGGGGCGGAGGCGGTGATCTTCTCGGAGGCGCTCAACCATGCCTCGCTGATCGACGGCGCGCGGCTGGCCAAGGCCCGCGTCGAGCGCTATCCGCATCGCGACGTGGCCGCGCTCGACGCGCAGCTCGGGGCCTGCGATGCGCCGGTCAAGCTCATCGTGAGCGACGCGGTGTTCAGCATGGACGGATGCATTGCCCCGGTGGCCGAACTGCTGGCGCTGGCCGAGCGGCACGACGCCTGGCTGGTGCTCGACGATGCGCACGGCTTCGGCGTGCTGGGCGCCACCGGGCGCGGCGTGCTCGAAGCCATGGGGCTGCGCTCCGAACGGCTGATGCTGGTGGGCACGCTGGGCAAGGCGGCGGGCGTGGCGGGCGCCTTCGTGGCGGCGCATTGCACCGTCATCGATTACCTGGTGCAGCGCGCGCGGCCCTACATCTTCACCACGGCCGCGCCGCCGGCGGTCGCGCATGCCTTGCTCGCGAGCCTTTCTCTGATCGAAGGCGAGGAGGGCGACGAGCGGCGCGGCCGGCTGCGGGCCCGCATCTCGCAGCTGCGGCAGGGGCTGGCCGAGGTGCTGCCCCGCGATGGCAGCGTGTGGCTGCCGCCTTCGCCCACGGCGATACAGCCGCTGATCGTCGGAGACAACGCACGCGCGATGCAGACGATGGCGCTGCTCGATGCGCAGGGCCTGCGCGTCGGCGCGATCCGCCCGCCGACCGTGCCCGAGGGCACCGCCCGGCTGCGCATCGCGCTGTCGGCCAGCCACACGGAGGCCGACGTGGCGCGGCTGATCGACGCATTGGGGCAGGCGCTCGCGCAGCAGCCTTGCGAGGAGGCCGCATGACGCCGCGCCGCTGGTTCGTCACGGGCACCGACACCGGCATCGGCAAGACGCTGGTCAGCAGCGCGATGCTGAGCCTGCTGGCCGGCTCAGGCCTGCGCGCGGTGGGCATGAAGCCGGTGGCCGCGGGCCTGGAGCAGATCGACGGGGAATGGCACAACGAGGACGTCACGCGCCTGCAAGAAGCCGGCAACGTCGATGCGCCGATGGCGTTGCGCTGCCCGTACCTGCTTCGTGCGCCCATGTCGCCGCACCTCGCGGCCAGGGAAGAGGGCGTGCGCATCGCGCTGCAGCCGCTGCTGTCGGCCTTCTCTCAACTGTCGGCGCGCGCCGATGCGGTGGTGGTCGAGGGCGTGGGCGGCTTCTGCGTGCCATTCGGCGACGACCTGGACAGCGCCGATCTCGCGGTGGCGCTGGGCTTGCCGGTGATCCTGGTGGTCGGGCTGCGGCTGGGCTGCCTCAACCATGCGCTGCTGACCGCCGAGGCGATCCGCGCGCGCGGGCTGGTGCTCGCAGGCTGGGTGGCCAGCATGGTCGATCCGCTGATGCTGTCGCCGCAGGCCAACCTGCAGACGCTGCGGGCCCGGCTCGGTGCGCCGTTGCTGGGCATCGTGCCCCACCTGGCGCACCCCGATGCCGCGCAGGCGGCCCGCCACATCGACTTGCGTGCCCTGCGCGCGACGGCGGCCCACGCCGCGCGCCTCGCTGCCTCGCAAGCGCACGAAGCCTCAGCCGCGCTGGCCTGATTCCGCAAGGCGCGTGGCCCGCGCGCCGCCCTGGCGCTCGAGCATCCAGCCCGGGTACTCGGCGGGCAGCGCGCTCACCTTGTCCAGCGTGGCCAGTTCGTCGGGCGTCAGCTTGATGGCGGTGGCGGCGATGTTGTCGTCCAGTTGCTCGGCGCGCTTGGCGCCGATGATCACGCTGGTCACCACCTGCTGGTGCAGCAGCCATGCCAGCGCGATCTGCGCCACCGACACCTTGCGGGCCTCGGCCAGCTGGCGCATCACGTCGATGCAGTCGTAGGCGCGGTCGATGTTCACCGGCGGGAAGTCGAAGGTGGTGCGGCGGCTGCCTTGTTGCGCCTCGACGTCGCGGCCGAACTTGCCGCTCAGCAGGCCGCCTGCCAGCGGGCTCCAGACCATCAGGCCGACGTTTTCGCTGCGCAGCATGGGCGCCAGTTCGCGTTCCAGGTCGCGCCCGGCGATGGTGTAGTACGCCTGCAGCGACTCGAAGCGCGCCAGCCGGTCGCGCTCGGCGATGCCCAGCGCCTTGGCGATCTGCCAGGCAGCCCAGTTCGACACGCCCACGTAGCGCACATGGCCGTGGCGCACGAGGGTGTCGAGCGCATGAACCGTCTCCTCGATGGGCGTGAGCGGGTCGAAGCCGTGGATCTGGTACAGATCGATATGGTCCAGCTGCAGCCGCCTCAGGCTGGCCTTGACGCCGTCCATGATGTGAAAACGCGAGGCGCCGGCCGAGTTGACGCCCTTGCTGCCAGTCTCGCCCAGCACCTTGGTCGCCAGCACGAAGCTGTCGCGCGGCACCTTGAGGTTCTTCAGGGCCTGGCCGGTTATTTCCTCCGACAGTCCTTCGGAGTACACATCCGCCGTGTCGATGAAGTTGATGCCGGCGTCCAATGCGCGGCCAATGAGCCCTTCGGCCTCGGCCTGCTGCAGGTTGCCGATCTGGCCCCAGATGCCGGAGGAGCCGCCGAAGGTCATGGTGCCCAGGCACAGTTCCGAAACCAGGAGGCCGGTGCGGCCGAATTTGCGGTATTGCATGGCGTGATTCCTTTGCGTTGAAGGCGCTCCGGAGCCGGTCGGCCCGGGGCGACAGCGAAAAGTATCCGGCTGCGGACCCTGGCGAGGCGAGCGCGTTCCTGCAAAGTATTTGCCTGATTCTCCAGAGCTCTTTTGCGGCGCGTGCGAATTTGCGGACGGGGCGCTAAGCTGCAAACCGCTCATTCCTCCACGGGCCGCTACGCGGCCCCCATCGCGACAAGGCCCCGAACATGTCCGACGAAACACCCCAAATCAACGCCGTGGTTGGCCAGCCGGCCCAGCCGATGCCGCTCGAACCCGAGATCGACGAAGCCCGCAAGGAGCTGGTGGCACTGCTCAAGCACGTCATGCGCGGGCAGGACGGCACCGTCATCACCGCCGTGCCCGGCCTGCATGTGTTCTGCATCAGCAAGCCCGAAGGCCCGAAGCACGCCTTCGCGTCCCCGGCGCTCGGGCTGATCGCGCAGGGCTCCAAGCGCATCATCGTGGGAGACGACATCTATGTGTACGACCCCATGCACTACCTCGTGACCTCGGTCGACCTGCCGGTGTGCGGGCAGGTGCGCGTGGCCAGCAACAACGAGCCGTACCTCGGATTGCGGCTGGAGCTGGCGCTGGACGACATCGGCGAGCTGATTCGCGACGAGAAGCTGCCCGCCAAGGCCAACGCGCCGGCCTCGCGCGGCATGTACGTCAACCGCATCGCAATGCCGGTGCTGGAGCCGGTGCTGCGCCTGCTGCGGCTGCTGGAAACGCCGGAAGACGTGCCGATCATGGCGCCGCTCATCAAGCGCGAGATCATGTACCGCCTGCTGGTGAACGGCGAAGGCGCGCGGCTGCGGCAGATCGCGCTGCAGGACAGCCACACCCAGCGCATCGCCAAGGCCATCAGCGCGCTGCGCGTGAACTACGCGCAGTCGCTGCGGGTGGAGGACATGGCGCGCGCGGTGCACATGAGCGTGTCGTCGTTCCACCACCACTTCAAGGCCGTCACCGCCATGAGCCCGCTTCAGTACCAGAAGCAGTTGCGGCTGCAGGAGGCGCGCCGGCAGATGCTGATCGCCGGTGCCGACGTGGCCTCGGCGGCGCACAACGTGGGCTACGAAAGCCCGTCGCAGTTCGCGCGCGAGTACGGCCGCATGTTCGGCGCGCCGCCGCTGCGCGACAAGCGCCGCTGGCTCGGCGAGGCGGGCAACGACGCGCTCGCGGCGGCCTCGATGGAAGCGGCATGACGCGCGCGGCCGGTTCGCTTCATGGCTGAATCGAAGGTCGCGATCTACGGCGCCATCGGTGCGAACGTTGCGATCGCCATCACCAAGTTCGTGGTGGCGGGCATCACCGGCAGCTCGGCCATGCTGTCCGAAGGCATCCACTCGGCCGTCGACACTTTCAACGGCGTGCTTCTGCTGGTAGGGCTTCGCCTGAGCAAGCGGCCGGCCACGCAGGAGCATCCCTTCGGGCACGGCAAGGAGCTGTACTTCTGGAGCCTGATCGTCGCGGTGCTGATCTTCGGGCTGGGCGGCGGCGTGTCGTTCTTCGAGGGCGTTCAGCACATCCGCCACCCCGAGCCGATGCGCGACCCGACATGGAACTACGTCGTGCTCGCGGCCGCGGCGCTGTTCGAGGGCACGAGCTTCTTCATCGCACTGAAGGAGTTCCGCGCGCAGGCACGCGGGCAGCCTTTCTGGCAGGCGCTGGAGCGCAGCAAGGACCCGACCACCTACACCGTGCTGGCCGAAGACTCTGCCGCGCTGGCGGGGCTGGCGGTGGCGGCGCTTGGCATCTACTTCAGCCATTCGCTCGGCATGCCGGAGCTCGACGGCGCGGCCTCGGTGGTCATCGGCCTGCTGCTGGCGGGCGTGGCGGTGTTTCTCGTCAGCCAGGCGCGCGGCCTGCTGATCGGGGAGGGCATCCGGCCCGAGACGGCGCGCGCCATCCGCGCCATTGCCATGGAACAGCCGGGCGTGAAAGACGTGGGCCGCGTGCTGTCGATGTACATCGGCCCCGACGAGGTGCTGGTGGTCGTCGACGTGAACTTCAGGGACGACACGCAGACCGGAGACGCGGCCGACGCCATCGCGGCCATCGAGCGGCAGGTGCGCGCGCGGTTCCCGATGATCAAGCGCATCTTCATTGAGGCGAGCGATGCGCCGGCACCCGACAAGGCGACGCAAGGGCAGCAGGACGCCTTCTAGCACTTGCTGCGATTTCTTGCGTCGTCACGACCATGCAGGACTCACAGAATTTCGCTATTGTTTTGATCGCTGCAGCAGCCCGCTCATTCGAACGGGGGAACCCAACAACACGGAGAAATGCATGCTTTGGGAAAAGAAGCTGGCGCAGTGGAGCGCCGGTGTCCGCGCACGCGCCAACCTGCCAGCGCGGCTAACCTTGTGGGACGGACAGTCCTTTGACTTCGGCACCTTCAGCGGGCCTGCGGTCACGCTGCACGTCAAGTCGCCCGCCGCGCTGTCGCTGATGCTGCAGCCCACGCTCGACAACCTCGGCGAGGCCTATGTCAAGAGCAAGATCGACATCGAAGGCAAGCTCAGCGACGTCATCGACATCGCCTACGGGCTCGCCAGGACCTCCATCGACAAGCCCGGTGGCGCGCTGCAGAACATGGCGCGCTACTTCACGCACACCAGGTCGTCGGACAAGAAGTCGATCCAGTACCACTACGACGTGTCGAACGCCTTCTACCAGCTGTGGCTCGACCCGAACATGGTGTATTCATGCGCCTACTTCGAGAACGGCGACGAAGACCTCGCGACAGCGCAGCTCAAGAAGATCGACCACATCCTCACCAAGATCCAACTCAAGCCGGGCCAGACCCTGCTCGACATCGGCTGCGGCTGGGGCGCGCTGGTGATCCGCGCGGCGCAGAAGTTCGGCGCGCGCTGTGTGGGCGTGACGCTGTCGCAGAACCAGTTCGACCTGGCGACCGAGCGTGTGAAGGCCGCGGGCCTGGAAGACCGCATCGAGATCCGCCTCCAGGACTACCGCGACGTGAACGGCCAGTTCGACCGCATCACCAGCGTCGGCATGTTCGAGCACGTGGGCCGCAAGAACCTGCCCGACTACTTCAAGCGCGTGCAGCAGTTGCTGGCCGACGACGGCGTGGTCATGAACCACGGCATTACCTCGTCGGACCCGGAGGGCGGAGGCGTGTCTTATGGCGGCGGCGACTTCATCGACCGCTACGTGTTTCCGAACGGCGAGCTGCCGCACATCAGCCTCGCGCTGCAGGCGATGCAGCAGGGCGGGCTCGAGGCTTTCGACGTCGAGAACCTGCGCCGCCACTACGCGCAGACGCTGCGCTGCTGGAGCGACGCCTACGAAGCCAACGCAGCGAAGGCGCGCGAACTCGTCGACGAAGAAAAATTCCGCATCTGGCGCATCTACCTCGCAGGCTGCGCCTATGCCTTCGAGAACGACGACGTGGCGATCTACCAGATCGTCGGGCGCAAGGCGGGCAGGGCGGCGAAGACGCTGCCCTGGTCGCGGCGCTACATCTACGACAACACCTCGGCACTGAGCGCCGGGAGCTGAGCGATCACCTTGATCTCGAACTGGAAGCCGTAGAGCCAGGTCACGCCGATGCCCGTCAGCGTGGGGTGCGGCGCTTCGCCCCAATATTCGGGCACCAGCTTCCAGATTTTCTCGAAGTTCTTTTCAGGATCGACGATGAAGACGGTCACGTCCACCACGTCGTCGAAGGTGCAGCCCGCGGCCGCCAGGACCGCGTTCAGGTTGCCGAAGGCGCGGCGCACCTGTGCCTCCAGCTCCGGCTCGGGCGAGCCGTCCTCGCGGCTGCCCACCTGCCCGGAGACGAACAGGAAGCCGTTGGCGCGCACCGCCGGCGAATAGCGGTTCTTTTCATAGAGCGCCTGGCGCCCGGGCGGGAAAACGACGTCGCGTTGGGCCATGGATTGCTTTCTTCCTGCTCTGATTGATGACGATGAAGGGACTTTAGGCAGCCCCGGCGTTCCGATAAACCGGCAAGGCCAACAATCACTGTTTGGAAAAGCCAAACAATCCCGGAAGCTACAGGAGCAGCGCACATGGACCGTTTCGATGCGATGCAGGCCTTCGCCCGCGTGGTGGAGGCAGGCAGCTTCACCAAGGCGGCCGATACGCTGCACATGAGCAAGACCACCGTGACGCAGCTGGTGCAGCAGCTCGAAGCGCGCCTGCGCGTGAAGCTGCTCAACCGCACCACGCGCAAGGTGAACGTCACGGCCGACGGCGCGGCCTACTACGAGCGCGTGGTGCGCCTGCTGGCCGACATGGACGATGCCGAGACCAGCCTGTCGGACGCCTCGGCGTCGCCACGGGGGCGGCTGCGGGTGGACGTGCCCAGCCCGCTGGCACGCATGATCCTGGTGCCGGCGCTGCCGGCCTTTCATGCGCGCTACCCCGACATCCAGCTCGACATGGGCGTGAGCGACCGCATGGTGGACCTGATCGGTGAGAACGTGGACTGCGTGGTGCGCGGCGGCGAACTCACCGACCGGTCGCTGATGGCGCGTCGCGTGGGCGACTTGCAGCTCGGGGTGTATGCGGCTCCGGCCTACCTGGAGCGCGCCGGCACGCCAGCGCATCCGCGCGAGCTGGAAGACACGCATCACCGCATCGTGGGATTCCTGTGGTCGCGCGACGGCAAGACCTTTCCGTACGCGATGCATCGCGAAGAAGGCGGCGAGCACATCGAAGTGCAGGGCCGCTACGTGCTCTCGGTAGACGACGGCAATGCCTACCTCGCGGCCGGCCTGGCAGGGCTGGGGGTGCTCTGGCTGCCGGACTACATGGCCAGGGCGCACCTGGCCAGCGGCGAACTCGTGCCGCTGTTCCACGACTGGCGGCTCGACCCGATGCCGCTGTACCTGGCGTTTCCGCCCAACCGGCATGTCAGCGCCAAGCTGCGCGTTTTCATCGACTGGGTGGCCGAGCTGATGGCGCAGCACGCGCCGGTCATGAGGCCCCGAGAGCTTGAGCAGCGGACAGGGGCTCGTGCCGTCTATAGCATCCACCGCTCATGACATCTCCATCAAGAACAACAAGACGCCCCCTGGTCATTGCGTCGATCATGGCTTCCATGGCCATGGTGGCCATCGAGGCGACCATCGTTTCCACCGTGATGCCGCAGATCGCCTCGGAGCTGGGCGGCCTGCACCTGTACAGCTGGGTGTTCGCATCCTTCCTGCTGGCGCAGACCGCGATGACCGTGGTGTTCGGCAAGCTCTCCGACCTGTACGGGCGCAAGCCCATCATGTTCGTGGGCATCGCGGTGTTCGTCATCGGATCGGTGCTGGCGGGCTTTGCGTGGTCGATGCCGGCCATGATCTGCTTCCGGCTGATCCAGGGCATCGGCGCCGGCGCAATCCAGCCCGTGTCGCTCACCATCGTGGGCGACCTGTACCCGGCGCGCGAGCGCGGCAAGGTGCAGGGCTACCTGGCCAGCGTATGGGCGGTGTCGGCGGTGGTGGGGCCGATGATCGGCGCGCTCATCGTGCAGAAGCTGTCGTGGGCGTGGATCTTCTGGGTCAACGTGCCCATCGGGCTGGCCGCCGCCGCGGGTTTCTGGCTCTACCTGCACGAGGCGCCTACCGTGCGGCGCTCGTCCATCGACATCGTGGGTGCGGTGCTGTTCACCATCGGCATCGCTGCGCTGATGATCGCGCTGACCGACTTCGGCATTGGCGACACCGGCAGTGCCGTCTTGTGGACGGTGGTTTTCGCCATCACGCTGGTGCTGTTCGTGATGCAGGAGCGCCGCGCCGCCGACCCGATGGTGTCGCTCAAGCTGTGGGGTGCCCGCATCATCGCCACCGTGAACGGCGCGGCCATGCTGGGCGGCATGGTGCTGATCGGCATCACCACCTTCCTGCCGATGTATGTGCAGGTGGTGCTGCAGCGCTCGTCGGTCACGGCCGGGCTCACCCTCACCATGGTGATGCTGGGCTGGCCCATCGGCGCGACGCTGACCTCGCGCACCTTCCACCGCATCGGCCTGTGGCGCATGGTGCTGATCGGCGGGGCGCTCATTCCGGTGGGCACGGCGGCGTTCGCGCTGCTGTCGGCCGGCAGCACGCCGCTGCTCGCGGCTGTCGGCTCCTTCATCATGGGGCTGGGCATGGGCGTGATGAGCCTGGCCTCGCTCATCCTCATCCAGGAAGCGGTGGACGTGGCGCAGCGCGGCGTGGCCACGGCGTCGAACGTGTTCTCGCGCAACCTCGGCAGCGCGCTGGGTGCGACCTTCTTCGGAGCGGTCTTCAATTTCGGGCTTACCCGCGGCGACGGGGCCATGGCCTTCACCGACGACCAGTTGCGCCTGCTGCTGCAAGGCTCGCACGGCACGGCCGCAACGGACGCCGGCATCCGCCTGGCGCTGGGAGGCTCGCTGCACCTGACCTTCGTGACCATGCTGGTCGTGAGCCTGGGCGTGGTAGTGCTGGCCTTGCTGTTGCCCAAGGAAGGCCTGGAGAGCCACGCGATCGGGGCCGGTAAGCCTGCGCCGAAGTAAGCAGGCTCAGCCGGCCGCAGCCACCAGCGGCTTGCGCATGAACTGCAGGTAGTAGCCCGGCGCGTAGTCGTCGATGCGGGCGTAGTCCTCGTAGCCGTGCTTCAGGTAGAAACCGCGCGCCTGCCACTCGAAGGTGCTCAGCTTCGCGTTCTTCGCGCCCAGCGCAATGCCTCGGCGCTCGGCGTCGGCGAGCAGCCGGCTGCCCAGGCCGGTGCCGCGCATGTCTTCCTCGACGAACAGCACCTCGATGTCGAGCCAATACAGAAACAACGAGGCGCGCAGGCCGCCGACCAGCCGGCCGGACTCGTCACGCGCGTTGATGCGCACGTACTGCTCAGGCGGATACTCGCCGACGAACCCGTAGTTGAAATGGCGCAGCTTGAGGCCGAGTTCACCGGAGCGCAACTCCTCGGGCGAGGGGGTGGAGAAGGTGATGTTGTGCATCTGATGCGGCTGAACGAGTCCGGAAGGGGCCGCATTCTGCGCCTTCGCGGCGCCGCACCGGGCAGTTGCTTCATGACCGCATATCGATCCACGCTTTCCTTCTTTGTGTCCGGCCCCCCCGTTGATACGGTCACCTCCTTTGCATTTGCGGAGCGCGCCTTCGCGCTCGCGCAGTGGCGCGCGCCGCAGTATGGTTGCGCAGTGCGCCTTGGCGTGCCTCCTTTCATTGTTCATTCATCGCATGGAAATCCCCATGACCTACCTCGCCGCTTCTCGTCGCTACGACGCGCTTCCTTACCGCCGCGTCGGCCGCAGCGGGCTCGTGCTGCCCGCCATCTCGCTCGGTCTCTGGCACAACTTCGGAGACACCACCTCCATCGCCACGCAGCGCCAGTTGCTGCGCACCGCCTTCGACCTGGGCATCAACCACTTCGACCTGGCCAACAACTACGGCCCGCCGTACGGCAGCGCGGAGACCAACTTCGGCCGCATCCTGCGCGAAGACTTCAAGCACTACCGCGACGAACTCATCATCTCGAGCAAGGCCGGCTGGGACATGTGGCCCGGCCCCTACGGCAAGGGCGGCGGATCGCGCAAATACGTGCTCGCCAGCCTCGACCAGAGCCTGCAGCGCCTCGGGCTGGACTACGTCGACATCTTCTATTCGCACCGCTTCGACCCCGACACCCCGCTGGAGGAAACCGCCTCCGCGCTGGCCCAGGCCGTGCAGCAGGGCAAGGCGCTGTACATCGGCATTTCTTCGTACTCCGCGGGCAAGACGCGTGAGATCGCGGCGCTGCTGCGCGAATGGAAGGTGCCGCTGCTGATCCATCAACCGGCCTACAACCTGTTCAACCGCTGGATCGAGAAAGACCTGCTGAACGCCACCGAAGAACTGGGCGCGGGCGTCATTGCATTCACGCCGCTGGCACAGGGCCTGCTGACCGACAAGTACCTCAACGGCGTTCCGGACGACGCGCGCATCAACCGCCCCGGCGGCGGCTCGCTCAAGCAGGAGCATCTGTCGCAGGCCAACGTCGAGCGTGCCCGCGCGCTCAATGAGATCGCCAGGCGCCGCGGCCAGAGCCTGGCCCAGCTCGCATTGACATGGACCCTGCGCGACCCGCGTGTCAGCTCGGCGCTGATCGGCGCGAGCCGGCCCGAGCAGATCGTCGACAACGTGGCGGCGCTCGCGCATGCGCCGCTGAGTGCCGAGGAACTGGCCGAGATCGACAAGTACGCGGTGGAGGGCGGTGTGAACCTCTGGGAAAAGCCGTCGACCGATTTCGCCTGAGCCCGGGTCGTCTCGTCGCGTATCGTCTCGAATCGAGGACCGCATCAGGAAACTTGGAATCCGTCTTTGGCAAAAGCCGGTGCGCTTTGCAGAATCGAGCCCAGGCTCTCATTCGATTCTCTGCACCATGCAATTGCGCACCCACTATGTTTCCCCGGCCGCCCAGGCGCGGCGTGTTCTCGACCTGACGGTCAAGGCCTGGTGCATTCCCGCGAGTTCGCCGCGTGCCCTGGCGCGACGCGCTCCGCACGGCTACCTGCCTGTGCGCGCAATGCGCCGGCTGCAGGCGGCTGCGGTGCTGGCGCTTTTGCCGCATTCGTGGTGAGTTCTTCCCGCTTGCCTACCCTGATGGCCGGCAAGCGCCTACAGGCGTGGACCTCTCGCGGCGCTGAATGCATGGGCAGTCAACATCGTCTGCGCCACAGGAAATCGCCATGTCCAACCAAACAGACAAGAAGCCCGCCCAGCAGCCGCAAAAGCAGCAGGACCAAGCCCAGCCGGGCAAGCAGAACCAGCAAGGGCAGCCGCAGCACAAGCCCGAACAGCAGAAGAGCAACCCCAACCAGCACGGCAAGGCCTGATCACTGCCGGCCGGCCCATCGCCCATAGGCCGGCCAGGAGTTGGCAGGGTCGGTGGCGCACCGTACAGACGCGCGGCCTATGGGGGCCTACAACCGGAAGTCATCTCCGAGCAGTTGGCTTCCTCCTGTACTCCCATGACCTACCCCGTGCGCTCCGCCTTTTCCCGCCTTGTTTCCGTTCCGACCGTCTCGCCCATCCATCACTTGCCGTCCGGCGAGAGGCATGACGACGACCTTCCGCACTACACCGACCTGCTGCAGGCACTGACCGCGCGGTTGCGTTCGAGCGTGCGCGCGGGGGCGGCAGACGCTTCCGCCGAGAGTGCTTTCAGGCTCCAGCATGTCGTGCTGGATTGCGCATCGGACCTCGACTTGCTGCACCGGGCGCTGCGCACAGAAAGCGCGCGGCAGCAGCAGTTGCACAAAGACGTTGTGCAAGCGATCGCAGGCCTGGGTGAGCCGCTGCCGCAACCTCTTGCCGCGGCAGGGGAGAAGCCTTGGTGGGGCAAGCGGCCCTCGGCGTTCTACAAGATCTTCAGCTGAAGGCCGCCGCAGGGCAGGCAGAAACCGGCACCTCGGAGCGCTACCGCACAGACGCGAGGCCGGGGATCTGCCACAGTGCGCCACGCCCCGGCTTGCTCCTGAGGCCCGTGCGCCATGACTGCTTCCCAGAAAGATCTCCAAGATGTCCGATGCTCCCTACTTCCATGACGCCTCCGGCACCGTCCGCTTCTGGGTGGCGGTGGACGGCGGCAACGCCGTCAGCGCGAGCATCGGGAGGGAGGCGCTGCGCTACCACTTCCGCACCGCGGAGGGCGCCGATTCGCTTGAAACCTTCGGGCAGCATGTGCCGGAGATCGAGGCGGCCGTGCGCCGACGGCTGGCCCAGGGCTCCATGGAGCCCGTGATGCTGCGCGAGCACGACATGCGCAGCACCCAAGGCTGAACAGGCCCTGGAGCGATGCGACGCCAGGCGCCTCAGTTCGAATCGGAAGCTTCGTAGATCAACACTGCGGCAGCCAAGTCTTCCAGCGCGGTACCTACAGCCTTGAAGACGGTCCGCCCGTCACGCTCGGCTCGCCCCTGAATCCTGCCCGCGGCAAGATCGGCCAGTTCCCCCGCCACATCTGCGGCCGCGAATATGCCGCGCGACATGGGCCCGCGCAGTTCGCCGCTCTTCTGCAACGCTTCCTGCGTATCGACAAAGAGGCGTGCACCGGCAAAGCAGGCATCGTCGGCTTCACGCATTTGAGGCGTGAAGCTGCCGATCAGGTCGAGGTGGCTGCGCGGCCGCAGCCACGCGCCCTGCACCAGCGGCTGCGTGGCGAGCGTGGCACAGCTCACGACGTCGGCTTCGTTCACCGCCTTGGCCAGGTCAGGTGCGACGGTCGCCTCGATGTCCTGCGCGCACAGCCGCGCAGCGAGAGCCTTCGCCGTATGTTCGTCGCGGTCCCACACCACTACGCGTTCGATGGGGCGCACGACCCGATAGGCGGCGGGAATGAGACTGCCGACACGCCCGCAGCCCACGACCAGCAGGCTGCGCGCATCGGCGGGTGCGAGATAAGAAGCGGCCAGCGCCGATGCGGCAGCGGTGCGCCGCGAAGTGATCTCGTTGCCGTCGATCTGCGCCAGCGGCTCGCCCGTGCTTGCGTCGTAAAGCACATAGGTCGAGAACAACCCGGGCAGGCCGCGCTGCGCGTTGTCCGGGAAGATGGTCACGGTCTTGATGCCCAGGTAGCGGTCGTGCTGCCACGCCGGCATGACCAGCACGGTGCGGGGCGGGTCGTCCGCCTCGGCCTGGAGCGAATGCGTGTGCCGCAAAGGCACCTCGCAGCCAGCGACGAACATCTCCCGAAGTGCCGAGATCAGGCGGTCGAAGGGCAGGGCACGGCGGGTGCTTTCCGTATCGATGATTTTCATGAGGTTGCGGATGGAATCGAGTGGATGGAAGTGCCGGCAGTCATGCATCAAGCACTACGTCTTCAAGGGGGACGGCCTGGCAGGTCAGGCACATGGCCGGGTCTTCAGGCTCGCTGCCGTGCAGGTGGCGGACCTTGCCGGCCAGCAGGCGCACGGCACAGCTCTCGCATTGGCCCACGCGGCAGCCGCTGGCCATCTGAAGGCCGAGCGATTCGCCCAAGGTCAGCAGCGTGCCCTGCCTGGGCGTCCAGGTCCCGGGGGCGTGGCCCGAGCGCGCGAAGCTGACGGTGAAGCGCTGGTCGCCGTCGGTGGGCGGCGCGGCGGGCGAGCGGAATATCTCGCTGAAGATGTCGAAGCGCGGAACGCCCCGCGCCACCAGTCCGGCGGTCACGGCGTCCATCATGGCGGGCGGGCCGCACATGTAGAAGCGGGCGCGCTGTGCGATCAGCGCATCGTCCACCACGCTCGCGTCGATGTAGCGGTCCGACTGGTAGTCGATGCCCTGGCGCTCCTGCGGCAGTGGTGCGTTGTAGTGGTCGACGACCCGCAACTGCGGCAGCCGTGCGCGGTGCCGCGCAATACGCTCGCGAAAGGCGTGGGTCGTGCCGTTCTGGTTGGCGTAATAAAGCCAGATGGCCGGCCCCTGCGCGCCGTCGGGCAACGATTCGAGCAGGCTGATGAAGGGCGTGATGCCGATGCCGCCCGCGAAGAAAACCAGCGGTTGCGGCGAGTGGCGCGGCAGCACGAAGCCGCCTGACGGCGCACGCAGCGCAAGGGTGTCGCCGACCTTCAGCGCGCGATGCAGATGGCTCGACACGCGCCCCTCGTGCGGCGTTCCGTCGGCCGAGCAGCCGCGCTGGTGGCGAACGGCCACGCTGTAGCCGCGCCGGCCAGTCACCTCTGCCGCGCCCGTGAGCGAATAGGCGCGTGCGACTTGCGTGCCGTCGTCCAGATGCAACTGCATTTCGACGTGCTGCCCGGGGCGGTAGTCGGGCAGCTCGCCGCCATCGACCGGCTCGAAGTGGATGCCCAGCACACCGTCGGCCTCGCGCCGCAGCTCGCTGATGCGGAAGGGACGGTAGCCGGGCCACTTGCGCTGCCGCGTCTCGGTAGCCGGGTCGCGTTCGATGTCGCAGAGAAAGGAGCGATGCGGCACCGAGCCGCTCACCGGGTCGCAGCTGTCGGCGGATATCAGCGCGTTGAAGTTGCTGCTCAGCGCTCCTTCAGCCGGCAGGCCGTCGCGGTCGAGCTCGGGGCAGCCCTGCCACCAGCCGAATTCGGCCACGATGACGTCGTCCGCCAGTCGGGGCGTGACGCGTGCGACGAAGCGGGCCTCGCCCACGCGAGTGCGGATGCGCATCCAGTCGCCGTCCACGATGCCTTTTGCAGCCGCCAGCGCGGGGCTCAACTCGGCCACCGGATCGGGCGCGCGCTTGCGCAGCGAAGGCAGGCTGCGGTGCTGGCTGTGGCAATAGAAGCCGTTCTTGGCCGAGCTCAGCACATAGGGGAAGCCGCCCTGGCGCGTGGCCTTGGCGTCGCGCGGCGTGTCGGCCGGTTCGACGAAGGTTGCGACCGGCGGCTGGCCGTGGCGCAGCAGGGTTTCGGAATAGAGCTCGACGCGGCGCGTCGGGGTGTCGAAGCCGCGCACGCCGGTGGGCGTGGCGCGGGCGTATTTCTGCTCGCTCGCGTCGATGGCGCAGGCAATGCCTTCGGGTCGGGCGCGCAGCTGGTCGACCGTGAGGCCGAGCGGCTCGAGCATGTGGTTCCAGCCGGCGTCGAGGCTGCCGCCAAAGAAGCCGTCACCCATGCCAAGGCGGGTGGCCAGTTCGAAGACCACATCGTTGTCTGAGCGCGATTCGCCGCGCGGCGCAACCATGCGCTGGCGCAACTGCACCCAGCCGGCTGCGCGGTCGTCGATCTCGAAGCCGATGCGCAGGCCTTCGCGCTCCCATGGCGTATTGACCGGCAGCAGGATGTCGGCGTACCGGGCGGCGGGTGTCTCGAACAAGTCGCAGTGCACGTGGAATTCGAGCTGCGACAGCGCCCGGTGCGCGAGCGCGGTGTCTGCCTGGGACACGGGCAGGTTGGTGCCGAAGGCCATCATCGCGCGCACCTTGTAAGGCTCGCCTTCGAGAATCGCGCGGTAGGTGTCGCGTGCCGTCACCCAGCCATGCGCGGGGGGACCGATCGGGCGCTCCGCCAGGCCGAGCGCCTTGGCGCGCTGCGCGTCGGGCAGCAGTGAGAGCGAGTTGACGGCGTTGACGCCCGGACCGACGCGAACGCGGTTCGCCCCGATGCGGTCGAAGCTGCCGCACAGCGCATACAGCGTGGCGACCGCGCGTTCGGCTTGTGTGGCGTTGGTGTGCTGGCCGATGCCGGTCCAGGCGTGATAGGCCACGCGGCGGCAGGTGCCGAACAGGTCTGCGACCGCGCGCAGCGAGGCTTCAGCAACGCCGGTGATGCGTTCGACATCCCGTGGCGTGTAGGCGGCGCAGCCCTGGGCCAGCAGCTCGAAAGCCGGAGCGCACGACAGGCGACGTGTGCCCACTTCGATCTCGACCGCGCCGCGCAGGCGGAAGTGGTCTGCGTCCTGGGCTTGCGCCGCCTGTGCCGTGTCGTAGGGCACCGCGCAGTCCAGCGCGTCGTTCCACGCCACGAAGCGGTTGCCCTCGGCATCGGGCCACAGGTCCTGCTCGCGCAGGAAGTGTCCGTTGTCGCCGCGCACCAGCAAGGGGGCATTGGTCCAGGCGCGCACGAAGTCTTCGTCGAAGCGCGCGTCCGCGATCAGCAGGTGGATCAGCCCCAGCGCCAGTGCCGCATCGGTGCCGGGCCGCACGGGCAGCCAGCTGTCGGCCTGCCGCGCGAGCGCGGTGGGGCGCGGATCGATCACCACCATCTTCGCCCCGTTCGCGCGGCCCCGGCCGATGGCATTGGCCTGTGCCAGCCAGGTGTTCGCGGGGTTGTGGCCCCAGAGCACGATCAGTTCGGCCTGCGCATAGTCGGCCGCGGGCATGCCGCAGCCGAAGGTGAAGGCGTGCGCGAAGTCCTTGTGCCAGTTGCAGACTTCGGTCGCGTAGCAGATGTTGGGGCTGCCGAAGAGGCGCACGAAGCGCTCGATCCAGTCGATGCTGTCCGTCAGCGGCGTGCCGCTGGGCGTGGTCACGGCGAACACCACAGACTCGGCGCCGCTCTCGGCCTTGATGGCGCCCAGGCGCTGCGCGGTCTCGGCCAGCGCCTCGTCCCAGCCGATGCGCACCCAGCCCGGATCCGCTTCGGTCTTGGGCCTGGTGCGGCGCATCGGGTAGCGCAGGCGGTGCGGGCTGTGCACAAGCTCGGGCGCGGCCTTGCCCTTCATGCACATCGCCTGGCCGGTAGGGTGCGAGGGGTCCGGTCGTACCGACACCAGCATGTCGTCGCGCACCTCGTTGAGCGTGCCGCAGCGCGAGCGGCAGAGCGTGCAGTAGCCCTGCCTGGTTTGGGTTGCCGTCGTCGTCGTCACTTGCATCCGGAGCCTGCCTGACTCAATGCATTCAAGGAATCACCGGAGCGACATAGCTCAGCGTGCGGCCGAAGACCCACAGCATGAAGAGCACCAGCGGCGCGTGCACCAGCAGTTGCAGAAAGGTGAAGCCCACGATGTCGCGTGCCTTCAGCGACAGCACGCCGAGCAGCGGCAGCATCCAGAACGGGTTGATAAGGTTGGGCAACGCCTCGGCCGCGTTGTAGACCTGCACGGCCCAGCCCAGGTGTACCTTCAGGTCATTGGCCGCCTGCATGACGTAGGGCGCCTCGATGATCCACTTGCCGCCGCCCGAGGGAATGAAGAAGCCCAGCACGGCCGAATACGCGCCCATCACCACGGCGAAACTGTCGACGTTGGAGATGCTCACGAACAGGTGCGCGATGCGGTCCGACAGCGTGATGCCTGCGTCGCCCTTGGCGCCGGTCAGCATGGCCGCGATGGCGCCGTACAGCGGGAACTGGATGATCACGCCCGCCGTGGACGGCACCGAACGCGACACCGCGTCGAGAAAGCTGCGTGGGCGCCAGTGCAGCAGCAGCCCGATCATGAGGAACAGCAGGTTGTAGGTGTTGAGGCCCGAGATCGCGATCAGCGGGCTCTTGGCCATGAACTCCTGCGCCAGCCAGCCGAAGCCCAGCGCGCTCAGGAGCAGCGTGAGCAACGGGCTGCGTTCGAACCATTCGCCGGGGCGGCGCGGGGCGGACTCAGTGGAGGCCGGCTTGGCTTCCGAGAGGTCCACGCCCAGGTCCTGCGCCGTGACCGCGTTCTTCGCGTCGGGCGCCGACCACAGCGCGATGGCCACCGACACGACGATCAACACCAGCGCCATGACGACCGACTGCCACAGGAAGATGGTCTGGCTGAACGGAATCACGCCGGTGATGTCGAGAATGCTCTTGGGCAGACTGCTGGCGTTGGCCTGCAACTGCGCCGCCGAGGAACTGAGACCCAACGCCCAGGTCGCGCCCATGCCAAGGTAGGCGGCAGCGCCGCCGGCACGGTAGTCCATGCGCAGGTCGAGGCGGCCGGCCAGCGCACGCACGTAGAGCGCACTGAAGATCAGCGAAATGCCCCAGTTGAAGAGCGACAGGATCATGCTGATCGCCGCCACGTACGCGATGGCCTGGCGCCCCGACACCGGTAGCGCGGCCAGCTTGCGGATGAGCCGTGCGGCCGGCGGCGAGGTCGCCACCACGTAGCCGCCGATGGCCACCAGCGCCATTTGCATCGTGAAAACAATGAGGCTCCAGAAACCGTCGCCGAAGGACTTGGCCACCGCCTGCGGGCTGGACCCGTTCAGGAGCGCGGCGCCCGCGACCACCACCACGGCGATGGCCGCGAACACGAAGGCGTCGGGAAACCAGCGCTCGGCCCAGGCAGTGAAGCGCAGGCCCAGGCGGCTCAACAGCCCGGGATCGGCCGGAACGTCTTGGGGGATACGAGCGTGGGCGCCGGTGCCGGCGGAAGTCTGTGATGTCGATGGCATGGGTTTCTCCTGCTACTGCTGCTGGAACTGTGAGCGTCCTCGTCACACGCATGACATGGCGTGCTGCCCGGATGTTAGGAATTGCCGTCGACAATTCATAATCTCTATTTTCGATAGAGCGATATAGGACGTATCTATGTCGATAACCATCAAGCAGCTGCAACACTTCGCGGCTGCCGCGCACACCGGGCAGGTGTCCCGCGCGGCCCAGCGCTGCTATGTGAGCCAGCCCTCGTTGACCACTTCGCTCAAGAACCTGGAGTCGACGCTGAAGGTGCAGCTCTTCACGCGGCACTCCGACGGGCTGCGGCTCACGGTGCAGGGCGAGGGTTTTCTTCGGCACGCGGAGCACATGCTGCACACACTCGAGGCAGCGGTGGAGGAAACGCGAAATTCGGTGTCTTCGGTCGAGGGGCGAGTGCAGATCGCCATCACCGACACCGTGTCCGAATACATGCTGCCGAAGATCATCGGCGCGA
This sequence comes from Variovorax durovernensis, assembly GCF_977011995.1. Classification (NCBI taxonomy): domain Bacteria; kingdom Pseudomonadati; phylum Pseudomonadota; class Betaproteobacteria; order Burkholderiales; family Comamonadaceae; genus Variovorax; species Variovorax durovernensis. The sequence goes on along the minus strand of NZ_CDRNCW010000001.1, from coordinate 3,677,314 downwards.
TGCGCAGGCAACTGCCGCTGGTCGAGTTCGAGCCCGTGGAGCGCAACCGGCTCGAGATCGAGGACGGCCTGCGCAGCGGCGAGTTCGACCTGGCCGTGGTGCTGGTGTCGAACCTCTCTCGCGCGTCGGACATCCGGCGCGAGAACCTGCTGAAGTCGCAGCGCCGCCTGTGGACGTCGTTCGACCATCCGCTGGTGGCGCAGAAGTCGGTGCCGTTGCGTGAGATCGCGCAGCTGCCCTTCGTGCTGCTGGACATGGACGAGCACGTGGATACCGTGGGCCGCTACTGGGGCGCGATGAAGCTCAAGCCCAAGGTCGTGTTCCGCACCAAATCGATCGAGGCCGTGCGCAGCCTCGTCGCGCAGAACGTGGGGGTGACCATCCTGTCCGATCTGGTGTTTCGCCCCTGGTCTCACGATGGTGGGCGAATTCGCAGGACGGTGGTGTCGAGCGCGGTGCCCTCGATGGACCTGGGGCTGGCCTACCGACGCGGGGCCGTTCTTTCCGAGGCCACCGAAGCCTGTGCGAGCACCTTGCGGCTGCTGGCCAAGACGCTGACTAGAGAGTCGCAACCGCTTATGGACGATGAGCCGCAGTAGATTGACTGGTCGTCGGCTAGCCTGAGGCGATCAGGTCCGAATAGCTGCGCCGGTTGGCGCGGTAGCAGTCGCAGGCTGCGTTCTCCAGCCCCTGGCGGTCGGTGATGGTGATGACGCCGCGGCGGTAGTCGATGAGGCTGCGCGTGTGCAGCGCCGTCGCCGCGTTGGTGATGCCGACCCGCCGCACGCCCAGCATGCGCCCCAGCACCTCGTGCGTGAGCGCCAGGTGCGCCGAATGCGCACAGTCTTGCGTGGTGAGCAGCCATCGCGCCAGGCGCTCCTCGATCTGGTGGAACTGATGGCACAGCCCCGAGCGGCCGAATTCGGCCAGCAGCACGCACACGTAGCGATGGAGCACGCGCTTGAGCGGTGTGTTGCCCGCCAATTCCTGCTCGAACGACTTCGCCGAGAGCCGCCATGCCAGGCCGTCTCCCTGCACCAGGGTGCGCAGCGGTGCGCGCTGCGCGTTCAGCGACAGTTCGTAGCCCAGCACACCCTCATTGCCCACCATGCCGGTCTGCAGGCCGTCGTGGCCGTCCGCCGTGGACACCAGCGACACGAAGGCGGTGGTAGGGAAGTGGACGTGCCGGATGGCGTCACCCGGCTCGTACAGCACTTGCGCAGCCACCAGCTGCACGTGGTCGCAGCGCGCGAGCAGCCGCGCGCGGTCCGAAGGCGGCAAGGCCTGGAGCAGCCGGTTGAGCACAGGGGTCGACGGATCAGAAGTCACGAAACTGCCTGTCGATAAGAGGAAAGAGCCAGGAGCGCACGCGCTGCAAAGCGACGGCCGATGCATTCTTGCCTGCCGATGCACCGCTCTCTGTGCGCCGCCGCACCCACGCGCGCACACAGGCTCAGGTGGCCGGCAGTTGCGGCAGCAGCCGGTCCGTTTCGCGCTTGACCACTTCGTAGCATTCGCACACCTGCCGCTCCAGCCCGCTGCGGTCGAGCACCGTGATGTGGCCGCGCGCGTACTTGATCAGGTTCAGGCGCTGCAGCTTGCCCGCCGCCTCCGTCACCCCTTCGCGCCGCACGCCGAGCATGTTGGCGATGAGCTCCTGCGTCATCACCAGCTCGTTGCCGGGCAGGCGGTCCAGGCTCAGCAGCAGCCAGCGGCACAGTTGCTGCTCCAGCGAGTGGTGCCGGTTGCACACCGCAGTCTGCGACATCTGCGTGATGAGCGACTGGGTGTAGCGCAGCAGCAGGTGCAGCAGCGGGCCGCCCTTGTCGGTCAGTTCCTTGATGTGGGTTGCGCCCAGGCGAAAGGCGCGGCCGGCGCTTTGCACCACCGCGCGGTTGGGCGTGCTGCCCCCGCCCATCAGCAGCGACACGCCCACCATGCCCTCGAAGCCCACGACGGCGATTTCTGCGGACTGCCCGTTTTCCAGCACATACAGCAGCGAGACGATGCAGTCGATCGGAAAGAACACGTGCTGCTGAACTGCGCCCGACTCGTAGAGCACCTCTCCCAGGCTCAGCTGCACCAGTTCCAGGAAAGGCTTCATCCGGGCCATCACGTCGGGTGGGATGACTTCCAGCAGGCCATTTCGCGTGGTGGCGGCAGGCGGCGAGGACGAACGCGGGAGCAATGCCATGACTGGAGTGGCCTTCCAAAGTTCACATGATTCTGCGGCGCGACCCTGCGTGTCTGTGCAGTGGCGCACAAAGCACCGATTATTCATTTTCGGGGCCTGTCGGTGCGCTGGCGAACGGTGCCAGTGCTTCTTTCCAGCTAGCGTGGAAGCCCGCCACCCAATCCAGGAGGACATCGACATGCACTCGATGAGCCCCTTGGGAATACCGGGAGATTGAAATGCCCATGCAACTGCTCGGCCGCCTGTGCTGCGCGCAACTTCCCCTGAAGATCGACGACCAGGATGAGATCCTGAAGTGCGGGGTGCTGCGCGATGCGGGCCTGATCGAAGCCGAACTGCCACCCGTGCTGCACCAGCGCGGACGAACCGTCTATTCAGGCCAGGCCACGGTGATGCGCGTGACCCTGAAGGGGCAGGCCGCCTTGACCGGGAAGCACTGAGCCGCCGACATGGCCAAGCGATTCATGCACACCGCCACGGTGACGCTCAGGCTGCCTTTCGGCATCGGTTCGGATGAGGAGATGGCGGCGCTGCGTTCCGCCGGAATTCCGGTGGATGCGCTGGGCAACCCGGAGTCCGGCTATCTGTTCGTGCGGCTCGGCAACAAGCGCTGCAACATCTTCCGGTGGTTTGCCGCCACGCCGGACGCGAAGGCTCCTCAGGCCTGAGGCCGGGCGCAGCTCGCCGGAACTGCGAATACCGATGCGTATGTACGCAGGCGCACAGACAATCCGCGCCCTTGCGAACATGCTGAACCAAGCACCCTGCGGCACCGCCGTGGTTATCACCTCGGAGAGCATTCATGGACATTCAACTGTTGATGCGCCTCGACCGCATGCTGCCGCCGCGAATCCTGACGCTGCAGGCCGACTTTGCCGGGGCAAAGCGGCTCCTGGACGAGGGGTTCATCGAGGCCTCGCACCAGATGCGGTCCGACAAAACCGGCATCGGGCTGCACGCCATGCTGGTGCGGGTCATCACCGCAAAGGGAAGCCTGGCCATCGCACAGGAAAAGGCCCGTTCCCGTATCAAACAAACCAGCACCTGAAGCGCCATGTATGCATCGTTTTCTCTTCAGCAACCGCGACGAACTGGTCGCCAGGTGCAAACTGAAGGTTGCCCAGCGCCCCCAGCGCGCGGCAACGGAGAAGCAATTGGCGCACGGAGTGCCGATGTTCCTGGACCAGCTCACGCGAACACTTGCGGCGGAGAACGATGACAACGAGGCTGCGAGCATCGCCATTTCGGGCCCCTCCGGCGGAGACTCGCTCGCGCTGTCCGAAATAGGGTTGAGCGCCACGGCGCACGGCAAGGAGCTGCTGAACCTCGGCTACACGGTCGATCAGGTGGTCCACGACTACGGCGATCTCTGCCAGGCGATCACCGACTTGGCATTCGAGCGCAGCGCGCCTTTTGCCGTGAGCGAGTTTCGTACGCTGAACCGTTGCCTGGACAACGCCATTGCGGATGCGGTCACCGAATTCAGCTTTCAGCGCGATGCGCAACTGGCGGTGCAGCGAACGGCGGGCGAGAAGCAGCGACTGGGCTTCCTGGTTCACGAACTGCGCAACGCGCTTGGCACCGCCACGCTCGCCGTTCGGGCGCTCGAACTTGGCAACATGCAGATCAGCGGCGCTACCGGCGCGATCCTGAAGCGCAGCCTTTCCACGCTCGGCCTGTTGATCAGCAGGGCCACCGCGGAAGTGCGGGGCGAGGGCTCTGACCAGCGCCAGACTTTCCCTGTAGCGGCGTTCATCGCCGACGTCGAGCTGGCGGCCCGGCTCGACGCCAGCACCAAGGGCGCCGTCTTCGAAGTACGCGCCGTGGACCCGTTGCTGGCGGTCCTGGCCAACCGCGAACTGCTGCACGCGGCCCTGGCCAACCTGCTGCAGAACGCCTTCAAGTTCACGCGACACAACTCCCTGGTGACGCTGAATGCATACGCCTTCGGCGACCATGTGCACATCGACGTGGAGGACCACTGCGGAGGCTTGCCGCCCGGCGGCGTCGCAAAAATGTTCGTGCCTTTCAAGCCCAACGACGACAGCAGGGCCGGCCTGGGACTCGGGCTGTCCATCGCCCGGCAGAGCATCGAAGCCGACCAGGGCACATTGACGGTGCGCGACGTGCCGGGATCGGGATGCGTCTTCACCATAAGTCTGCCCCGGCACCCGCTTCACTAGCCTTGCCGTGCCTGCCATCGGTGGCCGGCTACCGAGCATCCAGCAGATATCGATATAGAAATTCAGCGCAAACGGTGCGCGCCATGCCCGAGAGAATTCGCAGCAATTCTTTCAAGGGCGTCTCCCGCCGCACACCGTGTCCTACTCGCTGTCCCTGCTCGACAAGAGCCTGATCCCTGAAGGCGCAGATGCCGCCCAGGCGTTCCAGCACACCATCGCGCTGGCGCAGAGCGCGGAGCGGCTGGGCTACCGCCGCTACTGGCTCGCCGAGCATCACGGCAACAGGAACTATGCAGGCTCGGCGCCGGAGGTACTGGCGTCGCACCTGCTCGCGAAGACCTCGCGCATCCGCATCGGCACGGGCGGCGTCATGCTTCAGCACTACAGCCCGTTCAAGGTGGCAGAAACCTTCCGCGTGCTGGCCTCGCTGGCGCCGGGCCGCGTGGACCTGGGTATCGGCAAGGCGCCTGGCGGCCTGCCGCTCACGAGCAAGGCGCTGCAGTGGCTGCACGACCCGGTCCGCAGGCGCGAAGACTTTGCCGTACGGCTCAGCGAGCTCGATGCCTTCCTGCACGACGGCGTGGCAAGCGGCCATGCGCTGGCCGGCGCTGTGGCCACGCCCAACCCGCCGCAACTGCCGCAGCGCGTGCTGCTCGGCGGCAGCCCCGAGAGCGCGGTGCTCGCGGCGCAGCTCGGCTGGGAATTCGTCTATGCGGGGCACTTCAACGGCGACCCGGTGAACCTTGCGCAGTCGGTCGAGGCCTATCGCGAGCGCGCCGGCCGTGCGCCGCTGCTCGCGCTCTTCGCCTTTGCGGCCAAGACGCACGAGGAGGCCGCCCGACTGGTGGGCGCGCTGCGCAGCTTTCGCGTGCACCTGCCCACGGGCCAGAACGTCAACCTGCCCAGCCTCGAGGCCGCTGCGGAGTTCGCGCGGCAGGCCGGCGTGAGCGACTACCGCACCGAGGAGCGCCGCCCGCATGTGATTGCCGGCACCGGCGAAGAGGTGCGCGATGCGCTCGACGCATTGAGCGAACGCTTCGGCATCGAGGAGTTCGTCATCGACATTCCCGTCGCCGATTTCGCGGCCCGCCACGCTTCAGTCGAACTGCTGGCCAGGGCGCGCGAGACGGTGCCGGCCTGAGCCTTTTCCTCCATCAAACAACAAGAGCGATCGTCATGAGCAACATCAAGTTCGGCGTCATGCTGCAAGGGGCCGGCAGCCACATGAACTCCTGGAAGCATCCGGGCGGGCCGGCCGACGCCAGCGTCAACCTCGGCTTCTTCGTGCGCACCGCGCAGAAGGCGGAGGCGGCGGGCATCGCCTTCGCCTTCGTGGCGGATGGGCTCTACATCAACGAGAAATCGATCCCGCATTTCCTGAACCGCTTCGAGCCGATATCGATTCTTTCGGCGCTCGCGGCCGTGACCTCGAAGATCGGCCTCGCGGGCACCGTCTCCAGTTCTTACAGCGACCCGTTCACCGTGGCGCGCCAGTTCGCTTCGCTCGACCTCATCAGCGGCGGCCGCGCGGGCTGGAACGTGGTGACCACGCCGCTGGAAGGCAGCGCCAGGAACTACAGCCGCGCGCACCCGGAGCACGCGCAGCGCTACGAGATCGCGGACGAATACCTGGCCGTGACGCAGGGTCTGTGGGACAGCTGGGACGACGACGCCTTCGTGCGCAACCGCGAGACCGGCCAGTTCTTCGACCGCGAGAAGCTGCACACGCTGGACCACAAGGGCCGCTTCTTCGAAGTGGCGGGGCCGCTGAACATCCAGCGCTCGGCGCAGGGGCAGCCGGTGATCTTCCAGGCCGGTTCGTCGGACGCGGGCGTCGGGCTCGCGGGCAAATACGCAGACGCCGTGTTCACCCACTCGCCCTCGCTTGACGAAACGCGCAACTTCCTGCGGCAGGTAAAGGCCAGCGCGGTGGCGCAAGGCCGGCAGGCCGACGACGTGAAGATCTACCCCGGCATCGGCCCGGTGGTCGCGGCCACCGAGGAAGAAGCCGAGGCCAAATACCGGCTGATCCGCGAGCTGCTGACCATCGACGAAGCGCTGGCCTACCTGGGCCGCTTCTTCGACCACCACGACTTCAGCCAGTACGCGCTGGACGCGCCGTTCCCCGAACTCGGCGAGATCGGGCGCAACAGCTTCCGCTCGACCACCGACCGCATCAAGGCCAACGCGAAAGCCAAGGGCCTGACCCTGCGCGAAGTGGCGCTGGAAGTGGCAACGCCGCGCACGCAGTTCGTGGGCAGCGGCGAGCGCATTGCCGACGAGATCATCCGCTGGGTGGACGAGGGCGCGGCCGACGGTTTCATCCTCGGCTTTCCGGTGTTGGGGCAGGGGCTGGACGACTTCATCGAGTTCGTGATCCCGGCGCTGGAGGCGCGCGGGCGCTACCAGCGCGAACTGCCGGGCCAGACGCTGCGCGACCACCTGGGACTTCCGCGCAAGGCGAGCCGCTACGCGGCGCAGCAAGGCACGCCGGCAGTACGGAAGGCTGCCTGATGAGCGAACAGTTTCTCTACACCACGCCGCTCGACTCGCGCGCAAAGCCGCTGATCGAAGGCCTGGCCTTCGAGTACGACAGCCGCTACGGCGACGTACTGCGCGAGCCGGGTGCCCCGCGCGAGATGGACCGCTATCCGCCCGAACTGTTTGCGCCATCGCATGGTGGCAACTTCGTGCTGCTGCTGCGCGACGGCGTTGCCATTGGCGGCGGCGCATTCATGCGTCACGACGAGCGCACCGCCGAGCTGAAGCGCGTGTGGACCGACAGCGCGTTGCGCCGCCAGGGCCTGGCGAGCAAGGTGCTCGCGGAGCTGGAGGCGCAGGTGCTGCGGCAGGGCTACGAGCGCATCTATCTGACGACCGGCTTTCGCCAGCCCGAGGCCGTGGGCCTGTACCTGGGCCACGGCTACACCGCGTTGTTCGAACCGCCGGACGATCCGGAGACGCCGCGCAAGCTGCCGTTCGAGAAGCATCTCGACGTGGGCGCCTCACGGGTTATTGCCAACACGCGCGTCACGGCAACAGCAGAGGCGGCGCGGCGATGAACACGACTGTTCTAGACACCGCATCGGCCCACGCGCCGCAGCCGCAGCGCGTCGCACCCGTAGCCCCGACGCCAGCGCCGGCCAACGGCGACTACTCGCATTTCCGCGTCGTGCCGGCCCGCTACCCGGCGCGCACCGCCGGCACCGTCTTCGCGCTGCTGGTCATCGGCATCGTGCTGCATTCGACACTCACCAACCCGCGCTGGGGCTGGGGCGTTTTCGCCGAGTGGTTCTTCGCCGAACCGGTGCTGCAAGGGCTCGGCCGCACGCTGCTGCTCACGGCGCTGGGCGCGCTCTTCGGTTTCTTCTTCGGCACCGCGCTGGCGCTGGCGCGGGTGTCGCGCTCGCCGCTGCTGTCGCGGCTGTCGTGGGTGTTCACCTGGATCTTCCGCTCGGTGCCGGTGATCGTGCTGCTGCTGATCATCAACAACCTGGGCTACCTGTACGAGACGGTGACGCTGGGCATACCGGGCACCGAAGTCACCTTCTTCTCGTATCCGACCACGCAGCTCATCAGCCCCTTCGTGGCGGCGCTGCTTGGCCTCACGCTGAACCAGGCGGCCTTTGCGTCGGAGATCGTTCGGGGCGGCATCCTGTCCGTGGAGCAGGGGCAGCTGGAGGCGGCGGCGGCGCTGGGGCTGTCGCGCCGGCGGCAGTCGTTTCGCATCGTGCTGCCGCAGGCGATGCGCACCATCCTGCCGACGGCTTTCAACGACATCATCGGGCTGGCCAAGGGCACGTCGAACCTCTACATCCTGGCGCTGCCCGAGCTGTTCTACACGATCCAGATCATCTACCGGCGCAACCTGGAAGTGATTCCGCTGCTGATGGTGGCGACGGTGTGGTACCTCATCATCCTCACGGTGCTGTCGGTGGCGCAGCACTACATCGAGCGGCATTTCGCGCGTGGCGCGCTGCGAAATCCGCCGGCTTCCTGGCTGGGCGGAGTGCTGCGCGGGCTGCGGCGCACGAAGGCACCGCAGGCGGCTCCCGAGGCCGAAGCGCCTCCAGCAAAGGCCGCGGCGCAGGTGCCACGCTGGACCGACCCGCTCACGCGGGGCGGCGAGGTGACGATCCACGGCGTTTCCAAGAGCTTCGGCGCGCTCAAGGTGCTCGACGACGTGACGCTCACCGTGGGCAAGGGCAGCGTGACGGTGATCCTCGGGCAATCGGGCTCGGGCAAGTCGACGCTGCTGCGCGCCATCAACCACCTGGAGCGCGTGGACGACGGCTTCATCGCCATCGACGGCGAACTCATCGGCTACCGCCGCGACGCGGACACGCTCTACGAGCTGCACGAGAAAGAGATTCTCAAGCGCCGCGTCGACGTGGGCATGGTGTTCCAGAGCTTCAACCTGTTCCCGCATCTCACGGTGCTGGAGAACATCGTCGAGGCGCCGGTGTCGGTGCGCGGCCTCTCGCGGGCCGAGGCCGAGGCACTGGCCTCCGAGCTGCTGGTGCGCGTCGGGTTGGGCGACAAGACGCACGCCTATCCGCGCCAGCTGTCCGGCGGTCAGCAGCAGCGCGTGGCCATCGCGCGGGCGCTGGCGCTCAAACCCAAGGTGCTGCTGTTCGACGAGCCCACCTCGGCGCTCGACCCCGAACTGGTGGGCGAGGTGCTGGCCGTCATCAAGGAGCTGGCGCGCTCGGGCACCACGCTGGTCATCGTGACGCACGAGATCGGCTTTGCCCGCGAGGTGGCCGACAACATCGTCTTCATGGAGCGCGGCCGCATCCTGGAAACCGGCACGCCCGACAAGGTGTTCAACGCGCCGGAGCATCCGCGCACGGCGGAGTTCCTGGCCAAGGTTCTCTGATTCCTTTCTTTTCTTTCTTTCTTTTCTCACTGCATCGCACTTCATGACCCACCGACGAAACATCCTGTCCGCTCTGCTCGCTGCGCTGCTGGTGCCGCTGGCCGTCTCCGCGCAACCGGCGCCCGACCTGAGCCCGGAGCAGGCAGGCCGGCCGCGCGCGCAAAAGATCGAGCAGGTCGTCGCGCTGGCCAAGGACTTCAAGTTCCTGAAGGAGGGCGTGCTCGTCGTCGGCACGACCACGGGCCGCCTGCCGTTCGCGGCCTATGCGACCGACACCAAGACCCCGGTGGGCAACGCGCCCGACATCGCGCAACTGGTGGCCGACAGCCTCGGGCGCAAGCTGGAGCTGCTGTCCACCGCCTGGGCCGACTGGCCGCTGGGACTGCAGTCGGGCAAGTTCGACGTGGTGGTGTCGAACGTGACCGTGACCGAGGAGCGCAAGGAGAAGTTCGACTTCTCGACCTACCGCAACGACCAGATCGGCGTGTACGTGAAGTCCGACAGCAAGCTGGGCGCCATCAAGGAGCCGAAGGACATCGCGGGGCTGAAGGTGATCGTGGCCGCCAGCACCAACCAGGAGCAGATCCTGTTGCGCTGGAACAAGCAGAACCTGGCGGCCGGGCTGAAGCCGGTCGAAATCCAGTACTACGACGACGATGTGGTGCAGCGCCTGGCGCTGCAATCCGGCCGGGCGGATGCCTACGTTGGGCCGAACGCCATTGCGGCCTACGAGGCGCGCGACGGCAAGACGCGGCTGGCAGGCGTGTTCTCCGGCGGCTGGCCGCTGAACGCCGAGATCGCCGTCACCTCGCGCAAGGGCTCCGGCATTGCCGAGGCGATCACCGTGGCGCTCAACGCGCAGATCAAGAACGGCAACTACGCCAAGGCGCTCACGCGCTGGAGCCTGGAATCCGAGGCCATTCAGGCCTCGCGCACCAACCCGCCCGGACTGCCGAAGAACTGATGACCATGAATTTCAAGAACATCGCCCGCGGCCTTGTCGCGCTGAGCGCATTCACGCTGGCAACTGGCATGGCGCACGCCGCCGACAAGTTCGACTTCAGCGCGGAGCAGAGCGCCCGTCCGCGTGCCGCCAGGGACACCGAGGCCGTCCGTGCCATTCCACCGAACTACAAGTTCGTGAAGGAGGGCGTGCTGACCGTTGCCATTGCACCGTTCGCGCCGCCCATCTCGACCTACGCGAGCGACGCAAAGACCGTGGTCGGCTTCGACCCCGACTTCGCCTTGCTCATCGCCGACGCGCTGGGCCTGAAGCTCGACCTGCAGCCCATCGCCTGGGCCGACTGGCCTCTGGGCCTGAGTTCGGGCAAGTACGACGCGGTGATCTCCAACGTGGGCGTGACAGAGCAGCGCAAGGAGAAGTTCGACTTCTCCACCTACCGGCTGGGCCTGCACGGGTTCTACGTGAAGGCCGACAGCCCGATCAAGTCGATCAAGGAACCGAAGGACATCGCGGGCCTGAAGATCACGACCGGCGCGGGAACCAACCAGGAACGCATCCTGCTGGAGTGGAACAAGCGCAACCTCGCGGCCGGCCTGAAAGCCGCCGAGCTGCAGTACTACGACGACGATGTATCGCGCACGCTGGCGGTGGTCACCAGGCGGGTTGACGCCAATTTCAACCCCAACGCGCCGCAGGCCTACGAGGCCGCGAAGAACGGACAGATCCGGCTGGTCGGCACGGTGAACGCGGGCTGGCCGCTGAAGTCCGACGTGGCCATTGCCACGCGCAAGGGCAGCGGCCTGGCCGTGGCACTGACCACGGCCGCCAACGGCCTGATCCGCAACGGCTTGTACGAGAAGGCGCTCGCGCGCTGGAGCCTTGCGGAAGAGGCCCTGCCCAAGTCCGAGACCAACCCGCCCGGCCTGCCGAAGTTCGCACCGTGAGCATCCGGCACCTTGGCTTCCTGACGCCCGGCAACTTTGCCGAGGGCGACGCATACGCCGGCTTCGAGGCCGCGCTGAAGCTGTTCGAGTTCGGCGAGAAGCTGGGCTTCGACGGTGCCTGGGTACGGCAGCGGCACCTGGAGCGCGGCGTGTCTTCGGCCGCGACCTTCCTGGCCGCGGCGACGCAGCGTACCCGCCGCATCGAACTGGGCGCGGCGGTGATCCAGATGGGCTACGAAAACCCGTTCCGGCTCGCCGAAGACCTGGCCACGGTCGACGTGCTTTCGCGCGGCCGGCTGCAGGTGGGCCTGAGCGCGGGTGCGCCGTTGCATGGCGCGTTGCTGGGCAACCGCTTCCACGACACGGCACCGAACATCGTCGACTTCACGCACAGGCGGGTCGGGCGGCTCAAGGCCAACCTGGAAGATGCATGGCTGGGCGACGAGGAGACCTTCGTCGAATCGGCAGGCGGGCGCGTGCGCCCGCGGGTGCAGCCACATGCGCCGGGCCTGGTCGACCGGCTCTGGTACGGCGGCGGCTCGCTGCGCTCGGTGGAATGGGCGGGGCGCAACGGCTTCAACCTGCTGCTGGGCAATGTGCTCTCGGGCGAGACCACCAGCGACTTCCTGAATGCCCAGCTGGGCCTGGTCGAGCGCTACCGCCAGAGCGAGACGGACACCCGCCGGGGCCGCATCGCGCTGGGCCGCGTGATCGTTCCCCTGGACGGCGCCGATGCCGCCACGCGCAAGCGCTACCGCGCGTTCGCGGCCGGCCGCGTGGAGCGCACGCTGGAACCGCAGGGCGAGCGCCGCACGCTGTTCGCTACCGACCTCGTGGGCACCGCCGACGAGATCCTGGAGCGCCTGCGCAAGGACCCGGTGCTGCCGCACGTGCACGAATTGCGGGTGGAGCTGCCCTACAACTTTTCGGGCGACGAGTACGAACAGATATTGAGCGAACTGTCGCGGCGCATCGCGCCCGAACTCGGCTGGCGCTCGTTTTGAAGGAAGGGAAGAGGGGAGAGGAAGAGTGGAAATGAGTTCGAGGTGAGTCGGAGCCGGGCTGTGCTTCCTGCAACCCGGTGGGCGACTTTTGGGCGGGCTCGCGAGGCCCGCTTTTTTTGCTGCAGACGGCCGAGAGCACCGTGGATTCGTTCTTAGAATCGCTGCCGGAGAGCGGTGGTGTAGCGGAAGCACATCCTCCTTGCAGGAGGGGAGCGCTGGTTCAAATCCAGCTCGTTTTCCCCACGCGGATTCGGCGTGGATACGGTCGATGCGCATCCGGGGAGTGATTTTTGATCGATGGTCTGCCAGACGTGGGCTTCACGGACGAAGAGCTGGCGATTGCCTTGCGGGTGTTGCAAGCAGTCTCGGACGATCCCTCCAGCATGGACGACCATCCGCGCTTCAAGACACTGGTTGCCAAGATCCGGAGACAGTCCAAGCGCGTCAAGCGACAGGCGCTTCAGGCGACGGCCGCCGCGCAATTGCAGGATGCACGCCTGCGGACCGGCCTGGTGCGCGCACAGGAGGGAGCGACCGCACTGCCGGATTCTTCCGCTTCTTCCAACGCGAGCGGAGCGCTGTTGCGGCTGCAGCGCTGCTATGTCTGCAAGCAGCCCTACGGCGAACTGCATCACTTCTATCACTTGCTGTGCCCCGGCTGCTCGGAGAAGAACTGGGCCAAGCGAGCCCAACGTGCAGATCTGCGCGGGCGCGTTGCGTTGGTGACGGGCGGGCGGGTGAAGATCGGTTTTCAGACCGCATTGCGCCTGCTCCGCGATGGCGCCGACGTCGTCGTCACCACCCGCTTCCCGAAGGATGCACTGCAGCGATTCCTCGCGATGCCTGATGCCGACACGTGGCGCAGCCGGCTTGCGCTGGAGGCCCTGGACCTGCGCAACATCCCGTCGGTGGAAGCTTTTGCCGACGAGCTGTGCCGGCGTTTGCCGCACCTCGACATCTTCGTCAACAACGCGGCCCAGACCATCAAGCGTCCTCGCGAGTTCTATGCGGCGCTCATGGCTGCCGAGCCGACGCCATGGCTGCTGGAGGCCAAGGGCAACTACCAGGGGCAGCTGCCGGGCTATGGCGAGTACTTCGCGCCGCAGGAGCTGGACAGCTACGGTCAGGCGCTCGACAAGCGGCCGGAAAATTCCTGGTCTCAGCGGCTGCACGAAGTGTCCACGCTGGAACTGCTGGAAGTGCAGCTCGTGAACGCCGTGAGCCCTTTCCTGCTGACAAGCCGGCTCAGGCCGGCGTTGCTTCGTTCTCCATATCCCCGCCGTTTCGTGGTGCAGGCCTCGGCGATGGAGGGGCAGTTCAACCGCATCGACAAGACGGAGTTTCATCCGCACACCAACATGGCCAAGGCTGGGCTGAACATGCTGGTGCGCACCAGCGCCCAGGAGTGGGCCCGCGACGGCATCTACATGAACGCCGTCGATACCGGCTGGGTGACGGACGAGAAGCCTTACCCGCGGGCCATGCACGCGCGCGAGGCGCGGCATTTCCACACGCCGCTGGATGTTGTCGACGGCATGGCCCGACTGTTCGACCCGATCGCTCGCGGTATCAACGAGCCGGACACTCCGCTGTTCGGGCATTTCCTCAAGGACTACGAACCCTATGCCTGGTGATCTGCGGATGGACGAGAGCCCGGTGCATTGCCCTGTTCATCGCGTTGCGATCACGCCATGCGAGGTGCGAGAGTTGGCGCCCCTGCTCGATTACCTGAGTGCCGACAGTGCCGTGCAGGGCAGCCGGAGCTTTCCGCGCGGAACCATGCTGGACGACGGCCGGCTGGATCTGTGCAAGCAGAGCCTGGGCACGGACAACTGCCTGCAGCTGGTCGCGGCGCTTCGGCACAACACCCGGGTGCGCAGCCTCATGCTGGGCACTGACGCCATTGGCGATGCAGGTGCGGGGGCGGTCGCCAGGTTGGCGGCCGCAAATGCGCACCTCGAGGTGCTTTACCTGGGCTGCAACAACATCGGCCCCGAGGGCGCGGGCGAGCTGGCGGCTGCTGTGGCGCAGGCACCGCAGGTCACATGCCTCTGGCTCAAGCGCAACCCGCTGGGGCCGGAAGGGGCGCAGAGCATCGCGCGCATGCTGCGTGGCAACCGAAATCTTCGAGTGCTCGATCTGGTCAACACCGATCTTCGCGGCGCGGGCGTGCGCGCGGTGGTCGACGCACTGTGCGCGGGCGGCAGCGGCCTGCGAAGCCTGTACTTGAGTGGCAACGGGCTTGGGCCTGCGGTGGCAGCAGACCTTGCGCGGCTGTTGCGCGAGGCGCCGCAGATCGAAGAACTGTACGCAAGCGCGAATCACCTTGGCGACGCAGGCGCGATCGAACTGGCGCAAGCCCTGCGTGAGAACAGCACCTTGCAAACGCTCGAACTCGCGAGCAACGGTATCGGGAGCCAAGGAGCCAGTGCACTCTTCGAGGCGGCCCGGGTTTCGAGCCTGCTTTCCCTCAATCTTGGCCATGCGGCTTCGGCCAAAGCACTCGGCGCACCCGCCAACCAGATGGGCGATGAGGGCGCAGCTTGCGCGGCCAGGCTGATCGGGGCTTCGCCCGTATTGCGCAAGCTGGATCTCATGCGCAACGGCATCACCGAGTGTGGCCAATCGGTGTTGATGGAAGCTGCGTTGCACAGCCGGTGGCTTGGCCGCCTGATCGTGGAAGGCAGCCAGCCGGAAGCACTGGTGCAGCATCTGGCCCTGAACAGGGCCGCCCACGGGGGCGACGTGCCGACGGATCGAGCCCTGATCAAGAGCGTCTATCGCTGACCAGATGCGCCCAGCAGATAGTCCGTGACCTCTTCCGAGAACCGGTAGCGCTGCGCACCGATCAGCACGCCGTCAGTGCCCGCAGGGTCCGGCCTTGCCGCGGGCATGCCGTGCGCGACCAGCGCTTCGGCGCAGCCGACCCAGTCGCCGCCCTCGACCGGCTCGTTGACCGAGGCCCATGACAGCGAACCGCAGGCGTTGTCGTCGAAGCCGTGCCGTTCTTCCCAGCTGGAGCCATGTTCGAGCAGGAAGCGGGCGAGCGCTGCGTCGCCGCGAAACACGGCGTGGTTGAGGGCCGAGCCGTCCCAGTCGCCAGCGCGCACGGCGACCGGCCAGCCGAGTTCGACCATGAGCTTCACCGCATCGTCGCAGCCCCCCTGGGCCGTGAGTTCTGGCAGCAGCCTGAGCTGGCGTTCGGACAGCATGCCGATGAGCTTCGGGTTCTTGTCCAGCATCCGCCGCGCGGCCGCTGCGTCGGCCCGTGCGCAGGCGGCGACGAAGGCTTCGGTCTCCGGCAGCGCCGAACCGCCGCCGGCCTGCTGCAGCAGCCGCGCAAGCTCCGGCAGCCCGAAGCGCAGGGCGACGGTGTAGGCGCTGGTTCCGTCCGGCGTCGTGGCCGAAGGGTTTGCGCCCGCAGCCAGCAAGGCCTCGATGTGCGCAGGAGAGCGCCTTCGGCGGATGGCCCACAGCAGCGGTGTGCCCCAGTCGGACGCGAGCGAACTCCCGGCGGGTTCGTTGGCGTCGCCGCCGTGCGAGAGCAGCAGCCGCAGGGCTTCGAGCGCATCGAGGTCGAGCACGCGATACAGCGCGTTCGTGCCGGTGACGCGCGCGCCGGCCTTCAGCAGAAGCTCGACGCAGGCCGCGTTTTCCAGCGAGTGGTAGAGCGATTCGTTGTCGTTCGGATCGGCGCCGGCCTGCAGCAGCAGCCGGGTGAGTTCGGCGTCGCGGTTCTGGCCGGCGGCGCCGTAGAGCGCGGAAAGGCGCTCGTTCTCGTCCGGTGCCTCGAGCGATGCCGGCGGCCAGCGGTTGCCGACCGACTGGTTGGCATCGGCGCCGGCTTCGAGCAGGAGCCGGGCGCAGGCCAGCAGGCCTTCGCGATAAGCCGGCAGTTTCAGCAGGCCGGAATGCGCGACCGCGACGAGCGGCGGCAGCTTGAGAGGTCCGCCCGGCCGGTGAATCCAGCCCGGGTCTTGCGCCGTCGCGCGGCGCACAACGGCTTCATCGCCAATGGCGCATGCGAGGTAGGGGTCATCGCCGAGCAGCCCGGGGCTTTCTTCCAGCAGGCGAACGGCGACTGAGGGCCTCGAGCGGTCGGCGCCGCCGGCAATGTCACCCGCATACACGCAGCGCAGCCAGTGCAACACGGTCTTCGCGGGATCGTCCGCCTGTGCCCTGCGTGCGAGTACGAAGCCTTGCAGGTCGGCCCAGGAGGCGAAACCGTATTCGCGCGCGATGCACGACTGCGCGTCATGCAGGCGCAAGCCGAGCGAGGCGATCGCGATGTCGCCTTTGCCTGCGGCGGCCGGCAGTGCATCGCGGAATCGGGTGGCGGCTCCGGGGTCGTTGCCCCGGTAGAGAGCAAGCAGCTCCTTGGCTTGCTTCTTCAGGTGGCCCAGATCGGGCCGTGCGGGAATGCGCTTCATGAAAACCTCCGTGCATCAGACGCCGAGGACCCGCAATTCCGGCTGCACAAAAGGCTGATGAATCAGCAACACATGGAGGCAAGTGGGTTCAACCCTTCCCGCGGGCCCGGGCGCGGCTTGCAACCGCGGCCCGCATCTTAGCGCGGCCTTCAGGCCCGCAAGCCGACCGGGCCTGCGTCGTTCATCGCCATGGCCGAAGGGTCGCCGCTGTTGGAGCGCCAGATCAGCAGGCCATGCTTCATCGCCTCGCGGATCGCCTGGGTGCGCGACTTGACGCCCAGCTTGCGATACATGCTCTTGAGCTGCGCCTCGATGGTGTTGATGGAGCGATGCGTGGCCTCGGCGATCTCGCGGTTGCTCCAGCCGCGCGAGATGAGCCACAGCACCTTGAGTTCGCGCGACGACAGCAGCGCGTTCGCTTCCGCGGGTGGAAAGTGCTGCATGGCCTCGACGTCCGCGTCCACCGACGCTGGCGGCGTCTGCGAGGGAAACGCGATGGGCCTGAGGATCTCGTGCGCCAGCCGCGCCGCGGCCGATGCATCGCCCTGTTCGATGGAGCGCAGCAACGACGCGAGTTCCGGCTCGCTGGCCTTCGTGAACAGATGGCACAACGCACTCGCGACCGCCGCTGCACTGGCGGTGCGCGCATCGGGTTCGTCGTGGTCCGTCACCAGGTGGAGTTCTGGTGGCGGAGGCCTGTGTGCGACAACGGTATCGGAAGAAGGAGAGGGCGGCATCTTGAGCAAATCGATTCGATGCAAGCGGTGAAGCCGGGAGCCGGTTCACGCGCCAATCGAAGCGAAGCCGATCGTATGAATTAAGGCCGCCGCGCGCAGCCTGTTTCGTGGCGCGGATGTGTTCTCCATCACATCCGCGCGCAATCGGCGAAGGGCACGCGATTCAGCGTGCGATTGCGGGCTCCATGCGCAACTGCTCCTTGAGAATCCGCCGGATCTCCAGGATGGCCAGCGGGTTCTCCTGCACGCTGTGCTGCGACGAAATCACCAGCTCCGACGCCGCGCCTTCGAGGTGCGCGCTCTCGTACGGCACGATGCCGTCGCTCGACCCGGCGAGCGGCGCGCCCGGCGTGTCGTTGCCGATGATCGAGTGATAGCGCACGCGCGGATTCATCGGCAGCCCTGACGACAGCCGCACGAAGGGATCGCGGTCGCTGAGGTTGTCGATGCTGTTCGGAATGCGCAGCGGCCCCAGGTCCTGCTTGCCCGGTGCGATGCGGATCAGCTCGCGCGAGATGTCGCTCAGCTGCCCCAGCATGGTGACCGGCAGCGTGATGAGGTTGGCCACCCAGCGCGAGATGCGGTTGTTGGCAAAGTCGGTGCCGCGGTGCGGCGACGCGATGAAGATGGCGTCGCTGACCTGCGGCAAGGGCTCGAAGCGCAGGTAGGGCGCAAGCCGCTGCTCGATGCGCTGCTGCTGCGCGCCCTGCATCGGGTAGCTTGCAAGCAGGGCCTCCCACAGCTTGTCTTCCGATGACGACACCATCAGCCGCGACAGCACGCCGCCCATGCTGTGGCCGATCAGCGTGATGTTGTTGGACGCGCGTGCCTTGCCAGTGGGGTCGAAGTGCGCAATGGTCTGCTCGACGGCTTCGCGTATGGCGAGGTTGTTGAGCGGCAGCGGCGCATTGGTCGGGTAATACACCTGCCAGATCTGGTAGCTGCGGCGCAGCGTCTCGTCGCCGAGCACTTCATTGGCGACGTTGATCCATGCCTCGGGGCTGCTGGCCAGGCCGTGCAGCATGATGATCGTGCGGCGGTTCGGGTCGTAGGGCTGCATCAGGTAGATGCGCGGCCTGGTGAGCCCGTCGGCGCTGCCGAAGAGGCTGCGCAGCGCCTGCAGCGCGAAGTCGGAGCGCGCGAGCCACAGGCCGTAGCCGGAGGTGAAGTTGGCCGCCAGCGGAATCTCCTGCCCGCCGAGCTGCACGCTCGATGTGCGGTAGGGGTCGAACACCACGATGCGCAGGTCGCGCGTGGCCAGCACCTGCCGCAGGTCGGCGCCGTCGAACTCGAGCAACGCGGTGAGCGCGGGGAAGGGCGTCTCGCGGTAGGGCGGCGCGTTGGCGCCATGGGCGGGCTCGTCGGTCATGGCCACCAGTTCGGCGCCGAAGCCATCGCGCCGGTAGATGTTGCGCAGGCCCGAGAAGGTGAGCGAGGCGGCGGGAATCAGTTCTTGCGGGAGCGCCGCGCCAGGCGGCAGCTGCAACGCCGACACGTCGCTGTCGATATGCCAGTCGCCCACCTGCGGAATGGTGGGTGGACGGGTGCTGTCGCGCTCGCGCCGGTTGTTCTTCTGGTAGCTGCTGTACAGGCCGGTGATGGCCTGCTGCACCGCATAGTTGTAGTAGTCGCGCACCTGCGTCTGCCGGTCCTCGAAGGCCCGGTCGCGCGGATTGCGGGCGGTGAAGAACAGGTAGGCATAGGCATGGCGGGCGGTTTCGAGCCATGCGTCGATGGCCTTGTCGGCCGATGGCCCATCGGTCGTGCCGCCCCTGTCCGCCGACAGCGCCACCTGCAGCCAGACTTCCGACAGCGCCGACAGCCGCTGCTCATCGGTGATGCCCGCCGAGTCGGCCAGGGCCTGGCGGCAGGCCTGGCCGTCGCGGCGGCACAGGTCGGCGTCGGAGCCGATCACGCGCAGCACTTCCTGCGCGGAGGTGCTGAGCTTGCCGGTGGTGAGAATGTCGCCGCGGCGCTGCGCGAGGTATTCGGCAGGCGAGATTGAGCCGACCTTCACGCCCGCGCAGCCGGCCGCCAGCACCGTTGCGCACAGCAGGGCCGCGAGCAGATGAAAACGCGCGCGCATCACGGCGCCGCTTTCAGCGCTGCGCCCGGCAAGCCTTGCCGGATGGCCTGCGAGAAATCGGCGCCGGGCGTTTTGTCGGTGGCGATGGCGCGGTCAGTGATTCGCCCGGCGGCTCGCAGTGCCTGCATGTCGTAGCCCGGCGTGAGGCCGACCACGTCGTACAGGTAGTCGGGCAGGTAGCCCGATGCGAGCAGGCGGTAGTCCATCGGCAGGCCGGGCACGATGCGCTTGGCCAGCGCATAGACGATGGTGGTGCAGTTGGCCGTGAGCGTGTTGTAGAAGCTGGGCGCGCGCACCAGCGCGTCGGCCTCGCCCAGGTAGGCGAGGAACAGCGAGCGCATCTCGCGCTGCGGCAGGCGCACGCGGTACATGTAGACGTCTTCGCCGCGCACATTGGTTCGCACGCGCAGGATGTCGTGCTCGTCGGCCGCGACCAGGCTGGTCTCGAACTGCTTGAAGAAGCCGCCGACCGACGAGAAGCTCTCGCCGCGCTCCTTGCGGATTTCGATGGAGAAGGTGACGAACTTGCCGTCGTCGAAGCCGAATGACACCAGCGTGTGCGCGATGGCGGGGCCGGTCCAGTAAGAGAGCGACACGTCGACCGTGCGCAGGCGGTCGAGGTCGTAGCGGCGCGTTTCCCAGCGCTGCGTGTAGTCGGTGTCGCTGCGCCATTCGAAGTTGCGCACGTTCTCCATGGTGACGATGCTGCCGTCCACGCGCGCATGCAGCTGGCGCGACACGTCGTCGGCCCATACACGGTCTTGCGAAGGCAGGATGGTGCCCCACCATGCAAGCAGCATCGCGAAGCCCACGACGTAGGAGAGCAGGGCGCGCCCGGCGCTGCCGCGCCACAGCAGCGCGATGGCGGCAAGGCCGAAGCCGGCCCACAGCACGCCGGCGCCGACCTTCACGAAGGCGGGCCCCGGCAACTGGTACCAGAGCGCAAGGCAGGTCCACAGCGCCGTGAGCACCACGGCCAGCGACAGCAGCAGGCG
Source organism: Variovorax durovernensis (assembly GCF_977011995.1). Classification (NCBI taxonomy): domain Bacteria; kingdom Pseudomonadati; phylum Pseudomonadota; class Betaproteobacteria; order Burkholderiales; family Comamonadaceae; genus Variovorax; species Variovorax durovernensis. The sequence continues at coordinate 3,656,898 of NZ_CDRNCW010000001.1, read as the reverse complement.
GCCGGAGAAACGCAGGATCGCGCGGATCATCGGGTGATCTCTACCATCGACTGGGGCGACTGAGAGGTGGGCTTTGCATCCATGGTTGGAGAGTTCGCCAAAATGATTGAAGTGAGCATCGAGGAAGCCTGCGCCAATGCGCGGCTGTGCGCCAGCGACGGCATGCCGAAGGCCTGAGCGGGCTGCTCGCCGCGCTACAGCATGTAGGTCACGAGCTTGAAGTCCGGATCCTCGGGGAAGGACTTCACCGTGAACCCCAGCCTGCGCACCAGCTTGAGCATGTCGGGGTTGTTGGCGAGCACAAGCCCGTCGATTTCAGAAAGGCCCTTGTCGCGCGCCACGTCGATGATGCTTTCCATCAGCCGCGAGCCGATGCCCTTGCCGCTGAACTCGTCGGCCACCACCAGCGAGAACTCGCAGCTGGTCTGGTCGGGGTTGGTGATGTAGCGCGACACGCCCACGATGCGCTCGCTCTCGAGCACCGTGCCTTCGGGCGACACGCTGCGCTCCATCACCACGGCCACCAGCGCCATTTCGCGGTCGTAGTCGATCAGCGTGAAGCGCGACAGCATCGACGGCGGCAGCTCGTGGAAGCGCGAGACGAAGCGGAACCAGCGGCTTTCGGGCGACAGGCCCTGCACCAGCGCCTGCAGCATCTGCGCGTCGTTGGGGTGCACCGGCCGCACGATGTAGATGCCGCCACCCGGCAGCGGCCATTCGCGCCGGTAGCGCGCGGGGTACGGCATGATGGCCAGGTGGTGGTAGCCGTTGGCCGCGTTGCCCAGTTGGCCCGCCACCGCCTGCGTGCTGCTGTCGACCACGATGCGCGCATCGACCGAGATGGCGCCCGACTCGTCCACGATGATGGGGTTGATGTCCATCTCGCGCAGCTCGGGCAGCTCGCACACCATTTCCGACACGCGCAGCAGCACGTGCTCCAGCGCCTCCATGTCCACCGCGCTGGCGCCGCGCCACTCGCCCAGGGTTTCGGCCACGCGCGAACGCTCGATGAGCCGGCGCGCCAGGAACTGGTTGAGCGGCGGCAGCTCCATCGCGCGGTCGTTCAGCAACTCGATCATGGTGCCGCCCGCGCCGAACACGATGACGGGGCCGAAGGGCTGGTCTGTCACCAGGCCCACGTAGATTTCGCGCCCGCGCCGTGCGCGGACCATCTTCTGCACGGTCACGCCATTGATGCGCGCCTCGGGCGCCAGGCGCGCCACGCGCTCCATCATCTCGACGTAGGTGTCGCGCGCGCTGGTGCCGTTCATCACGTTGAGCGCCACGCCCTCTACGTCGGACTTGTGCGGGATGTCGGGGGAGTCGATCTTCAGCGCTACCGGAAAGCCCAGCTGCGTGGCGATCATCATGGCCTCGTTGGCGCTGCGCGCCAGCAGCGTACGGGTGATGGGAATATGGAACGACGACAGCAGCGACTTCGACTCCATCTCCGTCAGCACGCGGCGCCGCTCGGCCAGCACGCTTTCGATCAGCAGGCGCGCGCCTTCGATGTCGGGCTTGGCCAGCGCCGACAGCGGCGGCGGCGTCTGCTGCAGCAACTGCTGGTTCTGGTAGAAGGCCGCGATGTTGCCGAAGGCGCCCACGGCCGCCTCGGGCGTGCGAAAGCTGGGAATGGTGGCCTCGGCCAGCACAGATCGCGCCTTGCCCACCGACGAGTCGCCCATCCAGCAGGCCAGCAGCGGCTTGTTCATGGGGCGCGGAATGTCTGCCAGCGCCTTGGCCATGGCCGCCGCGTCGGCACCCGGCTTGGGCGAGAAGATGGCCAGTACGCCGTCGACCTGGCTGTCTGCCGAGGCTGCGTCGATGGCGGCGCGGTAGTGCGCTGGCTGCGCGTCTTCCGAAAGATCGATCAGGTCGGTCAGCGAAGCCAGGGGCGGCATCGACGGCAGCATGAGCTTCTGCACGGGCGCGGAGAGCTTGCCCAGGTCGAGCCCGATCTCGTTGATCCAGTCGGCCGCCAGCACGCCGGGGCCGCCGCCGTTGGTGACCACGGCCAGCCGCTTGCCCACCGGCCGGTAGCGCGAAGCCAGGCACTTGGCGGCCGAGAACAGTTCGACGAAGGAGCGCACCCGCACCGCGCCCGCGCGGCGCAGCGCGGCGTCGAACACGTCGTCGCTGCCCACGATGGCGGCGCTGTGCGTCTGCGCGGCCTCGTTGCCGGCCGGCTTGCGGCCGGCCTTGAGCACCACCACCGGCTTGGCGTGCGAGGCCGAGCGCAGTGCGCTCATGAAGCGGCGCGCGTCCGCAATGCCTTCGAGGTACACGATGATGCTGTGGGTGGCCCGGTCGTTGGCCAGGAAGTCGAGCACCTGTGGAATGTCGACCGAGGTGTGCGGGCCCAGCGACACCACGCTGGAGAAGCCCACGCCGTTCTGCCGCGCCCAGTCGAGCATCGACGCGGTGAGCGCGCCCGACTGCGACACCAGCGCCAGCGGCCCGGTGCTGGCGAGGGGACCGGCCACGCTGGCATTCAGGTGCAGCGGCGGGCGCTGGAAGCCCAGCGAGTTGGGGCCGAGCAGGTGCACGCCTTCGCGCTTCGCGATCTTGCGCCACTGGGCGGCCTGGTCGGCGCCGATGCCGCTGGAGATGACCGCCGCCGCTGTGCAGCCGATGCGGCCTGCGATCTCCAGGGCCGCCGCCACGTCGCGCGGGGCGAGGGCAATCAGCGCCAGGTCGGCATGGGTCTGGGCCAGTTCTTCGAGCGTGCCCTTGGTGCGCACGTCCAGAAAGCGCAGCGTGCCGTCGAAGCGGTCGGCGCGGAAGGCTTCGCGCAGCGTGCGGCCGGCCGGCGTCTGGCCGCCGGGGTCGTCGGCGTGGCCGACGAAGGCCGCGATGGAGGCCGGGGCGAAGAGCGGATTCAGGAAATGCTTGTCCATGCCCCCAAGTCTGCACCGTTCGGGGGCGGGTTTGTGCGGCGGGCGGAGAACTCCCGAGGATTTTCAATCCGACTGACATGCGGCACTGCGAGGATCGGCGCGGTGAAAGCCCTTGATGTCCTTTGTTCCGGGAGTGGAAGATGACCGCAGGTTCAACCCGTCGCCACGCAGGCAGCCGGCGCTTCCCCTTCCGGATTCTCCCGATGTGCCAGCGCGGGTTCACCCTGATCGAACTGATGGTGGTGCTGGTGATCATCGGCGTGCTGGCCGCGCTGATCGTGCCCAGCCTGATGGACCGGCCCGACCAGGCCCGCGCCACCGCCGCCCGGCAGGACGTGGCCGCGATCATGCAGGCGCTCAAGCTCTACCGGCTGGACAACGGCACCTATCCCAGCTCCACCCAGGGCCTGCAGGCGCTCGTCGCCGAGCCCGCCACGGGCAAGGCGCCCGCCAACTGGCGCCCCTACCTGGAGCGCCTGCCCGCCGATCCGTGGAGCAACCCCTACCAGTACCTGAACCCCGGCACGCACGGCGAGGTCGATGTGTTTTCGCTGGGCGCAGACGGCGAGCCCGGGGGCGAGAAGGCCAATGCCGACATCGGCTCCTGGTAGGCGCCGTGGCTGCGACGGCGGGTAGCAAGGCGGGCGGCGGTCCCGCCCCGGCAGGCCGCCACCGGGGCATGGCGGTGGTGAGCGCGCTGCTCATCGTCGCGGTGATTGCGGCGATGGCGGCAGCGCTGCTGGGGCGGCAGTCGGCGTTCATCCGCACCACGCAGGGCGACCAGTTCCGCACCCAGGCGCGCTGGCTGCTGCGCGGCGAAGTGAGCCAGGCGCAGCGCACGCTGCGCGGCGACGCCTTGCGTGAACCGACCACGCGGCTCGATGGCGCATGGAACCGGCCCTACGGCCGCCCGGCCTCCGGGCAGGTGGCGGCGGAGGGCGGGCGGCTGCTCAGCGAAATCACCGACGAGCAAGGCAAGTTCAACCTGCGCAACATGGTGGACAAAGGCCGCATCGACCCGGCGGAAGCCGAAGTCTTCATGCGGCTCTGTGCGCTGGTGGGCGTGCCCAGGGCGCCGGCACAGGCGATCGTCCGGCGCGTGGCGTTGAGCCTGGGCGGTGCGGACGCGTCGCAGGCGGGCGCCGTGTCCGAGGACATGCGCAAGGAGGCCGCGAAGTTCGCCGAAGGCATGGGCCTGCCGCCCGAACTCCCGGCCAACCCGCAGGCGCCGCGCCTGCGCGCGCTGGAAGACCTGCTGGCCGTGCCCGGCGTGGATGCCGGCGTGCTCGCTCGCCTGATGCCCTTCGTGACCGTGCTGCCCGAGCGCACCTGGCTCAACGCCAACACCGCACGCGCGGAGGCCGTGGCCGCCGGCGTGGAAGGGCTGTCGCTGGACCGTGCGCGCGCGCTGCTGACGGCGCGCGACAAGGGCCAGTGGTTCATCAACCGCGGCGACTTCGCGAACCGGCTGCGCATGCCCGAACTGGCGGTGGACGAGGTGCGCATGGGCGTCACCAGCAACTGGTTCCGCGTGTCGAGCGTGCTCTCGACCGGGCGCACGCAGTTCGTGCAGAGCGCCTTGCTGCATGACGACAAGGCCACCCTGCCGCGCGTGGTGTGGCTGCGGGAGGGCGTGTGAAGGCCGATGCACTGCGCTTGATGTTGCCGCCGTGGCCGGGTGGCGAGGCGGCCGGCGTGCACGTGCGGTTCGGCTATCGGCAGCCCGATGGCACGTGGCGCGACGGCGGATTGCGGGCGCTGGAAGGTCTTGTGGAGAAGTTCGCCGCCAAGCGGATAGAGGTGTGCCTGCATCCGGGCGATGTGCCGATGGCCGTGTTCACGCTGCCGCCGTTGTCGGGTGCGCGCATGCGTGCTGCAGTGCGCGGCGCCATCGAGCCTTGCGCGCTGCAGCCGCTGGAAACCCTGGTGACCGGCTTCGGTCCGCGCGCGGCGGACGGCACCGTGCCTGCCGCGTGGATATCGCGCGGCGTGATGGATGGTTGGCTCGCGCTGCTGCGAAAGCATGGCTTGCAGGTGCGCGAGCTGCATCTTCCTTGCGCGTTCCTGCCGTATTCGGCGGAGGCGATCGTGGGGTACCGTGTCGATCGATGGCTGGTCGTGCGAACCGGCAAGAGCCAGGGCTTCGTGCAATGGCTGCCGGAAGGCGTGGACGAGCTGGCGGCAGACGTGCAATGGCTCGGCGAAGACGAAGACCAAGACGAAGCCGACAGGCGCTGGTCCGGCGAGGGCTGGGGTTGGTCGCTGGCGGGTGGCGAGTCGGCTGCAGGAGGGGTGGGCGCCGCGCTTATCGGGCCTGCAGTCGGCTGGGGCGCCCTCGCATTGGCAGTCTGGCTGACCGGTCTCAACGTGTACGCGAACCAGTTGGCGGCGCAAGGCCAGGGCCTGAAGCGGCAGATGGCCGCGCGCGTGAAGGCCGCGTTCCCCGACATACCGGTCGCGGTCAACCCCGTGCAGCAGGCGAAGCAGCAGAAAGACACGCTCGCGGCCGGCGCAGTGCCCACGGCCAGCGGAGATGCGGCGAGCCTTCTGCGCGCGACCGCGACGCTGCTTGCACAGACACCGGCCGGGCAAGTGCAGGGCCTGCACTACACCGCCGGGGAACTGCATATCCGATGGCGCGACGGCGGTGCGCCGGGTGCCGAGGAGCGGCGCGCATTGCAGGCTCGCGCCACCGAGCAGGGCCTGTCGGCAAACGCCGATGCGGACGGACTCCGCCTGACGGTTGCTGCTACCGCTGCTACTGAAGACGCCTCCGCCAGGAAGGCCACGCCATGAAGCCCTTGCGCTCGCATCCAGCCCTGCAGTGGCTGCGCGAAGGCAAGGCACGCTGGCAGGCGCTGCCGCCGCGCGACCGTCTGGCGGCAAGCGCCGCCGCCATCGTGCTGGTGCTGGCCGTGCTGTGGCTCTTCGCCACGAAACCCGCGCTGGAAACCCTGTCACGCTGGCAACGCGACCTGCCCAGGCTGCAAGCCCAGTCGCGTGAACTCGACGAGGTGCTCTCCGGCATGCCCGCGGCGCATGCGGCCCAGGGCACCGGCCTCAGCGAGCCGCCCCAGACCGGGCTGGATCGCGCGGGCCTGCAGGGCGCCTACCGCATCGAACTCATCGTGGCCGACGCGCCTCCGGACGCCGGCAAGGCACCGCCCGCGAAGGCGTGGCGAATCGCTTTCGAGCGACCCGCGCCGGCCGACAAAGTCTTTCCCTGGCTGCTGGCGATTTCCGCCCGCGCCGACCTCGAAGTGACCGGCGTCGTGCTCGACCGCAAGGACGGCACCGATGGCAACGACCCGCAAGCCAGCGTGCGCGGCGTGGTGGACCTGCAGTCCACCCAACTCTACAAGGATGGCCCGTGAGACGAGATCGACAGGGCGCAGCGATGCGCCGATGGACCCTGGCGTGCTGCATCGGGCTTGCATGCACCGCCGCCGTTGCGGCCACGACCGCGCCTGCTCCCGCCACGGCGCCGCCGCAGGCCGCGCGTGCCGGCAGGGACGACAGGGTGGTCCTCAACTTCGTCGACGCGGACATCACCTCGGTGGTCTCCGCGCTGGCCCGCTTCCTGGGCCGCAACTTCCTGTTCGACCCGCGCGTGAAGGGGCAGATCACGCTGGTCTCCGAAGGCGAGGTGCCGGCCGCAACCGCCTACGGCATGCTGTCGACTGCGCTGCGCATGCGCGGTTTCGCGATCGTCGACGTGGGCGAGGTGAGCCGCGTCGTGCCCGTTGCCGACGCCAAGCTCCAGGGCGGCGCGGTGAATACCCGCAACCCCGGCGGCGGGCTGGCCACGCGCACCTTCCGGCTGAACTACGAGAACGCCGAGGCGATGCTGCCGGTGCTCAAGCCGCTGATCGCGGCCGAGAACAGCATCAACGCCTACCCGGCCAACAACACGCTGGTGGTGACCGACTACATCGACAACCTCGAGCGTCTCGCGCGCATCATCGAGAGCATCGACACGCCCACCTCGCTCGACTCCGAAGTCGTCAAGCTGCGCAACGGCGTGGCGGTGGACATCGCCGGGCTGGCCACCGAACTGCTCGACGGCAGCGGCGAGAAGGGGCGGCGCGACATCGTGGTGCTGGCCGATCCGCGCTCCAACAGCATCGTCATCCGCTCGAGCAGCCCGGGGCGCACGGCGCTGGCGCGCGAGTTGGTCGCCAAGCTTGAGAACGCGCAGAGCGACCCCGGCAACCTGCACGTGGTGTACCTGCGCAATGCGCAGTCGGTGCACCTGGCGGGTGTGCTGCGCGGGCTGCTGACGGGCGAGTCGCCGGATGCCTCGGGCACGGGCGGTGGTTCGGTGCGTGCGGCGTTGGGCGCGGGCGGGATGCTCGGCGGCGCCGGCGCAGCCAATGGCACCAATGGGAGCCCGGCCAATGGAAGTTCGACGAACCGCAGTTCGACGGGTGCAGCCGGTACGGGCGCCGGCGGCGGCACCGCTTCGAGCGGCGGCCTGCGCGGCGTCGCAGGCGGTGCGAGCACCGGAACTCAGGCCGGCCCTTCTGGCAGCAGCAACGGCGCGGCATTCTCCGCCGGCGGTGTCACCGTGCAGGCCGATGCCACCACCAACACGCTCATCATCGCCGCGCCGGAACCCATGTACCGCAGCCTGCGCCGCGTGATCGACACGCTCGACCAGCGGCGCGCTCAGGTGCTGGTCGAAAGCCTGATCGTCGAGGTGACGGAGCGCGACGCTTCCGAACTCGGCATCCAGTGGATGGCCGGCGGCGGCAACGGGCGCGGCGTGCGCGCGGGCACCAATTTCGGCGGCGCCATGCTCAACGCCAGCGCGCGCAACACCATCGAGGCGATGCCGCGCGGGCTCAACATCGGCATCGTCGACGGCACCGTCAACCTGCTGGGCGTGGGCGAGATCCTCAACCTCAAGATGCTGGCGCGCGCGCTGCAGGCGAAGGACGGCGCCAACATCCTCTCGACACCCAACATCCTCACGCTGGACAACGAGGCCGCGTCGATCATGGTGGGCAAGACCGTGCCCTTCGTGAGCGGGCAGTACGTCACCAGCGGCAACAGCAGCACCAACCCGTTCCAGACCATCCAGCGCGAGGACATCGGGCTGAAGCTCAACATCCGGCCGCAGATTTCCGAAGGCGGCACGGTCAAGCTCGACATCTACCAGGAGGTGTCAACCATCGACACGCAAGCCTCGGACATCTCCGGCATCGTCACCAACAAGCGCGCGCTGGACACCAGCATCCTGGTGGACGACGGGCAGATCATGGTGCTCGGCGGTCTCATGGAAGACAGCGTGGCCAACGGCACCGAGGCCGTGCCGGGCCTGGGCGCGCTGCCGCTGGTGGGCAACCTGTTTCGCTACGACAAGCGCCAGCGCGTGAAGACCAACCTGATGGTTTTCCTGCGGCCCTACGTGATACGCGACGCCAATGCGGGCCGCGGCCTCACGCTGGACCGCTACAACTTCATGCGCGCCCAGCAGGGCCGCGCACGGCCGGTGCCGCATGGGCTGCTGCCCGATGTCGGCGGCCCCGCGCTGCCGCCGGCAGACCTGCCCGTTTCCGGGCGCTCGCCCGAGGTCGACCTGCGCCCGCAGAGCTGGGAGCGCACGCGCGAACAGCCGCCGCCGCCCACCGCCACTGCCAGCGCGGTGCGCCAGCAGCCGGCCGAAGCGGCCCCGCCGCCGCCCGTGCTGCGTTCGCAACTGCCCAGGGGCGTGACCGTCGATTCAGACCCCGCCGTGCTGTACGGCGGCACGAACGACAAGGTCAGCGTGCTGCAGATCGCCGACGTGACGAGCGAGCAGGACGCGGTGCGCATCGTCAAGCGGGTGCGCATCAGCGGCATCGGCGCCTACATCGTCGGCGGGCCGGGCGGGGAGGGCAACCTCGTGCGCGCCGATGTGCCGCGCGATCCGCAGGCTGTCGACAACGCGCTGAGCGTGTTGCGCGAACTGGGCTACCGGCCCGAGCTGGTGGTGACGCCGTGAACGCGCTGCCGCATGCGTGGGCGCGCAGTCACCGCATCGCGGTGCGGCAGGAGGGCGACAGCCGCAGCCTCGTGGTCTGCGAGCGCACGCCGGGCTGGGCCGTGGTCGAGGCGAGGCTGCTGCTGGGCGAACTGCCTTTGAAGCAGATCGCGCCGCCGGAAATGGACGCATTGCTCGGCGCCACCTATGCCGAGACCGGCGATGCAGCCTCGGTGGTGGGCGCTGTGGAGCAGCAGGTCGACCTCGACCGCCTGATGCAGGACATTCCGGCGGTCACCGACCTGCTCGACGCGCAGGACGATGCGCCCGTCATCCGCATGATCAACGCCTTGCTCGCGCAGGCCGCCCGCGACGGCGCGAGCGACATCCACCTGGAATCCTTCGAGACGCATTCGGTGGTTCGCTACCGGGTCGACGGCACGCTGCGCGACGTGGTGGCGCCGCGCAAGGCGCTGCATGCGGCGCTGATCTCGCGCATCAAGATCATGTCGCAGCTCGACATCGCGGAAAAACGCCTGCCGCAGGACGGCCGCATCACCCTGCGCGTGGGCGGCCGGCCGATCGACGTGCGCGTGTCTACCGTACCCACCGCGCACGGTGAACGCGCCGTGCTGCGCCTGCTGGAGAAGGACGCGGGCCGGCTGCGGCTCGAACGCCTGGGCATGGCGCCCGACACACTGGCCGAACTCACGCGCCTCGTGCGGCAGCCGCACGGCATCGTGCTGGTCACAGGTCCCACCGGCAGCGGCAAGACCACCACGCTCTATGCGGCCCTGGGCCAGCTCGACCTGAGCACCAGCAACATCCTCACGGTGGAAGACCCGGTGGAATACGACCTGCCGGGCATCGGCCAGATACCGGTGCACAGCAAGATCGGCATGACCTTCGGTGCGGCCCTGCGCGCGGCGCTGCGGCAGGACCCCGACAACATCATGATCGGCGAGATCCGCGACCTGGAGACCGCGCAGATCGCGGTGCAGTCCTCGCTCACCGGGCACGGCGTGCTCGCGTCGCTGCACACCAATGACGCCGTGTCCGCCGTCACGCGCATGACCGACATGGGCATCGAGCCTTTCCTGTTGTCGTCGTCGCTTCTCGGCGTGCTCGCGCAGCGGCTGGTGCGCTGCCTGTGCCCCGCCTGCAAGGCGCCGCAGACCCGGCCCGACGGCAGCGTCGTTTACGTGCCCGTGGGCTGCGCGGCCTGCGGAAATTCGGGCTTCAAGGGGCGCACGGGCATCCATGAACTCTTCGTGGTGCACGACGACGTGCGACGGCTCATTCACGAAGGCGGCGACGAACAGGCGATGCGTGCGGCGGCAGCGAAGAGCGGCATGCGCTCCATGCGCGAAGACGGCCAGCGCTGGGTGCGCGAAGGCATCACCACCGCCGAGGAGATCCTGCGCGTGACGCGCGACGCCTGAGGAGGGCGCACCCCACCATGGCACGCTTCGAGTACGAGGCCGCGAGCGCCAGCGGCGAGCTTCAACGCGGCAACACCGAAGGCGAGTCCGCTCGCTCGGTGCGCGCGCAGTTGCGAGACCGCGGCCTCACGCCGCTCGACATCCGCGAGAAGGCCGCGAGCGGCAGCGCATTGGCCTGGCTCAGCCCGCGCCTGGGCGCGGCCGACCTGTGCTGGGCCACGCGCGAACTCGCGAGCCTGCTGGGCGCGCGGCTCACACTGGAGGCCGCGCTGGTCGCCACCATCGAGCAGGCCGAGCGCAAGCACGTCGCCGAATCTCTGAGCGCCGTGTGCGACAGCGTGCGCGCCGGCATGCGGCTGGCAGATGCACTGGCAGAACGGCCACGCGACTTTCCGCAGATCTACCGCGCACTCGTCAGCGCGGGCGAAGACTCGGGCGACCTCGCACGCGTGATGGAGCGGCTGGCCGACTACCTGGAGAACCGCGACAACCTGCGCGGCAAGGTGCTCACCGCTTTCATCTATCCGGCCATCGTCGGCTTCGTGTCGCTGTGCATCGTGGTGTTCCTGCTGGGCTACGTGGTGCCGCAGGTGATAGGTGCCTTCGCGCAGGCGCGGCAGGAGCTCCCGGCCATCACCCGCGTGATGCTGGCAGCGAGCGCCTTCGTGCGCGAATGGGGCTGGCTCACCGCGGGCGTGATCGTGGGCGCGTGGGCGGCAGCGCGTGCATCGCTGCGCGACGCGGGGCGCAAGCTGAAGTGGCACGGACTCATCCTGCGCATGCCGATGGTCGGGCGCTTCGCGCTCGGCGTCGACACCGCGCGCTTCGCATCGACGCTGTCGATCCTCATGGATGCCGGCGTGCCCTTGCTGCGTGCACTGGAGGCCGCGCGGCAGACGCTGGTGAACGAATGGCTCAAGCGCTGCGTGCTCGAGGCCACCGGCCGCGTGAAAGAGGGCACGCCGCTCGCGGCGGCGTTGAAAGCGCAAAAGATTTTTCCGTCGAACCTCGTGCACCTGGTGGCCAGCGGCGAGAAGACGGGTGCGCTGGCAGCCATGTTCGAGCGCGCCGCGCTAAACCTTTCGCGTGACCTCGAGCGCCGCGCCATGCGCCTCACGACGCTGCTGGAGCCCTTGATGATCCTTGCGATGGGCGGTGTCGTGATGGCCATCGTGCTCGCGGTGCTGATGCCCATCATGGAGATCAACCAGATGGTCCGCTGAGCCCTTGTTCGGGAGTTTTCAGCGTCGTGTTCCCGAGCTTTTTTCGGGCTGCTGTCACTGCGTAAATCGAAGATTAACTCCGTCGCCAGAGGGGCGACTCAGGTAGCGAAAAGGCGGCGTGCTCGCAACGAGATCCACCGTCTTTGGTAGCTCATTTCTCTTGGTCCAATCAAAGGAGTTTCCATGAGTGCAAAGTTCAAGTCGGTCGCCCTGTCGGCCGTGATGATGGCGGGCCTGCTGGCCGCCGGTGCCGCTTCCGCCCAGATCGCCGTCGGTGGTGGTGCCACGCTGCCCGAGATCCTGTATGACGAGATCCTGCCCAGCGGCGTGGGCCTGACCGACTTCACATACACCGGCACCGGCAGCGGCGCAGGCAAGACGGCCTTCTACAACAACAACGCCACCGTGTTCGACAACGAATCCCTGTCGCCCGCGCCCACGGCCGCGGTGCCGCTGCCCAACCCCTGGCCCGCCACGCAGTCGGTGCACTTCGCCGGCAGCGATTCCGCCGTGACGTCGACGGAACTGAGCAACTACAACACCGTGACCACCGGCACGCCGGCAAGCCCGCTGACGCGCCTGGCCGCCTGGGGCCCGCTGATCCAGATCCCCGCCGTGGCCACCTCGGTGCTGATCCCCTACAAGCGCACCGGCATCAGCAACCTCGACCTGACCGACGCGAAGATGTGCGCCATCTTCTCCAAGAAGTCCGGCGGCCAGACCTGGGGCCAGGTGCGCGGCACCACCGACACCACGGCAGTCCAGGTGGTCTACCGCACCGACACCAGCGGCACGACCGAACTGCTCAGCCGCTACCTCGTCGCCGCCTGCCCGGGCTCGGGCTTCGTCGTGTCCAACAGCTTCGCGACGATGGTTGCGGGCGCTCTGCCCAGCGGCACCACGCTGGCCACCACCGGCTGGCTCGGCGTGAACGGCAGCGGCGGCATGTCGGGTGCCTTCGGCACCAACGGCCGCATCGGCTACCTGAGCCCCGATTCGACCTACACCGGCAGCAGCAACGCAGTCGTCTCGAAGATCAACGGCAACCTGCCGGTCGCATCCTCGATCAAGGCCGTGCTGGGCGCGGTGTCCCTGCCGGTGGGCGGTGCTTCGCAAGCCAGCAACCCGCTGGCCTGGGTCCCGGCCTATGCCAAGCCGGCATCCGGCTATCCGATCTTCGGCACGACCAACCTGCTGGTGAACCAGTGCTACAAGGACGCCGCTGTGCAGGCCAAGATCAAGGCCTTCCTGGTCGACCTGTTCGGCACGACCTACGACGCGCAGATCACCGCCCACAACTTCGTCAACCTGCCTGACGGCACCGCAGGCACGAACAACTGGAAGGCAGCTGTCGCCAGCACGTTCCTCGATGCGTCCAGCAACCTGGGCATCGGCAACACCAACGTCTGCAACGGCATCGGCCGTCCGCTGAGCAACTGATCGGTTGCCGCCAGCGTGTTCCGAGTCGTCTTGCAGGCGGCTCGGAACCAGCAGGATCAGCCTCGGGGAAAGGGCCGCGCGATGGTGCGGCTCGAACCCTCGGGGCTTTTCCCGTCTGCGCGACGGAAGGCCTCGACGAATGCCACCAACCACCCCGCCAATGTCATGCGACCGTCACCGCCGACGACTAATGTTGCTTGGGTTTGCCAATGTCTCCTGCGGGTTTCCTGGCGAACGAAGCAACTCAGGAGCACGCGCGCCAACCCGGTATGACAGCGAATTCGGCATCGGTCAGTGTCCTGGCACTGGCCTTGTGCCTGGCCAGCGGGGTCTCGGTGCTTTGCGCAGGCAACGCGTACGCGCAACAGCCGGATTCGCCCGCACCGGCGTCACCCGCGGTGCGTATCGAATTCGATATCGCGGCGCAGCGCCTGGGCGATGCGATCGATGCCTACAGCAGGGCGTCCGGGCTGGACATATTGATCGACGGCCAGCATGCGCAGCGAACGTCGAACGCAGTGCGCGGCCTGCTGACCGCGCAGGAGGCCCTGGAAGCGATGCTGGCCGGAACAGGCCTGGAGGCGCGCCACGCGAACGCGACTTCGGTGGTGATTCATGCGTCCCGGCAGTCCGGCATTGCCGCGATGCCCGAGGCCGCGGGCATGGAGGAGTCGGGATTCAAAGAGGGGGAAGTCTTGCATCAGTCGTACGCCGCCCAGGTCCAGCAGGCCTTGCGCAGAACCTTGTGCAGTTCGGCCGAGACGCGGCCGGGCAGCTATCGCCTGGCACTGCAGTTGCGCCTGGACGCGCGCGGTGCGGTGGAGCGGTTCCGCCTGCTGAGCACCACCGGCGATGCGCGCCGCGATGCGGCCGTGCAGAGCAGCGTGCGCACGGTGGCCATCGGCAGCCCGCCGCCACCATCGTTGCCGCAGCCGTTGGTGATCCTGTTGTTGCCCGAAGGTCCGGGCGCCGAGTCCGATTGCGGGCAGGCCGCCTACCTTGGACAGGCGCGCACACCATGAGCGAGAACATTTCGTCCACGCTGCGTGCGCGCATGGTCGCGCGCTATGTCGAGCTGCGCGCAAAGCTCGAACGCATCGTCGGCTCGCGCGACGACGCGGCCGACGCGATGCAGGAAACATGGCTGCGGCTCGCAAGCGCAAGCGCGAGCGACGCCGCAACCGTCCACAACACCGACGCCTACCTGCTGCGCATGGCCGCAAACATTGCCACCGACCACTACCGCCAGAACAATGTGCTGCTGGTGCGCGGCGAGATCGACGAACTGGTGCACATGGTGGATGAGGCCGGCGACCCCGAGCGCATTGCCGGTGCGCGCAGCGACGTGCAGGCGCTGAGCCTCGTGCTGGCCCGCATGCCGGCCCGGCGCCGCGCGATCCTCGTGGCGGCGCGGGTCGAGGGCCAGCTCAACAGCGAGATCGCACAGCGCATGGACCTGTCGCTGAGCACGGTCGAGAAAGAGCTGCGCGCAGCCCTCGAATATTGCAAGAAGCATTTGCCCGATCTGGAGGCCGCGCAGCGTGGCCGCTTTGCCGGGCCGAGAAAATACTGATGAGCGTCATGTCTTACACCGAACCCGAATCCGGCTCGCTTCACCGACAGGCACAGGCCTGGTGGGTGCGGCTGCACTCGGGCCAGGCCACCCGCGCCGACGCCGATGCATTCCGCCAATGGGCGACCCTCAGCACGGCCCATGCGCAGGCCTGGCGCGAAGTGATGCGCGTCTGGTCCGCGCTCGATCCGCTGCTGGCCGAAGAGGCGGCGCGCCGTGCCTCGGGCGAAAGGTCTCTCTTCTCGTGGCTGCGCATGCCTCAAGCCCTGCAGGCCCGGCAGGCCCTGCAGTCGCCGGGGCGCAGGGCATTCCTGGGCGGCGCTGTCGCGGCTTCGGTGACCGCCGGCGTGCTCGCGGTCGAGCCTCCGCTGGGTCTGTGGCCCTCGGTAGGTGAACTGGCGGCCGACTACCGCACCGCCACGGGCGAGCAGCGGCAGGTGGCGCTGGACGGCGACGTCAGCGTGCGCATGAACACGCAGACGCTGATCAACCGCATCGGCACCGGCACGCTCGCACGGGGCATGGCGCTGGTTGCTGGAGAGGCAGAGATCGTGGCGGCGGGCGCGCACGATTTCTTCGTCGAAACCGGCGGCGGCCGGCTGCAGGCGCGCGCCGCGCGCTTCAACATCCGCCACACCGGGCCTCAAGTGTGCGTGACCTGCCTCGACGGCCGCGTGCTGGTGTCCGTGAACGGAGAGAAGCGCTCGCTGGAAGCCGGGCGGCAAGTCACTTACGACAAGAACGGCATGCGCGAGATCGTGCGCGCGGACGTGGCCAGCGTGAGCACGTGGCGCACGGGCATCCTGTCCTTCGACCGCACGCCGTTGTCGGACGTGATCGACGAGATCAACCGCTACCGGCCCGGCAAGGTCTTCTTGCGCAACGACGAACTGGGGCGCACGCTGGTCAGGATGCAACTGACGCTGCGCAGTGTCGACAACGCGCCCGTGATGATTCGCGAACTCTACGGCGCCCGCATGCGCAGCCTGCCGGGCGGCATCGTGGTGCTGAGCTGATGCGAAATTAATTTACGGGTTGCCCCGCGCAGGCTCGTCATGGAGGTATGGAACCGACGCCTCTTGACGACCGGACACGCAACGCTCGCAGCGACGACACCTGCCTGAGCGAGGCGCTGGACTGGATCGTGCGCCTGAACCGTCTTCGCGTCAGCGAGGCGGAGATCCAGGCGCTGGGCGTCTGGTGCGCGCGCAGTGCCGCGCACGCGCGGGCGTGGCGCCAGGCCATGGCCTTGTGGCAGTTGCTGCTGCCCGTTGCCCGCGAGCTTCCGCAAAGAAGGCACCGCCGCGGCGCGGCCCGCCATCCGCGCATCGCCCGCAGGGCGGGCGACATCCGACCCTTCGATCGCAGTGCCGAAGCCGGCGCCGCGCCAGACACACCGTCTTCGCACTTTCGTCCCAGGCAATCATGGTCTTGAATCCGCACACCACCCGTTCGCGCCGATCCGCGGCAGCGCAGATCCGCGAATCCGCCAGTGGCGGCGACTTCCTGTTGACGCCGTTGTCGCGTTCGGTGGCCGTGGCGCTCGCCGCGTTCGGTGCATTCGGCCCGGCGCATGCGGGCCAGGCTTTCAGCCCCGCATGGTTTGCTGACAAAGGCGCGGCGCAGGCCGGCGCGGTGCAGAGCGGCCGCCTGCCCAACGGCATGCCGGCCTCGAACCTGACGAATCCGACGGCACAGCAACAGCAGGCCAATGCCCAGCTGCAACGCTCTATCAGCAACCTGAACCTGGCAGCGCAGGCCATAGCTGCGCAACAGGCCGCGCAAGCGGCGGCGCGCGATGCGGCCCTGAAATCTCCTTCTTCCGTGCCCGACGGCCTTGCCGACGGCGGCCTGAAGATCGACACCAACAGCCTCACGGCCGGCTGGCAGAACGCCAATTCCCCGGTGCAGACGCAGCAGGCCGACGGCCGCACGAACGTGGCGATCCAGCAGACCGCCGACAAGGCCATCCTGAACTGGGAGACCTTCAACGTCGGGCGCAACACCACGGTCGATTTCAAGCAGCAGGCCGACTGGGCGGTGCTCAACCGCGTCAACGACCCGGCTGCGCGCCCGTCGCAGATCCAGGGGCAGATCAAGGCCGACGGCACCGTGCTCATCGCCAACCGCAACGGCATCGTGTTCAGCGGCAGCAGCCAGACCGACACACGCAACCTGGTGGCCGCCGCCGCGCGCATCGGCGACGAGCAGTTCAAGGCCCGGGGCATCCACAGCGCGAAGACCGGCGACAGCTACGCGCCGAGCTTCACCGACGCGGGCGGGGCGGTGCAGGTCGAAGCGGGCGCGCAACTCGCGACGCGCACACCCACGTCAGTGAAGCAGGGCGGAGGCTACGTGCTGCTGATGGGGCAGGAGGTAAACAATGCCGGCACCATTACCACGCCGCGCGGGCAGGCGCAGCTTGCCGCCGGCGATTTCTTCATCGTGCGGCCCGGCCAGGGCACGGCGGCCAACAAGGCTTCGAGCACGCGAGGCAATGAAGTGGCACCGCAGTTCGTTGCCGACAGTACGGCAGGCCTGTTGGCCAACACCGGCTTGCTGCAGGCTCCGGAAGGCGACATCACGCTGGCCGGGCGCAGGGTCGTGCAGGACGGCGTGGCGCTGGCGACCACCACTGTCGACACGCGCGGCACCATCCACCTGCTGAGCTCGGCCAGCGACAAGCTCGGCAGCGTCACCGTCACGCAGCGTGCGCTGAACGCGGTGCTGCTGGACGACAAGAACGGCCGCACCGCGCTGGACAGCCAGCGCGATGCGCTGATCACCGAATCCGCCCGGCAGGACAGGCAGCAGGCCGCGTCCGGCGTCTTCGACAATCTTTCGCTGCTGGACGATCGCCGCGACCTGTCGCGCATCGAGATCGTCTCCGGCGGCAACGTGCTGTTCGAGGGCGGCTCCACCACGCTGGCCACCGGCGGGCAGCTTGCCGTCAGCGCCGGCAAGACGGGGGGACGCAGCACCGTGGCGCAAGGCGCGCGGCTCGATGTGTCGGGCGCGGTCGGCGTGCAGGTGGCCATGTCCTCCAACAACGTGAAGATCAACATCCAGGGCAACGAGCAGCGCGATGCGCCGCTGAACCGCGACAGCTCGATGCTGAACAACGCCAACGTGTGGATCGACCGGCGCAAGCTCACGCGCGTGGCCGCCGGCACGGGCGGCTACGACAAGGAACGCTGGTACACGCCGGGCGGCCTGCTGGAGGTCGGCGGCTATCTCGGCCTGCAGGGCCACGGCATCGGCGAGTGGGCGGCGCAGGGCGGCAGCGTCACCTTCAGTGGCGGCGAGCTGGTCACGCAGGCCGGATCGAACATCAACCTCTCCGGCGGCACGCTCGACGTGCAGACGGGCTTCATGCGCCAGAGCTGGCTCAAGGGCGCCGACGGGCGGCTCTACGAAGTCTCGAACGCGCCCGCCGATATTTCCTACACCGGCCTCTACAAGGGCTTCGAGGACGAGCACAAACGCTGGGGCGACAAGACCACGGGCTATTTCTACAACCCGCTCATCGGGCCGCAGCAGCGGCTGGAAAACGGCTACACGGTGGGCCGCGACGCGGGCCGGCTGGTGGTGGCCACCGGCGCCGCGGTGATCGAGGGGGACATCACCGCCAACGCCTACCAGGGGCCGCGGCAGTCGGTGAAGCGCGACGCTTTACTGGATGGCTATGCCCAGTCGCAAAACGCGGCAGCCCAGCCTGCGCAACTGATCCTCGGCAGCTACACGACCCGCTACAACGAGGATGCCAAGCTGGGGCCCGTCGGCATCACGAGCAACGTGACCCCCACCTTCGAACGCATCGTGTTCGACCATGTGCAGCCCGAACTGGCTGCCAGCCTGGCGCCGGGCGATGCGCTGCCGCAGGCGCGCCAGGAAGCGTTGTATCTGGACAGCGAACGGCTGAGCGCATTCGGGCTCGGCTCGATCGTGGCGCTCGGAAGCGAGAACGTCACGGTGAACGGTGCGCTCGCGGTCGCGCCGGGAGGCAGCATCGCGCTTCATGCGACGCAGGTGGCCGTCAATGCCGATCTCACGGCGCGTGGCGGGGCCATTGCGCTGGGCAACGTGGTGGGCGGCTTCGCCGCTGCGGGCCTGCCGGTCGAGGCCATGCTGCCAGTGGCCGAGAAGACACCGGTCGAAGTGATCGTGGCAAAGGGCGTGACGCTGGATGCGCGAGGCCTCTGGACCAACCTGCAACTCGACCCGGGCAACAGCCAGGGCCTGCCGTACCTCGACGGAGGTTCGGTGTACATCCGCAGTTCGGGCGCGGTCACGCTCCAGAACGGTTCGCTGATCGACGTGTCTTCGGGTGGCGCCGTGCTGGCCAATGGCAAGACGCGCGGCGGACGCGGCGGGGACGTGACCCTGTTTGCCGATGTGCAGTCGTCGACGCCCTCGATCGGCGGTGTCCTGACTGTCGATGGCGATGTTCGCGGCTATGGTGTCAACGGCGGAGGAACCCTGCGGATGGCGTCGGGCACCGGCATCCTCATCGGCGGCAAGGACGCAGGTGCCGGCGGCAGCCTGCGTGCCGGCGAGGCGGCAACCACGGACCTGATCCTGCTGCAGGACTACCGGGTCCACGCCGGCGAAATCCTGCCGGTGGACTACAGCTACGTACGCGATCTTGCCCGGCCGGGCGAGGCCGTGGCCTCGACGCCGCTCTTCAACACCACCACGAGCGCCGTCACGCTCGCGGCGGACTGGAAGCTGCCCGACGCCGTGGGCAACAGCAACGCTTCGTACACCGTAACGACCATCATCAACGGCCGCTCGCGCTCGTTCGTGGCCTACGCGAAAGACGATCCAGGCGGACGCGAGAGCGCGACGATACCGGCGGGCGCCAAAGTGACCCGGCTCATCAACGGCACCATGTTCCCGCTGGACTATGTCGTGCAGGCCGCCGTGTTCCCCACCGGCGTGCCGATCACGCCCGAGACCTTGACGGTAACCGCCGGGCAAACTGCGCCGGCTGATTTCACGGTGGCGAGCGGTGCGCGGCTCGTGGCGGGCAGCGTGCTCAACCAGACAGTCGACGTTCGCGCCAATACGAGGGTCGACCCGGCCCTTTTCCAGTCGGGCTTTTCGCGCTACGACGTCAATGCCCACCTGGGACTCGTGGTGGCCGACAACACCCGGCTGGATCTCGCGATGCCTGTCTATCGCTTTCCCGCCGCGGCCAGGCAGGTTGCCACCGGCACCGATCCCGCGCGCGCGCTGGAACTCTGGACGCCGCCGGTGTGGACCGAAGACCCGGTGCAGGGTGTGCTCACGCAGCGCGGCGGTGCCAGCCTGGTGCTGCAATCGACCACGGGCTCGGGCAAGGCAATCGTCACCAGCGGTCCGGTCGACGTCAGGCCGGGCGTGGAGATCATGGTCGATCCGGGCCAGTCGATCGCGCTCACGGGGCGCGATGTCACGGTGGACGGCACGCTCAGCGCGCCGGGCGGGTCGATCGCCATCGACGGCGGCAGGCAGGGCGGGCCGCCCCGCATGATCTGGATCGGTGACCGCGCCGTGATCGACGTGGCGGCGCGCGCGGCAGTGGCGCAAGACAGCTTCGGCCGCACTTACGGGCGCGTTGTCGATGGCGGAACGATCAGCATCGGTGGCGCGCTGGACTGGGAGAAGACGGGCGCGGCCGATGTACCCGAAGCCTTTGTCGTCGTGCGTCCCGGCGCGCTGCTCGACGCATCCGGCGCCAGCGCGGTGCTCGCGCGGGGTGCCGGCGCCGCGACGCCGGTAACGGTGGCCAGCAAGGGCGGCTCGATCATCCTGAAGTCCGGCCAGGGCCTGTACCTGGACGGCACGCTGCGCGCGGCCTCGGGCGGCGCCGGGGCGGCGGGCGGCACGCTGGCGCTGGCGCTGGAATCCACGGCCTACCCGACCGCGACCACCCGGGGCGATGTCTTGCGGCATCGCGAACTGGTGGTGGCGCAGGTGCAGGGCGACAGCCCGGTGGCGGCGGCGCAGACCATGTCGCAGGCCATGAGCATCCTGCGCACCGGCACTGCGCGCGTGGGTGTGGACCGCATCGAGGCAGGCGGCTTCGACAACCTGTCGGTGCTTGCGCACGGGCCGCTGGCGTTCGACGGCAACGTGTCCCTGCACATGGGGCAGAGCCTGCGGCTGTACGCAGGCACCTATGCGCATGCCGAGAACGCTGCCGCAGGTTCGAACGTCTCGCTCGGCGCGCCTTATGTCCGGCTGGCGGGCGTGACAGCTCTTCCTGGCGACGGCAACACGCTGCCCCAGGCCAACTGGTCGAACGGCCCTTCGCTGCAAGCCGCCGATGGACGCTTTTCGGTCGAGGCCGACCTGATAGAAGGCCGCAACGTGGTCGGCTTCGGCACCCATGCCGATATCGGCCTGTACACCTCGAAGTACACGGTGGACCGGCGTGGTTTCGCGAATGTCGAGCTCACGAGCCGTGGCGACATCCGCTTCCTTGCTTCCCCTCAGCCGGTGACGGCGCTTGCGACGGCACTGGAGACGCCGGGCAACCTGACGCTGACCGCCACGCAGATCTACCCGGTGACGGGCGCGGATGCCCGGGTCGTCGCAGGCTATGCGCTGCGGACAGTGGATGGAGCGAACGTCGAGGAATTCGTCCCCGGAACCGTCCTGGCCATCCGCCGCACCGGCGACGGCACACCCGCCATGCCGGACTCGGCATTCGGCCGTCTCTGGCTGAATGCCGAGACCATCGAGCAGGGCGGGGTCGTGAGGGCACCGCTGGGGCAACTGGTATTGGGCTCCAATGCGACCACGCGCACGACCGCGCGAGTGAGCCTGCTGCCCGGAAGCATCACCTCGGCGAGCGGCGCCGGGCTGGCAATGCCCTATGGCGGAACCGTCGATGGACTGAGCTATCTCTACAACGGCCAGCCGTTGGTCCTGGACGGCGTCGGTTCGCCGATGCGCGGTATCCAGCTGGCGGCCAGCCACGTGGATGCGCAGGCCGGCTCGGTCCTCGACCTGTCGGGCGGAGGCACGCTGGCCGGCGCCGCTTTCGTGAGCGGCCGTGGCGGCTCGGTCGACATCCTCACCACGCCCCTGGCCAATGCCAATCCCGCCAACCGCTACAGCAGCGCGGGGAATGCCGTGTATGCCATCGTGCCCGGCAGCAAGGCGAGCTATGCGCCGGTGTCGCCCGAAGCCGGTTTCGGCGCGCCGGCCATCGGCCAGCAGATCACCGTGCCCGCCGGGGTGCCCGGGCTACCGGCCGGCACCTACACGCTGATGCCCTCGAACTACGCGCTGCAGCCTGGTGCGTTCCGGGTGGAAATCGGCGCGGTGGACCGCCTCGGTCTTCCGGGCGTCACGGGCATCGGCAACGGCTCGTACGTCGCGGCCGGTTACCTGGGTACCGCCAACACCTCGTTCCGCGAGGCGATGGCGAACCAGATCGTCGTGACCCCGGGCAGCAAGGTGCGTGCGCATTCAAGCTACAACGAAACGGACTACAACGCCTTCGCACTAGGGGAGGCCGCGCGGCGCGGCTTCATGCGGGCCATGCTCACCTCGGACGCGAAGACGCTCGACATCTTCCTGGCCAAACCGGCCGACCTCGATGCGGAGCGCACGGGCCTGAGGTTCGACGGGGAGTTGCGCCTCGGCGCGCAGGCCGGCACCCAGGGCTTCGCGGGAACGGTGAACGTCCGCAACGTCCGCGAGATTCTGGGCGCCGGACAGGCCGCGGCAGAAGGCCTGGAGGGCGCCTCCGTTCATGCGGACGAACTGAACAAGCTCAACGCGCCGCGCCTGGTGATCAACGGCAGCATCAGCTCTGCGTATGGCCAGCGCGGCCGGCTGGTCTCCATCTTGGGCGACGGCGAACTGATCGTGCGCAGCGGCGCCAGCCTTTCGGCCGGGGACGTCATCCTGGCAAGCAGCCCCAGCTTCGTGGGCGATCAGGCCATCACCATCGAGGAGGGGGCGTCGATCAGCACCATCGGACGCGGGCGTGGCGGCTTCGACTCGAGCTCCGGCTATGTCTTCACAGGCAATGGCGTGCTGGCCCTGTCCAATGGCTGGTTCGACCTGCGGCTGGGGAAGGATGCAAACGCGCCGACCAACACGGTGGCAATCAATATCGGCAGCTGCGTGAGCGCGGCCTGCGACGGCACGACCCGGCTGCTGTCCGAAGGCACGCTGGCCATCGCCACCGAAGGCGCACTGACCCTGGCCAACAATGTCTCGTACGGCACGCGCAATCTGTCGCTGGCCTTGGCCACGGTCAACCTGGGCGAAGACCGCAGCTTTGCCGCGGCAAGCGAAGCCGGGCGACTGCCGCGCGGCCTGCTGCTCAACCAGTCCAGGCTCGACCGGCTCCTGGCCGGCAACACCGCCACCGGCGTGCCTGCGCTGGAGACGCTGATCCTCAATGCGCGGGATGCGGTAAACGTCTTCGGCCCGGTCAGGCTCGACGCCTCCAGCCTGAGCCGCTTCGTGCTCGGCACGCCCGCCATCTACGGCTATGGCGCGTCCGGCGACGTCGCCGCGATCCGCGCCGGCGAATTCGTCTGGACGGGCTCGCAGGCCGTGCCCGGCGCCGCCATGGCCGACCAGTTGGGCAGCGGAACCCTCGACATCGCGGCACGCCGCATCGTGCTGGGCTACGGCCCCAACACACAGCCGGACAGCACCGCAACCGATGCGCGTCTGGCGCTGGGCTTTGCCGACGTGAAACTGACCGCTGCCGAAAGCGTCACTTCCGGCGGCAAGAGTTCGCTGTCGGTGTACCAGCAGCAGGACGCCTATGTGCCCGGCGAAGGCTATTCGTACAGGGGCGGCAATCTCGCCATCACCGCGCCGGTGCTGACCGGGCAGTCGGGCTCGAAGAACGTGATCACGGTGGGCGGAGCCATCACCGTCGCCAGGCCCGAGGGCGCCGATGCAACGGCATCGGTCGACGCGCTGGGCGCCACACTTGAACTGAGGGGGAAGAGCGTCGGCCTGGAGGGCAGCATCGTGCTGCCCTCCGGCAGGCTGGTGCTGACAGCCACCGATGATGTCGTGCTGGGCAATGCCTCGCGCGTCGACCTGTCGGGCCGGAAGGTCTCGATGTTCGACGTCGACAAGTACAGCTGGGGAGGCGACTTCCTGCTGTCCAGCGCGGCTGGCAACATCACCCAGGCGACGGGCTCGCTCATCGATGTTTCGGCGCGCTTCAACCGGGGCGGCACGGTGGAAGCAACCGCGCTGGGCGCGGATGCGGGCCGCGTCGACCTGGCGGGCGCAATCCGGGGAAGCAGCAGCGGCACTTACGACGCGGGCGGCACGGTCGTGCCCTACGGCGCGGCCGAACTGACCGTGCGCGCCCAGACCCTGGGCGACTTCGCCGGCCTGAACAACCGGCTGAACGAAGGCGGCGTGACCGGTGCGCGTCGCTTCCAGATCAAGCAGGGCGACCTTGTCGTGGGCGACGGCGTGAAAGCGCGCGAAGTGTCCATCGCGCTCGACGGCGGCAGCCTGCGCGTGGACGGCCGCATCGACGCCAGCGGCTATCAGGTCGGCTCGATCCGCCTCGCGGCCAAGGGCGATCTCACGGTCAACGGCACGCTCGATGCGCACGGCACCGGCCTGCGCGTGGACAGCTACGGCAAGATCATCGACAGCCCGAACCGCGCCGTGGTCGACCTCACCAGCAGCGAAGGCATGTTGACGCTGGGCAGCGGTGCGCGCATCGACCTGCGCGCCGGCACCGATGTTCCCGTGGGCAACGCCGCAGGCCAGAACGATGGCCGCCCGCGCGGCACGCTCGACCTGAATGCGCCGCGTGTCGGCGGCAACGATGTGGCGGTCACGGTCAACGGCGCGCCTGTCATCCAGGGAGCGAAGACCGTCGGCATCAATGCCTTCCGCCGCTACGACGATGCACCGCTGGCCGATCAGCCCGATGTGTCGGGCTACAAGCCGCAGCTCATCACGCAAGACATGCTCGATCGCATCGACGGCGACAGCCAGGCCTTCATCAATGCGGCGCTCGGCAACACCGCGTTGAGCCGCCGCCTTGCGGGCCTGGGCAGCTACCACCTGCGCCCCGGTGTGGAGATCGTCAGCAACAGCACGACGAACCCGCATGGCGATCTCACGGTGTCCGGCGACCTGGACCTGTCGGGCTACCGCTACGGCCCCAACGCCAACCCCGCCGTGCGCGGCTCCGGCGAGCCAGGCCGGCTGGTGATCCGCGCCGCGGGAGACCTGAGCATCCACGGCAGCATCAACGATGGCTTTGGGCCGCCAGCCGGCACGCCGGACGACAACGGTTGGCAGCTCACCACCGGCACCAGCGCACTGGGTGGAGACATCGTGGTGCCGATCGACGGCGTGGTGCTCGACGTCGGCACGAGCTTCCAGCCCGGCGCGGTACTCAACTACGCCATTCCGGTGGACGCCATGACGCTGCCGGCCGGCACCGTGCTGCCCGTGGACACCGTTCTCGCGGACGTGCTGACCCTGTCGGGCGGGACCGTGGTCGCGGCCACCATCTACAACGCCGACGGCTCGCCCGCCTACGCGGCCGGCTCCGTGCTGGCTGCCGCCGTGACGCTCGACGCCGGCATGCGCCTGGGCGCCGGCACGGTGCTGCGTGGGGATGCGGCCGTGGCCGCGATGACCTGGCCCAAGGGCGTGGCGTTGCCGACGACCATGGTGACGACGGAACAGGTCGCGCTGATGCGCGGCTCGCGCATACCGTCGATGACCACAGTGCAGCTGCCGGACGGCCTGCCAGTCAATCTGCGGCCCGTGGTGGATGGTGCGCAGGGCCGCAACTGGGCCGTGGCGCCGATGCTGGGCGAGGGGACCGCCTCCTGGGACCTGAAGCTGGTGGCGGGTGCCGATCGTGGCTCGGCCGACCGGCGCGCGCTCAACCCGGCTTCGAACGGCGCCATCAGGCTGGCCGACTCGCACTATCTCGTGGACCCCAACAGCACGGGCGTCGCCGACGGCAGTTCCATTGCACCCTCTGCATTCAGCGTGGTGCGCACCGGCACCGGCGACCTGGAAATGATCGCGGCGGGCGACATCCGCATGGATTCGCTCTACGGCGTCTACACGGCCGGCTCCGCCACGCCCGCCGATGCCGCATACCTCCGCAGCCGGAGCATGGCGCCCGACGGCACCTTGATCGGTGCCCAGTTCGACGCATTCGACTACGGCGCCAGCCTGGCGGACTACCGCGCTTGGTATCCCGACCAGGGGGGCAACGTGCTTGTTTCCGCGGGCGGCAACCTGGTGGGCGACATCGCCGGCGCGCAATCGTCGAGCGTGGTGCCCGGCAACTGGCTGTGGCGCCAGGGCTCCGGCAACGCGGGCATCGACACCCCGATTCCTGCCGCCTGGTGGATCAACTTCGGCGCCTACACCTATGCCGGAAGCGATGCAATGACGCCCAACCTCGTCGGCTTCACCGGAATCGGCGCGCTGGGCGGCGGGGACGTGAAGGTGCGCGTGGGCGGCGAGGCCGGAACCATCGGTCTGCGCGGGTCCACGGCCGCCAACCTGGGCAAGGCGGACCGCAGCGAAGGCCTGGTGGTCGCGGTGGGCAGCACGGGCCGCGTGGGCGCCGACGGTTCCCTGACCCTGACAGGCGGCGGCGACATCGACATGCACATTGCCGGTGCCCTCAATCCGCAACGCAAGCTCAGCGACGGCGCCGAAAAACTCGTGCTCACCGGCGCCATCGCCAATCTGCGGGGTGCCACGCTGGTCAGCGCGGCTTCGATCGGCAGCATAGGCCTGCAATATCTGGCGAGCGACTTTGCGTTTTCCGACCCCATCGACGCGCGCGGCATCGACCCGTTCAAGGCGACGTACGCCAACGCCCGCGGCGGCATCAATCTCGTGCCGGGCGACACGGCGGTCTATCTGCAGACGCTGGGCGACCTGGCGCTGGGCGCGGCGGCGGACCCGGGGCGCAGTACCACGCCGAACAGCTCGGCCTTCTCGCTCGGCGGGGCAGACTTCACCTCAGGCGGGCAAGGCTGGTTCAGCCTCTGGACCGGCCGCAGCGCGATCAATCTCGTCTCCGCGGGCGGCAACCTGACGCCGAGCATGGCGATCGGATTCAACAGCGACCGGATCCAGACCACGTCGACAGATGCATGGATCGTGTATCCGTCCATCTTCCGGGCGGCCGCGTTGACGGGCAATGTCCACTATGGCTATGCGGCGCTCCCGCCAGCCTTGTGGGCGCCCGACCAGATCAGCTACGGCCTGACACTTGCGCCCTCGGCCCGGGGCGAGCTGGAAATGCTGGCGGGGGGATCGATCTACGCGGGGCAGTACTCGGTCGGGATGTCCGGCTCCGGTACGCCTTTGCCCACGCCGTTCAATCCCGCATTCGTGGGGCGGCCCGACATTGCCGGCGACATCCTCGTCACCAATGCCTCCGCTGACGGAACGGCCTTCTCGGGCAGCGGCTTCTCCCGCATCTTCAACGGCCCCGTGCTGTTCGCCTTCGGGGCGAACACGGCGTCAGTGAGGCTCGAGCGCGCGGCGGACGCACCGCCGGCGCGCTTCTATGCGGCCGGCGGCGACATCATCGGGCTCAAGACGGGCGAAATCGTGAGCTTCGAGGGAGACGGCGCGCCGGCCACCGGCTACAACGCCGCGGCGCCGGTTCGCATCAGGGCGGCCCGGGACATCGTCAACACGGGCGATGCACCCGGCTTCCTGAACGTGCGCGGCCCGGAACTGGGCGGCGCCAAGCTGCACGGCAACCTCATCGTGCACAACAACCCGACCGATGTTTCCATCGTCTCCGCCGGACGCGACATCCTCTACGCCAACTTCGACATTGCCGGGCCCGGCACGCTCGAAGTCTCGGCTGGCCGCAACCTGCTGCAGGAAGCCAGCGGCGGCATCACCTCGATCGGCCCGATCGTGCCGGGCGACACGCGCCCCGGCGCTTCGGTCGCATTGATGGCCGGCATCGGCGCCTCGGCGCTCGACATGTCCGCGATCCGCGCGCGCTACCTCGACCCGTCGAACCGCGCGGAAGCCGGCACGCCGCTGGCGCAGCAGCCGGGCAAGGCCGCGAAGACCTACGAGACCGAGCTGGCTGCATGGCTCCAATCGCGCTACGGCTTCAGCAGCAAGACCGCGCAAGAGTCGCTCGCGTACTTCGACGCGCTCGCACCGGAGCAGCAGCGCATCTTCCTGCGCGAGGTCTACTACTCCGAGCTGCGCGCCGGCGGCCGCGAGTACAACGACGCCACCAGCAGCCGCGTGGGCTCGTACCTGCGCGGCCGCGAGATGATCGCCACGCTGTTCCCCGAACGCGCGCGCAGCGGCGACATCACGATGTTCGGCGGCTCGGGCGTGCGCACCAATTTCGGCGGCGACATCGAGATGCTGGCGCCGGGCGGCAAGATCATCCTGGGCGTGCAGGGCGCGGTGCCGCCGGCCACCTCGGGGGTGATGACGCAAGGGCAGGGAGACATCCGCCTGTACAGCGAAGACAGCCTGCTGCTGGGCCTTTCGCGCATCATGACGACCTTCGGCGGCAGCATCCTGGCGTGGTCCGCCAAGGGCGACATCAACGCAGGGCGCGGCTCGAAGACCACTGTGCTGTTCACGCCGCCGAAGGTGGTCTACGACAACGTGGGCAATGTCGAGATCTCGCCGCAGGTGCCAAGTTCGGGCGCGGGCATCGCGACGCTGGCACCCATCGCCGAGGTGCCGCCGGGCGACGTGGACCTGATCGCGCCGCTGGGCACCATCGACGCTGGCGAGGCCGGCATCCGGGTGTCGGGCAACGTGAACGTGGCCGCTTTGCAGGTGGTGAACGCGGCGAACATCCAGGTCAAGGGGCAGTCGGCCGGCCTGCCGGTGGTGGCAGCGGTGAACGTGAGCGCGCTGACCAATGCCAGCGCCGCGGCATCGCAGGCAACGGTGGCGGCGCAAGAGGCCCTGCAGCGCGATCGTGCTGCCGCGCGGCAGGCGCTGCCTTCGGTCTTCACGGTGCGCGTGCTGGGCTTCGGCAACGAGCCGGCCAGCGGCGGCTCGAGCGACGACAACAGCGGCAACGGCAACAAGCCTTCGGCCACGCCGGTCAGCTACAACCCGCGCAGTGTTATCCGCGTGCTCGGCGGCGGAGGCACGCTGCCGCCCGCCGCGAGCCGGCAACTGACGGACGAGGAGCGCGCCAACCTGCAACGCTGATCCGCGTCCGGCGCCGCCCACGCGTGGCGCACCTGTCGTCCCTCTTTTCCCAAGGCCCGGCCTTGTCCGCCGCCGGCGATCCCGGCCGGCGAGCAGGCCGGGCGTTCAGCGAAAACCAACATGACCCTCGACACCCAGGCGATTCGCAATGCGCCGGACCGGTTCTCCGGACTGCTTTCATCGTTTTCCTCGCGCACGCCGATGCCGCTGGCATGGCGGGCGTACGAGGAGCGCATCGAACGCATCGAGCTGCCGACCGCCCCCGAGGTCGACTTGCAGGCGCACCTGACGGCCAACTACCAGTCGCTGCACCGCCGGCTCGAGCGCCAGTTCGGCTGCGCCGATCTGGCGAGCGAATGCCTGCACGACGCATGGCTGCGCCTGGGCGAAAGGCAGCCGAGAGAGACGCCCGCGAACCCCGACGCCTACATCTACCGCGTGGCCTGCAACCTCGCAATGGACGGCATGCGCGAGCGCAAGCGCTGGATGGGGCTGAACGAAGACTGCGAGGACGTCGACGTGATCGCGGACCTGCAGCCCGGCCCCGACATGATCGCGGAGGCGCGCTCCGAGGTGGCGGCGCTCGACCGCGCGATGCAGCGCCTGCCGGGGCGCCACCGCTCGGTGCTGCTTGCATTGCGATGGCACGAAATGTCGCGGCAGGAAGTGGCGCGGCGCCACGGGGTGTCGCTGCGCAAGGTGGACACCGCGCTCAGACAGGCCCTGGGCGTGCTGCGCTGATGGAGCGCCGCCGCCGCGCGTCCTGTTGCATGGTCATTCAGGAAGTGGAGGGAGTCAGATGATGAAGTGGATGTCGCCCCTGCGGGTCACGATGCAGGAGCTGGATGCGAAGCTCTCGAAGATCGTCGAGCGCGCGCGCGAGGAACCGGTCGCGGTCAACCGCTACGGCTCGCCCTGGGTCTGGATCGTGAGCCACCATGCCTGGGTGCAGGCCGACAACCTGCGCGCGCTGGTGCCGCAGGGCCACCCGCTGGTGCCGCTGCGCGACCAGGTCGAAGATGCCTTGCGCTACGAGCGGGACCTGCTGGCCGACCTGGAGCGCCAGCACGGCATCACGGTCGGCGCCGCGACACTGTTCAAGTGCCTGATGCTGCAGATCATCTATTCGCTGGAAGACGGCGAGAAGGTGCACGAGAGCCTCACCTACAACATGCTCTTCCGCTGGTTCGCGGGCTTCGAGAAGTTCGCCGACGAGCTGCCGGCGCGCGCCCGGTTCACGCACGAGCTGAATGCGGTTGGGGCCGACGCGCGCGCGGTGCGCGTGATCACGCGCTGCCTGTCGCACTCGTTCCTGCCGGAGTCGGGCGACGGTGATTTCAGAGTGAATCGCGGCTTGTTGCACGCGCTGTCGGCCTGGGCTTGCGCAGCGCCCGGCACGGTGGGGCCGGATGCAAGGCCGCACGCCGTGGCGCGCTAGATGCCCGGGCTAGCGCGCGGGGCGGGCGATGCCCGGTGTCGCGGGCTGCGGCAGCACGGGTGCGGCGATGCGCTCGGCAACGCCGGCCTTGTCGATGACCACCGCGTCGGCCTCGATGGACTTGAGGGTGACCGAGCGGGCCAGCGTTTCGCCGACACGATAGGGGCGGGCGGCACCGTCGTTGACGGCCAGCACGGCCACGCCCTGGCCGTTGCCCTTGATGAGACCCTTGACCGCGACATTCGCGCGCAGCTCGCCGGGGCCGAACCATGCGGCGAGTGCATCAGCGGTGGGGTCTGCCTGGGAGCTTTGCATCGGTGCGGCGGGCGCCTGCTGCGCGGGGCGGGTCAGCAGCTTGCCCCAGGTCACGAAGCCCGCCACCACGAGCAGCAGGCCCGCCGTATGAACGATGTACTTCGCGGATGCCGCGGACGGCTTGAACGGAAAAATCACGGCAGCTTCCTCGGCGGGCTTTGGAGTGTCGTGTCTATCACAGGGGCATTGGTGTTTCGTGTCAGGCCCTTCATGGGTGCATCACATGCGGTGCCTAGCATCGCCGCCATGAAAGTGCGCAACCGCGAGAGCGGCTTCTCGCTGATCGAACTGATGGTCGTGATGGTCATCGTCGGTATCGCGACCGCGGCCATCAGCCTCAGCATCGCGCCCGATCCGGCGCAGGAACTGCGGCGCGATGCGCATGAGCTGGTGCGGCACTTCGCGGTCGCTCAGAACGAAGTGCGCGTGGACGGCCGCGTGATCGCATGGCAGGCCGACAGCGAAGGCTACCGCTTCGCGCGCGGCACTTGGCAGTCGGTGCCCGGCAGCGCGATACCCGTGGTGTCGACGGCGGGCACGCTCGACACCTTCGCGCGCGACGACGAACTGCGCCCCCGGCAATGGCGCGAAGGGCCGGTCGAGGTGATACCCGCACGGCCCGTGCTGCTCACGTCCGAGCCAGTCGGCGCCGAATGGCAGTTGGCGCTGCGGCGCGGCGATGTCACCGTCACCGTGCGGCGCGATGCGGCCGGCGGCTACGAGGTGCGATGAGCATGCGCACGCCGCGCCGCATCAGCACCGGCTTCACGCTGATCGAAGTGCTGATCGCGCTGACCATCGTGAGCGTTGCGCTGGCCGCGATCGTGCGCGCGTCGAGCCTCACGATTTCGAACCTCGGACTTCTGCAGCAGCAGTCGCTGGCCATGCTGTCGGCCGAGAACCGCGTGGCGGAGCTGCGCATTGCAGCAGGCCCGATGGTGCCGGGCACCGCCAGCACGCCGTGTCCGCAGGGCGGCGTGCGGCTGGTCTGCCGGGTCGAGACAGGGGCCGTTGCCGACGGACTGCGGAACGTGACGGTGGACGTGTACCTTGCGGAAGAAAGCGGGCAGCGGCTGGCTTCGCTGCAGACGCGCCTGGCGGAGCCACGCTAGATGCAAGGCTCCCGCAACCGGCAGCGCGGCTTCACGCTGATCGAAGTGATGATCGCCATCACGCTCATGGCCGTGCTGAGCGTGATGGCCTGGCGCGGCCTCGACAGCGTCACCCGTGCCAACGCCATGCTCGAGCAGCGCACCGACAACATCGCCCGGCTCATGCGCGCGCTCGACCAGCTGGAGCGCGACGTGGCTCTGCGAGCCACCACCGAACTGCCGCCCACTAAAGCCGTCGACCTGCTGCCCGCCGCGATGACGGCGCGGCGGCAGGCCGACCTTCCGTTCTTCGTGGAGATCGTGCGTGCCGCACCCGCGGCGCCGGGTTACTGGCAGCGCGTGCAATGGTGGCAGCGCGGCGGTGCGCTCTATCGGGCGGCGGGTCCGGCGGCGGCGGCGTTTCCCTTGCCGCCGCCCGATGAAAAGGCGCGCGTTGTGGTGCTGGAGGATGTTTCCGCATTCCAGCTGCGCGCCTGGGAGCCGGGGCAGGGCTGGCGCAACCTGCCGGCCGTGGCGCCGGCGCGCGCAACCGCGACGGGGATCGAACTCGTGCTTGGCATGCGGGCAGAGGGGGAGAGCGGGGCGCAGAGTTTCCGGCGGGTCTTCGCGCTCGACTGATTGCAGTGCGCGATGAGGCATGGCGGAATCCCACCGTGCTTCGCTATAGTCAAGGGTCATGCAAAAACGAATCGGCGTGATCTTCGTCTCTCGACGAAATTCACTGCGCAGCATCCTGGCAGAAGCATGCCTCTCGCACCTGGACCCCAAACGGTTCTCGGTTTCCTCCTGCGGCCAGCCCGGCCACGTCGGGCGCGAGTTCCATCCCGCGGCCATCGGCGCTCTTCACAGCGCCAGCATTCCAGTTCCACACAGGCAGCCGCGCAGCTGGGACGAGCTGATGCGCGGCCACCCCTCCGGCGTGGATTTCGTCATTACGCTGGACGCGGCCACCGAGTCGTTGCAGCCTTCCTGGCCCGGCCAGCCCGATGCGGCACTGTGGGCCTATCCGGACGTGGCCGCCGATACCGACCCCGAGCAGGTCGCGCATGCGGCGGTGCAGATGCTGTTCTCGCTGCGCCGCCGGCTCGAACTGCTCGTCAGCCTGCCGATGCAGGGCGCAGACCGCGCGGCGGTGCGCTCCGACGTGCGCGACCTGGGCTACATGCGCTGAAGCGCGCCAGCGCAAGCTCAACGAGGCGCGAGGGGCCGGCGCATCCACTGCCTCTCTGCCTCCGCGATGGGCGATTCGAGCGCCCGCTCGGGCACTTCCCAGACGACGGCGCGTGGCGGGTTGTCCGTGAAGGCCGGGCCCGGAAAGTAGCGCCGGGCGGCGCCGGAGAAATCGCCGCCATCCATCGCGAAGTCGGCGACCAGCGACTGGCCGGCGAGCTGAAGGAAGGGCAGGAAATTGGCGCGCCGCGAGAACGAACTGCCGATCAGCACGATGGACGGCAGCGCGGCAGTGCCGAACAGGTCGGTGCTCTCGTTGCGGGTCTCGACGGTCGATTGCCAGTCGGTGTCGGGCGCGGGTTTCAGCGATGGCGGCAGGCCGTCGATGCCCGCCAGGTGCACCAGGTCGCCCCATTCGGTGACGGCCTTGCGCGATGCGACCACGGAAGGCACCGGCGTGGCGTCGAGCACTTGCATGCGCCGCAGGCGTTCGGCTACAGCTTGCGCGGCGAGCTGGCTGCCGTGTTCGGTCCAGTGCGTGTCGGTCTTCAGGAAGGGCGGGGGCGATGCGCCCGCGAGCACCGGCGTCAGGTCGAGCACGGGCACGTTCGTGGCATCGAGCATGGCTGTCCATTCGCGCACCCGGCCTTCGAGTTCGGGCGGGCGCCGCAGCCGGCCCAGGTGTTGGCTTTCGATCCGGCTCTTGTCCGGCACGACCACGACCAGCAGCGCAATGCGCCGGGCAGCGAGCGCACGGGATAGTTCCGCGATGGTGGCGGCGCGATCACGGGCATTCGCAACGCGGCCGGCGTGAACGCGCAGTTCCTCGTCGAGGAAAAGCCAGTCGCCTTCGCCCCGATGCACCTCCGCGCCGAGATCGCCCAGCAGCAGCCAGCTTGCCTCTCGCTGGTAGCGCGCGAGCGTTTCGGTCAGCGGTGTCGTGACCAGCGTCTTCGTCAGCGCGCGCCGGGCTGTGGCATCGTCCAGCAGCGAAGCGTCAGCATGAGCCAGCGCGCCGGGCATGTTCGGCAATGCCGCGACGAATGCGGCACCCAGCGAGGCGATCAGCACGCCCGCCGTCGTCCAGCGGAGCAGTCCACGCAGTCGCCGGTTGGTGCGCGCTGTTGCCATGCCGGTCAGAACTGGAAGTAGAGGAACGGCACCGTGCCGCGGCTCGACACCAGCGCAAGCGACAGCAGGAAGCCGGCAATCGGCGCCAGCGTCGCAAGCACCGCGCCGCCATTGCCCGCATGCCGCCGCGCGCCGACCAGGGCCGGCGCGAGCACCCAGGCAATGCCCAGCAGATAGGCCAGCACAACGGGCAGCCGCAGCATGTTGGAAAGCGCCGCCCCCAGCGCCACGCCGTGCGCGCCGAACTGGCCGGCCAGCATGTCGCAGGCGACCGCGAAGTCAGGCGAGCGGAACAGCGTCCAGCCCAGCATCACGAACAGCATCGTCACGGCGTGCGAGAGCGGCGCGGGCAGGCCCAGCCCGCGTGCGCGGCACAGGTGCACCACGCTCAGGCCCACGCCCTGTGCCAGCCCCCAGTACAGGAAGTTCCAGCTGTCCGCGCCGTGCCAGAGCCCACCGATGGCCATCGTCAGCATCAGGTTCAGCACCGTGCGCCGGGCGCCCATGCGGCTGCCGCCGAGTGGCACGTAGAGGTAGTCGCGCAGCCAGGACGACAGCGAGATGTGCCAGCGCCGCCAGAACTCCGCCAGGTTGCGCGCAAGGTAGGGCCGGTCGAAGTTCTCGGGAAAGCGAAAGCCCAGCATCGCGCCGATGCCGATGGCCATCGCGCTGTAGCCCGCAAAGTCGAAGAACAGCTGCAGCGTGTAGGCCAGGCAGCCGAGCCATGCATCGGCCAGGCTGGGGTGCGCGGACGAAAAGACATGCTCCACCACCGGCGAGAGCGTGTCCGCCACCAGCACCTTCATCGTCATGCCGATCATGAAGCGGCGTGCACCCGTGGCGAATGCCGACGCATGCACGGCACGGTGCGCGAGGCGTTGGCGGACCCAGTCGTAGCGGATGATCGGCCCCGCGACGAGGTGGCCGAACATCGCCAGATAAGTCGCGAAGTCGATGGGCCGGCGCTCCGCCGGAAACTTGCCGCGATGCACGTCGACCAGATAAGAGATCGCCTGCAGCACGGTGAACGACAGCCCGATGGGCAGCGCGATGCGTTGCCATTCCAGCGGCATCGCGCCGGCATGCAGCAGGGCCGCGTTGAAAGTCTCGACCACGATGTTGGCGTATTTGAACCATGCGAGCACGCCGAGGTTCAGCACGATGAAAGCCACCAGCATGCCGCGCCGCCCCGGCCCCGCGCGCTCGACCAGCAGCCCGCCCACCCATGCCAGCGCCGTGAGCGCTATGAACAGCAGCAGGAACAGCGGGCTCCACCAGCCGTAGAACAGCCAGCTGGAGAGCAGCAGCAGCGTGTTCTTCGCGCGCGCCGGCGTCAGCGCATACAGCAGCAGGAACGCCGGCAGAAAGACCGAGAGGAATTCGAGCGATGCGAAAACCACGGCCCGGTCAGCGCGCGATGCGGTCCTGCAGGCCCATCAGACGGCTGCCCTTGCCGGCGGGAACGAGGAACACGCTGTAGCGCTGGCCCGCCTGCAGCGAGCCCAGGTCGACCGTGCCCTCGACGGGCTGGCCGTTGCAGGTGGCATGCACAGCCAGCTTCACCGGGTTGACGGCGCGGCGCGCGTTGGCAAGCGCCGCCTGGTTCTCGAAGATGGCCGCGTTGCCGGTGCTGGCCAGGAGGCCCGCGGCGTTGCAGCGCGCGTCGGCGTTGTAGAACGCGAGCGAGGCGCGCAGCGGATCGAAGGCGGGTGGCGGCTCGGTGAAGCTGGTGCCGGCAATTTCGCCGTTCGCGCCTTGCCATGCCAGCACCGACGCCGAGCCGCCCGACGGCACGCGCAGCGTGATGGCCATCTGCCGCTGGCCGTTTTTCCAGTAGCCGGTGACAGGCGCGTCGGAGCGCACGGGCTGGTAATCGGTGATGGGTGCCGAAGGCGCCACCACCACGCTGGCCTTTGCGGGGCCGCCGCTTTGCACCGTGAGCGCTTGCGCCCCGGCGTTGACGAAGCGCACCAGCGCCAGGTCTTGCGACGGGCCCGTGTCATACAACTGGGGCGCGGCACCGGCCACGGCGGGCAGCAGGGCACCGAGCAGCGCACGGCGCCGCACCATCAGAGCGGCGCGCCTCATGGCCGCGGGGTGCCGGCGGCAGCGGGCGCCAGGGGCAATCGGGCGACGGCCTTGGCGATGGCGCCACCCCAGGCGCGGTAGCCGCTCGCGTTGAAGTGCTGCCCGTCGATGGTCGGCCATTGGCCGCGGGTGGACATTTCCAGTGAATCGATGAAAGTGCAGGGCGCCACATTGGTCGCGAGGAAGCGGCTCACCGTTTCGGCGCGCGCGTAGGTCTTGCCGTACTGGCCGCCTTCCTGCCCCCATGCGGGGCCGACCCATGCGCACTTGGTGCCGGTGGCCGAAATGGCGCCGGTGAGTGCGCTCACCTGCTGCCACACCCAGTTCATCGGGAAGTCGGCTTGCCGGTAGGCGGCCATGGTGTCGCCGAGCACGATCAGCACCAGGTCCGGGTGCTCGGCCTTGATCAGCTGCGCCACCGCGGTCGTCTTGGCCCGGTTGCCGGGGCTCACGACCGCCGGCTTGTTGCCGATGCGTTCCGCGCTTCCGCAGGAGCCGGGCTTGGACACCGTCCAGTCGTAAGGCTGCACGCCGCACACGCCGATGGAATGCACCTTCGCGCCCTGGCGCTGGAGATCGTCATGCAGCGACGACATCAGGTAGCTCGGCTGCGACAGATGACTGTCCCCGATGATGAGGATGGAAAGACCGGCAATTGCCGCTGCGAGTGCCACCGATATCCCTTTCGTTTTCAAGGCCGGAAAATGTACCAGCCCCGGTGCTCCACCGTCCGGCGATCGAATTCGCGCGCGGTTCGTGCCACGCCCGGGCATCGATGAAAAACACATAAGCAAACTCGAAATCAGGCGTTCCCCGCAGGGCGCTGCACGGGCTCAATGTCGGGCTTTCCCGCTGCCGGCTTCGAATCTTGTCAGACCTTTCTTCCGGATTTCCCGCGCCACGGCGCCTGGGCTTCTTCAGCCGCCTGCTCGACGACACTACCGCCGCCGAGCGCTACCGCCTCGTTGCCGGGCAGATCGCGCACGCCGAGGCCCTGGGCTTCGACTCCGCGTGGGTGGCGCAGCACCATTTCCATGAACATGAAGGCGGCCTGCCGTCGCCCCTGGTCTTCCTGGCCTACGTGGCTTCGCGCACCAGGCGCATCCGCCTGGGCACTGGCATCGTTACGCTGCCGCTGGAAAACGCTGTGCGCGTGGCGGAAGACGCCGCCGTGCTCGACTTGCTCTCGGGCGGGCGGCTCGAAGTGGGCGTCGGCACGGGCGGCACGCCGGAGGCGTTCGCGGCCTTCGGGCTCGACAGCAACGAGCGCTCCGCCATCTTCGCGCGGCAGCTCGATGCGGTGCGTGCGGCATGGGCCGGCCGGCCACTGGCCGGCGGCGACACGCTGTATCCGTCGGGCACGCAACTTTCGGGGCGCATCTGGCAGGCCACCTTCTCGGTAGGCGGCGGCGCCCGCGCGGGGCTGGCCGGCGACGGCCTGATGCTGTCGCGCACGCAGCCGCGTACAGCGCAAGCGCCCGATGCGCCGCTCGCCGACCTCCAGAACCCCATCGTCGATGCCTACCTGGCCGCGCTGCCGGCCGGGGTGGCACCGCGCATCGTCGGCTCGCGCAGCGTGTTCGTGGCCGATAGCCGGCAAGAGGCGCTGCGGCTGGCCGACATCGGCCTGCGCCGCTCGGCCGCACGTTTTGCCGCCTCGGGACAGACCGGCCTGCCGGACCGCGCGGGGCCGGACGCGTCGCTCGAGGAACTGATCGCCGCCTACGACGTTCATGTCGGCTCGCCTGACGACGTGATTGCCTCGCTGCGCGCCGACAGCACGCTCGACCGCGTGACCGACCTGGTCTGCCAGGTGCACTCGGTCGATCCGCCGCATGCGGCCATCCTGCGCTCCATCGAGCTGATCGCGACCGAGGTCGCGCCGGCGCTGGGCATCCATTCTTCATCCACGCTTCGCGAGACCGCATGAACGCCGTTGCTTCTCCTCCTTCGCCTTCCGACTCCAGCGCGCCCGACGTGATCGACAGTCTTGTCGGCATCGCCTCGGGCCACCATCTCGACCACATCCGTCGGGGCCGCGAGCAGGCCCGCACCCATGCGCAGCAAAGTTACCTCTCGCTGTTCGCACCGACACCGCCGGTGGTCGGCGACTTCGGC
Organism: Variovorax durovernensis; assembly: GCF_977011995.1. Classification (NCBI taxonomy): domain Bacteria; kingdom Pseudomonadati; phylum Pseudomonadota; class Betaproteobacteria; order Burkholderiales; family Comamonadaceae; genus Variovorax; species Variovorax durovernensis. Next base: position 3,618,796 of record NZ_CDRNCW010000001.1, on the reverse strand, counting down.
GTCGCTGACCGGTTCGCGCTTGCTGCCTTCGTGGCCGGGCTGCACGGCCATGCGGGCGTGGCGCGTTTCTACGCGGAGCAACTGGCCGGGCAGGGCGCCCCCGCGGGCGTGGCCGATGCGATCGCGGCCGAGGTGAAACGCGGCGCCGCGCAAGGCCCCTACGGCAGCTACCCGGCCGGCCCGCTGAGCGCGGAAGACAAAGCCGGCCCGTCGTATGCCGTGAACGATGCGCACCGCGAGCTGCTGGGCGAACGGCTTTCGGCCGCGCTCGCGCATGCGCACCTGCTGGTGTTCCATCCGCGCGATGCCAGTGCGGCTGCCTTGCAGGCGCTGCTGGACGCGGGCTGGACCAGCACCGGCATCGTGACGCTGTCGCAGCTGGTGGCATTCCTCGCGTTCCAGATCCGTGTCGTCACCGGCCTGCAGGCACTGGCGCAACGTCCCGCAACCTCCATCGACTGAGCCCCGCCATGAGCAACCGCGAATCGACCCTGACCCATCCCGACAACACGCACCCGACCGTCTTCACCCAGGCGCAGCTCGAATGGCTGCCGTGGCTGGAGCCGCTGCCCGAGGCCGAACTGACCGAGCGCCACTTGGCCGGACTGGTGGACGCGGCGCGCGCCAAGTCGCCTTACTTCCGGCTGCTGGCGCGCGACCCGGACATCCTCGGCGCGCGCACGCGCACCGACAAGGACATCTTCTACAACCCCGAAGCCGGCCTGCCGCGCGCCGAGCGCGAGCTGTCCGCCGCCGCGGCCTCGCGCTACAACGGCTGCATCTATTGCGCGTCGGTGCATGCGCGCTTCGCCTCGCACTTCTCGCATCGCACGGAAGACGTGCAGCGGCTGCTGGACGAAGGCGTGGGCGCCGAGCTTGGCGAGCGCTGGAACACCATCGTCGCGGCCTCGGTGGCGCTGTCGTCCACGCCGTCCGCCTTCGGTGCGGAACACATCGAGCAGTTGCGCGCCCAGGGTCTGGACGACCTGGCCATTGCCGACGTGATCCAAGGCGCGGCCTTCTTCAACTGGGCCAACCGGCTGATGCTGTCGCTCGGCGAGCCTCAGGAGCAGACAGCAGCTTGAACGCTATTCGAGCGTGAAGCCGATCTTCAGCGTCACCTGCCAGTGCGCGACCTTGCCATCGGTCACATGGCCGCGCGTCTCGGTCACGGTGAACCACTGGATGTTGCGCACCGTCTCGTGTGCCTTGGCGATGGCGGTCTGCACCGCATCTTCGACGCCCTTTGGCGACGATCCGGTCAGTTCGAGTGTTTTGTAGACATGGTTCGACATGGTTTCTTTCTCTTTCGTTGTGCTGGTTGCAGGATGGGCGAAGCTTGCCGGGGCCTTCGTAGGTCTGCGCCCCGGCTCAGTGAACGAAGCCGCCTTTCACGAAGCGCACGGGCTCGGCGTCCATGCGGGCGATGAGTGCGCCGAGGCCGTCGGGCGCCAGCGGAATCGGGCCGGGCGCTGCGCGCGGCGCCTGTTCGGTGCGGCACAGCAGGTCGTCGTCGGTCCATGCGCCCTTGCCGGGTTCGCCGCGCGCGCGCAGCCAGCCGTCGCGGTCGACGATCAGCTGCGTGCCCGCCAGTTGCGGCGTGGCGGCAATCAGCGAGAACGCGGCCCAGGCGGTGGCCGACTCGGCGACGCATTCGCCCGCGCGCGAGGCTGCCGCGGCGGCGTCCTTTGCGAGGAACACGGTGACGAGGCGCGGGTCTTCGAGCAAGGGCTGAGCAGCGACTTGCGCATCGGCCGCCACGATCCGCAAACGCTGGCCGCGCCAGCCGCTCAGCATGCGAGGCGGCTTGCCGGCGCACTGCACGGCCACGTCGGGCGGTGATATCGGCTGCGTCCACAGGCCGGCCGCGCGCAGGCTCTGGCCGGCGCCCTGGGCCTTCATGAAGTCGATGAGCGCCCAGGCATCGCCGTCGCTGAGCCTGCCGCCGAAGGCGGGCATGGTGGGCGAGCCGCGCCGGTCGCGCATGCCGTTCAGCACATGCCAGAGCACGTCGCCATCGGCGCGCCGCCACAGCAGCGGCCCCGCCAGGTTGGGCGGCCACACCGGCTGTGCTGCCGCCAGCGGCCCCTGGCCCAGGCCGTCGCTGCCGTGGCAGGCCACGCACTGCGCCGCATAGAGCACGCGACCGCGTTCGATGCTCTCGCCAGTGAATCCGGTGGGCGAGCGCTGGAAACTGGTCGGATATGCGGGCACCAGCACCACGTTGGCATCGGGCCACGGGGCCACGACCACCAGCAGCGTGGTCAGCGCCAGCAGCCAGATGCGCCGGCGCCGCCACTGCAGCGCGAGCACCATCAGCAGCAAAGCCACCGCGAGCACGACCAGAGTGAGCCCAAGCCTGCGCGCCTGGCCGAGGTCGATCAACAGGTTCTCGCCAGACAGGCGTTGCGCCCATGGCCACGCAGGCTGGCCATGAGCCTGCGCGACAAGGCCCAGCGCGTCCAGCAGGCGCAGCAGTTGCAGCTGCGCACCCTGCAGCAGGCCGATCAGCAGGTTGAGCCAGCCGGCCTCGGGGGATGCGTTCATGTCACCACGTGGCGTCGAGTCCCAGGTGCTTGAGCGCCTCGTGCCGCAGCTCGGCCAGACGAGGATCTCCGCGATGACGCGGGTAGGGCAGGTCGACCACCAGCTCCGCCGCGATGCGCGCGGGCCGTTCGCTCAGCACGATCACGCGGTTGGCCAGGAACAGCGCCTCTTCCACGTCGTGCGTCACCAAGAGCGCCGAGAAGCCTGCGCGCTGCCACAGGTTGACCAGTTCGCTCTGCATCGCGATGCGCGTGAGCGAGTCGAGCTTGCCCAGCGGCTCGTCGAGCACCAGCAATTGCGGGTCGTTGACCAGCGCGCGGGCCAGCGCCACGCGCTGTGCCATGCCGCCCGAGAGCTGGTGCGGGAATGCCTTGGCGAAGTCGGTCAGGCCCACGAGCTTCAGTGCCTCGTCGACGCGGCCGCGCTGCTCCTTCAGCACGCCGCGCGCCTGCAGGCCGAGCGCCACGTTGTCCCACACGCTGCGCCAGGGGTAGAGCGTGGGGTCCTGGAACACGACGATGCGCGACGGGTCGGGCCGCGTGATCGGCACGCCGTCCTGCGTGATGCTGCCGGTGGTGGCGGGCTCCAGCCCGGCCACGAGCCGCAGCAGCGTCGACTTGCCGCAGCCGCTGGGGCCCAGCAGCGCGACGAATTCGCCGGGCCGCACCTGCAGGTCGATGCCGTCTAGCACCTGCAGCACGCCGCCGGACACCTCGAACCAGTGGCTCACGCCCTGGATGCCGATGTGCGCGCCGCCCGTGGCGGCGGCCTGCGAAGCCGAGGAGGAGGTCAGCGTGCTCACCATTTGACGGTTCCTTTCTGCCACGACAGCACGCGGTCGCGCACCTTGAACAGCAACGTGATGAGGCCCGAGCACAGCACCGCCATGACGAACAGCGCCGCGTACATGTTGGCGTAGGCGGCCCAGCCCTGCGCCCACTGCAGATACCAGCCGAGGCCTGCCTTGACGCCCATCATCTCGGCGGTGATCAGCACCGAGAACGAGGCGCCCAGCCCCATGAAGAGCCCGACGAACACCTGCGGCAGGGCCGCCGGAATCGCCACGCGCAGCACCAGGAAGCGCTCCGAAGCGCCCAGCGTGCGCGCCACGTCGTAGTAGCTCTTGCCGACCGAGGCCACACCCGACCAGGTGAGCACCGCCACCGGAAAGAAGGTCGCCAGGCCGACCAGGAACACGGCCGCCGAATAGCTCGAAGGCGCGAAGAAGAACGCCAGCGGCAGCAACGCGGAGGCCGGCACCGGCCCCAGGAAGCGCAGCAGCGGATGCACCCAGTACCCCGCGATGCGCGACCAGCCCACCGCCACGCCGGTGCCGAAGCCGATCAGCGCGCCCAGCACGAAGCCGTTGGCCAGCAAACGCAGCGAATACGCGGTCGACAGGCCGAGCCGCTGCCAGTCTTCATGCACCACGTCGATCAGGCTCTGCGGCGGCGCGAAGAAAGGCGAGGGCAGCACGCCGAGCTTGGCGGTGAAGGTCTCCCACAGCGCGAGCACCACGGCCAGCGCGACCAGCCATTGGCCGGCAGGCCGCAGCACCTGCGCCACCCGCCCCGCGCGAGCGCCGAGCACAGAGATGGCGAGCAGCAGCGCGGCCACGACGAGCGTGGCCAGGCCGAACTCGCGGGTGAAGGCCCAGTCGCTGAAGCCCACTTCCTTGTTGGGCCAGAGCAGCGTGAGCAGGCCCAGCGCGACCCACGCGGCAGCGGCCAGCAGGCCGGTCGCCCAGAGGCCGGAAGGCGCCGCGGCGGCTTGGGACGGGGCGGCCTGCGCGGTCGTAGTGACGGGGGTGGCCGGTGCGCGCGGCAGGCGCGGCGCTTCTAGGAACTGTTCTGCCGTGGTCATGCGAGCACGTTCTTGGCGGTTGTGGCGCCGGCCTGCAGCACGCCGCGGCGCGAGGGCGGCAATGGATCGAGAGGAACAGTCATCGGAGCTTCTCCACCGGAAAATTGGAAGCGCCGAGTGTTGGCGCGCGGGGCGCGCGCGGACAACGAATGAATGCTGCTATGGATATGCGCAGAAGAGAGAAACCGCCTTCAGCGCTGGCTGTCGCCGAAGCTCTCCACCAGGAAGTCGACGATGGCCGCCACCCGCGCCGTACGCCCCTTTCGGGTGGGTACCAGCAGCGTGACCGGCGCGCTGTCGAAGCGCCAGCCGGGCAGCACGCGCACCAGCGTGCCGCGCGCCACCGCGTCGGCCGCGTCCCATTCGGAGCGCAGCACCAGGCCCATGCCCTGTTCGGCCCATTGCCGGGCCACGCCGCCGTCGTTGGTCACGTAGGCCGGCGACACGCGCAGGGTCTCGCGGGCGGCGGCGCGCTTGCCTTCGGCCGCGCCGGCGGCATCGGCGGCCGGGCGCACGTGCCACAGCGTGACGTCTTCGTCGTTCTCGCGGATGCAGATGCAGGCATGCGTGAGCACGTCGCGCGGCGCGCGCGGCTCGCCGTGCCGGCGCAGGTAGGCCGGGCTGGCGCACAACCAGCGTTCGTTGGCGCTCAGCGTGCGCGCCACCCAGGACGAGTCGCGCACCGTGCCGATGTGGATCACAGCGTCGGCGTCGTGCCGATCGGGCCACGGGGTCTCGCGCAGGTCGAGCTGCACCCGCAGGCCCGGATGCAGCCGGGCGAAGCGCGCCAGCATCGGCGCCACGTACTGGCGGCCGTATCCGAAAGGCGCGGCGATGCGCAGCGTGCCGGTGAGCCGCTTGTCGTCGCGCTGCATCGATTCGCGCAGGCCCTCGATCTGGCCGAGCAGCGCGGCGGCCTCGCGCGCGAAACGCTCGCCTTCGGGCGTGAGGCTCAGGCGGCGCGCGGTGCGGCTGGCCAGCGAGAGGCCGAGCGTGGCCTCCAGCTTGCGCAGCCGCATCGATAGCGCGGGTGGCGTGACGTCGAGCGCGCGCGCCGCGGCGCTCAACGACGGTTCGCGCAGCAGGGCGGCGGCGAGCTGCATGTCTTCGATCTGGATCATTAATCTGTGCTTAACGATTGATGAGCCTGCATTGAAGCACAGGCGGTGCCTTCGAACGTACAGTCCGTGGCCATGCAAACACCCATCGCCCCGCCACGCTATCCCCGCGCCGTGCTGTTCGACCTGCTCACCGCGCTGCTCGATTCCTGGACCGTCTGGAACGCCGCCGCCGGCTCCGCGGAGAAGGGGCGCGCATGGCGCGCCGAGTACCTGCGCCTCACCTACGGCTGCGGCGCCTACGTGCCTTACGAGCAACTGGTGAAGGACGCGGCGCGCAACACCGGCATGGCCGACACCGCGCCCGATGCGCTGGAAGCGAAATGGGACACGCTGCCCGCCTGGGACGGCGCGCGCGAGCTGCTGCAGGCGCTCAAGCCGCACTGCAAGCTGGGCGTGGCCACCAATTGCTCGCGCCGGCTGGGCCAGCGCGCGGCGGCGCTGCTGGGCATCGAGTGGGATGCCGTCGTCACCTCGGAAGAGGCCGGCTTCTACAAGCCCGATCCGCGCCCGTACCGCATGGCGCTCGAACGCATGGGCGTGACACCTCGGGAGACGGCCTTCGTCGCCGGCTCGGGCTACGACATGTTCGGCACCTCGGTGGTCGGCCTGCGCACTTACTGGCACAACCGCGTGGGGCTGGCCCTGCCGCAGGGTGCGCCGGCACCGGAACTGCAGGGCCCGACGCTCGCGCCTGCGCTGCAGTGGCTGCAATCCTTCACGAACAAGGCATGACCATGGACACGATCCACACCATCGACACCCCCGCCGCCGTCGTCGAACAGTCCCGCATGCAGCACAACATAGCGCGCATGCAGCAGCGCATGGACGCGCTCGGCGTGCGCTTCCGGCCGCACGTCAAGACCACCAAGTGCGTCGAGGTGGCGAAGGCGCAGCAGGCGGCGGGCGCACGCGGCATCACGGTGTCGACGCTGAAGGAGGCCGAGCAGTTCTTCGCCGCCGGCTTCACCGACATCCTCTATGCCGTGGGCATGGCGCCGCACCGGCTGCCGCATGCGCTGGAACTGCGCCGGCGCGGCTGCGCGCTGGGCATCATCACTGACGGTATCGAGTCGGCACGGGCGATCGCGGAGTTCGGCCGCGCCAACGGAGAGGCCTTCGACGTGCTGATCGAGGTCGACACAGACGGCCACCGCTCGGGCATCCGGCCCGAAGAAGACCGGCTGCTGGAGGTGGCGCGCGTGCTGCACGACGGCGGCATGCGCCTGGGCGGCGTGATGACGCATGCCGGCTCCAGCTACGACTTCGACACGCCGCAGGCACTGCGCGCCGTGGCCGAGCAGGAGCGCGCGGGCTGCGTGCGCGCGGCGCAGCGGCTGCGCGACGCGGGGCTGCCGTGCCCGGTGGTCAGCGTGGGTTCCACGCCCACCGCGCTGATGGCCGAGACGCTCGACGGCGTGACCGAGGTGCGGGCCGGCGTCTATGTGTTCTTCGACCTGGTGATGCGCAACGTCGGCGTGTGCAGCGAGGAAGACATCGCGTTGAGCGTGCTCACCACGGTGATCGGCCACCAGCCTGAAAAAGGCTGGGCCATTCTCGATGCGGGCTGGATGGCCATGAGCCGCGACCGGGGCACGCAGAAGCAGAAACAAGACTTCGGCTTCGGCCAGGCCTGCGATGTGAACGGCCTGGTGCTGGACGGCTACGTGCTCAGCGGAGCGAACCAGGAGCACGGCATCCTGTCGCACGAAGGCGAGCCCGACACCGGCATTGCCGCGCGCTTTCCCATCGGCACGCGGCTGCGCATCCTGCCGAACCACGCCTGCGCGACCGGGGCGCAGTTTCCGCAATACCAGGCGCTGTCGGAAGACGGAGCCCTGCAGGCCTGGGGGCGTTTTCACGGCTGGTGAGGCTCGCGGCGCCCCCGCGCGGCTCAGTGGTTGACCGGCGCGTGCAGCACCGCAGCCGCGCCTGAACCTGCCGACGACAACGGCGGCGCCGCCGCTGCATCGGCCAGCGTGTGCACCGCCTCGCAGCGCCCGTAGGTGTCGTCGAAGCGCACGATGTCGTCCTCGCCCAGGTAGCCGCCGGTCTGCACCTCGATCACCTCGAGCATGGTCTTGCCCGGGTTCTCCAGCCGGTGGATGGCGCCCGAGGGCAGGTAGATCGACTCGTTCTCGCGCACCAGCGTGACCTCTCCGTTGCAGGTGGCGCGGGCCGTGCCCTTCACCACGATCCAGTGCTCGGCGCGGTGGTGGTGCATCTGCAGCGAGAGCTTGGCGCCAGGCTTGACCGTGAGCCGCTTCACCTGGAAGCGCTCGCCCATGTCGACGCTGTCGTAGGCGCCCCAGGGCCGCACGACGCGGCGGTGGTCGGTTGCCTCGGCGCAGCCTTCGAGCGCGAGCTTGCGCACCACGTCCGCCACCTGTTCGGCGCAGCCCGCGCCGGCCACCAGCACGGCGTCGGGTGTGTCCACGATGATCAGCCCGTCGGTGCCCAGCGCCACCACCGGCCGGTGCGGCGCATGGATGAAAGTGTTGCGCGCGTTCAGGGCGCTGGCCTTGCCGCTCAGGCGGTTGCCGTCGCCATCGGCCATTTGCAGGCTGGCCACAGCGTTCCAGCTGCCGACGTCGCTCCAGCCGCCTTCGAACTTCACCACCGCGATGTCCTCGTGCTTCTCGAGCACCGCGTAGTCGATGCTGTCGGCGCGGCAGGCCGAGAAGGCCTCGCGCTCCAGCCGCAGGAAGCTGCCGTCGACCGACACGGCGGCCGTGGCGCGTTCGCAGGCGCGCAGTATGTCGGGCGCATGCGCGCGCAGCGCGGCCAAAAGCGTGCTGGCGCGTACGAGGAAGATGCCGGCGTTCCAGAAATAGCCGCCGTGCAGGATCAGCGTCTCGGCCACGCTCGCCGTCGGCTTCTCGACGAAGCGAACCACGGCCCGGCTGTGGCCGTCGGCCGATGCCGTTTCTGCCTCGATGTAGCCATAGGCGGTGCTGGGAAAGCTGGGCACCACGCCGAAGGTGACGATCTGCCCCGCCAGCGCCGCGGCCACGCCTTCGCGCACGGTCTGCGCGAACAGCGCGGCGTCGGGAATGTGGTGGTCGGCCGGCGCGAACAGCAGCAGGTCATCGGGCTCGGCCAGCAGCGCCGCCGAGGCCATGGCCGCGGCCGTGTTGCGCGCCACCGGCTCCAGGATCTGCCGGCCGGTGACGCCCGCGCTCTCGACCGTTTCCTTCACCAGGAAGCGATGGTCTTCCGAGGCGATGCAGGTGATGTCATTGCTGAGCCTCGAGAGCCGCTCCAGCGTGAGGTGCAGCAGGCTCTTGCCGCCGAGCAGCGGCGCGAACTGCTTGGGCAGCGCCTTGCGCGAAAGCGGCCACAGGCGGGTGCCGCTGCCGCCGCACAGGACCACGGGATGGATGGTGGAGGTGGTATTCATGATGGCGCGATATGAGTTGGGTGTCGGCTCAGATGAGCCCGGAGTACGCCGCGTAGCTCACGGCCTGCGCACGCGAGTGCACGTGCAATTTCTTGTAGATGTTCTTGATGTGCGCGTTGACCGTCTGGCCCGAGATGCCGAGCTTCACGCCGATCTCCTCGGTGACCTGGCCTCGTGCCACGCAGCGCAGGATTTCGCATTCGCGCGTGGTCAGCGTGGTTTCACGCGTGGGCGGGTCGCCGGCCGGCGGCGGGCTGCCGGGCCTTGCGCTCAGGCGCGAAAGCAGCCGCCGCGCGAGCCGGGGCGTGATGGCCGCGCCGCCGTTCACCACCTGCAGCACTGCCTGCGCGAAGCTCTGCAGCCAGGCGTCTTTCAGCAGGTAGCCGGTCGCGCCCAGCTCGAAGGCATGCATCACGTGCGTCTCGTCTTCCAGCGCGGAGATCACTATGATTTCGCAGCCGGGATGCTGCTTGCTGGCCTCGCGGATCAGCTCGAAGCCGGTGCCGTCGCCCAGCCGCAGGTCGACCATGAGCACGTCGAACTCATGCGTGGCCAGCAGCCGGCGGCCGTCGCGCAGGCTGCCGCCCTGGCCTTCGAGCTGTATGCGCAGGTCCGACAGCAGTTCCTGCGCAATTACCCGGCGCATGAAGCTGTCGTCGTCCACGAGCAGCACGCGCACCGGCGCGCCTTCCTGCCCGGTCAGGAAGCCCGGCCACAGCGGCTGGGTCGGAGGGCAGACGCCGCCCGGCGGATATCCGGTCCGGGCGTCGGCCTGCTCTTCTGGAGAGCGGTGTGCGTTGTCAGGCATTGGAGTGTCCGAGGTTGGAGGTTGCGTGAAAGATCTGCAGGTCGGCGCTCAGCCACGGCGGCTGAGCCTGGGCCTGCAACGCAGGCACCGGGTCGTCGAAACCGTGCGGGTTCGCGGCTTGCCAGCGCCAGCTGTCCGAGCACATCTGGTCGAGGTCGCGGCGCGCGCGCCAGCCGAGGCGGGCCTGTGCATTGCGTGCGTCGGCCCAGTAGGCGGGTGCGTCGCCTGGTCGGCGCGGGCCGATGCGCAGCGCGATGCGCCGGCCGCTGGCGCGTTCGAAGGCGCACACCACCTCCAGCACCGAGGCGCCCCGGCCCGTGCCCAGGTTGGTCATCAGGATGCCGGGCTCGCGCGCCGCGTGGCGCAGTGCCGCCACATGGCCTTCGGCCACGTCCATCACGTGCACGTAGTCGCGCACGCCGGTGCCGTCGATGGTTTCGTAGTCGGCGCCGTGCACCATCAGGTATTCGCGCTCGCCCGCGGCCACCTGCGAGATGTAGGGCATGAGGTTGGCGGGCGGCCCGTTCGGACGCTCGCCGAGCAGGCCGCTTTCGTGCGCGCCGACCGGGTTGAAGTAGCGCAGGCAGGCAATGCCCCAGCGCGGATCGGCATGCGCGAGGTCGGCCAGCAGGTTTTCCACCATCGCCTTGGTGCGGCCGTAGGGGTTGACCGCCGCATACGGCGCGGTCTCCGGAATGGGTGAGTGCTGCGCGTCGCCGTACACCGTGGCCGACGACGAGAACACCAGCGTGCGCACGCCGGCGCGGCCCATTGCCTGCACCAGCGCCAGCGTACCGGCCAGGTTGACGTCGTAGTACGCCAGCGGATCGGCCACCGATTCGCCCACCGCCTTCAACCCCGCCAGATGCACCACCGCCTCGATCGCATGCTCGGCGAACACCCGGCCCAGCGCCGCGCCGTCGCGCACGTCGCAGCGCAGCAGCAGCGGCTGCAGTCCGGTGATGCAGCCCACCCGTTGCAGCGATCGCGCGTCGCTGTTGACCAGCGTGTCGAGGACCAGCGGCTGGTAGCCCGCCGCGATCAGCGCCACGCAGGTGTGGCTGCCGATGAAGCCTGCACCACCGGTCACGAGTATCTTGGCGTGGGGCATGGTGTGGGCTCCTTGGCGTGGACAGCGTCGGTTCAGCCGGCGACGCAGCGCAGCAGTTCCTGCTCCAGGCGCTGCAGGATGGCGTCTTCGTCGAGCGCGGACTCGGCGAAACGGCGGCCGGCCGCACCCATCTGCTCGCGCAGTTCGGGCGACATGGCAAGTTGCTCGATGGCATCGGCCAGCGCGGCGGCGTCGCCGGGCTCGACCACCATGCCGCGCCCCGTCACCACGTTGCTCAGCTCGGTGCCGGCATGCGCGGTCACGACCACGGCACGGCCGCTGGCGAGCATGCCGCCCAGCTTCGACGGCATGACCAGGTCGGCGGCGTCGGCACGCTGGGGCAGCACGTGGACGTCGGCCATGCCCAGCAGTTCGTTGAGCCGCTCGGCCGGCTGCAGCTCGAGAAAATGCACGTTGGCCAGATTGGCGCAGGCGGCGTGCAGCGACTCGCGGCTCGGCCCGCTGCCTGCGAACACAAAGTGGATGCTGCTGGAGCACACCAGCAGGTGTGCCGCCTCCGCCAGCAGCTCGATGCCTTGCTTGGTGCCGAGGCTGCCGGCATACAGCACCACCACCGCGTCGTCGGGAATGCCGAGCGCGGGCCGGTAGCCGTAGGGCGCGACCGTGCGCGGCAACGGGTGAATGGCCTTTACGTCGACCCAGTTCGGAAACAGCACCAGCCGGCTCGCGTCCACGCCCTTGCCGCGGGCCTTCTCGATCATTGCGGCCGAGATGGTCGATACCCGGTCGAAGCGGCTCATCAGCCAGCGCTCGGCCGAGCGTGCGAAGCGCAGGACGCGTTCGCCGCGCACATGGCCCAGGCCGAAGGCGGCATCGACTTCGTAGTCCTGGATGTGCAGCCACGACTTGATGCCACGCAGCCCGGCAAACAACAGCGCAGTCGGTGCGCAGAACAGCGGCGGCTCGACCACGAACACCACGTCCGGCTTCCATCGCCACTGCGCCAGCAGTACCGGAAAGCTCGACAGCATGAAAGAGAACAGATGCCCGAGCCGAGCCAGCGCGCGCGGCCGTGCGGGCACCCACAAGGGCGAGCGCCAAACGGTCACACCGTCCCAGTCGCTCTTGCGGTAGGTCCAGGCCGAGTAGCCGCGGTACACCGACCACTGCGGAAAGAACGGCGGCGCGGCAATCACGCGCACCTCGTGCCCCCTGGCATGCAGCCAGCGCGCCATCTCGCCCGAGTACTTGCCGATGCCGGTGAGCTCAGGCGCGAAGTTCATCGAGTACAGCAGGATCTTCATGGCGACCGCCTCAACAGACGGACGATGGGAAAGAAGCCGAACTGCAGCCGCATGCGGGTCTCGTACAAGGCGAAGTCGCTCAGGCAGGCGATGAAGAACACGTAGTGCGGCCGGCCCGGGAACAGCAGGATCACCGCACCGTAGGACAGCAGCCGCAGCGCCACCTCGAGCAGCGCCCAGCGCCCGAGCGAGCCCATGGAGGTCTTGAGCGACAGCACCATCTCGTGATGGATGGTGTAGGTGCGCAGCAGGAAATAAGGCGCGATGCAGAGGAAGATGGTGCGCGCCTGGTCGCCCATCTTGAGCAGCGGCGCGGCCACGCTGATCAGCCCCGCCAGCCCGACGAACAACGCGCAGCCCAGCAGGAATGAATGCCGCGCCAATTGCAGCTTCGACGCCGCGAGCTTCTCGGGGTCGGCAGCCATCATGGCCGGCGTCTTGGTGAACAGGAATGCCTGCACGAACTGCGACGGCGCCTCCGCCAGCAGGAATGCGAGCTTGAAGGCCCCCACGTAGCTCAGCGGCATGAAGAAGGCCACGATCAGCAGGTCCGACTTGCGCAGCAGGAAGGTCAGCAGCGAATACACCGTGGCGCTGGCCTGCGATGCGAGCTCGAGCACAGGGCGGCCCGCCGGCGGCGCGGCGCCGTTGGACGGAATGCAGATGGCCGCGCACACCACCACGAAAGCGAACAGGTTGATGAGCAGCAGGTGCGCCACGTCCAGCTCGAAGCCCAGCGCCGCGCAGATGCCCACGCCCAGCACCAGGATGGTCGAGCGGATGCCGGCCTCGAGATTGAGCAGCCCCGCATGGCCGAGGCCCCGGCTGTAGGCCAGCCGCAGGCAGTTGAACGAGAACACCGCCAGCGTGACCACCACCAGCACGAAGGGCACGTCGGCCACCGGCAGCCGCTGCAGCGCCAGGATCACGACGATCAAAGCGGTGGCCAGCGGCAGCCCGAAGGCCAGCGTGCGCACCACGTCGCCCTGGGTCACGCCCGGCGGCACGGCGCTCGCGTTGCGCGAGAACAGCAGTGTGCTGCCCAGCGTGCCGACCACCAGCGCCACCTCCAGCACCGACTGGTAGATCGAGTACTCGCCGAAGCGCGCGGGCGACACGTTGGCCGCCATCAGGAAGATGGCGACGAAGCCCGACAGGTAGACGTAGAGCCGCGAGACCAGCGCCCCCAGGCCGAGCAGCCGCGCCATGCGCGCTCCGGGCAATGCGAGTGAGGGGCTGAAGGGTTTCATGGGCGTGGCCGGTTCGGTCTGGTTCGGGCTACTTGGCGGCCGGGGCGTTGGCGAGGCCGAGCGCGTCCAGGGTGCGGCGCACGCGCGTGGCCAGCCGGAACGCCTTGTTCTTGGCTCGCCGCGCCACCATCAGCGCGTATGTCACGGCGGCCACGGTGCGCATGCGGCCGTGCAGCGCGTGCGGCATGGCCATCTTTGCGCTGCCCTGGAAATGCAGCGCCACCACGTTCGTCCGGCCTCCCGCCGCGGAGGTGAGCCACGGCCGGCCGTCGGAATAGGCGATGCGCTTGGCGCCGCCGCGGTAGCGGAACTCGTTCGCCAGGTGGTTGTGCGGGCTGTTGATGTTGTGGTCGATCACCTTGCCGTCGAGCACGCGGTTGATCGGATCGGCGTTGCCGCTGGCGCGCGCCCAGAGGTAGAGCAGCGTCATGTCGGACACGCCGCCGCGAATGCCCCGCGCCGCGAAGCGCGCCGCGATCTCGCGCAGCTTGCGCCGGCCCGATGGCGTTGTGTAGGTGTCGAGCACGAAGGCCACGAAGCGCCGCAGGCCGTTGGCGGTCCAGTAGCTCACGTGCGGCGAGATCTGGCAGGGGTTCCATCCGTCGATGGGGCTGATGTAGGAGCCCGAGAAGTCCGCCTTGCCCGCGAGCCTGCGCACATGCTCGCCGATGCCCTTGAACAGCAGCACGTCGCTGTCGATCAGCACGAAGGCATGGCAGTCGGGCTGGCTCGCCAGGTACTGCGCGAGCAGGAAATAGCGCCGGAAGCAGATCCGCTCGAACTCCGGCGAGTTGCTCGACAGGTGCACATAGGCATGGCGGAAGCGCTCATAGGCGGGGCCGGCGTCGGTGTCCGACAGCACCACGAGTTGTTCCTGCGCGAGCGCGGCGGACTGGCGGCACAGCGCGAGCGTGCGGTTCTGGCGGTCTTCGACCACGACGAAGGGGAGAGCGGTGTTGGTCATGTGTGACAGCATGGGTGGAGGGTTGATGCGGCTCGTCAGGGCTTGCGGGCGGTGGCGCTCTTCACCAGCGCCACGTGCGCTGGGAGGAAGCGACCGTTGTTGTCCAGGGGCATGTCCAGCGTGAAGAGGCCGCGCGCCACGCGGGCCTCGCCGATCCAGTCGCGCAACTGCTGCAGCGTGAAGCGCGGCGCTGCCTCGCGGCCCCACGAGGGCGTGAGCGGCGTGAGCACGTGGAACACAAGCTCCGAAGGCGGCGGCGCGAAATGCGCGGGCGGCTGCATGTACTCGCCGGCCATGAGGTTCTGGCAGGGCGCGCTCTTGAGGCTGAAGCGCGCCGGTCCCTCGCCGGCATTGAAGGCCAGCCAGCGGTTGGCCGCGCCGCTGCGCGCGGCGTCGCACAGCGTCTCCCAGCCCGCGGCCGAAATGCCCTGCGTGTTGTAGGTGCCGTCGAACCACCAGCCCGCGGCCAGCGGACCGTAGCGCTCCGACCAGTCGCGGATCACGCTGGACCACGCGGCAATGAAGCGCGCCGGCGGCGGTTCCTGCTCGGAAACGTCGCCCAGGCACTTCATCAGCGCGGGGTCGGCCTGCGGCGCGCGGAACGGCAGGTACAGGATCAGCGCGATGCCGTGTGCGCGCAGCGCCTCGCCTATTTCCAGCGGCAGGTCGCGCGATGGGCGGTTCCTGGCGGCACCGGGGCACAGCACCTCGAGCGCGGAATTGGGCGAGATGTACTGGCCGTTGTTCTGGCCCAGCGTGAGGATGAGGTGCGACGCACGCATCTGCGCCAACCCCGAAGCGAAGGCCTCGACGTCGAAGTTCTTGATCTGCGAGATGGACTGCTTGTCCGGCAGGTAGTGCACCATGACGCCGAAGCCGGGCACCGGTGCCTCGGCCGGCTGCACGGGCTGGGCTGGCGCAGCCGATGCCGTCGCGCACAGGAGCAGCGGCACCAGCAAGCGCCTGCACAGGACGTGGAACCCGCTCATTGCACGGCCCTCGCGAGCGGAACGGCGGCGCGCTTGAGCGCCAGATAGCGCGCGGCCACCGCGCCCGGCGCGCAGGCCTGGGCATGCAGCCACGCGGGCCTCGTGCGCTCGTGCCGGGCAAGGTAGCGCGCGAGCTGGTAGGTGTCGCAGGAGGCGCTGCCCACGAAGAAGCCGTAGCCCGAGAACAGTTCGCGGTGCACCGGAATGTCCGACAGCAGCAGCGGCACGCCCAGCGTGGCGGCTTCGGCGGCCGAGAGGTTGAAGCCCTCGAAAGTCGACAGCGAGATGAATGCAGTGGCGCCCGCATAGAGCCGCACCAGTTCCTCGCGTGACACCAGCCCGCGGTGGCGCACGCAGCCGCGCACCTCGGGCGCCAGCGCGGCGACCATGCGCTCCACCTCGGCCGCGCCGTTGCCGGTGATGTCCAGGAAGTCGACCAGGCCCGCGCGCTTCATGCGCTCGAACAGCGCGAGGATGCCGCTGAAGTTCTTGTGCGGGTAGTAGTGGTAGGCCGCGATCAGGTAGCGCTCCTGCGCCGGTTCCGCCTCGGGCGTGGCGGGGCGGACGGGCGCGCGCGGCGCGTCCACCGGGTTGAAGATCACCGAGGCATGCGCGCAGCGCGTGAAGTGCCGCTCGAAGTCGTGCAGGCTGCTCTTGCTGATGAACACCGCATTGGCCGCGCTGTGCGCGACGCGCCACAGGCTCCAGTCGAGCCACATGCGCTTTGCCCGGCTGAAGTACTCCGGGTATGCCTTGTATTGCAGGTCGTGGACGATGACGACCGCGTCCGCATGGCGCCCGAACAGCGTGAACGGGAGGAAGTAGTTCGGGAACAGCGCGTACACCCGCTCGCCGGTCAGCAGCGCGCGAATGCGGTAGAGGTTGTAGAGCAGCGTCTCCAGCAGGAAGCGGCTCACCCTGAGCCTGCGCGCCGCTTCGTACAGGCGTGGATGCCGCTCGCCGACCGACTGCACGCGGTCGCCCTGCGACAGCCGCATGTTGCGCAGCAGCACCTCGGCAACGTTCAGCACGCCGCCGGACCTCGGGTTGAGTCGAAGGGTGTCGTAGAACAGGTAGGTGGCCATGGGCTTGCTCACGAAGTCGGGAGGTCGCGGTGCACCGTGGGCGACAGGTGGCGAACGCGGCGGGCGCGGCGCGCGCGCGCGCTCAGGGCGCCGGCGATGAGCGCGGCGATCAGGCCCGAGGTTGCGAACGGACCCCAACCCAGGATCGGACCGCGCATGAACGGCACGTAGGCCGACAGCAGCACCAGCGCAGATAGATAGCTACCCGACAGTGCGCGGTGCGGATCGATCGCCTTGTCGACCAGCCGGAAGCCCGCAGAGATTGCGATGCCCAGCAGCAGAGGCCCCATCAGCCCGAAGTCGAAGTAGGCGGTGGTGAAAGGCGGCAGAGACAGGTTGCTCTGCGAGAAATTGCCCAGAATGGCCGACCAGCCGAGCGGATCGAAATCCGGAAACATCTTCAGGTCGCGCGGCAGGAAGAACGAGAACGCCGACAGCAGGTAGCGGCCCCAGCCCAGGTCTGGAATGGGCGCGCGCTCCAGGATGCCCGCCACCACGAACATCGCGTCGAAGTCCTGGCTGAACGGGAAGGTCGTGAGGCCCTCGCCCCACACGCTGCCGCGCGAGAACAGGTTCAGCACCGGCCCGAGCGCGGCGATGGCGCCGAAGATCAGCCCCGCCAGCGCCCAACGCCAGTGCCGCTGCCGCGCCAGTGCGTGGATGAACAGCGGCAGCAGCCCGATCAGCAGGATCTGCCGCGCCGTGTTGACCGGGTTGGCCGCTACGGCCGCCAGCGCCAGCGCCAGCCCCGCCGAGGCCCAGGCCCAAGGCGTGCGCCGGCGGAACGCGTGGATCGCGAGCGCCACGAAGCACATCAGCACCACCAGCTTGGGCAGCGTGGAGTACACGATGAAGTCGATGGGAACGCTGTCGTCCTCGCCCGGAATGCCGCGCGCCACGAAGTTCAGGTCGGGCCGGATGAAGAGCGTCGCGAAGGCTGCGAACGAACAGCTCAGCAGCAGCAGGAACGGGTGGGCCACGCCGACCGCGCGCGCATGGTAGAGGCCCGGCCGGTGCACCGGCGCGTCGGGCATGCCGAAGCGCGCGGCCTCCACGCCGGCCATGTACAGCAGCAGCAGCACCAGCGCCTGCGTGTGCGACGCCGTGGTGAGCACGCCCGTTTCCCAGAAATCCACGTCGTTGGCGATCTGCATCGCCGGCGCCAGCGAGAAGTAGGTCAGCATGGTTGCGTAATGGATCAGCAGGAACACGCTGCCGCCCGAAGAACCCAGCAGCGCGAGCTGCACCAGCGACAGCACGAACACCGCCGCATAGCCCCAGGCAGGGTCGACCAGCCCGCACAGGAAGCAGCAGACGATGCCGGACCAGAAGGTGAGGGTTCTCATGGCGGGTTCCGCGCTCAGGCCTCGATGCTCTGGGGCGTGTGGTAGCCATGGCGCTGCAGCAGCGCACGGCGCTTGGCCAACCCGAGGTCTGACGCGACCATCTCGGCCACCATCTGGTCGAGCGTGATCTCCGGCACCCAGCCCAGGTCGTCCGCCGCCTTGGCCGGGTTGCCGCACAGCGTCTCGACCTCCGAGGGGCGGAAGTAGCGCGGATCCACACGCACCAGCACGTCGCCGACGCAGACGGCCGGCGCATCGTCGCCTTCCACCGCGCTGACTATCGCTACTTCGTCGAGCCCGCGCCCTTCGAAGACCAGCGTGATGCCGAGCTCGCGCGCGGCCTTGGTGACGAACTCGCGGATGCTGTACTGGATGCCCGTGGCAATCACGTAGTCGACCGCCGTCGGCTGCTGCAGCATCAGCCATTGCATGCGCACGTAGTCCTTGGCGTGGCCCCAGTCGCGCAGTGCGTTCATGTTGCCGAGAAAGAGGCACTGTTCCAGCCCCTGCGCCACGTTGGCCAACCCGCGCGTGACCTTGCGCGTCACGAAGGTCTCGCCACGGCGAGGGCTTTCGTGATTGAAGAGGATGCCGTTGCAGGCATAGAAGCCGTAGGCCTCGCGGTAGTTCTTGGTGATCCAGTAGGCGTAGAGCTTGGCCGCGCCGTAGGGGCTGCGCGGATAGAAGGGCGTGCTTTCGCTCTGGCGGCCCTCCTGCACGAGGCCGTAGAGCTCGCTGGTGCTGGCCTGGTAGAAGCGCGTCTTCGATTGCAGGCCCAGCAGCCGGATCGCCTCGAGCAGCCGCAGCGTGCCCAGCGCATTGATGTCGGCCGTGTATTCCGGGCTCTCGAAGCTCACGGCCACGTGGCTCTGCGCGCCCAGGTTGTAGACCTCGTCGGGCTGGACCTCCTGAATGATCCGCGTGAGGTTGCTGCCGTCCGCCAGGTCGCCGTGGTGCAGGTGCAGGTGGCGTTGCGCGATGGCATGGACGTCGGCGTAAAGGTGGTCGATGCGTCCGGTGTTGAACTGCGAAGTGCGGCGCTTGATGCCGTGTACCTCGTAGCCCTTTTCGATCAGCAGTTCAGCAAGGTAGGAGCCATCCTGGCCCGTGATGCCGGTGATGAGTGCGCGTTTAGGCATGTTCGATCTCTTCGGTGGGCAAGGTGGTGGAGAGGTAGGCGGCATAGGCGCGGCGCAGCCCTTCGGCCAGTGGTACGGTGGCCCGCCAGCCGATGGCGGCGGCACGCGTCACGTCGAGCAGCTTGCGCGGCGCGCCATCGGGCTGTGTGGCGTCGTAGCGGATGTCGCCTTCGTAGCCGGTCACGTCGCGCACCAGTGCAGCCAGCTCGGCAATGGACACGTCTTCGCCGGTGCCGAGGTTGATGTGGCCGCACATTGGCGTGGTGTGGTGTGCGTAGACGGCTTGCGGCAGGTTCATCACCGCGATGCAGCCTTCGGCCATGTCGTCGACATGGAGGAACTCGCGCCGCGCACGGCCGCTGCCCCAGACGACCACCTGCGGCGCGCGTTCCTGCCGGGCGCGGTGGAAGCGCTGCAGCAGCGCCGGCACCACGTGGCTGTTCTGCGGGTGGTAGTTGTCGCCGGGGCCGTAGAGGTTGCTCGGCATCACGCTGCGGTAGTCGATGCCGTGGCTGGCGCCGTACTGCCGGTTGTAGCTCTCGCAGAGCTTGAGGCCGGCGATCTTGGCAATGGCATAGGGCTCGTTCGTCGGCTCGAGCGGTCCGCCGAGCAGCGCGCTTTCGGCCATCGGCTGTCCGGCCAGCCGGGGATAGATGCAGCTTGAGCCGAGGAACAGCATGCGCTTCACGCCAGCCAGGAATGCCTGGTGCGTGACGTTGGCCGCGATCATCAGGTTCTCGTAGATGAACTGTGCGGGGTAGGTCGCATTGGCATGGATGCCGCCGACCCGGGCCGCCGCCAGATACACCTGGTCGACAGGTTCTGTCGCGAAGAAACGGGCGACCGCCGCCTGGTCGAGCAGATCGAGTTCGGCACGGCTGCGCGTGACGACCTCATGGCCCGCCCGCGCGAGCCGCGTCGCCAGTGCCTGGCCAACCATTCCGCGATGTCCGGCTACAAAGATACGCATAGGTGCTTTCTTTGGAAGGGAAAGCGGGCTCAGCGCGAGCCGCGCGCCCCGGTCACGACCGCGAATGTCTTCAGCAGGATCACGAAGTCCCGCCGCAGCGACAGCGTGGACACGTACTCCGCATCCATCGCCGCGCGGCGCCGGTAGCTCACCTCGTTGCGGCCGCTGATCTGCCACAGGCCGGTGATACCGGGCCGCACCGCGCAGTAGTGGTCCCAGTAGTCCCCGTACAGCTCCTTCTGCGCGAACATGCAGGGCCGGGGGCCGACCATGCTCATGTCGCCCATCAGCACGTTCCAGAACTGCGGGAACTCGTCGATGCTGTACTTGCGCAGGAAGGCGCCGAAGCGGGTGATGCGCGGGTCGTGCTCCAGCTTCTGGTAAACGTCCCATTCGCGCCGCGCGCCCGGGTTGTCGCGCAGGTGGCGGGCCAGCACGGCGTCGGCGTCGGCCACCATGGAGCGGAACTTGAGGAAGCGGAACACCTTGCCGTCCTTGCCGTAGCGCGGCTGCATGTAGATGGCCGGGCCGCCCGAGGTCATGAGCACGCCTATCCATATCAATGCATAGGCCCAGCCGAAGAAGACGAAGAACGAGCCCGCCATCGCGATGTCGGCGGCGCGCTTGGCCACGCGCAGCCACGGGGCACCGCCGATCGGTTCGTAGACCGGCGTGTTGGCGGCCGTGCCGTGCGCGGGCCGCGCCGGTGTGTTCGATCGCAGGACGCTCATGCTGCGTGCTCCGGTTCGATCCGCTTGGGCATCACGGTGTCGGCATCGTTCACGCTCAGCGCGCCGGCGGGTTCGCGCCGGTAGGTGTCGTAGTAGCCGTAGCTGTAGCCGCGGTAGTGGCGCTGGGTGGTGTCGACCGCGTTGAACACCACGCCGTGGAACGCGGCGCCCACATGGCCCAGGCGCTTGACGCTCTCGAGCAGTTCGCCGCTCTCGCTGTGGTCGGCGCGTGCCACCAGCAGCAGCGTGCCCATGCTCGGTGCCATCGCGGCGGTCTCGGAGGCCAGCAGGGCAGGCGGTGCGTCGACGATCACCACGTCGTAGCGGCTGGACAGCGTGGCCAGCGTCTGCGCGAAGACGTCGCTGGTCATCATGCCGGCGGGGTCGGGGTGCAGCGTGCCCGAGGTCATGACGTCCAGGCGCGGCAGCACGTGGTAGTGAATGGCGCGGTCCAGCGGCACGCCGCCGGTGATGACGTCTGACAGCCCGTCCTTGCGCTGCAACCCGAACTCCTCGCTCAGGGTGCCGCGGCGAAGGTCGGCGTCGATCAGCAGCACGCGCTTGCCCGACGACGCCAGCAGCGTCGCGAAGTTGGAAGACACGAAGGTCTTGCCCGCGCCCGCGGTGGCGCTGGAGATGAGCACGCGGTTGTTGGGTGCGCCCAGCATCACGAACTTCAGCGCGGTGCGAAGGCGGCGCAGCCCCTCCAGCGCCGGGTCTTCGACGTGCAGCGCCGCCAGCACCTTCACGCCCGGCTTGCCGCCGCGGATGGCGCGGTCGAGTACGCGCTGCTGGGTGCTCAGCGCGATGGTGCTGTACACGTTGAGCCCGGTGACGGCCTCGATCTCGTCGGGGCTGCCGATCGACTTCTTCAGCGTCTTGCGCAGCAGTGCCATGGCCCCGCCCAGGAACAGCCCGGCCGCCAGCGACAGCGCCATGACGATCAGCGCCTTCGGCCGCACCGGCTTCTCGGGCAGCAGCGCCTGGTCGAGCACGCGCACGTTGGCCACCTTGCCTTCCTTGGCCAGGCGCATCTGCAGCGAACTGTTCAGCAGCGTCGCGTAGAGGTCGGTGTTGACCTTGATGTCGCGCTGCATGCGCAGCGAGTTCTGCTGCAGCATCGGCATGCGGCGGATGCGCCCGTCGACCGCGCCCAGCTCCTTCTTGAGCGAGGCGATCTGCGAGTCCAGCGTCTGCACGGCAGGGTGCGCCGCGGTGAAGCGGCCCACCAGGTCGAGGCGCTTCTGCTTCGCGTCGAGCAGCTTGGCCTGCAGGTCGACGTTCTGCGACAGCGCGTTGCGGGCCTCGTCGTCCAGGCTGATGGTGCCGTTCTGGTTGCGGTATTGGTTGTAGCTGTCTTCCGACTGCTCCAGCTGGGCCTTGAACTTGGGCAGCTCGGTGCCCAGGAAGGCCAGTGCGCGCTCGGCCTGCACCGTCTTCTGGTCGATGTTCTGGCGCACGTACAGGCGCGAGACTTCATTGAGCACGTCGGCCAGCTGGCCGCGGTCCTCGGCCTGCATGCTGACGTCCATCACGCCCGACTGCTTGCCTTTCTCGACCACCCGCAGGTCTTTCTGCAGGCCCAGCAGGGTGAGCTGCTTGGAGTTGCGCACCAGCTCGAAGGCGCCGCCGGGCTCGGCTTCGAAGGAGCCGACCAGCAGGTGCAGCGTGCCGCCCGGCACGGCGGCGTCCAGCGGCACGCCGACCTTGCCCTGCAGCGGAGCCTCCAGCCCGGAATTCGTCAGCGTGTAGTTGCCGCCGTCCTCCGCCGTCAGCAGGAACTTCTTGCCCTCGAAGGCCGGCGGCACGTCCATCTGCGCGACGGCGATGCGCTCGGTGCCCGAGACATAGTCGCCCATGCCGAAGATGCCCGGCGAAGACAGCCGGCTCGAGTGCCGCGCCAGGAACTCGCCCACCACCGGGATGTAGCGTGGCCTGGCGCTGATGTAGAGCCTGGTGTTCTCCATGGCCTGGCCCAGCACCATGCGCGAGCGCAGGATCTCGGTCTCGCCGGCCACCGGCGTCTTCGTGCCGAGGCCGGCGCCCCCGGTGGCGTCGCCGGGGAAGTTGCCGCCCGAGCGGTCCGGGTCTTCCACCTGGATCAGGATGTTGGCCTCGTAGACCCTGGGCCCGAAGAGCGCATAGCAGGCACCCGCCAGCAGCGCGAGCGCCGTGAGCGTGGCAATGAGCCAGCGGCTGTCGATGAGGATGTCCAGGTACTCCTGGAACCGGGATTCCCGGACCCAGGAAGCCTCGACCATGGGCATGGGGGTGCCCGCCGGAGCGGGAAGCGAAGGTTGCCAACGCGCGTTCATGGGGTTCACCTTTTGGTGCGGAAGACGGGGTGGGGCGCTTACCGGCGCGCTGTGTCGCGGGCCAGGTTGATGACCTGGGCCGACGGAAGAATCAGGCTGAACACGCGGCTCCACGTGGCCAGCGGCACGTGGTCGACGTACACCACGTCGCGCGGCTGCAGCTCGAAGCGGTCGGCCAGCGCGAGCGCCACCGGGTTCCTCGCGTTGAGGTTGAAGACCTGCGGCGCGCCGGAGTCGTCCGGCGTGTTGCGCACCACGTAGATCTGTCCGGTGTCAGCTGTCGTCAGGTCGGGGCCGCCCACGTCGCCCAGCGCCTCGTTCAGGCTCAGGCGGCCGTTCAGGCGCATCTGCAGCGCCGACGGCGCCCGCACCTCGCCCATCACGTAGACCCGGTTGTCCTCGCGGGTGCCGACATTCACGATGTCGCCGTTGCGCAGCGGAATGCCGTTGCCGTCGAAGCCCTGCGACTGCAGCAGCGGCAGGTTGATCAGCGTCGACACGCCGCCGCGTGTGAGCGTGACGTGCGAGCGGTCGCCGAGCTGGGTGAAGCTGCCGGCGCGGCTGATGGCTTCGGACAGCGTCATCGGCACGTCGGTGAAGATCTGCAGGCCGGGCGTGCGCACCTCGCCCTGCACGTAGGCACGCTGGCTGCGGAACGACTGGATGCGCACCGACACCTGCGGATCCTTGACGAAGGTCTTGATGCGGCTTGCCACCAGCTCCGAGGCGCCGCTCTCCGTCAGGCCCTGCACCTTGGTGCGCCCGATGTACGGAAAGAAGATCTCGCCCTTGGCGTCGACGATGAAGCCGGGCGCCACGGTCACGCCGGTCGGGTCGGACTGCTGCGCGATCACCGCGCCGGCGTTCGGCAGCAGTTCCGGGTGGTCGTACACGATGATGCCGACCACGTCGCCGGGCCCGATGGTGTAGACCGGGGCTTGCGCGAACAGTCTCTTTATGGAGTCGGGCATGCCCTGGGGCCGCTGCGCGATCTGCGTGCGGATCAGGTCGGGCGTGATCGGGATGATCTTGCCGGCGGCTGCCGAAGAGGTCGCGTCCGCGCCGCCCTGGTTGCCGTCGCCGTAGTTCAGCGGCCCCGGCGTGCCGAAGCCCGGTGCGCAGCCGGCCAGCCCCAGCGACAGCAGCAGGGCCAGGCCCAGCCATCGCAGGCGGTATTCCGCCAGGGCAAGGGCTGAGAGCGTGCGCATGCCCGGTGAGGGCTTGGCGGAATGGATGCGGTCCATGGTGATCTCCTTGACTGCCGGGGTGAACGGTTCTGTGTTGGGCGGGATGGGCTTGGCCGGATCAGGGCGCGGCCAAGGTGGCGGGCATCGCGCGCCCGGCGCCGGCCGTGGCGCGGCTGGCGCTGCGCCGCTCGGTGCTGGCGCCGAAGCAGCGCTCGGCAACCCAGTCGCCCACCGACTGCAGGAACAGCTGCTGTCCCTTCTCGGTGCAGACGGTGTGGTCGACCTCGCGCATGAACTCGTACTGCAGCGATTGCGCGAAGGGCGCGTGGCGGAAGGCGCCGAGCTGGTCGCGGTCGTAGTCGCAGACATGCAGCGAACCCGAATACAGCAGCTGCATCGCCACCTTGCGCTCGGCCAGCTGCTTCATGGTGGCGGCGAACCAGTTGGCGGTGGCCTCGGGCGAGCTTTCTTCCGTGAAGAAGCCCGGCAGCGGCTTGCCGGCCGGCTGGATGCGCAGCACGCGGCGCTTGAGCCAGCGCAGGGCCTTGCCAGCGAACGACGGGTGCACCGGCGCGGCCAGCGCGCGCCGCACGGTGCGCTCCCAGCGCGTGCGCCGCTCGGGGAAGGCAAAGCCGTCGAACATCGAGATGCCGACCACGCGCGTGTCCGCCGCGCCGGCCGACATGGCGTGCTCCGCGCCCGAGCACATGCCGACGATCACGAACTGCCGGATGCCCAGCCTGTTTTCGATCAGGTCCATGGCGGCGCGCAGGTCGTGCACGGCACGCGTGCGCAGGTCGCTGCCGGAGTCGACCGCGTCGCTGTCGCCCACGCCGCCCAGGTCGAGCCGCAGGCTGCTCACGCCGCGCGCGGCCAGAAGGTGCGCCAGCTTGACGTTGATGCGGCGCGGGCCGACCCGGTGGTTGGCGCCCATGTTGAGCATCAGGCAGCCCACCGCGGCGGCGCCCTGGCGGGCCGGCGTGGTGAGCATGCCCACCAGCGATTCGCCCTGTCCGAAGCGGACCGGGCTTTGCGTCATGTCATTCATGAAGAGCTCCCTGGAGGCGGTTGAGCGCGTCCGCCGGCACCATCGCGCTGTTGGGGTAGGGGTCGGCGGTCCACTCGAGCCGGTGCTTGAAGTACGCGAGGCGCACCGGCATGTGGCGCGACTGCTGCTCGGCAGCCCATTGCGCCGTGTATTCGTCGTCAGGCTGCGCCAGCACCAGCGTGTCGTGCAACGCGGTGAGCTGCAGCGCGTCGGGCGTGAGCGCCGCGAGCTGCGCGCGCAGCGTGCTCGAAAGCGAGGCGCCCAACGCTTCTTCGGGCACGGCGTCGGGTTCGCGCAGCAGGTTGCGGCGCCAGGCGAGGTCGGGGATGCAGAAGGTGGCGTCGATGGCCGCCACGTGCTGCTCGCGCAGGAAGCGGGCGTAGCGCCGGCCGTCGATCACCGGCTCCCAGAGCACCAGCCGCACCGGGTCGCAGCGCCCGTTGCGCGCGGCCAGCACGGCCAGGGTGGCGCCGAGCCGGGCGCCGACCCAGACGATGCGCGCGCCGGGCGCATGGCGGCGCAGTTCTTCGTGCGCCGAGCACAGGTCGCGCCGCCAGCCTTCGAACTCGCCCTGGCGCTCGTCGCCCGGGGAATCGCCGGTGCCGTAGAAGTCGAAGCGCAGCGTGGCGATGCCGGCGCGCGCCAGGCGTTCGGCCAGCACCTTGAAGAAGCGGTGCGTGCGCAGCCCCTCGGGGCCGTAGGGCGGGCAGATCAGTACCGCGGTGTCCGCGCTGCCGGTGTCTTCCGCGGGATGGAGGATGCCGAACAGCTGGCGCGAGGCCGGCCCGAACATGAGCGCGAGGGAGTTCATGCCCGTGCCTCCGCCATCGAGCTGCTCATGGTCGCGCGGCCCTGGGTCTCGCGCCATTCGGCGATCGCGCCGACGCAGTCCATGCGCGGCGGCGCGGCGCCCAGCACCAGCCACAGGATGCGCCCGGCCACCGACAGCTCGACGCTGCGGCAATCGGGCTCCAGCCCGACCTCGAAGCTCTGCGGCGACACCAGCATGCCCACGCCGATCGCCTTCAGGCAGGCTTCCTTGCGGGTCCAGCAGGTCAGGAAGGCGCGATCGCGTTCGTGCTCGGGCAGCGCGGTCAGCGCCTCGTTCTCGCGCCGCGTGAAATGCCGTGCGGCCAATGCGGCGGCGTCGGGCACCCGGCGCAGCAGCTCGACGTCGACGCCCAGCGGACCGCGCCCGCCGATGGCGATCAGCGCCAGCCCCTGGCTGTGGCTCATGGAGAACTGCGTACGCTGGCGGCCCGGCAGCGAAGGCTTGCCGAAGGCGCCGACGGCAAAGTCCAGCGCATCCGCGGGCAGGCCGGTGTGCGCGGACAGCACCTGCCGCAGCGCGATGTGCGCCGCCACGAAGCGCTGGCGGTCGGTGCCGAACCGGAAGGCGTCCGCCCGCTCGCACTCCTGCTCCGACAGGATCTGCGCGGGCAGCAGGTCGGTGAACTCGTCCAGGTCGACGTAGCGGCAGACCGATGCGTCGATGGAGCGTGCGAGGGTGGCGCTTTTCATGGCGTTCTTTCTTCTTCAGCCCTTGCGCAGCCAGCCGCCGAAGGCGCGTCCCAGCAGGCCGCCGCGCGGCGGCGTGGCGGCCGCGGGCAGGCCCTGGAGCTCCGACGGAATGCTGTCCGGGCCGGTCGTCTGCACCGGCTGGAAGGTGGACGACGCGGCGATCTGCCCGAGGTTCTCGAACAGGTAGCGGCGCGGCTCCACGCGGTAGCCCAGCAGCAGTTCGGTCTGCTGCACGGCGCGCAGCACAAGCAGCGAATCGCCGCCGAGATCGAAGAAGTTGTCGCTCGCGCGGATGTCGTTGACGTCGATGCCGACCACACCGGCCCACACCTGCGCCAGCTGCGCCTGCTCGGGGTTCATCAGGCCGGCCTTGGCCTTGGGCGCACCCGCCGCCGCGCCGGCCGGCGCCTCGGAG
The DNA here is from genome assembly GCF_977011995.1 of Variovorax durovernensis. Taxonomy (NCBI): domain Bacteria; kingdom Pseudomonadati; phylum Pseudomonadota; class Betaproteobacteria; order Burkholderiales; family Comamonadaceae; genus Variovorax; species Variovorax durovernensis. Next base: position 3,591,724 of record NZ_CDRNCW010000001.1, on the reverse strand, counting down.
CGCGACGTGTCGGCCGCGAGCTTGCGCAGGTAGGCCGCGCTGGTCGAGCCTTCGGCGCTGGCGATGTAGTCGAGGCTGGCCTCGGGCCGGTCGGCGGCGCGCTGCAGCAGCTCGAGGTAGCGCTCGCGCAGTTGGGCGCCGGTTTCGCGCAGGTAGATGTCGGCGTTGTAGATCAGCGCGCCTTCCAGCCCGCCGGGCTTGTCCATCAGCCACACGCCGATGTCGTCGGTGGCGCCGCGCTGCATCAGGTGCATCTGCCGCGTCTGCAGGCTGCCGAGGCGGCGCGAGCGGTCGCGCGCGTCCTGGAACGAGAACATCGACTGGTACGGTCCCGACGCCTTGGCCTGGCCGCCGGAGCCGGGCTCCGCCATCAGGCGCTCGAACGGCACCTGCTGGTAGTTCATGAGCGTGAGCAGCTCCTGCTTCACGTAGCGCATGAACTCGGGCAGCGACTGGCGCATGTCGATCTGCAGCGACACCGGCAGCACGTTGTTGAAGACGCCCATCACGTCCTCGGTCTCCGGCTGCTGGCGCCCGCGCACCGGGTTGGCGATGACGATGGCGTCGGAGCCGATGGTGCGGGCCATGGTCAGCGCATAGAGGCCGAAGGTCAGCATGCTGAGCGTCACGTCCATGCCGCGCGCCACTTCGCGCAGCCGCTGCGTGGCCGCCAGGTCGATCTGGATCCACTGCGTGCCGCCCTGGCCGCTCTTTCCCGCGCGGCGCGGCATGTCGGTGTTGGGCAGCCGGGGCAGGGGCGCCGCGGCGAAGCGCTTGCGCCAGAACCCGATCTGCTCCTCGAACACCGGCTCCTTCATCCACTGCGCGAGCCACTCGGCGTAGTCGCCGTGCGTGGTCGCGATGGCCGGCAGGCCATGCGGACGGCCGCGTTCGGCGGCGTCGTAGAGCGCGGAAAGCTCGCGCTGCATAAGGTCGAAAGACCAGCCGTCCCACACCAGGTGGTGCGGCACGAACACGAAGGCGTGGTCTCGCTCGTCGAGCTTGAACAGCGCTGCATGCGCCATCGGCGCGCGGTGGATGTCGATGGGCCGGTCGGCCAGCTCCTGCATCTGCTCGGCCAGCTCGGCTTCGCGCTGGTCGGCGGGCAGGTCGCGCAGGTCGATCACCGGCAGCGAGAAATCCACAGACTGCGCAATCGACTGGACAGGCTCGCCGGTGCGCGGATCGGTGCCCATGCTGGTGCGCAGCGCGGGCTGGCGGCGAATGATCTCTCGCAGCACCGATTCGAAGCGCGCCGCGTCGAACTCGCCCAGCAGCCGCTGCGCCGACGGCGCGTTGTAGACCGAGCGGCCGGGGTGCAGCTCTTCCATGAAGCGGATGCGCTCCTGCGATGGCGTCATCGGCGCGCTCGTGCGGCCGGGCCGGTTGGGCAGCGGCACCTGCTCGCCGGCGCCGGTGCCCTGCAGCGCCTCGACGGCCACGGCCAGCCGCTCGGCGGTGGGCGCCTCGAACAGCGTGCGCAGCGGCAGCGTGATCTGGAACTCGCGGCTCAGCAGCGTGGCCAGCCGCGCCGCCAGCAGCGAATGGCCGCCCATGGTGAAGAAGTCGTCCTTCATGTCGAGGCCGGGCAGGCTCAGCACCTGCTCCATGGCCGCGAGCACCTTGCGTTCGCTGTCGGTACGCGGGCCGGCGCCGCGCTGCATGGTTTCGCGCGGCACGGCCTGCGGTGCCGGCAGCGAGGCGCGGTCGAGCTTGCCGTTGGGCAGGGTCGGCAGGCTGGCGAGCGTGACCACGTGCTGCGGCAGCATGAAGGCCGGCAGGCTGCCGCGCAGGTGCTGCATCAGCGCCTCGAGGTCGAAGGCGGCGCCCGCCGCATTCGGCGCCAGGGCGAGGTAGGCCACCAGCCGCACGTCGCCGGGGTTGTCTTCGCGCGCCACGACCACGCTGCGCGAGACGCCGGCAATTTCGTTGCAGCGGGCCTCGATTTCGCCGGGCTCGATGCGGTAGCCGCGCACCTTCACCTGGAAGTCGAGCCGGCCCATGTGCTCCAGCAGGCCGTCGTTGCGCCAGCGGCCGCGGTCGCCAGTGCGGTAGAGGGCCGTGGCATGGCCGAGGATGCGCGCGGTGACGAAGCGATCGGCCGTGAGTTCGGGCCGATCGTGATAGCCCAGCGTCACGCCGTCGCCGCCGATGCAGATTTCGCCCGGCACGCCGAGCGGGCAGGGGCGCAGTTCGGCGTCCAGGATCCACACCTGGGTGTTGTCGATCGGATGGCCGACCGAAACGCCGCGCGAGGCGACCACGTCGCGCTGCATGTTCCACACGGTCGACCACACGGTGGTCTCGGTCGGGCCGTAGACGTTCCACAGCTGTTCGCAGCGATCGAGCAATTCGAGGGCCAGGCGCGGGCGCACCGGCTCGCCGCCGATCCAGCCACGGAAGCCCGGGGCGCCGGGCCACTGGGCGTCGAGCAGCAGCTGCCACATGCCGGGCGTGGCCTGCAGGATGGTGACTTCTTCTTCCTCCAGCAGGGCGCGCAGGTGGTTGCCGTCCATGGCGGTCTCGCGCTGCACCATCACGATCTCGGCGCCGGCCGCGAGCGGCAGCAGCAGCTCGGCCACTGCGATGTCGAAGGACAGCGTGGTGACCGCCGCGATGCGGTCCGCCGCGCCGATGCCGGGTTCCACACGCATCGACTGCAGCAGGTTGGCCACGCCGCGGTGCGGCACGCTCACGCCCTTGGGCTTGCCGGTGGAGCCTGACGTGTAGATCACGTAGGCCGGGTCTTCGGCGCCGGCGTCAAGCTCGCCCGGCTCGAGCGCGTCGACCGGGCCCTGGTGCCAGGCGGTGTCGCGGTCGATCTCGAAGATGTGCTGGCTCGCGTCGACTCGCCACTGGCGCGGGGCGGTCGCCATGTCTGAAGTGGTGAGCAGCAGGCTGAGCCGCGAGTCTTCGGCGTAGTGGTCGAGCCGCGCCTGCGGGAAGGCCGGGTCGAGCGGCACGTAGGCGGCGCCCGACTTCAGCACCGCCAGCAAGGCCACCAGCATGTCGGTGCCGCGTTCCAGGCACAGGCCCACACGCTGGCCCCGGCCGATGCCGCGCTCGCGCAACGCATGCGCCAGCCGGTTCGATTGCGCATCGAGTTCGCCGTAGGTGCTGCGGCGTGCGCCGTCGCGCAGCGCCTGTCGCTCGGGGTGCAGCAGCGCGCGGGCCACGAAGCCGGCATGCGCCAGGGGGTCGCCCAGAAGCTCGGTGGGCGCGGGCTGCAGCGCGGCCAGCACCAGCGAGGCCTCGGTCGACAGCACCTCGAGCCGGCCGATGGTCTCGGAGGGGTCGCGCGCGGCGGAGCGCACCACGCACTCGAACATGTCGAGCCAGCGCTGCACGCTGAGTTCGTCGAACAGGCCGGTGTTGTACTGGGCCTCGATCACCAGGCCGCCTTCGAGCGGGCGCAGGTTCAGGAACAGCTCGAAGTTCTCGTACTGGCGCGGCACGGTGTCCTGCCTGACGGACAGGCCGACGAAGCTGTCGGTGCCGCTCGCCACGTCGGGGTCGACGTTGAACATCACGCTCACCAGCGGCAGCCGGCTGGCGTCGCGCTGCAGCGAGAGCTGGCCGAGCAGCGCGCCATAAGTCAGCGACTGGTGCTCGAAGGCGTCGAGCACCGCGCTGCCGCATTCGCTCATGAGCGCGTCGAAGCGCAGATGCGCATGCGCGTTCATGCGCAGCGGCAGCAGGTTGACGCAGTGGCCCACCAGGCCGGGCATGTCGCGCGCCAGCTGGCCCGAAGCCGGAATGCCGACCACGATGTCGTCCTGCCCCGTCAGCCGGTGCAGCGTGGCGACGAAGGCGCCGAGCAGGCCCGCGAACAGGCTGGTGCCGGCCTTGGTGCTGACCGAGCGCATGGCGGTGACCAGGCGGCGGTCGAGCGTTCGCTCGGTGCGCAGCGAGGTGAAGGTGCGCACGGCCGGGCGCGGGTGGTCCAGCGGCAGCTCCAGCACGGGCGGCGCGCCGCCCGAGAAGCGCTCCAGCCAGTAGTCCACGTGCTGCTGCATGTCGGGCTGCGCGGCCTCGGCGGCTTCCGCCGCGGCAAAGTCGGCGTAAGACGGCGCGGCCTTCAGCCGCAGCCCCTGGCCGATCTGTTCGGCGTACAGGTGGCCCAGTTGCTCGGTGATGACCGCCCACGACCAGCCGTCGCACACCACGTGGTGGGCCGACATGACGAGTTCATGCTCGTCCTCGCCGAGCCGGTAGAGCACCGCCCTGAACAGCGGCCCGTGCTCTAGCGAGAAGGGCGTGCACACCGCCGCGTTGTGCGCAGACGCCAGCACCTGCTCGCGCGATTGCGGGTCGAGCTTGGTGAGGTCCATCATGCTCATCGCCTCGGCCGGGGCCTGCCCGACCAGCATGCAGCTGCCGTCGGGCGAAATGGTGGCGCGCAGCGATTGGTGGCGCTCGACCAGCACGGCCATCGCAAGGCCCAGGGCGCGCGCATTCAGCGGCCCGTGCAGGCGCAGCAGCACCGACTCGTTGTAGGCCAGCGAAGCCTCCGGGCTCAGCATGGCGCCGAGCCAGACTTCGCGTTGCGATTCGGTGGTCGGGATGACGCACTCGATGATCCCGCTGGTGGCGGTGCCCGTTCCGGTGTCGGTCTCGGGGCGCAGGACGGCGTTCATGCTGCGGCCTTTCCATTGACGAGGTGGGTGGATGCCTGGGCCGCCTGCGCGTCCGGCACGTACCAGAAGGGCTGGCCGTCGACGTCGCGCGCCAGCACCGAGCCTTCTTCCGCCGGCCTGCGCACGTCGAAGCTGGTCACGACCGCGGCGCGGCGCGGCAGGAAGCCGGATTCCTGCATCTCGGCAACCGATTCCTTGAAGGCACGCTGGATGAAGGCGATGTCCTCGGCGCTGTGCGCGCTGGTGAGGAAGCACGGGAAGTTGTCCAGGATGTGCACGCCGCGGCTGCGCATCATGGCGAACAGCAGGTCCTGCAGCGGATGGTCTTCGAGCCAGCTCACGCGCCACAGCGAGCCGAAGTGGCGTATCTCGATCGGCGCGCCGACCTCCTTGCACCAGCCCGACATTTCCGCGGCCATGGCGCTGGTGCTGCCCGTGAGCCCGGCCTGCAGCGCGGGGCCGGCTTCCTTCAGATGCATGAGCGAGGCCTTGGCCGCGGCCAGCGCCAGCGGATGGCGCACGAAGGTGCCGGCGAAATAGGTCACGCCGACGCCGGGGATCGAGTCGTCGCCGTACTGCCACGGGCCGCCGTCGAGCGCGTCCATGAACTCGCGCTTGCCTGCGATCACGCCCACCGGGAAGCCGCCGCCGATCACCTTGCCGTAGGTGGCGAGGTCGGCGCGCACGCCGAACAGCTCCTGTGCGCCGCCCAGCGCGGTGCGAAAACCGGTGATGACCTCGTCGAAGATCAGCGCGCAACCGCTCTTGGCGGTGATCTCGCGCACCTCGTGCAGGAACTCGCGCGGCTGGAAGTCGGGCCGGCGGCTTTGCACCGGCTCGGCCAGCACGGCGGCCAGGTCGTCGGCGTTCTCGCGGATGAAGGCCAGCGCCTCGGGCGTGCCGTAGTCGAGCACGCGGATATCGCCGAACATGCCGCTCATCACGCCGGGTGCGGCCGACAGGCCCTTGCCGCCCTTGCCGGCGCGCACCAGCACTTCGTCGAAGGTGCCGTGGTAGGAGCCGGTGAACACCACCACCGTGCTGCGGCCGGTGACGGTGCGCGCAATGCGCAGCGCGGCCATCACGGCCTCGGAGCCGGTGTTGCACAGGCCGGCGCGGTCGCTGCCCGTGAGCTCGCAGATGAGCGCGGTGACGTCGGCGGCCAGCGGATGCTGCGGGCCGATCTCGTAGCCTTCGTCGAGCTGCTTGCGCACGGCTTCCTGCACGAAGTCGGGCTGCCAGCCGAACATGTTCATGCCGAAGCCGTTCAGCGCGTCGACGTATTCGTTGCCGTCCAGGTCCCACATCTTCGAGCCCTTGGAGCGCTCGATGACGATCTGGTAGGTGATCTCTTTGGTGACCGGGCGGAAACCGTTGACCACGCGCGGGTCGGCCATGTGCGAGCGGTTGGCCTCGGTGAACTGCTTGCTCTTGATGGTGCGCTCGATGTAGCGGCGCATGAAGGCCGCGAGGCGGGCCTTCTGGCGGCCGCTGGGCTCCGCCGTGCGCTGGGTGTGGATGCGGGCGATGGCGCCGAAGGCCTTGGCGACGTCGTAGCGCAGCGGTTCTTTCGACGGCGCGGATTCTTCGGCGGCGGGCGCTGCCGCGACCGGCGCCGCGACGGCCGGCGCGGGCACCGCCTGCAGCATGACCGGCGCGGCGGGCGCGGTGCCCGACAGCAGGGCGAGCTGCTGGCGCATCAATTCCATTTGCTGCGCAATCAGCTGGGAGATGGGGCTGGAGGCCGCGTTGCCTTGCATCGGGGCGTACACCACCGGTGCGGGCATCGCGGGAGCAGCCTCGGCCATCGGTGCCGCTGCCACGGCCGGCGCGGGCGCGGCTTCGGGCGGCAGGCTCTCGCGCAGGAACGCGGAGAGCGCATCGAAGCAGCGGTAGTTCTCCATCAGCTGCCGGAAGCTCAGGTTGACCTTGAAGTGCTTCTTGATCTGGGTGGCCGCCTGGGTCAGCGTGAGCGAGTCCAGGCCGAGTTCGCCGAAGGGCGCGTGGCCTTCCGCCTGCGCCATGTCGATGCCGGAGATGTCCTCGAACAAGGCGCGCAGGCGCGCATCGACAGGCGTGGAGGACGCGGAGGGAGGAAGGGACGAGGTCGCTGCAGCTGTCACGATCGGCTCCAAAGGGGTGGGTGTGGGGGTGGCGGAAGGGGCGGGCGAGGCGGAAAGAGGTGCGGCCGGGATCGCGTGGATCGCGGCGGTCGCGGGAACGGCGGCGATGTCGACCCAGAAGCGCTTGCGTTCGAACGGGCTGGTCGGCAGGCGCACGCGCTGGGCGCCGGTGCGGCTGGAAAGGCGCGACAGTTCGACTTCTGCGCCGCAGGTCCACAGCCGGCCGACGGCCAGGCACAGCGTGCGGTGTTCGTCGGCGGGCTCGCCGTGCAGCAGCGGCACGGCAGTGCTCGCGCCGTGCTGGCGGACCAGCGTGGAGAGGGTGTTGCGTGGACCGGCTTCGATGAAGAGCGGCTGCGCGGCGTGTTCCATCGCGGCGCGCACGGCTGGCGAGAAGCGCACCGTGCCGCGCAGGTGCCGTGCCCAGTAGGCGGGGCTGGTGGCTTCTTCCGCTTCCAGCAGCCGGCCCGTGAGGGTCGAGAAGATCGGCGTCTGCGGCGCATTCAGCTCCACCTGGCTCACCAGCGCCTCGAAGGGCGCGGCGGCGCCGTCCATCATGGCGGAGTGAAAGGCGTGCGATGTCTGCAGCGCGCGGCATGCGATGCCCTCGGCCTCCAGCGTGGCCTGCAACGCGGCGATGGCCTCGAAGGGACCGGCGGCGACGCAGGCCGTGGGGCCGTTCTCTGCAGCGAGAGAGATCGACGCGTCCAGCCTTTGCGTCAGCTCGGCCGCGCCGATGCGCACCGAGAGCATCGCGCCCGCCGGCAGCGCCTGCATGAGCGCGCCGCGCCGGGCAACGAGCCGCGCCGCATCTTCGAGCCGCATCACGCCAGCGAGCACCGCGGCGACGAACTCGCCGACGCTGTGGCCCATCAGCGCATGAGGCCGAACGCCGGTGGCCAGCAGCCGCCGCGCCAGTGCGTACTCGATGGTGAAGAGCGCGGGCTGCGTGACGGCGGTGGGCGACAGGGCCTTCGGGTCATCCGAGAACATGCGTTCGCGCAGGTCGAAGTCGGTGGTGCCGGCGATGGCGTCGAGGCAATCGTCGAAGGCGGCGGCGAACACCGGGTCGGCTGCGTGCAGCAGCCTGCCCATGCCGGCGTACTGCGCGCCCTGGCCCGGGAACATCAGCACGGGCTGCGGAGCGCGCGAGGCAAGGCGGCCGCTGGCGCGCCAGGGTGAATCGGCGGTGCGCAGGGCGGCAATGGCCTGCACCGTGTCGGCCGCCACCACCACGCGACGGAAAGCGTGGGCCTTGCGGCCGACAGCCAGCGTGTGGGCGACGTCGGCCAGCGGCTGCTCCGCATGCGCCTGCAGGTGGGCCGCGAGCTGCTCGGTGGCAACGGCCAGTGCTGCTTCCGAGCGCGCCGACAGCGGCAGCACCTGTTCGCCCGTGGCGATGGGCGATGCGGGCCGCGCCGGTGCTTCCTCGACGATGACGTGCGCATTGGTGCCGCCCACGCCGAATGAGCTGACGCCCGCGCGGCGCGGCAGGTCACCACGCGGCCACGGCTGCAGGCTGGCACTCACGCGGAAGGGCGTGCGCGCGAAGTCGATCGCCGGGTTGGGCGTCTCGAAGTGCACGGTCGGCGGGATCTGCCCGTGGTGCAGCGCCAGCGCCGTCTTGATGAGCCCCGCCGCGCCGGCAGCCGTGACCATGTGGCCAACGTTGCTCTTGAGCGAGCCCAGCGTGCAGTAGTCGAGCGCGTCGGTGTGTTCGCCGAAGGCCACGGCCAGCGCCTCGACCTCGATCGGGTCGCCCATCGGCGTGGCTGTGCCGTGCGCCTCGACGTAGGAAATGCTGCGCGCATCGACCTCCGCTGCCGCCAGCGCGGCGCGGATCACCGCCGCCTGGCCGTCGACGCTGGGCGCGGTGAAGCTGGCCTTGGCGCCGCCGTCGTTGTTCACGCTGGCGCTGCGCAGCACGGCGTAGATGGTGTCGCCGTCGGCCTGCGCGTCGGCCAGCCGCTTGAGCAGCACCACGGCCGCGCCGTCGCTGAAGACGGTGCCCTGGGCCTTCGCGTCGAAGCTGCGCGTGTGGCCGTCGGGCGAGAGCATCGAGCCCTCGTTGTAGAGGTAGCCGCTGCGCGGCGGGCAGGTGACCGATGCGCCGCCCGCCAGCGCCATGTAGCACTGGCCGGTGCGCAGCGCATGGAAGGCATGGGCCACGGCCACCAGCGAGGTCGAGCAGGCGGTGTGCACGCTGACGGCCGGGCCGGTGAGGTTGAGCCGGTTCGCCACCCGCGTGGTGATGTAGTCCTTCTCGTTGGCCAGCATCACCTGGAACTCGCCGACCGGTTCCACCAGGTCGGGCCGGGTGCTCACATGGCGCTGGAAGTAGGTGGCGTTGTACATGCCGGCATACACGCCGACCGGGCCCGGCGCGGCGTCGGGCACGTAGCCGGCGCGCTCCAGGCATTCCCAGCAGATCTCGAGGAACACCCGCTGCTGCGGGTCCATGAGCTGCGCTTCCTTGGGGCCGATGCCGAAGAAGGCGGCGTCGAAGTTCTCGATGCCGTCGATCACGCCGCGTGCGCGAACGTAGGACGGGTCGCTGCGCAGCGCCTGGCTCACGCCGGCGTCGAGCGTGGCGTCGTCGAAGAAGGTGACGGTGTCACGGCCGGCGACGAGGTTGTCCCAGAACTGCTCCACGTCGGCAGCGCCGGGGAAGCGGCCCGCGGTGGCGATGAGCGCGACCGCGTCGGAGGCCGGCGCGACGGGGCGCGGGGCAGACGGTTGCGATGCCGCCTGCACGGGTGCCTCGACCGGGGGACGCAACCGCGCGGCCATCGCCTTCGGCGTCGGGTCGCGGAAAAACAGGTTGGTTGACAGCGGCAGCGCGGTGTCGCGCTTCAGTTCGCCCAGCACCTGCAGCACCAGCAGCGAATCGCCTCCGAGGTCGAAGAAGTTGTCGTTGCGCCCGACCTTGTCGATGCGCAGCGCGCGCGCGAAGGCCTCGCACACCTGCTGTTCGACGGCGTCGTGCGGCTCCTCGTAGGGCTGCGAAAGCTCGGGGCGGCCGGCGGCGGGCTCTGGCAGTGCGCGGCGGTCGAGCTTGCCGTTGGGCGTGACGGGCAACTGCGCGAGCCATACCTGCGCTGAAGGCACCAGCGCAGCGGGCAGGCGGGCCGCAAGGTGAGTGCGCAGCGCCTGCCACGACAGCTGCGGGCCACGCGCCACGAGATAGGCCACCAGGCGCAGTTGGCCATCGGCGTCGGGCCGGGCGACAACCGCACATGACTGCACCTCGGGGTGGGCAAGGATGGCGGCCTCGATCTCGCCGGTCTCGATGCGGTGGCCGTGGATCTTGACCTGGCCGTCGCGGCGGCCGATGAACTCGATGGTGCCGTCGGGCAGCCAGCGCGCGAGGTCGCCGGTGCGGTAGAGTCGGTCGGCCGGACCACCGAAGGGATCGGGCACGAAGCGGTCGGCGCTGAGTTCGGGCTGGCGCAGGTAGCCGCGCGCCAGTCCGTGGCCGCCGATGCACAGCTCCCCGACCAGGCCGGAGGGCAGCAGCGCCATCGAGGGGCTCAGCACGCGCAGCACGGTGTCCTTGATCGGGCGGCCGAGCGGCACGGAGCGGGTGTCGGCCGGCAGCGTGGGCGCGATGCGGTGCGTGGTCGCGAAGGTGGTGCACTCGGTCGGGCCGTAGCCGTTGCTCAGTGCCAGGCCGGGCAGGGCGGCGAGCGCCCGGCGCACATGGGGCACCGAGAGCGCCTCGCCGCCGGTGAACAGGTGGCGCAGGCCCGCGAGGTGGACCGGGTCGTCGTCGATGACAGCGTTGAACAGCGCGGCCGTGAGCCAGGCGGTATACACGTCGTGGCGCGCGATGGTGCGGGCCAGGCCGGCACCGGTGGGCACGCGCTCGTCGTGCACCACGCAGCAGCCGCCGTTGAGCAGCGGGCCCCAGATTTCGAGCGTGGCCGCATCGAAACCCAGCGGAGCTGCATGCAGCATGGCGCGGCCCGGCGCGAGCTCGACATAGTCCACGCCGACCACCAGCCGCAGGATCGAGCGGTGGCAGATCTCGATGCCCTTGGGCGCACCGGTCGAGCCCGAGGTGTACATGACGTACGCGACCGATTCGCCGTCGATGGCCGGTTCATTCCATGAACTGCGTTCCTGGTTGTCCAAGGCATCGTCCAGCAGCAAAACGCGTTGTTCGGCCGGTACGAGATGGCGAAAGGCTTGTGCCGTGATCACGTGCCGGGCCTGCGCCTCGCCGAACATGTAGGCGATCCGCTCGGACGGAAAGTCGGTCGGTACGGGAACGTAGGCGCCGCCCGCCTTCAGGATGCCGATCAGCGCCACGACGGCGGCCAGCGAGCGGTCGAGCAGCAGGCCGACGCTGTCGCCGCTTCGCACGCCCAGCCGCTGGAGGTGGCGTGCGAGCTGGTCGGAGCGGCGGTCGAGCTCGGCATAGCTCATCTGCACGTCGCCTTCGACGAGGGCAACGGCCTCGGGGGTTGCGCCTGCCTGACGGCGGAACATGCCGGTGACGGTGAGCGTGCTGTCGAGCACGGACACAGGCGTGTTCCAGCGAACGAGCTGGTCGTCGGTGTCGGTGACGGGCAGGGTGCGGATGTCGTCCAGCGCGGCATCGGGGCGGGCCAGCAGGTCGGCGGCGGTGTCGGCGAGGGCAGCCAGCAGGCGCTCTGCGGACGTCACGTCCATCAGGGCCGCCGCCACATCTATATGCAGGGAGCCGGAGGCTTCGTCCAGCCAGAGGCACAGGCGGGCATCGGGCGTGGCAGTGTCGGCGGCGTCGCGCAGCCACAGCGAGGCGGGCGGCTCCATGCCGGCGGCCGCAGGGCTCGCCGCGCGACGGGCAGCATCGAGTTCCGCGAGCCACGCGCCAACAGGACAGATGGCGTCGAAGGCCACGGTCGTGGACGTGAGGACCGCTTGGGCGCCGGCCAGTTCATGCAGCACCGGCCAGAGCACGCCGAGCCACCGCGACTGCAGCAGCAGCCAGGCGCCGGCAAACATGGTGTCGGGCAACTGGCCGCCGGTTGCCGACGCTTGCGCCCGGCTTTGCAGGAATGCGGGTTCGAGCGTCAGCGAGACGGCATGCCGCCCGCCCGGCGTTTCCGGGTTTGCACGCGGCACGAACAGGTCGTCCAGAAGCGTATCTGGAGCGCTTCGCCGTGCCGTCGAAACAGATTGAATTTCCATGTAATTACCCGAAAAGAAATACGATGGAACCAATTGAATAGGCCAAATGGCCAGTGACTCAATTGAGACTTTGAATTTGTGCTTCCCGTTTTTTCGTGTCTCGATCCTAGGGTGTTTCCCCAAGCCGATGTACGAACTTTTGATCTACGTTACAGATTGACATAGTTATTTCTGAAACGTACTACCCCAATTGTCCAATCTTGGGTAACTGATGCGCCGTTTAGGGCAAAAGCAGGTGATCGGATGCCCCCCAGGGTGCCCGTGGGCGGCTCCCGAAGCGGGGTACTCATGGGGATATCGAGAGTGGGAGTGGGCCGGATCGGCCACCGCGCCCCGTGCGCCAGGGACAGCGCGGCAAGGCGGCTTCTCCAGAGGGAGAGATGCGGAAAACGCACCGCCGATGCGCTCGCAAAATGAAACAAGGCCCCAAAGCGGGCTGTTATTAAGTGGCGAAGTCTGTAACCGGATAAAAAACCGCTGTACAAGGCCGAAAAACAAACAAGACTTCATGGTGCATCCGCACTCATGCGGAATTCAACTTTGAAAGCCTCGAATGTTCAGCGACATCTTATTACCCGATGTAGTTCTCAATCGTCGCGGCCTCTATTACGAGTCTGTTATTCCGAACAATTCCGCAGGATTGACCGCCAATGCCGTTTATTTCGGCAACGAGGCATGGGCAAAGGAATACCTGGACTTCTGCCATCGCGATGCGCATTTCAGGAGCCGTTGGCTCGCGGCGGGCGGCGACTGGACGGACAAGGTGGTCATCGACCTCGGTTGCGGCCCCGGCAATGTCTTTGCCACGCTCGGCGGCAAACCCAGGATGCTGATTGGCGTGGATGTGGCCGGCGGCTCGCTCGAAATGGCTTCGCGCCTCGGTTACACGGCGGTGCTGGCCGATGCGGCGCACACGCCGTTCCGATCGCGCGTGGCGGACATCGTGGCCATCAATGCGTCGCTGCACCATTGCGACGACATGAAGGCGGTATTGCTCGAAGGCGCGCGGCTCGTGAAACCCAATGGCCTGCTCATTACCGACCACGACCCGCAATTGACCGCATGGGATTACAAGGGCCTGGCCAAATGGATGTGGGATGCGCGCCTGTGGATCTACCGCGTGACGCGGCACGGGTTTCACAAGACCGGCAACCAGCAGTCCTGCGGACTGCAGACCGAAGTGCACCACCGCCCCGGAGACGGCGTGACGCACGAACTGTTCAGGCGAACGCTGGAACCGCTGGGATTCGAGGTCCGCATCCATCCACACAACCACCAGATCGGCGCGCAGGCCCTGGAAGGCGAGGTCGGCCCGGCGCAATGGAAATACCGCATGGGCAACCGGCTGTCTGGCCGCGACCCGCGCGCGCCAGACAGCGCGCTGTCCCTCATGTGCATCGCCAGGCGCACCGCGACCTGACACGCCACCGCCACCACCACCGTCCAGCCCCGGCCGCGACGGGTCTTCAGCCACTGCTGGTAGGCTCGAACGTCTTCAGGAAAAAAGGAACGGCTAGTGGTTGTGACAGGCAGGAACTGGCGCGCGTGCATCGCGCTGATCGCGGCATTGACCCTGGCGGCGTGCTCCACCACCAAGACCCCGGTGGCGGGCCCCGGCGAATACGTGGTGCAGCCCGGAGACACGCTCTACCGTATCGCCTCCAGGACCGGCCGCTCCCCCGGCGAGATCGCCCGCTGGAGCAACCTCCAGGACCCCGACCGCCTCGAAGCTGGGCAGGTGCTGCGCGTGGCACCGCCGGGCGGTGCTTCGGCGCCGTCGCCGGATGCATCAGCGCCGCCACCGCCGCCTCCAAGGGCCGGCGGCGCAGACCGCCCGAAGCCGCCGCGCCCCGCCGCGCGGGAGCCCGACCCGGTAGTGCCGCCAGCCGCGCGGCGCAGCGACTGGGGCTGGCCGGCGCAGGGCCAGGTCGTCGCGGGCTTCAACGGCTCCAGCAACAAGGGCATCGACATCGCAGGCAACACGGGCGACCCGGTGGTGTCCATCGGCAACGGCTCGGTGGCCGTCACCGAAACGCTGCGCGGCTACGGCAGCGTGCTCATGGTCGACCACGGTGGCTCCTACATGTCGGTCTACACCAATGTGCGCTCCGTGCTGGTGAAGCAGGGCCAGCGCGTGCAGCGGGGCCAGAAGATCGCCGAGATCGGCAATGCCGATGCCGGCCACCCCAAGCTGCACTTCGAGATCCGCTACCGCGGCAAGGCCGTCGATCCCCGGCAGTACCTGCCGGCACGGTAGGCGGGCAGGGCCTTTCGACCGAAAGTTATCCCACGGATTGGGGATGTTCCCGGTCCCCCGGAGGGCGCAGACTCGCGCCCTCATTCGTTAAGGGGGTACTACATGGAACTCACGTACTGGTTGCTCGTCGGCACAGTGTTGGCGCTGTTGCCCGCTGAATGGTTTTTGCTGGCTCCGTTCAGTCTCGGCTGGCAGCCCTTGCGCGAGCAGATCGCCGAGCAGGTCGCGCTTTCCGTCGCGCTGGCCGACGAATGCGCGGGGCCGTTCGAGAAGCCCACCATCTCGTTCTGAAAGAGCGGGCCTTCGATCGGAGGCCCCGCCACTCCCTCGCTGAAATCCAGGCTGCCGCAGCACTGCCGGACCAATCGTCCGTGTCGCCAGGAGATATCGCGGGCATCTAAGATGCTCGCTGTTTTGAGACGACCGGAAGACGCGAGAGGCAAAGGGAGGGCCACGCATGATTTCTTTGCTCCATACCGCGGACTGGCAGATCGGCCGCGTGTTCTCGCAGTTCGAGCCCGACGACGCCGCGGCGCTGTTCGAGGCCCGCTTCAAGGTGGTCGAGCGGCTGGCCGCCATCGCGAGCGAACGTGCCGTCGATGCGGTACTGGTAGGGGGCGACGTGTTCGACCTGCAGACGGTGTCCGACAAGACCATCCGCCGCATGTTCAACGCGATGCAGGGCTTTGCCGGGCCTTGGCTGCTGATTCCGGGCAACCACGACTCCGCCCTCGGCGAATCGGTGTGGAGCCGGGCCGCCAGGCTTGGCGCGGTGCCGTCGAACGTCGTGTGCTGCCTGGAGCCGGTGCCGCGCACCGTGGCCGGCAAGTTCACGCTGCTGCCCGCACCGCTCACGCAGCGCCATACCTATGGCGACCTGACCGACTGGTTCGCTGCAGCATCGGGTGAAGAAGAAAGCCTGCCGCGCATCGGGCTGGCGCATGGGTGCGTGCAGGGCATTCTTTCGGAAGACATCGACTCGGCCAATCCCATTGCGGCAGACCGCGCGGCACAGGCCCGGCTCGACTACCTCGCGCTCGGCGACTGGCACGGCACGCGCCAGACCGGCGAACGGACCTGGTACGCGGGTACGCCCGAGACCGACCGCTTTCGCGCCAACGACTCCGGGCAGGCGCTGCTGGTGTCCATCGCAAGCGCAGGCGCATTGCCGCAGGTCGAGCCGGTGCGCACCGGCCAGTACGCATGGCAGCAGTGGGAGCCGCGCCTGTCCGTGGCTTCCGATATCGACGAGCTGGTGGAAAAGCTGAACCTCGTCGGCGCCAACGACGTGCTTCAACTGCGCGGGCAAGGCAGCTGCGACCTGGGCGGCCACAACAAGCTCGGCGCCGC
Organism: Variovorax durovernensis; assembly: GCF_977011995.1. NCBI lineage: Bacteria > Pseudomonadati > Pseudomonadota > Betaproteobacteria > Burkholderiales > Comamonadaceae > Variovorax > Variovorax durovernensis. The sequence continues at coordinate 3,576,182 of NZ_CDRNCW010000001.1, read as the reverse complement.
GCTCGACGCGGCCCGCGCCCGGGCCCGCGCGCTGGTGTGGGACGGCGAGGCGCTGCGCCTCGAACCCACCGAGGAAGACATCCAGGCCCTGCATGCCGATGGCTTCGTCGGCGAGGCCCTGCAAGACCTGCGCTCGCAGCAGGACGGCGCCGATGCCGAACTGGCGCGCGACGCGCTGCTGACGCTGGCTCGCATCCTCGACGCGCAGGCGCCGCGCGCGGGAGCCGCCGCATGAGCATGAAGCTGCAACGCCTTCGCATCGAGAACTTCAAGCTGTTTCGTGCACCGCTGGAAATCGATGACCTCACCGACGGGTTGAACCTGTTCGCGGCACCCAACGAATCGGGCAAGTCCACCGTCGCGGAAGCCATTCGCGCCGCGTTCTTCGAGCGGCACCGCTCGAGCGCGGTGGAGCATCTGAGGCCGTGGGGCGAAAGCTCGGCGACGCCCACGGTCGAACTCGACTTCGAGCTCGACGGCAAGCCCTGCCGCCTGACCAAGGCCTTTCTCGGCAAGAAGCGCTGCGAACTCAGCATCGACGGCAAGGCGATGGACGGCGCGGTGGCGGAAGACCACCTGGCGGCGCTGCTGGGGTTCAAGTTTCCGGGCAAGGGCGCGAGCACGCCGGAGCACATGGGCATTCCGGGGCTGCTGTGGATCAGGCAGGGCACCTCGCACGACATCTCGAACGCGGTGGGCTTCGCGAGCGACCATCTGCGCAACGCGCTGGGCGAGTCGCTGGGCGAACTGGCGTCGAGCAACGGCGATGCGGTGTTGAAGGCGGTTGAAAGCGAGCGCAACGAACTGCTCACGCCCGCCGCCGGCACGCCGCGCGGCGCGTATGCGGATGCGATCAGGCTCAGGGATGAGCTTGACGCGGAACTGAAGCGGCTGCGCGTCGATATCGAGGCGTATCAATCGGGCGTCGACCGCCTTTCAAGCCTGCGCCGAGACCATCAGCGCGACGAGGCAGCGCGACCCTGGGCCGCGTTGCGCGAGCAGCTCGCCGGCGCGCAGCAGCGCCTGGACGATGCCAAGGGCTTGGCGGACCGCAAGGCCGTGCAGGACGCAGCGCTGCGGCAGGCCACAGTGCAGGTCAACGCCTTGCGCACCCAGTTGCAGGCAATGGAGCGGGAAGAATCGACCGTCGTCCAGCGCGAAAAGAATCTGCAGACGGTGAAGGAAGGTCTCGCCAAGGCCCTGGAAGAACTACAAGCCTGGGAGCCGCGCCATGCCGCTGCGGCGCAGGCCGACGCAGCCGCCCGGGAAGCCCTGCGGCTCGCGCGCCAGGCGGCAGCACGCATCGCACAGGAAAAAGCCGTCGAAGGCCTCGCCGAACAACTCGCGGCTCTCACGCAAAGCCACGAGAAGGCAAAGGGCGAGCAGGACAAGGTCACGCGGCTGCAAGCCGAAGCGCAGGCGCTCGCTGTGCCCGAGGGTGAACTCAAGCGCCTGCAGCGCTGCGCGGACACCCTGCGCACCGCGCAGGCCAAGCTGGATGCGGTGGCCACCGCGCTGGAGTTCGACCTGCTGCCCGGCGTCGATGTGCACGTGGCGGGCGCGGCGGTGTCGGGGCTGACGCGCCAGACCGTCATCGCCCGCACCGGCATCGAGATCGCAGGCGTTGGCCGCATCACGGTGCTGCCGGGCGGCGCCGACCTGGAAGGACTGGCCATCGAGCGCGATCGCGCGCGTGACGAGCTGGCCGAGCGGCTGCAGGCATTGCGTGCCGAGAGCGTCGCGGCCATCGAAGAGCGTGAACGACTACAGGCATCGCGCAAGAGCGAAGCCGCCGCTGCGGTGGCTGTACTGACGGCATTGGCGCCCAAGGGCCTGAGCGCATTGGCCGCCGAAATCGCCTTGCGCGAGGCACGGCTCGTGGAAGCCCGCCAGGTGCTGCAGGCCATGCCGGCATCGACCGATGCGCCGGCAACCCCGATCGCACAGGCAGAGTCGGAGGAGGGCGCCGCCCGCGCTGCGCTGTCGGACGCATCCGCCGCGCTGAATGACGCCAAGGTCGCGGCCGGCAATACGCGCGAACAGGTCAAGGCCGCCGAGGCCGAGCTTGCCGCCGTGAAAGCCACCTTGAGCGATCCGCAGCGCGCCGGCCGCAAAGCCGATGCCGGCGCGGCACTGACCGACGCGCTGGCGCAGCACTCAGCCATTCAAGACAAGGTCGGTGAACTCGCGCAGCAGCTGCAGGCTGTCAACCTGCCCGTGCTCTCGCAGGACGTGGAGCGGCTGGAACGCAGCGTGAAGCAGGCCGAGGCTGCGCACAGCCAGCGTGCGAATGAAATCATGCGACTGGAGGTTGGGCTTTACATGAATGGCGCGGCGGGCCTGGAAGAAGCCGCGTCCGAGAAGCAACGCGAACTCGATCACGCCACTCGCCGGTGCGCGGAATTCGAGCGCCGCTCGAAGGCGCTCGACCATCTGCTCAAGCTGCTGCGCGAAAAGCGCTCGGCCCTGGCGCGCCGCTTGCGGGCTCCGCTGCAGAAGCACCTGGACCACTACCTGCAGATCCTGTTTCCGGGTGCGCAGGTCGAAGTCGGCGAAGACCTTTCGCCGGGCCGCATCACACGCCAGGGCCTGCGCGGCGCCCAGAGCGGCGAGTTCGAAGAGCTGAGCGTCGGCGCGCGCGAGCAGATGGGCGTGGTCGCCCGGCTGGCCTACGCCGACCTGCTGAAAGAAGCGCGCAAGCCGACCCTGCTGATCCTCGACGACGCGCTGGTCAACACCGACGAAGAGCGCCTGAAGCAGATGAAGCGGGTGCTGTACGACGCGGCGACGCGGCACCAGATCCTGATATTCAGCTGCCACCCGGAGGCCTGGCGCGACCTTGGCGTGGTGGCGCGAAGCATTCCGTAGCGCGCCGCTTTTTCGCGCTCAGGCGATCAGCAGACGCTCGCAGGCTTTGCGCAACGGCACAAGGGCGGGCAGCGTGCGCGCCTTGGCGTCGGTGACGATCGCGTCGATGTCTTCCGTGCTCGCATAGGTCACGCGGCTGGCCTGGCCGATCTTGGCGTGGTCGGCCAGCAGCACCAGTTGCTGCGCCTGTTCGGCCATGGCGCGGGCCACCGCCGCCTCATGGTGCTCGAAGCTCATGGCGCCGTGCCTGGCATGCAGGGCCACGGGCGACAGCATCGCGACGTCGGCGCGGTAGCGGCGGATGGCCTCCACCGTGATGTCGCCGCATGTGGCCTGCGTCTTCACGTCGATCTCTCCGCCCAGCAGGATGGTCTTGTTGCCGGTCAGCCGGCCTTCGCTGGAGCCTTCGAGCTTGAGCGCGATGCTCAGCGAGTTGGTGATGACCGTCATGCCGCTCAGCGCGGCAATCTCTTCCGCCAGGATCGACATGGTGCTGCCCGCGTCGAGGAACACCGTCTGCCCCGGCTGCAGCAGCGTGATCGCCGCCTTGGCGATGGCGCGTTTCTCGCGCTGCCGCGCCACCAGCCGCACAGCCAGAGGCGGCTCGGGCTCCACACCGGTGGCGATGGCGCCGCCGTGAACGCGCCGCAACTCGCCCAGGCCCTCCAGCTCGAGCAGGTCACGGCGGACGGTCTCGCGAGACACCGCAAGATCCTGCACGATGCGGTCGACGCTGAGTCGGGAGAAAGTGGCCAGCAGGCTGCGGATGCGCAGGAATCGTTCTTCTTGAAGCATTGAAACGCCGTGGTGAAAAGAAAGAGCGGCGCCATTGTGCCTACCACCGGCGCAATGCCGGTGGGAAACAGGCGGCCTCGCGGGGCGAAGCCGCCGTCGGCATCAGAGGTCGGCCATGCCCATCGCGGGATCGCTCACCGAGTGCTTGCCGGTTTCCACGCGGCCGGCGAAGCGGCGGTAGTAGCTGGCATCGGCGTCGCATGTCACTACGAAGTCATACCAGCAGCCGCTGCCCGACAGGTCCCAATGCTGCTCGGCGACAGTGCCGCCACTCACCGTCGCGGTCCACGGACCGTCGTCGCGGTAGGCCTTGGCACGGATGGTGAACTTGCAGGCGTTCTTGCCGCCGTTGAGCATCTTCAGGTAGACGTTGCCGTTGGCGATGTCGTAGCACACGCGAACCTCGGGCACCGCCACGTCGCCCGCGCGCAGGGTGTTGAGGTTGCCCTTGAAGTGGCGGTGATAGCCGTTGGGGCCGAGCACCCAGAGGTCGTAGAAGCCGCTGTTGTCGGCCACCGGGTTCCAGGTGTCGTCGAGAGTCTTGCCGGCTTCGACCATGTAGCGGCGCGGCAGCAATCCGAGGTTGAGCTTGTCGTACACATGGAACACGGCGGCGGCCTTGCCGGTGTTGGCGAACAGCAGCTGCAGCTTGCCGTTGACGACGTCGCTGCGCGCGCTGGTGTGAAGCTCGTAGGGCAGGGCGCGCGAGGGGCGCGTGCCCGTCGCCTGGCGGGGCAGTTGCGGATCGAGCGGCACGGCAATCTGCGGCAAGGCCTGCTGGTCGGCACGCAGCTGGTTGGCCTGGTCCTTGGTCTTGCGTCCGGCCAGCACCGGCAGCGCATCGTTGTTTGGCGAGACGAAGTTGAAGGCGCTGGTCAGATCGCCGGCGATCGCGCGACGGTAAGGCGAGATGTTCATCTCCCTGACCCCGAAGCGCGCCTCGAGGAAGCGCAGAACCGAGGTGTGGTCGAACACCTGCGAGTTGACCCAGCCGCCGCGGCTCCATGGCGAGATGACATACATCGGCACGCGCGGTCCCGGGCCATAGACGCGGCCGTCAGAGGGCACGGTGGTGCTGCCGACCAGCGGGTACGTATGGCGCTCGAAGGCCACGTCGGCATCGGACAGCGTGGTCTTGCCGGCGATTGCACCCTTGGGGTTGGTGGGGTCGATCAGCGAAGGTGCCGAAGGCGAAGGCATGTGGTCGAAGTAGCCGTCGTTCTCGTCGAAGTTGACGATGAACACCGTCTTGCTCCAGACGTCGGGGTATGCGGTGAGCGCGTCCAGCACCTCCTGGATGTACCAGGCGCCCTGAACAGGGCTCGAAGGGCCGGGGTGTTCGGAGTAAGTGGCAGGCGCCACGATCCACGACACCTGCCGCAGCTTGCCGTTGGCCACGTCCTGCTTGAAGGTGCCGAGGAATCCGCCGTCCGGCATGGTGTTGGCTACGCCCTTGTAGAGCGGGTTGCCTGCGTCGTCGCTGGCAGGGTCGTAGGCAGGCACGGTCTGGCCAGCGGGCGGACTGGCGTCGCCGTCATAGCGCATGTCGTTCTTGCCGGAGAGCTTGTTGGCCACGCGGTACTGCTGGAAGCCGTGCAGCGGGTTGTCGGTGTAGTTGTCGGGCAGGTTCTGGTAGACGATCCAGCTGACCTTGGCTTCCTCCAGGCGCTCCGGATAGGTCTTCCAGTTGCAGCCGAACTTGGTGGAATCGACGTTGGGATTGCTCGTCGGGTCCCACGGCTCCCTGAGGTTCTCCCAGGTGTTGTCGATCGAGGCGGTGCCGGCAAGGCCGGTGCCGACCTGGCCCGACGGGCCGTTGGTGCCGGTCCAATGGAACAGGCGATTCGAGTTGGTGCCCGTGTGCATGCCGCAGTGATAGGCATCGCAGATCGTGAAGGCGTTGGCCAGCGCGTACTGGAACGGAAGTTCGGCTTCCATGAAGTAGCCCATCGACGCGGTGTTCTTGTAGCGCGGCCACTGGTACATGCGTCCGCCGTCCCAGGCGTTCTGCGCATCGCCCCAGCTGTGCGGCGTGCCGCTCACACGCTGCGCGTTGCCCTTGCTCTGGTCGAGGTGGTAAGGCAGCACGGGCTTGCCGTTGGCATCGCTCTGCTGCCAGACGTTCATGCCCTTGGGCAGCGGAATGGTGAAGCGGTCGCCGAAACCGCGCACGCCCATCAGCGTGCCGAAGTAGTGGTCGAACGAGCGGTTCTCCTGCATCAGGATCACGACGTGCTCGACGTCCATGATCGTGCCGGTCTTGTTGTTGGCCGGAATGGCCAGCGCACGGCGAATGCTGGGCGGAAAAGCAGTCAGCGCGACGGCGGCGAGGCCCGACGAGGCGGTGCCCTTGAGGAAGTTGCGGCGTGAATTCGTCATGGTGTTGTTGTGTGGGTTCGTGGCGTTCAGGGCGCGCAGCGCATTTCGGGTTTGACGCTCGTGTCTGGCTGCGTAGCCGGCGGCGTGGGCGTCCCGACGATGGGCACGCCGCCGCCGTTGTTGCCGCCACCGCAGGCGGAAAGCACGCAGGCCAGGGCCAGCACCGGGATCAGCCGTGGGGTCAGTGAAAGAAGGTGCATGGGGATCCTCTCTTGTGTCGTGTGTGGAGTGAGTGAGGTGGAATGGGTCAGGGCGCGAGCGTCGACAGGGGACGGGCGGCCTGGTAGATGCTCTTGATCTCATCCGCGGTGAGCGCGCGGTTCCAGATCGCGAAGTCGTTGAAGTCCATGGCGCCGCGCGGTGCGCTGGTGCCTGCGCGCTTGTAGTAGAGGCCGGTGCCGTCCTCGTTCAGGCCAATGCCGTTCTTGAGGCCGCCGAGCTTGGCGACCAGTGCGGCCGAGAGGGCCACGCCGCCGGTCTGCACGCCCTTCGCAGGATCGATCGCATAGCCCTTCATCGCGAGGCCCGACTTGTCGATGACCATCGCCACGTAGGCCCATTGGCCGGCGCTCAGGAAGTGGGCGCCGCTGATTTCGCCGCGCGAGCCGCCCAGGCCTGTGTTGAACCGCAGTTCGCAGTTGCCGAACATGCCGATGGCGATGCCCTCGTTGCTGCCACTGTCGTAGTTCTTGTTGGCGATGACCGATGCGCCGTAGCCCACCCCTTGGCTGCAGGTGGCGTCGGTGCGCATCCAGAAGCCGATGGTGAAAGCGGTGACTGCGGGATCCGTCGTCACGTCGTTGGTCTGCATCAGGCGATAGCCCGACATGCCGGCCGCGTTCACGATGCGGTTGTCCACGCGCAGCGCCTTGGCTTTGAAGCTAGGCTTGAAGCCGTCGTCGTCCACCAGCGAACCGGCCGCGGCGTCCACAGCCCAGGGCGCGAGCGTCGAGGCGCCGGTCCTGACGTCCAGGGCGGGCAGCGCATCGAGCGGGTAGTAATTGACCAGCCCGTTGAGCAGCGAAGGCGGCAGCGGCACGGGCTTGACGGCGGTGATGGCAAGCGCGGTGTCGCCTGCCGCCACTGTGTAGAGGTAGCTGAAGTTGCTGTCCTTCACGCCTTCGAGGGTGTCGATGTAGGCCGTGCTACCTGCAGCCAATGTGGCGACCGGCTTGCCATCGCGCAGGATTTGCACCGGCACATTGGTGGTGCCGGCCAGCTTCCACGAGAGCTCGACGCTGTCCCTGTCAGAGCCGGTGCGGGCGGAAAGCTCGCGGATGCTCGTGGCGCCTTGCAGCGCGATGCCGCTCCAGGCGTAGTTCGCAGGTGCTGGCGTGGCACCCAGGTGGCGCAGCACGGTCGGCGCGATGTCGGTGGCGGCGGCCAGGCGAAGCAATGTGCTGTCGGTAGGCGCGGCCGTGTCGACGGCGGGCAATGCCGGAAGGGTCTTGTTGCTGGCGATGAACACGGTCTTGTCCGCGATGCCCTGCAGACCGGCGCTGGTGCCGAAGGCATCGAGGCCGTGGCCCGTGGTGAGGATGACGAGCCAGTCTTCCTTGGAGTCGTTGGCGGTGCGCTGCGAAATGCGCGTGAGCAGCTTGCCGACGGCGGCGGAGGTGTCCGAGATGGCCTGCTGGTAGTCAGCGCCCTTCAGCCCGCTGTTTGCAACCACGGCGGCAGGCGCGCCGTATTGCGCTACCAGCAGGTCGTAGCCTGCGTCGATGAGTTGAGAGGTACGGTCCGTCACGCAGGCATCGGCCCCCGCGCAGTCGACTGCGGCGTCGATTGCGCCAGGCTCGTTGCCCAGCAGAGCAGGGTAGAGCGCGTTCGCGGTGACGGCGCCGGTCTTGTAGCCAGCCGAGGCGTTCTGCTTGGCGATGGCGAAGATCGAGGGCGCGAGCTTGGCGTCGATGCGCTGGGCGCCGCCGTTGCCGCGCACGCCGTGGCGATTGGCCCAGGTGCCTGTCAGCAGCGTGGCCCAGCCCTGGCTGTCGGATGTGGGTTGCTCGCTGAGCGTGCCGGCGACGCCGCCGGTCCATGCGGGAGCGATGCGAAGCGACTGCAGCGCAGGCGCCTTGCCTTGTGCGACTGCATCGCGCAGCGCCGCATGCGTGAGGCCGTCGATCTCGACCACCAGCACCTTCGGGCCGCTCTTTCCCTGGTTGGTGGCGGGAGTCGATGTGCCGCCGGAGACAGGCGGAATGAACGCGCTGCCATTGCCTCCGCCGCCCCCGCCGCAGCCGGAGAGCAAGAAGGCGGTGGCGGCCCCCAAAGCTGCAAGCCCGCTTCTTGCGGTCGTTCCTCTGATCATGTTGTTCCCTCAAAAAGTTGAAATTCGCTCGCGACCCGAAGTGCGTTTTCTTGTGTTTAGGCATGAAAAGGTTGTTTGCATAAATTGCCACAAACACAAGTAATGCAACCGATCTTGCGGTTGCCGAGTGACATCTCTTTGACAACGCTCACGGAACTACTCGTCGGGTGATGCGGCCCAGATGGCGGTGCCGCCGCGCGCTCTTTTTGCGCGCCGTCCTACGTATGGAAAGCGCAGCAGAAATTCAGATGGCAGACATGCAAGGCTTTCTGAATCGCGCGCTACAGCTTCTTCAGCAACTGGCGTACGCACGCGTGCTGTGCGAGTTCCATCGCATTCAGGATTTGCGTTGCAGGGCGTCCGATATCTGCAGCCACGGGTCAGTGACAGCGCAGGAGCGACTGGTGGTCTGCGAACAGCGCCTGGAAGCGTTTCAGCAGAACCTCGACAACCCCGACAAGGTGGCCGCAGTGCGCCTGGCGCGGGCGCTGTACCTGCGCATGCTGCTGGGCAGCGCCGCCAAGCGGCTGCAACCGTGGAGCGACGGGGAAGACATCACGGACATGCCGCTGTCGCACATGTTCGAATGGATCTCGCACGACTTCGAACGGCTGGAACTGGCCGCGCTTGAAGATGCGATGACGCCGGCTGAGATCGTGATGTATGCGCGCTCGATCGAAGGCGTACACGGGTGAATGAAGTGCACGCTCGGCGAGCGTAGAAAAAAGGTTTCATCCTCCATCGATTTTCGGTAGAGTGATTCGATGCCCACCGTACTTTCTTTCCCGGCCCAGGCGCGCGCGGAAGAGCTCGCGTCGAGCCTGGAAGATTGCCAGGTCCTCGAGGTTTCGTTTGCCAACGGGCCACCGATGCCGGCAATCAAGGGCGGATGCTTCCAGTTCGCCACTGTCTTCAAGGCATTCGGCGGGCAGTGGAACCATGCACGCAAGGTGCATGTTTTCTATGACTGGAGCGCTGTTGCCGCGTCGCTGGAAGCTGCGTTACGCCGGCAAGGGGATGGCGCCGAACACTCAGAGCAGGATTGGGATCAGGATTCCGGCTTCCGGGTCAGGGCACGTTGAAGCTGCCGCAAGCGGGAAACCGCTCATCTCATATATTTAACATAATGCACAGACCCGGGGTGCTGTGGGCCTGGGCTGTTCCGGTCGAAGCCTCGGCCGAAGTGGGGGAGCCTGCTATCACAAACATAGCAGCGCCCACGGCGAACATGACGGCCGCGACAGCGTGGCGCAGCTGGTTTGCCATGCGGAGCCACAGCTGGCGAAGCTCGGGCGTCTTCGCCCGCTCGGCGTGAAGTTCGGCAATCACGCTGGCCGGGTCGCGGTTGATGAGGGCGGCCAGGCGCAGGGCCACTTCATCGTCGGGCCGTGACTTGCCGTGGCGGTAGTTGGTAATCGCGTTCTTCGACACTTCCAGCAGTTGAGCTAGGCGGTAGTCGCTGTCGATGCCCTGCGCCTTTTTGGCGCGGTCCAGCAGTTGATCTAGGGTCTGCATTTCTTACTCCGTGGGGCGGGTGAATTCGAGGGCGCGCGCGCCCTGAAACTGGTAGCGGACGCCATCAGGGCGGCTCGCGGGGATTTGGAGACACGGGGCGCCATTCAGGGTGCAGCGGCCAGGGCCGAGTGCGAGTTCGACCAACGGCTGAGCGTGCATGTCGATCAGGACCTCGGCCTCTCCGGGCGCCGTTTCCTTAAAGCTCACCTCGCAGTTGCCAACGTACGTCGGCTTGACGTGGTGACCCGGCCAGGTCTCGCACATCGCTGTCCATTTCGGCGGGTAGCTTTGGGCGGAGGCGCCCGTAACGTACAGGGCGAAGAGCAGCAAAAAGGGGGTGGAAAGGCGTCGCATTCCCGTAACGTACGGGAAACCACCTTGGGCGTCAAAGGTGAAAGGACTTGTGACGGTAAAGGGGGTGTGATTAAATCCGGCCGCCGCGGCGGGTTTTTTCTCCCTCCCACCTCGATCCGTCGCGGCCTTCTGATCGAGGGGGAGGGTAGAGGTGGGCTCTATGCAAAGTTTTGAAAAGCCGTACGTTGCGACGTGGGCGGGCGTCGATGGCCCCTGCGTCCAGCGCTTCGAGGACGCGCGCGGCCTCCTGAGCTGGCTGGTGGGCTGGTGCCATCAGGGGCAATGCGTGTTGGGCGTGTCGCCGATGGAGGTGCGTCTGTGAAAACCACCGTCAAGCTCGATCTGCACAAGTCGGTTGTGATCGAACCCGAAAAGGAGGGCGTCAAGCTCTCGATTCGGGTCGGTTCCGTCGTCGTCGGCTCGCTGGTGCTCCGCAAAGAGCTGGTGGGCGCGGTCCTCTCCGGTATCGAGCACGCGGCCGGCACCCCGGCCCCGCTGCTGTGAGCGCCGGCGTGCCGGTGGTCCCGGCAAACCTGTTTATCGCGGACGTGATCGAGGCAACGGGGGAGGTTTTCGAGCTTCCCCCGCTGCTTCGCCCCGTCCGCCCTGGCGCTGAACGCCGCGCCGTGTGCGGGCGCCGGTCGAACGGCTTTCCGTGCGAGCTGCCCGCGGGCTCGAAATGCCCCGATTGCTCTTCGTGCGGGCTGATGTGAAACAGGCCATCGTCGCGCCGCAGTTCGGCGTTTGGTCCTCCCTGGCGCCGATGACCGACAACCCGGCCGCGCAGCCGCCGAAGCCGGCGCCGTGCGTGCTGGCGCATCTGCGCGTGCTGCGCAACGAGGCGCACGCGCGCGCCGTGGCCCAGGTGCGCCGCGCGCCTGAGGTGTGGCGGCTGTGAAGCGCGTATCTGTCGCCGTGACTGATGAGCAGATTCAAGCGGTCGACCGCTTGATTCAAGAGCGCAATAGAGAGTCGTGGCTGCTGGGCGGTGGGCGCTGGTCACGGGATCGCGTCATCGGTTCACTTTTCGCCGCTGAGCTGCGCCGGCTCGAGAAGTTGAATCAACCGCTCGAGCAGAAATGAGCCTGAGCAGCTACCTCGACCGGTACGACAAAACCCGCCTTCGGTGGGTGATCGATCGTTTCCCGCTGTCGTGGCAAGCCAGGCTCACGAAGTCGCTCTCCAAGCTCACGGACCTGAACTACCACCGCTGGAAAGAGCGCGTTCTCCAGCTGACCGAAGCGGAGCGCGCCGGCCTGCGCCCCGACGCCACCGATGCGGACATCTGCGCGGCGGCCGAGCTCACGGCCAACGACTTCGCGCGCCGGCTGCGCCACATGCGCGCCATCGCGGAGCGCGGCCAGGCGCACGCCCCCATGCGCGAGCGCTTCGGCGCCGGCTGGGTGGGCCTGTGGCTCTCGCACCAGGCGCGCGCCCTCATGGATGCGCGCGGGATGCTCGACCTGTGGCCGGATGGCCCGACCGTGACGCGGGCCGGCGCCGTGGCGCGCATGGCCTGCGCGCGCTGGTGGCGCCGCACGCTGCGCAAGCTGCACGCGCGCACCGTCGAAGCCTGCGCCATCGGGATTGGCCTTGTGGGCCGCCACGCGGGCCTGTACGCCAGCGACGAGGCGGTGAGGCGCAGGGCAGGGCAGAACGCCCGCAACGCCGCAGCGCTGCAGTCCGTCACGGCGGTGAACGACCTGATGCAGGCGCAGACCCTGGCCGAGCTGGCCGCCAAGGGCACCGCGAACAAGGCGATTCGCCGCGTGGAGCTGCTGACCCGCATAGCCGGCTTCGATCTGATCGCGAAGGAAATGGGGCACGTCGGTTGCATGGTCACGATGACCTGTCCGAGCCGCTTCCACAAGAAAACCACCATCAAAGGACGTGTCCATGACAACCGGAAATATGACGGCTCGACCCCCAGCGAGGCGCAACGCTATCTCTCTCTCGCTTTCTCTCGATTCCGAACTGCCGCGGCTCGCGCTGGCCTGGACCTATACGGGTTCCGAATCGCCGAGCCGCAGCATGACGGCACGCCGCATTGGCATTGCCTGTTCTTCTTCCGGGAGGGGCTTTTTGGAAAGCTGTCCGAGCTGGTCCGGCGCTATTTCCTTGATGCCGATTCGCCGGACGAACCGGGCGCCCAAAAGCATCGCGTTGACTTCGAGCTGATCGACCGGGCGAAGGGCTCGGCGGTCAGCTACGTCATCAAATACGTCTCGAAGAACATCGACGGCTACGGCGTGGGCACTGACCTTGAAGGGAACCCCGCCATTGAGTCGTGCCAGCGCGTCGAAGCCTGGGCATCGACGTGGCGAATTCGCCAGTTTCAGCAGCTCGGCGGCGCGCCGGTCGGCGTGTGGCGCGAGCTGCGCCGCATCAATCCCGACAACATCGGCGAGCACGCGCCTGAGGCGCTGCGCGTGGCCGTGTCCGCGGTGAATGCGAAGGGCGAGCCTGGAACACAGGCAATCGCCTGGATGCGCTACACCATGGCGCAGGGTGGAGTCGGCTGCAAGCGCGCGAGCCTGCGCATGCGCCTGCTCAAGGGCGAGCGCAGCGCGGCCGACGCTGGCAGGGTAGGGCGGTACGGTGAGACCGTGCCCGCGCGCCTGCTCGGCGTCGATGCAGACGGCGTGCAGCTCTTCCGCAACCACATTCACGTCATGAACCCGGCCGCGCCGGCATTCGAGCGGAAGCTGTTCGCCTCCGTTGAGTCGGAGCGGTGCGCCTGGGTCGTGACGCACGGCGAGCGCGCTGAGGCAGAGAGCGCGGCGCGCGTGGTATTCGAGCGCAGCGGCGAAGCCGCGAGCACTCGGATTCATGTCAATAACTGTACGCACCGGGACCTCTCGCGAGTCAGCGAGTGGGCGCCCGTTCGTGAGTACAGGCCCAGATTGCGGCGCTTTGTCGCAAGACCGAAGCCACCGGGACCCGTGGCGATACAGGAAACCGAAGATGACAACCCCTACTGAGCACAGCGAAGCCGATCAGGTACTGATCGACGAGCTGAAACGCGTCGAAGAGGAAGGCCCGCACGAATCCGACCCGCGAAAGCCCGCGGTCGATGTCGCCCGCGCCCTGCGCGCCTGGTTCGAAGCCTAAGCCGTGGCCGCCGAGAAAATCGGCGACGGCAAGTGCCCGCTGTGCGCGGGCGCTATGCGCGTCAGCCTGTCCAAGAACCAGCTCGCGGTCATGACGTGCAACAGCTGCAACTGCCAGCTGTTCGCGCGCTCGGGTCGATCTGACGAACTGCTGCGCGCCTGCATCACGCGGGCCGCCAACGCGCCGGAGCCGGCACCCGCACCTACCCCCTCACCAACGCCCGTTGCGCCTGCTGTGGCGCCATCGGCACCCGCTCCGGCGCCCGCCGTGCGGAAAACCTTCGGATTGATCTCATGGCCTTGACAAACGAAACTCCCGACGTGACCGACGTGGTCGCGAAGCCGGGCGGCGCGGCGCCGGAAAGCCTCGACAACATCGCGCGCGAAGCCGACTTGCTCGACACGTCTCCGGAGCGCGAGGCGCAGGCCGGCCAGGTCGCGCAGGCCGAACAGGTCACGGCCAACAACGAAAGCGAATTGCTCGTGACGCTGCAAGCGATGCGCGCGATGGCGTTTCCGATGTTGGCAATGGTCACCGACGAACAGCGCATGAGCGCACTCGCCAACGTCTGGAACGATGGGGTACTCGGCGCGTCGGCAGCAGCTGGCGCCCAGGTTCTGGAAAAGCATGGCTGGTCGATGGGCTCGCTGATGGGCGACTACGGCTGCTACGTGATGTTGGTGGCCGCGCTCGCGCCCCCCATCGTCTTGACGAAAAAGATTCTCGAGACTCCGAAGGAAAAACCTCGGGCCCCAGCGCCCGCACCAGCGCCGGCCGCCAATGGACAACAGCAATAAACCGAGCCTGCGCCTCTACTGCGGCGCGACGGGCTCGGGGAAGGGCGTCAGCCTGCGCGAATACCTGCGCGGGCTGCGCGCGCCGCGCATGCTCGTCTGGGACCCGCTGGGCGAATACGGCGACCTCGTGACGGTCACCACGTCGAACCTCGGCGACGTGGCGCGCCAGGCGAAGAAAGCCAGCTTCAAAGTCGCCTACTACCCTGGCCCGGATGCCCGTACGTACGAGGAAAAGTTCGCCATCTTCTGCCGCATCGCCTTCGCGGCCGGCAAGCTGGTGATGCTGGTCGAAGAGCTGGCCGACGTGACCTCTCCAACGCATGCGCCGATGGCCTGGCGCCAGTGCACGAAGAAAGGCCGGCACGCGGGCTTGCAGATCGTCGCGGCCACCCAGCGGCCGGCCGACATCGACAAGCACTTTCTGGGCGGCTGCACGTACATCCGGTGTTTCACCCAGCGCTTTCCCGCCGACCGCAAGGCCATGGCCGGCGCGATGTCCGTGCCGGTGGCCGACATCGAGGACCTGCACACCATCGAGCAGGGCAACGTGACGGTGCTCAACTGGATCGAGCGCGATTTCCGTACCGGAAAAACCACGCGCGGCAGCAAAAAGATGTCGGGAAAGTGAGCGGGCTACGTAGGCCCTACGTACGGGCCTCGGAGCTATGTGGTGTACGGGCTGTCGGGTGGTAATGGCGGCTCCTTCACCTCACCATTCACAGGACCCGCAAATGCAAAGCAAGCTCAAAGACGCGCTGATGACCACCGCTGTCGTTCTCGCAACGATTTACGTGCTGAACAAGGTTTCGTTCACGCGCAACGTCGTTCAGACCGCACTGGCCTAAGCCCGTCGCCTGACCCCTCAACTCCAAGGAAACACGCGATGACCCGCAAGGTACAGCTGAACCAAATTCAAAACGTCGGCCCGGTGTCGCGTGCAACCATCCGTCTGCCCCTGGGCGTGACGTACAACAAGATCGTGATCTTCACGGCGGGCAACATCACGGCCTCGCTGCTGTCGAATATCGTGCTGAAAGTCAACGGCTCGGAGCGCATCCGCTGGAAGAGCTACACCCAGGTCGCGGCCCGCAATGCCTACAACGGCAACGCCACCGACCCCAACGTGCTTGAACTCGACTTTGTCGAACGCAACGGCAAGGACGAAGCCTCGATGACCCTGGGCGCCTATGCGGCCACGGCAGAGGCCGGCGTGCAGGATATGACGATTGAGTTCGACATCGCGACGTACACCGTCACGGCCGCATCGGTCATCAAGGCCGTGGCCGAAGTGGACGTGCCGAGCGCGAATCGCTTGATCGTGCGCAACCGCTTTTTCCAGAAGACGCTGGCCGGCGCCGTCGAAGAACAGGTGATCATTCCCTTCGGCATGAACGGCGAGCAGCTCAAGCGCATGTACATCTTCGGCACGCTGGCGAACATCGACTCGGTGCGCGTGCGCCGCGAGGGCGCCGACGAATACGAAGCGCTCACCCAGGTGTGGAACGAGTTCTTCCAGAAGACCTACGGCAAGGTCCCCCAGGCCGGACTGTTCACCGTCGATTTCACCGAGCACAACCTGATGGGTCACATGCTCAACACGGCCAACATCAACGTCGGCAGCAAGTCCGTGCCGATCCAGAACCTGGACATCCGACTCAAGACCACCGCGGCCGGCACCTTCGACATCTACACCGAGTCCATCACGCTGAACGACCGTCCCTGATCGTCGGCACCAACACAAGGAGCTGATATGGCATGGGGATCTTTCACGGGCGACGGCCTGTCCGGCAATGTCTTCGACATTGGCGGGCCGACCAGCCTTGCAACCGACTTCTACGACGGCTACGGCGGAAACGGCGTGTCGCTCGCGGAGGCGGCGGACGTGCGCAACGGGTCGTACGACTACAGCGGCTCGTCGGGCGGCATCACGGCATGGGCGGCAACGTCGCGCGATGCCGTCGAGCAGGCGCGCATGGGCGCGGGCTACCCGGACAACGGCAAGCCCTGGGACTGGAACGCGGCAACGATGGGCGTCTCGCGCCTGATCGACAGCGCGAGCCGGGCCTATGCCGTGGCGAACGGGTCGATTTCGCCGACGTACGCGGGCCAGAACGGGTTGACCTACCAGAACGGGCGCCAGGTGCGCTCGCTCTCTATCGGTAGCAATCTGCTGCCCCTGCTGCTGATCGGCGGCGCGTTCCTTCTGCTGAGCAAGAAGTAATGGCATTCAACGCGGCAGGTTCAACGGCCGGGGCGGCTGCTGGCGCAGCTATCGGGTCGGTCGTACCGGGCATCGGAACTGCCATCGGCGGGGCAATCGGTGGCATCGCGGGCGGATTCATGGGAGGCCCCAGCGTTGCGAGCGGCGGCGCGGCCGGTGGCGGCGCTTCGGCAACGCCCCAGGCCACCCAGGCGGCCGTCTTCGGCTCGGGCCTCGATGGCTCGGGCTGGCAAGTCAACTTCGGGTCCGGCGCATCGCTGAGCCTCGACAACCGCCAGGACAAGACGATCACCAGCGAGGGGCCGATTGCATCGGCGAACCCCAGTGCGGGCAAAAGCCCGTACGGCAGCTACTACGACGATCCCTACGCCGTGGGCGGCCTCGGGCTCGATTCGCTGGGCCTGGGCGGCGTGCCTCCCGTGGTCTGGCTGATCTTTTTCGGAGCCGTCGCGTGGAAGCTGTTCAGGTCCAAGAAGTAACCGCGGCCGATGCCGCGGCCACCATGCGCGCGGCGGGGCTGAGCGCGCCGCTGTCGTGCGACACGCCAGAAGATATCGCGGCCTTCGGCAAGTGCTTCGAACTACGCACGCCCGAAGGCGTCGGCGTGTTCGTCGTGCGCGTCAAGGGCGGCGTGCTGTGGATCGACGGCGCCGGCTCGCGCAGCGGGGCAGGGCTGACCGAAGTAGGGCTCGCCCTGTTCGATCAGATGGCGCGGATGTCCGGCTGCACGCATGTGGCGTTCGAAACGAAGCGCGTCGGCCTGGTCAAGAAATCGAAAAGCGCCGGCTACAGGGTGGCCGGCTTCATCATGAAAAAGGCGGTCGCATGATCTTCAAACGATGGGAGCGCAGGCACTGCGCCGACCCGCTCGAAACGCGGCTGTACAAGGGCGGCAGCAGCACCAGCACCAGCGCCTCTCTTGCGACGACGACCGTCAACAGCGACAGCCGCGCGGTGCTCCAAGACTCGGTACAGGTGGGCAGCGGCTCGACGGCCAATGTGAACCTGTACAGCGCCGACGCGGAGGTGCTCAAGACCCTGGCGAACACGCTGCCCGATGCGGTCGCGGCGCTGGGGCAGATGAGCGCTACCACGCTGCGCGACGTTGGCGGGTCCGTGGTGAACCTGAACAAAGACAGCCTCGCGGCCAACTCGAAGGCTTGGGACAGCACGCTCCAATTTGGGGCCGGCGTCGTCGACAAGCTGATCGATCAGATGTCCGAAGGCTACGGCCTGGCGGGCAAGGCCATCGACAGTTTCACCCCGACCGAAAACAAAAACGCCGACATCGGCAAATACGCCATGTGGGCGGCTGCGGCCGTCGCCGTGGCCGTGCTCTTCAAAGGCTCCAAATGATCGAAATCATCGACGGCACGTGGGCGGCCGGGGAAACCAAGACCTTCCACATCAACGGCGAATACCTCGAATTGCTCGATGCGCTGTACCAGTGCGACGTGTACCTGATGGACAAATCGGGCGCGCAGCTCTCGATCATGCGCAAGTGCGAGGTTTCGTTTTTCTCGAAGCCGACGGGAGGTTTCAACAGCCTGCAGATCTACAGCGCCCAAGCGCAGTACATCCGATTCTTCGTGGGCTCGGGCGATGCGGGCACGCGGCGCATTTCCTCGACGGTACAGGTGGTGGACGGCGGGCTGCGGCGCACTCTTGCAGGTTCGGCTTTCATGGGCGCCGTCTACAAAGCGCCAGTGGCCAGTCAGTATTCGCGGGTCCAGCTGTGGAACCCGGCGGGCAGCGGCAAAAATCTGATCCTGAAAAGCACCACGGCAGGATCGGCAACGGCGCAGGCCCTCAAGGGGGCGTTCTATAACACGGCGTTCGGGACCCTGGTTGCCACGCCGTCCAAGCTCAACGGCGGCGCGCCAGGTGCTGCCATGTTCGGCACGGATGCGGGCGCGGCGACGTTGTTCCCGTCGATGACAGCGGTGTCCGACTACGTGTTTGCGGCGGCGTCGCTGAGCTCGTTCCGCATCCTTCAGGAACCGCTTTTGATCGGCCCGGGAAAGGGCTACGTCATGGAAACGTCAACGACAAACGTTGACGTGCTCGCGGTCTTCGAATGGACGGAAGAGGCCATCTGATGAGCCGCGCCCGCGTCCTCGTCTCGTTCGCCGTGCTGGGCCTCGGCGCCCTGGCGCTGGCAGCGTACGCGCGCGGGCAGCACACCAACACGGACATCGAAGAGGCGCCCACCGACAACGGCGGCGCCTGGGGATCCTTCGACCCCGGCGCCTGGTTCGATTCGGCGTTTCCGATCGATGACATCACCCAATCAATTGCGAACCTCGGCAGCGAGGTGGAAGCCATGACACAGCAGCCCTCCGGATTCAGCGTCGAAGCCAACGTGCGCGCCTTCCTCGAAACCATCAAGCAATGCGAGGGCACCGCCAACGCCGCGGACCCCTACCGCGTCTGCTACAGCTACCGGCACACCGTGCAGGACCTGTCGGACCATCCGGCCGTCACGGGCGAGTGGCGCGGCGAGACGCTGCCCGCGGCGATGTGCGCGGCCTCGGGCTACGGCCCGGGTTGCGTGAGCACCGCGGCCGGCGCCTACCAGTTCATCAAGCCGACGTGGCTCAAGCTGAAAAACAAGCTGGGCCTGCCGGACTTCGGCCCGGCCTCCCAGGACGCGGCGGCCGTCCAGCTGCTGCGCGACTGCGGCGCCTATGCGCGCCTGTCGGTCGGGGACCTGGCCGGCGCGGTGCGCAAAGCCTCGTCGCAGTGGGCCAGCCTGCCGGGCTCGACGGCAGGGCAGGGCGGGCGCTCCATGGGCCAGGTGCAAGCCTGGTACGGCGGCTTTGGCGGCGGTGCTGCATGAAGCAATCCGAACTCCTGATCGTGTGCGCGGTCGCCGCGGCGGCCGGCTACTACTTCTGGAAGATCAAGCCGACAGAGAAGCCGGCCGCGGCGCCCGCTGTGCCGTCGCCGGCCGGCGCGCAGCTGCAGGCCCAGGTGGGCCAGCTACAGGCGGAAATCGACGCTGCTAAGGCCGTCGTGCCGACACCCGCATGAAGCTGAACACGGACACGAAGGTCATCATCGCTGGCGTGCTGGTGCTGGGCCTCGGCGCCTGGTACGTGCAGCGCCAGGCGCGCGCGGCTGCGAGCGGCCTGATCGACGGCGTCGGCGATGCCTTCGGAAACTTCTACTCAAGTCTCGCCGACGGCGTCGGCGGCGCCTGGGATTCGGTCAGCACCACGGTGCGCGATTCCGGCGATGCCGTCGCGGCGGCGCTCGGCACCCAGGGCCAGATCGATCCTGTGACGGGCGGCTATGTGCCGTTCGGCGCGGTCCCGAACCCTCCGCCCGGCACCTCGTACAACGTGCCCTGGTACCTGGGCGGCGGCACGTCGAACCTGTTCAGCGCGGACGGAACCTACCTCGGGCCCGGCGTCTGGAACTCGACGGCCACGCGCCAGGCGGAACAGGCCGACGTGCGCCGGCTCGACAACGCCATAGCTGACGGCAGCTACCGTGCCCCTTCGAAGTGGGCTTTCCTCTTTCCCAACTACGCAATGTGACCATGGACATCCTTCTCAAACGAATTCGCGAGCCCTCGACCTGGGCCGGTATCGCTGCGCTCGGCGCGCTGTTCGGCCTGCCGCCCGACACCATCGGGCTGGTCGGCCAAGTGGCGATGGGCGTGGGCGGCCTGGCCGCGGTCGTGCTGGCCGAGAAAAAGCCGTCGTGAACTCGCCCGAACTGCTGGCCGTCTGCGCGGCCTCGATGGTCGGTAGCGCGCTGGCGGTTTGGGGCGTGGTGCGCCACGAACTGCACAGCATGCGTGCCGAGATTCAGCGCGCGCATGCGCGCATCGACGTACTGCCGCACGCGCGGCCCGCGGGGGTGAAATGAAAGCCTGGATCCCGACGCTGCCAGAGATTGGCCGCGAGACGCTGATCATCATGGCCGGCGCGCTGATCGCGGCGCTCGTGCTCTCGCGCATGCCCAAGGTGCGCGACTTCATCCAAAGCAATGCGGCCTTCGGCGGCTGTAACTGCGACAAAGAGGCGGCCTAGACCGCGTACACGGGCGCGTTCGCGCTGCCCCAGTCGTACTCCGTCTCAAGCCTGGCTACCACGCCCGCCAGGCGCTCGCATTCCCGTTTCCACGTCGCGGCCTCGGCCGCGCTTTGCCGTGCCGCGTTGAATGCATCCGTCTCGATGTGCTGCACGCCGTAGAAGCTCTCCCAGTACAGCGCCAGCTCGACGGTGCGCGGAGCCGCGCCACGCGCCCGCCAACGGGCTAACGTGCGCGGGGTGACACCCAGGTAGCGGGCTAGCTTGTCTAGGCCATGTGGGTTGGCCTCGATGAGGGCGTCAAGCGCCGGCAGCGAGCGGGGCGCACGAAAAAGCGGTTGCACGGTCGTTGTCTCTCTGATCCTTCTCCGGCTGAACACTTTGGTTCGCCAGGAGGGGTTCGGGCATCCCGTGAACAAGCGATTGCCACAGGCGACGGATACCGCGAGCGACAGCGCGACGAACCCTGCGCACTCGATTTAACATAATGCACATTGTGTGGATAAACAAAGTTCCCGACGCTCCCGCACAACAACCCACATGAACATGGGACTTTCGTCCCATGCGCCATCAGCGCATCCCACCTGAGGGCAAGCCAGGATAAGGCCAGTTTTGGCTCATAAGCCCTCAGGTTGTTTGGACCAAACCTTTTATGCGATTTTCGCCGCTCAATCGCGAGACTGAAGGCTCTCCAACGGTTCGATCAGTTTCACCCACCCTTGCAGCGTAGAGATCGTTTGCAGAATCTCTGCAGTTGCATCGAAGGCCAGCTCCGGCAGACTTTCCTGGCTCGTGGAGACCGACAGCCCTGCGCCATTGATCACAGCGTGGGCCATGCCGTGCAGCCGCAGCAGGATGTCTCGAAGGCCATCCTGCCCTCGCGCACGCCCAACAATCTTGTCCAGTTCCTCGACCGCACTCAGCAGTGCTGTCGTGTCGTAGCTAGTCTGCGCACGCGTCAGCGCAGCCCGGTCCAGCCGGCCGTAGGCCGTGACGATGGTGAGGTCCAGATCGCTCATGCGCCAGCTCCTTTCTGGTTGGCGCGCTGCGCCTCCGCGGCCGCAGCTCGCGCGCGCTTGGCCGCCTCCCGAAACTGCGACTCCTTGACCCAAGGCTCCGGCGGCCGTTTCAGGTCGAGGTGGTAGTTGCCGAAACGCTTGATGCCCGAAGTCATGTACGGACTCAGGTATTCGACGTCAGCGGCGGAAACCGGCTCCCCGTCGGCGTACATCTCCTGCAGCACCCGCATCATGTCGACCGTGTTCTGCAAGATCACCGACGACGCTACCAGGTCGATGAAGCGAACCCGCTTCTGCTGCTCGTTGGGGTCGTTCTCGTTGATCACGTCACCGCCGAAGTCCAGCCATTTTGTGAATGCGTGGTACGACTCGATCTTGTTCGTCGTGGCGCTCACCTCCTGGCGCATCTCCTTGCTGGAAATCCAGCGCAACAAATAGACGGTGCGCAGCACGCGGCCGAGTTCGCGCGCCGCGGCAAAGAGCCGGTTATGCCGTCCTTCCTGGCTGAGCTTGCGTAGCAGCATCGGCGAGGCGATCCGTCCGGCCTGGATCGAGATGGACACCTGCATGAGATCTCGCCAGTGGTCCCGGATCAGCTTCCAGTCCACCACGTCAGTGAACAAGCGATCGACATGACGGTAGCGTGTGCCCTTCTCGGGTCGGTAGAAGCGCAGGTCCTTCCAGTTCCGGATGCGGGGCATTAGTTGGATGCCCGCCAGGTGTGTGAAGGCGAAAACAGTTTCCGATTGCCCATGGGTGTCCGAATACACCGTATCGGCCTGCACGCTCAGACCGGCCTTCATCAGGCCCTCAATGACATAGACCGCTTCGAGTACCCCTGGTGGTATGAAATGGCGAAACACCGCGATGTAGTTGTCGGCCACATGCCGATAAGCCACCGCACCCATGCGCCGGTACCGGAAATGCATGCCCACCAGCAGGTTCTGGTCGTAGAAATCGTGCTGTGTGCCGTCGGCCGCCACCTTCTTGCCCTCACCCCACAGCTTGGGCAATTCGAGCCGCAAGTACAACTCGGTCAGATCGCGGCAGGCGTTGTCCAACTGGTCCAGGCTCATGTGCCGCTGGTTGGCATAGGACAGCTGATGCGGCGTCACACCGTTTGACAGGTGGCGCGCGGCCTGGTTGGGTCCGAGGTTGCAGCCCATCGCGAACACGGTCAGCAAGTAGCGCTCGCGTGCGTTGCGCAGTTTGGGATCGTCGCCTGACTGGGGACCGAAATTGCGAGTGAATCCGGTCCAGTGCTCGATGTTGGCCAGAACATCCAGCAGGTTGCGCGGCACCGTGCGATTCTCGATGGCTGCATGCAAAGCGATGGCCGACGCCGGCACTTCGCGTGCGGCGACACGCCGCAGGGTCGGCTCGCCAGTGCTGCCGATCACCACGTCGCCCGCATGCTGTGGGAACTCTTCGTCGACTTTTTCGGCGGTCTGGGTGAGCAGTTGCTTGAGACCGTCGACGAAATCATCCGCCGCGGTCGGTATGCCGATCCGGTCGCAGTACGTCGGCAGGAGCGCTTCGCACTCCTTCCAGGGCAACAGCTGCGCGCGATAGTCGGCAAAGGATTCCGAGCCTTCAATGCACACATCGCCTGAGCGAAGATCACCGCTCAGATAGCTGAACACGCACACCTCCAGGTAACGCCGGTTCGTCGGATGGCCCAGGCCATGCGAACGGCGCACCAGCTTGCGCCAGCGCTCGGAGGCAAACGACAGCGTCAGGTCGTCTGCGATCCACTCGACCTTGCGGTGTTCGTTGGCCAGCACAACCTCCAGGGCATCGAGCAGATTGCGGTCCTGGGTGGCGGCTTGGAAGCGCAGCGCCTTCGCCATGCGGAACATCGCCGCGCGCCAACTGCTGAAGGCCTTCCAGATCAACGGCAGGTGGTTGCCGCCGCTCCACACGCGGATGGCCTCGCAGTCCGTCCTCAACTGGTCCAGGTTACCGTGCGGAGCGAGCAGATCGCGCACGCGCTGGCCGGTACTCGCGTCGTCCAGGTTTTCGGCGAGGATCTCCAGCACCTGCTCCAGCGTGGCGACCAACTCCTCGCTCAGTTCGCGCTGGCGCGCCTGGATCACCTGCAGTTCCTCCTTGGCGCACTTGTGGATGGCTCCAATGCGGCGAATGAACATTTCGGCCACGTCATCGCGAGCCCTCACGCGCATCTGACGGATCAATGCCAGGATCAGTGTGTAGCGCTTGGCTGGCAGCAAATCCTTCATGTCGCCCGCATCGAGCGCCGATGCCATGTCGGCCATGTGCTTGAGCTTGGTCGCTGGCACGCCGTCGAGCAGCGCATCGCTGTCGGGCAAGGACTCGAGCCAGGTCAACTGGTCCAGCAGCAGATCGAGATGCTTGCGCGAGGCCTTTTTCGCGGACCTCTTGATCTGGTTGTACAGCGTGCGTCGGGCAGGCAGTTCGGCGGCCAGCAACCGATCCAGCCAGTTTCGCTGGGCCAGGGTCAGGCGCTGGTTGATTCGCTTGTGCAAGGCAGCCTCGGCAGCCGAATGCGCCTGCTCGGCGATTTCGTCGAGTGTGCGAAACACCGGTAGTTCGTAGCCCAGCCGCACCAACTCCTCGATCGTGATGTTGATGATGTCGACGCGGGTTTCCACGATGCTGGCGGCCTGTTGGGCAGCCTGGATCGTCAGCTTCCGTGTCTGCCCATCGGTATAGGGCCTGACACCGAGCAGTTCGCGAATCGCCTTGTGATGACGATACAGCGTGGCCAGCGACGCGAACTCGATCCTCTCGGTCGGCGCCGTGCCCAAGGTGGCTGAAACATGCTCGACGAGCTCGACAGGAACGGTTTCGAGCGCCGGAAAGTGACGCAGGAACTCAAAGCATTTGAGCAGCACGAGCAAAGCCAGGCGACGTTCCGCGGTTCGCGAATGCCGCTGCGCCCATTCAATTTCCTCGGGCCTCGGAGTGAACGACGCCTGCAAATCTTTGAGCGTCAACGTCCGAGGAAATCGAGGGTAAGCCGTACGTTCAATGCTCGCCATGGCACAAAACCTCCGCTGGTCAGGGTCGACCTGGACACGCAGCGTAGCCGATGACAGCTCGTGTGCGCAGCGCGTCAGAGAGGGATGCCATCTCCGGCGACGTCGATTAGATCGGGCGGCACCTCATTGACCAGACCATGCCACGAACCACAACCAGAGCCACGCCGCGATCACCGACAGCACGAAAGCGAGCATCAAAGCCGCGGATGCGCGGCCAGCCCGCTGCGCGAAGACCCAGATCGCAACAACCAATGCGATGCCCCGCCAGGTGCGTGGCTTGCCTTCGCCGCGCCGCATCCAGTCGTCCGCCTTGACACGGCATTCAGCCAGCAGGTCATTGGGAAGCAGCCGGATCGTCAGCCAGATCAAACCGGGCGGCACGAGCGCATCGTCGATATACCCCAGCACCGGGATGAAGTCCGGAATCAGGTCGATCGGACTGAGCGCATAAGCGACGACAAAGGCCGCCATCAGCTTGGGCAGCCACGACGTGCCCGGGTGACGGCGCGCGGGACCACGGGGGCATGGCATCGCGCTTGACGCGACGGGCCCACAGGCGAACGTCTTGCGGGATCGACAAAAGAGGACTTCTTGCCTGTGACGGCTGTTCGAAGGTGATTATTGCTGTGCGCGGGCCGCCCCAGCGTCGGCGTTTCGATCGGCCACCGTGCTCGTGCGCAGGCGCAACGAATTGGCAATGACGCTGACCGACGACAACGCCATCGCTGCTGCTGCGATCACCGGTGACAAAAGGATGCCGAAAAACGGGTAGAGCACGCCAGCGGCCAACGGGATCCCAGCCGCGTTGTAGACAAAGGCAAAGAACAGGTTGGCCCTGATGTTCTTCATCGTCGCCTGCGAGAGTCGACGGGCGCGCACGATGCCCAGGAGGTCACCGTGCAAGAGCGTCACGCCCGCACTTTCCATGGCCACGTCCGTGCCAGTTCCCATCGCAATACCGACGTCCGCTGCAGCCAGTGCAGGCGCATCGTTGACGCCGTCGCCTGCCATGGCCACGACGCCGCCTTGCGCCTTCAGCCGTTGAACCACCGAGGCCTTGTCCTGCGGCAGCACGTTCGCGATGACTTCGTCAATCCCGAGCTGCCGACCCACGGCCTGCGCCGTGGTCTTGCCATCACCGGTGAGCATGACGACGCGAATGCCTTCGCTGCGCAACGCCGAGATCGCCTGCTGCGTATTTACCTTGATCGGGTCGGCAATGGCAACGAGACCTGCCATCCGGCCGTCGATGCCCACAAAGATGACCGTTGCTGCCTGGGCGCGAAATCCTTCCGCCGCCGCACTCAAGGCGGCGGCGTCGATGCCGTTTTCGTTCAGGAACTGCTCGTTTCCCGACACCACCCGCATCCCGTCCACCGTTCCCACCACGCCCCTGCCGGCAGGAGAGTCGAATTCGGTGACTGGCGCCAGCTGCAACTGACGCGCCTGCGCATCGGCCACGATGGCAGCGGCCAGCGGGTGTTCGCTGGCACGCTCCACACTGGCGAGCTTCTGGAGCACAGTGGCGGCATCGAAGCCCGGCGCCGGCTCGATGTGCACCACCTTTGGCCGCCCCTCGGTCAGGGTGCCGGTCTTGTCGAGCACCAGTGTGTCCACCTTTTCCATACGCTCCAGCGCCTCGGCATCGCGGATCAGGACGCCATGCTGGGCGCCTTTTCCGACGCCGACCATGATGGACATCGGGGTAGCCAATCCCAAGGCACAGGGGCACGCGATGATGAGGACGGCGACCGCTGAAACGAGCGCATACGACAAGGCCGGGCTGGGGCCCCAGATGAGCCAGGCAACGAAGGCCGCGAGCGCGACGGCGATGACGAGCGGCACGAACCAACCAGCGACCTGGTCGGCCATGCGTTGGATCGGCGCGCGACTGCGCTGCGCCGACGCGACCATGTGGACGATCTGCGCGAGCAAGGTGTCCGCTCCCACTTTCTCGGCACGCATGACGAAGCCGCCGGTCTGGTTCATGGTTCCCGCTGTGACCTTGGCGCCCGGCGCCTTGACGACGGGGATGGGTTCACCAGTGACCATCGATTCGTCGACCGTCGCCTTGCCTTCCACCACTTCGCCGTCCACAGGTACTTTTTCGCCGGGACGAACCCGCAGGTGCTCGCCCACGCCAATGGCGTCGAGGTCGACGGTCTCGTCGGAGCCATCGCTCTTGACGCGCAGGGCCGTCTTCGGTGCCAGATCGAGCAGCGCGCGTATCGCGCCGGATGTTTTTTCCCGCGCGCGCAACTCCAGGACCTGTCCCAGGAGAACCAGCACCGTGATCACCGCGGCCGCTTCGAAATAGATCGCGACGGCCCCGCCTGCGGCACGCAGCTGCGCCGGGAACAAATTCGGCGCCACCGTCCCGACAACACTGTAGGCCCATGCGACGCCGACGCCCAGGGCGATGAGGCTGAACATGTTGAGGCTGCGGTTCTTCACCGAAGCCCAGCCTCGCACGAAGAGCGGCCAGCCGGCCCACACAACCACGGGTGTGCCGAAGAGCAATTGCAGCCAGTTGGATGCTTGCGGGCTCAGCAGGCGGTGCAGGTCGACGAGGTGCCCGCCCATCTCGAGCACCACCACCGGCAGACTGAGCGCCAGGCCGATCCAGAACCTGCGGCTCATGTCCTGCAACTCTGCACTGTCTC
Organism: Variovorax durovernensis; assembly: GCF_977011995.1. Taxonomy (NCBI): domain Bacteria; kingdom Pseudomonadati; phylum Pseudomonadota; class Betaproteobacteria; order Burkholderiales; family Comamonadaceae; genus Variovorax; species Variovorax durovernensis. The sequence continues at coordinate 3,549,086 of NZ_CDRNCW010000001.1, read as the reverse complement.
CGGGTGCCGCCGTCGCAACAACCGGCTCCAGGGACATGCCACAAATCGGGCAGCTCCCGGGCCCTACCTGCCGCACCTGCGGATGCATGGGGCATGTGTACTCGACGCTCGCATCGACGCCGGACTTCATTGCAACATCGGCGGATGCGTGGGAATGCGGCTTCATGGCAGGACAGCTCCTTCTTTCTTCGGGCAGTTTGAACCCTCCCATCATGTAAAGGTCAAGCAATCCCCACACGCTTGACCTTGGCACCGTGGCAAGGTTTACGGTATGTGCCGTGGCAACAAGCTTTCATGAAGGCTGCGATGGTGCGCAACAAATTCGAGATCTGCCGCTGCTCTCTGGAGCAGGAAGTGCTGCGGCTCTACCAACGGGCCGTGGCCGAACGGCGCTGGGAAATTGCCGAGCCGCTGATGTGCGCGCTGGAACAGTTGGCCCAGGCCGACCCGGCCTGTGAAGCGGCGCTCGACCAGGCGTACCTGTGCGTGAACCCGTCCAATATGGACCGAGTGCGTTGAAATTGACATCATGGCCCGGCCAAGGACTCGATCCGCCTTCGCCAGCCGATGGACCTTTTTCAGCGTAGCCATAGATCAAGGTGTCGCAAACCTTTGATGAGCAGGATTTAGCGCTTGAAGCGCCAGTTTTTTCTCTTTCCATTTGTGCGACGGGGCCTTTTTCGCTTGCCGGCGACGGTTCGTCGCCGGCTATGCCAGAACACAACCAACACCAACACCACAACGGAAAGACCCCAGAGGATAAAGATGGTGTTCACCACTTCCAAGGGAACCCAGCGCCCGAGCATATACATGATCGATTCCCCGGCTACCGCATGTCCATTCGTCCTGTCGCATTCGGTTCTTTAACTTCATGCGAGGACTGCGCCACCGATCGCGCGTGAATGCATGATCGGAATTCGTGGTTAGGTCTTGTCCGACCTGGGCTCGTCCAGGGGGGAATTTGCTGCTTTGCCTTTGACGTCCTTGGCACGCTCTTCCCCGGTCGTGCAATTCATGCTCTTCATCATGAAAATCATTGCAATCGGGCAGACGAGAAACAACAAGAATGGGGCGGCGGCCAGAATGAACGCATGGGATGTGGGCAGCACGACGTACACCGCGGCCAGCGCAATTCCTAGCCCAACGGCAATCTTGATCAATGTTTTCGAATCGCAGTTCATAACCAAATCCTTTGAATTGAAGTGCCGCAGCGAGATGGATCCTGCCATCTCGCTGATTGGCGGTCGCCTACGTTGGTCAAACCGGCAAGCTGCCGGTTCCGAAGAGATAGCCCCTTGGGACGACTCACCGAGATTCCTGGGGAGTGCCGCCTTGCGTCGAATCCCGATGAGGGCGTGCCTCGCGCGCCGCTTTCCGGCTTTCGCCGGCCATTTCGGACTTGCTCGTCACTCTCACGCCGGAGCCTTGCCCAACGGCCGTGCTGCCATCTTTGATTCGAACAACTCCTGCAGGCTTGGCGTTCTTCCTGGCCTCGGCCACGGCTTGCGGCTTGGTGTTGGTCGGTGGGACTGCTTCCTGCGACTGGCTTTGCGCATAGGCGCCGGACAGCAGCAGCGTCGTTGCCCCGAGGGCGAACAGGATTTTTTTCATTTCAGGCTCCTCAAGAGTTATGAGACGTGACGCCTAGGGCGGTTGGCTTCATCGCGTGCCTTTGGCTTGATCACGGTTCAAACTTTAGAAAGCAAGGCGCGTCAACACTCTGACCATCGCATGACGATCTCGTCATCTGCAGGTGGCGTTGAACGGGGCGCTTCGTTTCGATTCATCGCGCCTTGCGCGGGCAGGTTTGCAAGTCCCTGCGGATCTTCCGTGCGCGCTGTGGACACGCGATCTGCAAAGCTCGGATTCTGTCGCCCAGCGCCAGCCATCCGGTTGTGGGCGATGTCACGGCAGAACCGCCACAGCACTACGCTCGGCCTGACCAGCCCGCTACTTAATCGGCCATACGCTGGGCATGCTGCGCTGGGCAGACGCGAGCATCCGGGACAAACCTGGGACACGCATGGTGTCGGCCCCCACCTTCTGGGCCCGCATTACAAAGTTGCCGGTCTAATCAGGCCTTGAGTCATCGTCCCAGTACTCCCTTGCCCGAACGGGGAAAGTAGAGTGTGAAGCGCGTTTCACCTTGGATATTGCTGGCGGCCGCGACCTGCCCGCCATGGAGGCTCATGATTGCTTTGACGATGGCTAACCCGAGCCCAGTGCCGCCCAGATCTCTGGCGCGGGAGCTGTCCACGCGGTAAAAGCGATCGAAGAGTCGTTCCAGGTGCTGAGGCGCGATCGGATCTCCCTGATTGACCACCTCCAGCGCCGCATGACGTTCGTCGGTGTATGACAGTGTCACTTTCACCGGCGTTCCCTTCGCGCCGTGACGCACCGCATTCGAAAGCAAGTTGGTGATGGCTCTTTGCACAAGGCCTCCGTCCGCGGGAACGACGGCGCTGCCCTCCACCGAAATCTTGATGTCACGTTCGTCGGCCATCAACTGCAGAAATTCGGCCACGGTGCGCGCTTGGTCTGCCAGATCGATATCGCGCTGCTCCACGGCGGCTTGCGCATGGTCGGCCTGCGCCAGAAACATCATGTCGGACACTAGTCGACTGAGGCGCTGCAGTTCGTCGACATTGCTTTCAAGCAGGTCGGTCAATTGCTCGGCTGTACGCGGCTGCGAGAGCCCGACCTGCGTGCGCCCCAACAGCGTCGCCAACGGGGTGCGCAGCTCATGGGCCAGATCTTCCGAGAACTCCGACAACCGGCGCACGCCGTCATCCAAACGCTCCAGCATCGCGTTGAAGGCCACACCAAGGTCTTGCAGTTCGCTTGGCAGACCCTTCGAGTCGATTCGCGCCGAGAGGTTGCGCGCGGTGATGTCGGCAGTGGCCTTCTGGAATCGCCGCAACGGCTGCAAACCCCAAACGGCGATCGCCAACGCGCTGACGATCACCAGCGCAAGGCCGAATGGCGCCGCCGTCGCCGAGGTGAGCAGAAGGCTGCGCAGCAATCTCTGGTCGTCGCTGCGATCGACAGTGGCGACGATCTCGTAGGCTTCGCCGTTCTGGAGTTGTACAGCCCCTGCCTGCGACAGCATCAGGGCACCGCTGGCGTTCGCGCGCCATTCCAGGAAGGCGTCCGTCCCCCACGTGTCGTCCTTCAGTCGGCTCAGGGATTCGTTGGCTTCGCGGCTGAACGCGACGATGGGCGCCGTCGCCCCTTGCCGAGCGATCGCCAGATGCAATTCGGCGTGCCCGGTCACGAGATCGACGAGCTCGAAGGCCTTGGCGCGAATGGCGGCCTCATCCGGCATGTCGCCGATCAATTGGCGCGCTTGATCCACCTTGTCGCGCAGCACAGCACGGCGTTGTGCCGCGAATTCCTGCTGCATCGTGAGATAGGAAAACCACAGAACACCCGCACCTTGCAGCAGGCCCAGGAGACCGACCCAGAGTGCCAGCCGTATGGACAAGCTCTTCAGCTTCATGACCGGAGCTCGAACACGTACCCCACGCCCCGCACGGTGTGGATCAGCTTGGTCTCGAACGGGTCGTCAATCTTGAGACGCAACCGACGCACCGCCACGTCCACGACGTTGGTGTCGGAATCGAAATTGATATCCCATACCAGCGAGGCGATCTGTGTTCTGGACAGCACTTCGCCGCTCCTGCGCACGAACAACACCAGCAACGCGAATTCCTTGGCCGAAAGATCGATGCGCTGGCCGGCCCGGGTTGCGCGATGCTTGACCGAATCGACCTCGAGATCGGCGATGCGCAGCACATCGTCGGAGGCGACCTTGGCACCGCGCTTGAGCAGCGCGCGGATCCGCGCAAGCAACTCCGGGAACTGGAACGGCTTGACCAGGTAGTCGTCGGCGCCGAGCTCGAACCCCTTGACCTTGTCGTCGACCTTGGATCGGGCCGTGAGCATCAGCACGGGCGTCTGCTTCGACGTTCGCAGCGCGGACAACACCGCAAAGCCGTCGATACCGGGCAACATCACGTCCAAGACCACCAAGTCGTGGTCGCCGTTCATGGCGGCATGCAGTCCGTCGCTTCCGTTGGTCGCGATCTCCGCCGTGAAGCCGCTCTCTGTCAGGCCCTGCTTCAGGTACGCAGCCGCACTCGCTTCGTCTTCGATCAACAGGATTTTCATTTCCTTGAACCTTTTGCAGCCCCCAGAGGTTGCTTGCTCGCATTACAAAAACGTCATCAACTCATCAGATTCTGGTGCCTGGCCGGTTTTCACAATCTCCCCATCACGACGCACCCCTATATCTTGCGGAACGCGTGAGGCCGTCAGTCTCCGCTGACGATTTGAATGACCAATGACGAGGGCACGAACATGTCAAACCAACTTTTTGCTTCTATTCTGGCTGCAGCGCTGTCGCTGGGAGCTGCCGTTTCCTTTGCAGCACCTCCTGCCGTGGCCCCTGATACTGGAGCGCCGAATCAGGCCACGCCAGCCAACGCCGAAGGCGGCAAAACTCATTATTGGATGCATCCGAGGCTCGGTTTGGTGAAGGTCGATGCCACCGGCCGTATGCTGAGCGGACGCTCGGCTGCGAGTGACGCAGCACAAGCAGCCGCTCAATCCGGGCATCCTTCGACCCGTGTGCGTCGCGTCGAAACGCCTGCGAATCCCGAAAAGAGCCTGTAGGTCTACGCTTCGGCGCATGGCTTGATCGCTTGGCGCCTCGTAGTTGAGTGGCTGACTGGTGGCGCGCGCCCGCAAGGAAGAAATGGGCGGCGCGCCGCTGACTCGATCGTCTTGCCTATTTCACGGCCGTGACGACATACTTGCCGTCCTCCTGCACGAATTCGAGCTGGACCTTCTTGCCGACGACCAGCTTGTCCATCAGCATCTTGTCCTTGACCACGAATCCCATCGTCATCGCCGGCCAGTTCAACGATTTGATCGGCTCATGCGCCACGTTGACCACCTGGCCCTTGGGATCGACGCTCTTCACCTCCCCCATGGCCATGTGGGTGACTTGAGCGGTGCTTGCCGACTTCTTGGGCATGTTCATGTCTTTCATGTTGGACATGTCCATGCCTTTCATGTCGTCCATCTTCTGCTGCGCCAAAACGGTTGCGGGCAGCAGCGCTGCGACGATGAGGGAAGCGAATGCGATTTTCTTCATAGGAACTCCTGGGTAATCGATTGATGGGTAAATTGGGTAATGCGTGCAGGTGTGGCCGCCATTCGGCGGCATTTGGATAGAGATGGGGCGTTCTCCTTATTTGTGATTCATCATCATTTCGTGGCACTTGGCCATCATTTCCTTGTCCATCCAGCTCGTGTTCATGTCGGGCAGGCCAGCACAGGCAGTGTGAGTGCTACGCAAAGCATGGCGGCAAGCGCTGTGCGTGAGGTGTTCATTGGGTTTCCTTTCATTGATAGGACTGGTAGATCGTGGCGCTCTCGTCTCGATGAACGAGCAGCACCTTGAACGGATCTCGCCGTCCGCGGTACGCCGGACCGTCCATGCCCGGCGATCCGCGCGGCATGCCGACAACCGCCAAGCCGATGGCGTCGGGGCGCTCCAGCAACAGCCGCTGGATTTCCCTGAAGGGAACATGCCCTTCCAACACATAGCCGTCGGTGCTGGCGGTGTGGCATGCGCGATATTTCAGAGGTATCCCAAGGCGCGCATGCGCCTCCTTGTTGCCAACGTCGTGCACCGTCACGTTAAAACCCGCGCTCTCCAGGTGCTTGACCCAAGCCTCACAACAAAGACAGCCACGTCCTTTCCAGACGTCGACAACCCGCGAAGCTGCCCTGGCCCATGTCGGGACGGCCAGGGCGATCGCGGTCGCCGCCAAGAAGCGTCGGCGAGGCGGGCTCATTGCACGGGTCCCTTGGAGGTTGCGGCCAGGCAGTCCTTCACTTCGGCTGCAAAGCGCTGCTTGCGAAGCTTGTTTTCGTACGGCGTTGTTTGCGGGCGCGGGCCGTGATCGAGCGGCAATACGAGGCGTTTCTCGGCGCACTGCTCGGCCGTCGCTGGTGCCGCAGCCTTGGTGTCGCCTTGCACCCCCGCGCTGGTGCATGCGCCCAGAACCGTGCCCAGCGCGACAGCGCCGGCAGAAAACATGAGTAGCTTCGGCGCAATCCGACCACCCGCATTCCAGCGGTGACGCAAAGATGAAATCGTCTTCATGTTTGACTCCTTTTGATAAATCGAATGGTGTCGTTCGATACCTCGTCGTTCATCGCATACGCCTGCCACGACGCCTTCTCCAGCGGCTCGGAGCTGGCGCGGAACCCGTCGCCGGCGTCTTCACCGGCCGCGCTTCGCCCGCGTGCGCCATGGCTAGCTGACCTGCGCCTGAGAAAAACGCCAAGAGCAGGAACTTGCAGGTGCCGCCGACGACGCGCCAATGACCGTGAGACTCATTCGGCATCGCGTCGCCTCCCAAAGCGCGATCTCCCTGCGCGTTTCTCACGCGTCTTTCGCATCAGCAGGTAGGCCGCCGGAATCACGAACATGGACAGCAACGGCGCAGTCACCATGCCGCCGACCATCGGGGCGGCGATGCGCCGCATCACCTCCGAGCCCGTGCCCGAACCCCACATGATCGGAAACAGGCCCGCCAGGATCACTGCAACGGTCATCGCCTTCGGGCGCACGCGCAGCACCGCACCTTCGCGAATTGCATCCAGCAGGTCGTCGTTGCTGATCGTGCCGTGGATGACCCGTTCATCCCAGGCGTGCTTGAGGTACAACAGCATGATCACGCCGAACTCGGCGGAGACGCCGGCCAAGGCGATGAAGCCGACCGCGCCGGCCACCGACAGGTTGTAGCTGAGCAGATACAGCAGCCAGATGCCGCCCACCAGCGCAAACGGCAGCGTGGCCATGATCAGGAGCGCTTCATCGAAGCGCTTGAAGGTTAGGTACAGCAACACGAAAATGATGAGCAGCGTGAACGGCACGACCACCTTCAGCTTGGCGGTGGCGCGCTCGAGGAACTCGAACTGTCCCGACCATGAAACCGAATACCCCGGAGGCACCTTGACCTGCTCGGCGACGGCACGCTGCATGTCTTTCACCGCGGACCGCAGGTCGCGGCCGCGGATGTCTACGTAGATCCAGCCCGACAGGCGCGAGTTTTCGCTCTTGAGCATCGGCGGGCCGTCGACAACCTCGACCTTAGCGATATCGGACAGCACGATGCGGGCGCCGCGGTCGGTCACGATGGGAAGCTGACGTACCCGCTCGACCGAGTCGCGAACCTCGCGCGGGTAGCGCACGTTGATCGGGAAGCGGGACAAGCCCTCGACCGTCTCGCCGACGTTCTCGCCGCCGATCGCCGATGCCACGATCGACTGCACGTCGGCGACATTCATACCGAAGCGCGCCGCAGCGTCGCGATCGATCTTGATGTCGACATAGCGGCCGCCGGACAGGCGCTCGGCCAGCGCGGACGACACCCCGGGCACGTTCTTGACCACGCGTTCGATCTCTGCGGTCACCCGGTCGATCTCGGCCAGGTCGGTGCCCGCGACCTTGACGCCCACCGGGCTCTTGATGCCGGTGGCGAGCATGTCGATACGGTTGCGGATCGGCGGCACCCAGATGTTGGACAGGCCCGGCACCTTGACGATGCGGTCGAGCTCCTCGACCAACTTGTCCTGGGTCATGCCCGCGCGCCACTGATCGCGCGGCTTGAACTGGATGGTGGTCTCGAACATCTCCAGCGGCGCGGGGTCGGTGGCCGACTCGGCACGGCCGGCCTTGCCAAACACGGTGGCGACTTCCGGCACAGTTTTGATCAGGCGGTCGGTCTGTTGTAACAACTGGGAGGCCTTGCCCGCCGAGAGTCCCGGCAGCGCCGAGGGCATGTACAGGAGATCGCCTTCGTCCAACGGCGGCATGAATTCGCCGCCGATGTGCTGCAAGGGCCACAGGCTGGCCACCAAAAGCACAGCGGCCACGCCAATTGTGAGCTTCGGCACTTTCAGCGCCGCATTCAAGAGCGGGCGGTAAACAGCAATCAGGAAGCGATTGAGCGGGTTCCTGTTCTCGTCCGGAATCTTGCCGCGGATCAGGTAGCCCATGAGGACGGGGATCAGTGTTGCGGATAGCCCTGCAGCCGCAGCCATCGCGTATGTCTTCGTGAATGCCAGCGGCGAGAACAAGCGGCCTTCTTGCGCCTCCAGCGTGAACACCGGAATGAACGACAGCGTGATGATCAGCAGCGAGAAGAACAGGGCCGGGCCGACTTCGGCCGCCGAGTCGCCGATCACCCGCCAGTGCTCCTCCCCCTTGAGGGCCTCATCGGGATGGGCGTGATTCCATTTCTCGATGTGCTTGTGCGCGTTCTCGATCATCACCACCGCCGCGTCGACCATCGCGCCGATCGCGATCGCGATGCCCCCCAGGGACATGATGTTCGCGTTCACCCCCTGGTACCGCATCACGATGAAGGCGGCCAAGATGCCAATGGGCAGCGAGACAATGGCGACGAAGGCCGAGCGCAAGTGAAACAGGAAAATGAAGCACACCACCGCGACAACGATGAACTCTTCGATCAATTTGTGCGAGAGGTTTTCGATGGCACGCTCGATCAGATTCGATCGATCGTAGGTCGGCACGATTTGCACGCCCTTGGGCAGGCTAGACTGCAGGCTATTGAGCTTGGCCTTCACCGCTTCGATCGTTTCCATCGCGTTCTTGCCCGAGCGCATGACGATGACGCCCCCGGCAACTTCGCCATCGCCGTCGAGCTCGGCAATGCCGCGTCGCATCTCGGGACCCATCTGGATGCGGGCTACGTCGCCCAGGCGCACGGAGACGCCTGCGTCGGTGGTCATGAGTGGGATCTTGCGAAAGTCCTCGAGAGTTTTCAGATACCCGGAGGACCGGACCATGTACTCGGCCTCGCCCATCTCGAGCACCGAGCCTCCGCTTTCCTGGTTGGCCTTCTGGATCGCCTCCACCACCTTGCTGTGCGTCAGGTTATAGCCGCGCAACCTGTCTGGGTCGAGCACGACCTGGTACTGCTTGACCATGCCCCCGATCGAGGCAACCTCGGCCACGTTGGCAACAGTCTTCAGTTCGTATTTCAGGAACCAATCCTGCAGCGCCCGCAGCTGCGCCAGGTCGTGGTTGCCGCTGCGATCCACCAGCGCATAGGAGTAAACCCAGCCCACTCCGGTGGCATCAGGCCCGAGGGCTGCCTTTGCGCTCGGCGGCAGGCGCGATTGCACCTGGTTCAGATACTCCAAGACCCTGGAGCGCGCCCAGTAGAGGTCGGTGCCATCCTCGAACAGCACATAGACGAACGAGTCGCCGAAGAACGAAAAGCCACGGACCGTCTTCGCCCCCGGGACCGACAGCATCGTCGTGGTCAGGGGATAGGTGATCTGGTTCTCGACAATTTGCGGAGCCTGCCCGGGATAGCTCGTGCGAATGATGACCTGCACGTCCGAGAGGTCGGGCAGCGCATCGAGCGGCGTGCGCATCACGGAATACACGCCCCAGGCGCTGACCATCACGGTGGCCAGCAGCACCAGGAACCGGTTGACGATCGACCAGCGAATCAGCTTGGCGATCATTGCTTCTTCTCCATCGATCCCATCGGCACCGTGTCCTTCACGCCGGGCACGGGCGCCGGCGCGGACATCGCTTGTGCGCCGGCAGGTTCGATCCGCGTCAGCACCGGCAGGCCTTCCTTGTTCATCTTGAACGCGAAATTCACGGTCTGCCCCGGTTTAAGGCTCTCCGGAAGGCCACCGGCCGGCTTGCCGAAGTCCATCGTCATCGCATTCCACTGCATCGAGGGGATGGGTTCATGCGACAGGGAAACGGCGTCCTTGCCGATCGATTCGATCCTGGCTTTGCCGGTGTGCTCGCCACCTGCTGGGGGCGCGCCGCCTCCGGCGGGGGCAGCCCCAGCGGGCTGGCGCGCATCTTCCATGCGTGTGGCGGTACCCCTGAGGCTTGCCTCGGAGTCAATCAGGAACTGGCCGGAGATGACCACCTTTTGACCGACTTCGAGGCCCCGCTTGATTTCAGTCTGGCCGTTGAACTCATTGCCGATATCGACGTCCACCGGTCTGAATTTCCCATCGCCCTCGGCCACCATCACCACCATGCGTCGGCCGGTCTGAATGATCGCTTCTGTCGGAACCATGAGCCCCTGTTCAACATTGGCGTTCAGCGCAACGCTCACGAACATGCCCGGCGAAAGTTGACCCTGTGGGTTGCCCAGTTCGACGCGGGCTTTGATGGTGCGGGTGGCTTGGTTGACCTCCGGCAGGATCGCCTGCACCCGCCCCCTGAACACCTTCCCGGGGATCGCAGGAGAACGCGCTTCCACGGTGGTTCCCGGGCGCAGCAGGGCCGACTGGCCTTCCGGCACGTCGGCGTTCGCCCACACTGTCGAAAGACCGTTGATCCGGAAGAGCGTGGCGCCTGGCATGACGGTCATGCCTTCGCGTGCGGTCAATTCGACGAGCACCCCGCTGGTGGGCGCGACGAGCGTGATGCGGGGTTGAACTCGGCCAGCGCGCTCGATGAGGCGTATCTGGTCCTCGGTCATGCCCACTTGGCGCATGCGCTGACGCGCGCCGTCGACGAGCACGGCCAGATCGGTCCCCTGCATGCGGCGTACAGAGAGGAATTCTTCCTGCGCAGCAATCCAGTCCGGCACGTAGAGTTCAGCAAGCGGCTGACCTTTGCTCACAGGATCCAGCGTGGCGCGAACGAACAATTTCTCGACGTAGCCCGTGGAGCGCGCTTGAACAAAGGCTTGGTCTCGTTCGTTGAATGCGATGCTTCCGGCGGCTTCCACGCGCGGCGTCATTTCGCCGCGCGCAACCTCGGCGGTTCGAATGCCAAGATTCTGTTGCACGCGAGGACTCACAGCGACGCTGCCCGAATCGCCGGACTCATCGGCATAGACAGGCACCAGCTGCATGTCCATGAAGGGCGACTTGCCCGGCTTGTCGAACTTCTGGCCCGGCACCATCGGGTCGTGCCAATACAGCACTTTCCGCCCAGTGGCTGGGTCCACCTTGTCGCCTGGAGCGCTCGACGCAGCCGCTACCGGCGCTGCCGACCCGTTGTTGCCGCCGTGGCGCTTGCCGAGCGTGTAGAGCCCATAGCCACTGAGGGCAAGCGCACTCGTGGCGATCAGTCCGAGTACAAGAGGGTTGAGTTTCATAAGGCTTTTCTCCGGTATTCTGGGCTTCAAGGACGCGTGGCAGCCTGCGCGTGGCCTTTAGGAATCAGGTAGTTCAATTGCGCCCACAGGCGCCCAGCATCCATCTCGAGACGAATGCGTTCCATGCGGACGTCGATCTCGTTGCGTCGCGCTTCAAGGACCCCATAGAGGGGCGCGGCGCTGCCTCGGTAGGCGGCGATCGCCGCCCGCGTACGTTCTGCGGCCAGGGGAATGAGCGAGTTGTCGTACCGGGCCAGCCGGTCGTGATCGCTTTGCCACTCCTGCAGCATCGCCAGCGCCTCGGACACATGGCTGCGCGTCGCCTCTTCGCGTTCAGCACGCATGCGCTCGACCATGGCCAGCTTGGATGCCAGTTCGCGGTCTTGCCGGTTTGCCTGGTCCCACTGCAAGGGCACCGACAGGTTCACGGACAGCATGTTGGAATACGCCGAGCCGCGCTGGCTGTACATGAGCTCCACCGTCCAGTCCGCTTTCTTGTTGGCGCGGGCAATCTCAGCCTCGGCCTGTGCCGTTTCCTCCTGCTTGAGCATCAGCTGGATCTGCGGATGGTGCGCCAGGCGCGTCTCCAGGTCCTGAGGGGCAAGAGGAACTTGATCGATCCTCGGCATGCCCCCCAAGGGCAATGCAGCCGGCGCACCGACCCAGCGCGCGAGCGCGGTGGTGGCCGTCGCGATCTGGCGCTCGGCCTGGACGATCCGGTCTTCGATCTGCGCCACTGCCGTGCGGGCCGCAAAGACGTCCGCCTGATTCCCCTTGCCTCCGCGGTACGCGGCATCGGCGGCCTCGATCTGCAGCCTGGCTTCGTCGCGCTGTTGCACCAACACCTCGCGCATGCGTTCCTGGAAATAGCGGTCCAACCAGGCGGCAGCTGTTCCAGCTTGCAATTTCGTCACTGCCAGGCTCCGACCTGCTTCGGCCACATCGGCTTCCTTTTCGTAGCGCGCGGAGCGTGCGCTCAGCTTCTCGCTGCGCGTGATTTCCTGCATTACCCCGACGGTGCGCATCGTCATGAAATCGCGGGTCAGGCTGAAACGGTCCTCTCCGTTCAGCGGCAGGTTGCTAATGCCCAGACGCAGCGTGGGATCGGGGCGCTGGCCCGCGGCGACTGCCATTTCGCGAGAAGCCGTGGCGAGGGCATCCTGGGCGACGAGTTGCTGCGACCGGTCCTGCGACAGGCGCAAGGCATCCGGAAGTCCCAGTACGCCAATGCCGGTCGTCTGAGCCAGAGCGCCAGCGCTGAGGCCGCTGATCAACAGCACACAGGCAAGAGAGCGACGCATCAATGCCGTGGCCGGCATAGCGTACATAGCTGGATAAAAACGCATTAAAAATCTCCCAACGAGGACGGTGCGTCCGATCTTGGGCCATCGTCTTCGCTGCGCCAAGAGGCGAGCGCCGAGAGAAAGGAGCCCAAGCGGCCACGACGAACTCAGGCCCGATGCCTAAGTACAACGTTTCTCGCGAGAAATCAGGTTCGCAGGCAGCAGTGCGCTATCGCATGCGGCGGGGCCGCAGCCCGCAAGAGCAAGCCGGGCGCGTAGTAGGCGTCCTCGGCGACAGGTGACGCGGTGGAGAGCGTCACGCGGTACAACTCCGTGAGAAGAGCCGGCGCAACGGCAGGAGCCGGGGTATGGTCAGCGCTTTGCTGACCTTGCTTGCAATGTTCAGCGCAGAGATTCGGCGCCTCAGGGTCGACTTGTCCGCAATCCGCTGGCATCTTCTGCGCTGCGTCAGCCACCATGGCTTGGCTGTCGTGTTCCGAGCGAGATGATTCGGCGAGAACTCCTGCTTGCACTTGAGTGCGAACGCTCGCGCCCGCAGGCATGGAGTTGAACAGGCCCGGACACGCATATGCCGCGATCGCCAGTTGGGCAAACACCAAAATGCCAATCATCGCGCGGATGACAGAACGCCGGAGCGAGCGCAGTCTTCTCATCACCGCGTCCCGATGCAGTGGCCACGAAAATCGTCGTATCGGCTGGCCATGCCGCTCGCAACGCTGGAGCAGAACCCCGGTGCCAGTGCTGCAATACCGTTGTCCACGTCAACGCGAGAGGGGTTGGTAAATTTCAGAGTGACGGTGGAGGTGCAAGCGGACACGATGGAACTTTGATTGAAACGCTCTTGCTCGTCAAGATCAACATTATCGCTGGCATCCACGTGTGCAAATCCGCCCTGTCGCTCAAAGGTGTTCATTTGCACCCAATTTTGGGATGCCAAAAGGCATTCGGTTTGCCATCGGGCTTTATTGTCGCACGATCTCCACGACGAACAGTGTGCCGTTGGCTTTTTCCGCCTTGAATTGAATCCTATCGCCGTTGTTCAGGTTTCTGAGGAGAGAGCGCTCCGACACGCGAAAGAGCATCGTCATCCCTGGCATGCCGAGGTTTTCGATGGGGCCATGCGAAATCAATACCTTGCCTTGATCCCAGTCGACTCTCTTGACCTGGCCAGTTGAATACGCGGGGTCTGGCGCTTTGCCCTGCGGGCTTGTAGCTGGCGATAGTTCCATCCTGGCCTCGATTGGTGTAGCGCTGACTTCTTGCAGGCCAATCGCACAGACGGCCGCCAGAATCGAGGCGCAGGCTGCATTTTTCATACGCATAGACGGTGATGGTGAGCATTGTTCAAACTGCCGGCGGTGGTCGATGACCAAGAAATTTCGAATCTCGGGGAAAGCCAATGCAGCCATGACCCATCTCTTCCATTGAAGTTTTCTTGTCAGATCCCGCCGGGTCATCGGCGCAGCGCGCTCATTGGCAAACGCATGTCGCCTCCTTGGCGAAAGCCACACCACGTATCGTTGCGCGCTCGGCTGGGCATCTGATACGACCATGGTGGGCCCGCTGGTGGCCATCGCAGCACGACGACTTCCTAGACCAGAGGCAAGCGCCTCGGATCAAGCTCTTCATTGCGCCTATTGCGCGGCCGTCGCATTGCGGAACGCCTTGTTGGCTGCTGCCATGTCCTTGCGCTCGATATCTTGCGCCAGCGCTGTGAATTCGGGGCTGTTGCGGCGACGCGCATATTCGGCCGCGGCGCGTTGATAGACAGGCCGGGAAAGATCGGCGCCGGCTTCACCAAGCTGCGCTGCAGCCAACCCAGATCGCACCCAAATCAACGTGTCGGCCTGCACCGCCGCACGGGTATTGCTCGAGACATTGACGACTGCCCGCGGATTCCCCTGGGGATACCCTAGATCCGGTGCATCCTGGAGCCAACGCTGGGTATCCGCGATGACGGCGGCGCGGCTCATGGAGGCGGTCGCCGGCGCAGGGCGTGGATCGCCCTCGGCGTAGTTCCCCGCGAAAGCGGAGCCTGCGAATGCAGTCAAAAAGATCGCGATTGCGAAAGGGGTCTTGAAAGAGCGCTTCATTGAGAGTCCTTGGTTGAAGAGTACGGTCGAGGTTGTCGGTCGAGGCGTTTTCTTAAGTGGTGCCTCATCTCGTTCGGTGCGATGACTGTATGAACGCGGCTCAATCCCAGGTCTGACCAAACCATGACAGTTTTGTAATCTGCAATCTGAGCACCATGGCAAGGTCACCATGGCTTGCAATCTCACCTTTCCAGCGGCAGTTGGACAACGCCTGCACCTGGCTCCCGCGAGTGAAACTTCTCGGATCTGTCCTTCCTGGCAAACCTTGTTGCTCAGGTGGCTGTTGGGGTCATTGCCGCTGGAGATCTCGTTGCCCATTTGGCAATGGGCATCATGATGTTCGCGATGAAGGGGAGAGCACCAAATTCAAGCAGGACGGATCGGCACCGCCCATAGGACGCGAATCCAAACAGGACAAATCGTGACCCGCTACGGCGTGCGCCAGCCCACCCGATGCCCGACCGCTGTCGCGTCGTGGCGGGCATCGTCCTCGGTGTGCAAATAGATGCTGGTCGTGCTGATGTTGGCGTGGCCCAGGTTGTCGCGGACCACTTTCAGGTCGACCTTTTCGCTCAGATGGCTTCCGGCCGTGTGACGAATCCAGTGCGTCGAGGCCTGCTCAAGATGGGTGGCTGCAGCCTCGAAGTCAATGCCGCGTTGCCGCAGCGCGGCCGCGGCAGCGTGCATCACCCCCTTGACGAGTTCGTGAATGGCGCTTCGTGCCATTGCTTTGATCGGGGCAGTCAGCGTCATCACCAGCGGCGTGCCTTCGCCTTCCAGTGGAAGCGCGCTCAACGAATGCGCTTTGCGATAGCGCATCAACTCGGTCATCAACTCGCCCGTGGCCGGCACCAGACGGGTCTTGCTGCCCTTGCCGGTGATTTCGAGCCACCAGCGCTCGCGCCCATCAGTTCCACGCCGGCTAAAGAATCCGCCCATGCTGGCGTCGCAGATCTCGGACACGCGCAGCCCGCCGATGTAGAGCAGCGAAAACAGCCACCGGCAGCGCGATGCATGCATCCTTTCGCGTTCGCTGCCCACGGGCATCGTTTCGATTGCGGCCTTCACCACGTTCCAATGTTCCTCCGGCAGAAAGCGGCTCACGCGAGGCGCCGCCTGCCGGCGCTTGCGCCGGCTCAGTGCCAGTGGATTGCCGGCCAGGTACCCAGCTTCAACAAGCCACGAGAACATGGCGTTGAGGATCGACAGCGCCTGGCGCAGGCTCGAGGGCCCCAGCGGACCGGCAAAGGGCCGCCAGCGCGGCGAGTTGCGCCCCGGCTTCTGGCCCGGCGCCATGACCCAGCGCTCGGCCGGCTGCGGGTCCCCGAGGAAGCGCTGGTAGAGCAGCAGATCCTCGTGCGTGAGGTCAGAGAGGGCTGCGCCACGCTGCAGGACGCACCACAGCAGGAGGCGTTCGGCTTCCTTGCGATAGCTGGCGAGCGTGGCGGGTGAATCGGCGTAGCGGGCCAGCCAGGCCAGAACGGCCGAGCGGTCATCGACCGCGGTCAACTGCGATCGCGAGGTGGCGCGATTGCGGCCGCGGCTGCCATCCAGGTGGATCGGCACCATCATCTGATCCAGGCTGACGAGGGCATTCATGGGGAGCTACGCGCAAAAGCAGAGCATCATCCGAATTATGGACATTAGAAGGATTATGTCCACAGATAAGAAAAGAATTCAATAAATTCAACGTATTACGTTGTAATATTCATTGATGAATTCAGAAATCGAACTCCAGAGCGACATCGAAGCCCTCAGGGGGCGATTTACGGAAACAAAAGACCTCTATCGCGAGGTTTGTGCGTTGCTGTTCTTCCGCTACGGCATCACGCCGACGGCGAGCAAGCTGTACCAGTTCGTTCGCAAGGGCTCGATGAGTGCGCCGGCGGAGGCGCTGGCCAGGTTCTGGGAGGACCTGCGCAGCAAGGCGCGTGTCGAAATCGATCATCCGGATCTGCCACCGGAGCTCAAGGCGACGGCGGCTGAGGCCATAGCCGCGTTGTGGCAGCAGGCCACGGCTGCCGCGCGCAACGAACTCGCAGCGCTGCGCCTAGAGGATCAGGCCGCGGTCGAGCAAGCCCAGGGGGGGGAAACCCGGGCCCGCCAGGCGGCAGCGGAGGCCATGGCCAGCGTCGAAACCCTGCGTCCGCAACTGAGCGCAGCGCAGGAATCACTCCAACAACGGCAAACGGACCTGGAGGCGGAAAGGCGCGCCCATGCAGGCGCCGTGGCGCGCCTGCAGGAGCTGCAGCGCCATCTTGAGGAAGCGCGCAATCAGCTGGAGCGAGTTCGGGTGGATTTCAGCGCTGAGTTGGCCAAGGCGCGGGAGGCCGTGGACGTCGCGAACGGCCGGTCGGATGCCGCCGAGCGGCGCGCGCTACTGGAGATCGACCAGGAGCGTCAGGCCCGGATCAAGGTCGACAAGCAGCTCGAGGCGCTGCGCGGCCAATTGACACAGACCGAGGCCCGCCATCGCGAGAGCATGTTGGCGCAAGCCGATGCCGTCACGCGGCTGCAGGTCAGGGCCGATGCGGCTGAGGATTCGCAACGAGAAATGGCGGCCAGCAACCGCAGCCTTGTCGATGATCTTCAAGCGACGAGGGAACGGCTCGCGGTGGCCCAGCAAGAAGCAACGCAGTTCAAAGCCGAAGCACAGACGCTGCACGCCCTGCTGGAGCGGCTCTCGCCGCCGGAACCGGTGCCGCCGCAAGAGGTGGCAGCATCAAAGGTCGCCAAGGCCGGTGCGCGAAAAACACGATAGCGTGGTGAGTGCCATGTGCGCGGCACGCGTTCAGACTCGTGGGTCGGCGGCTGCAGCCGCCTTGCGCAGGGCTTGTAGCTCCAGGCGCGCAGACTCGCGGATATCTTCCCGGTCCAGTTCGACCGCAGTGTCATCGACCCAGGTTTCCCAGAGGCTTTCGAGCCAGGCCTGCCGGGTGCTGAACCCCTCGACTGCGTAGTCGAGCCAACTGGCGTACCCAGCGGGCGGTGGCAATGGTTTTTGAATGGTGAAGAGAATTCTCCTTGGTGAGTCGGAACAAGGCTGAGATCATCCAACACGACAACGATGTCCGGCAAGTCCAATCCGGACTGCCATTGCAGGCGGCATGCCGCGAACGAAAGCCGCGATGGTCACTGGATCAATCGACAAAGGAAAATCGACGCGATGATCGGCTGGTGGATAGTTGTGGCGGCTCAGACACCTGAGGAACGCGACCAGGCACTCGACAGCAAGCTGGCGGTGCTGGCGAATTGGGAAGTTGGACCCGGCGGAATCGATTGGCTGTCCCAACTCGTCAAAGCAGGCAAGGCCAGCCAGCTGTCCTTCAGCGGCTACCCGAACCGCTACACGGCCCAGGCGATCGATGTCCTGCCGATGCTTGCCGACGGACCGCCGGCACACCGTGGCCCCGCCATCATCGGCGACGACTACCTCATGCCCGCGAACTGGAAGGGCAACGTGATCTTCCACCAGGACAAGATCGCGGCCTGTCCACCCGACCAGCTACTGACCATCGACGCCTGGGACTTGTCCTGAGGCCTACTGCAGGCCCATGCAATGACTTCTGCGCTGCGGCTCCTTGGTCACGGCATCTCGCTCCCAGGTCCCATTACGGCCTATCAAGCGACGAGGTGGCAGATTGCTTGACGTCGCGTGGCGTTCCAAGAGGAAAATCACGAGCATGACCAAGAAAGCAAGTCAGAAGAAGGTGCCTCGCCCCGCTTCACGGCCACGGGGATCTCACGCTTCATCCAGGCCTCGGATCGAGGCGCGCACGCTGGAGAACCTACTGGAACGGTTCGACCCAAAGTTGCATGGTGGAGAGGTGATGGCTTGGCGTCCTCTCGGGGTTGAGGTGTTGCCATGACCGCGAAAGAGGAGCGCCGCGCTGCGATGGCCCAGGCGCTCGCAAACACGCGGATTTCGGGCCATGAGCCCACGCCAAGATTTCTGGCGGATGTCGCGGCGGTGGTTGAGGGCATGATGACGCATGACCAGGCAATCCGCGATAGCGCGGCAAGGGTTCGCGGTCGCAATGGCTCCGAGCAGCCCGGATTTTCCAAGACATAGAGAGCCGATCGTGAGCTACGGGGGACCGATCCCGCGTGGCAACCTGGGCAGGCTGCATAAGCAGGTCATCTTTAATGACTTTGACGCTTATGAGTTAAAACTGGCTGCATCCTGGCATGACCTCGAGTACTGCGGCAACACCGCCGACGTGCAGCGGCTGGTGGTCAAGGGCGTCGCAGCCCTGGCCCGGGCCGGGTTGGGCAAGATCCCGATTCCCGGCGCCTCGGTGCTCAAGACCCTGGTGACCAAAAGCGTCGGCATCGGCGTTTCCGCGGTCAGCGGCATCGAAGGCGGGATCGACGGCTATCTGCACGGCAAGAGCATCAGCGAGGCCGACACCGTGCTCACCAATCGCGGCAACCAGGAAACCGCCGCGCTCTTTCGCGACGACCGCGAGGCAATGGAGGCCGCCGAAGCTGCGATGAAGCAGTACAAGCACATCGCCAACCTGATCAACTCCATGCCGGACCAGATCACCGATCTCAACGACGCGGTGCTGTATCCGGGCGTTGCGGCCAAGGTGCGTATCTCCGCCTCGGATCTGCGCCAGCAGCTGATCAAGATCACTACCTTCGTGGAAGGCATGCAGATTCGTGCCGAGCGCGTCGCGGAGCTGATGCACAAGGACTCCGACCAGATCGCGGCGCGCATGGTCGACGTCGCCAGGGACGTGGTGCTCAACGCCTACTACACGGCCCTCGCCGACGGCAAGCAGGCCCTGTCGGGCATGGCCACCAAGGGCAAGCCTTACGAATACACCGCAAGGCCGATGCTCAAGCCGCTGTCCGCGTCCGAAGGCGGCATCACGCAACTGGCCAACCTGGTCGCCTATGCGCTGACACTCGGGCAACACGATGCACTCGAGATCTCGCAGCCGACGCTGGTGAGTTCGTCGAACCCGGCCGTACAGGTAGGCCGTCCGCGCAGCAATGCGGTGATTTCGCCCGGCGGATACCGCCCGCCTGTACCGCCGAGGCCACTGCCGCCGCGGCCGGTTCCGCCTCCCCTGCCCCCGCGGCCGATCAGGTAAGCCCCGTCAGGCGCTCACCACTTGCCGTCCTTCGGCACGGCCTTGGGCGCATTGGCTCGGGCGCTGGCCGCTGCGGTGATCATCGAAGCGGCCTCCGAGCGGCTCGCCTTGTTCGCGAAGTCGACCGCCGTCATGCCCAGCTGGTTCTTCATGGTGATGTCCGCGCCCTCGTCCAGCAGCAGCTTCACGGCATCGTTGGAGCCATACATGGCCGCCATCATCAGAGGCGTGGTGCCGTTGGGCGACTGCGCATCGATGAACGCGTAGTTCTCGAGCAGCAGCTTCATGATGGCAATCTGGCCGCTGCTGGCCGCGTAGTGCAGCGGCGTCCAGCCGGTCTTGTTGACGGCGGCGTCGCGCTTGAGCAGTTGCGCCACCACATCCTGCTGGCCCTTGATCGCGGCCAGCATCAGCGGGGTTTCGTCCTTGGGGCTGGCGATGTCGACATTGGTCTGCGGCGCGTCGATCAGCACCTTGATGACCTTCGGCGAGGGCTCGCGCAGCGCGATCAGCAGGCCGGTCTGGCCATGCTCGTCCAGCGTGTTGGGGTCGAAACCGCGCTGCAGCAGGTTGCGCACGCCGCTGGCGTTGTCGCCGCGCACGGCCCGGAAAAAGTCTTCAAACGATCCGGCATGCGCTGCAAAAGATGCAGCAATGACAATGAGATAAATCGATTTCTTGAAGTAGTTTTTCATGATTTGACTTCCCTGAACAATGTTTCGAAGTTGTCGCTCGTGGCCTTGGCGATGGCCTCCACAGGCATTTTTCGCAGCTCGGCAATCTGCTGCGCCACATACGGCACGTACGACGGATTGTTGGTCTTGCCCCGGTACGGCACCGGCGCCAGGTAAGGGCTGTCGGTCTCGATCAGCATGCGGTCGAGCGGCACGAAGGCGGCCACGTCGCGCAGGTCCTGCGCCTTCTTGAAGGTCAGGATGCCGGAAAACGAGATGTAGAAACCCAGGTCGAGCGCGGCGCGCGCCACCTCGGCGGTCTCGGTGAAGCAATGGAAAACGCCGCCGGCCGCCCTGCCGACGCCATCCTCGCCCTCCTCCTTCAGGATCGCCAGCGTGTCGGCAGAGGCCTCGCGGGTGTGGATCACCAGCGGCTTGCGCGTCTGCTGCGCGGCACGGATGTGCACGCGGAAGCGGTCGCGCTGCCATTCCATGTCGGAAATGCTGCGGCCGCCCTTGCGCTCTTCCATCTGGTAGTAGTCGAGCCCGGTTTCACCGATGGCCACCACGCGCGGGCGGGCCGACAGGCGCACCAGGTCTTCGACGGTGGGTTCGGCGATGTCCTCGTTGTCGGGGTGCACACCCACGCTGGCCCAGAAGTTGTCGTAGCTGGCAGCCAGCGCCTGCACGTCGTCGAACTCTTCGAGCTTGGTGCAGATGCACAGGGCCCGGTCGACCTGCGCGGCGGCCATGGCTGCACGGATCTGCGGCATCTGGTCCGCGAATTCGGGAAAGGTGAGGTGGCAGTGGGAGTCTGTGAACATCGGAAATGGAAAGGTGCGCGGCACCGGCCCGGGTTGTGGGAGACGGTGCCGTGTACGGAGTTCCGCGTCACGAGGACGGCGGGAAACTCAAATGGTCTGTGTCGGGCGATCGGAGGCCATGGAGCCGCCCAGCGCCGCTTCGATGCGCGCCTTGAGCTGGCGCGACTTCTCGTCGGAAGGAAAACGGATGCCTACGCCCGGCGCCCGGTTGCCGGCTGCGCGCGGCGGCGTGATCCAGGCCACCTTGCCAGCCACGGGGTAGCGCTGCGGGTCTTCGGGCAGCGTCAGCAGCACATAGACATCGTCGCCCAGCCGGTACTCGCGCGAGGTCGGGATGAAGATGCCGCCCTCCGCGAACAGCGGTATGTAGGCCGCATACAGCGCACCTTTCTCCTTGATGGCGAGCTGGATGACGCTCGGCCGGGCGGGTATAGGGGCTGCTGCGGGCGCAGCGGAGGCGACGGGTTGGTTCATGTTCGACGAGCGGCAGAGTTTAGGGTCGTTCGCGCTTCGCTCACAAGCGCTTCGAGCATGAGGCCCGCGTTGAACGGATGTTCCGCGGTCCTTGCGGCACTGGCCAGGGACTTCGACCAGCGCGCCAGCGCCAGCCGCGAAGGCGCCGCCGGCAGGTCGGCCGCGTCGAAAAACCGGGGTTCGGCACCGTTGCCGACCGCCATCAGGTCGTGGCAGAGCTTCTGCAGCGCGCCCACCGCCTGGGCCGGCGCGTGGTCGGCCAGCGCGCCCACGTCGCCGCGCGTCATGGCCTTGGGCAGCAGCGACCAGGCCTTGGGCGACTGGCCGGAGCGGGCGAGCCTCAAGGCATCGCTGGGCCGGCCGCCGGCCGCGCGCAGCAGTGCCGCGGCATCGGCGGCGGGCACGCCCTGCGCCGCCAGCCACGCTTCGGCCTCGGCGGTTTCGGGCCACGGCAGCGTGAAACCCAGGCAGCGGCTGCGGATGGTCGGCAGCAGCTGCCACGCAGCCTCGCTGGCAAGCACGAAGCGCACGTCGCCCACGGGCTCCTCGAGCGTCTTCAGCAGCGCATTGGCGGTGATGGTGTTCATGCGCTCGGCCGGATACACCAGCACCACCTTGCCGCGCCCGCGCGCGCTGGTGCGCTGGGCAAAGCCGACCGCGTCGCGCATTGCCTCGACGCGGATCTCGCGGCTTGCCTTGCGCTTCTTGTCGTCGATGTCGGCCTGGGCTTTTTCGTCGAGCGGCCAGCCGAGTTCCTGCATCGCGACCTCGGGCATCAGCACGCACAGGTCGGCATGGGTACGCACCTCGATGGCATGGCAGCTCGGGCAGTGACCGCAGGCGGTGCCTTCGTCCGTCGGCTGCTCGCACAGCCATGCGGAAGCCAGCGCCAAGGCCAGTTCGTACTGGCCGATGCCGGACGGGCCCTGAAGCAGCCAGGCGTGGCCGCGCTGACGCAGCAATTCGGCCAGCGGACGGCGCAGCCAGGGAGACAGTGCCTGCGTGCTCATCGTGCAGTTCCACCCAGCGGCAGCAGCACGCCGCGCGCCAGCAGCGCGGTTTCGATCTGCTGCCAGACCTGGTCGCGCGCCTGGCTGGCGTCGATGCGCAAGAAGCGCTTGGCATCGGCGGCGGCACGGTCCTCGTAGCCCTGCGCCACACGGCGGAAGAATTCGACCGGCTGGGCTTCGAACTTGTCCGGCACGCGCGCGCCGGCCAGCCGCTGCGCGGCGATCTCGGGAGCCAGGTCGAACCACAGCGTGACGTGCGGCTGCAGCAGCGCGGACGCGGGCAGCGCCGCCCTGCCCGCCTGCACCCATTGCTCGAGCGTCGACAGCACGGCCGCATCGAAGCCGCGGCCTGCCCCCTGGTAGGCGAAGGTGGCGTCGGTGAAGCGATCGCACAGCACCACGTCGCCGCGCGCCAGCGCCGGCTCGATGACCTGAGCGACATGGTCGCGGCGCGCCGCGAACACCAGCAGCGACTCGGTCAGCGGGTCCATCGGCTGTTCCAGGATCAGCCCGCGCAGCGTTTCGGCCAGCGGCGTGCCACCGGGCTCGCGCGTGCGCACCACCACGCGGCCCTGGGCCTTGAACAGCGCCTCCAGCGCGTCAAGGTGGCTCGACTTGCCCGCGCCGTCGATGCCTTCCAACGTCAGAAACAGACCTTGGTCGCTCATTGGGTTCCCTTGGGTTTGGCGTCGCCGCCGCCGCGCTGGTAGCGATTGACCGCGCGGTTGTGGTCGTCGAGCGAGCTGCTGAACTGGCTGGTGCCGTCGCCGCGCGAGACGAAATACAGCGATTTGCTTTGCGCCGGCTGTACGGCAGCCAGCAGCGCTGCCTTGCCGGGCATGGAGATCGGCGTGGGCGGCAGGCCGCCGCGGGTGTAGGTGTTCCAGGGCGTGTCGGTCTGCAGGTCTTTCTTGCGCAGATTGCCGTCGAAGGCGGTGCCCATGCCGTAGATGACGGTCGGATCGGTCTGCAGCGGCATGCCGATGCGCAGGCGGTTGGTGAAGACCGCCGCGATCTCGGCGCGATCGTTGGCCTTGCCTGTCTCCTTTTCGACAATGCTGGCCAGAATCAGTGCCTCGTCAGCCGACTTGAGCGGCAGGTCGGAGGCGCGGGCGGCCCAGGCGGCTTCCAGCTTCTTGTCCATGGCCCGCATCGCCCGCTGCAGCAGGGCGATGTCCGTCGAGCCCTTCGAGTAGGTGTAGGTGTCCGGGAAAAAGCGCCCCTCGGGGTGCAGGCCGGGCTTGCCCAGCTTGGCCATGAGCGCCTCGTCGGTCAGGCCGACGCTCTCGGGCTTCAGTTGGTCGGCCTTGGCCAGCGCGGCACGCACCTGGCGAATGTTCCAGCCCTCGACCAGCACCAGGCTGCGCGTGGCTTCCTCGCCGCGCACCAGGATGTTGAGCAGCAGCTTGGGCGTGACGCCGCGCTCCAGCTCGTAGCTGCCGGCGCGCATCTGGCGGTCTTGTCCCGACACGCGGAACCAGAGGTAGAGCAGTTGCGGCTGCACGTCGACGCCGGTGTCGGCCACCGCCTGCGCGATACCGCGCGGCGTGGTGCCGGGCTCGACCGACAGGTCGACACTGGGCGCAGGCAGCTTGAGCGGCTGGTGCACCCACCAGAGACCGGCACCGCCGAGCGCGAGCACGGCCAGGGCGGCGAGCAGGAAGAGCGTGAGGAAAAAGCTGCGCACGGATCCGATATGGGGGAAGACGAAAGAAGGAAGAAAAAGAGGTGGCCCCGCGAGCCGCAGGGAGGGAACCCCTGCCGCTCCGAAGGAACAGGCCCGGCCATGATAATTCAGCGATGACCACTGTCGTTCTCAATGGCGTGACCGCCCTCTCCCCCGCCGGCCACCTCGGCGTGATCCGCGCCGAGGGCCCCGACGCCGCCAGCTTCCTGCACGGCCAGCTGACACAGGACTTCTCGCTGCTCGGCGCCGCCGACGCCCGGCTGGCTGCCCTGTGCACGGCCAAGGGCCGTGTGATCGCGAGTTTCATCGGCATCAAGCCGCAACCGGAGCTGATTCTTCTGGTTTGCAGCCGCGACATCCTCGCCGCGACCCTCAAGCGCCTGTCGATGTTCGTGCTGCGCGCCAAGGTCAAGCTGACCGACGCGACCGACCAGTTCGCGCTCTACGGCCTGGCCGGCACCGCGCTGGCGGACAACGGCCTCGACGCCTCGCTGCCCCCCGGCAAGCGCATTGGTGCGGGCGACGATGTGAGCGTGGTTTCGCTCTACCCGGCCGATGGCGTGCCGCGCGCGCTATGGATCGCCCCGGCCGGCCATCCTGCCCCCGTGGGCCCGGCGCTCGACGACAGCCTGTGGCAGTGGAGCGAGGTGCGCAGCGGCATCGTGACCCTGACCACCCCGGTCATCGATGCCTTCGTGCCGCAGATGATCAATTACGAGTCGGTCGGCGGCGTCAACTTCAAGAAGGGCTGCTACCCCGGCCAGGAAGTGGTGGCGCGCAGCCAGTTCCGCGGCACGCTGAAGCGGCGCGCCTACCTCGTGCAGGCCGATGCGCCAGTGAGCGTCGGCCAGGAAGTGTTCGCGGCCAACGACGCCGAGCAGCCCGTGGGCACCGTGGCACAGGCCGCGCCCGCGCCGGACGGCGGCTGGGCGGCGCTGGTGTCGATGCAGATCGCCGCGCTGGAAGCAGGCGGCCTGCGTGCCGGCGCGGCCGACGGGCCCGCGCTCACGGTCGAGCCGCTGCCCTACCCGCTGCTCGAAGACATCTGATTTTTCGGACCCCCAACGCCCCGCGAACGGGCGTTTGGCGCTGTCGAACAGGCAGCGCCATTTTTTTGTGCGTCGTCTAACCCCGTTGCCGAAGCTGCGCCGTAGAAGCCTGCACAGATCAACTCCCGGCAAGGAAGACACCATGCAGCGCAGACTTTTCTCCACCGCCCTGGCCCTGAGTGCCATGGCTTCTTTCGCGAGCGGCGCACAGAGCCAGGAGCGGCCCTACATTCCGATTCCGCCCAGCCTCGTCGGCTCGCTGATGCAGGTCGGCGTGGTCGACCGCAGCACCGGCGCCGAGCTGACGGTCTACCGCTACCGCGGCGAGTACTGGGTAGCCGGCCGCCCCGGCGCGCGCTACGCCATCCGGGTGCGCAATGCGATGGGAGAACGCATCATGGCCGTGATGTCGGTGGACGGCGTCAACGTCGTTACCGGCGAAACCGCGAGCGTGGGGCAGAACGGCTATGTCTTCGGCCCGCGCGAGCGCAGCGACATCGCAGGCTGGCGCAAGAGCGACTCGCAGATCGCGGCGTTCCAGTTCGCCTCGGCCGGCAACTCCTACGCCAGCCGCACCGGTCGCCCCGACGACGTGGGCGTGATCGGCGTCGCCCTGTTCCGCGAGCGCATGCCGGAACCGCCGCCGCCGCCCGTCATGCCTTCCCCGCGCCGCGACGAATACGGGGAGCGCGAGCGCCGCAGCGATTCTTCCTTGGCAAAGGCCGCCCCGGCCCCGAGCGCGGACGCTCCGGCATCAGCCGAAGCCCCGGCCGGCAGCATGGCCCGCCAGACGGCGCCGAGCCCGAGCCTGGGCACCGCCCACGGCCGTCGCGAGACTTCATACGTCGGCAAGACGACCTTCGAGCGCGCGCAGTCGTCGCCCGACGAGGTGATCCGCATCCGCTACGACAGCCGTGAAAACCTCGTGGCCGCAGGCGTGATACCGCAGCCGCGGCAGTGGCCCCGTCCGGCCGGGCCGTCGGCATTCCCAGGCTCCGACAACGGCTACGTGCCCGACCCGCCGCCCCGCTACTGAAAGCAAGGCCGCGCGCCGCTCAGCGCAGCGCGCGGCGCATCTCGATGTGCGGAATGCCGGCTTCCTCGAAACCGTCGCCGTGCGACACATAGCCGAGCCGCGCATAGAAGCGCTCGGCGCTGCGCTGCGCGTTCAGCGCCACCATGCGGTCGCCGCGCGCCCTGGCCGCTTCCTCGAGCATCTGCATCACGGCCGCGCCGTGTCCGCCGCTGCGCAGGTTGCGGTGAACCGCCATGCGCCCGATGTGCGAGACACCGTCCTCCGCGTGCAGCAGCCGGCCCGTGGCGATGACCTGGCCCAGCCGGTTGCGCGCCACCGCGTGAAGCACGGTCGCGTCGTGTTCGTCCCACTCCAGCGATTCGGGAATGTTCTGCTCCTCCACGAACACCGCGCGCCGTAGGGCGCCTGCCGATTCACCCAGCGTGGCCCAGTCGCCCGTTTCAACGGTGCGCATCGACTCGCCTGCTTCGTAGCCGGTCAGCAGGCTGCGCAGCTTTTCGGGAACCGGCTTGGAGGTTTGCGTGGCCGGGTCCGCGAACACATAGACCAGCTCGCAGCCGACCAGGAACTGGTCCTGCCGGAACAGCCCGCCCTCGAACACCATCGACGAATTTCCGATACGTGCGCAGCGCATGCCCACGTCGAGCATGTCGTCCATGCGCGCCGAGCCGCGAAAGTCGATCGTCGCCTTGCGCACGTAGAGGTCGCCGGCCAGCGAGTGCATGGACTCTTCATACGGCAGCGCCAGCGCGCGCCAGTAGTCGGAGATGGCCGTGTCGAAGTACATCAGGTAGTGCGCGTTGAACACGATCTTCTGCATGTCGACCTCGGCCCAGCGCACGCGCAGGCGGTGGAAGAAACGGAAATTCTCGCGTCGTGTGGCTGTCTCGCTCATGGTTGCAGTGCTTCCTTGATGGCACGGGCCGCGTCGTCCTGCGCCTTCAGCGCCTCCGGGATCGCCCGGCCCATCTTGATGAATTCGTGGATCACGCCCCGGTAGATTTCCAGGTCGACCGGCACGCCCGCGGCACGCAGCTTGTCGGCATAGGCGATGCCTTCGTCGACCACAGCGTCGCATTCGGCGAGCCCGATCCATGCGGGCGCCACGCCGTCGACGTCGTCGGCCAGCAGCGGCGCAAAGCGCCAGTCGTCGCGGTCGGCCGGCGTGCGGACGTACTGCGCGAAGAAGAAGTCGATCATCGCCTTCGTGAGCAGCGGGCCGTGCTCGTGGCGCTTGTGCGAGGCCGTGTCTTGATGGGCCGTGGTGCCGGGGTAGATCAGCAGCTGCAGCGCCAGCGGCAGGCCCGCGTCGCGCGCCATGATGGCGCACACCGCGGCCAGCGTGCCGCCCGCGCTGTCGCCTGCCACGGCCATGCGCGACGGGTCGAGGCCCAGGCTCGCGCCCTGCGTGGCAATGAACTGGAAGGCGTCCCAGGCATCGTTCGACGCGGTCGGGAACTTGTGCGCCGGTGCGAGCCGGTAGTCGACCGACACCACCGCGCAGCCGCTCTTCAGGCTCAGCACGCGGCACAGCGTGTCGTGCGTGCGGATGTTGCCGACGGTGAAGCCGCCGCCATGAAAGTACACCAGCACCGGTATCACCTCGGCCGACGGCGCATACAGCCGCGCGGCAATGGCATGGCCGTCGCGCGCCGCGATGCTGAAGTCTTCGATGCGCGCGAGTTCGGGCTTGGGCACTTCGAGCACGCCCGCGCCTTTTTCGTAGGAGGCCTTGGCCTCATCGGGCGTGAGCTGGTCTAGCGTGGGGTGGCCGGCGCGCGCCATGCGCTCGACTACGCTGGCCATCTTGGCGGTGAGCGGGTGTTGCTGTTGCGCCTGTGTCGTCGGGGGATTCGTCGTCATGTCTGTAGGAAAGCGGCCGTTGCGTGCGGTGTGCCGTGCGCGACAGCGGCAAGGGTTTCTTGCGTGGGCAAGACAGGCCCCTGTTGGTAGATTTGCACAGTCTGCAATCGTACCGCCCTGCGCATCACCACCCCATGGCACTCATCCAATACCTCACCCAGATCCAGTTCGAATTCGGCGCGATCAAGCTGCTGTCCAGCGAATGCGCGCGCATCGGCATCAACCGCCCGCTGATCGTGACCGACGCCGGCGTGCGCGCCGCGGGCGTGCTGCAGAAGGCGCTTGACGCCATCTCGGATCTGGAAGTGTCGGTGTTCGACCAGACGCCTTCCAATCCGACCGAGGCCGCCGTGCGCGCCGCCGTCGAGCTGTACCGCAGCGGCCGCTGCGACGGGCTGATCGCAGTGGGCGGCGGCTCGGCCATCGACTGCGCCAAGGGTGTGGCCATAGCAGCCACGCACGAAGGCCCGCTCAAGACCTACGCGACCATCGAGGGCGGCTCGCCCCGCATCACCGAGCGCGTGGTGCCGCTCATTGCCGTGCCCACCACCAGCGGCACGGGCAGCGAGGTGGCGCGCGGCGCCATCGTCATCGTCGAAGACCACCGCAAGCTGGGCTTCCACAGCTGGTTCCTGATGCCCAAGGCCGCCATCTGCGACCCCGAACTCACGCTCGGCCTGCCGCCCAAGCTCACCGCCGCCACCGGCATGGACGCCATCGCGCATTGCATGGAGACCTTCATGTCGTCCGCCTTCAACCCGCCGGCCGACGGCATCGGCCTCGACGGGCTCGAGCGCGCCTGGGGCCACATCGAACGCGCGACCAAGGACGGCAGCGACCGCGAGGCACGGCTGAACCTCATGAGCGCGTCGATGCAAGGCGCAATGGCTTTCCAGAAGGGGCTGGGCTGCGTGCATTCGCTGAGCCACAGCCTGGGCGGCGTCGACCCGCGCCTGCATCACGGCACGCTCAACGCCCTCTTCCTGCCGGCGGTGATCCACTTCAACGCGGGTGCCGATTCGGTGCGCAAGGAGCAGCGCCTGCAGCGCATGGCGCAGGCCATGCACCTCGACTCGGCCGGCGACCTTGGCGATGCCATCCGCGACATGAACGCGCGCCTGGGCCTGCCCAAGGGCCTCGCCGAAGTGGGCGTGACGCCCGCCATGTTCGAGAAGATCATCGACGGCGCCATGGCCGACCACTGCCACAAGACCAACCCGCGCCTGGCCACGCGCGACGACTACAAGGCGATGCTGGAAGCCTCGATGTAAGAGCTTTTTCTACTCCTGTTTCAGAGGGAAACAGGTCGGCATCGGCGGCTTGTGCGTCATGCATGTGACATGAGGAATTTCTAGACTGGTTCACAAAGGGTTTGCATTTGTGCAAGCCTGCAGAGTCAGGGAAGTTCCGAATGCCGCGTACCGTCCAAGTCCACACCGTCCTCGGCGCCGAGCAACTCAAGTTCCGCGCAATGCGCGGGCAGGAGGGCCTCTCGCAACTCTTCGAGTTCGAGGTGGACATGGTCGGCACCAGCTTCAACATCGAGCTCAAGCAGCTGCTGGGCACCTCGCTCACGCTGGAGCTGGCCGACGATGGCGGCCCACGCTTTCTCAACGGCACCGTGGTGCGCTTCGAACTGGTCGGCCGCGCCAACGAAACCGGCCGCCACTACGTCTACCGTGCACTGGTGCAGCCCTGGCTCTGGTATCTCACGCGCACCACCGACAGCCGGATCTTCCAGAACAAGAGCGTGCCCGAGGTGCTCGACGAGGTGCTGGGCAAGTACGGCTTCGAGTTCGAGAAGCGCCTCACGGCCAGCTACCGCCCTTGGGAAAACTGCGTGCAGTACCAGGAGAGCGACTTCGCCTTCGTGAGCCGGCTCATGGAGCACGAAGGCATTGCCTACCACTTCGAGCACGGCAACGGCAGCCACCTGCTGGTGCTGTGCGACGACACCGGCGGCTACGCGCCCCTGCCCGGCCACGCCACCATTCCATACCGCCCGCGCGACCGAGTGCTCAATGCGATGGAGCCCTGCATCGACCAGTGGCGCGTGTCCGAGCAGATCACCTCGGGCCGCGTGATGCTCGACGACTTCGACTTCAGGAAGTCGCGCGCCTCGCTGCAAAGCGTGCAGCAAGACCCGAAGGGCCACGACCACTCGACCTACGAAGTCTATGAATGGCTCGGCGGCTACAGCGAGCACCAGCAGGGCGACGCCTACGCCAAGATCCGCCTGCAGGAGTTGCAGTGCGCGCACGAGCTGGCCATGGGCCACACCAACGTCGTGGGCATGGCGCCGGGCTACCTGTTCCAGATGACGCACTGCCCGCGCGAGGCCGACAACCGCGAGTACCTCGTCACCGAGACCCGCTACGACCTGCAGGAGCCCGAGTACTCCAGCGGCGGCAGCAGCGAATCGGTCTGCGAGTTCGACTTCACCGTGCTGCCTTCGAGCGTGGCCTACCGACCCGCGCGCAAGACGCCGCGACCGCGCACCAACGGCCCGCAAACCGCCACCGTGGTCGGCCCCGAAGAAATCTGGACCGACCGCTTCGGCCGCGTGAAGCTGCAGTTCCGCTGGGACCGCTACGGCCAGTCCGACGAGAACAGCTCCTGCTGGGTGCGCGTATCGAGCAACTGGGCCGGCGCCAACTTCGGCACCATGCACATGCCGCGCGTGGGCCAGGAAGTGATCGTCGATTTCATCGGCGGCGAACCCGACCGCCCCATCATCACCGGCCGCGTCTACAACAGCGACCAGATGCCGCCCTGGGAACTGCCCGCCAACGCCACGGCCAGCGGCATCCTCACGCGCTCCAGCAGCGGCGGCGCGGCCAACCAGGCCAACATGCTGCGCTTCGAGGACCGCACGGGCGCCGAGCAGATCTGGCTGCATGCCGAGCGCAACCTCGACGTGGAGGTGGAGGCCGACGAGACCCACACCACCGACGGCACCCGCACCACGCTCATCAAGGGCCACGAGTCGGCCACCTACCAGGACGGCGAAACGCGCGACATCACCGCCGGCGCCAGGGAAACCATCACCGGCGGCGACACCCGCAGCGTGACCGGCGGCTTCACCGAAACCGTGACCGGCGGCGTGAACCAGACCATCTCGGGCGGCAAGACGCGCATGCTCAGCGGCGGTCTGAACGACACCATCACCGGTGGTGTCGAGCTGGCCATCACCGGGGGCTTCCAAGGCACCATCGACGGCAAGGAAATCCGTTTCGTCAGCGACGGCCGCAACGACACCATCAACACGTCGAACGACGTGCTGGTCAACGGCCCCTCGACCACCACGGTCACGGGCCCCACGGTACACACCTCGCCGGATGTGACCTTCAACACGACCAACCACATCCACAACACGACGCAGCACGTCATCAACACCACGGTCTACAACACCACTTCCGTCAACTACAACAACCAGAGCTCGGTCTACATCAACAACACCACCAACTACACCAACAACTACGCCAAGAGCAGCGACTGGAAGTGGTTCCGCCTGGGCGGCATCGGCCTGAACATGGACGTGTCAGGCATTTCGCTGGGCGTGCTGGCAGTGCGTTCGGCGGCCATCGGCGTGCAGGCGCAGGCCATCGGCGTGAAGCTGGAGGCCGTCGGCGCGGAGTGGAAGAACAAGGCCATGTCGCTGGGGGACGCCGGTGCGCTCATCCAGCTCGTGGGCACGGAGATCACGACGGGCGGCCTGCGCGCCGGCATCCAGGCGCTCAAGGTCCTGCTCTGAGGCGTGGAAAGCGTGCTCGAGATCATTCTGTGGGGGGTGTTCGGTATCGTCAGCCTGGGCGTGATCGCGCTCGCCGGAATCGTGCTCGCGGTGTCGCTGATGAGCCATCGCGCCTATGCCGAGGAAGGCCGGCTGTGGCAGCAGCTGCAGGCCGACGGGCGCCCGTTGCAGGGCGTCGCGGTTTCCGTGCTGCGCTCGCCCAGCGGCTATTCCCGGCGCGGTCCCGTCGGACAGCGGATGATGGCCGTGCAGTTGGGCGTCGCCTACACCGATGCCGCCGGCATCGAGCAGCAGACCACCTTGCGCACGCTCATCGACGAGGACCTGCTGGCCCATTTCTCCGCGGGCCGGCCCGACGTTCATCTGCTGCAGGACCCGCGGGACCCTTCACGGCTGGCCATCGACCGCACGCGCACCCCGCTGGTGATCCGCGGCGCAAGGCGCTGATCCAGCCGTGAAGACCATCAAACCCCTGCGCCTGAGCGTCCTGACGCGGCCCTTCCTGCGCGCGCAAAGCCAGCGCCTCGCGATCACCGTGATCGGCATGCACACCCTCGGCGAAGGGGGCGTGCTGCTGCCGGAGACGGAGCTCTGGAAGACCGTCTCCGCCGAAGTGGGAAACCAGTCGGCGATCGATCTCGGCATTCCCAAGCTGCGCCCCGAGTTCCTGGTGAGCGGCCAGGCCTACACGTGCCACCAGCAGGACAAGACACGCTGCGCGGTCGACCTGCGTGTCGGCGCCCTGCGGCGCCAGTTCCTCGTTTCGGGCGACCGCTACTGGCTGGATGGTCGCGCCACCGAACCGCAAGCTTTCGACACCATGCGCCTGGACTGGCAGCACGCCTTCGGCGGCCCCGGCTTTGCCTCCAACCCCGTGGGCATCGGGTACGCACCCGAGATGGTCAACGGCCTGCTGGTGCAGCGGCTTCCCAACGTCGAACGCCCGGGCCATGGCATGGACCGCCCCGACCGGCGTCCGGCCCCCGCCTGCCCGGGTGCGATGGACGTCGATCTGCCCGAGCGCATGAAGCTGCTGGGAACGGACTACGGAGACCAATGGCGCGAGACGCTCTATCCCGGCTTCGCGCGCGACATGGACTGGCAGTTCTTCAACGCCGCTGCTGCGGAACAACGCTGGCCCGACGAACTGTCCATTCCCGCGGCCGCGCCCTACGAGATCTGGAACATGCACCCGGAGCATGCGGTGCTGCGCGGACGGCTTCCGGACCTGCGCGCACGCGGCTTCGTGGCGAGAAAGTCTGCTCAGCCCCTTGCGCTGGAAGAGGTATCGCTGCGGCTGACTACCGCCTGGTTCTTCCCGCATGTGGCGCAGGTCATGCTGATCCATCACGGCGAGACGCTCATTAGCGAAGACGATGCCGCGGACATCACGCACGTCATGCCGGCGATGGAGTTGGCAGACAGCCCGCCGCGCCCCCTCTCCCACTACGGGAAGGTCTTCGAGAACCGCTGCAACCTCGAGAAAGGCGCGATCCATGCGCTCCTCGATGAGGAACTGCTGCCGGCCTCGGCCATCGGCCCCTGGCTGGACCAGATCGACGCGCGCGAATCGATCCTGGCAAGGAACATCAAGGACAAGGGCGAGCGCCTGCGCGCCGAACTGACGGCGCGCGGCCTGGAGGCAGGCCACAAGCCACGCCATTTCCGCGAACGGCCGCTGCCGAAACCTTTCGACAAGATGCCCACGCTGGCCGAACTGCCCGAGTTCATCGAGAACACGCGCGCCTACCAGCGCGAGCAGGAACGCAAGCTGGAGGAAGCCAGGCAGGAAGTCGCGAAGGCGGCCCGCGACAACGCGTCCGAGTCGCGCAAGGCGGGCTTCGACAGCAGCCGGATCATCGAAGAAAGCCAGAACGCGCAGCTCAAGGGCCCGCCGAAATTCGAGGCCGAAACCATCGTCAAGGGGCTGGGCGGCATCGCCGCGGCCACGGGCACCCCTGCCATGAGCGCCGCCGAGCACTCCGAGCTGCAGGCCCTAGGACAGCGGGGCCAGAAGGACATGCTGGCGCTGTACCGCATGGGGGCCCACCACCAGGCCGCTGCCGAACCGATGGTCGCCGAACAGAATGCGCAGGCGCGCGAACGCGTTCTCGCCGCCATGGCCTCGGACCGCGATCTGTCCGCCATGGACCTGACGGGCTGCGACCTGTCGGGCCTCGATCTGCGAGGCGCCCGCATGCATCAGACGTTGCTCGAAGGCGCCCGCCTCCAAGGCGCCCGCCTGGATGGCGCCGACTTGAGCCAATCGGTGCTGGTGCGCGCCGACCTGCGCCAGGCGTCGTTGACGGGCTGCAACCTGGAGCGTGCCAACCTCAGCCTCGCCCGCTGCGAAAACACCAACTTCGCGCAGGCCCGCTTCGAGCGCACGCAGATGGAAAAGCTGCGCCTCGAAGGCTGCTGTCTCGACGAAGCGACGTGGAGCCATCTGCTGCTGCAGGGGATCGAGCTGGCCGATTGCAGCCTGCGGCGCGCCGACCTGAGCTACGTGAGCATGGCCGAACGCTGCCGGCTGACGCGCTGCGACTTCGGTGAGGCGCGATTGGAAAAGGTGCTTTTCGTGCAGGCCGAATTCGAGTCGGTGGATTTTTCCGGCGCCACCGTCGAAGCCTGCAGCTGGGCCCACACGCCGCTGCACAAGGGCATCCGGTTCAGGCATGCCCTGCTCAAGACCACCAGCTTCGTCGGCACCACCGATCTTCGCGAGGCCGACTTCGAGGACGCCACGCTGGTGCATTGCACCTTGCGCGAGTTGCCGCTCGATGGCGCGAGCTTCAGACGGGCCACGCTTGATACCTGCGACTTCTCCTGCGCGTCGCTCAAGGGCGCGGACCTGCGCGCGGCGGCGGCGCCCGACAGCCTCTTCATCCGCGCCGATTTCACGCGCGCCTCCCTGCGGCTCGCCAATCTCATGAATGCCAATCTCCAGAAGGCCTGCCTGGTCGATGCCGACCTGGGCGAGGCCAACCTGTTCCGTGCCGATGTCGCCCAGGTCCTCATCAGCCCCGGCACGCTCACCCTGGGCGCACATATCGACCAGATGAAGACACTGCCCCGGCGCCCCGAGGCGGGCAAGGCGTGAACGCCGAGACGCTGGCAGCCCAGGTCCGCAACGGTGAGCCGATCCGCGAGAAGGACTTCAGCGACATGGACATGAGGGGCATCGACCTGCGCGGCGGCGTGTTCAGCGAATGCAGCTTCCGGGGCGTTCAGGCCGATGCCGCGCAGCTGGGCGAATCCATCTTCGAGAAATGCCGCTTCGACCAGTCGCGGCTGCCGGCGGCAGAGCTGACGCGCACTGCATTCCACGAGTGCAGCCTGCAGGACGCGGTGCTGGATTCGGCCTCCATGCCGCATTCGGTGTTCAGCGGCTGCACGCTTTCGGGCGTTCGGCTGGAAGAGGCCTTCATGGACCAGGCGAACTTCCACCAGAGCAAGCTGCACAACGCCTGCCTGGACCACGCCAGCCTTGAAAAGGCCGTGTTCTCCGAGTGCGACCTGACGGGTACGTCCTTCAACGGGGTGGCTTTCTCGTCGACCATCTTCTTTCGCGCGACGCTGAAGGACACGTGCTACGCCGGAGCCAGCTTCACGAACGCGATCTTCAGCGAGGCGGATCTTGCGGGACAGGACTTCTCCGGCCAGCAGTTCCATCTCTGCCAGTTCATCGATGCTGTGCTGACGGCGTGCCGGTTCCGCGATGCACGCCTCACGCAGTGCAACTTCAAGGGCGCCGACCTGCGCAACGCGGTGCTGGCAGGGGCGCAGGCCATGCAGTGCCTGTTTCCCGAGGCCGACCTGCGCGGCGCCGATGCGCGGCGCGGCCACTTCCAGAACAGCATCTGGGTCGACGCGCATCTCGACGGCGCGGACTTCTCGCAGGCGCAGCTCGAGCAAGGCGTCTTCCATCGCGCGCACTGTGGGCAGGCCTCGTTCGCCGGCAGCCGCCTGGACTACGCCGATTTTTCCCGCGCTTCGCTGGTGCAGGCCGACTTCCGCGACGCCGCCTTCCTGCGCACCGTGTTCCATCGCGCCGATCTGGACGGCGCCAGGTTCAGCACCCGCCTGGGTACGCTGGACCGCGACCCTGCGCTGCACGAAGCCGAGAAGGTGACGTTGGAGCAGCCCGAGCGCGCATCCCGCCTGGACCGCGACATCCATGGCCGCCGACCCAAGAAAGACAACCCATGACCGCCACCCGGACCATCGCCGGCGACACGATCGCAACCGCACACTATGAAACGCAAGGCGTGCTGGATCCGCTGATGCAGCGCCCTTCGCATGCAGCCCGCACGGACTCCGGCATGCGGACCGCCACGGTCATTGCCAGCGATGGCGACCTCTGGTTCGAGGTCGGCCTCGACGACGGGCAGGGATCGCTGCGCTGCCGCCGCGTTGCCAGCTGCCTGCTGCTGCCTGCGCCGGGCGATACGGTGCTGATCACCTCGACCCGCCAGGGCGAGAGCTTCGTCATCGCGGTGGTCGCCCAGGCCGACCCGCGGCAGGCGACGCTGGCCGTGGACGGCGACCTGACGCTGGTGTCGCGCTCGGGCGGTATCCGCGCACATAGCGCCGGCCCCATGGCGCTGGAGTCGGACACCTCGATCGCCATGCAGTCGCCCGAGTGGCGCGCCCAGGCCCGGCAGGCCCATTGCGAGATCGGCGAGATGGACTACCAGGGCGCCAGCATCCGCTTCAGCGTGTTGGTGTCGCGCTTCGTCGGGCGCGCCTGCGAGGTGGTGCTGGATCGTCTCAACCTGCTCACCCGCTCGAGCTTTCGCCTGACCGAGGAAGTGGAACAGGTGCGTGCCGGCCAGCTCGACATCCAGGCCGAACAGACCCTGCGCCTGCATTCGAAGAACACGCTGCTGACCAGCAAGGGGCTGGTCAAGGTCGATGCCGAGCAGATTCACATGGGTTGACCCCAAGGAGCCGTTGCCATGTTTGCCAATGCACAGATGATGGGCGTCGACCTCGCCTTTCCCGACGTCTGCAAGACGCCGCCGGCGCTGCCGATTCCCTATCCCAACTTCGCGCTGGGGCCGACCGCCATCCCCAACGCCTGGAACATCCTGTACGGCGGCACGCCCGCGCACAATCTGGCGACCGTCACGCCCATCACCAACGGCGA
Organism: Variovorax durovernensis; assembly: GCF_977011995.1. Classification (NCBI taxonomy): domain Bacteria; kingdom Pseudomonadati; phylum Pseudomonadota; class Betaproteobacteria; order Burkholderiales; family Comamonadaceae; genus Variovorax; species Variovorax durovernensis. Next base: position 3,511,881 of record NZ_CDRNCW010000001.1, on the reverse strand, counting down.
CAACGCCGGGGTGCTGATGGGCGTGGTCTCACAGACGGTGATGGGACCTTCGCGCCACATTACCGGCGCCTTCACCGTGCTGCTGAAAGGCACGCCGTGCACGCGCATGACCAGCCTGTCGGTGCAGAACCGCTGCAACATCATCGGCATGCGGATCGTGCCGAGCCAGTTCAAGGTGCTGGTGCTCGCGGCCTGAATGCACATTCGGTTGCCTTTGTAAGCAGAAATAATTCACTTTTGGCATGTGTATTGCTGCATTGCAGCAAAGCAGATGGCGCGCCCCAATGATGTGCCACGACAGCGGAGACGCCGGTCCTGAAAAGTCACCACGTCATCGATTGCGAGGCGCCAATGAACGCAAGCACTGTCCAGGAATCGCAGCACGTTGCGATAGCGGAAGACTCCGCACTGCATGAACGCTTGCGGCGATGGCGAGGCGGTACGGCGGAGTCGCTGGTGCCGCGCATCGCGGGGTACGCGCTGCTGGCCTTCGTGCTGTGGCTCGTCGTCACCACGCTGATCCAGCCGCTGGTGTCCAGGCAGGCCACGCGCTCCGTGCTGCAGGCACCGGTGACGCTGGTCACTTCGCCCATCAGCGGGGTGGTCACGCACATGACGGTGCGCGCGCTTGACAAGGTGGAGGCCGGCGCGGTGGTGGCCACTGTGCAGAACCCGACCATCAACAGAGACATCCTCACCACGCTCAGCACGCAGCGTCTCGCGTTGCAGAGCCAGGTGGCGCAGTTGACGAACCAGGTCAATGCATCGGGCGAAGAGCTTCAGTTCGTGGAGCAGCAGGTCAAGCTGTACCGCACCGCATCGATGGCGCAGACGCGCGATGCGTGGCAGATAGCGCAACGCCAGCGCGAAGTGGCGCAATCCAGCGTGGCCGAGCAGGAACAGAAAGTGCGCCGCACGTCCGCCATGCTCGACGAAGGCGCCGTGAGCCCGCAAGCCATGGACGCCGCGCAGGCGCAACTGAGCATCTCGCGCGCCAACGCGGCCGTGGCCGAGCAGGCTTATTCAGGCCTCGGCCAGAGCATGGCGAGCGCGAGCCGCGGGGTGTTCGTGGGTGGCGGCGGTGCCACTGTCTACCAGACGCTCGCCAGCCGGCGCGAAACACTGAGCGGCGCCATCGAGCGCGCCCAGCACGACAGCGAAGCCTTGCGTCAGCAGCTGCGCGAGGTGACCGCGCTGGAAGCCGAGGAGCGCAGCCGCATCGACCGCATGGCCGCCTTCGAGGTGCGTGCGATGCAGCCGGGCCAGGTGAATTCGGTGCTGATGCCGCAGGGCAGTTTTGTGCCGCAGGGTGCCACATTGGTGCGCATGACCGACTGCAGCCGCATCGAAGTGGTCGCGGTCTTTCCCCCGCGGGTGGCCAGGAAGCTCAACATGGGCTCGACCATCGCCGTGAAAACCGATGACGGCGGCGCGGAAGTGTCAGCACGCGTTACCCAGTTGTTGCCGGTTGCTCCAGAAGATTTCCAGAGCCGCTATGCCGTGCCCTTCCCGTTCGCCGAGCAGGGCTCGGTGTATGCGGTGGCGCGTGTCGAATCCGACAACCCGGGGTGGATAGCACAGCGCGGCCTGTGCGCGCCCGGCAAGGTGGTATCGGCGAGGCTGGCCTCTTAGCGCAAAGCCTGAATCCACGACGCCGATGAAGGCAGGCGATGGATCACGCAAACCTTGTTCAACGATGCGCGCTGGCGATTGCGGCGATGCTGTGCCTTCATGCACCGCAAGCACCGGCAGCCGACAGCCCCGCGCAACAGATGCTCGCGCGGCAAAGCTGCGATGGCCTGCGCCGCGCCGTAGCGTTCAGCAGCCGGGGGGATTCGTCGACGCCGCTTTTGCTGCCGAGCTACCGCACCGAGGCACAGATCGACGGTGTGCCTGAACTCGCGCCAAGCCTTGCGAACGTGGCCTTCGTGTACGACAACGCGCTGGCCGGCATCGCACTGCTCGCATGCGGCGACACCGCGTCGGCAAAACGCATCGCCGATGCGATGGTGCTGGCCGTGGAGCATGACCCGCACTACCCGGACGGCCGCATCCGCAACGCCTACCGCGCCGGCCTGCTGGCCGACGCCAAGCCCGTGCTGTCCGGCTATTGGGACGCGGACAAGAACCAGTGGATCGCCGACGCCTACCAGGTCAGCACCGCGACCGGCAACGTGGCGTGGGCCGCGCTGCTGCTGTTGAACGTGGAACAGTCGGCGCCCTCCCCGCGCTATGCCGATGCCACCGCCAGGCTGCTGGCCTGGATCGAGCAACGCACGCGTTCGAGCGTCGCGCCTGATGGCTACAGCGGCGGCTGGTATGGCTGGGACGACAGGCAGGCCGTGCAGGCCTGGAAGTCGACCGAGCACAACATCGACATCGCCATGGCCGCCGCATGGGCCGCCCGCTCCGGCGAACGCCCCGGGCAGAAGCGACAGGCCGCCACCGCGCTGGCCTTCGTCGAGCGCATGTGGAACAAGGGCGAGCAGCGTTTCTACATCGGCACGCAGCCCGACGGCGCCACCGTCTCCAACACGGCCTCGGGCCTCGATGCGCAGCTGTGGCCCGTGCTCGCCGCGCCGCCGGGCCATTGCGCATGGCAGGCCGGGCTTGCGTGGGTCGATGCCAATCATCGCTTCGGCGCCGGCTACGGCTTCTCGCGCCAGCCCGACGGCATCTGGACCGAGGGCAGCGCGCAGGCCGCCGCCACGCTGGTGGCCGTCAAGGGCGCGGCGCCCGAGGCGCTGTGGCAACTGCTGGCCTCGCAGCGCGCGCCCAACGGCCTGTACTACGCCACACCCAGCCCGCGCATATCGACCGGGCTGGCCATCGGGCCGGATTCCAAGGGGCCCGATTTCTTCTACTACCGCTGGCCCCACCTGGGCGCCACTGCCTGGATCGCACTGGCCGCCAAGGGCTGGAACCCGTTCACCGGAACAACCACCGTCACAGGAGCAAAGCCATGTTCGAACTGATCGATACACCTGAATTCAGGGTCAATCTGATGGTCGTGGGCCTGGCCCTGATCATGGTCTTCCACGCGCGCGCCGACCGTGCGTCGCATCGCGTGCTGTTCGGCTTTCTCACCGCGCTGGTGCTGGTGCGCTATGTGGCGTGGCGGCTGGCCGAGACGCTGCCGCCGGCGGACCTGGGCTTCGGCACGCTGATGGGCTGGGTGTTCCTGGTTTTCGAGATGGTGTCGATCCTCTACACCCTGCTGTCGATACAGATGCTCTCGCGCCGCCGCGACAACCACGCGCAGGCGGACGCGGGCGAGGCCATGCTGCGCAAGCGTGGCGCGGACGTGCCTGCCGTCGATGTCTTCATCTGCACCTACAACGAAGAGATCGGCGTGCTCGAGAAGACCATCCTCGCCGCGCAGGCCATCGACTATCCGCATGTGAATGTCTGGGTGCTCGACGACACGCGGCGCGACTGGCTGCGCGACTACTGCGCGCGAAAAGGCGTGCACTACGCGCGCCGGCCCGACAACGCGCACGCCAAGGCGGGCAACCTCAACAACGGGCTGCGGCAATCGGCCGGGCAAACCAACGCGCCCTACATCCTGGTGCTCGATGCCGACTTCGCGCCCCATCGCAACATCGTCTACCGCGTGCTCGGCCTGTTCGACGACCCGAAGTCGAAGGTGGGCCTGGTGCAGACGCCGCAGTTCTATTACAACGCCGACCCGATACAGCACAACCTGCGCGCCACCGACAGCTGGGTCGACGAGCAGCGCGTGTTCTTCGACGTGCTGCAGCCCGCCAAGGACGCGGCCGACGTGGCGTTCTGCGTCGGCACGTCGTTCATCGTGCGGCGCGACGCCATCACCTCCGCCGGCGGCTTTCCCACAGGCAGCGTGTGCGAAGACATCTACACCACCTACACGCTGATGCGCTTCGGCTGGGTCACGCGCTGGCTCAACGAGCGGCTGTCGAACGGGCTGTCGGCGGACAGCATCATCGACTACATCAACCAGCGCAGCCGCTGGTGCCTGGGCACGATCCAGGTGGCGCTGCTGCGCGACGGCCCGCTGCGCGGAAAGGGCTACAGCTTCACGGCGCGGCTGCATTACGTGCACGGCCTGCTGCACTGGCTCACCAAGCCCTTCATCCTGCTGATCCTGGCGGCGCCCGCGCTCTACTGGTACACGGGCGTGTCAGCCTTCCATGCCACGCCCCGGGCCTTTGCCATGTACGGCCTGCCGCCGCTCGTCATGTTCTGGGGCTACACCTATTGGATCAGCCAGCGCCGCTGCCTGCCCGTGTTCACCGAGGTGACGCAGATCGTGGCCGCGATGGCGGTCACGCGCACCATCGTCTCGGCGCTGATCCGGCCCTTTGGGCGGCCCTTCAAGGTCACAGCCAAGGGGCAGGACCGCACCAGGACGGTAGTGCACTGGAACCTGGTCGCGGTGTTCGGCGCCTTGATCGCCGCGATGGAGATGGGTGCGCTGGGCGCCATCGGCAGCCCCATGACAACAGGCGACGTGCTCAATGTGGTGTGGACCTTCATCGCCACCGTGTACTGCCTGGCCGCGTTGATCGCCTGCATCGACCGCCCGCGCCCCGAGCATGACGAGCGCTTTCCGTACGACGCCGCGACCACCGTGCGCAGCGCCGCCGGCGTGGGTGCGGCACGCTTCGCCGAGATCGCGGGCGACGGCGCGCGGCTGCTCAACAGCACCGCGCTGGGCCGCATCGGCATCGGGCAACCGCTGGACATCCACGTCGATCATGTCGGCTGGGTTGCGGCCACGGTGACGGGCCGCTCCAGCGCCGGCACCGAACTGGCCTTCGCGCACGACGAAGCGGTGCACGACCGGCTGGTGCGGCATGTCTTCAGCCTGCCGCCCAGCCATGTCGCCACGCAGGTGAAGCCGGGGCGCGCCGTGCTGGCCTTCATGGACAGCGCAGGCTGGCGCTGGCCGCATATGCCGCGCATGCCAGCGGTGCCGCGCATCTTCGCGAGCAGCGCGCCGATGCTGACTGTGCTGTTGGTCGCCGTGCTGGTGCTGTCCGGCTGCAACCTCACGCCGCCGCTGAAGCCGGCCGATGTCGAGGTGCCCGCGCAATGGGCAGAGGGCAAGGGCGGCGCCGACGCCGCGCCCGTGGCATGGCAGGCCTTCGTGCGCGACGACGAGTTGCGCGGCCTGATCGGCACCGCGCTGTCGCAGAACCGCGACCTGCGCGTGTATGCCGCCAAGGCCCGGGAAGCCCGCGCCGTGTACGCGGGCACGCGCTCCAGCCTGTTTCCGGAGATCGGCCTCGTGGGCTCGGCCGGGCGCGGCAACCAGGTCACGTCGCTCAGCTCTAGCGGCGTCGTCACCAACAGCCAGGCGGTCGGCAGCGTGGGCAACACCTATGCCGTGCAGGCCGGCATCATGGCCTATGAACTCGACTTCTTCGGCCGTGTCGATGCGGGCGTGAAGCAGGCGGGCTCGCAGGCCACGGCCAGCGACCGGGACTTTGCCGCGGCGCGCATGAACCTGGTGGGCGAGGTGTCGAACGCCTACCTCACGCTGCGCGCCGACCGTGCGCTGCTGTCGCTGGTCGAGTCGGACCTTGCCACCCAGACCGACAGCACGGGCGTGATGCAGCGTGCCCGCACGGCGGGCGGCACGTCGGACCTCGACCTGCTGCGTTCGCAATCGCTGGTGCAGCGCGCCGCCGTTCAGCGCGAGGAATTCCGCATGCGCGTGGGGCAGGATCTGCAATGGCTCACGGTGCTGGTCGGGCAGCCGGTCCCGGCCACCACCGGCGCACAGCGCCCATGGCCGGAGCGTTCGGTGGCCGACGTGCCCGTGGGCCTGCCCGCGAGCCTGCTGCAGCGACGGCCCGACCTGCTGGCGTCATATGCGCGCGTCGAGGCCGCGAACTCGGGCATCGGCGCGGCCAAGGCGGCGTTCTATCCGAGCTTTTCACTGACCGCCGTGGGCGGCGGCCTGAGCAGCGAGTTCTCGAGCCTGCTGAGCTCGGGCAACCGCAGCTGGGCCACGGTGCTCGGCGTGTCGCTGCCGATCTTCGACTGGGGCCGCCGTTCGGCCAACCTGAGCGCCAACGAAGAGCGACTGGCTGCCGCAATGGCGAGTTATGAATATGCCGTGCAGCAGGCGTTGCGCGAAACCGCCAACGCGCTGATCGCCGACAGCCACCTGCGCCCGCAGCTCGAAGCCCAGCAGGCGCGCGTGCAGTCGCTGCAACGGGTGGCGACGATCTCGCGCACGCGCTTTCGCAACGGGCTCGAAGACTACTTCGCCGGGGCCGATGCGCAGCGCGAGCTGTACATCGAGCAGCGGCAGTGGATCGAGCTGCAGCTCAAGCAGGCTGTGAACACGGTGAGCCTCTACAAGGCGCTGGGCGGTGGCTGGGAAGATGCGCCGGCGCCCGTGGCGGCCGCCGCGAAGGCGCAGCGGTAGTCGTCAGGCCGCCAGGGGCTGAGCGAACCACGCCTCGGCCCAGCCCTGCCGCTTCACCGGGTTGAACTCGCTGAAAGTGAAACTCGCGAGCTTCTGGGTGTGGAACGGGTCTTGCGCGAAGAAGGCCTCGAGCGCGGCGAGCGATTCCGCGCGGGCCAGCATGAACCCGCCGGTCGCCGGTACCTTCGGGCCGGAGCACAGGAGCATGCCGGCGTCGTAGCCCAGTTGCAGATAGGCGCGATGCGGCGGCACGGACTCCTGGATTCTTTCGAGCGGAACGAGATAGTTGATTTCGACGATGAAGTGCTTCATGAAGGGGCGTGTTGGTCTGAATACCACCAGACTTAGCAGCGACCGTGCCTGTTATGTTCGGCGCGAAGGACCTCTCCATGGAATGGCATCAAAAAAGCTTCGACGCGCTGAGCACGCGCGACCTGTACCTGATCCTGTCGGCGCGCAGCGAGGTGTTCGTTGTTGAGCAGCGCTGCATCTACCTCGACCCGGACGGCAAGGACGTGCAGGCCCATCACCTCTACGCGCTCGACGGCGGCCAGGTCGCAGCCTATCTGCGCCTGCTGCCACCGGGCGTGTCGTACGAAGAGGCCTCGATCGGCCGCGTGCTGACAGGCGCAGCGCATCGTGGACAGCGGCTGGGCCAGGAACTGCTGACACGCGGCCTTGCGTGCGCCGGGTCTCTTTGGCCAGGCGCCGCGCTGCGCATCGGCGCACAGCTCTATCTTCGAAAGTTCTATGCGTCGCTCGGCTTCGCCGAGGTCGGCGAGCCCTATGACGAGGACGGCATCCCTCACATCGAGATGCTGCTGCGCCCTACTCCGCCTTCACCCCCGCCGTGCGAATGACCTTGCCCCACTTGATCGTTTCAGAAGCAATGAACGCATCGAATTCCTCCGGCGTGCTGCCCGCCGGAATGGTGCCCATCGCATCCAGCTTGGCGCGCGTGTCGTCGCTCTTGATGATGCGCGCCACTTCGTCCGACATGCGCTTGACGATGTCGCGCGGCGTGGCGGCCGGCGCCAGCATGCCGGCCCAGGTGCTGCCGGTGAAACCCGCAAAGCCCTGCTCGATGAAGGTCGGCACCTCGGGGGCAGCCGCCAGCCGCTTGTCGCCCGCCACGCCGATCAGCCGCACCTTGCCGGCCTTCGCCTGATTGATGAGCCCCGTGGGCGCATCGAAGAAAAGCTGTATCTGCCCGCCCATGAGGTCGGTCAGCGCCGGCATCGCGCCGCGGTACGGGATGTGGATCATGTAAGTCTGCGTGAGCGACTTCCACAGCTCGGTGGTGAGGTGCGCGGCCGAGCCGTTGCCCGACGAGCCGAAGCTCACCTTGCCCGGATTGGCGCGGGCGTAGTCGATGAGTTCGCGCGCCGTCTTGAAAGGCGACTCGATGTTGACCGCCGCCAGCAGCGGCGACACGCCCATCAGCGACACCCCGGCCAGGTCTTTTCGCGGGTCGTAGGGCAGCTTCGGGTACAGCGTGGTGTTCGCGGCATAGGCCGCGATGACGACGCCGAAGGTGCTGCCGTCGGGCGGTGCCTTGGCGATGGCGTCCACACCGATCAGGCTGTTGGCGCCGGGCTTGTTGTCGATCAGTACCGGCTGGCCGAGCCGAGTCTGCAAGCCCACCTGCACGAGCCGCGCCATCTGGTCGGTGAAGCCGCCCGGCGTGTACGGCACGACGATGCGCACCGGCTTGTTGGGCCATGTGCCCTGCTGCTGCGCGAATGCCGGCAGGGCAAGGCCCGCGGCGGCCGTGGCAAAAGTGAAGCGGCGTCGTGACAGCGTGGCATGAGGCATGGTGGCGGGGGCCCTTTCGTCGGTCCGGAATGGATCAGGCCATTCTCGAAGGGGCTGGCTCTTCGCGCGGTCAGGGTTTGCCCGCCGGGCCCGCGCGGCCTCCGTGCCTCTATGCCACCGGCCAAAGTCGTATCAAGTTGTTAAACTAAATCGGGCCGCTGAAAACGGTACGAACGAAGAACAGTTCACGGGAGCGAGTACATGATCGTTGGCATTGACCTGGGCACCACCAACAGCCTGGTCGCGGCATGGCGGGACGGACAATCGGTATTGATCCCCAACGGATTGGGCGACACGCTGACGCCCTCATGCGTGAGTCTCGACGAAGACGGCACGGTGCTAGTCGGCCGCGCCGCGAGAGACCGCCTGCAGACCCACCCTGACCGCACCGCCGCAGTCTTCAAGCGCTACATGGGCAGCGACAAGACCTTGCGCCTCGGCCAGCGCGAGTTCCGCCCTGAAGAACTCTCGGCCCTGGTGCTGAAGGCGCTGAAGGCCGACGCCGAAGCAGCCCTGGGCGAGCCGGTCACCGAAGCCGTGATTACCGTGCCGGCCTATTTTTCGGATGCCCAGCGCAAGGCCACGCGCACCGCTGGCCAGATGGCTGGCCTTCGCGTCGACCGGCTGCTGAACGAGCCCACGGCCGCGGCACTGGCATACGGCATGCACAACATGGGCGCGGAAACCCGCTTCCTGGTGTTCGATCTGGGCGGAGGCACCTTCGACGTGTCGATCCTCGAGATGTTCGAAGGCGTGATGGAAGTCCGGGCCTCGGCCGGCGACAACTTCCTGGGCGGCGAAGACTTCGTCTCGGTGCTGATCGACCTGTTCTTCGAACGCCGCGGGCTGTCTGCCTCGCTGCGCAAGGACGCACGTTTCATGCAGCAGTTGACGGGCGCGGCCGAGGCCGCCAAGCGCGCGCTGAGCACGCAGCCCAAGGCCACGCTGTCGGTCTGGCAGGACGGCACGCAGCACGCGCTGGACATCGACGAGAGCATCCTCGAACAGGCCTGTGCCACGCTGCTCAAGCGCTTGCGCATTCCGGTCGAACGCGCGCTGCGCGACGCCAACCTGCGCAGCGGCCAACTCGACAACATCGTGCTTGCCGGCGGTGCCACGCGCATGCCGATCGTGCGCCGGCTGGTCACGACCATGTTCGGCCGCTTCCCGTCGATCGATTTCAACCCCGACGAAGTGGTCGCACTGGGCGCCGCCGTGCAGGCGGGGCTGAAGGCCAAGGACGCAGCGCTGAAGGAAGTGGTGATGACCGACGTGTCGCCCTACTCGCTCGGCGTCGAGGTCAGCATGCGGATCTCCGAGACCACTTCGTCGCCGGGGCACTTCGATCCGATCATCGAGCGCAACAGCCCGGTGCCCATCAGCCGTGTCAAGACCTACTTCCCGACCAGCAAGGGCCAGATGCTGGTCGACCTGAACATCTTCCAGGGCGAGGCGCGCATGGTGCGCGACAACATCCACCTGGGACAGCTGCGCGTCGAGCTGCCGGGCCTTGCGGCCGAGGAATCAGGCGTGGACGTGCGTTTCACCTACGACGTAAACGGCCTGCTGCAGGTCGAGGCGACGGTGCAGAAGACGCAACACAAGTCGAGCGTGCTCATCGAAGGCAATCCCGGCCTGCTGTCGGAAAGTGAAATCGCCGAGCGCCTGCGGGAACTCGACGAGTTGAAGATCCACCCGCGCGACACGCTGGAAAACCGCACGCTGCTGGCGCGCGCCGAACGGCTCTACCAGCAGTTGCGCGGCGACGTTCGCGCCTGGCTGGGTGCGCAGATCCGCGAGTTCGAGCGCGTCCTGGCCACGCAGGAAAAGCGCGTCATCGCGCCCGCGCAGCGGCAGTTCGAGGAGCAGTTGAACCACATCGAGCGCGAGGGCTTCATCCTCGGCGACAGCTGACGCACGCCTGCCCGCCGGGAGCCCCATGAACAGTTCCGTGCCGTTTCTCCGGTACCTGGATCTCGACGAGGACGCGGACGAGCGCGCCATTCGCCGCGCCTACGCACAACGCCTGAAGAAGATCGACCCGGAGGCCGACCCCGAGAGTTTCCAGGCCCTTCGCGAAGCCTATGCAACGTCGATGAACTGGCTGCAGTGGCGCCTGCAACAGCCGGCAGAGAGCCAGGCGCAGCCTGAACCCGCGCCCTCCTCCGCACCGGAGCCAGACGCAGCCGCGGCAACCGAGCCCATGGCGGCGCAACCTGATCCGCGTGATCCGCGCGCGATGGCAGAGACCCTGCGTGCAGAACTGGCGCAGGCCTTTCGCGAACGAGGCTTCACCGAGCCCGCATCGGTGCGCGAGCACCTGCAGCGGGCGCTCGACGACCCACGCCTCATCGACATGGACGCCCGCTTTTTCTTCGAGTGGGGCGTGGCGGCCATCCTCGCGTCGGGCTGGCAACCTGGGCACGAGCTGCTGTTCGACGCGGCCGTGGAGGCTTTCGACTGGCGCCACGACAGGGCACGTCTGCTGTCGTTGGGCCGCGAGGGTCAGATCGTGGACAGCGCAATCGTCGAGCTCGAAGCCTTCGGCAGCCGCGAGGCGCCGATCTACAACGGCGCATCGCGCGAGCAACTGATTCAGCTGCTGCGCAGGAACGAACGGCCGGACGACGAGGTGCTGGCCATGTGCACGCCCGCCGTGGAGCACATGGCATCGCTCTACCCGCACTGGCTTCATATCGTCACCAACACGAAGAACATCGCGCAATGGCGTACGTGGGAGCAGGAGCTTGCCAGCGCGCGGCAACAACGGCAGGCCGCACCGCGTTCGACCGGAAAGCCGGTTTCGCCGGCTCGCCTGCTTGCGTTCGTGTCGCTGCTGTTCCTGGCGCTCGGCGCCCTGCTGTGGTGGAGCGTCCCCACCGGCCAGGCCATGATCGCCGCCGGTCCGGCGGCGGTTCGGGCCGCGCCGCCAGAGCTGACGCAGGCCTTGCAGCAAACTGCCCCGCCCCCTTTCAACGGGCCCGCGCGCTACCGCACCGAACCCAGGATCGCCTACCCCGCGCAGGCAAAGCGCGAGGGACTGCAGGGACGGGTGATCGTTGGCGTGCTGATCCGCAAGAACGGTGAAATCGGCGATGTCCGCGTCGTGCACGGATCTGGGCATGCGTTGCTCGACGAAGCCGCTGTGAATGCCATCCGCTCCGCCACCTTCTATCCGGCCCGCGTAGATGGCAAGGACGTCGAGTCCTGGTACCACGCCCCATTCAACTTCAAGCTCAGCTCGTGAGCCATCTCGAGCCGTCGCCAGTTTGAAGACTCCCGCACCACACAAGCGCCATGAGCCAGCAGCAGCTACCTTTTCTCCAGCACCTCGGCCTCGGCGATGACGCGGACGAACGCGCCATACGCCGTGCCTATGCGCAGCGCCTGAAGCAGATCGACCAGGAGGCCGAGCCCGAGGCCTTCCAGGCCCTGCGCGAAGCCTACGAGACGGCGATGGGCTGGGCGAACTACATGCAGCAACGGGCGCAGGCCGCAGCGCAAGAAGCGCAGCCGCCGCAAGCCACGCCCGCCGAGCCGGCGCCCGAGAGCACCGATGAGGCAACCGCATCACCAACCCGGCTGGCCGACTCCGAAACCATCGCCCGTGCGGTGCTGGACGAGCTGCAGGAGCGGCTGAAGATCCGCCCGCCCGAAGGCCTGCCCGAAGGTCGCAAGCTGCTCGAAGGCATGCTGGACGACGCGCGGCTGCTTGACCTCGATGCGCAGTTCCTGTTCGAGTGGGGTGTGGCGTCGATCCTCGCGCAGGGCTGGAAGCCGGGTCATGAGTTTCTCTTCGGGCCGGCCATGGACTGCTTCAAGTGGAGAGAAGACCGCAGCCGCCTCTTGCGGCTGGGGCATGCGGGGCACTTCATCGACGTGGCCATTCGCGAACTGGAGATGTACGACCGCCAGGTCGATACGCAGCGCGCGCCCCAGCGCGACATGATCCGCCGCCTTCGCCACGGACGTCGGCCCAGCGACCGCGAGCTGATCCAGAAGTTGCCGCTGGCCGAGCAGCTGTGTGCCACCTGGCCGAACTGGCTGCACGTGGTCACCAACACGCAGAACATCCTCAAGTGGCGTCAATGGGACACCGAGGTACCGCGCTGGCGCCGGGCCGTCACCGGCAAGCCCAACGGCACGGCGGCAAAGGCACGCAAGACCCCCGGCGCCAGTGCGGCGAGCGGCCAGAGCCGGCAAAGCCCGGCCGGCATTTTCTTTCTGGTGCTGCTGGTGCTTGGCGGCCTCGGCCAGATGCTGTCCTCCAACCACTCGTCCAGCAGCTACACGCCCCCCGCTGCAAGCTATCCACGGCTCGTCGACCCGAGCCAAACCCGCCCGGAGCCGTTCAAGGTGCCCTCGGCCTTGCAGCCGCCTGTCTGGAACCAGCCCAGTCCGCCGTCACCGCCACCGGCACCACCGCCAATCGCGCAGTTCGACGTCGCCAGGAAGACCGTGGCCACGCTGACCAAAGGCAAGGTCGATGCGAAGAAATGCGCGGACACGTCGGAGATCCTCGGCTACCACGGCCAGGCGCATCAGAAAGGCAATTTCGGCCCCGCCTTCGATCGCCTGGTGCTCGACTGTCTGGTCAAGGATCTGTGGAAACCGCCGGTGCCGCTGGCGGCAGTGGATGCCTCGCTGCAGCGCAACCAGAAGCGGACGAAGGCGCTCATGGACAAAGAGATTGCAACAGCACGCGCATGGACTTCGCCACCGACCGCATGGCGCGGAGACCTGCCGCCTCCCGCGCCTCCCGAGGCCCCCTCGCAGCAACCCAGGCCCACACCCGCGCCCATGCCGCCTGCGTCGTTCCCGCGCACGGCGGACGATCCTGGTTTCTGGCTGACGCCGGGCTCGCCGCTGTCGAAGAGCCCGCCACCCAGGTAACCATCTCAGCGGACTGCCCGTGTCTCAACGCGCCAGCCGCAACCGCATGTCGAAGCGCGCCCCGCCCCCCGCTTCGTTCGCCGCCTCGATGCGCCCGCCGTGCGCATGCACCACCGCCTGCGACAACGCCAGCCCCAGGCCGAGTCCCGGCGTGTTCTCGTCCGAGCGCGCGGTGGCGCCGCGATAGAAGCGCTCGAACAGGTGCGGCAGTTCGTCGCCGCGAATGCCGGGCCCGTGGTCCGACACGCTGATGATTGCTTCGTTGGCCTCCAGGTCGGCGCGCACGCTCACGCTTACCACCGTGCCGGGCGGCGAGAACTTGAGCGCGTTGTCCAGCAGGTTGGCCAGCGCCAGGCTGGCCGCGCCGCGCGCCACACGCGCGGCCACCGGCGGCGCGGGCTCCAGCACCAGCGACAGGCGGCGCTCCCGGGCTATAGGCTCCAGGCGGCGCACCGCGTCCTCGGCCAGCATGTTGAGCGATACCTTCTCGGCCGCGTCGCGCTCCTGGCCGGCGTCGATGCGGGCGAGCACCAGCAGCTCTTCGACCAGCAGCGTGAGCGACTCGACTTCCTCCAATGACGAATGCAGCGTTTCGACGTATGCCGCCGGCTCGCGCGGCCGGCGCAGCGCGAGTTCCAGCTCGGTACGCAGGCGCGACAGCGGCGAGCGCAGCTCGTGCGAAGCGTCGGAGGTGAAGCGGCGCTGCGCCTCCATGCCGTTCTCGATGCGGCTCAGCATGTCGTTGAGGGTGTCGACCAGCCGGCCGATCTCGTCGCGCGTGCCGGGGTGCGGCAGGCGCTCGCCGAGGTTGGCGTCGCCGATGTGCCTTGCCTGCTGCACCACGTCGGCAATGGCGCCGAAGGCGCGCCGCGTGATGAGCGCGCCCGCCGCTGCCAGCGCCAGCAGCAGGGAAATGCCGAGGATCAGGAACAGCACGCTCGCCATGCCCAGGGTGCGGTTCACGTCGTCGAGCGAGCCCGCGACCTGCACCGCCAGCAGCTTCTGATGTCCCGGTACAGGCACCGACACCATTCGGGTCGGTTCCTCGCCGAAGCCGTCGAGCGTCTCGAACACGGTCTCGCCGGCGGCCAGGCGCTCGCGCAGCACGGGCGGAATGGGCAGTTGCGCTTCGCCGAGGTTGCTGCTGCGCGCCAGCACGCGGCCTTCGGTGTCGACGATCTGCACCAGCCGGTCGAGCCGCACGAACGAAGGCGCGGCCGGACCGGGCGGTGCCTCGTGCACGATGACCGCGTCGCCGGCGTTTGCCGACAGCAGCATGCCGAGCTCGGTCTCGGCCAGCGCGAGCAGCGCCGCGTCGAGCTCGCCGTGCACGTTGCGCGAGAACACGAAGTACGAGCCGAGGGCGGCGATCGTCATCACCACCACGATCACGCTGACGTGCGCCAGCGCCAGCCGCCTGCGGAAGCTAAGCAGCATGGCTGCCGCCGGGGTTGTCTTCGGCCGGCGCCAGCCTGAAGCCTCGTCCGCGCACGGTCTGGATCAGCGGCGGCGCCGGCGGCGCGTCGACCTTGCGGCGCAGGTTGCTGATGTGCACGTCGATCAGGTTGTCGATGGCTATCAGGTCGTCCTTCCACACCTGCTCGGCCAGGCGGGAGCGGCTCACCACCTCGCCGGCATGGCGCAGCAATATCTGCAGGATCGCGAACTCCTTGTGCGTCAGGTCGAGCACCGTGCCGCCGCGCATCACGCGCTGGCTCAGCGGATCGAGGCTCAGGTCGGCCAGCGTGAGCACCATCGGCCGCATGATCTCGGAGCGACGCAGCAAGGCGCGCACGCGCGCCAGCAGTTCGTCGAAGGCGAAGGGCTTGGTCAGGTAGTCGTCAGCACCGGTGTTCAGCCCGGCGACCCGGTCGCTCAGGGCGTCGCGGGCGGTGAGCATCAGCACCGGGGTCTTGCAGCCGCGCTGGCGCAGGTCGCGGCACAGGGTCAGGCCATCCTTGCCGGGCAGCATCCAGTCGAGCACGATCAGGTCGTAGGCGATGACGAAGGCTTCCTCGTCGCCCTCCTCGGCCGTGTGCGCCACATCGACCACGAAGCCTTCTTCCTGCAGCCCGCGGGCCAGCAGGCGTGCGGCCTTGCGGTCGTCTTCGATCAACAGAATTCTCATCGGGGTGGATCATGCCGCGCCCGGCGGGCGCCGTGCCCCCGATTCTGAAGAAAACTTCAGGATTTCTTGGGAGCTTCTTCAGTCGTGCTTTCTTAACCTCCCTTGGGGCGACGGGACAGATCAAGGGCATGGAAAGGGATTCCTTGCGCGGTGCGTCCGGCCCCAACGGATGTCCTGAGATGAAGAAAAAATCCCTCTACCAGATCACGCCGGCGCGCATTTTCTTCGGCGTGCTGACCTGCGCGGCGCTGTGCGTCGACTCCTTCGACAACACCGCCCATGCGGCCACCGTGGCCGCTGCCGCTCCGGCGCCGATGCTGGTCCGCCAGGGCAACCGGCTGAGCGTGCCCGATGGCTCGCCGCTGCGCGACCGGCTTCGCGTGGCCACAGTCGGCGAGCAGGCCTCGCCGCACGACGTGAGCCTGCCCGCAACGGTAGAAGCCAACCCGGCCAGCACCGTCAACGTGCTGCCGCCGCTGACCGGCAAGCTGGTCGAGCTGAAGGTACGCCTGGGCGACACGGTCAAGCGCGGCCAGGTACTGGCCACGATGACCTCGCCCGACCTGGCGCAGGCCGTGTCCGACGCACAGAAGGCCCGCGACGCGCTCGACCTGGCGCAGCGTGCGCTGGTGCGTGCGCGCGGCGTGAACGAGGCCGGTTCCAACGCGGCCAAGGACGTCGAAGCTGCCCAGAGCGCCGTCGCGCAGCAGACGGCCGAGCTGCGCCGCAGCGAGACACGCCTGCACAGCCTGGGCGCGGACGGCAGCGGTGCGCAGGCCGGCCAGCTGCTGAAGATCGTCGCGCCCATGTCGGGCACGGTCACCGCGCTGAACGCCGGCGCCGGCGCCAACCTGAACGACGCCACGGCCACTCTGATGACGGTGGCCAACCTCGACTCGGTCTGGGTGACGGTGAACGTGCCCGAGAACGTGGTGGGCGCGGTTGCGCCCGGCCAGAACGTGACGGTCACGCTGGCCGCCTACCCGGGTCGCCGCTTCACCGGCAAGGTCGGCTTCGTGAGTGCGGTGCTCGACGCCGACACGCGCCGCGCCAAGGCGCGCATCGTGTTCGCCAACCCCGAGGGGCTGTTCAAGCCCAACATGTACGCCACCGCCGTGCTCGGCGTGCCGCAAGGGGCGCAGCCGCAGGTGCCGGCGTCGGCGCTGCTGATGAACAACGACGCCGTGAGCGTGTTCGTCGAGGCCGAGCCCTGGACCTTCGTGCGGCGGGTGGTCGAGCTGGGCCGCGAAGACGGCGACCAGGTGCGCATTCGCAGCGGCCTGAATGCCGGCGAGCGTGTGGTGGTGCGTGGTGGTGTGCTGCTGAATGATTAATCTCATCATCACCCAGTTCTTTCGCCGCAGACACCTGGTCTGGGCGATGTCCATTGCCTTGGTGCTGTTCGGCGCCTGGTCTTGGACGCAGATGACGGTCGAGGCCTATCCCGACCTGGGCGACGTGACGGTGCAGGTCACGACCCAGGTCAATGGCCTGGCTTCGGAAGAAATCGAGCAGCAGATCACCACGCCGCTGGAGCGGGCGCTGAGCAACACGCCTGGGCTGGCCTCGATCCGCTCGAGCAGCACCTTCGGGCTCTCGCTGATCACGCTGACCTTCAAGGACGGCACCGACGACTACTTCGCGCGCCAGCGCGTGACCGAGCGCATCGGCCAGGTCTCGCTGCCCTCTGGGGCGCAGCCGGGGCTGGACCCGGTGGCGGGCCCGGCGGGCGAGATCTACCGCTACACGCTGGAGTCGGACACCAAGAACCTGATGGAGCTTTCGGAGATCCAGCGCTGGACCGTGATTCCGGGGCTGCGCCAGGTGGCCGGGGTGGTCAACATCACCAACTTCGGCGGCTTCACCAAGGAGTTCCAGCTGGAGCTCGACCCGGCGGCGCTGCAGAAATACGGCCTGGCGCTGAGCGACGTGGTGACGGCCATCAACAACAACAGCGCCAACGCCGGCGGCGGGCGCATTGCGCGCGGCGAACAGAGCTACGTGGTGCGCGGCATCGGGCTCATCACCTCGCTGGACGACCTGGGCGCGGTGGTGGTGTCGCAGTCCAACGGCTCGCCGGTGCTGGTGCGCGACCTGGGGCGCCTGCAGTTCGGCCACCAGGAGCGCGGCGGCATCCTGGGCAAGGACAGGAACCCCGACACCATCGAAGGCATCGTGCTGATGCTCAAGTACGAGAACCCGTCGAGGGTGCTCGAGGGCGTACACAAGAAGATCGACGAGCTGCAGGCGCAGCTTGCACCCATGGGCGTGAAGATCGTGCCCTACATCGATCGCGACGACCTGGTGAAGCTCACGGTCGACAAGGTGACGCACACGGTGCTCGAAGGCATGGCGCTGGTTTGCTTCGTGCTCATTCTTTTCCTGGGCAGCCCGCGCAGCGCGGTGGTGGCGGCGGTGGCGATTCCGATGTCGCTGGTCACTGTGTTCATCGTGATGCACTTCACCCGCATGCCGGCCAACCTGTTCTCGCTGGGCGCGATCGACTTCGGCATCATCGTGGACGGCGCCATCGTGGTGATGGAAGCCATCCTGCGGCGGCGCGAGGAAGAGCCCAACGCCACGCTGACCGAGGGCAACATCCTCGAGACGGTGAGCCATGTGTCGGGGCCGATCTTCTTTGCCACGCTGATCATCATCACGGCCTACTTTCCGCTGTTCGCCTTCGAGCGCGCCGAAGGCAAGCTGTTCAAGCCGATGGCCTTCACCGTGGGCTATGCGCTGGTGGGCGCGCTGCTGTGCGCGATCACGCTGATTCCCAGCCTGGCCTACGTGGCGCTGCGCAAGCCGATGAAGCCCTTCGTCAACAAGCCGCTGGTGTGGCTCACCGGCGCCTACCGGCGCGTGCTGGGCCACCTGCTGCGGGTGCCAGCAATCGCCTATGCGCTGAGCATCGCCGCGCTGGCCGCGGTGGCTGTTCTGGGGGCCACCGCCGGGCGCGAGTTTCTGCCCGACATCGACGAAGGCGCGCTTTGGCTGCAGGTGCAGCTGCCGTCGGGCCTGTCGCTCGACAAGGCCAGTGAAATGACTTCCGAGCTGCGCCATGTGCTGCTCGAGTACCCCGAGGTTTCCTACGTGGTGACGCAGCTGGGCCGCAACGACGACGGCACCGACCCCTGGACGCCTTCGCACGTGGAAGTGCCCGTGGGCCTGAAGCCTTACAGCGAGTGGCCCGCCGGCATGAACAAGGCAGCTTTCGTGCGCACGCTGAACGAGCGCTTCTCGAAGATGCCGGGCTTCGACGTGGGCATCAGCCAGCCGATCATCGACGGCGTGAACGACGCCGTGGGCGGCGCGCACAGCCCGCTGGTGCTGCGCATCTACGGAGACGACCTGAAGGAAAGCCGGCGCATCGGCAACGAGATCGTCGACCTGCTGCACACCGTGCGCGGCACCGCGTCGGCGTCGCTGTTCCAGGAGCCGCCGATTCCGCAGGTGGTCATCAAGCTCGACCGCGAAGCCGCCGCCCGGCTGGGCGTGAACGCGAACGACGTGGCCAACCTGGTGCAGACCGGCATGGGCGGCGCCCCCGTCATCACCGTGTACAGCGGCGACCGCACCTACAACGTGACCGTCAAGCTGCCCCAAACGGCCAAGAGCGGCACCGAGGCCATCGGCTCGCTGCTGCTCAACGGTGCGGGCGGCGCCAAGGTCCCGCTGTCGCAGGTGGCCAGCGTGAAGCTGCAGACCGGCGAGAGCACCATTTCGCACGAGCTCAATTCGCGCCAGATCACGGTGCGCATCGACAACCGGGGCCGCGACCTCGCCTCCTACCTGGTGGAAGCGCAGGAGCGCATCGCCAAGGACGTGAAGTTCGACCACGCCAAGGTCCGGCTGCAATGGGCCGGCCAGTTCGAGAACCAGCAGCGGGCGCAGGCCCGGCTGGCGGTGTCGCTGCTGATCGTGGTGTCGATCATGGCGGTGCTGCTGTTCTTCCAGTTCGGCAAGATCCGGCACGTGGCGCTGATCCTGGGCGTGGTGCCGATGGCCACGCTGGGCGGGCTGATCGCGGTGCACGTGGCGGGAGAAACGCTCAACGTGGCCACCGCGGTGGGTTTCATCGCGCTGTTCGGTGTGTCGATACAGAACGGGATCATCATGGTGGCCAACTTCCGGCGCGTGCGCGGCGAAGGGCTGGCGCTGGAAGCCTCGGTGCTCGAAGGCGCGACCGAGCGGCTGCGCCCGGTGCTCATGACGGCCACCGTAGCTTCCATCGGCATGCTGCCGGCGGCGCTGGCCACGGGCGTGGGCACCGACGTGCAGCGCGGCCTGGCCACGGTGGTGGTCGGCGGTCTGGTGGTGTCGACGCTGCTGACGCTGTTCATCCTGCCGACGCTGTTCTTCGCGCTGGAGCGCCTGTTCGAGCGCAAGGGCTGGGGCCTGCGTTCGCGCCGCAACCGTTGAGCAAGGCGAGGAAAAAATGATGACCAAGAAGACAAGCCTTGCAACGCCCATGGCAGCCGGCATCGCGCTGCTGCTGGGCGGCTGCGCGGCCGGGCCCGACTACGCGCGGCCGCCGCTCAACCTGCCGGGGCAGTACACATCCGCTCCCGCCGGCACGACCGAAGCCGAGGGCGTGCCACTGCCCCGCTTCTCGCCCGACCTCGACGTGCCGGCCCAGTGGTGGCAGGCCTTTCGCTCGGAACCGCTGAATGCGCTGGTGGCGCAGAGCCTGGCCGGCAACCCGACCATCGAGGCCGCCGATGCCGCGCTGCGCGTGGCGCAGGAGAACGAGGCCGCCGACCGCGCAGCCTTCTGGCCGAGCGTGGCGCTGGGCTACTCGCCCACGCGGCAGCGCGTGGCCGGCGCGGTCGCGAGCCCGGTGTCGTCCAACGCGAACCTCTACACGCTGCATACGGCGCAGGTGACCGTGTCCTATACGCCCGACGTGTTCGGCGCCACGCGCCGGCAGGTCGAGGGTGCGCAGGCGCAGACCGAGCAGCAGCGCTTCCAGACGCTGGCCGCCAGACTCTCGCTGAGCAGCAACGTGGTGGCGGCGGCAATCACCGAAGCCTCGCTGCGTGCCCAGCAGCGCGCCACGCTGGCAATCATCGCGGACCAGAAGGAAGTGCTGCAGGCCTACCGCAAGCAACTCGGCCTGGGCCAGGTCGGGGTGGCCGACGTGGACGCCCAGGAGGCCTCGCTGGCCGCCACCGAAGCCACCCTGCCCCCGCTCGACAAGCAACTGGCGCAGCAGCGCAACCTGCTGGCCACGCTGGCCGGCCGCTATCCCAGCCAAGGCGTGACGGCGAATTTCGAGCTCGACGCGCTGCAACTGCCCGGAGAACTGCCGCAGACGCTGCCGTCCACGCTGGTCGAGCACCGCCCCGACGTGCGTGCCGCCGAGGCGCAGCTGCAGGCCGCCAGCGCCGCCATCGGCGTGGCGGTGGCCGCGCGGCTGCCCAATGTGACGCTGGGCGCGAGCTACGGCTCGTCGGCTTACACGCTGTCGCAGCTCTTCAAGTCGTCGTCGCTGTTCTGGAGCCTGGCGGGCAACGTGACGCAGACGGTGTTCGACGGCGGTGCGCTCAAGCACCGCGAAGCGGCCGCCCGAGCTTCGTTCGACCAGGCGGAAGCGCAATACCGCGCCACGGTGCTGAGCGCCTTCCAGGACGTGGCCAATGCGCTCGAAGCCATCGACGCGGACACCCGCGCGCTGCAGGCCTCCGTGAAGGCCGAGCGCACAGCATCGCAAAGCCTGGCGCGTACGCGCACGCAGGTGCGGCTGGGCGATGCCAGCCCGCTGGCGCTGCGCATCGCCCAACAGGCCGAGCAACAGGCGCAGCTCAACCTCGTGCAGGCGCGCGCGCTCCGGCTGACCGACGCAGCGGCGCTCTTCCAGGCGCTGGGCGGCGGCTGGTGGAACGCACCGCCGGCGCAGCTTGCCGATTCTTCTTCGTCTTCCGCTCCCCTCACCGCACCGAAATCCGCATTGCCATGAACATCATTCGCCACGAGATGGGTCCCCGCTTCAGCGAGATGGTGACCGTCGACCTGGGCACTGCCCGCCTGATCTATCTGTCGGGCCAGGTGGCGGAGAACCCGTCGCTCGACATCACGGGCCAGATGCGCGAGATCCTGCATCACATCGACGACATGCTCGCCACGCAGGGTGCGACCCGCAAGGACCTGGTGAGCGTCACGATCTACCTGCGCACCGTGGGCGACTACGAGGCCATGAACTCGGTGTGGGACGAATGGGTGCCCGCGGGTCACACGCCGGCACGTGCCACGGTCGGAGCCAAGCTGATCGACTCCGAATACCGCGTCGAGATCCAGGCCACCGCGGCCATCAGCGCCGTCGCAGGGGCGGCGCCGTGACGTCCGTTGCGCGCGCCGCGGTGCTGAGCGCGCTGGCGCTCGGCGGCTGCACCGCGTTCGATGCCCATTCGTTAGACCACGCGGCGCACGCGGCCGGCTGGCGCGCCGCGCAGGTCGTCGACGTGGGCCGCGCGGCCGATCTGGCGGGCACGGTCGACCGCGACTGCGGCACCGACGGCGGGCCCGATGCGCCTTACGCCGTCGTGCGCTACCGCAACGGCGGCGTGCGTTCGCGCTCGCTGGGCACCAGCCGGCTGCCGGCCGGGGCGGTGCCCAAAGTGGGCGACAAGGTGGAAGTGAACATCCTCGACTGCGCGGCGCCGCTGGCGGTCGCCGGGCAGGCAAGGCCGGCGGATCAGAGCGGCAGCGTCTCGGGCACGCCGTCGCGCTGAAGCCAGTCTTCGAACTCGTCGGACAGCCGCTGTGCCTCGCGCGTGGCCTGGCTCCAGGCCGCGATGCGCGCTTGCGCGTCGTTGGCGAAACGGATGAAGTCCTTGCGGTCGGGCAGCTTGCCGTTGGGCAGCTTCTTCACCCATTCGGGATCGGGCGCGAGCACCACCATGCGGTCGAGGAAGCCGCTGGCCTTGTGGCGCCAGCGCAGCCCCTTGTCGAGCCAGCCCGGCACCACCGCCTGCTGGAAATGCGGGTACAGCACCAGGCCGTCGTCAGCCGGCCGGTAGTCAAGGTGCAGGTGGTAGTCGGTGATGCCGCCGTCCCAGTAGGCGCCACGCGGCGCGCCGGGAATGTCGTGCACCGCCGCCAGCAGGAACGGAATGGAGCACGAGGCCTGCAGCACCATGTTGAAGTTGGCCTCGCTCAGCGCATGCTGGCGGGTGCGAAAGTCCCGCGTGCCGAAAGGCAGCGCCGCGCCGGGCGTGGAAAACACGCAGCGCTCCAGCCACGCGCCCAGACCCTTGCGGTTCAGGCTGTTGGTGGCGAAGGCGCCCAGGTAGCCCACCGGCGTACGCGCCCTGCCCTCGCGCCCGAGGATGTGGCGCCCACGTGAAGTCACCACGTGCAGCCGGTAGCGCGGATGGTTCAGCACCTCGGCAATGCGCCCGCCGTAGAAATCGTCGAGGCTCTCGGCAAAGCGCTCGCTGAGCTGCTGCGGGCTCAGCCGCTTCTGCCCCGGCGGCACCTCGAACTGCTGGCGCACGTAGTCATGCTCGAAGCGCTGGAAAGCCGCCTCGGGGTCCGACAGGCATGCCGTCGACAGCCGCCACGCGCCAATGGAAGCTCCCACCAGGTGCACCTGCTGGCTGCTCTGCGTGAGCCAGCGGCCGAAGATGAAGCGGTCGAGCGGTCCGAGGATCAGTCCCTTGGGCCCACCCGCCGCGCCGGGAATGGTGCGCACGTCCTGCGGGCGCAGGCCGTGCTGCTCGATGTGCTTGCGGGCCGCGGGGCCGGCGTAGATGCGCAGTGCTTTCATCATGCCGGGCGCGTCAGCAAGAACCGTGCGGCATGGCTTACTTGCGCAACCCCTGCAGCTTGGCGAACGCGCTGGCCATCTGGCCGGCCGGCTGCGGCGAGTTGTCGCGGCGGCCTTGCTGCTGGCCGCGCCCCGCGCCCTCGAAGCGGTTGTCGCGCGGGCCGTCGCGGCGCGCGGGCGCCGCATCGAGCTTCATCGACAGGCCGATGCGCTTGCGCGCCACGTCCACTTCCATCACCTTGACCTTGACGATGTCGCCGGTCTTGACGACTTCTCGCGCGTCGTTCACGAACTTGTGGCTCAGCTGGCTCACGTGGACCAGGCCGTCCTGGTGCACGCCGAGGTCGACGAAGGCGCCGAACTGGGCCACGTTGCTCACGGTGCCCTCGAGGATCATGCCTTCCTTGAGGTCGGCGATGTCGTCCACGCCGTCGTTGAAGCGCGCCACCTTGAAGTCGGGGCGCGGGTCGCGTCCGGGCTTCTCGAGTTCGCCCAGGATGTCCTTGACCGTGATGACGCCGAATTTCTCATTGGCGAACAGCTCGGGCTTCAGCGTCTTGAGCATCTCGGCGCGGCCCATCAGCTCGGCGATGGGCTTGCCGGTCTTCACGATGATCTGCTCGACCAGCGGATAGGTTTCGGGGTGCACGCCGGTCACGTCCAGCGGATCGGTGCCGCCGCGGATGCGCAGGAAGCCCGCGCTCTGCTCGAAGGCCTTGGGGCCGAAGCCGGTCACGTCGAGCAGCTGCTTGCGGGTGGCGAACGCGCCGTTGGCCTCGCGCCAGCGCACCACCGCCTTGGCCACGCTGGCCGAGAGGCCCGAGACGCGGCTGAGCAGCGGCACGCTCGCGGTGTTGAGGTCCACGCCAACCGAGTTCACGCAGTCTTCGACCACGGCCTGCAGGGTGCGGGCGAGCTCGCTCTGGTTCACGTCATGCTGGTACTGGCCCACGCCGATGCTCTTGGGGTCGATCTTCACGAGCTCGGCCAGCGGATCTTGCAGGCGGCGCGCAATGGAGGCCGCGCCGCGCAGGCTCACGTCGACGTCGGGCATTTCCTGCGAGGCGAATTCGCTGGCCGAATACACGGAGGCGCCGGCTTCGCTGACGACGACCTTGTCGACCTTGATCTCGGGTGCGCCGGCCTGCGCGGCCATCTTGGCCAGCAGCTTGATGAGGTCGGCGGCCAGCTTGTCGGTCTCGCGGCTGGCGGTGCCGTTGCCGATGGCGATGAGGTTCACGCCGTGCTTGGCGCACAGCTTGCCCAGCGTGTGCAGCGAACCTTCCCAGTCCTTGCGCGGTTCGTGCGGGAACACGGTGGCGGTCTCGACCAGCTTGCCGGTGGAATCGACCACGGCCACCTTCACGCCGGTGCGGATGCCGGGGTCAAGCCCCATCACCACGCGCGGGCCGGCGGGCGCGGCCAGCAGCAGGTCGCGCAGGTTGTCGGCGAACACCTTGATGGCGACCTTCTCGGCGTCTTCGCGCAGGCGGGTGAACAGGTCGCGCTCGGTCGACAGGGCCAGCTTGACGCGCCAGGTCCAGGCCACGCACTTGCGCAGCAGGTCGTCCGCCGGGCGGCCGGCATGGCTCCAGCCCAGGTGCAGCGCGATGCGGCCTTCGGCGATGCTGGGCTTGCCCGGCTCGGGCTCGACCGGCAGCACCAGCTTGGCGTCCAGGATGTCGAGCGCGCGGCCGCGGAACACGGCCAGCGCGCGATGCGAGGGCACGCGGCCGATGGGCTCGTCGTACTCGAAGTAGTCGCGGAACTTGGCGACGTCGGCGTTGTTCTCGTCCTTGCCGGCCATCAGGCTGGACTTGAGCAGGCCTTCGGCCCAGAGCCATTCGCGCAGGCCCTGCACCAGGGCGGCGTCTTCGGCCCAGCGCTCGGAAAGAATGTCGCGCACGCCGTCGAGCACGAGCGGCACGGTGGAGAAATCGGGGCCCGGCTTGCCGTCGTCCAGCGTGGTGGCGGGCTGCAGGAAGGCCTTGGCTTCCACCGCGGGGTCGAGCGTGGGGTCGGCCAGCAGTTTGTCGGCCAGCGGCTCGATGCCGAATTCGCGGGCGATCTGGCCCTTGGTGCGGCGCTTCTGCTTGAACGGCAGGTAGAGGTCTTCCAGTTCCTGCTTGGTCGGCGCGAATTCGATGGCGGCACGCAGCTCGGGGGTCAGCTTGCCCTGCTCGTCAATGGCCTTGAGCACCGCCACGCGGCGGTCCTCGAGCTCGCGCAGGTAGGAAAGGCGGGCTTCCAGTTCACGCAGCTGCGTGTCGTCGAGGCCGTCGGTGGCTTCCTTGCGGTAGCGGGCGATGAACGGAACCGTGGCGCCTCCGTCGAGCAGTTCGACGGCGGCCTTCACCTGGTTCTCGCCAACCTTGATTTCGGCGGCGAGCTGGCGAATGATTTTCTGCATGTCTTGAGCGCGTCCCTGGCAAAGCGCGGGAGTTTGCCATAGGCGCGAGCCGCGCCCGGCCGGGCGGCCCGGCGGGCGTGTTACAGCATGCTTTCGGACTCGGCCCGCTCGCCCGCCTGCGGGCCCGCCGCTGCCTGGGAGGGCACCAGCAGGCGCACGCACAGGCCGTGCGGCGCGACGTCCATGACGGCCAGCTCGCCCCCGATGGCATCCGCGCGGGCGCGCATGCTGCGCAGGCCCTTGCCGAACTGCTCGGGCGGCTGGCCGGGCGCCGCGCCGATGCCGCGGCCGTTGTCACGCACCTCGAGCACCAGCCCTTGGGCGCCGCTTTGCGGGCCGAAATGCAGCTCGACGCGGGTGGCGTGCGAATGGCGCAGCGCGTTCGACAGCGCCTCCTGCGCAACCCGGCACATCTGCATGGTGGATTCGGGCGGCAGCGGCCGGGCATGCGCCGAAGCGGCGATGTCCCACACCAGCGCGATGCCCAGCCGGTTGAAGGCGGGCTGCAAACGGTAGCGCAGGTGGGCCAGCCGCTCGACGGCGGTGGCGGTGGTCTGGTCGTCCAGGTCGTCCACCGTCATCTGGAGTTCGAGCAGGCAGGCCTGCAGGGCCATCGACAGGCTGTCGGGAGCGGCGGCGGCCTTCGGGTCCTGGCTGGCCAGCAGCGCCACCAGCCGGGAGCCCACGCCGTCGTGCAGGTCGTTGGCGATGCGCCGGCGCTCGGCCAGCACCGCCTCCATCAGGCGGCCGCGCGCGACACGCCGCTGGGAGAAGTACCAGATGCTCACGATCATGCCCAGCACCAACACATTGAGCACCTGCAGCGCCCAGAAGGTGGCGGGCATGTCGTGCGCCATCACGGTGATGGTGGAGGTGGCCCGCAGCACCTGCGCCGTCACCGGCGTGAGGTGCATCGCGGCGGCCAGCCCTGCCCACATGAGTGTTGATTTCCATCCAGAAGTGACCCACTTGGCCCGGTGATTTCCATCTAAATCTGACCCACGTGATAACCCTAACCTGCTGCTTTTAGCAGCAGGAGCACAGGAGTGATTGACGTGGCGACACTGAGTGTCATCAGGCGTTGGGCACTGCGAGAGCAACTGTCCATCCGAGAGATAGCCCGGCGCACGGGCTTGTCTCGCAACACCATCCGCAAGTACCTTCGCGAGGGCGAGGCGGCGCCCAGCTACGCGAAGCGCATCAGCCCGAGCAAGCTCGACGCGTTCGCCGAGAAGCTCGGCGGCTGGCTCAAGAGCGAGGCGTCTAAGTCACGCAAGCAGCGGCGCACGCTCAAGCAGATGCACGCCGATCTGGTGGCGCTGGGCTACCAGGGCTCCTACAACCGCGTGGCGGCCTTTGCACGAGCGTGGCATGCGCATCTCCACGAGGTCCAGCAGACGACCGGGCGCGGCACCTTCGTGCCTCTGGCCTTCGGTCCCGGCGAGGCATTCCAGTTCGACTGGAGCGAGGACTGGGCCGTCATCGCTGGTGAACGCACCAAGCTGCAGGTGGCGCACTTCAAGCTCAGCCACAGCCGTGCGTTCATCGTGCGCGCCTACCTGTTGCAGACCCACGAGATGCTGTTCGATGCGCACAACCGGGCCTTCGAGGTACTCGGGGGCGTGCCTCGGCGCGGCATCTACGACAACATGAAGACCGCCGTGGACAAGGTACGCCGCGGCAAGGAGCGCGACATCAACGCGCGCTTCAGCGCCATGGTCAGTCACTACCTGTTCGAGGCCGAGTTCTGCAACCCGGCCTCGGGCTGGGAGAAGGGCCAGGTCGAGAAGAACGTGCGTGATGCGCGCCACCGGTTGTGGCAACCTGTGCCGGCGTTCGCCACGCTGGCGCTGCTCAACGACTGGCTGGAGGACCGCTGCAAGGCGCTGTGGGGCGAGATCGTCCACGGCAAGCTGCCAGGGACCGTAGCCGATGTCTGGGCGCAGGAACGGCCACTACTGTTGCAGATCCCCAGACCCTTCGATGGTTTCGTGGAACACACCAAGCGCGTCTCGCCCACCTGCCTGGTGCACTTCGAGCGCAACCGTTACAGCGTTCCGGCCTCCTACGCGAACCGGCCAGTGAGCCTGCGCGTGTACGCCGAACGCCTCGTCGTGGCGGCCGAGGGCCAGATCGTGTGCGAGCACACGCGCATCATTGACCGTCGCCACGACACCGCAGGTCAGACCGTCTACGACTGGAGGCACTACCTGGCAGTGCTGCAACGCAAGCCAGGAGCGCTCAGGAACGGAGCGCCCTTCAGCGAGCTGCCGCAGGGCTTCCGGCGGCTGCAGGCCGCGCTGCTGAAGCAGCCAGGCGGAGACCGCGAGATGGTGGAGATCCTGGCGCTGGTGCTGCACCACGACGAGCAGGCAGTGCTGACCGCGGTCGAACTGGCGCTGGAAGCCGGCGTGGCCAGCAAGACTCATGTGCTGAATGTGCTGCACCGACTGCTCGATGCCAAGCCCATTGCGCCGGCGCCTGTCACGGCACCGCAGGCACTGCGCCTGATGAACGAGCCGAAGGCCGATGTGCTGCGCTACGACACGCTCCGGGGGCGTGCCAGCGCTGCTGGCGGCCTGCGCGGGCCGCTGAACTCCAAGTCGAGTAGCCAGGAGGTGCGCCATGCGACATGACCCTGCCAGCGGCGCCATCGTGATCATGCTGCGCGAACTCAAGATGCACGGCATGGCCCAGGCCGTCGCGGAGCTGGCCGAGCAGGGATCGCCGGCCTTCGAGGCGGCCCAACCGATGCTCTCGCAGTTGCTAAAGGCAGAGACAGCCGAGCGGGAGGTACGCTCGGTGGCCTACCAGTTGAAGCTCGCTCGCTTCCCAGCCTATCGCGATCTCGCTGGCTTCGACTTCGCCAACAGCGAGGTCAACGAGGCGCTGGTGCGTCAGCTACACCGATGCGAGTTCATGGACGATGCGCAGAACGTGGTGCTCGTGGGCGGTCCGGGCACCGGCAAGACCCACATCGCCACGGCGCTGGGCGTGCAGGCCATCGAGCACCAACACCGCCGGGTGCGCTTCTTCTCGACGGTAGAACTGGTCAACGCACTCGAGCAAGAGAAGGCCAGTGGCAATCCCGGCCACATCGCGCACCGACTGATGTACGCGGACATGGTGGTGCTCGATGAACTGGGCTACCTGCCGTTCAGCGCATCAGGTGGCGCGCTGTTGTTCCATCTGCTGTCCAAACTCTACGAACGCACGAGCGTGGTGATCACAACCAACTTGAGCTTCAGCGAGTGGGCCAGCGTCTTCGGCGACGCGAAGATGACGACGGCGTTGCTGGACCGGCTCACGCATCACTGCCATATTCTGGAGACCGGAAACGACAGCTTCCGCTTCAAGCACAGCTCGGCTCAACCCGTTCAAGCAGTCCAACCTAAAAAGGAGAAAGCCAAGAACTTATCCACACCGTGAGCCGGCTGGCTCGCAAAGAGGGTGGGTCAATATTCGATGGAAATCGCGGGTCAGGATTCCATGGAACTCAACACACATGAGCACGCGGCGGCGGGGAATGCGCGGCCACAGCCAGGTCAGCAGCGTGCACCACGAGGCTATCGACAACCACACGTACTGGTCTTCCAGGAAGTGCGGTAGATGAAAGACCTGCGGCGTCAGCATTGCGCCCCCTAGAGCAGGCCCCGGTGGGACGCGAAGCTCACCGCCTGGGCCCGGGTGTGTGCGTGCAGCTTGCGGTAGATGTTCTTGACGTGGGCGTTAACCGTCTGGGCACTGATGGTGAGCTGCAATGCGATCTCTTCGGTCACATACCCCGTCGCTACAAGTCGCAACACTTCACGCTCCCTTGACGATAACGTCGCCTTGCTGTCCGGCGGGCGCACCGGGTTCACGTTCGAGCGCTTGTGATCGAGGTGCACGAGCAGCCGGCGGGCCAGCCGGGGGGTGATGGCGGCGCCCCCGTTGACCACCTGCAGCACGGCCTGCGCATAGCTCTGGAACCATGCGTTCTTGACCAGATAGCCCGACGCGCCGAGCTCGAAGGCATGCAGCACCTGGGGTTCGTCCTCGAGCGCCGAAATGACGATGATCTCAGCGGCGCTGCGGTGTTTCTTGGCCTCTTCGATCAGCTCGAATCCGCTGCCGTCACCGAGGCGGATGTCCACCATCAGCACATCGAATTCATGCTGCATCAGCAGGCGCCGTCCTTCGCGCAGGGTGCCGGCCTGGCCTTCGAGCTGGATGCGCAGATCGCTCAGCAATTCCTGGGCGATCACGCGTCTCACGAAGGGGTCGTCGTCGACCAGAAGAACTCGCACCGGCTTGGTCTCTTGACCGGTCAGAAAGTCAGGCCACGGAAGTGTGTCGGCAGACGGTGCGAGCAGCCCGCCGAACTGTCCAGGGGGGGAATATTTCCTAGCCCCAGTTCCGATGTCTGTCAATGAAATGTCGAGTTCGCTTTCCATTCCAACCCCTTTGTGACAAATGGACTACCGTGTTCGTGACCAAAAGTTAATCCATTTCCATTCAAAATCTTGAATTAAGTTTTTTTGTTTACTTTGGTTGCATTCTGTTGCGGATATGTATTTGTGTCCAACGAAAGTTGTAGTTTTCGAGGCTGCCGTCGCATGGAGAAGCGGTTTCAAGCACCGGTTCCGGAGCCGCTCATCCACTCCTTTCGCCATAGCCTCGCATTACCCAGCCTGGGGCATTTTTGTATCCCTCCTCGACGCTGAAACTGCGTTCCGGTCGCCACGGAAACATTTCATTCC
Organism: Variovorax durovernensis; assembly: GCF_977011995.1. Lineage (NCBI taxonomy): Bacteria > Pseudomonadati > Pseudomonadota > Betaproteobacteria > Burkholderiales > Comamonadaceae > Variovorax > Variovorax durovernensis. Next base: position 3,481,707 of record NZ_CDRNCW010000001.1, on the reverse strand, counting down.
GCGTTCACAGACCGTTAGCTGATAGCCGGATGGTCCGGCGATCAGGTTCGTTTCACACACTTTCGAGGAAGCATCATGAAGAAGACTCTCATTGCAATCGCAGTGGTTCTGGTGGGAAGCGTTGCCTCGGCAACCAGCACGACGGCTCTGGCCGCCACCAGCACGACGACCGGCTCTTCCAGTTCCGCCGGATCGGTGGCAGCCAGTTCCGGCACGGGCAGTGCATTGAGCTACAACGCAGCCAACTCCAGCTCGTCGGCCAGCGCCAACGCAGCAGGCGGCGCAGTCAGCTTCCCGGGCATCCGGCTCGGCGGTGCAACGGCCGGCGGCACGGCAACCACGCAAGGCTCGGTGACCAGCATGGCCGCAACGACCGGCAACGGCCTCGCGGTGGGCGGCGCCAACGCTTCTGCCAATGCCGGCGCGGCTTCCAACGCCAACTACAGCGCTGGCGGCTCGAACCCCATCAGCGGCAGTGCCAGCGGCAGCGCCAGTTCGGTCACCAACAACACGGCCGCAACAGCTGCCGGTCCTGGCGGCGGCCTGGCCATCGTGACCCGCACTTCGGGCACGACCTCGGGCTACAGCGCTTCTTCCGGCGCGGTCAACGGCTTCATCAACGGCACCACCACGTCGGCAACGGCAGGCTCGACCGGCGGCTCCTTTGGCGTGACCAACGTCAGCTTCGGCAATGCCGGCGGCTTCAGCAACGGTGGCGGCACTGGCGGCCTGGCCGGCGCCGGCGCAACCGCATCGGCACCCTGAACTTCCGATGTAGCGGTTGTTGGACTCGGAAATGGGGAGGGGCCCCGGCCCCTCCCCTGGCCTTCAAAGGAGTTGAAAAAATGAAAAAATTGCTTTTCCTCGCATTGCTGACGGTATCCGCGGCGGCGATGGCTCAGACGACGGCAGGCGGCGCGAACAACGGCTCGAGCAGTTCGGCCACCACGTCGGCCCAGGGCAACAACCAGGCCGTGACGTTCTCGGGCCCCTCGAACACCACATCGAGCGTGACGAGCACCCAGAACGTCAACAGCAGCGGCACGACAGGCGTCGAGTACGGGGGCAGTTACACGATCAAGAACGTGCCGTCGGTCAACGGACCCAACCTGACCACCAGCAACGACACTTGCATGGGCAGCACCAGCGCGAGTGCCAACGGCCCCGGCGTCGGGCTCAGTTTCGGCACCACCTGGACTGACGAGCACTGCAAGCGCCTGAAGATGAGCCGCGAGCTCTGGAACAAGGGCATGAAGGCAGCGTCGTTGGCAATGGACTGCATGGACCCGGCGGCCCAGGCGGCACTGGAGATGACCGGGACCAAGTGCCCGCAATCGATGACCGCCGACGAGCGCGTAGGCGCCTACGGACCGCAAGCCTCGTCGGCTGGCGCGCCCACGGTTTCCTCGACGCGACCCGTAGCCCCTGCTGCCCCCGTCGCCTCCGCACCCATGCCCCCCGTGGCGATGGCTCCGCCGGCGCCCGTGCCTGCCCCGCCACCGGCACCGGTCGCGGTGGTGCAACCCCCGCCCGTCGCTGCCGCGGAACCGGTCGTGCAACCCGTCGCGCAGCCGGTGGCTGCAGCCGAACCGCCGGCCGTGGTCTCGATGCCGGTGTCCAGCGCGACGGTGACGACCATCGATGCCAGCGACGTGGCGGCCGCCCTGCGCGCGCAGCGCATCCTGTCGGCGGAGCCGGTCGGCGACATCGCCACCGCGCCGCAGTCGATGGCCTACCCGCAGTGAGCGCGCGGAGTCCATGATGACCAGGACCGTATTTCTCTGGACCGCGGCGTGTTGCCTGGCAACAGCCGCGGCGGCGGCCCCGCCGCCCTTGGACACGCTGCGCATCCAGCGCATGAACATGGGCAGCGGCTTGCAGAACGCATCCGGCACCGACAAGGCCCAACCGGTAGGCGACCTCGGCGTGTGGCACGTGCCGCAGTACATGCCCGGCTACCCGACGGCGGCGACCATCTGGCCGCGCGTCGTCATCATCCAATGCGAAGGCGACGTATGCCCCGGCTACGAGGTGACGCCGGAGCTGGGCCGCGGCGAGTATCTGTTCTTCCTGCCGACGCGCAAGTAGGGTCGGCGGCAGGCGCCGCGCGAGCAGCGCCTTGCCTTAACCTTCGCGCATGACACCTTTCGCGCGCGTCCTGCGCGTTTTTCGTGCCCTCGTCCGCGCGTTGGGCACCGCGCTCCTCGTTCCGCTGCTGCTTTTCGAGGAGTGGGGCTGGGAGCCGCTGGCCGCGCTCATGGCGCGGCTCGCGCGCCTTCCCCTCTGGGCGCGCCTCGAAAACCGCCTGCGCCAACTGCCGCCCTGGGGCGCGCTGCTGGCCTTCTTCGTGCCGGTGATATTGCTTCTGCCGGTGAAGGTGCTCGCCCTCTTCCTCTTCAGCCGTGGCCACGCCGCCACCGCGCTGACCGTGCTGGTGCTCGCCAAGCTGGTGGGCACGGCCATCGTTGCGCGGATCTTCCAGCTGGTCGAGCGGCCGCTCATGCGCATTCCTTGGTTCGCGCGCTGGTATCCGCGCTGGAAAGCCTGGAAAGACCGGGTGCTCACCATCGTTCGGCAAAGCCGTCCGTGGCGGACAGTGCGCGCGGTCAAGGCACGCATCGCTCGGGGATGGCGGCGATTCAGGGAAGGCTGAGTTAATTTTACCCGGGTGTATTGCTGGTTTAATTTAATCCGGGTAATATTCGGCGCATGAACCTGTCACCCGAAAACAGGCGCGCCCTGAGCCGCCAATACAAGGAATCCGTGCGCCCGGCAGGCGTCTTCGTCGTGCGAAACACGGTGAACGGCCGCATCTATGTGGCCGGCAGCCTCGACGTCGAAGGCGCCATGAACCGTGCGCGCTTCGAGCTCAACATGGGCTCCCACCGCTGCAAGCCCCTGGGGCAGGACTGGGTCGCGCAGGGCGCGGCGCATTTCAGCTTCGAGGTGATCGACCGGGTCAAGGAGCGCGAGGACGATCCCGCCTTCGATCGCAAGGCAGAACTCGAAAAGCTGCTCGCGCTCTGGCAGGAAGAACTGCAGTGTTTCAGCGAGAAGGGCTACAACAAGCCATGAGCACCGACGCCCTCTCCTTCTGCCTGGACCTGGGCCGCGCCCACGCCAGCCTGGCGCTGAAGCTGGACGACGATCTCGGTGCTTTCCACGGCTTGAATTTCGCCGACTTCACCCTCCTCTATCTGTTGTTGCGCACGGAGCAAGGCCGCATGCCGATGGCAGACCTGGCGCGCACGCTGGGGCTGCCGATGTCGGCGCTGATCCGAAAGATGGTGCTGCTCGAGAAAACGGGCCTGGCCGAACGCGTGGCAGGTGCCGGCACCGACAACAGCCGCCATGCCGCGCTTCGCTCCGGCGGACGGCAACTGGTGCGCGATGCGGCCGCGACTGTCGAAGCGCACTGCAAGGAGGCAGTCCGCTCCATCGATCCGCAACAGCTGTCCGGCGCCCACGCCGTGCTGCGAGCCATCTGAGCGACAACGCGGCGCACACGTGGGCGCCGCAGCGGGTAGATTACGCAACTCGTTTCTCCCGGCCTCCTCTTTCGACAGGAATCAGGAAACACAACATCCGCATGTCACCAGACACCCCTCCCACCACCCTCACGGTGTTCTTCGATTTCCGGCGCATCGCACGCGGCACCCGCGCCGAAGTGCTCGACCAGCTTCGTCGCCGCGACGACCCCGGGCCCTATCTCGTGTTCGACGACCAGACCGGTGCGCAGCTCGACCTCGATCTGCGCGAACTGCCCGACCCCGAAGCCGAACACCGCGACGAAACGCCGCGCGGCGTCGGCCGCCCCAAGCTCGGCGTGGTCGCGCGCGAAGTCACGCTGCTGCCGCGCCACTGGGACTGGCTCGGCCGCCAGCCCGGCGGCGCCTCGGTCGCGCTGCGCAAGCTGGTCGACGAGGCGCGCCGCGTGCATGCCGATCGCGACGCGGTGCGCGCCTCGCGCGAGACCACCTACCGCGTCATGACCGCCATCGCGGGCAACCTGCCCGGCTTCGAGGAAGCCACGCGCGCCCTGTTCGCCGGCGAGGAGCAACGCTTCGGCAACCTGATCGAACCCTGGCCCGCCGACCTGCGCGCCCACCTGCAAGAACTGTCCGCCCCCGGCTGGAGCCATGAATGAGAGTACCCACTGAAGCACCCGGCACGACGGGCCCCAGCGGCATGAAGGGCGTGCCGGTCGCGCCCGCCGGCGCCGCGCGGCCGTTGTGGAAGGTCTTCCTTTTCTTCCTCGCGCCGATGTTGCTCAGCAACATCCTGCAATCGCTTTCGGGCACGCTCAACAACATCTATGTCGGGCAGATGCTCGGCGTGAGCGCGCTGGCGGCCGTGTCGAGCTTCTTCCCGGTGATGTTCTTCTTCATCGCCTTCATCATCGGCCTTGGCGCCGGCGCCTCGGTGCTGATCGGCCAGGCCTGGGGCGCGCGCGACGCCGCCAAGGCCAAGGCCGTGGCCGGCACCACGCTCACCGTGGGCGTGCTCGCGGGCCTCGTCATCGCTGTGTTCGGCGGGGCCTTCACCACGCCCATGCTGGCTTCGCTGGGCACGCCGCCCGACGTGCTGGCCGACTCCACGCGCTATGCCCGCATCATGCTGATCGCTATGCCGGGCGTGTTCGTGTTCCTGCTGGCCACCGCCATGCTGCGTGGCGTGGGCGACACCGTGACGCCGCTGCTCACGCTGATGATCTCGACGCTGATCGGGCTGGTGGTCACGCCAGCGCTCATCCGGGGCTGGGGCGGCCTTCCGCAGCTCGGCGTGGCCAGCGGCGCCTGGGCCTCGGTGCTGTCGTTCGCAGTGGCGACCACCTGGCTGGGTTTCCGGCTGCGCCAGCGCAAGAGCCCGCTGGCACCCGACGCGGAGTTCATGCGCCACCTGCGCATCCAGCCGCAGCTGCTGAAGGCAGTGCTCAAGATCGGCGTGCCCACGGGCGTGCAGATGATCGTGGTCGCGCTGGCCGAAGTGGTGCTGCTGTCGATGGTCAACAGCTACGGCTCCAGCGCCACGGCCGCCTACGGCGCGGTGAACCAGGTGGTGGCGTACGTGCAGTTCCCGGCCATTTCGATCGCCATCACCGCGTCGATTCTCGGCGCGCAGGCCATCGGCGCGGGCCGGGCCAACCGGCTCGGCGCCATCGCCAAGACCGCGCTGCTGATGAACGTGGTGCTGACCGGCAGCCTGGTGGTGCTGGGCTATCTGTTCTCGCGCCACCTGATGGCGTTCTTCATCACGAGCGAGCCAGTGCTCGAGATCGCGCAGACGCTGCTGCACATCATGCTGTGGAGCCTGGTGATCTTCGGCATGGCGGCGGCGCTGTCGGGGGTCATGCGGGCCAGCGGCTCGGTGCTGGTGCCGACGCTGATCTCCATCGTCTGCATCCTGGGTGTCGAAGTGCCGGTGGCATATGCCATGAGCCACCGCATCGGGCTGGACGGCATCTGGATCGCCTACCCCGTGACCTTCGGCGCGATGCTGCTGCTGCAGACCGCGTACTACCAGCTGGTCTGGCGCAAGAAGGCGATCCACCGGCTGGTGTAGACACCGGCAGGGCCACGGCGGCGGATCACGCCCCGTCGTAGGCCTTGCGCACCTCGGCGATGTCGAGCTTGACCATCTTCATCATCGCCTGCATTGCGCGCGCGGCCTTGGCCGCGTCCTTGTCCTGGAACATCTGGATCAGGCCGTCGGGCACGATCTGCCACGACACGCCGTAGCGGTCGGTGAGCCAGCCGCACTGCACCGGCTCGCCACCGCCTTCGAGCAGCCTGTTCCAGTAGTTGTCGACCTCGGCCTGCGTCTTGCACCGCAGGTACATCGAGATGGCCGGAGTGAACTTGTACTGCGGCCCGCCGTTGATCACCATGAACTCCTGCCCTTCGAGCTCGAAGATCGCGGTGAGCAGCTGTCCCTTCAGTGCGGGGTTGGTGTCGCCCCAGAGCAGTTTGTCGGTCACGCGAGAGTTCGGAAAAATGCCGGTGTAGAACTTCAGCGCGTCTTCGCCGTTGCGGTCGAACCAGAGGCAGGGAACGATCTTTTGCATGCGGGTCTCCTTTGCTTCAACGATGAACCAGAGAGTTCAGTATCGAAGCGGTGGGCGTCCCTTGTCAACAGAGTCGCCCGCAAAGGCAGAATGGAAAAATCAAAGGACGCCCATGACCACCACCTCGTCGACACCCGAAGCCGCCCGAGCCTATGCCGTCGAGATGCACGGCGACCAGAAATACGGCGTGCACCCGTACGTGCACCACCTCGACGCCGTCGCCGCCCTGCTTCAGCCCTATGGCGAGCAGGCACGCGTCGTCGGCTTCCTGCACGACGTGGTGGAAGACACCGAGGCCACCGTGGCCGACGTGCAATCGCGCTTCGGCGACCTCGTCGCCAAGTGCGTGGCGCTGTTGACCGACGCGCCCGGCGCCAATCGCAAGGAACGCAAGGCCAAGACCTATGCGGCGCTGGCAAAAGTGACTGGCGATGAGGAACTGGCGCTGGTGGTGAAGGCGGCCGACCGGCTTGCCAATGTGCGGGCCTGCGTGGCGGACGGGCACCGCACGCTGTGGGACACCTATCACGGCGAGCATCCGACCTTCAGGGCGGCTGCGTTCAGGGCGGGGCAATGCGATCCGCTGTGGACGGAACTGGACGCCCTGCTCTCGCCCGCGCACATGCCCGCGGCCTAGACGCCGCTGCGCGGGTTCGAAAACTCCATCACGCCATCAGCCACCGACCCGAAGCGCAAGCTCATCAGATCGCGCGCGTAGTTCTGGTACAGCCGCCACGGCGCGCGCGAGCCCTGCTTCGGGAACTTGCCTATCGAGCGCTGCACGTAGCCCGAAGAAAAATCGAGCCACGGCTCGGCTATCAGCGCCGGATCGGTGTTGCGCGGCATGCACTGCCGCCAGCCGTGCTTGTCCATGTGGTTGAGCAGCCGGCAGACGTACTCGCAGGTCAGGTCGCACTTCAATGTCCATGAGGCATTCGTGTAGCCGAACGACGACGCGAGGTTGGGCACGTCGCTGTACATCATTCCCTTGTAGTTGAAGGTCGCGGCCGGATCGACGGGAACGCCGTCGACATCGAGTGCGATGCCGCCGAGCACCTGCAGGTCGAGCCCGGTGGCGGTGACGATCAGGTCGGCCTCCAGCTCCTTGCCCGACTTCAGCCGGATGCCACGCGGCGTGAAGCGGTCGATGTGGTCCGTGACCATCGAGGCACGGCCCGCATTCAGTGCCGCGAACAGATCACCATCGGGCACGAGGCACAGCCGCTGGTCCCACGGGTTGTAGCGCGGCGTGAAGTGCGTGGCTATGTCGTAGCCCGGCCCCAACGCCTGGCGAACGCCGCCCAGGATCATTCGCTTGATGCGCTCCGGTTTGCGCCGCGCAAGACGAAAGAACAGCATGCTCAGCAACACGTTCTTCCACCGCGTGATGACATACGCCAACCGTGCCGGCAAGAGGCGCCGCAACCGGTTGGCCAAGGGGTCTTCGGCCGGGCGCGACACCACGTAGGTCGGCGAGCGCTGCAGCAGCGTGACGTGCGCGGCGGTCTTCGCCAGCGCGGGCACCAGCGTCATCGCGGTGGCGCCGCTGCCGATCACGACCACGCGCTTGCCTGCGTAGTCCAGGTAGTCGGGCCAATGCTGCGGATGGACGATGCGGCCGGTGTAGTCGGCGGTGCCCGCGAACTCCGGCGTGTAGCCGGCCGTGTAGCTGTAGTAGCCGCTGCACATGAAGAGGAAGTTGCAGCTCATGCGAAGCGGCTCGCGCCCTGGGCCGTGCTCGATGTCGACCCACCACCGTGCTTCGGGCGTAGACCAGGAGGCGCGCACCACGCGATGTTCGAAGCGGATCTTCCGGTCGATGCCATGTGCCTGCGCTGTCTCACGCACGTACTTCAGGATCGACGGGCCATCGGCAATCGCCTTGGCCTGCGTCCACGGCCGGAACGAATAGCCCAGCGTGTACATGTCGGAGTCCGAGCGGATGCCCGGGTAGCGGAACAGGTCCCAGGTGCCGCCGCTGCGTTCGCGCCCTTCGAGGATCGCGTAGCTGCGGCCCGGGCAGTTGGCCTGGAGGTGGTAGCCGGCGCCGATGCCCGAGAGACCGGCGCCGACGATCAATACATCGAAGTGTTGTTCTTCCTGCACCGGAATGTCTCCTCAGTCTCAGGTCTTGCCGCCGGCTCCTTCCGCGGTGGCCGTGCGCCGGATCATCACCCATGCACTTGCCGCGCTCAACACCGCCAACCCCGCACCCAGCAGCATCACCCACCGGAACCCCGCCACGAACGACTCGGCCACAGCCCGCTTGAGCGCCGCCGCCGTAGCCGCATCGACACCCGGCGGCAGCGCCGCGCCGGCCAGCTTGCTGCGCTCGCCTTCCAGGAACGCCGACACCTGCGCCGAGGCGCCGATCTCGCGCAACTGGCCTGCCAGAGCCACGTCGAAGACCGCCGCCATGACAGCGCCGAACACCGCGATCGCCAGCACCGCCGCCGCGCGCGACACCGCATTGTTCACCCCCGAGGCCACGCCCGCCAGGTCGGGCCCGACCGCGTTCATGACAGTGGTCGTGAGCGGTGCGACAGTCACCGCCATGCCCAGGCCCAGCACCATCACGGCTGGCAGGAAGCCGCTCCAGTAGCTCGCGCCGACGCCCGGCAACGCGAACAGCGCGAAGCCCACGGCGGCGATGGAAGGCCCAACGACCAGCGGAATGCGCGGCCCGAACCGGTCGACCAGTTGCCCCGCCCAGCCCGAGAGCGCGAACATGATGAAGATGAACGGCAGAAGCGCCGCGCCCGCCACCGTGGCCGAGTAGCCCTGCACCTGGATCAGGTTGAGCGGAAAGAAATAAAGGCTGCCGCCCAGTGCCGCATAGAGCAGCAGCGTCAGCAGGTTGGCGCCGCTGAAATTGCCGATGCGCAACAACCCGAGCGGCAGCATAGGCGCGCGTACCTTGCGCTCGGCGAAGAAGAAGCCCGCGCTGCCCAGCACGCCGACGGCCAGCGCGGCCAGCACTGCCGGTGCGCGCCAGCCCTGCGTGGGCGCCTCGATGAAGGCATAGACGATGCCTCCCAGCCCTGCAGTGGCCAGCAGCGCGCCCCAGATGTCGAGCCCTCCGCCGGCCGAGGCGCCGCGGCTTTCCGGCACGTGGCGCCACACGATCCACAGCACCAGCAGAGCCATCGGCAGATTGATGAGAAAGGCCCAGGTCCATGAGAAGTGGTCGACCAGGAAGCCGCCGAGCACTGGCCCCACCGCCGCCGTGATGCCGCTGAAGCCCGACCAGGTGCCGATGGCCTTGCCGCGTTCCTTCTCGGGAAAGGCGGCGCTGATGAGCGCGAGGCTGCCCGGCACCAGCAGCGCGCCGCCGATGCCCTGCACCGCCCGCGCCGCAATGAGCTGCTGCACGCTGCCCGCGAGCGCGCATGCCACAGAAGACACGGCGAAGAGGCCCACGCCGATCGCGAAGATGCGGCGCCGCCCGTAAAGGTCGCCCAGCGCGCCGCCCACCAGCAGCAGCGCGGCGAGCAGCAAGGCATAGGACTCGACCACCCACTGCGCCTGGAAGGCGGTGGCATGCAGGTCGGACTGGATGGCCGGCAGCGCGACGTTGACGACGGTGCCGTCGATGAAGGCCATGCTGGAGCCGACGATGGCGGCAGCCAGCACCCAGGGCTTGGAGGCTTCGGGGCAGGCGCTTTCCTGCGGCCTGGCTGCGTGCAGGATCAGCGTGTCGTCGCAGGGCGCCTTGCCGATCTGTGCCATGAGGGTCTCCGGTTTATTGCTCCTGCCCCCGCTCTGCCAAGGGAAAGAGTCAGGTCGCGCAGGTCGTCGCCGACGGATTCGCGCGCGCCGCATCCACGCTGCGCGCCATGGCCGCCGCCGCCGCGGCGGTCACGCGCTGCGCACCGCGCGCCACCGCGTCCATGCCGCTGCCCACGGCTTCGCCGAGGTTCAGCTGGCACACCAGCGTGCGCGCTTCGTCCGAGCGCCGCAAGGTCCAGCTGAAGCCGGCATCCACGCGCCCGCCATCGACCGCGTCGAACTGCTGCAGCTGCACCGCGATGCGCCACACCGGCTGCGATGTCTGCCGGCCGCCCTTGGTCACGTCGAGCGCACCGAGCCGACCGGCGATGCCGCTGGCCAGCGCATCGCGCAGCTCGTTCTCGAAGGACGAGGCCCAGCGGTGCTGCTCCAGCACCTCGACCTGCACGCTGCCGTTGGGCTGGCGCACGACCATCTGCGGGCGGGCGAAGCGCTCGGGCACGGCCACCGGCGCCAGCTCGATGTAGAGCGGCACTGCGCCGCCAAGCGTCGAGGGCGCCGCGTCGGCGGCGGTGACCGGGCTCGCGAGCGTGTAGTAGTTGTCGGGCTTGCTGGCGCAGCCTGCGAGCATGGTCGCCAGCGTGGCCGTCAGTGCGATGAATGCAAGTTTCAACTTCATTTCTTGTCGTCCGGTTTGCCGCGCAGCAGCGATTCGGGGTGGCGCTCGAGGTAGTCGGTCAGCACGCGCACCGAGCCGGCCGCGCGCGTCAGTTCGCGCAGCGTCTGGCGCATGTCCTGCTGCAGCGGAGAGTCGTCGGCCAGCGTGCGCTCTGCCGTGTTGACGGTCTTGCGCACGTCCTTCATGGCCGCCGCCAGTTCGGGCGTGACGTCGCTGTTGATGCGGTTCACGGTCTGCTCGGTGGCGGTCAGCGTCTTGTTGAGCGTGGCGAGCGTGGTGCGCAGGTCGCCGGCGATCTGCTCATAGGGCACCTTGTTGAGCTTGGTCGCGATTTCCTGCACCTGCGACTGGATCTCGTCGAGGCTGTTGGCCACCGTGGGCAGCTCGATCGGGTTCTTCGTCACGTCGATCTTGGCCGCCGGCGCCTTCGGGAAGAAGTCGAGCGCCACGTAGACCTGCCCGGTCAGCAGGTTGCCGTTGCGCAGCTGGGCTCGCAGGCCCTTCTCCGCCAGGAAGCGCAGCCGCTCCTGCTGCGTGGCGCGCGACTCGGTGGCCTCGGTGTTGCCGTGGTTCTCCTTGCGGCGCAGCCGGTCGGGGTAGACCTGCACCAGCACCGGCATGCGGAACTCGCGCTCGGCGCGGTCGAACTCCACGCCGATCGACTTGACCTCGCCGATCACCACGCCGCGGAAGTCGACCGGCGCGCCCGGCGTCAGGCCGCGCAGCGACTGGTTGAAATACATCAGCAGCGTCTGCGAGGGACCGTCGGGCTCCTTCATGGCCGTGGCCTCGTCCTGTGCCAGCGTGAACGATGCGTTGGCCTTGGCCAGCGGACCCATCGCGTCGTCGGGCGCCTGGAACGCAATACCGCCCAGCAAAATTGTTGCGAGCGACTGCGTGCGCAGCGTGAAGCCACTGGCGCTGAGCTGCGCGTCGATGCCGCTGGCCTGCCAGAAGCGCGTGTTCATGCCGACGAACTTGTCGTAGGGTGCATTGATGAACACGCGGATGGTCACGCCGCGCCCGTCGCCGTCCAGTTCGTAGGCGGCCACCTGCCCGACCTTCACGCGCCGGAAGTACACGGGCGAGCCCACGTCGAGCGAGCCCACGTCGTTGGCGCGCAGAAGAAACTGCTGGCCAGAGTCGTCGCGCGTGACGATGGGCGGGGTTTCGAGCCCGGTGAATTCCCCCGAGGTTTCCTTCGACACCCCCGCGTCGGCGCCTATGTAGGCGCCCGACAGCAAGGTGTTCAGCCCCGAGATGCCCGAAGTGTCCAGCCGCGGGCGCACCACCCAGAAGCGCGAGTCCGATGCGGTGAAGCTCTCCGCGTCCTTGTTGAACTGCACCAGCACGCGCACATGCGACCGGTCGCGTGCCAGCCGCAGGCGCGTGACGAGGCCGATCTGCACGTCCTTGTACTTGACGGCGGTCTTGCCGGCCTCCAGGCCTTCGGCGGTCTTGAAGGTCAGCACCACCTCGGGGCCGCGATCCATCAGGATGCGCGCCACCAGCGTGATGCCGACCAGCGCCGCGACGATGGGAATCAGCCAGATCAGCGACGGCAGCCATTCGCGCCGTCGCACCACGCGCGGCCTGGGAAGCGCCGAGGGCGCCGGTTTGTCGTCTTGCGGTTGCTCTGGTTCACTCATGCTGGTTTCTCGTCCCTTTTGCCATGTTCCTGCGGAACTTCCCGGCCCTCGACGAGGGCCTGCTCTTCCTTGCTGTCCCAGGTGAGCTTCGGATCGAAGCTCAGCGAAGCCAGCATCGTGAGCACCACCACCGAGCCGAAGGCCGCGATGCCCACGCCCGCGGTGATGACCGCGAAGCCCTGGATCTGCACCAGCCCGGTCAGCAGCGACACCACGAACACGTCGAGCATCGACCAGCGGCCGATGACCTCGATGATGTGATAAAGCCTTGCCCGCTCGCGCTGGCGCCAGGTGCTGCCGCGCTGCGCCAGCACCACAAGCAACAACAGGACCGCGAGCTTGAACAGCGGCACCAGGAAGCTGGCGATGAAGACGATGGCCGCGAGGCCGTAGGCGCCCGACACCCAGAAATAGATGACACCGCTCAGGATGGTGTCGTACTGCGCGCCGAACAGCGTGCGCGTGATCATCACCGGCAGCAGGTTGGCCGGTATGTACATCATGCAGGCCGCGATCAGGAAGGCCCAGGTGCGGTTCAGGCTCTGCGGCTTGCGTGTATGCAGATGGGTGCCGCAGCGGCCGCAGGCCTCGCCCTCCTCCGCGTCCTTCCAGACCGCGCCGCAATGCCGGCAGGCCAGCAGGCCGAGCGACGCGGCGGTGGCGACCGGGGCGTCATCGTCCTCGTGGTCTTCATGGGCGTGCTCTTCTCGAGCGGCCCTGCGAAAGGGAAAAAGCTTCATGCGGACGCCCCGCCCTCGTCCGTATCGGCATCGGACGCCTTCGGCCGGAAGGTCATTTCCCAGAACGCGCCGGGGTTGAACGACAGCACCGCCGTCAGCATGACCGTGAGCGCCACGAAGGCCCAGAGCGCCGGCCCCGGAACCACGGTCGCCATGCTCGACAGCTTGACGATGGCCACCAGCACGCCCAGCAGGAACACTTCGATCATTCCCCAGGGCCGTAGCGATTGCATCGCCCGCACCAGCAGCGCGAAGCCCGCGGGCCGATGCTCGCGGCTCAGCGGCACCAGCAGATAGGCCAGGATGCACAGCTGCAGGAACGGAAAAAGAATGGTCGTGGCCAGCACCAGCAGCGCCACCACCGACATGCCCTCGGCGCTCAGCGCCACCACCGCGCCGGCCAGCGTGGTCTGGCTGCGCAGGCCCTGCAGCTCGATCTCGACGATGGGAAACAGGTTGGCGATGGCAAACATGATCAGGCAGGCCACCGTCAGCGGAAGGATGCGGCGCTGCTGCTGGCCGGGGTGCCGGGCCAGCTCGGTGCCGCAGCGCGGGCAATGCGCCACGTCGCGGGGGTGCAGCGGCGCGCGGCTGTAGATCGCGTCGCAGCCGGGGCAGACCACCGTGTCAGGTACTTCCTTCATAGGTCAGCACCCTAACTCATTCAGCAGCCCGGTTTTGTCGTCTTGAGGCGCAAGCTGCTGAAGACGGCCGCCACCGCCGCGCAGCAGGACGCCAGCACCAGCGCGACCACCGGGCCGTGCCCGCCGTGCGGACTCCAGAGGCTGAAAACCGCCGCCAGCACCACGGCGCCCAGCGTCTGCCCGGTCAGCCGGGCCGTGCCCAGCATGCCGCTGGCCGCACCGCTGCGGTGCGCCGGCGGCGAGGTCACGATGGTGTGGTTGTTGGGCGACTGGAACAGCCCGAAGCCCAGGCCGCACAGCGCCATGCGCCAGGCGATGTCGGCATTGCCCGGGTGCGCCGGCAACGCCGCCAGCAGTGCCAGCCCGCCGGCCAGCAAAGCCAGGCCGATGCCGCCGAGCAGCCCGTCGGGGTAGCGGCCGATCAGCCGCCCGGCAATGGGCGCCATGACCACGATGCCCAGCGGCCACGCGGTGATGAGCAGGCCGGCCTCGATGTGGCTGCGGCCGTAGGCGTCGAGCAGCAGGAAAGGCAGTGCGATATAGGCCAGCATCTGAGCGCAGAACGCGGCTACGGACGTGCCCATCGACAGCGCGAACACCGGAATGCGCAGCAGGTCGATGGGGAAAAGGGGCACCGCCTGCTTGCGCTGCCGCCGCAGGTAGACGAAGCCCACCGCCAGCCCGGCCAGCAGGATGCCCCAGGCCGAGGCCTGCGAGCCGCCGGCGCCCTGCACCCCGCCTTCGCGTACGCCCAGGCGGTCGACGCCCAGGAACACCAGCGAGAACATCAGCACGTTGAGCGCCACGTCCACCGGCGAGAAGCGCAGCCCGGCGGCCGGCGCCACCCGGTTGAACGGCAGCGCCCGCATGCCCAGCGCAAAGGTGACGATGCCCAGCGGCACGTTGATGGCAAAGAGCCACGGCCACGAAGCCACCGAAAGAATGGCCGCCGCCACCGAAGGCCCCGCCACCGACGAAGTGGCGACCACCAGCGAATTCAGCGCCATGCCCTTGCCCAGTTGCGACGAGGGGTACGTCAGCCGCACCAGCGCCGCATTCACGCTCATGATGCCGGCCGCGCCCAGCCCCTGGAAGGCACGCGCGGCGGTCAGCGTGGCGAGCGAATTGGCGAAGGTGGCGGCCAGCGACGACAGCGTGAACACCGCCAGCCCCACGAGGTACACGCGCCGGTAGCCGACCAGGTCGCCCAGCGACGCCAGCGGCAGCAGCATGACCAGCGTGGCGATCTGGTACGCGTTGACCACCCAGATCGCCTGCGACGGGCTGGCCTGCAGCTCGCGCGCGATGCCCGGCAGCGCCAGGTTGACGATGGTGCCGTCGAGCACCGACACGATCAGCCCGAGCACGATGACCAGCATCGCCCAGCGGCGCTCGCGCGGGGCCAGACCGTCGACGGGCACCTGGCCCGTTGTGCCTTCGTTCGCTGGAAGCGCAGTGCCTGCGCGCACGGTGTTCATCGCTCAGGCCTGCTGCGCCCGCGCGGCGGGTTCGGAGCGCACGCCGCCCAGCGTGAGCCAGGTCAGCACCAGCGCGATCAGCGCGCCGGTGGCCATGCCGGCCACCATCGGCAGCGGACGACCGTCGGTGAAGAGGCCCACCAGCGCCATAGCCAGCGCACCCGTCAGCATCTGCAGCGTACCGAGCAGCGCCGAGGCGGTGCCCGCGATGGCGCCGTGCATCTCGAGCGCCAGCACGCCGGTGGTCGGGATCACCAGCCCCATGAAACCCGAGGCGATGAAGTACAGGACGATGAGCACCCAGATGTTGTCGCCGCCCGCCGCGAAGTACACGAACATCGCGACCATCGCCACGCCGCAGCAGACCACGCCGAACTTCACGAGGTTGACCAGCCCGTAGCGCTCGCCCAGCGCCCCCGTGAACTGCGACGCCGCAATGAAGGCGGCGGCGTTCACGCCGAAGGCCACGCTATACATCGCGGGCGACAGGCCGTAGTGGTCGATCATCACGAACGACGAATTGGCCAGGTAGGTGAAGAAGCCCGCCA
The DNA here is from genome assembly GCF_977011995.1 of Variovorax durovernensis. Taxonomy (NCBI): domain Bacteria; kingdom Pseudomonadati; phylum Pseudomonadota; class Betaproteobacteria; order Burkholderiales; family Comamonadaceae; genus Variovorax; species Variovorax durovernensis. The sequence continues at coordinate 3,466,176 of NZ_CDRNCW010000001.1, read as the reverse complement.
TCGCGAAGCTGCCGATGAACACCAGCCCCAGGTAGTGCCGGTCGCGCAGCAGCAGCCAGTAGGCCGAAAGCGCGCTGCCGAGGCTGCTTTCCACGCGCTCCGAAGCCGGGCGCGTCTCGTCGAGCAGCTTGACCATCATGGCAAGGCCTGCCACCGCAGCGATGGTCACGGCCCAGAACACGCCGCGCCAGCCGGCGAAAGCGATGACCGCGCTGCCCGCGAGCGGCGCAAGGATCGGCGACACGCTGAACACCAGCATCAGCAGCGACATCAGCCGCGCCGCGTCGGTGCCGGTGTGCAGGTCGCGCACCACTGCGCGCGGAATCGCCATGCCGGCGGCGGCGCCCAGGCCCTGGACGAAGCGCAGCACGATCAGCGTCTGGATGTCTGTGGCCATGGCACAGCCCACGCTCGCGAGCGCGAACAGCACCAGCCCGGCATACAGCGGCGGCTTGCGCCCGACCATGTCGGAGATCGGACCGTAGAGAAGCTGGCCCGCGCCGAGCGAAAGGAAAAACGCCGTGAGGCTCATCTGCACCGCGCCGATGTCGGCATGCAGGCTCTGGCCGATGGCCGGCAGCGCCGGCAGGTACATGTCGATGGCGAAAGGCCCGATGGCCGAAAGCAGGCCCAGCAACAGGGCCATCTTGAAGAAGGGAGAAGAACGCATTGACCCGATTGTCGCCAAGCGCGGCAATCGCTGCAGCCGTGGGGTCTGCGCTCAGGCGGCGCTAATTCTGGGCAAAGAATCGGTTGGCCGGGCGCGGCAGGCCGAGGTTCTCGCGCAAGGTACGACCTTCGTATTCACGCCGGAAGATGCCGCGGCGCTGCAGTTCCGGCACCACCTTGTCGACGAATGCGTCGAGCCCGCCGGGCAGCCACGGGAACATGACGTTGAAGCCGTCGCAGCCTTCGGCCTCCAGCCATTCCTGCATTTCGTCGGCAATGCCTTGCGGCGTGCCGACGAAGGCCAGGCCGCCGTAGCCGCCGAGGCGCTGGGCCAGCTGGCGCACCGTGAGGTTCTCGCGCCGCGCCAGGTCGATCACGCGCTCGCGCCCGCTCTGGCTGGCGTTGGTCTCGGGCACTTCGGGCAAGGGCGCGTCGGGGTCGAACTTCGAGGCATCGTGGCCGAGCGCGATGGAGAGCGAGGCGATGGCGCTGTCGTAGTGCACCAGGCTGTCGAGCCGGGCACGGATGGCCCTGGCCTCCTCCACCGTGTCGCCGACCACCACGAAGGCGCCCGGCAGGATCTTGAGGTGGTCGCGCTCGCGGCCGATCTTCTCCATGCGGCCCTTCACGTCCGCATAGAAGCGCCTGGCGTTGTCGAGCGTGCCGGGCGCGGAGAACACCACCTCGGCGGTCTCGGCCGCGAGCTGCCTGCCGGGCTCGGACGCGCCGGCCTGCACGATCACCGGCCAGCCCTGCACCGGCCGTGCGATGTGCAGCGGGCCGCGCACGGACAGGTACTTGCCCTTGTGGTTCAGCACGTGCAGCCGCGCGGGGTCGAAGAAGCGGCCGCTCTCGACGTCGCGCTCGAACGCATCGTCGGCCCAGCTGTCCCACAGGCCCGTGACCACGTCGTAGAACTCGCGGGCGCGGGCATAGCGCTCGTCGTGCGCCATGTGGTCGTCGCGGCCGAAGTTCAGCGCGGCGTCGGGGTTGGAGGTGGTAACGATGTTCCAGCCCGCGCGCCCTTCGCTCAGGTGGTCTAGCGAGGCGAAGCGGCGCGCGATGTGAAAAGGCTCGTCGAAGGTGGTCGAGGCGGTCGCCACCAGCCCGATGTGCTGCGTGTGCTGCGCCAGCGCCGACAGCAGCGTGAACGGCTCGAACGATGTCACCGTGTGGCTGCGCTGAAGGGCCTCGATCGGCATGTTCAGCACCGCCAGGTGGTCGGCCATGAAGAAGGCGTCGAAGCGGCCGCGCTCCAGCGTCTGCGCGAGCTGCTTGATGTGCGCGAAGTTGAAGTTGGCGTCGGGCCAAGCGCCCGGGTAGCGCCAGGCGCCGGTGTGGATGCTCACCGGGCGCATGAAGGCACCCAGCCGCAGTTGCTTGCCGGTGCTCATTTGCCGGCGGGCCAGAACACCAGCGCGCGCAGTTCGATGCTGCGGCGCGGTGGCGCTTCGGGCGCGCTGCCGGGGTCTTCGAAGGCAGTGTGCGCGGTGAAGCGCGCGGTGCCGTCCTCGCGCGAGTCGTAGATCTTCAGCAGCAGCGCCTCGTCGGGCCGAAGCCGCGGAAACCAGTACCAGCGGTGGCCGGGGTTGTAGGTGAACGAATAGGTTTCGCCGACCTTGTCGGGGTAGACGAGGTCGCTGGGCACCATGTCCTCGAAGGCGATGGATCGCGCGTCGCACAGCGCAAGCGGCAGCCGTTCCACCGTGGCCAGCGGGCGCCAGAGGTTGACGATGGCGAAGCGGTGCTTCAGGCGCTGCGCCGCTTCTTCGGGCGGCAGGTGGTCGCGCACGCGGCGCGGCGCGGAGACGAAGGTCTGGTCGTTGTGCACGCGGCGCACCGGCTCGCGCAGCTCGGCCGTGCGGCGCGAGCCCTGGGCGCTGTCGCGCAGCGTGTGGTCGAACACCACGATCTTCTCGGCGCCCGTGATGTCGCGCAGCAGCGCCTCTGACTCGCGGTAGTAGATGTCGCGGATGGTGGCGTCATGCGAGAAGTCGGCCACCGCGCTGCGGTGCGAGATCTGCGTGAAGCCGCTGCGGTCGAGCGACAGTTCGTTCAACGCCACCAGCGGCCGGCCGTCGCGGATGGCCACGCGGCGCGGCTCCAGCTTGCCCGTGACCCACGGCGTGCCGGGCGGCGGTTCGAAGGTGTAGCTGACCGGGCGGCCCTCGCCCCCCTTCAGGTAATTGACTTCCGCCTCCACCGACGGCAGCGTGGCGGCCAGCAACTGGCTGTTCGATCCAACGCTCATTCGGTCAGGCTCCTGCTGCTTGTTGCCTTTGTCAAAACGGCTCCTTGAAGGGGCGCAGGTCGAGTTCCTGCGTCCATGCACTGCGGTGCTGCACATGCAGCTGCCAGTAACTTTCGGCGATGGCCTCGAGCTGCAGCAGGCCGTCGCCGCCGGCCTGCGCCACGCGCTGCGGCGCGCCGGTGCGCAGCCGCTCGCCGTCGATGCCGCCGTCGATCACCACATGCGCCACGTGTACGCCCTGCGGGCCGAACTCGCGCGCCAGGCTCTGGCTGAGCGAACGCAAGGCCGCCTTGGCCGCGGCGAAGGCTGCGAACGGCGGCTTGCCGCGCAGCGCCGCGGTGGCGCCGGTGAACAGCAAGGTACCGCGCCCTTGCGAGCCGGCGGGCTCGAAGCTGTTGGCCAGCAGGCCGCGCAAGGCCTCGTGCCCGAAGATGAAACCGCCCAGCGCGCTGGTGCGCCAGGCCTGCGTGAACTGCTCGACGGAGAGCTCCAGCGTCGGTGCGCGCACGGCGCTCGCGGCATTGAAGATGGCCACGGTCAGCGGCCCCAGCGCCCTCGCCTTCTGCGCGATGCCGTGGATCTCGGCCTCGCTTGCCACGTCGCCCGGGAACGCATGCGCACGCCCGCCGGACGCCGCGATTTCCGCGGCCACCGCATCGAGCTGGGCCTGCGTGCGCCCGGTCAGCGCGACGATGAAACCTTCGGCCGCGAAGCGCCGCGCCAATGCGGCACCCAGGCCGGCGCTGGCGCCGACACCGGCAATCCATGCGACCGGAGACGGGTCGGTGCGGGACGAAGAAGCGGAGGGAGTGACGGAGGTGACAGCCATGAGCGAGCACGAAGGCTATACCTGCGCCCCGGGGCGCGGAAGTATTCAAAAGCGATAACCTTATTCGGTAGCTGGTCGGTGGCGGCAGTCGCTTGACGCATGCGGCGCTTCACTCCATGCGCCGCGCCCGCTACGCTATCGGCTTCCCCGGACCGCCTCATAACGAAACACAGCAATCGCTTTCCAGGAGAAGTTACCGATGGCTCTTGCCCGCACGATCCGCACCGATCTCTTGCGCGTGTTCGCCCTGACACTGGTGTCGCTCTTCGCCATTCCGGCCGCGACGCTGGTCTTCACCGAATACGCCCTGCGCTCGCAGGACAGCGCCTTCCTGCAGTCGATAGAAAAGCGCATTGCCGGCGACGCCCGGCTCTCGGCGCAAGACAAGGCCGAGGCCACCGCCTTCTACCGCGAGCATCCGCTCTCCAAGGCCTGCGACGCCACATCGCCCGAAGACAAGAACTTCCACGACAAGGTCTGCAGCCCCTATTCGATGCAGTGGCAGTTCCACTGGGCCGACCGCGCCGCCATCTGGACCATCGTGGTCGGCGCGGCGCTGCTCGCGGCGGCGCTGGTGCTGGGCGCGCTGGCCTTTGCCAACCGCGGCCTGCGCTATGCCAGCTTCGTCGCGGGCTGGCGGCTGATGACGGTGTCGAGCGCCATCGAGGTCGTGCTGCAGGGCGCCATGCTGGTGTGGCTGTCGTTCTGGGTCACCGCCTACTTCTGGCACAGCTACTACATCAAGCTGATCGCCATCGCGGGCATCGCGGCAGCGGCGGCCGTGTTCTATGCCGTCTACACGCTGTTCAAGAAACTGCCCTCGAACAACGAGATCGAGGGCGAACTGATCGCCGAGGCCGATGCGCCGCGCCTGTGGGAGCGCATCCGCCAACTGGCCGGCCGCGTGCAGACCGCGCCGCCCGACCAGATCTTGGCGGGCATCGACACCAACTTCTTCGTGACCGAGGCGCCGTGCGAAGTACGCGGGCAAACGCTGCACGGCCGCACGCTGTTCGTCAGCATTCCGCTGCTGCGCGTGCTCGACCAGACAGAAGCCGACGCGGTACTGGCGCACGAACTGGCCCACCTGGGCGGCGGCGACACCCGCAGCAGCGCGGCCCTGGGCCCCAAGCTGCTGCAGTTCGACCAGTACACCTGGAAGATGCGCGGCGCCGGCCTGACCATCGTGGCGCACTACCTGCTGCGCCTGTACCGCATGATCTTCGCGTTCGCCCTTGCACGCGACAGCCGCGAGCGCGAGCACAAGGCAGACCGCGTGGCCGCCGGCCTCACGGCGCCGAGCGCCATCGTGCAGTCGCTGATCAAGATCTCCGCCTATGCCAGCTACCGCAACGACGTCGAGCGCAGGCTCTTCGAGCAGAACCGTCAGCACGACGGCGCGTTGGGCATCGCCGGCTTCGTGGCGGCCGGCCTGCCGCCGTACGCCGGCTCGGACGATTTCATCGAAGCCATGAAGACTGCCGGTGTGCCGCACCCGTACGACAGCCATCCACCGCTGCTCGAACGCATGCGCAACGTCGGCCACCATGTGCCCGAGAGCGCCTACGGCGCCATCGTCGCCACCGCGCCGCAGGCTTCGTGGGCCGACTTCATCGAGACCGCTGCGGCCATCGAGCAGCGCATGTGGAGCGAGTACGAGCAGCGCTTCGTGCAGAACCACGAACTCAGCCTGGCCTACCGCTACGAGCCGGCAACGGAAGAAGAGCGCGCCGTGGTGCTGCGTCACTTTCCGCCAATCAGCTTTGCGCTGAAGAACGGCAACCGCATCGACGTGAGCTACAGCGGCCTGCACCCGAGCGCCGACGGCGCCGCGCCGATCCCGTGGGACGAGGTCAAGGGCCTGACCTACAAGGACAGCAGCTTCGGCGACACCCTGATCGTCACCCACCACGACAAGCGCACACTCGGCGGCGCGCGCACCACCAAGGTCAAGCTGGGCGGCCTGGGCAAGCAGAAGGAACACTTCAAGGCCGCGGCCGGCCACTACTGGCAGCGGCACCAGGTCATGCGGGCACAACAGCAACAGCGGGAGCCATCACTACACAATTGACACCGCAGCGACAGCCTCCACAAAACCAATCCACACAACACCGGAGACAACCATGAACCCCGTCGAACAGAGAACCATCTCGAAGATCAGCTGGCGGCTTTTGCCGCTGCTGATGATCAGCTACTTCATTGCCTACCTCGACCGCGTGAACCTCGGCTTTGCCGGCGCGGCCATGTCGAAAGACCTGGGCTTCACCGCCGCCGTGTTCGGCAGCGCGGCAGGCATCTTCTTCCTTGCGTACTTCCTGTTCGAAGTGCCCAGCAACATGGCACTCGAACGCTTCGGCGCGCGCCGCTGGATTGCCCGCATCATGTTCAGCTGGGGCATTCTGTCGGCGGCGCAGGCTTGGGTGGGTGGCGCGACCAGCTTCAACGTCGTGCGCTTCCTGCTGGGCATTGCCGAGGCAGGCTTCTTCCCTGGCGTGATCTTCTACATCACGCTGTGGTTTCCGGCAGCCTACCGCGCGCGCATCGTGGGCTGGTTCATGTTCGCCATTCCCATCTCGACCGTGATCGGCTCGCCCATCTCGGGCTACATCCTGAACATGGACGGCATCGGCGGCATGCACGGCTGGCAGTGGCTTTTCATCCTGGAGGCGGTGCCTTCGCTCATCCTGACCTTCTTCGTGCTGATGTACCTGCCCGACGGCCCGAAGGACGCCAAGTGGCTCACCGACGAAGAGCGCACCTGGCTGCAGCGCACGCTGGACGCCGAGCGCCAGAACCGCGAGTCGATCAACAAGATCTCGTGGAAGCAGTCGCTGCTGAATCCGCGCGTGATCGGGCTGGGCTTCGTCTACATGGGCATCACCGTGCCGCTGTACGGCCTGAGCTTCTTCCTGCCGCAGATCATCAAGGGCTTCGGCGGGCTGAGCAATGTGCAGATCGGCTTCATCAACGCCTTCCCGTACCTGGTCGGCGCCGTCGCCATGCTGTTCTGGACGCGCGCTTCCGATGCGCGCAAGGAGCGCAAGTGGTTCCTGCTGATTCCGCTGGCCTGCATCTTCGTCGGTCTCGTTCTGGCGGCACAGATCAGCGCGCCGATTCCCAAGATGGCCGCCGTGACGCTGGCCGCCTTCGGCATCTTCAGCGCGCTGCCCACCTTCTGGACGCTGCCTACCGCCATCCTGAGCGGCACCGCTGCCGCCGCCGGCATCGCGTGGATCAACTCCATCGGCAACCTCGGCGGCTACATCGGCCCGACGATCTTCGGCGCGCTGAAGGACCGCATGGGCAACGACATCTACGCGGTGATCTTCCTCGCGTTGCTGTCGGTGGTGGCTTTCGCGCTGGTGCTGATCATCGGGCACGACTCGCGCACCGAGCAGGCTGTGGCGCCGGGGCGGGCCTGAACGCAGGGGCGCAAGGGCACAATCCTCGCCCGTGACTTCGAGCACACCGCCGCTCCACACCATCCTCCTGTACGCCCGCGACATGCGGGCGACGGCGGCGTTCTACTGCACGCACTTCGGGTTCGAGTCGACGCTCGAAATCGTGGAAGGCCTGATCGAACTCAGGTCTACGAGCGGCGGCGCCCACTTGCTGATCCACCAGGCGGCAAAGAGCGTGAAGCTCGGGCAAGCCGGCGTGAAGCTGATGTTCGATGTCGAAGACATCGAAGGCTTCAAGCAAAGGAGCGCAGCGAACGGCCTGGCGTTCGGCCCCACGCACGCAGCCAACGGCTACGCGTTCGCGAATGCGAAGGATCCTGACGGCAACCCGGTGGCAGTTTCCAGCAGGGCTTTCCGCGCCGAAGGCTGAAGAGCGGCCGGCTCGGGATCACCAGCCGCCGCCCGCGTTCAATACAGCGTGGCCCTCTGCCTGGCAGGCAGCTCCCTGTCGTAGGTTTCCCCGTCGAACGCGGCCTCGGTCAGCGCCGAAAGAATGGCCCCCGGCGTCGGCACCGTGCGCTTCGCATCCGCCGGCACCGGCTCCCACAGCTTCGAGCGCTGGATCGCACGCGCGCACTGGAAGAACACAGTCTCCACCTGGATCTCGATCACGCATTGCGGCGGCTTGCCTTCCATCGCCAGGCGGGCCAGCAGGTCCGGCTCGACGGTGATGCGCGCCCTGCCGTTCACGCGCAGCGTCTCGCCCACGCCGGGAATCAGGAACAGCAGCCCCACGCGCGGGTCGGCCACGATGTTGCGCAGGCTGTCGATGCGGTTGTTGCCGCGCCGCTCGGGCATCAGCAGCGTTTTTTCGTCCTGCACGACGACGAAGCCCGGCGGGTCGCCGCGCGGCGAGGCGTCGAGGCCGCCGGGGCCGATGGTGGAAAGCACGGCGAAGGGAGACGCCTCGATCAACGCCCTGTAAGCCGGGTGAAGGTACGGCACCTCCTTCTTCAGCGAGGCTTCGCCGGGCTGGCCGAACAAGGCTTCGAGCTGCGCCAGGGTTTCGATGGCGTGCGGCGTTGTCATTGCAGGAGCTCCAGGTGATCAGGGGGAAGACGGGATTGTTGTTCAGCCCGCGGTGCGTGTCGCATCCGCGGCCACGGGCGACGAACTCCAGCCGCAGGCCAGCGCGGTCAGCGCCAGCAGCAGCGCGGCTATGCCGTAGATCCACGGCGGCGAAGCCACCGGCAGCAGCAGCCCCGCGATCAACGGCCCGGTGCCGGCACCGATGTCGCGCCAGACAGATCGCGCTGCCAGCGCCTGCACACGCTCCGGTCCGGGCGTGCGCCGCGCCACGATGGGTGGCACCAGCGGCAGCTGCAAGGCACGCAGCACCACGATCAGCGCCGCGCAGCTCCACAGCCAGCCGAGGCCGAAGCCCACCAGCGCGATCGCGGTGACGAGCGACAGGCTCACCAGCAGCCGCTCGGCGCCAAAGCGCTCCGCCATGTGGCCGCCGACCGGGCTCAGCAGGATCTCCGCCAGGTAGCGCAATGCCATCAGCACGCCGGCCACGATCACCGCGCCGCCCGGCATCAGGTCTTTGCCGAGGTAGGACAGGCCGACGATGAAGAGCCCGTCCAGCGTCAGCCCTTCCATGAACGACCAGCCGTCGAGGCTGTTGGGCCGCTTGAAGCGACGCGCAGGCTTGCCCACGGGATGCGGCGCCGAGGGCAGCCGCCGCGTGACCAGGCAGGCGAGCAGCGAGAACACCGCGAGGATGCCGAAGATCGCGCGCGGCCCGACCCAGTGCGCGAGCAACGCGCCCAGCGGCAGCGCCAGCACCGGACCCATCGCGATGACGGCACGCGAGCGCCCGTTGCGCCGCGCCGCGCCGACCGGGTCGGCCGTGGCCAGCGCCTGCGTCGACAGGTTCAGCGCCGCGAAGCACAGGCCCCACATCAACCGCAGCGGCAGCAGCGCCCAGAAGCCCGAGAGCGTGGTGTAGCCGAGCCCGCAAACCGCCGCGGCCACGACGGCCAGGGTGCAGGTGGGCCGGTCGCCGTTGCGCGCATAGAAGCGGGCGACGAAGCCGTAGCCCGCGATGCGCACCAGCCGGTTTGCGGCGAGCAGCATGCCGGCCTCGGCCAGCGTCACGCCGAACTGGTCGGCATACATGGGCAGCAGCAGGTAGAGCACCACGTCGGCCGGCAGCGACAGGCCGAGCGCCATTGCGGCGTGGCGGGAATCCAGGTCGGTGGAATTCCGGGCGGAAGCGGGTGGAGTACTGGACATCGAGCGCCGATGGTGCGCCGCACCACGCCTGCCTGACAAACGACTTAAACGCCAGCCATGCGTGAGAAAATTGCACGCATGCCGTTTCGCGAGCCGCCCCTCAACGCCGTGCGCGCCTTTGCCGCCGCAGCCCGTCACCTGAGCTTCACGCGCGCGGCGCTCGAGCTGCATGTCACGCACAGCGCCGTGAGCCGGCAGATCAAGACCCTGGAAGAATTCCTGGGTGTCGAGCTGTTCGAGCGCCGCATCCGCCAGGTGGCGCTGACCGCCGAAGGGCAGCAGTTCTTCGCCGAGGTCGAGCCGGCGCTGGCGCAGATCGGCGCGGCTGCGCGGGCGCTGCAGGCACAGGGCACGGCGCGCGCGGTGCGCATCAACGTGCGCCCTTCTTTCGCGGTGCGCTGGCTCATTCCGCGCCTGCCCTCCTTCGTCGAGCAATATCCCGACATCGAGCCGCAGGTGGTCACCAGCACCGTGATGCCCGAGCAGGCGGTCGACAGCTTCGACATCGCGGTGCGCCGGGGGCGCGAAGGCTGGCCGCCGTCCATCGAGGCGCGGCCTTTCCTGAAGGACGAGGTGCTGGTGGTCGGCGCGCCCTCTTTGTTCAAGGCCCATCCGCTGGACGACCTGCGTTCGCTGGCGTCGCATGTGCTGCTGTCGGCCGAGGATTACGGTAGGGACGCCCATTACTGGACGCCCCCCGCACAGATCCGTACGTGCCCGATTCAGGCATACGGCTCCTACCTTGGGTGAGTGACGGCAAAGCGCTGGTCAGGCCACGGATGAAGGATTCGGGGAGGCGGTAGCCACGCATCAGCGAGCTTCGTCATTCGTTGCCACGTCATGTGATCCTTCTGGCTTCGACGCCGAAGCGTTCGTCGCCAGAGATCGCTGACATAGTGGCGGAACGCGCCGAGCGCCCGGGCATTCGTCGGCACCGCGTGGTATGCGAAGAACCCCGTGACCACTGCCCTCAGCCATCGGCCCTGTTCGGGAATGGCGTGGTGCATGCGGCTACGCAGTTCCTCCTTGACCTCGCGAAGCTTCGCTCGCATGCGGTCGCCCCGGCTCTTGCGCTGGAGCTGGAAGGCCCCGCGTCGAGACCTGCCACAAATGAACGTGAACCCCAGGAAGCTGAAGGTTTCCGGCTTACCCAACCCGCGCTGCCTTCTTCTCACCGCCGCGTGACGGCCGAACTCCAGCAGCCGGGTCTTGTCCCCATGAAGCTCGAGCGCGAACTGCTCGAGCCTATGCCGCATCGCATCCCAGAAGCGCCTCGCATCGGCTTCGTGCTCGAAGCCGGCAACAATGTCGTCGGCATAGCGCACGACGATCACATTGCCGCTGGCTTCTCGCCCCCGCCATTGTTGAGCCCAGAGATCGAAGACGTAGTGCAGGTAGACGTTGGCCAGCAGCGGCGATGCCACTGCTCCTTGAGGTGTCCCCTTCTCACTGACGCTCCAGTTCCCGTCTTCCAGGACGCCCGCGTTGAGCCACTTGCGCACAAGGCGGATGACGCGCTCGTCGCCAATCCGGTGCTCCAGGAATCGGACCAACCAGTCTTGGCTAACCGAATCAAAGAAGCCTCGAATGTCGGCGTCGAGAATCCAGTTCACCGGGGTGTTGCAGATCGCCACCGACAGTGCGTCCAACGCGTCATGCGGCCTGCGCCCGGGCCGAAACCCGTACGAGAACCCGAGGAAGTCTTCCTCATAGATGGCGTTGAGCACCGCGATGAGAGCGCGCTGGACGATCTTGTCTTCCAGCGCTGCGATCCCCAGCGGGCGCTGTTTGCCGTCTGGCTTCGGTATCAACCGCCGCCTGACGGGTAGTGCCCGGTAGCTACCGCTGTGGACCTTCGCATGCAGCTCCTGAAGGTTGCCCTCCAGGTTCGCCTCGTAGTCCTGCCACGTCAGGCCGTCCACTCCGGGTGCGGCGCGGCGCTTGAGCGCCAGGAACGCGTCCCTCAGCAAGTCGACCGTCACGTGGTGCAGCAGCGCAGTGAACTTCTCCTTCTTCCGCTGCCTTGCAGCGTTGCGTACACGGTCCAACCCCTGTGACACGCTATCGCGGCCCTGTGTCCGTCGCGTGTGCGGTTGGCCCGTGTTCCCCTTGGTCCCCGCCCTTGGCTCCGCCCACTCCGCAGTCGGTCGCCCGACCTTGTTCGCAGGCTTCATCGCTACTATGGCGGAGTCTGACTTCTCGGGTCCGTTCATCATCGGCTACGGCTCCTCGCCTTCCCGATGCGGGCCAGCCCCATACCGCGGCTGGTCAAACCCGAGATCTCCCGGTTCCCGTGCAAAGAGCGTGCGTGCATGCCAGGTTCTACGACCACGCCGGGTTGCCCAAGTGCTTGCGTGAACGCACTTGGACATGTTGCCTTCCGCTACACAGACAGCGTCAGCACCCGGGAACAGTTTCCTATCGCGGCTCAATGGCTGGCCTGCACGTACCCCTACCGACGCTTCACGTGCATCCTCACGAATGCACGCGCACGGCTCGGGGCCGATGTGGTTCGCTACTCCTTCATCGCAGTGGACTTGCACCACCTACTCCTTGCCGGTCTCCCGGCGCACCTGTGTGGAAACTCCAGCGGTGCATCCAGTATGCCGAAGCATCGCGTTTACAGAGCTCTGACGACGTCTCGAGCGATCCGACGGTCTTGTTCCGCGTGTGGGGGTTTCGCAGGCATTCGATGTGCTGCGCAAGCGCTGATGTGTTGAAGAAGGCTCACGCCCCTACCAAGCGCACCGCCTTCATCATCTTCGCCACCCCCAGAATCCGCATCACCCGCTTGAGGTTGTACGCCAGCACATGCAGGCTCATCTCGGTGCCCACATGCGCCTGAGGTTGCCCCTGAAAAGTGGAGTTCTTAACCCTTGTTGAAAATACCGACAAGGAGTTCAGAGATGAGTGACAAGCAGGTGCGTGCGCAGTACACGCGAGAGTTCAAGCAGGAGGCTGTTCGGCAGGTCCGCTCGGGTCAGGCGATTGCGGTGGTGGCCAAGGTACTGGGCATCCCCAAAGCGAGCCTGGGCAACTGGGTGCGGCTGTCAGCCAAGGGAGAATTGGACGGTGCGGGCGGTGGTGACAAGAGCATCCAAGTCTCGCCCGAGCAGATGGAGATAGCCCGGTTGCGTGCAGAGAATGCTCGCCTTCGCATGGAGCGCGACATCGCAAAAAAAGCCGCGGCGTACTTCGCGCAGGACACGCTGCGAGGTACGCCTGGATTCACCAAATGAGAAAGCTGTACCCGGTGAATGTGTCCTGCGGGGTGCTGGAGGTCAGCGCCAGCGGGTACTTCAACTGGCTGCGCCGGCGTGATTCTGGCCACGGTAGACCTGCCAGGCGTCACAGCGACGAAGCCCTGCTGGCGTACATGCGCGCCATCCACGCCGAGGTGAAGGGGGAATACGGTTGGCCACGCATGCACAAGGAACTGCTGGCCCGGGGCATCCGAGTGGGCAAAGACCGGGTGCGCAAACTCATGCAGCAGCACGGCATCAGGGCCAAGACCAAACGCAAGTTCGTGGTGACCACCGATAGCCGCCACAGCCTGCCGGTGGCGCCCGACTTGGTACAGCGGCGCTTCAACCCCGAGGCGCCCAACCAGCTCTGGAGTGGCGATATCACCTACATCCAAACCGACGAGGGCTGGCTTTACCTGGCTGCGGTCATCGACCTGTTCAACCGTCAGGTGGTGGGTTGGAGCCTGCAGCCGCACATGCAGGCCAGCCTGGTCAAGGACGCGCTGGCCATGGCGTGGTGGCGCCGCAGGCCGCCTCCTGGGGTGATATTCCACAGCGACCGGGGCAGCCAGTATTGCAGCCATGAGTTCCAAGATGCCTTGAAGGGCTGGGGCATGCGTTCATCGATGAGCCGCAAAGGCAACTGCTGGGATAACGCACCGACCGAGAGCTTCTGGGGCCGGCTGAAAACAGCCAGCGTGCATGGGCACAAATTCGCTACCCGTGAGCAGGCCAGGCAGGCGGTGATGGACTGGATGGCCTTCTACAATCACCGCAGGCTGCATTCATCGCTGGACTACCTCAGCCCGATGCAGTACGAGCAGCGCTGGTACGAGGCACAGCGTAAAAAGGCCGCGTGAATCGTGGGTTAAGAGCTACACGAAACAGGGGCAAGGTCAGCCAGCGTCTTCGTCAGGAAGTGCGTCGAGCCCATCCAGTGTTTCAGCGTGCCGAAGACGTGCTCCACGGTGCGCCGTCGCAGTGTCATGGCATCGGGCTTCTTGTCCAGTCTTTGCTGCACGCGCTCAAGCACCGTTTCGTGCTCCCATCGACGGATGCGTCGGTAGTCGCCTGTCGTGCACTGATCCTTGATCGGGCACCTGGGGCAGGCGCTGGTCCAGTAGACGCGCAGCGCATTGCCGTTCTTCTCCAATGTGTTGCACCTGTAGATGGCGCGCTCGCCGGCGGGGCACTGGTATTCATCTTCCTTGGCGATGTAGATGAAGTCGCTCTTGTCGAAGCGCCCCGCAGCCTTGGCCCCCGAGGTCATCGGCTTGGGCACGTAGGTCGTGATGCCCGCGTCCTCGCAGGCCTTAAGCTCGATGCCATTGAAGTAGCCACGATCGGCGAAGGCTTGCAGCTTCCCGGTGCCCATGGCCTCGCGTGCCGCCTTGGCCATGTTGCTCAGCTGTGCCCGGTCGTTGCCGATGTTGGTGACCTCGTGCGCCACGATGAGGTGGTGTTTGGCATCGACCGCCGTCTGCACGTTGTAGCCGACCATGCCCGCGCCCTTGGCCTGTGAGTTCATCGACCGGGCATCGGGATCGGTGGTGGAGCGCTGACCATCTGGCTCGTTCTTCAACTGCTCCCGGGTCTCATCGAGTTGCCGCATCTGCTCGCGCAGCTTGCGGATCTTGTCCGTCAGTCGCTCGGTCTTGGCCTCGACCTCCGCAGGCTGGGTACGGTCGGCGGTCTCCAGGGCATCGAGGTAGCGCTGGATGCTTTGTTCGATCTGACGCTGACGAGCGTCAACCTTGCCCGGGGTGAAGTTGGCGTCGCGGCTGTTGACGGCTTTGAACTTGCTGCCATCGATGGCCACGATAGTCTGGGAGAAGAGCTTCAGGTCGCGGCACAGGCCGATGAAGCGCTTGCAGACGTTGCGGATGCCCGCGCTGTTGTGATGGCGGAAGTCGGCGATGGTCTTGAAGTCCGGGGCCAGGCGGCCGGTGAGCCACATGAGCTCGACGTTGCGTTGCGCTTCGCGCTCCAGGCGTCGGCTGGACTGGATGCGATTGAGGTATCCGTAGATGTAGAGCTTGAGCAGGACACTCGGGTGGTACGCTGGCCGGCCGGTGGCTGCAGGGTCTGCACCTTGGAAGCCCAGTGAGCGCAGGTCCAGCTCTTCAACGAAGGCGTCGACGACGCGCACCGGGTTGTCCTGGCCGATATAGTCGTCAAGGCACTCGGGTAGCAAGGTGACTTGCTCGCGGGACTCGCCTTCGATGAATCGCTTCATGGGCACCTCGCTTGAACAGGTGACCCGATTTTATTTTTGAGAAGGCGTGGGGGGAAGTGTTTTCACACAGCCTCGGCCAAGACCCGCAAGGACGACTGGGACGCCTGGAAGAAGCAGTTCGGCGCGCCGCGCGCAAGGCCCGCCAGCCGGCTGCAGTTCGACCACCTGCACTTCGTGCTGCAAGCGGCGGTCGACGGCCTGGGCATCGCGCTGGCGCCGACCTCTCTGGTTTCGCACGACCTGGCCTCGGGCCGCCTGCAGTCGCCGCTGCCCGCGCTGCGCATGACGCTGGACCGCTACTACTACGGCCTGTCGCCCGACGCCGCGCCGGAAGCGGCTTACGTGGCGGAGTGGTTCGAGCGCATGCAGGCCGAGGCGGCCAAGGCGACTTAAGAAGCCACCAGCGACCGGATCACGTCCGCCACGCCGACCGTGCCCTTGCGCACGTCGGCATCGCCGCCCGCGAAGGTGATCCAGCCCTCGTTGAAGCCGTCGAGCATCTGGATGCGCGGCACCGGATCGCGCATGCCCTGCGCAAGAAAGACCGCGCCCCAGGTCTCGCGCGGCACCGCCTGTGCCTGCACCGCGCGGCCCAGCACGGCAGACAACGCAGCCGCGATGTCGTGCTGGCTCAGGCGCTGCGGGCCTTCGAGCTCGACGATGCGCGGCGCCTCGCCCGGCTGCATCAGCAATTCGGCGGCGACGCGGCCCACGTCGGCGGTGGCGACCATCGGCACCGCGCGCTCCAGCGGCTGCAGGTAGCTGGAGAGCACGCCCTGTTCGCGCGCCTGTGCGATGTCCCAGGCCAGGTTCTCCAGGAACCATGCGGGCCGCAGGAAGGTGACGGGAAGCGGCAGCGTGGCCAGCGCCTCTTCCATCAGGGTGCGCTGGCTCAGCAAGTTGGGCTGCGCGGCCTGCGCGCCCACGGTCGACAGGCACACCGCCCTGGCAGGCCGCGCCGCATCGAGCGCCTGGCGCACCGCGCCAATCACCGCCCTCGCCTCGGGAAAGCCGGGCTGCGGATCGAACTGCGAAGGCGGCAGCACGAAAACGCCCGTCGCGCCGGTGAAGGCATGCGTGAGCGCCTGCGCGTCTTCCATTTCCGCGATGGCGACTTCGCAGCCTTGATCGGCCCAGAAGCTGCCCTTGGCCGCGTCGCGGACGACCGCTCGAACAGGCTGGCCCGCCGCCAGCAAGGTGCGTGCGACGGCACCGCCGACCTTGCCTGTGATACCGGTGATTGCGTACATGAAACTTTCCTTTCGAATGCGTGGAGTCAAGATGGGGTCGAATGGTAAAAACCGATCATCTTTGAGTAAAGCGACTGAGCGGCATATCATTCATGACACCTGATCACCAATGAAAAAGCGCGCGCAATGACACTCGACGGACGCCTCCTCTCCAACGTCAGCGTGCTGGCCGCCGTGGTCGAAGGCGGCAGCTTCGCCAACGCCGCCACGGCGCTGGGCCTCACGCCCTCCGGCGTGAGCCGCTCCATCGCGCGACTCGAGGCACGCATCGGCGTGCGGCTGTTCGACCGCACCACGCGCTCGCTGAACCTCACCGACGAGGGCCGGCTGCTTTACGCCAACATCAATCCGCTGGTGCTCGGCATCGAGGACGCGGTGACGATCGCGTCGGGCGCATCCGGCGCGGTGCGCGGGCGCCT
The DNA here is from genome assembly GCF_977011995.1 of Variovorax durovernensis. Lineage (NCBI taxonomy): Bacteria > Pseudomonadati > Pseudomonadota > Betaproteobacteria > Burkholderiales > Comamonadaceae > Variovorax > Variovorax durovernensis. The sequence goes on along the minus strand of NZ_CDRNCW010000001.1, from coordinate 3,449,578 downwards.
GCGCGTCAACACCGACGCATTCACCTCGCGCCTGCTGCTGGCGCGACACCTGCCGCGTTTTCTTGCACAGTACCCCGAGCTCACGCTGGAGCTGATCGCGCGCGAACAACTAGGGCGTGTTAACACTAATAGCGATTGCGTCCACTGCGGCGGATACTTCGGGGCATGGAGATCACACCCGAGCAATTCGCCACGATTGAGCACTGCCTGCCCAAGCAGCGTGGCAACGTCAGCCTGAGCAATCTGCAGGTGGTCAATGCGATCCTCTACGTGGCCGAGCATGGCTGCAAGTGGCGCGGACTGCCCAAGCGGTTTGGCAACTGGCACACCATCTACACGCGCATGAACCGCTGGACCAAGGCCGGTGTACTTGATCGCATGTTCGAGGAGTTGCAGCGAGCGCAGGTCGTGCGCATCAAGATCGAAGCAGTCTCGCTGGACTCCACAAGCATCAAGGTCCATCCCGACGGCACAGGGGCACTAAAAAAAACGGTCCGCAGTCCATCGGAAAGTCCCGAGGTGGATGGAACACCAAGATTCATATGGTTGCCGCGGATGCTCGAACGGCCGTGACGTTTTCGCTCTCGCCTGGGCAGGCGCACGACGCACCCGAAGGCCGGCGCCTGCTCAGCAGTCTTGGGCCGACCAGCAGACCGGTGCATTTGTTGATGGACCGTGCCTACGAAGGCAACGAGACACGGCAGCTGGCACTGGATCTGGGTTTCATTCCGGTGGTGCCACCAATGAAGACGCGGATCGAACCGTGGGACTACGACCGCGAGATGTACAAGCGCCGCAATGAGGTGGAGCGGTTGTTCCGTCGACTCAAAGGCTATCGCCGTATCTTCTCGCGGTTCGAGAAACTCGACCTCATGTTCCTGGGCTTCATCAGCTTCGTGCTCGTCGCTGATGGACTGAGGATGTGTTAACAGGCCCTAGGCGACCTGGTGGCCGAGGGCTTCGACATCGCCGTGCGCTTCGGCGAGCCGCCGTCGTCGTCGCTGGTGGCTCGCAAGCTGATGGACTCGCGCGTCGTCACTGTCGCAACGCCCGCCTACCTGGCGCAGCATGGTCGCCCCGCGAAGCCGGCGGATCTCGGCGGCCATGCCTGCCTGCAGGTGCGCAACCCGGCCACGGGGCAGCCCTATTCGTGGGAGTTCCAGCGCGGACACAAGCTCGAGCAGGTGCCGACCACCGGGCGGCTGCTGCTCACCGATCCGGGCACCGTGCTGGAAACCGTGCTCGCCGGCATCTGCGTGGCGCAGATCAAGGCCGTGGGCATACAGCCGCAGCTCGACAGCGGCGAACTGATCGACCTGTTTCCCGACTGGCCCGACGAGCGGCTTCCGCTCTATGCGCTCTATCCGTCACGGCACCTGCCGGCCGCGAAGGTACGCGCGTTCATCGATTTCGTGATGGAGGTCGTCTCGCCAGTGTCTTCGCCCGTGGCCTCGCCTGCTCCGAAGCCGAAGCCCCGGCGCTGATGCTCACGTCCGGAAGCGGCCAGCGCCATCGGCTGGCCGGCCGCACGATGCCGGCATGACATCCACCACGACACCGCTCCCCCGCGCCTTCCAGAATCTCGCGTGGTCCAACCTCGCCGCGCAGTCTGCCGAACAGTTGAGCCTCGCGGCAGTGCCGCTGGTCGCCGTGCTGGCACTCCAGGCCGGCCCCGGAGAAATCGGCTTCCTCGCTGCCATCCAGACACTGCCTTTCCTGCTGGTCTCCATGCCGCTGGGCCTGCTGGCAGATCGCATGTCGCGGCGGCGGCTGATGGTATGGGCCGAAGGGCTGCGGGCGGTGTCGCTGCTGATGCTGCTCGCGCTTCTGCTCTGGTCGAAGCTCGGCATTGCATGGCTTGCGGTGCTCGGGTTCCTGGGCGCCGTGGGCACTGTGGGCTTCAGCGTCGCGGCGCCTGCGCTGGTGCCGGCCCTCGTTCCACGCGAGGCGCTGGCCGTGGCCAACGGGCGGCTGGAGCTTGCGCGCAGCGCGGCATTCACCGCCGGGCCGGCGCTGGCGGGCGCGCTCGTCGCGTGGGCGGGCGCATCGGCTGCATTCGTGCTCGCTGCCGTGCTGTCGGTCTTGGCCGTCGGCCTGCTGTTGAGCCTCAGCGAGGCGCCGCGCGCGCACGTTGCATCGCGGCGCAACCCGCTGCTCGACGTGAGGGACGGCGCGCGCTTCGTCTGGCGGCATGAACTGCTGCGGCCCATGCTGATGACCGGCGCGGTCTTCAACATCTCGTGGTTCGTGCTGCAGGCGGCCTATGTGCCCTATGCGGTGCGCGTGCTGGGTCTCGGCGCGCAGGCGGTCGGCCTCACGCTCGCCATGTACGGCGCAGGCATGGTGTTTGGCGCATTGCTGACGGCACGGGTGGTGGCGCGGATGCCGTTCGGGCGCGCCATCCAGATCGGCCCGGCGGCAGCGGTCGTGGCCGGCGCGCTGATGGCGGCGACGCTCGTCGTGCCCAGCGCGGCGCTGGCCTCGCTGTCGTTCTTTCTCTTCGGCGCGGGGCCGATGGTCTGGGTCATCACCTCTGCCACGCTGCGCCAGAGCGTTGCGCCGCCGGCCATGCTCGGCCGCGTGTCGGCGGTGTTCCTGACGATCAACACCGGCGCGCGGCCTATAGGCGCGGCGCTCGGAGGACTGGTCGGCGCCACGCAGGGCGAGTCCGCCTGCCTGCTGCTGGCGCTCGCGGGCTTCGTGCTTCAGGCGGGGATCATCTTTGCCTCGCGCATCGCGACGCTGCGGCGGCTGCCTGCGCTGGCACCCACCTGAGCACCGCTAGAACAGCGAAGCCATCCCGTTCGGCCGCGCATCCTCGATGGCGAGCATGCGCAGCTTGGTCATCGCACCGCCGCCGGCCGAGAAGCCGCCCGGCTTGTTGCCCGCCGCCAGCACGCGGTGGCACGGCACAACGGGTGCAAAGGGGTTGTGGCCCATGGCCTGGCCCACCGCACGCGACAGGCTTTTGTCGCCAAGCTCTTCGGCGATCTCTCCATAGGTGCGCGTCTGCCCGGGCGGAATGCGCCGCGCGATCGCGTAGATGCGCTGGTGAAACTCCGACACGCCGCGCATGTCGAGTTCGATGTGGCTCAGGTCGTCGTGCACGCCCTGCAGCAAGCCCTGGATGGCCGAGATGGCGCGCTGCGCCGTCTCGTCGGGCGGCCCTTCGTGCAGTTCCGGAAAGCGCTGCCTCATGCGCGCCCGCGTCGCCGACTCGCCGTCGTCCGCGGGCAGTTGCACGCCGACCAGCCCCTGCGGGCCCCACGCCAGGGCGCACATGCCGATGGCAGTCTCGAACAAGGCAAAGCCGCTCATGGCGTCTCCTGCAGTGCATGCTGGCGCGACGCAAGCACGGCAGCAGCCCACAGCGTGATCGCCGACGCCACGAGGCCTCGTGCCAGGCCGCCGGGGCCGTCGGAAATCCAGCCGGTGACTGTCGGCCCGACGATCTGCCCCGCCGCGAAAACGATGGTGAACATGCTGATGCCCTGCGCCCAGCGCGCGGGCGGCAGGTTGTGGCGCACCAGCGCCGTGGTCGACGCCACCACCGACAGGAACACCCCGCCGAACAGCACGCCCGACACCAGCGCCACCGGCGCCGAGGGGCTCAGCACCGGCAGCAGCGTGGCCACGCCGAGCAGCCCGTTCAGCAGCGCCTGCGGCTGGCCGCCGCGATAGCGGTCGAGCAGCCCGGCCCACAGCCGCGAAGAAGCCACGCAGGCGACACCCAGCAGGGCATAGAACAGCGTGATGAAGCCGGCGCTGGCGCCCTGCTCCCGCAGCAGCGCGATCACGAAAGTCATGTAGCCGATGTAGCCCATGCCGAACAGCGCATAGCCTGCCAACGCCCAGCCGAAGCGGTGCAACGCCACGGGCGGTGCGCTGGCAGTTGTCGCGGACGACATTGCTGCGTGCGCCGCGGGCGTCTCCGGCATCGCGCGGCCGGCCCAGGCCAGCAGGCCGGTGGCCGCCGCGCTCGCGATGGCCAATGCCCACCACGCCCAGGCCCAGCCATGCGGCACGTCGGCCGCCGCGCGCAACACCTGCGGCACGAGCAGCGCCGACAACGCAATGCCGAAGCCGGTGCCGCCGTAGTAAATGCCGAGCAGCAGCCCGCCGCGCGAAGACCCGGCCTCGCCGAGCCGCGCGGCCAGCAAGCCGCCCGCCACGAACACCCAGGCGCTGGCAATGCCGGCCAACAGGCGCTGCAGCAGCAGGGCCGGTGCCGCGGTCACGAAGCCACTGCCCGCCATGAAGACGCTCGCCAGCACGGCGCCGACCACCAGCAGCCGGGTCACGCCGAAGCGGCGCATCAGCGTCGGCGTGATCAGCGCACCGATCAGGTAGCCCACCGCGTTCGCCGTGTTCATGCCGCCGGCCAGCGCATAGCTCCAGCCGAGGTCGGCGCGCATTGGCGGCAGCAACAGACCGTAGGAGAAGCGCGTGATGCCCAGTGACACGGCCGCGCCCATCGAGAGCGCGAATGCAAGCCGAAGTGCAGGCTGTGCCGGGGCGGCGGTGGAAGTGAGCGAGGTCGACATCAGGAGCAAAGGGGGTGCCGCGCATTTTGCGGCACCCTGCCCGATCCCGCTGCTGGGGGCACCCCTCAGGCCGTGCCAGCGACAGGGTCGCCTTGCAAGAGGTGCCGCTCCAGCAGCACGGCCACGTGCACCGCCTCTCGCCGCGCGCCGTCTTCTATCTGGTGGCGGCAGCTGGTGCCGTCGGCCACGACGACCGCATCGGGCCTGGCGCGGATGGCGGGCAGCAGGCTCGCTTCCGCCATCTGCATCGACACCTCGAAGTGGCTGGCCTCGTAGCCGAAGCTGCCGGCCATGCCGCAGCATGAGCTTTCGATCAGCTCGGGTTGCGCGCCGGGAATCAGCTTCAGCACGTCCATCACCGGGCTCACCGCGCCGAAGGCTTTCTGGTGGCAGTGGCCGTGCAGCAGGATCGGCGTCTCGGCCGGGCGCAACGCCAGTTCGAAGCGGCCGAGCTTCACTTCGCGCGCAATGAATTCCTCGAACAGCAGCGCATGCTTTGCCACCAGTTCCGCCTTCTCGCCGAAGCCCATCACCAGCGTTTCGTCGCGCAGCGTGAGCAGGCACGAGGGCTCCAGGCCGACGATGGGCACGCCGGCCCGCGCCAGCGGTACGAGCGCATCGATCAGCGCCTCGGCCTTCGCCTTGGCCTCTTCGACCATGCCGCTGGCCAGGAAGGTGCGGCCGCAGCAGTGATGCCCGCCGCGCTTCTCGACGGTGTGCAGCAGATAGCCCGCCGCCTGCAGCACGCGCGCCGCCGCGAATGCGTTCTCGCTCTCGAAAGTGCCGTTGAAGGTGTCGACGAACAGCACCGCAGCCTTGCCGCCGCGCCGCGCGATGGATAGCACCGCGTCGCGATCGGCGAACAGGCCGGGCTCGTTGTCCTTCGCGCGCCAGAAGGTGTCGCTGCGCCAGGCGGGCAGCGAGCGCCTGGCGGAAAAGCCCAGCAGCTTCTCGCCTATCCATGCGGCGCCGGGCACGCTGTTGCGCAGGTTCAGCAGCCAAGGCAGGTGGCTGGCCTTGTGGGCGTAGTCGGGCAGCCTGGCCACGAGCTTGTCTTTCAGCGTGTGGCCGTGGCGCTTCTTGTAGTGGTCGAGAAACTCGATCTTCATCTTCGCCATGTCCACGCCCGTGGGGCAGTCGCGCTTGCAGCCCTTGCAGCCGACGCACAGGTCCATGGTCTCGTGCATGGCCTCGCTGGTGAAGGCGTCGGGGCCGAGCTGGCCCGAGAGTGCGAGCCGCAAGGTGTTGGCGCGGCCGCGCGTCAGGTGCTGCTCGTCGCGCGTCGCGCGGTAGCTGGGGCACATGGTGCCGGCGTCGAACTTGCGGCAGTGGCCGTTGTTGTTGCACATCTCCACGGCCTTGGCGAGGCCGCCGGTGCTGTCGCCGCCGGTGCCGGGCGCGGTGGTCGCTTCGGTCACCGGGTCGGCGTTGACGTTCCATGCCGACCAGTCGAGCACGGGCTTGAGTTCGATGCGGCGGTACGGCTTGGGTGCGGTGGGCGGCGCAAAGCGAAACAGCGCGCCGTCGTCCATGCGCGGTGTGTCGATGATCTTGCCGGGGTTGAACAGGTCCAGCGGGTCGAGCTTGCGCTTGATGGCGCGGAAGGCTTCGTTGATGGCCGGGCCGAACTGCCATTCGATCCACTCGCCGCGGCACAGGCCGTCGCCGTGCTCGCCGCTGAAGGCGCCCTTGTACTTGCGCACCAGCGCGCTCGCTTCCTCGGCAATGGCGCGCATCTTGGCGGCGCCGTCCACGCGCATGTCCAGGATGGGCCGCACATGCAGCGTGCCGACCGATGCATGCGCGTACCAGGTGCCCCGGCTGCCGTACCTGGCGAACACTTCTGTCAGCGCATCGGTGTATTCGGCCAGGTGCTCGAGCGGCACTGCGCAGTCCTCGATGAAGCTCACCGGCTTGCCGTCGCCCTTGAGGCTCATCATGATGTTCAGACCTGCCTTGCGCACCTCCCACAGGTTCTTCTGCCGCGCGTCGTCGGGCATCTCGACCACGCTGCCGGGCAGGCCGAGGTCGCCCATCAGCTCGACCAGCCGCTTCAGCTGTGCCAGCAGCGCGGCCTTGTCGGCGCCCGAGAACTCCACCAGCAGGATGGCGGCCGGCTTGCCGATGAGCGCTGTCTCCACCGTGGGCTTGAAGGCCGGGTTCCCCAGGCTCAGCTCGATCATGGTGCGGTCGACCAGCTCCACCGCCGTCGGCCCGAGCTTCACGATGTGCTGCGCCGCATCCATCGCCGCATGGAAGGTCGGGAAGTTGACGATGCCCAGCACCTTGGCGCGCGGCAGCGGCGCGAGCTTGAGCTTCAGGCTGCGCGTGTACGCCAGCGTGCCTTCGGAGCCGATCAGCAGGTGCGCCAGGTTCACGCTGCCGTCCGCCGTGTACGGCCGCTCGCTCTGGTTGTCGAAGATGTCGAGGCTGTAGCCCGCCACGCGGCGCATCACCTTGGGCCAGTGTTCGGCGATCTGCTCGCGCTGCTGCCTTGCCAGCCCGCGCACGAACTGCGCGATGCCCGCCGCGCGCACGCCCAGCGAACCCACCGGGCCGAAGTCGACCAGCTCGCCGCTCGACAGCCACGCGCTGGCGCCCAGCACGTTGTGCACCATGTTGCCGTAGGCGATGGAGCGCGAGCCGCAGGAGTTGTTGCCCGCCATGCCGCCCAGCGTGGCCTGCGCGCTGGTCGACACGTCCACCGGATACCACAGGCCGTGCGGCTTGAGCTGCGCGTTCAGATGGTCGAGCACGAGACCGGGCTCGACGGTGGCCGTGCCCTCTTCCACGTTCACGTCGAGCACGCGCCTGAAGTGCTTGCTGTTGTCGATGACCAGCGCCGCCCCCGTGGTCTGCCCGCACTGGCTGGTGCCGCCGCCGCGCGCGAGCACAGGCACCTTCAGGTCGCGCGCGATGTCGATGGCGGTGGCGATGTCGCGTTCGTTCGTGGGCACGAAGGCGCCCACGGGCGTGATCTGGTAGATCGACGCGTCGGTGGCGTAGCGGCCGCGCGAACCGTCGTCGAACAGCACCTCGCCCTGCGTGTCGGCACGCAGCCGCCGCGCGAGGAGCTCGCAGGTGTCGTTGGGCGGAAGAACGGTTCCGGCTGGCTGCATGTGGCTGGCGGGATCGATGCGCATGGTGGGTCGTTGTTTTCTTGAAGGCGGTTCTCAGCTCGACTTGGCCGAGGGATAGATCTCCCCCGCGCGCAGCAGCTCGAGCACGGTGTCGCGCTTGCGCAGCACATGCGACACGAGCACCTTGCGCATGGCGGCGGCGTCTCGAGCGGCCAGCGCGTCGATCATCTGCTCGTGCTCTTGCACGGCGTGCTTCCACTTCGCCTCGTTCTGGTTGGTGCGAAAGCGCAGCGACTGCACGCGGGCGTTGATGGAGCGGTAGGTGTTGGACAGCACCGGGTTGGCCGCTGCGTCGTTGATGGCGGTGTGGATGCGCGCGTTGAGGCGGTAGTAGCCCGACAGGTCGCGCCGCGCGAAGCAGGCCATCATTTCGTAGTGCAGCGCGCGCACCTCGGCCAGTTCCTCGTCGGTGATGCGCTTTGCGGCCAGCTCGCCCGACATGCCCTCGAGCATGGCCAGCACCTCGAAGGTGTTGAGCACGTCGGCCTCGGTGAGCTTCACCGCCACCGCGCCGCGGTTGGGCAGCAGGTCGACCAGCCCCTCGGCCGCGAGCAGCTTGATGGCCTCGCGCAGCGGCGTGCGCGAGACGTTCAGCTGCAGGCACAGCTCGCGTTCGTTGAGCTTGGCGCCGGGCGCGATGTAGCCCTCCACCAGCATGGTCCGCAGCCGCGAGGCCACCTGGTCATGCAGTGCGAGACGCGAGATTTCGATGATTTCCGCTGTCATGGCTTTCCCTTTGAATGCATTTTGAATGCAAAAAACAGCTCTCACAACCTTGATGAATCAGGGTAAACCATCGAACAAAAATGTATTTTGAATGCAAAACTGAAAAGCGAAAGGACAGTCCATGCTGCAACTCGACATCCATCCCACCGGTCGCCACTTCCTCCAGATTCCAGGCCCGAGCCCCGTGCCCGACCGCATCCTGCGGGCCATGAGCCTGCCCACCATCGACCACCGCGGGCCGGAGTTCGGCACGCTGGGCCTGAAGGTGCTGGGCGGCATCAGGCAGGTCTTCAAGACGAAGCACCCGGTGGCGATCTACCCCGCCTCCGGCACCGGCGCATGGGAGGCCGCGCTCGCCAACACGCTGAGCCCCGGCGACCACGTGCTGATGTACGAAACCGGCCACTTCGCCTCGCTGTGGCAGAAGATGGCCACGCGCCTGGGCCTGTCGACCGAGTTCCTCGCGTGGTCGGGCACCGACGCGCAACTGCCCAGCGCGCCAAGCTGGCGTCGCGGCGTGCAGGCCGAGCTGATCGAGGCCCGCCTGCGCAAGGACACCGAGAAGAAGATCAAGGCCGTGTGCGTGGTGCACAACGAGACCTCTACAGGCGTCACCTCCGACATCGCCTCGGTGCGCAAGGCCATCGATGCGGCGGGCCATCCGGCATTGCTGATGGTCGACAGCATCTCGGGCCTGGCCAGCGCCGACTACCGCCATGACGAATGGGGCGTGGACGTGTGCGTGAGCGGCTCGCAGAAGGGCCTGATGCTGCCGCCGGGCATCAGCTTCAACGCGCTGTCGCCGCGCGCGCTCGAAGTGTCGAAGACCGCGAAGCTGCCCAAGGCCTTCTGGGCCTGGGACGAGATCGTCGAGATGAACAAGGACGGCTACTGGCCCTATACGCCCAACACCAACCTGCTGTACGGCCTGTCGGAGTCGCTGGACATGATCCTCGGCGAAGGGCTGGACAACGTGTTCGCGCGCCACCAGCGCTGGGCCGCGGGCGTGCGCGCCGCGGTCAATGCCTGGGGCCTGCCGATCCAGTGCGCCGACCCGGCCGTGTACTCGCCGGTGCTCACCGGCGTGATCACGCCCGAGGGCGTCGATGCCGACGCGCTGCGGCGGCTGATCCACCAGCGCTTCGACCTGTCGCTGGGCACCGGCCTGGGCAAGCTCAAGGGCCGCATGTTCCGCATGGGCCACCTGGGCGACAGCAACGACCTGACGCTGGTGGCCATGGTCGCCGGCGTCGAGATGGGCATGAAGCTCGCGGGCATCAAGCTGGCCGGCAGCGGCGTGCACGCGGCCATGGACCACTTCGCGAACCACACGGCACCGGCCGCGCTGCAGAAAGCCGCATAGGCACGCAGCACTGCCGGTGCTGCACCGGCACAGGCGCCCCCGGCGCGCATCGGATTCCTACCTACGACGGAGACAAAGAAGATGCAAAGACGTTCCCTCATCCAGGCCGCCGGCGCGGCCGCCGCCACGCTGGGCGTGCCCCGGCTCTTCGCGCAGGAGTGGCCTTCGGGCCCGGTGCGCATCGTGGTCGGTTTTCCGCCGGGCGGCGGCACCGACGCCCTGGCCCGCGTGGTCGCGCAGAAGCTCACCGTCATGTGGGGCCAGCAGGTCATCGTGGAGAACAAGGGCGGCGTGGCCGGCGTGCTGGCGGCCGACTACGTGGCGCAGCAGCCGGCCGACGGCAGCACGCTGCTCATGGCGCACATCAACAGCCATGCGCTGGCACCCAGCCTGCAGCCCAAGCTGCGCTACAACGTGGAGCGCGACTTCGTGCCGATCGTGCTGGTGGGCGTCACGCCCAACCTGCTGATCGCCAACCCGGGGCAGAAGGCGCTGAGCGTGAAGGACATCGTGGCCACCTGCAAGGCCGCGCCGGGCACCATCAGCTTCGGCTCTGCCGGCGCAGGCTCTGCGCAGCACCTGGCGCTGGAAATGTTCAAGCTGCAGGGCGGCGTCGATGCGCTGCACGTGCCGTACAAAGGCAGCGGCCCGCTGCTGGCGGACCTGATGGGCGGGCAGATCCAGTACAGCTTCGAGACCATGACCGCGGCCACGCCGCACGTGAAGAACGGCCGCGTCATCGCCGTCGCGCAGACGCGCACCAAGCGCGCCAAGGGCCATCCAAATGTGCCGACCATGCAGGAGCAAGGCTTCCAGGGCTTCGAGGCGACCACCTGGTACGGGCTTGCGGGGCCGGGCAAGCTGCCGGGGTCCATCGCGCAGAAGGTGAACCGCGACGTCAACACCGTGCTGGCGATGCCCGACGTGCAGGAGCGGCTAGACACCTACGGCGCGGAAGACGGCGGCGGCTCGCAGGACAAGTTCAAGCAGTTCATCAGCACGGAAATCGCGAAGTGGGCCAAGGTGGTGAAGGACGGCAATGTCCATGTCGAGACCTGAAGCTGGGAAGATCGGGCAGATGAACCCATCTCAGACCTCTCTTACCGACGCACTCGTCGCCGCGCGCCGCGGCAACCGCACCCTCGACGCCACGCCCTGGCTCGACACGCTCGAAACCGCCGACCATGCCTATGAAGTGCAGGACGCCGTGGTCGCCGCGCTCGGCTGGTTCGGCGCGGCGGCCGTGCCCGGCACCTGGAAGTCGGGCGGCGGCTCGCGCAGCGCGACGCTCACGCATGCGCCTCTGCCGCCCGCCGGTGTTCGCCCGAGCCCGGCGGACTTCAGCGACCTCGTGCTCCACACGCCCGGCATCGATGTCATTTTCAGAAGGTGACTGCACGGAATATCAAGAGTCGGCTGCACAGTCTTTTCTGATCTGTGGTCGTCTCAGAAAACGGAAAATAAAGCACGCTAAGCTGTGGAAGCCCCTGCCAAGCTCGTTCCACCTTGCAACGACGCAATCAGCGGACACGAAACATTCCCCTGCCGCGAATGGCAGGCGCACACGAGTTCAGACAGCACGGTTTCCATGCGCGCCAAGTCGGCCATCTTCTCGCGCACGTCCTTGAGCTTGTGTTCGGCCAGGCTGCTGGCCTCCTCGCAGTGGGTGCCATCGTCGAGCCGCAACAGCTCGGCAATCTCGTCCAGACTGAACCCCAGCCGCTGTGCCGATTTCACGAATTTCACCCGAACCACGTCCGCCTCCCCATAGCGGCGGATGCTGCCGTAAGGCTTGTCCGGTTCCGGCAACAGGCCCTTGCGCTGATAGAAGCGGATTGTCTCCACGTTGACCCCGGCCGCCTTGGCAAAAACGCCAATGGTCAGGTTTTCCAAATTATTTTCCATATCGCTTGACTCCGTACATGAGTACGGAAGTAAGGTTACGCTATCCAATCCAAATTCAAAAGGGCCAACGTATGTCTGAACCACAAAACGGGCGCGGTGCGCTCTTCGCCGGCGGGCTGGCCGCCATTCTTGCATCGACCTGCTGCCTGGGGCCGCTAGTACTGGTCGCCCTGGGCTTCTCCGGTGCTTGGATCGGCAACCTGACGGTGCTGGAACCCTATCGACCGTTGTTCATCGGCGCGGCGCTAGTGGCGCTGTTCTTCGCCTGGAAGCGGATTTACCGGCCCGTGCAGGCATGCAAGCCAGGTGAGGTCTGCGCGATTCCGCAGGTGCGCGCCACCTACAAGCTGATTTTCTGGATCGTGGCCGTGCTGGTCCTGGTCGCGCTTGGATTTCCCTATGTCGTTCCATTTTTCTATTAACCAGGAGTTCATCATGAAGAAACTGTTTGCCTCCCTTGCCCTCGCCGCCGCTGTTGCCCCGGTGTGGGCCGCCACGCAGACGGTCACCTTGGCCGTTCCTGGCATGACCTGCGCGACTTGTCCTATCACCATTAAAAAGGCCTTGAGCAAGGTCGACGGTGTTAGCAAGACCGAGGTCGACTTCTCAACCAAGCTTGCCGTCGTAACGTTTGACGATGCGAAGACCAACGTCCAGGCGCTTAGCAAGGCGACGACGGATGTAGGCTACCCATCTGAGCTGAAGAAGTAAGGCAACAAATAACGGCAGCATCGCTAGAACCACGGCAGAGATGCCGCTCAGGCGATTCTGCCGGTCGTCATCGCGTGAGCAGCCTGTAAACGACCCACGGAGCCTGTTCCCTGAAGCGCACAACCGATTCAGTGACCGAGGCGTCGTACTAGTTGGCTTGGGCACAACGGATAAAAGAGAGAGCGGAATGCAAGAGTTAAACGAAGTTGGTTTGAGCGTGGCGGGAATGACTTGCCCAAGTTGTACAAGGCACGTTGAGGACGCGCTGCTGGCGGTCCCCGGCGTAACGCGAGCGGCTGTCGATTATCCATCGAACAAGGCGCAAGTCACAGGCAATAGGCTTGACGTGTCCGCGCTCGTAGCAGCAGTGGGCGCCCTTGGTTACGGTGCTACGCCTACAGACGAATTTGAAAGCAAAGAGCGCAGTGTTGAACAGCCAGGACTCCTTGGCAAAGCCGCCCAGTGGCTGAGCGGCGAGCGCGCGGTGGAGAAACCGGCAGGTCAGCTGCATGTGGCGATCATCGGTACTGGCGGCGCCGCTGTGGCAGCAGCGCTGAAGGCAGCTGAAAACGGTGCCCGTGTCACCCTGATCGAGCGGGGAACTATCGGCGGCACCTGCGTCAACGTGGGCTGCGTCCCTTCTAAGATCATGATTCGGGCAGCGCATATCGCTCATCTGCGACGCGAAAGTCCTTTTGACGTGGGACTGTCGGCAACGCCCCCAGTTGTCCTGCGTGACCGTCTGCTGGCGCAACAGCAGGCCCGTGTGGACGAGCTGCGTCATGCTAAATATGAAAGCATCCTCGAAAGCAATCCGTCGATCAATCTGGTGCGAGGCAGCGCCCGATTCAAGGATGGCCAAACGCTTATCGTGGAAGCGGCAGAAGGTGACACTCGCGAAGTGGCCTTCGATCGCTGTCTCATTGCCACTGGTGCAAGCGCTGCCATCCCGCCGTTGCCTGGTCTTGCAGGAACGCCATATTGGACGTCCACCGAAGCCCTGGTTAGCGAAGCCATTCCTAAACGGCTGGCAGTAATTGGCGCCTCGGTCGTAGCACTGGAACTGGCACAAGCGTTTGCGCGCTTGGGCAGCGAGGTGACGGTCCTGGCCCGGCGCACCTTGTTTGCCAGTGACGACCCTGCCATTGGCGAGGCCGTGACTGCAGCTTTCCGTGCGGAAGGCATCACGGTGCTGACACAGACGCAGGCGAGTGCCGTGACCTATTGCGACCGCCAATTCATCCTGACGACCGCGCAGGGCGAGTTAAAGGTGGATCAATTGCTTGTTGCCACCGGCCGCACGCCAAATACCGCAAGCCTGAATCTCGAGCGCGCAGGTGTGACGTTTGACTCGCAACATCGCATCCTGATCGATCAAGGCATGCGCACGAGTGCTTCGAACATTTACGCAGCTGGCGACTGCACTGACCAGCCTCAGTACGTCTACGTTGCAGCCGCGGCTGGTACCCGGGCTGGCATTAATATGACCGGCGGCGACGTAAAGCTCGATCTCGACGCCATGCCGGCAGTCGTGTTCACCGATCCGCAAGTTGCCACGGTAGGCTACAGTGAAGCAGAGGCCCAGCGCATTGGTCTGCAAACCGAAAGCCGTACGCTCACGCTCGACAATGTGCCGCGTGCACTCGCCAACTTCGATACCCGCGGCTTTATCAAGCTTGTTGCTGAGGCAGGGTCCGGACGCATTCTCGGAGTCCAGGCTGTGACACCGGAAGCAGGCGAAATCATCCAGACTGCCGCGATTGCCATCCGGGCCCGCATGACCGTCCAGGATCTGGCTAACCAGCTTTTCCCTTACCTCACCATGGTTGAAGGTCTCAAACTGGTGGCACAGACTTTTTCGAAGGATGTGACACAGCTATCGTGCTGTGCCGGCTAAACCTTGGGCACCAAAACAGGGACAGAGGAGTTTTTATGTTTTGTGACATCAGACTTAAATTACGCCGTGTACGCGCGTGCTTGACGATCGTACTGGCAAGTACCGCAACGTTAGGCATGCCAAACCAAGCGTTGGCGGCTTATGATTTTTCTAAGCTCGGCGCCGCGATTGAAACATTGTCGCCAGAGACCGTCAGTGATTGGGAAAAGAAGGCCAGGGCTGGCGATGCCATGGCTCAGAACATCATGGGTCTTGCGTACAAATGCGGTATGGGCGTAAAGCAAAACCACGCGGCATCGATCCAGTGGTTCCGCAGGGCGGCCGAGCAGGGTGAAGCCGATGCACAGTTCAACCTCGGGCGCCTCTACGGAAGTGAAGTCGACGGTATGTATAAGAATGGGCGTGCGGCTCCTGCCAACGATGCAGAGGCTTTCAAGTGGTACCGCCTCGCTGCCGAGCAGGGACACACGCAGGCTCAAGTCAGGCTGGCCCAGCTGTTTGCAAAGGGTCTTACCGACATCGCGCCCGACCAGGTGCAGGCATACCAGTGGATGAGTCTGGCCGCAGCGTCGGGAGAACCGACAGCAGCAAAAGTCGTTGCAGACTATGCAGCTCAAATGAAGCCCGAACAGTTACAGCAAGCCCAGCTGCTGGCCGAGGAATGGCAACGCCGGCAAGGCACAAAGTAATTCGTCTTTGTTAAGCGCAGGACGTAACCGCCGAGTAAGGTTTATCCCGGTTGATCGCTGCCCGATATAACAGGTGGAAAATGGACAAGACTATTTATTCCAAAAAGATTGCCGAAAGCCTTTCATCTGGCAATCATCCTAAAGAGTTCGCAACGCTCTTTGTCGCGCTGCTCCGACAGCTAGCGATGGGGGGACCTGTATCACGCGAAAAGCTCGCCGGCGCACTCGGATGGTCTGGAGCGAGAGTTGCAACGGTACTTGAGCAGGCACCTGGTACGGAATATGACGACGAGGCCAATATCATTGGACTGGGGCTGACACTACGTGAAACCTCTCACGTTTTTGAGGTGGATGGCCGTCATTTGTACACATGGTGTGCGCTGGACACCTTGATGTTTCCCGCCTTGACCGGCAAGATTGCCCGTGTCACTTCCCGCTGCGCCGCCACCGGTAGGCCGATCACTCTCACCGTTGCACCAGAAGCAGTGCTTCATGTCGAACCGGCAGAAGCAATGGTTTCACTGCGAACTCCGGATACTTCGCCCGACATTCGTTGTTCGTTTTGCTGTCATGTGCATTTCTTTGCGTCTCCGTCTATTGCAAATTCGTGGGCTTCGACCCACCAAGGGATTGAGGTCGTGCCTGTCGAGAGTGCGTTCGACCTTGGTCATGATGTCGCGCTTAAGCTGCTAGAGGACTGCGAGGAAAGCCCAGTATGAATGCGTACTCGATATCGAAGCTGGCTGATGATGCTTGCGTCAGCGTGCATGTCGTGCGCGACTACATGATACGCGGCTTGTTGCACCCTGCTCGGCGAACCGAAAGTGGCTAGAACATTTTCGATGACAAAACACTCGGAAGGCTGCGGTTTCTCCGCGCAGCCTTCGAGTCCGGAATTGGGCTCGACGAACTGGCGCGACTTTGCAAAGCATTGGACGCAGACGATAGCGAAAGCCTGGACCGATGCGTCGAGCGCGTGCGATGGAAGATCGACGTGCGTCGAACAGTTTTGACTGTCGTCGAGGCCTCTTTGAATGAAATGGCGGCCGGTGCAGCTACTTGAGGTCCGGCCGGTAAAAGCGTTGGAATTAGCCACTTCGTATATAATATATTGATTAATATAGCTTTTTCGATGAATGTTTGACTAAAGCCTTTATCGCGACAGTGACTCCTGAAGCTGCTTAAACTGCCCCTGAATCACCGCTTTTTCCTGAAGAATCAACTTGTTCTCATCGGACAGAACTTCCGCTCTATTCTGAGAGGCTTTCAGATCCGTTTTGGTGACCTCTAATGCTTGGGATAGTACGGCCACCTGCTTATCGGCATCTGCTTTCTGGCTTGCGAGTGCGGCAATATTATCCGCCAATTGTTTGCTTTCATGCTTCCGCTCCCGGTTTTTTGCCGAGGCGTCGTTAAGTTGATGCTCCAAGTTCTGGATATCGGCCACTTGCCTATCCAAGGTGCTTTTGTGCATCGCATTGGCCTGTTCGAGCTCATGCGTTTGTCGTTGTAATTGCGCATTAGTGTCTATCAGCTCGGACGCTCTTGACTCGGCTTGGATGAGCCGGTTTTGCAGGTCTTGAATCTGGTCTTTCAGGCCCCGGTTAACCATCTGGAATTGCTCGCGCTCCTGCTGCCGGTCTTCGGCGGTGCGTTGCTGGTAGGGGGCACCTCAGAAAACGGAAAATAAAGCACGCTAAGGCATAGCTGACCTTGCCAGGCCTGCTTCGCCCTGTAGGGGGTGATCTCGGGTTCCGTGCCAATCGCAGCGGTTTGAGATTGGGGTAAACCCCTTAATCCGCTAGCGAGTCTCGTCGGGACGACGCGTGACTTCCCGCCCTCAACAACAAGGTCGAGGCGAGTTTGTACCGTCATTGCTGCCTGATCGTTTGCCAGCCAACTCGTGCATGCCCTCGATCAATCCGCATGACCGTGGGGAACCCGCCGTCCGAACACGCCCCCATGGAGAGCAAGCCGGGATACGGCCAGTTTTAGCTCATAAGCGCTTAAGTCACTAAGAATGACTTGCTTACGCAGATACACATAAGCATGCGGAATTGGCCCCTTTTTCCTTTTGATAGCTGGCGCGATCGGCCGTCTATGTCTTGGAAAAACCGCGCAGATCGGATTCATTGCGGCCGTGAGCTCTGTCCGCGCAGCCGCGAATGGCTTGGCCATGCGTCATCGCGCCCTCAACCACCGCCGCGACGTCCGCCAGAAATCGAGGTGCTGGTTCGTGGCCTGCAATCCGCGCGTTTGCAAGAGCCTGGGCCAGTGCATCGCGGTGCTCCTCTTGCGTGATCATCGCAACCCCTCAACCTCAACGGGACACCAAGCCATCAACTCTCCACCATGCAGCCCTGGTCGAACCGTTTAAGCTCTCCAGCGCGTGCTCCTCGATCCGTGGTCCGGTTGAAACGCCGCGAATCGGGCGAGGCACCTTCTGACGGGGCTTCTCGGTGATGCTCACGATTTTCCTCCTGAAACCAAACAACCGCTGCGTCGACGCTTGATGAGCCCCCCGCAAAAAGGAATGGACACGAAGGCCCCCTGTATTCACTTCGGTGGCTGCACGACCTCAGCATGGTCAAGGGGCATTGCTATGGCAGCTCCTGCAGCGCGGAAATCAACGGACATGACACCGTGCCGTGACTCGCACAACAGTCGTCAACCAGCGTAGCCAGGACGGACTCGATGCGGTGGAGATCGGCCAGTTTGGCGCGCACATTGGCGAGCTTCTCTTCCGCAACCTGGCGCGCTTCGTCGCAATGGGTGCCGTCATCCAATGCAAGCAAGCTGGATACCTCGTCGAGGCTGAAACCCAGGCTCTGTGCGGACTTGACGAACCGAACACGCGCCACATCGGCTTCCCCGTAGCGCCGAATACTACCGTAGGGCCTGTCCGGCTGCAGCAGCAGGCCCTTGCGTTGGTAGAACCTGATGGTTTCTACGTTGACCCCGGCCGACTCGGCGAATACGCCGATGCTCAGGGTGTTGTTCACCTGATTTTCCATACCGCTTGACTCCGTACTTAACTACGGAAGTAAGGTTACTCCGGTTCAAGAACAACCGGAAAGGATGGCGGCGATGCCAGAGGAGCCAGAAGAAAAAAGCGGTCGCAGCGTCCTGATTGCGGAAGGACTTGCTGCACTGCTCGCCTCGACCTGCTGCCTCGGTCCCCTGGTTCTGGTGACGCTTGGTGTCAACGGCGCATGGATCGGAAACCTGTCCGCGCTTGAGCCATACCGGCCGCTCTTCATCGGAGCGGCGCTGGTCGCGCTGTTCTTCGCTTATCGCCGCATCTTTCGGCCGGTGCAGGCCTGTCAGCCCGGGGAAGTTTGTGACGTGCCCCAGGTACGGCTCGGCTACCAGGTCCTGTTCTGGATCGTGGCGACGTTGGTCGTCATGGCGCTCGCGTTTCCCTATGTGCTGCCTTTGTTCTACTGAAAGGACCTCGTCGTGAAAAAACTGCTTTCTGTTCTCGCGCTGCTCGCTGCGTTCACTGCTCCCGCGTGGGCCGCCCCGCAAACCGTCACCCTCTCCGTACCGGGCATGACCTGCGCGGCGTGCCCGTTCACGGTCAAGCAGGTGCTGAGCAAGGTCAATGGCGTGACCAAGGCCGATGTGAGCTACGAAAGGAAGCAGGCCGTCGTGTCCTTCGATGACGCCAAGACCAGCATCCAAGCGTTGATCAAGGCCACGGCGGACGCGGGTTACCCGTCGACCGCCAAGCAATAGGTCTTCACCATGGGGCTGATAACGCGCATTGGGGACAAGGCGGGGGCGCTGGGCACCGTCGTCTCCGCGATGGGCTGCGCGGGGTGCTTTCCGGCGCTGGGCAGCCTGGGGGTGGCGCTCGGACTGGGCTTCCTGAGCCAGTACGAGGAACTCGTCATCACCCGGCTGCTGCCGCTGTTCGCGGTGGTTGCACTTCTCGCCAACGGGTTGGGCTGGTTCAGTCACCGGCAATGGCATCGCAGCCTGCTGGGCATGGTGGGCCCGGCGGTCGTGCTGGCGGCGCTCTATCCGTTCTTCGGCTATGGGTGGACCGAGCGGCTGCTCTACACGGGCCTGGCCATCATGGTCGGCGTGTCTGTCTGGGATCTGCTCGCGCCGGCGCATCGCAAGTGCGCTCCGGACTCGAGCGCGCTGCCGAAGCGACAGTGAATCACCTTTTATCAACCCGAACGAACAGGCCGTTGAATGACCAGTTTGCGAATTGAAGGCATGACCTGCGCGTCGTGCGCCGAGCACGTGCGCAACGCGCTGCAGAAGGTGCCAGGCGTGCGCTCGGTGTCGGTGTCCTATCCGGACTGCCTGGCCAAGCTCACGCTCGACGAAGGCACGTCGCCGGCTGCGCTGACGACGGCTGTGGCAGCGGCCGGCTACCGAGTCCTGCGTGCCGACGCTTCGGCGGCGGCACCCACCGGGCTCCTCGGCAAGGCGCGTCAATGGCTCGGTGGCGACGCACTGCCGGGTGCTGTCGACCAGCCGCTCCACGTAGCTGTCATTGGCAGCGGCGGCGCCGCTATGGCCGCGGCGCTCAAGGCGGTGGAGAACGGCGCCCGCGTCACGCTGATCGAACGCGGCACGATCGGTGGCACCTGCGTCAATGTCGGCTGCGTGCCGTCCAAGATCATGATCCGCGCCGCACACGTCGCGCACATGCGTCGCGAAAGTCCGTTCGACGCCGGCCTGTCCGCAGCGGCGCCGACCGTGTTGCGCGACCGGCTGCTTGCCCAGCAACAGGCTCGCGTGGACGAACTGCGCCACGGCAAGTACGAGAGCATCCTGAGCGGCACGCCGGCCATCTCGGTCGTGCACGGCGCCGCGCGCTTCAAGGACAGCCGTACGCTGATGGTGACGCTGCGCAAAGGCGGCGAGCAGGAGGTGTCCTTCGAGCGCTGCCTGGTGGCCACCGGCGCAAGCGCCGCTGTGCCGCCAATCCCGGGCCTGAAGGAGACGCCGTACTGGACGTCGATCGAAGCCTTGGCCTGCCAGGCGATCCCCCAGCGCCTGGCGGTGATCGGTGCATCGGTGGTGGCGGTGGAGCTTGCCCAGGCGTTCGCCCGATTGGGCAGCCAGGTCACGATCCTGGCGCGCAGCAGGCTTTTCTCCCAAGAAGATCCGGCCATCGGCGCGGCGGTCACCACGGCGTTTCGTGATGAAGGCATTGTGGTGCTGGAGCAGACCGGGGCGAGCCAGGTGGCGTACGCCGGCGGCGAGTTCATCCTGACGACGAATCACGGCGTGCTGCGCGCGGAGCGGCTGCTGGTGGCCACCGGACGCTCGCCGAACACTGACGGGCTGGACCTCGAAGCTGCAGGTGTGAAGCTCGGCGCGCGCGGTGCCATCGTCATCGACCGCAGCATGCGAACCAACGTCGCCGGCATCTATGCGGCGGGCGACTGCACCAACCAACCGCAGTTCGTCTACGTGGCGGCGGCGGCTGGCACACGTGCGGCCGTCAACATGACGGGCGGAAAGGCTGAACTCGACCTGACTGCAATGCCGGCTGTCGTGTTCACCGATCCGCAGGTGGCGACTGTCGGCTACACCGAGGCCGAAGCCAAACAGGCGGGGATCGAGGCTGAAAGCCGCACGTTGACGCTGGACAACGTGCCGCGCGCCCTGGTCAATTTCGATACGCGTGGCTTCATCAAGCTTGTTGCCGAGGTCGGTACGGGCCGAATCCTGGGTGTGCAGGCGGTGGCGGCCGAAGCAGGCGAACTCATCCAGGCGGCGGCGCTGGCAATCCGAGGCCACATGACAGTCCAGGATGTTGATTTCCATCCAGAAGTGACCCACTTGGCCCGGTGATTTCCATCTAAATCTGACCCACGTGATAACCCTAACCTGCTGCTTTTAGCAGCAGGAGCACAGGAGTGATTGACGTGGCGACACTGAGTGTCATCAGGCGTTGGGCACTGCGAGAGCAACTGTCCATCCGAGAGATAGCCCGGCGCACGGGCTTGTCTCGCAACACCATCCGCAAGTACCTTCGCGAGGGCGAGGCGGCGCCCAGCTACGCGAAGCGCATCAGCCCGAGCAAGCTCGACGCGTTCGCCGAGAAGCTCGGCGGCTGGCTCAAGAGCGAGGCGTCTAAGTCACGCAAGCAGCGGCGCACGCTCAAGCAGATGCACGCCGATCTGGTGGCGCTGGGCTACCAGGGCTCCTACAACCGCGTGGCGGCCTTTGCACGAGCGTGGCATGCGCATCTCCACGAGGTCCAGCAGACGACCGGGCGCGGCACCTTCGTGCCTCTGGCCTTCGGTCCCGGCGAGGCATTCCAGTTCGACTGGAGCGAGGACTGGGCCGTCATCGCTGGTGAACGCACCAAGCTGCAGGTGGCGCACTTCAAGCTCAGCCACAGCCGTGCGTTCATCGTGCGCGCCTACCTGTTGCAGACCCACGAGATGCTGTTCGATGCGCACAACCGGGCCTTCGAGGTACTCGGGGGCGTGCCTCGGCGCGGCATCTACGACAACATGAAGACCGCCGTGGACAAGGTACGCCGCGGCAAGGAGCGCGACATCAACGCGCGCTTCAGCGCCATGGTCAGTCACTACCTGTTCGAGGCCGAGTTCTGCAACCCGGCCTCGGGCTGGGAGAAGGGCCAGGTCGAGAAGAACGTGCGTGATGCGCGCCACCGGTTGTGGCAACCTGTGCCGGCGTTCGCCACGCTGGCGCTGCTCAACGACTGGCTGGAGGACCGCTGCAAGGCGCTGTGGGGCGAGATCGTCCACGGCAAGCTGCCAGGGACCGTAGCCGATGTCTGGGCGCAGGAACGGCCACTACTGTTGCAGATCCCCAGACCCTTCGATGGTTTCGTGGAACACACCAAGCGCGTCTCGCCCACCTGCCTGGTGCACTTCGAGCGCAACCGTTACAGCGTTCCGGCCTCCTACGCGAACCGGCCAGTGAGCCTGCGCGTGTACGCCGAACGCCTCGTCGTGGCGGCCGAGGGCCAGATCGTGTGCGAGCACACGCGCATCATTGACCGTCGCCACGACACCGCAGGTCAGACCGTCTACGACTGGAGGCACTACCTGGCAGTGCTGCAACGCAAGCCAGGAGCGCTCAGGAACGGAGCGCCCTTCAGCGAGCTGCCGCAGGGCTTCCGGCGGCTGCAGGCCGCGCTGCTGAAGCAGCCAGGCGGAGACCGCGAGATGGTGGAGATCCTGGCGCTGGTGCTGCACCACGACGAGCAGGCAGTGCTGACCGCGGTCGAACTGGCGCTGGAAGCCGGCGTGGCCAGCAAGACTCATGTGCTGAATGTGCTGCACCGACTGCTCGATGCCAAGCCCATTGCGCCGGCGCCTGTCACGGCACCGCAGGCACTGCGCCTGATGAACGAGCCGAAGGCCGATGTGCTGCGCTACGACACGCTCCGGGGGCGTGCCAGCGCTGCTGGCGGCCTGCGCGGGCCGCTGAACTCCAAGTCGAGTAGCCAGGAGGTGCGCCATGCGACATGACCCTGCCAGCGGCGCCATCGTGATCATGCTGCGCGAACTCAAGATGCACGGCATGGCCCAGGCCGTCGCGGAGCTGGCCGAGCAGGGATCGCCGGCCTTCGAGGCGGCCCAACCGATGCTCTCGCAGTTGCTAAAGGCAGAGACAGCCGAGCGGGAGGTACGCTCGGTGGCCTACCAGTTGAAGCTCGCTCGCTTCCCAGCCTATCGCGATCTCGCTGGCTTCGACTTCGCCAACAGCGAGGTCAACGAGGCGCTGGTGCGTCAGCTACACCGATGCGAGTTCATGGACGATGCGCAGAACGTGGTGCTCGTGGGCGGTCCGGGCACCGGCAAGACCCACATCGCCACGGCGCTGGGCGTGCAGGCCATCGAGCACCAACACCGCCGGGTGCGCTTCTTCTCGACGGTAGAACTGGTCAACGCACTCGAGCAAGAGAAGGCCAGTGGCAATCCCGGCCACATCGCGCACCGACTGATGTACGCGGACATGGTGGTGCTCGATGAACTGGGCTACCTGCCGTTCAGCGCATCAGGTGGCGCGCTGTTGTTCCATCTGCTGTCCAAACTCTACGAACGCACGAGCGTGGTGATCACAACCAACTTGAGCTTCAGCGAGTGGGCCAGCGTCTTCGGCGACGCGAAGATGACGACGGCGTTGCTGGACCGGCTCACGCATCACTGCCATATTCTGGAGACCGGAAACGACAGCTTCCGCTTCAAGCACAGCTCGGCTCAACCCGTTCAAGCAGTCCAACCTAAAAAGGAGAAAGCCAAGAACTTATCCACACCGTGAGCCGGCTGGCTCGCAAAGAGGGTGGGTCAATATTCGATGGAAATCGCGGGTCAGGATTCCATGGAACTCAACAAGTCCAGGACCTGGCCGACCAACTGTTCCCCTATCTGACGATGGTGGAAGGCTTGAAGCTCGCGGCCCAGACTTTCACCAAGGATGTGACGCAGCTTTCTTGCTGCGCTGGCTGAGGAACTTCCATGCTGGACTGCGGGGTGGCAATGACTGACAAGAGCGTCCACGCGGCGCTCCAGACATCTCGCGCAAGCGCGCCATCCGTCGCCATAGGTCCTGCTTTGATTGCAGAACTGTCATCGTTCGGTCAGAGCTTCGTTCGTCCCACATTCATACAGTTCACCATACCGGAAGAGATGAACCGCGACGACGTTGGACTCATTTCGGACGGGGAACTCGACCGAAATCTTACCCAAAGGACACGAAATGAAGCGCTCTCTCAAGACCCCTCTCGCAATGGCCATCTTTTTGACTGCGATCGCAGGCCCCGCTTTCGCCGGAAACTATGCGGAGGGTGACCCCCGGCCCGCGCCACTGACCGCCTCCACGAGCCGTGCAGCCGTCGTCGCCGATACGCAGCGCTGGCTCCAGAGCGCACCGGATCAAGGGTATCCCCAAGGCAATCCGCGGGCAGTCATCAGTGTCTCAAGCAACAGCCGCGCGGCGGTGCAGGCGGACACAACGATCTGGATGCGATCTGGCTTGGCTGCCGCACAACTTGGTGAGGCCGGTGCCGATCTGTCTCGGCCCGTCTACCAACGAGCCGCGGCAGAATACGCACGCCGGCGCACCAGTCCCGAGTTTGCCGGGCTGATGGAAGACATCGCACGCAAGGGCGTGACGGCTGCGGCCGGGACCGGCCGTAACGCAACGACTGGCCGGTAGGCCCGGCTGAGAACTTGATCTGAGGTCGCCACCGGCGAAGGGAGACCGTGTTGCCGCCGCCAACTAAAACTGCATGACACGCGCGCCTGTGAACGCGCTCTGACGGCGGCACGCAAGAGCTGACGAAAAATGAAAAATCTGCGATCGGCACGTCAGCCTCTGAGAGATCGTTCATGGCTGCATCGGCTTTTCTTGAAATTAGAGTTCCCCCTCGTCACAGTGCACTGTCGACAGATAACAAGCCTCGCCGTCGCCGCAAAGAACATATGAAACATGCTGTCTGCTCTTCAATACTGATGATCGCCCTTGCAGTCGGCGTGCAAGAAATTGACGCTGCTCCGGTCGATGCCAGGATGGCAACACCGCCGACTGCAAGTCCGCAGGTCAAAACGCCAGGTAGCGGAACTTATTCGTCGGGTCAGGTCAAGAGCATCGATTGGGATCAAGGCAAGGTATTGATCGCACATGGCCCCATTGAGAATCTCGGCATGCCAAGCATGACGATGCTTTTCCGCGTGTCAGAGCGCTCGCTTCTCAAGAATCTGAACACGGGGGACAAGGTTCAGTTCAAGGCGGAAAAAAACCATGGCACGCTGTTCATCGTGGAGATGGTGCGGCAATAGCAAATCTGGCCGCATAACGCATAACGCATAATGACGCGGCAATCGAACAGCAACGTTTCAACCAAGAGTTCCATCGTGCCACCTTGTGCCTCCGCCATCCGTAAAGTCGCTGACGCCTCTGGCGTTGGCGCGGACGGTGCAGCGCCCGCAGCTGACCTTGCGTCGTGCGCAGGCGACTCAGGGGGTCGACATTTTTACCTGCGCGGCCACTGCGCCGATATACGGTGATAGGAATGTTGCGCTCGCTCCGACGTCCGGTCATCCGCGCGATGATTGGCGTTGTGCTGTTCGCTCAACTGGCGGTCGCCGCGTACGCTTGCCCGAAGCTGTTCAACACCATGCCCACAGGCACCAGCATGCACTCGCAAGTGCAGGCAGCAGCTCCCGCCGACTCCGATCGTTCGGAACAAGCCGGCCAGATCATGGTGAGCGACGCAGCGCAAAAGATGCCGGCGGACTGCGGCCAGGTCGATCCCCAGGCTCCGAACCTCTGCGCTGAACATTGCAAACAGGGTCAGCAGAGCGCCGACCATACCCCGAGTCCAGTCGTTGCGCCGGCTCTTCTGACCGCGCTGTATCGCGTGACGCTGTCCACTGCGACACCCACTGCCGAGGCCGCCTACTACGCGCCCGGCTTGCTCTTGCAGGCTGCGGCCCCGCCGCATGCGATAGAGCACTGCTGCCTCCGAACCTGACGTCTCCCGAATAGCGTGCTGTGCTTTGGCCGTCGGCCTGAGCTTGACGCGCCGTCTTGGCCCCCCCGTAACGCGCGCCGGATTGGCATGCCGATGACGATGGTCCAAGATCGGACGCACCGTTATCGTTTGGAGATGTTTCATGTTCTCGTATCCAGTTGCCTTCGCCCCGCGGACTCTGGCCCTCATTCGCCGTTCCTCGGTTTGCGCGCTGTTGAGCAGCGTCCTCAGCGCCGGTGCGTTCGCCCAGACGTCAGGCATCGGTGTTTTGGCGCTCCAGGACGCCCTGCGCCTGGCGCAAGACCGCTCGCAACAGCTGGTCGCTCAAGATGCCCTCGCGACGGCCTCTCGCGAAATGGCGGTCGCCGCGGGCCAGCGACCCGATCCCACGCTGCGTGCGGGCATCAACAACCTGCCGGTGAACGGTGAAGACCGCTTCAGCCTGACGCGCGATTTCATGACGATGCGGTCCGTGAGCGTGATGCAGGAACTCACGCGAAGCGACAAATTGAGCGCACGTTCGGCACGCTACGAGAAGGAAGCTGAAGTGGCCGAGGCCGGCCGGTCGCTGGCGCTGACAAAACTGCGAGGCGGCACCGCTGCCGCCTGGCTGGATCGCTATTTCCAGGAACGTATGCGCGAGGTGCTGCTGCAGCAGCGCGACGAAGCGAGGCTGCAGATCGAGGCGGCAGACGCCGCTTACCGCGGGGGCAAAGGCAATCAGGCCGACGTATTCGCGGCCCGCTCGGCGGTGGCGCAGATCGAAGACCGCATCGTTCAGGTCGAGCGCCAGATCGCCACAGCCACTACCGCGCTCGCGCGCTGGGTCGGTGCGCCGGCCGCCTCGTCGCTAGGTTCACTGCCGAAGATCGATCAGGTTCCCCTTGTCCAGCAGGATCTGGAGACGCGCCTGGCGCACCACCCGCAGATCCAGTTGATGCTCATGCAGGAGGAGACGGCAAAGGCCGAGGCGGAGATTGCGCGCGCCAACAAGAAATCAGACTGGTCGGTGGAGGTCATGTACAGCCAGCGCGGTGCCGCTTATTCCAACATGCTGTCCGTGAACCTGTCGGTGCCTTTGCAGTGGGACCAGAAGAACCGGCAAGACCGTGAACTGGCATCCAAGCTGGCCATGGTCGAGCGCATGCGGGCTGAACGCGAAGAGGCGACGCGCAGCCATGTGTCCGAGGCGATGGCGATGCTGCAGGAGTGGCAAAGCGATCGCGACCGGCTGGCTCGGTACGACAACTCGCTCATTCCCCTTGCTGCAGAGCGCACGCGGGCGGCGATCGCCGCCTACCGAGGCGGCGCGGCCCCTCTCTATGGGGTCCTGGAGGCGCGCCGCAATGAGATCGACATCCGTATGGAGCGCATCCGGCTCGAGATGGATGCTGGGCGCCTGTGGGCGCAGCTGAACTACCTGATCCCCGAAGGCCACGCGTCCTCGAAGTCCTGAACACCGGAGAAACCCTTATGAAACTCAAACCCCTCGTGCTCGGACTGGTCGCCGCCAGTGTGCTCATCCTCGGCGGCTATGGGATTTACGCGCTCGGCAAACGCCACGGCAGCGACGGCTCGGCAGCGACGGTGGCTGCCGCCTCAGGCGCCCCAGGCGCCCCAGGCGACAAGGTGGACCCGGCCACCGGGCGGAAGGTGCTGTACTGGCACGACCCCATGGTGCCGGGCCAGAAATTCGACAAGCCGGGCAAATCGCCCTTCATGGACATGCAGCTGGTGCCCGTCTACGCCGGCGAGTCCGGCGACGAGGGGACCGTCGCCGTCAGTCCACGCGTGCAACAAAACCTGGGCATCCGAACCGCCGAGGTAGCGCGCGGCGAAATGACGCCGCGCGTGGAAGCCGCCGGCAGCATCGCGTTCAACGAGCGAGACCAAGCCTTCGTGCAAGCACGGTCCACGGGCTTTGTCGAGAAGTTGTTTGTTCGCGCCACGCTGGACCCTGTGGTCAAGGGTCAGCCGCTCGCCGAGCTGTACGTGCCGGACTGGATTGCTGCACAGGAAGAATTCCTCTCGGTGCGCCGCATGCAGGGGACCGATCTGGCGGTGCTCGTCGACGGGGCGCGCCAGCGCATGCGCCAGGTTGGCATGACTGACGACCAAATCCGCCTGGTCGAACGCGCTGGCCGGGTTCAACCACGCATCACGCTCGTAGCCCCGACCAGTGGGGTGCTTGTCGAGCTGACCGCGCGCGAAGGTATGACGGTCATGCCAGGCGCAACGCTCTTCCGGATCAACGGCCTGTCGACCGTATGGGCCAATGCCGATGTACCGGAAGGCCAGTCGGCCCTGCTTCGCGCCGGATCGATCGTGCAGGCGCGTTCCCCTGCAGTTCCGGGAAAAGTGTTCAAGGGCAAGGTCCAGGCCATCTTGCCGGAAGTCAATCAAGCCACGCGCACGATCAAGGCCCGCATCGAACTGGCCAACCCGCAAGGTCAGCTCTCACCGGGCATGTTCGTGAGCGTCGCGCTGAACGCGGACATCGAGCAAGGGCTGATGGTTCCGACCGAGGCGATCATCCAGACCGGCCGGCGCATGGTGGTCATGGTGGCCGAAGGCGACGGCAAGTTCAGGCCGGTGGACGTCGAGATCGGCAACGAATCCAACGGCCAGACCGAGATCAAGCGCGGCCTTCAAGCCGGTCAAAAGGTCGTGACCTCCGGCCAGTTCCTGATCGACTCCGAGGCCAGCCTCAGAGGCACGACCACGCGCATGGAGGATGGCGGCAAGGCTGCAGGTGCCACCGCCGGCGGTGGTATGGCCGCGGCGGCAGAGCACACCGGCAAAGCCAAGGTCGAGGCCATCGGCAAGGACACGGTTTCCCTGTCGCACGAGCCGATCCCTTCGATGCAGTGGGGGGCCATGACGATGGACTTCGGCATGCCGGCCGCCGGTCTGCCGCAAGGCCTGAAGCCGGGTCAGACCGTGAACTTCGCGTTCCATATGAACAAGGAAGGCCTGCCAGTGCTGACGCGGATCGACCCCGCCGGCGCAGCAATGCCCGCGCCCGCTGCCAAGGATGCGATGCCGATGGGATCTTCGGAGAAGAAGCAATGATCGCCAAGCTGATTCGCTGGTCGATCGTCAACCGCTTCCTGGTGCTGCTGGCTACCGTGATGGTCAGCGCCTGGGGCGTCTACTCCTTGATGCGCACACCGCTCGATGCGCTGCCGGACCTCTCCGACGTGCAGGTCATCATCCGCACCACTTATCCGGGGCAGGCGCCACAGATCGTCGAGAACCAGATCACCTATCCCCTCACGACGACGATGCTGTCGGTTCCGGGCGCAAAGACGGTCCGAGGGTTCTCATTCTTCGGTGACTCGTTTGTCTATGTGCTGTTCGAGGACGGCACCGACCTCTACTGGGCCCGCTCCCGCGTGTTGGAGTACCTGAACCAGGTGCAATCGCGCTTGCCGGCGAGCGCAAAGGCCTCCCTCGGGCCCGATGCCACCGGAGTGGGCTGGGTCTACTCGTATTCGCTGTTGGATCGCAGCGGCAACCATGACCTCTCGCAATTGCGCGCGCTGCAGGACTGGTTCCTGAAATACGAGCTCAAGACCGTCGCCAACGTGGCCGAGGTCGCCTCGATCGGTGGCATGGTCAAGCAGTACCAGGTCGTTCTTGATCCGGACCGGTTGCGCGGCTACAACTTGACGCACAGCAAGGTGGTCGAAGCCATCCAAAAGGCCAACCAGGAAAGCGGCGGCTCGGTACTCGAACTGGGCGAGGCCGAGTACATGGTCCGTGCCTCCGGCTACCTGAAAACCCTCGACGACTTCCGCAAGATCCCTCTGATGACCACCGAGGCGGGCGTCTCCGTGCGGCTGGGCGACGTGGCCCGGATCCAAACGGGTCCCGAGATGCGGCGCGGCATCGGTGAACTCGACGGCGAAGGCGAAGTTGCGGGCGGCGTCATCGTGATGCGCTCCGGCAAGAATGCCCTGGAGACGATCGACGCCGTGAAGGAAAAGCTCAAGAGCCTGCAGGCGAGTCTGCCCAAGGGCGTGGAGATCGTGCCGACCTACGATCGCTCGAACCTGATCGAGCGCGCAGTGGAGAACCTCACGCACAAGCTGATCGAGGAGTTCATTGTCGTCGCGGTGGTGTGCTTCATCTTTCTGTTTCACCTGCGCTCGGCCTTCGTCGCCATCGTTTCGCTGCCTCTTGGCATCCTGGCTGCCTTCATTGTGATGCGGTACCAGGGCGTCAACGCCAACATCATGTCCTTGGGTGGCATTGCGATCGCGATCGGCGCCATGGTCGACGCCGCGGTGGTGATGATCGAGAACGCGCACAAGCACATCGAAAAATGGCGTCACACCCATCCCGATGAAGAACTCAAGGGCGAAACGCACTGGCAGGTGATCGGCGAATCGGCCGCCGAAGTGGGTCCGGCGCTGTTCTTCTCGCTGCTGATCATCACGCTGTCATTCATCCCGGTGTTCACGCTGGAGGCGCAGGAAGGTCGCTTGTTCTCGCCGCTGGCGTTCACCAAGACCTATGCGATGGCGGCGGCCGCAGGGCTGTCTGCCACACTGATTCCGGTCCTCATGGGCTACCTGATCCGGGGCAAGATTCCCGATGAAAACAAGAACCCGCTGAATCGATTCTTGATCGCCATCTACCGGCCGCTCTTGAACGCGGTGCTGCGCGCACCCAAGCTGACGATCGGCGCGGCCGCTGTGCTCCTGGTGGCCAGCCTGTGGCCGTTGCAGCATATCGGTGGCGAGTTCATGCCGCCGCTGGACGAAGGCGATCTGTTGTACATGCCCTCGGCCTTGCCGGGACTCTCGGCGGGCAAAGCGTCCCAGTTGCTGCAGCAGACCGACCGCCTGATCAAGACGGTTCCGGAAGTGGCGACCGTGTTCGGAAAGGCCGGCCGCGCCGAGTCGGCCACCGATCCCGCGCCGCTGGAGATGTTCGAGACCACCATCCAGTTCAAGCCGAAGGATCAATGGCGCGCCGGCATGACCCAGGACAAGCTGGTCGAAGAACTCGACCGCATCGTCAAGGTGCCGGGCTTGTCCAACATCTGGGTGCCACCGATCCGCAACCGCATCGACATGCTGGCCACGGGCATCAAGAGTCCTGTTGGCGTCAAGGTGGCCGGCACCGACCTGGCGGAGATCGATCGGGTGACCGCACAGATCGAACGCGTCGTCAAAACCGTACCC
This sequence comes from Variovorax durovernensis, assembly GCF_977011995.1. Classification (NCBI taxonomy): domain Bacteria; kingdom Pseudomonadati; phylum Pseudomonadota; class Betaproteobacteria; order Burkholderiales; family Comamonadaceae; genus Variovorax; species Variovorax durovernensis. Next base: position 3,418,928 of record NZ_CDRNCW010000001.1, on the reverse strand, counting down.
GGGGTCTCCTCGGCGTTGGCAGAGCGTTTGTCGGGTGGGCGGTATGTCGACGTCAAGATCGACCGTGACGCCGCAGCGCGCTTTGGCATGAACGTCGCCGATGTGCAGTCCATCATCGCTTCCGTGATCGGGGGAGAGAACGTCGGCGAGACGGTCGAGGGCCTGTCTCGCTTCCCGATCAACGTGCGCTACCCACGTGAGTTCCGGGACTCGGTCGAGCGGGTGCGGCAGTTGCCGATCGTGACCGACCGCGGCGCCCGCATCGTGTTGTCCGACATCGCAAAGGTCGAGGTGGTCGATGGACCCCCGATGCTCAAGAGCGAAAACTCGCGCCTGTCCGGCTGGATCTATGTGGACATCCGCGGCCGCGACCTGCGTTCCGCAGTGCACGACATGCAGCGCGCTGTCAGCGAGCAGGTCAAGGTGCCACCGGGCTACTCCGTTTCATGGTCCGGGCAGTTCGAATTCCTCGAGCGCGCCACCGCCAAGCTGAAGATCGTTGTGCCGTTCACGCTGCTGATCATCCTGGTGCTTCTGTACCTGACTTTCAAGCGCTTCGACGAGGCACTTCTGATCATGGCCACCCTGCCTTTTGCGTTGGTCGGCGGGATCTGGCTGCTGTACCTGCTCAACTACAACCTCTCGGTTGCCGGGGCGGTCGGGTTCATTGCCTTGTCAGGCGTTGCCGCCGAGTTTGGCGTGATCATGCTGCTGTACCTCAAGCACGCTTGGGATGAGCGTATCGCGAGCGGCGCGACGAGCAACGATGACCTGCTGGATGCGATCCGCGAAGGCGCAGTCCTGCGCGTGCGCCCGAAGGCAATGACCGTTGCAGTGATTCTGGCGGGCCTGGTGCCGATCATGTGGGGCTCCGGCACGGGCTCGGAGGTGATGCAGCGCATCGCTGCGCCGATGGTGGGAGGCATGGTCACAGCGCCCTTGCTTTCCATGTTCGTGATCCCGGCTGTCTACTTCTTGATCCGCAAGAAGCGCGAGCGGCGTGCCGCAAGGCCCGGATTCTGGAGACGAGGCCATGTCGCCGAGTGAGTCCCGTCGTCATCGGCTCGCTTGCGTCGGCGCCGTCGCCTGTCTGCTTCTCGTGCTGTTCTGTGGCGCGAGCCGGGCATCCACGGGACGCGTTGTCGGCGAGCGGCCAATGGTGGCGTCGGCACCGGTATTGGAGGAGGCACTGCGCCCGATGCCGAAGGCATTGGACGACATGCCTTGTGCGCAGTGCTATGCGGCTCCCGAGCCGGGGGCCGGCGTCGGCGCAGAGAGCGAGCCACGGGGAGCCGTGCCGCAGCAGCACCACGCAACCTCGGTTGCCGACACCACTTTGCCCAAGGATGCCGGAGGCTGGCCGCCGCGAATGCCCGTGCGCATCGCGTTTTGCCGGTGGCTTGATTGATCAACGACGTTGTCCCGAATAACAGTTCCATATCAGTTGATCAATCAAAGGAGTCAATCATGGAGACGATTTCATCTTTGCGTCGCCGCGGGAATGCAGGGGCCCCCATCATGAAGAAGCTGCTCGTGTTTCCGGCCGGCATCGTGGCGCTGGGCGCTGTCTTGACCGCATGTGCCGGTCCTGGCTGGCAAGAGGACACCAAGGCCGCGGAGCTCAGTCCCGCGCAGCAGTGCGCCGCGGAGCGCTTGGTGTTACCGCTCGATCATGGGCCACGCCCGCAGACGACGCCGTACGAGAACAAGCTTCGCAAGCAGCGCTTTGAGGCCGAAATGAAGGCCTGCAAGGCAGCGGCCGCCAAGGGGGTGGCCCAATGAACCCGCTTCGCCGCCGCTTCAGCGCGACGACCGCGATCGCCCTGGCCGTCCAACCGATGTGGGCCAGGGCGGCTGCGCCGGTTGTCGATGTCTGGAAAGGCCGTGGCTGCCTGTGCTGCGAGGCTTGGGTCAAGCACCTGGAGCGCGGCGGCTTCAGCGTCACGGTCCACGACGTCGGCAACACCGAGGCGCGAGCGCGCCTGGGCATGCCGCTGAAGTACCGCGCGTGCCACACCGCCAGCGCCGCTGGTTATGTGCTGGAAGGGCATGTTCCGCTCCGGGAGATTCAGCGGCTGCTGCGGGAGCGTCCCGACGCGATCGGGCTCGCCGTTGCCGGCATGCCGCGCGGCTCGCCGGGAATGGATGGCCCGGCGTACCGCGGGCGGCGAGATCCGTTCAATGTGCTGCTCGTTCATCAAGACGCGAGCACCACGATCTACCAGTCCTACCAATGAAAGGAAACACAATGAACATCCCACGTATGGCGCTTGCCGCCGCGCTTTGCGCTGCGCTCACACTGCCCGCGCTGGCACAGACCGCCATGCCGATGCCCTCCGGCGGAAGCGTCGCAGCTTCGAGCGCGCTCGCCGTTGGCACGATCAGGCACATCGACGCCGCGCAGCACGTCCTGACGATCGAGCACCAAGCCATTGCCCGCATGAACATGCCGGGCATGACGATGCAGTTTCGTCTGGACAAGGGCTTGTCTACCGACGGATTGAGCGTCGGTCAGCCGATCGCCTTCACCCTCACTCAATCGAGCGACGGACTGGCCATCAGCGAGGTGCAGCCCATCCGCGTCTCGGCCGCCGCCGCCCCCTCTGCGGGCGCATCGAGGCCTCACCACGGCATGCAAGGCCAGGACACTTCCCGCATGAACATGAGCAGAATGGACAAGGAGGCGATGGCCAAGTGCCACGACATGATGATGAAGCCCCAGTGAGCACCACGCCCGCTTTGCTCAGCACGCCGCCGAACGGTGGCTCCCAATCAATCGTTAGCCAGGAGTTCTTATGAAAAAAGTAGTATTCGCCTCTCTCGTCGCCGCAGCCCTGCTGCCCGCAGCCGCTTTGGCACAGCAGAAGATGGACGACATGAAAGGCATGGACATGTCCAACATGAAAGACATGAACATGCCCAAGAAATCGGGGGCCTCGGCCCAATCCACCCACATGGCCATGGGCGAAGTGAAGAACGTCGACCCCAAGGGCCAGGTCGTCACGGTCGCTCACGAACCGATCACGTCGTTGAACTGGCCGGCGATGACCATGGGCTTCGTGGTCAAGGACAAGATGCTGATGGACAAGCTGGTCGTCGGCAAGAAGGTCCAGCTCGAGTTCGTGCAGGAGGGCGGCAAATACGTCGTCACTTCGGTGAAGTAAGCACGACGATCGAGCCGCGACGCGTTCCGGTCGTCCTCCCGGACTGGGGCGCGCCGCACATCGAACGGACAGGCGCCATGTCTGGTTGCCAAGCTGGCTGCGGCAGTTGCGGATGCGATCGCGGCGGCTGTGACGCATGCCAAGCGGCCCCGGGGAGCGAGCCGGGGCGTCGAACGAGCGGCTCAAGGGGTGCGGGTCGACGGATGCCCGGAGGGCGCCCTTGGTCGCGCAGCGTCATCTGCGGCAGAGCGTGCCGTCAGCATCCGGCCGGCCGCATCGACCTTGACCAAGCCGAGCCGCGGGTGGCTCCAGTAGCGTGTTTTGCCGTCCTCGGTCTGGACCTTGGCCGGCGTGGCCTGATCACGCGCTTGGTTCTCGGCGGGTGCTGCGAAGGAGGCTGCGGAAGCGAGCGACAGTGTCGCGGCCAGAATGGACGCAAAAAGTTTGTTGGACATGGTCGTAAACCCTCATCATTGGTCATTTGAAAACGTCAGCGACGGCTGACGGCCTCACGCGTTCCGAACGAGGTCGCAGGGGCGTCGTGATGAGGGAGAGTTTGAAAGCGGACGAGGCACCAGAGGCTGATGCTTTGATTACGTTTTTGCAATGCGGACAGGATCCACTGGGATGCCCGCAAACCGTTCAAAGAAATGAAAATCCTGTTGATCGAAGACGAAGCGAGCGCCGCTGCCTACTTGAAGCAAGGTCTGACCGAGAGCGGCTTCACGGCGGAAGTCGCGACCAATGGCAGCGACGGCCTGCACGCAGCCATGAACGGAGATCATGACCTGGTGGTCTTGGACGTGATGCTGCCCGGCATCGACGGCTTTGCGGTGTTGTCCGCCCTTCGAACTTCGAAGCAGACGCCGGTGCTGATGCTCACGGCGCGCTCCAAGGTCGACGACAAGGTCAAGGGTTTCGACCTCGGCGCCGACGACTACCTGGTCAAGCCTTTCCAGTTTCCCGAGCTGCTTGCTCGAATCCGCGCGCTCCTCAAGCGCGGTGCCAAAGCAGCGTCCGACGACGTGCTGCGCGTCGCGGACCTCGAGGTGGATTCCGTCAAGCATCGCGCCATCCGAACCGGCCAGCGCATCGATTTGTCAGCCAAGGAGTTCGCGTTGCTGGTCTTGTTCATGCGCAGGAGCGGCGAAGTGCTGTCCAGGACGCAGATTGCTTCGCTGGTCTGGGACATCAATTTTGATTCCGATACCAACGTCGTGGACGTGGCCGTGCGCCGCTTGCGCGTCAAGATCGACGACCCCTTCGAGACGAAGCTGATCCACACCGTGCGGGGGGTGGGCTACGTGTTCGAGCACCGGCCATGAGGCCGAAAAGCCTGTCGGTGCGGCTGGCGCTGTTGGTCGGCCTGTTGGGCCTTTTGCAGGGTGCCGGCGTCCTGTGGTTTTCCTATCACACGATGCAGCAGGAACTGGGGGCACAACGGCGGTCCGTCCTGCGTGACAAGGTCGACTACGCTCGACAACTGATCGGTGAATTGCCGGACGAAGTGGCTATTCGCGCCAGTGCCTTCGAGCTCGTGGACCTCATCACCGGACACGCCGAGTTGCATCTGGCGATCGCGCGACGGGGGTCCACGAATCCCACCGTCGCGTTCAGCCGCGAAGCCATTGAATCCTTAAGCCGATTGAAGGACGACACCTGGGGAACAGACGCATTCCTGCAGTGGCGTGCGCAGACCAGCAACGCGCCGATGCTTTCACAGGCCGGGGCCGTGCAACTCAAAAACGGCGAGGCCTACGAGATTGTCGCCACCGTCGACCGCAGCGAAGACCAGCGGCTGCTGCGCAGTCTGCTGGTCACCGCACTGACCGGGGCACCATTCGGCTTGGCGCTCGTGATCGTCAGCGCACTGGCTATTGTCATGTTTGGTCTGCGGCCGTTGCGGCGTTTCCAGAAAGCCGCCACCGGCATCACGGCTCGCAACCTCTCGGCCCGGATCGACTCGAAGGGCCTGCCCACCGAACTGCAAGGCCTTTGCCACGCTTTCAATGCCATGCTGGAGCGCCTGGACGACGGGGTGCGCCGGTTGTCGGAGTTTTCGGAGGATTTGGCTCATGAACTGCGTACGCCTCTGGCGACGCTGCTGGGCCGCACGCAGGTCGTGCTGTCGCAGCCGCGCACAGTCGAGCAACTGACGGACCTGCTCGAAAACAACGTCGACGAACTGGAGCGACTGAGCCGTCTGGTGTCCGACATTCTGTTCTTGGCGCAAGCCGATCATGCGCAAATGGCCGTAGAGCGGCGCGAACTCGATCTGGCGGACCAGGCGCGCACCGTCGCTGAATTCTTGCAGTTGCTGGCCGACGAGCGCGGCATCAAGATCTCGGTGGAAGGCAGCGCGCGCGTGGCAGCAGACGGCGGCCTGGTGCAAAGGGCGATCACCAACCTGCTGTCCAATGCCGTGCGTCATGGAGCACAGGGAATGCCGGTGACGGTGGCCGTGTCGTATGCCGATGAACTGAGTGCCAAGTTGGAGGTGGTCAATCAGGGTGAACCGATCGCGCCCCAGCACTTGGAACGGCTCTTTGACCGCTTTTACCGCGTCGACAGTTCGCGCGCGCGCGATTTGGGCGGCACCGGCCTCGGATTGGCGATCGTCAAAGCGATCATGGGACTTCATGGCGGGCGGGTCGCGGCCACCAGCAGCGCAAGCGGCGAGACGCGCTTCGCGCTTTACTTTCCGCGTGCGGACAAGGGCCGCTGACCGATTCTCCGGCCTCTGGACGTCGCATTGTTCAGCCGGCACCCCATCAGCGCGCTAAACAGGACACCGGCACCGCCTGCGGTGATCGAGATTGAGCGTCTCGCCGGCCCATGCGCACACGTACCGCCTCATCATGAGGTCGGTGCCGTCTCATTCCAACCCGCGAAATCCCTTGACCTTTACACGGTGGGAAGGTGGAGACTGTTCTGGAATAGGAGCCCATCATGCAACTGCACCCTCACAGTCCAGGCGCAACGGAGGCCGACAAACGTTCTCATCGGCATCCCGTTGGTGCGAATACTCAGCTTGCCGCGGGTGAGCATGCCGGTCAGCGCGACGCTTTGAGCAAGCGGGCCGCAGTTGCAGGTGTCGAATACACCTGTCCCATGCACCCGCAGGTGCGGCAGATGGGGCCCGGAAACTGTCCGATTTGCGGGATGGCTCTGGAGCCGGTTGTCGCTACGGTGGAAACAGGGGAGAACCCGGAACTGAGGGACATGAACCGTCGGTTCTGGGGTGGGTTGGCGCTCACCGTGCCTGTGGTCGCGCTCGAGATGGGCGGCCACCTCGCCAATCTGCAGAGCTTGATGAGTCAGCAAACATCGAACTGGCTTCAACTGTTGTTCGGCACACCGGTGGTGCTGTGGGCCGGCTGGCCGTTCTTCGTTCGGGGGTGGGCCTCTGTGACGAACCGCAACCTCAACATGTTCAGCCTCATTGCGCTGGGCGTTGGTGTTGCCTGGGTGTACAGCATGATCGGCGCGATGGCACCACGGTTGTTCCCGTTGGACCTGCGCACGGGGGACGGGGCGGTTCCGATCTACTTCGAGGCGGCTGCGGTCATCACCGTCCTGGTGCTTTTGGGGCAGGTGCTGGAATTGCGGGCGCGCGAAAGGACGTCCGGTGCGATACGCGCCTTGCTCGACCTCGCACCGAAGACGGCCGTGCGCGTGAGAAGCGACGGGTCCGACGAGACGGTGGAACTCGACGCTGTGCTCGTGGGCGAGCGGCTACGGGTGCGCCCGGGGGAAAAAATACCGGTAGACGGCGAGATCGTGGAAGGCAAGGCGACGGTCGACGAGTCGATGGTCACCGGTGAACCGATTCCGGTCGTCAAGACGCCCGGTTCCAAGGTCACTGCCGGCACTCTCAACCAGACGGGTGGCTTCGTCATGCAAGCCGAAAAGGTGGGCGCTGATACCCTACTTGCCCAGATCGTCCAGATGGTTGCGTCCGCTCAACGCAGCCGCGCCCCGATTCAGCGGATGGCCGACCGGGTGGCGGGCTGGTTCGTGCCGGTTGTGATTGCCGTCGCGCTTCTGGCCTTCGGCGCCTGGCTTGTCTGGGGACCCAGCCCGGCCGTCGCGTACGCACTTGTCTCTTCCGTCGCCGTCCTCATCATCGCCTGTCCCTGCGCTCTTGGCCTGGCCACACCGATGTCCATCATGGTGGGCGTTGGGAAGGGCGCGCAGCACGGCGTGCTCATCCGAGATGCACAGGCGCTGGAGCGCATGGAGAAGGTCGATACGCTCGTGGTGGACAAGACAGGCACGTTGACGCAGGGGCGGCCGAAGGTGGTGCGCGTCGAATCGGCGCCTGGCTTTGACGTCGCCACGGTGCTTCAGAAGCTCGCCAGCGTCGAGCGGGCGAGCGAACATCCACTGGCCGCCGCCATCGTCGCCGACGCACTGGAGCGCCAGTTGCCCCTGTCGCCCGTTCTGGACTTTGACTCACCCGTCGGCAAGGGCGTGATCGGCATGGTCGAGGGCGCGCGGGTGATCTGCGGAAGCGCGAAATTTCTGGCTGAGAACGATGTCGACGTCAGTGGCATGGCTGCAGCGGCAGACGCTGTGCGGGCGCAAGCTGCGACGGTCATCTTCGTGAGCATCGACGCCCGCCTGGCTGGTTTCGTCGGCATTGCCGACCCCATCAAGCCCAGCACACCGGAAGCCATCGCCGTGCTGCGCCGCGAGAACATCCGCGTGGTCATGCTCACCGGCGACGGCAAGACCACCGCGGAGGTTGTAGGTCGCCAGCTCGGCATAGACGAAGTCATTGCAGACGTTCTGCCGCAAGACAAGACATCAGTGGTGCAACGGCTGAAGGCCGAGGGCCGGGTGGTGGCCATGGCAGGCGATGGCGTCAATGACGCCCCGGCGCTGGCTGCAGCAGACGTTGGCATTGCCATGGGAACCGGCACCGACGTTGCCATGGAGAGTTCAGGGGTGACGCTGCTGCAGGGTGATCTCATGGGGATTGCGCGTGCGCGTCGCCTTTCGCAGGCCACGATGAAGAACATCCGAACCAACCTCTTTTTCGCCTTCTTCTACAACGTCGTTGGGATTCCGATAGCAGCTGGCATGCTGTACCCGTTCTTCGGCATCCTCCTGTCGCCGGTGGTGGCGGCCGCCGCGATGGCGCTGTCGTCGGTGAGTGTGATTGCCAATTCGCTGCGTCTACGCGCGAGCAAACTGGTCGATTAGTTGTTGGTCGTAAAGGATCGCCGGAGAATAAACATTCGCCCCACGGCGAAGGTCAACCGGTCCCCCTCTTGACCTTGCCACAGCGGTAAGGTGTTGGCTGAAGGTATCGACAACAGGGTCGTTTGGAGGCATTGCGATGGCGCACAGATCTGACGTTTCCCAGGGCCTGGGGCAGGAGGTGCTACGGCTATATAAGCAGGCGGTGGCCGAGCGGCGATGGGAGGTCGCCGAGTTCCTGATGTGCGCTCTGGAGCAGTTGGCAAAATCCGACTTGGAAAGTGAGGCTGCAGTTGAGCAAGGTTACTTGTACATCGGCCGCGGTCGGCAGTCTTTCAATGCGTGAGACGTGACGCCGATTGCCATGGCGGTTGCAACCCGCAGGCCCCTCGTCCAGAAGCGTCGCGGCGTTGTTCCAAATCAACATGGCTCAGACACCGAGGCCGGTCCCCAAGGGGATCTTGAAGTGACACCGCACACCCCGCACAAAGCGGGCGCCGTCGACACGCGACCACATCCAAGATCTGCATAGTCTTCGCAGCGGCTTTTTATCGGGTTGTGCCCCACTGGACGGGGGACCAGTCACGACGACGAGGCCGCTTAGCCTTGCCGACCAACTGCCGCGCATGCCGCGGTGCACGCGCTCCGTGTTGCACTGTTCGCGGCTGCCTGCAGGTGACGAAATCGTCATGCGGCGGTCAGGCGGTTGTTGTACCCCAGCTTCTAAAGTTTGAACCGTGACGCAAGCGAGACGGTCGACCTTGAAGCCGATCACCGAGGCGTCATTTCTCTTAACTTTCAAGGAGCCTGAGATGAAGAAGATTCTGCTCGCGATTGGGACCACAACACTGCTGCTGTCCGGCGCCTACGCGCAGAGCCAGACGCAGGAAGCGGCTCCGCCGACCAACACCAAATCGCAAATCTTGGCCGAGGCCAGGAAGAATGCGAAGCCGACAGGCGTCAAACAGATCAAGGATGGCGGCACCGCCGTTGGACAAGGCTCGGGCGTGATGGGGACGAGCAAGTCCGAGATGGTTGGCGAGAGCCGGAAAGCGGCGCGTGAGGCGCGTCCCCACCGGGATTCGACGCAAGGCGGCACCCCCAAAGAATCGCGGTGACGACAAGTTCCTTCATCGTCGTACCGGACCGGCGCCTTGCCAGTCCGGTCGACGTGAACGACCCGTCGAACGTCAAGTGTCCCATCCTGCCGCGCCCCTATTTCAAGGAATTTGATTATGAACTGCAATTTGAAAACGATCATCAAGATTGGTATCGGGCTAGGAATTGCCCTGACCGCTGTGTACTTCGCATTGCCCTCATCCCACGCGTTCATTCTGGCCAGTGCACCCTTCTTGCTGTTCCTCGCCTGCCCGATCGCGATGATTTTCATGATGAAGGGCATGAACGGCGCCACGAAAGATGAGAGCGCCAAGGTTGAAGAGGGCAAAGTGAATTCCGTGGTGGGCGAGACCAAGCCAGACAAGACCTAACGCGAATCTCGACCACGCATTCACGCACGTTCGGCTGCGCGGCTGCGCCAACGCCGGAGCCAAGCGAAGCCCTTGCCGGAGTAAGGTGGGATCAGCACCCTCGTGACAGATTGCTGTTCTACGGATGAACTATTGTGATAACTCTTCTTATCGCAATAGCCATCTCATCTGGCTAAACTCCGAAGATGAAAAGTACCCTGAGCACCCGGATCCTGGAAGAGGCGTCGCAGGACTTCCCCGGTGCCGCGGCGCTCGCGGCCCTGCGCGCCTGGTACGCCGGCATGGGCACCACCGAGGCTGTCGCTCAGTTCCTGCCGCACAGCACTGGCGCAGGCAGGTCATCCCGCGCCGTCCTGGGCGACATCCGGCGCCAGTTGGCGGACCGCGCCCGCCGGTGCCGCCGCGACGATCTGGCGCAACTGATCCTGCACCCGTCCTCCGAGCGGCCGAAGCGGGTCTGTGCCGTCATGGCGGCGATCGACCTGTTGCGCGGGCTCGCCGTGCCGCGGCCGCTGGTGACGGACGCCGTCGAGCGCTGGCTGCCCGCGCGCATCGCCAAGCCCATCCAGGCCCACGGCCTGCGCACGCTGGCCGATCTGACGGTGCGCGTGCCGCGCCGGCGGCGCTGGTGGGCGGACATTCCCGGCTTGGGCGCCACCGGCGCCAGGCAGGTGGAAGCTTTTTTTGCGGCGCATCCGTCTCTGACCGCCGCCGCCCGTGCGCTGGTGCCGGTCGGCATGCCGCAGGACGTGGTGCCCTGGGAGCGGCTGTACGTGCCCCACGAGGTCGACGGCTCGCGCGGTGCCTTCCGGGCGCCGCTGGAGACCTGCATCCTGGGCGCGCGCAACGACTACGAGGCGGTGCAGGCTTGGCTGTCGCTGCACGAGTCGGCGGCCACCCAGCGGGCCTACCGCAAGGAGGCCGAGCGGTTGATCCTCTGGGCCATCCTGGAGCGCGGCAAGGCGCTGTCGTCGCTGACGACAGAAGATGCCGTGGCGTACCGGGCGTTTCTGCGTCACCCCGCACCACGCGGGCGTTGGGTCGGACCGGCCGCGCCGCGTTCCTCGCCCGAGTGGCGGCCATTCACCGGTGCCCTGTCAGCCCGCTCCGTGGCCTACGCGCTGTCGGTGGCCGGAGCCTTGTTCCGCTGGCTGATCCAGCAGCGCTATGCGCTGGCCAATCCCTTCGCCGGCATCAAAGTCCGGGGTGCCTCGAGGTCAGAGCCGCTGGCGGTGACGCGGGTCTTTGGCGAAGGGGAATGGGCGATCCTGCAGGCGGTGGCCGAGGGCCTGGAATGGGTGCATGGCTGGGAAGCACCGGCGGCGCAGCGGCTGCGGTTCGTGCTGGATTTTGCCTACGCGACCGGGCTGCGCATTGGTGAGTTGGTCGGCGCAACGCTCGGCCAGATCGAGGCGGACATTCATGGCGATCACTGGCTGCGCCTGGTGGGCAAAGGCGGCAAGGCCGGCAAGGTGGCGCTGCCGCCGCTGGCCCGGTCTGCGCTGGACCGGTACCTGATGCAGCGTCAACTGCCGATCACGCCGGCCCGATGGAATCCGAAGACGCCGCTGCTCGGCAGCCTGGAGTTGGAGAGTGTTGCCGGCATCACGGCCACGCGGCTGTGGAGCATCATGCGGCGCTTCTTTCTGAAGGTGGCCGAGGCCGTCGAGGCGGACAGCCCGGCGCTTGCGGACAAACTGCGCCGTGCCAGTCCCCACTGGATGCGCCACACCCATGCCACGCATGCGCTGGCGCGCGGCGCGGAACTCACGACGGTGCGCGACAACCTGCGCCACGCCTCTATCACGACGACCTCGATCTACCTGCACGGCGACGAGGTTAAGCGGGCGCGGCAGATGGATACCGCGTTCGCAGCACGCGGCCCGAACTCATGAGCCGGCCGCGGCGGCTGCCTTGCGCAGGGCGCGCAGTTCCAAGCGCGCGGACTCGCGGATGTCGTCGCGGTCCAGTTCGACGGCGGTGTCGTCGGCCCAGGTTTGCCAGAGGCTTTCGAGCCAGGCTTGGCGGGTGCTGAAGGATTCGACCGCGTAGTCGAGCCAACTGGCGTATCCGGCGGGCGGTGGTAACGGCTTTTGAATGGTGAAGAGGAATTCTCCTTGGTGAGTCGAAACAGGGCCGAGATCATCCAATGCGACAGCGATGGCCGGCAAGTCCAATTTGCATCTGTTGCTTATTGATCCTGCCGGGTGATCAGCGCTCGAACCGCGGTGCCGTATTGCTGCTGGATCTGGGCCCACTGGGTAGCCCGCTGCTCGTAGGCCGTTGTTTCCTCGGTCGTCATCGCCTGACTTGCCTGCGCCCAGCGCGCAAAGGTAGCCACGGTCGAGACGCCGCGGTCGTGGCCGGCGCGCAAACGCCGAGGAACGGCGCTCGTCCAGGCTAATGCGCGTTCGCCGTTGACCCGCTCGAAGATCGAGTCAACGATTCGGACTCCGGCGCTTTTCGACGTTGCATTGCTGTATTTGCCGCCGACAACGATGTCAGAGAATTTCATGTGCCGTTCAGATTTCTTTTTAAATCAATAGCTTAGATGCTTTGTGTCTTGCTGAGCCACGGCAGTCCAGTCCCCAACCTCAATTCCGCCGCCCTCGGATCGCTCGGGCATCAGGAACATCGAACCAAGCACACCAATCTGCACGGAAAGGACGATCACCCCGAGCTACGCTGGGCGTTTTCTGAGTCGCGTGCAAATCACAGCGGTTTGGCATTGAATTCCCATATGAATCAAGCACTTGTGAAAGGCCTGGTGTCGAGGCACTTTCTGATTCATGTGCAAACCGCAGCGCTGCGGTGCATCACATGGCCCCGGCAGCACGCCGCTTTGGGGCGGTCTTGTGCAGCAAGGCGTCCTCGAACTGCTCGATCCTGAACGCGATGGTTCCGCGAAAGTTGATGTGCCCGAAGTGCACCGGCCCCATGCGGCGCAGCCAGGCATCTTCGATGGGGTGCTGTTCCTTGCGCCAGCGATCGACAACACCTTGCATCCTCATGGTGTTCCATGCGACGACCACGTTCGTCAGCAAGGCGTGAGAACCCGAGATGGCCCGCATCTCGTCGCGCCGGCGACCGCGCTCGGGAAGAATCCGGCCATGGTAGATGGCACGCTGAAGTTGGTGCACCGACTCACCCCGGTTCAGCAGCGTGTGGATCTCGCGGCGGAATTCGGTGTTGGTGAAGTAGTCGCACAGAAAAATCGTGCGCAACAGCTTTCCCAGCTCATCTGCGGCCCGGTGCAAAGGATCACCCTTGGCGGCGCTGCCGAGTTTTTCCAGCGCTTCCTTGGCCGAGAGATGGCCGCCGCGGATCGAGGCGATCAACCTCAAAAGATCATCCCAGCCTTTGGTGATCGCCCGCTCGGAGACGTCGCCAATGGCAAGCTGCTCCAGATTCTCGGGTCGCTCGAACGAGCGCGGCAGATAGAGCTTGCGCTCGGCGAGATTCTGCAGGCGAACGCACAGGTCGAAGCCCAGCAGCTTCGCGACGGCCATCGCGACGTTCGTGTAGCCGTGCGTGTCCACCGCGAGCAGAGACAACCGGAGACCGTCGGCACCCAATGTGTTGTTGTGGGACTCCACCCCGTGAACCGCGACCGGTGCCTGGCGCTCGTTCAGGACGATCGGCTGGTCATAGAACAGGCCGTACGATCCCATGACGTGCGAATAGACCCCAACCGCGGGCGTGCGCCGGCGCGGGTCCAGCCGCGCGTTGTACAAGTGCCTGGACGCGTCCAGCGACATCATGTCGGCCGACGCCTTGTCGCCCTTGCCCCAAAGGCTTGCGATAGGGTGCTGGCGCTGGAATGCGACGAGACGCTCATTCGCACGCCGAAGGCGGCCATGCCCTTCCAGGGACCGCATGGCGGCCGAGATGTGAGAAACCTCCAGGCCGGGAACCATCGCGGCGACACCTCTCGCATCGTTCTCAGTGCCGTGCGCCAGGAGCGCACCGTACAAGGCACTGAGTTCGCGGGGCGTTTTCGCACGACTGCCCAAAAGCAGTTCACTGAAACCGACATGCGCATCGAGTTCAACGATCATGTCGCCGAACTGGGCATCGCCGATGATCGCAAAGATGGCATCCCGGCTCCGGCTGGCTTGGGCGTCGACGTCCATCGGCTGGATGGCAGGCAGTCGCACATGCCCTTGGGCGTCGATCTCGACCTTTCCGGCGGCGCACGCGGTGGACAGCGCCTGGAGGCATTCCTTCAGGGTGCCATGAAGGCGATCCAGAAATTGCTTCGGGTCGGCTGTGAGGCTCAGGGCACTGATCAAGCTCTGCCGCTTCTTCTTCCAGTCCTGCGGCGAGATCAACTGATCCTGCCTGTTGCGGTGGCTCCAGCTGTGATCGATCCACAGACGACCACCGCGCAGACCCTTGCGCACCGACGTGAGGGTGGACGCGCGAAGCGCGGCAAGAGCCTTCTTGCGATCGGGAGCATTCAGCAACTCATGCCACACCGGGTCCGTGATCGTGACATCGAAATCCTTAGGCAACTCTCTGATGCCACGCGCCTGGAGGTCGCGCAGCGCCTGGATCTGCTTGAGGGGACGCTGCGATTCATCGCCCTTGACCTCGAAGTGTGCCAACGAATTCAGCAGGGCTGTGATCTTCTGGTTGTCCTGCGTGAGTGCCTGCCTGACAAGCGCTGCGCGGCTCGTGAGGGGAGAACCGCACTCGGGCGGGATCAACGCTTTCAAGGCTTCGATCTTCTGCTGGGCCGTCTGGTCCTCGGCATACAGCAAGTTGCGAATCTTTTCGCGCTCCTGGCGCAGTTCGATGGCGCCACGTGCCTGCGTGGACTGGACCCGGCTGGAGGCATGGCGCACAAAATCGCAGACGCGGCGACCGGCCATGTACACGGTGGCGTCCGTCAGCTCGAGCAGGGTCACGCGCAGGAAACAAGCAATCTCCACCGCCTTCCTGTCCTCGCTCAGCCGCTCGGTGTCGAACGGGGGCCGGCTGACGACGCTATGGCTGTAAGCCCTCAGGCGCGCGTTCGAGATGCCGGACAGCGCCCAGTCGTGAACGCCGAGGGATTTGAGGTAGGAGACCTTCTCAGTGACCTCACTCAGGCCGCTGGGACCATGTTTACCCGGCGGCACCCTCAGCCATTCGAGAATGGTGCCACCCGTTCGGCCACGGCGCTTCGAAAACACCCGGGTAATGGCCCGCCTCAACATCGGTGCAGAGATCTCGCTGCGCACCGAGGCGAGCGCGGCGGCTTCAGTGGCCGCAAAGGCCTGGCGGGCGATGTCCCGAATCGCACGATCCCCTGGCAGGAGGTGTCTGCGGTCGAAGAGCCAGTGCTCAGCCTCCTTGACGAGTTCGTCGACAGATGAGGCCGTCGCCGCGAGTTCAGTCAGCGCGTCGGCAAGTTGTTTGAGAGTCGAGTCGTCGGCCGGGGAGAGGCCACTGGCTTCTCGGGCCCATTTTTGATGAGCGAATCGCGTGGCCGACCGCTTGTACAGCGTCTTGAGCGTTGCGATCGCCGTGTCGTTCAACGCCAGCGATATGCAAAGGGATTTCAGCAGCGCTCGGGGAATGCCCGTGACCTTGTCGAGAGAGCGACCCGTGGCCCGAATGAACACCAGTTGCAGTGCTGCACCCAGTCGCGCGCTCTTGAACTTCTCTCGAACGTCGGCGATGTCCTTCTCACTCAGGCGAAAGGATTCATCAACATCCATCTCCGAAAGCGACTTGGGCAACTCGACCGCACCCACGAACCTCAAGTGGAAACTCGACACCGTGTTCCTCTCGTCGACGCCGAATGGCGCAGGCGGCGCCAATCATGGCAGAGACGGAGGTCCGTGAAACCCGGGCTGAGTTACTCTTGCGAATACAAGGGTTTACCCTTTATTCAAACCGCTGCGATTTGCACCGGAACCGAGATCACCCCTGTAGTGACGCGATCAACGGGCAGGAAACATTCCCCTTTCGTGCATGGCAGGCGCACACGAGTTCAGACAGCACGGTTTCCATGCGCGCCAAGTCGGCCATCTTCTCGCGCACGTCCTTGAGCTTGTGTTCGGCCAGGCTGCTGGCCTCCTCGCAGTGGGTGCCATCGTCGAGCCGCAACAGCTCGGCAATCTCGTCCAGGCTGAAGCTGTCGACGTAGCGGAGGAAATTAGAAAATAGCGAAGTTGTTCTGCAGCGTTGAACCGCCCAGATCCCTACCGCCGGCCGGGCCAGAAATCCCGCTCGCGTCACGCAGTCGGGCGTTTTCGCCGTCATACGAGCAGAGGGCTACGTCTTTGGGTTCGGTGCAAATGTTGCCTCCCCCGGGCAGTCGAACTCGATGTAGTATACCCCCCTATAGTATATTAAGCGAGGTGCAGGATGAGCCATACCATCCGCGAGAAGCAGAAGCTGCTCAATCGTGTACGCCGCATCCGCGGCCAACTCGATGCGATTGAGCGCGCGCTGGAAGAGGAACAGGGGTGCGCGCCCGTCCTGCAGCAGATCACGAGCTGCCGTGGCGCCATGAATGGTCTGTTGGCCGTCGTGCTGGAAGACCACATACGTACCCACCTAACCGAGGTGGATGACGAGCATGAACACGCCGAGGGCAGCGCCAAGGAGCAGCTAATCGAGGTCGTGCACAGTTATTTCAAGTGAGCCGTTATGAGCAACTTCTACGACACGCCGTTCGGCGCCAGCCATGACCACGTGTTCCTTGGCGAAGGGCACGAGAAGAATGAGCGCAAAACCTGGGCCGTGATCGTGCTGTGCACGCTCATGATGGCCGCCGAGATCGTCGGCGGAAGCGTGTTCGGCTCGCTGGCACTGGTGGCCGATGGGCTGCACATGTCGACGCACGCTGGCGCCATGCTGATCGCGGCGCTGGCTTACACGTATGCGCGGCGTCACGCGAATGACCCGCGCTTCGTGTTCGGTACGGGCAAGCTCGGTGACCTGGCAGGCTTCACCAGCGCCATCATCCTGGCGATGATCGCGCTGTTGATTGGCTACGAGGCGGTGGCGCGATTCCTCTCGCCGGTGCCGATCCACTTTAGTGAGGCAATCCCGATTGCGATCGTCGGTCTACTGGTCAATGTCGCCAGCGCTTGGCTGCTGAGCGGGGGGGACCACGGTGGTCACAGCCATGGCCACAGTCATCACCATGGTCACGTCCACGGACACGATCACGGCGCAGCCGGACTTGGCGATACACATGCACACGGCAAGGAAGTGCAGCATATCGACGCGCCGGCAGGTGTGTTCGCGCTGTCGATCTTTGAAGATAACGTGCCTCCAGTTTTCCGCCTGGCTGGAGAAACCGCCCCGCTGCCCCGCGACGTGGCGACGGTGACCACCATCCGGCCGGACGGCAGCCGCCAGGAATTCCTGATGGTCCGCAAGGCGAACTATCGGGAATCCACAACAGAGATTCCGGAACCGCATACCTTTACTGCCGTGCTCGGTATCGGCGGCCAGGAATACAGCGTGGCTTTCGACGAGCATGACCACGATCATGCCGATGGACACGGGGCGCACCATCGCGACCACAACATGCGTGCGGCCTATGTACACGTGCTGGCCGATGCGGCCGTCTCTGTTCTGGCCATCATCGGGCTGTTGCTGGCAAAAGCCTTTGGCTGGCTCTGGATGGACCCACTTGCAGGTGTGGTGGGCGCGTTGGTCATCGCCAACTGGGCCTATGGATTGATGCGCGACACGGGCGGCATCCTGGTCGACATGACGCCGGACAAGCACATCTGCGGCCGCATCAAGACTGCACTGGAAACCGATGGCGACACGCTGCTCGACCTGCACGTCTGGCGCATCGGCCCCGGACACCTGGGCGCGGTGGTCTCGGTCGGCACACGCCAGGCGCACCGCGGGCCGCAGTTTTATCATCAACGGCTGCGGCGATTCCAAGCGCTGTCACACGTTACGGTCGAGATTCATTCGATGCCGGCCAAATGACCTAACGGCCGACCTGGACATTTCCTCCGGACGATCAGCACGGGGGCGGTATCCCGCCATGTGGGTACCGCATTCGCCCGACCAAAACAAGAAAACCTTGTCGCGGCCTAACCGCGGACGCTCTCCCGACCATGTACTGCCCATCTAGATTTGCCCGCATTTGCGCGGCAGCGTTCGCTCTTGCTGCGCTCGTTTCCAGCCCGTCACATGCACATGGCATTGCTGGCAACCGCTTCTTTCCGGGGACGCTGAATTTCGACGACCCCGCCGTTGCTGACGAATTCTCGATCACCGCTGGCGCCGTGCAACACCCAAACGACGGCGGCAACGTCACGGATCGCGGCGCGACAGTCTCGTTCGCACGGCTGCTGACACCCGAGGTCTCGATCGGCTTCGACAGCGGTTTCATTCGGCGCGACTGGGACGGCGCACGCCAGCACGGCGCGACCGGTTCCGACCTGATTCTCAAATCCCGGCTCTACGAAGACGATCTGAACGAGACGCTTGTTGCCGCCTCGCTGATCTATGGGCTGCCCCAGAGTGGCGCCAAACGGCTCGGTGCCAGCACGTCGGCGACCATCGCCCCCAGCCTGTACGTTGGCCAGGGGTTCGGTTCGCTGCCTGACGCATGGTCTTGGTTGCGGCCGTTCGGCATCACGGCGGGCGTCAGCGTGGCCGTGCCGACCAGCAAAGCATCGGACAACTTGAGCTATGACCCGATGACGCGACGGTTCAACCCAGTGAGGACAGCCAACGTCACCACGGTGCATTGGGGGTTCGCATTGGAGTACAGCACGCTCTATTTGACGGATCGGTTTGTGCCCGGCGTGCTCCCCAAAGAGGAACCGCTCCACCAATGGATTCCGTTGGTTGAGTTCGCGTTCGAGTCGCCGCGGGGCCAGCGTACGCGTGGCACCGTCAACCCCGGCGTTGCCTATGTCCAGGACACGTGGCAGGTAGCGGCAGAACTAGTCGTTCCTCTGACCCATGGGTCGACGCGAGGCGTTGGTGCGAATATCCAAGTGTTGTTCTTCCTGGATGATTTTCTGCCAGCGGTGTTTGGCAAGCCAATGCTAGCTCGCTAGCTGCGGATTCCTAGACCTTCGATAGGGGCAGTTGCACCGTAAATCTCGAGCCACGTCCCTCCTTGCTGCTGACGGTAATGGTTCCCCGATGCAGCTCCACCACCAGCTTGACCAGATAGAGGCCGACACCGGCTCCGACCGTACCGGCCACGTTGCCGCCCCGGACGTAGCGCTCGAACAGCCGGTTGATATCGCGCTCCGGGATGCCCAACCCTTGGTCTTCCACCATCACCGACACGCTTTCGGCATCGCCTTGCACATGCACGCTGACCAGTGCCCCCGGCGGCGAGTATTTGATGGCATTGCCGATCAGGTTGCTGAACGCCTGGAAAAGCAGCTTGGCATCGCCATAAAAGGTGTCGGACGCGCTGGTTTCCACGTGCTCTTCGATGCGGGCACCCGGCGTGCTGTCCCGGTGCATCTCGCAGACCTCGTGCAGCAGCATCGAGAGCGGAAAATCCGTGCACCGTACCGCCGCAAGCGTCGTGTTATCGAGCCATTGCGACGAGTCGAGCAGGTGATCCATCAGATGCGTCATCCGCTGCACCGCCGCGCGGATCTTGCCGCAGCGCTCATCAAGCACTTCTGGTGGCAGCGCCTCGCGCATGCGCATCAGCCGCTGCGCGTGGCCATCGATCACACCCAGCGGCGTGCGGAATTCGTGCGAGGCCATGGAGACGAAGTTGCGTTGCAACTCGGCCAAGCGGCGCTCCTTGTCCAGCATGTCCTGCAATACCGCAGCCTGCTCGATCAGCGCATCCTTGCTGCGGCCGAGTTCGATGGTGTTGTCGCGAAAGCGCGCCACCGCCTGGGCGATATCGCCGATCTCATCACGCCGCTCCAGACTTGGGATATCGACGTGCGTATCGTTGTTGGCAATGTGGTGCATGCGATCGACCAGAACGGCAATCGGGCGAGAGACCGCGTAGGCAAGGTAGGCCACCGCGGTCACGACCAGACAGGCTGCCACCACAATGGCACCAATGATGAGCTGCCGCGCGTCACGGTAGGCCTGCGCCTCGCGCTTGGTTTCTGCAGCCGCACCAGCCACGTTGCGCTCAGTCAGGATGTTCAGCGTGTCGTTGGCGCGATCATAGGCGTGCCACGACTCGCCGTGATAGAGCTGCGTCGCCCCGCGAACGTCTCCTGCCTTGGCCGTCGCGATCACACGCTTGGTCAGGTCGCGGTAGGTATTCCATTGGTCGACGAATTGCCGGTAGAGCGCACGTTCGGCCCCGTCGTGCTCGATCTTTTCGAATCGGGATTGCGATCGCTGGATCATCTCGTCGAGCTTGACGATCTGCTCATCCGCGTCAAACCAACCCGCGCGCGAAGTCGAGATCAGGTACTCCGCTTCCCCATACCGATAATCGGAAATGTAGTTGTTGAGGTCGCCGAGAATGCGGCTGTTTTGCAGCCATCGGTCGCTGATCTGCGACGACACGCTGTGAAAGCTGGCAAGCTGATCGATGCTGAAAGCACCCAAGCCAACGACCAGCAGCAGAAACGTCACGAAGACTAGCGTGAGCCGAACCCGGACGGGTCGCAGCGCTGATAGCGGGCGGAATCCGGGCATGCGTGCGTTGGCCGGCGCTGGAACTGGGCTATGCATGGGGCTTACTGGACGCTTTTTCGGGTGGAGCGGACTGCTTGGCAATGCATTGAACTGCAGCGCAAGCGTTCGACAGATAATGCCATGTGATGGCACGGCCAAGGCATCGATTCCCGCCATGGCATTGGCCGCGGGTCACCTCATCTTCATGCAGAACCACCATGAGCGAATCTGATCGAAAAATCCTCTGTATCGAGGACGACCGCGAAACTGCTGAATTGATTGCCGAGGAATTGATCGAGCGCGGGTTCTCGGTCAGCCAGGCGCACGATGGCGAGCAAGGTCTGGCCGCCATTCTCCATGAGGTGCCGGACCTCGTGCTATGCGACGTCGGCATGCCCGGCATGACGGGTTTCGAGTTGCTGGAGAGAGTCGGCGCGCTGGCGCCGTGCTTTTCCGAGATCCCCTTCGTTTTTCTCACGGCGTTTGCGCAGCGCGAATATGAACTCAAGGGCCGCCGCCTGGGTGCCGACGACTACGTGACCAAGCCGGTCGACTTTGACATCCTGTGCAGCATCATCGAGACACGGCTGGCCAGGAGCGCGCGCACACGCAAGCCACAGCCGCCGGTCAACCTGAGTGAGCGCGAGGTGGAAGCGCTGGCTTGGTCGGCACGCGGCAAAACCTCCGGCGAGATTGCCGCCATCCTTGGGCTGTCCAAGCGCACCGTGGACTTCCATATCGACAACGCACGGCAGAAACTGGGCGTGGCCACGCGCATCGAAGCGGTAGTTAAGGCGTCTTCCACCGGCATCATCAAGCTCGATTGAGTCAATGGCATCGTCCCCTCGCAGGCGGGGACGATGCTGACATCAAACCGGGGCGGCCTCTTCAGGCGACGGCGCATCGGGCGGGGGCTCCTTGCCGAGGAACACCATCCGCAGCGCCGGCACGATCACCAGCAGCATCAGTGGTCCGATCAGCATGCCGCCCACCACCACGGTCGCCAGCGGACGCTGCACCTGGCTGCCAATGCCGGTGGAGATGGCCGCCGGAAACAGGCCGATACAGGCGGAGAGCGCGGTCATCAGCATCGGCCGCATCCGTTGCTGCGCGGCGTGGAACATCGCCTCGGTCGGCTGCATGCCCTTCTCGCGGCGCAGATCGTTGTAGTACGTGATCATCAGGATGCCGTCCATGACGGACACCCCGAACAGCGACACAAAGCCGATCGCCGCCGAGATGCTGAAATCCAGCCCCGTCAAGAACAGCGCCAGCACCCCACCGGTAATGGCGAACGGAATGCCAGCCAGCGCCATCAGGCTGTCGCGTGCCGAGTTGAACAGGCCGTACAGCAACACCAGGATCAGCAGCATGCTGACGGGCACGGCAAACTCCAGGCGCTTCTTGGCCTGCTCCAGGTCTTCGAACTCGCCCGCCCACACGATGCGATAGCCCTCGGGCAGCTTGACGTGCTTGGCGATGCGTTCCTGTGCCTCTTCCACCGTGCCGCCCAGATCGCGCCCGCGCACGCTGAACTTGATCGGGATATAGCGCTCGTTGCGTTCGTGATAGATGTAGGACGCCCCCGTATCGAGCGAGATGTCGGCCAGCTCGCGCAAGGGGATATACCCCGTGGTGCTGTTCGACGCGGTGTAGGGCACCCGGATGTTGCGGACCGCTTCGATGTCGTTGCGGTATTCCGGTGCGAAACGCACCAGCATCTGGAACTGGCGGTCGCCTTCCACCACCTGGGTCGCCACCGAGCCGCCCAGCGCCGCTTGCACGATGTTGTTCACGTCGCCGGTGTTGAGCCCGTAGCGCGCGGCCGCCTCGCGGTTGATGCGGATGTTCAGGTTGGGCTGGCCGAGCACGCGGAACACGCCAAGGTCGGCGATGCCCTTGACCTGGTTCATTTCTGCGTAGACCTGGTCGGCAAGCGTCTCCAGCGTCTTCAGGTCGCGCCCGATGATCTTGACCGAGTTCGCGCCCTTCACGCCGGACAGGCCTTCCTCGACGTTGTCCTGGATGTATTGCGAGAAGTTCATGGCCACGCCCGGCAGCTCGTCCGAGAACTCCTTCTGCAGCTGCGCCACGATCTTTTCCTTGGTCATGCCCCCTGGCCATTCGCTGGAGGGCTTGAACGGGACGTAGAACTCCGCGTTGTAGAAGCCTGCGGCGTCGCTGCCGTCGTCGGGACGGCCATGCATGGACACGACCGTCCTGATTTCCGGGTGGCGCAGCAGAATCTGCCGGATTTTCGTCACCGACGGCGCGCCTGCCTCAAGCGAGACCGTCTGCGGCAGCGTGGCGCGCAGCCACAGGTTGCCTTCTTCGAGCGCAGGCAGGAACTCGGTACCCAGGCGCGGGATCAGCAGGCCCGTGATCAGCAGCGCCAAGGCGCCGATGGTCACCGAGATCTTCTTGTTGGACAGCGACCACTTCAGCGCCGGCGCATAGATGCGATGCAGCCCGCGCACCAGCAGCGTTTCCTTTTCTTCGATGTGCTTGGGCAGCAGGTACGACGACAGGACCGGCGTGACGGTGAAGGTGGAGATCAGCGCGCCCATCAAGGCATAGGCGTAGGTGCGCGCCATCGGCCCGAAGATCTGGCCTTCCACGCCCTGCATCGTAAAGAGGGGCACGAAGGCGGCCAGCGTGATTGCGGCCGAGAAGAACACCGCCTTGTCCACCTGCAGCGCGCTGACAAAGATCATGCGGATGCGTTCTGGAACGCGCATGCCAAGCACCTTGGCATCGCGGCTGGCCAGAATGCGTGCCTGCTCAGCCGCAGGCATCTGGAAATTTCGGAAGATGTTCTCCACCAGAATCACCGACGCATCGACGATGATCCCGAAGTCGACCGCGCCCACCGAGAGCAGGTTGGCCGATTCCCCCATCAGCACCAGGATGATGATGCTGAAGAACAGGGCGAACGGAATGTTGACGCCGACGATGATCGCACTACGCAGATCGCCCAGAAAGACCCACTGGATGAAGAACACCAGCAGAAAACCGAAGACCAGCGCATGCAGCACGGTGTGCGTGGTGGTGGTCACCAGTTCGGAGCGGTCATAGAACAGTTCGACCTTGACACCCGGTGGCAGCGTGCCGTCCGCGTTGAGCTTCTGGATCTCGGCCTTGACGCGGGCCACCACGTCGCTCGTCTTCTGCGTGCGGTTCATCACGACGGTGCCCAGGGCCACGTCGTCCTCGTTGTCGCGCCCCGCAATGCCAAGCCGAGGCACGAAGCCGAGCTTCACCGTCGCAACGTCCTTGACCTGCACCGGCACGCCGTTGTTTTGCGTCAGAACGACCTTTTCGATGTCCTTGAGGTTGCTGACCAGACCGACGCCCCGGATGTTGATCGACTGCTGTCCGAAGTTGAGCGTGCGACCGCCGACGTTGATATTGGCGTTGCCCAGCGCCGTCATCATCTGCGGCAGGGTCACGTTGTACGTCTCGAGCTTGCGCGGGTCCACCGAGACTTCATAGCTCTTGGTGGGGCCACCCCAGGCCACCACCTGTGCCACCCCCGGCACCGTCAGCAGCCGCCGTTGCAGCACCCAGTCCTGGATGGCACGCAGGTTCGTCAGGCCGAAATGCGGCGGGCCCTTGACCTGATAGCGCAAAACTTCGCCCACCAGGCTGGAGGCCTGGATCTGGGCCTGCACGTTGTTCGGCAGGTTGACGTTCTGCTGCAGGCTCAACGCGGCTTGCGAATAGGCGAAGTAATAGTCGATGCCGTAATTGAAGGTGACCCGCACGAAGGACAGGCCGTAGAACGAGGTGGAGCGGATACTCGCCACGCCCGGCGTGGCCGCCAGGCCCACTTCCATCGGCACGGTGTAGTAACGCTCCATCTCCTCGGCAGACATCCCGGCTTGCTGCGCGGTGATTTCCAGGATGACAGGCGCGGGGTTCGGATACGCCTCGATATTGAGCTTGGAATAGGCGTACAGACCCGCTGCGATGAATACCAGCAGGAACAGCAGAATGAGTGGTCGGCGCGTGAGCGACAACCTGAGAATGGCCCTCAGCACGGTCTACCTCTTAGTGAGCGCTTGATTGATCAGGTCAGGAAGAAGAGCCGGTGGTCACTGGCCGGTGGTTGCCGCGACACTGCTCAGGAAGAGTGCCCCGTCGCTGGCCACCATTTCACCGGGCTTGAGTCCGTCGACGATCTGGACCAGCCCGTCCTGTTCCTGTCCGAGCTTGACTGTGCGCGGCGCAAATTGCTTGCGATCGGTGGTCACCCATACCGTCATGGTGCCGTCGCCTTCGCGCGCGATCCCGTTGGGCGGGATGGCAGGAGAGCGGGTCGGTTCACCCGTGCGGATCGTGAACGAGGTGAACATGCCCGGACGGAGTTCATGCTTCGGGTCCTGGATTTCCGAACGTACCAACACGCGGTGCGTATTCGCATCCACCGTCGAGCCAACCGTTGTCACAACACCGGCGAACGAGCGGTTCGGGAACGCATTCACCTTGATCTGGACCTTCTGGCCCACATGCAGCAGCGGGCTGTCCGTTTCAGGCACGAACGCCTGCATCCACATGCTGGAGAGGTCGGACACCGTAAACGGTGCCGTGCCGCTGCCGGGCTGCAGCAACAGGCCTGGCTGCGCACTGCGTGCGGTGATACGGCCCGCAATCGGGCTGGTGACCGTCAGAATGGGTTCGATCCGGCGTTGTTCGACAATGCGATCCATGTCCGCGGCGCTCTTGCCAAAGATGGCAACTGCATCGCGGGCAGCCTTGTAGGCCGCTTCGGCGGCTTGTTGGTCGGACGTCGCCTGATCCAGATCCTTTTGCGCAAGGCCCTGAATCTCGAAGAGCTGGTGTGCACGCTCCAGGGCCCGCGTTGTCAGCTTGCGTGTGCCGGCGGTCGAGATGAGCGTGGATTCGGCCTGCACCAGGTCGGGGCTGTCAATGTCGAACAGCGGCTTGCCCTTGGGCACGTCGTCGCCGATCTTGGCGAATACGTTGCGGATCTTGCCTTGATAGGACGTGAAGACCTGCACCGAGCGGTCTTCATTGAAGTCAATGTTGCCGATCGCCTCGCGCTGGTTGGCAAACTCGTGCGCCTCGACCGCAGCCACCTTGACATGCTCACTCTGCGATGAGTTCAGCGTGACGCCTTGCCTTGGCTTGCGCGGTGCCGCATCCGTGGCGGCCTTGGCGCCCGCCTTACTGGATTCAGCCTGTTCGTACGTAGACGCGGATTGTGTCCGCCCCGAGAACGCGAACATCAGGCCGGCGACGGCAACAGCGGCGGCGGCGCCCCCCACGGCGGCGGATTTTGCATCGAAACGCACGACAACCCCCAAGATTACAAAAATTGCCCGCATGATGGGTGCGTGAAGCAGTCCGGTCTACTGTGATCAATCACAGTACGCGGTTGATCTGCTGCCGAATAGAATCGCGGCCATTCCACCGCTGACAAGAATCGGGCGAACCATGTCGCGAACCACGTCGCCTCCGGGCCACAAACTCAATGCAGTTCTGAAAGCTATTCCCTCGCGCACTCGTGTCGCAGCGATTGCTGCTTGCATGCTGGTATCGGCCTGCGCGGTCGGCCCCGATTTCAAGACGCCGGAAGCACCCAAGGTGACCGGCTATACGCCGCAGCCGCTGCCGGAGCAGACGTCATCCGCTGCCACACAGGGCGGTGAGGCGCAGCGCTTTGTCTCGGGCATGAAGGTGTCCGACGAATGGTGGAAAGCATTCCAGTCGGACAAGCTGAACAAAGTGATTACCGATGCCTTTGCTGCCAGCCCCACGCTGGCCGCCGCACAGGCGGCGCTGCGGGTGGCGCACCAGCAAGTGCGAGCGCAGCAGGGTGCATTCTTCCCGCTGGTGCAGGGCTCGTATCAGGGTGCCCACAAGCGCGATGCGGTGGGCACCATCGCGCCGTCGCTCACATCGAATGCCGAGATCTACAGTCTGCACACGGCGCAAGTCACGGTCAGCTACGCACCTGATGTGTTCGGATTGAACCGGCGTCAGGTCGAATCGCTCCGGGCGACGGAAGACGCGCAGTACTTCCAGATGGAAGCTGCATATCTGACGCTGGCCACCAACATCGTGGCGGCGGCGGTGCAGGAAGCGTCGCTGCGCGCGCAGATCGATGCGCAGCAGCGCATCGTTGACATCAACACGCAACTGGTCGACAACCTGCGCAAGCAGTTCACGCTGGGGGCTGTCACCGGACTAGACGTTGCCGCTGCGCAGACGGCACTGGCACAGGCCGAACAGGCGCTGCCCAACCTGCAGAAGCAGTTGGCAGTGCAGCGCGATCTGCTGGCCGCGCTGGCGGGCAAGCTGCCGAGCGAGGGCATTCCCGAGACCTTCACGTTTGCCGATTTCAAGCTGCCGCAAGAGCTGCCTGTGTCGTTGCCGTCCGATCTGGTGCGGCAACGCCCCGACGTGCGAGCTGCAGAGGAACAACTGCACGCCGCCACGGCGCAGGTAGGTGTGGCGATTGCAAACATGCTGCCGCAACTCACCCTTTCCGCCACGCGGGGCGGCACAGCTTCCCAGTTCAGCCAGATGTTCCAGCAGGGCAACGTCTTCTGGAGCCTGGTGGGCGGGGTGGCGCAAACTTTCTTCGACGGCGGCACGTTGCTGGCCAAGAAGCGCGCCGCCGACGCGGGCATCGACCAGGCCGAGGCGCAGTATCGCGGTACCGTCGTGACCGCCTTCCAGAACGTGGCCGACACCCTACATGCGCTGGATGCCGATGCCGACGTGCTGAAGGCCGCGCTCAAGTCCGAGCAGGCTGCCAGCACGACGCTCGATATCACCACCAAGCAACGCGCAATCGGTCAGGTCAACATCCTCGCCGTGCTCAATGCGGAACAGGCTTATCAGACCGCGACACAGGCCACGATTGGCGCGCGTGCCAACCGCTTTACCGACACGGCGGCGCTGTTCCAGGCGGTGGGCGGCGGATGGTGGAATCGCAAGGGCGGCGACATCGCTGAGCGCTGAAAATTCGAGAGCCATTTTGGATTCACGGTGATTCGGACCAGTCGTGCTCCGCTGGCAACGGACAAACGCTGCGCAGATACGACCACCCACCCTAGGTGGGTTGGCGCCCCGGAACGGAACACTCGCGCCCTCTCTTTCGCGCTCCAGCCTACTTCGCTATTTTTTCTAACTTTCTTCGCTATGCCGACAGAAGCCCAGCCGCTGGGCCGACTTCACAAAGCGCACCCGTGTCACGTCCGCCGCGCCATAGCGGCGAATGCTGCCATAGGGCTTGTCCGGCTCGGGCAACAAGCCCTTGCGCTGATAGAACCGGATGGTCTCCACGTTGACGCCGGCTGCCTTGGCAAAAACGCCAATGGTCAGGTTCTCCAAATTATTTTCCATACCGCTTGACTCCGTACATGAGTACGGAAGTAAGGTTACGCTATCCAATTCAAATTCGAAAGGACAAGCCGAGGAAGGTAGCGGACGACTCATTGGGGTACAGGCAGTGGCCCCGGAAGCGGGCGAGCTGATCCAGACGGCGGTGCTCGCGATCCGTAACCGCATGACCGTACAGGAACTGGCTGACCAGTTGTTCCCCTACCTGACGATGGTCGAGGGGCTGAAGCTCGCGGAGCAGACCTTCACCAAGGATGTCAAACAATTGTCCTGCTGCGCAGGATGAAAGGAGATGGAACCATGAAGCTCGCCCCATATATTTTAGAACGTCTCACTTCGGTCAATCGTACCAATGGTACTGCGGATCTCTTGGTCCCGCTACTGCGGGAACTCGCCAAGGGGCGTCCGGTTTCACGAACGACACTTGCCGGGATTCTCGACTGGCCCGCTGAGCGAGTGGCCGCCGTACTCGAACAGGCCACCAGTACCGAATATGACAAAGATGGGAACATCATCGGCTACGGCCTCACCTTGCGCGAGACTTCGTATGTCTTTGAAATTGACGACCGCCGTCTGTATGCCTGGTGCGCGCTGGACACCTTGATATTTCCGGCGCTGATCGGCCGTACAGCTCGCGTCTCATCGCATTGCGCTGCAACCGGAGCACCCGTTTCACTCACGGTTTCACCCAGCGAGATACAGGCTGTCGAACCTGCCGGCATGGCGGTGTCCTTGGTATTGCCGCAGGAAGCAGCCGACGTTCGTCAGTCCTTCTGTTGCCATGTACATTTCTTTGCATCTGTCCCGACGGCGGAAGACTGGGCCTCCAAGCATCAAGGATTGGAAGGATTGGCGATCGTCAGTGTCCACGAGGCTTTCGGCTTGGGCCAGGAGTTTAATCGACATCTGTTGCAGACCATGTCATCTAGGACACCGTGATCGGATATCGACCCAATGTTCTACGGCACCGGCATCGGATTCGCAGCGCGCGGATTGAACTCGGCGAAACGGTATATGCATTGCCGTGAACCGACCAAAAGGAGGTGTTCGATGAACGCCTACACGGTGTCCCGGCTGGCCCTTGATGCCGGGGTGAGCGTGCATATCGTGCGCGACTACCTGCTGCGCGGATTGCTGCGGCCAGTCGCCTGCACCACGGGTGGCTACGGCCTGTTCGATGACGCCGCCTTGCAGCGACTGTGCTTCGTGCGGGCCGCCTTCGAGGCGGGCATCGGCCTCGGCGCATTGGCGCGGCTGTGCCGGGCGCTGGATGCGGCGAACTGCGATGAAACTGCCGCGCAGCTTGCTGTGCTGCGTCAGTTCGTCGAACGCCGGCGCGAAGCGTTGGCCAATCTGGAAGTGCAGTTGGCCGCCATGCCGACCGCGCCGGCACAGCATGCGGAGAGTTTGCCATGAACAGCCCCGAGCGCATGCCGGCCGAGACGCACAAACCGTTCACCGGCTACCTGTGGGGCACGCTGGCCGTGCTGACTTGCCCCTGCCACCTGTCCATCCTCGCTGCCGTGCTGGCCGGCACAACCGCCGGTGCATTCCTTGTCGAGTATTGGGTCATCACGGCGCTCGGTTTGACCGGCCTGTTTCTTCTGTCACTGGCGCGGGCGTTGCGGGCATTCAGGGAAAGATCATGAGCGCTTCCCGGCCGGATGGATGGACTACGGCGGAGGGCCCAAGCGTTCGAGCGCGGGCAAGGCTTTCTGTTCGCAAAGCCGATGCCGGCGGCGGCATTCGCCGTCTTCGTCAGTCAATGGAGGGGTGCCACCATGAATGCAAATGATCCGACCGCCACCAGTTGCTGCGTGTGCTGCAAGGAAATTCCGCTCGATGCCGCCTTCACACCGGAAGGCGCGGAGTACGTCGAGCACTTCTGCGGGCTGGAGTGTTATCAACGTTTCCAGGCGCGGGCCAGCACTGCGACCGAAACGAGCGGCGAACCGAACGCTTGCGGTTCGCCGCCGTCAAATTGAGACAAACCACGCTTTCGCTACGTCGCCTCATGTCGGCATCAAATTCGGCTGAGTAGCTTCTCGCCATCTGGACGTAGCTCGCCCTTGGGTGAAATATGCCGATACAGGGTCTGCCGCGTGATGCCAAGTTCCTGGCACAGGTCGCCGACCTTGGTCTCTGACTGCCCCATTGCCGCCATCGCCAGCCGCAGCTTGGCGGCGGTCATCTTGAACGGCCGGCCGCCTTTCCGGCCGCGTGCCCGTGCTGAGGCCAGGCCCGCCACGGTGCGCTCGGCGATCAACTCGCGCTCGAACTCGGCCAGCGCGGCGAAGATACCGAAGACCAGCTTGCCGGCGGCGGTCGTGGTGTCAATGGCCGCGCCGTGCCCGGTCAGCACCTTGAGGCCGATGCCGCGTCCGGTCAGGTCATGGACGGTATTGATCAGATGGCGCAGGTCGCGCCCGAGCCGATCCAGTTTCCAAACGACCAACGTGTCGCCTGGCCGTAGTGCCTTCAGACAGCTCGCCAGACCGGGACGATCCTCGCGTTTTCCGGACGCTTGGTCTTCATAGAGATGCGCCGGATCAACACCGGCCGCGACCAGCGCATCGCGCTGCAAGTCCGTCGCCTGGGAGCCATCCGCCTTCGATACTCGCATGTAGCCAATCAGCATCTTGTACCTGTCACATATACGTTCGATTATGTGACAGTTTGCATCGGGAAGCTCTGCACGTCAAAATTTGTCACTTAACCCGTCATTCTGTCTAAGGCATGCAAAGGGTAGGCTAGGCTCATAATGTGACAGAAATTCCGGGGGGATGCCTTCCTTCGCGAAGGTGGCGCGCAACTGTTCCAAGGAAGCGGGGTCGCGCCGACCATAGGAAGCCAACGCGAACAGCGAGCGTGCCGTCTCGGGGTTGTGTCGTGCTTCAATGATGGCCTCATCAATGGCCTGGATTGCACGCTGCCAGTGATCGACGGGTTCGGGCTTCGGCGCTTTCGCCGGCAGGCCACTGGTGAACCCGGTTTGGGGCTCGGACCAGAATAGCTTTGCGTGCTCGCCTGGCGGGCTTATATCCCTCACCTCAATCAAGCTGATTGCCGTTGCCGCCGCCTCCAGCATCTGCAACCGTACTGCCGGGTTCAGGGTTTCATACGGTCGCCACAGACTTTGCCCAGCACGCAGCGGATGCCCGCAGCATTCCCAGATTTGGCGGAGATACCCCGCGTAGGTGCCGCACGTCGAAAGCGGGGTGTTCAGCTCATCGAGCAGCGTGCGTAGCAGCCTAAACCACAATCCGGCGTGGATGCGTCGGCGCGGCAACTCCACGTGGCCGGTCGTCAGTGCCTGCCAGGTACGCTGGTCCATCGCCGCAATCGCGTCGCTGGCAGTGCGCGGTTCGGCGTCGGCGTTCTCCCAGCCGAGAAACCGCCCTGGCACGCCCCAATAGGATTCCAGCCAGCAGCCATGCAGTGGGCAGCTCAGCATCAGGGGCAGCTTCCACGCGAGCAGTACGGCTTGGTTCTCCGGATCGTTCAGGCAGAGCGGACAGGCGCGGTGTATCGGTTGGGTGGGCAGCCAGGCACGCCAGCTCGTGATGGATCGCGTCTTACGGCGGAGTCTCGGCAGCAGTACCGAGAGCTGGAACGCATAGGTTTCCAATGCGGCTGGAATCTGATCATCAAGGCTGTCCAGTAGCCAAGGCACCCAGCCGGCGAAACTCATGCAGCGCAGCCGATCCAGCTCGATACCGCTCCGCTGGGAGAGCATCGCCAGCAGCGCCAGTGGTGGCGCGGTGTCCAGGTCATCAACCTGGCCGTGACCAAGATCGTGCTCCAGCAGCTCGGACACTTCCATGTGATAGCAAAGGGCCACGCGGTTGAGCCACGAAGACAGGGCTTCGGCTTCCCTGGGTGCCGGATGCAGTGGCCAGCGTGGCGCTGGCTTCACATCAGTTCCCGCTCGAATTGCCGACGCCGCTCGCTTGGGCCGGTGTAATCGGCCATGCTGAGCGTGCGGTGGTTGATCGCTTCCTCGCCGCTCTCCACGGCGACGAGGGCCGCCGCCATCAGCAAGTGCGCCAGTTCGCCGATGGTGCCCTCGCTGCGTGTGAGCAGGTAGCGGGCCATGTCCAGCGTGGCAATCGACGAGGGTCGCCGCAATGGAAGCGAAGCGGCGAAGCTGGCCAGCAGTGAGCAGCAATCGTCGTTGGCCTCCCACACCGGCAGCATCATGGGCTCGAAGCGGTTTTCCAATTGGTCATCCGAGCGGATGGCCAGGTAGGCGTCGCGCGTGCCGACCCCGACCAATGGGATGCGCAGCTCATTGCCGAGGAAGCGCAGCAGGTTGAGAAATTCCCGCCGGTTGACGCTGTTGCCGGCCAAGACGTTGTGCAGCTCGTCGATCACCAGCATGCGCACGCCGACCTTGCGCAGCAGTGCCAGCGCCAGTTGCTCCATTTCCGGCAGCCGTGGGCGCGGGCGCAATGGTGCCCCCATCGCGGCAAGTAGCGCGACGTAGAAGCGGATCACCGACGGTTCGGACGGCATCTGCACGACCAGCACCGGCATGTGTTCCTGGTCCGCGTCGGAGCTGGCCGGATGCGTGCGCCGGAATTTCTCGATGATCATCGACTTGCCGTTGTTGGTCGGGCCAACCAGCAGCAGGTTGGGCATGCGTTGCTTGTTTGGCCACGCATACAGGGTTTCCAGCCGGTTCAGCGCCTCGACCGCGCGCGGGTAGCCGATCCAGCGGTCGGCGCGAAGGCGCTGGATGCGCTCGTCCGCCGGCAGCCGAGCCAGCCCCTGTGCCGCTGGCAGCAGGTGTGACAAGTCGATGATGGGATATTCGTCCACGGCTACCACTCCTCGATCTGGTCGAACGGTTTGGCCGGAGGCAGGTTGTCTGCCTGCGGATCAGCAACGTCCGTTTTCGGCGGAATCGGCTTGTCCGGCGGAGGCGATGCCTTGAGGTGCTGGCGTCGATCCGCGTCGCGCCGCGCCTTGCGCGTGGCCTTCTGTGCGGTGGTCACGATCTCGCGCATCTGCCCGATCATGCGGAACAGCGCCGACTCATCCACCTGTTCGCGTCCCTGCTGCCGCAATTTCGTCAGCGCCTGCCGTTGTTCCCAGAGGGTGACAGCCGGGTGCGACAAGGTACGGTAGGGGATTTCCAGGTAATGCTGCCCCTCCGGTTCCAGCACCCAGATACGGCTGATGTCACGCGGGTCGCGCCGGATCAGGAAAGCGGGCAAGCGGTCGCGTCGTGCGATCCACGGTTTGAGCGCATCGGCGTAGTAGTGAATGTGGTCGATGACAAAGCCGGTGCGAGTCAGAGTACGGCGAATGATGGGCAGGAAATCGACCAAAAAAGCCAAGGCGCGGGTGACGACAGCCGGTACACCGACACGCGCCACGGCTTCTGACCAGCGCGCCGCCGGCGGCTGAAGCAGGCCGTTGTGCACAGAGCCGTGATAGGTGCCCACCGCCAACGTGAGCCAGCGCTCCAGCTCACGCAATGTCAGGGCGGCCTTGTTTTCGGAATCGTAGTCCCCGCGCTGGTCAGGGTTGGAGAAGGTCGTCCCTGGCAATTCATCGTGGATCATCTGCATCGCCGTACCGATGATCCGTTCCACGATGCCGCCGTAGTGCGGCTGCCCTGGCGGACGATAGTCCAACCGGATGCCGTGCTGCTCGCAGCCACGGCGCAGCGCCTCGCTCTTGAACTCGGCCGCGTTGTCCAAGTAGAGCAGCCTGGGCTTGCCGCTCATCGGCCAATCCATTTCTATATTCAGACCCTCCAGCCAGGGACGCTTGTCGCAGGCGACATGCACAAGGCACAGGCCGACCGAAACAGATGACGGCGCTTCCAGCGTGACGACCATGCCGAGCACGCAGCGGGTAAACACGTCGATGGCGATGGTCAGATACGGACGGCCAATCGGTTGCCGGTCGCGCTCGTCCACCACGATCAGGTCGATGACCGTGTGATCAATCTGCACTTGTTCCAGTGGCGCGGTCACGGCGGGAGGCTCACCACCGACACCTTGCAGGCTGCGGGACGCATCCTGACCTTCCCGGCGGCGAGTGGCCTTGAGCGGGTCGAGGCCGGCGATCCGCAGGGCCAAAGTGTTGCGCGCCGGCACCCGTAGCTTTTGCGCTTTGCAAGCCTGCGCGACCTCGCGGTGGAACGCCGCCAGGCTACGCTTCTGCTTGGTCAGGAAGCGCTTTTGCAGCAACTCGCGGATGATGCGCTCAACTGATTCCGGCAAGCGTCCCTTGCCTTTTCCGCCGCCGGACTGGCCGGGAACCAGGTCCGTCACAAACCCAGCACCTTGCCGGGCACGCCGGATCAGGACATACACCTGCCGCCTGGATAGGCCCAGCGCTTGAGCAGCGGCATCGGCGGCTTCATGCCCAACCACTTCAAGCGCTGCCAGCGGCCCGATGATTTCGGTCCGGTGCCGGGCCTGTGCCCATGCCGCATCGGGCAGGGTGGCCACGCCCTGCTCGGCAATTGGTAATGTGTCTGACGCCATGCTCACACCTCGCTTTGGTGCACACGAGTATTGAGCATAGTCGAGATTGGTGCAGATGACTTCTGATATTGCGTGGTCAGGAGCCGACTGCACACCTGGCGTTACGCCCCGTCAATTGGTGCAGTCGTCTTCTGAAAATGACAATCGAGGCGGAAATTGCACTGCGGCTCGGCCAGGACGTCACGCCCGCGCAGGCGGCGGCGCTCGACCACGGCAACGCCGCGTCGGTCGTCGACGCCATGGCCGTGTCGGTCGAGATCGTCGATGCCCGCTGGCAAGACCTGCCCTCCACGCCCGCCCTGCTGCGCCTGGCCGATTCGCAGGTGCACGGCGCACTGGTGATCGGCGAATGGAAACCGTATGCCGCGCTCGACTGGGCTTCGCAGCGCTGTGAAACCAAGGTCGGCGATGCGGACACGGTGGTGCGCACAGGCACGCACCCGCTGGCCGACCCTACGTGGCTGCTGCCCATCTGGCTGCGCCATCTCACGCGCCACGGCCACACCGTGCCGGCCGGCACCGTGGTCACCACCGGCTCGTGGGTCGGTGTGCTGCCCTGCCGGCGCGGCGATCAGGTAACGGCCGAATTCCCCGGCATTGGCGCGGTCCGCTTGAGCGTGTAGCGCCCGCCGCCCACGCCGGAACACGCGACCAGAAAGTCCAGCACCGCGCGCACCCGGGCCGGCAGCGTGCCGGCCTTGCCGATGTACACCGCATGGATCGGTTCCACCTCGCAGGGATTGAACTCCTCCAGCAGCGGCACCAGCCGGCCCGCGTCGATGTCATGCTGTATGTGATACAGCGACAGCCTGGCAACGCCCGCCCCCGCGATCGCCAACTGACGCAAGGTCTCGCCGTCGCCCGCGCGCACCGGGCCGGCCACCGGCAGCCACTGCGTTCGCCCGTCCACGCGCAGCGGCCAATCGGGCGAATTGCGGCGGTAGCTCCAGCCCAGCCGGTTGTGCGCCTCCAGTTCCTGCGGCGTGCGCGGCGTGCCGTACTTCGCAAGATAAGACGGCGCGGCCACGATCGACTGGCTGGTCTCGCCAAGCCGACGCGCCACGAGGTCTGAAGACGGCAGTTGGCCCCAGCGGATAGCGATGTCGGCGCGCTCGTCCATCAGGTCGACGATGCGGTCGGTCAGCGCGATGTCGAGCGTGATCTGCGGATGCATCTCCAGCAAGCGCGGCACCAGCGGCACCAACCTGTGCTGCCCGAAGGACACGCTCGCATTGATGCTCACCCGCCCGCGTGGGGCCGCACCGGCCGCGGCGCAACGCTCGGCCTCGTCCATGTCGGCCAGCACGCGCAGGCTGCGCTCGTAGAACTCCGTGCCTTCTGGCGTGAGCTGCAGCTTGCGGGTGGACCGGTGCACCAGCTGGATGCCCAGGCGCAGTTCCATGCGAGAAATCAGCTTGCTCACGGCGGAGGGTGTCATGCCCAGCAGGCGCGCCGCTGCCGAGAAACCGCCCGACTCCACCACCTGGACGAAGGCCTCCATTTCGCCGGAGCGGTTGACGTCGATGCGCGGCATGGCGGCCTCCTGGTTTTGTGACTTCAAATCACAAATGCTTGTACTCGAGGCATTCTAGTCATCGAGCCCGTTTGTCTCCAAAGTACAGGGCATCATGCCAATCGCTCTACTTGCCCTCACCGCCGGTGCCTTCGGAATAGGCACCACCGAGTTCGTCATCATGGGCCTGCTGCTGCAGGTCTCGACGGACCTGAATGTTTCCATCACGGCCGCCGGCCTGCTGATATCGGGCTATGCGCTCGGGGTCGCGGTCGGTGCTCCCGTGCTCACCATCGCAACGCGCAAGCTGCCCCGCAAGACGGTGCTGCTCGCGCTGATGGCGATCTTCACGCTCGGCAACCTGGCCTGCGCCGTCGCGCCCAACTACGAAACGCTGATGGCGGCGCGCGTGATCACCTCGCTGGCGCACGGCACCTTCTTCGGCGTCGGCTCGGTGGTGGCCACCGGACTGGTGGCGCCCGAGCGCCGGGCCTCGGCCATCGCGATCATGTTCACCGGCCTGACCGCCGCCACGCTGCTGGGCGTGCCGGCCGGCGCTTGGCTGGGCCTCCACCTGGGCTGGCGCGCCGCGTTCTGGGCGGTCGCCGTGCTGGGTGTGCTGGCCTTCGCGGTGCTCGCCGTGTTCGTGCCGCGCAGCCGCAACGACGCACCGCTCGCCCCGCTGCGCGAGGAACTCGCGGTGCTGGTGCGCCCGCAAGTGCTGCTGGGCCTTGCAATGACGGTGCTGGGCTTTGCCGGCGTGCTGGCCGTCTTCACGTACATCCAGCCGCTGCTGACGCAGGTCACGGGGCTGTCGGAATCGGCGGTGTCGCCGGTGCTGCTGGTGTTCGGCGGCGGGCTGGCCGTCGGCAACATCCTGGGCGGCAAGCTGGCCGACCGCGCGACGATGCCGGCTGTGCTGGGCACGCTGGCGGTGCTGGCGGTGGTGCTGGGCGTCATGCAGTGGGTCATCGGCACGCCGTGGATGGCGGTGGCCTTCGTCGGCCTGCTGGGCGTGGCCTCGTTCGCCACGGTGGCGCCTATGCAGCTGCGGGTGCTCGAAAAGGCCTCGGGCGCCGGCCAGAACCTGGCCTCGAGCCTCAACATCGCGGCCTTCAACCTGGGCAACGCGCTCGGCGCGTGGGTTGGCGGCGTGGTGATCGCGCACGGCCCCGGGCTGCGCGCATTGGGCTGGGTGGCTGCGTTGCTCACGCTGGCGGGCCTGGCCATCGCGCTGTGGAGCCGCGCGCTGGACCGGCGCGAACCGCGCAACACGCTGCAGGATTGCGCTTCGCAAACAGCCTGATCCCTCTCTTCGAAGGAATCCGCAGGAATAGCGGGAAAGGCAGAATCCGGGGAAGCCAACGCCCCGTATCTCCTGCGCAATGCCCCTTTCTCTCCAAGTCCGCCACGCCGTTGCGACCGACGCACACGCGCTGGCGGCCTTGGCCATCCAGGTCTGGCTCGACACCTATGCCACCGACGGCGTGAATGACCTGCTGGGGCGCCATGTGCTCGACGCGTTCACGCCGTCGGGCTTTGCGACCTTGGCGCAGGACACGGCAGCCGCGCTGCTCGTTGCGCAGAATGATGCGCACCTCGTGGGATACGCGCTGCTGCGCTTCGATGCCGCGCAACCGCTCGCTCCGGCCTCCAACGTGGAGCTGTGCACGCTCTATGTGCAGGAGCGGTTCACCCGGGCCGGCGTCGGCACGGCGTTGCTCGAGCAGGTGCGCGCCACCGTCAAGAAGCGCACCGGCAACGATGCGCTGTGGCTGTCGGTCAATATCCGGAACCGGCGCGCTTGCGGCTTCTATGAAAAGCACGGCTTCGGCCTGAAAGGGACAACGTGGTTCGTGCTTGGTGAAGACCGCCACGAGAACCACGTCCTCGCGCTGCCCTGAGCGCGTTCACCGCCACTTCAGTGCGCCTCGGCTGCAGTGTCCGGCAGGTTCTTGACGGTCATGAAGAACTCGAACCGGTTGCGCCCCGCCGCCTTCGCGTTGTAGAGCGCCGCATCGGCGCGCGCCAGCAACTCTTCGGCCGTCACCAATGAATCGGCGGCGCGGTGGAACGCGATGCCGATGCTGGTCGTGACTTCGATCTGCTGGCCGTCCACCTCGAAGGGCGGCTTGCTGATGCGATCGGTGATCTTGGCCGCGACGGTGGCCACCGCCTCCTGGCCGCCGAGGTTCTCGAGCACCAGCACGAACTCGTCGCCCGCGAGCCGGGCCACCATGTCGGTGCCGCGCACGCTGCCCTGCAGCCGCCGCGCATATTCGACCAGCACGGCGTCGCCCACCGCATGGCCGAGCGTGTCGTTGATGCCCTTGAAGTGGTCGATGTCGAGGAACATCAGCGCGAGCGAATTACCGGTGAAGCGCCCGCGCAGCACCGCGTCGGGCAGGTATTCGTTGAAGGCCAGCCGGTTGGGCAGGTTGGTCAGCGTGTCGAGCCGCGCCAGCTCGATGAGCTTGTGCTCCACCACCTTCAGCGCGGTGATGTCCAGCGCCAACGAGAAGATGCCGTGCGTCAGGCCGTCGGACCGCACGTCGGGCACGTAGATCACCTGGGTGATGCGCTCGAAGCCCTTGCGCTGGGTGCGCGCCTCGAACTCCACCTTCTCGCCCGCCAGCGCGCGGGCGATCATCGGCTGGCGCGAGAGATATACCTCGCGGCCGGCAACGTCCTGCATGTGGCGCCCGAGCACTTGCGTCGGGTCGAGGCCGAGCCACTCGCGGCTGGTGGCGTTGGCGAAGGTGATTTTTTCCTCGCGGTCGATGTAGGTGATCAGCGCCGGCATGCTGTCGGTGATGGCGCGCAGCCGCAGTTCGCTCTCGGCCTGGCGCAGCTCGGCTTCCTTGAGCGCCGTGATGTTGAAGCTCATGAGGTAGAAGCCCACCACCTCGCCGCGCAGGTTCTTGTCGGGAATGAGGTTGACCTGGAAGAAGCCTTCCTTGCCGCGCATGGGCGCACGCACCGAGAAGCGCACCTTCTTGCCCGAGAACATCACCGGCAGGTAGGGCTTGTGCTGCGCGTACATGGCCTCGCCGATGGCCGCGCGCAGAGTGGTCCCCACCAGCGAGCCGTCGCCCACGCCCGCCATCTGCCGCGCCCGGATGTTGCCGAACAGGCAATTCTGGTTGCGGTCGAAGTAGCCGACCAGCGCGGGAATGCTGTCGGTCACGTCGCGCAGCCGCTTTTCCTGCTCGGTCAGCGCCTTGTGGATGGTCACTTCCTCCGTGATGTCGAAGGTCATGGAGAACACGCCGCGCACCACGCCGTCGGCGTCGATGTCGGGAATGTAGTGCGCCTTGAAAGTGCGATTGCCGATGCCCAGCGCGGCGTCCCCGGGCTTCTCGATGATCACGGCCTCGCCGGCCAGCGCGCGCGCGATGTGCGGCTCCACCAGTGCGAAGTCGCGCTGGCCGCGCACTTCGGGCATCGAGCGGCCGACCAGCGGCGCGTTGTTGTGCAGCGCGCGCACGTGCGCATTGACGAAGGTGTAGCGCAGCGACGCATCGATGTGCGAGACCATCGCGGGAATGTTGTCCGCAATGGTGCGAACCTGCGCCTCGCTGTGCGCCAGGCTCTGCTCGATCGCGCGGCGCTGCTTCATCAGTTCGTCGAAGGTGCGGGCGAGATCGCCGATTTCGTCGTGCGCGTACTGCATCGGCGCCTCGATCTCGTGGGGAGACTGCTGCGCCACCTGCATGTGGCGGTGCAGCTCGGCGAGCGGCCGCAGTTGCCGGCGCACCACGCCCAGCGCCAGCGCGCCCGCGGTCAGCGCCAGCAGCACGGCACCGATCCACGCGGCACGCTCGATGGCGTCGACACGGGCGAAGGCCTCGGCGCTCGGGTACATCGAGCCGACGATCCAGTTCGTCTGCTCGGTGCGGTCGAAGGCGTAGAGGCTGGGCACGCCGTGCTCGTCGACGCCTTCGCTCGTGCCCTCGAAGCCCGAGATTGCGCGCAGCACCTGCGGGCCGGCCCCGCCGTCGGCCTGCACGTGGTTCAGGATGCGCGAAGTACGCGGATGATCGATCACGATGCCGTCGGTGGTCGTGATGAACAGGTACCCCGTCTTGCCGATCTTGACCTCGGCGAGCGCGCCCAGGACGTTGCGGTCCTTGAGGTTGATGGCTCCGGAAATGACGTAGCGCACCTGCCCTGCACTGTCGAGCACCGGCTCGGTGATCGCCACCTGCGCCAGGCCGTTCAGGCGGTTGCGGTAGGGCTGGGAAATGATGCCCGCCTTGGACGCCACCGTCTGCTGGAAGTAGGCGCGGTCCTTGATGTTCACGCTGCCGATGGGCACCGCGCCGTTCTGGCTGGCGACCAGGTTGCCTTCCATGTCGATGAACGCGACGTTGTCGAAGGCCTGCTTGAGCGCCGCGTGCTTCTCCAGAAAAGCCTGCAGCGGCTCGGCGTCCTTGAAGTCCTGGGCCACCACGCTGTCGCCCAAAGTCTGCAGCAGGATGCGGCGGCTGCTCAGTTTCTGGTCGATCGCGTCCGCGACCGCGGACACCCGGGCAAGCTGCTCGCCGGCGATGGAGGCTCGCAGGCTGGACTTGACGAAATGCAGCGCGCAGGTCGCGATTGTGAAGGTGGCGGTGAGAACCACCGCCGCCACCCCGAGACTGAGGCGTGTGTGCAAGCCGAAGCGCAGTTTCGAAGGGCCCGAGGGATTCATTATTGGTCTTGTTCAAGCTGCCGAGGCGTGTGCAGCGGGAGTCTCCGGCGAGAGTATCGGGGCGTTCAGCATGCGACGATAGAGCTTGCAAGCCACACCTGTTCGCCTTGCACGGTTCCGGGGCCAAAGGCTTTCGGCACAGGGAACGTACGACGGTCGGCGCGGGAATCTTGCGCCGGGGTGCGGACGCAAGCGCTTCGAATACTTTTTTCCTCCAGTCAATTTTACGCACCGGACAGTCGATTTGCTGCACGACTGTTTGGGCACTTGGCTAAATGGCTGCGGGCGCCCGGCGCACGAACCGCGGCATCACGTCAAGCCGCGGCGTGCGAGCGCAGCAGCGCGTCGACCAGCGTGTCCACACGCTCCTGCGCTTGTCGCATCGACTGCGCCAGCTGCTCGCCGCCGAACTCGTCCGACTCCACCGCCGCTTCGAGCACATCGGTAATGCCGATGTATTCGAAGGCCGAACGCACGCTGCTCTCCGTGTGGTTGTGGTGCGCAACGCGGCCGCCCGCGTCGTAGCCGTGGTCTCCGCGCGCGCCCAGCAGCACCGCGCACTTGCCCGCCTCGGCCAGCATTGGCCAATAAGGCACCGCGCCACGCGAACGGTCGAAGCCGAAGGTGCGGCCCACGCGCACGATGTTGTCGATCCATGCCTTGAACTGCGACGGCACGCTGAAGTTGTACATCGGCAGGCCCACCACGATGAGGTCGGCGGCAACGAGCTGGTCGACCAGCCGATCGCTCTCGGCGAGCACGCCGGCCATCCATGGTTCGCGCGCGGCCGGTGGCGTGAAGGCGGCGTGGATCCACCGGCTGTCGACATGCGCCGGCGGCTGCAGGCCGACGTCGAGATAGTCGATGTTGTCATCGGGCCGCGACCGGCGCCAACGTTCGACGAAGCGTGCGGAAAGACGCCGCGTGTGCGAGCCGTGGGGGTCGATGCCGGAGTGGCCGGGACGCGCGCTGGCGTCGATGTGAAGAAGATTCAGTGGCATGGATGGATGAACGGATGTATCTTGTGGAGCGCTGTCGGAATGACTGCACGGGCCTCCAATCTAGGTTTGGAGCGCTTCCACTACAAACGATCGTTTCTCTTCGAATGAACGAGATTGGCTCATCCATCCGCGCCGCCCGCCAGCTGCCGCCACTGCTCTCGCTGCGTGCCTTCGAGGCCGCGGCAGCGCACCTGAGCTTCCAGCGCGCGGCCCTCGAACTCTCGGTCACCCCCTCGGCCATCAGCCATCAGGTGCGCGCACTCGAAGACACGCTGGGGCAGCCGTTGTTCCGCCGCCTCACACGGCAGCTCGCGCTGACGCCCGCCGGCCAGAGGCTTTTCGACGACCTTCGCATGGGTTTCGACGTGCTCGAGGCCGGCATCGACAAGCTGCGCCGTCCCACCAAATCACCACAGGTCACGCTGACCACCAACACCGCTTTTGCAGCCCGCTGGTTGTTGCCACGCATGGCCGCGTTCCGCGAGGCCTGCCCCGGCATCGAATTGCGGCTGCACGCGAGCGATACGCTGGTCGACCTCGCACGCGGCGACGCCGACATCGCGGTGCGCTCCGGCAGTGGCAACTGGCCCGGACTCACGGTGCGCGAACTGATGCCGGAGCGCTATGCGCCGATGTGCAGCCCGATGCTGGGACTCAAGCGCATGGCCGATCTGCCGAAGCACCAGTTGATTCATTGCAGCTGGCAGCCGCAGGCGCTTGCACCGGCGCTGTGGCCGCGCTGGTTCAAGGAAGCAGGCATCGCGCAGCGGCATGTACGCACGGCGAAGGCCCCGTCGGGCCTGTCGTTCTCCGACGAGACGCATGCAATGCTCGCAGCGCTCGGCGGACACGGTGTCGCGCTGCTGAGCCTGACGCTCTCGGCGGAAGAACTGCGCAATGGCGCGCTGGTGCAGCCGTTCGGGCCGGCGCTCGACACGGGAAGCTACTTTCTTGCGACCGCGAACGGACGGGAGCGAGAGCCGGCGGTTCGTGCGGTGTGGGAGTGGATCGGGTCGCAGGCTCCAGGCCCGGCAGAAGGCTTGGCCTGAAGACCTGACCGGCGCTGCGCAACGTCAGCGCTCGGTCTTGCTCAGGAGCGTTGGAACGACATACCCGTCGCGGTACACGCCTTCGATGATTCCCTCTACCCGATCGGTCGAATGCGCTGCCACGAACTTCCCCTCCGCTTGCCGGTAGACGACGATGGTGCAGGACGAGCGCTTGCTGAGAATGCGGGCAACGCCGGTGGCCTGGCGAAGGGTCGGGTACGTCTCCATGGAGATCCTTGGCTGTCTTATTCCCTGGATCGTAGTCTTTAGGTACTCAAGACTTGCTCGGGGCTTCTCCTGAGCAGCGTGGACGCCGGATCTGAAATGGGCCGAATTTGTGACTTATTTGCATTTTCATGCAATACCTTCGTCGGGTGTTGGCGAACGCCGCCCCGTTCATGAAGCGGTACCGTAGGCCAATGAAACAGCCAGCTCCGGCATTTTCACAAGCAACGCTTCGATCGCGCGACGCAGCGCGGCCTCCCGGGGAACAACGGCATCCCCGATCACGCCCGCGTCGAGCGTGAAACGCAGCAGGGTTCCGTCTCGCTCCTGCGTCGGTTCGAGCATCACCGGCT
Organism: Variovorax durovernensis; assembly: GCF_977011995.1. Lineage (NCBI taxonomy): Bacteria > Pseudomonadati > Pseudomonadota > Betaproteobacteria > Burkholderiales > Comamonadaceae > Variovorax > Variovorax durovernensis. The sequence continues at coordinate 3,375,774 of NZ_CDRNCW010000001.1, read as the reverse complement.
CGCACAGATTGCCGCGAACAAAACGCAACGACGCGGACTTTCCGCCTTGCGCGATCTTCGCCGTCAGCTCGCTGCAGGCAGCATTGAGAACGGCAAGGCCGATACGGCAGAACTCGGAGCCCACCTCGATGTGCTTCTTGTGCGAATGGCACGCAGCATGAATCGTGAGGAACATTTCAGCGATGGTCCCACCAGGGTGCCCGGGTGCGGGCTCCAGGGGCATGCCACTGTCGTACCACACCTTCACGCAAGAGCCGTCCACTTGCAGATGAATGGCCGTACAACAGCCGTCCATGGCATCGTCGATGGCATGGCACAGCGCCTGCATCACGAGCGTGGCTGCAAGATCGCCATCACCGAGATCGAAATACATCCCGGGCCGACGGCGTACCACCTCGGCTCCCGTCAGAATCGTGATTTCTCCGAGAGGATGCTCGATGCTCATGTGCGTGGACTCTCTTGCCTGTGGCCCGGTATCCTGCAAGCCTCAGGCCAGCCCGTTCAGATGTTCGTAGAGGATGAAGAACCCGATCCCGATCAGCAGCACGCCGCCGACGATCTCCGCGCGCTTGCCGACGACGGCGCCCAGCACGCGTCCCACCATCACGCCAAGCGTCACCATCGTCAGCGTGGCAAGGCCGATGGCGAGCGCGGTCCAGGCTATGTTGACGTTGATGAAGGCTAGCCCGACGCCCACGGCCATCGCGTCGATGCTGGTCGCGAAACCGGTGATGGCCAGGGTCCAGAAGGAGTTGCGGTTGGGCTTGTCGTCCACCGCGTCGGGCGTGCCGCAGCCCTCCCAGATCATTCGCAGCCCCAGCACGCTGAGCAGCGTGACCGCGATCCAGTGGTCCCACCGCTCGACGTAACTGGCGGCGGCCAGGCCGGCAGCCCAGCCGATGACAGGCGTTATCGCCTCGATGACGCCGAAGATGACGCCCGTGCGCAAGGCTTCGCGCCAGGAGGGTTTGCGCAGTGCTGCGCCCTTGCCGACAGCAGCGGCGAAAGCATCCGTCGACATGGCGAATGCAAGAAGGATCGTGGAGGCGATGTTCATGTTGGAAGTAGCAAGCAAGGCCGGTTCAAGACGCCGCGGCGCACGAACCCGCCGGCCAAAGCCGCGTCCGTACACCGCTGGTCTCGCCAACCTTTCGGCTGCTCACGCCACGGTCGCGAGGTGCGAACCGAGTATGTTGACGTGAGCGCTTCCGAAGTCCGGAAGCCGGCTACTCCCCAAGGGAGCGGCGATTCTAATTGCCTGCTTGCACGGGCTCTGTGACAGCGCCTGTTCTGGCTGTAGGGCTTTGCTACATTCGATCGCCGTCAGGTCGTCGCCCCGGCCTACTTTCAACCTGCTGAAATCTCCATGGTTCTCGTTGCCGGCTTGACCCCAAGGACGCGCAAGCCTGGACCGGCAGAGCCGACGCCCTCGCGTCGGGCGCCTACAACCTGCGCTTCAAGGACATGATCGCCGCGCTGGACAACGCGCGGGAGGCTTCTCCGCCCGAGAAGCAAGCCCTGCTGCTCAAGGCGCATGTGGAAAAAGTCAAGGCGGTACTGTTCCCGCTCCATGCGGCCGCACGCGACCAACTCGTGGCGAATCGGTTGTTGCGCCCGCGGCAGCCCTGGTCAGGGTGTTCGAGCAACTGGTAAAGCGGTAGCGTCGAGGATCGGGCCGATGCGTTGCGAAGCGAAGGGCAGCGACAGCGCCTTCAGAACCTGCCGCACTTAAGCGTCGCATAAGTTTCGGTTCGGACAATCATCCGCAGCAGCCCATTCCTCTCCTCCCTCCTCCAGGGCTGCTCTTGACCCGCCACGGCGGGTTTTTCTTTGTGCTTCCTCATGCCCCGCTTCCGTCCAGCGGCTGCAGACTTCTCACCCACTCGAACACCGCCGCCACTGCGGGCTCCGATCGCCGCGCCTCGGGGCACACCAGATGGAATGGCAACCCGGGCAGCTCCGGGCCGAAAGGCTTCACCAGGTTGCCCGCACGCAGTTCGTCCGCAATCAGCGCCAGGCTCATCAGCGCCACGCCCTGGCCCTGCAGCGCGGCCGACACGGTGTGTGTCTCGTCCGAGAACACCGGTCCCGCCGACACATCGAGTCCGGGCACCTGCGCCTGCTCCTGCCATGCGGTCCAAGTGCCCGGCTGGCTCCTGCTGCCGGGCAACGCGAAGTGCAGCAGCATGTGCCGTGTCAGGTCGCCCCGCTTTTTCAGCTTGAGCACGGGGCTGCACGCTGGCGCAAACACGTTGTCGAACAGCTTCTCGGCCACCATGCCCGGCCACTGCCCGCGTCCGTAGCGGATGGCGATGTCGGCGGTGACGCCGTCGAGCGCCACCGCTTCGTGCGATGCGTGGATGCGCAAGTCCAGCTTCGGATGCAGCGCCCGCAAGGCACCGACCCTCGGCAGCAGCCAGCGAGCCGCAACGGCCGGCGTGGCCGAGAGTGTGATGGCCTGCCGCTGCGGCGGTGCCCGAAGCCGTGCCACGGCATTTGCCATTGCATTGAACGATTCGCTCAGCACCGCCTGCAACTCGCGCCCCTGCGGCGTGAGCACCAGTTGCCTCGGCTGGCGAATGAAGAGCGCGACGCCGAGCGAGTCTTCCAGTTGCCGCACCTGATGGCTGATGGCTGTAGGCGTGACCGACAACTCGCTGGCCGCGAGCTTGGCGCTGCAATGCCGCGCTGCCGCCTCGAAGGCACGCAGCGACGCCAGTGGCGGGAGTTGGCGCAGATTGCTCATGAATGAATTAATTTTTCAGCAATGCAAAGAAATCATCGTTTGTTGCGCTCCGGATGCTTGGATAAATTGAGAACCGTGTCAAGCAGACAGCTGAAACAGCTTCATCCCACCAAGCAACGAAGAGGATCCGACCATGACCACCCTGCTCCACATCGACGCCAGCGCCCGCCCCGGTTTTTCTGGCACGCATGCCCACGGATCGCACTCGCGCAGGCTCAGCCGGCATTTCGTATCAGCCTGGCGTGCCGCACGGCCGGACGACGAGGTGATCTACCGCGACATCGGCGCCACGCCGCCGGGCCACGTTACCGGCGAATGGATCGCCTCGGGCTACACCCCGGCCGCCGAGCGCGAGCCCTGGATGCATGCAGTGCTCGCGGAAAGCGACACGCTGATCGCCGAAGTCCGCCGCGCCGACCTGCTCGTGATCGGCGTGCCGATGTACAACTTCGGAATGCCGGCGCCGCTGAAGTCGTGGATCGACAACATCGTGCGCATCGGCGCGACCTTCGACTTCGACCGAACCCGCGACAACCCTTACGTGCCGCTGCTGGCAGAGCGCCGTCGCCGCACGGTGCTGCTCACTTCATGCGGCAGCAGCGGCTACGGGCCCGGCGAGTTCCAGGCGGGAATGGACTTGCTGACACCCGGCATCACCGCCCCGCTGGCACTGCTGGGGCTCACCGAAATGCACAGCGTGGGTATCGAGCACGCCGAAGACCACGGCGACCTGCTCGACCGGTCGATCGCCGCCGCGCTAGCCCGCGTCGAGACGCTGGTGGGTGAGCTGCAGGCCGCGGCCTGAAGAATCAGGCCGAGCGCAGTTGCTCGCGCAGCTTCTGCCCGATTTCCGGCCGTTCGAGGAACGGGTCGGCCGGGTTCGTGACCGACACGATGTTCTCCATGCGGCTGCGCACGTTGCCCAGCGCCTTCGGATGGCTGAACACGTAGAACTGGTTGTCGCTGATGGCCTCGAACACCTTGGCCGCCACTTCGGCCGCCGTGATCTTGCCGCTGCTCACCGCCTTGTTGCTCATGGCCTGGCCGATGAGCTGGCTCTTGGTGAGTTCGCTGTCCTTCGGCGCGTTGGGGCGGTTGCGTTCGCTGCTCGTGATGCCGGTGGGCACGAAGTAAGGGCACAGCAGGCTCGCGCCGATCTGGTCGGTGACGAGGTTCAGGTCCTGGTACATCGTCTCCGTCAGGCTCACGACGGCTGCCTTGGCGGCGTTGTAGATGCCCATGTTTGGCGGGGTGAGCAGGCCGGCCATGCTGGCGGTGTTGGTGATGTGGCCGCGATAGGACGGGTCCTTGGCGGCGGCTTCGAGCATCATCGGCGTGAACAGGCGCACGCCGTGGATCACGCCCCACAGGTCGACGCCCAGCACCCATTCCCAGTCGGCCACGGTGTTCTCCCACACCAGGCCGCCGGCGCCCACGCCCGCGTTGTTGAACACGAAGTGAGGCGCGCCGAAGCGTTCCTTCACGGCGGCGGCCAGCGCTTCCATCTGCGCCGCGTCGGACACGTCGACCTTGCGCGCCAGCACCTGCACGCCGGCGGCTTCCATCTCGGCCTTCGCCTTGTCGAGGGCGTCCTGCTGCACGTCGACCAGCACGAGGTTCATGCCGCGCGCCGCGCCGATGCGCGCGCATTCGAGTCCGAAGCCCGAGCCCGCGCCGGTGAGAACGGCGGTCTTGCCCTTGAAGTCCTGAATCATTTGCCGGTGTCCTTCTTTTGTTGAATGTCTCTGACGTTGAAGGCGCTATTGAAATACGGAAAGCGCGCGGGCGCAGTCACGAAGGTGCCCGCCGCACGGGCTCAGGCGTCCGCCTTCTTCAGCACATAGCCGATGCGCGGAAAGTGCACATGCACCGTTCCAACGCGCTCGCCGGTACGCTCCAGCGTGTAGTGCGTGCGCGTGGCCGCGACCAGCGTGCCTGGCGTCTCTTCGAGGCCGAAGCTCTCGGCGCGGATGGTGACGGCGCTGCCCAGCGGAATGCCGTGGTCGTCCTGGAAGGTGCTGTCGGTCAGCAGCGTGTGCGGCGTGGCAGCCTTGGCCGCTGCGATGGCCTCGTCGCTCGTGAACTTCTCCGGCGCACCGTGGCCGATGGCCGCCATGCGGTCCATCCAGTCGACCACCGCGGGCGTGAGGTCGAGGATGGTTCGCACCGACTCGATGCGGCGCGTGTACCAGAGGGGGTGGTAGGCAGAGAAGTCCGCAATGCTCGGCACCTCGCCCAGCAGGAACGGCTTGTCGTCAAGCATGTCCGACAGCCGGCGCAGGTACGACTTGTAGGCGCTGGTGGCGTCGGCCGGGCGCAGGCGGGTCATGTTGCCGGCGCTCATCTTGCCGCGGTCTTCGCCGAAGGCCTTGGCGGCCTCGGGCGGCGCCTTGGCGAACACTTCGGCCGCGCCCCTGGGCTGCAGGTTCCAGGCCATCGCGGCCCAGAACAGCGTGGTGTCGGCCCACTGCGCGAGGATGCGCGACAGGCCCTTCTCCGGTTCGGGGTAGAGCGTGGGCTCGGGCTGCAGGTGCTCCAGCACGTCGGCAATGAGCGCGCTGTCGCAGTACATGTCCGCGCCGATCTGCAGGAACGGCGTCTTGCGGTAGCCGCCGGTGAGCGTTTCCACATCGGGCTTGGGCATGATCGGCGGAATGAAGACCGACTTCCACGGCAGCTTCTTCGCGCCGAGGATCAGCCGCACCTTTTCCGAGAACGGCGAGGTGGTGTAGTGATGGAGGATCAGGTCGGCCATGGGTTTTTTCCTGTGGGTTGCTTGGTCGTTGCAGTAAGCCCGGCGCGCGCTCAACAGGGCTGCGCGCGCTGGATGATCGAATCGAAATCCGTTCCGGCGCCGAGCGTGCCGAAAGCGTTGCCCCAGTCTCCGCCGAGGCGCGATGCGCAGAAGGCACCGACCACTGCCGCCGGTGCGGTCTGCGCGAGCAGCGATGCTTGCACGGCCAGCGCCACGTCCTGTGCCAGGCGACGCGCCTCGACTTCGGAGGCCATCGCCTCGATGCGTGCGGGCAGCGCATCGGCAAGACGGTCGAGCGCCGCGTGCTGGCCGCGCGCAGGCGCCAGTTCCTTCGTCAGCGCGGCAATCGCGTCGCCCTTGCGCAGGCCGCGCAGCAGGTCGAGCGCCATGATGTTGCCGGCGCCCTCCCAGATGGAGTTGAGCGGCATCTCGCGGTAGATGCGGGCCATGATGCCTTCGCCGCCCTCTTCCACATAGCCGTTGCCGCCGAGGCATTCCATGGCCTCCTGCGCGAAGTGGCTGCCGCGCTTGCAGATCCAGAACTTGGCGACCGGCGTGAGCAGGCGGGCCATCAGGCGCTCGTGCTCGTCGTCCTGGCGATCGAAGGCTTTCGCGAGGCGGATGGCCAGCGCCGTGGCGGCTTCGCTTTCGAGCGCGAGATCGGCCAGCACGTTCTTCATCAGCGGCTGGTCGATCAGGGGCTTGCCGAAGGCGTTGCGCTGCGTCGCATGGTTGAGCGCGATGCCCAGCGACTGGCGCATCAGCCCGCTGGTGCCCAGCGCGCAGTCGAGCCGGGTCATCGTGCCCATCTCGAGGATCTGCGGAATGCCGCGCCCCTCCTCACCCACCAGCCAGGCGCTGGCGCCCTGCAACTCGACCTCTGAACTCGCGTTGGCCTTGTTGCCGAGCTTGTCCTTCAGGCGCTGGATCTGGATGGCATTGCGCGTGCCGTCGGGCAGCACGCGCGGCAGGAAGAAGCAGCTGAGCCCGGCCGGTGCCTGCGCCAGCACCAGGAAGGCATCACACATCGGCGCCGAGAAGAACCACTTGTGGCCAGTGATGGCGTAGCGCTCGCCCCAGGCATCGCTGCCGTCGTGCACGGCCCGGGTGGTATTGGCCCGCACGTCGGAGCCGCCCTGCTTCTCGGTCATGCCCATGCCCATGGTCACGCCGGGCTTGTCGCTGAAGGGCTTGAGTGCAGGGTCGTACCAGAGGCTGCCGAGCTTCGGGCCCCAGTCAGCGTACACGCCGGCATTGCCGCGCAGCGCGGGCGTGACCGCGTAGGTCATGGAGATGGGGCAGAGAATCGACGGCTCCAGCTCGGTGAAGAGCATGAAGCCAGCCGCGCGCAGAACATGCGGCGACGCGGAGGTGCCGGTCCACGGCGTACCGTGCAGCCCCGCGCCCACGGCGGCGGTCATCAGCACGTGATAGCTCGGATGGAATTCCACCTCGTCGATGCGCCGGCCGAACCGGTCGTGCGTGTGCAGCGCGGGCGTGTGGATGTTGGCCAGCCGCGCATGCGCCTGCATGCCGGCCGAGCCGAGGGCTGAGCCCAGTTCATGCAGCTGTGTCGTCTGCAGCGCGGGGGCGTTGAACTTCAGCGCATCGCGCAGGGGCCGGTTGGTGTCGAAGAGGTTGTAGTCCACCAGCGGCGTGGGCTGGTTGAAGACCTCGTGCGTCGAGTTCATTCGAATACCTCCGTGCTTCGCACTGCGGTGCGCGCTTGCTTGGGGCGGCCCGGCGCGGCGCGCATGACCGGGCTCCTTGCCATGCGTTCAGCTCATCAGACCAGCTTGACGAGTTGCTTGCCGAAGTTCTTGCCCTTGAGCAGGCCCAGGAAAGCTTCGGGCGCCGATTCGATGCCTTGCGCAATCGACTCGCGCGGCTTGAGCTTGCCGGTACCCACCAGCGTGCCCAGCTCCGTGAGCGCCTCGGGCCACACTTCCATGTGTTCGCTGACGATGAAGCCTTCGATCTTCATGCGGTTGATGAGGATCAGCGCCGGGTTCGCGAGCGGCAGCGGCTGGCCGTCGTAGCCCGCGATCATTCCGCACAGCGCCACGCGGGCAAAGGCGTTGGCGCGCAGCAGCACCGCGTCGAAGATGTAGCCGCCGACGTTCTCGAAGTAGCCGTCGATGCCGTTCGGGCAGGCTTCCTTGAGCGCAGCGCTCATCGACTTGACGTCGGGGTGCTGGCGGTAGTCGATGCAGGCGTCGAAGCCCAGCTCGTCGGTCACGTACTTGCACTTGTCGGGGCCGCCTGCAATGCCGACCACGCGGCAGCCGCGTGCCTTGGCCAGCGCGCCGAAGGCACTGCCCACCGCGCCGCTGGCGGCGGTGATGACCACGGTTTCACCGGCCTTGGGCGCGATGATCTTCACCAGCCCGTACCAGGCCGTGACGCCAGGCATGCCGACCGCGCCCAGGTAATGCGACAGCGGCACGTGCGTGGTGTCGACCTTCTTCAGCGCGCCGGGCTGCGAAGCGTCGACCACGCTGTACTCCTGCCAGCCGCCGAAGCCGACCACCTTGTCGCCCACGGCGTACTTCGGGTGCTTGCTCTCGACCACTTCGCCGACCGTGCCGCCCTGCATCGTCTGGCCCAGCGGCTGGGGCTGCGCATAGCTCTTGGAGTCGTTCATGCGCCCGCGCATGTACGGGTCGAGGCTCATGTAGTGGTGGCGCACCAGCACCTGGTTGTCCTTGAGCGCCGGGGTTTCTGCGGTCACGAGCTTGAAGTTGCTCGCCACGGCCTCGCCGTCGGGGCGGTTGTCGAGGTGGATCTGCTTGTTGGTGGGCATGTGTATCTCCGGTGTTTGGGTGTCTGTCAGTCGGTCGATGGCGGGCGCATGGCGTTGGCGCTCGCGGGGCCGGTCGGCAGGCGGCGCTTCACGTACTTGAAGGTGCCGGTGGCGTGGGCGCATACCCGCTCCTGCTCGTCGTAGATCTTGGCTTCCGTGAAAGCCAGCGTCGCCGTCCGGTGAATGAGGGTGCCGCGCGCGCGCAGCGGCCCGACCGAGGGCTGCATGAAGCTGGTCTTCATCTCGATGGTGACCACGCCGGTCTCGGGCGCCACGCTTCGGGCGGCCGCGGCCATGGTGATGTCGAGCAGCGTCATGCAGGCACCGCCGTGCGTCACGTCGAAGGTGTTCAGGTGCTCGGGCTTGGCGGTGTAGGCGATCTCGGACTCGCCGCCCTCGAACTTCTTCAGTTCGAAGCCGAGGTGGCGCGCAAAGGGAATCTGGCTCGTGTACGAGCGGATGTTGATGTCGTCGGATTGATGGGATTCAGTGGTCATTGCGTCTTTTCATGGGACACCGCGGAACCGGCTTTGCCGGGCCGCTGGTGTCGCCCCCGGCGCGGGGGTAGGCGAAGCGACACGAAGTGCGCGAAGCCTGGGGGTGAGCATTGTTACGCGGCGCCCAGCACCACGCTCACGCCGCCATCGACGGCCAGCCACTGGCCGGTGATGTGCTTGCCGGCATCGCTCGCGTACAGCAGCGTCAGGCCCTTCAGGTCTTCGTCGTCGCCCAGGCGGCCCAGCGGGGCCTGTGCGGCCATTTTTTCCTCGCCCAGCGACTTGATCAGGCCGGCGGCCATCTTCGTCATGAAGAAGCCCGGGCAGATCGCGTTCACGTTGATGTTGTACTTGCCCCATTCGGCGGCCAGCGTGCGCGTGAAGCCGATGACGGCGGTCTTCGAGGTGTTGTAAGCCAGCGTCTGCATCTCGGGCGGGTTGCCGTTCAGGCCGGCGATCGAGGCGATGTTGATGATGCGCCCGGCCTTCTTCGGGATCATGTAGCCGTTGGCGATCTGCTGCGACAGGATGAAGTAGCCGCGTACGTTCAGGTTCATCACCTTGTCCCAGGCCTCGACCGGGTGGCTCTCGGCCGGCGAACCCCAGCTGGCGCCGGCGTTGTTGATGAGGATGTCGACCGCGCCCATGCGCTGCAGCGCCTCGTCGGCCAGGCGGCGGGTGTCTTCCTCCTTCGAGCAGTCGGCGGCGATCCAGCGCGCGTCGATGCCGGCGGCCTGCAGCTCGGCGGCCGCCTGCTCAAGGTCATCGGCCTTGCGCGAACTAAGCATGATCTTCGCGCCCGCCTCGCCCAGCGCGTGGGCCATCTGCAGGCCCAGGCCGCGCGAGCCGCCGGTGATGAGTGCGGTCTTGCCGGTGAGGTCGAAGAGTTTCTGGACGGTGCGGGCGGTCATGGGGTTGTCTCCGGGGTTCGGTTTTTGGATCAGATCTCGTAGTCCATGCACTGGCGGGCTTCACGCACGGCGCCGATGAATGGCTTCAGGGCCACGTGCTGCGGATGGTCCGCATAGGCCGCGAGCGCGGCGGCGTCGGTGAATTCCGAATTCAGGATCAGGTCGTAGGTGGCTTCCAGGCCGGGCTGGGCGATGGCCACTTCGAAGCGGTGCGTGCCTGGCGACAGCTTGGCGCAGGCGTCGAGCAGTGCCTTGGCCTTGCGCAGGTTGGTCGCCTTGTCGGCGCCCTCGGCGTGCTCCTTGAACTTCCACATCACGATGTGCTTGAGCATGGCGGTGTCCCTGGAATTACTTGTTTTCGAGCCGCGAGCGCACGTAGATGAGCACGAAGCCCACCACCGCCACCAGCCCGCCGGGAATGGCGATCGACCAGCCCAGGGCCGCGTCGGTGCGGCCGGTGGAAATGCCCAGGATGACGAGGAACAGGCCGCCGTAGATCAGGATCCAGATCCACTTTTCCAGGCGGGCATGCGGCTTGGGCGGCTTCGGGGCGTTTGCGGGGGTGTTGGGGGTGGAATTCGGCGGATTGTTGATGGCCATCAGAAGGCGTCCTCGGGCAAAGCGGTACAGGTCGGGTCGCGGGTTTCGACCACGTTGAGCCATGCACCGATTTTCGGCAGCTCGTAGTGGAAGAAATAGTCCGTGGCGCCGATCTTGCCAGCTGTTACCGCCCTGGCCTTTTCACCGTCGTTCTCCAGGGCCCTGCCGGCCACGTCCAGCCAGATCCAGGCCAGAACCGTGTGCCCGAAGGCCTGCATGTAGGGCACCGCGTTGGCCAGTGCGTCCGCCGGGTCGCCGGTGGACCAGGCGGCCTCGGTCGCGCTGCCGATGCGCTGCAGCGCGGCGCCCAGCGCCTTGGCATGGGCCGCCAGCGCCGGCACCTTGGCGGCGCGGCCGATGGTGGCGGTCATGCGGCCGGCCAGCAGCTGCAGGCCGCGGCCCTTTTCCATCAGCACCTTGCGGCCCAGCAGGTCGGCCGCCTGGATGCCGTGCGTGCCCTCGTGGATCATGTTCAGGCGGTTGTCGCGCCAGTACTGTTCCACCGGGAAATCGCGCGTGTAACCGTAGCCGCCGTGCACCTGGATGGCCAGCGAATTGGCCTCCAGGCACCACTCGCTGGGCCAGCTCTTGGCGATGGGCGTGAGCACTTCCAGCAGCAGGCGCGCATCGTCGGCGGCCTGGGCGTCGCCGGTCTTCTGCTCGTCCACCAGCCGGGCACAGTAAAGCTCCAGCGCCAGCGCGCCTTCGCAATACGCCTTCTGCGCCAGCAGCATGCGACGCACGTCGGCGTGCTCGATGATGCGCACCTGCGGCGCGGCCGAGTCCTTGGCGACGGCGGCGCCGGCAGCCTCGGGCTTCTTGACCAGGCGGCCCTGCGGCCGGGTCTTCGCGTATTCGAGCGAGGCGTGGTAGCCGGCCATGCCGAGCATGGTGGCGGCAGTACCGACCCCGATGCGGGCCTCGTTCATCATGTGGAACATGCAGTGCAGGCCCTTGCCGGGCGCGCCGACCAGGTAGCCCACCGCGCCGGCCTTGCCGTCGACCGGGTACTTGCCCTCGCCGAAGTTCAGCAGCGTGTTGGTGGTGCCGCGCCAGCCCAGCTTGTGGTTCAGGCCCGCGAGCGCCACGTCGTTGCGCTGGCCCGTCAGCTCGCCCTTGGTGTTCACCATGCGCTTGGGCACGATGAACAACGAAATGCCGCGCGTGCCCGGCACCAGCTTGCCGTTCTCGTCGGGAATCTTGGCCAGCACGATGTGCACGATGTTCTCTGTCAGCTCGTGGTCGCCGGCCGAGATCCACATCTTGTTGCCCGTGAGGCGGTAGCGCGGGCCCAGCGGGTCGTTCTGGAAGTCGTCGCCGTCGGGCACGGCGCGCGTGGCCACGTCGCTCAGCGACGAGCCGGCCTGCGGCTCCGACAGGCACATGGTGCCGGCCCAGCGGCCGGAAAACTCGTTCTTGGCGAACACCTCTTTCTGCATCTCGGTGCCGTGCACCATCAGCAGGTTGGCGTTGCCGCTGGTGAGCATGTTCGAGCCGATGCTCACCGAGGCCATCGCGAAGAAGCTGTTGGCGGCGGCCTGCATCGTGTAGGGCAACTGCATGCCGCCGATGTCGTAGTCCTGCGCGGCGCTCATCATTCCCGACTCGACGAAGGCCTTGTGCGCGTCGTGCGTGGCCTGCGGCAGGATGACTTTCTCGCCGTCGAAATGCGGCTCCTGCGTATCGACCGTGCGGTTGAACGGCGCGTACTTCTCGCGCGCGATGCGCTCGCAGGTGTCGAGCACCGCGTCGAAGGTCTCGCGCGAATGGTCGGCAAAGCGTTCGCGCTGGTTGAGCGACTCGGCGTCGAGCCAGTCGTTGAGCAAGAAGTCGAGGGTGGAACGCAGGCTCATGGTCGGATGTTGATGTTGAGACTGCCGACTTCCACCGGCAGCGCTCGTCGGCCGGCGAAGCCCGGCCCATTCGTGGAACACCGCGGAACCGGCTTTGCCGGGCCGCTGGTGTTGCCCCCGGTAGGGGGTTGGCGAAGGCGACACGAAGTGCGCCGCAGCCTGGGGGAGAGTCAAAGAACTTCGAACACGCCCGCGGCGCCCATGCCGCCGCCGATGCACATCGTGACCACAACCTTCTTGGCGCCGCGGCGCTTGCCTTCGATGAGCGCGTGGCCGGTCAGGCGCTGGCCGCTCACGCCGTAGGGGTGGCCCACGGCGATGGCGCCGCCGTCCACGTTCAGGCGGTCGGCCGGAATGCCGAGCTTGTCGCGGCAGTAGATGACCTGCACGGCGAAGGCTTCGTTCAGCTCCCACAGGTCGATGTCGTTGACAGTGAGGCCCAGGCGCTTGAGCACCTTCGGAATCGCGAAGACGGGGCCGATGCCCATTTCGTCGGGCTCGCAACCGGCAACCGCAAAGCCGAGGAAACGGCCCAGGGGCTTCAGGCCCTTCTGCTCGGCGTACTTCTCGTCGACCACCACGCAGGCGCCGCCGCCGTCGGAGAACTGGCTGGCGTTGCCGGCCGAGATCAGGCCGCCGGGCATGGCCGAGCGGATGCCGCTGATGCCTTCCTTGGTGGTGCCGGGGCGGATGCCTTCGTCGTTCTCGACGGTGACTTCCTTGGTGCGCAGGCCCATCACGGGGTCTGCCACGCCGGCCAGCACGGTGATGGGGGCGATCTCGTCCTTGAAGCGGCCGGCTTCCAGCGCGGCAGTGGCCTTCTGCTGGCTGGCGGCGCCGTATTCGTCCATGGCGTCGCGGCCGATGTTGTAGCGCTTGGCGACCTGCTCGGCCGTCTGCAGCATGTTCCAGTAGATCTCGGGCTTGTGCTTCACGAGCCACGGGTCGGCCAGCATGTGCTTGTTGGCTTCGTTCTGCACGCACGAGATGCTCTCGACGCCGCCGGCCACATACACCTCGCCTTCGCCCGCGATGATGCGCTGGGCGGCGGTGGCGATGGTCTGCAGGCCCGACGAGCAGAAGCGGTTGATGGTCATGCCCGACGTGGTGATCGGCAGGCCGGCGCGCAGCGCGATCTGGCGCGCGATGTTGGAGCCGGTCGCGCCTTCGGGCGTGGCGCAACCCATGATGACGTCGTCCACCGAGGCGGGATCGATGCCGGCGCGCTGCACCGCATGCTGAACCGCATGGCCGCCCAGAGTGGCGCCGTGCGTCATGTTGAAGGCACCCTTCCAGCTCTTCGCGAGCGGCGTGCGGGCGGTGGAAACAATGACGGCGCTGGTCATGGTGAGGTCCTTTGAAGCAGATGGAAGGGAAAAGAGGTTGTCGTCATTGCGCCGGAGCAACGTTGGTGTTGCTCAGGAGCTGGTGATAGAAGCCGATCATCTCGCCGTAGTTCGAGATGGCCAGGCGTTCGTTGTTGCCGTGGATGCGCGCCAGGTCTTCGCCTTTCAGCCGGAACGGCGAGAAGCGGAAGACGGCGTCGCTCACGAGGCTGAAGTGGCGCGAATCGGTAGCGGCGGTCATGAGGCCGGGGGCCACCACCGCGTCGGGAAAGCTCTGGCGCACGGCCTGCTGGATCGCGCGGTAGCCGGTGCTGTCGGTCGGCGACACGGGCGAAGGCTCCGCGTTGCCCGGGTACTGCTTGATATTGATGTCGTCGTTGGCCAGCTGCTTGCGCAGGTGCGCCTCGACGCTGGCGAGCGTGTCGCCCGGCAGGATGCGGAAGTTGACGGCAGCCTCGGCGCGGCCGGGCAGCACGTTGTCTTTGTTGCCGGCGCGAACGATGGTCAGCGCGGTGGTCGTGCGCAGCATGGCGTTGCTGCTGGGGCTCTTCTCGAGCAGGCCACGCACCACGGGCTCGGTGAGCCACAGGTTCGAGAGCATCACGCGGTTCACGCCGCTCATCTCGGGTGCGAGGGTGCTGAACATCTGGCCGGCAATGCCCTTGATGCCGCCGGGCATCGGGTTGGCTTCGAGCCGCGCGAGTGCCGCGCTCATGCTGCCGATGGCGCTGTGCTGCGGCGGCATCGACGAATGGCCGGGAGCGGTGTCGAGCGACAGGAAGAAGGTGCCGTAGCCCTTCTCGGCCAGGCCGATGAGCGCAGCGGGCTTGCTCAGGCCCGGCAGCACGCCGTCGAGCACCAGCAGGCCCTCGTCGAGCACCCAGTCCAGCCGCACGTTGCGCGACTTGAGGAGTTCGGCTATGGGCAGCGCGCCGCGCAGGCCGCTCACCTCTTCGTCGTCGCCCATCACGAGGTAGACGGTCTGTTTCGGCTTGAAGCCGGCGCCGATGAGCAGCTCGATGGCTTCCATCTGCGCGAAAAGATTGCTCTTGTTGTCGAGCGTGCCGCGACCCCAGACGAAGCCGTCCTTGATCTCGCCGGCGAATGGGTCGACCGTCCAGGCCTTCTCGGTGCCCGGGGCGATGGGCACCATGTCCTGGTGCGCCATCAGCGCGATGGGCTTGGCTTGCGGATCGGTGCCGGCCCATGTGTAGAGCAGCGCCTTGTTGCCCACCACCTCTTTCTTGAGCGTGGCGTGAACCTTGGGGAACTGCTGCTCCAGGTAGGCATGCAGCTTGTCGAACTCGGCCGCGTTGGCGGCCGGATCGTCCATGCCCGACACCGTGCGGAAGGTGATCGCCGTGGACAGCCGCTTGGCGGCCGCCTGCAGGTCGATGTCCAGCTTGGGCGCGGGCGCCGCCGCCAGCTGCTGAGACGGCGTGGTCCAGGTCTTGACCGCCACGGCGGCCACCAGCAAGACGATTGCCAGCAGCAGCCCGAGGAAGATACGTTTCAACATTGGCGGTCGGTCCCTTTGCCTTCGCGGATCAGCTGAACTGCTTGCCTTCGGCCACCAGCTTCTGGATCAGTGGCGCGGGCTGCCAGAACTCGGCGTCGTCGCGCGGGTTCTTGGCAAAGCGCTTCATCGTCTCGGCCACGTTGTACAGGCCGACCTGCGATGCGTAATGCATCGGGCCGCCGCGCCAGATCGGGAAGCCGTAGCCGGTCAGGTACACCATGTCGATGTCGCCCGACTTCGAAGCAATGCCGTCTTCCAGGATGTGCGCGCCTTCGTTCACCAGTGCGTACACCAGGCGCTGCACGATTTCCTCATCGGAAATCTTGCGTGGCGTGATGCCCAGTTCCTTGCGGTGGTCCTCGATCATCTTGTTGACGAGTTCCGACGGAATGGCGTCGCGCTTGCCGGCCTGGTAGTCGTACCACCCTGCCCCGGTCTTCTGGCCGAAGCGGCCCAGCTCGCAGAGCTTGTCGGCCGTGCGGCTGTACTTCATGTCGGCGCGCTCGACGGCGCGGCGCTTGCGAATCGCCCAGCCGATGTCGTTGCCGGCCAGATCGCCCATGCGGAACGGACCCATGGCAAAGCCGAACTTCTCGATGGCCTTGTCGACCTGCTGCGGCGTGGCACCTTCGTCCAGCAGGAAGCCTGCCTGGCGCGAGTACTGCTCGATCATGCGGTTGCCGATGAAACCGTCGCACACGCCCGAGACCACGGCCGTCTTCTTGATCTTCTTTCCGATGGCCATGACCGTGGCCAGCACGTCCTTGGCGGTGGCCTTGCCGCGCACCACTTCGAGCAGCTTCATGACGTTGGCGGGGCTGAAGAAGTGCATGCCGACCACGTCCTGCGGACGGTCGGTGAAGGCGGCGATCTTGTCGACGTCGAGCGTCGAGGTGTTAGAGGCCAGGATCGCGCCCTTCTTGGCGACGCGGTCGAGTTCCTTGAAGACCTTCTCCTTCACGCCGAGTTCTTCGAACACGGCTTCGATGATCAGGTCGGCGTCCTTCAGGTCGTCGTAGCTCAGCGTGGTGCTCAGCAGCGCCATGCGCTGCTCGTACTTGTCCTGCTTGAGCTTGCCCTTCTTGACCTGGGCTTCGTAGTTCTTCTTGATGGTGGCAACGCCGCGGTCGAGCGCTTCCTGCTTCATCTCGAGGATCTTGACGGGGATGCCCGCGTTCAGGAAGTTCATCGAAATGCCGCCGCCCATGGTGCCGGCGCCGATGACGCCCACGGCCTTGATCTCGCGCTTGGGCGTGTCTTCGGGCACGTCGGGGATCTTGCTCGCGGCGCGCTCGGCCATGAAGAGGTGGCGCAGGGCCAGCGATTCGGGCGTGAACATCAGCGCGGTGAAGATGCGGCGCTCTTCGGCCATGCCGGCGTCGAACTTCATCTTGGTGGCGGCCTGCACGGCGTCCACGCACTGCAGCGGCGCGGGGTAGTTCTTCGACATGCCGCCGACCATGTTCTTGGCGAACTGGAAGTAGGCGTCGCCCTGGGGATGCTTGCACGGCAGGTTGCGCACCAGCGGCAGCGCCTCACCGGTCTTGCCGGCCACGCTCTTGGCAAAGGCCACGGCCTCGTCGAACACCGACTCGGGCGAAGCGGCCAGCTTGTCGAACAGCTTCTGGCCGGGCAGGCTCGCGAGCAGTTCGCTCTTCACGGCTTCGCCGCTGACGATCATGTTCAGCGCGGTCTCGACACCCACCACGCGCGGCAGGCGCTGCGTGCCGCCGGCACCGGGGATCAGGCCCAGCTTGACTTCAGGCAATGCAACGCTGGTGCCGGGAGCGGCCACGCGGTAGTGGCAACCCAGTGCCAGCTCGAGGCCGCCGCCCATGCACACCGAATGGATGGCCGCGACGATGGGCTTGGCCGAGGCTTCGAGTGCGAGGATCACGCTCAGCAGATTGGGCTCCTGCAGTGCCTTGGGCGTGCCGAATTCCTTGATGTCCGCGCCGCCCGAGAACGCCTTGCCGGCGCCGGTGATGACGATGGCCTTGACGGCGTCGTCGGCATTGGCCTTGGCCAGGCCATCGGTGATGCCGATGCGGGTCGAGAAACCGAGACCGTTGACCGGAGGGTTGGTCATGGTGATCACGGCGACATCGCCGAGCACTTTGTATTCAGCCGTCATGCTGCGTTCCTTGGTGTGTGAAGAAAAAGAAGAAAAAGCACGAGTGTTCTTTTTCGAAGGGATTCTAGGCGTTTCGCGAGGCCAAACAATGGCACGCAGTCGCTGTAGAGACAAGGCCCTCCCTGAGGAGGGCGGAGCTTTCGGGAAACACCGCGGAACCGGCTTCGCCGGGCCGCAGGTGTTGCCCCCTGCAAGGGGGAAGGCGTAGCGACACGAAGTGCGCGAACCCTGGGGGTTTGCCTAGACCTCCAACCACTCCTTGCGAGTGGTGGCGTCGGCGCGCAGGCTGTCCGGGGTGCCGTCGAACACGATGCTGCCGTGGCCCATGACGAGCGCACGATCCGAGATCTGCATGGCGATGGTGAGCTTCTGCTCGATCAGCAGCACCGAGATGCCCTTGTCCTTCAGCGTGCGCAGGTACTGCCCCACCAGTTCGACGATCTTGGGCGCGAGGCCTTCGGTCGGCTCGTCGATGATGATCAGGTCGGGGTCGCCCATCAGCGTGCGGCACAGCGTGAGCATCTGCTGCTCGCCGCCCGAGAGCACGCCGGCCTCTGTGTGCTGGCGCTCCTTCAGGCGCGGGAACATGGCGTACATGTCGTCGAACGACCAGCGGCTGCCCTTGCCGGCGCCCTTCTGCCCCAGCAGCAGGTTCTGGTGCACCGTGAGCTTGGGGAAGATGTCGCGGTTCTCGGGCACGTAGCCGATGCCGAAGTGCGCGATCTCGTAGGCCTTGCGGCGCAGGATGTCCTGCCCCTTCCAGTGCAGGCCGCCCTCGGCATGCACCAGGCCCATGATGGCCTTGGCGGTGGTCGAGCGGCCCGATCCGTTGCGGCCCAGCAGCGCGACGATTTCTCCGGGGTTCACGTCGAACGAAACGCCATGCAGCACATGGCTCTTGCCGTAGTAGGCGTGGATGTCTTTGAGCTTCAGCATGTCAGTGTCCCGCCCCTTGTGCATCCGCGACAGAGGAGCCGAGGTAGGCCTCCTGCACGCGCGCATTCGCGCGCACCGCAGCCGGCGTGTCGAAGGCGATCACTTCGCCGTACACCACCACCGCGATCTTGTCGGCCAGGCCGAAGACCACGCCCATGTCGTGCTCCACCGTCAGCAGCGTCTTGCCCACGGTGACGTGCTTGATGAGCGAGATGAAGTGCGAAGTCTCGGTCTTGCTCATGCCGGCCGTGGGCTCGTCCAGCAGGATCACGCTGGCACCGCCCGCGATGGTCACGCCGATTTCCAGCGCGCGCTGCTCCGCATAGGTGAGGTTCACCGCATGCACGTCGCGCTTCTTCTCCAGGCCGATCTGCTTGATGAGTTCTTCGGTGCGCTCGTTGGCATCGTCCAGGTTCGACAGGAAGCGCAGGAAGGTGTACTTGTAGCCAAGGCTCCAAAGCACGCCGCAGCGCAGGTTCTCGAACACGCTGAGCTTCGGGAAGATGTTGGTGATCTGGAAGCTGCGCGACAGGCCCATGCGGTTGATCTCGTACGGCTTCATGCCGTCGATGCGCTGGCCGTTGAGCAGCACCTCGCCGCTGGTGGGCGTGAGCCGTCCGCTGATCAGGTTGAACAGCGTGGACTTGCCCGCGCCGTTCGGCCCGATGATCGCGATGCGCTCGCCGGCATTCACGGCCAGATCCACCCCGCGGATGATGTCTGTCTTGCCGAAGCTCTTGCGCAGGGCCTTGAGTTCGAGTGAATAGGTCATGCCGTCTCCCGCCGCTTGATCTCGGCTTCGATTTCTTCCTGTGCCTGGCCCCAGGCCTTCGCGAAGCGCCTGCGGAACACCTCGAAGATGCCCAAGCCCACTGCCAGCAGCGCCACCGCGACGATCCAGCTCGTGGCCGACGAGGTGTCCAGCTGCAGGCCCGCGAACGGCACCATCGGCCCGAGCGCCGCGTTCAGCTGCATGTGATAGATCATCTCGACGATGGCCGCCGCGCCCGCGAGCATCACGCCCGCGCCGATGAACAGGCCCACGTACAGCAGGTAGAAGCGCTTGATCTTGCCGAACAGCGCCACGCGCACGTTCATCATGATCAGGCTGGCCACGCCGCCGGGCGCGAACATCACCATCAGCAGGAACACCAGGCCCACGTACAGCAGCCAGGCCTTGCTGAGTTCGGAAAGCAGCACCAGCGCGAACACCAGCAGCGCCGCGCCGATGATCGGCCCGAAGAAGAAGGTCGCACCGCCCAGGAAGGTGAACAGCAGGTAGCTGCCGGAGCGCAGCCCGTTGAGGCTGTCGGCCGCGTTCACGATCTCGAAGTTGATGGCCGCCAGGCCACCGCCGATACCCGCGAAGAAGCCCGCGATGATGAAGGCGAAGTAGCGCACGCGCTGCGTGTTGTAGCCGATGAACTCCACGCGCTCCGGGTTGTCGCGCACCGCGTTCAGCATGCGTCCGAGCGGCGTGCCGGTGAAGGCGAACATCAGCCCGGTGCAGATGAAGCAGTACACGGCGATCAGGTAATACACCTGGTTCTGCGGCCCGAAGTTGATGCCGAAGAACGAGGCGCCGTATACGCGGTTGGTGGTGATGCCGCCTTCGCCGCCAAAGAAGCTGGGGAACATCAGCGCCATTGCGGCCACCAGCTCGCCGAGGCCGAGCGTGATCATCGCGAAGGTAGTGCCCGACTTCTTGGTCGACACATAGCCGAACACCACCGCGAAGAACATGCCGCCGAGGCCCCCCACGAGCGGAATCAGCACCAGCGGGATCGGCAGCTTGCCGGCGCTGGCCAGGTTCATGGCATGGATGGCGATGAACGAGCCCAGGCCCACGTACACCGCATGCCCGAAGCTGAGCATGCCGCCCTGCCCCAGCAGGATGTTGTAGCTCAGGCAGATGATGATCAGGTAGCCGATCTGCGACAGCATGGTGAGCGCCAGGCTGCTTGTGAAGATCATCGGCGCCACGATCAGCAGCAGCGCGAAGAAAGACCAGATCAGGATGCGGCCGATGTTCAGCGGCTTGAACCGGTAGTAGCGCACCGGCGTGGAGGTCGAAGCGGTTGTCGTTGCAGTATTCATGGCGTCAGTCCTCCCGGGTTCCGAGAAGACCCTTGGGCCTGAAGATGAGGATCAGCACCAGGAACAGGTACGGAAGAATGGGTGCCACCTGCGAGATGGTGAGCTTGAGCAGCTCGTAGCCGAAGGTCTGGTCGGTCACGGCCACGCCGAGCGCCTGCAGGCCGGTCGCGAGCGACTGGTCCATGGCCACGGCAAAGGTCTGCACGATGCCGATGATGAGCGACGCCAGGAATGCGCCCGCCAATGAGCCCATGCCGCCGACCACCACCACCACGAAGATGATGGAGCCGACCGAACCCGCCATGGCCGGCTCGGTGACGTAGGTGTTGCCGCCGACCACGCCAGCCAGCCCCGCCAGCGCGGCGCCGCCGCCGAACACCAGCATGAACACGCGCGGCACGTTGTGGCCCAGCGCCTCGACCATGTCGGGGTGCTTCAGCGCCGCCTGGATGACCAGGCCGATGCGGGTGCGCGTGAGCAGCAGCCACACAGACACCAGCATCA
Source organism: Variovorax durovernensis (assembly GCF_977011995.1). Classification (NCBI taxonomy): domain Bacteria; kingdom Pseudomonadati; phylum Pseudomonadota; class Betaproteobacteria; order Burkholderiales; family Comamonadaceae; genus Variovorax; species Variovorax durovernensis. The sequence goes on along the minus strand of NZ_CDRNCW010000001.1, from coordinate 3,355,073 downwards.
GCACCGCCACCAGCATGATGAACGAGCGCGACTTGGGGAACTGCGTGCCGTAGAGCGTGAAGAGCGGCCCCTGCAGCGCCGTCGGCAGGCCATAGGGCACCGTCGAACGGCCCCACACCAGCTGCACGATTTCGAGAATGAGGTACGAAAGACCGAAGGTCACCAGCAGCTCGGGCACGTGGCCGAACTTGTGGACGCGGCGCAGGCAGTAGCGCTCGAAGGCTGCGCCCAGCGCGAACACCAGCAGCGGCGCGATGATGAGCGCCGGCCAGAAGCCGACGATGCCCGACAGCGTGTAGGCAAAGTAGGCGCCCAGCATGTAGAAGCTGGCGTGCGCGAAATTGAGCACACCCATCATGCTGAAGATCAGCGTGAGGCCAGAGCTCAGCATGAACAACAGCAAGCCGTAGCTCACGCCGTTGAGCAGCGAGATGACGAAGAATTCGACGTTCATCGGTCTTTCGTGTCAGTTAAAAAGAAAAAGGCCCGAGTGTTGAAGTCGGGCCTCGACCAACAAGCAGGCTGCCGGGCTCAGTCCCTCGCCGTGCGTCGCACGGCCGAGGCTGAAGAAGCAACAAGTGCCTCTTCGCGGAACACCGCGGAACCGGCTTTGCCGGGCCGCTGGTGTTGCCCCCGGAAGGGGGGTGGCGAAGCGACACGAAGTGCGCGCAGCCTGGGGGCGAACCTCATCCCGGACGCTTCATCTGGCAGGAGGTGGGCGTGCTGGCCACGTAGGCGTCGTAGTACTTCACCGGTGCCAGCGTGTAGCCGGTGTTCTCCGGGCTGTACGGGTACTTGGCGCTGGCCTTTTCCCAGCGGGCGATGTACAGGCCCTGCTGCAGCTGGTGGTCGGTCTTGCGCAGTTCGACGTCGCCGTTGAAGCTCTTGAACTTCATGCCTTCCATGGCGGCGGCCACCTTGACGGGGTCGGTCGACTTGGTCTTCACGAAGGCTTCGGTCAGTGCCTGGAACACGGTGTAGACGTCGGTGGTGTAGAGGTCGTCGTTGAACTTCTTCTTGAAGTCTTCCGCGTACTTCTGCATGTCGCCGCCCATGTTGTAGTGGGCATAGCCGACCTGGAACACCTTGCCGTCGGACGCCGCGCCCATGGCGGTCGGCGTGCCGGTGGTCACGGCGTAGTAGGTGTAGAACTTGACGTTCAGGCCCGAGTCGTTGGCGGACTTGATGAGCAGCGCGAGGTCGGAGCCCCAGTTGCCGGTGATGACGGTGTCGGCACCCGATGCCTTGATCTTCGCGATGTACGGCGCGAAGTCGCGCACCTGCGCGAGCGGGTGCAGGTCGTCGCCGACGATCTGGATGTCGGGACGCTTGTGCTTCAGGTCTTCCTTGGCGAACTTGGAGACCTGCTGGCCGTGCGCATAGTTCTGGCCGATGATGTAGACCTTCTTGATGTCCGGCTGATCCTTCATGTAGGTGGTCAGCGCTTCCATCTTCATCGACGTGTCGGCGTCGAAGCGGTACTGCCAGTAGCTGCACTTGCTGTTGGTCAGGTCGGGGTCGACGGCCGCATAGTTCAGGTACAGCGCTTCCTTGCCGGGGTTGCGCGCATTGTTCTTCTCGAGCGCATCGATGATGGCCAGCGCCGGGCCGGAGCCGTTGCCCTGCACGATGTAGCGCGCGCCCTGGTCGAGGGCCGAGCGCAGCGCGCTGGTGGTCTCCTGCGGGCTGAGCTTGTTGTCGATGCCGATGATCTCGAACTTCACGCCGGCGGCGTTCTTCTTGTTGAACTCTTCGGCGAAGAACTGGAAGGTCTTGAGCTGATTCGTCCCGACCGCGGCCATGAGGCCCGACAGCGGGTCGAGCCATGCGATCTTGACGGTTTCACCCTTCTGGGCGAGGGCACCGGTGGCGGTGGCCGCAATGACGGCTGCGGCAGCGATTTTCAGAGCGAACTTCAATCTATATCTCCTGGTCAAACCGAATCAGAACCGAATCAAAACGCTGTACGAGCGTACAAGCGATTGCAGCCCCTCCCCTCAGGGAATGCCCGTAAGAGGGAGGCCGCAGAGGGCCGTTTCTATCGCGCATGCGACAGCGCGGCGCCCGAATTGCTACCCGTGGGTAGACCGCTGCTACCAGCGGGTAGAAATGTTGGAGCGGACGTTCACGAAAACGCCTCAGGGGCGCTTCATCTGGCAGGTGGTGGGCGTGCTTGCCACGTACGACTCGTAGTACTTCACGGGCACGTTCGTGTAGCCGGTGTTCTCCGCGTCATAGGGGTACTTGGCGCTGGCCTTTTCCCAGCGCGATATGTACAGGCCCTGCTGCAGCTGGTGGTCTGACTTGCGCATCTCGACTTCGCCGTTGAAGCTCTTGATCTTCATGCCTTCCAGCGCTGCCGCCACCTTGACCGGGTCGGTCGACTTGGTCTTGGCGAAGGCTGCGTCGAGCAGCGCGAACACGTGGTAGATCGAGGCCTGCGTCAGGTCGTCGTTCATGCGCTTCTTGTAGCCGTTGAGCAGCTGCTGGATCTCTCCGCCCATGTTGTAGTGGGCGTAGGCCACGGTGTAGACCTTGCCGTCCGACGTGGCCCCCATGGCCGTGGGGGTACCGGCGCCCGGCGCGTAGTACGTCAGGAACTTGACGTTCAGGCCGGAATCGTTGGCCGCCTTGATGAGCAGCGAGAGGTCGGAGCCCCAATTGCCGGTGATGACGGTGTCGGCGCCCGAGGCCTTGATCTTGGCAATGTAGGGCGAGAAGTCGCGCACCTGCGCCAGCGGGTGCAGGTCTTCGCCCACGATCTGGATGTCGGGTCGCTTGACCTTCAGGTCTTCCTTGGCGAACTTGGCCACCTGCACGCCGTGGGCGTAGTTCTGGCCCAGCAGGTAGACCTTCTTGATGTCGGGCTGGTCCTTCATCCAGGCGGTCAGCGCCTCCATCTTCATGGAGGTGTCGGCGTCGACCCGGAAGTGCCAGTAGCTGCACTTGCTGTTGGTCAGGTCGGGGTCGACCGCCGCGTAGTTCATGTACAGCAACTCCTTGCCGGGGTTGCGCGAGTTGTTCTTCTCGATGGCATCGATGATGGCCAGCGCCGGGCCGGAGCCGTTGCCCTGCATGATGTAGCGGGCGCCCTGGTCCTGCGCGGAACGCAGCGCGGCGGTGGTCTCCTGCGGGCTGAGCTTGTTGTCGAGCGCGATGATCTCGAACTTCACGCCCGACTGGTTCTTCTTGTTGAACTCCTCGGCAAGGAATTGCGTAGTCTTGAGCTGGTTGGTGCCGACCGCGGCCATGAGGCCGGACAAGGGGTCGAGCCAGGCGATCTTGACGGTCTCGCCCTTTTGCGCGAATGCGGCGGTAAAGCTCACCAACATAGCGCAGGCAGCTACTGACTTGATAGCAAATTGCATGAGGAGTCTCCAGTTTTGATAGGCGGAATCGCAGCGTACAAGCGCCCTTTTTTTCACCGCACAGGGATTGCCCGCAAGGAAGGCCGCCGGGGCGGCTTTCCTATCGCGTGCGCGACAGTGCGGCAGGGCTTTGCCTGTGGTTTCAGAGTGTGGGCAGCTTGTAGTCCTTGAGCAGCTCGCGCAGCTTGGTCTTCAGAATCTTGCCGGTGGCGCCCAGCGGAATGGCCTCGACGAACACCACGTCGTCGGGGATCTGCCACTTGGCGGTCTTGCCCTCGTAGAACTTCAGCAGCTCCTCGCGCGTGACTTCGGCGCCCGGCTTCTTCGCGACGGCAATGACCGGCCGCTCGTCCCACTTGGGGTGGAACACGCCGATGCACGCGGCCATGGCCACGGCCGGATGCGCCACGGCGATGTTCTCGATGTCGATGGAGCTGATCCACTCGCCGCCGGACTTGATCACGTCCTTGCTGCGGTCGGTGATCTGCAGGTAGCCCTCGGCGTCGATGGTGGCGACGTCGCCGGTGGGAAACCAGCCGCGGTTGCGCGCATCGGGAATGAGCGGGTCGCCGCCCTCGCCCTTGAAGTATTCCTTGACGATCCACGGCCCCTTGACCAGCAGGTCGCCGTAGGCCTTGCCGTCCCAGGGCAGCTCGTTGCCGTCGCCGTCGACGATCTTCATGTCGACGCCGAAGATCGCGCGGCCCTGCTTCATGCGGATCTTGAGCTGCGCGTCGGGCGGCAGCGTCAGGTGCTTGTTCTTCAGCGTGCACAGCGTGCCCAGCGGGCTCATCTCGGTCATGCCCCAGGCGTGCAGCACCTCGACGTCGTACTTCTCCTGGAACGCCGTGATCATGGCCGGCGGGCAGGCCGAGCCGCCGATGACGGTGCGGTCCAGCTTGCTGAACTTCAGGCCGTTGGTCTGCATGTGGCCCAGCAGCATCTGCCACACGGTGGGCACGCCCGCCGCGAAGGTCACGCCTTCGGCTTCGATCAGGTCGTACACCGATTTGCCGTCGAGCGCCGGGCCGGGGAACACCAGCTTGCAGCCCACCAGCGCGGCCGAGTACGGAATGCCCCAGGCATTGACGTGGAACATCGGCACCACGGGCAGCACCGAGTCGCGCGCCGACAGGCGCATGACGTCGGGCAGCGCCGCGGCATACGCATGCAGCAGCGTGGAACGGTGGCTGTAGAGCGCGGCCTTCGGGTTGCCCGTGGTGCCGCTCGTGTAGCACATGCTCGATGCGGAGTTCTCGTCGAAGCTGGGCCATTCGTAGTCGGTGGGCTGCGTGCCCATCCAGCTCTCGTAGCTCACCAGGTTGGGCACGCCGCTGTCGGCCGGCAGCTTGTCGGCATCACACAGTGCAACCCATTTCCGGATCGTGGGACATTTGGCATGCACCGCCTGCACCAGCGGCAGGAAGCTCAGGTCGAAGCACAGGATCTGGTCTTCGGCGTGGTTGGCGATCCAGGCGATCTGGTCGGGGTGCAGGCGCGGGTTGATGGTGTGCAGCACGCGGCCGCTGCCGCTCACGCCGTAGTAAAGCTCCAGGTGGCGGTAGCCGTTCCAGGCCAGGGTCGCGACGCGGTCGCTGAACAGCAGTTGCTCGCCGTCCAGCGCATTGGCCACCTGCCTGGCGCGCGATGCGATGTCGCTCCAGGTGCAGCGGTGGATGTCGCCCTCGACACGGCGCGAGACGACCTCGCCGTCGCCATGGTGGCGCTCGGCGAACTCGATCAGCGACGAGATCAAAAGCGGTTGGTCTTGCATCAAACCCAGCATCTACGGACTCCTATGTGAAATGACTTCATGAAAACTTGCGGACAACGGATTCACGCAAGCTTCGGCCACTTCCACAATGACACAAACCCGCACTGCAAGATTGAACGGAGCGGCTCATTGCGCCGGCGTGATCCTGGTGTCCGTGGGCGTGGCGTCGAGCAGCAATTGCGAAGGCCACGGCGCCCAGGTCGCACCAAGTTCGGGCGTGTTCGGATCGCCCTTGCGCATGAAGGCGCCGATGCTGGCCATGACGGCATTCGACAGCGCGAGTCGCCCCTTCTCGTTGGCCTTGCCGCCGATGGAGCTCGACAGCACCGATGGGCCGAAGTTGCCGAACACGAATGGCAGGTCGAAGGCGTGCGAGGCGCCGTACACGTCATTCCACGGAGAAGCCTCCTGCGACCAGTCGAGGCGGTAGTGCCAGATGTTCGACTGGCGCGTCTTCATCGTGTCCAGGAGGTTGTCGCGGTTTGCCTCGAAGAGCCCCTTCGTGATGAGGGCGGTGGCCGCGTTGTAGCCGGTGCCGGGGTTGTCTACCGGAAGGTAGAACGGATCGATGATGTCGTTCACCGTGAGCGTGGGCGCGGCATCGGGGTCGAAGTTGAACATCAGCGAAAAGCGCTGGGCGTCGTTGACGATCCAGCCCGAGGTCGGGAAGCCGATGGTCCTCAGCAGCGACGCGAAGAGCTTGCCCTCGTCGCGCGTGTTGCCCGCGAGCATGGGCACCTTCACATACCGGTCGGCCGCGATGGCGCCGATGGGGTCGGTCGGGATCACGGTGCCGTCGGGAATCGGCGCGACCGAGCCCAGGCCCGCGGCGGCCACCTTGCCCAGCAGCGCACCGCCGTCCTGCGCCCGCAGGTACTCGGCGATCTGGGCCGGCGTGCGGGTGGCGATGTAGGCCTTGGCTGCGGTTTCGTCGGCAGCGGTGCCGTCGGCAACGAGCAGCTTCTCCAGTATGGCCGCGCCCTGCGCGAGCGAAGCCGAGGCCGGCGACAGCGAAGGCAGCGTGCCGGGCGGCAGGTTGGTCGCGAGCGAAATGCCGCCGCTCATCTCGAAGGCCTTGTGGAACAGGCCCTTGGCCATCGGCGAAGTCATGACCGACAGCAGGTTGGTGGCGCCTGCCGACTCGCCCGACAGCGTGACGTTGCCCGGATCGCCTCCGAAGTTGGCGACGTTGTTCGCAATGAAGCGCAGCGCCGCCATGTTGTCGAGCAGCGCGAAGTTGCCCGAGTCGTCTCCCTCCGTGCCGCCGGGCTTCAGCTGCGGCATGTTCAGGAAGCCCAGGATGCCGAGGCGGTAGCTGGCGGTGATGACCACCGCGTTGGCGGTCTTTGCCAGCTTGGCGCCGTCGTACAGCGGATCGGCCGTGTAGCCGGAGATATTGCTGCCGCCATGTATGAACAGCAGCACCGGCAGGTTCTTCTCGGTCGTCGCCGGGCGCCAGATGTTGACGAAGAGGCAGTCTTCGCTGCCGACCGGCTTTCCGAGGTTGGTGCCGATAGTGGCGTCGTATGTGTTGTTGAGGCCGGGGCTGAAGATGCGGCCGATCTGCAGGCAGGCATTGCCGAATTTGGCGGCCGGGCGGATGCCGCTCCAGGCTTCGGGTGCAACCGGCGCACGCCAGCGCAGCGCGCCCACCGGTGCCTTGGCGAACGGGACCCCCTTCCAGTAATAGGTGCCCGAGCGGGCGCTGTCGTCCACGCCTTCGATCTTGCCGGCCGTGGTCTGGCGCACCATCGGCCCGTCGGCGGGAGGCTGGGCCGCGGGCGCCGGCGCCGGTGGAGGCGCACTCGGCAAGAAGGCGAAGCCGGACGAACCGGACGATCCGCCGCCGCAGGCCGAGAGAGCCACAAGGGCCGCCGCGCCGACCACTGCCGCAGTGGCCCTGGCTATCGCCGTTTTTGCTGCCGCGCCCTGGTCTTGTGCCGTTGTCTCTGTTTTCATTTTTTGTCTCCACACCGGGTTAATCGGAATTCCTTGCCTGGCGCACGGCACCCATACTCCGGACCGCCGAGCACGCAAAAAATTCTAGAAACCGGCGTCGTTTTCATCGCTATCGCAAGGAAGCCAAAAGAATGACTTCAGGAGCCTCCCTGTCGCACCGCCAGCGCGGGCCGCAGCGCCGGTCCGGCGGCATGCCGCAGCCGGAGCTGCGCACCAGCTCGGCCGCGTGGCTCGAAGGCGTGCTGTCGATGTTCGAGGCCGAGGGGCTGGACGTGCCTTCGCTGCTGCGGGAGGCCGGCTTCGACCCGGACTCCCTGCACCGGCAGAACACGCGCATTCCGGTAGACGAGATCACGGTGCTGTGGCAGCTCGCCGTGGCGCGCGCCGCCCGGCCCACGCTGGGCCTGCATCGCGACCTGGCCGCCACGCACAGCAAGCTGGGCACGGTAGGCCATGCCATGTCTTGCAGCCCCACGCTGGGGGCTGCGCTTGCGCGGCTGGCGCGCTACATGGCGGTGATCTCCGATGCGACAGCTTTCTCGCTGCACCCCGAACCGCGCGGCTGCTGGCTGGCGATGGAGCACACCGGCGGCAGCCTGCCGATTCCGCGCCAGCGCGTCGAATACGCCCTGCTGACCGTGCTGATGCAATGCCAATGGCTCGCGCGGCGCGACCTGCAGCCGCTGGCCATGGAGTTCGTCTACCCCGCGCCGGCCGACGACCGGCCGCACCGCGAGGCCTTCGGTTGCGAGGTTCGCTTCAATGCGCCTGCCAATCGGCTGCTGCTGTCGGGTGCCGACCTGGCCCTGCAGCTGCCCACCCATCACGAGACACTGGGCGAGTTGCAGGAGCACCTCCTCGACGATCAGCTCGACCTGCTGGGCCAGACCACCACCAGCAGCCTCGTGTGCGCCGAGATCGCGCGCCGGCTGCAGCACGGCGAGCCGCGCCGGCAGGACGTGGCATCCGGCCTGGGGCTGGCAGAGCGCACCCTGCAGCGCAGGCTCCAGGAGGAGTCGGTGTCGTTCCAGGGATTGCTGGACCGCACACGCCGCGAGCTTGCGCAGCAGTACCTGGCGGAAGACCGCCACACGCTGACCGACGTGGCGGACATGCTGGGCTTCGTCGACACGAGCAACTTCTTTCGCGCCTGCAAGCGCTGGTTCGGCGTGCCGCCGGCGCAGTACCGGGCGCGCATCTGGGACAGCCCCGCGCCGCTGGCTGCCTGAGCACCCTGGGTCTCGTACAAGGGGGCCGCGATGGCCCGCTCGGCAAGGGGTTACGCGCCGTGCCGGACAATCCGCGCATGAGCTTGCTTGCTGAAGACACCCCGGTCGCCGACCTGGGCCTGCGCTGGAAATCCGGCTTCTCCAACCTGGGCCCCGCGTTTTTCACCGAATTGCGGCCGACGCCCCTGCCCGATCCTTACTGGGTGGGCCGCAGCGAAGCCGTTGCGCGCGAACTCGGATTGCCGCCCGGCTGGCATGAATCGAGCGATACGCTGGCCGCGCTGACCGGCAGCATGCCCATTGCGGGCACCCGGCCATTTGCCACCGTGTACAGCGGCCACCAGTTCGGCGTGTGGGCCGGCCAGCTGGGAGACGGGCGCGCCATCATGATCGGCGAGACCGACGGCGGGCTCGAGGTGCAGCTGAAGGGCGCGGGGCGCACGCCCTACTCCCGCGGCGGCGACGGCCGCGCGGTGCTGCGCTCCAGCATCCGCGAATTCCTCTGCAGCGAGGCGATGCACGGGCTGGGCATTCCGACCACGCGCGCCCTCTGCGTAACCGGCTCCGACGCCCGCGTGCGCCGCGAGGAACTCGAAAGCGCAGCGGTCGTGGCGCGCGTGGCGCCCAGCTTCGTGCGCTTCGGCCACTTCGAGCACTTTGCCGCCAACCAGCGCGAAGACGAACTGCGCGCGCTGGCCGACTACGTCATCGACCGCTACTACCCGGACTGCCGCAATACCGAGCGCTTCAACGGCAATGCGTACGCCGCATTCCTCGAAGCCGTGAGCGAGCGCACCGCCGCCCTGCTCGCGCAATGGCAGGCCGTGGGCTTCTGCCACGGGGTGATGAACACCGACAACATGAGCATCCTGGGGCTCACCATCGACTACGGGCCGTTCCAGTTCCTCGACGGCTTCGATCCGCGCCATATCTGCAATCACAGCGACACCAGCGGCCGCTACGCCTTCAACCAGCAGCCCAATGTCGCGTACTGGAACCTGTTCTGCCTCGCGCAGGCACTGCTTCCGCTCATCGGCGACCAGGAAATCGCCGTGGCCGCGCTGGAGTCTTACAAGAGCGTGTTCCCCAGCGAGTTCGAGGGCCGCATGCGCGCCAAGCTGGGCCTGGCGGACGCGGCCGAGGGCGACCGCCCGCTCGTCGAAGGCGTGCTCAAGCTGCTGGCCGCGGGCAAGGTCGACTACACGATCTTCTGGCGACGGCTGTCGAACTACATGGCCGACGGCAGGCTCGAGCCGGTGCGCGACCTGTTCCTGGACCGCGAGGGCTTCGACGCCTGGCTGCTATTGTTTTCGGAGCGCCACGCGGCGTCGGACCGGGCGCGAGCGGCGGGCCTGATGCTTCGGTCCAACCCCAAGTTCGTGCTGCGGAACCACCTGGGACAGCAAGCCATCGAAGCAAGTCAGCAAAAAGACAACTCCGGTGTGGCAACCTTGCTGGCTGTGCTCGAGACCCCATTTGAAGAACATCCCGGCGCCGACGCTTATGCCGGCTTCGCGCCCGACTGGGCCTCCACGATTGAAATCAGCTGCTCATCATGACCACTCCCGTACAGAAAACCGACGCCGAATGGAAAGCCCTGCTCGCTGAAAAAGGCGCCGAACCCGCCGCCTTCGAAGTGACGCGCCACGCCGCCACCGAACGCCCGTTCACCGGCAAATACGAAGCCCACTGGGACGACGGCACCTACCACTGCGTGTGCTGCGGCGCCAAGCTGTTCGAGTCGTCGACCAAGTTCGACGCCGGCTGCGGCTGGCCCAGCTTCTCGGAAGAAGCGGTGCCCGGCGCCATCAGGAACATCATCGACCGCTCGCACGGCATGGTCCGCACCGAGAACGTCTGCGCCAATTGCGGCGCCCACCTGGGCCATGTGTTCCCCGACGGCCCCACCGAGACCGGCCTGCGCTACTGCATGAACTCGGCTTCGCTCGACTTCCAGAAAAAGGCCGACTGAGCCGCTCCGAATGAAACTGATCCTCGACTTCTTCCCGATCCTGCTGTTCTTCGGCGCCTACAAGCTGGCCGACATCTATACGGCCACCGGCGTGCTGATGGCCGCCACCGTGGTGCAGATGGCCATCATCTACGCCATGGAGCGCAAGCTGCAGGCCATGCAGAAGGCAACGCTGGTGCTGATACTGCTGTTCGGCACGCTCACGCTGGCGCTGCACGACGACCGCTTCATCAAGTGGAAGCCGACCGTGCTGTACGGCGCAATGGCGTTCGCGCTCGCCGTGGCGCTCTGGGCACTGAAGAAAAACTTCCTGAAGATGCTGCTGGGCCAGCAGCTCGAACTGCCCGAGCGCATCTGGGGCCGGCTGAACGTGGCGTGGATCGGCTATTGCCTGTTCATGGCCATCATCAACGGCTACGTGGCGGCCTACTTCACGACCGAGGCCTGGGTCAACTTCAAGCTCTGGGGCTATGTGTTCCCCATCGTCTTCCTGGTGGCGCAGGGCCTGTACATCGCGCCGCACCTGAAGAACGACGACAAGCCGACCGCATGACGAGCACCACCACCGCACTGCTGCCCACGGCGGCCGACATCGAAGCCGCGCTGCGCGAGGCGCTGGCCCCCACGCAGCTCGAAGTGATCGACGAGAGCGCCGCCCACGCCGGCCATTCGGGCGCCAACGCGCAAGGCCGAGGCACCCATTTCCGGGTCCGCATCGCCTCCCCCCGGTTCGAGGGAAAGCCCCGCGTGGCGCGGCATCGGCTTGTGTATGATGCCCTCCAAGTTTTTATCGCACAGGGGCTGCACGCCATCGCCATCGAGGTGCTCTGAGTCGTCCAACGGGCCGCGCGCCGCGCCTACCGCGGTTGCAGCGGCTGCCGTACCACCCCGCCCTTTTCTTCCCTATCCCTGCTTTCTTTCCCGCGCCTTTTCCTACACGCGCATTTCCTTTCCAGCTCGATATTCATTCCATGAAAAAACAAATCTTGCAGGCCGTCGCGGCCGCAGTGCTGCTCGGTGCCATTCCCATGGCCGCGCTCGCGCAGAACGCAGCCATCGTGAACGGCAAGCCGGTGCCCAAGGCCCGCATGGACGTTCTGGCCCAACAACTGGCCGCTGCCGGCCGCCCGGTGACGCCTGAAATGCAAGGCCAACTGCGCGAGGAAATCGTGGCACGCGAAGTGTTCATGCAGGAAGCCCAGAAGCAAGGCCTGGACGCCAGCGAGGACTACAAGAACCAGCTCGAACTCGCCCGCCAGGCCATCCTGATTCGTGCGCTGTTCGACAACTACCGCAAGACCAACCCGGTCTCCGACGCCGACGTGAAGGCCGAGTACGACAAGTTCGTCGCGGCCAATGGCGGCAAGGAATACAAGGCGCGCCACATCCTGGTCGAAACCGAAGACCAGGCCAAGAAGATCATGGCCGACCTGAAGAAGGGTGCCAAGTTCGAAGACATCGCCAAGAAGCAGAGCAAGGACCCGGGATCGGGCGCCAACGGCGGCGACCTCGACTGGGCCAACCCCGCGAGCTTCGTGCCCGAGTTCTCGGAAGCCATGATCAAGCTGAAGAAGGGCGAAACCACCCCCGCCCCGATCAAGACCCAGTTCGGCTGGCACATCATCCGCGTCGACGACATCCGCCAGGCCCAACTGCCGAAGCTGGAAGAAGTGAAGCCGCAGATCACGCAGCAACTGCAACAGCAGCGCCTGCAGAAGTACCAGGAAGACCTGCGCGCAAAGGCGAAAGTGGAATAACCCCCAGGCTTCGCGCACTTCGTGTCACTACGCCCACCCCCTTGCAGGGGGCAACACCTGCGGCCCGGCGAAGCCGGTTCCGCGGTGTTCTGGAAATGAAAAAAGCGGCCCGCGGGCCGCTTTTTCGTGGGCGTCTTTATTTCAGATCGCCCAGGTGCCGAAGTTGTCGCCCGGGCGGTCAAGCACGACGAAAGCCTGCCAGGCGGCATCCGCGCTGTCGCCCTGCATCGCGCCGCGCAGCGCATCGAGCGTGCGCGCGATCTTCTTCGAGGCGCCGAAGTGCGCGGTGTTGAGCGCATCGAGTTGAGGCAGCAAGACCTGCAGCACCTGCGCGCGAGCCACCGTCTCGGCCGCCGGATCGTCCCGCCACGCGAGCAATTGCTTGCGAATCAGATCCTCGATCCGCGCCGCTTCCAGCACGTGCCGGCTTCGCGGGTGATCGAGGTCGAGCATCGGCTTCAGCCCACCCAGCGGCGCGCGTTGCGCCAGATCTGCATCCAGGGGCTCAGGTCGCTCTTGTCGCCCGGGGTCCAGCTCATCTGGATGTTGCGGAACACGCGCTCCGGGTGCGGCATCACCGCGGTGAAGCGGCCGTCCGGCGTCGTGACCGAAGTCAGTCCGCCCGCGCTGCCGTTCGGGTTGAACGGGTACTGCTCGGTCGGCTGGCCATGGTTGTCCACGAAGCGCATCGCACCGATGGCCTTGGCGGCGTCGCCGCGGTGCTTGAAGTTGGCGTAGCCCTCGCCGTGCGCCACCGCGATCGGCAGGCGGCTGCCAGCCATGCCCGCGAAGAAGATGCTGGGCGACTCAAGCACTTCGACCATCGACAGGCGCGCCTCGAAACGCTCGCTCTGGTTGGTAGTGAAACGCGGCCAGGCTTCTGCGCCCGGAATGATGTCGGCCAGTTCGGCGAACATCTGGCAGCCGTTGCACACGCCCAGGCCGAAGGTGTCGGCGCGGCCGAAGAAGGTCTTGAACTGCTCGGCCAGCTTCGGGTTGAAGGTGATGCTGCGCGCCCAGCCGATGCCGGCGCCCAGCGTGTCGCCGTAGCTGAAGCCGCCGCAGGCGACCACGCCCTTGAAGTTGGCGAGGTCCGCGCGGCCCGTCTGCAGGTCGGTCATGTGGACGTCGAAGGCTTCGAAGCCGGCTTCGGTGAAGGCGTAGGCCATCTCGACGTGCGAGTTGACGCCCTGCTCCCGCAGGATCGCGACCTTGGGGCGCGACTGCAGGATGGCGGGGGCGGCAGGCTGCGCATTCGGCAGGAACACGTGCATGCCCGGATCGTTCGGCACGCCGGCTGCGGCGTGCTCGGCATCCGCGCAGGCGGGGTTGTCGCGCTCGCGGGCGATCTTCCAGCTGACCGAGTCCCACACCTGCTGCAGGTCGTGGAGGCTGGCGCTGAACACCGACTTGGCGTCGCGCCAGACTTCGACCTTGCCCTTGCCCGCATCCATGGGCGAGCTGGCGGGACGCGTCTTGCCGACGAAGTGGCTGTGCGTGCTGAGGCCGTGGGCGCGCAGCACCTGCATGACGTCGTTGCGCTCGGCGGTGCGCACCTGCAGCAGCATGCCCAGCTCTTCGTTGAACAGCGCCTTGAGCGTGAGCTCTTCGCGCCGCGCGCTGACCTGCTGTGCCCAGTTCTTGGCGTCGCCGGTTTCCATGCGGCTGTCGGAAATGCCGTCGCCTTCGGTGACCAGCATGTCGACGTTCAGCGCCACGCCGACGTGGCCGGCAAAAGCCATTTCGCAGGCGGTGGCGAACAGGCCGCCGTCGCTGCGGTCGTGCATCGCGAGGATCTTGCCGTCGGCCCGCAGCGCGTTCACGGCGTTGACCAGCGCCACCAGCTGCGCCGGGTCGTCGAGGTCGGGCACCGTGTCGCCGCTTTGGCCCAGCGTCTGCGCGAGGATGCTGCCGGCCATGCGATGCTTGCCCTGGCCCAGGTCGATAAGCACCAGTGTGGTGTCGGCTTCTTCGGCGTCCAGCTGCGGCGTGAGCGTGCCGCGCACGTCGGCCAGCGAGGCGAAGGCGGTGACGATCAGGCTCACGGGTGACGTTACCTTCTTGGCCTCGGCGCCGTCTTTCCACTGCGTGCGCATCGACAGCGAATCCTTGCCGACCGGAATCGACACGCCCAGCGCCGGGCACAGCTCCAGGCCCACGGCCTTGACGGTCTCGTACAGCGCGGCGTCTTCGCCGGGCTCGCCGCAGGCGGCCATCCAGTTGGCGGACAGCTTGACGCGCGAAAGTTCGATGGGCGCGGCCAGCAGGTTGGTGATGGCCTCGGCCACGGCCATGCGGCCCGACGCCGGCGCGTCCAGCGCGGCCAGCGGCGTGCGCTCGCCCATGCTCATGGCTTCGCCGGCGAAGCCCTTGTAGTCGGCCAGCGTCACGGCGCAATCGGCCACGGGCACCTGCCAAGGTCCGACCATCTGGTCGCGATGGCTCAGGCCACCCACGGTGCGGTCGCCGATGGTGATGAGGAAGCGCTTCGAGGCCACGGTCGGATTCGCGAGCACGTCGATGGCGGCCTTCTGCAGGTCGACGCCCGTCAGGTCGAGCGGCTTGAACGTGCGGGCGACGGTCTTGACGTCGCGGTGCATCTTCGGCGGCTTGCCGAGCAGCACGTCCATCGGCATGTCGACCGGCTGCACTGCCGCGCCCTCGTCGGCCACCAGCAGCTGGCGCTCTTCGGTCGCCACGCCGACCACGGAGAACGGGCAGCGCTCACGCTCGCAGAAGGCCTTGAACTGCTCGAGCGACTCCGGCGCGATGGCCAGCACGTAGCGCTCCTGGCTTTCGTTGCACCAGATTTCCTTCGGCGCCATGCCCGATTCTTCGAGCGGCACGGCGCGCAGGTCGAAGCGCGCACCGCGGCCGGCGTCGTTGGTGAGTTCGGGGAAGGCATTGCTCAGGCCGCCGGCGCCCACGTCGTGGATCGCCAGGATCGGGTTGGCCGCGCCCTGCTGCCAGCAATGGTTGATGACCTCCTGCGCACGGCGCTCGATTTCGGGGTTGCCGCGCTGCACCGAGTCGAAGTCGAGCTCGGCCGCGTTGGCGCCGGTGGCCATCGAGCTGGCGGCGCTGCCGCCCATGCCGATGCGCATGCCGGGGCCGCCGAGCTGGATCAGCAGCGAGCCGGCCGGAAAGCGGATCTTCTTGGTCTGGCTGGCGTCGATGCTGCCGAGGCCGCCCGCGATCATGATGGGCTTGTGGTAGCCGCGCTGCACGGTGTCGAGATCGCTCGCCACCGTCTGCTCGTATTCGCGGAAGTAGCCCAGCAGGTTGGGACGGCCGAATTCGTTGTTGAACGCGGCGCCGCCCAGCGGGCCCTCGGTCATGATCTGCAGCGGGCTGGCGATGTGTTCGGGCTTGCCGTAGTGGCCGTCTTCAGGCCAGAGCTTGGACACGGTGAATCCGGTCAGGGCCGCCTTGGGCTTGGAGCCGCGGCCGGTGGCGCCTTCGTCGCGGATCTCGCCGCCCGCGCCGGTCGATGCGCCGGGGAAAGGCGAAATGGCGGTCGGGTGGTTGTGCGTCTCGACCTTCATCAGCACGTGGCTCAGGGCGCTATCTTTTTGATAGCTCTGCGAGCCGTTGGCGGGGATGAAGCGCTCGATGGTCGCGCCTTCCATCACCGAAGCGTTGTCGGCATAGGCGATGACCGTGTGCTGCGGGTTCTGCTTCTCGGTGTGGCGGATCATCGAGAACAGGCTCTGCGGCTGGGCCTTGCCGTCGATGGTGAAGTCGGCGTTGAAGATCTTGTGGCGGCAGTGCTCGCTGTTGGCCTGCGCGAACATCATCAGTTCGACGTCGCTGGGGTTGCGGCCCAGGCGGGTGAAGGCGTCCACCAGGTAGTCGATTTCGTCCTCGGCCAGCGCCAGGCCGAAGCCGGTGTTGGCCGCGACCAGCGCCGTGCGGCCGCCGGCCAGCACGTCGACCTGCGCCATCGGCTGGGCCGGCAGTTCGCTGAACAGGCTGGCCGCCTGCTCGACCGTGGCCAGCACCGATTCGGTCATGCGGTCGTGCAGCGGACCGGCCGCGGCGGCCAGTTGGTCGCCTTCGAGCACGGGGGCCTTGCCGATCAGCGGGGCCTTGAGCTTCAGGTGGTACTGGGTGACGCGCTCGACCCGGCGCAGCGCCAGGCCGCAGTTGTGGGCGATGTCGGTGGCCTTGGAGGCCCAGGGCGACACGGTGCCCAGGCGCGGAGTGACCACCACCGAAGTGCCCGCCTTGGCCGGCGCCTCGAACGGTTCGCCGTAGGTCAGCAGCGCGGCAAAGCGCTCGCGGTCGGCCGTGCCGAGCGCCGCATCGGTCACGACCAGGTGCACGAAACGGGCCGAAATGCCCTCGATGCGCGGCTCGATGGCCTGCAGCTTTGGCAGCAGCTGGCGTGCGCGGAAGTCGCTGAGTGCGCTACCGCCCTCGAACATGGTTACGACAGGAAGGGCTTGAGGTGCGGGCTGCGTCACGGTCGATGGGGCCTCGGGGGCCGCGTTGGGAATCAAGGAATAAAGGCGAATGACCGCTGACTGGGGTCATCCGCGTTAACCCGGGATTTTAGCCGGGCCGATGGGATAATTCGGGGATGAGCATTAACTACAAAGACGCTGCGGGCATCGAAGCCATGCGGGTCGCCTGCCGCCTGGCCTCCGAGGTGCTGGACTACCTCACGCCCTTCATCAAGCCCGGCATCACGACCAACGATGTCGATCGCCTGGCCGCCGAATACATGGTCAAGCAGGGCACCACCTCGGCCACGGTGGGCTACATGGGCGCCAGCAGCGTCCCGTTTCCGAAGTCGCTCTGCACCTCGGTGAACCACGTGGTGTGCCACGGCATTCCCAATGACAAGCCCCTGAAGAAGGGCGACATCATGAATGTCGACGTGACCGTCATCAAGGACGGCTGGTTCGGCGACAACAGCCGCATGTACGTGATCGGCGACGCCTCCATCGCCGCCAAGCGCCTGTGCAGCATCACCTTCGAGGCCATGTGGCACGGCATCCTGCAGGTACGCCCCGGCGCGCACCTGGGCGACGTGGGCCACGCGATCCAGAAATTCGCCGAAGGCCAGGGCTTCTCGGTGGTGCGCGAGTTCTGCGGCCACGGCGTGGGCCAGCGCTTCCATGAAGAACCCCAGGTGCTGCATTACGGCCGCCCGGGCACCATGGAAGAGCTCAAGCCCGGCATGATCTTCACCATCGAGCCGATGATCAACGCCGGCAAGCGCGACGTGAAGGAAGACTTCAAGGGCGGCCAGTACGACGGCTGGACCATCGTCACGCGCGACCATTCGCTGTCTGCCCAGTGGGAGCACACGGTGCTGGTCACCGAGACCGGCTACGAGGTGCTGACGCTCTCCGCCGGCAGCCCCCCGCTGCCCTCCTTCGTCACCTCGACCAAAACCTGACGCGCACACGCGCTCCCCGGCCGTGATCGAAGCAGCCAAGATCGACGTGGCGACGCTGCGCGAAGCCTATCGCGCGAAGAAGCTCGCGCTTTTCGACACCCTGCGCTTTGCCCGCGCGCCCACGCGCAGCGTCCACACGGTGCTGCGCCAGCTCTCGGCGCTGGCGGACGAAACGTTGTGTGCCCTGTGGCGCGAGGCCGATTTCGGCGACGCGCTCTCGCTGGCCGCCGTGGGCGGTTTCGGGCGCGGCGAGCTGTTCCCGTATTCCGACGTCGACGTGCTCCTGCTGCTGCCGCCCGAGGGCGAAGCCGGTAGCGTCGACCCGGCCCGCATCGAGGCCTTCATCGGCCACTGCTGGGACGCCGGCCTCGAGATCGGCTCCAGCGTGCGCACGGTCGACGAGTGCCTGGCCGAGGCCGAGAAAGACGTCACCGTCCAGACCTCGCTGCTCGAGGCACGGCTGATCGCCGGCGACAAGAAGCTCTTCACCGCCTTTCGCCGCCGTTTTGCCCGCGCCATCGATCCGCAGGCTTTCTTCGTGGCCAAGTCGCAGGAAATGCGGCACCGCCACCAGAAGTTCGACAACACGCCCTATGCGCTGGAGCCGAACTGCAAGGAATCGCCAGGCGGCCTGCGCGACCTGCAGACCATCCTGTGGATGACCAAGGCCGCCGGCTACGGCAGCCGCTGGGACGACCTGGCCAAGAACGGACTGGCCACCTCCTTCGAGGCCCAGCAGATCAAGCGCAACGAGGCCCTGCTCTCGCTCATCCGCGCCCGGCTCCACGTGATCGCCAACCGCCGTGAAGACCGGCTGGTGTTCGACCTGCAGACCGCCGTGGCGGCCAGCTTCGGCTATGAAAGCGAGTCGCAGCGCAAGTCGAGCGAGGCGCTGATGCGCCGCTACTACTGGGCCGCCAAGGCGGTGTCGCAGCTCAACCAGATCCTGCTGCTCAATATCTCGGAGCGCCTGCAGCCCAGCGACGAGCATCACACGCCGATCAACGAGCGCTTCTACGAGCGCGCCGGCCTGATCGAGATTGCCAGCGACGACCTGTACGAGCGCGAGCCGCACGCGGTGCTCGAGACCTTCCTGCTCTACCAGAAGACCATCGGCGTGAAGGGCCTGTCGGCGCGCACGCTGCGCGCGCTCTACAACGCGCGCCATGTGATGGACAGCAAGTTCCGCAACGACCCGGTCAACCACGAGACCTTCATGCGGATCCTGCTGCAGCCCTACGGCATCACGCATGCCTTCAGGCTGATGAACCAGACCTCGGTGCTGGGACGCTACCTGCGGGTGTTTCGCAGCATCGTGGGCCAGATGCAGCACGACCTGTTCCATGTGTACACGGTCGACCAGCACATCCTGATGGTGCTGCGCAACGTGCGGCGCTTCTTCATTGCCGAGCATGCGCACGAGTACCCGTTCTGCTCGCAGCTCGCGGCCGGCTGGGACAAGCCCTGGATCCTGTACGTGGCGGCCCTCTTCCACGACATTGCCAAGGGCCGCGGTGGCGACCACTCCACGCTGGGCGCGCGCGACGTGCAGCGCTTCTGCAAGCAGCACGGCGTTGCCCGCGAAGACGCCAAGCTCATCGAATTCCTCGTGGCCGAGCACCTGGTGATGAGCCAGGTTGCCCAGAAGCAGGACCTGAGCGACCCCGAAGTCATCAGCGCCTTCGCCAAGCGCGTGGGCAACGAGCGCTACCTCACGGCCCTCTACCTGCTGACCATCGCCGACATCCGCGGCACCTCGCCGCGCGTGTGGAATGCCTGGAAAGGCAAGCTCCTCGAGGACCTGTACCGCTACACGCTGCGCGCACTGGGCGGCCGCATGCCCGACCCGGACGCCGAGGTCGAGTCGCGCAAGCGCGAGGCGCTGGTGCAACTGGCCCTGCATGCCCAGCGCTTCGAGGCGCACAAGGCGCTGTGGGACACGCTCGACGTCGGCTACTTCATGCGCCACGACGCCACCGAGATTGCCTGGCACGCCAAGCAGCTCTCCCGCTTCGTGCCGCCCAAGGGCGTGCCGATCGACCCGAAGGCGCCGCCCATCGTGCGCGCGCACCTGTCGCCAGTGGGCGAAGGCCTGCAGGTGGTCGTCTACACGCCCGACCAGCCCGATCTTTTTGCGCGCATCTGCGGCTATTTCGATCAATCGTCGTTCAGCATCCTGGATGCCAAGGTGCACACCACGAGCAACGGCTACGCGCTCGACACCTTCCAGGTGGTGACCACCTTCCTGCCCGACCACTACCGCGACCTGATCAGCATGGTCGAGTCGGGCCTGGCGCAGACACTCACCGAGGCCGGCGCCCTGCCGCCGCCCAGCATGGGCCGGGTGTCGCGCCGGGTGCGCAGCTTCCCGATCAAGCCGCGCATCAGCCTGCTGCCCGACGACAAGGCCCAGCGCTGGCTGCTCAACATCTCGGCCAGCGACCGGGCCGGCCTGCTTTACTCGGTGGCCCGGGTGCTGGCGCGCCACCACCTGAACCTGCAGCTCGCCAAGGTGACGACGCTCGGCGAACGGGTGGAAGACACCTTCCTCATCAGCGGCCCCGAGCTGCAGGGACAGAAAACCCAGCTGGCCATCGAGACCGAGCTGATGGAGGCGCTGGCGTCCTGAGCCGCCGGTTTTCGGGCGCCGGCGCGGGTCTTGCGCTACTTTTCATACAACGAAAGCCTGAAGCCGCGGCGCATCGCCGTCAAAATGTGGGCTATGGACTCACTGATTGAACAGCTTTCAGACTCGGTCTCCTCGGCAAGGACACTCGAGGATCTGGCTCGCCCAATGCTTGAAATGCTCGAAGTGGTCACGGGGCTGGAATCGACCTACCTCACGACCATCGACCTCGAAAAGGGCCTGCAGAGCATACTTTTCGCCCGGAATGCCAAGGAGCTGACCATTGCCGAGGGTGCTTCCGTCCCCTGGTCCGACACGCTCTGCCGCCGCGCACTCGAAGAAGGCCGCACCTTCGCCGACGATGTCGCCAGCCGCTGGGGCGACTCCGACGCCGCCCGCCAGCTCGGCATCCAGACCTATGTGAGCACGCCGATCAAGACCGACGGCGGCGGCCTCTTCGGCACCCTGTGCGGTGCCAGCGCGGACAAGCTGCCGCTGTCGCCACATGCGGCACCGGTGCTTCGGCTCTTCGCGAAACTGCTTGCCCAGCAGGTCGAGCGCGAGATGCTCCTGGTCAAGCTCAAGCGGGCCAACGCCGAGCTGGCCGCCTACGCCTCGACCGACAGCCTCACCGGCCTGCCCAACCGCCGCACGCTGATCGACGCACTGCGCCGGCTGCTCGCCCAGTGCGAGCGCGAAGGCCGCAGCACGCTGGTCGGGTTCATCGACATGGACGGCTTCAAGAAAATCAACGACACGCACGGCCACGACGTCGGGGACGATTTCCTGTCGACCATGGCCGGCAGGCTGTCGGCTTCGCTGCGGGCCAGCGACATGCTGGCGCGCTTCGGCGGCGACGAGTTCGTGGTGATCGGCGCGGGCCCCACTTTCGACGAATCTC
The DNA here is from genome assembly GCF_977011995.1 of Variovorax durovernensis. NCBI lineage: Bacteria > Pseudomonadati > Pseudomonadota > Betaproteobacteria > Burkholderiales > Comamonadaceae > Variovorax > Variovorax durovernensis. The sequence goes on along the minus strand of NZ_CDRNCW010000001.1, from coordinate 3,334,080 downwards.
CGCGCACCGCGGCGCGCGCGCTGGCCGACCGCCTGGGCGAAAGTACCATCGGCGACCTGCGGCTGAACGGCAAGACCACCATCGAGTACGGCGGCGCGAGCGTCGGCGTGGTGGCCGTCGACCCGCGCGCCACCACCGCGGAAGAGGCACTGAAGCAGGCGGACAGCGCCATGTACAACGTCAAACGGGAGCGCCGGGCCACCGCGCCCACCAGGGAAACGCAGCTCGACTGAATGAATACCGACCGGCTGGTACGCCTCGAAAAGGCCCTGGGTTCGCTCAAGGCCCGGATCACGATGGGGGGGATTTTGGCGCTGGTGCTCGGCATCGGCCTGATCACGACCGTCATCGTGGGGCGGACCGAGCACGACCTGCTGGAATCGCAGCGCCAGCGCGAGCTGAACGAGTCGGTGCGCACCGCCGCCCTGCTGGGCCATAACGTGATCCAGCTGCAGCGGATGCTCGAGTCGGTGGCCGATGTGCTCGACGAGGCAACGCTGCAGGACCCGGCGGCGCTGAAGGCGTTCATGCAGAGCAAGCCGGTGATGCGCAACTTCTTCGCCAACATCTATATCGCCACGCCCGACGGCAACGTGCGCGTGATGCGCGACGAAAACGGCGTTTCGCAGCCGGCGGTGAACATCCGCGACCGCCCCTATTTCAGTCAGTTGCTGGCCGAAGGGCGGCCCATCGTGTCCGAGGCCTTGATCGGCTCGCTGACCGGCGAACCCATCGTTGCCGTCAACCAGCCGGTGCGCGGCGCCAAGGGCATCTACGCCGTGCTGGGCGGTACGCTGCGCCTGTCGAGCCGCGACCTGCTCGACGGACTGGTCGACCCCCAGGAAAGCGATGCTGGCGCGCTGGTCGTCCTGACCGACATGCAGGGCCGGATGCTGGCGAACCCCGACGGCAAGCGGCTGCTGCACTCGATTGCCGAAGAACCCCGGCTGGCCCAGGCTTTCAAGGCCTGGCAGGCCGCGGGCAGCCCGGTCGAGCCGCTGGGCCTGCTGTTGCCCCAGGCCCACGAGATCGCCAGCGTCGCCGGCGTACCCGGCCCCGACTGGGTCGTGTGGCGCGTGCGGCCCGAAGCCGAGGTGCTGGCACCGGTGAAGGCCGCGCGCCGGCTGGCGCTGGTCTGGGCCTTCACGCTGGTGGCGGTGCTGTCGGCAGGCATTTTCATGAGCCTCTGGCTGCTGCTGCGCCCGCTGAGCATGCTGGAGCGGCGCGCACAGCACATGTTCGACGACGCCATGCGCCCCGAAGACGGCTGGCCCACGGGCGACGGCGAAATCGGCCAGCTCGGCCAGGTGCTGCGCCGCGTCGGCGTGCAGCGCGCCGAGCTGGAACGACTGAACGGCGAGATGTTCAGCAAGCTGCGCTCGGTGATGCGCGCGGCACCGATCGGCATCGCCTTCATCCGCGACCGGCGCTTCGAGCTGGTGAGCGACGAACTGTGCCGCCTGCTGTCCTACCGCGAGGACGAGCTGCTGGGCAAGCCGGTGGACCTGATCGTCGTGCCCGAGGAAGACCAGCCCGCCCTCGCCGCGCTGGAGAAGGAAGCTTTTGCCAGCAGCAATTCGTACGTCGGCGAATCCCGCATGCAGCGCGGCGACGGCTCGCGCTTCTGGGCCCGGTTGCGCAGCCGGCCGGTCGACCCGGAGCACACCGATTTCGGCTCGATCTGGACGGTGCTCAACATCGAGGAACAGCGCAATGCGCGCAAGGCGCTCGAATGGTCTGCCGCCCACGACGGCCTGACCGGCCTGGCCAACCGCCAGCGCTTCGACCAGCATGCGCAGCGGCTGATCGAGGGCCGGCCAGGCTCGCTGCCGGCGGCGCTGGTGTTCATCGACCTGGACCACTTCAAGCAGGTGAACGACACCGGCGGCCACCTGTCGGGCGACGCCATGCTGCGCGCGGCGGCCGCGGCCATCATGTCGCGGGTGCGCTCCGGCGACCTGGCGGCACGCATCGGCGGCGACGAGTTCGCGCTGCTGCTCGAGCAGTGCACGCACGAGGCTGCCGTGCGCGTGGCGGAAGACATCGTGGCGTCGATCTCCGCGATCGCGCTGCCCTGGCTGTCGGGCAGCCTGCACGTCGGTGCCAGCATCGGCGTGGCCAGCCTGTCGCAGGAAATCGGCTCGGTCGACGCCTGGGTCGATGCGGCCGACGCCGCCTGCTATGCCGCCAAGGCCGCCGGACGCGGCGTGGTGCGCGCCGGGCGTCCGCCGCGCTTGCCGCAAGCGCCTCGGGACATCAGGGCTCGGGCCATGCCCGCAGCTGCGCCAACGCCGGACAGCATCGAAGACTGACCAGTTGAATCCGGTACGCGCCCTGCGTCGTATCGATGGGGCGCCGATGCACGGGGTTCGTGCGTTCGTTTCGGTTCGCTTGCTCGGCCCGTCCCCGAATTCAGACAGTTCGCGGCTGATCGTGTGCCGAAAAGTTCACATTTGTTGTCAAGCGTTAATCGATCCCAGAGAATGCTCGGACATGGAAACAGCCGCGCCGTTCATTCAGTACTACGAGAGAAATTCATGCAGTTCGCAGTGGCTGGAATTCAACCGCGGCATGGCCGCGGAGTTGAGTGCCGGCCTGCCTCCGGAAGATCTGCGGCAGCTGTTTTTTCGCATCGGCCAACGTCTTGCGCATGCCATGCCCATTTCCCCGTGTAACACGCTCGGCGACCTCGAAGCCCAGTTCAACGCGCGCTGGGAAAGCATCGACTGGGGCTTCAGCACCCTGAGCGAAGACACCGACTGCGTCTACATCACCCACGCCTGCAGCCCCATCGCCACGGCCTTCGGCCCCGAGGCCACGGACTGGAGCGTCGGCTTCTTCGAGGGCATCTACCAGGCCTGGTTCGATTCGCAGCGCATGCCGTCGTCCCTGCGAGTGCAGGCGTTCCCGCCCGATGCCGCGCAGGCCGGCCACCGCATCGACCTGCGTCTGTCGAAGGCGCAAGCATGAGCCAGGACGATCCGACCCCGGAAGACATCGCGGGCCTGTTCCGCAAGTTCGGCGGGGATGCCCACGACTACAAGGAATTCGCTCCGCCGGAAACGGAAGAGGAAGCGCCGCGCGTCTGGCCGCTGCTGACGGGCGAGAAGATCGAGCGCCCGCTCGCACCCGCCGCACGCACGCCTGCCGCGCCCTTGGTCGAGCCCGCGCAGCCGCTGCCGTTCGCCGCCGCGCCGCAGCCCAGGGTAGAGCCGGTACTGCGCCCGCTGCCAGTGCCCGCGCCCGTCCCTGCACCCGCCCCCGCTCCGGCTCCGGCTCCGGCTCCGGCGCCGGCGCCGGCGCCCCTTTTCGCGCGTCCGCCTGCCGCGGCGCAACAACCTCAGACTCTGGCGGCACCACAGCCCGCCACCGCCAGCGAACCCGCGCCGACGCCGCTTTCTCAGTTGTTCGAACGACTGGCAGCGCCGCAGCCGCCCGCTCCCCCGCCGGGCCCCATGTCGCGCTGGCGAAGGCCGACGTGACGATGGTCGTCATCCCAGTCATCTCATCCAAGGGTGGAGTCGGCAAGACCACCATCGCAGCCAACCTGTGCACCGCGCTCGCCGCCCGCGGGCAGCAGGTGTTCGCGATCGATCTCGACCCGCAGAACGCCCTGCGCTTTCACATCGCCAACGACCCGCATGCCTGCGACACCGGGCTGGTAGATGCCTCCACCGGCCAGATACCGTGGGCGAATGCGATCCGCCCCGCGCACGGGGGCGTCATGCTGCTGCCTTTCGGCGACGTCGATGACGAGCGACAGATCGTCTTCGAACAACAGCTGGCCCGCCATCCGACGTGGCTGGCCGAGACGCTGGCGCGCTTCGCGCTGCCCGACGGCATGCTGGTGCTGCTCGACACCCCGCCCGGCCCCACGGTCTACCTGCAGCAGGTGCTGCGCGCTGCCAACCTGTGCGTGATCCCGGTGCTGGCCGATGCCGGCTCGTTCGCGACGCTGCCGATCATCGAGCGCATGGTCGACAAGTACTGCCGCCCGCGCCCCGACTACGCCGGCAGCGCCTACGTGGTCAACCAGGTCGACCCCGGCAAGCGGCTGAACCACGACGTCTTCGAAATGATGCGCCAGCGGCTGCGGCCCGAACTGCTCGGCGTGCTGCACCTCGACCAGTCGGTGCCCGAGGCGCTGGCCTCGGCAGTGCCGGTGCACCGCTATGCGCCCATGAGCCAGGCGACACAAGACATTGCTTCCTGCGCCGAGCGTCTGCTCGAGCGCATCGCCGCTGCACGGCAGGCGCCCAGCTCCATGGAATCCACACGATGAACAGCGCCCCCACGTCCACGCCGCCGCCCCGGCAGGCCCCCGCCCTCCTGCGCCTGCTGCCGGTGCGCATTGCCGGCTGGCTGGTCGCGCTGGCGATCCTGCCCGCGCTGATCATCACGCCGATGACCTTCGAGCAGCAGATCGTGCTGTCGGTGGGCATCTTCGTGGCCGCGCTGATCACCAACCGCATCAAGGGCCGCTTTGCGAGCCTGGTGCTGATCTTCATGTCGGTCGTCGTGTCCTCGCGCTACACCTACTGGCGCGTGACCGAGACCATGTTCATGGACAACCTGGTCGACCTGGTGCTGGGCACCGGGCTGCTGATGGCGGAGCTGTACGCCTTCGTGGTGCTGCTGCTGGGCTATGTGCAGACCGCCTGGCCGCTGGAGCGCAAGCCGGTGCCGCTGCCGGAAGACCCGGCCGAGTGGCCCACCATCGACCTGTTCATTCCCACGTACAACGAGGCGCTGTCGGTGGTGCGCTCCACCGTGCTTGCCGCGCAGTCGATCGACTGGCCGCGCGACAAGATCAAGATCTTCGTGCTCGACGATGGCCGGCGCGAGGAATTCCGCGTTTTCTGCGAAGACGTGGGCGTGACCCACGTCACGCGCGACAACAACCGCCATGCCAAGGCCGGCAACATCAATGCCGCGCTGAAGAACACCACCGCCGAGTTCGTCGCCATCTTCGACTGCGACCACATCCCCACGCGCTCGTTCATGCAGATCGCCATGGGCTGGTTCGGGCGCGACCCGAAGCTGGGCATGGTGCAGCTGCCCCACTATTTCTTCTCGGCCGACCCCTTCGAGCGCAACCTCGACACCTTCGGCACGGTGCCGAACGAAGGCGAACTGTTCTACGGCCTGATCCAGGACGGCAACGACCTCTGGAACGCCACCTTCTTCTGCGGCTCGTGCGCGGTCCTGCGCCGCACCATCGTCGAGGAAGTGGGCGGCATCGCGGTCGAAACCGTGACCGAGGACGCCCACACCGCACTGAAGATGCACCGCCGCGGCTACAGCACCGCCTACCTGGCGCTGCCTCAGGCCGCCGGCCTGGCGACCGAAAGCCTGTCGGGCCACGTGGGCCAGCGGATCCGCTGGGCGCGCGGCATGGCGCAGATCTTCCGCATCGACAACCCGCTGTTCGGCCGCGGCCTGCACTGGGCCCAGCGCCTGTGCTACGTGAACGCGATGCTGCACTTCCTGTACGGCCTGCCGCGCCTCATCTACCTGACGGCGCCGCTGGCGTACCTGTACTTCGGCGCGAGCGTGATCCATGCGTCGGCGTCGATGATCTTCGCCTTCGCGCTGCCGCACATCCTGCACGCCAACCTGACCAACAGCCGCATCCAGGGACGCTTTCGCTACCTGCTGTGGAACGAGGTGTACGAGGCGGTGCTGGCCTGGTACATCTTCCGCCCGACCCTGGTGGCGCTCATCAACCCCAAGCTCGGCAGCTTCAACGTGACGGCCAAGGGCGGCCTGATCCAGAAGGAGTACTTCGACAGCACCATCGCCAAGGCGAGCCTGGTGCTGCTGGCGTTCAACTTCGTGGGCGTGTGCCTGGGCCTGTGGCGCCTGACCTGGGTCGACCCGCAGAACATCGCCACCGTGTGGCTGAACCTGGCCTGGACCGTCTACAACCTGATGATCCTGGGCGCCTGCGTGGCCGCGGCCAACGAGTCGCGCCAGCTGCGCGGCGCGCACCGCGTGGAACTCAACCTGCCGGCCACGCTGTACTTTGCCGACGGCCGCTCGCTGCGCTGCAACACCTTCGACTTCTCCAGCGGCGGCCTGGGCGTGGAGCTGCCCAGCGACCTGAAGCTTGACCTGGAGACCCCGGTCGAGGTGGCGCTGTACCGCAACGACCAGGAATCGCGCTTCGCCTCCACGGTGCGCTTCAGCAGCGGCAGGCGCCTGGGCCTGCGCTTCGCGCCGATGAGCTTCGCGCAGGAGCGCGCGCTGGTGCAGTGCACGACCGCGCGCGCCGACATCTGGGCTGCCCGCTGGGGCAACCACCCGCGCGTGCCCATCCACCGCGTGCTGGGCCACCTCATCAGCATCAGCGGCACCGGCTTCAGAGACATGTTCAGCCATTACTACCGTTCGGCCATTTCAAGGCTGCGCCCCGTCAAAACGAAGGAATCCACGTGACGCCCCCCCGTTTCGCGCATCGTCGCGTCGTGCCCTGCGCCATGCTGGCGATCGCGCTTGCCGCCGTGTCCCTGGCCGACGGGACGTCCGCGCAACCCCGGCCCGCCGTGGTCCCGCCCCCCGTGCTGCCGGCAGCGCCAGCGACCGCCGCGACGGCAGCCTCCGCCAACACCACGCCGATCGCCGGCGCGGTGCGCGAACTCAACCTCACGCAGCTCGGCATCGACTACGCCATCCAGCTGCGCGGCATCAGCGGCACCGTCGGCATCCCGTTCAACGTGCGCGCCGACGAGCTGGTGACGGCCGCGTCGTTCAGGCTGAACTACGCCTATTCGCCCTCGCTCATTCCCGAGCTCTCGCACCTGAAGGTGACGGTCAACGACGTGCTGGTGGCCACGCTGCCGGTGAGTCATGCCGAAGCGGGCAAGCCCCAGACGGCCGACATTCCGATCGACCGGCGCCTCATCACCGAGTTCAACCGCATCAACGTCGAGCTGATCGGCCACTACACGCGCGAGTGCGAAGACCCGGCGCACACCAGCCTGTGGGCGCGCGTGGACGCCTCCAGCACGCTGAAGCTCACGGTCTCGCCGCTCAAGCTCACGAACGACCTCGCGGCCCTGCCGCAGCCCTTCTTCGATCGCCGCGACGTGCGGCGCGCCCGCATTCCCTTCGTCTTCGGCGGCACCGACACGGCGCCGATGCTCGAGGCCGCCGGCGTGCTGTCTTCGTGGTTCGGCGCGCTGGCCGACTACCGCGGCGCCACCTTCCCGGTGTCGCACGGCGAGCTGCCGGCGGGCCATGCGGTGGTGTTCGTCACGCCGGAGTCGACCATTCCCGGCCTCACGCTGCCTTCCATCCAGGGCCCCGGCCTGGCCGTGGTCGACAACCCGCAGGACGCCTCCGGCAAGCTGCTGCTGGTGATGGGCCGCACCCCGGCCGACGTGCGCACCGCCGCCGCGGCGCTGGCGCTGAACAGCAAGGCCTTCGCAGGCGCGCAGGCCGGCGTCACCGCCTTCCAGGAACCGCCGGTGCGCAAGCCTTATGACGCGCCGCGCTGGGTGCCGAGCGACCGTGCGCTGCAACTGGGCGAGCTGGCCACGGCCGCAGACCTGTCGGTGACGGGCTACAACCCCGACGTGGTCCGCGTGAACCTGCAGCTGCCGCCCGACCTGTTCACCTGGCGCAGCCGCGGCATTCCGCTCGACCTGCAATACCGCTACACGCCGCGCGTGCGGCCCGACCAGTCGACGCTGAACATCAACGTCAACGACAACTTCGTGGGCGGCCTGCCGCTGCGCTCGGCCAATCCGGCCGGCGACCGCTGGTGGAACCCGCTGGCCGTGAAGCTGATGCCCGACGGCACGCTGGCTGAGCGCAAGGAAGTCATCCTGCCGCCGCTGGCCATGGGCCCGCGCAGCCAGTTGCGCCTGCACTACTACTTCGAGCCCGTGGGCGGGCGCTGCGTGCCGCAGCTGGACAACGTGCGCGGCTCGATCGACCCGACCTCGAAGATCGACGTGTCGGGCTTCGCGCACTTCATCGCCATGCCCGAACTCGCGGCCTACGCCAACGGCGGCTTCCCGTTCTCGCGCATGGCCGACCTGTCGGACACCGCCGTCATCCTGCCGGACCAGCCCAACGACGCCGACACCGAGACCTATCTCGGTCTTTTGGGCCAGATCGGCCGCTCCACCGGCTATCCCGCGCTGCGCGTGAAGGTGGGCCGCTCGGCCGAGGCCGGGCAGTGGGCCGACAAGGACCTGCTGGTGATCGGCAACCTGCAGAGCCAGCCGCTGTTCACGCAGTGGGCCGACAAGATGCCGCTCAAGCGCAACGGCAACGCGCCCGAGCTCAAGCTCAACAGCTGGATCGACAACGCCATCGACCTGGTGATCGGCGCGCGCACCCGCGAAGACTTGCCGGGCAGCATGCAGATCGCGGTGAGCGACGACGGCCGCGATGCAGTGCTGGCGGGCTTCGAGTCGCCGCTGCGCAGCGGCCGCAGCGTGATCGCCGCCATCACCAACCCCGACTCGAAGGAAGCGCTGCTCAACGCGCTCATGACACCCGACCTGCTCAAGCGCGTGCAGGGCAGCATGACCATCGTGCGCGACACGCAGGTCAACAGCGTGCTGGGCGGCGACACGTATTACGTCGGACGCCTGCCGCCGCTGACGTGGCTGCAGTGGCATCTGTCGCGCAGTCCGCTGGGACTGGCAGCACTGGTCATCCTGCTGGCCCTGCTGGGCGCGGCGGTGTCGTATGCGGGCCTGCAGATCCGGGCGCGCCGCCGCCTGTCGGTCAACAAGGCCAAATAATCACCCATGCGACGCCTGCCGACTTCCCGCCCTCCCGACACCCCCCTGGCGAGCCGCCGCAACCTGCTGGCAGCGGCCGGGCTCGCGCTTGCGCTGCCGAAGTTGGCGAGTGCACAGGCGCCCGCGCCCGCCCCGGCGCCGGCACCTGCATCGAATGCAGCTGCCACCTGCCACCCGGCAACAGACTGGGCCGCCTTCGCCGCGCGCCACATCCAGCCCGACGGCCGGGTGATCGACTTCAACACCGCCCAGCAGCAGTCCACCTCCGAAGGGCAGTCGTACGCGCTGTTCTTCGCGCTCGTGCACAACGACCGCGACATCTTCGCCCGCGTGCTGGCCTGGACCGAAGCCAACCTCGCCGGCGGCAGCCTCGCCAAGCAGTTGCCGGCCTGGCAATGGGGCCGCAAACCCGAGGGCGGCTGGGGCGTGCTCGACCCGAATGCGGCGTCGGACTCCGATCTCTGGATCGCCTATGCGCTGATGGAGGCCGGCCGCCTCTGGAACGACAACCGCTACCGCACGCTCGGGCGCAGCCTGCTCGCGCTGGCGGTGCGCGACGACGTGATCTCGCTGCCCGGGCTTGGCCGCATGCTGCTGCCCTGGCCCAAGTCGGTGGCGAGCGGGCCGCTCTGGCGGCTCAACCCGAGCTACATGCCGCTGCAGCTGCTGCGCTACTTCCAGCAGGCAGACCCGACCGGCCCCTGGCAGGAAGTCACCGACAACACGCTGCGCATGTTCGGCAGCGTCACGCCCAAGGGTTTCGCGCCCGACTGGTGCGCCTGGTCGCAGGATGCGCGCGCCTTCGTGGCCGATCCGCAGAAGGGCGTCACCGGCAGCTACGACGCCATTCGCGTCTACCTCTGGGCGGGCATGCTGTCCGACAAGGACCCGGCCCGCAAGATGCTGCTGGCGCAACTGCGCGGCCCCAGGCTGATGCTGGCCGACAAGCAGCCGGTGCCCGAATACGTCGACACCGTGACCGGTGCCGTGCGCGGCATGGCACCGCTGGGGTTTTCCGGCGCGATGCTGCCCTACCTCAAGGCACTGGACGAAACCGACGCACTGGCCACGCAACTCGCCCGCGTGCCGGGCGGGCGCGCCGCCCTGCCGCCGGCTGCGACGACCTCCGGCGCCGCAGCCCCGGCGCCCCTCCCCTATTACGAGCAGGTGCTGTTACTGTTCGGCCAGGCTTGGCTCGACGGTCGCTATGAATTCGGCCGCAACGGCCAGCTGCAAACATCATGGAGAACGCTATGCCGTCCCAATCGACCGGCGTGAAGCCGAAGCGTCCCCCTTCCTTCCGAACCCAGCAATGGCTGGCCTGCATCGGCATGCTCGCCGCGCTGGGCGCCGGCGGCCAGGCCTTCGCGCAGGCCGACGCCAACGCGGCCCTCATCGAGCAAGGCAACTACTGGCAGGCCCAGGGCCGCGCCGACCTGGCCGAAGAGAGCTGGAAGAAGCTGCTGAGCGTCAACCCGCAATCCGCCGACGCGATGTACGGCATGGCGCAGGTCGAGCTGTCGCGCAACAACGCCGAGCAGGTGCGCACCTGGACCAACCGCCTGCGCACCGCGCATCCCAACGATCCCCGCGTCGCGCGCCTGCAGCAGCAGGCCCAGCAGCCCGGCCAGCAAGGCGGCACGCTGCAGCGCGCCCGCGCCGCCGCGCGCGCCGGACGCTCCGCCGAGGCGGTCGAGCTGTACCGCAGCCTGTTCGACAACCGGCCGCCGCCGGAGGCCGTGGCCCTGGAGTACTACCAGGCGCTGGCAAGCACGCCGCAAGGTGTCGACGAAGGCCGCAAGGGCCTCGAGCAACTGGTGAAGGACCATCCGGAAAACGCCAACTACCGGCTCGCGCTCGCGCAGCAGAAGACCTACAGCGAACCGACGCGCCGCGCGGGCATCCGCGAACTGGTCGAGCTGACCAAGCAGCCCGCCGTGGCCACCGCCGCGCGCGCCGCCTGGCGGCAGGCGCTGATCTGGCTCGACGCGAGGGCGCCCGACATCCCGCTCTACCAGAACTACCTGAGCAACAACCAGGCCGATGCCGCCGTGTCCGCCCGGCTTGAAACCCTCACCACCGCCAAGACCGCCGCGGCAAACGCGCCCGACGTGCCGGTGGGCGAAGGCTTCAAGGCGCTGGAACGCGGCGACCCGGCCACGGCCGAGCAGCGCTTCCAGCAGGCGCTGCGCACCAAGGCCGACGACACCGAGGCACTCGGCGGCCTGGGCCTGGTGCGGATGCGCCAGGAGCGCTTTGCCGAAGCACAGGAGCTGCTGGAGCGCGCCGTGCGCGGCGGCGCCACCAAGTGGAACTCGGCGCTGCAAAGCGCCAACTACTGGGTGCTGGTCGGGCAGGCTCGCGCCGCCCAGGGCAAGAACGACCTGCGCGGTGCGCAGTCCCTGTACGAACGCGCGGTGCGCATCGACCCGCGCGAACCCGTGGGCCAGAACGCATTGGCCGACCTGCGCGCCGCCGCCGGCGACTTCGCGCAGGCCGAGCAGGGCTACAAGCGCGTGCTCGAGAGCAGGCCGCAGAACACGCAGGCGCTGCGCGGGCTGATTTCGGTGTACGGCCAGACCGGCCGTCCCGACGAGGCACTGGCGCTTTCGCGCCGCCTCACGCCCGAACAGGCCACGCAGATGGGCAGCCTGCGCGACATCCAGGTCGAGCAGGCGCGCAACCGCGCCCGCCAGCAGGCAGATGCCGGCGACGCGGCCGGCGCCCAGCGCACGCTCGAAGACGCGATGCTCGCGGCGCCCGACAGCCCCTGGGTGCGGCTCGACCTCGCGAACATCTACCGCAAGCAGGGCATGGTCTCCGAAGCCCGCGGCGTGATGGAAGGGCTGCTGATGTCGCAGCCCGACATGCCCGATGCGCTGTACGCCAGCGCCCTGCTCGCCTCCGAAACCGGCGATTCGGCGGCCGGCATCCAGTACCTCGAACGCATTCCCGCCGGCTCGCGCACCCGAGACATGGCGACGCTCCAACGCCGCCTCTGGGCGCAATCGCAGGCCGCCCGGGCGCAGGCGCTCGCGCGGCAGGGCCAGGTCGACGCCGCGCGCGGCGTGCTGGCCCAGGCCGAATCGGCGCTGAGCGCCGACATGCCGGCCGAACTGTGGGGCCAGCTCGCAGGCGCCTATGCCGAAATCGGCGACGCGCCGCGCGCACTGGCCATGAGCCGCCAGCTGCTCGCTCGTTCGCCCACGCCGAGCATCGGCGACCGGCTGCTGTATGCGTCGGTGCTGCTCAAGACGAAGCAGGACATCGAGCTGTCCGCCGTGCTGCGCCAGCTTGCCGGCGTCAACATGACGGCCAGCCAGCGCAACGACTTCGACAGCCTGCGCATCGCCTTCGCGCTGCGCCAGACCGACGCCCTGCGCGAAGCCGGCAACCTCGAGGCCGCCTACAACGCGATGGCCCCGGTGCTGGCCGAGCGCCCGAACGACCCGCAGGCGATGGCCGCGCTGGCCCGCCTGTATTCAGCGGCGCGCGACGAAGGCCAGGCACTGGCGCTGTACCAGCGCATCCTGCAGCGCAACCCGACCGACCTCGACACCTTGCTGGCAGCCGCCGCCAGCGCCAGCGCGCAGCGCGAGCACGGCGAAGCCGAGAACTACGTGATGGCCGCGCTGAAGCAGGCACCCGACCAATCGCGCGTGCTGGCCGCCGCCGGCCGCGTCTACCGCAACGCAGGCGAAAGCCGCAAGGCCGAGCAGTACCTGCGCGCCGCGGTCGAAGCCGAACGGCAGGTCGCCTCGACCGGCTTCGCGGGACCGGGCGGCGCACCTTCACAGATGCCGCCCGCCAACCCGTTCGCGGGCATGACCGGCGGAGGGCCGGGCGCGGCCGTGCCGGCTGCGTATCCGGCGGCTGGTGGCAATCCTTTCGCGCAGGCACGCTCGCAGCCAGTCTCCTACCCGGTCGCGGCGAATGCGGCTTACCCCGCCTACCCTGCGGCGGCCTACCCCGCCGGTGCCTATCCCGCCGCCTACCCGGCCGCCCCTATGGCGGCAGCACCGGGAGCGCTGCCATGGGGCGCCGCGCCAGCCGCCACCTCGAATGCCAAGGGCCGCGCCGCCACCACGCGCACCGCACGCAACAGCAAGGCAGCCAACAACACGCCGCAGGCTTCTGCCTACATGGCGCAGCCGGGCGGGCAGCAGGTCTACATTCCTCAGGCGCAGCCTGCGGGGTATCCGCAGCAACAGGCCGGTTATCCGGCGCCTGGCTATCCGCCGGCTGCCTATCCGTCGGCCAACGCGGCCTATGCGCAAGCCAACACGCCGCAGCCCCGCAGCGAGCCAAGCTGGAACGCGCCGCTGCGCACGGCCCCCGCGCCGGCCAACTCGCTGCAGGCAGAGCTGCAGGACCTGGAATCGCAGCGCGCGGTGAGCCTCACCGCGGGCACGGTGTACCGCAGCCGGGCGGGCGAGGCCGGCCTGAGCCAGCTATCCGACTTCCAGCTGCCGATCCAGGCGCGCTTCCCGGTGGGCGAAGGCAAGATCGTCGTCGGCGTGACGCCCACGGTGGTCGACGCCGGCACGCCCTCTTCGGCCTACTCCACCGCCAGCCGCTTCGGCGGCGGCCCCACGGCCTTCTACAACTCGATCGCCAGCCAGACCACGCCGGGCCAGCAGAACGCCGCGGGCGTCGGGCTGAACGTGGGCTACGAGGGCAAGAACTTCGAGGGCGGCATCGGCACCACGCCGCTGGGCTTCCCCACCACCAACGTGGTCGGCAACGCGACCTTCAAGGGCAGCTTCGGCGACTCCTGGAACTACAAGGCCGACATCTCCCGCCGCGCGGTGACCGACAGCGTGCTGTCCTTCGCCGGTGCGAAGGACGGGCGCACCGGCGAACGCTGGGGCGGCGTGGTGGCCACCGGCGTGCGCGGCGACATCGGCTACGACGACGGCACCTACGGCATCTACAGCTACCTGTCGGCGCACAGCCTCACCGGCAAGAACGTGGCGAGCAACTCGCGCGTGGAAACCGGCGGCGGCGCCTACCTGCACCTGCTGGACAGCCCGGGCTCCAAGCTCACGCTGGGCATGAACATCGGGCTGATGGGCTACCAGAAGAACCTGAGCTACTACACCTTCGGGCAAGGCGGCTACTTCAGCCCGCAGAGCTTCGTGAGCGTGGCCTTCCCGGTCGACTGGACCGGCCGCGCCAACAGGTTCTCGTGGCGCGTGAACGCTTCGCTGGGCGTGCAGTCGTTCACCCAGAAATCGTCGCCCTACTTTCCCACCGACCCCTCGCGCAACGCCGATGCGCAGCGCGTGGCGGACGCAGCCCTGGCGCTGGGCCTGAGCAGTTCGGCATACAACGGCATCTACCCCGCCAGCTCGAAGACCGGCCTGGCCTACAACTTCGGCGCAGTGCTCGAGTACCAGCTGGCGCCGAAGATGTTCCTGGGTGGCGCGCTGGGCTTCAACAACGCGCAGAACTACCGCCAGTTCACCGGCAGCATGTACCTGCGCTATGTGTTCGGCGGCTCCAGCAACCTGGGCGTGCCGAGCCTCGGCGGCGGAACCTCGCTGAGCCCGATGGTCTCGCCTTACACGCCGCTGCTGTAAGAAGAAGAAAGCCCGCGGCTCAGGCCGCGGGCGGTTCCGCGAGCGGCGCGGCCACCGGTTCGTCCGGTGTCGTGTCGCGGCCCCACAGGGGCGCGCTCTCGTAGGCGGCGACCCATTTCACGATGTCCTTGGCGGCCATCGGCATGGCGATGCCGTAGCCCTGGGCCAGCGTGCAGCCCATGGCGAGCAGCGCTTCGCCCTGCTTCACGGTTTCCACGCCCTCTGCCACGGCCGTGAGCCCCAGCGCATGCAGCAGCGCCAGGATGCCCTGCACGATGGCCCGGTCCTGTGCGTTGTCGAGCATGCCGCGCACGAAGGACTGGTCGATCTTCACGGCCGACACCGGCAGCTGGCGCAGGTAGGTCAGCGACGAATAGCCGGTGCCGAAGTCGTCGATGGTCACGCCCACGCCCAGCGCCTTGCAGGCCTCCACGAACAGCGCCACGTTGGCGAACTGGCTGATGGCCGTGGTCTCGAGGATCTCCAGTTCGAGCATGCCCGCACCCAGCTTGGGAAACTGCGAGAGATGGCGCGCGAGGCGGTCGACGAAGTCCCAGCGCATCATGTGGCGCGGTGCCACGTTCACGCTGACCGACACCTGCAGGCCCGCCAGGCGCCACTGGTGCGCCTGCCACAGCGCGGTGGCGATGGCCCAGTCGCCGACCTGCTCGACCAGCGCGTCGTCTTCGATGAGCGGAACGAACTGGATCGGCGGCAGCAGGCCGCGCTCGGGGTGTTGCCAGCGGATGAGCGCCTCGACCCCGACGACCTCGCCGCGGCGCATGTCGACCTTCGGCTGGTAGACCAGGAAGAACTCGCCCTGCAGCAGCCCCTCTTGAATGCGCTGGCGCTCGCGCACCACCTGTTCGTCGGCGCGAGCCTGCGGGGCGTCGAAGTAGTGCACCTTGCCGTCGGCCGCGCGCTTGGCGAAGAACGCCGCATGCTGCGCCTGGCGCAAGGCGATCTCGGGGGGCGGCCCGTTGCTGTCGAGCATCATCGCGCCGATGCTGGCGTCGATGCTTGCCGTCTGGTCGCGCCAGGTCCAGGGTTCGGCCAGCGCGTTCTGGATGCGTTCGAGCACCTGCGCGCATTGCGAGGTGCCCAGGCCGGCGAACACGGCCGCGAACTCGTCGCCGCCCACGCGCGCCATGACGCTCTCGCGCGGCAGCTGCGCCTTGATGCGGCGCGCGACCTCTTCGAGCGCCGCATTGCCGGCAACCATGCCGAGGCGGTCGTTGAGTTCGGCGAAGCGATCGACGTCGAGATAGCAGACGGCCGCGAGGCGCTTGCCCGCACGTGCCCAATCGTCCATCAGGGGACGCAGCACTTCATCTGGCGGAAGGCGTGCCGAGCCGTCGTAATGCGACGGCAGGGAGACGGTGGGTTGCTTGATCGACAAAAGACTGTGGCTCCGGAAAGTCGCGGGCTATTGTTCTCCCAATTCTGTCCATTCGGCGCGTTGGAGCGTGGATTTGTGACAGCCGCTGTGTGCGCACAACACATGTGCATGCAAAAAGGGGCTGTATCTTCGCGCCTAACCGCAATAAGCACCCGCCACGCGACCGCCCGGCTCTACCTGGATGTTGAGCCGCGTGGCGTCCTGGACGGAACCGGGGGAGTCGGCGGGCAGCACGGTTCGGGCCATTCGGGCGCCTGCACGCTGGCGCATTTCCTCGACCAGCAACGGCGATACGCGCAGCCCGAGGCCGAAGCGCGCGGCGGCGGCCTGGCAGGTCTCGGGCGGCGGCGCGAAGCCGGGCGGCTCGGGCACTTCGGAGGTCAGCGGCCGGTCTGCCGGGGGCGACTGGCATCCGGCAAGCGCAAGCACGAGGGTGGCCAGGGCGAGGCACTGGCCGTTGGTCATATGCATTCATTTCCTCCAGGAACTCCGGGAATCGAGGCGAGAGCTTGTTCCGCGGCAGAGGTTAAGCCAGCTGGCCGCAAGGCATCAACTAATTCGCACGGCCATCGCCGGGCCTTGTCTGCCAGGCGTATGCTGCACGCGACGCGCGCAGCCACGGCCACCGGCCGCACACCTCATGACACAGCCTCCCGCCACTGTTTTCTTGATCGACGTCGACAACACCCTGCTCGACAACGACCGCGTCATCGCCGACCTGCATACCCATCTCGAGGAAAACTTCGGCGCCGAAAGCTCCGCGCGCTATTGGGACGCCCTGGAGGCCCTGCGCCACGAGCTCGGCTACGTCGACTACCTGGGCGCGCTGCAGCGCTACCGCGCCGAGGAAAGCCGCCGCGGCATGACCGACTCGCGGCTGCTGCTGATGTCCGGCTTCCTGATCGACTACCCGTTCGCCGACCGCCTCTACCCCGGCGCGCTCGACGCGCTGAAGCACCTGCGCCGGCACGGCCCCACGGTGATACTGTCCGACGGCGACGTTGTGTTCCAGCCGCGCAAGGTGCAGCGCTCGGGCCTGTGGGACGCCACCGAGGGCCGCGTGCTCATCTACGTGCACAAGGAAGAAATGCTCGACGCCGTCGCGCAGAGCCACCCCGCCAGGCACTACGTGATGATCGACGACAAGCTGCGCATTCTCTCGGCAATGAAAGCCGTCTGGGGGCCCCGTCTGACGACGGTCTTCGTGCGGCAAGGGCACTACGCGCTGGATGCGCAGGCCATTGCCGCCTACGCTCCCGCCGACATCACCATCGAACGCATTGGCGACCTGATCAACTTCGACTTTCCATCGACATGAGCCAAGCCACCAATCCTCTCGCGGGCAAGCCCGCACCGCTCGACCTGCTGGTCAATGTGCCGCGCCTGATCTCGGCCTACTACACCGGTCGGCCCGACCCGTCCGTGCCGGCCCAGCGCGTGGCCTTCGGCACCTCGGGCCATCGCGGCTCGTCCTTCGACAACGCGTTCAACGAATGGCATGTGCTGGCCATCAGCCAGGCAATCTGCGACTACCGCAAGCAGAAAGGCATCGATGGTCCGCTGTTCCTGGGCATCGACACGCATGCGCTGTCGACGCCGGCGTTCAACAGCGCGGTGGAAGTGCTGGCGGCCAATGGCGTCGAGCTGATGATCTCGAAAGACGACGAGTACACGCCCACGCCAGCCGTATCGCACGCCATCCTGGTCTACAACCGCGGGCGCACCGAAGGGCTCGCCGACGGCATCGTCATCACGCCCTCGCACAACCCGCCCGAGAGCGGCGGCTTCAAGTACAACCCGCCCAACGGCGGACCGGCCGGCACCGACATCACCTCGGCCGTCGAGGCCGCGGCCAACAAGATGCTGGCGAATAACCTCGAAGGCGTGAAGCGCCTGCCGCTCGCGCAGGCCCTGCGCGCCGCCACCACGCACCGGCACGACTACCTGAACACCTACGTCGAAGACCTGGCACAGGTGCTCGACATGGACGCCATCCGCGGCGTCAACATCGATCTTGGCGTCGATCCGCTGGGCGGCGCGGGCGTGCACTACTGGCCGGCGATTGCGCAGCGCTACAAGCTGTCCCGCCTGAACGTGCTGAGCCAGGAGGTCGACCCCACCTTCCGCTTCATGTCGCTCGACTGGGACGGCCGCATCCGCATGGACCCGTCATCGCCCGACGCGATGCACAAGCTGATTGCGCTCAAAGACCGCTTCGGCATCGCCTTTGCCTGCGACACCGACCACGACCGCCACGGCGTCGTCTCCGGCAGCACCGGGCTGATGCAGCCGAACAGCTACCTCGCGGTGATGATCGACTACCTCTACACGCACCGTCCGCAATGGCCGGCGCGGGCCGCCGTCGGCAAGACGGTGGTGAGCAGCCAGATGATCGACCGCGTCACCGCGCGGCTCGGGCGCAAGCTGTACGAAGTGCCCGTGGGCTTCAAGTGGTTCGTCGACGGGCTGGTCGATGCGTCGCTGGCCTTCGGCGGCGAGGAAAGCGCGGGCGCGACCTTCCTTCGCAAGGACGGCTCGGTGTGGACCACCGACAAGGACGGCATGGTGCCCGCCCTGCTCTCCGCCGAGATTGCCGCGCGCACCGGACGAGACCCCGGCGAGCGCTATGCCGAGCTGACGCAGGCGCTGGGCCAGCCGGTGTCCGACCGCGTGGATGCGGCGGCCACGGTCGAGCAGAAGAAGCGGCTGTCCAGCCTCTCGCCTGCGCAGATCAAGTCGACCGAACTGGCGGGCGACAAGATCGTCGACGTGCTGAGCCACGCACCGGGCAATGGCGCGGCCATCGGCGGCGTGAAGGTGGTGACCGCGAACGGCTGGTTCGCGGCGCGGCCTTCGGGCACCGAGAACATCTACAAGATCTACGGCGAGAGCTTCAAGGGCGCGGAGCACCTGGCGCGCATTCTCGAAGAGGCGCAGCAGGTGGTCGACGGGGCGTTGTCGGGAGGCTGAGGGCGTGCAGACGCTGGTGTTGCGGCTGAACCCCGGCGACGACTTGCGCGCGTCGCTCGATCTCGCGTTGAAGCAAGGCGGCGGCGAGGCGGCGTTCGTGGTCTCGGGCATCGGCAGCCTGAGCGGGGCGAGCATCCGCTTTGCGGGTGCGGAGAACGCCGCGCGCATCGATGGCGATCTGGAAATCCTCACGCTGGCGGGCAGCCTCTCGCCAGACGGCTCGCACCTGCACATCAGCGTGTCGGATGCCGCGGGACGCGTCTTCGGCGGACATGCCGCACCGGGCTGCACAGTGCGCACGACCGCCGAGATACTGGTCGCGTGGTTGCCGCAATGGCACTTCGCCCGCACGCACGATCCGGCGACGGGCTACGCCGAACTCGCGCCACGCCCCAAGCCCTGAACGCCGGGTTCAACCGGCGAGTTCTTCCACCCGCAGCGTCGTCACCGCGCCGGCTACCGCGGCGTATTCCTGCAGCGCATGCACCGCGAGGTCTACAGTGCCCTGCGCTACCGGCCCGGTCAACACCAGCACCTGCGGCCCCTGGCCGGACCGCTCGGCCGCCAGCGCGACCTGCCGCACCGGCACCTTCTGCTCGCCGAGACAGGCCGTGACCGCTTGTATCTGGCTCACGGCCCGCACCGGCACGCGCAGGTAGTGCAAGGTGTCGACGGCGGCGCGCGGCAGCACCTGCAGGGCATTCGTCGCATGCGCGTGGAAGCCCAGGTGCGGCACGTGCTGCGCGGCATCAACGCCGTCGAGCCGCGCCACATCCACGAGGTCGGCGATCACGGCCGAGGCGGTCTGCTCGGAGCCCGCGCCGGCGCCGTAGTACATCGTGAGGCCGGCCGCGTCGCTCTTCACCATGACGGCATTCATCGAGCCCTTCACCTGCGCCATCAGGTGGTCCGCGGGAACGAGCGCGGGCTGCACGCGCAGCTCGACACCGGCGGCACGCCGGCGCGCGACGCCCAGCAGCTTGATGCGAAAGCCGAGCTGCTCGGCGCAGGCCACGTCGATGCCCTGCAGGCCGCTGATGCCTTCGACCTGCGCATCGGCAAACCGCAGCGGCATGCCGAAAGCGTTGGCGGCGAGCAGCGTGAGCTTGTGGGCTGCGTCGATGCCCTCGATGTCGAAGGTCGGGTCGGCCTCCGCATAGCCCAGTGCCTGTGCCTGCGCGAGCGCGGCGGCAAAGTCCAGGCCCTCGTCGCGCATCTTGCTCAGGATGAAGTTGGTGGTGCCGTTGATGATGCCCGCCACCCATTCGATGCGATTGGCCGCCAGCCCCTCGCGCAGCGCCTTGACGATCGGGATGCTCACGGCCACCGCGCCTTCGTAGGCCACCACCACGCCCTGCTCGCGCGCGGCCGCGAAGATGCGGGCGCCGTGCACCGCCAGCAGCGCCTTGTTGGCGGTGACCACGTGCTTGCCGTGGGCGATGGCGGCCAGCACCCAGTCGAGCGCCGGACCGGTGCCGCCGGCCACTTCGACGACCACGTCGACTTCGGGATGCGTTGCGACCTGCATCGGGTCGGCCGTGAGTGGAACGCTCCCGCCCACGATGCCCGCGGCGCGCTCGAGATTGCGCGCCGCGACGATCACCAGCTCGATCGCCCGTCCGGCGCGGGCCGCGATCTCCGCCTGGTTGCGGGCCAGCACCCGGAAGGTGCCCGAGCCCACGGTGCCGATACCGATCATCCCGACGCGCAGGGTACGGGTGACAGCAAGGCGGCTGTCGTGCAAGGGCTCGAGGGATTCAACGGGATCGCGGTACATGGACATCTCCAGACGAAAAACAAAACCCAGCTGCCAGAGCTGGGTTCATTCGTTCGGGGAGAGAGCGATACACCAGGTGGCTGCCGGAACGGCCACCTGCGCGTGTCAGGTGACCGCGGTGGTAATGGTGGTAATCATTCGAGCAACAACCATCGCCTGCGCGGAGGCAGGCGGCATCATGCGAGCCATCAGGGCTGCGCTGGATGCGGGGATGAAGTTGTGGCTCGGCATGAAGGGCCGGAGTGTACCGCAGCTCGCCGGCGTCCGGCTCAGGACGCGGCCGACAGGCGCTTTTCGAGCCACACGCTGTAGCGCGAGAGACCGAAGCACAGCACCCAGTACACGGCCGCTATGAAGAGGTAGCCCTCGAGGTAGAAAGGCCGCCAGGTCGGGTCGCCGCCCAGCGCCAGGCCCAGCGCGCCGGTCAGCTCGAACAGGCCGACCACTGTGACCAGCGAGGTGTCTTTCAATGTGCCGACAACGCTGTTGGTCAGCGCCGGCACCACTAGGCGCAGCGCCTGTGGCAGCACGATGTCGCGCTGCACCGGCCAGCGGCCGAAGCCCAGCGCCATCGCGACTTCGGTCTGCTCGCGCGGCACCGCCTGCAGGCCGCCACGGATGATCTCGGCCAGATACGCTGCGACGAACAGCGTGAGACCCGCGAGCACGCGCACCAGCACGTCGGGCTGCCAGCCCGCCGGCCACAGCAAAGGCAGCAGGAACGAGGCCATGAACAGCACCGAGATCAGCGGCACGCCACGCACCAGCTCGATGTAGCTCGCGCTCAACGTGCGCACCACCGGCCAGCCCGAACGTCGCCCCAACGCCAGCAGCAGCGCAAGCGGAAAGGCCAGCGCCAGCCCGACCACCGCCAGCCCGATGGTCAGCGGCAGTCCGCCCCAGCGGCTGGTCGGCACGCCGCTCAGCCCCAGCACGCCGCCGCGCATCAGCAGCACGAACAGCAGCAGCGCAACCAGCCACAGCGGCGCCAGCCACCAGCGCCAGGTGCGCGGCCAGGCACTGAGCACGGTCACTGCCGACAGCACGACCACCGCGATCGCCGGGCGCCATTGCTCTTCATACGGAAAGCGCCCGAACAGCATCGGCCGCCACTTCTCGGCTACCACGCCCCAGCAGGCGCCGTGCTGCACCGCGCGGCAGGCTTCGGCATCGGGCCGGAACACTGCGTGCACCACACCCCAGTCGACGACATGGAAGCCGCCCCACGCCAGCAGCGCGAGCAGCAGCACCGTCGCCAGCGCACGCATCGGCGAACCCCAGAGTTCGCTGCGCCACGCGATGGGCCCCTGCGCGACGTTCCTCATCGCCAGCCTCGCAATGCGACGCGCGCGTTGTAGCGGTTCATGCCGAAGGAAATCAGCAGCGACAGCAGCAGGTAGACCGCCATGATGATCGCGATGCACTCGAAGGCCCGGCCGTTCGAGCCAATGGTGGTGTTGGCCACCGACACCAGCTCCGGATAGCCCACGGCCACCGCGAGCGACGAGTTCTTGGTCAGGCTCAGCAGCTGGTTGGTCAGCGAGGGCACGATCACCCGCAGCGCCTGCGGCAGGATCACGATGCGCAATTGCTGCCCGGAAGACAGGCCCAGCGCCTGCCCCGCCAGCACCTGCCCCTGCGAAACCGAGAGGATGCCGGCGCGCACGATTTCCGCCACGAATGCCGCCGAATAGAAAGTCAGGCCGGCGACGATGGTCACGTACTCGGGGCTCAGCGCGGCACCGCCGCTCACGCCGAAGTCACCGCGCTGCGGCCACTCGAAATGCGTCGGCCACCAGCCGCCTTCGGCCGCCACGGGCCAGGGCACGCTGAGGCCACCCTTGCTGAGCCACACGCCGGGCATCAGATGCACAGGCTCGGTCGGGTCGGGCAGCAGATTCGCCATCGCGAAGGCCAGCATCAGCAGTTGCACCAGCAGCGGCACGTTGCGCAGCAGCTCCACATAGGCGGTGCAGATGCCGCGCAGCAGCACGTGCGGCGCGAGCCGGCCGATGCCGATCAGCGTGCCGAGCACCACCGAGAAGATGGCCGCCGGCACCGCCGCGCGCACCGTGTTGATCAGCCCCGCGAGAAAGGCGCGCCAGAACGGCTGGCTCGCATCGAAGTCGAGCCAGCCCTCGCTGATGGAAAAGCCCGCCGGTTCGGTCAGGAAGTCGAAGCCCGAACGAACGCCGCGCGCGCGGAGAACCTCCAGCGCGTGGTGCACCACCCAGACGGCACCGGCCGCCACGGCCAGCACCAGCGCCGCCTGCACCGCCCAGGCCAGCCAGACGCCGCGGCGCGACGAGGCAATGGCATCTCTGCGTATTGCCATCAGCTCGCGGACCTGTTGCGATCAAACGCCGGGAACACCGCGGAACCGGCTTTGCCGGGCCGCAGGTGTTGCCCCTGGCGAGGGGGGTGGCGCAGCGACACGAAGTGCGCGAAGCCTGGGGGAGGCATCACCTGACCGGGGGGGCGTAGATCAGGCCGCCTTTGCTCCAGAGATTGTTGGAGCCGCGCGGCAGCTTCAGCACCGACTTCGGCCCGACATTGCGCTCGAACATCTCGCCGTAGTTGCCCACGGCCTTGATGGCGCGGAACGACCAGTCCTTGTCCAGGCCCAGCAGCTTGCCGAGGTCTTCACCCGTGCCGACCAGGCGCTGCTGCGCCGGGTCCTTGCTGTTGGCCTTGAGCTCATCGGCATTGGCCTGGGTGACGCCGGCCTCCTCTGCTTCGATGAGCGCGTTGGGCACCCACTTGGCGATGGCGAACCACTCGTCGTCGCCGCGGCGCACCAGCGGTGCCAGCGGTTCCTTGGAGATCAGCTCGGGCAGGATGACGTAGTCGTCGGGGTTCGGCGCTTCCTTGTTGCGCAGGCCGGCCAGCGCCGAGGCGTCGGTCGTGAAGGCCTGGCAACGGCCGGAGAAGAAGGCCTTGAACGAGGCCTCGAAGCTCTCGAACACCACGGTCTTGACCGGGATGCCCTGCGCGCGGAAGTAGTCCGACACGTTCTTCTCGTTGGTGGTGCCCGACTGGGTGCAGATGGTGGCGTTCTTGAGCTGCCTGGCGCTCGTCACCTTGAGTTTCTTCGGCACCAGGAAGCCCTGGCCGTCGTAGTAGGTGATGGTGGTGAAGTTGAAGCCCAGCGAGGCGTCGCGCGTGAGCGTCCAGGTGGTGTTGCGCGCGAGTATGTCGATTTCGCCGGCCTGCAGGGCCGAGAAGCGCTGCTGCGAATTGAGCGGCACGAAGTCGACCTTCTTGCCGTCGCCGAGCACGGCCGCCGCAATGGCACGGCAGGTGTCGACGTCCAGGCCCGACCAGTTGCCCTGCGTGTCAGGCGCCGAGAAGCCCGCCACACCGTTGGTCACACCGCACTTGACGGTGCCGCGCTGCTTGACCGCGTCGAGCGTCTTGCCGGCAAAGGCCGGCGCAGCGGCCGCGAAAGCGATGACGGAGGCGGCGGCAAGCAGCGCCGGGCGGAAGCGATTGTTCATTGGTGTTCTCCTCAACAGTAAGCAAAAGGCAGTGTACGAGGCGTCGCCGGACTCTGCCAAAGCACTCCCGGGTTGTATGCGTATGTATCGAGTAGCAACAAAGGCTCACTACCATACGGCCCTCGAACCACTTTCAACTGGAATCTACTCAAATGGTCAAATCCGACGACACCGGCAAGTTCATCCTGCGCGTTTCGCTCGGCGTCCTTATTCTGCTGCACGGCATTGCCAAGCTGCAGGGCGGCGTCGGCTCCATCTCGGGCATGCTGGCCCAGCACGGGCTTCCCGGCGCGCTGGCCTACCTGGTCTACATTGGTGAAGTGGTGGCGCCGGTGCTGCTGATCATTGGCCTCTACACCCGTCCGGCAGCGTGGATCGTGGCCATCAACATGCTGGTGGCCCTTGCGCTGGTCCACATGAAGGACCTGACCGCATTCGGCAAACACGGCGGCTGGGCGCTGGAACTGCAAGGCATGTTCCTGTTTGCGGCACTCGCCCTCGCCTTCATGGGCGGCGGTCGCTTCGCCCTGAGCAGCAAATACAACTAGGCTTTAATCGTCATCGTTGGCATCGAGGCCTGGAAACAGGACCTCGGTGTAGCCGAAGCGCGAGAAATCGCGCACCCGCATCGGGTAAAGCTTGCCCAGCAGGTGGTCGACTTCATGCTGCACCACCCGCGCATGAAAACCGGTGGCAACGCGGTCGATCGGGTCTCCGTACGGATCGAAGCCGGTATAGCGGATGTTGGCGAAGCGCGGCACCACGCCGCGCAGGCCCGGCACCGAAAGGCACCCTTCCCAGCCTTCCTCTTCCTCGTCGTTCAGCGGCGTGATGACGGGGTTCAGCAGCACCGTGCGAGGGACGGGCGGCGCGTCGGGATAGCGGGGGTTGACGATGTCGGTGCCGAAGATCACCAACTGCTGGTCGACGCCGATCTGCGGCGCCGCGAGACCAGCGCCGTTGACGGCATGCATGGTCTCGAACATGTCGCGCACCAGCAGGTGCAGCTCGTCGGTGTCGAAGGCGGCGACCGGCTGCGCGATGCGCAACAGCCGGGGGTCGCCCATTTTCAGGATTTCGCGGATGGCCATGGCGGGATTATCGCGACAGCCCCGCGACCTTCGCGCGCTACGGGATCAGGGAGGCGTGGTGCCCTTCTGGTCCGGTGAAGTCCACAGATGCGCGTTGGGGTTCGGCCGGTTCGCTCCCGGCGGCAGCACCGCAGGCGGCACCACGCCGGGGCGACCACCACCCCATGCGGGCGGTGGCGGACGACCTGCGCCGGGATAGGGATAACCCGGACGCACTGCCGGGTAGGCAGGCCGACCATCGTAGTAAGGCCGATCGCGGTAGTAAGGACGGCGGCCGTCATAGTAGGCGCCACCATTGATGTAGACCGGCGCCGGCGCCACGACCACAGGCGCAGGCTCGCTGTAGTAAGGCCCCGACGAATAGCCGCCCCCATAGTAGGGATCGCCCGGCACGCCCACACAGCCGCTCAGCAGCGCAACGCCGCCGAGTGCAATGCTGGCACCAAGAACACGAATCTTTTGCATGAGGGACTCCTTGTGGCCTTTCAGTTTTCTTTCAACGCCAGGTTGTAGCCCCTGTTGACTGCGCTCGGATGAAGTCAGGTAACGACCGGTAAGGAGAACCTGAAGCCGGGTCTCAATCCGCAGTGCCGCGGGCCAGGATTTCCAGCATACGCGCCTCGTCGATCACCTCGACCCCGATTTCCCGTGCCTTGTCTAGCTTGCTGCCGGCTTCTTCGCCTGCAACGAGGTAATGGGTCTTCTTGCTGACGGAGCCGGCCACCTTGGCACCGGCTGCTTCCAATTTATCCTTCGCATCGTCCCTGCTCAGCGTAGGAAGGGTACCGGTGATGACGAAGGTCAGGCCCGCCAATGGCTTGGGCGCCCTGGCCGCGGGCTCGCCCTCTTCCCACGTCAGGCCGCAGGCGCGAAGCTGCTCGACCACCTCGCGGTTGTGCGGCTGGTCGAAGAAGGTGCGCAGGCTTTGCGCCACCACTGGCCCCACGTCGTTCACCTCGAGCAGTTGCTCTTCGGTCGCGTCCATGATGCCGTCGAGCTTGCCGAAGTGCTTGGCCAGGTCTTTGGCCGTGCTCTCGCCCACATGGCGGATGCCGAGGCCGAACAGGAAACGCGGCAGCGTGGTCTTCTTCGATGCCTCGAGCGCATCGACCAGGTTCTTGGCCGACTTCTCGGCCATGCGGTCCAGCCCAGCCAGCGTGGTGAAGCCGAGCTTGTAGAGGTCGGGCAAGGTGCGGATCAGGTTCGCATCGACCAGTTGCTCCACCAGCTTGTCGCCCAGCCCGTCGACGTCGACCGCGCGCCGAGCCGCGAAATGCAGGATGGCTTCCTTGCGCTGCGCAGCGCAGAACAGGCCGCCGGTGCAGCGGTAATCGACCTCGCCTTCCTCGCGCACGGCCTCCGAATCGCACACCGGGCACTTGTGCGGCATGGTAAATAGCGGGCCGCGCTGATCGTCGGGCTTGGCAAGGCTCTCGGGCACCACACCGACCACTTCGGGAATCACGTCGCCGGCGCGGCGCACGATGACGGTGTCACCCACCCGCACGTCCTTGCGGCGGGCTTCGTCCTCGTTGTGCAGCGTGGCGTTGGTCACTGTCACGCCGCCAACGAACACCGGCGCCAGCTTGGCCACCGGCGTGAGCTTGCCGGTGCGCCCGACCTGGATCTCGATGCCGAGCACCTCGGTCAACTGCTCCTGCGCCGGGTACTTGTGCGCCACGGCCCAGCGCGGCTCCCGCGTGACGAAGCCCAGCTGGCGCTGCAGCTCGATGCTGTCGACCTTGTAGACCACGCCGTCGATGTCGTAGGGCAAGGCGTCGCGCTGGCGGCCGATGTTCTCGTGGAAGGCGATCAGCTCGATGGCGCCGGTGGCCCGTGCCGTCTGCCTGGCGACCGGGAAGCCCCAGGCCTTGAACTGCGCCAGCCAGTCGAACTGGGTCGGGCAATCGGGTCCGCCTTCGCTCGCCGGCGTGACCTCGCCCAGCCCGTAGGCAAAGAAGCTCAGGGGGCGCGCCGCGGCAATGGCCGGGTCGAGCTGGCGCACCGCACCGGCAGCCGCGTTGCGCGGGTTGACGAAGACCTTCTCGTTTTTCTGCCCGGCCGCGATCTTCTCGCGCTGGCGCTCGTTGAGCGCGTCGAAATCGGCGCGCTTCATGTAGACCTCGCCGCGCACCTCGACCACCGGCGGAGCCTTGCCGTCAAGGCGCAGCGGGATCTCGCGCACCGTGCGGATGTTCTGCGTCACGTCTTCACCGACCTCGCCGTCGCCGCGCGTCGCGGCCTGCACCAGCACGCCGTTCTCGTAGCGCAGGTTCATGGCCAGGCCGTCGAACTTGAGTTCGCACACATACGCCACCTGCGGGCCGTCCTCGGCCAGGCCGAGTTCCTTGCGCACCCGCGCATCGAAGGCGCTGGCGCCTGCGGGGGTGATGTCGGTCTCGGTGCGGATCGACAGCATAGGCACCCTGTGGCGCACCTTGGTGAAGCCGTCGAGCACCTTGCCGCCCACGCGCTGCGTGGGCGAGTCGGGCGTGCGCAGGTCGGGGTACTCGGCCTCGATGGCCTGCAGGCGCTGGAACAGCTTGTCGTACTCGGCGTCCGGCAGTTCGGGCGCATCGAGCACGTAGTAGAGGTGGGCGTGCCGGTGGAGCTGTTCGCTCAGTGCCGCGGCTTCGCGTGCCGCTTCGTCGCGCGATGTCATGGGTGTCTCCGGAAAGTCCGAATTAGCTGAAGAGGCGGCGCGCCAGTGGCGATCCCGCCGCGAGGTCGCGCCCGTCGAGCGTGTCGTAGAGCTGCTCGAGGTCGTTGCCGATCACGTCCATCGTCTCGTCGCGCAGCAGTTGGCCGTCGCTGTCGGTCACCACGCCGTCCATCTCGCGTGCGAGCGTGGCGGCGGCTTCACGCATGCGGCGGAACGGCTCTTCGGCGCGATCGACCTGCGGTACGTCCAGGCTCAGGCTCAATTCGCGGATGGCCGACTGGGCCGGGTCGTCGGCCAGCGCGGCCTGCGTGTCGAAAGCGAGCCCGAGGATCGGCGGCAGCCCGACTTCTCCCGTCGGCAGCACCATGCGCCCCGGGATGATGCCGGGCACGAAGCCCAGCCGCGCCGCGTTCTGCTGCACGTAGCCGGGGCTCCAGGCGGCATGCAGCGCGCGCAGCACGAAGCCCAGTTGCGCGTCGTGCGCGCTGGCGAACTGGTCGAGCTCGCGGGCGCGCGCCACTTCATCGAGCATTTCGGGAAACTCGGGCGAACCGTTGACGGCATCGGCGAAGGCCTGCGCCTTGACCACGAATTCGGAGTACTCGATCTCGTTGAGCGCACCCGTGCGGTTGGCCAGTTGCACGCCCACCTGGAACGCGCTGTAGCGCTGCCCCGGCACCGGTGGCTCCCACTGGCCGCTGTGCTCGTTGAGGCCCTCGATGGCCACCGGCTTGCTGCCCGCGCGCCGCGTGGGCGGCATGGCGGCAATGGCGGCGTCGCCCGAGGCCAGGCCGTCGAGCGAGATCGGCGCGATCACGTCGATCAGCGGGTCGAGCCCGCCACGGCGCTCGCCGGTCGGCACGGGCACGCCGCTGGGCGCCGGCAGGTCGGGGTCGAACAGGGGTTCATGGCGATCGCTGCCCGGCACCTGGTTGGGGTCGACGTGAAGCGTCGGTTCCAGGCCATCGGCCGAGGCGGACATCGCGCGCTCGGCGTCGGCCAGCGCAATGTCGACCGCGTCGGGCTGGCGCGGCGCGTTGCGGCGCGACATCAGCGTGTTGTAGGCAACGACGGCCGCGAGGACGAGGCCGCCAAGGATGGTCAGGGCGAGAGTGAGGCTGCTCATCGGTGTGCCGCCCGGCTCAGGCTGCCGCCACCATGGAGGCGGCGGCCTCCATGTCGACCGCCACGATGCGCGACACGCCCTGCTCCTGCATCGTCACCCCGATCAGCTGTTCGGCCATTTCCATGGCGATCTTGTTGTGGCTGATGAAGAGGAACTGGGTTTCACGGCTCATGGCGGAGACGAGTTTGGCATAGCGCTCGGTGTTGGCGTCGTCCAGCGGCGCGTCCACTTCGTCCAGCAGGCAGAAAGGCGCCGGGTTGAGCTGGAAGATAGCGAACACCAGCGCGATGGCCGTGAGCGCCTTCTCGCCGCCCGAGAGCAGGTGGATGGTCTGGTTCTTCTTGCCGGGAGGCTGCGCCATCACCTGCACGCCCGAGTCGAGGATTTCGTCGCCGGTCATCATGAGCTTGGCGTTGCCGCCGCCGAACAGCTCGGGGAACATGCGGCTGAAGTGCTCGTTGACGATCTTGAAGGTGCCGCCGAGCAGGTCGCGCGTTTCGGCGTCGATCTTGCGGATGGCGTCTTCGAGCGTGCCGATGGCCTCGTTCAGGTCGGTCGACTGGGCGTCGAGGAAAGTCTTGCGCTCGCTGGCGACAGCCAGTTCGTCGAGCGCGGCCAGGTTCACCGCGCCGAGCGCGACCACTTCGCGGTTGAGGCGGTCGATTTCGCTCTGCAGGCCGGTGAGCTTCACCTTGTCGGTCTCGATCGACTGCTCGATGGCTTCGAGGTCGGCGCCGGCATCGTCCAGCAGTTGCTGGTATTGCTCGACGCCCAGGCGCGCGGCCTGTTCCTTGAGCTGGAATTCGGTGATGCGCTGGCGCAGCGGCTCGAGTTCGCGCTCGAGCTGCAGGCGGCGCTCGTCGCTGGCGCGCAGCTTGAGCGTAAGGTCGTCGTACTGGCTGCGCGCCGAGCCCAGCGCGGCCTCGCGCTCGAGCTTGAGCGACAGCGCGTCCTGCAGGCCGGCTTGCGCGGCAGCGTCGGACAGCCGGCTCAGCTCGGCGCGGGCGCGCTCGTCTTCGTCGGTCAGCGCCACGACCTGCTGCGCAGCGGTTTCGATGGAGCGGTTGAGTTCGGCGCGGCGGGCTTCGAGCGTGCGTTGCGAGAAGGTGGCTTCCTGCGCCTGGCGCTCGAGGCTGCGGTGCTGCTCGCGGCTGGCGTTCAGTGCGCGGCCAGCCTCGATCACGCGCTCGTCGAGCTCCGCGTGGCGCTCCTGGCTGTCGGCCAGCTGCATGTCGAGCTCTTCGAAACGGCCTTCGGCGGCGATGCGGCGCTCCTGCAGCTCCTCGAGCTGCGCATCGACTTCGCCGAGGTCGGCAGCCAGCTGCTGGCTGCGGGCGCGGGTCTGCTCGGCCAGCTGCGTCATGCGCAGGGTCTCGACCTGCAGCTCGTGCGCACGCGACTGGGTCTCGGCGGCTTCGCGCCGGGCGGTCACGAGGCGCTGCGCAGCGTCGGCATAGGCCGCTTCGGCGCGGACCAGCGCGGTGCGCGCCTCTTCGTTGATGAGCGTCTGGGCGCGCAGCTGGCGCTCCAGGTTTTCCATTTCCTGCTGGCGGGCCAGCAGGCCGGCCTGCTCGGAATCGGGCGCGTAGAAGTTGACGCTGTGCGAAGACACGGCGTGGCCGCTCTTCACGTAGATCACTTCGCCGGCCTGCAGCGTCGCGCGCTGGGCCAGCGCTTCCTCGAAGCTTTCGGCGGTGTAGCAGCCGTGCAGCCAGTCGGTCAGCAGGGCCTGCTGGCCGGCGTCGTTCAGGCGCAGCAGGCTCGAAAGGCGGGGCAGCGCAGCCGCGGCTTCCGGCACGCCGGCGGCCGGCGGGCTGTAGAAGGCGAGCTTGGCAGGCGGCGCGTCGTTGCCGAAGGCGCGCACCATGTCCAGGCGGCTGACTTCGAGCGCACCCAGGCGCTCGCGCAGCGCGGCTTCGAGCGCGCTTTCCCAGCCCTGCTCGATGTGGATGCGGCTCCACAGGCCCTGCAGGCCGTCGAGGCCGTGCTTGGCGAGCCAGGGGGCGAGCTTGCCGTCGGTCTTGACCTTCTCCTGCAGCGCACGCAGCGCATCGAGGCGGGCCGAGAACTCGGCATGGCGGGCGCCCTCTGTGTTGACTGCCTGCTGCTTCGCTCGGCGGTCGTCGTCGAGCTGCGGCACCGATTCCTGCAGTTCCTGCAGGCGCGCGTCGGCCTCACTCGCGGCTTCCTGCGCGGCGGCATGCTGCTCCTGCATGTCGAGCAGGCGGGCTTCGTCGGGCGCGGCCAGCGCGTTCTGGTCGGCGCGCAGGCGCTCGCTGCGCTGCGTGAGCTGGCGGCTTTGCTCTTCGATGTTGCGCTGGTCGGCGGCCAGCACCTGGATCTGCTGCTGCACCTGCGACACGGTCGTGCGCTGGGCGTTGGCCTGGTCTTGCGCGCGCTGCACGGCTTCTTCGAGCTCCGGCATGCGCGCGTCATGTTCTTCGAGCTGGGCGGCGAGCAGGATGGCCTGCTCTTCGGCATCGACACCCGCGCCGGCCAGCGTTTCGATCTCGGCCTCGGCCTCTTCGCGACGGCGGCCCCACTGGCCCATCTGTTCGCGCAGCTGCACCAGGCGCTGCTCGACGCGCTGGCGGCCTTCGACCACGAAGCGGATCTCGCCTTCGAGCCGGCCGACTTCGGCGCTGGCCTCATAGAGCTTGCCCTGGGCCTGGTTGACCAGGTCGCCGGCACCGTAGTGGGCCTGGCGCACGGTCTCCAGCTCGGACTCGATGCGGCGCAGGTCGGCAGTGCGCGATTCGAGGTCGTTGATCGCCTTCTCCGAATCGGCCTTGATCCTGGCCTGGTCGGCGTTGCTTTCGCTGCGCTTGAGGAACCACAGCTGATGCTGCTTCTTCGTGGCGTCGCCCTGCAACATGTTGTAGCGCGCGGCCACCTCGGCCTGCTTCTCGAGCTTCTCGAGGTTGGCGTTGAGTTCGCGCAGGATGTCTTCCACGCGCGTGAGGTTCTCGCGCGTGTCGCCCAGGCGGTTCTCGGTCTCGCGGCGGCGTTCCTTGTACTTGGAGACGCCTGCTGCCTCTTCGAGGAACAGGCGCAGCTCCTCGGGCTTGGACTCAATGATCCGGCTGATCGTGCCCTGCCCGATGATGGCGTAGGCGCGCGGGCCCAGGCCGGTGCCCAGGAACACGTCCTGCACGTCGCGGCGGCGCACCGGCTGGTTGTTGATGTAGTAGCTGCTGGTGCCGTCGCGCGTGAGCACGCGGCGCACCGCGATTTCGCCGAACTGGTTCCATTGGCCGCCGGCGCGGTGGTCGGCGTTGTCGAACACCAGCTCCACGCTGGAGCGGCTGGCCTGCTTGCGGGTGGTCGTGCCGTTGAAGATCACGTCCTGCATCGACTCGCCGCGCAACTCCGACGCGCGCGACTCGCCGAGCACCCAGCGCACCGCATCCATGATGTTCGACTTGCCGCACCCGTTGGGCCCGACCACGCCGACCAGTTGGCCCGGCAGCAGGAAGTTGGTGGGTTCGGCGAACGACTTGAAGCCCGAGAGCTTGATGGAATTAAGACGCACGACTTGTCGGCCTGCCTTGGTTATAGCGCCAAGGTATTGATTTGTAAGGAAAATTGCACGGGCCTGCAGCTTGCAGCAGGCCGCCGCCCCAGCCGTGGATGATAACGTCAGGGCATGAGCGATTCCCCGGTTTCAACCCTCGCGGCGCGAGGCGCCTGCCTGCTGGCGGGCACAGCCATCCTGTTCGGCGTGGCGGGCTGCTCGTCGGTCCGTTCCACCGAGCGCGCCGAACCCTACGCCAACCAGGAATGGATGCAGTCCGGCGCCAACCGCATTGCCAACCTGTCGCTGCGCGACAACCTCCAGTCGGTACGGCGGGTGCAGTCCACCCTCTACAAGCGCAACCCGCGCGAATGGCGCAAATCGGCCCCCAGCATGGAAGAAGCCACCCAGCGCGCCTGGGACGCCGTGCTCAAGGGCCCGCCCCTGCCCGAACTGAAGGGCGCCACAGGCATCGACGCGATCCGCATGGCCTTCGACACCGGGCCGCAGGGCTACCAGGGCGACCGCGTGGCGGCACTGGTGTACGGCTGGGCAACCATGCTCAAGCAGGCCAACGGCGACACCTGGGACCAGACCATGATCGACGGCGTCAACGCCGAAAACAGCTTCCGGGCCGCGCGCAACTTCGAGATCTCGCTCTGGCTGATCTCCTCCAAGACCGGCCCCGACGGCCAGCCGCTGCTGCTGGCCACCGAGATCAGCGAGCGCGGCCGCAACCTCGTGGCCGACCGCGAGCTGTCGAAGGTGGTGGCCCGGCTCGACCTGCTGGCCGCGCAGGCCGACGAGAAATACCGCCGGGCCGCGCTCGACTTCGGCCAGAACTGGATCATGGGCGTGGTCATGCCCTTCTTCACGCTCGTGCCCAAGTAGGCCGGCAGACGCGGAACCGCAAGGCGAGGCCCCTAGAATGAAATCGCCCTTACCCCCTCAACCCTTCAGAGGCAGCAGCAGTACATGAGCTCCATCAATTTCATCGGCGGCGAAAAAGGCGGTGTCGGCAAGTCGGTCACGGCACGCGTGCTTGCGCAGTACTTCATCGACCACAGCCGGCCTTTCACCGGCTTCGACACCGACCGCTCGCACAGCTCGTTCACCCGCTTCTACGAAGGCTTCGCGTCGCCAGTGGTGGTCGACAGCTTCGAGGGCCTGGATACCGTGGTGAACGGCTTCGAGACCAATCCGCAGCAAAGCGTGATCGTCGACCTCGCGGCGCAGACGCTGGCGCCGCTGTCGCGCTGGATCAAGGAGTCGGACCTGTTCGACGTGTTCGCCGAAATCGGCGTCACGGTCAACTTCTGGCACGTGCTCGACGACGGCAAGGACTCGACCGACCTGCTTGGCAGCCTGATCGACACCTTCGGCAACCGGCCCAACTACATCGTGGTGCAGAACTACGGGCGCGGCAGCGACTTCGGGATGCTGCTTGCCTCGCAGTCGCTCTCCAAGGCCACGGCCAACGGCGCGCGCGTGATCGCGCTGCCCCGCCTGCACGAAGCGAGCATGCGCAAGATCGATGCGCAGAACACCAGCTTCTGGAAGGCCGTGAACGACCGTGAAGGGCCGCATGCGCTGGGCCTGCTGGAGCGGCAACGCGTGAAGTCGTGGCTGGCCACGGTCTACGCGGCCTTCGATACGCTGCCGCTCTGAGTCGGCGCGCTAGGGCGCGACCACCGCCCCGCCCCCCAGGGCCTTGTAGAGCGTCATCGTCGCGTTGAACTGGTTCAAGCGGTTCAGCGCGAGCGATACCTCGGCGGTGCGGCGCCGGTCCTTGGCATCCAGAACCGGCTGCAGCGCGGTCGCTCCAGCCCTGTACCGCACCTCTGACAGGTTCTCCGCACGCTGAGCTTCCTGCAAGGCCAGCATCAGCTTGACGCTTTCATCACGCAGCTGCGTTCGCGACGACAGCGCGTTCTCGACCTCGGACAGCGCCGTGTAGAGCGACTGCCTGAAGCCCACCACCGCCTCCTCATACTGCGTCTGCGACACACCGACCGTCAGCCGCGCGGTGTTCCATTGCAGGAACGGCAGCGCCAGCCCGGCACCCAGGGTGGCCACCGGGTTCTTCAGCAGATCGCCCAGCGCCGTGCTCGAAGTGCCGAGCGAGCCCGTCAAGCTCAGCGTGGGATAGAAGCCGGTGCGCGTCGCGTCGACATTCGCCAGCGCGCCGCGCAAGCGCAGTTCCGCGGCACGCAGATCGGGCCGCCGGCCCAGCAGGCTGGCCGGCACGCCGGCATCGATGACTGGCAGGTCGGTATCCGGCAGCCGCACAGGCTCGCCCGCCAGCGGCTCCGGCGGCAGGTCGAACAGGATCGCGA
This sequence comes from Variovorax durovernensis, assembly GCF_977011995.1. Taxonomy (NCBI): domain Bacteria; kingdom Pseudomonadati; phylum Pseudomonadota; class Betaproteobacteria; order Burkholderiales; family Comamonadaceae; genus Variovorax; species Variovorax durovernensis. The sequence goes on along the minus strand of NZ_CDRNCW010000001.1, from coordinate 3,299,367 downwards.
GCGCATTGCGCGCCTCGACACGCTGCTGCAGCAACTGCGTGTGCGCCGCTTCCTGCGTCGCAAGGTTCTGGCCGGCCTGCGCCACGTCCAGCCCAGACACCGCGCCTGCCGCGTACTTGGTGCGCACCAGCGCCAGAATGCGCCGACCGTCCTCGATGCCGGTCTCGCTCAGGGCGATGCGCTGGTTCAGGTAGCCGGTCTGCCAGTAAAGCCCCGCCGTCGTGCCGACCAGCGCGAGCGCAGCGGCCTGGCGGTCGGCCACGGTAGCCTTCAACTCCCAGTCGGCAGCGCTGCGCAGTGCCGCGAGGCGCCCCCACAGATCGAGCTCGTAGCTCAGCGTTACCAGCGAACTGGAGGTCGAGCCCGCCACGCCGCCGCGCTTGAGGTCATAGCCGCGGCTCGTGTTGACCTGGCCCGCCACGCTTGGCGTGAGGTTGGTGTTTGCAAGACCGGCCTGCAATTGCGCGCGCCGCACGCGGATGCCCGCCGCGGCCAGGTCGTTGTTGGTGCGCAGCGCGTTGTCGATCAGCGTATCCAGGTGCGGATCTCGGAAGGCGGTCCACCATCGCTCGGACGGCATCGCGGCGGCATTCGACGCAGCGGCCGACGTTGGCTGCTGCAGCCAAGCCGACGGCACGCTCAACGGCCGCTGCTCGCGTGCCTCGGGCTGGAACAGGGTGCATCCGCCGAGCGCCAATGCCACGGCTGTTGCCACGGTGCACCGATGAAAAGAACGCGCGCTACTCACGAGCCAGCGCCTCTATCGGGTCCAGCCGCGCGGCGTTGCGCGCCGGCAGGTAGCCGAACAGCACGCCGATCAGCGAGGCACACAGAAACGCCGACACCACAGCCCCCATCGAAAAGATCATTTGCCATTGCTTGACGAAAAGCGAAAACAGAAAGCTGATGCCGTAAGACAGCGTCACGCCGATCAGGCCACCCACCAGGCACACCAGCACCGCCTCGGTCAGGAACTGCTGCAGCACGTCGCTCTGGCGCGCGCCCACGGCCATGCGGATGCCGATCTCGCGGGTGCGCTCGGTGACCGACACCAGCATGATGTTCATCACGCCGATGCCGCCCACCACCAGCGAGATCACGGCAATGAGCGACAGAAGCAGCGTGAGCGACTGGCTCGTGCGCTCGGCCGTCTTCACGATGCTGTCCATGTTGAAGGTGAAGAAATCCTTGCTGCCGTGGCGCATGGTGAGCAGCTTGACGATGCTGTCCTCCGCGGCCTTGGTCGGCTGGTCGTCGCGGATGCGCACGGTGATGCTGTCGAAGTGCTGCTGCCCGAAGATCCGGCTTGCACCCGTGCTGTAGGGCAGCCAGATGTTGAGGGACTTGTTCTCGCCGAACATGTTCTTCTTCTCCTGCGACACGCCGATCACCGTGCACGGCAGGTTGCCCACCAGGATGATCTTGCCCAGCGGATCGGTGCCCTCGGGAAACAGCTTGCGCCGCGTGTTCTGGTCGATCACCACCACCTGCGACTGGTGCCGCACGTCGCTGGCCGTGAAGGCCGCGCCGCTCGCCATCTGGATGTCGCGCACGCGGAAGAAGCTGTCGCTGACGCCGTTCACCATGCCGTTGATGTCCACGCTGCGGTAGCGAAGCCGCAGGCTGCGCGAGGTGGAAGGCGTCACGCTGTGCACGTAGGGCTGCGCCGCCAGCGCGTCGAGGTCGGACGGCGTCAGCGTTCGGATGCTCGAGGCCTTGTCGTCGCCGAAATCGTGGCCCGGGTACACGTCGAGCGTGTTGGTGCCGATGGCCCTGATGTCCGACAGCACGAAGCGCTTGGCGCCCTCCCCGATGGCCACGATCGACACCACCGAAGTGATGCCGATGATGATGCCCAGCATGGTCAGCGCCGTTCGCATGCGGTGCGCCATCATCGAGCGCCAGGCCATGCGGAAGGCTTCGGCGAAGCGCGCCCATCCGGTGCTGAATCGCGCGATGCCGAGCTTCGGCCGGGCCATCGCGCCACCTGGTAACGCGGAGGCATCGGCCTGCGCCGGCTGTTCGGGCGCCGCGACCGTGGGCACGTTCGGCCGGTCGCGCACGATCACGCCGTCGGCGATCTCGATGATGCGTTCGGTGCAGCTCGCCACCTGCATGTCGTGCGTCACGATGATGACGGTGTGGCCCTGCGCATGCAGCTCGCGCAGGATGGCGATCACCTCTTGCCCGCTCTTGCTGTCGAGCGCACCGGTAGGCTCGTCTGCCAGGATCACCTGACCGCCGTTCATGAGCGCGCGCGCGATGCTCACGCGCTGCTGCTGTCCGCCCGAGAGCTGGCTCGGCCGGTGCTCGGTGCGGTCGCCCAGCCCCAGCCGCGCCAGCAGCTGGCGCGCGCGGGTGTCGCGTGCCTCGCCGTCGGTGCCGGCGTACACCGCGGGCACCTCGACGTTGCCGGCGGCCGTCAGGTGCTGCATCAGGTGGTAGCGCTGGAAGATGAAGCCGAAGTGCTCGCGCCGCAGCTCGGCCAGCGCGTCGCTGTCGAGCGTGCCCACGTCCTTGCCGGACACCATGTAGGTACCCGTGCTCGGCCGGTCGAGGCAGCCCAGGATGTTCATCAGCGTCGACTTGCCCGAGCCCGAGGCGCCGACGATGGCCAGCATTTCCCCGCTGCCGATGTCCAGGTCGACGTCCTTCAGCACCTGCACTTCCTGCTCGCCCGAAGGAAAGCTGCGGCCGATGCCGCGCAGGCTCAGCAGCGGCTGTTCGGCCTGCTGCGTCATTGAGACTTGCCCCGGGGGCCGCCGTCGGGCTTGTCGGCCACGGCCGATGCGTCGCCGGTGATGACGTTGTCGCCCTCTTTCAGGCCTTCCAGCACCTGCGCCTGGAAGTTGTTGCTGATGCCCACGCGCACCATGCGCTTTTCGACGCTCTGGTCGGCCTTCAGCACGCGCACTTCCTGGCGGCCGTCCTTGTCGCGCGCGCCGAGCGCCGTCAGGGGCACCACCAGCGCCTGTTTTGCCTCGCCCAGCATGATCGCGACCTGTGCCGTCATGTCGACGCGCAGCGTGCGGTCGGGGTTGGGCACGTCGAACAGCGCGTTGAAGAACACGGCGTTGTTGATCTTCTCGGGCGACGGCTGCACGGCGCGCAGCGTGCCGTAATAGCGCTTGTCGGGGTCGCCCAGGATGGTGAAGTACACCGGCTGGCCCGCCTTCACGCGCACCACGTCGGCTTCGGACACCTGGGCCTTGACCGTCATGGTCGACAGGTCGGCCAGCTTCATCAGCGTGGGCACCTGGAACGAGGCCACCACGGTCTGGCCTTCGAGCGTGCTGATGGACACCACGTCGCCGTCGATGGGCGCGACGATGCGCGTGTATGAAAGGTTGGTCTGCGCCGAGGCCAGCGCCAGCCGCTGCTGGCGGATCTGCGCGTCGAGCGACACGCCGTCGGCACGCAGCGCGCGCAGCTCGGCGTCGGCGCTTTCCATGTCCTGCCTGGCGGCGGCGTCCTGGGCGAGCATTTCCTGCTGGCGCGCCCAGCTGAGCTGGGCCTGCCTGATGCGCACCTCTTTCGCCAGCTTCTGCGCCTGCAGGTTGTCGAGCTTGGCCTGCTCCTGCGCCAGCGTGTTCTGCGAGATGACGGGGTCGATTTCGGCGAGCCAGTCGCCCTTCTTCACCGTCTGCCCCAACACCACCTTCAGCGACTTGAGCTGGCCGCTGACCTGCGCGCCCACTTCCACCTGCTTCAGCGCCTGCAGCACGCCGGTGGCGAGCACCGCGTTCTCGAGGTCGGTGCGCTGCACCGCGGCGGTGAGGTACTCGGGCTTCTTGGGCGGACTGAGCCAGAACAGAGACAGCAGGCCCAGGACCACAAGGGCAACGATGCCGTAGACGAGCTTGCGCGAGCGCCGCTTGGGAGTGTTTTGCATGCAATGAGGATGAAGTGAAACGCTCCGCCGGCCCGCGCGGGCCAGGATGACCGCGTGATGGGCACCGGAGGAGGCTGCGGCTGCATCCTAGCTGCGGTTCCTGAAGAGCCCCTAAAGCCGGGGCCGCATCGGGGCATTGCGCCCGATGCGATGGATCTCAGCGTGCGCGGCGCGAGCGCACCAGCAGCACGATCAGCAGCAGCGAGAGAACCGTGAACGCAATGAACGACCAGTTCGCCAGCGTCAGGCCGAACAGCGACCAGTCGATCTTCGAGCAGTCGCCGCCGCCGCGGAAGATCATCGGCAGCGCTCGCTTCAGCGGGAAGGTTTCGATCATCCCGTAGAGGTCGCGACCGCAGGACACGACTTCGGGCGGATACCACTGCAGCCAGCTTTGCGAGGCTGCCGTGTAGGCGCCGCCGATTGCAGCCACCAGCGCGAGCAGGCCACCCACGAAGCGCAGGCCGACATTGCGGAACACCCCGGCCAGGCCGGTGAAGAGCGCCACCAGCACCAGCGCGTACCGCTGCACGATGCACATGGGACATGGCTCGAGCCCCACCACGTGCTGCAGATAGAGCCCGAAGGCCAGCATGAGAACGCAGGCCAGGCAGATCAGCCCATACGCGCGGCGCGGCGCGCCGAAGTACCAATCGATCAAGGAGATACCCAATCTTCTTCTACGAACACCCTGGCCTTGCGCGGGTTGGCGACGACGGTGTCGCCTTCCTTCAAGCCCAGGTCACGGAACTGTTGCGCAGGGAGTTGCGCTTCGATGATGGTTCCGGAGCCCGGATTATCTGGATTCGATTCGGTGGGCTCAAGTTCCAGCCGCGCGATGGGTCCGACGACGATGGCGCGCGCCAGCGTGGCGACGATGCCGGAGGCGCCGGCCACATAGCGTGTCACATCGATGTCATGCGGACGCACATAGGCACGGGCCTTGGCGTCGCGCGCGCCGCTGTGCTCGGGCGAGTCCAGGCGCATGCCGTCGAGCTGCACCGCGCCGTTGTCGGCCCGGCCATGGAACAGGTTCACGTCGCCCAGGAAGCCGTAGACGAACGGGCTGGCCGGCTGGTCCCACACTTCCTGCGGCGAGCCGACCTGCTCGATCTGCCCCTTGTTGATGACCACCACGCGGTCGGCCACTTCGAGCGCTTCTTCCTGGTCGTGCGTGACGAAGATCGAGGTGACGTGCAGCTCGTCGTGCAGCCGGCGCAGCCAGCGGCGCAGCTCCTTGCGCACCTTGGCGTCGAGTGCGCCGAAGGGCTCGTCGAGCAGCAGCACCTTGGGCTCCACGGCCAGCGCGCGGGCCAGCGCAATACGCTGGCGCTGGCCGCCCGAGAGCTGCGACGGATAGCGGTCGGCCAGCCAGTCGAGCTGCACCAGCTTGAGCAGGTCGGTCACCTTGGCCTTGATCTGCGCGTCGCTCGGACGCTCCTTGCGCGGCTTCACGCGCAGGCCGAAGGCCACGTTCTCGAACACGGTCATGTGGCGGAACAGCGCGTAGTGCTGGAACACGAAGCCCACCTGCCGTTCGCGCACGTGCACGTCGGTGGTGTCCTCGCCCGAAAAGAGGATGCTGCCGGTGTCGGCCGTCTCCAGCCCCGCGATGATGCGCAGCAGCGTGGTCTTGCCGCAGCCGGAGGGGCCGAGCAGCGCGACCAGTTCGCCCGATTCGACGTCGAGGTTCACGTCGCGCAGCGCGCGGAAGTCGCCGAACTGCTTGCTGATGTTGCGGATTTCGATGCTCATGATTTCTTCTCTCTCAGGCTCAGGCCGCCGTGGTTTCAGGGGGCCGTTCCGGGGGCAGCTCGGCAATGGCTTTCATCTCGCGCTCGTGGCGCCATTCGATGACCGACTTGATCACCAGCGTGACCAGCGCCAGGATGGCCAGCAGCGAGGCCACGGCGAACGCGGCCACCGACTGGTATTCGTTGTAGAGCACTTCCACGTGCAGCGGCATGGTGTTGGTCTGGCCCCGAATGTGGCCAGACACCACTGACACCGCGCCGAACTCGCCCATGGCGCGCGCGTTGCACAGGATCACGCCATACAGCAGGCCCCACTTGATGTTGGGCAGCGTCACGCGCCAGAAGGTCTGCCAGCCGGTCGCGCCGAGCACGATGGCGGCCTGCTCCTCGTCGGTGCCCTGCGCCTGCATCAGCGGAATGAGTTCGCGCGCGATGAACGGAAAGGTCACGAACACGGTGGCCAGCACGATGCCGGGCACGGCAAAGATGATCTTGATGTCGTGCTCCGACAGCCACGGACCCAGCCAGCCCTGGGCACCGAACACCAGCACGTAGATCAGGCCCGCCACCACCGGCGACACCGCGAACGGCAGGTCGATCAGCGTGGTGAGAAAAGCCTTGCCGCGGAACTCGAACTTGGCCACGGCCCAGGCAGCGGCCACGCCGAACACGAGGTTCATCGGCACCGCGATGGCGGCCGTGATCAGCGTGAGGCGGATGGCGCTCCAGGCGTCGGGCTCCTTCAGCGCTTCCAGGTAGGCATTGAGGCCCTTGCGCAGCGCCTCGGTCGCCACGGCCGCCAGCGGCAGCACGAGGAACAGGAACATGAACCCGAGCGCAATGCCGATCAGCGTCCAGCGCACCCAGGCGGATTCGGTAGTGCCGGCCTGCGCGCGGCGAATGACTTTGGAAGGTGCGCTCATGTCAGGCTCCAGCCCTGCGACGCTGCCAGGCTTGCAGGCCGTTGATGACCAGCAGCAGCACGAAGGAAATAACGAGCATCACCAGCGCGACCGCCGTGGCGCCCGCGTAGTCGTACTGCTCCAGCTTGCCGATGATGATGAGCGGCGTGATCTCCGAGATCATCGGCATGTTGCCGGCGATGAAGATCACCGAGCCGTATTCGCCGATGGCGCGTGCGAAGGCCATCGCAAACCCCGTGAGCAGCGCCGGCGCGATCGACGGGAAGATCACCTTGGTGAAGGTCTGCAGCCGCGTCGCGCCGAGCGAGGTAGCGGCTTCTTCCAGTTCTTTCTCGGCGTCTTCGAGCACCGGCTGCACCGTGCGCACCACGAAGGGCAGCCCGATGAAGATCAGCGCAATCACGATGCCCGCCGGCGTGAACGCCAGCTTGATGCCGTGCGGCTCCAGCAGTTGCCCGACCCAGCCGTTGCCCGCGAGCAGCGCAGTCAGCGAGATGCCTGCCACCGCCGTCGGCAATGCGAACGGCAGGTCGACCAGCGCATCGACGATGCGCTTGCCCGGAAACTTGTAGCGCACCAGCACCCAGGCCACCAGCAGGCCGAACACCGCATTCACGATGGCAGCGAACAGCGAGGCGCCGAAGGTCAGCCGGTACGAGGCCATCACGCGCGGAGCGGTCACGGCCACCCAGAACTGGTCCCAGGTAAGAGTGAAGGTCTTGAAGACCAGCGCCGACAGCGGGATCAGCACGATCAGGCTCAGATACAGGATCGAGAAGCCGAGCGTGATGTGGAAACCCGGCAGCACGCGCTTGGCGCCCCCTGCCCGGTTGGCACGCGAAAAAGGCGCTCCCGCGGACGGGAGCGCCGAAGGAACAGCGCCGCTCATTTACTTTGCGCCAGGGGTATACAACTTGTCGAACTGGCCGCCGTCGTTGAAGTGCACCTTCTGCGCTTCACCCAGGCTGCCGAACAGCTCTTGCACCGTGAACAGCTGCAGGGGCTTGAAGGTCGAGGCGTACTTCTTGAGCACGGTTTGCGAGCGCGGACGCAGCGCATGCTTGGCGGCGATTTCCTGTGCTTCTTCTGAGTAGAGCCAGTCGAGGTAGGCCTTGGCGAGTTCGCCGGTGCCCTTCTTGTTGACGGTGCGCTCGACCACGGCCACCGGGTTCTCGGCCACGATGCTGATCGACGGATAGACCGAATCGACCTTGCCGGTACCGAACTCGCGGTCGATCGACACCACTTCCGATTCGAAGGTGATCAGCGCGTCGCCGATGTTGCGTTGCAGGAAGGCGGTGGTCGCATCGCGGCCGCCGCGCGCCAGCACCGGCACGTTCTTGAACAGCTTGCCGACGAACTCGGCGGCCTGGGCGTCGGTGCCGCCCTTCTTCTTGATGTAGCCCCAGGCTGCCAGGTAGGCGTAGCGGCCGTTGCCGCCGGTCTTGGGGTTGACGATCACGACCTGCACACCCGGCTTGACCAGGTCGTCCCAGTCCTTGATGCCCTTGGGATTGCCGTTGCGCACCAGGAACAGCATGGTCGACGTGGTCGGCGATGCGTTTTCGGGGAATTTCTTGGTCCAGTCCTTGGCGACCACGCCGGCGTTGGCCAGGAAGTCGATATCGGTCGAGGTGTTCATGGTCACCACGTCGGCATCCAGGCCGTCGGCCACCGCGCGGGCCTGCGCGCTGGAGCCGCCGTGCGACTGGTCGATCTTGACGTCCTTGCCGGTGGCCTTCTTGTAGTGCGCCACGAAGGCCGCGTTGTAGTCCTTGTAGAACTCGCGGGCCACGTCGTACGAGGCGTTCAGCAGCGACGTGCCCTGGGCGAAGGCGTTGCCGCCGGCGAGTGCGGAGGACGCCAGCGCGAGCACGGCGACGAAGGTCTTTATTCTGGAAGTCATGTGATTGCCAAAGTTTCTGAAAATTCACGGCCCGCCGACCAGGCGGCGGGCTCGTCGGTCAAGGACTGGAGCAAGGCGAGGCCCAGCGGCCAGTCCCCGTGTCCCGAGTCGATGTTGATGTGGCCCGCATTCTGCATGCGGACGAACTCGCTTCCCCAGGCGCGCGAATATGCACCAGCCAGGCGGATCGGGCAAAAAGGGTCATTGCTGCTGGCCACCACGATGCTGCGGTACGGCAGCGCCGCATACGGCACGGGCGCGAAGTCGGACAGCACGGCGCGGCGCTCCGGGTCGGCCGGAGCCACCAGCAGCGCCCCCTGGATGCGGGCCGCAGCCTCTGGCGGCAGGTGCGCCGTGGCGATGCAGCCGAGGCTGTGCGCGGCGATCACCACCGGGCCGGGCTGCTCGAGCACCAGCTTGGCGAGCGCCGGCACCCAGGCGTCGCGCTTGGGCGATGCCCAGTCGTCCTGCACCACCCGCGCCGCGCCCGGAATGCGCTCTTCCCACAGGCTCTGCCAGTGGCCGGGCCCGGAGTCGCGCCAGCCGGGCACGATGACAACACGAGTATTCATGAGCACTCCCCCAGGCTTCGCGCACTTCGTGTCGCTTCTCCACCCCCCTCGCCGGGGGCAACACCAGCGGCCCGGCAAAGCCGGTTCCGCGGTGTTCCTGGAAGGAGGGTCGAAGCTTTCACGGTCGGCTCTCGCTTGCTTACTTGTTGGGCTGCGGCGTGATGCGCAGGTAAGGCTTGACGGCCTTGAAGCCCTTGGGAAAGCGCTTGGCGAGTTCGGCCGGGTCCTGGATGCTCGGCACGATGACCACGTCGTCGCCGTCCTTCCAGTTCACGGGCGTGGCCACCTTGTGGCTGTCGGTGAGCTGCAGCGAGTCGATCACGCGCAGGATCTCGTCGAAATTGCGGCCGGTCGACGCCGGGTAGGTGATGGTCGTGCGGATGATCTTCTTCGGATCGATGATGAACACGCTGCGAACGGTGGCCGTGGCGGAGGCGTTCGGGTGGATCAGGTCGTACAGGTCGGCCACCTTGCGGTCGGCGTCCGCGATGATGGGAAAGTTGACCGTGGTGTTCTGCGTCTCGTTGATGTCGCCGATCCATTCCTTGTGCTTGGTTGCCGGGTCGACGCTCAGTGCGATGGGCTTGACGCCGCGCTTGGCGAACTCGCCCGACAGCGCCGCCGTCTTGCCGAGTTCGGTGGTGCACACCGGCGTGAAGTCGGCAGGGTGCGAGAAGAACACGACCCAGGAATCGCCCGCCCACTGATAGAAGTCGATGGGGCCTTCGCTGGAGTCCTGGGTGAAATTGGGGGCGGTGTCGCCGAGTCGCAGAGTTGCCATGATCGCTCCTGGATTGGATGGAAGCCTCGGATTGTGCGAACCATCGCTTCAATGCCAAACGAATATCTGCTTGTTTGGATATGACGTTTTTCGCATAACGACCACCCCTTTACCCTTTGGTTTGGGCTCAGAACATCCGCATATCGACGCTCTGCAGATGCTCCGTCAGGAAGTCGATCAGCCGCCGCACCGCGGGCACCAGCGCCCGCCGCGCCGGAAACACCATGTGCGCCACCACCGGCGACGGCCCCCAGTCCGGCAGCACCCGCACCAGCCGGCCAGCGTCGACATCGGCCCGGCACATGTAGTCAGGGAGCATGGTCGCGCCGACGCCGCCCAGTGCGCCGAACTGCAGTGTCGCAAGGTCGTCCGCCACATAGCGCGGCACATGCGAATGCACCCAGCTCTGGCCGTTCGGGCCTTCCAGGCGCCAGTCGCTGCGCCCTTCCCCGTTGACCGACATGGCCGCGGTCGGCAGCTTCACCAGGTCGGCCGGCGTGTTTATCGGGCCGTGGAGCGCCAATAGTTCAGGGCTGGCGATCAGAACGCCCCGGCTGTAGCCGAAGGTCTTGGCCACCAGCACGGTGCTGTCCTCGATGACGGGGCGCACGCGCAGCGCGATGTCGATGCCCTCCTCGATCAGGTCGACCGGCCGGTTGATCACGCGCATGTCGATTCGCACCGCCGGGTAGCGCGCCATGAAGACCGGCATCAGCTGCGCGAGCCCGCTGTGGGCGATGGTCACGGGGCAGCTCAGCCGCACCAGGCCGCTGGGCTCGGTCTGCACCTGCGCAACCGCCTCGGCGGCGGCCTGCGCCGCGTCGCGCATGGCGGAGGCGTGGCGCAGATAGATCTCGCCGGCGGGCGTGAGCGACAGCCGCCGCGTGCTGCGCTGCATCAGCTGCACGCCCAGCCGCTCTTCCAGGTCGGCCACGCGGCGCGACAGGCGCGACTTGGGAATGCCGAGCGCCCGGCTGGCAGCGGCAAAGCCGCCTCGCTCGGCCACTTCGGCGAAGAAAACCATGTCGTTGAGGTCTTGCATGAGGCTCATTGTCCTGCAAACAGAACGAACTAGGCTATTTTCGGCTACTTATCAGCCACTACATCCAAAAATAGAATTCTCACATTGCCGGCCAACTTGAGTGCCGACACCCCCAAGAAAGTGATTGACTGATCATGAAGCTGCTCCACATCGACTCCAGCATCCTCGCCGCCAACTCCACCTCGCGCCTGCTCTCGGCTGAAACCGTGGCCGCCTGGCGCGCCGCCCACCCCGACACCACCGTCGAATACCTCGACCTGGCCGTCGACGCTCCCGCGCACTTCAGCGCCGACTCGCTCGGCATCAAGATCGGTGTGCAGGCCCAGCCGACCGAAGCGCAACAGCGTGAAAACGATCTGTCCGAAAAGCTCGTGAGCCAGTTCCTGGCCGCGGACGTGGTCGTCATCGGCACGCCCTTCTATAACTTCTCGATCCCGACGCAACTCAAGGCCTGGATCGACCGCCTGGGGCAAGTCGGCCGCACCTTCAAGTACACCGAGAAGGGCCCCGTCGGCCTGGCCGGCGGCAAGACCATCATCGTGGCCTCTTCGCGCGGCGGCATCTATTCGACCAGCGAAGGCGGCCAGGCCATGGAACACCAGGAGAGCTACCTGAAGGCAGTCTTCGGCTTCTTCGGCATCACGGACGTGCGCATCGTGCGCGCCGAAGGCGTGGCCATGGGCGACGACGCCAGGGCCACCGCGCTGGCTTCGGCCCGCGCCGACATCCTGGTGGCAACCGGCGAAGCCGCCAACCAGAAGGACGTGGCGCAAGTCGCCTGACCCGGCCCCGCGCCATGAAAAAAGCCGCCTTCACGGGCGGCTTTTTCGTTGGCGCGCGCTGCGCTCAGGCCGAGTGGGTCTTGACCCAGGCCACGTACTTGTCCATCCAGCCCTGCAGGAACTTCTTCGTGCCTTCGTTGCCGATGTGGCCCTTGTCGTCGAACAGGTCGTCCTTGGCCTGCAGGAACACTTCGGGCGCGCCCAGCGTCGGCACGTCGAGGTAGGCCAGGATGTTGCGCAGGTGCTGCTGCGCCAGCGCGGTGCCGATGGCGCCGACCGACACGCCGACCACGCCCGCGGGCTTGCCGGCCCAGGCGCTCTGGCCGTAGGGGCGCGACGCATGGTCGATGGCGTTCTTCAGCACGCCGGGAATCGAGCGGTTGTATTCGGGTGTGACGAACAGCAGGCCCTGGGCCGCTGCAATCTCGGTCTTCAGACGCTTCACCGAGGCGGCCTGATTGCCGTCGTCGTCCTGGTTATAGGCCGGCAGGTCGTCGATGCGCAGATGCTCGAAGGTGAGCTCGGCCGGGGCGAGATGCGCCAGCGCGAGGGCCAGCTTCTGGTTGTACGAATCTTTGCGAAGGCTGCCGACGAGAACGGCGATGCGGATCTGTGCCATGAATGGAACTCCTTGAATGGAAGAGTCAGAGTCGGAATGACCGACGCGATTATGCGAACCCTCCATGACCCTATCTTAAAAAGCCCATCGCGCCGCGCCGACTCCTGAAGACTGCCGGAGAAATCACCGGCCTGAAGCAGCCCGCCGCAATCCCGGGCATCATCGCCGTCGATCTTTTTGGTTCGACTGATTCAGGAGCGACACGCGATGAGATTTCTGGTGGTGGGTGCCGGCGCACTCGGTGGGTACTTCGGCGGTCGTCTGCTGGAGGCAGGACGCGACGTCACCTTCCTGCTGCGACCGCGCCGCGCGGCGCAGCTCGCGAAGACCGGGCTGGTGGTGCAGAGCACGTTCGGCAACCTGCAGCTTCCAGCGCCCAGGCATGTACTGGCGGATGGCATCGACGGGCCCTACGACGTGGTCATTGCCGGCAGCAAGGCCTACGACCTCGAATCGACGATGGACTCGTTCGCCCCCGCGGTCGGCCCGAACACCGTGATTCTTCCGCTGCTCAACGGCATGAAGCACATCGACAGCCTGGTCGCGCGCTTCGGCGAAGACCGGGTGCTGGGCGGCCTGTGCATGATCTCCGCCACTCTGGATGACGAAGGCCGCGTGCTGCACCTCAACGACACGCACGGCCTGAGCTACGGCGAGCGCGCCGGTGGTCGCTCGGCCCGCGTCGACGCCATCGCGGCGCAGTTCGCCGGCGCAAAGTTCGACGGCAACGCCAGCGAGACCATCTCGCAGGACATGTGGGAGAAGTGGGTGTTCATCGCATCGGCGGCGGGCCTCACCAGCCTGATGCGCGCGTCCATCGGCGACATCATGGCGGCCGGCGGTGAAGACGTGGCGCTGTCGATCTTCGGCGAATGCTGCGCCATCGCCGAACACAACGGCTTCGCGCCGCGCCCGGCAGCCGTGCAGCGCGGCCGGGCCATCATGACCGCAGCTGGCTCGCCGATGACGGCATCGATGTACAAGGACATCGTGCGCGGCGCGCAGGTGGAGGCCGACCATATCGTCGGCGACCTGCTGAGCCGAGCGGCGCCGGGCCATGCGGCAACGCCTTCGGTGCTGCGCACGGCGTACGTCCACCTCAAGGCCTACGAAGCCCAGCGCGCCCGCACGGCGGGCTGACGCGGTGCAACACGCCATCGCCTTCCTGCACACGGCGCAGGCCCATGTGCCAACCTTCGAGCGGCTGCTCGGCGAAGCCGCGCCGGGCCTGCCGGCACGCCATGTGGTGCGCGACGACCTGCTCGCCGATGCACGCGTCGTCGGTGTTTCCGACGCGGCGCTGGTGGCTCGCGTTCACGCCGCCATGCAGGAGGCGGCTTCAGGCGGTGCCAACGTCGTGGCCTGCACCTGCTCGACCATCGGCGGCATCGCCGAACACACGCCGACGCACGGCCGATTCAAGGCCCTGCGCATCGACCGCGCCATGGCCGACCGCGCAGTGCGCACCGGCCCGCGCGTGCTGGTGGCCGCCGCGCTTCAGAGCACGCTCGCACCGACCGTGGACCTGGTGTTGTCAGCAGCCTCGGATGCGGGCGTGCGGGTAGAGCCCGGGCAATTGCTCATCGCCGGCGCATGGCCGCATTTCGAAGCCGGCGACATCGCCCGCTATGCCGAAACGCTGGCCGCCGCCATTCGCAAGGCGGCCGGCTCGGCCGACGTGGTGGTGCTGGCCCAGGCCTCGATGGCACCCGCCACCGCGCTGCTTGCGGATCTTGGCATCGATGTGCTCAGCAGCCCTGCGCTGGGCGTGGCGCACGTCGCTGCGGTAGCTGCCGCAGCAGCTAGTCCGACTTGAGAATTGTCTCGCCCTTCAACATCCCCATGTCGCGGGTGTTGAAGCGGTGGCGCTTCCAGCCTGCCCAGGTGCGGCGGAAGTTCGCAATCGAAATACCGTAATACAGCACCTTGAACATGCGCAGCGCGTTCCACATCGGCGTACCGTTGTAGATGTCGCCGGCCAGCAGCGACATCAGCGCCTCCTTCACCCGGAACGGGTTGCCGGGATGCATGAACATGTCGCGGATGGTCGGGTTGGTCACGCGGTAGATGAACCACGAATACTCGCGCGGCCCCTTGCGCATCATGGCCTCGAAGCCCTGGCGCGCCGCCGACAACTCCGCCGGCTGGTCGAGAGCGGTGGCCACCAGCTTCGCGCCATCGAAGGCGCTGTGCATGGCCAGGTACACGCCGGACGAGAACATCGGGTCGATGAAGGTGAAGGCATCTCCCAGCATCAGGTAGCGGTCGCCGGTGGCGTGCGTGCTGGTGTAAGAGAAATTGCCCGTGGCATGCACCGCGTCGTCGACCAGCGTGGCGCCCTGAAGCCGGTCTTGCAGCACCGGGCACAGCGCGATGGTGTCGTAGAAGAAGTCCTTCAGCGGCTTGTCGCGCGTCTTCAGGTAATACGGCCAGCACACCGCGCCCACGCTGGTGGTGCCGTCGGCCAGCGGAATGAACCAGAACCAGCCGTGCGGGAACCAGCAGATGCTGATGTTGCCTTCCTTCTTGCCTTCGAGCCGCTCGGCGTTGGTGAAGTGGCCGAACACGGCCGTGCTGTTGTGGTCGGGGTTCTTTTCCTTGCAGCGGAATTTGTTGGCCAGCAGGGTGTCGCGCCCGGTGGCGTCGACCACGAAGCGCGCTCGCCAGCTGCGCTTCGCGCCGTCGTCCATCTCGGCCCTGACAGTGGCGCCGTCTGCATCGAACGCCACGTCGCGCACCTTGCAGCCTTCGATCGTCTGCGCACCGCGCGTTGCCGCGTTGCGGAACAGCAGCTCGTCGAGTTCGGACCGGCGCACCTGCCAGGCGGAGTCGAGCGACTTGTCCCAGCCCTCGGCAAATTCGACGTAGCTGCGGTGCTCGTGCTCGGGCGAGACGAACTCGATGCCGAACTTGGGCATGCCGATCTTGTCGACCTGGTCGCGCACGCCGAGCTTCTCGAACAGCTCGACATTCCCGGGCAACAGCGATTCGCCGATGTGAAAGCGCGGGTGATGCGCTTTCTCGAGCAACACCACCTTGCGGCCCTGCTGGGCCAGCAATGCCGCAATGGTCGAGCCGGCGGGGCCACCGCCGACAACCATCACGTCACAGGATTCGTCGGCGGTCGAAGGCGTGGGGGAAGAAGCTTGAGGCAGGGACATGCGGTGGCAAGCATCACGAGTGTTAACAATCTCCAAGCATAGCGCGCCATTCGTTAACCGGGCAAAGAGCGCAAAGTCGGCTAAGCGGCGCCCAAGCGCCGGCGGCAGACTCGGGCCATGAACCTTCCACGCCTTCTTTCCCTGGCAGGCACGCTGTGCCTGTCTGCCACCCTTGCGCACGCCGCGGGGTTCAGCTTCATCGACGTGCCGGCCGACAAGGACGGGCCGGCCCTCCAAGGCGCCGTGTGGTCGCCCTGCGATGGCCCGGCAGCCACGATCACGCTCGACACGCTGGTCATTGCCGGCGCCAGGAACTGCCCCGTGGCCGGAGCGGCCCTGCCGCTGGTCGTGGTCTCGCACGGCACCGGCGGATCATTTCTGGGGCACCACGACACCGACGCCGCGCTGGCCGACGCGGGTTTTGTCGTCGCGGCCATCAGCCACCCCGGCGACAACTTCCGCGACCTGAGCCGGCAGGGCTACCTGTCGGCCTTCGCGACACGGCCGGAGGACATGAAGCGGCTGGTCGACTACATGGTGACCGCCTGGCCAGGTCGCGCAAAGCTCGACCCCGAGCGGATCGGCTTCTTCGGCTTCTCACGCGGTGGCTACACCGGGCTCGCCGCGATCGGCGCCGTTCCGAACTACAAATTGCGCGAAGACCTCTGCCCGCCCGAATCGAAGGTTCCGCTGTGCGGCGAGATCCGCCGCAACGAAATGCCGCCACTGCCTCGGCGCGACCCGCGCATCAAGGCAGCAGTCATCGTCGATCCGCTGAGCGCCTTCGACGCCAAGGGGCTGAAGGACGTGACGGTACCGATCCAGCTGTGGGGTTCCGCCTATGGTGGCGACGGCGTGCTGCCGCACCACGTGGAAGAGCTGCTGCGCGACCTGCCTATTCCCCCGGAGTGGCATCTGGCGGCCAACGCCGGGCACTTCGCGTTCCTGGCGCCCTGCTCTCCTGCATTGGCGAAAAGCGCGCCGGAGATCTGCACCGACGCGCCCGGCTTCGACCGCGTTGCGTTCCACGCGGACTTCGACGCCCAGGTGGTCGGCTTTTTCAAGCGTTACCTCGCGCCGAAGCCCTTGCCCTAACCCGCGCGCCGCTGCCCCGCCAGCCGCCGCACCACAGCCACCAGCCGGTCGACCTCGTCGAAGGTGTTGTAGAACGCCAGCGAAGGCCGCACCGTCGTCTCGACACCGAAGCGCCGCAGGATCGGCTGCGCGCAGTGGTGGCCGGTGCGCACCGCAATGCCCTCGTCGTTCAGCGCATGCCCCACTTCTTCGGTGGTGTAGCCGTCGAGCACGAAGGACATCACGCTGGCCTTGTCGGCCGCCGTGCCGATCAGCCGCACGCCGGGAATCGCGCCGAGCTGCACCATGCCGTAAACCAGCAGGTCATGCTCGTAGCGCGCGATGTTCTCGATGCCGACCTTGTTGACGTAGTCGATCGCCGCGCCCAGCCCCACGGCGTCGGCAATGTTGCCGGTGCCGGCCTCGAACTTGTTGGGGATCGGCTGGAACACGGTCTTCTCGAAGGTCACGTCGGCAATCATGTTGCCGCCGCCCTGCCACGGGGGCATGTCTTCGAGCACTTCGCGCTTGCCCCAGACCACGCCGATGCCGGTCGGACCGAAAACCTTGTGGCCGGAGAACACGAAGAAATCGGCACCGATGTCCTGCACGTCCACACGCATGTGCGAGACCGACTGCGCACCGTCGACCAGCGCCCTGGCGCCCGCGCGGTGTGCCAGCTCGACGATCTCCTTCACCGGCACCACGGTGCCCAGCGCATTGGAGACCTGCGTGACGGCCACGATCTTCGTGCGGTCGTTGAGCAGCTTGCGGTATTCGTCGAGCAGCACCTGGCCCGAATCGTCCACCGGAATCACGCGCAGCTTCGCGCCCTTGGCGGCGGCAAGCTGCTGCCACGGCACGATGTTGGCGTGATGCTCGAGGTTCGACACGATGATCTCGTCGCCCTCGCCCACGTGCTGCCCGCCCCAGCTCTTGGCCACGAGGTTGATGGCCTCGGTGGTGCCGCGCACGAAGATCACCTCCTCCACTTCCGGCGCGTTGATGAACTGGCGAACGCGTTCGCGCGCGCCCTCGTAGGCGTCGGTTGCGCGCGCAGCCAGCTCATGCGCCGCGCGGTGGATATTCGAGTTCTCGTGCTCGTAGAAGTACGCGATGCGGTCGATGACCGACTGCGGCTTGTGCGTGGTGGCCGCGTTGTCGAACCACACGAGTTGCTTGCCGTTCACCCGCTCCTGCAGGATCGGAAAATCGCGCCGCACGGCATGGACGTCGAACGGCGGATGCTGGCCGCTGCCGGCCAGCGGCACGGCGTCGGGGCCGCGCGGATCGGGCTTGGCCGGCGTGACGAAGCCGTTGGGCAGGCGCACCGCATCGACGAAATAGAACTGTGCGTCGCGGCCGGCGGGTGCAATCGACGGGCTCGGCGGCGAAACCGGCGCAGCCGCTTGCGGCAGTTCAAGGCCAGCGAACGGATCGTGAATCGCAATGCCCTGCGTGGCCCCCGCCGACGGATGCCCGTAACTGTTGCCCACGAAGTAGAACGGCGACGCTGCAGCCTGCGGCGCCAGGGGCGCACTCACCTGCTGCGGCACGCCAAGCAGCGCACCGCCCGAGCGCGGCTCGAACGCCGGCGCCACCGACAGCACGCTGTCCGGCACGCCATTCCCCGCCGTGGCATGCGGCAGCAAAGCTGGCGCTCGGTTGGCGAGCGAAGGCAGCTGCGTGGGCGATGCCGGCACCAGGTTGGCGCCCGGAATCTGCCCCTGCGGAATCGGCGTGCCCGGCACGCTCGGCCCGAAGCCCGCGGGGCTCACCAGCGGCGAACCCGGCGGCGCGATGTTGGCGGGAAACTGCGCGCCCGGCACCTCGGAGAACATGGCGCTCGCCATGCGCGCGAGGATGGCCGGGTCGAACGGCGCCTCGCCCGGAATCGATGGAGTGCTGCTCACAGCGGCTTACTTGTAGGTGTCGGGATAGTCGTGGTACTTGCCGATCTCGACGTCGTCGAGCACCGCCAGCGCGTCGGTGGTCAGCACCGCGAGCGAGCAGTACAGAGAGATCAGGTAAGACGCGATCGCATGGTTGTTGATGCCCATGAAGCGCACCGACAGGCCCGGACCCTGCTCGCCCGACAGCCCCGGCTGAAAGAGGCCCACCACGCCCTGGCGCTTGTCGCCCACGCGCAGCAGCAGGATCTTGCTCTTGCCGTCGGCCACAGGCACCTTGTTCGAAGGAATCAGCGGAATGCCGCGCCAGGTGATGAACTGCGAACCGAACAGGCTCACCGTCGGCGGCGGCGTGCCGCGGCGCGTGGCTTCGCGGCCGAAGGCGGCAATGGCCAGCGGGTGCGTGAGGAAGAAGGCGGGCTCCTTCCACACCTTGGTCAGCAGCTCGTCGAGGTCATCAGGCGTTGGTGCGCCGGTCAGCGGGAAGATGCGCTGCTCTTCCGTCACCTGGGCCAGCAGGCCGTAGTCGGGGTTGTTGATGAGCTCGCTCTCCTGGTTCTCCTTGATCGTCTCGATCGTCAGGCGCAGCTGCTCCTTGATCTGGTCGTGCGGGCTGCTGTAGAGGTCGGAGATGCGGGTGTGCACGTCGAGCACGGTGCTCACGGCATTGAGGTAGTGCTCGCGCGGGTTCTCTTCGTAGTCCACGAAGGTGCGCGGCAGCTGGTTTTCTTCTTCGCGCGAGGTGCAGGTGACCTTGATGGATTCGGGGTTCTTGACCTTGTTGACGCGGTAGATGCCCGCCTCCACCGGCACCCATTGCAGCAGGTGCGTCAGCCAGCGCGGGCTGATGGTCTCGAGTTGGGGAACTGTCTTGGTGGCATTGGCTAGCTGTCTTGCGGCGTTGTCGCCAAGGGCGGTCGTACCACCAACTGTTGCGCTCATGGATCAGGGCTCCGTGGGTTGAGGAAAAAGTGGACGCCAGTGTCCGGCGGCCACGGGTTTTCCCTCAACAGGCTATAGCCGCCAAGTTGATCCTTCTTGCAAGACGCGATTGCTCCAGTTGCTCGCAGCGCATGAGCAAGCCGACCATGTTGATGCCCAATGCGGTGGCCAGCTTCTGCGCGGTGACGATCGACGGAATGACACGGCCGCGCTCTATCTCGCCCACGTAGGAGCGGTTCAGATCGGAACGCTCGGCCAGCTCCTCCTGCGACCAGCCCTTGCCCTCGCGCAGCTGGCGAATGGTGACTCCGAAGTCTTCGACGAATGCTTTCATGCTGCTCCACCTGCCTTGGGTGCGTTCTGCAGGCTGGCCTGCGTGACGCTCGCGCCCGGCGGCACGTCGTCGGTGATCCACACATTGCCGCCGATGACGGCACCCTTTCCGAGCGTGACCCGCCCGAGGATGGTCGCGCCGGCGTAGATCACCACGTCGTCCTCCACCACCGGATGCCTTGGAAGACCCTTCTGCAGGTTGCCTTCGGTGTCGGTCGGAAAGCGCTTGGCGCCGAGCGTGACCGCCTGGTAGAGCCGCACGCGCTTGCCGATGACCGCCGTCTCGCCGATCACGACGCCCGTGCCGTGGTCGATGAAGAAGCCCGCATCGATCTGCGCACCGGGGTGGATGTCGATGCCGGTCTGTCCGTGTGCCAATTCCGCGACGATGCGCGCCAGCAGCGGCAGGCCGAGCTTGTAGAGCTCGTGCGCGAGGCGATGGTGAATCATCGCCAGCACGCCGGGGTAGCACAGCAGCACCTCGTCGACGCTGCGCGCGGCGGGGTCGCCCTGGTAGGCGGCAAGCACGTCGCTGTCGAGCAGGCGGCGCAGGCCCGGCAGCGCGGTTGCGAATCGGCGCACTGCCTCCGTGGCGGCATCGTCGATTTCGCTCGCGGAGCGCGGCTCGTGGCGGGCGTTGAAATTCAGCTCCAGCCGCGCCTGCAACAGCAGCGCCTGCAGGGCGGCATCGAGCGTGTGGCCGACGTAGAAATCCTCGCTCTCATGGCGCAGGTCCGGCGGGCCGAGCCGCATCGGAAAAAGCGCGCCCTTCAGCGACTCGACGATCTGCGCGAGCGCGTCACGCGACGGAAACTCGCGTGCGCCGGGCTCGCGCGAGCGGCGCTGCGAATCGCGCCATTCGTCGCGCACACCGTGCAGCGCGCGGACGATGTCGCTCACTTCGAAATGGGCCATGTGCACTGTTCTCCCGTGGATGTCTGTCTGTTCGACGTGGATTCAGTCCTGCACCCACGGCAAGCCGTGGAAGCGCCAGCCGTCGGAGCCGCCGCGGTGCTGCTGCGCGTCGATCTCGCCCTCGAAGCCTTCGAGCACGTTGAACACCTGCGTGAACCCGGCCTTGGCCGCCGCCTCGGCTGCCAGCGCCGAGCGCTTGCCGCTGCGGCACAGCAGCAGCACCACGGCGTCCTTGCCGCCGTCCTTTGCCAGCTTTGCTTCGAGTTCGCGCACGAAGCGCGGATTGCGCGTGAGCGCCGTACCCGTGGCCCAGGCCACGTGCAGGCTGTCAGGCACATGGCCGACGAACTTGCGCTCCTCGCCGGAGCGCACGTCGACCAGCACTGCATGGCCCTTCTGCACCAGTTCCCAGGCCACCGGCGGCGTCACGCCGCCGGCATAGGGCCAATTGCTTTCGGCGGCCTTGGCGCGCGCCTGTTCAAGTGCTTCGGGCAAGGCGACGACGAGTTCTTCTTCGAGTTCCACTGACATGCTGTGAGGCTCCTGTTGTGCGTTGCATGCGCCTTGATGGCGATAACCACCACTGTAGAAGCCACGGGCCGAAGCTCAAACAACCGAAAAGTCGGTTCTTAACAACCAGCCGTTGTATAGGCTGGTGCGCACGATCACTGAATGATGCAGCCTTGAAAAGCAAGTCATGGCCTTTCACGACCAGCCCGCGTCTTCTTCAGCAGGATTTCCGCCTCGCCAGGTGGGATCCGCCCTTCGGCTTCCATTCGCTTGAGCCTGCGCTCATCAGCGCGATTCAACGCGTCCTTGAGAAGAGCCATCTTGCGTTCTCCGCACGGATGGCATTCGTAGAAGCCCAGGGGACTCGCCGTCGATTTCATCTTGGAATCGAACTCTGCGGTGCTGATCCGCCCGGTGGGCTCAATTCCCATCGCGAGGATTTTTCCGTTCTTGAACGTCACAAGCGCTTGCCCTTCACAGCCCGTGGTGTCCATCTTCTCCGGGTCGTAGGCTTTCCACGAAATCCTGTGCATATACCTCAGGGCATATAGAACGTCTTCCTCTGTAAGGACGACATCGTCGCAATCCAGAAAATCCTTGTTTTCCCAAGCGCTTCGGTGTGAAGGATGCGTGACCTCCACCTTCTTGACATAGCTAATGGGGTATCGCCGGTCCGCGGCCTGCGCCGAGAACGAAATTACAGCCACAGCGAGCGCCGCAGCAGCCATGAAAAGTCTTGAGTTGGTCATGGTGCTGGTACCGATAGATTCCAATCTGCGCCCTGTGCCTCAGTTGGATTTTTTCTGCTGACCACAGGATGACGAAAGACCTCTTCCGCAGCAATTTGCATCGAATTTTGAAGCACTCTGACAAGCCACGAGAGAGATTGATTTTGAGCAGCAGTCGGCGTTTCGAATACAGCGTACTTGGCCCGCACCTTTTCGGGAGGCCACGTCAACTCTGTGGGGAGCAGCCTCACACTCGAGGGGAGCCTCGTCCTTCCAACCATCTCGATCCCGATAGCTTCCATATTGCTCGGATAGCGGTCCGCAGGCGCCTTGAGCATCTCGATGCGATGCATCTGCGTCGGACTTGCCCTTGGAGGAAAGTCGGACATCTTGCACTTCGGTATCACCAGGCATCGTGCCTTCAGCGGCCCCACATGATTCGTCCGTTGATAAATCGCCGCAGTCTGATAGATGGTCCCATCCTTGTCGATGAGAAAGTGCGCGCCATTGGCCCCCGACTGTCTGTAGCTGTTCAAGGAAGACGCCGAAGTATCGGCGTCTGTCTGATGCACAACGATTCCTGTGATGGCTCCGGCTCTTTTTCCTCTTTCGATCTGGGTGCTGCGAGCGTGCCTGACTCGCGCGTGATTGATCATTCCATGCTCATCCATTTCCACACGCATGCGGTGACTCCCTGAAGATTTCTGCTTGGTTTTCAACTCTTCGCGAGATGCAGCAGCACGCCGATGGACGGCACGAGCCACGATCTCGCGGCGCATGCTATGGCGGCGTCTTCAGGACAGAAGCGTGGTTTTCAAAGATTCATCGGATTCCTGAAATTCAGCACATTCGATTTCGACATGCTTGTAAGCCCCCAAAAACGACTGCAAACAATCACCCCAGAAACGAAAAAACCCGGCGCCATGACAGCGCCGGGTTGTCGCAGATGCCCGAGGGTCCGTCAGAGCTTCGCGATCGAAACCTCGGTCGACTTCACGAGCGCGACCACGTCGGAGCCCACCTTCAGTTGCAGTTCGTCGACCGAGCGCGTGGTGATGACCGAGGTGACGATGCCCCAGGCGGTCTCGACATCGACTTCGGAGACGACGTCGCCGCGGATGATTTCACGGACCTTGCCCTTGAACTGGTTGCGGACGTTGATGGCTTGAATGGACATGATGGTTTCTCTTTCGGGTTGAGGAAATTCGTTCAGGAAAAGCACGAAAAAAGATGAGTGAAGTGGTGGCTGCCGTCAGACGATCTCGGCCACCTCTTCGAACGCCAACCGGGGGCCGCGCTCGAAGGTGCCAGCGTGGTCGGCCACGCCAAGGTTCACCAGGAAGTTGGCCCTGTAGCGGCCATCTGGGAAGAAGGCCTTGTCGACCAGCTCCGCGTTGAAGCCCGACTGCGGCCCCGCGTCGAGGCCGAGCGAGCGCGCCGCCAGGATCAGGTAGGCGCCTTGCAGGCTGCTGTTGCGAAAGGCGGTGGCTTGCGCGGCTTCGGCGCTCTTCTCGAAGAGCGGCTTGGCGTCGTAGGCAGGGAACTGCGTGGGCAGGTGCTCATAGAAGCGCGTGTCGTGCGCCACGATAACCGTCACGCCGGCGGCCAGCGTCTGCGCGGTGTTGCCCGCAGACACCGCCGGCTTCAGCTTCGCCTTGGCCTCTTCGCTGCGCACGAACACGTAGCGTGCCGGCTGGGCGTTGAAGGCGGTCGGGCCCCACTTCACGAGGTCGTATAGCTTGTGGATCAGTTCGTCGGTCACCGGCACCGGCTTGAACGCGTGCACGGTGCGGGCCTTGCGGAACAGCTGGTCCAGCGCGGCTTCAGGGATGGATTGCAGTGCGGTCATTTCTTCAAAAGGTCTTTCAGTTCGATGCGGCGGCAAGGGCCTGGTCGAGATCGGCGATCAGGTCGTCGATGTGCTCGATGCCGACCGACAGGCGAACGGTGTCTTCCGTAACGCCGGCTCTGGCCAGTTCTTCAGGTGACAGTTGCCGGTGCGTGGTCGAGGCCGGGTGCGTAGCCAGCGAGCGCACGTCGCCGATGTTCACGAGGCGCGTGAAGAGCTTCAGCGCATCGAGGAACTTCGCCCCGCCCTCGCGGCCCGCGCCGATGCCGAAGGTCAGCACGCCGCTGGAGCGGCCGCCGAAGTATTTCTTCGCCAGCGGGTAGTCGGGGTGGTCTTCGAGCGCCGCGTAGTTCACCCAGTTCACGGCCTTGCTCTGCTTCAGGTGTTGCGCCACCGCAAGTGCGTTGCTGCTGATTCGGTCCATGCGCAGCGCCAGCGTCTCGATGCCCTGCAGGATCAGGAAGGCGTTGAACGGCGAGATGGCCGCGCCCGTGTTGCGCAGCGGCACCACGCGCGCACGGCCGATGTAGGCGGCAGGGCCCAGCGCCTCGGTGTAGACCACGCCGTGGTAGCTCACGTCGGGCTCGTTCAGGCGCTTGAAGCGCTGCTTGTGCTCGGCCCACGGGAATTTTCCCGAGTCGACGATGGCGCCGCCGATGCTGGTGCCGTGGCCGCCCAGGTACTTGGTGAGCGAATGCACCACGATGTCGGCGCCGTGCTCGATGGGCCGGCTCAGGTACGGCGACGGCACGGTGTTGTCGACGATCAGCGGCACGCCGTGGCGGTGCGCGATCTCGGCAATGGCCGCGATGTCGGTCACGTTGCCCGCCGGATTGCCCAGCGATTCGACGAACACCGCCTTGGTCTTGTCGTCGAACAGCTTCTCGAAGCTGGACGGATCACGGTGGTCCGCGAAGCGCGTGGTGATGCCGAACTGCGGCAGCGTGTGGGCAAACAGGTTGTAGGTGCCGCCATACAGCGCGGTGCTGCTGATGATGTTGTCGCCCGCCTCCGCGATGGTCTGGATCGCGTAGGTCACGGCCGCCTGGCCCGAGGCCAGCGCGAGCGCGGCGATGCCGCCTTCCAGAGCGGCCACGCGCTGCTCCAGCACGTCCTGCGTCGGGTTGTTGATGCGGGTGTAGATATTGCCTGGCACCTTCAGGTCGAACAGGTCCGCGCCGTGCTGCGCGCTGTCGAAGGCATACGCCACCGTCTGGTAGATGGGGGGCGCGACCGCGCGGGTGGTCGGTTCGGGCGAATAGCCGGCGTGCACCGACAGGGTTTCGAATTTCCAGTTCTGCGACATGCGACTACCTTTCAGGATGGACTGATGGAGAAAAAGACTCAGATTGCCCAGCGCAACGCATGCGCGGGTGTGCCGAGCCAGCTGGCGTCGGTGCTCTCGGGCGCGGTGTCTTCCGGCTTCTGCAGCACCCTGTCGAGGATTCGTTTCTCAATTGCGGCAAAGGCCGGGTCGCCCTGCGAGCGCGGGCGGGCCAGCGCGATGTTCTCGTCGAGCGCGATGCGGCCGTCCTCGATGAGGATCACGCGGTCGGCCAGCGCCACGGCTTCCTGCACGTCGTGCGTCACCAGCAGTGCGGTGAAGCGGTGGCGCTGCCACAGGTTCTCGATGAGCCGGTGCATCTCGATGCGCGTCAATGCATCCAGCGCGCCCAGCGGCTCGTCGAGCAGCAGCAGGCGCGGGTGGTGCACCAGCGCGCGCGCCAGTGCCACCCGCTGCCGCTGGCCGCCCGACAGGCGCGCAGGCCATTCGTTCTCGCGGTCGGCCAGGCCGACTTGCGCGAGCACTTCCTTGCCGCGCCCCTTGGCGTCGTTCGGCAGGCCCAGCGTCACGTTGTCGAGCACGCGGCGCCACGGCAAGAGGCGCGCCTCCTGGAACATGATGCGGGTGTCGTCGTGCAGGCCGTGCACCTGGTTGCCGTCGGTGTAGAGCCCGCCGGATGTGGGTTGCTCCAGCCCCGCGATGAGCCGCAGCAGCGTGCTCTTGCCGCAGCCGCTGCGCCCGACGATGGCGATGAACTGGCCGGGCTCGATGGTGAGCCGCGTGTTGCGCAGCACCTCGCGCGCGCCGTAGCGCTTGTGCAGGCCGCGCGCTTCCAGGCGCACACCGCCGGGGATCGCCTGCGAAGGGGCCTGGGGTTCGATGTCTTTCAGGACGGCACTCATGGGCTTCAGGCTCCGGGTTTGAACAGCGCCACATTCAGCGCATCGATTTTTCGGGGCAGCAGCTTCTCGGCGAAGAAGGCATCGGCGATGCGCTGCTGTTCGGTCAGACCCTCGGCTACCACCGGCCGCACCGCGTAGCTGCGGCGGCCGTTGGCCTGCTCGATGGTCGCGGCGTCCAGGCCCCACACGGGCGACAGCAGCGCTGCAGCGTCCTTCGGGTTCTGCTTGACCCACTTGCCGGTCTTCTCGAGCTCGGCGTAGACCACGCGCAGCACGTCGGGCCGCGCCTTCGCGAACTTGGTGCTGGCAAGGTAGTAGCGCTGGTACGACGCGATGCCCGCGCCGTCGGCCAGTACGCGCACCTTCGACTGCCGCTGTGCGGCAGCCAGGAACGGGTCCCACACCACCCATGCGTCGATGGCGCCCTTCTCGAAAGCGGCACGGCCATCGGCGGGCGTGAGGTAGGCGGGCTCGATGTCCCTGAACGACAGGCCGGCCTTGTCGAGCGCGGCAATCAGCAGGTAGTGCGCGCCGGCTGCTTTCGCGAAGCCGACCTTCTTGCCCTTGAGATCGGCCACGGTCCTGATCGGCGAGTCTTCGCGCACCACGATGGCCTGGGCCGCGGGCGACGGCGCTTCCTGCGCGATGAAAGTCAGCTCGGCACCCGCTGCCTGCGCAAACACCGGCACGGTGTCGGCCACGTCGGCGCTGATGTCCAGGTTGTCGAGGTTCAACGCCTCGAGCAGCGGCAGGCCGCTGGTGAACTCGTGCCAGCTCAGCGTGGCGTTGAGCGGCGCCAGTTGCTTTTCAAGCGTGCCCTGCGCCTTCAGCACCGCGATCAGCGTGGAAGACTTCTGGTAGCCCAGCCGCACGGTAACGGGCCGCGTGGCCAAGCCCTGTGCGAGCACCGTGCCCGAGGCCAGCGCAGCCAGCGTCGCAATGGCCGTGCGGCGCGAGATGTCGGATGAATGCGTCGTCATGCCCCTGCCCTCACTTCGCCTTGCGCTGGTAGCCGGGATGCCACCGCAGCCACCACTGCTCCAGGCCGCGCGCGAACAGGTCGGCCAGCTTGCCGAGCAGCGCGTACAGCAGGATGCCCACCAGCACGATGTCGGTCTGCAGGAACTCGCGGGCATTCATCGTGAGGTAGCCGATGCCGGCCTGCGCCGAGATGGTTTCGGCCACGATCAGGATCACCCACATCAGGCCCAGCGAGAAGCGCAGGCCCACCAGGATGGACGAGAGTGCGCCCGGCAGGATCACCTCGCGGTACAGCTGCCAGCGCGACAGACCGTAGGTGCGGCCCATCTCGATGAGTTGCGGATCGACGTTGCGGATGCCGTGGAAGGTGTTCAGGTAGATCGGGAAGAACACCGACACCGAGATCAGAAACAGCTTGGCAGATTCGTCGATGCCGAACCACAGGATCACCAGCGGAATCAATGCCAGCGCCGGAATGTTGCGCACCATCTGGATGGTGGAGTCGAGCAGCGTCTCGGCGAACTTCACCGAGCCGGTGAGCAGGCCCAGCGCCAGCCCCGCCCCGCCGCCGATGGCCAGCCCCGCCAGCGCGCGGCCGGCGCTGACCTTCACGTGCGTCCACAGCTCGCCCGACACCGTGAGGTTCCACGCGGCCTTGACCACATCCACCGGTGCCGGCAGCACGCGCGTGCTGAGCCAGCCCAGCGACGAAGCGATCTGCCAGAACACGATGAGCCCCACGGGCACGAGCCACGGCACCAGCCGCTTCGCGACATTGACCGCAAAGGACTTGAACACGTTGCCTTCGCTTTCGGCCGGCGCGACGGCCGGCAGTTCCTGAACTTGTTCGGTCATACAGTTCCCTTCTTTTCAAGAAACACCGCGGAACCGGCTTCGCCGGGCCGTTGGTGTTGCCCCCTGCAAGGGGGTTGGCGAAGCGACACGAAGTGCGCGAAGACTGGGGGTGTGCGTCATTTCTAGCTTTGGGAAACGAGGCGCGAGGGGGCGTCGAGGTTGGCGACGACTTCGCCGAACGGGCCGCTGAGCGAGCCGCCTGCCAGCTGCGTCTTCGCCTTGCGCGAGAGCAGCGGGAACACCAGCTCGGCGAAGCGGTAGGCCTCCTCGAGGTGCGGGTAGCCAGACAGAATGAACTTGTCGAGGCCGAGTGCCGCGTATTCCTCGATTCGCGCGGCGACGGTCTTCGCATCGCCCACCAGTGCCGTGCCTGCGCCGCCGCGCACCAGGCCGACGCCGGCCCAGAGGTTCGGCGCGATCTCGAGGTCGGCGCGCGAGCGCTTGGCACCGCCCGCATGCAGCGCGGCCATGCGGCGCTGGCCTTCGGAATCCATGCGCGCGAAGGCGGCTTGCGCGCGGATCACGGTCTCGTCGTCGACGCGGCTGATCAGTTCCTCTGCCGCCTTCCACGCGGCGTCCTCGGTCTCGCGCACGATCACGTGCAGGCGAATGCCGAACTCCACCTTGCGGCCCTTGCGCTCGGCGCGTGCGCGCACGTCGGCAATTTTCTTGGCGACTTCCGCGGGCGGCTCGCCCCAGGTGAGGTACGCATCGACCTGCTCCGCCGCAAGCTCGTGCGCCGCGGCCGAAGAGCCGCCGAACCACACGGGCGGATACGGCTTCTGCACGGGTGGGTACAACAGCTTGGCGCCCTTCACGCTCAGGTGCTTGCCCTCGTAGTCGAAGGACTGCCCGTCGTGGCTGCGCGCGATGATCTCGCGCCAGATGCGGATGAACTCGGCCGACTGCTCGTAGCGCGCGGCATGGTCGAGGTAGACGCCGTCGCCCTCCAGCTCGGTCTGGTCACCGCCGGTCACCAGGTTCACCAGCAGGCGGCCGCCCGAGAGCCGGTCGAAGGTCGCGGCCATGCGCGCGGCCAGGCTGGGCTGGTGAAGGCCCGGGCGCACCGCCACCAGAAACTTGAGCTTCTTCGTCGCGCCGATCAGGCTCGACGCAATGACCCACGGGTCTTCGCAAGAGCGGCCGGTGGGAATGAGCACGCCCTCGTAGCCGAGGTTGTCGGCCGCGCCGGCAATCTGCTGCAGGTAGGCCAGGTCGACGGGACGCGCGCCTTCACTCGTGCCCAGATAGCGGCTGTCGCCGTGCGTCGGAAGGAACCAGAAGATCTGCATCACGCGACTCCCGCGCCGGCGGCTTCGAGCACGTTGATCTTCTTGGGGATCAGCTTCAGCGCGAAGAAGGTGTCGGCAATCTGTTGCTGCTCGGCGAGGATGGCCTTGGTGATGGCTGCGGTGCCGTAGTCCACGCGGCCCACGGAAAGATCGGCCACCGGTTTCGGCAGGCCCCAGAGGGTGGACAGCTCGGCCGCGTAGTCGCCCTTGTTGGCTGCGCCCCAGACGTCGATCTTGTTGATTTCCTCGACCGCGATGGCCAGTACGTCGGCGTTCTTGGCCACGTAGTCGAGCGACGAAAAGTAGTACGCGCGGTTGCCCACCACGCCGGTTGCGTCAGCCAGGATGCGCGCGTCGAGCGACTTCTCGGCCGCGGCCAGGAACGGGTCCCAGATGACCCAGGCATCGACCGAGCCCTTCTCGAAGGCGGCGCGCGCATCGGCCGGCGGCAGGTAGACCAGGTTCAGGTCGGTGTACGGCAGGCCGTGCTTCTCGAACAGCTTGACGATGAAGTAGTGGACGTTCGAGCCCTTGTTGAGCGCGATCTTCTTGCCCTTCAGGTCGGCCACGGTCTTGATGGCCGAGCTCTTGGGCACGAGCACCGCCTCGGCTTTCGGACGCGGCACGGTGGCAGCCACGTAGGCCAGCGGCGCACCGGCAGCCTGCGCGAAGATGGGGGGAGCCTCGCCCACGTCGCCGAAGTCGATCGAGCCGACGTTCAGTGCTTCGAGCTGCACGGGGCCGGCGGTGAACTCGGTCCACTTCACGGTCACGCCCAGCGGCGCCAGACGCTTCTCGAGCGTTCCGCGGCCCTTGAGAACGCTCAGCGGCCCTTTCTGGTTGCCGATGCGGAGTTGGCGCGCGGGCGCCTGAGCCAGCGCGGCGAACGATGGCAGCACGGCGGCGGCTGCAACGCCCTGGATGAGCCGGCGTCGGGGTGTGGAAATCAATGTCATGGCAATGCTTGGATGTGGATGCGCCGCGTGCTCACGCGGCGGCGATGAAACTCACGATCAGCGCGACGGCGCTGACGACGATGACGCTGGCAGCCAGATCGCCCAGCGCGTGCCAGAGGGAGCGCGGCGAGGTGTCGAGCACGGAGTCTTCGGTGGCAACGGGGTTCATGCGTGGATTCCTTGGTGTTGCAAAACGTCGGGCAAAAGCTCTCCCGCGCCGCGCACAGGCGGTTCTCAAAAAGCGGGATCAGGGATGAGGTCGAAAGAGCCGGGCTCGCGCGGAGCCCCGGCTTCAGACGCTACATCGCACGCGGGAAAAGGGCACTGGCTCGAAGCCGTGGGTCGCGGGCAGCTTCAGGCCTTCGGTGGCCAGCACTTCGACGGCCTCGTTGAGCCGTTCGGCCAGGTCGTGATGCACCTGGTAGGCGTTCTCGGGCGTCAGCGTGATCTGCGAATCGCTGGCGTACACGCCCGGCAGGATGTGGCGCGCCGACAGCGACTGCAGCACGGGCCGCAGCGCGTAGTCGAGCGCGAGCATGTGGTGCGGGCTGCCGCCGGTGGCCAGCGGAAGCACCGTCTTGCCCTTGAGGGCGTTCTGCGAAAGCAGATCGAGAAAGACCTTGAGCACGCCGCTGTAGGCGGCCTTGTAGACCGGCGTGGCCACCACGACCACGCGGGCCTCGGCCACCTTGGCGATCGCATCGACGATGGCCGGATGGTTCCACTCGGCCAGCAGCAGCGCCTGCGCCGGCAGGTCGCGGATGGCGAGCCGCTCGATCCGCGCATGGCGCTGGGCCAGCCGCTCACCCACCGCTTCGAGCAAGGCGGTGGAACGGGACGGGGCCGAAGGGCTACCGGCAATCAGGAGAACGGACACAGAAAACCTTGGTTCGATGAAAAGGAGCGCGAATGCGTGAGGGCCGCCGCGCACGGCCGCCCGAAGCGGCCGGCCCGCCCCCGGCAGGGGGGTGGGCGAAGCGACACGAAGTGCGCGCAGCCTGGGGGGTTACTTTTGCCTAGGTGCGTAGATCTGGTCGAAGGAGCCGCCATCCGCGAAGTGCTCCTTGTCCGCCTTCGCCCAGCCACCGAAGGCCTGGTCGATGGTCACCAGCGTGAGCTTGGGGAACTGCTTGTCGTACTTGGCCTTGGCCTTCTCCGACGTCGGGCGGTAGAAGTTGCGCCCGGCAATGTCCTGGCCTTCGTCCGAGTACAGGTACTTCAGGTATTCCTCGGCCACGGCACGCGTGCCCTTCTTGTCGACGACCTTGTCGACCACCGCCACGCTGGGCTCGGCCAGGATGGAGATGGAGGGAACCACGATCTCGAACTTCTCGGGGCCGAATTCCTTCAGCGCCAGGAAGGCTTCGTTCTCCCAGGCCAGCAGCACGTCGCCCACGCCGCGCTGCACGAAGGTGATGGTCGAGCCGCGCGCGCCGGTGTCGAGCACAGGAACGTTCTTGAACAGGTTGCCGATGTATTCCTTGGCCTTGCTGTTACCTCCATCTGGGCCGCCGTACTTGCGCTTGGCGAACTCCCATGCCGCCAGGTAGTTCCAGCGGGCGCCGCCCGAGGTCTTGGGGTTGGGGGTGATCACCTGCACGCCGGGCTTGATGAGGTCATCCCAGTCCTTCAGGCCCTTGGGGTTGCCCTTCTTCACCAGGAACACGATGGTCGAGGTGTACGGCGCCGAGTTGTGCGGCAGGCGCTTTTGCCAGTCGGGCTTGACGAGGCCGCCGTGCGTGACGAGCGCGTCGATGTCGCCGCCCAGGGCCAGGGTGGCCACGTCGGCGTCGATGCCGTCGATGATCGAGCGGGCCTGCTTGCCCGAGCCGCCGTGCGACTGCTTGACCGACACGTCCTGGCCGGTCTTGGCCTTCCAGTACTTCGCGAAGGCCTGGTTGTAGTCCACGTACAGCTCGCGGGTCGGGTCATACGACACGTTCAGCAGCGTCACGGGGCCCACCCCACCCTGGGCAAACGCCGGCAATGCCGACAGGGCCATGGCACCGGCCACGCCGGCACCCAGGGAAAGCTTGATAAAGTCGCGGCGAAGGCTCATGGTGTCTTGCTCTAAAAAGGCATATCAATGAAGCTGCGTATTCTCAATACGACATATAGAAACTGGAACGACCAAGTTTTCAGTTCTAAATAGCGAAATCAACTAAGCAACCGCTTTCCCCACCAGAGGCAACAGAAATGGCACGCATGGTTCAGTGCATCAAGCTCGGCAAAGAGGCCGAAGGGCTCGACTTCCCGCCCTATCCCGGAGAACTGGGCAAGCGCCTGTGGGAGAACGTCAGCAAGGAGGCCTGGGCCGCCTGGCTCAAGCAGCAGACGATGCTGGTCAATGAAAACCGGCTGAATCTGGCCGACCTGCGTGCCCGCCAATACCTGGCGCGCCAGATGGAAAAGCACTTCTTCGGCGAAGGCGCCGACGTGGCCCAGGGCTACGTACCGCCATCGAACTGACCCCCAGTCTTCGCGCACTTCACTTCGTGTCGCTTCGCCAACCCCCTTCCAGGGGGCGGCACCAGCGGCCCGGCAAAGCCGGTTCCGCGGTACCCCTGGTGAAGAGGCCCCCTGGATCGTTCCGTCATGGCTGAACCAGTGACCTGGCGCGCCGACGGCGTCCCCCGCAGCGAGCGCTTCGACGACATCTATCACACCGAAACCGGCGCACTGGCGCAATCGCGCCATGTGTTCCTGGGCGGCTGCGGCCTGCCCGAGGCCTGGATCGGACAGCCGCAATGGCTGATTCTCGAAACCGGCTTCGGGCTGGGCCTCAATTTCCTGACAACCTGGCAGGCGTGGCGCGCGGATCCCGGGCGGCCGCGCATGCTGCATTTCGTCTCGATCGAGGCGCATCCGGTCTCGCCCGACGACCTGCTGCGCGCGGCCGGGGCCTACCCTGAGCTTGCGGCGCTGGCCGGCGAGCTGGCCGCGCAGTGGCACGGGCTGCTGCCCGGCTTCCACCGGCTGGCCTTCGACGATGGCCAGGTGCTGCTCACGCTGTGCATCGGCGACGTGCAGCCGATGCTGCGCGCGCAGCGCTTCGAGGCCGACAGCATCTTTCTTGACGGCTTCAGCCCGCAGCAGAACCCGGACATGTGGTCGGCGGACACGCTGAAGGCTGTGTCGCGCTTTGCACGGCAAGGCACCCGCATCGCCACCTGGACCATCGCACGGGCGATCCGCGATGCGCTCGGCCAATACGGCTTCACGGTCGAAAAGTACCAGGGCCTGCCGCCCAAGCGCGATTGCCTGCGCGGCGTGTTCGCACCCGCCTGGACGGTGCGTCGGCGCGAACCCGTGCCCGAGCGCATCGAAGCGCCAGGGCGCTGCGCCGTCATCGGCGCCGGCCTGGCCGGTACGGCGGTGGCGGCGAGCCTGGCGCGGCGCGGCTGGCAGGTCACCGTGCTCGATGCGGCTGACTGGCCCGCGTCCGGCGCTTCGGGGCTGCCGGTTGGCATGCTTGCGCCGCATGTGTCGCCTGACGATGCGCTGCTGTCGCGGCTCACGCGCGCCGGCATCCGCGCCACCTGGACGGAACTCGAAAGGCTGCTGGAAGAAGGCCGCGACTGGCGCGCAAGCGGCGTGCTCGAGCGCCGGCCGGACGGCGACGTGCGCGTTCCCAATAGTTGGAGCGGCAACGGCCCCAACGAATCCTGGCCCGCGAATGCCGGGCAACTGGCCACCCTCGGCCTGTCCGGCGACACCGCTGCGCTCTGGCATGAGCGCGCGGCGTGGGTGCGGCCGCACCGGCTGATCGCCGCTTGGCTGCGCCAGCCGGGCGTCGAGTTTCGCGGCGCTTGCCGCGTGGCGCGGCTGGAGCGGAAACCGAACAGCGGCTGGCAGCTCTTCGACCCGGCGGGCCAGATGCTCGTCGAGGCGGACCGCGTGGTCATCTGCGCCGGCCATGAATCAGGCCGCTTCGCACCCGCCCTTCCACTGCAACCGGTGCGCGGCCAGGTCGCCTGGGGGCCCATGCCCGATGGCGCCGACATGCCCGCCACTCCGATCAACGGCGACGGCCACCTGATCGCCCATGTGCCCGACGGCGCGGGCGCCCAGATCTGGCTGGCCGGTGCGACCTTCGACCGCGACAGCACCGACCTCGCAGCGACAGCGGCCGACGCCGATGCGAACCGCGAACGGCTGAGCCGGCTGCACCCCGCTTCCGCCGCCGCACTGGCGCCTTCGTTCGCACGCGGCGAGGTCGACGCCTGGGTGGGCATCCGCTGCGCCTCGGGCGACCGGCGTCCGCTGGTCGGCCCACTCGATGGATCTGCCACGGGCCTCTGGGCCTGCACCGCGCTGGGCTCGCGCGGCCTGAGCTTCGCCGCGCTGTGCGCCGAACTGCTGGCCGCGCAATGGCACGCAGAGCCGCTGCCATTGCTAGCCACGCTGGCCAAGGCACTGGGCACCCAGCGCCTCTGAGCCGCGCCCCTTCGGGCTGCTCGTCAGCCCGGCTGCCCCGAAGGCGCCAGCATGTGGTCGATGCGGTTGTCGCCGTAGGTGCGCAGTACCTCGGAGATCACCACCTTGTACCCGTCGAGCCAGTTCGCCTGCGCCGCCTTCGCCTGCTGGTGCACGGGGTGGCGGATCAGCGCCTGCAGGCTGTCCAGCGAGTCCCAGTAGTAGACGTTCGACACCAGCCCGTTGCCGGTGTTCTCCCACGTCTCCTCGCCCAAGTAGCCGGGCAGCGACTTCGCTGCGGCGGCAATGGTCTGGTCGAGGCGGTGGAACTCGTCGTCGAACTGCTTCTTGGCAAAGATGAAGGTGGCGGAGTACATGGCGAGTCGGAACCTCCCGGCAAGTCGAAAAAAAGCCCGTCGAAGCGCGGGCGGGCGCCGATTCTGCGGCAAGTGCCCGCCGCATTCCACCTCTTGTCGCGCGAAGGCCCCAGAATGCACCGCATGGCCACCCAATACGACATCAAGCACACCACCGTCTACCGCTACAACAAGCCGGTCACTTTCGGTCTGCACCGCGTGATGTTCCGTCCGCGCGACAGCCATGACCTGCGGGTGCTGGCCACCGACCTGCAGGTGAGCCCGGATGCGTTCACCCGGCTGATCCAGGACCCGCACTCCAACTCCGTCGCGCTGGTGCAGCCGATGGGCGAGGCGACCGAGCTGCGCATCGTGTGCTCCTTCACCATCGAGCACGTGCCCGCCCAGCAGGACCAGCTGGCGCTCGATCCCGCCGCCGAATTCTTGCCCTTCGCCTATTCGGTGCAGGAACGCCTGGACCTCGAGCACTACCTGCGCCCGCACCACGACGACGACACGCAGGGCACGCTGATCCGCTGGGCCCACCAGTTCCTGCATACCGACAAGCCCAACAGCACGCGCGAGGTGCTCGCGCGCATGAACGCGCACATCGGCCAGAGCCTCGAATACAAGGCGCGCGACGAAGAAGGCACGCAGACGCCGCTCGCCACGCTGGCGCTGGGCAGCGGCAGTTGCCGCGACTACGCGCTGCTGATGATGGAAGCGGCGCGGCGCCTGGGCATCGCCACGCGCTTCGTCTCAGGCTACATCTACGACGCCGCGCTCGACACCGCGGCGCAGGCCAAGGGCGATTCGATGACCGGCGCCGGCACCACGCATGCATGGCTGCAGGCCTACCTGCCAGGCATCGGCTGGATGGCCTTCGACCCGACCAACAACCTGATGGGCAGCGGCCAGCTGATCCGGGTCGGCGTCACGCGCGACCCGGCGCAGGCAGCGCCGATCTCCGGCAGCTGGTACGGCGATGCCGAGGCCTATGAAGGCCTCGAGGCGACGGTGGTGGTCACGCGCCGCAAGAACTGAGGCGCCGCCCGTCTTTCTTTCGCGCCCTTACCTCGGCCGCGCCGCGCGATAGGCCTTGACCGCCGGCACCGCCGTGGCAGGGCTGTCGGCGAAGAGTCCGTCGATCCCCGCGTCAAGGAAGGCCTTGATCTCCCCGGCGGTGTCGCCCAGCACGATCGGATCGGTCTTCGGCTCTTTCTTGAGGCTGTCCGGCAGGAAGTTGTTCTCCGGGCGGATCGTCCAGATATGGACCAGCAGCTTCCTGTCGTGCGCGTCCTTCACGAGCGTGGTCGGTGCGCCGAGCTTGCCGTCAGCCACCGGGATCACCCGCGCCTTGGCCACGCCGATGCCCTGCGCGTAGGTCGCGATCTCGGCCAGGCCTTCGGGTTTCACGAGATCGGAGTAGGTGCGCTTGTCGCTCAGGGCCACGAGGTCGTAGGGCGCGCCCTGCCCGTCGATGAGCTGGACGATCTTCACCGTGCTCTTCAGGCGGATGTCCTTCAGGTTGCCGGTTTCGAAGGACTGCACGAAAACCGGCGCCTCGGCCTTGTTCAGGTCATGCTTCTGCAGCGTGTCGAGCAGCTTCTTTTCGAGCGGCAAGCCGATCGAGCGGAAGTATGTCGGATGCTTGGTCTCGGGGTAGATGCCGATCACGCGGCCCTTGGCCACCGACTGCGACTTGGCGAGCTGGATCACTTCGTCGAGCGTGGGCACCTGGAACTGGTCGTTGTACGACACGTTGGCCGGGCGCAGCTTTGGAATGCGCTCACGGGCCTTGAGCTCCTTCAGCTCGGCCAGCGTGAAGTCCTCGGTGAACCAGCCGGTGATGGGGGTACCGTCGATCACCTTGGTGGTCATGCGGCTGGCGAACTTCGGTACGTCGGCCACGTTGGTGGTGGCCTCGACCAGGTTTCCGTCCTTGACGATGGCGATGGCGTTCTCGTGGCGGGCGACGAGTTCGCCGTCCTTGGTGGCCACGAGGTCAGGCTCGATGAAATCGGCTCCGTCTTCAATGGCCTGCTGGTACGAAGCCAGCGTGTGTTCGGGCCGAAGCGCCGATGCGCCGCGATGCCCGATGACGAGCGGGGGTGCCGCTTCGACGGGCGCCGGGGCCGGTGCAGGTGCAGGTGCGGGAGCCGCTGGCGGCGGTGAAGCCGGCAAGACCGGCAGCATCGGCGCTACACCGCCATTGCCACCGCCACATGCCGCCATGAACGCGCAAGCACCAGCCGCCAGCGCGATCCTCGAAAAATCAAATAACTGCATCCAAATTCCTCCCTTTTGTTCACATCGATGTAAATTCACACGTCTTTTGCCGTCAAACGGATTGGCAAAAGGCGCGCCGGATCATCGAGGGAGGAAATGTCGGTCGCGTGACATTGGCCACGCGACGGTGCGCGCCAGCTCAGCCGCGCGTGGCCAGCTTCGCTTCGAGCTCCGCGATGCGTGCGCGGGCCTCGTCGCCCTCAGGAATCGGCCGCCCGCTGTCGCGCCACGCGACGGCGCTCTTGAAGCCCTCGGCCTCCGCCTGCCGCCGGAACCACATGCCCTCCGGGTTGTGACGCGTGATGCCGTCGAACACGGTTGCGAACATCTGGCTCTGTTCCAAACCCATCGAATGCCAGACCTGGTTGACCACCAGCTTGTGCATCATCAGGTGCGAACGCGGCACGCCCGCGATGCGAAGGGCCAGCTTCAGCGTGGCCTCGTCGAGCTGGTCGGCGGGCACCGAGAAGTTCGACAGGCCCCATTCGGCCGCCTGCTTGCCGTCGATGGTGTCGCCGGTGAACATGAGCTGCTTGGCGCGCATGGCGCCGAGCCGGTAGGTCCACATGGCGGTGGTCGGGCAGCCCCACACGCGCGTGGGCATGTAGCCGATGCGTGCGTCG
The DNA here is from genome assembly GCF_977011995.1 of Variovorax durovernensis. NCBI lineage: Bacteria > Pseudomonadati > Pseudomonadota > Betaproteobacteria > Burkholderiales > Comamonadaceae > Variovorax > Variovorax durovernensis. The sequence continues at coordinate 3,261,719 of NZ_CDRNCW010000001.1, read as the reverse complement.
TCAGCCATGGTGAGCAGGTCGCAGCACAGTGCGATGTCGCTGCCGCCGGCCACCGCGTAGCCATGCACCTTGGCGATGGTGGGCTTGCGGCTGCGCCACAGGGCCATGAAGTCGTCGGTGTTGCCCTTCATGGCGGCGTAGTCGAGCATCGGGTCCCACGGCGTCTTTTCCTGCCGGCAGGGATGGTCGCCCTGCCCCTCGCGGCCGTGGCCCTCGGCGTAGTCGCCGAGGTCGTAGCCGGCGCAGAAGGCGCGGCCCGCGCCCTCGACCACGATGACGTGTACCTCGTCGTCGGCCTCGGCCCACTCGACCGCGCGGCGGATCTCCGAGGGCGTGGTCTCGCCGATGGCATTGAGCTTCTCGGGGCGGTTGAGCACGAGGCGCGCGATGCGCGGATGCTGCGGGTCCTTGTCGATCAGGACGGTGTCGAAAACTGGCATGGTCTCTTGTCTCCTGTGTTTTGGAACGGGTCGCGCCACGCTTGTAGCATCGCCCCCCAACCCAGGCAAACAGCCGCTCAGGCCCCTGCCGCGCTCCCCGCACCACCCAGCTGGAAGCGGAACACAGCCCCCTTGTCGGGCTGCTGCACCAGGCGGATGTCGCTGTCGTGCAGTTGCAGGATGCGCTTGACGATCACCAGGCCCAGCCCGCCGCTGCTCGCGCTGTCGGTGCGCGAGCCGCTCATGAACACTGGCCGCATGAAGAGCGACTTCTGCAGCTCGCCCGGAATGCCCGGGCCCGTGTCGCTCACCTGCACCGTCACGCCGGCGTTCTCCGGGCGCAGCTGCACCACGATCTCTCCGCCCGCCGGCGTGTGGCGGATGGCGTTGTCGAGCAGGTTGGTCAGCACACGCTCGATCATTCCCAGGTCGGCCGAGACCACCGGCAGGCCCGGCGCGATGTCGGGCTTCAGCCGCTGATGGCGCGCCTCGGCCGCCAGCTCGAACTTCTGGAACACGTCCTGCACCAGGTCGGCCAGCGCAAAGTTTTCTTTCTCGGGCTTCACCACGCCGTACTCGAGCCGGGCCAGCTCGAACACTTCCTGCGCGAGCCGGCCGACCTTTCGGCTCTGGCCGAGCGCGATTTCAAGGTAGCGCCGGCGCTCCTCCTCGCTGAGCGTGCCGGCCTTGAGCAGCAGGGTTTCGAGGTAGCCGTGCAGCGAGGTGAGCGGCGTGCGCAGGTCATGCGAGATGTTGGCGAACAGCTCGCGGCGCTGCTGGTCCTGCAGCGTGAGTTCGCGCCATTGCTCGGCAATGCGCCGCGTCATCTGCGTGAAGGCCTGGCCCAGTTGCGCGATTTCGTCGGTGCCTCGCGACAGGCGCTCCAGCGTGGGGGTTTCGCGCTCCATGGAGGCGATGCCCTCGGTCTCGAAGCGCTTCACCGCCGCCGTCAACTCGCGCAGCGGCCGGGTGATGAGGCGAAAGGCCGCAAGCCCCGCCAGCAGCCCGAGCAATGCCACCAGCCCCATCGACCACAGCGTGGTGCGCAGCACGTTGTCGGTTGCCACGTTGGCGACCAGCGCATCGTGGTCCTCGCCCTGCAGCACCACGTAGACATAGCCCGCGTCGCGCCCATCCATGCGCAGCGGCGCGGCGCTGAACACCTTCGAAGCGGTGAGGCTGCGCGGATCGTCCCCCCCGATGGGCAGCGGCGCGCCCGCCAGCAGCTTGCGAATCGGCTCCAGCCCGACCGCGTCGCGCTTCAGGTGCCCCTGTGGCGCCGCCTGTGCCTTGATGCGGCCGTCCAGGCCCAGCACGTAGACCTCCACGCTCGGATTGACGGCCATCAGCTTGTCGAACAGGTCTTTCACCGCCTCCTGGTTGAGCCCGCCGGGCTTCATGAGCTCGGAGTTCTCGGCGATGTGCGCCGCCAAGCCGAGCGACAGGCGCTGCACGACCTCCTGCTCGTGGATGCCGTTGGAGCGCATCTGCAGCCATGCCGAGGCGCCGCAGCACACCAGCAGCAGCACCGCGAACACGGCGGAGAGCCGCCGCGACAGCGTGCTCCAGGCCATCATGCCGAGTCCTCCCCGTTCGCGTTGGGCGACAGCTTGTAGCCCCGCCCCCACACCGTGAGGATGCGCCGCGGCTGCGCCGGATCGGCCTCGACCTTGATGCGCAGCCGGTTGATGTGGGTGTTAACTGTGTGCTCGTAGCCGTCGTGCTGGTAGCCCCAGACCTGGTTGAGCAGGTCGAGCCGCGAGAACACCTTGCCGGGGTTGCGGGCGAAGAAGTACAGCAGGTCGAATTCGCGCGGCGTGAGTTCGATGAGCTTGCCGTCCACACGCACCTCGCGCGCCAGCGGCTCGATGTCGAGGTTGCCCAGCGTGAGGCTGCCCGACTCCATGCGTGCATTGCGGGCCAGCGCGTCGGTGCGCCGCAGCAGCGCCTTCACCCGCGCCACCAGCTCCAGCACAGAGAAGGGCTTGGCCAGGTAGTCGTCGGCGCCCAGCTCCAGCCCGAGGATGCGGTGCACCTCGCTGGAGCGGGCACTGATGATGATGATCGGCGTGTAGCGCGTCATGGCGCGGGCACGGCGGCAGATTTCGAGGCCGTCGATGCCGGGCAGCATCAGGTCGAGCACCAGCGCATCCCAGTTGCCGCGCTCCAGCTCGCGCAGGCCGGCATGGCCATCGGCGGCATGCTCGACCGCATAGCCCTCGTCGCGCAAGTGCATGCGCAGAAGTTCGGCAATGTGGGCGTCGTCCTCGACGATCAGCACGCGCTTGGCTGTGTCCATGGGGTGGCATTCTCCCGCGATACGGGCTTTGGAGTTATCACGATTAATTGAAGTTTGCGTGATGAATCGGCCATGGGGTGCGCCCAACAATCCGCCCCATGAACAGCACAGCCATCGCTCCTCCTGCCGCCAAGGCCCCCGAGGCAGATCGCCGCCCCATCCATCCGCTGTGGATGCGCATCACGCACTGGCTCAATGCGCTGGCGGTGCTGATCCTGGTGACGAGCGGCTGGCGCATCTACGACGCGTCGCCGTTTTTCCCGTTCACCATTCCCACCGTGGTCACGCTCGGCGGCTGGCTGGGCGGCGCGCTGCAGTGGCACTTTGCCGCCATGTGGCTGCTGGTGTTCAACGGACTGGTGTACCTGGTGCTGAACATCGCCAGCGGCCGGCTGGCGGCCAAGTTCTTTCCGGTCACGCCGCGCGGCGTGCTGCATGACGCGCTGGCTGCGCTCAAGGGCAAGCTCTCTCACGCCGACCCGCGCCGCTACAACAGCGTGCAGAAGCTGGCCTACCTGTTCGTGATGCTCGACCTGATCGTGATCGTGCTGTCGGGCCTGGTGCTGTGGAAGTCGGTGCAGTTCGCGGTGCTGCGCGACCTGCTGGGCGGCTACGAATTCGCGCGCCGCATCCATTTCTTTGCGATGGCCGCCATCGTGGCCTTCGTCGTCGTGCACCTGGTGATGGTGGCCCTGGTGCCCCGCACCCTTCTCACCATGCTCCGCGGCCGTGCGCCCAAGGCCTGACCCAACCATGAAAATCTTCAAGGCACCCACCCTGAGCGGCATCGACGGCGAGGCCGTGCTGCGCGAAGCCCGCTCGCTGATCGAAAAGAAGCTCGACCAGCCGTCGCGCCGCCTCTTCATGCAACGCTCGCTCACGCTCGGCGGCCTGTCGCTGCTCACGGGCTGCAGCATCAGCGACAACGCGCAGGTCGATGCCGCACTGACGAAGATCTCGCGCTTCAACGACAAGGTGCAGGGCCTGATCTTCAGCCCCACGCAGCTTGCGCCGACCTACACCGAAGCCGAGATCACCCGCCCCTTCCCGTTCAACGCCTACTACGGCGAAGACGAAGTGCGCGTGGTCGACGAAGCCGGCTACAGGCTCGAAGTGACCGGCATGGTCGCCGACAGGCATGCCTGGACGCTGGCCGAGCTGCGCGCCATGCCGCAGGAAGACCAGATCACCCGGCACATCTGCGTGGAAGGCTGGAGCGCCATCGGCCGCTGGGGCGGCGTGCGCTTTGCCGACTTCCTGCGCCGCATCGGCGCCGACACCACCGCCAAGTACGTGGGCTTCAAGTGCGCCGACGACTACTACACCAGCATCGACATGCCCACCGCGCTGCACCCGCAGACGCTGCTGACGCTGACCTACGACGGGCAGCCGCTGCCGCCCAAGTACGGCTTTCCGATGAAGCTGCGCATGCCGACCAAGCTTGGCTACAAGAACCCGAAGCACATCAAGGCGATGTTCGTCACCAACACCTATTCCGGTGGCTACTGGGAAGACCAGGGCTACAACTGGTTCGGAGGGAGCTGAGGGGCTGCCACAGCCGCTCGACTGCCGATGAAAGCGCGAGGCCGTGTTCCAAGGAACCAGGCCGATCTTTTTGAAAAATGACACCTCAACTGGAAGACTCCAAATGAACAAGCTCACCGCAACCCTGCTCGCTACCTGCATCGCCTTCGCCGGCGCCTCTGCCTTTGCCGCCGACGAAATGGCCAAGGACGGCATGGCCAAGGACTCGATGTCCAAGGACGCCATGAAGAAAGACTCGATGGCGAAGGATTCAATGTCGAAAGACTCGATGTCCAAGGACGGCATGAAGAAGGATTCGATGGCGAAGGACAGCATGTCCAAGGACGCCATGAAGAAGGACTCGATGTCCAAGGACTCCATGTCCAAGGATTCGATGTCAAAGTAAGCACCGGGCGCGGGTCGCCCGGTCCGCCCCCTTCATTTGACGAACGGCGGATTGGGCGTCAATGTCGCGCCATTCAACAGGAGCCTCCTGAAAGGAAAGCCAATGAAATCCTTCGCACTGACCGCAGGCACCCTGGCCGCCGCGGCCCTCGTCTGGTATGCCGTGCCCTCGTCCGCGGAAACCTCGCGCCGCGTGCCGGCCCCCACGGCCGACCTAGCCGCCGCCCCCACGGCCAAGACCGAGACCGCCGTCTTCGCCGGTGGCTGCTTCTGGGGCGTGCAGGGTGTGTTCCAGCGCGTCAAGGGCGTGAGCAATGCGGTCTCCGGCTATGCCGGCGGCGACGCCAAGACGGCCCGCTACGAAGACGTCGGCTCGGGCCGCACCGGCCATGCCGAGTCGGTCCGCATCACCTACGACCCGCAGCAGATCAGCTACGGCAAGCTGCTTCAGATCTACTTCTCGGTGGCGCACGACCCGACCGAGCTGAACCGCCAGGGGCCCGACACCGGCACGCAATACCGCTCGACCGTGTTCGCGGAGAACGCCGAGCAGGCGCGCATCGCCAAGGAATACATCGCGCAGCTCAACCAGGCCAAGACCTACGGCAAGCCGCTGGCCACCACGGTCGAAATGTCCAAGCCCTTCTTCGCAGCCGAGGACTACCACCAGGACTACCTGACGCTGCACCCGAACCAGCCCTACATCGCGATCAACGACCTGCCGAAGATCGAGGATCTGAAGAAGCTGTTCCCCGAGGTCTACAAGGCGACGCCTTCGCTGGTGAAGACCGCGAAAGCCGGCTAGCCGCCGCGAAGCACGACCAGCAGCACGCCCGTGGTTGCCAGCGCGACCGTCCAGGCGTGGCGCTGGAAACGCTCGCCCATGAGCCGGGGGTGCAAGGCCATGCCGCGGCACACCCCAGAGGCGATGGCACCGGTCGTTGCCAGCATCGCGGCCGTGTGCACCCCGACCGCCGCCAGCGCCAGCAGCAGCGAGCCCGACGCGGTGATCTCGCGTGCCGGGTTGTCGGCCAGGCACAGCGGCATGAGCGCCGGCACCAGCATCAGCCCGGCGCCGTGCGCGGTGGCCATGAGAAAAGACCAGAGCGCGATGCCTAACTGTCCCGCCCTGATTCCGGAAGCTCTACGCCCGACCTGCCGCGCTTCGCCGCGCAGCCAGCGGTAGGCCGCCACCCCCACCAGCAGCAGGCCGGCTACGCCCTGCACCCGCGCATGCTCCATCGACATGCCCCAGGCGAAGCCCCACGCCACCACGGCGACCGACGCGCCATGCCCGACCGCGATCGGCAACAGGGCCCGCCGCGCCTGCGCCCCGTCGCGGGCCTGTACGCCGCACGCGGCAGCGAACATCCAGCCGTTCGCCGGGCTCAGTCCATGTAGGGCGCCAAGGCCGGCGACGGCCAGCCAGGGCCAAAGGCTCGCCATGACATGCCCGATCGGTTAAGCAGCGCCGGGCTCAGGCGCGGTGGGAGCAGCACGAATCCGCAGCCGCCTTCCCGGCCGCCGCCGGCTCATAGCGGTCGTGATGGCGCACCCACTCCATCTTGTGCGGCACGTCGCGTTCGCCGCGGCCCTGGGGCGTGAGGTCCATCAGGCTGTAGGCGCCCATCATCACTTCCACGCCGCGGCCATAGGTCGAGTAGGTGTGGAAGACGTCGCCCGCGTCGTCCTTGTAGAACACGCTGACGCCGGGTGCCTCCGAGGCCGGAAATGAGCGCTTGCCGTAGTTGTAGTCGACATCGCCCGCGGCCAGCTCGTCGGACGTGAAGCTGACGTGGAAGTCGTGGTTGAAGTCGCTGCCGTTGGACGACACCCAATCGAACCGCCAGCCCATGCGCTCGCGGAAGCGGGCGATCTCGGCCAGGGGCGCGCGCGAGACGGCCACGAAGCTGATGTCGCGCTGCGCCAGGTGCACGTTCATGCCGTCGGTGTGGTCGGCCATGTAGGAGCAGCTCGGGCAGCCCTCGCCCCATCCCGGGCCGAGCATGAAGTGCTGCACCACCAGCTGGCGGCGGCCCTCGAACAGGTCGGCCAGCGTGCGCTTGCCTTGGGGCGTGTCGAACACGTAGTTCTTGCGAACGCGCTCCCACGGCAATGCGCGGCGTTCACGGGCGATCTGGTCCTGCAGGCGCATCAGTTCCTTTTCTCGCGCCAGCAGCGTCTTGCGCTCGGCGAGCCAGCGGTCGCCCGGCACGACGGGATGGTTCTGGATGCCTGATGGCTCGGCAATGGCTGTGTTCATGATTCAGTGCTCCTTGTTGGAAGGTGATGAAGCGGCGATCAGGACCTGGCCGCCTTCGGGCGCCGCACGGCGCGGACCTTGCCGCTGTTGCCGCCACCGCAATAGAAAAGATCCGCGCCGTCGGACTCCAGGCCGCTCACCCCCACGCCGCGCGGCATTTCGAGCCGCTCGAGCACGGCGCCGCTCTGCGCGTCGATGTGGCGGATGTCGCTCTCGTCGTCTTCCCATGTGCCGTGCCACAGTTCGCCGTCGACCCAGGTCACGCCGGTGACGAAGCGGTTGGACTCGATGCTGCGCACGACCGCGCCGGTCTCGGGGTTGATCTGGTGGATCTTGCGGTTGCGGTACTCGCCCACCCACAAGCTGCCCTCGGCCCAGGCCAGGCCGGAGTCGAGCCCCTTGCCCGGGGCCGGAATGGACGCCAGCACCTTGCCGCTGACGGGGTCGATCTTGTCGATGCGCGCATCGACGATCTGGTAGAGGTGGGTGCCGTCGAAGGCCGTTCCGGCGTCGCAGGCCACGTCTAGCGTGCGCGTGGCCTCGCCGCTGGCGGGGTCGAAGGCCACCAGCGCGGCGCCGGTGGCGGCCCACACGCGCTGGCCGTCGTGCGTGACGCCGGCCACCTTGTCGGAGCCCGCGAAGGGTCCGTATTCGCGCACGATCTCTGCCGCATGAACTGCGGCGCTGGCTGTCTTGTTGCTCATCGTTGGCTCCTGGTGCGCCTGAAATGGCGCCCTGGAGACAACTTTATTCAATAGGCAGCGCGGAAGGGAGTAACAAGATCGTCGTGAATCCGGCCAGCGGCGGCGACAGCCAGCGGCGCGCCCTGGCCTGGCCGATGGAGCGGACCCGGCCCTCTTCTTCCAGCTCGGCCAGCGCGCGCTGCACGGTGCGCTGGCTCGCGCCCAGGGCCAAAGCCAGCGCCGATGTCGACCACGCCGCACCATCGGACAGCAGCGCCACCAGCGATGCCTGCTCGCCGTCGATGGGCGGTGCCAGCACGGCCACCGTGCGGCCATCATGCGGCTTGAGGATGAAGCCGCGCGCCGTCGCCTCTATGCCGGCCAGCGATTTGACGAGCGCGCGCAGCCGGCCGATCTCGACCCGCAGGCGGGCGCGGTGCGTCTCGTCGGGGCGGCGGGTGCGGAATGCGCACTCGATCAGCGCCTCGCGGTCGACATCGCCCGGCCAGGCCTCGGCGAGCGCACGCGCCAGCGAGAACAGCACCGGCCGTCGCGCCAGCGGCTGCCAGCTGTCGCCCGCACCCAGCCCGCGCCGGCAGGCGTCGACGACCAGAGCGTCCGACGCCAGCAGCGTGGCCACCTCGCCCAGCCGCAGCGTCTGCTCGCCCTCGGCCGACAGGCGTCGCGCGGCCGGGCGTTCGAGCGCCGAGCGCATCTCCGCCACTTCGGCCAGCAACGCCGGCACATGCGCCTGCACGGCGGCCTCCTGCGCGCGGGCCAGCGCCGCTTGTGCGTTGCCCATGCGCAACGAGCGCAATGCCAGTTCGGCCGAAGTGAGTTCAGCCACTGCCGCCAGCGCAGGCGGACGGCCGCGTGCGTCGAGCCTTGCCAGCGCTTCGGCGGCCTCGTCCAGACGGCCGAGCAGCAACAGCCGCCGCACCGCGATCAGCCGCGCCTGCAGGGCATTGGCGTGGTCTTCGCGCGCCTCGAGGGTGGCTGCGGCCGCAGCCAAGGCGCGCGGCGAGTCGCCGAGATCGCGCATGGCCATCGCCACTTCGGCTTCGGCAACCACGCAGCGTGCACGCGCCGTTTCTTCATGCGCGCCGAAATCGCGTGCGGCGCGGCGCAGCAACTCGCGGGCGCGCGGATGCTCGCCGAGCTGGGCCATCGCGATGCCGCGCAGCGCCAGCGCCGGCGGGTCGTCGCGCAGGGCCACCCGCTTCAGGGCGCCGAGCGCATCGCCGGCGGCAAGGGCGCGCGCGGAGGCGGCAATCAGCGAATCCATGCACAGCCCGCCGCGCGCATGTCGCGCCCGGGCCTCACAGCAGATTCGCCCGCTTGGCCTGCTCGGTCAACTCCGCGCGGAAGTCAGGATGCGCAATGGCGATCAACTCCCGCGCGCGCTGCTTGGCGGACTTGCCGCGCAACTGCGCCACGCCGTACTCGGTGACGACATAGTTGATGTCGTTCTTGCTGGTGCTCACGTGCGTGCCCGGCGACAGCGACGGCACGATGCGCGAAATGGCGTCGCCCTTGGCAGTCGACGGCAGCACGATGAAGGCCTTGCCGCCGCGCGAGCGATTGGCCGCCCGCACGAAGTCCGATTGCCCGCCGGTGCCCGAGTAAGGCGCATACCCCAGGCTCTCGGAGCCGCACTGCCCCAGCAGGTCGATCTGCATCGTCGCGTTGATGGCCACAAGATTGTCGTTGAGCCCCGCCAATGCGGGGTCGTTGGTGAAGTTCACCGGGTGCATCTCCAGCGACGGGTTGCGGTCCATATAGCGGTAGAGCCTGTTCGACCCCAGCGCGAAGGTCGCGATCGACTTGCCCGGCAGGTAGTTCTTGCGCCGGTTCGTCACCGCGCCGCTTTCCACCAGCGTGAGGATGCCGTCGCCGATCATCTCGGTGTGGATGCCCAGGTCGTTCTTGCCGGTGAGCTGCATCACCACCGCGTCGGGAATGCCGCCATAGCCGATCTGCAGCGTCGAGCCGTCGTCGATCAGCTCCGCCACGTATCTGCCGATGGACTCCTGCACGGGGCCGATCTTGGGCAGCCCGACTTCCATCACCGGCGCATCGTTCTCCACCAGCGCCGCGACCTGCGACACATGCACATGGCATGCGCCATAGGCAAAGGGCACGTTCGGGTTCACCTCCAGCACCACCGCGCGCGCCTTGGCGACAGCGGCCATGGTGTAGTCGGCGCCCAGGCTCAGCGAGAAGTAGCCGTGCGCGTCCATCGGCGAGGCCATGGTGAACACCACCTCGGCCGGAACCTGCCCGCGCTCGATCAGCGCCGGGATCTCCGAAAAATAGTTGGGGATGAAGTCGATCCAACCCGCCTGCCCCCCCGCGCGCGTGGCACCGCCGAAGAACAGCGCGACATGGCGCACATGCTCGACGGTCTCCGGGTCGATGTAGGCGTACTTGCGCATCGCCAGGATCTGCGCCACCTTCACGTCGCGGAAATCGCGGCGCTGCTCCGACAGGGCCGTGAGCAGCGTGGGCGGCTCGCCGACGCCGGTCGGCACGATGATCATGTTGCCGTCGCGCACCTGCTGGCGTACGGCGTCGGAGGCGGAAACGAGCTTGCGCCGGTAGAGGTCCTGGATCGTCATGAAGCTTTGTGTGTTGTCTCTGTTCGTTGTGTTTGCCGTCGGGTCCGTTGCCGGTCAACGGGGTGCGTCGCGCTTCGTGTCGTAGCCGCCGCGGCGCGCCGCCTGGTTGCAGCGGGCGCGGAACACCAGCGCCTGCTGTGCCTCCGCGACGTTGGCCGCATCGCCCTTCCATGCATCGAGCGCCGGCTGCTGCACCGCGCGCGAGAACGAAAAGGTCAGCGCCCACGGCAGGCGCGACTTGTGCCGGGTGTTCATCGCATTCAGCCGCGCCGAAGCCAGCTGTGCGGACTGGCCGCCCGACAGGAAAGCGACGCCCGGCACCGCGGCGGGCACGGCACGCAGCAGGCAGGCCACCGTGGCGTCGGCCACCGCGTCGACCGAATCCTGCGTGGCGGCCTTCTGGCCGGGCAGCACCATGTTCGGCTTGAGCAGCATGCCCTCGAGCAGCACGCCCTGCGCGAGCAACTGGGCGAAGGTGCGGTGCAGCACTTCTTCGGTCACCTCGGCGCAGCGCGCGAGGGAGTGGCCGCCGTCCATCAGCACCTCGGGCTCGACGATGGGCACGAGCCCTGCCTCCTGGCACAGCGCGGCATAGCGCGCGAGCGCATGAGCGTTGACGTCGATGCAGGCTGGCGTGGGCAGGCCCGCGCCAGGACCTTCCGCAATGGCGATCACGCCGCGCCATTTCGCGAAGCGCGCGCCCATGCCGGCGTATTCGGCGAGGCGCTCGCGCAGGCCGTCCAGGCCTTCGGTGACGGTTTCCCCTGGGTGCCCCGCCAGCGGCTTGGCGCCCATGTCGACCTTGATGCCGGGCACGATGCCCACGTCGGACAGCGCCTGGGCAAAGGGCTTGCCCGCGCTGGTCCGCTGGCGGATCGTCTCGTCGAACAGGATCGCGCCGCTGATGCTCTCGCCCAGGCCCGGCGCGGTGACTATCAGTTCGCGCCAGTCGCGCCGCGCCGCCTCGGTCTGCGGAATGCCCAGCGCGGCGAAGCGCTTGTTGCAGGTGGCGTTGCTCTCGTCCATCGCGAGCAGGCCCTTGTCGCCGGCGACGAGCGCGCTGGCGGTATCGATCAATGTCTGTGCGGTCATGAGTGGTGACACCTCTCTGGCGGCCATCCTACGCCCTCCCCGGCCACTCGTTAACACCGCCAACCTGATCGCTGGCCGACTTGGCATCGCAGCCAATGCGGCGCTCCGGGTCTTTGCCAAGGCGACGCGAACGGGCATTAACCTTCGCGCGTCGGGACGGAAAGGAACTCAGGATGAACAGCAGGTCACAAGAATGTCATGCGCGGCGCGCCAACGCGGCCACCTTGCTGGCCGGTATCGCGCTTGCCGTCGCCGTGTTCGCAACGCCCTGCGCGTTCGCGGAACTGGGCGGCGCCCCCACCATGGGGCCGTCCCAGCGGGTCGCCAACGCATCGCGCAAGGCCGCGGCCCCCGCGGCCGCCGACGCGGGCACGGCCAGCACGGCGAACAACTGGACCATGCGAGAGACCACGCTGCCCGACGGGCTGGTCGAGCGCGAATACCTGAACTCGGACGGCGTCGTCTTCGCGGTGGCGTGGCGCGGCTCTCACCGGCCTGAACTCTCGGTGCTGCTGGGCACGCAGTACGCCACGCAGATGTCCCGCAAGGCACGCGAGCTGCGCCAGCAGGGCCGGGGCTCCCACGGTTCCACCTCGCAGGTGGACGACACGTTCGCTGTGCATGCCTCGGCACACCAGCGCTCGTCGACGGGCATCGCCTGGCTGCCACGGCTGCTGCCGCCCGGGCTCGATCCGGACACGCTGTCCGTCCCGCAAGACTCCTGACCCATCCACCCTCCCGCAAGCAGCCACCATGCCCATGGAACCACGACAAGCAGGCAGCCCACGCGCTGCCGCCGGCGTCCGGACCCTGATTCTCAAAGCGGCGGCCATCGCGGCATGCGCCGCAAGCCTGCTGGGACTCGCCGCCTGCGGCGGTGGCGGGGGTGGCGGAGGCGGCGGCGCACTGCCGATCGCGCTGCTGCCGACCACCACCAGCACCCCGGCGCCGACACCCGCACCCACGACCACCTCGCAGAACTCCATGTCCCTCACCGTGTCGCGCGGAACGGACACGAGCGGCGTCAACCTGCCGCAGGTCAGCGTGAAAATCTGCGCACCGGGGACCGGCACCTGCCAGACGATCGACAACGTCCTGGTCGACACCGGCTCCACCGGCATACGCATCGCCGCCTCCGCGCTCAATTCGTCGATGCTGGCGGCGCTGCCGCAGGAGTCGGTGAGCGGCGCGCCGCTGAACGCCTGCGAGCAATTCCTCGACGGCTACACATGGGGAACCATGCGCACGGCCGACGTCACGCTGGGGCCGAAGTCGGCGGCGGCGCAACCGCTGCAGATCACGGGCGACGCCGCGGCGGGCGCCGTGCCGAGCGCATGCTCCGACAACGGCACGCTGCAGGCGGAGAACACCCCTGCGGAGCTGGGAACGAACGGCATCATCGGCGTGGCCGCGTTCCTGCAAGACTGCGGCAGCGCATGCGCGCAGAAGGCGGTCGCGGCCACCTACTACACCTGCCAGGCGGGAGCGCAGTGCCAGAACACGGCGGTGCCGCTCGCCCAGCAGGCCCAGAACATCGTCGCCAGCTTCGCGCAGGACAACAACGGCGTGGTGCTCGGGCTGCCCGCGATTTCCTCGGCGGGACAAGGGGTGACCGTCGGCACTCTCTACTTCGGCGTTGCCACGCAGGCCAACAACGCCATGACCGGCGCGACGGTGCTGCAGACGAACCCGCGCACGCTGCGCGTCTCGGCCACCTACAAGAACAGCAGCTTCCCCGACAGCTTCCTGGACAGCGGATCGAACTTCTTCTTCCTGAGCGATTCGACGATCGCCCAGTGCGCCAAGGGCAGCACCTATCAGGGCTTCTATTGCCCGCCGAGTTCGCTGGACCTGAGCGCCAGTTTCACGGCGGCCACCGGGCCCGCGCTGAGCCAGAGTTTTGCCATCGCGAACGCGCAGTCGCTGTTCACGAGCAATCCGGGCGCGGTGGCGGTCAACAACGTGGCCGCCGCGCGCATCGGCAGCGCCATCGACTTCGGCCTTCCGTTCTTCTACGGCAGGCTCGTCGCGGTGCTCAACGAGGGGCAGTCCGCGCTGGGCCAGCAGGGGCCGTTCACCGCATTGGCGTCGCCTTGAATCCAGGCGGCTAGATCACGTTCTTCTCGAGCAGCGGCCTGTTCTCGAGGAGGCGCGCGAAAGACACCGCGTCCAGGTCGAGGCTGCGGTAGCCGCCGAAGCGGATCAGCTCCGCCACGCCCCGTCCGGCCGCCGGGCACTGCTGCAGGCCGTGGCCGGAGAAGCCGTTCGCAAAGTACAGGTTGTCGCAATCCGGGTGCAGGCCGAGGATGGCGTTGTGGTCGAACACGTTCATCTCGTAGTAGCCGGCCCATGCACCGGTCATGCGGATGGCCTCGAAGGCCGGCACGCGCTCGGCCAGCGCTGGCCAGATGAAGCTGTCGAAGGCCTCGTATTCCACATCCAGCGGCTGGTCGTCGAGGTCTTGCGCCTCGGGCGGCGCGAAGCCGCAGATGAACTGCCGGCCTTCGGGCCGCAGCCATATGCCGGATGTGTCGATGACCAGCGGGCAGCCCGGCAGCGCGTCGGGGCACGAGAAGCTGAACACGCTGCGGCGGCGGCCGCGCACCGGCAACTCGATGCCGGCCCAGCCCGCAACCGTTGCGGCCCAGGCGCCCGCGGCGTTGACGACCACGTCGGCATCCAGCGTCTCGCCGTTGCCGAGCTGCACGCCGGTCAGCCGCCGGCCGTCGCGGCGCAGCCCCGTCGCGTGCGCCTGCACATAGCGCACGCCTTGCGACACCGCCTTCCTGCGAAAGGCCTGCAGCAGGCTGTAGCCGTCATACCAGCCTTCGCCCGACAGCCCGAGCGAGGCGAGCGCGACGCCCTCTGTCGATAGCCACGGAAAACGCGTCTTCAGCTCGCCGGGCGTCAGCAGCGCCACGTCGACCGCGTGCGCCTTCTGCATCGCATGGTTCTCGCGCAGCACGTCCACGCCAGCCGGCGAGGCCAGGTACAGGTAGCCGGGCTCGACGAGGCCGATGTCGGGCACCTCGTCGCCCACCCGCAGGGTCTGGCCGAGCGAGCGCATGAAGTCGATGCCATAGAGCGACATCTCGATGTTGATCGCGGTGGAAAACTGCTGGCGAATGGAGCTGGCCGACAGCGCCGACGACGCCTGCCGGTACGAGAAATCGCGCTCGACCACCGTGACCTCGAAGGGCTCCTCCTTCGGCTCGAGGGTCAGGAAGTACGCGATGGCCGAGCCGATCGCCCCGCCGCCGATGATCACCACACGACGCATGAAATGCCTTTCTTGCCAGCCGCCATCCATGGCGCCACCGCCAGCGTATCCACAAATGCCGCGCGGCGCCTGCGTGGCGGCACGCAAAATAGCGTAGCGGACACCGCCTCCCCGGGCACGATGGGTGCTTCGCCGAAAGAGACTGAGACAACTGCTGGCAATCGATGAGAAAAGACATTCCCAACCTCGGCGCGCTGCAAGCCTTCGAGGCCTCGGCGCGGCTGGGGAGCTTCACCCGCGCGGCCGCCGAACTCGCGCTGACGCAAAGCGCCGTCGGGCGGCAGGTGGCCATGCTCGAGCAGCGGCTGGGCGTACCGCTGTTCTCGCGCGTGCGGCGGCGGCTCACGCTGACCGACGTGGGCCGCGAATACGCCGCGCGCATCCGCCGCCACCTCGACCAGATCCGCCGCGACACGCTGGAAATCAGCGCCGGCCACGAGATGGGCTTCGTGCTGGAACTGGCCGTGGTGCCCACCTTCGCCACGCAGTGGCTCATTCCGCGCCTGCCGGAGTTCAGCGAGCTGCATCCGAACATCACCGTCAACCTGTCGGCACGCTCGCAGCCTTTTTCCTTCCAGGAGAACGCCTACGACGCGGCCATCTATTTCGGCGACCAGTTCTGGCCGAACACGCGCGGCGGGCTGATCTTTGCCGAAGGCGAGATGGTGCCCATCTGCAGCCCTGCCTTCCGCGATGCCAACGGGCCGTGGGACGAGGCCGGCTTCGAGCGCTGCCGCCATGTGCACCTGAGCACGCGCGCCCACGCCTGGCGCGACTGGTATGCGCAGCAAGGCTGGGAATACACGGTGCATGCGTCGCGCGGGCCGCGCTACGAGCTGTTCACCATGGTGGTGGCGGCCACGGCCGCCGGCATGGGCGTCGGCCTTGCGCCGCGCATCCTGGTCGAGCATGAACTGAAGACCGGCGAACTCGTGATCCCGGTCGACCGGCACCTGGACGTACGCCAGGGCTACTACTTCGCCTACCCCGAAGGCCGGCCGGCCTCCGGGGCGCTGGAGCACTTCAAGCGGTGGGTGCTCGGGTTGACGCCGGCCTAGACGGCGTTCGGGTTGCGTTCGAGAAAGCCCTGCTGCTGCAGGCCGAGCAGATGCCAGATGAAGGCATTCCAAAGTGCCACTCTGGCGTGGTCGAATACGGCATGCAGCTCGGTCAAAGGTGAACAGACACATGGACGCATCGCAACTTCTTCAGCAGCCCCCGGCACAGGTGCCTCTCGCCGCCCCCAGGCGCTTCGGCCTCGTGGCCAACCGCCTGCACCGGCAGGAAGGCGTCGGCGTGCTGGGTCGCTGGGCCGAGGCCTGCGAGGCAGGCATCCGCACCCTGAACCTTAGCCTTCTTGCCGTGGGCGGCACGCACGACGCCCTGGTGCGCGACGGCCTGCTCGCAGGCCATGCACCGCTCGTGCGCTTGCCGCACGGCGCCGACGGGGGCCTGATGCGGCTCGTGTCGAGGATCTCCGGCGGCCTGGTGCCGGCCGATGAAATCGACGGTGTGATCTATTTCATCGATCCGGTCGATCCTTCTTCCCTCTACCCCGAGGCCCAGGCGCTGAAGCGCCAATGCGTGATTCACGGCAAGCCTTTTCTTGCAACGGCGGCCGGCGCAAGGGAGTGGATCGCGATCGAGCTGGCACTGGCCGGCCACGCCACCGGCAACGCATTCGCGCCCTGCGGGGAGCAGACCGTCGCGCTCATTGCGCACGATGCACTGAAGCAGCGGATGGTGGCGTTTGCCGCGCTTCATTTCGATCTTCTTTCCAGCTTCCGCAACCGCGTGGCGACCGGTACGACAGGTGGCCTGCTGAACGAACTGGCGTGGTCGCGCGGTTGGCCGGCGGATGTGCCGTGGGTCAGCCGCTACCAGAGCGGTCCCCTGGGCGGTGATGCGCAGATCGCCGAACTGGTGCTGGACCGCCGCTGCCACAAGGTCATCTTCTTCGAGGATCCGCATGTGGCCCGGCAGCATGAAGCGGACATCCAACTGCTCGAACGCGCCGTCTGCAGCGCGACCGAGGAAACCACCTGCTTCAACTCGCCGGCAATGGCCGAGCGATGGGCGCAGGCGATGCGCGTGGCGTTGCCGGCTCAGTAACATCGACCGATGCAGATTTCCCTCGAAAGCCCCGCTCAACCCGACGTCATCCAGCTCATCGACGACCTCGACGCCTACCAGAAGCCGCTCTACCCGCCGGAGAGCCATCACGGCATCGACATCGCGGCGCTCTCCGAGCCCAACGTGCTGTTCGCCGTCGCGCGCGACGGCGAAGGCAAGGCAGTCGGCTGCGGCGCCATCGTCGTCGGCCCGGAATTCGGCGAACTAAAGCGCATGTTCGTGCGGCCCGAAAACCGGGGGCAAGGCATTGCGGCCAGGGTGCTGAATTTTCTTGAGAGCGAAGCAGCGGCGAAGGGCTGCACGACCTTCATGCTGGAAACCGGACCGAGCCAGCCCGAAGCCATCGCGCTCTATGCACGCTCGGGTTATCAGCCACGAGGCCCGTTCGGCAGCTACGGCCCGGATCCGTTCAGCGTCTTCATGCAGAAGGCGCGGGCCTAGCTTTTTCGGCCTTGGGCGGCTTAGGCGCGCTCTTCTTCTCTCTGCTCTTCCCGCCGATCGCACCCGAGCCCGCCGCCCGCAGGATGCGCCGGAACTTCGGGCATTCCATGTGGCTCGGCGCGGAGCACACGGCGGCATGCCGCAGGCCGTCGCGCATCACGCTGAGGTTGCGGATCGTCCTGTCGAGTTCGTCGGCCTTGGCCGTGAGCATCAGCCTGTCGATCTGCGGATGCCCGTCCGCGCCGAACATGCGCGCGATCTCGTCCAGCGAGAAGCCCGCCGTGCGCCCCAGCGCAATGAGCGCCAGCCGCTCGAGCACGCCCGCGTCGAACAGGCGGCGCAGGCCGCGCCGGCCGATGGGGACGATCAGCCCCTTTTCGTCGTAGTAGCGCAATGTGGAGGCCGGCACGCCGGAGCGTTGCGCCACTTCGGTGATGTCCATTTCCTTCATGCTCTTGACCTCAAGTCGACTTGAATTTCAATAATGCAGTTTCCGCCTCTCGAAGGCAAGCAAGGAAACCATCATGGAAGTCATCACGCAGCACGACGGCGACGAGCAGGCCAGGCTATGGAACGGCCACGCCGGGCGCGCCTGGGTCGAGACACAGGCCACGCTCGACCGCATGTTCGAGCCGCTCGCGGACCTGCTCGTCGAAGCGGCGTCGCATCGGCCCGCGGGCCGGGTGCTCGACATCGGCTGCGGCACCGGTGCCACCACCCTCGCCGTCGCGCGGCTGAAGGGCGCACAGGAAAGCCCGTGCGTCGGCATCGACATCTCGGCGCCGATGATCGAGGCGGCGCGAAGCCGGGCCGAGAAGGAAGGCTCAGGAGCCCGCTTCATCTGCGCCAATGCGCAGACGCATGCCTTCGAAGCCGCCAGCTTCGACCTGCTGATCTCGCGCTTCGGCGTGATGTTCTTCGACGATCCGGTGCGGGCTTTCATCAACCTGCGGCATGCCGCGACGGATGGCGCAGGGCTCCGCTTCATCGCATGGCGAAGCGCAGCGGAAAACCCGTTCATGACGACCGCTGAGCGCGCGGCGGCACCGCTGCTGCCGAACCTGCCGCCCCGCAAGCCGGGTGCGCCGGGGCAATTCGCCTTTGCGGACCGGGAGCGCATCGAACGCATCCTGCGAGAAAGCGGCTGGCAAGGCATCGACATAAGCCCGTTCGACGTGGCGTGCTCGCTGCCCGAGAAAGGCCTGCTGCACTACCTGAGCCAGCTCGGCCCGGTCGGCAAGCAGTTGCAGGAGGAGGACGAGCAGACGCGCACCCGCGTCATCACGGCCGTCCGCTCGGCTTTCGAGCCGTATGTGCATGGCGATGAAGTCCGCTTCACCGCGGCCTGCTGGATGGTCGCGGCGCATGCGCCGTTGCGGGGCGGGAATACGGAATGACGCGATGGAACTCGCGCTGCGCGTCGTGTTGCTCGACGCAGGCGCGACGGTGGTGATGGATCTCTGAGCCATCGCGTGCAAGCGGCTGTTCGGCATGCCCTCGCTGGACCATGCGCTAGTCTGCGCTCCCGTAGCGGAAGCTCAGAGTCGCATCCCCAGCCAGATCACCGACTCCGTCGATGCCGCCACCACCGGGCTCAGCACCTTTGACCACGCATGGTCGGCCCGCACATGCGATGCCGATTGGTCGTGATGCAACTGCTCCTCTTCCACGATCTGCGAGATGACGTGCACCGCCGCGTCGTCCTTGCCTGCCAGATCGTGCAGTTGCGTCTTCAGGTGTGCGAGCACCACGCGCTCGACCGCGACGGTGGTGGCCGAGATCGCATGCCGTCCCAGCAGGCCGGTCAGCAACCCCAACATCCAGCCGCCGATGCCGCATAGCCAGTAGCTGCGGCAGCGGCGCACGCCGCGGCGCTGCAACTCCGCCCAGAACAGCGCTCTATGCCCTTCCTCATGGGACTTGAACTCCCGCAGTTCCGCCACCAGCGACGGCGCGGTCCAGCGCGCCACGGCAATCTGCGCCCGGTAGATGTTCACCGCGCCCTGCTCGCCGGCGTGGTCGACCTTCAGGATGCGGCTGCCCAGCACCGTGATGCCGTCAGACTTCTTTTCCTCGTTCATCAGTACTCCCCCGTATCTCCAGATTCTGACGATTGGAGTGCCGGCCCGACAAGAGTCTGCGCAGCCACGCATTCATCGGCTCCGAATAAAAGCGCGCAATGGCCCACGCAACCGCCACCGACGCCGCAACGAAGAACACCATCGCCGGAAGCTTCCACTCAGAAGGCATCTCCCCGCGCGCCACGACGCCGCGCATCAGCCCCAGCACGACGATGTGGAACAGGTACAGCTCGTAGCTGTGCCGCCCCAGCCACCGCAGGCCCGCGAGCGCCCTGTTGCGCAGCGCCCAGGCCGGCACCTTCTCGTTGTGCGCGCCGACCAGAAGCACTGCGGTTGCGGCGGCGATGGCGGTGAAGCCGAAGACTTCGTTGCCATGGATTCCGCGCAGGTAAGTCACGGCCACGAGGCAGGCCGCTGCAAGCTGGAACTGGCGGCCGGCCCATCCGCCCAGGCTGAACCGCTGTGCGATCAGCGCCGCGCAGCAGCCGAAGGCCACCGCGTCGAAGCATGCGAGATAGCCGTACATGAAGTAGATCTCGTCGTCCGCGTGGAAGCTGCGGTAGACCGGCCCCGCGACGATCGCCACCAGCCACACGGCCACGATGGACCACTGGCGCTTCAGCCCGAAGCACAGCAGCGGGAACGCGAGGTAGAACACCTCCTCCACCGAGAGCGACCAGTAGATGTTCATCGCGTAGTTGAAGTACCACGCGTGCTGCATCAGCAGGTTGTGCCAGAAGGTCAGCACCGACAGCACCGCCACCGGATAGCCGACCTGCGGCCACCCCGGCTTGGCGATGTTCATGAACGCCGGCTGCCCGAGCAGGCCGAGCCCGACGATGACCGCCAGCGCCACCACCAGGCACGGCACGATGCGCGCGAAGCGAAAGGCGTAGAAGCCGCGCACGTCCACGTCGCCCAGGCTGCCGTAGCGCTTCAGCGTGGTCGAGGTGATGAGGTAGCCCGACACCACGAAGAACATGGTGACGCCGTAGTTGCCGTTGACCGCCAGGGACTTGATGAAAACGGCCGGCAGCACGGCGGCCAGCGGACTGTCCACCAGCGAGTACGACAGGTGGAAGTGCAGCAGCAGCACCAGCGAGATGGCGATGCCGCGCAGGACGTCGATCCTGAAATTTCGCGGTTGGATGGGCGGACTGGAAAGCAACGACATCGGGAAAACACCTAGGAGCAGCACTCCGACGAGCTTAAACGCGCGCCATCCGAGGGAAAGAAGCCTCGAAATCACCTTGACCAAACCCCTTCGTCGCTGGCCCGGTATTTGCATCCACGATCAGAAATGACAGAAAATTTTCTTGTTTGACTTATATTTGTAAACTGGTTTTCAAAAAAAGCACACTTTCGGGCGCTCCGCACCTTTCATGAACAGCACCGTCGACACCCAAGGCACCACCGTGGCACAGCGCATCGCTCAAGCGCTGCCACGGCTGACGCGCTCGCATCGCCAAGTGGCCGACTACGTGCTCGAGCACCCGCTGCAGGTCGCGACGCTGCCCATCGACGAACTGGCCGCCGCGGTCGGCGTGTCGGTCGCCACGGCCAACCGTTTCGCGCGCGCGCTGGACTTCGACGGCTACGCCACCTTCCGTGCGGAGCTGGTGCGCGGCTTCGAGCCGCTGGTGGCGCCGGTGGAGCGCATGCGCGGCAACCTGGAGCGCCCGACCACGGTGGCCGAGGTTTTCGCCACCGCGCTCGACGAGAGCCGCCGCAACATCGAAGCCACGCGCCAGACGCTGGACTACGCCGCCTGCGAAGCCGCGGTCGAGCGCATCGGCAAGGCGCGCTCGATCTACATCGCCGGCTTCGGCGCTAGCGCCTGGCTCGCCGGCCTGCTGCAGCACGGGCTGGACGGCAGCTGCAGCGACGTGCGCCTGCTCTCCGGCGTGAGCGGCGTGACGCATTCCGCGCGCACGCTGATGCATGCCGGGCCGCAGGACCTGTTCATCGGCATCACCTTCCCGCGCTACCTGACCGACACCGTGGCGCTGGCGCAGATTGCACGCAGCCAGGGCTGCGCCCTGCTCGCGCTGACCGACCGCCCCAGTTCGCCGCTCGCGCCGCTGGCCGACGTGGTGCTGTACTGCCAGACCGAAACCAGCTACCGCCCGAACTGCGAGACCAGCGTGCTCGCGCTGGTCGAGGCACTGACCAGCGCCGTGGCCCTGCGCGCGCCCGATCCGGTGCAGTCCGCGGGCCGCATCCTGCAGGCCGTGCGCCCGTGGCTGCACGGCGCCAACGGACTCCTGCGCATGAACGGCGCGAACCCCACCACCGCACCCGATGCCGCCGCCCCGAACGGCGCCGGCCCCAAAAAGAAGAAAGCTCCCCGATGACCCAGACCCATGTGCCCGTGATCGCCATCCACGGCGGCGCCGGCACCATCAGCGCCGCAACGACCAGCGCCGAACAGGCGCAGGCCTACCACGACGCTCTGAATCACATCGTGGCCGCCGCGCAATCGGCGCTGCTCAAGGGCGCCTCCGCGCTCGATGCCGCCTGCCTGGCGGTCGAGTTGCTCGAAGACTGCCCGCTGTTCAACGCCGGCCACGGCGCCGTGTTCACGCACGACGAAACCCATGAACTCGACGCCGCCGTGATGGACGGCGCCACGCTCGCCGCCGGCGCGATCGCAGGCGTGTGCCACGTCCGCCGCCCGGTGCGTGCCGCGCGCGCCGTGCTCGAAGACGGCGCCCATGTGCTGCTGGCAGGCGCGGGCGCCGAGGCTTTCGCTCGCGAACACGGGCTGGAGATGGTCGACCCCTCGTTCTTCTCTACCGAAGCGCGCCGCGAGCAGCTTTATCGCGTGCGTGGCACCGGCCGGGTGGTGACCGACCATGAAGGCGCGTCCATGACGGCCGCGCCCGCCGCCCCGCTGGACGAAGACAGGAAGTTCGGCACCGTCGGCGCCGTGGCGCTCGACATGCACGGCCACCTCGCCGCCGCAACCTCTACCGGCGGCATGACCAACAAGCGCGTCGGCCGCGTGGGCGATTCGCCGCTCATCGGCGCCGGCACCTATGCCGACGACCGCACCGCGGCCGTGTCCTGCACCGGCAGCGGCGAGATGTTCATCCGCGTCGCCGCCGCCTACGACGTGTGCGCGCGCATGGCCTACGCCGGCGCCACGCTCGAGGCCGCCACGCACGCTGTGGTGCAGCAGTCGCTGCCCGCCATCGGCGGTACGGGCGGCCTGATTGCGGTCGACCGCCACGGCAACCTGAGCCTGGCCTTCAACACCGAAGGCATGTACCGCGGCCACGCGCGCGGCAACGAAGCGCCGCAGACGGCCATCTTCGCAGCATGAAGCAAACCCCCAGTCTTCGCGCACTTCGTGTCGCTGCGCCAACCCCCTTGCAGGGGGCGACACCTGTGGCCCGGCAAAGCCGGTTCCACGGTGTCCCGCGAAAAAAAGCGACCCACGGTCAATAAGCCGAACGCCAACGCAATCTTCACTCGCCTCCCATGTCCACCCCTGCCCTCGCCCTGCCGGACGGCCGCGTCCTCGCCGTCGACGACCTCACCGTGCGCTTCTCGACTTCCGAGCGCACGGTCGATGCCGTCAAGAAACTGTCCTTCCACGTCGACCACGGCGAAACGCTCGCGGTGGTGGGCGAATCGGGTTCGGGCAAGTCGGTCACCTCGCTCGCGCTGATGCGGCTGGTGGAGCACGGCGGCGGGCGCATCCTCAACGGAAGCATGATGTTCCGCCGCCGCAACGGCGAAGTGCTCGACCTGGCGCAGGCACGCGACAGCGCGATGCGCGGCATCCGCGGTGCCGACATCGCGATGATCTTCCAGGAGCCGATGACGTCGCTGAACCCGGTGTTCACCGCCGGCGACCAGATCGCCGAGGCCATCCGCATCCACCAGGGCAAGAGCGACTCGGCCGCGCGCGCCGAAGCGCTGCGCATGCTGGAGCTGGTGCGCATTCCGGAAGCGCGCAACGTGCTCGACCGCTTCCCGCACCAGCTGTCGGGCGGCATGCGCCAGCGCGTGATGATCGCGATGGCGCTGTCGTGCAAGCCGCAGCTGCTGATTGCCGACGAGCCCACCACGGCCCTCGACGTGACCATCCAGGCGCAGATCCTCCAGCTCATTCGCGAGCTGCAGAAAGAGATGCGCATGGGCGTGCTCTTCATCACGCACGACATGGGCGTGGTGGCCGAGATTGCCGACCGCGTGCTGGTGATGTACCGCGGCGACAAGGTCGAAGCCGGCAGCTCCGACACCGTGTTCGCGGCGCCGCAGCACCCCTACACCCGCGCGCTGCTGTCCGCCGTGCCCAAGCTGGGCGCCATGCAGGGCACCGACCTGCCGGCCAAGTTCGAACTGCTGCGCACCGAAAGCCCGGCCGATGCGGCCCCGCCCGAACCCGCCACGCCGCAGGACACCGTGCGCGCCGACGCCGGCCCGATTCTTCGCGTGCGCGACCTCGTGACGCGCTTCGACGTGCGCAGCGGCCTCTTCGGCCGCGTGAAGCGCCGCGTGCACGCGGTGGAGAAGATCAGCTTCGACCTGTACCCCGGCGAAACGCTGGCACTGGTCGGCGAATCGGGCTGCGGCAAGTCGACCACCGGCCGCTCGCTGCTGCGCCTGGTCGAGAGCCAGAGCGGCGCCATCGAATTCGGCGGCCAGAACATCCGCGAGCTGCCCACGCGGGAGCTGCAGGCGCTGCGCCGCAACATCCAGTTCATCTTCCAGGACCCCTTCGCCTCGCTCGACCCGCGCGTGACGGTGGGCTTCTCGATCATGGAGCCGCTGCTGATCCACGGCATCGCCAAGGGCGCCGAGGCGCAGCAGCGCGTCGACTGGCTGCTGCAGAAGGTCGGCCTGCCGCCCGAGGTGGCGCAGCGCTATCCGCACGAGTTCTCGGGCGGCCAGCGCCAACGCATTGCCATTGCACGTGCCCTGGCGCTGAACCCCAAGGTGGTGGTAGCCGACGAATCGGTGTCCGCGCTGGACGTGTCGATCCAGGCGCAGATCGTGAACCTGATGCTCGACCTGCAGCGCGAGCTGGGCGTGGCCTTCCTGTTCATCTCGCACGACATGGCGGTGGTGGAGCGCATCAGCCACCGCGTGGCCGTGATGTACCTGGGCCAGATCGTCGAGATCGGCCCGCGCCGCGCGGTGTTCGAAGCACCGCAGCACGCCTACACCCGCAAGCTGATGGCGGCGGTGCCGGTGGCCGACCCGTCGCGCCGCCACAAGCCGCGCGCGCTGCTCGAAGGCGAGATTCCCAGCCCGATCCGCGCGGTGGGCGACGAGCCCGAAGTGCCGCCGCTGGTGCAGGTCGCGCCCGGCCACTTCGTGGCACGCCACGCCATCGGCGGGGCATTTTGAAGTTCGATGCCATCGGCGGCGCCTTCTGATTCCGGATCACAGAATTTTTTCAACCCGCAGGCCCCCTCCTGCTTTTTTCCTCGAACCGACTGGAGTTCTTCCATGAAGCAATCTTCTTCCTCCCTGCGCTGGGCATCCGCGCTGCTGGGCCTGGCCGCGCTGGCCGCCTCGGGCACCGCACTGGCCGCGAAAGACGTGGTTCTGTCGATCGGCTACCAGCCGGAAACGCTGGACCCGTACAACACCAACACCACCATCACCACGGCAGTGACCAAGACCTTCTATGAAGGCCTGTTCCAGTTCGACAAGGACCTGAAGGTGCAGAACGTGCTCGCCGAGAGCTACGACGTGTCGAAGGACGGCCTGGTCTACACCATCAAGCTGCGCACCGGCGTGAAGTTCCACGACGGCACCGACTTCAACGCCGAAGCCGTGAAGTTCGTGCTCGACCGCGTGCTGAACCAGGACAACAAGCTGCTGCGCTACAACCAGTTCAACCGCGTGAGCAAGGTCGAAGCGGTGAACCCGAGCACCGTGCGCATCACGCTGAAGGAGCCCTTCGGCCCCTTCATCAACTCGCTGGCCCACGCATCGGCCGCCATGATCTCGCCCACCGCGCTGAAGAAGTGGGGCAACAAGGACATCGCCTTCCACCCCGTGGGCACCGGCCCCTTCGAGTTCGTCGAGTGGAAGCAGACCGAAGCCGTCAAGGCCAAGAAGTTCGACGGCTACTGGAAGAAGGGCTACCCGAAGGTCGACACGGTGCAATGGAAGCCGGTGCTCGAGAACAACACGCGCGCAGCGATGCTGCAGACCGGCGAAGCCGACTTCGCGTACCCCATTCCCTATGAGCAGGCCGACCTGCTGAAGAAGAGCGAGAAGCTCGAAGTGGTGGCCACGCCGTCGATCATCACGCGCTTCCTGGCATTCAACATGCTCGTGAAGCCCTATGACAATCCCAAGGTGCGCGAAGCCATCGGCTACGCCATCAACAAGGAAGCGCTGGCCAAGGTCGCGTTCGGCGGCTATGCCTTCCCCGCGCAGGGCGTGCTGCCGCAGGGCGTGAAGTACGCCGAGAAGATGGCCCCCATCCCCTATGACCTGAAGAAGGCCAAGGAACTGATGAAGGAAGCCGGCTACCCCGACGGCTTCGAGTCGGTGCTGTGGAGCGCCTACAACAACACGACCAGCCAGAAGACGATCCAGTTCGTGCAGCAGCAGCTCGCCCAGATCGGCATCAAGCTGCAGGTGCAGGCGCTCGAAGTGGGCCAGCGCACCGAGCAGGTGGACGCATGGCCGGATCCGAAGACGGCCAAGGTCCGCATGTACTACACCGGCTGGTCGTCGTCGACCGGTGAAGCCGACTGGGGCCTGCGCCCGCTGTTCGCCTCGGAAGCCTGGGCGCCGAAGCTGAACAACATGTCGTTCTACAAGAGCGAGGTGGTCGACAACGCGCTGGCCAAGGCGCTGGTGACTGTCGACGAAAAGGAACGCACCGCGCTCTACAAGACCGCGCAGGAAGAAATCCGCAAGGACCTGCCCCGCGTGCCGATGATCACGGAACAGAACCTGTCGGCGCACGCCAAGCGCCTCTCGGGCGTGTTCGTGATGCCCGACGGCAACATCAACATCGACGCCATCGCGGTGTCGAACTGATCGCCGGCTCTTCGTTTCCTGACTGAATGCCCGACGGGCGATGGCATGCCGCCATCGCCCGCTCGCGGCAACCGCACCCCATGCTGAACTACTTTCTCAAACGACTGTTGGGCCTGATCCCGACACTGCTCATCGTGGCGGTGCTGGTGTTCCTGTTCGTCCACATGCTGCCCGGCGATCCGGCGCGCCTTGCCGCCGGCCAGGAAGCCGACGAGCAGACCGTGGCCATGGTCCGCGCGGAGCTGGGCCTCGACAAGCCGCTGCCGCAGCAGTTCGTGAACTTCTTCACCCACATGCTGCAAGGCGACTTCGGCACCTCGATCCGCACGCGGCGGCCGGTGTCGGTGGAAATCGGCGAGCGCTTCTTCCCGACGGTGATGCTGACCATCACCAGCATGGTGTGGGCGGTGATCTTCGGCATGGGCATCGGCATCGTCTCGGCGGTGTACCGCAACAAATGGCCGGACCGGCTGGGCATGACGCTCGCCGTGTCGGGCATCTCCTTTCCCGCATTTGCACTCGGCATGCTGCTGATGCAGATTTTCTCGGTCCAGCTCGGCTGGCTGCCCACGGTGGGCGCCAGCAGCTGGAAACACTACATCCTGCCCTCGATCACGCTGGGCGCGGCGGTGGCCGCCGTGATGGCGCGCTTCACGCGGGCCTCCTTCGTCGAGGTGATCCAGGAAGACTTCGTGCGCACCGCGCGCGCCAAGGGCGTGCGCGAAACCAGCGTGGTGTTCAAGCACACGCTGCGCAATGCGCTGATCCCGGTGGTCACCATGATGGGCCTGCAGTTCGGCTTCCTGCTGGGCGGCTCCATCCTGGTGGAGGCGGTGTTCAACTGGCCCGGCCTCGGCCGCCTGCTGGTCGACGCCGTGCAGATGCGCGACTACCCCGTGATCCAGACGCTGGTGCTGCTGTTCTCGCTCGAATTCATCCTGATCAACCTGGTGGTGGACGTGCTGTACGGCTACATCAACCCCACCATCCGATACAAGTGAGCAAGCAGCCATGACGCAACAAGCTTCCGGCGTGCCTGCCGAATCCATCGTTCCACTGTCTCCCGTTGCCGCGGTGCAAACCGCCGGCAAGGTCCGCACGCCCTGGGGCGAATGCTGGCGCCGCTTCAAGAAGCAGCCCGTGGGCATCATTGCCGCGCTCTTCGTGCTGCTGCTGGTGTTCGTCGCGGTGTTCGCGCCGTGGATCGTGCCCTTCGATCCGGAGAACTTCTTCGACTACGACATGCTGAACAGCGGCCCCTCGGCCACGCACTGGTTCGGCGTCGACCCGCTGGGCCGCGACATCTTCAGCCGCATCCTGATGGGCGCGCGCATCTCGCTGATGGCGGGCTTCCTGTCGGTGCTGGTGGGCGGCTTCGTCGGTACCGCATTCGGCCTGCTGGCGGGCTACTACGAAGGCTGGTGGGACCGCATCGTGATGCGCGTGTCGGACGTGCTGTTCGCATTCCCCGGCATCCTGCTGGCGCTGGGCGTGGTGGCCATCCTGGGCAGCAGCATGACCAACGTGGTGGTGGCGGTGTCGGTGTTCAGCGTGCCGGCCTTCGCGCGCCTGGTGCGCGGCAACACGCTGGTGCTCAAGCAGCAGACGTACATCGAGGCCGAGCGCAGCATCGGCGCGTCGGACTGGACCATCATCGTGCGGCACATCCTGCCGGGCACCATCTCGTCGATCGTGGTGTATTTTTCGATGCGCGTGGGCACCTCGATCATCACGGCGGCCAGCCTGTCGTTCCTGGGCATGGGCGCGCAGCCGCCGACGCCCGAGTGGGGCGCGATGCTCAGCGAGGCCCGCGCCGACATGGTGACCTCGCCGCACGTGGCGCTCTTCCCCAGCCTGGCCATCTTCTTCACCGTGCTCGCCTTCAACCTGCTGGGCGACGCACTGCGCGACGCGCTCGATCCCAAGATCGACCGCCAGTAGTCCTTCTCTCGCCTCGATTTCTCCGATGCCTTCCATGTCCTCCCCGATGCAGCCCACCGCCCCGCCGTTCATCGGCACCCTGCTCCAGGGCGAGCGCAACACCATCGCGGACGTGGCCGGCGTCACCGTCGGCCACAGCACCCTGGACGACGGCGGCATCCAGACCGGCGTGACGGTGATCCGCCCGCACCAGGGCGACCCGTTCCGCGACAAGGTGCCGGCCGCCGCCGTGGTGCTCAACGGTTTCGGCAAGAGCGTGGGGCTGGTGCAGTTGGCGGAGCTCGGCGTGCTGGAGACGCCGATTGCACTGACCAACACCTTCTCGGTCGGCACTGTGGCCACGGCGCAGATCCGCCAGTGCGCGGCAGCCAACCCCGAGACCGGGCGCTCGCTGCCCACGGTCAACCCGCTGGTGTTCGAGTGCAACGACGGCTTCCTCAACGACATCCAGCGGCTGGCGGTGAGCGAGGCCGACTACCTGCGCGCGCACGACGGCGCCGCCGCCGACTTCGCGCAGGGCTCGGTCGGCGCGGGGCGCGGCATGTCGAGCTTCCAGCTCAAGGGCGGCATCGGCAGCGCGTCGCGCCGGGTGTCGGCGCGCGGCCGCGGGCTGCACACGGTGGGCACGCTGGTGCTGGCCAACTACGGGCGCCAGCCGCAACTGCTGCTGGCGGGCCATGCAATCGGCGACCGGCTGGCGCAGCTGCAGGCCGTGCGCGGCGTACCGGCATCGACGGAGCCCGAGAAGGGCTCGATCATCATCGTCGTCGCGACCGACGCGCCGCTCGACGCACGCCAACTGGGCCGGCTGGCACTGCGCGCGGGCGCCGGACTAGCCCGCACCGGCTCGGTCTACGGCCACGGCAGCGGCGACATCGTGCTGGCCTTTTCCACCGCCTACACCGTGCCCGGCAGCGTCGAACGCCCGATGCCCGCCGTGGCGATGCTGCACGACGGGCTGCTCGACGGCCTGTTCCAGGCCGCCGCCGACAGCACGGAACAGGCGATCATTCATGCCCTATGGCACGCCACGGCCGTGACCGGACGCGACGGCAACCACCGCGCCCCGCTCCGAGACCTGCTGCCGGCCCTTTCTCTTTCTTCCTGATTCCGATCACATTGCGCCCATGAAAGTCCTGATCTCCACCGACATCGAAGGCGTCGCCGGCGTCTACCACCCCGAGCAGACGCGCCAGGGCAACCCCGAGTACGAACGCGCACGCCTGCTGATGGCGCAGGAGGCCAACGCCGCCATCGCCGGCGCCTTCGACGCGGGCGCCACCGAGGTGCTGGTGAACGACTCGCACGGCGGTTTCCGCAACATGCCACCCGATGTGCTGGATCCGCGCGCCCGCGTGGTGCAAGGCAAGCCGCGCTACCTGAGCATGGTGGCCGGCGTGGACGAAGGCGTGGACGCGGTCTGCATGGTGGGCTACCACTCGCGCGCGCATGGGCGCGGCATCCTCGCGCACACGATCAACGGCTTTGCATTCGGCGGCATCTGGTTCGGCGAGCAGGAGCTGGGCGAAGCCGGCGTCTACGGCGCGCTGGCCGGCGAATACGGCGCGCCTGTGGTGATGGGCAGCGGCGACGACGTGTTCATCGCCGAGAACCGCCCCCTGTTTCCACACGCGACCTTCGTGCAGACCAAGCGGGCCACGGGCAACAACAGTGGCGTGTCGCTGTCGCCCGAGCAGTCGCGCCGAGCGATTCGCGCAGGGGTGGAAGAAGCGTTGGCTGCGCGCGCGAACGCACAGCCGCTGGTGTTCAAGGGGCCGCAACAGGTCACGCTTCGCTGCCAGACGCCCGCGCTGGCCGACCTGTTCTGCCAGTGGCCGAGCTTCGAGCGCGTCGACGGCGTGACGCTGCGCTTCACCGCGCCTACGGTGGAGGCAGCAGTGCGCATGCTGAACTGCTGCTCGGCGATGTCGACGATGCTGCGCTAGACAACCTTGTAGACGCGGATCACCACGGCCTCGCGCTGCGGCCGCAGCGCATCGAGCGTGCCCACGTAGACGAAGTCGTTGAGCCAGCCGTATTTGCCCTCGGGCGCGACGATCTGCAGCGTGGAGAACACATAGCGCGGCGCATTCTTCGGGCTGCGCGACAACACGGTGTTGCGCACCGAGATCACCACGCCGTCGTCGGTCTTCAGCTCGTACACGGCATCGAGGTTCTTCGCGCCGTCGCGGCGCAGCAGCTGGCGGTCGGCACCGCCCGCCAGCACCGTGCCGCGCAGGCCCGGGCCCTCAAACGAACCACCCGTGATCGGCACCATGAAGCGCTCGCCGAAAGGCGAGGCGCCCAGCGTCATCGGCGCGGCGATGTCGACGATGGCTTCATAGACGAATTCCGTGCGCGGCAGCACGACGGGAATGCGCTCGCTGGTCGGAGTGGCGATGGCCGATGGCGGCGCGTCGGCCGCCCTCGCATCGGCAAGCGTGGCCACGGCGGTGATTCCGGCAATCAGCGCGCCGCGGCGCGAGGTCGAAGAAGGCTGGGAGCTCATTGCGTCCTGCGTCGATTTGATTATTCGGGATAATCATTTCAACGCCGTACAGCGGCCGCCGCGTCAGCATTTACCCTTGCTGTTTCATTCACCGGCAGTCGGCATGGCGACGACCAGGAGGCGCTTTCGCCTTATCCGGAATAAGCATCAAACCGCCTGGAAACCCGCATGGATGCTGGCGAATAAGCTTATCCGCATAAGGCGCGAACCAAAAAATAGTTTGTTTCCATAAGCCCCGCTTTCAGAATCTCGGCTTCTTGCTGGGGCGCCCCGTTGTACGTGCGGCACCGCACTTCTTCAAGACACACGCACGATGTACCAATACACAGAATTCGATCGCCAGTTCGTTCATCAACGAGCCGCCCAGTTCCGAGACCAGCTCGAGCGCTGGCAGAAGGGCCGCCTCCACGAAGACGAGTTCCGCCCGCTGCGGCTGCAAAACGGCTGGTACGTCCAGCGCTACGCGCCCATGCTGCGCGTGGCCGTGCCCTATGGCGAGCTCTCCAGCCGCCAGATCCGCGTGCTGGCCCGCATCGCCCGCGAGTACGACGAGCCCGAAGCCGAGGTCTACCGCAAGGCCATCGAAACGCAAGGCCTGCTCGGCAGCCAGAAGCTGCCCACCCACTACGCCCACTTCTCGACGCGCCAGAACGTCCAGTTCAACTGGATTCCGCTGGCCAAGTCGGCCGACGTGATGGACCTGCTGGCTTCGGTCGACATGCACGGCATCCAGACCAGCGGCAACTGCATCCGCAACATCACGAGCGACGAGCGCGCCGGCATCGCCGTCGACGAGATCGCCGACCCGCGCCCCTACGCCGAAATCATGCGCCAGTGGAGCACGCTGCACCCCGAGTTCGCGTTCCTGCCGCGCAAGTTCAAGATCGCCATCACCGGCGCCACCGAAGACCGCGCCGCCACCGGCTGGCATGACGTGGGCCTGCACATCGTGAAGAACGAAGCCGGCGAAATCGGCTTTCGCGTGCAAGTGGGCGGCGGCATGGGCCGCACGCCCATCGTGGGCACGGTGCTGCGCGAGTTCCTGCCCTGGCAGCAGATCATGAATTACCTCGAAGCGGTGATCCGGGTCTACAACCGCTATGGCCGCCGCGACAACATCTACAAGGCGCGCATCAAGATCCTGGTGAAGGCCGAAGGCCAGCGCTACATCGACGACGTGGACGCCGAGTACAAGCAGATCCTCGAGCACGACGGCGCGCCGCACACCATCACGCAGGCCGAGTTCGACCGCGTGGCCGCCTCCTTCGTGCCGCCGACGCTGGCCACCCGCGTGCTGCAGAGCGCCGAGAAGACCGACGCCGAACTGCGCGCCCACGCCGCCGACGACGTGCAGTTCGCCCGCTGGCTCGCCCGCAACGTGGCGCCACACAAGAACCCCGCGCTGCGCGCCGTCACGCTGTCGTTCAAGCGCCTGAAGCAGGCGCCCGGCGACGCATCGGCCGACCAGCTCGACACCCTCGCCGAGCTGGCCGACCGCTTCTCGGCCGGCGAAGCCCGCGTGACGCACGACCAGAACGTGGTGCTGCCCTGGGTGCATGCCGAAGACCTGCACGCGCTGTGGCTCGCCGCCCGCGCCGCCGGCCTCGCCAGCGCCAACGTGCACCTGCTGACCGACATGATCGCCTGCCCCGGCGGCGACTTCTGCGCGCTGGCCAATGCGCGCTCCATCCCCATCGCCGAAGCCATCACCGAGCGTTATCAGGACCTCGACGAGCTCGACGACCTGGGCGAGATCGACCTGCACATCAGCGGCTGCATCAACTCCTGCGGCCATCACCACAGCGGCCACATCGGCATCCTGGGCGTCGACAAGGACGGCAAAGAGTGGTACCAGGTCACCCTCGGCGGCTCCGACGGCTCCGCGCTCAGCGGCGCGCCGCAGGCCGGCAAGGTGGTCGGACCCTCGTTCTCGGCAGCCGAAGTGCCGGGCGTGATCGAGGCCGTGCTCACCACGTACCGCGACACCCGCGAAAACGGAGAGAACTTCATCGACACCCTGCGCCGCGTGGGCCCGGACCCGTTCAAGGCCGCCGCCAACGGTGCGCGTTTCAAGGTGGAGGAAGCAGCATGAAAAAAACCCTGAACATCCTCTCGGCCGAAGAACACATCGACGACGGCGACCCGAAGGTTCTGCAACTGGCCAACGACGCCGACCCGCTCGCCATCGAGGTGTGCTTGGCGGACATCGAACGCATCGACCTTCACTTTCCCAAGTTCACCGACGGCCGCGCCTACAGCCAGGCCTTCCTGCTGCGCCGCCGCCTGGGCTTCACGGGCGACATCCGCGCCACGGGCGACGTGCTGATCGACCAGCTGGTGCAGATGGAACGCACCGGCTTCTCCAGCGCGGTGCTCAAGGAAGGCGTGGACGCCTCCGACGCACAGCGCCAGTTCGACCGCTTCAACGCCTTCTACCAGGGCGACGCGGTGCAGACCGCGCCGCACTTTGCCGCCGGCGCCTGAGAGCGAATGGGAACCTTCGACATGAGCATCGCCACGGACATCGATTTCGCACGCATCAACACCGAACTCGGCCGCAACGCCGAGGGCCTGGTGGACTGGGCGCTAGGCCTGGGCCAGAGCGCCATTGTCACCACCAACTTCCGTCCCTTCGAGGCCGTGATCCTGCACATGGTGACGCGCGTGAAGCGCGATGTTCCCGTGGTGTGGATGGACAACGGCTACAACACCGAAGCCACCTACCGCTTTGCCGACGAAGTGACGAAGCAGCTGGGCCTGGACCTGCACATCTACCTGCCGCGCCGCTCGCGTGCGCATCGCGAAGCCGTGGAAGGCTCGACACCGGCGCTGGACGATCCGCGCCACGCCGCCTTCACCGAAGAAGTGAAGCTGGAGCCCTTTGCCCGCGCGCTGCGCGAGACGGCGCCCAAGGTCTGGTTCACCGCGCTGCGGGCCACCGACACGGCCGTGCGCGCGCAGATGGACCCGGTCAGCGTGAACCCCGACGGCCTCATCAAGGTGGCTCCGCTGCTGCACTGGTCGTCCAAGGATCTTCACGAGTACTGCGTGAAACACGGATTGCCCAACAACTTCGACTACGTGGACCCGACCAAGGGCGAAGACAACCGCGAGTGCGGCCTGCATCTCGCGCACTGAGCGAGCGCCAACGCCTCACCGATTCCCAGCATTCAGCAAGCACCCCATCCGATGAACGCCCGTACCGAAACCGATCTGCTGCTGCCGCCGGCACACCTGTCCAACACGCACCTCGACGCACTGGAGGAAGAAACCATCTTCATCCTGCGCGAAGTGGCGGCCGCCTTCGAGCGCCCCACTCTGCTGTTCTCGGGCGGCAAGGATTCGCTGGTGCTGCTGAAGTGCGCGGAAAAGGCCTTCGGCGTGGGCCGCATCCCCTACCCGCTGCTGATGATCGACACCGGCCACAACTTCCCTGAAGTGACGGCCTATCGCGACCAGCGCGCCAGGGAACTGGGCGCCGAGCTGATCGTGCGCAGCGTCGAAGACTCCATGAAGCGCGGCACCGTGCGCCTGGCCCACCCCGGCGAGTCGCGCAATGCCCACCAGTCGGTGACGCTGCTGGAGGCCATCGAGGAATTCCGCTTCGACGCGCTGATCGGCGGCGCCCGCCGCGACGAGGAAAAGGCGCGCGCCAAGGAGCGCATCTTTTCCCACCGCGACAGCTTCGGCCAGTGGCAGCCCAAGGACCAGCGCCCCGAACTGTGGACGCTGTTCAATACGCGCCTGGCCCCGGGCGAACACTTCCGCGTGTTCCCTATCTCGAACTGGACCGAACTCGACGTGTGGCAGTACATCGCCCGCGAGGAAGTCGGACTGCCTTCGATCTACTACACGCACAAGCGCGAAGTGGTGGAACGCCGTGGCCTGCTGGTGCCCGTGACCGAACTGACCCCGCCGCGTGATGGCGAAACAGTGCAGGTGCGCGACGTGCGCTTTCGCACCGTGGGCGACATCACCACCACCTGCCCGGTGGAAAGCCTGGCGGCCGATGCCGACGACGTGGTGCTCGAGACCCTGTCGGTGGACGTCAGCGAACGCGGCGCCACCCGGATGGACGACATGACGTCCGAAGCTTCGATGGAAAAACGAAAGAAAGACGG
The DNA here is from genome assembly GCF_977011995.1 of Variovorax durovernensis. Taxonomy (NCBI): domain Bacteria; kingdom Pseudomonadati; phylum Pseudomonadota; class Betaproteobacteria; order Burkholderiales; family Comamonadaceae; genus Variovorax; species Variovorax durovernensis. The sequence goes on along the minus strand of NZ_CDRNCW010000001.1, from coordinate 3,226,872 downwards.
GTACTTCTGACCCACCCCCAGGCTTCGCGCACTTCGTGTCGCTACGCCCAGCCCCTCGAAGGGGGCAACACCAGCGGCCCGGCAGAGCCGGTTCCGCGGTGTTCCACGAATTGGAGAATCACTCAATGAACGCTGCTGCCATTTCAAACGCCTCGCCCGCCGAAGTCCACGGTGACACCGGCACCGCCCTGCGCTTCATCACCTGCGGCTCGGTCGACGACGGCAAGAGCACGCTGATCGGCCGCCTGCTGGTCGACAGCAAGACCGTGCTGCAAGACCAGCTGGCCGGCGTGCAGCGCGGCGGCGAGACCGACCTCGCCCTGCTGACCGACGGCCTCTCGGCCGAGCGCGAACAGGGCATCACGATCGACGTGGCCTACCGCTACTTCTCGACCGCCAAGCGCAAGTTCATCATCGGCGACGCGCCGGGCCATGAGCAGTACACGCGCAACATGGTCACCGCCGCCTCGGCCGCCGACGCCGCCGTGGTGCTGGTCGACGCCACCAAGCTGGCCTGGGCCGCCGAAGTGGAAGACGGCACCGTGGTCAAGCGCGAGCTGCTGCCGCAGACGCGCCGCCACACGCTGCTGTGCCATCTGCTGCGCGTGCAGTCGATCGTGTTCGCGGTGAACAAGCTCGACGCCATCGCCGACGCCGGCTTGGCGTTCGAACGCATCTCGACCGCACTCAACGCCTTTGCCGAAGCGGCCGGCGTGCAGGTGGCGGCCATCGTGCCGATCTCGGCGCTCAAGGGCTGGAACGTGGCCACGCGCCATGCCGACTGGGTGGGCTACGAAGGCCCCAGCCTGCTCGAGCTGCTCGAAGAGCTGCCCGTGACCGCGCAGGACGAGGCCGTGCCCTTCGCCTTCCCGGTGCAGTGGGTCGAGAAGTTCTCGGCCTCCGCCGACACCTCGCAAGGCCGTCGCGTGTTCTGGGGCCGCGTCGCCTCGGGCCATGTGGAGCCCGGCCAGCGCGTGACCGTGCTGCCGAGCAACCAGACCGCCACCGTGGCGCAGGTGCTGAGCCACACGCGCCAGCCGAAGTCGGTGCATGCGGGCCACAGCGCCGGCATCGTGCTCGACCGCGAGGTCGACGTGTCGCGCGGCGACTGGCTGCTGGCGCCCGGCGCCTTCGAGCCGGTGCGCGAGATCACCGCCACCGTGGCCTGGCTCGACGACGAGCCGCTGGTCGCGGGCCGCGTGTACTGGGCGCTGCAAGGCCACCGCTGGGTCAAGGCCAAGGTGGCGCGCATAGTCGACCGGGTGAACATCACCACGCTCGAATCGGAGCCTGCAACGCAGCTGGAAGCCAACTCCATCGGCGACGTGGTGCTCGCGCTGCAGCAGCCGCTTGCAGTGCTGCCGTTCACGCAATCGCGTGCGCTGGGCTCGCTGGTGCTGGTCGATACGGCCTCCCACAAGACCGCTGCCGCGGTGCTCGTGCAGCCCACCGCCGCAAAGGCCTAAAATCTAGGGTTTTTCCCGACCACTTCTGACGCAAAAAGACAAATGACCCACGTCGTCTCCGAAGCCTGCATCCGTTGCAAATACACCGACTGCGTGGACGTTTGCCCCGTCGACTGCTTCCGCGAAGGTCCCAACATGCTGGTGATCGACCCGGACGAATGCATCGACTGCGCGGTCTGCATTCCCGAGTGCCCGGTCAACGCCATCTACGCCGAGGAAGACCTGCCGGCCAACCAGATCGCCTTCATCAAGATCAACGCCGAGCTGGCCCTGGCCGACGGCTGGAAGAGCATCACCAAGCGCAAGCCCGCGCTGCCTGATGCCGAAGAATGGAAAGACAAGACGGACAAGGTCGGGGAGCTGATCCGCTGAACCAGCCGGCCGCCATCGCCGCGCCCATCGAGACCGACGCCCTGATCGTCGGTGCCGGCCCCGTGGGGCTGTTCCAGGCCTTCCAGCTGGGCCTGCTCGAAATCTCCTGCCACATCGTCGACGCACTGCCCGCCGCGGGCGGCCAGTGCATGGCGCTGTATGGCGACAAGCCGATCTACGACATTCCCGGCACGCCAGTGACAAGCGGGCGCGACCTGGCGAAGTCGCTGTTGCAGCAGGTGGCGCCGTTCAAGCCGCAGTTCCACTTCGGCGAGCAGGTGGCCACGCTGGCCCGGCAACCGGACGACCGGCTGCTGCTGACCACCTCGGCCGGCAAGGCTTTCCTGGCGAAGACCGTGTTCATCGCGGCGGGCGTCGGGGCCTTCGTGCCGAAGCGCATTGCGCTGGAAGGCATCGAGCGCTTCGAGGGCACGTCGCTTTTCTATCACCCCGATTCGCTGGACCGCTTCGCGGGGCAGACCGTGGTGGTCAACGGCGGCGACGACGTCGCGCTGGAAACCGCCATCGCGCTGACCGGCACGGCCTCGCATGTCACGCTGGTCCATCGCCGCGACGGTTTCCAGGCCGACGAAGCCACGGTCGCGCCCATGCGCCAGCTCGTGGCAGAGGGCAAGCTGGCCTTCAAGGTCGGCCAGCCCGGCGCCTTCGACGGCAAGCAGCTCCAGATTGTCACGCCCGACGCCACCACGCTCGACCTGCCGCTCGACGCACTGATCGCCTGCCTGGGCATTTCCCCGCGCCTCGGCCCCATCGCCGACTGGGGGCTGGAACTGGAGCGCAAGCAGGTGCCGGTCGACACCGAGAAATACGAAACCCGCGAACGCGGCGTGTTCGCGGTGGGCGACATCAACACCTACCCGGGCAAGAAGAAGCTCATCGTCTGCGGCTTCCACGAGGCCACGCTGGCCGCCTGGGGTGCAACCGCCATCGTGTTTCCGGGCAAGGCCGTGCCGCTGCAGTACACGACCACCAGCACGCGTCTGCACGAGCTGCTGGGCGTGAGCAAGGCCTAAACCGCGCGGGGCAGCAGCGCCCTGTAATCGCCGATGAAGCTGCCGATGGCTGACACGTAGCGGTCGATGTCCGCATCCGTCAGCGGCAGCGACAGCACGACGAAGCCGCGCGGCGAGGTGTAGATGCCCTCGTTCAGCAGGTGGAAGAACAGCAGTTGCCGCAGCCGCCCGTCGACCGCCGCCAGGTCGTCGGTACTGCGCACCTCACCCTGCACGAAATGCGCGTTCATCAGCGAGCCGATGCCGGTGAACTGCATGGCGACGCCCTCCTTCGCGCACAGCGCGTCGAGCCGCGCCCGCATCGCCTCGCCCCTGTCGGCCAGCGCGCCCGCCGCCTCGGGCGTGAACAGCTTCGTGAGCCCGGCATGGCCGGCCGCCATCGTCATCACGTTGTTGTTGAAAGTGCCCGAATGGGCCAGCGGGCCGGTGCGCGGGTCGAACAGTGCCATCACGTCGGCGCGCCCGCCGAAGGCACCAAAAGACATGCCGCCGCCGATGTACTTGCCCAGCGTGGTCAGGTCCGAACGAATGCCGAGCTTGTTCGCCAGCCCATGCGGCGCGAGCCGCGAGGTCATGACTTCGTCGAAGACCAGCAGCGCGCCCACCTGCGTGGCCGATTCGCGCAAGGTCTGCAGGAAGTCGGGTTGCCCCGGGATGCAGCCGCTCGCGCCCTGCATCGGCTCGACCAATACCGCGGCGATCTCGGGGCCGTGCTGCTCGATCTGCGCGCGGGCGGTGTGGGCGTCGTTGTAGGGCAGCACGAGAAAGTCGAACGGCACGGTGGTCGGCAAAGGCTTGGCGCCGAAGCCCAGCACCCCGCCGTGGTAGCCGCCGGAGAACACGACGATCTTCCTGCGCCCCGTGAAATGCAGAGCCGCCGTGAGCGCCATCAGGTTGGCCTCGGTGCCCGAGTTGGTGAAGCGCAGTTGCTCGATCTGCGGAAAGCGCTCGCAGATCAGCCGGGCCAGCCGGCCTTCGAGCAGGTTGTGCCCCGTGAGGTTGATGCCGCCTTGCATCGCCTCGATGACGGCCTCGCGGATTTCCGGCGCGGAGTGGCCGTAGACGCCGGCCGTGTACTCGGCGATGAAGTCTGAATAGCGGTGGCCCTCGGCGTCCCACAGCGCGGCGCCCTCACCCCTGGCGATGGTCAGGGGGAACGGCGCGTAGAACAGCACGGAGCGGCTGTTCGCGCCGGGCATGTAGCGCGCCTGCGCCTCGAACTGGCGCTGGCTGGCCGGGTTGGCGTCGGTGAAGCGCTGGTACGCATCGGCAAGGGCCTGGTCGATGGCGGCATGGGTCATGGCGGATGTCCTTGGTTTGCAGACAGGTATTAATTGAGCAACGAACAATTAATATTGTTTATACGACCAATTGAACTGCCGCACAATGGCATCGACCATGAAGACGACCCCGCCACCCAAGCCCCGCTCCGCCGGCCGCCCCGCCGGCGGCGGCGAACTGACGAAGCAGCGCATCGCCGAAGTCGCGCTGGCGCAGATCGACGAATTCGGCCTCGGCGCGTTCAGCATGCGCGAGGTGGCGGCGCGGCTCGGTGTGTATCCGGCGACGGTGCACTGGCACGTCAGCACACGCGAAGCCCTGCTGGCCGAAGTGGCGGCTGCCGTCATGGCCAGCGTTGCGCCGCCTGCGGGCAAGCTCGAATGGCAGGCATGGATCGCGGAACTGTTCCGCCGCTGCCGCGACGCCGTGCGGCGCCACCCGAACGTGGCGCAACTGCTGGGCGCGCAACTGGTGTCCAACGGCAGCCTGCCGACAGAGCTGGTCGAAGGCGTCCTGGCCGCGTTGACCGAGGCGGGCTTCGAGGGCGAACCTCTGCTGGAGGCCTACAACTGCGTGATCGCGGCGATGCTGGGTTTCCTGACGATGGAGTTCTCGCCCCTGCCCGCCGACAACACCCAGGCCTGGGCCGAGGAACTGCGCGAACGCGTGCACACCATCCGCCCGCTCGACCACCCTGTGCTCACGCGCAACCTGCCATTGCTGGCCAACAAGGCCTTCATCGTGCGCTGGGACAACGGCACCACGGTGCCGCTGGACAGCAGCTTCGAGCGCCACATCCAGATGACCATCGACGGGCTCGAAGCCTTCGCGCGCAGGGTCAGGCCGGCGGCGTAGTCTCGAGCAGCTCGTACAGCACCATGCGCGTCTGCCGGCCGCGCAGTTCAGCCAGTTCCTCGATGCGGCGCGTGGGCAGGCGCCCGCCCAGCCCGTCGAAGGTCTCCTGCGATATCAGCGTGCGCGTGCCCAGTTCCTTGTTGGCGGCTTCGATACGGCTCGCCGCGTTGATCGTGTCGCCGATGGCGGTGTACGACAGTCGGTTGCTGGAGCCGAGCACGCCGGCGATCACCGGGCCGGTGTGAATGCCGACGCGCGTGCGGAACTCGTGCAGGCCTTCCGCGCGCCACTTGTAGTTGAGCGCTTTCATCCGGCCATGCAGTTCTAGCGCCGCCAGGCAGGCGCGGTACTCCGCATCTTCCAGGTCGGCCGGTGCGCCCCACAGCACCATGATGCCGTCGCCCATGAACTTGTCGACCACGCCGCCATGCCGCGCGAAGATGCCGGACGCGAGGTTGAAGTACTCGGTCAGCTGCCTCACGAGCACGTCGGCCTGCATCGATTCCGAGATGCTGGTGAAGCCTTCCACGTCGGTGAACATCACGGTGACTCGGCGCGGCGAGCCGCCGGGCGTCAGCGCATGGCCCTTGGCCACGAGCTGGCGCAGGATGTCCACCGGCACGAACTTTCTGAAGGCCTGCAGGCTGCGCGCCGACTCGTCCAGTGCCTGGTTGAGATGCTGGATCTCCAGCACCCGGCTCGGCTCGAGCGGCAGGTTGTCCAGCTCCAGCCGCCCGATGCGGCGCGCGACGCGCGAAAGGTTCTCGATGGGCCCGGTCACCAGCTTCGACAGCCGCAGCGAAATGAACAGCGCCAACCCGAGAAAGCTGAGCGTCAAAAGCAATGACCACAGCACCGCGCGCTGCAGGCCGCCGAGCAGCATCTCCTCGGGCTCCCAGCTGACGAGCTGCCACCGCGTGTGCGGTATGTGCGAGGTCTGCACGAGGTAGTTGCGCCCTTCATGCTCGAGTGAGAAAGCCAGGTCGTCGGCACCGCCCGCCGTGCTGGCCGCGAGCATGTGCGCGTGAATGGCGCCGAGCACGCCGGTGTCGGGCGATTCGAGCTGGCGCACCGGGTCGGGATGGTCGCTGCGAGCGATCACGTGGTGGTCGGAACTCAGCAAGGCGCTCTCGCCGTTGCCCAGCGCGCCGAAGATGCGCACGAGCCTCGACAGATGCCCCAGCGACACATTGGCGTCGACCACGAGCCCGCGCCTTCGGCCTTCTTCGTCGACGCGGCTGGAGGGGCGTGCGTGGCCGATGGCGAGTTCCTGCGCATCGCTCATCAGGAAGGGCTCGGTCCACACCGGGCCTTTCGCTTTCACCGCTTCCCGGTACCAGGTGCGCTTCTCGGGGTCGAAGTCGCTGCGGTAGGAGGAGATGGAGGTCGTCGCGAAACGCTGCCTGGCGTCGCCGCCTTCGAGGTCCGGCGAGCTCTTGTATTGCCAGGTCTCGGTGCTGAAGTCCGGGCCGCGCAGCACCTGGCGGATGGCCGGAACCGGGTAGCGAACGGCCATCAGCACATGGCCGTCGTCGGTGGCCACGTTGATGCTGTCGAGCTCGGGGGTCTGCTCCAGCATGGTCCAGAGCATCTCGGCTGTCTGCTCGCCGTCTTCGCCGGTCGCATGCACGCTGGGCGAATCGGCGATGGCGCGGATGACGCCCTCGGTCTTGGCGAGGAAGGCCAGCACGTTGTCCTCGACCCGGTCGTGGTTGGTCTTGTGCGCGGTCGTGCCCACCTTGGACACCAGCTTCTCCGCCGCCCAGTAGCCGAAGGCCACCAGCAACAGCGACTGCACCAGCGCGACGGCACAGATGATGGTGCCTACGTCGACCCTGAAACGCCGCAGGCGAGCGCCCTTGAAATCCTCATCGGCCATGCGAATCCCTCTCCCTTTCTTTGTTCTTCCTGCCTGCTTATCGGCACACGCGCCCTTTTCTTCTGTTTTCTTATGTTCTCTTCTGCTTATTCTTCAGGGCGCGGGGATTCTCGCGCGGCAAGGGGTCGGCCCGAGGGTTTTCCCTTGCCAGCAAAGGCACGCCTGCCGCTGCGGCTTCCCGGCAGCCCGCAAGTCTGTCGTTATGGCAGTCTCACTTTCTACCAACGCAACAAGGCTCTAACGGCCGTTGGGACTACGAGAGTACCGATTGAGGATGATGTTGGATAACGCTGGGTCGACTTGGTTGTGGAAGATGGCCAGTTGCACATCCCCTTGGGTCCAACTCCAAACAAGCAGCTTCTCGTGCACCTCGACCCCATCCGGTTGACCGTATTCATCGGCAGCCTTAGCTGCGGCCTGAGCGGCATTAATGCCCACCACAAGTACGGCCTCCAGATTCCCCGACTGATCGGCAGCTAACAGGACTTCATTCGCCAGAGTACCGAACACAGTTTGGGCTCGCTTTGGGAAGCTGCACGCAAGGCCACTGCTACGTGCATCCTTGCGTATGGATACAGATGGGGTCGGACAAGACCTCATCTCTTGACCGATCGCGAAGCCTGCTACAGCAAGTTCCGCCTCAGCTGCTGCACTAGCAAAAAGCGCAGCAATGAGGACAAGGGACCGGAGTGCGCCTGGGGCGCTCGACCGCAATTGGTGTTTCATGCCACGAAACTAGCGGCCCTTCGCCACCTTGAAAGGAGATTTCAAGCGAGTATCAGATTCCAATACGCCGGGGCCACTCGCTGCGCAGCTTCGTCGCGCTGCAGACCTCTTCTTGGCAAGGACATGCTTAATTCCCCCCAAGTGCATTACCGCTTGCGCACAAGCCAAGCCATGGTTCTACAATCTCCGTCCGCTAGGGGTGCTGGCCAGAAGGCCGGCTGAGAACACACCCTTTGAACCTGTCCCGCCGTGTTTACTTTCGCGGCTTGAGGTAATCCTCGCGCAGGGAAGCTGGTCCGGTTGGCCGCTCACGTTGTCTCGCGTGACGACCGTGTCGCTCGGGCCCCGCCCACCTGCCAAACCTTTTGCACTGGAGCAAACGGATGGCACAAGACAACAACAACGATCGCAGCAGCAATGCCGAATCCGCCTCCAACGAGGCGCTGACGCCGCTGCCCGCTTCCAGGCGCGTGTTCGGCTGGCACGACCACGCCGCGCTGTGGTTCAGCCTGGGCGTCGGCCTGCTGGTGATGCAGATCGGCGCCTACCTGGTGCCCGCCGTGGGCACACGGGACGCGGCCATCGCCATCGTGCTGGGCTCCTGCATCGGCGCGGGCCTGCTGGCCTGGACCGCCCGGCTCGGCTGCGAGACCGGCCTCGCCAGCGCCGGCCTGATGCACTCCACCTACGGCAGCGCCTTCGCGCGGCTGCCGGTGCTGCTGAACATCGTGCAGCTGGTGGGTTGGACCACTTTCGAGCTGGTCGTCATGCGCGAGGGCACGCAGGCCATCGGCCAGGCGGCCTTCGGGCCGTCCATCGGCTCGGCATGGGGCGGCGTGCTGACGACGCTGCTCTGGGGCGCTGTGCTGCTGGCGTTGCTCGCGGGCTCGATGGTCAAGCTGGTGCGGCGCTTCGTCAGCCGCTTCGGGCTGCCGTTGGTGGTGTTGTCGCTGCTGTGGCTCAGCTGGCAGTTCGCGACGCGGCTGCATGCCAAGGGACTCGACGCCTTCTGGGCGCGGCCGGGCGACGGCAGCATGGGCATGTTCGGCGCGCTGGACCTGGTGATCGCGATGCCGGTGTCATGGCTGCCGCTGGTGGCCGACTATGCGCGGCACGGCAAGCGCGGCACGGGGGGCCTGGGCAGTGCATTCAGCGGCACCTGGCTCGGCTATGCGCTGGCCAACATCTGGTGCTATGCGCTCGGCGTGATGGTGGTGAGCGTGGCCGAACCGGGCACCGAGCTGGTGACGGCGCTGCTGCTCGCGCAAGGCGGCCTGCTGGCGCTGGGCCTGATCCTGATCGACGAACTCGATAACGCCTACGGCGACGTCTACTCGGGTTCGGTATCCACGCACAGCCTGCTGCCGCGCTGGAGCGTGAAGCGCTGGGGCCTGCTGCTGGCCGCGCTGTGCATCGGCTTTGCACTGGTGCTGCCGATGCACACGCTGGAGCCCTTCCTGCTGCTGTTGAGTTCGGTCTTCGTGCCGCTCTACGGCGTGATCATCGGGCGGCTGGGCAGCGGACAGTCCGTGTCGGTCGGCGATGCGCGGAAGATCGATTTCGGCGCTGCGCTGATCTGGATCGCCGGCATTGCCGCGTATCACGCGCTGGCCAAGTGGGCGCCGCAGTTCGGCTCCGCGCTGCCGACGCTGGCCGCGACCTTCGCACTCGCCTGGCTCAGCCGGCCTTCAGCGCAAAGCGGTGCGTCGGCACTGGCGCAAAGCCGTGGTTGAGAGGACCATGACCCGCGCCGATCTTCACATCCGCCCCGGCGGCCATCGCGCCAAGGATGTATGCACGCGCCCGCTCGACAGCCTCCGGCAGCGCCGCACCCAACGCCAGGTGCGCGGCGATGGCGGACGACAGCGTGCAGCCGGTGCCGTGCAGGTTGGGGCTGTCGATGCGCTTCGAAGCCAGCCGCGTGCGCTCGCCGCCGGACTGCAGCAGCACGTCGACCACGTCGTCGCCCGGCAGATGGCCGCCCTTGAGCAGCACGGCCTTCGCGCCGAGCGCCAACAGTTCGTCGGCAGCGCTGTCGAGCGCATCGATACCGTCGATGGGGTGGCCGATGAGCAACGCGGCTTCGTCGAGATTGGGCGTGACCACCAGCGCGCGCGGGAACAGTTCGCGCACCAGCACCTGCACCGTCTCGGCCGCGATCAGTCGGTCGCCGCTGGTCGCGACCATCACGGGGTCGAGCACCACGTTCCTGAGCTGGTAGCGGTCGATGGCCCAGGCCACTACCTCGACCACCTCGGGCGCATGCAGCATGCCGAGCTTGACGGCATCGACGCCAATGTCTTCCACCACCGCCTGGATCTGCGCCTTGAGAAAGTCGGGCGGAACGCCATGGATGCCCGAGACGCCGAGCGTGTTCTGCGCGGTGAGCGCGGTGATGGCGGTCATGCCATAGCAGCCGAGCGCCGCGAAGGTCTTGAGGTCGGCCTGGATGCCGGCGCCGCCGCCGCTGTCGGAACCAGCAATGGAGAGCACGCGTGCGTAGCGCTGGGTGGGTGCTTGGGTCATGCCGAAAATTATCGGCGGTATCCACGCTCGGAAGGAGCGAGACCATGAGCCTTCCTTTTCAATCCACCGCCATCCTTGGCGCGGGCCTGATGGGCCGGCTGATGGCGGTCACGCTCGCACAGGCGGGCTGCAAGGTCGACCTGTTCGAAGCGGGCGGCCCCCATGCAGAAGGCGCTGCCGCACGCGTGGCCGCCGCCATGCTCGCGCCGCTGGCCGAATCGGCGGTAGCGCCGGTGTCGGTCGTGCGCATGGGGCAGCACGCGCTGTCGCGCTGGCCCGAGCTGCTGGCGAAGCTGGCGCAGCCCGTGTTCTTCCAGCGCGAAGGCACGCTGGTGCTTTGGCATCGGCAGGATGCCGCAGAGGCCGCACGCCTGGCGCGCGTGCTCGCCAACACCGGCACGCAGGTGCCCGAACTTGCGCCGATGCAAACGCTCGACGGCAAGGCGATCACCGCACTGGAGCCCTCGCTCGGCCAGCGTTTCGCGCAGGGCCTGTTCCTGCCGGGCGAAGGCCAGCTCGACAATCGAGCGCTGCTCGTGTCCCTGCTCGCCACGCTGCAAGCCAGCCCCCGCGTGACGCTGCACTGGCAGTCGGCGCGGGCACCTTCCGATTTCACGCCCGGCACGCCTGGCCAGCCCGACCGGGTGATCGACTGCCGGGGCCTAGGTGCCCGGCCCCAATGGAATGCGCTGCGCGGCGTGCGCGGAGAAGTCATTCGGGTGCACGCCCCCGAAGTGACGCTGCAGCGGCCCACGCGCCTGGTGCATCCGCGCTACCCGCTCTACATCGCGCCCAAGCCGGGCAACCTGTTCGTGATCGGCGCAACCGAGATCGAATCGGACGACATGTCGCCCGCCAGCGTGCGCTCCACGCTGGAACTGCTGAGCGCCGCGTATGCGGTGCACAGCGGCTTTGCCGAGGCGCGCATCGTCGAGATCGCCACGCAGTGCCGCCCCACGCTGCCCGACAACCTGCCCGCCATCGAGCAGCCGCAGCCACGCGTGCTGCGCATCAACGGGCTCTACCGCCACGGTTTCATGATCGCGCCCGCGCTGCTCGACGCCGCGATGGAACTGCTTGCGCACGGCCGCTCGACGCTTGCGGAGAGCTTCGGCATGGAGACCTCACACGCATGAACATCCTGATCAACGACAAGCCCTTCACCCTGCCCGACCATGCCACGCTGACTGATGCGCTGGCCGCGCTGGACGCCACGCCGCCGTTCGCAGTGGCGGTGAACCGCGAGTTCGTGCCGCGCTCCGCATACGCCGCGCGCGCGCTGCAGCCCGACGACCGCATCGAAGTGATCCGCCCCGTGACGGGCGGCTGAATGATGGAGACGACAAGATGAACACCACACACGATGACCCGCTGGTTCTCTACGGCGAAACCTTCCAGAGCCGCCTGCTGCTTGGCACCGCGCGCTACCCCTCGCCCGACCTGCTAGAAGCCGCGGTGAAGCGCGCCCGGCCCGCGATGCTCACAGCCTCGCTGCGCCGGCAGACCGCCAGCCAGGGCTCGGGCAACAGCGACCTCGGCAACGGCTTCTGGGAACTGCTGCGCCGCCTTGGGGTGCCGGTGCTGCCCAACACAGCCGGCTGCCACAGCGTGCAAGAGGTGGTCGCCACCGCGCAGATGGCGCGCGAGCTGTTCGACACGCCCTGGATCAAGCTCGAACTGATCGGCGACGACTACACGCTGCAGCCCGACACCCTGAATCTCGTCGACGCGGCCTCGCAGCTGATTCGCGACGGCTTCAAGGTGCTGCCCTATTGCACCGAAGACCTGGTGCTGTGCCAGCGGCTGGTCGACGTGGGCTGCCAGGCCGTGATGCCGTGGGCCGCGCCCATCGGCACCGGCCGCGGACCGGTCAACCCCTATGCGCTGCAAGTGCTGCGCGACCGGCTGAAGGTGCCGATGCTGGTCGACGCGGGCCTCGGCCTGCCTTCGCATGCCTGCCAGGTGATGGAATGGGGCTACGACGGCGTGCTGCTCAACACGGCCGTTGCACTGGCGCAAGACCCGGTGGCCATGGCCGGCGCATTTGCCGACGCGGTGCAGGCCGGCCGCACCGCACATCGCGCCGGCGCGATGGCCGCGCAAGACGCCGCGCAACCCAGCACGCCGGTGCTCGGCACGCCCTTCTGGCATCACGCGCCATGACAGCAGCAATCAACGACGCCCGCGCCATCGCGCAAGCCATCGTCGCGGCCCACGGCTTGCGCTTCGGCGCCATCACCGCCGCGCCCGTGAGCGCACCGGTTTTCTCGTCGGACGACCCGGTGTACCGCGGCGCCAAGCAGGCTTGCTCGGCACTGGGCTTCATCGAGATCGACGCCGAATGCCTCGCCCACGCATGGCGCGCACAGACACTGCGCCTGAGCAACTTCGACGCCGCGCTGTGGCCCGATGCACCCGCCGACTTCGGCATGCGCCCGTTCCCGCCGGCCGCGCGCGACGATGCCTTCCCGTCCTGCCCCGAACGCCTCGGCCTTTACGCCGTGCTGCCCGACGCGCAATGGGTCGGGCGCATGGCGCGCGCCGGCGTGCCGACGGTGCAGTTGCGCTTCAAGTCGGACGACGCGGCGGCCATAGAGCGCGAAGTGCAGGCGGCCGTCGAAGCAGTGCGCGGCACCGATGCGCTGCTCTTCATCAACGACCATTGGCAGGTCGCCATCGCGGCGGGCGCCTACGGCATCCACCTCGGCCAGGAAGACCTCGACGCACTCTCGCCCGATCAGCTGGCGCAGCTGCGTGCTTCGGGCGCGCGGCTCGGCGTCAGCACGCACGGTTATGCCGAGATGGTGCGCGCCGACAAGGTGAGCCCGAGCTACATCGCGATGGGCGCCGTCTACCCGACCACGCTCAAGAAGATGGCAACCGCGCCGCAGGGCGTGGCCCGCCTCGCGGCCTATGCACGATTGCTGCGCGGCTATCCGCAGGTGGGCATCGGCGGCATCGACGCGGTGCGCCTGCCCGAAGTGCTGGCCACGGGCGTCGGCTCCGTCGCCGTGGTGCGCGCCCTGGTCGCGGCCGAAGACCCCGAGGCCACGGCCAGGCAATGGATGGCGGCGATGAACAGCAACGCCGTCGGCAACTGAACAGAATGAACCAACCCAAGCCCCCTCTTTCTTCTTCCGCATGGCAGCTTTCGCCCGTCTCGCGTGCGCTGGCGGTCGTTCTCTTCACCGCTGCTTGCGGCGTGCAGGCGCAGCAGGCCGCATTGCGCGAAGTCACCGTCAACGAAAGCACTGCCGCGCCGCAAGCCGACATCAGCGGCTTCGGTGACGTGCCGCTGCGCGAACTGCCGCTCTCGGCCACGGTGATCGACAGCCAGCAACTGCGAGCCAGCGGCGCGCGCCGGCTCGCGGACCTCACGCAGTTCGACGCCTCCGTCACCGACGCCTACAACTCCGCCGGCTACTGGGACTACCTGACGGTGCGCGGCTTCGTGCTCGACAACCGCTTCAACTACCGGCGCGAAGGCCTGCCGATCAGCGCCGAAACATCGATCCCGCTCGACAACAAGGAGCGCGTCGAGATCCTGCGCGGCACCAGCGGCATCCAGGCCGGCACCAGTGCGCCGGGCGGGCTGGTCAACTACGTCGTCAAGCGGCCGACCGAGCAAGACCTGCGCACGGTGCGCATCGAGACCACCAGCCGCGGCAGCCTACTGGGCGCCATCGACCTGGGCGGGCGCTTCGGCGAGAACCGCGAGTTCGGCTACCGCATCAACGTGGCGAGCGAAAACCTCAAGCCGATCACACACAACCTCGACGGCAACCGCAACCTGTTCTCGCTCGCGGCCGACTGGCGCATCACGCGCGACTCGGTGCTGGAATTCGAAATCGAGCAAAGCCGCAAGACGCAGCCGAGCCAGGCCGGCTACAGCCTGCTCGGCAGCGTGCTGCCCAGGCCGGTCGATCCGCGCATCAACCTCAACAACCAGCCGTGGTCGCAGCCCTCGGTATTCAAGGCGCTGACCGGCACGGTGCGCTTCAGCCAGGCACTGAATGCCGACTGGCGCTGGAGCGCGCAGATCGGCCAGCAGCGCCTGAAGAGCGACGACCGCCTGGCCTACGCCTTCGGCTGCAGCGCCGAGGGCAACTACGACCGCTACTGCTCCGACGGCACCTTCGACGTGTACGACTTCCGCAGCGACAACGAGCGCCGCACGCAGACCGCGGGCAGCCTGAGCCTCAAGGGCAACGTGACAACGGGCAGCGTGAAGCACGAGCTGGGTTTCGGCCTGCTGCAAAGCCGCGTGCGCAACCGCTTCCAGGACCAGGCCTACAACTACGCAGGCACCGGCAACATCTGGGGCACAGCCATGGTGCCGGCCAACCCCGACGCCACCACGCCGCAGACCAACCGCGACGAACGCTCGACCGAACTGTCGGTGCAGGACGCCATCCGCTGGAACGACCGCTTCACCACCTGGCTCGGCGTGCGCCACACGCGGCTCGACCGCCGCAGCATCGGCAACGACGGCTCGAGTGCGACCGGCTACAAGCAGGACGTGACCACGCCATGGATCGCCGCGAGCTACGCCATTCAACCTGGCTTGCTGGCTTATGCGAGCTGGGGCAAGGGCGTGGAATCGCAGGTCGTGCCGAACAGGATCTCGCAGTACATCAACGCTGGGCAGGCCCTGCCCGCGCTGACCTCGCGCCAGTGGGAACTGGGCCTGAAGGGCGGCAACGATGCGTTCAATTGGCAAGTCGCGTGGTTCGACATCTCGCGGCCGATGACCAACCTCGACCTGTGCAGCGGCTACTGCGAAGTGCGCAACGACGGGCGCGCCGTGCATCGCGGGCTGGAGGCCGGCGCGCAATGGAACCAGGGGCCGTGGCGCCTCGGCGGCAGCGTCGCTCTGATCGACGCCAAGCGGCGTGGCAGCACCGAGAACCCGGCGCTCAACGGACAGTCGCCGACGAACGTGCCCAAGGAAGTGCTGCGTGCACAGGCCGCGTACCGCGTCGCGTCGGTGCCGGGGCTGGAGATCGCGGGCCAGCTTTCGTACGAAGGCCGGCGCAACGTGCTTCCGGATGGATCGATCACCCTGCCCTCGTGGACACGGGTCGATGCGGTGCTGCGCTACGACACCAAGCTGCGTGGCGTGAACACAAGCTGGACGCTCGCTGTCGACAACCTGTTCGACCGTCGCTACTGGAAGGAGTCGCCGTACCAGTTCAGCCACGTGTATCTGTTTCCCGGTGCGCCGCGCACGCTGCGTCTTGGCGTAAGCATCGCGTTGTGAGTGTGGTGAGCCTCACAAATTTATCGATGAAGATATGCGCGGTTGAGAAGGCGCAAAAAATCACGCTATAATCTAAGGCTTGTTCCTCGATAGCTCAGTTGGTAGAGCGCCGGACTGTTAATCCGTAGGTCCCTGGTTCGAGCCCAGGTCGAGGAGCCAAAACAAGCCGCAAGGCAACTGGATGCCCTGCTACTCATAAGGTAGCGGGGCATTTTCATTTGGGCCTTGTTTGCGTCGATGCATAGACGATAAAAAAATCAGGCTGTCACACTCAAAATCGGCAAATCCATTGCATATAATTTAAGGCTTGTTCCTCGATAGCTCAGTTGGTAGAGCGCCGGACTGTTAATCCGTAGGTCCCTGGTTCGAGCCCAGGTCGAGGAGCCAAATCAAGCCGCAAGGCCTCTGAGAAGCCCGCTGTTTTCACGAACAGCGGGCTTTTTCTTTGGCGGCGTGCAAGCTCGCGACTTCAGCAAAGCCAGCTAAGTACGCAGCCCGCAAAGGGCGCACACTGACGCGCATGGAAAGCCGTCGAACCGAGCAGGACTACCGGGCCCGCGTGGCACGCGCGGTCGCGGCCATCGTCGCGGACCCGATCGCCGATCACCGGCTTGAAGACCTCGCGCGGCTCGCGCACTTCTCACCCTTTCATTTCCATCGCGTCTACGCCAGCGTGGCCGGCGAGACCGTGGCCGCCACGGTCCGCCGTGTGCGGCTCGCGCTCGCGACGCAACTGCTCGAAGCCGGCGACCAGAGCATCACGCAGGTTGCGCTAGCGGTGGGCTACGAGAGCCCACAGGCCTTCACACGCGCCTTCGGGCAGTTCACCGGCCAGTCGCCACGTGAGTTCCAGCGGCAGATGGTTCGCGCGGTGCTCGATGTCGACGCAATGCCGCAGGCCGGCAACGACAGCGGCGCGCCACCCGCCGTGCGGATCGTCGAACGCCCCGCGCAGCGGCTGCATGCGCTGCGGCACCAGGGATCTTTCGCGACCATTCCGCACACCCATCGGCGGCTGCGCCTTCATGCAGGCACACGGGTGCTGTCGGAGCACTGGGGCGCGTCCTTCAGCGCCCCCGAGGACATCGACGGCTTCAGGTATTACGCAGCGTTCGCGTCTCCCGACCCTTGGCCGGAGGATGACTCGGGCGTCGAGTTGCTCGACATCCCGGGTGGCTGCTACGCCGTGCATCGCCTGGCCGGCCCTTATGCGCGCATCAATGCCGCGGTGCAATCGCTCTACGCGCGTTGGCTGCCGGGCAGCGGCTACGAGCCCGACGACCGGCCCACGCTGGAGCACTACCTGAATTCGCCGCGCACGGTGCAGCAAGCCGAGCTACGCACCGATCTGCTGATTCCGGTTCGCCACGCCAGTTCGTCGTAGGCGGCTTACCTCGGCTGGAACGCGATGAGCCCCATGCCCGCGAGACATACCGCGACACCGGCAATATCCCACGCAGTCGGCCGGATGCCGTCGACCGCCCACAGCCACGCGATGGCCACGCCGATGTACACGCCGCCGTAGGCCGCATATACGCGGCCCGCCGCCGTTTCATGCAAGGTGAGCAGCCATGCGAAGGCCGCAAGGCTGATCGCGGCAGGCACCAGCAGCCATGCCGAGCGGTCTTGCTTGAGCCACAGATAAGGCAGATAGCAGCCGATGATCTCCGCGAGAGCCGTCGCGACGAACAGAAGAAAAGTGCGCATCGCGCGATTGTGCATAGCGGTGCCCTGCCCTTATCGGCAAGACACGTGAGGCCATTCGCTTGATGGCCGCCACCCTCGCACCTACACTCGGCCGATGGCCCCCTCGTCCACGTCCCGCAACCGCACTGCCCGCGCAGCCCTGCTCCAGGCAGCGGCTGGCCGTGGCGCAGGCGTCGTCGTTGCGGCGATCACGACGGTCTTGCGACGCACCTCCGCACTTTCCTGAGCCCGGCGGTCCGCTACCTTCTTTCTTGATGCGCGAACCATTGACCGCCGGGCACCACGCCGCGCGGTAGCGACTTCGCCTGCTCTTCCACGGCAATGGGCGGTGTCGCATTCAACTGGAGTGCTTCATGCCTGCAACCATTCACGGGGAGCGCACGCTCACCGAACTCGATTTCGTCCGCCTCGGCAAACTGGCTGGCGGCGCCATCCCGCCGGCGTTGTCCGACCTGCTCGACCTGGCCGACATCCTGCCCTCGCGCGACGTGCCCGCGGACATCGTCACGATGAACTCCCAGGTCGAAATCGAAGACCCGGCCACCCGCCAGACGCAGAAGATCACCCTCTGCTACCCCGGCGACGCACAGCCCGGCACGGGCTGCGTATCGGTGCTGTCGCCCGTCGGTATCGGGCTGCTCGGCCAGCGTGCCGGCGCGCTCGCACGCTGGCACATGCCCAACGGTGCGGAAGGCGCTGCGCGCGTGGTGTCTGTGCTGTTCCAGCCCGAAGCCAGCGGCAACTATCTGGCCTGATGCGCCCGCGCAGACCAATTGGTCAAAACTGTCGCCAGGCCGTCTGTTTTAAAACGTTTACCGAGTAATAATCGCCCCCGCTTTGCCAGCCGCGGGCCTCTTCTTCCGGCACTGCGGCGGGAAGCAACGTGCGCACGCATACACATGACTTTTGGCACTGGTGTGCCTACCGGTCGGCCCGTATCGTCGCGCGGTCGCTGGCGCGACGAGCAGGGAGGTCACAACAGGCCATGCGGTCCCCATCTTCGATTGAGACAGGTGGCGCCTCCCCGGGCGCGCTGCTTTGTTTTCACTTGACAGATCCGGACATGGCTTTTTCCAAACTTTCTCTCGCAAGCGCACTCGCCGGCCTGCTGGCCCTTTCGGGTTGCCAGACCATGGACATGCAAATGGGCAGCCAGTCGGCCAAGACCGTGGCCACCGGCAGCGCCGCCGGCGGCGCGACCTCCGGCGAAAGCAGCCAGCTCGAGCGCTGCGACTCCCCGCTGGGCACGGTCTCGCTGATCGAGAACCAGAGCGCGGGCTGGTACACGGTGCTCACGGGCGAATACAAGCTGCCGCCCACCGCCAACCTGCTGCGCCTGCTGGTGCAGCAATCGAACTGCTTCATCGTGGTCGAGCGCGGCGCGGCCGGCATGAACGCCATGACGCGTGAACGCGCGCTGCAGCAGTCGGGCGAAATGCGCGGCGGCAGCAACTTCGGCCGCGGCCAGATGGTCGCTTCCGACTACGGCCTGTCGCCCGAAATCGTGTTCAGCAACAGCGACGCGGGCGGCCTGGGCGGTGCGCTCGGCGGGCTGGTGGGCGGTGGCCGTGGCCGTGCCATTGCGCAGCTCGGCGCAAGCATGCAGACCAAGGAAGCCAGCGCGCTGCTGACCCTCATAGACAACCGCTCCGGCGTGCAGGTCGCGGCCGCGGAAGGCAGCGCCTCCAAGACAGACTTCGGCGGCTTCGGCAACCTGAGCGGCCTTTCCGCTGCCGGCGGCATCGGCGGCTACACCCGCACGCCCCAAGGCAAGGTGATTGCCGCAGCGTTCATGGACGCCTTCAACCAGATGGTTCGCTCGCTGCGCAACTACAAGGCGCAGACGGTACGCGGCCAGGGCCTCGGCGGTGGTGGCCGCCTGGGCGTGGACGGCGGCGCGGCACCGTCGCAAACCTATGTGCCGGCCGAGAAGCCGGCGTCCACGCGACGCCGCAGCAAGTAACGGGTCAGGCGCGCGCGGTTTCAGGCACCGCACAACCAGCCGGCAAAAGCCGCGCCGCGCCTCCCCCGTATATAGGATGTGCAGGGGCACCCCCGCCCCATACCCTCGGCGTGATTCGAAAACAGCCTCCGAGGGTTTCTCTTCACCATGCGCATCGCCTTCACGTCCTGCATGAGCGCGTACAGCTTCCCCGACCAGCCGGTGTGGGACCAGATTGCACAGGCTCAATGCGACGAACTGGTGCTCCTGGGCGATTCGGCCTACTACGATGCGGACGGCCAGAGCACCGCCGCCATCCAGGCAATGGACGCCAACACCTTCGCCCTGCATGCGCATCAGCGCCTCTACAAGCAGGTCAGCCACCCCGGTTTCTCCGCGCTCGTGAAGAGCCCCACGCTGCGCACGCACGCCATCTGGGACGACCACGACTTTCTCTGGAACGGCTCATGCGGCGCGCAGATCGAGGGACAGCCGCAGTACAGCCACCTGCTGGCGCCGACGCGTGCGGTGTTCGCGCGCTATCGCAAGGCACTGGCCGCCCGGTTCGCGCCCGGCAGCTTTCCCCAGGTGCCGCCGCCATGGGCCGCCGACGTGCCGCCGCCCGGCTACAGCAACGTGCCGCTTGCCAATGACGTGCTGCTCCACCTTACCGACGGCCGCAGCTTCAAGTCGTCGCGTGGCCGCAAGGCGCTGATGGGCAGCAAGCAACTCGACGACTTCGAGGCGGCCTGCGCGAGCGCATCGTCCGATACGGTTCACCTGCTGGCCTCGGGCGTGGTGTTCGAGGCGCCCCATGGCGAAACCTGGCTCAACTGCAGCAAGGAACACGAACGCCTTCTGGCGCTGGCCGACAAGTACCGCATCCTCATCCTGAGCGGCGACGTCCACCACAACAAGATCACCCAGTACCCTACCGAGCGCGGACGGCTGCTGTTCGAGGCCACCGCGTCCGGCGCGGCAATATGCACGCTGGTCACGCTGGGCGCGCTGCAATGCAACTGGGGCCTGCTGGACATCGATGCCGACCGCATCACCGTGCAGGTCTTCCAGAAAGACCCGGCCACCCTGCCGCAAACCATCGACCGCAAGACCTGGCGCTGGGTGACGCAGCAGGCTGGCGCATGACGCAGGCAACGCAGGTTGCCCTGGTCGAGGACGACACCGGCATGCGCGAGCGCATCGCGCGTGTCGTCGACGCTGACCCGTCGCTGAGCCTGGCCTTCAGCGCTTCCAATGCCGCCGACATCCTGGCGTGGCTGAACGACAACCCCATCGACGTGCTGCTGGTGGACCTCGGCCTGCCCGACCACCCCGGGCTGCAAGTGATCAGCCAGTGCCGCTCCATGCAGCCGGCCTGCGCGGTGATGGTGTTGTCGATCTTCGGCGACGAGGCCAACATGGTCCAGGCCTTCGAGGCCGGCGCCAGCGGCTATCTGCTGAAGGACGGCACCGAGACGGAACTGGCCACCCACATCCGCCACCTGCGCGCGGGCGGCTCGCCCATGTCGCCGGTGATCGCGCGGCAGTTGCTGCGACGCTGGCAGGCTCGCGCCGGCACCGCGGCCCCGGCCAAGCTGGCCGCCCCCTCGCCCTTCGGTGGCAGCATCCGCCCTGAGCGCCTGTCGCCGCGCGAGTTCGAGGTGCTCGACCTCGTCTCTCGTGGTTTCACCTATGTCGAAGTCGGCACGCAGATGGGAGTCTCGGCGTCGACGGTCCAAACCCATATCCGCAATATCTACGGCAAGCTGGATGTGCACAACAAATCGGAAGCGGTATTCGAGGCGCGCAACCTCGGCTGGCTTCCCTAGCGTGATCGCCCGGAGGATGCACCGCTGGCTGCTGGCGGTGCTTTGCCTGCCGCTGCTCGCGGCGGCGCTCCACGCCCACGCGGCAACCGCCGATCCGATGGAGGTCGGCTTCGCCGAAGCGACTCTCGAGCCCGACGGCCTGCCGCCGCAGATACGCCGCGTGCCGTTGCCCTTTCGCTGGGACCACGAGTTTCCCGGCCGTGGCGGCAAGGCCAGCTACCGCATGGAGCTTCCTGACGCCGCCGTGCCGGCGGGCGCCCCTTCGGCGCTGCTGATGACAGGCGTGGGCAACCAGGTGGCCGTGTCTTTCAACGATGCGCTGGTGGCCAGCTACGGTACGCTGGGCGACCCCGGCTACGAGGCCTCCAAGGGCAACCACCTGGTGCATGTCGCGGCGGCGCTGCACCGCGAAGGCCAGCCGCAGGTGCTGGTCGTGCGCACCACCATCCAGCGACAGCGCGGGGCGGGGCTGGCGAGCGTTCAGTACGGCACCGAGGCGGCGCTCGCGCCCATCTACCGCGCACAGCAGAACTGGCGCAACACCTCGGCCATCGTCTATGCGGTCAGCCTGCTGCTGATGGGCGGCATGGCCGGCGGGCTGTGGCTGCGCCAGCGCGACGCGCTCTACGGCTGCTTCGCGCTGGCCGCGCTCTCGGGCGTGGCGCGCAACCTCGACCGTGTATGGCCCGAAGTGCCGGTGCCCTGGCCGCTGTGGGGCGCGGTGGTCGCGGTCTGCTATGCGTGCCACATCGGGCTCATTGCGCGCTTCGTGATGCTGGTGCTGGAGCGCAATCCGCCGTGGCTGGTGCGTGCGATCTACACCGCGCTGGCAACCACGGTCACGCTGGCCTGCGCCTCTTTCGCCTTCGCGCTGCCGAAGCTGTGGACCGGTGGCCTCGTCATCCTGCAGCTGACGAGCATCGTCTGCCTGCCCTATGTGGTGTACGGCGCGCTGGTGGAGCGCCGCCGCATCGCGAAGGTCTTGATGGCGGCGGGCTCACTCGCCATTCTGGCCGGCGCGCACGACCTGCTGCTGGTGCGCATGGGGCTGTTCGGCGGCGCCGACTACACGCTGACCGCGCACGCGATGTTCTTCTTCGTGATGATCCTGGCCGGCCTGGTGGTCGAGCGCTACAGCCGCACCGTGGCCGACTACAGGGCGCTCAACGCCAATCTCGCGGCCCGCATCGACGAACGCGAAGCGCAGCTGCGCGGCGCCTTCGACACACTGCGCCAACAGCAGCAGGAGCAGGCGGTGCTGCTGGAGCGCCAGCGCATCATGCGGGAGATCCACGACGGCGTGGGCTCGCAGCTGGTCGGCCTGCTCAACATCGTGACGCAGCCGGCGCCCGAGCGCAAAGTGGTCGAGGAGCATGTGAAGCTCGCGCTCGACGAGATGCGCATGGCCGTCGACTCCCTGCAACCCACCCACGACGACCTGCCAACCGTGCTGGCCACGCTGCGCTACCGGCTGCAGCCGCGGCTGGATGCGGCCGGCATCGAACTGGTATGGGACGTGGCCGTGATTCCGCCCATGGCTCCATTCGCCGCCCAGGCCGCGCTGCAGTTGCAGCGCATCCTGCTCGAAGCCTTCACCAATGTGCTGAAGCATGCGTCGGCCACGCGCATCGTGATGCACGCGAGCTGGCACGGCGAAGAAACACCGCCACTGGTGCGCATCATGCTCACCGACAACGGCCGGGGCCTGCCCAAGGCGCCGGACAGCGGCCGGCCGCCGGGGCACGGCATCTCGAACATGCGGGCGCGCGCCCAGTCGATAGGCGCCAAGCTGCAGATAGAAACCGCGGACGAGCGCACCGGGGGAACCCGCGTGCTGATGGACTGGCCCTGCACGCTGGCCTGAGCTGCCTCAGCGAAGCGCGAAAGCCAGCGTGACCGCGCCGAGCGCCAGCAGCGCAAGGCCGGCAATGAACACGGCCTCGCCCCAGCTCTCCAGCCGGGCGCCGGAGCCGCGCGAACGCATCGAGATGAAAGACAGCAACGCGCTGGCCAGGAAGACCAGCGCGTCCACGGCCAGCAGGCGGTCGATGAGCAGCCGCATGTCGTCGCGCGGCCCGAGGTGCCCGATCGACATCACCGTCATGCATACGCCGATCATCGTGGCCGACGTGGGCAGGATGTGCGCCGACAGGCCACCGCCCGTCGCGCGCCCATCGCCCACTTCTCGCGACGGCTTTCCGCGCGGCGTCATCCAGCCGTCGCCTTCGGGGCCGTTCAGCCGATGCGAACGGGCACGAAGATCTTGTCTTCGCCGCGCTGGATCAACAGCGCCACCGACTTGTTGGTGGCCTTGGCCACCACCTCGCGCACCTGCTCCACGCTCTGCGCCGGCGTGCCGTTGATGGCCAGCAGCACGTCACCAGCCTGCACGCCCGCCAGGGCCGAGGGGCCGGCGGCGTCTTCGATCAGCAGGCCGTTGTCGACCGAGGCCTCGCGCTTTTCCTGCGGCTGCAGTGGACGCAGCGCCAGCCCCAGCTTGCCCTGCCCCACGTCGGCATCGGCCTTGGCGACCTTCGCCGGCTTGTCGCTCGCGTCGCCGAGCTTGGCCTGCAGCTCCTGGCGTTCGCCCTGGCGCCACACCTCGAGCGTGACATTCTTGCCCGGGGCCTGCTGGCCGATCACCGCGGGCAGGTCGCCCGAGGAAACGATCGGCTGGCCATCGACCTTGCGGATCACGTCGCCCGCCTTCAGGCCGGCCTTGTCGCCGGGGCCGCCCTTCTCGATGTTCGAGACCAGCGCGCCTTCGGGCTTGTCGAGCTTGAACGAATCGGCAAAGGCCTGGTTCACTTCCTGCACCGCCACGCCGAGCCGGCCGTGCGTGGCCTTGCCGGTCGCGACGATCTGGTCCTTCACCTGGATCGCCACGTCGATCGGAATCGCGAACGACAGGCCCTGGTAGCCGCCGCTGCGGCTGTAGATCTGCGAGTTGATGCCGACCACTTCGCCGCGCGTGTTGAGCAGCGGGCCGCCCGAATTGCCGGGGTTCACCGCCACGTCGGTCTGGATGAACGGCACGTAGCTGTCGTCGGGCAGCGTGCGTCCCTTCGCGCTCACCACGCCGGCCGTCACCGTGTTCTCGAAGCCGAAGGGCGAGCCGATGGCCAGCACCCATTCGCCGACCTTCAGGTCCTTGGTGTTGCCCAGTGCGAGCACCGGCAGGTTCTTGGCGTCGATCTTCAGCACCGCGATGTCGGTCTTGGCGTCGGAGCCCAGCACCTTGGCGCGGTACTCGCGGCGGTCGGTCAGCTTGACGGTGACTTCCTTCGCGTCCTTCACGACGTGCGCGTTGGTGATGATGATGCCGCTCGGGTCGACGATGAAGCCCGAGCCCTGCGCACGCATCGGCACGTCGCGTTGCTGCTGCTGGCCGCGCGGGTTCATCTGGCCCTGGAAGCGGCGGAAGAACTGGAACATCGGGTCATCGGGGTCGATGCCCTGGATCTCAGCCGCGGCCTCGTCATCAGACGCCTTCATGGTGCCCGTCACGCTGATGTTGACCACGGCCGGGCCGTCGCGCGAGGTGATGGTCGAGAAATCGGGCAGCGTGACCATGGCCGCGGGCGCCGTGGCGACTGCGTTGGTGGTGGCCGGCGCGCCCACGGCGCGAGCGCTGGTGTAGGCACCGGCACCGACGGCACCGATCACACCCGCGGTCGCCAAGGCAATCACCAGGGCGCGGGGCGAAGTCAGACGGGAGTTCATTTGTCGGTTCCTTTCAAGGCGTATGCACGCAACACGATGAAAGGAATGTCGCCGCCCTGACTTAAGCGCCGCTTAAACGACGCTCCCCCCAAGGAAGGGCTCAGGCGTGAGCCGGAAAGCGCACCAGCACCCGCAGGCCGCCCAGGCTGGGCGAGGCGTCGAGCGCCACCGTCGCGCCGTGCAACTCGGCGATCGACTTGACGATGGCCAGGCCCAGGCCGCTGCCGGGCGCCTGTGTTTCGCCCGAGCGGTAGAAGCGGTCGAGCACGCGTTCCCGCTCCGTCTCGGGCAGCCCGGGGCCGCTGTCGTCCACGCTGAGTTCGACGGCGTCGTCGCGCCTGGCGATGGCAATGTCGACACGCCCCTCGACGGGCGTGTACTTGACGGCGTTCTCCAGCAGGTTGCGCAGCAGCATGCGCAGCGCCTCCGACTGGCCGCTGACGACCGCGGCATCGGCGTGCGTGATGCCGATGTCGATGCCGCGCGCCTGCGCGCCGGCCACCGCGTCGGACACCGCGAGCCGCGCCACCTCGGAGAGATCGACCGGCTCCGGCGTGGCGCCCGCGGCCATGCTGGCCTCGTGGCGCGCCAGGGCGAGCATCTGCTCGACGAGGCGCGTGGCGCGGTCGATGCCCGCCACCAGCCGGCTCACGGCCAGGTCGCGCGAAGCATCATCGGGCGCGCGCTGCAGCCCCTGCACTTGCAGCTTCAATGCGGCCAGCGGCGAACGCAGTTCATGCGCGGCATCGGCAACGAAGTGCTTCTGCGCGTCGAAGGCGTGGCGTACGCGGTCGAACAGCAGGTTCAGCTCCTGCACGAGCGGGCGCACTTCTTCCGGCAGGTCTTCCTCGCTCACCGGCGACAGGTCGTCGGCCTGGCGCGAGGCCACCTGCTTGCGCACCCGCGCCACCGGCGCGAGCGAGCGGCTCACCACCCACCACACAACCAGCATCAGCAGCGGCGCCATCAATGCCACTGGCGCGATGGTCCGCAACGCGAGCGAGCCGGCCATGTGCCGCCGCGCCGCCATGTCCTGCGCCACCTGGATCACCAATCCACGCGTCTGCATCGAGAACACGCGGTACGTGGTGCCGCGCGCATGCACGTCGGCAAAGCCAAGCACGGCGAGTTGCGGCAGTGCCGCCTCTTCGGCGGATTCGAAGATGCGCACGCCGTCGGCGGTCCACACTTGCACCACAAAGTCGAAGTTCTGCTCGCCCGTGCCGATACCGCCGACCGTGGCGCTCGGCGGCAGCCCGGCGCGCAGCGACAGCGCCATCTGCTGCATGTGATAGTCGAAGATGTCGTCGGCTTCGGCAAGCACCGTGCGATAAGCCACCAGCGCCTGCGCGCTCGCCGCCAGCACGATGGCCGCGAGCAGGAACCACAGCAGCCGCGCGCGCAGGGAACCGGTCAGCTTGCGCCTCATACCTTCGGCACCATGTAGCCGACGCCGCGCACGTTGCGGATCAGTTCCGCGCCGAGCTTCTTGCGCAGGCCGTGCACGTACACCTCCACGGCATTGCTGCTGATCTCGTCTTTCCAGCTGTAGAGTTTTTCCTCGAGCTGGGCACGCGACAGCACCATGCCGGGCCGTGCGAGCAGCGGTTCCAGCACGGCCCATTCGCGGGCCGACAGCACCACCGGCTGGCCGGCCACCGAGACTTCGCGCGTGGCCGGGTTGATGCTCACGCCCATGTGTTCGTACACCGGCTCGGCGCGGCCCGCCGCGCGGCGCAGCAAGGCGCGGATGCGGGCCAGCAACTCTTCGAGGTCGTAGGGCTTGAGCACGTAGTCGTCGGCGCCGGCGTCCAGGCCTTCGATACGCTGCTGCACCGAGTCGCGCGCGGTGGCAATCAGCACAGGCATGCGCTGCTTGCGCGCGCGCAGGTTGCGCAGCACCTCGAGCCCGTCGCGGCGCGGCACGCCCAGGTCGAGCATCACCAGGTCGTACTGCTGGGTACGCAGCGCCGACTCCGCGGCCTCGCCGTCTTTCACCCAGTCCACCGCGTACTGCTCGGCACGCAACAGGTCGAGCACGGCTTCGCCGATCATCACGTCGTCTTCGAGGAGGAGGAGTCGCATGGTTGTGTGTCCGTTTCGGGGATTCGAGGCGCGGGCCTTCGCTAAAGTTCAGATCGGGGGGAGCGTCACAGCAACGAACGTACTTCCCGCGCTGCTTCGAACAATAGCGGCAGCATGTCGCGCTGCAGTGCTTCTTCCTGGTAGCGCGTGCCCGACAGCACCATGTTCAGCGCCGCCACCGTGTGGCCCTGCATGTCGCGCAGCGGTACCGCCAGCGCCTGCACGCCCAGTTCGTGTTCCTCGCTGGCAAAACAATAGTCGTCCTTGCGGGCACGGGCAACCAGCTGGCGCAGGCCGCGCGCCTGGGTCACCGTGTGGGGTGTGAGCCGCGCCAGGTGGCGGCCCTTTAGCCATTGCGTGAACACGGTGGGCGCCATCGCAGCCAGCAGCACGCGGCCGGTCGATGTGGCATGGGCCGGCAGCCGTGCGCCCAGGTGCAGGCCGTAGGCCAGCACGCGCGTCGGCGTGCCGTAGCTGCCACTGCGCGCAACGATGACCACCTCCTCTCCGTCGAGCACCACCGCCGAGAAAGACTCGCCCGTCTGTGCCGCCAGCCGGTTCAGCGTGGGCTGCAGGGCGCGCGGCAGCCGCGATGACGCGAGATAGCTGCCCGAGAAGCGCAGCACCTTCGGCGCCATCCAGAAATAGCTGCCGTCGGTTTCCAGGTAGCCCAGGTGCGCCAGCGTCAGCAGGTGGCGGCGGGCCGCGGCGCGGGTGAGGCCGGCGCGCTCCGCGGCCAGCGTGGCGTTGAGCCGCTGGCGCTCGGTGTCGAAGCTCTCGAGCACCGCCATTCCCTTGGCGATGCCCTCGATGAAGTCGGCTCTGGCAATGGTCATTCGTCGTCGGGGTCGTCGTTTGGTCGAAGTGTTGCGCGATCATCGCGCACGCGTTCGCATGATCGCACAGAGCATCTCGCGCCGGCGCCACAGACGGGCGACCGCGCCCTACGCTCCACGAAACCATCTCGGAGACACGAACATGCGCACCCAGGTCGCGATCATCGGCGCCGGCCCCGCCGGCCTTCTGCTCGGTCAGCTTCTGCACAAGGCAGGCATCGACAACGTCATCGTCGAACGCCAGAGCGGCGACTACGTGCTCGGGCGCATCCGCGCCGGCGTGCTCGAGCAGGTCACGATGGATCTGCTGGCGCGCGCCGGCGTCGATGCTCGCGCCAAGGCCGAAGGCCTGCCGCACGAGGGCATCGAGCTGCTCTTCAAGGGCGCGCGCCATCGCATCGACATGCACGGCTTCACGGGCGGCAAGCAGGTCACGGTGTACGGCCAGACCGAGGTCACGCGCGACCTTATGGAAGCGCGCGAAGCCGAAGGCCTGAAGACCATCTACAGCGCGGCCAACGTCAGCCTGCACGACTTCGACTCGAACAAGCCGCGCGTGCGCTACGAGAAGGACGGCCAGACGCACGAGATCGAGTGCGACTTCATCGCCGGCTGCGACGGCTACCACGGCGTGAGCCGCGCGAGCGTGCCTCCCGATGCGATCCAGACCTACGAAAAGATCTACCCCTTCGGCTGGCTGGGCGTGCTGGCCGACGTGCCGCCGGTGTCGCACGAGCTCATCTACGCGAACACCGAACGTGGCTTCGCACTGTGCAGCATGCGCAGCGCCACGCGCAGCCGCTACTACGTGCAGGTGCCCACCGAGGAGCGCGTGGAAAACTGGAGCGACGAGGCCTTCTGGAACGAACTGGGCGCACGCCTGGACCCCGAGGCGCGCGAACGGCTGGTGACCGGCCCGTCCATCGAGAAGAGCATTGCGCCTCTGCGCAGCTTCGTTGCCGAGCCGATGCGCTTCGGTTCGCTTTTCCTGGCGGGCGACGCGGCGCACATCGTGCCGCCGACCGGCGCCAAGGGGCTGAACCTCGCGACGGCCGACGTGGGCTACCTGTCGCGCGCGCTGGAAATCTTCTACAGCGAGAAGTCGGCCTCGGCGCTCGACCGCTACTCGGACCTGTGCCTGCGCCGCGTGTGGAAGGCCGAGCGCTTCTCTTGGTGGTTCACCTCGCTGATGCACCGTTTTCCCGAAACGGGCGCCTTCGGCCAGAAGATCCAGGAAGCGGAACTCGACTACCTGGTGCACTCGCACGCGGCTTCCACCTCGCTGGCGGAGAACTACGTCGGCCTGCCGCTGGAAGACTTCTAGGCGGTGCGCCCTTCGAGCGCCGCCTTCATCGCGGCGGCGCCCTGCACCATCATCGGCTCGATGTAAGCAGCCATGGCATCGGGCAGCACATCGGTGATCCACACGAAGCGAGAGCGCCCCGGACCTTCCACGAACACCTGCGCCGATGCGTGGTGATGGCTGGCCTTGCCGCCGGCGACGGTATAGGCGAGACGGCGGCGCGTGTCGTCGATGCCCACCAGTACCTCGCGCGCCACGAGACCGTTGGCAAAGGTCAGCACGCGGGCGCCTTCCGCATCGATCGTGCAGCCGGTGAGAAAGCCCGGTGCAAGCCGTACGTGCACCGCGTTGAAGTCGCGCAGCGCGTCCCACACACGGGCGGCGTCCGCCTCGACGATGAATTCCTTGCAGATGGTGGCCATGCCTTGCCTCGCTTCAAAGTGACGCGATCCGGCCCGATGGCTGGATCAGGCGCTCATCATCGAGAAGCGCTGCGATGCGGTCTTGGAAAATCTTGCGATCGCCGCGTGCCGCCTTGCGAAAGCCGCTGGGCGACACGCCGGCCGCGCGGTGGAAGGTGCGCACGAAATTGCTGAGATCTGCAAAGCCCACGTCGAGCGCGACCTCGGTCACGGGCCGGCCATCATCTTCGGCCAGAAGGCGCGCGGCACGGCGCAGCCGCGAGCGCACGAGGTACTGGTGCGGCGTGACGCCCAGCACCTGGGAGAACAGCCGCAGGAAGTGGAAGGAGCTCAATCCGGCCTCGGCCGCCGCACCGTCGAGGCCGATGTCGTGCCGGGAGTTGGCGTCGATCCACACCGCGGCATCGACCGCGCGACGGCGGTCTCGCGCCGCAGCCGTGGACGGTGGCGCGAACTTCCGGCGCCCGGACACGACCTCGACGAAACGGCTTGCGAACCACATGCCCAATTCGTCCAGGCCCGCATCGCCCTGCCCCTCGGCCGCGGCCTGGGCCAGTTCGCCGATCACCATGAGCTCGGCCAGCGGAGGCAGGCCGCCGGCGCACCAGGCATTCGAATCTCCGCCGATCAGGTCGACGAAGCCGGGCGACAGGTGGAACGCGAGGCACTCGTCGCCGCACACATGGTTGTCGTGCGTGCAGACGTATTCGTCGCCGGGGCGACCCACCAGCACCGAGCCGGTCACCAGTTCGTAGGCCTGGCCGCGCGTGCGGTAGCCGAAGCTGCCCTTGCGCACGTACGAGACCGAGTAGCCCTCGTGCAGTTCGGCAAAGGGCTGCGCGTCAGGCCCTGCGTCGCAGCGGTAGCTGGCGATGCCAATAGCGTCGGTCTGTACTTCCGTGGTGACGAGCATGGCAGGCGCCTTTCTGTCCCACGGAAACGATTGCTTAATCGACCGTTTGCATCGCCTGCCAGACACGTGCAGGGCTCAGCGGCATGTGCAGCCGCGGCGCACGGGTGGCGAGGCCGTTGCGTGCGAAGGCGTCGGCCACCGCATTCACGATGGCCGGCGTGGCGCCGATGGTGCCCAGCTCCCCCACGCCCTTCACGCCCAGCGGATTGTTCTTGCAGGGTGTGGATTCGTCCATTTCCATGTTGAACATGGTGTCGACGATGTCTGCGCGCGGCGCGGCGTAGTCCATCAGGCTGCCGGTGACGGGCTGGCCGGTGTCGTGGTCGTACACCACCTGCTCGTAGAGCGCCTGCCCGATGCCCTGCACCGCTCCGCCTTCGAGCTGGCCGCGCACGATCATCGGGTTGATGACGCGGCCCACGTCGTTGACGGAGCTGTAGGCCACCACGCTGATCTCGCCGGTGGGCGGATCGATCTCGATCTCGCAGATGTGGCAGCCGTTGGGCCAGGTCGGGCCGGCCACGGTGCTGGTGGAGTCGACGAAGATCTCGCGCTCGGGCTGCTTGCTGGCGAGCGTGAACAGGTCGAGCTCCAGGTCGGTGCCGGCCACCATGAAGACACCGCGCGTGTAGATGATGTCGTCGACGGCAGCCTCGAACTCCTGCGCCGCGAGTTCACGCGCCTTGTCGATGGTGCGTTCCGCGCCGATGCGCACGGCAGAGCCGCCAGTGAACAGCGAGCGCGAACCGGCGCTGCCGAAGCCGTCGCCGCGATCGGTGTCGCCGAGCACCACGCGCACCTTGTCGATGGGCACGCCAAATGCGTCCACGGCCAATTGCGCGAGCGAGGTGGCGATGCCCTGCCCCATCGCGTTGACGGCGGAGAAGACTTCGATCACGCCCTCGGCCTGCACGGAAACGGTGACGCGCTCCTCGAACACATTGCCGCCCGTCCATTCGAGGAAAGTGGCAATGCCCAGGCCGCGATGCTTGCCCTGGCTGGCGGAGACGGCGGCGCGGCCCTCGAAGCCCTGCCAGTCGGCCAGCACCAGCGCCTGTTCCATCACCGACTCGAAGTTGCCGGTGTCGTAGGTCTGCGCCATCGGGTTCTTGTACGGCATCTGCTCGGGGCGGATGAAGTTGCGCCGGCGCAGCGCGATGCGGTCGATGCCAGTCTGGCGCGCGGCCTCGTCCATCAGCCGCTCGATGGTGAAGATGGCCTCGGGACGGCCCGCACCGCGGTAGGCGCCGGTGGGCGCCGTGTTGGTGAGCACCGCCTTGAAATGGAAGTCGATGGTCTGGATGTCGTAGACGCTGGTCTGCACCCATGGGCCGATGAGCAGCTGGATGGCAACACCCGTGCCAGTGGCATAGGCGCCCACGTTGGCAAGTGTCTTGATGCGCAGCGCCAGGATCTTGCCGTCGGCGTCCAGCGCCATTTCGGCGCGGGCCTCGATGTCGCGGCCGTGCGCGCTCGACAGGAACTCTTCGCTGCGGTCCGCCACCCATTTCACCGGACGGCGGACCTGAAGCGCGGCATACGCGACCGCGATGTCTTCAGGGTAGGCGCCGGTCTTCATGCCGAAGCCGCCACCGACATCACCCACGACCACGCGCACCTTTTCCTTGGCCAGGCCGATGGCCGCGCACAGCGAATCGCGAACGCCGGAAGGCATCTGCGTGCTCATGCGGATGGTGAGACGGCCCGTGTCGGCGTCTTGCGCGGCGAGCACGGAACGCGGCTCGATGGTCAACGCGACCACGCGCTGGTTGTTCACGTCGAGCGCCACCACATGGCTGGCCTTGGCAAAGGCGGCGGTGGCGGCCTCGCTGCTGCCGTGGCGCATTTCGGC
Source organism: Variovorax durovernensis (assembly GCF_977011995.1). Taxonomy (NCBI): domain Bacteria; kingdom Pseudomonadati; phylum Pseudomonadota; class Betaproteobacteria; order Burkholderiales; family Comamonadaceae; genus Variovorax; species Variovorax durovernensis. The sequence continues at coordinate 3,194,861 of NZ_CDRNCW010000001.1, read as the reverse complement.
GGCGATGTTGCCGGAGGCCTCTTCGCACAGCTGCGGCGCGTCTTCGGCGGTGGCACTGGCGAGGTCGACCACCATCGGCAGGTCTTCGTAGTCGACCATGATGGCTTCGCAGGCGTCGCGCGCCTGCTGCACGGTTTCGGCCACCACCAGCGCCACGGCTTCGCCGACGAAGCGCGTGCGTTCATGCGCCATTGCGTAGCGCGGCGGGCTGGCGCTGTCGCTGCCGTCCGCGCGCTTGAAGCCCGCGGCGCCGGGCATCGGCTTGACGCCGGCCTGCGCCATGTCGGCCCCGGTGATCACGCACAGCACGCCGGGCATCGCAGCTGCTGTGCTGGTGTCCACGGAAAGTATGCGTGCGTGGGGATAGGAAGACCTCAGGAAGACAAGGTGCGCCTGGCCCGGCAACGTGACGTCGTCGGTATAGCGTCCGGCCCCGGCCAGCAGGCTTTCGTCTTCGAGTCTGCGCACCGCCTGGCCGCTGCCGAAGCGTGTGGGATTGGATTCAGTGGTCAACGTGGTCCTCTTGTGCTGATCCCGGCGCAAAACAGTTGCCAGCCGGATCCGCTGGTACCTGGGTGTACCGTGGCGGATGCAAGCTGTGCACTATATGGTCTTCGACGGGTCTTGTGGGTGTGTCGTGCCAGTGGTCGCTACGTCCCGGGCCTCTGCCTGATGGGCAGACCTGGGACGTACGCAATTTTCCCTCAACTGGATTTGGTTTTCGATAAGCCGTGTATACCTGTGAACATGCAACAACTGCCTTGGCTCGAACCCGGAGACGCGCTGCCCGATCCTGCATCGGCATGGGGCGTCGCCGACCCGGTGCCCGGCCTCCTCGCGGCCGGCGGGGCGCTGGATGTCGATACTCTGATGCAGGCTTACGGCAGTTGCGTCTTCCCGTGGTTCAGCGAAGACCAGCCGATCCTCTGGTGGAGCCCCGACCCGCGCATGGTGCTCCAGGTAGCTGACTTCAAGCTGCACCGATCGCTGCGCAAGACCATGTCGCGCTTTGCGAAAACGCCCGGCTGCGAGGTGCGCATCGACCATGACTTCAGCGCCGTCATCGAGGCCTGCTCGCGCTCGCCAAGGGTGGGCCAGTCTGGCACGTGGATCGTTCCGGACATGGTGAGGGCCTATACGGATTTGCACCGCGCCGGCCACGCCCACAGTGTCGAGACCTGGATCGACGGCAAGCTGGCGGGCGGCCTCTATTGCGTGGCGCTGGGCCGCGCGGTGTTCGGCGAGTCGATGTTCACCCGCCGGCCCGACGCATCGAAGATCGCGCTGGCGGCGCTGGTGTCGCTTTGCAGGCGTTCCGGCGTGCGCATGATCGACTGCCAGCAGAACACGGCCCACCTCGCGAGCCTCGGCGCCCGCGAAATGCCGCGCAGGCGCTTTGTCGCGCACGTGGCCCAGGCCCGGCAGGAAGAGGGGCCGCAGTGGCGTTTCGAGCCCGTATACTGGACCGAACTCCTTTCCGCGCGACCTCATTCTCCCGATGTGACGACGTGACGCACCTCAAGGACCTTCCGCTTCACACCCTGCAGTTCTACGCGACGGCGCCCTATCCCTGCAGTTACCTGCCGGATCGCCAGGCCCGCTCGCAGGTGGCCACGCCCAGCCACCTGATCCACAACGACGCCTACTCCGACTTGGTGCTCAGCGGCTTCCGGCGCAGCGGCATGTTCACCTACCGTCCCTACTGCGACGGTTGCCGCGCGTGCATTCCGCTGCGGGTGCTGGCTAACAGCTTCCATCCCACGCGCAGCCAGCGGCGCGCGGTGAAACAGCATGCCGACCTGCAGGCGCGCGTACTGAAGCTCTGTTTCGTACCCGAGCACTACCAGCTCTACCTTCGCTACCAGAACGGCCGCCATGCCGGCGGCGGCATGGACCACGACAGCATCGACCAGTACACCCAGTTCCTGCTGCAGAGCAGGGTCAACTCGCGGCTGGTGGAATTTCGCGAAACGCTGCCCGACGGCAGCGCCGGCGCTCTCAAGATGGTGTCGATCCTCGACGTGCTGAATGACGGCATCTCGGCCGTCTACACCTTCTACGAGCCCGACACCAGCGCCGGCTACGGCACCTACAGCGTGCTCTGGCAGATCGAGCAGGCCCGCAAGCTGGGCCTGCCGCACGTGTACCTGGGCTACTGGATCGAGCACAGCCCGAAAATGAACTACAAGGCGCGCTTTTCCCCGCACGAAGTGCTGGTGGATGGCCGCTGGCAAGCGCCCGGCGATTTCACAAGGTAAAATGGCGCCCGGTCATCACCGCAGAGCGCCATGAGAAAAAACCAATCAGACATTCCCGCCGTTCCCGTGATCCAGGTGATCGAGCGCATGTTCGCGCTGATCGATGTCCTGGCATCCCGCGAAGAGGCGATTTCGCTGAAGGAGATCAGCGAAAAGACCGGTCTTCACCCGTCGACCACGCACCGCATCCTCAACGACCTGGCCGTCGGCCGCTTCGTCGACCGGCCCGAGGCCGGCAGCTACCGGCTCGGCATGCGCCTGCTGGAGCTGGGCAACCTGGTCAAGGGCCGGCTCAACGTGCGCGACGCAGCGCTGGGGCCGATGCGCGAGCTGCACAAGCTCACGCAGCAGCCGGTCAACCTGAGCATGCGCCAGGGCGACGAGATCGTGTACATCGAGCGCTCGTACAGCGAACGCTCGGGCATGCAGGTGGTGCGCGCCATCGGCGGCCGCGCCGCCCTGCACCTCACCTCCACCGGCAAGCTGTTCCTGGCGGCCGACGATCCGCAGCGGGTGCGCAGCTACGCCACCCGCACCGGGCTGGCCGGCCATACACGCAACAGCATCACCCAGTTGCCCGCGCTCGAGCGCGAGCTGTCGAAGGCACGCCAGTACGGCATCGCACGCGACAACGAAGAACTGGAATTGGGCGTGCGCTGCATGGCTGCCGGCATCTACGACGACCAGGGCAAGCTGGTGGCGGGCCTGTCAATCTCGGCCCCGGCCGATCGGCTGGACGAAGGCTGGCTGCCCAAGCTGCAGGCAACGGCCAACGAGATCTCGGGGGCACTGGGGTTCAAGGATGGGGTCGCGGCAACTCCGGCAAACGGCGGCCCCTCGGTCGGCGCCTGACCTGGCAGGGCCAAGGCCCAAAAGCAAACAGGCCCCTTTTGGGGCCTGTTTTCATTGGAGTGGCTAGCGAGAGAGATCAGCCAGCGACCTGATAGCCCACGTTGCGCGAAGACGCGGCCGGCGTGCCGGAGATCGAGTGCGTGGCCTCGACCCAGCGGCGAACGCGCTCTGCGTCGGCGATACGGCTGAACTTGCCGGCCGAATCCAGGAACACCATGATCAGCTTGCGCCCGGCCACCTTGGCCTGCATCACGAGGCACTGGCCGGCTTCGGAGATATAGCCTGTCTTCTGCACGCCGATTTCCCAATCGGGGCTCTTCACGAGACGGTTGGTGGTGTTGAACTGCAGCACGCGGTTGCCCACCTCGACCTGGTATTCGGGCGAAGTCGACAGCGAACGCACCGTGGCATCGGAATAGGCTGCATTGACGAGCAGCGCCAGGTCTTGCGCGCTGGACTGGTTGCGGCTCGACAGGCCCGTGGGCTCCACGTAGCGCGTGTCCTTCATGCCGAGCATCTTGGCCTTGGCGTTCATGATGCTCACGAAGGTCGACAGACCGCCCGGATAGGTACGGCCCAGCGCGTGCGCCGCACGGTTCTCGCTCGACATCAGCGCCAGGTGCAGCAGTTCGCCGCGCGACAGCGTCGTGCCGACAGTCAGGCGCGAGCTGCTGCGCTTTTCGGTGTCGACATCGTCCTGGGTGATGGTGATGAGCTCTTCATTCGGCAGGTGCGCCTCGCTGATGAGCAGGCCGGTCATCAGCTTGGTGAGCGATGCGATCGGCAGCACGGCGTGGTCGTTCTTGCTGAACAGCACTTCGTGGGTGTCCTGGTCGATCACGAGCGCGACGCTCGACTTCAGATCGAGCGAATCTTCGGTGCCGTGCAGGCCTGCCATCTGACCGAAAGACTGGCGCGCAGGCTGTTCGACACGAACCACCGAGCGGCGCTGGACGGCCACCACGGTCTTGCCGTTCTTCTTGTGAAGGGTAGCAACCACATTGCGGCCACCACGAACGACCTTTTCTACTTTTTCGTTCTTCTCGGCCCGGCCGCCGCGACTGGCGACGGCGGCGCCGCGAGCCGTCTTGGACGACGCGGTGCGCTTGACCTCGACCGGCACCACGCCCTTCTTGGCGGCGGCTGTCCTGGCGGCAACGGGCTTTTCTTTTTTCGCGGCCTGGGCGCCAGGCAGCAAAAACGCCGTGGCGCAAAACGCGACGGCGATGAATTTGAATGCGGGTAGAAACCGCTGGCTGGAAACTCGGCGGAGACGGGCTTCAGGCATTAATAAATCTCCAGCGGCGACAAACGAGGACCGCAGTGTATCGAAATCAAAAAAGACACGCAATATCAGTTACTTGCATCCTCTTCTTCAATCGAATACCAAGGATCGCCTGAAAACCTAACCTTGTGCCGCAACTCTCTCAGCTTGGCTCTGTAACTTGTTGAGCGCACTCAAATAAGCCTTTGCCGAAGCGACCACGATGTCCGGGTCTGCACCCACACCGTTCACCACCCGCCCTGCGTTTTGTAACCGGACTGTAACTTCTCCCTGGCTTTCCGTCGAGCCACTGATGGCGTTTACAGAGTAAAGAACCATCTCGGCGCCACTCTTGACGTGGGACTCGATCGCCTTCAGAGAAGCATCAACCGGGCCATTCCCGTCGGATTCGCCGGTCACTTCCTTGCCCTGAACGGTGAAAACGACCTTGGCCTGGGGGCGTTCGCCGGTTTCGCTGTGCTGGGAGAGAGAAACGAAAGCAAACCGCTCACCAACGTTCGAGACCTCCTCCGCGCTGACGAGCGCGAGGATGTCTTCGTCGAAAATTTCGGATTTGCGATCGGCCAGTTCCTTGAAGCGCAGGAAGGCGGCGTTGATCTCGCCTTCGCTCTCCATGGCCACGCCCAGCTCCTGCAGGCGCTGTTTGAAGGCATTGCGGCCGCTGAGCTTGCCCAGCACGATCTTGTTGGCCGTCCAGCCGACGTCTTCGGCACGCATGATTTCGTAGGTGTCGCGGGCCTTGAGCACGCCGTCCTGGTGAATGCCCGAAGCATGCGCGAAGGCATTGGCGCCCACCACCGCCTTGTTGGGCTGTACCACGAAGCCGGTGGTCTGGCTCACCATGCGGCTCGCGGCCACTATGTGCTGGGTATCGATGCGCAGGTCGAGGCCGAAATAGTCCTTGCGGGTCTTGACCGCCATGACCACTTCCTCGAGCGAGCAGTTGCCAGCGCGCTCGCCCAGCCCGTTGATCGTGCACTCCACCTGGCGCGCACCGCCGATCTTCACGCCGGCCAGCGAGTTGGCCACGGCCATGCCGAGGTCGTTGTGGCAATGCACCGACCAGATGGCCTTGTCGCTGTTGGGCACGCGCTCGCGCAGCATCTTGATGAAGTTGCCGTAGAGCTCGGGAATAGCGTAGCCGACGGTGTCGGGCACGTTGATGGTGGTGGCGCCTTCGTTGATGACGGTCTCGAGCACGCGGCACAGGAAGTCCGGGTCGCTGCGGTAGCCGTCTTCAGGGCTGAATTCGACGTCGCCGATCTGGTTGCGTGCGAAGCGCACCGCCAGCCTGGCCTGCTCGTGCACCTCGTCGGGCGACATGCGCAGCTTCTTTTCCATGTGAAGCGGCGAGGTCGCGATGAAGGTATGAATGCGCCCGCGGGCTGCGCCCTTCAGGGCCTCGGCGGCGCGTGCGATGTCGCGGTCGTTGGCGCGCGACAGGCCGCACACCGTCGAGTCCTTGATCGTGTTGGCAATCGCCTTCACGGCCTCGAAATCGCCGTTCGAACTGGCGGGAAAGCCGGCCTCGATGACGTCGACCTTCAGCCGCTCCAGCAGCTTGGCGATGCGCATCTTCTCGTCGCGCGTCATCGAGGCGCCCGGCGATTGCTCGCCGTCGCGCAAGGTGGTGTCGAAAATTATGAGTTGCTCGGTCATCGTGGTTCTCCTTGGTTCGCGACCACCTGCCGAGCACTGCGCGGATCCGCGCGGCGACGTCAGGCGATTTCAACCACCGATTGTGCGCTGTGCGCGCCCCGGGCCCGCGAACGCTGGACACCCGAAACAATCGCTTTCAGCGACGCGGAGATCACGTTCGCGTCGATGCCCACGCCGAACAGCGTCTGGCTTTCATCCACGCGCAGTTCCAGGTAGGCCACCGACTTCGCATCGGCGCCGGCGCCGATCGCATGCTGGTGGTAGTCCATCACGCGCACCGTGTGGCCGGTGGCCTTGCTCAGTGCCTGCGTGAAGGCGTCGATCGGGCCGTTGCCGCGGCCCTCGACGGCATGCACTTCGCCGTCCCACGGCAGATCGCCGCGCAAAACCACGGAAGCGCTGGCGCCCTCGCCTTCTTCCTCGATCACACGATGCTGCAGCGATTGCGCCGTCTCGATACCGTATTCGCGCACGAACAGGTCCCAGAGGTCGGCGGCGGTGAGCTCCTTGCCGGCCACGTCCATCACGCGCTGCACGACCTGCATGAACTCCATCTGCAGGCGGCGCGGCATTTCGATGCCGTATTCGCTCTCGAGCAGATAGGCCATGCCGCCCTTGCCGGACTGGCTGTTCACGCGGATCACGGCTTCGTAGCTGCGGCCCACGTCCTTCGGATCGATGGGGAGGTAAGGCATGTCCCAGATGTCGCCTTCCTTGCGCGCCGCGAAGGCCTTCTTGATCGCGTCCTGATGCGAGCCGGAGAACGAGGTGTAGACCAGGTCGCCGACGTAAGGGTGGCGCGGGTGCACGGGGATCTGGTTGCAGTGCTCCACCGTGGCGCGGATCTCGTCGATGTTCGAGAAATCGAGTTCCGGAGAAACGCCTTGGGTGTAGAGGTTGAGCGCGACGTTCACGAGGTCGAGGTTGCCGGTGCGCTCGCCATTGCCGAAGAGACAGCCTTCGATCCGCTCGGCGCCGGCCATCAGGGCCAGTTCGCCGGCCGCGGTACCGGTGCCACGGTCGTTGTGCGGATGCACGCACAGCACGATCGAATCGCGGCGCGCGAGGTTGCGGTGCATCCACTCGATCATGTCCGCGAAGATGTTCGGCGTGGAATGCTCGACCGTGGTCGGCAGGTTGACGATGCACTTGCGCTGCGGCGTCGGTGCCCATACTTCCGTTACCGCATCGACCACGCGCTTGGAAAACGCCACGTCGGTGCCCGAGAACATTTCGGGCGAATACTGGAAGGTCCACTGAGTGTTCTTCTGCTTCGCCGCGAACTCGTTGAACATGCGCGCGTGTGTGGTCGCGAGCTCGACGATCTGGTCTTCGTTCATGCCGAGCACCACGCGGCGCATCACCGGCGCCACGGCGTTGTAGAGGTGAACGATGGCGCGCGGCGCGCCTTGCAGCGACTCGAAGGTACGTGCAATGAGGTGGTCGCGTGCCTGCGTCAGCACCTGGATGGTCACGTCTTCGGGAATGCGGTCTTCCTCGATGAGCTTGCGCACGAAGTCGAATTCGATCTGCGATGCCGAGGGGAAACCGACTTCGATTTCCTTGAAGCCGATGGCCACGAGGGTTTCGAACATGCGCATCTTGCGCGCGATGTCCATGGGCTCGACCAGCGCCTGGTTGCCATCACGCAGGTCGGTCGACAGCCAGATGGGCGCCTTGGTCAGCACGGCATCGGGCCAGGTACGGTCCTTGAGGCCGATCGGGGCGAATGCGCGATATTTGCTTTGAGGTTGCTTGAGCATGTCGATTTCTCTGTGATGGTTGGTAATCGACCAGCAACCCCAAAAAACAAACGGCCCGTTGCTGGTGCGAACGGGCCGTGGTGAGGGATTTGCGCGTGCGCTACCGTCTCCGCCCGTGAGGGAGGGCTAGTAGGGCCAGCAGCGAAATCTTGGTCATGAGGGTTACGAATGTAGCACAGCCTGAGCGGGCCTGGAAAGGCCTGCCCGAGCCTCAGTTATGCAGTCCGCGCTCGTCGGGCTCTTCGGTAGAGGTGCTGATCACGCTTGCCGGCTGGCCCTTGGCCTTGCGCCAGGCGTAGACCACGTAGCCGCTCAGGCCGTAGGCAACGAACAGGCCGAAGAGCACGGTCGGCGGATTGATGTTGATGACCGCAATGCCCAGCGCGATGAGCACGATCACCACGAAGGGCACGCTCTTCTTCATCTGGATGTCCTTGAAGCTATAGAACGGCGCGTTCGTGACCATTGTCAGACCCGCATACAGCGTGAACGCGAAAGTGACCCAGGTGATCTGCGTCCATGAAAGGTACAGCACGTCGCCGCCGCGCTTGCCCCATTCGTTCACCAGCCAGATGAAGCCGGCCACCAGTGCCGCCGCCGCCGGCGACGGCAGCCCCTGGAACCAGCGCTTGTCGACCACGCCGGTGTTCACGTTGAAGCGCGCCAGCCGCAGCGCCGCGCAGGCGCAATACACGAAGGCGGCGATCCAGCCCCAGCGCCCCAACCCCTTGAGCGACCATTCATAAGCGATGAGCGCGGGCGCGGCACCGAACGACACCATGTCGGACAGCGAATCCATCTGCTCGCCGAATGCGCTCTGCGTGTTGGTCATGCGGGCCACGCGACCGTCGAGGCTGTCGAGCACCATCGCGGCGAACACGCCGAGCGCCGCAAGATCGAAGCGCGCGTTCATGGCCATGACGACCGAATAGAAGCCGCCGAACAACGCCGCCAGCGTGAACAGGTTCGGCAGGATGTAAATGCCCTTGCGGCGTTTGCGCGGTTGCACGTCGTCGGGAACCGTATCGTCATGCATTGAAATTGCCTCCGTCCCTCATGGGCACGCCACGTACAGCTATCCAATCGATAGCATCTTGATCTGTGAATCGCATGGCTCGCAGTGTAGTTCAGGGGACATCTTCGACCCCCTTCAAACAAAAGGGCCACCGCGACGGGTGGCCCTCGGGAAAAGGCGCCGAAGCGCCCTTCAACTGGAAGATCAGTTGCGGGTCTGGTCGACCAGCTTGTTCTTCTTGATCCAGGGCATCATCGCGCGCAGCTTTTCGCCGACGACTTCGATCTGGTGCTCTGCGTTCAGGCGGCGACGGCTGATCAGCGTGGGAGCGCCGGCAGCGTTTTCCAGCACGAAGCTCTTGGCGTATTCGCCGGTCTGGATGTCCTTCAGCACTTGCTTCATGACCTTCTTGGTCTCTTCGGTCACGACGCGCGGGCCGGTGACGTACTCGCCGTATTCGGCGTTATTCGAGATCGAGTAGTTCATGTTGGCGATGCCGCCTTCATAGATCAGGTCGACGATCAGCTTCAGTTCGTGCAGGCATTCGAAGTACGCCATTTCGGGCGCGTAGCCGGCTTCCACCAGCGTTTCGAAACCGGCCTTGATCAGTTCGACAGTACCGCCGCACAGAACCGCTTGTTCGCCGAACAGGTCGGTCTCGGTCTCTTCGCGGAAGTTGGTCTCGATGATGCCGGCCTTGCCGCCGCCGTTGGCGGTGGCGTAGCTCAGCGCGAGGTCACGCGCCTTGCCGGTCTTGTCCTGGTGCACGGCCACGAGGTGGGGCACGCCGCCGCCTTGGGTGTACGTGCTGCGCACGGTGTGGCCAGGGGCCTTGGGAGCGACCATCCACACGTCGAGGTCGGCGCGCGGCTGCACGAAGCCGTAGTGAACGTTGAAGCCGTGCGCGAAGACCAGCGAAGCGCCTTCCTTGATGTTCGGAGCCACGTCATTCTTGTAGACGTTCGCGATCTGCTCGTCGGGCAGCAGGATCATGACGACGTCGGCGGCCTTCACGGCGTCGGCGACTTCAGCGACCTTCAGGCCGGCCTTTTCGACCTTGGGCCACGAGGCGCCGCCCTTGCGCAGGCCGACCACGACCTTGACGCCGCTGTCGTTCAGGTTCTGCGCGTGCGCATGGCCTTGCGAGCCGTAACCGATGATGGCGACCGTCTTGCCCTTGATGAGGCTGAGATCCGCGTCCTTGTCGTAATAAACCTTCATATGCGTCTTTCCTATTTAATCTCGAGCATTCCCAACAGCGGGGATGCATTCACTCACAGTGGGCCGGAAGTATTCCGGGCCTTCATTTGCTGATTGATGGACACGAGGTTGTCGTGAATGCGGAACAGCAGGATCAGCAATTCGCTGTAGACGCGAACGATGATCGCGCCGAAAACCAGGACCCCGATGGCGACCAGGATGCGTCCCTGGAACAGCGCCGTGGCGGTCATTGCGAGCACAGCCAGCAATCCAAGGAAATACAGTATCCGGATGATGATGGGCGTCACCATCTTGTCGAATCCCAGCAAGTCTTGCATCACGTTCTCCTCATGTGTCGATGAAACGGTGAAACTGAGGGGATCTGCACCCCCTACACGCGCAGGATGCGCTCACCGCGCCCGATGCCGCTGGCACCGGTGCGGACAGTTTCGAGGATAGCGCTACGCTCGATCGCTTCGAGGAAAGCGTCGTTCTTGCCGTGGTCGCCGGTGAGTTCGATGGTGTAGCTCTTGTCGGTCACGTCGATGATGCGGCCACGGAAAATTTCCGCCATGCGCATCATTTCCTCGCGCTCCTTGCCGACCGCGCGCACCTTCACCATCATGAGCTCGCGCTCGGTGTAGGCGCCTTCGGTCAGGTCGACGACCTTCACTACTTCGATCAGGCGGTTCAGGTGCTTGGTGATCTGCTCGATCACGTCGTCGGAGCCGGTCGTGACGATGGTCATGCGCGAGAGGCTCGAGTCCTCGGTCGGCGCGACTGTCAGCGATTCGATGTTGTAGCCACGGGCCGAGAAAAGGCCCACCACGCGGGAAAGAGCACCCGGCTCGTTTTCCAGCAGCACTGCAATGATGTGTTTCATGTTTGCATGACTCCTCTTTTCGCCGCCCTCCCCCGCGCACGGTAATGCGCGGGCTCGGCGGGCAATAGATTCGTCAGTAAAGAGTTGAGCGAATGTTCCGCGGATCAGAGATCTTCGGAACCCAACAGCATTTCGGTGATGCCCATGCCGGCCTTCACCATCGGGAACACGTTTTCGGTGGGGTCGGTGCGGAAGTCCATGAACACCGTGCGGTCCTTGAGCTTGCGTGCTTCGCGCAGCGCGGGCTCCACGTCTTGTGGACGCTCGATCAGCATGCCGACGTGGCCATAGGCCTCGGCGAGCTTCACGAAGTTCGGCAGTGCATCCATGTAGCTGTGGCTGTAGCGGCCGGAGTATTCGATCTCCTGCCACTGGCGCACCATGCCCAGGTAGCGGTTGTTGAGCGAGCAGATCTTGATCGGCGTGTTGTATTGCAGGCAGGTGGAGAGTTCCTGGATGCACATCTGCACCGAGCCTTCGCCGGTGATGGTGAACACTTCCGAATCGGGCTTCGCGAGCTTGATGCCCATGGCATAGGGAATGCCAACGCCCATGGTGCCCAGGCCGCCGGAGTTGATCCAGCGGCGCGGCTCGTCGAAGCGGTAGTACTGGGCGGCCCACATCTGGTGCTGGCCCACGTCCGACGTGATGTACGCGTCGGCGTCCTTGGTCATGTTCCAGAGGGTCTCTACCACGTACTGCGGCTTGATCACGTCCTTGTTGCCGCGGTCGTACTTGAGGCAGTCGCGCGAGCGCCAGGCCTCGATGGTCTTCCACCAGTCGGCCAGCGCGCCGGCGTCGGGCTTGGCGGTGCTCTCGCGGATCATCGAGATCAGCTCGGTGAGCACGTCCTTCACGTCGCCGACGATCGGGATGTCGACCTTCACGCGCTTGGAGATGCTCGACGGGTCGATGTCGATGTGGATGATCTTGCGTTCGTTCTGCGCGAAGTGCTTGGGATTGCCGATGACGCGGTCGTCGAAGCGCGCGCCCACCGCCAGCAGCACGTCGCAGTTCTGCATCGCATTGTTGGCTTCGATGGTGCCGTGCATGCCCAGCATGCCGAGGAACTTGCGGTCGCTGGCCGGATAGGCGCCCAGGCCCATCAGCGTGTTCGTGACCGGATAGCCAAGCATGTCGACCAGCGTGCGCAGTTCGTTGGTGGCGTTGCCCAGCAGCACGCCGCCGCCGGTGTAGATGTAGGGGCGCTTGGCGGCCAGCAGCAGCTGCAGCGCCTTGCGGATCTGGCCGCCGTGGCCCTTGCGCACCGGGTTGTACGAGCGCATCTCGACCTTGTCGGGATAGCCTGCGTAGGGAACCTTCTTGAAGGAAACGTCCTTCGGCACGTCCACCACCACCGGACCCGGACGGCCGCTGCGTGCGATGTGGAAGGCCTTCTTCATCGTCATGGCCAGATCCTTGGGATCCTTGACGAGGAAGTTGTGCTTGACGATGGGGCGGGTGATGCCGACCGTGTCGCATTCCTGGAAGGCGTCGAGGCCGATGGCGGCCGTCGGCACCTGACCCGAAATGATCACCATCGGGATCGAGTCCATGTACGCCGTGGCAATGCCAGTGACGGCGTTGGTCAGGCCCGGGCCGGAAGTGACCAGCGCCACGCCGACTTCGCCGGTCGCGCGCGCATAGCCGTCAGCCGCGTGCACGGCTGCCTGCTCGTGACGCACCAGCACATGCTGGATGGTGTCCTGCTTGTAGAACGCGTCGTAGATGTAGAGAACGGCGCCACCCGGGTAACCCCAGACGTATTGCACGCCTTCGGCCTGCAGTGCCTTGACCAGCACTTCAGCGCCCATGAGTTCTTGCGTGGCGTTGCCGGCGTTCGAGGACGCGGCGGCAGCGGAGAGGATTTCCGCCTTGGAGATTTCCATGATCAACCTTTGTTTATTTCGGGAACGAAATACCTTGGGTGCCCCTTGCCAACCCTTGTGAGGCCGCGCCAGGACTTGAGGCCAAAGCCATGAGCGGACTGATGTTCCGCCGGACCGTGACCCGTTTGCCTTTTGACTTGCAAGACGGATTATGACATTTCCGGGCGTTCAGATTCGCTTCAGCACTTGTGTAAAGCGACAAAGGCATAATCCGCGGCGGTAAACATACGCGATCGCTAGACCCCTCTTCCCACGCGGCGCGACCTGCGCCCCCTCTCGCTTGGCCACTGAACTAGAACTCTCCGACTTCCTGAAAAGCGTCGAACGACGCGCTTTCAAGCGCTCGGTCTATCACGTGCGGGATGAAGAAGCGGCGCTCGATATCGTGCAGGACAGCATGATGAAGCTGGCGCAGCACTACGGCGACAAGCCGGCCGACGAACTGCCGATGCTGTTCCAGCGCATCCTGTCGAACTGCACGCTCGACTGGTTCCGGCGCCAGAAGACCCGTCGCGCCCTTTTCTCGAATCTCAGCGACTTCGACTCGGTCGACGACGACGGCGATTTCGACCTGCTGGAGAACTTCGTCTCGCCGACCGACTCTAGGGAATCGGAGAGCGCCGAAGACACCACCCGCCGCGCCCAGGTCTTTCACGAGATCGAGGAACAGATCGCAGCATTGCCGGGCCGTCAACGCGAGGCTTTCCTGATGCGTTACTGGGAGGAAATGGACGTCGCGGAGACGGCCGCAGCGATGGGCTGTTCCGAAGGCAGCGTCAAAACCCATTGCTCGCGAGCCGTTCACGCTCTGAGCAAAGCGCTCAAGGCCAAGGGAATATCGCTATGAATACTAAGGTTTCACCCTCCTCATTCACCGCCGAAGACGAGTTCGGACAGCGCCTTGCTGCACGCCTCTCGGCCGGCAACAAGGAACTGTCGCACGACATCGGCGAACGGCTCCGCGTGGCTCGTGCGCAGGCCGTGGCTGCGCGCAAGCTGCCCCCGCAACTGCGGGCGGCGCCCGTGGTGGTGCAGTCGGGCCACACGGCAATACTGGGTGGCAGCTGGTGGACCCGCATCGGCTCGGTGGTGCCGCTCATTGCACTCGTGGCTGGCCTCATCACCATCAGCGTGATGCAGGACGACGACCGCGCCAGCGAACTCGCCGAAGTCGATTCCGCACTGCTCACCGGCGATCTGCCGCCCGCCGCCTATACCGACCCCGGTTTTGCTCAATTCCTGAAGGCCGACGGCGCCTCCGACTGAACTTTTCACTGACCGAATGCGACGCCGCCCCTCTCCTAGCGCGAACTCCTCCCGCCCGCTGCGCCCGCTTCAGGCGGGCGCAGTCGTTTGGGCGAGTGCGCTTGCGGTTGCGGCCTTTGGCCTGACGACTGCCGGCGCACAGCCCCGTGCAGAGACCGCCGCAAACATCGCAGGCGTCAGCAGCCCCAAGGCCGTGTCGACGACCAAGCCGCTCTGGAGCGAACTCACCCCGGGGCAACAACAGGCCCTCACACCGCTCGCCCCCCACTGGAACACCCTGAACGCCGGGCAAAAGCGCAAATGGCTGGCGCTGTCGCGCAATTACGCGGAAATGTCGGCAGAGGACAGGAAGACCCTGCACAGCCGCATGATCGAGTGGGCAGCACTGAGCAACCAGCAGCGTACCCAGGCACGCCTGAACTTCGCTGAGGTCAAGCGCATTCCGGCTGACGAGCGCAAGGCCAAATGGGAGCAGTACCAGGCCCTGAGCGAGGAAGAAAAGCGAAAGCTGGCCGAGCGCGCTCCTACCAAGCCGCGCGGTGCCGCCATCCCCGTGCGGCCGGTTTCCTCACAGAAGCTCGTGCCCGTACCTGCGGTCACGCCCGGCGTGCAGCACACGCCGAGGATCCTGCTGACGCCGCCGCCCGCCCCGCCGTCGCCCCCCGCCACACTCCTGGTCGCCACCCCACCGGAACGCTCGCCGTCGACAACGCCGGCCGTCGTGGTCACCCCCGCAGCGCCGCCGCCCGCCAGCATCTCGGCGCCGCCAGTACCGGCTGAAGCACAGGTGCCGCCCCCCTCGTCAGCCACGGCCGAACCGGCCACCACCTCTCCCTGACCACAAGGGCCTCGATGGTTTCCAGTACTCCCGAAGTCTCGGGATCCGATCACCCGGCCTCGCCCGTCTCACCAGCAAGCAGCGCTCCCGTCTCTACAGTGCCTGGCCTGTGGCGCCGGATGGCCTGCTGGCTTTATGAAGGTATGCTGCTGTTCGCGGTGGTGTTCGTCTCGGGCTGGCTCTTCAGCACGCTGGGGCAGATGCGCGACGCCATGGATTCGCGGCGCCACCTGTTCCAGGCTTTCCTCTTCGTCGTTTTTGGCGTGTACTTCGTCTGGTTCTGGACCAAGGGCCAGACGCTCGCCATGAAAACCTGGAACATCCGCATCGTCGATCTGCAAGGCCGGCCCATCAGCCAGCGGCGAGCGCTTGCACGTTACCTGCTGAGCTGGATCTGGTTCCTGCCGCCGCTGGCCGCCCTGGCCCCTTTCAAGCTCTCGGGCGGCGAATCGACCCTCCTGATCTGCGGCTGGGTCGCCGTCTGGGCCCTGCTTGCACGTTTTCACCCCGACCGCCAGTTCTGGCACGACGCCTGGGCCGGTACGCGGCTCATCACCTCCAAGCCGATGAGTCGCCGATGAGTGCCTTGCCCAATCTTCCCGATCCCGCCGTCAATCCGCAGAAGGCCCGCAAGGGCTTCGAGCGCGTATGGCATGCCACGCTCATCTCGCTGCACGGCCTGCGCGCCGGCTGGAGCGAGCCCGCCTTCCGCCAGGAAGCCATCCTGTCGATCGTCATGATCCCGGCGGCTTTCTGGCTAGGAAGCAGCTGGGTCGAGGTGGCCCTGCTCGCGGGCAGCGCTCTCCTGGTGATGATCGTTGAACTGCTCAACACCGCCGTCGAAGCCGCAATCGACCGCATCGGCCCTGAATGGCACGACCTGTCCAAGCGCGCCAAGGACATGGGTAGCGCCGCCGTGCTGCTGTCGCTCACGCTCTGCGGCGGCATCTGGGCCGCCGCGCTGTGGCAACGCTTCCTGTCATGAGAAGGCATGCCGGCTGCGGCATGATGGCAGGATGAATCCTGAATTTTCGATCTGTGTGTATTGCGGCTCGCGTCCCGGCGAGCGCCCCGAGTTTTCCCAGGCCGCGCAAGCGGTCGGCCAGTGGATCGGCAAGCACGGCGGCCAATTGGTCTACGGCGGCGGTCGCACCGGGCTGATGGGCACGGTGGCCGAGGCCACCCGACTGGCCGGCGGCCGCGTGGTCGGCATCATCCCCAAGGCGCTGGTCGACAAGGAACTGGCGAACTCGCTGTGCGATGAACTGCACGTGGTCGACACCATGCACGAACGCAAGGCCATGATGGGCGAACGCGCCGACGCCTTCGTCGCTCTCCCGGGCGGTATCGGCACCTTCGAGGAACTGTTCGAGATCTGGACCTGGCGCCAGCTTGGCTACCACGACAAGCCGACCGGCATCCTGAACACCGCCGGCTACTACGACGGCCTGCTGGCCTTCCTGGCCCACAGCGTGCGCGAAGGCTTCATGGGCGAGTGGCAAATGGAGCTGATCCGCACCGGCACCGAGGTGCCCGAGCTTCTGGCCGCGTTGCGCGCCGAAATTCCACTCCACCCGCGGGAAGACAGGTTGTCGGAAAACCTCTGACGCCCGTCCATCTGAAAAAAGCCTCCGCTACCGGAGGCTTTTTTGCTTCAGACCGCGTTTTCGTTCTCTTCGCCCGTACGGATGCGCACGATGCGCTCCACCTCGGTGACGAAAATCTTGCCGTCGCCGATCTTCCCGGTGCGCGCGGAATTGACGATGGCCTCGATGCAGCGCTCCACATCGGCCTCGTTGACGACCACTTCGACCTTCATCTTGGGCAGGAAGTCGACCACGTACTCGGCGCCGCGGTACAGCTCGGTGTGCCCCTTCTGGCGGCCAAAGCCCTTGACCTCGGTGACTGTCAGGCCGGTAACGCCCACCTCGGCCAAGGCCTCGCGCACGTCCTCGAGCTTGAAGGGTTTGACGATGGCGGTGATCTGCTTCATGGTTTTCGTGCTCCGGCGGTTTCGTTGAATTTGCTGGTGATAGGGTAACGCCAATCCTTGCCGAAGCTTCGATGGGTGACCCGAATGCCTACCGGCGCCTGGCGCCGCTTGTACTCGTTGATCCTGATGAGCCGCGCAACCCGCTCGACCACCGCGCGCTCGTAGCCGGCAGCGATGATCTCGTCGATGCCTTCGTCGTCCTGCATGTAGCGTGCCAGGATGCCGTCGAGGATGTCGTAGGGCGGGAGGCTGTCCTGATCGGTCTGGTCGGGCCGCAGTTCGGCGCTGGGGGGGCGCGTGATGATCCGCTCGGGAATGGGCTCGGCGCCGGTGCCGTAGGGGTCGTGGGCATTGCGCCAGCGCGCCAGCGCGAACACCGTGGTCTTCAGCAGGTCCTTGATGACCGCGAAACCGCCCGCCATGTCGCCATAGAGCGTGCAATAGCCGGTGGCCATTTCGCTCTTGTTCCCGGTGTTGAGCACGATGGAGCCGAACTTGTTCGACAGCCCCATCAGCAGCGTGCCGCGGATGCGAGCCTGGATGTTCTCTTCAGCCGTGTCCTCGGGCTTGCCCTTGAACTCCTCGGCCAGGGCGTCCTTGAAGGACTCGAAGGTGTGCCTGATCGAGATTTCGTCGTAGCGCACGCCCAGCCGGCCGGCCATGTCGCGCGCGTCGATCCAGCTGATGTCGGCGGTGTAAGGCGAAGGCATCATGACCGCGCGCACCTTGTCCTTGCCCAGTGCGTCGACCGCGACGGCGAGCACCAGGGCGGAGTCGATGCCGCCCGAAAGCCCCAGGATGGCGCCCGGAAAGCCGTTCTTGCCGACGTAGTCGCGCACGCCGAGCACCAGTGCGTCCCAGAGTTGCGCCTCGGCGTCGCGCGGCGCGGCAATGGCCCCCGGCTCGGCAACGAAGCCGACGCCACCCTGCGGCGAACGTTCGAGCTGGGCGAAGACCAGCTTTTCCCGAAAGCTCTCGGCCTGCATCGCGGCGGTACCGTCGGCCTGCAGCGCGAAGGAAGCCCCGTCGAACACCACTTCGTCCTGCCCGCCCACCAGGTGCGCATAGACCAGCGGCAGCCCCACGGCACGCGCCCGGTCGGCCATGCGTGCCACGCGCTCGCCTTCCTTGCCAACGTGGTACGGCGAGGCGTTGATCACCGCCAGCACCTCGGCGCCACTTTCGCGGGCGAGTTCGGCCGGCTGGTCGAACCAGGCGTCCTCGCAGATCAGCAGGCCGACCGAGACGCCGCCCGCCTCGAACACGCAGGTATCCTGCCCCGGCGTGAAGTAGCGGCGCTCGTCGAACACCTGGTAGTTGGGCAGTTCGCGCTTGGCGTATGTCTCGAGGATGCGGCCTTCCTTGATGACGCTGGCCGCGTTGTGGCGAAGCTGCACCGCCACCGAGCGGCTGCGCAGGCTGCCGCCGGTCGGATGCCCCACCACCACGACCATGTCTTTGAGGTCGGCCAGAGCGGCGGCAATGCCTTTCACGGCATCATCGCAGGCTTGAGTGAAGGCGGGCCGCAGGAACAGGTCTTCTGCCGCATAACCGGCGATTGAGAGTTCGGGCGTCAGCAGCAGGCGCGTGCCTTGCGAATAGGCCTCGCGCGCGGCATCGACGATCTTTTTCGCGTTGCCGGCGAGGTCGCCCACCACAAAATTGAGTTGCGCGATGGCGAGCTTGAGCGTCATTACAGAAGGAAGAAAAAGGCTTGAACGATTATGTCATTCGGGTTCTGTCGTCGCCGTCGGACGTGAGCCCGCAGGCATGGAACGCGTTGCTCGCCGCAGAGGCAGAGCCTTCGCCTTTCATGCGCCACGAATACCTCTCGGCTCTGCATGAAAGCGGCAGCGCCACGCCTGCGAGCGGCTGGATGCCGCAGTTCGTCACGCTGTGGCGCGGCAAGCAGTTGCAGGCCGCATGCCCGCTCTACATCAAGGACCATTCCTACGGCGAGTACGTCTTCGACTGGGCCTGGGCCAATGCCTACGAGCAGCATGGGCTCGCCTACTACCCGAAGGCCGTGGTCGCGGTGCCCTTCACGCCCGTGCCCGGCACGCGCCTGCTGGCCCGCGATGCGCAAAGCCGCACCTTGCTGGTGCAGGGCCTGGTGGCCCTGTGCAAGCAGGAAGAACTTTCGTCGCTGCACCTGCTGTTCGGTGCCGACGAAGACATCGCCGCATGCACTGAGAGCGGCTTGATGCTGCGCAACACGGTGCAATTCCACTGGACCAACGCGCAGTACGCAGACTTCGACAGCTTTCTCGCCAGCCTCTCCCACGACAAGCGCAAGAAGATCCGCCAGGAGCGCCGCAAGGTGGCCGAAGCCGGCGTGAGCTTCCGCTGGTCCCGCGGCGCCGACATTTCCAAGGCCGACTGGGACTTCTTCTACCGCTGCTACGAGCGCACCTATCGAGAGCACGGCAACCCGCCCTACCTCACGCGCGACTTCTTCCGGCGCATGGCCGACACGATGCCCGAGGCCTGGCTGCTGTTCATCGCCGAGCGCAACGGCAAGCCCATGGCCTCCAGCCTGATCGCCCTCTCCACCCAGCCGGACCAGCCTTTGGTCGCCTATGGCCGCTACTGGGGCGCGCTGGAGCGCGTCGACTGCCTGCACTTCGAGGCCTGCTACTACCAGCCGCTGGCCTGGTGCATCGAGCACGGCGCGAAACGCTTCGAGGGCGGCGCACAGGGCGAGCACAAGATGGCCCGCGCCCTGATGCCGGTGAAGACGACCAGCGCTCATTGGCTTGCGCATCCGTCATTTGCCGACGCGGTCGAGCGTTTCCTGGAGCGCGAGGGCGCGGGCATCGAGAACTACATGGACCACCTGGGCGAGCGCAGTCCGTTCAAGGCCGCCTGACCGCTGCGGCTCGTGCCATGTCGGGCTGCTATAAAAGCGCCCGATTCCCACAACAACACAGAGAGAGAACTCGATGCCATTCGTCGGACTGGGGCTGCACGTCCTCATTGCGCTGTTCTTCGCCGTGCACGCGATGCGCCACGGCAAGCAGATGTACTGGCTCCTCATTCTTTTCAGCTTTCCGCTGCTCGGCAGCATCGTGTACTTCGTGGTCGAGTACCTGCCCGCCTCGCGCATGCAGCGCACCGCCGGCAAGGTGGCGAACGCGGCCATCGGCTTCATCGACCCCGAGCGCGAATACCGCGCGGCCACCGAGGCCTACGACCTCGCGCCCACGGCCCAGAACAAGCTGCGCCTCGCCAAGGCCGCGCTCGACAAAGGCCAGGCTGCGGATGCCGTCGGCCACTACCGCGACGCGCTGAAGGGGCCGCTGGCCTCCGATCCAGAATTGCAGTTCGGCCTTGCCAGCGCCCTGCTCGCCGCGGGCGGCCCCACTTCGGGAAAAGATGCCCTGCAGGCAATCCAGGCCCTGCGCTCCACGCGCGACGACTACCGCAAGGACGAAGTCGCCGTGCTTGCGGCCCGCGCCCTTGCCGCCGACGGACGCCAAGCGGAAGCTCGCGAAGCCTTCGAAAGCGCGCTGAGCCAATACAACACGGTCGAGGCCCGGGCCCGCTATATCGCGTGGCTGTCACAGCAAGGGGATGCCAGCAGCGCGCAACGCCACTGGGAAGAGCTCCAGCAGGCGGCACGCCACTGGAACTCGCACGCGCGATCGGTCAATCGCGAGTGGATGCGGCTGGCCTCGGACGCGGTCCGGGCCTGAAGCCGCAGAACCGGGGGCATGGCGCCCCCGGGACGCTGCCTTTCGGCAGCAGAACTTACTTCTTGTAGTTGGCGATGCCGTCCAGGATTTCCTTCTTGGCGGAGTCGATGCCCTCCCAGCCCAGCACCTTGACCCACTTGCCGGCTTCCAGGTCCTTGTAGTGCTCGAAGAAGTGGCTGATGGCCTTCAGGCGCATCGGGTTCACGTCGTCGACCGACTTCCAGTGGCTGTAGATCGGCAGCACCTTGTCAGTGGGCACGGCCAGCACCTTGCCGTCGACGCCGGCTTCGTCTTCCATCATCAGGATGCCCAGCGGGCGGCACGGCACGACCACGCCCGGCAGCAGCGGGTACGGGGCGATGACCAGCACGTCGACCGGGTCGCCGTCGCCCGACAGGGTCTGCGGCACGTAGCCGTAGTTGGCGGGGTAGTACATGGCCGTCGTCATGAAGCGGTCGACGAAGATCGCGCCCGATTCCTTGTCGACTTCGTACTTGATCGGGTCGGCGTTCATCGGGATTTCGATCACGACGTTGAAGGCATCGGGGACGTTTTTGCCGGGGGAAACTTTGTCGAAGGACATGACGTTTTTCGAGTAGTTGAAAAGTATGAGACGGATGGGGACAAACCCGGAGTTTACTTTCCGTGTCACCGGCCGGTCGCACGCACATCTGTTTTTGCCTGTAAATTGCAACCGTTGGCCAATCGGCTCCGCACCCCGGTGCAGCGAGCTTCGAGGAAGCAACGCGACGGATAGCATGGCCCCGTACGCGTTGCACGCAGGGGCCCATGCTGCCCGTCTCCACTAGTCGCAACGAACGAATGGAGAAGCAAGGCATGATCGGCAACACCCCCCTGATACTGGCAGTCGTCTGCGGCCTCGTGGCCGTGGGATATGGCTTCTGGGCCCGAAGTTGGATTCTCGCGAAGGACCCCGGCAACGCACGCATGCAGGAAATCGCGGCGGCCATCCAGACCGGCGCCTCCGCCTACCTCGCCAAGCAGTACACGACCATCGCGGTGGTCGGCGTGGTGCTCGCCGTATTGATCGCCCTCTTCCTCGACCTGACCACAGCGGTCGGCTTCATCGTGGGCGCGGTGCTTTCGGGCGCCTGCGGCTTCATCGGCATGAACGTGTCGGTGCGCGCCAACGTGCGCACCGCGCAGGCGGCCACGCACGGCATCGGCCCGGCGCTCGACGTGGCATTCCGCGGCGGCGCCATCACCGGCATGCTGGTGGTGGGACTGGGCCTGCTGGGCGTATCGGGCTTCTATTGGTTCCTGGCCAGCGGCACCCCGGTTGCGGGCCAGAGCCTCTCGGCCATCCTCAACCCGCTGATCGGCTTTGCCTTCGGCTCCTCGCTGATCTCGATCTTCGCGCGGCTGGGCGGCGGCATCTTCACCAAGGGCGCCGACGTCGGGGCCGACCTGGTGGGCAAGGTCGAGGCCGGCATTCCTGAAGACGACCCGCGCAACCCGGCGGTGATTGCCGACAACGTGGGCGACAACGTCGGCGACTGCGCCGGCATGGCGGCCGACCTGTTCGAGACCTACGCGGTGACGCTGATCGCCACCATGGTGCTGGGCGCGCTGATGGTCACGGCGGCGCCAACCAACGCGGTGCTCTATCCGCTGGCGCTGGGCGGCGTGTCGATCATCGCGTCGATCATCGGCTGCTTCTTCGTCAAGGCCTCGCCGGGCATGACCAACGTGATGCCGGCGCTCTACAAGGGCCTGGCGGTGGCGGGCGTCCTGTCGCTGATCGCGTTCTGGTTCGTCACGAGCTGGCTGATCCCCGACAACGCCATCGCCCCGAGCGGCAGCCAGCTGAAGCTGTTCGGCGCCTGCTTCGTGGGCCTGGCGCTCACAGCCGCGCTGGTGTGGATCACCGAGTACTACACCGGCACGCAGTACAAGCCCGTGCAGCACATCGCGCAGGCCTCGACCACCGGGCACGGCACCAACATCATCGCGGGCCTGGGCGTGTCGATGCGCTCCACCGCCTGGCCGGTGATCTTCGTCTGCATCGCGATCTTGGCCTCCTACTCGCTGGCGGGCCTGTTCGGCATCGCGGTGGCCGCCACGTCGATGCTGAGCATGGCCGGCATCGTGGTCGCGCTCGACGCCTACGGCCCCATCACCGACAACGCCGGCGGCATTGCCGAGATGAGCGAACTGCCCGACAGCGTGCGCGCCGTGACCGACCCGCTCGATGCCGTGGGCAATACCACCAAGGCCGTGACCAAGGGCTACGCCATCGGCTCGGCCGGCCTCGCGTCGCTGGTGCTGTTTGCCGACTACACCCACAAGCTGGAGAGCTTCGGGCTGAACATCAGCTTCAACCTGAGCGACCCGATGGTGATCGTCGGGCTGTTCATAGGCGGGCTGATCCCCTACCTGTTCGGCGCGATGGCCATGGAAGCCGTGGGGCGCGCGGCCGGCGCGGTGGTCGAGGAAGTGCGCCGCCAGTTCCGCGACATCCCCGGGATCATGGAAGGCACCGGCAAGCCCGAGTACGGCAAGGCGGTGGGCATGCTGACCGGCGCGGCCATCAAGGAAATGATGATCCCGTCGCTGCTGCCTGTGGTGGTGCCGATCGTGGTCGGCCTGCTGCTCGGTCCGAAGGCGCTGGGCGGGCTGCTGATGGGCACCATCGTCACGGGCCTGTTCGTCGCCATCTCGATGTGCACGGGTGGCGGCGCATGGGACAACGCCAAGAAATACATCGAGGACGGCCACCACGGCGGCAAGGGCTCCGAGGCGCACAAGGCGGCCGTCACCGGCGACACCGTGGGCGACCCCTACAAGGACACCGCCGGCCCGGCCGTGAACCCGCTGATCAAGATCATCAACATCGTGGCCCTGCTCATCGTGCCGCTGGTGGTGAAGTTCCACGCCGGCGATGCGGCGGCCGCCGTGCCGACGAAGATCGAGACGCCGCCCGCCGCGACGGCCCCGGCAGCCATGGCGCCGTCGACACCCGGCGCGGTGGTGGCCGCGGGTGCCGTGTCGGCCGTGGAAACCGCTGCGGTGAAAGTGGAGAACGGCGTCGTCAAGTTCTACTTCGCGACCGCCAGCGCCGAAGTGGCGCCCAACGCCAAGGAAGCCCTGGCCGACGTCATCAAGGCGGTGCAGAGCGGCAGCACAGTGCTCGTAAGCGGCTACCACGACGCCAGCGGCGACCCGGCCAAGAATGCGGAGCTGGCCAAGCAGCGTGCCATGGCCGTGAGCGACGCGCTCAAGGCGGCCGGCGCGCCCGAAGACAAGATCGAGCTGGCCAAGCCCGAGCAATCGCAAGCCGACGGCCCGCCCTCCGAGGCCCGCCGCGTAGAAGTCAAAGTAAAGTCATGACATGCCCACACCCGCCCGACTCGAATCGTTCATCGCCGCTGTAGAAGGCGGCGCGCATGCCAAGGCCATCGAGGACTACTACACCGAAGATGCGACCATGCGCGAGAACCAGGCAGAGCCGCGGCGGGGCCGAAGCACGCTGGTGGCGCAGGAAAGCGCCGTGCTGGAGCGCACTGAGTCGGTGGTGTCCACCTGCGTGCGGCCGGTGCTGGTGAATGGCGACCACGTTGCCATTCACTGGATCTTCGAGTTCAGCTTCAAGGGCGGCGGCAAGATGCGCATGGAAGAAATCGCCTGGCAGCGCTGGGAGGGCGAGCGCATCGCCGAAGAGCAGTTCTTCTACGACCCGGCACAGAAGAAGCCGGCCTGAAGCCTCTCCCACGCCGCCCCGTCCATGGCGCTGAAGACTCCGTAGCTCCATGAAATACCTTCGCGCCCTCATCGCCGGCACCCTGGCCATTGCAAGCGCGGAGCTTGCGGTGGTTCGGCGCTTTCCGCGCATCCTGCTGGCCATCGTCGCCGTCGGCGTTGTCCCGGCGATCTACGCGCTGATCTACCTCACGAGCGTGTGGGACCCGGCCGGCCACACGGCCGACCTGCCCGCCGCCATCGTGAACGAGGACCGTGGCGTGACCTACATGGCGCACTCGGTCAACGTCGGCGAGCAGCTCACGGCCACCCTGCTGGCCAAGCGCGCCTTCGGCTTTCGCGTGATGACCGACGAAGAAGAGGCGCGCGCCGAAGTGCGGCGCGGCACGCTCGCCTTCGCCCTGCTGATTCCGCCGGACTTCAGCGCCGACGCAGTGCCCGGCGCGCAGCGCGGCGCGGGGCGGCTGGTGGTCTACACCTCCGAGGGCAACAACTACAGCTCCGCAGGGCTCGCCCGCCGTTTCGCGGGCGAACTGGGGCACCAGGTCAACGAGATGCTCAACGAGCAGCGCTGGACACTGGTGCTCAATGCGGCCGCAGGCTCGCAGCAGCGGCTGGAGCAGCTCAAGCAGGCATTGCTGACCCTGCGCGACGGCTCGCAAACACTCGCCGCCGGCGCCGCTCAATACAGCACCGCCGCGCGCGAAGTGGGCAACGGGTTCAAGCAGGTCAATGGCGGCATCCGTCTCATCCAGTCGAAGCTGCCGGCCGACGCGGACCTGCGCGCGCTCAAGAGTGGCGCGCAACAGCTCGCGGCGGGCCAGCACGAACTCGGCTCCGGTCTGGTCCAGATCGGCGAGGGTCTCGACCAGCTCCACGGCGGTGCCGGCCAACTCGGCGACGGCGCACGCCGGCTGCAAAGGGAGTCGGCCGACATTCCCTTCGTGGGCGAACGCATCGCCAAGGGCGCCGGCGAGCTTGCGGGCGGCGCGGACAAGCTGCGCGGCGGGCTCGAGCAAGCCCAGGCGGCCATGACCAAGGCGCAGGACGGCAGCCAGAAGCTCGACGCCGGTGCCACGGCGCTCGAAGGCGGCGTCGGCAAGCTTACCGACGGCATGGGCGCGCTGTCCGCCGGCATCCGCACCATGGCCGGCAAGCTGCCCGAAGACCGCAAGCTCGATGAGTTCGTACAGGGCGGCACGCAGCTCGCCCAAGGCGCGCAGAGGCTGCTGACCGGCGTGCGCACCATCGAGGCCGCCCTGCCCGCTTCGATCACCCGCATCCAGGGCAGCGCCTCGGGCCTGGCCGACTCGGTCGAGCCCAGGGTCGAGGTGGTGGCGCCGGTGGCCAACAACGGCAGCGCTTTCGTGCCGAACATGGTGTCGGTGGCGTTGTGGATCGGCGCGGTGATGGCCGGCTACCTGTTCAACATCCGCATCGTGCTGTCGGACCACACGCACTATCCCAAGCTCGCCAAGACACTGGGCAAGATCACCATGCCCGCGCTGATCGTGCTGTTGCAGGTGGCGTTGGTGCTGGCCACGCTGCTGGGCGTGCTGGAGGTGCAGGCGCCGCACGTGGCGGCACTGGCGCTCACGATGGCGCTGGCCTCGCTGGTGTTCCTGGTGGTGCTGTTTGCCATCCTGCATGTGTTCGGCGACTTCGGCCGCATCCTGACCGTGCTGCTGCTCACGCTGCAGCTGTCGGCCGGCGGCGGCGTGCTGCCGGTGGAACTGTCGGCTGGCTTCTTCCGCACGGTGCACAGCTGGCTGCCGTTCAGCTGGGTGGTGCAGGCCTTCCGGGCGGTGATGTTCGGGGCCTTCGACAACGGCTGGGCGCATGCCTGCGGCGTGGTGGTGCTGTCGGGCGCGGTGGCGGTCGGCCTGATGGCCATCTTCGGCAAGTGGAAGGAAGTGCTGCTGGCCGACTACAAGCCCACGATTCAAGTCTGATGAATACAACACTTTCGATGTAACATACAATCTGTCGGATGAACACGCCCGCCGTGCCCGCCGCCGATGTCACCCCTGCCGCAGAGGATCTCTCCATCGAGGCATTGGCAACGCGCACCGGCGTCACGGTGCGCAACATCCGCGCCTACACCACCGCCGGGCTGCTGCCACCGCCCCGGCTGCGCGGCCGCCTCGGGCTCTATGGCGAAGACCATGCACAGCGCCTTGCGCTGATCCGCGAGCTGCGCGACCAGGGCTTCGGCATCGAGGCGATCCGCCGCATCTTCGGGCGCGCGCCGGCCTCTGTGTGGGGTGACCTCGTCTCGGTCGCGCGCTCGATGTCGGGCAGCCTGTTCGCTTCGGAAACGCCCGTGGTCGTGTCGGCCAAGGCCCTTGCTTCCAAGTGGAACGGCCAGATGACGCCCGCCCTGCTCGCCCGCGCCGCCAAGGCCGGCCTGATGCGCGAGTTGCCCGACGGGCAGGTGCAAATGCTCAGCCCCGCGCTCGGACAGGTGGCCGAGCAGCTCGCCGCCCTCGGCCTGCCGCTGGAGCAGGTGATCGGCATGCAGGAAACCATGGCGCGCACCCTGCGCACCGTGGCGCGGCACTGGCTGCGCACCCTGGCCGACAGCCTGCTGACGGGCGACGCCATCGACGCCGAACGCACGGCCCAACTGCTGGAGAAGGCGCGGCCGCTCGCCACCGGCGCGGTGCAAGCCGCGTTCCCCGTGATCCTGCAGCAGGAACTCGACGCCCTGCTGCACAAGACCGCCTGACCGATGACAAGCTCCCGCTCCCTCCATCCCTCCCTGTTGCTGCTGCCGGCGCTGCTCATGCTGTGCGGCTCGGCTTTCGCGCAAGCCCAGGCACAGGCCCGCAGCGACAGCGCCCTGGCCCTGAGCTTCGACGCCGCCCGCGCCCGCATGGTCGACCGTTCCGACAAGCTGGCCGCCGCCCGCGCGGCTGTCGACGCCAAGGAACTGCAGAGCCAGGGCCTCAAGGGGCTGGGCGGACCGACGATCAGCGTCTCGGGGCTGGCCTATGCCTACAACGCCAACCTGAACCTCGACCTCGATCCGCTCAACCAGAAGCTCGGGCAGATCGGCTCGTCGCTGCCGTCGTCGATCCAGAGCTTTGTCTCGCGCGTGCCGATTCCGCAGTTGCCCAACAGCTACACGCTCAACCGCCATGACACCGGGGCCAACACATCGATTTCCGCCGTGTGGCCCATCTACCTGGGCGGCGCGACCGATGCCGTGCGCGGCTTCGTGTCGGCGCAAACGCGCGAGGCGGAAGCCGACGCCGAACAGGCCGGCCACGAGGTCGACACGCTGCTGGTGCAGCGCTACTTCGGCGCCCAGCTCGCGCAGCGCGCAGCCACGCTGCGCGCGCAGGCCGAGCGCACCATCGCGCAGCACGATTCGGCGGCGCAGAAGATGCTCTCGGCCGGCGTGATCTCGCGCGTGGAGCGGCTGCAGGCCAGCGCCGCGTATGAAGAGGCTCGGCGCAACGCCCGCAAGGCGGAAAACGACGCCGCACTGGCCAGCGTGGCGCTCGCCCGCACGCTGCGCGCCGACGGCACCGTGGTGCCGCAAACGCCGCTCTTCCTCATAAGCACGCCGATCGAGCCGCTGGGCTACTTCATCGATTCGGCGCTCACGCGACATCCAGGCCTGGGCAAGGTCGCGGCCAAGAAGTCGCAGGCAGAGCAATTGCACGAAGGCGAGGAAGCACTGCGCCGCCCGCAGGTCATCGCCTTCGGCACGCGCGAAATCAAGAGCGGCAACGCCGACTGGGTGGCCGGCGTCGGCGTGCGCTGGACGCTTTACGACTCGGTCGACCGCGACGCGCTCTCCGCCTCCTCACTCAAGCAGGTCGAGCAGGCCGAGCGCACCGATGCCCAGGCGCGCAGCGACATCTCGCTGCTGGTCGAGCGCAACTGGCGCGCGCTGGAAAACGCGCGCCGCCAATACCTGGAGATGAAGGCTTCGGTCGAGCTGGCGCAAGAGGTCGTCAAGCTGCGCACCTCCGGGCTGCGCGAGGGCACGAGCACCACGCTCGACCTGATCGACGCCGAGACCAACCAGGCCAAGGTGCTGACCGAACGCGCGCAAGCCGCCAACGACTACGTGCAGGCGCTCGCGCAACTGCTCGAAAGCGCGGGCCTTTCCGAGAAGTTTTCCGACTACATCGCGCGTGCAGACGTGAAGGTGAATTGATGATGAGTGCCAAGACCCGAAAACTGATCGCGATCCTGGTCGCGCTGCTCGTGCTCGCGCTGCTGGTCTGGGGCTTCTGGCGCGCGTCGCAGCCCGCGCCCGAGGTGTTCCAGGGCCAGATGGAAGCGCGCGAGACCGACGTCGCCGGAAAGGTGACGGCACGCGTCGCCGAAGTGGCGGTGAAGGAAGGCGACCGCATCCAGGCCGGCGCGGTGCTGGTGCGCATGGACAGCCCTGAAGTGCGCGCCAAGCTCGCGCAGGCCACCGCCGCCGAACAGGCGGCGCAGGCCGTGGCCGACAAGGCGCAGAACGGCGCCCGCCCGCAGGAAGTGGAAATGGCGCGCATGCAATGGCAGCGCGCCGAAACCGCCGCGCAACTGGCGCAGACCTCGTTCCGCCGCGTCGACGGGCTGGCGCGCGAAGGCCTGGTCGCCGACCAGAAGCGCGATGAGGCAGAAGCCAACTGGAAAGCCTCGCGCGACGCCGCCATCGCGGCCAAGGCGCAGTACGACATGGCACGCACCGGCGCCCGCCCCGAAGACAAGGCCGCCGCCAGCGCACAGGCACGCCAGGTGGCCGGCGTGGTGGCCGAAGCGGAAGCTGCCAAGGCCGAGACCGAACTCCGCAGCCCCGTCGGCGGCGAGGTGGCGAAGGTGCTGGCCAAGGTGGGCGAGTTGTCGCCGCAGGGCGTGGCGGTGGTCACCGTGGTCGACCTGAGCGACCAGTGGGTGGTGCTCAACGTGCGCGAAGACCGGCTCTCCCGTTTCGCGCTCGGCAACGAATTCGACGCACGCCTGCCCGCGCTGCCCGAAGGCAAGCGCACCGCCCGCTTCAAGGTCTACTACAGCGCGGTGCTGCCCGACTTCGCGACATGGCGCGCCACGCGCGGCGGCGCTGGCTTCGACGTGCGCACATTCGAGGTCCGCGCGCGCCCGCTCAAGCCCATCGACGGCGCGCGTCCCGGCATGAGCGTGCTGGTCGACTGAGCTCGCAATGAGCCTGCGCGGTTTTTCCGCTGCCAGCGCACGGCGCGAGTTCGCGCTGCTGCGCACCCGCCCCTGGGACCTGGCCATGGTTTCTTGGGTGCCGCTGCTCGCGGTCTTCCTGATCTGGTGGATTTTTTCCGCCGGCCTGCCAGAGCGCCTGCCCATCGGCGTGCTCGACCAGGACCACTCTTCGCTCTCGCGCCAGGTGGTGCGCTTTCTCGACGCCACGCCGGGCCTGCGCGTGGTGCAGCAGTACAGCGACGAAGGCGAGATGGCGCGCGCCCTGACCAGCGGCGCCGTCGATGCGGCAGTGCAGTTGCCACGGGACCTGAGCCGCGACGTGAAGCAGGGCCGCGTCGGCCAGGTCGTGCTGCTGCACAACGCGCAGCTGGGCACGCATTCGAGCCTGATCCAGCGCGATGTGCGCACTGCCGTGGCCACGGTGTCGGCCGGGGTGGAGCTCACCGTGCGCAACAAGCGCGGCGAATCCATGAGGGCCGCGCGCGTGAGCATGGAGCCGATCAAGGCGAGCATGGTCGCGCTGTTCAACACCTCGACAGACTACGAACAGTTCCTGGGCGCGGCGCTGATCCCCGCGCTGCTGCACATCCTCGCGATGACGGCCGGCGCATGGTCCGTGGGCCGCGAGCTGCGCGACCGCAGCATCGGCGAATGGCTCGGCGCCGCGCCGCGCTGGCATGAAGCCCTCGCCGCATTGGCGGGCAAGCTGGCGCTGCCCTTCCTGAGCCTTTCCGCGGTGGCGATCGCGGCCATGCTGTGGATCACGGCGGGACGCGGCTGGCATCCTGTCGGTTCGATCGGCTGGACGCTGTTCGCGCTGGTGGTGTTCCTGGCGCTGTCGGTCGCGCTCGGCGCCTTCGTATCGAGCCTCACGCGCTCGCTGCGCACCGCGCTGTCGGCCACGGGCTTCATCACCGCGCCCGCGTTCGCTTTCGGCGGCGTGGGCTTTCCGCTGGTCGCGATGCCGCTGTTCGCGCGCATGTGGGCCAACCTGCTGCCCTACACCCACTACATCCGCGTGCAGATGGAACAGCTGCAGATGGGCGCGCCGGTGCTCTATTCGGTGGCAACGCCGCTGTGGATGGTGCTGGGCACGGCCGTGCTGCTGGCCGCCTCGGCCGCCGCGCTGGTGCGCGCGGCCTGCGCGCCCGACACCTGGGGAGGCCGCTGATGACAACGGGCGACCGCACCCGCTTCGGCGCCGCATGGCGCGACACCACCCTTGCGGTGCTGCGCGACAAGGGCGTGCTGCTGATCATGCTGATCGCGCCCATCATCTACGGCTTCTTCTATCCGTGGCCCTACGGCTCGCAGGCTGTCACCCGCGTGCCGGTGGCTGTGGTCGACCAGGACCACAGCGCGCTGTCGCGCCAGATCGCGCGCTTCGCAATGGCCAATCCGCGGCTCGACGTGCGCATGGTCACGTCCGACGTGCACGAGGCGCAGCAGGCGCTCTGGCGCGGCGAGATCGAAGGCTACGCGCTGCTGCCGGCGGACCTCAAGCGCAATGTGCTGCGCGGTACCTCGGCGGTGGTCACCATCGAAGGCAACGGTGCGTATGCGCTGTTGAACAAGGCGGTGCTGTATGGGTTTTCGGAGGCGGTCGGCACAGTGTCGGCGGGCGTGGAAATCCGCAAGCTGCAGGCCGGCGGCCAGAGCGCGGTGCAGGCCGCGCGCAGCCGCAGCCCGCTCAACACGCGGTTGGTGGCGCTGTTCAACCCGACCGAAGGCTACGGCAGCTACGTGGTACCGGCGGTGGCCCTGCTGATCCTGCAGCAGACGTTGCTGATGGGCGCGGCGATGCTGGCCGGCACCTGGGCTGAAGCCGGACGGCTGCGGGCCTCCATGGGTGCGTGGCTGGGCCGGCTGGGGGCGCTTTCGGGCTTCGGCTTCCTGAGCGGGCTGTTCTATTTCGGCTGGGTGTTCTTTTTGCAGGACTACCCGCGCGGCGGCAACCCGCTGGGAGCGATGCTGCTGCTCGCGTTCTATGTGCCTGCCATCTGCACGCTCGGCCTGCTGCTGGGCTGCTGGTTCCGCGACCGCGAGCGGGCCTTGCAGGTGCTGTTGTTCACCGCCCTGCCGATGGCGTTTCTCTCGGGCTTCTCATGGCCTGTGGAGGCCTTGCCGGGACCGCTGCAGGCGCTGCGCTGGCTGTTTCCGAGCACCGCGGGCATCCAGGGCTCGCTGCGCCTCAACCAGATGGGGGCGCCGCTGCATGACGTGCTGCCCTATCTGGGCGTGATGCTGGCGCTGACGCTGGCAGGCCTGCTGACGCTGTGGCTGGCGGCCACCCCGCGCGGCAGCGCGCAAGCCCGGCGCGCCTAGCGCAGGCTCTCGGCCGCCACGGCCCGCACCAGCCGCGTCGCGGGCGCCACCAGCTCGCGCAGGTCGCCCGCACGGTCCTGCTCGATGGCCTGCAGCACCAGTTCGTTGATGCCGCCAACCACCGTCATCGCCATCTCGCTCGTCAGGTGCGCCGAGGGCTCTTCAGCGCCGCCGGCACTGTCGATGGCCACCTGGATGAAGTTGGCGATCTCGTCGTTCACCCGGCGCCGCACCACCAGCCCCGGCATGCCCAGCCCGAGGATCTCCACGAAGAGCGTACGCAGCAGCACCGGGTCTTGCGCGAGGTAATCGAAATACGCCGTCATGGCCTGCTCGACCTGCGCATGCCACGGCTGCACCGGGTCGAAGGCCTCGCTCACCGCCTGCAGGGCGAGCCGGCTCGCGGCTTCATAGAGCGCGATCAGGCATTCGGTCTTGGTGCTGAAGTGTTCGTAGAAGGTGCGGCGAGACACTGCCGCCTCGCGCACGATGTCCGCGATGGTCGTCTCGGCATAGCCTTTGGCCGCCACCGCCTGCGCCATGCCCTGGAGCAGCCGGTTGTAATGCTCGCTCGCCGGGCCGTCGGGAGACTTCGGCGTCACGGCCTTTTCAATGGTTTCGCTCATGGATGGCACATTTTCCTACGCCTTGGTACTTGACAGTACCAACAACCGGCCGCACCATGGAGGCATGCGGTACGAAGATGTACCAACCCTCCTGCCACGCATTCCGTGCTTTTTTCGAGGCTTGATTTCATGACTGAACTCGTTGTCCGACGCCTTCTGATCGACCTGCAACCGCCGTTCGCCCGCGACTGGTGCGGCGGCGATGCATTCTCGACCGCTTTCTTCAACGCCCTGTCGATGAGTTTCCCCTTCGGAGAACAATTCTTCATCGACGCCGTGCGCGATGCCGTGGCCACCCTGCCGCCCGAGGTGCAGGAGCAGTACCGCGCCGACGTGCGCGGCTTCATCGGCCAGGAAGCGACGCACCGGCGCATTCACTCGCTGTTCAACAGCCATCTCGAGAGCCAGGGCCTGGTCGACGGCTGGACGGCTCGCGCCAGCAAGCGCCTGACGCTGATGGAAGACGCCGATCCGCGGCATGCGCTGGCTGTCACCGCGGCCACCGAGCACTTCACCGCCATGTTCGCCGAATGGCTGCTGGCCCACCCCGGCGTACTCGACGGCGCCGAGCCCCGGCTTCGCACCATGTGGCTCTGGCACAGCGCAGAAGAGCTTGAGCACAAGAGCGTCGCCTTCGACATCTACAAGGCCGCGGGCGGCTCCGACGAATGGCGCAAGCGCTGGTTCCGCCGCGTGACGATGATGTTCCTGGGCGACCTGATGCGCCAGACCATCGACAACCTGCGCCATGAGAAGCAGCTGTGGAAGTGGTCGACCTGGAAGAGCGCAGCGCGCATTCTGCTGAGCCGCGACGGCCTGCTGCGCGGCAACCTCGCGGGCTGGCGCAGCTACCTGCGCGCGGACTTCCACCCGATGCAGCAGGACAGCACCTTGTCGGAACGCTGGCTGGAGAACAACCGGGCGCAGTACACGCCCGTGGGCGGCCCGGCGCCGGAAGCGGCCGCCGCGCGCTGAAACTAACGTGTCAGAAGATCAGAAGAAGGTGGCGCGCTGCGTGGTGTTGCCGCCGGACTGCTGGTGTTCGGGGCGCAGCGCGAGGTCGTGCAGCGTGTCGAAGTCAGACGGGGCGTCCGGCACTCGCATTACCACTTCGAGCTCGTGCATCGACGCGACCCAGCGGCCGGCCGGCGACTCGGCCGGCTCGTCGTTGGCGAAAACGCCGTCGCGGATGTACAGCGTTTCGCCTTCGGAGCGCTCGGCATGCAGCTCGATCAGGCGTGCGATCGAGAAGTTGTAGGTCACGAGCTTCTCGCGCGTCTTGCGGTCCTTGCCACCGCAGTTGAACGAGCCTTCGGCCGCGATGACGATGCAGGAACCGTCCACACCCCCGTCCGCATCGATCTCGTTGCCCGAGCGCCAGATGGCATTCGGCAGGCGCACGCGCACCTTGTCGATGACGAGATCGCGCTGCTTGTTGAGGCTGCCCAGGGGCGGAACCAGCGAACGCAGCTGGCGCAGCCGCTCCGCGAAGTTGTCGTCCATGAGGAATTCGACGTGGTGTGTGGCGCTGCCCGACGAACGCCTGACCACCTGCATGACAACGTGACGCGGCTTAGCCATGGCTGAACCCCTTTGCGAGCGTTGAAATCCACGCCCTGCGAAGGGCGTCAACGGCTTGGCTGCAATTCATTGAGACGACTGAAATTAGAACTTTTGAATAAATGCAATCACATGCATTATTTGTTTCCAACTGTATATCCAAATCGAGTCGCCGGGGAAGCCAATCCGTGACATGGGCGCAAGGAAATGTCGCCAAAACGTCTCGCCGCCGTGCTAGCGGCAAGACCGAGCAGGTTTATTCCAGGGCTTCGTCGAGCGCCTTGCACGAAGGCGCGCAGACCGTCTGAGACTTGCCCAGCACCTGGCGGGTGCGCAATTGCGAGCGCACGCGGTGCTTGCCGCACATGAAGCAGGACATGGTCGCCCCGCTGAACGATGCCGAGGCGCGAAACGGCGAACCCGGTGTCTTCGATTTGTAGCGCAGGCCGTCCGCCACCACTGCCGTCTTCACTTCACCCTTCGCCATGCGTCTTGTCCTTGTTGTTCGGTTGGGCACCGCGCATGGCGCGGGCAATGGCTTCACGGGCACTGACTTCGGCCGAAAGAGAAGCGTCGAGCGCCGACCGGCAGAGGCCGGCGTGCTGATAGTTGAGATTTTCGTACACCTCGGCCGCGGCCGGGTAGGCGTCGAGCAGGCGGCCCAGTTCGGCCCCCTGTTCGACGTCCTCGAACTCGTGGACGAGGTGCTCGACCACCGAGCGGTATTGCTCGGCGCCGACGGGCACGGGGCTGTGCTCGAGCTTTTCCAGCAGTTGAGCCAGCACGTGGGTCACTGCCAGATCGGTCTTGGGAGACGGATTTCGGGTCGTGTTCATGGTTTGCATCTGGGGGCAGCATACGCCTATGCAAGTGGCTGGTCGTACAGGGATGTCTCACCTTCCCCCGCCTGCTGCGCCGCCTGCATGCGCTGCAGCAGGCTGTGCAGCATTTCGGTCGAAAGCCCGTGGATCACCAGCCGATGCCCCGCCCGCAGGGTCGACAGGGGCACCAGCGGGTGCTTGTTGTTGACCAGGATCAGGTGCTCGGGAGCGGCGAGGATGGTCGCGGTGTAGATGCCGATGGTTTCGTCCAGTTGCAAGGAATTGGCCGCGCGCCAGAAATCGTTGTCCGTCAGCATCAGTTGGTAGAGCGGCGTGAACAGCTCGATGGCGCTTTGCAGGTCGAGGAAATTGAGCCTGCCCTGCGGCATGTCCTCCAGCCGCAGCGGCGGCTCCTTGATCATCGAGAAATCGACCTTTTCCGCCTTGCACAGCGTCAGCCCCTTGTCGCGCAGCGCCGTGTTCAGCCGGATCACGAAGTTGAAGAGGTTCAGGTCGTGCTTGAGGAACATCTCGTCCTTCAGCGCGTCGATGTCGGCCGGCTCCAGCGGGTTGGTGGCCACGGGCGCCGGCGAATTGCGCCCGATGAAGGCCAGCACCTGCGAGCCCAGGTGGAAGTGCCGCAGGATCAGCCAGTTGGCCTCGGGCGAGACAAAGCGCTTCAGCCCCCAGGCCAGGAAGCGGTGCAGCAGCATCGAGTGCGACCAGTTGCGCGGCACGAACACCTTCACGATCTGGATCAGGATGATCGTCAGCCGCGCAATCGGCCGCAGGAACGGCAGCAGGTATTGCCGCGAGCCGGAGCTCGAATCGGCCAGCCACGCCTCCTTCACGTTGTCGGGCAGCGGCGTGCTCTGGTCGAGATAGAGCGCCAGCCAGGGGCTGGGGTCGCGCTCGTCGTGCGCCTGGGTCAGGAAATCAGGCGTTCTGCTGGGCATCTGTCATTCGCTCCGTGATGTGCTGGAACTGCATCAGGTACAGCGCGGCCGTGTGGCGCGCGGTGTCGGTGATCTGGCGGGCGGCGCGGGCCTGCCCTTCGACGGCCATGACCATCTCGACGGCGGTGAGCCAGCGGCTCAGGTGGTGCTCGTCGTTGTGGCCGTGGTATTCGAGGAAGCGGAAGGCATCGGGCGGCAGCTTCAGGCAGGCCTTGAGGAGCGGCAGCAGCGCCGGCACGATGCGCTGGCCCGTGCCCTCGATGATGTAGATCGCCCCCAGCAGGCCGATCGGGTCGCGCGTGGCGGCCAGGCCGTGCAGGTAGGCATTGAGCGCCTCGCCGCCGGGGTTGCGGCGCAACTCGTCGATCGATTCGACCGTGCCGCCGGCCTTGCGATAGTCGCTGAACAGGATGTTGAAGTCGTTCTGCTCCTCGCCCGCGTGCACGCCGATCAGCGAGGCCAGCACCTGGTAGGGCTCGCTGAGCGAGGCCGCGCCTTCGCGCATCCACAGGCTGCCTTCGCGCACCTGCGGCACCCACTGCTCCATCCAGTTCAGGTAGTCGGGCACGGCAAAGCGTCGCTCGCGGATCTGGCGCACCAGCGGCGTGCGCCAGACGCGCGAGCGGTAGTCGTGCCAGATGGCGGCCAGTTCGGTCAGCAGCGCACCGAGGCCTTCAGGGGCGGCGGCCGGGTCGTGCGGCGGGGCGATGACGAGGTCGTCGTCTGGCACCACGGCCACGCGTGGCGCGACCGCCACGGGCGCGGCATCGGCCGCTTCCACTTCGAGCAGCATGTACGCCGCCATGAAGCGCCCCGACTCGGGCACGTAGCAGAAGATCTGCTCGCCGGGCTTCAGCGCCTCGGTGTGCAAAAACTCGGCCAGCATCACGAGGATCGACGCCGCCCCGGTGTTGCCGCGCCAGGCGAGGTTGCTCCACCAGCGCTCGCGCGGAATCGACAGGTCGGCCTTGGCCATCAGGTCTTCCACCACCGGGATGAATTTTTCCGACGAGTAGTGGCACAGGAAGTAATCGACCCGCTTCGGATCGACCCAGCCGTCGCGCACCAGCCCCGCGTATTCGTGGATACCGATGTCGAACAGGTGCGGCAGCAGGCGGATGTCCTGCCGCAGCGACAGCGCGCCTGCAGCCTCCGCCTCGGCCCATGAGCCGAAGTCGAGGTGGCCTCGTCCGTGCTCATCGCGGTTTTCGGTCAGGCCCAGCTGCATGCAGACCGGGTAGTCGCCCGAGAAGGCGCGCTGGTGCACCCACTTCAGCCGCAGCCTGAGCCCCGGCGAACCCGCCAGCGCGGGCGAGCCGTCGGACAGCAGCAGCGCGCCCGCGCCGTCGGACAGCATCCAGCGCAGGAAGTGCGAGTCGAAGTCGGTCTCGTAGCCGCGCGCGGCGAAGCGCGAGCGCTTGAACAGGCGCGACGGCATCTCGCTCGCCACCGCCATCGCCGAACGGTGCGCGCCCAGTTCGATGCCCTGCGCCGCCGCCTGGATTGCCGACACGCCCGCCGCGCAGATGCCGTGCACCGAATGCGTTTCCATCGGCTGCGCCGCCAGTTCGCCCTGGATCATGTTGGCGAAGCCCGGCATCAGCGTGTCGCCGCCCGACGAGCCGCTGGCCAGCATCGACACCCGCGACAGCTCGGCCCCGCCGCGCCGCAGGCAGTCGCGGATGGCGCCGGCCGCCAGTTGCGCGTTGGTGTGCCGGGTCACGCCTTCCGCGTCGATCGCGTAGTGCCGCGTGAGGATGCCGTTCTCCGCCAGGATGCGCCGCTTGATGCGCTCCGACATGCGGTTGAGCGGCGCGATGTACGCGTCCATGCGGTCATTGGGAATGGGTTCGCCCGGCATGAAGTAGCCGGCGCTCTCGAGATACACGCGTTGGAATGAAACAGGCATGGTTCAGTGGGTTGAGGAATCGGGAGGCATCAGCGAGCGGCTGCGAAAACGCGGCCACACGGCCCCCAGCACGAACACGCGCACCATGTACGGCACCAGCCCGCCCTCGTTGAGCACCGGATCGACCTGCGCGCGGTAACGCGTGCGATGCAGATGCGTGAGCTCGGACCAATGGGCATGCGGGTTCTCGTGGTGTGCGGTGTGCAGGCCGATGTTGAACAGCAAAGGGTTCACCAGCCCCTCGAAATTGCGGGCGTAGTTCAGCCGGCTACCCGGGGTATCGCCCGGCGCTCCCTTGGCCGCACCCTTGGGCGCCGGCTTGCGGCCGTCGGCATGCGCATGCTGCAGGTAGTTGGTCGCCAGCAGCCAGTGCAGGCCATGCAGCTGCGGCACGATCACGAAGAGCAGCGCCTTGCGCCAGTCGATGGCCAGCAGCACCGCCCAGCTGCCAAGCCACAGCGCGTACTGCGCCATGCAGTAGCGCCACGCGCCGCGCCGATGCCGCCGCAGCCGCGCGAGCCAGCCGAAGAACAACGGCATCAGCACCCACACCGCCTGGAACGGATGCAGCAGATAGCCCCACAGGTGGTTGGTGTCGCCGCCGAAGCGGTAGGTGCGCGCCACGTCCTTCGGCCCATGCCGGAAGCGATGATGGTTGGCCACATGCGCGGGCCAGAACACGAAGGTCGGGTGGCCCTGCAGCAGCGTGATCCAGAAGTCGGTCAGCCGGTTCAGGCGCCGCCCGCGCCACATGCGCAGGTGCACGTGGTTGTGGTGGATGACGCCGATGCCGAGCGTGAGGAACAGCATCAGCGCATACATCGCGATGTTGAAGCCGTGCACCCATTGCCATGCCGCCAGGCCGGGCAGCGCGGCAAGGTAGGCCAGGCTCTGCCAGTCCCGCCAGTGGCGCAGCCTCGGCAGCCGCGGGCGCGAGTCAGGCCGTGTTCGCGCCATGCTTCTTGTGGAAGGCCCGGAAGAGCGGCTCGGCGGCGTCCGCGGCAATGCGCGTGCGGAACAGCCGGTCCATGAAGGTGAACTGGAAGCCGTAGTTGCCGTTGTGCACGGCATGGTGCAGGTGGTGCCGCCGGCTCGCCGCGAACCAGTGGCTGTAAGACACGCCGGTGAAGAAGTCGTAGTTCGAATGCCCGACGCAGTTGAAGAACAGGCTGAACACCGGCACCGCCGCGAGCGACCAGAAGCTGAAGTCGTGCAGCACCATCGGCAGCAGGATCACGTTGCCCAGCATCAGCGCCTCGATCGGGTGAAAGCTGTAGGTGGCCCATGGTGTGGTCACGAACGACCGGTGGTGCGGCCCGTGAAAGCGCCGCAGCCAGCGCGTGTGCAGCAGGCGGTGGTTGATCCAGAAATGCACGTCGTTCCAGACCGCCAGCACGAGGATCTCGAGCGTGATCTGCAGCCAGCCGGCATCGCCGTCGAGCCGTGCCCAGCCCAGTTGCAGCAAGCCCCACGGAAACACCATGCCCAGGCCGAAGATCAGCACCGACACGCCCGACTGCCCCAGTTCGCGCCGCAGCTGCCCCGGCTGCAACGGCCGCGGATCGAGCACCCGCCCGATGCCCAGCGCGGGCAGCACCCGCTTCGTCAGAAGCCACGTCAGGCCGCCAAAACCGAGATAGATCCCGCCGAAGAAAAGCAGGCCCCACAGCATGACCTGCGGGGCCGACAACGAAGTGAAAGTCTGCGCCATCCCCCGAGGCTACAACAGCATCTCGGGGACCACCGGCGCAATGAGCATGTTGTAGAAGCGCTGGAAGAAGCTC
Source organism: Variovorax durovernensis (assembly GCF_977011995.1). NCBI lineage: Bacteria > Pseudomonadati > Pseudomonadota > Betaproteobacteria > Burkholderiales > Comamonadaceae > Variovorax > Variovorax durovernensis. The sequence continues at coordinate 3,155,386 of NZ_CDRNCW010000001.1, read as the reverse complement.
GACTCCGGCTCGGAGGTCAGGATCATTTCCTTCTCGCCGTCATTCGTCAACCACTGCAGCGTGCCGGTGCCCTTGGCCAGCCGCAGCCGGTAGGAGTTCTGCAGCTTGCTGATGTTGATGACCCGCAGCATTTCGCGCGCGAGCTGCGGGCTGTCGACCACCAGCCCCATCTCGGTGTTCTGGCTGGCCGAGCGCGGGTCGAGGTTCATCGAGCCGATGAAGATGCGCGTCTTGTCGATGGCTGCAGTCTTGGCATGCAGCCGCCCCAGCGACTTGCCGAACATGCCGAAGCGCTCGCCCGCGCTTGTGCGCTGCGGGCTCAGTTCGTACAAATCGGCGCCGCTTTGCAGCAGCCGTTCTCGATAGCGCGCATAGCCCGTGTGCACCAGCGGCTCGTCGTTGGCGGCCAGCGAGTTGGTGACGAGCGTGAGCTTGACCTTGCGCCGGGTCAGCTCCTGGAACGCGGCCATGCCGCGCTCGCCGGGCACGAGGTACGGCGAGGTCAGGTCGACTTCGCTCTTGGCGTCGAGCATCAGCGTCCAGACCTGCATGGTCACGCTGGTGGCAATGGCCTCGTCGGCCGTCATGGTCGCGGGCTTGCCGGGCGGATCGGCAATGGCGCGGGCCTCGCCCCACAGCAGGCCCATGCGCCCGCCGTCCAGCTCTTCGGCGATGGGGCCGTAGCCCAGGATGTCCGACGGCGGCAGCACGATCTTCGGCGGCGGTGCGGCCATCTCCACCCACTCGTCGAATTCGGCGGTGCCCGGCTTGCGGCCGCCCTCGCCCGCCACGATGTCTGCTATGGGCCAGACCTGCACGCTGTTCCAGTAGGCGTCGAAGATCGATTCGAGCTGCGGCACCACCTTGCCGACGACCAGCGCGTCCATGTCGATGAAGTTCTGCGCCTCGTTCAGCACGAAATATTCTTCGGCGATGTTGCGCCCGCCCACCACCGCCATCACGCCGTCGGCAATGAAGAGCTTGTTGTGCATGCGGTGGTTGAGCCGCCCGATCTCGAACGGCGACGCCGCGAAGCGCGACAGGAAGCCGTTGCGCCCGCAGCAGAACGGGTTGAAGAGCCGCACCTCGACGTTCGGCGTCTCGGACAGCGCGAGCAGCAGCTGCTGGCTCTTGACGGTGTAGAGGTCGTCCACCAGCACCCGCACCTTCACGCCGCGTGCCGCCGCCTCGCGCAGGGTGCGCAGCAGCAGGCGGCCCACGGCGTCGTTCTCGAGCTGGTAGTACTGCACCACCAGCGAGCGCTGGGCCCGCTGGGCGAGCTGGATGCGGGCGTCGAGCGAGTACACGCCCAGCGGCATCAGCCGGAAGCCCGAGTGCTCCCCGGGCGGCGTGGAGGCGGCCACGATCTTCGCGAGCGCGGTGCCGGGGTCGGCCGCCGAGGCGTTCTCGGCGGGCCGCTCGCGCGCCACCGGCAGCGAGCCGCATGCGCCGAGCGCCGCGACCAGCAGGCCCGCGATCGCGATGCGCAAAAGTAGAAGCCAGGCGTTCATGAAAAGTGCTTCCGTTGCTTCGGTGGTCCAAGTGATCGTGTCTTCTTCTGTACGCCGGCTGGCAGGTGCCGGTTTCAGGCGCCCCTGGAGCCTAGAATTCCGGCCACACAGCTGCGGAGTTGCATCATGGCCCGAACGAACCTCTCACGCATCGCCTTGACGGCTGTTTTTGCGGTGCTTTCGCACCCAGCCTGGGCCGCGCTCGACATCGGCGACCCGGCACCCCGCTTCACCGCCGATGCCGCGCTGGGCGGAAAGACCTTCCGCTACTCGCTGGCCGACGCGCTGGCCAAGGGACCGGTGGTGGTGTATTTCTTCCCGGCAGCCGACTCGAACGACTGCTCCATCGAGGCCCACGCCTTCGCCGAAGCCATCGACAAGTTCACCGCACTGGGCGCCTCCGTCATCGGCGTGTCGGCGGACGACATCGGCACGCTGTCGAAGTTCTCGGTCAAGTCGTGCCAGAACCGGTTTCCGGTGGCATCCGACGAGTCGAAGACCGTGATCCAGGGTTTCGACGCACTCATGCAGACCAAGCCCGACTTCGCCAACCGGCTTTCCTACGTGATCGCGCCGGACGGCAAGGTGGCCTACTACTACCAGAACCTGAACCCGGACAAGCACGTGGAGCGCATGCTGAACGCCGTGCGCGCCCTGCCCCGGACCAGCGCCGCCGCCAGGTAGGGCCGGCCACCGGGGCGCCCACGTTTCTTGCGCGCTTCGCGCAAAATCCAGCCCCATGCAGCTCAACTACATCGCCAACGCGGACGTTCCGTCCTCCTCCGGCCGCACCCTGCCGGTCATCGACCCCTCCGACGGCCAGGCCTTCGACGAAATCCAGCGCAGCAACGCCGCCGACATCGACTCGGCGGTGCGCGCCGCGCGCGACTGCTTCGAGGGCGTGTGGCACAAGGTCAGCGCCGCCGACCGCGGCCGCCTGCTCTACAAGCTCTCGCAGAAGATCGCCGAGCACGTCGACGAGCTCGCGCTCATCGAGCAGCGCGACTGCGGCAAGCCCGTCAAGCAGGCCCGCGCCGACGCGGTGGCGCTGGTGCGCTACTTCGAGTTCTATGCCGGCGCCTGCGACAAGCTGCACGGCGAAACCATCCCCTACCAGGACGGCTACAGCGTCTTCACCTGGCGCGAGCCGCACGGCGTCACCGGCCACATCATTCCGTGGAACTACCCGATGCAGATCTTCGGGCGCAGCGTGGGCGGCGCCCTGGCAGCGGGCAACGTGTGCGTGGTCAAGCCGGCGGAAGACGCCTGCCTCTCGCTGATCCGGGTGGCACAGCTGGCGACCGAGGTCGGGTTCCCGGCCGGCGCGCTGAACATCGTGACCGGCTACGGCCACGAGGTGGGCGACGCGCTGGCGCGGCACGAAGGCATCGACCACATCAGCTTCACCGGCAGCCCGAAGATCGGCACGCTGATCCAGCAGGTCGCTGCCGAGCGGCACTGCCCGGTCACGCTGGAGCTGGGCGGCAAGAGCCCGCAGATCGTGTTCGCCGACGCCGACCTGGACGCGGTCATTCCCGTGGTCATCAACGCCATCGTGCAGAACGCCGGCCAGACCTGCTCGGCCGGCTCGCGCGTGCTGATCCAGCGCGACATCTACGAGCCGCTGCTCGAGCGCCTGGGCCACGCCTTCGAAGCGCTGCGCGTGGGCCCCGCCGCGATGGACCTCGACGTCGGCCCGCTGATCCGCCAGACACAGCAGCAGCGCGTGTGGGACTTTTTGAGCGATGCGCAGCACGCCGGCATCCCGATGGTGGCGCAGGGCATCGTGGTCGAGGAAGCGCCCGAGACCGGCTTCTACCAGGCCCCGACCCTGCTGCGCGACGTGCCCGTGGACCATCGCCTGGCGCAGGAAGAGGTGTTCGGCCCGGTGCTGGCCGCCATGCAATTCGCCGATGAGGACGAGGCCGTGGCGCTCGCCAATGCCACGCAGTTCGGCCTGGTGGCCGGCGTGTGGACGGCCGACGGCTCGCGCCAGTTCCGCATGGCCAGGCGCGTGCGCAGCGGCCAGGTGTTCATCAACAACTACGGCGCGGGCGGCGGCGTCGAACTGCCCTTCGGTGGCGTGAAGTCTTCCGGCTACGGCCGTGAAAAGGGCTTCGAGGCGCTGTACGGCTTCACCACCCTGAAGACCGTCGCCGTCAAGCACGGCTGAGCCCGGAGGCCCCTTCCAGAGACACCGCGGAACCGGCTTTGCCGGGCCGCCGGTGTCGCCCCCGGCGAGGGGGTTGGCGACGCGACACGAAGTGCGCGAAGCCTGGGGGAGAGCTCTTTACCCCAACGCGGTATCCAGCAGCATCATCAGCACGAAGCCGACCAGCAGCCCGCTGGTGGCGAAGGCCTCGTGCCCCTTGCGGTGGGATTCGGGAATGATCTCGTGGCTGATGACGAACAGCATCGCGCCCGCCGCAAAGCCCAGCCCCCAGGGCAGCAGCATCGCCGAATGACCGACCGCCGCCGCGCCCAGCACGGCGCCCAGCGGCTCGACCAGCCCCGAAGCCATGCCGATCAGCACCGCGAAGACGCGGCTGTAGCCTGCCGCCAGCAGCGCCACGGCCACGACCAGCCCCTCGGGCACATCCTGGATCGCGATGCCGGTGGCCAACGCGTCCGCCCGCAGCCCGTTGTTGGCCGCGTAGCCGACGCCGATGGCCAGCCCCTCCGGCACGTTGTGCAGCGCGATCGCAAACACGAAGAGCCATGTGCGCCGCAACTGCCGCGCCGCCTGGCCTTCGCGGCCCTTGATGAAGTGCTCGTGCGGCAGCACGCGGTCCATCAGCATCAGCACGGCGCCGCCGAGCAGGATGGCCGAGCCGATCACGCCGCCCGCCGCCCAGTTGCCGCCGCCGAACACGCCCACATGCTTGGCGGCCTCCAGGCCGGGAATGATCAACGAGAAAGCGCTGGCGGCCAGCATGACGCCGGCGCCGAAACCGAACAGCGTGTCCTGCAGCCGCTCGGGCAGCTTCTGCGAGAACAGCACCGGCAGCGTGCCGAGCGCCGTGGCCAGCGCAGCGACCGAACCGCCGAGCAAGGCGTTCCACACGATCGGATCGCTGCGCACGAATGTCCAGAACCGCGACAGCCCCACCAGCGCGCCGGCGGCGACGATGGCAAGGCCGATCCACTCGCGCATGGGGCGCACGGGCCTGGCCCGCGTACCCGCCACCGTCACCTGCCGGGTGTCGTTCATGGCCGCACGCCTCAGCCGCCGGTTGCGGCGGTGTGGCGCCGGGACACCTCGGCCCAGTTCACCACGTTGTAGAAGGCCGCGATGTATTCGGGACGGCGGTTCTGGTACTGGAGGTAGTACGCGTGCTCCCACACGTCCAGCCCCAGGATCGGCGCGCTGCCGGAGCCGATGCCGCGCATCAGCGGGCTGTCCTGGTTGCCGCTGCTTTCCACGGCGAGCTTGCCGCCGGGGCCGACCGACAGCCATGCCCAGCCGCTGCCGAAGCGCGTGAGCGCGGCCTTGGTGAAGGCGTCCCTGAACGCGTCGAAGCCGCCCAGGTCGACGTCGATGGCCTTGGCCAGCGCGCCCGTGGGTGCGCCTCCGCCGCCCTGGTCCACGGGCGCCATCACGGTCCAGAACAGGCTGTGGTTGGCGTGGCCGCCGCCGTTGTTGCGTACCGGCGCGCGCAGCGGCTCCGGCAGTTGCTCGACGCCGGCGATGAGTTCTTCGATTGGCGTTCCCTCGTGCGGCGTGTCTTTCAACGCGGCATTGAGGTTGTTCACATAGGTCTGATGGTGCTTGCCGTGGTGGATTTCCATCGTCTGCGCATCGATGTGAGGTTCGAGCGCATCGAAGGCATAGGGCAAGGCTGGGAGGGTGTGCGGCACGGTCGGGAGGCTCCTTGGATGGAAGAGCCCTTTGCGTTGTCGACGTGCTGCGTATTCAGGCACCCAAATGATAGGAATTCTCATTGGCTGCGTCAAGACATCCCGGCAGGGATGCCGAAAACCGGCCAGCACCGGAAAACTTCCGGTAACGATCGATACACTGCTTCGCGGCACGTTTCCCGGGAGATTCCCACGATGAAGTTCAAGAACATCCTGCCCCTCGCACTGCCTCTTGCCTTGCTTGTCAGCACCGGCCTGGCCTTGGCGCAAACCTCCACGCCGCCGGCCGGCGAATACATCTATGAAGGCGGCAGCGGCGCCCTTCGTGTCAAGACGGATGGTCGCTTCGACATCACCACCATCGGCGCCAACGCCCATACCTGCGCGCTCGACGGCACCATCGTGCGCGGCAAGGCGAAGCTCGCCGACGGCGGCTGCGTGGTGAGCTTCGCGGTCAATGCCGACAAGGTGGCGGTCGCGACCAACGGCGCCGAGCAATGCCGCGACAACTGCGGCATGCGCGCCACCTTCGAAGGCACCTACACCCGCCCCACCCCGGCCTGCACCGACAAGGCGGTGGCCAGCTCCCGCAAGAGCTTCAAGCGCCAGTACGACGCCCGGGACTACGAGATCGCCCTGGCCACCCTGTCGCCGCTGCTCTCGGAGTGCGACAAGACGCTCGACTGGATCACCAAGGGCTGGATGCGCAACGACATCGCGCTGACGCAGTTCAAGCAGGGCGACCGCGCGGCCTGCCTCAAGACGCTGCAGCCGCTGGCCGAGGACGCTGAGCGCACCGACGACGGCATCAGGGAAAACTACCCGCCCGCCGACGCCGACATCTTCCTGCCCGTGGTGCGCGCCACCCGCACGAACCTGAAGCTCTGCAGGGGATAACCCCCGGGCGCACCGCGGCGGGCGCAAGTAGCCTGCAGCCAATGGGCCCATGGGCGATGGCGCAAAATCGAGCCCTCCTCATACCCCTCATGAAGCACAGCAGCAGCACTGTCATCCCGATCTCCGCGGTCGGCCGCGCGCACCCCGCCGTGGCCGTGCCGGAGATCGCCGTACCCGCCACCGGCCAGTTGCTCGATCGCCTGGGCCGGCCCATGACAGACCTGCGCATCAGCGTGACCGACCGCTGCAACTTCCGCTGCAGCTACTGCATGCCGAAGGACGTGTTCGACAAGGACTACCAGTACCTGCCCCACAGCGCGCTGCTGAGCTTCGAAGAAATGACCCGGCTGGCCCGCCTGTTCGCGAGCCACGGCGTGCGCAAGATCCGCCTGACCGGCGGCGAGCCCCTGCTGCGCAAGAACATCGAAGGGCTGATAACGCAGCTCGCCGGGATCCGCACGCCCGCCGGCGAACCGCTGGCGCTGACGCTCACCACCAACGGCTCGCTGCTCCGGCGCAAGGCCGCCGCGCTGCAGAGCGCTGGCCTGCAGCGCGTGACCGTGAGCCTCGACAGCCTGGACGACGCCGTGTTCCGCCACATGAACGACGTCGACTTCCCGGTGGCCGATGTGCTGGCCGGCATCGACGCAGCACTTGCCGCCGGCATGGGTCCGATCAAGGTCAACATGGTGGTCAAGCGCGGCACCAACGAGCAAGAGATATTGCCGATGGCGCGCTACTTCCGCGAGCAGCACGGCGGCAAGGTGGTGCTGCGCTTCATCGAGTACATGGACGTGGGCGCCACCAACGGCTGGCGCATGGACGAGGTGCTGCCCTCGGCCGAGGTCATTGCGCGCATCCATGCCGAGTTTCCGCTGGTGCCGCTGCAGGCCAGCGCGCCCGGCGAAACCGCCCAGCGCTGGGCCTATGCCGACGGCGGCGGCGAGATCGGCGTCATCAGCAGCGTCACCCAGGCCTTCTGCCACGACTGCAGCCGCGCGCGCCTGTCGACCGAAGGCAAGCTCTACCTCTGCCTGTTCGCCAGCGCCGGCCACGACCTGCGCCCCCTGCTGCGCGGCGCCGCCAGCGACGAAGACATCGCCTCCGCCATCGGCCACATCTGGCAGGGCCGCGCCGACCGCTATTCCGAGCTGCGCGCCCTGCGCACCACCGACGCCGACGACGCTGCCGGCGACAAGGCGCCCCGCCGCGTCGAGATGAGCTACATCGGCGGATGACGCAGGCGCCCGCCATGCCCGCGCACGCCATCGCGCCAGCCGACATCACCGGGCTGCTGCTGGCCGGCGGCCGCGGCTCGCGAATGGGCGGCATCGACAAGGGGCTGCAGCCGTTCAACGGCGAGCCGCTGGCGCTGCATGCGATCCGCCGGCTGCGCCCGCAGGTGGGCACGCTGATGCTCAATGCCAACCGCAACCTGCAGGACTACGAGGCCTTCGGCGCACCGGTGCATGCCGACATCCTGGCCGACTACCCTGGCCCGCTCGCTGGCTTCCTGACCGGGCTTGCGCACTGCCGCACGCCCTGGCTCCTGACCGTGCCCTGCGACACCCCGCTGTTTCCGCCGGACCTGGCCGCGCGGCTGGCGGAAGCCGCAGTCGCCGGCGATGCGGAGATCGCAATGGCCGTCGCCCCCGAAGCCTCCGAGACCGAGGACGCCGCCACCGTGCTGCGCCCCCAGCCGGTCTTCTGCCTGCTGCGCGCCGACCTGCTGCAAAGCCTGCGCCGCTACACCGAAGCCGGCGGCCGCAAGGTCCAGGCCTGGGCCGCGCAGCACCGCACCGTGCGCGTACCCTTCGACCGACCGGGCGACGCACCCGACGCCTTCTTCAACGCCAACACCCTTGCCGAACTGCACGCACTCGAAAACAGATGAGCCTATGAGTCGCATCGCAGACATCGCCTCCAACCTTTCGGGCTACGACGCCGCCGACCTGAGCGTCGAGGCCGTCCATGCCTTTCTCTTGCAGCTGACGGCCAGGGCCGTCGTCACGCAGCGCGAAAGCGTCACGCTGTTCGACGCCCTCGGCCGGGTGCTGGCCGAAGACATCGTCTCGCCCATCAGCGTGCCGCCGCACGACAACTCCGCGATGGACGGCTACGCCTTCGACGGCGCGGTGCTGCCCGCCGACGCGCCCATCGACGCTTCCGTCACGCTGCGCGTGGCCGGCACCGTGCTGGCCGGCGCGGCCTGGCGCGGTGCGCTGGCGGCCGGCGACGCGGTGCGCATCATGACCGGCGCGATGATGCCGGCGGGCCTGGACACGGTGATCCCGCAGGAATTCTGCAAGGTCGACGGCGACAAGGTGAGCTTTCCCGCGCGCGTGCTGCGCCGCGGCGCCAACCGCCGCCTCGCCGGCGAAGACCTGATGCAGGGCCAGCCCGCGCTGCGCAAGGGCGAGCGCCTGTCGCCTGCCGCGCTGGGCATGGTCGCCAGCCTCGGACTGCCGGGCATGCCTGCGCTGCGCAGGCTGCGCGTGGCGTACTTCTCGACCGGCGACGAGATCCTGAGCCTGGGCGACGCACCGCGCGAAGGCGCCGTGTACGACAGCAACCGCTACACCGTGTTCGGCCTGCTCAGCCGGCTGGGCTGCGACATCGTCGACCTGGGCCTGGTGCGCGACGACCCGGCCACGCTCGCCGCGGCATTGCAACGCGCCGCGCGCGAGGCCGACGCCATCGTCAGCAGCGGCGGCGTGAGCGCGGGCGTGGCCGACCACACGCGCGACGTGATGCAGCAGCTTGGCGACATGGCCTTCTGGCGCGTCGCGATGCGGCCCGGCCGCCCGTTGGCGGTGGGCCTGATCCCGCGTGAAAGCTCGCCGCAGCCGGCCGTGCTGTTCGGCCTGCCGGGCAACCCGGTGGCGGTGATGGTCACGTTCCTTGCCTTCGTGCGGCCGGCCCTGCTGCGCATGATGGGCTGCCACGAAGCCGCCTCGGCACCGCCGCCGCTGCTGCGCGCGCGCACCACGGCGCCCCTTCGCAAGAAGCCGGGCCGTACCGAGTACCAGCGGGGTTTCGTCAGGATGATGCCCGGCGCATTGCCCGAAGTCAGCGTGGCGGGCAACCAGGGCTCGGGTGTGCTGAGCTCGATGGTCGAGGCCAACGGGCTCGTGGTGCTGCACCACGGCCAGGGCAGCGTCGCGGCGGGCGACGAGGTCGACGTGATGATGTTCGACGGCGTGATCTAGCCGCCGTCCGGCAATCTACGCCGAGTCGGGCCGCTCGCGGGCGCGCTCTTCCAGCTTGGTCACCACCTGCTGCGCCAGGAAGCGCAGCTGCTCCAGCAGCTCCGGGTCCAGCGTGCGCGGGCGGGTGTCGATCACGCAGACCGTTCCCAGCGCTTCGCCGTTGCTCATCACGAGCGGCGCGCCGGCATAGAAGCGGATATTCGGGTCGCCTGTGACCAGCGGATTGGCCTTGAAGCGCTCGTCCTCGAGCGCGTCGCCGACCACCATGACCTCGCTCGGGGCGGCAATGGCATGCGCGCAGAACGCATGCTCCCGGGGCGTTTCCACCGCCTTGAGACCGACACGCGACTTGAACCACTGCCGCCGCTCGTCGATCAGCGAGATGAGCGCGATGGGCGTGCCGCACAGCTGGGCGGCCAGCCGCGTGATCTCGTCGTAGGCGGCCTCTTCGCTGGTGTCGAGGATGGCCACGCGGTGCAGTTCCGCCAAACGTGAAGATTCAGTCATGCACCGATTATCGGGGTCTGCCCCGCGGTTCAGAGTCGCCCGAGCGCCTTGTCCACGCCCTTGTTGGCCAGCATGTCGGCGCGCTCGTTGCCGGGGTCGCCCGAATGGCCCTTGACCCAGCGCCATTCGATCTGGTGGCCGCCCTCGGTCACCAGCTTGTCCAGCCGCTGCCAGAGCTCGACGTTCTTCACCGGCTGCTTGCTGGCCGTGACCCAGCCCTTGGCCTTCCAGCCGCGGATCCACTCGGTGATGCCCTTGCGCACGTACTGGCTGTCGAGGTACAGCAGCACCTTGCACGGCCGCTTGAGCGCGGCCAGGCCTTCGATGACGGCAGTCAGCTCCATGCGGTTGTTGGTGGTGTCGAGTTCACCGCCGAACAGGTCTTTTTCGGTGGCACCCGACTTGAGCCACGCGCCCCAGCCCCCGGGGCCGGGGTTGCCCTTGCAGGCACCATCGGTGTAGATCACGACTTCGGTCAAACTGGCTTTTCCTTCTTCATTCGATTCGTTCATTTTCAATTCTTGTCGGGCTCGCTGCGGTGCACCTTGCCCGCGATGGGCACGGGCGCCTTGGCCCGCGCGCCGGCGCGGCGCCAGTCGGCACTCAGCAGGCGCATGCCGCGCACCCTCTTCACCGCCACCAGGAAGTAGGCCGCGCCGAAGATGGGCCACCAGCGCTCGCCGGCCGCGTCCATCCAGCGCGAGCGCTCCAGCCAGGCCTCGCTGCGCACGGCCGGCCGATAAATGCCGAAGCGGCCCGATTCCACCTCGAAGCTCAGCAGCCGCAGCCAGTCGCGCATGCGCCAGTAGCCGATGAACTCGCCGCCCTCGGGCAGGTAAAGATCGCCAAGCCCCAAGCGCCGGTAAATGTGCGCGCGGCGCTGCCGCATGCCCCAGAGGCTGGCCGGATTGAGCCCGCAGATCACCACCCGGCCCTCGGGCACCAGCACCCGCTCGACTTCGCGCAGCGTGGCGTGCGGGTCGGGGCTCAGTTCAAGCGCATGCGGCAGTACCACCAGGTCGAGGCTGTTGGCCGCGAAAGGCAGGGCCGCGAAGTCGGTCAGCAGCGTGGCCTTGCCGAGCCGGGCGGGGTCGTCCAGCGCCAGCCAGCGGTGCGGCATGCGGTTGGTGCGAAGGCCGTCGACCTCCGCCGCGCCCAGCTGCAGCGCGTGATAGCCGAAGACATCGGCCACCGCCTGATCGAACTGGGCCTGCTCCCAGGCCAGAAGGTAGCGCCCCGGGGGGGTCGCGAACCAATCCTGCAAACCTATAATTTGACCGCTCATGACCCTCGTTCCGCTGCCCGCCTTTGCCGACAACTACATCTGGATGCTGCACGACGGGTCCCACGCCATCGTGGTGGATCCGGGCGACGCCCAACCGGTGTTCGACGCGCTGGCGCGCCACAAGCTGCAGCTGGCCGCGATTCTAGTCACGCACCACCATGCCGATCACACCGGCGGCGTGGGGGCCTTGCACGCCGCCACCGGCGCCGCGGTGCGGGGCCCCGCGCACGAGCGCATTCCCGAACCGTACACGCCGCTGGTGCAGGGCGACGTGGCCGAAGCACTGGGCCTGCGCTTCGAGGTCATCGACGTACCGGGCCACACGGCCGGGCACATCGCCTACTTCCTGCCGGCGGCGCCTTCACAGGCGCCGCTTCTCTTCTGTGGCGACACACTGTTCTCGGGCGGCTGCGGCCGCCTCTTCGAGGGAACGCCAGCGCAGATGCTGGCCTCGCTCGACGCGCTCGCGGCGCTGCCAGGCGACACGCGCGTCTGCTGCGCCCACGAGTACACACTTTCTAACCTGCGTTTCGCCCTTGCAGTGGAACCGGCCAACGCCGATCTGACTCACTACAACGCGCGCTGCGAAAGCCTGCGCGCACAGGGGCAGCCCACGCTGCCATCGCAACTGGCGACCGAACGCCTGATCAACCCCTTTCTTCGCAGCCGCGAAGCCACTGTCCTTCGAGCGGTGCGTGCCCACGCCGAGCTGGCTGCCGATGCAGCCGAGGCCGACGTGTTCGCCGCACTGCGCCAATGGAAAAACGACTTCCGATGAAACTGATTGCTGCCACCTGCCTTGCAGGTTCACTGGTGCTCGCGGGCTGCGCGGGCACGAACAACAGCTCCACACCGTCTTCCTCCTCCCCCAAAGCTGGCGCCACCGCCGGCGGCAGCGCAAGCCCCGTCTACCCGCGCGACGCCCTCTCCCCCCTTGCCAGCAGCCAGGCCCATTCGCAGAGCGTCGTCACGCTCGCCCCGCCGGTCGACATGTGGGACCGCATCCGCCGCGGCTTCAAGATGCCCGACCTGGACAACGACCTCGTGCGCGACCGCGAGCAGTGGTACGCCAGCCGCCCCGACTACATCCAGCGCATGACCGAGCGCTCGAACAAGTACATCTTCCACATCGTCGAGGAGCTCGAGCGCCGCAACATGCCGACCGAGCTCGCGCTGCTGCCCTACATCGAGAGCGCGTTCAACCCGCAGGCCATCTCCAGCGCACGCGCCGCGGGCATGTGGCAGTTCATGCCGGCCACCGGCACCGACTTCGACCTCAAGCAGAACATCTTCCGCGACGACCGCCGCGACGTGGTCGCCTCCACCCGCGCCGCGCTCGACTACCTGCAGAAGCTCTACGGCATGTTCGGCGACTGGCAACTGGCCCTGGCCGCCTACAACTGGGGTGAAGGCAGCGTGAGCCGCGCCATCGCCAAGAACCAGCGCCTGGGCCTGCCCACCACCTACAGCGACCTCACCATGCCCGCCGAGACGCGCATGTACGTGCCCAAGCTGCAGGCCGTGAAGAACATCGTGGCCAACCCGCAGGCGTTCAACACCGAACTGCCGCTGATCGCCAACCACCCCTACTTCCAGACCGTCAGCCTCACGCGCGACCTCGACGTGGAGCTTGCCGCCAAGCTGGCCGACGTTCGCCTCGAAGACTTCCGCGCGCTGAACCCGGCCGCGCACAAGCCCGTGCTCATCGCCGCCGGCACGCCGCAGATCCTGCTGCCGTGGGACAACGCGGCCGTGTTCCAGCGCAACTTCGACGCCTACGCGCAAGGCCAGTACGCCAGCTGGACCGCCTGGGTCGTGCCCAACACGATGACCGTGGCCGACGCCGCGCAACGCTCGGGCATGAGCGAGGCCGACCTGCGCGCCATCAACAACGTGCCGCCGCGCATGCTCATCAAGGCCGGCTCGACGCTGATCGTGCCGCGCGGCGCCCGGGTGAAGGAAGACGTGGCTGCCGTGGTGGCCGACGGCGGCCACCTGAGCTTCCAGCCCGAGATCGTCACCCGCCGCACCACCGTGAAGGCGGGCCGTGCAGACAGCGTGGCTTCCATTGCGCGACGCTACAACCTCAAGCCGGCCAACGTCGCCGAATGGAACGACGTGAAGCCCAACCACGCGTTCAAGCGCGGCTACAGCGTGGTGGTGTACCTGCCGATCCGCGCGACCGTCGCGACACGCGTGGGCACCGGCATTCCGCCCGCGCGCGGCCATGCTGCGGCCTCGTCGAAGCAGGCGGCAGTGAGGACCGCGGCACCGCGCGGCGCCAACATCGCCAAGGTGCCCGCAAGCAGCAAGCAGCAGGTGGTGCGCGAGAAGCGCGGCGGCGCGCCGGCCAAGAAAAAGCGCTGAGAGAGACGCGCAGCTTTCGTCAGTGCGTGGGCGTCGCGGCCCACGCGCGGCGGCGCACCACGGCTTCCAGCGCAGCCACGGCAATCATCACGAGCGTCGTGAGCGTGCCCACCACGATCACCGACAGGTGCGGCGCAAACACCGCGAGCACGGCCAGCAGGCCCAGCCCGTAGAGGTGCGACTGCGGCAAAAAGCCGCGCACCACGCGCTTGAACAGCGCATTGCCGAACAGGTAGAGCGCCGGCCCGCCGATCAACGCGCCGAGGTACTTGAGCTCGGCGTGGTGCGAGCCCTCGTTGATCGTCAGTTCGTCGGCCACCGCGCACACGATGATGCCCGCCACCAGGATCACGTGCGTGTAATGGAACTTGGCGCCGATGCCTCCAGGGTCCGACGAATGCTCGATGGCGTGGGTCGCTTCCTTCGCGCTGGTATCGAAGTACATCCACCACATCGCCAGGCTGCCCGAGAAGCCAACCATCAGCGCGAACAGGTCGGCACCGTGCCATTCGGCGTGGTGCCCGAAGGCGATGCCGGTGGCCAGCACCGATTCGCCCAGCGCGACGATCACGAAGAGCTGGCAGCGCTCCGCCAGGTGGCCGCCGTCGATGGTCCAGTCGCTCGTCAGCGAACGGCCCAGGCCCGGGAAGCGCAGGCCGATCATCGGCGCGATGTACTCGCACAGCACGCCGCCGAACCACAGTGCGAGGCGCGCCTCGCCTTGCGCGAAGCCACCCGCAATCCAGAACACGCCGGCCACGCAGTTCCATGCCAGCAGGCGGCGGAAGTTGGGCGTGAGCGGATCGTTCGGGCCGATGGCGATCAACATGCACAGCGTTCGCCCCGCCTGGATACCCACGAAGCACAGCGCGAACACCAGCCCCCGCTCCGCGAAGGCGCCCGGCAGCGCCGAGGCCATCACCATGGCCAGCAGCATGATCGCGAACAGCACGCCGCGGATGCGCAGTGCGCCGGGGTTGAACCAGTTGGTGGTCCAGGCCGTGTACTGCCAGCCCAGCCATACCGCGAACCACATCACCAGCGTCTGCAGCGCCCCCAGCAGCGTGAGGTGGTCCAGCAGGTAGTGGGACAGCTGCGTGACGGAAAACGCGTAGACCAGGTCGAAGAACAGTTCTTCGTTCGAGACTCTGGCGGCCTCGCTGCGCGAGCGCAAGGTCGTGGCCCGCTTGTTGTCGTGGCTCATTCTTTACCCCTGTGAAGTCGTTGCGGCGCTCCTTGTTGCTCCATCGCGCCGCGCGGGATCATCGCATGAGGGGCGCTAGAGCTTCTCGGTTTCGCCCGTCTTGGGCTGCCACTTCATGAGGCGCTTCTCGATCAGCCCGACGATGCCGTCGAGCACCAGCGCAAAGGCCGTGAGCACCACGATGCCCGCGAACACCGTGTTGACGTCGAAGGTGCCCTCGGCCTGCAGGATGAGATAGCCCACGCCCCGCGCCGAGCCCAGGTATTCCCCCACCACCGCCCCCACGAAGGCCAGCCCCACCGACGTGTGCAGGCTGGAAAACACCCAGCTGGTCGCGCTCGGCAGGTACACGGTGCGCAGCAGCTGCCGCTGGTTGGCGCCCAGCATCTTCGCGTTGGCCAGCACCACGGGGCTCACCTCGCGCACGCCCTGGTACACGTTGAAGAACACGATGAAGAACACCAGCGTCACGGCCAGCGCCACCTTGCTCCAGATGCCGAGGCCGAACCACAGCGCGAAGATGGGCGCAAGAATCACGCGCGGCATCGAGTTGGCGGCCTTGATGTAGGGGTCGAGGATCAGGCTCGCGGTCGGCGCCAGCGCCAGCCATAGCCCGCACGCCAGACCCAGCACCGTGCCGATGCCGAAGGCCAGCACCGTCTCCAGCAGCGTGGTGCCCAGGTGCAGGTAGATGTCGGCGTTGCCCTTGAGCCCTTCGGGAAAGAGCACGTTGGCCGGCACATCGAACGGCAGGAACCAACTCCAGATGCGCCCCGCCACCTGAATCGGCTCGCCCACGAAGAAAGCGAACTGCTGGTTGCGCGAAGCCAGGTGCCATGCAACCAGGATCACAAGCAGCAGCGCCAGCTGCCAGAAGCGCGCATTGCGCTCGTTGAGGCCGAAGTGCGCGCGCGACATCAGGCGGCCTTCCTCAGTTGCTGCGCATAGCCCTTGAGCACCTCGTCGCGCAGCACCTCCCAGATCTGGGTGTGCAGTTCGACGAAGCGCGGCTGCGTACGCACCTCGGCCACGTCGCGCGGGCGCGGCAGGTCGATGGCGAATTCACCGATGGGACGCGTCGCCGGCCCGGCCAACAGCACCACCACGCGGTCGCTCATCGCAATCGCTTCGTCGAGGTCGTGCGTGATGAACAGCACCGCCTTCTTCTTCGCGCTCCAGAGATCGAGCACCTCGTTCTCCATCAGCTGGCGCGTCTGGATGTCGAGCGCGCTGAAGGGCTCGTCCATGAGGATGATGTCGGGGTCGAGCACCAGCGTCTGTGCCAGCGCCACGCGCTTGCGCATGCCGCCGGAGAGCTGGTGCGGATAGCGGTCACCGAAGCCGGAGAGGCCCACGCGCGCCAGCCAGGCATCGGCCTGCCTGCGCGCCTCGGCATCTGGCACGCCGCGGTACTGCAGCCCGACCATCACGTTGTCGATGGCGCTGCGCCAGGGCATCAGCGCCTCGGTCTGGAACATGTAGCCCGCGCGCGCGTTGACGCCCTCCAGCGTCTTGCCGAATACCTTGACCGTGCCCGACGAAGGCTCCAGCAGGCCCGCGCCCACGTTCAGCAGCGTCGACTTGCCGCAGCCCGTGGGGCCGACCACGGAGACGAACTCACCGGCCTTGATGCGCAGCGTGGTGTCGGCCACCGCCGTATAGCGCTGGCCCGGATCGTCCTTCGAATGGAAGGTGCAGCTGATGGAGAGGAGTTCGAGTGCGTGTTCGGGCATGGCAGAAAAAACCCGGCCTGAGCCGGGTCGCGGGGACGTTCGGAATCAGGCTTTGAACCTGTCTTTCGCGCGCCTTGCAAAATCGTTGGTGTAGGTCTTGGCGAGGTCGATCTTGTCGGCCTTCACCGTGGTGTCGAAGCTCGCGATCGCGGTGAGCGCGGTCTTGGGGCCGTCGGCCGGCACGAGGCCGTCGGTTGCGATCGACTCGCGCACCTTGTCGAACGACGCGAGGTACAGCGCGCGGTCGCCGAGCAGATAGGTCTCCGGCACTGTCTTGATGATGTCGCCCGGCCCTGCCGTCTGCAGCCACTTGAGCCCGTGCACGATGGCGTTCGCCAGCGCCTGACAGGTGTTGGGATTCTTCTGGATGAACTCGGTCGATGCATAGAGGCAGGCCGCCGGCATCGTGCCGCCGAACACCTGCTGCGTGCCCTTGAGCGTGCGCGTGTCGCTGATGATCTTCACGTCGCCCTTCTGCTCGAGCATCGTCATCACCGGATCGGTGTTGCTGATGGCGTCGATCTGGCCCGAGCGCAGTGCGGTGAGCGCGCCGGCCGCCACGCCCACGCCGATGTAGCTCACGTCGCTGGCCTTGAGCCCGCCGCGCGACAACACGAGGTTGGCCACCATGTTGGTCGACGAGCCCGGTGCCGAGACGCCGATCTTCTTCCCCTTGAGATCCTGGATGCCGGTGTAGCCGGCCATGTTCTTGGTCGACACGCCCACCGCGATCTGCGGTGCGCGGCCTTGCAGCACGAAGGCCTGGAAGAACTGGTTCTTGGCCTGCAGGTTGATGGTGTGTTCGTAGGCGCCGGAGCACACGTCGGCCGAGCCGCCGACCACGGCCTGCAGCGCACGTGCACCGCCGGCGAAGTCGGAGATTTCCACGTCCAGCCCCTCGGCCTTGAAGTAGCCGAGCTGCTCGGAGATGGTCAGCGGGAGGTAGTAGAACGCCGCCTTGCCGCCCACCGCGATGGAGACCTTGGTCTTCTCCAGCTTCGCCTGTTGCGCAAAGACGCGCGGCAACGCAATGGTTGCGGCGGCAATGGCGGAGGCGGAAATGAGGGCGCGGCGGTGGAGCATGAAACGGTGCCTGGAGGCTCTGTGATTCGTCTGGACTGAATCGAGCTTAGGGGCCGCATCAAGCGACTGCATCGGGGTCATCCCGTGCGGGTTTTCACGTAAGCATGAAGGCCTCCCGAAGGCCCTGCGCACGGGGCTATCGCCCGATGAAAAGTATTGCTGCGTTGACCAGGAAACCGAGGGCCCAGACCGCGCTGCGAGCACTGCCCACGCCCTTGATGTAGAGGCCGATATAGATCACGCGCAGCACCACGTAGGCCGCGGCGAGCATGTCGAGCCGCCCCTGCGCCGCGCCAAGCTGGTGCGCAATGATGACGGCACCGACAAAGAACGGCAGGCCCTCGAAGCTGTTGGCCTGCGCGCTGTTGGCACGCGCGCGCCAGCCGTTCTGCCTCGCGGCCCAGTCGCGCGGATGCATGTTGTCGCGCGGACCGAAGCTGCCCGCCTTGGCGATCCAAGCGGCCAGGTACGGCAGCACGCAGGCGATGAACACGCACCAGTAGGCTACCGTGAGCAGTGAAAAAGTCATGTCGTTTGGTCTCCGCCGGCGGTGCTTACCGCCGATCCACCAGCGCGTGCGCGATGGTGCCGAGGTCCACGTACTCGAGTTCGCTGCCGGCCGGCACGCCGCGCGCAAGACGCGTCACCGTCAAACCGCGCTGCTTGAGCGCTTCGCCGATCACGTGCGCGGTGGCCTCGCCCTCGGCCGTGAAGTTCGTGGCGAGGATGACTTCGCTCACCGTGCCGTCGAGCGCCCGGTTGAAGAGCTTCTGCAGCCCGATGTCGTTGGGGCCGATGCCGTCGAGCGGACTGAGCTTGCCCATCAGCACGAAGTAATAGCCGCGGAATGCGCCGGTGCGCTCCAGCGCGGCCTGGTCGGCGGGCGTCTCGACCACGCAGAGCTTGCTCACGTCACGCCGCGAGTCCATGCAGACGCTGCAGATCGGCGCTTCGGTGAACGTGTTGCAGAGCTCGCAGTGCCGCACATTGCCCGCGGCCTGCTGGAGTGCACGCGCGAGCAGCTGCGCGCCATCGCGGTCGTGCTGCAGCAGATGAAAAGCCATGCGCGAGGCCGACTTGACGCCGACACCGGGCAGGCGGCGCAGCGCATCGACCAGGGCGTCGAGCGAACTGGCGTCGGCCATGTCAGACGGCCCTTTCGCGCAAACACCGCAGAACCGGCTTTGCCGGGCCGCTGGTGTTGCCCCCTGCGAGGGGGTTGGCGGCCACACGAAGCGGGCGAGCCTGGGGGAGAGTCATTTAGAACGGCAGCTTCATGCCTGGGGGCAGGCCGGGCATGCCGGCCGTCAGCTTGCCCATCTTCTGCTCGCTGGTTTCCTCGGCCTTGCGCACGGCGGCGTTGAAGGCTGCGGCCACCAGGTCTTCGAGCATGTCCTTGTCGTCGGCCAGCAGGCTCGGGTCGATGGTGATGCGCTTGACGTCGTGCTTGCAGGTCATGACGACCTTGACGAGGCCGGCGCCCGATTCGCCTTCGACCTCGATATGGGCCAGTTCTTCCTGGGCCTTCTTGAGGTTGTCCTGCATTGCCTGCGCCTGCTTCATGAGGCCGGCCAGTTGTCCTTTGTTGAACATCGTTGGTCCTGATTGTTGGGTTGGAAAATGGGAGAAGGATAAGAGAGACGAAAGCTCAGGCCGGTTTCAGGGTTCCTGGGACGATCTTCGCATCGAAGTCGCGCATGAGCGCCTGCACTTCGGGGTCGTTGTAGATGGCCTCCTCGGCCACGCGCTGGCGCTCGTCGGCGGCCTGCCTGTTGCGGCGGGCCGGGCTGTCGACCACGGCGCCGATCTCGATCGTGAGCTTGACCTCGTGGCCGAGGCTGTTGAGCGCGGCCGTCAGCTTCTCGCGGCTGGAGGGCTGGTTGAGCGTCTCGCGCTCGATGCGCAGCATCCACTGGTCGGTATCGCGGCCCACCAGCTGCGACTGCAGCGCCAGTTCGCGCGTCAGGGCATTGATGGCCTCGGACGCGACCAGTTGCGTGACCGTGGCATGCCAGAAGTCGCCGTCTTCGCTCTGGGGAATGGGCGTGTAGGGAACACGCTGCGAGCCTTCGGTGGGGGGAATGTCGCGCGCGCTGGGCGGAGGCTGCACGCGGATGGGCACGCCGACGACCTTGGCCGGCGTGTCGGGCGGCTCGGGGCGCTGCTCGGGCTGGCGGCGGGGCTCGTCGACCACGGCGAGGCGTTGCCCTGCGGGCGCTGGCGGAGATGTCGGGGCTGCCGCTGGCGCCATGGCAGCCGGCGCTTCGGCCGGCGGGCGCACGACCGGCGCGGGAGCCTGAACGGGGGCCGGGGCACGTGCTGGCGCCTGCGGCGCGGCGGCCGCAGCTTCATTCAGAGTTTTTTTTTCCGTGGAGGCTGTCGAGGCAGCCGCGCTGGAAGGCTTGAAGGCCAGGAGCCGCAGCAGCACCATGATCAGCGCCGCGTACTCATCAGGCGCCAGGCCCAGCTCGCCGCGTCCGTGCAGGCAGAGGCTGTAGAGCAGTTGCGTCTCGTCGGCAGGCATCAGCGCGGCGAGGCGCGCGGTGTCGGCCGCATCGGGGTCGGTCGCGGCATCGGCGGACTCGGCGCGCGAGGGCACCGCCTGCAACACGGCCATGGCCTGCAGAACGGCAGTCATTTCTTCCAGCGTGGACGCGGCCGACATGCCGTCGACGCGCAGCGCCTCCGACGTCTCGACCACCGTCTTGCCGTCGCCCTGCGCCAGGGCCTCGATCAGGCGGAACACATGGCCGCGATCGACGCTGCCGAGCATCTGCCGCACACCGGCCTCGACCAACTCGCCGTTGCCGAATGCGATGGCCTGGTCGGTGAGCGACAGCGCGTCGCGCATCGAGCCGCGCGCCGCGCGAGCCAGCAAGCGCAGCGCCTGCGGCTCGGCCGGAACGTTTTCGGTCTGCAGCACGCTCGTGAGGTGTTCGAGCACCGTCTCGGGCGCCATTGGCCGCAGGTTGAACTGCAGGCAGCGCGACAGCACCGTGACCGGCACCTTCTGCGGATCGGTCGTGGCCAGCACGAACTTGAGGTACTCGGGCGGCTCCTCGAGCGTCTTCAGCATCGCGTTGAACGCGGTGTTGGTGAGCATGTGCACTTCGTCGATCATGAAGACCTTGAAGCGCCCCTGAACCGGCTTGTACACGGCTTGCTCGAGCAGCGACTGCACCTCGTCGACACCGCGGTTCGAGGCCGCGTCGAGCTCGGTGTAGTCGACGAAGCGGCCGGAATCGATGTCGCGGCAAGCCTGGCAGACACCGCACGGCGTGGCCGTGATGCCGCCCTGCCCGTCCGGGCCCTGGCAGTTGAGCGACTTCGCCAGGATCCGCGAGACCGTGGTCTTGCCGACCCCCCGGGTGCCGGTGAAAAGATAGGCGTGATGCAGGCGCTGCGTCGTCAACGCGTTCTCGAGCGCCTGCACCACATGCCCCTGGCCGACCATCTCACCGAAGGTTTTCGGGCGGAACTTGCGAGCGAGCACGAGATAAGACATTGCGGGCATTCTAAAAGGCGCAGCGTCGCTCCCAAGCCCGCGTCACCCCCGCAAACAAAAAAGCCCTGTCTTTTCGCGGGACACCGAGGAACCGGCTCCGCCGGGCCGCCGGTGTCGCCCCCAGCAGGGGGGAAGGAGAGGCGACACGAAGTGCGCGCATCCTGGGGGGTTACAATACGTGCTGACGGGCCTCCCTGCATGGTGAAGTGGCCAACCGGGTCAGGTGGGGAACCAAGCAGCCCTAACTGCGTAGTCAGTGCCAGGGGTAAGGCTCGTCAACCTCTTCCGCAGCTCCGTTTCATTCCATGCGAAATGAAACGGAGCTTGCAAACTCACTCAGTGAAAACTCCAATGCGGCGCAGGGCTTCTACAGCCCCAGCCGCTGAATAGCGCCCCGCGCCGCGGCCGCACCGCTCGCCATCGACGCCGTGAGCAAATAACCGCCGGTCGGTGCCTCCCAGTCCAGCATCTCCCCTGCAGCGGACACGCCGGGAAGCGCGTTCGCCATCAGCGCCGCGTCCAGCGCATCGAAGCGCACCCCGCCCGCCGTGCTGATTGCCTCATCCACGGGCCGCGTCGCGACAAGCTTCAGCGGCACCGCCTTGATCGTGGCCGCCAGTTGCACGGGGTCGTGCATGGCGTCCTTGCTCAAGGCCTCATGCAGAACGCCGGCCTTGATGCCTTCGATGCCGAGCCGGCTCTTGAGGTGGCTGCTCAGCGAGCGAGCGCCGCGTGGATGCTTCACCGCCGCGAGTACCTGCTCCGCGCTGCGATCAGGCAGCAAGTCGAGCAGCAGCGTCGCGCTGCCGTTCGCTGCAATCTCGTCGCGCAGCAGCGCCGACGCCGCGTAGACCAGGCTGCCTTCGATGCCCGTGGCCGTCGCGACGAACTCGCCCTTGCGCGCGAAGTGGCGCCCCTGGCTGTCGGTGAACGAGATAGCGACCGACTTGAAAGGCTGCCCCGCGAAACGGCTCGAAAAGTGTTCGCTCCACCCTTCGCCGTCGAAGCCGCTGTTGGCGGGCAGCAGCGGCGCCACCTCCACGCCACTGGCCTGCAGCCACGGCGCCCACGCCCCGTCGGAGCCCAAACGCGCCCAGCTCGCGCCCCCCAGCGCCAGCACCACGGCATCGGCTTTCACGACGGCCTCCCCGGCTGGCGTCGCGAATCGCAACGCGCCCAGGTCGATCGCGCCGTCGCCCAGCCAGCGATGCCGCATATGAAACTGCACACCAGCCGCGCGCAGCCGGTGCAGCCATGCACGCAGCAGCGGCGCGGCCTTCATGTCGGTCGGGAACACCCGGCCCGATGTGCCGACGAAGGTCTCGATGCCCAGCCCCGCCGCCCACTCGCGCACCTGCTGCGGGCCGAACTTCCCGAGGATCGGTTCGAGCTGCGCGCGGCGCTCGCCGAAGCGGCTCATGAACACATCGAAGGGTTCCGAGTGGGTGAGGTTCAAGCCGCCGCGTCCGGCCAGCAGGAACTTTCGCCCCACCGAGGGCATTGCGTCATACACATGCACTTGCGCACCGGATGCGCTCAGTACTTCGGCCGCCATAAGGCCGGCGGGTCCGCCGCCGATCACGGCAACGGCAGGAGAAACATTCATTCGAGATTTACCAGTTCGCCCTGCCCGGTCAGGAACGCGACGCGCACCGTGGCACCGGGATAGGCATGTTGCACTGCCGCGCGGTAGCGCTGCATCTGTGCGATCAGCGCAGCGTCCCGTTCGGGGCGCGCCGCGGATTTGTAGTCGAGGATCCACCAGGCGCCGCCGTCGCGCTCGCGCACCAGACGGTCGATGCGCAAGGTCTCGCCTTCATGCACCAGCGTGACTTCATTGCCATGCCAGTCGACCCTGCGATCGTCCCACACCCAGGCGCCCGCCCCGGCGCGGATGCGCTGGGCCAGCGCGGCGGCGCCGCGTGCCTGCTGGGCATCGAGCATGAATTCGCGAGCGGCCGCACGCACGTGGGCAGCGGGCAGAGGCTCGCCCGGCACGGCCCATTCGAGCAGGCGGTGCATGGCCTGGCCGAAGGCCGCGGCACGCGCGTCGACGGTGGCGTTCGCAGCCGCCTTTTTGGTCGAAGGCACTTCGGCCGACACCGGCGCCTCGGGCATTTTCTTCATCCAGAAGCTGGCCGGGCCACTCTCGGTCGGCAGCGCGACCAGCGGTTCGTCGGCCTCCGTGGGCTCGCACAGCGGCTCCAGCCGAGCCCACCAGCTGCCCTCGTTGGCCCGCGCGGGGCGAACCGATGACAGCACCAGCCGCTCGCGTGCCCGCGTGGTCGCGACGTAGAGGCCGTTCAGTTCCTCGCGATGACGGGCGCGCTGCTCTTCTTCGAGCAAGGGCGCTGCGCAGGCCGGCGGCGTCTTCTCGCTCGCGAGGAAAACGAAGCGCGTCGGTGCGCTGTCGCTGCCTTTCCATTCGACCAGCACGCCCATGGTCTGGGCGCGCGGCGGCGGGGCATCGCAATCGAGCATGAGCACGGTGTCGGCCTCGAGGCCCTTGGCGCCGTGCACGGTAAGCAGCTGCACCGCATCGGGCGCGGCGACGGACGGCGCCCGCACGCCGCCAGCACGCAGCGAACGCACCAGCGCATAGGGCGTGGTGAAGCGAGCGCCGTCGATGTCGAGCGACGCGGTCAACACCCCGCGCAAGTTGGCCAGCGCACCCTGGCGCATCGGCGCCGGCACCGCCGCGCCGAACTTCGCGAGCAGGTCGCCGTCGTTGAAGATCGCGTCCAGCGCGTCGTGCGGAGGCAGCGTCATCAGCCAGCGCTGCCACTTGCGCAGCTTGACGCCCGCCTCGGTCAGCTCCGCCGGCAGGTCCTCGCCCTTCTGGATCAGCGAGAACCAATTGAGCGACGGGCGCTCCCGCTGGCGCAACGCCAGCTGCACCAATGCGTCGTCGCCGATGCCGAAAGCAGGCGATTTCAGCGCTCGCGCCAGGGAAAGATCGTGCGCGGGCGACACCAGCGCGTCGATCAGCGCGACCACGTCCTGCACTTCGGGTGCGTCGTGCAGCTCGTTCTTCTCGGGCTGCTGCACGGGAATGTGGCGCTGGCGCAGCGCGTCCTGCATGGCGGACAAGCGGCTGCGACGGCGCGCCAGCACCATGATCTGCCGCGGCGGCGTGCCGTCGGCAATGCGTTGTGCGACCCACTGCGCTGCCTGCTCGCACTCTTTCTGCAGCAGTTGCTCCTCGGGCAGCACGCGCGGCGTGACGAGGCTGTCGCGCCAGTGCAGCATGCCGTCGTCGGCGGGTTCGGCCTCGGCGGCGCCGAGCGCATCGCGGTCGATGGCCGGCAGCCTGAGCAGTTCGCCCTCGTCGTTGCGCTCGGTGGTGTGGGCGCGGTAGCCGTCGAACTCGCCGGCTTCCTGCGCGGCCAGCATCGCCGAGTTGACCAGCCCGACCACGGCGCGCGCGTTGCGGTGGGTGTGGTCGCAGTTCAGCAGCTCGCCGTCCAGGCCCTCGCGCACGAATTTCTTGGCGGCGATGAACACCTGCGGCTCGGCGCGGCGGAAACGGTAGATGCTCTGCTTCGGGTCGCCCACGATGAACACGCGCGGCGCCCGGCCCTGCGCGCCGGTGTAGGCGCTGAGCCAGCCGTAGAGCGCCTGCCACTGCAACGGGTTGGTGTCCTGGAACTCGTCGATCAGCAGATGCGCGATGCGCGCGTCGAGCCGCTCCTGCACCCAGCCAGACAGCGCCGACTGGCCGAGCAGCAATTGGGCGGCCTGTTCGACGTCGTTCATGTCGACCCAGCCGTGGGCGCGCTTCACGTCGGCAAAGGCTGCGATCAGGATGCGCGTGAGACGCGTCATGCGCTGCTGGTAGAGCCATGCCGCGTGCTGGGCCTGCGCGCCGCACAGCACCTGCAATTCGGCCTCGGCCTCCTGGGCGGCGGGAAATTTCTGAAGGTTCTTGTTGAGCCGGTCTTCGGTGGCCACGAAGAAGTTCTTGCGCAGGTGCGCCAGCGCGGCCTGCAGCGCGCCCGCCTCCGGCTCACCCGTGCCGAAGACGTCGATGATGGCCTCGGCGGCCTTCTGCGGCGTCTTGTTGGACTCCTTGCCCAGCGCGGCTGCGCGGTCGAGCCAACGCTTGCGCACTTCGCTGCCGAGCAAGGCGTCGGTCGGCTCCTCAAGCCCGTCGAGTGATGGATAGAACGCGCTGAAATGCTGCACCGCGTTTTCCGCGTCGGCCAGCGAGAACTCGACGCGCTTGGACAGCGCCTCGCCCAGCGCCTTGGCGGTCTGCGAACGGCCGTGCGTGGCGACGACGGCGTAGTAGTCGGCCAGCGCATTCCGGTCGGCGGTGACCGCCTCGAAGAACGGGCGCCATGTGTGGCTGCGCGCCTCTGCATCGTCTTCGAGCAGTTCGTAATTCGAAGGCAAGCCCAGTTCGCGCAGCACCGCCAGCGGCGCGTTGCGCAGCAGGCCCGCAAACCAGGCGTGGAAGGTGCGGAACTGCACCGGCCGGCCACCTTCGAGCAGGCGCCGGTAGAGGCCCTTCAGGCGCGGAACCGCAGCCAATGCAGCGGCAGGTTCGACGCCGCGCATCACGAGCTGGGCGACCAGTTCCTCCGGCGTGCGCTCGGCGAAATCCTCGAGCCACTGGTCGAGCCGCTCCCGCATTTCGCCGGCGGCTTTCTTGGTAAAGGTAATGGCCAGGATCTCATGCGGCTCGCAGGCGGAATCGCCTTCCTCGAGCAGCGCGCGCAGGATGCGCGACACCAGCATCCAGGTCTTGCCCGCGCCCGCGCAGGCCTCGACTGCAACCGACCGCCGCGGGTCGCACGCGACGACATAGAAGGCTTCGCGCGTGACGTGGCGGCCGTTGTGTTCGTAGGCTGCGCCGTTCATTGCGCCACCTCCCAGAAGTCCTTGCGACAGAGGCCGCGCGCCGCGCAGTAGTCGCAGACGGCGCCCTCCCCCAATGGCGGCAGCGGCGCCCCCTGGGCGATGCGGGCGAAGTCGTGAATAATGCCGGCCACGAGTGCGTCGCGCGCCTCCACCACGGCCGGCTGCTCGACGGTCTGCGTCCCCGAGGACTTCTCCCCCACGTTCACGTAGGCCGCGCGCAAGGTGTCATCAGCCACCAGCGCCGCGTAGAAAGCCAGTTGGGTGTCTTCGGTCGGGTCTTTCACGCGCTCCTTGCTGACGGAGGCGGACTCGGTCTTGTAGTCGATCACGAAGGGCTGGCCGTCGGGCATGCGGTCGATGCGGTCGAGCCGGCCGATCAGGCGCAGCTCACCCAGCGGCTGCTCCTTCCAAGGCTCGGACTCGACGAAGACCGCGCCGCTGGCCTCGTGCCCCGTCAGCCAGTGGAGGTAGCCGTCACGCACGGCGGGCCATGCCGCGGCGAACGGCAGGAATTCGGCGTCTGACAAGCCGAGTTCGCGCGTGGCCCGACGCGCGGCTTCCTCGATGAACGCTGCACGCTCCTGCGCATCCTGCGTCGGGGCTTCGGTCAGCGACTGGTGGAAGTGGCCGAGCACGGCGTGCAGCCAGTTGCCGAAGTCGCGCTTGTCGACCTCGGCATCGAGCTCGTCGGCGCTGCGCAGGCCGAGCTGGCGCAGCGCGAAGAAGCGATAGGGGCAGCGGCGCAGGTCTTCGTACACGCTGGTCGAGATGTTCTGCAGCGGCAGCAGCGCGCCGGAAGGCTTCGGGTATTCGGTCGGCTGCACGGCGACTTCGCGCGGGGAGCGCGGTTCGGCGGCGGGCCGCAAGGCGTGGTCGAGCTGCAAGGCCTGCACCAGCGGGCTCGGGCGCACGGGCTCGCCGTTGGCGTCGGACTGGCGCCACAGCAGTTCGCACGACGGGTTGTGCAGCGCCATCGCCCAGGCCGCGCGCTGTGCGGCCTCGAGCGTTTCACGCGAAGGCAGGCCGAGATCGGCGCGCTGTGCGGCGCTCCAGTTGCCTGGTGGCTCCGGTGATGCAGGCAGGCGGCGGTCGTCGCAGCCCGGGATGACGACCGCGCCGAAGGCACGGCCCAGCAGTTGGTAAAGCGGCAGCACGACGACCTTCGGGGCCTGGTCGCCCGCGGGCGGCACGAAGCTCGCGTCTTCGAGCACGTCGCGAACCCAGGCGGTGAACTCCGCGAGCGTATGGCGGCCACCGGGGAATTCTTCGTCGTCGCCGTGGGCACCGGCGTCGAGCCACAGCGCGGCAATGACTTTGCCGCCGGCCATGTCCTCGCTGAGCGGCTCCCACTGGTCGCCCGCTTCCAGCAGCTCGCGCAGCGCGTGCAGCCATTCAGCCAGGGGCCTGGAGCGGGTCATCGGCGCGCGGCGTTCCTCGATGGCTTCGGTGAAGGTCAGCAGCGTGGCGTCGTGCGGTTTCTCGCTGCGCGCCACCAGCGCGCACCACGCGGACCAGTCGCGCACGCCTTCTCGGCGCAGGCGGGCCTCGAGCGACTGGACGGCCAGCGCGTCGCCATCGGCGCCGCTCTTGAGCCATTCGAGCACCTGGTCGCTGCTGGCGTCATGGGCGCAGGCGCGCAGCGAACTCATCAGCGTGGCGGCGGCGCGTGTGGTCGAAAGTTTCCATCCGGTCTCGTCGTGGGTGATGACGCCCTGCGCCTTGAGCTGGGCGCTGATGCGGCGAGTGAGCGCGCGATCGGTCGCCACCAGCGCGACTGGCGCACGGTCTTCGGCCAAGTGGCGCAGCACGCAGGCGGCCGCGAGTTCCGCTTCGTCCTCGGGGTCGAGCGCGACATGCGAGGCCGCGGCTTCGGCCGGCGCATCGGTCGGTACCAGCGAAAGGTGCAATGCCCGGTCACCCCACAGTGCGCACAGGGCCTGCGTGAGCGGATCGGTCTGGAAGCCCTCGAGCACGATGAGCGCATCGACTTGCGCGCGCGTACTTTCGCGCTGGAGCACGTCGGTGGCGTAGCCTGAGGTCGAGACCCACGCCACGGCAATCCGGATCAGCGCGCTCTCGGTGCGGAACCACTCGGACTCGCTGCCCGCCTCCGCCACCTGCGCCGCACGCGCAGCCCATTCGCCCACACGCTCGTCTGGCGACACGGCGGCCGCAAGCGGCACCAGTTGGTGGGCAAGTTCGACCACGCGGCCGGCCAGTGCAAAGCGCTCGGCGCTGAAGCCGGCCTGCGACAGCAAGGCCTGCGCGGTGACAAGGTCGCGCGCCATGTCGTGCGCGACGTCGTAGCCGGTGGGCACGAAGCCCCCGGCGCTGCGGGCCCAGTTGTGCGTGGTCTCGAAGCGCGGCACGAAGCCGGGGCTGCCGCAGCGGGCCCACATGGCGCGCGCCACGCCCATCAGCTGCGCATAGGGCACCAGCACCACCGTGCGGGCCGCATGCACCTGGCGCTCGGCGAGCGCGCGGACGATCCGCGCGACGATACCGTCGGCGGGGTCGCACCACAGGGCCTGGACGGGGTGGCCTTCGTTCATGTTCTATCGAGGGGTTTGAGAGCGTGGGAGGCGTGACGAGCAAGGGCTTTGGCTATCGCCGCCATAGCGGCCGCGCATGGCACGCCACCCCTTGGTTTCTGTCACAATGACCTGAACTTTAGCTGCACCGAAACTCTCTGCGCACAAGGATCCATCACATGGCCAGCGAACTCATCAAACACATCTCCGATTCCTCCTTCGAGGCCGACGTGCTCAAGTCCAGTCAGCCCGTTCTGGTCGACTACTGGGCCGAGTGGTGCGGCCCCTGCAAGATGATCGCCCCCATCTTGGACGAAGTGTCGGCTACCTACGAAGGCAAGCTGCAGATCGCCAAGCTCAATGTCGACGAGAACCGCGACATCCCCGCCAAGTTCGGCATCCGCGGCATCCCCACGCTGATGCTGTTCAAGGACGGCCAGCTGGCCGCCACCAAGGTCGGCGCCATGAGCAAGGCGCAACTCACGGCCTTCATCGACCAGCAACTCGCCTGAGCGACATTTCACCCGGCCAGCGCGCAATGCGTTGGCCGGAGCGTTTTTCCTGTCATAATCTCCAACAGATCACCGGCCCTTACCTAGGCAACCGGTTCGAGTTCCCCGGTTGGTGAAGCAGTTCTCGCTTCACACCCAACCTCCCCCCGTTTTCCGTTCGATTACCCCGCGAGGGGTCATTCCATGCACTTAAACGAACTCAAGGCACTCCACGTGTCTGAAGTCCTCAAGCAGGCTGAAGCGCTTGAGATCGAAAACGTCGGCCGCATGCGCAAGCAGGAGCTGATGTTCGCGATCATCAAGAAGCGCGCCAAGGCCGGCGAGCAGGTCTTCGCCGACGGCGTGCTCGAAATCCTGCCGGACGGCTTCGGCTTCCTGCGCAGCCCCGACACCAGCTTCACGGCCAGCACGGACGACATCTACATCTCGCCCAGCCAGGTGCGCCGCTTCAACCTGCACACCGGCGACATGATCGAAGGCGAAGTGCGCACGCCCAAGGACGGCGAGCGCTACTTCGCGCTGACCAAGCTCGACAAGGTCAACGACGGTCCGCCCGAGCAGAACAAGCACAAGGTGATGTTCGAAAACCTGACGCCGCTGTTCCCCAAGGAACAGATGAAGCTGGAACGCGACGGCGTCAAGGGCGAAGAGAACATCACGGGCCGCATCATCGACATCATCGCCCCCATCGGCAAAGGGCAGCGCGCCCTGCTCGTGGCACCGCCCAAGAGCGGCAAGACGGTGATGATGCAGCACATCGCCCACGCGATCAGCGCCAACTACCCCGACGTCCACATGATGGTGCTGCTCGTCGACGAGCGCCCTGAAGAAGTGACCGAAATGCAGCGCACCGTGAAGGGCGAGGTCATTGCCTCGACTTTCGACGAGCCCGCCGCGCGCCACGTGCACGTCGCCGAAATGGTGATCGAGCGCGCCAAGCGCCTGGTCGAACTCAAGAAGGACGTGGTGATCCTGCTCGACTCGATCACCCGCCTCGCCCGTGCCTATAACAACGTCGTGCCCTCCTCGGGCAAGGTGCTGACCGGAGGTGTCGACTCCAACGCCCTGCAACGCCCCAAGCGCTTCCTGGGCGCCGCGCGCAACGTGGAAGAAGGCGGCTCGCTGACCATCATCGGCACCGCGCTGATCGACACCGGCAGCCGCATGGACGAAGTGATCTTCGAAGAGTTCAAGGGCACCGGCAACTCCGAAATCCACCTCGACCGCCGCCTGTACGAAAAGCGCGTGTTCCCCTCGATCCAGCTCAACCGCAGCGGCACCCGCCGCGAAGAACTGCTGCTGGCACCCGAGATCCTGCAAAAGACCCGCATCCTGCGCCAGCTCATGTACAACATGGACGAGATCGAGTCGATGGAGCTGATGCTCAAGAACATGAAGGCGACGAAGACCAATGTCGAGTTCTTCGACATGATGCGTCGCGGCGGCTGAGCACCCTTTCGCTCTGTCCGCAAAAGCGCGTTGGCCCATTTGGGCCAACGCGCTTTTTTCATGGGCGAGCTACAGGAATCGCGCGGCCTTCAAGAGCACTCTGGCGGCCGAGGTCGAGCAGCCCCATCAGCGCCACGGCCTGTTCGGGCGGCACGGGATTCGGTCCCTTGCCCAGAATGGCGTCGCGCACCGCCGCGTAGTAGTCGACGTAGTTGCCTGCGCGCGTGGGCACGCTGCGTTTGCTGGCCGTACCGTCGCTGCCGACCAGCGTGAGTTCGCCGTCGAGCGGATCGGCACCCCACCCTTCGGCCGGCGGCCTTTGCCCCGCGCGCAGCGCATCTTCCTGCGTATCCACACCATGCTTGACGTAGCTGCCGCGCGTGCCATGCACGATGTAGCGCGGCGCCGCATCGGCTGCCAGGGTTGTCGAATGCAGCACCACGCGAAGCGGTGCATGCGGTCCGCTTTCGTAGCGCAGCACGGCATGGAAGTAGTCTTCGACCACGGCGCCGTCGCGCAGGACGGCAGTGTCAAGCTGGATCGTGTCGGGCAGCCCGAACAGCTGCACCGATTGGTCGACCAGGTGCGCCCCCAGGTCCACCCAAAGGCCGGACCCTGGCACCGCCTGCTCTCGCCACCGCACCTTCACCTCCGGCCGGAAGCGGTCGAAATGCGACTCCAGATACACGGGGCGGCCCAACTCGCCACTTGCCAGGACGTCCTTGAGCGTCAGGAAATCGGCGTCGAAGCGTCGGTTCTGGTAAACCGCCAGCACGCGCTTGTTGCGCTGCGCCAACGCCTCCAGCGCCCTGGCCTCGGCTACGTCGAGGGTGAAAGGCTTGTCGACCACCACATGCTTGCCAGCCTCCAACGCCGCCTTGGCGACCGGAAAATGCTGCGCATTCGGTGTCGCAACCACGACAAGATCGATGTCCGATCGGGCCACCAGCGCCACCACATCGGAGACCACCGGTACGCCGGGCCAGTCCTCCCCGACCTTGTCGGGCTGCGAGCTCGCCACAGCGGCCAATTCGAGCCCGGGCACCGCGGAAAGCACGGGTGCATGGAAAGTCTGGCCGGCAAAGCCATAGCCGACGAGGCCGGCGCGCAAGGTTGTAACAGTCATGGGAGGCTGGTTTGCTCGGAAAAGCGGCAGTATGCGATAATCGTGGGCTCCGCGAAAAGTGCGGCTGGGCAGCGTCGCCCGGCTTCCCAGGCCTGCCCTGGGGCAGCGCGCCAAATGAATGGTGCACTGGTGGCTCTCGCATCGACCGCGCATTGATTCCAACAGCGCAAAAGGAAATACCATGGCAAAAGAAGGCATTCACCCGAATTACCGCGAAGTTCTGTTCGTCGACATGTCGAACGGCTTCAAGTTCGTGACCCGTTCGTGCGCGAACACCAAGGAAATGGGCAAGACCGACGACGGCCGCGAGCTCCCCCTGTTCAAGCTGGACACCACGAGCGAATCGCACCCCTTCTACACCGGCACCCAGAAGTCGGTCGACAACATGGGCGGTCGCGTCGAGAAGTTCCGCAACCGCTTCGGCAAGACCACCGGCGCCGCTTCGAAGTAAAGCACGCGCTTTTGCGTCGAGGGCAGCCCGGTTTACCGCGCTGCCTTTTTTGTTTCCGAAACCTGCTTCCCGTCCCTTTTGAACCAGCCCACCCCAGCGATCGTTGCCCAGAGCGCCGTGCGCCGACTGCCGCGCATCGCGCTGCTGCTGCTGTGCGCGGCCTACCTGCTGCCGGGCCTGGTCGGCCGGGGCCCATGGAAAAGCGCAGACATCACCGCCTTCGGCTACATGGCCGAACTGGCCCGCAACACCGAAGGCATCTCGCGCTGGTTCGACCCGTTGCTGCTGGGCATTCGCCCCGAAACACCCGCGCTGATTCCGTACTGGATCGGCGCCTGGGCCATCAAGATCGCCCCCTCGTGGCTGAACCCCGACCTGGCGGTGCGCATCGCGTTCGCCTTCCTTCTCTGGGGCGCGTTCACTGCCACCTGGTACGCCGTCTACTACCTGGCCCGCACATCGCGCGCCCAGCCCGTGGCTTTCGCCTTCGGCGGTGAAGCACGCCCGACCGACTACGCACGCGCCATTGCCGACGGCGGCCTGCTGGCGCTGATCGCCTGCCTCGGCCTGGCGCAGCTCGGTCACGAGACCACGCCCGCTCTGGCGCAGCTGTTCTTCGCCTCGTACCTGTTCTATGGCGTGGCCGCGTTGCCCTACCGCCGCGCCGGCCCGGTGATCGCGCTGATCGTGGGCACCCTTGGCATCACGATGAGCGGCGCTCCCACGGTCGGCTTGGCGCTGGCCATCGGAAGCACGCTGTACATCGCCTACGAACGTCGAACCGCGGCAAAGGCCCGGAACGAATTCGACACAGAAAACGACGACGGTCCCGGCTACACCCTGGGCGCCTTCGCGACGATGGCAAGCGTCACCGCGGTGGCGGCAGTGCTGGTGTTCGCGCTGGGCCTGTCCCAGTGGAAGATCACTCTGACCGGCGGCTCCCTGTTCGGTGACATCCGTGGCCAGGCCAAGCTGCTGCTGTGGTTCACCTGGCCGGTCTGGCCACTGGCCATCTGGACGCTCTGGCGCTGGCGCCGCCAGCTCAATGCGCGCCATGTGGCGCTGCCGTTCTGGTTCGCGCTGGTGCCGCTGGCCGCGACCTGGACCACCGATTTTTCCGACCGCTCGCTCATGCTGGCGCTGCCCGCCTTCGCCACGCTCGCGGCATTTGCCCTGCCGACCTTCCGCCGCAGCGCGGCGGCGCTGGTCGACTGGTTCAACGTGCTCTTCTTCAGCGGCCTGGCGCTGCTCGGCTGGATCTACTGGATCGCCATGCAGACCGGCGTGCCGCCAAAGCCCGCAGCCAGCGTGACCCGCCTGGTGCCGGGCTTCGTGCCCGAGTTCTCGCCCATCGCCGTGGTGCTGGCAGTGGCCGCGACCATTGCCTGGTGCTGGCTGGTGCGCTGGCGCACCGGTCGGCATCGCGCGGCCCTCTGGAAGACGCTGGTGCTGCCAGCCGGCGGCACCGCGCTGTGCTGGATGCTGCTGATGACGCTGTGGCTGCCGCCCATCGACTACGCACGCAGCTATGTGCCGCAGGTGCGAGCCGTGGCCGAGCGCGTCGGCCAGCCGAGCTGCAT
Organism: Variovorax durovernensis; assembly: GCF_977011995.1. Lineage (NCBI taxonomy): Bacteria > Pseudomonadati > Pseudomonadota > Betaproteobacteria > Burkholderiales > Comamonadaceae > Variovorax > Variovorax durovernensis. The sequence goes on along the minus strand of NZ_CDRNCW010000001.1, from coordinate 3,121,715 downwards.
TGCGGAGCTTGCACTGAGCCGCCCGCACATCGCCGCGCTGCGCTACCACGGCCAGTTCAACCTGCAACCGCTGCTGCTGGGCACCGATTGCCCCTGGCTGCTGGTCAGCCCTGAGACCATCGAGCGCCTGCACACGATCATCCCCTTCGATCAATGGCGCTTCAGCGGCACCCTTCGCCGCCCCAGCAGCCCTGCCGACGATCTGCTGCTCTACCAGAAGATCACGCCCCAGTGAGCGCACCGAGCGGCGAAAGGGGCCTGATCGCACGGCATGCCGGCACCGTGCTGGTCGGCCAACTGGCCGTGATGGCCTTCGGCGTGACCGACACCATCATCGCCGGCCGCTACTCCGAGGGCGCGCTGGCCGCGCTGTCGGTCGGCGCTGCAATCTTTGTCAGCGTGTACGTCTCGCTGATGGGCGTGCTGCAGGCGCTGCTGCCTGTGTGGGCCGAACTGCACGGCGGCGGCCGCGGCAGCGAGGTCGGCCGTTCGGTACGGCAATCGCTGTACCTCGCCGCCATTGCCATCGTGGTCGGAATGGCGGCGCTGCTTGCACCTGCCGCCGTGCTGCGTCTCACGCAGGTGCCGCCCGAAATGCGCGGCGACGTGGAGATGTACCTGCGCGTGCTGGCCTTCGCCCTGGCACCTGCCCTGCTCTTTCGCCTGTTCAGCACGCTGAACCAGGGCCTGGGCAAGCCGCAACTCGTGACCTGGCTCCAGTTGGGCTCGCTGGTCGTGAAGCTGCCGCTCTCGATCTGGTTCACCTTCGGCGGTGCCGGCCTGCCGGCGATGGGGCTGGTGGGCTGCGGCTGGGCCACGCTATGCGTGAACTGGACCATGCTCGCCTGCGCGGTCTGGATGCTGCGCAGCAGGCCTTTCTATCGCGGCTACAGGTTGTGGGAACGCCTGGAGAAGCCCGACTGGCAACAGATTCGCCTCTTCGCACGGATGGGCGTGCCTGGAGGCCTGGCCGTGCTGGTCGAAGTGACCTCGTTCACGCTGATGGCACTGTTCATTGCACGCCTTGGCACAGCTGCCGCGGCGGCGCACCAGATCGCCGCGAACCTGATGGCGGTGGCGTACATGGTGCCGCTGTCGCTCTCGATCGCGACCAGCGCGCGCGTGAGCTTCTGGCTCGGTGCGGGCGATGCCGCCAGGGCGCGCCACGCATGCAGGCTGGGGTTCGAGCAAACCGTGTTGTGCGCCCTGCTTTTCTCCACTGCGCTGATCACGCTGCGCCACGAACTGGCCAACGTGTACTCGGACAACCCCGCCGTGGTCGGGCTGGCCGCGTCGCTGATGCTGGCCGTAGCCGCGTACCACCTGGCCGACGCCGTGCAGACGCTGTGCGTGTTCCTGCTGCGTTGCTATCGGGTCACGCTCGCACCGCTGGTCATCTACTGCGCGATGCTCTGGGGCCTGGGACTCGGCGGCAGCTACATGCTTGCGTATCACGGCCTGGGTCCGTGGGCAGCCATGCAATCGCCGCTGGCGTTCTGGATCATGAGCGCTGGCGCGCTGGCCTTGACGGCACTGTTCTTCATCAGCCTGCTGCGCTGGACGATGAAGAAGCGCTCGGCCTGAAGAGCCAAGCTGCGTGCCTACTGCTGCTTGGCCAGCAGCCGCGCTTCCCGGACACGCGCCGCCGGAAACACCAGCGCGAATCGCGAGCCCTTGCCCACCGTGCTTTCTATGCGCAATTCGGCCCCATGACGCTGCGCAATGTGCTTCACGATCGCAAGGCCCAGTCCGGTACCACCCGTCTCGCGCGACCGGCTGCGGTCGATGCGGTAGAAGCGCTCGGTCAGCCGAGGGATGTGCTCGGCCGCGATGCCCGGGCCCGTGTCTTTCACCGAATATTCACCACGCCCGTCGGGCAGCACCCGCCAGCTGACGGCCACCTCGCCACCGCCCGGCGTGTAGCGGATGGCGTTGCTCAGCAGGTTCGACATTGCACTCTGCAGTTCGGTCGGCGCGCCCGACACCTCGGACTCCGCGTCGATGGTGAACGAAAGGCGGTGGCCCAGCGGCGCCAATCGGCCCGACAGACCCCGGCCCTCATCCTCGCAATGCGCGAGCAAAGCCCGGATGCGAATCCACTGGTTGCCCGAGGGCGCCGCGCTCCCCTCCAGCCGCGACAGCGTCAGCAGGTCATTCACCAGCGTTTCCATCCGGTGCGACTGCTGCCCCATCAGCGACAGGTAACGCGTGCGCTCGTCCGCATCGAGCGGCAGGTTCTGCAGCGTTTCGACGAAGCCGGCCAGCACGGTAAGCGGCGTGCGGATCTCGTGAGACACGTTCGCCACGAAATCGCGGCGCATGGCTTCGGCCTGCTCCAGGGCGGTGATGTCGCGCGTCAGCAGCATGCGGCGGTTGCCTGCATAGGGGTGAACCTGCACCGACAGCCGCACGAGGTGGCTGCGCTGGTGCGCATGGCCCGGGCCGAAGGCGTCGATGATGACGTCTCGGCTGTAGTTCCAGGAGGCCAGATAGGCCACGAAGGCCGGGTCGCGCACGAGGTTGGCCAGGTGCTGCGCCAGGTCCCGCTCGGCGTCGATGCCGAACTGGCTGGCAGCCGTCTGGTTGCACCATTCGATGCGGCCCTGCTCGTCGAGCAGCACCACGCCATTCGGAGATGCCTGGATCGCCGCCAGGAACTCCTGCAGCCGGTCTTCGGCCTGCCGGGCCTGCTGCTCGCGGTCGCGCAGCAGCTTGCGAATACGCTCAGCCAACTCGCCCCACACACCAGGTCCGCGCGCGGGCAAGCCCATTGCATCGTTGCGCAGTACCTGCAGCAGCCGCTCGGCACGCCAGGCATCGAGCCCCAGCCACAGCACCGCGCCCAGCCAGGCACCCAGCCAGCCGAATTTCCAGCCGAAAGCAGCAACAGCGCCCCCACCAATTGCAAGGGACGCTATTAAAAATGTAGCAATGCGAAAAGGCATGGCGGGCGATTATCCGCGCCCGCAGCCAAGGGAAGCCACGGCGCTCAAACCGTGACTTGGGCTGTCAGGCGATAGCCCGCTCCGCGCACGGTTTCCACCATGGGCGCAGCCGCGCCCAGCGACTCCCGCAGGCGCTTGACGTGCACGTCGACCGTACGTTCCTCGATGTAGACGTGATCGCCCCACACCTTGTCGAGCAGTTGCGCCCGGCTGTGCACGCGCTCGGCGTGCTGCATCAGGTAGGCAAGCAGCTTGAATTCGGTCGGGCCGACCTTCAGGGCGCCGCCCTGCCAGGTCACGCGGTGGGTGGAGGTATCGAGCGCCAGTTCGCCGATCTCGACGCGCTCCGTCACCACTTCCGGCGCACGGCGGCGCAGCACCGCACGGATGCGGGCCAGCATTTCCTGGGTCGAGAAAGGCTTGGTGATGTAGTCGTCGGCACCGGCATCGAGGCCGGCAACCTTGTCGGGTTCGTCGCCGCGCGCGGTCAGCATCAGGATCGGGATGGCCTTGGTGCGTGGGTCCTTGCGCCACTGGCGCGCAAGCTGCAGGCCGCTCTGGCCGGGCAGCATCCAGTCGAGCAGGATCAAATCCGGCAGGAAGGCGTCAATCTCGCGCTGGGCCGCGGCACCGTCTTCCGACCAGATCGGCTCGAAGCCGTTGTGGCGCAGGTTGACGGCGATCAGCTCGGCGATCGAGGACTCGTCTTCGACGATCAGGACTCGGGGTTTCTTCATTGCTTTCTTGGGAGTCTTGCCGCGGTTGTTACTGCAGCGCGGACTCTATTTCTTGCATCGAAGTGTGCCGCACATCGGCACCCTTGACGATGTAGATGATGAATTCGGCGATGTTCTTGGCATGGTCGCCGATACGCTCGATGGCCTTGGCCAGGAACAGCAGGTCGAGGCTGGCGGAAATCGTGCGCGGGTCTTCCATCATGTAGGTGACTAGCTTGCGCACGAAACCGTCGAACTCGCGATCGATCAGGTCGTCGTCCTTCAGGATCGACAGTGCCGCGGCGGTGTCGAGGCGGGCGAAGGCGTCGAGCGCGGTGCGCAGCAGGCCTGAAGCCAGGTCGGCCGCGATGCGCAGTTCGGTCGTGGGCAACTGGCGGGCCGCGCCGCTCTCGATGATCGACTTGACCATGCGCGCGATCTTGTTGGCCTCGTCGCCCACGCGTTCGAGGTTGGCGGTGGTCTTGCTGATGGCGATCAGCAGGCGCAGGTCTCGGGCCGTGGGCTGGCGGCGCGCGATGATCGACGACAGTTCGCGGTCGATGTCGATTTCCATCGCGTTGACGCGATGCTCCGTCTCCATCACGCGGTCGGCGGCTTCGGAGTCGAACTGCAGCAGCGCGTACACGGCCTGGTGGATCTGCAACTCGACCATGCCGCCGAGCTCCATCACGCGCGACGAGACGCCGTTGAGTTCGCTGTCGAACTGGCTGGAAAGGTGTTTCTCGGTCATGTTGTCTCCTTTGACTTCAACCGAAGCGGCCGGTGATGTAGTCCTCGGTCTCCTTGCGCTGCGGCTTGAAGAACATCTGTTCGGTGGCGCCGAACTCGATCAGGTCGCCGAGGTACATGTAGGCGGTGTAGTCGCTGCAGCGGGCGGCCTGCTGCATGTTATGCGTCACGATGACCACCGTGTATTCGTTTTTCAGTTCCGCGATCAGCTCCTCGATCTTCGCGGTGGAGATCGGGTCGAGCGCCGAGCATGGCTCGTCTAGCAGCAGCACTTCGGGCTTGATGGCAATGCCGCGTGCAATGCACAGGCGCTGCTGCTGGCCGCCGGAGAGGCCCGAGCCGCTTTGCTGCAGCTTGTCGCGCACTTCGGTCCACAGGGCGGCCTTTTTCAGGGCCCACTCGACGCGGTCGTCCATTTCGCTGGCCGAGAGGTTCTCGAACAGCTTCACGCCGAAGGCGATGTTGTCGTAGATCGACATCGGGAACGGCGTGGGCTTCTGGAACACCATGCCGACCTTGGCGCGGATCAGAGCCACGTCCTGCTTGGACGTGAGCAGGTTCTCGCCGTCGAGGGCAATGGTGCCCTCGGCGCGCTGTTCGGGATAGAGCTCGAACATGCGGTTGAAGGTGCGCAGCAAGGTCGACTTGCCGCAGCCCGACGGACCGATGAAGGCCGTGACCTTATTTTCGGGGATCTCGAGGTTGATGCCCTTGAGCGCGTGGAACTTGCCGTAGTAGAAGTTCAGGTCCTTGACCGAAATCTTCGAGCGCGACGGTTGTGCGACGGTATTTGGCATGTTGGCGTCTTCTTGATTTAGTGTTTGTTGCGCGTCAGGACCCGCGCCAGGATATTGAGGGCGAGCACGGCGACGGTGATCAGGAACACGCCGGCCCAGGCCAGCTGTTGCCAGTTCTCGTACGGGCTCATTGCGAACTTGAAGATCGTGACCGGCAGGCTGGCCATCGGCTGGCTCACGTCGGCGGTCCAGAACTGGTTGTTCAACGCGGTGAAGAGCAGCGGCGCGGTTTCGCCGGCGATGCGCGCCACCGCCAGCAGCACACCGGTGACCACACCGGCGCGGGCGGCACGCAGCGTGATGCTGAGAATGACCTTCCACTTGGGCGTGCCGAGAGCGTAGGCCGCCTCGCGCAGGCCCGGTGGCACCAGCTGCAGCATGTTCTCGGTGGTACGGATCACGACCGGAATAACGATCAGCGCCAGAGCAAGGGCACCGGCCAGACCCGAGAAGGTCTTGAAGTAGGCCACCACCACGGCATAGACGAACAGGCCGATTACGATCGACGGCGCCGACAGCAGGATGTCGTTGACGAAGCGCGTTACCGAGGCCAGCCAGCCCTTGGGGTTGTACTCGGCCAGGTAGATGCCGGCCATGATGCCGATGGGCGTGCCCACGAAGGTGGCAAGCATCACCATCACGAAAGAACCGAAGATCGCATTCGCGATACCGCCCGCTTCGTTCGGCGGCGGGGTCATTTCGGTGAAGGTGGCAATGGCCAGGCCGCCGACGCCCTGGCGCAGCGTTTCCCAGAGGATCCAGACCAGCCAGAACACGCCGAAAGCCATTGCGGCAAGCGACAGCGTCAGCGCGATCTTGTTGACGCGGTTGCGCGAGGCGAACTTGGCCTGGCGCGTTTCGGCGAGCGCCTTGGCGCTCAGGAGGTTTTGCGCGGTGCTCACGACTTGGTTCCTTCGCTCTTCTTCATCTTGGCAAGCAGCATCTTCGACAGCGACAGCACGACGAAGGTAATGAAGAACAGCACGAGGCCGAGGTACATCAGCGCGGCCTGGTGCAGGCCCGCGCCGGCTTCGGCGAATTCGTTGGCGAGTGCCGAGGTGATGCTGTTGGCCGCCTCGAACACGGAAAGCGAGTTGAGCTGGTTCATGTTGCCGATCACGAACGTGACCGCCATCGTTTCACCCAGCGCCCGGCCTAGGCCGAGCATGATGCCGCCGATCACGCCGGCCTTGGTGTACGGCAGCACGACCTTGGAAACGACTTCCCAGGTGGTGGAACCCAGGCCATAGGCCGATTCCTTGAGCAGCGGCGGCGTCACTTCGAACACGTCGCGCATCACCGAAGCGATGAACGGGATGATCATGATCGCGAGGATGATGCCGGCCGACAGAATACCGATGCCCACGGGCGGGCCGGACACCAGGGCGCCGAGGTACGGCACGCCGGACAGCAGCTTCTGCAGCGGCTGCTGCACCCAGGTCGACAGGATCGGGCCGAACACCAGCAGGCCCCACATGCCGTAGACGATGGAAGGCACCGCCGCCAGCAGTTCGATGGCCGTACCCAACGGGCGCTTGAGCCAGTTGGGCGAAAGTTCAGTAAGGAAGAGTGCGATGCCGAAGCTCACCGGCACGGCGATCACCAGCGCGATGATCGAGGTGGCCAGCGTGCCGTAGATCATGACCAGGCCGCCGTACTCGTCCTTCACCGGGTCCCACACGCTGCTAGTGAGGAAGCCGAGGCCGTACTTGGAAATGGCGGGCCATGCGCCGACGATCAGCGACAACAGGATGCCGATGAGCATCGCAAGCGTCAGCAGCGCGGCGCCCTTGGCAGCCCAGCCGAACAAACGATCGGCCATCGGGCCGGAGCGCGGAGCCTTGACAGGGGGCGGAGGGGCGGTAACGCGGCCGCGCTCGGCCGCGAGGTCGAGTGAGGCGCCTGCGGCGGGAAAGGTGGATGACACGGGTCGCTCCGGCAAAGACGAAAGCGGCGCGTCCTCGAGCGAAGAATTGCTCATGGGCGCGCCGTTCTGGACTGATGGGTTGTTTTACTTGTAAGCGACGGCCTTGCCCGACGCATCCTTCACATCACCCCATGCCTTGGCGATGGATGCCTTCACGGCGTCAGGCATCGGCACGTAGTCGAGGTCGTCGGCCGTCTTGTCGCCGCTCTTGTAGGCCCAGTCGAAGAACTTCAGCACGGTGGTCGCGTTGGCGGGCTTGTCCTGCACCTTGTGCATCAGGATGAAAGTTGCGCCGGTGATCGGCCATGCGCCCTTGTCGGCCTGGTTGGTCAGCACCTGGTAGAAGGTCTTGTTCCAGTCGGCGCCGGCGGCGGCGGCCTTGAAGGCGGTGTCGTCAGGCGACACGAAGGTGCCGGCGGCGTTTTGCATTTGTGCGTACGTCATCTTGTTCTGCTTGACGTAGGCGTATTCGACGTAGCCGATCGAATTGGGCAGGCGGTTCACGAAAGCGGCGACGCCTTCGTTACCCTTGCCGCCCGCGCCGGTGGGCCAGTTCACGGCCGTGCCTTCGCCGACCTTGGTCTTCCACTCGGCGTTGACCTTGCTCAGGTAGTTGGTGAACAGGAAGCTGGTGCCCGAACCGTCGGCGCGGCGAACCGGAGCGATGGCGGCGTCAGGTAGAGCCAGCGAACCGTTCAGGGCCTTGATGGCGGGGTCGTTCCACTTGGTGATCTTGCCGAGGTAGATGTCGCCCAGGACCTGGCCGTTGAGCTTCAGTTCACCGGGCTTGATGCCCTGGATGTTGACCACGGGGATCACGCCGCCGATGACGGTGGGGAACTGCATCAGGCCCTTGGCTTGCAGTTCGTCGTCCTTCAGGGGAGCATCCGAAGCGCCGAAATCGACGGTCTTGGCTTCGATTTGCTTGATGCCGGCGCCCGAACCGACCGACTGGTAGTTGATCTTGACGCCGGTGGCCTTGTTGAAATCGGAAGCCCACTTGGCGTACAGCGGTGCCGGGAAGCTGGCGCCAGCGCCGGTAACGTCTTGTGCGAATGCGGGAATGGTGAACATCGCGGCCAGGAGGCCGGCGGTTGCAAATTTGAACGTCGTTTTCATGAAGCTTCCTTTAGAAGTAAGAAGTAGTCCCTTTCGGGCTTGGGACGGACTCTAAAAAGCTTCTGTGACATCAATATGACACCCCTCTGTCGAGGGAAAATGACGGCAATCCTGCAGTGACTTGTGTGACGCTGTCACATAACCGTCATGCACTGCGCCTAGCCTCCAACCCCTGCCGTGATGAGACTTGAGGGCGGCGCGTTCTGTCACGGCGCTACGATCCAGAGAACCGCCCTCTTCACTACAAAATGCAAAACGGCACCCGCCTCGCAGCGGTCGATCTGGGTTCGAACAGCTTCAGGCTGGAAATCGGACAGGTCGACCATGGTCAGATTCATCGCACCGAATATCTCAAGGAGACGGTGCGCCAGGGCAACGGCCTCGACAGCGCGCGCAACCTCACCACCGAGGCCATGCAGCGCGGCTGGGACGCGCTCGCCCGCTTCGGCGAGCGCCTGGCGGGCTTCAAGCGCTCACAGGTCCGGGCCGTCGCCACCCAGACATTGCGCGAGGCACGCAACCGCGAAGAGTTCTTGCTGCGCGCGCGCACCATTCTGGGTTTCGGGATCGACGTGATCCCGGGACGCGAAGAAGCCCGCCTGATCTATCAGGGAGTGGCGCACATGTTGCCGCACACCGATGCGTCAGACAGCGAACGCCGCCTGGTCGTCGACATCGGCGGGCGCTCCACCGAAATGATCATCGGCCACGCGCTGGAGGCCGACCGCATGGAGTCGTATCGCGTCGGCAGCGTGGCCTGGTCGATGAAGCATTTCGGCGAAGGCCTGTTCACCCCCACCGCCTTCCGCGCGGCCGAGGTGGCCGCCAAGGCCGTGCTGGACGACGCGCTCGCCACTTACACCCGCGACCAATGGGACGTGGCCTACGGCGCCTCCGGCACCATTGGCGCGGTCGGTGACGTACTGGCTGCGGCCGGAGGCGAGCCCGGTCTCGTCACGCGCGAAGGCCTCGACTGGCTGCTCGACCGCCTGCTCAAGGCCGGCAGCGCCGACAAGCTACGCATGGACGGCATGCGCGAAGACCGCAAGGCCGTCATCGGCGGTGGTGTCAGCGTGCTGCGTGCTGTGTTCGAACTTCTCGACATCCAGGAAATGAAGGTTGCACAGGGCGCACTGCGCCACGGCGTGCTGTACGAATTGCTGGAACGCGACGAAAGCGTAGCCGACATGCGTACCGCCACGGTCGCACGGCTGGCCAACCGCTTCACCGTCGATGCCGCACAGGCCAAGCGCGTGGGCGACACGGCAGCCAGCTTGTTCCTGCAACTCGCCCCGGCGGCCCGCGGAGGAAACAACTCGAACCGTGCCGGCCGTGCGTTGCGCAAGTTGGGCTGGGCGGCGCAATTGCACGAGATCGGCACACAGATCTCGCACAGCGACTACCACAAGCACGGCGCCTACATCCTCGACAACGCCGACGCTCCCGGCTTTGCAGTGAACGAAATGCACGCGCTCGGCCAGCTGGTGCTGGGTCAACGCGGCAAACTGCGCAAGCTAGAGGCGGCACTGGACGACGAGACCTTCGTGATGCAGCTGCTGTCGCTGCGGCTCGCAATCATCTTGTGCCATGCGCGGCGCGATCCCGATCCCCAGGCACTGCACCTGGCGGCGCTGGGCGCCCGGGCCTTCACGATCGCCTGCGCGCCAGACTGGGCCGAGGCCTATCCGCAATCGGCCCACCTGTTGCGGGAAGAAGTGCTGGCCTGGCAGAAGACCAGCAGTTGGCGCGTCGAACTCAGCGGCTGCTGAGCCGCGCCAACTCCACGCTCAGAGCAATTCCGGCGACTGCACCGTCACCACGACGGTCTGTACGTCGCCGTCGCGCTCACGCGTGCGGATCCACCAGAGCGCGCCCTTGCGCACAGGGCAGCTGTCCTGCTTGAGGCCCAGCAGCAGCGAAATCGCCTGCCCTACCGACGGCTGGTGGCCGATCATCAGCACCACCGACTTGCCGTTGGGCCAGCCGGCCGCGCCGAGCAACGCCTCGGCCGTTGTGTCGGGTGCCAGCTCGGAGCGAAGCTTGTATTTGCGGCCCAGCGCAAGAGCGGTCTGCTCGCAGCGCCGCGCGGGGCTGCAGATGATGCGCGTGCCGTCCGGCAACTGACGGTCGAGCCAGGTCGCCATGCGCTTGGCCTGCTTCTCGCCGCGCGCTGTGAGGGAGCGCTGCATGTCGTCGCAACCCTCGGTCCAGTCCTCGGCTTCGGCGTGGCGCCAGAAGATCAAGTCCATGGTCATCGTCTTTCGGTCTTCAGTTGCCGGATGCATCCCGGATGTGTCCTCGGGATGCATAGCGATTCATCAGCGCTGCCTGCGCGCCGTGCGCCTCGATCACGCGGGAAGCACCCGCCTCGCCCGAATGCGTGTCGTGGTCGACGCGGGTGTAGATGCCATCGCCGCCCAGATCCCAGGCGTCGCGTCCATCGTGCAGATAAGCCACCAGGCATTCGTCGATCAGGCGCTGGCGCAGGCCCGGGTCGGTCACGGGCCAGGCGAGCTCGATGCGCCGCATCATGTTGCGGTTCATCCAGTCGGCGCTCGACAGGTAGAGAGATTCGTCTTCGCCGTTGCGGAAGTAGAAGACCCGCGAATGTTCGAGGAAGCGCCCGATCACCGAGCGCACGCGAATGTTGTCGGTCAACCCCGGCACCTGCGCCGGCAGCGTGCAGGCACCGCGCACGATCAGGTCGATCTTCACGCCCTTCTGTCCTGCGCGAACCAGCGCGGCGATGATTTCCTCGTCGGTCAGCGCATTCATCTTGGCGACGATGCGTGTCGGCTGTCCGGCTAAGGCGGCCACGCCCAGCGCGTCGATCTGGGTGACAAGGTTCTTGTGCAGGTCGAACGGCGCCAGCCACATGCGGTTGAGCTTGGGCAGCCGGCTCTGGCTCGCCAGGTGGACGAACACGGTCTCCATGTCGGCCGTCAGCAGCGGGTCGGCCGTGAGATGGCTGATGTCGGTGTAGAGCTTGGCGGTGCGCGGGTTGTAGTTGCCGGTGGAAAGATGGCCATAGCGGCGCATCTGCTTTCCCTCGCGGCGAGTCACCAGCAGCATCTTGGCGTGGGTCTTCAGGCCGACCACGCCATACACCACCTGCGCGCCGATCGACTCGAGCATTTCAGCCCAGTTGATGTTGGCTTCTTCGTCGAAGCGCGCCTTCAGTTCCACCACCACCGTGACTTCCTTGCCACGGCGCACCGCTTCGCGCAAAAGATCCATCAGCACCGAATCGGCACCGGTGCGGTAGATGGTCTGCTTGATCGCCAGCACCTGGGGATCGAGCACCGCCTCGCGCAGGAACGCGAGCACGCCATCAAAGCTCTCGAAGGGCTGATGGATCAACACATCACTGCGCTGCAGCCGATCGAAGAACGACTGCGACGGCGACAGCGTGACCGGGTACGACGCCGGATACGGCGGAAAGCGCAGCTTGGGCTCGTCGAGCAGGTCCGCCAGCTGCGTGAACCGGGCCAGGTTCACCGGCCCGTGCACCCGGTACAGCGCCTGCGGCGGCAGGTTGAACTGCGCAAGCAGGAAGCTCGCAAGCGACTCGGCGCAGCTCGCCGACACCTCGAGCCGCACGGCCTGACCGTAGTGCCGATGCTGCAAGCCCTGGCGCAAGGCGGTGCGCAGGTTCTTGACGTCTTCCTCGTCCACCGCGAGGTCGGAATGCCGCGTGACGCGGAATTGCGAGAAGTCGCCCACCTCGCGGCCCGGAAACATGCTCGACAGGTGCGCCCGCACCACGCTCGACAGCGCCACGAACAGCGTCTTGCCATCCGACACCTTGGCAGGCATCTTGATCAGGCGCGGCAACACACGCGGCACCTTCACGATCTGGATCGGGTTCTCGCGCCCGAAGGCGTCTTTGCCCCCCAGCCTCACGATGAAGTTGAGCGACTTGTTCGCCACCTGCGGGAACGGATGGGCCGGGTCCAGCCCGACGGGAATCAGCAGCGGACGCACTTCGCGCTCGAAATACTCGCTGACCCACTTGCGTTGCGCCGGATTGCGTTCGCCGTGCGAAATGATGTGGATGCCGTGCGTGGCAAAAGTCGGCATCAGCTCGTCGTTGTACAGCGCGTACTGGCGCGCCACGAGCGTGTGAGCCGCCTCTGCCAGCCGCTCGAACGATTCGACGGTGTAAGTGCCCTTGTGGTCGCCGGCGCTGCCCGCGATCAGGTGTGGCGCGGCACGGACTTCGAAGAATTCGTCGAGATTCGACGAAACGATACAAAGGTAGCGCAGCCGTTCGATGAGTGGCACTTCAGTCCGATGGGCCCAGTCGAGCACGCGCTCGTTGAATGACAGGATGCTGTGATCGCGGTCCAGCAGCGTGAACGTGGGCGCAGCGACGTCGAGTGACGGATCTGCGGGGTCGGATTGCATAGGCACTGATTCTGGAGCAAGCGGCACAGGAGAACGTGTAGGCGGAAATATGACAGTGTCATCCGCGCTTGTGTCAGTTGCGTGACATTCTCGTGACGCCTCCGTGCCGGCTGCTGTGGAGTCCGCAGTCCCATCGGAAGAAGCGAGCGGCCCCGGTTCGGGCCGGGTAGCCGCCGGCTTCATGCGCCCAGGAAGTGCTTGCGGTAACGCGCAGGCAGATCGTCGATGCGCATCAGCATCGGCAGGTCGGCGGCATTGAAGTCCGGGTCCCAGGCCGGAGCGCCGAGCACCTTGGCACCCAGGCGCAGGTAACCCTTGATGAGCGCCGGCGGCTCCACGTCGAGCGTGCTGTCCAGCCGCTCGACCGGCAGCGGAAGGCGCGGCTGCACCTGATATTGGATCGGCGCCATGTGGCTGGCCGACACCTGGCGCCAGATGCTGGCGGCGGCGTCGCCGTTGGTCACGCCGTTGTGCGACATGGGAATGCTCGCGCAGCCGATCATGGTGTCGAGCTTGTTGCGGTGCATAAAGCCGGCCAAGGCACCCCATAGCGCGAGGATCACACCGCCCTGGCGGTGCTCGGGGTGCACGCAGCTGCGGCCCAGCTCGACCATGCGCTCGCGCAGGTCGCGCAGGCGGGTGAGGTCGAATTCAGTATCGCTGTAGGTGCTGCCGACGCGGCGGGCCTGAGCTGGCGTCAGCACGCGATAGGTGCCGATGACTTGCTGCGTCAGTTCGTCGCGGACCAGCAGGTGTTCGCAGAAATCATCGAACAGGTCGATGTCGTGGCCGGCCAGCGGCGACGACACGCGGGCGCCCATCTCGCCGACGAACACGTCGTAACGCAGGCGTTGCGCGGCGCGCACATCATCAAGGTGGCGGGCCCAGCCCACAGTGATGCCTTGGCGGGTTTCTGTGGCTGGAGGAAGAATGACGGCAGGCGCCTGGGGCACCGAGGTGCGGACAGTGGCGGTGGTCGAACCACCGACAGCGGGAGCGGGCCACAAGGCCGCGCGCAGCCCGATCTGCGAAAGCGGAAACGTCGGGTTGGGCAGTTCTTTCATGGGGAACCCTTTCTGCCGAGGGAGTCTCCGCACCTGCCATGAAGCCGGCATGTCAGGAACATTTCAGACACATGACGGCAGTGCAGCCCCTCCAGCGCACTTCGTCGTCTAATGCGGTGGACTCGCGAAAAGGAGCGTTCACGCATGGCCACCGACGTACGCGGCACCGACAACGGCCGCCTCCAGCAGACCTTTCCCGTGCTCAGTGACACCGAGATTGCGCGTATTGCGCGTTTCGGCACCGTGCAACAGTTCGCGCGCGGTGCGCGGCTCTTCACCGCCGGCGAAACCGGCCCCGGCATGTTCGTGCTGCTCAAGGGCGTCGTGGCGGTCACGCAACGCGATGGGCTCGGCCACGTCGTGCCCATCGTGCGGCAGGGACCGGGAGAGTTCCTGGCCGAGGTCGGCCAACTGAGCGGCCGCCCTGCCCTGGTCGACGGACATGCCGATGAAGATGTCGAAGTGCTGCTCGTGCCGCCAGCGCAACTGCGCGCGCTGCTGGTCGCCGAAGCCGACCTTGGCGAGCGCATTACGCGCGCGCTCATCCTGCGACGCGTGGCGCTGATCGAATCCGGCGCGAGCGGACCAGTGCTGATCGGCCCGCCGCAGTCGCCCGACATGGCGCGGCTGGAGAATTTTCTTCGGCGCAATGGCTACCCCTATCACCTGGTCGACGCTGACGAAGACCCCGACGCCGCCGCGCTCATCGCGCAGTACGGCGCTGGCAAGCTGCTGGCGGTGTGTCCAGACGGCTCCGTGCTGGTGAACCCCACCGACGACGCGCTGGCGCGGTGCCTGGGCATGGTCGACACCGCCGAGCGCGACGAGTTGTACGACGTGGCCGTGGTCGGCGCCGGACCGGCCGGCCTGGCTACCGCCGTGTATGCGGCCTCCGAAGGCCTGCGCGTGATCGTGCTCGATTGCCGCGCTTTCGGCGGCCAGGCCGGCGCCAGCGCACGCATCGAGAACTATCTGGGCTTTCCGACCGGCATCTCGGGCCAGGCACTCGCAGGCCGTGCCTTCGTGCAGGCACAGAAGTTCGGCGTCGAGATGCTGATCCCCGCCAAGGTGACATCGCTGGACTGCTCGCGCGACAACCCGCAAGAAAGCCTGCGCGTTTCGCTGGCCGACGGCCGCACCATCAACGCGCGCACCGTGGTGATTGCCAGCGGCGCGCGCTACCGGCGACCCGCCGTGCCGCGCTTGGCCGAATTCGAGGGTCGCGGCATCTGGTACTGGGCTTCGGCCATCGAAGCGAAGATTTGCGCGCAACAGGAAGTGGCGCTGGTCGGCGGCGGCAACTCCGCCGGACAGGCCGCGGTGTTCCTGTCACGCCATGCGGCCAAGGTGAACGTGCTGGTGCGCGGGCCTTCGCTCGCGGCCAGCATGTCGCGCTACCTCATCGACCGCATCGAAGCCACGCCCAACATCTCGCTGCAACCGCACACAGAACTGGTCCGCCTGCACGGCGGATCGGACGAAGGCCTCACGGGTGCGACGTGGCGCTGCCACACATCGGGCGACGAGCACGACTGCCCTGCCCGCAACATCTTCCTCTTCGTGGGCGCGGAGCCCGAGACGTCGTGGCTCGAAGGCTGCGGCGTGTCGGTCGACAAGCACGGCTTCGTGCTGACCGGCGCGGCGGCGAGCAGCGGCTTCCCGGCTCGGCCGGCGACCGCGCTCGAGTCCAGCGTGCCTGGCGTGTTCGCCGTGGGCGATGTTCGATCGGGCTCCGTCAAGCGCGTCGGCGGCGCCATCGGCGAAGGCGCCGCTGCGGTGGCGCTCATTCATCAACACCTGTCGCAGGCCACCACTGCAGCCTGATAGACACCGAGCTACAAAGGAGCTGTTTCGTGCCCATCAAACCCTGTGACCACGTGCCTGCCGACATCGCGCAGCCGCACACTCTGCGCGGCTGTGAAGACTGCTTGAAGACGGGCGACACCTGGGTCCACTTACGCCTGTGCGTGCACTGCGGCCACGTGGGTTGCTGCGACTCCTCGAAGAACCGGCATGCGACGAAGCATTCGCATGCGGAGCAACATCCGGTGATCCAGTCGATCGAGCCTGGGGAAGACTGGATGTGGTGCAACGTGCATGAGAGGCAGGTTGGCTGACGTGGTCATGCTCCTGCTGGCCTCGGGGTAACTGCCCAGCGCCAGGCGCTTTTCCTGGCCTTCGAAGCGGTACTTCCAGAACCAGCGTCGAGAGGCGCTGGCCTTGATCTGCGAGTAGAGTCCTCTGGAGAATGCGCTTCTACAGAGGGAAGATGAGTGATTGTGGTGCCTTGAGGGGCTTCGTGAATCACTGAAATGGCCCCGGAGGGGATTGAAGGGCGAGCTGCAGGGTGCACCAGCCCTTGATTCCTCCGATTGGAGTGCCAAACGTTCCCCCGTCTGTTCCCCCGCGCAAAAGGTACTAAGCCGCCACGACTGCCGTCGCAGGCCCCGCATCGAACAGTTCGACTGGCGCCACCTTCAACATCGTCTGGGCCTCCTCGACCGTGCAGGTCAGCCAGCGGTCGAAGTCATGCACCTCGAGCGCGATCACCGAGCGCTTGTCCTGCTGATCGGGTGACATCGCTCGCAGGCGCTCGTCACGCCAGAGATCGTGCGCCAAGACGGGCCGCTTTACGCGGCCCGTGCCCATCAGAAGTTCTTCAACGTATCCAACTGCTCCTGCGTCAGGCCGCGCTGGTAGGCGAACTGGGTCCGGAAGTTATTGGCGATGTCTGCGACTGCGGCGTCCACGGCCGTGGCCTTGGCGGTGATGTCGGTGGCAGCGACTCCGGTAGCTATGCCCGTCAGCACGATGAAGTTGATCAGCGTGACGGTTCCGCCTGCCGGCACCGAGATGTTGAAGGTAAAGCTCACATCGTCCGAGCCATCGGATACGTCCAGCGCCGACGTCGACTGGTAGGTCGTGCTGTCCACCGCGCCGAAAACGAAACCGATGTCACGGTCTGACCTGTAACCGCTATCCCAAGTCGTGAGCCCCTTCAGGGGCGCGCCCGGCGTGGGATAGATGAAGCCTCCACCGTCCGAGCCCAGGTTGCTGAAATAGGTCACCTTGGCCACGATGGGTGACGCGGTCGCGTTGTGGAACACGTCGGTGAATCGACCCCATAGCTGGTTGGGCTGGGCGAAGAAGCTGCGCTGCACCTCAAGGCCGCTCACCGTACGAACGCCCGAGCGCAAGTTCTGCGACACCGGGTCATCGCTCACGCGCCAACCCGTGCCCTGCGCCTCAAAGTCGCCGTTAACGACGAATTCGGTGTTGGCCGAATCCTTGACAGACACGTTGTCGATGGTGGAGCCGCGGTTGCCAACCCGCTGCTCGAACGACAGCACCACGGTCTGCCCGCCGAACTGCGTGAGCGAGGCTGAACCCCATGTTCCAGTGGCCCCGCTCCCGTCTCTCCTGTAGAGCGTAGTCAGCAGCGCGCCCGCGGTATCGCGCACCACCACCTGACCGAACTGTGTGGGATCGGAAAAACTATTGCTACTTGAAGAGCCTTCGTTGCCGGTCCAGGACAACGAAATTCCGCCGGCCGCAGAGCCAAGGTTCAAGGTTTGCTGCAAGCGCACGTCGACGCCCGGATGCAGGTAGGCGTAGCCCCCAGTGGCGTTACTCGCGAAATTCGGATCCGAGCTGAAGGAGACCGACAGTACGCCATCCGCAGCTTTAAAAGCTGGGCTCAGTGCCGTGAGCTCGCCGAAGACTTGGTCACTAGCAAAGGACTCGCTCACCCCGCCCACGTCGACCGACAACAGCAGCCCACCATCGAACTGGTCGTAGCCACCGTCGTTAAGCGAGAAGTCTGAACTCAAATCCCAGAAATTGGCCTGCCCCGGCGCTACGGGACTACCGGTGAGCGCTGCAAGGGTCTGCTGGAACTTCGTAATCGCAGGTAGCGTCACGGGCGTCCCCAGTTCAGGGCCACTCGGGGGCGGCGGTGCGACAGGCGGCGGAGCCGCCGGTGGTGGTGGCGGCGGCGTGGCCGGGGCAGGCGGCGCAGCGGCAATAGGTGGAAAGGCAAATCCGCCACTTCCGCCACCGCCACCGCCACCGCCGCATCCGGCCAGCACGGCCGCACCCATCATCGTCAGAGAAAATTTTCTACGGTCCAAAACTGTTGCTCCAAGGTCAAAAACGATCGTTCGCGCATGAATTGCTACAAATAAATGTCAGATGTAACAAAAGCACACAAGGGGAGCGATTGAATCCGAGTGGGGGCGGTTGCGACATCCCCTGAATTGGGTAAAGCACACCGTTTCGACCAAAACCGCGCGCCTGTCTAAGGCGTCATGCCAAGAACGAAGCGGGGCGTTCGGCCGGGAAGGCAGCGCCTCAGGTCAACCGGACCGGGCGGGCCATTTGGCATGCTGCCCTGTTTGGCGGCCGAATACAGGGAGTTGGAGCAACGATTGAAGACGAGCTCATCGCAATGGCTCGTCAGACGGGTGAGCTCGGCCCTGACGAGCCGATGCGCCCCACCTTACGCGACTTCGCTGACCACGTCGCCGGCCGCTGCGCGCGCATCGGCGATCTGTACCTAGACTGGGTGTTGAGTTCCATGGAATCCTGACCCGCGATTTCCATCGAATATTGACCCACCCTCTTTGCGAGCCAGCCGGCTCACGGTGTGGATAAGTTCTTGGCTTTCTCCTTTTTAGGTTGGACTGCTTGAACGGGTTGAGCCGAGCTGTGCTTGAAGCGGAAGCTGTCGTTTCCGGTCTCCAGAATATGGCAGTGATGCGTGAGCCGGTCCAGCAACGCCGTCGTCATCTTCGCGTCGCCGAAGACGCTGGCCCACTCGCTGAAGCTCAAGTTGGTTGTGATCACCACGCTCGTGCGTTCGTAGAGTTTGGACAGCAGATGGAACAACAGCGCGCCACCTGATGCGCTGAACGGCAGGTAGCCCAGTTCATCGAGCACCACCATGTCCGCGTACATCAGTCGGTGCGCGATGTGGCCGGGATTGCCACTGGCCTTCTCTTGCTCGAGTGCGTTGACCAGTTCTACCGTCGAGAAGAAGCGCACCCGGCGGTGTTGGTGCTCGATGGCCTGCACGCCCAGCGCCGTG
The DNA here is from genome assembly GCF_977011995.1 of Variovorax durovernensis. NCBI lineage: Bacteria > Pseudomonadati > Pseudomonadota > Betaproteobacteria > Burkholderiales > Comamonadaceae > Variovorax > Variovorax durovernensis. The sequence continues at coordinate 3,102,904 of NZ_CDRNCW010000001.1, read as the reverse complement.
GCGATGTGGGTCTTGCCGGTGCCCGGACCGCCCACGAGCACCACGTTCTGCGCATCGTCCATGAACTCGCATCGGTGTAGCTGACGCACCAGCGCCTCGTTGACCTCGCTGTTGGCGAAGTCGAAGCCAGCGAGATCGCGATAGGCTGGGAAGCGAGCGAGCTTCAACTGGTAGGCCACCGAGCGTACCTCCCGCTCGGCTGTCTCTGCCTTTAGCAACTGCGAGAGCATCGGTTGGGCCGCCTCGAAGGCCGGCGATCCCTGCTCGGCCAGCTCCGCGACGGCCTGGGCCATGCCGTGCATCTTGAGTTCGCGCAGCATGATCACGATGGCGCCGCTGGCAGGGTCATGTCGCATGGCGCACCTCCTGGCTACTCGACTTGGAGTTCAGCGGCCCGCGCAGGCCGCCAGCAGCGCTGGCACGCCCCCGGAGCGTGTCGTAGCGCAGCACATCGGCCTTCGGCTCGTTCATCAGGCGCAGTGCCTGCGGTGCCGTGACAGGCGCCGGCGCAATGGGCTTGGCATCGAGCAGTCGGTGCAGCACATTCAGCACATGAGTCTTGCTGGCCACGCCGGCTTCCAGCGCCAGTTCGACCGCGGTCAGCACTGCCTGCTCGTCGTGGTGCAGCACCAGCGCCAGGATCTCCACCATCTCGCGGTCTCCGCCTGGCTGCTTCAGCAGCGCGGCCTGCAGCCGCCGGAAGCCCTGCGGCAGCTCGCTGAAGGGCGCTCCGTTCCTGAGCGCTCCTGGCTTGCGTTGCAGCACTGCCAGGTAGTGCCTCCAGTCGTAGACGGTCTGACCTGCGGTGTCGTGGCGACGGTCAATGATGCGCGTGTGCTCGCACACGATCTGGCCCTCGGCCGCCACGACGAGGCGTTCGGCGTACACGCGCAGGCTCACTGGCCGGTTCGCGTAGGAGGCCGGAACGCTGTAACGGTTGCGCTCGAAGTGCACCAGGCAGGTGGGCGAGACGCGCTTGGTGTGTTCCACGAAACCATCGAAGGGTCTGGGGATCTGCAACAGTAGTGGCCGTTCCTGCGCCCAGACATCGGCTACGGTCCCTGGCAGCTTGCCGTGGACGATCTCGCCCCACAGCGCCTTGCAGCGGTCCTCCAGCCAGTCGTTGAGCAGCGCCAGCGTGGCGAACGCCGGCACAGGTTGCCACAACCGGTGGCGCGCATCACGCACGTTCTTCTCGACCTGGCCCTTCTCCCAGCCCGAGGCCGGGTTGCAGAACTCGGCCTCGAACAGGTAGTGACTGACCATGGCGCTGAAGCGCGCGTTGATGTCGCGCTCCTTGCCGCGGCGTACCTTGTCCACGGCGGTCTTCATGTTGTCGTAGATGCCGCGCCGAGGCACGCCCCCGAGTACCTCGAAGGCCCGGTTGTGCGCATCGAACAGCATCTCGTGGGTCTGCAACAGGTAGGCGCGCACGATGAACGCACGGCTGTGGCTGAGCTTGAAGTGCGCCACCTGCAGCTTGGTGCGTTCACCAGCGATGACGGCCCAGTCCTCGCTCCAGTCGAACTGGAATGCCTCGCCGGGACCGAAGGCCAGAGGCACGAAGGTGCCGCGCCCGGTCGTCTGCTGGACCTCGTGGAGATGCGCATGCCACGCTCGTGCAAAGGCCGCCACGCGGTTGTAGGAGCCCTGGTAGCCCAGCGCCACCAGATCGGCGTGCATCTGCTTGAGCGTGCGCCGCTGCTTGCGTGACTTAGACGCCTCGCTCTTGAGCCAGCCGCCGAGCTTCTCGGCGAACGCGTCGAGCTTGCTCGGGCTGATGCGCTTCGCGTAGCTGGGCGCCGCCTCGCCCTCGCGAAGGTACTTGCGGATGGTGTTGCGAGACAAGCCCGTGCGCCGGGCTATCTCTCGGATGGACAGTTGCTCTCGCAGTGCCCAACGCCTGATGACACTCAGTGTCGCCACGTCAATCACTCCTGTGCTCCTGCTGCTAAAAGCAGCAGGTTAGGGTTATCACGTGGGTCAGATTTAGATGGAAATCACCGGGCCAAGTGGGTCACTTCTGGATGGAAATCAACACCCAGGCGTCGCGGTGCTAGACCGCAACGTTCTATTGGCCCTGCTAACCGCCGCCGTTTACCTCATCGTGAGAGGCCTAGACAATGTGCATCAGGGCTGGAAGGCCGAGAGACCTGACCCTGTAGTGAACATGATTGCGAAACGCCTTAAAAAATCTCGCCTCGCACCTTCCGAACAGCAAGCACCCTAGCTACGACGAATCTGTCGAAGCGGGACTAGACGCCCAGGCGCCACCTATCTGGTCGCGGGGAAGAGTACTTGGATTTCCACACGAGCCCCCAGTGACAAAGAGACCCCGAAGGGCCCACTCCGCTTGTAAGGTCGTCTATTAGCCCGTGCGTCCTTTTTTCTGCGCTCGTTCGAGACGTTCAGCACGCTCGCGCTGCTCGGCACGCTCACGCCTCTCCTGGACGATTCGATCATTCTTGATCTTCTCGCCCTGCGCCTTCGCCATCGACTCGCGTGCGGCACGCTCCGATGCTTCACGCGGAGTTTCAGCCACAGCTGACACGCTCAATACAGCGAGCGCCAGGGCAACAACATTTCGAAGAACATATTGCATTGCTCATTCCTCTTCGCGGACTGTCCGCTTGATTACGCTATCAAGCATGCAAGCCTCTGGGAATCGCTAATTTTCGGTATTGCACAACGTGCGATGCGGGCGTACGGATGCCTGAGCAAGGCGAACCAATGATTCAATAGAGGCGGTGGGAACGACCAGCTAAAGCCGCGGCAGCGCGGTTGGCCAGTCGCCGGCGGCGATGATGACAGCACGGGTCTGCGCGGCGTAGCATGCCTCCAGTTCCCGGCGCTCCTCCCGCGTGAGCGTTCCCGTGCTGCCGATCAGGTGGTGGCAGCCGGCGCTATCCCCATGCGGGCCGCAACCCGGCCAGCCGCGGCGGGAATCGGTCTTTATGCCCATGCCCTTCCCTTCGTCCGAGTGGCAGAACTGGGTGTAGCCCTCAATGCCGCAGTGCGCGCACGGCAGCTGGCGCACCAAGCGCTTGTAGCCCTCGTGCTCGATGACGCCCTCCTTCGGTTGCGCGAACACCGGTTCGTTGGCCGGCGTGGCGTAGCGCACCGTGCGCTCGAGCGGCTTGGCCACCGGTTTCACACGTGCCGGGGCGGTGCCGGGCTCGGGCTGGGCGCGGCGCGGCCATGCGGAGCGCTTCATGGGCGTGCGCTTCACCTCTTCTCAAACTCCAGCCGCCAGCAATCCACCGCCCAGTAGCTGCGCTCGTCGCCCAGGTGCGGCCACAGCACGCGGCGCGCGCGGCTCCCACATGAAGGCGTCGACGCGGCGGTGAACCTCTGTGAAGTCGACCTCTTCCAGCGTCACCCAGTCCATCGACTGCGGCACGGCCACGAGCTGCCCGTCGGTGCCGGGGATGTAGTGGCAGTAGCCCGCGCCCACCAGCAGCCACATGCGCAGGTCATCCTCGGTGTCGAAGGTCTCCTGGCGCGCGTGCAGCTCGCGCAGCTTCGCGAAGAACAGGCGGTGGTGCTTCGGGCTGCGCGGCAGCCGGTAGTCGAATTGCAGCGTAGCGCCGATGGGCAGCGCCTCGATGGCGCGCTTGAACTTCGAGAACTGGCGTTGGCCACGGTCGCCCATGCCGACGAGCTTGCCGTCCTCGGCTCGGTAGAGAACGACGCTGCTCATGGCGTTGGCACCACGTGGATCTCGCATGCCCAATCGGCGCCGGCCCGCTGGCCGTACTCCCATTGGATCGTGCCGCCATCGGCATCGTCGCGGCCCAGCCACGCCGCAACCTGGTCGCGCACTGCCTTCATGCTGCCCCGCAGGTTGTCGCCGTCCAGCTGGATCCACCGGGTTGCCGACGGCACGGACACGCGCACCAGCAGCACGCGCACCGCGCCGGCGGGCGGCTTCTTGCCGTTGAGGTGCCATTGCACCGCACCGCGCTCGGACTGCACGCGGCGGTGCCGGGCCATGTAGTGCTCGCGATCGTTCAGCCCGCGGCCGAGCTGGAGCGGGACGGTGAGGTGGAGGGTCATAGGCTGTCGTGGAAGTACTTGCGTTTGGCAAGGCCTCGGCGCCCCTTCTGGAGCGCGGGCACCTTGCATTCGGGTTCGATGAACGGCGGCGGGTGCTTGATGCCGCGCGCTGCCAGGTGGGCATCCAGTCGCTGCAGCACGTCGCCATGCCAGTCGGGGCAGCTCTTTGCCAACTCGCCCGCGGCCCAACGGGCATAGCCAACGCTGGTGGCCGCGATCCGCACGTAGTGCTGGAACATCACCGGCTATCAGCAGGCCAACAAGCAGTTGGCTGAGCTGTTGCGCCAAGGCTTCTATCGGGCACGCCGCTCTCCAGTGGACGGCTACGTGATCCTCGAACGCACCCACTACGACGCGATTTGCTCCGGCGGCGGCAAGGCGGCCAACGACCCGACGGTCCGGCAGCCGAAGGTGCGCACGCGATGAGCCGAGACCTTCCGCCGCGGGTGTACCTCAAGGATGGCTCCTACTGGCATGTCGCCGCCATTGGCAAGACCCGCAAATGGACGAAGTTGTGTCGCGAGCGCGAAGGCCTTCCCGCGATGTATCTTGCGCTTGGCAAGCTGACGGCCGACAAGGGCTTAGACGACATGGTGCCGAAGCTGGTCGCCGACTGGAAGGAAGAGGTCGGCAAGGATCGTGAGAAGCGCACGCGCGACGACGACGCATTCCGCCTGCGCGAGATTTCCGATGCCTTCGCCGAATTCCGAGCCGCGCAGGTTAAGACGCCTGACGTAATGGAGTTCCTCAAGCGCTTCAAGGCGACGCCGCGCACGTACAACGCCTATCGGTCGATGCTCAGGGAGTTGATGCGCTTCGCCGAAGAAAAGGGCTTCCGCCCCGAGGGCTCGAATCCCACCGGGGCGGTGAAGCAGATGAGCATCGCCGCGCGAAACCGCTACATCACCGACAGCGAACTTCGCCGAATAAAGGTGGCTGCGCTGAAGGGGAAGGACGGGCTGGAAACCCGCTCCGGCCCGATGATCTGCGCCTTGATCGACCTGGCGTACCTGACAGGCCAGCGCGTCGGCGACCTGCTGGCGCTGGAATGGTCAGCCATCGGAAGAGACGGCATCACGTTCAAGCCCGCCAAGGTGGCCAAGACGACCAAGGCTGCAATCCTGATCGAATGGACACCGCGGTTGCGGGAAGTCATCGAGCGCGTGAAGAAGATCAAGCGCACGAACATCCGCTTCGTCATCGCCAACCAGGAGGGGCGCCCCTACAAGTACCACGGCGTGCGCATAGCGTGGGATCGGGCGCTGGAACGCGCGGGCATCGAAGATGCGCATTTCCATGACCTTCGCGCCAAGGCGCTGACGGACAAGGACCGAGCGCAAGGCATGGGCGCCGCGCGCACCATGGGAGGGCATTCGACGGAGCATCAGACCGCCGACTACGTGCGCCACAAGACGGCGAAAAAGACCTCGGCGACTCGCTGAAAAGCGGTTTTCGGCCTGCCTTGGTTAGAGAAAACTGCTGTGGTTAGAGACTGAAATGGCCTGCCCGGAGGGGATCGAACCCCCGACAACCTGCTTAGAAGGCAGGTGCTCTATCCAACTGAGCTACGGGCAGATGCGAGCCGGAGAGAACCCTGGAGAATCAACGACTTAGACGTCTTTGTTTCCGGGCCGGCAGCGGCGGAGATTCTACCCAGTTCCGTACTTCGCCCCGCGTGACAACAACGCCACCGATTCGGCGCTCTTCATGAGCCGAAACGAAAAATGCACACAGCCCGTGAAGACTGTGTGCATTTCGATTTTTTGGTCGGGGCGAAAGGATTCGAACCTTCGACCCTCTGGTCCCAAACCAGATGCGCTACCAGGCTGCGCTACACCCCGACAAGCCTTCTATTCTAGCCCGGATATTGGCCCATTCCTGAAGTTTCTCAGCGTTTCTCGTACTGGGTCTTGCCGAAAAGGATCTCGCGCTCCTTGTCGCCGGTGATCGGCTGGCGCAGATCGGCCAGCACTTTCACGCCGCGTTGCACCGCGGGACGCGCCGCGATGCCGTCGAACCAGGCCTTCAGGTGCGGGAAGTCGGTAAGCGTGATGCCCTGGTTTTCCCAGCTGCGCAGCCACGGAAAGATTGCGATGTCGGCAATCGAATAGCTCTTGCCGGCAATGAACTTGTTCTTCGACAACTGCTTGTCGATCACGCCGTAGATGCGCTTGGCTTCATTCGTGTAGCGGTCGATCGCATAGGCGATCTTCTCGGGCGCGTACATGCGGAAGTGGTGAGCCTGGCCGAGCATGGGGCCGACGCCACCCATCTGGAACATGAGCCACTGCAGCACGTCATAGCGCTCCCGATCGCTTGCCGGCAACAGCTTGCCGGTCTTGCCCGCCAGGTAGACCAGGATGGCGCCCGACTCGAAAAGCGAGATCGGCTTGCCATCCGGACCGTCTGGGTCGGTGATGGCGGGGATCTTGTTGTTGGGGCTGATCTGCAGGAAGTCGGGCGCGAACTGGTCGCCCTTGCCGATGTTCACGGGGTGCGCGTGGTACGGCAGGCCGCATTCCTGGAGCATGATGTGAATCTTGTGGCCGTTCGGCGTGGGCCAGGAATAGACCTCGATGGGCTGTGCAGACATATGTCTCGGGCTCCGGTGGATGTGATGCGAGCCGGCAGCATATACGCGGGCATCCGACCGCGTGCGTGGCCGGGAATTAGCACCTGCCGCGGCACGGCGCGCAGTTTCGGATGGCTCTTTGCACCTTGCCGTGCGAGAGACAGCGGGCCGGTTTTCCTGTTCAATCGCAAGAATCCTAACCATCCATCGCGGCGGCGGTGCCTACTTTCATGCCAGGTCTGACTGCAATCGATCTCAAGCTGCAAGCATTGCGTCGAGACCGCTATACGAGAAGCGACCTGGACGACTATCTGTTCGACGCGCTGCCCACGCTTGCGGAATGGCAGCACGCCACGGCGGCAAAGACAGGTTCACGAGGCAAGACATCCAATCCGGAAATTCTGCAGATCGATGCGGAGCTTCTGAATTACCGAAACATCGCAAGAGGAAGCCGCGCCACGGCCATCCGGAAGATCGGTGAAATCATTGCGCGATGGCGACTGAGGCGCGGACAGAATGCCCAGAACAGCCTGCGCCTTGGTGCAATGGATGCGATGGAAGAGATCGTCACCATCCTCTGCGACACCGTGGTCTATGACCGCGCAAAGTGGCTGCTTCTTCAGGACTACACATCGGCCTACCCCGACAGGATTCCGGGTGGTTTCTCGGAAAACGGAAAGACGGTTCAAAGACTTCGCAAATCCTTGATCGAGGAGTTTTCGAACATGGGGAGCGCGGCGCGCGTGAATGACTCCATGAACGAGGCCGACAAAAGGATCGTGCAGGCCTACGGCCTGAAGCCAGGCGCGGACTTCCATGGGGGCGCCGCGTGCTTCAGTGCGGCGACATGGGCCGCGCAGCACATCGCCGGCGAAATCACCAGCTACTGCAACAAGCGCACAACGTACAAGATTTCCGAGCCACAGGTCGAACGAAACAGCAACGACACCCACCGGTATGTCATCGACAAGAATGGCGTCATCATCGATCCGACCTGGCGGCAATTCTTTCGTGGCTCACAGCTTGGCGGTACACCAGCGATCTTTGCAGGCAAGCTGAACGATCTGGTCGAGATCGCGTTGGACGCCAAGCTGGACACCGGCAAGCTTGCCGCCATCTACAGTGGAAAGAGTGCGAGCAAGCAAGCTGAAGACTCATCGAAAGAGTCTTGATTCCGCCCCAACATCCGGCAATGGCCGTCAGCGCCCGTCGTAAATCAACCGCCAGACATTGCACCCGCCAGCACAGGGAGACTCACCGTACGCCTGCGCCGCAACCACTTGCGGCGCCAGTGGAGAAAGATCCGAAGTGCCATCGTTCGGCGACGGCGTGCCCCCGATCACAAGGGCTGTCACGCCGGCTGCAACCACTTTTGTAACCATCAACATGTTTGTCTCCAGCAATTGGTCACAAATCCAAGATAGGCCTGCCGAAGACAAAAATCGCCGGGGTTTACCCTCAATCTGTTGCCGTCGCGCCCGGCTTGGAAGGCAGGTCGCCTTCCCGCAGTTTTCGGCCGACCCACATCATTCCCGTTTCGTAGTTCGCGGCACCGACCTGGATGCCGCCCACGGTGCGAAGCGCACCGGTTCCGTCATCGGTGGCAGGGCCCTCGCCTGTGTATTCGCCGGGAACCAGCAGGCGGCCTTCTTTCAGGAAATCGGCAATGCGCAGTTCGCGCATTGCGCGGCCCCAGTGCCACTGTTTCTTGATGTCGTAGGTGCCCGCCTTCTTCGGGGGCTTGGATTTCTTCATGTGCCTCGGTCGCTCGCAAAACAAACAGGCGCCAGCATAGCCTGCGCTTGTTCGCTCATCAGAGCCGGCCGTTGGCACCCCGCTCTTGCGCAACCAGAAGCTCTTCCCCCTCCTCACGGGGCCCGACGTTCAAATCTTCCGACATCCCCTTAAGCACCACATACCCAGCCTGCAGGGCCTCGAGGTATGTTGAAAAGCCTGTAGCGGCTTCCATCAGCGGCTCGAATTCCATCGAGTTGTCGAAGGACTCCAGGAGCACCCAGAAATAGTCCCCTGCGTCGTGTTGGTCGACAGTCAGGGCGATAGAGATAAGTTGGCCAGCCATTCACTCATGGTGACAACTCCCGGTGACAGTTCCGCTTACGCGTGAAGTAAGCGGCGTGACTCTCTAGCCGACTGCCTCGAGAAAAGCGAAGTCCATGGTCCTCGCGTGATAGTGCAGTCCGCCGTCCTGCACGGGGTGCTCGGCAAGACGAACTTGCACGAGTGGTCGCAAGACGTCACCGGCCACAACCACGGCTTCGGGCCTTCGCGCAGTCCGTTCGACAGCACCCGCATCACCGGCGGGCCGCTGCGGCTGGGCGCGATGCAGCTCATGGGTGTGCGCCTGGGCGTGCCCGAAGCCTATTTCTGGGAAGAATTCGACCCGCCCGTGGCCGAGTTGGCCCGCGACGGCCTGCCCGCCGGGCTGGAACTCACCGGGCCCGAAGGCGCCGATTCGATGCTGATGGCGCTCGCACTGGGCGTCGAATCCGCCCTGCCGCGCGCGCCGGTTCCCGCCGCGTTGCAAGGGCTGGCCGGCGGCTGAAACCCGCATCGCCAAAACACTACATCCCTTCACGCATCAGGCCTTCACGCCTTGCCACGCAATCGGCGATGCTAGAGGCATGCCCATCGCGAATTCATCGAATTCCCTGCCACACCGTCGCCGCGGATGGCGTACCGCCGCGCTGATCTACTCGGTCGCGGGCGCCGTCTGCATCCTCGGCTGCGCGCTGGTGCCAGAGAGCGACGTGGGCATGCTCGTGGCCATCGCGGGCGGGCTGCCCTGGTCGCTGAGCCTGCTGACGCTGGGGCTTTCTCCCGGCGTGGCGAACACGGCGCTGCTGATGCTCACGGCCAGCTGGGCGGTCAATGCCGCGCTGCTGTGGTGGATGGCGCTGCGGCGGCCGGGCCGGCACTCGCCGTCGCACCTGGCCTGACGCGGCATCCGACAAGCAGGCGGGCCGGACGGCCAATCATTGATTGCGCCGGCGCATCACAGCTATATCGGTCGCCCTCTTCTCGCGCGGCTCCTGCACGCGCAAGCTCCCTGGTGACTAATTCATCACAAGGAGCTTTCGATGTTCGCGATGCAGTACTCGCACAGACTTCCCGCCGACTACGACATGCAGGTCATCCGCCAGCGCGCGACCCGGCGTGGCCCGATTTGGGACGACACCGAGGGGCTGGTCTTCAAGGCCTTCGTCGCGCAGGAGCGTGGGCAGCACGGCGCCGCGGGCCATCTGTATGCGTCGGTCTACCTGTGGCTCGACACCCAGGCACCCGCGCGCTTTCTCATGGGGGAGCGCTTCCAGAGCGTGATCGACTCGTTCGGGCGGCCGAGCGTGGAAACATGGCTGCCGCTCGACGCGCGTGCCGGTGCGGGCAGCGCACGAAAGGCTTTGTCGCTGTACCGTGAAGAACAGGCAATCAACGCGGCAGCAGATCGCGCTGCGCTGCATGCGACGGAGGCCGAAGCCAACCGCCAACTCGCCGTGCAGGCGGACACGGTCGCGGTGTGGTCCGTGCTCGACCTCGCAGCTTGGCGCCTGGTGCGCTTCACGCTGTCGGCGCGCCCCGTCGAGGCGGTCGATGGCGCCACAGCCTACGAGGTGCTGTACCTCGCCAGGCCGGGCCTCGGGCAACTGGCATGACACGGGTCCGCCGCATCGAAATGTGCCTTGCGCATCTGGCGAGCGTTGGCGCAGTGGCGGCGCTGCTCTGCGGTCTGGCACTGTTGCTGGCTGAATTGGCCCGGCGCCTCATCGCCGCGTAGCGGTATGCGCGGCGGCTACGCGGCGGTCGAACGGATCGCCGCCGCCAGGCTTTGCAGTGTGCTGCGCGCCTGCGCGTCAGATACACCGGTGTGCAGCACCACTTCGCGCGACGGCAACGGCGGCAAGCCCAGCAGCGGTCCCACGTCGACCGTGCCGAGCGGCGCCACGCGGCGGCCGAGCGCAGCCACCGCGAGTCCCGCCGACACCGCCGCACCGATCGTCAATACGCCGCCGCCCACGAACACTTCCGTCCAGGGCACGCCGCCCTCGGCCAGCGTCGCGATGGCCATGCTGCGCACACTGCACGGCTCGGCCTGCGTGGCCAGCCGCAGCGGCTCGCCGCAGCGGTGCACGAAGTCGGGCGCGGCCATCCAGCCGAACTGCTCTTCGAGCAACACCTCGCCATCGAGCCGGCGACTGTCGTGCCGAAGGATGACGACCGCATCGATCTCGCCGCGGTCGAAGGCGTCGAGCAGGTCGCGCGAGGTGGAGACGCGGATTTCCATCACCACGCGCGGCTCCGCGTCCTTCATGCGCCGCAGCAGCAAGGGCAGCTCAGCGCCCACGATGTGATGGCTGATGCCGACCACCAGCCGGCGCGCCTGCGTGCCGAAGGAATCGAGCGCGCCGTCGTGCGCGGCCAGCAGGTGCCGCGCGGACGGCAAGAAGGCGAGGCCCTCGGCGGACAGCCGCACCTGGCGCGGCGTGCGCTCGAGCAGGCGGCGGCCCAATGCATCCTCGAGCCGCTTCACTTTGAGGCTCACGGCCGACTGCGAACTGTCCATGGCCTCGGCCGCCCGCGTGAAGCTCTTGAGGTCGGCCACGCGGATGAAGGCTTGCACAGCCTCGATGTCGAGTGTCTTCATTTCGGTGCGATCATTTCACAACGCACTTTTTCGCGCTCCGCCGCTTCAACACCTCCTGCAAAGGCTCCCCCACGATGTTCCTGGACACACAACCCAACGCCCCGCTGATCGGCGCGCCCAATGGCCGCCAACAGCTCGACACGCCCGCACTGCTGATCGACCTGCCCACCATGACGCGCAACATCGAGCGCATGGCCGCCTTTGCCAAGTCGCGCGGCATCGGGCTGCGCCCGCACGTGAAGACGCACAAGTCGGTAGAGATCGCAAGGCGCCAGGTGGCGGCCGGCGCCATCGGCGTGAGCTGCGTCACCATGGGCGAGGCGGAGGTGATGGTGGAAGGCGGCATTCCGGGCGTGCTGATCACCTCGCCTGCCGTCACGCCGAGCAAGATCGCGCGCCTCATGAAGCTCGCGCAGCGCGCCCGCCCAGGCGACGTGATGGTGGTGGTCGACAACCCCCGCAACCTGGCCGACCTGGCGCAGGCCGCCGGTGCGCTCGCGCATCCGCTCGACGTACTGGTGGACTACGGCGCGGGCTACAACCGCACCGGCGCCGCCACGCAGGCGCAGGTGCTCGAACTCGCCGCGCTGGTGGCCGCCGAGCCGCGACTGCGGCTGCGCGGGCTGCAGTCATACGCGGGCAACCTGCAGCACATTGTCGAGCGCGACAAGCGCAGCGCGGCTGCGGCCGGCCTGCGCGAGACCGTGGCAGGCATCGTCGCGGCCGCCGACCGCCAGGGCCTGCGCTTCGAGATCGTGACGGGCGCTGGCACTGGCACGCACGACCTCGACTCGCAGGAAAACGCCTTCACCGAGCTCCAGGCCGGCTCCTATGTCTTCATGGACGCGGAGTACACGACCGTGCTGGCCTCCGGCGGCCAGCCCTCGCCCTTCGAGGTGTCGCTGTTCGTGCAGACGGCCGTGGTCAGCACCAACGCGGCGGACTGGGTCACGGTCGATGGCGGCACCAAGTGTTTTTCCACCGACAGCGGCATGCCGCTTGTGGCGCGCGGCGTCGATCCCGCGGCAAGCCGCTACGCCTTCTTCGGCGACGAGCACGGCAAGCTGCTGCTGCCCGCCGATGCTCGGCCCGCACTCGGCGCGCGCGTCGAGTTCATCACGCCGCACTGCGACCCGACCGTCAACCTGCACGACGCGTACCACGTGGTCGATGGCGACAAGCTGGTCGCGATCTGGCCGGTGGATGCGCGCGGCAAACGATAAGCGGCATAAGAAAACTCGAAAAGCGCATTTCACAAGCGCGGCGCGAGGGCGGACAGTCGGGGCCACATGGAATCCCTCATCGACGCAGCGACGTCCTCCGCCACGCACGGCGGCGGCGGTGCGCAAGCCCCCTCTTCCCGGCAGCTCTTCGCCCGCTTCCGCCCCATCTTCCAGCGCATCGCCGAACACGCCGCGCAACGCGAGAACGAACGCGAACTCGCCTACGAGCCGGTGGCATGGCTCAATGCCGAGCGCTTCGGCGCATTGCGCGTGCCGCTGGCGCATGGCGGCATCGGCGCGTCGGTCGCGCAGCTCTACGACCTGCTGATCGAACTCGGCGAAGCCGACTCCAACCTGCCGCAGATATTGCGCGCGCACTTCGGCTTCATCGAACGGCTGCTCGCGGAAATCGATCCCGCGCTGCACGGGCCGTGGATGCGCCTGGCGGCCGAGGGCGTGATCTTCGGCAACGCCACCACCGAGCTGGGCGACGGCTCGCTCACCACCATGCAGACCACGCTGAAGCCCGACGGCGACGCGTGGCTGCTCGACGGCGACAAGTACTACAGCACTGGCACGCTGTACGCGGACTGGATCTCGGTCTCCGCGCAACGGCTGAACGCCGACGGCAGCAGCGAGCGCGTGATTGCGCTGGTGCCCGCGGAGGCCGAAGGCGTGGAGCGCATCGATGACTGGCGCGGCTTCGGCCAGCGCCTGAGTGCATCGGGCACCACGCGCTTTCGCAACGTGCGGGTGAAGCCTGGCAACGTACTGCTGTACGTGCGCGACCAGCCCACGCCGCTCACCGCGCATTTCCAGCTGATTCACCTGGCCACGCTGGCCGGCATCGCACGGGCCATCGTGCGCGACGCGGTCGCCTTCGTGCAGCCGCGCAAGCGCGTCTACAGCCACGGCAGCGGCAACACGCCGCGCGAAGACCCGCTGGTGCAGCAGGTGATCGGGCAACTGGCGAGCACGGCTTTCATCGCGGCATCCACGGTGCAGGCGGTGGCTCGCGGCCTCGATGAAGTCGACCGCTTCCGCCAGCGCAATGAGGCAGCGCCCGAAAGCCTGTTGTTCGAAGTGGAGCTGAACACCGCCAAGGCCCAGGCCGGCATCGTCGACCTGGTGCTGCAGGCCGGCACGCGGCTGTTCGACATCGGTGGCGCCTCGGCGCTGCAGGAAGACCGGCGGCTCGACCGGCACTGGCGCAATGCGCGCACGCTGGCGTCGCACAACCCGACCATCTACAAGGGCCGCGTGGTGGGCGACCACCTGCTCAACGGCGCGAGGCCGACCTTCTATTGGGCAGTGGGCGCCATCGCGTCCTGAAGCGCCCGATTAGCGCCGAGCTCAGACGCGCGGCAGCGCCGCCAGAAAGGTAGACACCACGATCGCGGCTGCGCGATCGAGCTGGAGGATGCCCTCCACGTCGAAGGCGTGCGGCGCTGTGCGTCCACTCGAACCGAGTGGCTTGCGGATCTCTACAAGAACTTCGGCCGCGAGTTCGCGGTCGCTGCGCGGGCTGCCGTCGGGGTGCATCACCCATTCGTCGACTTGATCGAATGGAATGCTGCGGAAGACCCCGACGATGGGGACGTACTTGTAGCGATCCTCGCCCACCAGGATGGGCACGCTGAGATTGCAGAAAAACGTGGTCGTCGACATGCAGGATCGCCGTCGCTAGGCAAAACGTTCAATTGTTAATGAGTGTGGCTTCAGGAGCCATCCTCCTCTAGGGCAAACACGGGGGAAGACGTGACCTTCTGCACATAAATTGTGTCCAAATTCATTCATTTTCCCCTTAAAACAACTACTTTATTCTTACACAAACCAGCTTGAGTTGCACTTCCCTGGTGCCGGGGAGCTTTGAGCACTGATTTGGCGAGCGCAAAAGCTGTTTACGAAAGGCAACGCGAGCGGGCCCGGAGTTACCGGCCGCTCGCGCAGTCCTGACTGTATGGCTGAATGAAAGCTGCGCCCCGGCCCTGCAGGCCGGCCGCCTCAGGCGGGCGTGTCGAAGCGCGGTGCGCGCCGTTCGATGTTGGCCTTCACGGCCTCGATCTGGTTCGGGCTGCCGATCAGCGCCTGCTGCTCGACAGACTCGGCCATCAGCAGGTCGGCGGCGCTCTGGTGTGCCGATGCATTGAGCAGCCGCTTGCCGGCGCGAATGGCGTCCGGGCTCTTGCCTGCAATCTCGTGCGCCATTTGCAAGGCTTCGGCCAGCGGGTCGGCCGAGAGCCGGGTCGCGAAGCCGATCTGAAGCGCTTCCTCGCCCGAGAAGATGCGGCCGGTGAATGTCAGTTCGCGCACCACGTCGGCACGCGCCAGTTCGCGCATCAGCACCATGCCGGCCATGTCGGGCACCAGGCCCCACTTGATTTCCATCACCGAGAGCTTCGTGTCGGGCGCGACGATGCGGATGTCCGCGCCCAGCGCCACCTGCAGTCCGCCGCCGAAGGCCACGCCATGCACGGCCGCGATGACCGGCACTGGCACTTCCCGCCACACCATCGCGACCTGCTGCGCCGCATTCGAGATGCCGTGAGTGCGCGCCAGCAGGTCTGTGCCAGCGGCACCCTGGCCCAGCACGCCTGCCGCGCCTTGCTGCATGCGTTCGAACGACGCCATGTCGAGCCCCGCGCAGAAAGCCTTGCCGCTCCCGGAAATGACCACTGCCCGCACCGCCTTGTCGCCGCGCAGCGCTTCGCCGGCGGCGATCAGCGCGTCGAACATCGCGGGGTCGAGCGCGTTCATCTTGTCGGCGCGCGAGAGCTGCAGTTCCACCACGCCGTCGGCGTGGCGGGTCCATTCGATGCGGTCGGTCATTCGATGTCTCCTGGGCGGTCCGGGCGCGAGTATCGCCCGGCACGGCGCTCGGCGATGATGGCGGCTGTCACCTACACAACAGCTCTCGCCATGTCCCTGGACCGCCGCCGCTTTCTTCTTCAATCGGGCTCCGCCGCCGCCGTCGTGGCGCTTTTCGGCCAGGGCTGCGCGGCGCCAGCCGCCGGGAAAGCCGATGCCGGAGTGCTGGGCTTCACGGGCGTACCCGCCTCGCTGCGCGACGGCGTGGTCATACCGCCCGAATACGAATGGCAGTTGCTCTACCCATGGGGCACGCCCACCGGTGTCGCGGGCCGCATGCCGGCGTTCGCTCCCGACGCCTCCAACAGCGCCGACGACCAGGCCGCGCAGGCCGGCATGCATCACGACGGCATGCACTTCTTCGCCCTCGACGCCAGCGGCGACCGCGGCCTGCTCGTGATGAACCATGAGTACACCGACGAGCAACTGCTGCACGCCGACGGCGCCAGGCAATGGACGGCGGAGAAGGTGCGCAAGTCGCTCCATGCGATGGGCGTGTCGGTCATCGAGATCCGCCGCACGCCCGAAGGCTGGCGCCAGGCGTTGCCTTCGCCGTACGCCCGGCGCGTGCACGGCAATACTCCGATGCGCCTCGCCGGCCCGGCCGCCGGCACGCCGCTGATGCGCACCGCCGCCAACCCGGCCGGCGACGCGGTGTTCGGCACCTTCGCCAATTGCGCGATGGGCGTCACGCCCTGGGGTACCTACCTGACCTGCGAGGAAAACTTCCACGGCTATTTCGGCGGGCCGAAGGAAGCCGCCGCGCGCATGACGGCCGCGCAGCGGCGCTACGGCACGGTGCCCGGCTCGCAGTGGGTCGAGTACTGGCGCTTCGACGAGCGCTTCGACCTGAGCCGGCATCCGAACGAGCCGCACCGCTTCGGCTGGGTGGTCGAGATCGATCCCTTCGACCCCACCGCCACGCCCATCAAGCGAACGGCGCTGGGCCGCAAGCGCCAGGAAAGCGCGACCTGCACCGTCGCGAAGGACGGCCGCCTCGTGGTCTACATGGGTGACGACTCCCGCTTCGAATACATCTACAAGTTCGTCAGCCGCGACAAGGTGCGCCCCGGCACCGATGCCGCCGCGCGGGCCGCCAACCGCCACCTGCTCGACGACGGCACGCTCCACGTGGCGCGCTACGACGCCGGCGGGCGCGGCCAGTGGCTGGAACTCACGCACGGCCGCGGCGGCCTCGACGCGGCCGGCGGCTTTGCCGACCAGGCCGAAGTGCTGATTCACGCGCGGCTGGCCGGCGACGTGGTCGGCGGCACAAAAATGGACCGGCCCGAATGGATCGCGGTGCATCCGCAGTCCGGCGAGGTCTATGTCACCCTCACCAACAACAGCCAGCGCGGCGACGCCGGCAAGCCCGGCACCGACGCCGCCAACCCGCGCGCCAACAACCTTTTCGGCGGCATCCTGCGGTGGCGCGAGGACGGCGGCGACGCCGCCAGCACCGGCTTCGCCTGGAACCACTTCGCACTCGCGGGTGATCCTTCTCAGCCGGGCAGTGGCGCACGCTATCCGGCAGCCGGGGCCGACATGTTCGGCGCGCCCGACGGCCTGCACTTCGACCAGGGCGGACTGCTGTGGATCCAGACCGACATGAGCGGCCAGGTGATCGGCAAGCCGCCCTATGCCTCGCTCGGCAACAACCAGATGCTGTGCGCCGACCCGGCCTCGGGCCGCATCAAGCGCTTCCTGACCGGGCCGAACGGCTGCGAGATCACCGGCTGCGTGGTGACGCCCGACCGGCGCACGCTGTTCGTCAACATCCAGCACCCGGGCGAGGCGCGCGACGACGGCGACAGCAAACACAACAGCGCATGGCCCGATGGCACAGTGCCGGGCAGCGCGCGGCCGCGCTCGGCAACGCTGGCGATCCGGCGGCGGGACGGCGGCATCGTCGGCACCTGAGACAGTATTCGAGAGAAGAAAGGAAAGCCCCATGAGCATCCGCATCGTCCGCCTGGGCACCCCGCGCGCAGATGGTGAAGGCCTGCGCGTCGGCACCGTGCGCCGCCCGCCGCGCGGCGTTCCGAAGGCCGAGTTCGCCTCGCAGAACTGGTACGACGTGTGGTACCCCAACCTCGCGCCGTCCGTCGAAACAATGAAGCAGGCGCAGGAAGCGCAGACGCCCGCGCAGTGGAATGCCTTCGTGCGCAAGTTCAAGGCGGAGATGGCCGAGTCCGACGCGAGCCGCAGCCTCGACCTGCTGGCCGCGCTCTCGCACAACACGGCCCTGTCGGTCGGCTGCTATTGCGAGGACGAGGCGCACTGCCACCGCTCCGTGCTGCGCAGCCTGCTGGCCGAGCGCGGCGCGGACATCGCGGACTGAAGAACGCCGTCGTCAGACCTGCGGCGCGCCGAGGAACACCGGCAGGCTTTCAGCACGCGCGGCGTAGGCAGACAGCACGGGAAAGCCATCGGCCGCAATGACGTCGGCCAGCATCAGCTGCGTGAAGGACCACGCCACGGCCGTCGAGACACCGGCCTGCGTCATCGTCTTCTCGTCTGCTGGCGGCAGTGACGCAGCCACCTCGCCCTCGAGCGCCGAATACGCCGCCACGAGCTGGCCGCGCACCCTGTCCACCCAGGGCTGGTGCAGCTTTTCGGCCGGCCGCAGGTTGTGCTCGTAGACGATCTGCACGGTCTTCTCGCAGGCCGCGAGCGCGAGCCCGGTGATGCGCAGGGCGCGCGCCCGTTCGGCAATGGCGGTGGGCATCAGGCTGCGGCCGCCAAGCGCCTCGGCGTAGTCGATGATGAGCGTCGAATCCATCAGCACCGTGCCGTCGTCGCAAACCAGCGTGGGTGCCTTCACCACCGGGTTGATCGCGCGAAACTGCTCGAAGGTGCTGAACACCGAGACTGGCCGGTGCTCGAAAGGCACGCCGAGCAGCCGCAGCGAGATGGCGGCGCGCCGCACGTAGGGTGAGTCGAGCATGCCGACGAGTTGCATGGGTTCTCCTGGAAAAGATGGCCACTACGTTACCCGCGAGGCGCCTCGCGGCGAAGTGCGATCCATCGAAAATCGCGGCCTCGGACCGATCGATCATCGGCGGCGCAACCTCCCCGACACGCACATGAACATCGACAAGAAAGACCGGCTGATCCTCGAAGCGCTGCAGGCCGATGCACGGCAGAGCCTGGCCGCCCTTGGCAAGCGCATCGGCCTGTCACAGCCGGCCATGAGCGAGCGGGTGCGCAAGCTCGAAGAGGCCGGCGTGATCGAAGGCTACGGCGCGCGCGTCAACCTGCGCGCGCTGGGCGTGGGCCTGCAGGCCATCATCCGCATCGAGACCACGCATGCGGGTATCGCCAGCTACCTGAAGCTGTTCGAGGCCATGCCGGAGGTACTGAGCGCCGACCGGGTGACCGGCGCAGACTGCTTCATCGTGCGCTGCGCGATCGCCGAGCCGGCGGACCTGGAGCGCGTGGTCGACGCGCTGGCGATCGATGGCGCGGTGACCACGTCGCTGGTGCTGTCGAGCCCGGTCAACAAGCACGTCACCGTGCATGCGGCCCGGCCGCCGAAGAAGTAGCCGGTCAGCGCTGCGCCTTGTCTTTCTGGTTCTGCGCCTCGATGCGTTCGCGCGCGGCCTGCCAGTCGGCGTCGCTCCACTGGCGCAGCTCGTAAAAATTGCCGCCGGTGGCCAGCGCATTGCCGCCGTCCATCATGATGCTCTGGCCTGTGAGCCAGTCGCACTGGCCGGGCGCCATCAGGAAAGAAGCCAGGTTCTGCAGCTCGCTCATGCGGCCGGTGCGCGCCATCGGGTTGGTCTGCCTGCTGCGCGCGCCGGGCTCTTCGCCGGGGTTCAGGCGCTTGCTCATGCCTTCAGTGGGAATCTCACCGGGGCCGACCGCATTCAGGCGGATGCCGTGCCGCGCCCACTCCACCGCGAGCGACTTGGTCATCACCTCGATGCCGGCCTTGCTCATGGCCGAGGGCACGACATAGGGGCTGCCGTTGTCGACCCAGGTGACGATGATGCTCATCACGCTGCGGAAGGCATCGCCCTGCTTCCACTCGCCCGACTTGGCCTGCGCCACCCAGCGCTTGCCCACGGCCTGCGTCACGTAGAAGCTGCCGTGGAACACGATGTTGGCGATGGCGTCGAAGGCGCGCGGCGAGAGGTTCTCGGTCGGCGAGACGAAGTTGCCCGCCGCGTTGTTGACCAGCCCGGTGAGGCCGCCGCTCTGGAACAGGCTCTCGACCATCTCGTCGACCTGCTGCGCGATGCGGATGTCGACGCCGAAGGTGTCGATGCGCCGGCCCGGGAACTGCTGGCGCCATTCGGCGGCCGTTTCCTCGCAGACCGACTGACGGCGCCCGCAGATGGCGACGTCCGCACCCAGGCTCAGGAAGCGCTCGGCCATCGCGCGGCCCAGGCCGGTGCCACCGCCGGTCACGAGAATGCGCTGGCCGCTCATCAGGGAAGCTTCAAACATGGTTCGTCTCCTGTCGTTTGCATGTGGTCGAGGCAGCGGCAAGGGAGGTGGCTGCCACCGGCACATGCTACGCGCGGGCCTGCACCCCGGCTTGCGGGAAGTGGCTCCTTGGAACCCCGCGCCACGGGGTGAGAATGTCCGAAACGAGTTTCCTGGAGACAACAGCCGATGCCCGATTCCACAAGCCCTGCCCTCGACCACGCCGCACCTCTGGAGGGCGTGCGCGTCCTGAGCCTCGCGCTGAACCTGCCCGGCCCGGCCGCGCTGCTGCGTTGCCGCGGCATGGGTGCCGCCTGCCTCAAGCTGGAGCCGCCCGGCGGCGATCCGATGGCGCTTTACAACCGGCCGGCCTATGCGGCGCTGCACGAGGGCATCGAGATCCGCGCCGTCGATCTGAAAAGCGAAGCCGGGCAGCAGCAGCTGCATGCCGAACTCGCGGCGACCGACGTGCTGCTGACTTCGTTCCGCCCCTCCGCCCTGGCCAAGCTCAGGCTCGACTGGCCGGCGCTGCATGCGCGCTACCCCAGGCTGTCGCAGGTGGCCATCGTCGGCGCGCCGGGCGAACGCGCCGAGGAGCCGGGCCACGACTTGACCTACCTCGCGGAAAGCGGGCTCGTGACCGGCACCGAGCTGCCGCCCACGCTCTACGCCGACATGGGCGGCGCCCTGCTCGCGAGCGAGGCGGTGCTCAAGGCCATGCTGCTGCGGTCGCGCAAGGCCGACGGCGTGTACCTCGAAGTCGCATTGAACGCATCTGCCGACTGGCTCGCCCTGCCCCGCACCTGGGGCCTGACGCAGCCTTCGGGTGCGGTCGGCGGCGCGCATGCGGGCTACCGGGTCTACCCGTGCGCCGACGGCCGCGTGGCGGTGGCAGCGCTGGAGCCGCATTTCGCGGCCCGGCTCTGCGAGGCCGCGGAGATTGCCTCGCGCGACATGATGGCGCCGGCCACGCACGAGGCACTGGCCAACTGGCTGGCGACGCGCACCCGCGAGGAACTCGAAGCCATGGGCCGCGAGCGCGACGTGCCGCTGTTCACGCTGGCCGGCTGATCGAGCTGCTTCAGCGCGTCGCCACGCCGTCGCGCTGCCGGTCCTCGCGTTTGAGCGCGAGATAGGTATCCAGGTCGACCTCGTGCAACTGGCGCGGGTACTGCTCGGCAGCCGCGAACCAGCGGCGCTGGCGGCGGTCGGCCTGATCGGAACCGGGTGCCGCGAGGTAGGCGTCCAGCGTCAGGAAGTAGCGCATCGCATTGCGCTCCACCAGCCCACGCAGCCCGCGGATGTAGTCGGGCTGGCCGTCCGGCGTCTTGCCGACCACCGTGAAACCGACCTTGTCGCTGCCGAAAGTCGCAAGAAAGGCCGTGGTGCCGAGCCGGACCATCGCGTTGTGGTCATAGCTGTAGCTGAAATGCAGGAAGCTCTTGTGCTCATCCAGCGCCAGGGCCTCGAGCTTGACGAGATAGTTGCTCGTGCCCAGCGGCCCGCTCTCGGCCGACAGTTCGACCGACAGATGCTCGGGCGTGGCACCCACGACGCGGTAGACGAACGGCAGCTCGAAGGCCTGGTCGATGGGCTTGTCGTAGCGCCGCACCACGTAGAGCGTGAGCATGTCGCGCCCTTGCGGCCCGCTGGCCACGGTGCAGCGCCGGTTGTTGATGTGCAGGGTCAGCACATCGCACCAATGGGCCGATCCCTTGAGCGTGCTGCTGATCTCCGGCAGCGGATGCTCGACCACGGCATAGACGTCGCCTTGCAGGCCGTCGGCAGTCTCCACGGAGTCGATCTGCACAGGCCGCCCGAAGCTGTTGTGGTCGAGCTTGTCGCTCAGGCGCTGGTGGGTGGCGCGCAGCGTCTGGGCGGCTGGCGATTCGGGCGGGGCGGCAAGCCCCGCCGTCGAAGCTGCAATCAGAAGTGCGCCCGTCAAGGAGCGCAGCCATGGAACCGGCAGGTGGGGCGAACTGCTCATGGGGCCACACCATACAACGGAAGGTCTCGGCGTGCCTTCAATCGGTCTGTGCGGATCTGCTGCGCCGCACCAGCAGCAACATCGCGCCCGCGAGCAGCACCGCGCCGGCCCACTGGCGCGGCGACATGGGCTGGGCGAGCAACGCGGCAGCCAGCAAGGCTGCCACCAACGGCTCGATCAGCGTGCCGATCACCGCCGAGGTCGGCGACAGGCGCCGCGCGCCCCAGGCAAAGGCAAGGTACGCCACCGAGGTCGTCACCACGCCGGTATAGCCCACCGCGAGCCATTGCGCGCCGCCTTCGGGCCAGGTGATGCCGCCGGGCCATGCGACGGCCAGCATGCACACGGCCGCGACCGTCATGCCCCAGGCAGATGCCGTGGCGGCTGGCACCCTCGCCGGCATGCGCGCATTGCCCAGCACCACCATCGCGTAGCAGAAGGCCGAAGCCACAGACCAGGCCACGCCGGCCGCATGCCCAGGCGCAAGAGGCCCCCATCCGGCCGCCGGCATCACCAGCAGCAGCACCCCTGCAAGCGCCAGCAGGACGCCCGCCAGCAGGCGCGCGCCGAGGCGCTCGTAGCCGCGCACCACCGACACCAGCGCGACGATCACCGGGGCACAGCAGATCGAGATCACCGTCGGCAGCGCGGCACCAAGATAAGAGATACCCACGAACCAGCAGCTCACGTTGAGCGCCATCGCGGCGCCGGTTGCCAGCACCTGGAAGCGCTCCCGCCCCGCCAGGTCAGCCCATTGCCCGCCCGGCCCTGCGGCGGCTCGCCAGTGCAGCCACCACAGCAGCGGCAGGCCCAGCGCGAAGCGCGCGAGCGACAGGCTCTGCGGCGCAATGCCGCCCTCGATCAGGAATTGCGCCACCAGCGCACCTCCGCCCCACAGCGCGCCAGCCAGCAACACGCCGCCCCAAGCCAGGGCGGCAGACATTCTTGCGTTCATTGTTGAAAGTTCTCCATGACGCCCGCCAAAGCCGATCGGCTGCGATCGGAAGGCGGACATGACCATACAAGCCGCGTCCGGCCTCAAGGCGGACGGCGGCGACCACTTGCGGGCCTGAACGCGGCGCAGAAGGCGCGCGCGTCAGCTGCGGATCGATGGAGGGGGAGAACGGTAGAAGGCCATGTCGCGCATCTTAGAGCGCACGAAAAGGTTCGAGGCCTTCTGGCAGGCGGGTTCAAGGGACAAATGTCGGATGTGCAGGAACTCGTCGAGTTGAAAGACTACAGATACCGATTTCAAAAAATATTGTCGAACACGGGGACGGCGTCAGCAGCCCGGATCCTGCGTTGGAGGACGACTTAGTGCAGGAAATTTTCGTAGCCGCTTGGCAGGCCGAGCTGGCAAATTACCCTCTGCTGATTCTTCAGGCAGCGGCTCTTCTCGGAATACTGAGTGTCACTCTTCTACTCTCGAGAACGCCTACCGACAGAGTTGAATCGAGAACGCTTCTATACGGCTCGGTTTTCGGCATCACCAGTTTCGCCTTGATTGCCCTGGCCTCTCAGTTCTTCAACCTGCCTTCAAAGCCCTATCTCTCGTCCGACCTGCTATTTCTCGGAGGCCTGCTGGGAGGATGGAAAGGAGGCGCGATAACACTGGCTTCGACTATTTCAGCGCGCTTGATATTTGGTGGTTTCAATCAGGTAGAAGCTTTCCTGCTGGACATGTCGATAACCGCGGCGGGCGGCATCGTTGCGCATTCGGTCTACAGAAAAAAACCGATCAAGCAATTTGGATGGAGAGAGGTATTGAAAATATGGAGTGCTCGCATGGCGTGCTCCATATTTTCAAGCTCTGCCATATTTGCACTGAAGCTGGTTCCCCCACGGGTAAGCGCACATGTCACAGCCTTGCAGGTATTTGGATTCAGCACTTCTCTTTTGATCTTAGTTTGCGTTGTAGCCTTGCTGCGAGCCGACGCGCAGATCAGAGATTCCTATCTTCAGCGAATGCAGATGTACCGCACAGATCTTCTCAGCGGACTGCCCAACAGAAGAGCCTTGAGCGAATACCTTGAAGCAATCCTCAAGAGAGACCGTTCGCAGCACGTACTTCTCACATTCGAGATTGGAAATCTCAAAGAAATGGTCCGCATTCTTGGCCACGATTGGACGGATAAATTCTGGAGCCATCTGGCTCGCCAGTTGATGGAGCAGGAAAGCCTCAAGCTGACTTCGAACGAGAAGTCGAAATGTTTTCAGTTATCTGATTTGGCGCTTGCCTTTGTTGTAAAAGAAACTTCTGTCAGCCAAATAGAAAATTGCCAGCTCGTGCCTCGGCTGTATGCCGACATCATGGAACACCTGCAAGTTGCCGGGGGGCATTACTCCAATGTGCAGCTGCGTTGTGGCGTGACCAACGTCCGGACGGCAGATGATGCAAATGCCTCATCCGTTCTGAGAAACATCAGCTTGGCGCTCCAGAGCAGCAATCAGCAGATCAGGTACTTTCACGACTCTTTTTCTGCTCAGGCCGACAAAGATGCAAAGGTTCACGAACTGATCATTGGCTGGATTCGCAATGTCAACCCGCCAATGAACTACCAGCCCAAGTTCAACCTGGAGACCCGAGCGATCTGTGGTGCCGAGGCACTTCTGAGAGCGCACTCCTCGGAAGGCCTGCCTCTGTCACCTCTTTACGTCCTCGATGTTGCGACCCGCTACCAGCTCCTGCTGAAATTGGAGTGGTGCACCGTCGAAATGGTGATTCGTGAAATCGCGCACTGCATGACCAAGGGGTTTCATACACCGTTGTCCGTGAACATATCCGCTGCATCGATAACGGTCCCGGACTTTGGCGACCGCATTCTGGATCGGTTAAATCGCTACCGTGTGCCCTTCGAAATGCTATCGATAGAAATTACCGAATCCGGACACGTGCCAGACATCAATACCGTAAAAGAAAACATCCACAAATTGAACTCGGCGGGCGTCGGATTGTCTTTGGATGACTTTGGCGCGGGATACTCCACGCTTACTACCTTGGCAAAAATCCCGTTCAATGAGGTCAAAATAGACTATGCAATGGTCTCGATGATCGAGCAACCGCGCATGAACAAGGCAATAGGCCTGGCCTTGGAGAGTGCGACGAGGTATGGCGCAACACTTGTTGCTGAGGGAGTCGAGACCGAGACCCAGTTGGACATACTTGTCAAAATGGGCATCAAATTCGGCCAGGGTTATCTTTTTTCCAAGGCCGTGCCTATAAACGACCTGATTGAGCTATCAAGACAGGAAAAAATGTGCAATAGCATGTGCCAGTAGGCTTGCCATTGTGCGGAACATGAAAAACAAAGTCACGCGCGTGAATGAATTCAGGGCGCTGATCAAGCTGCTGTCGCTTGGAATGCAGGTAGGCGGCATTTTCCTCGTGGCAATTACGTGGTTTCTCGCCGAGGATTCCTACAAATATGACAACCGGCAGATCATTTTTCTTGCAGCCCTCACCATCGTTTCGATTTTCGCAAGTTGGAAAATAGCTTTCTTTTCCCTGTTTTCCATCATCACTGTCTGGCTGATATGCATCGAACTTTCGCTGCTGGCCGAACCCAGCATCAATAGAAACTACTGGATGGCGGTGCTGAGCATTGGAATATCCCTTGCGGTAGCCCCCGTTTTTTCGCGAACCAGCGAATACATCATCGTGTCCGCTGGCATCTGGCTCATCTTCGGCGGGGGGTCGCTGATAGACACGCCGTTTGGCGGAGACACGAATTGGGCATGGCTGTCGGTGTCAACGGTGATCCTTGTCGGCATCTTCTTGAATGCACTCTTCGCTCGAATACACCGCCAGAGCATTCTGCTTCGCGACAAACTCGTGGATCTGGCCTTCACCGATGCACTGACCGGAATCGACAATCGCAGAAAATTCCTGAGCGATGTCGATGAAATCCAGGGGTCGCGCGATATGAGTTCTGCTTGCCTCCTCATGCTCGACATCGACAACTTCAAGCGCATCAATGACGATTTCGGCCATCCGCTGGGAGACGAAGTCCTTCAACAGGTAGCTCAAACCATCCGCCGAACTGTCGCGGATGAGCCGTGCGGGCGACTGGGGGGCGAAGAGTTCGGAATCTTCCTCACTCAAGGCGGAGAAGAGCGGGCGGCCAAGGTGGCGGATCAGATCCTGGCTCAGATACGAAAGCTGAACGTGATCGACCGAAAAATCACGGCCAGCGTCGGCATTTCAAAAATGAACGAAGAACAATCGTTTTTCGAATTGATGAAAGATGCCGACGAAGCGCTATACCTCGCCAAGAGTCGCGGCAAAGACTGCTTCGCAGTCTTTTGATGCGATGCAGCGCGCTCGACCTGGGGCTTGCGCGCCTCAGCGCGGCTTGCGAATGTTGCCGCGCACCGGACCGGCCGATGGCTTGCGCGAGGCCGAACCCGAGCCGTTGTCGCGCGGCGGCAGGCCGGTGTGCTGCGTGAGGATGCGGCCCTTCGAGGGCTTCACCGGTGCCAGCTTGACCGGAGCGGCCTTGGCAGCTGCCGGCGCAGCGGTCGAATTCTTGCGCCGCGCGCTCGTGTAGCCGCCGTCGGTCAGCGGTTGCCACGTCGGGATGAGGTGGTGCTTGCCGTTGCCGATCAGGTCGGCACGGCCCATGCTCTTGAGCGCCTCGCGCAGCAGCGGCCAGTTGTTGGCGTCGTGGTAGCGCAGGAAGGCCTTGTGCAGGCGGCGGCGCTTGTCGCCACGCACGATGTCCACCGTCTCGCTCTCGCGCGTGATCTTGCGCAGCGGGTTCTTGTTGGTGTGGTACATCGTCGTCGCGGTGGCCATGGGCGACGGGTAGAAGGTCTGCACCTGGTCGGCGCGGAAGCCGTTCTTCTTGAGCCAGATCGCGAGGTTCATCATGTCCTCGTCGCTGGTGCCCGGATGCGCGGCAATGAAGTACGGAATGAGGTACTGCTTCTTGCCCGCCTCGGCCGAGTACTTCTCGAACATCTGCTTGAACTTGTCGTAGCTGCCGATGCCGGGCTTCATCATCTTGGTGAGCGGGCCCTGCTCGGTGTGCTCGGGCGCGATCTTCAGGTAGCCGCCGACGTGGTGCTGCACCAGCTCCTTCACGTACTCGGGCGACTGCACGGCCAGGTCATAGCGCAGGCCGGAGCCGATGAGAATCTTCTTGATGCCCTTCAACGCACGCGCCCGGCGGTAGATCTTGATCAGCGGGTCGTGGTTGGTGTTGAGGTTCGGGCAGATGCCCGGGTACACGCAGCTGGGCTTGCGGCAGGCCGACTCGATCTCCGGCGACTTGCAGCCGATGCGGTACATGTTGGCCGTGGGGCCGCCGAGGTCGGAGATGGTGCCGGTGAAGCCCTTGACCGAATCGCGGATGGCCTCGACCTCCTTGATGATCGAGTCTTCCGAGCGGCTCTGGATGATGCGGCCCTCGTGCTCGGTGATCGAGCAGAAGGTGCAGCCGCCGAAGCAACCGCGCATGATGTTCACGCTGAAGCGGATCATTTCCCACGCGGGGATCTTGGTGGCGCCGTCGTGGCTGCCGTTCTCGTCGGCGTAGCGCGGGTGCGGGCTGCGGGCGTACGGCAGGTCGAACACGTAGTCCATCTCGGCCGTGGTGAGCGGAATGGGCGGCGGGTTGATCCACACGTCGCGCGCCGTGGCGCCCTCGCCGTGGGCCTGCACCAGCGCACGGGCGTTGCCGGGATTGGTCTCCAGGTGCAGCACGCGGTTGGCGTGCGCGTAGAGCACCGGGTCGCCGCGCACCTGCTCGTAGGCCGGCAGGCGGATGACGGAGCGGTCGCGCGGCGGCACGCTGATCTTGCCGCGCGGCTGCAGCGCCGGGTTCGGCACGAAGTTCAGCGGCTTGATGGCGGGGTTGACCACCGAGGCGCCAGCCGGGCCGGCCGCTTCCGCCGCCTTGGCGACGGCCTGCGCCTCGTCTTCCTTGGCGCAGGTGGCACCGTTGGCCTTGGCCTGGTCGGACACCATCAGGTACGGATTGACGTGCGCCTCGACGCGGCCGGGCTCGTCGACGCTGGTGGAGTTGATCTCGAACCAGCCTTCGGGGGTTTCGCGCCGCACGAAGGCGGTGCCGCGCACGTCGGTGATCTGCTGCACCGGCTCCTTGGCGGCCAGGCGGTGAGCGATTTCGACGATGGCGCGCTCGGCGTTGCCGTACAGCAGCAGGTCGCACTTGGCGTCGACCACGATCGAGCGGCGTACCTTGTCGGACCAGTAGTCGTAGTGGGCGATACGGCGCAGGCTGCCTTCGATGCCGCCGAGGATGATCGGCACGTCGTTCCAGGCTTCCTTGCAGCGCTGCGAATACACGATGGCCGCGCGGTCGGGGCGAGAGCCGCCGACGTCGCCGGGGGTGTAGGCGTCGTCGCTGCGGATCTTCCGGTCGGCCGTGTAGCGGTTGATCATCGAATCCATGTTGCCGGCGGTCACGCCGAAGAACAGGTTCGGCTTGCCCAGCACCTTGAAGGGTTCGGCGCTCTGCCAGTCTGGCTGCGCGATGATGCCCACGCGGAAACCCTGCGCCTCGAGCATGCGGCCGATCACCGACATGCCGAAGCTGGGATGGTCGACGTAGGCGTCGCCCGTGACCACGATGATGTCGCAGCTGTCCCAGCCGAGCGCTTCCATTTCCTTGCGCGAGGTCGGCAGGAACTTGGCCGTGCCGAAACGGGCCGCCCAGTACTTGCGGTAGCTGGTCAGCGGCTTGGCGGCGCGCGCGAAAAAGGAGACGTCGACGGGGGCGTTCATCTGTGGGGGCAGTCGGCGCGTGGGGGCGCCGTTGTGGGCAACCCTCGATTTTAGGGTTTTCCATCACCCCTGTCGCGGCAAACATCCTGTGACCGCGCCGTCGGCAGGACTTCAATTGGTTGCCAAAGTCAATCAATTTAATGACAATGGCAAACATGTCCACGACTTCACCTACCGTCGATGCCGCCGCCGTCAAGGCGATCCGGCAGTTCAACCGCTTCTATACGCGCCGCATCGGTGCACTCGATCCGTACCTCGGCAGTCCCATGTCGCTGACCGACGTGCGCGTGCTGTACGAGCTGGCCCACCGCGAAACGGCGGTCGCGAGCGAGATCGGGCGCGACCTCGGGCTCGATGCGGGCTACATGAGCCGCATCCTGCGCCGCTTCGAGACCGAAGGCTGGCTCACCCGGGAGCCCCACCCGCGCGATGCGCGCCAGAGCGTGCTGCACCTGACCGAAGCCGGCCACGCTGCATTTGCGCCGTTGCAACAAAAGTCGCGCGAGGAAGCCGCCGCGCTGCTCGAATCGCTCGCGCCGCCGCAGCGCCAGCAGCTGGTGCAGGCCATGGGCACGATGCAGTCCCTGCTCGACCCGGATGCCGCGCCGCCCAAGCCCCAGGCCGCCATCCTGCGCGACCCGGCGCCCGGCGACATCGGCTGGGTGGTGCAGCAGCACGGCGAAATCTATGCGCGGGAATACGGCTGGAACAGCAAGTTCGAGGCGCTGGTGGCCGGCATTGCGAGCGAGTTTTTGCTGAAGTTCCAACCCGAATGGGAGCGCTGCTGGATCGCCGAGCTCAACGGCGAGCGCGTGGGCGCGATCTTCGTGGTGCGCAAGTCGGCCACGGTGGCGCAGTTGCGCATGCTGATCCTGACGCCCGGTGCGCGCGGACTCGGGCTGGGCGGCAAGCTGGTCGACGAGTGCATCGCCTTCGCGCGGCTCAAGGGCTACAAGAAGATGGTGTTGTGGACCAACAGCTGCCTGGCGGCTGCGCGCGGCATCTATGCCAAGCGCGGGTTCCAGCTCACGCAGTCGGAGCCGCACGAGGGCTACGGCTCGCCGCAGGTAGGCGAGACCTGGGAGCTGAAGCTGTAGTTGGTTGTCTTTGCTCCTTCCCCCGCTGGGGGAAGGCTGGGATGGGGGCAAGCGGCATTGACGCCGGCACGGTGTTT
Organism: Variovorax durovernensis; assembly: GCF_977011995.1. NCBI lineage: Bacteria > Pseudomonadati > Pseudomonadota > Betaproteobacteria > Burkholderiales > Comamonadaceae > Variovorax > Variovorax durovernensis. The sequence continues at coordinate 3,073,185 of NZ_CDRNCW010000001.1, read as the reverse complement.
ATCGACCGCTGCCTGCCCCCACCCCAACCCTCCCCCAGCGGGGGAGGGAGAAACTCACTGCATGAACCAGCCGTGGCTCACGACGAGAGACTGCCCTGTCAGCGCATTCGTCGGGAACCCCGCGAACAGCAGCGCCACGCGCGCCACGTCTTCAGTGGTCGTGAATTCGCCGTCGACCGTTTCCTTGAGCATCACGTTCTTGATGACCTCTTCTTCGCTGATGCCCAGCGTCTTGGCCTGCTCGGGAATCTGCTTCTCGACCAGCGGCGTGCGCACGAAGCCCGGGCAGATCACATTGGCGCGCACGCCATGCTTGGCGCCTTCCTTGGCAACCGTCTTCGCCAAGCCGATGAGGCCATGCTTGGCGGTGACATAGGGCGCCTTCAGCAGCGAAGCTTCCTTCGAGTGCACCGAGCCCATGTAGATCACGCTGCCGCCACGGCCTTGCGCGTACATGTGCTTCAGGCAGGCCTTGGTGGTGAGGAATGCGCCGTCCAGGTGGATGGCCAGCATCTTCTTCCAGTCGGCAAAGTTGAACTCTTCCACCGGATGCACGATCTGGATGCCGGCATTGCTGATGAGGATGTCGATGCCGCCGAAGGCCTTCGCGCCCTCTTCCACCGACGCGTTCACCTGGTCTTCGTTGGTCACGTCGACCGCCACGCCGATGGCCTGCGCGCCGGAGGCTGTGAGTTCGGCCGCGGTGGCGTCGGCAGCTTCCTTGTTGAGGTCGGCAATGATGATCTTCGCGCCTTCCTGAGCGAACAGAATGGCGATTTCCTTGCCGATGCCGCTGGCCGAGCCGGTGATGTAGGCGACCTTGTCCTTGAGTTGCATGGTGAGCGTTCCTTGAGAGCGTTGGGTTGAAAAATGGCTGCGGAAATCAGGCGAGGTAATCGTGCTCGACCGTGCCCAGCGCGAGCGTCATGTCGGCGATGTAGTGCACGGCGGATTCGACCTTCAACACCGGCAGGTCAGCCACCGGCGCCAGCGCATGCGGGTGCAGTTCGAGCGAGGCCGGGCCGCCCCAGGCACCGTGCAGCGTCACGTCGACCATGTGATAGCGCACCAGCTCGCAGATGCGCGCCGTGCCGTCGACATGCGGAATGATCTTGAGCAGGAAGTTGGGCTGCGCGATACCCGCGAGTATGGGTTCGGGCTCGAGCGCGCGGTGCTTGAATCCCATGGTGGCCTTGGCCACGCGCACCTTGCCGTAGTCGAGCGTGCCGACGACCACGTCGGTTTCGTAGTCCAGCACCGGCGACGCGAGCTTCTTGGGAAAGCCCCAGAGTTCGCGGCCACCGGCAATGGGCGGATGGTCGTTGAGGTACATGGCATGCACGTACGCGCCCTTCTCCACGCCCTTGGCGGTGCGCAGTTGCACCGGAATGACCTGGCCCGATTCGGTGTAGTCGCCGAAGCCGGTGGAGTCGGGCATGCGGATGAACTCGTACTTGACCAGCGGCTCGACCACTTCGAGCGGCTCCGGCACCACGGCGCGCAAGGCGTCCATGTCGGTGCGGTAGGTGACGATGAGAAATTCACGCCGCACGAAGCGATAGGGTCCGGGCGGAAAGGCGGGGCTTGTCAGCGGCATCGCGAATGCCGTTCGTCGCACGTCTTCAATGTTCACGAACATTTCCTCCTGTTGAAGTGACGGGCCCAGTCTGGCGCTGGTTTCTTAGTCGAGGCTGAACTCTCCGGATACGCGGTTCAGCGTGCGAGACCAGGCCGCTTCACGCGCCCCGAGCCGTGCTCGCCGAGGTCGAAAGTGGTCACGCCGTTGACGGTGGCGTCGGCGCGCAGCAGTTCGGGGTGAGCGAGCGTGCTGCGCATGTCGCGCACGCCCGACTCCCAGTGCTCTTCGACGGCGGCGCGCGAGAACTCGTAGTCCTTCGATTCGAGCTCGTAGGGCTTGTCGCGGTAGATGAGATGAAAGATGTCGATCGGCTCGTGCGTCAGCTGCGACTGCACCGCCAGCACGCTCGGGTCGTTGCGCAGGTTGGCGGGCAGCTTGGTGATGAGGTCGGCAATGGCCTGCTGCAGGTTCATGTTGGCCGCCAGCGCGTCGGTGTTCATGCGGGTGCGGCTCGAGTAGGTGATGTCCTTCTGGCGCTCCAGCACACCGGCCATGGTGCGAGGCATTTCACCGCGCGCGTTGAACAGGTCGACCTGCAGCACCACCAGCGGCTCGGTGCGCGGATGCAGGTCGAGCACGTACTGCAGCGGCGTGTTCGACACGATGCCGCCGTCCCAGTAGTCCTCGCCGTCGATGCTCACCGGCGCGAAGCCGGGCGGCAGCGCGCCGCTGGCCATGATGTGCTCCGGCCCGATGAGCTGCCGCGTGTTGTCGAAGTACACCGAGTTCCCCGTGCGCACGTTGACAGCACCCACGCTGAAGCGCGCCTCGCAGGCATTGATGCGGTCGAAGTCGACGAGGCGCTCCAGCGTGGACTTGAGTGGCGAGGTGTCGTAGTAGCTCAGCAGCGGCGCCGCCCCGCCCATCAGCAAGGCGGGCGAATAGCGCGGTTCGAAGAAGCCCGGAATGCCCACCAATGAAGCCATGGTGGCGCTGTACTGGTTCTGAGCGGCCCGGTCGCCCAGCCAGGAAGGCAGGCGCTGCGAAGGTCCGGAAGACACAAGGTGCCAGAACTCGCGCAGCCTGTCGACACGCTTTTCCGGGGCGTTGCCCGCGATCAGCGCCGCGTTGATCGCGCCGATGGAAACGCCGGCGATCCAATGCGGCTCGAGTTCGGTCTCGCTGAGCGCGGCGAACACGCCGGCCTGGTAGGCGCCGAGCGCGCCCCCACCCTGCAGCACCAGCGCCTTGCGGGCGGTGCGCATGTCTTCGCGGCGCGAAGCAAAGGGGTTGAGGGGCTTGGAGGAGGCGGCACGGGATTTTTTCTTCGGTGGTGTCGTCGTCATGCGTTCATTTGACCCCAGCTCCGCGACACCAACCTGACCAGGGGTCTTGCCCCTGGCGAAATCACATCTTCGGCAGCATCTGCCCGCGAATCTCGCCGCCGGGGTTGGCCGCGGTGTGCACGTTGGCGTACCACTTGCCAGCGCTCAGGTCGGCGGCCTGGGCGGGCGTGAGCGTGGCCTGGCCCTCGATCGGGCTCGCCGGGTTGGCAAAGGGAAGCACCACGCCGGCATTGGCACCCGCGGCGGCGGGGCCGTGGAAGTGCGCCATGGTGGCGGGGCCGCTCAGGCCGGTGTAGGTGATCTTGTACTTGAGAACATTGGTGTCGCGGTCGAGCCAGGCCTCGGCCATGCCGCTGCCGCGCGTCATGTTGGGCGGGACTTCGCTGGCCGCGTTCATCGCGCCGCTGAAGCTCGCGACGTTCGACTTCGACATCATTCCGCAGCCGACCAGCGCGGCACTGGCCACGCCGGTAATGAGGGCTGCGCGCAAAAGGGTGCCATATTTGGTCATGAGCTTTATCTCCTGGGTTGTATAAGCGAACACAGCATAGGCAGCACAGCGGGACTTGTCTTGTCGGCCATCGCCCCGACTTCCCCCGGCTCCAGACGCCCGGAAAGCGGCCTGAAACGGCCTGAAAGACAATCCGGCGATGAGTTCTCCCACCCTCACCCCGCTCCCCACGGCCCGCGAAGTGGCCGACTTCTGGCGCGACGCCGGCCCTGAACGCTGGTTTGCCAAGAACGACGAATTCGACGCCGCCTTCATTGCCCGCTTTGCTGACGCCCATCAGGCCGCGGCCCGAGGCGAGCTCGATCATTGGGCGCAGGACGCCCAAGGCGCGCTGGCCCTGCTGGTGCTGCTCGACCAGTTCCCTCGCAACGCCTGGCGCAACAACCCGCACATGCTCGCCACCGACGGCAGGGCCCTGGCAGTGGCCAAGAAGGCGGTGGCCGCTGGGCTCGACCAGCAGGTTGCCGCCGAACTGCGACCTTTCTTCTACCTGCCGTTCATGCACTCCGAGGTACTGGCCGAGCAGCAGCGCTCGGTCGAACTCAATGCCGCGCTGGACGCCAATACGCAGCGCTTTGCCGTGCTGCACCGCGACATCGTCGCGCGCTTCGGCCGCTTTCCGCACCGCAACAGGATGCTGGGGCGCGAGTCGACCGCGCAGGAGCAGGAGTTCCTGGACAAGGGCGGCTTCGCGGGCTGACCCGCTCAGTTGTCGTTCTGCGCCAGCGGCACGTCGCGGGTCGGCGAGGGATTGAGCTCCGTCGCGCCCTTCTTGTCCTTCATCGATCCGTAGGTGCGCGCATAGACCCAGGTGAACTCCGCGCCCAGCAGGAAGATCTGCGCCGAGTAATACACCCACACCAGCACAACCACCAGCGAGCCTGCCGCGCCATAGCCCGAGGCCACGCTGCTCTTGCCGATGTACAGCCCGATCAGGTGCTTGCCCACGGTGAACAGCAGCGCGGTGACCGCCGCGCCCACCCACACGTCGCGCCACTGCACCTTGGCGCGCGGCATGATCTTGTAGATCATCGCGAAGATCACCGTCACCATCCCGAAGCTGAAGACGAAGTTCACCACCTGCGCGGTGGTCTCCCAGGCGCCGAACATCGGCGACCACCACTTGCCCAGCGCCGCGAGCGCCGCGCTGGCCACCAGCGACACCATCAGCAAGAAGCCGATGCCCATGATCATGCTGAACGAGAGCAGCCGCACGCGCAGCATGTTGAACAGGCCCTTGTTCTTGATGCGGGCCGGAGCGCGCCAGATGCGGTCGAGCGCGTCCTGCAGCTCGCCGAAGACAGTGGTCGCGCCGACCACCAGCAGCCCGATGCCGATGACCGTGGCCACGACGCCCTCTGTGGGCTTGTTGACCGCCTTCAGCATGCCCTGCACCGCCGCCGCGCCCTGCTCGCCCATCAGCCCCGAGAGCTGCGCGAAGATCTCGCCGCGCGCGGCCTCCTGGCCGAAGACCAGCCCGGCCACGGCAATCACGATCAGCAGCAGAGGCGCGATCGAGAACACGGTGTAGTAGGCCAGCGCTGCCCCCATGCTCGGCGCGTAGTCGTTCGACCAGGAGTTGAAGGCCTTCTTGCAGAGGTCGAAGAGTGCGCGTAGTTGCATGAGCATGGCGGTAGTTTCCCTGTGGAGGCGCCCGGGATCTTGTCAGCACGATGCCCGGCGCGTTGAAAGCCTGCCTACGATAATCGCTCCACATGCACCCGTCTCCTACCGCCCAGCCGCAGTCGCCGCGCGACTTGTTCTTTTCGTTCACCTGGCTGGCGCTGCAAGGCTTCGGCGGCGTGCTGGCCATCGTGCAGCGAGAGATGGTCGAGAAAAAGAAATGGCTCACGCCGGAGCAGTTCCTCGAAGACTGGGCCGTGGCGCAGGTGATGCCCGGCCCCAACGTGATCAACCTCGCCCTGATGATCGGCGACCGCTACTTCGGACTGCGCGGCGCCCTGGCGGCGGTGGCGGGCATGCTGGCCATTCCGCTCTTCGTCATCCTCGCGCTGGCCGTGCTCTACGCGCACTACGCCGGCAATCCGCAGGTGGCGGCCGCGCTGCGCGGCATGGGCGCGGTGTCGGGCGGGCTGATCGCGGCCACCGGCATCAAGCTGGTGCCGCAGCTGCGCAAGCACCCGCTGGGCTTTGCCACCTGCCTGGGCTTCATGGCGCTGGTGTTCTGCGCCATTGCGCTGTTCAAGATCCCGCTCGGCTGGGTGCTGCTGGTGCTCGGCGGCGTGGCCTGCGTTTGGACCTGGAAGAAGATCCCGGCATGACCATCGCGATGCACTGGCATGACTGGCTCGCCCTCTTCGGGCAGTACATGCTGCTTTCGCTGCTGTCGATCAGCGGCGCCATCACCACCGTGCCCGACATGCACCGCTACCTGGTGGCACAGCACGGCTGGCTCACCGACGCGCAATTCAGCTCCTCCGTGGCCATCGCGCAGGCCGCGCCCGGGCCCAACGTGCTGTTCGTGGCGCTGATGGGCTGGAACGTCGGGCTCAACGCGGGCGGCGGCATCGGCGCCGGGCCGGGGGCGTGGCTGCTGGGCTTCTTCGGGCTGCTCGTCACCATGGTCGGCATCATGCTGCCGAGCACCACCCTCACCTACGTCGCCACTCGCTGGGGCCACCGCAACCGCACCCGCCGCGAAGTGCGCGCCTTCAAGCAGGGCATGGCACCCGTGGTGGTGGGTCTGCTGATCGCCACCGGCTGGGTGCTGGCGGCAGGAAACCATGCCGGCAATGCGCCTGCCTGGCACCTGTGGCTGCTGACCGGCGCGGCTGCGCTTATCGTCTGGCGCACGCGCATCCACCTGCTCTGGCTGCTCGGCGCCGGTGCGGTGCTGGGCGCCATCGGTTTTGTCTGACCATTTTTTCTCAACGCTTCTTCGGGAACACAAACTCATGTCGCAACTTCGCCCGCTCGGCCGCTCCGGCCTCCTGGTTTCGCCGCTCGCCTTCGGTGGCAATGTGTTCGGCTGGACCGTCGACGAGGCTGCCTCGTTCAAGCTGCTCGACGCCTGGCTCGACGCCGGCTTCAACTTCGTCGACACCGCCGACGTGTACTCGGCCTGGGTGCCGGGCCACACGGGCGGCGAATCCGAGACCATCATCGGCAAGTGGCTCAAGCAAAGCGGCAAGCGCAACCGCGTGGTGCTGGCCACCAAGGTCGGCAAGCCGATGGGCGAAGGCAAGGTGGGCCTGTCGCCCAAGTACATCCGCGAGGCGGTCGAGGCTTCGCTCAGGCGCCTGCAGACGGACCACATCGACCTCTACCAGTCGCACGACGACGATGCCAACACGCCGCTCGAAGACTCGCTGCGCGCCTTCGACCAGCTGATCCAGGAAGGCAAGGTGCGCGCGATCGGCGCGTCGAACTACACCGCGCCCCGCCTGGCCGAGGCGCTGGACGTGTCCGAGAAGCTCGGCATCGCCCGCTACGAGAGCCTGCAGCCGCTCTACAACCTCTATGACCGCGCGGTGTTCGAAGACGCGCTGGAGCCGCTGTGCCTGAAGCGCGAGGTGGGCGTGATCAACTTCTACGCGCTGGCCGCCGGCTTCCTCACGGGCAAGTACCGCACCGAGGCCGATGCAAGCAAGAGCGCCCGCGGCGCCAACACCACCAAGAAGTACCTCAACGAACGCGGCCTGCGCATCCTCGACGCGCTCGACAAGGTGGCCCAGCAGTACAACGCCAAGCCAGGCCAGGTGGCCATCGCCTGGCAGATCGCGCGCCCCGGCGTGACGGCGCCGATCGCCAGCGCGACGTCGATCGCGCAGCTCGAGGAACTGGTGGTCGCGACGCAGCTGAAGCTGGACGCGGGCACCATCGAGATGCTCGACCGCGCCAGCGCCGAGACCGCCGCGGCCTGAGGAGGCAATGGCGATGAGCCTGTTCGACTCGATCTCCGCGCCAACGCTCGAGCACTTCGCCGACCTGCGCGTCGAGGTGGGCACGCCGCAGGTGCTGGGCGGCACCCCGCGCGGGATGCGCCGCGTGGTGCCCATCACGGGTGGCGAAGCCACCGGGCACGGCTGGCGGGCGCGCGTTCTGCCGGGCGGCTGCGACTTTCAGTTGATCGTGAGCGAGACGCTCTCCGAGCTCGATGCGCGCTACGCCCTGGAGACCGACGCCGGCGACCTGATCTACGTGCAGAACCAGGCCGTGCGCTCGGCCACGCCCGAGGTCATGGCCCGGCTGCTGCGCGGCGACCCCGTCGACCCGTCGCAGGTGTACTTCCGCTGCAACCCGCGCTTCGAAACCACTTCGCCGTCGCTGAAGTGGATCAGCGAGCGCATGTTCACCGGCGCCGGCATGCGCAAGCCGTCCGAGGTGGTGATGCGCTTCTACACGCTGGCGTAGAGAGCGCTCAGCCGTCGACCGGGTTCAGCGGCGTCGCCAGGATCCGCTGGTAGAAGGCCACGTCGAGCCAGCGGCCGAACTTGAAGCCGGCCTGGCGCACGGTGCCCGAATGCTCGAAGCCCAGCCGCTCGTGCAGCGCGATGCTGCCGGCATTGGCGGCATCGATGGCGCCGACCATCACGTGAACGTCGCGCGCAATGGCTTCGGCAATGATCGCCTCCATCAGCGTGCGGCCCAGGCCAGCGCCGCGGTGGGCGCTGTCGACGTACACCGAATGCTCGACCGTGTACTTGTAGGCGGGGAAGGCACGGAACGCGCCATAGCTTGCGAAGCCCAGCAGCTTGCCGCCGTCGTCCACCGCACCGATCACCGGGAAGCCGTTCGCGCGCTTGGTGGCGAACCAGGCAACCATGTTCTCCGGCGTGCGCGGCTTGTAGTCGTACAGCGCGGTCGAGGTGACGATGGCTTCGTTGAGGATGGCAAGAATCGCCGCTGCGTGCGCTTCTTCGGTACAGGGGATGAGCCGCATGATGTTCCTTGAATCGTCCAATATAAGAGAATAATAATCTCATATGGGAAACACTTCATCCACCTCCGGCGCTTCTTCTCCAGAAGGCGCCGCCGATAGCATCGACACCCTCATCGCCTCGCGGCTGCTGGCGCTGCGGCAGGCGCGGGCACTCAGCCTTGCCGAACTGGCCGAGCAGTCGGGTGTCAGCAAGGCGATGATCTCGAAGGTGGAGCGCGCGCAGAGCAGCCCTACGGCAGTGTTGCTGGGCAAGCTGGCTGCGGGGCTGGGCGTGCCGCTGGCGCAGCTGCTGACCGAAGACAAAGACAGCCCCCAACGCCTGCGCACGCGGGCCGAGCAGCACGTCTGGCGAGATCCCGAAGCAGGCTACATCCGGCGCCAGGTGGCCGAAAGGCAGGCAGGCAGCGGCGTCGAACTGGTCGAGGTCGAGCTGCCGCGTTCGGCGCAGGTCAGCTATCCGCGGTGGAGCGGCAAGCCGTACCGGCAGTGCCTGTGGATGCTCGAAGGCGCGCTTCGCGTGGACTACGGCGACGAACGCTTCGAGCTTGCGCCGGGCGACTGTCTCGACTTCGGTGTGGACCGGCCGCTGGTGTTCAAGGCGCTGGGGCGAAGCGCCTGCCGCTACCTGCTGGTGGCGAGCCCGTCCTAGCCGCCCGGTAGGCTCGCTCCCACACGGACAAGCGGCGCGAGCCGCCCCGGGACCACGCCTGCGCCGGGATACTGCAACGCATCTCAGCTTCCGGAGGAACGACGATGTCCTTTGCGCTCTACATGATCGGGTTTCTGATCTTCCTTGGCGGCCTTGTCTGGGGTGCCACGGTGGTGGGCGTGCCCACGCTCTACATCGGCATCGGTGCGACGATCCTGCTCGGGATCGGCATCTTCAGCGCGGTCGGCCGCACGCGCGGCAAAGACCCGTCCTGAGTTCACACAGGCTTCACGCCGCGCGCACAAGGGCTGGCTAACTTCGCATGCGCACCGCAGACCGCGGTGCGCATCGAACACTGCCAGCCCATGTCATCTTCTTCCTCGAGTTTCTTCGCCCCCCTCGATTCGTCCTTGATCACACCGCCGCATGCGGTGGCGGTCCCATCGGCCGTCAGCGGCGCGGCAGGCATCAAGGTCGATCTCCTCGTGGTGGGTGCGAGCTTTGCCGGACTGGCCTGCGCCCGTGCCGCGGCCCTCGCAGGACTCAGCGTGATGGTGCTCGAGAAGAAAGCCAGCGCCGGCAGCAAACTCCACACCACCGGCATCATCGTCAAGGACGCGGTCGACAGCGTGCCATGGCTGGCCGAGGTGCCGCCCGCGCTGGTGCGCCGCATCGAGGGTGTTCGGCTCTATGCGCCCAACATGCGGCATGTCGACCTGCACGCGCCGGGCTACTGGTTCTGGGCCACCGACGCACCCGCGCTGCTCGACTGGATGGTGGACTCGGCGCGGGCCTGCGGTGTCGACGTGCGGCTGGGCACGCTGTTCGAGCAGGCGCTTTGGATCAACGGGCGCTGGGAGGTGCCGGTCACGCACGGCCCCTGCATCACGGCCACGTACCTCGTGGGCGCGGACGGTCCGCATTCGCGCGTGGCCAAGGCACTGGGCCTGTCGCGCAATACGCGCTTCCTGTACGGCGTGGAGCATGAATACCAGGGTGCGCGCATGGCGCCCGACCTGCTGCACTGCTTCATCGACCGCAAGCTGGCGCCTGGCTACATCGGCTGGGCGCTCGACGGTGTCGGCGTGAGCCAGATAGGGCTGGCGCGCCGCGTGGTGCCCGGCGGCGCACAGGCTCTGCGGCTCGATCCGCTGCTGGACAAGATCGCCTCGGTCGTGTCGCCGGGCGATTCGCCGCCCGTCGCAGTGCGCGCCGGCATGATTCCATGCGGCGGCGTGCTGCCGAGGGTTGCGCGGGAACGGGCGCTGCTGGTGGGCGACGCGGCGGGCATGGTGTCGCCGGTGACCGCGGGCGGCATCCACACCGCGCTGCAGCACGGCGAGCGCGCGGGCGAGGCGGTGGCGCGATTCGTGCGAAAAGAGGCGGGCGATCCGGCCAACTGGTTCGTGCGCAGCTACCCGAACTTCCTGCTCAAGCGCACGCTGCGCTGGGCCTTCGACAATTTCCAGAGCGACTGGATGTTCAACCACCTGCTGGGCACGCCGCAGATGCGGCGCGTGGCGGAACTCATCTACTTCCACCGCAAGGGTGGGCCGCCGCCCCAGGCTTAGGAAACGGCGCTCAGGCGCCGCGCTGCCGCATAGCCTCGTAGAGACAGACGCCGCTGGCCACCGAGACGTTCAGGCTCTCGATCGCGCCCGCCATCGGAATGCTCACGAGCTCGTCGCAGGTCTTGCGCGTGAGCTGGCGCATGCCCTCGCCCTCCGCGCCCAGCACCAGCGCCAGCGGGCGCTTGAAGTCGCTCTGGTAGATCGTGCCCGGCGCATCGTCGCTGGTGCCCACGCACCAGATGCTGCGCTCCTTGAGTTCGTTCAGCGTGCGTGCAAGGTTCGTCACCATGAAGTACGGCACCGTTTCCGCGGCGCCGCTCGCCACCTTGGCGACTGTGGCGTTGATGCCGGCCGCATGGTCCTTGGGCGCGATGACCGCATGCGCACCGGCGCCGTCGGCCACACGCAGGCAGGCGCCGAGGTTGTGCGGATCGGTCACGCCGTCGAGCACCAGCAACAGCGGTACGGTGCCGGCCTCCTCGAGGCCTTCGAGCAGTTCGTCGAGCGAATGGACCTGGGCCACAGGTTCGACCCGCGCCACCACGCCCTGGTGACCGTGGCTGCCGCTGAGCTTGGACAACCGCAGGCCGTCGGCCTCGACCAGCCGGACACCGGCTTCTTGCGCACGCGCAATGAACTGTTTCATGCGCGCATCGCGCCGGCTGGCGTCGAACATCACTTCGAGCACCGATTTAGGCGCGGTCTTGATGCGCACGCCCACGGCATGGAAGCCGAAGATCACTTTAGGGGAAGACATCCCGTGATTATCCCTACCCCCAGGCTTGCCCACTTCGTGTGGCCTCCTCCCCCCTGGAAGGGGGCAACACCGGCGGCCCGGCAAAGCCGGTTCCGCGGTGTTCCACGAAGGTGCCTCGCGCCGTCAGGCGAGGGGTAAACCGCTGGTTGCGCGGGTGCGCTCGTCGTGCAGTTGCTGCACCGCCAGTGCGTTCGGATGCACCTTCTCGCTGTTGCCCACGGCCTCCAGGAACTGGCAGGCGGCATGGCCTTCGGCGGCTTTTTCGTAGCGGGCGATCCAGGCGTCGCGCACGGGCAGCTTGTCGGGCGCCACCGGCCAAACGCCGGGCCGGGGCCGCATCGGGTCGCCGATGCCGATGCGCCAGGGCTTGGCGCTCAGGCGGGCGCGAAAGCAGTTCTGGTTGCGGCACATGCGCGCGTAGACCTTGTCGACGCCCAGCAGCTGGAAGCAATCGGCCACCGCGTTGTCGGAGGGCTTGAAGACATCGTGCATGGCGAGAACGCGAAAGCCGGCCGGCGTGCGATAGATGCGCAAGTGCCAGTCGGGGTGCTGGTGCATGAAGCGCCCGATGCGCTCGGCCGCCTGCTTCTCGGGCGAAGGGTTGCCGCTGGGCTCGCCGCGCTTCTTGCGCTGGCCGATGACCCAGGCCACGGCAAACACCACGATGCCCGCGATCAGCCCGCCGAGCCAGGTCTTGGCGGCCCAGCCGCCGATTACCCCCGCAATCAGCGCCGGCACCAGCGCGAAGCCGAACACGCTGCCACGCAGCGGCTCCTCGAAATCGATGTCGACGAACAGCACGTCGGGGGTGTTGAGGCAGCGCGCGCCGTAGCCATTGCGCGTGACCACGGTGTCGCCCTGCCGCTCGACGATTTCCTCGCGGATCGGCACGCCGTCGGCACCGTTGTAGGCGCGCTTGAGTTCGCGGCGATCGAGCTTCTCGCCGGCCGCGATGCGGTCGAAGGCCTCGCGGGCACGCTGGTCGGCATGCGCCTGTGCTGCCACCGGGCTGTCGTCGGACCAGCCGTGCCGGCGAACAGTGATTTGCTTGCCGGCCACGCGCTCCTGGACGCGGCCTTCGGCCCAGAACTGGGGAACGATCATCGGGTTAAAGCTCTTTTCCGAATAGCAGCCAGACCATCAGCATGGCCAGCACGATGACGGTAACCGGCAGCCAGTTGTAGCTGCCGGTCGGCACGCGGCCCGGCTCGTCGACCACGGGGCGGCGAGGTATTTCCGACGGCAGGTGGCCGAATGCGCCAACCGGCGGGTTTTCGTGGTTCTCGACCAGCCGCTTCGCGGCCGCGAGGCTCAGGCCGGTGGCTTCGCGCGTGAGCCGCACGGCCTCGACCTTGTTGCCTTGCGCCAGCGCGGTCAGCGCTGTGGACGGCATCGATGCGAAGCCGCGATCCTGTGCGGCAACGTCAGGCGAACGGCGGTCGGGATCCCCCATCCAGGCGGCATAGCGCTCGACTGCATCCTTGGCCGACCGGAGATCCATGCCGGTGCTGTCACGCACGATCTTGATGGCTTCGATCAGCCTGCCACGCCGCAGCGCCGCAATGGCGTCCGGTGGTAGGTCGTCCATGGGGGATCTTGCTCCTGGTTATATCTGCTATCTATATTTGCTATCCGTTTGATAGCTTACCGCGCTTGTCAGCCGGGCGCTACGGCAGCTTTTTCATTACCTGCGACTCGCCCGGCCTCGATCGTGATGCGGCGTTCGCACCGATCGGCGATGCCGCGGTCGTGCGTGACGAGCACGAGCGTGGTGCCCAGTTCGCGGTTGAGGTCGAACATCAGCTTCATGACCTGCTCGCCGGTAGCGAAGTCCAGGCTGCCGGTGGGCTCGTCGGCCAGCAGCAGCGAAGGCTGCACGACGAAGGCCCGCGCCAGCGCCACGCGCTGCTGCTCGCCACCCGAGAGCACCTTCGGGTAATGCCCCAGCCGCTGGCCCAGCCCGACGCGGCCCAGCATTTCGGTGGCGGCCTTGCGGGCGTCCTTGCGGTTGGCCAGCTCCAGCGGAAGCATGACGTTCTCGAGCGCGCTGAGGTTGCCCAGCAACTGGAAGCTCTGGAACACGAAGCCCACGCGTTGCGCGCGCACGGCGGCGCGCTCGTCCTCGTCGATGGCGAACAGGTCGTCGCCCGCGAGCTTGACGGTGCCGCGCGTGGGCGTGTCCAGCCCCGCGATGATCGACAGCAAGGTGCTCTTGCCCGAACCCGAGGCGCCGACGATGGCCGCGGTTTCCCGCGCGCCGAGGGTGAAATGGATGTCCTGCAGAATGTCCAGCGTGCCGGCCGAGTCGGTCACGGACTTGAAGACATGCTCGACGGCGACAATGGCATCAGACGGGGGTTGGGACATGGAAAGGCTTTGGTTTTGAATCGACGTGACTTTATCTTGACCACCGCCGCGCTCGGCAGCGCGGGGACATGGACGACTGCAGCGCATGCCCAGGCTTCAGCCTCCGCGGCTGGCAAGCCGGTGATCCTGGTGCTGGGCGATTCGCTGAGTGCAGAGTACGGGCTCAAGCGCGGTGAAGGCTGGGTACCCTTGCTGGAGAAAAGGCTTGCGCAGCAGAAGATCGCGGCCACCGTTGTCAACGCCAGCATCAGCGGCGACACCAGTTCCGGCGGCCGCGCCCGCTTTCCGTCGCTGCTCACGCAGCACAAGCCCAGCCTCGTGGTGCTGGAACTCGGCGCCAACGATGCCCTGCGCGGCCTGCCGCTGGCCGACACCGAAAGCAACCTGCTGCAGATCACCAAGGCCGCACAGGCTGCCGGCGCCAAGGTGCTGATCGTCGGCATCCAGGTGCCGCCCAACTACGGCGGCGACTACACGCGGCGCTTCGAGGCAGTGTTCTCGAAGGTGGCCGGCGCCACCCGGTCGGCACTCGTGCCCTTCCTGCTCAAGGGCGTGGCGGACGCGCCGGACGCGCTCTCGCTGTTCCAGGCCGACCGCATCCATCCGACGGCGGCGGCGCAGCCGCAGTTGCTCGACAACGTCTGGCCCGAACTGCGCAAGCTGCTGCCCAAATGAAAAAACCGCCACGGGCGCAAGCCTGTGGCGGTTTTCATGGAGGAACGCCAGAAACGGATCAACCGTTCTTGGTGGGCAACTCGGGCACCGTGGGGGGATCGCGTTCAAGCGAAGCCACGTCGGTCTCCGGGTCTCCAGGAGCCAGTCCGTCGCTGCTCGGGCTGAGTTTGCGATTCGCCTTTTCCCGGAGCTTTTCTTCCTTCTTCTTCTTCTTGGCCAGCTCTTTCTGGCGCTTCTCGTAGCCGTAATTTGGTGTTGCCACTGCTTCTCCTTGGGCGAGGCAGTCAGGGTGACTGCGCGTGGCCTACTGTAAGCGATAACGGTGCAGTCTCAAGAGCTCCCCACGGCGGCCCTCAAGGCGGTCGATTCGCTTTCTTACATCCGTGCCAGCGCCTGTTGCAGATCGGCCCGCAGATCGTCCACGTCTTCCAGGCCGATCGAAAAGCGAACGAGCGTGCCCTTGTGGGGCCAGCGCGCCACGCTGGCGTCGCGCATCAGGCCGATGTCGTAGGGCACCACCAGGCTGATCGGCCCGCCCCACGAATAGCCGAGCCGGAACAGCTTCAGGCTGTCGCAGAAGCGGTCGACCTGCTCGGTGCGGAAGCGCTCGTCGAACACCACGGAGAACAGGCCTGCCGCCAGGCCGGTTTCGCCGCACAGGGCACGCCAGTGAACATGGCCCGGCGAATCCTCGAGCGCCGGGTGCAGCACCTGCGCGATTTCTTCGCAGCCATTGAGCCATCCCGCCAGCTCGCGCGCCGCGCGGTCGTGCGCCGCATAGCGCAACCCGATGCTGGGCAGCGAGCGCAGCAGCGTCTCGACGTCGCCCACGCCGATGCCGAAGCCCATGCGCATGTGGGTGAGCTTGAGGGCGCGGTGCAGGCGCTCGTCGCGCGTGACCACGCTGCCCATCAGCACGTCGCCGCCGCCGCTCGGGTACTTGGTGAGCGCATGCACGGAGATGTCTACGCCCTGCCCCGTGCCGTTGAAATCGAAGGGCGCGAAGGCCAGGCCGGCGCCCCAGGTGTTGTCTAGCGCCGTCATCACGCCGCGCGCGCGGCAGACCTCCACCAGCGCGGGCAGATCGGGGAATTCCATCGTCACCGAACCGGCCGCCTCGACCCACACCAGCCGCGTGCGGGACGACAGCTTGGCCTCGAGGTCGGACGGGTCCATCGCGTCGTACAGGCGGTGAGTGATGCCGAAGTTGGCGAGCTCGCCAGTGGCCAGCGCCTTGTTGGGGCCGTAGGCGTTGTCGGGGATCAGCACTTCATCGCCGGTCTTCAGGAAGGCGAACGCGACCAGCGAGATCGCGGCCAGGCCGCTGGGCACCAGCAGGCACTCGGTACCTCCTTCGAGCGTGGCCAGGCGCTCCTCGAGGGTGAAGGTGGTGGGCGTGCCGTGCAGGCCGTAGGTATAGCCGGCCTTGGTCTTCCAGTCGCGCGCGCGCATCGCCGCCACGTCGGCGAAAAACACCGTCGAGGCCTTGAACACGCCGGGCTGCGGCGCGGCGAAGGTGTCGGGTGGTGTGTAAGGGTGGTGGATCAGGGTCGTGGAAAGCTTGCTCATGGGTGAATCCTAGCGCGGCGGTCGCGCGCCCTGCTCGCGCCTGGGCCCGATTGCGCTGCGAAGTGGCTCGACGGACACTCTCCGCACATGCAACTGACCCGCCTTCCCGCACCTCAGCTGCGGCCCTTCGTGCGGCTGCTGTGGGCCTCCACGCCCGACGGGGCGCCGCGAGAACGGCCGGGAGCGCGCGAACATGTGCTGCCTACGGGCGGCATGCACCTGGTGTTCCGGCTCTCCGGACCGCCGCTGCGGCTGTTCCGGGACGGCGCGGATGCACAGGGCTACACCGTGGGCCATGCGATGGTGGGCGGCACACGCTCGGCCTTCTTCGTGCGCGACGTTTCGCTGCAGACGCGCTCGGTCGGCATCATGCTGCGGCCGGGCGCGGCGAAGGCGCTGCTCGGCGCCCCGGAAGACGCACTGGCCGGCCGCCACACACCGCTGGAGGCACTCTGGGGCACGGCGGCTGCTTTCGCACTGGAGCAGCTTCATGCCGCCGAGTCGCCTGCGCGGCAACTGGAAATCGTCGATGCGTTGCTGAGCGCGCGGCTCGCCGCTTCCACAGCGCATCGCCTGCATCCTGCAGTGGCGCAGGCGCTGGCCAGCATGGCCGGCTGGAACGCCCACGACGAAGGTACGCAAGCCGGTGCGATCCACCAGTTGGTAGCGCAAAGCGGCTACAGCCACCGGCGTTTCATTGTGCTTTTTCGCGGCATGACCGGCCTGGCACCCAAGCAGTACGCACGCATGCTTCGCTTCGACAACGTCCTCGGGCGATTCGCGACCGAACCCGAGCAGCCCTGGGCTGATCTGGCGCTGGATGCCGGCTACAGCGACCAGGCGCATTTCAACCGCGACTTCCTCGCGATCGCCGGCATGTCGCCGCAAGCCTACCGGCGCGCGGCACCGAAGTCGTCGCGCCACGTGCCGGTCTGAGCGGCTGCCAGCAGGTCAAATTTCTTCAAGACGTGAAATGGGTCGGAAAGCAGAATCGCGCTCATCCAACACCTGACGGACGAACACCATGGCCATACACGAACTCTTCCCCTACATCTGCGTGAACGACGCGGCTGCCGCCATCGACTTCTATTGCAAGGTCTTCGAGGTGAAGGAGATCTTCCGGCTGACCGAGCCCAGCGGGCGCATCGGCCATGCCGAGCTGGACTTCCAAAACGGCGCGATCCTGATGCTCTCGGACGAGTTCGCCGAGTTCAACATCCACAGCGCGAAGACACTGGGCGGCACCGCGGTCACGCTGCACCTGCATGTGGACGATGCCGACACGGTCGTGGCGCGCGCGGTCGCGGCTGGCGCCACGCTGGACATGGCGCCGCAGGATCAGTTTTATGGGGAGCGTTCCGGCGTCTTTCGCGACCCCTTCGGCCATCGCTGGAACGTGGGGCACAGCATCGAGAAGCTGACGCCGGAAGAAATGCAGCGGCGCTACACCGCGATGCTGCTCAACCCCGCCGGTTGAACCGGCGGGACTGGGTCATCAGACCGACCACTTCTCGATGAGCTTCTCGGCGCCCATGGAGTCGTAGCCTTCGAAGGGCTGATGAATCCAAGGGTTGGTAGCCAGGAATTCCACCTGGTAGTCGGGCGTGAAGGTCGACAGCGCCTTGGTCCAGATCACGGCGCTGCGCAATTCGGTGATGGGCGGGTAGTTGTTGCGCAGCATGTCCATCACGGCGTGCAGCGTGTGGCCCGAGTCGGCCAGGTCGTCCACCAGCAGCACCTTGCCGGCGATTTCGCCCTTGGGGGTGGTGATGAAGCGGGCGATGTCCAGGTGGCCCTGCACCGTGCCGGCATCGGCGCGGTACGAGCTGGTCGACATGATCGCCAGCGGCTTGTCGAAGATGCGCGAGAGCACGTCGCCGGGGCGCATGCCGCCGCGTGCCAGGCAGAGGATGGTGTCGAACTGCCAGCCCGACTGATGCACCTTGATCGCGAGCTTCTCGATCAGGTTGTGGTACTCGTCGTAGCTGACGTAGAGATGCTTGCCGTCTTCGGTCAACATGGTTCTTCTTTTCCTCTGTTTTCAGTCGGCCAGGTAGGGGTGGCGCATCATGATCGTGTGGTCGCGATCGGGACTGGTCGACACCATGTGGATCGGCACGCCGGTGACCTGCTCGATGCGCTGCAGGTACAGCCGCGCATTGATCGGCAGCTTGTCGTACTGCGTGACGCCCACGGTGCTTTCGCTCCAGCCTTCGAGGGTCTCGTAGATCGGCGTGCAGCGCTCGATCTCGTCGGCGCCCATCGGCAGGATGTCGGTGATCTCGCCGTCGAGCTCGTAGCCGGTGCACAGTTCGAGCTTCTCGAGGCCGTCCAGCACGTCGAGCTTGGTGATGCACAGGCCCGATAGGCCGTTGACCTGCGCCGAACGCTTGAGCAGTGCGGCGTCGAACCAGCCGCAACGGCGGCTGCGGCCTGTGGTCACGCCCTTTTCAGCGCCCACGGTGCTCATGTGGTAGCCAGGGGTGCCGGGCGTGGCCCAGTCGAGCTCGGTGGGGAACGGACCGCCGCCAACGCGTGTGCAGTAGGCCTTGGTGATGCCCAGGATGTAGTGCAGCATGCCCGGGCCCACGCCCGAACCGGCGGCGGCGTTGCCGGCCACGCAGTTGCTCGAGGTGACGTACGGGTAGGTGCCGTGGTCCACGTCGAGCAGCGTGCCCTGCGCGCCTTCGAACAGCAGGTTGGCGCCGTTCCTGTGCGCATCGTTCAGCTCGCGCGAGACGTCGGCCATCATGGGCTTGAGCAGCTCGGCGTGCTTCATCGCTTCGTTGAAGACTTCGTCGAAGTCGATGGCCGGTGCGCTCAGCACCTGAGTCAGCACGTGGTTGTGCAGGTCGAGCAGCACGCGCAGCTTGGCCGCGAAACGCTCTGGGTGCTTCAGGTCCTGCACGCGAAGCGCGCGGCGGGCGATCTTGTCTTCATAGGCCGGGCCGATGCCGCGGCCGGTGGTGCCGATCTTCTCGATGCCGCCCTTTTCGCGGTAGGCCTCGCGCGCGATGTCCAGCGCGGCATGGAACGGCAGGATCAGCGGGCAGGCCTCGCTGATGCGCAGGCGCGAACGCACTTCGACGCCGGCCTTCTCCAGCCCTTCAATTTCCTCGAACAGCTTGGCAGCCGACAGCACCACGCCGTTGCCGATGTAGCACTTGACGCCGGGCCGCATGATGCCGCTCGGGATCAGGTGCAACGCGGTTTTCACACCGTTGATGACCAGCGTGTGGCCCGCGTTGTGGCCGCCCTGGAAGCGGACCACGCCCTGGGCGCTTTCGGTCAGCCAGTCGACCAGCTTGCCTTTGCCCTCGTCGCCCCATTGGGTGCCGACGACGACCACGTTTCTTCCGGTGGTTACGCTCATGCTCGTTCCATTACTTCAAAAATTCAGATCGTTCGGACACTCCACTGGCCTGCTTGCTCGACGAGCTCGCGGTCGCAGTGGAATTCATCGATTTCGCTGCCATGGCCCGGCAGCACGCAGACTACCGTTTCACCGGACTTGCGCAATTGGGCAATTGCCTGACCCAGGCCGGCCGCATCGCTCCAGGGCGCGCGGATGGCGGCGCGCAGCGGACGGGCCGGCAGCACGCCGACCAGTTCGCGCACGTCGAGGCTGAAGCCGACGGCCGGACGGTTGCGGCCGAACACGGCCCCCACTTCGTCGTAGCGGCCGCCGCGCACCAGCGAATCGGCCGCACCGGGCACGTAGATGCCGAAGCGCATGCCGCTGTAGTACGCATAGCCGCGCAGGTCGGCCAGGTCGAAACTGATCTGGCGGCCGGCAACGCCGTCCAGGCCGGCAGCGAGCTGCTTGAGGTCGGCAAGCGCCGCGCCCACGGCGGGCGTGTGCTTGAGGGCCTTCGCGGCCTCGTCGAGCACGGAGGCGTCGCCGTAGAGCCCGATCAGGGCGCGCAGCCCGTCGCGCGAGGCGGTGGGGAAATCCTTGGTGAGCGAGGCGAGCTCGCTTGCGTCCTTGGCGGCCAGCGCGGCATGCACCCGGGCCAGCACCGCGGCATCGACCGGCACACCGGCAAACAGCGCACGCACGATGCGGGCATCGGCCAGGTCGACGATCACGCCTTCGCGCAGGCCGGCGGCATCGAGGCAGTCGAGTGCGAGCAGCAGGGTCTCGGTGTCGGCCTCCAGGCCAGCGTGGCCGTAGATCTCGGAGCCGAACTGCAGCGGCTCACGGGTGGCATGCGGCCGATCCGGGCGGGTGTGAAGCACCGGGCCACAATAGCACAGGCGGGCCACGCCATCGCGGTTCAGCAGGTGAGCATCGATGCGCGCCACCTGGGGGGTGGTGTCGGCGCGAAGGCCCATGCTGCGGCCGGAAAGCTGGTCGACAAGCTTGAAGGTTTGGAGGTCGAGCGCCTCGCCGGTGCCCGAAAGCAGCGACTCCAGGTGCTCGAGCAGCGGCGGCATCACCAGCTCGTAGCCGTAGCCACGGGCGGTATCGAGCAGCTGGCGTCGAAGTTCTTCGATGTGGCGCGCCTCGGAAGGCAGCACATCGGCAATGTGATCCGGGAGGACCCAAGCGGACATGGGGATCGGGGGCGTGGTTAAACCGGGATTCTACCGGGACCGCGAACAGCCCGAGACTAGGCCAGGATCCAGAGCAGTATCAAACCCAGTAGGATGCTGCAAAGTCCGAAGAAACGAAGCTGGCCGTCGCGCAGCTGCATGAGCTGCCCGAAGCCGCGCCGCCACCCTCCCGGCGACACGAAAGGCAGGATGCCCTCGATCACCAGGACGAGCGCCAGTGCGCTCCAGAAAGTGTCGGCGCTCACGGCTCCTGACGAAGAATCAACGGCGAGGAGCGTTGGTGGAGGAACCCGAGCCCTGCATGGCGCGGAAGAAGTCCGACGACGGGTCCAGCACCATCACGTCGCTCTTCTTGTTGAAGCTCTGCTTGTAGGCCTCGAGGCTGCGGTAGAACTGCGCAAACTGCGGGTCGCGGCCGAAGGACTCGCTGTAGGCGGCAGCGGCCTGGGCATCGCCCTCGCCCTTGATCTTCTGCGCGTCGCGGTAGGCGTTGGCAACGATCACTTCGCGCTGGCGGTCTGCATCAGCGCGTATCTTTTCGCCTTCGGCCGTACCGGTAGAGCGCAGTTCGTTGGCCACGCGCTTGCGTTCGGCCTCCATGCGGCGGTAGACCGATTCGGTGATGGCTTCCACGTAGTCGACGCGGGTGATGCGCACGTCGACCACATCGACGCCCCAGGGCTTGGCGCCCTTCACCACCGACAGAACTTCACGCTGCACGTCAGCCATCAGGGCCTCGCGGCGCACCGAGATCAGGTCGCGCACAGTGCGCTTGTTGATGTTTTCCTGGAACGCATTGCGCACCACGCGGTTGAGCTGCATTGCGCCGGCGTTCTCGTCGAGACCGACGTTGCGGATGTAGGCCTGCGGGTCGCTGATGCGCCAACGCACGTACCAGTCGATCACCACGCGCTGCTTTTCAGCGGTGAGCATGGGCTCGGTGTCTATGCTGGAGAGCGTCAGCAGCCGCTTGTCGATGTACGACACGTTCTGGAACGGCGGCGGCAGCTTGAAGTTGAGGCCCGGCTCGGTGATGACCTGCTTGATCTGGCCAAGGGCATAGACCACGCCGAACTGGCGCTGGTCGACCACGAAGAGGGTCGAGCTCAGCAGCACGAGCAAGACGAGGATCGACGATGCGATGAATCCGATTCTGTTCATGTTCTTCTAGTCCTTGTTCAACGCACGTCGCGGTCGCGCGAGCGGCCGTCGCGGGCTCGCACGTCGCCTGTCACGGGCGCTACCGGGATCACCGAAGACTGCGGCGGAGCGGTGCCGGCCACGTTGGGGCTGGCCGCATCGACCGGCGTGGGCGCGGCACTGCTGTTTCCGCTTTGCTGCATCAGCTTGTCGAGCGGCAGGTACAGCAGGTTGGAACCCTGCTTGCTGTCGACCAGCACCTTGGTCGTGCTGGCGTAGATCTGCTGCATGGCGTCGGTGTACATGCGGTCGCGGGTCACCTGCGGCGCCTTCTGGTACTCGGCCAGCACCGAGGCGAAGCGGCCAGCATCACCCTGGGCCTGCGCCACGATACGCGCCTTGTACGCTTCGGATTCTTCCTTCAGGCGCGAAGCCGTACCAGTGGCGAGCGGCACCACGTTGTTGGCGTAGGCCTGCGCTTCGTTCTTGGCGCGTTCGCGCTCCTGGCCGGCCTTGAGCACGTCGTCGAACGCGGCTTGCACCTGCTCGGGCGGACGCACGCCGCCCTGCTGCAGATTGATGCCGACCACTTCGACACCGACCTTGTAGCGGTCGAGAATGGTCTGCATCAGCGTGCGCACGCGCGGTGCGATCTGGTCGCGCTCTTCGGCCAGCGCGGCATCCATCTTCATCTTGCCGACCACCTCGCGCACGGAGGTCTCGGCCACCTGCACGACGGTCTCGGCGGGCGACTTGCTCTCGTACAGCCAGGCGCGCGCGTCGCTCAGGCGGTACTGCACCGCGAACTTGATTTCGACGATGTTCTCGTCTTCGGTCAGCATGGCCGACTCGCGCAAGCCGGTGGAGCGCACGATGGCGTCGCGGCCCACGTCAGTGGAGCGGATCTGCGTGACCACCACCACTTCGTGGCGCTGGATGGGGTACGGCAGGCGCCAGTTGAAGCCCGCGCCGACAGTCGTCTTGTAGCGGCCGAACTGGGTCACGACTGCCTGCTGGCCTTCGTTCACGATGAAGAAGCCGGTGCCGAGCCAGATGAGGACGGCCACGGCAGCCACCAGGCCAAGGCCGAATCCTGCGTTTTTCATGTCGGGCCGGTAGCCGTTGCCGCCACCGTTGCTGTTGCCACCGCTGGGACGGTTGCCGCCGCCCTTGCCACCGCCGAAGAAACCGCCGAGCTTGCGATTGAGGTCGCGCCAGAGTTCGTCGAGGTCGGGCGGGCCCTGGTTGGGGCCCTGGCCGCGGGGACGGTCGTTGTTGTTGCTGTTGTTGCCCGAAGGCGGGGGCGTCGGTGCGCCTGGAGGATTGGCGTCGGGGGGACGGTTGCCGGCTGGGCGATCACCGTTGGAGGACGGCTCGTCGCCACGACCCCACCGGCCATCGTTCAGATTGAACATGCCCAGAAACCCTCTCCGCGCTGGCTTTGAATTCATTCGCTTCGTTCTCTTGTCAGTGGCGGGATTGTGCCCAATCAATTGGCCGCATCGTGCAATTCAGCGTTCGCCTCAGGGGACATCGTATCGGCTACGGAGCCCGATTGCCGGGCGAGCTCGGCGCGCAGCAACGGCACGCCCTCGCCGCTTCTGGCGCTCAGGAAGATGCGGGGAACCTGCACGCCGTCGATTTCCATCTCGTCCTGCAGATGCAGCGGATGCTGTGTGCTTTCAAGGGCGTCGAGCTTGTTGAAGACCAGAAGCTGCGGGACGGTGTCGGCACCGATCTCGCGCAGCACGGTCTGCACCTCGGCCATCTGTTCGGGGTAATGGGGGTTGGAGGCGTCGACGACGTGCAGCAGCAGGTCGGCGTCGACCGCCTCCTGCAGCGTCGCCTTGAACGCGTCGACCAGGCCGTGCGGCAGGTCGCGAATGAAGCCCACGGTGTCGGAGATCGACACCTGGCGCCGCGCATCGCCCAGGTAGAGGTTGCGCGTGGTGGTGTCGAGCGTGGCGAACAGCTGGTCGGCCGCATAGGCGCGGGCCTTGACCAGCGCGTTGAACAGCGAGGACTTGCCGGCGTTGGTATAGCCGACGAGCGAGATGTTGAAGGTGTCGCGCCGCTCGCGCTGCCGGCGCTGCGTACCGCGCTGCTTCTGGACCTTGGCCAGCCGCTCGCGGGTGCGCTTGATCGACTCGCCGATCATCCGGCGGTCAAGCTCGATCTGCTTTTCACCCGGGCCACCACGCACACCCGCACCACCGGTCTGGCGCTCCAGGTGGGACCAGCGCCGGACCAGCCGGGTACTGAGGTACTGCAGGCGAGCAAGTTCCACCTGCAGCTTGCCTTCGTGCGAGCGGGCGCGCTGCGCGAAGATCTCGAGAATGAGGAAAGTGCGGTCGTACACCGCGACGTCGAGCTGGCGCTCGAGGTTGCGCTGCTGGGCGGGGCTCAGGGCCTGGTCGAAGATGACTTCGCTCGCCCTGTGGAGGGCGGCCAGTTCCTTGATTTCTTCGGCCTTGCCGCTGCCGACGAACAATGCCGCGTCAGGAGCCTTGCGTTTGCACGAGAGATGGGCGACGGGCGTGAGGCCGGCAGTCTGCGCAAGCAGGCCGAGTTCCTCGAGTTCGCTGTCGAAATGGGGCAGCCCGAAATCTACGCCGACGAGAACGGCGGCGCCTTCCTGGCGGGGGATCTGTTCAGACAAGCGGGATCAGAATTGGGAAAAAGCGCGACGGCCTGAGGCCGCCGCGCTCCGCGCTATCAGGCAGCGGCGTCGTCGTTCTCGGCAGCCGAGAAATTGACGGCACGACCCGGCACGATGGTGGAAATGGCGTGCTTGTAGACCATTTGCGTCACTGTGTTGCGAAGCAACACGACGTACTGGTCAAAAGACTCGATCTGCCCTTGCAGCTTGATACCGTTGACCAAATAAATGGAAACCGGCACATGCTCGCGACGCAAGGTATTCAGAAACGGGTCTTGCAGAAGTTGCCCTTTATTGCTCACGATATTCTCCGTGTTCAAGAGTAGTTGTTGGAGAGATGACCTTAACACAGGGTTTCCGCGCTGCAGCAACCTAAGTCAAAAGCCTTGAGAAAATAACGGTTCTCAAAAGACGGAACTTCCGCCCCCGCTGCAAGTCATTGGCCGCCATCGGCGGCCAATGACTCAGTCGTCCTTGTCGGCAAAAGGATTGTGGGAGCTCTTGAATTCGATTCGCAAGGGGGTACCCACCAGATCGAATTCCTTGCGGAAGCGCCCCTCGAGAAACCGCTTGTAAGCATCGGTCACATGTTCGAGGGAATTGCCGTGGATCACGATCACCGGTGGATTCATGCCCCCCTGGTGCGCATAGCGCAGCTTGGGCCGATACATGCCGCCGCGCTTGGGCGCCTGGAACTGCACCGCCTCCAGCAGCAACCGGGTAAGCACCGGCGTGGACATCTTGCGCGTGGCCGACTTGTGAGCCTGCGCAATTGCCTGCCAAACCGGGCCGAGGCCCTGGCGCTTGATGGCCGAGATGAAATGCAATGCCGCGAACTTCAGGAACGGCAGCCGGGTTTCGATCTGCCGCTGGATCTGCTCGCGCTGATAGCTGTCGACCGCGTCCCACTTGTTGATGGCGATCACCACCGCGCGGCCGCTTTCGAGGATGTAGCCCGCGATGTGGGCATCCTGATCGGTCACGCCCTGTGTGGCGTCAAGCAGCAGCAGTACCACGTTGGCCGACTCAATGGCCTGCAGCGTCTTGACCACCGAGAACTTCTCGATTGCCTCGAACACCCTGCCCTTGCGGCGCAGGCCGGCCGTGTCGATCAGCTCGAAACGTTGGCCGTTGCGCTCGAAAGGCACTGAAATCGCGTCGCGCGTGGTGCCGGGCATGTCGAATGCCACCAGGCGCTCTTCGCCAAGCCAGGTGTTGATCAGCGTCGACTTGCCCACATTGGGCCGCCCCGCCACCGCCAGCTTGATCGGCTTGTTGACTTCGTCCTCGTCCGACTCGTCATCCGGATCGGGCAGGTTCAGCGGTTCGAGCGCAAGCTCGACCAGGTCGCGCATGCCTTGACCGTGTGCCGCGGAAACCCCGTGCACGTCGCCGAACCCGAGCTCGTAGAAGTCCACGAGCTTGGTGCCGTCGTGCATGCCTTCGGCCTTGTTGGCCGCGAGCACGCAGGGCTTGCCGAGACGGCGCAGTTCGTTCGCAATGTCATGGTCTTGCGCAGACAGGCCTTCGCGGGCATCGACGACGAAGATCACCACGTCGGCCTCAGCCACGGCCTGCCGCGTCTGCTTGGCCATTTCCTTGTAGATGCCGCTGCCGGCATCGGGCTCGAAGCCGCCGGTGTCGATCACGATGAACTCGTGCTTGCCCAGGCGACCGTTGCCGTAGTGGCGGTCGCGCGTGAGGCCGGCGAAATCGGCAACGATGGCGTCGCGCGTCTGGGTCAGGCGATTGAACAGCGTCGACTTGCCGACGTTGGGACGCCCGACCAGGGCCACGACCGGCTTCATGGCCGGCCTTTCGATGGCGCGGTTTTCATGGTCGGGCCTTGCGAGAAAAGATTCAAAAGATTATTCAGGGCGATAGCCAAACACACCACCCTTGGCAGTCACGACCACGACCGTGTTGCCGACGAGCACCGGCGCAACGGTGATGGCGGAGCCATCGGGAGTGACACGATTGAGCAGAGCGCCGTCTTCGCGCGACACGAAATGCAGCGTGCCGGTGCTCTCGCCGATGATCAGCGAGCGGCCCACGGCCAGCGGCGAGGTCAGCTCGCGATTCTTGAGGCGGCTCATCTGCCAGGCACGTTCGCCGTCGCCGCGGCGCCAGGCGATGACGCTGCCGTCGGATTCGGTGCCATAGACAAAGCGGTCGTCGCCGCTGACGCCGTCGGCGCCCGAAGCCGGCTTGCTCCAGACCAGCGTACCGCGCGCAGTGTCGACGCAGCCGACGCTGGCGTAGTAGGCCCGTGCGCAGACCGAGTCGCCGATGCGGCTCACGCTGCCGGTCAGGTCGACCAGGCGCTCCACGTCGTTGGTGCCACGCGGCGCGGCAATGGGAGCCTCCCAGCGCGAGGTGCCGTTGCCCGGGTTGATGCCGACCAGGCGGCCACCAAGGCCGGCCACCAGCGTGTCGCCGACAGCCATCAATACGCCCGACTTGCGCAGCACCAGGTTTTCACCCGCACGCTGCTGGATCCAGAGGCGACGGCCGCTCTGGCCGTCCCAGGCGCTGACGCTGCGGTCGGCGGTCTGCACGAACACGCGGCGGCCAGCGACCAGCGGCGCGGTGAAGGCTTGCGCGGACAGCTTCTGCTTCCACAGCACCTTGCCGTTCTCGAGGGCCACCAGTTCGTTGCCGGCGGTGACGACGGCCGCCAGGGAACCGTCGCTGCCGACACCGGCAGCCAGCGGCGCGCCAGCGCTTGCGCGCCAGGTTTCGCGGCCGGCGCGGGCATCGATGGCAACCACGGTGCCGTCGCTGCCGGCCACGGTGACGATGTCGCCGCTGATGTTGGCGGTGAGGGGGAACTTGACTTCGGGGATCCGCACCGTCCAGGCCTGGCGCACACCCAGCAGGGCCGGATTGGCAGGCAGTTCTTCGGGCTTCGGTTTGCTGGTGCCCGAGCAGGCGGCCAGGAAAGCGACCAAAACAAGGGCTGATCCCGCACGCAGGGCGGTCGATTCAGGCATGAAACGCTTGAAATTCATGATGCGGTCAGGGAGTTTTGGGAGCTGCGGGAGTGACAGTGACGACCGGGGCCAGGCTCTTCGGGTCGACACCGACCGCGTTCAGCTTGATCTCGACCAGACGACGATAGTCGGAGGTGGCGCCGAGGCCGGTCCAGGCCTTGCGGTACTCGGCTTGCGCCTCGTTGCGCTTGCCCTGGGCCAGGTAGATGTCGCCCTTGCGATCGGCCACCAGCGGTTCGAATTCCTTGGGCACGCTGCCGTCGAGCTGCTTGAGCGCATCGTCGTACGACTTGCTGTCGAGCAGTTCACCCGCGAGGCGCAGCTTGGCGACAGCCTTGTAGCCAGGGTCGACGGCGTTCTGCGCGACCCACTCCAGCGCAGCGCGCGAGCCTTCGGCATTGCCCTTCTCGAACAGCGTCTTGGCGACCAGCAAGCCGGCCTGCTGTGCATAGGCGGTGTTGGCGAAGCGGTCCTTCATGTCGGCCAGCACGCGCTGGATGCGCTCGACGTCACCGGCCTGCGTGGTGCGCTCGACCTCGTCATAGAGGGCAGCGGCCTGCACGGCCTTGTTGCGCTGGAAGTATTGCCAGCCGTTCCAGGCCACGAAGGCACCGGCGACAAGCAGGACGGTCCACGTGATGAGGGTGCCGTAGGTATTCCAGAAATGCTTGAGCTGGTCGAGCTGTTCCTGTTCTTCGAGATCGAGATGGGTTGCCATGCGTGTCAGGTGTTGGAAGCCGGCGATTGTAGGGTGGCGGCCCATGTGGGGGCTTCAGC
Source organism: Variovorax durovernensis (assembly GCF_977011995.1). Lineage (NCBI taxonomy): Bacteria > Pseudomonadati > Pseudomonadota > Betaproteobacteria > Burkholderiales > Comamonadaceae > Variovorax > Variovorax durovernensis. The sequence goes on along the minus strand of NZ_CDRNCW010000001.1, from coordinate 3,045,132 downwards.
AAGTGCCCGGGAAGTCTGCGCGCCGCTTCCGTCGCGCAGCGCCTTGAGAGTCACTTCGCCGCGTGCGAGTTCATCGGCACCGAAGATCAGGGCGTAGGTGGCGCCGCTGGCGTCCGCCTTCTTCATCTGCGCCTTGAAGCTGCTGAGGCCGTCAGCCGTGGCCGCATGCATCTGCACGTGCACGCCGATCTCGCGCAATTGCTGCAGCGTGCGCAGCGCAATGGGCATGGAGGCGGCATCCGGCACGATGGCATAGGCATCGGGTACCGGTGCCGGTACCTCCGCGCCCTGCTCCTTGAGCAGGTCGAGCACACGCTCCACGCCCATGGCCCAGCCGACGGCCGGCGCGGGCTTGCCGCCGATCTGCGCGATCAGGTCGTCGTAACGCCCACCGGCACACACCGTGCCTTGAGAACCCAGGCGGTCGGTCACGAATTCGAAGACGGATAGGTTGTAGTAGTCCAGCCCGCGCACGAGGCGCGGATTGATCGTGAACGCGATGTCGTTGGCCTTGAGGATGGCCTGCAGCCCCTCGAAGTGCGCGAGCGACTCGGCACCGAGAAAGTCGATCAGCTTCGGCGCCGATTCGACCACGTCCTTCATCGCCGGATTCTTGGTGTCGAGAATGCGCAGCGGATTGCTGTGCAGGCGGCGCTTGCCATCTTCGTCGAGCTTGTCGGCATGCTTCTCGAAGTGCGCGATGAGTTCGGCGCGATGCAATGCCCGCTCGGCGGGCTGCCCGAGGCTGTTGAGTTCGAGGCGGACATCGGTCAGGCCGATGGCCTTCCAGAGCGCGTTCGCCAGCAGGATCAGTTCGGCGTCGACGTCAGGGCCGGCAAAGCCCAGCGCCTCGGCCCCGATCTGGTGGAACTGGCGGAAACGTCCGCGTTGCACATTCTCGCGGCGGAACATCGGGCCGGCGTACCAGAGGCGCTTGGGGCCCTCGTACAGCATGTTGTGCTCGATCACCGCGCGCACCAGGCCGGCGGTGTTCTCGGGACGCATGGTCAGTTGCTCGAACTTGCCATGCTTGTCGGCGCGGTCGTCGAAGGAGTACATCTCCTTCTCGACGATGTCGGTCACCTCGCCGATGCCGCGCACGAAAAGCGCCGTGCGCTCGAGGATCGGCGTGCGGACGTTGCGGTACGCAAACCGCCCCATCAGGTCGCGCACGGTGGCTTCGAGCCACTCCCAGCGCGCCGATTCGGGCGGCAATATGTCGTTCATGCCTTTGACGGCATTCAATTTTTCAGCCATGGATCCTGCGGAGGTGTCAGGCAGCGACGGCGTGCTCGCCGCCGAAGCGCTTTTCGATATAGGTTTCTACGAGCTGGTGAAACTCGTTGGCGATATTGTCGCCGCGCAGCGTGAGCGCCTTTTCGCCGTCGATGAAGACCGGCGCGGCGGGCGCCTCGCCGGTACCGGGCAGGCTGATGCCGATGTCGGCGTGCTTGCTCTCGCCGGGGCCGTTGACGATGCAGCCCATGACGGCCACCTTCAGCGTTTCCACGCCGGGATACTTGTTGCGCCAGACCGGCATCTGCATGCGCAGGTAGTCGTCGATCTGCTTGGCCAGCTCCTGGAAGGTGGTGCTGGTGGTGCGGCCGCAGCCCGGGCAGGCGGTGACACTCGGCACGAACACGCGCAGGCCCAGCGCCTGCAGGATCTCGTTGGCAATCAGCACTTCCTGCGTGCGCGACTCGCCCGGCTGCGGCGTGAGCGACACGCGAATGGTGTCGCCGATGCCCTCCTGCAGCAGGATCGACAGAGCCGTGGCCGAAGCCACCGTGCCCTTGGTGCCCATGCCGGCCTCTGTCAGGCCCAGGTGCAGCGGATATTCACAGCGCCTGGCCAGCTCGCGATAGACCGAGATCAGGTCTTGCACGCCGCTTACCTTGCAAGACAGGATCACCTGGTTGCCGGCCATGCCCATCGACTCGGCCAGCCTGGCAGACTCGATGGCGGATGTGATCAGCGCCTCGTACATCACCTGCTTGGCATCCCAGGGCTGGGCACGCTGGCTGTTGGTGTCCATCAGGCTGGCGAGCAGTTCCTGGTCGAGGCTGCCCCAGTTGACGCCGATGCGCACGGGCTTGTTCCAGCGCATCGCGGCGTCGATCATCTGGCCGAACTGCTTGTCCTTCTTGTCGCCCTTGCCCACGTTGCCGGGGTTGATGCGGTACTTGCTCAGCGCTTCGGCGCAGGCCGGATAGTCGGTGAGCAGGCGGTGGCCGTTGTAGTGGAAGTCGCCGATCAGCGGCACGTCGACACCCATGCGGTCGAGCTGCTCGCGAATGTAGGGCACCTGAGCCGCGGCTTCGGGCGTGTTGACGGTGATGCGCACCATCTCCGAACCGGCCAGTGCAAGCTCCTTGACCTGGATCGCCGTGCCGATGGCGTCGACGGTATCGGTGTTGGTCATCGACTGCACGCGCACCGGCGCGTCGCCCCCCACCGTCACGACACGCGGTCCCCAGACCACGCTGGCTTGGCGCGAGCGGCGCGCCTTGGGCGCCGCCGAATCGATGGGAAGGCAGTCGCTCATGACGTCACCTCGAAACGCGCCACGCCACCACTCTTGGTGACGGGCTTCAGGTCAAAGGGCTTGCCGCGCACCTGCACGTCGACGCTCGACGCGCGGCCGACCACCACGGACAGCGGCAGCGCACCCGACAGGCCGACGGTCTCGCCAGCCTTCAGGCTGCGGCGCAGCAATTGCTTGCCGCCGGCTTCGGTCACGGTGATCCAGCACTCTTCACGGGCCACGAAGACGAGCTGCTGGCTGCTTGCGGCCGGAGCGACTGCCGGTGCCGTTGCGACCGGGGTTGCGGCGGCAGGATTCGGGGCAGCTGCAGCAGCTGGCGACTCTCCTGCGGCGCTCACCGAGCCGTTCGGTGCCACCGGCTGGGCCGGCACTGCCTGGGCGACCACGCCCGAGCCCCCCGATGCGGCCGGCGCATCTGCAGACGCGTCGTTCGTTGCGGAGCCATCGGCCGCGCCACGTGCGGTCAGGCGGGAAACGGAGGCGCCGAGCTGATCGAAGACCGACTGCGGCAGCCAGAACAGCGCGCCGGCGCCGATCAGCAGCAACACCACGACCGTCAGCAGCGCACGCGACGGCAGACCGCCGCTCGAACGGCCGCTGCCGGTCCAGCGCGGCGTGCCCGACGAGATATTGGTCTTGAGCGTCCGGTCGGCCGCGGCCAGCGACACCTTCTGCGTGGTCGGCAGCTTGGCGAGCACGGGTGCCGGATCGATGCGCAGGGCGCGGCAGACACTGCTGGCAAGCGCGCGCGCAAAGACCGGGTCGGGCAACGAAGCGATGTCGTCGGCCTCGAGCGCCAGAAGTTTCTGCGGTGGCACCTTGAGTGCCGCCGCCACCATTTCGATGTGCAGGCCATGGGCCTCGCGCGCCTCGCGAAGCATGTCGCCGGCGGTCTTGTGCGTGATGTCGGCTGCTTCGAGCGGCTGTGCCGCGGAAGTGCCGAACTCCGAAACCCGATCAGTCATTGAAATTCCCGCGCTCGTACGCTGATGCCTCCCGCGACTGGGGGAAGCGTCGTTGCAGTTGGCCTCCCAACTGCGCCACTGCTTCGCGGTTGTTGAGCTTTCGTTCGATCTTGATGCCGAGCCACAGCGTCTCGGCGCTCGCCGAGGGGCCGTTGTTGACGCGGCGAATGTAGAACTGCGCACGCGACCATTCTTCGCGCTGCGAGAGCACCAGGGCCAGGTTGAAGCCGACCACCGGGTTGCCGGCATCGATCTCGTAGGCCTGCTGCAGGGTGCGCTCGGCCTGCGCGCGCTGGCCCGCCTTGAGCTCGCAGACGCCGCGCGTCATGAGCGTCTTGGCGCGGTCGGCGTAGCTGGGCACGGCGAGCGCCTCGTTGAACTGCGTTGCCGCGTCGCCGTAGCGGTTCTGCTGGCACAGCAGCCAACCGTAGTTGTGGCGCGTGTTGGGGTCGCGCGGATTGATGGCGATGGCACGGCGGAAGCTGTCCTCGGCCATGCCGGCGTCGTCGAGCCGCATGTAGACCAGGCCGCGCAGGTTGTACGCGTCCGAATTGTTGGGGTCGGCGGCGAGCGCCTGCTTGATCTCGTCGAGCGCGACGTTGGTCTGGCCCTGCTCGAAGTAGCCCGATGCCAGCTCCATGCGCAGCCGCGCGCGGCGCTGCCGGGAGCTTTCGTCGGATTCGGTGACGATGTCCACGCCCTTGCCTGAACTGGTGTCGGCCAGGCTCGTGGTGGTGGTGCGCGTGCTGACGCAACCGGCGAGCAAAAAAGTCACGGCGACGCCGGCAAAGCTCGCAGCCAGCATTCGCTGCGCGCTAGCGGTCGTCATCGGAAAGGCCATGCTCATTGCTTCAGTGCTCCTCGGGAACGGTCTTGCGGACCGGATGCAAAACAATGGGGCGCTCGGTTGCACGGCGCTGGGCCATGCGCTCGGCTGCGCGGGTGCGGTCCTTGACGTCGCCGGCAAGCTGGCCGCAGGCGGCGTCGATGTCGTCGCCCCGCGTCTTGCGCACGGTAGTCACCAGACCCGCTTCGCTCAGCGTCCTGGCGAATGCCAGCACGCGCGGCTGCGGCGAACGCAGCAGGCCCGAGGCCGGAAACGGATTGAATGGAATCAGGTTGAACTTGCACGACACGCCGCTTGTGCGAACAAGCTCGATCAACTGGCGCGCATGCTCCGGCTGGTCGTTGACGCCGTCGAGCATGCAGTACTCGAAGGTGATGAAGTCGCGCGGCGCGTGCGCCAGGTAGCGCTTGCAGGCCTCGAGCAACTCGGCGATCGGGTACTTGCGGTTGAGCGGCACGAGGTCATCGCGCAGCGCGTCGTTGGGCGCGTGCAGCGAGACGGCCATGGCCACCGGGCAATCGGCGCCCAGGCGGTCGATCATGGGCACCACGCCGGAGGTCGACACCGTCACGCGACGGCGCGACAAGCCATAGGCGTTGTCGTCGAGCATGGTGCGCAGCGCGGGCACCAGCGCGGAATAGTTCTGCAGCGGCTCGCCCATGCCCATCATCACCACGTTGGAGATGACGCGCTCGTCGCGCTTGAGGTGCTTGCGCAGGAAGTGCTCGGCAAACCACAGCTGGGCAACGATTTCGCCCGTGGTGAGGTTGCGGCTGAAGCCCTGGTGCCCGGTCGAGCAGAAGCGGCATCCGACCGCACAGCCAGCCTGGGACGACACGCACAGCGTGCCGCGGTCGTCTTCCGGAATGAATACGGCTTCGACGGCATTGCCGTCGCCGACGTCGAACAGCCACTTGATCGTGCCGTCCTTGGATTCGTGCTGCGTGAGGACCGACAGGGCCTCGACACGAGCGGTGGTCGCGAGTTTCTCGCGCAGCGACTTGGCCAGATCGGTCATCTGGGTGAAGTCGCTGGCGCCACGCTGGTGGATCCAGCGGAACAGTTGCGTGGCGCGGAATTTTTTCTCGCCGAGTTTTTCGCAGAACGCGGCCAACCCCTCGAGATCGAATTCGAGCAGATTGGCCGTGGTCATGGAATCGGTCGAGATACGACTTCAGCGTGCGTAGACGTTGAGGCCGGCGAAGAAGAATGCAACTTCGTTCGCTGCGGTTTCAGGGGCGTCCGAGCCGTGCACGGCGTTGGCGTCGATGCTGTCGGCGAAGTCGGCGCGGATGGTGCCGGCAGCTGCCTTCTTGGGGTCGGTGGCGCCCATCAGGTCACGGTTCTTGGCGATGGCGTTTTCGCCTTCGAGCACTTGCACGAACACGGGGCCCGAGATCATGAACTCGACCAGGTCCTTGAAGAAGGGACGTTCCTTGTGCACGGCGTAGAACTGTTCGGCTTCGTTGCGCGACAGGTGCACCAGCTTGGCGGCGACGATCTTGAGGCCGGCAGCTTCAAAACGGGAAACGATCTTGCCGATGACGTTCTTGGCGACTGCGTCGGGCTTGATGATGGAGAGGGTACGTTCGATAGCCATTGAAATGCTTCCTGGAGCTTTGATTTTGAATAGTTTTGTCACAACTGCAACGAGTTTGTTGCGCCGTATGTCGACAAAGCCTCTGATTTTAACCGGCGCAGCCCCCTGGGCTCATGAAAACCCCGCGAAAGGCCGCGCTCCGACGGGAGACTTTCAGCGCCCGCGGCGACGTCCGCCACCCGCGTTGCCGAAGCCGCCTCCGCCACCTCCTCCACCGCCGCGGCGGCCGGGGCCTCCGCGCTGCTCCTTGCGCTGGCGCGAGAAGCTGTCGGCGCCGATGTAACCAAGCGAGGTCTTCATCGGATCGGGCTGGTTGGCTCCGCTCGGCTGGCGGTCGTCCCCCTGGCGATTGCCGCCGCCCTTGCCGCGGCGTCCCTGGCCTTGTCCTTGCGGCTGCTGGCCGCCGTTACCGCCACCACCCCGATTGGGGCGCGGGCCACGGTCGCCGCGCGGTGGACGGCCGTCGCCCAACGGGTTCGGAATCGGCGCTTCGCCGCGGTTGCCGTCGTCGCGCATCTCGCGCGGCTGGCCGCCACCCTGGCCGCCGTTGCGGTTGCCGCGGCGCTTCTTGTTGCGTCCGTTGCGACCATTGTTTCCACCGCCTTCCTGGCCAGGACCGCGTTGCTGCGGACCGGGTCGGGCGACAGCACCACCTGAAGCCTGGAACAGCGCGCGGATGTCGCGCTCGTCGAGCTCCATCCAGGCGCCGCGCTTCAGGCCGCGCGGCAGCACCATCGCGCCATAGCGGATACGGATCAGCCGGCTGACCGCATGACCGACCGACTCGAACAGGCGGCGCACCTCGCGGTTGCGGCCTTCGGAAATCGTCACGCGATACCAGCAGTTGGAGCCTTCGCCGCCGCCGTCCTCGATGGTGCCGAACTGGGCCATGCCGTCGTCCAGGCGCACCCCGTCGAGCAGCTTCTGCTTCTCTTCGCTGGTGAGTGCGCCCAGCACGCGCACCGCGTACTCGCGCTCCAGGCCGAAGCGCGGGTGCATGAGCTGGTTGGCCAGATCGCCGGAGCTGCTGAACAGCAGCAGGCCTTCGGTGTTCAGGTCGAGCCGGCCGACCGATTGCCACTTGCCCTGCTGCAGGCGCGGCAGCTTGCGGAACACGGTGGGCCGGTTCTGCGGATCGTCATGCGTGACCACTTCGCCGGTGGGCTTGTGGTACGCAATGACACGCGGCGGAGGAGGCGCGATACGGTAGCGGATGGGCTTGCCGTTGATCTTGACCTGGTCGCCGTACTGGATGCGCTGGCCGATGTGGGCCGGCTCGTTGTTGACGGAAATGCGCCCCTGGAGAATTAGTTGCTCCATTTCGAGCCGCGAACCGAGGCCCGCCTGCGCCAGCACCTTGTGCAGCTTGGGCGAGTCGGCCTCGGGCAGCAGCACGCGCTTGAGCGGCGGGACTTCGGGGCTTTCCTCGTCGGCGTCGAACTGGCCGGAAATGACGTCGGCGAATCGGATCGGCTCGGGCGGCAGCGCATTGCGCTGCTCGCGCTCGGCGGCTCGGCGGGCGCGATCGAGGTCGTCTTCTTCCTCGTCGGGCTCTTCCTCTTCCTCGTCGTCTTCCTCGCTGTATTCGCGGGCCGGTTCGGCGGCGACGGGCTCGGGCGCCCGCACAGGCTCTTCTGCCACCTCGGCCACGGCCACGGCCACGACCTCAACCACGGGCGCAGCGTCAGCCACAGGCGACGGTGCTTCTTCGGACACCGACTGCTCCGCCGGCTCCACGACCTTCTTCTTGCGGGGCGCGCGCGGCTTCTTGGGCACCTCAGCCTCGGCCGCTGGCTCCGCCGGCGCAGCCGACACTTCGGATACAGCCTCCGGCGCCGCCGACTCGGCAGCGGCAACCGCAGCCTTCCTGGGCGTGGCCGCCCTTTTCTTCTTCTTGACTTCGGGCTCGGCCGGCAGCATTGCCGCGTCGTCGGTGTCGGATGGGCTCATGAGGTTTTTCCGGGAGAAACTGCTTGGGGATCGGCCTCGTCATCGGACGGACCGTCGGGTTCTTGTTGTTCGGGCTCTTGCGCCAGCACGGGCTCGGCGGCCGAAGGCGCCTCGGATTCATCGGCGGCGGCGGCGTTTTCGGCGACTTGCGCCTGCGCGGCCTCCACGGCTTCAGCAGCCTCGGACAGCACTTCCGCCGGCACGGGCACTTCGGCGGGCTCCTCGACGGCATCCATCGGCAACCCCTGCTGCTCGCCGGATGCCTGCTCGAGCGCGTCGACCAGGGCGGCCTGCTGCGCGGGCGTCTCGATCAGCGGCAGTTGGTCAAGCGACGCCAGGCCGAGGTCGTCCAGGAACTGCCGCGTGGTCGCGTACAGCGCCGGCCTGCCGACGGTTTCGCGGTGGCCGATCACCTCGACCCAACCGCGGTCTTCGAGCTGCTTGAGGATCAACGAGTTGATCGTCACGCCGCGGATGTCTTCCATGTCGCCGCGCGTCGCGGGCTGGCGGTACGCGATGATGGCCAGCGTCTCGAGGGCAGCGCGCGTGTAGCGCGGCGGCTTCTCGGGGTGCAGCCGGTCGAGATGATCGCGCATCTCTGGCCGGCTCTGGAAACGCCAGCCGCTGCCGACGCTCACAAGCTCCAGGCCGCGCTGCGCCCAGTCTTCCTGCAATTCAAGCAACAGCACCTTGATGGTGTCCACGCCCAGCTCGTCGTCGAACAGCACGCGCATGTCGCGCACCGGCAGCGGCTGGCTCGAACAGATCAAGGCGGTTTCGAGAATGCGCTTGGCATCCGCCGTATTCATGGTTCGCGTTATCCGGGAAAAGGCGCCTGGGTAGACGCTGGCTCACAAGGATGAAAGGAGTAGGCGTTGCCGGCACGCGGCGAATGCAACGCAAGGCCGGCATCGGATGGCCGGCGCGGCCCTCGGGCCGTCAGGCGCGATTGTAATCCAGCCCCCAGGACTGCAAAGCCTGAACGAGGTCGGGCGGCGGCGGCGAGCGGAACTCCATGGCTTCCTGGGTCACCGGATGCACGAAGGCCAGCCGGAATGCATGGAGCGCCTGGCGGGACAGGCCGACGGCCGGCGCGCCGCCGTAAAGCGCGTCTCCCACCAGCGGATGCCCTATCGACGCCATGTGCACGCGGATCTGGTGGGTGCGGCCGGTTTCGAGGGTACAGCGCACCACGCAGCCTTCGGAATGGCTGTCGAGCCTCTCGATCAGCGTGCGCGCGGTCTTGCCCGCATGGCGTTCCAGGTCGACCACGGCCATGCGCAGCCGGTTGCGCGGATCCCGTCCGATGGGCGCATCGACCTGCCGGGCCGCCGCACCGACCCAGGGCTTGTGCCCGATCGCAAGGTACTGCCGCTTGACCTCGCGCGCGGCGATCAACGCGACCATCGCGTCCATCGTCGCCCGCGTGCGGGCAACCACCATCAGCCCGCTGGTGTCGCGGTCGAGCCGGTGAACGATGCCGGCGCGCGGCAGCAGCACTGCCTTGGGGTCGAGCGCCAGCAGTCCGTTGAGCAACGTGCCGCTCCAATGCCCCGGCGCCGGGTGCACGACCAGCCCGGCAGGCTTGTCGACGATGCGCAGATGCTCATCCTCGTACACGGTGACGAGGTCCATGGGCTCTGGCCGGAAGGCCTGGCTCTGGGGCGTGGGCCGCAGCTCGATGCGCCCCACCTGCCCCGCCTTGACGCCGGCCGAGACCTTGGTGACGGTGCGCCCCTGCAGCTCGACGGCCCCGGCCTCGATGAGCTGCTGGAGGTAACTGCGGGAAAACTCGGGCACCAAGGCCGCCAGCGCGCGGTCCAGCCGCTGGCCATGCTGGGCCAAATCGATGGTGAAGGGCCGCAGTTCGCTGGCCTCGGCCGGGTCGGCGCCCTCCTCGTGTTCGGCCGCCTCCTGGTTCTCGGGGGTATTGCCCAAAGGGTCGGTCGATATAATTGAGGGTAACTGTTTCACGAAAGCCGTATGTGATGTTTCGCGCCAAATTATCGGTCCCCACCTGGATCGCGCTCAGCGCGGCGGCCCTGCTCGCAGCCGGCTGCTCGTCGACCACCGTCGACAAGACCGCGAACTGGAGTCCCAACAAGATCTACGCGGAAGCCAAGGACGAGGCCGGATCGGGAGCCTACGACAAGGCCGTGCCGCTCTACGAGAAGCTCGAAGGGCGCGCCGCCGGCACGCCGCTCGCGCAGCAGGCCCAGCTGGAAAAGGCCTACGCCCAGTACAAGTCGGGTGAGAAGGCCAGCGCCATCGCCACCATCGACCGCTTCATGAAGCTGCACCCGGCGAGCCCCGCGCTCGACTACGCGCTCTACCTGAAGGGCGTGATCAACTTCAACGACGACCTCGGCATGTTCGCGTTCCTCACGCGCCAGGACCTGTCCGAGCGCGACCAGAAGGCCGCCAAGGAGTCGTTCGAGTCGTTCAAGGACCTCGTGACCCGCTTCCCCGAGTCGCGCTATGCCCCTGACGCGCGCCAGCGCATGAACTACATCGTGAACTCGCTCGCGCAGTACGAGGTTCACGTGGCCCGCTATTACTACTCGCGCGGCGCCTACCTGGCAGCCATCAACCGTGCCCAGATCGCCCTGTCCGACTACCGCGAAGTGCCGGCGCTCGAGGAAGCCCTGTACATCATGGTGAAGTCGTACGACGCGCTCGGCATGAAGGACCTGCGCGACGACGCCCAGCGCGTGCTGACCACCAACTACCCCCAGAGCACCTACCTTGCCAACGGCTTCAAGGGCAAGGAAGACCCCTGGTGGAAGGTCTGGTAAGGCCAGCAGCCCTGAACGGGTTGCGCTCCGGCTAGCTCCTGAGCGCGTCCAGCGCGGCGTCGAAATCCGCTTCGTTTTCGAGCCGCCGCATCGGCGGAAGCGCCGCCAGCAGGCGGCGGCCATAACCCATGGCAACCAGGCGGGTGTCGCAGATCGCCAGCACGCCGCTGTCGGTTTCCCGCCGAATCAACCGCCCCGCACCCTGCTTGAGCGCCACGGCCGCTTCGGGCAAAGAGTAATCCGCGAACGAACTGCGCCCCTGCGCCTCGAGACGCTGCGAGCGTGCCTCGACCAGGGGGTCGTTGGGCGGCGGGAACGGCAGCTTGTCGATCACCACCAGTTGCAGCGCATCGCCCGGCGCATCGAAGCCCTCCCAGAACGAAGCCGACGCCACCAGCACGCAGCCCGCACGCCCAGAACTCGCGCCCTCGCGGAAGCGATCCATCAGCACTCGCTTGGGCAGTTCACCCTGCACCAATACCTCGGGACGAGCTTCGGTCTCCAGCAGTTCGAACTGCTGCTTGATGGCGTCGCCAATGGTGCGCAAGGCGCGCAGCGTGGTCGTCAGCACCAGGGTGCGGCCGCCGAGTTCGGTAGCGCCGTGCGCAGCCAGCTGGGCGACACGTTGGCTGTGCGCGGGATCGTTGGGCTTGGGGAACGCGCGAGGCACGTACAACGCCGCCTGCGAGGCATAGTCGAACGGGCTCTGCACCCGCAGCACTTCGGCATCGTGCAGGCCGCAGGGCTCGGTGAACCAGCGCAGCGTGGGCTCGTCGCCCAACGTGGCCGAGGTGAAGACCCAGGCTCGGCCGCTGTCTTCGTGCACCGGCGCCTCGCGGGCGGGCCGCTCGCCGTAGGCATCGAGTTCGTCGCCGTCTTCCGCGTCGCCGCCTTCATCGGTATCCGACTCATCGGCAATCTTGAGCACGCGCTTGCGCATCGCATCGGCGATGTCGAGCGGCGACTCGATCAGCCGCAGTTGCGAGCCGACATCGACCCAGCGCACCGAGTCGACCTCGCAAGGCAGCGCGAAGCGCGCAGTGCGCTTAGCGAGCTGGCGTGCCCGCTCGTGCAGCCGCACGAAGTCGGGCGAAATCTCGCTGACGGTGGCCAGCCCTTCGGCGGCCAATTCGAACGAGTGCTGAAGGTCATCGAGCGCATGCTGCCAGGCGTCGGGGTCGATGCCTTCCGGCGAAGGGCCCAGCCACCGCAGCTTGGCGCCCGGCCACTGTTTGCCGACCACAAGCCGCAGCTCGCGCGCGGCACGCTCGACGCCGGACACCAGTTGCTGCCAGTCGACCAGGCCACGCGCATGCTGAAGGCCCGAGCCCAGCATGTCGCGCGCGAAATCCAGCGCCTGTCCGCTGCCGAGCTGCGCGCCCAGGAACTGCACACCGGTTTCATTGAGCTGGTGCGCCTCGTCGAACACGACGACGCTCACCGTCGGCAGCAATTCCGCCATGCCGGTCTCGCGCACCGCGAGGTCGGCAAAGAACAGGTGATGGTTGATGACGACGATGTCGGCGGCAAGCGCCTCGCGCCGCGCCAGGTTGACGTGGCAGGCCTTGAACTGCGGGCACTGTGCGCCCAGGCAGTTCTCGCGGGTGGAAGTGATGAGCGGGATCAGCGGCGAACGCTCGTCCAGCCCCGGCAGCTCGGCCAGGTCACCGGTGCGAGTTGCCTTGGACCATTGCTCGATCTTGGCGAGCGTGCGCAGGCTGCCGCGCTCGGGCAGCGAGGCGTCATGGCGTGCGGTGTCCAGGCGATGCAGGCAGAGGTAGCTGGCACGCCCCTTGAGCAGCGCAGTGCGCACAGGCAGCCCGAAGGCCTCGACCAGCCGAGGCAGGTCGCGGCCGAACAGCTGGTCCTGCAGGGTCTTGGTGGCAGTGGACAGCAGCACGCGCTCGCCGCTCAGCAAGGCCGGCACGAGGTACGAGAAGGTCTTGCCCACCCCGGTACCAGCCTCGACCACGAGCACGCCGCCCTGGTCGATGGTGCGGGCCACGGCCATGGCCATCTCGGTCTGGCCCGAGCGTTCGCGGAACTGTTCGGCGGCACGCGACAGCGCGCCGTCTTGCGCGAATGCGTCGCGCACCTTGTCTTCGAGCGCGCCCGTCACGCCGGCTCTTTCGGGTCGAGCACGTTTTCGAGGCGCGTGATCTGGTCGCGCAATGCGAGGCGGCGCTTTTTGAGGCGCCGCAGCAGCAGCTCGTCTTGCGGCGAGCCTTCGGCCAGCCGGTCGATGGTGGCATCGAGATCGGCATGCTCGATACGCAGCTCGATCAGCTGCCGGGAAAGGGAATGAAGATTGGAGTCCAACGGTGGGGAGCGAACGCAGAGTTGGCGCGTCGCATGTTCATTCGATAATACGTCCTGACACGAATCCCCGAGAAGACAGAACCACGCGCTTTGGCGCACATGCCTCATGACTCAAGGCTTTCGACTAGCAGCGGCCACCGGACTCCACAAGGGAGACCGCCCGTACCAACAGGACCAGGTCTTGATGATGAGTCACCCGCGGGTGCCCGGCTGCGTGCTGGGTGTCGTTGCGGACGGCATGGGCGGGCGCAGCGGCGGGCGCAAGGCGTCCGACCAGGTGATGATGACCGCACGCCAGCTCTTCGCGCGCTACGCGCCGGGCCGCGACGACCCCGAAGTCCTGCTGAGGCAGATGCTGGAAGACTCGCACACGGTCATCAAGCTCACCGCCGTTTCCAGCGAACAGGAGCCCCACAGCACGCTGGCGGCCTTCCTGCTGAATCCCAAGGGCGAATGCGCCTGGATCCATGCCGGCGACTCGCGCATCTATCACTTCCACGACGGACAGCTCGTCAAGCGCACGCGCGACCATTCGTACGTGCAGGCGCTGATCGACCGCGGCCAGATCAGCGAGGCAGAAGCCAATACCCATCCACAGGGCAACATCCTGCTGGGCTGCCTCGGCATGACCACGACGCCGCCTCCCATCGATCCGCACTACATTCCGAAGATGCAGTCCGGCGACCTGCTGATGGCATGCAGCGACGGGCTCTGGCACTACTTCACGCCCGAGGAAATGGCGAGCGTGCTGTACGCGCAACCACCGCGCGACGCGGTCGAAATCCTGGTGGGTGAAGCACGACGCCGGGCGCGCGGCACCGGCGACAACATCTCCATTGCGGTCTTGAAGCTCGACGCGCTGCCGGCAACCGCCTGAGCGCGCCCTTCGCAGCGGCAGTGCCCGAATCAGGGTGCGGCCGGAGCCGGAGCGTTCGGCGCGGGAGGTGGCGGCGGCAGCGGCGCGCCGCGTGGCTTGTCGCGCGACGCATTCTGACGCTCGACGCTGGCCTTGTGCTCGGCCGCCCTCTTCTGCTTGTCTTCGAAGCGCTGGACGTTCGTCGGCGCGTCGGCACGAAGCTTGGCCGCCTTGGCCTGCTCGTCGGCATGCGCCTGCTGCTTCGACTGGAATGCGCGCTCGCGCTCGGCGTCGCCGGCGGCAGTAGAGGCTCGGCTGGCCGCATGGTCGGCCGCGCGCTGCTCGCGGTCTTTCTGGTTCTGGATCGACTGTTCCTGCTTCTCTTTGGTGTCTTGCTCGCGCTGCGTGGCGGCCTTCTGGTCGAGCTTTTGCAGCTCGGCCGCACCGCTGCGCTGGCGCTGGATGTCGTTGATCGCGGTTTCCTGGCGCTTGATGCTGTCGGACTGGACCCGGCGCCGGGTTCGGCTTTCGCTCAAGCAGTCTTCGACCGCGAATTTCTTGTAGCAGGCGGTCCGCTCTTCCAGGAAGCGCTTTTCCATGGCCTCGCGCTCGGACGAGAGCCTGCGCTTCTCGGCTTCGAGATCGACGGTACCCGAGGCGGCATTGGACTGCGCCCACAACGGCAGGCTGGCCAACGACATCAACAGGACAAGAGCGAATTTTTTCATGTGAGTCGGGTGTCGACGATGCGGCGTTCCAGGGAAAGAAACTCGCTCGACTGCATTTCAGTGAGCCGGGAGACCGTGCGCGGGAATTCGTGCGACAGCGGACCCTCGGTGTACAACGCCTCGGGCGGAACCTCAGCCGACATGATGAGCTTGCAGCGCCGGTCGTACAAGACGTCGACGAGCCAGGTGAAACGGCGTGCTTCCGAAGCCATGCGCACGGGCATGTGCGGCACGTCGGACAGCAGTACCGTGTGGAACTGGCTCGCGATCTCCAGGTAGTCGTTCTGGGAGCGCGGGCCGCCGCACAGCGTCTTGAAGTCGAACCAGACCACGCCGCCGGCCTTGCGCCGCGCGCGGATCTCGCGCGACTCGATGTGCAGCACCGGGTTTTCGTCGGCCACCTCGGCCAGCTTGTCGAAGGCCTTGCGCATTTCCTTCTCGGCCGCCGCGTCGTTGGGCGTGAGGTACATGCGCAGTTGCTCCAGCGTGCGGCGCCGGTAGTCGGTGCCGTTGTCGACGCTGAGCACCTCGAGCTTCTCGTTCAGGAGCGCGATGGCAGGCAGGATGCGGTCGCGATGCAACCCGCCGGGATAAAGATCGTCGGGCTTGAAGTTCGAGGTGGTGACGAAGCCCACGCCGTTCTCGAACAGCGACACCAGCAGCCGATGAAGAATCATCGCGTCGGTGATGTCCGCCACATGGAACTCGTCGAAACAGATCAGCTTGTAGCGCCTGGAAATGCGCAAGCCCAGTTCGTCGAGCGGATTGACCGTACCTTGCAGCTCGCGCAGTTCGCGGTGCACTTCGCGCATGAACTCGTGGAAGTGCAGGCGTGTCTTGCGCCGCAGCGGCACGGCGTTGAAGAAGAGGTCCATCAGGAAGCTCTTGCCCCGCCCGACGCCACCGTACATGTAGACGCCGCGCGGAAGCTCCGGCCGGTTGATGAACTTCTTCAGCGCATTCGAACGCTGGGCCTTGTACTCGGCCCATTCGTTGGCGCAGCGATCCAGCGCCTCCACGGCGCGCAGTTGCGCGGGATCGCTGTGGAACCCGCGCGCAGCGAGTTCCGCCTCGTAGGCCTGTTTGACGCTGGTCAAGAGATCAGAAGTTCAGCGTGCGCTTGTCGACAGCCAGCGCGGCTTCCTTCGTGGCTTCCGACAGCGACGGGTGCGCATGGCAGATGCGCGCGATGTCTTCCGCGCTCGCCTTGAACTCCATCGCCACGACGGCTTCGGAGATCAGCTCGCTGGCCTGCGGGCCCACGATGTGCACGCCCAGGATCTCGTCGGTCGCGGCGTCGGCCAGGAACTTGACCATGCCGGTCGTGTCGCCCAGTGCGCGCGCGCGGCCGTTCGCGAGGAACGGGAAGGTGCCGGCCTTGTAGGCGCGGCCTGCGGCCTTGAGCTGCTGCTCGGTCTGGCCGACCCACGCGATCTCGGGGCTCGTGTAGATCACCCACGGCACGGTGTTGAAGTTGACGTGGCCGTGCTGGCCCGCAATGCGCTCCGCCACGGCAACGCCTTCTTCCTCGGCCTTGTGCGCCAGCATCGGGCCGCGCACCACGTCGCCGATGGCCCAGACGTTGGGCAGGTTGGTCTTGCAGTCGTCGTCCACGGCGATGGCGCCGCGCTCGTCGAGCTTCAGGCCCACGGCTTCGGCGTTCAGGCCGATGGTGTTGGGCACGCGGCCGATCGACACGATCAGCTTGTCGACTTCCAGCGTCTGGGCTTCGCCCTTGGCATTGGTCCAGGCAACGCTCACGCCCTTCTTCGACGACTTGATCTCGCCGACCTTCACGCCGAGCTCGATCTTGAGCTTCTGCTTGTCGAAGGCCTTCTTGGCTTCCTTGGCGATCTGTTCGTCCACTGCGCCGAGGAAAGTCGGCAGCGCTTCGAGCACCGTGACTTCCGCGCCGAGGCGACGCCACACCGAGCCCATTTCGAGGCCGATGACGCCCGAGCCGATCAGGCCCAGCTTCTTGGGCACCGCGCCGATGCGCAGCGCACCGTCGTTCGAGAGGATGTTCTCCTCGTCGAACGGCGCGCCCGGCAGCGCACGGGCGTTGGAGCCCGTGGCAATGACGATGTGCTTGCCGCTGATCGACTCTTCGGCGGCGCCAGCCACCTTGAGTTCGTAGCCGGTTTCATCCGTCTTCACGAACGAGGCACGACCGTGGAAGAACGTGATCTTGTTCTTCTTGAACAGGTACAGGATGCCGTCGTTGTTCTGCTTCACGACCTGGTCCTTGCGGGCCAGCATCTTGTCGATGTCCAGGCCCAGGCCTTCGACCTTGATGCCGTGGTCGGCAAAGTGGTGGCCGGCCTGCTCGAAGTGCTCCGACGATTGCAGCAGCGCCTTCGAGGGGATGCAGCCGACGTTGGTGCAGGTGCCGCCCGGTGCAGGGCCGCCCTTGCCGTTCTTCCACTCGTCGACGCAGGCCACGTTGAAGCCGAGTTGCGCCGCGCGAATGGCGGCGATGTAGCCGCCGGGGCCGCCACCGATGACGACGACGTCGAATTGTTTGCTCATTGGGTTTCCGTTTCAGTTGTCCATCGCGCTGCGTGAATCAGGGTTCCTTCGCGAACACCGCGGAACCGGCTTTGCCGGGCCGCAGGTGTTGCCCCCGCGAGGGGGCTGGCGAAGCGACACGAAGTGCGCGAAGACTGGGGGTGGATCAGATATCGAACAGCAGGCGCGACGGGTCTTCGAGCGCTTCCTTCATGGCGACCAGGCCCAGCACGGCTTCGCGGCCGTCGATGATGCGGTGGTCATAGCTCATGGCGAGGTAGTTCATCGGACGGATGACGATCTGGCCGTTTTCCACCACGGCGCGGTCCTTGGTGGCGTGCACGCCCAGGATGGCCGACTGGGGCGGGTTGATGATCGGGGTCGAGAGCATCGAGCCGAAGGTGCCGCCGTTCGAGATGGAGAACGTGCCGCCGGTCATGTCTTCGATGCCCAGCTTGCCGTCTTGCGCCTTCTTGCCGAACTCGGCGATCTTCTTCTCGATGTCGGCGAAGCTCATCTGGTCGGCATTGCGCAGGATCGGCACCACCAGGCCGCGCGGCGAACCGACGGCGATGCCGATGTCGAAGTAGCCGTGGTACAGGATGTCGTTGCCGTCGACCGAGGCGTTGATCACCGGGTACTTCTTCAGCGCGTGCACGGCGGCCTTCACGAAGAAGGACATGAAGCCGAGCTTCACGCCGTGTTCCTTGGTGAAGCTGTCCTGGAAGCGCTTGCGCAGTTCCATGACCGGCGCCATGTTGACTTCGTTGAAGGTCGTCAGGATGGCGTTGGTCGATTGCGACTGCAGCAGGCGCTCGGCGATGCGGGCGCGCAGGCGGCTCATCGGCACGCGCTGTTCCGGACGCTCGCCCAGGTCGGGCGCGCTGGTGGGCGCTACGACTTGCGGCAGCGCGGGCTTGGCGGCCGGCGTGGCGACGGTGGCGGCAGGTGCAGCGGGCTTGGCGCCCGAAGCGACGGCGCCGAGCACGTCACCCTTGGTGACGCGGCCGTCCTTGCCGGTGCCGGCGACGTCGCTGGTCTTCAGGTTGTTGTCGGCCAGCAGCTTGGCGGCGGCGGGCATGGCCACGTCGGCCTTCGAGCCACCGGTGGCGGCGACTGCGGCGGCTGCCGGGGCAGGCGCAGCAGCCGCGGGGGCGGCAGCGGCAGCCGGGGCGGCGGCCGAAGCCTTGCCTTCGGTGTCGATCTTGGCGATCAGCTGCTCGGCCACCACGGTGGCGCCGTCGGGCTGCACGATTTCGGCCAGCACGCCAGCCGATGGCGCGGGCACTTCCAGCACGACCTTGTCGGTCTCGATCTCGATCAGGATTTCATCGACGGCGACGGCTTCGCCGGCCTTCTTCTTCCAGGTGAGCATGGTGGCCTCGGCCACGGATTCGGAAAGCTGGGGGACTTTGACTTCTACGATAGACATGTGGAGTGAGCTCCGTTTTGTTCTTTAGGGTGTTCGTGTGAAAAGGGACAGGTATTACTTGGTCAGCACGAAGCCCTTGAGCTTGGCGAACGCGCCGTCGACCAGCGCCTTCTGCTGTTCCTGGTGCAGGTGCGAGTAGCCCACCGCCGGCGACGCCGATGCGGCACGGCCGGAGTAGCCGAGCTTCTGGCCGTCCTGCATGTTTTCGTGGATGTAGTGCTGCACGAAGAACCAGGCGCCCTGGTTCTGCGGCTCGTCCTGGCACCAGACCACGTCGACGAGGTTCGGATACTTCTTGATCTCGGCGGCAAACGCCTTGTGCGGGAACGGATAGAGCTGCTCGACGCGGATGATCGCCACGTCTTCGCTGCCCAGTTCCTCGCGCTTCTTGGCCAGGTCGTAGTAGACCTTGCCCGAGCAGGCGATCAGGCGCTTGACCTTCTCGGCCTTCAGGCCCTTGCTGTCGGGAATGACGGTCTGGAAGCTGCCCTTGGTGAATTCGGCCAGCGGCGAGGTCGCGTCCTTGTTGCGCAGCAGCGACTTGGGCGTGAGGATGATCAGCGGCTTGCGCAGGTTGCGCACCATCTGGCGGCGCAGCACGTGGAAGATCTGGCTGGCCGTGGTGGGTTGCACCACCTGCATGTTGGTGTCCGCGCTCAGCTGCATGAAGCGCTCCAGGCGTGCCGAGCTGTGCTCGGGGCCCTGGCCTTCGTAGCCGTGCGGCAGCATCATGGTCAGGCCGTTGACGCGGCCCCACTTCACTTCGCCCGAGGCGATGAACTGGTCGATCACCACTTGCGCGCCGTTCACGAAGTCGCCGAACTGGGCTTCCCAGATGACGAGCGTGTTCGGGTCGTTCGAGGCGTAGCCGTATTCGAACGCGAGCACGGCTTCTTCCGACAGGATCGAGTCGATCACGACGAACGGAGCCTGGTTGTCGGCCACGTTCTGCAGCGGCGTGTAGGTGCCGGTGTCGAACTTCTCGCGGTTCTGGTCGTGCAGCACGGCGTGGCGGTGCGTGAACGTGCCGCGGCCGGAGTCTTCACCCGACAGGCGCACCGGGTAGCCGCTGGCCACCAGCGAGGCGAAGGCCATGTGCTCGCCCATGCCCCAGTCGATGTTGACGTCGCCGCGGCCCATGGCTGCGCGGTCGTCCAGCACCTTCTTCACGAGCGGGTGCACCGTGAAGCCTTGCGGCACGGCCGTGATCTTCTCGGCCAGGCGCTTCCACTCGGTGGACGGAATGGCGGTGTCGCCGGCATCGGTCCACTTCTTGTTGAGGTACGGGCTCCAGTCGACGGCGTACTTGCTCTTGAAGTTGGTGAGCACGGGGTCGACGGTGTTCTTGCCTTCGTCGAAGGCCGCGCGCTGCGCCTTGACCATGTCGTCGCCGAGCGTGTCGCCCAGGCCTTGAGCGGCCAGTTTGTCGGCGTACAGCTTGCGCGTGCCGGGGTGCTGGGCGATCTTCTTGTACATCAGCGGCTGGGTGAGCGAAGGGGTGTCCTGCTCGTTGTGGCCCAGCTTGCGGAAGCAGATGATGTCCACGACCACGTCCTTCTGGAATTCCATGCGGAAGTCCAGGGCGATCTGGGTGGCGAGCACCACGGCTTCGGGATCGTCGCCGTTCACGTGCAGCACGGGCGCCTCGATCATCTTGACGATGTCCGAGCAGTACAGCGTCGAGCGGCTGTCGCGCGGGTCGCTGGTGGTGAAGCCGATCTGGTTGTTGATGACGAAATGCACCGTACCGCCGGTGGAGTAGCCACGGGTTTCGGCCAGCGCCAGCGTTTCCATCACGACGCCCTGGCCTGCGAAGGCGGCGTCGCCGTGCACGATCACGGGCAGCACCTGCTTGCCCAGCGGGTCGCCGCGGCGGTCCATGCGGGCACGCACCGAGCCTTCGACCACGGGGTTCACGATTTCAAGGTGCGAGGGGTTGAACGCGAGGCTCAGGTGCACCGGGCCGCCGGGGGTGGTCACGTCCGAGCTGAAGCCCTGGTGGTACTTGACGTCGCCGCTGGGCAGCTCTTCGGGGGCGGTGTGGTCGAACTCGGCGAACAGGTCGGCCGGCATCTTGCCGAGCGAGTTGACCAGCACGTTCAGGCGGCCGCGGTGGGCCATGCCGATCACGATTTCCTGCACGCCCTTGACGCCGGCCTGGTTGATCAGCTCGTCCATCGCGACGATGAAGCTTTCGCCGCCTTCGAGCGAGAAACGCTTCTGGCCGACGTACTTGGTGTGCAGGAAGCGCTCGAGGCCTTCGGCGGCCGTCAGGCGGCTCAGCACGTGCTTCTTCTGCTCGGCGCTCAGCTTGGGGTTGGTGCGGGCGCTTTCGAGCCGCTGCTGCCACCAGCGCTTGTGGTTCTGGTCGGTGGTGTACATGTACTCGGCGCCCATCGTGCCGCAGTACGTTTCGCGCAAGGCGTTGAGCAGGTCGCGCAGCGACATGGTCTCCTTGCCGAAGAAGGTGTTGCTGGTGTTGAACACCGTCTCGAGGTCGGCATCGGTGAAACCGTAGAACGAGGGCTCGAGTTCAGGAATGGCGGGACGCTCGGCGCGCTTGAGCGGATCGAGGTCGGCCCAGCGGGCGCCGACGTTGCGGTAGGCGGCAATCAGCTGCTGGACGGAGGTGCGCTTGCGGCCGAGTTCGGAATCGGCGCCGCTGGCCTGCACGACCTTGGTCGTGCCCTGCTTCGCGCGTTCGGCGAAGGCGTTGATGACCGGCAGGTGCGGGACGTCGCGGGTGTTGGTGCCGTCGGCGGCGGGAACGTTCTGCAACGCGTCGAAATACGAACGCCAGTTGTCGGGCACGCTGCCGGGGTTGGAGAGGTAGTTTTCATACATCTCTTCGACATAGGGGGCATTGCCGCCGAAGAGGTATGTGTTGCCTTGATAGGCGGTGTACGCCGATGGCGTCGATGAATCGCTCATGATCCGCTGACCTTCGCTTCCCTGAAGGAAGCACTAGCTGGTTAAGAAACCTTCCGCGACACGGCTGAACCGGTTGGCGGATGCGACTGTGGCTGGGGAAGGGCCTGAGTACCTTGGCATTGTGCCACGTCAACCATATGACGGCTCAAAGGGAGCCTGCAACCCCCTTGGAGATAACTCAGGGCGAAGAAAGTAACTGTTTGATCTGCTGCAGCGTGGCGGGGTCGTCGATGGTGGTCAGGTCGCCCGGGTCGCGTTGCTCGCAGACGGCCTGGATGGCGCGGCGCAGCAATTTGCCGCTGCGCGTCTTGGGCAGTCCGCTCACGAAGCGCACGCGAGCGGGGCGGGCCAGCGCTCCGAGCTGGTCGGCCACCAGCTTCATGATCTCGCCCTCGAGCCTGAGCGCCAGGTCGGCATCGGCCACGGCCTTTCCGTCCTTCGGAACGACGAAAGCCATCGCAACCTGGCCCTTGAGCGCATCGGCCACGCCGACCACCGCCACTTCCGCGACGTTGGCATGGCCCGAAATGCTCTCCTCGATCTCGCGCGTGCCGAGGCGGTGGCCCGCCACGTTGATCACGTCGTCGGTGCGCCCGAGGATGTAGAAATAGCCATCCTCGTCGCGAATGCCCCAGTCGAAGGTCGAATAGACCATCTTGCCGGGAACGCTTTTCCAGTAGGTGTTGACGAAGCGCGCGTCGTCCTTCCACACGGTCTGCATGAAACCGGGCGGAGTCGGCCCCTCGACCACGACCACGCCCTTCTCGTTGGCACCGGTCAGCTCCTCGCCGGTCGACTCGTGCAGGATCTTGATGCGGTAGCCGTACATCGGCACGCCCGGGCTGCCGAACTTGCTGGCCTTGGCCTCGACGCCGTTGGCAATGGTGATCATCGGCCAGCCCGATTCGGTCTGCCAGTAGTTGTCGATGATCGGCACACCCAGGCCCTCGCTGATCCAGCGCGCAGTGGGCTCGTCGAGCGGCTCGCCGGCCAGGAACAGCGCGCGCAGGCTCGACAGGTCGTACTTCTTCAGCAGGGCCGGGTCCTGCTTCTTGAGCACTCGCACAGCGGTGGGCGCGCTGAACATCACCGTCACCTTGTATTTCTCGACGAGGCGCCACCAGATGCCGCCGTCGGGCTGGCGGTCGATGCCCTGCGTGGGCAGGCCCTCGTACACGATGGTCGCCATGCCCGCGATCAGCGGGCCGTAGACGATGTAGCTGTGGCCCACCACCCAGCCGATGTCGCTGGTCGAGAAGTAGGTTTCGCCGGGCCGGCCGTCGAAGATGTGCTTCATGCTCGCGGCCAGCGCCACCGCGTAGCCGCCCACGTCGCGTTGCACGCCCTTGGGCTTGCCGGTGGTCCCGCTCGTGTAGATGGTGTAGCTGATGTCGGTCGAGGCGAGCCAGGTGCAGGGCACCTCGGCATCGATGTGCTTCTGGCGCAGGTCGGCGGCGAGGTGGTCGCGCCCTGGTGTCAGGTCCATGGGAGCCAGGCCGCGGTCGGTGAGCAGCACGGCCGAGGGCTTGTGCTTCGACAGGCGGATCGCCTCGTCGAGCAGCGGCTTGTACGCGATGACCTTGCCGCCGCGCGAGCCGGCATCGGCACTCACGACCACCTTGGGCTCGGCATCTTCGATGCGCGTGGCCAGCGAAACGCTCGCGAAGCCGCCGAACACCACGCAGTGGATAGCGCCGATGCGTGCGCAGGCCAGCATCGCGAACGCGGCCTCGGGAATCATCGGCATGTAGATGAGCACCCGGTCGCCCTTGCCGACACCGAGTTCGACAAGGCTAGCGGCGGTGCGCTGCACTTCGGCGTGCAGCTCGTCGAAGCTGTAGCTCTTTTCGACGCCGGTTTCAGTGGAAACGAAGATCAGCGCGGGCTGGCTGCCGCGCTCGGCCAGATGCCGGTCGACGGCGTTGTGGCACAGGTTGGTGGTGCCGCCCACGAACCAGCGCGCGAACGGCGGCTGGCTGGCGTCGAGGATCTGCTGCGCCGGGGTATGCCAGTCGATCAGTTGGGCCTGCTCGGCCCAGAAGGCCTCGGGCGCATCCACGGACTGGCGATGGAACTCTTCAAAGCGGCTCATCTGGATTTGTCTCCGTTTTATGTTTTCGTTTCGGCTGTCACGCCAAAACTGAATTCATAATTATGGAGACCGATCTTGCAGCAAGCTGACGACCGGGACAATCCGGCCGAGCCCCACTCCCGCAGCCGCGCCGGGCTATAGGGCTTAACGGATCAGGGCCTGCAGGTCGCGGAACGCCGGGTGCTCGGCGGTGCGCAGCCACTCGAAGCCGACCATCTCGGTCGTCACCAGCTCGGCGCCGGCACCGGCCAGCCGGTCGAACGCGGCGTCGCGGTTGCGCTCGGTGCGCGAGCTGCAGGCGTCGGTGACGACCCAGACTTCGAACTCGTCTTCCAGCAGGTCGAGCGCGGTCTGCAGCAGGCAGACGTGCGCTTCGCAGCCGGCGATCACGATGGTGTTGCGCTCTTCGGGCGCGGCCTGCGGCTTCTGCAGATGCTTCGGCAGGCTCCGGGCATTGCCTTGCGGGGCGGCCTTGGCCGGCGCGCGCAGCCACTCGCCCAGGCCCTCTTCCACGCCGCTGAAGTGCATCTTCGCCAGCGTCTTCTTGCACAGCGCACGGATGTCCGGCAGGTTCTCGCCCAGCTTGGACGGGTTCTGCTCAGTACCCCAGACAGGCACGTCGACCCATTTCGCCATCTGGCCGAGGCGCACGGCATTCTTCGCAACGGCCTCGTTTTCGAAGACCGCCGGCATCAGCCGTGCCTGGTAGTCGACCAGCACGAGTTGGGATTGCGAAGCGTCGAGCAGCATGAACAGATTCTTTCTTGTAGAGGTTTAGGTTGGGCTAAACCGTACCACCGAAAAGACCGGGTTTGGCCGCCCGGGCGGCAACGCGCTGCACGAGCTGCGCCACGTAGGCCTTGAACAGCGCGTCGGCCGACTGCCTGAACATGCGGATGCGCCCCGTGTGCTGCATCAGCAGCAGGCCCACTCCGTGCGCGAACAGGGAGGTGTTCTCCCGCAGGGCGCCCTCCGCGTCGAGGCCCATGGCCTGCAGCGCTTCTTCGCAGGGGCGCAGGGCTTGATGCAGATGGTCGTTGAGTTCGTGGTCGAGCTCGCTGGTCAGGCCGCGCGGGCGCATGCCCTGCACCAGATAGAAGCCGAGGTCTAGCTCGCGCGGGTTCGCGGCGTAGAAGTCGAACCAGGCCTGGGCTTTGGCGGCCAGCGTCTTGTCAGGGCGGCCTTCGGACTCGGGCGCATCTGCGACGGCTGTCTGCAGACGTTGGATCGATTCGTCGAGCAACGCGCCGTAGATCGCTTCCTTGCTCTCGAAATAGGAGTAGATGGCGCCCGGCGTGTAGCCGGCCCTGCGCGCGATTTCGCGAATGCTCGCGCCCTCGATGCCGGCCTCCAGGAACACGGCGCGGGCGGCGTCGAGCACCAGTGCGCGGCGAGCGTCTGTGAGCGCCTGGCGGCGTTGGAGCTTGGCATGCATGGGCGGGACTATACAAAATTTCGAGCATTGATCAAAAAATTAAACAGTGTTCAAATTTTGCCCGGAAGCTCAGAAAACCCATGGAGACAAGAAACGATGAACGCCCCGCTCCCCACCGCCACGCTGATGTCCGGCGCCGACTACCGCGAATCGCTGCGCCGCTACCGCCCCACCGTCTTCGTGGATGGCCGCCGCGTAGACAGCGTGGCCGACGAGCCCGCCTTCCAGCCCGGTATCAATGCCATCGCCCTTACCTACGACTACGCGCTGCGCAAGGAATACGAGCCGCTGATGACGGCGGTGCAGCACACCAGCGGCAAGCGCGTGAACCGGCTGTCGCACATCAACACCGGCTCCGGCGACCTGCTCAACAAGCTGGAGGCGGTGCGGCTGGTCTGCCAGGAAACCGGCTGCGCCCAGCGCTACCTGACGCATGACGCGCTCAACGCCATCGCTCAGGTGTCGGCCCGCATCGACGACGCGCGCGGCAGCACCGAGCACACCGCACGCTTCCACGAGTACCTGCACCGCGTGCAGGACCAGGACCTGACGCTGGGCGTCGCCATGACCGACGCCAAGGGCGACCGCAGCCGCCGGCCGCACGAACAGGCCAACGTCGACAGCTACCTGCACGTGGTGGAGCGCAATGCGCGCGGCATCGTCATTTCGGGCACCAAGGCCATCGTGACGGGAGCGCCCTATGTGCATGAACTGCTGGTCATGCCCTGCCGCAACATGGGCAAGGAAGACGCCGACTTCGCCGTCTGCTGCGCCGTGCCGCTGGACGCGCCGGGGCTCACCATCGTCGCCCGCCCCGCTGGGCGCCCCGGGGAAAAGCTCGAGCATGGCGACGCCCTCTTCAGCCGCAAGTACGGCCAGAGCACCGGCGTATGCATGTTCGACAAGGTCTTCGTGCCCTGGGAGCGCGTGTTCTACGCCGGGGAATGGGAGCATTCCGGCCACCTGACCTACAGCTACGCCACGCACCACCGCCACAGCTGCATCGGCGCGCGGGCGGGCTTCGGCGACCTGCTGATCGGCGCCGGCGCGCTCATGTGCGAGGCCAACGGCTTCGACCCGGGCAAGGAAAGCCACCTGCGCGAGCAGATGGTCGAGCTCATCACCATCACCGAAAGTTTCTTCGCCTGCGGCGTGGCGGCCAGCGTCTACGGCAAGGCCGACGAGCACTGCGAAGTCTTCATGCCCGACCCGGTGTTCAGCAACATCGGCAAGCTGCTGCTGGCCACGAAGATCTACGACATGCACCGCATCGCCCACTACGTGAGCGGCGGGCTCATCGTCACCCTGCCCGGCCCCGACGAAGACCACAACCCCGAGACCGCCGCCCGACTGGCGGACGTGCTGCGCGCCAATCCGGCCATCCCCTACGAGCAGCGCATCGAGACCGCCCGCTTCATCGAAGACCTGACGGCCGGCTACCAGGGCGGCTGGTACAGCGTGATCAGCCTGCACGGCGGCGGCTCGCCGGCGGCCATGAAGCAGGAAATCTGGCGCAACTACCCGGTCGGCTCCAAGGTCGAACTGGTGGAGCGGATCCTCGAGCGCGGCATCGCGGCCGATGGATCGCCCGCCGCCGCGCCGCACGACCCGGGACGCGCCATCACCCGCAACCGCCAGCCCGGCAAATGCTGCGACACCGGCTGCACCACGCCAGGGCAACCGGTGATGGTCGACCTGCCGGCGTCTCGCCACGCCTAAACTGCGGCGCATGAAGCTTCTGTCGACACGTCTTTGCCTTGCAGCCCTGGGAATCGGAGCGGCCCTGCTGGTCGCGGCCTGCGGCGGCATACGCAAGGCCACCGTGCCGATGGCGACCACACTCGAGAAAAGCAATTGCGCACGGAACGTCGACACGCTGCTGGTCATGCTGCCCGGCGCCTATTCCACCCCCGACGAATTCACGCGCGAGGGCTTCGTCGATGCCGTGCGCGACGCCCGGCTCGCCGCGGACGTGATGCTGGTCGACGCACACCTGGGCTACTACCACAACAAGAGCATCCTCGAACGCCTGAGCGCCGACGTGATGGTGCCGGCACGCCAGCATGGCTACCGCCATATCTGGATCGTCGGCATCTCGGTCGGCGGATTCGGCGGCCTGCTGTATGCGCAGACCCATCCCGGCGAACTCTCCGGCGTGGTGACGCTCGCGCCCTACCTCGGCGAACGCGCGCAGAGCACCGACATTGCCAACGCCGGCGGACTCGCGCAATGGCGCGGCCCGCTGACGGATCCGGGGGAAGGCATTCCCCGCGCGCCGAACGAAACACAGCTCTGGCAATGGTTGCGCGGCTACGTGGGCTTCACGCAGACTGCGGCGCCGCGCCCACCGCTCTACCTGGGCTACGGCGTGGACGACCGTTTCGCCTTCAGCCACCGGCTGCTTGCGGCGGCCCTGCCCGCGGAACGCGTCTTCACCACCGAAGGCGGCCACGACTGGCCCGAATGGAAGCGCCTGTGGCAACGCATGCTGCCGACGCTGCCGCTGCCAGGGTGCCCCGGCTGACAGCCGCGCTTTAGCCAAACAGCAGGCGCAGCAGCCAGTGACCGTCTCGCAGCGCATCTGCGCGACAGCACGGCAAAAGCCCAGCCCAATGACGGCGAAAAAATTTCAAGAAGACGCATCGGCGCACTAGCCCGCAAGTTCATATCTTTTCCTGTCGGATGACATCATCTTGGCGGGATATGGCGACCGGAATCAGCTTTCCCTGCTGTCCAGCTCGGCAACGAAGGCCCGTTTCATGACAACCACTTATGGACCATAAACGTTCACCGTTACATTTTTTCTTTGGCCGAATCGAAAAAATCCATGTAGATCAATGGTTTACGATGGCAATCGCTAATTCTGATTAAATTGACATAACCGCGCGTCATCAATATCCTACGCGCCATGCGTTTTTTCGTCCTACCCGCGTCCCTCCTGCTTGCCGTCGCTGCCCACGCAGCCCCTCAACAGGACCGATCTGACGACGAGATGGCCCGCATGCTTGCAGACAAAGGCCTGATCGGCCAGCTGCAGCAGGTGCGTCAAACAGTCTCCGAACGAACCTCCGACCTCGTGGTCACTGCCATCGGCTTCCTCGGCGTGCCCTATCGCCGTGGCGGCAACACGGCGGAAGCAGGCTTCGATTGCAGCGGCTTCGTTCGTGCCATGTACAACCAGACGGTGGGCCACATGCTCCCCCGTCGCGCCGAAGAGCAGGCCGCCGCCACCGAGAAGATCGACCGCGAGCAGCTCAAGCCCGGCGACCTCGTGTTCTTCAACACCATGCGCCGCGCCTTCAGCCATGTCGGCATCTACGTCGGCGAAGGCAAGTTCATCCACTCGCCGCGCTCCGGCGCCCAGGTTCGCGTGGAAGACATGAACGGCAGCTACTGGCAGCGCCGCTTCGATGGTGCCCGCCGCGTGCTGGCCGGCCCCACGGATGAAGTGAAGGCGGCAGCCGTCGCACACAGCGGCAACTGAGCCCAGCCCTGGGAATCCAGGACGAAAAAAATCCCGCCGCGGCGGGATTTTTTTATGGGCGCTCGACAAGCGCCCCTTTCAAGCCGGAAATCAGCTCTTGCGGGCCGGCGGCAAGTCCGTGCAGGTGCCGTGCGCCACTTCCGCCGCCATGCCGATGCTTTCGCCCAGCGTCGGGTGCGGATGGATGGTCTTGCCGATGTCGATTTCGTCGGCGCCCATCTCGATGGCCAGCGCAATCTCGCCGAGCATGTCGCCGGCATGCGTGCCGACGATGCCGCCACCCAGGATGCGATGCGTCTCGGCGTCGAACAGCAGCTTGGTGAAGCCCTCGTCGCGACCGTTCGCAATAGCGCGGCCCGATGCCGACCACGGGAAGTGCCCCTTCTTGATCTTGATGCCCTCGGCCTTGGCCTGGTCCTCGGTCAGGCCGACCCATGCCACCTCGGGGTCGGTGTAGGCCACGCTCGGGATCACGCGGGCGTTGAAGGCTGCGCTGGACAGCGCCTTGTCGCCCTTCTGCTCACCCGCGATCACTTCGGCCGCCACGTGAGCCTCGTGCACCGCCTTGTGCGCCAGCATGGGCTGGCCCACGATGTCGCCGATGGCGAAGATGTGCGGCACATTGGTGCGCATCTGGATGTCGACCGGAATGAAGCCGCGGTCGCTCACCGTGACGCCGGCCTTCTCGGCGCCGATCTTCTTGCCGTTGGGGCTGCGGCCCACGGCCTGCAGCACCAGGTCGTACACCTGCGGCTCCTTCGGCGCGTTCTCGCCCTCGAAGGTGACCTTGATCCCCTCCTTCGTGGCTTCGGCGCCGACCGTCTTGGTCTTGAGCATGATGTTGTCGAAGCGCGGCGCGTTCATCTTCTGCCAGACCTTGACCAGGTCGCGGTCGGCGCCCTGCATCAGGCCGTCGAGCATTTCGACCACATCCAGGCGTGCGCCCAGGGTCGAATACACCGTGCCCATCTCCAGGCCGATGATGCCGCCGCCCAGGATCAGCATGCGCTTGGGGTCCGTACCCATTTCGAGCGCGCCGGTCGAGTCGACCACGCGCGGGTCCTTCGGCATGAAGGGCAGGCTCACGGCCTGCGAGCCGGCCGCGATGATGGCGTTGCGGAACTTGACGGTCTGCTTGCTGCCCGTGGTGTCCCAGCTCGTGCCCGAGGTTTCGTCCACTTCGAGGTGGTACGGATCGATGAAATTGCCGACGCCGCGCAGCACCGTCACCTTGCGCATCTTGGCCATGGCCGTGAGGCCGCCGGTGAGCTTGCCCACCACCTTGTTCTTGTGGCCCAGCAGCTTGGCGCGGTCGACCGTCGGGGCGGCAAAGCTCACGCCCAGGTCGGCGAAGTGCTTGACCTCGTCCATGACGGAGGCCACGTGCAGCAGCGCCTTCGACGGGATGCAGCCGACGTTCAGGCACACGCCGCCGAGGGTGGCGTAGCGCTCGACCAGCACGACCTTCAGGCCGAGGTCGGCCGCACGGAAGGCGGCCGAATAGCCGCCGGGGCCGGCGCCGAGCACGACCACGTCGCATTCGACATCGACCTTGCCGCCGTAGCTCGACACGGCCACGGCCGCAGAGGCGGGAGCCGGCGCTGGTGCGGCCTTGGGCGCGGGGGCTGCATTGGGTGCAGCGGCGGCAGCGGGAGCCGGTGCTGCAGCAGCGGGTGCGGCCGCGGCGGCGCCGTCGACTTCCAGCGTCAGCACGACAGAGCCTTCCTTGACCTTGTCGCCCACCTTCACGGCCAGCGCCTTCACCACGCCGGCGGCGGACGACGGGATTTCCATCGAGGCCTTGTCCGATTCGACCGTGATCAGCGACTGCTCGGCCTTGACAGTGTCTCCGACATTGACCAGCACCTCGATCACCGCGACTTCGTCGAAGTCGCCGATGTCGGGCACCTTGATTTGTTGTTCGCTCATTTGGACACTTTCAGTTTGAGTGTGAGAACGTCGACCGGTGGGGCCGAATTGCGATCGAATTCGCAGGCGGCGGCAATGCCTGCCTCCGCCACTTCGCGCGAGGTGCGCGACTTGATGTCATAGGCCGCGTGCATGGCACCGAGCGCAAAGCTGCGTCCCGAGCCGATGGCCCAGAACTCCTTGAACTCGAACACCTCGCGGTAGCTGTAGATGCCGTAGATGCCGCTCGGGTTGGCCATCAGCATCGTGAACTGGCTCGACTCGTAGGGCTCATGGTCGTCTTCCTTGGTCTGCATGAAGAACGAGTCCTTCAGCACCGGATGCAGCATCGTGAAGGTGCGGAAGATCTCGTGCTTGCTGCCGAACAGCAGCTTCTCGCGCGGTTGCGCGGCCAGCGCATGCTGCAGCACCAGGAAGTGCGCGGCGGCGCCGGCCATCGCGAACAGGCTGGTGCCCGCCGCGTCCTCGACGGTGAAGATCTTCTGGTTCGCCTCGGCGCGGTGCGAAAGCCGCGTGTCGCCGAAGGTCACCAGAGAATCGGCTGCCATCGTGACCTGGCCACCCTTGCGGACGGCCACTACGGTGGTCATAGCAGGATTCGACGGTAGTCCGCGAGCACCTGGCCCAGGTAGGCGTTGAAACGCGCAGCCAGGGCGCCGTCGATCACGCGGTGGTCGTAAGACAGCGACATCGGCAGCGTCAGGCGCGGCACGAACTGCTTGCCGTCCCACACCGGCTTCATCTGGCCCTTGGAGAGGCCGAGGATGGCCACTTCAGGGGCGTTGATGATGGGCGTGAAGTGCGTGCCGCCGATGCCGCCGAGCGAGCTGATCGAGAAGCAGCCGCCCTGCATGTCGGCCGAACCGAGCTTGCCGTCGCGCGCCTTCTTGGCCAGTTCGCCCATCTCGGCGCTGATCTGCAGGATGCCCTTCTTGTCGGCATCCTTCAGCACCGGAACCACCAGGCCATTGGGCGTGTCCGCCGCGAAGCCGATGTTGTAGTACTGCTTGTAGACGAGCTGGTCGCCGTCCAGGCTGGTGTTGAACTCGGGGAATTTCTTCAGCGCCGCGACCACCGCCTTGATGACGAAGGCCAGCATCGTGACCTTGACGCCCGACTTCTCGTTCTCCTTGTTCGTGGAGACGCGGAAGGCTTCGAGCTCGGTGATGTCTGCTTCGTCGTTATTGGTGACGTGCGGGATCATCACCCAGTTGCGATGCAGGTTGGCACCGCTGAGCTTCTTGATGCGCGACAGGTCCTTGCGCTCGACCGTGCCGAACTTGGTGAAGTCGACCTTCGGCCACGGAATGAGGCCCAGCGCAGCGCCATCTCCGCCACCACCGGCCGGCGCCTTGGCTGCGGAAGCCTTGGTGCTGGCCTGGCCACTCATCACGGCCTTGGTGAAGCTCTGAATGTCTTCCTGCGTGATGCGGCCCTTGAGGCCGGAACCCTTGACCTCTTCGAGCGGCACGCCGAGTTCGCGGGCGAACTTGCGCACCGACGGGGACGCGTGCGGCAGCTTGCCGCTGGGGGCGACGGTCGGGTCATGCGCAGCGGCGGCAGCGGCCGGGCTCGCGGCGGGCGCCGGTGCGGCAGCGGCTGGCGCGGGTGCGCTGGCGGTTGCCGCGGCGGGCGCGGCGGCAGCAGCGGCCTGTGCGGGCGCAGGCGCCGCGGCAGCAGTGCCTTCGAGCACGGCGATCAGGTCGCCGATGTTGACCGTGTCGCCGACCTTGACCTTGAGTTCCTTGAGCACGCCGCCCGCCGACGACGGAATTTCCATCGAAGCCTTGTCCGACTCCACCGTGATGAGCGACTGCTCGGCCTTGACCGTGTCGCCGACCTTCACGAGCAGCTCGATGACCGCGACGTCCTTGAAATCGCCGATGTCCGGCACCTTGACCTCGACCGGACCCGACGCCGCCGCAGGCGCGGCAGCAGGGGCCGGCGCGGCGGCCGCGGGCGCGGGGGCGGCAGCAGCAGGAGCCGCCGCCGGGGCCGGTGCAGCAGCACCCGCTCCCTCGGCCTCGAGCACGAGCACCACCGAGCCCTCCTTCACCTTGCTGCCGACCTCGACCTTCAGCTCCTTGACCACACCGGCCGTGGACGACGGGATTTCCATCGACGCCTTGTCCGATTCCACCGTGATGAGCGACTGCTCGGCCTTGACCGTGTCGCCCACCTTCACGAGCACCTCGATCACCGCGACTTCATCGAAATCGCCGATGTCCGGCACCTTGACTTCCACTGCTGCCATATCGTTTGTCTCCCGCCGTGAGGCGCCGTTTCGTTCGTTGATTGTTGAGGGTCAGGCGTAAAGCGGGTTGACCTTGTCGACATTGATGCCGTACTTCTTGATCGCTTCCACCACCTTGGCCACCGGCACGGTGCCGTCTTCGCTCAGCGCCTTGAGCGCGGCCACCACGATGTAGTGGCGGTTGATCTCGAAGTGCTCGCGCAGCTTGTTGCGGAAGTCGCTGCGGCCGAAACCGTCGGTGCCGAGCACCTTGTAGGTGCGGCCCTTCGGGATGAAGGGGCGGATCTGCTCGGCGTAGGCCTTCATGTAGTCGGTCGATGCGACCACCGGGCCGGTCGAGGCCGCGAGCTGCTCGGCCACGAAAGGCACGCGCGGCGTCTGGTCGGGGTGCAGCAGGTTCCAGCGGTCGGCGTCCTGGCCGTCGCGGGTCAGCTCGTTGAAGCTCGGGCAGCTCCACACGGAAGCCGACACGCCCCAGTCCTTCTCCAGCAGTTCTTGCGCGGCAAAGCTCTCGCGCAGGATGGTGCCGCTGCCCAGCAGTTGCACCGTGGGTGCCTTGGCCTTGAGCGCGGGGCCCTGCTTCGACAGGTACATGCCCTTGATGATCTGCTCTTCGGTGCCGGGCTGCAGGCCGGGCATCGCGTAGTTCTCGT
The DNA here is from genome assembly GCF_977011995.1 of Variovorax durovernensis. NCBI lineage: Bacteria > Pseudomonadati > Pseudomonadota > Betaproteobacteria > Burkholderiales > Comamonadaceae > Variovorax > Variovorax durovernensis. The sequence continues at coordinate 3,011,809 of NZ_CDRNCW010000001.1, read as the reverse complement.
TGAGCAGCGTGATGTAGTAGTAGACGTTGTCCTGCTTCTCGACCATGCGCTTGAGGCCGTGGTGCAGGATCACGCCGACTTCATGCGCGAAGGTCGGGTCGTAGCTCACGCAGTTCGGGATGGTGTTGGCCAGGATGTGGCTGTGACCGTCTTCGTGCTGCAGGCCTTCGCCGTTCAGCGTGGTGCGCCCGGAGGTGCCGCCCAGCAGGAAGCCGCGGGCCTGCATGTCGCCGGCCGCCCAGGCCAGGTCGCCGATGCGCTGGAAGCCGAACATCGAGTAGTACACGTAGAACGGCACCATGATGCGGTTGTTCGTGCTGTACGACGTGGCCGCAGCGATCCAGCTCGACATGCCGCCGGCTTCGTTGATGCCTTCCTGCAGGATCTGGCCGGCCTTGTCTTCCTTGTAGTACATGACCTGGTCCTTGTCGACCGGGGTGTACTGCTGACCGTGCGGGTTGTAGATGCCGATCTGGCGGAACAGGCCTTCCATGCCGAAGGTGCGAGCCTCGTCCACCAGGATGGGCACCACGCGCGGGCCCAGCGCCTTGTCGCGCAGCAGCTGCGTGAGGAAGCGCACGTAGGCTTGCGTGGTCGAGATCTCGCGGCCCTCGGCCGTGGGCTCCATCACTGCCTTGAAGGTGTCGAGCGACGGCACCGTGAAGCTCTCGTCGGCCTTGACGCGGCGGTGCGGCAGGTACCCGCCGAGGGCCTTGCGGCGCTCGTGCAGGTAGCGCATTTCCGGCGTATCGTCCGCCGGCTTGTAGAACGGCAGCTCGGCGATCTGGCTATCGGGAATCGGGATGTTGAAGCGGTCGCGGAAGGCCTTGATGTCTTCGTCGCCGAGCTTCTTGGTCTGGTGGACCGTGTTCTTGCCTTCGCCGATCTTGCCCATGCCGAAGCCCTTGACGGTCTTGACGAGCAGCACGGTGGGCTGGCCCTTGTGGTTCTGGGCCGAATGGAAGGCGGCGTACACCTTCTGCGAGTCATGGCCGCCGCGCTGCAGGTTCCAGACCTCGTCGTCGGTCATGTGCTCGACCATCTTCAGCGTGCGCGGATCGCGGCCGAAGAAGTTCTTGCGCACGTAGGCGCCGTCGTTGGCCTTGAACGACTGGTAGTCGCCGTCGTTGCACTCCATCATGATCTTGCGCAGCGCGCCGTCATGGTCCTTCTCGAGCAGGGCGTCCCAGCCCTTGCCCCAGATCAGCTTGACGACGTTCCAGTTGGCGCCGCGGAACTCGCCTTCGAGCTCCTGGATGATCTTGCCGTTGCCGCGCACCGGGCCGTCCAGGCGCTGCAGGTTGCAGTTGATGACGAAGATCAGGTTGTCGAGGTTCTCGCGCGCCGCCAGGCCGATGGCGCCCAGCGATTCGACTTCGTCCATTTCACCGTCGCCGCAGAAGACCCACACCTTGCGGTTCTCGGTATTGGCGATGCCGCGTGCATGCAGGTACTTGAGGAAGCGCGCCTGGTAGATCGCCATCAGCGGGCCGAGGCCCATCGAGACGGTGGGGAACTGCCAGAACTCCGGCATCAGCTTGGGGTGCGGGTAGCTCGACAGGCCCTTGCCGTCGACTTCCTGGCGGAAGTTGAGCAGTTGCTCTTCGGAGAGGCGGCCTTCGAGGTAGGCGCGGGCATAGATGCCGGGTGAAACGTGGCCCTGGATGTAGAGCAGGTCGCCGCCGTGGTTTTCGCTCTCGGCGTGCCAGAAGTGGTTGAAGCCGGCGCCGAACATGCTTGCCAGCGAGGCGAAGGAGCCGATGTGGCCGCCCAGGTCGCCGCCTTCGGCCGGATGGTGGCGGTTGGCCTTGACCACCATGGCCATCGCGTTCCAGCGCATGTAGGCGCGCAGGCGCTGTTCGATTTCGAGGTTGCCGGGGCTGCGAGCCTCCTGCGAAGGCTCGATGGTGTTGACATAGCCCGTGTTGGCCGAGAACGGCATGTCGACCGTGTTCTGGCGGGCATGCTCGAGCAGCTGCTCGAGAAGGAAGTGGGCCCGCTCGGGACCCTCGCTCTGGATGACGGAGGACAGTGCATCCATCCATTCACGGGTCTCCTGGGCGTCCGCGTCATTCGCGGCCGAGCCGAACAGGTTCTCGGGATTTGCCGACATGCTTGTCTCTCCTTTTAGGGCTGTGGCGGTAATTTAGTGCGCTATGCGATCAGCGCGGCGGAGTTTCTCATAGAAATATTCAAATTTCAAATAGTGCTTGGTGATTTCTTAATGTGATATTTCAATGACTTCCGGCAACCGAAGTCCAACCATGCCGGGGCCCATGGCGCTGCGGCATTCCAGTCGCTGCCAAGGGGGCCATCACCTAAACTCGGGCCATGCCTCTTTCTTCCCCGCTGGCGGTTGCCCGCAGTGCCGTGAACGCCTCGCCCCTCTCCTGGTGGCGCAGGTGGTGGCGCAAGCAGACGCCGGTGCTGCAGGACGCAGTCGCGATGCTCGCGCCGATGGCCGCCGTGCTGCTCTTTCTCGCGGCCATCGTGTCGGCCTTCTGGTATCTGCGCACCGAGGAGGTCGAGCGCGAGCAGGAGTCGGTCCGCCGCGACGTCGAATACGCACAGCAGCGCATGCGCCTGAGGCTGCTCGAGCGGCAGGAGCAACTGATGCGCATCGCGCGCGACGCCTCCAACCGCGAGATCGACCCCATCGAATTCACCAGCCGCGCCGAGTCGCTGGTGAGCCAGTTTCCCGAGCTGCAGACCATCACCTGGATCGATGACCGCCGCCGCTTCAAGGCCGGCTACGCCGCGCCCAGCGTGCACCCGGCGCAGCAGCACCTGATCGGCGACGTGCTGCGCCCCGGCGACATCGAAAGCAACTACGCGCTGGCGCGGGAGTTGCGCCAGCCGGTGTACTCGCAGCCGGTGGCCGGCGGCGATCCTCCGGCGATGCTGCAACTGCACATTCCCCTGTTCGACCAGGGCCTGTTCGCGGGCGTGGTGCTCGGCGAGTTCTCGGTCGACGGCCTGCTGCGCTACGGCATGCCGTCCGAGGTGCAGGCGCGCTACGCAGTGTCGCTGCTCGACGCCAAGGGCCACGTGATCGCCGGCAACACCACCAACCTGAAGGACAGCGGCACCCGCCTGCTGCCCTGGACCGAGCGCACCAATGAATACGAAGTGCCGGTGTCTCCCGTCGGCAACGCGCTGGTGCTGCGGGCGCAGGCCTACCGCACCTCGCAGGGCGTGGTCGGCAATGGGCTGTTCTGGCTGGTCTGCGCGCTCAGCGTGCTCACGAGCTGGATGCTGATCGGCACCTGGCGCCACACGCGCCGACGGCTGCAGGCGCAACAACGGCTGGTGGCCGAGACCAACTTCCGCCGGGCCATGGAAAACTCCATGCTGACCGGCATGCGGGTGCTCGACCTGCAGGGCCGCATCACCTACGTGAACGCCGCGTTCTGCGCGATGACGGGCTGGAGCGAGGAAGAGCTGGTCGGCCAGTCGCCACCCTTCCCCTACTGGCTCGAATCCGACCGCGAAGTGATGAACGAGCGGCTCGAAGAAGAACTGCACGGCCGCGCCCTGCCCGGCGGCTTCCAGGTGCGGGTGAAGCGCAAGAACGGCAGCGTGTTCAACGCCCGCCTTTACGTGTCGCCGCTGATCGACGCGCGCGGCCACCAGACCGGCTGGATGACGTCGATGACCGACATCACCGAGCCCACGCGCATTCGGGAGCAGCTCTCTGCTTCCTACGAGCGCTTCACGACGGTGCTCGAGGCACTGGACGCGGCCGTGTCGGTGGCGCCCATCGGCTCCGAGGAACTGCTGTTCGCCAACAAGCTGTACCGCCTATGGTTCGGCTCAGACACCGTGGGCCACCTCGGCATGGTCGCGCAGGCTGGCGTGCCGGCGTCGAACGCGCATGACGAGGGCCTGGACGACGTCGACCCCTACGCGGGCCTGCCGATCGACACGCTCACCGCCGCGCAGACCGCCAACAACGAGATTTTCGTGCCGCACCTGGGCAAGTGGCTCGAAGTGCGCTCGCGCTACCTGACCTGGGTGGACGGCCGCCTTGCCCAGCTCGTGATCGCGACCGACATCACGCCCCGCCGCGACGCCGAGGAACAGGCCGCCGCGCAGGCCGACAAGGCCCAGGCCGCCAGCCGCCTCATCACGATGGGCGAAATGGCGTCGAGCGTGGCGCACGAGCTCAACCAGCCGCTGACCGCCATCACCAACTACTGCAACGGGATGATGTCGCGCATCAAGGGGCAGACAATCGACACCGAGGCGTTGCTTGCTGCCCTGGAAAAGACCTCGAAGCAGGCCCAGCGCGCGGGCCAGATCATCCAGCGCATCCGTTCCTTCGTGAAGCGCAGCGAGCCCAACCGCACGCCGGCCGACGTGGCCACCATGGTGAGCGAGGCGGTCGAACTCGCCGGCATCGAGCTGCGCCGGCGCAACGTGCGCCTGAACCACTACGTGGCGGCACGGCTGCCGGTGGTGCGCGTCGACCCGATCCTCATCGAGCAGGTGATGGTCAACCTGCTGAAGAATGCGGCCGAATCCATCGACATCGCGGACCGCCCGCTGGCGCGCCGCAGCGTCGAGCTGCGGGTGCTGCCCAAGGTGATCGAGGGCCACAACGCCATCGAATTCTCGGTGCAGGACACCGGCAAGGGCCTGGCCCCGGAAGTGATGGACCGGCTCTACGAGGCCTTCTTCTCCACCAAGCCCGAAGGCATGGGCATCGGGCTCAATTTGTGCCGCACCATCGTCGAGTCGCATCGCGGCCGGATGCAGGCGGAGAACATCTACAATGGTCCGGATGTGATCGGATGCCGTTTTTCCTTCTGGATTCCGGTGTTGGACGCTATCAGTTCCGTAGCTAGCGACGAGGCAAAGGTACCTGCATGAGTTTGATTCCGAAGAAGGGCACGGTCTATGTCGTCGACGACGACGAAGCCGTACGCGATTCGCTGCAATGGCTGCTCGAAGGCAAGGACTACAGAGTCCGCTGTTTCGATTCCGCCGAATCCTTTCTCTCCCGATACGACCCGCGCGAAGTCGCCTGTTTGATCGTCGACATCCGCATGGCCGGCATGACCGGCCTCGAACTGCAGGATCGGCTGATCGAGAGGCGCTCCCCGCTGCCGATCGTGGTCATCACCGGCCACGGCGACGTGCCGATGGCCGTCGACAGCATGAAGAAGGGCGCCATGGATTTCATCCAGAAGCCCTTCAACGACGAGGAACTCGTCACGCTGGTCGAGCGCATGCTCGAACATGCGCGCGGCGCCTTCACCCAGCACCAGCAGTCGGCCAGCCGCGACGCGCTGCTGTCCAAGCTCACCGGCCGCGAGGCACAGGTGCTGGAGCGCATCGTCGCCGGCCGCCTGAACAAGCAGATCGCCGACGACCTGGGCATCAGCATCAAGACGGTCGAGGCGCACCGCGCCAACATCATGGAAAAGCTCAACGCCAACACCGTGGCCGACCTGCTGAAGATCGCACTCGGACAAGCGGCCCCCGCGGCCAAGGCCTAGAAGCTATCCCTGCGATAGCGATGAATGACCCCCACGCCTGCGCAAGCGGGCGTTTTTACTTGGAAGATCGAAACCGATGACCGCCCAACTGATCGACGGCAACGCCCTCGCCCAAACCATTCGCGCCGAAGTTGCCGGCCGCACCGCCGCACTCAAGGCCCGAGGCGTGAATCCGGCCCTTTCCATCATCCTAGTGGGCGAAGACCCGGCCAGCCAGGTCTATACGAAGCACAAGGTCAACGACAGCGCCCAGACCGGCCTCGCCGCCACGCTGGAGACCTACCCCGCCGACATGACCGAGGCCGACCTGCTGGCCCGCATCCGCACGCTCAACGACGACCCGAAGGTGCACGGCATCCTGGTCCAGTTGCCGCTGCCGAAGCACATGGACAGCCAGAAGGTCATCGAGACGATCTCTCCCAGCAAGGACGTGGACGGCTTCCACGTTGCCAGCGCCGGCGCGCTGATGACCGGTGCCCCCGGCTTCTGGCCCTGCACGCCGCACGGCTGCATGAAGATGCTCGAATCCATCGGCTACGACCTGCGCGGCAAGCACGCCGTGGTCATCGGGCGCAGCAACATCGTCGGCAAGCCGATGGCCATGATGCTGCTGGCCAAGAGCGCCACCGTGACCATCTGCCACAGCGCCACGCAAGACCTGGGCGCCATCACTCGCCAGGCCGACGTGGTCGTCGCGGCAGTGGGCAAGCGCAATCTCCTGACCGCCGACATGGTGAAGCCCGGCGCGGTGGTCATCGACGTTGGCATGAACCGCAAGGAAGACGGCAAGCTCGCCGGCGACGTCGATTTCGACGGCGTCAAGGAAGTAGCCAGCTGGATCACCCCTGTGCCCGGCGGCGTCGGCCCCATGACGCGCGCCATGCTGCTCGCCAACACCCTTGAAGCGGCCGAACGCGCCGCCAAGTAACTTCCATGGCCATGACGAACAACCCCCTCCTCGATTTCACCGATCTCCCGCTGTTCGACCAGATCAAGCCGGAGCACGTCGCACCAGCCGTGGACACGCTGCTGGCCGAAGGCGAGGCCAATCTGGAAACAGTGGTTGCGCCCGAATTTCCCGCCGAATGGGTCGCGATCTCGCGCGTGCTCGATGTCGGCGGCGAGCGCTTCACACGCGCCTGGGGCGCCGTCAGCCACCTGAACGCTGTCGCGGACACGCCCGAACTGCGCGCCGCCTACAACGAAGCCATGCCCCGCGTCACCGCCTTCTGGACCCGCGTAGGCTCCGACGAGCGGCTCTACGCCAAGTACAAGGCCATCGACGTCGCCACGCTCAACGCCGAACAGCGCCAGGCCCATCGCAATGCCGTGCGCAACTTCGTGCTGGGCGGCGCCGAACTGCAGGGCGAGGCAAAGAAGCGCTTCGCCGACATCCAGGAGCGCCAGGCCGAGCTGAGCCAGAAGTTCAGCGAGAACGCCCTCGACGCCACCGACGCCTTTGCCTACTACGCCTCTCTCGGCGAGCTCGAAGGCGTGCCCGATGACGTGGTGAGCGCTGCCCGCGCAGCCGCCGAAGCCGACGGCAAGGAAGGCTACAAGCTCACGCTCAAGATGCCGTGCTACCTGCCGGTGATGCAGTTCGCCAAGAGCACCGCGCTGCGCGAAAAGCTCTACCGCGCCTATGTCACCCGCGCCAGCGAGTTCGGCGACGCCGCCTTCGACAACACCCCGCTGATCACGGAGATCCTTGCGCTGCGCGAGGAAGAAGCCAAGCTGCTGGGCTACAGGAATTTCGGCGAACTGTCGGTCGTGCCGAAGATGGCCGAATCGCCCGAGCAGGTCGTCAAGTTCCTGCGCGACCTCGCAGCCAAGGCCAAGCCCTATGGCGAACGCGATCTGGCCGACTTGCGCGTCTTCGCGGCCGAGCAGTTGGGCATCACCGACCCGCAGCCCTGGGACTGGACCTACATCGGCGAGAAGCTGAAGGAAGCGCGCTACGCTTTCAGCGAGCAGGAGGTGAAGCAGTACTTCCCGGCGCCGAAGGTCATGGCCGGCCTGTTCAAGATCGTCGAGACGCTGTTCGAAGTGTCGATCCGCCGCGACAGCGCGCCTGTGTGGCACCCGAGCGTCGAGTTCTACCGCATCGAGCGCCAAACCCCTCAGGGCGTCCAGAAGGTCGGCCAGTTCTACCTCGACCCATCCGCCCGCGCCGCCAAGCGCGGCGGCGCCTGGATGGACGACGTGCGCGCCCGCTGGCTGCGCCCCGACAACGGCGTGCTGCAGACACCGGTCGCGCAGTTGGTGTGCAACTTCGCCAGCGGCGTCGACGGCAAGCCGCCGCTGCTCACGCACGACGACGTGACCACCCTCTTCCACGAATTCGGCCACGGCCTGCACCACATGCTCACGCAGGTGAACGAGCGCGACGTCTCGGGCATCAGCGGCGTCGAGTGGGACGCGGTCGAGCTGCCGAGCCAGTTCATGGAAAACTTCTGCTGGGAGTGGGACGTGCTCAAGCACATGACCGCCCACGTCGACACCGGCGAGCCGCTGCCGCGCGCGCTGTTCGACAAGATGACGGCCGCCAAGAACTTCCAGAGCGGCCTGCAGACGCTGCGCCAGATCGAGTTCTCTCTGTTCGACATGCTGCTGCACACCGAGTACCACGCCGCTGATGCCAAGCCCGGCGACGTGATGGCGCTTCTCGGCAAGGTGCGCACCGAAGTGGCGGTGATGCCCTCCCCGCCGTTCAGCCGCACGCCGAATACTTTCAGCCACATTTTCTCGGGCGGCTATGCGGCCGGCTACTACAGCTACAAGTGGGCCGAGGTGCTGAGCGCCGACGCCTACGCGGCCTTCGAGGAAACCGTGGGTGCCGACGGCGAGCCGAACATCGAGACCGGCCGCAAGTACCGCCAGGCCATCCTGGAAGCGGGCGGCAGCCGCAGCGCGATGGATTCGTTCAAGGCCTTCCGCGGCCGCGAGCCCCAGCTTGATGCGCTGCTGCGACATCAGGGCATGGCCGAGGCCCAGCCCGCTTGATGCGGCGCTGAAGCTTGCGATACTCGGGCGATGCATCCGACCCCTTACAAATTCTCACTGCATCGCCTGATCGGCCTGGCCCTCGTGTTCGCCGCCGTGAGCACAACGGCGCAGACCATCTACCGCCAGGTGGACAAGAACGGCAAGGTCACCTTCTCGGACCGGGCACCGACTGCCGACGCAGGGGCGGCTTCGGGCCCGCAAGGCGGTGTCACCACGCCGCCCAATGCAGGGCTGCCCTACGAACTGCGGCAGGTGGCACAGCGATATCCGGTCACGCTGTACAGCGGCGAAGAGTGCGCGCCCTGCGGTGCCGCTCGCTCCTTGCTCACGACGCGCGGCATTCCGTTCGACGAGCGCACCGTCAAGAGCAACGAGGAAATCGAGGCGCTGCAGCGCTTGAGCGGCCAGAGTGCGCTGCCGTTGCTGACCATCGGATCGCAGCAGCTCAAGGGTTTCTCGGACGTCGAATGGTCGCAGTACCTCGACGCGGCCGGCTACCCCAAGAGCAACAGCCTTCCCGCCGGCTACCGCAACGGCCCGGCACGGCCGCTGGTCGCGCAGCAGGCGGCGCCCGCCGCCCGCACGCCGGCCGCAGCACCCGCCGCGCAACCGGCCTCGCCAGCGCCCGCGTCGAGCGAGCCGGGGCCGAGCAACCCGGCCGGCATCAAGTTCTGAGCTGAAGCCTGGGCGCTGTTTGTTGTTCGCCCTCAGGCGAACGTCATCGTCTTCACGCCCGTCGCGGTACCCAGCAGGCACACGTCGGCCTTCTGGTGCGCGAAGACACCGACCGTCACCACGCCCGGCCACTGGCTCACCTCGGACTCGAAAGCCAGCGGATCGCCAATCCGCAAGCCGGTCACGTCGACGATGTGCTGGCCGTTGTCCGTCACCAGAGGCAGGCCGTCCTTCTCGCGCACCTGGGCGATGCCGCCCATGGCCGCGAACTGGCGCATCACGCGGCGCGCGGCCATCGGAATCACTTCCACCGGCAGCGGGAAGGCGCCCAGCGTTTCCACCAGCTTGGACGCGTCGGCGATGCAGATGAACTTGCGCGACTGGGCCGCGACGATCTTCTCGCGCGTGAGTGCCGCGCCGCCACCCTTCACCATGAAGCCGCGGTGGTCGATTTCGTCGGCACCGTCGATGTAGACGGCCAGTTCCTCCACCTCGTTGCTGTCGAACACCGGGATGCCCAGCGCCCGCAGGCGCTCGGTCGAGGCCACCGAGCTGGAGACGGCGCCCTTGATCTGGTCCTTGATGGTGGCCAGCGCGTCGATGAACTTGTTCACCGTCGAGCCGGTGCCGACCCCGACGATCTCGCCCTTGACCACGTAGGCCAGCGCGGCGTGGCCGACCAGGGCCTTGAGTTCGTCCTGGGACAGGGTGCCGGAAACAGGGGTTGGGGAGGCGGGTGCGGTCATCGCGGAGAATCCTTGGCTCATTGAAGTCGAGAATTATCCGATGCCCCTGCTGATGCCCTCTTCGCTCTACGGCCTGGCCCGCCCTTTCCTGTTCGGCTTCGACCCCGAGCACGCCCATGAACTGACCCTCGACGGACTCGCGCGCACCCAGAACACCCCCCTGGCCTGCGCCTACTCGGCACCGCGCGTCAGCGATCCCGTCCAGCTTGCGGGGCTGAGCTTTCCGAACCGCGTGGGCCTGGCGGCCGGGCTCGACAAGAACGCCCGCTGCATCGACGCCTTCGCGGCCATGGGCTTCGGATTCGTCGAGGTCGGAACCGTCACGCTGAAAGGTCAGCCGGGCAACCCCAAGCCCCGCATGTTCCGCCTGCCGCAGCGCGACGCGCTGATCAACCGGCTGGGTTTCAACAACGAAGGACTCGACGCCTTCCTTGCGAACGTGCAGAAGGCGCGCTTCCGCACGGCGGGCGGCGCGGCCAAACCACCGATGCTGCTGGGCCTGAACATCGGCAAGAACGCCGCCACGCCGATCGAGCGCGCGGTGGACGACTACCTCGCCTGCCTCGACGGCGTGTACCCACATGCCGACTACGTGACGATCAACATCTCCAGCCCCAACACCGCGAACCTGCGCTCGCTGCAGAGCGACGAGGCGCTCGATGCCCTGCTCGGCGCCGTGGCCGAGCGCCGCGAGACGTTGGCCACGCGCCATGCCAAGCGCTCGCCGCTGTTCGTGAAGATCGCTCCGGACCTCGACGAAACCCAGGTCGCGGTCATTGCAGCCACCCTGAAGCGCCACGGCATGGACGGTGTGATCGCCACCAACACCACGCTGGCGCGCGACGCGGTGAAGGGCCTGCCGCATGCGGAGGAAGCGGGCGGACTTTCAGGTGCACCGGTGCGGGAAGCAAGCAACCGCGTGATCGCGCAACTGCGCGCTGCCCTGGGCTCTGGTTTTCCGATCATCGGGGTGGGTGGCATCCTGAGCGGGGCCGATGCCAAGGCCAAGATCGCCGCCGGCGCAGACGTGGTGCAGATCTACACCGGGCTGATCTATCGCGGCCCCGGGCTGGTCCGCGAAGCGGCTCAGGCGCTGCTGCGGGATCGCAGCAAGGCCTGAGTCTTTTCGGCTTTTTTCAGCGCATGCGCCAGAGCACTGGCGCAATGAACGCGGCCCAGCGCAGCAGGCGCCTCGGCCGGATCACCACCACGGCAGCCGCAGCGACGACGCCGGCGGCCACGGGGTGCGCCCGCGCGATGCGCAATGCAGCAGCGGCAGCGGACTCGTCGGGCGGAGGCGTTTGCTCTCCCTCGGCCGCGTCATGCGCGAACTGCGGCTCGCGTCCGCCCTGCAGTGTTGCGATGCGCTGGCGCTGGCGGTCCATGCGCGCCAGCAATTCCTCCCGCGTGGCGGGTCTCGGTGGACGGGGTTCGTCTTCGTGCTGGTCCGGGTCCTTGCCAAGGCCGAAGCGGTCCTGCACCCAGGCCCAGTCGCGCTCGAACTCGTGGCGCGCCGGCGCGAAGCCGTTGGACGCATTGCGCAGGGTCTGCAGCAGGCCAATGGCAGCCACCAGCCACAGCACGATCCACACGCCCGCCACCGACCAGGCGGCCGTGATGCGGTATGGCGTCTCCCAGAAATGAACCACCACCGCCACGGATACCAGCGCCACGGTGACAGTGGTCAGCCCCAGCACGGCCAGCCCGAAGACGAGCATCAGCTTCAGGCGCTGCTTCTCGTCCTCCCAGGCCATGCGCAGCAGTTGCACCCGGTCCTCGGCCGCCAGGGCGCCTTCGGCGGCGGCGATGCGCAGCCGACGAACGCGGGCGTCCAGGCCGAACAGGGACAGCAGCCTCATGGGCTACCTCCTGTCATGCCCGGGTGAACGATGCTGCGGTGCGAGTGCCGGTCAGCGGCGGCCAAGCAGCAGGCCCACCAGCACGCCGACGGCCAGTGCCGCACCGGCGATCTGCCATGGTTCGTCGTGAGCGTAGGCGTTGGCAGAGGTGGCTGCTTCGCGGGCCTTCTTGGCGGCGAGCTTGCTTTTCTCGGATGCGAGCTCGCGCGCAATGGCGAGCTTGGTGTCGATGCGCTGGCGCAGCGCCTTGATGTGGGGAACCGAATCCAGGTCCTTGCTCGCCAGCACGCCGCGCACGTCGCTCGCGATGTCTTCGGCTGCTGCTTCAAGATTTTGGGATGCACTCATTGGAATCTTTCCTCCGTGATGACACCGGCACCGCGCCGGCGGCTTCACGCCAGCAAATGGCGTACTGTCATGTTACAGGCACAAAAGCCCCTCATGCGCGACAGATGTGCGGACTTGTGCCCTTCATTCACTCACTCGGCCTCCCGTACCCGCCAGCAGGCGGGCGACGTGCGCCCCGATCGCCAGGCTGCTCGTGAGCCCCGGCGACTCGATGCCGAAGAGATTGACCAGCCCCTCCACACCGTGCGACGCCGGTCCGTCGATCACGAAGTCCGCGGCCGGCTCGCCGGGCCCCGAGATCTTGGGCCGCATGCCTGCGTAGCCTGGAATCAGCGCGCCGTCGGGCAACGCAGGCCAGTACTTGCGCACCTCGGCATAGAAGCCGTCGCCGCGCGCGGGGTCCACCACGAGGTCGTCGGCCGAGGAGACCCACTGCACGTCGGGGCCGAACTTGGCCTGGCCGCCAAGGTCGATCGTCAGGTGCACGCCCAGGCCGCCCGGCTCGGGAACCGGATAGACGAGCCGCCCGAAAGGCGCCCGCCCCGACAGGGTGAAGTAGTTGCCCTTGGCGAAATGCTCGCGTGGCACCGCCGTAGCCGGCAGCCCCTCGAATCGGCGGGCCAGCGCCGGAGCGCCCAGCCCGGCGGCATTGACCACCGTTCGGCAACGCAACGCCGTGCCGTCCTGCGCGATCAGCACGATGCCGTCGGCACCGCATTCGGCGCGCATGACAGGCGATTTCAGCGCGAGCATGCCGCCCGCGTTCTCCAGGTCGCCTAGCAGGCTCAGCATCAGCGCATGGCTGTCGACGATGCCGGTGCTCGGCGAATGCAGCGCCGCAACGCATTGCAGCTGCGGTTCCATGGCCTTGGCCTGCTGTTCGGTGAGCACCTCCAGGTCGGCGACACCGTTGGCCGCCGCCTTGCCCCGGATCGCATCGAGCTGCCCCGCTTGCTCGGGCGAAGTGGCAACGATCAGCTTGCCGCAGCGGCGATGCGGCACGCCACGCGCCTCGGCATAGGCGTAGAGCATCTGCTTGCCTTCGACGCAAAGCCGCGCCTTCAGTGAACCTTGCGGATAGTAGATACCCGCGTGAATCACCTCGCTGTTGCGCGAACTCGTACCGGTGCCGATGGCACCTTCGGATTCGAGCACCAGCACCTCCCGGCCCTCGAGCGCCAACGCGCGCGCCACGGCCAGGCCCACCACTCCACCGCCGATGACGGCGCAATCAATTTCATCCATCGTGCGAGCTTATCGCGGCCCGTACGACGGACGCGCGGACTCAATTCACTGAGGTGGGGGCTCTGGGTCCGTGGGTTCGTCAGGCGGCGTGCTCGGGCCTTGGTCGGGCTCTACGGGCAGGTCCGGCGTGACGGGGGTCGGAAGATCGGGATGAGTGGCCATGGTCTTGCTCCTTTCGCACCATTTCCAGGCCGGCGCCGTCAAATGCGCGCCAGCACGCGGCTGCACTTGCCGTCGGCGCCAACCGACAGTTCACTCGTCTTCCGCCAAATCGCGTTGCCACTGCGGCTTTGTCATCCGCGATCGACGTGCTTTACTTCGAACGCGTTGACGGAGCGGCAATGAGCGCCGCGTCATTCTGGAGGGAGAGAAATGTCCACCATCGACGGCAAGAGCTTATGGAAGTGAGACTCCGCGTTCTAGCGCTGGCGGTTGGCACAGCGCTCGTCGCTTCGTGCGCGACCCGCGACGCGGCATCGTTCACGAACGTCTATGTCGCCGAATTTCACACCGACGAGCCGGCCGCACCCTGCCGCACGTCCGATGTGCCGCAGAGCCACGGCAAGGCGCGTGAGTTCTTTTCTCGCGCGAAGGAAGTCGACTACAAGACCTTGCACGACGACTACGAATTGGCGCCCTGCTACGTCGAAGGCACGCTGAACCGGCAAGGCAGGTCGTGCGACTGGCAGATCCGTGCGGGCGCCACGGGGTCGGTGCAGTGCGGGGAGCAGAAGCTCTACTTCGCATGCGACAGCTGCGACGACCTGTTCGGCGCGAAGCAGTAAAAACAAACCGGACGCGCAAAACAAAAAAGCGACCTGGAAATCCAGGTCGCTTTTTGATGATGGTGGGCGGTGGAGGCTTCGAACCTCCGACCCCAGCAGTGTGAATGCTGTGCTCTACCCCTGAGCTAACCGCCCAAAGCAACGCGTTGTTTGCGTTGCTTTGAATTACGAATCGCGTTCAGCGAAGCCTCAGATTATGCCACAGCTTTTTCGTCGTTTTGACGAAACAGCGTGCGACCACCAGAAGATTTGTCGAGTTGGACCAACACGCCCTCGTGCGCTGTGAGCTCATGCTCCGCCGCCAGGATCACCGGCAACTCGAACTGGCTCAGGTCCATGGCCACGACCTTGGTGCCGACTTCGGGCTCGTTCGAGGCCACGTCGATGAGCAGCGCATCCTGTCCGCGCGTGAGGTTGATGTAGACGTCGGCCAGCAGCTGGGCGTCGAGCTTGGCTCCGTGGAAGGTGCGGTTCGAACGATCGACACCGAAGCGGTCGCACAGCGCATCCAGCGAATTGCGCTTGCCCGGGTACACCTGCTTGGCCATGGCCAGCGTGTCGGTCACTTCCGCAACGAAGGTGCGCAGCGGAGGGAACCCGGCGCGCTCGAACTCCTTGTTGAGGAAGCCGACGTCGAAGGCCGCGTTGTGAATGATCAGTTCGGCATCGCGCAGGTACTCGATGATGTCGTTGGCCAGCGTGGCGAACTTCGGCTTGTCGCGCAGGAAGTCGGTCGTCAGGCCGTGGACCTTCAACGCGTCTTCGTGGCTCTCTCGCTCCGGGTTGAAATAGATGTGCAGGTCGTTGCCGGTGAGCTTGCGGTTGAACAGCTCCACGCAGCCGAGCTCGATGATGCGGTCGCCGTTCTCTGCGGAGAGGCCGGTGGTTTCGGTATCGAGGACGATCAGTCGCGACATCAGTGGTTTTCCTTGGCGTGGTTGATCGAGTACTTCGGAATCTCGATGGTCACATTCTCCTGCGCCAGGATCGATTGGCAACTCAGCCGCGATTGCGGCTCCAGGCCCCAGGCGCGGTCGAGCAGGTCTTCCTCGCCTTCTTCTGCCTCGTTGAGCGAGTTGAAGCCCTCGCGCACGATCACGTGGCAGGTGGTGCAGGCGCAGCTCATCTCGCAGGCGTGCTCGATGTTGATGTTGTTGTCGAGCAGCGCTTCGCAGATCGAGGTGCCGGCGGGCGCGGTGATTTCGGCGCCTTGCGGGCAGTACTCGGGATGCGGATAGATCTTGATCGTGGGCATGTTGTTGTTCTAGAGAGATTCGACCTTGCGGCCGGCAAGTGCGCGCGCAATGCCCGCGTTCATGCGCTGTGCAGCAAAGGCCTCGGTGTCGTCGGCCAGTTTCTTGGTTGCGGCCTCGATGGCGGCGGCATCGTTGCTGCTCTTGACTGCTTCGCGCAGTTGCACCATCGACGCATCGATGACTGCGCGCTCCTCGTCGTTCAGCAGGTCGCCGTCGGCATCGAGCGCGCTCTGCGTGGCGAGCAGCATGCGGTCGGCATCGACGCGTGCCTCGACCAGCGCGCGGGCCTGCATGTCCTGTTGTGCGGTGGAGAAGCTCTCCTGCAGCATCGTCGCAATTTGATCGTCCGACAGGCCGTAAGACGGCTTGACCGCCACGCTGGCCTCGACTCCACTGCCCTGCTCCTTTGCGCTCACGCTCAGCAGGCCGTCCGCATCGACGGTGAAGGTCACGCGGATGCGCGCGGCGCCAGCGGCCATCGGTGGAATGCCGCGCAGCGTGAAGCGCGCGAGGCTGCGGCAGTCGGAGACGAGGTCACGCTCGCCCTGCACCACGTGCAGCGCCAGCGCGGTCTGGCCGTCCTGGTAGGTCGTGAAGTCCTGCGCCATCGCGGTGGGGATGGTCTGGTTGCGCGGCACGATGCGCTCGACCAGGCCACCCATGGTCTCGATACCGAGCGACAGCGGGATCACGTCGAGCAGCAGCAATTCGCCCGCGCCGTTGTTGCCCGCCAGTTGATTCGCCTGGATGGCGGCACCAAGCGCCACGACTTCATCCGGATTCAGGTTGACCAGCGGGTCGCGGCCAAAGAAATCGGCGACGGCGCGGCGGACCTGCGGCATGCGGGTCGAGCCGCCGACGAGCACGATGCCCTGCAGCTCTTCAGGCTTGAGCTTCGCGTCGCGCAAAGCCTTGCGGACGGCCGCGATGGTGCGGTCGGTGAGTGACTGCGTGGCGGCGTAGAACTGCTCGCGGGCCAGATCGAACGAGATGGTCTTGCCTGCGACATCGGCTTTGAACGTGGTCGACGCCGAATCGGTCAGCGCCTCTTTCGCCGCCCGCGCGGCCACGAGCAACGCGGCCTTGTCAGCGTCGCTGCCGGCTTGCAGGCCGGTCTGCGCGAGCACGAAATCGGCGAGCGCGTGGTCGTAGTCGTCGCCGCCAAGGGCCGAGTCGCCACCCGTGGCAATCACTTCGAACACGCCCTGCGTGAGCCGCAGGATCGAGATGTCGAAGGTGCCGCCACCCAGGTCGTAGACCGCGTAGACGCCTTCGCTCGCGTTATCGAGGCCGTAGGCGATGGCCGCGGCCGTGGGCTCGCTGATCAGGCGCAGCACGTTCAGGCCGGCGAGTTGCGCGGCATCCTTGGTCGCCTGGCGCTGGCCTTCGTCGAAGTACGCGGGCACGGTGATGACGGCGCCGTAGAGTTCGTCGTCGTCGAAGGTGTCCTGGGCACGGTATCGCAGCGTGGCCAGGATCTCGGCACTGATCTCGACCGGCGACTTCTCGCCCGCCAGGGTCTGCACCTTCACCATGCCGCCGTCGCTGCTGCCGATGCGGTACGACATCGCATCGCGGTTCGCGATGTCGGCCAGGCCGCGGCCCATGAGCCGCTTCACGGAAGTGATGGTGTTGGCGGGGTCCTGCGCACGCGCGGCCACGGCATCGAAGCCGATCTGGCGGCGGTCGCCCTCGAGGTAGCGCACGGCCGAAGGCAGCAGCACGCGTCCCTGGTCGTCGGGCAGGCACTCGGCCACGCCGTTGCGCACCGAGGCCACCAGCGAATGCGTGGTGCCCAGGTCGATGCCCACGGCAATGCGGCGCTGATGCGGATCGGGCGCCTGGCCGGGTTCGGAAATCTGAAGAAGAGCCATCAGGCCTCCCGCCGGGCCGCCCCAAGGGAGGCCTGCGCCCCCATGGGAGGCAGCGAATACACGAAGTGATGAGCGTGGGGGTTCATATCTTCTATTGTCCCAACTGATCGAATTTGGCTTCGACGTCCTGTCCGAAGCGCTCAATGAACATGAGGGCTCTCACCTGCTGCGCGGCGGCGGGGTAGTCGCCTTTCTCGTCGATCAGCCAGTCGAGCGACGACAGCGCGCGCGCGCGGCCGGCCTCGACCTCCGCCTGGAGCTTCTCGAGGGAAGCGATGCTTTCGACGTCGTCGAGCGCTTCGCGCCACTCCATCTGCTGCATGAGGAACTCGGGCGGCATCGCCGTGTTGTTCTCCGCATTCAGCGGCGCGCCGTGCATCTCGCAGATGTAGCTGGCGCGGCGGATCGGGTCCTTCAGGCGCTGGTAGGCCTCGTTGATGCGCACCGACCACTGCATGGCCACGCGCTGCGCCGCAGCGCCCTGTGCGGCAAAGCGGTCCGGGTGGGCCTCGCGCTGAAGCTCTTTCCAGCGCGCGTCGAGCACGGCGCGGTCCTGCGCAAAAGTCGCCGGGACGGCGAACAGTTGAAAGTCGGTGTCGTTCAGGTTCATGGCAAGAAAAAACCGCCAGCACATGACATGGTGGCGGCTGTAGTCGCAGTCAGCGACGGCGCATCAGATGCGAAAACTTTCCCCACAACCGCAGCGGTCGCGTTCGTTGGGGTTGATGAACTTGAAGCCCTCGTTCAGGCCTTCGCGCACGAAGTCGAGTTGCGTGCCGTCGATGTAGGCCAGGCTCTTCGGGTCGACCAGCACCTTCACGCCGTGGTCTTCGAACACCACGTCTTCAGGCGCCAGTTCGTCGACGTACTCGAGCTTGTAGGCCAGGCCGGAACAACCCGTGGTCTTCACGCCCAGCCGCACGCCCACGCCCTTGCCTCGTTTGCCGAGGTAACGGGTGACGTGTCGCGCAGCGGCTTCGGTCAGCGTGACGGCCATGTCAGTGGACAGCTTCGGCAGCAGCGGATTCGGTCTTGACGCCGTGCTTGGCCTTGTAGTCGCTCACGGCGGCCTTGATCGCGTCTTCGGCCAGGATGGAGCAGTGGATCTTCACGGGCGGCAGGGCCAGTTCTTCCGCGATCTGCGCGTTCTTGAGCGCAGCCGCTTCGTCGAGCGTCTTGCCCTTGACCCATTCGGTCACGAGCGACGACGAGGCGATGGCCGAGCCGCAGCCGTAGGTCTTGAAGCGTGCGTCTTCGATCACGCCGGTTTCCGGGTTGACCTTGATCTGCAGCTTCATCACGTCGCCGCAGGCAGGTGCGCCGACCATGCCGGTGCCTACCGAGTCGTCGCCCTTTTCGAAGGAGCCGACGTTGCGGGGATTTTCGTAGTGGTCGATGACCTTCGAAGAATATGCCATGGTGTACCTCTCAAACTTTGTTCAATCGTGGAGCCTGGTGCGGGCCTGCGTCAGTGGGCCGACCACTGGATCGTGCTGATGTCGACGCCGTCCTGGAACATCTCCCACAGGGGGCTCAGCTCGCGCAGCTTGGCAACGTTGTGCTTGATGGTCGAAATGGCGTAGTCGATTTCTTCTTCGGTCGTGAAACGGCCGATGGTCATGCGAAGGCTGCTGTGCGCCAGTTCGTCGCTGCGGCCAAGGGCGCGCAGCACGTAGCTGGGCTCGAGGCTGGCCGAGGTGCAGGCCGAACCCGACGATACCGCCAGGCCCTTGATGCCCATGATCAGCGACTCGCCTTCGACGTAGTTGAAGCTCATGTTCAGGTTGTGCGGCACGCGGTGCTCGAGGTCGCCGTTGATGAACACC
This sequence comes from Variovorax durovernensis, assembly GCF_977011995.1. Taxonomy (NCBI): domain Bacteria; kingdom Pseudomonadati; phylum Pseudomonadota; class Betaproteobacteria; order Burkholderiales; family Comamonadaceae; genus Variovorax; species Variovorax durovernensis. The sequence goes on along the minus strand of NZ_CDRNCW010000001.1, from coordinate 2,992,688 downwards.
TGCTCCACGTCTTTCAAACCGTCGAGCAGACGCTTCTGCAGGCGGCGCGCGTGTTCGATGTCCTTGTGCATCTCGAGCTTGGCGATGCGGTAGGCCTCGCCCATGCCGACGATCTGGTGCGTGGGCAGCGTGCCCGAACGCATGCCGCGCTCATGGCCACCACCGTGCATCTGCGCTTCGAGGCGGATGCGCGGCTTGCGGCGCACGTACAGCGCGCCGATGCCCTTGGGGCCGTAAGTCTTGTGCGAAGCCAGGCTCATCAGGTCGATGGGCAGCTTCGTGATGTCGATGTCGATCTTGCCGGTGGCCTGGGCCGAGTCGACGTGGAAGATCACGCCCTTTTCGCGGCAGGCATTACCCAGCGCGACCACGTCCTGGATCACGCCGATTTCGTTGTTCACGAAGAGCACGCTGGCCAGGATGGTGTCGGGGCGAATGGCGGCCTTGAACTTATCAAGGTCGACGAGACCGTTTTCCTCGACGTCGAGGTAGGTCACCTCGAAGCCCTGGCGTTCCAGCTCGCGCATGGTGTCCAGCACGGCCTTGTGCTCGGTCTTCAGCGTGATCAGGTGCTTGCCCTTGCCCTTGTAGAACTGGGCCGCGCCCTTGAGGGCAAGATTGATCGATTCGGTAGCGCCCGACGTCCAGACGATTTCGCGCGGATCGGCATTGATCAGTTCGGCCACCTGTCCGCGCGCCTTCTCGACCGCCTCTTCAGCCTCCCAGCCCCAGGCGTGGCTGCGCGATGCCGGGTTGCCGAAGTGCTCGCGCAACCAGGGGATCATGGCGTCGACCACACGCGGGTCGACCGGCGTGGTGGCGCCGTAATCGAGATAGATCGGGAAATGAGGAGTTACGTCCATGGCTGGCTCGTGCTGGCGTGGGGGTTGTTTTTAGATCTGGGCTGCTGCTCGTGCCGGCGCCCGAAGGCGCCGCCGGAAATCAGAAGTCTCGAAAGAGGTCTCAGGACTTCGCGAAGGCGTTGCCGAGGGCGAACACCGAGTTCGGCGCATTCACGCGAATCGGCTTGACCACTGGCTGGGCCGAGATCGCGCGCTTGACGACCGGCTTGTTCTCGATCTGCACGCCCTTGGCGATCTGGTCGTCGACCAGCTTCTGCAGGGTGACGGAGTCGAGAAACTCGACCATGCGCTGGTTGAGCGAGGCCCAGAGCTCGTGCGTCATGCAGCGGCCGGCTTCGCCCAGGCAGTTTTCCTTGCCGCCGCACTGAGTGGCGTCGATGGGTTCATCGACGGAAACAATGATGTCGGCCACGGTGATGTCCGCAGCCTTGCGGCCGAGGCTGTAGCCGCCGCCGGGGCCGCGGGTCGACTCGACCAGTTCGTGACGGCGCAGCTTGCCGAACAGCTGTTCGAGGTAGGACAGCGAAATCTGTTGCCGTTGGCTGATTGCAGCCAGCGTGACCGGACCGGTGTTCTGACGCAACGCCAGATCGATCATTGCCGTGACCGCAAAACGGCCTTTGGTAGTGAGACGCATCGCAAGCTCCTTCAAGTGCTTACCGTTGAAATGACACCGTGGCCCTGGGCCGCAGTGACCTCGTCTCCGCCCTGCCCGACCCCTGACGCTGGTGAACCAGCCGGTAGGAGTCGGTCCTTCATCGCGAAGTTCTTTTTCTTGTTGTTGAGTATTTCGCTCAAGTATAACAGAAGCCCCCGGACTCTGCTCGGGTAAACCCCAGCGCCGCCCGCTTGAAGAACGCGAACGTTTGAACTACCGCGGCTAGAGCGCGATGTTGTCCCCGCCGGCAGCCCCGAAAGCCTGCTCCCGCAGCAGCGCCAGCTGGTCCCGCACGCGGGCGGCCTTCTCGAATTCGAGGTTCCGGGCGTGCTCCAGCATCTGCTTCTCGAGGCGCTTGATTTCCCTGGCGATGTCCTTTTCGCTCATGTCCTCGACCTTGGCGCGTTCCAGGTCGAGCTTGGCCATTTCCTTGCCCGTTTTCTCGCTGTAGACCCCGTCGATCAGGTCGCGCACCTGCTTGACGATGCTGCGCGGCGTGATGCCGTTCGCCTCGTTGTGCGCTATCTGCCGGGCCCGGCGGCGCTCGGTCTCGTCGATGGCCTTCCGCATCGAGTCGGTCATCCGGTCGGCGTAAAGAATGGCCTTGCCGTTCAGGTTGCGCGCCGCCCGGCCGATGGTCTGGATAAGCGAACGCTCGGCGCGCAGGAAGCCTTCCTTGTCGGCATCGAGGATCGCCACCAGCGACACCTCCGGAATATCCAGTCCCTCGCGCAGCAGGTTGATGCCCACCAGCACATCGAAGGTGCCCAGGCGCAGGTCGCGCAATATCTCCACCCGCTCCACCGTATCTACGTCGCTGTGCAGATAGCGCACCTTCACCCCGTTGTCGCCCAGGTAGTCGGTCAGCTGCTCGGCCATGCGCTTGGTCAGGGTGGTGATCAGCACGCGTTCGTTCTTGTCCACGCGCACGCGGATCTCGCCCAGCACGTCGTCCACCTGGTGGGTGGCGGGCCGCACCTCGACCTCGGGGTCGATCAGGCCGGTCGGCCGCACCAGCTGTTCGACCACATTGCCGGCGTGGTCCTTCTCGTACTGCGCCGGCGTGGCGGAAACGAAGATGCACTGGCGCATGCGCGTCTCGAACTCCTCGAGCTTGAGCGGCCGGTTGTCCAGCGCGCTCGGCAGGCGAAAGCCGTACTCGACCAGCGTGGTCTTGCGCGCCCGGTCGCCGTTGTACATGCCGCCGAGCTGGCCGATCATCTGGTGGCTCTCGTCGAGGAACATCAGCGCGTCCTTCGGCAGGTAGTCGGTCAGCGTAGCCGGCGGGTCGCCGGGCGCGGCGCCCGACAGGTGGCGCGTGTAGTTCTCGATGCCCTTGCAGTGGCCGATTTCAGCCAGCATCTCGAGGTCGAAGCGGGTGCGCTGCTCCAGCCGCTGCGCCTCGACCAGCTTGCCCGCGCCCACCAGTTCCTTGAGCCGCTCGCTCAGTTCGATCTTGATGGTCTCGACCGCCGCCATGACCTTGTCTCGCGGCGTCACGTAATGGCTGGACGGGTACACCGTGAAGCGCGGCACCTTCTGCCGGACGCGCCCGGTCAGCGGATCGAACAGTTGCAGCGACTCGATTTCGTCGTCGAACAGCTCGAAACGGATCGCCAGCTCGCTGTGCTCCGCCGGGAACACGTCGATGGTGTCGCCCCGCACGCGGAAGGTGCCGCGCGCGAAGTCCTGCTCGTTGCGCAGATACTGCATGCGGATCAGCCGCGAAATCAGGTCGCGCTGCCCGACCTTGTCGCCGACGCGGGCAATCAGCCGCATCTCCATGTAGTCCTCGGGCGTGCCAATGCCGTAGATGGCGCTCACCGTGGCCACGATGACCGTGTCGCGCCGCTCCAGCACGCTCTTGGTGGCCGACAGCCGCATCTGCTCGATGTGCTCGTTGATCGAGGAGTCCTTCTCGATGAACAGGTCGCGCTGCGGCACATACGCTTCGGGCTGGTAGTAGTCGTAGTAGCTCACGAAGTACTCGACGGCGTTCTTCGGAAAGAACTCGCGGAACTCGCTGTAGAGCTGCGCCGCCAGCGTCTTGTTGGGCGCGAACACGATGGCCGGGCGGCCCAGCCGCGCGATCACGTTGGCCATGGTGAAGGTCTTGCCCGAGCCGGTCACGCCCAGCAGGGTCTGGAACACTTCGCCGTCGATCACGCCCTCGACCAGCCCTTCGATGGCCTTCGGCTGGTCGCCCGCGGGCGGATAGGGCTGGAAAAGCTCGAACGGGGAGTCCGGGTACCTGATGAATTCACCCTGTTTCGCGGGCCCGATCGGGTCCACTTTCTTCAGGTCTGCTATGGCTTCGTTGTTGTCTGGCATGGCTGTTCCCGACAGGTGGCGCTCGCGCCGGTAAAATTCAAGGCAACCGGAAAGCATAAAGCCTAGTCCGGTTGCAGCGAAGCTTTCATCCCAAAGGACCTTTCCATGTCTATGTTCACCGCGGTCGAAATGGCACCGCGCGACCCGATCCTCGGCCTCAACGAGCAATTTGCAGCCGACACCAACCCCAACAAGGTCAACCTCGGCGTCGGCGTCTATTACGACGACAACGGCAAGCTGCCCCTGCTCCAGTGCGTGCAGGCCGCAGAACAGAACATGATGAAAGCGCCCACCGCGCGCGGCTACCTGCCCATCGACGGCATCGTGGCGTACGACAACGCCGTCAAGGCGCTGGTCTTCGGCGCCGACAGCGAACCCGTCACCTCGGGCCGCGTGGCCACCATCCAGGCCATCGGCGGCACCGGCGGCCTGAAGGTCGGCGCCGACTTCCTCAAGAAGCTCAGCCCCTCCGCCAAGGTCCTGATCAGCGACCCGAGCTGGGAAAACCACCGCGCGCTGTTCACCAACGCCGGCTTCGAAGTCGAAAGCTACCCCTACTACGATGCGGCCAAGCGCGGCGTCAACTTCGAAGGCATGCTGGCCGCCCTGAACGCGGCACCGGCCGGCACCATCGTCGTGCTGCACGCCTGCTGCCACAACCCCACCGGCTACGACATCACCGCCGCCCAGTGGGACCAGGTCGTCGCCGCGGTCAAGGCCAAGGGCCTGGTGCCCTTCCTCGACATGGCCTACCAGGGCTTCGGCTACGGCCTGAAGGAAGACGGCGCCGCCGTCGCCAAGTTCGTCGAAGCCGGCCTGACCTTCTTCGTCTCGACCTCTTTCTCCAAGAGCTTCAGCCTGTACGGCGAGCGCGTCGGCGCACTGTCGGTGCTGTGCGAAAACAAGGAAGAGGCCGGCCGCGTGCTGTCGCAGCTCAAGATCGCCATCCGCACCAACTACAGCAACCCGCCCACGCACGGCGGCGCCGTGGTGGCCGCGGTTCTCGGCAACCCCGAACTGCGCGCCCTCTGGGAAAAGGAACTGGGCGAAATGCGCGTGCGCATCAAGGCCATGCGCCAGAAGCTGTTCGACGGCCTCAAGGCCGCCGGCGTGAAGGAAGACATGAGCTTCATCACCACGCAGATCGGCATGTTCAGCTACTCGGGCCTGACCAAGGACCAGATGGTGCGCCTGCGCAATGAATTCGGCGTGTACGGCACCGACACCGGCCGCATGTGCGTGGCCGCGCTCAACAGCAAGAACATCGACTACGTCTGCGCGTCGATCGCCAAAGTCATCTAGGTGACAGCGAAGTGTGAGGGAATGCGTCCCAGCGACGATTCCTTCACGCTTCCAGGCCAAAGGACCCTCGCTGCGGGGTCGGTGTAGGGGTTAGGCCCCCTGTACCGCAGCGAATGCGCTGATATATTGCACCGCAACATTCCACTCCAAGATCAGCGATGCTCTATCAACTCTACGAAGCCCAGCGTTCCTTGATGGAGCCTTTCTCGGACTTCGCCCAGGCAGCCTCCAAGCTCTACGGCCAGGGCGCCGTGTGGGGCCAATTGCCCATGGCCCAGCGCATGGCCGCGGGCTACGACCTGCTCTACCGCCTGGGCAAGGACTACGAGAAGCCCGAGTTCAACATCAAGTCGGTGAAGGTCGACGGCGCGGACGTCGTCATCCAGGAAGCCATTGCGCTCGACAAGCCCTTCTGCGAACTGCGCCGCTTCAAGCGCTTCACCGACGAGCCGCACATCCTCAAGACGCTCAAGAGCCAGCCCGTGGTGCTGGTCGTCGCGCCCCTGTCGGGCCACTATGCGACCCTGCTGCGCGACACAGTGCGCACCATGCTGCAGGACCACAAGGTCTACATCACCGACTGGAAGAATGCGCGCCTCGTGCCGCTGTCGGAAGGCGAGTTCCACCTCGACGACTACATCAACTACGTGCAGGAGTTCATCCGCCTGCTGCAGGCCGAGTACGGCAACTGCCACGTGGTGAGCGTGTGCCAGCCCACTGTGCCCGTGCTCGCGGCCGTGTCGCTCATGGCCAGCCGCGGCGAGGCGCTGCCGCTCACCATGACGATGATGGGTGGCCCCATCGACGCGCGCAAGTCGCCCACCGCGGTCAACAACCTCGCGATGAACAAGAGCTTCGAGTGGTTCGAGAACAACGTGATCTACCGCGTGCCGCAGGGCTTCCCCGGTGAAGGCCGCCGCGTGTACCCCGGCTTCCTGCAGCACACCGGCTTCGTGGCCATGAACCCCGACCGCCACGCGAGCAGCCACTACGACTACTTCAAGGACCTCATCAAGGGCGACGACGCCAGCGCCGAGGCCCACCGCAAGTTCTACGACGAGTACAACGCCGTGCTCGACATGGACGCCGATTACTACCTCGAGACCATCCGCACCGTGTTCCAGGAATTCGACCTGGTCAACGGCACCTGGGACGTCAAGGCTCCCGACGGCAAGGTGGAGCGCGTGCGTCCGCAGGACATCCATGGCACCGCCCTGCTCACCGTCGAAGGCGAGCTCGACGACATCTCCGGCTCTGGCCAGACCGAAGCCGCGCACAGCCTGTGCACCGGCATCGACGACGCGAAGCGCGAACACTACGAAGTCAAGGGTGCCGGCCACTACGGCATCTTCAGCGGCCGCCGCTGGCGCGAGCTGGTCTACCCGAAGATGCAGAAATTCATCGAGGCCAACGACCAGCCGCAACGCCGCGCGAGCGCCCGCGACGCGCTGGCCGCCGAAGACACCGTGAAGCCGGTGCGCAAAAGCCCGGCTCCCGTAGCTGTCGCGGCCAAGAAGGCCCCGGCGAAAACGGCCACGGCCGTCGCCGTGAAGAAGACCACGCCGCGCAAGAAGCCCGGCACCGGCGCCGCGCGCTGAAGCGCGCGCCATTCCCACCGTGAACGGGCTCGCCGCACGCATCAACGACGCACTGCCCCAAACGCAGTGCACACGTTGCGGCTACCCGGATTGCGCGAGCTACGCCCAGGCCGTGGCCGACGGCGAGGCCGGCATCAACCAGTGCCCGCCCGGCGGTGCCGAAGGCATTGACCGGCTCGCAGGACTCACCGGCCGCGCGCCGCTGCCGCTCGACCCCGAATGCGGCACCGAAGGCCCGCGCGCCATGGCCGTCATCGACGAGGCCTGGTGCATCGGCTGCACGCTCTGCCTCGACGCCTGCCCTACCGACGCCATCGTCGGCATCAACAAGCGCATGCACACGGTGATCGAGGCCCACTGCACGGGCTGCGAGCTGTGCATTCCGGTCTGCCCCGTCGACTGCATCTCGCTCGAGGTCGAAACGCCCGGCCGCACCGGCTGGCAAGCCTGGTCTGCCGAGCAGGCCGCGAGCGCACGGCGCCGCTACGAAGTGCACGGCAAGCACCGCAACACCGACGCCCGCCTGGCCGAAGCGGCGCCCAAGCCCGAAACCCCGCAGGACGCCGGCGCACGCAAGCGCGCCATCGTCGAAGCCGCACTGGCGCGTGCCCGCGCCGCCTCGCAACAACGCCCACCAGCCACCAAACCATGACGCTCGACACCCTGCTCATCTACATCGTCGCTTCGCTCGCGCTGGCCCTGATCCCGGGGCCGACGATGCTGCTGGCACTCTCCAACGGCATCGAGGGCGGCATGCGCCGCGCGAGCTGGGGCATTGCGGGTGCATCGCTCGGCAGCATCACGCTGATCGCAGTCGTCGCACTGGGACTGGGCTCGCTGCTGGCGACCTCGGAGTGGCTCTTCAATGCGATCCGTGTCGCAGGCGTGGCCTACCTCGTGTGGCTGGGCGTCAAGCTGTGGCGCAGCGAAACCACCGACCTGCGCACCGCGCTGGCCAAGTCGCCGCTCGAAGTCCGTCCGCAGGGCCGTGTCGCGCTGCTGCGCAGCCTCATGGTGGCGCTGTCGAATCCGAAGACGGTGCTGTTCTTCGCGGCATTCCTGCCGCAGTTCGTCGACATCGCGAAGCCGCAAGGCCCGCAGTACCTGCTGCTGGGCGCCGTTTTCGTCGCTCTCGACACCTGCGTGATGCTTGCCTATGCCGGCGCCGGCACGCAGGCCGTGCGCTTCCTCTCGCAGCGCGGCCTCAAGGCAATGAACCGCGGTTGTGCGGCCGGCATGTGGCTGCTCGCGGCTACGCTTGCGGTGTGGCGCCGCCCCGGCGCTTGAAGAGCAACAGCAGCACACCCGCCAGCACTACGCCCACGGCGTACCACTCGAAGCGCGTGACCGTCTCGTCGGCGATCCACACGCCCAGCAGCATCGCGATCACCGGATTCACGAAGGTGTAGCTCGACGCCAGCGCGGCCGGTGCCCTCGCCAGCAGCACCATGTAGGCATTGAAGGCGATCAGCGAGCCGAACACCACGAGGTAGACCCACGCGGCCACTGCCTCGGCCTGCAAGGGCCAGCTCACCGTTTCGCCGGAAACCGCGGCCAGCCCCATCAACACCACGCCACCGCACAGCATCTCGCTCGCGAATCCCATCGCGCCGGGCGCCAGCGGCAGGCCGCGCTGGCTCAGCACACTGCCTAGCGACCAGCAGCAGCAAGCGATGCAGATTGCCAGCAAGCCTTCGGGCGAAGACCGGAAGCCGCTGCCCTGCGTCAGCATCAGCACGCCGACAAGCCCGAGCGCAATGCCTGCTGCTTCCAGCCGCGACGGCTTCACGCCCCAGATCAGGTTTAGGAGCGCAATGAGCAGCGGAATCACCGCGATGAACGCGACGACCAGCCCAGAGCCGATCGAAACCTCGGCGCTGGCCGTGCCGCCCATGCCGCCGCCCAGCATCAGCGCCCCGACGATGAAGGCATTGCGCCATTGCACCAGCGACGGCCACGGCGCCCCGCGCCAGCGCATCCACACGATGAGCAGCACGCCAGCGCACAGGAAGCGCGAGCCCATCTGCAGGAATGGCGGAAAGCTCACGAGCGCGTACTTGATCGCGAGGTAGGTCGAGCCCCAGACCACCCAGGTGGCGGCGAGGCACAGCCACAGCAGCAGCGGCAATCCGGAGCGCCCTGCGGACGCGGGCTTGGCTGGAGAAGCGAGGGTGGACATGTCCGAGGGAAGTCTCTTGTTGGTATGTGAAGGCAGCCATGGTATGAAAGCCGACCTCCGGCATCCATGCGACTTTCATGGTTCTGCCCTCTTCCCACCGTTGATTTGAAGGAGTTGCATGGACTTCACCTTGACCCCCACGCTGGATGCGCATGACACCCGCATCCTGGCCGAACTGCAGAACGATGCGCGGCTGACCATGGCCGAGTTGGGCCGCCGCGTGCACTTGAGCCAGCCCGCCGTGACCGAACGCGTGAAGAAACTGGAGGCCGCTGGCGTCATCAGCGGCTACCGCGCCACCGTGAACCTGGGCAAGCTGGGCTATGGCATCCGCGCCATCATCCGCGTGGGCCGCGCCGACTACGCACGCGTGGTCGAGCTGGTGCAGCAGACGCCCGAATGCGTCAATGCCTACAACGTGACCGGGGAGGACAGCTGGGTCCTGGAGATCGCGGTGATCGACGTGAGCCACCTCGATGCGGTGGTCACCAAGTTCTGCATCCTCACGGAGACCGCCACCTCGATCATCCTGAACCCGGCGCGCGAGCACCAGGCGATGCTGCCGCCCCGTAGTTCGGACGTAAAACCGCCGATCAGAAAAGTACTCAACGCGTAGCTGCGAGTGCGCTGAAGGCCGCCACCACTTCAGGCGGCGCCTGCACCATCTCGATCAGCACACCCTCGCCCGCGATCGGGAACTCGTCGTTCGCCTTCGGGTGTAGAAAGCAGATGTCGAAACCGGCCGCCCCCTTGCGAATGCCGCCGGGCGCAAAACGCACGCCCTGCGCCGTGAGCCATTCGACTGCCTTGGGCAGGTCGTCGATCCACAGGCCCACGTGGTTCAGCGGTGTCGTGTGGACGGCAGGCTTCTTGTCGGGGTCCAGCGGCTGCATCAGGTCGACCTCGACCTTGAACGGGCCCGCGCCCATCGCGCAGATGTCCTCGTCGACGTTCTCGCGTTCGCTCTTGAACGTGCCCGTGACCTCGAGCCCCAGCATGTCGACCCACAGCTTCTGCAGGCGCAGCTTGTCGGGGCCACCGATGGCGATCTGCTGGATGCCCAGCACCTTGAAGGGGCGTGCGGTAGCGGCGGTCATGCTGCGCAACTTTCCGAAGCCTGCTCCTGAACCTGCCGCGCATTGAGCCCGAGCTTGCGCAGCAGCACCGTGTCGGCTTCCACGTCGGGGTTGCCGGTGACCAGCAGCTTGTCGCCATAGAAGATCGAATTCGCACCCGCCATGAAGCACAGCGCCTGCACCGCGTCGCCCATCTGCTGGCGCCCGGCCGACAGCCGTACGCGCGCGGTCGGCATGGTGATGCGCGCCACAGCGATCATGCGCACGAAGTCGAAGGGATCGACCGGGTCCGAGTCGGCCAGCGGCGTGCCGGGCACGCGCACCAGGCTGTTGATAGGCACCGATTCCGGGTACGGGTTCAGGTTGGCCAGCTGAGCGATCAGCCCCGCGCGGTGCACCGGCTGCTCGCCCATGCCGACGATGCCGCCGCAGCACACGCTGATGCCCGCGCTGCGCACGTTGGCCAGCGTGTCGAGCCGGTCCTGGTAGGTGCGCGTGTCGACCACGTCGGTGTAGTACTCGGGCGCGGTGTCGAGGTTGTGGTTGTAGTAGTCCAGGCCTGCGGCCTTGAGCTGGTGCGCGTGGTGCGGCTCCAGCATGCCGAGCGTGGCGCAGGTCTGCATGCCCAACCCCTTCACGGCCTCGACCAGCACGGCCACCTTCTCCACGTCGCGGTCCTTCGGCGCGCGCCATGCGGCGCCCATGCAGAAGCGCGTGGCGCCAGCGTCCTTGGCGGCTTGCGCGGCGCGCACCACCTCGTCGACCTCCATGAGCTTCTGCGCCTTCACGCCGGTATCGAACTCGGCCGACTGCGGGCAATAGCCGCAGTTCTCCGGGCAGCCGCCGGTCTTGACCGACAGCAGCGTGGCCAGCTCGATATCGCCTTCGGGGAAATGCTGGCGGTGCACGGTCTGCGCCTCGAACAGCAGATCCATCAGCGGCTTGTCGAGCAGCGCCTGGATCGCCTCGACGGACCACGGACCCTCGGTCTTGGGGGCAGCGGCCTTCGCGGGCCGGTGCAGCGTGATCGCCTGTTGCAAGTCGTTGGCACCCATCAATTGAACTCCAGAATGATCTGATCGACGGCAAGCGATTCGCCCTTGCCCGCTGAAATCTTGCCCACAACGCCGTCCTGCGCGGCGAACAGCACGTTCTCCATCTTCATCGCCTCGATCACGGCCAGTTTTTCGCCGGCGCGCACCTGCTGCCCCGGCTGCACCGACACCTCGACCAGCAAGCCCGGCATCGGCGACATCAGGAACTTGCTCAGGTCCGGCGGTGCCTTGTAGGGCATCAGCTCCAGCAGCCGCGCGCCCAGCGGCGACAGCACCATTGCCTCTATCTGCGTGCCGTCGTGCGACACGCGCAGCGCCAGCGGGCTCTTGCCCGCGCCGCGCTCCACCTGTGCGGTGAACGGCTTGTCGTTGACGATGCCCTGCACACGGATCGCGCCCAGCGCAAAGCTGCTGTCGATCTTGTAGCTCTTGCCGCCGACGGCCACCGAGCTCGCGCCGGTCTTGCCATGGAAGTCGGTGACCGACACAGGGTGGTGCACGTGCTTGCCCTCCGGCCCCAGCTCGACCACCACGAACTGCTCGCCCACCTTCACGCCGTGGCCTTCGAGCTGCCCGCTGATGCCAGAGGCACGCGCGCGATAACGGCGGTGCACGTAGGCCGCGAGCGCAATCAGGAACGACGGATCGGCATGCGGCACGTCTTCCGCATGGAAGCCCTTGCCGTAGTGCTCGGCGATGAAGCCGGTGTTGAAGTCGCCCGCCACGAACTTCGGATGCGCCAGCAGCGCCGCCTGGAACGGGATGTTGCTGCTGATGCCTCGGATCACGAAGCCGTTGAGCGCCTCGCGCATGCGGGCGATCGCATGCTGGCGATCCTTGCCGTGCACGATGAGCTTGGCGATCATCGAGTCGTAGTACATCGGAATCTCGCCGCCGTCGTACACACCCGTGTCCACGCGCACGCCTTGCAGGTGCTCGGTGTCGCTCGCGAACATGGTCTCGGTCGGCGGCTGGAACTTCACCAGCCGGCCGGTCGACGGCAGGAAATTGCGGAACGGGTCTTCGGCATTGATGCGGCACTCGATCGCCCAGCCGTTGCGCTTCACCTCGGCCTGCGTCAGCGGCAGCTTCTCGCCGGCAGCCACGCGGATCATCAGCTCGACGAGGTCGAGGCCGGTGATGCACTCCGTCACCGGGTGCTCCACCTGCAGACGCGTGTTCATCTCCAGGAAGTAGAAGCTCTGGTCCTTGCCGACCACGAACTCCACTGTGCCCGCGCTCTGGTACTTCACGGCCTTGGCCAACTGCACGGCCTGCTCGCCCATGGCCTTGCGCGTTTCGTCGCTGATGAAGGGGGAAGGAGCCTCCTCGATCACCTTCTGGTGGCGCCGCTGGATCGAGCACTCGCGCTCGTTCAGGTAAATCACGTTGCCGTGCGAATCGCCCAGCACCTGGATCTCGATGTGGCGCGGCTCCTCGACGAACTTCTCGATGAACACGCGGTCGTCGCCGAAGCTGTTGCGCGCCTCGTTGCGGCACGAGGTGAAGCCCTCGAAGGCTTCCTTGTCGTTGAAGGCCACGCGCAGGCCCTTGCCGCCGCCGCCGGCCGAGGCCTTGATCATCACGGGGTAGCCGATGTCCTTCGCTATCTCGACCGCGCGCTCGGCCGTCTCGATGGCGTCGTTCCAGCCCGGAATGGTGTTGACCTTGGCTTCGTTCGCGAGCTTCTTCGAGGCAATCTTGTCGCCCATCGCCGCGATCGAATAGTGCTTCGGTCCGATGAAGGCAATGCCCTCTTCCTCGACCTTGCGCGCGAAGGCTTCGTTCTCCGACAGGAAGCCGTAGCCCGGATGCACGGCCTCGGCGCCCGTCTGCTTGCAGGCCGCGATGATGCGGTCCGCCTGCAGATAGCTCTCGCGGCTGGGCGCAGCGCCGATGTGCACGGCCTCGTCGGCCAGTTCGACGTGGCGGGCTTCCTTGTCGGCGTCGGAGTAGACGGCGACGGTGAGGATGCCCATCTTCTTGGCGGTTTGAATCACGCGGCAGGCGATTTCACCGCGATTGGCGATCAGGATTTTCTTGAACATTTGCCTTACTCATTTCTCATCAAGATGATGTTCCGCACTTGTCAGATTTGCCGGCCAGACGGCCTACATCTCCGTCAGACATTTTTCAAGCCATGCACCCGTCACTCGCGTGATCGCCATCGGCTCACGGTACGAGTGGACGGGATAGGCGTAGAAGAACTCGATAAGCCGCGTATTGCTCGCATCGGAAGTCTCTGTGCCCATGTACTTCAGCGTGGACTGAGCTTCGGACAAGGGCCGCCCTTTGAAGCGCATGACCGCGGGGATGAAAGAGGTTTGCCACGTTTCGCCGCACCGCCCGACAGTAGCCTCGGACGCCTGCGGGAACAAACGCGCCGCACATGCGGACGCAACGACTTTCAACTCATCGGAGGCTCCTGACGCGGGCAACGACTTTTCCCAGCCAGCAAGCAGACGTTCATACTCACCTTTGAGCGGGGCCAGCAGCTGTGCAAGAGCCTCTGCACGAGCCGTATCGGGCGAGTCCAACGAGCGATTCGCCTCCGCTTTTTCGGGGACGTGTAGCGCCTTGAAGAGCAGTCCGCATTGGACGCCACGCGCGTCGAATGCCGGCAACTTTGAATCGGCTGCACTGCACCCCGATACGATTCCCAGCATGGCCAGTGCGGAAACCAGGAGCTGGACAGAGCGTTGAATCACAGCGGAATGTTCCCGTGCTTGCGCCACGGGTTCTCGAGCTTCTTCTCGCGCAGCATCACCAGCGAGCGGCAGATGCGCTTGCGCGTCTCGTGCGGCAGGATCACGTCGTCGATGTAGCCGCGTGCGCTGGCCACATACGGGTTCGCAAAGCGGGCCTTGTATTCGGCCTCGCGGGCGGCGAGCTTCTCGGGGTCGTTCTTGTCTTCGCGGAAGATGATTTCCACCGCGCCCTTGGCGCCCATCACCGCGATCTCGGCGCGCGGCCAGGCAAGGTTGACGTCGCCGCGCAGATGCTTCGAAGCCATCACGTCGTAAGCGCCGCCATAGGCCTTGCGCGTGATGACGGTGATCTTCGGCACCGTGCACTCGGCGTAGGCGTAAAGCAGCTTGGCGCCGTGCTTGATGATGCCGCCGTACTCCTGCCCCGTGCCGGGCATGAAGCCTGGCACGTCGACGAAGGTGACGACCGGAATGTTGAAGGCGTCGCAGAAGCGCACGAAGCGCGCGGCCTTGATGCTGCTCTTGATGTCGAGGCAGCCCGCCAGCACCAGCGGTTGATTGGCCACGATGCCGATGGTCTGGCCTTCCATGCGGGCGAAGCCGATCACGATGTTCTTCGCATAGTCGGGCTGCAGCTCGAAGAAGTCGCCGTCATCCACCACCTTCAGGATCAGCTCCTTGATGTCGTAGGGCTTGTTCGGGTTGTCTGGCACCAGCGTGTCGAGCGAATAGTCGGGCCGGTCGGCGGGGTCGCCCAGGCCGTTGTTGCCCAGGCGCACCGGCGGCTTCTCGCGGTTGTTGAGCGGCAGGTAGTTGTACAGGCGGCGCAGCATCATCAGCGCCTCGACGTCGTTCTCGAACGCCATGTCGGCCACGCCGCTGCGCGTGGTGTGGGTGATGGCGCCGCCAAGCTCTTCGGCGGTCACGCTCTCGTGCGTCACGGTCTTCACCACCTCGGGGCCGGTAACGAACATGTAGCTGCTGTCCTTCACCATGAAGATGAAGTCGGTCATGGCCGGCGAGTACACGGCACCGCCCGCGCAAGGGCCCATGATCATGCTGATCTGCGGCACCACGCCCGAGGCCATCACGTTGCGCTGGAACACGTCGGCATAGCCGCCGAGCGAGGCCACGCCTTCCTGGATGCGCGCACCGCCCGAGTCGTTCAGGCCGATGACGGGCGCGCCGACCTTCATGGCCTGGTCCATCACCTTGCAGATTTTTTCGGCATGCGCCTCGCTGAGCGCGCCGCCGAATACGGTGAAGTCCTGGCTGAACACGAACACCAGGCGGCCGTTGATCATTCCGTAGCCGGTGACCACGCCGTCGCCGGGGATCTTCTGCTCGGCCATGCCGAAGTCGACCGAGCGGTGCTCGACGAACATGTCCCACTCTTCAAAGGTGTTGTCGTCGAGCAGCAGCTCGATGCGCTCGCGCGCCGTGAGCTTGCCCTTGGCATGTTGCGCGTCTATGCGCTTCTGCCCGCCGCCGAGACGCGCCTGGGCGCGACGCTTTTCGAGTTGTTCGATCAGTTCTTGCATGGTGTGCTTCCGAAGCTGTGGTCCTGAATTTCGTGTCTCATGGTCTGGCCGTGATGGCGGCCGCGGCGAGCAGGCTGCGCGCCGCAGTCGATGCCGGCAGCGTGCCCCGTGTCACCTGCTGCGTGAGCTGCGGGAGCAGTTCGCGCACCTGAGGGTGATGCCTGAAGGCCTGCTTGAGGCCTGCGTCGATGCGCTCCCACATCCACGCGGTGGCCTGCTTCTCGCGGCGCCTGGCGAGCTTGCCGTTGGCGGCCTGCAGCTGCCTGAAATGCGTGACGGCTTCCCAGAAGGCATCGACGCCGGTGTTGGCGAGAGCGCTCAGCTGCAGCACCTTGGGCAGCCAGAAGCGCACCTCCGCGCCGCTGTGCGCGTCGTGCACCGCGTGTGCGTGGTCCGGGTTGCCCTGGTGCCCGAAGAGCCGCAGCGCCGACGTGATCTGAGCCTGCGCGCGGGTGGCGGCGTCCTTGTCGATGTCGGCCTTGTTGATGACGACGAGGTCGGCCAACTCCATCACGCCCTTCTTGATCGCCTGCAGGTCGTCCCCCGCGTTGGGCAGTTGCATCAGCACGAACATGTCGGTCATGCCGGCCACTGCCGTCTCGCTCTGGCCCACGCCGACGGTCTCGACAATCACGATGTCGTAGCCGGCAGCCTCGCACACCAGCATCGCCTCGCGCGTTTTCTCGGCCACGCCGCCGAGCGTGCCGCTCGAGGGGCTGGGGCGGATGTAGGCGCGCTCGTGCACCGACAGCCGCTCCATGCGCGTCTTGTCGCCCAGGATGGAGCCGCCCGACACGGTGGATGACGGATCGATGGTGAGCACCGCCACGCGGTGTCCCTTGCCGATCAGCAACAGGCCCAGCGTTTCGATGAAAGTCGACTTGCCGACGCCCGGTACGCCCGAAATGCCAAGGCGAAACGAGTTGCCCGTGCGCGGCAGCAATGCCGTGAGCAGTTCGTCGGCCTGCGCGCGGTGGTCGGCGCGCGTCGACTCGAGCAGCGTGATGGCTTTTGCGATGGCGCGGCGTTGCGCCATGCCATCGGTTTCGGCGACGGCACGTTCGAGCGACTGTGCCGTGTTCAGCACGCAGCCTCCGAGGCCACGCGCCAGCGGTAGTGCAGGTCGACGCCCTCTTCGCCTTCGAGCACGAAGCCGTGCCGCAGGTAGAAGCGGTTGGCGTCGCTCTTCACGAGCGCGGTGAGCTTGATGTCCAGCCGCTGCGCGCGCGCCTGCGACTTGGCCCATTCCAGCACCCATTCACCGATGCCCAGGCCCTGGAAGCCGGTGCGCAGATAGAGATGGTCGAGGCGCAGCGCATCGCTGTCCTCCGGCTTGAGCGTGACGAAGCCGATGCGCTGGTCGCCATCGAGCACGATGTGATGCATGTACGGCACGACGAAGCCCGCGCTCAGGCGCTCGCGCGAGCGTGCCGCGTCGAAACGGCCCACGCGCTCCAGGCTCGGGCGCATCGCGTCGATGCGCAGGGCAAGCATGGCTTCGAAATCGCTGGAATCCACCGGCTGCAGCGACAGCCGCGACAAGAGATCGCCCACGTCGCGCCTCAGGCCGTGACCGCCGCGCGAATCTGCTCCAGCACGTCCTTGGCGCTGGCCGGAATGGGCGTGCCAGGTCCGTAGATGCCCTTGACGCCGGCTTCGTAGAGAAAGTCGTAGTCCTGCCGCGGAATCACGCCGCCGACGAACACGATGATGTCGTCCGCGCCCTGCTTCTTGAGCTCATTGATGATGGCCGGCACGAGAGTCTTGTGGCCGGCCGCGAGCGTGCTCACGCCCACTGCGTGCACGTCGTTTTCGATGGCCTGGCGCGCGCATTCTTCGGGCGTCTGGAACAGCGGTCCCATGTCCACGTCGAAGCCCAGGTCGGCGAACGCGGTAGCTACCACCTTGGCGCCGCGGTCGTGGCCGTCCTGGCCGAGCTTGGAGATCATCACGCGCGGACGGCGGCCCTGCTCCTCGGCGAAGGCGTTGATTTCGGTCTTGAGGGCTTCCCAGCCTTCGGCGGAGTCATAGGCAGCTGCGTACACACCGGTCACCTTTTGCGTGTCGGCCCGATGGCGGCCGAATGATTTTTCGAGCGCGTCCGAAATCTCGCCCACCGTAGCGCGCAGGCGCACGGCATCGATGCTCAGTGCCAGCAGGTTGCCGGTGTTGTTCTCGGCGGCTTCGGTCAGCGCGTCGAGCGCGGCCTGCACCTTGGCGGTGTCGCGCGACGCGCGGATCTTCTGCAGCCGCGCCACCTGCTGCTCGCGCACCTTCACGTTGTCGATCGACAGGCTGTCGATCGCGTCCTCGCTCTTGAGCTTGTACTTGTTGACGCCGACGATCACGTCCTTGCCGGAGTCGATGCGCGCCTGCTTCTCGGCGGCGGCGGCCTCGATCTTGAGCTTGGCCCAGCCGCTGTCCACGGCCTTGGTCATGCCGCCCATCGCCTCGACCTCCTCGATGATGGCCCAGGCCGCATCGGCCATGTCCTGCGTGAGCTTCTCCATCATGTAGCTGCCGGCCCAGGGGTCGATCACATTGGTGATGTGCGTCTCTTCCTGGATGATGAGCTGCGTGTTGCGCGCGATGCGGGCGCTGAACTCGGTAGGCAGCGCGATGGCTTCGTCGAGCGCGTTGGTGTGCAGGCTCTGCGTGCCGCCGAACACCGCGGCCATCGCCTCGATGGTGGTGCGCACCACGTTGTTATACGGGTCCTGCTCGGTGAGGCTCCAGCCCGAGGTCTGGCAGTGCGTGCGCAGCATCAGGCTCTTGGGGTTCTTGGGGTTGAACTCCTTCATGATGCGGCACCACAGCAGGCGCGCCGCGCGCATCTTGGCCACTTCGAGATAGAAGTTCATGCCGATGGCCCAGAAGAAACTCAGGCGCCCGGCGAAGCCGTCGACGTCGAGGCCCTTGGCCAGCGCGGTCTTCACGTATTCCTTGCCGTCGGCCAGCGTGAAGGCGAGCTCCAGCGCCTGGTTGGCGCCGGCTTCCTGCATGTGATAGCCGCTGATCGAGATCGAGTTGAACTTGGGCATCTTCTGCGCCGTGTACTCGATGATGTCGCCGATGATCCGCATGCTCGGCGCTGGCGGAAAGATGTACGTGTTGCGGACCATGAACTCCTTGAGGATGTCGTTCTGGATGGTTCCGCTGAGCTGGTCCTGCGCCACGCCCTGCTCTTCTGCCGCGACCACGTAGCCCGCGAGCACCGGCAGCACGGCGCCGTTCATCGTCATGGACACGCTCACCTTGTCGAGCGGGATCTGGTCGAACAGGATCTTCATGTCCTCGACCGAGTCGATCGCCACGCCGGCCTTGCCGACGTCGCCGGTCACGCGCGGATGGTCGCTGTCGTAGCCGCGGTGGGTGGCCAGGTCGAAGGCCACGCTCACGCCCTGCCCGCCGGCGGCCAGCGCCTTGCGGTAGAAGGCGTTCGACTCCTCGGCTGTCGAGAAGCCGGCGTACTGGCGGATGGTCCAGGGTCGCACTGCATACATCGTGGCCTGGGGGCCGCGCAGGTAGGGCTCGAAGCCGGGCAGCGTGTCGGTGTATTTCAGCCCCTGCAGGTCGGCGGCGGTGTACAGCGGCTTCACGCTGATGCCGTCGGGCGTGATCCAGTTCAGCGCGCTCACGTCGCCACCGGGTGCCGACTTGGCTGCGGCCTTGGCCCAGGCTTCGAGGTCGGCGGGCTTGAAAGAGGGTTCGGGTGTGCTGCTCATGAGGGGCCGCTTCGCAGTGTCTTGCAGAGGTGTTTGCAAATTCGCTTGCACGAATTTGCAAGTCGTTCGCGAGTCTACTCCATCCATAATTATTAATTCAAACCCGATTTTGAAGTACAGTGCGGCCCATGTCCGCCGTCACCCTTACTCCCCGCGCCCTCTATGAAGAGGTGGCCGAGCTGCTGCGCCAGCGGATCTTCCGCCGCGAGCTGGAGCCCGGCAGCTGGATCGACGAGCTGAAGCTGGCCGAGGAATACGGCATCAGCCGAACCCCTCTGCGCGAGGCGCTGAAGGTGCTGGCGGCCGAGGGCCTGGTGACAATGAAAGTGCGCCGCGGCGCCTATGTGACCGAGGTGTCGGAGCAGGATCTGGCCGACGTGTACCACCTGCTCTCGCTGCTGGAGAGCGATGCCGCCGGCGTGGTGGCCGAGCGCGCCACCGACGCGCAGCGCGCCGAGCTGAAGGCACTGCACGCCGAACTGGAAGCCGCCGCCACCCCCGAGGACCGCGAGCACTTCTTCGCCGTAAACGAGCGCTTCCACATGCAGCTGCTGGCCATCGCAGACAACAAGTGGCGCGATCAGATGGTGGCCGACCTGCGCAAGGTGATGAAGCTCAACCGCCGCAACTCGCTGCTGAAGGCGGGGCGGATCGCGGAATCATTGGCGGAGCACCGCGCGGTGATGGCCGCCATCGAGGCGCGCGATGCCGAGGCGGCCATGGCCCGCATGCGCGAGCACTTCAAGAACGGCCTCGAAGCCGCGAACTAGCGCGGCGCCAAAGAGAAACATCTCCACGGCGCGCCTCAAGCTGCTGCACACGGTGCGGTGCGCGGCCAAGGGTACGTGCTGAACCTGCGCAACGACAGGCAGGGCCGAGCGCCCTTCACTCCTGAGTCGACGTGCCGGCTTCCCCGGCAAGGCGCTGCGCCGTCTCCAGCAGCAGCGGCGCGATGCGCGCCACCATGGCGTCCTTGGGCAACAGGTAGGCAGGCCCGCCGCAACTCACGGAGTAGCGCTCGCCGCGCGGGCCCTCCAGGGCGAAGCCGATGGCGTGGATGTGCGGGTTCCACTCGCCGAAGGAGCCGCAGTAACCCGTCCTTGCGTACTCTTCGAGGCTGCTCATCAGGCCGGGCTCGATGGTGTTCCAGCTCTCCCCGCTTTCGATCCGGATCTGCGCCAGCAGCTCGCCCTGCTCCGGTTCCGGCAGCGCCGCCAGGTAGGCGCGCCCCGCGGCCGAGGTGGCAATGGCCATGCGCGTACCCACCTCGATGCGCGAGCTGATGACCACGGAACGCGGCCGCAGCGAATCGATGACGAGCATGTCGAGTTCGTCGCGTACTCCGATGTGCACGCTGACGCCTGCAGCCTCGGCCAGCGCCGACAGGTGCGGCCGCGCCACCGTGCGCAAGTCGAAATGCCGCAGGTACCGGCTGCTCATGTCCAGCAGAGCCGGCCCAAGGCTGAAGCGCTCGTTGTCCTGCGACTGTCGCAAATACCCCGCACTCACCAGCGTGGCGGTGAGTCTCGACACGGTGGCCTTGGGAATTCCCGTGGTATCTGCCAGTTCGCGATTGCCTATGGGTGCCGCCGCCATGCCGATGACCTTGAGGAGAGCCAGGCCGCGAGCGAGCGCGCTCACTTCTTCTTTGCCGCCAATCGCGTCATTCATTGAATCGAAACCTTCTTATTTCCCTGATACACCTCATTTTTCAGCAAAAAACGGTTGACGTGCCACTTATCACGAAGTAGCAATTTCGGAACAATGTTTCATCCATCGGCAAACGGGCATGAAAGCACCCGTGCCGGAAGCCGAAGAAAGAGCGCCTGGATCAGGCCGCCTGGACCATCGGCTCGTGTGCGATTGCCATCACCTCGTGCGGCGGGAGCGTCTTGTGCCGATGGTCGCTCCAGACCTGGCGCCAGCGGCGCGCACCCGGCAGACCGTTGCGCAAACCCAGCATGTGGCGCGCAATAGACGACCACTGCGTGCCATGCTCGGCGGCCTCGCGGACCATGTAGTCACACATCAGCGACTCGATCTCTTCGCGCGACAAGGTCTGTGGCGCGGCGCCGTAGAACTCGGCGTCCCATTCGGCGAGCCACCAAGGGTTGTGATAGGCCTCGCGCCCGATCATCACGCCGTCGAGCAGCCGCAGGTGTTCGTGCACCTGTGCATTGGTCGAGATGCCGCCGTTGATCGAGAAATTCAGCTCGGGAAACTCATGCTTCAGCCGGTGCACCAACTCGTAGCGCAGCGGCGGGATCTCGCGGTTCTGCTTCGGGCTCAGGCCCTGCAGCCATGCGTTGCGCGCATGCACGATGAAGGTCTGGCAGCCGGCCTCGCTGACCTGGCCGACGAAATCGCGCACGAACTCATAGCTCTCGATCTTGTCGATGCCGATGCGGTGCTTGACCGTGACGGGCACGCTTACCACGTCGACCATCGCCTTCACGCAATCTGCCACCAGTTGCGGCTCGTTCATCAGGCAGGCGCCGAAAGCGCCGCGCTGCACGCGCTCGCTCGGGCAGCCGCAGTTCAGGTTGATTTCGTCGTAGCCCCACTCTTCGCCCAGCTTGGCGCAATGCGCGAGGTCGGCAGGCTCGCTGCCGCCTAGCTGCAGGGCCACGGGATGTTCCTCGTCATTGAAGCGAAGGTGCCGGGGCACATCGCCGTGAATCAGCGCGCCTGTCGTCACCATCTCGGTGTAGAGCAACGCGTGGCGGGACAGCAGGCGGTGGAGGTACCTGCAATGGCGATCGGTCCAGTCCATCATCGGGGCAACGGACAGGCGCATGGCCTCGGTGGCACTGGCTTTCCGAGGGAAATCAAGCGCTGACAAGGACTTAGCGGGGTTCTCTTTCGGTGTCATTCGGCGGTGTTTGGTGCCATTTGTAGGGCCCAACTGGTACATTCTTGGCACAAATTAGACGTGTACCAACGTGAGGGGCCGCATCGGGCAGCATCATTAAACGCAAGCGCGCGGATGCGAGCGTAGCGCACCCCGCATCCGGATTCAGAAGACGGCGTCACTGCCCATACGGTGAATCGCCCGGCTTTCATGGAGGCCGGTTGGTTTAAGTTATGCCGCCTTCTTGCTGAGGAAGTAAGGGCGCATCGCGTCCGTGCAGCGTCGGGCGAATCACGGCTTCCAATTCAAGCCATTGCGTATTGCATGCATGTACTGCAGTGGAGCGAGGTTCTTGAAGCGGCCAAGCGCGAGAACGACGAGTTCTATTCGCTTCGCATGAGCACGGCAATGGAGCCCATCCTCGCGGGAGTGGGCAACGGTGAGCGACTGGTTCAGGTGTACCGACGGACCAACCGTCCGACGGAAGTCAATACCGTAGAGGAGACGGGACATCTTCTGACTGATGCCGCCCAGCGCCCCCATCAAAAACCGGCTCGCTCAACGAGGCCTACAAGTACACCGGAGCTTTGCACGTTCAGAACCTGCGCGGCAACGCCATCGCACCACGTCTGCCGATGGTTTTGGAAGCACGCTTACTGCACCCGCTCCTGCAACCCGATCTTCTTGAAAAACGCATCCACCATCGGCGCCCAGACGCCGACATTCCCCCGCCCCTGGAAAAAGCTGTGCCCCTCGTTGCCATAAGGCGGCACGATTTCCAGGTCGAGGTCCACGCCCTTGGCTTGATAGGCCTCACCCAGGCGCTTCGCAAGCGCGGGGCCGAAGAAGTGATCGTTCTCCGAATAGAACCACAGCATCGGCACGTGGGTGGTGCTGGCGTAGTGGCTAAAGGCCGCGACCAGCTTGCCGTCATAGCAGACATCATCGGGCCCGCGTGAGCCGCGTCCACCTGCAAAGCTGATCGTGCCGACGACGCCTGGCGGGTTCTGGCTGGACAAGGCCAGCACACCAAAGCCACCGGCGGAATGCCCGACCAGCACCACGTGCTTCGCATCGACATAAGGTTGCGCGCGGGCGTACTCGAGCGTGGCGTTGATGTCCTTGGCGGTTTCGAGTCCGGCGCCGATGTAGTCGGGGTTGCCGCAGTTGAAGTAGTTCTCGGCCCACGGCCCGTCGGAGGTGCCATAGCCGCGGCGCAAGGTATTGATCACCACGAAGCCGTGCCGCGCAAAGAGCTGCGCTTGCCAGCCAAGGAAGTTCTTCCATTTCGGAAAATCGTCCGGCGACCGCGGCGTCCCGTGGTTGATCAGCATGAGCGGAAACGGCCCCTCCCCTTCGGGCTTGTATTCAGTGGCGGACAGCTGGATGTGCGAATCGCTGAACACGCCCTTCACCGTCATCGGGATCTTGATTTCCTGCACGGTGATGTCGGCCAGTGCGGGTGTTGGCGCGAATGCTGCAAGCAGCACGGCCGCCATGCACGACACGATGCGCAGAAAGAAGCTGCTTCGGAAATTCATGGGTGTCCTTGTTGAGATTGCATTGCACCCGCAACGATGGCGGGATATGCGAGCGGATGAACGGTGGGGTTCGAGTTCATCTCGAGCATCCAGAGCCGTTCTTCCTTGTCCAGAATGGCATCCACCGTGAACAAGGTTTGGGGCCTGGACTCCGGCGGAATGGCCTCGACCAGGCGGAGGCCAACGGGCCACAACGGAGCCATCCAGCCCTGGCTCGATGCACGGTCGATGCGCATCACCTGCCTGTCCGTGGGCTGCATGAGCATCGAGCCATACCGGAATTCGACAATCTGCCGGACGCCTTTGTCGAGGACCGAATCCATGCTCTTGCCGAAATGGCGCAGAAGCGGCGTGCTGAGCGACAGGATCTTGTCGCGCTCCGCAAGTTTGCTCACGCCCGTCTGATCCGCGCGCGCCAGAATCAGGGTGCGAATGTCCGATACGCCATCGCCCACCACGCTCGGCATGCGGTCGAGTTCGGCGCAAACCGGCTCCTCGCTCCAGTACCAGACCTTGACAAGCCGGCCTTCGACAAACTGCTCGTAGTACTCGCCCGACGCCACGTCGATGGGCGCATCGATGGGGTAGCCGAACGGCCCCCGTATCTGCGCGCCGAAAGAAGATCTTGCTTTCTTGACAATGACTCCGCGCAGCGACGTGTCGCGCACGGACGAATACGATGGCACCGCGATACCCGCGGACTCGGCATGTCTTTTGAAAGCCAGCTTGTCGCTGGCGATGTCCCAGCGCTTGAGCTGATAGGGAAGCCATCCGGCAAACATGAAAGCGTCGTCGGTGAGGACCTTCTGGTACTGCCGCACGCCATCGACCGCGGCAAGGAACTGGGGAAAGAAAACCCAGTGCTCGCCGCCGCGCCGCACCAGCACATTCATCGAATCGAAAGGAAGAATGGCTTCGCCGGCAGAACCTCATTGACTTGAAATTGACCGTAACCCAGCACCATTTCCAGCCCTCCCTGAGCTTTTGCGTAATGGAAACATCTGATTCCAATCGTAAGGAATCAGTAAATTGGCTGTCTGGGAATATTTTTTTCTGCGGTCAGGCGTCGGTCAGACACTCAAATTTTTTTTGAACTTTTATTTTCAAAAAATTCCAATTGAGTATCGAAATAGTGGCTTTGCAGATTTGCCCGACCGTTGGTGCGGCGCAACTGGTTTGAGTTGTCGCCAGTCATCTGCATGAATCATTGCGCCGAGCTCAATCAACGACGGCTGCCAGAGCCGACGAGATGGGTTTACCCGCTCAGCCCGCCACCATCGCGCGATGCACGATCTTCCGCGCGGCAGCCTGCGTGACCGTGCCGCCCAGCGTTCCGTAGTGCGATCCCCATGCGCCCGAAGCAGCGGGGCTGCGCGTGCACATGAACGCATCCACAACCTCCTCGCTGCCGTGGCGCAGAAGCTCCGCGCCCTGGAGCGCCCGTGCAACAGCCTCGGTCATCGGCCGCGCCAGGAACTCATCGTCGATCGCGGCGCGCACCAGCCGCTCGGCATGGCTGACCAGTGCATCGAAGCGGCTGTCCTGCCCTTCCAACGGCTTCAGCTCACCGAACAACGCATCGATGGTGCGCGGGTCCTTGCTCATCGCGCGCCGAACGTCCATGCACATCATGTTGGCGGTCCCCTCCCACACGCTGTTGAGCGGGGATTCGCGGTACACGCGCGCCATCGGCCCCTCTTCGATGAAGCCGTTGCCGCCGTGGCACTGCAGGGCTTCGAAGGCAATGGAGGGCGCGCGCGAGCAGTTGAAGAACTTGGCCGCGGGCGTGGCGATGCGGGCCAGCAGTTTTTCGTGTTCGCTGGCGTTCATCAGGTCGGTGGCCTTGGCCACGCGCAGGGCCATCAGCGTGGCGGCCTCGACCTCCACGGCCATGTCGGCCAGCACATTGACCATCATCGGGCGATCGGCAATCGAAGAGCCGAAGGCGCCACGGGTGGTGGTGTGGCGCAGTGCCAGCGTCAAGCACTGGCGCATCAGCCCGGCCGAGCCCGCCGCGAAATCCAGGCGGGTGAGATGGGCGTGCGAAAGGATCTCGCGGATGCCCTTGCCTTCTGCCCCCACCCGAATAGCGAGCGTTCCGGCGTACTCCACTTCGCTGGACGCGTTCGACTTGTTGCCGCACTTGTCCTTGAGGCGCTGCACGAAGAAGCGGTTGTAGCTGCCGTCGGGCAGCGTGCGCGGCAGGAAGAAGCAGGTGACTTCGCCGTCGACCTTGGCCAGCGTGAAGAAGCCGTCGGACTGGGGCACGGAGCAGAACCACTTGTGGCCGGTCAGTTCGTACCAGTGCGCCGTGGCGCCGTGATAGTCGCTCGTGTGCGAGTAGCGTGCCGTGGTCTGCGTCTGGCGCAGGTCGGAGCCGCCTTGTTTCTCCGTCATGGCATAGCCCACTACCACCGAAGGCTTGTCGCCCACTTCCTTGCGGCTGAACTCGTAGGCCGTGCCCTTTGATTTTTCCGCCCAGATCGCAAGCGCAGGCTCGGCTTCGAAGCCGGCGTGCGAGGCATACGCCATGCCCGTCGGGCAGGCGGTTCCGTGCTCGACCTGGTTCCACAGGTACGACAGCACCGCGCGTGCGAAGTGGCCGTTCTTCTCCTTTGTGCGCCAGGTGAGGTTGGGCACTTCATGCTTCCATGCGAGAGCCATCAGCTCGTGCCAGCTCGGATGAAAGTCGACCCAGTCGATGCGGTTGCCGAAGCGGTCGTGCGTCTTGAGCTCGGGGATGTGGCGATTTGCCAGGCGTGCCAGTTCCTGCACGTCCTCGTCGCCGGCGACAGCGCCCAGTGCTTCGCAGCGCGATGCGGCCCACGGCGCCTCACGCGCGATGGCCGCCCGCAGCACGGCATCACCGCTGAAGGCATTGAAGCCGCTGGCCGGCAGCGCCTGATTGAGGACTTCGTGCGTGCTGTAGCGATCCGCGGGCGCTTCGAGGATTTCCGCGGCAAGGGGCTTGTTCATGAGGGTCTCCGTGAGAGTTTCCGAACCGTGGCGACAGAAGCGGGGGAAGGAACAGCCACACTGGCGCAGGCCAGCCTCGCGATCTGGTCCGCCAGCATGGCCACTTCGCGTTGGTAGCCGTCGGTGTCCTGGTGCTGCTGGCGGCTCAACGGTGACAGCGGGCCGATCAGCCCCTCCATGAACCCGCCCACGATGACGGACGCTGCAATGTCGGGTTGGATGTCGGGCGCCATTTCCCCCGAAGACTGCCCCGACGCGACGATGGCACGTATCACCTCGCTGATCGCCGCCCGGTACACCAGCCGGACCTCGTCGATCTCCTTGTCGCATGGCTCCGCGATCAGCGCATAAGCCAGGCGCGGATTGCGCATGGCCCGCCGCACGAAGGTCGCCACAGCAGAGCGCAAGCGGCCCAGGGCCGTGTCTTCCGCAGCCGCGATGTCGGCCAGCACGTCCACTTCGCGTTGCGACACGGCGGAGAGCACTTCGGCGAAAAGCTCGGCCTTCGAGGGGAAGTAACGGTACACGGTGCCGGTCGCAATGCCGGCCGCGGCGGCAACGCTGGCGACCTGCGCTTCCCTCCAGCCGCCCTCGCTCACCAGGGCGCGGGCGACCTGCAGGATGCGCGTGCGGTTGTCCTGCAGGCGGGCTTCGACGGCGGCGGTTTGTCTGTAGGCCATGAATGAAATGAACCGGGATTCACCAATGATGTGAATCAGAGTTCATTCATTCAATCGGTAAAGACCCGCATCCGGGTTCCCGAGCCATGTAGTTGCCCGGCGTCACGCCGAAGCAGCGGCGGAACCACCGCGAGAAATGCGCCTGGTCCGTGAAGCCGCATTGCGCCGCCACGTCGGCCTGCGCGCTGCCTTCGCGCAGCAGGGCCTTGGCCCGGCCGATGCGGGCAAGCCGCGCATAGTGGGCCGGCGCCATACCCACGGCGACGCGGAACAGGCGATGAAAGTGCTCACGTGACACGCCTAGCCTCGACGCCAGCGCGCCAGGATCGATGCGGCAGGCGTCTTCGGTCTCCAGGGCCGCGCAGATTGCCTCGACGCGTTCGTCGCCCGCACGGCGCTCGACCGGCACCAGCTCGCGGCCGGTCTGTGCGCGCAAGGCCTGCTCCAGCAGCCGCCCGACCCGAACGCCGTCTTCCGACAGCGCAGCGGCAGCGAGCGCATCGGCCGTCTCGGCGTCCTGCCACACGCCCTTCAGCAGTTCGCCCCGCAGTCCAGCAGGCCATCCGAACCGCGCCCCGACCCAGGCGTGCGGCACATACAGCATCACCATGCGAAAGCCCTGCGCACTCACGCCGGCCGTGTGCAGCATGAAGGGCGCCATCAGCACCATATCGCCCGCCTCGGCAATGCACCGCTCGCCTGCGCAGGTGAATTCGCAGCGCCCTTCGAGGATGGCGCCCACGCTCCACTCGGCATGCCAATGGAGTTCGAAGTGCGCCTTGGGGTCGGCCGCGAACATCGCCTCGACCTGCGCGCCGTCCTCCATCGGAAGGCCTATGACATGCGAAGCGGTGGCGGGCGAACTCATCCCGCCAAGGGTAGCGCCGCCGGCGTCGTCATGCCTGCAGCGCACCGCGCACCGTGAGGCCGGTCCAGCCTGCGCTGGCCGCCGTCGCCTCCACCAGCCCGAGCAGCGCGAGCTCTTCCACCGGATGCGCGTGGAAACGCAGGCTCGCGCTGCCCGCCATCCAGCCCGATTCGACGCGGTCGATGATGTCGGCGCGCAAGTAGCGCGGCGTCGCAACGCTGCCCGGCTGCGTCAGGTCGGGCCAGCCGACGGCACCCACGGTAGGCGCCGACAGGAAGCCCAATCGCCGCTCTGCCTTCTCGCCCGACAGCATGACCGAGGCATCGACCAGCCGCCGCTCCTTCACGCTCAGGCTCGCGCCGAGCCGGCTGGCCGCGCTCAGGGGTGCCGCCGCGGGGTGGATCAGCGGCATGCTGCGCGTGAGCCAGGTGCTGCCGATTTTCTTGGGCCAGCCCTGCAGCCAGCCGCGCAGCAGCGAGATGTCTTGGTCGACGTAGATCAGCGGGCAGTAGAAGCGCGCATCGCCGCCCTGCCCGGCGGCGATCTCGAGCACGACGATGGTCTCGCGGTACTGCGCATAGACGGGGTCCAGCAGCTCGCGCCCGTCATCGCCGCACGACTGCCAGTCGGCGAAGTGGACGCACCCCTTGCCGGTGGCCGTGCCGAGCGCCGCAGGCACCAGCGCTGCGCCGCGTGCGGCATCGAACTCGAATGCGACGTTGACCAGCCAGCCGGCGTAATGCCAGGGCGGCGCCTGCACGAGCGCGCTGCGGCCGGAAGAAGTGAAGGGAGGAGTGAAAGAAGGCGTGGAAGACGATGACATGGGGTGCGTGCGAGTTCAAGACCGCCGCACGATAGGCCGCGCTCGCGGCCGCGTCTTGTACGCCAGTGATCCCGCCCGCCTGGCCCGCTACCTCACCTCGGCAAGCGAGCGCTCCAGCGTCTGCGTCAGCTGCTCGACCGTGTACGGCTTGCGCAGCCACGCCGTGCCCTTCATTGCCGTGGCCGGCTCGGCCTGCCCCGTCACGAAGATCACCGGCACCTGATGGTCATGCAGGAGCCGTTCGGCCAGGTCGTGGCCCGACAGCGCGGGCAGGCCTATATCCACCATCACCACGTCGAAAGCGCCATCGAAGAAACGCGCGATCGCGGCCTCGGCGCTCTTCACGCCTGTCGCCCAGTGCCCCAGGGCCTCGAGCAGCTTCAAGGTGGTGGCGAGCGTGTCGGCGTCGTCCTCGACCAGGAGCACCCGGAGCTTTTGTTGTTGTGTTGTCGGCAGCGGTTCTGTTGTCATTGAAATGCATTTTTCCAGACAAATCGCCGCAGCGCAGTTCGTGCGCACCCTTGGGCGCAGAGATCTACGCCAGATAGCGGCCTTGTCTGACTCGGCGTGTCGGCCATACAGGCGCGGGCCGGCCTCGTATCATGCAAAGCCCCGCTCCATTGGCGGCAGTTGCCACACAGGCACGCGCATGAACACACCCGCATCTCCCCTCGACGCCGCCGGACTGCGGCAACTCGCCCTTGCATCCACCCCTGCCGCATCGCCCTGCGCCTGTCGCCTTCAGGACGCTGCCGCCTGGGAAAGCATCACCGAAGAGCGCTGGCCCGAAGCCTTGATGCAGCAGGTCGGCACGCTGCGCGACCCCGATCTGTACGAACCGACCTTCGAGGAATGGCACCCCGGCGGCACGCGCTACGACTCGCCCGATGCGCCGATCTCGGTGACGCACTTTCCGTTCAACCGCTGCAACGTGTACCGCTGCACCGCATGCTCGCTGCTGGTGCTGCGCTACACCGAGTTCGGCGGCTAC
Organism: Variovorax durovernensis; assembly: GCF_977011995.1. Taxonomy (NCBI): domain Bacteria; kingdom Pseudomonadati; phylum Pseudomonadota; class Betaproteobacteria; order Burkholderiales; family Comamonadaceae; genus Variovorax; species Variovorax durovernensis. The sequence goes on along the minus strand of NZ_CDRNCW010000001.1, from coordinate 2,962,922 downwards.
TACATCGACCACCGCGTGCGGCGCGTCGACGCGGCATTGATCGCCGACTGACTGCGCAGCGGCCCGGCAATGCGCTGCGTGCGCGGCACAATCGCCCGCGTGCAATTCCTCAGACACCGCCTGCCCTTGCTCCTCGCGCTGGTCCTCAGCGTAGCAATGAGCTTCGTGGCGAGCGCCGCGAATGCCGCCGAGCCGGTGCTGCTCGTTACCGCGCCCGCCGCCTTGCGGACGGCCGAGCGCTCCGGTGCCGGCTTCGCGCGCTGGTTCGATGCGGCAACGCCGGCATCGAGCGACGGCGTCGTCACCAACGAGGCGCTGACGCGTTCAGCCGCGTGGCGCGCCATCACCGGCCCGCTGGGCGACAGTCTCGCCGGCATCCAGCGGCGCGACCGGCAAGCCGGCGTCGGCGTTGCGCGTTATCCGCACCGGCTGTTCGACGCGCGCTGGCTGGCGAGCCCCGATGCGTTCTTCGAGCTGGTCGGCGTTGCCAACCGCATGGACCGGCGGCCCTTCCAGAACGGCGCCTGCGGCGAGACGCGGCTGGTGTACCGGCTGGCCTACCGCACCGCCGCGATGCAATCGCGCCTGCCGATGACCGTCAACGTCGAGCTGCGCGGCGGCGCACCCGACGCCGACGGCAGCTGCGCGGCCACGGCCCGCCTCTGGCAGCCGCCGCAGACCGCGACCGGCGACGAAGCGCTGGGCCGCTGGCTGGTGTCGGCCGACGGCCCGCTGGCGCCGAAGCGCCTGGAACACGCGCGCATCTCGCAGGTCACGACCAACCTGCAGAGCGTGCGTTGGCCCTCGGCGGTGCGGCCCGACCTGGGCGGACATGCCGAGTACATGCTGCGCGCCTTCCGCTGGAACGCGGGCACGAAGCGCTACGAGGTGAAGCCGCTGGAGAACACGCCCGATGTCGCGAAGCTCAAGGCCAGCGCGCCGCTGCGCAAGGAACTGCAGCAGTGGCTGCGCCAGCCGGACAACCTGCGCGCGCTCGACGAGGCGACCTTGCAGATTCCCGACAGGTTCCTCGCCACCGAAGCCGTGTCGGTCGCGCCGCGCGGGCTGGAGCGGCTCGCGAACCGCCCCTTCGAACAGGTGTTCGCGCCCGGTGAATGGCAGGCGGTGCCCGGCAGCCGCACGCTGCGATCGCCGCAGGCGCTGCTGCGCCGCCTCGACGACCTGAGCTGCATGGGCTGCCACCAGAGCCGCGCGGTGGCCGGCTTTCACCTGCTGGGCGTGGACCGCCGTGGCGCATCGCGCACCTTCACCACCGGCAATGCACTCGCGGTACCGCACTCGCCCCATGTGCAAGACGAACTGGCGCGGCGCACGGCGTATGTGCGGGCCTCGCTGTCGACGCCCCGGCCCGATCCGTTCCGCCCGCTGGCCGAGCCGCTGGAAGCGAACACCGCCGCCGAGCCCGTGACGGTCGGCGCCCGCTGCGAGCCCACGCGCATCACGCCGTCGGCCAACCCCTGGCTCGACCGCGCCGAGAAGCTGCCGCGCATCTCCTGCGAAGGCGCGGCCTCCGTGTGCGAGAAAACCTCGGTCGGCTTCCCGGGCGGCATGTGCTCGGGCCCGTGCGATCCGAAGGATGCGAACGGCACCTGCGGCGGCATCGCCATCCTGAGCGACTTCAACAGCTGCCTCGCCGCGAAGAAGCCGTTCGGCAAATGCCTGGCCAAACACACGCGCCCCGGCAACCTGCGCAGTTGCTCCGCGCAGCAGCCCTGCCGGGACGACTACATCTGCGCTCAGGCCGAAGGCCAGCCCGAAGGGCGCGGCGCCTGCATTCCGCCCTACTTCCTGTTCCAGATGCGGGTGGACGGGCACTCCTGACGAACGCTGGTCCGTCCGTCCATTCAATAGATCAGGCAGCCGAATCGAGCGCCAGTTGCGTCTGCGTGACGACGGCGCAGCGCTTGCCCTCCGCATCGGCGATCCGTGCGCAGCGGCGGGCGCTCGATGCGCTGCGCGAGAGCGGGCAGCGTTTCCACCCTCTTTTCTTGCTCCCTCTCCCCTCGGGCAAGTCGTCGATGCGATGGGCATAGCACTCTCTGTTTGAGATGGCCGACCGCGAAAAATACCGAATTCAGGGGATGCCTTCAGACACCTCCATTAACAATAATTGACATCCAGAACCCCCTGCACGCCCGTCGGCAGTGGGGTTCTTTTTGTTGAGTCATACAACCATAAAGAGGGGTCAAGATGCTTTTGAGTCAAGCAAGCTCGGTCGCGCGAATCGGCGCCGTGGCCGGTGCGGTCATGTTGGTGGCATCGTGCGGCGGGGGTGGCGGCGGGGGTGGCGGCGGTGGTTTTCTGCCGGTGGTCGCACCGGCGACGGTGCCGCCCGTCGTGAACCATTCCATTGGCGGCACGGTCACCGGCCTCGCCGGCCACCTGGTGCTGCAAAACAATGGCGGCGACGACCTCAAGCTGTCGGCCGATGGCAAGTTCACCTTTGCAACGACCCTGGTCGAGGGCTCGGACTACAAGGTCAGCGTCCGTACGCAACCCCTGTGGCAGTTCTGCACCGTCACCAAGGACACCGGCAAGGCTTCGGCCGACGTGAGCGACGTGACGGTGGCCTGCTCTGCCGCGGCGGCCAAGGTCGAGACGCTTGCCGGCAGCACCGGCACCTCGGGCGCCGCCAACGGCAAGGGTAGCGCCGCATCGTTCTTGCTGCCTTGGGGCATCGCCGTCACCAAGGATGGTGGTCTGCTCATCGGGGACTGGGGAAACAATATCGTGCGCAAGATTTCGCCCGAGGCCGACGTCACTACGTTTGCTGGCAACGGAAACTTCGCGACAGTGAACGGCAACGGCACCAACGCATCGTTCGAAGACCTCGCCAGCCTCACCGTGGATGCAACCGACACCGCCTTCGTCGCGGACGCCCAAGGCCACCGAATCCGCAAGATCACGCCGACGGGCGATGTGACGACGGTGGCGGGCAACGGCACAAACACCACGACCGATGGCAACGGAACCAACGCCACCTTCAACACGCCCGTGTCGGTGGCCGCGGATGCTGCCGGCAATCTGTACGTTCTGGAGTATGGCGGCGCCGTCGTCCGCAAGATCACCCCGGCCGGCGATGTCACCACGCTGGCCGGCAGCAGCCCGCGGGGCTTTGCCGACGGCACGAAAACCGACGCAAAATTCGGGCGCGGCTACAACATTGCCATCGATGCGTCAGGCAACCTCTACGTCGCCGACTCCGAGAACAATCGAATTCGCAGGATCACCCCCGCCGGGGTGGTCACGACATTTGCAGGGACGGGGGCGTCCGGCGCCGTCGATGGACCCGGGGACTCCGCGACTTTCTCCGATCCCCGCGGCATCGCTGTCGATGCGGACGGCAATGTCTACGTGGCCGATTTCGGGAGCAGCCTGTTGCGCAGGATCACACCGGCAAGGGTGGTCTCCACGCTCGCCGGCAAAGAGGGCATCAAGGGTGGGCAAGACGGCATCGGCAAGGCTGCCACGTTCAATCAGCCCCAAGGGCTCACGATCAACGCAGCGGGCACGCTGTATGTCGCCGACACCTTCGGCAATTTGATCCGCAAGGTCACGCCGGTTCAGGCCCCCTGAGGCGCGCTGCGGCGACGTGCGCCGAGCGCGTCGCCGCGTGCAAGAAGCGCGTGCAGGCCACTGCCCTCACTCCCCCTCGTACCACCTGTCCTTCGCCAGCATCACCCGGTGGTGGCCGTGCCCCGCGGGCATCATCGGAAAGCAGTTCTCCTGCGCCGCCACCTCGACGTTGAGGAAGAACGGCCCCTCGCTCGCCAGGGATTCGGCCAGCGCCTCTTCCAGTTCAGCCGGGTCGGTCACGCGGCGCGCGCCCCAGCCGAAGGCCTTGGCAAGCGCCACGAAATCGGGCAGCGCCTCGTTCCAGCTGTGGCTCAGGCGGTTGCCGTGGTTCAGTTCCTGCCACTGGCGCACCATGCCCATGTAGCCGTTGTTGCACAGCACCAGCTTCACCGGCACGCGGTGCTGCACGGCAGTAGACAGCTCCTGGATGTTCATGAGCACCGACGCATCGCCGCTCACGCACACCGTCAGCGCCTCGGGGTGGCCGATCTGCGCCCCGATGGCGGCCGGCAGGCCGTAGCCCATGGTCCCGGCGCCGCCTGAAGTAAGCCAGCGGCGCGGGCTGTCGAAGCGCAGGTATTGCGCGGCCCACATCTGGTGCTGGCCGACATCGGTCGAGACGATCGCGTCGCGCCCGGCAATGGCGCGGTTCAGCGAAGACATCAGCTGCTGCGGCAGGATCGCGTCCTCGCGCGTCTCGAAGGCCAGGCAGTCTTCGGCGCGCCAGCGTTCGATGCGTGCCCACCAAGGCGCCAGCCGCTCGGGGGCAAAGCTCTCTGGCAGCAGCGCCAGCAGGCCTTCGAGGATCGCCGCGCAGTCGCCCACCATCGGCACGTCGACGTGCACCACCTTGTTGATGCTGCCGGGGTCGATGTCGATATGGATCTTGCGTGCATGCGGGCAGAACTCGTCGAGCTTGCCGGTGACCCGGTCGTCGAAGCGCGCGCCGATGCACACCACCAGGTCGGCCTCGTGCATCGCAAGGTTGGCCTCGAGCATGCCGTGCATGCCCAGCATGCCGATGAACTTGGGGTCCGACGCGGGGAAGGCGCCCAGCCCCATCAGCGTGAGCGTGCACGGCGCGTGCAGCAGGTGCACCAGTCGCGTGAAGGCTTCGCAGGCCTCGGGGCCGGAGTTGATGAGCCCGCCGCCGCCGTAGATGACCGGCCGGCGCGCCGTCGACAGCAAATCAGCCGCGCGCTGCATCATGGCCTTGGGCGGCATCGCGGCGCGGCTGGTGCGCAGCGCGCGCAGCGGCGCCGGTTCGGGGGAATGGCTCAGGCGGTTGAGCTGGATGTCCTTCGGCACGTCGAGCAGCACTGGGCCGGGGCGGCCGGTGGTGGCGATCTCGAGTGCGCGCCGCACCAGCGAAGGCACGTCGTCCGCCGAGCGCACCTGGCGGTTCCACTTGGTCACCGAGCGCGACATGCCCAGCGCGTCGCTTTCCTGGAAAGCCTGCGTGCCGATCACCGCGGTCGCCACCTGCCCGCTGATGCACAACACCGGCACCGAGTCGCTCATGGCGTCCAGCAGCCCGGTGATGGTGTTGCCCACGCCGGGGCCGGAGGTGACCAGCACCACGCCCACCCGGCCGGTGCTGCGCGCATAGCCTTCGGCCGCGTGCACCGCCGCCTGCTCGTGGCGCACCAGCACATGGCGCAGCCGCGGCTCGCCATGCAGCGCGTCGTACAGCGGCAGCGCCGCGCCGCCGGGGTAGCCGAAGATGGTGTCGACGCCGCACTCGACCAGCGTGTCGAGCAGGGCTTCGGCACCGTTGCGCACCACGGGGGGCGCCTCGGGGTGGAGGGACAGGGAGGGCGTGAGGGGTAGGTCGAGCAGTCGCATGCCGTCAATTCTTCCGGTTTGAGCGCAAAATATGCTTCTTTCTTTTGGCTCTTTGGACTCGATTCATGAAGATCAATCGGCAAATCATCGGCGACAACGAAGGATCTTTCGACAAGACCGATCTGGCGATCCTCCGCGTGCTGCTGCTGGATTCCCGCAAGACCCTGCAGGAGATCGGCAACGAGGTCGGCCTGTCGCCCACCAGCTGCTGGACGCGCATCAAGAAGCTCGAGGCCACGGGCGTCATCAAGCGCTACACGGTCGACGTCGATCCGGCCAAGCTGGGCTACCACGACTCGGTGATCGTGCAGGTCACGCTGGAGAGCCACACCGATGAAACCCTCTACGACTTCGGCCGCGTGCTCGCGACCATTCCCGAGATCCAGGAGGCCTACCTGGTCTCCGGCGACTACGACTACTACATCCGCATCGCCGTGCGCGACACCCGCGACTACGAACGCCTGCTGCGCGAGAAGCTCTACAAGATCCCCGGTATCCGGCACAGCAAGTCGCACTTCGTGCTGCGCGTGCTGAAGGAGACCAGCGTGCCGGTCATCTGAAGAAGGTGCGAACATCGCGGGGCACTGGAACTCCCCCAAAGGATCTTCGGATGTTCGATTTCTTCAAGAAGAAACCTCCGCCCGCGCCCGCCAAGGAAGCGGGCCCCTCCGTGCCGCCTCCCCTGGCGGGCCGCAACGGGCACCTGGGCGGCATCGAGGCGATCAGGCTGGACGGCACCATGTATTTCTTCGGCTTCGACTTCCGCAGCGACCTCGTGCTGTCGCCGCTCATTGCCGACCCCGCGCTCATGGCCCGCTTTGCCAGCCGCCACATGACGCAGCGCGACGGCACGCACGACGAGGCCTACTGGAGCCAGCTCGTGGGCCATGCCGTCGAAGGCTCGGAGCTGTGCAGCGACGAGCCCGGCCGCACATTCGACAGCCGCGCGCTCGCTGCCACCATCGCAAGCCTGGGCCGCGTACGCCGCGAAGGCACGCCCGAGCCCGGCTTCGGGCTCTCCTACCACTTGCGCTACCTGCTGGGCGCGGCGGGCGGCTGGGAAGTGCCGGAAGAAGCCGGCACCGAGGACGCCGACGTGTGGATCGGCCAGGTCGCGGGCGACGAGCCCGTTGCCGGCAGCACCACGCTGCAGGAAGTGGCCGCGCGGCTGCAGGCGCACCTGAACGCGCTGGTCGAGACCGCGCCCGGCAACTGGGCGACGCTGTTCACCGTGCTCAAGAGCTGAGGAAGCCGGCCGCTCAGAGCCGGATCAGTTCGACCCGCCTGTTCTTCGCGCGCCCCGCCTCGCTGTCGTTCGGCGCCACCGGCTCGGCCGAGCCCGCACCACGGGTCGTGAAACGGCGCGGGTCCACACCGGCTTTCACCAGAACCGCGATCACCGCCAGCGCACGGCGCTTCGAGAGGTCGTCGTTGTGCTTCGCGTCTCCCTGCGCATCGGTGTGGCCCACCACCGAGAGCTTCAGCGGCGGGTTGGCGCGCATGAGCTTGGTCATTTCGTCGAGCGTGGGCTGCGACTCGGGCCTGATGATGTCCTTGTCCAAGTCGAACAGGATGCCGTAGAGGTTGATGCGCCCCGTCTCCGCCAGGCTCTTCTGCATGGCCGTGGCATCGACGAAGACGATCTTGTTGTCCTCCATCGCCTTGGTCTCGACCACACGCACGAAGGCGTGGTTGCCCACGTCGGCGTTGTGCTCGGCCAGCGCGATGCTGGCGTACACGGTGCCCGTGGGTCCGGTCTTCTTCGCGAGCAGGTAGCGGCCGCTCACCGCGAAGTAGTTGCGCGCATAGTCGCCCCGGCTGCCCAGGCGCGGCCATTCGGGGTTGTCGAAGGCCAGCGCAAAGTCGTAGGGCGTGTTCGTGTCCACGCTGTTGGGGCGCGGCCGGTAGCACGACGCATTGGCCGTGCCGCAGGTGAACAGGACCTCGAAGCCCTTGGCCTTGAGGCTGGACTCGTAGTTGCGCTGCACCTCGAGCAGCGAGCGCTCCTTGGGCAAGCGGTAAAGGTAGAGCGTGACCTTGCCCTCGACCTGCAGCAGGTCGGGCTTGCCCCCGCCCCAGTTCTGGAACGGCTCCTTGATGAGGCCGACCTCGTCGTACGCGGCGGCCTTGTAGCCGTCGAGCACCGCGCCCTCGTAGCGGCCGACCAGCGGATGGTCCTTGGCAGGCTCTGCGGCGAACGCGCCGACAACCGGCAACGACAGCAATGCCGCGCAGGCGACGCGCATGAATCGGGCCATGAAAGCAGTCTGAGTCATCGAAGGCGTCGGCAAGAACGGCGATGCACTGCATGCTAGGCAGGGAAGCCGCCGCTGTGCATTCGACGGATGGCCTATGCCGTGGCCGGACCGCGCCGGCCCGGCCTCATTGCCTCAGCGCATCAACGTGTTCGATGGCAAGGTCTCGTCCAGCAGCTTGCGCGCCGTCTCGATGCCCGCCACCGGCAGCAGCTTGGGGTCGAGCAGGCCGACCTGCACCAGCACGCTGGCCTGGTCCCAGTAGATGTGCTCGTGATAGAGCTTGTTGCCGCGGAACTTGATGACGGCCAGCAGCGGCACTTCCACCCGCTTGCCGGTTGGCGCCACGCCCGGCAGCATCCACGGGATCTCGGTGGTGTGGGTGAAGCTGAACAGCAGTTCGTCGACCACCTGGGTGGCGCCGATGGTGCGCGAGATGGAGGTGAGCGCGGTGTCCGGCGGATTGCTGTTGACGAAGTGGTTCGTATAGAACGCGTGCAGGTCCTTGTAGCCCACGCCGCCGGTCATGGTCGGGATGTGGTTGACGTAGGGCTCGGCCACCATGGTGCTCATGGTGTCGTCGACGTTGCGCGTGCCGAACTCGTATTCGCAGTGCTTGTCCCACAGCACCGAGAGGTCGTAGTGCGGGCCGATGGCGTCTTTCAGCGTGGCGATGCTGCGCTCGTGCGCCATGAGCGCCGAGGGCTTGTGGAAATGCTCGCCGCCGGCGCGTGCAAAGGCGTGGTCCATGCCGGGGTAGACATGCAGCTGCACGCCGGGCCGGCCCTTGAGCGCAGCCACGATGCGGTCGCGCGCCTCGGGCGGGCAGAACTTGTCGAGCTCGGCGATGTGCAGGGTCAGCGGGCACTTGATGTTGTCGGCCTCGCCCAGCGCGGCGTCGATGCCCACGCCGTAGTAGCCGACCACCGCGTCGGCGTCGGTGCGGCAGGCGCTGAGGTAGGCGAGCTTGCCGCCAAGGCAGAAGCCCAGCACGCCGACCTTCTTTTCCATTACCTCGGTGCGGGCACGCAGCGCGTCGATGGCGGTCTGCATGTCCTGCATGCCCTTGGCTTCGTCGAAGCCGCCGTACAGGGCAAAGGCACGCTGCCAGTCGGCTTCGCTGTAGCCCAGTTCCACGTCGGGCTCCTGGCGCCAGAACAGGTCGGGCACCAGCACCACGTAGCCTTCCTCGGCGTAGTAGTCGGCCACCTCGCGCATCGTGTGGTTGATGCCGAAGATTTCCTGGGCGATCACGAGGCCGGGGCCGGTGCCCGACTCGGGCAGCGCCAGGTAGCCGCGGAAGGCGCCGCTGCCGTCGGCGGCCTGCATCTGGATGTACTGGCCCGAAGCCTTGGTTTTCTCTTGCATGTGGGTTCTCCGTTCTATTGCAAACATTCCGGGTGCCGCGTCGTCACCTGGTAGTAGCCCGAGTGAAAGACCAGCGGCTCGCCGTCGAAGCGGTCGTAACGCTCGACCTCGCCGATGAAGATGAGGTGATCGCCCCCGTCATACTGCCTGACATTGCGGCAGACGAAGCGCGCAATGACATCGTTGAGCAAGGGCACGCCCGCCGTGCCCTCGCAGCAGTCCACGCCGCCGAACTTGTCGGCCTGCGGCGTCGAGAACTGGCGCGACAGGTGATGCTGGTGCGCCGCCAGCACGTTGATGGCGAAATGGCTGGCGCCCGTGAAGTCCGCCACGCTCGGCGCGTTGCGCGCCAGGCTCCACAGCACCAGCGGCGGATCGAGCGACACCGAAGAGAACGAGTTGGCCGTCATGCCCACGCGGCGCCCGTCGATGGCGCGCGTGGTGATGACGGTCACGCCGGTAGAGAACTGCCCCAGCGCCTTGCGGAAGTCGCGGCGGTCGAAGCGGTCGACCGCGGCCTCGCGCGCCCTGGCCTCCAGGAAGCGATCGGCCTCCACAGCGTCGAACCACCAGGGAGCGAAGGCGCGCGGATCGTCGAAGCCGTTGACCACCGTGCTCGCGACCGCAGGCATGTGCGTCGCGCTCTGCAGCAGCTTGTGCAGGTGCGGCGTGGGCGGCGCGAGAAGGCTGCGGGTCCAGTCGGTAGCCCAGCGGGCATAACCCTCCCAGTAGCGGTCGAAGGTCTGCTGCATCCACGCCGCGTCGAAGGAGGCGTCGGTGTTTTCGAGGATGCGCTGGAGGTAGATGTGAGCGCTCTTGGCCGCGTTGTTCGAGCCCTGCCCGGTGATCGGGTCGTTGAGGACAACCACGTCGGCCAGGCCCAGCACCTTGCGCCCTGACGGCAGCGTGGCCACGGGCTTGCGCACCGTGGGCGCGAAACTGCCGATGAGGATGCCGTTGTCGTCGGCCAGCTCGATGCTCTGGCAACGTTCGGCCTCCCAGGGCAGGAAGGTTTCGAGGATCTGCTTGCTGCGCGCCAGGTGCTCCTGCGGCGTCCTCACGTCGGCCCAGCAGTCCATCGGCCCGCCCGGTATGCCTTCGAACACCATGATCTCGCACGGGCCGCTGGTCGTGAGCGCGGGGAACACGAAGTACTCGCCCACGCCGGGAATCAGGTTGAAGCACACGCGCGAATAAGGCTGCGCCGGCTTCATGCCCTTCACATAGGTCAGCGCCAGCACGCGCTGCGGCGCATCGAACGCGCTGCGTTCGGCATCGCGCTCGAACAGCTTCGCAATCTCGCCCTTGCCGCTGGCCACGACTACCAGCTCATGCGCGCGCGCGCACGCCTCCAGTGCCTCGAGCCCCACGGCCTTCAGCACGAGCCGGCCGCCGCGTTGCTCGAAGGCATTCATCCAGCCGTGGATCTTGACGCGCTGGTCGACCGACTGGGCCGCGCCGTCGAGCCGAGCGCTCCACTCGATGGCCTTGCCGCCCTGCGGGTTGCGCACCGTCATGCCGATGCCTTCCACGCGCGGGCAGTCGCCGGCCCAGAAGTCGAGCCCGAGTTCGCGTTCGGTCTGCAGCGCGGTCTCGAACATGCACTGGCTGGACATGACCGGCCCCTCGAGGATCTCCCGCGCGCTGCGGTTCGAGAAAACCGTCACCTCGTGCCCGGCCGCCTGCAGGCCCAGCGCAAGCTGCATGCCGGACTGGCCGGCGCCGACGATGGCCACGCTTCTTTTCATTGCGTCGTCAGGCCGTGGCGGCGCAGGTTTCGATGTAGCGGTCGGCCTCCACCGGGTCGGCGAACCACGGGAAGAAGGTGCGCGGGTCGTCGAAGCCGTTGGCGAAGGCGCTGGCCAGCGTCGGCATCGCGCCGGCGCTGCCGAGCAGCTTCAGCACATGGGGCGGCGGCGGCGTGAGCAGCATGTTGGTCCACTGCGTGACCCACTGCGAATAGCCGAACCAGTAGCGGTCGAAGGTCTGCTGCATCCACGAGGCATCGGCCGCGCCGTCGCCGCGCGCGAGGATGCTCTTGAGGTACACGTCGGCGCACTTGGCCGCGTTGTTCGAGCCCTGGCCGGTGATCGGGTCGTTGAGCACCACCACGTCGGCCAGGCCCAGCACCTTGCGCCCTGACGGCAGCGTGGCGATGGGCTTGCGCACCGCGGGCGCGAAGCGGCCGGCGAGGATGCCGTTGTCGTCGGTCAGCTCGATGTCCTTGCAGCGCTCGGCTTCCCAGGGCGTGAAGGTGTCGAGGATCCACTTGCTGCGCGCCAGGTGTTCCTGCGGCGTCTTCACGTCGGCCCAGCAGTCCATCGGCCCGCCTGGAATGCCTTCGAACACCATGATCTCGCACGGCCCGCTGGTCGTGAGCGCAGGGAACACGAAGTACTCGCCCACGCCGGGAATCAGGTTGAAGCAAACGGCAGAGAACGGTTCGCGCGGCTTCATGCCTTTCACGTAGGTCAGCGCCAGTGCGCGCTGCGGCTTGTCGAAGGTGGACTTGTGGGCGTCGCGCTCGAAGAGCTTCGAGATCTCGCCCTTGCCGCTCGCTACCAGCGTGAGGTCATGCGTTTGCGTGCAGGTTTCGAGTTCGTCGATGCCTGCGTCCTTGAAGACCAGCTCGCCGCCCTTCTTCTGGAACTCGGCCATCCATGCCGGGATCTTCACGCGCTGGTCGACCGACTGCGCGCTCGAGTTCAGCCGGGCCGTCCAGTCGATGGCCTTGGCGCCCTTCTGCTCGGGGTGCGGCACGGCCAGGCCGATGCCGTCGACCGTGGGGCACTCCTTGGCCCAGTGGTCGAGCCCGAGGTCTCGCTCGATCTGCAGCGAGGTGTGGAACATGCACTGGCTCGACATCACCTTGCCGTTGCGTATGTCGTCTGCCGTGCGGTTGCTGAACATCGTGACTTCGTAGCCCGCGCCCAGCAGGCCGAGCCCCAGTTGCAGGCCCGACTGGCCCGCGCCGACGATTGCGATTCGCTTCATTGCCTTGCTCCTTGCTTGCTTGTTCGGTTGCTTGGATCAGTCCATCAACTTGGGAATGGCCGGCACGGCCTGCTCGGGGCCCATGGCCGCGTAGCCGCCGTCCACTGCGTAGTCGGCGCCGGTCACGAAGCTCGCGTGGTCCGAGCACAGGAACAGCACCACCTGCGCCACCTCGTCGGGGTCGCCCACGCGGCCGAGCAGGTGGAAAGGCGCGGCCACGCGGTCGGTCTTGGCACGATCGCCGTTGCTCAGGCGGTCCATCACGGCCGACCACGTCCAGCCCGGCGACACGCTGTTCACCCGGATGCGGTCGCCCGCCAGGTCCATCGCCATGTTGCGGGTGAGCTGCGCCATCGCGGCCTTGCTGACCGGGTACAGCCAGCGCCCGGTCTGCGCCACGCGCGACGAGATGCTCGTGAAATTGACCACCGCCCCGCCGCCGGCCTCGACCATGTGCGGATGCACCGCCTGCAGCATCGCCACCGCGCTGGCCACGTTCACGTTGAACGAGGTGAGCCAGTCGGCGCGCGGCGACTTGAAGCCGTCGTCCACATAGGAGCACGCGAGGTTCACCAGAAAATGCACGCCGCCGTGCCGCTGCGCGGCCTGGGCCACGCATGCCGCCACCTGGGCGTCGTCGGTGATGTCGGTGTGCGCGAAGAGCGCGCCGGCGCCCAGCGAATCCGCCAGCGCCTGTCCGTTGGCGGCGTCGATGTCGGCGATGGTCACCTTCACCCCGGCTGCGTGCAGCGCGCGCACCACGCCGGCTCCTATCAATGTGGCACCGCCGGTGACGATGGCGCTCTTGCCTTCGAGTCCCTTGAACATGACGCTGGCTCTCCTCTTGGTGGATCGACCGGGCCGGGCTGGCCCGTGGGGTCGTACGTTAGGAGGTCGGAGCGCGCGAACGCATCCCGCAAGCGCAGGCGCTGTCCCTGCCGCGCATGTTTTTGACGAGGGGCGATCCGAATTGTGGGCGGGGATGGTTTTTGCTACGGTGCCCCAGCCCCATGGAAACCGCCGCCACGACCCCACGGCTGCCGCTGCAGCGCTACCGACTGTTCGAAAGCCACGACATGGACGAGGCGCGCGAAAGCGTGGCCCGCGTGTTCTGCCCGCACGGCCTGACCATGCTGCGGCCGCGCACCGAACTGGACGCCTGCCACCACAGCGCGCGCCTGCACCGGGACGTGAGCCTCAACTATGTGCAGTACGGCCCGGGCGTGCAGATCGACCCGGGCTATCTGCAAGACTTCTTCCTGCTGCAGATTCCGCTGCGCGGCGGCGCGGACATCCGCTGCGGCGCGCAGCAGGTCGAAGCCACGCCCAGCCTCGCCTCGCTGCCGTCGCCGACCGAACAGCTCTCGATGCGCTGGGCCAACGACAGTCCGCACCTGATCGTGCGGCTGGCCCGTCCGGCGCTGCAGTCGCGGCTCGAGGCGCTGCTGCAAGCGCCGGTGCGGCAGGCGCTGGTGTTCGAGCTCGGCGTGCCGCTCGACAACCCCGCGCTGGCGCCGCTGGTGCATTTTATCGACTACCTGCGGCTCACGCTCGACGCCGGCAACTCTCTGCAGGCCGGCGGCAATCGCCTGGCCGAGCATGCAGAGGCCTACCTGATGGCGAGCCTGCTGATGTCGGCGCGGCACAACCACTCGGGTGCCCTGGCCGGCGACGCGCAGCGCGGCCTGATGCCGCGCGTGGTCCGCAAGGCGCAGGAGTTCATGGCTGCGCACGCCGAGCAGCCGGTGTCGCTGGCCGACGTGTGCCGCGAGGTCGGCTGCAGTGCGCGGGCGTTGCAACTGGCGTTTCGCCAGCATGCGGGCCAGGGGCCGATGGAGTTCCTGAGGGAACTCAGGCTCGACAGGGTGCGGGCCGACCTGCTGGCGGCGGCGCAGCGCAACGACGGTGGCGGCGTGCGCGAGACGGCGGAGAAATACGGCTTTCTTCACCTCGGTCATTTCGCGGCGCAGTACCGCGCCCGCTTCGGCGAAAAGCCCTCCGAGACGCTAGCGCATAGGGCTTGCGGCGGCGAAATCAAGACACTATGAGAATAGTTCTTATTTGATTCAGGGCGTCGAATCGGCTATTCGTTCGAGGCGGCCGACCTGGCTCAAGACGTATCCGCGCGGCTCACCACCGCGCCACGCCGCCTCGACAGCATGACCGTTTCAAACGTTTCTCCTTCCCGCATCGCCTGGCGCATTGCCGCCGGCATGCTCGGCGGCTACGCCTTCACCTGGGGTTTCATCGCCCTGGCCATCGGCCTGCTGTTCGCGGCCCGCATGGAATTCCACGACGCCGAAGCGCTGGGCTACATCGTCGGCTTCATCGTCTTCCTGGTCGCGTTCCTCTGGGCGTTCTCGGCACACAGCCTGGCGCGCGTGTGGCTGGTGCTGGCCGGCGGCGGCGCGCTCATGGCTGGTGCCGCCTGGCTGGTGCAGCGCGCGCTGCTCTGATTGTTGGCGCGCACGCGCAAGGAGACCCAAGTCCGTGTTTCAGAATTTCCGCCTCTCGATGGCCTGGCTTCATACGTGGTTCGGCCTTGTGCTGGGCTTCGTGCTGATGGTCGTCTTCTTCTTCGGCTCTCTTTCGGTGTTCGACCGCGAGATCGACCGCTGGGCGATTCCCTCGACCCGCTTCGAGCCGCAGCCCATGCCGTCGTTCGACAAGATGCTGCTGCCCGTCTTCCAGGAGATGAAGCCCAGCGCCCAGAGCATCGAGCAGGCCCGCAGCCGCGTGAGCGGCCCCATGGCCGACAGCTTTCCGGTGGTCAAGAGCTGGGGCGCGTACACCACGCACCGCGACCCGGTGCTCAGCCTGTTCTCCAGCTATGAGCTGCCCAATGCCAAGGACCCCGAAGACAGCGTTTTCGGCGACCGCACCATCGACCCGCGCAACGGCAGGCTGCTTCCCGACGACCACCTGAAGATCGGCAGCCAGTTCTTCTACCCGCTGCACTACAGCCTGCACCTGGAGTGGAAGAACCTGGGCTACTTCATCGTCGGGTTCTCGGCGCTCGTCATGCTGGTGGCGCTGGTCAGCGGCGTCGTCATGCACCGCAAGATCTTCCGCGAGCTCTTCACCTTCCGCCCGCGCAAGCACATGCAGCGCAGCACGCTCGACCTGCACAACCTGACCGGCGTGGTGGCACTGCCCTTCCATTTCATCTTCGCTTTCTCGGGGCTGGTGATCTTCGGCAGCATCTACTTTCCGATCACCGACACCCAGCTCAAGCCGCTGCACGACCTGCATGAAAAGCACGAGGCAATGGAAACCGGCCTGCCGCACGACCGCGCGGGCGTGCCCGGCACGCTGGCTTCGGTGGACGCCATGGTGGCCGAGGCCAAGCGCCGCTGGGCCGCCAAGGACATGGCCGGCGACGTCGGCTTCCTCAGCGTGCAGCACGTAGGCGACGCCAACAGCTACGTCAGCGTGTACCGCGCCGGCACCGACCGCATCGCGCTGACGGGCGAAGGCATCCACTTCAAGGCCTCGACCGGCGAAGTGCTGCGCGAAGACCCGCCGCTCACGCCCGTGGCCAGCGTCAACACCTTCCTTACAGGCCTGCACCTGCAGCACTTCCGCCACTGGCTGCTGAGGTGGCTGTATGTGCTGGGCGGCCTCTCGGGCTGCGCGTGCATTGCCACCGGCTTCGTCTTCTTCGTGGAAAAGCGCAAGCGCCAGCATGCGAAGCAGGAGCGCGGCGGCGCGCGCTGGGTCGACGCCTTCGCGGTGAGCACCGTGACCGGCATGCTCGTCGCCACGCTCGCCATGCTGATCGGCAACCGCCTGCTGCCGGACGACCTGCCGGCGCGCGGCGACTGGGAAAAGTACATCTTCTGCGGCGCATGGCTGCTCGCGTTCGCGCACGCCATCTGGCGCACCGCGCCCGTTGCCGAAGCGCGCATGGCGCCGGCCTGGGCGGAGCAGTGCTGGGCCGTAGCCGTCATGGCCGTGGCTGCGGTGCTGCTGAACTGGGCGACCACCGGGGACCACCTGCTGCGCACCATCGGCCAGGGCTACTGGCCCGTGGCCGGCGTCGACCTGTTCATGCTCGCGAGCGCGGCGGTCGCGCTAATGGCCGCACGCAAGCTCGGCCGTCGCGCCGGCATGGCCGCCGCCGTGGCGACACCTCGCGCGGCTGCCGCCGGCGTGGAGGAGAGCGCCCGTGCCTGACGCCCTCCTCCTGCTGCTGGCCGTGGCGGCCAACATCGCCGGCCTGGGCTGGCTGGCGCTGGCCATGGACGTTCATTGGGAACAGGCGTTCGGCCCTGTGCCCGCGTCGCGTGGCACGGTCGTGCTGCTTCGAGTGCTTGGCGTATCGGGGCTGCTGGCATCGCTGCTGCTGTGCCTGGCGGTCGACCACGCCTCGATGGCTTCGCTCGTGTGGTTCATGACGCTGGCCGGCGCCGCGCTGACCATCGCGTTCACCGCCGCCTGGAAGGCCCGCTGGCTCGCCTTGCTGGTGGCCTGGGTCCGCCCGGCCGCCTGAGACGCCCCTCGACCCCGGGGGGCAAAGCCAGCCCCGGCGCCCCTGCCTGTCACGAAAAAGTATTCTCCGGCAAGCGGGAAGCCGGGTTGGTCAACGACATAATGGCGGCCGCGCGGAAGCGGGCCGGTCCCGGCATTCATCCGGCGCACCTATAGCAAGCTGAACAAGATTTCCAAGGCAGAAGCGATCTATGAGGCTTGGCCGCAAAGGCTGTTGGCGAATCGGCCAATCGATCGCAAAGCTCTGGCTGGCGCTGCTGCTGTTGGCCATCCTGCCCTTTGCGCACGCCGATGAATCGCCGCGGAGCGAGTACACCGCCGTCCACATCACCCGGGCGGAACTGCTGTCCGTGACCGGTACGGGCTATTCCCTCCCGCCCCAGCACATCGAAGACGCCACGCTGCCGAGCGCCGGCTGGAAGCCGGTCAGCCTCCCGTACACGGCCTTGCGTGAACTCGTGCCCACGGCCTCGAGCGGCATGCGGGCCGTCACCGACTGGTACCGCATCGACCTGTCGGGCCAGCCCCGGACGACGCAGCAACGCGTTCTCTACCTCCCGCGCTGGAAAACCCTGGGGCACATTGCCGTCTACGGCGACGGCGTGCTGCTCTACCAGTCGCACGGCAGCCCCATCCACAACGGCTACAACCATCCGCTGCTGCTGCCGCTGAACGCGACCGCGAACACGCTGTCTCCGAAGTCCGTGCTGATCCGGGTCGACCGCCTGCGCAACAGCGGAAGCGGGTTCTCCACGGTGTGGGTGGGCGACGAGAATGCCCTGGCCTGGCGCTACCAGTCGCGCCAGATGCTGCAGGTGCAGTTGCCGTTCATGGGCAGCGCGGCATTCCTGGCGGTGGGCGCCTTCGCATTCGCGGTGTGGCTGGGCAAGCGGCGCGAATCGCTCTACCTGCTGTTCTCCGCCATCTCGGCAGTGGCGTTCCTGCGGATGCTTCACTACTACGTGGGCGGCAGCTACCTGCCGATTTCGGACGAATGGTTCGAATGGGTGACCGTGGCCAGCCTGCTCTGGCTGATCGTCCTCATCCACCTGTTCCTGCAGCGCCTGCACCAGCAGCCCTCGGCCTGGCTGACCCGGCTGGCGCTGGGCCTGACGCTGGCCTGCAATGTCGCGACGCTGCCGAATCTGTCGACGTCGATCGTCAGCCTGTACCTGTTCACGCCGCTGCTCAACCTGGCGGTATTGCCCGTGGCGGTGCTGATCTTTGCCGTGAACCTGCGCAAGGCCTTGCGGGCGCAACTGCCCGAGGGCCGGCTGGTGGCGGGCTGGACTGTCTTCGCCGTCGTGTTCACCTCCTACGACGGGCTCCTGCAGAACAACCTGGTCAGCCCGGAGAGCGTGTACACCTCGCCCTACGCCGTCATCGGCCTGTTCTTCGTGTTCTCTTTCATCATGTTCCAGCGCTACACCGGCGCGTTTGCCGAGGTGGGACGGCTGAATACGGAACTGGTCTTGCGGCTGCGGGCACGCGAAGCCGAACTGGAGCAAAGCTACCAGCGCCTGCGCGTGATCGAGAACCAGCAGATGCTCAATGCCGAACGGCGGCGCCTGATGCAGGACATGCACGACGGCCTGGGTTCATCGCTGATCAGCGCCATCCGCTCGGTCGAGCGCGGCACCATGAACGAGGCCGAGATTTCGAGCGTGCTCAAGAGCTGCATGGAAGACCTGAAGCTGGTGATCGACTCCATGGAAAGCGTGGACGCCGACCTGCTGCTGCTGCTGGCGACCCTGCGTTTTCGCCTGGCGCCGCGCATCGAGAGCGCCGGCGTCGCGCTGCGCTGGGAGGTGCAGCCCGTGCCCGTGCTGGCCTGGCTGGACCCGAACAGCGCATTGCACATCCTGCGCATCGTGCAGGAATGCGTGGCCAACGTGCTGCGCCACACGCGGGCCTCCACCATCTGCTTCAGCACCGCGACAACAGACGACGGCGTGTGCGTGGTGATCGAGGACAACGGCGAGGGCTTCGCCGTGGAAGAGGCCCTGCGCCGGCATGGCCGCGGGCTGCGCAACCAGCAGCAGCGTGCGCAGGCCATCGGCGCCAAGGTGAGCTGGGAATCCAGCAGCGCCGGCACCCGGTTCACGCTCTGGCTGCCTCTTCACCGCGACGTCGACACAGCAGCGAAGGCCCTGGATCTCATTTGAGTCCCTTCAGAGGCTCGCCGCGATCTGCTCGCGCAGCCACTTGTGCGCGGGGTCGCGGTGCCTGCGTTCGTGCCAGAGCATCGCCATCTCGTAGCCAGGCACCTCGAGCGGTGCCTCCACGACACGCAGCCCCGCCGCGCCGCGCGCCAGCCGCTCTGGCAGCATCGCGACCATGTCGGTGCTGGCCAATACCGACATCATGAAAAGGAAGTGCGGCACCGACAGCGCCACGCGCCGCGTCAGGCCCTTTTCGGCCAGCGCCTCGTCCGTCGGCCCGGCAAAACCGCCGCCCCCGGGCGACACCACCACATGCTCCAGCGCGCAGAACTGTGCGAGCGTCGGCCGCCGCTTCAGGCGCGGATGCCCTTCCCGCCCAGCCAGCACATAGCGCTCCTGGAACAGCACGCGCCGGTGCAGCCCGGGCTGCGCACCCACACTGGTGTGAAAGAACAGGTCGACCTCCGCCTGCTCCAGCTGCCGCGCCATGCGCGAGGGCACCGCCTCCACCACGGCCAGCCGCGTGTGCGGCGCCGCGGCACGCAGCCCGGCCAGCGCCGGCAGCAGGATGGCCGACTCGGCATAGTCGGCAGCGGCAACGCGCCAGGTGGTGGTCGCCTCGGCAGGGTCGAAAGGCCGCGTGGGCGCCACCGCGCGGCCCAGCGATTCGAGCGCCTCGCGCAGAGGCTCGCGCAGCTCGTCGGCGCGCGCGGTGGGCCGCATGCCGCGCTGCGCGGGCACCAGCAGCGGGTCGTCGAAGGCTTCGCGCAGCTTGGCAAGCTGCACGCTCACGGAGGGCTGCGACAGGTTCAGCCGATCGGCCGCGCGCGTTACGTTGCGTTCGGCCAGCAGTGTGTCAAGCGTGACCAGCAGGTTGAGGTCGAGGCGGCTGAAATTGTTCATGGCAATTCCTGGAATTCAAACTATTCATTTCCAATATATCGCCACGAAGCCTAACCTGCGGGCATCTTCATTCCGACCTCTGTGGAACCATGAACATCCTGCTGGTACTTGCCCACCCCGAAGCCGCCTCGCTCAATGGCGCGCTCCATCGTTTCATGCTCGAGCGCCTCGCGGCCGCCGGCCATTCCGTGCAGGTATCCGACCTGTACGCCATGCGCTGGAAACCCGCGCTCGATGCCGACGATTTTCCCGCGCGCGACACCGCCGCGCGCTTCGACCCCGTGCTTGACTCGCTCCATGCCTTCGAGGCCGGCACGCAAACGGCCGACATCGCCGCCGAACAGGAAAAACTGCTGTGGGCGGACGCCGTAGTCCTGCAGTTCCCGCTGTGGTGGTACTCGATGCCCGCCATCCTCAAGGGCTGGGTCGAACGCATCTACGCGTATGGCTTTGCCTACGGCCTCGGCGAACATTCAGACACCCACTGGGGCGACCGCTTCGGCGAAGGCGTGATGGCCGGCAAGCGCGCGATGCTGGTGGTGACGACCGGTGGCTGGGCGTCGCACTACGCGCCGCGCGGCATCAACGGGCCGATGGACGACCTGCTGTTTCCCATCCAGCACGGCATCCTCTATTACCCGGGCTTCGACGTGCTGCCGCCTTACGTGGTGCATCGCACGAACAAGATCGACGATGCCGCCTACGCACGCATCACCGGGGAACTGGGACAGCGGCTCGACACGCTCTTCACGACCGAACCGATCCCGTTCCGCCGCCAGAACGCCGGCGACTACGAGATTCCCGCGCTCACCCTGCGCGAGGACATCGCGCCGGGCAAGACGGGCTTTTCAGTGCACACCGCTTGAGGAAGCGCTACGGCGCGCGGGCTACTCGGCCTCGATGCCGGCGGCCTTCACGATGCGGCCCCATTTCTGCGACTCGGCCGCCTGGAACTTCGCAAGTTCATCGGGCGAGGTGGTGAACACCTCGGTGCCGGTGGGTTCGTAGAACGCGGTCTTCGCCGCCTCGCTCTTCGCGGCCTTCACCAGCAGCTCGTTGAGCCGCTTGACCACGGCGGGCGGCGTCTTCGCCGGCGCATAGGCGGCGAACCAGTAGCCCATCTCGTAGCCCTTCACGCCGGCTTCGGAAATGGTGGGCAGGTCGGGCGCGAGCGGCGAGCGCGCAGAGCTGGAAATGCCCAGCGCGCGCAGCTTGCCGGCCTTGACCTGCGGCAGGCCGGTGGCGGTGTCGGTGATCATCATGTTGATCTGGCTGCCCAGCAGGTCGGTCACGGCGAGCGTGTTGCTCTTGTAGGGCACGTGCAGCAGCTTGATGTCGGCCATCTGCTGCAGCAGTTCGCCCGCCATGCGGCTCGACGAACTGCCGCTGCCGAAGCTGTATTTTCCCGGCTCCTTCTTCGCGAGCGCGATGAACTCGGCCACGCTCTTCGCAGGAAACGACGGGTTCACCACCATGATCTGCCCGCCCTTGCCCAGGGCGGCAACGGGTGCGAAGTCTTTCACCGGGTCGTAGGGCAGCTTCTTGAACAGGTGCTCGTTGGCGGCATGCGTGGTGTTGGTGGTGATCAGCACCGTGTAGCCGTCGGCAGGTGCCTTGGCCACGTTCTGCGAGGCGATGAAGCCGCTGGCGCCGGCCTTGTTGTCGATGATGACAGCCTGCCTGGTCTCGGTCGCGATCTGGTTGCCGAGTGCGCGCGCGATCTGGTCGGTGGCGGTGCCGGCCGCGAAGGGCACGACGAAGGTGATGGCTTTCTCGGGGAAGGCCTGTGCATGGCCCAGCAGCGGCGCAAGCGCCAGCGCGGTGGTCAGCACGGCCAGGGGAAATCGTTTCATTGTTTTGTCTCCGGATTTGAATGGGCAGTAGAAAAAGTGAAAGCCGACGCTATGGCCCGGCCAGCAAAGGCACGAGCGAGCGCGGCACGCGAACGGGCATGTCGAGCAGCAGGAAAGAAAGCGCCTTGCCGTGCGCATCGAGATTCAGCGCATCGTTGACGCCGCCGTCGAGCACCGCGTCGAGCACGAAGTTCATCGCGTGCAGCTTCGGCAACAGGAAGCGCTGCACCTGCGACGGCGCACGGTGGCGAAACTGCGCGGCCACGCGCTCGGGCGTGAGTTGTTCGGCCAGCAGCGGATACAGCCCGGCATGCCAGGCGATGACGCTGATGTTGGAACGATCTCCCTTGTCGCCGGTACGGCCGTGGGCCGCGCGGTAGAGAGGCACGTCGATGGTGTCTTCAAGAATCTTGCTCATGCGAGTTCCTCCGCGGCCAGCAGTTCGAAGCGCACCGGAACCGCCTCGCGCGACAGCAGGCACGACAGCGTGTTGAGCCTCGGCGTGAGCGCGGTGCGCACGCCGCCACCGCCAGCCGGGCCGCAGGTGTAGAGCGCCATCACCTCGCGGCCGAGCCGTTCGGCCTGGGTACGGTCGGCATGGGTGGCCGCGACGCGCAGGCGCACGTCGCGCAGGCCGCTGTCGGGCGTGTCCGCCAGCGCAAGGCCCGCGTCGTCGCCGAGGATGCTCAGCGCGCCGATCAGGTCGATGCGCAGTTCAAGGCCGTCGAGCCGTTTCTTCAGCACGTCGGCCGCGAGCCGCGCGCGCGCTTCGGCGCGAGGGCCCGCGTAGGAAATTTCGCCCTCGGCCAGCCAGCCGCCTTCATGGCAGACATTGACCTTGTAATTGCGCGGCCGCTCATGCCCGCAAACGCCGCGCAGTTCGACGCGGTCCGCGCCCGGCAATGCACGCACCTCGGCGTCGGCAATGTCTGCCACCACATCGGGCGTCAGGTAGGCGGCGGGGTCGTGCACTTCGTAGAGCAGTTGCTCCTTCACCGTGGCTTCGGTCACGAGGCCGCCGGTGCCGTCGGCCTTGCCGATGACGCAGCCGCCGTCGGCATCGATCTCCGCGATGGGAAAGCCGACCGACTCGAGCCCCGGCACATCCTTGTAGCCGGGGTCGGCAAAGTAGCCGCCGCACACCTGCGCGCCGCATTCGAGCAGATGGCCGGCCATGGTGGCGCGGCCCAGCCGGTCCCAGTCGTCGGCGCGCCAGCCGAAGTGCGACATGGCCGGCCCCACCGTGAGCGACGGGTCGGCCACCCGGCCGCACACCACGATCTGCACGCCCGCGTCGAGCGCGGCAGCGATCGGCTCGGCGCCAATGTAGGCATTGGCGCTGACCACGTGCAGCCCCTCCATTCGCGCGCCGAGTGCTTCGCGCAGCACTGCGCGATGTTCGGCGCCCGAGAGGTCGTCGCCCTCCACCACCGCAATGCGCGGGGCACTGGCGCCCAGTTCGCGCGCCATGCGGGCGATGTGCCGGGCGGCGGCGCGCGGGTTGGCGGCGCCGAAGTTGCTCACGATGCGGATGCCATGCGCCAGGCAGCGCGCCAGCACCGGCCGCAGCATGTCGTCGAGCAGCGGTTCGTAGCCGGCATCGGGGTTGGCGCGGCGGCGCAACTGCGCCAGCGCCAGCGTGCGCTCGGCCAGCGTCTCGAAGATGAGGAACGCGCGCCGCCCAGCGGGGCCTTGCGCGAGACGCGCGATCAGCGTGTCGACCACGGGGCCGGCAGCGTCGGTGCGGTCGCCCGAGAAGCCGGCCGCGCATCCAATCAACAGCGTGGGCGTTGCAGCAATGGAGTTCATCGAGTCGCACTGTAGGCAGCCCTCCCTCATCCGTAAAATCGAAAATTCGGATCGATTGATCCGGTTTTCAAATAACGTATCCGGCCACCGGAACCCAGAGACATGAAAAAGACGCCAGACCTCTCCACGCGGCAGCTGCGTGCCTTTCTCGCGCTGGCCGAGCACCGCAACTTCACGCGCGCGGCGCAGACCAGCCATCTGTCGCAACCGGCCTTCAGTGCGCTGATCCGCACGCTCGAAGACGCCGTCGGCACGCGGCTTTTCGACCGCGACACGCGCAGCGTGCAGCTCACGCCCGAGGGCCTGCTGTTCGAAGGCTCGGCGCGCCGGCTGCTCGACGACATGGGCAATGCGATGGTCGACCTGGCCGACCACGTGGAGCGCCGCAAGGGCCGCGTGCGCGTGGCCGCCCTGCCCTCGCTCGCGGCCGGCTGGCTGCCAGCGGTGTTCGCGGAATTCATGCAGGCATGGCCCGGCATCCGCATCGACCTGGACGACGCGCTGTCAGACGCCTGCATCGCGCTGGTGCGCGCCGGCCAGGCCGACTTCGCGCTCGCCGCCTCGGGCGCGGAGGCCGCGGCGGGCAGCGACCTGCGCGCGCGCAAGCTGTGCAGCGACCGATTTCACCTGGTGTGCCGGGCCGACCATCCGCTGGCGCGCGAGCCACGCCTCACGGTCAAGAAAATCGCGCCGCATCCGTTCATCCAGATGGCGCGCAACAGCAGCGTGCGGCAGGCGCTTGACGCCGCGCTGCATCCGCAGCGACTGAACGCGGTGTTCGAGGTGGAGCACCTGGCCACCGTCATGGGGCTGGTCGAAGCAGGGCTGGGCATCAGCGTGGTGCCGGCGCTCACGCTGTTCCACTTCCAGCGCGAAACGCTGGTGACCCGCCCGCTGCCCCTGCCCGCGCTCACGCGCACGCTGTACCTGGTGCAGCGGCGCGAAGGCAGCCTGTCGGTCGCGGCGCAGACGCTGTACGACCTGATCGTCGCGCGGCTCGGCTCGTTGCGGCTGGACTGAAGCCAGCGCGGGCACCGCGTGCCTGCCATGCCGAAAAGCTATATCTCCCAGTGCGATCACGATATTGCTGCAGGTCGGCTCCTCGGGAATAGTGCGGCGCAGCGGTGAAAGAGGCCGCGCCTATACCAAAGGAGACCTATGAGAGATTCCCGTCGCAGCTTCGTCGGCCTGATGCTGGCCCTGGCTGCCGCCGCCGGCGCACCGTATGCGCTGGCCGCACCCCTGTCTTCCCGGCCGATCCGCCTGGTGGTGCCCTTCGGTGCCGGCGGCGTGGCCGACCTGGTCGCGCGCAGCGTGGCGCAGAAGATGTCCGAATCGATGGGCCAGAGCATCGTGATCGACAACAAGCCCGGCGCCGGTGGCGTGGTGGCTTCCGACACCGTTGCCAAGGCCGCGCCGGACGGCCACACCTTGCTGCTCATGTCCAACGGCAACGCGGTGAGCGCGGGCCTGTTCAAGTCGCTGCCCTACGACACGGTGAAAGACTTCGCGCCTGTCTCCACGCTCGGCTACTTCGACATGGCGGTGCTCGCGCAGGGCAACGGCAAGTTCAAGACCTTCGCCGACCTGGTGGCCTATGCCAAGGCCAATCCGGGCCGGCTGAACATCGGCACCATCAACGTCGGCAGCACGCAGAACCTGGCCGGCGAACTGCTCAAGACCTCGCTGGGCATCGACGCGCAGGTCGTGCCTTTCAACGGCACGCCGGCCGTGACCACGGCACTGCGCGGTGGGCAGATCGACGTGGCGGTGGAAATCCTCTCGCCGGTGCTGTCGCAGATCGAGGCGAAGGCGCTGCGCGCGCTGGCGGTGATGGGCGACAGGCGCGCCCCCAACCTGCCCGATGTGCCGACCGTGGCCGAGAGCGGTACACCGGGCTTCCAGGTCGCCTCGTGGAATGCGCTGGCCGCGCCCGCCAATACGCCACCCGACGTGATCGCCCGCCTGAACCGCGAAGCACGCGCGGCGCTGGACTCACCCGAGGTAAGGAAGCGGCTGCAGGCCCTGGGCGTGGAGCCGCGCGGCAGCACGCCGCAGGAGCAGGCGCGCCTGCTCGACAGCGAGATCCGGCGCTGGTCGGCCGTGATCCAGCGCGCCGGCATTCCCAAGCAATGAGAAAAACGGCAAGGACACCATCTTGAAGACCATCGCCCCACCCCACCCCGATCCGAGCCGACCGGCGTTTACCCTGCCTGCCGGCGCCTGCGACGCGCATTGCCATGTGTTCGGCCCCGGCGACGTGTTTCCGTATTCGGACAACCGCCGCTACACACCGCCAGATGCGCCTGCCGCCAAGCTGCGCGCGCTGCACGAACTGCTGGGCATCGACCGCGTGGTGCTCGTGCAGGCCAGCGTGCACGGCCACGACAACCGCGCCATGCTCGACGCCATCGCCCAGTCGCCCGACAGTTACCGTGGCGTGGCCATGGTGGGCGCGGGCGTCAGCGACGCGGAGCTTGGCGCACTGCACAAGGCCGGCGTGCGCTCCGTGCGCTTCAACTTCGTGCAGCACCTGGGCGGCGCGCCCGACCTGCCCACGGTGCTGCGCATGGCCGAGCGCATCCGTCCGCTCGGCTGGCACCTGGTGCTTCACCTGGACGCGGAAGACCTCGTCACTTACCGCGCGTTCCTCGACACGCTGCCGGTGCCCTTCGTCATCGACCACATGGGCCGCACGATGGTCGAGCACGGCCTCGACCAGCAGGCCTGCGACATGATGCTCGACCTGATGCGCGACGAGCGAGCCTGGGTCAAGGTGAGCGGCGCCGAGCGCATCTCGCAGAGCCTTTCGACGCAGGGCCAGCCCTACGCGGATGCAGTGCCCTTCGCCCGCCGCCTGATCGAGGCCGCGCCCGACCGCGTGCTGTGGGGCACCGACTGGCCGCACCCCAACGTGCGCGAGATGCCCGACGACGGCAAGCTGGTCGACCTGCTGCCGCTGTTCTGCGACGACACGGCACAGCTTCGCAGGCTGCTGGTCGACAACCCGACCCGCCTGTACTGGTACGACTGAGCGCGTCCGCGCGCCGCTCCCCCGACAGCCCCCCACAGCCCTGTTTTCACGCCACGGCACCGCCGAGGCGTGCGGACGGGCTCGCCTGCGCCCGCGTTTTCTCGCGGGCTACGAATTCACAACGAGGAGACAACATGAGACGACTTCCCCGCCTTCCGGCACTTTCCGGGCGCGTTGCCCTGCGCGCGCTTCCCGCGCTGGCGCTCTGCACCGCCGCACACCCCACCTGGTCCCAGGCGGGAGCCTCCGCCGAGAGCGTCCAGATCTACGGCCTGGTCGATGCGTTCGTCGGTTCCATGCAGCGCAGCGACGAGAAGGGACGCACCAAGGTGCTGGGCAGCGGCGGCATGACCACGGCCTACTGGGGCGTGCGCGGCGCGGACAGCCTGGGCAACGGGCTGCAGGCGCAGTTCGCGCTGGAGAGCTTCTTCCAGTCCGACACGGGCACCTTCGGGCGCAACAGCACCGACCCCTATTTCTCGCGCAACGCATGGGTGGGGCTGTCCGGCGGCTTCGGGCAGGTGTCGCTCGGCCGGCAGACCAACCCGATGTTCGCGGCAAGCGGTGCCTTCAATCCCTTCGGCGTGTCGCTGCAGTTCTCGCCCGTCATGCTGCACACATGGCAGCCCACGTACAACCGCGCCGTGCTCGGCGACAGCGTGTGGGACAACGTGGTGCAGTACAGCTCACCCACCTTCGCGGGCCTGCGCGCCAACCTGCTCTACGGCATGGGCGAGGTGACGAACCGCGACAGCGTTCGCAACCTGAACCTGACCCTCAACTACGCAGCCGGCCCGTTCGCGGCGGTGCTGTCGATGCAGCAGGCCAGGACGGGGCCGGGCTTCACCACGGCCATCGGCCGGCAGGACGCAGCGATGTTCGGCGCCTCTTACGACTTCAAGGCGGTGCAGTTGTACGGCCAGTTGCTGCGCACCCGCACGCCCGACATCCGCGTCGACACCGACACCGCTCAACTGGGTGCGGCGGTGCCGGTGGGCGCGGGCCGCTTCATGGCCTCGGTGGCGCGCACCGAGCGCAAGGTGACGAACGGCGCCGAGACGCATCGCACCACCTGGGCCGCCGGCTACGACCACTTCCTGTCGAAGCGGACCGACCTGTACGCGGTCTACATGCGCGACCGGCTGACGGACTTCCGCGGCAGCGGCAGCGTGGGGTTCGGCATGCGTCACCGCTTCTGACTGGCACCGGTCATTGCGCCGGCACCCAGGTGCTGCTGGACGAGTTCGCGCAGCAACTCTCCCATGGCACGCTGCGTGCGCGTGACGGGCCGCTGCGAGCTGGCCGCCAGCGCCAGCCGGCTGCGCAGGCCGGGCTCGGCGATGGGCCGTATCGCATAGCGCTGCGAGCGCTCGGCAATGGCCACCGCATTGCGCGACAGCACTGCATGGCCCGCGCCATCGGCCACCAGCGCGAGGATCGCCGGCACGCCGTCGATCTCCAGCGCGATGCTCGGCCGCCGCCCGATGGCGGCCAGCTCCGCCTCGACCAGCATGCGGATCGCGTTGGGCCGGGTCGGAATCACCAGCGGCTGGTCGGCCAGTTGATGCAACGCGAGCGGCACGCCGCGCCGCGCGCGCCCAGCGCCCTTGGTGGCGCTGACCAGGAACAGGTCTTCCTCCAGCACCGTCTCGCTGTCTACATCGGGCGAAGGCTGCGGGTTGTAGAGCAGCGCGATGTCGAGCCGGCCGGTGAGCAGCGACTCCTGCATCGCGGTCGAAAGGCTTTCGGTGATCGAGAGTGCCGCATCGGGCAGCCGCTCGCGCACGGCCCGCACCAGCGGAACCGTCAGCACCCCGGCCACGCTGGGCGGCAACCCGACCGCCACCCGCCCCGCCAGCGCGCCGCGCATGCGGCCCATGTCTTCCTTCGCGCGCTCCACCTGGTGCAGGATGCCGCGGCCATGCTCCAGCAGCCGCTTGCCGGCATCGGTGGGTACCACGCCGCGGCCGTTGCGCACCAGCAGGTTCTGCCGCAGTTCGACTTCAAGCTGGCGCACCTGGCGGCTCAGCGCGGGCTGGGCGATGTCGATCACCGTCGATGCCCGGGTGAAGCTGCCGAGCTCGGCCACGCGAATGAAGTACTCCAGCTGTTTCAGGTCCATGACCTGAGGTTATCGGCATAGCGCCGGGCGAGCTATGCGTGTTTGTTCTATCCGGTGCTGGCTCCGCTGAGGCCGGCCTTGCCTGGGGAGTCGGCGCTGCCACTGGCGACGTCGATGGCGCTCTTGCCCGCCGCCTCCGCCATTGCGGCCAATGCCGTCGGATTGGGCGTGGGCTCGCCGATCTTGCGCAGCAAGTTGCGGTCGGTATGGCTGAAGGGCTCGGCCTGTCCGCGCACGCTCAGCACGGTTTCCTGCTCGTACGACCAGCTGCGGTCGTCGTGGATGGTGACGGCGATGCTGTAGCGCAGCGTCTTGAACGCATGCTCCAGGAACGGGTTGGCGAGGATGCCGTTGGTCTCTCCGCCGCGCACCGCCTCCAGCCTGAAGCTGCGGTCGCCGGCCTTCGCCTGCCCCGTGGCCATGGCCGTGAGCCCGCGCGGGATCGACAGTGTCTGCACCAGCGCGCCCGTGGCGGGCTCCCAGAGCCAGTAGCCGACCTGGTCGTGGAAGGTTTCGACGTCGTCGGGCTTGACGATTCGCAGGTGATAGCGCAGCCCGTAGAAGATCTGCGGTCCGTTGGTCTGCGCGTCGATGGGCTGGAACTCCGCATGCTCGATGAAGGCTTCGGCTTCGGGGCCTTCGGGCTTCGGGCTCACGTCGTGGCCGGAAGTCCCGATCCACAGGCCCGCGAGGCCCGTGAGCGGGCCGAGGTTGGCAAGCGTGTACGGATCGGGCTCCGGCTCGGTATAGATGTCTTCGGGAAATTCAGGGGAGTCCGGGAGCTCGGCCATTTTTTCTTCCTGGAGTTTTTGCGGGAGTGTGAACGACAAGTCCGTCACTGATCAAGACGGATGCCGACCTTGGCGATGATCGCACCCCACTTGCGGGCCTCGCTGTCGATGAAGGCCTTGAATTCCTCCGGCGAACCGCCGCCCGCCACCAACCCCTGGTTGGCGAGCAGTTCGCGCACCGCCGGCTCGCGCAGCACTGCGTTGACGTCCGCGTTGATGCGCTGCACCACCTCGGGCGGTGTGCCGGTGGCAGTGAAGAAGCCGTTCCAGGCCAGCGATTCGAAGCCGGGGTAGCCCGACTCGGCCACGGTCGGCAGGTCTTTCATGAGTTCCGAGCGGGTGGCGCTGGTCACTGCGATGAGCTTCACCCGATGGCCCTGGATCAACGGCAGCAGCGCGGGCGCGACCGTGAACAGCGCCTGCGTGTCCCCCGCGGCGAGCGACAGCCCTGCGGGCGGCGAGCCCGAGTACGGCACGTGCACCGCCTCGATCTTCGTCACGCTGCGCAGCAGCTCCATCGTGAGGTGCGACGAACTGCCCGCGCCCACGGACGCATAGCTGAACCTTGAGCCCTGCTTCTTCGCCCAATCGACGAATTCCGGCAGCGTGTTCGACGGGTTGTTCGCCTGCACCGCCAGCACGTTGGGCTGCGAGGTCGTGAGCACGATGGGCATGAGGTCGCGGGCCGGCGCATAGGGCATGCGCCGGTACATGTAGGGCCCGAATGCGATCGGTCCGTTGAAGCCGATGCCCAGCGTGTAGCCGTCGTGGGGCGCCTTGGCCACCGCGTCCATGCCGATCAGGCCGCCGGCACCAGCCTTGGTCTCGATCACCACGGGCTGCTTCCAGAGCACGCGCAGGCGATCGGCCAGCGTGCGCGCGATCACATCGAGCGAGCTGCCGGCCGGCGCGGGAACGATCACGCGAACGGGCCTGGACGGCCATTCCTGTGCACTTGCGCCGGCGGTCAGCAGGCTGGCAAGCAGGAAGATGGCGAGCCTGTTGTTCTTCACTTGGGTCTTTCGATGGGCGAGGGTGGGGCAGCGCAAAGTTTTATCACCGTTCTACAGGGAGACCTGACACCATCGGCGCCGGGGAAGGAAAACACCGTGGCAAGCATTGCAAACTGAAGCACTACAAATGAATTCGAAAGGCTTCCACAGCACCTCCGAACGGCATTCCGGCGTTTAACCACTTCGCGAACGTGCTGATTTTCGGGGGGCTTCAAACCGCCCTCACATCGCGGCAAGATGCGCATCCGCCGATTCTTGCGTCACCTCGACCAAACGAAGGAGCCCGCTCATGTTCGCCACGCCCGAACGCACCATCAAGACCCCCGGCCCCGAGCACCCGATCACCATTGCACGCAATCCGCTTCGCGTGGTGGTGTCGGTGGACGGCCGCGTCATTGCCGACACGCGCGAAGCGCTGACGCTGCGCGAAGCGCATTTCGGAACCGTGCACTACATCCCCCGCAAGGACGTGAAGATGTCCTTGCTGGAACGCACCTCGCATGCAACCTACTGCCCGTACAAGGGCGAGTGCAACTACTACAGCATTCCCGCCGGCGGCGAGCGCTCGGTGAATGCGGTGTGGACCTACGAGTCGCCCTACGAGCCGGTCGCCCAGATCAAGGACCACGTGGCCTTCTATCCCGACCGCGTGGGCCCCATCGAGGAGCGGGTGGCCTGACGGCACCTGAGTCCCCTCTTCCGGTGCCCCCGGGCACCGGACCCATCACGTGGAGAATGGCAGCGGCAACCATCCTCCACGTCCATGAACATCCGACTCGCACTCTACGAACTGGCCCGCATCCATCGGCTGCCGCCCGCGCGCCTGCACGCGCTGTTCGCGCTGGCTGAACTCGACGCACAACCGACGCAACTGCCGCAACGCTTCTGGCGCGTCATCGCACTGCTGGCGGCGGGACTCGGCGGCTTCGGCATCGTGATGTGGGTGGCGGC
Source organism: Variovorax durovernensis (assembly GCF_977011995.1). Taxonomy (NCBI): domain Bacteria; kingdom Pseudomonadati; phylum Pseudomonadota; class Betaproteobacteria; order Burkholderiales; family Comamonadaceae; genus Variovorax; species Variovorax durovernensis. The sequence continues at coordinate 2,931,734 of NZ_CDRNCW010000001.1, read as the reverse complement.
CAACTGGGGGTCGCTGGGCCGCGCCGGGCAGTTCGGATTGCTGCAAGGCTGGGTGCTGCTGACGGCACTGGCCGCATGGCGCAGCGCGACGCTTCGCACCCCCATGGGCCTGCTGTGCCTGCTGGGCACGGGCGCGCTGTTCGCCTATTACGGCCAGACCTACCAGACCGGTGCCGATGCATGGCAGCTGTTCGCGCTGTGGGCCGTTCTCAGCCTGCCGCTGTGCCTCGGCGCGCGCAGCGACGTGCTGTGGTTTCCGTGGGCGATGGTGGCCTGCAGCGCAATCAATCTCTGGGTCTATGCGCACACGGGGCATCGCTGGCGCTTCGACAACAACGACCTGCCGATCCAGCTGATCGGCTGGGGCATGGGCGTGCTGCTCATCATTGCGCTGAGCCCGTGGGCACGGCAATGGGTCGGCGAAACGCACTGGTCGCAACGGCTGGCGATGCTGGCGCTGACCGTGAACGTGACGCTGACCTCGCTTGCAGGTCTTTTCTTGCGCAGCGAGGTTTCGCCCCACTACTTTCTGGGCCTGGCGCTGATGTGTGGTGCCGGCGGCATGCTGATGCAGCGCGGCTGGTTCGACATCGTCGGGCTGAGCGCCGCGGTGCTGTGCGTCGACACCCTGCTGGTCGCCGGCCTGGCCCGCATCCTGTTCGACGGCGGCGGCATCGACACCATGAGCCGGTTGCTGCTCATCGGGCTGGTTGCCGCGGGATTGCTGGCTGTGTCCGTGGCCCTGGTCATGCGTAGACAGAACACCGTCCTGGCCGCCTCGCAACAGGAAGGAGCGACCGCATGATCGCCCCCGCCGAAATCATCCAGCGCGCCACCGCCCAGGGCTTGCTGCCGCAAGACGCGCAATGGCCGCGCGAGGATTCCCGCCCCGGGGCGGTGCTGCTGCTGACTGCGCTGGGCGCCTGGCTCGCCGTGCTGCCGCTGCTGGGCGCGGTCGGCCTGGCATTCGGCGATGCGCTGCTGCACGAAGGACCGGCACTGTACGTATTGGGACTCGGCCTGCTGGCCGTGAGCATCGTCATCCTGCGCCAGGGCGGACTGGCGCTGTTCATCGAACAGCTCTGCCTGCCGGCCGTGGTGCTGGGCCTGTGCTGCCTGGGATGGGCGCTGTTTCGCGACCTGCCGGTTTCCATCGCCGCGCTGGGCATGTGCGTTGCCAGCGTGGTGCTGGCATGGCTCGCTCCGCTGCACTGGCTGCGCAGCCTGCTGGGCATGATGCTGGGCGTGTTCCTCACCGTGGCCGTCATGGGATGGTCGAGCGGTGAAGACACCTTCGATCATTTGTTCTGGTCGGGCCGCTTTCGCTGGACGTGGTGGCTTCAGGCGCACATAGGCCTGGCCGCATGGCTCACGGTGCTCTGCCTGCTGCCACGGTTGCCGGGCGCGCGCACCGGCAGCCTGCTGGCGAGCCTGGCCGAAGGCTGGTGCGCGCAGCTCCTGCTGATGCTGGTGCTGCTGTCGGGCGCCACATTCATGCTGGGCGGCGTGGTTCCGGGCAGCAACGTCGGGAGCGAAATGGGCCAGGCCGGCAGCGGGTTCAGCCTGCTCGGCAGCACCCGGAACCTGGTGTCGGTGCTGTGTGCCTTGGCTGCAGCCGCGCTGTTGGCCTATCGCTGGCCGGCACTGCGGCAGATGCCCTTGGCGGGCCTGGGCGTGGCACTGCTGCTGGCGGTCTTGTGCGCCTTCATGCCCAACCTCGGCGCGACCTGCCTTTGCACCGCGGCATTGGCGGTGACTCAGCGCTGGCGGCTCGCCGCCCTTGGCTGCGCGGCCGCGCTGTGGATCGTGGGCAGCTTCTACTACCTGCTCGCGTGGTCGCTGGCGGACAAGGCGCTGCTGCTGGTGCTGATCAGTGCCGCGCTGGGTGCACTGGCCTGGCTGGCAACGCGCGCCATGTCGCGTGCGGCCGGCGCCGAGAGCGCCGCGCCGAGCGCCGGCACCTGGTGGAAGAACAGGCGGCTCGCCGGCATCGCGCTGGCAGGAGTCGCCACGCTGGCGGTGGCGAACTTCGCCATCTTCGAGAAGGAAACCATCATTCGCGACGGCCGCCCCGTGTTCGTGCGGCTGGCTCCTGTCGATCCGCGCTCGCTGATGCAGGGCGACTACATGCGGCTGAACTTCGCATTGCCCGATCGAATGGACCGGGACGACCATCCTCGTGGTGGCCGGCGGCCGACCGTGCTGGTGCGCCCCGATCCGGCGCTGCCGTCGGCCTATACGCTGCACCTGCCATCGGCCCTGGAGCCGCGGCAGGGCGACGACATCGAAGTACCGCTCAGTGCCAAGGACGGGAGCTGGGTCTTCGTCACCGACGCATGGTTCTTCAAGGAAGGCGACGCGCAGAAGTTCGAAGGCGCGCGTTATGGCGAGTTCCGCATCCTGCCCAACGGTTCGGCCCTGCTGGTGGGCATGGCGGACGATCAATTGCAGCCGATCCGGTAGCACGCCCAGCCCAAGGAAAAAGCCGGCCTCGCATCTGCGGAGCCGGCTTCTTTTTTATTCGACTGCCTTCGCCGGAGCGGCGAAGCACTACAGATCGATTACAGCGGCAGCGTGTCGCCGCGAGCAGCAGCGCGGGCCGCGGCACGCACGGTAGCGCGATCGACGCCGCTGGCCAAAACAGGTGCCACGCCCGACGAAGCGCCGTCGGCATACGGGTTGGCGCTGTGCGCGGCGGCCACTGCTTCGGCGCGAACGGCTGCGCGGCTGGTGGTCGAGGCGGTCAGCTGCACCGGGCCCGAGTTGGCGCCATCGGCATAGGGGTTGGCGCTGTGCGCGGCCACGACGGCCTGGCTGGCGACTTCGGCGCGGCTGGTGGCGGAGGTCAGTTGATGCACGCCGTCATAGCTTTCGGCATGGGCAGCGCCGGCAGCGGCCAGCAGAGCGAGAGAGACGGCGGAGAGGAGTTTCGAGGCGGTCATTTGGAGGTCCTTCAATTGGTTGGTTTCGTTTCACCTGGATCAGCTGAAGGGCTGGTCCATGGAAAGAATTTTGCGCCGCCAAACCGGTAAAAACCCGCATCGAAAAGAACCGCGGTGTTCGTGTGAAGGAAACAATCGCGGCGCCCCACCCTCCCGCCCGCAACGCCCTTTCAGTCGAGCAGCACGCCCGCCAGCACCGTGCTCACGATGCATTCCAGCGCCTGCTCGTAGTGCACCGCCGTGAGCTTCTTCACCTGCAGCACTGCGTTCACGATGGGCTCGTAGTCGGCATAGAACTGGGTCGAGGCCCAGAGCATGAAGAGAAAGTGGCGCGCGTCGATCTTGCGGATCTTCTTGGCGGCCATCCAGGCTTCGAGCACCTCGATGCTGGCGGCCGTGCTCTGCGCGATGTGCGCCCAGTCGGCGGCCGACAGGAAGGTGCCGCCACGCACCACCTCGTTGGCGAACAGGCGCGCCTCCAGCGGATTCTTGCGGCCCAGCCGGAGCTTGGCTTCCACATAGGCGCGCAGCGCCACGGCGGGTTCGGTCTCGACCTTGAGGATGCGCAGCGCGCTGTCCCACTCCTCCAGCAGCGGCGCGAAGGTGGCGCTGTAGAGCTCTTCCTTGGTGGCGTAGTAGTAGTAGACGTTGGCCTTGGGCAGCTCGGCCACGGTGGCGATCTCCGCGATGCGCGCGCCGTCGAAGCCCTTGGCCGCGAACACCTCGCTGGCGGCCTTGAGGATCTTGCGCTTGTTGGCCGCCCTGATCTCCCTGTCCGCGGTGGTCTCGGGTGCCGAAGGTCGTGTTGTCTTGGTGTCGCGCATGGCTTTGAGTCGCTTTTTTTGACCGGAGCAAATTCTAGAGGTGGCCCCGCGCCGGGGCGGGAAAAGCATCATCAAAAAAATCTGACCATATCGTCAATTTATTACTTAGAATTTCCTGACGAACTGGTCAGCTTTTTTTAGTTTGAATGTAAGCCATGCCTCAAGCCCTGCGCACCGCCTTGCAAGAAACCCTGCTCGACTGGCAGGACGACCTGCCCGCTGACTGGCGCTGCGCGCTCGGCGGCGTGCGGCTGGACTTCGAAGGCGTGGACGCTCGACTCGAGCTGGAAGCCTGGGAGCCCATCTTCCCCGCGCGCAAGGGCCGCCGCCTGCCCGGCATGCCGGCCGGCGCGCACATGCTCAAGGCCTTCGACAGCGTGCTGCCCTCGAAGGTGCGCTGCCTGGTGCTGGGGCAAGACCCTTACCCCTCGATCGACATCGCCACCGGCCGCGCCTTCGAGGTCGGCAACGTGGCCCGGTGGCGCGAGCTCGACAAGATGTTCACCAAGAGCATCCGCGCCTGGGTGCAGATGCTGGCCGAGGCCCGCACGGGCGACGCCGGCTACGGCGGCAGCTTCGCCAACTGGCCACGCACGCTGGCGGACATCGAATCGGGCGCGCTGCCCTTCGAGACGCCCGACTGGCTGAGCGACCGCTGGATCGAAGACGGCGTGCTGCTGCTCAACACCTCCTTCACGCTCAGCCGCTTCCAGGTGGCCATCGATCCGCATCAGTCGCACGGGCACCTGGTGCTTTGGAAGCCGCTCATCCAGGCGGTGCTGGCCCATCTGCTGCAGCGCGGCGAGCCGCTGGTCTGCATGGGCTTCGGCGCTTCGGCCGCGGAAGCCTTCGCGGCGGCGGGCATCGGCGAGGGCCGCAACGGCAACGTCGCCTGCATCCTGCGCGAGCACCCCGCCTACGCGGACGCCGTGCTGGGACTGCCAAACCCCTTTGTGCTTTGCAACACCCATCTGGCCGAGATGGACAGCGCCCCCATCCACTGGTGACCACCCCAATGAACGACAAGAACGACTACGACTACATCATCGTGGGCGCGGGCTCCGCGGGCTGCGCCCTCGCCGCGCGGCTCAGTGCGCGCCCCGCCACGCGCGTGCTGCTGCTGGAGGCCGGCGGCAAGGACTCCAACCCGCTGTTTCGCCTGCCGATGCTGATGGGCAAGCTGTTCCAGTCGGGCATCTACAACTGGCACTTCCATACCGAGCCCGAGCCCAACCTCAACGGCCGCAAGATCTACTGGCCGCGCGGCAAGGTGCTGGGCGGCACGTCGACCATCAATGGAATGATCTACGTGCGCGGCGGCAAGCAGGACTACGACGGCTGGGCCGCCATGGGCAACCCCGGCTGGTCGTACAAGGACGTGCTGCCCGCCTTCAAGCGCTCCGAAGGCCACATCCAGCGCGACGGCGTGTTCCACAGCGCCAAGGGCGAGCTCACCGTATGCCGCGCACGCGGCTGGAACGCGCTGCTCGACGTGTTCTGCGCGGCGGGCCAGCAGGCCGGCTATCCGCTCAACGACGACTTCAACGGCGCCAGCCAGCTCGGCTTCGGCCGCTACGACTTCACCATCAAGAACGGCAAGCGCTGGTCCACCTCCTTCGCATTCCTGCGGCCGGCGCTCAAGCGCAGCAACCTCAAGGTCGTGACCCGCGCACGCACGCACAAGGTGCTGGTGGAGCGGGCCCGGGCCGTGGGCGTGTCCTACGAACTGCACGGGCAGATGCACACGGTACGCGCGCGCAAGGAAGTGATTCTTTGCGCCGGCGTGGTCGGCTCGCCGCACCTGTTGATGCTGTCGGGCATCGGCCCGAAGGACGAACTGGAGCAGCACGGCATTCCGGTGCTCAAGCCGCTGCCCGGCGTGGGCGGCAACCTCCAGGACCATGTGGACTGTGTCATGTCCTATGAGTGCAAGCAGCCCGTCACGCTCTACAAGGACCTGCGCTTCGACAAGATCGCTTTCTCGGTGGTGCAGGGCATGCTGTTCGGCGAAGGCATCACCACCACCTTCCCCTACGAGGCCGGCGCCTTCATCAAGACCTCGCCCGAACTCGCCAACCCCGACGTTCAGCTGCACTTCATGCCAGCGCTGGAGAAGACGGCCAACCTCTATTTCCCCAACCCGTTCAGGAAGAGCACGGTCGAGGCCAAGCACGGCTTCACCCTGCGCGTGGGGCCGGTCAACCCGAACAGCAAGGGCCGCATCCGGCTGCGCTCGGGGCGCCCGACCGACGCGCCGATGATCCAGCCCAACTACCTGGACACCGAGTTCGACCGCAAGACCATGGTCGATGCGATCCGCGCCACGCGCCGCATCATCGAGCAGCCCGCGTTCGACGACTACCGCGGCAAGGAGATCGCGCCCGGCCCCGAGAAGCAGAGCGACGAAGACCTCGTCGCCTGGCTGCGCGCCACCGCCATGACCACCTTCCACCCCGTGGGCACCTGCAAGATGGGCCACGACGAACTGGCCGTGGTCGACCACCGGCTCAAGGTGCACGGCATCGAGGGGCTGCGCGTGGCCGACGCCTCGATCATGCCGGTCATCTCGAGCGGCAACACCAATGCACCGGCCATCATGATCGGCGAGAAATGCGCCGAATTCATCCTGGCCGGCCAATAGAACCACACGAATCCCAGGCCAGCAGGAGCACACCGAAATGATCGTCGAACACCGCCTCTACACCTTCCGTCCCGGCACCATCGACCAGTGGCGCGAGAAGTACGAACGCGAGGGCCTGCCGGTGCAGAAGCGCCACCTCAACAAGTTCGTGGGCCTGTACATCTCCGAGATCGGCCGGCTGCACACCTCGGTGCTGATCTGGGCCTACGACAGCCTGGCCGACCGCGAGGCCCGGCGCGCCGCCATGTACGCCGACCCCGAGTGGCAGTCATTCATCAAGAGCGTGTGGGCGCTGGACGCCATCCAGAGCCAGGACGTGATGATCATGAACCCGGCCCCCGGCTCGCCGACGCCCTGAGCGCATTTCTTCCCGTCAGCAATTTCGTCCGCCAGTTCTTCAACCCGAGAGATATCCGCATGACAAGCAACGCATCCTCCCGCACCGCCACGCCCCGCCGGCAGATCCTGAAAGCCGCGGCCGGCCTTGGCGGTGTCGCCATGGCCAGCGCCCTCTATCCGCTGATCGCGAATGCCAAGGGCGGGCTGATCGCGCTGGTGCACACGCAAGCCGCGGGCGACGCCAGCGCGGTCGACGCGATGATTGCGCGGCTCAAGCTGCTGGGCAAGGAAACGGGCATGCAGACGCGCGCCATCTACGCGAAAGACCCGTCGACCTACGAGACCATCTTCCGCACGCTGGGCGATGCCGGCGCGGCCATCATCGTGTCGACCTTCAACGAAGTGACCGAGCCCTTCAAGGCGCTCGCGCCCAAGTACCCGAAGACGCAGTGGCTGCAGCTGTTCGGCGACGAGATGAAGCCCGCCATCCCGAACGTGACCACCGTCTCGTACGACTACTACCTCGGCACCTACCTGGCAGGAATCTTCGCGGGCCGCATGTCGACCACGGGCAAGATCGGCTTCATCGGCGGCATGTCTATCCCGCCGCTGAATGCCGACTACAACGCCTTCAAGGCCGGCGTGCTGTCGGTGCGCAAGGACGCCACGGTCACGGTGGCCTTCGCGGGCTCGTTCCAGGACCCGGTGAAGGGCCGAGAGATCGCCACGCAGATGTTCAACGGCGGCATCGACTTCATCCAGACCGACGCCGCCGCCACCGACGCGGGCATCATCGCCGCCGCCAACGACAAGCCGGGCCGCCTGGTGAGCTGCCTCGACCCCGCGCAATACCCGCAGGGCCCGAAGACGCTGATTTCCATCGTCAGCCTGCACTTCGGCAAGTCGCTCTACGACGAGGCCAGCAAGATCCTCAAGAACGGCAAGGGCGGCGCGCACCTGAACACCGGCCTGGGCACCGGCGTCGTCGGCCTGGAGCTGTCGCCCCTGTTCCAGAAGGAAGGCGACAAGGCCGTGGCGGCCAAGGCCGAAAAAGTGATGGCCGAGATCCGCACCGCGCAGGCGGCCATCCTGAGCGGTGCCCTGAAGGTGCCTTTCAACACCGTTCTCTGACCCTCGCCACCGCAGCATGAACAGCAGTTCCTCGAACAGCGGGCCCTCCCCTGCGCGCCCGGCGCTGGTGCTCGACGGCGTCACTGTGCAATACGACACCGTGAAGGCGCTGTCGGACGTGTCCATCGCTTTCGAGGAAGGCCGCATCCATGCGGTGGTCGGCCAGAACGGCGCGGGCAAGACCACTTTCGCCCGCGTCTGCTCCGGCCTGGTGAAGCCCACGCACGGCCGCGTGCACATCGGCGAGCACGAGATCCGCACCGGCCACGTGAACGCCGCGCGCGCGGCCGGCGTGGAACTGGTGCACCAGAGCTTCGCGCTGCCCGCGTCGTTCACCGTCGCGCAGGCGATGGAGTTCGGCGCCACGCGGCACAGCGGCCTGTTCACCAAGCGCCAACTCGAGTCGCGCTGGCAGGCGCACCTCGACGGGCTGGGCCTTTCGGTCAGCCCGCGCGAGGTGATCCGCAACCTGCCGATCGAGACGCAGCAGGGCATCGAGATTGCGCGCGCGCTGGTCACCGACGCGCGCGTGCTGATCCTGGACGAACCCACGGCGGTGCTCGCACCGGCCGGCGTGGAAACGCTGTTCGAGCGCATCCGCATCCTGAAGAAGCGCGGCGTGACCGTCGTGCTCATCCTCCACAAGATCCGCGAGATGATGGCCATTGCCGACACAGTGAGCGTGCTGCGCCGCGGCGAGCATGTCACCGGCCCCGTGCCGTGTGCATCGATCGGCGCTGCCGAGCTGAGCCAATGGATCATGGGCGACGCCAAGGTTCCAGTGCAGACTGCCGCGGCACCGCCGCGTGCAACCGAGGCGCTCACGGCTCCCACCATCCTGCGCATGCACAAGCTCTCGACCCAGCCCGACGCCGAGGGCGCGGCGCTGAACGAGGTGAGCCTCGAAGTGCGCGCGGGCGAGATCATCGGCATCGCGGGCGTCGAAGGCAACGGCCAGCGCACGCTGGTGCGCGCCATCTCGGCGCTGGCCGGCACCGCGTCCGGCAAGCTCGAGTTCGGCGGCAAGGACATGACCCACAGCGACCTCGCCACGCGGCGCGCGGCGGGCCTGCGCATCATCCCGTTCGAGCGCAACGTGGAAGGCCTGTCGCTCAACAGCAGCCTGTGGGAGAACTGGTCCATGGGCCGCCTGCTGCAGGGCGGGCTGCTGTCGTTCGTGCGCCCGAAGAAACTCCAGGCCGAGTGCGACGTCGCGCTCACGCAATGGGACGTGCGCTACGCCACTTGCGGCCAGCCCGCGGGCTCGCTCTCCGGCGGCAATGCGCAGAAGGTGATCTTCGCGCGCGAGGTGGACGACAGCGCCCGCCTCATCATCGCGGCGCAGCCCACGCGCGGCCTCGACATCGGCGCCACGGCCTATGTGTGGAAGGCGCTGCGGCAGGCGCGCGACCGGGGCGCGGCCATCATCCTCATCTCTTCCGACCTGGACGAGCTCTTCGACATCAGCGACCGCGTGCTGGTCATGCTGCGCGGGCAGGTGGTCGGCGAATACAGTGCGCCCTACGACCTGCGCCAGGTTGGCCAGGCGATGGTGGGAGCACACGCATGACGGCTTCTCGCATGCTGCCCGTGCTGCGGGTGGTGGTCTTCGTCTGCTTCGCGCTGCTGCTGTGCGCGCTGGCCTTCATGGGTGCCGGGCTCGACGTGGGCGAGCTGTTCACCGGCATCCTCGACGGCGCCTTCCTGCGCGACGGCGCCGTGCACCAGGGCCTGCGCTGGGCCATGCCGCTGTTCATCACCGCGACCGGCGTGGCCATCGCGTTTCGCGCGGGCTTCTTCAACATCGGCGCGCAGGGGCAGTTCTATGTCGGCTCCATCTTCGCGGCGTTCACCGCCGAGTGGCTCGCGGGCGGGCCGGCCTGGCTGGTCGTCGCGTGCTGCCTGCTCGCGGGCATGCTGGGCGGCGCGCTGTGGGCCATGTGGCCGGGCCTCTTGCGCCTGCGCTCTGGCACCGACGAGGTCATCACCACGCTGATGGGCAATTTCCTCGCGGGCCTGCTGCTGGTGTACGTGACCTCCGGGCCGCTGAAAGACCCGACGGGCTCGGGCCAGCAGGCATCGAGCCGGCCCATTGCCGATGCCTACCGCATCTCCGATTCGCTGGGCGTGTCGCCGCTGATCGTGGTGCTCACGCTGCTGGTGTTCGCGCTGTCGTGGCTGCTGGCCAACCGCACGGCGCTGGGCATCGTCGCCAACCTCGCGGGTCGCAACCCGACGATGGTGTCTTGGCAAGGAGCGCGCGTGGGGCGCATCGGCCTCTTCAGCTTCCTGGTTAGCGGCGCGCTGGCCGGGCTGGCCGGCGGCATCGAACTGCTCGGCCCCAACGGCCGGCTGGCCAGCGGCTTCCTGCCCGCGCACGGATTCACGGCCATCCTGATCGCGCTGGTGGCGCAGCTCACCATCGTCGGCACGGCCGTGTCCGCCCTCTTCTTCGGTGCGCTGGCATCGGCCGCGCTCTACCTGCCGGTGATGGCCGGCATGCCTGCGGCGGCCATCGAGGTCATCAACGCCACCATCGCCCTGTTCATCACGTCCCGCGCCAAGTGGCTGGACAAGCTCCTGACCCGAAAGCCCGCATGACAGACACGCTCGTCTCCATCCTGATCTCCGGCACGCCGCTGGTCTACGTCACGCTGGCGGGCGTGCTGGCACAGCGCGCGGGCATCTGGAACCTGGGCCTGGAGGGGCTGATGATCATCGGCAGCTGCGCGCTCATCGTCGGCATCGTGCAGACCGGCTCGTTCGCGCAGGCCATGCTGATCGCCGCGGGGCTGTGCGTGGCGGCGTCGGCGCTGCTGTGGTGGGTGGTCGAGCGGCTCAAGGCCAACCCGATCATCGCGGGACTGGGCCTGACGGGGCTGGGCCTCGGCGGCACCTCGCTGGCAATCCAGGCGCTGTACGACAGCGAAGCCACGGTGACGGCGCCGTTCGGCATTCCCAAGCTCAACAGCCTGACCAGTGTTGACCTGGGCGCATTCGGCGGCCTCTCGGTGTTCGTGCTGTTCATGCCGGTGGCGGTGTGGCTGGTGTGGCTGCTGCTGGAACGCACCCGGCTGGGCCTGCAGATGTCGGCCTCGGGCGAACACCCGTTCGCGGCGCGCAGCGTCGGCGTGAACCCCGGGCGCATGCGCCTGCTGGCGCTGGCGCTCGGCGGCGTGCTGTGCGCCATCGGCGGTGCGGAGCTGGCCGGCGGCAGCCTGCAGATCTTTTCGCAGAACATGACGGCGGGCCGCGGCTTCATGGCCTTCGCGGCGGTGATCTTCGGCGCCGGCAGCGCGCTCGGCGCCACCGCAGCTGCACTGTTCTTCGCGGTGGTTTCCGCGCTGGGCATCCGCGCGCAGCTGGTGTATGGCGGCGCGATTTCCAACGACTTGCTGCAGTCGCTGCCCTACCTTGCAACCATCTTCGGCGTGTGGCTGAGCACCAAGCTGCGCGGCGGGCTGGGCTCCATCAGGGGCACGGCCGAGATGCGCGACTGAGCCTCAGCACACACGGAGACCCGCGCATGACGACGACGCCCGCCCTTACCCTGATCCGCGGCGCGGAAGTGCTGACCATGGCCGGCCCGCAAGGCACGCAGCCCGCGCGCGCCGACCTGCTGGTGCGAGGCGGCAGGATCGAAGCCATCGGCCCCGACCTGCCCGTGCCGCAGGCATGCACGCTCATCGAAGCGCGCGGCAAGCTGCTGATGCCCGGCCTCGTCAACGCACACACGCATTCGAGCGAGACCTTCTTCAAGGGCCGCTACGAAGGCATGCCGCTGGAAACCTGGCTGCTGTACGCCTACACCTACCTCAGCGGCAGCCCCATCGGCGACCGCCTGCTGTACCTGCGCACGCTGCTGCTCGCCATGCAGTCGCTCAAGAGCGGCGTGACCACCTTGTGCGACGACTTCTTCGACCCGATGGCGCACAGCATCGACCGGCTCGGCATCGTGTTCCGCGCATACCGTGACGCGGGCATCCGGGTCAATGTGTCGAGCGCGGTGCTCAACACGCCGGTGCTCGACTCCACGCCCTTCGGCCACGAGCTGTTCCCCGAACACCTGAGCGCGCAACTGAAATTCGGCGCGCCGATCACGCCCGCCGACTACACGGCTTACTGCCAGGAGGCGTTCCGGCAGTTCCACGGCCAGGCCGATGGCCGCCTGCGCTTCGCCATCACGCCCTCGGCGCCGCAGCGCTGCACCATTGACATGCTGCAGGCCTGCCACGCGCTGGCGGTGCAGCACGGCGTGCCGCTGCACACCCACCTGCTGGAGACGAAGGTGCAGGCCGTGGCAGGCCAGATGTTCTACGGCAAGACGCTGCTGGCGCACATGCACGACATCGGCATCCTCGACCGCCACGCCACCTTGGCCCACGCCATCTGGCTCACCGACGCCGACATCGCGCGCATGGGCGAGGCCGGCTGCACCGTGGTGCACAACCCGCTGAGCAACCTCAAGCTGGGCTCGGGCCTGTCGCCCATCCGCATGCTGATGGATGCGGGCGTGCGCATCGGGCTGGGCACCGACGGCCTGTCGTCGAACGACAGCGCGCGCGTGTTCGACCTGATGCGCTTCGCCGCGCTGATGCACAACGGTCCGGCCCCCGATGCAGCCGAATGGCCGCGCGCCGCCGAGGTGCTGAAGATGGCCACCATCGACGGCGCGCGCACCGCGCTGCTCGACGACACGACCGGTTCGCTCGAAGTCGGCAAGGCCGCCGACCTCGTGATGCTGGACCTGGACAACGACAACTTCAGGCCGCGCAACGACATCGCGAAGCAGCTGGTCTATTGCGAGAACGGCAGCTCGGTCGAACTCGTGATGGTGGCCGGACAGGTCGTTTCGCAAGGCGGCAGGCTGCACACCGTCGACGAAGCGGCGGTATGGGCCGAGCTGGACGAACTGCTGCCCGCCTACCTGCAGGAACACGGCAAATGGGAGGCCGCCAACCGCGTGTTCGAGCCCTGCTTCGCCGAGGTGATCCGGCGCTGCAAGGCCGTCGACCTGCCCGGCCTTGCCCGGTTAACACCGCGAATCGACTCCAGATAGAGTGCCGGCTGTTTCACTCGACCGCGCATTCACGCATTCGACACCCATGAAATTCGGCTACACCATCGTCTACGTTCCCGACGTCGCGCAATCGCTGCGGTTCTTCGAACAGGCCTTCGGCTTCACGCGCAAGTTCCTCCACGAATCGAACACCTACGGCGAACTCGCGACCGGCGAGACCACCCTCGCCTTTGCCGCGCACGAGCTTGCCGAATCGAATTTCCCGCAGGGGCATGTGGCCGCATCGGCCTCGGCCAAGCCGCTGGGGATGGAGCTGGGCTTCGTTACCGAAGATGTCGCGGGAGCGCATGCACGAGCCATTGCGGCCGGCGCGTCCGAACTGTCCGCGCCAGTTTCCAAGCCGTGGGGACAGGTGGTCTCCTATGTGCGCTGCCCCGACGGCACGCTGGTCGAGCTGTGCTCGCCCATCGGCGGCTGAGCGGCGATCAAGCAGGCGATCAGCGGCCGGCCTTCGCCACGCTCACCGCGCCCTTCATGCCGGCGTCGTAGTGGCCCGGCTGCAGGCAGCCGAAATCGACTTTGCCCGCCTGCGTGAACTGCCAGAGCACCTCGCCGGTCTTGCCCGGTGCCAGCGTCACCATGTTCAGATCCGCGTGCTCCATCTCGGGGTTCTTCATCATCGCCTCGTAGTGCGCGCGCAGGTCCTTGCCGGTTCCCAGCACGAGTTCGTGCTTCAGCACGCCCACGTTACTGACGACGAAGCGCACCGTCTCGCCCTGCTTCACGCTGATGTCGGACGGGGTGAAGCGCATGTTGTCGGTCATGTCGACATTGATCGTGCGAACCGATTTTCCGGCGATGCCGGGCTTGCCGATTGCGCTGTCGGCGGCGTTGTCGTGACCGCCTGCATGCGCGCCCGATGCGGAGGCGCCGGTGGCGGCCAATGCGAGCAATGCCGCCGCGGCGGGAATATGAAGTCTGATGCGTGCCACGGTCTTCCTTCTCTTGCATTGCCTTGCTGTGAACGGACGAACGAAATGCCCGCCTGCGCCGCACTCTAGGAAGCCCATCCACCGATCGCCTGACAAGCCGATGACAAGAAAGTAATCTACGCAGCCTTGTGCCGCCACGCCGGAAGGAATCCATGTCGCATCCCGTCTTCCTGTCCAGTTCAGCCTTGCCCCGCATGCCCGAAGGCAGCCGCAACGAATGGCGCGGCTTCTTCGGGCACGGCGGTGAACTGGAGGCCAATGCGTTCTTCCCGTTGTTCTGGCGCGCGCTCTTCAGCACGGACGACATCCGGCATGCGCGGTTCATCGACGAGTACGACATCGACGACGAAGACGCTGCCGTGGACCGCGCAGAACGCATGAACGACTTCGGCGCGGAGGCCGCGTACCCCTACCTCGTGACCGACAAGAGAACTGCATTGACGCGATTGGCGAGCCGGCGGGAGGCCATCCTGGCAGCGGTCGGCGAGCGCTATCGGCCCATCTACGACGGCTTTGCAGAACTGATCGCACATGGTTTCGCGGACCATCTCCTGCTGAGGACCAGCGGACTGCCCGACGCAGCCGAAGCCGGGAAATGGCTGCACGCCGCTATCGCGTCCATCGACACGCCAGATGCCGCGAGTGGCGAAATGAAGGCGCTGGCGAAAGACCTGTCGGCATACGGCGCGAACCCCGTCTGGCTGTTGTCGGGCACGGGCGTGACTGATGCGGGGTCCTGGCCAACCGAAGAACTGCAAAGCCTGTTCCCACCGGCCGACAGGAAGAAACCGAAGCCGAGTCCCGCCGCCTCCCGGCCTGAGCGGGCGCCGGGCAAGCCCAAGAGCTGGCTCGACCCGATGCTCGAATGGCTCGGCGCGCTTGTTGCGGCAGGCCTGGCGCTGGGCGCATACGGGCTCACACGGTCGGTGTGGCTGGCTGTGCTTGTGTTTCTTGTGGCGGCAGTTGCGCTGGGCTTCGGTATCGCGAAGCTGCGCGGACCGCGCTCTTGAACAGCAAGGGGAACATAAGTAGATGATGAAATTCGACACGCTTCCGACGCAATGTCTCGTGGACCACTCGCTGGAGATCCGCGTCCGGGGTGCAGTGCCCGGCGAGGCAGTCGTCCTGAAGCTCGGCAATCGCTTCAAGAGCACAGTGTTCCTGTCCGAAGCCACCTTCGAAGCCGATGCCGCCGGCGTGATCGACCTCCTCGCGCACGCACCAATCTCGGGCTCGTACGACAGCGTGAATGCAATGGGACTGTTCTGGTCTCGCGTACCGATCACCGGCGAACTGGCCGCCGCGATTTCCGGACTGAGCGAGGACCCGCTCACCACCACGCTGACGGCGGAAAGCGCGGATGGCCGGCAATCGATCTCCCACGCGATTCGGCGCGTTTACTTGGGCCCCGGCGTGACCTCGCGAGCAGTCGATGCCAACGGGCTCGTGGGCAAGTTGTTCGAGCCACCGGGTACGGGTCCGCATCCGGCGTTGCTGGTGCTGGGAGGTTCGGGCGGAGGCATCGAGTGGTCCCAGGAGACGGCCGCGCTGATGGCGTCCCACGGCTACCTGAGCTTGGCACTGGCCTACTTTGCAGCAGAAGGCTTGCCGCCCACGCTGGATCGCATTCCCCTCGAATATTTCGGCACCGCGCTGCAGTGGCTGGCGGCTCAACCGACAGCTGCAGCGGATCGCATCGGCGTCATAGGCGCCTCGCGCGGCGGCGAACTGGCGTTGCTGCTCGGCGCGAGCTACCCGGTCATCCGCACTGTCGTCGCGTACGTGCCTAGCGGCATCGTGCATGGCGCGTATCCGGAGAACGGCTTCAGCGCCTGGACACTGGGCGGCAAGGAGATACCGTTCTCAGAGAGTTCCTCCGCCGAGGAGCGCGCCGGCATCGCGGTGGAAAGAATCAACGGCTCTGTGCTGATGATCTCGGGCATCGACGATCAGTTGTGGCCGTCGACGGAACTGACGGACATCGCCGTCCGGCGCTTTCAACGGAACAACTTCCCCCATCGCGTCGAACACCTGCGCTACAAGAGCGCCGGCCACAGCATCGGCTGGCCCAACGGGCCCACGACCACGCTGCATTTCAGGCATCCCGTGTCCGGAAAAGAAATGAACGCGGGCGGTACGCCCGAGGGAACGGCACGGGCACGGAGCGACTCGTGGGCAAGGATGCTCGAGTTCGTGCGAGACGCGCTGGCCGGCACGCCGCCACCCTGAACATAGTCCGTCCATATGGCACGATCCAGCCATGCACGAGCCCTCCCGCCGAATCCCCTACCGCACCTGGCCCGGCTCGTTCGCGGTTCTCCTCGCCATTGCCGCCTACGTCGGCGGCCTGACCTTCTGGGACCGCCACACGCCCGGCGCCCGCCCGCTGGCTGCCGGCGAAACCATCGACGCGGGCCAGGCGCGGTTCGTGCCGGCCGAGGGGTGGAAGATGGACGTGGCGCGCTCCAAGGCCGGCCGCTCGCTGATGCTGCTCAAGGGCGGCCATAAGTTTCGGGTGACGACGGAGCCATGGGCGGGCGGCCCCGACGGTCCGCTGGTGCGGCAGCAACGGCTCATGGAGCGCGGCCAGGGCCTGACCATCGACGGCGACGTGTCCGACTTCGTGACTTCATGGGGCCTGCAAGGCAAGACTTTCGCGTACTACGGCTCCAAGCTGGCCGGTCGCTTCTGGCAGGTGGTCGACCTGCGGCGCAAGTCGCTGGTGCAGATCGACTTCTACGGCCCCAACGACGGGCTGGACGACGCGCTGGCGGAAGCCCGCGGCATGCTGGACTCCATGGACCTGGAGGCACCGCAGGAATGAACATCAACGCCCCCGCCTTCGACAACGACCAGGCCTCATGGCCGGTCGGCACCGACTCTTTCTTCCAGCCGCAGCGCGCGGCGTTCTGGGTGCTCACGGCGTTGATCGTCAACGGCCTGTTCTACACGGTGAACATGTTCTCGCTGGGGTTCCGCGTGGTCCCGGTCACGGCCTTCCTGGGGCTGCTGGTGTGGGGGCTCTACACGCTGCTCTTCCTGGCCGCCTTCCGCACGCTGGACCTGCTCGAGCAGCATCCGCCGGAGGCGTTCATCCTGGCTTTCGCCTGGGGCGGCCTGGGCGCTGTCTACTTCGCGGCGCCGGCCAACATCGCGATCCAGAGCCTGTGCGCCAAGCTGATATCGCCGGAGTTCGTGGCGGTGTGGGGTCCGGCCATCGCGGGGCCGATCACCGAAGAGTTCCTGAAGATCGCGGGCGTCATCCTGCTGGTGCTGGTCGCACGCAACCAGTTCCAGACTTATCTCTCGGTGCTCATCGTCGGCGCGCTGGCGGGGCTGGGCTTCCAGGTGATCGAGAACCTGAGCTACACCGTCAACGCCTCCATGCACTTTCCGCTGGAGAACCAGGTCTATCCGGTGTTCCTCAACCTGCTCACGCGCGGGCTCATGAGCGGACTGTGGAGCCATGCGGCCTACACCACCATCGCGTCTTTCGGCATCGCCTGGTTCCTGCTGCATCCCGAGCGGCCGATGGCTGTGCGGGTGGCGGCGGCACTATTGAGCTTCGCGCTCGCGTGGGCCATGCACTTCATCTGGAATTCGCCATTCCTCGAAGACCTGTTCGACAACGGCTACGGCGAAATGGCCGTGCTGCTGTTCGTCAAGGGCATTCCCGTGATGATCGCGGCCGGGCTGATCTGGCGCGTGGCCGTCAAAGAGAACGGCGCCCACCTGCACGCCCTCGCGGCCGTATTCGTGCCGGAGCGCGACCTGATCCGCGATGACGAATGGGTGCGGCTGGGCGCGCCAATGCAGCGCTACAAGGTCCGCCGCGAGATGGGCTGGGCCTACGGCTGGCGCGCAAGGCGGCTGAAGACCAGGCTGCAGCGCGAGCAGCTGCGCCTGATCCGCAAGGCAGGCACCTACGGCCGCGGGCCGCAGACGCTGCGCCACGAAATCGCCATCAGGCAACTGCGCGCGGAACTCGATCCATTGATCCAGCCGCGGCTGCCCTGACCCCCCCGGCCGAGGCTCAGCCCGCGTCCTTCAACGCCTTCTTCGCCTTCTCGGCCGAGTTCTTCGAGCGGTTCTTGTGATAGCCCGACTTGACGTTGTTCACGGCCTTGCCGACCGGGCCGCTCTTCTTTGCGTCGCTGTCCGCGCGCTTCTCGTCGATCTTGTGCTTGGCGGCGTCGGTCGCATCGGAGGCGGCCTTGCCGATCTGGGCGCTGGCGGTGCCGGCGGCAAGAAGCGTGAGCGATGCAGCAAGTGCAATCAGGATTTTTCTGGTCATGGGGTGATCCTCCAGGTTCGATAGTCGAGCCCTGATGCTCGCATCGCTTGCCGGGCCCGCGTGTCAGCCGCCACCCCGCGTGCGCCGGGGCCGCCATCGGACATTTCCGGCAAACCCGCAGGTGCCCGGGAAGATTTGTCCGATGGCCATCGAGGCCGCGAAGGGCTTTGCAAAGGCCCAGAACTTCAAGCAACAGCTAAAGTCCCAGCCGGAACATCCTCCTCTGCCGCCCATGCGCACCACCACCGCGAGCGCCCTCTTCTTCTGCCTTGCCACACTCCTGCACAGCGCGGGCGCGTCCGCCCAGTCCCTGAGCTGCGGCGGAATGCTCTCTGGCGTGGGCGACTCCAAGTTCTCGGTCGTGCAGAAATGCGGCGAGCCGATGTCCAAGGAATTCGTCTGCGTGCCGCGCCCGCAAGTCGCCTGGGTGCTTTCGCCTTACCCCGGCGGACCGGCGCAACAGGTGATCACGCAGCAATGCGTGCCGATGGAAGACTGGGTCTACAACCGAGGCCAGGGCAACTTCCTGGGCATCGTGCGCTTCTACAACGGTGCGGTGGAATCGGTGCGCGACGGGGAGCGGGTACGCTGAGCGCTTTCATCAACGAACACAGGATCTGACGTGAGCACATTCCAGGATCATTTTTCAGACCATGCAGCCTCCGCCCTGGCCAGACAGATGGCCCTGGGCGATGTCATCGGAGAAAGATCCTGGGGCATCGACGTGCAGAAGGGCGTGCTGAGTTTCGGCGATGACCTGCGATACCCCGCGCAACTGCTCGGCACGCACGCCTTCGGCCCCGGCACGTGGCTGTGGGTCTGGGCCAACGCGCAGAGCAACATCCCCGAACAGCACACAGAGGCGGCCCTGCGCATCCGGCAGCGCGGAGAAGAGGAGTCGATCGAGGCTTTCACCGCCGCGTCGCTGCAACTGGACGATGCCCTCACCGACCACATGATCGCCATGACCTGCGGCGGCCTCGAAGGCGGGCGCTGCTACTACCGCGCGCCCTACGACGGCGGCGCCCTCTTCGTGCTGCTCGACGGCGTGCCGCGCGAGGTACTGGCACCTGTGACGCTGCCACGCGCGGTCACGGTGCTGATGGAGGTGATCTCGCAGTTCGACGTGGACCACAGGCGGATGGCGACGAGCTTCCTGCGGCAGCAGGGCCTGGAGGCCACATCGAGCAGCGCGGCGGCCATCCGGGCCGAGCGCGCGGGCGAGGGGCACATCGAAATCAGCTTCGATGAATCCGGCCGCATCTCGAACGTTGCCTGCACGCTGCTGCCCCAAGGCGCAACGCCAACGGCAGAGCCGCCGCCCGAACCGAAAGCGCCGCGCTGGCAGTTCTGGAAGCGATAGGCCTCCGTCAGGGCGGCAGCACCAGCGGCCCGCAGTTCTCCTCGGTCACGAACACCGAAACCAGCTTCGCAGGCTTCACCGGATCGGGGTTCTCCGCGAACAGGTGCAGCGTGCCTGGCGGCTCGAAGAAGGTCTCGCCGGTGCGGTAGTTGCCGGGCGGCGTGCCGGCCAGTTGCGAGCGCACCGTGCCTTCGAGAATGATCGCGGTCACCGAACCCGGATGTCGATGGGCCGGCGAATAGGCCATCGGCGGAAAGTCGACGATGGCCGTGGTGACGGACTTTCCAGGCACATGCGGCAGCGGCTCGCAAGAGATCACCCTCACCGAAGTGCCCGGCCGCGCGGCGGCGCCCGGGCCTTCGATCGGCGGCGCCGACGCGAACATCGGCCGGCTCACCGTGCTGCAGATGTCATCGATGAACTGCGCTGCCGACTGCCTGCCCGCATGCGGCAGCAGCGCCCAGGCCGCGGCGGCGACGGCCAGCGCGCCGAAGCCGAGGCCCGCTCGGTGCCGCGGCAGCAAAGGCTGCATCGCATTCATCGGACGCCCCCGCGCGGCAGCCGCGCATCCGCGCGCCAGCCCAGCGCACGCTTTGCCTTCTCGCTGCTGACTTCGTCGCACTCCTCGGCGATGTTGAAGATACCGCCTTCCGAGCATTGCAGTGCCAGCAGCGCCGCAACGGCGGCGGCCACCACATGCAGCGGGCTCGCGCCCTTGGGCTCGGCGGTCGAGGTGCCCGGGCCATAGAGTTGCCCGTAGCGCAGCACCGTGGCCGTCATGCCTGGCGCGCCCAGCACCGCATGCTCCAGCGCGGCGACACCTTCGACGCTGACGCGGCGCGCGCCCTCCGCGCCCAGGTCGAGCGGCATGTCTTCGGTGAAGGGCTTCACTCCGGGCGCATAGGCCCACGCGATGCTCTGCGCCACCAGCCGCTTCGCGCCCGCCGCCACAGCGGCGGCCACGAGGTTGCGCGTGCCCTCGGTGCGCACACGTGCATTGAGCACAGCCGCCTCGGCCATGCGCTTCGGATCGAGGTCGTTCGGCAAGTCGGTGAGCTGGTGAATCACGGCCCATGGCGCGATGCGCGCGAGCGCCGCATTCAGCGCCGCCGCATCAAACACGTCGACGACCACCGGGTGCACGCCCCGCGCATCCAGCCCGGCTGCCCGGTCGGCGCGCCGCGTGCTGCCGTACACGACGTAGCCCGCGTCCTTCAGCAGCGGAATCAGCGCGGTGCCGACGGCCCCGGTCGCACCCGCCAAAAA
The DNA here is from genome assembly GCF_977011995.1 of Variovorax durovernensis. Classification (NCBI taxonomy): domain Bacteria; kingdom Pseudomonadati; phylum Pseudomonadota; class Betaproteobacteria; order Burkholderiales; family Comamonadaceae; genus Variovorax; species Variovorax durovernensis. The sequence continues at coordinate 2,910,922 of NZ_CDRNCW010000001.1, read as the reverse complement.
TACTTTCTCGCTCATCGCATCGCTTCCTTCAAGCTGTTCATGAAACGAGCTTAGGCCTACGATGCCTCACCTGAAAGAACCAAGAATCGACAAAACGACTGGGCCATGGCAAGCGGCAAGAAAACATCCAGGAACACCCCGACGCTCGACCGCGCCAGGGCCACGCCCCTGTTCCGGCAGATCTACGAGCGCTACCGGAACGCCATCGAGCAAGGCACGCTGCGCCCCGGCGACCGCGTGGCATCGGCACGCAACCTGGCCAGTGAACTGGGCGTGGCGCGCGGCACCGTCGAGGCGGCCTACAGCCAGCTGACGGGCGAAGGCTATCTTTCGTCGCGCGGGCAGGCGGGCACGATGGTCTCGCCGTCGCTGCCAGTGCAGCATGCGGCGCGGCGCGAACCCAGGCGCGTGGAACCAGCCGCCGCCATCGGCGGACTCATGCAGCCGGGCGAACCGCCGTTGCTGCAACTCGGCATCCCGTCGTTCGACGCCTTCCCGCGCAAGCTGTGGTCTCGCCTGGCGGCGCGGCGCATGCGGGCCATGGGCGCTGCCGACATGTTCTACGGCGCACCCGCGGGCTTCGCGCCTTTGCGCGAGGCCATTGCGGCCTACCTGCAGGTGTCGCGCGGCGTGGCCTGCCATCCCTCGCAGGTGCAGGTGACGCCGGGCTACCGCGCCTCGCTAGCCCTGGTCGCGCGCGTGCTGCTGAAAAAGGACGACCGCGTGTGGATCGAAGACCCGGGCTTTCCGCCGACACAGGAAGCGCTGCGCCACACCGGCCAACGCACGGTGCCGGTGCCTGTCGACGACGAGGGACTGGTGGTTTCACGCGGCCTGCGCAAGGCGCCGAAGGCGCGCATGGCCGTCGTCACGCCCTCGCACCAGGCACCGCTGGGCGTGTCGATGTCGCTCGCGCGGCGGCTTCAGCTGCTCGAATGGGCCTCCAAGGCCAATGCCTGGATCGTCGAGGACGACTACGACGGCGAGTACCGCTATGCCGGTCCGCCGCTACCGGCGCTCAAGAGCCTCGACGGCAACGACCGCGTGCTGTATGCGGGCAGCTTTTCGAAGGTGCTGTATCCGGGGCTGGCGCTGGGCTACCTGGTGGTTCCCGAATCGCTGCGCGCGCGCTTCGAGGAGGCCGCGCGCATCGGCTCGAACGGCAGTCCGCAGCTCACGCAGGCCATCGTGGCCGACTTCATGCGCGAGGGCCATTTCTCGCGCCACCTGAAGAAGATGCGGCTGCTGTACGCGCGCCGCCGGAGCATGCTTGCCTCGGCCTTGCTGAAAGCTTTCGGCGACGCGGTGCGCATCGACTTGAAGAGCGGCGGCATGCACCTGATCGCCCGCTTCGATGGGCTCGGCCACAGTGATTCGGAGCTGGCCCGACGCGCACAACAGGCCGGGCTGAACTGCCAGCCGCTGTCGGGCCGGCGCATCGCGGCAGCTGGCGACGAAGGGCTGCTGATGGGCTTCACCAACATCGCGAGCGCCGCCGAGGCGAACCGGCTCGCGGCCCGGCTTCGTGCCGCGTTCGGCTGAAGTGCGTCAGGCCTCGCCGTCTTCCTCCAGCGCGGCGCTGCGGTCCTTGATGCGCGTGACCTGCGACAGCACCGCATCGGCCGGTGTCATGTCGGGCCGCTGCCCCTTGTAGACGGGCTGTTCGAACTTGCCGCCTGCGTAGCGGTACAGGTAGCGCACCTCGACCAGCGTGCCCACGGCCGGCAGAGCCTCGCCGGGAGGCACGGTCACGTTGCCGAGGTCGATCATCGCGCCGGCCTCGTCCCGCAAGCCCACGGCCACCGAGCGCTGCGCATTGACGCGGAGCACCTCGCACGTCGCGCTCTGGTTGAACTTGAACTTCAGGCTGGCACTGCTGCGGCCCGCCGCGAACGGCGCGTCGAGCGCCTTCAGCACATAGCCTTCACTGTGCGCGGCCAGAAGCTCGGCTGCGCGCCGGCGCTTTCCCTCGGCGCTCAGTTCGAGCGCCAGCACCGTGATCCACGGCACCGTCGATGCGGCCTTCTGCAAATGAGTGAAGCGCTCGATGAAGGGCGCGCAGCGCAGATCCTGTCCGGCCATCTCCAGCAGGTCGAAGGCCAGGAAAGCATCGCCCACGTGCTCGCCCGCGATCACCGTGCGCCCGGCATCCGCGTCTGCAGCGCCGGCCCATGCCTGCGGTATGTCGACGAACAGCCCGCGCCGGTTGGTGCCGCGCACCGTGCCGCCTTCGATCAGCAGGATGCGGTTTTCGCCGTCTGCCTTTTCCTGCAGGCCCCAGCCGGGGTCGTCGAGGTAGCGCGCCAGCTGCTCCTCGGAAATCAGCGTGGGCAGTTGCGGCAGCTCGCCGCTCACGCGGCCGGCGAGCTCGGTCGAGGTGTAGAGCGCGCCGGACTGGTGGGGCGTATAGCCCTTGGAGGTCTTCTCCTTCACGACCTTTTCATAGATCTTCAGCGCGGCCTCGTAGGTGAGCGGGCTGCTGGTCTTGGTGCCCGTGGCGAGCGTGCCGCCTCGCCGGCCGTTGCCATAGTCGACGACCCAGCCATCGTCCTTCTGGCGAAGGTGCACCTGGTAGATCTTGTCCGAGCCCTGGCCCGTGAAGTAGAGAAAACTCGATTGTTGTAAGTGTTCCGTATTCGCCATCGCGCTCATTGCCTGCCTGTTCGGAAAGATGTCTGCTGCGCGCGATGCTACACATGGCCGGCAGGCGCCCATGCCCGCTAAGATGCTCGCCGGAACAAGAAGCACAAGCATCCAACCCGAAGGCAGGGAGGCCTCCGCGTGAAGCGCATTCGCTCAGAGAAATTGATCCGCATGAAGCCGGGCGCGCTGGGCGCCAGCGGCTTCAGCACGGTGGAACTGTTTGCCTTGCCCGAAGCCCCGGGCCACGTGGTGCACGTGAGCAGCAGCCGCGACGGCCAGCAGTGGAAGGAAACCGTCTACACCCCCTCGCCACTGCCGCTGGAGGCCGCCACAGCCGCCTTCGAGCAGGCCGTGGCTGCGCAGATCGCGCAGGGCTACACCATCGAGGGCACCGCACTTGCCAGCGCCCCGGCAGCATCGCCTGACCCCGTTGCACTTGCACACCCCGGCGACGCCGTGCTGCTCGCCAGCCTCCACCCCGACGCCTGGCGCCTGCTGCCGCCGGTGCGCCAGAGCCGCGTGGTGTGGCGCATCGGCGAACGCCGGCTGGCCGCAGCCGTGCCACGGCTCGTCGACATCATCGAGACCGGCGAGCCGATGCTCGACTACTGCATTGCATGGGCCATCGGCCGCTGCGGCGACGGCGGTGCCTTCGAGGCGATGCGCGAGCTGTCCCAGCGCGGCCGCACGCCCGTGGTCACGCGCGCGGCACGCTGGGCCGCACTGAGCCTGTGGCCGCAGGACCAGCGCGCCAGCGAGATGGCGCGCATTGCCGACGACTGGCCGGCCGCGCTGCGCCGCGCCTGGGCCGATTTGCTGGAGCTGCCGCTTGAACAAGCCATGCCGCGCCTGCGCGATCACCTGGCCGACACCGCGCTGTGGAACGGAATGAAGTACGCGGCATGGGTCGAGCAGCTGTTCGACCTGTCGCTGCTCGAAGGTCCCGCTGCCGACAGCCTGGTGCACGCGGCGCTGCGCGAGATCGGGCAGACGCTGCAGCTCGCGGCCGGCAGCTTCCGTGCATGGCGGCGGCTCTACAAGGGTGCTGAATTCGCTGGCGACTACGCGCTGCTCGGCGTGCTGCACCAGAGGCTCGAAACACAGCGCGCCGCTTTTCGCTCCGGCGGGCGCTGGGCGATGGCGAACGGCCGCTATGTAGAGATTGCGAAAGAGGTCGTGCGGCCCGACAGCCGCCTCGCCTACAGCCACCGCACGCGCGACTACCTTCGCCGCCGCACCTGGCGCAGCCTGCGCCGGCTGGCGCTGGCCGGCACGGCCGACGAGGCAAGCTGGCTGCAGCTGGCCATGGGCGTGCTGCTCGCCGCCGACGATGCCGAGGCCGGCACCGCCGGCCAGCAACGCGACCCGCGCTGGAGCGAAGAACCCAGCCGCTGGCACACCGGCCCCTACAGCGGCTGGCTGGTGTTGATGCAACTGCTGCATCGCCACGACGCCGAATGGGAAGCCCAGCGCGGCGGCCTGCGCTGGCGCCGCCACAGTCCGCTGCCCACGCAGCGCATCGACCGCACCGAAGCCTGGCCGGAACGCTGGGACCGTCATCCGCAAGCCCTGCTGCAGCTGATGCAGCAAGGCCGCTGCGCCGCGGTGCACGCTTTTGCCGCCCGCGCACTGCAAGACAACAAGCCGTTCTGCGAAGCGCTGGACGCACCCACCGTGTGGAGCCTGCTCGCCAGCACCTGGGACGACACCGCGCGCTTCGCGCTCGCCATCGCGCGCCAGCGCATCGCGGCGGGCACGGCGCCCATGCAATGGCTGCCGGCGCTGCTGCGCTCTCCGCTCGCCGAGGCGCGCGCCTACGCGCTCGAATGCATCGCGCGCGATCCGGGCCTGTACAGCCAGCAGGTCGACCTGCTGCTGATGCTGCTGACATCGGCCGATGCCGAAGTGCGCCGTGCCTCGCGGCTGTTGCTGCAGGCCGCCGCGTCGAACCTCTCGACGCTCGATGCGCTGTGCGTCGAACTGCTGGCCTGGCTCACTGCCAGCGATGCCGAGACGCCCGAACTGGCCGCCATTTGCGAGAACCTGCAGTGGGCCTTGCAGGGCCTGCTGCGCACCGCGGCGGCCAAGGCGCCGCTGCCTGAGCTGCTTTCGCTCTTCGATCATCCCGCCGCCGAAGTGGTGGCCACGGCGGCCGAGTGGCTGCTGTTGCACCCGGCTTCTGTGCAGGGCCTGCCGGTGGGTGTGCTCACACGGCTGCTGCAGTCCGACGATGCGCGCCTGCGCGGCGCGGGCGTGCGGCTCTTCACCGCCCTGCCCGACGACACGCTGCTCGGCCAGCCCGAGCTGTTCGCAGCCTTCTGCGCCAGCCCGATGGCACCCGTTCGCGCGGCCGTGGCGCCGAAGCTCGCGCAGTTGCTGCCGCAGCATCCGGCCTTCGGTGCGGCGCTGATGCCGATGCTGCGCGACGAGCTGTTCCGCGCCGAAGCCGCCGATGGCGTGTTCGACGCCCTGCTGCAATGGCTGCGCGGCCCGCTCGCCGAGCACACGCGCCGGGGCGAGCCCGCCGTGACGCTGCGCCTGCTCGAAGCACGCAGCAAGGGCGCGCAACAACTCGGCGCATGGCTGCTGCCGCAGCAAGACCCGCAGGGCTTCGACGTGCTGCAGACCGCGAGCCTCGGCCTCGTCGATACAGCCGCAGCGCGCCGCTGGGCCATGGACCAGCTCGCCGCACAGCCGGAACGCACGCTCGCGAATCTCGGCGACGCACTGCGCATGTTCGACAGCCGCTGGGACGACGCCCGCGACTGGGCCCGCCAGTGGTTCGGCGCGCAAGGCAGCGCACCCCAATGGACGCCCGCGCTGCTTGTGCGCCTGTGCGACCACAAGGACGCCGGCGCGCAGCGGCTGGGCCGCGAGTTGCTCACCACGCATTTCGACGTGACCGACGTCACCACCTACATGTTGCAGCTGAGCCAGCACCCCTCGCCCGGTATGCAGCTGTTCGTGACCAACTGGCTGGCCTCGGCCGCCGGACAGAAGCCCGACGTGCTCGCGCGGCTGGAGCCCTACTTTCTCAGCGTGCTGTCGCAGGCCAACCGCGGCCGGCTGGCCAAGGCGCGTGTCATGCAGTTCCTGGCGGCGCAGGCGGCGCATTCGGAAGACATCGCGCGCATCGTCGCGCGCGTGTTCGCCCGGCAGGCCGTCACCGGCGCCATCACCGAGCGCGCACAGTACGTGGCGGGGCTGCGCGGCATCCAGTCGCAGTTCCCCGAACTCGACAACCCCTTGCAGACCGCCCCGGTACGCAGCGTTGCGCCGCGCCGCGCGCTACCTGCCGCACCGGGCGGAGGAAGCGCCGCATGAGATTCCAGTACCGCTACTTCGGCCACTCCGGCGCGCAGCACACGGCCGACAGCACCGCGCTGCAGTTCGCGCCCGACACGCTGCGCGCGCCGGTGCACTTCGTGGCCGACATCAACCGCCACCTGCCGTTCCGCGAAGGCATGTCGGCCCTGCACGACGTGGTGGTCGGCGACCTGCGCTTCCAGCCGCGCGACAAGAGCGCCTACCTCGAATGGCTGGCCGGCCAGGAAGGCGAATTGCTCGGGCAGTTCATGGCGCGCAGCGATGAACTGAAGACGCAGATGGCGCCACTTCGCGACGAGCTGGCCGAACTGCGCAAGCACAAGTCGGCCGTACTGCAGCCCTTCATGCGCGCACAGAAGAGCTACTTCGACCACATCTACAAGGTCAACCGCGAGGCGTGGTTCGTGCTAGACCCTGTGATCACGGTGCACCCCGACCGCGTGTTCTTCGAGTGTTTCAGCCAGGACGAGTCGAGCTACGGCATGTTCTCGTGCAGCCACGACATCTTCGACCGGGTGAGCGACCACGCCTTCGGCACCACCAACGTCGATTACTCGGAGTCGCTGTACGACGAGTTCCAGAAGATCCGCGACTACAAGAACACGCGGCTGGCCATCGACCCCGGCGGCTTCCAGGTGCAGAGCGACAACGACCCGGCCTTCCACGAGCCGAAGATCGACGTGCCCGACAGCTGGGTGCGCGGCTTCCTGCAGGTGAGCAGCGCGATGCTGCTGCCGGCGCAGCGGCTGCAGCTGCATCCGATGGACGTGCACAACATCTGCCTCGTGCTGCGCCGTCGCAAGGAGCGCGTGGGGCCGCGCTCGCTGCGCTTCATCCTGCGGCCGGGACAGCCGGTGCGCATTCTGTTCGAGCCCTGGGGGCACGAGCTGGTGTGCCCGCGCTCCACGCACAGCGCCACCTCGGACATCGACATCCGCGTGTGGGGCCGGCGCCGGCTGCTGCAGCTCGAACGCCTGGTGCCTGTGGCGCAGGGCTTCACCGTGCATCTGCTTGGTACGGGCATGCCCAGCTTCTGGGTGGCGCAGCTGCCCGACATGGAATTCACGCTCGGCCTCTCGGGCTGGACCGCCAACGACTGGTCGCGCAACGGCCATTTCGAATTGCTGCAGCCGCGCCACACGGTCGACCAGGACAGCCAGTTGCGCGTGTTCGCGGCACTGGGCGAACGCTGGCGCGCCACCACCGCCGAGCTGGCCGCGGCCACCGGGCTTTCGACCCTCACGGTCGATGCGGCGCTCGGCGGCTACGTGCAGGCCGGCCGCGTGGTGTACGACCTGGCACACGGCGTTTGGCGCCTGCGCGAACTCAGCCGCGAGCCACTGCCCATGGACAAGCTGCGCTACGCCAGCCCCGAGGAAGAGGCCGCCGCCGAACTGGTGCGCGCACGCCGTATCGCCAACGTGAAGACGCAGGCGCGGGCCGACGGCGGCCTCGCGCTGAGCGGCAAGTGCAAGGGCGCCGCCGGCCAGCGCGAATACCTAGTGAGCCTGCAGCTGGACACCGACCAGCGCGTGGCCTCGGGCGACTGCCAGTGCAGCCATTTCGTGCGCCACCGCATGACCAAGGGGCCGTGCGAGCACATGCTCGCGCTGCGCCTGTCGGCCTCGCCGGCCACGGCCGTCATCCAGAACGCAACAACGACGACAGATCAGGAAAGGATCGCACGCATCGGCTGATACACTGCTTTTTGCGAACGGAGCGGGAAGGCTCTTGCAATCCGGTTGGCGTATCGCCACCCTCGCACACAGCACTTCCCAAGCGTCACTGGACGTCTCTTCACTGTGCCGTACACGCATGGTGACGCGACAACAGTACGGCTTCCTCGAAGCTCATCGGCGTCACCATGCGTGTACGGCGTCGAGTGGAGCCCTCCAGTCCCGAGGCTCTTCGACGAGATTCCCGCTTCGTTCGCAATTTTTTATCTTCAGCAGTGCATCGGCCGGTGGCGCAGCGCCATGACCATGCAGTCTCCCCCCGCATCTTCCATCCCCGACTCGGCACTCACGCGCGAGCAGCTCTACGAACGCATCCGCAAGAGTTCGAAGCAGGAAGTGGTCCTCGAGGAAATGCAGCGCCTGGGCTTCTGGCCTCAGGATGCGGCGCAGCCCACGGTCGAGGCGCAGTTGATCCGCCGCGAAAGCGAGCTGCAGGCCGCATTGAGCAAGCTCGGCGAGGAGCTGCGCGGCATCGAGGACCGCGACAAGGCCCTGAAGATGATGCGCAAGGAGCGCATGGCCAAGGCCCGCGAACGCCGCGAGGAAACCCGCCAGCGCCTCGCCCAGGGCCGCCATGCGCGCGCCCTCGCATGGCACGAGCGGCGCCAGCGCGAGTTGCTCTACGTGGGCGAAGGCGTGTCGGGCGGCCTGGGCGAGGCACAGAGCGACGCCCAGGTGCTGGCGCGCAACGCCCTGCCCGCGCTGCACCATGCAGGCGACCTCGCGCAGGCGATGGGCATCGGCCTGGGCGAATTGCGCTTCCTGGCCTGGCACCGCGACGTGGCCAGCGTGAGCCACTACCAGCGCTTCACCATTGCCAAGAAGAGCGGCGGCGAGCGCCATATTTCCGCGCCCATGCCGCGCATGAAGCGCGCGCAGTACTGGGTGCTCGACAACATCCTCGCGAAGATGCCGGTGCACGACGCGGTGCACGGCTTCCTGCCGGGCCGCTCGATCCTCACCAATGCCGCGCCGCACGTGGGGCAGGACGTGGTGATCAACCTCGACCTGAAGGACTTCTTTCCGTCCATCGGCATGCGCCGCGTGCGCGGCGTGTTTCGGCAACTGGGCTATTCGCCGCAGGTGGCGAGCCTGCTTGCGCTGGTGTGCACCGAGGCACCGACTGACGAGGTGCAGCTCGACGGCCGCCGCTACTTCGTCGCGCGTGGCGAGCGTGTGCTGCCGCAAGGCGCGCCGACCAGCCCCATGCTGACCAACCTGCTGTGCCGCCGCCTCGATGCACGGCTGGCCGCCAGCGCGGCCAAGCTCGGCTTTCGCTACACGCGCTACGCCGACGACCTGAGCTTCTCGGCCGACGCCGCGCACAGCCGCGACACGGCCAAGCTGCTGTGGCGCGTGAAGCAGATCGTGGCCAGCGAAGGCCTCACGGTGCACCCCGACAAGCAGCAGGTCATGCGCAGACACCGGCAGCAGCATGTGACGGGCATCGTGGTCAACGACAAGCTCTCTCTCGACCGCGACACGATGCGCCGCTTTCGCGCCGCGCTGCACCAGGCCGAACGGAATGGGCCGCAGGGCTTGCAATGGAACGGCAACAGCGACGTGATCGGTGCGCTGCGCGGCTACGCGAACTTCATCGCGATGACCGATGCGGCGCGCGGTGCTCCTTATGTGGAACGCGTTCGCGCACTGGCCGCGAAGCACGGCGGCGGCAAGGCGACCACGCCGGCCGTGCAGCAGACGCCGTCGCAACGCAGCCTGCCCGCGGGCCAGTTCCGCAAGCAGTCGGCCGCAGGGCTGGCGCCGTGGCCTGCGTGGTGGCAACCCGCGCAGGTAGCGGCGCCCGTGCTGGAGAAAACCGCGGAGCAGATCGCCGAAGAGAAGAAGGCACAGCGCGATGCGGCCCGCGCACAGGCAGCCGCAGCGGCCGCAGCGGCCGCACCAAAGGCCGCGGCGCGGCCGGCGCAGACGCAAGCGCCATCTGCGCAATCCACTCCTGCGGCCGCCCCCGCGCCGGGCGCCCTCGCCCACATCGGCTGGATCGTCAGCATGATGTTCCAGGCGCTCTACGTGGTCACGTCCTTCCTGGCCGGCTCCAGTCCGCTGATCTGGCTGCTCACCGGCGGTGTGTTCATCAGCAACTTCCTGCGGCGCAAGAGCGGATGGGGCGGCTTCCTGGCAGCGGTCTTCGTGTCTTCCGCGGTGGCTGTGCTCGTACACAACATGCGCAAGTGAGCAAGCCAAAAACCACAGGCCACTTCACAGCGCACGGCAAGCCAGCTACATTCGTTGCTCCGACAAACAGCCACAGAAGGAGGTACGCGATGGAAGACACTGCTATTCACGCCCCCACCATCGTGCGGTTTGTCGTGCATCCCGCCGCCCTCTGACCGATTGCTGAAGCAGTTTCCGCGCAGCACGTGCCCCTGACGGGCACGGCCGGTCCGGCACCCGCGGCCCTTTCGCCGCAGCGACAAACCGCCCCGATTCAAACGCCGCCGCCAGCACGCGTGTGCCGGCAGCGCCCCGTTCCTTTTCGAATCAAGGCAAACCCATGCTTGAACCCCGTGCCGCGCATTCGCGGCATACCGTGCCCACTACCGTGTTCGATCCCCACAGCGCGAGCGAAGCCGACTGGGATCGTTTTCTCGCCTACTGGCGCCTGCGCTCCGAAGAAGACCATCCCGGCGAGCCCGTGCAGCCCGACGCCGACCGGCGGCGCGAGGTGCTGAAAGCCGCCCCGCTGTACGCCTTTCATCGCGTCCTGGCCTTGGGCGAACACGGCGAGTTCATCGGCAGCCTGAGCACCAGCTTTCGGCGCCAAGGCACTCCAGGCAGCGAGCCATTCGCGCCTTTCATCGACGCCTGGGGCGGCGTGCTGCTGCCGCACCGCCGGCGCGGCGTCGCGAGCGCCTTGCTGCGCACGCTGCTGGCGCAGATGGAGCTGCACGGCAAATCCGTCGCCACCCTCAAGGCGCACATGCCCGGGGGACACGCCTTCCTGCAGGCCATCGGCGCGAGCGAAAAACACCGCAGCGTCGAGAACCGCATGCGCTTCGACGCCCTCGACTGGCAGGAGCTCGCACGCTGGCGCACCGAAGGCTTTGCGCCTGCCCACGGCCTTCGCGCCGAGGTGCATGCCGGCCGCGTGCCGCACGAGCGGCTGGCGACGCTGGTGGGCCCGATGTCCACGTTGTTCGACGACGCACCCACCTCAGGCCTGGAGCGGCCGCCGTTTCGCTACGACCTCGAAGACTTCGCGCCCTGGTACGCGGACATGGACCGCCGCGGCGGCGAGCACTTCCTGGTGCTGCTGCTCGACGGCGAGGAACTGGCCGCGGTGTGCGAGGCCAGCTGGAACGCGCTCTACCCCGACCGCATGAGCCAGCGGCTCACCGCCGTGTCGCGCAAATGGCGCGGCAAGGGTCTTGCCAAGGGTGTGAAGGCGGCCATGCTGCAGCTGGTGCGCGAGCGCCATCCCGAGGTCAAGCTCGCCATCACCAGCAACGCCGAGGTCAACGCGCCCATGCTCGCCATCAACCACCGCCTGGGCTTCGCGCCGTACCGGCACGACGGGCTCTACCAGGTCGGCACCCAAAGCCTGCGGGACTTTCTCGCCACCCGTTCCACTACGCCCGAGGAGGCATCGCAATGAAAGCACCCCAGAGACTGCAGGCCCTGATCGACGAAGGCCTGATCGACACCGTGGTGCGCCAGCTGATGAGCGGCAAGGAAGCCATGGTCTACGTCGTGCGCTGCGGCGACGAGACACGCTGCGCCAAGGTCTACAAGGAGGCCGACAAGCGCAGCTTCCGGCAGGCCGTGGACTACACCGAGAACCGCCGCGTCAAGAACAGCCGCGAGGCGCGGGCCATGGCCAAGGGCACGCGCTTCGGCCGCCAGGTGACGGAGGCCATCTGGCAGAGCGCCGAGGTCGATGCGCTCTACCGGCTGGCCGCTGCCGGCGTGCGCGTGCCTACGCCGCACAACTTCCTGGAGGGCGTGCTGCTGATGGACCTGGTGACCGACGCCAACGGCGACGCCGCCCCGCGCCTGAACGACGTGGCCTTCTCGCCCGAAGACGCGCTGCGCCATCACGCCAGCCTGCTGCGCGAGGTGATGCGCATGCTGTGCGCCGGCATCGTGCACGGCGACCTCTCGGAGTTCAACGTGCTGCTGGCCGAAGATGGTCCGGTGGTCATCGACCTGCCGCAGGCGGTCGACGCCGCGGGCAACAACCACGCCCGGCGCATGCTGCTGCGCGACGTAGAGAACCTGCGCAACTTCTTCGGCCAGTTCGCGCCCGCGCTGCTGGAGACGCGCTTCGGCGAAGAGATCTGGCACCTCTACGAACGCGGCCAGCTGCGCCCCGAGACAGAGCCGACCGGCAGCTACATGCCCGAGACCGGCCCGGTCGACCTGCGCAATGTGCTGCGCGAGGTGGACGACGCGCGCGAGGAAGAGGCCGCGCGGCTGCTGCGCCTGCGCACGCCGCGACAATAGGCGGGCCAACGCCCGCCTGCCCGATGACCTCTTCCGCCCTGCCGATCTCCGCCCCGCGCCAGCTCCTGTCCTCCACCGTCCGCCGGGTCGCCAAGGCCGCGGCCTTCGTGGCGCTGGGCTTCGGCCCGGCCGCGCATGCCGCCGGCACGGCCATCCGGCTGCAGGACGACCGGGGTACCACGCTGGAACTGCAGGCGCCGGCGCGGCGGATCGTGTCACTGATGCCCTCGCTGACCGAAACCGTCTGCGCGCTGGACGCCTGCGACCGGCTGGTCGGCATCGACCGCCATGCCAACTGGCCGGCGTCGGTGAAGGGGCTGCCGCAGGTGGGAGGCATCGACGACGCCAACATCGAGCGCATCGTCTCGCTCAAGCCCGACCTGGTCCTGCTGCGCCCGCGCAGCCGTGCCGCCGAGCCGCTGGAGCGCCTGGGCATCAAGGTGCTGGCGCTCGACGCCAAGACTCATGCCGACATGCGCCGAGTGATGGAGACCGTGGCCCGCGCCACCGGCCGCCCGGGCGCCGGCGAGGCTTTCTGGCGCAAGCTCGATGCCGGACTGGACGCCGCACGGGCGCGCGTGCCGGCCGGCTGGCAGGGCCGGCGCGTGTACTTCGAAGTGCACGGCGGCATGGCGGCGGCCAGCGAAAGCTCGTTCATCGGCGAAACCCTGGCCCGCCTGGGGCTGGGCAACGCGGTGCCCGGCACGCTCGGCCCCTTTCCCAAGATGAGCCCCGAATTCGTGGTGCGCGCCGACCCCGACGTGCTGATGGTGTCGGCGCTCGGCGAGATCTCGGCCATGGCCGGACGGCCCGGCTGGTCGGCCATGTCGGCAATAAAGCGCGGGCGGGTCTGCAGCTTCGCCTCGGCCCGTTTCGACCTGATGATGCGCCCCGGCCCCCGGCTGGACGAGGCCGCAGACGCCATCGTGGGCTGCCTCGCCTCGCTGGGCGAACTGAAGCCTTGACCTGCCGCGCCCCTCGGCGGCGCCGCTGACGTACCATCCCGGCATCTTGACCACATCTCCCGCCTCTCCCGCGCCTGCAGCCGCCGTCGACACCGACGAAGCCATCGCGCGGGACGTGGCGGCCATCGGCCGCATCAGTGCGGTGCCCTCGCTGTTGAAGGTCATCTGCCAGCACACCGGCATGGGCTTCGCGGCGGTGGCCCGCGTGACGGACGGCACCTGGACCGCCTGCGCGGTGGAAGACACCATCCAGTTCGGCCTGAAGCCCGGCGGCCAGCTCGAGGTGCGGACCACGCTGTGCAGCGAGTCGCGCGCGGCGCGCCAGCCGGTGGTGATCGACCAGGCCAGCACCGATCCCGTCTACTTCGACCACCACACGCCGCGCCTGTACAACATCGAGAGCTACATCTCGGTGCCCATCATCCACACCAACGGCGACTACTTCGGCAACCTCTGCGCCATCGACCCGCGTCCGGCCCAGGTGTCGGAACCGCGCGTGGTGGCCATGTTCACCGCCTTTGCCGACCTGATCGCACGACAGCTGGAGATCGAAGACCGCCAGGAGCGCACCGAAACCGCCCTGCAGTCCGCCCACGCCACTGCCGAACTGCGCGAGCAGTTCATCGCCGTGCTGGGGCATGACCTGCGCAACCCGCTGTCGTCGGTGGGCGCGGCGGCCGAGCTGCTGATCCGCCGGCAGGCCGAGCCCGATCTCGTGAAGCTGGGCACCCGCCTGAAGGCCAGCACGCGCCGCATGTCGGCGCTGATCGACGACGTGCTCGACTTTGCCCGCGTGCGGCTCGGCTCGGGCATGGGCCTGGAGATCCGCGAAGCCGGTTCCCTGGCCTCGGGGCTCAAGGACGTGATCGACGAAGTGCGGGCCGCCCATCCGGCGCTCGACATTCGCGACGAACTCTCCATCAGCGGCACCGTGCGCTGCGACCAGGGGCGCATCCAGCAGGTGCTGTCCAACCTGCTGGGCAATGCGGTCACGCACGGCGCGCCGGACCAGCCGATCGTGGTGCGCGCCGAGGTGCGCGAAGGCCAGCTGGTGCTGTCGGTCGCCAACGGCGGCGAGCCCATTCCGCCCGGCGACATCACCAAGATCTTCCAGCCCTACTGGCGCCCGGAGAACAGCAAGCCCGGCGGCGGCCTGGGGCTGGGCCTGTACATCTGCGCGGAAATCGTCGCAGCCCACGGCGGCACGCTGGAGGTCACCTCCTGCGCGGACGACGGAACCTGTTTCGTGGCGAAGCTCCCGGTCGCCTGACACTTCATGCAGAACAGCAGCGGCATGGCGGTGGTCCCCGCCACGGACTTCTCTCGCGGCGAACTCACCGCGCTCTGGAACCGCGCCTACGAGGGCTACTTCGTACCCATCGCGTTCGACGAGCAACGCTTCGAGCGTCACCTGCGGCGCGGCGAGGTCGACCTGTCGCTCTCGCGCGTACTGACGATGGACGGCACGGCCTGCGGCATCTCGCTGGTAGGCCGGCGCGGGCCGCGCGCCTACCTCGCAGGCTTCGGCATTGCGGATTCGCTCCGGCGGCAAGGGCTGGCCGGGCAACTGATCAAGTCGCAGGCCGCGGCGCTGTCGCAGGCCCGTATCGCGCAGGCGTTTCTCGAAGTGATCGAGCAGAACCCGGCGCGCGCGCTCTACCGGCAGGCCGGCTTCAAGGAGTTGCGCTCGCTCGACGTGCGCGAATGGAGCTTCGAAAAACATCGCAGGAAAGCCAGCACGCGGCCTGAACCCGCTGCGCTCCAGCAGCTGCACCACGCCTGCGCCGAGGTTTCCCGGCCCACCTGGCGCCGCGAATGGCCGACCGTGCTGGACGCCCTGGTGCGCGAACACGCCGTCGCGCTCGGCGTGTGGCGCAACGACACGCTGTGCGCCTATGCAGTGATGCCGCCGGCCGGCGACGGCCAGGGAGCGCTGCTCGACGCCGCGGCCCTCGACGAAACCGCCGCGCACGAATTGCTCGACGCCCTTGCCACCGCCCGCCCCGGCACCCGCTGGCGGCTGGTGGACGAGCCCGAGGGCAGCCCGCTGCTACGGGCCGCCAGCGCGCGCGGCGCGGTTCCTGTCATCCGCCAGGTCGAAATGGCCTTGACACTCCAGCAAGACAACGACGCCCCTCTCGCCTGACCCCGCACCCCATGAAGCACCGCAAGCAAATCACATCGTCCACGCCTTTCGTCCGGGTCGGCCCCAGCGGCGTGCACGGCCTTGGCGCCTTCGCCACGCGCGACCTGCCGCCCGAGGCCTTCCTGGGCCTGTACGAAGGCCGCCGCTATACCAAGGCCGAGATCGCCACCAAGGTCTGGAACGACCAGCTCACCTACCTTTTCACGCTGTCGAACCACGAAACCATCGACGGCGCCAAGGGCGGCAACGCCACGCGCCACCTGAATCATTCGTGCGAGCCCAACTGCGAGGCGGTCGAGGAATACGACGAAGGCGGCGAGCTGGTGCTGAAGTTCCAGACGCTCACGGCCGTGGATGCGGGCGACGAGCTGTTCATCGACTATTCGCTGACGGCGGACGACGGCTCGCCGCCGTCCAAGTACCCCTGCCACTGCGGCTCGGCGAACTGCCGGGGGACGATGCTGGCGCCTGAAGAGGCCGAGGCACCCGCTCCCTGAGCGACCCGGCACCGGCCTCAGGGCGACTCGCTCTTCAGCTTGCGCAGTTGCTCCTCGGTGCGATCGAGCTCCTGGCGCAGCGCCCTGGCCTGCTGCTCCAGCCTGGCGATACGGGCTGCGCGGCTCTCGGCCGGCGCCGCGGCCTTGCATTGCATCTGCAGCGCGCTCAATGCTTCGGCAAGCTCTCCCCGCCGCAGCATCTGGCCCCGGGAACGCGCGAGATCGATGTCGCGCTCAAGGGCAGCCTCCTCGGCCTGGCAAGTCGCGCTGTCCGGCGGCACGGCGGGTTGTGCGAAGGCAGGCAGCGTCACGCTCAACGCAAGAGCCAGGAAGAAGGTTTTGACGCTCATGCCGCACGGTAACGCAACGGCGGCGCAAAACACCGCTCAGCCCTACACAGTGAGGTAGCGCGCATCCCACCCCTCGGCGAGCTGCTTCGCGCGGTGCAGCGGCACTCGCGCCGCCTCGAAATCAACGACGCACGCGACATCGGCCGCCTCGGGCCGCACGGGGCTTTCGCTGCTGCGGCCGTCGGTCAGCAGCCACAGCCAGCGCTGCCGCGCTTCGCTCTTCGCGAGCAACTGGTCGGCACGCTGCACGCCCAACGCGAGGGGCGTGCCGCCACCGGCGGCAATCGGCGCGACCCAGTCGTCGTTCCAGGCGCTGGCGCGGCGCGGCGGCAGGCGCAGTTCGACCACCTCGCCTGCGAAGCAAAGCAGCGCGACATGGTCGCGGCGCTGGTAGGCCTCCTCCATCAATGCGAGCAGCAGGCCCTTGGCGCGCGCGAGGTTGCCGTCGTCGCGCATGGAGGCCGAGCAGTCGAGCAGGAAGCAGTGCAGCGCGCCGCTGCGTGCTTCCTGCGGGCGGTGGCGCAGGTGTTCGACACGCAATTGGCCAGCACCGCGTGCCGCGAAAGTGCGCGGCCAGTCGAAGGCCGCGCCCTGCGATGCGGTGCCATGCCATGCGTCCCTCTGCGTGCCCTGCCTCCGGTCACCCTGGCGCGCGCCAGCGGGTGCGGCGTCCCGGAGGCTCAGGCTTTTTTTGGAGCGGCCTTCGGGCGGGAGGCGATCAGCGGGCGCAGCGGTTTCACGCGCTCGATGCCGACGGGCTTGGGCGGCATGGCGCCCCAGTCTTCGTCGGCGGCACTGCTTGTCCTGGATGTGCCGTTCGTCTCCGCGCCACGGGGCGCAGGTGCGGGCGTGGGCGCCTTGGCCGGCGGCGCGCCAGCGGCTTCGGGCTTGCGACGATGCAACAGCACAGCTTCGGCGGCGCGCTGCACGTGATCGGTGGTGATGGCTTCTGCGTCTTCCCACGCTGCGAGCGCTCGCGCCGAGCGCAGCATGACGAGGTCCGCGCGCAGGCCGTCGACGCCGGCCTCGATGCACAGCGCGCACACCGCGTCATGCACCGCGTCCCCATAAGGCAGCGCCGAGCCATCGGCCAGCCGCGCGCGAGCCCGCGCCAGCGCGTCGGACAGCTCGGCCTCTGCCTGCGCATGTTTCGCGCGGAAGGCGGCCGGGTCGGCATCGAACGCCAGCCGTGCGCGCACGATGGCCTGGCGCCCGGCCGCATCGTCGATGTTGCGCAACTGCACGCACAGCCCGAAGCGGTCGAGCAGTTGGGGCCGCAGCGTGCCTTCTTCCGGGTTCATGGTGCCGACCAGCACGAAGCGCGCGGCGTGCCGGTGCGAGATGCCGTCGCGTTCGACCACATTCACGCCGCTGGCCGCCGCGTCGAGCAGCGAATCGATCAGCGCATCGGGCAGCAGATTGATTTCGTCCACGTACAGCACGCCGCCGTGCGCGCGCGCCAGCAGGCCGGGCGCGAACTTGAGTTCATGGCCGGCCAGCGCCTGGCCGAGGTCCAGCGTGCCGACCAGGCTCTCAAGGCTCGCACCCAGCGGCAGCGTGACGAAGGGCGCGCCGGGCAGCAGCTCGGCCAGCGCGCGCGCGGCGGTGGTCTTGGCCGTGCCGCGCGGCCCTTCGATCAGCACGCCGCCCAGCGCGGGATCGACCGCGGCCAGCAGCAGCGCCTGCCGCAGCTGCGGCTGACCGGCGATCGCGGCAAACGGAAAAGGCAGCGGCATCGGGGCGGCTGTGGTCATCTGAGGCTTCCTTCCATCCGCTGCTCCTGGTCGAGCAGCAGGTTCTCCAATTGGGTGCGGTAGTCGCCGGGCGACTGCCAGAGGCCGCGCTGCATCGCTTCGAGCAGGCGGCTGAGCATGTCGTGCAGCGCGCGCGGATTGTGCTCGCTCACGAAATCGCGGGTGGCCTCGTCCAGCACGTAGGCGTCGGCCACCATCGCGTACTGGTGGTCGCCGACCACGCGCGCGGTGGCGTCGAAGCCGAACAGGTAGTCGACCGTGGCGGCCATTTCGAAGGCGCCCTTGTAGCCGTGCCGCTTCACGCCGTCGATCCACTTGGGATTGACCACGCGCGAACGGATGACGCGGCTGATTTCTTCCTTCAGCGTGCGCACGCGCGGCGCCTGCGGGTTGCCATGGTCGCCGTGGTACATGGCCGGCTGCCGCCCGCTCAGGTGGCGCACGGCGGCGGCCATGCCGCCCTGGAACTGGTAGTAGTCGTTGGAGTCGAGCAGGTCGTGCTCGCGGCTGTCCTGGTTCTGCATGACGACGTCCATGGCGCGCAGCCTGCGCACCAGCGCACCTGCTGCCGGCACGCCGTCGCTGCCCTGCCCGTAGGCATGGGCACTGCCGCCGACATAAGCCTTCGACAGGTCGTCGTCGGTCTGCCAGTCGCCGTGGTCGAACAGCGGCTGCAGGCCCGAGCCGTAGCTGCCCGGCGCCGAGCCGAACACGCGCCAGCCGGCCTGGGTGCGGGCTGCGTCGGGCGCCACGCCCTGCGCTTCCAGCGTGGCGGCTTCGCGCAGGATGCGCGCTCGGATCGGGTTGCGCTCGGCGTCTTCGTCTTCCTGTGCCGCGACAGCCTGCACGGCGGCGTCGAACATCTGCACGGCATTGGGAAAGGCGTCGCGGAAGAAGCCCGAGATGCGCAGCGTGACATCGACGCGCGGGCGGCCCAGCCCCACCGTGGGCAGCACCTCGAAATCGACCACCCGCTGGCTGCCCGGCGCCCACTTGGGCCGCACGCCGATGAGCGCAAAGGCCTGTGCAAGATCGTCGCCGCCGGTGCGCATGGTGGCCGTGCCCCAGACCGACAGCCCCATCGCCACCGGGTAGTCGCCATGCTCCTGCATGTGGCGCTCGACCAGCTGCGCGGCGGACTTCAGGCCCAGCATCCAGGCCGTGGGCGTGGGAATGGCACGGGTGTCGACCGCATAGAAGTTGCGCCCGGTGGGCAGCACGTCGGGCCGGCCGCGCGACGGCGAACCGCTCGGGCCGGGCGGCACGAAGCGGCCTTGCAGGGCTCGGGAGAGTTGCAGCAGCTCCTGCGTGCCGCACGCGTCGAGCGCGGGGGCCAGGCTCCGTTCGATGCGCCCGAGCACCGCCGAGGTGCGCGGCAGATCGGGCGGGCAATCGCGCGATTCGATCAGCCGCTGCGCCAGCAACTCCAGCCGCTCGCGCGTGTCGCCCTGGTGCCGCCACGCATCGGTGCTGACCGATTGCAGCAGCGCGGGCCGCGCGCCCTGCCAGGGCTTGGCCGCGTCGATGTCGAGCGGATCGAAGCCTTCGCCGGGCAGCAGATCATTTGCCAGCGCGCCGAGCAGCCCCGCATTCTCGCCAGCGCCTTCAGCGGCCGGATAGCGCGCGAGCGCCAGCAGCGTGTCGCGCCGCAAGCGGCCTGCAGGCGATGCGCCGAACACATGCAGCCCATCGCGGATCTGTGTTTCCTTCAGCTCGCACAAATAGGCGTCGACACGCGCCAGCACCGCGTCGTCTTCCGCGCCCGGCATGTCGAGTTCCTCGACCAGATGCTGCGCCCGTACCGCCGCGAGGATCTGCGCGCGCAGCACCTTGGCGCGGCGCGCGTCGACCAGCAGCGCGTCGTAGTACTCGTCGACCTGCCGCTCCAGGTCTTGCAGCGGGCCGTGGTTCTCGGCGCGCGTGAGCGGCGGCATCAGGTGGTCGATGATGACCGCCTGCGTGCGCCGCTTGGCCTGCGCGCCCTCGCCCGGGTCGTTGACGATGAAGGGATAGACGTTGGGCATCGGCCCCAGGATGGCGTCGGGCCAGCAGGCCTGCGACAGCGCGATGCTCTTGCCCGGCAGCCACTCGAGGTTGCCATGCTTGCCGACGTGCACCACCGCGTCGACGGCGAAGGCATCGCGCAGCCAGAAATAGAAGGCGAGGTAGCTGTGCGGCGGCACCAGTTCGGCGTCGTGGTAGCTCGCGTAGTCGGCCGCGCCCAGGGTGCCCAGCGCGCGCGCGGGCTGGATGCCGACGAACACCCGGCCCAGCCGCAGCCCCGCGATCATGAAGCGGCCCTGGCGCACCAGGGGGTCTTGTTCGGGCGCGCCCCAGCGGGCGTCGATGGCATCCGCCATGCCCGCGGGCAGCGACGCGAGCCGCGCGCGGTAGTCGGCCAGCGCATAGCTTTGCCAGGCCGGGCGCGCGGCCCACTGCGCGGGGTCGTTCGCGATGCCTTCCTGCAGCCTGCGCATCAGCGCGTCGCCGTCTTCGGGCAGCGCGGCGGGGTTGCCGAGCGCATAGCCCTCGGCCTGCATCGCGCGCAGGATCGCGATGACGGAGGCTGGCGTGTCGAGCCCCACGCCGCTGCCGATGCGGCCTTCGCTACCGGGGTAGTTGGCCAGGATCAGCGCGATGCGCTTGTCGGCCGCGTCGAGCGCGCGCAGCCGGCACCAGCGCCGCGCCAGCTCGGCAACGAAAGCAACGCGGTCGGGCTCGGGCTGGTAGTTCACCACCTCGGTCTGCGTGAGCTCGCAGCGGTGCGACAGGCCCTTGAAGCTCACGGCGCGCGTGATGATGCGGCCGTCCATCTCGGGCAGCGCGATCTGCATGGCGATGTCGCGCGGGCGCAGGCCCTGGCTGTCGGCCAGCCAGTCTTCGCGGTTGCCGCCGCTCACGATCACCTGCAGCACGGGCGCGTCGCCGGCCAGCGCGAGGTCTTCGCCTTCTTCTTTCTGCGTGCCCTGCCCCAGTGCAGCGAAGGCGGTGGTGTTGAGCACGAGCTGCACGTCATGCGCTGCGCACAGCTCGCGCAGCGCCGACAGGCACAACGGGTCTTTCAGCGAATCGAGCGCAACGGGCAGCGGGTTCAGCCCCTCGGCGCTCAGCGCGGCGGCTATGGCATCGAAGGCCACGGTGTTGCCCGCCAGCAGGTGCGAGCGATAGAACACCAGCGCCACCACCGGCGCACCCGCATGCCAGCCGGCGCGCAGGTCGTCGATGCCGGCTACGGTGTGCGCCGCGTCCATGCCGCGCGGCACATGCAGCGCGACCTGCGGCAGGCTGCGCGGCGGCAATGGCGCTTCTCCATGGCCGAGGCCGTGGAAGGCCACCGCGCGCAGGAACTGCAGCGCATTGCCCGCACCGCCCGCACGCATGTACTGCCAGAGCTGGCGGCTCACCGCGCGCGGGGCGGTGCTGCGCGCCAGCAGGTCTTCGTCTTCCTGCAGGTCGCCGGAGAACATCGCGAGCTGCTGGCCCTTGCGCTTCGCGAGCTTCTCCAGCTGCTGCAGCCCGTAGGCCCAGGACGATTCGGCTCCCAGGTGATCGACCACCACCACGCGCGCATGCTGCAGCACCTCGTCGATGTACAGGTCGAGCGAGGCCGGCTGCTTCAGGTACATGAGGTTGGCCAGCCGCAGCGACGGATAGCCGGGGTCGGTGGCCGCCAGCTCAGTGCGCGCGGCGGCCAGCAGCGCGAGCGTGGTGTCGGCCGAGCTGAGCACCACGATGTCGCCCGGCGTCTGGTCGAGCCGGGTGACGACGCTGTCGTCCTCGACGAAGCGTCCGGGCTGGGTGCTCAGCAGGTGCATGCGTGCAGGCGGTCAGGCGGCGACCGCGGCCACTTCTTCCAGCGCCTTGCGCAGCACCGCTTCGTCCAGGTCTTCGCCGATGAACACCAGCCGCGTGCGCTGCGCCTCGCCGTCGCGCCAGCGGCGGTCGAAGTGGTGGTCGAAGCGCCGGCCCACGCCCTGCACCAGCAGGCGCATCGGCTTGCCCGGAATGGCGACGAAGCCCTTCACGCGGTAGATGGTGTGCTGCTCGACCAGCTTGCAGAGCACGGCCAGCAGGCTGTCGCGGTCCACGGGAGGCAGCTCGATCACGAGCGAGTCGAACTCGTCGTGGTCATGGTCTTCCTCGTGGTCGTGGTGGCTTTCGCGCAGGTGGATGGTGGCCTCGGCCGCGCGGCCCTGGCCCAGCAGCAGCGCGAGCGGCAGCCTGCCTTCGGTGGCGGCGACGATCTTCACTTCGGGCGGCAGTTCTTCGCGCACCAGGGCCTCCACCTTCGC
This sequence comes from Variovorax durovernensis, assembly GCF_977011995.1. Lineage (NCBI taxonomy): Bacteria > Pseudomonadati > Pseudomonadota > Betaproteobacteria > Burkholderiales > Comamonadaceae > Variovorax > Variovorax durovernensis. Next base: position 2,888,748 of record NZ_CDRNCW010000001.1, on the reverse strand, counting down.
GCGCGCGGCGTCGTCCATCAGGTCGGTCTTGTTGAGCACCACCAGGTCGGCGGCCGAGAGCTGGTCTTCGAACAGCTCGTGCAGCGGCGATTCGTGGTCGAGGTTGGGGTCGGCGCGGCGCGCTTCGTCGACCGCTTCGGGGTTCTGCGCGAACTGGCCCGACGCGGCGGCCGGGCCGTCGACCACGGTGACCACCGAGTCCACGGTGAAGATATTGGCGATGTCCGGCCACTGGAAGGCCTGCACCAGCGGCTTGGGCAGTGCCAGGCCCGAGGTCTCGATGAGCACCGCGTCGAGGTCGCCGCGCCGCTCTGCCAGCTGCAGCATCACGGGCAGGAACTCTTCCTGCACGGTGCAGCACACGCAGCCGTTGGCCAGCTCGTAGAGCGCGCCTTCGCGCTCGTTGCCTTCGTCGTCGCAGCCGATGCCGCAGCCGCGGAGAATCTCGCCGTCGATGCCGAGCTCGCCGAACTCGTTGACGATCACCGCGATGCGGCGGCCTTCGGCGTTGCCGAGAATGTGGCGCAGCAGCGTGGTCTTGCCGCTGCCGAGGAAGCCCGTGACGATGGTGACGGGAATCTTGGCGTTGCTTGGTTGGGTCATGAAAGTGTTCTTTCGGGCGCCGGTGGCGGCCGGAGGGATGAACGAGCACCGGGCGCCAGCAAAGGCGAGCCGGTGGTCATCACAAGAGAATCGGCGCCAGGCCCACGAGGTGAGCCTGGCGCCCAGGAAGAGAAAGTGCCCTGCGAATCAGACGCCGCCGTACAGGCGACGCTCGACGAAGACCGAGCCTTGCAGGCGGCGCCAGCCCTTGGCGGCGGCCAGCACGCCCAGGTCGACCAGCGGCTCGACCAGCACCACCGCCATGTAGGCAGCGCCGAAGCTGGCGATCTGGCCGAGGTTCTCGAGCCCGGTGCCGCGGCCGTACAGCGCCCAGAAGCCGACCCAGACCACGATGCCGCCCTGGTAGGCCACCGACAGCTTGAAAGCCTGCTGGTAGCTCAGGTCCACATAGGCCACGTTCTTCGGGATGATGCGGCGCGCCAGCACGGCGGTAGCGAACAGCGGCACCAGCAGCGTGGTGACGTTCATGCCGTACTGCGGAATGTCCTGCGGCTCGAAGAACAGGCCCTGGATGAGCAGCCCGCCAGCCAGCCCGATGGCCGCGGGTGCCAGCCCGAACACCAGCAGCAGCGTGGTGCCGAGGATCAGGTGCACCTCGGACACACCCACCGGGTGATGCGGCAGCACCTCGAAGAAGCAGAACACCAGCGCCACGGCAATGGCGGAGCGCAGCACCAGGGCGGCAAGGCCGTCCTTCACCGCGGTTTCGATGGCCACCTTGCCTGTGTAGGCGAGTGCGGCAGCGGCCGTTGCATAGCTGAGAAAAATCTTGGTTCCGTCGACGAGACCTGGTTCGATGTGCATCGAGCACCTCCTGAAATGCACCGCAGTGCGAAAGTTGATTGTTGGTTCATGGACCTGCTTGCGCAAGCCCCTTCGAGGCAGCCGCCCGCCGTGGCTTGCGCCGCAGCCGGCGCCAGCCGATCACCACGCCGCTGGCCGAGGCTACCGCACCGATGATCGAAAGCAGCCACATCACGAAGTCCCAGGCCGGCCGGTACTGGATGAGCCAGGGAAAGTCGAGACTGTGGGCCGCGTTGAAGAGCCAGCGGCGCAGGCGCGAGTTGCTGTCGTTGCTGCCCGCGACCTGGCCGCTGGCCGGGTCGATGTAGATCCGGCTGCGCGCGGCGTCGTCGAACTGCAGGCGCCACACGGGCACGATGCGCTCGCGGTGGTGGCCGTACCAGTGAAAGTCTTCGCGCGTCTGGAGCACCGCTTCGGTGACATGGGCGTCGGGCCGCAGGGCCGATGCGGCACGCACGATGTCGTCCCTGGCAATGGAAGCAGGCGCGCCGGTGGCGGCATCGACCACGCGCACGCGCGCCTGCGCATCGCGCAGCTGCAGCAGCGGCCGGCCGTCGAACCACAGCAGCACGGCCTCGCGCGGCGCGGCGGCGCCCTCGCCGTCCGGCAACGACGCCGGCGGCCAGGGGAACGGCGACGCCCCGGCACCGCTGTAGCGGGCCATCGCCGCCGCATCTCCCGGCCCGCGCTGGAACCAGCCGTTGGGGTTCATCGAGAGCCAGCCGCTGATGATCCAGGTCAGCACGAAGAAGCCGCCGATCAGCCCCGCGACGTGGTGCCAGGCCATCCACCCCGTGTAGGGCGTGACGGCGCCATTGCGAAAGCGCCTGCGCAGCCGCACTCGCAGGATGCCGATGACGATGCCCGTCACTGCCGAGACGATGCACGCTGCCGACAGCCACACGACCACCTCGTGCCACAGGGGCGGGTCGGCGCGCAGCGGCGTGAAGTAGATCCAGTGCGGCACCGAGCCCAGCCAGTTCCAGAAGCGCTCGGAACGGTTGGTATCGCGCACCACCTCGCCGTTGCGCGAGGACACATACAGCTCTGTGCCGGCCGCGTCGCCAAGCTCGATGCGGTGCAGCGGGCGCAGCGGGTTCAGGGCCTGCGGCACGGTCCACTGGTCGCGCTCCAGCGTCTCGGCCCAGCGCGCACCGGACAAGCCCGAAAACGCGCGCGCAATGGCCTCGGCCTGCGCGGCATCGACGGGGCCCGGCACATGGCCGTCGCGTGCCGAGACCGTGTGCCGGCCGCCGCGCGCATCGACGATGCGCCACACGGGCAGCGGATCGTTGCCGCCCTGCATTTCCAGCACCATGCGCCTCGGCGGCTGTGCGCGTGCAGCGGGCGGCAATGCGTCGAGCGCGGCCGTGGGCGACACCGTTGCCTGCGCAAGGCGCAGCGGCCCCAGCCCGGCCAGCCGCTCGGCGTCCGTGAGGTTGGGATACCCCACGTACATCATCACCACGCCCGAGACAAACCACATCACGAACAGCAGGCAGCCGCCGATGCCCAGCCACCGGTGGGTCCAGTAGAGCCAGTGCCGGATGCGCGGCCAGGCGCGGCGCCATGCGGAAGTCATGCGTGGGTCGCTCAGAAATCGACCAGCGCCGAGAGTTCGAACGAACGCGGGCGGCCCAGCAGCCACTGGTTGCCGCCGTTCGAGAACGACACCGCATAGCGCCGGTCGGCCAGGTTGTAGGCGCGCAGCGCCAGCTTCAGCGAAGGGTTCGCTTGCCAGCTCACCGAAGCGTCGGCCACGGTGTACGAGCCGATCTTGCGCGAATTGGCGGCATCGACCTGGCGCGGACCGACGTAGCGCACGCCGAATGCGGCCTCCCACTGCGGCAGGAAGCGCCAGTTGAGCCACAGGTTGGCCGCCTGCTCGGGCACGCCGTTGGGCGTGTTGCCCGCGCGCGAAATCAGCTTGCCGCCGACCACTTCGTTGAAGTCGTCGTAGCGCGCGCGCAGCCTGGCGATGTTGGCCTCGAGGTTCAGCGTGGGCGTGAGCGCCATGTCCAGCGTGGCCTCGATGCCCTCGGAAGACTGCCGGCCGATCTGCTGCGTCTTGCTCGGGTCGCTCGCGTCGCGCGACAGCAGCTTGTTCTTCTCGATGCGGTAGGCCGCCACGGTCCAGGCGCCGCGGTTGTCGGCGAGCTGGCGCTTGTAGCCGACCTCGACCTGCTTGCCGGTGCTGAGCTCGAACGGCACTTGCGTGGCCGAGGTGCTGATGAGCGAGGTCAACGGATCGGCCGCGCGCGCCACCTGCGCGTAGAACGACTGCGACGCATCGGGCGCGTACACCACGCCAAGGCGACCGGTGGCGTACTCGAAGGTCTTGCCCAGGTTGTTGGCCGCGTTCTGCAGGTCGGCACGCGCGATCTTCGCGTGGTCCCAGCGCAGGCTGCCCACCACCGACCATTGCTCGTTGAAGGCCAGCTTGTCTTCGGTGAAGAAGGCGTAGGTGTTGGTGCGGGTCTTGTAGCGCGGCAGGTAGGCAACCGGCGAGGCGTAGTAGCCCGGGTTGAAGTTGAACGGATCGACCACCGAGCGGCCGCCGTAGGGCGTGTCGCTCGAATTCAGGAAGTCGATGCGGTTCACGTCGAAGCCCACCAGTACCTGGTTGGCCAGGCCGAACAGGCCGTGCCTGAAGGTGGCGTCGGTGCGGTTGCCGATCTGCTCCTGGTCGTGGCCGATTTCCAGGTAGTCGCCGCGCGTCACGCGGCGCGTGGTGGCGCTGTAGGTATAGGTCTCGCTGTTGCGCCAGTGGCGCCTGCTCTCCAGCCGGTAGAGCTGGTTGCGCACGGTGACCGAATCGTTCGGCGTCCATTGGGCCTCGAGGCGGGTCCACTTGTCGCGGTACTTGATTTCGGAGTCGTCGAGGTTGTAGTTCTGGCGCAGCGTCTGGCTGCTCAGGCGGCCGTCGATCAGCGGCACGCCGTAGTAGCGCTGCGGCGACTGCCGGCCCTCATCGTGCGAGAGCGTGAACTGCAGTTGCGGCGACACGTCGAGCCGCACGGCCGCGCCCACGGCCAGGCTTTCGGCCTGGCCGCGCTGCATGAAGCCGTCGGTCTGGCGCTGGCTGATGTCGAAGCGGTAGGAGAGCTTGTCGTTGATCGCGCCGCCGCTGCCGAAGGCGACCTGGCGGGTCGCATCGGAACCGATGGTGACCAGCGCCTGGTTCTGGATCGGGCCGCGCGTGGGCTTCTTGGGCACCACGTTGATCGCGCCGCCGATGGCGCCTTCGCCGTACATCACCGAGGCCGCGCCGCGGAGTATCTCGATGCGGTCGACCGACCAGGTATCGAACGGAAAGGTGACGGTGCCCGCGCCCGCATACAGCCGCGTCCCGTCGAACAGCTGCATCACCGAGCCGTGGCCCAGGAAGCCGCGCGCCGCCATCGCGGTGCCGCCGTTGCCGGGGCCGGGCGAACCGGTGATGCCGGTGGCGCGGGTGGCCGCCTCGATCATCGAGACGTCGCCGCGTGCGCGGATGGTGTCGCCGTTCAGCACCTCGATGCTGGCCGGCGTTTCCAGCGGCGTCAGGCCCAGGCGGCTGCCGGTCTGCGTGGTCTCGTCGATGGCGAGCCGCGTGTGGCGGTCGGCCTCGACCTGCACTGGCGCAAGGCTCTGGTTGCCGGCGGCCTGTGCAAGGGCCACGGAAGGCCCGAATGCCAGGCCCAGTGCCAGCCCCAGTGCCAGCCCCAGTGCCACCGGGATACCCGAAAGTCGCACACGTTGCGGCGCGCCCCTGCAATCGCGCGCCGGCCATGCTTGTCGGCTCATGTGATCTCTCCTCCGGCCCGCGTCCCCGCAGGCTCCTCTGTCCGAAAAAGGACGAAGCGGGAGAAGCGAAGGGGCGATGACGGTCCAAGCGCGGGCGCGAAGGCGGCAGGCCCGGACACGCACTCCCGCAGCGTCCGAAGGCGGTTTCCAAGGCCGGTATCCGGGCTTGCGGAGCGCCCGGTGGCGCACTGCCTTGTTTCATGCAGTGCGCGACCGGGCAGAAACCCTCGCCTTCCCACGCCGAAGCGCAGTGGCTGCCGGCCTCTTCAAGGAGGCGCTGGCTTGAGGATTTCCGATCCGCTGACCGTTGCGGGGGCAGCGCAGGAATGACCGTGTCGACAATGACTCGGCGCACCTGCTTCCCGTTTAACCCCGGCGCCATGGAATGGCGGGCGGGGCACCTTCGAACCGTGTGTATTGGTTTGATTCGTGAGAATTAACAAACCAAAACCGCGAAATTATAAGGAGCCGGTATTACCGTCCGGCCCGAACAGGCGCCGCATCACCGCCACGCCGGCCACGAGCGCATTCGAGTAGCTGGCGTAGGGCTCGAGCGCCGCTTCCAGCGGCTCGTAGAAGTGGGAGGCGTCACCGGGCTCCCCGGCCACTGCTTCCATCAGCACCCAGTAGAACTCACCCTTTTCCAGTTCATGGACGGTGAGCGCGATGTTTCTCGGTGTGGGCATGAAATGGATTGAGCAGTGCTTATTGGTGAATGGGTGGAGGCCAAGGCCGGTTGACAGCTTCCGGGCTTCTCCTACAGGGGGTCTTCCCCATGCAGCCTATGTTTGTAGATGCACAAGCAGGAGACAGCATGAAGAACTTCACTCTCGAACCCGGCATGCGATCGAGCATCGGCGGAGCCTTCTATCCGACCGGCTACTCGATGGTCATGTTTCCAGACGCGGAAGATGCCCGCCGCATAGGCCGCAGCCTGATCGAACAAGGCACCAGCGGCGACGAGGTCTACCTGCTTCCCGCGCAAACCGTGCTCGCCGAGATCACGCCCACCGTGGAGACGGCGGACGACCCCCTGCCTTCCGCCGGTACCGAGGGCGCCACTGTGCGCGCGTACACCAAGCTCGCGCGCGAGGGACACACGGCGCTGCTGGTGAAGACCAAGGACAGTGACGCGGCCGAACAGCTCATGGTGCTGGTGCGCACCGTGCCCTACTCCATCGCGCAGCGCTACCGCACCCTGGTGATCGAAGATCTCTGAGTTCGTCAGGCCGGGGCCGCCATCGACACGGCCCGCTGCACCACATCGCGCGCCATGGCCTGCGCGAGTTCCTGTTCGCCCAGGAAGACCGTCACGGCTGCCTCGCGCGTGAGCAGCGCGGCTTCCTGCTCGTTGTGGCTGCGGATCACGGTCTGGATGGTCGGGTTGAGCGTGCGCGCCGTCTCGATCATCTGGCGCACGTTCATCGCGTCGGGCGTGGCCACCACCAGCACACGGGCGCGGGCCACGTGCGCCTGGATCAGAACGGCCGGGTCGGCCGCATCGCCCCACACGGCTGGCGTGCCGGCTTCGCGCAGCTTCTCGACCAGCTCGCGGTTCTGCTCGGCGACAACGTAGGGGATGTCGTTGGCGTCGAGTTCGGCCGCGATGCGGCGACCGACGCGGCCGTAGCCCACCAGCACCACCTGGCGCGAAAGGTACTTGGCCTCGGTGGTCATGGGCAGCTCGGCCAGCGGGTCGTCGCGCGACTCGAGCCCCCGCGCGAAAGACGAATGCGCATGCAGCCATTTCTGCATGGGTGCTATCAGGCTGAACCACAGGGGATTGGTGGCGATGGAAATTAGCGCCCCCGCCAGCACCAGGCTCTGCCCCTCCACCGGCAGCAAGCCGAGCGACACCCCCAGCCCCGCCAGGATGAACGAGAACTCCCCTATCTGCGCCAGGCTCGCGCTCACCGTGAGCGCCGTGCCCAGCGGGTAGCGGAACACCAGCACCAGCGCGCAGGCCGCGAGCGACTTGCCCAGCACGATCACCAGCACCACCGCCAGCACCTGCAGCGGCCGCTCGATCAGCACCGAGGGATCGAACAGCATGCCGACCGACACGAAGAACAGCACCGCGAAGGCGTCGCGCAGCGGCAGCGACTCTTCCGCGGCGCGATGCGCGAACTGCGACTCGCGCATGACCATGCCCGCGAAGAAAGCGCCCAGCGCGAACGACACGCCGAACAGCGCCGCCGACGCGAAGGCGATGCTCACGGCGGCCGCCACCACGCACAGCGTGAACAGCTCGCGCGAACCGGTGCGCGTGACCTGCCAGAGGATCCACGGGAACACGCGCCGCCCCACCACCAGCATCAGCGCCACGAAGCCGCCGACCTGCAGCAGCGTGAGGCCCAGGGTCTGCCACAGCGGGTCGGCCGGCCCTTCTTGCGCGGCATGGCCGCCCAGCGTGCCGGCCAGCGGCGGCATCAGCACCAGCACCAGCACCATTGCCAGGTCTTCGACCACCAGCCAGCCGATGGCGATGCGCCCGGTGAACGAATCGAGAATGCCCAGGCTCTCGAGCGCGCGCAGCAGCACCACAGTGCTGGCCACCGACAGCGCCAGGCCGAACACCAAAGCCGCGCCGGGGCTCCAGCCCCACCACATGGCCAGGCCGCCACCGAGCAGCGTGGCCACCGCGATCTGAGCGAGCGCGCCGGGCAGCGCGATCTTGCGCACCGCCAGCAGGTCGTCCAGGGAGAAATGAAGGCCGACACCGAACATCAGCAGCATCACGCCGATCTCGGCGAGCTGGGCGGCAATGCCCGCATCCGCCACGAAGCCCGGTGTGAACGGGCCGATGATCACGCCGGCCAGCAGGTAGCCGACCAGCGCCGGCAGCCTGAGCTTGGCCGCCAGGAAACCGAAAACAAGCGCAAGCCCCAGGCCGGCGGCAATGGTGTTGATGAGGGAGACGCTATGGGGCATCGCTCCATTTTGCAGGAACGATGCTCAACCTTTAAGGCTGGCAGGACTCTTCACGGAACACCGCGGAACCGGCTTTGCCGGGCCGCTGGTGTTGCCCCCTGCAAGGGGGTGGGCGAAGCCTGGGGGTGTTCCCCGGCTAACCGGCCATCTTGCTGCTGCGCGCCGCGTCCAGCGCCTCGGGCTCCTGCGCCTCGATCCAGGTCTCGTTGTTGAGCCCGGCTTGCAGCCGGTTCTCGTCCAGTTCGTTGGTCCACTTGGCGACCACGATGGTGGCCACGCCGTTGCCGATCAGGTTGGTCAGCGCGCGGGCTTCCGACATGAAGCGGTCGATGCCCAGGATGAGCGCAAGCCCCGCCACCGGCACGTGGCCCACGGCAGACAGCGTGGCAGCCAGCACGATGAAGCCGCTGCCCGTGACGCCGGCCGCGCCCTTCGAGGTGAGCAGCAGCACCGCCAGCAGCGTGATCTCCTGCACCAGCGTCATCGGCGTGTTGGTGGCCTGCGCGATGAACACCGCCGCCATCGTCAGGTAGATCGAAGTGCCGTCCAGGTTGAACGAGTAGCCCGTGGGAATGACCAAGCCCACGCAGGTCTTGTTGGCGCCCAGGTTCTCCATCTTCTCCATCATGCGCGGCAGCACCGATTCGCTGGATGACGTGCCCAGCACGATCAGCAGCTCTTCCTTGATGTACTTGATGAACTTCCAGATGCTGAACCCGTGGAAGCGCGCAATGAGCCCCAGCACCACGAAGATGAACAGCAGGCAGGTCAGGTAGAACGTGCCCATCAGCTTGCCCAGCGAGAACAGGCTGCCCAGGCCGTACTTGCCGATGGTGAAGGCCATCGCGCCGAAGGCACCGATGGGCGCCAGCTTCATGATGTAGTTGACGATGCCGAAGAGCACGTGCGAGCCCTTCTCGATCACGTCGAACACCAGCGTGCCGCGGCCGCCGAAGCGGTGCAGCGCGAAACCGAACAGCACGGCAATCAGCAGCACCTGGAGGATCTCTCCCTTGGCGAAGGCATCGACCAGCGTGTTGGGGATGATGTTCAGGATGAAGTCGACGGTGCCGGTCATCTTGCCGGGGCCGGTGTACGAGGCGATCGACTTGGTGTCGAGCGTGGCCGGGTCGACGTTCATGCCCGCGCCGGGCTGCAGCACGTTGACCAGCACCAGGCCGACCAGCAGCGCGATGCTGGAGACGACCTCGAAGTACAGCAGCGCCAGGCCGCCGGTCTTGCCGACCTTCTTCATGTCTTCCATGCCGGCGATGCCCACCACCACCGTGCAGAAGATGATCGGCGCGATGATCATCTTGATGAGCTTGATGAAGCCGTCGCCCAGCGGCTTCATCGCTTCCCCGACCGAGGGGTAGAAATGGCCGAGCAGCACGCCGATGATCACCGCGGTGATCACCTGCACGTAGAGGGAGCGGTACAGAGGGAGCTTCTTGGCGGATTTACTTGTTGTGTTTTCCATGGATGCCTCCGGAGGATTCGGAACTGTAGGTTGCGTCGGATCAGGTTTCCATTCGTGGAAGCCGCATCCGTGAACAAAAAAACCCGCCGAGGCGGGTTTTTTCTTCAGGTGCCAGTCAGCATTTTCAATGCATGTGGAGGCCGCCGTTGACCGAGAAGTCGGCCCCCGTGCTGTAGCCGCCTTCGTCCGTGGCGAGCCACGAGATGATCGAGGCGATTTCGCTCGGCTCGCCCAGGCGCTTGACCGGGATGGTGGCCACGATCTTGTCGAGCACTTCCTGGCGGATGGCCTTGACCATGTCGGTGCCGATGTAGCCCGGGCTCACGGTGTTGACCGTCACGCCCTTGTTGGCCAGTTCCTGCGCCAGCGCCATGGTGAAGCCGTGCATGCCGGCCTTGGCCGCCGAATAGTTGGTCTGGCCCGCCTGGCCCTTGGCGCCGTTCACCGAGCTGATGTTGATGATGCGGCCCCAGCCCTTCTCGACCATGTCGCCCACCACCTGCTTGGTGACGTTGAACATGCTGTTCAGGTTGGTTTCGATGACCGCGCTCCAGTCCTCGGGCGTCATCTTGAGGAACATGCGGTCGCGCGTGATGCCGGCGTTGTTGACCAGTACGTCGATGGGGCCGTGCGCAGCCTTGGCGGCGGAGAAGGCTTCGACGGTGGATTGCCAGTCGCCGACGTTGCCGACCGAGGCGTGGAACTCGAAGCCTTCGGCTTTCTGTTCGGCCAGCCACTTGGCGTAGTCGCGCGTGGGGCCGCAACCTGCGACCACAGTGAACCCGTCCTTGTGCAGACGCTGGCAGATGGCTGTTCCGATGCCCCCCATGCCCCCGGTGACATATGCAACTTTCTTGCTCATGAGATTTCCTTTATGTACATAGCAAAAGCCTGAACGGCCACCTTCACTCTAGCGAGTTTCGAACCACCGAACTCTGAGGAAAACACTGAGCCAAGCTTGCAACCAGCTGTCACGAAGCGTGGCTTCAGCGCAGACTCTATCCTCGCATCGCACGCGCACCTGCAGGTTCTTGCACGACCACCAACGCCACGGAAATATCAAGGAGTTCGAAAGTATGAATTTCGGGATCATCATCTTCCCCGACGTCGAGGAACTCGATTTCGTCGGCCCCTGGGAAATGCTCACCATGTGGAGCAAGCTGGCCGGCGGTCCCGCCAACTGCCTGATCGTGGCCGAAAAGCGCGAGCCGGTGGCCTGCGCCAAGGGCCTGTCGGTCAACCCGCATGTGTCTTTTGTCGACTGCCCGCCGCTGGACTACCTGCTCGTGCCCGGCGGCATGGGCACCCGGCGCGAGGTCGACAACCCGGTGATGACCCGTTTCCTGGCCGACCAGGCGCCCGGCTGCCGCGCGCTGCTGTCGGTGTGCACAGGCGCCTTCGTGCTGCACGCGGCCGGGTTGCTCTCTGGCAAGACCGCGACCACGCACTGGGGTTCGCTCGACCGCCTGCGCGCGCTGGGCGACGTGAAGGTGGTCGAGCAACGCTTCGTGCGGGACGGCAACGTCTGGACTTCCGCCGGGGTTTCGGCCGGCACCGACCTGATGCTGGCCTTCATCGCCCACACCGCGGGAGAGGAAGCCGCCGCCAAGGTGCAGTTGCAGGCGGAGTACTACCCGGCCGACACGGTCTACGGCAGCACCGCGAGCCACGAGCGCGCGCCGGCCTACGTGAAGCGCCCCGGCACCCCGTTCTCCAAGCCATGAGCACGTCGCCCTCCTCCATCGATACCCCGGAGACGCTGGCGGTGCTGGCCGCGCGCGTGGGCGAACTGCTGCGTTCGCGGGGCCAGACCGTCTCGGTCGTCGAATCCTCGGCCGGCGGACTGGTGTCGGCCGCGCTGCTCGCCGTGCCGGGTGCGTCGGCGTATTTCAGGGGAGGCGCGGTGGTCTATTCGCGGCGCGCGGGCCGGGCGCTGCTGGGCCTCACCGCCGAAGACATGGCCGGCATGCGCGGCGAGACCGAGCCCTACGCCCGCCTCGTCGCCGGCCGGGTGCGCGACAGCCACCACACGAGCTGGGGCATCAGCGAAAGCGGCGCCGCCGGACCGGCGGGCAGCCCCTACGGCGACGCGCCGGGGCATGTGTGCCTCGCCGTGGTCGGCGGCGCGGCCACGGTCAGCCGCACCATCGAGAACGGCGGCACCGACCGGCCGCTCAACATGGACCTGTTCGCGCGCCAGCTGCTCGCGCTGTTCGAGGAAGCACTGCGGGCGCAGCCTGAAGAAGACCCGCCCGCCTGAAGCGAAGGCTCAATCCGCCTGCACGCCCGCCGCGCGGATCACCTTGCCCCACTTGTCGACCTCCGCCGCGAGGTGCGTGCGCAGGCTTTCCGGCGTCTGCTTGTCCAGCGGCACGATCTCCGAGCTGAGCTCGGCCAGGCGGTGCTTGACCATGTCGTCCTGCAGCGCGGCGCGCAAGGCGACGTTCAGCTTCTCGATCACCGCGGGTGGCGTGCCCTTGGGAGCGTAGATGCCGTGCCACACCCGCACGTCGAAGCCCTTGAGGCCCTGCTCGTCCAGCGTCGGGATGTTCGGCATGCTCGACAGCCGCTTGGGCGTGGTCACGCCGAACACCTTCACCCGGTTGCCGTCCTTGATGACCGGCGCGGTCTGCGTGGTCTGGTCGCACAGCAGGTCGACCTGCCCGCCCATCAGGTCGTTCAGCGCCGGGCCCGCGCCCTTGTAAGGCACGGTGGTGAGCTGCACCCCGATCTGGTTCATGAAGAGCAGCCCGCACAGCTGCGACACCGCCCCCACGCCCGCGTTGGCCAGCGTGACCTTGTCCTTGTTGGCCTTCACGTAGGCCAGCAGTTCCTGGTAGTTGTTGGCCGGGAAGTCCTTGCGCGAGAGCAGCGTCATCGGCACGTCCAGCACCTGGCCGACGTACTCGAAGTCTTTCAGCGGGTCGTAGTTGAGCTTCTTGTAGAGCGCTGGCGCGGTGGCCATGCCCATGTGGTGGATCAGGATGGTGTAGCCGTTGGGCGCCGCCCGGGCCACGCGCGCCGGCGCGATGGTGCCGCCCGCGCCCACCGTGTTCTCGACGATCACCGTCTGGCCGAGCGACTTGCCCATCGGAATGGCGAGCATGCGCGCCACCACGTCGGTCGGGCCGCCGGCGGAATACGGCACGACCATGGTGACGGGCTTGTCCGGCCACGCGGCCTGCGCCGAGGCGGGCGATTGGGCCACCAGCAGGCAGGCGCCCGCCGAGGCGGCTGCGATCAGGGTCTTGAATTTCCAGGTCTTCTTGGTTGCTGTCACTTCTTTGTCTCCTATGGTTATGGGCAGGTATCTGTCTCAGGACGGTGGCGGGGCATCGAGCGCGAGCAGCCGCTCGGCGAGCCGCACGACGGGCGCATCGACCATGCGGCCGTCGAGGCTGACGACGCCGCCGCCCGACGCCCGGATCGCCTCGATCACGCGGCGGGCCCAGGCCAGTTCGTCGGCGCTCGGGCCGAGTGCGGCATGCACCGGGGCGACCTGGTCGGGGTGGATGCACAGCTTGGCGCCGAAGCCGCCGCGGCGGGCACGCGCGGTGTCGGCCGCGAGGCGTCCCGCATCGCGCCAGTCGGGCGTCACGCCGTCGATGGGTGCGGGCAGCCCGGCGCGGCGCGTGGCCAGCAGCAGCGCCAGGCGCACCGGAACCAGTTCTGCTTCGTCCTCGTCGCAGGCCAGGCCCAGGTCGGCCTGGAAATCGAGATTGCCGAACGCCAGGCGCAGCACTTGCGGGGCGGCGGCCAGCCCGTCGGCGGCGGCAAGGCCGGCGGCCGATTCGATCAGCGGCACCAGCAAGCCCCGAGGCCCGACGGCTTCGGCCAGCCGCGCCAGGTCTCCGGCGCTTTCGGCCTTGGGCAGCACGACGCCCGCGATCAGGCCTTGCCTCGCCAGCTCGCCGACCCGCACGCAGTCGTCGCCGTGCCACGGCGTGCCCTGGGCGTTCACGCGCACCAGCAGGCGGCCACGCTGGGCGGCCGGCAATGCGGCAAACGAGGCCGCGAGCCCGTCGCGCGCAGCTACCTTGCGCTCGGGCGCCACGGCGTCTTCCAGATCGACGATCACGCCGCCCGCGCCGGTCGCCAGCGCGCGGGCATGGCGCTCGGGCCGGTCGGCCGGCACGAAGAGAAACGCGCGTGCCAGCGCCAGGGGCGCCAGAGACTTGCCGCTCACACCGCCCCCGCCTCGCGCAGCGCCGCGATGTCCGCCTCGCTGCGCCCGAGGCCGCGCAGGATGGCGTCGGTGTGCTGGCCGACCGCCGGAATCGGGTCCATGCGGTAGTCGAACGCGCTCTGCCGCCCGGCGGGCAGCAATGCGGGAATGTCACCGGCCGGCGAGCCCACCTGCCGCCAGCGCTCGCGCGCCTGCAGCTGCGGATGCGCCCAGAGGCCGGCCATGTCGTTCATGCGCGCATTGGCGATCTGCGCGGTGTCGAGCCGCTCGAGCACCTGCGCCGTGCTCAACGCGCCGAAGGTCTCGACGATCACCGCGCGCAGGGTCTCGCGGTGTTCGTTGCGCCGCGCGTTGCTGTCGAAGCGCGCATCCGTCGCAAGCCCCGGCTGCAGCAGCACCTTCTCGCAGAACACGCGCCATTCGCGCTCGTTCTGCAGACCGAGCATCACCGTGCCGCCGTCGCCCGCGGGGAACGGGCCGTAGGGATAGATGGTGGCGTGCGACGCGGCGCTGCGCGGCGGCGGCGGCGCGCCTTCATAGGCGTAGTACATCGGGTAGCCCATCCACTCGGCCAGCGATTCGAGCATCGACACGTCGATGTGCGAGCCCTTGCCGGTCTTGCCGCGCTGAAGCAGCGCCGCGAGGATGCCGGTGTAGGCGTACATGCCCGCCGCGATGTCGGCGATGGAATTGCCCGACTTGCAGGGCTCGTCGGGCGTGCCCGTGACCGACAGGAAGCCCGCCTCGCTCTGGATCAGCAGGTCGTAGGCCTTCTTGTCGCGGTACGGGCCGTCGTCGCCGTAGCCCGAGATGTCGCACACGATGAGCCTCGGATGCTCCGCCTGCAGCGCCTGTGCGCCGAGCCCCATGCGGGCCGCCGCGCCGGGCGCGAGGTTCTGCACCAGCACGTCGGCATCGGCCACCAGCTGCCGCAGCACCTCGAGCGCGGCGGGCTGCTTGAGGTCGAGCGTGATGCTTTCCTTCGAGCGGTTGACCCACACGAAGTGCGAGGCCTCGCCGTCCACGCGCTCGTCGTAGGCCCGCGCGAAGTCGCCGGCGCCGGGCCGCTCCACCTTGATGACGCGCGCGCCGAGGTCGGCCAGCTGCCGGGTGCAGAAAGGCGCGGCGATGGCGTGTTCGAGAGAAACGACGGTGATGCCGTCCAGTGGTCTGGTCATGTGTTCATCCTCCCCTTCAGGCCAGCACGGCCGTGGCCTGCATCGTGAGCCAGCCGTCGGCGTCTTCGCCCCAGAGGCTGAATGTCTTGCCGTCAGCACCCGGCTTGCCGTGCACGCGGAACGGCGCCGTGTCGAAGGTCGGGCGCACCGCGCGGAACTCGAAGCGCGCGAGCTGCGCGCCCGGCACGTTGCGGCGCAGCAGGTCGACCAGCAGCGTCGCGATCAGCGGACCGTGCACGATCAGGCCCGGATAGCCCTCGACCTGCGTCACGTACCGGCGGTCGTAGTGGATGCGGTGGCCGTTGAAGGTCAGCGCCGAGTAGCGGAACAGCAGCACGTCGTCGGGTGCGATGTCGCGGCTGAAGGCGGCGTCTTTCGGCGCGGGCGTTGGGGGCGGCCCCGATTCGCCGGGCTGCGCGGAGGCGCGGTAGACGATGTCGTGCTCCTCGGTCAGCGCGAGCCCGCGCTCGTTGCGCACCTCGTGGCGTACCAGCACGAACACCAGCTCGCCGGTGCGGCCCGCCTTGTGCGTGACCGAGGCGATGGTCGAGGTGCGCTCCACCTTGTCGCCGACCTGCAGCGGATTGCCCGCCTCCCAATTGAGCCGCCCACCGGCCCACATGCGGCGCGGCAACGGCACCGGTGGCAGGAAGCCACCGCGCCGGGCGTGGCCGTCTTCGCCGATTTCCGACTGGCGGTGGTGCGGCAGGAAGTAGAGCCAGTGCCACAGCTCGGGCAGGCGCGTGCCGGGCACGGGCGTGGCGTCATCGCGGTCGAGGGTGGCGGAAAGCGCGCGCACGGGCGCGGCGGTGATGTCGTCGGCCAGGGTTTCGCTGCGGCCCTGCCAGGCCTGCAGCTTTGCCAGGGCGCCGTCGTCGATCAGGCGGTGTGTCGGGGAGGTTTGCTCGCTCATGGTTTGGGGTTGCTTCAATGCTTCGGTTCAATCGACCGCGGCGCCGGATGCCTTGACGATGCGCGCCCACTTGGCGAGGTCGTCCTGCAGCAGCTTCGCGAACTGTTCGGGGGTGGTGTCGGGCGCGATCTCCACGCCCTGCTGGTCGAGCTTGTCGCGCAGGTCTTTCGACGCCAGCGCCTTGCGCGTGGCCTCCTGCAATGTCGCCAGCACGTCGGCCGGAACGCCGGCGGGCGCGAACAGGCCGATCCACAGCGTGCCGTTGTAGCCCGGTACCGCCTCGGCAATGGTGGGCACGTCGGGCAACACGGGCGAGCGCTTGTCGCCGCTCACGGCCAGCGCGCGCAGCTTGCCGGCCTTGATGTGCGAGAGCGCCGAAGGCAGGCTCGCGAACACGATCGGCAGTTGCCCGCCCAGCACGTCGTTGAGCGCCGGCGCCACGCCCTTGTACGGCACGTGCTGCAGCGAGATGCCGGCCATGCTGTTGAGCATTTCGCCGAGCAGGTGGTTGAGCGTGCCGTTGCCGGCCGAGGCGTACTGGTAGTTGGCGCCCTTCTGCCGCGCGAGCTTCAGGAACTCGGCGAAGTTCTTTGCCGGGAACGACGGGTTGACCAGCAGCACGTTGGGCACCGCGCCGATCAGGCCGACGGGCCTGAAATCTTTCACCGGGTCGAAGCCGGGGTTCTTGTACAGCGCCGGGTTGATGGCCTGGCTGCTGCTGATGGTCATGAGCAGGGTGTAGCCGTCCTTCGGCCCCTTGGCCACCAGCTGCGTGCCGATGTTGCCGCCCGCGCCGGGCCGGTTGTCGACCACCACGCTGGCGTTGTTCATCACTTCGCCGAGCTTCTGGCCCACGAGGCGCCCGACGATGTCGTTGGTGCCGCCGGCCGCCTGCGGCACGACCAGCGTGACGGGGCGTGAGGGATATGGTTCGGCGCCGGCCGCAGCCGGTTGCACCAGGGTGGCCACGGCGGCGAACGCCAGCAGCGCGAATGCGCGAAAGCTCATGTTTCTTGTCTCCATGGCCGCATGGTCGTCGGCACCACCCGCTCGCGCAATCTGCGAATTCGGAACCCAGCCTTCTGCAATTCCGAAGGCTTGACTAAGATCGTGCGATGCTCTTCGACCTCACCGACCTGCGGCTCTTCGTGGCCACGGCCGAACTCGGCAACCTCACGCGGGCCGCCGAGCGCCAGCACCTGTCGCTGGCCGCCGCCAGCGCGCGCATCAAGGCGCTGGAAACGCAGGCCGGCCTGCAACTGCTGCAGCGCGAGGCCCGCGGCGTGCGGCTGCTGCCGCCGGGAGAAGCCTTCCTGCACCACGCGCGCCTCGTGCTGCATCAGACCGAACAGCTGCGCGCCGACCTGCTCGAATACGGCGGCGGCCTGCGCGGCCACCTGCGCGTGTTCGCCAACACCACGGCCGTGACCGACTTCCTGCCCGAGATCCTGCCGGGCTTTCTTGCGAACAACCCGCGCATCAACGTCGACCTTCAGGAAAAACCGAATGCTCAGATTCCGCGCGGTGTGCTCGACGGCCGCGCCGACATCGGCATCGTCGCGGGCCGCGTCGACACGCTGGGGCTGGAGGCCATCCACTTCAGCACCGACCGGCTGGTGCTGGTCACATCGCGCAAGCACCGCTTTGCCAGGCGCCGCAGCATCGCCTTTGCCGAGACGCTCGACGAAGACGCCATCGGCATGCAACAGGGCAGCACGCTGCAGACCTTCCTGGCGCAGATCACCGACAACCTGGGCAAGCGCCAGAAGCTGCGCATCCAGCTAGGCAGCTTCGACGCCATGTGCCGGATGATCGGCAGCGGCGTGGGCATTGGCGTGGTTCCCGAATCCGCCGCGCGGCGCAACCAGGACAGCATGCAGCTCGCGCTGATCGACCTCAGCGATGCGTGGTGCGTGCGGGAGCGCTATCTGCTGGTGCGCGACCGGGCTGCGCTGCCGATCTATGCACAGGCGCTGGTGGAAACCTTGTGCCGGCACTACGCCGACGAAGCGCGGGCGCTGGAGCAGCCCGATTCACCGCAAGTTGGGCGCGAAACCTGAGCCAATCCGCGTATTCCCCATTTTCTGTGCACAACTTTGGGGGTAACTCATGAGGAGCATTGTAAAAGCGATGCAACTCATTGTTTTATATAGGTATTCCACACTTTGCTCAAATTTTGAGCGGTGTACAACCTCGGCGCGCGAACCCCGGTTGAAAGGCATTTTTCAGCCTGGATTCCTAGCAGAGGATGGCCGGAGTTCGACTTGAACGCACGATGCGGGGCGAGATTTTTTCGCAGCGTGCCGCCAACTTGCGCGCGGAATCGCACCCGTCTGGGTTACTCCCCATTTTCTGTGCACAACTTTGGGGGCAACTTAGGTGGAGCCTTGTAAAAGCAATTTAAGTCGTTGTTTTATAAAGGGATTCAACAACTTGCTTAAATTTTGGGCGGTGAACAAGATGCTTCGGGAGGAGAACTTGCGCAACGCTAAGCAGGCTTGCGAGGCCTGCTTGCCAGGGCATTCAGCACCCGGGCACCCATGCGGCCACAGCTTCTTCGTGCGCCACGCGCTTCGCGAATGCCAGCCCACATGGCTGTTGGCAGCATTCTTTTAATGAGCTCGATCTCGCCCCGTGACAACGCATACTGGTCCGACGAGTTGTAGACGACGATCTTCATATCCGCGCTTCGCTGGCATCGGCTTGCGCCGGCAGGTCCGGCAGCCGCGGCACCACAAGCCTTCGGATCTTCGACCAGTACTCGTCCCACACGTCGTTATCGATAGCAGGCCGCGCGTGTGTGGCATAGAGTGCGTCGCTACCGTCTTTGCGCGGACCTGAGATCCAGTATGGCTCTCCGGTCTCGACATCGAAGTAGTTCGACTTGAAACCGCTCCCTTTCTGGCTGCGGAACGCCTTCTGCCCGTAGTACAGCGTGGCACCGGTCTTCGAGAACGTGACGCGACCAATCCGAGCCGGCCCCGTAAGGCCACCCGACTTCGACTCGATGTACATGATCCGGCTCTTCATCTCCGCCTCTTCTCGCGCATCGCGCGTCTATGAAGCTGGTTGCTCAGTACGGCGGCGCCTTGCGCCCCCGCTGCGCCCGCGCCGCCTCGGTCCACCAGGCCAGGTCGTCAGCGAACCGGCCGAACGAGCGGTCGAGCGATTCGCCCGCGCTCCCCGTCGGCTTGCCCTGCGCGTCCAGCGTCTGCGCGATCGGCCCGACCGCGAGCGTGCTCGACACCACGACCATGCCCATCTCCGACAGGATCGAATGCCACACCGTGCCTGAACGCACGCCAGAGAAGCGCCCCGCCGAGTAGCTCGCAACCGCGGCGGGCCGCCAGAACCACTCCTCCAGGAAGTGGTCCGTCAGGTTCTTGAGGCCGGGCTGCGGGCCCCAGTTGTATTCGCCGGTCACGAAGACGAAGGCGTCGGCCGTGCGGATCTTTTCGGCCAGCGCTTCCATCGCCGCCGGCGCGGTGCCCTTGGGGTACTCCTTGTACATGCGGTCGAGCATGGGCAGGTCCACGGCCTTGGCATCGATCAGTTCCGCCTGGGCGCCTCGCCCGTTGAGCCCCGCGACGATGTAGTCGGCCAGGCGCACGCCCATGCGGTCGGAGCGGTACGAGCCGTAGAAGACCAGGATCCTGTCGCTCATCGAAGCTCCTTGCTTGTTGCGGGTTGGCTCAGGCCGGCGGTTGCAGCTTGTCCTGCGTGCGGGTGTCGAAGTCTCCGGCGTCGTGCCGCTCGTGCAACTGGCTCGACGGCTGGCCCCAGGTGCGGTTGACCATGCGGCCGCGCTGCACCGCGGGGCGCTGCGCGATCTCGTCGGTCCAGCGCAGCACGTTCTTGTACTCGCCCACCTGAAGAAACTCGCCCGCTTCGTACAGTTGCCCCTTGGCCAGCGTGCCGTACCAGGGCCAGACGGCCATGTCGGCAATGGTGTATTCGCTGCCGGCCAGGTAGCGGCTCTCGGCCAGCCGGCGGTCGAGCACGTCGAGCTGGCGTTTGACTTCCATCGCGAAGCGGTCGATGGCGTATTCGATCTTCGTCGGCGCGTAGGCATAGAAATGCCCGAAGCCGCCGCCCAGGTACGGCGCGCTGCCCATCTGCCAGAACAGCCACGACAGGCATTCGGCGCGGGCCGCGCGCTCCGTCGGCAGGAAGGCGCCGCCGAATTTCTCGGCCAGGTACTGCAGGATCGCGCCCGACTCGAACACCCGGATGGGCGCCGCGCCGCTGCGGTCCATCAGCGCGGGGATCTTGGAATTCGGATTCACAGCCACGAAGCCGCTGCCGAACTGGTCGCCATCGTTGATGCGGATCAGCCAGGCGTCGTATTCGGCACCGGCATGGCCCAGCGCCAGCAGTTCTTCCAGCATCACCGTGACTTTCACGCCGTTGGGCGTCGCGAGCGAATAGAGTTGCAGCGGATGCTTCCCTGCCGGCAGGTCCTTGTCATGGGTGGCACCCGCGATCGGGCGATTGATGTTCGCGAAGCGGCCACCGCTTTCCTTGTTCCAGGACCAGACGGTGGGCGGCGTATAGGCGGTCGTGCCATTCATGCGATGAATTCCAGGAGTTGGACAGACGATGATCATTCTCTACGACTGCGCCACGGCGCCGAGCCCGCGGCGCGCGCGCATCCTGCTTGCCGAGAAGGGCATTGCCCATGAAACGGTGCAGGTCGACCTCGTGCGCGGCGAACAGCTTGGCGCGGCCTACCGCGAGATCAATCCGCAATGCACGGTGCCCGCGCTGCGCACCGAGGAAGACGGCCTCTTGACCGACAACGCCGCCATCGCTGCCTGGCTGGAAGCGCGCTACCCCGAGCCGCCGCTGATGGGCCGCACGCCAGGCGAAAAAGCCGAGATCGCCAGCTGGAACTGGCGCGTGGAATTCGAAGGCCTGCTGGCCATTGCCGAAACCTTGCGCAACGGCTCGCCGGCCATGGCCGACCGCGCCCTGCCCGGCCCGGTGAACTACGCCCAGATTCCCGAACTGGCGCAGCGCGGGCTGGCGCGCGTGCAGCATTTCTTCGAGACCCTGAACGATCGACTGGCCGGCCGCGAGTTCATCGCCACCGACCGGTTCAGCATTGCCGACATCACCGCCGTGGTGGCGGTGGACTTCGCCCGCGTGGTGCGGGTCAAGCCGGGGGAGCAGCACCCCGAGCTGCTGCGCTGGCGTGCTGCGATGGCGCAGCGGCCGTCGATGTCGCGCTGAGCGACGGCGGCTCAGAAGGTGTGAAGAAACCGTTGCGAGCGCGCCGAGGTCGCATCGAGGACCGGAGCCGTACTGCAGTACGGTGAGGACCGCAGGTGCGAGATCGGGGTGCGCAGCAGGTCTATTCGCGCCTTCTCAGCGCTCGATGGTCAGCGCCACGCCCATGCCGCCGCCGATGCACAGCGACGCAATGCCCTTCTTGGCGTTCTGGCGCTGCATTTCGTGCAGCAGCGTCACCAGGATGCGGCAGCCCGACGCGCCGATGGGGTGGCCGATGGCGATGGCGCCGCCGTTGACGTTCACCTTGTTCACGTCCCAGCCCATTTCCTTGTTGACGGCACAGGCCTGCGCGGCGAAGGCTTCGTTGATCTCGAGCAGGTCGAGGTCGGCGGCCTTCCAGCCGGCGCGCTGCAGCGCCTTGGTCGACGCAGGCACCGGGCCCATGCCCATGATGGCGGGGTCGAGGCCGGCGGTGGCGTAGCTGGCGATGCGGCCCAGCGGCTTCAGGCCGAGCGCGGCGGCCTTCTTGGCCGTCATGACCATCACGGCAGCGGCGCCATCGTTCAGGCCCGAGGCATTGCCCGCGGTCACGCCGCCGGCCTTGTCGAAGGCGGGGCGCAGGCCGGCCAGGCCTTCGGCGCTGGTCTTGCGGTTGATGAACTCGTCCTGGTTGAAGATGACGGGGTCGCCCTTCTTCTGCGGAATGCTCACGCCGACGATCTCGTCCTTGAACTTGCCGGCGTCCTGCGCGGCGGCGGCCTTGGTCTGGCTGCCCAGCGCCAGCTCGTCTTGCGCGGCGCGGTCGATGCCGAACTTCTTGGCCACGTTCTCGGCGGTGATGCCCATGTGGTACTGGTTGTAGACGTCCCACAGGCCGTCGACGATCATGGTGTCGACCAGCTTCCAGTCGCCCATGCGCTGGCCGTTGCGCGAGTTGGGCAGCACATGCGGCGCGGCGCTCATGTTTTCCTGGCCGCCGGCAATCACGATCTCGCTGTCGCCCGTGGCAACGGCCTGGGCCGCCAGCATCACGGCCTTCAGGCCCGAGCCGCACACGGCGTTGATGGTGAGCGCCGGCGTTTCCTTGGCGCCTCCGCTCTTGAGCCATGCCTGGCGCGCGGGGTTCTGGCCGGCGCCTGCCGCGAGCACCTGGCCCATGATGGCCTCGCCGACCTGCTCGGCCGTGAGGTTGGCACGCGCGATCACTTCCTTGATGACGATGGCGCCCAGCTCGGTGGCCGGAATGCCGGCGAGCGAGCCGCCGAACTTGCCGACAGCCGTGCGCGCAGCCGAAACGATGACGATGTCTTCCATGAGGTTCTCCGTTGAAGTGATTTGAAATCCGAGGTGTGCGGTGTCAGGCGCGTGCCTTGACGTAGCGGCCCGGCGCCGGCTCGATGGCCTTGTAGGCCTTGCCGTTGCCATAAGCCTTGGGGGCGGGAATCTGTTTGCCCGCGTGTCCCTTGAGCCATTGTGCCCAGTCGGTCCACCAGCTGCCGGGGTGTTCCTGCGCGCCGGCGAGCCATTCGGGCTGGGTCTTGGGGAACTTGCCGTCCTCGCGGATCCAGTGGCTGCGCTTTTTCTTGGCGGGCGGGTTGATCACGCCGGCGATGTGGCCCGACGCGCCCATCACGAAGCGCTTCTTGCCCGGCAGCAGCTGCGTGGAGGCATATGCGCCGCCGATGGGCACGATGTGGTCTTCGCGCGAGCCGTAGATGTAGGCCGGAATGTCGATGCTGCCCAGGTCGATCTTCTCGCCGCACACGGTGAGCGCATTGGGCTTGGCCAGCTTGTTCTCGTGGTACGTGTTGCGCAGGTACCAGGCATAGAACGGCCCCGGCAGGTTGGTGGCGTCGCTGTTCCAGTACAGCAGGTCGAACGGCGGCGGGGTCTCGCCCTTCAGGTAGTTGCCGACCACGTAGTTCCACACGAGGTCGTTCGGCCGCAGGAAGCTGAAGGTGGAGGCCAGGTCGCCGCCCGGCAGCAGTCCGCCCTTGCCGAGCTGCATTTCGCGGTACTGCACCATCTGCTCGTCCACGAAGATGTCGAGGATGCCGGTGTCGCTGAAATCGAGGAAGGTGGTCAGCAGCGTGACCGACGCGGCCGGCTTCTCGCCGCGCGCCGCGAGCACCGCCAGCGCGGTGCTCAGGATGGTGCCGCCCACGCAGAAGCCCAGCGTGTTGATCTGCTTGCTGCCGCTGATCTCCTGCACCGTGTGGATGGCCTTGATGGCGGCGTTTTCGATGTAGTCGTCCCAGGTCGCCTTGTCCATCGACTCGTCGGGGTTGCGCCAGCTCACCACGAACACGCGGTGGCCCTGCTCGTTCGCATAGCGAATGAGCGAGTTCTCTGGCTGCAGGTCGAGGATGTAGAACTTGTTGATGCACGGCGGCACCAGCAGGAACGGCCGCTCGTACACCTTGGCGGTGAGGGGCTTGTACTCGAGCAGCTGGAAATATTCGTTCTCGAAGACCACCGCGCCCTCGGTGGTGGCCACGTTGCGGCCCACCTCGAAGGCGCTCTCGTCGGTCATGCTGACGTGGCCCTGCTTCATGTCGTGCAGCAGGTTCTGGATGCCCTTGGCGATGCTTTCGCCCTGCGTGTCGATGGCCTTCTTCTGGGCTTCTGCATTGAAGGCGAGCGAATTGCTGGGCGACGAGGCGGCCATCCATTGCTCGACCGCGAAGCGCATGCGCGCCTTGGTCTTCTCGTCGGCGTCGATGGCCTCGGCCATGCTGAGCATGGTGCGGCCGTTGAGCAGGTACACGGCCGCCGAGAAGGCCGACAGCGGGTTGCTGCCCCAGGCTTCGCTGGCGAAGCGCTTGTCGCCCTCGGGCTTGGCGTCGAAGCCTCGGCGCCAGAGATCGGTTGCTTCTGCAACGTACTGTTGCTGGATGGACTGGAGCTTTTCGGGGTCGATGGAAAGCTTCGGCAGCTCGGGCAGCCTTGCCTGAGGCATCTGCGGCATCTGCCACAGCGGCGTGCCGCCGACATTGAAGGCCGTGGCCCCTTGCGTGGCGGACTGCTGGAATGCTTCCAGCGCCTTGGTCCATCCCTCGGTCATTGCTTGCTGGAAGGGCGCGAACGCATCGGCCCCCGCGGCTTGTTGCTTCATCATGTCTCCTGGTCCTCGCCTGAAACGAAACGGATGGCTTGCGTGATTTGAGTATCCTGCATTCACAAGGCACCCACAACGCCGCTCTTTCCCTTACCGACTGAAATTCCGTGTTTATCCATTTGATCGTGATCGGCTGGCTCTACGTCGCACTCATGATGGCGGTGGCCGAAGCCACCAACACCACGGGCACGGTGCTGGGCGCCATCTTCACATTTCTTTTGTACGGATTGGCGCCGCTGGCACTGGTGGTTTACCTGATGAGTACCCCGGCGCGGCGCCGGGCTATCAAGCAGCGCGAGGCCGAGGCGCAGGAAGCCGCACGCCGCGCAGCCAAGGCCGAAGAAGCAACGCCCTCAGACCTTCCAGACCAGCGCGGCGAAGCGCCCGCTGACGCCGTCGCGCCGGTGCGAAAAGAACCGTGAGCTATTGGCGACGGTGCACCAGCCGTCGGTGCCGTCGTTGCCATGCACCGCCGCGACCCCGGCTGCCTTCAGCCGCTGGCGCGCGAGCGCGGGCAGGTCGGCCAGCCACTTGCCGGCGGATGCCGAGGGGCGAAAGCACGCGGCGGCCTCCGGCGCGTGCGCCTCGAACGCGGCCTTGACCTCGGGGCCGACCTCGAAAGCCTTCGGGCCGATGCAAGGCCCCAGCCACGCGATGACCCTGCCGGACGAGTCCGATGCGAACGACCGTGCGGTTTGCTCGAGCACGCCGCCTGTCAGTCCGCGCCAACCGGCATGGGCTGCCGCCACGCGGTGGCCAGCTTCGTCGGTGAAGAGCACGGGCAGGCAGTCGGCCACCATGATGGTGCAGGCCAGCCCAGTGGCGGTGGCGGTGCAGGCATCGGCCGCCGTGCCGTCGCGCACCATGTCCCGCTCGTCGTCGAGGACGACCACCCCGGTGCCGTGCACCTGCTGCAGGAAGACCGGCCGCGCATCGACGGCCTCGCGCAAGCGCCTGCGGTTCTCCGCGACATGCGCGGCATCGTCGGCCACATGGTCGCCGAGGTTCAGGCTCTGATAGCGCCCCTGCGAAACCCCGCCGTCGCGCGTGGTGCATACCGCCCGCACGTTCGGCGGCGCGGGCCACTCGGGCACGAGCCAGCGCGCATCCATCGGCTTCAGGCTTCCGCGTCGGGCGCCCGCGAAGGCTGCGCGCGCTGGAAGGCATCGAGCTCCATGCAGGCCTCGAAGGCGGCCATGGTGCGCGGCAGGCCGCTGAAGTCGCAGTCGAAGCGGCGGCCGTTGAAAATCTGCGGCACCAGGCAGCAGTCGGCCATGGTGGGCGTGTTGCCCCAGCAGTAGGTGCTGGCGGGGTGCTGCGCGAGCTGGCGTTCGAAGGCCAGCATGCCGTCGCGCACCCAGTGGCGGTACCAGTTGTTCTTGGCTTCCTCGTCGAGCTTCAGGTCCTTCACGAGGTACTTGAGCACGCGCAGGTTGTTGAGCGGATGGATCTCGCAGGCGATCGACTGCGACAGCGCCCGCACATGGGCACGGCCGGCCGGGTCGCCGGGCAGCAGCGGCGGCTCTGGGTGCACTTCGTCGAGGTATTCCATGATGGCCATCGACTGCGAGAAGCGCTCGCCCTCGTCTTCGAGCAAGGGCACCAGCATGTCGGCGGAGATGGCGGGATAGGAGCCGGTGCGGTGTTCGCCGCGCGCGATGTGCACGGGAACGTACTCGTAATCGAGGCCCTTCAGGTTGAGGGCGATGCGCACGCGGAACGAGGAAGAGGAGCGGAAATAGTTGTGCAGCTTCATGATTTTCCGAGCATAGCGCGCCCTCAGGCGCGAAGCACTCCCGGCAGCAGGCAGCGCAGCTCGCCCAGCACGGACCCCGGCGCCGCTGTTTCGCGCCATTCGGCAAGGATACGCAGCGCGGCGCCCTCCTCCCGGGCCGCGATGCCCAGGCGCCACGGGCCGCGCGCGCCGGGCGGCTCGCCGGGTTCGTGGTCATGCCCCTCGCCGTAGGGACGCCCTTCGGAGCAGGCGCGGCAGAGCACCTGCATGCTGGTGGTCCAGTTCTCGGCACCGGCATCGGCCGCCTCGAAGCGCCGGATGAGCGCGTCGATGTCGTCCTGCGTAACGCCCTCGACCGTCAGTTCGTAGGTGCCGTGCTCCGAGGGCGCAATCAGCTCCAGCGCGTCGAACACCGGCACCTCGCGCTCGCCGCGCATGCGGTAGCCGTTGGCCGCGCCGTCGTGCAGCACGAGGTCGCCCCAGCGGTGCCCGCAGGCCGGCGTCGGCACGCTGCGCAGGATGGCGCGTGCCGGGTCGATGCGGTCTGCCCACACCACCTCGCTGGCCTCGTCGCCATGCACGCGGATGGGCGTGAGGCCCACGAAGAAATCGATCGGCCCTTCGCCGTCCGGAATGCCGATGCCGTACTGGCGCCACGCGCGCCGCGCCGTGGCCCAGTCGCCCAGCGCCGTGGCGGCAATGCCCAGGTTCCAGAGCGCGCCTTCGTTGCCCGGCTCGCACTGCACCGCGCGGGCATTGGCCTGCAGCGAGGCGGCCCAGTCGCCGCGGTACTTGTGGATGAGCCCGGCGTTGTACCAGGGCGCCGCCCAGTACGGGTGGACGGCGCTGGCCTGTGTGTAGGCTTCGAGCGCTCCGTCCTGGTCGCCCTCATCGTCGCGCCGTCGGCCGAGTTCGTTGAAGGCGGTGGCTTTGCCGGCTTTGCCGAGTCGGATGGGCATGGTGAAAACTCGAAACGGGGAAATGGGTTGCGCGAGACGCGCTATTGTGGGCCTCCCGCCTCTGGCACACTGCCGGTTTCCCCGCCAGGTTTCGCTGAAAAAGGACACGTCGCAATGGCTTCCGAGTTTGTCTTCGCACCGCCCGCCACCGTTTCGGTTCCGGTGGCCGGCCAGTCCAGCCGCTTTCCGGTGCACCGCATCTACTGCGTGGGCCGCAACTACGAAGATCACGCCAAGGAAATGGGCTTCACCGGCCGCGAGCCGCCCTTCTTCTTCATGAAGCCGGCCGACGCGCTGGTAACGGTCGATGCCGGCCAGACCGGCACCATGGCCTACCCCACGCTCACCAAGAACCTGCACCACGAGATCGAGCTGGTGGTGGCCATCGGCACCGGCGGCAAGAACATCCTGGCCGCCGATGCCCACAAGCACATCTACGGCTACGCGGTCGGCCTCGACATGACGCGCCGCGACCTGCAGAACGACATGAAGAAACAGGGCCGCCCCTGGGACATCGGCAAGAGCTTCGAGCAGAGCGCGCCCATCGGCCCGATCGTGCCGGTGGCACAAGCCGGCGACGCGGAAAAGGCCGAGATCTCCCTGCAGGTGAACGGCGCCGACCGCCAGCGCAGCAACGTGAGCAAGCTGATCTGGAACGTGGCCGAGACCATCGAGCACCTGTCGGCCGCGTGGGAGCTGCAGCCCGGCGACCTGATCTTCACGGGCACGCCCGAAGGCGTGGCTGCCGTGGTAGCCGGCGACACGCTGGTGGGCGAAGTCGCGGGCCTGCCGGCGCTGACCGTCAGGATCGCCTGAAGGCAGCGGACGGCTTCATGCTCCTGCGCGTTCCCATCAAGCACTGCAAGAACTGCGGCACCGCCGTGGTCTACCGCATTCCGGACGACGGCGACACCAAGCAGCGCGCCATCTGCCCGGCCTGCCACACCGTCCACTACGAGAACCCGCTCAACGTGGTCGGCACCATTCCGGTCCTGGGCGACAAGGTGTTGCTGTGCAAGCGCAACATCGAGCCGCGCTGGGGCAAGTGGACGCTGCCCGCCGGCTTCATGGAACTCGAGGAAACCACCGCCCAGGGCGCGGCCCGCGAGACCGACGAAGAGGCCGGCGCGAACTTCGAGATGGAAGGCCTGTTCTCGGTGATCAGCGTCGTGCGCGTGGGCCAGGTTCACCTGTTCTACCGTGCCCGCCTGCTCGACGACAAGTTCGACCCCGGCCACGAGACCATCGAGGCGAAGCTCTTCACCGAGGCAGAGATTCCATGGGAAGAGATCGCCTTTCGCACCGTGCGCGAAACGCTCGAGCACTTCTTCGAAGACCGCCGGCGCGGCAGCTTCGACCGCGTCCACACCATCGACCTCATCTGAAACCACTCGACACCATGACACTTAGCTCCACCCTGCTGCGCACCGCGCTCGGCCTCGGGTTCATCCTGGCCACGACGGCGCACGCGGAAACGGTGGGCGACGTCGACACCGCCTTCAAGCTCATCGGCCCTGACCACAAGATCGTGATCGAGGCCTACGACGACCCCAAGGTCAACGGCGTCACCTGCTATGTGTCGCGCGCCAAGACCGGCGGGCTGGCCGGTGCATTCGGTGTGGCGGAGGACAAGTCCGAAGCCTCCATCGCCTGCCGCCAGGTCGGCCCCGTGAGCATCACGCAGCCGCTGCCCAAGCGCGAAGAGGTCTACAGCGAGCGGCTTTCGGTGCTCTTCAAGCGGCTGCGCGTGGTGCGCATGGTCGACCCCAAGCGCAACACGCTGGTCTACCTGACCTACTCCGACCTGCTGGTCGACGGCTCGCCGAAGAACAGCGTGACCGCCGTGCCCATCGACCGCGGAACGCCGATCCCGCTCAAGTAGCGCTGGCACCCACCGCCCCTTTGCTGCCCTGCACCTCCCGGGGAGCCGGCACGCGAGTTTGCTAGCATCGCTCGCGCGGCCCCGCCCGGTGGAGCCGCACCGAAGGAACCCTCCGCAACGAATCCGTTCCAACAAGGCGCCATGCAACTCCAGACTCTTGCTTTCCGTACCGGCGCTGCAGCGCTGCTTGCCGCGAGCCTCGCGGCGTGCACCACCGTCGACCTCAACACACCCTGGCCGACGGCCCCGGCGGCCAAGCCACCGGTGGCGCAGCGCCCCGCAGCGCAGTTCATCCGGCCCGTCAACGGCCCGATCATTGCGCGCTTCGACGGCGACCGCACCAAGGGCATCGACCTCGCCGGCACGCTCGGCGACCCGGTCCTGGCCTCGGCCGACGGCCGCGTGGTGTACGTGGGTGGCGAACTGCCGGCCTACGGCAACATGGTCATCATCAAGCACAACGAGACCTTCCTCACCGCCTACGCGCACCTGCAGA
Source organism: Variovorax durovernensis (assembly GCF_977011995.1). Lineage (NCBI taxonomy): Bacteria > Pseudomonadati > Pseudomonadota > Betaproteobacteria > Burkholderiales > Comamonadaceae > Variovorax > Variovorax durovernensis. The sequence continues at coordinate 2,859,424 of NZ_CDRNCW010000001.1, read as the reverse complement.
CCATCTTCGTCAAGGAAGGCACCGTGGTGCGCCAGGGCGACAAGATCGCAGAGATGGGCCGCAGCAATGCCGACCGCGTGAAGCTGCGCTTCGAGATCCGCAGGAACGGCAACCCCGTGGACCCCGAGCCCTATCTCAACGGCCGGCAGCCGCCGCAATAACCGCCAGCCGGCAGTTCCCTCAGTTCGCCTGGCGCAGCACCACTTCGCGCCAGTTGGCGTCGCGCGTGCTCACGAACATGCTGCGCAGCACGAAGCCCGACAGGGCCGGCGCATTGAAGGTGTGCGACGCCGCACCCGCGGCCGACGGCGCCACGTCGGCCTGGTCCGACCATGTACTGGGCGTCGAGGTGGCGCTGGTCAGGGCCAGGAAGAACTCCGACGAAAAAGCCGGGTTCAGGCCGGTCGCGCTGACCGCGAAGTCGCTGCCGCCGCTGTACGAAGCCAGCGCCGGCGTGGTCGTGAAGCTCGGATAGGCCAACGCCGCCGCCTCGGCCAGCGTGAACGGCCGCGCATTGAAGCTCTGCTTGTAGACGATGTCGAACGTGCTGCTCGTGATCTGCGCGACCGTGTCGTTGCTGGTGTAGGCCGTGAAGGTGTACTCGGGCGCCGCCGGTATTGCCGCGATGGCACTGTCGCTCAGCCCCGCCGTCGATGCGCCGGCGCAGTTCGATGCCAGCAGGTACTGGGTGCTGCCGTTATTGCCCTGGATCGGCCAGTAGTCGCCCGCCAGCGGCGCGCGCACATGGCGCAGCCCGTTCGGGGGCAGGCCCGGGCCGGTCACCACCACTGCGACCGCCGCGTTGCTGTTGTTCGGGTTCGGGTCCCTGATCAGGAATTCCAGCCCCGTGGTCACGCAGCCCGACACCGGGTCCTTGAAGGCCTGCATGTGCGGGTTGATGTCCAGCACGCGGCCGTCGCCCCGGAAGCGCCACACGCCGTCGTTGCCCTTCACGACCTGCATGCTCTTGTTGTTGCTGAAGGCAACGCCGTTCTTGTCCTTGTGCGTGAACTCGACAAAGGCGCGCGGTGCCAGGTTGTTGGTCTCGTCTACGGTGTAGTTGATGCGGTTGATGACCACGTCGGCAAAGCTCGCGCCCACCATGTTGGTGTCGCCCGCCAGGTCGCTCACGAAGTCGCTGGCGCTCGCATCGGCCAGGCGGAAGTTGTAGGCGCTGTTGCTGGTGTTGGTCAGCAGCGGCAGCAGATCGGCCGGCGCGGGCAGCCCGTTCGCGAACTTGGCCGTGATGTCGGACAGCGCCTTGCGGATCAGCACCACGTCGTCGCCTGCCGTCTCCATGCCGGTGCCGCTCATGGGCGTGGTGCCGGCATCCTGCGCGGCCTTCACCGCGAGGTCGTCCACGATCTGCTGCTGCGTGACGATGTTGGTGATGGTCGCGACGTTGGTGGCCGGGTCGACGCTCACGCGCAGCACGTCCAGCGCCTTGTCCAGCGCGCTCGACAGCGGCGAGAACGCGGTGCGCAGCAGGTCGATGCTCGAGTCCACGCCCATTGCCAGCAACACCGGCAGCAGCTTCGCTTTCAGCGCGTCGGATTCGGCCTTGAGTTGGTCGGCCGACAGCGCGCCGAAATCGCCGCTGTCGAAGTACTTGTCGGCCACCTTGCCGGCGATGTTGGCTACCACCAGGTCGGTCAGCGGCGTGATGTTGATGGTGCCGTTGGCATCCGCGGCGGTCGCGGCCGAATGGATCACCACGCGCTGGCCGCCCACCGTGCCCTCTGCGCGGAACACGAAGGGGCCGGTCATGTCGGTCACGTCCACCGTGTAGCCGCCGCTGGAAGACAGCTGCACGGTCTTGGTGGCGCCCTTGGCGTCCTTCACGGTAACGGTGCCCGACAACGGCAGGCCCGACGCGGCCGTGCCCGAGAAAGCCATGGACGCCGCCGGCGGATTGCTGGCGGGGGGATTCGCCCCCCCGGCCACAGGCAAGCCGACAAAACCACCGCCGCCGCCACCACCGCCCCCGCCGCAGGCACCGAGCGAGATCAGGAGCGCCACTGCGCAAGCGGAGCGCGTCGTCTTGAAGAACGAGATGGAGGCGGCCGGAGCCACGGAGAGTGTTTTCATGGATGGTTCTAGGTGAAAGGGAGTAAACAAAAGAATCAACTCGTTACGAGCGATGTGATTCTTCTGTTCACCCCCTCTGCCCACCATCCTCTGTTTTGAGGATGCGACGTGGCGGCAGCTAGAGCAGGCTCTCCGGCACCAGCGGGGCCAGCAGGTCCAGCTTCCAGCGCGACCAGAAGTCCGTCTCCGGCTCCTGGTGCAGGATGGTGTCGGCCGCGTCGCCCGAGGCCGGGCTCACCCACTCGATGGCCCCCGTCGGTCCCAGTTGGAGCTGGTAGGCGCCGTCCAGCCGCATGAAGCCGATCAGGCTGGTGAGTTGCTGCGCGATCTGCGGGCTGAAGATGAAGATGCCGACTTCGGTGTTGTGCAGCATCGAGCGCGGATCGAAGTTCATCGAGCCTATGAACACGATCCTGCGGTCGATCACCGCCGACTTGCCGTGCAGCCGACCGCTGGCCGAGCCGTACATGCCGAAGCGTTTCGTCTGCTCCACCCGCTTGGGGCTCAGCTCGTACAGCTCCACGCCCAGGCGCAGCATCTCGGGCCGGTAGCGGCGGTAGCCGATGTGCACCAGCGACTCGTCGGTGGCCGCCAGCGAATTGGTGACGATGCTGTAGTTCACGCCGTTGCCCCGCACGATGCGGATGCTCTCCATGCCGCCACGCCCGGGGATCAGGTAGGGCGTGGTCTGCAGGACCTCGTTCTCGGCGGCGCGAATGTAGCGGCGCACGTTGTAGAGCACGCTGTCCTTCGACTCGTCGGCCGGCAGGCCGCGCGCCTCCTCGGTCGGTGCGAGCGCCTTGGCCGGCGCGTCTGCATAGGCCTCGGCGCGCGCCCACACCAGCTTCAGCGCGCCCGCGTCGAGGTCCTTGGCCAGCGGGTTGTTGCCGAGCAGGTCGGTGGAACCGGGTTCCTCGGGGTGCAGCTGGGCGGGGCCGGTGGTGAGCCTGTCGAAGCGCTCGCGCAGTTGCGCGGGCGTCTCGCCGGTGGCGGGCACCAGCGATTCGACGGGGTACACGTACGGGCTGTTCCAGTACATGTCGAACAGCGACGACAGCCTGGGCACCACCGCGCCCGCCACCAGCGTGTCGATGTCGATGAAGTTCGAGCCGCCGTCGCGCAGGAAATACTCGTTGGCGATGTTGCGCCCGCCCATGACGCCGATCACGTTGTCCACCACGTAGAGCTTGTTGTGCATGCGCCGGTGCACGCGGTCAAAGTCGAGGATCGACCAGGCCCAGCGCGTGCCGAGACGATCCCGCCCCGCCGGGAACGGATTGAACAGCCGCACCTCCACGTTCGGGTGCGCGGCAAAGCTGGTGAACAGCGGGTCGGCGCCGGCCGTATAGAGGTCGTCCACCAGCAGCCGCACGCGCACGCCCCGGTCGGCCGCCTCGCGCAGCGCGCGCAGCAGGTAGCGCCCGGTTTCGTCGTTCTGCACCAGGTAGTACTGCACGTCGATGGAGCGCTGCGCGCGGCGCGCGAGTTCGATGCGCGCATGCAGCGAGAACTGCGGCATCGGCAGCAGGCGGAAGCCGCTCAACGGCTCGCCGGGCGGTGCGGCCGCCTGCACGAGGCGCCCGAGCGTGGTGTCCGCGCCGTTCGTGATCGCCGTCGAGGGCTTGCGCTGCACGTCGGCCGGCAGGCCGGCGCAGCCAGCCAGCAGCAGCACGGCGACGCCGGCCAGCAGCCAAGCCAGCCACCTTGCGCGCGGTATGTGGGTAGCCCGGCGGAAAGATTGCGGCATCGGAAGCGGAACGTGGGGTTGAAAACGCTCGCGGTTTCTACCACGCCCGCGCCCAGCGGCGCTGTCACTGGAGCCTGCTCAGTGCCCCCGTGGCGCGCCCCATTGCCGAACAAAATGGTCGGCCCGCAGCGTGGCGCGTTCCACGGCCGCGTCCCACGAGAGTTGCTGCGTAATCACCAGTGCGCAGCGCGGAATGCCGCTCTGGCTCAGCTCGGCGAAGCCGACGTAGGTGCCGCGCGGCGTGCGCATGAGCTCGACCCAGCAACTCCAGCCTGCTGGCACACGGAGGTCGAGCCGGGGGGTGTCCATGATCGAACCACCATAACCCTTTTGTTCCGCAGTTCAAAGAATTGAAACCCTAAGAACTACTTTTCAGGCTCAATTCAGCGGGTTTTCTCCTTTTCGAGGAGGTCGCGCGATTGCCGGGCCAGCTCGACGAAGGCCTTCAGGTAGTCCACCTCGATGTCCGCCTCGCGCGCGCCAAGGAAGATCTGCTTGGCGATGCCGCGCGGGCCCAGCCGCACCGGCACGATGTCCATCTTTTCCGCATATTCCTCCACCAGCCAGCGCGGCAGGGCCGCCACGCCCCGGCCGCTGGCGACCATCTGCAACATGATGTCGGTGGTCTCTATGGCCTTGTGGCGCCTGGGCGTCACGCCGGCGGGCATCAGGAACATGTTGTAGATGTCCAGCCGGTCGGTCGCGACCGGGTAGGTCACCAGCACTTCCTGCGTCAGGTGCGCGGGTTTCACGTAGGGCACGCTTGCCAGGGCGTGGCCGCGCGGGACCACCAGCACCTGCTCGTAGTCGAACACCGGCTCGTAGTGCAGGCCCGGCTTGTAGAGCGGGTCGGGCGTCACCAGCAGGTCGATCTCGTAACCGAAGAGCGCGCCGATGCCGCCGAACTGGAATTTCTGCTTCACGTCGACGTCCACGTCGGGCCAGTTGGCCAGATAGGGCGACGCCACCTTCAGCAGCCACTGGTAGCACGGATGGCACTCCATGCCGATGCGCAGCGAGCCGCGCTCGCCCTGGGCGAACTGGCGCAGGCGCTCCTCGGCAAGGTCCAGCTGCGGCAGCACCCGGTTGGCGACCGCCAGCAGGTACTGGCCCGCCTGGGTCAGCCGCAGGCTTCGCCCTTCGCGCTGCCAGATCTCGGTTCCGAGCTGGGCTTCGAGCTTGCGGATCGAATGGCTCAGGGCCGATTGGGTGAGGTGCAGCACCTCGGCGGCGGCCGTGAGCGAGCCTTGCTTGTCCACTTCCTGGACGATCGACAGATGGGTGCGCTCCAGCATGGCTAATGAGTGAAATTCATCGATACGTGAAATAAGACCATTTTACTTCACGGGTCGACAAACCTACGATCCAGCCCTTTCCTGACTGCCGGACGTTTCCGATACCCATGACCACTACCCACAACCTTGGCTTTCCCCGCATTGGCGCCAGGCGCGAACTGAAGTTCGCGCTGGAGTCGTACTGGAAGGGCGAGTCTTCGCGCGACGCGCTCAAGGCCCTCGGTGCCCAGCTTCGCCAACGCCACTGGAACGACCAGGCCGGGATCGACCTCGTGCCCGTTGGCGACTTCGCCTTCTACGACCAGGTGCTGGACATGAGCTTCACGCTCGGCAACCTGCCCGAGCGCGTGCGCGGCTTCCACGGCGATGCGCTGGACAACTATTTCCGCGTGGCGCGCGGCCGCTCGGCCCAGGGCGCGGAAGACCACGCCGGCTGCTGCGGCGGCGTGGCCGCCGGTGAAATGACCAAGTGGTTCGACACCAACTACCACTACATCGTCCCCGAGTTCACCGCGCAGACCGAATTCAAGCTCGACGCCTCCCGCCTGCTGGAACAGCTCGCCGAAGCCAGGGCCCAGGGCGTGAAGGCCAAGCCGGTGCTGGTGGGCCCCGTCACCTACCTGGCCATCGGCAAGGCCAAGGACGACTCCGACAAGCTGGCGCTGCTGCCGCGCCTGCTGCAGGTGTACGCCGAGCTGCTGGAAACGCTGGCCGCCCAGGGCGTGGAATGGGTGCAGATCGACGAGCCACTGCTGGTTACCGAACTCGACGCCGACTGGCAGCACGCCTTCAATACGGCCTACCACCAGCTCAAGGCCGCGCGCATCAAGATCCTCATCGCAACGTACTTCGGCCAGTTGCTGGAAAACAAGTACCTTGCCGCCAACCTGCCGGTGGCGGGCCTGCACGTCGACGCCATCAACGGCCGCGACGACATCGTTCCGCTGCTGACCATGCTGCCCGCGCACAAGGTGCTGTCGCTGGGCGTCATCAACGGCCGCAACATCTGGAAGAGCGACCTTGCCGCGATCCTCGACTGGCTCGAGCCGCTGGCCGCGCGCCTGGGCGACCGCCTGTGGATCGCGCCGTCGTGCTCGCTGTTGCACGTGCCGGTGGACCTGGCCAGCGAGCAGAAGCTCGACGCCGAGGTCAAGTCGTGGCTCGCCTTCGCCCTGCAGAAGCTCGAGGAGCTGCGCGTGCTGGCCACCGCCCTGCGCGACGGCCGCGGCGCCGTGAAGGACGCCCTGGCCGCCAACAGCGCCGCCCTCGCCGCGCGCCGTGCATCGCCCCGCGTCAACAACCCAGCCGTGCAGGCTTCGGTTGCCAGGCTCACCAGCCAACTGGGCCAGCGTGAAGGTGCCTACGCCCATCGCGCCGCCAAGCAGGCTGCATTCCTGAAGCTCCCCAAGTTCCCCACCACCACCATCGGCTCGTTCCCGCAGACCGCGGAAATCCGCCATGCGCGCAGCGAGTACAAGGCAGGCCGCCTGGACGACGCCGGCTACAAGGCCGCGATGCAGGCCGAGATCGCCCGCAGCGTGCGCGAGCAAGAGGCGCTCGACCTGGACGTGCTGGTGCACGGCGAAGCCGAGCGCAACGACATGGTCGAATACTTCGGCGAGCAGCTCGAGGGCTATGCCTTCAGCCAGTTCGGCTGGGTGCAGTCGTACGGTTCGCGCTGTGTGAAGCCGCCGATCCTGTTCGGCGACATCAGCCGCCCGAAGGCGATGACGCTCGAGTGGACCCAGTACGCGCAGTCGCTCACGCAACGTCCCATGAAGGGCATGCTGACCGGCCCCGTCACCATCCTGAACTGGTCTTTCGTGCGCGACGACCAGCCGCGCTCGGCCTCGTGCAGGCAGCTGGCGCTGGCCATCCGCCAGGAAGTGCTCGACCTGGAAAAGGGTGGCGTGCGCGTGATCCAGATCGACGAAGCCGCGCTGCGCGAAGGCCTGCCGCTTCGCAAGTCGCAATGGCAGGAGTACCTGGACTGGGCGGTGGAGTCGTTCCGCATCACGGCCAACGGCGTGCGCGACGAGACCCAGATCCACACGCACATGTGCTATTCGGAGTTCAACGACATCATCGCGTCGATCGCGGACATGGACGCCGACGTGATCACCATCGAGACCTCGCGCTCGGACATGGAGTTGCTCGACGCCTTCGACAACTTCAAGTACCCCAACGAGATCGGCCCCGGCGTGTACGACATCCACTCGCCGAACATTCCGAGCCAGGAGCACATCGTGCAACTGATGAAGAAGGCCGCCGAGCGCGTGCCCGCCGAGCGCCTGTGGGTCAACCCGGACTGCGGCCTGAAGACGCGCCAGTGGGCGGAGGTGCTGCCCGCGCTGGCCAACATGGTGGCGGCCGCCAAGACGCTGCGCGCCTCGGCCTGAGTCTTTCGGCGGGGCTGCGCTTTCCGCCTCAGCAGCGCGACTGCCCCGCCCTCGCGCAGATCGGCACGAAGATGCGCGTGCCGCCGCGCTGCACCAGCAATGCCTTGAACTCGCGGCGGTCGGGCAGCTTCACGTTGATCTGCGTGCCGCGCACAACCACATGCGCGTTGGTGAGGATGAGCCCGTCGTCGCTGACGATGAAGCCGGTGCCCAGGCTGCTCTCGTCGGCCTCCGCCTGCTGCAGCGGCAGCCCCGGCGCAAGGCAGGCTAAGGCCGTCATCACGGCGGCCAGCGGGTTGGGCACGCTGCCGCGCATGTCAGGTGTTGGTGACGAAGCTCAGCGTGAGTTGCAGCACCATCGGCTGGCGCATGTCGCGCGGCGGCGGCTCGGCCAGCGGCTGCGCGGTGAGCAGCGTGCGCAGGTCGGTGTCGGCCTGCGCGTTGCCCAGCGAATCGAAAGCCACGCGGTCGACCTTGCCGCTGGGCGCGACCCACACGCGCACCACCACCGGCGCGGGCGGTGCGGCCTGGCCTTCTTTCAGCATGCGTTCCTGCATCCAGGCGTGCAGGCGCACCACGGTGTCGCTGGCGGGGTCGCTCAGCGACGCCTGCAGCTGGTTGCCGGCCAGGTTGGCATAGCTGATCCAGTGCTGCGGCACCTGCTGCTGTGTCTGCGCGGTGGCGGCGACCGGCACGGTGGCGCTGGCAAGGCCCAGGCCGAGCCAGCCGAGCGCAAGGCGCAGGCGGCCCCAGCGTGGCGTTGTTTTAGGAGAAGAAGCAGGAGCGTTCATTGATTTCTCTGTAAGGGAAGCTCAGCCGCACAGCACGCCGGCCGACAGGGTCGACGCCCGTGCGGCGGGCGATTGCATCGGGCTCAGTTGCGGACTGTCGCTGGCCGCGAAGGCGATGCCGTGACGCTGCAGGAACTGCCGCACCCGCGATGCCGGCACCGCCCGCACCTGCGTGGCGCCGGTCACGCCGCTGGCCGTGGCCGCGCGGCTCAGCACCATGCCGCCCGCATGCGGCGCGGCCGCCACGCGCTCCACCACCACGCCCAGCAACAGGCCGTCGGCGCCGAGCACCGCGCTGCCGCTGGCACCGGGCTTCACGCCCGAGAGCAGCTGCAGGCCCTCCGCGCCGGGCACGGTCATGGCATTGCTGAGCAAGGCGGCGCGGTCGGGCAGGTTCTTCAGCACCGCATAGGCCTCGGTGAACACGCCGACGCTTTGCGTGGGCAGCACGTCGCCCAGCGCCAGCGTGGCGCTCAGATACGGCTTGAGCGTGGTGCGCAGCACCGCGAGATCGAGTTCCGCGCTCTCTGCGATCACGCCGGCCTGCGACACGTGGCCGCCCTTGAGCGCGTACAGCAAACGGCAGTCGGCCACCGCGTGCCGCGCGGTCAGCACGTCGCCGGCTTCGTTCAGGAAGACGCCGCTGGCGCTGGCCTCGGGCGGAAGGATGCCGCCGTCCGCAAGCGCCGCGGTCGATGCTGCGAACAGCCACAGGCACAGACAGGCGCGGATGAAATGGTGAACGGACGGCATGAAGGCAGTTGCGGGCTCTGCAAACCAAGACGGAATCCGGCACGCAAGACTGCCGTTTGTCACAAAAACTTCATGTCAAGCACGCGGCCGGGAGCCTGGAAAGGCGCTCCCGGCCGTCGCGTTCACTGCCCCAGCAGTTGCCGCTCCCGCGCCGTGAGCTTGGCCTTCTGCGCTTCCGGCAGCGCACCGCGCCCCAGAACCTGCACCGGGCTGTTCACGTCGTAGCCAACCTTGGCAGCCGTCGCGCGCGGCTCGGCCGGTGCGGCGGCGCCCTCTTCGTTGCCGAAGCCCAGCACCCGCACGGTGAACACCGACGGCAGGCTCTGCCGCGCCACCGCGCGTTCGCGCTGCAGCACGTCCTGTGCGGCCACCGCGGCCTGCGATGCGGCAGCGCTGGCGTTGGTGAGCGCGCCCACGTTCACCGCCGCGATCGTCGGGATGCCGACCGACTCGCCCTTGACCGCGATGTTGGCCGCATTGACCACCTGCAGGGCCGCAAGGTTCACGTTGCCCGACACGCGGATGCCGGCTTCGCCCGCGTCGATGGTGCCCAGCGGCGCGATCAGGTCGATGTCGCCGGCCGGCACTTCCGGAATCGGCGCCAGCGTCGCGATGCCCGCGCCGGTGCTCGGCACGTTCGACGACAGCGTCACGTTGCCCCACTGGTCGTACTCGCGCTTGGGCGGCGTGTAGACCACCGTGGTCTTGGAGCCCCGGCCGGCGTTGATGTCGCCTTCGGCAGACCATCCGAGGATGTGGCCGCCGAACGTGGTCATGATGCGGCTCTGGCCCAGCAGGATGCTGCCCAGCGAGTACAGCGAGATGTCGCCCTTGCCCTGCGTAATGACCCCGGGCGTGATGCCGGCCTTGGCCACCGGCGCATTGCCCTCGACGCCGAACAGCTGCGCGCCGCCCGGCGTCAGCATCTGGATGCCGCCGCCGAACAGGGTGTTGACGCCGGCCGAGCCGTACATCGTGATGTCGCCGCGGTAGCTGATCGCCTTGCCTTCGGCATCGGCCTCGGGGAACAGCGCCGAGATGGCGTTGCGCCCGCGCAGGTAGCTGCCGTAGCGCGCGCCGTCGGCGTCGTTGTACTCACGCCCGCCGGCCTTCAGCTCGGCGAAGTACACCTGCCGCGCGAACGCGCGTTGCTGCGCCGGCGGCAATGCGTCGAAGAAAGCCCGCGCCTCGCTCGCCGTGCCGGTGAAGCCCAGGCCGTTGTCCGCGTCGCGCAGCCATGCAAACAGTTCGGCCTCGTAGGTCTTCACGACCTTGCCGGGCTGGCTGGCCAGCGGCGTGCCGCTTTCGGCGCGGCGGTCCGCATCGAGGTAGCGCGCGAGGAAGCCGGCGTAGTCGGCGCCCTGCGCGCCGGTGCCGGCCGTCATCGCGATGCTCGCGCCGGGGCGCTTGTCGCCCGGCGTCGCCGGGCCCAGGCTGGCAACGGATGCGCGGTCTTCCATGACGATGTTGCGCCCCGCCGTGATCTCCAATGTGCCGGGGCCCGCCACGTTGAAGCTGCTGTAGAGGATGTCGCGGCCCGCGACCATGCGCGAGACATCCTGCGCATGGCTGTGGATGGACAGGTTGCCGCTGGAGTTCGCGTCGTTCTTCGTGCCGGTGCCCAGGCTCAGGGAAGTGGGCTGTCCGAGCCCGGTGCCCGCGCTCACGATGTCGCGCCCCGCGATCACCCAGGCCGGCGCGGCGGCCTCGTACCAGGTCGCGCCGTCCCCGCGCTGCAGGATCTCGCCGCTTCGCAGGCCGACGATGTCGCCGCTCAGCGCATAGAAGCGCGCCGGCGTGCGCGGCGCATCGGCCACCCCGGGCGCGTAGGTCTCGGGGACGAAGGCGAACAGGCGGAACGGGTCGGTGCGCGCGTTCATCTCCAGGCCGCCGGCGCCCAGGTTGTCGGCCACGCGCTGGTTGCCGTTGAAGCCGGCGAACGCGGGCTTCAGCGGACCGGGCATCTGAGCCGGGTCGGCGCCCGACTGGTTGATGGCGTAGTTGCCCATGTACATCGAGTCGCCGGCCAGCAGCTCGAGCTGGCCGCTGCGCGACGGCGCGAGCAGCAGCGAGAACCGCGAGGTGGAATCGTTGGTGCCCACGTCCCCGTTATTGGCCGAGGCGCCGCTGTAGATGCTGCCGCCCGCGGCCACCGCGCGCAGGATCGCCGGGTAGACGAAGCGGAAGTCGGTGGGCTCGACGTTGGTGCCGGTGACGATGGAGGTGGCCGTGCCCTCGCTCATCTGCGTGCTGGGCGTGAGGCTGCCGCCGGCCGAGAACAGGTCGATGGCGGTGCGCTCGGTCCACAGCGAGAACCAGCTCAGGCCGCCGCCGCCGTAGGACGCGAAGGGCGAGCTGTTCATCAGGCGCACCCGGCCGGGATCGCCGGCGCCGCCCACCACCAGGTCGCCCAGGGTGTCGATGCGCATGGCCGAGTCGCCGGGCATCAGCACGAGGCCGCCGGTCGATTCGGCGCGGTTCGAGGTGAAGGGGTCGAAGGCTCGCGGGTCCTTCATGTCGCGCCCGCCCAGAATCATGCCGCCGACCGAGGCCGCGCTCAGCTGCGTGGCGCCGCGCAGGTTGACCAGCGCGCCCTGCAGGTCGTGGTTCGGGTGTTCCGAGCTGTTGGCGCGGCCGCGCGCCAGCTGCGAGCTGTTGACGCCGCCGCCGATGCGCACGTCGATGTCGCCGCCGCCGGTGAGCACGATGCTGCCGTCGTCGGCCACGCGGCCGGTGCTGCCGACCGCCACCACCAGTCCCTGGCTGCGGGCCGTGCCCTTGCGCTCGAGCATGCCGGCGTCGCCGCCGGCCTGAACCTGCACGTTGCCGCCGCCGAGCGTGCCGAAGCCGGTGAAGCCAACCAGCGAAGGCTTCACGTCAGCGCCCGGGGTGCCGCTCGGGTCGACGGCGTAGCTGCCGAAGTTGATCCACCACGCGGTCGGCAGCTGCGCGCTGCCGTCGCCCTGGCGCCAGAGCCAGTTGCCCACCGCTACGCTCGACTTCTGCACCACGTCGTTGTTGAGCGGGGTGAGCATGTCGCTCGTGATGTCGCCACCCGCGCGCACCAGCAGGTTGCCGCCGGCCTCGGGGAACCAGGCCTGGTAGGCGCGGGCGTCGCCCGCCACCAGCGATTCGTAGTCGGCGCCGCCGGTGCCCAGCACGCTGGTGGCGCCCGGCGCGGTGCCGCGCGCCTGGTTGTAGCGGGGCGCGACACCCGCGGACTGCGTGCCCGCGGTGTAGATGCCGTAGAGCGAGCGCACGTCCACGTCACCCGAGGCGACCAGGTCGAGGTCGCCGGTGCCGGTGCGCACCACGCTGATGCCCTGCCCGTGCGCGGCGAGGGCTTTCATCGCGCTGCCGTAGTCGATGCAGTTCTCGGGCGTGGACACGCAGATCGGCAGGTACTCCTCGGGAATCGGTGTGCCGCCCGGGAAGCCGAAGCCATTGTCGGGCGACCATGCGATGCCGCTCTTGCTGACGCAGTCGTTCGGGTCGATGAGCGCGCACAGCCACTCTTCGTCCGGCGTCACCGGCTGCCCCGAGGGCATGCCCCAGTTGTTGAATTCCGCCCAGACCAGCGTGCCGCCGCCCTGGGTGACGGTGGCGCGGTAGTGCGTGTCGGCCAGGCGCAGGCTGCCCGCGCCGGCCAGCGCGATGCGCGTGTCGGCGGCGCCCAGGTCGGCGCCGGCCACCAGCCGCACCGACCACGACTCGCTGCCGGCCGCGAGCATCGGTGCCAGCGCCCAGTTGCGCCCGCGCGTGCCGTCGCTGTCGGGGCGCAGTTCGATGTAGCCCACGCCGCTCTCGAGCACGACCCGGGTGGTCGACGGAATGAGCGCGCCGCGCTGCAGCTCGAGCGTGCCGCCGAGCAGCACGTTGCGGCGTGCGACGTCGTTCTCGAACGCGACCGGCAGCGGCACGCCCTTGGGCCAGCGCATGGCGGCCAGCGCGGTGCCCTTGGGCAGCGCCATGCCGGCGCCCAGCTGCGTGCCCGCGGGCAGCACCATGGCTTCCTTCAGCAAGGTACCGCGCGCCTGCAGCAGATTGCCCGAGGCGTCGCGCACGTCGCCGGACAGCACGGTGCCCGCGGGCACCGTGTACGGTTGTGCCAGTGCCGCGGCGGCGGGAAGGCGCACGGCCTCGCCCAGCGTGAGCGCCTGCATCGGCAGGTCGTAGTTCAGCGTGGCACCCGACGGAAACGCCGTGCCCTCGGCCAGGCGCACGCCGCCGATCGGCAGCACCAGGTCGCCGTTGTAGGGCTGCACGCCCGGTATCAGCGCCCAGCCGTTCTCCTCGGGCGTCAGCGGCGGCGGCGCGAAGCCGTCGTTGATGCTGCCGTAGATGTCCATGTTGCCCGCGGCGCGCAGCACCAGGCTGCCCGCCTCGCCGGAGCCGTACACGCCGGTCTTCTGCGTGCGCGGGTTGAGGCTGGCGTAGCGGTAGCCCGAGAGGTCGAGGTCGCCCTGCACCACCAGGTCTTTGTCGGTGACGATCTGCACGCCGGGGCGCAGGTGCAGCGCATCGGCATACGTGGCGTTGTTCAGGCCGGCGAGCTTGCCGTGCAGCAGCGCGCCGTTGGCGAGTGCGGCGTCCATGAACAACGTGCTCTGTTCGTGCTTGTGGTCCAGGTAGGCCTGCGTGATCTCGCGGTACGGACGGCCGCTCACGGAATCCAGCCCGTCCTTGATGACCGCCAGGGGATCGTTGTCGTCGTAGCGCCAGACGGCGTTGACCGCGATGGAGCGCGCGCCGTCGATGGCCAGGCTCCCGCTGGCGTCGATGCGGATGTCGCCGCTGGTCTCGCCGGTGCGCGCCGCGTACAGGTCCAGCGTGCCGCGCTTCTGGCCGTCGTGCTGGCCCGGCTGGCTGCCGACGGCGGCGCCGGTGCCGTGGCGCAGGTCGATGCGCGCGCCGCCGGCCAGCGTGAGCACGCCGTCGCCGCCGTCGAGCTCGACCATGGCGCGGTTGGGCGCGTCGATGATCTTGCCGCGGCTGTCCACGCGCAGCACCGTGCCGTGCGCGTCGAGCAAGGCACCGCCGCCGATCGTCAGGCCGTTCCTGCCCGCCAGGCGAATGCTGCCCACGCGCTCGCCGCTGGCGTCGATGGTGCCCAGCACCGCGAGGCTGCCGTTGTCGACGGACACATTCACTTCGCCGGCCTTCAGCTCATTGCCGATGACGAGATCGCCCTGCTTCAGCTGGAAGCTGCGGCTGCCGAACACCGCGCCGTCGTTCAGGCGCTGGTTGAGCGCCGCGAACTGGTCGCTCGGCGTGCCGCTGTCGCCCAGGCGCTGGGCGCGGATGTCCACGCCGCCCGCCTTGAAGGGCACCATCGTGCCGCCGGCGTCGTAGTGGCCGCTGCTCGCGCCGAGGATGCGGCCCTGCAGGTCCACCACGCCGGCCGACGCGCCGAGCGCCACGGCCTTGAGCGTGCCGGCGCGGTTGCCCTGCGCCGACAGGTCGATGACGGCGCCCGCCGCCTGGCGGATGTTGCCGGCCTGGCTCTCGAGACCGACGTCGCCGCCCCAGCTGAACTTGTCGACGTCGTTGAAGCCCAGCTTGCGGCCCGAGACATCGATGAGCGCGCCGTCGGCCAGCGTCAGGTCGTCCTGCGCCGTCATCGCGAGCTTGCCGCTGGGCAGCACGATGGCCGAGTCCAGCACGATGCTGCGCGCGTTGAACGCCAGGTCCGCGCCCATTGCCTGGATGCGCCTGGCCGCATCGGCGTCGAGCCGGCCGCCTTCGGGCGCGCCGATGCGCAAGGTGCCGCCGGCGGTGATGCGGCCGACCGAGCCCGCGTCGCCCGTGACGAGCGGCGTCGTGATCTCCAGGTTGCCGCCGCTCCAGGCGTAGCCCTTGCCTTCTTCATAGGCGCCCTGGCTCTGGTAGACCGAGAGGCTGCCCTTGCGGTTGGTGCTCAGGCGCTCGCTGGCGCCCAGCTTCACGGTGGCGAAGCCGAGCGCGAGGCGCGCATCGTCGTCCTGCCCGTTGCTCACGGTGTGCGGCGCGCCGCCGAGTTCGATGCGCGCCGCCTGGATGTCGAGCGTTCCGCTGCCGGTGCCCGCGCCGCCGTCGATCACCGTGCCGGGAAGCTGTGTCGCGCCGCTCCAGATCAGGTTCTGCGTGCGGATGGTCGCCACGTCGCCCGCGCCGCCCGCGCCATAGATCGCGGGGGTGCTGAGCACCAGCGAGTCGACGCGCGACTTGCCGGTGGCCGGGTCGATGGTGTCGAGCGTGACGTTGCCGTAGAAATTGATGGCGTCGCGCACGGTGAGCGTGAGCGATTCGAGCGCAGGCGCGCCTGTGCTGGTGTCGCCGTTCAGCAGGCGCTGCAGCAGGTCCTGCGTGAGCGTGAGGCCGCCGGCGAGCACGCCGTGCGCCTGCGCGTCGGCCAGCGACTGCGTGGTGCCCGCATTCACGCCGCTCACCGCCAGCGCAAGGTGGCGCGTGCCGTAGCGCGCGGCTTCGTCGAGCTCGAAGTCGCCGTTGGTGGCCGCCGTGATCGTGCCCTCCGAATAGAAAGTGCTGTTCCTGTCGCACGACGGCAGCGCGCACACGCCCAGGCGTATCGAGCCCGGGCTGCCGATGCTTGGCGCCTGCGGCGCCAGCACGTCGAGCCGCCCGTTCGACACGGCCAGCAGGCTCGTGGTGCCGGGCTGGTAGACGAAGCCCGAAGACGCGTCGTAGATCGCGTCGCCCCGGCCCAGCGTGGAGATGCCGGCGCCGGCCTCGACGACCAGGTCGCTGCCTGCCAGGAAAACCTCCGGCGCCTGCAGCGAAGCACCCGCGCGCAGCACCACGTCACGGGCCGGCGAGGAGAAGTTGACATAGCGCCCCTGCTGGCCGTAGATCACCTGCGGCGTCGCGCCGACCACCAGCCGGCCGGCGCCGAGCGCGTTGAGTGTGTCCGAACGGACCGAGGCGCCGTCGAAGCCCGGGGTGTGGCGCTGGCCCGCGCCCAGCACCTCGATGCTCTCGCCGAGCACCATGGCCGTGCCGCCGCGGCCGCCCTGCGCCGCCTGGAAGCGGGCCAGGCCCTCGAAGTTCAGGGACACGTCGTCGTTGCCTCTGCTCAGCACGAAGGCCAGCGATCCGGCATCGGCCGGCAGCACCGCGCGCGGCACGCCCAGGCGCGCGGCGTCGGTGCGCACGAAATCGGCATAGCTTGTTTCGTTGTACTGCGCATAGGTGCGCAGCACGGCGGCCGGCGTCAGGATCACCTGGCTGGACAGGCTGTCGCGCAGGCCCGTGCCGGCCACCGACAGCTGGCCGCTGCTCGACCAGGAACCGTTGCGCATCGCCAGCGGCTGCGCGCCGGCGCCCTTGCTCCCGGGAGCGCCGTTGAGCTCCACGCGGAAGGCGCCCGGCAGCAGCGCATAGGTCGACGGCATCAGCGTGTAGGTGCCCGCGGGCAGGCCCGGCACGCCGGCGCCGATGGTGATCTGCCGGCCGATGTCCGACTTCGACGCGCCCGCCGGGCCGCCGGCCGGCGCGGCCAGCGGCTGCGCGCCGGGAACGATCGCATACACCGCATTGGTGGACAGCGAGGGCAGCGAGAAACGGCCGTCGGCGCCGATCTGCATGAGCGGATGGAAGCGCGCGTCGGTCGAGCCGCCGCGGCCCGAGACGAACCCCGCGCCGGTGAGTTCGCCGCCGCCCGAAAGATCGAGCAGCGCGCCCGCCTGCACGTCCACGAGTTCGGCGCCCAGGCGTATGCCCGCGCCGCCGCCGGCGCCCTTGAGCGCCGCCGGGCGGCCGTCGTATTGGTAGGCAATGCCGTCGGTGGTGCCGCCATAAGGCATGACCAGCCCCGCGCCGCTGACCGACGTGATGCTGCCCGGCAGCAGCGCCACGCGCTTCGCGCCCTGCGAGCTATCGGTGCCCAAGGTGATGTTGCCGAGCGGCGCGCGGATCACGCCGCCCTGCTCGATCACCGCGGCGGCGAATTCGAGCGCGCCGAAGGCCGAATACGGAACGCCGGCCGGCGCCTCGCCGCGGCGCTCGATGCGCAGCACGCTGCCGGGGTCGTAGACGGGCCTGAGCAGCACCGGGTCCATGCGGTAGCCCGCATTCACCTGCGCGGTGGCCCCGGTCTCCGGATAGAGCTGCGCCGCGGCGAGCGTGAGGCTGCCGCGGGTCCACAGGCGCGAGCGCGCATCGGCGTTGTTGGGCGCGAGGAAGCGGATGTCGCCGTCGCTCGCCAGCTCGACGTTCTCGAAGCCGCGCCGCTCGACGCGCACCGGCGTGAACTCGGTGTGTTCGGCATAGCTGCCGGAGGTGCCGAAGGAAATGCCGTTGCCCAGGTCGAGCATCCGGCCCGCCTGCACTGAGAACGCCGCTTCGGAGTCCAGCGGCGTCATGCCGTGCTGGATGCCGGGACGCACCGAGCCGCTGCCCGCGGCGTAGTACAGGCCGGTGCCCGACAGCTTGACGTAGGGCGCCGCCAGCTGCACGTGCGCATTGGCGCTGGACGACTCGGCCAGCGACAGCGAACTCGAGAACAGCGACAGCCCCTGGCCCATGCGCAGGCTCACGTCGCCGTCGAAAGACAACTGGCCGTTGGCCAGCAGCGCGAGATTGTCGAAACCCCCGGCGCTCAGCCGGTCGGCCGAGAGCCGGGTCTTGCCATAGCGCAGCGCCGCGTCCGCCTGGCCGGGCGCCAGGCCCTCCGCCAGCAGCGGCGCCTGCGATTGCACCAGCGTCAGCTCGCGCGGGACGATGGCGTCCTGCTGCGCGCGGTTCAGGCCGGTGCTGCCGTACAGCGGCGATTCGAGCGCGATGTCCAGTGAACCACCCGCGGCGCCCGCGCCGCCGGCCGCCGCGCGCAGCGAGCCGTCGATGTGCAGGCCGAGGTACGAACTCAGCGAGATGCGCCCGCCGTCGGTGGCGATGTTGGTGCGCCCCTGGCCCGGGACGTCGAGCGCCGCC
This sequence comes from Variovorax durovernensis, assembly GCF_977011995.1. Taxonomy (NCBI): domain Bacteria; kingdom Pseudomonadati; phylum Pseudomonadota; class Betaproteobacteria; order Burkholderiales; family Comamonadaceae; genus Variovorax; species Variovorax durovernensis. The sequence continues at coordinate 2,841,423 of NZ_CDRNCW010000001.1, read as the reverse complement.
TGCGCGCCGGAGGCGTCGAGCCTGGCGCCCGGCCGCACGATCACGTAGGCGTCGGCCGAGCTGGCGACGGCGCGGTCGTGGTCGATCACGCCACCGATCACGATGCTGCCGCCGGCATCCACATCGCCGTAGGTACGGCCGTGTACATCCACGGCCGTGCGCGCGCGGCCCGACACGTCGAGCACGGCGTTGTCGCCGATCCATATCGAGCGCGTGTGCACCTTGCCGTCGGCCTGCGGTGTTTCCTGGGCCGGATCGACCAGGCCGTACTGCTGCTGGCGCACGTCGATGCTGCCGCCGTGCGCGACGAGCGTCGCGTCGACGGTGATCTGGCCCGCGCCTCGCAGCGCAATGGTCTGCCCGGGATCGACCTCGATGCGCGCACCGCGCCCGATGAGCAGCGAGCCGGTCAGGGGATCGATCTCGCCGAGCAGGCTGCGGCCGGCCTGCAGGGTCAGGCTCGCGCCCTTGCGCTGCAGCAGCACGCCCTTGGCGGCGTCTTCCTGGTAGAGCGGCTGCGCCCACAGCTCCAGCGCTTGCGCGGAACCGCCGGCGGTCGGCACGCTGCGTGCGTCGTCCCGGAAGCGATACACCGGCATCGTCACGTCCACCTGCGTACCCTCGGCCACGCCCAGGCCGTCGCCGCCGATGACCTCGTAGGCGGAGAAGCCCTTGTCGAAGAAGTTGCCGCCCAGCACCAGCGTGCCGGACTCGGTGGCACCTGGCTGCTCGGAGATCAGCACCTTGGCCGCCTCCAGCGACAGCGTACCGCCGCCCGCGACGCCGTAGCCGCGCAAGTGCGCTTCGGGGTCGAGTCGAAGGCTGCCCGTGCGCGTGGTGGTCGCCAGTTTCACGCTGCCGCCCTTGCCGCCCTGCGTCTTGCCGCCCATGCGCATGACCGCGCCCGAGGTCACGTCGATCGTGCTGCCGCGTTGCAGCGCCACGTCGCCGCTGGCGCGAATCGCGACACTGCCGCCGTTCGCATAGGCGATGTTTTCCGCGAACGGGTCGAGCTCCAGGTTGCTCCACAGGCCGCTCGCGTCCAGCGTCACGCCGTCTGCCAGCGTGACGTTGCCCACGGGTTTTGCCGCGTTGACGAGCATGTCGACCCGGCCGCCGACGCCCACCTGGGAGAGCACGTTGCCAAGCGCCATGCTGCCGCCGTGGGCCGTCAGGTTCGCCTGCACCGCGACGTCGTTGCCGTACAGCGTGATGTTGCCGCCCGAGGCCACCCGCAGGTCGGCGTTGACCTCGATCTTTTCCCGCGCTGCGATGCGCACGGCGCCCAGCGCCATGCCGTTGAGTTGCGCGGTATCGAGCACCAGCTTGTCCTTGCGCTCGGCGGGCAGGGCAGTGTCGAGGTCCAGCGCGGCGGCGATGCGCTCGCCGGTCTCCTTGAGTTCCACCCGGTCCAGCGCGGCGGCCAGCACGTGGCTCAGCCCGCCGTTGCGCCGGTCGAACATCGGAACGTAGTCGCCGATGACGAGCTGGCCCCGCTGCGAGGCCGCGTCGTGCGACTGGTTGTAGCCGTCCACGTCCGCCTGCGGTGCCTGGGTCTGCCGCGCGCCCTGGAAGGCTTCGCTGGTGATGTCTCCCTCGAGCACCGCCGCGCCGGTGGCAATGACCAGCTTGCCCGCGTCGCGCCCCACGGTGTAGCCGTTCTCCAGCCGCCTCTGCGGGCCGATCAGCGGGTTGTAGAAGTAGCCCGTCGTCTTGTCGCCCCAGCGCTTGTGCTCGTCCTCGAAGCCGCGGTAGAGCCCTTCGTAGCGCTGGTCGCCCGGCGCCTTCGACACCTCGTAGAGGCGCCCGTCCGCGCCCTTGAGCCAGGTCTGGTGGATGAAGCCCGTCTGCACGTTGAGCGTGCCGCCGGAGAGATTGATGTTGGAGCCCGCCTGGGTGACGACCTCCGCGCCGCCGAAGCTGACGGTGCCGCCCTGCGCCATCCATTCGCTGGCGGTGTGGCCCTCGGTACCGAGATAGCCGCCCACTTCCAGCAGGCCGCCCGCCGTGTACCAGCGGTCGCTGGCGTAGCCGTTGGTGCCCTTGGGCACCAGGACCAGGGTGCGCCGGTCGATCCACACATCGAGGTTGTTCAGGCTCTTGCCGTCGCGGTTGAGCGGCGCGTCGCGCTGCTCGTTGCCCTGGATGTTGACCTTGACGTTGTTGCTCTCCATCGCCAGGTTCACGCCCACCGCGCCCGAGACGTCGATCTGCGCGCGGTCGCGCACCAGGCTGCGCCTGGCTGCCGTGACCGCGATCTGGCCGCCGGTGGCCAGCGTCAGCGAGTCGGCCTGGAAGTCGACCGTGCCGCTGCTGGCGATCTCGATGCGCGACTGGTCGCGCCGGTCGCGCACCGCCGCCACGTCCTGGTTGGGATCGGGCAGCGCGGGGCCGCGCAGGCCGTCGCGCTGGCTGTTCAGCGCCGTGGTGTTGCCGTCGTCCTCGATCGCCACCACGGTGGTGGCGCCCGGGCCGAGCGTGACCTTGCCGTCCGCGCCCAGCGCATTGAGGTGGACCGTGCCGCGCGCGTTGACCGTGGTGGTGGCAACGGCCACGCCGCTCTGCTGCACGTCGCGCCCGGCCATCGTCACGTCGCCTTCGCGCGCCACGATCAGCCCGGTGTTGGTGACCTTGCCCGCGAGGCTGCCGGCGTCGAACTGCGGCGTGACCTCGTTGCCGCGGGTGCTGGAGGCCTGGTTGCCACCGGTGCCCGCCCCCTTCTTGATGATGAAGCTGTCGCCCGCGGCAAGCACCGCCTGGCCCCGTGGCGTGGCGATGTCGCCGGCGTTGTGCACCTCCTGGCCGACCAGCAGCACGTAGCCGCCGCCGTCGGTGGAGACGGTCGGCGCGCGCGTGGCGATGCGGGCGCCCGCCTGCACTTCCACCTTGCTCTGCGCGTTGGTGAAGCTGGGCGTGGTGCCGTTCGAGTAGATGCCGTTGGCGTTGAACTGCGCATCGGAGATATGCGCCGCCGCCGCCACAAGGTTGCGCGTGTCGACCTGGCTGCTGCCGCTGAACACGATGCCGTTGCGGTTGGCGATGAGCACCGTGCCGTCGCCCTTCACCTGCCCTTGGATCTGCGAAGGCCGCGCGGCCGGGTCGTTGACGCGGTTGAGCACGGCCCAGTCGGCCTGCTGCTTGAATTCGACCGTGGTGTTGCGCCCGACGTTGAAGGTCTCCCAGTTCAGGATGGCCTTGTCGCCGGTCTGCTGCACCGTCACCGTGCTGCGGCCGCCGGCGTTGTCGGCCTTTGGCGCCAGCGCGTTGTGCCAGCCGGCCGTGAGGCTGCTGGTGTCGACCTTCAGGCCGCCTTCGACCAGTCCGTCGGGCACGTCGGTGCCGCCGTTCTGCGCGGCCAGCCGTGCCGCGTTCTGCGCCGCCTGTTGCGCGGCAATCGCCTGCGCCGCGAGATTCAGGTTGCCGATGGAGCGCTGCAGCTGCTCGTTGGCCTTCTGCTGCTGCGCGAGAGGATTCGTCAGCATCGAGGCCGGCGTGCCGTTCGGCAGGTAGCCCGTGGCCGCGGCCGTACCCTGCGCCACGTTCTTCTGCGCCATCCATGCGGCGCTGAACGCGCGCTGCGCCTGTGCGTTGCCGGCCAGTCCCGCCATGGCCAGTGCGATGGCGACCGCATGCGCGACCGGTGCGCGGCGGAATGTCTGTTTGCTCATTTCATACCCCAGAGGAAAACCCGTTCGCGTGATTGCGTGGCGCGGCGGCCTCGCGGCACCGTGCTCTGGTTAAGAGACCGGGCTCGCCCGGCACGACCGACACGGCCGCGGCAAAAGACAGCAAAAATTTCCTGCGGGGTGCGACGCGGCATGTTTTTCACAGCCGTGTCATGAAGCGCATGCAGGCGGGCACGCGCGTTTTTTCAACGCCGAAGCGTCAGCCGAGCAGCACGATGCCGGCCGGCAGCGTCGTGACCTTGGCGCCATAGCTGGCGCCGATCAGCGTCTCGATGCGCGCGAGCTGCTCCAGCCGCAGCCGCGCCTGCACCTTGCGGCGGCCCAGCTCGGCGTTGGTGACGATCAGCCGGCCGGGGCGGTAGCGGTTGATTTCCTCCACCACGGCCGAAAGCGGCGTGTCGTTGAACACCAGCACGCGGTCGCGCCATGCGTTCACGGCCGACAGGTCGGGCGTGCGCGCGAGTTCGGCGCGGCGCTGGCCGTAGTTGATCTGCTGCGCCTCGCCGGCCACCAGCACGCGCCCGCCGTAGTCCAGCTCGACCGAACCGGCCAGGCAGGTCACGCACACCTCGGGGCCGGTGGCGCGCACGTTGAAGCGGCTGCCCGCCGCGGCCACCAGCTTGCCGCCGCCGACCGTCAGCGTGAACGGCGCGGTGCGCGCGGCATTCAGAAGCACCTGCGCCTCGCCCGCCAGCAGGTCGAGCGCGGCGGGCTCGCCCTCGGCGCCGCGGGCGAGGTTGAAGCTGGTCTGGGTGTTCATCTCGACCACCACGGAATCGGCCAGCACCACCTGGCGCTGCTCGCCGGTGGCGGTGCTGTAGTCGGCCGTCATGTCGGACAGCGCGGGCCACAGCCGGGCGGGCGGGCGCACCACGACGAAGGCCGCCACGCCGGCCGCCAGCGCGGCGCCCAGGAAGTAGCGGCGCCCGGGGTGCGCGACGGCGGCCACGGCAGAACGCGGCGATGCTTCGGCCGCGCGCATGCGCTGTGCGACTGCTTCGGCGGCGGGTCGGGTCGCATCCCACAGCCGGGTGGCCTCGGCCATCACCTGAGCATGCAGCGGGCTGCGGCCGCACCAGCGCTTGAAATCCTGCGCATCGACCGTGGTGGCGCGGCCCGAGGTCAGGCGCACGAGCCAGTCCCGCGCCTGGGCTTCCAGGTCGGTGCGATCGTCGGACGGGGTGGTCATGGTCGTCATTCTTCTATCAATGACTGTTTTCCGGCCCCGGGACCGAACCTCTGGATCACATCGCGCCCCAAACGGCCCGCGCAATGCACCAGGGCGGCCTTCACTTCCCGCTCGACGATGCGCACCGACACGCCGTAGCGCAGCGCGATGTCCTTGTGCGGCGTCTCGTCCACGCGCGAGGCCAGGAAAATCTCGCGGCGGCGGCGCGGCAGCTCTTCGAGCGCGCGCTCCAGGGCCAGCACCTCGCTGCGCGCCTCCGACACGCGCGCCGGGTCGCGGCTCTCGTCGGCAAAGTGCAGCAGCTCCTCGACCTCGACGAAATCGAGCAGGCGGCCGTTGGCGATGCGCCTGTCTTCCGCCACGTTCGACGCAATGCGCAGCAGGTACGCCATCGGGCTGGCCACCGGGCCGGGGTCGCTCATGCGGTTCACGCGCAGCCAGGTCTCGTGCAGCACGTCGTCGGCCACGTCGTCGGAACCGAGGCGGCGGCGCAGCCGGTTGCGGAAGTCGATGTAGCGGCTCGTGAGCAGGCCGCGCAGGAAACCGGGGGTGTCCTTCGATTCCACGGCCTGTTCGCTCAGGAAGCCGCGCGCGGCGTGACGCCCGCGCAGATGTCGGTGCTGATGCCGGTGCTGGGCAGAAGCAGGATGGTCAGCGGCTCGTCGGTGGCGCCGTCCGCCGGGGGCGTGAGCACGAGCGAGTTCATTGCGGCCTCGAGCGCCGCGTCGCGTTGGGCGACACCGGTCGAGGTCAGCATGCGCGTGCGCCGCACATGGCCGGCCGGGCCGACCCACAGCTGCACCAGCGCGCGGTAGCCGCCGGGCTGCGCGCGCGGCCAGCGGCACAGCGTGCGCTCCACCGCCTGCTGCACGATGCGTGCATTGCGGTCGTCGGGCGCTTCCGCGGCGTCGGCCGGTGCGGCGGGAAGCGGGGGCGCGGGCTGCGGCGGCGCCTCGTTCTCTACCAGCGTGAAGGTGGTTTCGTCGGCATAGCGCGCCGCGAGCCGCGTGCCCGCCAGCAGGCGCTGCAACGCATCGCGCGGCGCCAGGTCGCCGTGCACCGCCGCCGATTCGAGCCCCGCCGCCAATTGCCCGTCGAAGAACACCGACTGCCCCGTCACCTGCGCGAACGCCTGCAAGGCGGCCGCCAGCGGCTGCGCGGGAATGTCGAATTTCATCGGCCTTGCCGCGTCCGGCGACCGGACGGACGAATCAGCCGTGGCAAGGGATGCAGCAAGGGACAGGATTCCGAAGATCAAGGTCAAGACACAAACCCACCGCGACCGAGCAACGCGAAACATGCCGGGTCCTGTCACGAAATGGAAATTGCCAGTGGCGAGAACCGCCAAGGACGTACTACTTTTTGCCGAGCGGATGCTAGTGGCGATTTGTGACAAGTTGAATGCAAGGCACCTGCCTGCAAGCGCCGCACGCCGTGCTGGCGAGAATGGGCGGCATGACGACGATGCTCGCCCTGTTCGACGACCCGCCGCGCCAGGCGCGCGAACCGCTCGGCCCCGGCGCCTTCGTGCTGCCCGGCTTTGCGCTGCCTTTCGTCGATGAATTGCTGCCCGCGATCCACGCCGTGGAAGAGCGCGCGCCGTTCCGCCATCTCGTCACGCCGGGCGGCTTCACCATGTCCGTCGCGCTGACCAACTGCGGCACGCTGGGCTGGACCAGCGACCGGCGCGGCTACCGCTACAGCCCCACCGACCCCGCCAGCGGGCTGCCGTGGCCCGCGATGCCGGAGCCCTTCACCCGACTCGCGCGCGAGGCCGCCGCCGCGGCCGGCTTCGACGGCTTCGTGCCCGACGCCTGCCTCGTCAACCGCTACGCGCCAGGCGCGCGGCTGTCGCTGCACCAGGACAAGGACGAGCATGACTACGGCGCGCCCATCGTGTCGGTGTCGCTCGGTATGCCGGCCGTGTTCCTGTTCGGCGGCCTCGCGCGCGGCGACAAGGCCGTGCGCGTGCCGCTCGTCCACGGAGACGTCGTCGTCTGGGGCGGGGAAGACCGGCTGCGCTACCACGGCGTGCTGCCGCTCAAAGAAGCGCCACACTCGCTGCTGGGTGCGCAGCGCATCAACCTCACATTCCGCAAGGCGGGCTGACTGACTGACACGCATGCAGGCGACCACGACCACCGACACGAAGAAGAGCAACAGCCCCGGCAACGCGATCCGCGAGCTTTATGCGGCCCTCTGGCACTTCGCCGCCGGCGCGCGTGCGCAGCTGCTGGGCGCCACGGTGCTGCTTGCCATGTCGCAGCTCATACGCCTCGCGCTGCCCTACCTTGCCGGGCAGGCCATCAACGCCCTTCAGCGCGGAGAGCTGAACGGCGCCGGCCGCTGGATCGCCGCGCTGGCCGGCGTGTACGTGGGTGCATGGGCGCTGCACGGGCCGGGGCGCATTCTCGAGCGCAACGTGGGCATGCGGGTGCGCGAGACGCTGGCCGACCAGCTCTATGCGCGCATCGCCGCCGCACCGCTCGCCTGGCACGACGGCCACCACTCGGGCGAGCTGCAGCACCGCGTGCACCAGGCCAGCCGCGCGCTGTCGGACTTTGCGCAGAACCAGTTCATCTGGCTCACCAATGCCGTCAACTTCGTCGGACCGCTGGTTGCGCTGGCGCTGCTGTCGCGCACCAGCGGCGTGACCGCGCTCGCGGGCTATGTGCTGATAGGCCTCGTCATCGTGCGCATCGACCGAGCGCTGATGAAACTGGCGCGCGCCGAGAACGACGCCGACCGCCGGTATGTGGCCGCGCTGCTCGACTTCCTGGGCAATGCGTCGACCGTCATCGGCCTGCGGCTGCAGGGGGCTTCACGCCTGCTGCTGCGCAGGCGCATGGCCGCGATATCGCTGCCGCTGAAGCGCACCGTGGTGCTCAACGAAGGCAAGTGGTTCGCGGTCGACCTGATGGGGCTGGCGCTGACCTGGGGGCTGGTCGTGGTGTACGTGTGGCAGGCACGCGCACCCGGGCAGGCCGTGATGCTGGGGGCCGTGTTCATGATCTACCAGTACGCGCAGCAGGCGGCCGGCGTCGTCACCTCGGTGGCCGCGAACTTCAGCTTCTTCGCGCGCATGCACACGGACTACAGCAGCGCGGAGCCGATCTGGCAGGCCCCCTCGGGCGACGTGGCCGCGAGCGTGCCCGAACAGGTGCCGGAGCGCGAGCGCATCGATGCATCGGCGGTGTGGAGCCGACTGGACGTCGACGGGCTGCAATGGCGCTATGCGGCGCGCGGGGAGCCTCAGGCTGAGCCAGCTGAGCCCGTGACGCGCAGCAGCGGCCTGCACGACGTGAAGCTCAGCCTGCGCCGAGGCCAGCGGGTCGCGCTGGTCGGGCCGAGCGGCGGCGGCAAGAGCACCTTGCTGCGCGTGCTGGCCGGGCTGTATCCACCGGACAGCGGCACCCTGTCGCTCGACGGAAAACCCGTCGACTGGACGCAGCTGCGTCGTCTCGCGACGCTCATCCCCCAGGAGACTGAGCTCTTCGAAGCCAGCGTGCGCGAGAACCTCGCCTTCGGCCAGCCGCGCGACGATGCGCTGCTGCTGACCGCGCTGCACACCAGCACCTTCGACGAAGTGCTGAGGGCGAACCACGGCGACCTCGACACCGCCGTGTCGGAGCGGGGCTTCAATCTTTCAGGCGGACAGAGGCAGCGGCTGTGCCTGGCGCGCGGCGTGCTGGCCGCGCAGGGCAGCTCATTGCTGCTGCTCGACGAACCGACGAGCGCGCTCGATGCCGGGACCGAGGCGCGCGTGCTGGAGCGCATCGCCGGTGCGTTTCCGGATGCCTGCGTGGTGGCGTCGATCCACCGGCTGAGCCTGCTGGAGCGATTCGATACGGTGGTGCTGATGGAAGCCGGGCACGTGGTCGACTATGGGCCGCGGGATGCGGTGCTGGGGCGGCAAGGCCTCGCCGCCATTAGCACTAACACGCCCGGGCCCGCGGCTCCGTGAGCCTGAACACGTCGACCTCCTGCATCAACCTGCTCGCCTGATCTTGCAGAGCGCTTGAGGCTGCGGCGGCCTGCTCTACCAGCGAGGCATTCTGCTGCGTGGTCCCCTCTATCTGAGCAAGTGCGAGGTTCATGTGCTCGATGCCGGTAGTCTGCTCGTGGCTGGCGTTCGTGATCTCGCCAATGATGCTGGTCACGCGGAGCACGCCGCTCACGATCTCCTTCATGGCTGCCCCGGCCTCCGCCGCATGGCGCGTGCCGGCCTTGACCTGGCTGACCGAATCGTCGATGAGGCTCTTGACCTCCTTCGCGGCGGCAGAAGACCGTTGCGCGAGATTGCGCACCTCTGCCGCCACCACGGCAAAGCCACGCCCCTTCTCTCCCGCTCGCGCGGCCTCCACGGCCGCGTTGAGCGCCAGAATGTTCGTCTGAAAAGCGATCCCTTCAATGACCCCGACGATCTCCACGATCTTGCCGGAGGCCTCATTGATCGATCCCATGGTGTGGACGACCTGGTTCACGACGCTGCCCCCGCGGCCGGCCACATCGGATGCCGAGACTGCGAGCCGATTCGCCTGCATGGCACTCGTCGCGTTCTGCCGTACCGTAGAAGTAAGCTGGTCCATCGAGGCTGCCGTCTGCTGAAGAGAGCTTGCCTGTTGCTCGGTCCGGACCGAGAGATCCTGATTGCCGGTTGCAATCTGGGAGGAAGCCGACAGCATGGCTTCCGTGCCCTGCCGCACACCGCTCACGATGCGCACCAGGTTTTCCTGCATGTCCGCGAGGGCATCGACAAGAGGCGTGAACTCGTCGCGATGGCTATCGACGATGGCCAGCGTGAGGTCGCCCCGGCTCACGCGATTGGCGATGGCTTGTGCGGCAGCGATGCGTCGGCGGACCAGTCTGACTATGTGCCAGAAGAACAACATCAGGCCAGTGGCCACGGCGGCGACCAGCGCCACAAGCTGCAGCCGTGTCTGATCCGCGTTGGTGCGTATTGCAGCCAATTCCGTTTTCAGTGCTTCGCTCTGCCGCTTCTTGGCACCATCGAGCCACACCAGCAGACGGTTGCGGGCAGGAATGGTCTCCTGCACGAGCTGGTTGAAAGCCGCATCCATTTCTGCGCGCTGAGCCAGTGCGACGTTCGTGTCGGCAATCGGCCAGAATTCGCCCGCCAGTTTCTCGAACTCCTTGAAGTCGTTCTGTTCCACGGGATCGGTTAGGCCCGCGCGAAAGTCCGAAGCGCTTTTCTGAATGAGCCGGCGCCTTTCCGTGATATCAGCCAATGTGGCTTGAAGATCCTGGGCGACTTCACGAGCATTGCGTGCCTGATCTGCAGCGACGCGCGAATCACGTTGAGCTCTATGGCGGCAATGCGTTGCAACTGCGGCACGCGCAGATCTTCCGTGGCGGCGGCAAGGTCGCTGACACGGGACAGCTCGCGCCACGAAACACTGGCAAGCCAAGTGAGGCTGGCCACCAAGATGGCAAGGACGCAATAGAGACGCGTGGCGATGCCAAGCTTCGCTAGAAATTTCATAGAACCCACAATCAGAAAAAGAACAGCCCCGAGCGCCGACTCCAGCCGGCCTTTTGCTATCGGCGCCTTGGAGCCTCGCAACACCGGACATATGTCAGGTGCCCGGATGAGCTCCAACGCAGAGTGCTGTCTATCTGATTGCGTGCGTGCCCGGGCTCTCTGTCAGAGCTGGCCCTGTCCGTCGCCCGTGCGGTCGTGCACCCAGCGCATCGCCTGCTGCTCCGCGTGGCGCAGCGCCTCGGCCTCGGTGGCATAGGAAACGTTGTCGGTATCCGGAGGCAATTCGACATCGGGCTGGTCCGCGGCGCGGCCGCGGCAGACCACCACGGGCCTGTAGGTCTGGTTGTCCAGCCGTTCGGCACGGCAAAGAAAGAATCGGCCCAGGTAGGTGAAGGTGACGAGGCGTTCCTCGACGACGGGTGGGATGCTGGATTCCATGTTGGTTGCTCCTGTGTGTTCGTTGAAATTCCTGGCTGATTTCGAATGTGCGGTGCGTGCCCGGCCGTGTGCGTGGGAACCGGCCCACACCATGCGTCGGCTGGCGTGGGGTGTACACACCGATGCCTGGGGGCTGATCGCGTTGCAGGTCGGCTTGGCGGCACTCAACGTGCGCGGTCTCTTCAAGACAGAAGAAACCTGACCCCGCATGCGCCACCCGCCCGTGGAACTCGGCCTACAGACAGGCCGCTGGAGCGGGTTCATGGTGATTCAATGACCCACCCTATCGAACTCACCATCGAAGAGCCGCTGCCGGGAGCCTATGTCTGGCAACTGCTCGAAACCGACGACAAGGGCCAGAGCCCTCGCCTGCTGCGACGCGCATTCGACGCCGAAGACAGCTACGAGACCGCGCTGTCGGCTGGCCAACGCGCGCTGCGCAGCGAGATCCGCGAGCGCGCGGGACCCGGGCAGCACTGAGGCCCGAAGGCCTCAGGCTGCCTTATTTCGGCGTACCGCCCGGCACCGGCACGGGCTTGCCCGGGCGGCGTGCATCGCGCGTCTCTGCACGACGCTCGCCGGCCTTTGCCGCGCGGTCTGTGCCAATGGCGCCGCCTTCAGGCGTCTTCGCTTCATCACCGGCAGCGGGTGCGACACCCTTCTGCGGCCGGCGGTCCTTGCGCGCTTCGCCGGCCATTTCCGGCTTGCCCGTGGCATAGCCGGGAGAGTTGGGTGGCACGGCCGCGCCGGGCGGATTCGACTGGGCGTGCGCCACGGTTGCAATCAAGCCCGCCATCAGCACGGAAAGCACGGATAAAGATTTCGTCATCGGGGATCTCCTGGATAAAAAAGCCCGGAAAGGGCCATCAACGCAGGAGATTCGGGGGCGCCGGCCGCCGCTCATGTAGGAGTCCGGCTCGCATGCTTAGCAGGCTGCTGAAATATCTAGCCCGTCAGCCCCGCATGAAGATTGCTTGCGCGTTGTTTTTGTAGCCCCACAACAGCCCAACCCGATGCGCGGCCCAGACTCATTCACCGAAGGCTTGTTCACCATGCGACGGCTGGACGATTTTGTTCCCGCCGATCACCCGCTGCGCCGCATCCGGGTGATGGTCAATGAGGCGTTGGCCAAGATGGACGCGTTGTTCTCTCGGATGTACGAGGCTGACGTCAAGGGCGGACGCCCAAGCATCGCGCCGGAGAAGCTGCTGCGAGCCATGCTGCTGCAAATCCTGTTCAGCATCCGCTCGGAGCGCCAACTCATGGAGCAGACGCAATACAACATGCTGCTTCGCTGGTTCATCGGCCTGGCGATGGATGACCCGGTGTGGGTGCCGACGGTGTTCAGCAAGAATCGCCAGCGCCTGATCGAACACGATGCGGTGGTCGCGTTCTTCAACGAAGTGCTGGAGACGGCCGAGACCAGGGACTTGTTGTCGGGTGAACACTTCAGCGTCGACGGCACGCTGATCCAGGCCTGGGCCGGACACAAGAGCTTCGTGCGAAAGGGTGGTGACGACGATACCGGCAGTGGTGGGGACTTCAAGGGACAGCGGCGCAGCAACGAGACGCACGAGTCGAAGACCGATCCCGATTCAAAGCTGTACCGCAAGGGCAAGACGGCCAGCGAGCTGCGCTACATGGGGCACACGCTCACCGATAACCGTCACGGTCTGGTTGTCAACGCGATGGTCACGTCGGCCGACGGCTTTGCCGAACGCGAGGCGGCTAAGGTCATGATCAGGGACGCTCGTCAGGCCACGCCAAGTGCGGATACCGAGGTCACGCTCGGCGCCGACAAGGGCTATGACGCGGTTGAGTTCATCGAGGCACTCAAGCAAATGAAGGTCACGCCGCATGTGGCACAGAACAAATCGGGACGACGCTCGGCGGTAGCCGACGAGATCGCCCAGAGCGAGGGCTATGCGATCTCGCAACGCAAGCGAAAGCTCATCGAGCAAGGCTTCGGCTGGGCCAAGTTCGTTGGCCCCATCCGGCAGGTGATGGTACGCGGCATGAAGAAGGTCGACCAACTGTTCGTGCTGACGATGGCCGCCTACAACTTGGTGCGTATGCGGACCCTGGCAGAAGTCCGTCCGCTGACCCCGTAGAGGGTCAGAGAGCGCCCCAAACGAGCGTCGAAGCGGGGAAAACAGCGAGGAAAGCGCACCCCCGGAACGTCGAAACCCCACAACCGCCGTCGTCAGTGCGCAGGATGACTTCGGCGCGCTTGGTACTTCAGCAGCCTGTTAGGAGTGCTCACCTTGTACGCAGCCCACGGGATGCTGCCGAACGCCTGGGCCAGTGGCAGCGATGCATCTTTGCCCGCGTGCAGCGTTTCGCCGGTCAGCAGGTTCTGCAGCCGCGCGCCTTCGAGTTCCGCCGGCAGCTGCACCGCCGTGTCGCTCCAGATGCCGGCCTGAGGCAACGAAGGCACGGTGCCATTGCCGGACGACAGCCCGACGAAGAGCCGCCCCGCGACAACCACCAGCATCTCGTCTCCATGCCGCCGCACGAAGGCCACCACATGGCGCGACAACGCGCCCTCCACCGCCAGCCCTTCGTACCCGCCGTCACGAAAAAGCTCGGCATGCTCGCGCCGCAGCGACAGCATCCTCCATATGAACCACAGCTTCGCGCGCCCGTCATGCGGTGACGCAGCCAGCGCGCGCACTCGCGCGGCGAGCCCCGGCGCATCGGCTGCCATGGCCTGCAGTTCGTCGAGCCGCTGCTGCCGCGCCGCGTAATCCACAGGCCGGCGGTTGTCCGGATCGACCAGGCTCAGCTCGATCAGCTCGCTGCCCTGGTAGAGATCGGGCACGCCCGGCGAGGCGTACTTCAGCAGCGTGAGCGTCAATCCGTTCCACGCGCCGAACCAGGCAAGCCGGTCCGCCAGGAGCTGGATGTCCGCCAGGCAGCCGCCCTCTTCCATGTTGCCGATCACGCCGCGCACGAAGCCTTCGAGCGCGGCCTCGTAGGTGGCGTCGGGCTGGGTCCAGCGCGTGCGCAGCTTGGCTTCGCGCGCTGCCTTCTGCATGTACTGGCAGAGCCGGTCGGCGTAGGCCGGCGCGTCGGCCGCATCGAGGCCGCCTGCCGGCAGCGTGCCCAGCAGCGTCTGGTAGAAAAGGTATTCGTCAGCGCGCGACGGCGCGTCGTCTGTCTCCAGCTTGCGCCGCGTGTCGCGGCACATGCCGTGCCAGCGGGTCAGCGCCAGCACCCAGTCGTTGGGCATTTCGGAGAGCACGTCGATGCGGTTGCGCACGTCTTCGGAGCGCTTGTTGTCATGCGTCGACGTGGCGAGCATGGTGTGCGGCCAGCGCAGCGCGCGGTCGGCGCTGAGCGCATGGAACTCGTCCACCTCGAAGCCGAAGCGGTCGGGCTCGCCGCCCACCTCGTTGAGCGAACTCAACGGAAAGAAGCGATAGAACGCCGTGTCTTCCACGCCCTTGGCCGTGACCGGCGCGCTGAACTGCTGGAAGCGCACGGCAAAGCGCCGAACCCGCTCGGCCAGCTCGCGCGGCGCGCCCGCCACGGCCTCGCCGCGCAGCGCGCCGCGCACGAAGGCGAAGACCGAGCGGTCGGCATCGCCGCTCTGGCGCTCGGCCGCCTGTGTGGCTTCGTCGATGAAGCGTTCGTCCTGCGCCGAGGGTTTCTCGACGATGTAGGTGCGGTAGACCGGCATGTTCGCCGCCACGTCGGCCAGCGCGCGGCGCAGCGCATTGAGCGTGTAGTCGCGCGTGGCGCGGTCGGCCCGCGCAATGCGCAGCAATTCGCTGGACAGCACGTTGAGTTCCGACGACAGCGCGTTGCGCATCACCTCGCGCCGCCCGGCCTGCGAGAGCGCATGAAAGCCCTGCGGCTCGCCGGTGAAGCGGCGCCACGCATGGCCGATGGTCTCGGCCGCCGATGTATCGACCAGCACGCCGTTGGCCACATTCGCGAAGCGGTAGCCGGTGGTGCCGTGCACATGCCAGCTCTCTGGCACTTCCTCGTTGCCCGCCGCGATTTTCTCGGCCACCACGTAGAGCGGCCGCGCCGGCCTGCCTTGCGCGTCGTGCGCGGGCAGCGAAAGCCCCGCGCGCCGCGCATAGCCCTGCTGCAGCTTCTCGAAGTAGCGCGCGGGGTCGTAGAGGCCGTCGGGGTGGTCGATGCGCAACCCGTCCACCGTGCCCGCAGCCGCGAGGTCGAGCGCGAAGGACTGCGTCGCCTCGAACACGTCGTCGCGCTCCATGCGCACGGCCGCGAGGTCGTTGATGTCGAAGAAGCGGCGGTAGTTGATCTCGTCCGAGGCCACCCGCCAGTAGGCGAGCCGGTAGGCCTGGGCCTCGATCAGCGCATGCATCGCGTCGCGCGCGTCGGGTGTGGACAGGTTCAGCTCGGCCACTGCCGTCGCCACCGCCTTCGCGACCGAAGGGTGGCGTTGTGCGAGGCGTGCGAGGCGGGCCTTCAGCAGTTCTTTGTCGCGCGCGCGCTCCGTGCGCAACTGCGGCTGCGCCGCCTGCCGCCCTGGAAGGTGGCCGAAGGCGGTGGCGATGCTCGCGAGAGCCGCCGCGTCGTCGGCGGATTCGTCGAGCTGCACGAGGGC
Source organism: Variovorax durovernensis (assembly GCF_977011995.1). Lineage (NCBI taxonomy): Bacteria > Pseudomonadati > Pseudomonadota > Betaproteobacteria > Burkholderiales > Comamonadaceae > Variovorax > Variovorax durovernensis. The sequence goes on along the minus strand of NZ_CDRNCW010000001.1, from coordinate 2,826,022 downwards.
TCGCGCCAGCACGGTGGGATAGCTCTCGGGCGCAAGCGGAAACCGATGGCCGAAATAGCCGATCGCAAAGGCGCCCTCTTCCGCCTCGAAGCGCAGCGCCAGTTCGCCGCTGCCCAGCACCTCGCCGTAGTGCCCGCCCAGCACCGGCAGCAGCACCTTGCCCGTCAGCTCGACGTTCAGCGGCTGCCAGTCGATGTCGAAGTGCTGCGCGTAGAGCGAGGCCGGGCCGTTCTCCAGCACGTCCATCCACCATGCGTTGTCGGCGCCGAACACGCCCATGTGGTTGGGCACCATGTCGAGCAGCTGGCCCATGCCGTGGGCCTTGAGCGCCGCGACGAAGCGCGCGAAACCTTCTTCGCCGCCCAGCTCGGGGTTGATTTCGTCGTGCGCCACCACGTCGTAGCCGTGCATGCTGCCTGCGCGGGCGCGCTGGATCGGCGAGCAGTAGACATGGCTCACGCCCAGTTGCGCGAGGTACGGCAGCACGCGCACCGCGTCGTCGAAGCCGAAGTCCTTGTGGAACTGCAGCCGGTAGGTGGCGCGCGGCACGCGGGCGCGCAGGTCTTGCGGCGCGTCCTGCGGCACATCCGGGCGGCTCGCGGGGCGTGCCGCGCGCAGTTGCGCAGCCAGCCCCTGCATGCGCTCGCCCGTGGCCAGCGCATGCAGCGGCACCGGCAGCTTGCGCCGCCAGTTCGGTTGCTCGTTCACCGTGCCGGGCATGTTGGCCTGCTCGACCACGCCCGCCACGTCTTCGAGCTGCACCATCATCAGCGCCGACGGCGTCTTCGCGAGCCAGGTATGCACCGCCTCCACCACACGCGCCGTGGGCAGCGCGAGGCCCGCGGCCTCGGCAATCTCTTCCCGCGACAGCAGGCCGGCCTGCTGCACGGCCAGCATCAGCTCGATGCGCTCCTGTGCGCGGTCGAGCAGTTGCTTGTCGAAGACGCGCTCGTCGGGAAACAGGCCCAGCGCCAGGCGGGTGCGCAGGTCATGCCCGGCCCACCAGCCGGCGAAGGTCGCGAGGTCGTGCGTGCTCACGGCCACCAATGCGGCCGGCGGATAGGCGGCCGGCGGCTTGAAGCCGCTGCCCTGGTGCCGGTCGAGCCGCTCGAAGTACAGCAGGCGGTAAGACAGCACGTCGGCCTTGCCCAGCGCCTCGCGCACCGCGTCTTCCACCGTGCCCAGGTCTTCGCCGATCACCATGCAGCGGTGCCGATGGCTCTCGATGGCGACGATGGCAAGCAGTTCGTCCAGCGGGTAGTACACATACGCGCCGTCGTGCGCGCCGCGGCCCGGCGGTATCCAGAACAGGCGCATCAGCCCCATGACGTGATCGATGCGCAAGGCGCCCGCGCCGTGCATGCTCGCGCGCAGCGTCTGTATGAAGAAGCGGTGGCCGTCGGCGCGCAGCCGGTCGGGGCGCAGCGGCGGCAGGCCCCAGTTCTGGCCCGCGGGGTTGAACTCGTCCGGCGGCGCGCCGATGCTGGCGCCGCCGGCGAACACCGACTGTGCCGTCCAGGCGTCCGAGCCGGCACGGTCGACCGACACCGCCAGGTCCACGTAGAGGCCCACGCCCATGCCCAGTGCGGCGCAGCGTTCGCCAGCCCGCGCCAGCTGCCGCGCGGCCTGCCATTGCAGGTATTGGTGGAACTGCAGGCGCTGCGCATGCTGCACGGCAAATGCGGTGACCTCGGCCGAATCGGGGTCGCGGTACGCGGCGGGCCACACGGGCCAGCCCCACATCGAGGGGTCGGCCGCCAGAAAGTGCGCATGCAGGGTCTCGAACAGCGCGTGCTGCCGCAGCCCCTCGCCGCGCTCTGCGACGAATGACAGGAACGCAAGTCCTTCCTCATCCGGCGCGCCGTCTTCCGGCAGGTGGCGTTCGCGGAAATGCGCGAACAGCAGCGCCAGCACTTCGAACTTGGCCGATGCCACGCCGGCATGGTCCACCAGCGGTTCGGCCCGCAGCGCCGCCAGGCGCGCCTGGAACGCTGGCGAATCGACCAGCTTGCGCGCCGCCTCGCACTGCGCGAATTCATCCACCGCCTCGACGTCGATGTAGAGCGCATTCAGCTGCTGGCGCGACGACGGGCTGTACGGGCTCGCATGCGCCGGATTGGCCGTGAACAGCGCATGCAGCGGGTTCACGCCGACGATGTCCGCACCCTGCGCGGCCATGCGGGCCGCCAGATCTTCCAGGTCGCTGAAGTCGCCGATGCCCCAGTTGTGCTGCGAGCGCAGGCTGTACAGCTGCACCGCCGGCCCCCAGACGCGGCCGCCGCCCTGCACCGCGGGTGGCCGGTAGCAGCGGCCCGGCGAGGCCAGCACCAGCGTCTCGCCGGCCAGCCCGTCGATGCGCAGATGGTGGTAGCCCGCGTCGAGCGCGAGCGCCATCGGCAGCACGCGTTCGCACAGCCAGGTGCCGTCGCGCTCGGCGCGCGCGATCTCGTGCAGCGTGGAAGCATCGGCCTCGCCCTGCCGTGTGCGGCCGGCTTCGTCGGTGAGTTGCCAGCGCAGCGAGCGCATGGCAAGCGGCAGGCGCAGCGGCACGCTCCATTCGGCGGCCGATGCGTCGACCACCAGCACGGGAGGCATCGCTTCGGTCCATCGCCTGGCATGCACCGCATCGAGCGCGCGGCGGGCGTCCTGCGCGCTGTCGATGCGCACGCCGAATTCCGCCAGCAGCGCGAGCATGCTCTGCGTCGTGGCCTGGCGGCGCGTGCCGAAGGCGTCGTGGTAGGCGGTGGCAATGCCGAAGTGTTCGCACAGCGCCGCCAGCACGCCCGCCGTGTCATGGTGAAAAACCTCATCCACCGCGCATGTCCTCCAGCGTTGCGTGCACCGCGCCGCGCTCGAGCAGCAAGGCGCCAGGCTCGGACTGCTGCGCGCCGCTGCTGTAGACCAGCGTTCCGGGCGGCGACACCGCCGCAGCGGCAGGCCCGTCGCCCAAGTGCGCGAGCAGGTGCAAGCGCGTTGCGGTGCGCCCTTCGCGCCCCTCCTGCGGCGGTCCCAGGTCCCAGTGCACCCGCAGCGTGCCGTTCTCGCAGAGGTACACGCCAGCGCCGGTCGAGCCGGCCAGGTGCGGCACGATCAGTCTGTGGCGCAGCTCCAGCAACTGCTGCACCTCGCTGAATCGCGCGAAGTGGGCGCGCGAGCCCCGTTCGCGCCAGTTCAGCTTGGACGCCAGGAAGGTCGATTCGGCATTCGGATCGGGAATGCGCGCACGCGCCGCCTCGTCCGTGAACGCCGCGAAGCCCCCGAACTCGGAGCGCCGCCCGTCCGACACTGCCTTTGCCAGTTCAGGCCCGAAGTCGCAAAAGTACAGGAACGGTGTCGACGCCGCGAACTCGTCCCCCATGAACAGCATCGGCACATGCGGCGACAGCAGCAGGCAGGCCATGGCCGCGCGCGTGAGCACCGGGTCGCCGAGCCCATGCAGGCGCTCGCCGAAGGCGCGATTGCCGACCTGGTCGTGCGTCTGCAGGAAAGACACGAAGGCCTGCGACGGCAGCCGCGTGCTGGGCTCGCCGCGACGCTCGCCGTTGCGAAAGGCCGAGGGCTGCCCCTGGTACACGAAGCCTTCGGCCAGTGCGCATGCGAAGCGGCAGACGGGGTCGTCCGCGTAGTCGGCGTAATAGCCGTCGCGCTCGCCGGTGGCCAGCACATGCACCGCGTGGTGCAGGTCGTCGTTCCATTGCGCGGTGCCCGCCACCGGCACGCCGTGGCCGTCGCGCGCGAGCATCGAGGCCTGGTTGGCGTCGTTCTCCAGCACGATGTGGATGTGACGCTCGCGGCCCGGGCCGGCCTGCAGCGCCTCGCGTATCTCCTGCACGATGTGCGGATGCGAGTCGTCGCGAATGGCGTGGATCGCGTCCATGCGCAGCCCGTCGAAGCGATATTCCTCCACCCAGTACAGCGCGTTGTGAATGAAGAAGTCGCGCACCGTGCGCGCGCCGGGCCCGTCGAAGTTGATGGCCGAGCCCCAGGGCGTGCGATGCGCGGGGTTGAAGAATTCCGGGCAGTACGCGTGCAGGTAGTTGCCCTCCGGCCCGAAGTGGTTGTAGACCACGTCGAGCAGCACCATCAGCCCCAGCCCGTGCGCCGCGTCGACCAGCGCCTTCAGCTCGTCGGGCGTGCCATAGGAGGCGTCGGGCGCGAACTGCAGCACGCCGTCGTAGCCCCAGTTGCGGCGCCCCGGAAAGTCGGCGAGCGGCATCAGCTCGATGGCAGTCACGCCCAGTTCGGCCAGGTCGCCGAGCCGTTCGCGCGCGGCGTTGAAGGTGCCCTCGGCGGTAAAAGCGCCGATGTGCAGCTCGTACACCACGGCTTCCTCCCACGGGCGGCCGCGCCAGGCGTCGTCGCGCCATTGATGGTGGCGCGGGTCGATCACCACGCTGGGGCCATGCACGTCCTCGGGGTTGAAGCGCGATGCCGGGTCGGGCACGGCGGTGCCGTCGGGCAGGTGAAAGCGGTAGCTGTCGCCATGGGCCGCCTCGGGGAGCGTGAGCGTGTGCCAGCCCTGTGCGTCCCGGGTCATGGGGTGCGTGGTGTTCTCGCCGCCCACCGGGCGGTGCTCCAGCCGCACGTCGCCGGCCGAGGGGGCCCACAGCGCGAAGGCCACGCCGCCGCCGTCGCGGACGGTGGCGCCGAAGGGCATGCGGTGCGCGCGGTTCATGGCCGCACGTCCGGCCGGCTCAGCACCACCAGCGAGCGGCATTGCAGCGGATAGGCCGGCTCCGACCATGCGGGCGCCAGCGCGGCGGCATCCTCGGTGGTGGGCGGCGGCGTGGTGCTCGCGGTGTCGACCAGCAGGCGCCATGCACCGTGCGGCATGGCCGGCAGCGTGAACTGGATCTCGTCGTGGTGCGCGTTCATCAGGATGAGGAAGTCGTCGTCGTGCTGCTGCTCGCCGCGCGGCCCGCGGTCGGCAATGCCGCCGCCGGGGATGTACATCGCGATGCAGCGTGCGTTGGCGTCGTTCCAGTCTTCCGTGCGCATCTCGGCGCCGTCGGGCTTGAGCCAATAGACGTCGGTCACGGTCTCGCCCTCGGCCGGCTTGCCGGCGAAGAAGGTGCGGCGCCGGAACGACGGATGCGCGCGGCGCAGCGCGATCATCCGCTCGACGAAGGTGACCAGCGCCAGCCGCTCGGGCGTGGGCGTCCAGTCGAGCCAGCCCAGCGCGTTGTCCTGGCAGTAGACGTTGTTGTTGCCCTGCTGCGTATGACCTCGCTCGTCGCCCGCCAGCAGCATCGGCACGCCCTGCGACAGCAGCAGCGTGGCCAGCAGGTTGCGCTTCTGGCGCTCGCGCAGGCTCACCACCTCGGGGTCGTCGGTGGGGCCTTCGACGCCGCAGTTCCACGACACGTTGTGGCTGTTGCCGTCGCGGTTGTCCTCGCCGTTGGCCTCGTTGTGCTTGTCGTTGTAGGAGACCAGGTCGTGCAGCGTGAAGCCGTCGTGCGCCGTGACGAAGTTGATGCTCGCGCTGGGCTGCTTGCCCGACCAGCCGTACAGGTCTTCAGAGCCGGTGACGCGCTTGGCCACTTCGCCGACGAGCCCGCCGTCGCCCTTCCAGAAGCCGCGCATGCCGTCGCGGTACTGGTCGTTCCATTCGGCCCAGCCCAGCGGGAAGTTGCCGACCTGGTAGCCGCCGTGGCCCAGGTCCCACGGCTCGGCGATGAGCTTCACGCGGTTGAGCGTGGGGTCTTGCCGGATGGCGTCGAAGAAGCCGCCGAGGTTTTCCACCTTGCCCGCCTCGCGCGCCAGCGCCGATGCCAGGTCGAAGCGGAAGCCGTCGACGTGCATTTCCTCGGCCCAGTAGCGCAGCGAGTCCATCACCAGTTGCAGCGCATGCGGATGCTCCAGGTTCACGGTGTTTCCGCAGCCGGTGAAGTCGTCGTAGTAGCGCCGGTTGTCGGAGTTCACGATGTAGTAGGAGGCGTTGTCCACGCCGCGCATCGACAGCGTCGGGCCGAGCTGGTTGCCCTCGCAGGTGTGGTTGTAGACCACGTCGAGGATCACCTCGATGCCCGCGGAGTGCAGCGTCTTGACCATGGTCTTGAACTCCTTCACCTTGCCCGAGGCGCTGTAGCGCATTTCGGGGGCGAAGAAGGCCAGCGTGTTGTAGCCCCAGTAGTTCTGCAGGCCCTTTTCGGCCAGGTGCCGGTCGTTGAGGAAGCTGTGCACCGGCAGCAGCTCGACTGTCGTCACGCCCAGGCGCTTGAGGTAGTCGACCACCGGTGCGCTGGCCAGGCCGGCGTAGGTGCCGCGCAGCTCGGGCGGCACGTCGGGGTGGGTCATGGTGAAGCCGCGCACGTGCATCTCGTAGATCACCATGTCCTGCCAGGGCACCGAGGGGCGGCGATCGTCGCCCCAGGTGAAGGCAGTTTCGAGCACGCGGCCCTTGGGCATCAGCGGCGCGCTGTCGCGGCGGTCGAAGGAAAGGTCTTCGCGCTTGCTGCCCACGGTGTATCCGTACAGCGCGTCGCCCCAGCGCAGCTCGCCCACCAGGTCCTTGGCGTAGGGGTCGACCAGCAGCTTGTGCGGGTTGAAGCGGTGACCCTCCTCCGGCTTGTAGGCGCCGTGCACGCGAAAGCCGTAGGCCTGGCCGGGCCGGGCCTCCGGGAGGTAGCAGTGCCACACGCCGTCGGTGCGCTCGCGCAGCACGATGCGCTGCAGCTCATGGCGGCCGCGCTCGTCGAACAGGCACAGCTCGACCTTGTCGGCATGCTGCGAGAAAAGCGCGAAATTGACGCCCTCACCGTCCCAGGTGGCGCCGCGCGGGTAGGGGCGGCCGGGCCAGACGGCGGTGATGGTCGGGTTGGTTTTTCTTGTCATTCAGGTGGCGGACGGTTGCGTACGTTGGGAGAAAAAGCAGATCAGCGGGGTGGGCGGTCGTCAAAACGCGGCGGCGGCGGCGGTGGCGTGGGCGCGCCCGGCCCTTCCCTGCCGGTGCCCGTCTTCGTCAATTGCTGCTGCCGGGGCCACCAGCGCTCGATCTGTGCCTTCGCCCAGTCCTTGCCGGCCAGCCCGAATGCAAGGGCCAACGCAAAAACCACGCCCGCCAGGATCACCAGGAAGCTTTCGCGCACGATGTCGCCGCCCACCTTGATCTGGTCCAGCGCGATCAGGATCACGAAAGCCATCACCGCGTACTGCGCCACCTTGGCGAACAGCGTGGCGTCCTGCATCTTCACGCCGCGGAAATAGCTGCCCACAGCATCGCCCACGAACTTGGCGAAGTACGAGCCGAAAGCCAGCACGAGCAAGGCGACGAACACGTTGGGCACGAACCAGACGATGCGCCCCAGCAGGTCGGCGATGTAGCTCAGCCCCATGCCGTTGAAGGCGATGAGCAGCGACGCCAGTATCACCAGCCAGTACGCCAGGATGCCGAAGAGACTGCTGGTGTCGCCCGCCAGCCCGCCCTGGCGCAGGAAGTTGTCGAGCCCCGCGCGCTCTGTCAGCACGTTGAAGTTGATGGCGCGCAAGGCCTTGGTCACGGCAAAGCGCGCCGCCTTGGCGATGAGCCAGCCCACGAACACCACCACCAGCGCCACCAGCAGGCGCGGAATGAACGCGCCCACCTGATAGAGGATGGCGCGCAGCGGCTCCAGGTGAATGCCGAAGTTTTCCATGTGTGTTTCCCCGAGTGAATGACGACGGCGGCCTCAGGCCCCGTTCGGCTGGATGAGCGCGAGCACGCCGTGCAGCGGCACCTGCACCCAGTCGGCGCGGTTGTTGAGTTCGTAGCGAAGTTCGTAGAGCGCCTTCTCCAGCTCGAACAGCGCGAGCAGTTCGGCGTCGATGGGGGCGCCGTCCGGCTGTGCGAGCGTGCCGGCGTAGCCCTCCATGAAGGCGTCGCGCGTGGCCTGTTCCCAGGCGACGGCGGGCGCGGCCAGCTTCTCGGCTTCTTCCGGGCTCTGCGCCACGCGCCGCAGGGCCGACCAGCGCGCATAGTTGAACGAGCGCAGCATGCCCGCCACGTCGCGCAGCGGCGAGCTCTTGGCGCGGCGCTCCTCGAAGCTGCGCGCGGGCTCGCCCTCGAAGTCGATGATGACGAAGTCGTTGTCCTTCACCAGCACCTGGCCCAAGTGGTAGTCGCCGTGGTAGCGGCTCTTGAGCGCGGCACCGCCGCCGCCCTCGCCCACGAAGCGGCGTTCGGCGATGTTGGCCTGCAGCGTGTCGGCGGCGCGCAGCAAGGTTTCGGCGTCGGCCTGCGCGCCGGGAGGAAGCGCGCCGATGCGTTCGCGCAGCAGTGACAGCGTGGCGGTGGCATCGCTGGCGGCATGGGTGCGGTAGCCCGCCACGTCTTCGGCCGACAGCGGCTCGGGGTCGAAGGCCGCCGCGCCGGTGCGGATGGCCAGCGCGCGGTGCAGTTCGGCGGTGCGGCGGCCCAGCGTGCCGATCAGCGCGAGGAAGCCGCCGTGCACCGCCAGCACGTCGGGCACGTCGACGGCACCGTCGGTGGTGGCCACGTCGCGCAGGAAGCGCTCCAGGTAGCCCAGCGTGTAGTCCCAGCCGTCGCCCTGGTTGGCAACGTAGCTCTGCACCAACGCGAGCGTCATGGTGCGGCCGTCGGCGCTCATGTATTCGAGCCCGCCGAGCACCGGCACGCAGTGCGGGTAGTGCGCCACCTCGGTGAGGAAGCGGCCCATCTCCAGCTCGGGGTTGATGCCTTCGCGCAGATGGCGGTAGCCCTTGAGGAACAGCGTCTCGTCGAGCGTGACGACGGTGTTGCTGCTCACGCCGCTGGGGCGCCCGACCGGCAGCGCATCCAGGTCGATGCCAAGTTGCGCGAACGCCGCCGTCGGCTTGAACACCAGCTTGCCGCCGGCGGTGGCCAGCTCGGCGCCCTTTCCGATGGCGCGCACCAGTTCGCGGCAGAAGGCTTCGTCGTAGAAGGCGTCGCCCATCAGCCCGACCTGCGCCTGCTGGCGCACCTTGGCAAGCGCGGCCTGCGCCACGCCGGCCATGCGCTCTTCGTCGCGCTCTTCCCAGGCCAGGGCGAGCGGCATGAAGTAGGTGGCGCCGCCGGGCGGCCCGTCGAGCGCGAGCAGCGGCAGCATCCAGCTCAGGCCGTTCACCTCCCACACCGCGTGGTCGACGATGCGCGCACGCTCGATGGGGGTGCCCTTCGAGGCATACCAGCGCTGGATCTCGATGTGGCGCGGCAGCGTTTCCAGTTCGAACTGGCTGCGCATGCGCTCGGACATGCCGATGCGCCACGGCATCACTCGGTCGCGGAAGAAGCTGGTCCAGCCGTCGAACAGCACCAGCGTGGGCCACTCCTGCAGCGCCACGCCCTGCTCGTGCCAGCTCGGCGCATCGGCCTCGGCCGTGAGCTTGAACCAGTAGAAACCGTACGAGGACAGCGTGAGCAGGTACGGCAGCTCGCCGATGGGCGGAAAGGGGGACCGGCCCAGCATCTCGATGGGAACGAAGCCGCGGAACTCCGACAGGTCCAGTTCCACCGGCTGGGCCGCGCGCGAGAGGTTGAACACGGCGAGGATCACGTCGCCGTCGTACTCGCTCAGGTACGCCAGGATCTTGCGGTTGCCCGGCTTCAGGAAGCGCCGCTTGCCGCGACCGAAGGCGTGGCTGGTCTTGCGCACGGCCAGCATGCGCTTGGTCCAATTCAGCAGCGAGCTGGCGTCGCGCGCCTGCGTCTCGACGTTGAGCGCCTCGTAGCCGTACATCGGGTCCATGATGGGCTGCAGGTACAGGCGCTGCGGGTCGGCGCGCGAGAAGCCGGCGTTGCGGTCGGGGCTCCACTGCATGGGCGTGCGCACACCGTTGCGGTCGCCCACGAACACGTTGTCGCCCATGCCGATCTCGTCGCCGTAGTAGATGATGGGCGAGCCCGGCATCGACAGCAGCATGCCGTTCATGAGCTTCACGCGGTCAAGGTCGTTTTCCATCAGCGGCGCCAGGCGCCGGCGGATGCCCAGGTTGATGCGCGCGCGCATGTCGGCGGCGTACATGGTGTACATGTAGTCGCGCTCCTTGCTGGTCACCATTTCGAGCGTGAGCTCGTCGTGGTTGCGCAGGAAGATGGCCCACTGGCAGCCTTCGGGAATGTCGGGCGTCTGCGCCATGATTTCCACGATGGGGTGGCGGTCTTCCTGCGCGATGGCCATGTACATGCGCGGCATCAGCGGGAAGTGATACGCCATGTGGCATTCGTCGCCGTCGCCGAAGTACTCGCGCACGTCCTCCGGCCACATGTTGGCCTCGGCCAGCAGGAAGCGGTTCTTGTACTGCGCGTCGATGGCCGCTCGCAGCCGCTTGATCACCGCGTGCGTCTCGGGCAGGTTCTCGTTGCTGGTGCCGTCGCGCTCCACCAGGTAGGGAATGGCGTCGAGCCGGAAGCCGTCAACGCCCATGTCCAGCCAGAAGCGCATGGTCTTGAAGATGGCCTCCAGCACCGCCGGGTTGTCGAAGTTCAGGTCGGGCTGGTGGCTGAAGAAGCGGTGCCAGTAGTACTGCTTGGCCACCGGGTCCCAGGTCCAGTTCGAGGTCTCGGTGTCGGTGAAGATGATGCGCGTGCCCTGGTAGAGCTGGTCGGTGTCGCTCCACACGTAGAAGTCGCGCTCGGGGGAGCCCGGCGGCGCCAGCCGCGCGGCCTTGAACCACGGGTGCTCGCTCGATGTGTGGTTGATGACCAGCTCGGTGATCACGCGCAGGCCGCGCTTGTGCGCCTCGGCCAGCATCTGGCGGAAGTCGGCGAGCGAGCCGTACTGCGGATGAACGTCTTCGTACTCGGAGATGTCGTAGCCGTCGTCGCGCAGCGGCGAGGGATAGAACGGCATCAGCCAGATGGTGTTGACGCCCAGCTCCTTCACGTAGTCGAGCTTGGCGGTCACGCCCTGGAAGTCGCCCATGCCGTCGTTGTTGGAATCGAAGAAGGCCTTGACGTTGAGCTGGTAGATGACCGCGTCGCGGTACCACAGCGGGTCGTCGCTGTTGTCGATCTCTACGGTTTCCAGTGCGATGTGCGAAACGGGTGCATTCATGGGCGGGCGACCTCTCAGAGGAAATAATCGAAGTCGCGCTCGTCGCCATGACGCCGACGAACGACGAAGACGTGCGCGGGGCAGCTGTGCGGGTCCAGGCGCACGTAGTGCCAGTCGCCCTGCCACTGGAAGCGCTGGCCGCTGAGCAGGTCGTGCATCTGGAACACGCGCGAGGGCGGGTTCACGCCTACGCTGGCGCGCTCCAGGCCCAGCCAGCCCCACTGCGCGTTGTGCGGATCGAGGTTGACCACGGTCACGATCACGTTGGCGCCGTCGGCCGAGGCCTTGGCATAGGCCAGCAGCTGCGGGTTGTCGATGTGCAGGAAGCGCAGCGTGCGGTCCTGGTGCAGCGCGGGGTTCTCGCGGCGGATGCGGTTCACCCGCGCGATGAACGGCGCCAGGCTTTCGGGATCATCGTGGTTCCAGTGGCGCAGCTGGTATTTCTCGGAGTCGAGGTATTCCTCGCTGCCCGGCTCGCGCGGCAGGTGCTCGCGCAGTTCGTAGGCAGGTCCGTATATGCCGTAGCTGGCCGACAGCGTGGCGGCCAGCACCAGCCTCGCCATGTAAGTCGCGGCGTCTCCGTGCTGCAGCTGCTCGTGCAGGATGTCGGGCGTGTTGGGCCACACGTTGGGGCGGAAGTAGTCGATGCCCGGCGCGGTCGACAGCTCGGTGAAGTACTCGACCAGTTCTTCCTTGGTGTTGCGCCAGGTGAAGTAGGTGTAGCTCTGCGAAAAGCCCAGCTTGGCCAGCCGGTGCATCACCTTGGGCCGGGTGAAGGCCTCGGCAAGGAAGATCACGTCGGGGTGCTCGCGCTTCACCTCGCCGATGGCCCACTCCCAGAACGGGAAGGCCTTGGTGTGCGGGTTGTCGACGCGGAAGATGCGCACACCCTCGCCCACCCAGTGGTCGATCACGCTCTTGAGTTCGGCCCACAGCCCGCGCCAGTCTTCGCTTTCGAAGTTGAAGGGATAGATGTCCTGGTACTTCTTGGGCGGGTTCTCGGCGTACTGCACGGTGCCGTCGGGGCGCCAGCGGAACCAGTCGGGGTGCGCCGTCACGTAGGGGTGGTCGGGCGCGCACTGGAAGGCGATGTCCAGCGCGATCTCCAGCCCGTGGTCGGCCGCGCGCGCCAGCAGGCGGCGGAAGTCCTTGGCGGTGCCGAGCTCGGGCAGGATGTCCTTGTGGCCGCCTTCCGCGGCACCGATTGCCCAGGGGCTGCCCACGTCTTCGGGGCCGCTCACCAGCTTGTTGTTCGGCCCCTTGCGCTGCACGCGGCCGATGGGATGGATCGGCGGAAAGTACAGCACGTCGAAGCCCATCTCGGCGATGGCCGGCAGGCGTGCTTCCACGTCCTTGAAGGTGCCGTGCACGCCGGGCTCGGTGCCGGCCGAGCGCGGGAACAGCTCGTACCAGGTGCTGAAGCGGGCGCGCTCGCGGTCGGCCACCAGCGGCAGCTCGACCGGGTGGCGCACCGCGTGGCGGCGGTCGGGGTGGCGGCGCGCGAGTTCGGCCAGTTCCTCGTCGAGCGCCAGTGCCTTGAGCGACACCGCATCGATGCCGGGCGCGGCGGCCAATGCCTGGAGCTCGGTGGCCCAGCGCTGCAGCGCGATGCGGTCGGCACCCTCGGCGCGCGCGGCGGCGGCAGCCACTTCGGCCGCGCCGACTTCCGAGGCGATGCGCACGTCATCGGGGTCGACACGGCGCGTCATTTCGCTGCGCCACGACTCGAAGGGGTCGACCCAGGCCACCGCGGTGTACACGTAGCGCCCTATCGCGGGCGGCGAGAAGCCGGCCTCCCACACGTCATTGCCCAGCGGCTTCATCGGCACTTCGCGGAACTCGGCCTGGTCGTGCGCGCGCCAGCACAGCTGCACGCGCAGCACGTCGTGGCCGTCGGTGAAGCAGTGCGCGCGCACGCACACCCGCTCGCCGGCCACGCATTTCACGGCGAAGCGGCCGTTGTCGACCGCCGGCAGCACCGCGTCGATCACGGCGCGCACGTTGCCGCCGGGGTTTTCGATGCCGCTTCCGGTGTCGGGAGCCACGCCGGCGGCGTGGCGGGTCGAAAAGATGTTCTTCATGGTGACGGGCGTTGTTCCAGGATCAGGGTCGACAGCGGCGGCAGCGTCAGGGACACCGACTGCGTGCGCCCGTGCGAGCGCACCGGCGCGGCTTCCACGCCGCCGAGGTTTCCCCAGCCGGCGCCGCCGAACTCGGCCGCGTCGGTATTGATCAGCTCGCGCCAGAAGCCACTGCCCACGCCGCCGGGCACGCCCAGCAGGTAGTTGGTGCGCGGCACCGGCGTCATGTTGCTGACCACCAGCAGCGGCGGGCTGCCGTCGCGCGCCTTGCGCAGGAACGCGAACACGCTGCGCTCGGCGTCGTCGGCCGCAATCCATTCGAAGCCGGCCGCCGAGAAGTCGAGCTGGTGCAGCGCGGGAGAGTCGCGGTACACCCGGTTGAGTTGCGCCACCAGCCGCTGCAGGCCGCCGTGGCCCTGCTGCTGCGTGACCCACCATTCGAGCTCGCCGTCGTGCGTCCATTCGCGGCGCTGGCCGAACTCGTCGCCCATGAAGAGCAGCTTCTTGCCCGGATGCGCCCACATGAAGCCGAACAGCGCGCGCAGGTTGGCGAACTGCTGCCAGCTTTCGCCGGGCATCTTGTTGATGAGCGAGCCCTTGCCGTGCACCACCTCGTCATGCGAGAACGGCAGCACGAAGTTCTCGTTGAAGGCATACACCAGCGAGAAGGTCAGCTTGTGGTGGTGGTACTTGCGATTGACCGGGTCTTCCTTCATGTAGGCCAGCGTGTCGTGCATCCAGCCCATGTTCCATTTCTCGCCGAAGCCCAGGCCGTCCATGTCGGTGGGGCGCGAGACGCGCGGCCATGCGGTCGACTCTTCCGCCACGGTGAGCGTGTCGGGGAACTCGCGGTAGACGGCACGGTTGAGCGTCTGCAGGAACTCGATGGCCTCCAGGTTCTCGCGGCCGCCGTGGCGGTTGGGAATCCACTCGCCATGCTTGCGGGCGTAGTCGAGGTAGAGCATGGAGGCCACTGCGTCCACACGCAGCCCGTCCAGGTGGTACAGGTCGAGCCAGAACAGGCCCGACGACACCAGGAAGCTGCGCACCTCGGGCCGGCCGTAATTGAAGATGCTGGAGTTCCACTCCGGGTGGAAGCCCTGGCGCGGGTCGGCATGCTCGAAGAGGTGCGTGCCGTCGAAGAAAGAAAGGCCGTGCTCGTCGGTCGGAAAGTGCGAAGGCACCCAGTCGAGCAGCACGCCGATGCCCTGCTGGTGCAGGTGGTCGACGAGGTACATGAAGTCCTGCGGCGAACCGTAGCGCGCGGTAGGCGCGAAGTAGCCGGTGGTCTGGTAGCCCCAGGAGCCGTAGAACGGATGCTCGGTCACCGGCATCAGCTCGACGTGCGTGAAACCCATCTTCCTGACGTACGCGGCCAGTTCGTGCGCGATCTCGCGGTAGCCCAGGAACTGCCCGTCGTGCCGGCGCCAGGAGCCCAGGTGCACCTCGTAGACCGACATCGGCGCCTCGAGCGAGTTGTGCATGCCGCGCGTCGCCATCCATTCGTCGTCGCCCCATTCGTAGGCGAGTTCGCAGATGCGCGAGCCGGTGGCCGGTGGGTGTTCGGCGCTGAAGGCCACGGGGTCGGCCTTGTCGACCGTGTAGCCGCCCTGGCGCGAGCGGATGCGGTACTTGTAGGCCTGCCCGGGCGCCGCATTGGGCACGTGGCCGATCCAGATGCCGGTCTGGCCGGGGCTGGGCGCGAGCGGGTCGGCATCGCCCGACCAGTAGTTCCAGTCGCCCACCACCGACACCGACTCCGCATTCGGCGCCCACACCGCGAATCGCGCGCCGCCTTCCGGCTGCACATGGCATCCCAGCAAGTCGTAGAGCCGCGCGTGGGTTCCTTCGTGGAAAAGATAGGCGTCTCGCTCGCCAGGGAGTGAATGGTTCAAAGGCACCGGCATTCCTTGATTGAAGGCCAGCGAGGCAGGGGTTCAGGGCCGTCGGGGCGACGGCCATGCGGGGAACCACTGCGGTTCTCGCTTGGCTTGAATGCCAATTTGCTGGGATGCCGGTGGCCGTGGTTACGGCCTGAGCCGCCTCGCCTTGTCGGAGAGCTGCCCGTGTCCCTTCAGGCGCCGCGCCGGCTCAGGCGTGCAGCGCGAAGTCTTCGATGGTGAGCGTGATCGGCCGGCGCGGCGCGTTGCGGTAGCGCGCTATGGCGGCAGGCTCGATCGCGTGGAAGTGCTTGCGGCAGGCCTCCAGCAAACGCTCGCCTATTTCGCGCGCGCCGAATCCGTCGTGCAGCGTTTCTTCGGAGATCTGCGCGAGGACGCGTGGGCCGCCAGGGCCTTCGGGATAGAAGGCGAAGCGCACGCTCGCCGTGTCGAAGCAGTAGATGCCTTCGAAATTCATCTGTCTTGTCTCCTTTATTTCGGCGCAGATTGAGCGCGCGGCGAAGGCCGAAGAAGAGTGGAAATTCGCGCATGCGCATGCAGGAAATCTCCTACAGCAAGGGCGGCCTGCGCTTGCAGGCGGACGCGGCTTCGGCCGTGGCTTTCGGGCGCGGATGCGGCGAAGATCGGGCTCCCGCTCCTGCACCTTCCCTCCGCCTGGAACATCCGCCTCGATGACTGCACAGAAGATTCCGAGCCCCCTGCTCCTCCATCGCCGCGCCGCGGCCTTCACCCTGGCCGCCGGCGCCCTGCTGCTGGGGGCCTGCACCGGCCCCACCGAGGCTCAGCGCCAAGCCACCGCCAGCACCCCGCCGCCCACCGATTGCACAGCCTGGGTCGGCACCGACCGCAACGCCATGATGGGCGGCTACCTGCTGGGGCAAGGCCCCAAGGGGACCGGCGCCAAGGAATGCGTGCCGGTGCTCATGACGGCCAACCGCCCGCCGCCCGACTACGCGGGCGGCGACTACTACATCAGCGAATTCACCGACGAAAAGCTCAAGGCCCGCTGGCGCGCCTGCAAGGAAGACCCCGCGTGCTTCAAGCGCATCGACGCACAGATGCAGCGCTGGCTGCCGCCCAACAAGGAGCGCGCCACGCGCTCGACCGGCGTGGTCGACCCGTCGGGCAAGATCGATCCGGATGGCAATGTCGACCTGAAGCAGATCCGCCGGCCCGCCTTCTTTGCCAAGGCGCCGTACCGCGAAGGCATTGCAGAGGCCGACGCACGCACCTGGATCGTGGAGTTCACCGCGCCGCGAGACGCCTTCGAGCGCATCGACCTGAAGATGACCGGCGACATCAAGCTGCGCGGCTGGTACATCGAGGGCGCCGGAATCGACGACGGCAAGGGCAAGAAGGTGCGCGCACTGGCCATCATGGCGCCGGGCGGCGGCGGCCAGCTCACGGCCATCCAGCATCCGGACGAGGTGGCCTACCGCATCGACGAGAAGACCGGCAAGGCCGTTCCGATCAACTTTCCCAACGCGACCACCGAGACCATGGGCCAGCGCTGGTGGCGCGAGAACCTCCATGCGCTCAACCAGGCCGGCTTCGACGTACTGGCCTACGACCGGCGCGGCGAGGGTCTGTCGGGCGGCTTCAGCGACACCAACACGCTGGAGCAAGGCGAGGACGTTTTCCGCGCGCTGGCGGCGCTGGAAGGCGGACGCGGCCTGCGGCTGCTGGCGCCCTCGGGCGAGCTGTTCGAGGGCGAGACCGCACGCGGCCGGCTGCTGGCGGGCATGAAGGCCAACGAGATCCCGCTGGTGCTCGGCGGCTACTCGCGCGGCTCGATGTCGACCGCCTGGGCCATGACCAAGAACTACGTGGCCGAATGCACCTTCGACATGCCCCAGCCCAGCTGCACGCCGCCCAAGGGGCTGAAGAACATCCACGGCACCATCCTGCTGTCGTCGTTTGCCAGCGGCGCGGGCTACGTGGGCGACTCGCCCGACCTGGCCGACCGCAACCTGTTCCTGGGCGGCATGGCGGCGGACCATCACATCGTCTTCTATCCGAACTCGTCCACCCTGGCGGGCATGGACCGCTGGCCGGCCGCGTTCTTCGGCAAGGGCCTGTGGGACCGCGCCGAGACGCTCGAGGGCACCGTGGCCGCCTACAACCGCATCCGCGGGCTGAAGGAGATCGTGCTGGCGCGCGGGCCGCACTCCATCGAGACCTGGCCCGCGTCCGACCGCGACTATCTGCGCGAGCGCATGGTGCTGTTCGCGAAGGCGGTGATCGTCGGCGGACGCACCATTCCGGGCGCGCGGCCATGGAAGGATTTCAAGTCGCTGGTGGCGACCACGCCCGACTCTTGGGAGCCGTCGTCGCGGCCGAAGGGGCCGGCGCAGGCCGCGAAGGCACCCTGATCCCGCTGCGGCAAGAAGCCCTCGGCTAGTTCCTGCGAGGGTCGTAAGGCCGGCGGTCGTGCCGGTCAGGCACGCCATCGCCGTCGCTGTCTCGGTTGCGCTCGTAGCGGTCGGGGATGCCGTTGTGGTCGCGGTCGCGGTCGCGCCGGTGGTGGTCGTGGCCGCAGCCTGCCATCAGGGTGGCGGCGGCAATCAGGATGAGGATGTTTTTCAAGGGGCGAACTTCTTCGTGCTGTAGGTGCAGCGCAGTGTGCGCAGCCCGCCTGAAGAAACCCTAAACGCCCCCTGAAGCCTTTGTGAAGGCGCGGCACCCCGCATGCGGCGGCTCAGAAAAAAGAACCCGGCACCGTGGCCGGGTCCAAGCCTCGTTGCTGTCACGCAGCGAAGCCCTCGCAAAGGGAGGTATACGAGGGACGGTAGTACATCCGTCAAGCTTCAAGTTATAGAAGGTCCGCGCGGCGGATTCAAAGGGAATGCCGCCTCCTCGGGACAGACAAGACCTACGACGACTGCCGCATGCACGCACAGCCATGTCGGCCCCGGACGACATGGCTGTGCGCCCTGCGTCCTCAAAAGCGCCGCGCATGCTCCCTTACGGTGTCGCGATGCGCAATCGACCCAGTTCCCCGAGCCCCCACGCCCCTCCCTCGCACACCCCGCACCGCTGGCAGTTCATCCGCACAGGCGGCGCCGACCAGGTGATCTTTCGCACCGGCGAGGACATCGCCCGCATCGCGGAACTCGACCAGAAGCTCTGGGTGGCGCTCGCCTGTCCGACGCGCGGCATCGACTTCGACGCGCGCACCCTCGACCTGATCGACACCGACCACGATGGCCGCGTGCGCCCGCCGGAGGTGGTAGCGGCCTGCGAATGGGTCTGCGCGCGCCTGCGCAACCCCGACGTGCTGCTGCAAGGCAGCGACGTGCTGAAGCTGGGTGACCTGGACGACGACAACCCCGCCGGCGCGCGGCTGCTCGAAGAGGCGCGCCGCCTGCTGCAGATCCAGGGCAGGCCCGATGCCGACACGCTCACCCTCGCCGACATTGCCGACCGGGGCGAACTGCTGGCCGCCATGCGCTTCAACGGCGACGGCGTGGTCACGCCCGACACGGCACAGGACGAGGCCGTGCGCGCCACCATCGCCGAAGTCATCCGGCTGCACGGCAGCGTGCCCGACCGCCACAAGCAGACACCCGGCGTCGACCGTGCCCGCGCCGAGGCTTTCTTTGCCGAGGTGCAGACCGCACGAGACTGGCATGCGCAGGCCGACGCCGGCAATGCAGAACTGATGCCGCTGGGCGAGCCCACGCTGGCCGCGGCCGAGGCGGCGCTCAAGGTGCAGGCCAAGCTGGACGACTTCTTCGCGCGCTGCCGCGTGGCCGCTTTCGACGCGCAGGCCGTGGCCGCGCTCAACCCTTCCGCCAAGGCCTACGACGCGCTCGCCGCGAACAGCCTCGACCTGCATGCGGAGCCCATCGCCGAACTGCCGCTGGCCCCGGTCACGCCGCGCTGCGTGCTGCCGTTGAGCGGCACTGCACTCAACCCCGCGTGGGCCGATGCCGTGGCCGCCTTTGCCGCGCGCAGCGTGGTGCCCTTGCTCGGCCCGCGCGAAGAACTTGCGGAGACCGACTGGCTCGCGATCCGCCGGAAGCTCGCGCCGCTGCAGGCCCTGATGGCCAGGCGCCCCGACAACTGGGCCGCC
The DNA here is from genome assembly GCF_977011995.1 of Variovorax durovernensis. Taxonomy (NCBI): domain Bacteria; kingdom Pseudomonadati; phylum Pseudomonadota; class Betaproteobacteria; order Burkholderiales; family Comamonadaceae; genus Variovorax; species Variovorax durovernensis. Next base: position 2,806,953 of record NZ_CDRNCW010000001.1, on the reverse strand, counting down.
GCGCTCCCGCTCGACAAGCTCGACGCGCTGCTGCAGACGCGCGATGCGCTGCTGGCGCTGATCCGCGACGACGAAGCCGCCGAGGAACACAACGCGCTGCTGGTCGACCTGGAGAAACTGATCCGCCTGCAGCGCGACCTGGTGGTGCTGCTCGACAACTTCGTGTCGTTCAAGGCCTTCTACCGGCGCGAGGGCGCGATCTTCCAGGCCGGCACGCTGTTCCTCGACGGCCGCAGCTGCGAGCTGACGGTGCAGGTGCAGGACACGGCCAGGCACGCGGTGCTCGCGGGGCTGGCGAAGACCTGCCTGGCCTACTGCGATTGCACGCGGCAGGGCGCGAAAATGAGCATTGCCGCTGCCTTTACGGCGGGCGACGTCGACTTCCTGTTCGTGGGGCGCAATGGCGTGTTCTACGACCGCCAGGGCCGGGACTGGGACGCCACCATCACCAAGCTCATCGAGAACCCGACGAGCGTGGCGCAGGCCTTCTTTGCGCCGTACAAGAAGTTCGTGCGCGTGATCGAGGAACAGGTGGCCAAGCGCGCCGCCGCGCAGGACGCCGCCGGCCAGGGCAGCCTGACGAGCTTCGCGACCAGGCTCACCACCGCCGACCAAGCCGCGAACGCGGCCAAGGCACCGGCCGCGGCGCCCCGCCCTGCCGGCCGGGTCGACGTGGGCACTGTGGCGGCCATTGGCGTCGCGCTGGGGAGCATCAGCGCGGTGCTGGTGGCCATCTTCGGCAAGTTCATCGACCTGGGGCAGTGGATACCGGTGGCCCTGCTGGGCATCGTGCTCGCCATCTCGGGGCCGAGCATGCTGATCGCGTGGCTCAAGCTGCGCCAGCGCAGCCTGGGGCCGATCCTCGACGCCAGCGGCTGGGCCATCAACGGGCGCATGAAGGTGAATGTGCGGCTGGGCGGCATGCTCTCGCAGACCGCGCGGGTGCCGCCGGGCGCAAGGCGCATCGTGCGCGACCCGTACCGCGACCGCCACGGCGCGACGGGCGTGGCCGCGCTGGCGGTGCTGGTGCTCGCTGTGACGCTGCTGGCCTGGCGCATGAACTGGCTGGACGACCGCCTGCCGGCGGCGCTGCAGCATTCGCCGACCGCGCAGGCCACGGCGCGCCCAGGGGCTGCCTGAGCCCCCGCCCAAGCGCTTGAAAAGCTCTTTCGCGCCGCCATTTCTCCTGGATTCCCGGAGATCCTGGCGACTGAAAGAGGTGCTCGCATGGGCGCACGCGAAGACGAATTCCTGCTCGATTCCTACTCGGCCACCGTCACAAGGGTGGCGCATACGGCCAGCGCGGCGGTCGCGCACATCAAGGTGCGAAAGCAGCCGCAGCGCGGCAACGCGGGCGGCCAGGGCAGCGGCTCCGGCTTTCTCTTCACGCCGGACGGCTTCACCATCACCAACGCCCATGTGGTCGAAGGCGCGAGCGAGCTGCGCGCGGCCTTCGCGGACGGCACCGAGGGCGTGGCGCGCCTGGTCGGCATCGACGCCTCGACCGACGTGGCGGTGCTGCGCATCGAGTCGCACCCCAGCGCCTTCCTGCCGCTGGGCAGCTCGGCGGCGCTGCAGCCCGGCCAGCTGGCGGTGGCGGTCGGCAACCCGCTCGGCTTCGACTTCACCGTGACCGCCGGCATCGTGAGCGCGCTGGGCCGCAGCCTGCCCTCGCGCGGCGGCCGGATGATCGAGGACGTGATCCAGACCGACGTGGCGCTCAACCCGGGCAACTCGGGCGGCCCGCTGCTGGACAGCGCCGCGCAGGTCATCGGCGTGAACACGGCGGTGATTCCATCGGCCCAGGGCCTGAGCTTCGCGGTGGCCATCGACACCGCGCGCTGGGTGGCCGGGGAGCTGATGCGCCACGGCGCGGTGCGGCGCGGAAAACTGGGCGTGCAGTGCGCCGCGATGGCCCTGCCCAGGCGCTGGGTGCGCGAGAACGAATGGCCCGTCGCCACCGGCGTGCGCGTGGTCGAGGTGGTGGCCGGCTCGGCGGCGGCGCGCGACGGGCTGCGCAGCGGCGACATCCTGATCGGCTGCGACGGTACGCCGCTCGCGCAGCTGTCGGACTTGCTGAAACGGCTGGCCGGCGAAGGCTACGGGCGGCCGTTGCTGCTGAAGCTGCTGCGGCCGGTGGCGGGCACGCTGACGACGCTTTACCTGACGGTGACGCCCGGGGGTTGATGCCTGCCGGAAAATCGGGGGAATGTCGAAAGCCCGGCCGGACGGACAATCGGCACCTAGCCAGGAGAAAACCTTGACCACTGTCACCATCACCCCCAACGTCCACGCCCGCAACGACGGCCCCTTCGTCCTGTTCGGCGGCGTCAACGTCCTCGAGTCCAAAGACCTGGCCCTGCGCAGCGCCGAAGAGTACGTGCGCGTCACCGGCAAGCTGGGCATTCCCTATGTCTTCAAGGGCAGCTTCGACAAGGCCAACCGCTCGTCGATCCACTCCTACCGCGGCCCCGGCCTCGACGAGGGCCTGAAGATCCTCCAGGCCGTGAAAGACGCGTTCGGCGTCCCGGTGATCACCGACGTGCACGAGGTCGCGCAGGCCGCACCGGTGGCCGAGGTGGTCGACGTGCTGCAGCTGCCCGCGTTCCTCGCGCGCCAGACCGACCTGGTGGTGGCGCTTGCAAAGACCGGCCGGGCCATCAACATCAAGAAGCCGCAGTTCCTGAGCCCGCCGCAGATGCTCAACATCGTCGAGAAGTTCAAGGAAGCCGGCAACGACAGGCTCATCCTGTGCGACCGCGGCACCTGCTTCGGCTACGACAACCTGGTGGTGGACATGCTGGGCTTCGGCGTCATGAAGAAGGTCACGCAGAACCTGCCCATCATCTTCGACGTGACCCATGCGCTGCAGCAGCGCGAAGCCGGCGCCGCAGCGTCGGGCGGCCGCCGCGAGCAGGTGGCCGACCTGGCCCGCGCCGGCATGGCCGTGGGGCTGGCCGGCCTCTTCCTCGAAGCCCATCCCGACCCGGCGCAAGCCAAGTGCGACGGCCCCAGCGCATTGCCGCTGGACAAGCTGGAACCGTTCCTGACGCAGATCAAGGCGCTGGACGACCTGGTCAAGTCGTTCGCGCCGCTGAATATCTGAAGACGCCTCCGCTCAGGCGATCATCGATTCCAGGTCGGCGGCCAGCACGCGCGGCGCCGGCATCCCCTGGACGATGTCCTCGGTGATGCCGACGGCCATCGCGGACTGGGCAGGCCAGAAAGCACCGAAGTTGCCCAGGTCCATGCCCTGGCGCTCCAGCGCCACGCGCCACACGGCCATGTGAAGAATGCCGCCGAGCGCGTCGGGGCGCTCCGCCTTGGCCTGGGTCACGAAGCTGGAAAGCGCGTCGACCAGCTCGGGCGCGAACTCCCAGCGCCGCGCCAGCGAGGCGCTCACGTCGCCGTAGTGGTAGCCGAATTCGACCAGTTCGAGCTGCGCACGCCCCAATGCGTCGAACGGGTGGACCTCGTTCAACGCGGCCATGCGCTCGGGCATGGCCTGCGCCATGATGAGATGGCCGATGGCATGCATGCTGCCCGCGGTGAAGGCCAGGTTGGGATCGACGCGCCGGGTCTTTGAAGCGAGATACCGGGAGACCGAAGCAACGCGCAGGCTGTGGGCCCAGAACTCCGGCAGATTGACGCCCTCCACCTTCCTGAAGGAGCCGGACAGGCCTGAACTCACCACGAACGACCGGATGGCCGAGAGCCCGAGCATCAGGATCGCGCCCTGGATGGAAGAGATCTTGCGCGGCAGCCCGAAGAACGGCGAATTGACCATCTGCAGCACCTTGGCCGCGAGCACCTGGTCGAGCTCGATGCGATGCGCGATGGCCGCGAAGGGCACGTCGTCGTCGCGCAGCATCTCTATGAGGTCGGACACCACCCTGGGGACGGTAGGGAGCGACTCGTCATTGGCGAACAGTTCGTCGAGTGTCATGGCGCTTGGGCGGTGTTGCCTCGGTGTATGTATGCAAAAGATTTTGCTCCAGTACCCCGCCTGCTCAACGCCGAATCGGTGCGAATCTGTAATTTCTACGGATTCCGGTAGGCCACCGGCCAAGCGCCTCCCATCACACGTTGCTGGTCGCGCGCACTTCCTCGATGGTGGTTTGCCCGGCCAGCACCTTGTCGATGCCGTCCTGCCGCAGCGTGCGCATGCCCTCCTGCAGCGCCGCCTGCTGGAGCTCTTCGGCGCGCGCGCCGGTCTGCACCAGGCGGCGCAGCGTCTTCGACATCACCATCAGTTCGTGGATGCCCACGCGCCCCTTGAAGCCCGTGCCCGCGCAGTGCTTGCAGCCGACGCTGGCATAGGTGTGCAGCCGCCCCTCGCGACCGTAGCGGCGCAGCCAGTCGTCGCGCACCGCATTGCGCTGCCGGCCCGCGTCGTCTTCGCGCGTGCCGAAAGCATGCATGTAGTCGTCGAGCAGTTCCTCCACGGTCTCCGCACTCGCCGGGCTGCTGCCGATGCAGCGGGTGCACAGGCGCCGCACCAGCCGCTGCGCCAGCACCGCAAGCAGCGAGTCCGCGAAATTGAACGGGTCCATGCCCATGTCGAGCAGCCGCGTCACGGTCTCGGGCGCGCTGTTGGTGTGCAGGGTCGACAGCACGAGGTGGCCGGTCAGCGAGGCCTCGACCGCGGTCTTGGCGGTCTCCCCGTCGCGGATCTCGCCGACCATGATGACGTCCGGGTCCGCGCGCACGAAGGCGCGCAGCGCCTTGGCGAAGGTCCAGTCGATGCGGGGATTGATCTGCACCTGGCGCAGGCCGCTCTGGGTGATTTCGACCGGGTCCTCGGCGGTCCAGATCTTTCGCTCCGGCGTGTTGATGTGCATCAGCGCCGAGTGCAGCGTCGTGGTCTTGCCCGAGCCGGTGGGGCCGACGCAAAGCACCATGCCGTAGGGCCGCTCGACGGCCTTGGTCAGCTGCGCGAGGTTGTTCGGCGACAGGCCCAGCTCGCTCATCGGAATCGGCTTGGCCGATGCCAGGATACGCATCACCACGTCTTCCAGGCCGTTGTTAGTCGGGATGGTCGCCACGCGCAGCTCGATGCGGTGCTGCGGTGAATATTTGGCGAAGTTGATCTTGCCGTCCTGCGGGTTGCGCTTCTCGCTGATGTCGAGGTCGCACATGATCTTCACGCGCGCGACGATCGCGTTGCGGTAGCTCGGCGGCAGTTCCAGGTAGGTGTAGAGCTGCCCGTCGCGGCGAAACCGGATGCGGGTCTTTTCCTGGCCGGGGTAGCTTTCGATGTGGATGTCGGAGGCGCCTTCGCGGTGCGCCTCCAGGATCATGCTGTTGATCATGCGCACCAGCGAATTGTCCGACTGCTCGATGGGCGCCTCGGCCGCGGGCGCCGCGGGGCCTTCTTTCTCGAGCGTCTGCAGCAGCTCGCTGGTGCCGGCCAGGTCGAACTCCAGCGGGCGCCCCGGGTCCGTGCTGATGGCGAAGGGGTTGGCGGAGGTCTCGCCGATCTTTTCGTAGGCTGCGTTCAGCACGCTGTCGAGGTCCAGGCACTGACCCACCACGGGGGTGACCTTGATCTGCGCGATGAACTCGATCTCGTCGAGCGCCGAGTGCCGGCTGCTCGGGTCGTCGAGCGCGACCACGAGCCGACCGTCGTGCAGCATGAGCGGCATGACCTGCAGGCGCCGCGCCACGCCGTGCGCAATCTTGCGCAGCGCTTCGGTCGAAGCCGGAAACAGATGCAGGTTCACCAGCGGATAACCCATCTTGCGCACCAGCGCGATCTGCAACTGGCCGCGACTCACCACGCCCATGCGCACCAGCATCTCTCCCAGCGGCACGTCGGGCTCGCGCTGCTGCCGGGCCAGGCCGGCGCGCAGCTGCTCGTCGCTGACCATGCCCAGCGAGACCAGCGCTTCGCCGATGCGCGCTATGGGCGCATGGCTCTGGATTTCGAGTGCGCGCAGCAATTGCTCCGGCAAGACGACTTCATTGGATGACATGAGTGGACCTCCTGATTATTCGAATTGCGTAGCATCGTAGAGCGCAAATGCATGCGCGTGTCAGCAATGCAGGCTCTTGAGTACGCAAGTTCTCAACACTGTGGAACAGACGAAACTCGGACCTTGCACTCTCTCTCGGAGCACACAACTTGTCATCCAAAGTCTCCCGCATCGCGCTCTCGGCTTCGGCCGCGGCCATCGGCAGCATCGCGGCGTACTGGACCCTGCTGGCCACGCGCCAGGGCCAGATCCTCTTCAATGCCCGCAAGCTGCCGGTCGTCCATCTGTCGGACGACTTCTCCACCTACTCGCACACGGTGCCCGGCGGCATGGTCCGGGGCTACGTCTACCACCCGCAGGGCGAAGCCGCGCTGCAAGACCTGTTCGTCTATTTCGCCGGCCGGGGCGAAGACGTGCGCGCCACCGCGCAGATGCTGCACTGGCTGCCGGAAGGCTTCGGTTTCGCGGCGCTCAACTACCGCGGGGTGGCCGACTCGCAAGGGCATCCGTCGGAAACGGCGTCGGTGGAAGACGCCAGCCAGTTCGCCAGGCACCTGCGCCGCGCCTACCCGCAGGCCCGCCTGCACGTGGTCGGCCGCAGCCTGGGCACGGGCGTGGCCATTCAGCTCGTGGCGCGGCAGGACTTCGCGAGCCTGCAACTGGTGACGCCCTACGACTCCATGCTGGAAGTCGCCAAGCGCCGCTTTCCGCTCGTGCCGCTGTCATTGCTGCTGCGCCACCAGTTCAACTCGCTCGAACATTGCAAGGAAGTGGCCGCCAAGACCCAGGTGCTGCTGGCCGCGCAGGACGACGTGGTGCTGCCCGAGCGCTCGCAGAAGCTCATTGCGGCCTGGCCCACGCCCATCAGCGTGGAGACGGTGCCGGACTCCGACCACCACAACATCATGGGCCTGGAGGCGACCTGGCTCCATCTCATCGACTTTGCGCTGACGGCCGTGCTGCCGGAGTCGAAAACCGCCTGAATCGCATTGCCGGGCCCATCGTTTACCTAAAGTTTGCAATTGGACTGCCGATAACCGGAAGTGGAGCGCGGCGACCGCCGCCCTTCTGCCCTTTCAAGGCTGCCCGCCACGACCAGCGGGGCGGCCTTTCCATTTCCCGAGTATTGGAGTCCGACCATGTTCCTGAGCAACATCTCAATAGGCAAACGCCTGGCCATCGTGCTGGGCCTCATCCTGGCGCTCTTTCTCGCCACCAGCGTGGCCGCGATATTCAAGCTTCGCCAGTTGAGCGTCGAGATCGACACGATGATCGAGGACAACGTCAAGACCGAGCGCGCGGGGGCCGACTGGCTGCGCCACACCACGGCGGGCGTCCAGCGCGCGGCCGCCATCGCCAAGAGCAGCGACTCCAGCCTGATCGACTACTTCGCCCCTGCCACGGCCGCCTCGATCAAGGACACCAACGAGCTGCAGAAATTCGTCGAGAGCAAACTGGTCAAGCCCGAGGAAAAGCAGCTGCTCGACAAGGTCGCCGCCCTGCGCAAGAGCTACCTCGCATCGCGCGAGGCGGTGAGCAAGGCGAAGATCAGCGGTGACCTCGAAGGCGCCAACCGCCTCTTCGACTCGCAGTTCCAGCCCACGTCGGTCAGCTACATCGAAGGCGTGCAACAGGTCGTGAACCAGCAGCGCGAACAGCTGGACGCCGCCGCGGCGCGCGCCAACGACCTGCGCGCACAGACCAGCACGCTGCTCGTCGTGTGTTCCACGGTGAGCCTGGTACTGGGCGCGCTGCTGGCCTGGTTCCTGGCGCGCAGCATCACCCGCCCGCTGCACAACGCCGAGGCCATCGCCCAGTCGATCGCCGCCATGGACCTCACCGGCAAGCCCCAGCAGAGCTATGCCAACGACGAAACCGGCCACCTGCTGCGCGCCCTCGACCTGATGCGCGACGCCCTGCAAGGCTCGCTGACGCAGGTGCACGGCGTGGTGATGAACGTGTCGACCGCCAGCACGCAGATCGCCAGCGGCAACCGGGACCTGTCATCGCGCACCGAGGAACAGGCAAGCTCGCTGGAAGAAACCGCCGCGTCGATCGAGGAGCTGACCTCGACCGTGAAGCAGAACGCCGACAACGCGCGCCAGGCCAACCAGCTGGCCACCTCCGCATCGGAAGTGGCCGTGCGGGGCGGCAGCGTCGTGTTCCAGGTCGTGGAGACCATGGGCTCGATCAATGCGTCGTCGAAGAAGATCGTCGACATCATCAGCGTGATCGACGGCATCGCGTTCCAGACCAACATACTGGCGCTGAACGCGGCGGTGGAGGCGGCCCGCGCGGGCGACCAGGGACGCGGCTTCGCGGTGGTGGCCTCAGAGGTTCGCAACCTCGCACAACGCTCGGCGGCGGCGGCCAAGGAAATCAAGACGCTGATCGGCAACTCGGTCGAGAAGGTCGAGGAAGGCAGCCGCCAGGTGGCCGACGCCGGCCGTACCATGGACGAGATCGTCGGCAGCGTGAAGCGCGTGACGGACATCATGGGCGAGATCAGCGCGGCGAGCCAGGAACAGACCTCGGGCATCGAGCAGATCAACCAGGCCATCACGCAGATGGACCAGGTCACGCAGCAGAACGCGGCGCTGGTCGAGCAAGCCTCGGCGGCGGCGCAATCGCTGCAGGAACAGGCGGGGAGCCTCGCGGAGATCGTCGGCCGGTTCAGGCTGGAAGGCGGTCATGGCGCGCCTGCGGCGGACAAGGGCCTTCGCGCCATCGCAGGCGAGAAGAAAGCATCGCGCGGGCTGGCGATGCCGGAGCTGGGGTTCCAGTAAGGCCCTGCTTCGGGGCCGGTCAGGGCCCCGTCGTCAGTTCCATGGGAACGAAGCGGACGCCGTTTCGCTCCTGCTGCGGTCCGGTCGGCCGAAAGCCCAGCCGCTCGTAGACGGGAACGGCATGCACCGACGAGTTGACGGTGAACACGCCGCCTCCGGCAGCCGGCTCCCCGCACCGCGCATCCGCGCTGGCCCGCTCCCAGAGGGCCCGCGCAACGCCCCGGCCGTGCGCTTCACTCGCGACGAACAGGTGATACACCTTCCGGCCATCCTTCAGCGCGCAGACACCGACCAGCGCATCGCCCTGCGTCGCGGCGTAATAGCGGCAAGACGCGTCGGCCAGCAGCGCCTCGATGGCTGGCGGCTCGAAGGTCGCGAGAAATGCCTGCGCGGCCTCTCGGCTTTCGTCCGGCACGAAATAGTGGGCAAGGCTTTTGATCAGGCTGCTGATCTTGGCAGCCTGCTCGGGCCGGGCGGGTGCAATGCACAGGGGATTCATCAAGATGACGTGGGCTTTCGTCGCAGTGTCACGCGACGCGACGAGCATCCGCCCGCCTGGGTCTGGTTATAAACCACGACCACCCACCCGATTTCAACGAAAGCGGAGCCTTCGAAATGAGCACTCTTGAAGCGATCAGCCCCTTCCAGATCGTCCAGGGCGACAGGAGCACATCGGTCATCCTCAACGTCGGCGACTACCGCGCCGACATCTTCGCGGAGCGCGCGGAAGACGGCTTCGAAGGCAACGGCTACGACTGGGGTTCGCTGGCCACGGTTTTCCTCGAGGAAAAGATGCCCGAGCTGATAGACATCGTGCGCCTGGACCCCGAAGGCAGCATGTTCTGCGCCTATTCCAGCGACAAGCAGGCGCTCGAGACATTCGCCCTCGCCTTCCACGCCATGTGCGAGAACAAGGAACAGATGCGCGACCTGTTCTCGCGCGCCGAGCTCGACTGAAACGAGCTGCCGGCCTCGTCCCGTCAGAATGGCGGGATGCAGATACGCCAGATCTCCGAATCCGAACTCCCGGCGTTGATGGCGCTCTACCGCCATCTTCACGAATCCGACGACCCGCTCCCCGACGAAGCGCATGTGGCCGCCGTCTGGCGCGAGCTTCTCGGTAACCCGCGCTACCGCTACTTCGGCGGCTACGTCGGCGATCACCTGGTCTGCAGCTGCACCATCACCGTCATCCCGAATCTCACGCGGGGCTGCAGGCCTTATGGCGTCATCGAGAACGTGGTGACGCATGCCGACCACCGGAAGAAAGGCCATGCGAAGGCTGTGCTGCACGAGGCGCTCGCCTTCGCATGGGCGCAGCGCTGCTACAAGGTCATGCTGATGACCGGCCGCAAGGACGAGGCGACGCTCAGGTTCTATGAGGGCGCGGGCTTCGACCGCCACGGCAAGCAGGCCTTCGTGGCCAAGCCGCACGCCGCGTAGCTGGGCTCAGCGAAAGTCCGCGGACCCCGCCACCACCTTGCCGATTTCCTCCATCAGGGCACGCGCGCCCGGTGACGGAAAGGCGCCCAGGCGCTGCGTCAGCCCGATCTCGCGGCGCGTCTCCTCGAGTGGAAAGTCCAGCACCACCAGGCTCCCGTCGCGGATCTCGTAGCGAAGCTGGTGCGGCGAGATCGCGGTCAGCATGTCGCTCTCCAGCAGCAGCCCGCGCAGCACCGCGAGGTCGCCCGTCTCTACCGCCGGCAACGGCGGCGCCTGCCGCGCATTCGAGAAGAAGCGCTCCAGCAGCTCGCGCGACGGCGAGCCCTGCCGCGAGAGAGTCCATCGCGCCTCGCGCAGCATCCTGAAATCGATGCGCTCTGCGCGTGCAAGCGGATGTCCGGCGCGAGCGATCACCGAGATGCGGTCTTCGAACAGCGGCTGCTGCTGCAGGTCTTTCACTTCGACGGTGTTGTGGCGCAGCGCGCCGAGGATGAAGTCGATGTCGCCGCTGCGCAGCGACGCCGCCAGCGCGTCGTAGGGGCTCTCGACCGTTGAAACATGCAGCTGTGGGTGCCGCGCCAGCAGGGAAGCAATCGCCAGCGGCAGGATCTGCGTGCGCCCGAGCGGCAGTGCCCCCACGGTCACGCTGCCCTGCAGGCTGCCTTCGCTGGCCGCGATGTCCGGCCCGATGTGCCGCAGCTCCGACAGCACGCGCTTGAAATAGAAGGCGACGATCTCGCCGGCCGGCGTCGGCGACAGCCCCCGCGCCGTTCGCGTGAAGAGCGCCACGCCCAGCCCGCTCTCCAGGTCCTTGAGCGCGCTGCTGATGGCCGGCTGCGTGATGCCGAACTCGCGCGCGACGGCGGGCATGTTGCGCTTCTGCGCAAGGCTGGCGACCACGGCGAGGCGGCGGCCGTTCAGGATCGAGGTGAAGAGCGAATGGACGTCCGCGCCGGCGTTCATTCCGCCGCGCGCCACGAGCTGCGTGCGCGCCTCCTCGAATTCGCGCTCGATGCGCAGCGCGCGCACCAGCACCAGTTCTCCGTAGGCGTTGAGCGCCATGCCCCGCGCGCGCCGGTCGAACAGCGGACGGCCGAGCGCGGCTTCCAGGTCCAGCACCGATCGCGTCACCGCCGACGCCACCCGGTACAGCGCTTCTGCAGCCGCCGCGACGCTCCCCGCCGCCGCTACGGCGGAGAACGCACGCAGGTGCCGCAGGTTGATGCCGAGCGCCACGCTGTCGGCGTGCCCGATAACTTTGTGATGTGCGGTTTGTGTATCCAAGGGATGTTGCTCGCCTTTGGATCATGCCTTTTCCGCGCCGAGGGTTAACCCTTGTCGATAAAAAAGAATGATGGCAGCGCAACGCTAACTCACGCCACGCGGCGACGCGGCCGCGCAGACTTCTCCCATGCTTGAAGCCACCACTGCACACCGCCCGGAGCGCTGCGAATGATCATCGACTGTCACGGCCACTACACGACCGCCCCCAAGGCCCTGGAGACATGGCGCAACCGGCAGATCGCCGGCATCACGGCACCATCGGAGAGGCCCAAGGTGTCGGAGCTGAAGATCAGCGACGACGAACTGCGCGAATCCATCGAGAGCAACCAGTTGCGCCTGATGAAGGAGCGCGGCAGCGACCTCACGATCTTCAGCCCGCGCGCGAGCTTCATGGCCCACCACATCGGCGACTTCGAGGTCTCATCGACCTGGGCCGCCATCTGCAACGAGCTGTGCTTCCGCGTGAGCGAGCTGTTCCCCGACCACTTCATCGGCGCGGCCATGCTGCCGCAGTCGCCAGGCGTCGATCCGGCCAGCTGCATTCCCGAGCTGGAGCGCTGCGTGAACGAATACGGCTTCGTCGGCATCAACCTCAACCCCGATCCGTCGGGCGGCCACTGGACCAGCCCGCCGCTGTCCGACCGGCACTGGTATCCGATCTACGAAAAGATGGTGGAGCTCGACATTCCCGCGATGGTGCATGTCAGCACCAGCTGCAACGCCTGCTTCCACACCACCGGCGCGCACTACCTGAACGCCGACACCACGGCCTTCATGCAGTGCCTTACATCCGACCTGTTCAAGGACTTCCCCGCGTTGCGCTTCGTCATTCCGCACGGCGGCGGCGCGGTGCCCTACCACTGGGGCCGCTTTCGCGGCCTGGCGCAGGAAATGAAGAAGCCGCTGCTGAAGGACCACCTGCTCAACAACATCTTCTTCGACACCTGCGTGTACCACCAGCCGGGCATCGACCTGCTCACGCGCGTGATCCCGGTCGACAACGTGCTCTTCGCGAGCGAAATGATCGGCGCGGTGCGCGGCATCGACCCCGAGACCGGCTTCAACTACGACGACACGCGCCGCTACATCGACGCCACGCCGATGCTCGACGACAAGGCCCGCCGCCAGATCTACGAAGGCAACGCGCGCCGCGTGTATCCGCGGCTGGACCGCGCCCTCTCGCAAAAAGGACTCTGAACATGACGACCACTCCCGTCCTGCAGGAACTCGGCGTCGTGCATCGCCGCGTGGTGCGCGCCGACGCGGCCGCCGTCGAGAAGCTGTCGCGCTTCGGCGTGTCCACCGTGCACGAGGCGCTGGGCCGGCTGGGCCTGATGGCGCCGCGCATCCGCCCCATCCACCCCGAGGCGCGCCTGTGCGGCACCGCCATCACCGTGCTGCTGCAGCCCGGCGACAACTGGATGCTGCATGTCGCGGCCGAGCAGGTGCAGCCCGGCGACGTGGTGGTGGCCGCCTGCACCAGCGACTGCACCGACGGCTTCTTCGGCGACCTGCTGGCCACCTCGCTCAAGGCGCGCGGCTGCAAGGGCCTGGTGATCGACGGCGGCGTGCGCGACGTGCGCGACCTCATCGCCATGGACTTTCCCGTGTTCAGCCGCGCCATCCATTCGAAAGGCACGATCAAGGCCACGCTGGGTTCGGTCAACGTGCCGGTGGTCTGTGCCGGCGCGCTGGTGCAGCCGGGCGACGTGGTGGTGGCCGACGTCGACGGCGTGGTGGTGGTGCCGGCGCAGCTTGCAGCACGCGTGGCCGACGCCGCGGAGGCCCGCGAAGCCAACGAAGCCGGCAAGCGCGCGCGCTTCGCGGCTGGCGAACTGGGCCTGGACATGTACGCCATGCGCGAGCCGCTCGCCAAGGCCGGCCTGCGCTACATCGACTGAGCCAGGAAAACGCACCGTGGCTCACATCATCGGCGCCGTCGCGTGCTCGCACACGCCCACCATCGGCTTCGCGTTCGACAAGAACAAGCAGCAGGACCCGGTCTGGGCGCCCATCTTCGAGGCCTTCGCGCCGGTGCAGCAATGGCTGGCCGACAAGAGGCCCATCGGCCGCTCGCTGCTGGCGCCGGCGTGCCGCGCCCCGGCCAGACCGCTGAGCCCACCCGATTTCGATTCCGGAGACAACAAACAATGAAACCCCTTTCCCGACGCCTCATGCTCGGCGTGGCTGCGCTGGCCATGTCCGGCCACTTCGGCATTGCCGGCGCGGCCGACGCGTTTCCGTCCAAGCCCGTGAAAGTGCTCGTGGGCTACAGCGCCGGCGGCGCGGTCGATGCCATCGCGCGTTCGGTGGGCCTGAAGATGTCCGCCATCCTCGGGCAGCCGGTGATCGTCGAGAACAAGCCCGGCGCAGGCACCAACATCGCGATCAAGTCGGTCATCACCAGCCCGCCCGATGGCTACACGCTGCTGCTGGCCGCGAATGCACTGGCGGTGAACCCGTCGCTGTTCCAGCCCGCGCCCTATGACCTGGAGCGCGAGCTGACGCCGGTGGCATCGGTCGGCCGCGTGCCGGTGGTGTTCACGGTGCGCGAAGAGTCGGCCATCAAGACGCTGCCAGAGCTGGTCGCGGCGGCAAAAGCCAAGCCGGGCGGCCTGACCGTCGCCACGCCGGGCAACGGATCGACGCCGCACCTGGCCATGGAGCTGTTCCAGCACACCGCCGGCCTGCAACTGCGGCACGTTCCCTACAAGGGCGGTGCGCAGGCGCTCACCGACGTGCTCGGCGGCCATGTCGACGTGGTCGCGGTGAATGCGCTCGAGGCGCTGCCGCTCGCCAAGTCGGGCAAGCTGCGCGTGCTTGCGGTGATGAGCGCCGAGCGCTCCGCCGTGCTGCCGGGCGTGCCGACGGTGGCCGAATCGGGCTACCCGGGTTTCGAGGCCAGCGTCTGGTATGGCTTCGTCGGTCCGGCCGGCCTGCCCAAGGCCGTGGTCGACAAGCTGCACGACGCGGTGCAGAAAGCCATCGACTCGCCAGAGGTGCGGGCTCAGCTCGCGGCGGCCGGCGGTATTCCGCTGCCGGGGCCGACCGAGCAGTTCACGAAGCTGCTGAAGACCGACGTGGCGCGCTACGGCAAGCTGATTCGCGAAGCCGGCATCAAGCCCGATTGACGCACGCCATGTCCACCAGCATCACCCGTCGCCAGGCCTGCCTCGCGGCAGCAGCGACCGCTCTCCTGCCGGCAAGCCGCACCGCCGCAGCCGCGCAGCAGGCGTATCCATCCAAGCCGATCCGCATGGTCATTCCGTTCACGCCCGGTGGTTCCACCGACGTGCTCGGGCGGGCCATCGGCATCGAACTGGGCCACGCCTGGCACCAGCCGGTGGTGGTCGACAACCTGCCCGGCGCCGGCGGCTCCATCGGCGCGGACAAGGTGGCGAAGTCGCCCGCCGACGGCTACACGCTGCTGATGGGCCACATCGGCACGCTGGCCATCAACCCGTCGCTCTACCCCAAGCTCGACTACGACCCGGTGCGCAGCTTCGCGCCCGTGGCATGGGTGGCGCGCGTGCCGAACGTGCTGGTGGTGCATGCCTCGGTTCCGGCCCGCACGCTGGCCGAACTGGTGGCGCTGGCCAAGGCGCAGCCGGGGAAACTGGCCTTCGGTTCGGGCGGCAACGGCAGCGCGGCGCACATCGCGACCGAGTACCTCAAGCTGCAGACCGGCGCGTCCTTCCTGCACGTGCCCTACCGGGGCACCGCGCCGGCGGTGACGGACCTGCTCGCAGGCCAGCTGCAGCTGCTGTTCACCGGCGCGCCGGCGCTGCTGCCGCACATCAAGGCCGGCAAGCTGCGCGCGCTGGCGGTGTCGAGCCCGCAACGCATCGCGCTGCTGCCCGACGTGCCGACCGTGGCAGAAAGCGGCGTGCCCGGCACGAAGGATTTCGAGGCCGACCAGTGGTACGGCGTGGTCGCGCCGGCAGGCACGCCCGCGGACATCGTCGCCATGCTCAACCGGCAGATCAACCAA
Source organism: Variovorax durovernensis (assembly GCF_977011995.1). Classification (NCBI taxonomy): domain Bacteria; kingdom Pseudomonadati; phylum Pseudomonadota; class Betaproteobacteria; order Burkholderiales; family Comamonadaceae; genus Variovorax; species Variovorax durovernensis. Next base: position 2,791,474 of record NZ_CDRNCW010000001.1, on the reverse strand, counting down.
TCGCTCAACTCGGCCGAGGTCAAGGCCCGGCTGAACGCGGAAGGCGCCGAGCCCACGCCGTCGACGCCACAAGTCTTCGGCCAACTCATTGCGAGCGAAATGAAACGGTGGGACCGCGTGATCAAGAGCGCCCACATCACCGTCGACTGAAGAAACCACGGAGACACACACCATCATGAGAACGACACTGGGCCTCATCGGCTATGGCGAAGTAGGCGGCATCTTCGGACGCGGGCTGCGCGCAAAGGATGGCGTGGACGCCGTCTGGGTCTGGGACAAGCGCTTCGCGGATGGCGCGACGGGTGCGGCGGCGCGGGCGGCGGCAGAAGGCGACGGAATGCGCGTGGCAAGCGGCATGCAGGAACTTTGCAGCCATGCCGATCTGCTGGTCTCGGCAGTCACCGCGTCCAACACGCTGGCGGTGGCCGAGGAAGCCGCGCGCCATGCACGCAGCGGCAGCCGCTTTCTCGATCTCAACTCCGCGTCTCCCGGCACCAAGCAGCGCGCTGCGGCGGCGCTGGAGCCAGCGGGCGTCTCCTATGTCGAGGCCGGCGTGATGACTTCCGTGCCACCGTACGGCATCCGCGTGCCGATGCTGCTGGGCGGCCCGCAAGCCGAAGCACTGGCCGCAACGCTGGCCGGCTGGGGCATGGACGTGCGCGTGGTGAGCGAACAGCTCGGCGTGGCCTCGGCGATCAAGATGAGCCGCAGCATCATGATCAAGGGACTGGAAGCGCTGGTCATCGAAAGCTACACCACCGCGCGGCGCTACGGCGTGGAAGCGCATGTGCTGCCGACGCTGAAGGAGACCTTTCCGCAGATCGACTGGGACAAGCAAGGCGCATACTTCTTCAGCCGCGTCGTGCAGCACGGCAAGCGCCGCGCCGAGGAAATGCGCGAGGCGGCGCAGACCGTGCGCGAGGCCGGCTTCGAGCCGCTCATGGCTGCGGCCATCGCGTCGAAGCACGACTGGGTGGCCGCGCAGGCGCGCGACGGCGTGTTCGACGGGCTGGATGCCGACAGCGATTGGCAGGCCTACGCGGACCGGCTGATCGGCCGCGACGCCTGATTCTTCTCGTAGATGCATATGACCACGACGATCCGGGGAATCGGCTCGATGGCCACGCGTGGCCTGATGCTGGAACTGACGGCGGCGTATGCGCGCTCTAGCGGCGTGGCGGTTGCCGTCGAGTCGGTCGGCGGCGTCGAGGCCGTGCGGCGCGTGTCATCGGGCGAGCCATTCGACCTGGTGGTGCTGGCGTCGGACGCAATCGACAAGCTTGCGGCCGCCGGCAAGCTGGATGCGTCGAGCAAGTTCGATGTGGTCCGCTCCGGCGTTGCCGTGGCTGTGCATGCGAATGCGGCGCGGCCCGACATCTCCAGCGAAGACGCGGTGCGGCGGGCAGTGCTGGAGGCCGAACGCATCGCCTGCTCGACCGGGCCGAGCGGCGTGGCGCTGATGGCGCTGTTCGAGCGCTGGGGCATTGCAGGCACGGTCAAGGAACGGCTGGTGCAGGCACCGGCCGGCGTGCCGGTGGGTTTGCTCATTGCGCGTGGAGAGGCTGCGCTGGGGTTCCAGCAGCTGAGCGAATTGATGGGCGTCGAAGGCATTGCGCTGCTGGGGCCGCTGCCGACGGAGATACAGATCACGACAACCTTCAGTGCCGCGCCAGGCATGGGTACGTCGCAACACGACGCTGTGATTGAACTGCTCGCCTGCATGACTTCAATGGAAAGCGAAGCGGCAAAGCGCCGTTTCGGCATGGAGCCTGCCGGAAACTAGACCCGGATCACGCGTCCCGGGTTGAGCGTGTTCTTGGGATCGAGCCCGCGCTTGATCGCACGCATCATCTCCAGCGCCACCGGCGACTTGTGCTTCTCCAGCTTGTCGACCTTGAGTGAGCCCACGCCGTGCTCCGCCGAGAACGAGCCGCCGAACTTCTCCACCGCGTCGTACACCAGCGTGTTGATGCGCTCTTCCTCGTTCTTCAGGAACGCCTTGGTGTCGATGTTCTCCGGCGCCTGCACGTTGTAGTGCAGGTTGCCGTCGCCCAGGTGCCCGAAGTTCACGAGGCGCACGCCCTCGATCTCCCGCTTCAGCAAGGCATCGGTCTCTTCCACGAAAGCCGGAATGCGCGACACGGGGATCGAGATGTCGTGCTTGATGTTCAGCCCTTCCTCGGCCTGCGCCAGCGGAATGCTCTCGCGGATGTGCCACAGCTGGTGGGCCTGTGCCAGGTTCTCTGCCACCACCGCGTCGGTGACGCAGCCGTCCTCGAAGGCGGTTTCCAGCAAGGCCTCGAAGCGGGCGCGGGCGTGGTCTTCGGATTCGCTGTCGGAATTTTCCAGCAGCACGCAGTACGGCACCGCCTCATCCTTGATGAAGGGCACGCGCAGCTGCGGCATGTGCTTGTCGACCAGGCTCAGCGCGAACTTGCCCATCACCTCGAAGCCGGTGAGGCCCGGGCCCAGGTGCTTGTGCGCCAGGCCCAGCAGCGTGACCGCATGGTCCAGCGAAGGCACCGCCGCCCAGGCCGTCAGTTGCGCAGCCGGCAGCGGATACAGCTTCATGGTCGCGGCGGTGATGACGCCCAGCGTACCCTCGCTGCCGACGAACAGGTCGCGCAGGTCGTAGCCGGTGTTGTCCTTGCGCAGGCCGCTGGTGCCTTCCCAGATCTCGCCCTGGGGCGTGACCACTTCCAGCCCCAGGCACAGTTCGCGCGTGTTGCCGTAGCGGACCACCTGGGTGCCGCCGGCATTGGTGGCCAGGTTGCCGCCGATGGTGCAGCTGCCCTCCGCGGCCAGGCTCAGCGGGAACAGGAAGCCGGCCTTCTCGGCGGTTTCCTGCAGGGTCTGCAGGATGCAGCCGGCCTCCACCGTCATGGTGAGGTTGGCGGCGTCGATGGTGCGGATGGCGTTCAGGCGCTGCAGGCTCAGCACCACCTGGGTGCCGCTGTCGTCGGGGATGGAGCCGACCGCCAGGCCGGTGTTGCCGCCCTGCGGCACGATGGCCGTGCCGGCGGCCGCGCAGGCCTTGACCACGTCGGCCACCTGCTGCGTGTTGGCCGGGCGCACCACGGCCAGTGACTTGCCGCGTGCGCGCTTGCGCCAGTCCTGTTCGTAGGCGGTGAGGTCGCCTTCGTTGAGCACGTGCTGGGCGCCGACGATGGCGCGCAATTGTTCGATCAGTGCGGTCACGGTGCGGCCAGGAAAGGAACAGCCGCTTTCAACGAGCGCGCCTGAGCTTCTTCATACAGCGCGATCTCGTCTTGCACCTGGGCGCCCAGCGCGGCCTCGAACACGGCCTGCGCACTGTTGGCGGCGTAGCTCTTCTGCTCGTCCGCGCCGAGATTCGACTGGAAAATGCCGGCGGCGCTCACGGGCAGGAAGTCTTCGTAGGTGATGGGCTCGGCATCCAGCCAGCCTTCGTCGACGAGGGTGTGGAGCGACTTTGCGGCAAGTGCGTCCTGGTTCGCGGCGCGGCCCTTGTCGGTCAGCGCGTAGCGGAAGAAGCCGAGGCCCGCTTCGCGCATCGTCTTCAGGTCGTCCGGGAAGTCGCTGAACGCGGCATTCAGGCGAGCCTGGTAGTCGGCTCCTGCATTGCCGGCGCCGTTCGCATCCCGCACGCGGGAGAGCAGCGCGTCATAGAGCGCGCGGCCCTTGCGGGTCAAGGCAACGCCGCGTTGCTCGATCTCGCCGAACCGCGCGGTGTGCGTTCCCGCCTCGGCCTCGCTCTCCCCCACGAACGCCACGCGTTCCTGCAGCGCGCGGAAACTGGTCTGGCGCAGCAGGATCGGCACCTTGCGGCGCGGCGGGCCTTCGATGACGTCCTTGGCGGTCATGCCGCGGCGCGTCATCTCGACCTGAGCGTCGTCGATGTTCAGGGTGCGCGGCGTCAGGTGATTGATGTGCGGGCCCTTGAAGCAAGCCACGTCGGCAATGAGGCGGTGCGCCGCCAGCAGCTTGTCGTAGGTGGCCTTGCTCACCGTGGCCTCGCGGTGCCAGCGGAAGGTCTCCAAGGCCTGCGCCACGAACTCTTCCGCCTGCGCCGCCGTCAGGCCGCCGGCCGTCTCGGCCTGCTCGATGAGCGCCAGCACGCGCGGCGTGAAGATGTTCCGGCGCGCCAGGATCTGCTGCACTTCCGCGCGCAGCGCCGGGTCTTCGATCAGCTCGAGCCGCAGCAGCGAAGTGAAGACGCGAAACGGGTTGTTCGACAGCGACGCGTCGGTCACCGGACGAAATGCGGTCGAGTGCACCGGCACGCCGGCCACGGACAGGTCGTAGTAACCGACCGGCGCCATGCCCATCACCTTGAACAACCGCCGGATCGTGGCCAGTTCCTCCGGCTTGCCCAGGCGGATGGCGCCGTGGCGCTCGACGTCGATGCGCTCCAGCTCGCCGTTGCTGCGCAGTTGTGCCAGAAGGGCCGGCTCGCGCATGCTGTCGGCGTTGACGTTGGCGACGACATCGAGCAGATCACCGTACAGCGGCACCTCCTCGCGGTACATCTCGGACATGCGGCGGGAGAACAGCGAACGGATCTCGTCGCTGGGGAGGAAGGTGGTGTCGTTCATTGGGGGTGGTCTTGAAGTGTCGCGATGCGCCCGGCATTCCCGGAGCGCATCGGCCGAGTGCGCAGCCAAAATTTTCGGCAGCGCAGGCAGGCGGGTCAAACGATCTTCTTGCCTGACGTCATTCCTTCAGCGCATGAACTCTGACATTCGGCGGCAGCTACCATCGCGAGGTTGCAACTGCGTCACGTCGCCGGAGTGAAGCCCATGCCAGTGTCTCCCTTGCAAGATGCTTCCGCCCTACTCCAGATACGGCTGCTCAGCGAAGGCAGCGATGTGTCCTCGGCGGTGCCGCTCCTCTCGGCCACCGTCGAGCGTGCGATGGACAAGGCGGCGACGGCCACGCTGGTGTTCCTCGAAGGCGATCCGGCCTCGCAGGCTTTTGCCTTGAGCGAGTCGGCCACTTTCTGGCTCGGTGCAGGGATCACGGTCAGCGCCGGCTATGGCGAGAACGACGAGATGATTTTCAGCGGCACGGTGTCGGGCCAACGCATCAAGATTGCGCAAGGTTCGCCTGCGCAACTGGTGGTGGAGTGCCGTGACAAGACGGGCACCGACAACGAAATGTCAACGGATGCGACGCCCGCTTTGGCCTTGACCTATGGCGTCGACCTGATTGATTTCGAAGGCGGCTTTGAAGACGAAGTGAGCAGCACTGGCACGTCGGGTCTGCGCGGCCACATGCGGTTCCAGGGCAGTGCTTTGGCCCGCCCTGGTACGCCAATCGAACTCAGAGGCCTGGGCGCGCGCCTCGACGGCAATGTGCTCTGCACCGGCCTCACGCATGACCTGCGGGGCGGCAACTGGATCACCACCGTCCGATTCGGCGCCGCAACGTGCCCCTCCACCGCCGCCTTGCTCGAGTTGACCGATGGGAACGGCAACAGGATCGCAATCGATGCCAACGGCATCACGCTGGAAAGCCCGAAGAACATCCGACTCACCGCCGGCGGCACGATGACGCTTGAAGCAGTCGGTGCACTCTCAGTCAGTTCGAAGGCCGATGCGAAGGTCAGCGGCCTGAACATCGATTGCCGCGCCCAGGTCTCCTTCGTTGCCACAGGTTCGGCCAGCGCGGAGTTGTCGGCCGCCGGGCAGACCGTGGTCAAGGGTGCGATGGTGTTGATCAACTGACAACAAGAACAAGGCCCCATCGCCATGCCACCAGCCGCCCGCTTGACCGACATGCACGCCTGTCCCATGACGACGCCTGGCAGTCCGGTTGCCATTCCCCACGTCGGCGGCCCCGTGATCGGACCCGGTGTGCCCAGCGTTCTCATCGGTAGCCTGCCGGCAGCGGTGCTTGGCGACAACGTAATGTGCGTGGGGCCGCCCGACGTCATCGTGCAAGGCTCGGCGACGGTGCTCATCGGCAGCCGCCCAGCGGCACGCGTTGGTGATGCGACGGCGCATGGGGGCAGCATCATCATGGGTTTACCTACCGTGATGATCGGGGGTTAGGCAGGTCTGCGCAGATCGGTGCGGCCGTCGACGGCTACCATTCGGCTTCACCGTCGGGGCAACCTCCAGGAAGAAGACATGAAGAAGTCGTCGGACGACACGAACCCGAGCCCGTCGGCCTCGGAGCTCATTTCGAACAAGATCGCCGAGCTTGGCGACTGGCGCGGTGAGACGCTCGCCAGGATGCGCAAGTTCATCAAGGAAGCGGACCCCGAGGTCATCGAGGAATGGAAGTGGATGGGCACGCCGGTCTGGTCGCACGACGGCATCATCTGCACCGGCGAGTCTTACAAGAGCGCGGTGAAGCTCACATTTGCCAAGGGTGCGTCACTGAAGGACCCCACTCAACTCTTCAACGCGAGCCTCGACGGCAACACGCGTCGCGCCATCGACATTCATGAAGGAGAGAAAGTTGCCGCACCCGCCTTCAAGTCGCTCGTTCGTGAGGCGATCGAGCTTAATGGTGCCGGCAAATCGAAGTCTTCGAAGAAGGCGAAGAGCTGAGCTTGCTCGCCATCGTTGGATGTGTGGAAACTTGGGCTGGCTGTCGGTGTGCCTGTGGCGGCTGTCACGCTGAAGGCGCCTTTGCAAAGCTGAACAGTACTGGTGCCCCAGGGGGTACAGTCGGGAATGACTTCACATACGCCTGCTACACCTGCCCTGCCTGCCGCAGTAACTCCTGTTGAAATTACAGAGACTCGAGCATTCGCACAAGCTTGGATTCTCTTTGCGGTGCTATTTGTAGTGGTTATCGGCGTTCTGTGGGCATTGCAAGCCCACTATGGATGACGATCACGTTGCAGCCTCCCCCAAAGCAAAAAACCCCAGTCAATAGATTGACTGGGGTTTTCTGGGCTGTAAGAGCCTGACGATGACCTACTTTCACACGGGAACCCGCACTATCATCGGCGCTGAGTCGTTTCACTGTCCTGTTCGGGATGGGAAGGAGTGGGACCAACTCGCTATGGTCATCAGGCATAAAGGGTTGTCCGGTTGATCACGCGATCAATCGAACGAATTCATAGAGTTTGGAATCAGCTTTTGGCGAATTGTTTTGAATGCGTCAACTTGGCATAACACCTTGATCTGATCGATCAAAGTTATAGGGTCAAGCCGCACGAGCAATTAGTATCAGTTAGCTTAACGCATTACTGCGCTTCCACACCTGACCTATCAACGTCCTGGTCTTGAACGACTCTTCAGGGGGCTCAAGGCCCCGGCAGATCTCATCTTGAAACGAGTTTCCCGCTTAGATGCTTTCAGCGGTTATCTCTTCCACACTTAGCTACTCGGCAATGCCACTGGCGTGACAACCGATACACCAGAGGTGTGTCCACTCCGGTCCTCTCGTACTAGGAGCAGGCTTCCTCAAATCTGCAGCGCCCACGGAAGATAGGGACCAAACTGTCTCACGACGTTTTAAACCCAGCTCACGTACCTCTTTAAATGGCGAACAGCCATACCCTTGGGACCGGCTACAGCCCCAGGATGAGATGAGCCGACATCGAGGTGCCAAACACCGCCGTCGATATGAACTCTTGGGCGGTATCAGCCTGTTATCCCCAGAGTACCTTTTATCCGTTGAGCGATGGCCCTTCCATACAGAACCACCGGATCACTATGTCCTGCTTTCGCATCTGCTCGACTTGTCAGTCTCGCAGTTAAGCACGCTTATGCCATTGCACTATCGTCACGATGTCCGACCGTAACTAGCGTACCTTCGAACTCCTCCGTTACGCTTTGGGAGGAGACCGCCCCAGTCAAACTGCCTACCATGCACTGTCCCCGATCCAGATAATGGACCTAGGTTAGAACCTCAAACACACCAGGGTGGTATTTCAACGTTGGCTCCACAAGATCTAGCGACCCTGCTTCAAAGCCTCCCACCTATCCTACACAGATCTGTTCAAAGTCCAATACAAAGCTACAGTAAAGGTTCATGGGGTCTTTCCGTCTTTCCGCGGGGAGATTGCATCATCACAAACATTTCAACTTCGCTGAGTCTCAGGAGGAGACAGTGTGGCCATCGTTACGCCATTCGTGCAGGTCGGAACTTACCCGACAAGGAATTTCGCTACCTTAGGACCGTTATAGTTACGGCCGCCGTTTACTGGGACTTCAATCAAGAGCTTGCACCCCATCATTTAATCTTCCAGCACCGGGCAGGCGTCACACCCTATACGTCCACTTTCGTGTTTGCAGAGTGCTGTGTTTTTAATAAACAGTCGCAGCCACCGATTTTTTGCAACCCATTCATGCTCCGTTGTTCACTTCACACTAATAGGGCACACCTTCTTCCGAAGTTACGGTGTCAATTTGCCGAGTTCCTTCTCCTGAGTTCTCTCAAGCGCCTTAGAATACTCATCTCGCGCACCAGTGTCGGTTTGCGGTACGGTCGTATATAGCTGAAGCTTAGTGGCTTTTCCTGGAACCTCGTTCAGTCACTTCACCAGCAAGCTGGCTCGATCGTTGGCCTCGGTATATGTGCACCGGATTTGCCTAATGCACGCCTACATCCAACTAAACCGGGATATCCAACACCCGGATGACCTATTAAGATCCGTCCCCACATCGCACTATATATCGGTACAGGAATATTGACCTGTTTCCCATCAGCTACGCATCTCTGCCTCGCCTTAGGGGCCGACTCACTCTACGCCGATGAACGTTGCGTAGAAAACCTTGCGCTTACGGCGAGGGGGCTTTTCACCCCCTTTAACGCTACTCATGTCAGCATTCGCACTTCTGATACCTCCAGCACGCTTTACAACGCACCTTCACAGGCTTACAGAACGCTCTCCTACCACTTGCAATAAATTGCAAATCCGCAGCTTCGGTAACTGGCTTAGCCCCGTTACATCTTCCGCGCAGGACGACTCGATCAGTGAGCTATTACGCTTTCTTTAAATGATGGCTGCTTCTAAGCCAACATCCTGACTGTT